>NZ_SRMB01000009.1 GCF_004745645.1 Hymenobacter metallicola | reverse complement strand
TATTTTTAAGATGGGTTGGAATACTTTCATGACAAGGGTCTTAAAAAGAAGAAAAGAGAGTAAGAGGAGGAAGGCTACCTGTTTCCGCAACAATAATTAGGCTGCCTGAATGGTTTACGCAAACGGTCCAAAAAGCGAAACGAGGTATTTTATAAACTACCCTCAAAAATCCGGGGACATATTCACAACTCTGCCTCTTCTATCATACAGCCAAGGGCCTAGGGCTTGTCGCTGGCCATTCTCATAGCGATGCATCACTCTCGGCGAACCATTCTTTCGGAATTCCAGCACTAGGCGTAGCCCCTGGTCGTCGTAACACGCCACTGAATCAACCCGGTGTGAAGCCGAATAATGTACCCATATGCCGTCCTTGTTCTTCTCCGTATTCATGGAATTGAAGACCACATCGTTGCGGGTTAAATTTGTATGCAGATACAATTTTCGGGTATTTCTGTTGCCGGGCAGGATGGCAAAAGTCTTTTCTTTGATAACGATCTCGCACTCAATCCTACTGCGTCCTAGCACGATTCCCCTTTTATGGTTGAATCGGTTGTAGAAGGTCTCGTAGTGAATTGGCTTATTGTTTATAACCGTATCTACGGAGCTAATCTTCACAATACCTGCTTTGGATTGACTGTAAGCAGTAAGCGAAATTAGAGAGGATACCAAAACAGCAAGGATTTTAGAACTGGACACGTTATCGTATTCTCTGGAGAAGGGATGCTGGTACTTTCGCCATAAGCGGGCAGATTTTTTCGCAAGAAAATGCTTTCGCCCCGTTTTTGAGGAAGAGTTCACGCAAACGGTCTAAATAGCGAAAGGAGCATAATAACGTACTTTGGCCCCTAACTGCTTGAGCTGCTCCAAATCGAAACTGACATGACTACCCAAGTTTGCGAGTTCGTTGCCTACGGTGAAACAGCGGGCGCGCCCCTGTGCATCTGCTCTCTGGCTAGTGCGCAAGCTTGGCGGGGTGCCGAAAGCGACCAGACCCGGTACTGGGATGTAGTCGAAGGGATGGGCCAAACACCGTTGTTTCAGTTCGACGCGCAATACCGCTTTTTCAATACCGAGACTGGCAATTTTGCTTTGTTTCGGTCCGCCGACAGAACGGAACTGGTGGTAGCGGAAGTCATCACGGCCGAAGAATCCGCAACCCTGCCGTGGCGAGGACTTTGCTTTTCGGAGAACCTCAACACGCGGACGCTGCTGCAGTTACGCGGTTGGACGTGCTTTTTCGACGCCGCGTTGACCTTGCCCGAGTCCCTGTTACCCCAGGCCGCGCTGTACGCTGTGGACCAAAGCACCCCGTGGAATACCGCCGTACTGGACTGCCACTACGATGCGGCCTACGAGGTCACGTTCAAGTCCGATACCCTGCACTTGGAGGGTATTTGCTTTCGTCAAGAGAGCCTGTAGGACAACTACGAGCTAAGGTTCCTTGGTTCAGCGAAACGGTCCGAAAAGCGAAACGAGCAGTTGATCGAAGAACTACTATACTCGAATAAATTCAGCCTGTTTCTCTAACGCACAGGCTCTGAATTTTGCGACAGCTTCTTTGACTACTCCCGCGTCCAAAAACTTTTCCAGCACGGTGGAAACCCCTGTGCAAACGAAGGAAACATACTGGCTGTAGAAGGTCTCTGCCTCTTCCGCAATGACAAATGGGATGTACAACACGTAGTCTACGACCTTATACTTTTTGCTACTGGATGGCCCCTTGATTTCTAACTGGGACGTGTTCGATTTAGCAGAGAGGATAATGCCCAACGTAAAGTCCAAGCCATACTTAGCCTGGAATACCACATGTTGTTGCGGCTCTAGGTGTGCCAACTGCTCTCTGAGTAACCGCATGAAAAGGTAAGAAATGGGGAAGTTGACACCTGCTTCTGGGTAAATAGCCGATACTTTGATACTAATCATCACTAAAGCTACTCTAGTTCAGGGAAACGGTCCAAAAGGGAACTAAGCTACCACACTATTTCCTCGGTGTATTCTCGGTCTCTGTACTGGGGGAAATCCCGCACTTTGACGTAGCTGCCGTCCGCGGGATTCAAGCACCAGATGGCCGCCTGTGTGCCCCGCGGGTCCACCAGCAGTTCGACGTGCGTCGCCTGCTCGTTTAAGCGCAGGGCATAGACCCAGCGTAGTGCTTCGTGCTCAATACGACTGACGCCGGCGCGGTGGTGCCAAATGGTGACGTGTTCGCCCACCACTACAGCCCATTCGTTGGTCGGGCTAATTAGGCCCCCGGAAGGGTCCCCGTAAAAGTCATCTTCGAGCAAGTGCGCCCCGTTACGCTTCTGGATCAGGACCGCATCTTCAAAGATGTGCCCTAGCAGAAGCTGGTCCGTTTCATCTAACAAGTGTAAATCGGGGTAGTTCTTATACATCGTTCACAAAAACAGTCGTTCTACCGAAAGGAGCGATTGAACAGTTATTTTGGTGGGCTTGCAGTCACCGTTGGCAATTGCTCTAAGAGTCGTACCCATTCACGCTGTCGTTGCCGCCATTCATAAGCTAATGGCTCGGCGGCGTCACTGTCCGCCTCAAAGGAGCGGGCAGTATGTCCCACTTTATATTCCTGCGTCCCTACCCACAACCGGATGTACCGCTGCTCACCGTGCACCGGGCTAGGTGGCAGAAACCGTACCTGTCCAGGATGGGCCCGGTTGTAGCGTTCCAGTTCGCGGAAGTAAGCGGGGCCCTCGTCAAGGACGTGGCGGTGCTGGAAATAAAAAGCAAAGGCAGCGGCCGAAGTAGCCACGGCGAGGTGATTGCGACAGCAATCCAGTTGCTTGGCGAAGGTGCGGCCTGCGCGCTGCCAGAACAGGTAAGCGCGCAGCTCGGCTGTGTTGCACCAGCAGTTAGTCTTTTCTTTTACTACCTCGCAGCCTACGCAGCCGCTGCGATAGTAGAGTAGGGTATCTACTCCGTCGTGGCGTAACGCCTGGGCCAGGTAGGTGGCGAGCGAATCGGTGGAAGAAGTAGTGGCCCCTGTACGAACACGGGCCAGAAAGGCCATGGTGAGCGAGTCCATGCGCTGGGGCAAGGAGGTGGGGGCAGCCGTCGGATTGTTCCGCGATTGGCAGCTTCCCAGCACGGCAAATAGTAGCAGTGCGGTCAGAAAGAATAGCAGAGACTGGCGCATAGAACAGGAAAGGTAAGTCAACGCAGTCACTATCTATCTGCAGCTGTTTATAGCCCATGCGTAGCTGTTCATTCAAACGGTCCGAAAGGTAAACGAGGGAACTGATTTACTCGCCTGGCTCCTCATTCCCCATATAAAGCACGGGCGAATCCCGCCTGTAGAGGCCGAGGAACTCCGTGAAACTTCCAGCTATTAGCTGGTACGAGCCTCCACAAAGCACGAATACGGGATTGGAGGAAGTAAAATGTACATCCAGCCGAATGGCATAAGCAAAGAGGTGCATCATGTAATCGGCAAAGACATAAAACTGACCGTGCTCGGGCCAGGTGCGAAGCAAATCGCTGTACTTGGGCGTCCCGTGATAGTCATGAAACCGCTCGGCCACCGTCTGCACTTCCTCCAGAGCATAAAAGCAAAAGAAGGGCTCGTCGTACGCGCCTCCGGTGCCATTGACGAGGGCAAAGTAGCGGACTAAATCAGCAGGCAGCTGGATCTGATGCACTGTAGCAAAGCGAGCCAATTCGGCTTCGGAAGCCGTTTGCTGAGCAACGGTCCTGCCTTGCTGCCAGTGCTGCTGGACCCGTAATAGGTCATCTTGGTCGTCCATCTGTGGGAGTCTGTTCTGTAAAGAGCGTTCAGCCAAAGGGTGATTCTAGCGAAAGGAGCGGAAGAATGAACTCACTACCTTCGGTGACATGGATAAGCAGATAACTGTACTCCTTTTACTACAGCTACTGACGGGCTGTAGCAAGATGCCTTCTAAAGAGCAGGTTTCTATTGTCAACATCGCGGACTGTGTACTTGATACAACCTCAGGCCCCCGAACTATATCTGTCTCTTCCTCTCCGGGCTATCCGCATTTCGTTAGCGGTATCATCTCCTGCCGTTCAGAGCCCATCTCAGGGGCTCTGATTCGAGTCAAAGGAACTTCTCTGACAACCCGAAGCGATGGGCAGGGCCATTATCAACTAGATGCACCGGTAGGTGCAATTCTGCAAGTAATGATGCTCAGTTACAATTGCAAAGAAGTGCAAGTGCCCCAACAAGGCTCGCTAAATATCCAGCTGACTGAGAGTATGTAGGGCTTCAAACCTCCCAAATAGCAGATTGGAGAAGGGACAAACATCAAGACGGGAGCGAGGTACTTACACCAAGATGCTTGAGATAATGCAGTAAGCTATCTGTATAGGAAAACGGTCCGAAATCTCAACGAGGGTTAGTCAAACGCAGGATTGAATAGCTTTTGTCCTTTAAGCGGGGCCAACTGTTCAATCGTCAGGGAAGTCGTGTCTTTTATCAGGACTTCTAACTCAGAAAGGCTGCATTTGAAAATGACCTGCTCTCGCTCATAGACTTCCGCCTGTAGGTACTCCTCCTCAATCTCGTCTACATACAGCTTATATCCATCCTTCCATTTCTGAACCGCCACGGAGGACCGATAGGTTACGCCATTCCGGACGAAGGTGAAGGACTTTCCCACTTGTTTGCCCGCTTCAACCCAGCTACGTACTCGCTGCAAATCATGCATAAGAAGTGAAAGGTAATGCTATGCTGCGTTCACGTAAACGGTAGTTAAGGTTAATCCTTAGTGTGAAGACACTGTTTACTCAACCCAAGTACCCTCTTTCCCTACCACGTGCCATTGGCCATTCTTCTTCACCAACAGTAAACCTGTGCCGCCGCCGCACATGTGGCGGCAATAATGGTCGACTTGCATGTAGGCTCGCAAGCTGTCCTGAGAGAAGATCGGTAAGGACAACCCATAAATCTCCCTATAGACCGATAGGCTACGGTTGTATGTTAGGTCATTCGGTGCGAAACGGGTGCTATCTAATAATCCCTTTTGCTTGTTCAATCCCTGTTGAATCAGAAACAGAGAGTCGTTTTGAGTGAAGAAGGGGCGATTGTTATGTCTCAGATAAAGTAACTCTTTCAAGCCTATTGCAAAGTACCCTGGAGGCAGCGGTGGCCCCTCTATGACATCAGGAACACGGTTGTTTACTAGATGTAGCGGTTGTACTTGGGCGAGTATTGGCCGGGCACGTGGGCTGTTGCCGGATAGGGCCAAGCTATCATTTCTGATAACGGTCTGAAGGATGGCCATACTCTCTTGGGGTATCCTATCCGGCCGTTGCTGTTGGCGGCTATCATGAGTACAAGAAGCTAACCCGATAGATATAAACCAGGCAAAGAGGAGTCTACTCATAGGGCTTGCGCTGCGGAACTAGATCCTTGAACAAGTTACTGTTTTGCGAATACCTCTTTCCCCTCGATCGACCATTGCAGCGCACCAGTTCACGAAAACGATCCGAAAGCTAAACGAGCGTTATTGCATCGTCCTATCATACTTGCTTATTTGCAGTCTATCCCTTACTATGCAAACTCTGTTCTTTTTGGTGGGAGCGCTGCTGCTCACCCCCTTTCTCTCTTTCGGGCAGTCCGTGAACATGGATTTGAACGCCATGGACGTGGTGCTGCATGACACGCTAATCAGTAAACCTGATTTTATCGCCAATGGCAACACGTTGCCTGCATCACGTGCGAAGTACCTCGTCTTTGCACCGCCCACTGACGGGCCCCGAACGATTTATTATCTCTCAGGAGGCCGTTACGCTCAGGGAATGCTCAAAAGCGGTAAGGAGACGGGCGAGTGGACGTACTGGCATCGTAATGGCCAAAAAGCGCGAGTAGGGCCGTACGTAAACGGGCAGCGCGAAGGCACGCACACCTATTGGTATGAGAACGGCAACCTGCGGGGAGTGGGCGGCTTCAAGCACGACGTGTATGAGGGCACCTGGACCATGTACGCGGAAGACGGCAAGCAGCAGAGTGTCCAAACCTTCCAGAACGGGAGGCCCATCAAATAACGTCAACCCTCGGTAGAGTTCAGCGAAAGGGTCTGAAAAGCGAAAGGAGCGTTTTCATTTAGCTAGCACCCAATCCACACCATACACAATTGTGTAGAATGCGGCTAAGGTGAAACTTCCGCTGGCGCCATAGTCGCGAATCACCTTGCGTCTGCCATTGTCATAAATGATGGTTGTAACAGTTGTTGTTTGGTCGGATGGCCTTGCGCTGTACTCTTCATGGAGCTTAGGAAAGTTCGCATAGTTGAGTAAATCCAGCGCCAAGAGAATTTGCTTTTTTGGCAGCGTGCCCGTGTACCTTTTTTGATTCCAATACTGCTCTTTGAGCGCCGTAGAAGTCATCTTGTTACCATCAATGAACACCTTGATGGTCGGGCAATCACCTTCACACTGGCCATTGTTTTCTACCGTCAGGGACGCTATCCTACTTGCCAGGTTCCTGCTGGAATAGTTCACAATTTGCCCTGCTCTCACGACCAACGTATCGCAATTCAGCTTTGAGTAGAGCGCCATACCCTGTTCGTCATCTAGGCCGGTCTGGTATTGGCTGTACAACAGAACGCTATTGACCCTATGCATCGTTTTCGTAACAGGGTACACAAACTGATGGCGGTAGGGATCTTCAAGACTGGGTCTTATAACTCGATAGTCCTTCTTCTCTGACAAGACAAAGGCAAGCTGCGTAATACCTTCTGTTCGAAAAATAAGCAGGTCAGTCTCCCCGTTGTGGTCAATATCAGTTTTCAGCCAATTGTTGGCCCCCAAGGAGTCGTTTACCTGTCGTCGGCCTTCATAGAAAGGGACAAGCTTGAGCTGCTTTGGGTGCAAGGCAATATGCTGTTGCCAGAAAGTCATTACATCCGCATCTGTCTGCAAGGCATCAATGGCATTTGCCTGTTGAGCAAAGCCTACATGAGTAGCAAGGATGTCTAGGAGAAGAAACCACAGTCGTTTATAACTTACAAGCAGAGAATGCATTTTTTATCTTGTTCACGCGAAGGGTCCGAATAGTGAGAGATTGATTACTACTTCAGGGCCTTCACCTCATGCAATAGGTTCAAAGCCGGTTGCAACACGACGCTGTCCGCCGGTAGTAAGAAAGGCACTCCTTCCCTGGTGCGGGCCCCGGCCAGGGGTTGCAAGGATGGACCAGGCGGATTCGGCACCTGCACATCTGCAAATTCGCCCGCTAAGCTGCAGGTGGTGACGGAGCCTTGCTTTACCCAGAGCATCTCCTGCCGGACCGCGGAACGATAGTCCAGGCACAGGGTGGTAAAGTGCCCAGAAGGGATGGGTAGAAGCTTCGCGAGGGCTGAACTGGAAAAATGGGTGCTATCCACCTGCCCTGGTCGCCGGTAGGTGTAGGCCGTAAACCGGTCTGGGCCGCGCTGCACGATGCGCAGGCAGCGGCTCTGGTTGGGACGCCCTGACACAGTCACCATGTAGAGCAGCGCATGCGGGGCGCCCACGTGCTGGGTAAAGTCCTGCACGGCTGCATAGGCGGCCGTAGTGTCTGCCGCGGCGTACTCGACGGGCTTCTTTTCCCGCATCACATGGCACGTGGACGCCGCCGGAACCGAAACGCGCTGGGTGGTGCACGCACCCAGTGCAGCTAGTAGGAAGAGAGAAGGACGCATCAGGCCGGAAGATACACCCACTCACTTACAATTAGCCACCTGCGCACGGCTCACTGAAAGGGTCGTTCTACCGAAAGGAGGGTAATTTCAGTTGCGAAGCTTCTTCACAAAAAAAGGGATGCGTAACTGTTTGTAGGTCGACTGTCAAGGAGTCACGGTTTGTCGCATCCCACGACCTCTGGGGCTGTATAAACTTGTACTGAAATGAATTGGGTCCTGGCTGCTTCGGGTAGTAGGAGAAGTAAAAGCGTCCATCCTGACTTTGCGCTACTACTTGAACGGTGTCTACTACCGGCCAGCGGTCAACTGCCTTTCGGTCTTCTCGCAGGACGCCTACGATCATTGTCACGTTGCCCTTCAGCGGATAGCCAAAACGAACAGAGCCAGCATATTTTTCTCCCCACCAGATTGTATCCTTAGCTTCTGTGATAGGAACCGGGCTGCCAAGCGGAGATTCCCCAGGTGGACTATAGAAAATGTCGTAAATCCCGTTTCCATCCCGGTCATAGGTGGACTGCTGCGTCCTTTTCCCCAGAGAATCAAACGTTACGGCCGTGCCTGTCCGAACGCCATGGGTATACCGTCTTACCTGTTGCAGCGCCCCGTTTCGGTAATAGCTCAAGGAAAGTCCGTGCAGCGTATCATTCAGGAACGTGAGGCTGTCTTTCAAGGCGCCGCTCGAATAATAGTACGATGTTACGCCTGTTCGCTTTCCCTCTACCCAACGGGACGTATTATCGATAGTGCCAGTGGGGCTATACTCGATTGCCCGGCCGTGCAGACGTTTCCCTCGTACGGTAGCTAGCACATGCAGACGCCCATCTGGATAAGCCACCTTGACACCACGGTCTTGTTGGGTATCACGGCAACCAATACTGCATACACCCAAGCTGAGTAGGAACACACTAGCAAGACATCCTCTCCCTATTCTCATTGGATTCTTAGTAGGGAGACAATAGCTCCAGCAGGGCACTCCAGAAGTGTGGCGAAGGCAAAAAAAGTCGTAAGCACTATTCTAATTAGTTGACTCGTCCAATATAAGGCTCGTTCACGAAAACGGCCCGATTAGTAAAAGGAGCATTTAAGGTATAATGGTCCATTCAACGAAACGCTTGGCCCCCTCATAGGAAAACACCCCTTTTGCTCGCTGGCATAGCTGTCTGTTAGTCACCAACTTCGTTCGCAGCAGCTCTTCGATTTCATCGTGTCTGGTTCGGTCTTCAGGCAAGGCCGGGTGGGTGGCTAACGTGACCGTCCCCGCATCAAAGGCCGCCTCCCACCGTTCCCAAATGGCCCAATCTTCCAGCGCCAAGTGGTAGGTTTCGGCATCTAATGGCGTCAACAAGTAGTCTTCAGCCAATTCATCGCTGCCAGCATCGATGCCGACGTACCATGGGCACTCATAGTAATGAGGTTTTCCTTCAAAGTCTGCGACGCCTTTCCGTGGACCATCGTACCAATCAGTCATGGTATGAACTAGTTCTTTCACGGCTGCTTATTACTTTTCATGCTCAAAGTAAGGTTCATCTTAACGGTCGTTCTGGCAGCTACCGGCGTTCTAGTTTCTCGATAGCCTTAAGTACCGCTTCCCGGTTTTTTGCCACTTTGATAAATTGGGGCAACCGCTCTACCATGGTGTTATGGCCAGCGATGTTTCTCTCTCGCAAGTGCGAAGCAACGTAGCGCTTGATGTCGCTCAGATGGGACCGGCTATAGGCCCATAATATCTGACCTTTGACGTCTACCTGTAACCATAAAGGCAAATTGAAAATTGGGTCTACACCTGGGCCGGCCGCTTGGTACGTCAGCCGGTAGGCTTCGTTTCGGGGTTGGTACGTACGCGTGACGCCGCAGTGGGGGCACGCAACGGCCAGGGTATCTACTTGCTGCTTCGACCGGGGTATCACCGTGGCGACTTCTTTGCCGCAGGTGTCGCAATTCCTTTTGATGGACACACGGTATGCCACCGCGTCCGCGGCCCTTTCGGTGTAGGCACAGTGGGAACACGCCAACGTGCTGTTGGGAAGATACCGGAAGTCACTTGCTCTAACAGTAGCGGTAATCAAGGCGGCGTGGGCACACTTTGGGCATTCGACCAGCATCTCGGCCCAGTACGACTGTTTCCAAGTGGGCGCACCGGTGAAGCGGAGGGCAGTTTCTTCCATCACTCTAAGGTAAAAGCGTTCAGCCAAACGGTGGGTTAAGCCGCTATCATCCAGCTGCTTGTTATCATAAATCGACTTCTCGGATAAGTACCATGGTAGATGAAAAGAATGATCATGCCTTGCAGTTTGCTTGGGCGCTAGTAGAAACGGGGGAGCCAACAGGACGTTACGAGAAGCGCATCATCGGCATGCACGATCATTGGCTCAGCGAAGAAGCAGAGGAGCAAATCATTTTCTATCAAGGCATCCATAACGAACAAGACTATCAGCACTATTTAGAGCAGGAAGCCAATCTAGTAGCGCTGTATTTGGCCGTGCACTGCTGTGCTCCCTTGCTAGTATATGATGAGGCAGAGGAGCAGTTTCAAGCACTTCACGATGTGTCGGCGTTAATCCAGCAAGTGACATTAGGAGCCCGTGAAAAGGAGCACTACCTCTTCTACAGTCCCGCGTTTGACAGTATCTGGACGAGTGCCCATGATGTAGCGGTCGTACTCTATCTGCTAGATCCGGAAGGCAAACCAGCTGTGGAGGGCGCTATTGCTCAGTTGGTTAAGGCGCACAACTTATATATGCTTCACTAACAGGAAGCTGGAATAGAGTGTAAACGTAAGTTAGGATTACGTTGGTATTTGACGCATCAACTCACGACCAGAGGCCGACCGAGCCTGAACCAGGGGCAAGCTTAGTTCAGCCAAACGGTCCGAATGCTGAGGGGAGTGTTTCAACCGCCGCTATCAGGGAGCGTATCTACCTCATCCGCAATTTGTAGATACAAGTGCTGATGTAAGACGTGACCTGTTTCGGCAAGGAGCAGTTCGTGCATTTTTACAGAGGTAGTGGTTTCAGGTATCTTCAATCGCAGCAGTTGCTTGATATGCAGTTTTAGCGCAGCTTTATCAAACGGCCCTTGCATACGTTTTAGAACCGCCACACTGGCCCACGTGATGCTGCCGGCATCGTCCGCGTGCGTGATGATTTTCAGGAAACGGGGGAGGTAAGGGGTACAATCAAAATGGGCGCACGCCCAAATATACGGTCGTGCATACCCCGCATTTTCGGGTGCCTGAGCCGCCTTCAACAGTGCTGGTATCACTTGTGCATTTCCACAGAATCGAAGCGCTACGGAGGCAAAGTGACGTACTTCGCGGCTCTCGGCCCGAAGCAGCTTCGAGAGCGGTACGGCCGCATCGAAATCGCCCCATGCCTGCTGGATAAAGCGTAAGTGGCGGTGACGTGTTTGATCTTGTGGCGCCGCTTTCTGAATCGCCCGGCTCAGTTGCTGCTGCAATGCCCGGATTTCTCTTGCGGTCAAAATGTGCTCCATATACGGCCAACGTAAAATTCCCTCACAAAAAATCGCTTCGAACAGGTTGCTACTAGCTTACCGCTCCTTGCTGCTGCGGCTGGGATGGGCAGGGTAGTACACAAAAATGGCCCTTCTAGCGAAAGGAGCGTTTACCTCTCCTGAGCAAAATGGGCACACCGCCTATATCCTATATATAGGGTGCGGAGATGTATTCCACACAGGTTCCGTTGACCCTGAACCACACGGCTTCTTCGGCACTTTCTTCGGTTAAGATTACTTCTTTGCTTAGCGCTGTCGACAGGTCGATTAAATAGGCCAGGACCTGTTCATGATCGGCCGGGGTGCGGATTTCTCCAGGGGCCAGGTCTTGCTCGATGTTGGTTTCGACAAAGAAGTGGCAGTTGGCTTGCACGTTGCCGAGGAACACGGCGGCCAGGACGGTGAGTTGTTCGCGGCCCGCGTCCCAGCGCCGAGCGATGAAGTCAGCGTTGATCGCCGTGGCCGGCGCTCCGCCGTTGTGGCCTTCCGCCTCCCAGCGCACGGGATAGCGGGCGTTGACGAAGGCTATCCAGCGGTTCCAATCTTCCCGCGTAGTGTCCAGAACGTAGATGTCGCGCAGGGAACCGTCATCGCTGTACACGGTGCGTTTTAAGGTTTCCCAGTCGGGTAAAGTGGTTGAAGGAAGGGGAAGCATACGGCGAAGAAACAGATTTCCCAGTAAGCAGTGCGATACATAGTCAAGTTCAGTGAAACGGTCCAATTAGTGAAAGGCTTCAGCTTTTTGGTAGAAATCCAAAGAACTCCCGCACGCGCTGGCGCCAAGTCACGTGGCTCTCAAACTCGGGAGCGGGAACCGGCGCAACCCGATCAGCATTTTTGTAGTTCTGCTGCCAGTGCGGAATGGTCGCACAGACCTGCTCGGCAAACTCTTTGGTGAGGGAATTGATGGTGCCCGGGTTAAAGTGCGGCTTTGGGGAGAAGTGCTCTTTTAGTTTAGCAATGACCGCGGGGTTATAGCACACCTGGGGCCGCAGGTTTTCAACGAGCCGAACGTCGAGAGCCAGGGTGATGAACCGTTTGGATTTGCGGTGCATACCCACCACGATAATGCTCTGGCACATGCCAGCGTACCAGTTGATGATGTACACTTTGGCTCCCGGGGCAAAATGCTTGGTGCCGAAGCGAATTTCAGCTCCCCCAGGCCCATAAGGCCGCTCCCGGACAATGTTGCCCACCGCCGTCCAGTAGGACTCGGATACTCCGGTAGCATCTGTGGTAGTTGAAGAATCCATAGCGTCCTGAGTTTAAAATAACGGTGGTTTCGCTTACTAAGCGCACAGTATACGCAACAACACTTCTACTGTCCTTGCATGTCCACTATTCCCGCCGCTTCGGTCAACTGAGCAGCGACCAGCCCCACCCATAAAACAAGCTCAGCCCTCAGCCCGCCTCGCTTCCAAGCGAAGCCGATAGTACACGACTGGGGCGGTAGCAGGGCCGCTCCATCGACAGGCAAGAATACGCAGGCTTCCTTCAGGCGAGTAGTCCAACAGATCCCTGGAGCGGGGGAAGCGCTTGGTCCGGGAAATATAGCCTTGCAGGAAAGCTGCGCATTCCGGCAAGGGAAGGGTCGACTCTTGGACATCGACCTGGTACGTAAAAGCCATAAGGGTAGGAGCAGGACGCCGTAAGATAACAAGGCCGAGCCAGGAAGAGCGTATGGCCAACCCGATACGCAGCCTAGGCCCCACGACACAAAAAAGCCCACCGGTTGAAAACCGACGGGCTTGCCCTTGAGAATGCCTTTACCTACTACCAGGGCAGGACAAATATAGGATGTTCTGAATAATAGTGTGTGAGCTTGCCTAAGAGGTAACAATTCGTTCATGCCCGCCCGAGTGGCCCCGGTCCCATAAGGCCGTACGCACTACAACCACGTCCAGCAGGATGCAGACGTTACGGATGCGAAACCCAGGCGCGGGCGCGACTAGGTACCACAAAAAAAGCCCGACCTAGCAGGTCGGGCTTTTCAAGGCCAGTGCATGCGTTGCGTACCTTATTGCCAATACGCAACACGGTTGGCGCAGCGAAGATAGGAACGGGACGATACCGGTTCCCAGATACTTGGCTACTCGACCTGCAGCTTGGTCGTCTGACTGCCGCAGCGCACCACGTATACCCCCGGCGCCAGGCCTCGGAGCGAAACCGACTCCGTGGTCGCTACCGTGCGCAGCACCCGCCCGGTCAGGTCCAGCACCTGGGCCGTGGCCGCCGAGGCGCCCAGCAGGCGGACCTGGTCGTGGGCCGGGTTCGGGACGGCTTGCAAGGACAGCCCCGTGCCCGAGAGCACGACCACCTTGGAATAGGAAGCCGAGCCGTCGGTGTCTACCTGCCGCAGACGGTAGTAGAGCGTCTGGCCGGGCTGCAGCACGCCGGCATCGGTGTAGCTGTAGCTCGAGGCCGTCGACGTGGTGCCCTTGCCCTTGAGCGTGGCAATGCGCGTGAAGTGGGCCCCGTCGCGGGCCCGTTCGAGTTCAAACCGGTCGTTGTGCAGCTCCTGCGCCGTCGACCAGCGCAGCACGGCCGAGGCCTGCTGCACCTGACCCGTGAAGGCGCTCAGCTGCACGGGCAGCGGGGCGGGCAGCTGCTGGCGCACCACGGCAAAGGTGGTGCCCACGCGCAGCCCATCTAGCAGCAGAGGAGAGGTGTTGCTGCCCTGGCGCAGGGCCACCGAGCCGATGTTGGTCGGGGACGAGGTGGCCGCCTCGGTGCTGGTCGCGTTGCTGGCCGTTGGCTCACTCACCCCTGGATTGACGTAGAGGCGGGTTTCGGTGCCGCTGCTGCCGAAGCTGTAGCGCACGACCAGCAGGTAGGGCGTGCCCGTCTCGTACTCGGTCGGATCGTAGACGGCCGTCGTGCCGCTGCCGCTGACGCCGAACTGCACTTTGCCGGCCGTGGTGCCGGGCTTGACCAGCACCCGCGCCCGGTAAGTGGTGCTGATCGGGTCCGGGCCCAAGTGGAAGAAATAGTCGGCTCCGGTGGAGCTGCCCACCTGCACCAGAAAGGCGGCGTACACCGGCGTGCCGGGCGCCACGGGGGCAAACGTGCGGTGGATGTCCTCGCCGGAGGCCGTCAGGGCCGCGGCATTACCGCCCGTGGCATTGTAGTCCGAGCGGGCAAGGCCCCCATTGCTGGTCAGAATCGGGGTGGTGCCGGTCGCGTTGTGACCGGTCCAGCCGCGGGTGGTCAGCGCCTCGCCGCTGGCGTAGAGGAAGTTTTCCTCCAGCAGCAGCTGAGCCGGCTGCTCGGGCGTGCTGAGCGTGAGCTTGCCCGGGTCCTGGGTGCGGTAGTTCTCGGCCCCCGTGGTGTTGTCGTCGTTGTAGTCGAAGACGGCAAAGGTGTACTCCGTGTTCGGCTGCAGCCCGGTGATAGTCACGCTCGTGCCCACGCCGGCCTGCACGACGAAGATGCCCGGGGCCGGTTGATCGCCCTGGCCCAGCGTGGCGTTGCCCGAGTAGGTCGTCCCGTCGGCGGGCACGCTCAGCAGGTCGGCCGACTGGGTGGCCAGAAACAGGCGCTTGCTGCCCGTGCCCCCGCTGGCCGAGAGCTGCACCGTAGTGGGAGTCAGCTGGCTGGCTGTCAGCGTCGAGGATTGGGTGGGCTCAGCCGCCAGGGCCACGCGGGCCGTGGTAAAGGTAAGTTGCTCGCCGTAGCTGGTGCCTACTTCGTTGGTGGCGTAGGCCCGCACGTAGTAGAGCGTATTGGGCTGCAGGCCCGTGAGCGTGCTGGTAAAGGTGCCTGCACCGGTGCCATCCACCGTAACTTGGTTCGCCAGGGTGGGGGCGGCCGTGGTGGCATACACGACGCCGCGCTCGGTTACCTCAGCGTTGCCGTCGGAGCTGATGGTGCCGCCGCTCAGGGCCTGGGTCGCGGTGATACCCGTCACGGGAGCCGTCTGCACCGTGGCCGGGAAAATTGGGGCCACGCCCGTTCCCGACACGTTTACCGGGTCCTGGCTGGGCACGTCCGTTGAGCCCACGGCCACCGTGGCCAGATATACCTGGGCCAGCGTGGGCACGAAGCGTACGTCGATGGTGGTGCTGGGGAGCGTGCCGTTCTGGGGCGTGAGCGTTATGGCGCAGCAAGCAAACGGGGCCGAGCCGGTACGGATCTCAAAGCCGGGCGGCGGGGTAAAGGTCACCGGGCTACTCAGGTTGGTACCGCGCACGGTTACAGGTTGGCTGCCCGAGGCGGCGCCCACGTAGATGCTGCCAAAATCGGGCACCGTCAGCGGGGTAATCGTCAGCTCGGGCGTAGGGGCCGTCACAGTTACCGTAATCGGGGCACTGGTGCCCGGCACGCTGCCGCAGGTGCTCGTAGCCCGGGCAACCAGGTAATAGGTGCCCGCACCGCCGAAGTCGGCCCCGCGCAGTTGATAGCTGGCGCTGGTTGCCCCGCTGATGGAGCTGGTATAGGGCCCGTTTTCCGCGGTGCCGAAGGCCCACTGGTAGGAAGAAGCTACACTGGCCGAGGCCGTGAGCGTAGCCCCGGTACCGGTGGTGAGCACGGCCTGCGCCGTCGAGGGAGTGACCGTGACCGGATTGGTGGCGGGGGCAGCGTTAACGACCAGGTTGCTCGGGTTGGGGGAGCCCAGCGTGCCGCTGGCCGCGTGCACGACCCGCACCCGGTAGCCGCTGCCGGCGGGCGTACCGGCCGGCAGCGTGGCGGCCAGCGGGGAGCTGGTGCCCTGCCCGATCAGGCTCGTGGTGGCGTCCGCCGGGAAGGTGCCGCTGGCCGAGGACAGCTGCACGGCAAAGTCGCCGCTGAGCGTGCCGCTGACGGTAAAGGGCACGGAGACGCTGCTGCCGCTGGTAGCTGTCACGCAGAACGGACTGCCTGTGACCGTTCCGGTGGTAATCGTGGGCGTGCCTGGATTGCCCAGCGTGGGCGTGAGCACGAGGTTATCCAGGCCCAGACCCTGGCCGTTGGTGCTGCCGCCGGCACCCACATAAGCCCAGCGCAGGTAGGTGGTAGCCCCGGAAGCCAGGTTCAGGCCGGTGAGCGTGGTGGTCTTGCTGCTGGTCGTGGGCGGATTGACCGGCGCACCGGTGGCCCCGTCAGCGGGGTAGCTCTGCGTGAGCGTCGTTACCTGGGTCCAAATGCTGCCGTCGGGGCTGGTAAAAAACTGCCACTCGAAGGCGCGGGTGCCCAGGCGGTACTTTTCCACGTCGTAGGCCACCGTCAGCTCCGTGATGGTCGCCCCACTCGTGTTCTGCACGGCCAGCAGGATGTTGCGCGGGGAGGAATAGCTGCTCGAGGACAAAAAGCCCAGGGCCCGGTCCGGGGCCGTGCTGTTGACGCCGTTGCCGAAGTTGTAGGCCCCGCCGGCTGAGTTTGAACTCAGCGCGCCCGTGCCGGTGGTGCCGGCGGCCTGGGTCGTGGCCGCGGTGTTGCCCGCGTTGCTGTAGGTGGGGGAGGTCCCGCCCGCTAGGACAAAGCCGCTGGGCAATGCCGCCGTGGCGCTGCTACCAAACGAGTCGAAGGTCACCGTGACCGGGCTGCTGCCGGGCAGCGCGAGCTGGGCCTGGCTGGTCAGCGAGAGCCCCAGGCTCAGCACCAGGCTGAGCAGGGCCGGAAGAAAGAAAAGGCGAAAGCGCAGCATGGCAAGCAAAGGCTGAGGGCCGGCGAAAAAAGGAAAAAAAGGCTGGCTCATTGGGTCGGACCGTTATCGATGGCGGCTTCTACCACGTCCTGCACCGCCGTGGGCAGGGCCGAGAGCAGATCCAGGCCGGTGTTGGCTTCAATGGCGTCCACGCTGGTGCGGTACTGGCCCCAGTTGCTGGTCAGCCCCTGCTGGTTGGGCGTGTCCACGGCGATGATGCGGGTCGCCGCACTCACGCGTGCCACGTCGTTGGTGCCGGTGGGCAAGACCACGATGACTTTCCACACGCGGGTGGGCACCTGCACGCGGCCGTTGTCGATGGTTTCCTTGTAGCCGGCTGAGCCCGTGCCGCCCTTGCCGTAGCTGCCCATGATGATGTAGAGCTCGTTGCCCTGCCCGACCAGGGTACGGGCGTAGTTTTCCAGCGTGGCCCAGGTAATCTGGTTGTTGTTGGGCGACTGGGGAATCATGTTGGTCATCAGAAACGTAGCCGAGTTGTCGGCCACCGAGCTGGTGCGGTCGGCCGAGGGCGTGTTGTGCCCCCGGTCGAAGCCCGAGCCCGAGTAGCTGCCGCTGCCAACCTGGTACCAGCCGGCGGGCAGCTCCGGATCGGCCCGAAAATTATCCTGGCGTGGGGTGCTGCCCAGCCACACCGGGGCCAGATACCAGCTGACCCAGTTGGGCTTGCCCTGGTCGCGGTGGTAGGAGAGGGCGAACTGGGGCTTGCGCATGAGGTAGTTGAAGGGCATGTTCACGTCCGTTACCGCCCCGCTGGGGTTGCCCATCGTCAGGTGGTCGTTGTCGCCGGCCACGGGCGGCGGGGTCACCGAGAAGGGCGTGACCGTAAAGTCGTCCAGGTTGAGCTGGGCGGCTCCGCCGGAAACCTTGCGCAGCTCGAAGCGGATGGGACCCGAAACGTTGACGGGGAAGGAAGCCGTCTGCAGGGCCGTTGAGCTGGCAATGACCGTCGTACCGGCCTTAATCCAGGTGGTACAGCCGCAGTTCTGACTCTGGTAGTAGAGTTCAAAGCCCGAGCTGGCCTGCGTGTCGTAGAGCGCGTGCTGCACCGTGACGGTGGAGGCGCCGTCGGGCAGGAAGAAGTCCATGGTCAGCTTGCCGGCCTGGGTCAGGCGCGGGGCCTGCAGGCCATTTTTGCGGTCCTGGGCCGAGGTGCCCAGCAGGGCATCGTCAAAGGTCCACGTGCCGGTGCTCAGCGTGACCGAGCCGGCAGGGTAGGTGGTTTTGGTGCCCGTTTCAAAGGATTCGCGCGTGGTGGACTGCGCCTGTGCGGCCCAGGGGCCAGTCCACAGGGACGTGACCAGGAAGGCCGCCAGCCAGAAACCGCGGGCATGCCGGTACAAGTAGTTCATGGAGAAAGGGAAAAAAGGAAAGGGAGCAGCCGCACCAATGCCGGGGAAGTGTCCCTGCAAAAGTAGGGTCGGGATGTTACCCTAATATTACGCATTTAAGTACAATTGCATCCTGCCGCGAAAAGGTAGCATGCTGGCCCGCCGAGCAGAAAGCCTGGAGAGGTCGTGCTGAGCTAGGTAGCCGCCGGAACGCGGAGGCGGGGCATGCCGGCTACCCGAGGGGGCTAGGCCGCTGCCGCCCCCGGGTTCCGGGTGCCGGTGTCATGTCCGAAGTGCTGCTTTCCTCGCTAGCTACCGGACCTAACGTTTCTGCCGCGCAGCCCGCCGGGCTGCGGCAGCTTGCTGGGATCGAATGCGGCGGCAGGTGCGGCAAGACCGGCTGCCTTGGTAAACATAGGTACTCTCCGGCGTATAGGCATGGCCACGCGGACAACTCGTTCTGGGCTTGGGACCCCGCTTGCGGGGGAGGCTGTCGGGCGAGCCCAGGGCCAGGTGATCGGGTCGGACGCAGCGGCGGTTCCCGCAGGTATGGAGCAGCGGCACGCCCTCCGGCACGGGACCAATATGCAGCTCGTAGCTGACCCAAGGCGCTTTTTTCACCGACCGCGTCTCGCGGGTGGGGCCGGCCTGATGCCGGATGGCCCCATACCCCATGATGTTGATGGCCCCGGTCCAGTTCCAGCACGACTCAGTCTTGTCCACCTTGGCCCAGAACCGCTGCTCGAAGCTGGGGCGGGGCTGGCGGTGGGTCGGCAGGACGAGACCTGAAGGGGAGCTTTTCATGCGGTAAGGCCGGGCGGGTGGGAGAGCGGACCCAGTGGGTAAAGATAGAAACCCCAATCCAAACGCTGCTCTGCTTTAGTTGCTTTGCCGGCCTACCAGTAGGAAAGCCCTGCAAACCACCTTGGACGAAACCATATCTAGTAGAGCATGCGACTACTAAAATTAGTAGATGTTTAGCTAATTATATTAGTAGCGCGTATACTTGCGCCAACCCTGTTTTCAGACCGCTATGTGTGAAGTTGTTGTACTGCCTGTTGCTCGGAAGCCCTTGTGGTTTCGTTTTTTTGATTCGATGGTGCCGGCGGGCTTCCCCTCGCCGGCCGATGACCACCAGGCCCTGCGGCTGGATTTGAACCGGCTACTGCTGCCGCATCCCGACTCGTCCTACCTGGTGCGGGTCATGGGCGAGAGCATGAGCGGGGGCGAGTCGGGCATCCGCGACGGGGCCCTGCTGGCCGTCGACTGCCACCTGCAGGCCCAGCACGACGACGTGGTCATTGCCGTCGTCGAGGGCGGCTTTACGGTCAAGCGCCTACTTCGGCGCGGGGATACCTGGTTTCTGGTACCGGACAACCCGAGCTACCCGGAAGTGCGCATCGGCGGCGAGTTTGACATGATTGACGTGTGGGGTGTCGTCACGCACGTGGTAACCGAAACCCGGCGTGGCCGGCTAGCAACCCGTGTACGCGTTAGTTGATTGCAACAACTTCTATGTGAGTTGTGAGCGGGCGTTTCAGCCCCAGCTGGAAGGCAAGCCCGTGGTGGTACTCAGCAACAACGACGGCTGCCTGATTTCGCGCTCGGCCGAGGCCAAGGCCCTGGGCCTGAAGATGGGGGAGCCGTACTTCCAGGTAAAGCCCCTGGTGCAGCAGCACGCTGTGCGGATGTTTTCCAGCAACTATGCCTTGTATGGCGACATGTCGGGCCGGGTAATGCACTACCTGAGTTCGGTGGTGCCGGAGGTGGAAATCTATTCCATCGACGAGTGCTTTCTGGATCTGCACGGCATGGAGCCCTACCTGGGCCCACTGGCTGAGCAGGCGGCCGGGTGGCGGCACGAGGTGCGCCGGCGCACGCACATTCCCGTGTGCATCGGCATCGCGCCCACCAAGACGCTGGCGAAGCTGGCCAACCGCCTGGCGAAGAAAAGCCCCACCATGGAGGGTGTGTGCTACCTCGATACCGACGGGCGCCGGCAGTGGGCCTTAGCGCAAACGCCCGTGGAGGACGTGTGGGGCATCGGCGGGCAGTATGCGCACAAGCTTTATGCTCAGGGTATCCGGACGGCGGCGCAGCTGGCCGGTCAGAGCGAGGCCTGGGCACGCAAGCAGCTGGGCGGGGTGGTGGGGGCGCGCCTGGTGCGCGAGCTGCAGGGCACGCCCTGCCAGGGTCTGCAGCCGAGTGAAGATGGCACCCTGAGCCGCAAGAGCATTGCCTGCACCCGCACCTTTGGCCAGCCGCTCTCGGCCTTTGCTGACGTGCTGGGCGCCGTGGCGCACTTTGCTTCGAAGGCGGCCGAGAAGCTGCGCCGGCAGGGTTCGGCGGCCAACGTGCTGACCGTGTTTATCAGCAAAAACCGCTTCGGCACTGAGCCCCCGCCGCACACCCGCTCGGTGGTGCTTACGCTGCCCACCGGCACGAGCGACACCATTGAGCTGCTGCGCCACGCCCGGGCCGCGCTCAAGCGGATTTGGGAGCCGGGCGCGGTGTACCGGAAGGCGGGCGTGGTGCTCGATGGGTTGGAAACGGCCGGGCAGCAGCAGCTGCTGCTCTTTGAACCCAACGAGCAGGCCGAGCGCCGAGCCAAGCTCATGGCCGACCTGGATAAGGTAAACCAGCGCTTTGGGGCGGGCAAGGTCAAGTTTGCGACGGCCCAGCTGCCCAAGGGGGAGTATACCGCGCCCTGGGCCGGGCAACACCAGTGGCAGACGCCGGCCTATACCACCTGCTGGGAGGATTTACTCTGTATTCGTGCGTAGGGCGCTAGGGTAGCAGTAAATCGTCCAGCTGGACGTCGCTGGCGTACTCGGTCAGGCACTCCCCGGTCGTGCAGGCGCGGGTGCTCAGCCGGTTGCGCTGGCGCTGGTCACAGGATACCTCCGTGAAGAAGGAACCCAGATAATAGAGGTATACCCGGTTGTGCGCTTCCCAGCGCGCAGCCAGAAAGATGCCCTCGGCCCAGAGGACGGTGAGCTGTTGTTCGACGGGGAGCGTCAGGAAGGTATGCGGGGAGCGGAGCATCGATGTCAAGCCAAAATCCGAGCACGCTAGATAGACTGGCTAGATGATGCGAAAATGAGCTAAGAACTATATAGGGTTTTGGAAGCAAACGTGTGAACCAGCTCGATTACCGGTAGCCTGGGCAAGAAGAAGTTGGCTTCCGTGCAACCAGCAAAAAGCCCCGGTCAACTGGCCGGGGCTTTTTTCATATCGCTAAGTCATCGAGCTGGATGTAGCAGGTGTAGTTTTCCAGGCAGCGGGTGCTGGTAAAGGCGCCAGTGCGCAGCAGCTCGTTCGTGTCGGGGTCGTAATAGACCTCGGCGAAGAAGGTGCCCATGTGGTAGAGGTTGATGGCGTCTTCCTCTTCCCAGCGCGTGGCCAGGAAGGTGCCTTCCTGCCAGATCACGGCGAGTTGCTGCTCGAAGGGTAAGGCGCGGAAACCGTAGTGGGAGATGGGCATGGGCGCAAGGTACGCCACCTTTAGGAAGCCACTGCCACCCGCCGCGGGCGGAGCCACGCTTGGTAAAGGCGCTCGGCGCATTTCACGGCAAACCCCAGCGACACTAGCAGAAAGACTACCAGAATAACCCTTCGGCGCAAGACATACGGGGTCGTCAGCAGAACAGAGAGCATGTTGCCCAGCATGGCCAGCAGCCCGAATAGGTAGAGCCCAAACCCGGCAACCGCTATCCGGCGGCCGGTGCGCAGGCCCAGGCCAATGGCTGTAAGCAACCACACGATGCTTTGGCCCAGGGCCACCACCCCGTAGCCAAAGTACGGGGGCGCAGTAAACATGGGCAGCTCTAAGACCAATACCACGAGCCAGGCCCACGGTGCCACGCACAAGCATATGCTAACCAAGTAACAGGTGGAGGCTTGTAGGTGATAGAACTGCCGTGGGGTCATTGAAGAGGGTTAGCGGCTGAAGGTATCGTCGCGGGTTTCGTACTGCCCGGTAGTGGGGTCTGTAATGATATGCTCGTAGCGTAGCGTGAGCGTGTGCGCGGTAAGCGTCAGAATGCGAAGTTCAAACTCGTCGCCGGCCTGGCGGGTAAAATAGATCATGTTGCCGGTGCGGGTGATGCGGTCGGTGAAGGCGGGGACCAGGTCGCCGCTGAGATTGGGACCCAGCCACTCCCAGGTTGTGGGCTGGATGACCATGCCGTAGCGAGGCGTGGGAGCCGTAACGGAGTGCTCTCGCAGGAGCTTGCCAGCCGTGTCGTATGTGTAGGTCATGTGCGACTGCTCGACCCAGCGGCCTTCCAATACCGGCGCGGGTTCAGCGGTGTCTTTTTTACAGGCGGCTGTGAGCAGCAGAAGGCACAGCAGGAGTAGGGGAAACGGGCGTGACACTGGCTAGTGTGTGAATGTGCTCTCCAACGTTAAATATCCCCCCTGGGGGCCATAGGGAATCTTGTCGCTGAGCATGGTGAGGCGTTGCTTGCTCACCTCCGTAATGGTCACGTCGCCGCTGTAGCTGGGGTTTAAGAAGTGGATATGGTTGCCCTGGCGGGTATAGCCCGACTTCATGATGAGCGTATTGTCGGCGGAATGATACGCGCTGAATTCAGTAGTCGTAACCACCACGTAGTGGGGGAGCATCGACGCAGGCGCTGCTTTGATGTGCGTACCATCCGCCTGATACGAATGTTCTGTCATACTCTCAAAATTCCAGCGGCCTTCCAAGGTGGGCTCGGGTTCGGTAGTGTCCTTTTTACAGGCGGCCGTGAGCAGCGTCAGGCACAGCAGAAAGAAGGAAAGGAAACGGGGTATGGACATGGGTTAACGCGTGTATTGGGTTTTACTGATGAAATAACCGTTTTGGGTGCCGAGCGGGATTTGGTCGCTGACCAAGGTCAGCTGCTGGTCGGTCAGCTCCGTAATTGTCTGGTCGTTGTAGTCGGGCTGGGTATAGTCGATGCGGGTGCCCTGACGACGGTAGGGGAGCTGTTAGTAGGGCCTGGTATCGTCGTTGATGTACGTGATGATGAAAGCAGGGGTGATAGCTATATAGTGAACAGGAATAGAGGAGCTTACTGCTTCTCGGAGGGTGCCGTCGGTGTTGTAGACGAACGTTGTAGAGCTCGTATAATTCCACCGGCCCTTGAGGGTGGGCAGATCCGAGTCTTTTGTACAGGCGACCGGGAGCAGCGTCAGGCACAGCAGAAGCAGGGGGAGTAAACGGGGCATTCGGCTAATAGGAATAGATGATTTCACTGAAATATTCTTGCTGGGTAGCCAGATGTGTTTTGTAGCTGAGCAAGGCCGATTGCAACCTGGTCAACTCGGTAAGCTGTTGGTCGCCGCGGCCGGGGTACTGGCATTACGGGCAGTGTAGCGTGTCACGGGTAGTGCAAGCAGTTGTAATACGAGCGCCCATCCTGAAGTAATAAGCAGCAATAGTGCGCCTGCTGGATCTAAGCCGTGAGCCGTCGAGCTGGTAAATATAAGTTAGAGAATGTGTGTAATCCCAGCAGTCTGGTAGGGCAGGCCCATCCGGTTTTTGCTACAACTCACTTTGGCGCGGGAGGGCAGCAGCGTCTACGCAGCAAAGCTCCCGTACACATGCCCTACTCCGGCAGGGGCCGGTCTCTTCCGTATGCTACGCCGAAACAAGGCCCATACCCCGCTGACGATCGGCAATTTGGACGTTGGCATGCTATCTTGCCGCCTATCCTTGCCAGCATTCACCAAGCAAGCCGGCTGCCCTGCACTTGGTTGGCTGGTAAGCCAGATCGCAGCAGGTTTTCCATTGATCAGAATATACATCCATGAGCGAATCCAGCCTCAATCAACGCATTCGGCTGCTCATTGCTGCGCTACGGCTGAGTACACGCGGCTTCAGTACGCTGCTGGGGGTCAGTGACGCCACGGTTCGCAACTATGTCAGGCTGGACACGAAGCCGACTGCCCCGTTTCTGACGCGGATGATGGAGAAAGTAGCCGGCCTGAGCGCCGAATGGCTGCTGACCGGCCAGGGTCCCATGTTTAAAAACCCGGCGGAAGACGTGCTTATCGTGGGGCAAACCACAACCCAGGCAGCCCAGCAGCAGGCCGAGCAGCTCGATGCCCATCATCACTTCTACGCCATCGGCCTTGCCCACGGGCAGCAGGCCTGCGCAACCCTGGCCCGGGAAAATGAGCTCCTGCGCAGCCAGCTGCGGGACAAGCAGGAACTCATTGACCTGCTGCGCGCTCAGCCACAGCAGTAAGCTGTCCGGCTGCTGTGGCCCAATTACCTGCTGCCGCTCAGGGGAACTGCGCCGCGAGCGGCAGTGATGGAACAGGGGAGTCACACTGCCATTTACAGACTAAATGCAACACAGGTCCGATACGCTTTCCTTATCATACCTCAAGGAAACACCTCATGGGTTCTGGTACTTGTTAACTACTGCCCAACAGAGACCAGAGAGTGAAGCCGCCGCTCGATGATAAATTTCCGTTCGTCACCAGATCCGTAGGGCAACTGGCAATCGATAGCTTCTCGTAATTCCGGGTGTTGCAGCAGTCGGCTAACTTCCGTGGCGATGTAGGAGCGAACGGCGGGAGAAGCAGCTGCTACTTCTACCCCTAACGCCGGGCGATTATCCAGCACGTACACGATATCTTCCAGGTCGTTGCTCAGGCGGATGTCGCTCATGCCGCGGCCGCGCAGCGCCGCCAGCTTCGTGGCGATAAAGTACACCGCAGGCATAATCTGAATAGTGGTTCTGTTGGGCAGCGCATAAGGAATGGCATGGGCAAAGCCTTCCGGATACCACGGGTTCGAAAACCCCATGATATTATCTTCCCCTACTGGCATTACATCGACCACCAGCCCCGCGACCCGCCAGCGGCAGATGACCTTTGACTCCTGATCATGCCGAAACCCGAGGGCGCGCAGCTTTTCCTCCAGCGCATAGTAGGCCGTGTGAGGCACCACCTCAATAATGCAATCCACATCGATGGTCGGGCGGGACTCGGCGGCGCGGGCTGCAGTACTGTATAGGCCAGCGGTGCTGCCGCCCACGAAAACGACTCGTTCCCGCAGGGGACCCAGCGCCCGGGCCACGGCCTGCAGCGCGGCCAAGTTGGCCGCATTAGACATGGGCTGGCAACATAAACACCTTTAATGAATTCCCCGCCAGTTTTCGCTCCCGAGAACGGCCCACCCGCAACGCGTCAACCAGTGCCAGCAGCTCATAGAGGTGGGCGTCGGCTTTGGCGGCTTGCGGCACGCGCGGGTACAAGGGCTCGATAGCGCTACCCCAGTAGTCACTTTCTGCGTCGGGCCAAACGTATAGCTGCTCGGCTACCAGTTGCTCCCGCAATGGGGCGGCACTGTGCGCGGTGGGCAGCCCCCGGACCTGGGCGCCCGGTTGCGTGGGAAACACCACGGGCAAACCATAGAGCAGAAACTCCAGAAAGGTTCGCCGGGCCACGCGCCGGTCAGTGCCCTCTAACAGCCGAGCATACTGGCACCGCTTCAAGCTAAACGATATTTCGGTCGGGCTTAGAGACAAGGCATGCGCCAAGTCCTTGCCTTGCCAAGCAGTGCCTTCTAGTAAGAGCAACTTAAGCAGGACGACTACATCCTGCGGGCGCATCCCATTATGTTGTCGCATCCTGGTTAATTAATTTTCATTTTGCAATTTGCAAATTGATAATCACAATTCGTACACAAAATTATCTGTATCATCATTTCAATCCCGATTTGTAATGTTTACTTATCGATCCTTACGAATAGGTTCTGATAAGTAAGTCCTGTCGGATTCTATCGGTCTAGTAGGCGTTAAGAGTAACAAGTTGCGTTTCACTGCCAGCATACGGGGCAAAGGAAGAGGCGTAGTAGGTAGGAATGCAGGCCACCCCAGTGGAGTGTGGTACACCTGTGGAGCCTCTCCCGGCGCATTCCAGTCAAAAAGTTCTTTCTGCAGCCCCCGTTTCGTAGCTTGCGAGCAGTCCCGTTACTAGTAGTTTTTGCTGGCTCGTTATATACTTTACCCTTGGTATCAGTCCGATTCCTCTACGGTAGCAACCTTTACAGGCTGATAGCCCTAGTATTACTCTTTTGCGGCAGTCAGCTACCACTAACGCATGCACAAAGCTTTGGCGCGCCGATGGTCTATCCTGTTGGTGACAATCCACAGGGGGTTGCCCTGGCCGATGTGAACGGAGACACCCGACCGGACCTAGTGGTTACCTGCTCCTACGCTAGCTCAGTAAATGTGCTACTCTCGCAGCTGGACGGCACCTTTGCTCCGGCCCTCTCGTACGCCATAGGCTCATTTCCCATCCGTGTCACCCTAGCCGACGTGAACGAAGACGGGCTTCCCGACATTTTGGCTGCCCTGCAATGGAATGGAGGGATTGCCGTAATGCTAAACTCCAGCACTGCCCCGGGTGCCTTCCTCCCACCGACCATACTTTTCACCCAGGGAAATCCGCGCAGCCTTGCCGTGGGCGACATTGACAGGGACGGGCACCTGGACATTGTTGGGCTTAACCTAAATGGTGGTACCGTGGGGGTGCTGCTGAATTCGGCTGCCGCTCCGGGCATGTTCCCGGCTACTGCCACGACCTATGCTACCGGCGGCAACAATGCTGTCGGTGTGGCTCTGGGTGACGTCAATGGCGACGGGTGGCTGGACCTGGTGGTCTGTGGGGGCAGTACTGGAAAAATTGGTGTACTGCTCAACCAGGCTGCGCCTGCTGGAACATTTGCCCCGGTGGTGAGCTACGGTAGTGGAGCATCGTACCCCCAGGATTTAGCCGTTGGAGACGTAAACGCAGATGGACGAGCTGACATTGTGGTAGCCGGGGGCAACGACGCCCGGGTCGGGGTATTGCTGAACTCAACTACAACGCCGGGTGTATTTCCCGCTATGGCCACAACGTACGCCACCGGTGCACAAGCAGCCTACAGCGTCGAGCTGGGTGATATGAATGGGGACCGGCAGGTGGACATTGTTACAGGAAGCTATGTAATTAATTCGATCAGCTCTACCGTTGGGGTTTTAGTAAACTCGGCAGCGGCCCCCGGTATATTTCCAGCAGGGTTTCGGCATTTTGCCAGTGGGGGACTTAGCGCACACGATGTAGCGCTAAACGACGCGGACGGTGACGGCCGGCTGGATATTGCTACCGTCAATTACTCTAGCTCAACAGTGGCCGTGCTGCGTAACACCGGTACCTTCCTTCCGGCAACACCAAGTCGCCGCCCTGTAGAAGTATCGCTTTTCCCAAACCCAGCCCGCACCACTGTGACGGTGCGACTTGATGAGACTGCTCCACGCCAGGGCCTACAGCTGGTGCTGGTCGACGCGACTGGTCGTACGACGAATCACAAACCCGTTAGCGGTACCAACGGTGAGCTAGTGGTAGAGCTAAAGCAGCAGCCGGCCGGCTTATATCTGGTGCGTGTAGAGGGACCAAAGGGGTACGTGGCGACGCAACGCCTGGTGATAGAGTAAAAATCTCTTCCAGACCTGAGGCAAAAAGTATAGCCACAGTCAACCGGACGAGAGTCATAGGTTCCGATAACTTTTAATTATCGGAACCTATACGTATATTCGCTTTTCGAGCCGTTTTTCGCCAGGCTACTCCTTTATATATAGGTCACATGAAAACCGACGCACTGCAGGTAACAACTTCCCGAACGACTGACTCGCTGGCAAGCCTCTCGGAGCAGACCGCGCGGTATGTCGAAGCCGGGTTACAGGGCGCACCCAACACGGCGCGGGCCTACGCCTCGGATTTGCGGCACTTTACGCATTGGTGCCAGGCTAACCATGTGGAGCCGGTGCCGGCGACGGTGGATGCCCTCGCCGGCTACGTCACGTACCTGGCCGACGCGGGCAAGAAGGTGGCGACGATTCACCGTCACCTTTCGGCTATCAGCAAAGCACACGTGTTGCGCGGGCTGGATTGTGCCACGGACAACAAACAGTTTCAGGTGCTGCTCGACGGCATACGCCGTGTGCACGGCGTGCGGCAAAAGCAGGCGCCAGCGTTTACTCTCGCACAGCTTAAGCGTTTGGTGCGCGGCATTGATACCGAAACCGTAGCGGGGCTGCGGGACAGGGCTATATTATTGTTGGGTTTTACCGGAGCTTTCCGCCGCTCAGAGCTATCAACCTTAAACGTGCAGGACATGCGCTTTACAGAGGATTGCTTGATCGTCTCTCTTGCTAAAAGTAAAACCAACCAGTTGGGCGAATATGAGGAAAAGGCTATTTTCTACTCGCCCGAGGCTAAGGTGTGTCCTATTCGTTCCCTGCAGGCTTGGTTGCGCGTGTTGGACCGCGACACCGGACCGGTGTTTGTTGGGATGCGCATGGGCCAGCGGCTGACCCAGGCTCGGCTTTCTGATAAGAGTATCAATGCCGTGGTGCAGCGCTATCTGGGGGCTAATTACTCCGCTCACTCATTGCGCGCTTCCTTTGTGACGGTAGCCAAGCTAGCTGGCGCTGATGACAGCGAAATCATGAACCAGACCAAGCATAAAACCTCGGCAATGATCCGACGTTACACCCGTCTAGATGATGTGCGCCAGCACAATGCAGCTCAGAAGCTGGGTTTGTAGTTTTAGTAATCAGGAGAACAACCTCATACTCTTAGTAACTTCTTTAACGGGTTACGCTTTACGCGCAAAGCAACAGCATGCTTTTAATGTTACTTGTGATGATTGTAATATTTATCACTTTTCATTTATCACTAACACGTTATAAAAATCATGCGGCATACGATCATAAACTACGATACTAGGCTGAGAATGAGGCATTAAATCCAGGCCTATAGACACCGCAACAGCAGGTGGCACTGCAGGAAAGAGGTGGATAGCGGGTGTAAACTTATGTTCGGTTTCCAGGTATGCCAGCCAGTTACGATAGCACTTCCGGAATTCATCCAGAGAAGCTACAGATAAAACAGCATCAGGATTAGGTGCTACACCAGTGGGCCTGATAAGGAATACTGTGTACGTATCATCTATGTGCGGTGGCAACTCCTGCCGATGAATTGACCCACTAACATTTACGATAATGGCAACGTGAAGAGGATTTGAGCCAGTTTGTACCGGCAGCCACTCAAAATTCTGAACCGGCGCGTCCGGTAACCAATGCCAATGCTTTTCATCGACACGCCGCCTCTGAAACAAGGTAGAGCCTACTTTATTGCCTAGGCTGAAACCCAAGAAGGCAAGTACTGGAATCCGAGCGAAGCCAAAAACAGACAGGTGTTCAATGTGCCCACTTTCGACGCCCTGGCGAATTATGGCCAACTTTTCGACAATGATTTTGCGGGCTCCTCTGTAGTAGAATTCTGGGTCTTCTTCTGGTTCACCCAGTAACGTTAAATCAATTTCTGTACCCTGCCGATGCAGATCCAAGGCAAAGTCGGCAAATCGGGGCGTGGTATGGTGCAGTGTGGCCCCATTGCATTCGGCAGCGGTGAGTTGCACCGTCTTGCCACGGATGCGGCCAATTAAGCGAACAATGCAGGTACTGCTGCTGTGAGGTATCCCGGTAACATGGTAAATGTGGTTTTCCTGGCGCCTTTTGATTTCACGCAGCAGCTCGACAGTAAAGTTCTTTTGTGCAATTGCGTTATCAATAGTCTGGTGGTGCATGGCGCAGAGCAACAGAAAATTATCGATGTTGTCGCGCAGTTCCTTTGCTAATGGGTAATTGCTACGAGGGGATTTATCGTCGAGGCTTTGGCCAACGATATGCGCCATTTCGCCTCTATTGAAGGGGTAAAACCCTAAATCGGTGCTTTCCAGCACATAATCGTTGCATATCTGACACCGGCCCCCAGCCCGGACGTACAGTAGCTTTTGAACCTTGGCGCTGGGTTTCTGGCGTTGAGCTTCTTTTTTGACTGATGGGTCTTTGGTCGTACGCTGAGCTTTGGCGGTGGCAGGAGTTGATGAAGCCATATTCGTTTGCAAATAATCAATGTTTAGGCGGCAACGGGGTGGATACCACCACCCTGCCAATCGTTGGTAATAAGCCAGTCTTCAAAGAAGTATAGCCAGGTTTTGGCCCAAGGTATCAGCGTGCGAGAGAGACGCTGATGCTGCTGCCATTCACGCAGCCAGGGAGTGAATAGGCACAGGCGGATAGTGCGCTGACAGTACAAGTGCGGAATTTTTCGGTCCCCAGCTAACTCCCGCAGGGAAGGGCTAACCACATGTACCTGTGGCCACGCACTGAGCGAGGAATAGGTAAGCCGAATAATGTAGGTACGACTCAGCGAAGTCGGCCGTAGCGCAACTAACCACGAGAGGCCTTGCTTAGTCAACTGGCCTTGGCCCTCCGGCCAATCCTTCCGGAGGGCACCTAGCTGCTGTGCTAGCGACAAGGATTTAATTCCCTGAAACATGATCTAACTGCCGTAAAAATTGTTTCGGAGTACCGGCATGGCAGCAGCGGTAGCACTCAGCGTAGCGGCACGAGCAGGGGCAGACACGGCCAACTGATCGTTGCTGCGGGCTTGGCTCACCACCTGCACCTGACGAGCGAATACCCGGTTCACCTCCGTCTCGCCCAAGGTCAATTGCAACGACTTCTGCAGGGCGTCACGGCCGTGCAGGTCTTGCAGCTTTAGCAAGTCATTCTGAACGGCTTGGTGCCAAGCCATAAACGTGCTGTAGTACCGGTCCTCGTCGTTCTGCCATTTGTCGGCGAAGTTTTCACCTTCCACCGTTGGGTTCTTTACTGTATAGATCCGCTTATCCGGCCACCCTTGGCTTACTTCGATGAACTGCGGCATCAACCTTACCACGGCGTTCAGCACATCGAGCGGAGATTCATATTCACCCAATCCTATTGCCGTCTGGTAAGCGTGCGCAGCCAGCGTGGTGATAATGATGGAAATGGGCGCGTAATCGGCTCTGGCTGGGTTGTTCTCCCGGTACACGTCGCGGTGTCGCTTCATAAACTGCACAGCCCGGCGTAGAATGCCGCGGGGTTCGTGCTGCGAGGGCACGGGCTCGGCCGAAGCCAGCGTAACCAAGTGCCGACCTTCCGAGAATAGGCGTTGCGCTTGGCTGAGGCGCGGAGTTAAGGCCGCTATAGGTTTGAACCAGTTAACATAACCCTCGGGGTTGGAGGGCTTCCAAATTCGCAGCTTCCGGTCGGGCACGTAGATGCTACCGTTCGGGCACGACGAGTTATTGACAGCTGGCGTTATATCGAGATGAAACTCGTTGGCATAAACGATGCGTACGCACCGCTTTTTCAGCTCCACCATATTGGCGTAGGTGCCGTTACTTTTCAGGCGGGAGAGCAGAAAGTCATAGATCTGCTGCTCGGTGTACAGCTGAGGGTGTGCCGCACGCAACAGATAAATGAAATCCAGGTCGTACTCCTCACCGTGCAAGGGTCGCACGGTAGTGCCAAGGGCAAAAGAGCCTTGCGGAAAAGCATGAGGGTCGAGCCGGCTGAGTACGGGACAGCCGTCGAGGCAGCTGATTACGCTTTGGTAACGCTTTTCGGCTTCGAGGTAACGACCTTCAGGAATTTCCAGCTCCTGGCCAATCTGGTCGAGAAGCGTGAATACATCGTTCTTGCGAGCAATGCGCTGAGCTAAGCTTTCGGGAGGTGTGAGGTAGTCGTAATTAGGCATGGAATCGAGGGTTGGAGGCAGAGAAATGGCAGCTACTGCTGAAAGCATTACCGGCAGGTACAGATGCACACGGCACCTGCCGGCAAAACCCTTAGCGTTTGCCTGTGAGATGGTTGAGGGCGTATATCAAACCCGCAATAGACAGAAGTCCTATGATAAGGGCTTGGGTATCCTTATCGAGGGTCCGAAAGAGCTTGACTCCGGCACCGACGGGATTGGTTAGAGCCGTTTGAGCAGCTGATGCCAAGTTGAGGGCACTGGTGATGGTAACTTGGGGAGTTGATTGCATGATGAATGTTATCGAGGCCAGTCTAAACTGGCCGGAAGTGAAGAAAAGCAGCCTTAAAACGGCATGAATAGGACGCACGAGTCCTGGCAGTCCATTTGCACGGACGCACGAGGAGCACCACCCTCAAGGAGTGGTGTGAACACGTGATGGATTACCCTGGGATATTACGTGGGTCGCTACCGTGGCTATCCTTGGCTCTGATCTGGCCGTTGCGGCCGTGGATAACTAACTCGCTGCCGTTTCGGGCAGCTTGCTGGCGGGCCGCAGCAATAGCTTGAGCTTGGGTAGGCTTGATGGCGGAGGCGCGCTCCGCGCCGGCGGATTTTACAGCCCAGCCGTTAGAGCGGGGCGTAACGTGAACATTCTTGCCCATGGCAGTTGTCGATATTGGGGGATTTATTGCCCTTGGCGGAAGGGCATACCGAGCCTGACAACTGAACACGAAGATGCACTTTGCGTAAAAGCAATTACTTTCGCGAACAATTTCAAAAAGAGGGTACCGGGGTGGCTACATCCCGGGCCTGGACAGGAACAGCAAGGTTTGAGGTCTCAAGTCTGGCCTGCTGCACTGGCACTTCAGAAGCCGGCCGTCACTCTCCCGTGGCGGGCGGTTTTTAGTTTTCAGGGTATTACTAGGTCATTTACGAGCCGTTAATTTGTTGGAAAAGTCTTTCGCCTATCGGGAGCGAGGCCCAGCTTTCAAGTACTGCTGATAGGAATCGAAGCCGGGCCTACTACCCAGCTTCTTGATCTTCACAAGGAAGGCGTCACATTCCTCAACTGTCAGGTGCCCATCCTGCACGGCGAAGTGCAGAATATCGAGGGTGGTGTAATAGGTGATGCCGTGCTGCTGACAATAGCGAGTAATATCCTTGAGGTTGCTGCTGGCAATAAAGTCGCCGTGGTAACGCGCAGTTGCCATGCAAGCGCTTTCGCCACGCCCCAGGTATTGCCTGAGCAGGTTGCCAAACTCCGTCAGCACCTCATCATCTTCGGCAAAGCTGATAACCGTGATGTTGGAAAGCTTGATGAGCCATTCTAGCGGCTGTTCGAAACGGCTGACACGTTCCAACTCCCTCATCACCTCGTCAAGAATGACTAGCCGATTAGGAAAAACCACATTGAGCAAACCAGCTTGGTCGCCTTTGATAAAGTGGCTTAGCACATCCGCATCAAGGAGGATTCTGGGTAACGTTTCGGGGGGCATGAATTCACGGTTAGTCGGGCGTTTCCGTCCCTAGTGAATGAATGTCCACTCCGAAGTCAGCCAACAGGCCAGCGTAGTGGGTTTCGCTCAACCGTTCTTTATCAAACAGCCGTGAGGCCAACGCAACATAGTCGCCGATGGCCTCACGCTGGGGGGTAGAACGGTACAAGTCGGTAGGATAATCGAACTGGCGGGCCGACGCGGCGGGGCTTTGAGCCCATTCCTCTTTCTGAGCAGCCGTAATGAGCCGCAGGTTTTCGAGGCGCACCAGCAATGCCTGGCGGGAGCATTGGAAGTCCTGCTCGAGCTTAACTACCGTTGGTAACGTTAGTTGAATGCGAGGCTCCATCTCCCCTGCTTCACTAGCCACGACATAGATATAACTAGCCGGCATAAGGAGCAGGGCAGCAAACCAATCGGCGTTGCGCTCTTCCGGGTCGGTTTGGGAACCGAAACGCCCGGCCTGTGAGGCGTGGGGCACGAAGTTGTGCTGAATGAACAGGTGATACAGCTCGTGCGCAATGGTGAAATTCTGCTTGCCCCTCGAGTGGTCAGAATTGACCAGCATGTATGACTTGTTAGCATACTTCATGGCCATCCCTGAGAAGGAACTATCGAGCGGCTTAAATACCGTGCGGACCTGAAGCTGTTTCAGTAACGGCTCCAAGTCAACGGGACTTCCAAGCTCTAACCCATGCTCCTGGCGGAACTTGGCCACTTTGGCTTCGAGCAACTGAATTTCGGCAGGGCTAGTCTTCACGGCTCAGCAGGTTATCCATTTTTACATAATTGGATACGATGCGGCGGAAGGCAGCAATCTGCTGAAGTTGAGCAGCCTGCAGCTCACCAACTGAACGGAATGCAAAGGCAGCATTCAGTGCTTGAGCGGAAGGGTCCGGCGAAAGGATATCGGCTAAGTCGACTCCAAACAAGTCAGTTAGCTTATGAAGCACGGCTACACTGGGTTTGCGAGTCTGATTTTCGAAGTAGGACACTTCTTCACGGGACACCTCTAAATAGTCAGCTAACTGCTGCTGGGTCAGCCCCATGTTGGTACGCAGCATCTTGATGTTTTTGCCCAGTGTGGGGGTAGTGGCTTGCGTTTTCATGTGATGTGTCGCCTCACGGCGGTAATATGGTGTCAGTGTCATTGTTACAAATATAACGTACTTTTCAAAAAAATTGTTCTTTTATGTAACAAGCGTTTCTACTGACGACGGTGGCGACATTTGAGCACTGTCGTCATATGCCGTTTCATGTGAAGAGCAGCTTACTTTGTGAAGCCATGACTGACGACAGTTGTGGATTACTGTTGGATGATGGCCCACCTACTCGTATCCTGGATAGCGCGCAATAACGATTTCCTGACCAATGAACAAGGAGGGTTCGGCGGTGTAAATCCACAGGGGCCCAATGCTGATTTTCACCAACACTACTTTGCAGCCGAGGACCTGGAGCAGCATATACTACTGTATGCCGATGCGCGACAGGAGAACCACGCGGAGCACCTGGTGGCGTACCTGCGCCGACAGCATCCGGGCCGGGATATTAGCGCGGAACTGCTGCCGCTGACGGATGTGATAGACCTGGCGGAGGTGAAAACCAAAGTGGAAACCTGGCTGCTGGCGCATCGCGAAGATGAGCTGGCGCTGTTTTTCTCGCCGGGCACCAGCATAATGCAGCTGGCATGGTACATCTGCCATACCACGCTTGGCCTGCGCACACGCCTGCTGCAAACCCGTGCCAGCCGGCACTTAGTCAAGGGTCAGCCGGGGTTGACGGAAATGCAGGAGGAGCGCTCGGCAACGCCTGTGACGGCCATCATTCGGGAAAAGCAACTTGGATCGGGAAGAGTGACTGAGCCGGCTCAGTACCAAGGTCATTTGCTACCCCCGGCACTCAAGGCTGTGTATGAGCGGGCTGATCTGGTAGCTCAGACGGATAAGGTGACGGTGCTGATTCGGGGAGAAAGCGGAACGGGTAAGGAGCAGCTCGCGCGCTACGTGCACGAGCGGTCGGCCCGTGCCGGCAAGCCTTTTTTGGCGCTTAACTGTGCGGCCCTGACGGATAGCGTGCTGGAGTCGCGGTTGTTCGGCTACCAGAAGGGAGCTTTCACAGGAGCCGACAAGAATACAGCCGGGGTGTTTGAATTGGCAGAGGGCGGCACGTTGTTCCTGGATGAGATAGGAGATATTTCGCCGGCTGTACAAGTGGCGCTATTACGGGCGCTGCAGGAGGGCGAAATACAGCCAGTGGGTGGGGCACCCCGGCGAGTGAATGTGCGGGTAGTAGCAGCGACCAATGCACCACTGGAAGCACGCTGCCGTGAAGACCGGTTCCGGTGGGATTTGTACTACCGGCTGGCAGTGGCCGAACTGGAGCCCCCTCCCCTACGCGACTGGCCAGCGGCCGAACGGGAGGCTTTGCTCGATCATTTGCTGGAAACGAAACGAGTGGATCTGGCACGGCCAATCCAACTACGGCTGGCGGCGCCCACCCGGCAACTGCTGCTGAACTACGCATTTCCGGGGAACATACGGGAGCTGGAAAACCTGCTCGAAACACTTTATGTGTTTCAGCCGGGGGAAGAACTGGTAGAGCCAGCGGCCCTGCCACGGCGCCTGTACGAACCAACTGTGGCTGGTAGTTCGCTGCGCCTGGCCGACGTGGAGCGGGAGCACCTGCTACGGGTGCTTGCTTTGAAAAACAACGTGAAGCGGCAGGCTGCCCTGACTTTGGGTATTGACGAGCGGACTCTGGCCGCGAAGCTGCGCAGCTACGAGCAGTTAAGCTGACGTGAGCTTATAGCAAAATTTGCTATGCCCACCACGATAATTGCTAGTACCTTAGCCTGAAAAAGTGGCCTAGCAAGCTTTTTACGCTCATTTAACTGGCTGGCCTGGTTCTGGCACAACGACTTTTATCACATCGCACTACTGCGATATAAGCTAAACGAATGCAACGCATCACCCTCGACAACTTTCGGGTATTTGGTAAGCCGGCTGCTTTTGACCTTGCTCCGGTTACCGTGCTGACTGGGAAGAATAATTCGGGTAAGTCGTCTCTTATTAAAGCTTTTCTAGTACTGGCCGACTATCTGGAACAGGATGATCAGACAGTGCTGCGGCTAGATGGGCCACGGGCTTCACGGCACCGCATCAACAACTGGAAGAATCTGGTTAATTGGGAATCCGATTCTTCGTCGTTTCACATTAGCTATTCGGATGATGAAATAACCTATACCTATGAATTTGATTCACATCCAGACGGTGCGACTGGGTATCTGCGCCGTTTTCACATGGATGTACCGGACATCGACCAGCTTGAGCTAATAAGTGTAGACGGGGGAGATACGTACGCATTAGAAGTGTCACAGAAGTTTCTTGAATATGTGGCTGGAGGCATTTTTACCCGTATAAGAATGCGTAGAGCAGTCAACTACCCTGCGCGTATTGATGAAATTCATAAGCAACTTGACGCTATAACAGCTAAGCTGGAAAACTCTGGCGCCAACAGACATGAGTTTGCTAGCTTGTTACAAGAACGGCAAGTCCTGACTTCTACTCTAGAAAACTTAAAAGGTGTAGTTGCCAAAGGCCAGCAGAGTGCAGGAATATTCTTTCAAACAGACATTTCTCGCTCAGAAGTAGAGGAGCGGCCTACGTTAGCGGCCATTATTGAGGCGGCGATTGATAAGTACGTACTTAAAAATATACCAATAGACGAATCCTATACCTTAGAGGAAATAGCCGCAGAATATGGCGTTTCGCAAGATGAGAACGGGGTATATGACGAAGAAGAAATGGCGCAGGCTGTAAGCACCCGTTCTGCTATCATTTCACAAGAACAACACCATCGTGAACTAGACTTGAAGGCGGAGGAATACCGCATTGCGCGACAATTCAGGCGTGAATTGGAAAATTCCCGGCCTGCAATTGAGCACCTTGGAGCCAATCGAACACACCAATCTCGCCTTTACCTGACGGGCGGAGGGCATGCCTCAGAGATTAATGTAGTGGCTGATAAATTTCAGCGGTTAGGAAATTATCAAAACGGTGCTGCAAGAACCTTTTTACGACGGTGGCTGCAGCGTTTTGAATTGGGTGACCAGGTAAAAGTTACTCCTATTGATAATGTAGCTATACGCATTGAGGTTGTACGCGGCAAGCAGCGTGTTAACCTGGCTGACTTAGGGTTTGGAGCTGGGCAGATGCTGACCATGCTGCTGCATATAGCTACGTTGCTTCAGCAGCAGGAAGCCACAAACCGAGCGAAAGCACAGCGCATCATTGTACTTATAGAGGAGCCCGAAGCTAATCTGCATCCGCATTTTCAATCGGTACTAGCTGAATTATTTGCAGAGTTGGCACGGATGAATACTCGAATGCAATTCATATTGGAAACGCACTCCGAATACCTAATCCGCAATATTCAAGTATTGGTAAAAAATGCGGGTGAAAATAACAATCTTCTGCAGAAAACATTTTTGCTAGGCACGAAAGATGAGCAAATAAACATGTTCAAAGTATACTATTTAGACAAACCTAACCAAGCTAATAATTGGCAGCCCGGCCACGAAATGCGCCTACGAAAAGACGGTATCTTTATCGAAGATTTTGGCACTGGTTTCTTAGATGAATCAGCTAAACTGGCCTTTGAAGTATTATAATTATGATTGTTTACTTCGACAAAGAAAATCTAGAGTCTCTGCTTCGCTCCCGTAGTGTGCCATCTTATGGCGATGTTGAGCGAATGATTAAAAACCAGCTAAATATTAAGTTTAATTTTACTAAGGCGGCAATACATTCAGGCACAAATGGTGTTGGCCTTGCAAATTATGCCACTCAGATTACTTCGGGTCGTGGTGAGCAACTAAACCATGAGTTCTTAGAGGAGCAATATCCGGCTAGGCCTGTAAAGCAAAACGCCCACACCCATTTTGACCACATTACGCGCCCGGTGATGCTGGTGAATGATGAACGCACAGCAGCTTACCGGGACATCAATGCTTGCCTAATAGGTGAGGTAGGCCAAGAAGTAGAGGTACTATCTCGTTTGCAAAAGCGAGGTGGCGACTATGAGTTTGAATCCAAGCTATACATTGGTGAGCCGGAATTTCGGAATTGGGACCATCTCCGGCCGTATTGCCTTCCATGCTACGATGTCATCATTTCTGACCGCTACCTTTTACTACAGGATGACGACACCATTCGGGCAAACTATCCAAAACTGCTCGAGAATCTGCTGTACGACAAGCAAATCAAGGTTAACATAGTCCTCATCGTGCTGCGCAGAAGCAACAACAGAGAAGTGAGTTGGACATTTGAGCAGATCAAGAAACTGACTAAAGACAAAGTCAAAGCGCTTACCGGTAAGGCACCCAATTTTACTTTGGTATGGGCCAACGATCCTAAGAATGTGCGCCACGACCGACATATCATTACTAATTACCAGTGGCTGCAATCGGGTGATACTTTCAACTACTTCTCTGCCACAGGAAACCTCTTGAGCGAAGGCGATACGCTTACCATCAACAGTTTGGCGCGGGCTGAACACCGCCGGGGCGCTAACCTTATACTCAACCGGTTTCAAACCCGAATTGATAACGTCCGGGCGCTGAATCCCGACTACGTGCAGGGCGACCGTGTGTCGTCGTTCTTGACGTTCTAATCTTCCTCACTAGCGCAATACCAAATCTGCGCTCTTGTACCGTATGGCTGAACAACGACCTAACATAGATTTTCTGTACCGCATCACGAATGATGTGCTGTGGAACACGTTTAAGAAGAACGAAATCGGCGACGTTATGCTGCCGTTTGTGGTGCTGCGGCGGCTCGACTGCATGCTGGACTCAACGCGGGATGCGGTAGTGGCCAGGTACAAAGAATTTGAAGGGCGAATAGCGCCGGAGAAGCTGGGGCCCATACTGGAAAAGGCGGCTGGGCAGAAGTTTTACAACTCCTCGCCTTACAGCCTGAAGCTGCTGGCGCAGGACGCGGCCAATGTGGAACTGAACTTCCGGCATTATGTGAACGGGTTCAGCCCGAACGTAGTAGATATCCTGGACAACTACCAGCTGGATAAGGTGGTGGCGCGGCTGGTGAAGAACGGTCTGCTGTACCAGCTGATTGTCGAAATCAGCAAGGAGGATCTGACGATGGCCAAGGTGAGTAACCACGACATGGGCTACGTGTTCGAGGAACTGATCCGTATTGCCAACGAGCAGAGCAATGAAACGGCGGGGGAGCATTTTACACCTCGGGAGGTAATCCGGCTGTTGGCTTCTATCATCTTCAGCACGGAGAAAGAGGAGCTGAAGCAGCCGGGCATCATCCGCACCATTTACGACCTGGCGTGCGGTACGGGTGGGATGCTGACGCTGAGCAAAGACTATGTGCTGAAGCACATTAATAAGGAGGCTGACATCCGGATATACGGGCAGGAGATAAACGAGCAGTCGTATGCCATTGCCAAATCGGATTTGCTGATTACGGGGGAAAACCCCAATAACATCCGGCACGGCAACTCTTTTACGGAAGACAAATTCTCGGACAAGCGCTTCAACTACATGCTGGCCAACCCGCCCTATGGGGTGAGCTGGAAGCGCGACGAGCTGTTTATCAAGCACGAGGCGCTAAGCCCGCACGGGCGGTTTGGGGCGGGGCTGCCGCGCTCCTCTGACGGGCAGTTTCTGTTTATTCAGCACCTGGTGAGCAAGATGGAACCGCGTGGTTCCCGCATCGGCATCGTGACGAACGGCTCGCCGCTGTTTTCGGGCGGCGCGGGCTCCGGTGAAAGCGAAATCCGGCGCTGGCTGATTCAGGAGGACTTGCTGGAGGCCATTGTGGCGCTGCCCTCGGAAATCTTCTTCAACACGGGTATTTACACTTATCTCTGGATACTAAGCAACAAAAAGCCAGCAGAGCGACGTGGTATGGTGCAGCTCATTAATGCGGTGGATGAGTACGTACCGATGCGGCCTAGCCTCAACAACAAGCGCAAGAAAATCTCGGATGAGCAGATAGCTAAGATTACAGCGCTGTACACGGCCTTCGAGGAAGGGCCGCAGGTGAAGATTTACCCAAACGACTTCTTTGGCTACTACGAAGTAGTGATAGAGCAGCCGGAGCGCAACGCCCGCGGCCAAGTGGTACTAGACAAGAAAACCGGACGGGCCAAACCTGATAAGAAGAAACGCGACTACGAGAACGTACCGCTGAGCGAAGATCTGCACGCCTACTTTGAACGCGAAGTACAGCCACATGTACCCGATGCCTTCATGGACTTGGGCCAGACGCGGATCGGCTATGAAATAAACTTCACGAAGTACTTCCACCAGTATAAGAAGCCGGATACGTCGGCAGATCTAAAGAAGCTCATTATCAGCTTAGAGTCCAAGATTGATGGGCTGCTGCAAGAAATTTTGGCGGACTAGTGAGGATGAAGCAGTACGAAAACGTTAAGGAATCAGGAGCGGAATGGTTAGGAAAGGTTCCTACCCATTGGCCGTTGAAAAAGCTTAAGCACACGGTCGAGCTTAATAGTAATGAGTGTGCCGATGAGGGAATTACCTTCAAAGTGGCGTTGGAAAATATCGAAAGCGGTACCGGCAAGCATATCCCCACGGAAGTACCAGGGTTTGAAGGAATAGGAAATACCTTCCAAGCGGATGATGTACTTTTTAGCAAACTCAGACCGTATTTGGCCAAGGTGCTACACCCAAAAACCAGTGGCATAGCAGTAGGTGAAATTCTTGTCTTAACCCCCAATAAAGAGCTTTACGACAGCCGCTTCCTGTTTTATCAACTGCTTTCATCGGCCTTTATTAGCGTTGTAGATAGCTCTACTTATGGCTCAAAAATGCCTCGTGCAAGCTGGAGCTTTATCAAAGAGTTACAGTTGCCCGTTCCTCCTCTCTCTGAACAACGGATCATAGCTAACTTCCTCGACCGCAAAACCGAAAAGCTAGAAAAGCTGCTAACCCACAAGCAGGATCTGCTCGATCTGTTGCAGCGAAAGCGGCAGGCGTTCATCAATGAGGCTGTGACAGAGGGACTGAATTCGTTGGCCCCGCGCAAGTCCTCTGGGGTAGAGTGGCTGGGCGAGTTACCCGCGCATTGGGAAGTAAGAAGACTAAAGACTGTCAGCCAGTTTATAACTAGCGGTTCTCGCGGCTGGGCAGAATATTATAGCGACGAAGGATCAATTTTTCTACGAATTGGAAATTTGTCCAGCTCGTCAATTGACCTCAAGCTTCACAACTTGCAGCGAGTAACGCCCCCTTCAGGTTCAGAGGGCGAGAGGACGCGGGTTCAACCTAATGACCTTCTCATTTCAATTACTGCACTCCTTGGGGCTGTCGGGGTAGTGCCGCAAGTAATTGAAGAGGCATATGTAAATCAGCACATTGCTCTTGTGCGCCTGAACCAAGATATAGTTCACCCCCGATGGGTAGCCTATTTTTTAAGCTCTCCAGTAGGCAAGCATCAATTCAAGACACTCACCAACGGGGGGACGAAGGAGGGCTTAACGCTTGGTGATATCACTTCACTAGTGTTACCCTACCCGTCTTATGAGGAACAATGTAGCATTGTTGATTATATCGAAACCCGAGTTAGAAATATCGATAAAGCAGCTAGTGCCATTCTAGCCCAAATTGAAACGCTGAAGGCCTACCGGCAAGCACTGATTTCAGAAGTGGTGACAGGGAAAGTCGATGTACGCACGTCGGCAGCAGCTTCATCATCCGCACCGAAGTCGATGCCGCAGCAGTTGGGCTTATTCGAATAGACCCGCTATTTTACCCCTCCTCCCCTATTGCATTTCCACCTATGGCTAGTGGCACTCAAGAAAAAGACTTTGAGAAACATATCGAGGACTATCTAACCGGCCACGGCTACCACAAGCTGGAGCCGCAGAATTATGATCGGGCGCTGGGGCTGGTAAAGGAGGAAGTACTGACGTTTATTCAGGAAACGCAGCCCAAGGCCTACGCCGCACTGCAGGCCCAGCACGGAGCCAGCACCGACGAGCGGCTGCTCCGCAACCTGGCCAAGAACGTGGAGCGCGACGGGCTGCTGCCGGTGCTGCGCAAGGGCATCAAGGACAGTGGACAGACGCTGAAGCTGGTGTACTTCCGGCCGGCCAGCGGCCTTAATGCGGAGCACGAGGAGCTGTATCGGAAAAACCGCTTTGGGGTGATGCGTCAGGTGCGCTACGCCACGACTAAGAAAGACGAGGATAAGTCGGTGGACATGGTGCTGACCCTGAACGGTCTGCCCGTGCTGACAGCAGAACTGAAGAACGCGCTGACCGGGCAGTACCTGAGCGACGCCGTGCAGCAGTACCGCGAGCAGCGCAATGCGCAGGAGCCGCTGTTCCAGTACCGGCGCTGCCTGGTGCATTTCGCGGTGAGCACCGAGCAGGTGGCCATGACTACCAGGCTGGCGGGCGCGGCTACGTTTTTCCTGCCCTTCAACCGCGACCTGGTGAATCCGCCCAATCCGCAGGGCTTCGCTACCAGCTACCTCTGGGAAGATGTGTGGGCACCCGACGCCGTGCTGGAGCTGGCGCAGCAGTTTGTGTTTGAGCAGACCACCACCGAAACGGTGTATAACGACGCCAAGGGCGCGCTGGAAGAGCAAAAAACCACGCGGCTGTTGTTTCCGCGCTACCACCAGCGGCGGGCGGTGCGGCGGCTGCTGGATGCCGTTACGGCGCAGGGCGCGGGCGGGCGCTACCTGATCAAGCACTCGGCGGGGTCGGGAAAGAGTAATACCATTGCCTGGCTGGCACACCGGCTGGCTAACTTCTACCAGCACCCTACCGACGGGCAGCCGCTGTTCGACTCGGTAATCGTGGTGACGGACCGGCGCTTGCTCAATAAGCAGCTGAGCGACACCGTGAAGGGAATGGAGCAGGCGCGGGGCGTGGTGTTTCAGGTGAAGAACGACACGCCGAGCACGGAGCTGCAAGCCCATATAGAAGGCGGCACCCGCCTGATTATGACTACGCTGCAACGGTTTCCGGTGATTTCGGCGACCATTGCGCACACGCCCGGCCGGCGCTACGCCGTGCTGATAGACGAAGCCCACAGCAGCCAAAGCGGCGAGGCGTCGCGCCACATGAAACGGGCCCTGAGTCTGGTGGAGGCTGAGACAGAAGAAAAGGACACTCCCGATACCGATGACCTGGTGCTAGCCGAAATAGAGAGCAGCGGGCCGCAGCCGAACGTATCGTTTTTTGCCTTTACGGCCACGCCCAAGAACAAGACGCTGGAGCTGTTTGGCACCCTGCAGGACGGGCAGCAGGTACCGTTTGACGAATACACCATGCGGCAGGCCATTGCTGAAGGCTTTATTCTGGACGTACTGGGCGCGTACACTTCCTACAAGCGCTACTACAAGCTGACTACGCGGGCAGCAACTGAGGATAAGGAATACGAAACCGGCCCCACGGTGCGGCTGCTGAGCCAGTTCGTGGACCTGCAGGAACACGCCATTGAGGCTAAGGCCCGCATCATGCTCGACCACTTTCAGGGGCATACGCAGAAGGCCATCAGGGGTCGGGCGCGGGCCATGGTGGTAACCCGCTCTCGCCTGCACGCCGTGCGCTACAAGCGCAAGTTTGATGAGCTGATGCAGGAGATGCACCTACCCTACCGGGCGCTGGTGGCGTTTTCGGGCACCGTGACCGATGCTGAAACCGGTGAGGACTACACCGAAGCCAGCATGAACGGGCTGGCCAGCAAAATCACGATTGAGGAAGCGTTGAAGCTGCCGCAGTACCGGCTGCTGATCGTGGCCAACAAGTTTCAGACAGGCTTTGATGAGCCGCTGCTGCACACGATGTATGTGGACAAGAAGCTGGGCAACATCAACACCGTGCAGACGCTAAGCCGCCTGAACCGCACGGCCCGCTACAAAGACGATACGCTGGTGCTGGACTTCGTGAACGACCCGGCCCAGGTGCAAGCCGATTTTCAGGGGTACTACGATGGCAGCTTTATGCGCGAAGAGGCCCAAACCGACCCGAATACCCTCTACGACGTGCAGGCCGACGTGATGCGCGCTGGGGTGGTGAGCGAGGCCGATCTGGAGCAGTTCGCAACTATTTACCTGGGCCGGGCCGACAATATGGAGCTGCTACAGCCCATCCTGAACCGGTGCGTGGGGCTGTTTAACCACGAACTGGACGAAGAAGAGCGGCAGGCGTTCCGGGGCGCGGCACAGGATTACGTGCGGCTGTACCGCTTTCTGAGCCAGCTTATCACCTTCCGCGACGTGGACCTGGCCAAGCTGTACTATCTGCTGAGCCACCTGGTAAAGAAGCTGCCGCCAGCCGGCTCGAAGCTGCCCCGAGAGGTATTGAACGAAGTGAAGCTGGTGGCCTACCAGATAAAGGAACAAGGCAAGGAGCAACTGAGCCTGGTGGCAGAGCCGGCCGAGCTAACCGGCCTGAACCGCGGCGGGATGGGCGGCGGAGCCGAAGAAAAGTACGACTACCTGTCGGCCATTATCAAGACGCTCAACGAGACCTTCGGCCTGAACCTGACTGAGGAGCACCGGGTGGATTTTGAATCGGTGCGGACGCGGGTGGAAGGAGACACCGGATTGCAAGCGGCCTTCGCGGCGCCTAATTCCCGGCAGAACCTGCAGGACAAATTTGAGGAGGTGCTGGACCTGGTAATTCTTGATTTCTACAACTCCAAATTCGACCTGTTTGACAAGCTGACGGAAGAGAAGACGAACAAGGAGCTGAAGCGGCTGTGGTTCAAACAACTCTTTGCGGCGCGGATGAGCGGCGCCGGGACGCAGGCCGGTTCTTAACCAAAATCGTCAGCAATCTGTACTCGTCCTTCTCTGATCAGCGTGTTTTATGTACTTGGTTTTCGATACCGAAACGACCGGGCTGCCGGCCAGCTTTAGCGCTCCTCTGACAGATAGCAGCAACTGGCCCCGCCTAGTAGAGCTGGCTTGGGGTATTTATGATGAGAACGGGCAGGAACGCGGCACCGGACAACTGCTGGTGCGGCCGGAGGGCTTTGCCATTCCGGCGGAATCCGTAAGCATACATGGTATCACCACGGAGCAGGCAACGGCGCAAGGCGTGGAGCTGAGTGAGGCCCTGGATCAGCTGGTACTAGCAGCCGGCGAGTGCCGGTACGTGGCTGCGCACAACCTGGAATATGACCTGGCTATTGTGGGCGCCGAGCTGCATAGGCTGGGGCGTCCGGCTTTTGGGGCGGATAAGCAGCTGGTTTGCACGATGCGCATGGGCACGAACCTGGAAACGGGCAAACGCAGCAAGCCGCCTAAGCTCCACGAGCTGCACACCGCCCTATTCGGGGAAGAAATGCAGGGGGCGCACCGCGCGGGGGCCGATGTAGCCGCTTGTGCCCGGTGCCTGTTTGCGCTGTTGCAGCGGGGTGTGTCCCTGCAGGCACCCAACCTGCCGTTGCCAAAGGCAGCGCCTCGAGCCAAGTCAACGCTGCCGACGCTGGACCTAGACAACCGGGAATTTCAGCTGGCGCTGGATCTGATTGAAAATACCAATCGGAGCGTGTTTCTGACAGGTAAGGCGGGTACGGGTAAATCGACGTTTTTGCGCTATATCGTGGCCCACACACGCAAAAAGGCTATTGTGGTAGCCCCCACGGGGGTAGCGGCGCTGAACGCGGGCGGCATGACCATACACAAGATGTTTGGGCTGCCGTTTGGCATTATGCAGCCGAACGACCATCGGATAGTTTATTTCGGGCCGCAGCGCTATACCGGCGAATGCCTGAACCAGGCAAAATATGATCTGCTGCAGGCCGTCGAGCTGGTTATCATCGATGAAGTGTCGATGGTGCGGGCCGATATTCTGGATGCCGTGGACCGGTCGTTACGCCTGAACAGTCGGCGGCTGCGGGAGCCGTTCGGCGGCAAACAGGTGCTGCTGGTAGGTGACGCGTATCAGCTGCCCCCGGTGCTGGTGCCGGCTGACCGGCAGCTGTACGAGCGGTTTTATACTACCCGTTATTTCTTCGGGGCGCGGGTGTTTGACCAGTTTCCGCTGATTACCGTGGAGCTGCGCAAGGCCTATCGTCAGCAAGACCCTCACTTTATTGGATTGCTGGACCGGGTTCGGACCAATGAGGCCGGTCCAGCGGATATGCGTGTGCTGAATGGCCGGCTTACTGATGCGCCTAAAGCGCTAGGGCGCGGTATTACCCTGAGCACCCGCAATAAGGACGCGGAGGACCACAACGCAAATGAACTGGCAAAGCTGACCTCTCCGCTGGTAAAATTCAACGCCGTGGTAACAGGGGATTTTGCGGAGAGTGACTTCCCGACGGCGCGGGAGCTGGTCCTGAAGTGCGGGGCGCAGGTAATGTTTGTAAAGAACGATTCAGGTGAGGCACCGCGCTGGGTAAACGGCACTATCGGGCGGATAGTGAAGCTGGAGAAAAGCATCGTGGAGGTGGAAACCGAGCAGGGAGCTACTTACACCGTGGAAGCCGTAACCTGGGATAAATGTGCCTATGGCTATGATGAAGCTACGGGACGTATCGAAAGCAAGGTTATCGGCACGTTCACGCAACGCCCGCTGAAACTGGCCTGGGCCCTGACGGTTCACAAAAGCCAGGGGTTGACCTTTGACGCGGTAGAAATTAATGCGCCCGGCGGATTCTTCGATTCGGGCCAACTGTATGTGGCCCTGAGCCGGTGCCGTTCCTTTGAAGGGCTGCAGCTACGCACGACCGTAGCACCGCGTGACGTGCGGGTGAGCCAGGAGGTGGTAGCGCTGCACCGTAGTGCCAATGATGAACAGCAAATAGCTACTGCTCTGGAAGAGGCGCGGCCTACTAAGCTATATCAGCAGAGTATAATGCTGTTGAACCGGGGCGACCTGCCCGGAGCGGTAGCCACTTTTTGTGAAGCGTTGAGTTTGCGGAATGACGCGATACAGCCGCTGTTCAGCCGCTTGTTGCGCCATAAGCTGCAAGGCTATGTGCGAGCCAAACAGGAACTAGCCAAGTTGAAGCCGGCGCATGAAGCCTTGCTAGCGGAAACCCAGGTGGCGGCGGCACTGCAAGTAGTGAAAGCAGCCCAGGAACAGGAGGCTTTAGCAGCACTGCAACTTGATCTGGACAATGCCCGGACCCAAAGCGAGCTGCAGAAACGTCAGCTCAAGTCATTAGCCGCCGACTCGAAGCAAAAGGAACGGCAATGGGAGCAGGAACGCCAGCAACTGCAAGCACAACTTGAGCAGGCTCAGCGTGAATTGAAGAAGGAACAGAAGAAAAGTTCTTGGTTGGAAGAATTACGTCTATATACAAAACAGGAACATGTTGAACAGCTTCAGCAAACAGAACTTGAGTATGTGGAGCTGCTATCATTAGTAGAGGATTGTGCCAGTGATACACAAGCGGAAGCCAACGAAGAAATTCATCGATTGGAGCAAGAGAATTTACAGGCTGGTCGTCAAATCGAACTGCTAAGGAAACTGCTATCTGATGCGGAATTGGCCAAAACCCAGCTAGGAAAAGACCTTGAAGAGGAAAAGCGGGCTAACAGGCCCTGGTGGATAAAAATACAGGACAAGTTCTGATAATATTCGCCTGACCTGAACACATTGAAAAACGGAAAATCAACCTCTATGCAGTATCCTCTACGCCACATTTCTATTCGGGTGCCTTGGCATGATGCCGGTTGGAATGGCACAGTATGCGCCTGCCCTACTCTGAATACGGCCTGTTTGAAGCTGAAGAATATAGCAGCCAGCAAGGATGACAAGGCCGAAGAATGTCTGGCCGGCGAGTCGCTGCAGAACCTGGATTCGGAACAGTTTCCGCCGTGCGTTAAGGAACGAGCCACCTTTATGGCTCCATTTGCCCTCGAGCGGCAGCATGCCCACCCCTACGCCAGGCCCAACTCGGATACCCACGCTCACTTCCGTCCTACAATTCTACGTTATCCAGCCTACGCAGCGGCTGGACTTCCTTTTCGGTGGCTGATGAAGTCGTTTGTCTTTAACGACGAAGGGAAAAATGCTAGCGGACTCATAGAAGAATTTCCGCTTGAAGATATTGACCGCAGCTACGAGCCGCAGCTAGACTTTGAAACCAATTGGCTGCAGGACCACCGCAACCACCGCGTGCTTCTAGACTGCTTCTGGAACCACATCCGGCCTCAGGAGTCACTGGTATTCTTTTACGCCAAGCAAGTGCCGCTGGTGGAAGATACCGGACGTCGAGTCATCGTTGGAGTTGGCCGGGTATGGGAAGTAGGTGATCTTACCGAGTACCAGTATGACCGCCCGGCAACCAAAGCGCCCATTCGAAGCTTGCTCTGGGAGCGAATGGTTAAGCACTCGATTCGACCAGACTTCGCTGATGGGTTTATTCTGCCTTATCACGAAGCTTTGGCCAAGTCAGAAGGAGGGATAAAATTTGACCCGGCTGAAGCAGTAGCTTTCGCACCAGAAGACCGGTTTACAGAGTTTTCGTACGCCACCGAACACCTCGGTCCGGATGCAGCTATTAGCGCTCTACTGGCGTGCCGTAATGCGCTGGAGCGAGCTGAAGAGTTGTTCGGCTACGACAAAAAACGGCAGGATACCTGGATAGATGCACAGCTAGGAAGACTCTGGCGCTTGCGCGGAGCTTTTCCAGGCCTAGGAGCCGTACTGGCTGCTACCGGACTGGAAATGGGCAATTTCATCGGCTTACTGTTGCAGGAAAAGGCTGGTGAGGAAGGTAATCCTTGGACACTGTGGGAAGAAACTCTTGCGGAGCCCAGTCGTCATCTGCCCGCTTCGCTAGCGTCTAATCTGGATGATACAATTCGGAAGAGTTGGAAGCACAAATCCCCTGAGCGGCGCCAATTTCTGGATTTGCTCAGCCGCATGGACCTATCAACTGACCAGGCGGATATTCTAGCTAATCCAGAAATCCGCGACGACAAGGGAATTCTCGGCACGGACGCGGACTTTCTGGCCAATCCCTACTTAGTGTATGAAAACACCCGACTTACACCTTGGGCTGTAGGTATTGGCACAGTGGACAGAGGCGTACTACCTGCCCGGTTTGTGCGAGACAAGTTTCAATTGCCCGGCGCAACTGCGGTAACAACGACAGTAGACGCCCGGCGGATGCGGGCACTTGTAGTTCGGGAGCTAGAGAGTGCAGCAGTACAAGGCCATACACTCCAAGCCAAAGCTACCATTGTGCGTGCCTTACGTGAGCGGACCGATGACCCGGATGAGCGCCGCACACCTGTATCGGGAGACCTGCTAGCTGTGGCTGAAGCAGAGAACTTTGGTGATGTCGTGCATACAGTGAGCATGGCTGACGGCACTATGGCTTACCAGCTTGACCGCTTTGCAAAAATTGGTGAGCTGATCCGGCGCACCGTACAGAAGCGTACCAGTGCAGGCACGAAGAGGCACATTGTCAAGGCTGATTGGCGGGGCGAGTTGGACAAAGTGCTGGGGCCTCTGATGGGCAATGCTGACGAGCAGGAGAAAGAGAGGCTTGCCCGTGAAGAAAAGACAAGTGCCCTGACCGAATTGGCGGCTGCAAGGCTTAGCGTGCTGATTGGCCCGGCTGGTACTGGCAAGACCACGCTGTTGTCGGTGCTTTGTAGCCATCCTGAAGTGGCCACAGGGCGCATTCTGCTGCTGGCGCCAACCGGCAAAGCACGTGTACGCATGGAAGCAGTTGCGCGTGCTGCAGGCATTCAGCAAATGGAAGCAGCCACATTGGCCCAATTCCTTTCCCGCACCACCCCTAAACGCTACGACGGAAACACCCAGCGCTATTGCATTACCGGCGTCGTAGGGGAGCTGAAAGCACGCACAGTAATTGTGGATGAGTGTTCGATGCTGACGGAGGAAATGCTAGGAGCCCTTTTCGACGCGCTTGGTGGGGTTCAGCGCCTTATTCTGGTGGGCGACCCTCGTCAGCTGCCGCCTATTGGTGCTGGCCGTCCTTTCGCTGACATTATTTCATTCCTCACACCTGAAGCGGTCGAAAGCAAGTTTCCACAGGTAGGACCCAGCTACGCAGCACTTACAATACCCCGACGCCAGGGAGCCGGCGAGCGTGACGACTTACAATTAGCCAATTGGTTTGGTGGTGGGTCTAGGGGCCCAGGGGAGGACCAGGTATTTGAAATACTTACAGGCCAGCGTAGCAGCGATACTATCCGTTTTGTAAGGTGGGACTCACCTGAAGAATTGACAGCTGCTCTGCCCGGTGTCTTAGCAAGCGCGCTTGGTTTTGATCCTGACCTGGAAGAATGGCAATCTTTCGCGCTTAGCCTTGGAGGAGTACTCGATGATAGAGGCTCAGCTTGGTTCAACCTGGAATATGGAAAAAGACAAGGCTCCGGTAGAGCAGCGGAAAGCTGGCAAATTCTGAGTCCTGTTCGCCAGCAACCATGGGGGGTCAATGTGTTAAATCACCACATTCAACTACGGTATAAGGGCCTGCAAATAGAGCAAGCCCGTAGGTCAGAGGGCTATCGGAGCATTCCACCACCTCGAGGTGAACAGCAAATAATCTACGGGTCAAAGGTTATTAACAACCGTAACTGGTCTGTGCCAGCCGGACGCCTTTATCCGAATGAGGAAGGCATGCGGGGCTATCTAGCGAATGGAGAAATCGGAATGGTGGTAGGCCATCGGAAAACACGGTTTCGTTCTTTCAAGCCGGAGAACCTGGAAATTGAGTTTGCAACTCAACCTGGGTTATCAGTCAAGTATTATGAGTCTGATTTTAGTGATGAGAAAGACTCTGGGCTGGAGTTAGCATATGCTCTGACGATACACAAGGCTCAAGGCAGCGAGTTTGATACCGTGATACTTGTGCTGCCCAAGTCGCCCCTCATGCTTTCGAGGGAATTGCTTTATACCGCTCTTACCCGGCAGAAAAAGCAGGTTTTGGTGTTGCACGAGGGCTCGGCAACAGATTTGCATCGAATGAGCGGAGAGGGCTTCTCCGCAACGGCAGCACGCCTTACTAACCTTTTCGGTCCACCACGACCTGTAGAGGTAGGCCAACGGTTTTTGGAGGACCGATTGATACACCGCACCAGCCGGGGTGATGCCGTTCGTTCGAAGTCGGAGGTAATTATTGCCAATTTGTTGCATACCCATGGACTAGCTTACCACTACGAAAGTCCATTGGAATTAGATGGTATTATTAAGTATCCAGACTTTACAATCGAGGATGACGATACCGGCCAAACCTATTATTGGGAACACTGCGGGATGTTGCATGATCCGGCCTACCGGCGTCGCTGGGAAGCCAAGCTAGTTTGGTATGCTGAGCATGGCATATTGCCCAACACTGAAGGGGGCGGGCCAAACGGCACGCTTATTATCACCAAGGATGACCCGGCTGGCGGCATTGATTCGCATGAAATTACTGGCATTTTAAAATCGTTGTTTTAGCCTAAAGACAAATTTTGTACTTCCACCACCTCGAATAAGCCAGCCAAAGAGGCTAGGTGTAGCAGCTCTACTCGTAACAGTTAGAGGACTTAGTACCGATAAGTCAGTATTATCGGTACTAATATTCATACAACGCTTAAAATCTATCGATGGGCTATACATCTTCTTACCTGGAGTAGAACTGTATAGCTCGTCCTACTTCCCCTGAGCTTTGACTCAACTCGACACGGAACGTGGCGCCTTGGTTTTTCGGACTATCAACCTCGATACAGCTGACCAGGTGCAGTCTCATGCCCGCCTCGGTCGTATAGCCACTCTGGCGGCGAAGCAGGTGAAACACTTTCTGGCCATACCTGCGCGCGCCGACGTCCAAGCCGTTGTTCACCTTCCGTACCGGCTGCGGCCCGGCTAGGTGTACGACTAGATGGATGCGCACAAGGTGTGCCGGGTCCAGGCACTTCCATTAGCGAAATTTTCGCCTCGTTATGAGAAGAACCCCGACGCCGTCAGCGGTTACATGCTCTGGGTGGGTAGCCTGGCGCACGGGCATGCCAAGGGCTTTTTGCTTGGTCGTACTGCCTGAAACAACGGCGGGGTCAAGCGTCGCCAAACGGAGCCTGTTGCACCTTCCGCGCTTTTTACCACGATTGGGGCCAAGCCCATGCGCCAACGGGAAATGCTACGCCCGTAAAGCCCTTGCCTTAGCAGCGAGGAATAGAATTACGCGGAGCATTGCTATATTTCTAAGGGTAAACACGAGCGCAGCTGCAGGAGCTCCGTGCTGCCAACCGTGCCCCCGGGCCTGGTCAGGTCTCTGAAGTAGGCCAGGCCGCTACCCGCCCCCTTAGGGCACTTCCCTTCCCGTACCGAGGCCTTCGTGAACTTCCGTCCCCGGTAGCGGTTCTTGTTGTAAACCATACGGATGGGCTCCATGTCCTGCAGCAGCGTGCGGCGGGTCGTTGCACCGGACCGGCTAGCACAACCCAGGCAAACGCCGACGCCTCGGAGTGGACTTATTTGACATTCAACTGTATATTCGTTACTACTTGTAGTGTTGCTTAATTTTTAAGGTGTGAAGTCCGCTGCTCTATCTTCTTATGCTGGTATGCCGGATTCTGCCGTACTCGCGGCAATGCAGGCCGGGGATGAAGCAGCCTTTGCCGAACTGTATACACGCTATAGCTATCCGCTTTTCAACCTTGCGTACGGGAAGCTGAAGAACCGGCAGGTTGCCGAGGAGCTGGTGCAGGATCTGTTCGAAGCGCTGTGGAGCAAACGCACTACCACCCAGATTGAGCAAGCCGGCCCTTATCTATTTTCGGCCCTTCGCTACCGCGTCATCAACTACATCAAATCCGAGAAGGTGCGGACGAGCTACGAGCTGTTCTGCCGCCTGCACCTGAGCGAGGCCGACAACGGCACGGAAGCAGCCGTGGCATTCATTGACCTGAACGAGGCCCTGACTGCGGGCATGCAGCACCTGTCCGAGAAAGCCCAGGAAGTGTTTCGCCTGAGCCGCCTGGAGCAGTATACTATTCCCGAAATCTCGGTGCGCGTGAACTTGTCGGAGAAAACGGTAGAGTACCATTTACGGAAATCGCTCAAGCTCATGCGACTCTACCTGCGCCAGTTTCTGATGCTGATCTGGCCCCTGCTATTTTTTATCAAATAGGTAACATTCTGACAGTAAGTAAATTACCATTATCCACTGGTTGATTTAGAATACGGGGTAAAAAATAAATGCGGTTGACGTGAGGGTAATCGGCGACTTGGGTGACTTCCTAGTCAGCACCCTGCCAACCCCTGCGCCCCGTGACGGAACCCGAATTTCACAATCTGCTGCACCGTTACCTTGCCGGTCAGTGCACGCCTGAGGAACAGGCGTTGGTCGAGCACTGGTACGACCGGCTCGAAGAAGCGGACGGACAGATCCTGCCCGCCCACAAGCCGGCCGAAGTAGAGCAGGCCATCTGGGCGCGGCTGATGCAACACCGCCACCCAACCGAGCCGGCGGCCCGGGTAGTGGCCATGTGGCCCTCGACGCCCTGGCGCTGGGCCGCAGTCCTGGCCCTGCTAGCCGTCAGCCTGGGCTTGCTCGTGCTGGCCACCAGCCGTTTGCGGGCGCCTGTCCCACCCAACCAGGTTGCCGCCGCCACTACGTGGCAGCTGCGCACTAACTCAACCCGGCAGATACTGAATTTCCGCCTGCCCGACAGCAGCCGGATCAGCTTGCACCCGGGCAGCAGCCTGCGCTACCGCACGGCCCTGACGGGCCCCCGACGGGAAGTGCACCTGGAAGGCGAGGCCTTCTTTCAGGTCAGTAAAAACCCTCAGCGACCTTTTTTGGTGTTCACCAAACAAGTGGTTACCACTGTGCTCGGCACCAGCTTCCGGGTGAAAGCCTACGCAGCTGATAAAGACGCTTCGGTAGCGGTGCGGGAAGGCAAGGTGGCCGTTCAGGCCCGGCAGGGCGCGCAGCTGGATGCTTCTCCCGCGCGCCCGGCCGCCCGGGGAGTCGTGCTGCTGCCCAACCAGCAGGTGGTGTACTCAGCGGCCCACCAGCGCCTGAAAAAGGAGCTGGTAGACCGGCCGGTGGTGCTGGCGCCCCAGCCCCTGGAGTTTGAAGCGCGGCCCGTGGCCGACGTGCTGGGGGCCCTGGAAAAAGCGTACGGGGTTGAAATCAAGTACGATACGGCCAAACTGGCTGACTGCACCGTCAGCATTACCTTCTACGACGAGCCTCTGTTTGAGAAGCTGGGCTTGCTATGCAAGTCCCTGGGCGCCTACTACACGCTTTCCGACGCTACCATTCTCCTTCACAGCAACGGCTGCCAGGGCCAGTCAGGCACCTAGCCTTACCCGCAAGCCCCGTTCAGAGGAAGACCCACTTGATGTTGACCACTGTAGCAGCTTCCGAACCTATTTACTCAATCGATTGCGAAGACACTGTTGAGGTTTCCTTTTTTTCCAAACTCCCACACCCCACTACTCTACCTCTATGAAAAAAACTGTACAGTTCCCCCCGCCTGCCCGGTCTGCGGTGAGCGGGTTGCTGCTGCAAACGGCAGTCCTGTGCTTGCCGATCCTGACAACGGCCGCGCATGCTGCGGCGGCGGGCCCGGCAGCATCCCGCCTGACGGTGCACCAGGGAGTACTCGAGCAAAAAATTACGTTGCAGGCAGAGGCACAAACCATCAAGGAAATCCTCAGTCAGATTGCCCGTCAGGCCAATATTCGGTTTGTATATAGCCAGCAGCTGGTTGGGGCCGACCGCAAAGTGACGATCAATGCCCAGGACGCGCCCTTGCTGGCCGTGCTGGACGAAGTATTGGCCCCACTCAAGGTTCAGTATGAAGTAGCCAACAAGCGCGTGCTCTTGCGGGCGGCTTCCGAGCCTGTTTCCGCAAACGATTCCGGTAGACCGGATGTCCCCGTTTCCGGGCGGGTAACCGATGCGAAAGGAGACGGTATACCGGGCGTAACGGTGGTCGTGAAAGGCACGTCTATCGGGGCCAGCACCGGCCCCGACGGCAGCTTTACCCTGCAAGCTCCCGAGAACAGCGTGCTCGTATTCAGCTTCGTGGGCTATACCCGCCAGGAAGTACCCGTAACCGGAGCCGCTACCGGCCTGCGCATAACCCTGAGCGAAGACAGGCAGGCCCTGAGCGAAGTCGTAGTCATTGGCTACGGTACGGCCCGCAAAAGCGACTTGACCGGCTCGGTAGCCTCCATCAGCGGGACCCAGCTGACCCAGGTAGCCACCTCCGACCCCGTACAATCCCTGCAAGGCCGCGCAGCCGGTGTGGAAGTGACCTCCAACAGCGGCCAGCCCGGCTCGGGTACCCGCATCCGGGTGCGGGGCGTGGGCACGATCAACAACAGCGACCCGCTGTACGTGGTGGACGGCATCCAGACCAGTGACATTGGCTTTTTGCTGCCCGCCGACATTGAGTCGACCGAGATTTTAAAGGATGCTTCGGCCACGGCCATCTACGGCTCGCGCGGGGCCAACGGCGTGGTGCTCATCACCACCAAGCACGGCAAGGCCGGCGCCACGCAGTTCAACCTGTCGGGCTACACGGGCTTCCAGCAGATCCGGCGCACGCTGCCCCTGACCACGGCTGCCCAGTACTCGACGCTCGTGCTGGAAGCCTTCACCAACGCCGGCAAGCCGCTGCCCGACTATGCCCCGCTGCTGCAGAATGCCATTGCCACCAACGCCGAAGGCATTGATTACCAGGATCTGGTGACGCAGAAGGGCCTGATTGCCAACTACAGTCTGTCGGCCTCGGGCGGCACCGAGCAAAACCGCTTCCTAGTCAGCGGCAGCTACTTCCAGCAGGACGGCATCATCAAGAATTCGGGCTTTAAAAAGTATGTGCTTCGGGTGAACGACGACCTCGTGCTCACCAAGCGCATCAAGGCGGGCGTGGCGGCTACGTTTACCCACAATGACCAGACAGGCAGCGGCGACGGCCAGGGAGGCTCCCAGCCCTACCTCGTGCTGCAATATGCCCTGCAAACCAACCCGGTTCTCAACCCGTTCGGCCCCAACGGGACCTTCAACGAGGACAACATTACGCGCAATGCCCTGAACGTGCCGCGCTACCTCGACGAGCAGCAGTACAACAAGTTGCAGAACAACAACCTGTTCAGCAGCAGCTATCTCGACGTGGAGCTGGTCAAGGGCCTGTCGTTCCGCTCCACGTTTGGCATCAACTACTTCAACAACCACCCCAAAGTCTACCAGCCCCAGTACTACATCGGCCCGGTGGACCAGCGGGCCCAGAGTGCCCTGATTGAGACGCGCAGCGAGAACGTGTCGTGGGTATGGTCGAACTACGCCAACTACACCAAAACCTTCGCCGACAACAGCTCTTTCTCGGCTACCTTGGGCCAGGAGGCCCAGCGGGGCTACGGCAACGGCATTTCCATCACGGCCTTCAACGTGCCGGCCGATGCCTCGCTGCAATACGCGTCGGCCTCGCGCAGCACGGGCAACGTGGTGCGCAGCTCGCAGTACGACGGGAGCCTGGCCTCGTTCTTTGGGCGGGCCAACTACAATTTCCGGGACCGGTACCTGGTGACGGGCACGCTGCGCCTGGACCAGACCTCGAAGTTTCTGGGCCCCGTGCGCAAGGGCTACTTCCCGTCGGTAGGCGCGGCCTGGAACATCTCCAACGAGCAGTTTCTCAAAGACGTGCGCTACCTCTCGGTGCTGAAGCTGCGGGCCAGCTACGGCCAGGTAGGCAACCAGAACGCCGCGCCCAACTACGGCTATGCCTCCGTGGCCAGCAACAACCAGACCTACTCCTTCAACGGCGTGGCCGCTCCCGGCTTGGCCATCAGCCAGATCAACAACCCGGACCTGAAGTGGGAAACGGCCATTACCACCGACGTGGGCCTGGATGCCGAGCTCTTCGACAGCCGCCTGACCCTGACGGCCGACTACTTTGAGCGCCGCACCAGGGACATGATTGCCCTGCTGCCCCTGCCCGACTACGTCGGTCAGGCCCCGGCCAGCGCCAACGTGGGCGCCCTGCGCAACCGCGGCCTGGAACTGGCCCTTAACTACCGCAACGAGCTAGGCAAGCTCCAGTACAACGTGGGGCTTAACTTCACCAAAATCAACAACGTCGTGACCAGCCTGGGCGGGGCCAACCCCATTGCCAGCGGCAACGTGCTGACGCAAATCAACAACACGACCCTAACTGACGTGGGCCGCGAAATAGCCTTCTTCTACGGCTTGCAGGCCGAGGGGATATTTCGTAATCAGGGCGAGATTGACGCCTACAGAAACGCCGACGGGACGCTGGTGCAGCCCGGGGCCCAGCCCGGCGACGTGCGCTACCAGGACACCAACGGCGACGGGGTGATTACGGCCGCCGACTACACCTACCTGGGCTCTGCCACCCCCGATTTCACCTACGGCGGCTCGCTGGGCCTGAACTACGCAGGCTTCGATTTCAAGGTGCTGCTCTACGGCGTGCAGGGCGCCGAGGCGCTGAACGGGGCGGCGTTCAACCTGAATAAGTCGGCCGACTTTGTAGGCGTGTGGAGCAACTTCTACGCCAGCCGCATGGACCGCTGGACGCCCAGCAACCCCAACAGCAACCAGCCCCGCGTCACCTCGACCGATACCAACGGCAACGACCGGATGAGCAGCCGCTACGTGGAGGATGCCAGCTACCTGCGCGCCCGCAACATGGAGCTGGGCTATACGCTGCCCCAGTCGCTGCTGGGCAAGGTGAAGGTGAACGGCGCCCGGGTGTTCGTATCGGTCGATAACGTCTTTACCCTGACCAAGTACACGGGCTACGACCCCGAGATATCGACGGCGGCGTTCTACAACAACCCCCTGGCCTACGGCGTGGACTACGGTAACTACCCGCAGGCCCGTACCTACCGCCTGGGCTTCAACCTGCAGTTCTAACCACGTATGTCCTACCTACCCTCTATGAAACCCACCCGTGCCGCCGTCCTGCTCGGCCTGCTGATAACGACCGCCCTGGCTTCGGGCTGCCAGGACTTTCTGGATAAGGAGCCCCTGGGCACCACCACCCAGGACAACCTGTTCCGGGACCCGACCAATGCCGTGCAGGCCATTAACGCCGTCTACGACGTGGCCGCCTGGGACCAGGGCCCCAAGTGGGGCGACCCCACCGGCCAGTACGTGGCCCAGACCTACGAATGGATGTTCGGGGACCTGATGAGTGACGATTCCGAGAAAGGCGGCAGCTCGCCCAGCGACTTTTTGTCCCTGATTGAGCTCAAAACCTGGAACATTCCGCCCTCGAACCCGCCCGTGACCACGCTCTGGGTGCACAGCTTTACGGGCATTGCCCGGGCCAATACGGTGATTAACAACATCGACGCGGGCACCATCGACGCGGCCCTGAAAGCGCGCCTGAAGGGCGAAGCCCTGTTTCTGCGGGCCTATTTCTACTTCAACCTGGTCAAGGGCTTCGGGGGCGTGCCGCTCTTTGAAAAGAACGTGACGCCCGCCGAGGCGCCCAACGCGACCCGCGCCACCATTGCCCAGACCTATGCCTTCATCGAAAAAGACCTGAAGGCCGCCGCGGCCCTGCTGCCCGAGAAGGGCGCCTACGCCGCCGCCGACAACGGCCGGGCCACCAAGGGCGCGGCCACCGGCTACCTGGCCCGCGTCATCCTCTACCAGCTGGGCACCGTGAACGGCAACAACCACACCTGGCAGGAAGTGTACGACCTGACGAGCACCGTTATCAGCTCCGGCCAGTACAGCCTGCTGGCCAACTACGCGGCTATTCACCAGGAAATCGGCGAGAACAGCAGCGAGTCGCTGTTTGAAATCCAGTTTGCCACTTCCAACGATGGCTACGGCCCCATTTCGGTGGGTACGACCAACAATATCTTTCAGAACAACCGCCGAACCTTCGGCTACGGCTTCAACAACCCCACGCAAAATCTGGTGGACGAGTTTGAGCCCAACGACCCGCGCCGCGAAGTCACCGTCATCAAGAACAACGACATCGTGCTGGGTATTCTCAACCCCGTCGACCTGACGCAGAATGCCACGGGCTATTTCAACCGCAAGGCGGCTATCCTGGCGCCCAACGCCCCGGAGTCGGGCCCGCAGAACATCCGCAAGCTGCGCTACGCCGACATCCTGCTGATGAAGGCCGAAGCCGCCGCCCAGCTCGGTAAATCCGCCGAAGCAGTAGCGCTGGTCAACCAGGTGCGGCAGCGGGCCCGCAATTCCACCCGGCCGCCGGGCACCACGCTGGGCTCCCTGGCCTACGAGCCCGCCAACACCCCGCCCGGCACCTTGCCCGATCTGGCCCCCGGCTTGTCGGGCCAGGCCCTGCTGAACGCCATCTGGCACGAGCGCCGGGTAGAATTCGGGGAAGAGTCGCTGCGCCTGTGGGATTTGATTCGTACGGGCCGCTACTTCAGCATTCTGCCGGCTGACGTCCGGGCGCGCGCCCAGTCGCACGTGGCCACCGAGCAGTCGGTCAACCCGATGCCCCTGCTGCCCATTTCCCTGAACGATGCCCAAACCTGGAAGCTGGCGCAAAACCCTGGCTATTGATTGCCAGCTGCTTCCCCAAAAGCCGGCTGGCTGCCTCCCTTAAGGCAGCCAGCCGGCTTTGCGCTGCGTAGCCCAGCCCGGGTGGAGAATAAAATCAGGAAGGATGCATCCCGGGCAGGGAAAGCAGCGTCAATCGGGCGGCACCGGCGCTGTTGCTGTCCACTCCGCCAGCAGCGCCGTCTTGACCGGGAGGCTGCCGAAGCGGAAGAAACGGCCCGGCATTTATTAGTTTTAGCTACGCGTTCTAACCTGTACCTTCACCCGGTAAGCGTACCCGAGAAAATCACGAGCATGAAAAAATCCCTGGCCGTGATGGCCACCCTGCTGCTGCAAACTGCCGGCCTTTTTGCACAATCGATTGACTTGATTAATCCCATCCTCACCGGCTTTTACCCGGACCCCAGTATTGTGAAGGTAGGTCCCGACTACTACCTGGTCAACTCCACCTTCTCCTACTTTCCCGGCATTCCGGTGATGCACAGCCGGGACCTCAAAAACTGGAAGCAGATTGGCAACGTGATAGACCGGCCCGCGCAGATGACGTTTATGGGCGACCGGATGACGCGGGGCCTGTTTGCGCCGGCCATTGAGTACCACAACGGCACTTACTACGTCACCTGCACGCTGATCGACCACAAGGGCAACTTTGTGGTAACGGCCAAAAACCCCGCCGGCCCGTGGAGCAACCCCACGTTCCTGCCCGAGGTAAAGGGCATCGACCCCTCGCTGTATTTTGAGGGCGACAAGGCCTACGTTATCTACAACAGCGACCCGCCGGACAACAAGCCTCTTTACGACGGTCACCGCTCCATCAAGATGATCGAGCTCAACCCGCAAACGCTGCAAACCGTGGGCGAGGCGAAAATCGTGGTGAACGGCGGGGTCGACCTGAGCAAGAAGCCCGTCTGGATTGAGGGCCCGCACCTGATGAAGCGCAATGGCTGGTACTACCTCTACGCGGCCGAGGGCGGTACGTCGGTGAACCATACGGAGGTGGTCTTCCGCAGCAAGGCGGCCCTGGGGCCGTTTGTGCCCTACGAGAAAAATCCCATCCTCTCCCAGCGCGAGCTGCCCAAGGACCGCAAAGACCCCATCACCTCGGCCGGGCACGCGCAGTTTGTGGAAGGGCCTGATGGCAAAACCTACGCTATTTTTCTGGCCGTGCGGCCCTACGAGGACAACTTCTACAACACCGGGCGCGAAACCTTCATTGTGCCCGTGGAGTGGAAAGACGAGTGGCCGGTGATGGCGCCCGGCCCCACCGGAGTGCAGTACTCCTACAAGGCCAGCTTCCCCGAAGTCAAGCAGAAAGGCGCCCGGCCCCAGAGCGGCAACTTCGCCTACACGCTCACCTTCGACAAGCAGCTCGACCCGGCGCTGCTGTTTATGCGCACCGTGGACAGCGCCAGCTTCTCGCTGAGCAAGGCCAACGGCCTCACCCTGAAGCTGAAGCCCGAAACGGTGGCCGAAACCGGCAACCCGGCCTTTGTCGGCAAGCGGCAGCAGCATCTGTACGGCAGCGCCGAAACCGAATTGAGCTTTGCGGCCAGGGCGGCCAATGAAACGGCCGGCCTGGTGGTGTTTCAGGATGAGAAGCACTTCTACTACCTCTGCAAATCGGTGGAGAACGGCAAGCCGGTCGTGCAGCTGCTCAAGAGCACGACCGATACCAAGAACCCCGAGCTGCTGGCCAAAGCGCCCCTGCAAGCGGCAGTCGGCAAAGTGCAGCTGCGCATCAACGCCGACGGAGATACCTACAGCTTCCGCTTCTCGGAGGACGGCAAAAACTACACCTTGCTGAAAGACAAGGTAGACGCGCGCTTTCTGAGCACGCAGGTAGCGGGCGGCTTTATTGGCTGCCTGTACGGCATGTACGGCACCTCGGCCGGGCAGCCCACGACCAACACCGCCTCCTTTACCTGGCTCAAGTACGAGGGCCATGACCCTATGTACAAAAAGTAATCCGCCGGCCCCTTCGTCAGCTTACACCTTTCTTTCCGTATGCGCTCCATTCCCCTTCTGTGCCTGCTTGTGCTGCCCCTGACTGCGGCGCAGGCCGCTAAGCCCGTTCTGGTCAGCAGCCCCGATGGGGCGGTGCAGGTGACCGTAGACGTCACCCCGCAGGGCCAGCCGACTTATGCCGTGCGCTACGCCGGCACCGAGCTGCTGCGCCCTTCCCGCCTGGGCCTGCAGCTAGCCGGCGCCGACCTTACCCAGGGCCTGAAGCTGAAAAAAGCCGACAAGGTGGAAGCCGTAACGGATGACTACGAGCTAACTACCGACAAGCGCGCGAATTGCCACTACCGGGCCAACCGGCGCGTGGTGCACTTCGCGGGCAACACCAAGGCCCTGAAGCTGAGCGTCGTGTTTCAGGTGTCGAACGACGGGGTAGCGTTTCAGTATGTGCTGGAAGGCAAAGAGCCGGAAGTGCAGCGCCTTGCCGCCGAGGCTACTACGTTTCACCTGCCGGCCACTGCCAAAGGCTGGCTGCACCCGCACGCCAAGGCCCAAACCGGCTTTGCCAACACCCAGCCTTCGTACGAGGAGAATTACCAGCGGGGCATCGCCGCCGGCACGCCGTCTACCATCGGGCAGGGCTGGTCGTTTCCGGCCTTGTTTGCGACGGGCGGGCACTGGGTGCTGCTGACCGAGGCCGGCATGGGCCGCAGCTACGCCGGCACCCACCTGGCGCACGAGTCGCCCGACGCCGAGTACCGCGTAGCCTTCCCGCAGGCGCCCGAAAAAACCACGCCCGACGCGGCCCTGCTGCCCGAAGGCCGCCTGCCCTGGCGTACGCCCTGGCGCGTTATTGTGGTGGGCAACTCCCTGGCGCCCATCGTGGAATCGACGCTGACCACCGACCTGAGCGTGCCCGCCACGACGCCCGTGCTGCCCGAAGCCCCCGGCAAGGCCTCGTGGTCGTGGGTGCTGCTGGGCGACCAGAACACCACCTACGACGTGCAGCGCCGCTTTATCGACTACTCGGCCACCATGGGCTGGCGCTACTGCCTCGTAGATGCCCTCTGGGACCAGCAGATCGGCTACGACAAAACCCAGGAGCTGGCCCAGTATGCCCGCTCCAAGAACGTGGGCCTGCTGGTGTGGTACAACTCCAACGGCCGTTGGAACGAGGCCCCGCAAACGCCCACCAACGTGCTGTTCGAGGCCGAAAGCCGCCGGAAAGAATTTGCCCGCATCAGGCAGATGGGCATTGCCGGCATTAAGGTTGACTTCTTCGGCGGCGACGGACAGTCGTTTATGAATTACTACCAGGACCTGCTCGTCGACGCGGCCCAGGCCGGGCTGCTGGTGAATTTCCACGGCACGACCATCCCGCGGGGCTGGAACCGCACCTACCCTAACCTGATGACGATGGAGGCCGTGAAGGGCTTCGAGTTTCTGACCTTCGACCAGCGCAACACCGACCAGGAGGCCACGCACTGCGCCACGCTGCCCTTCACCCGCAACGCGGTGGGGCCGATGGACTTCACGCCCATGGCCTTTTCCGAGATTCGGGGCAAGGAGCGCCGCACGTCCAACGCGTTTGAGCTGGCCTTGTCGGTGCTGTTTCAGTCGGGCATTCAGCACTACGCCGAGGTGCCCGAGGGCATGGCCGCGCAGCCCGCCTACGTGCAGGCATTCGTGAAACAGCTGCCCCCGCGCTGGGCGGATGTGAAGTTCGTGGCGGGCTTCCCCGGCGAGTACGCCGTGCTGGCCCGCCAGGCCCCCGACGGCCGCTGGTACGTGGCCGGCATCAACGGCACCGACGCGCCTAAAACCATTCAGCTCGACCTGGGTACGCTGGGCCTGAGCGGCGGCACGCTCATCACCGACGGCGCCAGCCACCGCAGCTTCAGCACTAGGGCCATAGACGGCCCGGCCCTGAGCCTCACCCTGCCGGCCCGCGGCGGCTTTGTGGTGCAGCCCTAGCGATGCGGCGGCGCTACCCGCGCAGTAAACATTCCTGGCCAGGCCTGCCCAACTCACTGGTTAACGAAGCATTAGCGAATGAATCGATTGTAAGCTATGAGAACTGTCTTTGCCTTTCTGCTGGGCGTGGCCTTACTGAGCGTACGCAGCGCCGTTGCCCAAAAAACCGGGATGGAAGCCCCCAAGGGCTTCGACCAAGCTACTGCGGGCATTGCCACCGGCAAGCTGGACAGCATCAGCTATACCTCTAAAACGGTAGGCACGGTGCGCAAGGCGCTGGTATACACGCCGCCGGGCTACTCCAACAAGAAGAAGTATCCGGTGCTCTACCTGCTGCACGGCATCGGGGGCGACGAGAAGGAGTGGCTCAAAGGCGGGCGCCCGCAGGTGATTCTGGACAATCTGTACGCGGCCGGCAAGCTCAAGCCCATGCTGGTGGTGATGCCCAACGGCCGCGCCATGCAGGACGACCGGGCCGTGGGTGACGTGTTCAGTCCCGAGAAGGTGGCCGCCTTTGCCAACTTCGAGCAAGACCTGCTCACCGACCTGATTCCCTACGTCGAAAAGCACTATCCCGTGCTTCGCAGCCGCGAGAACCGGGCCATTGCCGGCCTGTCCATGGGCGGGGGGCAGTCGTTGAACTTTGGGCTGGGCCACCTGGATAAATTTGCCTGGGTGGGCGGGTTTTCCTCGGCCCCGAATACCAAGCAGCCCGGGCTGCTGGTGCCCGACCCGGCCAAAGCTAAGCAGCAACTCAAGCTGCTCTGGATTTCGTGCGGCGACCAGGACGGCCTGCTGCCCGTGAGCCAGCGCACCCACGACTACCTCTACGAGCACCGCGTGCCCCACGTGTACTACCTGGAGGCCGGCGGGCACGACTTTAAGGTCTGGAAAAACGGGCTCTATATGTTCTCCCAGCAGCTGTTCAGGCCCGTCGACGTGGCCGCGCTGCCCACCTACACCGTGCTGGGCGCGCCGGCCGCCACCAACGTGCGCAACGCTAAGTACCCCCAGATTCTGCCCGATAACCGGGCCGTGTTTCGCCTCAAAGCCCCCGGCGTACAGAAGGCCCAGCTGGACCTGGGCCGCAAGTACGACCTGGTCAAGGACAGCACCGGCACCTGGACCGTCACCACCGATACCCTGAGCCGGGGCCTGCACTACTACTCCCTGGTGCTCGACGGGCTGCCCGTCGCCGACCCCGCCAGCGACACCTTCTACGGCATGGGGCGCATGGCCAGCGGCATCGAGATTCCCGGCCGCGGCACGGGCTTCTACGCCCTGCGCGACGTGGCCCACGGCGAAGTGCGCGAGCGGCGGTTCTACTCCAAGGTCACCAATTCGTGGCGGCGGTTTTTCGTGTACACGCCGGCCGGCTACGACACCAATACGGCCGCCCGGTACCCGGTGCTCTACCTGCTGCACGGCGGCGGCGAAGACGAAACCGGCTGGGCCAGGCAAGGCAAAACCGACCTGATTCTGGATAACCTCATTGCCGACCAAAAGGCCAAGCCCATGCTCGTGGTGATGCTCGACGGCAACATGGGCGGCCCCGGGGGCCTGGCCGGTTTCGGCGAGCCCACGCTGAAACGCTTCGAGGACGAGCTCAAGCAAACCGTGCTGCCGGTGGTGGAAAGCAACTACCGCGTGGCGCCCGGGGCCCGGAACCGGGCCCTGGCCGGCCTGTCGATGGGCGGGCTGCAGACGCTGTACGCGGGCCTGAAGAACACCGATATGTTCAGCTACCTGGGCGTGTTCAGCTCGGGCTTCTTTGCCAACAACCCAGCCTTGTCGGACCCGCAGTATGCCTACATGAAAGCCAATGCGGGCACCATCAACACCAACCTGCGGCAGCTCTGGCTCTCGATGGGCGGACCGGAAGACATAGCCTACGCCAACAACAAGGTGATGCGGGCCAAGATGGACGAGCTCGGCATCCGGTACGCGTACAGCGAGTACCCCGGCGGCCACACCTGGCCCGTGTGGCGCCACGACTTGTATCTGTTTGCCCAGAAGCTGTTTTAGGCCGCTATATGGCTCGGTAAGTCCCTTTCCATCTTCTGCTTTTTCACGAGGTAGCGCCAATCCCATTCATGCGGAAACTTCACTGGCCAGTCAGGGCCGCTTTGCTGATGCTTTGCTGGACAACTGCCCCGGGGGCCGCCGCGCGCAAACCCCAGCCGACGCCCCTGCGGCTTTGGTACGACAAGCCGGCCGCCAACTGGAATGAGGCCCTGCCCCTGGGCAATGGCCGCCTGGGGGCTATGGTATTTGGCGGGCCCCAGCGGGAGCGGCTCCAGCTGAACGAGGAGACTATCTGGGCCGGCGGGCCCAACAACAACGTGAAAGCCGATGCGCTGCCGGTGGTGCGGCAGCTCCGGGAGCAGCTGCTGGCCGGGCAGCTGGTAGAGGCCCAGGCCCTGGCTCAAGCCCGGATGCAGCCCGCCGGCAATAGCGGCATGCCCTACCAAACGGCCTCGAACGTGTACCTCGACTTCTCGGGCCACGACCAGGTCACCCACTACCAGCGCGACCTGGACATCGGCCGGGCCGTGGCCTCGGTGAGCTACGAGGTGGGCGGGGTGGCCTACCGGCGCGAAGTGTTCAGCTCCTTGTCCGACCAGGTCGTCATGGTGCGGCTCACGGCCAGCAAGCCGGGCCGCATCAGCTGCCTGCTCAGCCAGGAAAGCCCCATGCCGCACACCCGGCACGCCGCGCAAAACCAGCTGGTGCTGGACGGCCGCGGTAGTGAGCACGAAGGCCAGGAAGGCCAGATTCGCTTCCAGACGCGCGTGCAGGCCGTGGCCGAGGGCGGCACCGTGCAGGCTACCGACGCGGGCATCCGCCTGGAGGGTGCCAACAGCGCCACGCTCTACATTTCTATCGGCACCAACTTCCATAACTACCACGACGTAAGCGGCGACCCGGCTGCGCGGGCCGCGGCCTACCTGTCGGCGGCCGTGCGCAAGCCTTATAAGCAGGCCCTGGCCGACCACGTCGCGGCCTACCAGCGCTACTTCAACCGCGTGACGCTGAACCTGGGCGTGACGCCCGCCGCCCAGCTGCCCACACCCCAGCGCCTGACGGGCTTTGCCCAGGGCCACGACCCCGCGCTGGCCGCCTTGTACTTTCAGTACGGGCGCTACCTGCTCATCAGCTCCTCGCAGCCGGGCGGGCAGCCGGCCAACCTGCAAGGCATCTGGAACGACCAGCTCAAGGGCCCCTGGGACAGCAAGTACACGGTGAACATCAACACCGAAATGAACTACTGGCCCGCCGAAGTCACCAACCTGACGGAGCTGCACGAGCCGCTGTTCAGGATGATAAACGAGTTGAGCGTAACCGGCCAGCAGACCGCCCGCCAGATGTACGGGACCCGCGGCTGGGCCCTGCACCACAACACCGATATCTGGCGCATCACCGGGCAAGTCGACCCGCCGCAGTACGGCCTCTGGCCTATGGGCGGCGCCTGGCTCACGCAGCACCTCTGGGACCATTATCAGTTCACCGGCGATGAGCAGTTTCTGCGCGAGTACTACCCCGTGCTCAAGGGCGCGGCCACGTACCTGGTTGATGCCCTGCAGCCCGAGCCCACCCACCAGTGGCTGGTAGTAGCGCCCTCGGTTTCGCCCGAGAATACCTATTCGCTGCGGGGCAAGAGCATTGCCATCGTGGCCGGCACTACCATGGACACCCAGCTGGCCTTCGATTTGTTCTCGAAAACCATCCGGGCCGCCGAGCTGCTGCGCCTCGACCAGCCCTTTGCCGATACGCTGCGCACCCTGCGCGACCGGCTGGCCCCGCTGCAGATTGGCCAGCACGGGCAGGTGCAGGAGTGGCTGCAGGACGTGGACGACCCCCAGGACCAGCACCGCCACATCTCCCACCTCTACGGCCTGTTCCCGAGCAGTCAGATTTCGCCCTACCGCACCCCCGAGCTGTTTGAGGCCGCCCGCGTGACCCTCACCCAGCGCGGCGACGTGTCCACGGGCTGGTCGATGGGCTGGAAGGTGAACTTCTGGGCCCGGATGCAGGACGGCAACCACGCCTACAAGCTCCTCACCGACCAGCTGCGGCTGCGCTCGGGCGCGGGGAGCAATTCGGGCGAGGGCGGCGGCACCTACCCCAACCTGCTCGACGCCCACCCCCCGTTTCAGATTGACGGCAACTTCGGCTGCACCGCGGGCCTAGCCGAGCTGCTGGTACAAAGCCACGACGGCACTTTGGATCTGCTGCCCGCCCTGCCCGCCGCCTGGCCCACCGGTGAGGTAACGGGCCTGGTGGCCCGCGGCGGCTACCTGGTGGACCTGGCCTGGAACAAGGGCCGGCTTACCCGGGCGCGCATCACCTCGCGGCTCGGGGGCACCTGCCGCGTGCGGGTGCACAGCCCCGTGGTGGCCACGGGCAGCACCAGGCTGCTAGCGGCGCAGGGCGACAATCCCAACCCGTTTTACCACACCCCGGCCCTCAAGCCGCCCCTGGTTTCCGCCAAAACTACCCCTAAGCGACCCGTGCTAGCCCCGTCGTTTGTGTATGATGTTGCTACCGAAGCCGGTAAAACCTATTCCCTGCAAGCGCGCTAGCGCCGCCGTTCATTCCTGCTCCGCCCAGCCTAGCTACCCCCAGCCCTATGAAAAAAACGTTGCTTGTCACGCTGCTGGCCCTTGGGGCCACCCTGCCTTCGCAGGCGCAAAACCCCATTATCCGCGACGTGTTCACGGCCGACCCGGCCCCCTTGGTATACCGCGACACCCTGTTTCTCTACACCAGCCACGACACGGCTTCGGTGAGCGAAACCAACTACAAGATGCCCGACTGGCGCATCTACTCCACCACCGACATGGTGCACTGGAAAGACTACGGCAAGCGTCTCTCGCCCCGCACCTTCGCCTGGGCCACGGGCGATGCGTACGCGGCCCAGTGCGTGTACCACAACGGCAAGTTCTACTGGTTTGTGTCGACGTTTCACAAGAAGGACGCCAACAGCCAGGGCGGGGCGGCCATCGGGGTGGCTGTGTCGGATAGGCCGACGGGGCCGTTCAAGGATGCCATCGGCAAGGCGCTTATCGTCAATGAGATGACCAAGGACAAGCCCCACGCCTGGGACGACATTGACCCCACCGTTTTTGTGGACGACGACAAGCAGGTGTACCTGTACTGGGGCAACTTAAGCTGCCGGTGGGTAAAGCTCAAGGATACCATGACCGAGCTGGACGGCCCCATCAATGTGATAACGCCCAAGAACTACATTGAAGGCCCCTGGGTGTATAAGCGCAAAAAGCTCTACTACCTGGTGTATGCCAGCGAGGGTACCAAGCCCGAAATGATAGAGTACTGCACGGCCCCCAGCGCCACCGGACCGTGGACCTACCGGGGCATTATCCAGGAAAACGTGCCCAACAGCTTCACCACCCACCCCGGCATCATCGACTACAAGGGTAAAAGCTACTTTTTCTACCACAACGGCTCGTTGCCCACCGGCGGCAGCTACCGTCGCTCTATCTGCGTGGACGAGCTGCACTACAACAAGGACGGCTCCATCCAAAAAATCGTGCAGACCACCCAGGGCGTAGCGCCGGTGAAGTAAGCCGCTACGCTGCCTGACTGATCCCGCACCCTGCGCCTCTCACCCATGAAAAAGCTCTTTCTCGCTGTTCTTATGCTAGGCCCTGCCGTAGGGCTGCGCGCCGAAGACGGCCACCAGCTCTGGCTGCGGCCGCACGTATCAGTACCGGTTACGGTCGTACTGCCCGCCAGAACCTCCGCCTTGCTCGCCACGGCCCGGCAGGAGTTGCAGCAAGGCTGGCAGGGCCCCGCCGGCGCCACCATCACGCTGAGCCTGAAAAAGGACAAGGCCATCAAGTACGACGGGTTTCGCCTGAGCGCGCAGGGCGTGCAGGCCAGCACCGAACGGGGCCTGCTGTACGGCGTGTTCGAACTGCTGCGGCGCCAGCAAATCGGCCAGGCGCCAGAGGCGGGCCTCTCCAACCCCTCGTACGAGCACCGCTTGCTCAACCACTGGGACAACCCCGACGGTTCGGTGGAGCGGGGGTACGCGGGCAAGTCCATCTTCTGGCGCAAGGACAGCGCCCTGGTCGTAACCCGGCGCGACCAAACGCTGTGGCAGCAGTACGCCCGGGCCAACGCCTCGGTGGGCATCAACGGCAGCGTGCTCAACAACGTGAATGCCTCGCCCGTGATACTCTCCGCCGGGTACCTGGGCCGGGTAAAAGCCATTGCCGACGCGCTGCGGCCCTACGGGGTGAAAACCTACCTCTCGGTAAAATTTTCCTCACCGGTGCTGCTGGGCGGCCTCAAGACCGCCGACCCGCTCGACCCGGCCGTCGTCAAGTGGTGGCAGGGCAAGGTGAAGGAGATTTACCAGCAGGTGCCGGATTTCGGGGGCTTCCTGGTGAAGGCCAGCAGCGAAGGGCAGCCCGGCCCCCAGGACTACGGCCGCACCCACGCCGACGGGGCCAACATGCTGGCCGACGCCGTGCGGCCCTACGGCGGCCTGGTGATGTGGCGGGCCTTCGTGTACAGCCCCTCCGATAAGGACCGCGCCAAGCAGGCCTACAACGAATTTGTGCCGCTCGACGGCAAATTCCGCGACAACGTCATCATCCAGGTGAAAAACGGGCCGGTGGATTTTCAGCCCCGGGAGCCGTTCAGCCCGCTGTTTGGGGCGCTGAAAAAGACGGCCGTCATGCCCGAGTTTCAAATCACCCAGGAGTACCTCGGCCACGCCATCGACCTGGCCTACCTGGCGCCGATGTGGGAGGAGTGTTTGCAGAGCGACACCTACCAGGCCGGCCCCGGCAGCACCGTGGCCCGCTGCACCAACGGCAGCGTGTACCGGCAGGCGCACTCGGCCATGGCCGGTGTGTCCAACGTGGGCCTGGACCGGAACTGGACCGGCCACGACTTCGCGCAGGCCAACTGGTACGCTTTCGGGCGGCTGGCCTGGAACAGCAGCGCCAAAAGCGCCCAGATAGCTGAGGAGTGGCTGAAGCTGACTTTCCAGAACGCCGCCGATGCCACGCCTGCCGCCGAGGCCGAATGGAATGCGAAGTTTCTGACGCCCGTAGCGCAGCTGATGCTGGCCAGCCGCGAGGCCATCGTCGACTACTCCATGCCACTGGGCCTGCACCACATCATGTCGGCCACCTACCACCACTACGGCCCCGGCCCCTGGTGGGCGCCCTCCGGCATGCGCGCCGACTGGACCCCGCCCTACTACCACCAGGCGGCCGCCAACGGCGTGGGCTTCGACCGCACCAGGACGGGCAGCGACGCGGTGAGCCAGTACCACGAGCCGCTGGCCTCGCAGCTTAACGACCCCGCCACCTGCCCCGATGAGTACCTGCTCTGGTTTCACCACCTGCCCTGGACTTTCCGGATGAAAAGCGGCCGCACCCTCTGGGACGAGCTGGCCCTGCACTACGACCACGGCGTGCAGCAGGTGCGGCAGTTTCAGCGCACCTGGGACCGGGCCCAGCCCTACGTGGATGCCGAGCGGTTTGCGGCCGTGCAAAACAAGCTGCGCACCCAGAGCGGCAACGCCGTGATGTGGAAGGACGCCTGCCTGCTCTACTTCCAGCAGTTCAGCCGCCTGCCCATTCCAGCCGCCGTGGAGCCGCCCATGCACACGCTGGAAGCCCTCATCAAGTACGACACGCCGGCTCCACGCCCGGCCCGCCAGCCCTAGTATCCAGCAGAAGCCGCAGACCTAAAAATCGTCTGGCTCCCCCTCTCCTCCGGAGAGGGGGCCGGGGGGGTGAGGCGCCACGGCAGGCCATTACACCTCACCAACTCCACTGACAAAGCTCTTGGTGGTTTCCGAACCGTCCGTTTCGCCCTATTCCACCCTTCCATACATGCCCAAACTCCTCCCCTATGTAGCCCTGGTTGCGGCAGTTGCGCTAGCCGCTCCGGCCCCGCGCAGCTACGGCCAGACCAACCCCAAGCCGGGCGAAAACCCCATCCTGCGCGACGTATTCACCGCCGACCCGGCCCCGCTGGTGTACAAGGACCGGGTGTACCTGTACGTGGGCCACGACGAGGCCAAGGAAGGCCAGATGTTCAACATGAACGACTGGCGCTGCTACTCCTCGTCCGATATGAAGAACTGGACCGCCCACGGCCCCATCATGCAGGTGCGCGACTTCAAGTGGGCCACAAAGGACGCCTGGGCCTCGCAGGTGGTGGCCCGCAACGGCAAGTTCTACTTCTACGCGGCGGTGCAGGAGGGCGCCCCGGCCAACGCCAAGGCCATCGGCGTGGCCGTGTCCGACAGCCCCACCGGCCCCTTCGTGGACGCCCGCGGCTCGGCTCTCGTTTCCGATAAAACCACGCCCGGCCCCAACGGCTGGGACGACATCGACCCGACGGTCTTCGTGGACGACGACGGCACGGCCTGGCTGGCCTGGGGCAACCCCAACTGCTACCTGGCCAAGCTCAAGCCCAACATGACGGAGCTGGACGGCCCCATTCAGCGCATCGAGGTGCCGAACTATACCGAAGGGCCCTGGCTGCACAAGCGCGGCGGCGTGTACTACCTCACCTACGCGGCCTTTGCGCACCAGGGCATGTGGGAAAAGCTCTGCTACGCCACCGCGCCCCGCGTGACTGGCCCCTGGACCTACCAGGGCATCCTCACCGAGCAGGCCAAAAACAGCTACACCATTCACGCCGGTGTGGTGGAGTTCAAGAAGCAGTGGTACCTGTTCTACCACAACGCCACGCTCACGCTGCCCACCGGCGAAAGTGGCGCCCTGGGCCGGCGCAGCGTGTGCGCCGAGTACCTCTACAACAACCCCGACGGCACCATTCAGCCCATCACCCACACGGTAGCCGGCCTGAGCGTGCCGCCCCGCAAAGGCGCCCAGCCCGCCCCGCCCAAGCGCCCACCCCTGGCCCCGGCTACGGCCCCGCCACCAGCCGCCAGCGCGGGCGTCACGCTGACCGAAAACACCCAGCCCCGCCCCGCGCAGTGGCCCGGCAGCCCCGTGTTCAGCACCATGCCCGACCCGGCCACCCTGGCGCTGGACAACCTGAGCTTCAACCACAAGCAGGGCGTCAGCAGCCTCGGCCAGACCTTCGAAGTGAAAGCCGACTGCCGGCTGACGCGCCTTGATTTGTTTGGCGGGGATGGGTTCGGCACGGATGCCAGGCAGCCGGTAACCCTGGCCCTCTACGACCTGGGGCCGGCCGCGGGCCTGGCCGCCGATGCGCCCACCTACGCCGCCGGCGCTAACCTGCTGGGCAACGCCAACGGCATCAGCTACACACCCCAGGCCGCTGGCATCCTGCAATTCGACTTTGCCGCCGCCCAGCAGGTGACGCTGCAAGCCGGGCACCGCTACGCTCTGGAGCTGCAGGGCGTGGCGAAGTCGGCGCCGCTGTTCTGGCGGGTGAGCCGGCAGGACACCTACGCCGGCGGCAGCGCCTACCAAAACCGCCAGCCCGTGCTCCTGAACAACAAGCGCGGCTACGACTTTGCCCTGGCCGTGTACGGCACCCTGCTAAACCACTAGCCCATTTCCCGCCCCGAAAGCAGCTTCATGACCAACCCTTTCACCCTTGTACGCAGCACTACCTGCACCCTCTTGGCGGTGGCGGGCCTGCTCGCCGTGAGTACCGCCCCGAGCTTCGGCCAGCGCCCCGCCGCTCCGAAAAAACCCTCGAGCACGGCGGCTTTTTACACCAATAAGTACCCCAACCTGCTGCGGGAGGCCGGCTACAGCCAGGCCGCCATCGATAAGAAAGTAGCCCAGGCCTACCACGACGTGTTCGAGGGCCCGAACAAGGTATACTTCACGGTGGGCGACTCCATGGCCTACGTGTCGGATGTGAAGAACGAGGACGCCCGCACCGAAGGCATGTCCTACGGCATGATGGTGGCCGTGCAGCTCGATAAAAAGGAGGTATTCGACCGGCTCTGGCGCTGGTCGAAGAAGTACCTGCAGCACCAGAGCGGGCCGCTGGCAGGCTACTTTGCCTGGAGCATCAACCCGGCCACCCTGAAGCGCAACGCCGAAGGGCCGGCCTCGGACGGGGAGCTGTACTTCGTGACCAGCCTGCTGTTTGCCGCTAACCGCTGGGGCAACAACACCGGTATCAACTACTACCAGGAAGCCCGCCGCATTCTGGATGCCTCCTGGAAAAAAGACGGCACCGGCGACGTGTACAACCTCTTCAACACCGAGCACAAGCAGATCAGCTTCGTGCCCGTCGGGGATATGTACCGCTGGACCGACCCCTCCTACCACGTACCGGCGTTCCTGGAAGTGTGGGCCGAATACGCCCGGGACGGGCACGAGCAGTTTTACCGGGACTGCGCCGATACGGCGCGCGTGTTTCTGCACCGCGCCTGCGCCGCCCCCACCGGCCTCAACTACGACTACACCGAGTTCAGCGGTAAGCCCCGCGCTACCCGCTGGGCGCCCCCCGCGTTTCGCTACGACTCCTGGCGCGTGCCCATGAACATTGCCATGGACTACGTGTGGTTTGGCAAGGACCGGGCCTGGCAACAGCAGTACGCCCGGCGCTTCCAGGGCTTTTTGCGCAGCAAGGGCCTGAACACCTTCGAGGACCAGTTCAACGTGGACGGCTCCCGGCCCGACTTCATCTTGCCGGCCGGTAAGGTGAAGAAGCTGCGCCACTCGCTGGGCCTGGTGGCGACGTCGGCCTCGGCTTCGCTGATGAGCCCCGACGCCAACCGCCTCGATTTCGTGCACGCCCTCTGGAATGCCAAGCTGGCGCCCTACGAAGACGGCTACTTCGACCCCTACTACGACGGCCTGCTCTACCTGTTCAGTCTCCTGCATCTGAGCGGCAAGTACCAGGCAATCAAGCCACAACCCTCCAAAGGCTAACCGATGAAGAACTACTTACTACTGTTGCTGACCGCGCTCAGCGTGTTGGGGCTGCGGCCGGCGGCCCGGGCCCAGGCCCGTAACCCCGTGGTGCACGCCGATGTGCCCGACCTGGCCATCATCCGGGTGGGCAAGACCTACTACATGAGCAGCACCACCATGCACCTGAGCCCCGGCGTGCCGATTATGAAGTCGACGGACCTGGTGAACTGGCAGCTGGTGAGCTACGCCTACGACACGCTGGCCAGCAACGACGCCATGAGCCTCGCCAACGGCAAGAGCACCTACGGCCGCGGCTCCTGGGCCAGCAGCCTGCGCCTGCACAACGGCACCTACTACGTCAGCACCTTCGCCCAAACCACGGGCAAAACCCACGTCTATTCCACCAAAAACATCGAGAAAGGCCCCTGGAAAGCCGTTTCCTTCCGGCCCAGCATGCACGACCACTCGCTGTTTTTCGACGACGATGGCCGCGTGTACATGCTCTACGGCGCGGGCAACATCCAGCTGGCCGAACTCACGGCCGACGTATCGGGGCTGAAGCCGGGCACCGCCCCGCAAACCATCATCGACAATGCCAGCGCCCCGGCCGGTCCGCCCAGCACCATCAACCTGGTGGCCGAAGGCTCGCAGCTGTTCAAAATCAAGGGCAAATACTACCTCTTCAACATCACCTGGCCCAAGGGTGGGATGCGCACGGTGGTAGTGCACCGGGCCGATAAGATTACCGGCCCCTACGAAGGCCGCGTGGCCCTGCAGGACCTTGGCGTGGCCCAAGGCGGCCTTATCGACACGCCCGAGGGCCAGTGGTACGCCTACCTGTTCCGCGACTTCGGCGCCGTGGGCCGCATCCCCTACCTGGTTCCCGTCACCTGGCAGGATGGCTGGCCGGTGCTGGGCAGCCCGGCGGGCAAGGTGCCCGAAACGCTGGCCCTGCCCGCCAACAAGAGCCTGATCCCGGGCATCGTGGCTTCCGACGAATTCGCCCGGCGCAAGGGGGAGCCGGCCCTGCCGCTGGTGTGGCAGTGGAACCACAACCCCGACAACCGGCTCTGGTCGGTGAGCCAGCGCCCCGGCTACCTGCGCCTCAGCACCGGCCGGGTCGATACGTCGTTTGTGCTGGCCCGCAACACCCTTACCCAGCGCACCATTGGCCCGGTGTGCGCCGGCAGCACCGCCCTGGACGTGTCGCACCTGAAAGCGGGCGACTTTGCCGGCCTCGGGGTATTGCAGCGGCGCTACGGGCTGGTGGGCGTGCAGGCCGGCGCCAGTGGCAAGGCCATTGTGATGGTCAGCGCCGAATCGGAGAAGCCGGTGGAGCTGCAGCGCCTGCCGCTGACGCAGGACAAGGTGTACTTCAAAATCGAGTGCGACTTCCAGGACCGCCGCGACGTGGCCACCTTCTTCTACAGCCTCGATGGTAAGACCTGGCAGCCCATCGGCGGCCCGCTCAAGATGGCCTACACGCTGCCGCACTTCATGGGCTACCGCTTCGCCCTCTTCACCTACGCCACCCAGGCCCCGGGCGGCTACGCCGATTTCGACTACTTCCGCATCACCGATAAGCTGACCAAGTAAGCGTGCTGTCGGGGAACCTCCTTAACCTATGATACAGAACCTAAAACCGTGGCTGCTGGCTACGCTGGCCGTGCTGGGCCTTCAGTCCGCGCACGCCCAAAACCCCTTCATCACCTCGCAGTTCACCGCCGACCCCACGGCGCGGGTGTTCAATGGGCGCGTGTACGTGTACCCCTCGCACGATATTCCGGCCGCCCCCGGGCGCGGGCGGGCCGGCTGGTTTGTGATGGAAGACTACCACGTGTTTTCCTCCGCCAACCTCACCGACTGGACCGACCACGGCGTTATCGTGACGCAGAACAAGGTGCCCTGGGTGAAGCCCGACAGCTACAGCATGTGGGCCCCAGACTGCATTGAGCGCAACGGCAAGTACTACTTCTACTTCCCCACCACGCCCAAGGACACGACAATTAACGGCAAGGGCTTCACCATCGGGGTGGCCGTGGCCGACAAGCCCACCGGCCCCTTCGTGCCGCAGCCGCTGCCCATCAAGGGCGTGCGCGGCATCGACCCCAACGTGCTGATCGACAAGGACGGGCAGGCGTATCTGTACTGGTCGCAGGGCAACATCTACGGCGCCAAGCTCAAGGCCAACCTGCTGGAGCTGGCCGAAGAACCCAAAACGCTCGGCGAGCTGCCCACCCAAGGCCTCAAGGAAGGCCCGTACGTATTTGAGCGCAAGGGCATTTACTACCTCACCTATCCGCACGTGGAGCACAAAACCGAGCGGCTGGAATACGCCACCAGCTCCAGCCCGCTGGGGCCGTTCACGGTAAAGGGCGTGCTTATGGACGAGTCGCCGACCGGCTGCTGGACCAACCACCACTCCCTGCTGCAGTTCAACAACCAGTGGTATCTCTTCTACCACCACAACGACCTCTCGCCGCAGTTCGACAAGAACCGCTCCGTCAGAATCGACAGCCTGTCGTTTGCCGCCGACGGGTCCATCAACAAAGTAGTGCCCACCCTGCGCGGCGTGGGCCTGACCGACGCCCGGCAGAAAATCCAGCTGGACCGCTACAGCCGCCTCAGCCCCCAGGGCGCAGCTATTGCTTTCCTGGATGCGGCCACTCCCTTCCGGGGCTGGAAAACAGTTTTCACCGGGGCCGGCGGCTGGGTGCAGTACGGTGGGGTAGCATTTGGCCGGCAAACGCCCAAAACCGTCTTGCTGCGGGTCACCTCGGCCACTGGGGCCACCCTGCAGATCCGGCTTGATCATGCGGCGGGACCACTTCTGGCGGAAGTGACCGTGCCCAAAGGCGGCGCCTGGCAGGAAATCAAAGTCCCGGTCTTGTCCTGCCAGCCCGGTACGCACGCCATATATGTAGCTCCAACGGCTAAGACAGGCACTGTTGAAGTGGATTGGATACGCTTTGAGTAATGCCGCGAAGTGCCTGCGCCAAAAAGCAGGCATTTTTCCTACCTGCATGACTAAAGGCCCGCTACCCCGTAGCCCCCGTAGCAGAAAGGGTGTAGTGCGCCAAGGCAAAGGCGCTTTTGCGGCGCACGAATACGTCTGGTTTAGACTGGTACTCTGAAACACGCGGGACGCCACCGGCACCTGGCCTGCCAAGTGGCGGCCCTGCTTAAAATATATTTTATAAATAGTATATTTAATTCATTGCTCGGTGCAGTAAGCCCGCGAAGAAACCATCCCCTGCTACCGCTGACCAGCCGTTGCCAGCCCTACCGGCCGGGGCGCTTCAGCCTTGTCGGAGTCGCCACGCGCACTTTGTTTCCGTACCCTCCCCGCATTTTCTCCTCAGCCCATTCCCATGCTATGAAACTGCTCTGCTCCTGGGCCCTGGCCCCAGCCCTGCTGCTGGTAACCGGTAGCCTTGACCGCGACCCGGTTACAACGGCAAGCGGCTCGTTCCGCTGTAAACTCAATGGCCAGCCCGTAGCAGGCACGGTGGATGCAGCAAGCTGCCTTCTGATGGGCGACGCGCTGTCGCTGGCCGGCAAGGCGGGCAAGGCCAGCATCATGGTTACGATCTATCCGGCCACCTTTGCCAAGCTCCCGCAGACCCGCCCGGTACTGACCACCCCGGACACGTATGTGGTCGTCAACTATTACCCCAACGGCATTGTCATGGGCCAGGACTACGTCACGGCCCGGGGCGGCAACGTGACCATCACCAGCTATGATGCGGCCACGCGTAGGGCGTCCTGCACCCTTACCGGCTGCACGGCCCAGCCGACCAAAGGCCCCGCTGTGACGATAACCGACGCGGTATTTGACAACGTGGCTTTCAACAAAATAGGACGGTAGGCACGCCTTCGCTCCCCGGCTTTACAATCGGAGCCAGTACCCACTGATGGGTACTGGGGTACAGCGCCTGGCAACCGCTTCGCTTTCCAGTTCGCAGGCTCTTGTGTGCCAACCGGTATTGATGCCTCTCCCCGCTAACCGCCCTGTCAAGGGTGGTGGACATTCCCTTTTCGCCCGGCCGCCGCTGGCTAACGACTCCCCCGGTCGGGGAAACTTCCGGCCGGGGGCGATGATCATAGTAGCCGCCCCAGACCAAGGGGGCCGGGGCCTCTCCCAGGCAGAGGCGCAGCAGCTGGGCGGCAACCCGCTCAAAGTTGTCGCTGTTGCTGAGCAGCAGTACGCTGAGCTGGCGGCGGGGGTAGCGCACGCAGAAATTTTGCCAGCCCTCGGCATGCCCGCTGTGCCAGAAGGCCCGGCCGTGGGCGCTCTCGAATATGCCCCAGCCCAGTTCCCAGGCCAGGTGCGCCGGATCGGGCTGCTGGTTGAGGCTGTCACGCCCGGGCCCCCAGCCCCGGTAGCTGTCGACACGAATCTGGGGCGAAAGCATCTGCCGGTATATGGGCCGGGGCAACCCCTTGCCGCGCAGGACCACCAGGCCGGCCGTAAAGAAGCTCAGCAGCAAGGCGACGGCCAGGGTCATACCGAGCACGACGGACACCTGGAAGTACAAGGCGCCCCTGCGCATCCAGGCATTCATGCTGCTCCCGCTTATAGAGCCAGTACAGCAGCGGGGCTGCCACGTTGGCCAAGGGCAGTACCCAGCCCAGCAAGGGCAGCACGTGCAACAGGACCAGCTCCCGCCTGGCGGAGCCGGGCCGGGCATCGGCACTGGAGGGCCCGGGGAGCGGTTCCTGCGGTGCGGGGTCCGTTAAGGTCTGCACCGGGGCCTCCAGCGCCTTGGCCAACAGGGCCAGCGTACTTAGCTGGGCGGTTGCCGCTGCCGCTTCAATGCGCTGAATGGTAGGGATGCCCACGCCGGAGCGGGCGGCCAGCTGCTCCTGCGTGATAGCACGCCGGTTTCGCAGCTGGAGCAGGGTGCGGGCAATCAGCTCTTTGCTCATGGGTGTTGGAGAAGGCCGGGGAAGGGGTAGCAGGGCCTACTGACGCCAGGCTCGATCCGCTGAAGAGATACGCGCTGAAAAACCGTCCTTGCGACCCGCCGCACGTGGCCAGTAGTAGCGTAACTGCCCCTATTGTGCTGAAGGCAGCAGCCTTGGAAAGCGCTTGCCTTCACCTGACTGACTGACTAGAGCTGGTGCATCACCCGGTTCGGGAAAAAACATGTACTGCTATTTTTATTAGCAGATAAACCTAATTTTATTAGTCGCCGTACACTACCTATACCCAACCGAACCCTAGATCATGAAAATATCAGTTGAAAAAGGTCAGGAAAAAGGCTTTTTGCCGGACGGCCGCCATACAGTAGAGATTACCGCTATTGAAGAAGGCCAGAGCGAGCACCAGAACGTGCCCTTCTTTGCCGCCCGCATGGAAAACGAGGAGGGCTTTGTCGTGCAGCGCTTCTATACCTCCCCGACGGCCATGCCCATTCTGCTGTCCCTGTATGCCGCCGTGGGCATTCATCCGCAGGCAGGCAAAGACCTGGACACCAAAGAGCTCATCGGCAAGCGGGTCTCCGTTGAAATCGGTGAGCACAGCTACGCCGACCCGGCCACGGGCAACGAGCGCTCGATCAAGCAGGCAACCGGCTTCCGTACGGCCTAGCGCCTTGAGCTTCTAATACACCAAGAAAAAGCGCCGTCCACTTGCTGGAACGGCGCTTTTTCTTTGCCGCAGCGGGGAGCTTGCTGCCTTCCGCCAGGGAGCTACTACTTCCCTGCCCACCCTTATTACTGAACGCAGGACGGGCTCGGCGAGGTAGAAGGCTGTGGGAAAGCCGGGCAGGCTGACAACGCCAGCATCAAGGTGGGCCTGCGCACCGGGTATCGGGCCGCCCAATCGGGCCCATCCTGCCGGGGCTAGTCCACCACCAGCGGGCGGGTAGCGCCATCATCAGCCCGCACCACGTACAGGCCCGCGGCCCACAAATTGCCGGCGGTTTCCAGGTCCTGGGCCTGCACCGGGGTGCGTACGGGACGACCCGGCGCGTCGCAGAGCAGACCCGTTACCGGCCGGCTCAGCGCAGAATCACCGTGCGCCGGTCGGCGACCAGCACGGCAAACACGCCCAGGCCGCCCTGCACCGTGCTGCGGATGCGGGCGGGCTGGGCGAAGGGGTTGCCGTTGGCCGAGACGGCTCCCAGAATGCTCTGCTGGTAGGTATAGTGGGCCGGCTCCATGTGATAGAGCGTGGCGGTCATCGTATCGCCCGGGGCGAAGCGGTACGTGGTCAGGGCCGTGTAGGTCTGGCCGTTGAAGAGCTGGTCGTCGAGCAGGTAGTCGCCCGCGTCGTCGTTGGGCTCGTCGGCGGCGTTGAGCAGCAGGTAATAGTAGTTGGCCGTGGCCCCCGGGTCGGTCCAGCGGGTTACCACGTTGGCTTTGCGGGCCGGGCCGCTCAGGCCGTTAAAGCCGTAGCGCACCGAGTCAATCGGGATAAAGGCCGGGACGGTCGCCGTGCCGGTAAGGTGGTGGTTGCGCGTGTCGCGCACGTCCAGGTCCAGGCGCTGGCCCGCCTCCAGGCGCAGCGGCGCGGTGCCAATGTGGGTGAAGACCTTGCGGGTGACCGGGTCGATGCCCGGAGCAAAGCGCAGCGGCACGACTTGGCCGCCGGGCAGCGTGAGGCGGACCGTCACATCAACGGGCAGCTGAATCGTGATGCCGTTGGGCAGGCCCAGGCCCAGCGTGGGTGTGGTGGCCGTGGGCAGGGTGATGGTGGGCTGGCCCGTACCCACGCGCGTGGGCAGGTAGGCCCCCGACTCCACCACCGTCAGGCGCGGAATCTGCCCGTTCTGCAGGTAGCACTCCACCACCAGCTCGGGCGTGTAGGCGGGCAGCACCACGTCCAGGTCTTTTTCCAGGTTGCACCCGGCCGCCAGCAGCAGGCTCCCCAGGCAGAGCAGGGCACGGAATGGCGATGGTTTCATACGGGGGACATTAAAACGTGAAGTTGTAGGTCACCGACGGGATGATGGGAAAAAGCGAGACCTGCCGCGCCCGGAAGCCGTCGATCAGGTCCGTGTCCGGGTTACGCGTCACCTCGAAGTACACGAAGTAGGCGTTGCGCCGGTCGTAGGCGTTGTAGATGCTGAAGGTCAGGTCGCGCTCGGTGCCCAGGCGCACGGGCCGCAGCTTCCAGACCAGGCCCAGATCGAGGCGGTGGTAGGGAATCAGGCGGTAGGTGTTGCGGTCGGGGTAGACGGGCACGGCCAGCAGGTCGCCGCCGGGCACGTTCTGCACCGGAAAGCGCCCGGCCGGCAGCGTCGCCGGGGCCCCGCTGGTGTAGACGAAGCTGGCCGTCAGGCGCAGGCGGGTGCTGAGCTGGTGCAGCAGCACCACGTTCAGGTTGTGGCGCCGGTCGTAGCTGGGCACGTAGTCGCGCCCGTCGTTGATGCCGGTCGTGCCGCGCTGGGGCGGAAAGCGCCGCCAGGCCCAGGCCAGCGTGTAGCCGATCCAGCCGGTGGTCCTGCCCTGCTGCTTTTCCAGGTACAGCTCGTTGCCGTAGCTCCAGCCCCGGCCGAAGAGGAATTCCTGGTCCAGGTTGGGGTTGGCAAAAATCTGGGCCCCGTCGCGGAAGTCCACCTGGTTTTTGGCCCACTTGTAGTACACCTCGTCGGTGAGCAGAAACTTGCCGCCGAACAGCAGCCAGCTCACACCGGTGCTTACCTGCTGGGAGCGTTGCGGCCGGACCGACAGGCGCGTGGGGTACCAGATGTCGGTGGGCAGGGAGGCGCCCGTGTTGCTGACCAGGTGGGCGTACTGGTACATCAGGGCATAGTTGGCTTTAAGCGACACGGTACGCGTCAGCGCGTAGCGGGCCGCCACCCGGGGCTCCAGCCCGCCGTAGGCGCGTCCCTGGCTGTGAAAGCCACTGAGCCGCAGCCCCAACTCGGCCTGCAGCCGGCTGGTGACTTTCCAGCTGTCACTGGCGTAGAGGCCGGCTTCCAGGGCCGGGTAGGTGATGTCGTTGTTGATGTTAAGGGAGTTGTCGTTGGTTTCCACCTGCAGCCGGCCCACGCCAAAGGTGTGCTGCGTAACGCTGCCACCGAAGCGCACCTGGTGCGTGGAGTCCGGGGCGTAGTCCAGATCGAGGCGGGCCGTGTAGTCGCGGATCGTGGACGTCAGCCCGAAGGAAGCAATGTCGAAGGCGCTGCCCAAGGAGTAGCGGTAGCTGGTCACGCCTACCTGGGTGTTGGCCGTGAGCCGGGGCGAGAACGTGTGCTGCCAGCGCAGCGAGCCCAGGGTATTGCCCCAGGAAAAGTTGGCCGACAGGTTGCCAAAGGAGTTGAGGCCAAACACGTCGCGCCCCAGGTAGCCGGTGGCAAACACCTGGTCCCGCTCGCCCAGGGTGTAGTTGGCCTTGGCATTGAGGTCGTGGAAGTAATAGTCGGGAATGGGCTGCCAGTTCTCGTTATCGGCGTTGGCGCGGTTCAGGGCGCGGGTAAAGACGTCGAAGTAGGTGCGGCGCCCGCTCACCAGAAACGAGCCCCGGCCCTTGTCGATGGGCCCTTCCAGGCTCAGGCGCGAGGCAATCAGGCCCAGGCCGCCGCTGACGGTGAGCTTCTCCCGGCTGCCCTCGCGCATCTTCACGTCAATCACCGAAGAGAGGCGCCCGCCGAACTGGGCCGGAAAGCCCGACTTGTAGAGGTCCACACTTTGCACGGCGTCGGAGTTGAAGACCGAAAACAGCCCGAACAGGTGGTTGGGGTTGTACACCAGCATGTTGTCGAGCAGCACCAGGTTCTGGTCGGCCGAGCCCCCGCGCACGAACAGGCCGCTGCTGCCCTCGCCGCCGCTTTGCACGCCGGGCTTGAGCTGCAGGGTTTTGAGAATGTCCACCTCGCCGAACAGGGCCGGCAGCAGCTTGGCTTCCCGCACGCTCAGGTGCTCGACGCCCATCTGCGGAGTTTCGAGCTTTTGCTGCAGGGTCTGCTGGCCCTGCACCACTACCTCGGTCAGCTCGTTGGTGGTAGGCATCAGCAGCAGGTCGCGCTGCTGGGCGCGGCTCAGGTTCACGCGAAAAGTCTGGGGCTGGTAGCCCAGAAAGGAGACGGTCACGCTCTGGGGCCCGGCGGGAATGGCAAGGCGGTAGCGGCCAGCGGCATCGGTGGCCGTGCCCAGGCCCAGGGACGGCACGGCAACGGTAGCGCCCGGCAAAGCCGTGCCGTCCGCGGCGCGCACCAGCCCGCTGAGCACGTGCTGGGCCTGGGCCCAGGTCAGCGCCGGGGCCAGCAGCCCCAGCAGCAAAAGAAAAAGGCCCAGGCCTGCGGACGGGGAAGATGCTCGGTGCGCTGCTGGCATGCGTGGCGGCTGGTAAGAGATAATCCGTTCACAGTAAAGCGTCAACGAGCCTAAATGTTATTCTTTGGTGGCTCCTTCTCCGCCGGCAGGGCCTTGCACGATGCTTCCCCCCAGGTCCAGGTAGCGTATAGAGGCCGGGATGGGGTGCTCCGGGCCCGGCCGCCGGCTCCCTTTGCGCAGCCGAAACCATAGCCCCGCCCACTATCCGGGTGAAAAACGCGGCCCCGGCGGTGCGGGCTATGGCCAGGTGGTTCTGCCTGGCAGCTACTGCTAGCCGGTGACTCCCGCAACCGCAACAGGGCCTGCAACATCTTGGTGCAGGCCCCGCTCCTGGCCTTCTGGTAGCTGGGCGGTGCTGGAGGCCCTTGTACTTATTGTCGATGTAGTTCAGATCGAACGGGCCCAGGTTCTGGAAGTAGCTGTTCACCGGCTTGGCCGGATCGGTGGCCAACGCCTCCTGGGCCGGGCCCGTCGTTGCCGCGGCCTTTCACAAAGCCGGCGGCGGCGCTGGTAAACAGGGCCGTGTTGAAGCGCTTATCCCACAGGCCGTTAGGCTCGAAGATGTCGACGAGCTTATACTGCACGTCCCGGCCGAAGGCATTGGCCGGGCCCTCCGCGGTGCCCGTGGTCGAGGGAAATGACCCTAGCCGCTACTATAGGCTGTCCAAAGGGCTGCTAACGAGAGTGTCCCTGATACTCCGCAGGAGTAGGGGTTCCACTAGAGTTGGAACGGAAACCAACGCTAAGGAAATTTGGCCATCCTTATCACTTGGGCGTTAAGAGCAATTGTAGCAACTGGGGTAGTACTAGAGGTGTAATGGGAATTCCCACTAGAG
>NZ_SRMB01000008.1 GCF_004745645.1 Hymenobacter metallicola | reverse complement strand
GACCCGCTGATTCCAGAATTGAAAATCAAGTAAGCGTGCGGCCGCTCGCCAACGCTGCCTAGCAGAGTTCATCTTGGGTGTCCACTACAGGTACTACTCTATCCTCCTTTCGCTAGAACCACCGTTTTCCTGAACTTAGGGCTGTTGCTTCTGCAAGGCTTGGCGCAAGGTTTCCTGCAGCTGGCGCAACGCTTCAGGGGTGCTCAGGTCCACCACGAGCAAGCGGTCGGCTACACCTGCTGCTTCCAGGCACGCTATTTCGGCCTGAAAAGGTTGGTCTTCTAACCAATAGAAGTCGGCACCCAGGTCAATCGCCTCAGTTTTCAGTGCATCCCAGTTCGTAGACTGCACTGCGCCTAGTTGGGTCAAACTGCTTGCCGGCAAATACGTGGAGAGGTAGCGAAGGGCCGCGGTTCCGTCGCCTTTGCAATGTGTCGTGAGCCAATAGCATTCGAAATGCTGCGTAACGAACACTACAAATTCTTCAACGCCTGGGGCCGGGCGGGTATGCTTGGCTGTGAGCAACACGCCATCAATGTCTACATAGAGTTTAGTCACTCGACAAAAGTACGTCTTATCTAAACGCTCCTTTCTCTTTTTGGACCATTCGCAGCATACAGCTAAGCCAGAATTATAAGGCCTGATAAGTGCCGGCTTATTAGGACCTATCAATAAGTCTTTTGCGAGAGTGTCACATCAGCTCCTGCTCGTAGATTGCAGACTGTTGACTTACGCCCTTTACTATGAGCCTCACTCTCGTTCCAATAACAGACCAACTTGGTTGGCTACCCCCTACCGTATCCGAGGCTGCTCCTGGTTCCTTGGGAGTACCACAAGGCTATGATGCGTATGTCAAGCTTTTCCCGGTGCTAGGCATTGACCGTAGCATTCCGCTGGCGTCCTACTCGTTCGCCTGTACCTCCGTAGCGGATCTAAATGCCCGGGTAGCCTTCTGGAACACGTATGGAATTCACCAAGGGGGGCCGCCTGCTGAACGGGTAGAGCGCATCACCTATCGGGAGGCAGCCGCACTAGCTGGTATGCCAGCCCAGGTGCCTGTTAGTTGGGAGGCCATCTGTGATTTTCACGGCGAACGGCCACCTAATTTAGGCAGCAGCCCGACCCTGGAAGAAGCTTTCATCGAGCACCTGGTGCAGGTGCTGGGGGCTACGACTGATACATTTTTTCATGGCTCAGTTGAGGAAGGCAACTATCGCTGGGACGCGGAAGATATGCCAGTGGACTGGCTAGAGCGGGGCATATGTGCGGATCTGCTGTCGGTGTACCAACGGGACAACGCCTTACCTACTTATATGTTTGCCGCAGATCATGCGTGGTGTCTCTATCAAGCAGAATGGGTAAGCTGGAGTGTCATAGGCTGTTCTGCTCCGCTGGCGCTGGCGTTACTGCAGCACTCCTACTTAGAGACTCTTCCACTAGTTGATGCAAAAATAAAACCGAGCTAGCCTTCTCTGAATACCAAATCTTCAGACACAATTAGGTAGCGAAAGGAGTGGTAAACGTTATGTTTGCCTAAAACCTCGGCGTATGTGGCGTGTCTTGTTCTGCCTGTGGGCACTTTTCCGGGTCGCACCGCTGGCTGCTCAGTCAGCTCCGCAGCGCGTGACCTGGCTGCAGCTGCAGAACAGCTACTTCCTGGGCTTTTACCAGTACACCGTGACGGCCGATTCGCTGATGGTGCAGTGGCTCAATTTGAACCCATGCCCGGACTCGGTGTACCGGCGGGCGCTCACGCCGCGCGAGCGCAACCAGCTCTTGGCCGCCGTGAACCACACCTATTTGTCGACCATTCGTGCGGAGTACCAGTGCGCGACGACCAACTCCGATGAAGCGCGCTACACCGTGATCATTCAGAAAGGCACCCGGCGCAAGCGCACCGAGATCAGCGGCTGTCAGGTCCCGTGGTTCAACGCGCTGGTTCAGGAGCTCAACCGCTTGCTGCCCGAAACCCACCGCTGTGGCTATCTCCGCTTGTGAGTAGCACCACCCGCCACCTGCTGCTCGCCGCACCAACCGGGGAGGCGAGCCGTTCAGCCACTGCTGCTCAGCGCAAATGCAATTTTGCCCAACCGCCGGGACTAGTACTAGGGGGAGATGTGTCCGAGAAGTCACCTTACGTTAAGTCGAGTAGCTTGAGAACAGCTGCTCAAACGACCGTTTGGCTGAATTGTTAGAAGACGCTACAATTCTTTTTTCCAGTCTTGGTCGACTTGGCCAAAATACCTGTCGAGCAAGGCGTAGGCGGCCTGCACGCGGAAGAGTTCTGCTTGCGTGTCTGCTGACAGGAGCTGTTGCTTGGGACGAAGCAACTGGGCAATGGCCCGTTTGACGGCCGCCGGCGCAAAGGGGCCTTTCATGTTTTCGATGACGGCCATGGCCCACATCATGCCTTCGTCGGCCTCCGCGCGGGTCAATAGGAACCGAACGAAAAAGGCTAGGTGGGCCGAGCAATCGTAGCGGGAGCAGGCCCACAGCAACTGTGAGGTGTAGCGCACATTCGCAGGATGGGCCACGGCCCGCATCAACGGCTTGAGCACGCGCTTGTCGCCGGCCGCGCCCAGGACTTCAGCGACGAAGGCTTGGGTAATACGGCTCGTGGCTGTCTCCAGCAACGGCACTAAGGAGAGCGCGCTTCTCTTACCCTGAACTGCATGCCGAATCGAAGAGAGTTCAGCCGCCAGGGCGTCGTTCCCCTCCGATGCGGCCCGGTTTAGGGCGGTGCGCAGTTCTTGCAGGATAGTAGGCTTGCGGGCGGGCATACAGCAGGTGCGCGGGGTCAGGGTGGGGGCTAAAAATACGCTCGTTATTTTAAATGGTGGTTGGTGCCACTTGCTCCTCGGCCTTGCGGTGGGGCGTGAGGGGGACGCCGCGATGGCGCAGGTACTTGTAAAAGGTAGCCTTGGAAATGCGCAGGCTGCGGGCCATGTCGTCGGTGCTCAGCTGCTGGGCCCGGTAGAGGGTTTCGGCGGCCAAGGCCGTGCGCTGAGCTTCTTCCGACAAGCCCGGCTTGCGCCCGCCTACCCGACCTCGTGCCCGGGCGGCGGCTAGCCCGGCGAAGGTACGTTCGCGAGTAAGTTCACGCTCAAATTCGGCCAGCGAGGCAAACAGGTTCAGCACCAATCGGCCCTGGGCTGAGTTCGTGTTAATGGCGTCCGTCAGCGAGACCAGGCCCACCTCGCGCCGCTGCAGGTCGGCCACGAGGTCGAGCAGATGTTTGAGCGAGCGTCCCAGCCGGTCAAGCTTGTAGATGTACACCGTGTCGCCCGGGCGCAACTGGGCCAGCAGCTTGTCGAGCTCAACGCGGGCGGCCAAGGCCCCGGAGGCTTTCTCCTGGTAAATAAGGGTGCACCCCGCCTGGGTCAGGGCATCGAGTTGCAGTTCGAGGTTCTGGTCGCGGGTCGAGACGCGGGCGTAGCCAATCTTCATGAAAATGGAGTTTAGGAAACTCGTTAAAAAGTAGCATTTCGTGAACTTTGAAAGGTGAACGGGTTTCGTAAACTCACGCACCGCAGCGGACAGCCCACTGGAGGCTTAGCAACCGCTGGCCAGCATCTCGTTTCGCAGTTTAGGCAAACGAGCGTTATTTAGGCTTAGGCTTCACACTAGCTTTGCCTGCTAAGGACTTACCGTGAAAAATGACTATTTCAGCAACTGCCTGGCGGATTATTGGGGCTCTCCTGCTAGGCCTAGTAGCAGGATTTGGCCTAGCGACCTACCGGCAAGGAGCACCTACCGGCACCGGAAGAGAAATCCCTGAAAGGGGCAGCGTAGAGTATGAGGCCACCTATACCAATGCAGTCATCTTTCGCCATAAGCTGCGGCAAGAGCCTCGTCTGGACTCCCTTTTCGCACGAGAGCCTTTTTTCGCGAACGCTATCTGCATCCTGCGGCAGGATTCTATGGGTATAGAAGCGTTAGCCATTCCGCGCTTCGGGACAAACGAAAATTATTATCTCATCCGAGGGGATTCCATTACCCAACTATGGGTACGCCCCCGAAAAATTCGCTAGGATTACCCTGTCGCATAAATCCGCATTGTGTTCATTAAAACGGTCGGAAAGCAAAACGAGCCCTTTGCAGTACTCAGCCAACGTGGTAAGAATGTCCAGCAAGCCACCCGGCTCGTGTTGTCATGTCAATGCCCAAGTCCAGGACAATAAAGCAGAACTGCCGGGCATACGATATGCACTTACTTGTATGATCTGGATGCTGTTGCGCCCTAACTAAGTCAGCGCGCCATACCAACTGAGCACCGTGGGTATTTGTAGCAATTCTAAATAAACCCCTTCAGTTATTTGTAATCAATCTAAGTAAGGGTATGTTTGCAAAAAAAAGAGCCTCATAGCGCCAACTATGAGGCTCAACCCAGAGAACCGGGTGCTTTCAAACAGGGACGTCGAAAAGCAATGCAAATTGAGAAAATATTGCTGCTGGTACTACTATGTGCCTACAGTATTGTGTCTCGGGCCCAGACTCTAGGGTCAGTTCGAGGAAATATTCATTTCAGCTCCGGTGAGGTCAGCCCAGCTCTTACTATACGGCTGGTCGATACGTCGCTGGGGACGGTGTCGGATCAGGCCGGGGAGTTTACCATCCTGCACGTTCCACCGGGCTCTTACATCCTGCTGGTTACCGGAATTGGCTACAAGCCCGTTCAGCGCTCCATTTCGGTTTCGGCAGGCCAGGAGACGGCACTTACCATACCCGTTGAGGAGGCTTCCGTAGCTATGACGGGGGTTACTGTGGTCGGTCGGTCCGCCGTGCAGGAAACCAACCGCCAGGCGTTCAACGTCACAGCGGTGGATGCCAAGCAGCTCTACAATACCACCCTGGACCTGGCCGGGGCGCTAGACCGCGTGGCCGGCATCCGGGTGCGGGAGTCGGGGGGCGTTGGGTCCAACTTTAACCTGTCGCTCAACGGCTTCTCGGGCAACCACGTCCGGTACTTCATCGACGGCATCCCGATGGATGGGTTCGGCTCCTCGTTACAGATCAACAACATTCCCATCAACGCGGCGGAGCGCATTGAGGTGTACAAGGGCGTGGTACCCATCTGGCTGGGGTCGGATGCCCTGGGCGGAGCTATCAACATCGTAACCGGCAACCGGCAGCGCAACTATATCGACGCCTCGTACTCCTACGGCTCGTTTAATACGCACCGCAGCGTCGTTAACGCGGCCGTGACGTCGAAAGGGGGCCTGACGGCGCAGATCAGCGCCTTCCAAAACTACTCCGACAACAACTATAAAGTAACCGTAGACGCCGCTGACATCAACACCGGAGCGTATGAGCCGGGCAAAGTGGTGCGCCGCTTTCATGATACGTACCACAACGAAACCCTGATTGCCAGTGTCGGCGTCGTGGACAAGCGCTACGCGGACAAGCTGCTGCTGGGCATAACCGCCGGCAAAAACTACAAGGAAATCCAGACCGGGGCCCGCATGGTATCGGTGTTTGGGGGCTGGCACCGCCGGGGCACTATCCTGATGCCTACGCTGAAGTACAAGAAGGACGACCTCCTCAAGGGGCTGGATGTGACGCTCAATGCCAACTACAACCTGGGCCGCGAGCAGAACATCGACACGATGAACGTGCGCTACGACTGGCTGGGCAACTACAAGCGCAACGGCACGAGCGGAGAACGGGCGCGCAGCCTTTACAAGTACCGCAACCACAACGGCCTGGCCACCGCCATGGTCAACTACCGCCTCAACGAGCAACAGGCCATTGCCGTGAGCAACGTGTTCAACACCTTTGACCGGGAAGGTTCCGACGCCCTGAATCCGACGTCAGTTGACCGGCCTCAGAAAACGCAGAAAAACGTGCTTGGCCTGGGCTACTCCTACAATGTGAGCGAGCTGTGGAGCGCATCGGTTTTTGGTAAGTACATCACCCAAGGCAATGTGGTATCGGCGGCAGAGGCGAAGGCGACGACCAGCAAGCTGGGCTACGGTGTGGCCGGTACGTACTTCTTCACGAAAGACCTGCAGCTTAAGGCTTCCTACGAACTCACCAACCGGATGCCGGAGGCCACGGAGATTTTCGGGGACGTAGAAAATCAGGAAGGCAACCCCAGCCTGCGCCCGGAGCAAAGCAACAACGTCAACCTGGGCCTGAGCTATAATTTCCCACTCACGGAGGACGACCGGTTTCTGGTGACGGCCAACGCGGTGTACCGGCACTCCACCAACTTCATCTACAACCGCCTGAACAACAACCAGTCGCGGCTGGTGGCTGATAACCGCGACGGGGTGCGGACGGTAGGAGCCGACGGGGAAGTGCGCTACTCGCACAAAAACCGCTTCTCGGCCGGCGCGACGCTGACCTATCAGTACCTGCAGAACATGCAGCAGTACGAGCCGGGCTTCACGGGCGTGAGCCCGGTGTACCAGGACCAGATGCCGAATATTCCCTACCTGTTCGGGAATGCCGACGCCTCGCTGCTGCTGCCCGACCTGGGAGGCAAAGGCAACAGCCTCACCCTCGGCTACAACCTGCTCTACGTGCACGAATTCTACCTCTACTGGCCCAGCCGCGGCGGCGACAAGCTCAACATTCCGCAGCAGATCAGCCACGACATCAATGTGGTGTACAGCCTGAAAAACGGCCGCTATAATCTCGGCGTGGAAGGCCGCAACATCGCCAACGCCCTGCTCTACGACAACTTCAGCCTGCAGAAGCCGGGCCGGGCTTTCTACGTCAACTTACGCTGCTTCTTCTCCCAATCAAATAACTGGTAACGCCTGCCATGCACATCAAAACTACCCTCGCCACGCTGTTCGTAGCGGCCACGCTTGCTTCCTGCGGCAAAGATGAAAAACAACCTACTCCGGATAATGTCGGGGACTACATCCTGACCGTCACCCCAGCAGCCTCCACGGGGGTGGCCGATTACCTGCTGAATGCGCGCACCCTGGAGTCGGGCGTCATCTCGACGGCGGGCAACGGCGTGGAGCAGGATGGGACCTACCGCTACTACGTCACGCACAAGGGCAAATTTTTCAGCATGCTCTACGGCCAGGGCAACCCCGGCGCCGTGACGGCCTACAACAACAAAAGCGGCAAGCTGGCCAAGCTGACGAATTTCCAGACTGAAACCGTGCAGGCATTTGCCCCGGTAAAGGACGACATCCTGCTCTTCAAGATTCCTCGCAACCCGGCTACTACGCAAATAGCCAACTGGTATAAGGTCAGCACCAATAGCCTGCAGATTTCGGCGGAGGGCACGACCAACACGCTGAACATAGCGCGCAACAACGAGCTGGCCCACTTCAGCTGGCTCAAGCAGGTCGGCGACAAGGTATACGCGCCGTATTTCTGCATCGGTGGCTCGAACTTCAGCACGACCCGCCCCGACAGCGCGTGGATTGCCGTGTTCAACTACGCCGACATGCGGCTGGAAAAAATTATCCGTGACAACCGCACCAGCTTCATCGGCCGCTACTTCACGGACGGGCTAAACGTGGCGGAAAACGGCGACGTGTACGCCTTTTCCTCCTCGGTAGCCACCCAGACCACCGGTACCGCTACCACGCTGACGTCCACCCGGCCCTCGGCCGTTACGCGCATTAAGGCCGGCACCACGGAGTTTGACCGTACTTACCTGCTGGACTTCGAAGCAGCCAGCGGCGGGATGAACATCACCAACTGGCTGTACTTGGGCAACAACAACTACCTGGTGGGTGCCACCACCCGCGCTGAGAAAGGAGCTTACGCCGCTGGCCTGAACGTGGGCATCCTGAACGTGGTGGATAAAACATATGCGCCCGTCACCGGCCTACCAACCAAGGCGGACATCAAGAGCCTGACCACCAATAACTACTCCCCGCAGGACGGCAAAACTGCCTACCTCGGCGTGAACCTGAAGGACGGCACTGGCTACGTTTACAAGATTGACGCTACTGCCAAGACGGCTACCCAGGGTCTGAAAGTAGAAGGGGGCACCATCACGGCCGTGCAGTACCTGGCCAGCGAATAAGCACCTTCCCGCCGAGCCCGGCCCCAGCCCAGCCCAGCCCAGCCCAGCCCATGGTCCGGCACCCTCCGGCTGTAGGCTGGTCTGGGGTCGGGATTCAGCCTGGAAAACGTTCTGACAACGAGTAACAGTAGCTTTCAACGGGTGAAAACGATCCTCCTTTTTCTGGCAGTAGTAGCGGTGGGCCTGGCAGGCCCGCACACTGCCGATGCGCATGCTATCTGGCTTGAAACCAGCGCGCAGGCAGCCAAAAACAAAGCGCACGAAGTAAAGATTTTCTACGGCGAATACCCGGAAGGCGAACTGGAGCCGACCGCAAAATGGTACTCCGACCTGAAGACGCTGGACGTGTGGGTGAGTGGCCCGGGGCAGCAGCGCACCAAGCTGACGCTGACCGATGCCACTACCCACCTAGTCGGCTCGTTCACGCCCAGCCAGGACGGCGTGTACTACCTCACCACCACGCATACGACCAAGGACCTGGGGGGCACCACCAAATACGCGTTTTCCTCCGTTGCGCCGGTGTTGGTGGGCAAAGCGGCGGTAGTAGCGGCTCCTGCGGCGGCGCTTTTCGTGCTTGTGCAACCCAAAGCCTACAAGGCCAACGACCCGGTGGAAGTGCAGGTGTGGAAAGACGGCAAAGCCTTTCAGGAGGGCAAAGTGGAGCTGATGTCGCCGGAAGGCTGGGTGAAGACCATGAAGACCGACGTTAACGGCAAAGTGACCTTCACGCCGCGCCTGAAAGGCAGCTATGTGCTGGAAGCCTCCGACTACCAGCCGGAAGCCGGGGAGTGGAACCAGCAGAAGTACACGCACTCCTGGCACGGCTCCACCACCCGCATTCTAATCAACTAGGCCCCATGTTCAGCACCTTATTCTTGCTGCTGCTGCTGGCGTTTCAGTTGTGGTACCTGGCTTCGCCCCAAGTGAAGCTGCCGCTGGCTGGCTACCCGGCTTACGTGGCCCGCCGCCCCCGGACGGCCCGCCTTATCGGGGCGGCACTGCTGGCCGTTGCCGCGCTGCTGTTCGGGCGGCAGCTGGGCTGGATGACGGGCCTGAGCGCCTGGCTTGTCGGGCTGATGGGGGTGGGGAGCCTGGTGGTAACCCTGACGCCTTTTCGCTACCTGACCGGGTATTCGCTGCTGCTGTACGCCGTTTTTCTTGGCCTGGAATTGATTTTCTGAAGATGCCCGCCAATACCAAATACCTCACCAAGTCGCCCTGGCTGCGCTTTTCCAAGATTATGGCGGGTACCGTCGGGGGCTATGCGGTGATGCTGAGCCTGCACCTGCTGCTGACAACGATTTTCCCGCGCGAAAACGTGGTAGTCACCGCCTTTTTCACGGGTTATATCCTGTGGGCTTTCCTGCTGCTGTGGGCTTTCATTGCCAGGAACGTCTGGAAAGTGTGGGCGACCTACATCGGCCTGACCCTGCTATTTTCTCTTCCTTATCTGATTCCCTAGCCTCATGGACAACCGGAAGTACAACATCTACTTTCATACCCACACGGTCAGCGGAATCATTGTCTGCGTGCTGCTCTACGTCGTTTTCTTTGCCGGCTCGTTTGCCTTTTTCAAGGATGACATTGCGGCCTGGCAGAAAAACAGCTCGTACGTCGTCAACCGTAAAACCACGCCGCGCGACTTCACTGGCATTCTGGACTCGTTGGGGCGCCACCACCAGCTGAAAGGCCGGAACATCGAGTTTTTCCTGCAGCGGCACGGTACCGGGGCGTACGTCTCTATGCTGGCTTCCAACGACAGCATCGTCAACAAAGAAGGAAAAGCCCGGGCGCTGGCCAGAGCCAAAGCTAACCCCGCCGGCGAGCCTAAAAAGCGCGGCCGAGGGCGCGGCCGGGGCGGCGACGAAGACGTGGCTAGTTTCACCTACGACTTTGCCCACCGGCAGGAAGTGGACTATGAGAAGGACTACGATATGGGCGAATTCCTGTACCGGCTGCACTTTCTGGCGCCGCTGAACGCCATCCGGCTGCCCATCAATCTGGGGGCCCCGTTCGGCTACCTGCTGGCGGGCATCGTCTCGTTCATGTTCCTGTTTGCGCTCATTACCGGCCTGCTGCTGCACTGGAACAAAATCGTCTCCAACTTCTTCACGTTCCGGCCCTGGGCAAAGTGGAAAACCGTGTGGACAGACCTGCACACCGGGCTAGGCATGATCCAGTTTCCGTTTCAGTTCTTGTTTGCCGTTACCGGCATGGTGCTCATTGTAAATTCGGTGCTGCTGGCGCCGTTCACCAAGTTTGCCTACAACGGCGACAGTGAGCAGCTGTACAGTGATTTGCAGACCGCAGACAACACCAAGTACGCGTACACCTACACCCCACTGGCCGCCCCCTTCAACCTCAATCAAGTGGTAGCGCAGGTGGAGCAGAAATGGGCAGACAGCGAAATTACCCGAGTACTTATCCGCAATTACCAGGATGCCAACATGCATGTCGTGGTGCTGGGAGCCCCGCACGCCGAGGCCAGCTTCTCGGGGCTGGGCAAGCTGGTATATCGGGTGCGCGACCAGCAAGTGCTGTCCGAGACGGCGCCAGCAGCGCCCTCGACGTACGTGAGCAAGGTGCGCAGCTTGGTATATCACTTGCACTTCGGGGATTTTGGCGGCCGGCCGTTGCGCGTCATGTACTTTGTGTTGGGCCTGCTGGGCTGCGTAGTTATCCTTTCCGGCATCCTGATCTGGCTGGTGGCCCGCGACAAAAACAGCACTCCGATGCGGGAACGGAAGTTCAACTTTTGGACGGCTAATATCTTCCTGGCCGTTTGCCTGAGTATGCTGCCCGTCACGGCGCTGACGATGATCAGCTTGCTGTTCCTCAAGCAGCCCACGCAGGCGGATATCTACCACTGGTATTTCTACTCCTGGCTGGCATTGGGCATCTACTTCATTGCCCGCCACGATATTGCTTCAACGAACCGGCAGAGCCTTGTGCTGTCGGCGGGGCTGTGTTTCCTGGTGCCGGTGCTAGACGGCGTAGTGCGTGACAACTGGTTCTGGAACACCTTCGCGAAGGGGCAATTTGACATCCTGTTCGTAGATATGCTCTTCTTGGGCTTGTCCATCATTAGTGCCGTAGTGCTGCTGAAGATGAACAGGCGCCAAGAAGTAGCTGTGCTCCAACAGGAGGCTGTGGCTGTCGTAGTTTGAGCAAAAGTTGAACGAAAGGCCATTCGGTGGGCGTACCACTGCTCGCTGACGATACCTAGTTGGGGTCAGAAAGGTACAGTTGTCCAACCAACAGGCGCGCTTGCTCTGCCAATTGGTCACCGATACGGCCCATTTTTCAGCGGGGGGAGAGTACGGCACTTTTCAACTGGATGCCGGCTTCCTCATTGAAGAGAAACGCCAACTCGTCGGGACCATAAACGTGGGGTGTGGGTACAACCAGTGGCTTTTTGCGCCTAAGAATGCGTCAGTTGCCCAACGAAGCCTGAGCGCCAAAGGATTTGACAAGATGACGGAATTGCTTGATGCGTTAAACGCAACAGCTTCCTGAAGGAGCGCTCTTAAACGAGGGCCTTTCAAATCCGCCATCGCAGTAACGCCAAGGAGGGCTATGCAAGAGCACATCGACCTATTGTTCACTCAAACGGTCCGAAATCTCAACGAGGGTTAGTCAAACGCAGGATTGAATAGCTTTTGTCCTTTAAGCGGGGCCAACTGTTCAATCGTCAGGGAGGTCGTGTCTTTTATTAAGACTTCTAACTCAGAAAGGCTGCATTTGAAAATGACCTGCTCTCGCTCATAGGCTTCACTTTGTATGTACTCCTCCTCAATCTCGTCTACATACAGCTTATATCCATCCTTCCATTTCTGAACCGCCACAGAGGACCGATAGGTCACGCCATTCCGGACGAAAGTGAAGCACTTTCCCACTTGTTTGCCCGCTTCAACCCAGCTACGTACTCGCTGCAAATCATGCATAAGAAGTGAAAGGTAACGCTATGCTGCATTCAGCGAAAGGGTGGTTCTAGCGAAAGGAGCGTAATTTTTGCCTTCCAAAAAGCTCGAATGATGTCCGCACCGTTTCGCCTCGTTCTAGATGCCAGTTCCTACAAGCAACTGGTGCTCGCCTTAAGCGAGGATGCCTCGGCCACTTTCCTTCAGCAACCTAGCGACCTTCCGCACCACCAGAAGGAGCTTCTCCTGTCGCGGCACCAAGCCGAGGCCATCCTAGATGCCTTGGAGGACCTGTTGTGCATCAAAGGTATCACCAACGGCGAAATCAATGCCTATGGCATGTGGCTGGAACCCTTAATCAATTTAATAAACGAGCCACTTCAGGACTAGAGGGCTGTTTACGCATAGGGGCTACAAGGTAGACCAGGGTTCATATAGGTGTTACTTTAGTACCATGAGTTCCGCATACAAAGTACTGATTTGTCTACGCGCCACGGGGCACGTGATGAATACCGATGCCAAAACAGTTTTCACGCGGCCATCATCGGAGGAGGTAGAAACGCCTACGCCTTATCGCTACTTTGACTCCTTCGCGGATGCCGAAGAGTTCGCTTGGAAGTTGCACTTGGCCGATCCAAGCCTAGAAATGGTGCTGTATGAGGGCGATGTGTACCTGCAAATGATTCCACCTATGCAGGAGAGGCCAACCGCGAGAGCCCACAGAAACGGGGGTTCTGGAGCCTGTTCAAGTGGTAAACTGCGTTCACGAAAATGGTGGTTCTAGCAGCTACCGGCGCTCTAGTTTCTCGATAGCCTTGAGTACCGCTTCTCGGTTTTTTGCCGCTTTGATAAATTGGGGCAACCGCTCTACCATGGTATTATGGCCCGCGATGTTTCTCTCTCGCAAGTGCGAGGCAACGTACCGCTTGATGTCGTTCAGATGGGACCGGTTATAGGCCCACAACACCTGGCCTTTGACGTCCGCCTGCAACCACAACGGCAAGTTGAAAATCGGGTCTACCCCAGGGCCGGACGCTTGGTACGTCAGCCGGTGGGCTTCGTTTCGGGGCTGGTACGTGCGCGTGACGCCGCAGTGGGGGCACACAACGGCGAGAGTATCCACTTTCTGCCTCGACCGGGGAATCACCGTGGCGACTTCCTTGCCGCAGGTGTCGCAATTCCTTTTAATAGACACGCGGTAGGCCACCGCGTCTGCGGCCCTTTCGGTGTAGGCACAGTGGGAACACGCCAACGTGCTGTTGGGAAGATACCGGAAGTCACGGGCCCTAACATTGGCCGTAATCAATGCGGCGTGTGCACACTTTGGGCATTCGACCAGCATGTCGGCCCAGTACGACTGTTTCCAAGTGGGCGCACCGGTGAAGCGGAGGACAGTTTCTTCCATCACTCTAAGGTAAGAGCGTTCACCTAACCGGTGGTGCTGCAAACCTGTGACTTATCTTTGGATAACCCCTGAATTTACCTTTATGGACGCCCATACGCCACGCCGCCATGAACTGCTGGCTTCGAATATTCTGTTCTTTGGCCTCGCGGTAGCCGTGGTCGATAGCGCATGGAGGATGCGTGCATCGCTTCACCAGCCTGCAACGCTGGGTACGCTTCTATTGGGCTTGTTGCTGTTTGCCGGGTTTGCTTACGCTATTCGCCGCGGTGTGACGCTGGTTAAATGGTTGTTTGTACTCGGTCAAGGTGCCACGGTGCTTTACGCCTTGGCGAACTATCGCACGACCCTACTGCCGTTGCTGCACACCCCGCTATGGACGGCACTGGCCTATGTAGCGTTTTATGGCTCCCGGATCGTGGCCATGTTTGTGCTGCTACCCACTTTGCGCACACACCGCCCGGCTCCACCCACAAATGCCTAGCCTGGCGTTCAATTAAACGGTGATTCTAGCGAAACCAGCTTATTATTGCCCAGCTAGCCCACCCCTAGTTGCGTTCATAGCCCGAAGTATGTGTTCCCTTTCGTTTATTTCCGCTCGAACCTTCCCGTACTGGGGGGGCGCACTGGTCCTGCTAAGCGGCTGCCAAGCCGCTCCCCCCGTCGCGCAACGCTGTCCGTCACACGGGTCGCTGTTTACACCCCGTGATACCTTCGACATCGGTGAATTGACAGACCGCACAGGGTTTTCGTTTGAGGTGGACAGCCTGCGTCTTCCCTTTGCCCACCAGCAGCGCCTACTGCGGGGGGCCTACTTCATTGGCAGCATGCTGGAGGACAGCGCTGCCAGGAATACCTACGGCGGGGGCGCGTTCTACTGTGGTCAGGTTCGTTCGTTGCTGCACAGTTCCCGGGCCAGTTGCCATCACGTAGTGTATGCCGGCGCGGACGAGTTTAACGGCCTGTTCCTGGTCATTGGCTACCCCGACCGGCCGGCTAACCTGTACCTATCTGGGAGTGTGGGCTCCTCCTATACGGAGGGGGGATACTTCCATATGTATGACGTTACCCGAGGGTTCGTGCTCAACGACTCAACAGTGCTGACGAAAACGGAACGCTCCTCTTACGCCTATCGGGGCACGAACCAGGTTTCCTACACTGATTCTATTTCCCGACTCTATCGTATTGACCACCGGGCCTCCCGCTTCGTGCTTCTGCACCTTGACAGCATTCGCACGAACCTGCCGGGTAACTTCTGGCCCGAATAGTTCTTGTTCTCAAGGTGCTTCAGTGCGTATAAGAAGAAACGAATGCAGTTCAGCCAAACGGTAGGACAGCTATTCTCTAGCGGCTCGACTTAACGCAAGTGGACATGTACGTATCTTTTAAGGCAGGTGGCCTTCATTGCCTGTGCCCCCATTTAAGGTATTGACATGCAGGGCCAGGGTTTCTTGTACCTGCTGATGAACCCGCCGGTAGTTCTCCCACACCACCTGCGACAGGACAGCAACACTATCCTCTTCGGCGGTTCCAAAGGTTGCCACCGGGTGCAGCGGAAACCGCTCCGGGGTGGCATCGGCCCGGGAGATGACGCCCTGGAAGAAGGTGCGCCCGGTTTCCACCGTCTGCCCGATAAACTCGCCCTGCTGTAGGCCGATGACGTCTTGCACCCGCACCAGGTTGCGCTCCTGGTAGCTGGTGCTTAGGCTGGCGCTGTGACTGCCGTGGCTGCCGGCCCCGCCCTGGCTTTTGCCGGTACTGGTGCTGTGCATCGGCTTGTCCTCGCGGCCTACGAGCTCGGAGATGAACTTGGCCGTATCGAGCGAGTTGACCTTGCCGAAAAACTGGTTGTTGAGGTTGGAGACCATAACCTTCATCTTGTCAGGCCCATAGGCATCGCTCATTTGCGCCAAATCCTGGGTCATGTAGATGGTGGCCACCTTGTTGCTGCGGGCCGTGGCCGGCAGCAGCTCCAGCCCCGGCACGTACACCGTGGCGGCCTCGTCGAGCAGCACGTAGCTGCGGTGCTTGTGCTGCTGATTCATGAGCTTAATGGCCACGGTGATGATACAGCTGACCACCGGCGAAAAGGTTTCCTTCAGCGTGGGGTCGTTGCCGATGCAGAGTAGCGCGGGCTGCTTCGGGTCGTTCAGGTTAAGCGAGAACCCCTCCCCTTTCTCCTCGTCGGGCGTGAGGACCCACACGATTTCCGGGGAATGGATGCGGTTCAGAATTACCTGCAGCGTGCCCACCACGGCGGCCACCTGCTTCTCGGCCCGCTGCTCGACGGCTGTCACGATGCTGCGCACCATGCCCGCGCACTCGGGGTCGGTTTCCAGCATGGAGAGCACGTGCTTGAAGTCCTTGTGGATGGCTGTGGCTACCACGTGGGGAATGGTGCAGTAGCGGGGGAAGTGCTTTTTATAAAACCAGATGATGCCCGTCAGGTAAGCCACGGCGCTGATGTCGAAGAACTCCATCTTGCGAATGCTGGCCGGGTTGAGGTTGTTGATAATGGCCCGCGCATATTCCTCGGCGAAAGCCACCACCGGCAGGTCCTGGGCCCGCAGCGGGTTCACCCGCTCACTGCGGGTCAGGTCGCGGAAGTTGATCACGTGCAATACTACCGCCGGCTCAGGCTCCCCGCTGGGCAATAGCCGCGGCGGACCCGCCCGGCGCCCGGCCAGCTCCAGGGCCTTCTGCGCTGCTTCGGCCAGCACTGGAAACTTAAAGTCATAGATGAGCCCGGCAAAGTTCTTGGCCGCCAGCTGCTCAATCACCGGTTCACCGATGGAGTAGGTCTTGCCCGCCCCGGCCCCACCGAGTACGAGCACGCCCCGGTAGGGATTGGGTACGTTCACCCATCCCCCCCCTTCCGTAGGCAGGTTAAACCCATCCGGGGTTGCTATTTTCCTGCGCTCCACGCTCAGTCCGAAGTCCGGGTCTTTGGTCAGCGCCCGTAGCAGTCCTACTACGAAGCCACTGGCCAGCACCAGCGCAGCTGCCACCGGGTAGCCCGTCCGGATGAAGCCGGGCCCATACATGGGCATGCTCAGCAGTACGTAGGTACTGAGCACCGACAGCCCGGCGCAGCTGGCTGCCACAATGCGCACGGCCTGGGGCCGCAGGGACTTGCGCCACGCCCGCCCCCCGGGTTTGCGCTGGGGCGCCGGCTGCCCAAACACCAGCCCGATGGCCAGCAGCAGCAGCAGTCCCCGCAGGTAGATACCTGCTGTCTCATAGAACCGGCCCGCTTTTACCAACAGCTTGCCTGTAAACCCCTGCCCGGCGGAGCCTATGCCCCCGCCGGCCCCTCCCCTGCTGACCACCCGGTCGCCGGCCTGAGCGCAAGCCGGTTCAGCAGCCGACTGTCCTGCAGCCGGGGCGCTCTGCTGCCGGCGCCGGGCGTCGGCCCGCTGCTGGTGGACCATGACCATTCGCGCCGCCAGCCGCTGCCTGGGCGTCAAGACGGGCTCCCTGTTCGCCTGACGCTGCGCTGCGCGGGCAACCGCCAACTCGGCTGGGTGCTGTAATATGTACCAGTCGCCAGCCAGCAGTCCCAGCAGCAGCAGTCCCAGCAGCAGCAGTATGGGGTGAATATTGGCTCCGGGCCGGGGTGGTTGACGATGCATACAAGTGATAAGGAAAGGGAACAGAGGGAACCGGATCTACATCTCAAGGTCCAGCTCGGCGCTATGACGCCCTGGTTTCTGGGCCACGTGCTCGGTGCGCTCCTGCTCGGTAGCCTGGCTGCGGCGCACCAGGTGCTGCAGGGCGTGCAGGGCAGTGACAGCCTGGCGCTGGGGAGTGGCCGCCTGCTCCCGGCCGGTCGTGAGCAGCTGCAGGGCGTTGTCGATAGGACGTCCGTCGCGGGCCCGCTCCTCGATCCGGCTCAGCAGGCGGTAAAAGGTCTTGTCAAACTGCCGGCCTACCGCAATGTCCTGCACCCGCCCGGCCGCTAGGCGCTGCTCCCGGGGTACCAGCAGATTAATGCGGGCTACGCGCTCGGCCAGCTTAACCAGGCGGCCGGCGTCGCGGGCGGGGCTTCTTTCCCGGATGTTGGGCCGCAGCTTCTCGTGGGCCTGGGCCACGTAGCCAAACTGCTGCTCAAACTGCCGGCCCGCGGCCGCCTGCCAGCGCATCAAATCAAACCGCTGCCGGCGCCCGCCGGGATTAAGGGTCACTTTCTGTCCTGCGTCGCGGGCACTGACGAGCACGTGCACGTGGGCCTGCAAGCCCGCCCGCTTCTGTCCCGCCTTCGCCATACCAGTTTTAACCTCGGGGTCGGTGCCGCGGTGGGTGCGGTCCTGGTGCAGGATAGCGGCCCATTTGGTATCCTGGCTGCCTAGCTGGCCGCCGCCGGGCCTATACCCGGGAAGTTCTGCGCTTTTATGCGCAGAACTTCCCGGGTATAGGCCCGGAGCTTTTCCGGATCGCTGCCGATATGGCCTAGCTCCTGCTCGCTTGGACTCAGCACCAGCGAGTAGAATTTGGCCTTTGTGGCTCGCAGCCCCTTTACGTTGGAGTCGATAAATTGCCGCAGCTGCGCGGCGCTCAGCTCGTTGGATTCCGCGCTGAAAAACGTAGCTTCCTGCCCCTCCCCTACCGCTTCGTGCTGCAGGTATTGCAGCGTCTGGGCACTACTGCCGGTGTTGGTATAAGCTGCTTTGCCGTGTGTTTTGGGGTTGATTAATTTGACGTACATCCGGAAGTAAAAGGTTTTTACTTGCACATAGTGTGTGCTCTTTCTTGCCTATTGCCCCTGCCCGGTCGCCGCTTCATCCGGCTTGCTGCGCTTACCCAGCCCCGCGTTCTGGGCCGTTTTCAGGGCTTCTTTCACCTGCTTATCCACGGCCTCCTCGTTGCGCGGACGCAGCATCTGCAGGGCCTGCAGCTGGCGTTGCAGCTGTGCCTGGCTGAGCGTTTCCAGCTGCGTGTTGAGGTTGCCCACCAGGATTTCATTCAGGCGCAGCACCCGCTCCAGCGTGATGCGGGTGCGCAGCATCTCCTCCAGCATGGCCGTGAGCAGCGTGCGCTCCTGCTCCTGCATAAACCCAAAGACCCGGTCCCCCAGCTTCTTTATCTGCTGCATGATGAGCTGCCCCTCGCGGGCCTCCGTCTCGCGCGGATCCAGGCCCCGGGTGGCAAAGTATTCCACGGCCGCGCTGGCGTACTCACCCAGGCTGGCGCCGACTGCGGCCGCGGCGGCTTCGGCTTTTCGGTGGGCATTGCGGTCAAGGGTAACCCGCTTGCGTAGCTCCGTGCTCATCGTATCTCTTCCAGTTTAGTTGCCTTGCGGACCATGTTTTCTGTTGTTATTCAGCTACTTACTACCCTTTTGGTCAGTCAATCAGCACTGCTGATTGGTATATGCCTCACTGCCAGGGCGTTAGCTATAGGAGTGCGGTATTCTTCTTGCTGAAGCTATACAACAGTTAGCAAAAAGTTAGTAAAAAGCTAGTACGGAGCCGAGGGTTGTTGTGTTAGCCGTTAGTGCTTTTTTTCCTGATGGCTTTGTGTAAGCGTGCGCTGCGTAGCGATGGCCGGGTACAGCCTTGGCAGCTGGACAAGCGTTCTGCCTGGGCGCCATGCCTGCAGCTTTTCTACCACTGTAGGTGGCATCCCGGGATGATCTGCGAGCTTTGCAGGCCGGCAAAATTCTGCTATTCTATATTTCTGTTGTTACAAGCAGCCCACTGGTTCACCTCTCCGCTTGGCAGCCGTAAGATTCTGTTTTCCTGTAGTTATGCTTTTCTGTTGTTATGGGTTTCTACAGCTCTGTTTTCGTAGCACTGCTGTCCATCTGGCTAGTCTCGCAGCGCCAGCACATTCTGCTTTTATGCATTTCTGTTGTTTGACTGTAGCTTACGCTAGGTACGCCTGTAGATTAACCATTATACAGGAATACAGATCTACAGAAAATTATTTTTACAAATATGTTTTTCTATTATTTAATATTTATGTTTTTCTGTTACTATGCATTTATATATAATAACAGAAAAGTAGTTTTGCTGTACTGCATAATAACATTTATGTTTTTCAGCATAAACGCATTCCTGTATTCTTGCACAACAACAATTCTATTTTCTTGCACTTCTGTATCCCTATATAACAGCACTTCTGTTCTCTTGCGTAACAATACTTCTGCTTTTCTATAATAATAGGGTTCTGCATTTCTGCTTTTCTACTACATTTGGCTCACGGTCCCGCTGGTTCTGGTGACCGGTAACTCCTGACACCCTCAACCCCACACCACGTATGTCCAAGGTTATCAGCTTTGCCACCCAGAAGGGGGGCTCCGGTAAGTCTACCCTGGCCCTTGTGCTCGCCGCCCCGCTGGCGACCGAGTACGGGCTGCGTATCGCCGTGCTCGACTGCGACTACCAGCAGAGCATTGTCAAGACCCGCGAGCAGGTCGACGCGGCCAACTTCGCCAAGCTGCGCGAAACCAACCCCGACGCCCAGTACCCGTATGACGTGTACCCCTGGCAGCTAAGTCGGATTTTTGACTTCATCGACAATCCCGAGCACACCTACGACCTGATTATCATCGACGTGCCGGGCCGGGCCGATGGGGACGACGTGTTCAACGCCCTGACTGCCTGCGACGCGGTAATTGTGCCCCTGGTATCGGATTACCTGGACCGGGCCTCCACGGCCGAGTTCATGACCATCCTGGAGGCCATCAAGAAAGCGGCCGACGACGCGCAGATTGACTTCCAGTACTACGGCCTGCCCACCAAGCGCGTGGCCGGGCAGCGGGAGGAAAAGGAGATGGATGATTACATCGACGGGCTGGGCCTTTCGCGCTTCAACTCCTACCTGGGCCACCGCAAGGCCTACACCCGGGCTTCCACGCTCTACAGCCTGCTCAACCCGGCCTGGGCGCGCTACGCCGGCGGCACCAAGGATACCAGCGACGAAATCCGCCGCGTATGCGAGGAGCTCATCGAGCGCCTGGGCCTGCCCGACCGCCGCGCCACGGCCGCGGCTTCCGTATCTACCGCCTCAACCTCCGCATCGTAATGGGCTTCGAGAAACCACAGATCACCCCGCGCCGCCGCATTGAAGTACCCGAAGAAGCCCGCCAGCAGGCCCGGGCCGGGATGGGAGGGGAGGCCACCCGCACGGCGACTACGCCCCCCGCCCCGGTAGAGCCCATCGCGGCCCCCGCCGCGGTAGTAGCTCCCGCTGCCCCGGCACCAGCTCCTGTGGCCGAACCAGCCCCCGCGCCGGCCGCGGCGGCTCCGGTAGCGTCAGCTGCCGCGCCCATACGCGCCGCTACCCGGGGCCGGAAGCCGGCTGCGGTTGCTGCACCTGCGCCGGAAGCGGACGTGCCGCTGCACACGGTCCAAATCGCTAAATCCGTGGTGCAGGAGATTAAGATGAGCCTGCTGCTGGCCACACCGGGGCCGGACACGCCCACGACCATCAAGAACTACCTGGAAGCCGCCCACCGGCACTACGACGCGCACCTGCGCAAAACCGGCAAGCTGCCGCCCGCCAAGTAGGGCAGGGGCTTTCGGGACGGTATCGAGCAAAAGGCAGCCCCTTGCGGGGCTGCTTTTTGTTTTGGGGCGGTAGGGGAGGGGAGGGGAGGGGAGGGGAGGGGAGGGGAGGGGAGGGGAGGGGAGGGGAGGGGCCACATCCCAAGCCTGGCCTTGGGTAAAGGTTTGGTATAACGGTTAAACCAGCCTGCTGATCATCCGCCCCCAGCAGCAGGCACCGGCTCAGGTCGGCCCGCTCTGGCTGGTGGCATTTTTTACCTACGCGGCCGTGTTGTTGGCGCTGGCTTTGCCACTGGTGGGCGCGCAGTCCAAGCCAATAAGTGAAGTGTTTGCTGTGAGTAGATTATACCTGATCAGGTATAATTATCATTTGATTATGCTACTTTATACCTGCTCAGGTATTAAAACACGCCCACTCGTTGAATTTTCCCCGAGCGGGTATAGGTATGTCCACTTCACTCGCCGTCTTTGTCAAGCAGCACCGCAAGCTGCTGCAGCTGTCCCAGCCCGATCTGGCCGCCAAAGCCGGGGTGGGGCTGCGCTTCGTGCGCGAGCTGGAGCAGGGCAAGGCCACGCTGCGCCTGAACAAGGTCAACCTGGTGCTGCGTCTGTTTGGCCACGAGCTGGCGCCGGCCCCGCTGGACCGCGCGCACCTGCTGAGCCAGCAGTCATGAGAAAAGCCGAAGTATATCGACACGGGCAGCTGGCCGGCATTGACGACAAGGTGGTTACGGGCACGCTCACCCGCCCGGCCCGGGCTAGGCCAGGGCGGCCTGAGAGTCTTTGACTGCCTAAAGCTTTCTGCTCCCGGACCTGCAGGAGTCATTGCACGCGCTGCTGGCGCAGCGGTTCGCGCAGCTGGATCTGGCGTAGGAGCAAAAACGCTGCCGGGCCGGTCAGGCCGTTGGGGCTGCCTGGTCCACCGTTTGGGTTGCCTCGGCCCGCACCACGGCAAACAGCTCTTCCTCTGCTACCTGTAGTACGCGCGCCAGCTGCTGCAGCTCGCCCACGGTGCAGGTGCCCGGGCTGCGCTTGCGCGTGTCGTAGGTACGGGCCGACACGCCCCAGGCTGCAACGATGCGCTTGCGCGTGCCGGCCACTTCCAGCAGCTGGGCCAGGGTACTGACCCGGTGCACGCGCGCGGGGTTGGTCAGGGGCTCAGTGAAGGCAACGGTGGGGGCAGCAGCTTTGGACATTGGCAGAAAGCTAAAAAAGGCACAGCCTGGAGCGCATAAGGTACCTCATTTACGCAGTATCGTGAAAGCGGAGCGCAGCATTGACGGGAAAATTCTTGCTGCCCCTGGCAGTGGCCTGGCGTAGACGCGCCGCCCGAGCGGTAGCCAGAAGGGCGTAAGCGTGCCGGGGCGGCAGGAGGGCGGGCGCCGGGGCCTTCTGCGGCCCGCGCTTCAGTTACGCTACAAACTTCCGCAATCCGGCTACGGGGCGCTGGCCGCAGGACAAGACCTTTGTCCTGTTCACTAACGCATCTCCTTTATGAACCATCATCCGCATCCCGCCGGACAAGCCGGCCCCGCCCCCGCTGCGGGCCCTGTCCCCAAAATCTGGTTTATTACGGGCGCTTCCCGCGGCTTTGGCCGCGTCTGGACGGAGGCTGCCCTGCAGCGCGGCGACAAGGTGGCCGCCACGGCGCGGCAACGGGCCAGCATCGCCGACTTTGTCGACAAATACGGAGCCAATGTACTGACGCTGGAGCTCGACGTGACCAACCCCGAGCAGGTAAAAACGGCCGTGGCCCGGGCGCATGCGCACTTCGGGCGGCTCGACGTCGTGCTCAACAATGCCGGCTACTCCCTGGTGGGCACCATCGAGGAGGCGGGCCTGGCGGACATCCGGGCCCTGTACGAAACGAACGTGCTGGGGGCCGTTTCCGTCATTCAAGCTGCCTTGCCCCTGCTGCGGGCGCAGGGCCATGGCCACATCCTGGGCACTTCCAGCAACCTGGGCCACGTCACGCTGCCGGTCATCGGCACCTACTGCTCCTCGAAGTGGGCCTTCGAAGCCATTCACGAGAGCCTGGCCGCTGAAGTGGCCCCCTTTGGCATCAAGGTCACCATCATCGAGCCCGGGGCCTACGCCACCGAGTTTGGCAGCCCCGAGTCGTTGCGCTTTGCCGCGGGCCTGGACGTGTACACCGACTTCAAGAACGCGTTTTTCGCGGACTTGCGGAATCTGGAACGAGGCGACCCGGCCGCCACCCCGCCGGCCCTCTTCGCCGTGGTCGATGCCGAGCAGCCGCCCCTGCGCCTGTTCCTGGGCAGCCACAACCTGCCCTGGGTGCGCACGGCCTACGCCGAGCGGCTGGCGACCTGGGAAGCCTGGGCAGCCGTGGCCAACGCGGCCCAAAGCCCGGTTGGTTAAACCACCCCGGGCACCGGGTGGTTTAGCGCAGCTACCGGGTGCCCGGCATACTGATTGGAAAACATGAAAAAGCCCGAAAACGCGCCCCTGCGGTTTGCTTCTTTGTCCGACGCGCACCGACACTTTGGCTTGCCGGCTCCGCTACATCCGCTGATTAGCCTCATTCACGGCGTCCACACGCCCGCGGAGAGCGGCGATGCGCACCAGTCGCATGTGCTGAGCTTCTATAAGATATCCTACCGGCCCAGGCTCAGCAGCAAGCTCACCTACGGGCAGGGGTATTATGACTTTGACGAAGGCGGCTTGCTGTTTGCCGCTCCCAGCCAGATTATCGGCAGCACCGAGGAGCAGGAGGTGGGGGCCTGCGGCCAGTACACCCTGTTGATTCACCCGGATTTTCTGGCCAGCTACCCTCTGGCCAAAAAGATGCGGCACTACGGCTTTTTCACCTACGCCACCAACGAGGCGCTGCACGTGTCGGAACAGGAGAAGGAGCTGCTGCTTTCCCTCTTCAAAACGATGGAAGCAGAGCTGACCAGCCGCCTGGACGAATTCAGCCAGGACGTCGTTATTGCCCAGCTTGAGCTGCTGCTCACGTACGCGAACCGCTTCTACAAGCGCCAGTTTCTGACCCGCAAAGCGGTACACAGCGACCTGCTGCAACGGCTGGAAGCCGCCTTGGAGGACTGCTTCCGCAGCGAGGACCTGTCCGGCCGGGGCATCCCCACGGTGCAGTACCTGGCCCAGCGCCTGCACGTATCGCCGAGCTACCTGAGCGATATGCTGCGCGCGCTCACTGGCCAAAGCGCCCAGCAGCACATCCACGACAAACTCATCGAGCAGGCGAAAGAAAAGCTGGCTGCCACGGCCTTGTCGGTAAGCGAGGTGGCTTATGCCCTGGGCTTCGAGCACCCGCAGTCCTTCAGCCGGTTTTTCAAAACCAAGACGGCCCTTTCGCCGCTGGCATTCCGGCAGTCCTTCCAGCGCACCTGAGTCGGACCAGTCCGCAATCGTCTGGCGCCGCTAGCCGGACGCTGCCAGGGAACACGCGTGTCCTTGTCGTCGGTGGGGTGGGACACCCAGATGCCATTTTTAGGCAGCGGCAGCAGGCTTTTGTAGTGTTCGTTCTGCTGCGCGGTGAAGATGCGCCCCTGAAATGCCGGGCTGTCGAGCGTGGCATCCGTGATGCCGCGCCCGTGCAGGTAGCGGCGGTCGGTGAGCTCCTTCTTGACGCCCAGCACTTCGGAAATCAGCCGGGTGCGGCGCTCTTCCTCCGCCTGCCGGGCCTCCGACTCCGGGTCGCCCACGGATAGGCCGCTCAGCCGCGCGGTATCGGGCGGGGTGGCGTACACCCGGGCCGGGGCCGGCGCGCCGTCGAGGTGCTCGCGCAGCTACTGGCACACCTGGCCCAGGTTCAGGCCATGGCCGTCGCCGCCCCGGGTTTTGGCAAAGGCGATGATGGAGACCGCGTCGCGGTCGTCCCCGGTGTTCAAATACACTTGGTGGCCCTCGGCCTTGCGGGTGACTTCCGCTAACTTTATTGGTTTGCAACGCCTGAGCCGCATGCCCTCTTTTGCCAGGAGCTGCGCACCTGCGATGAGCTGGTCCTGCTGACCAGTCCTTAGGGATTCTTTGCCCGCAGGCATAGTAATAAGGCCGCCCAGAAGTCTGGGCGGCCTTTCAGATGAAGGGTAGGGAGTTCAGCTACGCTGGTTTGGTCAATTCCTGCCGCAGGCACTCGCGCAGCTGCGGGTAGGAGTCCGGGCAAATCCGGATGGTGGGCTCCGGGGTGGTGCAGTACACAAACGTGGGGTCAGCCAGGGCAATGGCCCGGGACCAGGCCGATTCGGGAGCTTCGGTGGAAAGGGATAGGCAGGAAATAAATTGTTCTCGAATGAGCCGAATCATCAGCTCCTGCGCGGTAGGGCAGAGGCGGGAGAACCGGCAAGAGGGACTCGCGGACATACGGTAAGACTTCGACGGAAAGGGTTGAAAACGCCCCGCCTGCGGCCATCTGAATGGGGCCGGGCAGGAGAAGAAACAGGCAATCAGCGGCGCAGCCCCTCACGCATGGCGAGTGGGGCCGTGACCGGCGGATTACAGCCAGAAAGGAGCGTTATGCCAGAGAGCCCACGAAGAGGGCGGGCCGCTGCTGGATGGGCAGCGGCTGCCGGTGAGCCCCGCGCAGCCAGTCCGCAGCGAGGTCTGCTGACGAGGGGAATTTATGCAAAGCGGAGGAGTTCAAGGCCAGCATACTCGGCAATCAGGGTGAGGGGCAAAGCTAGCGAAAAGCCTTAAAACATGCCCCTGTTGTACATTAAAGCCATAATTTCTTCCTTGTTGAGCTACGGATTTTGCAACGCTGCCTCTGTTTTTCCGCTACGATTCTCCCCGGAATAGCAGCCCCTTATAGAACCAGTGCTTCCCCTTAAATCTCCGGTCTTCTTAATCCCCTGTCTGCGCATGGAGTCGACAACCAGCAGAGCTGTGAAGCGCGTTAGCGGCGCGAGGTAGGCTACTCCACTTTTACGTAGGCCATCCTGGCCCCGGAAGACCGGGCCTTTGCGCAGCAACAGCGCGCGGCCACTGGCTTATAGAACCGGTTCTGTAATCGGTAGCCCAAGCTGCTTGCACGGCTTCTCTGCGTAGCACCCCAGTTCCCGTGCGCCATTGATGAGCCCATTGCCATGGTGCAGGATGGTACCAATGCGGTGACAGACACAGGCTGGTAAAGTGCCCATAACGGCAACTGTGCGTTTTCCTTATTGGACCGTTTCAGTGAACAACTGGTTAAGCTTCGAGCTCCTTTAGTGAAGAGTCTTCGTGCGTGGTTCACAAAACAACTGCCTTAATTAGGGCTCTCCTTCCAACCCGCACCACCGATGACTTTTCCCTTCACCCATACGAAGGTTTACACCACCGCCCTTACCCACGACCAGCTCGTAACCTTGCTCAGCCGGTTACACCCAACGCGCCAGCACTCGCAGTTCTATCAGGTCGATAACTACTCGGCCGACCTGATTCGCTCGGGCTTTGTTCTGCGCAATGCCTACCCGCGGCAGAACCTGCCGGCAATGCCCACAATTAGAGCAGAGATTACGCAATCCCACCCGGTCACTATTCGCTTAAAGATTACGCCGAACTATTTCTTGATTGCGTTCTTGCTGCTGTTCCCCCTGATTTTCATCCCGTCGGCGTTGTTTTCAGATGACTGGACAATCAATGGCATACACCGAGCACCGGTACTAGCAGAACGGCTCGAGATCCTGTTAACCGGTGGGGGGATTCCCCTGTTGCTGTGTTATGTGGGGGTGATCCTCCCCGTCCAGAAAGCGGAAGACTGGATCGTCAAAAAATTGATGCTTCGCTGAGCAAGCCAACCGACGGCTCGCCCTCGTTCTTGTGTTCCGCCCCTTTGGCTGAACGCGTCTACTCAACGAGAGAGTCCCAAAACTCAATGCGGTTTTGGGGTTGCTGCGGGTTTTCAAAAGTGCTTGGCAGTGTGAAGCGGAACTCGTGGGCGAAGTAGGATGCCAAATCGTTGCCGTAATGGATGACATCTGCTTGGTATACCGAGAACACCGGGTTGCCCGCCACCGCCGGTAGGGCCGGCAAGTAGCGGTGGGAATAAATGGGGAGCAAGGTGGGATAGCGCGGGTAGTGCTGCCGAATGAGCTGCTCTTTGCCTGCGTCGGCGGGAGGGGCTCCCCATTCCGGGCACCAAAACCCGTTGTTCCTAGCGTCAAACAGCAGTCCTTCCAAGGGCCAGGACAACATGCGTTGCAGCTCGTCGGCCACCGCGGTGGAGGTTAACGCCTGGCGCCAGGGCGCAAACTTCGGCGATACGGGCAGGGCGACCTGCAAAAACAGGTGCAGGTCTGGTGGAAAGACCGCGCCGAACTGGTGCGCCAACTGCGCGAATTCGCTTTCGGTTAGCCCGGCTTCGAAGCGCACGCCTTGGGTCGTTAAGAGCGCCACTAGGTGGCGGGCTTGTTGAAGGGTCATCATGGAAAGGTAGCACTAGAAATGCCCCCCAAACGTAGGGGCGTTTACATAAACTAAGACGCTCGTTTCGCTAGAATCACCCTTTCAGTGAACTGTGAGCTACTTATTTATTGCTCAACTCCTTTTGGATGGGTTGGCCTTTTCAAAGAAGGCCATTATCTCATCAACGGACATTGTCGTCACGTCTAACGCCGCTAGTTCCCGTAACGGCTCCTTGTTCTTGTCATAATAACCTGGCCGAAAAGCAATGATGCTTTCCGCACGTTGGCTTACTTCGTAATAGGCCCCGATGCCCTGCTGGTAGCAGGTATAGCCGGCCTCATCCTGTTCCAATGCCGGGTCAGCGGCAAAGAGTGTCAGCGCCTTCTTCTTCGATAAGGGTAGCAATGAGACTGCTCCCAGGAGCACACGGGCCGGGCGGGTGAACTCCAAGGCTTCACACGTTTCGGCGTCGTTGTAGAGGACTAATAGGCCCAATGACGGGTAGTAATCGGTGTCCTCAACCCCACCGCGTAAAAACTGCTGGGGCACCTCGTTCACCTGCGTCCGTATGGCAGTGCGGCTCATACCGAAATGGAAGCCCCCCGCACCAATGTGTGGTATAATGATAAAAGTCATGGAGCAAGATAAGGGCTCCTAATTTTAAACAGGGTAAGTTTAGGGCACGACCGTTTGGGTGAACCAGACGAGGTATCTTTCAGGCACCGCTGCAGGTTGTCTACAACAACGGCACCTCGGGGTTGAAATAGTATGCAAGTCGAAGAAGTAATTGATAAGCTGACCGCCACCTTTCCCATTGCCACGCGGGCCAAGCTACGAGACCAGCATACGCCTTCAGCCTGGTCCCGGTGGTTTACCCTGCCTGTTCCTGGGTATATCGAGGCCTCTACTTATGGGCCTGTCCCCAAGCGGGAGATTGAATGGATCGAACTCGACCCCGTAGAAATATGGCATATTGGACGTCTAGTAGCGCCCAAGCACATTGACCATACCCCCGCTATTTATCAGCAACTGCAAAGTGAAGGCGTTACTATGCAGATGGTCGAGGGACTCATCAGAATAGCGCTATAAGTTTCAAACGCTCCTTTCGCTAGAACGACCGTTTGCGTGAACTAACATTCATCGGACACTCTATCCCTGCATAAGTACCTTTACCTGCTATGCTCCCGTCTGCGTACCCTCGCCCCATGCTCCCTGTCCGATCTTTGCCATATCTCTGTATGTTCGGCATAGCAGCATGTAGCCCTCAGCAAGAGGTTACCTACTACCCCACAGGAGAAGTCGAAAGGCGGGCACTACTGGATGCTGAAGGGGTGTATGATGGAGACGTAACGTCTTACTTTCGAAACGGAAAGGTACAACGTGTACTCCCTTTTCGCCACCATCATATCAATGGCGTAGTCCGATGGTATGACTCATCCGGTGTGCTCTCCCACACCCAAACGTACAAAGACGGTAAAGTTGACGGGGCGCGGAAGGAGTATTATCCCACTGGCAAATTAGAATATGAAGTCACCATGCGAGGTACACGTCGCGTGGACACAGCCTATTATTACTATCCCAACGGTAAGCTCTACCAAGGCATCGTGTATGACAAGCAGGGACGTAAAATTGACTATGCTGTGTATACTCCTCAAGGGCATGTCGACACGCGCTATACCCGCCCACTGGTCCTTAGTGACACCACGCGCGTACGGGCCGGGGAGGATTACACCTTTGAAATTCGATTGGGAAATCGCCACTCGAACGTGGTGACAGTGTCGTTGCGGCCCGTTCCCATTGGCCTAGACAGTATGCCGGGCCGCGTAGCCCGTACCCGCTATCTTATCCGTCGTCCCACTCCCGGCGTGCATGTCGTACAGGGACAAATCTGCGAGGAATGGGCCCGTCGAGGGAGTGACACCATTTGGACCAATTGCTATCCTCTTGAACATACTTTTCGGGTAGTAGAGGACAAACAGTAAATCGCTCCTTTTTCCGAACGACCCTTTTTCTGAACCATTTTAGTACCTTTTGCTATCTTCAGACGGGGTGTCTGGGTGCCATTCCATAGCCGGCTGTAAGCGCCGCTGATGCAGGCTGGAAAATACCTCCACGCCCTCTTCGCTCAAAAAAGTATCTGCTGCACTTACGTCCAGTTGATAGCTGTCCACAAATGCTTCGAAGTGCCAACGGACCAAGTAACCGGCACTGTTCAAGTAGGGCTCTTCGTAGCGGGCAAAGGAGCGAACCAGTTTCGCTTCTGCTTCCGCCAGCGTGAAGGCCCGCACCAGTAGATGGCGCATTTCATATTTCTGCAGCCCGCTCGTTTCGTGTTCAATCTGGATAGCGAATCGCGCCAGCAGGCACCAGAAAGAGGGTTCCGGCGCAAGCTCTCGGGCTTTGAGACCCTCGATGGCGTCGACTGACACGCTCTCAACGACTGATTGGCCCAGTAAAGCGGGGAGCTGATTCAAGGGCAGCTGCAGGACCACGCCGGTGGGCCGCACGCTCGACCCGATGCGCTGATAGGTGTGGCCGTTGAGTAAAGAACGGAGCTGCCGATAGTCCTGCCGGTAGTGGGCAGAAATGGCTTGGCGACGCTCGGCGGGGGCCAGGTGTAGGTAAGGCCGATGACCGGGGTATGCTAGGTGAATTCGCACCTGAGCAATATTTTCCTGCAACACCAGATCCTCTTCCGACAATGACCACTCCGTCAAGTCTATTTTACTGCTCATGGCCACTAATTAAGCGCAATTGCTGAAAGATTAATGCCTAGTTTATCTTTCCGACCCTTTTCCTGAACCCCGGATTAATCATTGAAGTAGCTTCCGTTATAGGAGTCAAGTTGGAAAGCATGCGGTAGTAATCGATTCAGTTTCTGGCTGAAGACATAAAAGGGAGCAAGCTTGTAACCGTAGATCGACACGTGTTTAACGGCTTCCCCTTTGTGAATGAAAAGGGCATACGACATCATATGGGATTGTGCCCCGCGCCTTTCATAGGTAGACTTGAGCCGGGACAGGTAGATGTTATTAAAAGAGGAAAGTAGGTCGTCGTGTTATTGGGGCGTTAGTGCCCGGCTATAATGCCTCCGTTGGCCACCACCTTCCAGAAGAAATACTTTGTCAACCAGCACCGAATCCGCTGTGATCGTGAAAACCTCTTCTTCGCCAAAAGCTGACCCCTCCACTCGCAACAGTGTCACCTTGGCTGGAGGAGATTGGGCCAGGGTAGCTAGTAGCCCGGCTAAGAAAAGGAGTACCGTAAGTAGGTTCAGGGGAAAGGCAAGTAGTGAAACCAGAGGCAGAAATTACGCTCGTTATGCTAAATTGACCGTTTCCCTGGACTTTGGTTAGGACTCATCCTTAGTTTTGCCCCCGCCTTGTTTGTGAATAACCGTAGCTGCTGCTCATGGAACGACCCTTATTCATTTTCGTACCTGCTGAACACCTCGATGAACGCGTGCTGGAGCACGCGACTGTCGTGGACTGGGCCGTAACTCATTTTGATCACCCCAACGTCGTGACGTTGACCCAAGAAGAGGTCTATCTGCTAGATTCCCACAGCCAGGTGCTCACCATCGTTAACGAGGAAAACGACAGCATGCTGCACTGGGGAGAAGATGACTGGGTGATTGAGCGCGATAGGTTAGCACGTATTCAGCACCGGCTAACGCATTACGCCCAGGGCGTAGAGCCCGGCCGGGTGCAGGAGCTTACTCACGATGTGCTCCGCTTGGCCGATATCGCTCTGCGCACGAATAAGTACCTCTACTTCAATTTTTGACCGGCAAGCATGCTAATGGTGAGGCAATTAATTGGACCGTTTCGCTGCACTCCTTCATGCTACCCAACCTGAACACCTTTAAGCCGTGCAGTGGGAGTAACTTGCTTTCTACTTAATTTCCCTAGAAATGGTCACGCAGCTGATGAAATGCCTGCTGGTCGGTTGGGTTTGTGTGGTGCCGCTAGCAGCAGCAGCCCAATATGAGCTCCTGGGCCATGCACAACGCTACCGGCTGGTGTTGCCGCTCCCGGCTTATACCAGCTTAGCCGATACTGCTCTGGGTACGCCGCTGGTCTACCAGCCGGGTCAGGTAGTGACAGTAAAAGGGCTAATCAATGCGCGCTGGTGGGTGCTTAGTGAGTGGGTGGGACACCATGAAGTCAACCGCTATTTTCTGGTCAAGACGCTTGTTGCAAACATAGCTGAACCACCTCAGCCAATGACTAGTTGGCGTGAACTCTACCGTTGATTTACTTATGCTTCCTGGTGAATTTGAAGAGTATCAGTTGCAGCGAGAATTCTTTATTGATATGATTGGTCTTGCGCCCAAAGCGGCACAGTTGCACATAACGAGTGACTCTTGGGATGGACTGCCGTCCCTGTTAGGCACCCGAATGATGGAGCGCGACGGGGAGTGGATCGTGCCACTAAGGCAGGAAAACAAGGACTTTCTAGTACAGCAAGCCCAGGCCGATAACCTGCAAAGCAAGTTTGTGCATTTCTTCCTCTTGCACGAAGGCACTGAAATCGTTGCCTCTTATGATGGAATGTGCACCGTGCTTGTGGATGAGAGCTTTCCGAGTTATCCGCTTCTAAGGAAAAAACATGCCGCCTTCCTTAACCTTATGGAATAATGAAACCATAGGTGAAGCGCTAGCCCAGCTAACACAATACATCAGCAATACCCCGCCCAGTAGGCCAATGCTACCGTTTGGCTGAGCTATCTTTAGCCCATGCTGACGCCCTATTCCTCGCAAGCCTTGTCTGTGCTGTTGGCGTTGTTACCGGACTTGGCTCCTTTAGTTACCCTCGAGCAGGACCATTTTGAACTGACGCAGGTAGCGCCGGCCGGGTGGGAATTGATCGTGTCTTCCGCCGAGGACGAACTCACCGTGTACTTTGCCGACCACCACCGGCACTTTGGCTGGCACGAAGGCGACCCCAGCGACGACGCAACGGCCGCGGCCGAGTACATCCGGTTGCTGCGGGCCGGTGAACTGGTGCTCCTGGTGTGGTACAAGGGGCAGGAAATGGTTTCCTGTTGGCCCATGGAAGCGACGGAGAACCCCGTGCCGCCCACCTGGTTTCAACGCTGGCTGCGTCGCAAACAAACCTATCTGCTTAAGCAATGGGCAGAGTAAGTCATAGTGATAAGGTTCGGTCCACGATTCCGACTATTAGAGTGAACTCGCAAAAAGCCCTGGGACTCCTCAGCAAATTACCTTGCCAGTCTCACCCTTCGATGGAGAAGACAAAGGCCATATGAGCGGTCGCTGGTGCGAGCAAGTCGTCGTTCGCAAACCAATCCAGATGCCAATGCTCCCCAGCCGATAAGTTGGACAGGCTTGTCAGAAACGCACTCAATTTTCGGAACGCTTCAGCATCCCCCGAAAGTGTGAACTCGGCACCCTCTATCTGGGCAGTGACAACACCATTTGAATGACCCACAGGTTCAATGACCACTTGCCGCATGGCCACGGGATGATACGTATTCGGCTGGTGTTTTAGAGGGAATACCCCCCTTGAAAGAGCTTTTAACTGTTTTGTGACGTCGGCAAACTCAGCGCTGGTACCCGAAATATCAATTTCGTACTCCCCTTGACACACGCTGGTGTTGATCGCTATTTCGCACATATCTGGATATCTAATGCAAAGCCTCTTTTCGCTAGAACGACCGTTTCCCTGAACGGAGTTATTCATTGCTAGACCGGGCGCCCCTTTCTAAAAAGGCGTTTGGTTAGCAGCATACTCGAAACGACGAGCACGCTAGGTACGCTCCCCATCAACAGGATCAGGAGCAAGTCGGCGACCTTGAATGCGTGCGTAAAACCAGTCCCTTTCAGCAGTTGAAAGGCACCTTGCAGGAGGTAGTTGGTCACTAGGGCAAGAACGTATGCCGCCCAGCAAAGGAGCACTAATTGCCCTGGGGTAGGGGCTAGATGGTGCTTTCTGGCGGCGCGGGCAGTGCAGGCTACCACTCCAATGATTACCAGCAGCATAGGGTAGCCAGTTAGGTAATACAGCACCGGACTGAGCGCCTGACCCAGCAGCCACAGCAAGACACCACCCAGTATGCCATTGCGAAACAAGAGAAAGGATAAGCACATCGCAGTGGTATCTTAATAGGTGGCGACCAGGACCAAAGTAACTAGTTTATTCTCTCCTTTAGCTTTCCGACCGTTTGGATGAACGGGCCTTATATTGGCCAAGTCAACTGACTAGAGCAGTGCTTACGACTTATTTTGCCTCTGGCAAGAGTTAGAGGTATTGCCCTGATGGAGCTGTTGCCTCCATACTAAGAATCCAATGAGAATAGGGAGAGGATGTATTGCCAGTGTGTTCCTACTCAGCTTAGGTGTAGGCAGTATTAGTTGCCGTGATAAACAACAGGAACGCCGTGTACAGGTGACTTATCCGGATGGGCGTCTGCATGTGCTAGCTACCCTACGAGGGAAACGTCTGCACGGCCGGGCAATCGAGTATAGCCCTACTGGCACTATCGATAATACGTCCCACTGGGTAGAGGGAAAGCGAACAGGCGTAACATCGTACTATTACCCTAGCGGTGCCTTGAAAGACAGTCTTGCGTTCTTGAATGATACGCTGCATGGACTTTCCTTGAGCTACTACCGAAATGGGGTGCTGCAACAGGTAGAACGGTATACCCATGGGGTTCGGACAGGCACAGCCGTAACGTTTGATTCTCTGGGGAAAAGGAAACAGCAGTCCACCTATGACCGGGATGGAAACGGGATTTACGACATTTTCTATAGTCCACCTGGGGAATCTCCGCTTGGCAGCCCGGTTCCTATCACAGAAGCTAAGGATACAATCTGGTGGGGAGAAAAATATGCTGGCTCTGTTCGTTTTGGCTATCCGCTGAAGGGCAACGTGACAATGATCGTAGGCGTCCTGCGAGAAGACCGAAAGGCAGTTGACCGCTGGTCGGTAGTAGACACCTTTCAAGTAGTAGCGCAAAGTCAGGATGGACGCTTTTACTTCTCCTACTACCCGAAGCAGCCAGGACCCAATTCATTTCAGTACAAGTTTATACAGCCCCAGAGTCCGTGGAATGCGACAATCCGTGACTCCTTAACTGTCGACCAACAAACAGTTACGCATTCCTTCTTGGTGAAGAAGCCTCGCAACTGAAAAAACGCTCCTTTTACTAGGACGACCATTTTTGTGAACGAACCTTACTTAGCTGAGCCACATGATTAGAGCAGCACTTGGGGTAACTTTTCTCGCACTCACGTTAATTACGGGCCACTGCTCCGGGCAACGGTTGGCGCACTGCAGCAGTGGCGTTGCCGACTCACTAGGATGCCGGCAGCTGACGCTGAATCAGTTTTGGGGAAAGGGCGGGCGGACACTCGGCCCAGATGCGGTGCTGTATCGAGGGCGGGTGATTATCAGCCGGGTGTGCTCACTTGGAAACGACGTGGTCTTCATTGGGTTTGGTAACGAGCATTCCAACGGGGAGGCCTTCACTGTGCAGTGCGCCACCCTCTTGCCAGACGGCTTGTTCAATGGCTACCGCAACGGGGTACGAGAAGGCCTCTGGTTTCATCAGAACGTTTTCGGCACCATCACCAAAGTCGAGGAATACCAGGCAGGAGAGCTGCAAAGTGTGCTGCGTTTTTGGGCGAATGGGTTGCCCCGTGCGCGAGTCCACTACACACAAGGCAAGCCACGCTCCTGGGGGCAAAAACGGTATGACAGGAAGGGGTATCCCCGAAATGGTATGGTACCTCTTTGATATCCTCCTCCTTTTGCTAGAACCACCGTTCCGCTGAACGCCCCACCAACACCTCAACATACCCAGCCCGCAGCTGGCTCAGAAAGTGTAGCACCAGGTGGCCCAGCAACACAACGCCCAGTCGGCCAATAGACCAGTCGTGGCTTTACGACGGGATTCTATAGTCGAATAATTCATCCAGTAAGCGCTGAAATGGTTGTTTGCCTACATCCCGTGAACTGGCCTCGAAGTGGTCGAACTCTTGGCTGAGACGGTGTGCAATCGCTTGCCAATCGGGCCTGCTCGTTAGTTTTGCTAGTACCATGCTCACAATGGCTCGAACAGGTAGCGCCTTCATCTGCACGGCTAGTTCTTGCCACGAGTCGTTGTAAAGTTGATCCAGCATAGCTACTGGCTGGTAGTGCTCTAGGTAGGGCACACCCAGGGTGCTCACATACTGGCTAACTTGGTCAAACACCTGGTCAATCTCTTCCTGTCGGGCTATCGTCACTCGAAACTGTGGATCGCCTACTACTTGGCCTAAGGACGCGGTATGCGTAGGAGCCTGGTGCGCATATCGCGGATGAATAGGAAAGTACTGTTGCGTTAAGGCCTGCACGGCGTGGATTCGGATACTAAAGTGCAGGGTGATTGCAAAGCAGGGGGAGTCAATCCCGCAATCTTCCACGAAGACGCGGACACTTTGGAAACCAGTAGGTGACTTACGGAGCAAACCGAGGGCTTTATTCAACTGAAACCCTAAGGGAGCCAGTGCGCTCTCTAGCTCTTGATAAAGCGCGTTTTTCAATACGGCCCTCTTAGATTGGCCCATGTATAAATGATATAACAGGAACTGTCAGAAACCGTTTAAAAGTACCACAAGTTGAGGTTGGAGGCGACTAAGACCACCGTTTCGCTGAACTGTCTCTGATTACTGGGTACTGCGTAGCCGCCACCAATCCCGGATGCTCAGAAGCAAGGCCGCAATGCACGCGAGATGGATGGAAGCAAACACCCATACCGGCAAGGGCCGTTTCAGAGATGGAACGGCCACAATGTCGGAATCAGAAGCAGCGTATACCACGTCCAGCGCGGGGTGGGCGCGCAAGCGGCGCGCCTGTTCCGGGGATAGCTCGTGCCGAAACGTGAGCGTTTGGTCGGCCAACGCATCATAGAACGCATAGTCCACGGCGTATTCAGATACCTTCAAGATACGAGCAGGCGCGTGGACCGGCTGCGCAAACAGCAGGTACTCGCCTTTAAACCAAAAGGCAAAAAACACAGCGCCAAGGAGAAAGATAGCTCTTCTTAGCAGGTCGTCCCGCCGATGCTGGTTCCTCAGAGTAGCATCCATATGGGTAATCATCGTTCTTCGAATGAACGCAAGGTACGCTTCGTCTCTTAAACCCTACATTAAGGGTTCGGACCGTTTTTTTGAACACTTGCTGTCAGGGATGGGAGCTACACCACGCTTGGCCGGGTTGGGTTCACGTAATCAATGCCTGTTTGCTCAAACAGCTCTTCGAGGGCTTCTACGCCGTGGGCTACCTTGAAGTCCCGCTCGGTTGGGGTAATGGGAATAAGCCACAAACACTGCACTTGCTGCGCTTGGTAAGGCATCTGCTCCAGCGAGGGGCCGTCTAGGTAGGGGAGCGACACTAGGCCGCAGGAACAGGCCGAGTCCGGCAGCCAAGGCACGCCAAAATTCACCGTATGGTCTACGCCCAGGGCGTGCGCTGTTTGATGGTAATGGGCCACGGCCGTCAGCAAGTCCACCAGTTCCGGGCTTTGCTGCGACGAAAAGAGGTGCAGTTCGAGCTGCTGGGGCATGTTCGGCAAGGACATGCCGCACGTGGCGTAGGTCCACATCGTCCGCGCAGGCGTGGGCGCGAATTCCAGCACCTGAAACGTGGCCGGCACGGGGTGAGCAGAGGGCCGCTGGGTGGCCAGCGCCGTCGGCTGGATTCCCCACTGGTGAGCGTAGTGGGCCAGCAGGGCCTGCTGATAGGCGTTCATGAATAAGAAAGCAGTTTCTCGACAAACATACCCTCGTTTAACTTTAGGCCCCTTGCCTTGCACGTCAATTGCGGCAATTTTCAACAACGTTTCGCGATAGTGGCAGCCAAGGTAAAGGAGATAGGAACAAACCTCTATCTTGGCTTTGTATGCGGCTTCTTCTATTTCTGCTCCTGGTCACGCTCTCTTGCTGCTCTGCAGAGCCGACCTACTTTGCGCCGCAACTGATTGAAAAACTCGCCCACAACGCGGGGGCAGTACATGTTCATGTTGACAATGTTACCCCCTTGTATGTGCGCACGGACATGAGGGGCATCTGCCGGACGACTGTCGGCTCACTGTATCGCGTTTATCAAGCCGGATATACCTATCAGTACGCTACCTTTCCCGCTTTTTTAGCAGACGCGCTCAATCAGCGCCTTGCCGTTGCCAGCAGCCGGCTACTGCATCTGCCCAATGCCCACTTGTTTCCGCTTGACACGGTGGCGGCCCTGCACTATGCGCGTCTTACGCCGGAAGCACGGGTGGCCACTTTATACCGACCGATGAGCTCACAACGGTGGACTCTCAAACCAGAAGTTGCTAGTACGCCGGATGTGGAGACCGCTTTGTATTACCTGTTTCTTGGAAACTATGATGTTGGCTTCGACGATTATCGGGGGCAATACATTATCACAAAGGGGGTGATGTAGCCAGCTACGCATTTGTATAAGAAGCCCCCCTTTCGCGAATTAGACTGATTATTTGAACAATTAGGCTATAGTACAGTCAAGTCTACAAGCGGCTCATTTCCGCTGTGGTCACGCAGTTGCTCAACCGCAGCGGCTGTGAGCTGGTGTTCTGCGGCCAGCGCTTGGACTAGGGCGTGCTGCCACGCGACTTCGCGTTGCATCTCTGGCCTGGCGGCAACGAAGGCATCCACTTCTTGCAGAGGCAGTTCCACACCCGTCACCTCTTGCACGTACATATCGACCGTGTCCCGGGCCGCCATAGCACACTGCAGGGCATGTTCTGCTTGCCCATCCTGCACCAGCGCCAGGGCTTCACTCAAGGCCACACAGGCGTCAAAAGCATAAGAGGCAAAGGGGTTGGCGCTTTCGTCTAAATCTGGCCAGAAGTGTTCTAACTTCTCCTGCAAGACACCCCACTGGTGTGGAGTGACAGGTTGCTGCGCCCCAAACCCGCAGAGGGCGGCGATGGCCGTGCGAAAGAGCAGCGCTCCTTGTTTCGTTTCGGTCTGGTCGAAGCGCTCCACCGATGGAAGCAGGCGCACGCAGATTAACGCAGCAAATACCGCTTGATGTGGTAGCGGTAACGGTAAGAGTAAAGGGCGCAGGTCGTTCATGTAAGGGATGTGAGTGGCCACAAAATAGGCTCCTTTTCCTAAACCACCGTTCAAGTGAACTCCTCGGCAGGTTTTTTATCCCACTGGATTTACGCGTACATGTTTTGCGGTGGACCCGCTTGCCCAAAGCCACCTCCCCCCATTTTGATTTCGGTGAGCAGGGCTTGCACCGGCTCGGCCAACTCGTCTTGGTTGCACCAATAGTCGCGGAAGGAGCCGTACTGCTCGTAGGAGGAAAGATTGAATCCTTCTTCGATGTCGTTGTACCAGATAATGTTCTTGCCTACCACGGCCACAACCCAGAAGCCCCCTCCGTGCTTGCCATACGGCGTTTGCTGCCACTTTTCGGGAAAGATTTGAATCAGTTGCCAGAACCGCCATAGCTCGCCCTGCATCTGTTCTTCTGCCGCCAGAATCTTATCGTAGAGGGCTTCGAGTGTGATGGCTTCCCACTGCATAAAAGACATTCAAATAGTAGTTCAGCCGAAAGGTAGACGAATTGTAACGCTCGTGTAGATTTTGGACTGTTTTCCTGAACTGCTTTCGTGTCTTCTCCCGCGTATCGAAGAAATGTGAGGTGCGAGATGCTATTCGGGCCAGTATTCACCTGGCAGGTAGGTGCGGACGCTGTAGCAGCCTAAGTAGCACCGAAGCGGGAAGCGCGGTGGTTGATGCGGTACAGGAGGGAGATGGAATCCGTGTACGATACCTAGTGGGTGTTGGGCAAGACATACGAGGAGCGTACCCTCTTGGTCCGGACCATCGAGTCGTTGAGTACTACGCCTCGGGTGACATCGTACATGTGGAAGTAGCCCGTCGCCTAGCTGGCCATCAGGTTGCGATAAGAGCTACTGATTGGATTACTGATAGCCTAGGATCTGTGCAGCTACGAGCCGGCTGTCTACCGTTCTACTCAGTACAAGTATATTGCTATATTAGCAGCAGTAGTGTGAAATGGCTCTTACGCCAGACACTTTAACTGCATTAATCCTAGTATGCAAAAAACCTTACCCTTGCATTGGTTGGCCGGCTTGCTGCTCACTTGCTGGAACTGCTATAATAGCCAAGCGCAGTCGGTGCTGCACGACCCAGGCTTCGGCACCAACGGGCGCGTAACCACTGCCTTCAGCGCCCCCCCTAACGACAACGCCGAAGCGGTGCTGTTGCAGCCCGACGGGAAGCTGGTAGCCGTCGGCAATGGTAGCAACGGGCTGGAACTGGCCCGCTACAGCAGCAACGGCGCCCTCGACCCCGGCTTCGGCACCGGCGGTAAGGTTTCCACCTACACACTCCCGGCCAGTAGCGGCTGCTCAAATGGTTGGAGCTCCACGACCAAAGTCTATAGTCGAACCGCCCTGCTGCAGCCTGATGGCAGGATTGTGGTGGCCGGGGACATCGGCTCGAATAACCCCTCCTTTCCCGGTGGCCGGTTCAACTGGTACGTCTGCCGCTACCTGGCCGACGGCACTTTCGACACCAGCTTCACGCCCTTTGCCAGTTGTGGGGGCACCATCGGCGGCTCGACCGTGAAAGTGCTGCGCCAAAGCACGGGCAAGCTGGTTGTTATCGGCTATAACTCGGGGGTCGGCGGCTGCGAAGGCGGCTCTGCCCAGACCCCGCGGATCCTGCGGCTACAAACGAATGGCACCCAGGATGCGACCTTCACCAGCAGCATAATCGGTGGCACATCCCGCCTGCAGATCAAAGATGCCTACGTCGATGCCCTGGATCGGATTACCACGATCGGGCATCGGGAGTTCTGCAACTCGTCGGTGCGGGTAGTAGCTGGCTATACCACGCTCCTGCACCGCTTCCTGGCGAACGGACAGCCCGATCCGACCTTTGGCACCAACGGGGAAGTAAGCTTTAGCTTTGGCAGCAACTACACGATGGGCTCAGTGCTGGTGCCGCTGCCCACGGGGAAGCTGCTGATTGCCGGCTCCAATGGCGGCGCTTCGGGTGGCTTCGTTGCCCAACTGCTGGCCGATGGCACCCTGGACCCAGACTTTGGCACGAGTGGCATCGTCAGTCAACTGAACCTGGGTGGCTACTATCCTACCCGGATGGTGCTGCAACCCGACGAGAAGCTGCTGCTGCTGAGCGGCGGCAAGCTGCTCCGCCTGCTGGCCAACGGGCAGCAGGACCTCGCTTTTGGAATTAACGGCCGGGTAGATCTGTACTCGACTTCGGCCGGTGACCTGCTGCTGCAACCCGACGGCAAAATGGTGGCGGCCGGGGGCAACTCCGAGGGTTTTCTGTTGGAGCGCTTCATGCCCAACCCAACCTGTACCCAGATTGACGCGGGTCCGAACAGAGGTAGTTGCAGCGGCGCTACCGTGCGCCTGGGCAACAGTACTAATCCCGGCGCCGGCTTCACCTACAACTGGACGGTGAGTCCGGCTATTCCCGGCTTCAGCAGCACGAGTGGCAATCCGAACGTTGTACTGCCGGTTGTGACAAGCACCACGGCATACACGTTCTCCCTGACAGCCGCCATCAACGGCAACAGCCAGTGTATGCCTACCAGCCAAGTAGTCATAACCGTGTCGCCCAACCCGGCGCCCAACGCGCCAGTGGCTTCGCCCTCCATTGTCGATGCCGGTCAAAGTGTTACGCTGAGCGTACCCAGTCCCCTTGCCGGAGCGACCTACACGTGGACCGGGCCCGGCCTGCAACCCACTACCGGGTCAACCGTAACGGCTACTCCTCCCGGCACCAGCTCCTCGGCCCGCTACGTAATGACGGCCGTGTTTGGTAGCTGCACTACCCAGGCGGAGGTACAGGTGTTAGTGCGCCAGCCCACAACGACTACGGTATGGACCGGGGCCAGCTCCACGAACTGGTTTACAGCAGCAAACTGGACCAATGGCGTGCCGAGCGCATCGGTTGATGCCGTCGTTTCCGTGGTAGGCAGCGGTACCTATCCCGTCATCACCACCGGCGCGGCTATGGTCCGCAGCCTGAGCATCAGCAACGGTGCCCGCGTCACGCAAAGTGGGGGCACGCTAAGCGCAAACGGCAGCTTTCTCAACGACGGCCAGTTTGTGGGAAGCAACAGCTTGGTCACGTTGACGGGACCAGTAGGCGGAGCCAGCACGACGCACTTCTTCAACCTAACGATAGGCGCCGCCGGAGCCCGGCTGGCTGGCCCGGTAGAGTTGGAGCAGGTGCTGACCCTGAACGGCAACCTGGCCACCAATGGCCACCCGCTAACGATGCTCTCGAGCCCCGTTGGTACGGCTATCGTGGTAAACAGCCCGGGGGTGGTAACCGGCCCGGCTATTGTGCAGCGCGCCATCACGGCTGGCCCGAACCCGGGCCTGGGTTACCGCCACTTCAGCAGCCCGGTGAGCAATACCACCGTGGCCGACCTGACCACTACCGGCTTCACGGCCGTAGTGAACCCAAACTATAACACCTCGGCCACGCCCACAAGCGAGTCGCCCTTTCCCACCGTATTTGGCTACGATCAGAGTCGCCTGACGCTAACCAACAACTTATCGGACTTCGATAAGGGCTGGTTCTCGCCCACCACGTTAACCGCTCCTCTGGAAGTGGGCCGCGGCTACACCGTGAACATCGGCGCCAGCCAGCTCGTAGACTTCAACGGTACGCTTAACAACGGTGACATTGCGCTCAGCTTCGGCCGCAACAGCGGCCCTACAGCCGCCAGTGCCGGCTGGCAGTTGGTCGGCAACCCTTACCCATCGGGCCTCTCTTTCGCCCGTATTAAAAATTCAGACCGGGTGAACGTGGACCGGGCTATGTACGTGTTTGAAAGCTCGGACACGTATGGCGGCTCCTACCGAGCCTACCTCAACGGTATCGGCGCCGATTCGGTAGCCGCCGTAGGCCAGGGCTTCTTCGTGCGCGTCACCGAGGACCAGACCACTGGCTCGCTTCTGCTGCGCAACGGTCAGCGCCTGAAAATTGCGGACGGGACTACGTTTCGCCGGGGCACGACCGACACACGCCCCCAGTTGCAACTGCAGCTCAGCGACGGCACCACGGCCCGCCCGGATCTGACCTATGTGTACTTCGAACAAGGCGCCACCGAAGGCGTAGACCCCGAGTACGACGCAGTTAAGCTGCCCAACTCCAACGGCCTGAACCTGTCGTCCCTGGCCACAAATACCCACCTAGCCATCAATGGCATGCCCCCGGTTACGGTACCCATGGTGGTTCCCCTCGTGGTAGCCGTCCCGACGGCGGGCATCTACACGCTGAACGCTCCGGCCCTCAGCAGCATGACAACGATGGACGTGTACCTACTTGACGCGGCGACGGGTCAGCAGATCAACTTAAGGCTACAGCCCAGCTACTCGTTCAATAGCACCAGCAGCGTACCACTGGCCTCGCGCTTCTCCCTCAGCTTCACGCCCGCTCGTCCCACGGCTACGGCCAGTGGTCTGACGGCTGCTCAGATCAGCGTGTACCCCAACCCGACTCGTCAGCAGTTTATGCTGCTGCTGCCCCCAATAGCAGGCGTCAAGCAAGTGCAGGCGGTGCTCTATAACGTGCTGGGCCAGCCGGTTCGGCAGATGACCGTTACGCCCGGCGCCCAAACAAGTGTGGACGTGCAGAGCCTGCCGGGGGGAGTATACCTGCTACGTGTGCAGATTGGGACATACAGCATTGCCAAGCAGGTCATTATCCAGTAAATCTTTTACAATTTCGACCGTTTGGCTGAACGATAAGCTTTCCTTGAAGGCTTGCCTGTCGCCTATCGCACGGTTCCATACCACCTAGTCTCGTGTTGAAGTATGCGGCCCGTAGCGGCATCCACTTCCACCACTTCAACCTTGCCGGTAGGCGTCCTGGCATAATCTAATTCACGGGTGAGATAATTGTGTATTGACCAAGTAAATGTCTTCGTGGCCGTGTCGTAGGAGAGCGACGTCGTTGGGTCCTCAAGCCCTGGCTTGAGGGGGGCACTACGGCTAATGGCCAGCGCCTGCTCCCGCGTGAGCAGTGCGCAGGGCTCCTGCCGCCAGATGAAATCGGGAATAAAGGCCACATAGGGAGCTTCTCGTAAGCGGAGTTGCCCATCTAGCGTGACAAAAGCTGTGCCCCGTATTGAGTCCATCGCCGGACAACCCAAGGCATAGAGGTGCGCCGTGTAGCGTACATCTACCGCCAGAAAGTGCCCTTTCGTATTGCGGTGTGCTGTGAGTACCCGAGACTTTTCCCGGCCCAACCAATTGCGGTAGTGGTAATATGTATTTGTCGCGTAGCGGGTTTGAGCATATAGCGTCGCGCCCAATCGCTGCCGCAGCACACTGTCAGCAGTGGCCCGCACTTGCGCTGTGGGGTACCGCTGGCTCCACGCGTTGGAACCGCTAACCAATAGTAGGCACATCCACCCGCACGCCTCCCGCCGGATGCTGGGGTACTTACTTACACAAGAAAAGAGGCTCTGCATAAGTGTGGCGTTCTACTTATTAGATAAGCGGTGAAAATAACCCTCCTGTTGCTGAACTATGTGAGTACGGGCCTGCCCTATATTGTCCAGTTAGCTTTGTGAGATTCGGCTGTAGGGCTCGCTCGTATGCCCCACTAGTTAAAGTCCGTTACCCTACCGGCTACTAGGTCGAGGATGTATTCGACTACAATGCAGACCTCAACACCACCTTTGACCACGAGGAGGGGTTTTCGCCACCGTATTTACGGCTTGCAACATGCAAGCCCTGCCAGCCCGCTCCCCCAAGCCCTACTTCTCGAGCAGTGACCTGTTTATGGTCGATACCCTGCGCGTGCCGACCCTCTCCGCTTCCGTAACCAGCCTGGTGCAGCAGGGCCTGGCCTAGAGCGTCCTGGCACATTTGCTACTGCTTAGGAAGACAGGCAGTATAGCTTTGCCTATCTTCCGGAGCATTTGCAGGAATATGCCGAGCTCAGGATACAAACCGTAACCCGTCTCACTACGGCATGGTAAGCATCAGGCCAGCCATAAGAAGTACAGCCGGTATCAGTACTGGAAAATCTCCAGCAACCGGTCGCAAACCTGCTCAGCAGTGGCTTGGGGCAATATCCCTAAGCGGCGCACCAAGCGGGTTTTGTCCACGGAGCGGATATGGTCGAGCGCTACTTGCCCCTGCTTACCCTGGAAGGAGCAGTCCACCCGGGAAGGATACTCGCGCTGGGTGCTGGTCAGCGCGGCAATGGTCACCGTACGCAGGTAGCGGTTCATCTCGTCGGGGGAGAGCACCACGCAAGGCCGGGTCTTGTTGATTTCACTGCCCTGGGTCGGGTCGAGGTTAACAAGCCACACCTCGAAGCGCTGCACGGCTACCACTGCCATTCCGTTTCCTCAAAGGCTTCATCCGAGAAGCCCTCCAGCAACTCGCCCTCCGGGGCCTGCCCCTGGGCCAGGGCGCGCTGAAACTGCTCATCCCAGCCTTGGCGGCGGGTTTTACTGACTGGTTTGATGAGCAGGCCCTCGGGCGTAGGCTGCAGGTCCACTTCACCGGCGAGGTGATACTGCTGCAGTAACTTCTTGGGTAACACAATCCCCTGGGAATTGCCGACCCGGATCAGGCGCGTGTTCATAGAAGCAAATGTACGTACAATGTATGTACATTTGCTAAGCCTCTTTGGTTGCATTCGGTAGAAAGTAGCGCCTTGGTTGCCAGGACGCCCACCCTGTTAGAAAAGGAAGGACAGGTGTTATTCGAGGTTACCCGTCCCGGTTCCTGGCTGTTTCGGCTGCCGGAGGAGATGTCCCTGGCCAGAATTTGCCGGGACCACCGCTACTATTCAGCGCGCTATAAGGATTCTATCGGGGTCTTTATGTGCCGGCCAGAGCAATTGGGAGGGGTACCGTGGTTGCCCGTTGTCTGTCGTCTGTCGCGCAAACCCGGGCTCGTGGGCCTCACCATGACGAGCGTGCGGAACGTCTTGCCAACGACTGTGATGGATGCGGACGAGGAAGATAGCATGCCGGAACGCCGAGCGCCCATGATGAATGGTCGAGAAGTAGAGTTAGGCCGGATCAGCTTCTGGGTAGGGTTGCCCAGGAAAAGTCGGCCGACCCCCAAAAGCAGATCCAGCTCCTGAAAGCAGTCAGCAGACGCTCGTTTTGCCAGAACCACCTTTTTTTCAAGGGTAGCAGGTGACAATCTCCCGTTTCAGCGGGCCGCGTACGGCCGGGGTGGGCGACTGTTCGGGCTGAACTGCTGGGCCAGCAGTGTGGGGTTTTGGCCCGCTGCGGGATTCTGCAGCACCTGTTGGAGAGCCAGATCAAGCCGGCTTTGGATACGGCGGCACCGGCCAGGGCGCCGGCCCAGGTCCAGGTACACGTTGAGCAGCGTTTCTTCGTAGACGAGTTGATCCTGGTCGTTGTAAAAGCGTACGATCGTATAGTCGCGGGTGGTAAGATTAGTTTCCACGTTCCAATACCCGAGGCCGGTGGGCTGAGTTTGCGCCTGGGCTAGCGGAGCCAGAGTGAGAAATACCAACAGGGTACCAAGGGGCAGCAGGGGGGAAGTTTTCATAGCAGGAGGGCAGGTAAGGGAGATGGTACAAGAAAGAACTACGCAAAGATTGCTTGCTCCCAGAGGCCTTGCCAGGCTATTCGCCCGGCGGCGTGCGCGGCGGGCAATACGGCGCCGGAGCGTCGACCAACCGCCGGACTGGTTGTTGGTCGACACTGACTGGCAATTGGTCTATAAAGCGTATTTTCAGTGAGTTACCCCATTCATTTGTTGATATATTTACCAAGGCTTACACCAGCACAGCGGCATGGCACAGGCAGAACATCGGGGGCTGTCCCGGCTCCTCCGGGTAATCGACGCACGGCGCTGGCTGCGGCACGGCCTTTTCTGGGTGGTGTATCTAATGCTGTGCACCATTATGCTGCGCTACTGCGTGCACATGGTGCCTACGCTGCGCCTGGCACTGCGCGATGCGCTGCTGGTGACGCCCGTGCATATGCTGAACGTGTACCTGCTGCTTTACGGAGTGCTGCCCCGGCTGTGGCAGCGCCAGCAGCCGCGGCTGCACATCGGGTGGTGGCTGGTGGGCTGGTTTTGGCTAAGCCTGGGCCTTACCTTCGTCTTCCGGTACCTGATGGTGGTGCCCCTGCACGCCGGCGAGCCCAATACCCCTCGCGAGTACCAGCTGGTCTTTTCCCCCGGTAACTTTTTTTGCCAGCTGGCCGTGGTGGGAGTAGCTGTGAGCCTGCGCATGTACCGCCACTGGTGGAAAGAGGAGCTGACCAACCTGCGTCTCACGCAGGAAAATTACCGGGCCGAGCTGCAACTGCTCAAGGCCCAGATTCACCCGCACTTTCTCTTCAATACCCTCAACAGCCTCTACGCCCTCACGCTCAAGCAGTCCGACCAGGCGCCGGCCGTGGTGGAGCGCCTCACCAGCCTGCTGCACGCCGTGCTTACCCAGAGCCGGGCCCCGCTGGTGCCCCTGGCCGACGAAATAACGCTGTTACGCAATTTCATCGCCCTGGAGCGGCTGCGCTATGGAAACCGGCTCACCATCGCCTTCGAAACTGGGGCCGTGCCGCCCACGGGCTACGTCGCTCCCCTGCTGCTGCTGCCCCTGGTGGAAAACGCCTTTAAGCACGGGGCAGCCGAGCAGCTCGGGCAGGCGCACGTTCACGTGGTGCTGGCCAGGCAGGCAACGACGCTTTTCTGCTGCATCACCAACAGTAAGAACATCGAGGACGCCCCAACGGCCACCAGTTCAACGGGTATCGGTCTGCGCAACGTGCGCGAGCGCCTGCAGCTGCTCTACCCGCAGCGCCACCGTCTGCAAGTCGAAGCGCGCCCCGACACGTTCACCGTCCGCCTGCTGCTGCCCCTGGCCGAGGCACCCCAGGCCGCTGCGACGGCCCCGCCACTACCGGAAGCGCAGGCGCGCCCGGCCTTGCTGCCCGCTCTGTCCCCCCAGCTTCAGCCCGTCCATGAAAGCGCTGCTTAAGCACCGGACAACCCGGCACGTGCTGTTTTGGCTAACGGTGGAAGTGGTCGATATCCTTGTGCAGCTGCCCGCTCACTTCGTGCACGGCATGCCCCTGTACCTGTGGGGGCTGGTGCTGGTGCAGCTGCCGGCATGCCTGCTGTGTATATACCCCCTGGTGTACGGGCTGCTGCCGCGCTTGCTGCAGCGCCAGCCGCGGGCGTGGGGGTGGTTGCTGCTGTGGCTGGTGGGTAGCCATCTGGTGGTCACCGGGCTGCATCTCGTACAGGACTACGTGCTGGGGCTGGCCTGGCCGGGTACCCCGCTCAAGCCCCTTGAATGGCCTCAGGCCCTGCTGCACGTGCGGGTGAGCTACATGGTACTGCTGGGCGTGGCCGGCATGTTGGTGGCCCATAAGGTACTGCGGCATTGGCACCAGCAGCGCATCGTGCGCCAGCAGCTGCTCCAGCGCAAGCTGCACACGGAACTCGAGCTGCTTAAGGCCCAGCTCCAGCCCGCTTTTCTGTTTAACACGCTGGCCACGCTGCACGCGCTGACCACGGCGCGCGCGCCGGCCTCGCCGGCAGCAGTGCTGCACTTCTCGGCGCTGCTGCGCTACCTGCTCTACGAAAGTCAGCTGCCGGCCGTGCCCCTGGTCGACGAAGCCGAGCTGCTCCAGCACTACCTGGCCCTGGAGCAGCTCCGGCTGGGCCCCCGGGTGGAGGTCTCACTTAGCTTCAGCGGTAACCTGGCGGCCCACACCATTGCGCCGCTGCTCCTGTTGCCGTTCGTGGAAAACGCCATTCGCCACGGTACGGCGGCCTCGCAGGACTGCCCCTGGATAAGCATAGACTTGGTAGCCAAAAAACATTCCCTTACCTGCAAAGTCATCCATAGCCGCCCCGAAGCCGGGCCTGACCCCGCGGCCGAACCCGAGCTGCGCAACGTGCGGGAGCGGCTGGCCCGCCTCTATCCCGGCCAACACGAACTGAAAATGGTGACCGAGCCCGACACCTTCTTGGTGGTAGTGCACCTGCGGCGCGCGCCCGCGGAGGCCGTTACTACGCCGCCTGCCCCCGTCTTGCTGTCCGAGCGTGCTGCCGTTACTTTTTAGAATTCTGCCATGAAACTACAATGCTTATTGGTCGACGATGAGCCCCCGGCCCTGGAAGTGCTTGAGTCCTACGTGCGCGAGGTGGATCACCTGGAGCTGGTAGCCACCTGCGGCAACGCCCTGCAAGCCTTCGGCGTGCTGCAGCAGCGGCCCGTCGACCTGCTGTTTCTCGACATTAAAATGCCCAAAATGCTCGGCACCGATTTTCTGCGTAGCCTGTGCCACCCGCCCCAGGTTATCTTCACCACCGCGTACCGGGAGTATGCCTACGAGGGCTTTGAGCTGGATGCGGTGGACTATCTGCTGAAGCCCATTGCCCTAGACCGGTTTCTTAAGGCCGTGGCCAAAGCCAGCCTGGCCGAGGCCGCGCCCGCGGAGCCGGCTCCGGCGGCCAACCCCGATGCCTTTCTTTACTTCCGCATTGACCGCAAGATGGTGAAAGTAATGCTGCGCGACATCCTCTACATTGAAGGGCTGAAAGATTACGTCAAGATCCACACGGTAGTCGGGCCGCCACTGGTGGTGAAGCAAACCGTAAACGGTATGGAGGAAAAACTATCGGAAAGCAATTTTCTGCGCATTCACCGCTCCTTTATCGTGGCCCTGGACAAGGTGCAGACGTTCAGTGCCCGCCACATCGAAATTGCCCATGAGGAGCTACCTATCGGGCGGCTGTTTCGGCCGCGGGTGGAGGAAGTGCTGCGGTGAGCAAGGGTGTAGAAGCCGAAGCGGTGAACGTGCAGGAGCAAAAGCCGCTGCCGGTCAGGCGGCGGCCGTGGTGCATAGGGATACCCACGCGCCGCATGCCGCTGCCTATGCAGCGAATGCAGCCGCTTGGGCAGCCTAGCGCATCGCCCGCTACGCTGACGAAAAGGCGCTGCTCTGGTACATATTGGGATTTAACCAGTTTATTCGGTGTTAGGTAGTCTATGACCCTTGACACGTTTAATCTTCTTTCTTACGAGCGCCAGGTAAGTCTCGTCTTTGCTTCGGCTACCTTCCTGGCCACCCGCTGGCAAAACCAGGAGGCGGTGAACCTCTACTACCTGGCCGGCCAGCAGAAGGGCGTGTTTGTCGAGCTGTTCTACGATACGCAGGCCAAGGCGATTGTACGGCTACGCGCCTTTACCAGCGGTCGGCTGCTAGCGGAGTATGCCGCCTTTATCCAGCTCTCGGATATGAGTTAAGTCGTTAGAAAGGCACTATGGTTGACGTAGAAAGGGTTGATTACCCTCCTCTTACCAGAACCACCGTTTGGCCCAACAGCCAAGTGAGTTTGCTCAGTAGTATATTCGTTGGGGCTAAACCAATGTGTAGTGTCCTTGCCGGCTACCCTTCAAACTTTCAGTGAACGTTTTCCCGGCGACGAATCTGATTGGTTTGCGCGGGATGCTGAAGGCAACATCGCTCTGTTTTCAACCAGTGGCCTCGGGCCAGTCCCCATTGATGCCCAGGGGCATTTTCAGCGCCATGATGATATCGCGCGCAGCATCGCTTTGCCCCATTTGGGGTCACCCGACGTGTGGAAGGACTTTGCCAAACAGGGGCTATAGGTCTACGATTGGCTGCCCCATGCGGGACCATATCGAAAAATGAAACAGCCGAAAGGTATCATGCCAACCACCATTCGACAGCAGATCCTCCAACTCGTGGGACTACCCTTGTTCAACGGGGTCTTTCAGCAAGTAGAGGAAATTGACGTAGGTGAAGGAGACGAACTGACAGCGCCCTAGTCTCTAGCCAAAAGCTGGCTCCTTCTACTAATTCGACCATTTGGCTGAACAAGTCTTATCCTCTACAAGCATTGCCGCTAAGAGCCGTATGGCCAAGCAGTCAATACGCCATCAATGTGTTTTTGACTTAGTTAAGGTGAGCGGTAAGATAGATGACCTGTTGTAAGGGGTTGTCATTCCTCATCAGATATTTTCTATCAATCTGTAGATTTCCGACAATGTCGTCGATGAGGTCGCCTTGATACGCTTTTAGTCGTCTCTTATCTAAGATGATGCGGAAGTGGTACAGGTTACGATCATTCACATACACTAAGCCATAAGCGTGAAAGGCCCTGCCCGTCGCACGTAAGTTTACATCTCGTTCAACGGCGAAATCATGCTGAAACATAAGCTTCTTGACGGTGTCCCCTTCTGCCAGTTGAAAGCCGGGAAAGGGTGCATTAATCAGTTGCTGAGCCAGGGCTGGGTAATCCAAGGAGGAAGTATCTTTCTCTAAGCGAGTGAAAGTGATCCGCTCCGGACTATCAGTGTTATCAGCAAGAAGGAGGACGAGCGTTGCACCATCATCTTCCAAGTGAGACTTCCAACCAGGTGGGGTACATATAATTTCCCGCCCAGCTTCCCATACTTCCCATTTTGCCAACGCTGGGCTATTTTCGTACTTGATGTCAAATGACGTGACTTCAACGGTATCGTCATGCAACTGCTCAGCAGCTTGCCGTTGTTCTTCGCTGCTGGTTGGACCACAATTCGTGCACATGACAATCAGAATGAGGTGCAGAAGTATGCGTAAGCAGAAACGAGTAGGCATAAGATGATCTACTATAGTGAAGCGGAGCAGGCCGGCAAAGGTCTATAAAAAACAATCCCTGCTTTTGCTAGAATCACCCTTTCACTGAAGTTAGCCAGGGTACTTAAGCTCGTACTCAATCAGGTCATAGGCTACGCCCAATTTCTCGGCGGTGGTTTCATCAGAGCACTGGCTAAAGGCAGCAAGTAGTTTGTCCCGGACTGCTTGGGACGTTACCCACGCCCGAAAGCGTTGACTCAGCGGGACAGATGCCAGGAAGGGGCCGTTGAAGTACTTGTTCTGAAAAATGGCGTGACGGTGTTCGCAGACTTCATCGCCCAACAGCACCCACGCCGTGGGGTCCGTGCTGGCTTCCCACCGCTGCAGCAACTCGTCAAAGTGCGGGTAGCTGCCGGCCAGGGCCACGAAGTAGTCCTGGAACTGCCACGCTTCGCTCTCGCTGACCAATACAACATCCCACAACGCGAGGAAGTACCGCTCGACGGCCTCGATTTCTGCCGTCGGCCACGTGCGCCAGCGGCCGTACTCCAGCTTGCCGAAGATGAGGTATTCGTCGTACGGGGCCCGAAACTCCGCCGTCAGTTCAAAGAGCCGGGGTAAAAAGTGCTTGAAATCCTCGACGGTACCCCACGTGGTCATGGCCTTGCCCGCATACCGGCCCAAGTCGTCCTCGGTTAACTCCCGCAGGGCGCGGTGCGTGACCTTTCCCTTATCGGCCGCCGACACGCAGCAGGGGCACCCCTCGAGTGAGGAGAGCGGATACCCACCGAACGCCCGATACAAGTCCTCCACCGCGTTTTGTAGTACGTGAAGGGGGGCGGGGGCAAGCTTAGACATAAGAGGGGAGGGAGATAACAAGTAAACTTACGTTGCAACAACTATTAATTTATCCCTCCTTTCGCTATTCAGACCCTTTTCCTGAACTTCCAGTCCTGTCACTGTGGCCTCATTGCGCGTTAACGGGTGTACCTTCCGTTCACAAGCCCCGCCTCATGCTACTGATCCGACCACTCGCCTGCTAGTTGCTTTTGGGTGCGGGAACGTTCGTGGGCGCGGGGTGTCAGCAAAGCGGCCTCCCCAACACATTCGCAGGAAGAAAAAATGACAACTACAAAGTTTACACCGTTTCCGGTTTTGCAAACCCAACGGCTGACCTTGAGGCAGCTCAGAGGCAGCGATGACCAGGAAATATGGGCGCTGCGGTCGAACGAGCACGTGAACCAGTATCTGGACAGGCGACCCAGCACCTCACTTGATGACGCCCGGAACTTCATCCACGCCATAACCGAAAGCGTTCAACGCGAGGAGTCCATTTATTGGGCCATTACGTTGCGTGAGGCAGACCACGTGATCGGAACGGTCTGCTTGTATAACTGGTCGGAAGACGCTTCGAAGGCAGAAATTGGGTATGAGCTACTCCCGGACTTTCAGGGAAAAGGGTTCATGCACGAAGCGATTTCAACTGTGATCCACTTTGGGTTTCAACAGGTCGGCCTCCAAGCAATAGAGGCCTATACCCATTCCGAAAACCACCGTTCTACAAGCGTTTTAGAGAAATTGCATTTTCAGAAAGAACGCACTGTCGACGAAAGCATCACGCTGTTCAGCCTGACACCTGCTGGCTGAAGGTATAAACACCTACCTTCCCATAAGGTGTTGGGGGACCATGTGGGCCATCACTTGCCTCAACTGCTTAGGGCATCCCCTTGCTGAACTCGGTTGTCCTGCCTTTCGCTATTCGGACCGTTTGTGTGAACAGCATTTCCCTTAGCCATGATCTACGCCTCTTTTCCCTCTTTCTGTGACCTAGAAGTGAGTAGTGCCTGGATGAAAGAGCATGTGCTTCGGGCGATTGCCGTAGCCCAAGAAGAAAAACAACACCTGTTTGATACTGAATACAACGTGTATCAGTTGATTATCCGCTTTGAGGAGGGGCAAGTCGAACTCTGGGATGCCATATACTATGACGAAAAACAGGAGCCGTATACGATGACGCTGCAAGACTTCCTTGTCGCACTAAACGCATACGTTCCACCGAAGTAACGACCTGCACTTCAGTATGTATTAATTCATAATGACCGTTTCACTGAACCGGATTAAAAAGAAGAAGTCACCTCTTGGAGATGACCTCCTCTCTGAGATAACAACGTTTATGGCTACTTGAGATTACGGCTAGGATGCCTTAGTCGCGAAGGTCACTAGTTCACTGTTGAATTGATCCATTTCTTCAAGGAAGAGGGCGTGACCGCTCTTCTCGAATACCACCAACTGCGACGTAGGTAGCAGGGCCTGCATCTGCTCCGCTAGGTCATAGGAGCAGATTTTGTCGAGCCTGCCGTGCAAAATCAGTGTGGGCAAGCTGATCTGCCGGAGGTCGGCGCGCAAGTCGGAGTCACGTAAGGTTTTCAAGCATTCCCCCATGGCGTAGGGGGAGGCCTGCGCCTGAATAGTGCCCAGCCAGGCGCCGTGCCCGGGCGAAACGCTGGTGGGCGAAGCCGGAAATAGCTGGGCGAAGTTTTCAAACAGCTGCGGACGATCGGTGTAGTTCAGCGTTAGAAGCCCGTCAACATCGGCTTTGGTCCAGACCCCGTAGCCAAAGTCCGGCCGTTGGGTCCACACCGGCGCCGCGGCCCCGAACAGGGCCATACGGCTCACGTGGGCACCCTCGTACTTGGCCACGTAACGTATTACGGTGGCCCCGCCCATGGAGAAGCCGCCGATAGTGGCGCCTTCCACCCGGAGCTTCTCAAGCACCACCTTGATGTCGTCGGCAAAGACGTCGTAGGTATACCGGCCGCCGGGTTTATCGGAGTGGCCAAAGCCGCGCAGGGTGATGCCAATCACCCGGAAGCCGTTCTCTAGTAAGTGGGCGTACTGGTACTCGTACATGGCGGCGCTCAGGGGCCAGCCGTGGATAAGCACCACCGGACGGCCTTCGCCCAGGTCGGTGACGTGCAGCCGCACGTGGGGCTCCACTTCGATGTATTCGGCCCGCCCCAAGCTGGCGGCGGGGCGTTGGGTAGCGGTAGCAGAACAAACAGATTGCGGGGTCTCGCGAAGGGTCTGGTTCATGAGAGGAAGGCTGTAAGGAAAAAATGGAATGGTATAGCAGTTAAAATCTCTTGCCTACGCTTGCTTCGCGTAGCCGCTTCACGCGGGACGCGAAAGGCTGCCGCGTGGGCCAGGGCCTCATCTGAGCAATGATCCGGCATTCGGCCGGGCTGCGGCAGGGGCCTTATTCTTGGGCCAGCGTCAGAATGGGCTTGCCCTTCTCCACGATGTAGGTGGCCAGTTCCGAGGCCTTGGTCTTGCCGATGTTTTTGGCCGCGTGCATCGTACCGGCCGGAATGAATAGCACCTCTCCGGCGTGCAGGGTCACCGGCGGTTGGCCATCGACCTGGTACTGCAGCGCGCCTTCCAGGACGTAGATGAGTTCTTCGCCGGGGTGCTGGTGCCGCCCAAACGCCGCGCCGGGCTCAAAGTCAATGCGGGTTTGCACAGTCTCCCGGCCGGGCGCGGTCAGGTCGTGGCGCTGAAGCGCAGTGCGCTGAATGCCGGTTGGCAGCGGCTGGGTTTGGGCCTGGACCGGAGCAGCCGCCAGGAAGGTGGTGATTACGGGCAGCGCCAGGGCGCCGATACATAGGGGCTTTTTCATGTTGCCGATTTAAGAGATAAAAACATCCGTTGGCCACAGCTGCGGCGCAGAAGTGCCTCAAAACACGCGCTTTCTAGTCAGTTCAGACCCTGGGCAGGGTTCTACAACAGCCATGACCGTTTTTGTCAACTGCCATCGGTCTTGGGAGGCTAGCAAGATCTGTCCTGTTCCTGCCTCACATCAAACAGGTTCAGCAGGTGCGCCAGCGCGTGGGGGGAGTGCAACGCTTCCGTCTGGACCAGCGTTTCCTGGGCCGCCTGCGAAGCGCGCTGGCGCATGTGGACTTCGTAATGCTCGATGGCGGCGCGCAGCTCGCTGAACTGCCCACCGGTCAGGCAGTAACTCAATTCCAGCGCATCGAGCATGGCCATGTTGACGCCCTCGCCCGCGTAGGGCGGCATCAGGTGCGCCGCGTCGCCGAGCAGCGTCAGGTTCGGCTGGGCCGCCCAGGTCTGGTCCAGGGGCATGCAGTACTGCGGCCGGGGCACAAACTGGGTAGCACCGGTGGTGAACAATTCTTCCCAGACCTCATCCCACCCCGCAAACTCCTGCCGGAACCAGGCCAGCACCTGCCGCTCGTCCGAAAAGTCGATGCCGCTCGCGCGCACCCAGCCCTCGGGAGCGTGGCACCCCGTGTAAAAGCAGAGGCTGCCGTCGCCTTTGGCGCTGGTGATGAGCGAACGGGAGGCGCCCAGGGCAAACAGCTTGCCTCCCTGCGTCAGCGCGTGCAGGCGCGGCGCATTCCGGGCCGCGTCATAGACGGTGCCTTCCACGACCGTCACGCCGGAATAGAACGGCCGGATGGGCGTAAGCAGGGGCCGCAGGATCGAGTTTGCCCCGTCGGCGCCAATCACAAGGTCGGCCGTGGCCGTGGTGCCGTTCTCGAACGCGAGGCGCCACCCGGTGCCGTGGGCCGTGATGCCCGCCAGCCGGTGGTCCCACACCACGGTGCCGGGCCGCAGCGAGTCCAGCAAGAGCGTGCGCAAGGGTCCCCGGTCAATCTCCGGCCGGAAATGGGTGTCCCCGAAGGTGGTAGATTGGGCTTCCGCATGCTGGTCGTAGACGATGGAGGCGTGCTGGTCCAGCAACCGCAACCGATCCGCGCCCGGGCGGTAGTGGGCCTTGAATTCGTCCAGCAGTTGTGCCTGGCGCAGTGCCGCCAAGCCCGAGTCCTCGTGCAGGTCCAATGTGGCGCCTTGGACCCGGACGTCGCGGCTTTGGTCGCGTTCGTAGACGTGGACGGTAGCGCCCTGTACTTGTAATAAGCGGGCGAGGGTCAGGCCGCCGGGGCCGCCGCCCACAATGGCAATGTGTTGGTTTTGAAGTACCATGAATGCATCGAATGAGTTGATTCGATGCAAACTTATTTTTCCGGCAAGGTGGAAAATTGAATAAATCGGTCATCATAATTCCGCGCCACCTGCTTGGGCGCGGCGCCCGTGTATTTCCGCACCTCGCGGATGAAATGCGCCTGGTCGGCAAAGTCCCCGTCGGCGTACAGGTGTCCGGCTTTGAGCTGGGGCCACGTAGCTCGGAATCGCAGGATGGAACTATACGCTTTCAGCGACAGGCCAAAAAGCCGGGTGAAATACCGGTTAATTTCCCGGGGGCTCCACCCGGCGGCCTCGGCCAACGCCTGAACTGACCGGCTGCCCCCAGAGGCATACAGCAGGGCAAAGAGCGTGCGTTTACGCGGGTCGATGGCGTTCGGCAGGGCATGCGTCAGGCGCGCCGAGGCGTTTGCGCAGAACCTATCAAAATTCCGTAGGTCCTCCGCGCTCATCCCCAAGTAGTCGTCGGGCAATTCCCGGCCGTCGTGCAGCAGGGAGCCTCCTTGCGCAGGCAATAGGTATTCGACGGCCAGCAGGGTGCAGCTGATGGCAAACATCGTGGAGTAGGGTGAAATCACCTGGTCCTCGGGTCGGTTCTGTAGCCCCAACAGCAGAACGCGGTAAGGGGCCTCAGCGGAAAAGCAAAACAACACATCCACGCGGCCATCGGGCACGAGCACAACGGGTACTGCTACGTCCGTTGGGTTGACCAGCATCCAGAAACTTTCCACGAAGGGGGCCAGCATCAGCGCCGGTTTAACGGCCCGGTACTCAAGATCGACAAAAGGCATGCGTGAATCAGCGATGAGTACAAGCCTACAGCAAACGTATGGGCAGAATGTCAAATTTTTCACTGGCTTTGCACGCTACTGCGTGGTCGGCCCCTCTCGTCAATCAAGCGCCTGCTTAGGGGCTGGTACGCCGTTTGGGAGACTTTGGCTTGGGTTCCGGCAAGTCCTCGACCGTGCGGCGAACCAAGGTGGCCAACCACTGCCGATCTTCTAGCTGCTCTTCGATCAGAAAGCTGGGTTTGGCGCCCGGGTACGGCGCCGCCTCGACTGCTGCGGGCCAGAAGGCGCGGCCGGCCGCGGTGGGCTTCACGTATAAGCGATTGTCGCAGACCAGGGCAAAGAGCTTGTCGCCCCAGTACAGACCGTACTCCCCGAACATTTTCTTTGTGCTCACCTGCCCGGCGGCGTTGAGCTGCTCGACAACGAATTCGACAAATTGCGGGGTAGAGGCCATCGTACACGGGAGTGGTTAAGCAACCAAGCGGATCCTTTGGGTAGATCTTCGTTGCCCTGCCGCAAAGGTAGAAAAAGCAGTTCTTGTAACGGGACACGTCTTGTTGTAGAGAGGCTATAGTAGCCTCGTATCAGTTCACTCCCTCGTTTCGCTAGATCGACCGTTTTCGTGAACCACTGCCAACAGTTAGCTTCGTGCACGTGCACCTGCCAGCTCTTCCTCTGCTGGAACTTCCTTCGAGCGAGTACTCCCTGAGTACTGGTACAGCGCAGATGCCGCCCTAACGCAGCTTCCCTGATGATGCATCGCTTAAAAACTGGTCTGCTGATGCTTGTGCTTGGCATGCTGTCTGCTTCCCAGGCATGGAGCCAAAGCCGGGAGGCGTGGTTGCCGGAACCCTGGCCCGCCCCGACCACTACCCCTCAACCCGGTAGTGACCGTGTGCTGCTGTACCGAGCCGACAGTGCCCGCACGGCACTGTTGGCTTTAGCCGCTCACTTGACGAAACAGGGGTTCGTCCTGCAAGAGGTCACGGCGACCCACTTGCAGACCCAGGGGTGTCGGCTGCCGGATTCGCTGCGCTTCCACGGCGGCGCCGACATAGCCCTGCTCGCCACCACGATGCAAACATTCCCGGCCATCCTGCTCGTGCGCAGCACAGGCACGCCCAACCTGCGCCGCCTCAACCGACTCAGCGGCGTGAGCCGTGCCCACCCAAACGGGCATGGGCACAAGATCCGTTACCTGAGCATAGTCGGGAAGAACGGCGGTATTTCCAACTCGCTTGCCCAAGTAGTATTTGACCGGATGACTGCCCTGCTGCGCGTGTATCCCGCCGATCAACTCCTGTATCTCAACCGAGATAAGTGAATCTAGCAGAAGTTCTGTAGTCAGAATTTCGGACCGTTTAGGTGAAGGATGCCCCCTATCTTGCTGCTTCTTCTCAGCTCTTTACCTCACCTGCGCCGGTGCCGCCCATGCTAAAAACCTCTTTGTTTGATTCCTATACAGTGGCAGAGGTAGATGCCGACCAGTGGCAGGCCGTATTCACCCTTCACCAGGCCCGCGTGTTTCCCCACGAGCATGAAGGAAGCTCGCTGGCATATTTGCTCAGCGTCCCGGAAAGCACCCGCCTCGACCAACTGCGCCAGAACCTGAACGGAGCCCGGCACCTATATTTCCTGCTGCTAGATGGAGACGAGCCCGTAGGCTGGCACTATGGCTTTCAACGCAGTGAACTGGAGTACTTTATGGCCAACACCGGTGTGTTGCCTGAATATCAGAACCGAGGTCTCTACTCAGCTTTTCTGAAATTTATTGTCCAGCATGCTGCTGACCTGGGATTTCAGTATCTGACCAGCATCCACCATTCCGACAACAATGCCGTGCTGGTGCCCAAGCTAAAAGCCGGCTTCGTGCTACAAGCCTTTGGATACCTGATTCAGACCATGCTGCTCGACGCCAGCGTCGGGCCGATGGTGCAGCTCGTGTACCCGACTAAAGACGAGTACCGCCGCTTCCTAGGATTCCAGCGCGGCGTACCAAGCCTGAATAGTCCACCCGACGAGGTTGGCTAGCCAGGGTGGCATGGTTGAAAGGAGAGCAGCCGAACGGTCCGGATGATGCAGTGCCGGGACTGTTTTGGATCGGTTGTAGATGCCCTGTTTAACCTAGTGCAACTCTTAGTCTGCCCGTCTACCTTCAGTTGCCTTTTTGACCCTTTCGCTGAACCACTAGGTTAGAGGAGGGGTCTACCTTTATCCCGCAGGCGCTACGGTCGGGTCCAACGCACCCAGGACCTTGTCGACGGCGCCGAGGAAGTGGAATAAGAGTGGAGCTACATAGTTGGCTAGGCTTCTGGAAGGCCGCACGAAAGGTAACATTCAATGAGGAAGTGGTTTTCGACGATGCCTCTAGTGCCGGGCAAGCGCAGATCCTAGGTAGCAGCAAGCCGCGCAAGACCAGCGGAGAGGGCCCCTGCCAAGAACTAGCCACCTTTTTTACAGGGGCCACTGTTGGCGCAGCTGCTGGTAGCCGGCGTGGCCATCAAGCCTGGTGATTGACTCAAACATGCTCAGAAAGGTACGGACCAGCTCCGGATCGGCCGTGTGCATGGCCCGGGCCTCCGAGAGGCGGTTGAGGTTATACTGTCCCACAAAGATGACCAGGGCGCGGAACGGCTCGGGCGCTTCCACATCCACGCGGATAAAGAGCTGCAGCGGCAGTACCGACAGGGGCAGGTGCGGCCCGAGCCCGGCGGCTTTTTGCGCCGCATGCTCGGAAAACAGCTCAAAGGTTTCCTCCACCTGGCGCAACGTGGCACCGTGCACGCGCCGGTGCCGGTCCCAGTCCTGCTCGGGTAGGGGCTCGCCGGGTCGGAGGTGCTGCCACATGGGGGAGGCAAAATGGGTGTACAGACTATTGGCCTCCCCAGTCGGGGGAAAACAGCTGGGCTGGGCTTCAGCCACCAGGGAGGCCAAGTAGAACTCCCGAGCGTCGCGCACCCGCTCCAGCAGCAGCTCGTGGATACGGTCAGTGAGGGCATGCAGGTCGCGGTGAGGCTGGTGGGGCTGGCAGCCGAGGAAAAACTTGCCGATGGCGGCTGTATCCGTCATAATGGCCAAGTACTCACTGCCGGCCGCCTTTTCCAGAAACTCGGCCACCTCAGCCAGCACCGGCTGGTAGCCCTTGTGCAGCTCGCGGGTCGCGTCGCTGATGGTGGTGACAGCCAGCCGGATTTGTTGATCAATCAGATGGTTGGACTGGGCCAGGGCCTGGGTGTCGCGGGTGACCTGCTGCATCTGAGCCAGGGCCTGGTCAGCATTGCGTGAGGCCTCGTGCGCCGCTTTCCAGCTCTGAAAGGCCGTGAACAGGCCCAGGAAGGAGGCCACACTGCCGATGACGGAGTAGTGCGCGTCAAAGGCATGATCGACAAAGAGAGCTGCGGCGATCAGGGCGATAAAGAGCAGCAGATAGAACAGGCCACTGCGGTCGGGGTCGAGAAGAAAACGGCGAAGCATAGCCGGTATACGTGCTGGGAAGGCTCGGGGCAAAAAACGAAGGCCAAACGATGCAGGCCTGGTGCGTTAAGGCGGCACTGGACATGGAAGAGCAGTTGCGGCGCAACACAAGGGCCTGCTTAAACGACCATTTTTATAAACACACAATTGGCTGCTGAAACCGTTTTTAATTTCAGCACATCACCAACACTATTAGAAGTACTACTTTATAAATCCGCCTTTATCAAGCGTTTGTAAACGACTTGGCCCTGAAGCGAGAAAGCTGCTAAGTACAGGCCGGCGGGCAACGATGCCACACTGAAATGCCCCTGATTCAAGCGTGTAGTCAACACCACTCGACCGGTTACATCATACACGATTACAGCCGACCTATCCAACTCTAGGGGAGCGTCGATGTACACATTGTCAGCGGTAACCGTTGGGTAGATGTTCACTTGCTTAGTGAGGCTACTCACACGAATGGCTAACGGGCTGCCTACTCGTGCCAGCGTGTTTAGGCTCTGGGCCAGATTGGCAAGCGAGTCGGGCGCGGCTATGCGGCGGCTGTCGAGCGGCGCGTAGATTTCAAGGCTTGACTTCAGCAATGAATCGGCCGCCAAGGCCAGCACTTCGTCCTGGTTCATACCTGAGCGGTAGAACAGCCAGTCGCGGTACTGCACGCGGGCCGGGGCTGCGTTGCCGCCGATTTCGAGCCGGGTGGGACGCAGGCGTTCAGCCACGCTGCCTTCACGTACGCTATCCACGTAGAGCATGGTGGCCCCACGGGCGTAATAGTGCGTGAGCACCAGCTTGTGCCAGCGGTTATTGGTTACCGGCACGGTTCCCGTGATGGTGCGGCCTTTGGCTGATTGGTACACGACTATGCCACCAGTGCCCACGCGCAAAGTACCAGCCGCTAAGCCCGCGCTGTCGCGGATTGCAACCAGTTGGCCCGTCGTACTGGTCTTGAACCGAATGGCCGTAGTAAAGGGATGCACCACTTCTTCGGGCACCAATCGGACAAGCTGAGCGGACGCGACGGCGGTAGTGGTAAGGGTAATGCCGCTGCTGACGCGGCGGGTAGGCTGGGGCTTGCTGGCATGCAGGGCATCAAAGAGCGAAGGCACCAGGGTACGGGACATTTCTGCATGGCCCCGGTCGTTGGGGTGCAGCGCATCAGTCCAGTACCCGGAAGCCCAACGGCCGGCGCCGTCGTCCACGGCCCCGAGCAGGTTCACGCTGGGCACGTTCCAGCCGTGAATCAGGGCATTCATCTGGCGGGTGAAGGTATATTCGGTGGGGCCATAGTCGTTGCGGGTATAGCCGTTGGTGATAATCGGCACCAAGCCGTTGGCCCGCGCCCGCTGAATGAGTTGGAGCAGGTTGGTGCGGAACTGGTTGAAAATGGGTTGACCACCAGTAAGTATACCTTCGTTGCCCAAGGCAAGGGCAAATACCACGTATTTGCTTCCCTGCGGCAGCAGATCGGCATCGAAGCGGTTCAGCACGTCCACTGTGTTGTTGCCGGGGACACTGATGTTGGCCGTAACCCAGGGCTGGCCGGTGCCAGCCGCAGCCCGCTGCGCCAGCAGAGCCGAATACATGGCGGTGTAGCCATAGTTGCTGGTGGCACCCTGACCGAAGGGCACCGACGAGCCCATATACACCAGCTTGAGCGGATTTTGCGGCACGTAGTTTTCGAGCAGCAAGTCGTCGAAATACACGCTGCCCGCTGCCCCGGTAGCGTTGCGCCAGACCGCCTTGCCCTTGACGAAGGCAGTGCCCGCCGGAATAGAGCCCGCGGCTTCCAACTTCGTCCAGACGTTGGTAGTCGACGTGGCCACCAGGGAGTCAGAATTGAACCGGCCGAGCAGTGCCCCGCCGCTGTTGTAGTAGAGCAGTTCCAGATGCGCGGTCTGGCTGCCCCGTAGCGCGCTGGTGCTCGGGTTGTAGAAGTAGCCGCTCAGCTTATAGGCGTTAGCACCCGTTGTATTGCGGTAGCTGATTTGCTGCTCCAGCCCTAAGCTGCCGCCCGTGAGCTGGGCTGCGTAGCTGCCGGCGTGCCGAGTAATGGTAGTAACAGTGGCTGCAGCACCGGTGCCCTGGGCCATGGGCGTCCAGAAATTTAGATTGCCCAGCTCGAAGCCGGGATTCTGAAAGACGTAGTTGACGGTGGGCGTGCTCCGGCCAGTGACGATGTCGAGCCGCAGCAGGTTAAGGAAAGCGTAGGTCCCGGCCGTGCGACTCACTTCCAGGCTGATAACGCCATTGGCGTCGGCCGTGAGAGTATCGGAGTGGGCCAGGGTGTTGTTGTTGCCCGCGTAGCCGTTGGCGCCCACGTTGGGGCCGCTGGTGGTCAGACGTACGCTCGATACATTGCTGGCCGTGAACCGGTATTGTGTGGTGCGCACTTCGGTGGCTAGTTCGCGGCTGCCAAAAAGGTGAAACACGTAGCGCTTGTTACGGTCGAGGCCGCTGAAGCGGAGTGTGGCGGCGTTTTGCAGAAAGAAATAGTCCTGCGTGGCCGTGGCAATGGCATATTCGCCCAACAGCGCGGGGCTGGGAGCCAGCAAGCCCCCGTTGAGAATGCCATTGGTCTGGAAGTTGGCCCCCACCTTCAGCTTGACGCCAGTGGGCTGGTTGGCCTTGTCTACCAGCCGGAAGGTATCGACCACACCCGTCAGGTTCAGGATGTTATTCCAATAGTTGCCATTGATGTCAGGGCTGGGCGTGATAGCGCCGTTGGTACCGTCATTCGGGCCAAAATCAGCCAGAACGGAGCGCACCGTCTGGGCCTGCGTCTTATCGAGCAGCAGCAAGCCCAGAGCGAGAAATAGAAGTTTTTTCATGCGTGTATACTCAGAATGTCAGCGCCGGCTACTCTTTCGTGATTTTGCGCGTTACCTGGCCCGACGCATTGGAAAGCGTAAGCAGGTACATGCCGGCCGGATAGAGGGCTAACTCCAGCGTGTGCTCAGCCCCCTGTACTGGTACGCTGAATAGAACTTTTCCTTGCCCGTTGCGGAGCGTGAGCTGGCTGCCACCCGCGCCGTATTGTGCCAGCCGCACGGTCACGTTGTCGTTGGCCGGATTGGGGAACACCGCTACTTCGCCAGCTTGGGCATCCGGCTGAGCTGCCAGGGCAGTGCGGGCCCCGGCGGCGGTGCCGTATACCTCAAATTCATACAGTGAGAAGCCGTAGGCGGTAGCACGGTTGATGCAGTACACCTTCACGTAGCGGGCACTGGCATTCAGGCCGGTATAGTTGTCGGCCGCGGCGGAAGTTTTGCCCCACACGTCCTTAATAGTAGTCCAGGTGGTGCCGTTCGTGGATACCTGCACCTGATAGTCTTTGGCGTAGGCCGCTTCCCAGGCCAGGCGCACCCGGTTAATAGTGTAAGTAGCGCCCAGGTCGACGGTAATGGATTGGTTGTTGGCGTAGGCACTTTCCCAGCGGGTGGTGCCATTGGCATCCACGGCCATAGCGCCGGTGTTGGTGCCGTTGTAGGCCGACGTGACCGAGACCGGACGCTGGTAGGCGATGTTGGGCGCGTTCCAGCCCGGCATCTCGTCGCGGACTACCACGTTGCTGGCCCAGAAGGTGTTTTGAATAGTGGCCGTCGAATTGGAATTGTACACCAGCTCTGACCAGCCCATAAAGAAGCCCCACTTCGGCTGAGCGGTCAGCAACGCCGGCGACGGGAGCACCTCGCATTCACCAATGGCAATCGGCTTGCCGCCCGCCGCATTCACCATGGCATTGTACTTGGCCGTGGTGTAACCCTGGCCGTCGCTGTAGTACATATCCATGGCCAGTACGTCCCAGTAGCTGCTGCCGGGATTGTAGTTGGCCAAGTCCGACGAGAGGCTGCTGAAATCCTGCAGGTCCCACACCCAGATCAGGTTCGTCAGGCCCTTGGTATTGCGCAGGTAGTCGCGCGTAATCTGAAAGAGCCGGGCGGTACCATTGGGGCCGGGCCGCCCGGCCCACCAGAAAATGCCCTGGTTCATTTCGTGCAGGGGCCGGAAATAGACTTCCACCCCGTTGTTTTTCAAGTCCTGCAAGTAGCCGGCAATGACGTCGAGGCGGGCTTTCCAGTTGTTGTTGAGCGTCGTGCCATTGGTGATCAGTTCGGTCCACTGCGCGTTGGTCAGGGTGCTTTTTACCCCGCCTTCCCAGGCGCAGGGCTCGGCCTGGGTGGGCGGGCAGGCATGGAACATGATATTGATCAGCGCACCCGAGGCCCATTGGGCTTTGGCTTCATTGATCATCGTCTGGCGGTTGGCTACGTCGGCGCTGGCAAACAGAAAGTCGCCGCTCCAGAGCGCGGGATATTTGCCGGTCGTGGCGTTTATCTGATTGGTCCAGGTGGCTGGGGCCGAGTTGGGCTCCCGGTTGTGCATGCCGGAGGCCGTTTTGGTGCCCGAGATACCGTAGAGGTAGTTGAGGCTCTTGTAGCTGGTTTGAGCCGTAGCCGCCGACGAGCAGAGCAGCCCCGTGCAAAGGGCTAGAATACGCGTAGTCATTTTCATGGTGAGGTGGTGGGGTTTAGTGGATAGGGGACGTGCGGAAGCATTCAGCCAGGCGAAGCCGGCGGCGAAAAGCAGAGAGTTTCGGCCCCGGTGAGGGTGGGGCGAAAAGCATTCAGAAGCAAAGCGGCGGCTTGTCGAAAAGCCACGAAGCAGCGGCGGGCCAGCGCCCTGCGAGTGGAGCGTAACCGCTACCGAATTTCAGCGACTACCCCGTTGCTGACTCGCTGACAGCTGTTGCAGCGGGAGGGTAGCGGGAAGTGGTGCTGGTAAGAAAAACAGAAAAATCTGCCGGGCAAGCAGATGGATAAAATAGAATCAAAGAAGGATAAAATCGGAAAACAACAGCGCGGGTTTTAGGCCTCCGGGCTTGCCATTCAAGTCCTTATAGTTGTTTCCCCACCAGGTATAATCTGGTCGGACTTTAAATAAACAGCCGCGTACCCGAGAAGCTCTGGCGAAATTCCTTGGGCGTGCACTTTTTCCGCTTTTTGAAAATGCGGTTAAAGTTAGAGATGTTGTTAAAGCCGCATTTATAGGCTATTTCGGCCACGCTGTGGGTGGTGTCGATCAGCATGCGGGAGGCGTGGCCGAGGCGAATTTCGTTGAGGCTGTCGATGAAGGTAGTGCCGGTGCGCTTCTTGATAAAGCGGCTGAACGACACCTCCGGCATGTTGGCGATTTTAGCCACTTCCGCCAGCGTGATGGGGCGGCTGTAATAGGTGTTCAGGTACTCGAAGACCTTCTCGATACGGCGGCTGTTGGCCTGCGGACGCTCGGCGGTAAAGGACGAATCAGATAGCACGCGCATGTTGCGCGAGGTAGATAAGTCATGCAAAATGGAAAGCAGCTCCAGCACCGAATCGAAGCCGACCTTGTGTTCCAGACCCAGAATCCGCTCCCGAATCTGGCTGGTGACTTCGCGGGAAAACAGGATGCCGCGCTGGGCATTTTCCAGCATCTTCTGAATAAAGCTAAGCTGATTACGGCGCAGAAACTTTTCGTCGAGCAGGTCTTTGTGAAACTGGATGGTCAGCTCCTGAATTTCCTCGCTCACGCACTGATGCGTAAACCAAGCATGGTTCAGGTTTGAGCCGATAAGTACCAGTTCCTGGTCCTCAATTACCTCGACATGGTCGCCCACGATGCGTTTGGCACCAGGCGCATTCAAAATCAGGTTCAACTCAAACTCTTCGTGGCAATGCAGCGGAAAGGAGAATTCCTTCTTCACCCGCGAGAAGAGCATAAAACAATCGTTTTGGGTGAGCGGGGTAATTTCCCGCATGATAGTGTGCTGCATGAGTGGACGGCAGAGGTAAGCTTTGTGACAAGATAGTATCTATGCCCTAGGAGTCTTTGATAAAACGAAAGTATGCAACAGGGCTATAAAAGGAAGTAAAATGATACAGAGGAAATAACCTATTGTTTCATTTTGTCAAGAGAACGATAAAATATCATTACTAAAAGCAACGAAGACGAGAATACTTTTGCTAGCACTTATCTCTCCCGCCAGCTATCTGCCTTTGGCCTTGCCTTAGGGCTGCCGTAGCCATTCCCATCCAGCGCTTATGCGTCTTCATCTACTCGACCTTCTCATTATTGCGGCCTACCTGCTGGCTACGGTGTTCATCGGCCTCTATTACCGCAAAAAGGCTAGTCTCGACAAGGATAGCTACATGCTGGGCGGCCGCACGCTGCCCTGGTACAAGCTAGGCCTGAGCGACGCCTCCGATATGTTCGACATCAGCGGGACAATGTGGATGGTGAGCCTGTGCTTCGTGTATGGGATGAAAAGCATCTGGATTCCGTGGCTGTGGCCGGTGTTCAACCAGGTATTTCTGATGATGTACCTCTCGCGCTGGCTACGCCGTTCGGGCGCCAGTACCGGGGCTGAGTGGCTGGCCACCCGCTTCGGGCAGAAGGGGCCCGGCGTAGGAGCCTCCCACCAGGTGGTCATTGCCTTCGCGCTGCTCAGCTGCCTGGGCTTCCTGGCCTACGGTTTCGTGGGGCTGGGCAAGTTCATGGAGATTTTCATCCCCTGGGAATTGGTGAAGGGCTACGTGCCCTTCGACGTGGCCCCGCAGTATGTGCCGCACGTGTATGGTGTTGTGTTCACGCTCTTTGCCATGTTTTATTCCATCGTGGGCGGTATGCACAGCATCGTGCTCGGCGACTTAATTAAATACGCCATCATGACGGTGGCCTGCTTTGCCATTGCCACCATTGCCTACCTCAACCTGCAGGGCAAGCAATTGGCCGTGCCCGAGGGGTGGTTCAATCCCTTTTTCGGCTGGCGGCTGGGGCTCGACTGGCAGCGCATCATCCCGGAAGTGAACAGCAAGATTTCCAGCGACGGCTACTCGCTGTTCGGGGTGTTCTTTATGATGATGGCCTTTAAGGGCGTGTTTGCTTCGCTGGCGGGCCCCGCGCCGAACTACGACATGCAGAAAATTCTCTCGACCCGCTCGCCCGAGGATGCCAGCAAAATGAGCGGCTTCGTATCCATCATCCTGCTGCCTATCCGCTACTCGCTCATCATTGGCCTTACCGTGCTGGGCCTGCTCTACTACCAGCAGATGAACTTAAAAGCGCCCGATGGCACCATCGACTTCGAGCGTATTCTGCCACTGACCATCAATAACTTCCTGCCGGTCGGGCTGATGGGACTAGTACTAACCGGGTTGCTCGGCGCCTTTATGGGCACGTTCAGCGGCACGGTGAATGCGGCGCAGGCCTACGTCGTTAACGACATCTACCTCAAGTACATTAACCCGCAGGCCAGCACCAGCCGCATCATCTCGATGAACTACCTGGTGGGCGTGGTAGTAGTAGCGGTGGGCGTCGCCCTGGGCTTTATTGCCAAGGACGTAAACACGGTACTGCAGTTCATCGTGTCGGCACTCTACGGGGGCTACGTGGCCTCCAACGTACTGAAATGGCACTGGTGGCGTTTCAATGCTACAGGCTTCGCTGTAGGCATGCTCACCGGCATCGTGGCCGCCATGATTTTTGGGGTCCTGATTCCGGCTGGCAACCTGCTGTACTGGTTCCCGCTGCTGTTCGGCATCTCGTTGGCGGGCTCGGTCCTGGGCACGTACCTGGCCCCGCCTACAGAAGCGAAAGTGCTCCACACCTTCTACAAAACCGTGCGGCCGTGGGGTTTCTGGGGCCCGGTGCTGACAGCCGTGCAGGCCGAAGACCCGGCCTTTCAGCCCAATCGCAACTTCGGGCGCAACATGTTCAATATTGTGCTGGGTATCATCGCGCAGCTCTGCCTCACGATTCTGCCGATGTATTTGCTGCTCTCTCAGCACGTGCCGCTCCTTGTGACGGTCGTGATTCTGGTGGCTGTAGGAGCCGTGCTGAAAAAGACGTGGTGGGAGCGGTTGGGGGATGATTAAGCCCGGAGACAGTCGTCTCTGACGGTAGCTGGTAGGCTCCTTCAGACCGCCTTTCGGTGCCACATCAGTACCACACAACGGTAAAAAATCATTACCGCCCCCATCCGCTACCGGCGAAATTTGATTACCGCTTGCCGCACCTCTTCCAATCCCACCCATGATGTCCTTCTCGTTCCGAAACCTGCTGACCGCTTGCGGGCAGCACCTGCGGCAGCCCGTATTGGGCCTAGCCTTGCTGCTGCCCGGCGCAGCCGCGGCCCAAACGCCCTTTAGGTCGCTCAACTACCTCTACACCATCCGGGGTACCTCGACCATCGGCGGTATGCACAATAAGGAGCCGCTGAATTCGCCCACGTACTATACCGACGAGCTGGAGTTTGTGACGGGCAAGGTCGCGGGGCTGTGGGGCGGCGACTTTCTGTTCAACAGCTACCCCGACCGCTGGCAGATGATTTACGAGGCGGAAAAGCAGTGGCAGCGCGGGGCGTTCGTCACCCTGACCTGGCACGCCTGCAACCCAGCCCAGAATGTGTCGCCATGCTCGTTTGACACGGGCGTCAAGAGCACGATGTCGGACGCCGACTGGACCAGCTTAACCACCAACGGTACCGTGCTCAACAACCGCTGGAAAGCCTGGCTTGATGAGCTGGTGCCCTACTTCCAGTACTTGCAAAGCCGGGGCGTGGAAGTAGCGTTTCGGCCCCTGCACGAAACCAACCAACCGGTTTTCTGGTGGGGCGGCCGGCCGGGGCCAAATGGCTCGGCCAAGCTCTACCAGATTACCCACGACTACCTCCAAGGCACGCGTGGCCTGACCAATATTATTTGGGTCTGGAATATTCAGGACTTTCCCACGCTGCCCAGCGACGTGAACTCCTATAGTCCCGGTGCCGGCTATTTCGATGTGGCCTCGCTGGACTTCTACAACGGTGACGGCCTGACCCCAGCCAAGTATAATGCTATGTTGAGCGTGGCGGCCGGTAAGCCCATTGCCATCGGCGAAACCGGCGTGCTGCCTACCCCCGCTGCTCTGCGGGCTCAGCCCCTCTGGACCTACTTCATGGGATGGTCAGAACTGGTGTTTTCGCAAAACACGTCCGCCCAGCTGCTCGCGCTTTACACGGCGCCGAATGTGCTAACCCGCGACGAGATGCCGGGCTGGGGCCTACCCAATCCGTCGGCCGGCAACCTGGCGTTGAACCGGCCGGTAACGGTATCATCCACGGAGCAGGGGCAAGGCAACGTAGCCAGCCTGGCCGTGGATGGTGACCGGACCACGCGCTGGTCATCTGCCTACGCCGACCCGCAACAGCTCGTAGTGGACCTGGGAGCGAACTACAACCTAAACCGCTTCAACGTGGTGTGGGAAAATGCCTACGGGCGCGATTATCAGATTCAGGTGTCGCCGGATAATGTGAACTGGACCACGGCCGTGACCGTCAGCGCCAACTCCGCCCTGCACAACGACCACCCCAATCTGAACGTGGCGGGACGCTACGTGAAAGTGCTGGGCACGGCCCGGGGCACCAGCTACGGCTATTCCATCCGCGAGCTGGAAGCCTACGGTAGTTTAGTAACGTCTACAACTGCTGCCACTGCTGCCCACAGCCTGCACGCCTACCCCAACCCGGCGGCCGGCACCCTCACCGTAGCGCTGGGCCCCAACTGGCCAGTGGGCACGCATCTCATGGTACTCAGCAGCCAGGGGCAGCAACTTGGTACTTACACCGTGCGCAGCGCTACCCAAACCCTGCCCACGGCTGATTTACCGGCCGGCTTGTATCTACTGCGGGCGCAATACCGGGGCATGGCCCATACCATCAAATTCATCAAGCAATAATGCAGCGTGGGCTGTAAGCAGGCCACCCAGGCGGCGCGTAGCCCAAGCGCCGCTTTCCACCTTTTCGCCACTACTACTTAGTCTGACCTTATCTGATGGGAAACAACTTTCGCCACCGCCAGCACGACCTCCAGGCGCAACATGCTGCGCTGCTTACCCGATCTAATACCAAACAGGCACTCGGCAATGGTATCTACGACCGGTACCAATACCCCGCCCTAACGGCCCAGCACGCCCCGCTCGCCTGGCGCTACGACCTGAACCCGGCAACCAATCCGTACCTGATGGAGCGCCTGGGTATCAACGCCGTATTCAATGCCGGGGCTATTAAGCTCGATGGGCGCTACCTACTGGTTGCCCGCGTGGAAGGCCTTGACCGCAAGTCGTTTTTCGCCGTGGCCGAGAGCCCCAACGGGGTCGATAACTTTGTGTTTTGGGAACGGCCCATCACGATGCCGGAAACGGCGGAGCCCGACACGAACGTGTACGATATGCGCGTGACCCGGCATGAGGATGGCTGGATTTATGGCCTGTTCTGCACCGAGCGCAAGGACCCTGCGGCCCGGCCCGGCGATGAGTCGTCGGCCGTGGCGCAGTGCGGCATCGCCCGCACCCACGACCTGATTACCTGGGAGCGGCTGCCGGATCTGAAAACGCCCTCGGCCCAGCAGCGCAACGTGGTGTTGCACCCCGAGTTCGTGCAGGGCAAATATGCCCTCTACACCCGGCCCCAGGACAGCTTCATCGAAGCCGGCGCGGGCGGCGGCATCGGTTTCGGCCTGACGGATTCGATGGAAAATGCCGTGGTGAGCCGCGAGTGGATTGTCGATGGCAAGCAGTACCACACCGTGTACGAGGCCAAAAACGGGCAGGGGCCCGCGCCCATCAAAACCGCCCACGGCTGGCTGCACCTGGCCCACGGCGTACGCAACACCGCTGCCGGCCTGCGCTACGTGCTGTATCTGTTCCTGACCGACTTAACCCAACCAGACAAGCTGCTGCACAAGCCCGGGGGCTATTTCATCGCGCCAGAAGGGGAGGAGCGGGTTGGCGACGTATCGAACGTGGCCTTCAGCAACGGCTGGATCCTGGACGAGGATGGCACGGTCTTCATCTACTACGCCTCGTCGGACACGCGCATGCACGTAGCCACATCCACGGTCGACCAGCTGATGGATTACGTGTTGCACACGCCCGCCGACGAGTATTCCTCCGCGGCCTCGGTGCGGCAAATCAACGCGCTGATTGACGCCAACCAGGCTTTTGCCCAGGAGATGCAATCTGATAAGGCGCTGTCGTACAACGGCGTGGGCGCATGAGTGCCCCCGCTACTGCACCCCTGACGGACCTGCTGGCAGCCTACCAGCAGGATATGGAGACCGAGCTGGCCCGCATTGCCAACTTCTGGCTGACCAAAGCCATAGACGAAGGCCGGGGCGGCTTTATCGGCCGCATAAACAGCCAGGGTCAACCGGATGGCAACGCCGACAAAGGGAGCATCCTGAATGCCCGCATCCTATGGACGTTCTCGGCCCTGTATCGCCACACCGGGCGCCCCGATTACCTGGCTGCCGCCACCCGGGCCTACGACTATCTGCTCACGCATTTTATGAATACCGAGCATGGTGGACTGTATTGGCTCCTGGACGCGCACGGGCGCCCCCGTGATACTCGCCAGCAGGTGTACGCCTTGGCCTTTGCCATGTACGGGCTGAGCGAGTACTACCATGCCACGCGCGAGCCACGGGCGCTGCAGGCTAGCCAGCAGCTTTTCGAGTGGATCGAAGCGCACAGCTACGATGTGGAGCTGGGCGGCTATTTCGAAGCTTTCACGCAAACGGGCGAGCTGCTCGACGACTTACGCCTGAGCAACAAGGACCAGAATGCCCCCAAAACCATGAATACGCACCTGCATATTCTGGAAGCTTACGCCAACCTCTACCACGGATGGCCCGACGCACGGTTGGCCGAGCGGCTGCGCCACCTGCTGTTCGTGTTTGAAACCCGTATAGTGGATGCAAAAACGGGCCACCTGCACTTATTCTTTGCCCGCGACTGGACGCCGGTGGCAGACTTGGTTTCCTACGGCCATGACATCGAGGCAGCCTGGCTGCTACCCGAAGCCGCTGCTGCCCTAGATGATGCCGCGCTGCTGGCCCAGGTAAACGCCACGGCCCAGCGCTTGGCCCAGGCGGCGGCTACCGCCGTGCTACCCGATGGCAGTCTGCCCCACGAGTTGAATCGAGCCACCGCCCATATTGATACTCACCGCGAATGGTGGGTAAGCGCCGAGGCGATGGTTGGCTTCCTGCACGCCTACGAGCAGACGCATGACACCGCTATGCTACACCGCTCCTACCAGGCTTGGCAATTTGCCCAACAGCACTTACTGGATTTCGAAGCCGGCGAGTGGCGCTGGGGCGTCTATGACGACTACCAGCCAATGCATGACCAGGACAAAGTCGGCTTTTGGAAATGCCCCTACCACAATGCTCGCGCCTGTCTGGAAGTGAGCCGTCGGTGTAAAAATCAATTACTCTCCGTTACGCCGTCAAAGCCGGTCTTCTAACCCGTCAGCTTCAGGTAGGAGAGTGCTGCTGGCGTGAGGTAGCAGTAAGGGCGTGCATATCGTCCAGGCTGCGTCTGTAAGACTGGTAAAAGTGGGCAGCAACATAGGTAAAATGTTGGCTGATACCATCTTGTTCAATAGTTCAAATGCTCTGCTTGGTTAACGAACATATGTCTGCTGGTAAACAAAAGGCCATTTGGCTCGTGCATTTCCCTTAGCTGATTTCGTTTCAAGTAGCAGTCCGAAACGGACAACCCATCGCCTAAAAGCCCTGGTGCGCCTGATAAAGTGCTGAATAGGATAATGCTTTGCTAAAAAAGTATCATTGCTAACGGGCTGTGTAGATTAAGTTTGTAGTACGCAAATAGAATAGCAGCTAGGGCAGTGGTACTGCGTAAAATCTGGCCTTTTGCTCCTGCAAACGATTGCTGTTCTGCCACTGGATGTGCGCTATACCAAGTGTGTTACTACCATTCTTTCGGGACGTGCTTTTCGTCTGCCCGCCAGAGTGCTTCGCTCAAACTCCCACCTTTTTACCCACTCTTTGAACACACGTTTATGAGACAAAAAATACTCCTGCTATGGCTCTGTGCGGTGCTTGCCCCGACGCTGAGCTGGGCCCAGGCCCTGACGGTGCGCGGTGTGGTGCGCGACGGCGCCTCCGGCGATGGTCTGCCGGGCGTGACGGTGCTGGTAAAGGGTACTACCACGGGTACTTCCTCACAGGCCGATGGCTCCTACTCCATCACGGTGCCCTCGCCCGACGCGATGCTCACTTTTTCCTTTATAGGCTACCAGAGCTGGGAAACGCCGGTGAACGGCAAAACCACCATCGACGGCAACCTCAAGGTAGACAGCAAGAGCCTGGAAGAAGTGGTGGTGGTGGGCTACGGCTCGGTGGCCAAGAGCGACCTCACCGGCTCGGTGGGCACGCTGAAAGGCAGCGAGCTGAACAAGACGCCCGCCTCGTCGGTCGACCAGCTGCTGCAAGGCAAGGTGGCCGGCGTGCAGGTGATTGTGCCCTCCGGCGAGCCGGGCGCGGGCGCTACTATCCGCATTCGTGGCTCCAGCTCCATCAACGGCTCGAACAGCCCGTTGCTGGTGGTGGACGGCTTTCCGTGGGGCGACGCCGGCAACCTTAAGCAGATTAACCCCGACGATATTGCCAGCATTGAGGTGCTGAAGGATGCTTCTTCGGCGGCCATCTACGGCTCGCGCGGGGCCAACGGCGTGATTCTGGTGACGACCAAGAAGGGCAAAGCGGGCAAAACCAGCATCACGCTGAGCACGCTGAACACGATTTCGACCCTGCCCAGTAAGCTCGACGTGTGGTCGGACCCGGTAGACGTGGCCATCATCGACAACGAGGCGCGCGGCAACGCTGGCCTGCCGCTGCTCTACACCGGCCAGACCTACCTGGGCACCTACTACCCCTCGGTGGCCGAGCTGAAGGGCACTGACCCCAGCAAGCCGAAGTGGCCCTACCGCACCTATTGGCCCGATTTGGTGTACCGCAACGCATTTTCCCAAACCCACACGCTCACGGCCAACGGCGGCAACGAGCGCACCAAGTTCTCGGTGTCGGGCAACTACTACCGCGAAGAAGGGCTGAACATCGGCAACGTGTACAACCGCTACAATGGCCGCCTGAACCTCGACCAGAAGCTGTTCGATAATCTGAGCGCGGGCGTGAACCTGATTATGACCCACACCCAGCGCGTGGGCGGCGGCCTCTCGGCCGACCGCAACCCGGTGTTCCCGGTGTACAACCCCGACGGGACCTACTTCCAGATTGGCCCACGCGACTTCGGCAACCCCATTGCCTACCAGAAGGAGGTGACCAATACCAGCAAGGGCTTCGACGTGCTGGGCACGCTCTACGTGAGCTGGGACCTCACGAAGTGGCTGAATTTCCGCACCCAAATCAGCGACAAGTTCGGCAACGCGGTGGACGACAACTACCAGCCGCGTAACATCACCAACACCGGCTACCTGTACAACGGCTTCGGCACCATCAACAACTACAACGGCAACGAGATTCTGAACGAGAACTACTTCACGTTCAACAAGTCGGTGGGTATTCACAGCTTCAACGCAGTGGCTGGCTACACCACCCAGACGTTCAACTCGCGCACTTCCTACCTGGAAGGCCGCGGCTTCATCAACGACGTGCTGGCCAATCAGAACCTGGGCACCGCCAAGACGCAGTACACTACCAACGGCCTAAGCAAGTCGCTGCTCAACTCCTACATCGGCCGCCTGAACTACTCGCTGCTCGAACGCTACCTGTTCACCTTCACCGGCCGGGCCGATGGCTCGTCGAAGTTCGGCGCGAACAACAAGTGGGCCTTCTTCCCCTCGGCCGCCGTGGCCTGGAAGCTGCAGGAAGAAGCCTTCATGAAAGATATTCCGACCATCTCGGAAGCCAAAGTGCGCCTGAGCTACGGCCTGACCGGCAACCAAGGCATCAGCCCCTACCAGACACTCGACCGCCTGGGCTCGGCCCGCTACTACACCGGCGGCGACTTCCAGACCGGCTTCGGGCCGGGCACCTTCGGCTACGACGGCTACAACAAAATCTGGGAAGGCGTGCCGAACCCCGATTTGAAGTGGGAAACCACCTCGCAGCTCGACGCCGGCCTGGATTTGGGCTTCCTCGACCAGCGCTTCACGGCCAGCGTGGACGTGTACTACAAGCGCACCCGCGACTTGCTGCGCCAGACCTACATCACGCCGTCGTCGGGCTACGACCGGGTGTGGGTGAACGACGGCGTGATTGAAAACAAGGGCATCGAGCTGGGGATGAGCGCCGAAGTGCTGCGCACGCCGGTGGTGCAGTGGACGGTGGGCGGCAACCTGACCGTGAATCGCAACAAGCTCATCAGCATGGGTACCGACCAGTTTGTGTGGAACGGCGCCAACATCGAAATGCTACGCGCCCCGCTCAACGCCTACATCGTGGGCCAGCCCATCAACGTGTTCTACGGCTACAAAACCAACGGCGTGATTCAGAGCACCGCCGAGGGAGCGGCCACCGGCCTGACCGGCGACATGGCCAAGCCCGGCGAGCTGAAGTACGTGGACCTGAACGGCGACGGCAAGGTGGACGACAACGACCGCACCATCATCGGCAACCCCAACCCCAAGTTCCTCTACAGCTTCAACACCACGCTGCGCGCCAAGGGCTTCGACCTCTCGGCCCAGCTCTACGGGGTGCAGGGCAACGACGTGTTTGACTTCCGCAAGTTCTCGCCCAGCCGCCAGCTCCAGCGCTGGACGCCCGACAACCCCACCAACGACTTTCCCAGCGTGAACTCAAACCGCGCCTACTACGGCTCCGACTGGTTCGTGACCGATGGCTCTTTCCTGCGCGTGCAGAACCTGACGCTGGGCTACAACTTCAAGTCCAACCTCATCAAGCACGTGGAGACGCTGCGGATTTACTTCTCCGGCAACAACCTCTACACCTTCACCAAATTCCACAAGGGCTTCGACCCCGAGGTGCCGGCCAACGGCCAGCAGTACGGCTCGTACCCGCGTCCCCGCGCCTTCTCGCTGGGCTTGAACATTGGCATCTAATCACCGGCATTCTCATTCCCACCATGAAACTTCTCCAACAATTAGGTCTGGCCGGGGCGCTGTTACTGTCGGCCGGCTGCTCGCTCCAGGAAGACCCCTACGGCTTCGTATCGCAGGGCAACTTCTACAAAACCGAAGCCGATGCCAACGCGGCGCTCATCTACGCTTACGCCATCCTGCCCGAGATTGAGTACTACTCGCGTGGCTTCATCACCGTCACCGAGCTGCCCACCGAGAACATCACTCTCAAGCCCGACGCCGGGGCCGGTAACTTCGAGTTCGACAAGCTAGCTGTGCGCGCCGATAACGTGGACCTGACTACTACGTGGCGCTACGCCTACATCGGCGTGAACCGCGCCAATGCTGTGATTGCCAACGTTCCCGGTATCAGTAACATGAGCGAAACCAACCGCAACCAGCTGGTGGGCGAAGCTTATTTCCTGCGGGCGCTGCACTACTTCAACATTGTACGGCTATTTGGCTCGGCACCACTGCGCACCGCGCCCGTCACTTCGCTTGGTCAGACCGACGCGGCCAAGGCGTCCATTCAGGACATCTACAACCTGATTACCAGCGACCTTAAGCAAAGCATCGCCCTCACCGACCTGACCCGCCGCGACGGCCGCGCCAACCGCGTAGCTGCCTGGGGCCTGCTGGCCAAGGTAGATGCTACCCTAGCCTCGGCCAAGCTGACCGGCACGCCCGGCTACGACTTCGTGACCGACGCCGCCAGCCTCTACGCCGAAGCCAAAACCATGGCCAATAGTGCCCTCACCGCCACCGGCTACGGTCTTGACGCCAACCTGAAGGACATTTTCGACGTGACCAAAAAGGCTGGTCCCGAGCACATCTTCGACGTGACCGTGGACCGCACCGGCCTCTCCGAGGGCAACTACTCGAAGCTGCCGCTGATGTTTATACCTTACATCGACGGGGCCACATTCACGCTCAGCGACGGCACCAGCGTGAAATCGGGCTACAACCACTTCCTCACCGAAGGGGCGCTCTACAACAGCTTCGACCCAGCCGACAAGCGCAAAATCGACCTTATTCCCAACACCGTGAAAGTGGGCACCGCCACGCGCACATTGGGCATCACTGACTACAGCCGCCCCTTCACCCGCAAGTACCTCGACCCCCAGCAAGTAGGCGAGCAAACCAGCGCTAACACGCCCGTACTGCGCTACTCCGACGTGTTGCTGCTCTACGCCGAAGCCTGTGGCCCTACGGCCGATGGCTACACGGCAATCAACCGCATCCGCTCGCGGGCGGGCATTGCACCGCTCACGCCGGGCCTGAGCGCTACAGCCTTCCGTGACGCCGTTATCCAAGAGCGGTCCTGGGAGCTGTGCTTTGAAGCCAACCGGCTATTTGACCTGCGCCGCACCCACAAGATGGAGGAAATTCTGGTGCGTCAGTACGGCAAAACCATCACCGGCGACGCCTACTACTTCCCCATCCCGACCCGTGAGGTTGACCTGAATGCGTTACTCTAAAACGGGACGAAAATGACTTGGCAGGAATGTCCAGCTGAGTACAGGCGAAGCCGCTCTTCCTCCGCAGAAGAAATTCAATCGCTGCAACGAGGCAGGGGAGAAGTGGCTTCGCCTGCCTCTGTAGGACGGCCGCGCGGGTAGTGATCCGCATGGCCTTTCTCCCTCCTAAAAACCCACCAATTCTCATGAAATTTCAGAAAATCTTTCTCCTGAGCGTGGGCGCACTAACCAGCCTCAGCTCCCTTAATAGCTGCCAACAAGATCCTTTCGAGGACATAGTCAGCCATGAGCGCGCCATCACCGGCTTCGCGCTAGCTCAGGGTCAAATTGGCGTAGCCGAAATTACCCGCACTGCTGAAACGGGTAAAGTGGTGGTGTACGTGGTGCCCAATACGGATCTGACCAAGGTAACGCCCCGCATCGAAACCTCATACCACGCTGAAGTTAGCCCTGCCTCGGGCGTACCCACCGATTTTTCGGGCACCAACCGGACTCGCACCTACAACGTCACCTCCCAATCGGGCGAAACCCGGCAGTGGACGGTGGAAATCAAGGACTACGTGTCGGATTTGGATGGTACCTGGTCGGTGACCAATCTGCAATTTCAATACTTCATCGGGGAAGGCGAAAGCTGGGGCTGGAATGGCACCAAGGCGTTGGCTAGCAACATTCCCGATGCCAGTAAGGAACTGGATAATACCTTGACCTTCGCTGTAACTGGCGTCACAGCCGATGGAATGCTCACCGGCACCTATAACCATCAGGCAGGCCCCGATGGACAGTTTGCCAACTTCATGTACAACACGACCGACTACAACTATAAGTTTCGCCGGCTCCCCCGCAACCAGGGAACTTGGCTGCGCAACTTCGCCGACAATACCATCACCTTCAACCCTGGCACGACTCAGACTAAAACCGTAGCGCTGGAATTCAGCGCCGACAAACGCTCGCTGAAAATGCCGTTTAACGTGCAGCCTTACGACATCGACTGGAATGGCGACGGCGGTAAAAAGGAGCTCGGCGGTGCCAAAACCTACTGGTATACCCTGCGCAAATAGGTGCTTTTTCCTTACCTCATCTTCCAGGAGCGGCTCCGGTGCATCTCGGGAGCCGCTCCTGTTTTCTTACTGGCATGGCTTCTTCCTTTCTTACGTACTTCCTAGGGGCTGCGGTACTTTTCTCGACCAGCGCCGCCGCCCAGTCTACCAAGGTGCTGCCTTTTCTGAACAGCATTTCGGGCACCAAAACCCTGGCCGGTCAGCATAACAAAGAGCCCAACGCTGAGCCGACGAAGTGGACAGATTTCATTTATAAAACCACCGGCAAGTACCCGGCGCTGTGGAGCGGCGACTTCCTGTTTCAGCAGGAAAATATTGATAACCGCTGGAAGATGATAAAGCAGGCGCGCAAGCAGTACCGCAAGGGCGCCGTGGTGAACATCATGTGGCACGCCTGCCCGCCCGGCCCCGGCGAGCCCTGCGGCTGGGACCCCGGCCTGCTCAACCAGCTGCTCACCGATGCGCAGTGGCAGGAGCTCATCACCGATGGCACCCCGCTGAACAAGGCTTGGAAAGCTCGCATGGACGGCATCGCCGTGTACCTGCAGTATCTGAAAGACAAGCACGTGGAGGTGATGTTCCGGCCCCTGCACGAGATGAACCAGGGCAAGTTCTGGTGGGGCGGCCGGCCCGGCCCGAACGGCACCGCCCGCCTCTACCAAATCACCCACGACTACCTGCAGAAAACCAAGGGCCTGACCAACCTCATCTGGGTGTGGGACATGCAGGACATGAGCCGCGACTTCGCCCAGTACAACCCCGGCGAAGCTTACTGGGACGTTTTTGCCTTCGACGTGTACGACCAGGGCTACGACAAATCGTGGTACGACTACATCCGGCCCATCGTGGGCTCGAAGCCCATGGCCATCGGCGAGTGCGCCACCCTGCCCACGCCGGAAATCCTGGCCGCGCAGCCCCGCTGGACGTTTTTCATGAGCTGGGCCGAGCTGGTGCAGGAAAAGAATTCCGTTGAGGCAATCAAGCGCATTTACAACGCGCCGCAGGTGCTGACGCGGGATGAGCTGCCGAAGTGGTAGCCAGGGTGAGGTAACCCAGCGGCGCACGAATACCTAACCCGCTACACAATAGCTATGAACAACTGGAAAGGGCTCCTCCTTGGGATGCTGGCATGGCTGGCAGCCCCGGCGAGCTACGCGCAAAAAATCATCAGTTCGGCAAAGTTGACCACCGCGCCGGTGCGCGAGTACGAGAAGGCCGAGTGGGACATTACGCTCAATTCGGTATTCAAAAACCCGTACAAACAGGAAGAGGTGAGCCTGGACTTGGTACTGACCGCGCCGAACGGGCTGCCGGTGGTGGTGCCCGGCTACTGCGAGCAGAACACCGCGCCGCTCTCGCGCTGGAAGGTGCGGTTTGCCCCGCAGATGCTGGGGACGTACACCGGCTTTTTCCGGCTGACCAGCAAGGCGGGCACCGAGGAATCGGCGGCCAGCCCTTTCACAGTAGTGGCGGGCAAGAAGCCGGGCTTTCTGCACAAGAACGACCTGTACACCTTTCGATTTGACAACGGCGAATTGTTCCGCGGAATCGGGGAGAACGTGGCCTGGGAATCCCGCTCGTTCGAGGACCAGAAGTTCACCTACGACTACCTGCTGCCCACGCTGGCCAGGAACGGAGCCAACTTCTTCCGCACCTGGATGTGCTACTGGAACCTGCCGCTCGAATGGCAAAAGGTCAGCTCCACCAAGCGCTACGTCAATTCCAACGACTATTTCCACCCAGGGGCCATTAAGCGCATGGACGAGTTGGTGCAGCTCACCGATTCGCTGGGCCTGTACTTCATGCTCACCCTCGATTGGCACGGCCACCTGATGGAAAAAGGCGGCTGGCGCAACAGCCCCTACAACCAGGCCAACGGCGGCCCGGCCCGCACGCCTACCGAGTTTTTTACGCTGCCCGCCGCGCAGCAGAAGTATAAGAACAAGCTGCGCTACATCGTGGCCCGCTGGGGCTACAGCCCCAACATCGCCGCCTGGGAATTCTTCAACGAGGTCGATAATGCCGTGTACACCCAGCAGGACAGCCTGCTGATTCCGCACGCGGCCGTGACGCACTGGCACGCCGAGATGAGCCGCTACCTCAAGGACATTGACCCCTACCAGCACCTCGTCACCACCAGCATTTCGCACCGCGACATCGTGGGCATGAACTCGGTGCCCTACTTCGATTTTAACCAGAAGCACATCTACAAGCACACCGAGAAAATCCCGGCCATCTACCCAGACTACATCCAGACTTTCGGCAAGCCCTACGTGGTGGGCGAGTTCGGCTACCGCTGGGAAGATGCTAACCCGGCCTACAAGGACGGCTTTAATTACGACTACCGGCGCGGGCTCTGGTACGGCTTGTTCAGCCCCACGCCCGTGCTGCCGATGACGTGGTGGTGGGAGCTCTTCGACGACCAGCAGATGACGCCCTACTTCCGGAGCGTGCGCGAAATCAGCGCCCGGATGCTGGCCGCCGGCCACGGTGAATTTGAACCGTTCGACGTGAGCAGCGACGTGGTGCAGAGCTTCGGCCTGCGCTGCGGCAACACCTACTTCGTGTACCTGCTTAACAACACCGCCGCACCGGTTTCCACGGCTGCCGTTTTCCCTGCCGCCGGGACCAAAAAGCTGGCTGCCCAGTCCTTCGACCCCGCCACCCGGCAGTACCAGAAGCTGACTGGCCTGGGGCGAAACGACCAACGAGTTACCCTGCCCGCCCTCACCCTGGGGCCGCAGCAGGAGCGGGTGCTCATCATCACGGCCGGAGGCAAAGCGCAGCCTTTGTGAGTAATGGCATGAACAGATGGACGATTTCTTTCTACGATAGTAAGCTGGCGTTGGAGAGCCGCCGGCTTCGCTTGGGTTGGCTGCTCGCGGGGATTGGGGCGGGCCTGTTGCTGCAACAACCCGCCGCCCACGGGCAGCAGCCCAAGCTTAACTATGGCCTGGCCCGGCCGCAGGACCAGGCCACGCTTCCCCGGACACTAGCGCCTGTACGGTGCCCCGACGGAACTGGACGACTTCGCCCGCAAGGTGCAGTTTCTGAACTACGACCACCACCGGGCCATGTTTGAGGCGTGGAACAGCCGCCTTTGGCATAACACCAGTGGAGTGCTGCTCTGGATGAGTCACCCGGCTTGGCCTAGCATGATTTGGCAGCTGTATTCCTGGAACTACGCTACCCACGCAGCCTACTTCGGCGCGCAAAAAGCCTGTGAGCCCCTGCACGTGCAATGGAACCTGGATGACCACCACGCTGTGGTAGTGAATACCACGCTTCGGCCGCTCACGGATGGCAAAGTAGTCTACACGCTGTACGATGTGGCCGGCCGGCAAATTGCCACTGAAACCCGCACCGTGCAGGCTCCGGCCAATCAGGCTACTCCGGTGTTTGCCCCACAGTTGCCCACGCCGCTACCTGCTGTGTATCTGCTTCGCCTGGTCCTGACGGATGCGGCCGGCAGCGTGGTTTCTACCACTGATTACTGGCAGAAATCTGTGCCAACGGGGGGGTTCAGGCTTTCAACATGCTGTTGCCGGTGCAGCTGGCACCGCGCCTTGTTCGGCAGGATGCGGCCACACATTCGCTCACCTATGAGCTGGTGAATGCCAGTGCAACGCCCGCCGTAGCCGTGCGCCTCACCTTGCTTAACGACCAGCAGCAGCCGGTTTTGCCAGCGTATTTCTCAAATGGCTATTTCACGCTGCTACCGGGTGAATATCGAATTATCAATGGGCAATACCCGGCTACGGCCTCGCCCGCCGCTTTGCGGTTGCTGGCCGAAGCTTACAACGGCCACTACTCATTCCGACCCTCATGCCATGTACTCGTTTTCTATGAAAGCCTGTCAGCTTTTGCTCCTGCTGGCGCTACAAATAAGGGTGGCCGCTGCTCAATCCAGGACGGTGGTTAATGCGCTGCCCGTCAATCAGGTACAAGTGGCCGCCGGACTACTGGAAGGAACCACGGCGGCCAGCGGCATTCGCGTGTTCAAAGGCGTGCCCTTTGCCGCCCCTCCGGTGGGTAAACTGCGGTGGCAGCCGCCGCAGCCGGTGGTGAAGTGGGGCGGCGTGCGTTCGGCCAAAGCCTTCGGCCCCCGCGCTATGCAGTTGCCGTTGTATGGGGATATGAATTTTCGCTCGGCAGGCATGAGCGAAGACTGCCTCTATTTGAATGTCTGGACGCCGGCGAAATCGGCTCGGGAGCGGCGGCCCGTGTTGGTATACTTCTACGGTGGCGGCTTCAACGCCGGCGACGCCTCGGAGCCGCGCTACGATGGCGAGAGCATGGCCCGTCAAGGCATCGTGACCGTCACGGTGAATTACCGGCTGGGTGCGTTTGGCTTCCTGGCCCTACCGGCCCTGACGCAGGAATCAGTGCATCACGCTGCCGGCAATTACGGCCTGCTCGATCAGCAGGCAGCGCTGCGCTGGGTGCAACAAAACATTGCCGCCTTCGGCGGTGACCCGCACCACGTTACTATTGCCGGCGAGTTGGCCGGGTCGGTTTCGGTAAGCGCACAAGTAGCTGCGCCTAAATCCCGTAACACCTTCCAGCAGGCTATTGGGGAAAGTGGTTCGCTGCTAAGCGCCGACCGAGCCCCCATTCCGCTGGTTGAGGCGGAACAGGCTGGGGTAGCTTTCGCTGCGCTGCTGGGCACCGCTTCCCTCGAGGCGCTGCGTGCCTTGCCAGCCCAGCAGCTACTTGGTGCAGCTGGTAGGCCAGGGGCACCGCGCTTCCGGCCCACCGTCGACGGCTATTTCTTCACGAAAGCGCCGCTGTTAGCCTACCAAGCCGGTGAACAGGCGCACGTGCCCCTATTAGTGGGCTGGAACTCTCAGGAAGTAGACTATCATTCGCTGCTGGGCTCTGCTACACCAACGCGAGAAAATTTCCGCGCTGCCGTGCAAAAGCTTTACGGCCCCCACGCTGACGAAGTCCTACGTCGGTATCCTGCCACGACCGATGCCGATGCTGAACAAGCCGCCACCGATTTGGCCACTGACCGATTTACGGCTTACGCTACCTGGAAATGGGCCGACCTGCACGGCCAGACCAGTGGTCAGCCCGTGTACCGTTACCTCTACGCGCACCCGCGCCCCCAAATGGTGCCTGCGATGGGGAATGCTACTGCGGGTCTGGCAGGCGGGGTTGTTCAGCAGCCGGCCACGGCTCCCAAGACGCCGCTGGCCACGGGTGCGGTGCACTCTGCTGAGATTGAGTACGCGCTGGGCAACTTGGCTACCAACAAGGTGTACGCCTGGACGGCGGCGGACTATCAACTCTCGAAAATCATGCAGGACTACTTCGTCAATTTCATCAAAACCGGCAGCCCCAACGGCGTGGGCTTGCCTGCCTGGCCTGCGGTCAATGGTTCACCCACCGGACAAATCCTGCGCCTCGACCTGCCTACCCAAGCCGAGCCCGAGCCCCACCGGGAGCGGTACGAATTTTTAAACCACTTAAACACGCAGTAACCTTTATGCAAACTCTCACTACTCCAACGGAAAGCCTCTTTCAGCAAATTGCCGACCAGCTGCATGCTCAAGGCTTTCGCATCAGCCAGCGGGACGATTCGCGTCCATGGGGCGGATTTTTTGTGATTGATGAAGATCAGGCCCAACAGTTTGCCGATACCTACTTTGGGGGGCTTTCTGTAGACGAACTGCGTATTGCTGGCAAGCTAAGCCCCAAGATTCTGCTGGTGGCCCCGCACCAGCGCCTTTCCTGGCAATACCACCACCGGCGCGCCGAAATCTGGCAGGTAGTAAAAGGCCCTGTAGCTGTTGCTACCAGTGCTTCCGACGCGGAAGCACCTGGCACAACCTACGCGCCGGGTGAGCGAATCGTGCTTCAGCAGGGCGAGCGGCACCGCCTTATTGGTCTTGACGATTGGGGCGTAGTGGCCGAAATCTGGCAACACACTAATGCCCTTCAGCCTTCCGATGAGAACGACATCGTGCGCGTGCAAGATGATTTTGGCCGGTGAAACCCCAAACGTAGCATAGGTGCCAATTCCTTTGGATTGATGATAATCAAGCTGTTTATTTTGGTGGTCCTGTTCGTCGTTAGCCATGCTATCAAGGCCCAACCAGCACGACCGGTGCTTGCTAAAGCCGTCTATAGCGTAACGGGCAAGCAAGCAAGCAAGCCGCTGTTCACACCACGGCTGCCAATACCGATTTGTGCCTGTCGCCGGGCAAGCCGCTGGCACTTCAGACAGTTGCTGATAGGTCTTTTCTACGTGTGTTGGCTACTGGAATAATATTTAACCCGTGCACATCGAGTTCTGCAACAGCTACGACCGTTTTGCTGAACGAACCCAACATCAAACGACTTTGGCGAAAATCAACAAGAATTCCCGCAAGACCTCTATCGGCTTTTCGGGCTGGTTTGGCTTGGTCGTTATCGTGCTGACGCTTGGCTCTGTCCTTCGCACCTGTGTGCAAGGTCACCAGATAACCCAGGCTTTCGACGGGAAAACGGCCACCATCAAAGCAGTGGGAATTGATAAGAAAAACTTCTCCGGCAACAGCCCCGTCTCGCGGCAGTTCTCCTATTCCTATCGGTTCCAGCTTCAGGGGAAGTGGTTTGAAGGCAATTCCCAAGACCCGGCCCTGCGAGTTGGCGATAGCCTCCTCGTCGATTATGTGGTAGATGCCCCACAGTATAACCGCCCCCACAAAACAGAATGAGTGGCCAAAGCAGTTATCTCTATCCTCGTTACCGCAAGGAAATCATGACGCGGGAAACCATGCAGTACTGCCTCGATGCCCTGGCCCAAACTGACATTTCGACGGTAGACCTGACCGGCGGCGCCCCCGAGATGAACCCGGATTTCCGCTGGTTTGTGGAGGAAGTCAGCAAGCTGGGCCGCAAGGTGCTGGTGCGCTGCAACCTGACCATCATCGTGGCCAACAAGAAGTACCACGACCTACCCGAGTTCTTCAAGCGCCACGGCGTGGAGGTGGTTAGTTCCCTGCCCTTCTACAGCGCCGACAAAACCGACCGGCAGCGGGGCGACGGGGTATTCGCCGATTCCATCCGGGCCCTGAAGATGCTCAACGCCGTCGGTTACGGACAGCAAGGCTCGGGGCTGGTGCTCAACCTGGTGTATAACCCGGCCGGCGCCTTTTTGCCCGGGGGCCAAAAGGGCCTGCAGGAGCAGTTTAAGCGCGTGCTGCTCAAAGACCACGGCATTGTCTTCAACGAGCTGTTTGCCATTACCAATATTCCTGTCAGCCGCTACCTCGACTACCTCATCGAGTCGGGCAACTACGCGGGCTACATGGAAAAGCTGGTTAACGCCTTCAACCCCACGGCGGCGGCCGGCGTGATGTGCCGCAACACCATTTCGGTGGGCTGGGACGGGGGGCTTTACGACTGCGACTTCAACCAGATGCTGGACCTGCACGTGGCCAGCCCCGTGCGCCACATCCGCGACTTTGACGCGGCCACGCTCAGCCAGCGGGCTATTGTCGTCAACCAGCACTGCTACGGCTGCACGGCCGGCAGCGGCTCCAGCTGCGGCGGCACCACGGCCTGAACCGGGGACGGCAACGCTTCACACTAGTTGAACATAACAAAGCTCAGCCAGGGGGTAAAGTAGGGAGCCTGTTTGGCTCCCTAGCTTCGTCATGCAGCGTGATGGGCTGGCCCTGCAACGCCTTCTCGGCCGCTGGCAAAATTTCGCAGTTATCCCAGCTGCCCGTCAGGAGCGTGCGGGCATAGGATTCAGGGAGTCCGTTAGCCCGCATCAACTGATGCGCTTGACCATTATCATAGGTAAAGGTGTGAAAAGTGTAGCTAAACCGGCCATCGGAGTCATCGAGCAGCAGATACCATACCCGTGGGGTGCCGTCATTGGCCGGCATCCCTACTACGCCCGCGTTGAGCCAATAGAGTCCGGCCCGCTCATCGGCGAAGGGTAGTCCGGCGTGGCCGGCCAGGATCACCTCGGCCCCGGTAGCAGCAAAGCTGGTTTCTTTCACGGGCCAGGGGGTAGAGGCGAAGACAAAATCGGCAATGCCCGTGGCCGCACCGTGCAACACGGCTACCGCCTTGCCTGCGTAGCGGAAAGACAGCCGAAGCGGCAGAGTACGCAGCCAGGCGACCGAGCCCGCCGAGACGTTGCGCACCGCGTAGGGAAACCAGGTGCGGGAGAACAGGTCACACCGGCTGCCCTCGGCAAAGTTGCAGCCGCAGTCGTCTTCGCCCCGGATAATATTCTGCTCCACATTGCCCTGAATGACGTGCACTCCCCAATCTTTCACCAGCTGCACTGACTCCTCGGGTTGGGCGCAGTAACCCACAATGTCGCCGGTGCAGAGGATGTTGCCACTGGGAATCTGCAGCTGCTCGGCAATGCTTTTGAACGCCTCCAGGGCCTGCAGGTTGGAGTAGGGTCCTCCAAAAACGAGCAGTCGGCCGCTCAGAGTGCCGAGGTCTTGGGAGAGTACGTTATCCATTAGAAGGGTTTTTGCGGCGAAGCGTACAGAGTCCGAATACGCCGAAACAGTAAGCCGACGTAATCAGGTTCGTGCTAAGCAGCGCCCCGTATTTACCATCACCCAGGTGCAGGGTATCGGGCAGGGGAAACAGCGTCAGCAAGCCCCCCAGCCCCAACCCGCCCACTACCGACAGGTGAAAGGCACGGCGCGGTACGGGTACGTTCCAGAACAAAAATACGGGGGCCAGCCCCAACACCAACGTGCCGCTGATGGTGGTGGCCGAGAGAATGGCCGGGTTGAAAAATACCGGGATGGTACCCAGTACCGTCAACACCACCATGGCCCACCGGCCCCTCGATACGCTGGGCTCGGCTGCTTTGCTCAGGTCGATGCTGATGAGCTTGGAGAACGAGGCCATGGCCGAATCCAGGGTCGACGAGGCGGAGGTAACCATGATCAGGTTCAGCAGCAGCAGCATGGGCACCCCGAAGTAGCGCGCCACGGCCACCGGGGCTTCGCCGCCCAGGGCGTTGAGCTTGGCGAAGATGCCCACGAAGCTGAAAAAGATGATGCAGCCCGAGCCGATAGCCCCCGCCCAGAGGTAGGAGCGGAGCGTGGTACGCGTATCGGTGATGAAGCCCCGGTCAGTAAGCACCGGGTCGTGAAAGGGGTAGCTGAAACACTGCACCAAGGCCACCAGCAGCAAATCGACGCCTTGGCCCAAGGTCCATGTCCCGCTGCGCAGAAAAGGCTGCAGGCTACCCCCGTACTGCGGCAGAATGAAGCCCAGAATCACCGTAAGCAGGCCCACAAAGAGCGAGAGTTGCATCACGTCGGTCATAATCGAGCTGCTCATGCCGCCCTTGAGCGTGTAAGCCAGCGTCAGCAGGCTGAACACCACAATGGCCACGTAGTAAGGGCTGGTGCCCTGCTCGCCAAAATAAGAGCCGATGACGATGGTATTGGACCAGATTTCGTTGTAGAGCCGAATGATAATCAGCAGGGTGAACACAACCACTGCCCCCGCGCCGTACTTCGATTCGAGGAAATGGTGGATGCTGCGGTAGCCGCCTTTGTTGCGCATGGCGACGATGACGAAACCGGCTACCAGAAACGACAGGTAGTACCCCGCGTAGGCCACGCCCCCCACCAGCCCGAAGCTGTGGCCCAGGTTGGCGGCGTTGGTGATGGACTTGGCAAACAGCCAGGAGATGACCAGGCTGCTCGTCAGAAAAACCGTGTTAGGCGTACGCTCTTTGCGGGCTCCTCGGAAAAACTCGGACGCAGTGCGGGACAGCGGCGAGACGAAAAACAGCGTGACGCTGGAGGCCAGCACCAACGCCCACTGCAACAGAGTTGTGTTCATAGGGAGGGTATCAGCGGGCCCACCATACGGGCGCGTTGATGCTGTTGTTCTGGGTGGTAGTGGCCGCTATCTGGTATTGCACCGCGTTCAGCGCGCTTTCCGTGGCGGGGTAGGGCATGCGCACGGGAATCAGCCCGTTGTTGAGGCTGGCCGACACCGGTTTCAGGCGCGGGAAGCCCGTCCGGCGGTACTCGGTCCATCCTTCGTAGCCGTTGTTGAGGTTGTGCAGCCATTTCTGCGTCAGGATCTGCTCGAGGGGGTTCTGGCCGTTCTGCCCATACGCCACCCGGCTGCTGGTGAGGTAACCGGCGGGCAACGCCGTGCCCCAGTAGGCAAACGACTGGGTGATGCCCTGCTCGTACAGGGTGCGCGCCGAGGCGGATAGCAGGTTCCGCTCGGCGGCTTCGGCCAGCCAGAAGCTGGTTTCGGCCGCGGTCATGTAGTTGGCGGACAGCCGGTCCGCGTTTTCCCGGAAGATGGTGCCCGTCAGCGAGTAATCGGCTACCGAAATCGAGAGCCGGGAGGCATCCGGGCCGTTCAGCAGGCCGCGGTAGATAGCCGGATTGGCCGCCGTCGGGCGGAAATACGTCGCCATCCGCGGGTCGCTCAGGCCCACGAGCAGCTCCTCGCTGGTTTTGGACATGATGAACAGGTTGTAATCCCCGACGCGGGCGGTGGCCATCCGGAAGTTATTGGGCTGCGTCAGCGAGAACCGGAAGGCAGCATTATCCGCATTCGCCCGAATGTAGTTGCCTTCGGTGACGACGCGTTGCAGGGCTGCTTGCACGTCTACCTTGCGCGAAATGCGCATCAGGCACTTTATTTTCAGCGAGTTGGCAAACAACACCCACTTGCTACGATTGCCCCCGTACAGCACGTCCCCGTCGAGTACCGTCGTGCCGGTGTAGCTGTTGATGGAGGCAATGCCCTTGTCGAGGTTGTCGAGGATGCCGCCGGGCGCCGTGTAAATGGATTCCTGGCTGTCGTAGGCCGGCGTAATTACCCCCGTTTTACCTTGCAGCGCCTGGCTGTAGGGCACGTCGCCGTACAGGTCCGTCAGCGCGGCGGCTAGGTAAGCTTTCAGGACCAGGGCCGGGCCTTCGTACACCCCGAAAGCGGGATTCGAGCGGGCTTTTTGCAGCAGAATCTCGTTGTCGCGCAGGTTGCTGTAGAGGAAGGGCCAGGGGTTGCCGCCGTACTGCGGCTCGCTTAGGCTGTGCCGGTCGAAGAGGTTGAAGTCGACAGCCGTGAAGTACTGCCCTAGCAGGTTGCCGGCCACGAAACCTTCGTAGGACATCTGCTCGCCGTAGTCGAAGATGATTTTGCGCAGCAGCAGCGAGGGTTGCACGTCGACCGGCGCGTTGGGGTTCGTGTTGAGTTCCTCGAAGTTGTCCGTGCAGCCGGGCAGGAAGGCGGCCAGGGCGGTCAGCAGCAGCAGGCTGTATAATTTGCGTTTCATGTACGGGTGTGGTAGGGCTTAGAAGTTCGCACTGAGCTTCACGCCCACGTTGCGGGTGGTGGGGTAGCTCATGTCCTCGACGCCGGTCTGCAGCTGATTTTGCTGGAACGAGGTCTGTTCCGGGTCGAAGTGCGGGATGTGCGACACGGCCAGCAGGTTCCGGCCTATCAGGGCTACGGTCAGGCGCTGCGCCCGCAGCTTTTTGGCCAGCCAGGCCGTTTCGGGCACCGAGTAGCCGATGGTGAATTCCCGCAGCTTGACGTACGAGGCATCGTAGGTGTTATTCTCCTCGTGGTTGCGGTCGTAGTACATCCGGTAGTAGGTTTCGGCCGGAATGGCGCGGGTATTGGGCTGGTAGTTCGGGTTATCGGCCGTGCCGGTATTCACTACGCCCGGGGCCACGATGCCCGCGTCGGGCCGATCGGCCGTTTCAATCAGCTGCCCCGCCACGCCGGCCAGGGCCAGCGTGCGCGATACCAGGATGCCGCCCTGCCGCCAGTCGAGCAAGAAGCCCGCGTTCCAGTTCCGGTAGCTGAACTGGTTGGACAGCCCCACCATGAAGTCGGGGTTGTAGTTGCCCAGCTTCTTGAGGGCGTTGTCGGCAATGTACTGCCCGTTGCTGCCCACGATGAACTCACCCTGCGCGTTGCGCAGGTAGCCTGTGCCCCACATGTCGCCCATCCGGTCGCCCTGCCGCACCTGGTACCACACGGTCTGGTTCACGTTGTCGTAGATGCGGTTGTAGCCCAGCGTCAGGGTGCCGGCCTCTTCGGGCAAGGACACCACGGTGGTCCGGTTGCGGCTGAAGTTCAGGCTCACGTTCCAGCGGAAGCGGTTCGTCAGCACGGGCGTGGCGTTGACCACCGCCTCGATGCCCCGCGAGCGTACTTCCCCGCCGTTGATGACCCGCTCGCTGTAGCCCGTCGAAACGGCAATGGGCAGCGACAGAATCTGGTTGCGGGTGCGCGCGTCGTAGTAGGTCAGGTCGAAACCCAGTCGGTCGTTGAGGAAGCGCACGTCCGCGCCGGCTTCCAGCGAGGTGCTCGACTCCGGTTTCAGGTTGGTGTTGGCAATGGTGCTCTGCTCGCTGAACGCCGGCTGCGAAAACACCGGGTTGCGGGCGGTAAATACCCCCGCCGTCTGGTACGGCCCGGTGTCGTTGCCGACGTTGGCGGCGCTGGCCCGCACTTTGGCAAAGGACACGACCGTGGGCAGCCGGAACTGGTTCGACAGCACCCAGCTGGCCGATACCGACGGGTAGAAAAAGGACGTATTGGCCGTCGACGTGGGCGTCGCCAGGGCGCTCGACCAGTCGTTGCGCCCGGTGATGTCGACAAACACGAGGTCTTTATACCCCAGCTTGGCCAGGGCGTACAGGCTGTTAATGCGCTTGCGGCCGCTCTGCTGGTAGACTTCTACCGGGGAGGCGGCGTTGGTGAGCTTGAACACGCCCGGCTGCGCCAGCGTCAGGGCCTGGTACTGGTCGAACGAGGCTAGCTGGTCCATGCGGTTGCCCCCGGCCGACACGTCGAGCGACACCGGGCCCAGGCTGCGGGCGTAGTTCAGCAGGAAGTCGGTGTTGATTTCCCGGAAAAAAACGCCGTTCTCGGCGTAGGCGCCGTTCTTGAAGCGGTTGCTGCTGAAGGCCCGCCGAAACTGGCGGTTCTCGTTGGAATAATCCATGCTGCTGCGCACCAGCAGCGTTAGGCTATTGGCCAGCTCGGCCGTCAGGGCCAGGTTGCCGATAAGCCGGTCGCGGGTAAACGAATTGCGGTTCTCGTAGAGGGTGAAATACGGGTTGTCGAAGAAGGTGTAGTTGTAGGAAAACTGCTGGATGCCCTCCAGCCCCGGCTGCCAGTACTGCTTCATGGGGTTGATGTCGGTTTGCCGGCCCAGCCAGGCACTCAGGGCGTAGTTGGTGTTTTCCGAACCGTACTTGGTCGCGGGGCGGTTGGCGCTGCCGCTGTTGATGTAGTTGAGCGAGGAGCTGAACTTCAGCCGCCGGATCGGGTCAAACTGCAGCCGGGCGGCCAGCGTTTTGCGCTGCAGGTCCACCCCCGGGATAATCGACTGGCTGTTGAGGTCGGTGAACGAGAGGCGGTAGCTGCCTTTCGCGTAGTCGCCCGCCACCGCCAGGTTGTTGATGGCCGTACGCCCTGTCCGGTAAAAATCCTTCAGGTTATCGGGGTGCGCCACAAACGGCGTCGGGGTGATGGGCAGGCCGCTGTAGAGCCCCGTATCGGCGCCGCGCACCACCCGGCCGTCGGGCAGGGTCACCGGGCTGTCGTACTGCGGAATCAGCAGGCCTGCGTCCAGCCTCGGGCCGTAGCTGTACGAGATGTTGTCGTTGATGCCCCCGCCCAGGCCGTTGCCGTACTTGAACGCTCCGCTGTTGCCCTGCCCGTAGCTGTTCTGAAAGCGGGGCAGCTGAAACGGCCGCTCGGCGTAGAAGGTGCTGTTGAAGCTCACGCCAATGCCCTTGCCCGCCGACGAACCGTCTTTGGTCGTAATCAGGATGACCCCATTGGAGGCCCGGGTTCCGTAGAGCGCCGCCGCGCTGGGCCCTTTCAGCACCGACACCGACGCCACGTCGTCGGGGTTGATTTCCATCGCCCCGTTGCCGAAGTCGATTTCCTGAAACCCGTTGGCGTCGTCGTTGACCCGGTTGACCACCGTGGCGTTGTTTATCACAATGCCGTCGACCACAAACAGAGGGTTGTTGTTGGTAAAAGACGATTCGCCCCGGATGGTAATGCGCGACGACGCCCCCACCCCCGTTGAACCGGCCGTTACCATAACGCCCGCGACTTTGCCCGCCAGATTGTCGAGAAAGTTGGGCGCCTTTACCTCGCTGACCAGGCGGCCCTCCACCTTCTGCACCGCGTAGCCCAGGCTCTGGGCGTTGCGCTCCAGGCCCAGGGCCGTCACGACGACCTCGTTAAGGGCAAGGCCCGCCACCAATTTCACCGCCAGGCCGGGTTGATCCGTGTACTGGATTTTCTGCGCTTGGTAGCCCAGGCTCGCAAAAACCAGGGTGTCGCCTGGCTGCAGATTGGTTAGCGTGAACGTGCCCGCAGCATTCGTGAGCGTGCCCGCCTGCGTGCGTTTTACCTGCACGGTGGCACCCGGAATTGGTTGTGACGAGGCACTATCTACAACCTGTCCGATGAGTTTCTGAGCTAGGGCAGATGAGGATAACAAAGAAAGAGAGGCAATGAGTAGCGATAATCTCATGTATGGGTGGTATTAGAGAAAAGCAAGTGTGGCCTGTAGCTGACTGGGGTGGCTGGGAATGACGGACAGAAGAAGGACATCTACTCCTTCTGGCAGGGCCGCCCAAACCAGCGGGGCATCGCACAACAAACGGCGTAAGCTACCACGATGGATTTCAGACCCAAGCGCTGCGCCCTGAAAGCAATGCACTTCATCTGTTGCTACGCGTGCTAAGGGCCCTACAAATTACTCCTACGAGGACATTTGAATGTCTCAGCGGACCGGCCCCCAAAAGAGTGCGGCTGACGGCTGGAAATCGCGCCCGGGCTCACTGACAGAGGCGTCTTTCAGTCCCTGCCTATCCGCTGGGTGGACGAGCGTTGCTTCTGTTAGTTGCAATGGGACCAGTGACGTAGCCGCCACTATGAGGGCGAAATCAGTATCGGAAAATCACTTCTTGCCGCCTGGGCAGGCTTTCAACCCCATTGCGTGGCTTCGGTCACACTTAACTTGTCCCGGCCATATATACTATTTCGAAGCAAAGACGTCCTTCGTCCGAAATTGTTAGGCCTGCTGCCCCTTGGATGCACGTCCCCGTACAGGGGAGGCGATACAGCTGTAGGCTTCTCGAGTGTGGTTCAACTACGCAGCCGTGTTTACGTGCATAGCGGCCGAATGCGGACCTTGGCTAGGGCTTATTTCGGTATTGTATCCCTGGTATTCATGGTATACTCCTACAACCCTCGGGGCCGAGTGCGCAAACGCCGCAACAGCGGGCCTATATTTTGCAGCAGATGCAAGTGGCCAACCCCAGTTTGTATCGCCACGGGAGCCGCTATGCCCGGCAACTGTACGCGCGCTATGTAGAGGGAGAATTGAGCTGGGAAGACGTCTGCATCCTGCGCAATGCCCCCTCCCATGTTCCCCGATTTTGATTCCTACAGCACCGCAAGGGGTGGCTCGTCAGGTACGGGTTTACGCCCGCCAGTGTGTCACTCTCCGGGAAAATTCGGTTACGGAGCGAATTCCCGCCGTTTCGCTTTCGTCAGCTTGGCCGCGGCTGGTCCCACCCGTAGGGGCAGCTCCGCCATCAGCCCGCCTCGTTTCCAGGCTAAGCCCGGTAATACACGAATGGGGGTAGCAGGGCCGCTCTACGGGCAGGCAAGAACACGCAAATCGTCCCCGGGTAGGTAGGCCAGCAGATCCCCCGGAGCGGGGAAAGTGCATGGCCCGGGAAATATAGTCTCTCAAAAAGCCCCCATTCGGTAGATGGCTAACCGAATCTTGGAGAGGGACCTGATAGATAATCTGGTAGGAGTAGAAGGTGGCAAGATAAGCACCCGGAATCGCGCAACTACACAGGTATAAGTGTCGTGACGCAACCCGGCGGGTGGGCCCTTGTCCTGGCTAGCTATAGCGTATAGGTTCCTCGTAGCGTTCATCGGCTTGCCCGTGGCCTGGAACGGATCTGCATTGAAGACCAGCACTTGCTGAATCGAGTAGGGCCGTGAGCACCCCGGGTAAAAGGGCAAAGCTCAGCGCATACCGGTAGGCCGATACGCCTACGGAAGGCTAAGACTTGACGGGTGTGGTGCCCATTGTGCTCCAGGTAGTACCAGGTAAAGGCAGAAGCTCAGCGGCTCCGGCAGTGAGCTACTCCCCGGTATCGGCACTTCCTGTCAGCTGCTGTACATTCGGATGGCTGCGGTAGCAAACGATCACGGAGAAGGCCTAGGGCTGAACTTCCCACTTCTCAATGCGGATGCAGCGAGCTAGGACGAGTGGACTCTTGAAAGCAAGGGAAGATAGACCGTGCCGGGAAGAAGTGCAGGCATGAGTCTTTCAAGCTGTCGGGAAAGCGACTTACGAAGCTGCTACCCTCCCGGTGCCGAAAGCTGCGTATGCGCTGTATGACCTGCAGCATACAGTGCCATTTTTCACGTAGATGAAAAGCAGAGGGTCCGGGGTGAGACCTGCCCGGGCGGTGCCATTTTTCACGCAGATGCCCGGAGAGATTATATCGTCCGCGCCGCATATTTCTTTCGCTTCGTCCGCGCCGTAAATGCTGATGGCACAACCCTTTAAAAGCCTTTTTCCAAGCCCGCTGCCGGTGGGCAGCTCTAGACCAGGGCACCTTCTTTTTTCAAAAAAAGCCCGAACTTCTTCTGTCTTCTAAAGCTATTCTTTACTATTCTATATTCAGGGAGGCGTAAGGCTATGAAAGTCAATTATTTGCACGGGTTTTCTGCGTGAAAAACGGCACTCTGCTGCGTGAAAAATGGCACTCTGCAGCGTGAAAAACGGCACCATCTGCGTGAAAAATGGCACTCTGCAGCGTGAAAAACGGCACCCCTGCGTGAAAAATGGCACCATCTGCGTGAAAGAAGGCACGGACAGGCCCGCGGACATCTGCGTGAAAAATGGCACTGCCCGGGTGGGCTCCGGGCCTTATCTGCGTGAAAAGCAGCACCCGCCGCGGGCCCGTACCTGCGTGAAAAACGGCACCGGGTTCTGCCCGGGCGATCTGCGTGAAAAATGGCACCCTGAGAATTCTTTTGCGTGAAGGCCGTAGGTTTTCACGCTGATGCGGCTATATTCGTTCCTTGTCCCCTTTGCCTGACCCCGTAGCCTATGCTGCCTGCTGCTGTCGTTCCCGCGCTCTACCCCCGGGCCTACCAGGCCAATGCCCTGGTGCGGGCCCCGCTGAAGCTCACCCATGTGGAGGCCCGCATCTTCGCCCTGGCCCTGGGCTGCATTCACCAGGACCAGACCGAGCTGCCCGGCATTTCCATTCCCCTGAGCCGGGTCATGACCCAGAAGAAGGGCGGCAGCGTCTACGAGACCATTCGGGATGCCTGCAAGAGCCTTATGTCCAAGGTCGTCAGCATCGAGTCGCAGAACGGCAACAAGAAGCGCTTCACGGCCTACTCCATCATCAGCTACATCGACCTGAACGAGGGCACGGGGTACCTGACCGGCAACTTTGCCCCCGAGATCAAGCCGTTTCTGCTGCAGCTGGCCGAGCAGTACACCCACGTCGAGATTGAGACCCTGCTCACGCTCAAGTCCGCCCATGCCCACCGGCTTTACTGGCTGCTCAAGTCCTGGGACGACGTAGGCCTGTGGGAAGTCGACTTCGACATGCTGCGCAAGCAGGTGCTCGGCGACGACAACGACGTGACCTACACCCTGTTTTACGACTTTAAGCGCTACGTGCTCGAACCGGCCCTGCGCGAGCTGCACTCCCTGGGCTGGGTCGTGTCCTACGAGCCCATCAAGGAGGGCAAAAAGGTCAAGAGCGTCCGCTTCGTGATTCCCAAGCCCCTGGCCCAGCTGGATGGGGAGCAGGATGCGCCCGTGGCCGCCGCGCGCAAAGCCCCCCGGGCCGCCCGCGCGGGCGCGGAGCAGCAGATGGCCCTGCCCCTGCAGGCCGAGCTGCCCACGCTGCAGCAGCGCATCGTCACCCGGCTGCAGAAGCTGCGCATCACGGCCGCCCAGATTCAGCACGTGCTCGATTTTGTGGGCGATGACGAAGTCAAAATTGCCCGCCTGATGAAAGCCACCCACCCGCTGCTGCGCGACTTTGAGGCCGGCAACAAGGTCTTCGATAACCTGGGTGGAGCCACCGTGAACCTGCTCAAAACGGAGTTTCCGGGCCTGTATCCGGTTCTTAAGTAAGCCGGCAGCCACCGGGCCGTAGGGCAGGGGAGGGGAGTATACCGCAGGTCGCGGCGGGACTTGTATTATCCGGTGACGGCATCTGACGCCGCAGGCCCCGCTACAGGCCCAAAGCAGGCCTCTGCCAGACCCGGCATTCAAATGCTTTTGGGGTTTCAGCACCTACCGGAAAATGGCTTGGAGCGACTAAAAAGGCCTTTCCCAAGCCCCTCTCACCGCCCCCTGACGGGTAGGCTCAGGAAAGGTGATTGGTATATAGAGGAAGAAGTTATAATGGGCTGTTCTAAAAAGTATAAATTAGTACAAAACCATATCTGGAAGGGGCCTTTTTATACCAATTTGTGCTTATTTAAGCTGCTCCGATTCTGTGCTCTTTTACCTCTTTGTTCTCTTCTTTTGGTATACGTTCCAGCTACTTGTACTTCATCCTGTTTGGCATACGGCGTCCTGCGCAGCAGCTGGTGACTCGTACTCGGGGTTCCACTAGAGTAGGAACGGAAAACAACGCTAAGGAAATTCGGCCAGCCGTTCTTCCCAGCTGGCGGGGTTGCGCAAGGGGTGCATTTCGCCGGCAGCAATGTGTTCGGGCAAGCTAAAATCG
>NZ_SRMB01000007.1 GCF_004745645.1 Hymenobacter metallicola | reverse complement strand
CCTATGGTACTACCTTCACCGGTGGGAGAGTCGGTCGCCGCCAACCTTTTTCTACCACGCCCCCTCGCGACCTTGTGCTGCGAGGGGGCGTCGTCGTTTCCAGCCCCCCCGCGCCCGGATGCCCCGACGGCCGGGCCCTTGCCCTGCTTGCCGGCCCGGGCACCCCGACGGCCGGACGCGGACGTGGGTCCGTGTGAACGAGTCCAGCCCGGGTGGTGTCGTAGAAAAAGCTTCTTTTGTGTTCGATTTGGAGATGATGAAGAACAAAAGCAGACTAGTTCGGATACAGCTAATACCAGATGTTTTTGCATAAAAAACCTCGCTTCATTCGAAGCGAGGTTTTTTATGCAAAAACAGAACTAAGGGCCTGCAATAACTTCCGTCATAGATTCGGGAGATAAGTAGCTTTGTGCAAGACGAAGAATCTCCTCTGAGGTGACTTCATTAATTTGGGTTAAGAAGTCAGAGTAATAGGATGGTGAGAGGTTAAGAAAGATAATATTCTTGTATTTGTCGCATTGCTCAAATACAGTACTGAGCTCATTGGCAAACTTGCCAGTCATGTAATTCTTGACTGTTTGGAGTTCGTCAGTAGGAACTGGGGTGTTCTGGAGACATGTCAGTTCCTTATATATTTCTTGGACAGCAGTTGAAGTTGAGGCAGCGTTAACATCTGTACCAATTACAAAATTGTTAGCATGTCCGCGTGAGCCAACGCTAGCATATATGCCATAAGTAAAGCCCTTATCCTCGCGAATATTCCTCATCAGGCGCGAGCCAAAATATCCGCCCAGAACTTTGACAAGCACTTGGAGCTTATGCGTATCCGCATGGCTAAGGTTGGGCCAAAGCCGTCCAATCCGTAGCGAAGACTGCATAGCATCCGTTACTGTGGTGTAGTTCTTAGCAGCTTCGGGTAAGACAGCCTCAGTTACTACTGCATATGGGGTATTTGGAACCTCACTAACGACATGACCCAGGTGCTGCGTCAGAAGTTGGATCTGCTCTTCACTTACATCACCACATAAGAAAATTTCGGCGGCAGATAATTGGTAGGATGATTGATGAAAAGCTTGAACTGCCTCCTGGCTTATCGACTGGAATTCCGTTTCATCAAACATTCGTCCATACGGATACCTAGCTCCATACAAAGTTTGAGAGAATTTTTCTGAGGCCAAATAGCTGGTCTTTTGCCGTTCGACCCGGATGTTCTGCACAGTCCGGGCTTTAAGCTGTGCTAGCTCTATACCTGGGAAAGTAGGATTCACAGTTACATCGGTTACTAAAGGCAGGAGCTTTTCTAAGTGTCGGGAAAGGCAATACAGAGTCAGTGTTGCTTGGTCGAACCCTTGTTCACACTCCAGGGAGGCTCCATAAAAAGCCACTTCATCGGCTATCTGACGGGCAGTACGAGTTGTAGTGCCTTCCAGCAGCATGCGGGCAGTAAGCAGAGAAATTCCGGAGGCTTGCTCATACCATTTGCCAGCGGGGAAAACCAGCTGCAGGCGAATGACGGGTTGAGTAGCATTATGGATAACGTGCACCCGCGCACCATTAGGTAGCGAAAACACGTCAGCCGCTGGTAGCGTTACGCTGGCCAGCGGCTGAACAGGAGGAGCGACTTGACGGTCGAGCATGGAAAGGAGTTAGTTGATGGGAGCGGAACCATCATCGGTTCCGAAGGCCTCTTCAGACTTATTAAAATTGAAGTGCAATGATATGCGAATAGTTTGGGCCAGCGGGTTTGCACGCTCATTTGGTACTAAGTACGTACCGTCGACGCCAAAAACCTGGTAACGCACGCCTAGACCAAAGCTTAGGTACTGCCGGTCTCCTTTGACGGGGTTTTCGTAAAAGTAGCCTACGCGGGCAGCCAACAGGTCATTATACCAATACTCCAGGCCGGCCGAGATATTGATTTCTTTTAACTCTTCGCTAAAGCCACCGGGCGCGTCGCTGAAGGAGCCAACAATCCCGCCAACGATGCCTTTAGCACGAATCTCTTCGTTTTTGGTTTGAATGGCTTTGCCAAATCCGGTTGTATCTCCTTCCATGTAGTAAGGAGTCGGTACTAGCAGTTTGCCAGCATCCACCGTTAAGGTGAGCTTGTTGTAAGCATCTAATTCGCGCGTGATAGCCGTGCCCAGCTTCAACGTAGTCGGTAGGAAATCGGCCTGCAGCGCGTTGGTATAGGTCATCTTATTACCAATATTGGTAATGGTGGCACCCAAAGCCAGATTGTAATCGCTAGGGCCAATGGTGAGGTCCTTGGTGTAGTAGGCGCCCAAATCGACAGCGGCGGCATTACCCGGACGGCCGCTAGCCGATTCGCCCGTCAGGTTGGACCGGATGTAACGAGCTGCAATGCCCACACCAAAGTTTTCACTCAGACGCTGACCATACGCAATGCTGATGGCGTATTCCTTGGGGTTGAAATCACCCAGTGACCGGTTGTCTTTGTCACGGAACGAAATGTTACCCAAATCGAAGTACATCAGCGAAGCCGAAATTGCGGAGCGCTGACCAATTTTGCTATAGCCCGACAGATAGGCTAAGCCCATATCGTCGGTGACATTGCGGAGCCAAGGAGAATAAGAAGGTGACACCCCGTATTTGTTGTTCACAAAGCCGAGTTTACCGGCGTTATGATACGATGTGTTGGCATCTGGCGAAATAGCGACTCCAGCTTCTCCAAGAGCTGCCGAGCGAGCATCCGGACTCAGAGTCAGGATAGGAACGGCCGTGGTAATCGTATTCGGTGAACTCTGAGCCTGAGCTGCAACTGACAGACCTACCAAGCCAGGAAGGAGTGCGAATCGCAAAGGCAGCTTCAACAATGTCATAAAGGAGAACAAGAAAAGCGAAAGAGAAACTAAAAAAGGCGAAGGATGCGGAAAGTTTAATTGAGAATAACCAGTTTCTCGAACTTGGAGGCGTTGTTTTGATGAAGCGCGCAACGGACACTTACCCGATAAACGTACACACCACGGGCTAGTTGGTCTTCGTACTCGTCGCGGCCGTTCCAGGTTAGACCTTCTGATTCACGGCCTACGTGCGGACTGCTACCTACGATGGTCGTGCGCAACGTACGAACTAAGCGCCCCGAAACGGTGAAGATCTGTACCTGCACATCCAAATCGTCATTGCCATGGTTGTGGTCGAACTGGAAGGTTGTCTTGGTTGAGAAGGGGTTAGGGTAGTTTAGAACATGGTCCAGAGCCAGCTTTTCCTGGTTGGCTGCAATAAACTCAATTTCCTGCTGAGCCGAGTTGTTAAAAGTGTCCCAGGCCTTCAGATGTAACACGTGCGGGCCCGTCGTTAGGTCTTTGAACAGGTACCGAACTTTTCCCGACTGAAAGTTATCAACGTCGGCTGAGTAAAAGTCATTGAGTACCGTCAGTTTTGCCGGGTCGTTGTCGAGCGTTGCCGTAATCTCGTGCCCAATGCCGGAGCCAGCCGTATTAATGCCGCTGTTATCGGAGAGGTGAGCCAGCAGGGTCGTGGTGGTATTGGTTAAGCCCCCAAACACAAACGATTCGCGGTCCATGAAGAGCTTGATGACCGGTGGAATGGTATCGAGGGGCGCTTTGGAGTCGGCGCCACCAACTGAGTTGGTGCGGTAGCCTTTGGCATCAACTACATGAATGGAATCCTTCGCGTAGAGTTGAATCTTGCCCAATCCAACGCTGTAGTTGATGTCTTTAGGGACTACGAAGCTGAGGTTAAAACGGCCATTGCGAACCGATGCCTGCCCATCATAAATGATGTTTTCCTGGACCGTGACGGGTAAGACAACATCATCGTACTCATTCTTGAGCGTGTTAACCACTGCTGGCTTTTCATACACGGTTACGTGGGCCTGCCCCGTGAAATTTGTATTAACTGCCTGGTTAACTTTTACGACTCCCGAAAGCCTGACTCTAGACAGGGCTTTCAGCGTGTCATTGGAAGTAGCTTGAATAAGCTTGCCATTGATAGAGTCGAGGGCTGCTACTTGCTTCGCTGCGGAAAGACGGGTGGTTGGGTCGCCGAGTAGCACGTAGTTGCGATTGCCGCTGCCGAATACGCTGCTATTCTTAGCGAACATCACCGATTCTCCGAGTCGGGGCAACTGGTCATCCACAGGCTTGAAAACGTGGCTGTAGAACCTGCTAGACAAAGCAAAGCTCAGGTGGGAGAAAGCTAGGCGGGTGGTGGTCAGCAAGCCGATGGCGCCCCCCTTAACATCAGTCAAGACCAGCTCACCGCCGGAATCTTCCTCGGGGTTGTCGTACGTGCCAAAGTCACAGGTGCCAGTAACCATGAAGGTCAGACGGTTCTCGTTTTGCAGAGCCAAAACCGACTGTTTGGTCAGGATCTGCTCGTCGGCCCATGCTTTGGGCCCCCCGTGGCCACTGTAGTGTACCAGCAACGAGCCCTGCTCAATGGATTCGTCAATAGCTTTGTTGCATTCAGGCGACCGTTGGCCTCCAGAAGCGATTAGCTGGGGGTATAAGTCGAGGTACACCTTGTGCACATTGTACTCAGGATGGTATACCGCAATGCTGTCCGCCTGCGGATCGGCCGAGTCGCTGATATGAATGGAGCCGTTGCCATCGTCGGCAACAAAAGTCATGCGGTTGCGCCAGTTGCCGAAGCTAATCGGGGCATCGTAACGGATCAGTTTATTGACTACCAATTCGGCTTGCGCATCGGAGCGGGGCTGGTCGCGGGGTGTTCTGATGGGCAGGCGGCCAATGGCAATATCCATGAGCTCGTTGCTGTTGTTCTCGTCCCACTCGCCTTCGTCGTCATCCAGCAGCCCGAAGTAGTCATCAGAGCAGAAAGTCACCCCTTTGCCCGCTGGGAAGGAAGAACCACGCGGATAGGTTAGGGCAAACGACTCGCGCGACTCGTAGGTGGGTACGAAGTTCTGCGCAATCTTGTCGGCATTGAGTGGGGAACGTTCTTTCCACCAGTCTGGTAGAAAGTTGGTGTCGTTGGCCTGGTCGGATTTAAAGTCGTAGGAGCCGTCGCCGAACAGGAGCAGGTAGTTGCGCTTACCGGTGGTGTTTCGGTCGTAGACCATCTTCATCATGTCCCGGATAGCCGTTACATCCTGTCCGCCCGAGCTGAACTCATTATAGACTTCAGTAGTCGTTACTACTTCCACCTTCAGGTTGTCGTGGCTGCGGCGGTGGCTGGCTAGCCGGTCGGCCTGGGCTTTGAAGAATGGGTGAGTGACAATAACCATATCCAGCATGCCGTCCAGGTTCAGGCGGGCGTGCAGGTTTTGGTTGCCTACTTTGTCGAATAAGCGCGGTGGCGTAGGAAAGTCGCTGCCAGTGAAGGCCACATACTCCCGAACACTATCGGTGAGTGCTACAAAGTTGCCGCTACTGTTCAGGCTCAGGGGGCGGGGGCGGCGGGGATTGGTAACATCCCACACGGCAGTAGCCGAACTCGCTCCCAGCAAAAACTCGCTAACGGGAGCTCCCGGCAGCGAGTTAAACTGCAGCAGGTTGCCATTCAGGCGCAGGCGGCGGGGTGCGTTTATTTCCAGGTAGTCCAGGTAGCCTTGGCCAGCCGGGTCGGAGGTGCTATTGAACGTCAGTCGAACGCGCAGATCGGCCGCCGGAGTGGCCGGAATAGGGTACGTAAAGGTTTGGAGGTCGGAGTTGGCAATTTCCGGATACCACTCGGGCGAGTTGCTGAAGCCCCGAATAGTTTGACCGGTGCCCAGTGCCGCGCCGTTTAGGGCTAGCTGAAAGCGGGTGTTAGTGCCATAAGCGGAGGCTCCTACTACCTGCGAGGTGAGCTGCAGCGTAGCGCCCGGCACCATATCCGGAACCGAGAAGGACACCTCACGCGAGGCCGTATTATTGCTAAAGCCCTCACCCAGCCACTGCCGGCCTGATTTGCCCAGATTGATAAGCTCCCGCTCATGAAATTGCCGGTCCAGAAACTGGCTAACCGTAGCCGAGGGCGTGCCGCTTACCGTGCGCGGAGCCCCAACCCGCATGCCCGGCGTGGAGCCTACCGTCACGAAGTAATAAGCAGTGTCGGCATACACATTAAGCGTGTGCCGAAAGCGGGGCGTGGGGCTGTTGGGGTCAAACTCCCAGGTATGAGGACCACGGGCATAAAAAAGAACGTAGTCGGCATCGTCGAAGCTGTTGTCGCTTTCACCGGCCACGAAAATGGCGTTTTCTGCTAAGTCGTCGGGACGGTAGCTTCTATTGGCCTGGGGCAGGGTGCCCATGGCATTGCCATAAATCTTAAGCCGACGCGGGTCGATGCCCTGCATGTCGATACCAAGCTTCTGCAAAGCCTGCTTATCAAGCTTGTAAATACCACTGGTCGCTACTCCGATTTTCGACCATTTGCCCTGGCTTAATACCGAGGCTTTGGCGTAGGTGCGGGCTTGGGTTCGGTTTTGCTCGTTGCTCAAAGAGTATACGTACTCAAATGAGAGCAGCTTTTCTGCCTGGCCCGTCTGAGCATTGCGACGAACCGCCTGAATCAGGGCAATGGTAACCGGCTGGCGCCGCTCAATACCGGTTGTGAGGCGGACATCCGCGGTGGTGGGCAGCTTGCTGGCGTCAAACAGGTTGGCGTCGGCAGCAGAAAAGGGAGCGTATACTGCATTGCGGACCTGTCCGTCACTGACCCGGCCCATAATACGCACCTGATAGTTGGGGTTTTGCTCGCCGAGGCGAAACGTGCCCCCTCCAAAGATGGGTACTTTCCGCAGCTGGCCGGTTTGATTGGCCGCCTGGGCATATCCCTGCCACGTGAGTTGCCCCCGAACTACCCGCTCGGCATTCTGCGCCCTGGTCGGAGAAACCACGCCAAGCAGAGTGAACAAGAAGGCAACCAGAAAAGTAAAATAGCGCATAGAAGTCGGTCCAGGACAACAGGTAGGGCAGAATCAGGGATGAGCTTGCAACACGCTCGTCTCAAAAGCAGTTCATAGCACTATCAGCTACTTAAACTGCTCAAAAAGACAAATATTGTGGGGGCGCTATCCAAAATATTAGCCGTAGGCCGGGCGTATTACAGACAAGAGTACATACAACAAAACAACCAGCGGAATGGCTGTTGCCTGCAGCAAAATTAACAGGGGTAGCGCCAGAAGTAAGAAGATGAAACGCAAGGAGTTATCCTGCCAAGTGAGGTTCTTGAACTTCAGGGCAAACAGCGGTATTTCAGCCACCAGCAAGCCCGACAGTAGAACGGTAAGACCCAGCAGGACCCAAGGGTTGAGAATGATAGAAGTCAGGCCGAAGGTGTCGTGAGCCAGAATCAGGGGCAGGGAGGCCACAACCAGCGTACAAGCTGGGGTGGGTAGGCCGATAAAGGAGGACGTCTGCCGGGTATCATTGTTGAACTTAGCCAGGCGTAGCGCAGAGAATACCGTGACGATAAAACCCGCGTAGGGTAGCCACTCGGGTAGGCCGCCGCTCTTGCTGAGCAGGTGAAACAGCATAGCCCCGGGCACTACCCCGAACGAAACCATATCAGCCAGAGAATCCAGGTCTTTGCCGATAGGGGAGGAGGCATGCAGGGCCCGGGCCAACAGGCCATCCGCAAAATCAAAGGCCGCGGCCAGGCCTACCAGGTAAGCGGCGGTTTCGAGGTGGCCGGCAAAAATATTACACAGCGCCAGGCAGCCCGCAAACAGATTGAGGCAGGTAACCGCGTTGGGAAGGTGGTTTTTCATGAAGGAAAAAGACAAACGAACTTAGCGCAAAAACGGATTGGACTGTCGCTCAGCGCCAATGGTAGTAGCCGGGCCGTGGCCGGGGTACACGGTCACCGTGTCAGGCAGCGTCAGAAGCTGCGTGCGGATACTGGAAAGCAGGGTATTGTAGTCGCCGCCCGGCAGGTCGGTACGGCCGATACTGCCCTGGAACAGCACGTCGCCCCCGATGACTACCTCCGTCGGGGCATGGTAAAAGACCACGTGGCCCGGGGCGTGGCCGGGGGCGAAACGCACTTCCAGCTCGGTGTCACCAAACGTAAGAGGGGTGCCCGGGGTCAGAAAGCCGGTAGGCTCGGCGGGGTGGTACTGGGCAAAACCGTAGCTCGGGGCGTAGGTGGGCACGGCCCGCAGCGTGGCCAGGTCAGCTTCGTGGATTAGGAACGGTACCTGATAGGTGTCCTGAATAAACTTATTGCCGAAAACATGGTCGATATGGCAGTGCGTGTTGAGTAGTAGCACTACCTGCAAGCCCTGCGCTTCGATAAAGGCCCGCAAGGCCTGCTGCTCGGCCTTGTCGTAGCAGCCCGGGTCGACGACTACGCATTGCCCGGTGGCATCGTGAAGCAGGTAGGTGTTTTCGGAAAAAGCGTTAAACGTAAAACCAGAAACGGTCATGCAGCTTATAGAATAAGGCTGGCCACGGGCCAGATGGATTGGGGAGGTAAGTTACGAGTCTTACCGTGAACATGCACAGCCTGGGCCAGCCAGTGGCCCGGCGGCGCTGGGTTCGTTGTTTTACCTGGCCTACCCGGGCCCTAGTGTTTTCCGCTTACCTTGTCGGTCATGACAGCTTACGATTACCTGATTATCGGCCACGGCATTGCCGGGGCCACCTTGTCTTATGAGTTGCGTCGTCGCGGCAAAGCCGTGCTGGTACTGGATGCTTACAAGCCCGACTCGGCTTCGAACGTAGCGGCGGGCCTGATGAACCCCGTGGCCGGGCAGCGCTTTGCCCTCACCTGGCGGGCCGACGAGCTGCTAACGGCGGCTGGGGCTTTCTACCAAGAACTAGAGGCCCGCTTTGGCCAGCAGTTCTTTTTTGAGGTTCCCATCCTAAAGCTGTTGTCGTCGGTGGCCGAGCAAAACGCCCTGCTGGCCCGTAGTGCCGATAACCCTTGGGGAGATTTTGTGGAAAGCATTGACCTGGCTCCCGCGGCAAAAGCGGGTCTGAAGCAGGAGTTTGGCGGTATTACCATTCGCCGCGGCGGCTACGTGGCCCTGCGCGAGCTGTTAACGGCCCTAGCCGAGGATGGACTGCAAAATGGGTGGCTGCGGCGCGAAACTTTTGACCCAGGCCTCCTTGTTGTCGGCCCAAGTGGCGTTGCGTACGGGGAGCAGGTGCGCGCCACGCACCTGGTCTTTTGCGAGGGCAGCAGTGCCACGCAAAATCCGTATTTTAACTGGCTGCCGCTGCGGCCCAACCAGGGCGAGGTGCTCGATGTAGAGTGCCCCGGCCTGTCGGAGGCGCAGGTGCTCAACAAAGGGGCCTACGTGGTGCCGCTGGGGCAGCAACGGTTTCGGGTGGGCGCCACGTATCGGCGGCCGCCTTTTACGGATTCTATTACCGAGCAGGCCCGGCAGGAGCTTAGCCACAAGCTGAGCGGCATGACGGATCAGCCGTTTGTGGTTCAGGGCCAGCGCATGGGGCTGCGGCCGGCAGTGCTCGACCGAAAACCACTCGTCGGTACGCATCCGGCCCTGCCGGTTGTGAGTATATGTAACGGCTTCGGCTCCAAAGGAGTAATGATTGCTCCGCGGCTGGCCGCCCATTTTGCCGATGTGCTGGAAGGCACAGCGGAATTATGGCCCGAAGTCAATATCGAGCGGTATTCTGCGTTATACTTAGCTAGCCTTTCCGAGGCTGGCTTTTCTTCTTGATTTCTCCGCTTTTCGCCTTCTCTATGAAGCACGTATCCTTACTCATGGCGTTATCGGCAGCCTTGGTGTTGTCGGCGGGAGGTGCAGCCCAGGCCCAGACGGCGCAGGAACCCTTTGGGCGGGTCCGTATTCAGTATAAGGACTTTAACTGGCAGCAGCTCAGCACCCAAAACTTTAATATCTATTTTTACGCGGGTGGGGAAGTAGCGGCCCGGCGCGCGGCGGAGTATGCCGAGAAAGAATTGCAGCGCATTACCTCGCTGGTGGGGTATTATCCGTACTCCAAAACCACTATTATGCTCTACAACTCCGTGGGCGACCTGCGGCAGAGCAACGTGGGCCTCGACACGGACAAGTACCAGACGGGGGGCGAAACCTCCTTGCTGCGCATGAGCAAGGTGCAGCTCGCCTTTCAGGGCCAGCAGACCCTGTTCAAGCGCGACTTGAGCTACCAGATTACCCGGGTGCTGCTCAACGACATGATGTATGGGGGCAGCCTGAAGGAAGTAATTCAGAGCAGCTACCTGCTGCAGCTGCCCGACTGGTTTGTGGCGGGGGCGGCGGCCTATGCCTCCGAAGGCTGGAGTGTGAGCATGGACGACTACATGCGCGACATGACGCAGAAGGTGGAGTCCAACAAGCCGGCCCAGTTCTTCGTGCGCAACCCCGAGCTGGCCGGTCAAAGCATCTGGAACTACATTGCCGAACGCTACGGCTACACCACGATTCAGAACATTCTGAACCTGACGCGCATCACCCGCGACGTGGAAGTGGGCATCAGTAGCTCGCTGAACGTTCCTTATAAAGTATTCCTGAAGGACTGGCTGGCCTATTACCGGCAGCTGAACGCCCAGCCGCAAACGGCTTTTGTATTGCCCGAAGAAGCCCGGCAGCTGAACAGCAACAACCGCAAGGGAATCCTGTACTCCCAATCGGTACTGAGCCCCAACGGGCAGCGCCTGGCTTACGTGTCCAACGAACGGGGCCGCTACCGGGTAATGGTGGTGAATAAGGACGGCTCGGGCCGCCATGCCATTTACCGCGGCGGCTACAAAACCCCGGACCAACAGGTCGAAACCCGCCTACCGGTACTGGCCTGGCGCAACAACGGCCAGATAGCCGTGGCGGGCGAAGCCAAGGGCAACATGAACCTAAGCTTGGTGTCGGCCGATGCCGGCCCGACCAACTTCGTGTTCCGCTTCGTGGATGCCGTTTTTGGCCGCAACTCCTCGTCCATTTTCAGACCTTTCTCCCAGGTGCTGGATTTGAGCTATTCGCCCGATGGCAAATCGTTGGTGTTTAGCGGGGTACGCAACGGTCAGAACGACCTGTACGTACTCCGGGCCGGCAGCAAAACTCCGGAAAAGCTGACTAATGACGTATTTGATGACGTGCAGCCCGTGTTTTTGCCCAATGGTAGCGGCATCGTCTTCAGCTCGAACCGCTGGCTGGATTCGGCCGGCACGGCCAAAGGCTCCTTTGGCAACGTGGTGAATAACTACGACCTGTTTCTCTACCACCTCGACGGGCGCGCCCAGCCAGTAGAAACCCTGGTTAGCACCATTTCCAACGAAGGCCGCCCCCGGGCTGTTTCCGACGACGAAATCTTCTTCCTGGGCGAAGAAAGCGGGGTGAGCAGCATCTACCGCTACTCGTTCAAAACCAAGCAGCACGTTCCCGTCAGCAGCTTCCAGGCCGATCTGGAAAACTTCGACTACAACCCCGCCACCGGAGCGTTAGGCTTTATTGCTGCCGACAAGGCCCGCGACTTTGTCTACCTGTATCCTTCGTACGCCCTGCCGGAAAACCTGGTTCTTGCCAAGACGGCACGCCAGGAAACCCTGGAGGACCGTTCGCGCGTGCCGCAGCGGGCGGCCACCCAACCGGCTAAATCCGTGGCTGTAGAAACCCCGGACGCGGCCCCCGCGCAGGAAGGCGCACCCCGCAAGACGGACGAGCAGATCAATACCAGCGACTATCAGTTCGAGGAAGACGTGCCCAGCCGGGCCAATGCGCCGCGCCGCAAGCGGACGGATGTAGCCGCGCTGCCCACGGCTCCGCCGGCCGATGCTTTTGCCGTTGTGGGGCCCTATAAGTACGACAAGCGCTTCAGCATCGACAACGTGGTGTCGTCGCTCTATGCCGATCCGCTGCTGGGCCTGGGCTTGATTGGGCAGGCCAACATGTCGGACCTGTTTGAGGATCACCGCATCCGGGCGGGCATCTTCGCCCTGACGGACCTGCGTACCAGCAACATCTCGGCTGAGTACACCAACTTGCGCAAGCGCTACGACTGGAGCATCGGCTACCAGAAGCAGGCGTACTTCTTCGATTCAGAAAACCAGCGCATGCGCTTCGGGCGCCACGAGGTGTCGCCCACCATTGCCTATCCGCTTACCAATAACCTGAGCGTGCGGGGCGGCCCCCGGTTCGTGAACGTAAGCCGGACGGTCATCACCCAGTTTACTACCGACGACGACCTGAGCCGCAACTACATTGGGTTTAGCGGGGAACTGGTGTTTGATAACTCCATTACCACCGGCGTGAATATGAGAGAGGGCACCCGCATGAAGGTTGGTCTGCTCAAGCTAAACGGGGTAGAAGATGGAAAACAGGATTTCGGAAAAATCTATGTTGATCTGCGGCACTACCAGAAAATCCACCGGCAGATTGTCTGGGCCAACCGGGCCAGCTTCGGCTCCTTCTTTGGCCCCGCCGTCCAGACGTTCCGCCTGGGGGGAATGGACAACTGGCTGCTGAATGCCCGCTACGATGATGCCCGCCTGACTCCGCAAACGCCGACGCTGAGTGACCCCACGCAGGTATTCTACCAACAGTTTGTGACCAACCTGCGCGGCTTTAACTATAGCAAACGGAACGGTCCGCGCTACGTGCTCTTCAACTCCGAGCTGCGCGTGCCCATTGTACAGTACTTGTCGCGCAAGCCGATTTACTCGGGCTTCTTCCGCAACCTGCAGCTGACGGCCTTCGGCGACGCGGGCTCGGCCTACTCAGGGTCCAACCCTTTCAACGAGAACAACTCCTTTAACACTCAGATCAAGGGCGGGGCGGGCAACTCGTTTACGGCTACTGTCGTCAACTTCCGCAACCCGCTGCTGGTGGGCTACGGTTTCGGTATGCGCACAACCCTGCTGGGCTTCTATGGCAAGGCCGACATGGCCTGGGGCCAGGAAGACTACGTGCAGAAAGGACCTAAATTCTACTTTACGCTGGGCTACGACTTCTAGTCGCCGGGCCTAGGTGCGTAAGTAATACGAATCAGCGTACGAGAGTCATCGGGGCCGCCCGGTGGCTCTCTTGCTGTTTTAGCGCTATCTTCCTGCCCGGGCATACCCGCTATTGACCACTGTTTTACTACGCATTTCTATGCAAAAAACCTTACTCGTATTCTTCCTGGTACTGGCCAGTTGGCTGCAAGCAGCAGCCCAGTACCGCACGCCCGGCACCGGGGTGCGCTGGACTCTGACCCAACTGCAGGCTGCGGCCGGCAGCTACGTAACCAGCGTGGGCGGGGCAGTGCAGATAAACGACACCATCCGGCTGTCGGCCCGCGATACGCTGGAAATTCGCACCAACGCCACTATCCGCATGGCCTCCCTGGCGTTGCTCTACGTGGACGGGGTACTGCTCATCAACCCCCGGGATTCCGTGAAGATTACGGCGGTGAATCCGGCTGCACCGTTTCACAGCATCTCGTTTTCCAGTACCAGTACCGGCTCGGAGTTGCGCAAAACGGTGATTGAATACGGTGGCGGCATCAAGACCGTGGATATGAGCCTGCTGCTGGACAGCTGCGTGGTGCGCTATCAGGTGGCGGCTATTGGCAACCGGGCTACCAACAGCGGGGCCATCAATATTTCGGGCGGTGAGTCGCGCATTACCAACTGCCGCATTTACGGCAATGCCCGCTCCGGCATCCTGAGCCCTTCTAACCGACCTACGACAGTTATTATCCGCAACAACGTCCTGGTGGCCAACAGTATCGAGAATGGCAACTGGCCCCAAATCAACCTGGGCGTGGGCGGGGCGACGCCCACACTTATTCAGGGCAACTTGGTGGTGGGCCGCTACCCGATGGCGGGCGGTATCAGCGTTTCCAACCTGCTCGGCGCCAGTGCCCTGACCCAGGTGCAGATTCGGCGCAATATTGTGCGCAGCAACCGCTACGGCATTGCCATTGTGGGCAGCAATATCAACAGCTACATCACCCAAAACGTCGTTACGGACAACAACATCAACCCCAACGCCCTGACCGGAGGGAGCGGGCTGAACTTCAACGGTACCCAAACCCAGACCGGCGTTGTATCGCGCAATATCGTGCGGGGCAACCTCTACGGCGTGACGATGCAACGGTCGGCGGCCAACACCCCAGCGCCGCGTATAAGCTTTGGCAACCTAAGCAGCGCCGACTCTACCGATGTGGGCCGCAACGTGCTGGCTGGTAATGGTAATACGGGCCAGGTGTACGACTTCTACAACAATACGCCCGAGAGCTTCTCTGCCCAAAACAATAACTGGGAGGCGTTCAGCGTGAGTGAAATCGAAGCCCATATTTTCCACAAGCCGGACAATGCGGCCCTGGGCTCGGTGACTTACTCACCCTTTCTCGGTATGATATTGGCCGCCCGGCCGGCGCAGCCAGTGCTGCAAGCGGTCCTGTACCCAAATCCGGCTACTACCTCGCTCACCGTCGAGCTGGGCAACTCCCAGGCCCCGGTCGAGTTGCGCGTACTGGACCTGACGGGCCGGGAAGTGGCCAAGTACCAGAGCAAGCCCGTAAATGGCCGGCTGGTATGCGCTATCCAGAGCTTGCCCAATGGCCTCTATACCTACCGCCTGACCCAGGAAAGTGCTACGGCTACCGGTAAGTTTGTAGTAGCCAAGTAAGATCCTAGGCTGCCACAAAAAAGCCTTCTGCCCCGCGTAGAAGGCTTTTTTGTGCGCTAGCAGCAGGCCTAACTGAGTGCCCGGTCCCGAATAATGAACTTAGGTGAGGCCTATCCCAAGCTTGGGTTGTATCTTTGCGGCCCCGTTCACCAGCCGCTGTACCGTGTTGCTCCTCCGCGAGATTTGGTATTTGATTCAGAAGGACTTCCGCTTGGAATGGCGGCAGCGCGCAGCCCTGAGCGGCATGCTGCTCTACGTGGGCAGCACCGTCTTTGTATGCTATCTGAGTTTTGCCCTGCGCGGTGGGGAGCTGCCCGTACCCGCCTGGAATGCCTTGTTTTGGATTATCCTGCTGTTTACGGCCGTGAATGCCGTGGCAAAAGGATTTTTGCAGGAAAGCCGGGGGCGGCTGCTCTACTACTACACCCTGGTACAGCCCCAGGCCGTCATCATGGCCAAAATTCTCTACAACGCCCTGCTGCTGCTGGGGCTGGCGCTGGCGGGCTTTGGCCTCTACGCGGTAGTGCTCGGCAACCCGGTGCAAAACATGCCGCTGTTTTTGGCCAATGTGGTGCTGGGCGCCATGGGGTTTGCTTCAACGCTGACCCTGGTATCGGGCATAGCGGCCAAGGCTACCAATAGTAGCACCCTGATGGCCGTACTGGGCTTTCCGCTGATGGTACCTATGCTGCTGCTGCTCATCAAAGTGTCGAAGAATGCCCTCGACGGGCTGGAGTTTGACGCCAGCCGCAGTTCCCTACTGACGCTGGTGGCGCTCAATCTGATTGTCGGAGCCGTGTCTTACCTGTTGTTTCCCTTCTTATGGCGGAGCTAATGCACCAGGCAAAACTTCCGGAGCGGAATGTGACAAACCAGCTGGCTCGGCTGTTATTCTCCTGCGTTGCGCCGGCACGTCTGGCGCCGCTTACTTCTTGCTGCTCATGAAAAACAACTGGTGGAAAGCCCTGGCAGCGGTGCTGCTGCTCTATACCGCCGTGGCCGGCCTGCTGGTGCCGGTGCCGCGCCTGGCTATTCTAAACGAAACCATCCGCAACCTGTACTTCCACGTGCCGATGTGGTTCGGCATGACCTTCATCCTGATTGCCTCGGTTATCTACTCGGTGCGCTACCTGCGCAACCCCTCGACCGAGCTGGACATTCGCTCCCACGAAGCGGCCCGTACCGGTATTCTGATGGGAGTGGTGGGGCTGGCCACGGGCAGCATCTGGGCCAAATATACCTGGGGCACTTGGTGGACCAACGACCCCAAGCTCAACGGCGCGGCCATTGCCATGCTGATTTACGGGGCGTATCTGGTATTGCGCTCCTCCTTTACCGACGAGCAGCAGCGGGCCCGCATTTCGGCCATCTACAACATTTTTGCCTTTGCCACGGCCATGCCGCTGTTCTACATTCTGCCCCGCCTGACGGACTCGCTCCACCCCGGTGCGGGCGGCAACCCGGCCTTTGCCAAGTACGACCTCGACGACAACATGCGTCTGGTTTTTTACCCTGCCGTCATTGGCTGGACCCTGCTGGCTTTCTGGCTGGCCCAGGTGGCTAGCCGCATTGCTCTGCTCAAACAAAAAGTATATGAAAAACAGCTTGCCTAAGCTCCGCGCCGCCTTGTTGCTGCTGGCGGCCCTGCTGCTGCCCGTGCTCCACGCCACCGCCCAGGCGGCCGCCGACTCGCCCGAAATGGCGGATACGCTGCGCCAGAACGGCAAAATCTATGTGGTGGTAGCCGTCATTACGGTAGTGCTGGCCGGTCTGCTGGCTTTCCTCGTGTCGCTCGACCGTAAAGTAGGGCGCCTGGAGCGGGAGCTCAAAGACCAGTAAAAGAAAAAGCCAATTTGGTAGCCTGATGTTAAGCAGGGTATTAATTGATAAATGAATTCCGGCCCGACGGATTTTTCGGGGACCTTTGGTTGTTCAGTAAAGCCGGCTCACCAGTCCGGCGCTGTTGAAGCATCATGAAAAAATCTCATATTCTCGCTATTGCGGTTATTGCCGTGGCTATCGGCATCATCATGAGCACTGTGGGCGACGCCAGCGTGTACGTGTCCTTCCGCGAGGCCCGGGAGCGGGCCGCGGATGGTAACCTAACCAAGGTACACGTAGTGGGGCGCCTGCCGCGCGACGGCCAGAAGAATATTCTGGGCCTGGAATACAACCCGACCCTGGATCCGAACTACTTCGCCTTCACGCTGGTCGATACCAACCGGATTGCCCAGCGGGTGATTTACTTCAATCCCAAACCCCAGGACTTCGATAAGTCGGAGCAGGTGGTTATTACTGGGGCCATGCGCAACGACGTGTTTGTGGCCGACAAGATTTTGCTGAAATGCCCTTCCAAGTACGTGGAGAAGGACATCAAAGGCGCTACGGCGTCGCGCTAAGCGGAAGCTGAGCGGGAGGGCCTGGGAACGTTTCCTGGCCTTGCTGGTTTCTCACCATCTGCCATACCCTTACCTAATACCAAGCTCATGCTTAATACCTTCATCGGCGACCTGGGGCATCTGAGTGTTATCGTGGCGTTTGTGGCCGCCACGGTAGCGGCGTACTCCTACTTTATGGCGGCCCGCAACCAGCCGCTCGGGGAAACCGATGCGTCGTGGCTGCGCATTGCGCGGGGCTCGTTCTTGCTGCATAGCGTGGCGGTGGTGTCTATCATTTCCTGCCTGTTTACCATCATTTACACCCACCGGTACGAGTACTACTACGCTTGGAGCCACTCCAGCAACCACTTGCCGGTGTATTACATGATTTCCTGCTTCTGGGAAGGGCAGGAGGGGTCTTTCCTGCTCTGGATTTTCTGGCACGTGTGCCTGGGCCTGGCCATTATGCGCTTCCACCGCAAGTGGGAAGCGCCGGTAATGGCCGTATTTGCCTTCGTGCAGCTTTTTCTGACCTCGATGATCCTGGGAGTAGTCGTGCTGGACATGAAGCTGGGTTCTTCGCCTTTTATTCTGCTGCGCGACTTCCTGGTGGATCTGCCGGTGTTTAAGATGAACCCCAACTTTATTCCCAAGGATGGTACGGGCCTCAACCCCTTGCTGCAGAACTACTGGATGGTGATTCACCCGCCCACGCTGTTCCTGGGCTTTGCCCTGACGCTGGTGCCGTTTGCCTTTGCCATTGCCGGCCTTTGGAAGGGTGAGTTGATCAAGTGGGTTAAGCCTTCCTTGCCCTGGGCGCTGCTCGGTGGCCTGGTGCTGGGCGTGGGCACGATGATGGGCGCCTACTGGGCCTACGAAACGCTGAACTTCGGGGGCTACTGGAACTGGGACCCGGTAGAAAACGCCGTCTATATTCCCTGGCTGGTGCTGGTGGCCGCTATTCACGGCATGGTGCTGTGGCAGCGTAGCCGCACGGCCCTGCGTACGTCCTTCGTGCTGGTTATTGCCTCCTTCCTACTGATTCTCTACGCCACCTTCCTGACGCGCAGCGGCGTGCTGGGCAATGCCTCGGTGCACTCCTTCACCGACCTGGGCCTGTCGGGCCAGCTGCTGATCTACCTGTTAGCCTTCGTGGTGCTGGCTATTAGCCTGCTGGTGTGGCGCTGGAAGTCGATTCCGGTTTCGGAGAAGGAGCTGACCACTTACAACCCCGAACTGTGGGTGTTTGTGGGCGCTACGGTGCTGTGCCTGGGTGCTTTCCAGGTGCTGTTTACCACTAGCATTCCGGTGTATAACGCCTTCCTGGGTTTCCTGGGCATCAAGTCGAACCTGGCGCTGCCCGCCGACCAGATTGCGCACTACACCAAGATTCAGCTCTGGATGGGGGTGCTGGTTGCCTTCCTGACGGGCTTGGCCCAAATCATGTGGTGGCAGAAAAACGACAAAGAGACGCTGGTTAACTCCCTAGCGGTACCCGGCATCATCACGCTGCTCAGCGCGGCGCTGGTAATTCTGCTGGTGCGCTACAATCAACTGCCCCAGATGAGCCCGGCCTATATCGTGCTGCTCACTACGGCTTTGTTTGGCGTGCTGGCCAACCTAGGCGTGGTCTTCACGCTGCTGAAGCGCCGGGTGTCCTTGTCGGGGGGCGGGGTTGCCCACATCGGTATTTCGCTGATGCTGCTCGGTATCCTCGCGTCGGCGGGTTATTCCAATATTATTTCGAAAAACGTGTCGGGTATGGTGTACTCCAAGGAGTTTCCCGAAGACCTGAACCGTGACAACGTCCTGCTGTGGCGCAACGAGTCGGCCCCGATGGGTGGCTACGACATCAGCTACACCGGTCAGTTCTACGACGTGCCCGGCGTGCCCGGCTACGTGAACAAGGAGCTGCTCTTCCGCACCGACGATGAGTACAAAGCCCTAGCCCGCGCCGACATTAAGGCGGAAGGCAAGGTATACTACAAGGCTGGCGACACGGTAGAAATTCTACCCGAAAACACCTATTACCGCGTCGACTACAAAGAGAAAAAGTCGGGGAATACGTTCACGCTCTACCCCCGGGCGCAGGTAAATGAGGAAATGGGTGGCCTGCTGGCCTCGCCGGATATCAAGCGTTTCGCCAGCCACGACATCTACTCTCACATCAGCTCCGTGCCCGACCCCAGCAAAGAAAAAGACTGGAGCGAGGTGAAAGAGCACGTGCTGGCCGTCGGCGACACGATTTATCTGAACGACTATTTCGCCGTGTTCCGGGGCGTAGAGCCGGCTCACGAAACGGCTGGCCTGGGGCTGCAGAAAGGCGACTTGGCCATTCAGGGCGACTTCCTGGTGTACGGTGAGAAAAAGCAGTACCATGTACACCCCATGTTTGTGGTGCGCAACAACCAGGTGGGCCGCGTTTCGGATGAGGTAGAAGACCTGGGCCTGCGTCTGATCTTTATCAACGTCGACCCGACCAAGCAGAAGTTTACCTTCGGTGTGAGCACCACCCAAAAGGACTATATCATTCTGAAAGCCATGGAAAAGCCCTTCATCAACCTGCTCTGGAGCGGAACGTTGCTGATGGCGCTGGGCTTCGGTATGGCCTTGGTAAAGCGGCGGCGCGAAGCACGGGTAGCCGAGGTGAAAACACCAGCTGCTCCCGAAGTAAAAGTTCGGCGGGCTAAACCCCAGGCCGCCTAGAAAGCTGCTTAAGTAAATAACTGAAAAGCCCCCGCTATTACCTAGCGGGGGCTTTTTTACGTACTCAGTCCTGTCAATTGTCAACAAGCCGGAGCGCGCCAGAGCAGGAGGACCAGCCGAAGGGTGGTATAAGGAAAAGGTTATGAATTCGGCTGCAAGTCGACCGATCTACTACCTAGACGTCCCACAACCCATAATACCTCTGGCCACTACCACTTGCAATCAGTAGTGGTTGGGATAATGCACACCAGGGCGGTAGCAGACAACAAAAAAGGGCAGCCAAGTGGCTGCCCTTTTTGAAACTAGTAGGCCGAATTACTTCTGCACTACGATGTTGCGGATCATGTATTCGTTACCCGACTTCACTTTCAGCGTGTACATACCGTTCGACAAAGCCGACAGGTTCAGCTTGTTCTCGAAGTTGTCGCGAATAGTGGCCGTGTGTACGCGCTGGCCCAACAGGTTGGTTACTTCTACCTGCAGAGCGCCTTTGGCGTTAGCACCGCGTACTTCTACGGTGAACTCACCGGCCGAAGGGTTGGGATATACGCTAACCGCGCGCAGCAGCGCATCGGAAACACCCGTCACCACCGAGTTGATGGCAATGTCGTCAACGATAAGCGCCAACTGGTCAGGCGTGCTGTTCACGTGGAAACCAACGAATACGTTGCCGTTGGAAGCCGGCGTGATAGGCATTACCTGCGTAGCACCCGCGCCAGCGGTAGCAGTTGCGAAGGTCGTGTTGGTAATGTTGTTGTTGCTCCACAGCAGGTTGGCCTGAGCAGCAGGGGTAGCAGCGTTACCGTATTTCACTTCCATGCTTTCGCGGGCCGTAAAGCCGGGGAAAATACCTGCCTTGTATTTGAACGACAGCTGGTAGCTGGAGCCAGCGCGCAGGAACAGAGCCGGGGTGAAGAACCAGTCGTCACCGCCGATAGTTACGTCGTCGTCGTTGTAGAAGTAGGTCATCGAGTTGGGAGCCGAAGCAGGGCTGTAGGCAATCGTTTCCCAGGTGTAGCCGTCGCCGTTGGCATCCGTCACCGTAATGCCGCAAGGCAGCGTGGTGCCGGTAGCTACGTTGTCGAAGTTCTCCGTGTAGGGGAAGGCCGTGATGATAGGCGGCGTGCAAAGAGTCGTAACCGAGAAGGGGCCGGCCAGCGTGCTCTGATCGGTAGTACCGCAGCTCGAGCGAATGTAGATCTGGTAGGTAGTCGAGGCAGTCAGACCCGTGATGGTGAAGGGCGAAGTCGTTGCCGTTACGCTGGTGCCGCCGGTTGCGGGGTTAAAGCCAGTCGGACCATAGATGATGGTATACCCCGTGCCGTTGCTCGGGCCGGTGAAGGTAACCGTAGCCGAATTGGAGTTGCTGCTCGAAACGCTGATTGCGGTAGGAGTAGGGCAAGTAGCAGGACCTGCAGTAACAGCTTCAATCATGAAGCGGCCCAGGCCAGACGCGGCAGCATCGTTTAGCGTACCACCCGCAAGTGAAGACGAGAAGAAAGTGCCCGTACGGGTTGGGAGTTCAGCTTGCAGGCCCAGAGGATAGTACGGAGCCGTGCCCGTTGGCGAAGCTGCCTGAGCCAAGCCCACGTGGAAGTTGCCGGGTTGAACTTCGGCCGGAACCGTCAGCGCAAACGTCTTGTACGTGGCAAGGTCAGCGGTCTGGATGACGTAGTCGGGCGTACGGCCAATGATATTACCCGTAGCGTCCATTACGACTGTATATATAGTGCGGCCAACCGACGTAGCGCCTTCCAGGCGAACCGTTACGGCCGTAACCGTCCGGGGAGCGTTGGTAGAATACCGTACCGCCAGGATACCGGTACCAGCACTGGCGCCGGCATTGGCGGTCAGGCCTACGCTGCTGGTGGAAGCAACACCGGGCTCAGCCACGCCATAGGTGGTCGTATTGATGCTCTGCTGGTAGGTGCTGACGTTGTTGGCGGCATTACCATCATTGCCCAGCGTAACCGTCAGGGCCTGCGTAGCCACTGTCGAAGGCGTGTAGGGGTCGAAGCTCACCACAACCTCGGCGCCTACGGCCAGCGAAGCAATAGTCTTGGCGCTGGAATACGTGTTTGGCGCCGGGGCGGTAGCCGTTACGCTAACATTGGTCAGGGGCTGATTGCCGGTGTTGCGAACCACAGCCCGGGGGGTGTGGGGAACGGCAAACGGAATCGGCAGCTTGCCCAGGCTATAAACCGCAGACACGCCGGCGTCGCTCAGCGGCACAATCGTGGCTTGGTTGAAGCGGTACGTGCGACCTGGGTCGGGCAGGAAGGTGTTGCGCACGAAGTGCGAAGGAATCAGCCCCCCGGATTCGGAGGCGAATACGGTCGTCGTCCAGGCCGTGGCACTGGAGGCTTTCTGGGCAAACAGCCGGTCGGTGGTCTGGGAGCTAGAGCCCTTCAGGCCTACGATGAAGCCGACGCCAATTGGAGCGGCCGTGCCGGCCGTCCAGCTACCGTACACAAACTCGATGCGGCTGGTGCCTTCGTATAGTTTCGCCTGGAATTGAATTGTCGCAAACTGCGCGGTCTTGTCGGCCAGGTTTTCCCACTGAATGGTGCACACCCGGTTAGGAGCAGTACCCGTGGTAGCCACCCGGAATTCGGTTGGCGAGGCAGTCTGGTTTAGGGCGCCGGCCAAGTCCACGCCGCCGAGCGGGGCAATGATGTTGAGGTCAGTTGCCGCAACGAAGTTGGTAATATTGGCCGCCGATGGAGCAGTGGTGCCCATCTTAATAAAGCCGTTCGTATTCAGTACGAAATCCGTGTAGGCAGTACCATTAAAGGTAAAGGTGAAGCCAATCGGAGTAGCGGCCGAGTTGGCGTCATCGTTGTTAGCCGTTGTAATTACGGTGCCGGTTGTACCTAGGTCAGTATACGTTCCAGCCAAGTTTTGAGCGTTGGACGCTGCATAGTCGAGTCCTTGGGCCTGAGCCGCCGTAGCTCCGCTCGTCAGCAGGGCCGCCAGGGCTAGCTGCCGCCAGCGTTGAGCTGAAGGACTCGTTTTGTACCAGTTTGTCATAAGGTAATGGGTTGGTAAGGAAAGAAAGAAAAGAAATGAACATTTAAGACGAGGGTCAGGATAGCCAGCGCAATCAGACAGGTTCGCGTCTACAAGGTGCTAAAAAATCCCTGAAAAATGGATAGCCCAGAAAAGAAAGACGGGTACTGCGTACTTTCCGGCCCCAATCTATCTACCAGTTCAGTATGATGCACCAGACTCCTGTTTGCCGGCAGATTATCTTGCTCGGAGCCGGGCGCGTGGCTCAACATTTGGGGCCGGCTTTATGGCGTGCTGGTCACCGCGTTACTCATATTTGGAGTCGGACGGCCGAAGCGGCTCAGGCCCTGGCCGATGCAGTGCCCGGGGCGGTGCCCACTACCAGCCTGGCGCTGCACAGCCTGCCGACGCCCGACCTCTACATACTCAGCGTGCCCGACGGAGCCGTGGCGCAGGTACTGGCAGCGGCCACGCTGCCACCTCGGGCCCTGGTAGTCCACACGGCCGGGGCCCTGCCGCTGGCTGTATTTGAGGCTTGGCCAGCGGTGCGCGGGGGCGTGCTGTATCCGCTCCAAACCTTCAGTGCCGGCCGCCTCATCGACTGGAGCACGGTGCCGCTGTGCGTAGAAGCGGCCCAGCCCGCCGACCAGACCCTGCTGCTCGAGGTAGCCCAGAGCCTAAGCCAGCTGGTGGAGACGGTGGCGACCCCGCAACGGCAAGCCTTGCACGTAGCGGCCGTGTTTGCCTGTAATTTTACCAACCACCTGTTCGGGGTCGGGTACGCGCTGATGCAACAAGCCGGACTGCCTTTTACGTTGCTCGAGCCCCTGATTCGCGAAACAGTTCAAAAAGCCCTGGCGCAGCCTCCGTTTACGGTACAGACTGGTCCGGCCGCGCGCCACGATACCGCTACGCTGGAGCGGCACCAGGCCCTGCTGCACCAGCACCCTACCTGGCTGGCAATTTATAATCAGCTAACTGCCAGTATCCAAGAGCAACAAACTGTGGGTGCCCCAAACAACCACGGCCGCCTTTCGCTTTAATTACGGGCCGGGGTGCGTACCTTTGCCCCAAATTCTGCTCTGCTCAAGTTTCTACTCCGTGAAAGCCGTTAATATTACCTTCCAGTTTCAAGACGGCCAGCCCGACCAGACGCACGTAGCAGCGGAAGGCGAATCGGTGCTGGATGTGGCCCTGAATAATGGCATTCACCTGCAGCACAACTGCGGCGGCGTCTGCGGCTGCAGCACCTGCCACGTCTATATTCTTAAGGGGGAGAATGATCTGCCCGAAATCAGCGACAAAGAAGAAGACTTCATCGACCGCGCCGTAAACCCGCGCATCAACTCCCGCCTGGGCTGCCAGTGCGTGATGCAGGGCAACGAAGACATTGTCGTGCTGATTCCCCGCCAGGAATTCCTGGGCCACTAACTCGTAAAAGGTCGAATGCGGAGGATGGTTTGCGGCAGCAGCAACGGCTACGCCTGTTCAGTGCAGCTACTCAGCCAGAGTTCGATAGGTACCATTCCACTCTCAACACCCCCTGAAAATGACTCACTTTGAACTCCCTATTCACTGGAACGACCACGAAGACATCGCCATGGCGCTGTACGAAAAGTTCGGGGATGAATTTGATGAGGCCAAAATCTACCGCATCCGTTTCACCGATCTGCTGGAATGGGTGCTGAGCCTGCCCAACTTCGTGGGCACCCGCGAACAGTCGACGGAAGGCCACTTGGAGCAGATTCAGGCCAAGTGGGTCTACGAGTGGCGCGACAACCAGAACTAGGCATCGGCCACTTCGCTTCTTCCTTTCCCGCTTACTATGCGTGCAGACAGTATCAGTCCCGACTTATCCGCTATTAAGGCCTTTATCTTCGATGTTGATGGCGTCTTGACCGACGGTACGCTGCTGGCGCTTAACTCCGGCGAGCAGGCCCGCGCTTTCCACATCCGCGACGGGTACGCCATTCGGCACGCGCTGGCGCGGGGCTACCGGGTTATCATCATTTCCGGCCGGGAAGAGGAGGGCGTCCGCCGCCGCCTCGAGTCTCTGGATGTGCACGACATTTTTCTGGGCGTGGCCGATAAGATGAAAATCTTCAATAACTACATTAATACCTACCGCCTCGACCCGGCGCACATCGCCTACATGGGCGACGACATGCCCGATATCGAGGTGATGCGCCGCTGTGCTATAGCGGCCTGCCCGCTCGACGCGGCCAGTGACGTACAGCAAATCAGCAACTACAAAGCCGGGCTGCCCGGAGGCCACGGGGCCGTGCGCGAACTGGTGGAGGCCGTCATGAAAGCTCAGAAAACCTGGTACTAACCGGTTTTCGCACCGCCTTACTGCTGAACAACATCTGGCTGAGAAGGGGCCAAACCCTGATTGTGGTTTTCCAAATTCCCTTTATATTTACCCAATCATCCATTCATCCATTTTCTTTTTTATTTCATGAAAACAGGAACCGTAAAATTCTATAATGAGTCGAAGGGCTACGGCTTCATTACAGAAGATGGCACGAAGGAAGACTTCTTCGTCCATGTAACCGGCCTTAACGGGGGCCAGATCCAACAAAATGACCGCGTGGAGTTTGACACGCAGGAAGGCCGCAAGGGTGTTAATGCGGTTAACGTAAAGAAACTGTAGGCTGTTAGCCTGATTAGGTTTTTTGCTTTTCAGAAAGCCTCTCCAGTAGGAGAGGCTTTCTTTTTTGCCCCGGCAGTATTCGGCCCGTATCGGGTGCATCTTTGTCGCAGCTTTTCGTTGGTGTATCTATGGCGCATTCCTCTTCCAGGCAGCAGAGTGCCGGCGCTCCGGCCGGGGCGGGTGGGTGGCAGTCGCTGCTACGCCTGATTCGCTTTCCCAATCTGCTTATCATGGCCCTGTGCCTGGCCCTGGTGCAAAGTTGCCTGCTGCACCCCGAGCAGCCCTGGGCCTCGCTGCTGTCGGGGCGGTTTCTGCTGCTGACGGCCGCCGCGCTTAGCATTGCGGCCGCGGGGTACATTATCAATGACTACTACGACGTCAAGATTGACGTCATCAACCGGCCCGAGCGGCTGGTGGTCGGGCGGGTCATCAACCGGCGCCACGCCATGCTGGCTCATGTACTGCTGTCGGGCTTCGGAGTGGTGGTAGCGGGCTTACTTTCGCCTGTTCTGGGTATGGTCAATCTGGGCTCAGCCCTGCTGCTGTGGGGCTACTCGGCCCGCTTCAAGCGGCTGGCGTTGGTGGGCAACCTGAGCATTGCCCTGCTGACGGCTGCGCTGGTACTCTTGCCCGAGCTGCAGATGCGTACCGGACAGACTATCGTGTGGGTGTACGCGCTGGCGTCCTTTCTGCTGACGGTAGTCCGTGAAATTGTAAAGGATGTGGAAGACATGCGCGGCGACGCGGAGCACGACTGCCGTACGCTACCCATTGTGTGGGGCGTGGCCCGCACAAAATGGGCCGTGGGGTTTTTCCTGCTAAACCTAGTAGTGCTCGTAGCCGGGGGGGCCTTGCGAAGCCTGCAACTGCAGCAGTGGCCCTTGGGCTTATGGTTGCTGCTTACCGTGCTGGGTCCTTGCCTGCTGCTGGGACGCTACCTGGCCCGGGCCGACCGGCGCCGCGACTTTGCCCGCCTGAGTGCCTGGTGTAAATGGATTATGCTGGCCGGGGTGCTGTCGATGCTGCTGGTGGCCATCGACTAAAACCTAGCCGGGGCGCTTGCGTTAGGGAAAGGAGAGCAGCTGAACCGTAAGTGTTGAGCTTGGCTTGTATTTCTCTTCGTCCCAATTCTTTAGTATGCGTTTTCTCTACCCGTTGCTGGCACTCAATCTGCTTGCCGCAGCCACCTACGCCCAAACGGCTCCTATCATTCCCGACATTGCCCTGCCCGAAACTCCGCTGGCCACGGGAGCGGCCGTTGCGCCCTTAGTTACCAGCAAGGAAGACAAGCCCAATTTCATTCCGGTGCCGGTGTTGTTTTATCAGCAGGAAACCGGCTTTGGCTACGGTGGGGCTATTCTGCCGGTGTGGCGCTTCGGGCAAGACACGACGGTGCGCAAATCCAACGCCCGCCTGATTGCTTGGTACACGCAGAAAAAGCAGAGCACTATTCAGCTGACGCACACCATCTTCACGCCCGATGAGAAGTTCTATCTGGCCGGGGAGCTGAGCCAGTACGACCTCTCCTTTTTCTACTACGGGCTGGGCAACCACACCAGATCCAGTGACGAGTCGACTATCGGCTACAAGCTGTTTGTGTTCGATGAAAAGGTCATGCCCCGTATTACGGCGCACAACCTCTACGCCGGGGTGCGTTACCGCCTGACCAATACGAGCAAGGTGCGGGTGATTGAAGACATTAGCGAATCGCGGCCCAGCCTGTTTCGCCAGCTGCCCGAGCAGGAGCAGCGGGGCGGCATTGTGTCGGGTGTGGGGCCCTCGGTGCTCTACGAAGGCCGCGACAACGTGCTGGCCACCTACCGCGGGGTATATCTGGATGCCCACGCGCTATTTATGGGCAAAGGCTTGGGCAGCGACTATAAGTTTCAGCGTTACCAGTTGGATCTGCGCTATTTCCGCCCGCTGCTCGGCTCTACCAACACGATTCTGGCTTTGCAGTATTTGGGGCAGTTTCACGCGGGCAGTGTGCCCTTCCGGGAGCTGGCCGGTATTGGGGCCAACATCGGTGGGTCGCTCTACAACAATGCCGGCCTGATGCGCGGGCTGTATGAATCCCGCTTCCGGGGCCGGCAGATGATGACGGCCCAGGCCGAAGTGCGGCAGCGCCTGTTCTGGCGCATCGACGGGGCAGCCTTCATCGGGGCGGGGCAGGTCGGCGACAAGGTGGGCGAGTACAGCCTGGGCGACACCAAGCTGGCCGGCGGGGCCGGGTTGCGGTTTCGCTTCAACCGGCGCGACCGGCTCAACATTCGCCTCGACTACGCCGGCGGCACCGATACGGCCCCCAGCATCTATTTTGCCGTGGGCGAGGCTTTCTAGCCACTGCCTACCTAATTTCGCATACGGCCAGCCCGACTGCTTTTCCTCAGTCGGGCTGTTGTTTTTAACCAGGGAGCAGCTTGCCTAAGGGCCGAACAGCCCGGCAGGAACGAGTCGGACTTCGGATGGGGAAAATAGGATATTTTATTGCTTATTTGGCAATACTCCCCACCGCTCTGTTTCGCCTCATGCGTTTCTTGTTTGCAATGCTGCTCGCAAGCTTGCTTGCCCCGTGCGCCTATGCTCAATCTTCCGCTCCCGATTCTGCCCGGCTAGCGCTATCCGTCCCGGCCCAGACCAAAGCCGCTAAGCCCAGTTTTCTACCGTTCCCAATTGTGTTTTCGCAGCCCGAAACCGGCTTTGGCTACGGCTTGGTCGTGTTGCCGGTGTGGCGGTTCGGGCCAGATACGATGGTGCGGAAGTCCAACGCCCGCCTGCTGGCCTGGCGCACTCAGAACAGCCAGAGCCTGGTGCAGCTCACGCACAACGTATTCACGCCGGGCGAGCAGTTTCTGGTGACAGGGGAGCTGAGCTACTATTATAAATTTCCCATCAATTACTACGGCTTCGGCACCACAACCAGCCGCGCCGATAAGTCGGTGATTGAGTACAAGCTCTTCATTATCAATCAGCGGGTGCTGCGGCAGGTGAAGCGTAACGTGTTTGCCGGGTTGCAGTATCGGCTGACCAACCTGCGCGATGTGCAGGTCAATAAGCATATCGACCCGGGCCTGCCCACCGAGCGGCCCAGTCTGCTGCTGGCCCGGCCCGAGCGGGAATACCGGCAGAATAGCCTCGTATCGGGGCTGGGGCCGTCGTTTCTGTATGATGGACGCGACAATATCCTGAGTACCTTCCGGGGCAATTACCTGGAGTTCTCCGCCTTGTTCAACGGCTCCGCCCTGGGCAGTGGCTACCACTTCAACCGGTTTGTGGTGGATGCCCGCCACTTTCAGCCCCTGCGCCCGACCAGCAAAACCATTCTGGCCACGCAGCTGCTCGGGCAGTTTCACACCGGCAACGTCCCGTTTCGGGAGCTGGCTAACCTGGGCGGCGAAAAAATTCTGCGGGGCTACTACGAAGGGCGCTACCGCGACCGGCAACTGCTGGCCCTGCAGGCCGAATTGCGGCGGCCGCTGTTCTGGCGGCTCAACGGCGTGGTATTCGGCAGCCTAGGCCAGGTTGGCAATGCCCTGGCGGATTTAAGCAGAAATGAGCTCAAAGCCAGCGGCGGGGCCGGCATCCGCTTCAAATACAACCGGCGCGACCGGCTCAATATTCGCTTTGACTACGGCTTTGGCCGCGACGGCTCCAACGGCTTCTACTTCAGTATCGGCGAGGCTTTTTAAGGACTCCAGTAAACTAACAGTAACTCCTGGCTGCGGCGCGGGCGTTGCACTGGTCGATGAAAGCAAGGGAGCAGTCGAGGCAATGCCGACAGTGGTCCATTGGCCGGCACCATGGCCGGCGGATGCACTAAGTTTAAATTTCTGATCCTGCAGTTTATGCCTCCCTTTCCGATTCGGCGCTACCTGACGCCCCTGATTCATGTGCTGGTCTGGGGGCTGTTTGCGCTCAGCCTGGTGCTGCTCAACCCCGTTCTGGGCCGGTTTTCCATTCCGCCCCAGTTCTGGATCAAGCAGGCCCTGGTGTTTGGGCTGTGGGTAGCGGCCTTCTACCTGACGGCCTACGTAAGCGTGCCGCGGCTCCTGTTACGCGGGCACGTGGGCTGGTTTGTGGCTACCATTCTGCTGACTACCGCCGCTGTGATGCTTCTCGCGCAGCTGACCGAGTCGTGGCTGAACCTGCAGCAGCTGATGGACCAGCAGTTTCGGGGGGGCGGTTTCCGAGCGGGCAGAGGCAGCTTGCGGCCCCGGCGTTTCGATATGATTGGGCTGCTCACCACGCTGCTCGTGCTGGGTATCAGTACCAGCATTGCGGCCGTGCAGAAATGGCAGACCGACACCCAGCGGCGGCAGGAGCTGGAGCAGCAGAAAATTCACTCGGAGCTGTCCTTGCTCAAAGCGCAAATCAATCCGCACTTCTTCTTCAACACGCTCAACAACATCTACGCCCTGACGGTGGTGGATGCCGCCGCCGCCCGGCAGGCCATTCATACCCTCTCGCGCATGATGCGCTACGTGCTCTACGAAACCACGGCCGATACCACGCTGCTTTCCAAGGAACTGGCCTTTGTGCAGGACTACGTCACGCTGATGAAGCTGCGCCTCACCGAGCGGGTGCGGGTGGAGCTGGAGTGGCCCGAACCCGTGCGCGACGTGCCTATTGCGCCCATGCTGCTGTTGCCCTACGTCGAAAATGCCTTTAAGCACGGGGTCAGCGCCACCTTGCCCAGCCGTATTCTGGTAGCCGTGCGGCAGCCTGATTCCGCTACCCTGGAGCTGGAAGTGCGTAATACCCGTTTCCCGGCCTCGGCCACCAGCCTCGACGAAGGCAGCGGCATTGGGCTCGCCAATACCCAGCGCCGCCTCGAGCTGCTGTACCCCGGCCGCTACTCGCTCCGGGTAGAAGAGGCCACACCGGAGGGCGAATTCCGCGTTTTTCTAACCTTGCACGTCGTATGACCACCCTAAAATGCATTGCCGTCGACGATGAACCCCTGGCCCTGGGCATGGTCGTGGCCTTTATCGAGCAAACTCCCTTTCTGGAGCTGATCGGGAAGTACTCGAGTGGGGTAGAGGCCCTACGCAGCCTGCACGAGCACCCCGACCTGGACCTGCTCTTCCTCGATATTCAGATGCCGGAGCTGACTGGCCTGGAACTGGCCCGGGTGCTCGACCGGGGCCAACCCGGCGCCGGACCCCGCATTATCTTTACCACGGCCTTCAATCAGTACGCCCTAGAAGGCTACCGCGTCGATGCCCTCGACTATTTGGTGAAGCCCTTCAGCTACGAGGAGTTTCTGCGAGCCGCTACCAAGGCCAAGATGTACGCCGAAAGAACGCAGGTCCCCGCCGCCAGCCCGCCACCGGTGGCTGCGGAAGAGGAATTCCTGTTTCTGAAGGTGGAATACGAGCTGGTACGGGTGGCGCTGGACGATATTCTGTACGTGGAAGGCCTTAAAGACTACGTGAAAGTGCATCTGCGCAGTGCCACCCGGCCGCTACTGTCGTTGATGAGCCTGAAGGCCATGGAAGAGAAGCTGCCCGCGCGCCGGTTTTTGCGCATTCACCGCTCCTATATTGTGGCCCTGGACAAGATTGAGGCCGTGCGTCGCAATACGGTGCAGATCGGCAGTGCCACGCTGGCCGTCAGCGACCAGTACAAGGAAGCCTTTATGCAGTTCCTCAGCCGCTGGAGCTGATTTCGTCCGGAGTTCTTACCCTTCTGAAAAGCCAGGTCCTGTATCCATGCGGCCGGGCTTTTTTTGTGTTATGGCCCGGGTAGGTGGCTTGTAGGAGGAGTGGCAGTGCGGCAAGGCTGGTTGCAGTCGGGAGAATCGGGGCGGCGGCCGATAGAACGACGCCTTCTGCCGATGAAAGCGGGACCGGATGCGGTTGGGGCCGGACGTGGCACCTGGCTTGCAAGGAAGGAATCAAGCGCTTGAAAACAACTTTTCACCGGCTTGCCTTCCACCGTTTGCGGCGCGGCAGCCTTCTTCTCACTTTCCACTGCCTCCTGTTATGAAGACCTCCCTGCTTTCCCTCGCCGCTGCTGTTGTGCTGCTCTCGTCCTCCGCTTCGTTTGCCGCCCCGCTCGGCGACTCTGATTGGAAAGATGCCCGTCGCGAAGCCGAACGTCGGCGGGATGACCGCAACGATAAAGATTTTAACTACGGCTATGACCGCAACCACCGCGTGACGCCCGCTGAAAAAGCTCGTTGGGAAGCCGCCCACCGCAATGATAACAATAGCCGCAACGACCGGTACGACAAAAGAAGCTCGGCCGAGCGGGCCCGTCTCGAGCGGCTCGAAGCCCAGCGCCGCCAGCAGGATGAGCGCCGCTGGAACGACCGCAACGATAAGGACTTCAACTACGGCTACGACCGGAGCCACCGCGTAACTGCCGCCGAAAAAGCCCGCTGGGAAGCCGCCCACCGCAACGACCGGTACGATGGCCGCCGCTAGGCCATTAAACGCTGGCCTGCTCTTTCAATCAAATCAAAATAACAGTCTCTAATTTTCTTTTGTCTCCCATGAAACGTTCTCTGTTTTCCCTGCTAGCTGCTTTTGCTCTCACCATTGGCGCCGCTGCCGCCCAAACTCAACCCTCGACGCCTCCTGTTGGTGGCCGTGAGCACCGCCAGGGTACTCCTGAGGAGCGGGCTACCCGTCGAAGCCAGAAACTGACCCAGGAATTAGGCCTCTCGGCTGATCAGAGCAGCCGGATCAAACAAATTCTCCTCACCCGCGACCAGGAAATGCAAGCCCTGCGCACCCAGGGCAAGCCAGCCGAAGGAGCTAGCCGTGAGCAGTTTGGTGCTCAGATGAAAGCCAATCGTGCCAAGTACGACGCCCAGTTCAAAGAGGTGCTGACGGCTGACCAGTACACTAAGTACACCCAGTTGCAGAAAAATGGCCGCGGCCATGGCCACGATGGCATCGACAAAGCGGGTAAGCTGAAAGCCAAAAATGGCAAGCTGAAAGTAAAGCAAGCCCAGAGCTAAGCAACGCTGACTAGCCACCTTGGTGCCCCAAAAAGCCCTGCCCTGATAAAAGGGCAGGGCTTTTTTGTGGGGTGTCGCACTGCCCCGGCGGAGAAGTGGCGCTTGGGGCGGGAGAAAAATTTAGCTCGACAGTACTAATCCTAACGGTTGAGCTACTCCGTACATCTTTTGGATGAAAAGTATTTCTTCCGCCCAGTTGCTTCCTTCGCAAAAGACCCCGGAGGCAATAATTCCCTGCCTCCACATCCCAGCCCAGCCCGCGGCCCACCTGCAGGCAGTAGTTATTATTCCGGTAAAGGATGAAGCAGAACAGTTGCCGGCTGCTTTAGCCGCCCTGAGCGCGCAAGTGGATCTGGAAGGCCGGCCGTTACCGCCGGGTTGGTTTGAAGTGCTGGTGCTGGCTAATAATTGTCAGGATAGCAGCGCGGCCGAAGCGCGGCGGTTTGCTGCCGACCACCCGCATATGTGTCTGCACGTAGCAGAAATAAGCTTGCCGCCGGCCGAAGCGCACATTGGCCGGGCCCGCCGCCTGCTGATGGATGAAGCCTGCCGCCGCCTGGAGCTGGTCGGCCACCCGGCTGGTTTCATTGCCAGTACCGACGGCGACACCTGCGTGGCTTCTACCTGGTTGGCGGCTACCCAGCGCGAGTTGCGGCAGTTTGCCGTGGCTGCCGTGTGTGGCCGTATCCTGACACCCACGCGGCCCCGCAGTAGCCTGGTGCGCCGCTACCACCTGCGCGATGCCGCCTACCGCCTGCTGCAGGCCCGTCTGGAAGCCGAATTAGACCCCAACCCCAATGACCCGTGGCCCCGGCACCACCAACACTTTGGGGCTAGCTTCGCTATTACCGCCGCCGCTTACCGCCAGGTAGGGGGCCTGCCCGTGGTGCCGTATCTGGAGGATGAAGCACTTTATCGGGCCCTGCGCCGCCACGACTTGTCGGTGCGCCACAGCCCAGCCGTGCGCGTGCTTACCTCCGACCGTCAGCAGGGCCGGGTGGCTGTGGGCCTTTCGTGGCAACTGCGGGAATGGGAGCTGCTGGCTGGTCAGACTCAGCCGGTGGTAGCCGGCATGCCCCATGTGGTAGCTACCCTGCTGCTACGGCGGCACCTGCGGCACCTTTGGCTCGAAACCCAGGCAGTTATCCTACCAGAAATTATGCTCTGGAACCAGCACTACGGGATTGCGCCGGTAGCCGAAGAGCTGGGGGTGTCGCGCGTGGCGCTGCTGCTGCGCTTGCGACAGGCAACAACCTTCGGGCAACTATGGGAGTGGATAGAGCAGGACGTGCTGCCCGGCCCAGCCTGGGCCCGGCGCTGGCAGCCGGTGCCGCTCAGCCAGGGCCTGCAAGAGCTACGCCTGCGGCTTTTTGCTACCCGGGCTGCTTAACTTTTTCCAGTACATCGAGGCGGTAAGTAGCATGGCGAAAGCCGTGCAGATGGCGCCAAGCGCCGCCGGGCTGGGTTTTAGCCAGAAAAAAGTCGTGCACTTCGTCGCCCGTAAGCGGGTAGTCGTGCACCGGGGGCGTCCAGTGCACCAGTAGCAGCTGCCCGCCGGGCGCCAGGACCTGTTCCAGCTGCGCCGCCACGCGGGTCAGGTCGGGGGCGGCCCAATAATAGCCCACTTCGGACAACACGACCAAATCAAAGTTGGCGTCGGAAAGTGGGTCATCGGGAAGCCGCATCTGGCGGAACTCCACCTGGGCAAGCTGGGCGCACCGCCGTCGGGCTCGGACCAACGGAGCAGCGGCCACATCCACGGCCAGCAAGTAGTTGCAGCGGGCCGCCAGTTGCTGGGTCAGAACCCCGAGCGAACAGCCGATTTCCAGGGCTCGGGCATAGCGGGGGCGGGGGAGGGCGGCCACCGAAGCCGCATATTTTTCCTGCTCATAGACGCTGGTTTCAAAGTTCCACGGGTCTTCGTTGGCCCGATATACGTCGTCGAAATAGCTGGGCGGCAGGGTATGGGGCTGGTTGGTATTCATGTAGTCTAGGGCTGGGGAAGGCTGATTCTGGGCGGCTACTCAAGCTCGGCCAGGTAAGCCCGGCGCTTCCAGATACACTTCGGAGGGCTGGGCAAAATGGGCCAGCATAGAGTCGGAAAGCCGGAAGCCCGCAGGGTCGTCAATCAGGTTCGTTAGCTGGGAGCGGTGCGCCGCAATGGCTTGTTGCTTCTGGGCTAGCACCGGGGCAATGTCCAGGCGCCAGCCAGCCGCTTCTCCCGGTTGGGGTAAATCGGCTGGGGCCGCCCGCTCCCAGGCCCAGACTACGTACTCCAATTGGCGGACTACCGGCAAGCCTTGTAAAGCAGCCTGCACCAGCTGATGAGTGGCCCGGTGGTCGGGGTGGGGGTCGCGCCGCCAGGGCAGCAGCACGGTTGCGGGCCGCGCTTCTTCAACCCAGGCACGCAGTTGCCGCACTGCCGCCGTAAAACCAGCTGCACCCTGGGGCGGCACCGCGCCATCGGGCAGGCCTAGGCAGCGCAGTTCCGCCGCGTCGGCTCCCAGAATGGTCAGGGCTTGCCGCAGCTCGGCTTCCCGCAGCGCCTGCCGGGCGGCGGGCGGAAACTTTCGGGAGTTTGGGTGCGACATTGTCCCGTCGCTTATCAATACGGCCCGGACCGGCTGCCCACTTTGCCGCAGCAACGCCAGCAGCCCGCCGCATCCTAGCGACTCATCGTCCGGGTGCGGAATGACCACCAGCGTGGAGCCCAGGCCCGCGGCGTAGCTGGCTGGACGTAGCGGCAGCTCAGCAAAAGCAAAGCCGGGTTCAGTCATGCTGCCACAAAGAGAAGGCCGGCGTAGTCTGCCCTAGCACAAATCGGCCGGCGTCGGCTACGGCCGCATCCGGGGCGGGCTGGCGCAGGTAGTGGGTTAGGTCGCGGTGCAGGCGTTCGAAGGGCTCGGGGCGGAGCAGGCCCCGGGCTCCTACGCAGCGCTCCGCCAGTTGGAGTACTTTCAGGCAGATGTCTTCGATGGCCGTGCGCGTGAGGTTGGCATAGGCTACCGTAGCCTCGGCCGCCGCAGCCGCCCCGGGGCGGGCCGCATGGTCGGCCGCCCCGCGCAGCCACAAGTTGCCGCCTTCAATCAGAGCCGCCAGCTCGCCCAGGCGCATGCGTTGATACGGGTCGTCGGTACGCCCCAGGGTGCGCAGGAAGCGGCGGGTTTCGTCGAACACGGCTTCGGCGGCGCCTAGCTGCACGGCCGCAAACCGAATGGCTCCGCCGCTGAAACCGGGCTGCTGGTAATAGTCGCCGGGCTGGCCCAGCAAATCCTCGGAGCCGATTTCGGCACCTGTAAGGTCAACCTTAAAGCTGGCCGTGGCCCGCATGCCCAAGGGCCGCCAAAAGCTGGTGTCCAGGGTGGTAGGTTGGGTGTCGGTGGGCAGAATAAACATTTGCCAGCCCCCGTTGGGGAGCTTCCCCGTAATCAGCGGGCGGGTGAGGTGGCCCGCGCCCGAGCCGAACGTTTTGCTGCCGTGCAGCCGGTAGCGTCCATTCGGCTGAGGTTCGAGCTGCACTCCGTCCTGGCCCTCAGTGTTCCAGACGCCGAACAGGTGACCTGCCCGGGCCTCGGCGGCCCACCGCTGAAGCTGTTCTTTCTCTCCAAATTGCTGCAGCAGCAGTAGAGCGTTGGCATGCCCCTCGTACACCCGTCCCACGGCCAGGTTGCCCCGTCCGATGTGCTTGAGCGTGCGCAGCAGATCCAAGGTGTGGGCTGGCTGCATCAAATCGGCTCCGCCCAGGTGGCGGGCCAAGGGGGCCGCCAGCAGCCCCACCGCTCGCAGCCACTGAAACTCCTCGGCCGGAAAGCTGCCTTCCTGGTCGGTGGTGGCAGCCGCTTCGGCGAGGCGGCCCGCCAAACGGGCCGCCGCGGCCTCGGGCGCCTCCGTAAGAACCTGGGCCAGGCCGGTTTCGGTAGTAGGGATAAAGACAGCAGTAGACATAAAGCACCGGATAGCGTCGGGAAGAACTTTGTTGGACCACCAGCCACCAAAGGGCAGTAGCTCAACTGTAGTACGTACGGCTCAAGTAGGGAAATGGATCAGGATAACAATTCGGTAACATAGCTGGTTGGCTCGGCGTGGGCGGGCAGGTTACCTTCGTGCCGTCAATCGTTCAGACCAAAAAACCTTTCTTGCTATGTCGCAGCCCATTCGCTCCGCCCTTGTTTCCGTCTATTACAAAGACCGTCTGGAGCCGCTGGTAGCGCTTTTGAAAGAGCACGGGGTGAAGCTGTACTCTACGGGCGGTACCCTGAAATTCATCCAGGAACTGGGCGCTGACGTGACGGCCGTGGAAAGCCTGACGGGCTTTCCGGAAGTATTCGGCGGCCGCGTCAAAACCCTGCATCCTAAAGTATTCGGCGGTATTCTGCACCGCCGCCACGAGGCCAGTGACCTGGCGCAAGCCGAGCAGCACGACATTCCGCCTATCGACCTGGTGATTGTGGACTTGTACCCCTTCGAGGAAACCGTAGCCTCGGGCGCCGACGAAGCCGACGTCATCGAGAAAATTGACATCGGGGGTATTTCCCTGCTGCGGGCCGCGGCCAAAAATTACCGCGACGTGCTGGTCGTCAGCAGCCGGAGCCAGTACGAGGCTGTAACCGAGCTGCTGCGCGCCAAGAACGGAACCACCGATTTGGAGGATCGTCGCCACTACGCCGCCGCCGCCTTTGAAGCCACTTCCCACTACGATACCCACATTTTCAACTACCTCAGCCAGGGCACGGCCGTGGACGGCACCGCCCTGAAAGTCAGCCAGAAGCCCGCCACCAGCCTGCGCTACGGCGAAAACCCCCACCAGGCCGGCACCTTCTACGGCGACCTGTCGGCCCTGTTCGACCAGCTCCACGGCAAGCAACTCAGCTATAATAACTTGGTTGATGTGGACGCGGCCGTGCTGCTGATGCAGGAATTCCAGGACGGGCGGCCCGCTTGCGCCATTCTCAAGCACACCAACGCCTGCGGCGTGGCCCAGGCCGAAACCCTGCACGCGGCTTACGGCAATGCCCTGGCCTGTGACCCGGTATCGGCCTTCGGCGGGGTGATTATTGTCAACAAGCCCGTGGACGCGGCCACGGCCGAAGAGCTCAACAAGCTGTTTTTCGAAGTGCTGATTGCCCCGGAGTTTGAGGCCGAAGCCCTGCCGATTCTGCAAAGCAAGAAAAACCGCATCCTGCTGCGCCAGAAGCCGGTGGAGTTTCCCAAGAAGCAAATCAAAACCCTGCTCAACGGCGTCATCGAGCAGGACTTTGACCGCCAGACCGAAACGGCTGCCGACTTCAAAGTGGTAACCCAGTCGGCCCCGACAGCGGAGGAAACCGAGGCGCTGGTCTTCGCCGCCAAGGTGTGCAAGCATACCAAGAGCAACACCATTGTGCTGGCTCGTGCCGGGCAGTTGCTGGCCTCGGGCGTGGGCCAGACCTCCCGCGTGGATGCCCTGCGCCAGGCCATTGAGAAAGCCAAGTCCTTCGGCTTTGACCTACAGGGCGCCGTGATGGCCTCCGATGCCTTTTTCCCCTTCCCCGACTGCGTCGAAATTGCCGGGGCCACCGGTATCCGCGCCGTGGTGCAGCCCGGTGGCTCCATCAAGGACGCCGATAGCATCGCCGCCTGCGACCAGCTCGGCATGGCCATGGTCATGACCGGCGTGCGCCACTTCAAGCACTAGATTTTTACTGTGTTAATGTGGGAGAATGTGCTGATGTGCAGTGTTCCTCGTGTCCTTGCGAGGAAGCATGACATTCCGCGCCTCAAGCGGCGGCCATCCGTCCTCTATTGGTGACAAACTCCTACCAGAAAGCCCTAATGTCTGCTCAGGCGTTAGGGCTTTTCAATTAAGAGTACTCAGTACATTTCAGAGGACGGATGGCCGCGCTTCGCTCGCCATGACACCACTTTCTCTCGAAAATGAAGCCGGGTGGGCAATGCTGTAGCCAATCCAACGTTTGGTGCGTTTCAGCAATTCGGTTGCTCAACGGTAAGCTGGGCCACTGCCTTCGTGCCGGCCTCGCAGCCTCGACCGATGCCATGATTATACCAGTGGTGCTTCGCTGAAACTTGTGTACTTTTGCGCCCACTTTGCACGAAGCTAAACTGTGCATTCTCTTCTAATTGCCGCTACTCAATGGGTTTCTTCAACTTCCTTACCAGCGACATCGCCATTGACCTGGGGACGGCCAATACGCTCATTATTCACAACGATATTATCGTGGTGGACGAGCCGAGCATCATCGCCAAAGACCGTACAACCAATAAAGTAATTGCCGTGGGCCGGCAAGCGCAGCAAATGCACGAAAAGACCCACGACAACATCAAAACCATCCGGCCCCTGAAAGACGGCGTAATTGCCGACTTCCACGCCGCCGAGGAAATGATTAAGGGCATGATTAAGATGATCGACACCCGTCGGCGTCTGTTCCAGCCCTCCCACCGCATGGTTATCTGCATCCCTTCGGGCATCACTGAAGTAGAGAAACGCGCCGTGCGCGACTCCGCCGAGCACGCCGGGGCCAAGGAAGTGTGGATGATTCAGGAGCCCATGGCCGCCGCCATCGGTATCGGTATCGACGTGGAGCAGCCCATCGGCTCGATGATTATCGACATCGGGGGCGGTACCACCGAAATTGCGGTTATCGCCCTGTCGGGTATCGTCTGCGACCAGTCCATCAAAACGGCCGGGGACGTGTTCAACCAGGATATTCTGGACTACATGCGCCGGCAGCACAACCTGCTCATTGGCGAGCGGAGTGCCGAGCGGATCAAAATCGAAGTAGGAGCGGCCCTGACCGAGCTCGACGTAACCCCGCCCGATTTCGAGGTGCGCGGCCGCGACCTGATGACCGGCATTCCGAAGGTTATCAAGGTGACTTCGTCCGAAATTGCCATTGCGTTGGATAAGTCGGTAGCCAAAATTGAGGAAGCCGTGCTCAAGGCCCTGGAGATTTCGCCGCCCGAACTTTCGGCCGATATCTACGAAAACGGCATTCACCTCACCGGCGGCGGGGCTCTGCTGCGCGGCCTCGACAAGCGCCTGGCCGTGAAAACCAAGCTGCCGATTCACATTGCCGAAGACCCGCTGCGCGCCGTAGTGCGTGGCACCGGCAAAGCCATTAAAGACATCCAGGCCTTCCGGGGCGTGCTGCTAACCTAATTCAAGGCGGGCTACAGAAGGAGGAATGAAGATGGGACCCAGTCCGGCCTCTTCATTCCTCCTTCTGCATTCTCTGTTTTCTGACTGACGCATGAATAATCTGCTCAACTTCCTGTTCCGCTACCGGGGTATCCTGGTATTCGGTTTATTGGAAGTCGTGAGCCTGTACCTGTACGTGCGCAACAGTTCCTACCAGAAAGCCGCCTTCTTCAACTCGGCCAACGCGTATACGGGCCAGGTGCTGGCGGCCCGCACGCGGGTGTACGACTACTTCCGACTGGCGGAAGTAAATCAGGGGCTGGTCGCGGAAAATGCCCGGTTGCGCCAGCAGCTCTACCGCCCCGACGTGGCCGGCCGGGAGGCCGATACGCTGCCCGTAGCGAAGGACAGTCTGACGCAGGTGCGCCTGCAGCGCCTGGGCCGTCCCGATTCGCTGCTGCTGGGGTTACGCCAAATTCCGGCCCGCGACCCGGATTATCCACTGATACCGGCCCGAGTTATCAACAATTCGCTTCGAAAAGTGGATAACTACTTAACCTTGAATGTCGGGACCATCGACGGGGTAAAGCCAGGCATGGGCGTGCTGGCCGCCAGCGGGGTGGTGGGCCGGGTAAAAGTAACCAGTGAGCACTATGCCACCGTAACGTCGGTGCTGCACTCCAAAACGTCGATTTCGGCTAAAATCAAGCGCGACGGCACGTTTGGCAGCATCAAGTGGCTCGGCGACGACCCCACGACGGCCTTACTCGACTACATTCCGCGCCAGAACAAGCTGGTGCGCGGCGACACGGTCGTTACCTCGGGCTACAATGCCATTTTCCCCGAAGGCGTCATGATCGGGCGGGTCGAGTCGTTTGTGAAGGAGCCCGATAAAAACTTCTGGACGGTGCGGGTGCGCCTGGCCATCGATTTTTCCAAGCTCACCTACGTGTACGTGGTAAGCAGCCGCCCCAAAGCCGAGCGCGACACGGTGGAGGTGCGTGCGGGCATCAAACCGGAAGAGGAGGAAAAGCCGTGAGGGGAGTAGGCGACATCATCATTCAACTGCTGCGCTTCGTGCTCTACGTAGCGCTCTACGTGTTCCTGATCAGCGGCACCGACTTTGTGCTGTTCGATTTGGGCTGGTGCATTCTTTATATCGGCTTTCTGTTGTTTTTGCCCATCAGCACGCCCATTGTGGTGCAACTGGTGCTAGGGTTTATCACCGGCTTTGTCGTCGACCTCTTCTTCGATACCGGTGGCCTGCACGCGGCGGCGGCCGTGCTGCTGGCTTACGTGCGGCCCTGGGTGCTGCGCCTGCTCACCCCGCGCGACGGCTACGACGCGGCCGATACGGCCAGCATCCACCAGATGGGCTGGCAGTGGTTTGTCGTGTACCTGGGCTTGCTGGTGCTGATTCACCACGCGGCCTTTTTTCTGCTGGAGTTGGGCAGCTTCCATTTCTTTGGCCTCACGCTGGCCAAAATCCTGATCAGCACCCTCTACACCAGCCTGACGCTGCTCATTACTCAGCTGGTGTTCTTCCCCACGCGCCGCCGGAGCCGGTAAGCCGGGGCCTGGAAACAAAACCGCCGGTGGCTGCCTGGCCTCTCTTAGTATAGAGGGTACCAATGCAGCTACCGGCGGAACGGGGCGGACGGCCCAAAATGGGGGATTAGTGGTTTACCACGTCGTCGTGCATCTTGTCGATAATGGCGTAGAGAGCGGCCTTGTCGGCCTCCGCAACCTTGTTGTCGTTGAGCGACTTTTCGAGCTGCTGGCGCCAGATGCTAAATTCCTGGTGCGTAATGGCCATGCCCGTATGGGCTACCAGCATGCTTTTGCCCTTGTAAGTAAGCGGGCCTCCGGTGGCTTCCCCTACCTGATCCACAAAGTGGTTGCGCAGGCGCTGCAGCCGGGTTGGGTCCGTGGGTGGCTGTCCATTCACCCCGTTTACCGCGTCGAGCATGGGCTTGTGGGAGCGTAGCATCAAGGAGTTGGGAGTAGCCGTTTCGGCCCCCACGTTGGCAATCAGGCCATCCACAATCTTCGCAATGCCTTCGGTTTTGCCCAGCCGGTCGTAGAGGGTAGGAGCCGGAGCTTCTTCGGCCTCGGTTTTTCCGCAGGAGGTAATAAACAGACTGCCGGCTACCAGAGCCGCAAGTAGTAAGGTGTTTTTCATAGAGTAGCAAGTAAAGTGAGGTGAAAACGAGAGAGGGCAGGCTGCTATACAATGACAAACAGCCGCCGCAGATTCAGCGCGAAGCGCAGGCGCTCCAGGGCTACTATATACCCTGCCGGTACCGGGCACTGCCTGGCATTAGGGGCGGGAGCGGCCAGGGGCAGGGGCTTTAGGGCCAGGCGCCGGCAGACTTCTTCGGCCGTCAGCTGCTCCGGATTGAAGGCCAGAGTGAGCAACTGCTTATCGGCGCGCAGCGCACAGGCCGTAACCCCCGGCAGGGCTGCCGCCCGGGCCTGCAACTGCTTAGCGGCCGGGCCCGGCTGTAGCGTAGGAGCTGCCAGTGTGAGAAATTCGGTGGGCGGGGCATAGTCATGCAGGCTGGGTTCTTCCCAGCTGCTCCATACCAACACCGCCACCAGCAACAGGCCCAGGACCGCCTGCCACGGGCGGAAGCGGAAAGATATTCGAGTACGCACTACGCGGAAAGCTTAAATTTGAGGCTTAAGGGTGAAATTGCGGGCCACCGTGAAGCCGAAGTACAGGTCGCCTTCGAAGAACTTGCCGGTAGTCTCGGCCACGAAGAACTTCTCGGTCATGCCCAGGGAGTTGGTTACGTGCAGCTGAAACACGTGCCCGCCGGTTTCGATGTCGACGCCCAGGCCCAGGGCATTGCGGAAGTTGCTGGCCGTATTACCCGGGAACATATAGTAGTAGTCGGCCGTGAGGACCGTGCGCTTAGTGATTTTCTGGCGCAGGGCCCCACCCAGGGCATACACGTCGTTTTCCTGTTCGGGCGTGGCCACGTAGTTGCGGTGAATCAGCGTGGGCATGAGCTGAATCGACAGGGCCGGGCTGAACTTGCGGGCAATCAGGGCCTGGTAGGCGTAGGTCATGCGTGAGGCAGTGGTGCGTACCTCCGGCGTGTTGAACTTAAGCGTAGTAATAGCCGACGAGGCAAACAGCGTTACGGAAATCGGCATGGGCCGGGCCCCGGTGGTTTGCCGGATGGCGCGGTATTTTATAAAGCCGTCGTACGTCTTTTCCTGGGAGCTACGGCCTACCCCGATAGCCAGGCGGCTGGTCAGGCCATACTCGAAGCTCAGACGCAGTACGGCCTGGTCGAGCCCAAACAGGTTGTAGGCGCCGCTGTTCAGCGTGCCGAAGCGGTGCTGAATCAGAAAGGCCATGGTGCCTTTGCCCGGCGTCTCGACCGACTGTGAGTTGATAATGTGGGTGCCCTTGAAGGTGGCCTGCACAACTTCCCGCTTACCGGGGTCATCGGTGGCTTTTTCGAGCTGGCCCAGCAGGTCATCCTGGGCTTGGGCCGCTGGCGTTAGCGCGAGCAGGGCCAGGGCTAGGCTGAGAAGAAAGGGAATGGCGTGTCGACGTGTTTGCATATAGGAAACTCTTCTGGAAACTTAGTTGGGGGAGGCCGAGCGGGTTACGGGCGTGGGCGAAGCAGCGCCGCCCACTGGGTCGCAGGTCAGCCCCACGCGGATACTCACGATTTTGGCAATGTTTTCCCGGACCAAAAGCGGAATTTCAATTCCATAATCGGCCGGGGCCACGCTGAACAAGGCAAAGGCCAGCAGTTGGTTGTTTTTCAGCTCCAGCGTGCCGGGCACCGACACGTGGTGGGTCACGCCATGTACGGTCAGCTCGCCTTCCACCTTCACATTGTGCGTACCGGCCTCCTGAAGCTCGGCCGCGTTCAGGCCCACAAAGTGCCCCGTGAAGGTGGCTTTGGGAAATTTGTTGGATTCCATGTAGTTCTCATTGAAGTGCTCCTGCATCAGGGTGCGCTTGAACAGGAACTCCTTGATGGGCACGCTGAAAGCCAACTGGGCAGTGGCTAGATCGAGGACCGCCGCCGCCGCCGTATTGCGGGCTTCAATGTCTTCGATGATACTGGTGGAGAAGAAGGTGACGCGACCCGTTTTGGTCATGAATTTTCCCTGCGCCTGGCCCGACTGAGAAGCCGCCAAAAGCAAGGGAATAAGCAATAAGGACAACAGCCTCTTCATGAAAGGGGTGCGTGAGGTGGAGGAAGGACGGTACTTTGGCGCAGCCGAAGCGAGGGGCGCAGCCGAAGCGAGGGGCGCAGAGCAAGCCGGGCGCTTAGTTGTTGGGCTGCCCGGCTTCAATCCAGGCTTTGATGCGGGCTATGTCGCAGGCCGAGATTTTGGCGCCGCCTTTCGGCATGGGGTTATAACCGGCCTCGTGCTGAATACAGCCCAGAATCAGGCGCGACGACTGCCGCTTGATGCCTTCGTAATTGCTGTAATCATTGCCGCCGCCCAGGGTCTGGTAGACGCCGGCGCCGTGACAGGCCCGGCAGTTGGCATCGAAAATGGGCGAGATAACCGCAGCGTAGGTCGCCGGGCCAGGGTCGTTGCAAGGGCTGGGCTCGGGCCCTTGCGAGTAAGTGCACGCCGTGGTAAAAGCCAGCAAGGATGCTACGGCTCCGGCGAAAGCCCGAGTCGGGAGGTAGCGTAGAAAATTGTGCATTAGGTAGAGGAAAGTACCAAAAAAGAGAAGTGACGTTGCGGTGGTATAACCGGACGAATAATCTCTTTGAGGGCAAAAAGTTAGAGTGAAATTCGGGCTAACAATATTGATATTCGTTAAAACTCCGAAATCACTCGGTCAAGGTCGCTTAGCTCTCTGTAGGAAGCTCAAAGAATTATGGCATATCATCATCGTAGAAAAATTTTAGAGCAAATTGCACTCTTATAATAATGCGTCTAGAGAAAGCAGAATAATTATACCGGCGGGAGCTAAGCTCAACAGTAACAAAATGCAATACGGTTGCTGGCGGTCCGGAATCCGCCGCCACTTGGGAGCCAAACCAGCCGTTGTCGGGCGTTTATTGCAGATAGGCGTTGCCATGCCGCGTAACCTGTCCGGCCCGCTTGCCACTGCGCTTGATTTTGGCGTTGGGGTCCCGCTCGAGCTTTACGATGGGGAGCTGACAATCATTGAGCGGGAGCAAGCGGGTGGTGTGGCCGGCGGCTTCTACCGACAGAATCTGTTTCTGATAAAGCGGGCCGGTAAGCTGAAATCGGCCTTCATTATCCGTAATGAATACCTTTTGGGTTCCCTTAAGGAGCAACGTGGCCCCGGTCAGGGGCTGGCCTTCCGCATCGAGTACCTGGCCCTGTAGGGGGGCGCAGGACAGGCGCACGGCATTCACCGGCGTGGCGGCCCGGCTGGCTTCATCTTCAACCAACGCTATGCGTTGCTGAGAATCCGAGGATTGCGCAAGGGCCTGAAAGCTGCAGAAAAGACCAAGGGTGAGTAGAGAGCAGAAATTTCGCATATGCACTGGTACTAGGGTGGAATGGACAGATCGGTGGGCACTATCAGACCGGCAGCTTTGCAGCGGGCCGGGGGCACCCGAAACAGGCTCGGGCAGGAAAATGGGTAAAGGCAGCGCAACCAGCTTCCGGGCTGGCTAGAGGTCCACTACAGCGTGTAGGCTGATGCAGGAGCAGTAGCGAATGCTTGAGGCCGGTAGCAGACTATGCGGGGCTAACTCGGAAAAGGTTCATAAGGTTTAACTTAAATAATATCAAATAGCATAATTGCTCGTTGAAAGTATTCTTCCGCTATGTGAAGGGCGCTAAACTCTAGTTGAAAAATATGCTGCAACGCTGCGTGTGCGCGCGCTGCCTGCCTGCCGGAAAACAGGAACCGGCAGACTATAACTGAACCTTAAAGCTCATTTTGGCATTTCACGGAATCCCCATTTCACCGTCGTATCTTTGTGAATCCGGCCGGTGGGCTGGAAGATGTTTACCCTCAGTTTCTTTTGCTTTGCAATACCTCGAAGGCCGCAAATACGTCGTTCAGGCCTTGTTCCTGGTCGTGGCGCTGGTATTTGGGGCCCGACTCTTCTACATCCAGGTGCTCGACGGTAGCTACAAGCTGGCCGCCGACCGCAACACGCTGCAGCGCATCGTGCAGGTGCCCTACCGCGGCCTGATCTACGACCGAAACGGGCAGTTGTTGGTGCAGAATACTCCCGTGTACGACCTGATGGTGGTACCTCGCGAGGTGAAGCAGCTCGACACGGCCCGCTTCTGCCAGCTGTTGCAATTGCCGCTGGAGGAGGTGCGCGAAAACCTGAAGGCGGCCCGCAAATACTCCCGGGTCAAAGCCTCCCCGCTGGTTCAGAACCTGAGCACCCCCGAACTGGCCGCCATTCAAGACAACCTGATTGACTTTCCCGGCTTCAGCATCAAAGCCCGAATGGCGCGGTCTTACAAAACCGAAAACATGGCCCACGCCCTGGGCTACGTCGGAGCCATTACCCCGGCGTTTCTGGAAAAGCCCAAGTACGCCAAGTACCTGCCCGGCGACAACCTGGGTATCACCGGCCTGGAGTCGTTCTACGAATCGGTGCTGATGGGCCGGCGCGGGGTGCAGTACCGCATGGTCAACGTGCGGGGCATTGAGAAGGGCGCCTTCCGCAACGGCGAGTTTGATACGCTTTCCGTAGCGGGCCAGGACCTGCACACCAGCATCGACATTGAGCTGCAGAAGTACGGCGAGATGCTGATGCAGGGCAAACGGGGCTCCATCGTGGCCCTCGACCCCAAGACCGGCGAGATTCTGGCCATGGTGTCGGCCCCGATGTATGAGCCCTCGATTCTGACGGGCAAGGGCATGGGCAACCGCTACATGGAACTGCTCAACAACCCCGAACGGCCCCTGTTCAACCGCCCGCTGATGGCCACGTATCCGCCGGGCTCCGTATTCAAGATGGTAAACGAACTGGTGGCCCTGCAAATGGGAGTGGTAACGCCCGAAACGCCGTTCGACTGTAATTGGAAGCTGGTGCGCTGCACCCACCGCCACGAAGCGCCCCGCAACGTGACCATTGCCATCAAGAACAGCTGCAACCCCTACTTCTACCAGGTCATGCGGGCCAGCGTGCTGCGCGGGCGCTCCACCAACCGCTTCGAGGATGCCCGCCTGGGCCTGGCCGAGTGGCGGCGGCAGGTGATGTCGTTTGGACTGGGCAGCAAGCTGGGCGTGGATATGGCCAGTGAGAAAAAGGGCATGATTCCCTCGCCCGAGTTCTACGACAAGGCCTACGGCTACCACCGCTGGGGTTACAAAACGGTGTATTCGCTCAGCATCGGGCAGGGCGAAATTGGTATTACCGGCCTGCAAATGGCCAACATCATGGCTACTATTGCCAACCGGGGGTACTACTACACGCCCCACTTCGTGCGCGGCATCGGCCAGGGCGGACCTTTGCCCGAATACACCCAGCGCCACGTCACAACCGTCGACCCCAAGTATTTTGAAACCGTTATTCCGGGCATGCAGGCCGTGGTAGACGGGCGCGGGGGCACCGGCAACTTTGCCAGCCTGGCCCAGTTTGGCATTTCGGTGGCGGGCAAAACCGGCACCGTGCAAAACCCCCACGGCGACGACCACGCCACGTTTGCCGCCTTTGCTCCGGCCGAAGACCCCAAGATTGCCATTGCCGTGTTCATCGAAAATGCCGGTTTTGGGGGCACTTCTGCGGCTCCGCTGGCCTCGCTCATGATTGAGAAATACCTGCGGGGCAAGGTGGTGCGCAAAAAGTGGGAGTACTGGCTGCAGGGCAGCGCCGATAAATTTGTAAAACGCCGCTAGTCATGGCTTTACCCGCGCGTTATAGTCGCAGTATTGATTGGGTTACCGTCGGCATCTATGCCCTGATGGTGGGCCTGGGTTGGCTGAATGTATACGCCGCCAGCTACTCGCCCGAGGCCCCGGCCGGCGGGCTGTTCAGTGGCCTGAGCTTTCAGGAGCTGATGGCCTTCAACTGGTTTAAGCAGATTCTGTGGATAGCCACGGCCGTGGTGCTCATCGTGATTCTGGTCGTCATCGACTACAAGGCCTACGACACGTTTGCCTTTGTGCTCTACGGCACTATGATAGCGCTGCTACTTATTACCCCCTTTATTGCCCGGCCCATTGCCGGGTCGCGCTCCTGGCTGGAGCTGGGGCCCGTGCGGTTGCAGCCGGCGGAATTTGCTAAGTTCATCACCGCCCTGGCCGTGTCGCGCTACATGGCCAGCATCAACCTGCGTCAGCAGAACTTTCGGGACCAGATGGTGCTGGCTGGGCTGACGCTCCTGCCGCCGCTGCTGATTGTGGCCGCCAACGAAACCGGGCAGGCGCTGGTGTTCGGGGCCTTTCTGCTGGCGTACTTCCGCGAGGGTATGTCCCCACTGATCCTGATTATTCTCGCCGCCGCCGGCGCCATCCTGATTTTAGCCCTGCTGGTACCTAAGCTGTGGTTGGTGGGCGCGTTTACGACTATTCTGGCCCTGGTTTTTGCGGCCAACCCCAAAGTGTTGCGCCACCATCTACCCCTGTCACTATCGGTGTGGGCAGTAGTCGTTGGAATGGTGTTCGGGGTGGATTTCTTTTTCAACAACGTGCTGCAGGACCACCAGCGCAAGCGCATCGAGGTATTGATTAATCCCTCGGCCGACCCGCTGGGCGTGGGCTGGAACGTCACCCAGTCTAAAATTGCCATTGGCTCGGGCGGACTAGTGGGCAAGGGCTTTCTGCAGGGCACCCAAACCAAATTCGACTTTGTGCCCGAGCAAAGCACCGACTTCATTTTCTGCACCGTGGGTGAGGAGTGGGGCTGGGTAGGCACTATGGTGGTCGTGGTCCTGTTTATGGCCTTGCTGGCCCGGGTGCTTTTTGTGGCGGAGCGTCAGAAATCCGTGTTTGGGCGCACGTACGGCTACTGCGTGGCCAGCATCATCTTTTTTCACTTTGCCATCAACATCGGCATGACCATCGGCCTGGCGCCGGTGGTCGGGATTCCGCTGCCGCTCTTTAGCTACGGCGGCTCTTCGCTCTGGTCCTTCACCACCTTGCTATTTATCTTGCTGGCCATCGACGCCTACCGGAAGCAGGATCTGGTACGCTAACGTTTCTGATGCTCGACCCCAACAGCATGGCCCGGAATGACCGGTGGGCGGCCACCGCCACCATTGCCGCCCTGACGTTGCTGTGCCTGCTGCTGCCCACGCAGAACTCGACGTTGGACGCCTGGTACTACGCCGCCTGCGTGCGGTATGGGCACGAGCTGCTGCTGCCGCATCATTTGCTCTACAATGCCGCGGGCTGGCTTTGGGTAGAAGCACTAAAAGCAATAGGAATACTGGCCGATACGCTGACCGCCCTGAAGGCCCTGAATACCCTGGCCGCCGGGGCCTGCCTGCTGCTGCTACGGCAGCTGTTTCGTCTGTTGCTGCCTCAGAAGCCCGTCTGGCCGTGGCTGCTCGTGGCCGGAGCTAGTTTTGGAATGCTGCGCTTCGCCACCGAGAACGAAGCCTACCTGCCGCCGGTAGCTCTGTCCTTGCTGGCTAGCTCTAGCTGGGCATTGTTTCAGGGGCAGCCCCAACGGCTTTGGTACGTATTCGGCGCGGGTTTTTGGGCCGCCCTGGCCTGCCTGTTTCACCAAATTCACTTTTTCTGGTGGCTGGGTTTGCTCCTGGGCACGGGCTGGTACGCTTCGGCCAAGCTGCGCAGCCTGGTACTATTTGCCCTGCCTGCTTTGCTGGTACCGGGGGCCTACGCGGCGGCGCTGGGGTATTGGCACTTGCCCTTGAGCCTGGAGTCCTTGTGGCGTTTCGTATTCCACGACTACTACGCGGGCACCGCCGCCAATGGCATATCCGGGCACGGCTTACTGCTCTCGGTGGTTAATCTGGGCCGAACGTTTGTGCAGGTCCACGGCTCCACGCTGGCCTTGCTGCGGCTTTATCCCGGCCTGCTGCTGGCAGTGGCGCTGGTTATTGGCCTGCTGGGCTATGCTGCTACGGCGCTGTGGCGAGCCTGGAAAAACCGCACAGCAGCAGCTTCCGGGCAGCAGCCATCCCCGGTCAGGGCCGCTTTTCTCCGTACCCACTTGCTGATTCTGGGGCTGCACTTTCTGTTTGCCGTTTCGGCCGCGGGCAACGCCGAGTTTATGGCCATGCTGCCGGTTTTGCTGGCTTTGGTGCTGGGGGTGGCAGAGCAGTGGCTGCCTACGCGCGGCGTGGGGGCGGCAGGCCTGGCTTTGCTGGCCTGGAACCTGGCATTTGGCTTGGTGCCGGCCAACCGCCTCCGCTTTGCCGACAACGCCCGCCTGCTGACTCTGATTCAGCAGGAGCCCCACAGCTGGTTTTTGCTCGATAATCATAACCTGGTGCTGAACCAGTTGTATTACGAAACCGGTCAGGCCCAGCCGCCCGGTAATGTGCTACCCGCCCCCACCTTGCTGGTAAAGCGCGCGGGCCAGTCGCCCGCGCGGCTGCGGGGCTGGCTGCACACGCAGCTACAGGCCGGGCACCGCGTATTCACCACGGGCCTGGGCGGTCCGCAGCTGCTGGATCGGGCGCAGGTGGTGTATGGCAATCAGAATGCGGAGCTGCTGCGTGGTTTCCGCACGGAAAAGGTTGATTCGTTTCCTACTGCCTTCGGCCCGTTGTACCTGACGGAAATACGCTAGGAATCCGGATGTTGTGCCGCTTCGGTTTTGGTGCCCAGCCAGTGAAAGACGGGATGGAAGGTGAGCAGCCGGGCAAATAGCACTGCAAACACCGGCGCGGCCAAATACCCCATGCGGCCCAGGTCGCCGGAAAGCAGCATGTGCACCACTACCACGGTTAGCAGCGCGGCCCCGCTTCGCCCCAAAGGGCGTAGCCACCGGCCCAGCCCACCGCGCAGCCCGGCCAGCAGCACCAGCCAGAAGAAGCCGAAGATGCTGAAGATTTCGCCCAGCCCTTTCACCGACAGCAGCCGTCGCAGCGAATAGGTTACATTGTGCAGGTGGTCCAGGGCATTGTTCAGACTTTCCTGGGGCGGGGCTCCTACCTGTGTATCAATCCAGTGCCGCACGCCATACGCTAAAGCCCCCGATACGACCAGCAAAGCCAGCTGCTGCGGCCAGGGCATGGCCCGCCGGGCAAACCACAGCAGCCAGGGGGCCAAGAATACAAAGGACTCCTTAGCCTGCGGCCCTAGTAAAATACAGGCTGCCAGCGCCAAGCTCGAGCCGCTGCCGGCCGCATAAAATGCCAGGGCAAAGACGAGCAGATACAGGCTGTCGACCAAAGGCAAGCCCGCCGTGTACACGGCCCAGCGGCTGGTGAGCACGGCGAGCATGGCTAGCACTGCTGCCCCGGGTGCCGCCCCGGAGAGCAGGCAACTGCGGAACATCAGCAGCCCGGCCCCGGCCAGCACCAGGGTATTGACCAGGTAAAAGGCCAGGCGCAATGGCCAGTCGGTGGCGGCGCGCTGGGGCCAGATGCGGGCGTACACCTGCTCCACGGGCCAGGCCACGGCCGCCGCTACGGCCGGCACCACTACCCGGTAGCGGCGGGTAATACTGACCCCGCGAAACTCCCCCCGGGCCATGCTCAGGTAGCTGCGCGTGTCCAGGGAATGGGAGAAATCGTAGTGCACGTACATGGTGTAGGCACTGCCGGCCAGCACGCCCAGGGCCAGCACGTATACCAGCAGCAGCTGCCGCCAGCCGGTTACCGTTGCCGAAGTCAGCCTCGTGGCCGCCGAAGAACGCACGCCGCTAACCGGTTAAGCGAACTTGCGGTCCAGTAGTTTGAGCAGCTTGTTCACGTGCTCTTCCTTGCGGACCCAGCCGTATTTCTGCGCCAGATCTTCGGTCACGTAGCGTTTGGCTATGTCCGCATTGGGCAGGGTATCGAGGTGCTGAATGGCGGTGTGGTATTCCATGTTCTCCCCATTGAACAGCTCGTTGATAAAGCTGAAGCGCTGGTTGATGGAAATAGCTTCGCGCAAAGACTCCACCTTGGGCGCCGACTTTTCGGCCAGCGTGGTACTAGGCCGTTCCCCACGCAGCGTTTCACTTAGTGGGGCCGTGGCCGGCTGCTCTGCCTTGAGCTTTTCGTACAGCGGGACTCCGGCCGGAGCCACCGCTTCTCCCAAGGGGCGGCGTACGGGCTCTGGCTCGGCTGGGGCCACAAAAGTTGGTGGGGGAGTCACCGGGGCCACTTCCACTACCGGCGCCGCGGTTGTTTCAACCGGTGCTGGTACCGGCGCTGGGGTTGGGATTACCGAAGCTGCTTCAGGGGCCGTAGCCCCAGCTTCCTGCAAGTCAGTAACCGCAAGGGGCAGCAGCTGGCTAAACTCCTCGGCGACTTTTTCGAGCGGGGTGTGGCTTTTGTAGTTAGCTTCCTGATACAGGCGGAAGCGGCTGAGCACCGAGTCCCGCTCCAGGGCGGTGGCTGGCGTCAGGGTGTCGATAAAGCCCTGGAACAAAGCTTTATCCAAGTCAAGGTAGCGCAGGGCATCGCGCAGTTGCTCGGCCGTAACCGTCGGGGCAGCGCCCAGCAGCTTCTGCTCGAAGGTAAGTACCGGGTCGGTAGCCACCCCGAGCGTGTCGCTGATGGCACGGGCCAGCAGGGGCTCGAAAGCGGCCCGGCTGAGCTTGATGCGGCGCGACAGCACGTTCATAAATTGGGTAAGCGCCTGCCGCACGTCGGGAGCCTCGAAGTCAAAGTAGGGGCTGCGCAGCCGGGCCATTTCGCCAGTCCATTGCGTGAGCAGCTGCTGCACCACAAATAGGTTTACCTGCCGGATCGGGGTGAAGCGCAGTACGGCCGGGCCGTCGAGGGTAGCGGTGGGAGCGGAGCTAAAGTGCTGGTCACAAAGCTGGGTGGCCAGCCGCTGGCCGTATTGTTCGCGTTTTGCTGAGCTATATTTGTCCTTCATCGAAAGCCTGGTTCAACGGGCAATTTACGTAAAGATGCCCACTCTGACCGTGCAAAACCTGCCTGGCGCCGTAGTTTCGGTGCCCACCGGCGCCACCTTACTCGCCGCCCTGCAAGCCGCCGGCCACGACTGGATGCACGCCTGCGGGGCCAAGGGCCGCTGTACCACGTGTCGCCTCGAAGTCGTTGAGGGGCTCGAACACCTAACGCCGCCCACCGAGGCCGAGTTGCGCTACCGTGCCGCGGGCCGCTTGCTGCCCCACGAGCGGCTGACCTGCCAGGCGCGCCTGCCCGAAGGCCAGGTGCTGGGCCGCACGCCCGAAGCCACCAAGTTGCCCCACCTGCGCTACGAGGATGGCCGCTAAACTAGGGGCCCAACTCCCGCCGCAGCACCGCAAGTTCTACCGGAAAGTACTGCGGCCGGGACCCCGCCTGAGCCTGAGTCAACAGTTCCGCCGCTTGCTGTTTATTACGCTGGGGGCGCTGGGGGCAGCGCTGCTCATCCCATTTATTCCTTCCTGCCGCCACTCTGTTACGCTGCCCTCCACCCTGGAAGACTATGCGCCCAAGCTGCTGGCCAGTGTGGTGCTGGCTCCGCTGCTGTTCGGCTACGGGATATATTATTATCTGATTACGCCCCGCCGCCAGCGGCGGCTTGGCTACCAGCAGGTGGGGCAGTTTGTGGTGCTGAGCAAAACCAACGTGCTGGGCTCGGCCTGGCTGACGCTGACTCCGACTGAAACCCACCGTATTGCCGTTGAACCGGCCCTCTTTGCCAAGCTAGAGGTTGGCGACGCGGTGGAAGTGGTGTATTCAGCCTCGGATGAGTTAGTCAGCATTCGGCCACTGCCCGGCGCCAACGCAACCCGCTGAGCTTGTGCTGCCGGAGGCAAACTGCCTGGGCCGGCTTTGGGGCTAGCCGCCGAAAGCCGTACTTTAGAGGTTCCAATCGGAGCTTGTTTGCCCGCTCCCGCCCATCGTCAATTGATACTACCGTGTTTATAGAACCTCGCGTCGGCACGAGCCGTGATACGCCCCGCCGGGGCTGGATTGAAGTAGTGTGCGGCTCCATGTTTTCGGGTAAAACCGAGGAGCTGATCCGGCGGTTGAACCGGGCTAAAATTGCCCGCCAGCGGGTCGAAATCTTTAAGCCCGCCCTCGATACCCGCTACCACGACCACAACGTTGTGTCGCACAATGCCAACAGCATCCGCTCGACGCCCGTGCCCATTGCCCAGGAAATGCTGCTGCTGGCCGGCGCCTGCGACGTGGTCGGCGTCGATGAGGCCCAGTTCTTCGATGAGTCACTGGTGGAAGTGTGCACCCAGTTGGCCAACCGCGGCACCCGCGTCATTGTGGCCGGCCTCGATATGGACTTCATGGGCAAGCCTTTCGGACCCATGCCCACGCTGATGGCCATAGCCGAGTTCGTGACGAAAGTACACGCCGTGTGCGTCTGCTGCGGGGAGCTGGCCACGTATTCCTTCCGCATTGCCGCCTCCGACGACAAGATCCTGCTCGGCGAAACCGACTCCTATGAAGCGCGCTGCCGGGCCTGCTTTCAGGAGGGAATGAAGGAAAAAACCACGGAGCCCACGGCGGCGGCGGCTAAGCACTAATCCGGCCGCCGGAGCGTTATGCCAGCTGACCCTATCTTGTAGGTCTTTAACCCCTGCCAATGAATCGTTTGCTACGCACCTGCCGGTGGTCCGGTCTTTTTTCGCTGCTATTTTTTGCTGTCGGCATTCAGGTGGCAGCGGCGCAGAGCACTGCCGGCTACGGCGACTGGCAACTGCAGCTGCCCATCAACCGTGCCCTGGCCCTGGCCGAAGCCGGCAACCGCATTTACGTGGCTACGGAAGATGCCTTTTTCTTCTACGATAAAGAGCTGAACACGACGCAGCTGCTTTCAAGCCGCGAAGGCCTGCATGATGTCGGCGTCAGTGCCCTGGGCTACGACCCCACCACCAAGCAGGTGCTGGTGGCCTACCGCAACGCGAACCTGGACGTGCTGGGCGCCGATGGCTCCATCATCAACATTGGCGACATCGAGCGGAAACCCATTTCCGGGGGTAAAACCATCACCCACATCAGCTTCAGCAAGGGGCGGGCCTATCTGAGCGCCAATTTCGGGGTCGTCGTCGTCGACATGGTGAAGCGCGAAATTCGCGACACGTATAGCAATATCGGTCCGGCCGGTGCCCCGGTGCGGGCCTATAGCACCACAGTGCTCGACAACACCCTTTTCGCCGCTACTTCGGCCGGGGTGCTGCGCGGGCAGCTCACCGACAATCTGCTGGATTACCGCCGCTGGACGACGGAGCTGCCCGCCGGAACCAACTTTACCGCGTACCAGACCCTGGCGACCCTGGGCCGCAACGTGTATGCGGGCCGGGACGGGGGCGGGGTTTTGTGCTATAACTGTGGCTCTACGCCCTGGCAGGCGCTCAATAGCCTCTACGCCGGCACGTATCGGGCACTTATTCCAACCGCGGCCGGTCTGCTAATTATTGGCGACCAGAAGGTGATGCTGCGCAAGTCGGATGGCTCGGTCAGTCAGCTTCTGACTCCGGCCCAAAGCCCCTTTCCAAGCTCGGCGCTGCAGGCCCAGGACGGAACCTTCTATGTGGCCGATGCGCAAAACGGGCTGCTCAAGACGACTGATGGCAAGCAGGTTGAAAGCTTCGTTACCAATGCTCCTGCCTACGCCCGGGCCTTTAGCGTGCTAGCCGATGCCCGCACTAATACCGTCAACGTGTTTAGCGGCGGCTATTTCGACCGGTATGTGCAGCAGGACTGGCGGGGCGGCTTTTTCGAATACAAGGATGGGCGCTGGACCAATTTTACCAACAACGATTTCCGGCCCACCGCCACTTTGCCCGAGTTTAAAGACATTACCCGGGGCGTCCGCACCAAAGACGGCACCCTGTATATTGCCACCTATGGCAATGGCGTGCTGCAGTGGAAAGGCCCCTGGGACTTTCGTCACTTCACCCAGGGAGTACCCGGCAACCCGCTGAAAAGCGCTATTCCCAGCAACCCTAACTACACTCGTATCACCGATCTGGCGCTCAATACCCAGGGCAATGTGTGGGTCGTTAATCGGCATCCGGAGCTGCGCAGCACCTCGGGCCTGCACGAATACAACCCCACGACCAACACCTGGCGGACGATGCCTTACTTTGCCGGCTTCGAGAACCTAGACCGGCTGGTGATTGACGGCAACGACTTTGTGTGGGCTTCCCAATCGCGCAAGGAAGGACTCGGAATTGTGGCCTATGACCCGGCCGAGCAGAATGTGCGCTACTTCAACACGGGCAACAGTGAGCTGCCCTCCGACGAAATCTACGATATCACCAAAGACCGAAAGGGCGACATCTGGGTAGCGACGAGCAAGGGCATAGCTTTTTTTGCGGATCCTAGCTCGGTGTTCCTGGCCGGGGCCGGCAACTTTCAGCAGCCCATTATCCGGGGTGGCATTACGGATGGCTACCGGGCGCTGCTCAACGAAGTCGTACGAACGGTGGCTGTCGATGGGGGTAACCGCAAATGGTTCGGTACCGACCGGGGCCTGTGGCTGTTCAACGAGGAAGTGAGCGAGAGTTTGTTTCACTTTACCACCGAAAACAGTCCGCTGCCCTCCAACAATATTGTGGACGTGGAAGTGAATGACCGCACCGGGGAAGTATTCGTGGTCACGGACGCCGGCCTCATCACCTACCGGGGCTCGGCCACTATCACCGAAGGCAAGCCCGATTGCGCCAAGGTGTCGCCCAATCCGGTGCGCACCGACTTTACGGGGCAGGTTGGCATCAGTGGTTTGGCCAACAACGGTGTCGTCAAAATCACGGATGTGACGGGCAAGATGGTGTACCAAACCAAGGCCAATGGTGGAACGGTCGTGTGGAACCTGGCTGACTACAACGGCCGCAAGGTGCAATCGGGCGTGTACCTGGTCCTGTCGGCGGATGCGGATGGTAAAAACGGCTGCATCAGCAAAATTGCCGTTGTAGAGAAATAAGGCGCTGATTCGGGCAGTCGTCGGGAATAAACCCGGGCGGGTGCGTGTTTCAGTTACGGCGGAGTTATCGGCTGCGCCGGCTTCATTACCAGCTTCCCACTGTCCATGCTGATCAAGACCCGGGGCATCGTCCTGAACTACCTGAAATACCGCGAAACCTCCATTATTGCCCGCGTGTACACCGAGCGGCTGGGGTTGCAGACCTACATCATCAACGGCGTGCGCAAGGCCAAGCCCCCGGGCCGGATTGCGCTTTTTCAACCCTTCACCCTGCTCGATCTGGTGGCCTATACCTCGCGGCAGGGCGGCATCACCCGGTTGTCGGAATACCGATGCGCGGTGCCCTTCAGCACGCTGCCCTACGACGTGCGTAAGAGCAGCGTCGTGCTGTTTCTCTCGGAAGTCGTGAGCCGGACCCTGCTGGAGGAAGAGGAGAATGAGCCCCTGTTCAACTTTCTGCACGACTCCATTCTGGATTTCGACCAGCAGCGGGAGGGCTTCGAAAACTTTGCGCTCATCTTTTTGCTGCACCTGGCCAGCTACCTGGGCTTTGGTATCGAGTCGGGGGAAGAAATAACCTCGCAGGTGGCCTTTGCCTCGGCCGCCCCGGCTACTTCGGCCGGTAGCAGCCCGGCCGTCCTGCGCTTCCGCGAGTTTGACCAGTACTTCAACGAGCTGCTGCAAACGCCCGAACGTTCGACCATTCCCAACGGCCGGGTTCGGCGGGAGCTGCTCGATGTGCTGATTCGCTACTACCAGCTCCATATTGAGAAGCTGGGCGACATTCGTTCCCTGGATGTACTGTCGGAGGTGCTGGCCGAGTAGCCGGCATGCTACTTAAGACGTCGTCCCAACAAAAAATCCTGCCGGTCTGGGCAGGATTTTTTGTTGTTGGGCTAGCGCACTTTTACAATTTCGACCTCAAAGATTAAGTCGGTATTGGGTGGCACCATGAACTTGGTATCATCGTCGGGATTGAGCACCCCGGTACTGCCATAAGCCAGCGCCGCCGGAATCCAGATGCGGGCCCGGCTGCCCATGGGGAGTAGGAGCAGCATTTCATCCCAGCCCGGAATTACTTCTCCTCGTCCTACGCGCAGGCGCAGCGGGCGGCCCTGGGCCACCGACGAGTCAAAGATGTGCCCATCGGGTAGAAAGCCGGTGTAGTGCACCTGCATCCGGTCGCCGGATTGGGCAATAGGGCCCGTGCCTTGCTGCCGGATGGTATAGCGTACGCCACTGGCCGTGCGCTGGGTAAGGGCCGTGTCGGCTACGCTTGGGCGGGTGGGGGTTTGGGCCTGGGTTGGCAGGCTCAGGCCCCCCGTGGCCAGCCCTAGCAAGCTTAGGCAAAGCAGCCCGCTCGTGCGCATCTGGGCTACTGAAGGTTAACCTTGGAGATGACCATCTCAAACTGCAGGGGCTCGTCGTTGGGAATAGACGGGCTGCTGCTGTATTGGCCGTAGGCCAGGTAGGAGGGCACAAAGATGCGCTTCTCGTCGCCGGGCTTCATCAGCAGCAACGCCTCTTCCCAGCCCCGGATTACGGAGTTTGCCCCAACTACTACCTCGGTGCACTCGCACAGGGTCCGGTTGCCGTACGACTTGTCGAACACTACATCCTCGCGCTCCTGCTTCAGGAAGCGGCCGATGTACTGAACCTGCACCCGGTTGCCTTTCTGGATGAGTTGGCCGCTGCCTTCTTTTACCGTCACCACGTACAGGCCCGATTCGGTGCGCTGGTAATTGCTGCTGGTAATGCCTTTCCGGGTAAAGTAATCCTGAATCAACTTGTCGTCGATTTTCTTGTACTCTTCCTCATGTTCCCGGGCCTGCTTTACCGCGGCGGGTTCGGTGTCACAGGCAGACAGCACTGGGGCCAGGGCCAGCAGCAGGGCAGCCAGGCGGATAAATACCGAGCGGGTGAGTAAATCTTTCATTTCCTTGGTCTGATGTACTAAAAAACTTGTCTCGGCAGCGCGTCTTGTCTGCCAGATCTTTTACTTGATATCCACGAGTTCCACGTCGAACCGTAGCACGGCATTGGCTGGCACCGCGGCGCCGGCGCCGCGGGCGCCGTAGGCCAGTTGGGAAGGAATCAGCAGGGTTGCTTTTTCCCCTTTTTTAAGCAGCCCGATGCCCTCGTCCCAGCCCCGAATAACTTCTCCCCGGCCCAGCGTAAAGCTAAAGGGCTTGTTGCCGTTGCGGGAAGAAGCATCGAACACTGTGCCGTCGAGCAGCGTGCCCGTGTACAATACGGATACCAGTTGGCCCGCCGTAGGTTGCATGCCGGTGGTGGTCGTGATGGGAACCAAGTACAGCCCGGAGTTCTGGCGCTGCGCCCCCACCAGCTTCTGATCCGTTATGTACTGCTTGATGATAGCCTCGTCGATGGGACCGTAGTCTTTGTATTCTACGTCGTCAGCTCCGCAGGCTGTCAGGAAGCCAACCGCACTTAGCAGCACGATCAGCAGCGGGTTGGAGAACAAACGACGAAAAGAAGCCTGTAGCATGATGCCCGGATATAAAACCGCCGCGCCCGGCCCCAGGGCGCAAGCGCGGCGGCTCGTGTAAGAAGGGAGTTACTTACTTAACATCCACCAGTTCCACGTCGAAGCGCAGGGGCGCATCGGCCGGAATGTCGGCACCGGCGCCGCGCTGACCGTAGGCCAGCGACGAAGGAATTAGCAGGGTAGCTTTGCTGCCTTTGTTGAGCAGGGCAATGCCCTTGTCCCAGCCCGGAATTACCTGGCCTACGCCCAGGGGGAATTCGATTGGCTTGTTGCCCATCTTCTCCGATGAGTCAAACACTTTGCCGTCGAGCAGGGACCCTTTGTAGAGTACCGACACGGTCTGGCCAGGATTCGGCTTAGCGCCGGTGCCAGGCTTGGTTACCACGTAGTATACGCCCGAAGGGTCTTTCTGCGCGGTCAGGTTGTTTTTCTTGATGTAGTCCTGCAGAATCACGTCGTCCTTCTTGAGCTGCTGCTCGGCGTAGGCCATCATTTTCTTCTGCTGCTCTTCCATCTGCACCTTCTGGTCGGCCATAGCCTCGGCTTCGGTCTGCAGCTTGTCGGCCTTCACGAACATGGTCATCGTGTTGCCGGCCTTCTTCATGAACGGCGGCACCGGCTGCTTAAACGACTTGGCGAAGATGGTGTCCACGTTGAACTTGAACACGGCCGAATCGCCGGGTTGCAGCAGGGCCAGGGCTTCCTCAATGCCGCCCTTGGTGGTCACCTCCTGCAGCTTGATGCGCATCGGAATGCCTTGCTGCTTGCGGGAGTTAAACAGAACCGAGTCCTTGGCCGTGCGGTATTCCACGTTCAGCGCCAGAATCTTGCCCAGCCGGTCTTTGTACGTTGCGTCGCCTTCGGCTGCTACCGACTTGTCGCTGTACTTGCCGCCTTCGTTCTTGAAGATCTTGTACTCGATGCCCGATTTGGTTTTGGTGAAATCACCGCCGCCCTTGTTGCAGGAGGCCAGGCCCAGAACGCCGGCAGCGAGGGCCAGGCTCAAAAAATTGCGTTGAAAAGACATGAAAAGGGAAGGGTTGGAAAAATTAAAGTTAGGGCAAGTTACACCGAAGGAGGTGCAACCGCCAAGGGCGCCGTCACGAGCTGGGTCTGATACTGGGGCAGGAGCTCCAGAAAACGCTGCACCGTGGGCTCCAGCGCCTCGTGGCTGATGCCGCCGGCCGCATTATGATGGCCGCCGCCGTTGAAGTTTTTGCGGGCAAACTCGTTCACTGAGAAGTCGCCCACCGAGCGGAAGGAAATCTTGACGGCCTGGCCCCGGTCGATAAGCACGGCGGCAAACACCACGCCCTCGATGCTGAGCGCGAAGTTGACCAAACCTTCCGTGTCGCCCGTTTTGGACTGGTACTGGCGCAGCTCGTCCTGGGTAATGGCAATATAGGCCGTGTTGTACTCGCGCAGTACCGTGAGCTTGTCTTTCAGCACAAAGCCCAAGAAGCGCAGGCGCATTTCGGAGTGCGAGTCGTAGATGCGGCGGTGCACCGACGAGAGGTCGATGCCGGCGTTGAGCAGCTCGGCAATAATAAGGTGGACGTTGCGCGAGGTGCTGGGGTGGCGAAACGAGCCCGTATCGGTCATGATGCCGGCGTAGAGGCTCTCGCCGATTCCGACGTCAATCAACTCCTGGTCGCCCAGGTCCCGGATGACCTCAAACACCAGCTCGGCCGTGGCCGCCGCCTTAGGGTTCGAGAAGTCGAGGTCGGCAAACTGCTCGGGCTCCAGGTGGTGGTCGATGAGCACCTTGGTGCCCGGGGCCGTCCGGATGTACTCGCCCATCTCGTTGATGCGGCCCAGGCAGCTAAAGTCGAGGCAGAAAATGACTTCGGCCGTGCCGATAATCTCGCGGACCTGCGCGTCGTTTTGCCGGGCTTCGTACACGATTACCTCGTCGTTGCCGGGCATCCACGACAGGAAGCTCGGGTAGTCGGAGGGCGTGACGACGGTGACGTGGTGGCCCTTTTTGCGAAGATAGCCCGCCAAACCCAGGGAGGAGCCAAGAGCGTCGGCGTCGGGCTTGTGGTGCGTGGTGATGAAAATCTGCCGGGGCTGCGCAAGCAGCTCCTTCAGTTCGCTGATAGTGGACATTGCCTACTGATAGGTGGCTGAAATTCGGTGGTTTAGGCCGGAAGCAAGGCGGCAAAAGTCGGAAATATTCCGCAGATAATCGCCGAGGCCCTAACAAAGCTTGCCGGTCTTTGGGTTCGCACAAAGGTAACCTACACGCCGCTAATCCGTAGGACGTCCCCGCTGTAGCGCTTCGGAAAGGCGGAATAGGCCGCGCAAACCGCTACTTAGGCGCTTTACTGGCACGAAAGAAAAGTAGTCCGGTCGAACTGGCGGGGTCGTTATTTGCGGAGTATTGTACCGAACTGCGCAGATTCGGCTACTTTTGCGGCCACATTCTGCTTCCGCAGATATAAGACTCGATTTCAACTTTCAACTTTATAAACTTCTCCCGAATGGCAACTAACCGCACGTTCACGATGATTAAGCCCGACGCGGTGCAGGACAACCACATTGGTGGCATCCTGCAGATGATCGAAGAGGGTGGCTTCCGCATCGTATCCCTGAAAAAAGTACAGCTGACGGCCGAGCGCGCCGGTGAATTCTACGCCGTGCACAAAGAGCGCCCCTTCTACGGCGACCTGGTGAAGTACATGTCGTCGGGCCCCATCGTGGCTGCTATCCTGGAGAAGGACAACGCCGTAGCCGACTTCCGCACCCTGATTGGTGCCACCAACCCCGCCCAGGCCGCCGAAGGCACCATCCGGAAGAAATACGCCAAGAGCATCGAAGCCAACGCCGTACACGGCTCCGATTCCGACGAGAATGCCCAGATCGAAGGCGACTTCTATTTCAGCGCCGAGGAGCAGTTCTAAGCTGACAGACGCTTTTTAGCACGAAAAAACCCGCTTTGCTTAACGCAGAGTGGGTTTTTTCGTGTGCTGAGGATATGCTTTTTTTATACTACGGGTGTGCTTTTTTAAAACCAAATTGGAAGTGCGCCAGAATGTATGAAGTGTAAGATATTGAATTAGAATGAATAACTTCGCATGCCTCGATTCTGACGGCATGGCAGCAGTAAGCACTCTAGTACTGTACAGCAGCTACACCGCCCAGCAGGGAATGAGTGAGCAGGTCATATGGCAATAGACAAAAAGGAAAAAGCTCCTGAGCGCTAGGCTCGGGAGCTTTTTGAAAGTTGACTTGCTCGAGGAAGTTAAGCCTGTTCTACCGATAGTACCGGTTCGGTGTGGGCGGCGTCGAGGCTTTCCTGAGGGGTATGCTTGTGCTTGAACAGAATCACGAACAGCACGGCGATAACCAGAGCATAAGCGGCAAACGACAACCAGATGCCATGCCAGTTCTTGCTCTGATCGGCATAGGTAAAGTAGCGCTCAATAACGACCCCGCTTACCAAGCTGCCCAGCACTGCGCCGAAGCCGTTGGTCATCATCATGAACAGCCCCTGGGCGCTGGCCCGGATAGAGGAAGTAGTCTGGGTTTCAACAAACAGGGAGCCCGAAATATTGAAGAAGTCGAAGGCCATGCCGTAGACGATGCAGGAGAGGACAATCAGCCAGATGCCGGGGTTGTCGGGGGTGCTGTAGGCCAGCAGGCCAAAGCGCAGCACCCAGGCTATCATGCTGAAGAGCATGACCTGCTTGATGCCGAAGCGGCGCAAAAAGAAGGGAATGGCCAGGATGAACAGGGTTTCGGAAACCTGGGAGATGGACATGATAATGGCCGGATACTTTACCGCAAATGTGTCCTGGTAGGCCGGGTTCTTGTCGAAATCGTGCAGGAAGGTGTCGCCGTAGGCATTGGTGAGCTGTAGGGCGGCACCCAGCAATAGGGCAAACAAGAAGAAGGTGAGCATCTTCGTGTCGCGCAGCAGGGCAAAGGACTTGAGGCCCAGGGCATCGACCAGGGAGCGGCTCGGAGTGTCTTTGGAAGGAGGTGGGCAGGCGGGCAGGGTGAACGAGTACATACCCAGCAGAATGGCTGCTCCGGCCGCTACATAGAATTGGTTGGCCGATTTCTCAAAGCCCAGCAGGCTTACCGTCCACATGGCCACGATAAAGCCAATGGTGCCCCATACCCGAATGGGCGGGTAGTCTTTTACGACATCCAGGCCCTGGCGCTTGAGCACCGAGTACGACACGGCAATGGACAAGGCCAGCGTGGGCATGTAGAATATCATATTCAGCAGCATCACCCAGAACATGGTGCCGGGGTCGGTAACCAGCGGGACGGTGCAGAGGACAATGCCGCCGAGAATGTGGAGTGCCCCGTAGAGCTTTTCGGCATTCACCCACTTATCGGCAATGATGCCCATAATGGAGGGCATGAAGATGGAAGCAATGCCCATGGTCGAGAAGATGGCGCCAAACTGAGCCCCTGACCACTGCTTGGTTTGAAACCAGTACGCGCCAATAGTTATCAGCCACGAACCCCAAATAAAAAACTGTAAGAAGCTCAGGATAGTGAGACGCAACTTCGTACTCATGCAATTCAATTGAAAAAGGGAGGGAAGGAATTTTTGCTCCTAAATATACAAGATTCCTCCCCGGGAAATTGCCGGGCTTGGTTTGGTCAAGTTGGTCGATAGCGCCGCAACTGGGCTGCGAACAGCGTGAGCCGTGGCGAGGAAATTAGAGGCCGCCAGGCTAGGGCAGCAGCTGCGTTAGGGTAGCAGGGTGAGGTGTCGATTCAGGAATTCGCAAAAAGCCGGGCCAGAAAGCCACTGATGCCCGCGGGGTGAGAGAAGGACTAGAAAAAAAAGTTTGTGATATAATATAGTTTATATCTTAAACTAGTTTATGTTTGCATCGTACTCTTATTCATCTATCCCCTAACATCTTACCGCCATGTCGACCACTACTACCTTCGCCGCCGCCCAGCTACCAGCCGCGGGCCAGCCCCAGGGCATCACTACCCAGGAACTAACTACCAATGCCGCCGACTACCTGCTGTGGGGCACGGCCCTGAGCGCAGCAGCGGTTGTGCAGGCAGCAGCTCCTCATCTGGCGGGGCTGTCGTTTCGGGTGGCTATAGCCGGGGCCGGGGTGGCCGCGTTTGGGTGGCACTTTTACCGGGGGTGGCGGCAGCACGAGCGTTCTGCGCAGGGAGAAGCAGTGCGGTTGCTGCGTCTGGCTACCTGGGTGCTGTTGGCCGTGTTACCGGCCCTGGTGCCCCGCCTGGGCTGGGCGACGGTGCTGCCATTGATGCTGTTTGCGCTGGGTACCCGCACCTTTGTGGCCGGCGGAATTCTGCAGCACCGAGTACTAATTTTCGGAGGAGCGGCCGCCTGGGTATTGGGCTCCCTGGCGTTGCGGTTTCAAGCACCCGCCGACCAGATGATTCTGCTGCTGGCCAGCGCCGCGGCTGCCTTGCTACTCCCCGGGGCCCTATTGCGTAGCGCTTCGCGCCGCTAGAGCCCTGGGCTTCGGCCCCCGCCCTATTGTTATGGGCGCCACTACAACGCACTTCCTTTTCTGCTTACGCTTTTCCTGCCATGATGCCCGCCCGTACTCTTGCTGAGCTCCAATTGGAAACTATTCAGGCCTCCCGGCGGGGCGTCACCGGCATTGCTACCGCGGCTGTGGTGCTAGCTTTGGCAGGCACCTTGGGCTTGTGGCTGCCCGCCCGGGTAACGGAACTGGTGCTATTGGGTGGTATGGGCCTGATTTTTCCGCTGGGCCTGCTGGTGAACCATGTGCTGGGTATCCACTTTTTTAGCAAGGCTAACCCCTTGGGAACGTTAAGCGGCCTGGTCGCCGGAGGGCAGCTGTTGTTTGCTCCGCTCTTTATCGGGTTGTACTTCAAGCACACTCCCCAACTGCTCCTGCTAGTGGGAGTAGTGGCTGGCACCCAGTTCTTGGTCTGTGCCTGGCTGTACAGCAGCCGTACCTACTGGTTCTTGACCATTGCTACCGTAGGGGTGGCCTACGGGGGGAGTCTGCTCTTCTCGGCCAACAGCCTGGTGCTGCTGCCCTGGAGCATGGCGGTGGTGTGTGCCCTGGGGGTGCTGGGCTTGCTGCAAGAAAACCGTGCTGACCAGCCGATACGGGCTGCTGCCGACTCCTTAACGGCCAAGCCCAAGCCAGTTGCCGAGCGGGAACAGGCTGAAGAAATCCGCTGCAACCCCTTCTTCGAGCTGCTGTCGTCGTCCTCTGTTTAAGCTGCTTTCAACTGATTTTTCTCTTTACCATGGAAACCACCGACACCGACAAGCCGCTATCCGGCCCGGAAAGCTTACTAATCATCCAGCAGATGATTCGCGAGGCCAAGCAGGAGCTGAGCGACAATTCTTTCGACCTGTTGCTGTGGGGCTGGCTGGTGCTGCTGGCCACGCTGCTGCACTACGGCTTACTGCAAGCTGATTACGCCCGGCCCTGGCTGGGGTGGCCAATACTGATGGGTCTGGGCTCGGTCGTAGCTTTTGTGCACGGCCTGCGCCGGGGCCGCCGGGAGCGGGTGCGCACCGCCCAGGGCGACTTTATGGTGTACTTATGGACTGGCTTTGGCGTCCTGATGCTCATGCTGCTGGGAGTAGGGGGTAGCTACGGGTGGAAAACAGCGTACCCGCTTATTATCGGCCTCTATGGTCTGGGCACGTTTGCCACCGGCGGGGCGCTTCGGTTTCGGCCCCTGATTTGGGGAGGGGCCGCCTGCTGGCTGCTGGCTACCCTGGCGTTTCGGGTAGCCTTCGAAACCCAGCTGCTACTGGTATCGGCAGCGGTTTTGGTGGCATATATCATTCCGGGGCATTTGCTCAAAAATCAGTACCGCCGTGGCCGCGCCGTTTGAGGAACTCGACCCGCTGCTGCACTCCCAGCTCCGATTGGCGGTCATGTCGCTGCTACTGAGTGTGCGCGAGGCTGAGTTTACGTTCTTAAAAGAAAAAACCGGGGCCACGGCCGGCAACCTGAGCGTCCAGATCGGCAAGCTCAAAGAGGCGGGCTACCTGACCATGACCAAGGAATTCAGCGGGAGTTATCCGCTTACGCGCTGTGCCATCACGCCCCAGGGTGTAGCGGCCTTCGAGGCCTACGTGCAGGCCCTGCAGCGCTACCTCAAGCCCCCGGGCTCCATCTAAAGTTGCCTTAACGCCACAAAAAAGCCTCGCCGGAATACCGGCGAGGCTTTTTTGTACTACCGAAGTCCGGTTTAGCCGGCTTCGCTGAAACGACGGTTTACTTCGTCCCAGTTGATGGCGTTGTAGAAGGCCGCAATGTAGTCGGGGCGCTTGTTCTGGTATTTCAGGTAGTAGGCGTGTTCCCACACGTCGAGACCCAGCACGGGAGTGCCTTTGCAGCCGGTGTCGGGCATCAGCGGGTTGTCCTGGTTGGGCGTCGAGCAGATCTGCACCGAGCCGTCGGGCTGCTTGCAGAGCCACGCCCAGCCCGAGCCGAAGCGGGTGGTAGCGGCTTTGGTGAATTCTTCCTTGAACTTGTCGTAGCTACCGAAGGCGGTAGTAATGGCCTGGCCGATGGCGCCGGTGGGCTCACCGCCCCCGTTGGGGCCCAGGATGGTCCAGAACAGGGAGTGGTTCCAGTGGCCACCGCCGTTGTTGCGCACGGCAGCCGGAGCGGCGGCAATGTTATGCATCAGCTCTTCCAGGCTCTTGCCTTCCAGCTCGGTGCCGGCAATGGCGTTGTTGAGGTTGGTAACGTAGGCCTGATGGTGCTTAGTGTGGTGGATTTCCATCGTCTGCGCGTCGATATAGGGTTCCAGCGCGTCGTAGGCGTAGGGCAGTTGGGGCAGTTCGAAAGCCATAAGGTAGGGTGTTGAGTTGGATGAATGTATGCTGGTGGCAGAGGTTAGGTATTAACTCGGATGCCCCGAATATGGTTGTGGGCGGCGACACCAAAGCGGCCAAAAGTAGATTATTTACGCCGTTGTGCGAAAAACTCCCGCATGAGTTCGGCTGCCTCCTGACCTAAGATGCCTGCCACCAACTCGGTACGGGGGTGCAAAAGGTTGCCGTGGCGTCGGAAGCCCCGTTTTTCCTCGGCGGCCCCATACACGACGCGTTTCACCTGGGCCCAGAACGAAGCTCCGGCGCACATTACGCAGGGCTCTACGGTTACGTAGAGGGTGCAGTCGGCCAGGTACTTGTTGCCCACGTAATTGGCCGCGGCCGTGAAGGCCAGCATTTCGGCGTGGGCCGTCACGTCGCGCAGCTTTTCAGTCTGGTTGTAGGCGCGGGCAATAATCTGCTTGTCCATTACCACCACGGCCCCAATCGGAATTTCCTCCTCCTGCAGGGCGTAACGCGCCTGCTTCAGCGCCTCCCGCATATACTGCTCGTCGGAATACAGGGAAAGAGTCATGTTTTCTACTGTGCGAATAGGTTGGAAGGTAAGTAATGTGCTAATGCTCGTCTGTGTCCTTGTGAGCAACGCGAAGCAATCCGTCGTCTGCGAAGGTAGGCACGATCTTTTACCAGAAAGCCCTTTCCCGCACGAGCAGGAAAGGGCTTTTCAGGTTAGAAGGCTCCGCACATTTCAGCGGACGGATAGCCACACCCGCGAATTACTTCATCGTAATCGTCTGCATCAGGGCCTGGGCGGTGGGGCGCCACTGGGGCTGCTCCTCGGCCGGGCAGTTGAAGGTGAAGACCACCAGCTGGTCGCCCTGGATGGCGTACTGTACAAACTGGTAGCGACGAATAGGCGCCAGGTTGCTGCCGCGCTTGTTGTCGGCTACCGACGAAACGAACTCCAGGGCAATAAAGTCGCGCTTGTTGATGGTGCGAATGTCCTCGGAAAGAAACTCGACCTTGGAGTACATGTTCTGGATGCTGGATTTGTAAATCTTCAGCAGCAGGCCGTAGTCCCGGTCGGTGAAGGTGGTCGGCTTCTGGGCCACGCTTAAATCCACGCGGCCACTGGGGTTGGTAAATACGGCCAGGGGGCGGCGGGCCGCGGGGTATTTGGCCGCAATGCCGTCGTCGGGCAGGGGGGTAAAGCCCGCCGGCACGCCAATGGTGATATTCTTGCCAACGGGAGTTTTAGTCAGCTTGGGACCGGCGAAGGCGGTGAGCAGCGCAACGACCAGCAGCAGGGATGCGAAGCGCCCCGAAAAAAGGAATGTTTTCATAAGACAGCAGCAAGGTAGCCGGACGAAGGGAAATAGCTTTAGTCCAGCCGAGGGCTCAGGGTAAAACGCACAAAAGAGGGAAACCTGTTCCGGGCAGCCGACCGAAATAAAACGCCCCCGAAACCAGAACGATTTCGGAGGCGAAAAATGGTCTTCTCAGACGATTAGCGGCGCTTTTTCGATACAGCCGGGGCCGGATACTTAATGCGTACTTTCTTCCAGTACACGTAGTTGCCGGTTTTGGCTTCTATCAGATAAGTACCGGCCGGAATGCGGCCCAGGTCCACGGGCGCGCCGGTGTTGTTGGCCGGGTCCAGCTCGGTGGTATAAATCGGCTTGTTCTTGTAGTCAGTCATTACCAGCGTACCGGGCTTGGTAAACTGCTGGGTGAAGCTGAGCATAATCGTCTGCCCACCCGAAGCCGGGAATACGTCGATGCCCGAGAGGGTTTCCACCCGCTTGATGGGGCCGTTCAGGGTAACGGGCTCGGCATCGGCTTCCGTTTTGGTTTTAACCGTAGTGCCGGACTCCGTTTTCGACTTGGTTTTGATCTTGGTCGGCGAGGTCTGGGCCTGGGCTGCGGAGAAGGTCAGCAGGGCGGCAGCGGCGAGAAGAACGGTACGTTTCATATGCAGATGAAGGGAAGAAAGCAGTGTAGCAGTGTCGGGAAGGCGCATTGCAGAATCCGGGCCAAAATTACGGCGCCTGGTAGCTGGTACCGGGGGTACAAAGGTAGCAAGCCGGCCGCTCTTACGTTCGGGAATGAAAAAGCTCGGCCTTGGGGCCGAGCTTTTGGTACCACACCGGTTTGCAGCTACGCTTTTTTTTCCTCCGGCGTCTTTACATTATCGTCGGGGTTCCGGTCAATAAGCTTGTTGTAAGGGTCGATACCGATGCGTTCCGGCCGGTCGGGTACTGTGAATTCGAGGCGGTGATGCCCCGGAAGCAGGCGCTGTTTCTCCACTTTCAGGGGTACATCCTGCCAAGCGCCGTTCACTTTTTTGCGGCCTAGCACGCCCACGTCGAGCAGGGTAGCCCCGCGGCCCGCGGCCGTTTCGTTGCCCAAAGAGTCGGCGTAGAGCTTCTTGGTATCCACGGTAAACCGCACCCGGTACTGACCGTTGGGCAGCTTGCGGTACTCCGCCGAGTCCACCTTGTTTTCGTACAGCGTGATGCGCTCAAACAGGTCCGTGACCAAGCCCTGGAGCGAATCGGGGGTGTGGCGCCGCAGCACGGCCAAAAATTCAACCGAGTTGGTAAACGGTGGCCGTTGGTAGGCCACGTTGTCGCGGTATTCCTTGATGGCCGCATTCACGGCTGGTTCGCCCAGGTAGTCCTGCAGGGCATACATCACCAACGAACCCTTGCGGTAGTGAATGTAGGGCTGGTTTTCGACCAGGTACAACGGCACTTCCTTTTTGCGCTCGGTGGTGCGGCCGCTCAGGTAGGAGTTGAGCTCGAAGCGCAAAAACCGCTTCATTTTCTGTTCGCCGTAGAGCTGCTTCATCACCATCAGGGCGGCGTACTGGCTCAGCGTTTCCGACATTAAGGTGCCGCCTTGCACGTTGCCGCTCACAATCTGGTGGCCAAACCACTGGTGGGCCACCTCGTGGGCGGTAATGTAAAGCGGGTAATCAATATCGTCGGGGTCGGTGGAGTCGACGTGGGCCACAAAGCCGATGCTTTCCGAGAAGGGAATTGTGTTAGGAAAGCTCTGGGCGTAGGTATTATAGCCCGGAAATTCCAGAATGCGCACCTGCCGGTGCTGGTAGGGCCCGAAGTGGGTGGTGTAGTAATCCAGGCCTTTTTTCACCCCGGTGGCCATGCGCTTGAGGTTGTACTCGTGGCCCGGCTGGTAGTAAATCTCGATGGGCACCCCTTTCCAGTGGTCCTTGTACACGGCGTAGCGGGCCGAGAGGAAGGAGTAAAAATTCAGAATCGGCGCGTCCATCTTGTAGTGGAAGTAGCGGCGCCCATCCTTGGTCCATTCCTTCTGCAAATAGCCCGGGGCAATGGCTACCTGGTCGGGCGAGGTGCTGAGCGTGGCCTCAAAGCGAATCCAGTCGCCGTCGTTGCTGATGTAGGGCTTCAGGCGGGCCAGCGAGTCGCCGACCGGGGCCATGCGGGGCCGGGGCTGGAGGCCCTGCTCTTTGCGCACGTCATCATCACCCAGCTCAAAGGCCTCCTGGTAGCCGATGTGGGGCAGCAGCGTCGAGTTGTTGACAAACGTACCGTTGTAGACCACGCTGGTGTTGGAGCCGTTGTTCTCGAAGCCCGTGTTGGGGTAACTCAGGTCGAAGTGGAGCTGCACCGAGTCGCCGGGCAGCAGGGGCCGGGTCAGGCGCACGATGCGGAAATCCAGGTCGCCAATCTGGTCGTGAAGTACCTCCCGGCTGGGCCGAGCTAGCGCCAACTGCTTCACCTCGGCCTGACTAATGCTGACGAGCTGCACCGAGTCGATGGGCTGGGCGCTGCGGTTGAGGAGCCAATAGGAGCCACGGAAGCGGATGTCGCGCTGGGCCGGATACATATCCACCGCCACCTGCACGGCCACCACCCGCGGCTGGGGCCGCCGGGCGTAAGACTTGTAGGTTTTCTCGTAGCGGGCCTGCAAGGCCTGCTGCTGGGCCGTCGAGCGGTAGGTATTCAACACGTTGGTGTTGTAGAAAATATACGCTCCCAATCCCGCAACTACCAGCAGCGCCAGGCCGGCTACCACGCGCAAGGTAGGCGAGAAGCTGGTGCGGACCTGCTGCCAGCGCCAGGAAAAACGCGTTTCGGTGCCCCGGGGCCACAGCAGGCTGCTGGCTAGGGCCAGCACCACGGCAAAGGCCGCCCAGTAGAGTTTGAAGGTGAAATAAGGCAGCACAAAATGCCCATAGCCGTTCATGGCCGAGTATTGCACGCCCGGGTCAGAATTATAACTGTAGAGGTTGTGCTCCAGGCCCAGCTGACTCTTGAAAATATTGAAGACGTAGTACAGAATCATGATGAAGTGGCCCATGAACTTGTTGTTCACCAGCACCTGCACCAGCATGGCCAGTACGCAGAGCAACAGCAGGCTGATTAGCTGGAAGCCAAAGAGCTCCTGCACGTAAAGGCCCAGCTCGTAGCGGAAATAGCCCATGCCGGTTTGCAGCAGGATGCCGCAGAGCATCACCAGGGCCAGCAGCACCACCTGAATCAGCATCAGGGCGCCGAGCTTGGCCACGAAGGGTACCCAGCTGGGCATGGGCATGGCGTCGTAAATCTGGTGGATGTTGGAGTCCCGCTCGCGCCACACCAGTTCCCCGGAGTAGAAGGTGATGATGATGAGCTGAAACAGGGTAAAGGAGCCCACCATCATCTGCACCACCACCGGCGTTACGGGGTAAGTGTTGGTGCCGTAAATCTTGCCGACCTGTAGGCCGGCAATCAGCAGAAACAGCAGACCGGCGCCCAGAATCCCGATAAAGTATACGCTGCGGATGGTACTGAAAAACTCCAGCCGCACCAGGCGCCCCAGCTGGGCCCCGGCCAACGCTGGCGTGAAGCGCGGCGCCACCCGCGGCAGCGACAGGGTGCGAGCCACGTCGGCCGCAGTGGCCAGGCCCGCCGCTTTAGGCCGGGAGCCGGAGTCCGATTTATTGGCAAAGGAAAAGCGGAAAAAGACGTAGCAGGCCACCAGCGTCAGTACGCCCACGCCAGTCCAGAGCAGGCGGTTCTGCACCAGGTAGGTGTTCCAGGGTAGCAGTTGGCTGTTGCGCTCGGCTACGGTCCAGTAGCGCTGGGTCAGGTCGATGGCGCTGGCACCCAGTGGGTCGAGCAAGTTTTTGAGCGTGTCGTTGTCCAGGTTCTGCTTGATGCCGGCGCTGATAGTATAGAGCACCAGGAATAGTACCCCGCCCAGGTAAATAGCCAAGGCTGAGCGGGAAAGGGTGGCCCCGGTAAAGAAAATGGCCCCAGTCAGAAACAGGTTGGGAATAACAATGAGCAGGTAGGGCTGCAGGTACGAGGCCAGGTGGTTGGGGCCCAGCTTACCGGGCAGCATGGTGGGCCAGAAGGTAGCCAGCCACAAGCCCAGGGCCCCGCCCAGAAAAATGCCCACCGTGACGACAAACGAGCCCAAAAAACGCCCGCCGAGGTAGCCGGCCTTGCTGATGGGGTTGGTGTAGTAGAGCGAGTGGGTGCGGTGCTCAAAGTCGCGGTACACCGGCGTGCCCATCATCGACGAGGTGATGAAAGAGCCAAACAAGCTCAGCACCATCAGGATGGCCGAGAGCTGGTAGGGCGAGTTGGCCAGCACCCGGCCGCCCCCGCTGCCCACCGTCACGTTGGCCCCAAATACGCCGCCGACGGCCAGCATCAGCATAAACGCAATGGCAGTCAGTAGCAGGAAGTAGATATACGTCGCGGGCCGCTTAAGGCGGTAGCGAAGTTCAAAAAGGAATATTTCGAGGAACATGGGGCTGGATCTTGGCGGTCAGGAATGGGCGGGCCGAGCTACCCTTGCGTGACCTGCGCGGCCAGCTGCTCGGCGGCGTGGATGCGGGCAAAGTACACGTCTTCCAGCGTGGGTTCCACGGCTTCAAACCCGTGGCCGGGCTGGGCCAGGCTGTGCACGTGAATGATGGTCTGACCAGCAAACAGGCGGGAAGAAATTACCGCAAACTGCTGCTGGTACTGCGCTACTTCGGTCTTGCTGATGCTGCGCCGCCAGATCTGCCCCCGCATTTCCTCAATAGCCACCAGCGGGTCACCGGTATACAGCACCCGGCCCTTGTTGATGATGGCAAACTGCCGGCACAAATCCGACACGTCACTTACAATATGCGTGCTCAGAATCACGATGCGGTCTTCCCCGATTTCGGCCAGCAGGTTGTGGAAGCGGTTACGTTCGGTCGGGTCGAGGCCGGCGGTGGGCTCATCCACGATAATTAGCTTGGGGTCGCCGAGCAGGGCCTGGGCAATGCCGAAGCGCTGCTTCATGCCGCCGGAGTAGCCGCCCAGGTTCTTGTTGCGCGCTTCCCACAGGTTGGTTTGGTGCAACAGCGCATCGACCACCTGCCGCCGCTCCTGCTTGTTGCTCACGCCCTTGAGCACGGCAAAATGCTCCAGCAGCTCACTGGCCGTCACCTTCGGATACACGCCAAACTCCTGGGGCAGGTAGCCCAGTACCTGGCGCACCCGCTCGGGCTGCTCCAGCACGTTGATGTCGCCGAGCTGAATAGTACCCGCGTCGGCTTCCTGCAGGGTGGAAATTGTGCGCATCAAACTGGATTTGCCCGCGCCGTTGGGGCCTAGCAGGCCAAACATGCCGGGTGCAATGCGCAACGACACGTCGTTGAGGGCCTTGGTCCCATTGGGATACGTTTTGGAAAGGCGGTCAATAATCAGTTCCATCGGTTGAGGATAGAGAAGAAGGACACAAGTAAAGCGGAGGATGCCCGAACCAGGCAGTTGTTCGGGAAGCTAGATAAATATAGTGAAAACTGTATGCTGGCTGACCTTTAAATAATTGGACCAGGCCTTAAAGGCGTCAAGTCGAGTGCCGTAAGGGTTCCTGCGTGGGTTCCCTGAATTACTGATCAGCGGCAGCACGCGGGATGTCTCCCGCTGGCCAATAAGGAGGGAATGGGCGTGCCAGCTTCCCCATATTCCGCTGACTACCGCGCCCGGCCCGCAAATTCGGTGGCATTGCTGCCCACATGTGGCCCGCCCGCGCACGAATCCTATCTTTGCGCCGGCCCGCGCGCTTCTTTCATCCAGAATACCCTTCGACTATGCTCCGTACGCACACTTGCGGCGAACTTCGCCCCGACCATATTGGCCAAACCGTAACCCTGACCGGCTGGGTGCAGCGCACCCGCGACAAGGGCGGCATTCTCTGGATTGACCTGCGCGACCGGTACGGCCTCACCCAGCTGGCTCTGGAAGAAGGCGTCGAAACCGAAGAAGTGCGGGCCCAGGCCCGGGAGCTGGGCCGCGAGTTCGTGCTCAGCGTGACGGGCCGCGTGGCCGAGCGGCACTCCAAAAATGACAAAATGCCCACCGGCGCCATCGAAATACGGGTCGAGACGCTTACCGTGCTGAACCCGGCCAAGCTGCCACCCTTCCTGATTGAGGACGAAACCGACGGCGGCGACGACCTGCGGATGAAGTACCGCTACCTCGACCTGCGCCGCAACACGGTGCGCAACAACCTGATGCTGCGCCACCGCGTGGCCCAGGCTACGCGCCGCTTCCTCGACGGCCAGCAGTTTATCGAAGTCGAGACGCCGGTGCTGATCAAGAGCACGCCCGAAGGGGCCCGCGACTTTGTGGTGCCTTCGCGCATGAACCCGGGCGAGTTTTACGCCCTGCCCCAGTCGCCCCAGACCTTCAAGCAGCTCTTGATGGTGTCGGGCTTCGACCGCTACTTTCAGATCGTGAAGTGCTTCCGCGACGAAGACCTGCGCGCCGACCGCCAGCCGGAGTTCACCCAGATCGACTGCGAAATGTCGTTTGTGGAGCAGGAAGACATTCTGAACACCTTCGAGGGCCTGGTACAGTACCTGTTCAAGGAAGTGAAGGGCCTGGAAATCGGGACGCTGCCCCGCATGACCTACGCCGACGCCATGCGCTACTACGGCAACGACAAGCCCGACACCCGCTTTGAAATGAAGTTCGTGGAGCTCAACGACGTAGTCAAAGGTCAGGGCTTCCCCGTGTTCGACGCGGCCGGTCTGGTGGTCGGCATCAACGCCCACAACTCAGCCATGTACACCCGCAAGCAGCTCGACGAGCTGACCGAGTTTGTGAAGCGGCCCCAGGTGGGCGCCACCGGTCTGGTGTACGCCCGCGTGGAAGCCGACGGCAACGTGAAGTCGTCGGTGGATAAGTTTTATTCCCAGGACGAGCTCCAGAAGTGGAAAGCGGCCTTCAACGCCCAGCCCGGCGACCTGCTGCTGATTCTGGCCGGGGAGCCCCACAAAACCCGCAAGGCCCTGAGCGAGCTGCGCCTGGAAATGGGCCAGCGCATGGGCCTGCGCGACAAGGACGTATTCTCGCCCCTGTGGGTCGTGGACTTCCCGCTGCTCGAGTACATCGAGGAGGAGGGCCGCTACTTCGCCATGCACCACCCCTTCACCTCGCCCAAGCCCGAGGACGTGGCCCTGCTCGACAACCCCGCCACCATCGGCGAGGTGCGGGCCAATGCCTACGACATGGTGATTAACGGCGTGGAAGTGGGCGGCGGCTCTATCCGCATCCACGACCGCGCCGTGCAGGCCCGCATGTTCAGCCTGCTGGGCTTCTCGGACGAAGAGGCCAAGGCCCAGTTCGGCTTCCTGCTCGACGCCTTCGAATACGGCGCCCCGCCCCACGGCGGCATTGCCTTCGGCTTCGACCGGCTCTGCAGCCTCTTCGGCGGCGCCGACTCGATTCGGGACTTCATTGCCTTCCCCAAAAACAACTCCGGCCGCGACGTGATGATAGACTCGCCCTCGCCCATTTCCGGCGCCCAGCTCAAGGAGTTGAGCATTGCCACGGCGGTGGAGAAGAAGTAGGGTTTTAAGGATCGACTTAATAGAAAAAGCGGCACCTGATGCATCAGGTGCCGCTTTTTGCATTAAATCACTTCCAGAACTGCCACCGAGGTTTTCGGACCGGGAGTATTGGCTTTGGGGCGGGCATTACTTGCGGATTTCGGAGTGATGTATCATTATGAAACAACGGTGTCGTATCTAATTTCAACACAATTTCCTGGTCAAGGGAATCCCAGCCGGCGTAATTCTCTATGGTGTACTCCTTATATAGCGCCAAGAAAGCACCTATATCCTGTTCTAGCTTTTCGCGTGCGGAGGGAGGGAGTAGATCCAGCATATCGGCATCGTAGTGTAGATACTGAATGAAATTCCTTTCAGATACGGTAAGCAACTCGTTGTTCCATATAAAAGCGCCTAAACTGGCTGCTGACTCAAGAGCGGTTTTGTCATTGGTCACCAAACGCTCATAAATAGCACAAAGCAGGGGCCGCGGGCTGGTTTCGGCAGCCATAGTTCTAGCCGTTTCGCTTAAAATAGTGAGTGCCTCCTCTCGGGTGCGGCTCAAGGCTAAATCGATAAAGAAAATATCCGGCTGGGCATCGTGCAAAATGAAGCCGTCGGCCCACTGCGTTATTTGCTCTTTGCTGAATAAAGCCATTCGCAGTCCTTCGATTAAGACGTTTATTACTTCGGCGTACGCAAATGGGCTGGTGTTCATTAAGTTCTAAATTATGCCAGAGCGTCATTGGTTGGGCCGCCAGCCGCCGTTGTTGGTAGTAGTTGCTGCTTACCGCCAGCCCATATTCTCCCGAAACTCCACCGGGTACATATTCAGGTACTGCACGATGCGCGGGTAGGTGCCGCGGTTGGGGCTGCTGCCGTGGGGCAGCAAGTGGTGCCAGATAACCAGGTCGCCGGCCTGGGCGGCAATGGGCACGGCCTGGGCGTCGAGGTCTACCTGGCGCGGGTCGGTGCCGGCGGGCAACTGGGCCAGCCAGGTGTCGAGGTGACGGTGGAAGCCGGGCACGCAGCAGAAGGCGCCCTGCTCGGCGGGCGTGTCGCAGAGGTAGAGCAGGCCCTGGGTGCCGAAGTGGAAAGGAGGCTGCAGGCTTACGTCCCAGTGCAGGCGGGGGCCCTGAAAAGGGAAACTCGCCGTTTCGGGCGGGTTGAAGCTGGTCCGGTCGGTGGTAGTCCACAGGTCGGGCGTCTGCCAGAGCTGGGCAAAGGCCTTCTGAATGCGCAGCACTTGCCGGTTGGCCGCCAGCGTCGGGTGGTGGTAAAACTCCATCATGATGCCCTTGCCGATAGGCTTGTCGTACCACGAGGCCGGGTCGTCGGGGCGCATGCCCAGGGCCTCCCACACGGCCTGCTCGGTGGCCTGGGCCTGCGCCCGGGGAATAGCCTCCCGCACGACGACGTAGCCGTTTTCCTGCCAGAAGTGCAGGTCCTCGGCGCTGAGCACGGCGGGGTGCTCGTCAATGGCGCGCAGGTGGGCCCGCAATGCTTCCCCGTAGGGCTGGCCGGTGAAAATGCTGTTCAGGCGCTCAACCTGCTGCGGGGGTAGCTGACCATTATTTTTGGCCAGAATCCACTTCTCAAATTCTTCGAAAGTGGGGGCCTCCTGCAGTAAGTAGAGCATGGTAGGCTCCAGCGGCAACCCCAACCCGTTCAGTAGCAGGTTGTCGAAGCGCCAATCCTGTTCGGTGGGTTCTACGCGGCGGCCAGTACGTCCGGCCTGCAGCCGGGTCCAAAAGCGCTTGACGTGCTGGACTCCTAGCTGCCCTATTTCCGCTGAACTGACCTCTACTGCTTGCGCGCTCATGTGTTTGGATTGTGTACCAAGCCGATTGGAGATGTGAGAATAGTTTGGCCGAACAAGATAGGCAAATGCCGCCAGCGCAAGCACCGCCTAGCGCTGTGAGGTGCTTGATGAGCCCGGTAATGACCATCTGGCTTCTACCTGCTAGGGCCACTATGCTTTTCTGGGGCTGCTCCCTGGCCAGCGGGCGGCGTGGTTGAGAAGAGCCCAGCCAGGAATTGGGCAGACGACCGGAAATACCTAGGTTGCAGCCCAAATCGGTTGGGGCCCGGCCACCAGCTGATTGCCTGTAAGGTGCTTGCTTATGACCTGTTTTTTCGCCACCTGGCTGCGGCTGCTCGGGGTGCTGTTCTGTGTAGTAGTGCCGGTGGTAGCGCCCGCCCAGCCTTCGGCTGCCCTCACGTTTCACACGCTTACCGCGGCCCAGGGCTTGTCGGAAAACAGCGTGTACAGCATCGTGCAGGACAAGCAGGGGTTCTTGTGGTTTGGCACTCAGGATGGGCTGAGTCGCTACGACGGCGTAGAGTTCCGGGTGTTTCGCAACGACCCCCAGCGCGCGGGCAGCCTGAGCAGCAATTTCATCCTGTCGTTGGCCGAAGATCAGCAGGGGCAGCTGTGGGTGGGTACCGGTGGGGGAGGACTCTGCCGCTACAACCCGGTGACGGGCCGGTTCAGAACTTTCGAGTACGAGCAAAACGATATCAACGGCCTGGCCGACAACTTCGTGCGGGTGGTGTTCTGCGACCAGCAAAACCAGGTGTGGGCCGGTACTGAGGGCGGGTTGCACCGCTTCGTGCCCAGCAAAAACCATTTTCAGCGCTTTGTACACGCCGCCTCAACCCTGGAAAATCTGCGCCGCAACTCGGTGCGGGCCATTACCCAAACTTCCAATGGCACGCTGTGGGTGGGCACCGGGGAAGGCCACATCAGCTCCTTAAACACCCGCACCGGCCACCTCGAGCCCGACGGGCGCTGGCAGGCCAGCAGTGCCATTACCACCCTGCAGCCCGATGCGGCCGGGGGCCTGTGGGTGGGCACCGAAACCGATGGACTCTGGTACCTGCCGGCCGTTGGCCCGGCCCGGGCGGTGGGCCGGCAGGCGGGCGGGCCGGGCGAAGCCATTCGGGCCTTGTTTCTGGATCAGCAGCAACACTTGTGGATAGGCACCAACAAGGGGCTGGTCCGTTACCAACCGGCTACCAACACCTTCACCACTTACCAGCACCAGAACGGCCAGGCTTTGTCGCTGCCCGACGACGTGGTCATGTCCGTGTTTCAGGACCGCTCGGGCCTGCTCTGGACGGGCACCGAGGGCGGTATCAGTAGTTTCGAGGCCCGCGCCAGCGCGTTTACTGGGTACCCCGAGCCTAAAGGACCGGTGTGGGCGGTGTGCGAAGATGGCGCCGGACGGGTGTGGGTGGGCACCGAAAGTCAGGGCCTGATTTGCTACGATGCCAGCACCGGCCAGCGCCGCCAGTTTCGCCACGACCCCACCGATGCGGGCAGCCTGAGTGAGGATTTCGTTCGGGCTCTGTGCATCGACAAGCGGGGCCGGCTGTGGGTGGGCACCCAGAGCCAGGGCCTCGACTGTCTGGAGCCCGGCAGTACCCGCTTCGAGCACTACCGCCACAACCCGGCCGTGAAAACGAGCCTGAGCGAAGACTTTGTGCGGACCGTGTACGAAGACCCCAAGGGCCAGCTCTGGGTGGGCACCGAAGGCGGGCTAAACCTCTACGAGGCCAGCACCAAGCGTTTCACCGTCTTTCGCCATGACCCCAGCAATCCGCATAGCCTCAGCAACAACTTCGTGCGCGTGGTGCACCAAGACCGCGCCGGCCTGATTTGGGTCGGTACCGGCGGGGGCGGACTGTGCCGCTACAACCCGGTCACCAAGCAGTTTGTGGCCTTTAAAACCGACGACCAGAATCCGCGCAGCCTCAGTAGCAACTTCGTGCGTTCCATTCTGGAAGACCACTCGGGCCAGTTGTGGATCGGCACTGAAGGCGGGGGGCTCTGCCGCCTCGACGACCTGAGCAAGGGCCGGTTCACCACCTTTCGGGAGCCCCAGGGGCTGCCCAACGATGTTGTGTACGGGATTCTGGAGGACAATGCCCACCACCTCTGGCTTTCCACGAACAAAGGCCTGGCCCGCTTTACGCCTTCCAACAACCAGTTTTACACCTTCGACACCCGCGACGGCCTGCCCTTCGATGAGTTCAACGCCGGCGGCTACTACCGGGGGCGGCGGGGGCAGCTCTACTTCGGCGGGATGCTGGGGCTGGTGCGCTTCAACCCGGCCGCCGTGCGCACCAACGCCCTGCCCCCGCCCGTCGTGCTGACCGGGTTTCGCAAGTTCAACCAGCTAGTGGAGTTGGATACGAGCATCACGGTGCGCCGCCGCATCGAGCTGGCCCCGAGCGACTATTTCTTCTCGGTGGAATTTGCTGCCCTGAATTTTCGCTTGCCCGAGAAAAACCGCTACGCCTACATGCTCGAAAACTTCGACCCCGACTGGGTGCAGGCCGGTAATAAGCGCGAAGCAACCTATACCAACCTCGACCCGGGCACCTACACGTTCCGGGTGCGGGCCACCAACAATGACGGCATCTGGAACCCCCGGGGCACCTCGCTCACCATTGTGGTGCAGCCGCACTGGTACAGCACCTGGTGGTTCCGCATTCTGATCAGCTGGGTGTTTTTCGGATTGCTGTTTCTGGCCTACCGCATGCGGGTGCGGCAGCTGCTGGCCCTGGAGCGGGTGCGCCACAACATTGCCCGCGACCTGCACGACGATATGGGCTCTACCCTGAGCAGCATTTCCATTCTGAGCCAGATTGCCCGCACCCATCAGCACAACCAGCGCACCGACCAAGCCACCGCCCTGCTCGACCAGATTGGCGACAGTTCGCGCCGGATGCTCGATGCCATGGACGACATCGTGTGGACCATCAACCCGGCCCACGACTCGATGGAGGACGTGGTGGCCCGGATGCGCAGCTTTGCCTCCGACGTGCTCGAAGCCCGCGGCATCGACTTCACGTTTCGCGCTGACCCGTCTATTACGGGGCTGCGGCTCAATATGCGCGCCCGCCGGGAGTTCTTTCTGCTCTTCAAGGAAGCCGTAAACAATCTGGCTAAATATGCTCAGTGCGAGCAGGCTGCCATTTCTCTTACCTACGAGCACCACCGGCTGCTGCTGACGGTGAAAGACGACGGGGTGGGCTTCGACCCCGCTGCCCCGGCCCAGGGTGGGGGCAATGGCCTGACCAACATGCACAGCCGGGCCGCCGCCATGCAAGCCAAGCTCACCATCAATACCGCGCCCGGTCAGGGCACCATGCTCCAGCTAAGCGTGCCGTTGAAAAGCTAATGGTGACTAATAAAATAAAGCTGATTACAAGAAGGTTAGTCGGCCGTCACATTATCATGTAGGGCCACCTTTGCTGCCGTGCCTTGTATCTTTACTACCGGAAAACACCTTTAGCCCTGCGTCATGGAAACTCCCACCCGCGTTCTTATCTACGAAGACAACTCTGACCTGCGGGCTAGCCTGAGTCAGCTGCTGGCCGGTACTCAGGGTTTGGAACTGGTAGGAGCCTTGGGCAACTGCACCCAGGCCACGGCCGACGTGGCCCGCCTCACGCCCGATGTTATTCTGATGGATATCGACATGCCGGGCATTACGGGCATCGAAGGCCTGAAGCGCATCAAGAAAGCGGCGCCCCAGGTAAACGTAGTGATGCTAACCGTGTTTGAGGATAACGACCGGGTGTTTGAGGCCATTTGCGCCGGGGCCGACGGGTATCTGCTTAAGAAAACCCCGCCGGTAAAGCTGCTCGACGCCATTGGGGAAGTACGGCTCGGCGGCGCCCCCATGACGCCCGCCATTGCCCGCCAGGTGCTGCGACTGTTTCCGCGTTCCAAGCCCCCGGTAGCCACGGCCGACGAGTCGCCGGCCAACCTCAGCGCCCGGGAGCAGGAAATTCTGGGCCTGCTGGTCGAAGGCTACAGCTACAAGATGATTGCCGCCGACCGGGGCATCAGCATCGATACGGTACGCTCCCACATCAAGAAAATCTACGAAAAGCTGCACGTGCGCTCCATGACCGAAGCCGTGTCGAAAGCCCTGCGCCAGGGCCTGACCTAGGCCGGCCGCCGAACGGCCTCACATAATCATGTGATTGACGGGCCCGGTAAAAAGTTGCAACTTCCATACGACCAATGACTCCGCCGAATCCGTCATGCAGAGGGCAAGCGAAATCACTGGGTTGGATTCCTAACTTGTCGGTAGCCATGCCAAAACCACGTCGCCAAGTGCTGATTGTTTTGCTAGGTCTTTGGCTTACGGGCCGCCCGGCCCTAGCCTGACCTCCCAACTGGCGTACCCTCCGCGCGCTAGGCTTCCGACATTCGCCGCCCGATTTCCGGTTTACACACCGCCGGAAGTCGGGCGGCTTTGTTTTGCCTTGCTACTGGGTTTGTGACCAGCCTGTTGAGTGCGTAAAGCAATACTTAGCAAAGCTGCTCAACAAAAAGCTGCCGGATGCCTTTTTAGGTAGATTCTTTTGGGCTACCATGCGGTCATGGCTTCGAAAGGGCTATCTTCGATATTCAAATACCGGTTGGAGAGCTCGATTATGCAGATTTTACGCAATACTTCCCTGGAGCAACTGTTCGTGCTAGACATCGAAACAGTACCCTGCGTAGGCTGTCACGAGGAACTCAACGACATGCTGCGGCTGCTGTGGGAACATAAGTGCCACGCCCTGCGCCGCGAAAAAGGCTGGAGTTCTTCCCGGGCTGATATCGAGGAAATGCCTTCCCACCTGGAGGCGGCTTCCTTATTTGAGCAGGCCGGCATCTACGCCGAGTTTGGCCGGGTGGTGTGCATTTCGGTGGGCTGCTTCACCTTCGACAAGCAGGAAGAACAGTGGCGCTTCCGCGTGAAAAGCTTCGCCGACCACGACGAGGTGACGATGCTGCGGGAGTTTTCGGCCTTGCTGGCCCGCAAGCCCAATTACCTGCTCTGCGCCCACAACGGTAAGGAGTTTGATTTTCCGTATCTGGGCCGCCGACTACTTATCAACGGGCTACCGTTGCCGCCCCAGCTCGATGTGGCCGGCAAAAAGCCCTGGGAAATTGCTCACCTCGACACGATGGAGCTCTGGAAGTTCGGGGACCGGAAATCGTTCACGTCCCTGTCGTTGCTGGCCGCCATGTTCAACATTCCCACCCCCAAGGACGACATCACTGGGGCCGACGTGGCCCGTGTGTACTACACCGACAATGATCTGCCCCGCATCGTGCACTACTGCCAGAAGGATATCATCACCACGGCGCGACTTCTGCAAAGATTTCGGGGTGAAGAGCCGTTTTCCGACGACGCCGTCATCTACGCCGACGGCCTAAGCACCGTGATGAAGCGCGTGTAAAATTCAGGGTTTCAAGCGGTAAAGCCAGCCCCGTTTCTGCGTCAGAAACGGGGCTGGCTTTTTATGCGGCTACTATACTGGCAAAATAGCTTTCTAGGGAGTACATATTATGACAAGTAAATTTTAGAAGTATTTGAATAAAAATTAGTACTATTAATTATCATACACGTCTAAACTCTACAGTGATGCAACAGAACCTACTGGAAGAAGTCGAAACGTACTTTACGGGTAATACCGTAAGCCAGACCAGCGTAGTGGTGGGCGAGAGCGAGGAAGGGGTACGCAAGGCTTTGATTAAAATTACCCCGCTTGTTCTGAGTAGTTTCATAGGCCGCGCCGAGCGGCCCGGTGGTCCGGAAGTCCTCTGGACCTTGACCCACGAAGCCGCCGAATCGGGCGTGCTACCCAACCTGCTCACGGCCGATACCCTGCAGCGCCGCTCCGACCTGATGCGGGCTTTGCTAGGGGAGGCCTACGAAGCAACTGCAGCCCGGATTGCCAACGCTACGGCCGTTAAATCTTCTTCCGTAGAAACACTGCTGGCTATAGTGGCCCAGGCTGTGCTGCACCGGCTAGCCAGCTATGCAGCCCTGCACAACATGACTCCCGAAGAGCTGTTTGACTTTTTGAAGAGCCAGCGGGCCCAGGTCCTGGAGGCGATGCTGCCCGGTAGTGCCGCCGGGGTAGCTAATCCGAGCCTGACGCCAGCCAGCCTTGGGGAGGCCCCACCGGTGGGCGGGGTTCGGGCGGAAGCCGGCCCAACGCCCTGGGCAGCCGTAGGGGGCGGCCACACCTACAGTTCGCCACCCGCTCCAGTGGCGGCACCGGCGGCATCGGCTTCCCGTTGGGCTTGGGTTTTGGCCCTCGTGGTAGTGGGCGCTTTGGCCGAGTATTTCTTCATGCACAACCAAACTCCTGTCGCCCCAACTACCCCGTCTGTTCTGGGGCTGACGGCGGCAGGAACGGCCACTGGTACGGCTACCTCCACCGTACCAGCTTCGCCGCCAACTGCTCCTGAAGGCCGCTACGATGCCGCTCTTGATACCTATATCTACGACCCCGGCCGGCCCATCACCCTGACCATGGTCGACGGGACCAGCCAAACTGTAGGGGTGAACTCAACCGAGAACCGGCTCTACACCTTCCTGGCCGACCCCAAGATGCAGGTGGACCCCGTCAACCGGACGAAGGGCTGGATCAACTTCGACCGGGTAACCTTTGACGCGAAGAAGGCCTTTCTGACCGATGAGTCGCGGCAGCAGCTGCGCAACGTGGCCAGCATTCTGAAAAGCTTCCCGGCCGCCCATATCAAAATAGGGGGCTACACCGACAGTACTGGCAACGTGCTGGCGAACCTGAAACTAAGCCAGGATAGGGCCAACGCAGCCATGGCCGAGCTGGTAACGATGGGGATTCCGCTGAGTCGGGTAGAAGCCAAAGGCTACGGCGGTAAGCATGGTATTGCCAGCAACGCCACGCCCGTCGGCCGGGCCCTGAACCGGCGCATCAGCATTCGGGTGACGCAGAAATAAGCCGGCTGGCTCGTATTATTCGATTAGAAGCAAAAAGAGCGGCCTACTTTGGGCCGCTCTTTTTGTTGTAGTCAGGTTACTGCTATTTAAATACTTCGCTGAACAAGCCGGGTAGTACGCCCAGCAATACCGTCAGCAGGGCCAGCAGCACGAGCACCGCCGACTGGAAGCTGCCAACTGCAATGGGCTCGGCCGTTTCGTTTTCGGCCGGCTGCATGTACATGGCAATGATGGGCCGCAGGTAGTAATAGATGCTTACCATCGACATGATGACGGCAAATACGACCAGGCCAATGTAACCCCGGTCGATGGCTGCTCCGAAGGTAAAGAACTTGCCGAAGAAGCCGCCCGTGAGCGGAATGCCGGCCAGGGAAAGCATGGCTACGGTCATCACGAAGGCCAGCAGAGGGTTGGTTTTCGCGAGGCCGTTGAAACCGGCGTAGTCTTCGCGCTGGCGCTGGTCCGACACGAGCTTGAGCACGGCGAAAGAGGCTACGGTAGCTACCGAATACGCCAGAGAGTAAAAGAAAATAGCGTTGGCCGACAGCTTGCCGTTTACGGCCACCAGACCAATGAACAGGTAGCCGGCGTGCGAAATGCTGGAGTAGGCCAGCATGCGCTTGATGCTGGTCTGGGCTACGGCCCCAACGTTGCCGATAAGCAAGGTGAGGACGGTAATAGCCATGATGGTGGGTACCCAGAAGCCCTGCGCGGCAAAAAAGGCTGCCATCAGCAGCTTGAAGAAACCCGCAAAGCCCGCCGTTTTCACCACCGTGCTCATGAAAGCCGTGAAGAAGGTCGGGGTTCCTTCGTACACGTCGGGCGTCCAGTAGTGGAAGGGCGCGGCCGATACTTTAAAGCTGATGCCAATGAACATGAGCAGCATGCCGATATAAAGCATGGGCTGCAGCGAGGCATTGGCTGGGTTAATGATGCCCGCATTAATCTGGGTGAGCTGGAAGGTGCCCGTCGCACCGTACACCAGGGCAATGCCGAAAAGCAGAATGCCGGTGGCAAACGAGCCCATCAGGAAATACTTCAGGGCCGCTTCGTTGGAGCGCACGTTGCGCTTGTCGGAACCAGCTACCACGTACATCGACACGCTCAGAATCTCAATACCCACGAAGAGCATCAACAGATTGTCGTAGCTAACCATCATGATGGCGCCGACGAGCGAAAAGAGTAGCAGGGAGTAGTACTCGGCCAGGTTCTCTTGGCCTTCGCGCACGTATTTCTGGGAGAAGGGAATCAGCAGCAGCGTCGTCAGGACCACGATACCGGTGAAAGCCACCGAGTACCGGTCGATGGTGAGCATTTCATTGAAATACGACCGAGGGTCGGCGTTCCAATCAATCAGGTTGACCCCGAAGACCAGGGCCAGAATGACCATGGCCGCGGGCAGCAGGATTTTGTTGGACTTCAGGAACCCGAAGAACAGGTTAACGATGCCGAGAACGGAGAGCAGAATGATGGAAGTCATGTCGTCAGGATCAGGGCTTAGCGGTTAACCAGGGCGAGAATCTGCAGCACGGCCGGCTCCGAGATACGCAGGAAGGTATTGGGGAACAAACCGATCCAGAATACCAGCACAATCAGGGGTACCAGCACGGCCAGCTCGCTGCCGGTCAAGTCCTGAATAGTAGAAGTGAAGGAGGTTTCGGGGCCCAGCATCACGCGCTGGAACATGCGCAGCAAGTACACGGCGGCCAGAATGATGGTCACGCCGGCGACGGCGCCCAGCCAAGGGTTGTACTGGTACACGCCGGCCAGCAGCAGGAATTCTCCCACGAAACCGTTGGTCAGGGGTAGTGCCACCGTACCGAGCAGCAGCACCAGGAAGCACACCGACAGCAGGGGCGTGTGCTTGGTCAGGCCGCCCAGCTCGGAAATCTGGCGGGTGCCGGTGCGGCGCTGGATAATGTCGCCGATAAAGAACATGCCGACTACGTTCACCCCGTGGGCCAGCATCTGAATCACGGCGCCCTGCAAACCCATAAAGGTGAGCGAGAACACCCCGGCGGCCATCAAGCCCACGTGCGACAGAGACGAGTAGGCAATCAGGCGCTTCATGTCGCGCTGGCGGATGGCGATGATAGCGCCGTATATGATGCCGATAACCGAGAGTATCATGACCAGCTTACCCCACTGGCTGGTGCCGAGCGGCACGATGGGCAGCAACCAGCGCAAGGTGCCGTAGATACCCATTTTGAGCATGATGCCCGAAAGCAGCATCGTGGCGGGCACGGGGCTTTCGGTGTAGGTATCGGGCTGCCAGGTGTGGAAGGGAAAAATCGGCATCTTCACGGCGAAGGCAATGAAGATGAGCCAGAACACCCAGGCCTGCTGCGAAGCCGTTAGCGTCAGGTTGTAGAAGGCGCTGATGTCGGAGGTCAGGCCGGCGTTGTTGACGTCGGTCTGGAAGTAGAGGTACACGAAGGCGGCCAGCATAAAGAGCGAGCCGATGATGGTGTACAAAAAGAACTTGAAGGTGACGGCAATGCGGCGCTCCGAGCCCCAGACACCGGCAATGAAGTAAATCGGAATCAGAGCCACTTCCCAGAAGAAGTAGAACAGGAAAGCATCGAGCGACACAAATACCCCAATCAGGCCGGTCTGCATGAACAGAATCAGGGCGTAGAAAGCCGAGGCGTTGGGGTAGTTGTGGCGGAAGGAAGCCAGGATGATGAGCGGCACCAGAAAGGTGGTCAGCAGCACCATCAGTAGGCTTAACCCGTCGAGGCCGATGTGGAAGTTGATGCCGGCCGACTCTATCCAGGGGATGTTAATTGAAAATGGCGTGTAGGCCGCCGCGCTATTGCCGGGGGCCATGTTCATCGACGCCGATACGGCAGCAAACACGGCTACGGCAAATTCCACCAGGGCAGCCCCCAGAGCCAGCACCCGCGCCGCATTGCCCTTGGCAAAGTGCAGCAGAAGCGCCGCCGCTACGGGAAAGAAAAGTAAAAAGGCAGTCAGCATACTTTATTCAGATGCAGATGAAGCCGGGGAAATCTTCCACGCCGGCCGTCCAGGGAAGCGTTAGAATTGGAAGACGTTCAAAGCCAGAATCAGCACAATGCCGACGACCATCAGAATCAGGTAGAGGCCCACGTAGCCGGTTTGCACGTAGCGCAGCAGCTGCCCGCCGCCCAGGGTGACGCGGCCGAAGCCATTCACGATGGGGTCGATGATGCCTTGCTCCACGAAGCGGTACAGGCCATTTGACAACGCCATAACCGGCTTCACGAAGATGGTATTATACAGCTCGTCGATGTAGTACTTGTGGTAGACCAGGCTTTCGGGCGCCGAGCGGTGGGCGTCGTCCTCGGCCGGGCGCACCCGGCGGCTCACGTACTGAATATAGGCTACCAGAATGCCCAATACCCCGGCGGCTACCGACAAGCCAATGAGCATGAGCTCGGTGCCGTGGTCCAGCTCGCCGGCAAAAGCCTCGGGGTTGAGGCGCTGCGAGTAGGTGAACAGCGGGGCCAGGTAGTCAGCCAGGTAGTGCTTGCCCACAAACATCGGGGCGCCCATGAAGCCACCCACGGCGGCCAGAACAGCCAGAATAATCAGCGGCAGCGTCATGCTAGCCGGCGACTCGTGCAGGTGGTGCTTCTGCTCTTCGGTGCCACGGAACTCGCCGAAGAAGGTCAGGAACAGCAAACGGAACATGTAGAAAGCCGTCAGGAAGGCCGTGACCATGCCGATGCCCCACAGAATCTTGTTGTGCTGATAAACGTGCTCCAGGATTTCATCTTTCGAGAAGAAGCCCGAGAAAGGCGGAATGCCCGAAATGGCGAGGCAGCCGATCAGGAACGTCAAAAAGGTAATGGGCAGGGCTTTACGCAGGCCGCCCATGCGGCGAATATCCTGCTCGTTGCTCATGGCGTGAATCACGGAGCCGGCGCCCAGGAACATCAGGGCCTTGAAGAAGGCGTGGGTCAGGACGTGAAACAGCGAGGTGCTGTAGCCCATCACGCCCAGGGCCAGGAACATGTAGCCGAGCTGGGAAACCGTGGAGTAGGCCAGCACTTTCTTGATGTCGTTCTGGGCCAGACCAATCGTAGCGGCAAACAGGGCGGTGAGGCCGCCAATCCAGGCCACGACGTGGAGCGTGTCGGGAGCCAGGGTGAAGAGTACGTTCGAGCGCAGCACCATGTAGATACCGGCCGTAACCATGGTGGCGGCGTGAATCAGGGCCGAAACCGGGGTGGGGCCAGCCATAGCGTCGGGCAGCCAGGTGTAGAGCGGCAGCTGGGCCGACTTACCCATGGCGCCCACGAAGAGCAGCAGGGTAATGGCCGTCACGACGCCCGTGCCGATCTGCATCGTGGAGGCTTTCTGGAACACCTCGGCGTACTGTACCGAGTCGAAGGTGAGGTAAATCAGGAAGATGCCCAGCAGAAAGCCCAGGTCCCCGACGCGGTTGATGATAAAGGCTTTCTTAGCGGCGTTGTTGTTGGGCGTTTCCTTGTTCCAGAAGCCGATGAGCAGGTAGGAGCACAAGCCCACGCCTTCCCAGCCGATGAACAGAATTACGAAGTTGGCGCCCAGCACCAGCACCAGCATGCTGAAGACGAACAGGTTCAGGAAGGCGAAAAACTTGCCCACGTTTTCGTCGTGGTGCATGTAGCCGATGCTGTAGACGTGAATCAGGAAGCCCACGCCCGTGACGAGCATCAGCATAATCAGGCTGAGCTGGTCGATCTGGTAGGTGAAGGGAATCTGCATCGAGCCGACCGTAATCCAGTCGAAGAGCTTCACGGTGTACTGGTACTGGAAGTTCAGAAACAGCATCAGCGAAATGCCGAAGGAGCCCAGCACCGTGAGGCTGCCGATAGCGCCGGCTACCGTGCCCGAGAGCTTTTTGTTCAGCAGACCGTTGATGAGAAAACCCAGAAACGGCAGTAGTGGAATTAACACGTACAGCAGCGTGGGGTAAGGAGCAACAGCTGCGGGTATTACAGTTTCTTGCATAGGAGGTATGCTATAAGAAAACCAGTTGTCGTCCTGAGTCGGCGGAAGACCTTATGGCAGTAGAACAGCTTGTTCTGGCGGGATAAGGTTCTTCGCCGACTCAGGATGACAGACGAGTTATCATTACCACTTAAGACGGTTAAGCAGATTGACGTCGGTATTCTGGAAGTTGCGGTAAATCATCACAATGATGCCCAAGCCCACCGACACTTCGGCGGCGGCCACGGCCATGATGAAAAACACGAAGATTTGCCCGTTGGGGTCGGAGCGGTAGGCGGAGAAGGCCGTCAGCAGCACGTTTACCGCGTTGAGCATCAGCTCCACGCACATAAAGATGATAATGGCATTGCGCCGGGTTAGCACGCCCGTTACGCCGATGGCAAATAGCGCCGTGGCGAAGTATATATAATACTCAAGCGGGACGGTGCGAATGACTTCCGGGATGGTCTGTTCCATGCAGTGGGGTCAGCGGACAAGGCAAAGAGGCCCAGCCAAAGCGCAGCTGGGGTGAATTAGCTGGCAAAGGTATCCTGAAAATCGGTAAATCCACAGGGAAAAGTACAGTTGCGGCCGTTTGCAATAAGAGCCAAGGGGCTACGGGGAGAGAATTAGAATCATTTAATTCGTCCATCATGTCAACCAACGGGAAACACCAGGGGTGTTGACGCTGGATTACCACTCAGTCATCAGCCCGCCAGATGTCACCCGTTAGTCGACCTGACGTTCTTTTCATGATATATTCCACAAAATATTCTCATCCCGATAAAGTATTTTTCCGCCTTCCGCGTCTGTTTAGTCAGAATGGACGCACTAGCACTAAACGCCTTACCCGTAGGCACAATGAGAGGACAGGACCGGCAGATTCAGGAGGCCGTGCAGGAACAGCGCGGCCGGCTGCTGGCCTTCATCCGCCGCCGGGTGCCCGATCCGGAAGATGCCGAAGATATTCTGCAGGATGTCTTTGGGGAGCTGGTCGAAAGCTACCGGATGCTCAAGCCCGTCGAGAAAGTAGCCTCCTGGCTGTTTCGCGTGGCCCGCAACCGCATCACCGACCTCTACCGTAAAAAGAAAACGGCGTCGCTGGAAGAAGAAATGCTGCGCTACGACAACGACAACGAGGAAGGCTCCCTGCTGCTGGCCGACGTGCTGCCCGCCGACGATGATGCCCCCGAGAACCGCCTGCTGCGCGAGACGCTAATGGAGGCCCTGGCCGAAGCCCTAGACGAACTACCCAAGAACCAGCGCGACGTGTTTGTGTGGCACGAGCTGGAAGGCCGCAGCTTCAAGGACCTGGCCGAGGACACCGGCGTACCCCTCAAAACACTGATTTCGCGCAAACATTACGCCGTGCAGCACTTGCGTCAGCGCCTGCAGGTGCTCTACACCAACTTGTTCACCGACTAAAAATCAATGTGCCAATGATTAATGTGCTCGTGTGCTAATTGCTAGAAGCCCGCAACGGGCGAAAAACAGCGGAGCACTTTCGGATGCATTAACATTTTAGCACTTTCCCACATCAGCTCATTACTAACATGAATCCTAAACCCTGGCCGCTTCGCGTCCTTAAATTTGTTCTCCTGGGTGTTCTGTTCGTGGCCGCTATGGGCTATGTCACGATGAGCCTCTGGAACTGGCTGGTGCCCGAACTCTTCCACGGCCCAGTTGTCAACTTCTGGCAAACTCTGGGCTTGCTGCTGCTTACCCGCCTGCTCACTGGCTTTAAAGGGGGGGCGGGCCGCCCGGGCTTCAGCCGCAAGTGGCAGCAGCACAAAAACGACTGGAAACAAAAATTGGAAAGCCGCATGGCCGGCATGACGCCCGAGGAGCAGGAGAAATTCCGCCAGAAAATGCGCGCCAGCTGCGGCCCGCCCTGGATGCGGCGGCAGGCGGCCGAAACCGCCTTCAACACCCCGGCGGAGCAATAAAACGAAAAGCGGCTCCTGATTCTTTGGGAGCCGCTTTTCGTTAACAAGAAAACTGATCAAGCAGCTTCCGACGATTTCCGGAATCAGCTTTAGACATAGCCATGATAAACTCAGTGAAGCGGAACTCATCAATCTGGATAAGGCCCAAGGAAATGTTTAGCTCTTGAAAGCCCATTGCTTTCGATATTCCGATGAGGGATTTGTGGACGGCCCCTTTTTTTCTTGATGGCTCAAAGTCTGGTGCTACTAGTAGACAGATAAACTTCTGATGATGAACTTCGACTAGGTACGCCCCCTCTATAATTTCCCAGTTGATGAACTCATGGTGGCTCATTCTATCAAATATCCCAACCGTATTAATAATTATTTGTGGTCTACGGTCCAGCAAGTTGAACAGCCCGACAGGGTAGCCTAAGCCGAAAAAGAGAATACTCATCCACGCTACCCAGGACGGCGCGGTGTCTTGGTTTAGCATCCAAATTCCGGCTGCCACGAATACCGAACACCCCAGCATCAGCAGGATTGCCCGCCACGGGGACTTGTAGAGCTTGACTTCCATTAAGCGAATATCAGAAAAGGGGTACCTGAACTGTGCGGATGCCGCTTCTTTGCTGCAGCTCAAGCGTAGAAGAAGTACAAGAAATTGACCCGTCGAAACTTACAAAAAGATGTCGGCTACAGCGCAGCTGCCCTTTTCAGGCGGGCCGTATACCAGGGCAGCATCTTCTGTAGTCCGATGGTAGTTCCCAATTCTTCCTCCAACTCCCAGCCCGCGGCCAAGGGCGGCATGGCCCAGGTCGTGGAGCGCAATATTGAAGCCTTGCTGCAGCGGCAGCACGCCGAAGACAAGCAGCGCACCTGGCAAGACCGCACCGCCGACGCCGTGACCAAGTTCACGGGCAGCATGGCCTTCGTCTGTATTCACCTGGTGCTCTTTGCCGGCTGGATCTTGTGGAACGTGGGCTGGCTCGGCCTCAAGCCCTTCGACCCGTCGCTGGTGATTCTGGCCATGGAAGCTTCCGTAGAGGCCATTTTCCTGTCCACGTTCGTGCTCATCAGCCAAAACCGCATGGCCGCCCTGGCCGACAAGCGCGCCGACCTGAACCTGCAGGTGAGCTTGCTCAGTGAACACGAAATAACCCGGCTGGTAGTCTTGGTGCGGGCAATAGCCCAGAAAATGGACATTCAGGAGGCTCAACATCCCGAGATTCCCGAGTTGGCCCAAGATGTACACCCCGAGCGGGTCCTTGATACGATTGAGCAGTACCAGCAGAAAGTAGAGCAGCAAAAGAAGGCGGAATAACCTACGGTTGCGTGAGCCACTGAGTCCGAAGGATTGAATTCCTACAGCGGCACGTACACCGCCGGCGTATCGTCCTGGTCCTCAAACACAATCCGGACCTTTCGGAAGCTTTTGCGGGGCAGCTTATACATTTTGACCTTGTAGTCGTACTGTCCGTATCCCAGTCCGCCGGTCATGTCCACGGCCGGCATCGGTGTCGATGACAGCGTGAGTCGCACAACGGTATCCTCCTCTATTTCGGCCGTTACGTTGTCCAGGAAGGTAGCACCGGTGAAGGCAACGGGCGGATGCACGAGTAGCACCACAAACTCGCGTGTAAAGTCGATGCTGCCCGGGGCCTCACCCGGGCCTTTAGATGCCAGCACCCGTCGGTAAGTGGAGTCGTTGGTAACGACCATATAATCGGTGTTGTCCAAGTGAGGCACTTCTACCGAGCCATCTTCCTGCTCCAGGCCCAGTCCGCTAACCTCTTCCTGACCCGCTGCCTGCTTAGCCTGCTGGTCGTTGACTGCCCCTAAAACCATTTTAACGGCGTCCTGGGCCGAGGTAGATTTTGGGCTTTGGCTGAAGCCACCGACCTCTACTTCCTGCACCGGCACCTTTTCGCGGGAGCAGGCCGAAGCCGTAAGAAATAGGGTGGTCCAGGCCAGAGAGGCAAATAGCTTCATCGGTAAGGTGCGTCGGTTAGTCATTCTGGGCACGAAGATGAACTTTTCCTGGTAGCTTCGCACTCGTAGCTTTCCTCAAGCAGTACCGGTTGGCGGGAATATTGTGGCCTTCATAAAAAGTAAAAGGCATAAAAAAGCGGCGCCCGGGGTATCAGGCGCCGCTTTCGTTTTATTAACTACTTCCGCTTAAAAGTTCCGCTCCCCGGCTTCCCGCTTGCCCAGCATCACGGCCCCAACCATAGCAGCCAAGAACAGCACCGAGGCCAGTTCGAAGGGTAGCAGGTACTTGGTGTAGAGCACCATGCCCAGCTGGCTCACCATCCCGATTTGAGAATTGAAAGTAGCCGCCGTGAAAGTAGTGCCGGTCTGTACGTCACGCAGGGCGGCTATCATCACGACTAGCAGCAAGCCCCCAGCTACAGCCGCCGCTACCTTTGATAAAGCCGATTTATGGGGTTCCGTGTCGGCGTTCAGGTTCAGGAACATAATCACGAACAGAAACAGCACCATGATGGCACCGGCGTACACGATGATGTTCACCGCGGCCAGGAACTGGGCGTTCAGAATCAGGTAGTGCCCCGACAGCGAGAAGAACGTCAGAATCAGGAATAGCACGCTGTGCACCGGGTTTTTGGCCAGAACTACGCCCAGGGCCGCAAACAGCGCCACAAACGACAGGAAGAAAAACAGGGAAGAAGAGGCCATTGGCGGGAAGTAGCGCGAATGAAATGAGTATAAAGTCGTCTGTCGTCCTGAACTGACTCAAGACGACAGACTAGAGAGGTACTAGTGGGCCAAGCGCTGGCTCAAAGTCTGGGCCTGCTCGGGTGTCAACTGAATGCCGCGAATGCTGCGGGCACTGGGGTCGACGGGCTCCACCAGCCGGTCTTTGCCGTAGATGAACTCGTCGCGCTCGAAGCGGGGCGGCGCCATCTTGTCGGGCTGCAGGTACACGGCGGCTTTCGGGCAAGCTTCTTCGCAGAGGCCGCAGAAAATGCAGCGCAGCATGTTTACCTCGTAGCTGACGGCGTATTTCTCCTCGCGGTAGAGGTTTTCCTCGCCTTTTTTCCGCTCGCCGGCTACCATCGTAATGGCTTCGGCAGGGCAGGCTACGGCACACAGGCCACAGGCGGTGCACCGCTCCCGGCCCTGCTCGTCGCGCTTGAGTACGTGCAGGCCGCGGAAGATGGGGGAGAAGGGACGCTTCTCCTCGGGATAGCGCACCGTGACCTGCTTCTTAGTAGCCGCCCGGAAAAAGTGCCGCATGGTGATGCTCAGGCCCTGGAAAATAGCCGGCAGGTAAGCCCGCTCAGCCAGCGTCATTGGCTTGGCCTCCAGCTTTTTGGCTCTATTGCTTAAGGACTGCATAGGTTCGATTACTTAATGATACCGCCCAGAATCAGGCCGCCGGTGAGCAGGATGTTGAAAATGGCCAGCGGAATCAGGATGGTCCAGCCCAGGCGCATCAGTTGGTCGTAACGGAAGCGGGGCAGGGTCCAGCGGACCCACATGAAGAAGAAAATGAAGGCGAAAATCTTCCCGAACAGCAGCAGCAGGCCCAGAATTGAAATCAGGTTTTGGGCCGACACCAGCTCCCAGCCCTGAGCCGACACCAACCAGTCGCGCAGCTCATATTGGAAGGGGAAGTTGAAGCCGCCGAAGTAGAGCACGCTCATCACGGCCGAGGCCACGAAGACGTTGACGTACTCGGCAAATAGGTACAAACCCATTTTCATGGAGCTGTACTCGGTGTGGTAGCCACCTACCAGCTCGGTTTCGCACTCGGGCAAATCGAAAGGCGTGCGGTTGGTTTCAGCGAAGGCGCACACCAGGAAGATGATAAAGCCCAGGGGCTGCTTGACGATGTTCCAGAAGTGCCACTCGCCGGCCACCGACTGCTGCAAGGTGATTTCCCGCAGCGACAAGGTGCCCGAAATCATCAGCACGGCGATGAGCGACATGCCCATGGCTAGTTCGTAGCTAATGTTCTGTGACCCGGCCCGGATGGCGCCTAGCAGGGAGAATTTGTTGTTGGAAGCCCAGCCGCCAATCATCACCCCGTACACGCCCAACGACACGATGCCAAACACCCATAGCATGCCAATGTTGACCTCGATGCCCTGCAGATTGAATACGTTGGTGCCAAACTGAATGACGTTGCCGAACGGAATTACCGCCGACGACATCAAGGCCGTAATCATGGCCAGGCAGGGCCCGAGCACGAACAGGGCGCGGTTGGCGCCAGCGGGGAAGAATTCCTCTTTGGTGAACAGTTTTACAGCGTCGGCCAGGGGCTGCAGCAGGCCGAAAGGTCCCGCGCGGTCCGGACCGACGCGGTCCTGCAAGAAGGCAGCAATTACCCGCTCCGCGTAGGTGCAGTACGTGGCAATCAGCAGCGAAACGCCGAACACGACGAGGATAACAATGGATTGCCAGCCTAAGGTTGGTAGTTCTATCATGGTTGGTTTTTGGCTTTTGGTTTTTGGTTTTTGGCCTCTGGCTTGGGCCATGTCAGAACAAGGCCAAAAACCAAAAACCACTAACTAAAAACTAATTCCCCAGGCGCATGGGAGGATTCTGTTCCAGGTCGCGCAGCGAGCTTTCGGGCAAGTCGGCAATAACCTGGGCGTTGAGTACGGGCAGCTCGTAGTGGTTGGCCGAAATGACCGACGAACGGTCGATGTGGGCCGGGCCCTCCAGGGTCCAGTCGGCAGTTTCCTTCTTGTCAAAGCGGCAGGTGTTGCAGATCCACTCCTTCACCTCGCCGTACTGGTCCTTGCGGGCCGTCACGCGCAGCACGTCCTTGCCTTTGTACCAGAGCACCACTTTGCCGCAGCACTTGGGGTTTTCGCACTGGCGGTGGGCGTTTACGGGTTTCGTAAACCACACCCGCTGCTTGAAGCGGAAGGTCTTGTCGGTCAGGGCGCCCACGGGGCACACGTCGATGACGTTGCCGCTGAACTCGTTGTCGATGATGTTCTCGATGTAGGTGCCGATTTCGGCCGCGTCGCCCCGGCCCAGGACGCCGTGCACGCGCTTCTCAGTGAGCTGGTCGGCGGTGTACACGCAGCGGTAGCACAGGATGCAGCGCGTCATGTGCAGCTGAATCAGCGGCCCGATGTCGATTTTTTCGAAGGTGCGGCGCTCCTCTTCGTAGCGGGTGGTGCTCACGCCGTGCTCGAAGGCGAAGTTCTGCAAATCACACTCGCCGGCCTGGTCGCACACGGGGCAGTCCAGGGGGTGATTGATGAGCAGCATTTCCACGATGCCCTTGCGCACGTTCAGGACCTGCTCGGAAGTCGTATTCTCGACCACCATGCCATCCTGCACGGGCGTCACGCACGAGGCTACCAGCTTGGGCATGGGGCGCGGGTCTTTGGCCGAGCCGGCCGCCACGCGCACGAGGCAGGCGCGGCACTTGCCGCCCGAGCCTTTCAGCGGCGTGTAGTAGCACATGGCCGGGGGCACGATGCCGCCGCCGATGGTGCGGGCCGCGTTGAGGATGGTCGTTCCGTCCGGAACGTCAACCTCGATGCCGTCAAAAGTTATTTTAGCCATTATTCAGAGCTTCCTAAGGGCGGAAGTGAAATGTCAGTTAGTACAAATTAAGCCAGTACTGCTTTGCCAGGGAACACCGCGCCGGGGCGGGTAGCTTCCTGGGGGTAGCGTACGTGCCACTCAAATTCGTCGCGGAAGTGACGAATGGCGGCCGAAACCGGCCAAGCCGCCGCTTCACCCAGTGGGCAGATGGTGTTGCCTTCGATTTGCTTGGCCACGCTGGCCAGCACGTCGATGTCGCGCTCATTGCCGTGGCCGTGCTCGAGGCGGTGCAGGATTTTCTCCAGCCAGCCCGTCCCCTCGCGGCAGGGCGAGCATTGCCCGCACGACTCGTGGTGGTAGAAGCGGGAGAAGTTCCAGGTGTTGCGCACGATGCAGGTAGTTTCGTCCATGGCAATAAAGCCCCCCGAACCCAGCATCGTACCCGTCACGAACCCGCCATCCGACAACGACTCGTAGGTCATCAGGCGGGGCTCACCCGCGGCGGTTTTCAGGATCAGTTCCTTGGGCAGAATCGGCACCGACGAACCGCCGGCTACCACGGCCTTCAGGTCGCGGCCCTTCCAGATGCCGCCGCAATACTCATCGGAGTAGATGAATTCCTCGACCGGCACGCCCAGCTCGATTTCGTAGATACCGGGCTTGTTGAGGTGGCCGCAGGCCGAAATCAGCTTGGTACCGGTGCTCCGGCCCACGCCAATCTTGGCATACTCGTCGCCACCGTCGTTGACGATAACCGGCACCGCCGCAATAGACTCCACGTTGTTCACTACCGTCGGACGGGCGTAGAGGCCCTGCACGGCGGGGAATGGGGGCTTGTTGCGCGGGTTGCCCCGTTTGCCTTCCAACGATTCCAGCAGGGCCGTTTCCTCCCCGCAGATGTAGGCGCCCCCACCGGGGTGCACGTACAAGTCCAGGTCGTAGCCCGAGCCCAGGATGTTCTTACCCAGGAAGCCGTTGGCGTAAGCTTCGGCAATGGCTTTTTCCAGGATGCGCAGCACGTACAACAACTCCCCACGAATATAGATGTAGGAGGTGTTGGCGCCCAGGGCGTAGGAGCTCGTAATCATGCCTTCCACCAGCAGGTGGGGCAGCTTCGACATCAGCTGCCGGTCCTTGAAGGTACCCGGCTCCGATTCGTCGGCGTTGCAAACGAGGTAGCGCGGCACGCCCTCGGGCTTGGCCAGAAAGCTCCACTTCATACCGGTGGGGAAGCCGGCGCCGCCGCGGCCGCGCAGGCCCGACTTCTTCACCTCTTCCACCACCTCGTCGGGGGTCATGGTTTTGAGGGCCTTCTCCACCGAGCGGTAGCCGCCATGCTTGCGGTATACCTCAAAGGTGTCGATGCCTTCAACGTTGATATGTTCGGTCAGCAGTTTGCGTCCCATAGTGTCTGAGCGGTTAGCTGAAAGAGGTTAATTGTTGGCTACGGCGTTGGGCAGGCCTTTTTCTTCCCAGGGAAGCGCCGGGCGGTGCACCATGTTGCGCAACTCGGTGAGCATAGCATTCACCGAAGCTTCGGTATCCAGCTGCTCGTAGTATTTCTCGCGCACCTGCACCACGGGGGCAAAGCCGCAGGCGGCCAGGCACTCCACCTCTTTCAAGGTAAACAGGCCGTCGGCCGAGGGCGGACCGCCAACTTTAGCGCCGGTGATACGCTCCAGCTCAGCCGTCAGCTCGTCGGAGCCGCGCAGCTGGCAGGGGCCCGTGCGGCAGATTTCCAGCACGTGCTTGCCCACCGGCTTAAGGTTGAACATGGTGTAGAAGGTCGAAACCTCGTACACCTCGATGGGTTTCACGCCCAGTACCTCGGCTACCAGATCTTGTACCTCGGGGGCTACCCAGCCACCGAATTCGGCCTGGGCAATGTGCAGCACCGGCAGCATGGCCGACTTGCGCCGCTCCTCGGGGTATTGCTTGCAGATACGGTCTATTTCAGCCTTGGCAGCTTCCGAAAACTGGGGTTTCACGGGCGCGGTTGTCGATTCCATACAGTTAAATTCAGCAAAAAACTACGCGTCCAGCTCGCCGGCAATTACGTTCATCGACGACAAGGTCACGATGGCGTCGGAGAGGCTGCTGCCCACCACCATTTCGGGGTAAGCCTGGTAGTAAATAAAGCAGGGGCGGCGGAAATGCAGGCGGTAGGGCGTGCGGCCCCCGTCGGAAATCAGGTAGAAGCCCAACTCGCCGTTGCCGCCTTCCACGGAGTGATATACCTCGCCTACCGGCGCTTCAATCTCACCCATGATGATTTTGAAGTGGTAGATCAGGGCCTCCATGTTCTTGTACACGGCCTGCTTGGGGGGCAGGTAGTAGTGCGGGGCATCGGCGTGGAAGGGGCCTTCGGGCAGGTTTTCCAGGGCCTGATTGATGATGCGCAGGCTCTGCCAGATTTCCTCGTTGCGGACCATAAACCGGTCGTAGGTGTCGCCCTTGGTGCCCACGGGGATTTCGAAGTCGAAGTCCTCGTAGCTGGAGTAAGGGTTCATCACCCGCACATCGTAGTCGACGCCGGCGGCACGCAGGTTGGGACCGGTGAAGCCGTAGTTCAAAGCCCGCTCCGCCGTAATCGGACCCACGTTTACTACGCGGTCCATGAAAATGCGGTTGCGGTTGAACATGGACTCGAACTCCTTCATCACGGCGGGGAAGGTCTTGAGCCAGTCGCGTAGCTTCTGGATGGCGACATCCGAGAAGTCGCGCTCCATGCCGCCCACGCGGCCCATGTTGGTGGTGAGGCGGGCGCCGCAGATTTCCTCGTAAATCTCGTAGACCTTTTCGCGCTCTTGGAACACATAGAGGAAGCCAGTGAAAGCACCCGTATCCACGCCCAGAATCGAGTTACAGATCAAGTGGTCGGTGATGCGGGCCAGCTCCATGGCAATGACGCGCATGTACTGGGCGCGCTTGGGCACCGTCACGCCGAGCAGCTTCTCTACCGTCATGTGCCAGCCCATGTTATTAATGGGCGACGAACAGTAGTTCATCCGGTCGGTGAGGGGTGTAATCTGGTAGAAGGGCCGGCGCTCGGCAATCTTCTCGAAGGCCCGGTGGATATAGCCAATGGTGGGCACGCCGGAAATAATCCGCTCCCCATCCATTTGCAGGATGTTCTGGAAAATGCCGTGCGTAGCCGGGTGCGTCGGACCCAGGTTCAGGGTCGTCAACTCCTGCGAAAAGTCGTTGAGCGTGGGAACCAGGCCGCTGTTCTGCTGCTGTTCCTTGGCTTCCTGGATGATCTTGTGGGTACCTTCCAGCGTGTCGTTTACTGCCATGATGTATGAATCAGGGGCCTAGCGGCCGAAGAAAAGGTCTGTTTTGTCTTCGCGGGTACCGTCTTCCAGCGCGTATTCCTTGCGCATGGGGTGGTAGTCCATGTCTTCCACATTCAGGATGCGGATCAGGTTAGGGTGGCCCGTGAAGATGATGCCGTAGAAGTCGTAAGCCTCGCGCTCCATCCAGTTGGCCGTAGCGTAGAGGTCAGTCAGCGTGGGCACGACCGGGTCGGCAATGGGGAAGAAAATCTTGATGCGCAGGCGCAGGTTGTTCACCAGGCTGTGCACATGGTAAATCATGCCCAGTTCCTTGCCCTCGTTTTCGGGGTAGTGAATGCCGCACATCGTGGTCAGGAAGTTCATTTGCAACTCCTGGTCCTGCTGCAGGCCGGCCATGATTTCGTGAATCCGCTCCCGCGTAGTCGTCACCGTCAGCAGGCCGTAGGGCTCCTCCACGTCGGTAAACGTGTCGGCACCAAACAGGCGCTGCAACAGCGCCAGCAGCTGGGCGTTTTTCGCCGCTTGCGGGTCCTGCGGGGCCGCCGCTTCCTGGGGTGCTGCCGCGGATTCTTGGGTATTTTCAGCCATTCCTGTAAGAGAAGCTAAGAGGCGAAAACTGGCGCTGCAAAAAGCTTACAGCGCCAGTTTTCAATCTACTTGATGTTGTAAGAAGCCAGCAGCGCCTGGTACTCGGGCGCATTGCGGCGGCGAATCGATTCGGTACGGGCCAAGTCCTGGACGCGCATCAGGCCGTCGAGCACCTGCTCGGGGCGGGGCGGGCAGCCGGGCACGTACACATCAACGGGAATAATCCGGTCGATGCCCTGCAGCACGGAGTAGGAGTCGAAGATGCCGCCCGAGCAGGCGCAGGCGCCCATGGCCAGCACCCAGCGGGGCTCGGCCATCTGCTCGTACACCTGCTTCACGATGGGGGCCATTTTCTTAGCAATGGTACCCATTACCATCAGCAGGTCGGCCTGCCGGGGCGAAAACGACGGGCGCTCCGAGCCGAAGCGGGAGATGTCGTAGTGCGAGCCCATGGTGGCCATAAACTCGATGCCGCAGCAGGAAGTAGCGAAGGGCAGGGGCCACAGGGAGTTGGCGCGGGCCATGCCCACCACCGATTCCAGGGAGGTTGCGAAGAAGCCAGCGCCTTCTACGCCCTCAGGGGCCTCGACCATCTTTATTTCAGGAACACGAATATCGCTCATGAGATTTGTCAGTTTGGAGGGGCTAATTGCCCTTTATCCGAACACCAGCGAGCCGGCAAAAGTTTGATTGAATTGGACTTAGGCGTGGGTGCCGGTCCACTTCAGAATGCCCTTCTTGATAACGTAGGCAAAGCCGGCCATCAGCAGCGCCAGGAACACAATCATCTGGACGAAGCCGTCCCAACCGAGCGTGCGGAAGTTCACGGCCCACGGGTACATGAAGATTACCTCCACGTCGAAGAGTACGAACAAGATGGCGGTGAGGAAGTATTTGATGGAAATCGGGGTGCGGGCATTGCCCACCGACTCGATACCGCACTCGAAAGCTTCGTTTTTGACTTTGCTTTTGCGGTTGGGGCCCACCAGGTGGGACACAATCATGGCGAAGGCCACGAAGGCAATGGCCAGGCCGAATTGTACCACAATGGGCAGAAAATCAACCGGCTGGTAATTAGTGGTTACAGCGAGAAGCATACGATTCAGCAGTTAAAGGCCCATCGAAATGGGCGTTGGAGGGCAAAGGTAGGGCTTAGAGGCTTGGGAACAAAGGTTCTGGGAGGTGGGGTTCGGATTGACGTATATTTGGACAAATTAGGTTTTATTAATATGCCCCCCGATACAGTCGTTCCCCGGGCGCTGTGCTACCCAGGATACCGGGCCTGGAGCTGGTAAAGCTGCCATACCGTGGAATTGTTGGGGCGGGCTATTGCGTTACACGCACCGGATACAAGGATGAAACAAGCCTCACGCCGATGCAAGCCCAGCCACCAACCGAACCATCATGATTTGTGAGCACCTACGTCCTCTGGAAGAAGCTCTCCAAGCCCGGGGCTATACCGAAACCTTCCGCGGCCGCCCCTGGAGCGCCAACTGCCGGGAGTGGGTGTACTTCCCGGTCGTACTGGAAGTGGCCCGGCTACAACCGCAGCTACCAGCCTGCGTGAACGTGCATGAGAATGGGGACCCGTGCAGCGGACGGGAGCTGGGCTTTTACTGCACCGAGCACCACGACGGCGTGATGGGTATTCATCCCCAGGCTGCGCAAGAAGGCAGTAGGGCTTTCACCGGATAATTAAAAAAGGCCGCTCCGAAATTCCGGAGCGGCCTTTTTGTGTCAAATCAAGAACAGCCTTAGAAGCCGCCCTGCCCCGTGACGTTCAGGTTTTCGCCGGTATCCACGCCCAGGAAGGGGTAGCGGTAGTCGACGGGCGTCACGAAGGTTTCCTTGATGGCGCGCGGCGACACCCAGCGCAGCAGGTTCAGCATGGAGCCGGCCTTGTCGTTGGTGCCGGAGGCGCGGGCGCCGCCGAAGGGCTGCTGACCGACCACGGCGCCGGTGGGCTTGTCGTTGATGTAGAAGTTGCCGGCCGCGTGCACCAGCTTCTTCGAGGCCAGGTCGATGGCATAGCGGTCCTGGGCGAAGATGGCGCCGGTCAGGGCGTAGGGCGAGGTGCCATCCACCAAGTCCAGGGTCTTTTCGAAGTCCTGCGAATCGTAGACGTGCAGGGTCAGGACGGGGCCGAAGAGCTCCTCGCACATGGTCACGTACTGCGGGTTCTTCGTCACAATCACCGTGGGCTCGATGAAGTAACCCTTGCTCTTGTCGTGGCCGCCGCCGGCAATAATTTCCACCGAGTCGTCGGCTTTGGCGGCATCAATGTAGCGGGCCAGCTTGTCGAAGGACGCCTCGGTGATGACGGCATTGACGAAGTTGGAGAAGTCTTCCACGTCGCCCATTTTGATGGACTTCAGGTCTTCCTGCACGTAGCCTTTCACCTCGTCCCAAATGTTGCTGGGGATGTAGGCACGCGAGGCGGCCGAGCATTTCTGCCCCTGAAACTCGAAAGCGCCGCGGGTAATGGCCGTGGCGACCTGCCGGGGGTGAGCCGAGTGGTGGGCCAGGATAAAGTCCTTACCGCCGGTTTCGCCCACGATGCGGGGGTAGCTCTTGTACTTGTGAATGTTCTGGCCGATGGTCTTCCAGATGTTCTGGAACACGCCCGTGGAGCCGGTGAAGTGAATGCCGGCAAAGTCGGGGTGGTTGAAGATAACGTCGCCGGTGGTGGGGCCGTCCACGTACACCAGGTTGATGACCCCGTCGGGCACGCCGGCTTCTTTAAACAGCTCCATTAGCACCTGGGCCGAGTAGATCTGGGTGTAGGCGGGCTTCCACACCACCACGTTGCCCATCATGGCTACCGAGGTCGGCAGGTTGCCGGCAATGGAAGTGAAGTTGAAGGGCGTCAGGGCAAACACGAAGCCTTCGAGGGGGCGCTGCTCCAGGCGGTTCCACATGCCGGGCAGGCTCTCGGGCTGCTGCTTGTAGATTTCCTGCATGAAGAACACGTTGAAGCGGAAAAAGTCGATCAGCTCGCAGGCCGCGTCGATTTCCGCCTGGAAGGCATTCTTGCTCTGGCCCAGCATGGTGGCCGCGTTGATACGGGCGCGGTAGGGGCCAGCCAGCAGCTCAGCGGCCTTGAGGAAGATAGAAGCGCGGTGCTCCCAGGGCAGCTCGGCCCACTGGGTACGGGCAGCCAAAGCGGCATCAATGGCCTGCTGTACGTGGCTGGCGTCGCCCTCGTGGAAGTAACCCAGCGTGTGCTGGTGGTCGTGGGGCGGGCTGATGCGCTGGGTGTTGCCGGTGCGGATTTCCTGACCGCCGATGTGCATCGGAATGTCGACCTGCTGCTTTTTGAGGTCTTTGAGCGCCTGTTGCAGCTCGGCCCGCTCCTTGGAGCCGGGCGCGTAGCCTTTGACGGGTTCGTTAATCGGGGTCGGGACGTTGAAAAAGCCGTTGGCCATAGCGGAGGGAGGAGTTGGAGGTATGTTTTCGATGGGGTGGTGCGACAAAGGTAAGCAGGATATGCGGGGCGCTATAGCAGCGGATGCCCGACGTTCCAGGGAGCCTCAAACAAACCCGGAGCAGCCCCAAGCTCGGCCAGCACCGCGTACAGCTGAGGCGCATCGGCCACATAATACTGCTTTATGCTGAGCATGGCCAGGTCTTCGTCGCCATCGGGTGCGTACGCTGCCAGCAGCGCCGCATCGAATTCCCGGTCGATAATGCAGTAGCGGTGCGGCGGACAAGTGAGGTGCTTACGGGTCAGGTCATAGTGAATATCTACCCAGCGACGCCGGCCCGGGGCCGAAGCCGGCACTTCGGCGGCAATGGGCGCCTGCAGCATATCGATGCGGTTCCAGATCTTGAGGGGAATTCTATTCATAGCTAGGGCAGCGCTTGGGGCCGCAAATTAGCCAGCCGCCAAGCTGGTAGGCACACTACGGTTCTGGGAAAAAGCGGGTAAATGCGGCAGCCGGTCTTTATCCTGTCAAACGTGGTGTTGGTGTAATAAAAGTTGCCCGGAGTTTTAAGCTCCTCACTTTGCAGCGCTTACATAGGAAAAGCTACGGCTGCTCCCGGGCTTCCCGAGCGTATTGCTGCCCCGCAAGTGGCTGAGCGGGCATAGGCTGCCGGTCTTTCGTTAGTGTGCTTATCGATCATCCTTATTCTACCTATTTCTACCATGAAAAAATCTCTATCTATCGGAGTTACACTCTGCCTGTGGCTTAGCCAGCTCCCGGCTTTTGCCCACAAGGAATGGGTGCACCAGCACATGGTGAAGGAGTCCTACCTGTTTTTGGAGCAGCAGCTTGGGCGCATCGACGTGCTGCGCGACGCGGTGGGCCTGAGTTTCCACGGGCCCGGCAACAGCGCCCAGCCTTTCAACAACATCTGCCCCATTGGGGTAGGAGCCTGGCGCGAAGATCTGGAAGACCCGGTGTACGGGTACACGTTGAGCGTGAATACCAGCACGCCTTCCATCACCCATTTCTGGGACGCCGACAACTGGGATGAGGACCACGAGTCGATGAACCTGAACGTGAATGGCTCCTCGCTTGCGCCCAACGCCTGGGAAAAGGCCCGCGTGTACTTGTTTTGCCAGGACCGCAACGGCAGCCACGACCTGACCATTCCCTTCGCCCTCTACGGTGGGCCCACGCGCAAGTATGTCATTACCTACACCTCCTTACCCGAGCTGTACAAGGGCAATTACTACCTGGAAGCCATAACCGACATGAACGGCGGCAACCGTATCAACTTCTACCACTCGCCCCGCTTCGATAAGTCGTTTGGGCAGCCCGTGGCCCTGCAGATTCTGGGCCGGGTGGCCCACCTGCTCGGGGATATGAGCGTGCCGGCCCATGCACACTCGCACCCGCACCCTTGCCCGCTGGGCAAGCCTGATTTCTACGAAAACAACATGGGCAACGTGTACTGGTCGAACAGCGGGCCGGGCAACTGCGAAAACGACCCCGGCGGTGACTACCGCGCCCGGCAGTGGAACGCTGGTACTGCCCTGCAGCAAGGCGGCCTGCTCGCCGATATGTACTGCGAGCCGGACGCCCGCGCCCGGATGAAGTTCTTGTTTTATACCCTGAACCAGCTGGCCGACTTCTTTCCCAGCGGCGTAAACCCCTGGCAGCGCTACGACCCGTCGGGGCCGGCGCTGAACAGCCAGAACCGGGAGCCGGGCGACGCCAACCTTGGCAACGGACCCAACCATGCCTTTCTGCAGGCTCGGTTTGCAGCCCTGGGCGGTTCCCCCAGCGACATTGACCACGTAGCCATTGCCAACGAAACCTTCAACTACTCCATCCGGGCCGTGGCTACGCTGTTTCAGTGGTTTGCGTTTGAGGCGGGCATCATTGAAACCCTGAAAAATGAGAAACTTGCCAGCAACGGCCAACTGCTGTGTGACAATTCCAGCCTGACCTTCAGCGTGACCAAATCAGATATCTTCTCTCCCGTCACCTGGGAGATAGAGCCGGCCTTTGCTGCTACCGGTACGGTCCTGCCTACCCGGTTTTTCAGCCGGAGAGAGAGTTATAGCGTAACCCCCACGGCCGGCTATAATGGTCTTATCACCGTGAAATCCACGTACAACAGCGTGTATGGCTGCACTTCTTCTCCCGTCACCCTTACCCGGCAGGTGTGGGTCGGGGGGCCGTATGCCACTTTCCTGCGGGGGCCGGGCGAGTATTACGTGCAGCAGGGCAACGGCTTTGAAATGGCCGCTGGCGTGATGCATCCCGACCTGGAGGGCAACGTGTCGTACCAATGGACCCTGACGGGCGCAAACGGGGTGCTGGGCAACACATCCTCTATCTACGTAAACGCGCCCCTGGGCTACGATGTACCGTTTGAGCTTTCCTGCACTATAACCAACAGCTGCGGACTTTCCTCGACCATTTACCGCGGCTACCGCACAACGCCCTACACCGGTGGCGACGGGCAAAGCTGGCGCCCCAGCAAGCTCAGTGCCGGGGCCGACTCGCTAAAGACCGTAAGCAGCGGCGATGCGCTGGAAGTATTTCCCAACCCCAGCAATACCGGGTTTGACGTGCTAGTAGCCCCGGCCGCGGTGCCGCGCAAAGCAGCCACGAAGCCTACGCCGCCCCTTTCCTACACCCTGCTCGACAACCTGGGCCGCACCGTTGCCCGCGGCACCAGCCCCGATACGAAGGTGCACATCGATACGCAGGCGTTGCCGGCCGGCGTGTACTCCCTGTCGTGCTCGATGAACGGGCAAACCTACCATAAGCGGGTACAGGTGCTGCACTAGGTTCGGAGCTAAGCCCCGGTAGCGCTTACTATACAAGCCAGCCTGCATCCGTGGGCTGGCTTGTTGGTGTTGGGCGCGGCCAGTCGCAAACCAAAAGACGAGAGGTTATAACAAAGGCAACACCAGTTGCTCTACCTGGTGGCGCAGGTCGGTGCGGCTGCCTACGTTGTGCAGCACGGCGGTAAACTGGGCGTAGGTGTCCATCACGGTTTCGCTGGGGTGGTTGTCGTCGCGGGTACCGTCGCCCTGCTGCTTGAGCGGGTCGCCTTCCACGCGCAGCATCAGGCCGCCCCGGTCCAGAATGGGCTGGGCCTCGTTGGGGAAGCGCACATCGGGGACGAGCACGCACTGGCCCGGCGGCAGGCGGGCAAAAAAGGCCTTTACCCAGATTTCGTAATCCCAGGCCCGTAGGGCACCACCCACCTGCTGCAGCATTTCGCCCCGGGTCCGGCCAAAATCGGGCAGCAATTCCGCCTTGCCCCGCTGGTCATAGTAAGGAGCCGTTTCTTCGCCGGCCAGGGTAGCACACACAGCCTTGATGGCGTCGCCGAAAGAGAGAATCTGCCAGTTGCGCTCGGGCTGAAGCTGCTGCAGGAGGCGGGCTACGGTGTCTTTGCCACTACCGCGCTTGCCGGAAAGACCAATGAGCTGAACCATAAAGAGGAGGCCGGCGGGGCACCGGCAAAAGTGGAAAAAGCGGCAAGGTCCGACGGGTTTTACTGGCTTCCAATGCCGCCCCGCTTTTTCTGCTGTCTTCCACCGCAGAAGCGCTTTCCCAACCATAGGGTCTTCTTTACTTCACGGCTTACACTTGGCGGGGTGCGTCGATTTGCCCAACTTGTTGCTGCGCGAAACCAGGCCGCTGCCGGAGGGCCTGGCTACCAAGATATTTCTGCCCCTATTACCTGTCATTTAGCAAGTCGAAAGCATGAAGCAGCACTACCAGTTCCATCCCACTCTGATTCTGCGTACGCCCGCCCGCCCCTTCGACAGTACCTTCGACACGGCCACGCTGGAAAGCTGCCTCCAAGACCCTGCTTTTCTGGAAGCGCTGTACTTGGCTTCGCCTGATCTGTGCCAGGAATGTCAGAAGTGGCAGCGTGGGGAGCTGACCGATGCCAAGAAAATAGAGAAGCTGCTGGGTACCCTGGCCCGCTACTATGCCCGCATGATGAGCCGCTGCACGCCCTTTGGCCTGTTTGCCGGCTGTTCGGTGGTAAGCTGGGGGCCGGAAACCCGCATCACGCTGGACGAAGGCGCCAACACCCGCCATACCCGCCTCGATATGCACTACCTCTGCGCGCTGGCTTACCAGCTCTCGGAAGTAGAGGCCGTGAAGCAGCGCATCCTTTACTTTCCCAACACCAGTATCTACCAGATTGGGGAGGAAATCCGCTACATCGAGCACCGCTTCGTGCAGGAAGAGCGGGTGCACCAGATCAGCTCGGCCGCCGCGTCGGAATATTTGCACCAGGTGATTGAAGCCAGCCAGAAAGGGCTGACGCGGCCGGCCCTGGCCTATTTGCTGGCCGAAGATGAAGAAGAGGTGCCCGCCGCCCTGGCTTATATCGACGAGCTGATTGGGGCCCAGGTACTGGTCAGTGAGCTGGAGCCGACCGTCACCGGAGTCGAGTTTTATGAGCACCTGCAAACGGTGCTGGCCCGCCTGAACGCGGCCGTGCCCGATGCCGGCCTGCACACCTTGCAGCTGGCCCTGCAGCAAGTAGGCACCCTGCTGCGCCAGCTAGACCAGAATGCGGTGAATTCTGCCCAGGCGTATGAGCAGATAGTGGAGCACCTGCTGCCGCTGGGCATCCCGATCCAGAAAAACAAGCTGTTTCAAACCGACTCTATCCGCGGCTTAGTCGCCGGGGCCTCCCTCGACCAACAGATGCAGGAACAGCTGCTGCGGGCCCTGGAGGTGCTAACTCACCTGACGCCGGCCCACAAAAACGAGCGGCTGGAAGATTTTAAGGACCGGTTTCAGGCGCGCTACGAAGGCCAGGCAGTGCCTTTGCTCGAGGTGCTCGACAATGAAAGCGGCCTGCGCTACTCTAACTTTGGCAAGAGTACCTATTCGCCCCTGGTCCATGACCTGAATGTGGCGGGCCAACCGGGCAAGGGCCGGGCCCTGCGGCAAAACGAGGTGCAGCACTTCATGTACCAGAAGCTGCGCGAAGCTGACCGTAACCGCCAGTACAGCGTAGCCATTACCCGGGAAGAAGTGCAGGGGTTCGCGCCGGCGGCCAATCCGTTGCCCCCATCGGTGCCGGTGCTATTTCGGGTGCTCGAGGAAGGCCACTTGCTGCTCGAAACCGTGGGCGGCTCCAGCGCAGCGAATATCCTGGGGCGCTTTGCCCACGCCGATGCCCGCATTGAGCAGGTAATTCGGGACGTGACGCGCCAGGAGCAGGCCCAGAACCCAGCCGTGAAGTTTGCCGAAATCTGCCACCTGCCCGTTAGCCGGATCGGCAACATCCTGCTGCGGCCGTCTTTCCGCGACTTTGAAATTCCCTACCTGGCGCAGTCGGGCCTGCCCGCCGAGGGCCAGATTCGAGTCCAGGACCTGACCTTGGCGCTGCAGGGGCGGCAGCTGGTGCTTCGCTCGCGCCTGACCAATGCTATTGTGGTGCCCCGGCTTAGCTCAGCCCACAATTTTACGCACCAGGCCCTGCCGGTCTATGAGTTTCTGTGCGATTTGCAGGTGCAGGGCTTGCAGCCCCAGTTGGGCTTTTCCTGGGGCTCGGTGTCGCACTACGCCAAGTTTATGCCCCGGCTTACCTTTGAGAGGGTCATCCTGCAGGCCGCTTCCTGGCAACTCGACCGCTCCGACCTGCACGAGGTGCTGGCCGCGTCGGCGGCCGAGCTGCCGGCGGCCCTGCTGGCGCTGCGCCACCGCTGGCAGCTGCCCCGCTTTTTCACCCTGGCCGACGGCGACAATGAGCTTTTGGTCGACGCCGAAAACCTGACCAGCGTCAGTGTCTGGCTGGCGGCCATTCGCCCGCGGCCTTCTATCAGGCTCAAGGAATTCCTGTTTGCCGGCCCGGCCAGCCCCGTGCGCGACGCGGCCGGCCGGCCCCATGCTCACCAGCTGGTGGCCTTGCTCGTGCGCAACTCGCCCTGTTATACGACACAGGACAAAACTTCTTCCTCGGGCTCCATTCCGCTGCCCCGTGAGTTTTCCATGGGGTCTGAATGGCTCTATTATAAGCTCTACTGCGGCCAGAAAGTGGCTGACCGGGTGCTGGTCGAGGTTATTGGCCCCCTGACGGAGGAGCTGCAACGCCGGGGCCTGATTGATAGGTGGTTTTTCATCCGCTATGCCGACCCCGACAACCACCTTCGGCTGCGCCTGCACCTGCCCGACGTGCACCGCATCGGCGACATTGTGCACCTGGTCAACGAGTACGTGCAGCCGTACGTGAGCAATGGCTACATCTGGAAAACCCAGATTGATACCTACCGTCGGGAGCTGGAGCGCTACGGCACCCGCAGCATGGAGCTGTCCGAATCCTGGTTTTACGAAAACAGTCGAACTGTGCTGGGCACGCTGGCCGAAACCCTTGGCGACGATAGTGCCACACCCTGGATTTGGGGGGTATGCCAAATTGATGAACTGCTGGATGCCTTTGGCCTTGCGCTGCCCGAAAAACTGGCCTTGCTGCAAGCTCTGAAGGACAGCTTTGCCCAGGAGTTTGGCATGAACAAAAGCCTAAAGCTGCAACTCGATACCAAATACCGCAGCTTCCGGCCGGCCCTGCAACGGGCCTTGCACGCCCGGGAGCTGACGGGGGGCAGCCTCAACCCGGATGTACAGCGTATTGCTACTGAAATCAGCCGGCTTGAACAACGCGGGGAGCTAGACGTAGACCGGATCAGCTTGCTGGGTAGCTACATCCATATGCTGCTCAACCGCCTCATTCCGGTAGATGCCCGCCTGCACGAAATGGTGCTCTACGACTTTCTGCACCGCCAATACCTGTCGCAGCAGGCCATGCTGAAAGCATAAGCCATAGGCAACGGGGTGGCGTTACTTTTTGCCTCCCATTACTTTTTCCTGTAGGGCTTCGAAAAAGGCCGTGCGGTACGTTTCGCCCAGCGGTACGTAGGCTTTCATGTCTTTGAACAGAATCTGGTTGCCGTCCAGGGCCTTGATTTTGTTTAAAGACACAATATACGACTTGTGGACGCGCATAAAGTTTTTGGGCGGCAGCCGGTCTTCCAAGTCCTTGATATTGAGTAGCGTGATAATACGGTCTTCGCCCGTGTTAATGGAGACGTAGTTCTTCATGCCTTCAACAAACACAATTTCGTCGAAGTTGACCCGCGTCATCTTGCCCTTGCTTTCGGTCTTGACGAAGATGTAGTCGTCATCCTTTTCCGGGGCCTGCCAGCGGGGAGAGGTTTCCATTGAGGTGTTCAGCGCTTTCTGGGCCGCTTTCAGAAACCGCTCAAAGGCAATGGGCTTGAGCAGGTAGTCGAGGGCCTCCAGCTCGAAGCCTTCGACGGCAAACTCACTGTAGGCCGTCGTCAGAATGACTTTGCTCTTGCCCTTGAGCAGGCGCATGAAGTCTAATCCTGAAATTTGGGGCATGTGAATGTCCAGGAAAATCAGGTCAATGACCTGGTCCTGTACCATGCTCAGCGCTTCGATAGGATTGGTGGTGCTGCCGGCCAGGGTGAGAAAAGGGGTTTTTTCAATAAACGTCTTCAGAATGTCGATAGCACCCTGTTCGTCATCCACTATTAGGCAGGAAATCATCTAGTTACAGGTCAAGGGTGAGTTGGCAAGTATAGTACTCGGGTTCGTCGGTTACGACCAGGGTATAGCGGTCCGGGTAAACAAGGTCTAATCTTTTCTGAGTATTTACAAGTCCGATTCCGGTGGTCTTCTCCTTGGGCCCATTGCGCTTCTTGTTATAAGTCAGAAAGTGCAGCCGGTTGTTTTCGGTCTTAACCCGAATGAGCAGAGGATGTTGGGGGTCGGCCAATTCGCCGTGCTTGAAGCAGTTTTCCACGAAGGTGATGAGCACCAGCGGCAGAATCATCAGGAACTGCAGGCTACCAATGACCTCAAACTGAATCTGAAGCCGGTTGCTGAAGCGCAGCTGGTTGATATCGATGTAGTTGCGCAGGTGCTGTACTTCTTTTTCGAGCATTACTTTGCCATTATCGTCATCGTCCTTCAGGGCGTAGCGCATAATGTCGGACAGCAGTAGGATGCCTTTGGCGGTGTCCTCGGAGTGAGGGTAGGCCTGCGCATACAGAAAGTTGAGGGCGTTGAAAAGAAAGTGTGGGTTGATTTGGCTTTTTAGAAAAGCTAAGTCAGCTTCCATCAGGCTGCGCTCAGCGGCGCGGAGCTGCTGTTCGTGCACGCGCTTCTGCTGCTCGAGGTGAATCGTATTGAGCGAAAACCAGTAGCCAAAGCTGAGCAGAACAAAGTAGACCGCCCGATAAATTGCTACTCCCCAGAACAGGCGCACGGTGGAGTAGGGATACAAAAGGTTATCTGTGAGCAGGGGGAGAATATCGACCGTAATGATGTAGCGCACGACGGCAAACACGCTCATAGCCAGTAGCAGGCTCAGGCCATAGAGCACGTAACGGCGGCGGGCAAAGAGCTTGGGCAGCAGCACCAGGCTATTGGTGTAAAACAGGGCGGCAAAAAGTGAAAAGTGCAGGCCCGTTTCCCAATAGTTAATTTGTACATCATTGACAATAGTTAGAAATAGGTTTTCATAGGCGATATAGCATACCCATATACAGAAATGAACTAGGATGGACTTGGCAGGCAATGAGCGAAGTGGCATGAGCAAAGTTGATATCAGGCTGGGAGCACCCGGGTAGCCGACCCGGTAAAGACTCGACTGGGGCAAAATAGTACCCAAAATTTCCGGGTTTGGTGTAGACGAACGCCAGGTTGGTGTAATTTTCTACCAGCTCTGAAACCTAAACTCTACGTTTGTTTCACCCCAAGCAAACAGTTACAACCTAGGTCATAACCACACGCTTTACCAGTAAGAAGACTATGAAAAACGTTGACGAGAACCCCAAATTCAGCTTCAAGAAAACGACTGTTACTGTGTTCAACAAGTCGGCGGAATCACGGGAAAGACCAAACGAAGACAGCCCGTTTCCGACGGCTTCTTCTATAAACTGTCAGTGGACCTCGATTTGGACGTCTTCTATCATTGAAACCTTACTGGGGTAAAGCTACGCTTCCACGTGCGAAGCACAAGGCTTCCGACCTGAGCCTGCCAGGGCTTAGGTCGGAAGTTCACTCTCCGGGTAGTCTGAGCCAGTAAGCCTTTGGCAGGGCTCACTCTTTATGCATATAGAACGCAATTAACCTCTGGAGATAAGTAGTATAGCAAGGTTTGGCTTTTACTCTCCTCTTCTGAAAAGTAAAATGGTAAAGCCTTATCTATTATCAACTTACAAGGATAAAGACAGTCTGGTAAACGGCTGGCGCGATATTCACCTTATACTAGCCAACACAAGCCGGAATAGTAGCACCGTGGCCGAGTTGCTCGGTTATACTATCTATTATTATGCTCTCTACCGGGCCTTCCACCAGGAGCAAGATGCCCTGCGGGCACAAGAGCTGCTGGGGCAACTGCTGCTCTTGCTGCCCCAGCAGCTTTCCTCCACCTGGACGCTGGGGCTGCTGGATGAAGTCGTGACCCTGGCTTGGCTGCATGCTGAGTTGGTAGAGCAAGCCATTATCGGCCCCGACAAGGCGGCCTCGCTAGCCGAGCTTGACCGGCAGTTGCTTACCGAGGCCAGCGTGTTGCTAGGCCAGCGCCAAGCCGGGAGCCGGCCTGGCTTTTTGCGGATTGTGCGTTATTTTCAGCTGCGGCTCCCTGGTCAACTAGCCCCCGCCTACTGGGGGCAGGTACTGGAACTGCTGGAAAAAGCCCTGGCCGATCAAACGCCGAGTTTTTGGTTTTCCTTCGCGCATGGCGAGGATGTCGTTACCAACGAGGAAGGTCTTATCCGGCTGGGCCTAGCCGACGGGCTGGCTGGGGAACTACTACTGCTCATCCGCCTGACGGAAGCCGGGGGGCAGCTACCCCAAATTCAGCAGCGGGTGCAGCAAGGCATTGTGTACCTGCTCGCGGCAAAGCGGGAAGTCGATTTTTCGGAAAAGAAGTACGCTATTTTCCCCAGCTTGCTGGCCCACAGCCAGCAAGAGGCCATCTTCAGCAACGAACTGAGCTGGAGTAATGGGGATATGGGCCAGGCCTTACTCCTCTATAGAGGGCATCAATTGTTGCAGGATGCCGAGCTGGTGCGCTTAGCCGAACTCGTGGGTCTCAATACCTTGCTGCGTACTGATGTGCGGTCCACGGGCATTACTAACTCTAGTTTCAGCTCCGGGGCCGCCGGAGTCGCTCAGCTCTACCGGGCGCTTTACCAACTAAGCGGCCACGAGGCGTACCGCAAAGGCTACACATTTTGGCTGACCCAAACCCGCAGCTGGCTGACCCACGACCTCACCAACGACTTCTACCATCAGCACGAAGGCAATCTGCTGCACGGGCTGGTAGGAGTGGGGCTAGTGCTGCTGTCGGCCATCAGTGAGCAGGACCTGCGCTGGGACCGGCTGGTGTTGTAAGCCAAGGACCAACGAGTAGTCGCCGGCAGCGGGTGACCCCGGTAGAACAGACGGTTCTGCCGGGGGCGCCTGTTTTATAGAATCTGGCGCAATTCGCTTAGGCAGCTGATTTCGTAGGTAGTGCTGGCAAAGTGCCGGCGCTTATCAGGGTTGAAGTACACCTGGTCGATGCCGGCGTTGTAGGCGCCCAGCACGTCGCACTCCAGATTGTCGCCGATCATCAGACTTTCGGCGGCCGTAGCCCCGGTACGCTCCAGGGCGTGCCGGAACATGCGCGCGTCGGGCTTCAAGTAGCCGCTGCACTCGGAGGTAATAACTTCCTGGAAGTAGTCGGTCAGGTTCGAAGACGTCAGCTTGATGTGCTGAATGTCCTTGAAGCCGTTGGTAATCAGGTGCAAGGTGTACTTGGGGCGCAGGTAGTCGAGCACCTCGTGGGTGAAGGGAAATACCGCCGACTTTTGCGGCAGCAGATCAGTAAACTGCTGGGAAATATTAAAAGGCACATCGACCTCGTCGACGCCGAGCTTGGCCAAGGTGCGCACAAATCGGATGCTGCGCAGCTGCTGCTGGCTGATCTTGTTGTTCTGGTACATGCGCCACAGGGCGTGGTTCACGTCGCGGTACCGGTCAATAAAATCGTCGACGGTGAACGTGCCGAAGCGGCCCAGCTCGTGCAGCTCAAACAGGGTGCGCAGGGTTTCGTCGGCGTTCTTCTCGAAGTCCCACAGGGTGTGGTCGAGGTCGAAGAAGAGGTGGCGGTACTGCTTGGAGGACGAAAGAGTAGGCACAGGCACAACGAATTAATCGAGCAATAGTCTTTTTACAACCCGGCCGTCGAGCAAATGATTCTGCACGATGTCGGCTGCATCTTTGGGCTTCACGTCGCCGTAGAGCGTGCCTTCGGGGTAAATGATGACGGCCGCGCCGGGGCCCTTTTTGCAGTGTTTGCACACGTCCAGGCAGTTGCAGGTTTGCACCCGGGTTTTGCGTTTGGTGCCGCCAATCAGCAGGCTTTTGAGCCCCTGCTTCTTGATTTCAATCTTCAGGGCGCGGGCCACGTCCTTCCCGATTTCGTCTTTTTGGTTGTTGCACACAAACAGGTGATACGCCAGAGTCATAGAGGAGCTGAGTAGCTAAGGTAACAAGCCGCAGGCCCGCCGGGTTTAGGACATGCCCGTCCAACGGCGGTTTTGGAGCTTGTACGCGGCCAGCTCCCGGTTCGACCATAGCGTTTTGTAAATCTGCTGATCGTGCACCAGTTGGGTGTCCTTTTCCATAAAGGCCAGCATCTGCACCACTAAGTCCATTACTTCGTCCTTGATAAAGTAAAAGGCCCAGTTGTCGAGCCGCCGAAAATTCACCAAACCCGCATTTTTCAGATACAATAATTGCCGGGACGTCTTGGTTTGAGTGAAGTCGAGCACCTGTTCCAGGTCAGAAATGCACATTTCCTGGTTGCGCCACAGCAAATGCAGGATGCGCACCCGCGAGTCGTCACCAAAAGCTTTGAATAGTTGTTGACCGAATGCAACGCTGAAGTGTTTTAGGCGCATCTTTTGTCTGAAAGGCGAAGCAGGCCAGTGGGCCAGGCCGGGAACAAATTTACACCAACCCGGGCTTCCACCCTCAAAGAGCCGTATTATTGTAGTCTGTAATGCCTTGTATGTCTGGTAGTGTTCGAATTCGTTTTTCGTGGCTGGTGCTGGTGCTGGTCATCATGGCCCTTGTCGGGTTGAGCCCGTCGCGGGCTCAGGCTCAGGGGCAGCGCCGCGTGGTGCAGTTCACCGGCATTATTGCCACGGGTGATAGTCTGCTGGGCGTACCCGGGGCCACGGTGTTTGTGCCCAAAGCCGGCCGCGGCACGGCCACCAACGCCTACGGGTACTTTTCGCTGCCCGTACTCACCGGCGACAGTATCGTGATTCGCTCCCTGGGCTACCGCAACCAGACCGTGGTGATTCCGCCCGACTACCAGCGCCAGAGCTACTCGGTTATCGTGCAGCTCAAGGAAGATGCTACTATTCTGCCCGAGGTGCGCATCTTTCCCTACGCCACCGAAAAGGAGTTTAAGCGGGCTTTCCTGGCCCTGAAGCTGCCCAAGGAGCGGGGCTCGGCCATGGCCGACAACCTGAACGAGCAGGTGTTGCGCCGCATCTTCAACAACGCGCCGGTGACCAGCATGGGCAACTACCGCCAGACCATGGACAACCAGCAGTACGACCAAGCCCGGCGTATGGGCACCGCGCCCACCCCCCAAACCAACAACCCGCTGCTGAACCCCTTCAGCTGGCTGCAGCTCATCAACCAGATCAAGCAGGGCGAATTCAAGAAAAAGGAAGGCGTCGATTATTAACCGACCGCGCTCCGCAAAACCAGAAAGCCCGCGAGACGCGGGCTTTCTGGTTTTTAGGCCGTTAGTCAGGGCAGATACAGCAGCTGGACGGTAACCAGAACGGGGCTTTTGGGGTAAAGGCCAAAGATGCCTTGGCCGCTATATAAAAGCGGTTACCTTGGCTCGTTCCTTTCAGCAAACTCCTATGGATACGAATCTTCCGGTTTCATCCCAGCCTCGCGTGGTGATTGTGGGGTGCGGTTTTGGCGGTCTACGCTTGGCCAAATCCCTGCGCGACGCGCCGGTGCAGGTAGTTGTTATCGACCGTAACAACTACCATAACTTCCAGCCCCTGCTCTATCAGGTAGCCACCGGCGCCCTGGAAGCCGACAGCATTGCCTACCCGATTCGCAAGATTTTCGCCGGCCAGAAAAACTTCTTCTACCGCATGGCCGACGTGCAGCGCGTGGATACGGCCAGCAACACGGTGCACACCAGCGTGGGCGACATTCGCTACGACTACCTGGTGCTGGCTACGGGCTCACTCACCAACTTCTTCGGCATCGAGAGCCTGGAGAAAAACGCCATGCAGATCAAGAGCATCCCAAATGCCCTGAACCTGCGCAGCTTTATTTTCCAGAACTTCGAAAAGGCTCTGCTCACCGAAAATCCCGAGGAAAAGCAGGCCCTGATGAACATTGTGGTGGTCGGCGGCGGCCCGACGGGCGTGGAAATCAGCGGCTCCCTGGCCGAGATGCGCAAGCACGTGCTGCCCAAAGACTACCCCGAGCTGGACTTGGGCAAGATGAAAATCATTCTCGTCGAGGCCGGGGCCGAGCTGCTGGGCCCGATGTCGGTGAAGTCGCAGCAGGACGCGATGCGCTACATGCAGGAGCTGGGCGTGGAAGTGCGGCTCAATACCCACATCAAAGGCTACGAGAACTGCCGGGCCTACTACTCCGATACCGAGTTTATTCCGACCGAAAACCTGATTTGGGCCGCCGGGGTAAACGGGGCCGCCGTGCCGGGTATTCCGGCCGAAATTGTGGCCCGCAACAAGCGCATCAACGTGAACCAGTGGAACCAGGTGCAGGGCCTGTCCAACGTGTTTGCCATCGGCGACGTGGCCAACATGGTAACCGAGGAAATGCCCCGCGGCCTGCCCATGCTGGCGCCCGTGGCCCAGCAGCAGGCCGACCTCTTGGCCGACAACCTGCAGCGCATTATGAAAGGTCAGGCGCCAGTCAACTTCGTCTACAAGAACAAGGGCGTAATGGCCATCGTGAGCCGTAACAAAGCCGTGGTGGATCTGCCTAAAGACGTGCATTTCAGCGGCATCTTCGGCTGGTTTACCTGGCTGTTTGTGCACCTGATGACGCTCGTGGGCTTCCGCAACAAAGTGGTGGCCTTCGTCGACTGGGCCTTCAGCTACTTCAGCTCCGACCAGGCCCTGCGCCTGATTATCCGGCCCTTCAGCCGCCGCGACGTGAAAGACGACCAGGGCAAGAAGAAAGCCGAACACGCCACCGGCACCCCGCAGTACAACCCCACGCCCCCGGCTATTCAGACACCAGCTGCGTAGGGGTGGGAGGGTGAGATAGTGAGTTTGTCGTTCGCCTGACGCGAGCGGCACGTTTCTTCCCTTCATGGCGAGCAAAGCGAAGCCATCCGTCCGCTGAACTGTGCAGAGCCCTCTAACGTGAAAAGCCCCTTACTACCGCGTGGAGTAAGGGGCTTTCTGGTAAAAAGGCGTGCCTACCTCCGCGGAGGACGGATTGCCACGGCTGCGCCTCGCAAGGATATGGTGAGGTGCGCCTGGCCAAGGAAGAACGCACCCTTTCACCATTACAAGGCGTACTCGGCCAGGGCCCGGCTGATGTCGTGGATGCTCTTGTCGTCGCGGAAGTTCTTGCTGATAGGCTCGGCCTGCCCGCGAATCCAGATTTTTAGTTCGGCATCGAGGTCGAAGTGGCCGGCGGTTTCCATCGAGAACCGCTCGATGCTGCGGTAGGGCACGCTCAGGATTTCGCGCTTCTTGCCCGTTACGCCCTGCTTGTCGACCAGAATCAGGCGCTTATTAGTAAAGATGATCTGGTCGCGGAGGATGGCGTAGGCTTTTTCCACCCGCTCGCCGGAGGCCAGTAGCTGCGTAAGCTCCTGCTGCAGGTCCTGCGCGTCGTTTTCGGAAGCATTGCCCAGCAGGCCGTCAAGAATTCCCATCGTAGTAGATCTTTAGGTGAGGAATGAAGATGCGAAGAGTTGGTGGGTTGCTAAACAGCACCTACGCCTTGTTGGCTAAAAAATCGCCATCCACAATAATGAGCCGGGCTCCGTGCTCGGTAGAAGAGCGGTGGGAACTCAACTCATCCGACACTTCATACGACATGCCGGTCGTCATGCGGAAGGACTGTCCATCAACCAGTTCGGTCACCAGCTCCCCTTCCGTCACGAACAGCACATGGCCTTTTTGGCACCAGTGGTCGGCTTTGTAACCGGCCGAATATTCCACATAGCGCAGGCGCAGGTTGCCCAGCTGCAGGGTGCGCCAATAGGCCACGCCGGTTTCGCCGGGGTGCTCGGTAGCCGGTATCAGCGACCAATCGGTGACTTGGAAGGGAATAGGAAAGGGCATAGCGGGTAAGATTCTTAGCTGAAGGCCTTGGCCACCAAGGCAATTATTAACACGGGCACAAAAATCACTAGGGCAGGCAAGAGCAGATTCAGAAGGGACTTCCCGATGGTGAAATTCTGCAGCAGCGCCGTGCCTTTGATTAGGATGACAAGCGTCCAGATACCCAGGGTCATTTGCAGCAAGCCGAAAACAAGCCACATGACGTTGTTGAACGTGGAGTCATTTACCGGCTCACTTTTAAATAAGTCGTCCCCGAAAATGACAGTTTCGGGTATCACGAGCAGCAGCGAAACGACCGACGGGACCAAGGCCCAGGCAATAACCGTTCGGAAGTTGGCCGACGAGGCACTGCCCTGCAGCCAGCGGCCCGTAGCACTCAGCAGCCAGGCGTAGATGAAGTAGCTAACCCAGCCGAAAAGCCCGCCCCCGATAACGGCCATTAGCAAAATAGTCGCCGTGGGCATCTTGTCACCCATGTCCTTCAGGCCAGCCCGGTCGATGGCCCGGGTGATACCGCCTAGAACCAAAAGCGGTAGTACGTATTTGTCGGGCTGATTGTGGAGAATGTAGGCTAGGGTGCGGGTAGGCTTGAGCCAGATTTGGGACAGAACATTTTCCTCCCGTATTTCCTGGTAATCGGACATGCAGAGTTGGCGCTATAAGGCTAAATAATGGTTCGTCTAAAGCTACCGGAATTTTACTGGTATAAGTGGGGCTATCTGCGCCCAGGCCGGCCGGCTTTTCGGATAAGAGTCAATAAAAAGGCCAGCCACACCCACGTGCGGCTGGCCTGTAGGCAGGAATATGAAATGCTATAAAAACAACTAGGTAACCACTAAAAAACGAAGGCAGGCTTACTGGGCTTTCGTAGCGCCACCGCAACCGGTTGTGCTTACGTTGCTCAACGTTAGGTGCGGAACGGGCAAGGGTACCGTGTTCTGAGGACACATAGCCTCCCGGGCGCCCTTGCTGGGTGTATAAGTGAAGTAGATGGTTTGGCCTGGCTGAACCACCTGACCATCAATCTTATACTCGGGTGTCGACTGCTGTGCCAGGTTTACGGCGGCTACCAAGTTGCTGTGGTCGGCGTAGGGCTTGCCAATGGCATACTGGCTGTCGACTTCAATCAATAGCCCATCCATGCAGGCGGCGCCTACAACTTTGCCGGAGTAGCAGGCCGGGGCGGGTTCTTCGTCGGTGCAGCCTTCCACAGTGCAGCCGGGTAGGGCCATGAGGCTGAGAAGAACAAAAGCAGGGAAAAGGTGGCGCATACGCAGGGAAGAATAAAGAATGAGGGGTGTTTACCTAAGAGGCCTGGCCAGGGCGAATAGTTGCAAGCCACAAAAAAAGGGTCGGGCAAACTGGCCCGACCCTTTTTTTGTGGTTGCTACGCGTCGTTAGTTGGTGCCGCCGCTGCTACCTCCGCCCGCGGGCGGGTTTTGCTGCGACGTTTGCTGCAGCTGCATGGGGTTGGGGGCCGCCTGCTGCTGCTGCTGATACAGCTCGAAGCGCGACGGGGCCAGCTTGCGCGGGAAGCTGTTGTTGCTCAAATCCGTGTCGGCCGTTTCCAGGTAAGGATCCAGGCTGAAGCTTACCACGGGCTTGGGCGTGATAAACACCTTGGTCACGTGCTCGTTGTTCTTGCGCCAGATTTCGGCCGGAATGTTCACCAGCTCCGTCTTGCCATCCTCGTAGGTCATCTGCACGATGATGGGCATGGTCAGGCCGCCGAGGTTGCGCAAATCGACCTCGTAGAAGTGCAGGCCCGCGTTGAGGCGGCTTTGCTGCTCAGGGCTTAGCGAGTTGACGTACTTCTGGTAGCGGGCCTTATCGGCGTCGGTGGTAGCCGTGGGGTCGTAGTTGTTGTAGAAATCCTTGAGCTCGGGCTTCTCGTCGACCAGCGTCTTTTTGATGTCCTGCAGGTTGCGTTGCTGGCTCAGGGTCTGGGGCGAGCTGTTGAGCAGTTCGCGCCGCTTGGCATTCTCGATATCGGGGTTTTTCGAATCTACGGTATACCACTTCACGCCCTCGATGCTGAGGTCGGTGTGGTCGGTGGTGTAGAACCAGCCGCGCCAGAACCAGTCGAGGTCGGTGCCCGAGGCGTCTTCCATGGTGCGGAAGAAGTCGGCTGGCTCGGGGTGCTTGTAGGCCCAGCGCTGGGCGTAGGTTTTGAAGGCGTGGTCGAACAGCTCCCGGCCCATCACCGTCTCGCGCAGAATGTTCAGGCCGGTGGCGGGCTTGGCGTAGGCGTTGGGCCCGAACTGCAGCACCGACTCCGAGTTGGTCATAATCGGGGTCTGCAGGCTCTTATCGGTGCGCATGTACTCCACAATGTTCTTGGGCTCGCCGCGGCGCGAGGGGTAGCCCCGTTCCCATTCCTGCTCGGTGAGGTACTGCACGAAGGTGTTCAGGCCCTCGTCCATCCACGACCACTGCCGCTCGTCGGAGTTGATAATCATGGGGAAGAAGTTGTGGCCCACTTCGTGGATAATCACCGAAATCATCCCGTATTTCCGGTCGGCCGAGTACGTGCCGTCCTTCTCGGGCCGGCCGCCGTTGAAGCAGATCATCGGATATTCCATGCCGCCCACCGGGCCGTGCACCGAAATGGCCACCGGGTATTCGTAGTCGATGGTATGCTTGGAGTAGGTCTTGATGGTGTGGGCCACGACTTCGGTCGAATACTTGCCCCACAGCGGGTTGCCTTCCTTGGGGTAGTAGCTCATGCAGAGCACCGGGTTGCCGGCCTGCTCAATTTCCATGGCGTCCCAAATGAATTTGCGGGACGAGGCCCAGGCAAAGTCGCGCACGTTTTTGGCGGCGTAGGTCCAGGTTTTGGTGCCCGAGGCCCGCTTTTGCTCGGCCCGCTCGGCTTCCATCTGGGTTACAATCAGCACCGGCTTTTTGGCACCCCGGGCCTGGGCCAGGCGCTTGCGCTGGGTGGCCGTCAGCACCTGGTCGGGGTTCTGGAGTACGCCGGTAGCGCCCACCACGTGGTCGGCGGGGGCGGTGATGCTTACGCGGTAGTCGCCGAAGGGCAGGGTAAATTCGCCGCTGCCCAGAAACTGCTTGTGCTGCCAGCCGCGCACGTCGTTGTACACGGCCATACGGGGGTAAAACTGGGCAATTTCGTAGAGGTAGTTCTTGTCGTCGGGGAAGAACTCGTAGCCGCTCCGCTCACTGATTTTGAGCTGGTCGTTGATGTTGTAGTGCCAGGCAATGCTAAACGTGACGGCCTGCTTGGGCCGCAGGGGCTGAGGCAGGTCCACGCGCATCATGGTGTGGTTGATGGTATGCTTCAGCGCCTTGCCGCCCTTCATGGCCACCGACTCAATCTTGAAGCCGCCGTCGAAGTCGGAGCGCATCAGGTACTCCATGGCCTGAAACGACATCTTATCCTTCACTTCGCCCACCTGCGTGGACGTGGTAATGGAATTTTTGTCGAGGATGTTCTGGTCGAGCTGCACCCAGAGGTAGGTCAGCACGTCGGGCGAGAGGTTGGTGTAGGTAATGTCCTCGGAGCCTTTAATGGACTGCTTGTTGTCGTCCAGGGTCACCCGGATGTTGTAATCAGCCCGCTGCTGCCAGTAGTCCACGCCAGGGGCGCCGGAGGCCGTGCGGTAGTTGTTGGGCGTGGGCAGCTCCTGGTCGAGCTGCTTGAATTTATCGGTGCCGGAATTGGTATTCTGAGCCAGCAGCGGCCCGGCTGTCAGCGTCGCCAGGCCCGCGGCCAGCAGTAAGTTTCTGAACATAGAAACAGCAAATAGAGAGGCGAAAAATCAAGAAAATCAGCCCCGTACACGACCGCGCACACGACTTAGAAAGCAAAGACACCGGTGCAGGTCAAACGCTGCATCGGCCGGGCATAGTTTCTTAGCTGGTCAGATTTTGCAGCAGCAGCACGGCCGCAATACCGGCTGCCGCCCCACTGACGACCAGCACCCAGTCGCGCCGGGCGGCCCGGGCCGCGCGCAGCACCACAAAGCCCAGCAGCAGAATCAGGGTCACAATCAGCAGCTGGCCCAGCTCCACACCCACGTTGAAGGCCAGCAGCTCCAGTACCGGGCGGCTGCTTTGGCCTAGCAGCTCGCGCAGGTAGCTGGAAAAGCCCAGCCCGTGCACCAGGCCAAACACGGCCGCCAGCAGGTTCGGAGCCGCCCACACCAGCGGCTGGTGGCGCGTGTCCTGGCCGGCTCGGCGCAGGTTGAGCCCGCAGGTCAGCAGAATCGTAATCGGAATCAGGATTTCAATTATCCGCGGATTGTACTGCACAAAGCCCAGCGTGGCCAGGGCCAGCGTGATGGAGTGGCCCAGGGTGAAGCTGGTTACCAGGGCCACCACCCGGCGCCACTCAGCCGCGACATAGGGCGCGCACAAGGCCAGCAGAAACACCAGATGGTCGTAGGCCTGCAGGTTGAAAATGTGGAAAAAACCCAACTGCAGGTAGGTCTGAAACACGGACATACCTCAAAGTTACGCTACGAAGTTCTGAATGTAAGCCAGCGGCCGGGCCAGCCGCGTGGAGCAGAAAGCAGCTTGTTGCTCAGAGCAGGTACGTCAACCTGTGGATAAGCCACAAAAAAAGCCCCGCCAGAAGCTGGCAGGGCTTTTTAACTAGACACTAATGCAGCTATTCTTTGACAATGCGGCGGGTGTCAAGTCCACCTTCGGTTTTAGCTCGCAACACGTACACGCCGACGGGCAGCTGGCTCAGGTCTACGGCCTGGGTGGTCGTATTAGCTGCCGGTAGCACCGTCGTCGTGAAGACCGTCTGGCCCAGGGCGTTCAGTATGGTCAGCTCTACGGCTTTGCGGTAGCCATTCAGCTCCACGCTCAGCTTGCCGTCGTGGGTAGGGTTGGGGTATACGCTCAGCGACGAGCCCGCCAGCGGCTTCACGCTCGAGTTGACCACCAGGGCCGGCGAAGGAGCCGAAGCGCAGCCCGCGGCATTGGTCGTTACCACGGTGTAGGAACCATATTGGGCGGCCGAGTTGATAACGTAGGTCTGACCGGTGGCGCCGGCAATGGCTACCCCGTTCAAGAAGAACTGGTTGCCAGTGGCCGCGCTGGACGTGAGCGTGGTGGTCGTGCCGTTGTACTGCACCGTCAGGGTTGGCGTGGCCGGACGCGCATTGATGGTTACGGTCGTGGTGGCCGTAACGGCGGCGCAGCTACCCGAAGCGGCTACGGTGTTGGTCACCGTGTAGGTGCCCGGGGTGCTGGTGGCCAGATTGATGGCTCCCGTGCTGGCGTTGATAACCAGACCCGCAGTCGAGCTGAACGTGCCGGCTGTAGCACCCGCGGCCAGGGTTGGGGTTACCGTACCCGTGGCACCGGCGCAGTAGCTGGCATTGGCGTAGGAGAAGGCCGCCGATTGCGAAGTAGTAATCGTGACCGTGGCTGTCGCCGACGAGGGGCAGGTGCCGCCTACGCTGTACGTTACGGTGTAGGTACCAGCCGTGGAGGCAGCCAAGTTGATAACGCCGGTGCTGGCATTGATGCTCAGGCCCGCAGTGGAGCTGAACGAGCCACCCGTAGTACCAGTAATGGTTGGCGCGGGGTTGGCCCCGCTCTGGCAGAACGTAGTAGCCGGGTAGCTGAACGTCGCTGTCGTAGCCGGGTTCACCGTTACGGAAGTAGCGGCCGAGGTCGTGGAGCAGCCGCCAGCGTTGGTTACTACCACCGAGTAGCTGCCGCTGGCCGTAGCCGTGTAGGTAGCCGAAGTAGCCCCGCTGATGGCCGCGCCGTTGAGCAGGAACTGATAGGTGTTGCCCGCGCCGCTAGGAGCGGTCAGCACCACCGAGCCGCCCTGGCAGAACGTCGTTGGGCCACCGGCCGTCAGCGTGGCTGTCGGCGTGGCCAAGATGGTGATGGTAGCGGTAGCCGATGTGCCGGCGCAGCTGCCCGAAGCGGCTACGGTGTTGGTTACGGTATACGTGCCCGGCGTCGAAGCCGCCAGATTGACGGCGCCGGTTGAAGCATTGAGGCTCAGGCCCGCAGTGGAGCTGAACGTGCCCGCAGAAGCGCCAGCGGCCAACGTAGGTGCTACGGTGCCGGTAGAGCCGGCGCAATAGGGACCAGCAGCGTAGGCAAAGGCCGCCGACAACGAGTTGGTAATCGTCACCTGCTGGGTGCTGCTGCTGGGGCAGGTGCCGCCTACACTATAGGTCACGGTGTAAGTGCCGGGCGTAGAGGCCGTCAGGTTGATAGTGCCGGTCGAGGCGTTAAGGCTCAGGCCCGAGGTCGAGCTGAACGTGCCCCCGCTGGTGCCGGTGATGGTCGGGGTCGGATTAGCAGCACTCTGACAGAAGGCTGAGGCCGAGTAAGCAAAGGTGGCCGAAGTGGCTGGAGTAACGGTAACGGCAACCGCGGCCGAAGTAGCTGTGCACCCAGCCGAGCTGGTTACCACCACCGAGTAGCTGCCGCTGGCGGTAGCCGTGTAGGTAGCCGAAGTAGCCCCGCTGATGGCCGCACCATTGAGCAGGAACTGATAGGTGTTGCCCGCGCCGCTAGGAGCGGTCAGCACCACCGAGCCGCCCTGGCAGAACGTCGTTGGGCCACCGGCCGTCAGCGTGGCCGTCGGCGTGGCCTGAATGGTTACCTGAGTCGTAGCCGAAGAAGCCGCGCAGCTGCCGGAAGCAGCAATGGTATTCGTGACGGTGTAGGTACCCGGGGTTGAGGCGGCCAAGTTGATAACCCCAGTCGAGGCATTGAGACTCAGGCCGGCCGTCGACGAGAACGTACCAGCGCTGGCGCCCGAGGCAAATACCGGCGCGGGGTTGCTGGTGCCCGTGGCGCAGTAGGCCGCATTGCCGTAGGAGAAGGTCGCCAGCGGAGCACTGCTGATCGTCACCGTCTGGGTGCTGGTCGAAGGGCAATTGCCGCCCACGCGGTAGGTGACGGTGTAAGTGCCGGGCGTAGAGGCCGCCAGGTTGATGGCGCCAGTCGAAGCGTTGAGGCTCAGGCCCGAGGTCGAGCTGAACGTACCGCCCGCAGTACCAGTGATGGTCGGGGTGGGATTCGCAGCGCTCTGGCAGAAAGCCGAAGCCGAGTAAGCAAACGTCGCCGTGGTAGCAGGGCTAATGGTCACCGTCGTGGTGGCCGTGACGGCAGCACAGGTGCCCGAAGCGGCTACGGTATTGGTTACCGTGTAGGTGCCCGGCGTGCTGGCTACCAGATTGATAGCGCCGGTGTTGGCATTGATGACCAGGCCCGACGTAGAGCTGAACGTACCGGAAGTCGCACCGGCGGCCAGGGTTGGTGTGGGCGTAGCTCCGTCGCCGGCGCAGTACGCCGGATTCGCGTAGCTGAAGGTGGCTGTGGGAGCCGCCGTTACGGTCACGGTAGCGGTGCTCGAGCAGTTGCTGCCGGTGCTATAGGTGACGGTGTAGGTGCCGGGCGTGGAGGCCGCCAGGTTGATAGTGCCGGTCGAGGCGTTAAGGCTCAGGCCCGAGGTCGAGGAGAACGTGCCCCCGCTGGTGCCGGCAATAGTCGGCGTGGGGTTAGTGCCGTTGGTGCAGAAGCTGTTGGCCGGGTAGGTAAAGGCGGCGTTGCAGTTCGAGGTGGTCGAGGCCTGGCCCACCACCCGGAAGTCGCGCAGCAGGGCATAGCGGCCCGCGCTGCTGCTGCCGCTGGCGTAGTAGAGGCGCACGGTCAGGGTCTGGCCGGCGGCCAGCGTTACGCCGCCCGTGGTGTTGAGGGCTAGGCGGTAGGTCTGGTTAGGACCCGTGTTCTGGTTGCGCAGAAAAATCGGGTCGGCAAAGGTGCCCGTGCCGGTACCTGGGGTGGCAGTGCGGGTCGTCAGCGGCCCAATCGGCCCGCGGCCCCCGGCTACTTCGGTCGAGTCGTTGGTCGTGAAACCGGTTTTGGAGTACACCACAGCCAGTTTCAGGTTGCTGGCCGTGTTGTTGAAGGCCGACCAGAACACGAGTGAGTCGGCGCGTAGCGTGGCATTGGCAGCGGCCGTAATAGTAAACTGGGCGTAGTACACCCGGTTGAGGTTGCTGCCCGGCAGGGGTACAAACGAGCCGTCGCCACTGGGCGAGGAGCCAAAGGCGGCCCCAAACTGCGACGAGTAGGGCTTAATAGCCGTGCCCAGCGTCACGTCGGAAAGGTAGAAGTTGCGCAGCGTCATGGTGCTGGGCAGCACCCCCGGAGCCCGCACGGCGGCACTGTCCTGGTTGTTGGCCTTCAGCGGCAGCCACTGCAGGTTGCCGTTGGTAGTGGTTTGGGCAAAGCTGGCTTGCAGGGAGGTCACCAGCAAGAACAACACCCAGGCCAGCTTGAGCAGCCCCAGCGGCTGCCGCGCAGAAAGGGTGGAGCCGCCTGTGCCAGACAGACGGCGGGAAAGTAAGGTTGCAGTCATGAGAACCGGAAGTAGGAGTGGGGAATGGGAGAGTAGTTAGTGGGGAATTGTATAAAAAAAATCCTCTTTCAGGAATCGGGGCCGTAAGCCCGCCGGGTCTGCCAGCGTATGCCAGTACGATAACGCTGCGGAAAGGGTACACGGAAGGCAAAGAATTCCGGTCAATCGGCAAAAAGCTGCCTGAGATGCTGCGTTGGGCTATAGTGGGTGCGAAAATGGGCAGTTGCCTCTCCGGCTGTGTTCCTAAGTTCTACGGTTGGGAAGGAGGAGCTTGGAAGGAGGGTACGGATAGGAGACAAAACATATAATATAGTGTTTCCTGCTTATTAAAGTCAATTTAGTAATGTGCGCTAACTCCGCCGGACAGAACTGGTTAGGGGTTACTGTAAGCCTGAAGCCGACTTACGTAAAACAGGTTTTATTAAAGTAGAAAGCTGCCTGCCAAGCCGGCACCGCAGGATACGCCGCCACGAAAAACCCCATCGGGCAGTGCCCGACGGGGTTTTGTAAAGGTAGAGCCAGGAGCAGGGCGCCTGCGCCCAGGTACAGGTTAGAAACCGACCCGAACAATGGCAAACCGCGGAGACGTGGCCTGGTAAGGATACAAGACATAGGCCGCGTCGGCGCGGCGGGTGATGGTGGTAGGACTAACGGCACCCGTGGCAAACCGGCCCGCTTCGGTCGCCGATGCCCAATCCGTCGTGGTCGTCAGCCGGAACACCGTGCTCTGACTACCCGATACCAGTAGCAGCGTTTTCGGGTCGGTCAGCACCAGCCCATCGGCCCCCGTCAAACTTAGGTTTTGGTTGGTAGCTACCTTGGTGAAGTTGCTGGGGTTGCTGAGCGGTACTTTGAACAGGCTGCCGTCGTTGGCCTTGGCTACGAGCAGGTAGCCGTCGGGGTGATAAACAATGCCGTTCAGGCCAAAACCGCTGCCCCCGCTGAGCATATTGTTTTCCAGAAACACCGAAGCGGCTCCCTGCGGATCGACCTTGTAAATCAGCGGCGAAAGGCTGTCGGTAATGTAGGCGTTGCCCTGGGCATCGACGGCAATGTCGTTGGCAAAATGGTTTTGTCCGGGCCGCAGGGCACCCAGGTTCACGAAGCTGGTCAATGATCCGTTGGTGGCGTTGAAAATAGCCAGGGCCGCCAGCTGCCGCAGGGTGCCGGAGGTCGAGCGGCTGGTGTTGGCCCCGTTGTCAGACACGGCCGCGAGCAGGCGCTGCCGGGTAGCATCCAGGTTCAGGCCGATGGTCGAAACCAGCCGCGGGTCGTCGGCAAACACGGTGTAGGTGCTGTCGTCCTTCACGCTGCCGATCTGCCCCCGGGTGCGGGAACTGACCAGAAAACGCTTGTTGGCTTCGTCGTACTGAATGCCTTCGGGGTGCAGGGCGGCCTGGGGCACGGTTATCTTGGCCGGGCTGGCCGGGGTGGCTTCGGTTTCATCGTCATCGGAGCAGCTGGGGAGCAGGCCTACCAGTGCCACGCTCAGGGCGGCCAGCCGCACAAACCGGGAGAAATAAAACCGCTCAGCCGACGGTAGAAGTGAAGAGTAGCGCATACGAGGCAGATAAAAGGTTAACGGTTCAGTTACCTGCTCTTACGTGCCTTATATAGAAGAGATGGAATGAAATTGCGGGGTGCCCATCGGGCCCGGCTGAAAGCTGCCTCGCTAGGTTGCCGACGTAGCCTTGGCTTCTCGGGCCGGGCTCCTGAAGTCGCCCGGGGTCTAGCGACTCTTGCTTACTGACATGTTGCATTGCAGTGCGGCCGACGAAAGCATTTTCTGGCTTCGGCTACGCAACGGTCGGTGCTAGTGCTTCAGCAGTTGCGTGTTTACCGTGCCCTGCGCGGTTTGCAAGCGCACGGTATACACGCCAGCGGGCAGACGGGAAACATCGAGCGGCCGCCGGCCAGTGGGCCGCTCCGTCAGGGTGAGCGTTTGCAGCACCTGGCCCACGCTGTTCAGGACCGTCACCTGCACGGGTGTAGAGTCGGGCAAACCCGTTACTTCCAGGGTCACGTAATCGGTAGCCGAGGCCGGATTTGGGAACAATGCCGCCGAAAACGATGCCTGCTGCGTAGGGCGGACTCCTAAAGCTGGGCTGCCAATTTCCAGCACCCAGAAATCGTTGCCGCCACGGCTGCTGACGGTTTTATCGCGGCCAATTCCGGAGGGGGTACTGCACGCCAGCCGTACGCTGCCGTTAGGGGCCGGCACGATGCTGGCCGGCGAATCGTGGTCCAGGCCACTGTAGACCCGGCTCCAGCTCAAATCGCCCCCCATCCCGATGGCAGCCATCCAAATGTCGGTATCCGCCGTGCCGTAGGTGGGCCCCGCCGCCGTAATGCCCGCCAGCAAATATCCCCCGAGCGGGTTGAGCGCCAGAGTAGACAAGTAATCGTCCTCGGTCCAGGCGGTGCCGGTATTGTACACGTTGTCCCACTGCTTGGTGCCCTGGGCGTCGAGCTTGAGCAGCCAGGAGGTTTTGGCCGGTGCGGCCACGGATTTATCGCCACTGACGGGGGAAGAAGAATACCCGCCCACCAGCACCCCGCCATCGGGCGTGGCTAGCATCGTTCTCAGATCATCGTTGCCGGAGCCACCGTAGAGCCGGTCCCACACTTTGGCGCCCTGGTCACTTACTTTGGCCACCCAGAAATCGTTGCCGCCGTGGGTCACGCCCGAAACATCCCCGCCGGGCACGAATGGTAGCGCCCCGATCAAAAAGCCGCCGGAAGTGCTTACGGCATCATACACGTAGTCGTAGCCGAGGCCGCCGAGGCGCTTGTCCCACTGTTTGGTGCCGGCGGCATCTATCTTCACCAGCCACGCGTCGCTGTCACCTAGCAGCGGTTCCGTCCGGTCGCCGTTAGGCGCCGGGTCGTCCGGCGAACTAGTCCAGCCAACCAGCAGAAAGCCGCCGTCGGGGGCGGCAACGGCGGTGGTCAACATATCACCCCCGCTGGTGCCGTAGCTTTTATCCCAGAGCTTCGTGCCCCGGGAGTCAATTTTCACCACCCAGTAATCATTGGCTCCGCGCGAGGGGGCAGTATGGTCGTAGCTGGCGCCGGAAGTAGACGAGCCGCAGAGCAGGTAGCCGCCATCGGCAGTAGGGAGCATGGTTAGCAGGCGGTCATCACCGGTGCCGCCAAAGCGTTTGTCCCACTGCTTATTGCCTTGGGCATCGGTCTGCACCAGCCAGAAGTCGGCCTCTATGCCCGAGGAGAAGCGCGGCTGGCTTACGTCGCCACCAGCCGGGGAGAAGGTAGAGCCGGCCAGCAGCAGCCCGCCGTTGGACGTTGGTAAGGCCGCGGTACTGAAGTCGGAACCGGAGCCGCCGAAGGCATAATCCCGGAGCTTGGTTTGGGCCAGGCCGGCCGGTAGATACAGGCCTTGCAGCAGCAAGGCTGCGCAATAGAAAGGTAGGGTAAGGCGCATAAAACGTCAGGAATAAGTAGATGAAGGAAGCCAACGGGCCGTACGGTACATGATCAGCCGAAAGAGGTAATGGTTGCGTCGGTTCGTAAAATTGCTGGCGGCTTTCGAGCAGGCAAATAGCAGAAGGCCAGACAGAAAGCAAAAAAGCCCCGCCTGTATCGTCCGGTGGGGCTTTTTGACTACTGCGCGGTTCTGGCACTTACTCCTGGCCTAGTGTCTTATCCTCCTGCTCTTCCTTCTTATCGACCTGCTCGGTTTTAGGATCGGTATCGATGAACCGTTCCCGCTTCTGATGAATCGGGGCGGCGCCGGTGAGGCCCACACCGGCCGCAGCCAGCAGCAGCATGGCTATCAGGCCCAGCAGGCGAAGGGTGCGCTTGAGACGTTGCATACGGCTAACAGGAATAAAAAAGCCCCGTCGGCACTAGGTCAGCGGGGCTTTTTGGGGTTAACTAGTCTAGATAAGCGGCACCTACACGCCGGGAATTTCCACGTCCACGTTGACGAAGCGGATGTGGTCGTCTTCCAGCACGGCTTCCACTACGGCGTCCTTCGATACGCGGCCCGAGAGAATGTCTTTCGACAGCTCGTTGAGCACCAGACGCTGCAAGACGCGCTTCAGGGGGCGGGCCCCAAACTGCGGGTCGAAGCCCTGCTCGCCGAGGTAGTCGAGCACCTCGTCGGTGGCTTCGAGGCGGATGCCGGCTTCTTCCAGGCGCTGCTGAATCTGCTTGAACTGGATGTCGACAATCTTGCGAATCTCCCGGCGCTTGAGGGGCTGGAACATCACGATTTCGTCGATGCGGTTCAGGAACTCGGGGCGCATGTGGCCTTTCAGGCGTTCAATGACTTCCTCGCGGGTGCGGTCGACCACCTCGTCGTGGTTGTATTCATTGAGCTCCTTGAAGTTCTTCTGAATGATGTCGGCCCCCGTGTTCGAGGTCATGATGATGATGGTGTTCTTGAAGTTCGCCACCCGACCCTTGTTGTCGGTGAGGCGGCCGTCGTCGAGCACCTGCAGCAGGATGTTGAACACGTCGGGGTGGGCCTTCTCGATTTCGTCGAGCAGAATCACCGAGTAGGGCTTGCGGCGCACGGCCTCGGTCAGCTGCCCGCCCTCGTCGTAGCCCACGTAGCCGGGAGGCGCCCCGATGAGGCGGGACACGGCGTGGCGCTCCTGGTACTCGCTCATGTCGATGCGGACCATGCTGTTCTCGTCGTTGAACAGGTACTCGGCCAGGGCCTTGGCCAGCTCGGTTTTACCCACGCCGGTGGTGCCCAGGAAGATAAACGAGCCGATGGGGCGCTTGGGGTCCTGCAAGCCGGCGCGGGAGCGGCGCACGGCATCCGAAATGGCGGCAATGGCCTCGGTCTGGCCCGCTACGCGCTTGCCCAGCTCGGCTTCCAGGTTCAGGAGCTTCTCGCGGTCCGACTGCAGCATTTTGCTGACGGGGATGCCGGTCCACTTGGCTACTACTTCGGCAATGTCTTCCGAGGTTACCACTTCCTGCAGCATGTGGCCGCCGTCCTTGTTGGCGTTGGCTTCGTCCTGCAGGGTTTTGAGCTTGGCTTCGGCCTCCTGAATTTTGCCGTAGCGCAGCTCGGCTACGCGGCCGTAGTCGCCCTGGCGCTCGGCCTGCTCGGCTTCTACCTTGAACCGCTCAATGGCTTCCTTCTGCTCCTGAATGTTGGTCAGTACCGACTTCTCGTTTTCCCACTGAGCCTTGAGTGTGTCGCGCTTGGCGGTTAGCTCGGCCAGGTCCTTGTTGAGCACGTTTTCCCGGTCGTGGTTTTCTTCCCGCCGGATGGCCTCGCGCTCAATTTCGAGCTGCATGATGCGGCGCTGCACTTCGTCGAGCTCCACGGGCATGGAGTTGAGCTCGATGCGCAGTTTTGCTGCCGCTTCGTCCATGAGGTCGATGGCCTTGTCAGGTAGGAACCGGTCGGTGATGTAGCGGCTGCTGAGCTCGACGGCGGCAATAACGGCGTCGTCCGTAATCCGGACGCCGTGGTGCAGCTCGTACTTCTCCTTGATGCCGCGCATGATGCTGATGGCGTCCTCGATAGTCGGCTCATCGACCATCACGGCCTGGAAACGGCGCTCCAGGGCCTTGTCCTTCTCGATGTACTTCTGGTACTCCTTGAGGGTGGTAGCGCCGATGGAGTGCAGCTCGCCGCGGGCCAGGGCGGGCTTGAGCAGGTTGGCGGCGTCCATGGCGCCTTCGCCGCCGCCGCCGGCCCCAATCAGGGTGTGCATCTCGTCGATGAACAGGATGATCTGGCCTTCGGAGTCGGTTACTTCCTTGATGACGGACTTGAGGCGCTCCTCAAACTCGCCCTTGTACTTGGCCCCGGCAATGAGCAGGCCCATGTCGAGGGACATGATGATTTTGTCTTTGAGGTTTTCGGGCACGTCGCCGGCCACGATGCGCTGGGCCAGGCCCTCGACAATGGCGGTTTTACCGACGCCGGGCTCACCCAGCAGCACGGGGTTGTTCTTGGTGCGGCGCGACAGAATCTGCAGGACGCGGCGGATTTCCTCGTCGCGGCCGATGACGGGGTCCATCTTGCCGGTGCGCACCTGCTCGTTGAGGTTGCGGGCGTAGCGGTTGAGGCTCTGGTACTGGTCTTCGGCGGTCTGGGAGGTGACTTTGCGGCCCCCGCGCAGCTCCTTGATGGCGGCTTTGAGGTCTTTCTCGTTGAAGCCGGTGTCTTTGAGCAGGGTAGCGGTGGCGTCTTTACCGCCGAGCAAGCCCAGCAGCAGGTGCTCGACGGATACGTATTCGTCGTCGAACTCCTTCAGGAAGCCGGTGGCGCGCTGCAGAGCGGCGGCGGCTTCGTTGGAGAGGTAGGGCGCGCCCCCGCTTACTTTGGGGTAGGCGGCCACAATGGCGTCGAGGCGGGGCGTGAGGATGTTGAGGTTGACGCCCAGCTTTTTGGCCAGAAACGACAAGACGTTCTCGTCGCTCTGGAAGAGGCCCTTGAGCAGGTGGCCGGTATCAATGGCCTGCTGCTGGTTGCCCCCGGCAATTTCAGTGGCCTTCTGCACGGCCTCCTGTGCCTTGATGGTATAGTTATTAAAGTTCATGGCTTGCTAGAGTCTTGGTAGGTGCTTCGGGTTAGGAAGGTCTACGAGGGGACTAGCAAACGGGGTGCAGAAGTGGTTTTACTGACTTTTTGGCGGGGTTTGTAAAAACAGAGCCGTCTTGGAGTGACACAATGGCTCTATGCAGGCTTGTGTTTTATGCATTTAATCTTGCTGACAGGATAAGTTGTTGATTCTTTTGCGCTTGCGGTATAGAAAAAGATGTAATTTTTCGTCATCCCAACGTAATAAGTGTTTCTATTAGATTGGATGTCAAAACCATCAAAGCTTACATAAGTATTTTGGAAGTAGTAATTTTTCTTGACTTTTCTTATCTCGTTTACTGTTGCTATTAGTATCACAAAAAAGAAGTTAAATATTAGAAAAGAATTTATTAAAAATATGGCGCTTAATTGTTTGAAGTTATGAGATGTTTCGAGACTCATTATCGGTAATACATATATAAGCAATATGGATAATGGTATATAAGTTAGACTTTCGAATATAGTAACCTTTTTTCTTGTAAAGCTGAATGCTATAGCAATGGATGCTAATATGGATAGTGTAATAAAATGTGTTGATAGCATTTCGATATACATTGATTTTCTCTCGCTTGCTGAGCAATTAACGCTTGCGCTGCTTTGTATGAACGGTAATATTTTGTACATATAGGCGGAGGCTATTGCTAATATTATAGGTGCTGCTGCTAGTATGTTGTCTGCAAACAATGTTATTATCTCGGAAGGGTCTATATATCTCAGAATGGCAATGTTGAATGATTTATAGTAAATGATAAATTTAGCTACTCCTAAAGCTAAGAGAGTTACTGTTAAAAAACTTAATGATTCAGTGGTGAAAAGTTGCTCCATCTATTTAGTCGAACTTACATATGAAAAGTTTACCCAGCACAAAGGATCAATGAGGTGATATGCATTGATCATATTATTTCTGATTAATGCGCCTATTGCAGAGTCTATCCCTCCGCGGGTCACTCTAACTCCTGGAACGTAATGCATAAGTTTGTCAATACCAGACCTTGATATGACATATGCATATGCTCCGTTTCTTATCTGATATGGAATGAAGAATATGCTATTGACTATGTATCTATAATTTCTCATTTGTTTATTCCCTGAATTGAGGTAAAGTATGTCGAAATCATTAGGGATAATTTTTATTGCCTTGTCAAGTTTTTCATAAAAATTATCAACTAACACAATGTCATCTTCAAATATAATTGAGCAATTGTTGTGTTGGTTTAGCGCAATAGCCCATGTTTTGTAGTGGCTTAGCCAGTATCCTATACTTCCTTTGTTAAGATAGTTGTAAGATCTTCTGCTTATGGGAATATCTTTGTAATAAGGTGTTTTGCCTTCTATGGCTTTGATAAAAGAAAATTTTTTTCTTTCTGCTATAAGATGTTTTAGAAATGATTCTCTTCTATTTATGTGGTCTTGTAAAGATATAATATATGTATTGGATATTATGTAATTGCCGGTTTGTTTTTTGATATTTGTGGGTTTTCGAATTCTTAGTATCAATTTTAAATATTCTATTCTGTTTTTAATAGTGTAATGTGCAAATGCATTGTATAAATACTTTTGTAATAAGTAGATCATGTATTAGATTGAAAAACAAAGAAAAAAAGCAGCGAAGCGCAAGAGGTCCTTCGTTCCGCTTCGCTACACTCAGGATGACAGGGTGGGGAGGGTTACTGTAGTTTCGTTGGGGGCTCTTCGTTGTCACCGCCTTGCTGTTTGCCGGGGCGGTCTATTACTTGGCGGGCGGCGGTGAGGCGGTGGTAGAACTCGGGGTGGGAGCGGGCGTACTTGCGCAGGCTGCGGTCGAGGCGGTCTTCGAGCAGGGTGGCGAGCTGGCTGAACTGCTCCTTGATGGCGAGGCGGGCGGCTTTGCCTTCGGTGATGTGCTGGCGGGGGTCGTTTTTGGTGGTGGTGAAGGCGGCCAGGGCGTCTTTGAGCTCCTGGAGGCGGGCGGGGGTGAGGCCGTAGTCGAGCAGGGCAGTTTGGTGGGTTTCGGCTTCGGTGTAGAGGTGCTGGACGAGGTCGGTGAGGGCGGTGGCGCGCATCTTCAGCAGGGTGGAGTAGTTGTAGTCGGCGCTGGTTTGCAGGGCGCGGTTGTGCTGGTCGGTGGCGTAGGAGTACAGGTCGCCGGCTACTTCGGCGGCGCTGGTGGCGAGCTGCTGGCGGCGCTGGCCCTTGGTTTTGGCGGCGCCCTTGCTGGCGGTACGGACGCCCTTTTGGCGCAGGGGCTGGAGGGCAGCGAGGAGGGTGTGCAGCTCCTGAGTAATTTGCTGGAGGGCTTTGTCGGCGGCGTAGGAGGCGGGATCTTGCTGGAGGGTTGCGGCTACGTTTTCGGCCGCGGTGAGGCGGTTGTCTTGTTTGGTGGTAAGCATACTGAGCGGGGGTAGAAGGATAAAAAAGAGGGATACCGAGCGTCGGAATAGGTAGCGGTAGAACAGGGCATAACAGGTAGTTAAGAATAGGGGAATTTCGAGGAATTAGCACAACCGTAGAAGCGAAAAAGTGTGACCGTGCCGCGAAACGCTGCGCCTGGGCCGCGCACGACTGAAACCGCGCCGCGGAACGCGGAAACCAGGCCGCGGAGCCGGAAAATCATACCGCGGACGACCGGAGCCAGGCCCGGGGCGAGTGGAGCTACACCGCGAAGCACGGGGGGCGCGCCCCGGACGCTTGAAGTCAGGCCGCGAATCGTTTGGACTGGCGGTCGGCGTTTTGAAAACTACACCGCGGCGTTTTGGAGACCGTAGGTCGGGGTTTGCCGCCTGCCCGCGGGAAGCTGGCACTACGGAAAACGGCGTAGTATTGCGCCCACTACTTCTCCGCGCTCTACCATGACTACCCCGCAGCTACTAGAGGCGCTTACCGCCGCTCACGAGGATTTTGCCGAAACCGTAGAGGCCCTTGCAGCCGATGACTTTTTGCGCAAGCCCCCGGGGAAATGGAATGCCGGCCAGCACCTGGACCATATCATCCGGAGCGTGAGTCGGGTGGCCGGGGCGCTGGCGCTGCCGGGCATGGCCCAGGGCGAGCTATTTGGCAAGACCAACGAGCCGGCCGGGACCTACGAGGAGCTCGTGGCGCGCTACGAGCAGGTGCTGGCGGGAGGATTTAAGGCCACGGAGGCGTTTTTGCCGGAGGAAGCAGGGGCCGCCCAGCAGCGGGAGCTGCCCCAGCAGCTGCGGGCGGAAGTAGCGCGGCTGACGACGCGGGCGGCGGGCTATTCGGAAGAGCAGCTGGATACCTTGTTGATGCCCCACCCGGCGCTGGGCAAGCTGACCTTGCGGCAGATGCTCTACTTCACGCTGGGCCACGTGCAGCACCACCGGCGCCTGGTACTGGTGGGGCTGGGACGGGGCCGCTTGGGAGGCTGGCTTAGTCCGTGAGTTCGTGGCTGGAACGATGTAGAGACGCATACTTGCGTCTCGGCGTTGAACGATAACGCCTGCATATTCAGGGCAAACAACATCAGCAACGATTGAGACGCAAATAGGCGTCTCTACAGGCTGTAGATGTTAGGTCGGGCCCCAGAGGCCGGCCAGGGCTAGTGGGCCGCTTGCGTATCCTTGCCGAGCACCTTCTTGACCAGCAGCACCAGCTTTTCGACCACGAAGCCAATGAGTAGGCCGGCTACGGCGCAGATGAGCACCTTGGCCAGCCAGCCCAGGGCGGGGATATTGGCCAGGGCCAGTTCCAGCTCGTGCAGCAGGTGGGCGGTGTAGGGAATGCCGTGGAGGATGATTTCGGCGCCGACCCAGAGCATGGCGGCCGTGCCCACGTAGCTGAGGATGCTCAGGAAGTGGGGCATGAACTTGACCATGCCGCGGCCGAATTTTCGGGTAGTAGAGCCGTATTTCTCCTGGGCCAGGTGCACGCCAATGTCGTCGGCTTTCACAATCAGGCCCACGAAGCCGTACACGGCCACGGTGATAAATACGGCCACGGCCAGCATGACGGCCACCTGGTTGATGATGGGCTGGCCGGTGACCTGGCTGTAGGCAATGGCCATGATTTCGGCCGACAGGATGATGTCGGTGCGCACGGCACTGGCCACGCGTTCTTCTTCCAGCTCCTCGGGCGTAATGGTTTTGACCTGCTCACTTTCCACGTCCACGTCGTGGTGGGGGCTAAACATGGAGTGGACCTTTTCGTAGCCCTCGAAGCACAGATAGGCCCCGCCCAGCATGAGGATGGGCGTGATGGCCCAGGGCGCAAAATACCCCAGTATCAGGGCTGCCGGGCTCAGAATCAGGATTTTGTTGATCAGGGACTTTTTGGCTATCCGGTAGATGATGGAAAGCTCCCGGGAGGGGTCGAGGCCGACGACGTACTTGGGCGTAACGGCCGTGTCGTCGATAACAATGCCCGAAACCTTGCCGGTGGTTTTGGCAACCTGGGCCGGCACGTCGTCTAAGCTGGCCGCGCTTACTTTCACCAAAGCGGAAATGTCATCTAACAGGGCAAAAAAACCTGAAGCCATAGTGTCTCTGTTCGTTACTCGATGTTGATTGTTGAAGGCTTACGCGTTTTGGCTCGGCCCAACTTGGCGGCAAGTTATGGCGGTTTCGCGAACGGGGCATTCGGGGCTTATACGGGCCGGGTGCGGCAACTGCCGTAGAATAAAGCCAGCGGCGCCTACTGTATCCGACAGGCACAGCCAGCCAGGATGACGAAACCGAGCACCGCCTTGTTTACGGCCGAGGAAAAGGCGCTGCTGGCCTTCGCCGAAGAAGTGGCGCTCATCAGCTGGGGCGGGGTGTCGAATGCCGTGTACCAGCAGGCTACCGCATTGCCATCAGCACCGAGCTGCCGGTCGAAGCCCGCGCTCCGCTTACTTATCGGTGGGCAGGGGCGAGGGTGAAAACACCATGGAGCGGGCCGTCGTCAGCAGCAGGGTGCGAATGGCGGCCGGGCTCTGGCCTTTGTACTGAGCCGAGCCCAGGCCGATGATAAATTCCCCGTGCAGGAAATTGAGAAAGATCTGCTGGGTGACTTCCTCGTTCATGCCCGCGGGCATGGGGTAGGTCCACAGCTCGGCGGTTTGCGTCTTGGAAAGCCGCACCGTTTCTACCTTGGGCACAACGGGGTGGCCAATGGCCTCGTTCAGGTACTCGGCTTCGTGGGCAATGTAGCCCTGCAGGGTTTGCTGGGGCGTGGCGGCTTGGAAATGCTCGGCCGGTACTACAATGGCTTGCAGCATCAGGTCATTCACCAGGTACAGCAGCGGCCGGTCGGTGGCTACGGCAGTGGCTTGGCCGAAGTTGAGACGAAAGTTCAGGCCCGTGCCCTTGTAGTCGTTCACGACCACCGAAGCCCCCGCCGCCGTTTGGATAATGCCTTCCGTGGTGGTGTAAACCGTGCTTTCCTGCTGGGCCTGGGCACACCCGGCGTAAGTGAGCAGGCAGAGAACAAGGGCCAAGATGCGCATGCACGAAGAGGTTGAAGCCGAACCAATACCCGGGGCAACCAGCATAGCCGGCCCACCACGTAAAGGTAGTGCATTGGCGGCGGGCCAGTACTGCCGCGGAGATTGGTCAGGGCCGGGGCTGGCGGCGAAAAGTGCAGGCCCGGAGTAGAGCCCCCGGATGATATGTACAACGCGCGGTGTCGTATCTTGCGGGTATCATTCGAATTACCTACCCCTCGCGCCCTCCAGCCGCCGGGGCCTCTGCTACCACACCTACGTTATTATGACCAGTCCTTCCGAAGCCCCCGATGCCCTCATGCAGCGTGAAATAGGGGAGTTTGCCGCCTTGCTTCGGCAGCAGGGCGTGCATGCCGCCCTGCGCTACCTCAATGGCCGCACGCCGCACCAGTATACCGGGGTTTTTCGCTTCGACGCAGACATGCTGCGCAACGTGGCCCTGTTCGACCGGTTCCAGCCCACCGTGCAGAAAGGCGGCGACGCGCCCATGGGCGAAACATACTGCTCCTTGGTCGGCCAGCAGCAGGCGCCCCTGGAAATCACCGATGCGTCCGTTGACCCCCGCGTACAAGGCGTTATTTCCACGCCCGTGGTGTCGTACTGCGGGGTGCTGATTCGGGATACCCAGGGCAAGGCCTTCGGGACGCTGTGCCACTACGACATGCAGCGCTGCGAGGAGCGCACCACCGACATGCCCTTGCTGCAGGCTGCCGCGGGCATGCTGTATCAGTATCTGGGTTAGGGCTGGGAAGGGGCTGCCAATTTGATAACCGCGCGGTAATTCAGGGGTGATATTGGGGCGTCAGCTTTGCGGCGTACTACCATTTACGCCACCCTATGAAAAAAGCGCTGTTATTGCTGACCGTTATCGGTTGGACCGGCCTGAGTGCCTGCCAGGATAACGACGACCCTATGACACCTACTACCTACCGCACCCTCGACGGCAAAGCGCCCCTGATTATTGCCCACCGCGGCGCTTCCGGCCTGCGCCCCGAACACACCCTGGAATCTTACCAGCTGGCCATCGACCAGGGCGCCGACTTTATCGAGTCGGATGTGGTGCTGACCAAGGACCAGGTGCTGGTGTGCCGGCACGAACCCATGCTCTCGGGCACCACCAACGTGGCCCAGCTGCCCCAGTTTGCCAGCCGCAAAACCACGAAAGTGGTGGATGGCGTGGCCTACAACGACTGGTTTGTGAGCGACTTTACCCTGGCCGAAATCAAGACGCTGCGGGCCGTGCAAGCCATGGCCGACCGGAGCCAGCAGTACAACGGGCAGTTTCTGATACCAACCTTTCAGGAAGTCATTGACCTGGCCAAAGCCCAGACCACGGCCAAAGGACGGGTTATCGGGGTGTATCCCGAAACCAAGCACCCCACGTTTCACGAAGCCCTGGGCCTGCCGATAACTGACAAGCTGCTGGAAATTCTGACCCAGGCGGGCTGGAACAGCAAGGAGGCCCCGGTGTACGTCCAGTCGTTTGAGGTTGGCAACCTGCGCGCCCTGCACCTGAAGTCGCCCCTGAAGCTGATTCAGCTCCTCGACGCCGACGACGTGGACGCCAGCGGCAACCTGGTGATGAAAGCCCCCTACGCCCAGCCCTACGACTTCGTGGTGGCCGGCGACGCGCGCACCTTCCTGGATTTGACCACCGACGCGGGCCTGGACTTTATCAAAACCTACGCCGTGGGCATTGGGCCCTGGAAACCCTACATCCAGCCCTACACCACCGACAAGAAGCTGCCCGCTACCACCCTCATTGAGCGGGCCCACCAGCGCGGGCTGGCCGTGCACGCCTACACGTTTCGGGATGAAAGCCGCTACCTGCTCAAGGACTACGACAATGACCCCCAGGCCGAGTACAAAAATTTCTATTCCCTGGGCCTCGACGGCGTCTTCACGGATTACACCGCTACGGCCATAGCCGCCAAAAACAATCTGTAAGCAACAGGCTCAACTGCTTGCAGGAAGCCGGATAGGCAGCTCGCGCGTTGTACCAACGGGTGGGCTGCCTATCCGGCTTCAGCTGGTAGCGGAAGTAAGGTGTCGTGTGGCTCAGGCGCTGATAAACTGGAATTCCTGCTCGTGCACCGGCGCTTCCTGCAAGCTGTGCCGCAGGCCCACCGTCGCCAGGCGCGACTTTAGCACCTGGCGGTAGCGTAGCCGAACGGGGACAACCTCAGGGAACGGGGACGGCCGCAGCTCCACCGTATCGGGCCCGTGCCAGGCGGCTTGCACAAGCTGCTGCCGGGCGAAAGTAAACTGGTCGGAGGAAGGAATGCCCTGCCGAAACCAGGGATACTCCTGCTCTTTGCGGACTCCGGGCTCGTTCAAACAAACGTAGAGCGAAAGATTATCCGTGAACTTGACTAGTTGCAGGTGAAAGGCTAAGTCGGCTTCCTGCGCGGGCGTGGTCAGCTGGAGCTCCCGCTTGAGCTGCTGCTGGCGCTGGGCTTCGGCCGCCAGAAAGGCCCGGCCCGCCGCATGCTTGGCCAAATCCGGGAAGGCCGTGTAGTGCAGGCTGCAGAGCAGGGCCGCGTAGGGAGCCAGCTGCGCCACTTCGTCGATGCCCTGCTGGTAGTGCTGCACTTTGGGCGCCGGGGGGTAGTCGAGAAAGGAGTGGGGCACCTGGGCCGCCTCGTTCCAGATAGGAGCCGCATCCAGGGGAATCCAGGCCCGGTCGTGCTGGGCAGCGGCCAGCTCTACGGCGGGGCGCCAGGTGGTGCCTTCGAAGTACCTGGGCTGCCAGTGCGCCGCCAGCGTTCCGGAAATCTGGGCGTGGTCGTGCTGGTCGATGCAGATAAAGCTGGTAGGCGTTTCCCGAACAATCATGGCCTGGCAGAAGAAAGGGAGCAACTCCTGAAACGGCCGGCGGCCAACTTTGGCCACCCCGCCCGGTACTTTTACAAGTCCTTGATGAGCTGCAAAAACTCGTTGCCGACCTGCGGAAACAGGTAGCGCAGCACGATGAGCACCATCGACACGATTTCGGTAAAGACGGCCAGCACGAAGATTTTCGACAGGCCCGCATCGACGTGGAGCACGTTGACGCCAATGAGGAAAAAGCAGGTATTGACCAGCAGAATCTGAAAGGCCAGGGCCCCGAGAATATACCAGGCCACTTTCTGGCGCAGGGTACGCTCGGCCTCATGCTGCAGCTTCCAGGCCGTTACCAGGGTTTGCAGCTTGTAGCTCTGGTCGCGGGCCCGGGTCAGGCGCTCAAACGACTCCAGCTCGCCGGGGTTGACTTGCTCACCGACGGCCGCTACCTGGTCGCGCAGCTCGGGAGGCAGGGCGTTGAGAAGGTCCTGCGGCATGCTTAGCGCAATCCTAGTTCGGCAATGCGGTAGCCCATGGCCTGCTCCGACACCCCAAAGCGCCAAGCCAGGTAGTCGATGTCGGGGTTGTGGGCAAATTCGCGGCGCATCAGCGGCTCGGGCATCAGCAGGGCGGCCGCAAAGCGGTTGGCCTCGGTTTCGCGGGCCCGGTCGGCGTCGGGCGTGGCATCGGGAAACTGTTCCCGAAACAGGTTGATGGTGTTGTCGACAAACGAGCCCGTGGCATCCTGCAGGTGCAGAAAGTGGTGGGCCAGCTCGTGGGCAATGGTGAACCGCTTGCGGCTGGCCGGGTCCGAGCCTTTTACCAGGATAATAGTGCCATTGCCCTGCTTGGTAATCATGCCCGAGAGGTTGTCCTGAGCAAACTCGGCGTTGTGCACCGTAATGCCCTGGGCCGCGGCCAGGCTCACCGGGTCGATGGGCAGCATGCCCGCGTTGGCCTGCTGAAGCACAGCCTGGGCCCGGGCCTCTATTTCCTTGCGGCTCAGCATCTGGATTTCGGAAGTGGACAAAGCGGGCATTCGATTCAACTAAAAAAGCTTGGGCAGGGGTAAGTTAGGCACTAACGCGCAAATTCCGGCCGCAGTTCTCTTGAAAGCGGCTTAGGCAAAATGGAAGGTCCTAAAAAACTCAGTAACCATCAGACTACGCTGTTTCTAGCGGATTACGGCCAGCGCCCTGGCAATAACCGGGTCGTGGTGGTCTTGCGGCTCCTGCCAGGTTATATATATGGCCGTAAGATTAGTAAGAAATATCCGGCCCGGCCCGCCGCGCACAACGGTAGCGCCTAGCTTAAAAAAAGACGCCTGCTCACCACGGATGGCGGGCAGGCGTGGGGCTCAGAGGGAAGCCGGCTTACTTTGCTACCGCGTGCACCTGCGTGTTCATCAGCGTGGCCAATACCGAGTCGGGCAGCAGCAGGCTGGAGAAGAAGTTGACTTTGGCGCCCAGCGTGGGCAGGGAGCGGGCCGCTCCTTCCATGAGGGCGTCGTAGCCTTCCTCGGCCACGGCGCGGGCCGAGGCCGCGTGGCTGGCCGCGCGGGTATGCTCGGCGTGGGCTACATGGAAGAAGTTAGTATCGGTGGGCGGGGGGCAGAGAATGGTCATCGTCACGGCCGACTTTTGCTGGCGCAACTCGTGCTGCACGGCCTCGGTGAAACTGAGCACGAAGGCCTTGGTGGCCGCGTACACGGCCTGGCAGGGGCTGGGCGCAAAAGATGCCACCGAGCCCACCTGTAGAATCCGGCCCTCGTTGCGGGCCACCATGTCGCGCAGGTAGAGCTTGGTCAGGTGCACCAACGACGCGGCATTCACCTGAATTATGTTCAGCTCCGTCTGCATGTCGGTGTCGGTAAAGAACCCCGTTTCGCCAAAGCCCGCGTCGTTTACCAGCGCCTCAACTACTAGGCCGCGGCGGGTAGTTTCGGCGTAGAGCTGCTCGGCGGCTTCGGGGTGACTCAGGTCGCAGGGCAGCAGCACTACCTCCACGCCCCAGAACTCCTGCTGCAGCAAGCGGGCCGCTTCCCGTAGCTCATCGAGGTGGCGGGCCACCAGTACTACGCGGTATTCGTCGCGGGCAAAGCAGCGGGCCAGCTCGAAGCCAATGCCGCTGGAGGCGCCGGTAATCAGGGCAGTTTGATTGTTCATAGCTGTCGTGGGTTAAGAGTGGGGGTTATCTTTCTAAGATACTGATTAACAGACAAATTATTCTGAAAAAGGCCGCACGGATGGGGACATAAAAAAAGCGCCCTTCCCGCAGTGGAAAGGGCGCTGAAGGCGTAAGCCAAGTCCGGCTCAGTCGCGAATCAGGCGCTGGCTGAGCTTGACGCCCTGGCCGCGCACAACTACTTGGTAGGTGCCCCGGGCCAGGCGGTTGAGTTGCAGCGGGTGCTTCTGGCCGCCGGCCAGGGCCGTACTGAGCACCTGGCGGCCCGCCGCGTCGATAAAGGTAACTTGGTACGAGCCGGCGGGTACGGTACTTAGGTCCAGAAGGCCGGCCCCGGTAGTGGGGTTAGGCAAAAACAAGCTGCTGGTGCCGGCAAACGTTACGGCCCGGGTGGGCGAGAAGGTAGTCGTACCGTCGTGGTCGACCTGACGCAGACGGTAGTACACCGAGCCGCTGTGGCTACGGCCCACGCCCGCGTCGGTATACGAGTATTGAGCGGCGCTATTCGTGGTGCCGCGGCCCATCAGGGTGGTCAGGCGCGCGAAGACCTCCCCGTCGAAGCTACGCTCCACGTCGAAATGGTCGTTGTTCACTTCCTGAATCGTGCGCCAGCTTAGCTGGGCATCCACGTTGCCCACGGCCCGTACCTCGAAAGCGGCCAGCTCCACGGGCAGGGGCGCGCTTTCCAGCGGAATGGTGAACGTGGCGGTGTTGTTGCTGCCCGAGCCGCTGGTATCGGTGGCCGAGTACGTGAAAAAGGCGTCGCCCACGTAGCCCTCGGCGGGGTCGAAGCTGAGCTGATTGGCCTGGTTTAGCGGAATGACCTGGCCCGGCAGCACGGCCGCGCCATTCAGGTAAAGTACACCACTGGCTGGATCAGGTAGGGTCTGGATGGTGAAGCTGCCCACGCCGGGGCCGTTGGTTACCGTCGCACTCAGGGCCGACACGCCCTGAGTTGCCAGCTTGTTGTTCATCCGGGCGTTGCGCACGTTGTTGGCCGTCAACGACACGGCGCAGGTGCCCATGTACACATCATCCACGCCAAAGTCGTTGCCGCTGGCTACCTTGTTGACGTCCCGGATTTCAATTACGGCCGAGGTGTTGCTGCCCGAAAACCAGAGGTCCGAAATGCGCACATATGTGTTGAGCTCAGTAGAAAGGGTCGTTACCGTCGAGGTTGACTTGCCATTGATGACAAACCCGAGCTGAGCCGGGTTGCCCGTATTCACGCTCGAGGCATAAGCCGAAAAGGTGTAGTAGCGGTTGGGCTGCACAGTCACCGTTTGCGAGTACACGGCGCTTAGGTCAGCCGAGCCATTGACAATCAGGAAATTGTCGTTGGTGCCGGTGCGGCCAGTTCCCGCAAAGTTGTTGTGGTAGTTGCCGGCATTAGCCCCCACCATGTATTTGCCTTCGGGCACCAGGCTGGTGCTGCCCGTGCCGGCATAGCCGTAGGCCGACGTAAAGCCCGTGTTGCCGTCCGTGAAGCTGGGGTTGACGAGCAGGTTGGTGCCCGTGCCGCTCAGGCACACCAGGCTGGCATCGTACACATTCAGGGCTACGGTCGAAACGTTGGAGTTTGGGGGCGTAGCACTGGATACGTTGATGCGGTAGGTGAAGCTGTCGGGGCCCAGGTAGCCCGCCGCGGGGGTGTAGCTGTAGCTGCCGTCAGGATTTAGGGTGAGCGAGCCGTGCGCCGGACCCGTTACTAGCTGCGCACTGAAGGCGCTGTTGGCTAGGTTAGAAGGGTTGGGGTCGTTGAGGATAACGTTGCCCGTTTTGGTAGCCCCGGCCGGTACTTCGTTGCTGTCGTCGTTGGTGACAAAGAAGTTGGCGGCGGTTACCGTCACGTTCAGCGTTGCCTGATCCGGGTCCTGGTTATTGGGCTGGTCGGTGCTGGTGCTGGTCTGGCTTCTCAGCGAGTAGCTGCCCTGGGTAGTAGGGGCCGTGAAGCTGAAAGTGTACGTTTTGTTGGTGTTGCGGGCCAGCACCGTGGTGCCGAAGTTAATGGTCTGCGTGGCGTTGGTGTACGTAGCCGTGCCGGGCAGAGCCGCCAGCTGTGCTGTCGTCATGGTCGAGCCGGCGGGCAGCGTAACCACCTGCGTTACGTCGAAAGCATCGGCGGGGCCACTGTTGGAAAATACGACCGTGAACGTGCCCGACGACACCCCGGCTCCCAGCGTGGCGGGCCCAGACAAGGTGGTGGTTACGTCGGCCGGCTGGGCCCGGCGAGCGGCAATGCTGGGGCGGACCGCACTCGTTCCGGCCGGCAGGGTGCGCGCCTGGGGCACTTGTGCATTGAGCAGGGCCGTCAGCAATAGGCCTGTAGTAAGGATAGAAGATGTTTTCATCAAGAAACGGCAGTGGGGAGCAGGGTTGGAAGTAATTCCGAATTGATATATCCTGCAAACCTAATGTAAATTCCTTGACGGCTAATGAATTAGCGGCAGATAATGTCTTCGGTTTATGCTTGGACTTAGATAGTATCTATCTAATAAGTAAATAGTTATAAATAGAAAGGGTAAGTCAGCAAATCAAGTGGGCTGCCTAAGCCCTAGCTAACCGGAAGAAAGGAAAAAGCCGGGCTCCACGGTAGTGGAACCCGGCTGTACAGAACATGCCTCGGTCGGAAAAGACTCCGCAGCTACTAGCCGTGGCGCTGCTTCCACTCGTTCGACAGGCCCAGCTTCTTGGCAATATCCTTGAACATCTGCGGATCAAAATCGTCTTCGCCGGGCGAGTTGAGCTGGGGTTCTTCCTCCAGCACAGGGTAGGGTACGCCTTTAATGGCGCCTTCCACTACTTCCAGCGGGGAGCCATCCTCGGGGTGCTTGCCATTCCAGATCAGGCCGGCCTCCTGGTAGGCATTGGGCGAGAAAGTGTAGAGCTGGCGGTGCAGGCCGTGCTCCATAAACTTGCGGGCTTCGGGAAACTTGGCATTCGAGAGCGGGGGCACGGGCATAATTTTCTTCACATCGACGCCCGTAATAACCTCCAGGGCCTTGGCGTAGGCATACACGTGCAGGCCCCCGCGCACCAGCAGATAGCCCACCATGGTCCGGGCGCAGGGGTCGGTTACCATTTCGTAGGCCCGAATCTTATTGGCCCGGGCCCCGCACTCCAGGAAGAAGTTGTGCAACAAATCCAGGCGCAGGTTGCCCGAGCTATTCACGTACTGGCCGGTCCAGGGGTTGCCCATCGAGTCGAAGGGCAGGGCGGCCTGGCCGCTGGCAAGGAAGTGGTAGGTGTTGCGGGCATCGGCTGCCCCGGCCAGCGGGCCGGGTACGGGGTCGGTGCCCCGCTCACTCACTCCGGTTAGCAGCAGGTTGATGGCGTAACTTACAGCCTCGATATGGGAAAACTCTTCGGCGGCAATAGCGGAAGTCAGTGCGTAAAAGGGCCGGAGCCGGTTGCGCCCCCGGAAGTTGAACGACTGGAACGTGTAGTTCATCAGCGTGCTCATCTCGCCGAATTTACCCCCGAGCAGCTCCTGAATAGCGGCGGCGTCGTTGGCCGAAGGGTTTTTGGGCTTTGGCAGGTCTATTGCCAATTCATCGAGGCGAAGAATCATACGAGTAAGAATAAAGTGGTGAATGAATGCGCACCTGCCCTAATGAACAGGCCGGCTGTAGGCGGTTCGGTGAGTCCGGCCGCATCTAGCCACCTGTGCGTACGGCAAGGAAGGACATCTGGACCGTATACAATTTGGTGGCTCAACAGTAGTAAGCTCCTCACTAAGGGATAATTAGCAGCCTGTGCAGGGTGTGAAAGGGGCCAGGAAAAAAGATGAACTCCGAGTTGTGCCGGGCAACCGTCCCCGGCTTTTCTGTCGAATATGTATCTTGATACATCCAGCCCGTTTTTCCTTCTCTATGCGCACAGCTTTACGTATTTGGGTCTTGGTCTGCTTGCTGGGCCTGAAGCTTCTGCCCGCGGTGGCCAACCACTTGGTGGGGGGCGAAATGACCTATAAGTATCTGGACAGCAACGGGCCCGTGTCAACGCCTTTCCGCTACGAGATAACCACCCGAATTTATTACAACACCGCGACCAGCCCGACCGGCAATCCGACCCTGACCATCAATGTGCGCACCCTGGAGGCCGGCCAGGCCGTCTTGGTGCGGACCGTAATTCAGCGCAACAGCTACGCTGAAATTACTCCCATTCGCCTCCCAAGCTGCGCCCCCACCAATGCGCCGGGCGTTACGCTGGCCGTGTATCAGACAACCGTTAGCCTGCCCGGCGTGCCGCTGGGCTACCTGGCCGAGTTTAGCCTCGGCAACCGCAACGCGGGCATTACCAACCTGCGCGACCCGCTGAATGAGCGTATGGGGCTGTCGGTGGAAATGGCGCCGCCGATGCTGCCGAATTCCTCCCCGGCCTTTTCCAGCGACGCCCTGGTCGTTATCTGCCGGGCCGATACGGGCCTGGTGCTCAATAATGCCTACGATGCGGACGGCGACCGGCTCAGCTACAGCTTCGGCACGCCGTATTCCCAGGGAGGCACGTCGGTGTCGTATGCCCCCGGCTACAACCCCACTCAGCCCTTCGGCAACCGGGGCTATGCCGCCATTGACGCCCGCAGCGGGCTGGCCAAGTACTGGAGCGCCGAGCTCGGCACCTTTCTGCTGGCCATCGATGTGCGCGAGTACCGCATGGTGAACGGCCGGGAAATCTTGCTCGGCCGGCTCCGGCGCGATATTCAGATCGTCGTGCGGGAATGCGCCGATAACAACCTGGCGCCCGTCTTTGCGCCGGCCACCCTGGCGCGCCGGGAAGTGCTGGCGGCCGAGGGGCAAACCGCTACGTTCGAGCTGACGGCCACCGACCCCGAGGCCCGGCGCCTGACAATGGAAGTAACCAGTGTGCTGCTCGACGGGCCCGGTCCGATTCAGGCCACGGTAAACGGTAGGCCGGGTAGCCCCATTGGCCCCCTGATGGGCGTACGGGTGCGGGGCCAGGGCAGCGTAACCGGTACTTTTCAAATCACGCCCAGCTGCGGCATGGCCCGCCCGGCTCCCTACGATATCATCGTGACCGTAGCCGACTCGGCCTGTGAAAGCAAAATGGTGGTGGGCGTGTTTCGCCTGCGCATCGTGCGGCCCGCCTCCGGCCTGCGCATCCGCGGCGACTCCGTGCTCTGCGTGGGCACGGCAGTTACGTACACGGCCAACGGCCCCACCTTCGGGGCTTACAGCTGGACGGTGCGCGGCGGGCAGGTGCAGGGCGACGCCACGGGCCGCTCGGTGCAGGTGCTATGGCCGCCGGCTGCCGGCAAAGGCTCGGTAGCGGTGCGGGGTGTGTTGGAGGCCAGCTGCCTGACCGACACCGTGGCCCACCCCGTGGAAGTACAGGCTGAGCCCGCCATTTCGGGGCCCGCCGCCTACTGTCTGGCGGCTAATACCGGCCTGAGCTACTCCGTTGCGGGGCCGGCCGGTGCGTATCAGTGGAGCATCAGCGGGGGCAGTATTACCAGCGGGCAGGGGACCAACTCGGTGCAGGTAGACATTACCAAAGGCCTCACGGCAACTTTGCAAGTTGCCCGCGCCGCGTCTCCCACCTGCCGCACCACGCTCAGCATCGGGCCCGACGACCGGTGCCTGGCGTTCTACAACGTCATTACGCCCAACGGGGACGGACAGAACGACGTGTTTCAGATTGATAATCTGGCCCGCCACCCCAATACCAAGCTGACTATTTTTAACCGCTGGGGCCGGCGCGTGTACCAAACTGAAGATTATCAGAACGCTTACAGCGGGGACGGCAGCAGCAGTGGAGTGTACTATTATCTGTGCCAGCTGCAGGATGGCACCAGCTACAAAGGCTGGTTTGAGATAATCCGGTAATTACCCAGAGCTACCCACCGGCTAGGCGGCCGCCGCGGGCATGCTTTGCAGCAGCCAGCGGTACAGCTTGTCGGCGTCTGCGGGCTTAAACAGCTCGGTGCCCGGGTTCATGGTCGCAGCCGAGCCGCAGGCCACGCCGAGCCGCACCGTTTCGCGCACCGAGAGCCCCTGGGACAAGCCATGCACCAGGCCCGCTACCATACTGTCGCCGGCGCCCACCGTGCTGCGCTTTTTCATGGCCGGGGCTGGGATATGGTCCACCAAGTCGCGGGTGACGACGCAGGCGCCCTGGGCACCTAACGACACTACCACGATGTCGCACTTGCCGTCGTGTACCAGCTTGTGGGCCGCCTGCGCCACGGCTTCGTTGTCGAGTTCATCTACCCCGGCCATCTTGCTGAGTTCCCCCACATTGGGCTTGGCCAAGTACACGCCTTCCTCCAGCACCTGGTGCAAGGCCGGGCCCGAGGTGTCGACGACAACCTTAATGCCCAGACCCTTGGCAGCCCGCACAATGCGCACCACAAACTCGGGCTCGACGCCGGGTGGCAGGCTGCCGCTGATAACCAGAAACTCGGGCACCTGGGGCAAGCTTTTCAGCGTGGTCAGAATCTGCTGCTGCTCCTCGGCCGACAAAGGCGTGCCGGGCATCCCAAAGCGGTACTGCTGGCCAGTGGAGGCATCTACCACAATAAAGTTTTCCCGGGTACGGCTCACCGTCTCGACGGGCTGCTGCTGAATGTGCTCCTGGGCCAGCAGCTCCCGCAGCAGGGTGCCGCTGGGGCCACCCACCGGAAACACGGCCACCGAGTCGGTCCCTAGGCGCCGCAGGGCCCTCGATACGTTGATGCCCCCACCACCGGGCTCAAATTTGGGCGGGGCACAGCGCAGTTTCTGGTCGGGAATAATTTGGTCGGCCGTCGTGCTCTTGTCGACGGTAGGGTTCAGGGTAAGCGTAACAATGGTAGACATCGGAAGGCCGGGTTGCGTGGAGGGGCCCGCCTCGAATGGGCCGGCCTGCTTTCCGTGTACTGCCAGCCGCCGGCTTGGTTGCATCCGGGCTACCCTAGCTGGGAGCTGCCGATTAGCTGGCGGCGGGTCTGGTTGGCCTTGCGCTTACCACTTCACGGCTACCGTCAGAAAGAAGCTGCGGCCGTCGGAGGGCAGAATGCCGGGGCCGGGGTAGCCGGTGGCGCGGCGAGTAAAGTAGCGCGTATTGCCCAGGTTGTTCACGCTGCCTTCCAGCTTCAGCCAGCGCCGCTCCCACGACACGGAAGCGTCCAGAATCTGGTAGGCCGGAATAATGCCAATGACGGCCGAGTTGGGGTCCGGCGGGGTGTCATCAGGGCTGTTTTTGGCGTTGGTAGCGTCCGTAAACTGCCGGGAAAGATACGTGAGCTGTAACGAGGCCTTGACCGGACCAAAGCCGGCCCGGGTGCCGGTTTTCAGGTTCAGGGCCGGGACAAATTCCACTTCCTTGCCCTGCACAGCACTTACTTCGCTGTAGGTGTAGCGGCTGTTGATCAGGGCCACGTTGCCAAATGTCGACCAGCTCCAGCGGCCCGGCTCGGCCGTGGGCTGCAACACGCGCAGTACGTCGGCTTCGGCGTACGATTCCACGCCCAGAATCAGGGCCCGGCCGATGTTGCCGCGGCGGCGCAGGCTGGTGTTGTTGGGTCCTTCCACCAGGACTTCCCCGATACGGTTGTTGTAGAGCAAAGCAAATAGGCTCACGTCGTAGGTTAGCCAGTTGTTTTGGTCGCCGCGCAGCCCCAGGTCGGCCGAAAAGCCCCGCTCGTCCTGCAGATTCGGGTCGATGACGGCTGAGGGGTTGGCAATGCGCATGTCGGAAAAGGTGATGGAGCGGTAGTTCTGGGAGATGTTGCCGTACAGCTCCCGGTTTTCCACCGGCTTGTAGCTCACCCCGATGCCGCCCAGCACGAAGCCCCGCGGGCTCAGGCGTTCCTCATTCTTGGTCAGAATAGCGTCGATGTTGCCGGCATTGTCGCGCACGACGCTGCTGTAGGAGCCTTCGGAACGGGTGCGGATGTACTCGTAGCGCACCCCGGGCGTGACGGAGACCTTGTCGCTGAGGTAGAAGATATTTTCCGCAAACACGGCCACGTTGTGGTTGGGAAAGCGGAAGTCGGAGAAACCGTTGGAGAACGTGACGCCTTCGGGGCCCACGAAGCGGAAGTCGGCGCCCTTGCCGGTGGGGCCGTACCCCTGAATGGTGTGGTTGAAGCCGTTGTAGTAGCGGGTGCCCAGCAGCAGCACGCCGTTTTTGCCAGCCAGCTCGTAGCGGTTCAGGTAGCGGGCTTCCAGACCTACGTTGCGGAAGTCGCCCGTAATCAGGTCCCGCAGGTAGGATTCGTCGTCGGGCAGGCCCACGTTGTTGGGCCGGAAGCCCAGGGACTTGCGCGAAGCCAGGAGCCCGAAGGTGGTCAGGTTCACGTTGGAGCGGGCGTTGAGCTTCCAGTCGGCCGACACGTTGAACAAATTCCAGTCGACCTCAAACCAGTTCCGCTCCCGGTTCGACTGGCGCGGGTTCTGGGCAAACTGCGCGTCGCTCAAACCGCCGGGCTGCTGGGCCAGGTAGTCCATATGGGTCACCTGGGCGCCCACCCGAAAGTTGTCGGTGAACTGGTAGCGCACGTCGGCGTAGGCGGTTTTGCTGTCGAAGTGGGAGTTGGGCCGCCACCCGTCGCCGCGCTTGTACTGGGCAAAGGCGTAGTAGCTGAGCTTTTTGACTGTACCGCTCACGCTGTTGAAGGAATTGAAGAACCCGAACGAGCCCACCGTTTGCCGCGACGTTACCGACACGGTTTTATCGGGCTCGGGGGTGCGCATTTCGAAGTTGAGCAGGCCGCCAAACTGGGTGCCGTACTGCAACGAAGCCGCCCCGCGCACCAACTGAATCCGCTTGATGGCCTCAATGGGCGGGGTGTAGTAGCTTTCGGGGTAGCCCAGGGCATCGGCCGAAATGTCGTAGCCGTTCTGGCGCACGTTGAAGTTGGCCGTGCGGTTGGGGTCCAGGCCCCGGCCGCCGATGCTGAGCTGCAGGCCGCCCTGGTCGTTTTCCCAGATGTTGAGGCCCGCCACCCGGGCGTACACCTGGCGGGCATTGTTGGTGGCCAGGTTGGCCACCAGGTTGTCGGGCACAATAACGTCCGACTTCTTGGCCGCGAAAATGGCCGTGCCCTCCACCTCGCGCAGGCGGGTTTGGCCAAAGCGGGCCTGGGGGCCGGCCACCACTACCTCGCGCAGGGTCCGCTGCCGGGGCGTGAGGGTAAAGTCCAGCACGGCGGTGGCGGCCGTGAGGTCAATTTCGGCTTTAAGCGGCTCGTGGCCGATGGAGGAAAACTGCAGCTGCTGGCGGCCCGCCGGGAGGCGCGGCAGGCTAAACTGGCCGGCGCTGTCGGTGCGGGCAATCTGGCGGGAGCCGCGCACGTACACCTCGCAGCCCGCCACGGGCCGGGCCGTAGTGGCTTCCAGGACCCGGCCCTGGAGCACGAGCTGCTGGGCCAAAGCTGGAAAGCCGCAAAGCAGGCCCGCTAGCAGCACCACACTATAAACCAATAATTTCATCATCGAAGGGCAAAATCCAGGGCTTGGGGCGCAAGTCATCCGACTCGCGCGCCAAATCCACGGTGGGGTCAATGAACTCCTTGCCCAGGCGGCCATTTAGGCTGACGTAGGCGTCGGCGTACACGCGGGGCGAAGTTACGCCGCGCCGGGCGTAGTAGTCGCGCAGGTAGTGGGCATACTGCACCATCATGTCGGGCTGGGTGGCCATCATCTTTTCCTGCAGCACGCTCAGGTGCTCGTAGTTATTCACCAGCCGGGCCCGGCCGGTGGCGCCGTCCACTACCTTAAACTGCACCTGCCCCATCTTTTCCATCAGCATGACGCGCCACGAAAACCGGTAGCCTTCCTCGGTCCAGAACAGCTCCCGGGGGTAGAGCAAGTAGCGGAACGGCAACAGCAGCTGCACCAGAAAAAAGGCGCCCAGGCCTAGCAGGAGCAGCTTGCGGGTGCGCGGCCCGTACACCAGGGCCTCAGCCGGGCGCGGCACGCCGGAGCTCAAGCGGAAACCGCGGCGCAGCCACTGCAAAAACCGCTCGTGGGCCTCAGCCGGAAAGAAAATCAGGGCCGCCACCATCATTACGTACGGAAACATGCCGATGGGAAACAGCACCGCCGTCAGCACGTGAAACACCACGACGGTGGCGTAGGCCCAGGGCCGGGTGCGGCCGTTGAGCAGGAAAAACGGGACGGTCAGGTCGTAAAAGGCGCCGAACCAGCTGAAGGCGTAGGCCACCCAGGGGTAGCTGAACAGGAAGCCGATAACTGGCAGGTCGTTTTTGGCCGGCAGCCAGATGCGCAGGGGCATGGCCTGCAGCAGCCAGTCGGAGTTGAGCTTGGCCAGGCCGGCGTAGAAATACACAATGCCCATGAGCAGGCGCAGGGCGTCCACGGTCCAGCGCGGCACCTGGCTGCGCCAGCGGCCGGGACTTAAGCGGGCATCGAGGGAAAAGTAGCGGCCGGCTGGTAATACCATAAGCAGCAGCGCCACCAGGCTTACGAAGTAATAGTGGTTCAGGTAGGTACTTTTGTCCATGAGCTCGATGTAAGTGAAGCTCACAAACAGCCCTACAGCCGCCGTACGGTACCACCAGCCCAGGGCCACGAGCAAGGCGCACAGCCCGCACACCACGAACAACCCGTAGGTATAAGGTCCCAGGGGCTTTACCCACTCGAAGCCGTAGTAGGAAAAGAAAAACTTGGGCTGCAGATACAGTTCCGCAATCCAGCCCTTGGCCCAAAAACGCACCACGCTGGCCAGGACCAGCAGGCCAAAGGCCAACCGGAACGTAGCCAGCGGGGCGGCTGGGGTAAACGTCTGGAAATAGCGTTGCAGCGGACTGCCCTGCATTAGTCGCCGTCGTTGTCGACGTAGGTCACGGTGATGCTCAGGGCCGAGGTCATATCGACCTTAATCATGCGCACGGCCTTTTGCATCTCGTTGTAAGAAGCTACGGCGTCGGCGTTGCGGCTGCGCATGGTCGTGTAGAGGTCGGGGCCCAGGGTGCTGAGCTGCTGGTACGAAGCCTTGAGCTGGTCACTGATCAGCGTGCTCAGGTTCTGGTTGGTGCGGCTGTCTTTGGCACCCACCGCGTCGAGGTAGGCCCGCAAGGAAGGCCGGCCGGTGCGGCCATTAAAGAACTGCTGCACGGCCGTGTGGGCCGTCGTGGCCAGCTGCAGGGGTAAAGTACCTTTGTGGTAGAAAGCCTCAATTTTTTCCGGCAGCGGGTTGCCCGTCATGGTACCGGCCGGAATGCCGATTTTGCCGGCCCGCAGAAACCGCTCGAAGTACAGGGAATACGCATTGATGACCCGCGACAACGAGCTGCTGGCATCGGTGCCGGTGTTGTTGATAAACGTGTCGCGGTACGAGCCGTTCCACTGCGAGTACACCGTGCCGAAGGTCTCGTTCATTTTATTCACTACGTCGGTCAGGTAGCGGCGGTGCTTCTCGGAAGAGGCAAACTGCTGCGCAATGGCCGCGTCGTCGGTAGCCACGCCGTTGAGCAGGTAGTCCAGGGCCGGGAAGCCCTGCTGGGGAATGGCCGTGGCCAGCTCGAAGTTATAGGTGCCCGAGGCGATGTTGCGGTTAATGCCGGCCACATCGGTGGGGTAGATGTTGAAGTGGTTGCGCAGGCTCACGGTTTCGGCCGGGCCAAACTCAAACATTTCCACCTTCTGCCATTCCACGTAGGCCTGCTGCCAGGCTTGGCGGGCTTCCACCAGCGTAGCCGTGGTAGGGGCAGCCGTGAAAGCCGTCGTCTTGGCCTTCAGCACGCTGAACTTGTCGTTAAAATTCTTGTAGCCGGGCTTCACCACGCTGTCGGCCCACTGGGTGAGCAGCGCTTTGCGGTCGGGCTCGGTGCTGGGGTTGGCCGAGTCACTGCTGGAATCTTTCTGGCAGCTCAGCATTACCCAGGCCGAAAGCAGCAGAGCAAGGGCGGTTACAACGCTTCTTTTCATCGAGTTTCTCATAGGTTGCAATGGCCAACGCACCGCCCGGTTTCCGGGGCAGTGCGTTGCAGGGGAATCCACCGAAAAGTGGACTATGATTTACTGGAGCTTAAACTTCGTCTTGATGGCGTTGATGGCTACGTCGGCTTGGGCGTTGGTCAGGCTCCAGGCACCCTGGCTGCCGGCCATCAGGCCATTGAGCACGTTGTCCGAGAAGGCGGCGTCGGCCCCGTACTTGGTGCAGAAGCGCAGGGAGTAAATAAAGCCCAACCCTTCGCCCAGCGCGTGGGCCTTCACGTCCAGGGCCGAAGCCGCTTTCCAGTTCGTGAGGTAGGATACGGCCGCCAGAGCAATAGTTTCCTCCAGCTCGGTGCGAATGATATCGGCCTGGGCCTGCACCCCGGCGGCGTCGTTGTTGACGATGGCCGCGCGACCCTTCAGGAAGGCCATGTAGACGGCGGGTGAAGCCGGACCGTTTTTCTCATTCAGGTAGCTGGCCAGAAAACGCTCCCGTGGGGTGGCGTTGATGTCCGTGGTCATGATGGCGTTGTTGGTCAGGTAACCGTAGGCCAGGTCCCAGTTGTGCTCCAGCTCGGAGTACACTTTGCCGTCGACTACCTTGCTGTTGTTGGCCTTCAGCCCCTGCTCGCTCAGCAGCACGTTGTCGATCTGGTCGAGCAGCAGGGCCCCAATCAGAGCCTTCTGAATCACCTGGTTTACTTCGTAGCCTTTCTCGTCGACCAGGTAGCGGCCCAGGCGACCCGCTTTGCCTTCCGAAGCCGTTTTATCAACCGATTCGCTGGCCGTGGCCAGTTTGGCGAAGTTGTTATCAATATACGTCCGAACCACGTCGGCATTGGTCGTCGAGAACGAAGCGGCCGTGGCGTTGCGCAGCTGCAGCCCCGACGTATTCAGGGCGGCGGCCGAGAAGGGAGCCGCCGTGTTGGTGTAGTAGTTGCGCAAAACGCTGGCTTCCACTTTCGAAGGAGCCGTGGTGGCGGCCACTTTTGCCATGTAGGTGTTCAGCTCCGAAAACATATCCAGGCGCTGGTTCGAGGTCGTCAGGTCGACCGTCGACTGGCCGTTGCCGTCCTTAAACGATTCGGTGTACTTCGACGAGGCAGTCAGCGTGCTGGCATCCATCTTGGTGCGCAGGGCCGGGGCCATGGCGTCTTCGTTGTCGGTGTTGTCGCAGGAGGTAAAACCAAAAGCTAAAGCAGCAAGGGCAAGCGAAGCGTACTTAAAGGCCATAGAGCAGAAGTGTTTGATGGGAGAGAATGCGACAAAGGTAAGGGCTATTTGGAATCAATACAAATAGTGTCGAGCTTTTTTGGAAATCTTCTAAATAGACGCTGCTCCGAGGTGCCCTGGTGCCAAAGCTCGTCCGGGATAACCAAACTGCGGCAGCCGGGTTTTCTGCCTGCGGCCACGGTTCTGCGCCGCATCCCTTATCTTTAAAACATGGCAAACGACATCCGGGAGCAGGTGCAGGAATACTATGGCACCGAGCTGCAAACCAACCTCGATCTAAAAACCAACGCCTGCTGCACCGACGATATTCCGGCGGCCCACAAGCGGATTCTGGCCCAGCTGGAGCCCGAGGTGCTGGAGAAGTATTACGGCTGCGGCGTCTGCATTCCGTCCGCCGTGGAAGGCCTCACCGTGCTGGACCTGGGCTCGGGCTCGGGCCGCGACGCCTACCTGCTTTCTAAGTTGGTAGGAGAGGAGGGCCGCGTCATCGGCGTCGACATGACCGAGGAGCAGCTGGCCGTGGCCCGGCGCCACGTGGCGGCCCACACCGAGCGGTTTGGCTACCGGCAGCCCAACGTGGAGTTTCGCCACGGTTTTATCGAAGACTTGCAGTCGGCCGGCATTGCCGACAATAGCGTGGACCTGGTGGTAAGCAACTGCGTGCTGAACCTGAGCACCGACAAGGCCGCTACTTACCGCGAGATTTTCCGGGTGCTCAAGCCCGGCGGCGAACTGTTCATTGCCGACGTATTTGCTGACCGCCGCCTGCCCGAAAGCCTGCGCCAGGACCCCGTGCTCTACGGTGAGTGCCTCGGCGGGGCCATGTACACCGAGGACTTCCGCCGCCTGTTGCGCGACTTAGGCATTCGGGACTACCGCCTGACCGCCCAGCGCCGCCTGACCATCAACAACGCCGAAATCGAGCGGAAGGTGGGCAACATCAAGTTCTATTCGCTCACGGTGCGGGCCTTCAAGCTCGATCTGGAAGACCAGTGCGAAGACTACGGGCAGGTGGCCACGTACCTCGGCACCGCCCCCGACGAGCCCCACGGCTTCACCCTCGACGACCACCACTTCTTCGAAACCGGCCGGCCCATGCTGGTCTGCGGCAACACGGCCGACATGGTCAGCCAAACCCGCTACGGCGCGTACTTCCGCGTGGATGGCACCAAGGAGCGGCATTTTGGCTTGTTTCCCTGCGGTCCGGCCCCGGCCAGCACCTCAGCCGGTAGCAACGAGGCAGCGGCTTCCTGCGGCTGCTAGATTTACGCTATGCAACAATCCCGGGAGTGGCTCGGCCAACACGGCGACAAGCTGTTGCTGGCCCTCAGCCTGTTTCTGGTTGTCAGCGGCCTGGTCGGCCACTGGCGGGGCAGATCGAGCGTGCTGGTTACGGCTGACCAGGCCGCCGGCCAGGTAAAGCACAGTCCGGTGTGGCTTCTGTACGCCTGCGCCGTCGTGCCGCTTCTTATCATTGCTTTGCGTAGGCGCCGCAAGAAGCTTCACTGAACCCGACGCCGGGGCGGGTACTGAGTTGGTATCTGCCCCAGCGTTGTAGTGGGGTTTAGCCAAGCGGGCCTACTGCACCACCAGCTTCTGGGAGAAGCTCCCCTGGTCGGTGGTTGCCACGTAGAAATACAGACCCGGGGTGAGGGCGGCATTCTGGTAAGCAATGCGGTGTTGCCCGGTACTCAGCACCTGCGTGGGCGTCGCTACGTCGGCCACTTTACGGCCTTCCGCGGTGTAGAGCGCAATGCCCACCCGGCTGGGACTGGTCAGGTTCAGCACAAACGTGGCCGAGCCGTTAAAGGGGTTGGGAAACACGTCGAACTGGCCGGCCGCCGGCTGGCGGTTGGCCGTTACGCTGCCCAGCTTGCCCACGCCGGCCCCGGCTACCACCACGGCCGGCACGTCGGCCGCGGTATGGAGCACCGCCGCGTAGGAGTAGGGAACGGCCAGCGTGCAGGCACCGAGTTGGTAGGTGTCGTTGGAATACTGAAAAGGGCTGTTGACGAGTAGGTTGCCGGTGATGTCGCCGTAGCCCACTACGCTGCTGTAGGCCGAAACGTAGGGGTTCTTGGTGTTGAGGAAGTAGTTGTTCTCAATCCGGACGCAGGCGCCCACGCGCGAGTTGATGGCCGTGGCGGCAATGTCCTGGTAGTAGTTGTTGAACACGTGGCCCGTGCCGCCCCGAAACAGGGGCAGGCGGGAGTTGATGTTCTCGAAGCGGTTGTGGTGGTAGGTGATTTTACGGTTGTACGTGTCGGTTTCGGTGTAGCCGCTCAGGCTGGCTTTCCAGGCGTCGTGCAGGTAATTCCACGAGAAGGTCACGTACTCGGCGTCGTCCTTGATGTCGAGCAGCCCGTCGTACTCATCAACGCCTACGCCCTGGTACTGGTTGTACAGCTCACAGTGGTCTACCCAGATGTGGTTGGCCGGCCCTTCGATGCCGATACAATCCTTGGGCCCGAGCAGTACGTGGTGCACCTTGATGTTCTGAATGATGATATTGGCGGCCCGCCGCACGTAGAGCCCGATGCCGTTGAACTCGCCACCCGTACCCACCCCGATAAGGGAGATGTTGTTACGGTCCTTGATTTCAATCTTGTCGTAGGTGCTGGGCGTGTTGGCCGGCGTAATCACCCCGTTGATGTAAATGGTGAGCGGGGCATTGCTCTTATTGGCTACAATGGCCGCCATCAGGGCAGTGCCGGTGCTGACGGTTACGGAAGTGCCGCCCGCGCCGCCGGTCGTGCCGGTGGTTTGAGTAGCAAAGCCAAACACGCCGAACGGGGCTGTTTGGGCGAAAGAGCAGGTCGTCGTGGCACTGCCCAGGGCCAGCAGGGCGGTTAGTAACGTTTTCTTCATCAGACTGTGGGAAGTGGTAGGGCAGGATAGAAGGGTAGCTGACGAACAGCGAATTGGTGTGGGACAGCGGCGGGTAAGGTCGGGCTTGCCCGGGCTCTGGTAAAGAATAGTAGAATATATATTCCTGCACACGTTGCCGGGAACGTTGCCGGGGCGGGAAGCGGGGGCGTGTGGGCTGCTGCCCAGTAGGATGCGGCAGAAGGACTTGGTGCTGGCCGCCTTGCTTATAATCAGTATGAATAAGACGAAACCTGTAAAAAGAAGCCGGGTGGCCCCAACACTGGTTCAGCTCCGGGCGTAAGCAGGGTAGGGAGGCTCTGCTGCAAACCGCCGAAAGCAACCGTTTTCGACCGCCAGGCAAACGCCCCTTCCCAGCTCTATTCTTTCACCTACTTATCCGTGCCAGTTTATGAATACACCCACAACCCAAGCCGCCTTGGGCCAGGCCGCTATTGCCCCGCCGCCGCCCACAAGTACGGTTACGCTGAAAATCAACGGGGTAGAGCGGCACCTGCAGCTTGCGCCCTGGACCTCTTTGCTCGACGCCCTGCGCGAATACCTCGACCTGACCGGCACCAAGAAAGGCTGCGACCATGGGCAGTGCGGGGCCTGTACCGTGCTGGTCGACGGCAAGCGCATCAACTCCTGCCTTACGCTGGCCGTCATGCAGGAAGGCGCCGACATTACGACCGTTGAAGGCCTGGGCACCGAGGATAACCTGCACCCGCTGCAGCAAGCCTTCGTCGACCACGACGCCTTTCAGTGCGGCTACTGTACGCCCGGCCAGATCTGCTCGGCCGTGGGCCTGCTCACCGAGGGCAAAGCCAAAACTACCGCCGAAATCCGGGAAATGATGAGCGGCAACCTCTGCCGCTGCGGGGCCTATACCAACATCGTATCGGCTATTGAAGAGGTATTGCACAGTAAGAATTCAGAACTCAGAAGGTAGAGCTCAGGGACGAATAGCCTCTGCTACTAACCATATTCTAAGTTCCAATATCTCAGCTCTGAGCTCTACAACATGAACAGTTTCACCTACACCCGCGCCAGTGGCGTGGAGGCGGCCGTCCGCGAAAAGGCGGCCGACAATGCCGTCAAATTCATTGCCGGGGGCACCAACATCCTGGATTTGATGAAGGAAAACGTTGAGCGGCCCTCCCGGCTACTCGACCTCAACCATCTGCCCCTCAAAGCCATCGAAGCGGCGCCCGACGGCGGCCTGCGCCTGGGCGCGCTGGCTACCAACGCCGACACCGCCTGGCACCCCGAGGTGCAGAAGCGCTACCCGCTGCTAAACCAGGCTATTCTGGCCGGGGCCTCGCCCCAGCTGCGCAACATGGCCACCAACGGCGGCAACCTGTTTCAGCGCACCCGCTGCTACTATTTCTACGATACGGCCACGCCCTGCAACAAGCGGGAGCCGGGCTCGGGCTGCTCGGCCATCGGCGGCTACAACCGGATTCATGCCATTCTGGGTACCAGTGAGCAGTGCATTGCCACCCACCCCTCGGATATGTGCGTGGCCCTGGCCGCCCTGAAAGCCACCGTGCGCGTGAGCGGCCAAAACGGCGAGCGGACCGTGAAATTCGAGAACTTCCACCGCCTGCCCGGCGACGCGCCCGAGTTTGACCACACCCTGGCCCCCGACGAACTTGTGACGGCCATCGACCTGCCTAACGAGGATTTCAGTCAGCACTTCAGCTACCTCAAGCTGCGCGACCGGCAATCCTACGCTTTTGCTCTGGTATCGGTGGCGGCGGCCTTGCAGCTCGACGGCAACACCATCAAGGAAGCCCGGCTGGCGCTGGGCGGTGTGGCCCACAAACCCTGGCGCGACCAGCAGGCCGAAGAGTTGCTCAAAGGTCAGCCCGCTACGGAGGACACGTTTCGCAAGGCAGCGGCGGCCGTGGTTTCAAGTGCCCGGGGCTACGGACACAACACCTTTAAAATCGAGCTGGCCAAGCGCGCCATTGTGCGGGCCCTCAAGCAGGCCGCCGAAGGCACCCAGCACGCGTCCGACATCTTTACTAACTCGAATCCATGAGCACGACCTCCTATATCGGTAAGCCCGTCAACCGCGTCGATGGGCCGGCCAAAGTAACGGGCGCGGCCAAGTACGCCGCCGAGTTCAACGTGCCCCATCTGGCCTACGGTCACATTGTGAGCAGCTCTATTGCCAAGGGTAAAATCACGAAAATCTACGCCGACGAAATCCTGGCTATTCCGGGCGTGCTGCAGGTTTTCTCCCACGAAAATGTGCCTTCCCTGGCCTGGTTTGATAGAAGCTACAAGGACGATGTGGCCCCCGGGGGCTCGCCGTTCCGGCCGTTGCAGGGCAATGAAGTAAAGTACAGCATGCAGCCCGTGGCCCTGGTGGTGGCCGAAACCTTCGAGCTAGCCCGCTACGCCGCCGCCCTGCTGCGCATCGAGTACGAGGTGACCAAGCACGACACCGACCTGGAAACCAAGCGCGACGACGGCTTCGAGCCCGGCCGAGGCAAAACCGGCTGGGTGCCCCCGCCCAAGCCCCGCGGCAACCCCGACAAGGAACTGAAAAATGCCACTCACCGCGTCGAGGGCGAGTATATCCACCTGGCCCAGCACCACAACCCGATGGAGATGTTTGCCTCCACGGTGGAGTTTCTGGGCGACAAAAAGCTCAATATTTACGACAAGACCCAGGGTGCCTTCAACTCCCAGCAGTACGTCATGAAGGTGTTCGGGCTCAGCAAGGACGAGGCGCACGTCGTGTCGCAATACACCGGCGGCGGCTTCGGCTCGGGGCTGCGGCCCCAGTACCAGCTGTTTATGGCCGTACTGGCCGCTCTGGAGCTCAAACGCTCGGTGCGCGTGTCGATGACGCGGCAGCAGATGTTCAGCATGGGCCACCGGCCCCACACGCTGCAATACGTGGAGCTGGGTACCAACCCCGACGGCTCCCTGGCTGCCCTGCACCACCACGCCCTGCACGAAACCTCGCAGTTTGAGGACTACACCGAAAACGTGGTCAACTGGTCGGGCATGCTCTACCAGTGCGACAACGTGAAGCTGACTTACCAGCTGGCTAAAATCGACGTGTACACGCCCCAGGACATGCGGGCCCCCGGCGCGGCCACCGGCTCGTTTGCCCTGGAATGCGCCATGGACGAAATGGCCTACGCAGCCGGTATTGACCCGCTGGAATTCCGCCTGCGCAACTACGCCGAGCGCGACCAGAACCTGAAGCGGGAGTTTTCGAGCAAGAAGCTGCGCGAGTGCTACCACGAAGGCGCGGCTAAATTTGGCTGGGAAAAGCGCAACCCCGAGCCCCGCTCCATGCGCGACGGCGACCTGCTGGTGGGCTGGGGCATGGCTACCGGCGTCTGGGATGCCAGCATCCAGAAGTGCGCCGCCAGTGCCACCTTCACCGCCGACGGCCATCTGACGGTGCTCAGCGGTACCAACGACATCGGCACCGGCACCTACACCATCATGACCCAGATTGCCGCCCAAACGCTGGGTTTGCCCCTGGAAGCCGTGACCTTCAAGCTCGGCGACACCAATCAGCCTGAGGCGCCGCTGCAGGGCGGTTCCTGGACGGCCGCTTCCGTGGGCAACGCCGTGAAGCAGGTGTGCGACAAGCTGGGCGAGCAGCTGCTCAAGCTGGCCCAGAAGATGGAAGGCTCCCCACTGAAAGGCGCTGCATACGAGGATGTGGAGTTTGTCAACGGCCAGATCCGCCTGAATGCCGACATCAACCAGGCCGTCGTCATCCGCGACATTCTGCCCGCCAGCGGCAAGGACAAGCTGGAGGCCGAAAACACGATGCTGCCCAACCCCATCAACCAGCTCAAAAACTCCCTGCACGCCCATAACGCGGTGTTTGTGGAGGTGAAAGTAGACCCCGAGCTGGGCACCCTGCACGTGACGCGGGTGGTGAATGCCGTGGCAGCCGGCCGTATTCTGAATCCCAAAACGGCCCGCAGCCAGGTCCTGGGCTCGGTGGTGTGGGGCATCAGCATGGCCTTGATGGAGGAAAGCGTGATGGACCACGGCTTCGGCCGCTACATGAACCATAACTACAGCGAGTACCACATTCCCGTCAGCGCCGACATCCACGACATCGACGTGATTTTCGTGGAGGAGGAAGACGACAAGGTAAACCCGCTGGGCATCAAAGGCCTGGGCGAAGTAGGCCTGCTGGGCGTGGCGGCCGCCGTGGCCAACGCCGCCTTCCACGCCACCGGCAAGCGCATCCGCAACCTGCCGGTTTCCATTGATAAGCTGCTGCTCTAGGTAGTAGCTTGCGTAGCTAAAACAACGCCCCGGAGCCTGAGTGGTTTCGGGGCGTTGTTGGTAGTAGCAACCAAGCAGGTAGTCCGGTTCAAACGAACTCACGGCAAAGCAAGCCATGCCCCCTTATCGGCCCGACCCGTTGTAAGGGGGAGAGTCACTTTCCGCAACTGCTGCCCATAACGTGCGGCTTTTTCCGGGGCTCCACTTTGCGCTGCTGCCGTAGCCGCGCCCCGCAGCCCGTTGCGACGGTTGGGGTGCGTTCGTAAGTTGGCCTCGTACGCGGCCAGCGCCTCCTGGGGGCGCTGGAGCTGCAGGAGCATGTCGGCTAGCAGCTCCCGGGCCGGCAGCACTTCGCTGGGCGTTACGGGGTGCTTTTCAGTGCGGTCTTCCAGGTCGGCGGCTTGGCGCATGCGCTGCTCGGCGGCGGCAGCTTCTCCTGCGGCCAGCAGAGTCCAGGCTTCGGCCCCCAGCAGCTGAATCTGGACTTGGGTGGCCTTGTAAGCATCTTTTTGCCCAAGTAGCGCGTGGTGCAGCCCGCGCAGTGCTTCTACTTCCCGGCGGGCCGAATCGGGGTGGCCAAGGTGAGCCTGGCCCAGAGCCCGGGTGAAGTGAATGATACCGGCCTGCCAGGGATATTGCTGCCAATCGAGTGAGCCAGGCCGCAGGGGCAGGCGGGCCGCTTCCTGCCAAAGTCGGTTTTCGAGCACGTAGCGCGCCGGAATGGCGGCGTAGGCGTAGGCCACCTTAAAGTTCACCGGCGTCACCTCCCGAATCGTGGCCAGGTACTGCCACTGGGCCCGGGCCAGCTCGGTTTTGCCTTGTTGCAGGTAGGCATACATCAGATAATCGAGGCCGTGCAGCTCCTCGTCCCAGTGGCCGGGTAGGCCCGTGCTGGCCGCGTAGCACCGCGCCGACTCCGTAGCGGCTAGGTTAGAGGTTATGCATTCGTCCCAGAGCCCCAGGCGGGTGAAAATGTGGGAGGGCATGTGCAAGGCATGAGCCGAAGAAGGTGCCACCGACGCATATTTGCGGGTGGCCGGCAAGGCCAAGCGGGCCAGTTCCGGGTAGTCGTAGGTGTGGATGAGGTAGTGCAGAATGCCGGGGTGGTTGGGCTCCCCGGGGTAGAGGGCTTGCAGCAGGGCCCCCGCCTTTTTCTGCTTAACGAAGGTTTTGTCGGTCGGGTCCGCGGCGGCATCCAGGGCCAGGGCGTAAAAGATGGTAGCCTCCGGGTCCTGGGGATACTGGGCATGGACGCGGGCCATGGCCTGCTCCAACCGCAACGCCCGGACTTTGTGCTCCACGTGTTCCCAATCCTGGTAGAAGGCCTGCAAGACCTGAATGTAGGCCGTTTCCCGGGGCGTTTTGCCCGGTAGACGCTGCGCCAGCTCAATAGCTTTGGCACCCTTAGTCAGCTCGGCCGGGCTGGGCGGGGTCCAGAGTGGGTGGTAGCTGCACATGGCCACCCCCCAGTAGGCCATGGCGCAGCTTGGCTCCCGGGCAATAACGCGGGCAAAAACCTTCTCGGCCTCGTCGTACTCAAAGGAGTGGAGCAGCGTCAGGGCCAAGTTAAAATCGGGCTGCACGGCTGCTGAGCACGACGTGCCAAAGGTGGCCGTGCCCAGCTGTTGGCCGGAAGCTGGCCCGCACATGGTAATGCTGCCCTGCTTTAGCCCAATGGCATTTATTTCGGCTTGGGAGGGGGCCTGGGAAGTGGCTTGGCGGCAGGCTGGGCTGAGCAGGCCGCCCAACACCACCCACAAGGCCGCGGCGGGCAGAAGTTTCATAGGCATAGCAGTTGCGGAAATAGCGGGCCGGAAGCGGCAGTACAAGGCTGCCGTGCGGTTGAGCAGGCCGCGTCAGAAACTGCCCGGCTCGGCGCAGGGGCCAAGCGCGGGCCGGGTACCGGGCACAACTCCCACGAAGCCGGAGCCTGCCCCCGAGGGAGTATATCTAATATAGGCAATAGTAGGTGAAATAACCCTTCGGTTGTCGGGTACCCGAACGGGGCGACTTGGTTGCTAACGGTCGGCGGGGCGCTGACAGAATGCTACTCCACGTCAGCGGAGAGCCTGTGATGTATTACCATCAATCAGAAAGCGCCTTACAACTGTCTGGGTAGCACTACGGCCCGGGCTTGCGTAGAAGGCAGTTTCACCTCAGCTTTCTGCGTATGCCCGCTACCTACATCGGCTGTTCCGGCTTTTCGTTCCGTGACTGGAAAGGCGTGTTTTACCCGCCCGAGGTGCCTCCGCGCAAGTGGTTTGAATACTACTGCACCCACTTCAACACCCTGGAGCTGAACGTGACCTTCTACCGCATGCCCGAGCTGAGCTTTTTCGAGAAGCTCTACCAGCAAAGCCCGCCCGGGTTCCGGTTTGCCGTGAAGGCGCCGCGGCAGGTGACGCACTACAAGAAATTCAACGCCGAAGCCGAGCCGATTCTGGCCGAGTTTTACGCCACTATTCGCGAGGGGCTGCAGGACAAGCTCGGGCCGGTACTGTTTCAGCTGCCGCCCAAGGCTGCCTACACCGAAGCGTTGTTTCAGCGCCTGGTCGATCAGCTGGACCCCGCGTTTGAGAACGTGGTGGAGTTTCGGCACCCGAGCTGGTGGGAGGGGGAGGTGTTTCAGCAGCTGAGCCGGCACAAGATTTCCTTCGTGAGCCAAAGCCACCCGCTGCCCCTGCCCGATGAGGCCGTGGCTACCACCAGCATGGTGTATTACCGCTTCCACGGTGTGCCGGAGTTGTATAAGTCGGAATACAGCCGGGAGTTTTTGCGGAATATTGTCGAGCAAATTGCGGCCATTCCCCGGCTCGAGCAGGTCTACTTGTTTTTCAACAACGGCATCGGCGGCGTGGGCGTGGGCGACGCCAAAAAGATGCAGGAGTTGACGAAGGCTGTGTAAGCGCCAAATCGGCCTTGTGGGCAACTCCCGCGTAGTACCTTCGCAGGGCTGCATTTTAAGGCACTGGTTTTAACCCGTTACCACTATTGCTCTATGAAAACTCTACTCCCGGCGGCCCTTGGGCTGGCCTTACTACTGCCCGGCTTCAGCCAGGCCCAAAGCACCGTGACGGGCACCATCGTCAGCGGCGGTATCACGCGCGACTATCGGCTCTACGTGCCGGCCGGCTACTCCCCGGGCAAAGCCGTGCCCCTGCTCTTTAACCTGCACGGCTATGGTTCCAACAACCTGGAGCAGGAGTTTTACGGCGACTTCCGGCCCATTGCCGATACGGCCAATTTCCTCATCGTGCACCCCAACGGCACCCTTGACGCCTCCGGCAGCCGCTTCTGGAACACCTTCGTGGCCCCCGGCGCCGGCGGCGTCGATGATGTGGCCTTTCTGTCCGAGCTGCTGACTGCCCTGCAAAGCCGCTACACCATCGACCCCGACCGGGTGTACAGCACCGGCATGAGCAACGGGGGCTTTATGAGCTATGAGCTGGCCTGCAAGCTCAGCAACCGAGTGGCCGCCATTGGCTCGGTTACGGGCAGCATTGTGCAAAGTCGCCTGAGCGCCTGCACGCCCCAGCATCCGGTGCCGGTAATGGAAATTCACGGCACGGCCGACAATACCGTCCCCTACAACGGCAACATCCTGTTTGCCCCCATTCCAACCGTTGTCGATTACTGGGTGCGCTTTAATGGCTGCTCGCCCACGCCTACTGTCACCAACGTGCCCAATACCAGCACCACCGACGGCAGCACGGCCGAGCGGTACGTGTACAGCGGCGGCCGCAACGGCAGCGTGGTTGAGCACTACAAAATCATCGACGGGGGCCACACCTGGCCGGGGGCGGCCGTCACAATTGGCGTCACCAACCGCGACATCAACGCCAGCCGGGAAGTGTGGCGCTTTCTGCGGCGCTACCGCCTGAGCCAGCTCAGTACTCCACTGGCCGCCGCCGCTGCGGCTTCTGGTCAGCGGCTGCAGCTTTATCCTAATCCGGTAGAAAATGTGCTGACTATTCGCGCGGCCCAGCCCGCAACGGCGGCCCAGGTCAGTGTCCGAGACAATATGGGGCGCCTACTGCCCGTATCGACCACTGTGGCCGCCGATGGCAGCTTGCGGCTAGCTACTCACGCTTGGCTGCCGGGCCTGTATCTGGTAGGGGTAGAGCAGAAGGGCAAAGTGCAGTACCAGCACATTGTAAAGCAATAAGTGCTCCGCCTCAACAGGTGATTCGCCTACCGCAAGTAAAACCGAAAAAGCCGCTCTGTAAGGCACAGAGCGGCTTTTTTAGTCGAGGCGGCAACCGGTTTACTTGCCTTTGTCGCTGGCTTTGTGCACCAGGGTAAGAACCATTTTGCCGTTGGCGAATTTCTCACATTCCGAGTCGTAGTACTTGCCGCACTCGTTCCAAATGTTGGTTTTGAATACGGTTTTGGATTTGGGAACGTCGTTGCTGTTGGGAATTGTACCTTCCCAGACCGAGGTTTCGATGCCGGAAGGGGTAATCGTGTATTTAGTTTGCGTCATGTACACTTCGTAATTGAGGTTGAGCAGGGTCCGGGTCATGTACTCGTTCCGGACAATGTCCTGCCGCCAACAACGATTACCATTGCCGCTGGTATCCATGTGGTAGTCGAAGTCGTCGCAGGGTAGGGGGCGGGCTTTAGTCGAGTTGCTGGCGGTTTCGGCCGTCAGGTTCTCCGGGGTGATTTCGTCGGCTTCTTTCGAGCAGCTCGAGAAAGAAACAGTAGCGCAGAGGGCAAAAAAAGGCAGAAACGAAGAAACGTTTTTCATGGCTATTTATTGTATTGTTCAAAGTTTGATTTGAATTATGGTGGTTTTAACGGCGGGTTGAAAAAATAGGTTTTGTAAAAAGAAAAATATTTTTTATATAACGCGCGTGAGATATTTTTATAGTCTATATTTAAATCTTTATAAATAAAGCGGGGTCCTAGGGAGAATAAGAGGCCGCGTGGCCCAGGCCAATTCTGCAACAAGGATCAAAAAAGGACAAAAAAAGAGCCCGTAGCGTGGTGCTACGGGCTCTTGCTTGTCACTAAACTTGCGTTAAGCAGCTTCGGACTTAGTCTTTTTTAGTGTACTCGGCATGACGAACCGGGTCTTTCTTTCTGTCTTTCTTACGACCAATCAGGCCCCCGGCAGCAGCGCCGGCTACCCCGCCAATGATGGCGCCCTTGGTACCACCTACCACGGCACCACCTACTACGCCAGCCCCGCCACCGATGGCGGCACCTTTAGCCTTTTTGCTCCAACCTTTCTTGGGAGCGTCCTGCGCCTGGGCAGTGTTGACCGTAGTGCTCAGCATAAAAAAGGCGAGCAACATGACCATATATATCTTGAACGTTTTCATGACGTTTGAATTTAAAGGTGATGTAATAGAACTATGGGCTTAAACGTGGCTCCTCCGTGCAAGGTTACCCGTTGACTGCCGCCAGATATTCAGCGTATAAACGCTTGATCTGTCTTACGATATCCTGCCTATGGATTCCTGGTTTATTGGCTGTTCGGGATTTCACTACCGGCACTGGCGCGGCTCGTTTTATCCCGAGAAACTGCCCCAGCGCCGCTGGTTCGAATTCTACAGCCAGCACTTCAACACGCTGGAGCTGAACGTGACGTTTTATCGGTTTCCGCAGCTCTCTTTCGTGGAAAACTGGTACAACATCAGCCCGCCGGAATTTGTCTTTGCCACCAAAGCCCCTCGGCTGATTACCCACTACAAGCAGTTCAACGACTGTGCCCAGCTGCTGGCCGATTTCTACGGGACTATGCACGAAGGTCTGCGCGAAAAGCTGGGGCCAGTGCTGTTTCAGCTGCCGCCCCGCACGGCCTATTCGGAGGAGCGCCTGCACAAAATCGTCGAAAGCCTGAATCCGGCCTTTGCCAACGTACTCGAGTTTCGGCACCCGAGCTGGTGGGACGGGCACGTGTTTCAGGAGCTGGCCCGCCGCAACATCAGCTTCTGCGGGCAAAGCCATCCGGCCCTGCCTACTGCTGTCATTGCCAACACCCCCACGCTATACTACCGGCTGCACGGCATTCCGGAGCTCTATAAGTCGCCCTATTCGGAGCAGGAGTTGATTCAGCTGGCCGAAAGAATACGGCAGGAACCCGTGATAAAGCAGGCCTATATTTATTTCAACAACGACATTGACACCTCCGCTATCCGCAATGGACTGCAACTGCGCGACTATTGCCGGGCTACCCCGAGCCAATAAATTCTACCTCACAAAAAAAGCCCCGACCTATGCAGATCGGGGCTTTTTTTATGGGTCAGGAAAAGTGTGTTAGTTGCCTTCTGTCTTGGTTCCCACCGCACTCTGGTCGGGAGTGGCCGGGGCCGCGGCGGCGGGCTGCTTCACGTACTTATCGAGCCAGCTGTTCATTTCCCACAGCGTGTGCATCACCGATTCGCGGGCCGAGTAGCCGTGGGCCTCAAAAGGCAGCACCACGTAGCGCACCGTGGCCCCGTGGCCTTTCAGCGCGTTGTAAAACCGCTCACTCTGCAGTGGGAAAGTGCCCGAGTTGTTGTCGGCTTCCCCGTGAATGAGCAGCAGCGGCGTCTTAATTTTATCGGCGTAGGTGAAGGGCGACATTTTCGTGTAGACCTCCGGCGCTTCCCAGTACGTCCGCTCCTCGGCCTGGAAGCCAAAGGGCGTCAGGGTACGGTTGTAAGCGCCGCTGCGGGCAATACCGGCCTTAAACAGGTCGGTGTGGGCCAGCAGGTTGGCCGTCATGAAGGCCCCGTACGAGTGGCCCATTACCGCCACCCGCTTCCGGTCGACTACCCCCAGCCGGGCCCCTTCGTCGATGGCCGCCTTGGCACTGGCCACCAGCTGGTCTACGTAGGTATCGTTGGGTTCTTTGGCGCCTTCGCCCACAATCGGAATGCTGGTGCCTTGCAGCACGGCGTAGCCCTGGGTGACCCAGTAGATAGGCGAGCCCCAGCTTAGGCGGGTAAAGGCATACGGCGAGCCTTTTACCTGGCCGGCATTGGCTTTGTTCTTGAACTCCACGGGGTAGGCCTCCATCAGCGTAGGCAGGGGGCCGTCTTCCTTCTTGTAGCCGTAGGGCAGGTACAGGTTAGCTGTCAAGTCGACGCCATCGGCCCGCTTATACTTCAGTACTTGCTTGGTCAGGTTACCCACGGCCGCGTAAGGGTTGGCAAACTTGGTCAGGGGCGTCAGCTTGGCGCTTTTTACTTCCCGCAGGTAATAATTGGGCGCTTCCTGCTGCGACTCGCGCCGCGTGATAAGCTGGCGTTTGTTCAGATCCAGAATCGTGACGGGCACCTCGTAGAAGGGGGCCTCGGAACGCCACCAGCGGGTGCTTTTCTTGGTGGCTACGTCCAGCTCATCCACGAAAGGCCGGTCGCCTTCGGGTGAGGCTCCGGCGCCGATGAAATACAGGGTTTCGCCCTTGGCATCGGTTGCCAACACCTCATTGCCCGTGAGGTTGTGCTGGGTATAGGGCGTGCCGGGCGCCGTGTACGTATCCTGGGACGACCGGTCGAAGAGCACCACGGGCTGCGTTTTGGTGGTCGGGTTCAGGGTCCAGGTCATTTCCTTGCGGTCGGCCCAACGGTAGCCCTCAATCAGGGCCAGGTTGGCATTGCCCCAAATAATGTCGCGGAAGCGCAGGGGGAGAGAGGCCAGTTCCTGGGGTTCGGTTTCGAAGGGCGCGGCCAGGGTAAAGATTTTCTCACGCACCGTAGCCGTAGCCTTCGGGTCGCCGCCATCCTGAGCTTCTACCCAGTACAGGGTCGAGGGCACGTCGGCGCGCCAGCCGTGGTTGCGCTGGCCCGTGGCTACCGCGTCGAAGCTGCTGGGTACATTGTCGGCCAGGGGCAGGTCGGCCATGGTTTTCACCAGCAGGCCTTCCATGCTCATAATGTCAACCTGCAGCGGGAAGTCGCTGTAGGGCAATGTATAGGAATAGGGGCGGTGCCGGGTTTTAATCAGGGCGTAGCGGCCGTTGGGCGAGGGCGAGGCCTGCTGCACAATGCCGGGCTGGCCCAGCGGCTGCATGCGGCCCGTTACGGTCACTTTTACCACCTGAGAAGTAGCGTAAAACTCGAACAGCTTTTCGTCGGTCGGGTTTTTCAGCAAATCCTGGTAGGTGCGGGCCGGGGCTTTCTTGCCGCTGTTTTCCTGCACCGTGGGGCCCATCGGCACGGGGCTAATAATGGGAGTTTCGCCCCGGCCGCCCACAATAGCGCGGGCCAGTAGCGTCTGGCTGTCGGATACCCACTCGAAGGACTTGCCGAACACGCTGTTCAGAAACAGGTTGGGCATCAGGCGGGCCGAAGCCGAGGCCACGTCCAGAATCCAGAGCTCCACGTGCCGGTCGGAGGTGTGCGTGAAGGCAACCTTGGTGTTATCGGGCGACCAGGTCACTTCGCTGATGCGGGCTTTGGCCGGCAAACCCTGCACCAGCAGCTCCTTGCCGTCGGGCAAGTGTTTGAGCCGGAGCTTGGAAATGTAGCTCACCCGGCTCGGGCCGTTGGTTTTAGGGTTGATGCGCAAACCGCCTATGCGCAGTTCGGGCTGCGAGAGGTCGGCAATGCTGGGCATGTCCTGATTGTCGAGCAGCAGCATCCACTGCCCATTCGACGACACGCTCACGCGGGGCGTGCTCGGGGCGTCGGCGAGGGCCGCAATGGATTTGGGCGGCGTCTGGTACATCTGGTCTTGCGCCGAGCTAGTCAGACTACAAAACATGATGGCACTAAAAAAGTACAATATTTTCATAGAGAACTAGAAGGAGGTTCCAGGGGGCAATTGAAAAAAGCTAGGTAAGATACGATAAGACAAGCTGCTAACCAGGCCAGTTTTTACCGATGCTACAAAATTACACATTATTTAGAACTGGATTTTACCAATTGGTGAATTAGTAGCCAAAAGCTGAGCAGGCTGAAAAGTGCAATTCCGTTTTTTTCGTTCCGACTGATTGATACAAACCGAATAGGCACAAAAAAAGTGGCCAGCTACCGTAGCTGGCCACTTTTAGGAAGGTACTCAATCTGCTCGAGGCAGATGCCGGAGCTTACTTACGGCGCGGGGCCGCTTTCTTAACCGGGGCTTTTTTCACCGGAGCCTTTTTCACGGGTGCTGCCTTTACGGGCGCAGCCGGGATTTCGGGAGCCGGACCGTACTTGGTTTCCGCTGGGTTCGGGTCGCCGGGCAGGTACACGTCGAACTCTACGCGGCGGTTGATGGCGCGGCCGGCTTCGGTAGCGTTATCGGCAATCGGCTTGGTTTCGCCGTAGCCATGCGACACGATGCGGTCGGCGGGGATGCCTTTGCTGAGCATGTAGGTGCGGGCCGAGGCGGCGCGGGCATCCGACAAACGCAGGTTGTAGGCATCGTCACCCTTGTTATCGGCGTGGGCCGAGATGCCCAGCGAGTAGTCGGGGTAAGCATTCAGGATTTCAACCAGGCCATTCAGGGTCGGGAACGAAATCGGCTTCAGCGTGGCCTTATCGAATTCGAACTGGATGTACTTAGTGGCTTCCTGGAGCTTTTTCTTCTCCTCCACCTTCATTTCGGGGCAGCCTTTGTTCGAAGCTGGGCCGGGACGTTGTGGGCAGCGGTCGAGGTAGTCCGGAACACCGTCACCGTCGGTATCAATGGGGCAACCCGTAGCGTCAACTTTCACGCCGGCAGGAGTATCGGGGCACTTATCGGCCGAGTCGATTACACCGTCGTTGTCGGCATCGGGGCAGCCGCGCAGCTCGGCCTTGCCGGGGGTGTCGGGGCAGGCGTCGTCGCCGTCGCGCACACCGTCGCCGTCACGGTCGGGGCAGCCTTCCAAGTTAGCTACACCTTTTTCGGTGGGGCACTTATCTTGGTAATCCGGTACACCGTCGCCGTCGCCGTCGAGGGGGCAGCCGTTGGCGTCTACGGCTACGCCGGTGGGCGTGCCGGGGCACTTATCCTTCTTGTCGCCTACGCCGTCCCCATCGGTATCAATGGTTTTGCCGAAGTTGAAGGTCAGGCCCGCCGTGTGCTGCAGGTAGCGGTCATTGATGTTGCCTTTGAGCGTAATGCCGTCAATCTGGTCGGTCAGGATGTAGTGCTGGCCGGTCTGGATGAAGGCCGATACGCTCGACGAGAAATTCAGGCGGATACCAGCCGCGCCGTGAATGTCAAACGCGTACAGGTCGCGGTTGTCGGGGTTGGTGTTGCTGGTCGCGCGGAACCGGTCGGTGCTGGCGAAGAAGATACCAGGAGCCAGGCTTAGGTAGGGGGCAAAGAAGGCGTCTTCCTTGAAGGCCCAGCCGTTGTTTAGCTTCAGCGTCACCGGGATGCCGATGTTCACGACGTTGGCGCGGAAGCCGCTGAAAGGCTGAATCGTGTTCTTGGGTGGGTCGGCCGAAAAGGCCATTTCGCCGTAGCTCAGGTCCAGACCCAGGTCGAGGCCGGGCGTGATGTAGCGGCCTAGTTTCAGGCCCGCGCCGAACTCAATTTTGTCGTTCTTGAACCACTCGGAGCCATGGTCACCGTGGTATTGCAGGGTAGAGCCGTACAGGCTGAGGCCGGTTTTTTTCTCGGCGTTCTGACTGTGTCCGTCGCGCGGCGCCAGAGCCAGCAACGACAACCCCAGCACCAAGGCTTTTGGGGAGGTAAGGTGTAGTCTCATATATAGAACAGTGGTTAGGAAAGCGCAGATGCTCTCTATGGTGGTGTCGCTATATACCTGAGGCTGCCGGATAAGGTTGTTCTTTGGGCTACTATCTGTTCTAAGTTGTATCCTATCCAAAGCTGAACGGCAACCTCAACTACCGGCGCAGCTACAGTTGAGCTAGATGGAGGGCTGACTAGCTTTTGTCGTATAAATGAGGAGTTTACGGCCAGCTTGCCGCTCGGAATGAGGGTGCTTTCTAAGATGTAAAATTTTGATTGTAAGTATATTGTACTTCTAATACATGCGTGTTAATAGCTCGCTACTTAGTCGCTTTATCCAATTAGAGCCCAGCCGCAGCCGGGGCCGGAAGCTGTTTGAACAAGGGCCGGACCTACGGTTGAGCTGTCCAGCCCACGCCTTCTTTCAGCACCAAAAAAGTTGAATCGGGCACTGATTTTTCCTGTAGAGCCCGGCGCAAATCGGTGACAGGCTCCGTCAGGCCGTCATCGGCAAGTTGAAAAGTGCCGAAGTGCGTGGCCACGCTTTGCCGGGCTTGCACATCCAGGTGGGCCTGCACGGCCTCGGCCGGCGAAATGTGGATGGGAGCCATAAACCACTGCGGGCGGTAAGCCCCAATGGGCAGGATGGCCAAGCGCATAGGAGCAAAGCGCCGCCCGATTTCGGCAAAAAACTGCCCATACCCAGTGTCGCCGGCATAATACAGGTTGCCGGCCGAGGTTTGCAATACGTAGCCGGCCCAGAGCGTCGCGTCCCGGTCGCGCAGGCCCCGGCCGCTGAAGTGCTGGGCCGGAACGCAGTTGAGCTTGACCTGGGCACTGAGCGGCACCTGCTGCCACCACTCCAGGTCCGTGGCATTGGGTATCTTTTCCTCGGTCAGAAACTGCGCAACGCCGAGCCCGGCAAAGATGCGGGGCTGGTCGCGGGCCACCAGGCGGCGCAGAGTGCCCACGTCGAGGTGGTCGTAGTGGTTGTGGCTGATGAGAACGACGTCGATTTTGGGCAAATCCTCGAAGCGAAGGCCCGGGGGGCGCAGCCGTTTGGGGCCTATCCACTGGTAGGGGCTGGTCCGCTCACTCCAAATGGGGTCGGTCAGAATGTTGAGGCCATCGACTTGTAGCAGAAAGGTGCCGTGGTTGACGAAGGTCACGCGCAGCTGCCCGCCGCTGACGCGCGCCGGGGGCTTGGGACCGTAGGGTGCGGCGGGCTGCTCCGGAAACGGCCCTTTTTCGCGGTGCAGCATCCAGCGCAGCATGGGCCTGAGACCTTCCTGGGCATGTACCCCACCCGCGTTCTGAAACTGCTTGCCATCGAAATGGTCAGATCGGGGCCCTGCATAGCGCGGGGCCGAAATCGAGCAGCCAATGATAAAGCCACCAGCGGCCAGTAGGGCCAGCACGCTAAGGGTCCAGAGAAAAATGCGGCGGGAAGTCGACATGCTCAACCAGGAAAGGTGCAAGTAGCGTACCTGCGTCCCTTAGGTTTTGTTTTAAAACGACCAAGCTCCACTCGTACGAACGAGACCTTACCCAAACTTCCGAAAAGCAAGGAGTTCAGGAAACTCATCACCATCCTGAGTTAAATGAACGTTGAAAGGTGAACGAGTTTCTTGAACTCAATCTGGTCTGTAGGACTACTTTACTAGGCCAGTAGACGTGCATGGGCAGCAGTTCAGG
>NZ_SRMB01000006.1 GCF_004745645.1 Hymenobacter metallicola | reverse complement strand
GGGGTTCCACTAGAGTAGGAACGGAAAACAACGCTAAGGAAATTCGGCCAGCCGTTCTTCCCAGCTGGCGGGGTTGCGCAAGGGGTGCATTTCGCCGGCAGCAATGTGTTCGGGCAAGCTAAAATCGTAGCGGCCCAGCATGTTGACGTGCTCGTGCAGCAAGGGCGAGAGGCGGGCCACGTCCTCCGGGGCCAGTACGCCTTCCGTCTGCTGCCACCTTTCCAGGGCGTGCTGCAGATAGCGCGTGTTCCACAGCACCAGGGCGTTGACCACGAGCCCGAGGGCACCTAATTGGTCTTCCATGCCCTCGCGGTAACGCTGGCGCAACTCGCCTTTCTTACCATGGAACACCGCCCGCGCCACGGCATGCCGCCCCTCGCCCCGATTGAGCTGCACCAAGATGCGCCGGCGGTAGGCCTCGTCCTGCACGTACGCCAGCAGGTATAGCGTTTTTTCGACGCGGCCTAATTCCGCGACGGCCCGCCCCAGCCCGGAGAGGGAGCCCGCTCGCTGCAGGGTGCGCATGACAGCCGTGGCCTTTACTTTGCCGAGTTTCAGGGAGCCGGCCAGGCGCAGCATGTCGTCCCAGTGGTCGTGAATCAGGCGGGCGTTGACCACGTGGCGGCCCAACTCGTTGAGCGGGCCGTAGTCGTCCTCTTTTTCCAGCCGCCAGAAGCGCTGGTCCGCCAGGTCGGCCAGGCGGGGGCTGAAGCGGTAGCCCAGCAGCGAAAACAGGCCAAAGACCACGTCGCTGTAGCCGTGGGTATCGGCCATGATTTCCCTGGGGTCCAGGCTGGTTTGCTGCTCCAGCAGCCCGGCCAGGATGAAGAGCGAGTCGCGCAGGGTACCGGGAATGACGATGCCGTGAAAGCCCGTGAATTGGTCGCTGGTGAAATTGTAGTAGGTCACCCCGCGCTGGGAGCCGAAGTATTTGCGGTTCCAGCCCGCGTGCAGCGTGCGCACGGGCACGACGAAGCGCATGCCGTCGGCCGAGGTCACTTCCCCGCCGCCCCAGACCTGGGCCAACGGCAGCCCGGCCTGGGCATCCACCAACCGGGCATTGGCGGCGGTAAGCGTTTCCGCGCGCAGGTAGTTTTGCTGCACCCACGCTAGGCGCGCCAGCGTCAGGGCCGGCACGTCGGCCCGGGCCACGGTTTTCAGCCCCAGGTTGCACGCCTGGGCCAGCAGCACGGCGCAGATGCTCAGTGGCAGGTCGGCGGCAGCGGGCTGCCCGTCGGCCACGTGGGTAAAGGCATAGGCAAAGCCGGTAAATGCGTCCACCTCCCGCAACAGGGCCGCTAGTTCGACCTGGGGCAGGGCCGCCGCCAGCTGCTCGCGCACGTGCTCCAGCAAATCCGACTCGTCTTGTGCCGGCAACGCGCTGAGCGTGACGACCGGCTGGCCGTCTTGCTCAACCACCTGCAGGGCGGTGTGCCGGGCCAGGTTCTCCCCGACCTCGGCATACGCCGTGCGCAACTGCTGCCCCAATTGGGCCAGTTCCACCGTGGGGTCCAGGGAGCGGTCCAGGGCCCGGGCCACCGGGTCCAGGGCCCGGGCCACCGGGTCCCGCGCCGCTTCCCAGGCCGCGCCGCGCAACAGCTCGGCCCGCGGGTCGGCGTGGCGCCCGCTGGTCGGCACGAACATGTCGCGGCGGCGCAAGGCCTGCTGCAGCCGTTCCAGCACGCAGAGGGTGTAGGCCTGCGGATTCACTTCTCCTTTGGCCGGGAACACCCGCCGGGCCCACCCCTTCGGGACCACCGTGCGGGGTGCGGCTGACCACTTCGGGCGGCCCCGGCCGCCGGCTTCCTGCCGCTGCAAAAAGGCCCAGGCCTCCAGCAGCGGCTTGGCGGTGGGCGTTCCCTCGAAGGCGATGCCGGCCAGCAACGCGGGCAGAAACCGGCGCACCGTGGCGTAACTGCCGCTCAACGCTTCGGCCAACGGGTCTTCCTCCGGGCTGGCCAGTTCCTGCACGGTGGCCGCAGCGGTACGCAAGGACTCCTGGCCCAAGCGGTCGAACACCTGCTGGCGCACCTGCCCGGCCGGTACGGCCTCATCGAGCAGCAGCTCGACGGCCTGCTGGAGTAGCAGCGCGGCCTGGTCCAGGTCCTTGAGCGAGCGCAGGCGCTGGCGCCGGCGCTTGGTTTCGCCCCGCAGGGCCAGCGACGTGAGTAGGCTGTCGAAGAGGTCGAGCACGTCGTCCGTGGCGGTGCGCTCCAGGGTCTGGGCGAAGACCAGCAGCGTGGCCAGCCGGCGTTCCTCGCCCATGCGGAGCAGCGTTTGTGCCCAAGCCAGCTGCGCGTGGCGGGCCAAACGCGCCAACCGGGCTTCGGGTAAGTCATCCACAGGGACGGCGCTCACGCCCAGGGCGCGAATTGCGTCCACGCGGCGCAAGGCGGCGGCCAGCGCCGGGGCAGACACGCGCGTGGGCGGGGTGCGCAGTTGCTCCAGATGGGTGAGCCGCTCCCCGGCCGGCACGGTTAGGAGGGTTTCCAGCGCCGCTTGCTGGGGCGGGCGCAGGCGCGTGCGCAGCTGGCGGTAGAGGTGGCGGCCGGTGCGCTCGCGGACCCGCGCAATCAGGCGGGCCAGCAGCGAGACGCCGGGCAAGACGACCCGTTGCGCGACCAGGTGGGCCGTCGTCAAATCAAACAGCACACTGGGCCGGACGGTGCTGGTCAGCACCTGCGCGTAGAGCCAGCGGGTGATGCGAAACGCCTGCCGCCCGTCAAACGGGGTGTACCCGAGGTGAGCCACAATCCGGGCCTGGTGGTCGTACCACGTGTTCGGCCGGGTCCGGTACGCGGCCAAGGCGTCTGCAGGCACGTGCAGCTGCTCGGCCAGCGTCTGCACCACCACGGCCGGCACTCGCAGCGGGTCGGTCAGGAAAGTGCCCAGAAAGCGCAGGGTGCAGAGCTGCACGGCACACCCCAATTTGTTCGCGGGGCGTCGGCGCGCGGCCAGGAAGTGAGCATCGGCTGCGCTCAGGTAAAAGAACCGGGCCAGCTGTTCGGGGTTGGGCTCGTCGGGGTAGCAGCCGAAGCGGGCGGCCTGCTCGTCGCTGAGAAATTCTACGGGCATGGGCCGGGCGGATGCAGAAGCAGCAAAGGGAAGCGGCGGCGCCGGCTATTCGGCCACCTGGGCAGTGGACGGCGGCTGGGCCGCTCCACCGGTGGGCACCCCGAGGTGCGCGAGGTAGCGGTAAATGGTAGCCCGGCCGACACCGAGCAATTGCCCGATTTCAGCCACGGTTTTGTCCTGCTGCAGGTAGAGCGTTTTGGCGGCCTGGGCTTTGGACAGCGCTTCCTTCGAAAGACCTTTCGGTCGGCCGCCTTGCCGGCCCCGGGCTCGCGCCGCCGTCAGGCCGGCTTTGGTGCGCTCTCGGATCAGGTCGCGCTCAAACTCAGCCAGGGAGGCAAACAGGTTGAACATAAGCCGGCCCTGGGCGGTGGTGGTATCCAGGTGGTCCTGTAGGCTGACGAACTGCACGCCCTGCTGTTGAAAGCCCGTCACCAGCGTGACCAGGTCTTTGAGCGAGCGGCCCAGCCGGTCCAACTTCCACACGACGAGCGTGTCACCGGGGCGCAGGTGGGTGAGCAGGCGCTGCAGGGCCGGACGCTCCTTTCCGGACGACACTTTTTCTTGCACCACCTCGGTGCAGCCGTAGGCCTGCAGCGCGTCGGTCTGCAGGTGCAGCTGCTGGTCGGGGGTACTCACGCGAGCGTAACCAAACACCATGGACAAATTCTCAAGAAGTCAACGCCGGCGAAGATAGTGAGTCGTTGATTCGTGAGAACAACCGATGGGACACTTTCTCCGGTGGCATGCTGGGCGATTATGGGGTTGGCCTGCCGTGCTTATAAAACGTGCGTTTCCTGAGACACACCGACCCGCGCCACAATCTGCCGCCTCGGTCCTAACGGGAATTTCTGGTCTTACTGTTGCGCTCGCGATGCTGTGCCTACGCAATCAGGTTCAGCGCAGCGTCCCACAGCCGTTCCGCATTAGCGGCGTCAAGGGCGTAGGCTGCTACGCCCCGGTAGTCGGCTGGCCGGTGAAAAACGACTTCGGCTTCGTTGCCGTCTTCGAAGTAGCGTCCGCCAATGCCAGCCAGCTGGGGCGAAGTAGCCAGCAGGAGCGTTGTGGCCGCGCCCTGCGACGGAGTTTTGCGCCGCTCGGGCGGGGTTTTCAGTCCCCCGGTGTGCTGTTGCAAATTGGTAGCAATAGCACCAGGATTCAAGGCATTAGCATAAATGCCGTCGGTGGCCCAGCGGCGGGTGGCTTCCACTGCTAGCAACGCACAAGCCGTTTTGGACTGCCCGTAGGCCAGGAACGGGTCATACGGCAGGAAGTTAAACGATAGGTCGTCGAAGAAAACCGGTGCCAACAAGTGGCCACTGGAACTGACCGACACGATGCGCCCGCCTTCGGCAGCCAGGGCGTCGTGCAGGCCCACCGTGAGGGCAAAATGACCCAGGAAGTTAGTGGCGAATTGCATTTCCCAGCCTTCCGGCGTGCGAGCAAGCTCGGGCAAGGCCATGATGCCGGCGTTGTTTATTAGGATATGCAACGAGCCCTGCCAGGCCGCCACAAACGCCCGCACGGAGGCGTGGTCGCTTACATCCAGGGGCATGACCCGCACGTTGGCATTGCCGGTCTGCGCCTGAATGGTGGCGGCCACGGTGCGGCCGACCTCCAAATTACGAACCGCCAGCGTGACGTCGGCCCCGGCAGCGGCCAGCCCCCACGCCGTCTCGATGCCGATGCCCGACGAACTGCCGGTTACAATGGCCCGCTGGCCCCGGAGATGGATGCCCCGGATGACATCGTCAGCGGAGGAACTAAAGCCAAAGGGGGTTACAATGCGTTCTGTCATGGAGGTAGGTATTTCTTTAATGAAAAGGCAACGGCTGATGACGCCTGCGTACCACGCAACGCGAGTATAGTGAATCGTGTAGTTGCCCGGATTTGAAGAACGCCTGGATGGCACCCGTAGGTGACCACCTTCGCTCAGTGAGAAAGAGACGGTCAAGAGCTTACGCGAGAGGCGGCAGCCTTTTTCAGTGGGCCGGAGCGTAGTGTGTTCCCAGGAAAAGGGTTCCCATTTCCCGGCGCGAAGCTTCCGTGCCCACGGCCAGCCGCCGGTCGTACATGCCTTGCGCGTCGCTGCCGGCCACGTAGAGCACTTGGTCCTGGCCGTCGGTCACAGCCTGGTACACCACCGCGGCCACTTCGTCCGGAGTCGAGCCGGTGGTGGCGGGGTCCATCATCCGGTCTACCACGGCCTGAAAGCTCGTCATCAGGTCGTAGTAGGGCGCGGGGGTAGTAGGTCTCGTCTTCGCCCCGAAATCCGTACGAATATAGCCCGGTGCTACGGTCTTCACCCGCACGCCAAAGGGCGCCAACTCATAGCTTAGCCCTTCGCTGAAGGCTTGCAAGCCGAATTTAACCGTGTGGTAGAGGCTGGCCAGGGGGAACGTAACCAGACCGGCCACGGAGGTGATGTTCACAAAGGTACCCTGCCGGTTTTCCCGGAAATGCGGCGTAAACGCCTGCGTCACCCGAATCGGACCTAGCAGATTCGTGTCTATTATTTTCTGCAGGGCTGCTTCGTCCGTTCCCTCAATGGGGCCAGCCATGGGAATGGCGGCATTGTTTACGACCACCTCGATGGTGCCCAAGGCCATTGCCTGGGCGGCAGTGGCAACGATTTGCGCCGGGTCCGTGACGTCCAACGGCAGCAAAACGACATTAGGCAAGGTATTCAACTCGGTTTCAGTGGCTGGCTCGCGCATGGTGGCGATGACCCGCCACCCGTTGCGTTAAAACAATTTAGCGGTGGCTTTGCCCAACCCGGCGCCGGCGCCCGTGATAAAAATGGTCGGTAGTTTAGTCGGTGAATGCATGTCGCGTAAAGTGAAAAATGGAATGCCACAAATGGCTAGGTCGCAGCGCGGCTGGCCGTGGTCAAAACAGGGGATATTGATAATCGAAAACAGGAACTGCAAGGATGCTAGGGTGCCAAGCCACTACCGGTGGGCAGTACGGGCAGCGACTAGTTCCGTCCTCGGAAGCACGCGCGGAGCCAACGCCTACAGCAGGGGCAAGTAGAGTTGCACATCGAACAGCTCCGTGGCGCCGGCTTTGCCGCGCAGGGCGTGGCCGCCCAGGGCCATAAATTGAAACTCGGGCTGCTCCCCCAGTTGCTGGCGCAAGGCAGCCGAAATCAGAAACCGGCTGCCCAGGGCGTTGCACTGGGCCTGAATGCGCGCCGTGGTGTTGAGCACGTCGCCGTGGTACACCACCTCCCGATGCTGCGTGCCCACCAGCACGGTCGTGACCAGGCCGCCGTGCGCTCCGGCCTTGAACGAGGGCACCACCCCATAGGCGGCTTGGTACGCCGCGTGCCGGGCCGTAATTGCCCGCTGCATCTCAAAGAAGCAGTGCAGGCAGTTGGCGTAGTGCTGCCCTGTCGCGGCGGGCCAGCTGATGACCACTTCATCGCCCACGTACTGGTACACTTCCCCGCGGGTGGCCGCAATGGCCGGGCTCACGTCGCGGAAAAAGTCGCTAATGAGGTGGCTGTACCGGTCGTTGCCGAGACGCTCCGCCAGGGGCGTCGAGTCCTTCAGGTCGACGAAGAGAAAAATGCGCGCTTCCGTGGCCGGCTGCTGATACCGGCCGCGAATCAGCTCCCGCAAGCGGCGGCTGCTCATGCCTTGCAACAGTTGCCGCAGCAGGGTGGTCACCCACACCGCCAGGGCATAGACGATGGGAAGCAGCACGAGCTGCCGCCACGGTTCGGCAGCAGCGCTGGCCGGTTCCGTCCACAGGTGCGCCACGCCTACGTGGCGCGCAATCAGGCGAAAGCTGCCGTAGAGCAGCAGCAGCAGCAGGCCATGCCCCACGCCTTGCAGCACCGTGGCCAGGCGCAAGGGCAGGCGTTGTACCAGCGCGGGAAACACGAGTACCTCAAGCGCGCCCAGCGCCCAGCCGATGGGCAGGCCCACCACCGCCAGGGGGAGCAGGGCCCGTGTCGGCACCCACAGCAGCAGGGCCATCGCCAGCAGGATGCCGACGAACGCGCTGCCAAGAAGGCCAATGGTGTGCAGCGCGTGCCGGCGGGCAGCCCAGAACCGGGCACTGCGAGCCGCCAACATTGTACGGGAAGTGGGCATACACGCAGAGGGTAGCCACTGCGCACCGGCAGCGGTCTGTTGGGAAACGACAAAGGGGCTTATGACATGGGCCAAAAAGCTAGGCCGCCACGGTACGCTCGGCGGGCTGCAGGTCGAAGGCAACGCCGGTCAGCTCTTCGCCTACCTGCCATAAGCGCTGGCCAATCAGCGCGTCCTGGGCGGCAGCGGGCACCTTGGCTAGATGGGGCGCTCCTTTCAACTCATTGAAGCCGGACGGTCCCCAATACGTGCCGTTGGTTACCATCGGGGCCACCGCCGCCAGCAGAGAGGGCAAGGCCGCTTTATCTGGCGCGTGCGACAACAACGGAAACACGACGTGCTTGAGGAAGAAACCCGTGGTGCGCTGCAGGTTGGTGTTTGACCCGCCCGGGTGGGCACTCACGGCAATGGTCTTAGCGGGCGAAGCGGCCAGCCGCCGGGCCAACTCAAACGAAAAGACCAGCTCGGCCAGTTTGCTTTGGCCATAGGCGTCCCATTTTTTGTAGGGTTTGGCGGTGCTGTGCAGGTCATCGAAATCAATCGTGGCCGTATTGCCCGCCAGGCTGGACACCGTCACGATGCGGGAATTCTCCACCTCGCGCATCAAGGGCAGCAGCAGGCCGGTGAGGGCAAAGTGGCCCAGGTAATTGGTGCCGAACTGTAGTTCGTGCCCTTGCTTGGTTTGCGTATAGGGTGGAATCATCACTCCGGCATTGTTAATCAACAGGTCCAGCTTGGCATACGCCCGCTGAAAGGCGGTGGCAAAGCGGCGCACGGACTCCAAATCGGACAGGTCGAGTTCCATCACCATTACTTCTGCCCCGGGCACAAGCTGCAGCAGTTGTTGCCGGGCTTCCTGGCCCCGGGCCGTGCTCCGGCACGCCATAATAATGGTTGCCCCTTTTTGGGCCAACGCCCGGGCCGTTTCAAAGCCGATGCCGGAGTTAGCGCCGGTAATCAAGGCTACTCTTTCCGCCTGATTGGGAATTTCATTTTCGGTCCAGTTTTTCATCGCTGTCGGGGGTTAAGGTTATGCTGCAAAGGAAGGCCCTTGCACCCGCGGCCATGTGTCCGAAATGAGTTAGGGTGTGTCCAAAATGACCACCCGGCTGGTCCGGCACGAACTACCTCAATTAAACGAGGACCGAAATTCCAGGGGGGACAGATTGAGTTTCTTTTTGAACAGCTTGTTGAAGGATTGAGGCCGCTCAAAGCCCAGTTCATAGGCGATTTCCGCCACCGATAAGGTGGTGGTGCTTAAGTATTCTTTCGCCTTGGCTATCAGCTTCTCATGGATGTGTTGCTGCGCATTCTGGCCGGTCAGCGAACGGAGCATGTCGCTCAGGTACCGGGGCGACAGGTGGAGTTGCCCCGCCAGATACTCCACCGTCGGCAACCCGTGCTGCAGGGGCTGCTGCTGGTTGAAATACGTATTGAGCAGCTGTTCCATCCTCGTGAGCAACTCGTGGTTGACGGCCTTGCGGGTGATGAACTGCCGCTTGTAGAAGCGTTGGCTGTAGCTGAGCACTACCTCCAGATACGACACCAACACATCCTGGCTCATCTCGTCAATCGACGTGCTGAGTTCCGCTTCTATATTAGCGAACAACCCCAACAGGATGGCTTTTTCGCTTTCCGACACATGCAGCGCCTCGTAGAGCTGATAGTCAAAAAAGCCGTACCGGCTAATGCTTTTACCCAAGGGGTGGCCGAAGAGCAGGTCCGGGTGAAAGAAGATGGTTTTACCGCGGTGGCTGGCGTGACGCTCGTACGTTCCGATAATCTGATTCGGGCCGGTGAATATCATGCCCCCCTCATCAAAATCGTAGTAGCCTTGCCCGTACCCCATTTTGCCGTCAACGGCTTCTTTGTAGGACAGCCCATAGAACTGCAATGAAATCGACGTGATGGTGTCGGGCTGGTGGCCGTTCAGCTGTTCGTTGTCGACCAAACTGATCAGCGGGTGCTTTGGGCGGGGCAACCCCATGAGGCGATGCAACTCGGAGATGGAGTCGATTCGGTGCGTATGTGGCTGCTTGCTCATCGGTTTGAGAGGTAAGAAACAAAACACCAAATCTAGCCGGTGCCCTAGCCCGTTAGGTGTCCAAGTTGAGTTTGTTTGTTTCCAAAACGGCGAACCAGGCACTACGGCATGCCCCTCCCGTCAAACGTCAACGGGTCATGCAGGCTCCAGGTAACAGCCTGGCTTGTTCACACCTGAAAGCCGTAGTGGGTGAACTTCTCCCCGTAGGCGGCGGTGAGCATGGCCAGGGTTTCGGCCGACACCTGGCCGCACAGCTCGTACTTGACGAGCTCCAGGGGGAGCGGGTACTTGGCCGCAATGGGGGCCAGCAGCGCCAGATGCGCCGTGAAGGCGGCCTCATCGGCGAAGACCTCGTGGAGCAAGCATTCGTTGGAAGCCGCGTCCTTGAAATAGTGCTCGTACACCAGCACCTTGTCGGCGCCCTCGGCCGCGGCCCCGGCCTGCAGCTCGCGGTACATCTGGTCAAAGGAAGGGCGGTCGGCGGGAGCCACCCGCAGGACGGCGGTGAGGCGCAGGATATGATGGTTGGAGGACATCAGTTGAGAGATTATAAGGTGACGATAACTTTGCCGACGGCGTTTTTGGTTTGGATAAGGGCGTGGGCCCGGTGCATTTCGGCGAGCGGAAAGGTGTGCGAGACGTGCGTTTTCAGCGCGCCGGTGGCCAATAGCTCCGCAATGCGGGCCAGGTCCGCTGCGTTGGGCTGCACGGATACTTTATAGCCGGTTAGGTGCTTGGTTTTTAGCAAGGCGTGGAACTCGTCGTCGAAATACGTCACCAGGCTCATCAGCCGGCCGCCGGGCTTGAGTGCCCGCACCGACCGCTCAATGTGGCGGGGTTCGGCGTCGCTCCACACGGCGTCGTGCACCAGGTCGGCATCGGTCACCAGTTCTTCGAAGCGCTGCGACGTATAGTCAATGAACTCATCCGCTCCCAGCTGCAAAAGGAAGTCCTTGTTGTCGGGCGAGCCGACGGCGACGACGTAGGCCCCCAAGTGCTTGGCAATCTGCACCGCGTAGTGGCCCACGCCGCCCGAGGCCCCAAGAATGACGATTTTCTCGCCCGCCTGCAGCTGGCCGTCCGTCACCAGCGACTGCCAGGCCGTGAGGGCGGCCAGGGTGGCCCCGGCTGCCTCGGCGTGGCTGATGGTAGCGGGTTTGAGCGCTAAATCGATGGGCGAAGCCGCCACGTACTCGGCGTAGCCCTGGGCGTGCTGGAGGTAATTGACCATGCCGAAGACCTCATCGCCGGGCCGCAGCGTGGTGACGGCCGCGCCGACTTCCACGACCACGCCCGAGATGTCCCAGCCGAGCACGACGTGCGGCTCGTCGCCGCGAAGCTTATATAGAAAGTTCAGGGCCTCCTGGTTGCGCCGGCCAAAGGCTTCGGCCGGGTTGACGCTGACGGCTTTGACCTGCACCAGCACCTGGTCGGCGGTGATGCGGGGAACGGGTAGGTCGACGAGCACGAGGTTTTCGGGTGGGCCGACGGCAGTTAAGGCAATGGCTTTCATGCGGACAAAAAGTGGGGTTACTTGAGGGCCCAAAGGTGAAGGAGCAGTATCTTTGCGTCAAGTATGCACTTTTAAGTATCCTACGCACTAAAAGGATACCTTCCTGATTTTCAAATCAAATAATTTGCAATGGCTGCTGATAAACCTACTCCTGGGTGCTGTGTCGACTTCGCGTTTCAGCGCATCGGAGGCAAATACAAGGGCCGCATTCTGTGGTGCATTCACGAGAGCGGCTTGCAGCGCTACGGTCAGTTGAAGAAATCCATCAGCGGCATCACGCCCAAAATGCTCACCCAGACCTTGCGCGAACTGGAGCAGGACAAACTGGTGCACCGCCAGGTGTACCTGGAAGTGCCGCCCCGCGTGGAGTACACGCTCACGGACTCGGGCCGGAAGCTCATTCCCTTTATTGACTATCTGAAGCAGTGGGTGGAAGAGTTGGTAGAGCAAGACCCCACCGTCGACTTGCACGGGTAATGGAGTAGTGGCAGCAGGCCTACCCCGTTGCGCAAAGGCGGTCTTTGGCGCGTGCGTAGAAAGCAGCCATCTGGACGCTACTGTGGTGTGTGCGGTAGTCTAGGTAGACCGGATACTTTTCGGGCGTGCCTAAAAGATAGATGTCACCATGGCTGGGGCTTTGGGGTGGTCTACCTGAGCCGGATGTTTTGCGAGATGCTAGTTCGTTCCGATTTCTCTAGTGGGAATTCCCATTACACCTCTAGTACTACCCCAGTTGCTACAATTGCTCTTAACGCCCAAGTGATAAGGATGGCCAAATTTCCTTAGCGTTGGTTTCCGTTCCAACTCTAGTGGAACCCCGTATAGTCCCGCAGCAGCTTGTCCTGCTTCAAGCGGTGCCGTTCTCCTATCAGTTGAATCTGGTGGTTGTTTAAATCGCTTACCCCAGCTGTGCGCAGAGCTTGCGCTGATTTCACGCTGGTCAGCAACTGTTTAGTCAGCCTAAATAGCTCCTCAACCAACTCCCCACGCGTACGCACTTTAGATTTGCTGAGTCCTGAGTAGCGATTGTGCACAGGGCTGTGCAACATAAAATCTATAGGTATCTTGCCTGTATACTGCTGCTTCAACTCTCGAAAGAACCAAGCGCTCTACCTCGTATTTAAACTCACGTGAGTCCAGTAATTGCTGCTGAAATTTATCCAACCCTTTAGGAGTGGTCACTCGGATTACTTTGTCGCTCCAGCCTCGCACCTCGAAGCCTTTTTTCAAGAGCTGCATGGTAAACAATGCAACCTGCGTGGCAGGTGCCCGGCTTAGTAGCAATCGGAAGCTCAGTTGCACGGGGCTTTCTCCCCGTTGCGGTAGCCGGCGCAGGCGTGCGTATACCCGCCCTTGAGTTTGCTGACGCAGTTCTTCAGCAAATACTGTAAACGCTCTTACTAAGTCGTCCGGCGGCAGCGTTGGCAACTCGAAATTCGGCCATACGGATAAGCCAGTGATATCAGCTTCTGCCATAAACACCTGATGAGCTTCTGCAGTATCTTCTGTGCTATCGTCAGGCATTGGCAACCATCCAACCCGCCGATTCTCGGATTTACCTCGGCTCCATATCCTGTCTGGCCCTTCAGCTATTGGCTCAAATAGCTTAAGCCTGCCTTGGTAGCCTATAGCCTGCCCCAGTAGTACTGCGTAGGCTCGTCGCAGGAGCTGGACACGGTTATAGCGCTGTAGCACGACGTGCTGCGAGGCATCAGCGGCTCGGTAATCGGCCAGCGTTCCGTACATTAGCTCCTGTAGAGCCGCCAGCAGCTCCTTACCTACCTCCTCGCCATCCGGACCATACGTTTCGGTTAACCAAGTCAGCGCCCGAACAGGATTAACAGCTTTCTCTCTTTTCGACAGCTCTTGTATTTCCAAGTAGCTGAAGTAGTTTACTTCTTCACTAACTCCGCTTAGATGATTCGTCAGTATCCAGACGGCTCCAGCTACTAGTTCAAACTGCGTATCAACGTCTAATGGAGCGATGGAATGCCCATATCGCTTTAGCGAAAACGAAACTGGCGAAATTCCTGAGGTAGCAGCATTGGCCTCGTGCAGCTTACGGTAAAACGGTGCCAGCCAGGTCGTGCGGCTTTGAATATCGAAATAGCTAGTAGGTACCGGGGATAAGTTACTATCGTTGACTGGCAGCGCAGCCTGCTCGTGCGGAGCCGCCAACGCTGCTACTGTCAGTCCATCAGCATTCAAGCCGTAGAATACATCTGGGCGTATAGGTGTGGATAATACCACCCGTAGCAGAGGTAGCTCTAAGCTGACAGATTCGCTGGTGAGCGGCCGATCCCCAAGGCTTTCGATAGCCATCAAGGCTTGCTTATTACCGCCTTTGCGCTGTGTATTTAGAATGTAGAATGCTAAGTGCTCAGATGCCAGACGCAGGCCTGTGATCGAAGATCTACTAATTTCGCTACCCTGTCGGCGTTTAGTTAATAAGTTGCCTGGAGTATTTATGTCCGTCACCTGCTGCAAAGGAGCCACCCATAGCACTGGACTTATGAGTGGTGTATAAGACCACTGCTTACAAGTGAGCGTGACAGTTAGTGGCTCCCCGTAAGCAATCGATAAGCTACTATTCCGCGCCTCCAGCCTCCCCTCGCCTTCTGAATATGCTGTGACGTGCAAATTACTTAAGCTCTGCCATTCCTGTCGGTGCGCCTGTAAGTGAATAATCAGATTTTCTCCATCTTGCTCTATGCCAAGGACTGGGCCGGGCCAAGGGCGCTGATTCACCTTAATAACGGGGAAAGTAGGCAACAAAAAATCGGCTGGCTGCCAACCGTTATCCAATTGCACAAGCAGTTTGGACAAAGCTGGAGGTAAGAATTCGTTTTGATGTTCCATAGTGCAATATCTTAGAATTCTATTGCCCCTGAAACTACAAGGAGCGTTACTGCCGGACGAGCTCTTGGCGATAATAGAAGGGTGCTACCACCTTCGTCGTCGCCAGTTGGACCTTCGGTAAGTTAAGCTGGCGCAACAAGGCTTCATTGCGCTTGTGGTTGATGCCCTTAGACACGGCGATGCGTTGGATCATTGCCCACTTAAAGTAACTGAAGTTCCATGGCTTCCAAGGCCGATCGATAGTACTATAAATCTTCTTGCAAAACGGATATACTGTATACCTTACCATACCCTAACAAACTGCTGGAAGACGTGACAACCCAATGAAGTAATGCGGGCACTCGCTTGGATCAGGGAATGTAAGGGTATTGCAAGAAATGTTATGCGGAATGCCTATATAGAACCCGATGCGTGCGCCTGTGCTTCAACCGGCTGGGAAAAGAATTACATGGGCACTTGGAAAGCTAGAAATACCAAGCATCCTGTAGTAATACTGTGAATTTAACTTGCTGCATATTTTTCGGCTAGCGCAAGATGAAGTGGGTTTTTAACACTTTGTTGTAGTAGAGCCGACGTCCCTCGAGCACCCGGCAAGCCCTGCTGCTGATAGAGCGTCAGTTCAGATAGGTGAGTCATACCTTAACTTTTTGCCGCAGGGTTGGATGAGGCCGTACGGAATGAGAATGCGTTATGTGAGCTCGGTCTACTGATAGCAGGACAGAAAAGGCCCACTTTTTACAATGGTTTGATTTGCTGCAATACATCTTGCGCTAATACGCTTTCGAAAAAAGCAGGTGGAAAGGAGAGAGTCAGGTTGATTTCTCCCTGCCATAGTATCGGGTTAGGCGAGTATTGACAACGGATGTATTCCGCATACCGGACAAACTCACAGGGCTTGCTGGTGGGATCCGTGCTTTCCCAAATAGCTGAAAACTGAGAGGCTGGAAGTGGACATTTTTTATATATCGCCCCCAGCAGGGTGTAGGTGGCTTCTTCTTTTTCAAGAAAGCAGATGCCCAACTGACTTTCCATGTCCATCCACGCGTGGCTGCCCAGGGTCAGAACGACGTACTTTTCGTAAGGAAGGGAGTTGGGCGTGATGAAATTATAGATGCTTTCCTGATCGAGGTCGCACTGCCATCGTTTGCTCAGCTGGGCTAGGAAGTAATCCACGACGTCATGGCTGATCGCGTGGGTATCTTGGATACGGGCTCCGGTTAGGGTTCGACGAGCGTACAGGGCCCTTAGCCGTAATGCCGAAGGTGGGGGTATTTCAACGTTCATACTGCTGATACCTGCTGGTTCCTTTAACGTGAGGGAGTAATGGCACCCGTACTCGCGCAAAAGTATCTGTTTTCCACAATAGGGCAAATTTGCCCTAACATCTGATAGAGCAAGGTTCCTCCTTTGCGTAGTGAAGTACGTCCGGGACCAAGAACGTCTTAATCAGTTTGGGCGTCGGCTGCGACAGGTGCGGCAAGCGAAGGGATTTACCCAGGAAAGTCTAGCAGCCGCTGCGGATTTGGAGCTTAGTCAGATTGGTCGGATTGAACGCGGTGCCATTAATACCAGTTTGAGCACGGTCTTCATTTTAGCGCGTGCACTACAACTGGATGTACGCGAGCTATTTAACTTTTCGGCCGGCGGCGAACCAGAGATATAGTTCAGGCGGGCAATTGGGTGGTCACTAAGAGAACAAAGCCGTTGTGGCGAGGCATCTTCCGGCCCACATACAACTAGCCCAGGAAGATGAACCTTTGTCATAACCAACTTTGGGATCAGCCTCCTCTTTTTGTAAGTAGATGTCGTTTACACGTTAGTGCTACCTCTTCCCTGCTGCTAAAGTCACGAAACCTAATCAGAAGGATCCAGTATGAACTTTCGAGGGGAGCCGAGTGAAGAGACTATAGTCTCTTCACTCGGCTCCCCTCGAAGAGCGACCTCTTGTGGAAGAAGCGCAGGCGCCAATGCTTGGCGGCATTACAACTTATTGGAGTGTAGGGATAAGAGGTTTTAGAGACGAACCCAAGATCACTTTAAACAGGAAGCTATATAGTTTAATAGCTGTTATGGCAGAGGTGCCCTGCGGTATTTCTCTACTCGCCCGCAGCATATGGATGCAACTGCGCACCGGTTAATAACGGCACGTGTCGGCAAGGGCCGCTTGGGCCAGGGGGCTGCTCTGAGACCTGTACTCGGTAGCCATAGCGGCGGAACAGCCGCTGAAACAAACGCAAGCGCTCTTGAGTAAAGGCCGTACGGCTCATCCCTTCTGCTCCTTTCGGGGCAGTCAATAAAGAGCGTACTACGGCCTGGGGTAGGCGCACGTGGCGGCTGAGGGAAGAAACATTCCAGGGACGCAACGGATCATTGTTGCGCTTGAACCATTGCTGCAGATGCTGCCAACTGTCAGGTTGTTCATAAATGGTGCGATGTGTTGGCATGAGAGTGAACGTAAAGGAAAATTGGGGACTAAGGTACAGCGAGCTCAGAAAGCAAGACTAGCGCAGAAGCATTCGGTCCGTTGTGCTATTGAGTGTAAGCGTTTTTTTCTGGCCCTACGTATACTGTGTCCTGACATTAGGATGGCTACTACAAGATTCCCTAAGGGGAATGAGTGAGGCGCAGTTGTCCTAACACACTGATATAACTCCTATTTGCGCGGGGAAAAGGTAGTTGTGAGGGGTGTACTTTGCGCACGCTCCTCCATGTTTGATTACCGAGGTACTCTTGCCGGGTATGGTAAAGTATACTTCTCGACGCTTTACTTCATCGACACGTATGGCTCGTTCCTACTCGCTGAGTTAGCCTGTAATCAAGGCCCTGCCCTGCTGCATATCACGCTGGTGTTCGGACTCATGAGAATGGCGAGTAGGCTCAGGAGTCAGCTCACGAAGAGAGGCTCTACGCAGTAATTCCGCTTCGAGGCCTTGCGCCGGCGTGGTTACCTTCCCTAATGCAGTAACTAAGTCCGAGTAGTCTGCTACGATTCCTTGTTGCAATGCCCGGTCTGCATGCAGTCGTAAATGTAGTGACTGCTCCAGATGCATATCGTAGCCGGCACCTTTGGCGATCTGCTCGGTGAGCATGTTCAACGTCGCCTCATTTCCACCCCGGAACGGAGCTACCTGGTTGTACTGGTCGTAATAGCTGGCCAAGCGCTCAACAAACTTTTTCTGATCTAGTCCGCGCAGCTCGTTTTCCTGCTTAAGCTGGTCGCTGATTTCGTTGAGCCGGTCATTGACATTGACAGGCTTCTCGAACGTTAGCGGTGCCCCTGTAGCCTCACTATTACGGTTGCGCAGCGTTGGATCACTCATATCCCGGCGTGTCTGACCTGCCCAGGGGTAGGTATCCTGCAGCAGGTAAGCGTGCATCCTTCGGAAATGGTCGGCATCATACGCACCGCGAATAATTTTCTGGCTGGTTTGTACCTCCCACTGGCGGAAATCACTGGCTACTGCTTGCGCGAAAGCCAATACAAAGGGGTCTTGGATCTTGAAAAAGTTATCGGGCGGTCCTGCTGGCCCGAAACGGTCAGTAGTGCAGTTCATATCGGTTTAGCTTAGTCGTGCACGATGGGACAAATAGTAATCGCCGGCAGAAAGAGTCAAGATGGCGATCATACCGAAAACGGGCCCACTCACTCCAGAGAATCTTTCGATAGCTACTATTGCCATCGAGAAGTAAGGACAGGTGTGCAAAGTTATATCGCTATCAAATTTAATCGCAATTATAACAAAATGTGTTTGGCTTCTGCTGCCCAACTAGAAAGGCTGATGGGGAATTAGTCTCGTTCCCACTCCCCACGCACATCCTTTGTATGCGTAGTAGACGCCATCGCGTTGCTCAGCTGCTCGATACCACTAAGCAGTTTGTCATGTAGGGCACGGCCAGGCGTTGGCCGGGGAGGGAGTGATCTGAGCGATTTTCCGCCAATTAGATCATCTCCTGCTCCCGGGGCAGGTAAGGTCAAAACCGGATTGGCCTTGCCTGTAGCCAGTAGGTGATAGGGGGCTATAACGGGTCTACTGGCAGTTGCTTCCCGACCTATTCGGCTCAATCGCCCATGGAATGTTTTGTCGTATGCTCGTTGTTCTCCCGCAGCTTTTACTTGTTCGAAATCAAGTTGCTTTTCCGGACTCAGCTTTAAATTAATGCGGTCAACTTGGGCCTGTAAACGTTTGTGCTGAGCTTGATCTAGCTCGCCAGAAGTAAGATTTCTTACTTCTGATTCGCGCTTTCGCCTTCCTCCAGCCAGCGAATTTTTCTGCCTTTCGACTTTGCGGTGGCGTATCTCTTCGGCCCGTTGCTGGACGGTTTGGGGGGAGGATGGTGGGGGTACTATAGGTTGCCATTCGCCGCTGATCGAGGCGAAGCTGATCTTTTTATAGCTGAACTTCTGCTCGAAAATCAGGTTCCCAGCTGCCATGAAATGGACCCGATTAAAACGAGCAGCTGCGCCCAAAGGACTCAGCGTCGTCTTCTGCTGTGCATCACGAGCAGACACCATGATGTGAATATGCGTCTGGAGTCCCGGTTTAACGGTGCCACTGGGCAGATCGTCGGTACCTCGGGCGACGCGGTAATTGTGCTGGGTAGCTACCCACACGAGATCTTTTTCTGTGAGCTTCTGCCCATTTTTCAGCACGAAGTTTTCCGCATAGGCGTGCATCACGTCAGTGGTATACGCCCGTAATTTGGTTGAATCATTGTTAATATGCTCTAGCTCTCGCTCACTGGGGCTGATCACCAGAGAATAAAATTTAACATCGTTCAATCGTAGTCCCTTGTGATTTGTATCGAGCAGTCGTACTATCTGATCACCGCTTAGGTCCGTAGCCGAACTGTTGAAAAAGGCGACACTATGCCCCTGCTTCTTAGCATCCTTCTCAAGATAGTTGCTGGCTTGGCGTGCACTACCCTTGTTGGAATAAGCATTCCTTCCGTTGGTTGCCGGGTTAATAATTTTAATATACATACGAGGTAACAAGGCTTAATAAGTGTCTTTCGGCCCAGCGATAGTAGGCGTTGGCAGTTCGTTAGCCGGAGCATTGGCTGTTGAGGTGACCTGCTTAGAATTAGGCAAAATAGGTACAAAGTTTTGCTTCTTTTTGGCAACCATGGTATCCCGCACCTCATCTTGATTGGCCGTAACACTGTTCAGTGTTAGTCCTTGTCGGGTCAGCTCCAGATAGATTCGCTCGGTCAATTTGCGTGCAATCAGGGCTTCGGTACCCGCCAGCAGAAGCTCATGAATTAGCGGAGCGTATACGTTTTCCTCTTGCTCTGTTAGGTAGCTGAACAGGGCGCTTTCCTGATTTTTCAGCAACCCCAATAGCCGGTCATTGAGCAACGTTTGCTGCTTTTCCAAACGTTGCCCGAGCGCATTAAGCAGTAGTTCCAGACGATCACTTCGTTTGTCGATACGGTCCTGAATGATTGCCGCCTCACGAGTTCGATCCGTCACTGGATTTAAGCCACGTTCTGTGAAATAAGCGACGGCAGCCGTTGCATAAGCAGACTTCGTGAGCTTGCAAAGCTTCGAGGTTTTGGCTAATTGGCCGTGTACAGCGGGTTCAATGCCAACAGAAGTGTAAGTCTGCATACGCGTCTTTTTTGTCTTGCGAGACAGGTCAATTTGGTCTTGTTCCATAAGTGAATGCGTCGGTACAAAGGGCTTATTCGTGAGTTTTCACAATAATACATTAATGCAATTAATATTAATTGCAAATAAGACAAAAGATAGGGTTGAGTAATTGATTATTAGGTGTTTAAAGGCATATTTCAAAAAAGCTATAGTCTATGGCTATTCGAGCCAATTTTGACGTCCACTTTTGCTGGTGTTTATTTGGCTAAAGAGCTCTCAATTAGATTCTTATGAGGTATATTTAAGAAAGTTCCTGATTTTTGCTCCTAATTCACTAACTGTCATCGCTTTAGCGTGAACTGTGTGTTGGCCCTCTTGCTAACTATCGTTAGCGCTTTTTTAAGCCGGCTACCCTAGGGCTAAATCGGGTCTGCATTTCGTGGGGTTGTCTGCGGCGGATCTACCGGCCTTGCGGCTCTCTGGCCCCTGCTGTCTCCGCAGCGTCCAACCAGCTTGGACCCTCTACTCCCCGCCCTACCCTGGCCAGCTCCTGGTGCACAGTCAGCCGTGGCTTCTGCCTGCTTCCCCTGTCGAGCTGGTACCGGGTGTGTCGCTGGACGCTTCCCTCAACCCGGGGTGAGTTCTTCGCTCAGGTACTCCCCTGTGCTGCACCTCTCCGGCCTGGCTGCTTCCGCTGATCACCGACACCTGCAGCAGCTCCGGAGCCTCCGAGTTTCTGCCGACACGTCTTCCCTGCGGTACCCGGCTGCCCACTGCTTCACACCTGGCACCCTCGCGCCTGCACCCGCCCTCGTGCGTGCGCGACCTCTGCTCGACGTGAAATATGGCACTCCCCTACCCGGCCCCTTTCGAGGGCGCACCTGCTCCCACTCTGGGTCCAACACCCTTCCACCTTCCTTGCTCGGAACGTCTGGCCGCTCCTCTGACAATTTCTCTCGGTGGCCATCCCTACTGTTCGGGAGTTGCCGCTTCTGACAGTTGCACGGTGGGTACTCCTTCAAGCCGCTCCTGCACCCTCGCCTGTCTACTACCCGACGCCCCCACGCTCCTACTTGCCCAAGCGGGTGCTCGCCCGCCTGTTCTCTCCCCTGTGTTCACGCCTACCTTTGTACCTGCCCGTGCTCGCTTGCGCATACATGCGCATGCATGTACGTACGCACGCACTTGCGCGCGACTCCTGGAAATGCTAGTGTTCCTGATGGAGCTATCGACTGGAAAAGCACAAAGGGCAATTGGGCTACCAACGCACTACTGCTTCGATGCCATCAACCCCGATTTGTGCTACTGGCTTCCCGCTGGTTGTTCGCTTTTTGTTGTATCCTGGCTGCTGATGTTTCTTCAGCTGCTTCAGAATCCTCACTTCTCAGGATTTAAGCCAATGTTCTTCCCGCCAGTACTAGCCGTTGCCATAGTAGTCAAATACCGATGCTCTATAAAATCCAGAGTTGCGGGCTCGACCACGCGTACATACGTGCGTATGCGCGTGAACCTCACTGGTTGTTAATTGGATGTAGCGTACTATTCAGATATCCGGGAGTACAAGATTTTGGGAAATCCAGGAATGGGGGTACAAAGAGAAATTCTAGAAAGTCCATTTTAGTCTAAAACCGCATTCTGGCCATATCCTACTTTGTACTATTATAAACTGGCTAGAATTCCTCCTTTACCGGATTTTATACCTCGCATGTACGCACGCAGTACATACGCGCCCGCACACATGGACCTGCTCACTCGACTGTGCGTCCATCTGCGCATGGGCTCGTGAGACGAACCATTCAGAAAATCCTGTACCTTGCTTTCCACTCGAACGCACTACGCGCAAGAGCACCTTTATCACTACCCCGCCACTTCTTCTCCCATGAGCCTTCCCGAAAATCACTCCACCCCTGGTCCGGACGTAGCTGAGGCTTCCGCAGAATCTACACCCACCAGTTCGACGGCCACTGCTGCTCCCGCTCGTTCGGGCTCGTCGGCCACTTCCGGCAAAAAGAAAAACAACACGCCGACGCCACCCGTGACCGAGCGCGTTGGCCAGGCGTATCGCCTGACGCAATCCCTGGACTGGGGCGTTCGATTTGCCTGCCTGATGCTGGAGCAGGAAGATGGCCAGCGTCGCACGGGCCAGGACTTCGTGGACGAAGCCATCCGGGCCCAGCTCGACCGCCTGCGCAAAAAGGGCATGGCTTTCCCCGACAAGCTGCTCGAGTAAGCGGCTTCCATTGGCCCCTGCAGTTTCCCTCGGTGCTGAGGAAACCTGAATCTTCTCCGGAGTGGTTCGGGTTTTCTTGTTTTGCGCGTTTTTAAGCCCGTCACTGCACGATCAGCTTTTGAGCATCTCTCTATACATGTTTGTGTACGTTCCTCTCACAGCGTACAGAAAACTATTAGATTAAGACCGTTTCTATTCTTCTCTTTCCTGTTCTGTTGCTAGTTCATATGAGGCCATTACCCATTTTAATTGTTAATTAATAATAAATATTTAAATAGTACAATCGCGTTTCCTGGCTTCCTATTTGGCTGTTTGGGCTGCGCCGCTTTGTTCCACCTTGAGTTATTCACAACCTTAGAAGCCCTTCCTCCTCGCACGTAGCACAACGTTGTGAGATATTGTAAGTAATTGTATTATTTGTAGGGGTGTGTAACGTACTGAATCACAGACTGTAATGCAATTTTAATATAACGGTTAATCCGTGAACTATAACGGCTAATCTGTGAACTATAACGTTTCGTAAGCGAACTATAACGTTTCGTCCATCCAACTATAACGTTTCGTCTGCGAACTATAACACAAGTTATAAACAGTAATAGTTGTCGTTTTCGAACCACTGCGTTTGATCGTAGCCCTACCGCTCGCCCAAACACAGTCCTCAGCGATATCAATTTGTCGTAAAGTAACCATCAGAGGCAAACTGCGGCCTGCTATCTGCCTGATAACTAGTTGTTTTTGCGATTAAATTTAATCGCAAAAACGTAAACTATAACGTTTCGTCTGCCTAACTATAACGTTTCGTCTGCCAAAATATAACGTTTAATCATGCTAACTATAACGCCGAACCAGTTGTGTAATAGTTCTTATATTGGCAACGTAATCAGGCACCTGCTTACTTTCGCCCCGTTGCATGACTGAATTATCCCCCATTCCCGTAAAGTCCCAACAGATCCGTCAGCACAACGCGCTGACAACGGCCTACTACAACTACACTGAGTTGCAGATGGATCTGATGATGTTTTTAATCTCGAAGCTTCGTCCGACCGCCGACGATCTAGTGTACCACCTGCCCATTTTGGAACTGTCGAACCTGACAGGCAAAACTTACAACTACAACTACCTGCAGTCAGCAACCGAGGATATGGGTTCGCGCATGTTCAAGGTCAAGACGGAGAAAGCTCTCAAGCAGGTCTGGATGTTTCAGAGCGTAAACTACACGGATGGTAGTGGCTCTATTGAAATGCGCCTTTCCCAGGACATTCTCCCCTACTTATTTGACTTAAAAAGTAATTTCACCACATATGAAATTCATGCGGCGCTGAAACTTTCCAGTAAATACGCTAAACGTATTTACCCGATGTGTTCTCAATGGAAGGACAAAGATGCCACTCCAATATTTCAATTGCATGAGCTTAAAGAAATCTTAGGGCTCGTCGATGGAAAGAAAGAACTTTATCCCTTGTATGCTAACTTAAAAAAACGGGTATTAGATATATCTATAGAGCAAATCAATCAGCTCACAGATCTTCATTTGGAATTGGTGGAAGTCAAGAAAGGCCGTGCTATTTCAGCTATCGGCTTCAAAGTGCGTAAGAAAGATTCTTACGCGTTACCTATCCCATTTCCAACCTCTGAGGCTCCTCCTGCACCGGCTGGCATTTCGGATTATCAATTCGATAATGCCGAACGCCTCTTGGACGAGGTGCGAATTAACGACCCTAAATTGCGCCGTCAGATTTTATCTGACCCTGACACGATTAAGAAAGTACTTCGGTTTGCTCACGACATGCGCACCAGTAAAGTCAAGGCCACTACTAACCCTGGCGGCTTGCTGCTCACTATCTTGGGCTTGGTGGACGCCAAAGCCAAACCGCGTAGGCAAGCCAAGAAATAACATTAGCGTCTCACTCCGCAGCTGCTGGCTCAGCTTTCCTGTTGGCGGTACAGACTGCTCAAACATTGTTTGGGTAGTTTGTACCGCCAACAGCGTTTAAGATGCAAACTGCGTTCTCATTGCAAACCATGCTATCACTGCAAACAATGTTTGCAGTATTTGTATGTCAAACACTGACAACTATGTTTGATATTAAAACCATTTCAACTATGTTCGCATGGCAAACAACGTAAGCCTCTTAAACCTTTCAATCATTGTTCGCATGGCAAACAATTCCGAAGCTCACAACTGTTGGGTTATCGCAGTAGCCAATAACAAAGGTGGAGTCGGCAAGACCACCAGTACCGTAGCCATCGGTTCGATCCTGCGGTCCATGGGCCACCGCGTGCTGCTCTGCGACCTGGACCCCCAGGGTAACCTGACTACACATCTGGCTGGCTCCAACCTGGAGGTCTCAGGCCACATGGGGGATGTACTGGCCGGCTCTGTACCTATAACGGAAGCTATCCTAACGTATGAACCAGGCAAGGATGCCAGCGGTGCATTGAGCAAAGCTCCTGAAGCCGCCCAGTTGGATTTTGTACCCGCGTCCTACGAGATGAATATGTTCGAGAGCGGGCTGCAGAAGAAGAACGGGTATGCTACGCTGTTGCGAACCGCTTTACGGCCTGTCCGCCCGCACTACGACTTCATCTTACTGGATACGCCACCCAGCCTCCAAACGTATACTATTGTCTCCCTCGTGGCCGCCGACGGGTATTTGATTCCGGCCGAGCCAGAAAAATTCAGCTACGACGGGGTAAAAGCAGTTATGGAAGCTGCAGAGAACGTGAAAGACCGGCTCAATCCGGGCCTACTTTTGCTGGGCATCTTCTTCACCTGTTACAACGCTGATATTCGGAATGTCACCCACAAGTTGGTCGTCGAGCAGATTGAGAAAAACTACGGTGCAGAATCCATACTGCCCAGTGTTCGTAAAGATGCGGCTCTGGTGAAAGCGCAAGTCAACGCCCAAACCATTCAACATTTCGCACCCGATTCGCGCGCCGCTGTGGATTACCATGAACTGACCGCCCAGCTGCTTACCCGCTTAGTCCAAGAGCATGTCGACTGACAAGAACAGCCCGTCGGTGCTGGATGCAGCACCTAGCAACCCGCCGAAAAAGCGCAACTTTTTGCCGCAGGAAAGCCTGCCCACCGAACCCGAAACCGCAGCTACTCAGCAACCCAACGCTGCGCAAGCTAGCCCAAACAAACCGGCTTCATCAGGCAAATCGGCAAGGGGCAAGAAAGAACCCGCTTCCAAACGGGTACCCTGGGCATTCCGGGTGCTGCCTACCATTATTGAGGACTGGGACGCATACATGGCCACCCTGCCCAGGCACATCTCCCAACAGGACGTAATGGAGTACCTGTTGACAGATTTTCTCAAACGCAAACCTAAACTGCCCGATGAACTCCTGAAGCCACCCATCCGGTAGGCCCGCTGACAAAGGGCAGTAGGGAAGTAAAGACACGACTTCTGCCCGAACACGCCCAGCGCCCGGGCAGAAGTCATTTCAGCAGGGTAGGGGAGGGGCTGCTCTTTTGCCGACTGCTTAGAGCAAGGACTCCCATTCCTCCCCATAGTTTGTATCATCGTCCGAGCCGAAGAACTTGCTCAAGTCAGTATCGGGGTTCAGTAAAGTCACCGTTTCTGTTAACTGATTTTCTTGGACTAAAAGAGAGGACAGCGCTTTTCTTATTAGGGCGCTTTAGCTTGCGGAAGGCTATGAGACGAGTGGTGCAAGAGTGGGGCCTAGGTTGTGCGGGGGCGTTTCTCCTCTCGGCCACTCGTTGAGGGGAAACGCTCGACAAACGGGTGAACCAATCGTCTACTCACACCCTGTTTGGCGCCACCACACCTGCCGCGCGCTGCCGAGAGGCCTCTGCTAGGCAAGCCGCTGACCGCTGCCGCCTTGGATGCGGTCCTGCCACCAGTGTAGGTGGAGATTAAAGCGTAGGCAATTCCTGGTGGAACTGCGTGCGCAGCAGCCGTTCCACCTTTTCGGCCGTTAGCGGTTTGCCGATGAAGCCGGCTACGACGCCGAGTTGCTCGACGCGCGCCACGTCCTGCGGGTGCATCGACGTGGTAAGCATCACGATGACGATGGCCCGCTGCTGGTACAGGGGGAGTTGTTGATACTCTTTCAGGAACTCGATGCCGTTCATACCGGGCATGTTCACGTCCAGAAAAATCAGCGTTGGACAAGCCGGCGCATCGGGCGGTGTGCAGGACGTGGCCAGCACCTGCAGGGCTTCCCGACCATCGCTGGCGATGCGCACCTGGGGCGTGACGGCCAGGCGTTCAAGCAGCTTGCGGTTGAGGTAATTAGTGGTCGGGTCGTCATCGACAAGCAGGATGCAGCGGATAAGGGACATGCAGGAGGGTAAGGCAAGCGGACAACTAGTGGACTAGGATAGCCGTGGGGAGCGAGGCGGGTTAGCGGGGAAAATACACCGAGAACGTGGTACCCTCCTCGACGCGGCTAGCAACGGTGATACGTCCGCCGATGTTCTCGACCATGCGCTTGACCATGTACAGGCCTAGGCCCGAGCCTTCCACGTGCGTGTGCAGGCGTTGGAACATGCCAAATAGCTTTTGCTCGCTGGCCGCACTCAGTCCGAGGCCATTATCCTGCACTTCCAGCACAACGAAAGCATCCTCCAGGCGAGTGCGTACCTGCACCACAGGCGGGCGGTCGGGGTGGTGATACTTGAGGGCGTTGCTGAGCAGGTTGTACACCACCGAGCGCAGGTTTTTTTCTGCGAGTGTCAGCAGGGGGCAGTTGTGCACGTGCACCAGCAGGCGCCCGCCGGTTTGCTGCAACAGCGGAGCCAGGTCGAGGCGCACATCTTCGAGAACGGCTGCCAGGGCCACTTGCTCCGTACTGGGGTCGTGCTCTTGTTGCAGCTTGCTCACGGTGGTGAGGTGCTCGATGGTACGCTTGAAGCGCTCGACGGAGCCTTGCATCAGGCCCAGAATGAAGGCCACTTCGCTGCCGGGCGGTTGCTGGGGCAGTTCGTGGCGCAACGTATCGAGCAGTCCTTCAATATTGGTGATGGGCGCTTTCAGGTCATGCGAGGCCGTGTAGATGAAGTTGTCCAGGTCCACGTTGGTGCGCTTGAGTTGCTGGTTGAGGCGTTCCAACTGCTGACGCGCGCGCACCTGCTCGGTGACGTCAACGGCGATGCACATGATGTCGCTGACCTGGTCGTCGGCATCGCGCAGGGGCGCGTAGGAGAAGGTATAATAGCCCGTTTCCCCGTCGCGGTGGTGCGGCAGCTGCGCGGCCTGCTCCAGGGCCACGTGCGGCTGGCCCGTCTGGTAGACCTGATCGAGCAACGCCCGGTAGCCTTGCGCCGCCAAGCCCGGAAGCAGGTCAAAGTAGCGCCGGCCCAGCATCTGGTCGGGTGCGTAACCGATCATCTCGCCCATGCCGGGGTTGACAATGTCGAAGATGTATTCCGGCCCGTGCACCACGAAGAGGGCTACCGGGGCCTGCGCGAACGCTTCTTTCAGTTGCCGCTGGTGGACGGCGTGCTGCTGCCGGGCCACCACTCTGTCGGTCACGTCCACAATGAAGGCCAGGATGCCTTGTGTGCCGCCCTGCGCGTCGCGCAGGGGCTGGTAGATGAAATCCACGTAGCGCTGTTCCGGCCGGCCGGTCGCCGGGTCGTAGAGGTGGGCAGGCATTTCCTGTCCCCGAAACGCGACGCCCGTGGCATACACCTGGTCGAGCAGGCCGAGAAAGCCTTGGGGCACGACCTCGGGGAAAACGTCGGCCACGGTTAACCCCACCTGTGTGCGCTGGCCGGAGAGGGCCTGGTAGCCCGCATTGAAGAAGGAATAGTGGTGCTCGGGCCCGCGGAGCGTGGCAATGGCGGCCGGCACTTGCCCCAGGATTTCCCCCAGCAACTCTTGCTGCTTAAGCAGGTTGGCCCGGTGTTGGTCGGCCAGGCGCAACGCGGCCTCCAGCGCTCGGGTACGTTCCTGCACGCGCGCCGTCAGTTCGTGGTTGAGGTGCTGCACTTGCTGGCGGGCGGTGACGAATGCGGTGACGTCGTAGGCGAAGTTAAACACGCCGTCGATGTGACCGTGCGCGTCGCGCAGGGGGTGGAAGGAGACGGTGTAATAGCGCTGCTCCGGATGACCCGTGTCGCTCACGTCCACCCACGTTTCCTGTTCCGGATCATAATGAGGCTCGCCGGTCCGGTATACCCGCTCTAGTTTCTCAAGGATGCCCTGGCCCCGCAGTTCGGGCAAGGCCTCGCCGAGGGGCAAGCCCAGCAGGTGCCGGCTGCGAAACAGTTGCTGGTAGCCTGGCGTGACCAGGTCGTAGACCAAGTCGGGGCCGCGGAAGGTAGCCACGCTGGCCGGTAGGTGCAGGAGCACGTCGCGGAAGCGCTGGCGTTCGGCTTCGGCTTCGGCCCGGGCGGCCTGCTCGCGGGCCTGGCTCGCGCGCAAGGCCATTTCCACGGCGGTGCGGGGCTGGTCGGCCGTATCGGTGAAGCTCACCAGCAGCCCGTGGCCCGAGCGGCGGGCCGCCAGGCAGTAGTCGTTGTCGTAGCCGTCGGCCTGGTAGCTGACGTTGAACGTGCGCGGCTCGCCGGTCAGGTACGCGTCAACATGACAGGCAAACGTGCCGTGCGCCTCGCTGTGTGGCCATTGCTGGCGGTGCGTCAGCGTGGGGTGCTGCGGCAAGCGCAGCATGCGCTGGGCCGCCGGGTTCAGGTATTCGAACCGAAAATCGAGGACGGTGCCGGCGGCGTCCGTGACGGGCGTGTAGTATATGACGCCCGTCAGCGAGACGGCCAACAGGTCAACCAACAGCGTTTCGGCAGGGGCAAACGCCAATAAGGCGACAGCAGGGTCGGACATGACAGAAGAGAAGAGGGGCAAGCAAGGTACGCACCAAACGAGCGACGCCCAGGAGAAGGCAGGACGACTTGCCAGGCGGGTATACGGCGGTTTCTGCTCAGCATACCCCTTCTACTAACTCAAGGCGTTTTTTCCTGGCGGATGTACACGGCAAGCGTCGTGCCTTCCCCCGGGACGCTGCGCACGTCCACCCGTCCACCGGCGTTTTCGACCATCCGCTTGACCATGTACAAGCCGATGCCCGAGCCCTCTACGTGGGCATGGAAGCGGCGGAACATCTGGAACATCTCGGCCTGCTTGTTGGGCTCCAGCCCCAGGCCGTTGTCTTGCACGGACAACACCGTGTACGCTTCCTGCTGCCGACACGCAATGCGTACGCGCGGCACCCGGTCGGGATGACGGTATTTCACCGCGTTGCTGAGCAGATTATAGACCACCGAGCGCAGGTTCGTGGCCGAAAACGGTACGGCCGGGCACTCCTGCACGTCGATCTCGATCTGGGCACCGGCGGCCGCCAGGTGGGGCTCCAAATCGCGGCATACGTCTTCAATCACCGGCCGTAGCGCCACTGCCATGCCGTCTTCTTCGTGGGCTTCCTGTAGCTTGACTACGTCGCTCAAGTGCGCGATGGTGCGCTGAAAGCGCTGCACCGCCTCTTCCATCATGCCCAGCAGCGGCCCGACAGCGTACGTGTGCTGTACCGGGCCAGGCAACTGTTCCTGCAGTGCCTGCAGCAGACCTTCAATGTTGTGGATCGGGGCTTTCAGGTCGTGCGAGGCCGTATAAATAAAATTGTCCAGGTCAATGTTGGTACGGGTCAGCTGTTCGTTCACTACCTGAAGCTGCTGCTGGGACTCGTGCAGCTGGCGTTGGGCTTCTTTGCTGGCGGTGATGTCGAGCACGAACTCCACACATTCCCCCGTGCGTAAACGCTTACCGGCAAACAAGCCCCACCAGCGCGAGCCGTCCGGGCGGATATACTGCTTTTCGTAGGGCGTATTCTGCCCGAGGGTGAGCAACTCCTGCTGGGAGCGGCGCGTGGCGTCCAGGAACTCCGGCGGCGTTATTTCGTCCCACTGCACCCGGCCGCTGACGAAGTCCTCGTGCGTGAAGCCGCTCATCCGCTGGAAAGCGGCATTGGCATCGTGTATACGGCCCTGCAGGTCAAAAAAGAGGACGCCCACCGTATCGATGGACAAGGCCTGCTGCAACCGCTCTTCCGAGCAGCGCAACGCCGTTTCGATTTGTTTGTGGTCGGTGATATCGTAGCTGACGGCCAGCGCGGCTTCCACCTGCCCCGCGGCACCCAGTAGGGGCACTCCGCGGGTCAGGAACGTCCGGCCATGGGCTTCCAGCTCGACGGCAAAGGGGTGGCCGGCCAGTGCGGTCCGGTAATTAGGCTCGTGCTGCTGCCACAAGTCCGGCGGCATGACTTCGCGCACGGTACGGCCCAGCAGGTCGGCCGGCGCCAGGCCGGCTTGGTGCAGGGCCTGGCCTTCAGCTAGCTGGTAGCGCAGCTCCTGATCGACGACGAACACGGCCCCCCCGGGCAGATTTTCGATCAGGGCCCGCAGACGCTGTTCGCTCGCCTGCAAGGCTTCCTTGGCGCGCTTACCGGCGTCGATATCCACGATGACCATGGCGTGGCCCGTTACATTTCCCTGATGGTCCGGTAAGGGTACGGCGCTGACTTGCGTCCAGACCGCAGTGCCGTCGGACGGCGTATACAGCATGTCGGTGCCCGGCACGACCTTCTCCCCGCGCAAGGCCCGCGCCCCGGGAAACTCGGAGCGCGGCAGCGGCCGTCCGTCTGGGTGGTAGGCGCGCCAGCGCGAAACGGGCGTGTCGTCGCGCCAGGGTGCCAGCCCGTTCGGCAGGTAGTGTTGCATCTGGCGGTTGGCCAACGTCACCCGGCCTTGGATATCCATGACGCCGACTCCCACCGGCAGGGCTTCAAATACGGCTGCCAGCTGGGCTTCGCTCCTGCGCAGGGCCGTTTCCGCTTGCTTGCGGTCCGTGATGTCACGGAAAAACACCGACAAGCCCCCTTCACGGGTGGGGTAGATGAGGGTTTCAACCCAACTGCCGAGCAGCGGTGAGACGGCTTCGTCGTGGGCCGGCTGGCCTGTCTGGAGCACCGCGTAGTGCTGGTGGTAGGATTCGCTACCAACCGCTTGGGGAAACTCGGTCCAGTAGTGCCGGCCGAGCAATGCGTCCCGGTCGCGGCCCCAGAGCCGGGCCGCGCGCTGGTTGACGTAGGTAAAGCAAAACGCCGCGTCGAGCGCGTAAAATGCGTCGGTCGTACTTTCCAGGATGTCAACGGTGTGTTCGTGTGCGCGGCGCAACGCCTCTTCGGCCGGGCGCGGCAGCTCGTTCGCCGGTTCGGCAACGCTCACCAGCAGCATCTCCCCGGCGCGGCGGCCCTGCACCCGAAACCGGCGGGGACGACCGTGCACCTTAGTGGACAGGTCGGCCTCGGCCAGTTGGCCCGACACAAATGCGTCGCGGTGCAACGTCCAGCCTCCCGCAGGCAGGGTATCCGCAAACTGCTGCCGGTAAGTCGTGGCCGGGTGGGCCGGTAAGCGCAACAGGCGCTGCGCCACCGGGTTCAGGTAAGCCACGGCGAGGTCGTCAAGGTGTCCGGCGGCGTCGTACACTGGCGTATATAGGATCAGGCCGGACAACGATACCTCGAACAGCATCTCCACCATCGTATCGGTCGCAACAACCGCCGCCAGGGGCGAACCAGGAGAAACAAGCATAGCAGCAACTAAGGCAAAGCCCCGAAGATAGCGCGTCAGACGCGTGACGCGCCAGTAGTTAGGGATGGAACGGAACGTAGGCGCTTCCCAGCGGGGGTACGGCGGGGTCAACCGACGTAGCCGCGTGGTTGGCCGCGGCAAAACGCGACCGCTACCACGCGGGTTCCCGAGTGGGGAAAGTGCTTCTTATCCGTCAGGTGAGTCGGCTGAAAACGAGGGGAAATGCTGTTGCAACAGAAGTTGAATTTTTTCCGCGGTCAACGGCTTGGGAACGGTGCCCGCAATGGGTAGCGTTTGCACCCGCGTCAGGTCACGCGGGCTTACCGAAGTGGTCAGCAGTACAATGATGATGGCCCCGCGCTGGGCCAGCGGTAAGTGCTGGTAGGCCTCCAGAAACTCGATACCATTCATGACCGGCATGTTGACATCGAGCAAGATCAGGGCCGGGCAGCCCGTATCCGATGCCGTACACAGTTGCTGCACCGTGGCCAGGGCCTCGCGCCCATTCAGGGCCACGACCAGCTGCTCGGCCACGGCCAGGCGCGTAAGCAGGAGTTTATTCAGGAAATTGGTCGTCGTGTCATCATCGACCAGCAGGATAGTAGAGAGCTTAGACATACGGGTACAGAACGCCTCGGCAAGGCCACGCAGGCCAGCATGAGGGGATGAGTTATCAGGACAAGAACACCGTAAAGGTAGCGCCATTGTTGAGTTCGCTGCGTACCAGGCGGTAGCCGCCGGCATTCACAACCCGCTTCTTTCGTGGGTACAAATTCTACGAAGTACGCTACGCAGATAAATGTTATGGTTCGTTGTCGTACGTTGCCTAATCGGGGCGCAACCCGAAGGCCCGAAATAGGGTCTGGATATGGTGTTCGTTCACATCCGGGATCGGCGGATCGTATGGGCCGGCCGCCAGCACGCTGGCCACCTCGGGCAGGGCTACTTGCCCAAAGCCCATCGTCCATTCGGCAAACCGCCGCACCGGCTCGGGTCCTTCGCCCACGGTGACCACCTGCCAGTGGCGGGTGTCGGCCTGGATGCGGGCATAGAGGACACGCACCGCGGCCTCCGGTCCTTCCAGGACCTGCACGAAGCGCCCGGCACTGTAGAGCAACAGCCCGGTAATCTGGTGGTGAGCATTATACTGCTGGGACTGTACCAGCAGTTCGTGTAGGGCGTCGGTGGATAAGGGATGCACCGCTTGGCTGCGGTAGACAATCTGATAGATGCTTGACTCCAGCAACTGAAGCATTTCGTCTAAGCTGAGCAGGCCCAGCTGATACTGCTCCAATAAATAGCGTTCGTAGCGGCGTGGCGCTAACGGCGTATTCGCGGTCACAGCAATGGCCCAGGCCACGGCCTGCCGGCGTTGCGCTTCGGTATAGGGGAAAGAATCAACCATTGCTTCCGTGTACGTACGGGGGACGACTAGCGCTGGGATACGGCCCCGGCTTGCTGGTGCAGCAACCAGGCTATGGCCTCCGGCTCTTGCTCAAAATACTGGTAGCGCATGGGCAAGTCGCGCACGGCCGTCGTCACGGCCCGGGTAGCCAGGCGCGCAAAGGCGTTTTCGGCCAGGATAACGGCACCGAACCGATAGCCGCCTTCGACGACGGTGCGGGGTAGCCACTGCTGAATTACAAAGGCTTGTTCCGCCGGCGTAAAGGGTGTCATCAGCCGCTGATCGACTAGCAGGCCGCCATCCCCGCGCTGGGCCAGCAGGCGGGTGACATGCCCAAGCAGCGAGGCCATAGCGTCCGCATCGCGCGAACCGGCGTGGTAGGTGAGACGAGCAAAGCCTTGCGGGTCATCGACGACGCGGCCAACGGCATTTTCATAATAGATGCGGTAGAGCGGAAGCATAGACAAAGATATTCCCCTCCGGTACGCAATGCCAGACAGAGCACCGGAAAGCCCCCCTTTACCCCTAGCAGCAGCAAGGAGCGATGGCAACCAAGGCAAGAGCAACCTGGTCTCCCAGCGGCAGCCGGTCTGTTTCGCCGTCACGTGGACTAGGTGCTGAGCGCGGGAGAAGGTAGGGGAGCGGCATCGGCGGGCCGTGAAAAAACAGGCCCCAAGGATTGCGTGACACCCGTGGACGGTACCGGCAGGGGCCGGCCATTCTGCTTAGGTCGGCGGATGCCGCGGGCAGGGGCACGAGGGCTTGCTCTGGGGAATGGCGTAGGCGTGATTGAAGCAGACTTCGGCGTCGAGCAAGAGCCGCACCAGCGCAATCGGGCGCGGCGCGGCGTCGAGCAGGCGCGTGCAGCAGTGCTGGAATTGCTGTTGTTGCGTTTCCGTTAGGCGAGACGCCATATGCTGTTGTTGCACCATGTCGGCTAACACCGGAACAGCCGCGCGCTGATCAGGCTGGTGGCAGGCCACCTGTAAAGAATGAAGAGCGGTTCTCATCGGCCTGTAGGGAGAGTAGGCCTTCACGTACGTGCGCTGGACCAAAGAAGATGTTGCTCCTGGACGCGCTTACAGCTCCTCTATCGAGGTATTCGGGCGGCGGTTAGGCAGCAGGGGCCGAGGAGCATGATGTACTTGGCAAAAGATGCATTCGGGCCACCCCTTGGGCTGGCCGACGATCCGCTCGACGGCAGGAATACTCTGCGCAATCTGACAATCCGGATGGGTGTGGTACGCATCTACCACCCCAATTCCCCGAGTATACGAATAAAACGGAAAGGCTATATCCATCGCGAAGCCCAACAGCAGGATCGCTAAAAAGTTGTGGGTATACCGAGTACGCCCGCAAAAAGTGCTACGCACCTGCTTTCTAGCTGCCGGCCAGTACTTTGTCCGGTGGAAAAACCCTCGTTTGCCTGAACCTTGTGTTCAGTGAAACGAACCTTAAAATTTTGCTACCGACCAATTCAAAGACCTGTAGACCAGCCCGAATGAGCGGCCAGCCCGCTGTTGCCCTACCTGGCCTACTCCAACTTTGGTGACCATGTGCAAGCCAGTACCAAGCGCCCACGGTAGCTAGCTGCGTAGCAGCGACTTGTTGCGTACGCGAAGCAGGCGGTTCTGCTTAACTCCCGTTAGGTGAAAGAAGTGTAGCCGAGTGAAGATTCAGTAGCGGTCGTTGAAGAAGCCATGAGAAACGCTGCCCACCACCAAGCGGTTTAGGAGTTTTAATGACCGTTGAGTGGTAACATACTGAAAACAAAGCAGCTGTAAGTCTAGATGTGACTTTTAGACCAAACTTTTAACCAGGGCCCATAAGGGACTAGGGGCCCAGAAAGAAATGGTGCGGGCTTTCCACCACCAAGTGCCCGACGTGAAAATGGAAGTCAAAAAGCGTTGGGCTGACGACTACGCTTCCGACTAGATTATTTACGCTGGGACGTCAGCAATCATCAAAGGCAGCGAGCTGACCCTATAAGCCAACAGCAATGCCGTGGAGCACTGGTTATTCCCCAGCTGCCTGCCCCAGGGTACTTTTTTACCCTGCGTTCCGGAAGGCCAAGGGGGTAATGCCGACGTGCTTTTTAAAGAAATTGGTAAAGTACGTGGCGTACTCAAAGCCCAGGCTGTCGGCGATGTCGCCTACGCTCCAATCCGTGTGCAGTAACAGCACTTTGGCCTCGCCCACGAGGCGCTCGGCGATGTGCGTGGTGGTCGACTTGCCAGTTATCTCCTTTACCGAGCGGTTAAGGCTGTTCACGTGTATGGCCAGCCGGTCGGCGTACTCCTGGGCGTTTTTGAGGATGGGCTGATGAATCTGCGTGGTCACCGGAAACTGCACGTCGAGCAAGGTTAGAAACAGCGCCGTAACACGTTCGGCCGCGTTGACGGGAGCAATGTGCTGCGAACTGGCCGGCTGCATCCGCGTGGCCTCGTGAATCATGATCGAGAGCTGGTTGCGAATCAGGTCGAACTTGTGCGGGTAATCCGTGTCGTACTCCTGGCGCATGCGCAAGAAAGTGTCGGTCAAGTAGCGCAACTGCGCTTCATCCAGAAAGTACACCGGATTGCCATCGACGCGGTACAAGACAGATTCCATCAGACTGACCCCGCGCATGGCCGATTGCAAAAAATCCTCGGTAAAGGCGCAGAGGAAGCCTTTTTGCTCCCCCGAACTCTCCACCGGCTCCCACGAATAGGGCACCAGCTTGTTGGTAAATACCAGCGCCGGCCGGTCGATGTGGTAACTACGGGTTGCGTAGTGCAGCTCGTTTGCGCCTTCGGTCACCAACAACACTTTAAACAAGTCGCGCCGGTCGAAGGCGGCCATATCGCAGTGTGCTTCGGCTAGGGTCATGACCGCCACATCCTGGATAATGGTGGTAAGTGGCGGGCGGTTCATGGCCGCCCTGGTGGCGGTAGCTAGGTTTTCTGCCATCTGGTAGGGCAGCATCTTAGAATAAGGACGCTGTAAGTAAGTACCAGTAGACAACGCGTGGGCTAATAGATTAGTTACGGACATAAGCCAAACAAGCTAAGCTAACCGCTCAAGGCCTACCTGCACTGCGCTTATTCCAGGAATCGATAGGGCTTTCCTGCTCACATTAAACAGGCCAAGGGTACTAAGCCCATAGGAATAGTTGAAATTTCTGTCAAACAAGGTCAGATTGCCCCAGAGGGCATAATATGTACGGTTGTCAGCGGCCGGCTGGTAGCCGACCGTCGCCTCAGCAGTGGCTGGCTTGCGAGGTAAGTCACTGATTTTCTTAGTGCCCGCGCAGGGGCAACGTCAAGGGAAGCAACGCAGCAAATTTGCGCTCGTTCGGGTTGTCGGTCAGGGTAGCGGTGAGGGCCGTGGTGCCCAGCGTAATACGCATGTTACTCGTAAGTTAGGGCCAGCCTAGCGCCGGGTGTGCCATCACGACGAAGCCCCCCGGAGGTATTAGATAATGACCTGGCCGCCATCTACCGCCAGGGCATGGCCTACCACGAAGGACGAGCTTTGCGAGCACAGCCACACGGCAGCATTGGCAATTTCTTCAGGCAGGCCCGCCCGGCCGATGGGCTCTTGCTCAATCACCTGCTCACGCTCCTTTTCGGAGTCATGCGTGAAGCGGTCCATCATGGGGGTGTCGATGTAGCCGGGGCACACCACGTTGATGCGCAGGTTATAGGGCGCGTAGTCAAGCGCCGCCGAGCGCGTGAGGCCAACCACGCCGTGCTTGGCGGCGCAGTAGGCCGCGTTGTTTTTGACGCCAATCAGGCCGGCCCCCGACGAAGTGTTCACGATGGCCCCGCCGCCCTGCGCCAGGATGAGCGGAATCTCGTGCTTCATGCACAAAAAGGTGCCGCGCAGGTCGGTGTTCACGATGCGGTCCCACTCGGCCATTTCCAACTCGGCGGCGGGGGCCTTGTGCTGCTCCACGCCGGCATTGTTGAACGCGAAGTCGAGGCGGCCGAAAGCCTCAATGGTCTGGGCCAGGGCAGCCTGCACCTGGGGCTCATCGGTGGTGTCGCACGACATGGCTAGGACCTTGCCGCCCTGCTCCGTTACCAGGCGCACAGTTTCGTCGTTGTCGGCGGGCGTGATCCCCACCACGGCCACCTGCGCGCCCTCACGAGCGAAGGCCAGCGCCGCGGCGCGCCCGATACCCGTGCCTGCACCGGTGACGAAGGCCACCTTGCCCGCAAATTGTCCTGCTTGATTCGTTGCCATAAAAACTGGTGATCAGCTAGGTATATTGTTTTAAGCGCTAAGGTCAATAGCCCGACTCTTTGTACATGTGGGCCTAATGGGGCAGAATATCCGCTTGGTACACCTGCTCCATCCAGGCGACGGGCGGCACCTCTTCTATGGCCGCGAACACCGACGCTTCGTCCGTGCCGGCGATGCCCATGGCGCGCACGATTTGCGCGGCCAGGCGCTGCTTCTGCTCCTCGGTAGAGCCCAGCGCAAGCTTGATGCTGTGGGCCATTAGAAAGGGGCGTCTAGGGCTTATAGCTGTTGTATTCCTGGTCGGTCACGGGCTCCAGCCAGGTCACGATGCCCTTTTCGGTGTTCACGTTGAGCGAAACGTGCGTCATGCGCTGCTTGGGCGAGGCGCCGTGCCAGTGCTCCACGCCGGGCTGGGCCTTGATGACCTCACCCTTGCGCAGCAGCCGGACAGGCTGGCCTTTTTCCTGGTAGTATCCCACGCCGTCGGTAATGAGCAGAATCTGACCGGCTGCGTGCGTGTGCCAGTGCGAGCGCGCCCCCGGCTCGAAGGTCACGTTGCCGCTCACGACATTAAAGGTCGGGTCGTCCTTTATTAGGGGGTGCATGTACACCACGCCCGTGAAGTTCTGAGCCGGGGCCCGCTCGCCTCGTGGGAAAGGGCCGGCTTGGTCAGGCGTTGGGGGTTGGTGGCCGGTAAATCCTACCAGCAGGGCACCCGCGCCCAATGCTACGGCAAGTTGTTTGATTCGGGAAGTGGTCATGTGCGAAAGCGAAAAGGAGTGAGGTGAAAGGCCAACTTGGCCCCTGGTTTGGACCAGCCGAACCAGGAGCTAGGTTGTTAAAGAGAGCGCTAGGTAGCCGCCCGTTTTCTCAAAACTCCTGACTGGTCGGCCGGAACAGGATTTCGTTGATGTCCACGTCCTCGGGCTGGCTCATGGCGAAAATGACAGTCCGGGCGAAGGAATCGGCCGGGATAGCATAGGCTTCGTAGAAGCCGCGCATTCCGGCGGCCGACTCGGGGTCGGTGATGCTGTTGGTCAGCTCGGTCGCTACCGCGCCGGGCGAGATAATGGTGGTGCGGATGTTATAGGGCTTTACCTCCTGGCGCAGCCCTTCGCTCAAGGCCCGCACGGCAAACTTGGTGGCCGAGTATACGGTGCCCCCCGCCGACACCTTGTGGCCTACTACCGACGAGACGTTAATGATGTGTCCGCTTTTTTGCTCCTTCATGTGGGGCAGGGCGGCGGCAATGCCATAGAGCACGCCCTTGATATTGATGTCAATCATGTTGTCCCACTCGTCGAGCTTGAGCTTTTCCAGGGGGGCTTGCTGCATCAGGCCAGCGTTGTTCAGCAGCACGTCGAGGCGCCCGAACTGCTGCACGGCCGCGTCCACCAGGGCCTTCACTTGGGCGTGGTCGGTTACGTCGGTTTGCACGGCCAGGGCCTTGCCGCCCTTGCCGGTGATTTCGTCGGCCAGGGCCTGAATGCGGTCGCGGCGGCGGGCGCCTAATACCACGGTGGCTCCTTGCTCGGCCAGGGCGCGGGCCGTGGCTTCGCCCTGCCCACTGCTGGCGCCGGTGATGACAATTACTTTGTCGGTGATGTTATTGCTCATGCGTGAAATGTTGAAAATGGAATGCTGATTGCCAGGGCATTTACTACAGTATTGCCTTGGAAAAGTGAGGTCAAAATGGGAAGTCCGGTCAGTCCAAGCGGATGGCTTGGTTGCAGTGGGTGTCGCGCAGCGCTTGCTGGCGCTGGGGCCTTATTTGATTTTCAGCTCCGGAATCAGCGGGTCCGTGTCAATAAGCTCCAGTGCCTGCACCATGCTGAGCGTCCCCTGTTTATACTTCAAAAAGTGCGGCGTTTTCACGTGCGCCTGGTAGGCGGCCTCGGTGGCATACATCTCCAGGATGGTCAGGTGATTCGGGCGTTTCGTTTCGAACACTGCGTAAAGCGACAACACGCCCGGTTCCTTGCTCATCGAGGCCTCAATTTCTTCCTTCAGGAAAGCCTTGTAGCGGTCGAGCTGGGTGGAGTCCACCACGATGCGGGATAAGCGTACCTTCTGCGGCTTTTGCGCCGGTACCTGCGCCGACTGCGCCGGTGGCTTAAGGCTACAATTACTGGTTGCCGCGGCGGTGACGAATAAGAGCGCTGTTTGTAAGATAAGATGGGAAAAGCGCATGGGGATGGCTGATTACTTGTTGAATTCCTGCTCCGAGACTTGCTCGAACCAGGTAACGTGCGCCTGCTCAACGTGGTCGGAGATGGTGATGAGCACCACGCGACTGGTGGGGGTAGCCCCGTTCCAGTGCTTGACATCCGGGGGTATCACCACCGTATCGCCCTTCTTAAGCAGCTGTTTGGGCTGGCCCTCCTGCTGGTAATAGCCTTCGCCTTCGGTCACGTACAGCACCTGCTCGGCGCCGGGGTGCAGGTGCCAGCGGTTGCGTCCGCCGGCCTCGAATACGAAGCTGACCAAGCTATAATTTTTGCGGGCGGAGAGCAGTTTTAGGTAGCCCGCGCCGGTGTAGTTGATGGTATCGACCCGCTGATATGTGCGCAGATCGAGCTGCTCGCCGCCCGCTTTCTCTGGCAACCTGGCAGGGGCTTGGGTCGAGCGGCAGGCGCCGAGCGCTGCGACGGTCAGGGCAGTTAAAAGCAGGTGCCTGTTCATGGTTTAAAGGCGTTTACTTCGAAGCCTGGTTTTCCTGCTCCGGGGGGTAGCGGCTGCCGACCAGCGTGATTTTGGCCAGCGTGGCCTCCAGCTGGTTCCACTCGCCTTTGGCAATGTTGCTCGTCAGCGAGGCCATATTTTCGTGGAAATGCGCCTCCTTGGTCGTACCCGGAATGGGTACTACCTGCTCGGGCCGGGCCAGCAGCCAAGCCAGCGAAATCTGGGCCGGCGTCAGACCGCGGGGCTGGCCGAAGTCGAGCAGCGCCTGCACGAAGGGATAGTTGGCTTTCAGGGCTTCGGGCGTAAAGCGCGGCAGCCCCAGGCGGTTGTCGTTGCCGGGGTAGAACTTGGTCTGGGCGTTAAGCATGCCGGTGAGGTAGCCCCGGCCCACGGGGCTGTAAGGCACGAACCCGATACCCAGTTCCTTGAGGATTGGGAACACGGCCGTCTCGGGCTCGCGCCACATCAGGGAGTATTCGCTCTGCAGGGCCGTGACGGGCTGCACGGCATGGGCCTTGCGGATGGTGGCGGCATCGGCTTCGGACAGGCCAAAACGCTTCACTTTGCCCTCTTTGATGAGGTCTTTCACCGTGCCCGCCACGTCTTCAATGGGCACCTTCGGGTCGGGCCGGTGCTGGTAAAACAGCTCGATGGCATCCACCCGCAGGCGCTTCAGCGAAGCCTCCGCCACTTTCCGAATGTTCTCCGGCCGGCTGTTGATGCCCCGGTCTTTGCCGTCGCGGATGTCAAAGCCGAACTTGGTGGTGATGTTGACTTTGCCCTTGAAAGGCGCCAGTGCTTCGCCGACCAGCTCCTCGTTTAGGAACGGGCCGTACACTTCGGCCGTGTCGAAGAGGGTAACGCCCGACTCGGCCACTTTTTGCAGCAGCCGCAGCATGGTTTTCCGGTCGGGCACCGGCCCCCGGTGGTAGCTCATGCCCATGCAACCAAAGCCCAACGACGTTACCTCGAAGCCAGCCTTGCCCTGGCCCAGTGTGCGGTGGGGTAAGGCCGGCGGCGCGGCCAAGCTGGCGCGACCCGCCTCGTTGGCGGCACCTAGGGCGTTACCGGCGGCGCTGCTCAGCCAGCCAGGTGCGGCTAGTAGCGCAGAACCCAGCACCGCCCCGTTTTTCAGAAAATTGCGGCGCTGATTGCTCAGCTCCTGGTTGGGCTGCGGCAGCCCATTATGCGAGTTCGTAGACATAGCTAGGTGGATGGTGGAATGGTTGGGCGTGAGGCTAGCAACCGCTATTTCTTAATTTCCAGCGCTTTAGTCAGCACCGCCCGGCCAGCATCCGCTTCTTTTTTGCCTATGCTCTTCTCTTCCAGAGTCAGCACCTGCCGGATTTGGGCTTCGGTAAGGCCGGTGTTCATGCCCATGCCGATGTGCGCTTGGAGCATCGGTTCGACGCCCCCCAGGCTTACCAGCGCCGCGATGGTCGCCAGTTCCCGCTCCTGAAAGGTGAGCACATCACGCTCGAAGATGTCGGCGAACAGGTGCTCTTTCAGGAACACGTCAATCACGGGGCTAAAGGCGTTGGCCCCGGTTTTGGGCCCCGTTTCGGGTTTGCCGGTGAGCTTTTCCAGATTCTTCTTGCCGCGCTCGTACTTGGGCTCGGTGCTGCTGATGAGCGAAGCTTCTTTGCCGAGCGCGTCGTGCTTGCCCTGAGCTTTGCGTTCCTCGACTACTTTCATCAGGGTGTTGATGCCCTGCAGGCTGCGTGGAAAGCCGCAGTAGGCGTAGAGTTGCGCCAACACCTCTTTTTCCTCGTTAACAGTCAACCCATTATCGAGGCCTTGGCCCAGAGCCTGGTGCAACTGAGGCAAATCGCCCTTAGCAGTAAGGGCCGAGATAGTAACAAGGGCTTGCTGCCGTTTGGTGAGCGGCTCGGATTGTTGCGCGTTCATAGGAATGGAAAAAAGCAGGGAAAGGGCAGCTACTGCCGCCCAAAAAGGAAGTCGTTTCATTGCTTGAGGTGAGACTAAGAGGGTAGCGAACGGGGTGTAAGGAAATTAGCCAAGCTTATGAGCCCTGGTGAGCTGCTTGGTACTCCTCGTCCGTAAGGGGCTCCAGCCAATCGGCTACTCCCTGGCTGGCACTGGGGTTGATGGCGTAATGCGCAAAGAGGCTGGTAGCCGTAGCCCCGTGCCAATGCACCACGCCGGGCGCAATGCTAACCGAGTCGCCGGCCCGCAGCAGCTGCGCCGGCTGGACCTTTTCCTGGTAGTAGCCAGCTCCGGCTGTTACGACCAGCAGCTGACCACTCGGGTGCGCGTGCCAGTTGTTGCGCGCGCCCGGCTCGAAGGTGACGTAGCCCACCACGCAGTCGGTGGGGTTACCGGGGGGCGCGACAAGGCTCACCCAGGCCGTACCGATGAAGTTTTCGGCAGCGCCCCGCACGGTGTTAACCAGGCTGCTGGCATTCGGTGTTTGGTCGCTCATGGTTTTTCAGCTTAGGGAGGTAGCACGTGGTAAGGCGTACTGCCTTACTCATGACAAAGGTCCTCACCCTGCTTCCGGGCTGAAAAAGAGAATCAAACAGCTTTTTACACAATTCAAACAGATAGGCTTACTAAAGCCTGCTCCACCCTGCAGTAAAGCAGACGGTAGGGAGATTGACAGGAAAGGGGATGAGCTAAGTATATAACCAGTTGCAATCCTAGATTTTATATAAAACCTAATCTTTCAGTTTCCGGAATATGGTTGGCATCGTCTCGGCATCTATCGCCTTCATATCTATCAACTGAAGCGCCTTGACCATGTTAAGCGTAGTGGTTTTATACTTCTGAAAATGGGGGGACTTGATGTGCGACTGATAGGCTTCCCGGCTGGCATAGATTTCCAGTATTCTGATGCGCGTACTGTCTTTCTGCTCGTACATCGGGAATATGGAAATGACGCCGGGTTCTAGTCTCACGGAAGCTTCGGCTTCACTTTTCAGGATGGCTTTGTAGGCACGCAGGCTGTCCGGATAGATTTCAATCTCCGAAATGCGCACGAGCATCTCGCCTCCGCTTGCGCTTTTCGTGACCGAAGCGGTACGGCAGGCGCCCAGCATAACCAAGAGACTTAACGCCAGAAGTTGTGCCCTCTTTGTTCCTTTCATGTTGCTGGCTTTTGGGTTAGGTTTTTAGTGGCTATGGCTCTACTTCTGAATCAGATAGTCTACGGAAAACTTTCCGCTACCTGTTAATAGCAGCACCACATAGACCAGTAGAAAATGCAAGGCAGGTTCGGCCTTGGCAAACGGGTCATTCGCGTGAGCCACCACCACGGCCACTAGCATATTCACCAAAAGTATCAGTGCGGCAAATCGAGTGGCCGCACCCGCCAGAATGAGCAGGGAGCCAATAATCTGGGCCAAGAGGGTTAGCGCAAGGGAGAGCTGCGAACTCATGCCCAGCACCGCGGGGAACGTGTTAGGGCCGGAAAAGAGCATCTCTACTTTGGGAAGCCCCTTTGAAAGCATCCATGCTCCGATGGCAACCCTTAAAATAAGTAAGGCTGCATCCGTAGCAGTTGAATGTTGAGTGTTAAATATTCTGGTGGTCATGTTTACGATTTTTGAGGCCCTGTTCCCATTAGAATTTCTCTCACTGTCCATCGGCGTGGTTGCAGTGCGCAGGGCTACTTCAATTTTTTCAGCCGCTTCAGGGTAAGGGGCTCACCCGGTGCCAGCACCTGAATGCGCGCAGGATTAACAACCAGTTTTTTCAGCTTCTCCGGGTCGGCATTAAAGGGGGCGAAATCAGGCGAATCGACCGAGCCCCAATGATTGAGCAGCAGCGGCGTGTTGGGATACGCATTGGCGATTTTTACCGCGCCGGCCAGCCCAAAGTGCCATTCGCTGTCCGAGAAATCAAACAAAATGGCATCCGGCGTCGGGTACTGCAGGTGCTCGGGCAGCAGTCGCGAGTCGCCGGGCGCCCACACGGTGCCGTCGGGCGTTTCCAGCCAGAAGCCGCAGGCATCCTCCTGCTTGAAGTAGCGCTTGCTCATGCCGGGGTACACATTCTGGTAGGCATGGTCGGCCCGCGTGAGTTGCACGCGCACCTTGCCCACCTGGAACGTATCGCCGATGCCGTGCCCCACGGAAGGCAGGCGGCGGTTTTGCAGCAGCGAGTCGACGTAGACCGTGGAATGGAATGCCTGGGTTACGCCGGCCAGCGCGCCGGTGGTGGGCACGCTGTAGTGGTCGTTGTCGGCGTGCGTAAGCAGGACAGCATCCAGGCGCGGCACCTCTTTTGGCGCGATGGGAAAGGTGATGAGCAGGGGCATGTCAAACCCATTCAGCAGCGGGTCAATCATGATGTTGGTGCCGCGGCTGTTAATGAAAAAGCCCCCCATGCCCAGCCAGCGCAAGGTTGTTTTACCGGACGCTTTAAAGGCCTTTGCCCCAAAGGGCTGGGTCTTCGGCGCTTTGGCCTGGTACTTTTTGGGCTGTGCCGGGGCCGTCGGAACAGTGGTCGTGGTGGCCGGAGTAGTCTGTGCCCGCCCGCTGACGACTGACGCAAATACGACTCCGAGGGCCAGTAACCAGGCAGTAATCGGATGCGTGAAAGGAAGCCAGGCGGGCTTGCTCATGAGCGTGACGGGTTGGGAACGGGCATAGGTGGGGATAAAGAAGTAGGTGATTCAGTATGATAGCGCGGGTTTTCGAGACCCTGTCCTGGTTAGCGCGGCACGACCCGCACGGTCGCCGCCCGCGCCCGGGCACTGACCATGGCCCCGAGGTAGGGGCTGCCGTGGTACTTGGCCCGGTATGCCGCGTCGATGGCATCATTAGCCGCGCCTTCAACCGCTTCAAAGGCTACCTCCTTCGTCAAGCCCGCCGCCGTGATGCGGCCCGCCTGCTGCTGCCGGGCCGCTTGGTACCAGCGTGACTGCTGTCCGTGATAGGCCCGCACGTAGAGGGCCCCGTCAACGGTCACCGACCAAATCCAAGTGGGCGTGCCGTAGGTTATGCCATCCTCCCGAAACGGGGCAATGTGCAGGTCGTCGGTGGCCGTGATGCGGCTCAACTCGTCATTCAACCAAGTGCTCATAGGGGGCTCTTAAAAAGTAAGGCAGAGTTTACCGAAGTGACGGCCAGCCTCCAGGCTGCGCAGCGCCTCCTGAATTTCCGGTACGGAGTACACTTGGCCGATAACGGGGTGCAGGTCGCTGCTTTCAATGGCCCGACTCATTGCCAGGAAGTCTTCGGTGCTGCCCACCTGCATGCCGATGATGCGGGCTTGCTTGGCCAGCAGCGCCGGCACATTGATGGAGGCCTGTGTGCCGGCCAGCAGGCCCATAATGGCGATGTGCCCCCCGATGGCCACGGCCTTGATGGAATTGTTGAGGTTTTCACCGCCCACGGTTTCTATCACTGCTTCCGCGCCCCGGCCGTCGGTAGAGTCCCGCAGCTCCTCCAGCCAGTTGGGCTGGGTAGCGTAGTTAAAGGTGAAATCGGCCCCTAGCTCGCGGGCTCGCGCCAACTTGGCGTCATCCTTGGAGGTGAGAGCTACGCGGCAACCTCGTGCCTTGGCAAATTGCAGGGCAAAGAGCGACACGCCTCCTGTGCCGTGCACGAGCACCGTTTGGTCGGCCGTAAGCTGGGTGTACTTTAGGGCATTCCAGGCGGTGAGGCCCGCAATGGGTAGCGTCGAGGCTTCCAGGGGTGTAAGGTTGGCGGGCTTGCGCACCAGGTGGGTCGCCGGCACGGCCACGTACTCGGCCAGGTAACCCGGCAGGCCCACGCCGGTACGCTGGCTGACGTCGGTTTGGGCGGCAGTAGGTGTCCCCTCTTTCCACTGTGGAAAGAAAACAGACGTCACCTCGTCGCCCACGGCCAGCGTCGTCACCTCGTTGCCGAGGGCTTCGACGATGCCGGCCGCATCGCAAATAGGCAAATGGGGCAGTTTGACTGGGACACTGCCCTGGATGACCATCAGGTCGAGGGCATTAAGCGAGAGGGCCTGTACCCGTACCAGCACCTCGTGGGGAGCGGGTACGGGCGTGGGCTTGGCGTGCGGCACGAGGTGGTCGATGCCGAATTGGGTTAGCTGAAAGGCTTGCATATAGTGATGAGTCGTCGAGGAGCCTACAGCCAGGCGTGTTTCTCGCCCGCCGTCCCGGGCTTGCTGACGCCCAGGTTTTGGCGCTCCTCCCCGCCGGCCGTGGTGGCCAGCTTCACCACCAGCGCGGCCACACTCTTCCGCGACACTTCGGTACCTTTCACCGACTCGTTGCGTCCAACGATTTCGTAATCGACCTCGTCGTAATTAGTTAGCCAAGTAGGCCGCAGAATGGTATAGTTCAGGTCAGACGCCTCGATGATGTCCGATGCCTGGCGGTACCGCTCCAGGATGTTGCCCAGCGTTTGCTTGTTCCACTCCCCGAAGTTGCCAGTGACCTCGTTGTAGATGCCAATGGCGCTGATGAAAATCAGGCGCTGTACCCCCGTCGCCTTCATCGCCGCCACGAGGTGACTAACCTGCTGCGCCAGGTCTTCCCCGGCCAGGTTGGCATAGACTACGTCTTGCCCGGCCAGCACTGCCCGCAGCTTGGCTTCGTCGTTTACGTCGCCTTCCACGATATGCACCCGACGGGGGTCAGGGTTGGGGAGGCGATGGGCCGCACGCAGGTACAGCCTCAGTTTCGCGTCCGTTTCTGCGAGAAATAACTGGGTGGCAACCCGGGCAATCTGCCCGTGTGCGCCGAGAATTAGGACCTTGCTCATATGTGCACCCGGCAACTAGCGGCCGGTCATTTGCTCGTGCGCCTCGGTATAGCGGGCGCCCTGTACCGGAATCTGGTCGGCGGCATCCGTCAGCTGCTGCACGTCTTCCGGCGTCAGCGCCACCTGCACGGCGCCCAGGTTTTCCTCCAGCCGGGCCAGCTTGGTGGTGCCGGGGATGGGCACTATCCAAGGCTTTTGGGCCAGCAGCCACGCCAGCGCAATCTGAGCCGGGGTGGCCTGCTTGGTTTCAGCAAAGCGCGTAATCAGATCCACCAGTACCTGATTGGCCTGCCGGTTTTCGGGGCTAAAGCGCGGCAGGGTGCTGCGGAAGTCGGTGCTGTCGAGCGGGGTACTCTCGTCGATTTTACCTGTCAGGAAACCCTTTCCCAGCGGACTGTACGGCACGAAGCTGATGCTCAGTTCTTCGAGCAGCGGAATGATTTCCTGCTCGGGTTTGCGGTACCACAGCGAGTATTCGCTTTGCAGCGCCGTGAGCGGCTGCACGGCGTGGGCCCGGCGAATGGTAGCAGCGCCCGCCTCCGACATGCCAAAGTGTTTCACCTTGCCCTCGGCAATGAGGTCTTTCACCGCGCCCGCTACGTCCTCAATCGGCACGTTGGGGTCCACGCGGTGCTGATAAAACAAGTCGAGGGTCTCTACCCGAAGGCGCTTGAGCGAGGCTTCGGCTACCTGCTTGATGTGGGCGGGCTCACTGGTGATGGCTGACCAGCGGGTGGTGTCGCCAGGAGCCGCCCGAAAGCCAAACTTGGTGGCAATCACCACTTGGCCTTTGAACGGCGCCAGGGCTTCGCCCAGCAACTCTTCGTTCAGCAGAGGGCCGTACACTTCGGCCGTGTCGAAAAAGGTGACGCCGCGTTCCACCGCGTCGCGCAGCAGCTGAATCATTTCGGTCTTGTCCTTGGGCGGGCCATACGACCAGCTCATGCCCATGCATCCCAGGCCCAGGGCCGATACTTCGAGGCCACTGGCCCCTAACGTGCGCTTTTGCATAACCGTTATCGGTATTAATGAAAGGATTGCCGTCCCGTTCCCTGTGAGGGCGGGAGCAGCAACCCCAATGACTAAAATTTGCCGCTGCGTTGGGGTTTCGCTTCCAGCACGATCGGCGTAGTTTCTACCAAGACCACGGACTGCACCATCTCCTTGACAGTGGCCCTATACTTGAGAAAATGGGGCGCCTTCATGTGGGCCTGCCGGGCCGCTTCGCTGGCATACCGCTCCATGAGGGTAATGTGGGTAAGGTTCTTCTTATCGGCGACGGCGTAGAGCAGGAGCACACCCGGCTCGATGCGCATCGAGGTTTCGACTTGCTCCTTCAACGCCGCCCGGTATTGGTCGAGCTTGGTGGCATTTACCACGACGCGGGCCACCTGCACGTGAGAACTGTCCATTTGCGCCAGAACCCGGCCGGGCAGTAGCAGCGGCGCTAGCACGGTCAGGACGAGGCCAAAGACGGAGCACAGACGGCGGGCAGGGTTAAGCGGGCCACTTAAACGAGCCGGGATTATGGTAACCAGGGAGTAGTTCATGGTCAATAGATTAGTATGACAAAGCTACTGGCCACCTCCAGGGGCTGGTGAATGGTTTTCAAACAGCTTTTTACACTTTTCAAACTGACTGCTTGGCAGCATTTCAGCTGTTATCAATGTAAACAAACAGGATTATCCATTCCTTTTCTCTCACACGAATTGGAAAACGTCTTAACCAAATGCTCGTTTCGCTTTAATGACCGTTTTTGTGAACGAGTACGCCTTTATGAAATCATGACAACTCCCGAAGGCTTGGCTTTCCTAAGAGCGCATCAACCGATGCCCGATGATGAAGTTCTAAATCTGCAGCCTGAGCTAATGCTGGCCTACGACGAAGTTCGCCGGCATTTTGTGGAGCACCCGGACCCGGGCTGCGTGCCGTTATTGCTCAACTCCTTTGGCGGATGGAATGGGTTTGGCATGTACCAAATGGTCGAGGAGGTCTTCTATCAACTGGACGAACAATTGGTGACGGAAGCCCTGTTGCGCAACCTGCGGGACGTGGCCCGGCTCGGCACGTGCACCTTATACTGGAACGTGCAGTTGTGCATCATCTTCCCCCACCCTGGCATGTTGACTGTTTTGGCCCAAGTCCTGAACCATCCCCTTGCGGACCTTCGGATTACGGCGGCGTATGCGTTGAGTCAGTTGGAGCCGGCGACAGTGGCCACCCTACTGCAACAACAACTAGCAGTAGAAGATGACCCCGACGTAGTAGCGACGTTAAGCGAAGTGCTGGAGGAGCTATAACCCTCCTTCAACTGAACAGGCCTAAGTTTAGGGCAGGACCGTTTGGCTAAACATTATTGTCCGCGCTAGGCTCGGTTTTCGCCAAGTAGAAGGCTCCCCGGAGGCTGACAAAAGTATCGACGGCTTGCTCAAGGAAATAATCACTGGAATAGCTCTCCTCGGCCGGCTCGTCCAGTGCTTGGCCATCGACAAAAAGCTTGAGTTCGGCCCCCGTGGCCAGCAGTAGGACCAAGTCTCCGCCGGATTCCAGGCGAGCGCCGACGAGCGTTTCGCCCTGGTGGACGGACAAGGCCGCCGCCAGATCCTCTTCCGGGTCTTGCCAGGTGCAGGCGATGGCCCCGGCACGCAGCAGCTTCCAGGAGCAATACACCATCAGGTAGCACACCTCGCCCGTGGGCGCCCGCAGGTGCAGCGTGAAGATCGAGCCCGTCCCGACTCCGGCCTTAACGGCCTCAATGGTCGTGTCGATTAACTGCGCCACCGCGGCCGCAAAGGCAGATTTACTTATTAGTTGCATGGACTAAGATAGGCAACCGAACGTTCGTTTAGCTTTCGGACCGTTTTAGTGAACATGTAGATCTCCTTAAGCAAACTCCGAGAGTCCCAAACTGAAGTGCAGCCCTTGCTGATTGACTTTCTCAAAGGCCGCTTTGAGGGCTTCCGACACAAACACAGATTTCTCCCCAAATCGGTACATGTCAAGACCATTGCCGATATAAGCTTGAAGCGTGTCGGACTCAACCGAGCGATGAATGCGGATTTCTAAGTAGTTGTCCCAAACGAGGTGGCGCACACCATCCGTCACGGTGACTGGATTGATGTCAATCTGCCCTTCGAGTTGCCGCAGCACCGTTTCGTACTTCTTATCAAATAAGATGTAGTCATAGTTGGTCAGCACTTCGGCTGGTTCATCATACTGCATAACCCGGAAGGTAGAACCGTCTGTTCTCCACAACAGCAGTCGGGTAAGGGCCTGTGATGTTAAGTTCCAAAGTGCCATGGATTGTAAATTTGCTTAGCCAAAGTAACTACTATCTCAACCATCTGGATAAACGCTCTTTTCGGTAGAACGACCGTTTGCGTGAACGTACTGCTAATCACTTGACTTGGACTGTTCCTGGTAGAAGCCACCCCGGATACAAGAGAAGATGCTCTCGGCACCCTGGGCGAAATAATCGCACGAACTGTATTCGTCGACAGGGGTGTCTTGCGCGGAGCTGTCAACAAAGAGCTTGAGTTCAGCTCCGGACTGTAGCGATAGTACCATGTCTCCACCGGAGGACACCCGGGCACTGACCACCATTTCGCCTAGGTGAGCCAACAAAGCCGCCGCCAGGTTTTCTTCCGCGTCTTGCCACGTGCACGCCACGTGGCCAGCTTGCAGCAGCTTCCAGGCGCAGTACACCATCAGGTGGCACAATTCGCCGGCAGCCGTCCGTAAGTGCAGATTGAAAATGGAGCCGGTTCCGGGCCCTGCCTTCACGGTCTCAACCGTGCTACCTACGACGAGGCGTATAAGCGCTGCGGAAAAGGCTGCTTCAGTGAGTTGCTCCATAAACAAAGGTAGACCAGTAATCGCTCCTTTTAATGTACAACTCGGACAAAGGGTGGTAAGGAGGGAAAGTACTACTGAAATGGGTCGGAAACGGTTCAGTAAACTTGTTCAGTAATCAAAGTACAGAAAAGGTGTTGGTATCGAGGAGAAAGCTGAACTTAACTATATGAGCCGAAGGACCTATCCGTAGCTCTAGATAAGAACTATTGCCCGTAAAATTCAGATAGATACGACCCCTAAAATAGCGTGACCATGCTCTATGGATTTATCCCAAAATTTGATAGCATTGTAGAATGCCTACATAGTGATGTGAGCAGCTAATTCTACTTTATGCTTCGTTTAGTACGGCCGTTGGTTGTCTTCGATTTGGAAACCACGGGAACAGATACCGTCAACGATCGAATCGTTGAAATATCCATCCTGAAGATATTCCCTGACGGTACCCGTGAAACCAAAACCCGCCGATTACACCCGGGGCGTCCCATTCCGGCAGGGGCCACGGCCGTGCATGGAATCAGCGACGCAGATGTGGCGGCGGAGCCTACCTTTAAGCAAATAGCCAAGGGCTTGCTGGCCTACTTATCTGGCTGCGACTTGTGCACCTTTAATGGGAAGCGGTTTGATGTACCGTTGCTAGCGGAAGAATTTGCGCTGGTTGGCTTAGACTTTCCCTCCTGGGACACGTCCGTCATTGACGTCTCGGACATCTACCGCATTCTGAACCCGCGCACCCTTGCCGCTGCGGTGACCCAATATCTTGGTCGTGATCACACGCAAGCTCATACGGCCGAGGCGGATACTGCGGCGACGTTTGAATTACTCGAAGCGTTAGCTCATGGTCCATTAGCTCAGTTTTTACAGACCAATGACCAGGTGTGCGCCGATGAACTGTTCTGCCCCAGTGGTCTCAGTGACTTCGGTGACGGGGTGCATCACGGCCACTCGCGTGCCATCCGCATCGATCCGGCAGCCAAGATGATCCGCAACCCAGAGGGTATTATCGTCTGGAACTTTGGTAAGCACTTTGGCCAGCCGGTGACCCAGTCAGACCCAGGCTACATCAACTGGATCATGGGCAAGGACTTTGCCCAAACCACGAAGCTGACGGTACGCAAAGTCATGGACCGCCTCTTGGTGTAGACGTCGCGCTTGCTCGCCGGGCATTCGACTATCTCTCAGCGAACCAGTGCCTCCGCGTAGGTTCTCCCGGCATACGTATTCCTGCACTATCCTTTTTTCCTTTTGTCTGATGAGTACATACCCTACCCTGCTGGACTTACACGGCCAGCCTCTGCAACTCTTTAACCGCGCCAATAACACGGCCAAAGCCGTAGACCAACTCGTGGGCATCTGCACGGGCATCTTGGCCGACGGTGAGGTCAGTGAGCGCGAAGCCATCTTCTTTGCCGAGTGGGTGCGCAAGCACGCGGCCGATACACCGGTCTGGCCATTAACCGCTGTACTGAGCCGTGTAGAGCGCATCTTCGAAGACGGTGTTTGTGACGCCGAGGAGCGAGCAGAGCTGAAAGAAGTGATGGAAACGCTGTGCGGCTTTACGCAAGCGCCCACCCCCAAAGCGGAGACATTATCGACTGCTTTGCCGCTGTGTGTACCGCAACCCCACCCGCTGGTATTCATGGACAAGCAAGTCGTGGTGACTGGCAAATTTGCCTATGGCGCCCGCACGGCCGTGTTTGAGGCCATCGCAGCGCTGGGCGGGCAGCCCACCGATTCTTCTCCAACCCGCTCCACCGATTACCTGGTCATCGGCGTATTTGCCAGCCGCGATTGGATCAACACCAGTCACGGCCGCAAAATCGAGAAGGCAGTGCAACTGCGCGACAAAGGCACCGGTATCCGCATCCTCTCCGAAGAGCATTGGCGTCAGTTTGTTGGCTGATACCACGCAAGCCGCTTCGGAGTTGTTTACCCAGTGTCAGCGTTCCTTCCGTGTTGATGGCTGGCGATCGTGCAAGCGTTGTCGCGCTGCAGGGCACGACTAATTGAATACTTTTTTACTCATTTTCTAGTCCGTTCTACGAACTAGCAGAACCCTATTACCTCTCTTTATGGAAGACTTTTTACTCGCTGGAGAAGAACTCCTCAACTACACGCCTAACCGGGTAGTCCTGCTCACCTCGTACCGGATTCGTTACAATGCTGCAAACGCAAGTGAATCGCGCTTGGTGTCTATCATGTTGGAAAAGGTCAGTGCCTGCGAGGTGCGGTATCAAAGCCAACCCGCATTGGCAATAACCGGCATCTTGCTAATCTTAGTCGGCAGCATAGGCTTCTTCCAATCCGGTAATGGGCAAATGTTCGGCGTTGTGGCGGCGGCTGTCGGTTTCGTGTTGGTGCTCGCATACCTAGCCAGCCGTCAGCATATCGTTAGCATCACTTCTGACGGGGGGGCGCGTTTGGGCTTTGCCACCAAAGGGCTGAAACGTGAAGCGGTAATCGCTTTCATCGACAGCGTGGAAAAAGCAAAACACGAACGCGTGGAGCGGCTGCATCAGATGAATGGGGGTGTATTGGTGTAAGCCCGCCTAGGCTACGCTAGTTTAAGGCTGGGAATTATTGCAAAATCCGGAAGCTATTGCAATAGCGTTCAGTAAGTTGACCCATGCCTGCGGGTATGTAGTCAACATCCTGTCTCTTCTATAAAATTCTCATTGACGATGAATACAATTGTGTTAACGGGCGCGTTGGGCGTCACGGGATTACTCTTGCTATGGCTGTTGTGGCGCCTGTGGGCAGCCGGGAAGCGCTACCATGCTTTGGAAGCCAACCACCTAACTCAGTTGGGACAGCAGGCTGCCGCCGCTGACGAGCAGCAACAAGCCTTGCGCATCGAACATCAGCAGCAGTTGCTGCGCTATCAAGTCATTGTAGACGTTGAAGCGGAGCGAGCGCGCATTCAGTCGGATATCGCTACCGAACGGCAGCAGGTATTGGCGCAACTAGATGAGGCACGTCGTCAAGCAGAAACCGATCAGCAGCGCGTATTGGCAGAAACGGACGCCAAGCGACAGCAGATACTAGCTGATCTTCGGGCCAAGGAAGCCATCCTCCACGCTGATCAACAGCGCATGCTGGCATCGATGACCACGCAACGGGCCGAAACCGACACGTTGCAGCAGCGCCTGCAGCAACTGCGGGCTGACCTACAAGTCCTCGACGAACAAGCCGACCTACAGGGGTTTGGCTTTTACCAGCCGCGTTATTCTTTTGATACTTCCGTCAGCTACCAGTTGGAGTTGCAGCTGATCCGCGAACAGCAGAAACGCATGATTGCTGCTAAAACGGCTGCTACCTGCGAAGCGGAGTGGACCGTCAACGGCAGCGTGGTCGAAGGCCGCAAGCAAACCAACCAGACGCTTAAGCTGATGCTGCGCGCTTTCAACGGCGAGTGCGACGCCGCCGTAGCCAAGGTTAAGTACAATAACGTGACTGTGATGGAAGCCCGCATTCGCAAGGCGTACGAAGTGGTCAACTCACTGGTAGTAGTGCAGCGGGCCACACTGGCATCGGCGTACCTGGAGCTAAAGCTCAAGGAACTGTATCTGGCACACGAATACCAGGAAAAGCTGCAGGCGGAAAAAGAAGAGCAACGGCAGATCCGCGAACAGATGCGGGAAGAAGAACTGGCCCAACGCGAAATCGAGAAAGCCCGGCTGGACGCCGAAAAAGAAGAAAAACGTTACGCAGACGCGTTGCGCAAGGCCCAAGAAGATGTGGCCACGGCCAACGGGGCGAAGCAGGCCAAACTACTGGCGGAAATTCAGCAGCTACAGCTCAAGCTCGCGCAGGCCAGCACCAATAAGGAACGTGCCCTGTCGCGAGCCCAACTCACCCGTTCCGGGCACGTGTACGTAATTTCCAATATCGGCTCGTTCGGGGAAGACGTGTACAAAATCGGTATGACTCGCCGGCTGGAGCCCATGGACCGTGTGCGGGAGCTGGGCGACGCCTCGGTGCCATTCCAATTCGACGTGCACGCCATCATCTATTGCGATGACGCGCCGACACTAGAAAATACGTTGCACCGAGCTTTTCACGAGCGGCGCGTTAACCAAGTCAACCACAAGAAAGAGTTCTTCAGGGTTTCCCTGCCCGAAATTGCCGACGCAGTCCGGCAGCACCACGCCGAAATTGAATTCACCCTGGCCGCGGAGGCGGCAGAATTTCGCAAAACGCTGGCGCTGCTGAATACCGTAGCAGCCACAAATTAACCACGAACGATCGTAACAGTTGCGGCGCGGTGACAAGCATCCGCTGCATTTCCTATCCTATGCCTAGTCAAAATTTATACTTGCCGCCACAATATCGTGTTCAAGCTTCAGCGCACGGCGCTATCGTCGAGCAATTAGAGCATCCTGGTTTGGTCATCCAAGAAGCCTCGCCCATACCAGCCACATTGGACGGCGTACGGGGCTACCAATTCAACCTGCCCTCAGGCGAGCCGGTATTTGTGACCAAGAGGCGCTTTGCATTAACCGAATCGGGGTGGCATGTACTGCTGGCCGACGATGGGTTGTTCCCGGCTTCTACCGAAGAGGCGCAACGTACGCGTGCGCGGTGGATGACACCCGTTCCATTGCCCCTCCCAGCTACCGATGAACACGCCCGCCACGTGCGCCGCTCATGGACCGGTCGGGTTAGCATTGTGGAAGAGCAGGAAAATGAAGAAACGCAGGAAATCCTCTCGGGGCTGCGTTCCCCGCAGGTAGGGGCCTTGTACGCGGCCTTAGCACACTGGAAGACCAGCGAGGAGCCGGCCACCATCGTGATGCCGACGGGAACGGGCAAAACCGAGACCATGCTGACCGCTTTTGTACACCAACGGTGCGAGCGGTTGCTAGTGGTTGTACCCAGCGACGCGTTGCGTACGCAAATCGGCCACAAGTTTGTCTCCATGGGCCTACTGCGCCAACTGGGTATTCTTGCCGCCGAGTCACTCTACCCCGTTACGGCCCGGCTTACCAAATCGCTGCAAATCGAGCAACAGGTCGACGAGGTGTTCATTCCCTGCAACGTGGTGATCACGACCATGGACATCCTGCACCGTTGCGCGGAGCCCGCGCTGCAGCGCATGGTGGACCACTGCTCGCACGTATTCATCGACGAGGCACACCACATCAGTGCCCCCACCTGGACACAAGTTAAGCAGGCGTTTGCAGTGCGGCGCATTTTGCAGTTTACCGCCACCCCCTTCCGCAACGACCGCAAGCACGTCGAAGGGAAAATTATCTTCAATTACCCGTTAGCAAAGGCGCAACAGGAAGAGTACTTCAAGCTGATTCGCTTTCAGCACATCTGGGAGTTTAACCCTGAAGCGGCAGACCAGGCAATTGCCCAGATTGCGGTGGAGACATTGGCCGCAGACGCGGCGGATGGCCACGAGCACCTGATCATGGCCCGGACCAACAAAGTGGAGCGCGCCAAGCAGGTGATTAAGTATTACGAAGCCTACCCAGGGCTAAATCCGGTACTGATTCACAGTGACTTACCTGATAAAACAAAGAAGGCCTGCATCAACGACTTGCGGACCGGGCGCTCGAAAGTCGTAGTCTGCGTGAACATGCTGGGAGAGGGTTTCGATTTGCCCGAACTCAAAATCGCTGCCATCCACGACCCGCACAAAAGCCTGGCCATCACCTTGCAGTTTACCGGGCGGTTTACGCGTTTCAAGCGCACCTTAGGTGACGCCATGGTAATTGTGAACTTGGCCGACGCGGAAGTGCAGGCCGAGATTCGGGAGCTATTTGCCGAGGACGCCGATTGGAACGTGTTGCTACGACAACTCAGCGGCGCCACCACCGGACGCCAGGAAGACTTATCGGAATTTTTTCGAGGATTTGAACCCTTACCCAAATTCTACTCGCTGCAAAACGTCACGCCGAAGATGAGCACGGTGGTGTATGCGACTCCGGCCGAGGCGTGGCGACTGGAGGCATTGGACGAATTGTTCAAGCCGGAGCAGCGGCTCGACCCACCCAGCATCAATGCACAGCGCAATGTCGTGGCCGTGGTAACTAAACAGTCCGAGTCGGTCGAATGGGGGACGACGCGGGAGCTACGCGATACCGTGTGGGACCTGCATTTGCTTTATTGGAATGCGGATCAACGATTGCTTTACATCAATAGCACGGTGCGTGGGACGATGCATGAGGAGCTGGCCAAGGCCTTATTCGGGCCCACTGTGGTCATGAAGCGGGGCAACGACGTGTTCCGCATCCTACACGGCATCACCCGCTTAGCCCTAACAAACTTAGGACTAAGCCACATCATCGGCGGTGCCGTGCGCTTTACCATGCACATGGGGTCGGACGTTTTCCAAGGGCTATCACAGGCCAGTCAGACGGGAAAGGGCAAATCTAATACGTTCGGGTACGGCTACCGCGACGCCAAGCAAGTAACGGCAGGATGCTCGGTTAAGGGTAAAATTTGGGCTTACCGCACTGCCGGCACGGTGTTGCAGTGGGTGGAATGGTGCGACGAAGTCGGCGAGAAGATCCTCGACGAGACCATCAATGCCGAGGAAATTTTCAAGCATCTGGTCAAGTCTGAGCCCCTGGAACAGCGGCCCGAAGCTGTGCCCTTAGGCATGGAATGGTCCGACAGTGTGCTGGCCCGTCCAGAGCACACAGTTGAATTTACTATCAATGGGATCAGCTTTCCCCTATACGAAGTGGGACTGCGCGTGCTCACACTGGACGACTATAACCCGATCCGTTTCGAACTGTTTAGTGACGGGCATTCGGCGGTGTACGAAATGGTGTTTGTCGACAAACGGGCCAGCTACCAACCGATATCAGGTGCTGTTTCGGTGCTCTCCGGCCGCAAATCGTATTCCTTGACGGACTGGTTAGAAAAAGAACCGCCCACCTTCTTTTTTCACGACCGATCCATGATTCAGTACAACACACTGCTGAAAATAGAGCCGGATCACTTGCCATACGATACGGACAAGATCGTGGACTGGGACTGGACGGGCGTCAACCTGAAACTCGAATCCCAAGGGCTCGCCCGTAGCAGCAATACCATTCAGTACCGCGTCATTCAAGAGCTCAAAAAAGCGGGGTACGATGTTATTTTCGATGACGACGACAGCTATGAGGCTGCGGACGTAGTCGCTATTCGGGCAACGCTGGACAAAATTCGTATCGAACTCTATCACTGCAAGTTTTCACAGGAAACAACACCAGGAGCCCGTATCAAGGATTTATATGAAGTCTGTGGGCAAGCCCAGAAGAGCGTCCATTGGTATCACGATCCAGTACAGTTATTTAAGCATTTGCAACTGCGCGAGGGCAACCGCGCGAAGCAAGGCAAGGCCAGCCGCTTCGACATCGGTACGGTAGCAAAGCTTAAGGAGCTCGAGAAACGGGCTCGCGTACTGCCGGTGGAAATGGCCGTGTACATTGTGCAGCCTGGTCTGTCCAAAGCCCAGGTTTCAGAAGACCAGTTAGACTTACTCGCAGTAACAGAGTTGTATTTGATGGAGACGTACCAGCTGCCATTTACGGTTATCTGCAGCGCGTGATTGGTGTAAGATACTTTGATATATTATACCTGATTAAGCACTACACCATAGATTGTGAAAGCGATCTTAGTACCGATAACCCTTCATTGTCGGTACTAAGATGACGAATATTAAGACTCCTTTATTTTAAGTATCATATTAAAGACGTGTTTGAAGTCCTTGAACTCATCATTTGGGAAAGTGGAGCAATCAGCTTCCAAAGACTTTTTTATGTTGTCTTTTGTTACTACGGTGTCAAGCCCTTTGAATGCACGAAGTATATATTTATTCAATAACTTTTTACTTAAATAATCCTCTATATTAAAATTGTCCCCACCTCTATAAGTAGGCCTTACAGGATACATAGCTACCCAGATTGAGCCCTTTTGTCTATAACCTCCGAAATTATTTGTGTTATAAACGTTTGGTTTTTCTCGTTCAAATATTTTATTCACAGCAGACCATCCTGATTGATCTCTATCGAATAGAGCGATAATATGCTGGCCTGGTTTAGGAGTAAATTTCTTCGTCATTAATTTCACCCCTTCAGCGCCTCCACAAGGCAAATATTCGAATTCAAGATCTGAGAATCTTGAGTCGGATAACTTTAAAACTTCTAAGGCTTTTTTCAGGAAAGTTTCATCTGATTTACCTTCGATGAGCAGAATATCATTCCGGGAATTTAGAAATATATTTTGCTCCTGATATGACCATATACCGTCGGTTAGTGAATGTATTACTTCTTGTTTTTCTTTAGATTCAACAACAGCATTGTTGTCTGAATCTTTGGTTAGCATGACGATATGATCTTTGTCAAATGAATGCGTGAGAGTTGGCGAATGAGTGGTTATTACATTTTCTCTATTTTCATATGAAGCTAATAGTTTCTGAAACGATGCTTTCCTAGATATATGAACATGAGAGTCAGGTTCATCTAATAATATTAATGAGTTTTCATCACTCACTATTTCAAGTACAGCTTGTATTAAAATTAATTTCTTTTCTCCTTCGCTTAGAGATGTTGCTGGTAATCCATTGTTAATTTCGATATTTATCTTGTTAATTAGTTTATTCCCTTTAGGTAGAAATGCGGCTGCTATATAGCGAAAAAATGTTCTCTCGCTGCCAAGGTATTCAACCTTGGATTTAAGCTCTTCTAATGTAAAACGGACAATTTGTTCTCTGTTTGGGTTAAGTTGTTTTACAAGTTCCGTAACAGGGTTATCTCTCCATCTTAACAGCGTATTGTTATCGAAGTGAAGTTCGATGGCGTCGATTGACTTTATACCTAAAACATTAAGACAAAAATCTCTTAATTCAGTAAAATCATCCAAATTGTATAGATGGAAAGTAAGAAGTGCTACGTTCCAATAATACTTATTTATATATACCATTTCAGAAGTTGGAAACGCGCCTCTGATTAATGAATCTATATACTCCTTATAAAAAGGTTCGTAATAGTTATCCCAGAGCCGGCTTTCCTCACCGCTATACGAGCACACAACCTGGCTCGGAAGTATCTGCTTACTAACTACATCATCCGATTCGTCTACTTTTACATTATAGACCCGACCATCAAAATTTATTAAAATCTTTTTATCTGCAAGTATATATTCAAGATCATAGGAAAACGATGGATTATACCTAGGGTCATATAACCCGGCAAAAACACTTGTTAGTGCTTCTAATATATTGCTTTTACCGCTTCCGTTGTTGCCTATTAATAACGTAATACCCTTCTTTCCAGAAAAGTCTAGTTTAAAATTATTTAAATTTTTAAATTTATCTTTTATGTGAAAAAAATTAAGTCTCATGTTTCAAATATCTTGAGTTTGCGGGTTTATCTTGCTTTGAAAATTTCTGTTTCAAAATTTGCTAAAGCTCTTGCTTCGAGCTTTTCAGCTTCAGCTCTCAATTCTTGAGCTCGCAGATGGTCTTTTATCATATCTTCCTGTTTTGACAATGGTGGCAAGGGGATTTCCACATTTAAGAACAAATTTTCGTCTAGGCGTTGACGATTTGTACTACCACTGCTACAGCTTTGACAAAAACGTATAAATTCTTTAGTGCCAGTTAAGAGTGATAAAAAGTAGGGGTTAATCAGGCTTGTGTTGATGTCAAAAGCTAAGAAGTCGTTTGTGATAGCAGCACCATCTAACTCTCTAGGTGCAATGCCTAGAGCGCCATTTCTTGCATCAATTTTAGAAAGCACAAACTGACCAGCTTTGAGATAAAATTGCCGTTTTGTGGCAATGTCACGGCCAAGCTTTTTGTCTCTTAAATATACGCCTCGATTATTGATTTTTATGTTAACACGTTTGTATTCGATATCATCCATGATTATAAGCTCATTTTTATTGCGTTGTAAAAAGTCACCTAAACGGTGCAATGGATATGCATCATTATAGTTGAATTTATTCTCGATTGCAAACCGGACGCTCCAATTTAATAAGTCTTTGAGTTCAGTAAATTGTAAACGATTATTGCTGTTATTAGAACGAATAAGGTACTCTGATCTGTTATTATCAGTATGATCTGGTCGTGTTACAAACGTGCTTTTGTTTAATGTGTCAGAAAAATTGCTCTTAACGCGCGATATTTTTGGCTTGGCTGAGAAGTCTATAATATAATAAGGACGTTCTGGCTCGTGCCATAATCTATTTTTGATTCTGTATTCCCCATATTCTGCTGCTATAGCTGGTAGCTGATTTTCAGTAGCTGAACCAGTGCTACTGATACCAGCGTGCTTTACTTCTACTAACGGCACAGTGTAGGATGTTTCGGTTCTAATAGCTTTCCTAATAGTATCTATATCCTTAATATTTGGATTTGTATTCTTTTCGTCCACTAATTTTTGGTATGCTACTCTTTCGTCGACACTAAACTTCTTCAAGAAAATTACAGAAGCCTTGACGGTAGCTCCAGAAGCCATAAAGACTTCTTTTGGAAGGCTAGTTATATTCAAAATTTTAGCTTTGCTCTCAATGAAGTCCCTGACTCTAGTTAAATTAGAGTTATTTAGGACACCTTCTGGTAAAACTATACCCATACGACCACCCGGCTTTAATAAGTTTAAGCATCTTTCTAGAAATAATACTTCTGTAGAACTTGATATATTACTCAACTCGAACAAGTCTACTATAGGCTTTCCTTTTGGTTTATCTGAACCGCTATCGAATTGTGCATATCCGCGTAGCGGCTGAACTACCAACCTTTCATAGTCGTCACCATATTGTGCTTTATAATGAGTTACCTTATCTGCTTGAGGAATGTCATTAGCAGTCACACGTAGGCTCTTATCGATACGTGCACCGAAAGGTGGATTAGTTAAAATAACATCAAATCTTTCCTCGAAGATACCATTGATATTAAGTAATCCATCGTGATGATGTACTCCTCCATGGCCATCTCCATGCATAATCATGTTCATCTTCGCCGTGCGAGCCATGCGTGGGTTCGCATCAACACCGAATATACAATTATGTGAAAGCTGGTAAAGCCTTCCGTTCGTGTTCTGTAAATCAGTTTCAGTATCGAGAAATGTTATTAAATTATTTAGCTCCTTTGAATATGATTTATTTTCTATTTTCGATCTTTCTCTATCAATCTCTGTCTTTGCTGATTTTATTTCAGCTTCTATGTTCGTGCGAATATATTCAAATGCTTTAATCAGGAATCCTCCTGATCCACAACAAGGATCACATATCAATTCCCCCTCTTGGGGGTCCAATACTTCAACAATATAGTCTACTACCGTGCGTGGTGTAAAAAATTGCCCAAGCTCACCACGAAAAGTGCGGCCTAAAAATTCTTCGAACGCTATTCCTTTTACATCATCAGAAGTTTCTGATAAATTATATTTTTCTAACTCTTTAATTATTAATAAAAAGGTTGACTCACGTAGTTTAAGCGAATCATTGGGATCGAATAATTCATCTTTTTCAAAAGCACGTTTAGTGCTATCAAAGAAAAATTGATAAAATGGCTTTGATAAAGCATCGATTCCTCGTACTTTTTCGTCACTCTTTTTTAAATTTAAGAATTCCTCTTCTGAGAATATGGAATTACTGCTCTTCTGTTCTCTTTCATATCTTATTTTAATGAACAGTATTTTAGATATCTCATCAAAAGCAGCTTCCGGAGACAATTTATCATTGTTTCTTATGATATTGTGACATTTAAAAAGGAGCCTTGAAAAGTCATCCCTAGTAAATACTTTATGCTTATGTGTGTCTATTTGAGAAGTGTTACTCTCTCTATTTTCTTTCTGTGTTGCCGCCATTAGATTTCAGAGACTGCATTCGAAAATTAGTTAGCAGTATAGAATTTCTTGTATTCAGAGTTCAATGGGTATTGAGACTAGTTTGCGTTGAGTTTATCCCAATTGCATCACTGATAAAATCAATATTTGCAATTTCATAAACAAAGACTCAAGCATCAAATGTAAGTACCTCAGCGCTATTTTCAATCAAAGAATCACTATGAGTCATAGCCCTAGCTCTTTAGCTGCATTATGTAAGCGAACGTTGTCGAGTCGTGTGTAGCGCCGAATCATCGCTGAAGTCTTATGCTTAGTCTGGTTCATCACCTTACCATCATCTGCTCCATTGAGCTTGGAAACCGTAACGAATGAGGCCCGTAGCGAGTGGGCCGTGTACTGGGTGCCCAAATACTGCTGAACAATCAGGTTTATATATTTTGTAGTCATACGTCTAGCGGTCAGTTGATTGTTTTTGCGCAGTGATACGAACACTGCCCCCTGAGCATGGTTAAGTAACCGCAGCCAAGCTTGCAAGGATCGGATGGGGCATAATGCCGGATCCGGAGAGTAAAAAATGGCTTTCTCTTCAGCCTGACCTTCTTGGTTAGTTTTGCTCTGCGGTAGCGTGACCACTAAGCCCTCGTCATCGAACGCCAAATCTTCGATATTAAGCGCTTCGAGTTCTGAGCGGCGAAATGCCCCAGTAAAACCCAGCAGCAACAAGGCCCGATTGCGTAGCCCGGCGGACGTACTCACGTCGATGCTTTTGACCGTGCGCTTGAACGAAGCCAGGGAAAACGCCGGCGCCTGCTTTTGCCTAGTCTTTTTCTCGCGGGCAATGCCTTTAAGTAGCACCTTTATTTTCTTGTCGGCAGTAGGTGAGTCCAGCCCAGCCAACTCATGCGCCTTAGCAATGGCCGCCGCGTGCCGTTGAATGGTGGCAAACTTTTTCCCCGCGTCGGCCAGCTCCGCCAGAAATCCCACCAATGCTTCGACCGGCGCCGGTAGTGACGTCAGCTCGTGCAAGGTGCACCAAGCCGTGAAGCGTTTCCAGTCGCCGGCGTAGGCGCGCACCGTGTTAGCCGCTCCGCGCAGGCCGGACTCGACGTATCGATGCGATGATTCCACCAAGTGCGCGGGCACTTGCGGAGCTGGTGCGGACGGGGCGGCGGGCAGGTTGATCACGGTAGCTATATAATAAAGGAGTAAGCCGCCGAAAACCGAGGCTTTTCTCGTCTACAAGATAAGGACTGATAAGTAAACTTTATCAGTCCTTATTAAAGAGGACATCGGTAGAAGTTACCGAAAGATCTTCTGTATAACCTTTAACAAACGGTCGTTTAATAAACGTTATATCGGCTATCTTGCGCCAACTTTCCTCCCAATCGCCCCTTGATGCTGTCGTCGACTACTAAGAAGTACATCCCCTACTACCGCGTCTCTACCCAGAAGCAAGGGGCCTCTGGTCTGGGCCTCGAAGCCCAGCAAGCCGCCGTGCAGAGTTTCGTTACAAGTGCGGGCCACGTGGTGGGCGAATTTGTCGAAGTCGAGAGCGGGAAGAAGAACCAACGCCCGCAGCTGGCGGCCGCCATCGCCGCGGCCCGGCAACACGGCGCCGTACTGCTCATTGCCAAGCTCGACCGACTCTCGCGTAATGCGGGGTTTATCTTCGCCCTGCGTGACTCGGGGGTGGAGTTTGTCTGCTGTGACATGCCCGATGCGAACACGCTTACCGTCGGGCTCTTCGCCGTCATCGCCCAGCACGAGCGCGAGACCATCGCCAAACGGACGAAGGATGCACTGGCCGCCAAGAAGGCCCGGGGGGCACAGCTCGGGACGCCGGCCAACCTGACGCCAGCAGCCATTGAGAAAAGTCGGCACGTGCGCCAGGCCAACGCCCGCGATAACCAGTAAAACCGCCAGGCCGCCCGGTTGGTAAGTCTGCTGCATGCGCAAGGCCACACCCTGCAGCAGATGGCCGATGAGCTCAACGAGGCGGGCTACCGAACCAGAAGAGGAAAGGCGTTCTTTCCCATGTCCGTGCAGCGCTTACTAAAGCGTGCTACGAAAGCAGCAACAGTAACGTTATAGGAATGGGACATTATACCGATGCGCCGGAAGACAATCGGCTCGGCATTACCAACAAGGAGGAACTCAACGAACAGGAGGCGCTGGGCGTAGCAACCGTCGAGCGCTACTTGCTGGAGGAGTTGGAGTATCCAGTCGACCTATCTACCTTCTTACTACAAGATCTGCACCGGCGCGCCTTCGGCCATCTCTATGAGTGGGCTGGGCAATGGCGTACACAGGTGCCGAACGTCGGTGCTTACCTGCCACCGGCTGCCGCTCGGGTCCCCATGCTGCTGTATGAGTTCTTTGACGAACTGCGTCACCGGATGGGGTTGTTCGCCGAGGAGCCCACGCGTGACCAAGTAGCGGAGCTGTTGGCCTATGCCCATCATCGTCTCGTGGCCATACACCCGTTTACCAATGGCAACGGACGCACGGCGCGTTTGCTCACAAACCTATTGGCGTACAACTATGGCTACCAGGAAGTAATCCTGTACCAACGGGAGAAAGGAGAAGGCCGAGCGCAGTATCTACAGGCCATTCGTCAAGCGGATGCCTATGATCTACAGCCGCTCCAGCACTTGATCAGCGCGCAGCTGCAGCCCCTGGGGTAGCTGGTTGGGTTTGCTCGTAGAGCGCTTCCAAGCGGTCCACAGAAACCGTTTGATTCTCCAGGGCCATGGAGGCATACACCGAGCGAATCACCATGGCTTTGACCACGGCTGGATCCTGTAGCTGACGGTAGCGGTCCCGGAGTTTCATGTAGCAAAACTAAAGTATTACTTTAAAATAAAGTACTCCGATGTCTATGGGAAAGTTCATTGCAATGATGATTGTGGGCCGTTAACCAACCCCTAATGTACAGCTTCACTACTTGTTATGCACCAACAACTCCTACAGTTTGTGACCGCAATGCGGGCAGTACACGGGTACTTCCGTGGCAATACGCTGTTGCGCAAGCTGCTCGGAAAAACCAGCCGCGAGTATTCCGGTGGGTAAAGCAAATAGCCCCAGCCCGAGTACAGCGATAATGCTACTTAATAGTTTACCGGCCACGGTAATTGGATAGACATCGCCATACCCCACGGTAGTCAGCGTGGCGACTCCCCACCACATCGTTTCGGGTATGCTACCAAACTTATCGGGCTGGGCTTCACTTTCCACCACGTACATCAGGCTGGAAACTAGCACGAGCATCAGCCCAATTACGCCGGTAGTCACCAGCAATTCCGGGCGCTTACGCCGAACGACCTGACCAATTACCTGCAGGGCCCGCACATAACGCGCCACCTTCAACAGACGAAATAGGCGTAGCAGCCGAAGAATGCGCAGATCAATGCCTGCAATGGACAGGTAGAAGGGTAGTATTGCCAAGAGATCAACTAACGCCATGGGCGTACGCATGAAGCGTAGCCGACCTCCGATAGAACGTTGAAACCGGCGGTCTTCTACACACGACCACACCCGTAGGGCATATTCGAGGGTAAATACATAAACCGAAACAACCTCGATGGCAACAAAGTAGGGTTTGTACGAGGCATATAAGCTTTTCACAGAACCAAGCACAACAGCCGCCCCATTCAACAGGACCAGTCCTAAGAGGATGCCATCGAACACACGCTCAAGTCCTTGCCCTCCATCGTGTGGATCAAAGAGCTGATAAATATAGGCCCGACTTTTACTCATTAGACTCTTAACACGGAATAGCACACTCAAACAAACATAGACCAGCAGACACGACTACCCTGTCGGCATAGTAGTATCTGCTGCTTGCCAGCCTACCTGTAATGGCTTTCTAGAAGCACTTCATACATTCGCGTAACCCCGACGCCTGTGCCTCCTTAGTCCGCATGATTAGGGTTTGATAGGTACACCGGTTCATCGCCGAGCAGCCCTCACTAGCATGGTAGACTTCGGTGCGGCCATTGCCACAGATATATACTTTTGGGCCACTGGATACAGCGGGGCGAGGAGCCACTTTGGCCTTTACCTTCCCCTTGGTGCTAGTGGGGCGCGTAACAGCGGAATAGGAACTGGCTACCGCTTTAGGCTGGCTCGTAGTCGCTTCCACGGCAGCGGCCGGGTCCTCGGTGGCCAGTTGTTGCTGAGCCAGCGCAGAGAGGCTATCCTGTACGTGACGGACTCGGGCGAGAATAACGGCTCGCAGACTATCCGCCGTTGCCTGTCGGCGGCGAGCCACCTGCAAGAGGCTATCCTGCCGGGCAACCGCTTTTTGTTGGGCGAGCTGTCGGGCGAGTTGTTCCCGTTCACGGGCAGCCGTGTAGCGGGCCCTACTCTGCTGAGTATAGAACTGGGCCTCCTGCTCATAAGGCAGTACGTCCCACTTGGGTTGTTGCGTGCGGATGCGTTGGATGTAGAGCGAGGAAGTAGCGTTATCGAAACTAAACTCCTGTTCCGGCTGGCGGTACTTTGCGTTCGCAGCTGCCAGATAGTGCTCCAGTTCCTGAATATCGGTCGATGCCGCTCCGCGCAACTTGTTCTCCGGCGTGCGCTTGCTAGCTATCGAGTCCTGGCCGACCCGGAAATAGGTCACAAACTCCCCTGGCTTGTTGGCCCGGTTCTTTAGGGCTTTAGAGCCTGCTTGGGCACCGTTCACCAGCAGAAGTGCCGCGCTTCCAATTGGGAATTGAGCGGCGACCATATGCGGAAGAAAGCAAATAAGGCAAAACAGTAAATGTTTTTTCATATCGTAGAAAATAAGGCCATCAAGATAGAAAAAGTACTACGGTTCAAAACATTCATCTTGCTCTCTAGTAGATATGCTTATGACAAGAGGAGGTGGAAATCAGGATATCCTACTGTGACCAGAAAGGCCCCGGCGTACGATACGCCGGGGCCTTTCTTAGTGCCTTAGTGCTATGCTACTGTGTGACCAATAAACGCTGATAGGTGACCTGAGAGCCTTGCAGCACACGAATCAGGTACACTCCGCTCTGCCACTGCTCCGAAGGAACAGTCAGCGTGTGCGAGCCGCTGGCTTCGTAGACTTGCTGGCGAAGCGTGGTCACGGTCCGGCCCATGGCATCCAGCACGTCGATGGTCACGGGCTCCGCGGCAGACAGATAATAGGAAAGTGTGCTGTTACCGGTGGTTGGATTGGGAAACACCTGCAAGGCCAATGACGGCTGGGCCGCCTGCGTACCGGTAACCACGTTGCGCGTGTACCAGATGGGCGAGGTGACAATCCGGTCCCCATCCTGTTCGAGGATGATGGCGTAGTAGTAGGCCGTGCTACCCGTGGCGAGGGCCGCATCCGAGAAGGTCAAAGCGGTGGTACCGGCAACCGAAGTCAGCGCCTGGGCCACCTGGCCGCTGCCGGGTGTGCCCTTCATCAGGGTGATGGAGCGGATAGCCTCCCCGTCTACATCGTTCACCGACAGGGCAATGGCTGGCGCAACCGGTGCCGTGAAGATGCTGCCCATCGGCTGGCCACCCACGGTATAGGTGACTTCCGCGTTCCAGTCATCGGAGGCATAGAAGCTGCGCTGGCGCAGGGCCGTCAGCAGGGCCTCTTTCGTCAGGCTGGGAGCCACAATCACCAGGCGGCCCTGGGTGGTGCGGTTGAAGGTTGTGTTGTGGTTGTCGTGGTCGAGCGTGATGCCCACGTGGTAGCCCTTGGCCAGCAAGGCCGTGAACGTGCTCTCGTAGCTGCTACTGCTGGGGTTGCTGTAGGTCACGTTCGTCGAGGTGGCTGGGCCCGAGCGCAGCACCGTGCCTACCACAGCCGAGTCGGCCACCGCGCGGAAGGCACCGGTAGCCAAGTTGTTGTAGTCGCCGCTCTGCGGGTGGGCCAGCGTGGCGAAAGCCCCCGGGCGTTTGTTGATCTGCCGGAACAGGGCATTATAGTCGCTGCGGGGCACGTACACGTCGTAGTTGCCCGGCTCCCAGCCCAGCAGCTCATTCACCCCGTAGACCAGCGCGTGGCCGCCCCCGGAGATAACGCCCCACTCCATGCCGTAGAGGGCCACAAAGTCGGCGTTGGTGGCCTGGTCGGCCTGCTGCAGGCCGATGGCGTAGTTGGGCCGTTGCATGCCAGCCTGGCTGTGGTTGTGCTCGGCAATGCCTAGAAAGTCACTGTGCAGCGAGGCGTCGGCGAATTGGAAGTCCTGCAGCGGGGTGCTGGCTCCGGAGCTGCCCGCATCCTGGTTGCCGTCGGAGAAGGCCGAGTGCGCGTGTAGGTTACCAAAGAAGAAGCGTGGCGTGCCCACCGGTGGGGTGGGCACCACCAGCTGCGCAGTGGCCGGTGCCGTGGTGCGGTAGGCCGTCGCGCAGCCCGTGCCGTTGAACTCGTACACGGCCACGTATAGGGTTTGCCCGGTGGGTAGGTTCGAAAGCGTCACCGTGGTACCCGTACCGGAATAGACCACAAACTCGCCGGGGGCCAGAGCCGAGCCCGTGCCGTAGGAGCTGCCGCCAGAGTATACCATGCCGCTCACGGGCAGCGTGGTCGGTGCCTGGCCGGCACGCACGACGACGAGTCGGCCGCTGCCATTGCCCGGCTGCCAGGACACGACGGCGCCGCGCGTGCCCGAGAGCGTCGCCGTGGCCGCGGTGGCTGAAGCGGTGGGTGCCGTGGCCAGCTGGCAGGGCTGGGTGGTAAAGGTTACGCTCACTGTCGGGCCCTGGGAGGGGCTTTGTAGGTAGTTGGTGGCGCAGCCCGCCCCGTTGTACTCGTAGACTTGGTAAGTGTAGGTAGTGTTGGGCTGCAGGCCCTGCACGGTCACGCTGGAGGCCGTACCAGTAGCCACGGCGTAGGCACCCGTACCTAGTTGTCCGCCGGTGCCAAAGCTGGCGCTGACCGGGTACGTAACGCCGTCACTGGGCAGAGCCGTGCTGGCCCCGGGTCCGCGCACGACCACCAGGCGCCCGCTACCATTGCCGGTCGTCCAGTTCAGCGTCGCGCTCGTGCTGGTGATGCCCGTGGCCCCACTGGCCGTGCCGGCCTGGGTGGGCTCCGGATCCTGGGTGCAGGGCGCCGTTACGTAGATATTGTCGAAGACAGCCGCCTCGGTGGCCGTGGTGGCGTGGTTCCAGAAGCAGCCGATATAGGGCAGCGCTACGCCGGTGTAGGTATCGTCCGAGCGGCTGCCCACACGGGTAAAGGTGGCTGTGGTCGGGTCGTCAAAGGACGTGGTGTTGGCCGTTTGCTCCAGGGTCCAGGTGTTCTCCTCGGCCGAGTAAGTCACGCGTACGGTCGAGAAGGGGCCCGTGGTCGGGTTGGCCGGCACGGCGACGGCCACCAGCGTCTTCAGGTTCGTGTTGCCACTGAGCCCGCCGGTATAGCGTACCAGGCGCAGGCTGTCGCTAGCCCCACCGTTGCCATAGACGACGGCGTAGCCGTTACCCGTAAGCAGGTTCTCGGTGCTGCCGGCCAACACAAAGGCCACCCCGTAGTTGTTGTTCAAGAAACCCGAGGGATTAGGCCGGGACTGCTGCATATTCCAGGCCCAGGTCAGCTGGCCAGCGTTGTCGCTGAGCACCGGGCTGTAGCGCGTGCGCACGTCGCGGCTGACAAAGTCCTTGCCCACTGTGCCGCTGCTCAGGCGCAGCTGGCCCGCCGTGACCGTGGCCCCGGTACCGGGCGTGGTTTCGGTTTCCACCCAGCCGTTGCCTACGGTGGGCGAGTCGGCCCGGTTGAAGTCATCGAGCAGGACTGAGTTCTGGCCGTGAATTGCCCCCGAGCAGAACAGTAGCACGCCCAGGGTAAGCAAAGGGCTCATGAAGCGGGTAAATAGGTGCATATGGGAAAATGAAAGAGTGGACAGCGTAAAGGTATTGGCTTTCGCTACTAAATATGACTTGTTGGGAGTCTGAGGATCAGATGCTTTGCCGACCTATTAGCTTTAGACTGACGTGCTGGGCGTCAGTGCGCCTCGCGGTCGCCATGAACGGGTGAACCCAGCGCGGTTTGCGAGTCGAGTACCCGAGACGGGAAAAGAATAAATTACTTTTCTGCAGTGCTCAGGAAACAGGAAGAGATGCGGTGAAAAGGCGTAAAATAAAAGTAGGAAAAAGCGACGCGTTCCTCTAAACCTACTTAGCTTTAGGATTCAAACCATCCTACTGTTTATGAAAGACAACTACTATGAGGAAGATGGATTCATGGCCTTAATGGCCAAGACATTCATGGTCTTATACACGGGTTTACTGGCTTTTACCTCCACGCGCGTCGAGGCCGGTACCGTCCGTGAGTCGGCTACCGTATCGCTGGATGATGCTTTTATTGAGCGATTGCGCGCAACCAAACGCAAATCGCAACTCGTCTTGCGATTGAATGTGGCAGATCCAAGTAAAAGCAAGGCGATGATGCATGCTTCGCACCGTTCCCACAGCTCCCACCGCTCGCACTCCTCGCACTCCTCCCATAGCTCTCATTATTCCTCCTCGAGCTACACGCCTTCCTCTTCAGGGTCTTCCTATACGCCTGCGTATACACCAAGCCCTTCGTATACGCCCTCAACTACCCCTTCCTCTACCCCCAGCAGTCCTGCTCCTGCTTCCAATTACTCGGGTACAGGCACGTATTCAACTACTGCTCTTCCTTACTATACCCTGGGGGAGAGGGTATTGAAACTGGGCGATCGGGGGAGTGATGTCGAAGCGCTCCAGCAATTGTTGGTTACCCGGGGCTATCCAGGCGTAAAAGCGACTGGCACGTTTGATCTGATTACCCAGGCGGCCATTAAGCTCTTCCAGGTAAGCAAAGGATTTAAAGAGGATGGCATTGCTGGTTCGCAAACGGTGACGGCACTACGCAGCGTGTATTAATGATGGAGTTTTCGTATCCCTCAGCGACTGCCGTAGCGGTTCTGCTTGATCGCGCCACGTATAGCGAAGCCGTAATCTACAAGTGCTTCTACTGGTACGGGGGCGACTACCAGGTAACGATTGAAGCCGAAACCACCAGAACGCGCGTCCAGCTAACCGTTCCGGAAGGAAAGCCCCTCCCCCCTTCTTTTCCGCAAGCGCTGCTGAGCCGTATTCAGAATGACCTTGTAGACTTTAAACTACGGGAATTGGTCACGCAGGAAACGCAGATCGTGCGCGAGCTGCTTGTTGCCAAAGCATTTGCCCATTACGACAGCGAGCAACCCTTACGCACGGAGTTAGCAGATCCGGTCGGTTTCCACTATTCTGATGGAAAACAAGCCTAGTATGCCCAATGTGGTCCGGGCGACGCGCAAGTTTAAGGGCGCTACCCAGTACGTGCAGGCGGAAACTTCGTATCGGCTGCTTCCCTTCCGGTTTCATGTGGTGACTCCTGATCGAGAAGTGATTGTCAGTGAGGCCGGTGATTTTGTCCTGGTACCCCGTGGTACTGTCCGTCGGCTGGTGACCCGAGAGTTGGATCGTCAACGCGATAGCGAGCTCTACGCGGACCTGCTGGCAAACTTTATCCTCTGTGATTCGGCGGACTTGCCGTTGCTGGATGTGCTGGCCACGCGGTATCGTACCAAAAAGTCCTTTCTCGACGCCTTCACGGCCTTGCACATCTTCGTGGTGACCCTGCGCTGTGAGCATACCTGCCATTACTGTCAGGTATCCCGGGTCACGGCCGACAAGGATGCCTTTAACATGTCGCGGGAGCACCTGGATAAAGGCATCGCTTTGATGATGCAATCCCCAAACCCGCATGTCACGATGGAGTTTCAGGGCGGGGAAGCCTTATTGGCCTTCGAGACGATTGTGTATGGCGTGGAAAAGGCCACTGCGCAAGCCCAGCTGCATGACAAGCAGATCACGTTTGTTATTTGCACGAACCTGGCAGTGCTTACGGCGGAGATGTTAGTCTATTGCCAGGAGCATAACATCTTACTGTCCACCTCACTTGATGGCCCTGAGTCCCTGCACAATGCTAATCGGCACCGGCCCCAACGCAATAGCTACCAACTGACGGTAGAAGGCATTGCCAACGCCCGGGCAGCGTTAGGACACGATCGGGTTTCGGCCCTGATGACCACGTCGACCCTGTCGTTGGAACACCCGATAGAGATTGTCGACGAGTATATCCGGCAAGGCTTTAACAGCATCTTCCTGCGGCCTATTTCCCCCTATGGCTTTGCGTTGCGCAGCGATAAGAAGAACAAGTACGATACGGATCGTTTCCTTGATTTTTATAAAACGGCACTGGCGCGTATCTTGGATTACAACTTTCAGGGTAACTTCTTTCGGGAGGATTACGCCACGATCATTCTGCGCAAGATCCTAACGCCCTTTCCTGTTGGCTACGTGGATCTGCAGTCGCCAGCCGGTTTACTGAACAGCGTGGTTGTCTTCAACTACGACGGCAACATCTATGCCTCCGATGAGGCGCGGATGCTGGCGGAGATGAAGAACTACGAATTTCTTCTGGGCCACCTGGACACTCATTCCTATCAGCAGATTTTCTACGGCAAAAAGGCTGCTCAGATTAGCGAGGTATGGGCCAATGAATCGCTGGCCGGCTGTTCAGAATGCGCTTTTCAGTCCTACTGTGGCGCCGACCCGGTTTTGCATTACGCCACCCAGGGCGATATGTACGGCTATCGACCCACCAGTGTGTTTTGCCAAAAGAACATGGAAATCATCCGCTACCTCTTTGAATTGATGGATGCCGATCCGCACATCACACGCATCTTCCGCAGCTGGGTAGCTGATTTCAATTAAGCCTTGTATGTTACGAACCCGCGGTAAAGCGCTTCATATAACGAGCCCTGTGGTCGGTAAGGTCACGCGTGACCCGAGCAACGCTTCCTCCCAGCATTTTCTGATTACGGGCGAGTACGCGACTAGCCCAGCTCACGTTTCTGCGTTTGGAGCCGTGCTCAGTACGGCACTGGAGGCACCTTCCCGCTGGGCCATCCCTACCGTCTATGGTGCTCTCTCGTTAGATCACCTGCAGGAAGGGGATATCGTCTCGCTGGACGCCAGTGGCAGTATCAACACCCAGTACCGGGTACACTCTACCCAGAACTTTCTGCTGGCCACGGAGCGCTGCAACAGTAATTGCCTCATGTGCTCGCAGCCGCCGAAAGACCGCGATGATGTACCCTATCTCATGGACATCCACCGTCAACTGCTGCCCTTGATTCCCAAGGATTGTCCGGAGCTAGGTGTTACCGGAGGGGAGCCAACGCTGCTGGGGGAGAACTTCTTCGAGTTGCTTTCCCTGTGTGACGAGCATTTACCCGAAACGGAGCTGCACTGCCTCACCAATGGCCGCACGTTCGCGCTCCGTTCTTTCGCCGAGCGATTGGGGGAGTTAGCACTGCCGCAACTCATGCTGGGTATTCCTCTGTACGCCGATCATTATCACCTGCACGATTATATCGTGCAGGCGCCAGGTGCCTTCGATCAGACCGTGCGGGGCCTGCACAACCTGGCCAACGTGAATCAGCGGATTGAGATACGAATCGTCCTGCATAAGTTGTCTGTTCCACGACTAGTCAAGCTGGCTCATTTTATCTACAAAAATTTACCCTTTGTCGAGCACGTCACCTTTATGGGGCTGGAAAACACCGGCTATACACCGCATAATATTGACAAACTCTGGATCGATCCGGTCGACTACATGGAGGAGCTGCTAGAGGCTGTTGAGTTTCTGGCGGCCTTTCGCATGCATGTCTCGATTTACAATCACCAGCTGTGTATCCTGCCCCCTGCCTTATGGCAGTTTTCCCGGCAGTCGATCTCGGACTGGAAGAATATCTATCTGGATGCCTGCCAGGGGTGCACGCTAAAAACAGCGTGCGGCGGCTTCTTCGCTTCGTGTGGCAGCCGACACAGCCGCTTTATCGCTCCCTTGTTAGAAAGCCCGGTCAGCTAGACATCATTCGTCCTTTCTTTTTCGCTCGTGCATCGTCTATGCCGATGAGGAATACGCACTTCTTTATTTCCGATCAGGCCCGTCTCCCAAGGCAACGGCTTTGGTTAGCGCTTGCAGGAGGAATGCTCCTGCTTCTGGCAGTGCCGGCTCGCGCGCAGTCAGCATCTGGTCCTTGGCCGTTAAACGCTCGGACCGGGTCCGTTGAGTTTACAGGGACGAATAGGCTGCCCAAATCAGCCCGTGGCACCTATTCAGCGCGAGCGATGAGCATGGACCTGGAGAAGTGGTTCACGCAGCATTTTTCCCAGCAAACAGCAGACCTACCCGAAACCTGGGGCAGGGATTCTACCTGGGTGAAAGTAGGGGGCATACCAGGCAGACATCCCAGTGTGGCGCTCACGTTCATTTTTTTAGCGCGTTTGGAGCCAACCGGCCAGTACCGCTACCGCTTGTACCATTGTCAGGTAGCCGCCGCCACGGGCGAAGGCCTCGTGCAGGAAAGCGCGCTGGAGCGCGTGCTGGATGATACCGACTTTCTACCGGATGTTACACTCTTTTATCAGCGCTTGACCAGTGGGATTGCCCAACTACCTCGCTGAACGGGTCCAGTAACCTGCTAGGGCCTTGAGGCTACCGCTCTCAGTATTAATTTTCGATGCGCAACTCGTACCCCCTTCTATCCTTCCTGCTCACGGCAACGCTTCCTGTTGCTGGTCAACGTACCGCAAGTGCGCCACTCCCACCCGCCGATACGGTGTATTTCGATCAAGACTGGGAGCGGACCACCCTCCCGGAAGATCGGATTTATGCGCGTATTGCTCGCCATGATGCCGCAGGGCGCACAACTGGCACAGTGCGAGACTACTTTTATCCTTCGTGGAAGAAGCAATTTGAAGGCAAGCTACTGCAGGAAAGTCCTGATCAGGCAACCGGCCTGTGCACCGGCTGGTATGAAAGTGGCCAGCTTCATTTTAAAGGCACCTTCGTCAAAGGAAATGCGCAGCCTGATTACCGGGAATGGCGGGAGAATGGCAAAGAAATCAAAACGACCTATACCTGGCGGGAGGTATTAAGCACGGATGGCGTAAAGCTTCATTCGTACTATAATACCGGAAGCTCCCGGCAGGTCATTCCAATCGATTTGCCAGCCGGTACTGTCGGGGTTGTCTATAAGTTCGATATTCGAGATGAGGACCAGCCCCCGGTTAACTGGACAACAGCCTTGACGTTGATGGCTTCGCTGGCAACAGCACCCACGGGAGCTGGACCCGCGTTGTTACTCTCTGTGGGCGCTAAGGCAGTAGCTTCCGAAACGCAACCCGGACCAGGCATCACAACGAAATGCCGGTTCTTTATCGTCGATGATGAGGCGTTAACGGTGCCATTCACGACCTATGAAACGAAGGGCACCATGCCTGCCAGCGCGCAATGCTATCAGCAGGGGATTAACCGGTCACAGGAGACGCGAGAACTGATCATTCGGCCCGGGACGAAAAGATTATATTTTGCTGTGCAAAATGATAATATGCGTACCTCTGCACGGCTCAAGCTCACCATCAGCGCTTTGACCGCTGTACGACAATAGCGAGTGTGAACAAGCTATTGAAGGTTGTTTTATTACCATTCTTGATTCTCGGTGCAATGGCCGATTTCTTTAATGGTTTCCTACCCTGCGGGCTGGCGAGCAGCCTTATGCTGTACTTCCAAGTGTGCTGGTCGGTCGAAATCCAGTGAGAAGCGACAGCAGTTTCAGGTTGCCAAAGTTTTGTCTTTAACCCATTCCTTTTAAGGTGAGAAGTATCTATATTTCAATAGCTTGATCTATAAAGATTTCTCACCTTAAAAACACTTTGTATCATGGCAATCAAACCGGGGCCAAAACCTAAAAAAGAAGATGGCACACCTGACAGAAGAAGACGGGTTACTCCAGAAAACCAACCGAAACATCCTAATTTAAAGCCTCACAAGCATAGGGAAGGCGAGTGATAAGCTTACGTTAATGCAGTTGAAGTTATACTGTGAGGATTTCAACGGTACTTTTTCTTCGTTCGATGCTCTAGAACCCTCATACCATCTTCTCAAATTGGTGCGAGGGTTCTTGACTTTTAGTTTCTCGCTAGTAGCCGTGTTTATTGAGTAGTAATCCCATCTCATCTGCATTTGTCACGCTTGCCAAGGACCGTTCAAGAAACGTGACAAACGAAAAAATCGATCAGACATATGCCAGCAGCTATCTTCTGGTAGACAGTCTTGGACGTATCAAACGAAGAAGGAAGAGTGAACCGGCTATGCCGGAGGTAGGGTGTTGTTAAACAAATAGGGGAAATCCTCCGACTCAGCCCTGAGCGGGTTTAGCCGGCGGCTGCCACGCGGCAATCAGTTCCATGTCAAACGGGGCTTCAGGCGGCAGGGGCTGGTCGGAGAAGTCGTATTCGCCGTGCAGGTTCAGGTGGCGGTAGGAGAGGACGGCGAAGGGGGAGAGTGTGGCCAGCGTGGCGGCCTGTTGCTCGGGCGACAACCGGGCCAGGTGCTGGGAGAGGTGCAGGTAGTTCCAGCAAATGATGGCGTTCATCAGCAAGCGCTTGCAGGTCTCAGCCACCAGCTGCTCGGAGCGGGTGGCGGCGTGGAACTCCTGGTTGCGCCCGTGCCAGACGGCGTGGGCCAGCCGGTGGGCGCTTTCGCCCTTGTTGAGCTGCTTGTGGATGCGCTGGCGCAGCTCGACCTGGTCAACGTAGCGCAGCAGGAACTCGGTTTTGACCACCCGGCCCAGCTCTTTCAGGGCCCGGTAAAGCGGGTGCTGGCGGGCATAGGAATTGAGGCGACCGAACAAGCGCGAGGCCTCGCTGTGGCGCAGCTTGAGCGTGACGACCAGGCGCAGCACCTCGTCCCAATGCCGGGCAATGCGCTCGGGGTCGAGGCGTGCGTCGGGCAGCAGCGTCTGCCCCAACTGGCGGTGGGCGGCCACCGGTTCCCAGCTGTAGAGTTGCTGGTTGGTGAGCTGGCGGATGCGCGGCTCGTAGGCGATGCCCAGCATCCGGGTCACGGCGAAGATGACCTCCGTGTAGCCGTGCGTGTCCGTGGAGTGGACGTCGGTGGGCCGTAAGGCGTGGCGCAGCAGGCCTTCTAATAGGTGCGTGGCTTCGCGGTCGGCGGCGCTGAACACGGTCGAATCGAAGACGAGCAGCGTTTCGTCCACGTAAGAGTAGGCCGTCAGGCCGCGGCGGTTGCCGAAGTACTTGAAGGAGGCGCTGCCGCCGAGTGAGTCCACGGCCAGGTCGTATTTCTGGCCGTCGCTGCTGCTGTGCAGCACATCCGGCGAGAGCCGAAAGGCTTCGCGCAGGCGCAGCTGGCGGGTAAACGCCAGAATCAGCTCGTTGGCCTGGCGCAGGTTGTCAAGCGAGAAATGGGTGCTGGCCAAGCGCTGTAAGGCCGCTTCGTCCACTTGGGGCGCGACCTGCGCCAGGCGGCGCAGGCCCAGGTTGCAACCCAGGCCCACCAGGGCCGCCAGCAGCTGCGACAAGGGCGGGGGCGTGCGGGCGTGCTTGCTGGGCAGCGAGCCGAAAGCCGTGTCAAACTGCGTCAGCCGGGCCACGCTGGTGAGCACCTCGCGCAGGGGCACGACCCGGTGGCGGGGAAACAAGTGGGCGGGAAGGCGCGGCTGCTCGGCCGGCAAGCGGGGCGTGGTCAGGCGGTAGCGCCCGGCCGGGGTGCGGTGCGCGTGCGGGTTGTCCGCTCCGGTCAGGTGGGCATTCGTGGCGGCAAACTGGGCCTGCAGCTGCTGCTGGAGCGTGGCCTGCACCGTGGCAAAGTCGCGCCAGGCACTCAGCCCCGCCTGTTCGAGCAAGGCTTCGCGCTGCTTGGCCCACTGCGCGGCCGGCAGCAGGTAGTGCTCAAAGGCCCGGTACTGGTAACAGCAAGTGAAGTTGAGCTGGCCGGACTTGATGGCCGTGGCCATTTCCAGAAACAGCAGGGCCTTGTAGAGGGAGGTTCGCAGCCGGCCCTGCGCGTCGAGGACGTAGGTCCGTTGCGTGAGCGAGAGAAAGTCCAGCGGCACCTGCGCGCCCAGGTGCCCGTCGTGCTGCTGATAGTAGTACACGGCCCGCCACAGGTCGGCGCGGGTGGTCGCTTCGTCGACTACGAGTGCCTTGACCAGGGCCCCAAGCTTGGTTTGTAGGCGCAACGACGCGGCGGCCAGCGCTTCGTGAAACAAGGCTTCGCCGGCCTGCTGCTCGGTGGCCACGCGCAGCTGCTCCAGGTGCTCGTGGTCTTCGCTGAGCTGCGCGGCCGTCACTTGATGGCGTTGCAGCAGCGCGTCGATGCGGGCGAGTTTCTGCTCGGCCGGTACGTCGGGGGCATCGACCAGGGCGCGAATCTGGGTCAGGGCCTGCAGGTGCCGGTAGCCCCGGCCCGTGACTTGGCTGGTGAGCTGCTGCGTGGCGGTGCGTTGCTGGTAGAGCGTCTCCTTGACTTGCTCCTTACAGGAATTGACCGTGCTGGCCACCGTGTGCAGCAGCGTGTCGACCAGGGCGTCGCCCAACTCGTAGTACTGGTGCACCACGAAGCTGAGCAGGTAGAGGTAGCGCCGCTCGTCGCGCCGGTAGAGCTGCGCGGCCTGGGCCCGCAGCACGTACTCGGCGTAATAGGTGATGGCCTGGTCCGAGAGGCGCAGGCGTTGCCAGAGCGGCTGCAACTGCGCGAAGAGCTGCCGCAGGGACGCGAAGTGGGTCACCCGTTCGCGGATTTCGCCGGCCCGTAGGCCTTGGTGGATGCGCTTAAGAAAGGTAAGCGGGTAGCGGCGGTCCGCGTCCGTTTCCCCGGCGGCGGTTTCGTTGGGGTCATCGGCGGCCAGCAGGCGGTCCAGCAACCGCTGCTCGGCTGGGTGCAGGTGCTGCTGCAAGCGGTGGAGCAGCCGTTGCTCGAACGCGAGCAGGGCCCGCGTAATGACGTCGGCCAGCGTGTAATAGGTGGGCAACTCCAGCCGGTGTTCGTGCAGATACAGCACCAGGTAATCGAAGACCGCTGCGGGCTTCAGGTGCTGACTGCTCAGGCGTAGGGCCTCCTGGTACAGCCGCTCCGTCGCGGCCGCGTCGAACCGCGCAATGCCTAGTTGCTCGCACACGAGTTGCTGGTGGGCGTAGTACCGGGCATCGGCGTAGCGCAGCGGGTCGAAGTCGGCGGGCCCAAGTCCTACCTGCTGGGCGACATAGGCGATATCGGCCGCGTGGTAGCGAGTGGCCACGTAGAAGCGCTGGCTAATCTGGAAGTAGCCCCACTGCAAGAGGAACCCGACGCGGTTGGCCGGGGTCAGCATCCGGGCAAGGTGCGCATCCGCCCAATCCGGGACGGCAAAGACCCGCGCCTGCTCGGCCGCTGGCACCAGCGGGGGCTGCTCGTAGAGCTCGCGCTCCTTGCCCAGGTGAATCCGTAGGTGCGTGGCCATAGAGGGGGCGAAAACCGATGGACTTAACGACCGTTATCCCTACCCACGAGTGATAGCGTTAACGTACGTGTAAAGGTATCGAAAACCGGTACCTTTACGAGGCCTATTTACCTTATCGCTAACCTGACTGTTTTGCCCATGATTTTTGGCTACGTCCGCGTCTCGACCAGCGCCCAATCGGCCGAAAGCCAGAAGAGCCTCATCGCCCGCTACCTGGTCGAGCACCGCTGGACTCTGGACGAGTGGATGGAGGTGGAGATGTCCTCCCGAAGGACCGCCGGGCAGCGCCGCCTGCCCGAGCTGCTGGCCAAGGTCGCCGCCGGCGACACGGTCATCGTCTCCGAGCTCTCGCGGCTGGGCCGCTCCCTACGCGAGGTGCTGGGCCTGATTGAGGAGTTGATTCATCAGAAGCGCTGTCGGCTGATTCTCGTCAAGCAGGGCCTGGACCTGGACCCGCAAAACCACCGCGACATGACCCATAAAATCCTGCTGACCATTTTCGCCATGCTGGCCGAGCTGGAGCGGGACTTTGTTTCCGAGCGCACGAAGGAAGGCTTGCGGGCGCGACGCGAGCAGGGCATCGTGCTGGGCAAGCCCAAGGGCGTGGTGCAGCCGTCGATGTACGATGCCGACCGCGAGCGCATCCTGCACCTGCACGCGCTGGGCGTGCCGCTGGCCACCATCGTCGACGTGCACCTGAAGTACGGCAAGTACCTCTCGCTGAAAAACTACCTGGCCAAACTACAGCGGCAGCCGAGCCGGAACGCGTCAGCCTAATGGGACGAGTCGGAGGTTTTCCCCTATTTGTTTAACAACACCCAACCTGCGTCGACAGGGCCAGGCACCGGCCGCGCCGCCGCGCCTGGCCGTGATTGACTTCGATTTGCCTTCCACCGAGAAGCGGCTCTGGGTGCTGGATTTGGCCGCCAACAAGGTGCTGTTTCGCACGCTCGTGGCCCACGGCAACCAAACCGGGCAGCGTGAGGCCACGCGCTTCTCCAACACCCCCGACAGCCACATGAGCAGCCTGGGCTTTTACGTCACGGGCAGCACCTACGTGGGCAAGCACGGCCGCTCGCTGCGCCTGCAGGGCCTGGACGAGGGGTTCAACTCCAACGCCGCCGCCCGCGCCATCGTGGTCCACGGGGCCGACTACGTCAGCGAGGCCGTCATCAAGCAAACCGGGCGGCTGGGCCGCAGCCAGGGCTGCCCGGCCCTGCCCCTGGACCAGTACCTGCCCATCATTGACAGCCTGCAAGGCGGCGCGGCCCTGTTCATCAACAAGTCGGATGCCGGCTATGCCTCCCCGTACCTGGACGAGCAGGCGGCCAGCGCGGCACTGGGCGGGCTGTCATAGGGCAGGAGTACGTATATAAGCGGCGCCGGCTAAGGCCGCGGTACGGGTGCCTGTTAAAAGGCGGCCCGGATGCTGATGGTGTTCCAGCGGTGGGAGCGGGCGCCGGTGAACTCCGGTGAAACCCAGGTCAGGGCCGTTTCCACGCGGACGCCCGCGTAGCCCAGCCCCAGGGTGCCGGTGCCCTGCGCCACGGCCCGGCGCACGGCGGAGGCCGGCAGCACGTAGGGGTTGCGGCGGTTGAAGAGCCCGCCCTGCAGCGTGGCGTTGTAGCCCACCAGCCGGCCTTCTACCTGCGCCTGCCCGTAGGCCTGCACCCGTCCGTGCCCGCCCCGGGCGGCCCGGCCGGCGACGCCCAGCCCTTCGAACGTGGGCTGGCGCCAGCCCACCCGCAGGGTGGTGCCCGCGGCCGCGTAGGTCTGCAGGGTGCCCAGCGAGGCAGCGGCCGCGCCGTTGAGTTCGGCCACCCGGCCCAGGGCCAGCAGCTGCTTTTCCACCCGGGCCTCGTAGCCCAGCACCACGTCGGTTTGCACCTGGTAGTCCCAGCCCCGCGGTGTGGGCGCTCCCAGCAGCTCGTGAAACTTGGTTTGGAAACCTTTGGCGCCCGCCCCCGGCCCCAGCAGGCCCACGTTCAGGGCGGTCGTTAGCCGCAGCCGCCGTCCGGGGTGCGTGGCCACGCGCAGCAGGTCGGCGTAGATATACGAGGCGTAGGGCCGGTCACCGACCCGGATAAACGGGTCCTGGATGCGCAGGGGCGTGAAGCCGTCGTAGTGCAGGCGGATGCCGTGGTGCAGGGTGCTGCCGGCCGGCACGGGTCCCAGAATTCGATTCACGGGGGAGTATTGCAGGGCGGGGCTTACCAGCAGCAGCGTCATGCCCTGGGTGTAGTAGTAGTCGGTTCGCAGAAACGCGTCGTTAGCAAACGAGTATTCGAGCAGCCGGTCCGCGCTGACCCGGGTGCTATCGGGTAGGTGCTGTGCAGAAACGCTCGTCAAAACAAACGCGCAAAGCAATGTTAAGCCAGCTTTATAGAACATGATGATTGGCAAGGAGCTGTTGCATCTACGTGCTTGCTCACTTCCTTGGGTTCGCTACCACTCATTCCATCAGTTCAACGCCCAGGCATCCGCCCATAAATTTTGTGTGCGTCCAACCAGCCAAAACTTTACAATGCATTCGAGGTAATGCAAGGGGAGGCGCTGCCTTCGAAATTGTATAAGTTCTAAACCGGATTCTGTAAAACTCCCTCTTGACCACCCCGTACCTTTGCTAATGCGCCGGGACCCTTCCGGCTTGCTTTGCTCGTGAAACGCTACGTTAGCCTGTTCCTGCTCTTTAGCTACCTGCTGTCCAGCCCCGGGCTGGTGTACAGCATGCACTTCTGTGGGCAGGCCCTGACGGCAGTAACGGTAGCGCCCGACGCCGACAAGCACTGTTGCTGCCAGGATACCGGGAAGCCGGACTGCGGCTGCTGCCACGACCAAGAGGTCGTCAGCGCGGCCAAGGACCTGAAGCTGACGGCAACGCACTTCCTGCTGCAGGCGCCCGACGTGGCTCTGGCTCCGGCTGTATTGCAGCTGGTGTGGCAGCTGGCCCTGCTGGCGTATCCCACCAATGAGCCCGCGAGCAAGCTCGTGGCGCACGCGGCCCCGCCGCCCGAGTGCCCCGCTTACGTGCGCGGCCACGCTTTTTTGATTTAGCATACGGGTTGCTTTCCAATTCCCCCGGCCAGTTGGTCGTGGGGCTTTTTGGCTTGCCCGCTGCCAAGCAGCCGGCCCCAACTCAGGCTGTCCGCCCCGCCGACGTCCCCACTCTGGGGTTTCCGGTCCGGCCGGGCCTTACCATCTTCTTGCTGCTAATCAGCTTATGATTGAGCGACTCATCTCCCTTTCCCTGCGGAACCGCTGGCTCGTGCTGCTGCTCGCCGCCGGGCTGTTCGCCTGGGGCGCGTACTCGGTGCGCGCAAGCAAAATCGACGCCATCCCCGACCTGTCCGAAAACCAGGTCATCGTCTTCACCGAGTGGATGGGCCGCAGCCCCCAAATCCTGGAAGACCAGGTGACCTACCCGCTGGTCACCAACATGCAAGGGCTGCCCAAGGTGAAGTCCGTGCGCGGCACGTCCATGTTCGGCATGAGCTTCGTGTTCCTCATCTTCGAGGACGACGCCGACATCTACTGGGCCCGCGAGCGGGTGCTCGAACGCCTCAACTACGCCCAGCGCCTGCTGCCGGCCGGTGTGACGCCCACGCTGGGGCCGGATGGTACGGGCGTGGGCCACGTGCTCTGGTACACCTTGAAAGCACCGGGCATGGACCTGGGCGAGCAGCGCGCCCTGCAGGACTGGTACGTCAAGTTCGGCCTGCAAAACGTGCCCGGGGTGAGCGAAGTGGCCAGCTTCGGCGGCTTCCAGAAGCAGTACCAGGTGACGGTGGACCCGACCCGGATGACTTATTACGGCCTCACCCTGCCGCAGGTGCTGGCCGCCGTGCGCAGCAACAACAACGAGGCCGGCGGGCGCAAGTTCGAGCAGTCGGGCGTGGGCTACATCATCAAAACCACGGGCTACATCCAGGATATGGCCACGCTGGAAAACGTGCCCGTCGTCACCCAAGGCACCACGCCCGTACGCATCAAGGACGTGGCCACGGTGCAGATGACCGGCGAGGCCCGCCTGGGCATCATGGACCTGAACGGCGAGGGCGAGGCCGTGGGCGGCATCGTGGTGATGCGCTACGGCGAAAACGCCGACGCCATGATAACGCGGGTGAAGGCCAAGATGGAGCAAATCCGCGCCGGCCTGCCCCCGGGCGTCTCGTTTCAGCTGGTGTACGACCGCAGCGGGCTGATTCAGGACTCGGTGGACTCCATCAAGCACACGCTCATTGAGGAGATGGTGGTGGTGTCGCTGGTGGTGCTGCTGTTCCTCTTCCACTGGCGCAGCGCGCTGAGCATCCTGATTCAGATTCCCATTACCATCGCCACGAGCTTCATCCTGCTCAACGCCTTCGACATTTCCTCCAACATCATGTCGCTCACCGGCATCGCCCTGGCCATCGGCGTCATCGTCGACAACGGCATCGTGATGACCGAAAACGCCTACCGCAACCTGGCCGAGTACCAGGCCGGCGAAACGTCGGGCGGCGCCACAAGCACCGACTCTCTTGACCCCGGCCCGGCCAGCCCCGCGCCGGCGGCCAGTGCCCCTTCCACCTCAACTCCCGCATAACATGGACAACACCAAACGGCTCGAAATCATCGAGTCCTCCAGCAAGCAGGTGTCGCGGGGCATCTTCTTCTCCACCATCATCATCGTCACCTCTTTCTTTCCGGTGTTCCTGCTCACCGGGCAGGAGGGCAAGCTGTTCCACCCGCTGGCCTGGACCAAGAGCTTCATCCTCATCATCGACGCCATCCTGGCCGTGACGCTGGCCCCGGTGCTCATCTCCTTTTTCCTGAAGGGCAAGTTCAAAACCGAGGACCAGAACCCGCTGAACCGCTTCCTGGAGCGCATCTACTCGCCCATGCTGCACTGGGTGATGCGCTGGCGCAAAACCACGCTGGCCATTAACGTGCTGGCTTTGCTGGTCAGCATTCCGCTGGTGCTGAGTCTGGGCACCGAGTTCATGCCGCCGCTCAACGAGGGCTCCATCCTGTTCATGCCCGTGGCCCAGCCCGACGTGTCGAACACGGAGATGAAGCGCATCCTGCAGGTGCAGGACAAAATCATCAAGCAGGTGCCCGAGGTGCTCAGCGTGCTCGGCAAGGCCGGCCGGGCCAGCTCGGCCACCGACAACTCGCCCATCAACATGATAGAAACCATCATCCTGCTCAAGCCCCGCGAACAGTGGCGCGCGGGCATGACCAAGGCCAAGCTGATTGAGGAGATGAACGGCAAGCTGCAGATTCCGGGCGTGGTCAACGGCTGGACCCAGCCCATTATCAACCGCATCAACATGCTGAGCACCGGCATCCGCACCGACGTGGGCGTGAAGGTGTACGGCCAGAACCTGAGCACCATCAACCAGGTGTCCAACCAGGTGAACGCCGCCCTCAAAGGCGTGCCCGGCGTGGAAGACCTGTACGTGGAGCCCGTGACGGGCGGCAAGTACCTCGAAATCGAAATGAACCGCCCCGAGCTGGCCCGCTACGGCCTCACCGTGGACCAGGTGAACGAGGTAGTGGAGTCGGCCATCGGCGGGGCGCCCATCGCCAGCACCGTGGAGGGCCGGCGCCGCTTCGCCATCAACGTGCGCCTGGCCCAGGACTACCGCAACAGCCTCGCGGACCTCAAGCGCATCCCCATCCAGAGCGCGGGCTTCGGCCCGGTGCCGCTCTCCGCCGTCACCACCATCCGCTACGCCGAGGGCCCGCCGATGATTAGCTCGGAAAACGCCCAGCTCCGGGGCGCGGTGCTCTTCAACGTGCGGGGCCGCGACCTGGGCAGCACCGTGAACGACGCCATGCAGAAGCTGCAAAGCCTGGAGAGCAAGCTGCCCCAGGGCTACTACCTGGAGTGGAGCGGGCAGTACGAGAACCTGATTAGCTCGCAGCGCACGCTCAAGCTGATTCTGCCGCTGGTGCTGGTGGTGATTTTCGGGGCGCTGTACTTCGCCTTTCACTCCGTGCGGGAGGCGTTCATGAGCCTTATCACCATCCCCTTCGCCCTGATTGGCGGGGCCTACATGGTGTATTTCTACGGGGTGAACTTGTCGGTGGCGGTGGCCGTGGGCTTCATCGCCCTGTTCGGGCTGGCCGTGGAAACGGGCGTCATCATGGTCATCTACCTCAACGACGCCATGCAGCGGCTGGTGGCCGAGAAAGGCAACTCCCGGGAAACCATCAGCCCGCAAGACTTGCAGGAGGCTGTGTTTCACGGCGCGGCCAAGCGCCTGCGGCCCAAGCTGATGACCGTGTCGGTGTCGCTCTTCGGGCTGGTGCCGGTGCTCTGGGCCACCGGCACGGGCTCGGACGTGATGCTGCCCATCGTGCTGCCCATGATAGGCGGGGTGTTCACCTCGGCCACCCACATTCTCCTCGTCACGCCGCTCATCTTCCTGTATACCAAGGAGTACGAGCTGCGCAAATTCGGAAAAATCGATGTCCTCGAAGTCTCTCATTAAGCATCATCCCATGAAATACTGGCTTAATCTAATACTAATCGTCTCCCTGCTGGCGGCGGGCCCGCAACGGGCCTTCGGCCAAAAGATGAGCAAGGACATGAATATGGCGGCCCCGGGCGGCCCCGTGCTGCCGCTCGACTCGGTGCTGCAGCGGGTGGAGCGCCGCAACCCGGCCGTGCAGCAGTACGCCTACCAGGCCCGGGCCAAGGAAGCCGCGGTGGCCGGCTACAACAGTTGGGAAGCCCCCAAGGTCAGCGCCGGCCTCTGGATGACGCCCTACAACCAAGCCAAGGCCCGCGAGCTGAGCGGCGCTGGCCCCAACCAGCTGCAGGGCCAGGCCATCGTGTCGGTGGAGCAGATGATTCCCAACCCGGCCAAGCAGCGGGCTCGGCGCGAGTACCTAAGCTCGCAGTCAGCCGCGGTGCTCGCCGACCGCCAGTACCGGGTGGTCCAGCTGCGGGCCCAGGCCAAAACCCTTTATGTGGAGCAGGCCGTGCTCACCAAAAAGCTGGCCGTGCTCGACGAAAACGAGGAGCTGCTGCGCTTCCTCATCAAGCTGGCCGAGGCGCGCTACCCTTACAACCAGGCCACGCTGCCGAGCATTTACGACGCTAAGGCCCGGCTGGAAATGCACCTGAATGACCACCGGCAGGCCGACGCCCTAGCCGCGCAAAACCAAATCATGCTCAACACGCTCATGAACCGGCCCCGCAGCGAAGCCTTCGCAGTGGACACCACAGTGCTGCTGACAGCCAGCACGCTCGCCCTGGCGCCGGCCGATACGGCGGCGCTGGCCGGTCGCCGCAGCGACATCCGCAGCCTGGACCGGGCCCTGACTACCGTGCGCCTGAGCCAAAACCTGGAAGCCAGCCGCCGCCTGCCCGACTTCGGGGTGCAGTTCGACCACATGCCATTTCTGGGCGCGGGGGCCAACCAGTTCACCCTGATGGGCTCCGTGAGTTTGCCGCTGGTGCCGTGGGCCGCGCGCGAGTACCGGGCCAACACCGCCGCCCTGGGCTTCGAGGCCCAGGCCCTGCGCAAGCAGCGCGAGGATGTGCTTAACGAAGCCAGCGGCCGGCTGGCCAGCCTGCAAACCGACCTGACGCTGCGCCGCGAGCAAACCCGCGCCTTTGAGCGCCGCATCCTGCCGGCTTTGCGCCGCAGCTACCAGGCCACCATGCTGGCCTACGAGCAGAACACCGGCCAACTCTTCCAGGTGCTCGAAGCCTGGACCACGCTCAAGCGCACCCGGCTCGAATACCTCGACAACCTGCAACAACAACTCACCCAGCAAATCGCATATGAAAAAGAGCTGGAACAATAGCCCGCGGCGGGCCCGGCTCGTGCTCGTGGCCCTGCCGTTGGCTGTACTGCTAAGCGCCTGCGGGAGCGATAAAAAGCTCTCAGCAGCCACTTCCTCTTCGGAGGAAAGTGTCACCGACGTGCCCAACCACGAAGTCGCCGGGGATGTGTACACCTGCCCCATGCACCCGCAAATCATTCGCGATAAGCCCGGTAAATGCCCCATCTGCGGCATGGACCTCGTGAAAAAGAGTAAGGGCGGCGGCGCTCAGGCCTCGGCCAGCGGCAGTCTGCAGAATTTGCTTAAGTCGCCCGACGCCACGGTGGTTTCCACCCAGGCCACCGTGTACCCCACCGCCGCCGCGCCCGACCTCACGCTGACGCTGACCGGCCGGGTGGAGTACGACACGCGCCGCACCGAAGTCATTGCCGCCCGCTTCGGCGGCCGCATCGAAAAGCTGCTCGTGCGCTACAACTACCAGCCCGTCACCAAGGGCCAGAAGCTGCTGGAGCTCTACAGCCCCGAGCTGGTGACGGCCCAGCAGGAGCTGATTTTTATCCTCACCCAGGACGCGCAAAACACCACCCTGCTGCGCGGCGCCCGCCAGAAGCTGCGCCTGCTGGGCCTCACCGACGCCCAAATAAACCGCACCATCGCCACCCGCAAGCCCGCGTATAGCGTGGCCATCTACAGCCCCTATTCCGGGTACGTGGTGGAGCAGCCCGCCCAGCCCGGAGCGGCCCTTCCACCGCCACCGGCCCCGGCCGGCGGCATGAGCAGCGGCGGGGGTGACCCCATGGGAGGCGGAGCATCCGCCGCCGCCAGCACCCCGGCGGCCGCAACCATGCCGGCCGAAGCTGGCCTGACGCTCACCGAAGGGGGCTACGTGACCACGGGCCAGACCCTGTTTCGGGTGGTCAACACCCGGCAGGTGTGGGGCGTGTTTGAACCCCGGCCCGACGAGCTGACCGCCCTGCAGGTGGGCCAAACCATCCGGGTGCTGCCCGAAAACAACCCGGCGCGGGCCCTAACGGCGCGCATCGATTTGATTGAGCCCTTCTTCCGCGAAGGGGCCCGCACCGGGGCCGTACGGGTGCACCTGAATAATGCCGACGAGCGGCTGCGCAGCGGCGCCCTGCTCACGGGCACCCTGAACGTGCCGGCCACGGGCGGGCTGTGGCTGCCCCGGGCCACGGTGGTGGACCTGGGCAACCGCCAGGTGGCCTTCGTGCGCCGCGGCGAGGCCTTTCAGGCCGTGCCGGTGCAGACTGGGCGACGCAGTGCCGACCGGGTGCAGATTCTGCAGGGCGTCAGCGCGCAGGACGCCGTGGCCACCAACGCCCAGTTTCTGGTGGACAGCGAAGGCTTCGTGCAGACCGCCCGAACCGCCGCAGCTACCCAACCTGCCGCTTCCACCCAAGCTAAAACTGACTACCGCGATGAATAAGCCATTTAACCTGCTCACCCGTTGGAGCCGGGGCCGCTTAATAGCCTTGGCACTGCTGGCGGGCCTGCTCACCTTCGGGGCCGGGGCCTGTCAGAAATCCGCGCCCGAGGACGCCCACGCCCACGACGGCGCCAGCACCTATTACACCTGCCCCATGCACCCGCAAATCGTGCGCGACGAGCCGGGCAAGTGTCCCATCTGCTCCATGGACCTGGTAAAAGCTACCAAGCAGGGGGCGGCCAAACCCGCTACAGCTGTCACGCCGGCAGCCGCACTCACGCACTACACGTGCCCGATGCACCCCCAGATTAGCCGGGACATGCCCGGTAAATGCCCTATCTGCAGCATGGACCTCGTGAAAGCGGCCAAAGCGGCGCCGGCCACGCCGGCCCCCGCTGGCGGGCCAGCTGCCGCGCCGGAAGTCATGTTGAGCGCGCAACAGCAGCAGCTCGCGGGCATCCGCGTGGCCGCGCTGGGTGGCGCCGGCAGCAGCGCTGGAAGCGCCGCAGGCACCACCTTGCTCACGGGCACCATTACGGCCAACGCCAACCAGACCCGCACGGTGAGTAGCCGGGTGGCCGGCCGCGTGGAACGCCTGTTCGTGCGTCAGACCGGGGAATCCATTCAAGCAGGCGCCCCGCTGGTGTCCATCTACAGCGAGCAGCTCCAGGCCCTACAGCAAGAATACGTGCTTAGCTTGGCCCAACAGCGGGCCGGGGGCACAAGTGGTAACCAGTACAGCCGCCTTATAGCCAGTGCCCGCCAAAGGCTGCGGCTGCTGGGCCTGAGTGAGGGCCAGCTGCGCGCCCTGGCCGCCACGGGCCGGCCGACTGCCTCGCTGACGTTTTACAGCCCGCAGGCGGGCCTGGTGCAGGCCGTGGGCGTGACGGAAGGGCAGTACGTGGGCGAGGGCACTCTCCTGGTCTCGCTCACCAACCTGTCTTCGGTCTGGGTGGAAGCCCAACTCTACCCCGAAGAAGTTTCGGGCATCAAGATGGGTCAGTCCGTACAGGTGCAGGTCGCCGGGCTGCCCGATACCTACGCCGGCCGGGTAGTCTTTCTCAGCCCCGAACGGCAGGCCAACAGCAAGGTGACACTGCTGCGAGTACAAGTAACTAACGCCGGCGGATGGCTGCAGCCGGGGATGCAGGCCAACGTGCGCCTGCCCAGTCGGAGCACCACCGCCGCTACCCAATCCCTGACCCTGCCCCAGGACGCGGTGCTGCGCGACAGCCGCGGCAGCTACGTGTGGCAGCAAGTGGATGCTGCCGGCCGCTTCCGCCGCCACAAAGTGAGCACGGGCCCTGAAACCGATGAGCGCGTGACCATAACCGGAGGCCTGAGCGCCGACGCGCAAGTAGTGGTCAGCGGTGCTTACCTGCTGGAAAGCGAGTACCAACTCCGTCAGGGCGCGCAGGACAGCATGAACGGCATGAGCATGTAGCCTGTCACTTTCTAGTACTTACCACCCCGTTGTGGTGCTGCGGTTCAGCGCTCGTTTATTAATCACCCCTATACCAACCCATGAGAAAGCTTCTTTTCCTTGGCCTAGTCCTTACCAGCCTCTCCGCCCTTATCACGTCCTGCTCGGACACCAAACGCACTGCCGAAACAAGCACGGTTACCAGCCCTGCCGCAGCGACCGATAGCGTCGCTACGCCCGGCGGCAACCCCGGCCCGGTCATCGCCGCCGAAACCTACACCTGCCCAATGCACCCCGAAGTCATTGCCAACGAGCCCGGCAAGTGTCCTAAATGCGGCATGGACCTGGTAAAGAAGTAAGGCCCTTGACTCAACAACTTGTGTGTTTTGTTTTTCGTTGCCTGCCTTTTGCCTGCTGAACCAGCACCACCAAAAAAGCGCTTGACTCCCAAAGTCAAGCGCTTTTTCACTAAGTACAAGCTTCTACTGGTCAGCCGCCAGGAAAGGCCCTTATTTCTTGGCTGCTTGCGGAGTAGCCGGAGTGGCGATGGCCGCCGTGGCAAGTTTCTTGGCGCAGCAGCCAGCGCCGGCTTTCTCGTCTTTGGCGCACTGCATCTTGGCTTCGGCGGTGGCCTTCTTAGCCTTTTTGCCGGGCTTGCCGTCGTTGGCGGCAGCGGTGCCGATGGAGGCAAATAATGTCAGGGCAAGGAGTAGGTTTTTCATGAGTTGAGAAGGTAAAATATTGACAGTGAGAGGTTGATTAGCAGCAGCCACAGGCACCTTTGCCCTGCTCCTGGATGGGCGGGCAGGGGACGGAGCCATACGAGCAGTACACGCAACAGTCGCCGGCCAGGGGTTTAAGAACGGTGTGGCAACTTGTGCACTCGTAGAACCACTGGCAGGCGTCGGTGGGCATCTGCTCGGCCTGCGCGTGCTGGCAGACGGGGCAGGTGAGCACGGAGGTAAGGGTGACGGGTTGGGTGGGCGTCATGGGGCGGTGGTTAGCGGGTGGGGTTCTGGACGTGGTAGCCGGTGCTGTTAATGGCGCTCTCGACCTGGGCGGCCCGGGCCTGGGCGCTGTTGTAGCGCACCTGGGCGGTGGCCTGGTCATAGGAAACGGCCACGGACTGCACGCCGGGCACTTGCTGCACGGCACTTTCGACGTGGCGGGCGCAGGCCTCGCAGGTCATGCCTTGGATGCGGTAGGTGCGGGTTTGCCAGATGGGGGCGCCGCCGGGGGCGGTGGCCACGGAAACAGTGGGCTTGGCGGTGGGGTAAAGGGCGGCGCCGTAGTAGGGAAAGACCAGCAGCAGGGCCGCCAAGACCGTAATGGACGCCAAGAAGCCGGTAGACTGCATGAATGAACGTTGGGCAGGCACAGCACAGCAGTCGGCCGCGGCCGGCGCGGGGCGCAGCTGGCGGTACCAAGCAAAGCCGAGCACGGCCACGGTCAGGGCCACCAAATAGAGGCGGTAGGGTTCGAGCCAGGCGAAAGAGCTGGCGGCCCCTCCGAGTCCGCCGACCACGGCCAGCAGCGGGGTGATGCAGCAGAGCGAAGCGGCCAGCGCGGCCAGCAGGCCGGCGCCAAACAACGATTTGGAGGGCTGGGCGGGGGCGTTGTTCATGGGGCCGGTTCGGGTTGGGTAGTAGTCAGGCGAGCCAAAAGCGGCTGCAGCACGGGCAGGTGTTCGGGGCTGAGGGTGTAAAATACCGTCTGACCCACTTTGCGGGCGGTGACCACGCCGCCGTCTTTGAGCTTGCGCAGGTGCTGGGACACGGCCGAAATAGTCATTTGGAGTACGTCGGCCAGGTCGCACACGCACAGCTGCTCATCGGCCAGCAGAAAGAGCATTTGCAGGCGCACTTCGTTGCCGGCCAACGCTAGGACATTGGCCAGTGAGCCAAGCGCGGGGGCGGCCTGGGTCAGGCGCTGTTGGCACTGCTGAATGTGGTCGGTGTCGGCAAAGACCCGAACGCAGGGGGTTGGATTCATCGAGAAGCCTAAAAGCCTACTATTGTATTTAAGCAAATGCTAAAGTACGCAAAAAGGGTTCACTTGTTGGCGGAGGTCAATGACAAACGGGTAACCCTACGACAAAAAAGCAGCGGGCCCTTGACGGACACCCTCGGCGGCTTCGTACTTGCAAAAAAATCAACACCTATGCTGCCCAAAGACCTTACCCGCGACCTGAAAAGCCGCCTCAACATGCTCGCCGGTCAGCTGCAGGGCATCGGCAAGATGCTGGACGCGGAGAATATCGAGCCCGACCAGGTGCTGGTTCAGTTCAAGGCCGTGACCAACGGATTGAGCAGTGCCGAACACCTGCTGCTGGACGAGGTATTTCGTAAGGGCCTAGCGCTGCAAATTGTGGACGTGGTAGGGGCCTGCCCCGGCGACTGCCAGGACGCGGGGCGCATTGAGGAGCTGCGGCGGCAGTTTCCGAATCTGACGGAAAGCGAGTTGACGCAGAAAATGCAGGAGCTGCGCGAGATTGGCGGGCGGCTGGAACAGCACAATGCGGGGCTTGGGAAAAAAAGATGAAAATAAGTCTTGACCGACACCCAGGGGGTGAGTGGAGCTTTGTCTCACTGTATACGCTAACCCCTTCCCCATGAAACGCATTATCGAAGTATTCACCGCCGGCTGCCCCTTGTGCAGCCCCGTGGTGGAGCTGGTAAAAAGTACCGCTTGCCCCAGCTGCGACATCATCACGCACAACCTGGCCGGCACCGAAGCGGGCAACCCCGCCCTGCGCCGGGCCCGCCTGCTGGGCGTGCAAACCTTGCCCGCGGTGTCCGTGAACGGTGCGCTGCTGGCCTGCTGCCAGGGCGGCGGCATCACCAAAGAAGCGCTGGAGGCCGCCGGCATTGGCCAGGCCGTGCCCGCCACCGAGCCCGCTTAATCATTCCCCTTCCTGCTTACCCCGGCCTGTCCGCGCGGTTTCCGCGTCGGCACTGGGTCCACTCTGGACGCCTGCCCCTGCACGGGGTGGGCAGTCCTAAAGTTCTTGAATTATGGCCACTGAAATGGTGCAAATGAAAGTCTCGGGGCTCATGTGCTCGTTCTGCACGATGAGCGTCGAGTCGGCCCTGAAGCGCAACCCCGGCGTGAACAGCGTCATGGTGAACCTCGTGCACGGCATCGTGCTGGTCGAGGCTGATACGGCGCAGATGAGCCGGGAAGAGCTGGCCGTAGCGGTGGAAAAGCTGGGCTACACGGTCTCGGCGACCGAAACGCAGCAGTACAAAAACGACGAGGACCTGTTTGAAGTCATCAAGCAGCGCGGCACCATCGGCATGGTGCTCTCGGCCATTGACCTGCTGGTGGACCCCTTGAACCTCTTCGGCCTGCCGGCGCAGACCCGCGGCTATTTCAGTTTGGCGGTGGCGCTGGTGGTGCTGTTCTGGGTGGGCTACCCGATTCTGCGCAAGACGCTCATGGCCCTGGGCCAGCGGGTCATCAACGCCAACGTGCTGCTCTCGGCCGGGGCCTGGGGCTCGTTCATCATCGGCAGCCTGTCGCTCACGGATGCGCGCTGGCCCAACTTCCTGCCCGTGGCCGCCTGGCTGATGTCGCTGCACCTGTTCTTCGCTTACTTCAAGCTCGACACCCGCAAAAAGGCCTCCGAGGCCGTGCGTAAGCTGCTGAGCCTGCAGCCGCCGCGGGCCCGGGTGCGGCGCGGCGACCAGGCCGTGGACGTGCTCACCAGCGACGTGGCGGTGGGCGAACTCGTGGAAGTGCGCCCCGGCGAGCGGCTGCCCCTGGACGGCGAAGTCGTCTCGGGCCAGGCCAGCGTGGACGAGTCGAGCTTTACCGGCGAGTCGGTGCCGGCCACCAAGGAAGCCGGGTCCAAGGTCATCGGTGGCACGCTGAACCTGGACGGGGCGCTGCAGGTGCGCGTGACCAAGGTGGGGCTGGATTCCTTCCTTAACCAGGTGGTGCGGCTCATGAGCCAGATTGCCGAGCGCAAGCCCCCGGTGGAGCTGCTGGCCGACAAGCTCATGAACTACTACGGCCCCGTGGTTTTCATTGTGGCGGGCCTGGCCTTTGTGGCCTGGGCCTTAATTACCGGCGACTATAACAAGGCCACCCTGGCGCTGGTCACAACCATCATCATGGGCTACCCTTGTGCCCTGGGCATCACCACGCCCATGCTCGCGGCCATTGCCGGCGGCAAGGGCATTTCCATCGGCCTGCTGGTGAAAGCCAGCGAGGTGTTCTACGGCCTGTCCATTGTCGACACGCTGGTGTTTGACAAGACCGGCACGCTGACCTACGGCCGGCCCACGGTGACCGACGTGGAGGTCATCAACGGTGAGCGCATGGACGCGCTGGCGCTGCTAGCCGCCGTGGAACGGCAGAGCGAACACCCGCTGGGGCAGGCCATCGGCTTCTTCGCCAAGAAAGAAGGCGCGGCGGAGCTGGCCACCGAGAATTTCCGCGCTACGCCGGGCAAGGGCGTGTCGGCTCTGGTCAGCGGCGGGGAGGTGCTGGCCGGCAAGCCTGGCTTTATCCAGGAGCGTGGCGTAACGTTTAGTGCCGCCGTGCAGAGCCGCATTTCGGCGTTGGACGCGGCCGGCAAAACCGTGGTGGTGCTGGCCCGGGGCAGCGAGGTGCTGGCCCTGGTGGCGCTGCAGGACACGCCCCGCCGGGGCGCGGAGCACGTCATGGCCCGCTTGGCGCAGAAAAACATCCGCACTGTCATGCTCACCGGCGACGCCAACGGCGCGGCGCAGGCCATCGGCCGGGCGCTGGGCATCGACGAGATTCATGCGCAGCTGCTGCCGGCCGACAAGGTGGCCATCATTGAGCAGCTGCAGGGACAAGGCCGCAAGGTGGCCATGGTGGGCGACGGCATTAACGATGCCCCCGCCCTGGCGCAGGCCGAGGTGGGCATTGCCATCGGCGCGGGCACCGACGTGGCCATTGAATCGGCCGGCGTCATCCTCATCGGCGACCGGCTGGACGACGTGGTCAACGCCCTCGTGCTGGGCAAGGCCAGCTACCGCACCATGACCGGCAACGTGCTGGTGGCCGTGCTGTTCAACGTGGTGGGCATGAGCCTGGCCGCCCTCGGTTACATCACCCCTGTGCTGGCCATTGCGGTCATGATATTCAGCATTTTTGCCATCCTGCTCAATACCCTGCGCATCCGCTCGATTAAACTGGACCGGGGCACGGAAGTGGTGCCCGAGGCCAGCACGCTGGCCCAGGTGGAGTTCAGCGTGCCCAACATGGTCTGCGAGGGCTGCGCCGGGGCCATCAGCGCCAAGCTCACCAAGCTGCCCGGCGTGCAGGAAGTAAAGCCCAAGGTGGCGCAGAAGCAGGTGTACGTGCAGTACCAGCCCGGCCAAGTCAAACAGCAGCAGCTGATGGACGCGCTGGCCGAGTCCGGCTTTACGGCCGTGGAGGTTTGAAGCGGGCCGGCATACGCCTACCAGCTTCCGGACGGACGCTTTTCATCGGTTCTTTAACAAATTATTCTCCCCTTCCATGTTCGCACTTACTGTTTCCAAATCGGCCCTGTTGGGCACCCTGATTACCCTGAGCCTGGCTACGACGGCCTGCGGCCAGCAGTCCCCTAAGCAGACCACCCCAGCCGCGACGTCCGCTCAGCTCGTGGGCTTCACCACCGCTACGCTGCCCATCGAAGGCATGTCCTGCGGCTCGTGCGTCTCCAACGTCAAACAAACTCTGAAAGGCCTCTACGGCATCTCGACGGTCGCCGTGAGCCTGGAGCAGCGTACGGCCACGGTGGCCTACGACCCCCAAAAGGTGAAGCCGGAGCAGATTCAAGCAGCGGTCAATGCCAAGGGCTATAAGGCCGGCGCGCTGACCACCGTCACCGGCAAATGAGCTTAGAGGATTTCCTGCACCAATCGGCCGCGTCGCTGGCCGGGGGCCTGGGGTTTTCGGCCCTGCTGGCCGTGGTGGCCGGCGTGGTGGCCTGCAGCGTGTGCCCGTGCTCGCTGCCCGTGGGCCTGGGGCTGGCGGGCCTGGTGAGCACCAACTCGGAAACGGCCAGCAAGCGCAGCGGGCTGCCCGTGGCGGTGGCCTTCTTTTTGGGCATCGTGGTGAGTTTGACGGTACTCGGGGCCGTAGCCGGCCGGTTGGGCGTCATCCTGACCGAGTCCTTCGGGCGGTACTGGGCCCTGGCCATGGCGGGCATTTCGCTGCTGGCCACCGTGGTGGCGTTCTACGGGCCCTACCTGAAGCCCCACCAGCTGCAGACCCTGCGTAAGCCGGGGCTGAGCGGCACGTTCGTGTACGGCTTCATCTTCAGCCTGGGCACCTCCGCCGCGCCGCTGCTGCTGCTGCTGGCCGTGGCGGCGGGGCAGGCCAGCGTGGGGCGGGGGCTGCTGCTGGCCCTGGCCTTTGGCATCGGGCGGGGCCTGCCGTTTCTGCTGGCCGGCGTGTTTGCCAAGTCGCTCACGGCGCTGGCGCAGTCGACCCGCTGGCGACGCGGCATCCAGCTGGTGAGCGGCATCGCCCTGCTGTTTGTGAGCGGCTACTACGTGCGGGTGTTCGTCAACCTGCTCGACGGCTAAGCAACCGGCCCCGTGAGGTGAATCTATAGCTGGGTGCGCCTAGCTGTCGCGCCCCCGGCAGGCTAGTCTTTCCAAGCAAACGCCTGGCCTTGCAGCCGGGCGATTTTCGTTTCAGGCTACACCACTGCTGCCCGAAGCCGACCGAAGCCGACTGGGCGAGCATATGTGGCGGTCGCCATGCTTGAAATTATGCAACTGCGCAAGCCTGGACACGCAAACATTAGGGCAACCCACCCACGTATGGCAGCCTAAGGAAAAGCAACGACCATTTGGTTAGGCTTGATGGTTTTCGCTCCTTTCCCTCGTCCATCGGGAAATGCCCCGGCGCTGCTGCTTGCGGTGAGCCGGGGTTTTTCCGTGTACCAGCCTTATCTAATTCGGCTCTATGTTTTCAGATTTCCCCAATCTGCACCCCCTGGTGGTGCACTTACCCATCGTCCTTATCATGCTGGCCGCGGCGTTGCAAGCGCTGCTGGTATTCAAGGACTGGCCCCAGGTGCGCTGGATTGCGCTGGCGGTAATGGCCGGGGGCTTTGCCGGGGCGGTGGCGGCCAGCACGGTGTTTCATGCCCTGCCTCTGGGCTTGTCGCCCCGGGCCGCGGCGGTATTCGCCGCCCACGAACAGTTTGCCAGCTACACCACTTGGCTCTCGGGCATCACGCTGCTACTGGCCGGCATCGGGTTTTACTTTAAGGTGCAGCGCCGGGCCTACGAAGTACTGGTGCTGGTAGCGGCGGTAGCGGCGGCCGGCGCGCTTTCCGTGGCCGGGCACCGGGGCGCGCAGCTGGTGTACGTGGAGGGCGTGGGCCCCAAGGGCAACCTGCTCGATAAAAGCCACGGCCACGGCGGAGAGGAAGAAATGTCTGATATGGATATGCCTACTTCGGGGGCGGATGCCCACAACGAGGAGCCCGGCACGACGTCGGATAACGCCCAACCCGGAATGGAGGGCATGAACATGGACCCCAAGGCCGCTCAGCCAGGCCAGCGCAACCAATCCATGGAACCGATGGACGGCATGACGATGCCCAATCAACCGCGGGGCGGCCAATCGCAGCCGGCACGAACACGTAGCGCCGCACGGCCGGGGGCCATGGCGGATATGCCGGGGATGAACACGCCCGGCATGAGCACTTTGCGCTCTTCTGCCCAAGGGCCCAGCCGTAAAGGGCAGCCCACTCAAATGGACATGGGCAGCATGCCGGGCATGGATATGGGGCCCACCCGCCCGAAAAACACGTCCCGGAATCAGCCTGCCATGGGCAATATGGGCACGATGAAGGGCATGGAAAACATGCCCGGCATGCTGCCCTCCGGCGGCCAAAAGCCTGCCACGACCCGTCAAGCAACAAGCGACATGTCGGGAATGCCAGGCGTGAAAAAGGGCGATTCCATGCCCGCCATGGGCGATATGAAGGGCATGGACATGAAAGGGAAGGATGGCAAGGCAATGGATATGAAGGGCACCGGAACGATGCCCGGCATGACCATGCCCAGCCCGATGGACAAGTACCGCTTCGAGGACAACAACCCGGCGCGCACCCAACCTAAACGCGATAACTAAGTGACGATGCGAGTGATTTTTCTGCTGGCTGCGCTGCTGGCCACCCTGCCCGCCTGGGCCCAGAGCATGCCGGGCATGCGCATGGCCAAGGGCACCGGGCCCCACCTGACCCAGTCCGCGCCCCCGGCCGCCGAGCTGCAGGGCAAGGTCGTGACGCCCCGCAGCAGCTACGTGGGCAAGCGGGTGGAATACGACCTGTACGTCGACGAGCGCCTGGTCAACTTCACCGGCCGTACCCGCCGGGCCATCGGCATCAACGGCCAGATTCCCGCCCCCACGCTCACCTTCAACGAGGGCGACACGGCCGTGATTCAGGTGCACAACCAGATGCACATGGAGACCTCCATCCACTGGCACGGCATCCTCCTGCCCAACGAGCAGGACGGCGTGCCCTACCTCAACACGGCCCCCGTCGAGCCCGGCGGCACCCACACGTTTACGTTTCCGCTGATTCAGAGCGGCACCTACTGGTATCACTCCCACACCATGCTGCAGGAGCAAGACGGCGTGTACGGGTCCATCGTCATCCACCCCAAGCGCATTCCCTACGAGATGAAGGAGTACGTGCTGGTGCTTTCCGACTGGACCGACCACAAATCCAAGGAAGTGCTGCGCTACCTCAAGCGCACCGGCGAGTGGTTCGCCGTGCAGAAAGGGGCCACCCAGAGCTACGGAGAGGCCCTGGCCGCCGGCTACTTCAAGGACAAGCTCAAGCAGGAGTGGGGCCGCATGCCGGCCATGGACCTGACCGACATCTACTACAAGAAGTTCCTGACCAACGGGCAGGAAAAGGGCTATTTTAAGGACGCCAAACCCGGGGAGGTGGTGCGCCTGCGCGTCATCAACGGCAGCGCCTCCTCCTATTTTTTCCTGCAGTACGCCGGCGGCCCCATGCAGGTCATCGCCGCCGATGGCATCAACGTGGAGCCCTTCCCGATCAACAAGCTCGAAATTGCCACGGCCGAAACCTACGACCTGCTGGTGACGGTGCCCGCGATGGGCGCGGCCGAGTTCCGGGCCACGGCCAACGACATCACGGGCTACACCTCCACCTACATCGGGACGGGCGAGCCGATGAAAGCGCCGGACCTGCCCCGCATCAACTACTTCCAGATGATGCGCGAAATGAACAGCATGGAGGGCATGAGCGGCATGGACATGGGCGGCGCCGGCATGACCAAGCAGCAGGGCGGTGGGGAAATGAAAGGCATGGACATGTCGGGCCAGAAGCCGGCGAGTGGCTCGCCGATGCCGGGGATGGACATGCAGCACGGCTCAGCGCCCACCACCACGGCGCCCTCGCCGCAGAACCGGCCCGAAAATGCCCAGGAAAAAGCCGGCAAGAGCATAGGCAGCATGCAGGACATGGGCGGCATGTCGGGCATGGACATGGGAGGAATGGCCGGAATGAGTGGCATGGGGGGCAGTGCCGGCGACTTCAACTACAACCAGCTGCGGGCCCTCAACCCCACCACGCTGGATTCGACCAAGCAGTGGCGGGAAATTAACCTCACCCTGACGGGCAACATGCTGCGCTACGTGTGGTCGTTTGACAACAAGACCCTGTCCGAGGCCGACAAAATTCCCATCCGCAAGGGCGAGAACGTGCGCATGACTTTCACCAACACCACCATGATGCGCCACCCGCTGCACCTGCACGGGCACTTTTTTCGGCTCGTCAACGCCCAGGGCGCCTACTCGCCGATGAAGCACACCTTCGACATCCAGTCCATGGGCAAGGTCACCATCGAGTTTGACGCCAACGAGGAGCAGGACTGGTTTTTCCACTGCCACATCCTCTACCACATGATGGCCGGCATGGCCCGCATCGTGAGCTACGAGGGCACCCCGCAGAACCAGTATGCCCGCACCGACTACAAAGAGCTGAAAAAGGAAGACAACCGGCCCTACCTGTGGGCCGACCTGATGGCGCACTCCCAGGGCGCTTTTCTGGAAACCACCCTTTCCAACAACCGCAACGCCCTGGAATTTGAGGGCCGGGTGAACTACCAGGGCAACTTCGAAACCGAGACCCACCTGCTGCGCTACCTCGACAACCGGCAGTTTCTCGCCGCCTTCGTCGGCTTCGACTACCGCAACAACCGCACGCTGCTGGCGGAAGGGGAGCGGAACACCAAAAACAACCGGCGCGTTTTCGACGTGGGCGCCTACTACCTGCTGCCGCTGCTGGTGCGCTCGGAGCTGCGTCTGGACAGCAACGGCAAGGTGCGACTGCAGCTCGAACGCACCGATCTGCCCCTAAGCAACAACTTCTTCGCCGACCTGCTGGTGAACACGGACCGGGAGTACAACGTCGCCTTTCGCTACATGGTCAGCAAGTACGTGTCGTTGAGCACCAACTACGACAGCGACTATAAGTGGGGTGCCGGCCTGACGCTCCACTACTAAAGGGCCGCCGGCTTTCTATTTGCAGGTCTGCACCAGCGCCGTCACGCTCAGCGTTGCCGTGGCGTCGGTGGTGTAGTTGTCGTTGTTCACGCACACGTACAGGCGGCGAATGCCGGGCGGCAGGCTGATGGGCCGGGTTTCCTGGGGGGTGTTGGACGCCACGCGCAGGCAGTTCTTCACGTCCTTAATGTAGCCTTTCGTGTCCAGAAACTGCTGCGCGGAGGCTTCGTCGGGGGTGATGTACCAGTGGCACTTGGTGCTCACGGTGGGCGGCGCGTTGTTGCCCTGCTTCGTGAGGGCCGTAGCCGCCGTAGTCAGCAGTGCGGGCGCGGACATGCCGCCCGTACCGACTACGCCGGCCAGGGCCAGAGCCGTGGACCATGACACCGGGGGCTGGCCTTCGTCGCGCACATCCAGCTTGTAGACGATGCCCACCGTGCCTTCGGGAATGTCCACGGTGAAGACCTTGCGGCTGATGTGCATGCAGTTGCTGCAGTGAATCGAGGCGGTGCTCAGCGGCAGCGCCTCCTGCATGAGAGACTTGCACTTGATTTCCCGGCCATCGTCGCGCCAACTGCGAAAGTCGGCTCGCTGCACGCCGTTCACGTACGTGCCCTTGAAGCTAACCTGGCCGTTTTCGTGCCAGCCGCAACACAGGCCCGTGGGCTTATCGGGGGCTTCGCTGGCCATCTTGCCTTCCCACTGCTTTTTCCAGGACGGATAGAAGTAGTCCCGCACCGTGCCAATGGTTTTGCCGGCCGCGTCGTGGCGGGCAACGCGAGCGTAGGCCACTTCCTCCAGCGTTTCGGTGCGCTCCCAGTCGCGGTCGAAGTAGACCGTATCGGCCGGGGGCAGGGTAACCGCGGCGGGCTTGGGCCGCTGGGCCAGCGTAGGGATACTTATTATAAGGAGTAGTAAGGGCAGAAAGTAGCGTTTAATCATACAGCAAAAGCAATGGGTAGAAGGCGGATTTTGGTGAGTAAATATAGGTATCGTCCCACTACTGCTTAGCTTGTACCCCGCGTTATGCTTTTCTATTTTTTCCTTGTAAAAGCTTCCTGCGATAGGCCGAAAAGCCCAGGAGCTGTATGACCGGCACGGGCAAAATGAGGGCGGCCAGCAGCTGTGGGTACGGCAGCTGGCGGCTCTCGACGACCTAGTAGGAAACCCCGTGCACGACTACTAGGCCATAAAACAGGTAGTTCCAGCGCTGCCAGTACTTCCAGCGCGGGTCCTTGAGCTTGCGCAGGGAGAGGTCGTTAGACAAGGCCAGCAGCATGTTGCCCATGTGTACCTGCAAGCCAATGGCCACGTGGGCAAGGCCCACAATGCCGCTCCAGATGCCGATGTCGCGGCGCAGGTCGGTGGAAACCGGGTTGCGCAGCCGGCGCAGCACATTCAGCGGCCCGGTCAGCAAAATGGCGCCCAGCAACAATATCGAAACATAGGCCGTGCTCATGCTCCACTTGTACTTGACGTCGGGTGATTCTACGGCGTAGTACATCCCGCCCAGCAACAGCAGGCTGAGCACGCCCAGTAACACTTGGTGGTACAGTCTGCGGGAAGAACGAAATTCTAGCATAAATTGGTCGGACTGAATTTACCTAAGCGAAGCAACGCTGAAATGGGAAGCTACCCGATTACCGCAGATGCTAAACCAGAAGTATGCGGCTACGTCCAATATGCTTCACTAGACCGTTAGCATAGAATTAATTTTTAAGTTATGATAATACTTAATTATCATAACTTGTTTTTTTATCTCAACCAAAGGCAAATACTACTGGTAAAAGCTTCTATCACTATGCGACTCTCGCCCGCAATTTATAACACCATGTCTGACTACGAAGATGGCTACGAGGCTGGCCGCAACGCGCCCAACATTCGACAGTCCTATCAAAACGGCAAGGCTATTGGCAACGGACTAGCCGTGGTGCTGGGCCTGGGCTTTCGCTTAGTAGTCGAAACGCTGGTACTGGCTCCATTCCTGGTGCTGGGCCTGGTGCTGACAACCAACCTGGATTTTCTCGGGGCGGGTTTCGGGTATGCCCGGCTGCTGAGCATCGGGGCGCTGGCCTACGGCTTCTACGCGCTGCTCTATTTACTTAAAGGAGTTGCTATCGGTCTGCGCCTGCGCGGCACCCGGCACTGGCTGCTGCCGTTCACGCTGTGTTTGCTGGTGGCCTGCGTCGTCCCGTCGCTGCTGCTGCACCTGTTCATCGTGCATACCGTCAAAGCGGCTCACCCGGTTTTGGTGTGGGTGGTGCCGGGGTTGTTCGCCCTCTACACGTATTCCCGTTACCGCTTCACGGAAGACATTGCCCCCAACCTCGTACTTTGGGCTTATCGGCGCGGCTACCGCTGGACTGTTAAGTAATATGAGTCAGCTGGAATTTGTTGAGCGAGTGACAACGCAGGTGCTGGCCTACCTGCAGCAAGCCCGCGCTTATGAACCTACGCCGGAAGAATACATCAAGTGGGTGGATAGTCACCCCTCGGCCATTCGGGTATTGCTGTTGCGGCGGGGCATGGCCGCGTGCTGGGCGGGCGGCTCCCCTTCGTTTCAGGATTTCATTCTCACCCAGCGGGGCCACTCGGTACACGACTACATGGCCTATCAGCTCAACGAAACGGAGTACCTGCGCTGGGTGAACTTCATGGACGACACAACTTTCTAAATATGTTTTTTCCCTTAGCTGCTAATCTTTGTCCTTCACCGGGTTCATCTTCCAATGAGGCTGATTTACATGCTAAAGAAACAAGTAGAGGTACCGCAAGGCTGAGTAGAAAATTTTTTCCTATTGTTTAATAACACCTTGCTTTGGCAAAACAGATGAAGGTTACCCGAAACACTGAAAGAATTATTGAGGTCTTAGACTTATTGAATAATGAACAGCGGCCAAGCACTATCAATAGCTATATCATTTATGTAATTTCTAGTTCACGTGAGGCTTCATTAAAGGATATAATTGAACTTACGCAAGTAGAGTTTGATATCAACCTCGAAATTTCGGAGGTTTCAGATGCTGTCAATCAGTTGATGAAAGATGGGCAACTTGTTTTGCTTGGCGAGAAATATAAGCTGACAGAAGCAGCAAATGAAGCACATGCAAAACGGGTTGCGGCCAGCGAACAACAAGAAGAACAATTAAGAGAAAGGTTTTACGAAAAAGCTTCGTCTTTGAGCGAAATTAAATTAACTGACGAAGAATTACAGAAAATATTCAAGGAGTTTAAAGGTTATATCCATGAAAACTTCTTTTACTACGGAAAATCAGCTATTGCAATACTTGGAAAAGACAGCAGTGAGAATGCCAGCTTGACAACCCAGCAGCTTTTTAGATTGTCATCTGATAAGCTGCCGACTAAGCTGAAAAAAGTATTTTACAGATATATAGAGAACTTGACTGAGAATAGTTCGGAGCTTGAATTAGCGTACTATGAATCCTTAGCTGATAGAGCAGAACAGTTCTTTGCTCTAGGGCTGTCGAAAGAGTTGGCCCAAGAATTGGCTTCCTTTCAAGAAATTGATTGGAAAGTTTTTGTTGATACCAATTTTCTGTTATCAGCTCTAAAAATTCGTGAAAACACAATGAACCCTGCTGTTGATTCTTTGTTAAAAATCATCGAAGAAAATAAAGAATATTTTAAAATAAAACTCACCTATCTTAGAAGTACTTATAAAGAATTAACGCAATTCAGACCAGTATTAAATGGGCTCGTTCACAGCCAAAAGCTGACCGATAATCAGATAAAAGCTGCTTTACAAAGCGGGAATTTAGATAGTTTCACAGAAGCGTATTATAGATTGCAGTTAGCCCACCCGCAAGGCGCGCAACACCCTTCAGTCATACTTGACCAAGCGTCTTTTATTTTAAGAAGCAAAAAAATAGAAATTCATAATGGTGCGATTAAAGGTGTAGACACGGAATCTGAGGTATTCAGTGATTTAATATCGGATTATTCTAAATACTATGCCTTGATGAATGAGGCTAGGATAGAAAAACAGCAACTTGGTGAAGTAAGATATAAGGATACACCGCAAATAGAGCATGATGTTGAACTTAGAGAGTCAATTCTTTGCGAACGTGATAAAAATGGTGAAACCGCTACCCATTTTCAAGACTGTAAAACTTTTGGTTTAACTCTGGACTTTGGCTTAATCGCATATGATAAATATGCAGGACGCAGAGATAATGGCAATGAATTATTCATTCCCGCATTCTTTACCCCTATTTATTTACTGAAAAAGCTATATAAATTGTTGCCTGTTCAAAGCGACGATTACAGAAAGGCATTCTTATCATCCATTGCAAGCCCAGTTTTTTCAGGCTCTCATGCCAAAAGTGAGGTTTCTCAATCAGCTCTTGCAGTGTTTAATGCAATTGGCATTGATGATTTATCATTTATGACAAAAAGCCTGACCAGCAAGATATTCCTAGATGAAATCAAGAAAATTGGAAGTGATATTGAGAAAGCAACTGTTTTCATAGAAAGTGAAATCAGTAAAGAACTGAGACAAAAGGGTCAGAAGGAAGCAAGACTTGCTAAAGAGTTAAAGGACAAACAGGATATTTTGATTAAGACTACAAGCGAGTACAGTTCAACTTTGCAAGATAATAGTGCTCTGAATGATAAAAAGACATTGCTGGAGCAGCAAGTCGATGCTTTAACCAAGGGGTTAAAGGCCACAAAAAAAGCACAAGACCGATTGCAAGGAATGCTTATTAAAGCAGCTAGTAACCCTCAACAACAAATACCTTTTAGCAATGAGCAAGACAAACAAGAAATTGATCGTCTAAAAGATATTGTTAGGCAAAAGGAAGAAGCTGAGTCGGCTCTTGCTAAGCAGAAGCTAGACGAACAGCTTAAGACAGAAAAAGAGAAAAAGGAGACGGACAAGGAAACATATATTCAGAATGCGGTAAAGAAGTGGCAATGGGATTCAATAAAGCATTTATTAATAGCATTAGCAGTGCTACTTATATTGACTATTTACTCATTATCAAGGTACAATTGGAGCTTTAAGGCTCTAATAGATGCGATGAGAGATATAAACAATAACCCTGACTTAGCTTTTACGCTACCCTCTATTTTCACTTTATTATTATTTACGTTCAATTTATTCCTTGTTCAAAAGTTTTACAGCAGGCACTATAATCATTCTAACATAAAAGCCTTTAGAGAACTGTTGCCCATTCCTAAACATCTCAAATAGCTATAATGCTTCTAAAGCAAGGTATTGTTAAACAATAAAAAACCCTTCGACTCATCCTTGCGGCACCTCTACTTGCTTCCTTAGCATGTAAATCCGCCTCATTGGAAGAACCCCTTCACCTCAAATCATGAGTAAATACCTAGGCAAAGTGCCGGCCGTAACGACGGGGTCAACAGTCGCTGCCAACCTGACGCGGGCTTCTTCTAAAGTGGCCGGCTTCCTGGAAACAGGCCTGCAGGGTGCCGCTAACACGGAGCGGGCTTATAAGTCGGACCTGAACACCTACGCTGAGTTTTGCGCGCTGCACGGGTTTACGGCAGTGCCGGCCGACGTCACCACCCTAACGGAATATGTGGCCCATTTGGCCTCCGAAAAGCCGACTCCAGATGCTGGGGGCGGTAGGGAGAAAAAGAAGGGGCAACAACCTCTCACCGGGCCGCACGCGTTGGCCACTATCCGGCGGCACTTGGCCGCCATCCGCAAGGCGCATCAGCTCAGCGGCCACCCGATGCCGGCGACAGTGGATGCGCTCAACATCGTCATGGAAGGCATTGCCCGCACCCTGGGCAAGCGGCAGGACCAGGCGCTGGCTTTTACCGTCGAGGAGTTGAAACAAGCCATTCGAGGCATCGACCTGGAAACGACGGCGGGCCTGCGGGACCGGGCACTGCTGCTGGTCGGCTTCGCGGGGGCTTTCCGGCGCTCCGAACTGGTGGACCTCAACATCGAGCAGCTGGAATTTACGGAGCGGGCCTTGCTGGTACATCTGGCCAAAAGCAAGACTAATCAGTATGGCGCGGTGGAAGATAAAGCCATTTTCTATGCTCCCAATGCAGATTTCTGCCCCGTGCGCTGCCTCCGTGCCTGGCTTAATCTGCTGGGCCGGACCACGGGGCCGCTGTTCGTGAAGATTCCGCGGGCGACTCCAGGCCAGATGGCCGCTCCCTCAGATAAGCGGCTCTCGGACATTTCCATTAACAAGCTGGTACAAAAGCGCCTCGGCCCAGCTTACTCAGCCCACTCCCTGCGCGTGTCGTTTGTGACGGTGGCTGTGCTTAATGGGCAGTCCCACAAGGCCATTAAGAACCAGACCAAGCAGAAGACGGATGCAATGATTGAGCGCTACACGCAGCTCAACAACGTGGTTTCTTATAATGCTGCTCAGGCACTGGGGTTATAATGAAAGGCCAATATTCTCAGAGAAAGAGACTTTTATCATAACCTATAAGCTGATGCTACACTTTCAGCGTCTTGTTCTCTTTGCTGTGGAAGTCGCCAATACAGTATGCATCTATATCAAGCGAAGCATCAATCATCGAGGTGGAAAAGATGATTTGGTGTTCCACTTTAGCTTGATTGGATAGCTCAATAATAGTCCGTTGCAGGTTTTGACTGCGCGCTTCCTGCATTCCTTTATCCTCCATGTTGTCGCACATGATGAGGCGAGGGTAGCGGAAAAAGTCGTTTTCCAGTGACGCGAAAAAGATGGCGTACAACACGCTGTTCTTCAGGTAAACGACCGAGCTGGCAGAGAAATTCTGTCGTCCGTCTACGTAAAAAGTGTTGCGGTTAAAGTCAATGGTCACTTGTTTCGCGTCAGCGAATGCCTCCTCGTAGGCCCCATCTTCTTTGAGCAGATGGCGCGCATATTGGCTGATAGAATTATAAGCCGTTTGTGAATTTTTACCCTGAGCCTTTAGCCGAAGCTCAATTACCTCGTTTAGCTCTTTCACCTGTACTTCCAACTCCACCATACGTCGGCGATGTTCATCCAGCACGTCCATGGCCGCCAGCTGGCGCTGCAGAAATTGAATTTCCTTTTCCAGCTTACCTTTCTCTATTAGCATCTGATCCACCTTCTCATCGCGGGTAGACTGAGCGGTATCAAGAAACTTGTCGTAGGTGCGCTGCTGCTGCCGGGCAATAGTCTTCATTTCTGGCAGCGCGGCCTGCAGCTTCATCGACATATTTATTTTACCCGTCAGCAGCTTTTCTGACTCGCGCAGCTGAAATTCCAACTCCTGCCGCATCCTCATGGCCTGCGTCTGCTCTGCTTCTGGCGGCAAGGGTTGGGCACATAGTACACAATGGTTTTCGGCCCGCTCCCGTGCCAGTGAAGTGAGGCAATGCGGGCATTGAGAAATAGGCAGCTGGCCAAGAATCTTGCGGGTTTCTATGGATTCGGTCAGCGCCTGAATGCGATGCTGAAGGGTTTCGATGAAGTCCTTGGAATCGGCAATGTCAAAGGTCAGCTTCTCCAAGTTTTGGATGGCCGTGCTCAGGGCCGTGCGCGAGGCCGTCACGCCTTTCATCAGGTCAGCCAACTGAGTATCAGCCTGCTTGCGCACCTGCAACGGGGAACTGGCCTGTATCTGGGCGTTTAGCTTTTCTACGTCGCCCTGCATCACTGCAATGTGGTTTTTTATCTCAGCCAACGAGCTAAATTGTTCGGCTGCCTGCAGAATGGCAACCAACGACTTGTATTGACTGGTTTGCGCCTCCAAGTCCTTTTTCACCTTGCGCAGCAGCAGTTGCGCATTGTATAGCTCGTTGTCGAACACACCCAGCAACAGGTCACCGGTTGCACGGCGGGTCAGAGGCGAATCAAACTTTTCATCAATCATCAGGCTAAACGGCTGACTTAGCTGGTCGATGAACAGCAGGCGCAGAACCTGATGAATGGTGATATTACTCTCGTCCTCGGTTTTAACCTCTGGGAACAATAAGGCCCGGAACATTACCTGGGAGAAGCTTTCCTTACTCTCAGAGCGGCGTAGCGGATACTGCGTCCAGCTAACCGTAGAAGCCAGCCCGTCAGCCAGCGGCCCCCAATACAGATTGACGGGCTGCGCGGCACCGCCGTGAATCTCGCGGTTGAGGGAAAGCACGGCCCCGTTCACTTCCAGCTCCACATACACGTTGGTGCAGCGTAGCACCTCCGGCGTCCAGCGGGCGTAGTCGCCGCCAAGGCCGTAAAAGAGCAGGCTCATCACAGTAGATTTGCCCGAGCTGTTTTTACCCCGAATGATATTAACCCCAGTGTGAAATTCGGCTTCGTAGGCTACTTGGCTGCCGCTGTAAACGGCCAACCGGCGCACCATTAAGTACGGAGAAAGTTTACGCATGAAAATGAGGCACTAGAATAAGTTGGAACGCTCTTTCAAGCCGACGGGGCCCTCATAGGGCATGCGCAAGAGCACTTCATTCATAAAGTCAAGCAGGGTAGTGCTTTCCAGCGTGTTTTCCAGCAGTGCGTTCAACTCCGCCGATATCACGGTGTCATTGAGCTGCACTTCCCCCTTCACGTACTGTAGCGGGTCGATAAAGGCGTACGCAGCTAGGCACTGCAAAGCGGCGTCCTGGTAGCCTTGCAGCTGCTGAAACACAATGCGGCTGTTGCTGACAGCCTCGTACTTGTTGACCTTGATTTTCTTGCGAAAGTCGGCGTACTGCATCGGCAGCCGGATTTTGAAGGTTTCGCTGGGAAACACCACAAAGTAGTCGATGAGCTTAAAGTGCTCTACGGAAAAGACCCGGCCTTCGGAAAGGCGCAACAGTTTCAAAAAACGACGAACAGCGTGGTAGATGTCGAAAGCAGGATGATAGACCAGCATGTTACCTCCACTTGATATGGCAATTGCCTGTTAGATAGAACAGCATACCGGCAATTTCGTCGTCGTATAATTCCAGAATGTTTTCGCCGAGGCAGTCAACGATTTTCGCGTACACGTGTACCTCAACCAGCTGCATCACCTCTTGCGGAGGGCTGCCCTGCACTATAGCCGGGTATACGTGCTGCCCGAAACAAGTATACACCTTCGCTAGCAGGAAAGCGTACATCTTCTGGGCCGACTCCGAGAACTGATATTTGAATAGATGCTTCGTAAAATGCTCCTTCGTCTGGGCCGCGAAGTGCATATAAGGTACGTAGCCACCCTCTTCCAGCTTACTTTCCAAGCCAATCATGAGTGTAGCTTCCTCCTGCACGGGGGTAGAGTAGCGCAGCAGCTTGTCAATGATGTGACCGATGCCCTGATTCTGTTCCTGCTCCGCTAGAAACTGCCGCCCTAGGGCCGCCAAATAGTCCACGCGGCTATTGCCGCTGCTGCCGAAATAGTTGTGGCTGGTGGTGGTTCGATTCAGGTTGCCCGCCACTACGTCGCCGCCGGCAGATACCTGACTCTGGCTCGTACCGTTTCCGAACGGCATGGGCTATTTCGTCGTCTTGTTTCCACCTACGACGTCGCCGAAAGTGTTAATGTTTTTTTGACTGACCCGATTGGCCGTCACTTTGCTCGTGTTGGTGGTGCGGCGGATAACCTTGATGGTAATAACAATGCCGGCTGCTACCACGGCGGCAACGACGGCAAGGACGATTTTGGTAGTATTCGGGTCCATCAAGAAAGGTATAGCGGTGGGATAAAGAAAACCTGAATCGGATACAGGGACTGTAAAGTTAATGAGCGGCCTGACACTTGTTCAGTTAATTCATCGATTCCTCCACTTTTAGTGAAAGTTTGCCTTTACTGAACGCGCTGCTATGGCAAAGGCTAACCCAACGCTAGAGCTTTCTAGTTTTTGCCATTCGTACGTGGTTTATAGCCTCCGTACCGTCATCAGCTCAATTACGCTCCGCTTTCTTATGCCCACCCTACATTGGATTGGTAAAGATAAAGCCCACCACCAGGACGTTCCGTTTCGCCTCCTCGACCAACAGTACGAGGCCCTGTGGAACCGTATTCGGTGTAAATACAATATTATTACCAAGTCAAAGGCCCCGTTGTTACCCACGGGGCCTTTGTGGCTAATTCTGGCGCACTTTGCTGCTGGGCGGGGTCCAGTCCGTCCACGTCCGGGTGGTCTGGCAGCAGGTACACTGCATTTTCAACTCCGTGGCAACGGGCGACACATCCAGTACCTCATCGTGGGCGTGGAGCGTCTCCTCGCCGCAAGTGCTGCACATCAGCAACTCGGTACCGGCTACCATATCCTCCATAAAGCTTAGCTCGTCGTCTTGCATGGTCGGGTGATTAGGTAGTATCAGCGTTCAATTCCGCTACTGTCGCGGCCGGCGCTGGGGCCGCTGCGCTCAATCATTTTAGGTGGTTTTTCCAGTACGCTGACGGAGTTACGCAGTTCATCGGTGTACTTGTTGCTGCTCAGGCTCGGGATACTGCCGGCGGCCTGCATGGCCTTATGAGTATTTTCCTAGTTCATGCCCGCAATAGCCGGGCTGCGCTCCACAAACCTGGCTACCTCCCGCAGGCGGGCGGCATCGAGTCCCTTGCCGTTTTCTTCTAGGCCCTTGGCTACCTCGCGGGCGGCTTTGATAAAGAGCGGCTGGGCCTCCTCGTGGGTTTTGGGCACAATGGCCACTGGGTTGGCCGTGCGCTCAACGGCAGCCGGTGCGGCAGCTTGCGGCTGCCGCTGGGGGCTCACCAGTTCCTTGCCCTCGGCTAGCTGCACCACCTGCACCGATGAAGCACGTAGCCGCCTGGCGTCTTCCAAGTCCAACGTCATATCCTTCATGCCGGGATGCTTCAGAATCTTGTCAGCGGCCAGTTGCATTTCAATAATGCCGGGGCCTTTGATGGAAATGGGGTCCTGGGTAACCGCTGAAACCCGCTGGGCCAGCTTTACGCCCTGGTCGTAATTGCCGGGGCCGGGCATATTGGCAATGACGTTTGCTGCCCGGTAGCCCGTCACCTCCAATTCCCGCCGGGCATCCATTGCCTTCATGGCCGGCGACAACTCCGGGGGCGCGGCGGCCAAACTAGGGTCGCGAAGCTTTTCGGCCGCGGCTCCCGGTGCCGGAGTCGTTATCTGCTGCAACATTTCCCGCAGGGGCTTGAGGTTCTTATCGGCCTCAGCCGGGGGATACAACCGTACCATTGCCTCGTCGCGGCTGCGGTTCAGCACTTCGGGCGAGATTTTCCCAAAGTCCACCTGGTAGCCGGCTTCCTTGCCCAACTGGGTAACCATTGCCTGCAGGGTGCGGCCGTTGCCCTCGCGGAAAGCATGCGTGTGGTTGTACTGGTCCATGTAGTAGGCGGCCCGCTCGGTGAACTTGTCCTGGTCCAAGCCCTTTAAGCCGTTCTCCTTACCCAGCTGCTCCCCGATGGCCCCTAGCCGCTGCTCTATCTCCTTATGCGGGGCGTAGGTCATAGTTTCCTTGAAGCCGGTAACGTAGGTGGCCTTGTTACCCTGAAACCCCCGGTCGGCCCGCGTCTCGCCGGCCCACTGGTACACGTCCTCAAAAAGCTTTTTGTGTAGCTCTTTCAGGTGGGCATGGTCAAACTGCCCGCCCTGGATGCCGCCCGACTCATTGAGTTTAGCCAGTTTGGGCAAGGCACTGTCATTCTCCACCTGCCGTAGCACTTCGGCATCCTTGATGCCGAATTTGTTGAGTAGTACTCCGTTTTCGTTGCTGAACTTGTCGTTGGCTGCCATTCGCTGGGTGCTTGCAGGTTACTGCTCAGTTGCTGCCGGCGTGCCGTACTTGGCCTGCAGGCGGGCGCGGTTCAGCTCGTCCACCTGGTCTAAGGTCAGTTCCCCATCGACGTAGCGCTGCATCAGGGCCATTACCTCCTCGCTGGGCGCGGGGCCGTTGCTCATCAGAATAGAAACCGAGTTGGAGGCGTGGCGCTCCCGCTCCTGGCGGGCGCTCAGCTGCTCGGGCGTTAAGCCGGCGGCGGCGGGGGCAAACGTAGGTACTTGCATAGAATTCTGGTAAGAGAGAGTGGATATCACTTAAACGAAAAACAGGGCCTGAACGTCGCTTTTTAGCCCTTTTTCGGGTTATTCAGCAGCAATTTTTGCCCCTCATGCTAAGGTGTTTACGTGCAGGGCCAACGTATCCCGCACCTCCTGACGCACCCGCATGAAATTCTCCTGCACCGCGTCGGCCAGGGCCTTCTCCGGGTCGTCGTCTGGCCCGCCAAAACTCACCATCGGGTGCAGGGGAAACTGCTCCCCCGTCCACTCGGGCCGGGTGATAGTCCCTTGGAAAAAGGTGCTCTCGGTTTCCACCGTCTGCCCAATGAACTCCCCCTGCTGCAAGCCGATGGTATCCTGCACCCGAACGAGGTTGCGCTCCTGGTAGCTGGTGCTTTGGTTGGAACTGCTGTTGCGGCTGCCGGTACCGCCCTGGCTCGTGCCGGTGCTGGTGCTTATCATTTCCTTGTCCTCGCGGCCTACCAGCTCCGAAATGAACTTGGCCGTTTCCAGCGAGTTGACCTTGCCGAAAAACTGGTTGTTCAGGTTCGACACCATCACCTGCATCTTTTCCTTGCCGTAGGCATCCGTCATCTGGCTCAGGTCCTGCGTCATGTACACCATCGCCACCTTGTTGCTACGGGCCGTGGCCGGAATCACCTCCAGGCCGGGCACATAGATGGTCGCGGCCTCGTCGAGGAACACGTAGCTGCGGTGCTTGCGCTGCTGGTTCATCAGCTTTAGCGCTACCGTTATCACGCACGAGACCACCGGCGAGAATGTCTCCTTCAGGGTGGGGTCATTGCCGATGCACAGCAGCTTAGGGGCCTTCGGGTCATTCAGATTGAGCGAGAAGCCTTCCCCCTCGGCTTCGTTGGGCGTCAGCACCCACACGATTTGCGGGCTGTTAATCCGGGTTAGAATCACCTGCAGCGTGCCCACTACGGCGGCTATCTGCTTCTCCGCTTTTTGCTTCACGGCAGTAATGATGGACCTGGCCAGGTCGCCACTCTCCAGGTCCGTGTCGAGCATACTCAGCACGTGCTTAAAGTCGTCGTGCATCGCCGTAGCGACGACGTGGGGAATGGTGCACAGCGCCGGGTAGTGCTTGCGGTAAAACCAGATGATGCTGGTCAGATACGCCACGGCGCTGGTATCGAAGAACTCCATCTTGCGGATGCTGGATGGATTCAGGTTATTGATGATAGCCCGGCTGTATTCCTCAGCAAAGGCCACCACGGGCATATCATCGGGCCGCAGCGGGTTCACCCGCTCACTGCGCGTCAGGTCCCGGAAGTTGATGATGTGCAGCTGTACCGGCGGCTCGTCCTGCTCCTGCTCGGCAGTGGTCAGCTTAGCCGTGGCCTTGCCCATCATGCTGCCAGCGTACTTGGACGCCTGCTGCTTCTCTTTCTCCCGCTGGCGCTCGGCCAGAACCAACGCTTTCTGCGCGGTTTCCGCCAGCACCGGAAACTTAAAGTCGTAGATGAGGCCGGCGAAATTCTTGTAGGCAAACTGCTCTACCATCGGCTCCCCTATCGAGAAGGTCTTGCCCGCGCCGGCCCCGCCCAGTACCAGCGTGCCCCGGTACGGGTTGGCAATGGTTATCCAACCGCCATCTGCCGTGCGGAAATAGATGCCGTCCGGCGTTTCTATCTTCTTGCGCTCGGTGGTCAGCCCGAAGGCCGGGCGCTTGGTAGTGGCCCACAACAGCCCTACCAGCCCACCGCTGGCCAGTACGGCCGTAGCGGCACCCGGATACCCGAACGTGATAAAGCCGGGCGTGTAGTGGTGCATATTCAGCAGCACGTAGCCAGCAATAAGGAACACAGCCGCGCCTGTTCCGGCCACCACGCGGAATGCCTTTTGGTTGATGGGCTTGCGTTTTGGCTTGCCTGGCACCGTGGCCGGAGTCTTCTGCACGAACACCAGCACGAGGCCCGCCAGCAGCAGCAGTGCCCGCAGCCACACCCCGGCCGGGCCGTAGAACTTGGCCGCCTTCACCAGCAGCTTCGACTTGAACCCCTGGCCCGCCTTCGCTACAGCCTCGGCGCGGGCCACGCTTTTACTCAGCGCCTGGTCGGTGGCGTGAGTCGCGGATACGGCAGCCTGTGCTCCCCCCTCCCCTACTACCTGGCCAGCTTCGAGCTGCGCCTTGGCAATCCTGCGCTGCCGCTGGCGCTCGTTGATGGCGGCAATCCGGGCGGCTAGTTTTTCCTTGGGAGTAAGGGCCTTTATCTCGGGCTGGGTGAGCTGCACGGCGCGGGCCTGGGCTACCTCGTCACGATGCAGCAGCGTGTAATACTCGCCGCCGATGATGGCCAGCAGTAGCAGGGCGAAAATCAGCCCGACGTTCTGGGTGTTGGGTGCAGCCCTGGGTGGTTGGCTAGACATAACTGTGTAGATGGTTATTGGAAAGAATAAGCGTTTTAGGTGGTGGCGCTACATTTCAATATCAAGCTCGCCGGCTGTGCGGCCTCGCTTCTCGCCGATGCTCTCGGTCTGCTCGTCGCGGCCCCGGCCGGAACGGACGGCCTGTTGCAAGGCGCGGAGGGCACTGGTAGCCGCTTGCTGCTGCTGAGGCTGCTCCCGGCCGGTGGTCAACAGGTGGTACGCGTTATCAATGGGCTCCCCCGCCTTCGCCCGGCGTTCGACGGTGGCCAGTGAACGGTAAAAGGTCTTATCGTACTCGCGGCCCTGGGCTATCTTCTGCACCCGCGCTGGGTCAAGCTGCTGCGCCTTTAGCACCTGCTTGTTCAGTACCGCAATCCGCTCCCCAATCTTGGCGGCGCGGCTGGCATCGCGGCTGGCATCACGCGGCTTGACCTTTACCTTTTCGTGCTCCTGCGCGGTGTAGGCAAACTGCTTCTCGAACTGCTTGCCCGCCTGGGTCTGCCAGTTGATTAAGTCGAACCGCTGCCGGCGGCCGGCGGGGTTGAGGCTTATCTTCTGGCTCCGGTCGCGGGCACTCACGATGACGTGAATATGCGTTTGCAGACCAGACTTCTTCTCGCCCGTCTGAGCTTGGCCGGCGGCCACTTCGGGGTCAGTGCCCCGGTAGCTCCTGTCCTGGTGGATTGTGGCCCCCCAAACCAAATCCTCACTGCGCAGCTGCCGTCCTTCCTTTAGGTTAAAGTTGCCGGCGTACTGCTCCATCACTGCCCGCGTGTAGGCTTTCAGCTTCTGTTCGTCATTACCGATATGCTCCAACTCGTCGGCGCTGGGGCTAATCACCAACGAGTAAAACTTGGCATCATCCGCCCGCAATCCTTTCACGTTAGTGTCGATTTCCTGCATCAGTTCTGCCGCTTCAATCCCGTCGCGGTCAGCCCCGAAAAACGTTGCTGTCTGCCCATCTTTAGCCGCTTCCTGCTTCAGATAATTGAGCGTCTGCGCGCTGCTGCCGCTGTTATTATAAGCGGCTTTACCGTGCGTCGCGGGGTTGATTAGCTTAACGTACATGCTGGCTTAGCTACTCGGTTCGGTATCCTTTTTACCCGGCTGCCCCTCCCCTACTGTCTTGCCTGAACTAATGGATTGAGCACCGGTCAGCGCCTCTTTTAGCTGACGCTCTATGGCCTCGTCATTCTGCTGCCGTAGCTTCTTTAGCGTCTCCCGGTGCGCCGCCAATTGTCCTTCATTGAGTAGGCTCAACTGGCCATTCAGGTTGTTTACCAGGATTTCATTCATCCGTAGAACCCGCTCCAGCGTGATACGGGACCGCAGCATTTCTTCCAGCATGGGGAGTAGTAAGCTGCGCTCCTCCTCCTGCATATAGCTGAAAACCCGGTCGCCTAGCTTCTTCACCTGCTGCATGATTAGCTGACCCTCGCGGGCCACATCGTCCGCTGGGTTGAGTTGCCGGCTTGTGAAGTAGTCCAACGCTGCCTCAGTGTATTCACCAAGACTCATTTTCAGCCGGGTGGCGGCTTTCGCGGCGGCCCTATGGCTGGTTGCATTTACCCGAATCTGCGGCTTCTGCTCTTTGGCCATTTCTACAACTGAAACAGTGGCTAAAACTACGATTCAACGATATCTTGTGAGCAAATACATACTGTATATCAGACTATTAAGTATAATAGTCACATTATTTCAGCTCTGCTGAAATTCAAGTAACACAAATACAGTGCTTTAGCGCTGTGTTTGTGTTACTCTTCTTGCTAAAAAGAAGTGAACGAATATCATTACGGCTTTGCCTGCCCGATGTTGTCTACGGCCGTGAAATCACCAGCTGCCACTATTGCTAAGACTACCGCTAAGCTACTAGTTAGAATTACTACCCCACAGCCCGGACTGGGGCTCTCCTTCTTTTCTGATGCGCCACCTTCTATTTGATATGTTGCACCAATTGGGCTATTGGGAGAAGAGCCTGCGTGGCCTTTTACTAACCGCTTTTCACCTTTCTGCTAGAAACCCCTTGGTGACGCTGTAATCCCTCTTTAATCATTTACTCACTACTTCACCACTTCGCTACTTTAAACAATCCTCTGATTACATCTATTGCATCAGTATTCGCTACCTCGCTACTTAACTACTTCGCTACCTATAAAAATTAAACATCAAGCTATCATTTAATTTCTTCGCTACCTCGCTACTTGACTACATCGCTACCTATAAACCTAATGGCATTGCAACGTACTATCTGATTATTCACTACCTCACTACTTGGCTACTTCGCTACTTCGCTACTTAAATTGTTAGTTCATTGGCATTTCTTCACTACTTCGCTACCTGACTACTTCGCTACCGACGCTATATCAATGTTCTCATTTTTTCGCTACTTCACCACTTGACTACTTCGCTACCCTTTATCACCATATTTAATTCGCTACTTCACTACATCGCTACTTAAATACTTAGATTTATCGCTACGTCGCTACTTAACTACCTCACCTCATCGCTACTTCGCCACGTAACTACTTCGCCACTTTCTATGTATGTTTGCGCTATCCGCCTGACTGACCACCCGGCGTAAAGTTCTTTAACCCTAACCAGTAAACCCATGCCCAAAATTATCAGCTTTGCCACTCAAAAAGGCGGCTCCGGTAAATCAACCCTGCTACTCGTGCTCGCCGCTCCCCTGGCCACTGAGTATGGGCTAAAGATTGCCGTTCTGGATTGCGACTATCAGCAGAGCATCGTCAAAACCCGTGCTCAGCTGGACGCGCACAACCTAGCTAACCTTCAGAAAACCGACCCGGCGGCTAAGTACCCCTACGATGTATTCCCGCTGGCCCTGGATAAGATTTTCGAGTTCATCGACAATCCCGATAATCAGGATTACGACCTTATCATCATCGACGTACCCGGCCGGGCCGATGGCGACGATGTTTTCAACGCGCTCACGGCCTGCGACGCGGTAATTGTGCCCCTGGTATCGGATTACCTGGACCGGGCCTCTACGGCGGAGTTTATGGGCATTCTGGAAGCTATCAAGCAGTCTGCGGAGGAAGCCCAACTGGATTTTCAATACTTCGGCCTCCCAACCAAGCGCGTTGCCGGCCGGCGGGAAGAAAAGGACATGGATGAGTACATAGACGGGCTGGGCCTCTCGCGCCTCAACTCCTCCCTGGGCCTGCGCACCGCCTACAGCCGGGCCTCGACGCTCTATAGCTTGCTCAACCCTACCTACCGCACCTACGCTGGCGGCAACAAGGACACGGATGCCGAAATACGCCGCGTGTGTGAGGAACTAATAGAACGCCTGGGCTTGCCCCAGCGCAAAGCCGGGAGCCAGATCAGCGAGTCGGCCGATACGTCAACCACTAAAACCAACTAAGCAATGGGTATCGAGAAACCGAAAATCGAGCCTCGGCAGCGTATTCCCGTTTCTGCTGAGCGACGGAATCAGGCCCGGGCAGGCATGGATGGGGAGCTGGTCAAATCAGCCAGTGCCACGGCTGCTGACGCTGCGCCGGCGGTAGCCGACCCTGCAGTAGCCCCACTGGCTCCGGTCGATGCGCCGTTGGCTCCGGAGCCAACGCCGGCTCCCGCAGCGGCTCCTGAGCCTGCAGCTGCATCGACCAGCCAGCCAGCACCGCCTGTTCAGGCGATGGCCACGGTGGCCCCCACACTGCCGGCAGCCGCTCCAATAGCTAGCCCCGCTGCGCGGCCCCGGCGTGGGCGCAAGCCGGCCGCCCCGGATGCCGTGCTGATGGAAACCGAGCGCTCGGTAAAAATCCCGGAAAGCGTCTGGAATGAGATTCGCCTGTCGCTGGTGCTGCTACCCAAAGGGGAGGATAGCCCGGTCAGCATAAAGGCGTACCTGGTCGCCGCCCATCGGCACTACGAAGCGCAGCTGCGCAAGCAGGGCAAGCTACCGGCTAAGCCAGCGGAAAGTAAATAGCGTAATTTGCAGCACTGGTTAGGGGTAAGTCGTCGGTTTGGTCGCCGGCACTTGGCTTCTCCTTTCTGGCGCTGTAGCGCCAACCAAGGGCAGTTCCTACCAGGGCTGCCCTTGTTGTTGGAACAGCAGTAAAAACCTGCTTTCTGAGGCAACGCACCTCCCGACATAGAAGAGTCCCGGCTTGGACAAGCCGGGGCTTTTTGTTGATTCACTTGAGTAGGGGAGGGGAGAGGTCAGCGCTCCTGCTGGTCCTGGCCACGCTCAGTTGCCTGGCTTTGCCCGGCCTCCCGCGCCTGGCCTGGGGCCTGGCGGCGCTGCTGGTCTTTAGCGCTTTCCATCACTTCACTGCCCGACTGCCGATGCACCGCGTCAAGCGTGGTGCTGATGCGCTCTAGCTCCGGGCTTTTCAAGCTGTACTGCACGTTCAGATAGCTAACCCGCTGGCCCTGCTCTGACGCCGCGGCGGGCTGCACGTCGCTTACCTGTGCTCCGCTCATGCGAACGGCCGCTTGTACTGCCTCGGCCTGGCCGCGGGCACCGGGTGCCCGCGCTGCTTCCGTAACCCGGATAGTTGCCTGCTGCATGTCCGCTGCCGGTTGGGCTAAAAACTGGTTAACCCGTTCCATCCGTTGGACATGGGTCACGACACCCTTCACCCACTCCGGCGGCGGTGACTGCAAAGGAGCTATCAGGCCCTTTTCGATGAGCGCACCCGGCTGAAATGGACGACTGGTATTGTCTATCAGCTCGATGCGGTCAAATTCCTTGTAGTTCTGCTTTAGCAGGGAAAGGGACTGGTGGTACCGCTGCTCGATGATGGCCGGGGGCACGTCGTGCCCGCCCTTGGCTACGCGGCTCAGTACCCGGTCCTGGCACTCGCGCACCGACTCCAAGCTGACGTACACCAACTCAACGCGGTAGCCGGCGGCTTTCGCGCCATGAATCAGTTTGTAGTCATTGGTCTGGGCTAAGTTGCTCTCGACCGAGAAAGAAACCCTGCTGTCACGTAGCTCTTTGATGCGCTGGGCGGTCATCGCCTCCACGTCAAAGCCGCTGAGTTGGGGGTTCTGCTGTTTCAGTACGTCGCCGTTCACCTGTTCCACCGATGGACTACGAGCCGCCATTGCGTTGAACAAGGTGCTTTTCCCAGCGCCGTTTGGGCCGGCGAATACATAGAGTACTGGTTGCTGCTCCACCGGCCGCACTTCGCTCACTAGGCCCCTACAGCGTCAAGCAGTAGCCGGCGCGTCTGTGGCTGGGTCAGCGAAACCTCGTACACCTCGCCGGTGGCAGGGTATTCGTGCACGTAGCGGCCTTGCTCGTCCCGGTAGGAGAGGAAGGTGTTCGCGGCGGCGGCCTCAGCGCGCAACTGCTCCCCAATGGATTTCTGAAACTCCGGCGTCGTCAGCTGGGCGAGAAAGTTGGTTACTGGGGAGTTCATGGCAGGAGGCAAAGGGTACACGAATATAACGCAAGCGCCGGTAAAGTAGTGGCATTGTGCCAAAGAAAATGAGCGCAGCAACCGGCCAGCAGGTACTGAAAGAGGGGAGGGGCAGTTGGGGAAAAAGGAAGGGATGCCCCTGCGACTTACCTACTGGTCCCGCTGCTCGTCGCCGGGATGCTCGGGGTACTCCTCGCTGTCTTGGTTGTCGTCCGTCTCCTCCTGGGGAGGGTATTCCGGTATCCAATCCTGCGCGGTGCCGGTAGCGACTTCCGCGGCCTAGCAGTTGGGCACGAGTTGCGCAGGCTGCTGCGGGGGGTGGGGCCGGCGTGGCTCCAACTCGCGGCCGAAGAAATGGCCTAGCGTTACGCCGGGTGCCTGCTTTTGGTACCAGTCGGGCATTTCGTCCGGCTGGCAGATTACGCCCAAGTACCCGTCGGCGTGGAAATACGCCCGCACGACGGCTGGACCAAAGCCGTTCATGTGAATATGAACGCGGGAGCCGATTTCAGGCAGGGCCGAATCTGCCGACCAATCGAGGTTGATTGGCAGGCTCAGGCGGGTTGGATAGCCCAGCCACTGCGGGCAAGGGGTCACGGAATTCAGCCACTGGCAAGAGCTAATCTGGGGCTGCTTCGGCGCGGGGGTGGTATGCATAGCGGTATATTTCCTATTGAGAAAATCAGATTGGGAGCTATCCAGCTGCTGGTGCTATACAGCTAGGCTGCCTGAGCAAGCTGGCTGCCGAAAACGCAGTGGGCGCGGGGGTGCATCTTGTGGGCACGTCGGCTGCCGGGGTGGAAGGGCTGGGTCACGAGGCCGATAAAGCCGGCGGCGTGACAGTAGCCCAACACCTTCACCGTTTCGACCTTCCCGCCTTGGTTGGCGCTCACGTACACCCCAACTGGGGGCACCGGCTGCTGGGCCGACCAATGCAGCCCGCCCGGTAAAGCTTTCAGGCTGGGCACGGCGGTAAACTCGGGCGTGGCCAAGCGCAGTTGGGCCGCTTCCTGGCGGGCCTGCTCAGTTGCGGCCTTCTTGGCGGCGTGGGTGGCGCGCATTTTAGCCAGACGAGCGGCGGGGATGCGGCGGGCGGGGCGGTACAGATTGGTACTTTTCATGGCTAGAAGGGCGTTTTTTACGTTGTTGCTTACACTTATTAAACGTAATAGGCGCATCCTAAGTTGCAAAACATACATTTACAAATGTATGTTTTGCAAGTATTATTCAACCTTTTTTCCCCACTGCCCCTGAGTAGACTAGTGCATGGTGGTATTGGTTTCATTGTGGCTTGGACCAAGAACTGACGGACCGCGGCCAAGTGAAAGATTTTGCCCAATCCTTCATCCTGGTTGTCTGGCAACATTTCCCCCGTTCTGGGGGTCTTGGTAGCTATGAGCTACATCGTGAGAGACCAAGAGTTAGTGCTTCAGCACTGGCCGGGCAAAGGAGCCTGGACTTATCACCTTATCATCCCGAACTCGCGTGATATTCCCGGTACGTGGGGTCACATCAAGGTGTCGGGCACAATAGATGACTACACGGTTGAATCACGGAATTTGGCCCCGCGCAAAAACCAAGACAAAATGCTCTCCGTGAATGCTGCCATCCGCCAGCATTTGGGCAAGCAAGCTGGCGACACGGTGCACGTCACGCTCTATCGCGAGCCTAACCCAGTATTGGTCCGCGAAGCCGAGGTACTAGCTTGCTTAGACGACGCCGGCGTGTTGACGTCGTTTAACGCTTGGAACGCCGAAGACCGACGAGCTTTACTGCACGAGGTGTTTTCTCAGCCGGACGTCACTCGGCAGGAAAAGAAAATCCTGGCCCTGATTGCTATGCTTGACTTGCAGAGTACCACTGGGTGAGTTCACGAGAAGTGTAGCTTCAGCAGGCAGGGTGGCCGCTCATTCAACTTTTGGACTAAAGTTTTAACTAAAGTCCATGGGGTAGTGAATGCCGCACCCGTTCTTGGCTTCATCGGAGAATAGCTAAAACTTGCCCTGTGCGCGGCTTGGCGGCTGGATGGTAGCAGCGCTACTTGAACGGCTGCGGGTTGATTCTGCAGCCTCTTGAGGCACTAATTCAGTCCTTCCCGGCTCGGCTGGTCTTGATTGGCTGTGGGTTAGTAATTGGAGAGGTAATCAGGGAGTATAACAGGGAGTTGCTAATAGCAGAAAAAGGTAATTAAATCTTGAAAAAGTACAAAGCATTTTTATTCGCGTATATGCTTTTTTGGACTGTCTTGTTTTGTTGATTCTCGACTTGTCCACACAGTTTTATACCCTAAATTCTTCTCGTTCTCGCGTAACAAAGTTGTAGGTTATTTTAAGAAGATGGTAAGGTAAACCCTAATAGTAACTAATAAGGAGTAAATCGAATAAACCTGCTTCTTTAAGGTAATAAACCTGCTTCTTTAAGGTGAGTTTGAGTGAATAAACCTGCTTCTTTAAGGTAATAAACCTGCTTCTTTAAGGTAATAAACCTGCGCACTTTTACACAAGCTGGTTTTTTCGCCGTATGTTTCGGCCTGATATCACTGGATGAGGCAAAAGTGTCTCTGGTGGCTGCAACCGTAACCTATCGGCTAGATGTTAGGAAACCGACTACCCCGCGTTACCCTGCCCGTTCCGATGCTGGAACTAGACCTGCAGTACGAGCCCGAAGCGCTGGCGCGGGTCAAGCAGCATTGGGCGGCCACCTTCGCCCACCAGCGCAGAATTTCCGTGTACGGCAAGCGCATTATGGCGCGGGTGATGGAGCAAATCAAGGAAGATGACTTGCAGTTGCGCGACTACTATCAACTGCGGGTTTCCTCCGTAGTCGAGGGCACTGACATTGATACGGACACAGCATATTCCTTCCTGAAAAAAGCTATCTATGAGTTGGCCCACGTCACCTGGGAGTTCGAGAGCCTGGACGGGAGCGAGTGGTACATCCGCCACCTGCTGGATACGACCAAGGAACGGCGCGTAGGCTTCAAGGATGGCATCATTACAATCATTCTCAACCCGCAGCTCGCGCCTTATTTCGTCCAGATTGCCGGTCAGTACTCGACCTACAAGCTGGATGGCTACATGGGCCTGCATAGCTGGTACAGTATGCGGTTCTTTGAGATACTATCCGCGTTTCGGGATACCGGCTGGTGGGAAGTGTCGCTGGAGGAATACCGCCTGCTCATGGACTGCGGCCAGGAACTGGACAAGTACGGCTCCCCAAAAAAGGACCGGAAAGGCAACCCGGTGATGAAGCACGCCGACACCAACGAGTTGATTAAGAAAACGGTGCTGGGTGCCCAAAAGGAGTTAGAAAGAACGCCCTGCGCCTTCGTCTACAATCCTATCCTGGAAGCTAACCGGGCGGGGCGGGGCCGGAAGAAGATTGTGGGCCTGCGCTTCGAGCTGCTGCACAAGCAGTCTACCGTTATCCCGGCCTCGTGGCTGGCCGACGAAATCTTACGCCCGGTTATTGACCGGTTGCGGGAGTTCAAGGTTACCGACCGCAACATTGCGCTTTACCTCAAAGTGATGGAGGTAGTCGAAGCCCGCAAGCTGCTGCGGGAGTGGCAGCTCAAGGAGAATAGCCAGAAGAAGATTGACGACAAGCAGAAGTACTGCAACGCCGTTTTCGTGCGGGTCGGCAAGCAAATCAGCGAGGAGAAGAAGAAGGATGCCCTACTGGCCCGACAGGTGGTGCAAGCCGCGCTGGGGTTTGATAAGAAGTAGCTGGCCCAAAAACCGCTAATCCACGCCTAGTACCGTAGCAGTTGGCTTTATCGGGGCTTTCAAGTAACTCTGCCAGTTGCCCAGGGGAGGGAAGGGCATTACCTGTCAGGGCTACTGTCATAGGGTTTTGCGAGAAAAAACTATAAGACGTAAACATACGTCACTTAATGTCGTATATTTGCGACATACTTCCTGCTTGCTTGGCTACCTGCTGCTATGTCTTCCTCCCCTGATATGCCGGTTCATCCCCTGCTGCGCGTCGTGCTCGAACGGGTGCTGCGCACCGAATGCCTAGTGTTGGAAAGCCTGCGCCTGCAAACCCAGGGCGGCTACAACGGCTTGCCGGGCGGGGGCGACGAGCAGCGGCTCAAAGCAGCTGAGCAGCGCGCCTACCAACGGGCTGAAACCCTGCTTACCCAACTGCTGACGGCGACGGCAGTGCCTTCTATTTCCCCCGAACCGCTTCCCACTTCCTCGCATGACCTACGCTAAAACCGCCGCCTTTACCGAAGAGCAGCAGCACTTGTCCCGCGTGGCCAAGGCCCTGGCCCACCCGGCGCGGGTGGCCATCATTCAGCTGCTGGCCAGCAAGCAGACCTGCATCTCCGGTGACATTGCCGCCGAGCTGCCGCTCTCCCGCACCACGGTTTCCCAGCACCTGCAGGAGCTAAAGGCGCTGGATTTGATTCGGGGCGAGATTGACGGGCTCACGGTCTGCTACTGCCTCAATACGGAGTTGCTGCAACGCGTCCACCAGCAGTTCACCGCCTTTTTCCTCGAAGCCACGAGCGGCGCGACCTGCGGCCCGGACGATGCCTGCGCCTGCTAATTTCTTTTTCCACCTCAATCCAACTGACCATGAAAATCTCCGAAATCAAGCACGCCCTGACCACGGTAGCAGCCATCAATTTCCGCCTGCCCACGGGTGAGCACCTGCCCGCTCACTTCCACGTTACGGAAGTCGGTCTGGTGAGCAAGCACTTCATCGACTGCGGCGGCGTGGAGCGTAAGGAAACGGTAGCCAACTTCCAGCTCTGGGAGGCCGGCGACTACGACCACCGCCTGGCCCCCCAGAAATTCCTGCACATCCTGAACCTGTCGGAAAAGATTCTGGGTAGCGAAGACCTGGACATTGAAGTAGAGTACCAGCAGGCCACTATCGGCAAGTTCGGCCTGACCTTCGACGGCACCGATTTCGTGCTCACGCCCAAGCAAACCGCCTGCCTGGCCCAGGATGCCTGCGGCATTCCCGACGCCCAGCAGATTGCTCTGCCCCAGCTGCAAATGGCCGGTGCAGCCTGCACCCCGGGCGGCGGGTGCTGCTAGGTTGACAGTTCAACGGCGCGGCCCTTGCGGGTGGCGCCGTTTTGCTTTTCCCTTCTTCCATTTCTTCTTCTTTTTCGATGACGATTGCCTTTTTCTCCGACGTGCACGGCAACCTGCCGGCCCTGGAAGCGGTGCTGGCCGATATGGAGCAGCGCCGGCCCGACATGATTTTCTGCCTGGGCGACCTGGTGGGTTACGCGCCCTGGCCCAATGAAGTGGTGAACGAAGTGCGCCGCCGCGGCATCCCCACCCTGGCCGGTAACTACGACCAGGGCATCGGCCTGGCCAGCAGCAACTGCGGCTGCGCCTACAAAACCGACACCGAAAAGGACCTGGGTGCGCAGAGCATTGCCTACACCAACCACATCGTGGGCGAAGCGGAGCGCCGCTACCTGCGCCTACTGCCCAAGCACATGCGCCTGGAGTTTGAGGAAGAGCCGTGCACCCTGAATCTGCTGATGGTGCACGGCTCGCCCCGCAAAATCAACGAGTACCTGTTCGAGGACCGGCCCGAGGCCAGCTTCCTGCGGGTGCTGCAGGAGGCCAACGCCGACATCATGCTCTTCGGCCACACGCACAAGCCCTACCACCGCACCTTCGCCTACGAGGTGGAAGGCGAAACCCGCTACCGCCACGCCCTCAACATCGGCTCGGTGGGCAAGCCCAAGGACGGCGACCCGCGCGCCGCCTACCAGTTGCTGCACCTCGATAAAAACACCACGCTCATCGACCCGGGCAGCGTGCACTCCGAGCTTATTCGGGTGGAATACGACGTGGAGAAAGCTGCGCAGGCCGTGGAGGCCTCGCCGCTGCCCAACGAGTACGCCGACATGCTGCGCAAGGCCTACTAAGGCCCCACCGGCTCCGTGCTGCTATGAAATACCTTCCCTTCCTTGTGCTGGTGCTGGCCGGCGCGGCCCTGACCACGCAGTCGGCTGTGAACAGCCAGTTGCGCGGGGGCCTGCACAGCGTCATGTGGGCCGTGCTGGCGTCTTACCTGGTGGGCACGCTGGCCGCCGCTGCGGTGCTGGTCAGCACCCAGACACAGCTGCCCCCGCTGGCGGCGGTGCAGGGCGTGCGCTGGTACCAGTGGACGGGCGGAGCCCTGGGCATGGTCTACATCGCGGCCATCACTTTCTCGCTGCAACGGGTGGGCGCGGCTTCGCTCTTCGCTCTGGTCGTGACCGGGCAGTTGCTCACCGCTTTGCTCTTCGACCAGTTGGGGCTGCTGGGGCTAACGCGCAGCCCGTTGACTCTGAGCCGGCTGGTCGGGGCGCTGCTGCTCGTGGCCGGGGCCTATCTGCTCAACCGCCGCTAAAGCCCCTTTAATTCAACCGTCTCGTGGCTAATTGGCGCTATTTTCTGTCACCTGGCGACCGTGTCACTTGTTCTTTTCTTCATGCGCTTTCTTACCCCGCTCGGCTTGTATGTCCTGGCTGGCCTCTGTGAAATCGGGGGTGGCTACTTGCTCTGGAAATGGCTTAAAGCCGACCGCCCCCTGTGGACCGGCGTGCTCGGGGCCGTGCTGCTGGTAGCCTACGGCTGGGTGGCTACCTGGCAGACCACCTCGTTTGGCAAAACCTACGCCGTGTACGGCGGCGTGTTCGTGGTCATGTCCATTGCCTGGGGCTGGTACTTTGATGGCTTCCGGCCCGACCGATTTGACATTATCGGCGGGTTAGTTTGCGGTGCCGGCATCGCCATTATCCTGTTCTGGCCACGCGCCTAACGCCTGTGCTATCATGCTAAATATCCTCCCCATGACCGCTGCGCACTGGCCCGCCGTGCGCCGCATTTACGAAGAAGGCGTGGCCACGGGCCAGGCCACCTTTCAAACCGAAGCCCCCACCTGGGCCGAGTGGGACTACGGCCACCTGCCCCATAGCCGCCTGGTGGCGGTGGACGGCGGCTACGCCCGCAGTGGCCGGGTCCTAGGTTGGACAGCCCTCTCGCCCGTATCGAGCCGCGGCGTGTACGGCGGCGTGGCCGAAGTGAGCGTGTACGTGGCGGCCGAAGCCCGGGGGCGGGGCGTGGGCCGGCAGCTGCTGGCCGCGCTCATCACGGAGTCCGAGGCGTACGGCCTCTGGACCCTGCAAGCCAGCATTTTCCCCGAAAACACCACCAGCATCAGCATTCACCTGGGGGCGGGCTTCCGCGAGGTGGGCCGGCGTGAGCGGATTGGCCAGCAGCACGGCCTCTGGCGCGACACGCTGCTGCTGGAGCGGCGTAGCTCCGTGGTGGGCATGCCCGCGCCCCGGCCGGCCCCATCCTTACCCGATTCCATCCCTGAACCAACCACCACCCATGTCAACGCCTAATCACTCGACTTCCCTCGCGGCCCCGGCCCCCGCCGCCCTGGCCGAAAAGAAACTCTCCGGCCTGGACCGGGGCCTCACGCTCTGGATATTCCTGGCCATGGGCGTGGGCGTGGGCGTGGGCTACTTCGTGCCGAGCATCAACGAGGCCGTGAACTACTTCTCGGTGGGCACGGTGAACGTACCGCTGGCTATCGGGCTGATTCTGATGATGTACCCGCCGCTGGCCAAAGTCAAGTACGAAGAGTTGCCCAAAGTCTTTAAAAACACCCGCATTATCGGCCTCTCGCTCTTCCTGAACTGGATTGTGGGGCCATTGCTGATGTTCTTTCTGGCTATCTGGCTGCTGCCTGATAAGCCTGAGTACATGATGGGCCTGATTCTCATCGGCATTGCCCGCTGCATTGCCATGGTGCTGGTCTGGAACGACTTGGCCGACGGCTCCCGCGAGTACGCGGCCGGGCTGGTGGCCCTGAATTCCATCTTTCAGGTGCTGTTTTATTCAGTGCTGGCCTGGCTGTTTATCACGGTGCTGCCGCCCTACTTCGGGCTGAAAGGCTATGCCGTGAACATTGGCATCTGGGACATTGCCCAGAGCGTGCTCATCTACCTGGGCATTCCCTTTGCCGCCGGCTTCCTCTCGCGCACCATACTGCGCCGATTGAAAGGCAACGAGTGGTATGATACCGTCTTCATTCCGGCCATCAGCCCGATTACGCTCGTGGCGCTCTTGCTCACCATCGTGGTGATGTTCAGCCTCAAGGGCGAAACCATTGTGCAGGTGCCGCTGGACGTGCTGCGCATTGCGTTACCGCTCGCCATCTACTTCGGGGTGATGTTCGTGCTCAGCTTCGCGGCCGGCAAGTGGCTTGGAGCCGACTACGCCGAGAATGCCTCCATTGCCTTCACGGCCACCGGCAACAACTTCGAACTGGCCATTGCCGTGGCCATCGGCGTGTTCGGCCTGAACTCGGGCCAGGCCTTCGCCGGCGTGATTGGGCCGCTGATTGAGGTACCGGCCCTGATTGCGCTGGTCAACCTGGCCTTCTGGTTCCGCCGTCGCTGGTACGGCGGCAAAGCGGTAGCCACACAAGCCTAAGTCTGACATCACAACTCCCTACCCATATGTCTGATAAGAAGAACATCCTGGTGCTGTGCACCGGCAACTCCTGCCGCAGCCAGTTGCTGCATGGCTACCTGCAGCAGGAACTGGGCGACACGGCCGCCGTGTACAGCGCCGGCGTGGAAGTCCACGGACTCAACCCCCGGGCCATGCGCGTGATGACGGAAGACGGCGTGGACATTTCGCACCACACCAGCAACCACGTTGATGAATATGCGGCCGTGTCGTTTGACTACGTGCTGACCGTGTGCGACCACGCCAACGAGGTGTGCCCGGTGTTCCCCTCCACGGCCCAAAAGCTGCACCACAACTTTCCCGACCCGGCCAAGGCGACGGGCAGTGAGGAGGAAATCATGGCGCAGTTCCGGGCCGTGCGTGACCAGGTGAAAGCGTACGCCCACGACTTCGTGCAGGCGCAGTTCCAAACCGTATAACGCCCATGAACGCTGCCCCACTGCCCGCTTCTGCCGACTTCACCACCGACGTATTAGTCATCGGGGCCAGCCAGAGCGGGCTGGCCGTGGGCTACTACCTGCGGCGGGCGGGCCTCGTCTACGCACTGTTGGACGACCAAGGGCAACCGGGCGGGGCGTGGCCCCACGGCTGGGATTCGCTGCGGCTTTTCTCGCCGGCCGACGCCAGTTCGCTACCCGGCTGGCTGATGCCACGCCCGGCCGACAACGGCTTCCCTGCCCGCGACGCGGTGGTTGACTACCTGACGCAGTACGAGCAGCGCTATGAACTGCCGGTGCACCGGCCCGTGCGTGTGGAGGCCGTGCGCCGGTCGGGCAAGGGCTTCGCCGTGCAGACTGATGGCGGGACTTGGCAGACCGGGGCGGTGGTGTGCGCCACCGGCAGTTGGCGCAACCCTTTCGTACCGACGTATCCGGGGCAAGCCGACTTCGGCGGGGTGCAGTTGCACTCGGCCCACTACTACGACGCTACGCCCTTTGCCGGGCAGCGGGTGCTGGTGGTGGGCGGCGGCAATTCCGGCGCGCAACTGCTGGCCGAAGTGTCGCAGGTTGCCCGCACAACCTGGGTGACGGAGAAAGAGCCGCGCTTTCTGCCCGACGACGTGGATGGCCGGGTGCTGTTTACGCAGGCGACCCAGCGCTACCATGCGGGCCAGGAAACTGCGCCACCGCCCACGCTCGGCGATGTGGTGATGGTGGACTCGGTAAAGGAGGCCCGCCGCCGGGGCGTGCTGAGCAGCGTGCGGCCCTTTGTACGATTCACCCGCACGGGCGTAGTCTGGGCCGATGGCCGGGAAGAAGCCGTGGACGCGGTACTCTGGTGCACCGGCTTCCGGCCGGCGCTAGCCTTTCTGGCGGCCCTAGGCGTGCTGCAGCCCGATGGGCGGGTGGCCACGACCGGCACACAGGCCACCGCGCTACCGGGCCTGTGGCTGGTAGGCTACGGCAGCTGGACCGGCTTTGCGTCGGCTACGCTGATTGGCGTAGGCCGCTCGGCCCGAGCCACGGTGGACGAAATCAAGTTATTTCTAGTCTACAACAAAAGTGCTTAGGGAGTATTTCGCTTCCTACTCCAATGCCTACTACAGGCGGCACTTTTCAATCTCGCGCTGCCGCATGCGAAACCGTACCCAGCCGATGACGAGCAGCAATGCGGCCAAGCCCACGGCCCAGTAGCCCAGCGAGCCGGCCCGCACGGGGTGCAGCTGAATCAGGGCCAAGCCGAAACCGAGCATGGCCAGGCTGGTGCGCACGTACGTCAGAAAAGTGCGCTCGTTGGCCATGCGGGTGCGAGCGGCGGCCAGGCCCTGCTGATCATAAGCGGTAGGGGGCATCAGGAGAAAGAAAGGGGGCCGTGGGGAACAAAGCAGGTAGATGTTGCTATACCACCTGAAAGGTTTCGTGGTTGCCGATGGCCAGCGGGCGGTGCTGCTCCAGGTAGGCACGCATGGCCGCCACGACGTGGTGGCCGGTCTTGCGCCGCTCCCGCCCGAAGCGGAGCGGTACGCCCTGCGCGGTGATGAAAGCGGCTGTGTAGGTGCGGGCGGGGTCCAGCGGCTGGCCCTGCACGTACACGGTCTGCAGGCGGCTGCCTGGCGGGTTCTCGATCTTAAAGTAAGCTTTCAGGCCCAGAGCCCGCTTCACGTAGCCCCCCATCTGGTGCAGGGGCTGCCCGCTGTAAGTGCTTTCCAGATTGGCTTCCAGCAGTTGCCGGACTTCGGCCCCGGTCAGCTGCACGGTTTCAACCTCGGGGTCCATGGGCACCATGTTGTAGAGGTCTTCCAGGCGCACCGGGCCGGGCGGCACGGGGGCCCCGTAGCGCCAGCCGTTGGAAAAGTACAGGTCGGCCGGCACCCGGGCCCGCAGGCTTTCCAGCAGGAAATCATCCATGGGGCATTCCACCGCGGTACCCCGGTGCAGGCCCGTAGTCGTGACGCCCACCGTTTCCCGCAGGTAGGCGTAGGGCAGCAGCGCCGCGTCAATGCGGGCCTGCAGGCCCGGGTCGGGCACTAGGTCGGCCGTGACTTCGCGCAGTTCGTGCTCGTGGGCCGTGACGCGGCCCCCTTCTAGGGTCAGCGTGAGGCGGCCTACAAAGGAGCCGTGGGCGCCGGACTGGATAACCAGGCAGTCGCCGGCGCGGAAGGGCTCATAGAGGCGGTTGTGGGTGTGGCTGCTCAGGCATACGTCCACGCCGGGGTGCGCCTGCAGCAAGGCTACATCCTGCGGAAAGCCGCAGTGGGAAAGCAATACCACCAAGTCCACGCGTTCAGCCTGGCGCAGTTGGGCCACGTAGCGCGGCAGTTCCAGCATACCATCGGTGAAGCGCAGACCCTCGCCGAAATGGGCGGGCATCGTTTTGTCGACGATAGGACACGCCAGCCCAATGACGCCCACGCGCAGCCCAGCCGCCTCGTAGACCTGGTACGGAGCGTATACCAAGTCCCCTGAGGTCTGGTCATACACGTTGGCCGCCAGCAACGGGTAGTTCAACTGGTTAACCAGCTGGCGTAGCTGGGCGGGGCCGTAGGCAAAATCCCAGTGGGCCGTCATGCCTGCCACCCCCAGCTCGTTGAGGATGGGCACCAGGATTTCGCCCTGGGTGTCCACCACCGGCCGGGTACCGTGGAAGGTGTCGCCCCCATCGAATAGCAGACTCTCCGGGTACTGCTGGCGCCACTGCTGCAACAGCGTGGCAATGCGGGCGTAGCCCCCACAGGGCCGGTACGTGGGGCCGGCGGGCCCGTAAAACAGCTCCTGGTGCAGGTTCAGGTAGCCATGCACGTCGTTAAGCTGGAACAGGGAGAGGGTGGTGGGCATAGGGGCAAGGAAAACCAGGTTCATGAGCCAGGCCGTAGCCAGCGTGACTTCTTGCTAACGTACTAGGGGTCGCACTATAGTAGGAACGGAAAACAACGCTAAGGAAATTCGGCCAGTCGTTCTGCCCAGCTGGCGGGGCTGCGCAACGGGCGCATTTCGCCGGCGGCGATGTCTTCGGGCAAGCTGAAATCGTAGCGCCCCAGCATGTTGACGTGCTCGTGCAGCAAGGGCGAGAGGCGGGCCACGTCCTCCGGGGGTACTATGCCTTCCGTCTGCTGCCACCGTTCCAGGGCGTGCTGCAGATAGCGGGTGTTCCACAGCACCAAGGCGTTGACCACGAGTCCGAGCGCCCCCAACTGGTCTTCCATGCCCTCGCGGTAGCGCTGGCGCAGCTCCCCTTTCTTGCCGTGAAAGACGGCCCGGGCCACGGCGTGCCGCCCCTCGCCCCGGTTGAGTTGCACCAGGATGCGCCGGCGGTAGGCCTCGTCCTGCACGTACGCCAGCAGGTATAGCGTTTTTTCGACGCGGCCCAATTCGGCGACCGCCCGCCCCAGTCCGGAAAGGGAGCCCGCCCGCTGCAGGGTACGCATGACGGCCGTGGCCTTGACTTTGCCGAGTTTCAGGGAGCCGGCCAGGCGCAGCATGTCGTCCCAGTGGTCGTGAATCAGGCGGGCGTTGACCACGTGGCGGCCCAATTCGTTGAGCGGGCCGTAGTCGTCTTCCTTGTTGAGGCGCCAGAAGCGCTGGTCCGCCAGGTCGGCCAGGCGGGGGCTGAAGCGGTAGCCCAACAGCGAAAACAGGCCAAAGACCACGTCGCTGTACCCGTGGGTATCGGCCATAATTTCCCGAGGGTCCAGGCGGGTTTGCTGCTCCAACAGCCCGGCCAGGATGAATAAAGAGTCGCGCAGGGTGCCGGGAATGACGATGCCGTGAAAGCCCGTGAACTGGTCGCTGGTGAAGTTGTAGTAGGTCACCCCGCGCTGGGACCCGAAGTATTTGCGGTTCCAGCCCGCGTGCAGCGTGCGCACGGGCACGACGAAGCGCATGCCATCGGCCGAGGCCACTTCCCCGCCGCCCCAGGCCTGCGCCAACGGTAGCCCGGCCTGGGCATCCACTAAGCAGGCATTGGCGGCGGTGAGCGTTTCCGCGCGCAGGTAGTTTTGCTGCACCCACGCCAGGCGCGCCAGCGTTAGGGCCGGCACGTCGGCCCGGGCCACGGTTTTCAGGCCCAGGTTGCACGCCTGGGCCAACAGCACGGCGCAGATGCTCAGTGGCAGGTCGGCGGCAGCGGACTGCCCGTCGGCCACGTGGGTAAAGGCCCGGGCAAAGCCGGTAAACGCGTCCACCTCCCGCAACAGGGCCGCTACTTCGACCTGGGGCAGGGCGGCGGTCAGCTGCTCGCGCACGTGCTCCAGGTGCTCGGACTCACCTTGCGCCGGCAAGGCGCCAAGGGTTACGACCGGCTGGCCGTCTTGCTCAACCACCTGCAGAGCGGTGTTCTGCGCCAGGTTCTCGCTGACGTCCGCATACGCCGTGCGCAGCTGCTGCCCCAAACGGGCCAGTTCCACCGCCGGGTCCAGGGAACGGTCCAGGGCCCGGGCCACCGAATCCCGCGCCGCCTCCCAGGCCGCGCCGCGCAACAGCTCGGCCCGTGGGTCGGCGTGACGCTCGCTGGTCGGCACGAATACGTCGCGGCGGCGCACGGCCTGCTGCAGCCGCTCCAGCACGCAGAGGGTGTACGCCTGGGAATTCACTGCTCCTTTGGCCGGGAACACCCGTCGGGCCCACCCCTTCGGGACCACCGTGCGGGGCGCGGCCGACCACTTCGGGCGGCCCCGGCCGCCGGCTTCCTGCCGCTGCAAAAAGACCCAGGCTTCCAGCAGCGGTTTGGCGGTGGGCGTCCCCTCGAAGGCGACGCCGGTCAGTAGCGCGGGCAAAAACCGGCGCACCGTGGCATAACTGCCGCTCAGCGCTTCGGCCAGCGGGTCCTCCGGCGGACTGGCCAATTCCTGCACGGTGGCCGCCGCGGCGCGCAAGGGCTCCTGGCCCAGGCGGTCGAACACCTGCTGGCGCACCTGCCCGGCCGGTACGGCCTCGTCGAGGAGCAGCTCGACGGCCTGCTGGAGCAGCAGCGCGGCCTGGTCCAGGTCCTTGAGCGAGCGCAGGCGCTGGCGCCGGCGCTTGGTTTCGCCCCGCAGGGCCAGCGACGTCAGCAGGCCGTCGAAGAGGTCGAGCACGTCGTCCGTGGCGGTGCGCTCCAGGGTCTGGGCGAAGACCAGCAGCGTGGCCAGGCGGCGTTCCTCGCCCATACGGACCAGCGTCTGGGCCCAGGCCAGCTGGGCGTGGCGGGCCAGGCGCGCGAGCCGGGCTTCGGGCAAGTCCTCCACGGGCACGGCGCTCACGCCCAGGGCGCGGATTTCGTCCACCCGGCGCAGGGCGGCCGCCAGCGCCGGCGCGGACACGCGGGTGGGCGGAGTGCGCAGCCGCTCCAGGTGGGTGAGCCGCTCCCCGGCCGACACGGTCAACAGGGTTTCCAGCGCCGCTTGCTGGGGCGGGCCCAGGCGGGAACGCAGCTGGCGGTAGAGGTGGCGGCCGGTGCGCTCGCGCACCCGCGCAATCAGGCGGGCCAGCAGCGAGACGCCGGGCAAGACGACCCGTTGCGCGACCAAGTGGGCCGTGGTCAAGTCAAACAGCACGCTGGGCCGGACGGTGCTCGTCAGCACCTGCGCGTAGAGCCAGCGGGTGAGCCGAAACGCCTGCCGCCCGTCAAACGCGGTGTACCCGAGGTGGGCCACAATCCGGGCCTGGTGGTCGTACCACGTGTTCGGCCGGGTTCGGTACGCGGCCAAGGCGTCCGCGGGCAGGTGCAGCTGCTCGGCCAGCGTCTGCACCACCACGGCGGGCACCCGCAGCGGGTCGGTCAGGAAGGTGCCCAGAAAGCGCAAGGTGCAGAGCTGCACGGCACACCCCAATTTGTTCGCGGGTCGTCGGCGCGTGGCCAGGAAGTGGCCATCGGCCGCGCTCAGGTAAAAGAACCGGGCCAGCTGTTCGGAACTGGGCTCGTCGGGATAGCAGCCGAAGCGGGCAGCCTGCTCGTCACTGAGAAATTCTACGGGCATGGGCCGGGGATACAGCGAAGGAATAAGCCAAACGGCGCACTGCGCCGTTATCACACCTGAACAACCAACCGGGAAGCCCTGAGCCGCGCTGCCACGGGGTTAGAAATTCTGGCCGATGCCGAAATAGAAGAGCCGGTCTTCCTTGGACAGGCCGTAGTCCGCGTAGAGCATGGTGGAGAGGTTCCAGGCGATGCGCGCCCCGGCCCCGTACGAGAACCGAACGTCGCGCAGGCCCAGGTCTTGCCACCGGTCGCGCACCGTGCCAGCATCGGCAAACGGAGCCACGCCCAGCCCGAAGTTCTGCTTGCCCAGCTTCACGTCGGCCACCCGCACGCGCAGCTCCACGTTGGTAAACGCCAGCGAGCGGGCCAGGAACCGGTTGGCCCGGTAGCCGCGCAACGACTGCCGCCCGCCCAGCGCGTTGATGCTGCCGTCGGGGCTCCACTGGTCCTGAAACTCGAAGAATGGCGCTTCCTTCCCGAAGATGGTGCCCGCGCCCAGCCGGCCGGCCAGTACCGTGCGCTTGCCCACAGGCAGCTTCTGGTAGGCCCGGCCCTGGAAAAACAGCTTGTTGAAGCTGAACTGCGAGCCAAGTATGGGGTTGGAAAACTCGTTGGCCGCCTCAAAGTACACGCCGCGGGTGGGGTCGGGCTCAAAATCCCGCGTATCGTGAATCAGCGCCGTCTGGAGGATGGATACCCACCCGCCGTCGAGGCCGAAGATGCGCCCCTGCTGCGCGTCGCGCTGGAGCAGCGACGTGCCGTTGGGGGCCGTGGTGGCTTCGCCGTTGCGGGTGGCGTCGGCTTCGGTGCCCTGGAAGGTTTTGTAGGACAGGTGCTGAATCTCGTAGCCGCCCATCACGCGCCACCGGCCCTTGCCCAGGGCGTAGTCGGCCTTGAGGTTGAGCATGAACTCGGTTTCGCGGAATCGGTTGGACAGCGCATCGGTCACCTCGCCGGCCTCGCCGGGCCCGCCCGGCCGCAGCGTCTTGCGGGCCGCGTCGAATTCGGCGTAGGTGGCAAAGGTGGCGTTCGGGTCCGAGGGCAGGCGCAGGCGGCCCAGCGTGGCTTCCGACGAGCCGAAGTACAGGTTGGCCGGGTTTTGCTGGGCCTTGAAGTCGAGGCGGTAGCGCCAGCGGGTGCCCTTGTAGTAGGGCACGTCCAGGGAAAGCGTCAGCTCGCGGGCGTTGGTGGTGAAGTAGGCTGCGTTGGCGCGCAGGCGCATGAGGTAGGGTGTGTAGGCAAACAGCGGGTTGTCGCGGCGGCCGTTCCAGATGATATTGGTTTTCACCCCCACCCCGAAACCCGTCACCGGGTCGGAGGAGAGGTCGGGCAGGCCGGTGACGAACGTCCCCTCGCGCTTCTTGGCCAAGTCGTCGTCCGACATGCGCTTGGAGCGGATAAAGGAGAGGCTGTCCATTTGCTGGGCGAAGGCCCCGAAGGCCAACAAGCTGAGCGTGGCCGTCAGGCAGGTACGCAACGTGCTTTTGTGCATCGATTTTTGACTAGGTGGCAAAGTTTTGAATAGGTGGAAAGGACCCGACAAAGCTCCCACCCGAATCTGAAGAAAACCTGAAGCCCTCCTTTTTTTGCGGTGGGTTGCGGCCAGAGCAGTAGCCAGCGGGCCGGGCCAGCCAGTAGCTGTGTGCGTAGCGCGAGAGCCAGCGCAGGTCCAGGGCGGCGCCCGTAAGCCGGTCACATGTTGGGCATGACGAAAAAAGGGACGTGTCTTGGCCATTGCACTGTTTCGTCGGCTTACCGGCCGATGCGGCGGCAAGCTACCGGGTGATTATGGGGAATTCTGTGCTGGTTGAGCCCGGCGGGGGGGCCGGCGGCTCACCCCCCCAACTCTGCCGTGCTGCGTCAGATTTGCTTCAGAAACCGCTGGTAGGTTCGGGCCACGGCGGTGCTTCTCACGGCCAGTGTACTTGTTGGTTATGCGCCGCACTATCGGAGGGTTGCCGCTTTTTTTCTTGCTGGCCAGTGGGCATTGGGGGCTGGCCCAGGTGCCGTACCGCGTGGCACTGACCGATTCGGTGCCCGCCGCGTCGTTGCCCCAGCGGCAAGTCGCCAGTGGCAAGCCCTGGTACCAGGGGCGGTTGGCACAGGCGGGTATGGTGCCGGCCGCCCTCATCGGCTACGGCATCAGCACCATCAACGGGCGCGGCCTGTACAGCTCCTACGACGCCCGCGAGGAAATCGGGGAGCACCTGGGTGGGTTCCGCACCCGGGCCGATGACTTTTTGCAATTTGCGCCCTACCTGGAATTAGGCGTGGCGGCGCTGGCCGGGGCCCGCACCCGCGACGACCGCCTGAACACGCTGCTGCTCATCGGCAAGGCCGAGGCCATCATGCTCGCTAGCGTGTACGCGCTCAAGTACACCACCAACATCGAGCGGCCCAACGGGGCCCCGCACGCTTTTCCCTCGGGCCACACGGCGCAGGCCTTCGTGGCGGCCACCCTCGTGCATCTGGAGCTGCGCGACCAGAGTCCCTGGTACGGCGTGGGCGCCTACACCATTGCCACCAGCGTGGCCGCGCTGCGCATGATAAATAATAAGCACTGGCAGAGTGACGTGGTGACCGGGGCGGGCATCGGCATCCTGTCCGCGCAGCTGGCTTCGCTGTCGCACCGCTACCGCTGGGGCCGCCGGCCGCTGCTGGGGGCCGGCACCAGCCTAAGCCCCAGTTTTTCCGGGGGCGCACCGGGCCTTAGCTTTACGTGGCGGGCCCAGTAGGCGATTCTGATTTTGCCAACCTGCTACTTCCTGCCGCTGCCGGCAATGCCTGCACTTACCCGGTCAGCCCGGGCGTGAGGCCGGGAAGCAAGAACGCCGTTCGTCAGATTTTCTTCAGATTTACATGGTTTCTTCGCCGCAACCGATTCCGTTGGTGGAAGCGTGCTCCTGGCCCCATTGCTCATGAAACTGCTGCTGATTGAAGACGAAGCCTCCCTGCGCAACACGCTCGTGGAGTACCTCCGGCAGGCGGGCTATGTCTGCGAGGTAGCGGGCGGCTACCACCAGGCGCTGGAGAAAATTAAGCTTTACCAGTACGACTGCGTGGTGCTGGATTTAACGCTGCCCGACGGCACCGGGCTGGATATTTTGCGGGCGCTGAAGGTCGACGGCTCCCGCGCCGGCGTGCTCATTATTTCGGCCCGCGCCGCGCTCGACGACCGGCTGACGGGCCTGGACCTGGGCGCCGACGACTACCTGACCAAGCCCTTTCACCTGGCCGAGCTGAACGCGCGACTGCGGGCCATCATCCGGCGGCGCCAGTTCCAGGGCAGCCACCACATTGCCTTCCGCGACCTGCTGGTGTGGCCCGAGCAGGCCGAGGTGTTCGTGCGGGAGCAGCCGTTGGTGCTCACCCGCAAGGAGTACGACTTGCTGTTGTTTTTGCTGGCCAACCCCAACCGGGTGCTCACCAAGGAAGCCATTGCCGAGCACCTGTGCGGGGACGCCGTGGACAGTGCCGACTCGTTTGACTTTATTTACACCCACCTGAAAAACTTGCGCAAAAAGCTGCAGGAGAAGGGGGCCGACAACTACATCCGCACCATGTACGGCGTGGGCTACAAACTCAGCACCGAGTGAAGCTGCTGGCCAAAACCAACCGCTACTACCTGCTGCTGACTACGGTGCTGTTCATCGTGGCCAGCGCGGTGCTCTACTATGGGTTGTTCGGCGCGCTGCAGCACGAGGTGGAAGAACAGCTGGTCAACCGCCGGGTGTACCTGGAGCGCCGCGTGCAGGACGGGGGGAACCTGCCCACCTCCCCCTTTGAGTACCAGATGGCCGTCAGCCCCCGCCCCCAGCGCATCGGCTATGGCGACACGCTGCTGCTCGACCCGCACGAGCAGGAACTGGTGCCGCACCGCCAGCTCACGTTTCCGCTGCGGGTCGACAACAAGCTGGTATGGGTGACGCTGCGCAAGTCGCTGGTGGAAACCGAAGACGTGCTGGGCGTGGTGCTGGGCGTGATGGTAAGCGTGCTGGGCTTGCTGCTGCTGGGCGTCATTCTGATTAATCGGTGGCTGGGCCAGTGGCTGTGGGCGCCGTTTCGCAACACGTTGCGGGTACTGCGCGGCTACGGCGTGCAGCAGGACCAGGTACTGCGCTTTCCCCTCACGACCACCGATGAGTTTGCCGAGCTCAACCAGGCCCTGACCCTGATGAGCCAGCGGCTGGTCGCCGACTACGAGGCGGTGCGGGAGTTCACGGCCAATGCGGCCCACGAAACCCAGACCCCGCTGGCCATCATGCAGGCCCAGCTGGAGCAGCTGCTGCAGCGACCGGAACTAGAAAACCCGGAGCTTGCCACCCTGGTCTCGGAGCTGTACGGGGCCACGCTGCGACTCTCGCGCCTGCACCAAGCCCTCACGCTGCTGAGCAGCATCGAGAACCAGCAGTTCAAGCAGGCCTCCCACGTCCGCTTGGACCGGCTGGTAGAGGAGAAGGTGGCGCATTTTGAGTCGCTGGCCGACGTGCGCCAGCTGGCGCTACGCACCCACCTCAGCGGCGTGCCCTCCTTGCAGATGCATCCCGGCCTGGCCGATTCGCTGGTACACAATCTGCTGCAGAACGCCATCAAGCACAACCACCGGGGCGGCACCATTGACGTGAAACTAACGCCTACGCACCTGGAGGTCCGCAACACGGGCCCGACCGTAACCGGCGACCCGGCCCGCTTTTTCGAGCGGTTTCGCAAGCACCAGGCGGCCTCCGACTCACCGGGCCTGGGCTTGTCCATCGTGCAGCAAATCTGCCAGTACTACGGTTTTGCCGTGCGCTACGACTTTGAGCCGACGGGCTGTCTGCACACGCTGCGGGTGGACTTTGCCCCCCCAGCACTGTTCCCCGCCCCCACAGGGGAAGGGGTCAGCCAACTGGGCCAGCCCCAGTTCTGAGGCTCCGCGTCAGGATTGCTTCAGATTTGGCCCTTAAACTGTCGGACCAAGCTGTTTCGGGCTTGGATTCTTCTATCCGCATGTGTTTACGGCTTCGCCTTCCTGCTTTTCTGTTGCTGCTCAGCGGCGGCCTTGCCGGCCTGCTGACTGGTTGTGAATCGGCCCCCGGCAAGCCCCTGCCCGCGGCTGCCCACAAGGCCCTGCAGCAGAAATTCGGTACGCATCTGCAGCAACTACGCTGGCAGCCGGATCAGGACCAGGTGCATGCCTCTTTTGTCTGGAAAACCATTCCCGTGCAGGTGTGGCTGACGGCGGCCGGCCAGGTGACGGAAACCCGGCTGGCCATGCTCGACGAGGACGTGCCCCCCGCGTTGCAGGACTCCCTGCGCCGCTACTACCGCGCCTACCAGCGCCAGGCCATGTACCTGGTCGAAACGCCCCGCGGATTTCATTACCACCTGCTGCTGGCCGCGCCCGGTGGCCCCGCCACCCGCTTTTACTTCCTAGCCGATGGGCGCCGGGTGAAGCACCCACTCACGGCTGCTAAATCAACCCTATAAGTCATGAAAAAAGCGGCATTTTCTTCGGTGTTTGGTTGCTTATGGGCGTTGTCAGCGCACGGTCAACAAGCAGAAGGGCTGCGGGCGCTTCCGGCTCCCGACAGTGCCCGGACCCTCTCCTCGGTCGTAGTGAGGCCGGCCCGGCCTTCCGGCAGGGTACTGCTACGGGGCTTTGCGGTGCCCGCGGCCCTGGTGGCCGCCGGGGCATTCACCACGGAGCACATGGCCGTCTTTGACGCCGACGAAGCCGTGCGTGAAGAGAGCCAGGAGCACCTGCGTTGGGTACGCACCAACGCCGACGACCAACTCCGCCACCTCCCCGCCTACACCACGCTGGGGTTGGGCCTACTGGGCATAAAGGGCGAGCATAACACCCTTAATCAGGCCGTGTTGTTTGCCCTCACCTATACGCTCAACAACACCATCACCTCCAACCTCAAGCGCATCACCCGCGTGGAGCGCCCCCAGGGCAACAGCTTCGACTCGTTTCCCAGCCAGCACACCAGCGCGGCGTTCTCAGCAGCCCGTTTTCTGGATAAAGAGTACGGCGCGCAAAGCATCTGGTACCGGGTGGGCGGCTACACCGTGGCCACCGGTGTGGCCGGCCTGCGCGTGGCCAAGGATAACCACTGGCTGTCCGACGTGCTGGCCGGGGCCGGGGTCGGGATGCTGTCCACGGAAATAGTCTACCGGGTGTACCCGCTGCTGCAACGCGCCACCCGGAAAATTGTCGGCCCGGATAGCCGGTTTGGCCGCCAGGCGGTGCTGCTACCCAGCTACACCAACGGGGCTACCGGCGCCACATTGGTGCTGGTCTTATAAATCTTGCGGGAGGCGCTGGATTCCAGATTATCCACAGAATCAGGGGGTAGTTTTGGCTATACAATTTTCACCCCCCCTCCCCATGAAACAGTATCTCATTCTGGCCGCCTTCGCGTTGGCGCTGGCCGCTCCCGCCCACGCGCAACAGTTGAAGGCTACCCAGGTTCCCGCTACCGTGGTAGCGGCGTTCAAACAGAAGTTTGCCCAGGTCAAAGAAGTGAAATGGGAAAAGGAAGGCGACAAGTACGAAGCCGGTTTCGAGCAGGGCAAGGTGGAAATGTCCGCTCTGCTGAGTGCCAGCGGCGAGCTGCTGGAAACCGAATCGGAGATGGCACCGACGCAGTTGCCGGCCGCCGTGCAAGCCAAGCTGGCCAGCACCTACAAAGCGTATAAAGTCACGGAAGCCGCCAAAATAGTGACCGCCAGTACGGGCGCGACCAGCTACGAGGCCGAAGTGATGAAAGGCGGCAAGAAGCGTGACATCCTGTTCGAAGCCAACGGTCAGGAAATAACCAAGTAGCGGAACTGGTAGCTAGCGCCAACTGGCGTCAGCGGAACCAGACCCGCCCGGGTGCACGGGTTACCGCCAAGGTCTGATAGTTCGCCTGCTTTACTGCCCACGCGGGGAGGTCACTCCCTGTTTCATTCAGGCTGCCAGCTGATGCTGGCAGCCTGTTTTTTGTTGCTCGGCCGGTAAAGTTCTTTCCGTAAATTGAATAACCGGCGTGATGTGTTTACAAGTTGGCCTCATTGGCCTTACTCCCCCCAGTGGGTACCTCTAAGAAGGCGAGGTAGCGGTAGATGGTGGCCCGGCCCACCCCGAGCAACTGGCCGATTTCGGCCACGGTCTTGTCCTGCTGCAGATACAGGGTCTTGGCGGCCTGCGCTTTCGACAAGGCATCTTTGGAAAGCCCTTTCGGTCGCCCTCCCTGCCGACCGCGCGCCCGAGCGGCCGTAAGACCCGCGCGAGTGCGCTCCCGGATGATGTCGCGCTCAAACTCGGCCAGGGAGGCAAAGAGGTTAAACATGAGCCTGCCCTGGGCCGTGGTCGTGTCCAGGTGGTCCTGCAAACTTACAAAGTGAATGCCCTTGTCCTGAAAACCCGTCACCAGCGTGACCAGGTCTTTTAAGGAACGGCCCAGCCGGTCGAGCTTCCAGACCACGAGTGTGTCACCGGGCCGCAGGCGGGACAGCAGATGCTGGAGCGCTGGCCGCTCCTTGACCGACGACACTTTTTCCTGGGCCACTTCGGCACAGCCGTAAGCCTGTAAGGCATCGGTCTGCAGGTGCAACTGCTGGTCGGGGGTACTGACGCGGGCGTAGCCGAAAATCATGGGCAGTATTCTCAGAAAGTCAACGGAGGCAAAGATAGCGAGCCATTGATTCGTGAGAACAGCATATGAGACATTTATTGCTAGCCTTAGGTACCTATCAAACTAGCGAGGCCACCGGGCCGAAAAAACGCCCGTTTTTTGAGACACCCCACCCCCGCCGAAATTCGACCAACCGGCCTTAGCGTTGTTTTCCGTTCTTACTCTAGCGCTACCCCTACTACGGCCGCGCGTCCGGAGTTTTACGGGCAAAGGTTGCCGTGAGGGAAGGAACCCCGTGCCGTGGTTATCCCACACCGCTCGGCAAGGGCGGGGAATACGGACGGCTAAGCCAACGATATAGCAGCGTGCTGTTACCCCGGGAGGTGGAGGAGGAGCGGATGCAAATAACCCCGGGCGTATCCAGCCCATCCGGCACAGGCAGGCAGTACATGCGCCGCCGGATGACCAGAGCGGAAAGCACCGTCAGGCCCCCGATGGCAGCCAGCGCAACCGGCAGCCCGAAGGCATCGGCCAGCAGACCCGTCAGCAGGGCCCCGATGGCGTAGCCCGCATCGCGCCAGAAGCGGAAGATACCCACGCTGCGGGCCCGTTGCGGGAGGGGCGAGTACTCGGCCACGGCGGCCAGAAACGTGGGGTACACCAGCGCCGTGCCCGCCCCCAGCAGCGCCGCCAACAGCAGAAACACGGGATAAGACGAGGTGAAGAGCATGGCCAGCAGCACCGCCCCCTGCAGCAGCATACCCCAGAACAGCAGGTCCTTCTTACACAGCCGGTCAGCCAGCGGGCCGGTGACCAGCTGGCCCAGGCCCCACACAGCCGGGTATACAGCCGCCACGGTGCCAATCTGCGTCAGGGTGAAGCCCTTGCTGGCCAGCAGCAGCGGCAGCAAACCCCACACCATGCCGTCGTTGAGGTTGTTGACCAGGCCGGCCTGCGTAACGGAGCCTAGGTTGGGGTGTCGCCAGCTCACGTCCCAGAACGAAAGCGGCGGGCCGGTGGGGGTGGTCGGGGCCTGCGCGGCTTCCAGGGCCACGTGGTGGCGGGTGTCGCGCACCAGCAGTGAGCCCAGCAAACCCAGCACCGCCAGCCCGATGCCGAGGTAGAACGGATAGGGCCGCAGGCCGTACTCGGTGGCCAGCCAGCCCGAGGCGAAGGCCGTAGCCGCCACGGCCAGGTAGCCGGCCGACTCGTTCAGGCCCATGGCCAGGCCGCGCTGCTTCGGCCCCACCAGGTCAATCTTCATTACCACGGTGCTCGACCACGCCAGGCCCTGGTTCAGCCCCAGCAGCACGTTGGCTGCAATCACCCAACCCCAGGTGGGCGCCCAGAGCAGCAGCAGCGGCACCGGCAGGCCGAACAGCCAGCCGATGAGCAGCAGGTTCTTGCGACCAATATTATTGGCCCAGGCCCCCGCATAGTAGTTGGCCAAGGCCTTGGTGAGGCCAAAGACCACGATAAACGAGAGGATAGCCGAGCGGGCCACCAGGTGGAACTCCTGCTCGGCCAGGCGGGGCAGGATGCTGCGCTCCAATCCCACCATCCCGCCCACGAAGGCGTTGATGAGCACCAGCAGCGCAAACTGGTGCCAGTTTTCACGCAGACCGAGTTGAGGAATTGCCATTGAGTTGATAGGGCAAGGAAGCAGGAAGTTAGGGATGCACCAACGCCCAGCCCTGCTGCTGCCGGATAATTAATTCGCCGTTGCCGGTGGGCACGTAGGAAATGAAGGCAAATAGCTCGTCCGGGCTGATCTGGCGTTCCTTCATCGTGTTCTGGCATTGGGCCAGCAGTACACCCTGCTGCTGCAAGGCCCGCAGTTCGGCCTCGTAGGGCTGGCTTTTGCGAAACACGTCGGTGCCGCCCCCGAACACGACCAGCTCCAGTTGCAGCTTGCCCAGCAGGCGCGGGTCAGCCAGCGCGTTTTTCATATTGCGCAGCGTCTGCTTGATCAGCTTTGGGTCGTCGCTATCGAGCTGGTACACGGCCCGGTACCGGGCTTTTTTTGCCACCGCTCCCACGAAGGCCGGCTTGTCCGGCGGGGTCGGGGTTTGGGCGGAAACCGTCAGGCTAAGGCTGGTCAGCAATAGCAATGCCAGCAATGAACGCAGGGAAAGCATAGGGCAAAGTAAAATAAGCAGTGGTTAGAACGCGTAATCCAGCGCCACGGTCAGGTGGTGCAAATCAACTTTGTTGATGACCCGGGCGGGCAGGTAGGAAGCCCGGTTGGCTCCCCACTTGGCCGCGTACAGCGTGCGCAGCCGCAGCCCGTCGGCCGCGCCCGCAAAGGCGTGCGTGGCGGTGAGATTGAGCTGGTGAAAGTCCGGCAGGCTGTACTTGTTGAGCCGTGCTTCCCGCGACAGGCGGAAGTAGCCGTAGCCCGCTTCCAGCCGGGGCGCGCGCGGCCGCTGCCAGGCCACGGTGGCTCCCAGCGCGTGCACGTCACCGGCTCCTTCGATCCGCTCGCGGGGCAAGGTGGTGTAGAAGGGCTCCCGGCCCCATTCGCGCGGAAACAGAAACCGCCCGTGCGCCGTGAGCCGGGTATACTGCGCCGCGTACTGCCGGGCCCGGTGCTGATAGGCCAGGCGCCCGCTCAGGGCGCGGGCCTGCTCGCCGGGCTCGTTATACCGTTGATTGGTTGGCCCACCGGCTTGGCCGGTCAGGCTGCGCTGCCACAGCAGTTGGCCGCTGGCCGTCCAGCGGCCGGCGGGGCGCGCAAACGTGCGCGTACCTTCCAGCCAGCTGGTGGCCAGCAGCCGGGGGGCGAAATACTGCCAGGCCTGCACGCTGGCGTGCGGCCCCAGCGTGCGCCGCATGCCCAGCACGGCCAGCCCGGGCGTGGGCACGCGGCCCAGGTAGGCGGCGCGGCTGCTGTCGGGGGCCACGCCCATCGAGTAGCGGCCCACGGCCTCCCCGAGAGTATACCACCGGTCCAGCGAGCGGGGGGCCACGTGGGTCAGCCAGCCGCCCTGCACCGTGGTGGTGGGGCCGGCTTTGGCCACCGCCCACAGGCCCTGCACGAAGTTGGGACTTAGCCGCGAGTCCTGGGAGTTGAGCAAAGGTGTGTCTAGGTGCTGCCGGCCGTAGGTGAGCTGCAGACCCGCCCGGGGCTGCCAGCTCACCCAGAGCTCCTCCACCTGGTGCAGAATCTCGCGGTGGTGGGGGTGCTCCTGGTCGAAGAGGCCCAGCTCGTAGCGGCTTTCCGGGCGGGCGGGCTCAGCGGCCAGGGCACTGGAAAACAGGTTTTTGAGGAAGAAGCCTTCCACGCCCACCCGCAGGCCGTGCCAGGCGCGGCTTTCGTAGCGCAGGCCGGCGCCCACGCCCTGGGCGTGATAGTCGGGGGCCGCGCCCCGGTTGCGGGTAGCCATGAAAACGGTGCGGGCGTGGGCGTGGAACTCGCCCCGGCGCAGGGCCTCGCCCAGCGAGCGGGTGGCCACCGAATCAGCCTCTATAGCCGCTTGCGGTTCGGCTACTGCCGGAGCGGCCGGGTGAGCCAGCAGTGTATCGGGGGCCAGGGACTGGGCCACACTGAGCCGGGCGCTGGCCAGCAGCACGGCTCCCAGCAGAAACCAACGAGTCATCAGAAACGGGATAAGGGGAGCCGGCGGTAAGGCCGCGGTAACTACATGGGCAGCCGCTCGCGCAGGGCGCTGTAGGTCCAGGTGCCGGCCAGCGCGGCCAGAATCAGCACGGCGGCCGAGGCCACGCCGCTGCCCAGCTGGGCGAACAGCGGACCGGGGCAGGCCCCAGTCAGGGCCCAGCCCAGCCCGAAAATAGTGCCCCCGATCCAGGTGCCGTGGTTGTACTTCTTGTCGGCCAGCTGGATTTCCTCGCCGTTGATGGTCTTGAGGTGGTTACGCTTGATGAGCTGAATGGAAAGCATGCCCACCAGGATGGCCGAGCCAATAACGCCGTACATGTGGAAGGCCTGGAAGCGGAACATCTCCTGGATGCGCCACCAGCTGATGACTTCGCTCTTGGTGAGAATAATGCCGAACAACACGCCCAGCACCAGGTATTTAAGATTTTTCATGTCAAGTAACAGAAGAAGAAAGAAGTTAAGAGCGTACCGCCAGCAGGCGCACGACAGTGGCCGGACCCGAGTGGAAGCTGCCTTCGTGCAGGACGACGCCCAGCTCGTGGTTTTCCCGCACGCTCAGCCCGGCAAAGTCCGCGGCCAGAGTGTCAGGATCGTACAGCAGCTCGGCCGACGTAGGGCCACCGGAGGGCAGGCCCAGCTGCCGGGTACTAAAGGCTTCCAGAATCAGGTGCCCCCCGGGTGCCAGGCTGCGGGCGGCGGCGGCGTGCACGGCCCACCGCGCCACGGGCGGCAGGTGGGCGTAAATCAGGCCGATGGCATCGTAGGCGCCGGGCTGCTGCCAGCCCAGGCTGGTGATATCGGCCACCTGATAAGTTAGGTGCACGCCCTGGGCTACGGCCAGGCGCTGGGCTTTGGCGCGGGCCTCGTCGCTGAAGTCCACGGCCGTCACCTGCCAGCCGCGCCGGGCGGCGTACACGGCGTTGCGGCCCTCGCCCTCGGCCAGCAGCAGCAGGTGGCCGGGCGGCAGCTTATCCAGCTGCTGGCGGAAGTAGGTGTTGGGCTCGGTGCCGTAGGCATAGGCCTCGCTTTCGTAGCGGGCATCCCAGAACTCGGCGGCAGCAGGCAGGCTAGTAGGCATGTGGCGGTGGGGAAGGATTAGAACAGCATCGGGTAGAACACCCAGGTCATGAGCAGGCCGCCGACGAAGAAGGCGATAACGGCCACCAGCGACACCCACTGCAGGTTGGAGAGGCCCGAAATGGCGTGGCCCGAGGTGCAGCCGCCGGCGTAGCGGGTGCCGAAGCCCACCAGAAAGCCGCCCAGCACCAGGAACACCCAGCCTTTCCAGTTGGCCAGGTTTTCCAGGGCGAACAACTCTTTGGGCAGCAGGCCCGAGAAATCGGTCAACCCCATCTGCGCTTTTAGGTCGCGCACGGTTTCGGCCGAAATGGCAATGGTGTCGGGGTGGCCCAGCAGCTGGTAGCCCACGTAGCCGCCCAGCCCGATGCCGAGCACAAACCACAGGTTCCAGATTTCCGCGCGCCAGTTGTAGGTCAGAAACGGGATGCCGGCCGGCACGCAGGCGGCGCACACGTGGCGCAGCGAGGAGCTAATGCCCAGGGCCTTGTTGCCGATGAGCAGCAAAGCCGGCACGGTCAGGCCAATGAGGGGGCCGGCGATATACCAGGGCCAAGGCTGGCGAAGTAATTCAAGCATGAAGTCAGAAAGTCAAAGGAAATAGGGCTCCAGCCAGCCCGCAGCTGCTGCCGGCCGGAGTCCTTGCTAAAAAGGAAGTGGAAAATGGATGCGGGTTAGCGAACCAGCTTTTCAGGCCAGTCCAGCACGCCCCCCAGCAGGTTGGCCACCGTGGTGAAGCCAGCCCCGGTGAGTTGAGCCGCGGCCGTCGCTGAGCGGGCCCCGCTGCGGCAATACACGTAGGTGGGCTTGGTTTTATCTAGGACCGCGACCCGCCGGGCGAAGTCGGGCGCGGTCACGTCCAGGTTCACCGCGCCGGGCAGGTGGCCGCCGGCAAACTCGTCGGGCCGGCGCACGTCCAGTAGCACTGCGCCGGGCTGGCGCACGGCGGCAGAAAAGTCAGCGGGCTTCAAGTCCTGATAGGCTTTGGAAGCGGAATTAAAGAGACCAAACATGGCGGAAATAGGATAAAAAGTGAAGGCTTGAGCGTAGCCGCCACCCGGCCAGGGCTGGGCGGCGGCACTCTCCGGCGGAATTAGTGCGCGGCCGCAGCCGACTGGAAGGATTTCACGGCCTCGCTCAAATCCAGCACCTGGGTGCCGGGCAGCGCGTCGGCCACGATGCTGGAGCCGGCCGCCGAGCGGTAGCCGCCGGCGCAATGCACCACCACGGGCTTATCGGTTGGAATCTCGCCAGCCCGCTCCCGCAGCTCGGGCAGCGGAATGCTCAGGGAGCCGGCAAAAATGGGCTCGTCGCGGTGCTCGGTGGCGTTACGGATGTCCACGATGGTGTACAGCTCCGGGTGCTGGCGGAACTGCTCCACGTCCAGCACGGGCATGGTGGCTTCGGTAGCGGGCGTGCCCACCAGCGCGCCCTTAATCAGCGGCTCGTACCCGATTTTGGCCGTTTTCTGAATCAGGTCTTCGAGCGTGGCCTCGTCGGCCGCAATGAGATAGAATGGCTCCTCGGGGCCGACAATCGAGCCCAGCCAAGTTTCAAATTTGCCGCCCTGTTGAATGTTGATAGCGCCGTCAGCGTGCCCTTTTTTAAACTCAGCCTCGGGACGCGAATCGATGATGACCGCACCGGTTTCCAGCTTTGCACCGGCGGTCAGGCGCGGCACCTGCTGCACGCTCGGCGCGTAGTCGGGCGCGCCGGCTTTGTTGAGGGCCACGTCGTAGCCGAAGTATTTGGGGATGAAGGGCTGGTCCTGGAGCAGCTCTTTCACGAACTCCGCCTCGCTCAACTCCCGCAGCATGGGGTTACCAAATTTCTCATCGGCAATCGTGCTGCTGTTGGCCCCGCTCAGGGCCTTGCCGCACAGGCTGCCCGCGCCGTGGGCGGGGTATACGAGCACCGTGCCGGCCAGCGGCATGAGCTTGTCGCGCAGCGAGTGGTACATCTGCCGGGCCAGCTCCTCGCGCTTGGCCGTCATGTTGCCGGCGCTTTCGCGCAGGTCGGGGCGGCCCACATCGCCGATAAAGAGCGTGTCGCCGGTGAAGACGGCTTCGTCCTTTCCTTCTCGGCTGAGCACAATACTGATCGAGTCGGGGGAATGGCCGGGCGTGTTCAGGGCCCGGAACGTGAGCTTACCGACGGTGAACTCCTGCCCTTCGTCGAAGGCTTCGTGGGCGTAGTCGGCTCCCAGCAGCTTACTCACGCGGATGACGGCGCCGGTGGCCTGGGCAATTTCGAGGTGCGACGACACGAAGTCAGCGTGGGGGTGGGTTTCGATGATGCTGACGATTTTGGCGTCATTCGCCTTCGCGTAGTCGTAGTAGGGCTGCGGGTTGCGGGCCGGGTCGATGAGCACGATTTGGCGGGCCGACTCGCTGAGGATAGCATAGGAGAAATGGGCCAGGCCCTTGTCTTCAAACTGTTCGATTTTCATGACGGAAAGCGGTTGGGAGGTGAGTGGAAGCGAAAAGAAAGCAACGCAGGAAAAGAAGTAAAACGAGAACTGCCGGGGGGAGGGTCAGCGGCTTAGGAGGTGAAGACCAGCTCGCGCAGCAGAATAAACGTACCCATGGCCAGCGTGAACCAGCCGAAGGCCGGCTTGAGCTTAGCGCCGGGAATGAAGCGGGCCAGGTACGTGCCGAGGACGATGCCACCCAGGGCGAAGGCCAGGAAGCCCGCCAGAAACGACCAGGCAATGGGCGTGCCCGCGCTGAGGTCGCCGGTGAAACCGATGAGCGAGTTCAGGGCAATGATGGCCAGCGAGGTGCCCACGGCCAGCTTCATGGGCAGGCGGGCCCCCAGCACCAGGGCCGGAATAATCAGAAAGCCGCCGCCGGCGCCCACGAAGCCCGTGAGCGTGCCCACCACCAGGCCGATGCCCAGCACGAGCGGGTAATTGAACGCGTGCTTCTGATGCAACTCCTCGTCGAGCACGACCTCGGCCTGCTTACTGCGAATCATCGACGTGGCGGCTACGACCATCAGCACGGCAAAGGCCACCAGCACCAGCAAGTCTTTCGTGAACACGATGCTGCCGACCGTGAACAACTCGTGGGGAATGGCCGGCATCAGCAGCTTGCGCACCGCAAACACGGCCAGCAGCGAAGGAAGCAGGAACACCACGGCCGTTTTCAGCGACACCAGCCCATTGCGGAAGTAGCCCCAGGCGCCTACTACGGAGGTGGAGCCCACCACAAACAGGGAGTATGCTGTGCTCAGCACCGGACTTACGCCCATCAGATACACCAGCACCGGCACGGTGAGGATGGAGCCGCCCCCGCCCATGATGCCGAGGGAGAGGCCGATGAAAATAGCCGCGAAGTAGCCGAGGTAATGTAACATGCGTGAACGGGTGAACGTATGTAGTTATGAAAGGTTGTTCATGTATTTCAGCAAAAAAAGCCGACTCCCTTACAGGAACGTGCAGCCGGCCAGGCACTGAATCACGTCCACCACTTCGCGCATCTTCAGGGCGTAGAAGATATTCTTGCCGTCGCGGTGGCTGCTCAGGATGCCCTTAAGCTTCATGCCGGTCAAGTGGTGGGACACTAAGCTCTGCTCGATATTCAATTCCTCGCTGAGTTCGGTCACGGACAGGCGCTCTTGGTTGGCGAGCAGCTGCACAATGGCGATGCGCGTCGGATGGGCCGTGGTCTTGAGAATGAACGCCACCTTCTCCATCTTCTCAGTGGTCAGATTCAAGTCGGCAGGAGCGGTGGCAGTGGTCGTTTTCATAAGGTGCTACAAATGTATGTTCATTTGTTCATGTATACAACCTTGCCTTCCTCTTTGGTTCCAAAAAAATTCTTTTCACATGTCAGTTTTCTCGCATAACCGGCCTGGCGCCTCTTTCTCGCGGTTTTTATGCGCGTGGCGCGGAGTGGCGCTGGGCAGTCTGGTACTAGCGACGGCCTGGGGCCTGAGCAGTTGCCAGGGCTCCACTTCCCGGCCGCCTGTTCAGTCAGCCAGTGGCTCCTTCACCATTCTGCACACCAACGATATCCACGGCCGGCACCGACCCTTCGCCGTGAGTCCCGGCAACGCTACCGCCCAGACCGGCGACGCGGGCCGCAGCCCGTCCTCGTTTGAGCGCGCCGGCCAGGTGGGCGGCTTTGCCCACCTGGCCACGGCCGTGCAGCGGGTCCGGCAGGAGCGGGGTGCCGGCAACGTGCTGCTGCTGGATGGGGGCGACACATTCAGCGACGACCTGCTGGCCAACCTGACCAAGGGCGCGGCCAACATCCGGCTGATGAACGCGCTGGGCTACCAGTTCATGGCCCTGGGCAACCACGACTTCGACTACGGCACGGCCCGCACTCGCGAACTGCAGCAGTTGGCCCGCTTTCCCATGCGTGGGGCCAACGTGCTCGAAAAAGCGACGGGCCAGCCGTTTCTGGGTGAGCCGACCCAGGTGTTTACCGTGGGCGGCCTACGCGTGGGCGTGCTGGCGCTGGCCTACCACAACACGGCCCAGACCGGCAACCCCGATAACACCCAGGAGCTGACCTTCGGCAGCGGCCTGGAGGCGGCCCGGCGCTACGTGCCGGGCCTACAGGCCCGCGCCGACGTGGTGGTAATTCTCTCCCACCAGGGCACCAAGGTGGATGAGTTGCTGGCGCGGGAGGTGCCGGGCATCGACCTGATCGTAGGGGCGCACTCCCACGACCGGATTGCCCCGCCCCGCCACATTGGGAATGTGTGGGTGGTGCAGGCGCTGTCGGACGCGGCCGTGCTGGGCCAGCTTACCGTGCAGGTGAAGGACGGCAAGGTGACCAGCGTGGAGGGCATCGCGCCCACGCTCTGGACCACGGAATACCCCGCCGAGTCGAAGATAGCGCAACTGGTGGACTCGCTGCGGGCCCCGCACAAAGCGCAGCTGGAAGCGGTGCTGGCCACGGCTACCGGCCGCATCGGGCGGCAGTACAAGTCGGCCAGCCCCTTCGACCAGTTGGCCGGCCAGCTGCTGCGCGAAGCCACCGGCGCCGAGCTGGCCTTCCTGCCCGGCGTGGGCTACGGCGTGTCGCTGGAACCCGGTCCCATCACCCGCGAAATGCTTTACACCCTGCTGCCCCACCCCTCCAAAGTGGTGACGCTGGAGCTGACCGGCGCGCAGGTGCTCCAGTTGCTGGAGCAGACGGCCACCAACCAGAACCCCGGCAACGACCTGGCCCGCGTGGGCGGGCTACTACAGTCCAGCGGGCTGGACTGGACGGCCGACCTGAACCAACCCACCGGCCAGCGCGTGAGTGAAGTGCAGGTAAACGGGCAGCCGCTCAACCCGCCGCGCCGCTACCGGGTCGTCACCCACAACGGCATGCTCAGCGGCATCCACCGCTACACCACCTTCGCGAAGGGCCAGAATATCCAGAAGCTGGACAAGGGTGTGACGGAGGTAGTGGAGGCGGGGATGCGTAGACGCAGCACCGTGGCGCCGCCCACGCTGGCACGGGTGCAGGTGGTGGCGGCGAAGTGAGCGGCTGGTTCCTGCAAAATCAGCGTTAGACGATTCGGCCGGAGGGTCATGATGTCCTGCGGTTGCGCGCGTTCGTACAGAAGGCTTCACCCCGTTTCCCTTTCCCTATGAGACACCTGGAGCAGCATCGCACGCATCGGATTGGTTGGTTACGGGCCGCCGTGCTCGGAGCCAACGACGGCATTATTTCCACGGCCAGCCTGGTAGTGGGGGTAGCTGCCGCCAGCGCCACGCGGGAGAGTGTGCTGGTGGCCGGCGTGGCCGGGCTGGTGGCGGGGGCCATGTCCATGGCGACGGGCGAATACGTTTCCGTCAGCTCGCAGGCCGATACGGAAGCGGCGGACCTGGCCCGGGAGCAGGCCGAGTTAATCAACGATGCCGACGCGGAACATCAGGAACTCACCACCATCTACGTGGAGCGCGGGGTGGAACCGGACTTGGCCGCGCAGGTGGCCGAGCAGCTGATGGCCCGGGACGCGCTGGGTACCCACGCCCGGGAGGAGCTGGGCATTTCCGAAACCATGAGCGCCAACCCGATTCAGGCGGTGCTGGCGTCAGCGGCTACGTTTACCGTGGGCGCGGCGCTGCCGCTGCTGGTCATTCTGGTGGCCCCGGCGACGTATCTGAGCTGGACGGTTTCCATTACCTCCCTGTTGTTTCTGGCTGCGCTGGGTGGACTGGCCGCCTACGTAGGTGGGTCCAGCGTGCTGAAAGCGGCCGCCCGGGTAACCTTCTGGGGGGTGCTGGCCATGGCATTGTCGGCCGTGGTGGGCAATTTTTTCAACGTGACGCCCCAGGGCTAACGGGGACTGTCAGCTGGGGCAGCACCCAACGGTTTAGGTGGCCGGTGGCAACCGACCGGACCGCTATTTACGAGGGCAGATAGTATGAAACCGGGGGCATATCCGGTGTCGGGCTGCAACCCTCTTGCAAACTGGTGCGCCTTTGCATTCCGTGCTATCCGGCAAAAGTGTGCACCTTTGCACCTGCTCCCGTTAGTCTATGTCTCGTCTGCTGACTCATCTGCTGTTGCTGCTCTATGCGGGTATTTACCTGCATTGCCAGCCACTGCCTGCCCGGGTCCTGGCACCGCCTACGGACTATAGCAGCCAGCAGGCACCATCTCAGACCGGCCTCTGCAAGAAGAAGCTGCAAACCGTACAGGCGGACCCGCAGGCCGACCACGCGCCGGTAGCGAAAGCCAAGCTGCTGCCGCTCGACCTCGTGCTGGGCGACGACTTTCCGGCCCTGTATTTCGGCCTCCTGTTTCCGGCCGACGAGCCCACGCTCAACCCTGCCCGCGGCCCGAATGCCGGCCCCGAGCAGTCGTTTGCCAACCACCCCAACAAGGCTCCGCCCGTTCGCTTTTCTTAGGAAAATGCGCAGTGGAGCCGGGTTTGTACCCGGTTAATTGCCCCTGCTAGTGGGGGTGATGACGGGTTTTTTTATGCCCTGACCGGCCTGCCACCCTGCGTGGCACCCTTCTGCTGCCCCGGCCACCGGCCACCGAGCAGCCCCGCCTTTTCCTGAGAGCCCCAGCAAATCTGCCTGTCAACTGGCCGGCTACGCCTCTGCGCGCCCGGCCCGGATTTCTGTCCTGACTTCTCTCAGCCATGTTTTCTTTTTGTCATTTATCCCAGGGGCTGGTGTCACCGGGCCGCTGGCTGCTGGCCGCCACGCTGCTGCTGGCGACAACGGCCAGCCATGCCCAGGCCCCGGTCGCGGGCCGACCGTTATCCTTAAAAGAAGCCCTGGAGCTGGCCCGCACCCAGGCCCCGCACCTGCAGGCCAAAGCCTACCAGGTGCAGGCCGCGGAGGCCGATATCGCCCAGACTAAAACCCAGCGCCTGCCCTCCGTGCGGCTCAGCGGGCAGGTGAGCTACGGCTCCACGAACGCCGTGGCGGGCACCATGCTGCCCATCGGCACCATCATCCCCAGCAGCGGCTCGCTGAGCGGGGATAACTCCTACAACGCCGTGTTCGGCAGTATGGGCACGGCCCTGGCGGAGTGGAGCCCGGTGACCTTCGGGCAGTACCCGGCCCAGCGGGCCCGCGCCGAAGCGGCCCGCGGCTACGCCCAGGCTGATGCCGACAACGAGCTGTTCACCCAGCAGCTGCGCGTAGCCCAGACCTACCTCGATTTGCTGGCCACGCAAAGCCTGCGCCGGGTGCGGGAGCAGGACGTGCGCCGCGTTGCGGTACTCAAAAAGACCATCACCCGGCTGGCCCTGAACGGCCTGCGCCCGGGCGTTGACAGCACGCAAGCCCGTGCCACTGAGGCCCAGTCGAAGCTGGCATTGCTCAGCGCCCAAGAGCAGGAAGCCGACCGCCAGGCCCGCCTCTCCACCCTGCTGGGCCAGCCCGGCACCACCTGGCAGCCCGACACGCTCTACAACCACACGCTGCCGCCCGCGCTGGTGCCGCCGGCCGCCCCCCACCCCACGCTCGGGCTGCAGCAGCGGGCCATTGACCTGGGGCAGGCCCGCGAAACCGTCATCCGCCGCCAGTACCGGCCCCGGCTTTCGCTGCTGGGCGCCACGTGGGGCCGGGGCTCCGGCCTGGGCTACAATGGCCAGACCGACTACGGGCTGGGCGGGGCCGCACCCACCCGCTTCAACTACGCCGTGGGCGTGGGCCTTGTGTTCGACCTGCTTGACTGGCCCCGCGTGCAGGCCCAGGCCAAGGCCGAAAACCTGCGCACCCAGGGCCTGCAGGCCGAGTACCGCCAGCAGCAGCTGGAGCTCAGCAACCAGGCCACTCTCGCTGAGCAGCGCCTGCAGCTGGCCGCCGAGCGCGCCCGCCAGGCCCCGCTGCAGCTCGCCGCCGCCCGCCAGGCTTACCGCCAGAAGCTGGCCCTTTACAACTCGGGTCTCGCCACCGTGGTCGACGTGACGCAGGCCCTGTACGGGCTGCAGCAGGCCGAGCAGGACCAGGTGCTCACCGCCAACGCCGCCTGGCAGGCCGTGCTGCTGCAAACCGCCGCCGCCGGCGACTTCTCCTTCTTTTTCACCCCCGTAACGCCCTAGCCGCATGTACGAACTTATCCGGTCGGCCCTGCAGCGGCCCCTCACCGTGGTGGTGGCCATGCTGGCCATCCTCTTTTTCGCCTTCGCCGCCGTGCGCGACATTGCCGTGGATATTTTCCCCAGCATGGACGTGCCGGCCATCTACGTGGCCGAGCCCTACGGGGGCCTCTCGCCCGAGCAGCTCGACGGCTTCATGGCCAACCAATTCCAGAACAACTTCCTGTTCGTGTCCGGGGTCAAGAAAATCGAGACCAAGAGCATTCAGGGGCTGACGCTCATCAAGCTCTCCTTTTATCCCGGCACCGATATGGCGCAGGCCGCGGCCGAGGTGGCCACCCAGGTTTCGCGGGCCACGGCCTTTATGCCGCTCGGCACGCTGCCCCCTCAGGTGGTGCGCTTCGACGCCAGCTCCCTGCCGGTGGGCCAGCTGGTACTGGAAAGCGACAAAAGCTCGCTGACCCAGCTCCAGGATCTGGCTGCCAGCCGCATCCGGCCCATGTTCACCACCATTCCCGGCGTGACGTCCACGGCCCCGTTCGGCGGCAACATCCGCACCATCGTGGTGAAGGCCGACCCGGCCAAGCTGCGCGGTTACCAGCTCACGCCTGATGACGTGGTGAAGGCCATCGCCAGCAGCAACCAGCCCTCGGCGGCCGGCAACGTGAAGATGGGCGACGTGGCCTACATGGCCCCGGTGAACTCGCTGATTGAGAATCCGGCCGACTTTCTGGACGTGCCCCTGCGCACTGGCGCTGGGCCGGGCGTGTACCTGCGCGACGTGGCCACGGTGGAAGACGCCGCCGACGTAACGACGGGCTACGCCGTCATCAACGGCAAGCGGGCCATCTACATGCCCGTCATCAAAAAGGCCGACGCCTCCACCCTGAAGGTGGTGCAGCAGGTCAAGGATAAGCTGCCCACCCTGCGGGCCCTGCTGCCCGAGGACGTGAAGCTCAGCTACGCCTTTGACCAAAGCACCTACGTGGCCAACTCGCTCAAGAGCTTGGTTACAGAAGGCATCCTGGGCGCGGTGCTCACCGGGCTGATGGTGCTCTTGTTTCTGCGCGACTGGCGCAGCGTGCTCATCGTCATCACCACCATTCCGCTTTCCGTCCTGTCGGCGGTGATTCTGCTCAAGCTCTTCGGGCAGACGCTCAACATCATGACCCTCTCGGGGCTGGCGCTGGCCATCGGCGTGCTGGTGGACGAGGCCACGGTGACGATTGAGAACATTCACCAGCACCTGGAACGGGGCAAGCCCAAGGCCCAGGCCATCTGGGACGCGGCCCGCGAAATAGCCCTGCCCAAGCTGCTGATTCTGCTCTGTATCCTGGCCGTATTCGCCCCGGCCCTGATTATGGAAGGCGTGCCGCGGGCGATGTTTCTGCCCCTGTCGCTGGCCGTGGGCTTTGCCATGGTGGCCTCGTTTCTGCTCTCGCAGACCCTGGTACTGGTGATGGCCAACTGGCTGATGAAAGACCACGCGCCGGCCACCGGCCACGGTCACGACGAACCAGCTGAACAAACCGGCTTCTTCGCCCGCTTCCAGGCTGGTTACCAGCGCCTGCTCGTGCGGGCTCAGGGCCGGCAACGTGGCGTGGTGCTGGGCTACCTGGCATTGTCGCTGCTGGTGGTAGGAGCGGGATTTGCCGTCATCGGCACCGACATCTTTCCGCAGGCCAACAGCGGGCAGTTCCAGCTGCGGCTGCGCGAGAAGGTGGGTACCCGCCTGGAGAAAACCGAGCAGACGGTGGCGGCCGTGCAGGCCATCATCAACAAAGAAGTCGGCCCCGACAACGTGGAAATCAGCTCCACCTTCGTGGGCACCCAGCCGGCCAGCTTCGCCGTCAACTCGGTATTCGTCTTCACCACCGGCCCCCACGAGGCCCTGATGCAGGTGGCCCTGAAAGAGGGTGTGCACGTGAACCTGAGCCAGCTCAAGGAGCGGCTGCGCCAGCGTATCCACGACGCGCAACCGGGCTTACAACTAAGCTTTGAGCCGATTGAGCTGGTGGAAAAGGTGATGAGCGACGGGGCACCCACGCCCATCCAGGTGAATGTGGGGGGTAAAAACCTGAAGGAAGCCGCCGGCCACGCCCGCAAGGTGCTGACCCAGCTCCGCCAGATTCCCTTTCTGCGCGACGTGCAGATTGCCCAGCCCCTGCAGTACCCGGCTTTGCGCATCGACGTGGACCGGGAGCGGGCCGCCCAGTTCGGGCTCACCAGCCAGGAAATCACCCAGTCCGTGGTGGCGGCCACGTCCTCCTCGCGCTTTACTAGCAAAAACCTCTGGCTCGACCCCAAGTCCGGCCTGGGCTACCAGGTGCAGGTGCAGCTGCCCGAGGACCAGCTCACCCAGCTCCAGGACTTAGAAGCGCTGCCCGTCAAGGCCGGGCAGGCCCGCCCTACCATTGGGGAGGTGGCCACCGTCTCGGCCCGCATGATGCCCGGCCAGATTGACCGCCAGGGCCCGTACCGGCTGGTCAGCATCACGGCCAACGTGCAGGACCGGGACCTGGGCACGGCCGCCCAGGCCGTGCGTAAGGCCCTCAAACAAGTCGGGGAGCCCCCTCGGGGCGTCGTGGCCAACCTCGTGGGCCAGCCCCAGCTGCTGGAAGACACCATGAGCAGTCTGCAGACCGGGCTGGGCATGGCCATCGTCGTGATTTTCCTGCTGCTGGCGGCGAACTTCCAGTCGTTCCGCCTTTCGCTGGTGGTGCTCTCGGTCGTGCCGGCGGTAGTGGCGGGCTCCCTGCTCATGCTGCTGGCCACGGGTGCCACGCTCAACCTGCAGTCCTACATGGGCATGATTATGAGCGTGGGCGTGTCGGTGGCCAATGCCATTCTACTCATCACCAGCGCCGACCATTTGCGCCACGAGCACCGCGACGTGCCGCTGGCCGCCCGCCTGGCGGCCGACACCCGCATCCGACCCATTCTGATGACCAGCATTGCCATGATTGCCGGCATGCTGCCCATGGCCTCGGGCCTGGGCGAAGGGGGTGACCAGATTGCTCCGCTGGGCCAGGCCGTCATCGGCGGGCTCATCGCCTCCACCCTGGCTTCGCTGCTGGTGCTGCCCCACGTGTTCGGCTGGGCCATGCGCCGGGTGGGCTACGAATCCGGCTCCCTGCTGCCCGCCCGCACCCGACAGGCTGCTTAATCTTCTTTTTCTTCCTACTGAGTTACTATGAATGCCTTCCTGAAATTGATTGCCCGTTCACCTAAACCTGCTTCCTTATCACTGGTGGGTCTGCTGCTGAGCGGCGCGCTGGGCAGTTGCTCGTCCGGGGCTTCGGAGCCGGCGGCCGAAAAGTCCTCTCCCGCCGCCCCGGCCGCTGTTACGACCTTCCGGCTGAGCGCCGCCCCGGTCGTACGCCGGCTGCGGTTGCCCGCCGAGCTCAAGCCCTATGAGCAGGTGGACCTTTTCCCCCGCGTGGGGGCTTTCGTGAAACAGGTATTGGTGGACCGCGGCGCGCGCGTGACCAAAGGCCAGACGCTGGCCGTGCTCGAAGCCCCGGAGCTGGCCGCCCAGCTGGCGCGAGCCCGCTCACGCTGGCAGGCGACCCAAGCCAAGCTTTCCGGCACCCGGGCCAGCTACGAACGGCTATTGCGCACCAGCCAGGAGCCGGGCACCATCTCGCCCAACGACCTGGAGCGAGCCCGCGCCGAAATGCAGGCCGACCAGGCCAACGTGCAGGCCGCCTATTCCGAGCTGCAGGCCAGCCGGGAGCTGAGCAATTATTTGGTGGTAAGGGCTCCGTTCAGCGGTATCATCACGGCTCGCAACGTGTCGGCCGGGGCCCTGGTGGGGCCAGGTGGGGGCCAGCCGGCTGCGCCTATGTTTTCGCTGGAAAACAGCCGCACCCTGCGCCTGGAGGTGGCCGTGCCCGAAGCCGCGGCCGGCCAGTGGCTGAAGCCGGGCGCTTCGGTGCCGTTCACCGTGCCGGCCTTTCCCGGCCAGACCTTCACCGGCGTGTTCCGCCGCAACGCCAGCCGCCTGAGTCAGACGGTGCGCTCGGAGCTGGTGGAAATGGACGTGCCCAACGCCGACGGCCGCCTGAAAGCGGGTATGTACGCCCAGGTAGTGGTGGCATTACCGACGGAGCTAAATGCTCGTGCTGTGCCCACCTCGGCCGTGTTTGCCACCCCGGACGCGCCCAAGCAGGCTCAGGTAGTGCGCGTGCAGCAGGGGCGGGCCCAGTGGGTGCCCGTGCGCAAAGGTCAGCTGCTCAGCCGCGACACCGTGGTGGTGTTTGGGCCGCTACAGCCCGGCGATGAGCTAGTCCGGGAAGCCGGTGAGCAGGTGCCCGACGGCCAGCCCTTAACAGTCGCGGAGGGTAAGCCCGCTGGGGTTTGATATATGAACGTTTTGTCATTTGTTTAGTGTTGCGCTCTTAAATCCTTTGACCATGAATCGTAAGAATCTTCTCCAGTGGCTGCCGCTGGCTTTGTTTGCCCTCGTTTTGTTCACCCCGCTACGCACCCCGGTTCTGGGTGGTATTCAGCGCGGCCTACTGGCCACGGGCCTCTGGAAGGCCGAAGTGCCGGTAGCCACGGTGGCTTCGGCAGCCGCGCCCATCACGCCGACGGGCGGGACGGCCGCCTATCCGCATAGCCTGCCTTTGACCACGCTAGATGGAAAATCCGTCAACCTGAGTGACCTCAAAGGCAAGGTGGTGTTCGTCAACCTGTGGGCTAGCTGGTGCCCGCCCTGCGTGGCCGAGATGCCCGGCATTCACGCGCTTTACAAGAAAATGGACCCGAAAAAGGTAGCCTTCGTGATGCTCTCGCTGGATGAGAACCCCGCCAAGGCCCAGGCGATGCTCAAGCGCCAGGGCTATACCTTCCCGGTATATTTCCCCGCCGGCCCCCTAGCCCCGCCGTTCGACTCCAACTCCATTCCTTCTACGGTCATTCTGGGCCCGGATGGGCAAGTGGCCGCCCGCCACGACGGGATGGCCGAGTACGACACGCCCGAATTTAAGGCGGCCCTTGATGACCTGGCCAAGCAGGTAAAAAACTAGCTCAATCAGGTATATTATGTGATTCGACCGGGCAGCTTCCGATGGGAGGTTGCCCGGTTTGCGTTACCTGCCGCGCTATCCCCCGCGAATTCCGCGGGCTTTTTGACCTTCTTATGCCGTTGGATAGTACCATCACGCTAAGCTGACTCGGCATCCTGCTGCTGCAGGAAAGCCCAATCCTCTGCCGAAAGCTGCTGCTGCATAAAGGCCGTGTACCCAAGGTCGCGGCGTTCCAGCACGTGGCGGCGGAAAGCCCAGCTGCTATTTGCCGCCGCGAAACCGGCGGCAGTCATCGCCTGACGCATCCGGGGCGGCAACCCGGCTAGCCAGTGGTGAAAATCAACTTCTGTGAGGTGGCTATCCGCTAATTGGTGGTAGCGATACGCGGCATTGCCCACGCGCAACAGCTGCGCCTGCTCGGCACGTTCCGTTTCCGGCATTTGCAGCAACGCCTGCACCTGCTGCTCGTGCAGGCGCGGGAGGGGATGCCGGGGAACAAGCAGGTCGTTGATGTTCATCGCAGCACAAGATGTTACTCGGCCTTGTTGAGTGGCGTTTTACGAGCGTTGGGGTCGGCCGCACACTCCTGATACACTAGCTTGGCAATATCTAGGTACGGCACTTTCAGGGCTGCAGCAAGCTTGTGTAGCTCGTCCTGGGTCATGCCGCCCGGCTGGTCATGGCGCTTATCGTAGGTGCGCGGATTGATGTTCCACAGGGCGACAATATCCTTTTTCAGCATCCGGGTTCCGTCCAGCAACTCCGCCAGCGTCGAGGCTTTGATGGTCAGGTCGGTGTTGTCTAAAGTGACCTTAAAGGAAATGGGCGCGGGCGCGGAAGTGGATGCCATAAGGAGGATGAAGGGTAATACCAGCCGGAAAGTTACCTCTTTGCTTGATGCGCTGGTAAATTCGTCATTGGGGAGTACGGCAAAATATGGCCCGTTGGCGCAGTTGCCCTAACAAATTATCTCACTCGTTGCTATCGGACCTCAACTGCTGTCTGTTTCCGGCCGGCACTGTATAAATAAGTAATCGCCCCACCATTCCTTAGCAAACAAAATAGGGGCAGTGGGGAAGAAAAAACTGGCCCAACTCCCGCTCTGTGCGGGGGATGGGCCAGTTTGGTTAGACCGTCGGCGGGGCGTAGGGCGTAAATCGGAAATCATACCAGCTACGCACCTCCGCTGGCGTGTGGGCTACGAGGTAGGGAAAAGCATGGCCCTCGGTGGGCGCAATTTCGACGTAGTACCGCTGCGCCCCGTCTGGCTGCTGCCACAGGGTTACGGTGCCGTAGCTCTGGCCCTGCTCCGGGGTGGCCCGCTTGCCAGAATGGTAGGCGTACGAATCGTGCGGATAGGCTCCCAAGTTCAACTCTACCGGCTCCCACGGGCATTCCCCGCTGCCGCCCATCTCTTCCTCAAACGCAAACCACCGGAGTAGCCCGCCCTGCGCCACGATGCGCCCCCGGTATTGCGCGGGCTGGGGCTTCATTTCAGCAGCCAGGTCGCTCAGCGTCGCGTACTCGTCGGCCTGGTCAGTGGCCGTGAAGGGCACCCGCCCCGGAATGCGAAACGGGCCGGGGTGCTGGGCGGTCACGTCCTGCACCTGGTCTACGGTGCCGGCGACGAGTTCAAGAATCCGCGGTGCCCCTTCGGCGGGCACTTCCAAGTACAAGAAGTCAGTAAGGTCTTTCCAGTAGCCAGCATCGGCCCGCTGCGCGGCATCCTGTTGGTCGGTGCCGGCAAACTCTTCTATATCATAGAAGCCGTAGAAATCGGACAACTCGCCCCGGACTACAATAAGGCTACCGTTCTCGCGGTGCTGGAAATGGTAAACTGGCTGGTTGGAAGCAGACATTTCTGGGCTGGTCTTTTTCATCGGAGTAAGGACTTGGGTAGGGACTAATAGAGGTAGTTGGGGTGAGCGGCTGGGCCTAACTCACGGGCTTCTTTCTCAAGCTGAGCGTCTTCCCATTTCTCGCTCTCGGCAATGGCTAGGACCTTCCACTTCATCAGTTGGGCCGCGTCAGTGGATTTGCTAATCAGGTCCTCGGCCTTCTGGCGGCGCTCCGGCGTGAAAGCCGGGTGGTTCAGCACGCGCCGTAGGTTGCTGCGGGCTGACTGTACCATCAGCATCAGGCCAGCATTGGAAAGCGTGGCAACGGGGGCGGGAGTGGGGGCGGTCAGCATAGAAAGAGGGCTAAAGGGTGAGCAGCTTTGCTATACCTGTTAAACGTAAATCATACCTAAATAGATGCACTTTGTACATTTATTTATGCGTTTTTTTATCAGCGAGTTTCTGCGGAACGGGCACGAAAAAAGCCGCCCGGTCAGGGGCGGCTTTCTTACCGGAAGTAACTAGCGCAACTGCTCGGATTTCATTAGAACAACGGTGCCGACTACTACATCAATCGGGCTGTACTGCTCGGGCGGGTAGGTATCAAACCAAGCGGCCGTAGCCAACAAATTGAGCGCGGCCCCGCTGTATTTGCCGTTGTTGTCGATTACCAGAATATAGCCGGCAAGTGGGCCATGCTGGAAATAGTGAATGTCCAGCGTATCGGCGCCGATAAGGGGCCGTAGCTGGTCGAATTTGAAGGTTTTACCTTTGCTCGGGCGTATCTCGGTCAGGCTCCCATCCAAACCCAGCACCGTGGCGGTGCCCTCGGCCGGCACCATTGCGGTACGCTGGGCCAACAGGTACTCGCCTAGCTCCCGGACGGTAGAAAACACGCGTTCGGTGCCCTCGATGCGGAACGGGCCTAAGTAGCAAGCCGGCGTCGTCACCACCTGGCCGCGGGCGGTTACGCCGACCATCGTTGCCAACAAGGCCGCGCCGCGCTGGGTGACTTGCAGAAACACGGTAGCGGGGAGCTTCTTCCACCATGCGGCCACGGTCAGGGCGGCACCGGCACCGCCGTAGAACATCTGCACATTGGACAGATTGAAAAGGTGCGGGCCAACCAGAACGATAGGGTGCGCGGCGGGCTGGGGAACGGGGGTAATTTCCATATCAAAAAGGGGGTTTAGGTGCGTTTCCTACTTACTTATTAAACGCAAATCATACCAAAATAGATGCACTTTATACATTTTTAATAATGCATTTTACGTCTGCTTTTTCCCCCACTGCCCCCGCTGGAATGGGCAAAAAAAGAGCGAAACAACCGGGAAGGCTGCTGCGCTCGGTGGCTTGATGGCGGCGGGGCTACTCGTGTAGTATGCACGTCACGCGCTTGGTCATCGCGTAGGGGTGCTGGTAGTGATTGCAACCCCGGCAATGGGCAAGCCCTGCTCGGTGCGGATGCTGCGGCGGGGGCCGCCGGGCACCCTGGGCTCGAACCAATCCCGGTAGGCCGTGGTCAGCCGGTCAGCGACGACGGCCAGCCGCTCCGGGCTACGCGGCCCAGCGTCGGCTGGGGTACGCTTAATCCAGATGTGCGAGCCGCCGCACCCTACCTGGTAAGCATTGCCCATCAGTTTCCGGATTGGGCCGGCCAGGTCGCGTAAATCATTCTGGTGGCTGTGGGCCTGTACATAGCGGCGGGCTTGCTCCAACAGCTGCTTTTCGGCTTTGTCCTGGGGTTGCTGCTCAATGGCTAAATAGGCTTCCTGCGCGGCGTAAATCCGGGCGGTGGGGTCGAATTTCTCGGCTTGGCTCATCGGGGTACTGGTTAGGGATGAAGAAGCGGCCAGGCTGGTCAGGCCCGGCCGGCGGCCTAGCGCTGCGGGGCGATGGCCAACGTGCGCGAGAGGTGCAGGACGTGGGCGTTGTGGAAGGCCTCGGCAAACACGCCGCGCCGGAAGTCGCCGGACAGCTGGCCGACGTCAGCAAATTCGTAGCGCAGGCCCGTATCACCCAGCGGCACCAAGTATAGGTCAGCCTCCTCGGCATTGAAGCCGCCCACGTTGCGCCCGTCGCTCAGCAGCAGCGAAACGCCGGGCCGGTGGTCGGGTCCGTCAACGAACGTATAGGTTTCATAAATCAGCCCTACCGCCTTCTCAAAGGGGTAATACACGGCCTCGCCTACGGCTAAATCCTTATATTCTGGCATGGGTAGGTAGTATAAGGTGGACAGGAGAAGGGAATCATACGAGAATCAAGGCGTACTGGCCTCCCTGCTCCTCGCGGGTCATGCGCAGCCCCTCGCGGGCTATGTCTCGGGTCGCCCGAACCAGCTTTAGCAGCGCCTCGTACGCCTCGGGCGTATCTATTTCCATCATCAGGCGTTCGGCTACCTCCTCGGTCAGCACCTCGCTGTTGATGCCCTTGCCAAGCTGCTGCATCATTACCTCCACGTCGGCGATGGCGGCTATTATCCGGTTGCGGTACTGGTTCCAGTTGGGGTGCTGAATGGTGGGGGCTTCGCTGGCTTTCATCAGGAAAGAGACTAGAATTAGAGCTAGGGCTAGAGTTATGGCTAGGGCTAGGAGCTTTGGGGTAGCAGCGGCTTTGCTGCTACCCCGGCCCTGAGAGCTAAGCGGCGGCTAGCCAGCTCAACTCTGCGGCAGCGTACTCGCGGCCGATGGCATCAAGCTCGGGCGCTGCCTCGCTCGTGGCGGCCACCATCACCGCGCCGGGCGCCGGCTGCTGCAACTGCTCGGCGGGCTGCTCCTGAGCCTGCGGCTCGTCCGGCTCAGTGGTGTGACCCAGAATCAGCTCGGCGGCTTTCTGGGCCTTGCTGGCGGCTTTGATGACTAGCTGCTTATCATTTTTCAGCCGCTCCAACCAACTTTGGATATAGGCCACGGCGTTTTCCTCGGTCTGCTCGGTGGCAATGCCGGCGGCGGCACTCAGGAACGAAGCACCCATTTCGGCGGTCAACTCCTCGCGGGCATAGCTCAGGCTTTGCTTGCCTTCGCCGGCGGTCAGGTCGGCCCGGTCAAGGCGGGACTTGTGGCCGGTGCTGTGGGTCAGTTCGTGGAAAAGGGTTTGGTAGTAGCCTTCCGACGTGGTGAACGTCTCCGGCTTGGGCATATTCACAAAGTCCAGTGAAGGAGAGTAATAGGCGCGCTGGTGCAGGTGCTGAATGGCGGGCTTACCGTCCCACGCCTCCACAATACCTTCGGCTACCTCGCTGGGGGTAAACTCGCGCTTCTCCACTTTGGGCAAATCGAACGCAATGCCTTCAATATCCTCCACCGAAAACACGGTGTAATACTTCAGAAAGGGCATTTTTTCCTCTTTGCCGGTTTGCTTGTTCTCGCGGGTGGAAACGTTGTAGTACACCACCTGATGACCTTTGGCACCCTTACGGACATTACCGCCCATTTCGAGGGCCTGCTTGAACGTCATGAAAAACGGCAGGACACCGCTGAAATGCAGCAAAAACAGGTTGATACCGCTGTAAACGCGGCCGGTGGCGTAGTTACGGGGCAAACCGTAAACCGCGTTCCACGGCTTGCGCCACGGAATAATGCCGCCTTCGAGGGCCGAAATGATGCGGTCGGTTACAATCTGGTAAACGTCGGGGCGGGTGGTGGTGGCCTTGCTGGTGGCTTTCTTGGCGGCGGCTTTCGTGGTCTTTTTCATGATAAGCGGTTGCTGTTGTGTGTGTTGCTATATACTTATTAAACGCAAATCATGCATTTATTGTTGCATTATGTACATTTATTAACGCGCATTTTACATAGATTTATTCCGCTTTTTTCCCCCACTGCCCCAATCGTTGCTCCTTTGTCGAGTCGGTAATGGAATAAGGACCGATGCTTATTCATCTGCCTCTTGTTGTCGGTCCTGACGCAACGCTTTCAATAAGTTTAGCCCTCTGCTGCTGTCGCTGCATCTTATTTTGGTGTTGTAGCACGTATGAACAGCTACTTATACCTTGTTCATGATGGTTGTCAAATCACTTGTCCGTCCATTGGTGCGGCCTTTTGCTGAGTTTTTTCGCCGCGAAGCTGCTAGCGGCATTGTCCTGATGATAAGTGCCATACTGGCGCTGGTGCTGGCCAATACCGATTGGGGGCCGGCCCGCTACTTCCCCGCCATCTGGGACCAGCACCTGCGCCTGGCCGTGAACGGCTACGCCCTCGACCACACGGTAGTGGAATGGATAAACGACGGGCTGATGACCGTGTTTTTCCTCATCGTGGGCCTGGAAATCAAGCGAGAAGTGCTTGACGGCGAGCTGTCCTCACCGCGCCAGGCCGCGCTGCCTATCGCCGGGGCCCTCGGCGGCATGCTTATGCCCGCACTGCTGTTTACCGTCTTCAATCACGGCACACCCACTGCCGGGGGCTGGGGCATTCCCATGGCCACCGACATTGCCTTTGCGCTGGCCGTGCTGCAGTTGCTGGGCCCACGGGTGCCGCTTGGCCTGAAAGTATTTCTGACCGCGCTGGCCATCGTCGATGACCTGGGCGCGGTGCTGGTTATTGCCGGTTTCTATACGACGGAGCTGCATCTGCACTACCTGTACCTGGCGCTGGGGACCTGGGCGGTGCTGCTGGCCTTCAACTGGCTGCGCATACGCAGCTTGTGGGCCTACCTGCCGCTGGGCGCGGTGCTGTGGTTTTTTATGCTCAAATCGGGTATTCATGCCACCCTGGCCGGGGTACTGCTGGCGGCGGCCATCCCGTTTCGCATTCCCTTCTCGCGGCCGGAGCTGCTGCGCCGCGTGGACGAGCGGCTGGCCCTGCTGCGCGAGAAAACCCAGGAGCCCGAGGCAACCCCACGCGTCATCAGCGAGGAATTGGAGTTTCTGTACCTGCGCAGCAGTTCGCCCGCGCAGCGGCTGGAGCAACAGTTGCACTCGGTGGTGAGCTTCGGTATCATTCCCTTGTTTGCCTTCGCCAACACCAGCCTGGTGATTGAGCCGTCGGCCGTGCGTGGGCTGCTTTCGCCGCTGGGGCTGGGCATTCTGGCCGGGCTCGTGGTAGGCAAGCCGCTGGGCATTGGAGCGTTGAGCTGGCTCACGGTCCGTCTGGGGTGGGCTACGCTGCCGCCCGGCGTCTCGTGGCGGCAGTTGTGGGGGGCGGGGCTGCTGGCCGGCATTGGCTTTACCATGTCCATCTTCGTCACGCTATTGGCCCTGGGGGAACATTCGGCCGGCACCGATGTGGCTAAGCTGGCTATTCTGGTGGCGTCGCTCACGGCGGGCACGCTGGGGTTTGGGCTGCTGCGCACGGCTCCCACCGAGCCGACTATTGAGCCCTGAGAGGGTAAGTAAAGCCTGCCATTAACTGATTTAGCGTACCTTTGCCTCCGTAATGCCCTTTTTCCTGTCTCCTACTTTCAAGCTCACCCCACCCTGACGACCGGCTTAGAATGCCCCGGCCGCCCCATCCTGCTGGATGGGTGCGGCTTTTCTTTTGCCCCTTTTTCAGTGTGATTCATGCAACAAGTAGTTCAGTACTTCAGTCAGTACAAAGTCAGTTACAAAAACGAAATTCTCTCGGGCCTCACGGTAGCCCTGGCCCTGGTGCCGGAGGCCGTGGCCTTTTCCCTCATTGCCGGCCTCTCGCCCCTGGTGGGTCTGTATGCGGCCTTCGTCATGGGCCTCGTGACCTCGCTCATCGGCGGCCGGCCGGGCATGATATCCGGCGCCACCGGGGCCATTGCTGTGGTGCTGCTGGCTCTGGCCAAAAGCCACGGGGTGGAATACATCTTCGCCACCGTCATCCTGGCGGGCGTGCTGCAGGTAGCCGCCGGCGTGCTGCGGCTGGGCAAGTTCATTCGGTTGGTGCCGCACTCGGTCATGTTCGGCTTCGTCAATGGACTGGCCATTATCATCTTCCTTTCGCAGCTGGTGCAGTTTCAGACCGTGGACGCGGCCGGCGCCCACCAGTGGCTCACGGGCTCAGCCCTCTACACCATGCTGGGGCTGGTAGGCCTCACCATTCTCATCATTGCCGGGCTGCCGCGCCTCACCAAAGTGGTACCGGCCTCGCTGGTGGCCATTCTGGTAGTGTCCGGGCTGGTAATTGGGCTAGGCATTTCGACCAAAACCGTGGGCGACATTGCCTCCATCAAGGGCGGGTTTCCGCCGTTCCACATCCCGGCCGTGCCGCTGACGCTGGCCACGCTGGGCATCATTTTTCCCTACGCGGCCATCATGGCCGGGGTGGGACTGATTGAGAGCCTACTCACGCTCAATCTGATTGACGAAATCACCGAGACGCGGGGCAGCACCAACCGGGAGTGCGTGGCGCAGGGCGCGGCCAACATTGCCTCGGGCTTTCTCTTCGGCATGGGCGGTTGCGCCATGATTGGCCAGAGCCTGATTAACATCTCCTCCGGGGCGCGGGCGCGGCTCTCGGGCATCGTGGCGGCTGTCATGCTGCTGGTGTTCATCATGTTTGGCGCGTCACTCATCGAGCGGGTCCCGATGGCGGCACTCACCGGCCTCATGATTATGGTGGCCGTGGGCACATTCGAGTGGGCCTCGCTGAAAACCTTCGGCAAGATGCCGGTGTCGGACCTCATCGTCATGGTGCTCGTAACGGCCATCACCGTGCTGCTGCACAACCTGGCCCTGGCCGTGCTCATCGGCGTGATTATCGCCGCCCTGGTCTTTGCCTGGGAGAATGCCAAGCGCATCCGGGCCCGCAAATACGTGGACGAAGCCGGCGTGCGCCACTACGAAATCTACGGACCGCTGTTCTTCGGCTCAGCCCAGGCCTTCGGCGAGAAGTTCGACGTGCTCGACGATCCGCGTGAAGTCATTATTGATTTCAAGGAAAGCCGCGTAGCTGACATGTCGGCCATTGAGGCACTCAACAAGCTCACCGAACGCTACCACCGGGCCGGTAAAACCGTGCACCTGCGCCACCTCAGCCCCGACTGCCGCCGCCTGTTGGGCAAAGCCGATTCCATCATCGAGGTCAACATTATGGAAGACCCGCTCTACACCGTGGCCGGAGCCAACGTCATGTATTAACATCCAACTGGCCATAACGAAAAACACCGCTCTGCAAATCAGGGCGGTGTTTTTCGTTGTGGCCAGTCAGTTAACTGGGCGCGAAGCGCCCGGCTACCGGGTGATTTCCTGGGTACGCTGCGGCTGGGCCATTTCGTAGCCCTTGCTGATTTCGCGGCGCTCGGCCCGGTCGCTGCTGTGCTCAATCACGCTGCTGCCCTGCTGGCTGGCCACGGCATCGAGCGTTTGGCTGATTCGGGCAATTTCGGGCTGGTCTGTTCGGTACGAAACCTTCATCTCCGAGTGGCGGATGCCCTGCGCATCAGTCGTACTCTGAATATCGCCGGTCTTCGCGCCGCTGCCTGCCACGGCTTCTTTCACGGCTTCGGCCTGGCCGCGGGCACCCAGCGCTGGCGTAACCTCTTCCACCTTGATAACGACCTGCTTCTCGTCGCCCTGCGGCGCGGGGACTGCTTCGGCGGCCCGATGCTCCGGCGACCCCTCGGCTGCCGGCGTGGCCGATGCCTGGTCCATGCTCCGGTCGCGGTTGTGGGGCTGAATGGCGGCGGCCTCGGCGACTACTTGGCGTGCTGCACGGTCGGCCTCGCTCTCGCTGACGCTAACGCCGGCATATACTTCCTGGCCGGCGTCGGCCCGGGCGTTGGTGTTCGTAATGATGGCGTGGATGATGGCAATATCGGGCTGGTCGTTACGATAGGTCATATCGAACTCAGCGCGGCGGATGCCCTGCTCGTCAATCGTGCTGCGGATTTCGCTCGTCTTGTAGCTGTACGAGCTGTTATCCAGCACCTCCTTCCAAGCCTCGGCGCGGCCGGTGGTGTTGGGGGCAACTTCGTCAATCTTCCACGTCGCGGTTTTCTCCTCAGCGGCCGGCACAGTGGCCAGCGTCGGGGCTAGGTTTCGTTCGGCGTAGCGCGCCCGGTCACGGCTTTCCTGCTGCTCGGTTTCATCCACCTTGCGGCCGGTGGGGGCGGGGTTATCGTTGATGTACTCTTTCAGCAAAACCAACCCCGCATCTCGGGCGTGCACAAACTGCGCGGTGTGCGCGGCGGCTTCCTGCTCGGACTGGTAGGAGCGGAACGGGCGCGACTCCGGCGTGGCGTCGGTACTGGCGACGGCCGCGCCCAGCACGGCCTGATTGAATCGGCGGTCTTCCGCGTCGCGCTGCTCTTGAGCTTCCGGGGTGCTCTCGCGGCGCTGCTGCTCCTGCTGGCGCGCCAGTTGGCGCTGCTCCTGCTCCTGGCGGTGCTGCTCGGCGAGGCGCTGCTGCCGCTCCGCTTCGCGCTGCTGCTCGTCGCGCTGGGCCTGGGCGCGGATTTGCTCGGCATTCAGGCCCAGCCGGGTTAACTCCAGGTCGCGGTTCCAGTCTTTTGCTACCGGGTAATCTACCCGCAGGAACGTCTCTTGCTGGCGCTCCGGCTCCGGGCGTAGCTGTTCGCGCTGCCGGTATAGCTCGTGGGTCAGCACCTCCAACTGCGCGGTGTCGGCTTTGGCCACCGACAACCGCAGTACCGTTTCCCGGTCGGAACTGCGCTGCACCTCCAGGGCAATGGTGGGGCCGGCTTCCTGGGTGCCGTTCATCTGGCCTACCCGGTCGCTAAGCTGCTGCACCTGCTGCGCGCCGGCTTCGGCCGAGTCGTGGTGATAGGTCACTTTCAAGCCCGTGTGGTACTTGTCGCTGGTGGCGTGCCACTCCACCGGCCGCGTTGGCTCTTTGTAGGCTTCCTGCTCGGCCACGGGCACCAGCGGCCGGGCCGGGTGCAATTCATTCAGGTAGTTCATGTTGAACTGCCGCCCCCCGGCGTCGCGGTCGTTGGCCAACACGACCTCCCGGGGCTCCTGCTTGTCAATCACCCGCTGAATCAGGGCTACCTGGGCCTCGGTCGGTGTGCCGCTGGTGGCAATGTAGATGGTGTTTTTCTGGTCCTGGCCGCTTTTCAGCTGGTGGTGGGACAACGAATCAATGGCTGATTCGCTGACGATGATGCGCTCCACCTGAGTGCCTTTCCCCTCGGTGGGGTGGGATACCCAAATGCCGTTTTTAGGCAATGGAAGCAGGTTTTTGTAGTGCTCGTTCTTCTGCTCGACGCTGGCCAGCCCCTCGGCGTTGTACAAAGGGAAAGCCGTGTTTTTGTGCTCGTTCTGCTGCGCGGTGAAGATGCGGCCCCGAAAAGCCGGGCTGTCGATGGTCTGGTCCTCGATGCCCCGGCCGTGCAGGTACGTGCGGTCGGTCAGTTCCCGCTTCACGCCCAGCACCTCGGAGATGAGCCGCGTCCGACGGTCCTCCTCGGCCTGGCGCTCGTGGTCGGGGTTGCCAACGGGTAACGCGTTCAGCCGGGTCACGTCGGCGGCCGGGGCATAGGCACGAGTTGGGGCAGGCCCGTCATTCAGATACTCGCGTAGCTGCTGGCGGACCTGCCCCAAATTCAGCCCGTGGCCATCACCGCCCCGGGTTTTCGCAAAATCAATGACGCTGCCCTTGTCCCGGTCGTCGCCGGTATTGAGGTACACCTGATGGTCGTCTTTGCGCGTGACGATGAGCACCTCCCCGTCTTTTTCGAGCTGGTGCCAGTCGCCGCGCTTGCCTTCCTTTTTTACCTGGTAGCCCTGCCGCTCGGCGTAGTCTACGAGGTCAATATCACGCTTGAACCGGTCAAGCTCGTTGGGGTCGTTCTCACGGGGTGCATTCATCGCGGGTAGCTTACTGGTGGTCTTACATGACCAGTAGCTCCGGGCGGGGAAAGAAAAGCGGTGAGAAGTACCGCTCGGCTACCAGGAAGGCTATCCGGTCGTGGTTACGGGGTAGGGGTTTCCGCGCCGCCCGTGGCGGCTTCGGATTCGGGAAGGGGAGGGTTGCCACTGTCAAAGCACTTGAGCTGCTGCTGAAAAGTGGTCAGGGCTTCTACCGTGGGAAACAGGAAGCGGGGACTCTGGCTATTGGGGGGGATGCGGATTACCTCCGTATCGACGGCCAGGCTGCGGAGCAGGCGCTGTAGTAAGCGCGGCTCTTCGCGTTTGAGGGAGTTGTTTTTCAGGCCCACGATGCTGGTGTAGGGCAGTTCGTGCTGTTCGCAGAACGACTTCAACTCCCCCTTGGCCAGCATCAACAGGCGAAATTGGGCGTAGCGGATGGCGTCGGCATAGGGAACGGAAAGCTTTAGGTCGGGGAAGCCCAGCGGGGCCGAAATGTGTGGAGATGGTACCATGTAAACAGTTGGTGTTATAGTGCAAAAGGTGTGAGTGGACAGATGCTTACGCAAAGAATCCACAAAGACACAAATTGCAGCTAAACGCTGCAAACAGGTAACTCAAAAAGCCAAAATAGTACGATTAGCCGCCGGTCAGCTTAATGGGTGCAGAGGCTGCGGAAACGGACTACTGCGGCTAACGCAGAAACTCTTAAGAAGTTTAAAAGAATTACTTTAGAAATCTTTCAGAACTTTATCAGAACACGGGGCGTAAAGCATCGCCAGTATGCAAGCTGCCCTGTTCTTCCTGCTGGTACTTCTGCCCCTCGCGGCCCTGTTGGGGTTGGTGTGGTGGCGCTTCACCGGCAGCGGGAAGGGCAAGCCGGAGGTGCTGGTAGCCACCAGCAACCACCGGTCGGTGCGCTCCTTTCACTATGGGCCAAAGCCGACGCCCGCGCCGGCCGAAGCCGCGCCACCCGTGTCAGCCGACAACCCCATCTCGCGCTTGATGCCCGAAGAGGATTTCCGGGCCAAGGAGGAGCAGGAGCTACAGGCAGAAGCGGACCGCATGGAAGCCGACCAAATCACGGCGCGGGAGCTGGCGGCTACGGAATCTGCGGCGGATGCTGCAGCTGAGAATGAGGCCGCTATGACAGCAGAGGTGCCGGCCACTGAGGAGGCAGAGGCCACGCCGACCGATGGTGCGCCACCGGTAGTCTCTTCGGTTCACGCGCTAGGTACGGCGGCAGTGTCGGTTTTTGATAGGCTTGGTATCGACGAGCCGGAAAGCCCGACCACTACGGGCATGGAAGAAGCGGCATTTCCAACTATTGAAACGGCCTCTACGGCTGACACTTCGCATTCAGCCCCGGTAGCTGCGGCAGATGATGCCGTGCCGGAATCCCTCTATGACAACCCGATTACGACGGCCGCCCCGACCAAAAATGACCAAGCCAATCAGCTGAAGCAGGTAGAGCTACGCCAGCGCAAGCGGGCAGCCCTCGCGGCCAAGAATGCCAGCCAGAAAGCGGCGCTGACGGGGCTGTATCCCGGAAAGTAAGCCGGCCCCGGCGGCCGGCACCCGGCCTACTTACGAGCAACTACCCATTCTCATTTCTACCCTCCCGCTATGCTACCTCACTCATCCCCGCTACCCGCCGCCCCGGCCTTCCCACTTCTTCCAGTGCCCGCCCCAGCCGCCCCCAGCTGCTTTTAAGCACCGGGCCAGACCTGTCTGGCCGGGGCGCAGCCGCGTGCCAGCCCTGCACCAGCAAGTCAGCCGCTGTTGCGCTGCGCCTAATCCGTTTTCCACCGCTTCCGGGGAGATAAGCGCCCTCACACTCCATTTCCAACACCCTTTCCCCAATGTTCACCAACCCCCTTTCCCTGGCCAAGAAATTGGCAGTTGCCGGACACGCCTACCAACCATCCAAAGCAGAGAAACGCGCCTATGCCATGCTGACCGCCCTGGCGTTGTCCAACCGGGCGGCTTTTGCCCAAAGCGGTAGCGCTCAGGGTGCCCTCGAAGGAGTACAGGAAACCGTCGTGGGCATCGTGCAGGTCATCTTCGCCATTATCCTGATTATCGGCCTGATTCGCGTGGTCATGAAGTTCGTGCAGGGTGCCCCGGATGCGCTCGGCTCCCTGGGCTGGCTCGTCGGCGGGGTCATTCTGTGGTTCGGCTTCCAGCTGTTCAAGGACGATTTGGTAGGTGCCGTAGGCGGCGGCGAAGGTGGCGTACGCTAAGCCCTGAGTCCGTTCTCATGCGCTCTTATAAGTCTATTGAGCGACCAGCCCAGGTCCTGGGGATGAATATTCAGGACCTGGGCATCATGGTTGGCCTGTTCATCGGTTCCGTGCTGCTGCTCGGATTTCTGGGGATGGCAGTCAAAATCCCCCGCATTATCTACCTGCTAGTCATCATCGTGGAACTGGGCCTCATCATGGGCCTGCGCTACCTGAGCCGAAAGCAAGCGCCCGGCTTTTTGATGGGGTGGCTCTCCTTCACCTTCATTCAGCCCCGCCGCCTGGCCGTGGGGCCTTTACCAACTCCCGCTCATGACAAAAAAGCCAAAAACCACCGCGTTTAACGCGGTGATGCCGGTGCATAGCTTCGAGGGCGACAAGGTCGTGTTCAAGGATGGGCGCGTCGGCGTGGGCTTCCTGGTCGAGCCGGCCGAAATGGAAAGCTGGACCATTGAAGACTACGAGGCCTTCCAAGCCGCCCTCGTCGGGGTGCTGCGGGCCCTGCCGGTAGGCAGCATCGTGCAGAAAACAGACATCTATTACGACCGGCCCTACCGCGAAGACAAAACCCAGCAGACCTACTTTGAAAACAAGATGAACAAGCACTTCTACGAGCGGCTGGTGCTGTTTCAGAAGTCTTACTTGTTTGTCTCGTTTGCGCCGGCGGCGGTAAAGTCGCCTAAAACCAACGCAGTCAATGCCCTGGTGGCCCGCGCCGGCGAGGCCGTGCTCAAGAATCCGTTTGCGCAGCTGGTGCAAACCCTGGAGGTGGCCGAAAGCGGCGCGGTCGAATTCATTCAGGGCATAAAGAACCTGGGCGGCGTCACCTTCGAGCGGCTTAGCAGCCAGGAAATCCACCAGCTGTACCTGCAGTACTTCAACCTCAATTTCGACGGCCAGCCCACCCGGCAGGAGCGCGAGATGGGCAACGATATGGGCACGTTCAGCGTGGGGGAGCAGAAGGTCAATGTCCTGTCGATGGTGGGCCAGGGCTCGGACGCCTACCCGGCCGTGAAAAACAGCTACGGCGTCACCGCGCCCATGCTTTACCCGCTCACGCATATTCTCCAGTGCCCGCACGTCCTCACGCAGGCCCTGATGATTCAGGATACCCGCGCCGAGCTAAGCAGCCTGGATACCGACCGCAAGCTGAACGCCTCGCTCTCCTTCCTGGCCACCCAGGATAACCACCTGCGGGCGGCCGAAGTCGAGGAGTTTACCGCCGAGGTGCGGGCCGAAAACAAGCAGATTGTGGGCCTGCACCTCTCGGTTATGCTGTGGGATACCAACGATACCAGCCGGCGGGAAAACGTTGAGCGGGCCACGGCCGCCTTCCGCTACATGTTCGGCACGGAAAGCGTGGTGGAAAGCTACCTGGCCCTGCCGGTGTTCTTCGGCCTGCTGCCGGGCAACGCCAACCAGGTGCCCGACCGCTGGCTGACCACCACCGCCGACCGGGGGGCCTGCTACATGCACTGGACCGCTACCTACAAAACCGACCCGGTAGGGGAATACCTCACGGACCGCTTCCGCAATCTGGTGCAGGTGAACCTGTTCAACACGGCACTGGACAATCAGAACGCCATGGTTATCGGGCCTTCCGGCTCGGGTAAGTCCTACACTTTCGGCAACCTGATTGTGCAACGCTACGAGAAAGGAGCGCGGCAAATCATCATGGACGTGGGCGGCACCTACCGCAACGTGCTGCAGTCCCTGAACGGGGAGGATTTCGACAACACCTACTTCGAGTACGACCCGCAGCGTCCCATCGAGTTCAACCCCTTCATCGTGCCCCGAGACAAAGCCAACGGCAACAAGTGGCTTTACAACGATGAGAAAACTAACTTCCACCTGGCCCTGATTGCCGCCCTCTGGAAAGGAGGCAAGGATACGGGCCTGGATAAGTCGGAACGCACCATCCTCAGCCGGTTTCTGATTGAATACTACGGGTATCTCAACGAGCACGACAAGCTGGGGCAGAAGGATGAGGAGTTTCCCGGCATGGAGAGCTTCTACCGCTTCGTGGAGCGCTACGATGCCGATATGCAAAAGCCGGTGTCGGTGCCCGGCGAAGGGCAGGAAGCGGACCCGCTGGACGGGGCGCGCCGGCAGTACCAGAAAAACATGAAGTACATCGACATGCACCAGTTCTTCCTAGTGCTGGGTCAGTACATCAGCGGCGGGCGCTACGAGCGGGTGCTCAACGCCAAGCGCGACGTGGACTTGAGCGAGTACCGGCTCATCTGCTTTGACCTCGCGAAGGTGCAGGCCGACCCCGACCTCTACCCGGTGGTGGCCATGCTCATCACCGAGCTGAGCCTGGACCTGTTCCGCAAGTTCCCGGATGACGTGAAGTACATCGCCCTGGATGAAGCCTGGACGATGCTCAGTGGGGTGCTCTCGGAGTTCATCGAATCCATGTACCGCACGATTCGGAAAACCAACGGCTCGGTAACCATCATCACCCAGGGTATCACCGAGATTACAAGCAGCAAGATTGGGCCGGCCATTATCAATAACTCGGCTACCAAAATCATCCTGCGGCACATCAACCCGGACTCGCTGGCCCAGCTGCAGGCCCCACTCGGCCTCACCGGCCACGAGATGGACCTGATTAAGTCGGTGCGCTCGACCGATGCCCTGCGCGAGTTCTTCATCAAGCAGGGAGCCAAAGGGAAGGTATTTGCCCTGGAGGCCTCACCCCAGCTCGATGCCATCCTGACGTCCAAGCCGGTGGAGCGCAACCACCTCAACAAGCTGGTGAAGTTCTACCAGCAGACCAACCGCCGCCCCAAAGTGGACAAGGCCGGCCAGCTCGTGGTCGGCACCGATGGGGAGATACAGTACGAGGACGTGAAAGTGCAGCGCCTCGACTACGCCGTGGACCAGTTTGTCGAAGATAAGCAGAGCCGCAAGCTCGGGGGAAAATGATGAGCAACTTTCTAATGGTGGCCTACGGCATCGACCCGGGGTTTCTGCGCGCCTGTGACCAGACCTTAGCCATTGTGCTCACGGCCTGCCGGTTTCTGACGCCCTCGCTGATGGGCATCGCCCTGCTCTACACCATCGGGCGCGGCTTTATCAGCGGCAGTGGCCTGGCAATGGACTGGGGGCCGATTATCAAGGCTACCTGGATATTCTTCCTGCTCTTTTTCTACCAGAGCCTGATTGATACCCTGGGTACCGGCATTGCGGCCTTTACGGCCCTGTTCTCTACCGACCAGTCCGCGGCCGAAGCCCTCAGCGCCCTGACCACGCCGCCAGCGGTGGCGGCCGCGGCCAGCAATGACAATATCGGGATGGGCGACATTGTATCGGGGGCGGCCGCCATGATTAGCAGCATCTCCGACACACTCAGCTCCTTCACCTTCTCGGGCATTATGACGCGGCTTTTCACGGCTACCACCGTGCTTATCGTCCGGGAAATAATGACGTTCCTGCAACAGTTCATCCTGGGCTTCCTCTACGTTTCCGGCCCTATCGCCATGACGCTTTCCGTCATTCCGGCCTTCGGTCAGCTGGCTATGAAGTGGCTGCAGAACTTCATCGCCGTCCAGATGTGGGGGCTCACGTTCGTGCTCCTGGATACCATGTACGGCTTTTTTGCCGATACCCAGCGGGTCGCGGGCGGCATCCTGGCCAGCGGCGGGCCGGCCCAATCGGTGGATGATACCAAGTTCATGCTCATGTCGGTGGCCTTCGTGATGCTCTACATCATCGTGCCCTACCTCACGTCCATGTTCATCGGCTCCTCGGCCGTGCAGGGATTCGCTGGCCAGATGGCCGGGATGGCAATGGGCGCGGCGACGACGGTGGCCGGGGTAGCGGCTCCCGGCGGCGGCGGTCTGGCCTCGGCCGTGGGTCGGGCAATGGGCAACGCTGGTGGCAGCGGTAGCAGTGGCGGCAGCGGTAGCAGTGGCGGCAGCGGTGGCGGCAGCGCAGGTAGCCCCAGTGGCGGCGGCAGCAACGGCGGTGGCGGCGGTGGCGGCGGTGGCGGCGGTGGCGAAGCAAGTAGCTCCGCCTCCTCGGGCCTGCCCTCCATCACCATGTCGGACGCCCTGAACCCTTCCTACCGGCAACGGGCCTCGGGCCTCTGGACTACCTAAATCCCCTCTTCTGCAAGGGTACTCTCTGCTGCTCACTCAAGGGGGCGGTAGGGAAGAAAATGCCCAAACGACCTGATTTCAACCTTCCAGCCTGACTTTCTAACCAGTTATACGATGGATTCCGCCAAAGATTTGAGTACCTCCTTCTCCACCATGCGCAACCTGGCGCTGGGGAGTGTTTTAGCCCTGCTGCTGGTTGCCCTGGCCTCGGGCTTCCTGGTGTACCGGGCTTACGAAAACAGCGGTAAGCGCGTGTACGTCGTCTCGCAAACCGGCTCGGTAGCGGCCCTTTCGGCCGGCACGGATGCCCACACCGCCTACGAGGCCCGCAACTTGGTGCGCCAGTTCATGCAAACCATGTTCGGCCACGACCAATACACCTACAAGGCCAACCTGGATGCGGCCCTGCCGCTGATTGAGGGCCGTGGGGGCCGCCGGATTTACGAGGGCTTCACGCGGGGCCAAGTGCTGCAGAACTACGAGCGGTACGCGGCCCGCAACGTCGTGACGGTGGATAGTGTGCTCGTGGACATGAGCAAGCGCCCCTGGGCCGGTCAGGTCTACATCAAGCAGCGCATTTTCATCGGCGGCCAGCAGAAAGAGCCGCTGCCGCTGGCCGCCAAGTTTAATCTGGAAGAAACCAACCGCTCGGATGCCAACCCCTACGGGCTGCTGATTACCAACTTCGACTACATCCCCTACACGCCCACGCTGACGCGGGAAGAAACGGAGCTGCTGCAGGCCCAGGAAGCCGACCGGCAGCGTCGCCTGCAGGAAGCGCAAAGTGGCCTGGCCCCGGCCCCCGATGAAGCTCCGGCTCCGGCGGCTACCACTCCCGCGCCGGCTGGCCCGGCTGCTCGCTAACCCCTAAACCTGATGTCAATCATGCCTAATTATATCCTGCCGGCCCTGCTGGGCCTGCTTTTTTCCGCTGCCGGGGCCTCGGCCCAAACCGCCCGCCCGCAGCGCCCGCCTTCCTCGGTGGTAGCAGCCAATGAAACCCTGCTGGACGTGGCCGTTTCGGACAGCTCCACTACCTACCTCGTGTTCGGTGGCCCGGTGTCGCTCGTCGATGTGGGCATGGCCAATAACTACCTGGTCAAAATCGAAGCAAATGCCGTGTTCGTGCGCGCCAAACGCAAGAATGCGCCGCCCACGCCCATGCTCATTCGCTACGGCTCGAAGTATTGGATGGGGCGTCTCGTGTTTGTCAACCGGCCGGTTCTGCAGCTCTACGACTTTCAGAAAGACGGGGCCCTAGGCATGAGCGGCACCGGCACGGCGGCCGGCTCGGCCCCGGAAAACGAGCTGGCGCTGGATAAGGAGCTGGCGAAGAAAAACGAGGTCGAGGGCAAGCTCAGTAAGCTGCGCAAAGCCAAGGAAGAGCATCAGGCGGTAGCCGTGGTGGATAATGACCTAGTGCTGTCGCTGGCCAACGTGCGCAACGACAAGGATTTCACCTATCTGCGCTTCAAGGTCATCAACAAGACCAACATCGACTACAACGTCGATTTCACCGATTTCCAGTTGGTGGAAAACGCCCAGAAGAAGTTTCTGGCCCGCAAAAAGAACGAAGCACGCCGGCCGCTGGCTCCCTCGGGCGGGCTGGCCAATCAGATTATCACCGGCCGCACCACCGGCTACCTGACCTACGCCATTCCCCTGTACGCGGCCACGGAACGCGGCTACCTGGAAGTAACCCTGCGCGAACTGAACGGGGCACGGGTGCTGGTGCTGCCGGTGCCCTCGCGGGTGATTAACCGCGCCTCCACCATTTAAGGCCGCCAGCCCCTATCCCTATGGAACCCATCACCTCCCAAAATCAGCCGGCCGTTCGACCGCCGAACTCCGATAATGAGCAGGAGCAGCGGCCAGCGGCCGTGTTTGAGAAACGCACGCCCACCGAAATTCTGCGCACCAACTGGATGGCCTTTGCCGGCCTGCTGCTGGTGCTCGTGGTCGGGGGCCTATTTCTGTGGCTGAAGTCCGCGAAGGAAGCTGCCCAACAGGAAAAGGAGCCGGTAGCGGCGGCCTCGGCCAATATTGAGCCGGAAATTGCCTCGCCCGAAACCTCGCCGGTTGCGCCCGTCGCCTCGCCTTCGGCCCAAATCGAGGCCCAGCGCCGCGCCGAAATGGACGCTAAATCGGCCCCGGCTACCCCGACCGATGAAGATGTGGTTGATGTGTTTGCCGTCGATACGACCGGGCAGGCGCTGCGGCGGCGGCGGCGTGCCCAGGCTTTCGCGCAGGCGGCGGCCCGTCGCGCCGAGGCTGCCCGAATAGCCGCGGCCGACGTGGATACCGTCGAGACGACTATTCAAGACCCAAGCACCGGCTCTTACCGCTCTGAAACGCTGGTGGTGCCCCGTCGCCGTATAACGGCCAGCGGCGGCGGTGGCCGGCGGCGCACCTCTTCGGCGGCCCGTAGCCTGGTGCCGGCGCGGGACGCGGACGGTACCCCGTTTGAAACCGACCCGGACGTATTGGCGATGCTGGCCAGTTCCCCGCCCGAAACCCGCGCTGCCTACGAGCGCATGACGGGCAAGCGCTACCGCGACCCCAACCAAACCGCGCAGCTATTGGCCACCCGGATGAATGCCCCCGGCATGGATGGCTTCAATACTGTCAAGGTGGGCGGGAGTTCCTCTCGCCTGATGGCGCAGGGCAACTACCAGCAGCAACAGCAGCTCACTCCCGACGTGTTTTTTAAGTGCGTCATCAACGGGGAGCAGAAGGTCCGCACCGGCTCGGTGGTCATTCTGCGCCTGCTGGAAGATGCCGTAGTCAGCGGCGTGACCTTTCCCAAGAACATGGTCTTCGCGGCCGTGGCCACGGTGGGCAATAACAACGTGACGCTGGAAGTCAACCGCCTCGGCCCAACGCGGGTCGATGCCGACATCTACGACTTCAACTACATGCCCGGCATCATGATTGACCCGGTGAAGCGCATTGCCAAAGATGCCTCGATGGCCGGCAGCGACCTGCAGCAGCAGACCACGCAGGAAATCAGTACCGCCATCGACCGCTCGGCCTCGGCCGCTAACTCGGTGGTGGGCGTCGGGGGCCGCGTCGCGGCAACGGTGCTCTCCCGGCCCAAAACGCGCACCAAGCTGCGCGATGTGCTGCTCCCCGATGGCTACCCCATCCTGATTACCACGGCGGCGGCCGGCCAGTTGGGGCCGGAAGCCGCGAGTGGCCGCTGATTCCTTTCCGTTCACCTAAAAGCTTACGACTATGAAAAAGCTCCTTTTGCCCGCTTTGCTGGCCGTTACGTTGGTTTTCTCCACCAAGGAGGCCTCCGCGCAAGCCGTGGTAAATGACCCGCTGCACATGGGCATTCACATTGGCGACTTCGCCAAACGGCTGGCCCAGTGGACCGAAACCGTCAAAAACTACCAGGTAGTAAAAGATGCCCGGCAGATTGCCGGTGTCACCAAGGATATTACCGGTCAGGTAAAGGACATTACCGACCAGACGCTGCAGCTACAGCGGCAGGTGCAGGCCGACTTACGGAAGGTGCAAAGCATTCAGGATTTGCGCCTCTCCAACCCGCAGGAGCTGTTTGCGCGGGCGCTGTCCATGTCGGGCCGGGGCCAGAGCAACCAGTACATGCCGGTGTTTCAGAAAGCCGAACGCCTGCGGCAGGCCCTGCAGCTCAACAACCCGCAGCAGGACCTGAATACAGTGTACGACGTGTTTTCCCGCTTCGGCGCGGGGGCCACGGCCGGCAACAACCGCATGAGTTCTTCCCAGTATCAGGCCAAGCGCGAAGAAGCCGCCGTTTCGACCTTCGCCTACGAGGAGATGATGCAGAAGAAGAAGATTGCCACCGCCTTCGGCTACTACAAGATTGCCGACGAAATGACGCAGCAAAGCATTGAGATGAATGCCACGCTGAAGAATCCGGGCCGCTACGCCATGACGGAAGGCGAGCGGATGGCCGCCCTCAACTCCTCAAACGACAACATGATTAAGGCCATGCAGCTGCGCCAGGAAGCCGACCGGCTGTTGGCCGAATCCTCGCAGCCAGGTCCCTCGCGCCAGGCGGCGGAGCTGGTCTACGCCGACGTGTTGGTTCAACAGTCACTCATTAAAATGGACCGCGCCCGTCCCCGTCGCTAAACCCGCATGAAAAAGCTCCTGCTTGTGGCGCTTGCAATGGCTGGGGCCGGCACATCGCCGGCCCTGGCTCAACGCCACGTTAAACACATTTCCAGCTGGGGTGCCCACCTCGGGCGCTCCGAAAAAGGCGACTACTACGAGTTGAGCTACACTTCCATGCTCACCAACAAGCTGGCCCTGCGGGCCAGTGGTCTGCGGGATGCCGGCAACCTGCGCACCCAGGGTGAATACTCGACCTATCAGGGCCGGCTGTTCATCGCCCCGCAACTGTTCCGCATTGGGGAGTTTGCCTACGTGCATCTGCTCATCGGGGCGGAGGCCGGCTACGAGCGCACCAAAGAGAATCGCACGGGCGAGTTGGCTGCCGATGCCAGCGAGCCGCAACGCTTCACCTACGGCCCGCAAGCCGGGGCCGAAGTTGATTTCTTCCTCGGCAACCGCCTTTCCCTCGTGGCTACCGGCACGAAAGGCTACCTGTTCAACAACCCTTTAATCGACCAATGGCCCGGCAACGCGAGTGCCGGCCTGCGGTATCACTTCCGCTAACCACCTTTCTGACCTATGAAACGACTTGCTTATTTACTGCTGAGCTGCGCGGCCCTGGCCACCAGCTGCTCGAAAGACAACGATGCGACGCCCTCGGGGCCAAAAGAGTATCAGGTAGAGTACAAGGTTACTTCCAATGCCCCGGTATCGGACTACCTGAGCTACACCAACGAAAGCGGCGGCAACACGACGCTCAGCAACACGCCGCTGCCAGTGAGCTACAAGTTTAAGCGCACCATGAAGCAGGGCGACAACCTGACCATCCTAGCCAGCATCGACGGCGGCACGGCAGCCTCTGAAATTACCTGCGCTATTCTGCTGGATGGCAAAGAGGTGAAGAAAGAAACGGCCAGGGGCGCCGATGCGCAGGCCGTTCCCGTGTATGTCATTGGGCAGTAGGGGAGTTAATCTGCGCAACTCGCTCTGTTGAAAAACCCCGCCTTCCTGGCACTTGAGCCCTTGTCGAGCCCTTCGGCGTCCTAACAGTATTGGTACTGCTAGAACGTCGAAGGGTTTACTTGTTTAAGGCCGTTGAAAAGCTGCAAGCGGTGCGTTTTGGCAATAGCCTGTTGCTGCTTTTTCGGCACGTCCGCTTCGGCTGCAAACGTAGACCAGTTGGCTACCGCGTCGACTACCTGCTGGATTATCTCTCGCGGCTTTTTCACCTGCACATTCTTGGCTAGTTGCAGGAAGTCCTCCTCCGTAAAGTCATCGACCTTGCCCGCCAGCGACATCTGGTGGTGGCTGGACCACTCGCCCGTGGGGTTGTAGGAATACGTCACGTCGTACGCCGGGGACAGACTCCACTCGCCCGCCGGGTTCATCAGGAAGGAGATGTTCTTGGTGTGGTCGTCCTGGTTACGCGCCACCACGTTGAACACCATTCGCCGGTAGAGCTCCTCCACGGCCGGGTGCGGCAGCCGCAGCTTCCGCAAGACCTGAAAGGCCTGCTCGTAGGTGTAAAGCCCGGGCTTATTGTAATCAAAGTGTGCCATGCCGCAGAGTGTTTGCATGTGCAGCCGCTGGCTGCCTGCCACCCGGTCAAATCGTCGCGTCATGAAGTGCGCCCGGCCGTTCTCTTCCAGTAGCTGGCAGTCTGTCATCTGCAGGCCCGCCTGCCGGGCCATCAGGTGGTAAGCGTATTCGATGCGGCCGTAGCCGGCCGGGTCGCCCAAGCTGGCGTTGGTTACCCCGTCAAGCTTGAGCAACCAGTGCTCGAAGCCCTCGGGGGCATCGACTTGCCCTGAACGGACCTCTTTGGTGTCGGCGTTATAGGCAATCACGGCCTTGGCCCGGGCACCACCGGCGGAAGTGCCCACGCTGATGATTTCGGCCAGCCCCTCGGCGGCGTTGGTGCCCAGCGACGTGTGCAGGCTTTCCCGGTTGGTCAGCACCTGCCGGGCGAATTTCACGAGCTCGCCCACTTCCAGTGAGGTGCCCTTTTCCAGCGCGGGCTGCGAGGCCGGTTCGTACACCAGCGCGCCCATCCCCCGGTGGCCGAGGTAGCACAAATGCTCCACGGGCGTAAAGGAAGCCGCGTCCCGCCCCTTGGCGGCCAGCCAGGCGTCGATGAGCTGGCGCCCGTACCGGTCGGGCAGACTGTCGGCCAGCAGACCGGGCAGTCCCTGGTAGGTTTCCCGGTTAAGGGTGGCAAAGTCAAATTTGCGCGATTTCCGCCCTACCGGCAGCGGCATGATAATCGGCGCCAACTCCAGTCCCGTGCGAAGAAAGGCAGGCTCGTATTCAAAGACGCCAATGCGCCGTTTTTCCTCCCATAGCACGTACCCGACGCGCTGGCCCCAAATAGAAACCGTGGCAGTTATTAGCGCGCTCATAGTTCGCTTGTTGAAGATTCCTCGTCCCGGCGGCTGGCCCGCTGCCGTTGCTGGCCCGCTAGGCGCACGGCTTGCAAGGGGCTGATGGTAGCCGACTCTTCCAGCACTTCCAGCACATCGAGCCGCCCCAGCGCGCGCAGCAGCTGCACCAGCGTCAGCGTGGAGGCCGGCCGGCCGTTTTCGACTTGGCTGATGGTCCGTCGGCTCAAGCCCGTTTGTATTGCCATCTCCTGCTGCGAGATGTCTTGATTCAGCCGAATAAGCTGCAGGTTGCGGCCAATTTCTTTAACCGCAGCTACGTCTGACAAAGCGTACCAGTCCATAATGACACTTTTAGATAGCATTAACTGCCATTATCCTTGTTAATGTTACGTAAAGGTACCATTAATCAGCCAATAGCAAAGGAGCTAGCTATGCGATAATGATACGTATTCCTCGCACTAAATACCCATTCGCCACTTAATGACACGCAAAAGTTACATTATGAAACTTGTCTTCATTAAATTAACGGAAACCCATCACTATAAGGAGATAAGGAAATCAGAATACAATCTGAGTTTCTTCATTCGCTGTGACTGAAAGGTAGGAGCAAGAAGTTACAACAAGGGATTGTGCTCGTCGTTGACATCGGTCTGCACATTAAATCGCTCATTCATGAACTCCCTCACTGCACGAGGATTAGGAAAGCGGGCATTATTCTCCAAGCCGAAGGCGCTTAAAGAAATTATGGGCATTTGCTCCAAGCTCATTCTAAACTCAGCCGATTGGAATGCCTGCAGAGGAAACTCCATCTGCAGTTCTACTTCGTCTCGCTCCAGGATGCGCTGAAACTCTACTTTCAAGGCAGCTTGGTGTTCCGCTGGCGTCGCGAACTTGCGCCCTTCAACTAGTCGGTTAGCTTTATAGGAGAGCATGAAGTTCATCATGGCCACAACAATCTGCCAGTCTGGCCAGCCTTCTTCCCGCAGGGTTTGCAGCCAGGGACCGTAGCCGGCATCCAGCTTTAGGCGGGCAAGTGTCTGATGGATGTTGCGCACTGCTTTCTGAAAGCGGTTTCCAATGTTTTGGACGGCGGTTGAAGGATTGTATTTCTTGCTGAGGCCTGCTTTCGGCTGCATGAACAGGTTAATCAACGGGAAGTCGGGTACGGCCGGCAGGGCAGAGAACGTATCGCGACCAAACGCCCCGAACGCTTTTTCGGAAAACATCGACCGGTACATGCGCTGGTAGGAGGTTGCCTGCATGGATTTTGCACCCAGGTTACTTTCCGTAAAGAGGCCCCAAAACGCCTCGTTATACTCGGTTACGGGCAGTAAGCTGATGTCCTGCAGAATGGCTTTGAGCGCGACGCTGACGAAGGCAACCCCCAGTTTTACTACTTCATAGTCCGAGCTGTCAACCCGCTGCACAAAGGCCTTCCACTTTGCCTTTCCATTATCGGGCAACTGTTCGGGCTCGCGAGGGGTATCGGTAATTTCCAGGGTGAGGTCAACAAGGCCACTGGGCAAATGAAAGTCAACCTTGGAAAGCGCTATTTCCACCAGCAACACCTGAAGCATGGCGCAGAAGTCCTCGCCCAGGGCAGTCATTTCGTACGAGTTGGAAAAGTGCACGTGCCATTCTATTGCTAAGGCGTGAAACCGAGCGGTGCGCTCGGGCCCCATGTCGTTAAGCGGGGCATCTGCAAAATTCTTGGTAAGGCCGGCACGTAGTTTAAGCTCCGGCAAGTCAGCCTGAAGTACGGCCAGCAATTCATCCAGGTACTCTTCTTTTAAGTACCCGGCCTCGGATAATTTGGCTTGCGTCATGACCTGTAATTCCGGGGCCAGAAGGGGCGCGGCATACAACAGAAAGCCATAATTCATGATGCTTTTCTGGGGCATCTCGGTCCCCTCCGCGTCGATAGGTTCGGGGTCGAACTCATGTCGCGACATCATGTAAAGCTCAAAGTCCAGCAGGGCGCTAAACCAAGCACCCTGAACGAAATCAGCGTGGAAAACCATGCCGATTCCCTGAGCAATTCGCTTCACTAGTTTACGACTGCCTTTCTGCCAGCTGACCCACGTGGCCCACAGCCCATAATACTTCGCCGCGAAGTGCATATCCAAGGCGCCGTAGACCTGGGCAATGTTAAGCAAGGCCAGGGTATAGCCCTCGAACGTCTCATCCTGCAGCCACAACGCTTTGGCCTCGTGAAAATCCCGAAGTGCTTTGAGTAGGGCAGTGGGGGTTTTAGTCTCCAGGTAAGCGGCGCCTGAAACCACTAGGCGGCGGGCCCGCTCATGCGCACCCCGCTTCTTTTCGACCACGGCGTCAAGTCGGCCGACAAACTCTCTAAATGCATCAATCAGCACCTCGTTCTCTTCCTCGTCCATCCGAATTAACAAGCGGATGTGCGTGTGGATACGGTTGCTCAACTGCGTCGCATTGTAGAGACGGGCTTCGTCCAAATTTATCAACAGCTGCTCTAAAGGCGCCATAATTTTGGCCACATTCTTCTCGCTCCGGTCTTGGCTGCTCGCAAAAAAGTAGAAATTAGCGGAGCACTCCAATAGCCGGCACAAGTCCGAAGCATTGCTCGTTTGGCTCAGGAGCTGGTCCAGCTGCAGCTTGAATTGCTGCAGCCACCCGGCGGTTTCTACGGGGGTTAACGCGGACTTTTTGTTTAACGCGGAGGCCGTTACCAGGAAAAGCAGGCTCTGAATATCTTCGAAATCTCCGGCGGCGGTGAAGGCGGAAAAGTCGCTAAAGTATTCCCGGATGTGGTCTTCCAACCCGAACAAATTCCCGAGAGCAGGCGCCAAATACTCGGTGGGCCGCATCCGGAGCCAGATTAGCTCGTAAAGCCCCTTTTTTCGAAATTCGGGCTGCTGTTGCAATTCCGAAATGTACCAAGTGAGCAAGCCAATCCAGAAGGCGTCGTGGGACTGCAGAGTCTTGGCAGCCCGGCAGTAAGAAACAGCCTGTAGCACCTCGTAAAATTCGCCGAGGCGAAAATCTGTCGGCTGACCGATTTCATTCCATTTGGTGAATACTTCGTGGTACCACAGGTCTTCCAAGGTGCCCGCCTGGAGCAGGAGGTTCGTGAGTTCCCCATTCACCAGCTTACGGTCCTCGGGTGCCTGCTCGGAGGCTTTAATATCTACCCGCATGCACAGCATGCCCAAAAATCCCTTGCGCCGCTCCTTGGGCATATCCGGCAGCTGCGCCACCAGTTCTTCGAGGCGGGCAATGGTGCCCTTGAAGGCCTCGTCCGGGCTCAGGCCATCAAAGCGCCATTTAATACGGCGTGTAAAATCGTCCCAGTCCCGGTCAGTAAGCTTTTGAAAAACCGTGACCGCCTCCCATAATACCTGCCTTTCAGCCTCTATCACCAAGATGGCCTGAGCGTCCTCTGCTTTCTTCTTCAGCCTTTCGGCGAGTTGGTCAGCCAGTTGCGTGGTACGCTCGTCCACATAGGACGTGACGAGTGCTTTAACCTTTTTAGCACACTCGGTGAGCAGGACATCGGGAAGAGCTTCCTGGTTGGTCACCCAGCGGCGCAGCAAATCTGACTCATTGCCCTCGCGGTGTTCCGCAATGCGACTGTTGGCTTCAAAAACAAACTCCTTGTCCTTCGCCGCATAATCTGTCTTAACGTGCAACATAAAGAAGTGCGCCACCGCCTTCTGTATCTCCTCGCTACGAAAAGAAAAAGGGGTGGAATACAGCTTTAGCTGGCGGAACGTAGCGGCTTGCGTTAGCTCGTTGTGTTGAAAAATATCCTCTTCGTAGTCGCAATAAATTGCTTCGTCCACCTGGTCCAGATAGTTCTCGAGCCATGTTTCAACGGTTTTAAACACCTGATACTGATAACCCCGCATAGAGGCGCTGGCATCGGTGTTTTTTGCAAACAGGAAGAGTTTAGAAATGCTCATTGCGCAGTAAAAGCATTAGCCGACTGACCGCGCAATTTTGCGCATGGCCGCCGGCGAATCCCCAAACTTGCACAGCGCCTCGCAATGCTGCCGTAACTCCGAGAACAGAATGTAGTGGATAGTCGCCCCGGCGGCCCGGATGGCCGGGCGCGACAGCTGGGCCTGCACTTCCTTCTCGCGGGCATCGGGCACGACCAGATACAACGCCGTTTCGTTCTCGGGCATGGAAAACGCCAAGTCCGTCAGGCGCAGGATGCCACTGTAGATGCTGGTACTCTTCTCTACTTCAAAAGCGGCCACCACCCGGCTCGTTCCGGGTGCAAACCACACGATGTCAATCAGGCGAATGGTGCTGGCCACGTCGGCCGGCACGGGCAACTCGGGATGCTGGTCGAGGCAAAGAAACGAGAGCTTCTGGCCGCCGCAGAGGCGGTTGCGGTCGTTGATGGCCGTGGTCACGTCGCAGCCCAGGGCCTTGCCGATGCGCAGCAAATGGTGCTGCATCTCGGTGTGCTGATTTTCCTCCTGCGCTTCGGACTGCACCTCTTTGTGGCGCTTCTGGGCCTGCTGCTGGTACTTGTCGCGCTCCTCGTCGGTGGTGAACTGCTGGTCGCCGGCAATCATCTTTTTCACGCCCACGTCAAAGAGCAGGCCGGCCAACGCGCCGTAGTCCAGACTCAGGTGTTGTCGGTGGGCCAGGTTCAAATCGCGCAGCTGCTCGCGCATGCGCAGGTACTCGGGCCAGGAGCCGAGCTTGATTTTCTGGCCAAACAGGGCGTTGAAGCCGTTGACGATGGCCGTGTTGCAGGGCGGCATCAAGGTCGGGTGCAGGAAATACAGGATGCTGGCCACGGCCGGCCCCAGGCCCTTGATTTTGCGGCGGTCGAGTATCTCTATTTCCTTGAGCAGCTGCTGCTCGGTGGTGGCGGCCAGGCAGCTTTCCAGGAATTGGCCAAACGCGCGCTTGTTGTCCTCGTGCTCGTAGATGTCGGGGATGCGCAGCTTGGGCTTCCAGTAGAAGGGGTGGGCCGCGCCCTGAAATACCTGTTTCTGCTCGCTGATGACGCTGAGCACGAATTCCAGTGAAGTGCCCTTAAAATCGTTGCCGAAGTTGCCCGCTTTGATGTCCTTAACCACCTGCTGCACCCCGCGCCGGATGGAGCGAAAGGCCTTCAGGCGCTCCTCGTTGTTGATAAACCAGGTGTTGTAAACGGACTCAGAATCGGCTTTGTATTGCTGGATAAGGGGCGGTAGAGCGGCGGACATAAAGGAGCGTAAGGCCAATAAAGCAGCTAAGATGCACAGAAGCGCGCAATCGCGGTCAACTCAAATCAGGCGCCTCTTTCCTCATCCAGTCGGTTCGGTTGTTTGTCTCCGATGAAACTGGCACAAATGATGATAACTGCCCACCCGAGCAACCATTGCCGGCGATATTCCCACCATGGGCCACTGGTCGCACTACCTTAACTTTCCCTCATGAAAACTTCGCACTTCCTGCTGGCCGCTACGATGCTCGCCGCCCCGCTTTCTCTTTCGGCCCAGCACAGCCACAAGCCTGGCGCCGCCGCCCACGGCCACAAGGCCGCTGGTGAAACCCACGCCCACAAATCTCCCCACGGGGGCACGGTGCGCACCGCGGGCAAGTACCACATCGAATTGGTGCAGCACGCCAACGAGGTGCACGTGTACCTGCTCGACGGCAAGGAGAACTCCCTGGCCGTTAACCGCACCACCGGCTCGGTCATGCTCCTTAGCACGACGGGCAAGACCAGCACGGTGAAACTCACGCCCGCCGGTGACCATTTGGTGGCCGCCCTGCCCGCCGGCTCGATGCTGCGCACGGCCATCGTGAGCGTGAAAGCCAACGGCAGCTCGCTCAGCGCCCGGTTTGAAAAGCTGGACGCGGCCGCCAAAGCCGGCAAAACGGCCGGCACGGCCTACGAATGCCCGATGAAGTGCGAAGGCAGTGCCAGCGACAAGCCCGGCAGCTGCCCCAAATGCGGCATGGCCCTGGTCAAAAAAGCCTAAAAGCCTTTTAACCGCCGCAGGCCGCCGCCTGCCTTCTGATTTAGCCAGCGCGGCCCCATGACTTGTTTGGGGCCGCGCTGGCTATTTACATTCGGTGGCCCGGCATGTCCATGCCCGGCATGGCCTCCATCGGCACGCCGGGCCGCATGGACAGGTCGCCGTAGCGGGCCGCCAGCCAGTAGCCGACGGCGAGCATCACCAGCGTTATCAGGGTAACCACCGCTTTGCGCAAGCCCGACACCTGGGCTCCGCCTTCCATGTTCATGGGCATCGTGGCCATGGCATGTCCCGCGTGCGCAGTGGCTGCAGACGCGGTGTGCGACATGCCACCCATGCTATGGCCGGCATGCGCCGAAGCGCTGACTTCTTCAATTGCCGCCCCGCCTTTGCCCAAGGCGCGCTCGGTGCCCATGCCGTGCTTGAGCTGGTTTTTAACCAGCCAGTAGTTGACGGGGTAGGAGACCACCACGCCCACCAGCGTCGCGGCCGACATGGCCGCCCAGAACCAGGGCGAAGTGGCTTCCATGGCCCGCATGTCGCGGGTCATCAGAATCACCATGGTGGGCAGCATGCCGGCCATCATGGCGTTCATGGATATCCACTCCGGCAGAAAGGACTGGCGCAGGGCCTCCCCGTAGCTCAGGCCCATCATGTCCTTCATGAACAGGGCCTGAAAGATGAACAGGCCGAAGACAAAGCCCGCGGCGTACTCTATCCAGATGTCCACGCCCATGCTCAGCCCAAAGTAGCCGGTGAGGGCGGCGGCCACGATGATGCCCGTCGCGTCGCCCGCCGCGCAGTGAATGGTGGAGCCCACGGCCTGCTTCCAGAGCGGCGCTATAAAGGCCTCGTGGGTGCCGGGCGAAGGCTCGCGGCAGGAAAACCAGTAAATGAGCAGGCCCACCGGGCCGGTGTAGAGCGTGACCAGGACCCAACCCCACTTCATAACCTTCATCTCCGGCGTGCGGGTGAACAGGTCCCAGGCCACGTAGAGCACCGAGAGCAGGGTCAGGCCAAACCAGAGCCAGAGCGCCCAGTCCGGTGCCCAAGGGGTATTGTGCATTTCCATAGGGATGGGAATTAAAGTAAAAAAGCAGCGAACCCGGGGGTCCGCTGCTTAGGGATACGAGCGAGGGACGCCCTAGTATTTCTTGTTGGCCAGCAGGTAGTCCTGCAGCATCTTGATTTCCATCTTCTGGTCGGTGATGATTTGTTGGGCCAGCGCCTTGGTGGCGTTCTCCCGGCCGAACTTCAGCAGGGCGTCCGAGTTTTCGACGGCGGCCTGGTGGTGGTCAATCATCAGCTGCGCAAAGTCGAAGTCCGGGTCGCCGGTGAGGGGGCGCAAATCCACGGCCTTCATCATCTGCATCATGTTCATCATTTGCAGGGCGTTGAACTCGGGCACGGCCGGAGCGTGGGCCGGGTGGCCGGCAAGGAAAGCGTTGAACTGGGCAATTTCGGCCTGCTGCTTGTCGATAATCGACTGGGCCATGGCTTTCATCTCGGCACTTTTACCGCTTTTCAGCTCTTCCTGGCTGTTTTTGATGGCTATCTGATGATGCATTATCATCATGGTGGAGTAGTCGTTGTCGGGGTCGCCGGTTTTGGGCATGGACTCCATCATGGCCATGCCCTCGTGCATGTTGCGCATGTACACGCTCTCGTCGTGGCCGATAAGCTCCAGGCCGTTGTCATCCTTGTCGCAGCTGGTGAAAGAAAGGGTAGCACCGAGCAGGCTCAGCGCGAGCAGGGGCATTCGAAATATCTTATTCATAGTAGGGGTCGTTAATGAAGAAACTACCCTTTAGAACGGCAAAGCCCGGGCGTGGATTTGCGACAATCCCACCCAGGCTTGCATAATTTCCGGGCTTTCACGTGCTGCTCCTACCAGAAAATGTCCAAGCTACCCGTAGGCCCTGTTGCGGGCTCCGTCGTTGATTACCGGCTTATAACAGCGTATCTCCCCTTGGAAACGACCAAGAATAACTATCGAGGTGCTTGCTCACTCCAACCTTCTACACCCCATCTACTCGACTACCTCATGGCCCAATAGCTTCTTCACCCAGTTGCGCAGGGCGTAAATGCGGGAGCTGAGGTAGCACTCGTTGCAGTGGCTGAAGTTCCACAGGCAGTCCACCGTATCGGTGAACAGGTGGAAAAGCAGGCCCACGGCGACCGGTTGCAATGCCGGCAGCAGCAGGAGCAGTGCATACACCGGGAAGGCGTAAAAGGAGTGTAGTGGATGATACCCCACGCTGCAGCGCAGCGGGTCGAAAATGGGTTTGGCCAGCAGGTGGTCCAGGTCCATGAGCATCGTGGCCAACATCATCAGGTAGGCGGCCTGCCACATCGCGGGGAAGAACACCAGCGCCAACACGGCCGGGAAAAGAAAGTGCAAGCTGTAATGCACCAGCGTCTGGGCGCTAAACAGCTTGGTTGGGAACTGCCGACGCAGCCCGCGCGGAACCGTTGGCCGGGTTGCGCTGCGCGCGGAATCCCCGATTGCTCCTTTTGCAAAGCTGCTGTCCGGCTGGCCCGCCGGGTTATTGCTCGGCTTGAACACGTGGTCCGGCATGCCCGCGGCCCGGGGCGGCACCGCTGTCGTTACCCGCCGCGGCGGGGTGACGGGGCGCTCCTGGGCGGGGACGGCCGTCGCCGTATCAGCGCTCGGTGCCAGCCGCGGGTGACGGTATCCGGCGGAAGGTGGGAACGTAGGGACAACCGCAGATGACCGGCAACCAGCTAGCACCAGGCCAAGGGCCAGGGATACGATAAGGCGGAAAACAGGCAGTGAGAGCATCGTGAACATTTCCATTAAATGAGCCGGTGGCGTGACCCACCGGGCTACCCACCGCTCTCTAAAAGCAAAAAAGGCAGCCCGGGAAGAGCTGCCTTTTTGGATAGGGCAAGGCCTATTCTTAACGGTTGCGCGTCAGCCAGTTTTGCAGCGTGGCAATCTCCTGGCGCTGGTCGGTGATGATGGCCTGCGCCATCTGACGCATTGTGGCGTTGCGGCCGTGCTGGAGCAGCGCCTCCGAGTTGTCGATGGCCGCCTGGTGGTGGTCTATCATCATCGCTGCGTAGTCCACGTCGGTGCGCATGGTCATGGCGCGGGCGTCGGTGGCGGCCATCATGCGGTCCATGTTGGTTTTCTGGATTTGGTTGAACTGCGGCACCAGCGGCTGCGTGGGCTGGTGCCCGCTCAGGAAGGTGTTGAATTGCGTGATTTCGGCGCGTTGCTTGGTGATGACGTCCTGGGCAATGGTCTTCATTTCCTGGTTGCTGCCCGCGCGGAGTTCTTCCTCGCTCATCTTGATGGCGGCATCGTGGTGCAGCACCATCTGAGCGGCGAAGTCGTGGTCGGGGTCCTGGGTCTTGGCCTGCGCGTCCATCTGGGTCATCATGTCCATCATGATTTTCATCAGCGGAGAGTCGTGCTTCATGTCGTCCATGTCGTGGTCCATTTTACAGGCCGAAAACAGGGAAACAAGCACAAGCAGGGATAAAATAGGCAAACGGAATAAGCGGTTCATGCTCACGGTCGGTGGGGTCTGATGGTGAGCATTATAAACGCCCAGCTCACCCGTCCGGTTTTTACACCGTTGGCCTTTTTGCTTGCATAATTTCGGAGGCTACAGCAGCGCGTCCAAGCTGCGCCGGGCGTGGCTGGCGGGCCCCAGCCGCTGAAACTCGGTAGGGGTCAAACCCGTCACCTGCCCGAACTGCCGCGAGAGGTGGGCCGGGGAGCTGTAACCCAGCTGCCCGGCCACCTGGGCAATGCTCAGCTCGCCGTAGCCGATGAGCTCCTTGGCCCGCTCCACCTTCTGGCGGATGATGAACTTCTCGATGGTCAGGCCTTCCTCGGAGGAAAACAGGTGCGACAGGTAATGGTAGTCGCGCCCCAGGTGCTGGACCAGGTAATCCGAGTAGGTGAGCAGGCGCGGGCCCGGCTCGGGATAGTGAATGAGCGTCACCAGTAGCGTCTTAATCTGCTCCACCAGTTGCGCCCGCGGGTCTTCGAGCAAGGCAAAGCCCGCGGCCTCCAGGCTGGTGCGCACGGGCTCCAGGTCCGGGTCCTGGCCGTCGGCGGTGGTCACATCGGCTTCGCCCAGCACCACGCGGTGCACCTGCAGGCCCAGGGCCGTCAGGTCTTCCGTCACCACCCGGATGCACTGGGGGCATACCATGTTCTTTATCAGCAGCCGGTGGGTGCCGGGGGCGGGCAGCGTAAAGCCGGAGCGGAGTTGGGAGTTCATGAGCGGCATCTATTTAACGACCAGGCTACCGCGCAGCATGCCCATGCCGCAGGTGAACGTAAAGGTACCCGCCTGCTGGGGCAGCAGCTCTACTAAGGTCGTTTTAAAGGCGGGCAGGTCGCGGCGGATGCTGAAGTCGGGCATCAGCAATTCCTCCGAGCAGGAGTTTTCCTCGTCCCGGTAGAAGCTCAGCTGCACGGGCTTGCCGCGCTCCACCTCAATTACGTCGGGCGAGTAGCCGCCCTTGACGGTGATGTCCACTTCCTGCACCCCGCTGGCGGTGGAAACGGCGCTGGCCGTCTGGCGGGCCGAGAAGAAGAAGTACCAGATGACAAAGGCCGATAGGCCCAGGCCCGTCAGCGTTACAATGATTTCGGGGGTATCCATAGCTTAGTTTTTAGCAGGGGAGAAGCTGCGCAGGCGCAGCGAATTGGTGAGCACCGACACCGAGCTCAGGGCCATGGCGCCCGCCGCGAGCATGGGCGAGAGCAGTAGTCCGAAGAAGGGGTAGAGCAGCCCGGCTGCGATGGGAATGCCCAGGGTGTTGTAGATAAAGGCGAAAAACAGGTTCTGCTTGATGGTGCGGATGGTCTGGCGCGACAACTCGATGGCCGTCACCACGCCCTGTAAATCCGAGCGCATGAGCGTGATGCCGGCCGCTTCCATGGCCACGTCGGTGCCGCCGCCCATGGCCAGGCCAATGTCGGCCTGGGCCAGGGCCGGGGCGTCGTTGATGCCGTCGCCCACCATGGCCACGATGCGGCCTTCGGCCTGCAGCTCCTTCACTTTGCCGGCCTTGTCGGCGGGCAGCACTTCGGCAAAGTAGCGCTTGATGCCCACCTGCCCGGCCACCTGCGCCGCCGTCTGGGGATTGTCGCCGGTCATCATCACCACTTCGATGCCCATGCCCTGCAGCCGTTTGATGGCCGCCGCCGACGTTTCGCGCACGGTGTCGGCCACGCCGATGATGCCCACGGCCTGCTGGTTAATGGCCACGTAGAGCACGGTCTTGGCCTGGCCCAGCAGCTCGTCGGCTTGCCGGCGCACCGCGGAGGAAAGCGAAATACCGGCCTCATCGAGCAGGCGGAAGTTGCCGATGAGCACCGCCTGCCCATTCACGGACGCCTGCGCCCCTTTGCCTTCGATGGCCTGGAAACCGGTGGCGGCAATGATAGGGGCCTGCTGGGTGTCAGCATAGCGCACCACGGCCTCGGCCAGCGGGTGCTCGCTCTGCCGTTCCACTGCGGCCACTACCTGCAGCAGCTGGGCGGCGTCCTGGCCCTCGGCCGGCACAAAGTCGGTCACGGCCGGTTCGCCGCGGGTGATGGTGCCGGTTTTGTCGAGCAGTACGGTGTTGACCTGGTGGGCTTTTTCCAAGGCCTCGGCGTTGCGGATGAGCACGCCGTGCTCGGCGCCCTTGCCAGTGCTGACCATGATGGCCGTGGGCGTGGCCAGCCCTAGGGCGCAGGGACAGGCGATGATGAGCACGGCCACAAAGTTGACCAGGGCCAAAGGCAGCCGTGCTTCCACCGGGGCCAAGTCAAACCAGAGCACAAACGTCAGGATGGCAATGACCACCACCGTGGGCACGAAAATGGCGCTGACCTTGTCGGCCAGGCGCTGAATGGGGGCGCGGCTGCCCTGAGCGTCCTCCACCAGCTTCACAATTTGGGACAGCATGGTATCAGCCCCTACTTTGGTCACGCGAAAGCGGAAGGAGCCGGTCTTGTTGAGCGTGGCCCCGAACACCGGGTCCCCGGTTTTCTTTTCCACCGGCAGGCTTTCACCCGTGAGCATGGCCTCATCCACGGCCGAATTGCCTTCTTCGATAACGCCGTCGGTGGCCACCTTTTCGCCCGGTCGTACCACGATGAGGTCGTTGAGCTGCACCTGCTCGATGGGCACGTCCACTTCCTGGCCGCCGGGGCTCACCACGCGGGCAGTTTTGGCCTGCAAGCCCATCAGGGCCTTGATGGCCGCCGAGGTTTGGGTTTTGGCGCGCAGCTCCAGCACCTTGCCCAGCAGAATCAGGGCAATGATGGTGGCCGTCGTATCGTAATACACTTCGGGCATGATGCCCCGGCGCATAAACCAGCCCGGCACTACCGTGGCCGCCAAGCTATAGAGGAAAGCCGCGCCGGTGCCCACGGCAATGAGCGTGTCCATGTTGGCGGCCCGGTGCTTGAAGCCGTTCCAGGCCGAGGTAAAGAATTCGCGCCCGCTGTACAGCAGCACGGGCAGGGTCAGCACCAGCAGGCCGTAGTTGAGCCACTGCATGTTCACGCGGGCCATCATGGCCGGCCAGAGCATGAGCATGCTCAGCGGCATAATGACGATGGCCAACACCGTGGCTACCCAGAAGCGGCGCTTGAGCTTGACGTAAGCCAGGGCCTTCTGCTGGTCGATTTCGGCTTGCCGGTCGGCAGCTGAAGTATCGGGGGCCCGCTCGGTGACGCCGTAGCCGGCGTTGACCACGGCTGCTTTGAGCGTGGCGGGCGTCGCCTGGGTGGGCAGGTAGTCAATCGTGGCCTTTTCGGTGGCGAAGTTGACCATGGCCCGCTGCACGCCGGGCGTGCGGGTCAAGGACTTCTCGACGAAGGACGCGCACGAGGCGCAGGTCATGCCTTCAATGTCGAGGGTTTCGGTCTTGGTTGTTGGTTCCATAGAAATAAGCAGCTATGATGCTGCATTGGGCCGGGAAACACACTGTTCCCCGGGCTAGAAAGCACCTTACAAAGGAACGGCGCTCCCATGGCGATGTTAGTACGGAATCTCACTTGAAACTTGCATAATTTGCACGCAGAGGGTTGATAATGGATTTACATAATCCGGCCGAAGGCTTGCATAATTTTGCGGTCGTTAACGGGGGGGGCGTTTCGCTTAACCGCCGCTTAAAACGCCCCGGTGGCCCTTTTTAGTCCTTTTTTCAAGGTTGAGCAGCAACCCGCATGGAAGGCCCGGAAACTCTTTATTTAGAAATGGGGTAAATAGGCGGTACCGCCTTTTCGTGGAGAAGTCTACTTTTGCGGTTGCTTAGCGCCTCTCATGTTCCGTAGCCTGTTCCCCTTCCGCCGTTTGCTGGCGACGAGCTTCCTGCTCGTCTTCGTCAACGTGTTCGTGGGCCAGTGCTACTGCGCGACCATCAACCCGGTGGCGGCGGCACCGATGGCCAAGGTTACCCCGCCGCAGAAGCCTTCGCATCCCGGCTGCCACGGTCACGGCAACGGCCCGGCCCAGCCGAAGTCCACGAAGGGCAAGCATGACCATGCCAAGCACAATTCCAAGCCCGCGGGCCAGGATGACTGCTGCAAAGACAACTCGGCCGCTATTCTTAAGTCGCTCGCCACGCCCGGCGAAAAGCAGCTGCTCGCGTCCGCGCCGGCCCTGCTGCCGGCCAGCAGCGACTTCTTTTTCCGGCCCGCTGCCGGACAGTGGGACCGCACGCATTCGGTCGTTCTGGTGCTCCGCGAGCACCTGCCCCCTAAAATACCCGACATCCGAATCTTTATTCAGTCCCTGACGGTCTGATTGATTTGACGCGCACTAGGCTCGCCCTGGCATAGCTCTGCTATGTCCGGGGCGGGCCTTTGCGTTGTCGTGTCCGCCCGGTGCCTAGCTGCGCCCCCCTCCCTCATCTTCCTGGTTTTACCCCCGCCCAACAATGAAGAGTTGTTGCGAAGAAGCCGGCGTACCCGCCCCCAAAGGCCCCGTTCGCCGCCTGCTTTCCTACCTGCTCTACGCCGCGGTGGCCGCCGTGCTGGGCTTCGCGCTCTGGCAGCAGTGGCAGGCCTAGCCGCCCCGGCAACCGCACGCTGGTCTACTGGATGCAGTCCCCTACGTTGTTCAACCCCCATTCCCCTTTTATGTACCGCATACCGCTTTCCCTGCTGGCCCTGGCCGGCCTGCTCACCACGGTTAGCTGCTCGTCCGAAACGGAGTCCAGCAGCGCCACCAACACCGTCACCACGCCCACCAACGGCCCGGCCGAAGGCACCGCCGAGCACGGCGGCGGGCACACCTACGCCTGCCCCATGCACCCCGAGGTCACCAGCACCAAGGAGGGCGACAAGTGCCCCAAGTGCGGCATGAACCTGGAGCATAACGACAAAGTAGCCAACGGCAAAACCTACGAGATGAAGCTGGTGCCTACGCCGACGGAAGTAACCGCCGGGCAGCCTACCACGCTGGCCTTCACGCCCCGCGAAACGGGCAATGAGTCGGCTCCGGTGCCCCTGGCCGTGGTGCACGAGAAGAAGATTCACCTCATCATCGTGAGTAAGGACCTGGGCCAGTTCTACCATGAGCACCCCGAATACACGGCCGCCGGCGACTACAAGGTGCAGTACACCTTCCCCAAGGGCGGCGACTACGTGCTGTTTCAGGACTACACGCCCACCGGCTCAGGCCACCAGTTGGGCCGCCAGCCCCTGACGGTGAAGGGCGCGGCCTACGCCCCGGTCAAGTTCAAGAACGACGACATGCAGTGGGAAAAGGACGGCTACCAGGCCACCCTTGCCTTCGACAAAGACCTGAAGGTGGGCCAACTGCTGGGCATGAAAATCACCATCAGCAAGGACGGGCAGCCGGTGACGGACCTGGCCAACTACCTCGGCGCCTTGGGCCACGTGGTGGTCATCAGCGAGGACACTGAGCAGTACCTGCACGTGCACCCCAACGACCAGGCCGACAAGGGCCCCAACATCGGCTTCAACACCAACTTCGAAAAGCCCGGCCTCTACCGCGTGTTCCTGCAATTCAACCACGCGGGCAAGATTCACACCGGCGACTTCACCATCAACGTGAAGGCTTAACGCGAAGGCGTAGCCCCGTCCCTGCTTCCCATTTCATTTTCCACTAACCCAACCAATCCCATGAAAAAGTCCGCTTTTTTCCTCGCCGCCCTCTGCTCGGGCTCCCTGCTGGTAGCCAGCTGCAGCAGCGACAAAGCCGCCGATTCGACGGCCACGACCACCGAGACCACCACCACGGAAGGCGCCTCCGGTGACATGGCCGGCATGGACCACTCCGCCGGGGCCGCGGCCGGCGAATCGCCCCTGATGGCCTCGATGAATGAGATGATGCAGAAGATGGAGGCCAGCAAGCCCAAGGGCAACACCGACCACGACTTTGCCCACCACATGCTGGAGCACCACAAGGGCGCCGTGGCCATGGCCGACATCGAGCTGCGCGACGGCAAGGACGCCACCATGCGCCAGATGGCCGAGAAAATCAAAGCCGACCAGCTCAAGGAAATCACCGAGCTCGAAGCCGTGGCCACCCGCCTGGACAGCGCCCCCACCAACTACCAGCCCAACGACCCGGCCGACCCCTTCACCAGCAAGATGAAGGCCTCGATGGACGGCATGATGCAAAACATGCCCAAGCCCGTGGCCAACCCGGACATGAACTTCAACATGCTCATGACGGTGCACCACCAGAGCGCCGTGGACATGGCCAAGGCCGAGCTGGCCCACGGCAAGGACACCAAGCTCAAGGAGATGGCCCAGATGATGATTACTGCCCAGGAGAAGGAAATCGCCGATTTCAAGTCCTGGCACGACAAGAACACCGACAAGATGTAATTCCCGGGAGGCAGGTGGCGCCGCCGGTTGGCGGGCGCCACCTGCTTCTATTCTCACCCCTTCCCACCATACCGGTTATCCCGTTTCCCATGAAGATTGTAAAGATTTCATTCGTTGCCGCCGCGCTTTTTGCCCTCGCTCCCCTGGCCTCCCAGGCCCAGCACGCCCACGGCGCGGACGCCGCGGACAAGCACATCGCCCCCGGCGAAACCCACGCCCATGCCTCGCCGCACGGCGGCATGGTGCGTTCGGCCAAGCCCTACCACATGGAGCTCGTGCAGCAGCCCACCGAGCTGCGCATCTACCTGCTGGGCGACAAGATGGCCGCCGTGCCGAACAAGACCCTGACGGGCTCGGTGATGGTGCAGACCACCGACAACAAGACGACGACCGTGCCGCTCACGGCCGGGGGCACCGACTACGTGGTGGCCAAGCTGCCCGCCGGCACCAAAGCCCGCACCGCCATCGTGAGCCTGAAAAACGGCAGCGAGGCCCTGAACGTGCGCTTTGACAAGCTGGACACTGCCGCCAAAGCCGGCAAGTCGGTGACAGCTGCCTACACCTGCCCCATGAACTGCGAGGGCAGTGCCAGCGACAAGCCCGGCAGCTGCCCCAAATGCGGCATGGCCCTGGTCAAAAAAGCCTAGGCGGAGCCTGTTTTTCGGGCGCAGTGCGTCCGGGCCTTTCTCCGTCTTGGGCCGTCTGCTGCTGCAACGGTGGGCGGCCCTATGACTGGTGTTAACCTGATTATATGAAGTATCTGAAAATGACAAATGGCGGGCGTTGGCTGCTGGTGCTCGGCCTGGTGCTGCTCGGCCTGCGCCCGGACGCGGTGCGCGCGCAAAAGGTCGTGAGCCTGGACAGCGCCGAAACCCAGACCCTGCGCCGGCACCCGCGGCTGCGGCAGTCCGACCGCGAAATCGAGGAGCAACGGGCCCTCAAGCGCGGCGCGTTTGCGCCGGCCAACCCGGACTTTCTGTTCTCGGCCCCCACGGGCGAGATGTGGGCGCCGGGCGTGGTGCAGACCATCGACCTGCCCAACGTCTACCGCCAGCAGTCTAAGGTGGCGCAGGCCGGCATTACCCTGGCCGAGCGCAACCGCGACGTGAGCCGGGCCAGCGTGCTGCGCGACACCCGCCTGGCATACCTAGCGCTGCAGTTCGCGGAAGCGCAGGTGCGGCAGCTTACCTACCAGGACAGCCTGTTCCGGGTGCTGCGTGTAGCCACCGAGCGCCTGTTCACGGCTGGCGAAGTCACCTCACTGCAGCGCATCAGCACCGACGCCGAAGCCCGGCAAGTGACCGTGCAGCTGCAGCAGGCCACCGCCGACCGGCAGGCCGCCCAACGCCGCCTGGGCCTATTGATGGGCCGGCCCAACGAGGCGCTGGCCACCAGCACCGACCTGGGCCGCACCGGCGCGGAGCTGGCCCAAACGGGCACGGCTTTACTCGCGGGCCTGCCGGCCGAGGACAGCAGCGCCCTGGTGCGCAGCCCCACGCTGGCCGCCGCCACCCAGAACGTGGCCCTGAGCCAGTCCGGCATCAGCCTGGTGCGGGCCCGGCGCACGCCCGCGTTGACGGTGGGCTATCAGAACCAGGCCTTTGAGAACTCGGCGCTGAAGTACCGCTTCCAGTTCGGCCTATCGGTGCCCATCTGGTTCTGGACCTACCGCTCCCAACTGCAGGCGGCCACCGCCCGCTCCCAGGCCGCCAGCTACCAACTGCAGGCCCAGCGCCTGGAGCTGAGCTCGCAGTATCAGCAGGCGCTGGCCGATACGCGCAAGTTCTCGGCCTCGCTGGGCTACTACGAGCAGACCGGGCTGCCCCAGTCGCGGGCTATTATCAGCCAGTCCCAGCGCCTGTTCCGGGCCGGGGAAGTCAGTTACCTGCAGCTCATTCTGAGTTTGAACCAGGCCTTTGCCATCCAGAACACCTACCTGACCACCATCCGCGACTACCGCCAGGCTTTGGTCGAGCTTAACTACCTGCGGGGCGAATAACCGTCAACCATCATGAAACAACTCCTGATTTTGCTGCTGGGCCTGCTGCTAGGCGGCACGGCCTACGCCCACGGGGGCGAGGACCACGGCGACGGGCCCAAAGCGGGCACCGCGGCCGGCGCGACGTCGTTTTCGGTGGCCGCGCTTTCGGAACAGTTCGAGGCGTTGCTGCGCTACGAGCCCCTGGAAGGAGGCAAGCCCGCCGACCTGCGTCTGTTCCTTTCCGACTACGCCAGCAACGCCCCCATCAAAGGCGCTAAGCTCACCCTCACCACCCCGGAAGACGCCACCCTGAAGTGGGCAGTGACCGAGCAGGAGCCGGGCGTGTACCTCGTGGAAGGTCAATTTCCCGCCAACAAGGCCTACAGCTTTGCCCTCAACATCGTGGCCGGCGAGACGGCTGATTTGCTGCTACTTGAAGGCATCAAGGTAGGGGAGAAGCTGCCCGTAGCGGCCGCGGCCCCTGCTGCGGCCACGTCGCTGTTCTCGTCCTGGAAAACCATTCTGGCCCTGTTAGGCGCCTTTGCACTCGGCATCGGCCTCACGGCCCTGCTCATGCGGCGCCGCCGTTCCGAGCCCGTGCTGCAAACCTCGGAGCAGGCGTTGACCGCCAGCCGCCGCACCCCCTTCCCTTAACGCTACCCCGATATGAAAACCAAGCATAAATTTCTGGCGGCCACGGCCGCTGCGGGACTGGTCCTGACGGTACTGCTCCCTCCCCCGGGCCTGGTGCAGGCCCACGGCGGCGAAGACCACGGCGGCGAGGCCAAGGCTATCACGGGCGTGGCGAGTACCGATGAGGTGCTGCTGCCCAAGGAAAGCCAGTTTCTATTTGAAGTGCGCACCAACCTGGCCGCCTTCTCGACAACCTACAGCCGGGCCACGCTCTACGGCACGGTATCGGCCGCGGCCGGGGGCGAAGGCCGCGTGGTGGTGCCCCAGACGGGGCGCATCGTCAGCCTCGCCGCGCAGGTGGGCAAGACCGTGCGCGCCGGGCAGACCCTGGCCGTCATCGAGCAAACCCTGGATGCTACGCAGCAGATTGGCCTCAGCACCGAACGGGCCAACGCCCAGGCCGAGCTGCGCGCCGCCCAGCAGGACTACGCCCGCCTGCAAAGCATCGCCGACATCGCCGCCCGCAAGGACGTGGTGGCCGCTGAGCTGCGCCTGCGCCAGGCCCGCCAGAACGCCGGCATCCAGAACGGGCAGGCCGGCCAGCGCCGCGTGGCCATCACCTCGCCGGTGAGCGGCACCGTGGACGTGTTCAACCTCGCCGTGGGCCAGCAGGTGAGCCAGGGCGACGAGCTGTTCCGCGTCATCAACCCCGGCAAGCTGCGCGTGGAGGCCCAGGTGTTTGCCCAGGACTTGGCCAAGGTGACGCCCGGCGCCCGGTTTCGGGTGGAAGGCCTGCAGGGCCAGGCCGGCGTACCCGCCAGTCTCGTGGTGTTCAGCAACGTGGTAAACCCCGTGAACCAGGCCCGCCAGCTGGTGCTGGAGCTTGACGCCCAGGAAGGCAGCGCCTACCGCGCTGGCCAGGCCGTGAACGTGCAGGTGGTGGGCCAGACCGGCGGCGGCACCCCGCAGCTGGTGGTGCCCACTTCGGCCATCACCGATTTGAATGGCAAGCCCGTGGTGTTCGTGCACACCGAGCCCGAGCGCTTTAAGATTCGCTACGTGCAGCCCGGCGCCGTGAACGGCCAGCAGACCGTGCTCGTGCAGGGTCAGGTCAACGAAAACGACCGGGTGGTAACCACTGGCACCTACCAGCTCAAATCCATTTACCTCAACCAATAAGTCCCGCTGCGCGGTGACAGCTTCCTCCCTCCCCATGAAAAACCTCTTTGCTTTCGCGGCGCTGACCGCCACGCTTTCTCTCACTGCCGCGACAGCGCGGGCCCAGACGGCCCCGGCCGCCAGCTCCGCCGCCGACGAGACTGCGGTGAAAGCGGTGCTGACCAAGTACCAGCAGGCCGTGCAAAAGCTCGACACCATGGGCACGGCCCGCCTGTTCACGGCCAACTCCCAGGTGTTCGAGTCGGGTGGGGTGGAAGGCACCTACCGGCACTACGCCGAGCATCACCTGGCTCCCGAGCTCAAGGAGTTCAGCGCCTTCACCTTCAGCGACTACAAAGCCGCCGTGCAAGTCGACGGTCCCTACGCTTTTGCGACGGAAACCTACACCTACACCATCAACCTCAAAAAAGGCCCTCAGGAAAAGGAAGCCAAGGCGCCCATTGTACGCCGCGGGGTGGCCACTTCGGTGCTGCGCAAGAACGCCGCCGGGCAGTGGCAAATCATGAGCACCCACTCGTCGGCCCGCACCCCCCGCGTCAAAAAATAAGCTATCCGGCGGGCCTGGGCTCCTGCCCGGGATGCTGCCGATTCCGGGAGGGGAGGGGCCACCCGGCCGCTCTCGCTTCTTCCTCTTTGCGCTAACCACCGATGCTAGACAAGATAATTCGCTTTGCCCTGCAAAACCGGCTGCTGATGCTGGCCTTTGCCGTGGGTCTCCTTATTGCCGGCTCCTACACCGCGAACCAGCTGCCCGTGGACGTGCTGCCCGACCTGGACCGCCCCCGCGTGACGGTGTTCCTGGAAGCGCCGGGCATGGCCCCCGAAGAAGTGGAAGCCCTGGTGACGCTGCCCGTGGAAACGGCCCTGAACGGGGCCACGGGCGTGTCGGCCGTGCGCTCCAACTCGGCCATCGGCCTGGGCATGGTGTTCGTGGAGTTCGACTACGGCACCGACATCTTCACCGCCCGCCAGATTGTGAGCGAGAAGCTGCAAACCACCGGCGAGCAGCTGCCCGAGGGCATCACGCCGGTGCTGGGGCCCATCTCCTCGGTCATGGGCCAGATTATGCTGGTGGGGCTGTCGGGCGGCAAGGAAACGAACGCTGCCGACCTGCGCACGCTGGCCAACTACACCGTACGCCAGCGCCTGCTCTCGATTCCGGGCGTGGCCCAGGTCATTCCCATCGGGGGCGACAACCTGCAGTACCAGGTGCTGCTCGACATGCCCCGGCTCAATGCCACCGGCCTCACGGTTAATCAGGTCGAAGAAGCCCTGCGCCAGTCCAACCTGAACACCACGGGTAACTTCTTCGACCGGCAGGGTTCGGAGGTGCTTATTCGCAACCTGGGGCGCCTGCGCTCGGTCACCGACATCGAGAACATCATCGTGGGCTACCGCGAGCAGTCGCCCATCCGCGTGGCCGACGTGGCCAAAGTGGAGTTCGGGGCCCGCTTCAAGCGCGGCGACGGCAGCGTGAACGGCCAGCCCGCCGTCATCCTCAGCATCGAGAAGCAGCCCGGCGCGGCTACCGTGGGGTTGACCGAAGCCGTGGAAAAAGCCCTCGTAGAGCTCAAGCCTTCCTTGCCGAAAGATGTGCAGGTAAACACCCGTCTGTTCAAGCAGTCCGAGTTTATTGAGTCCTCCATCAGCAACGTAGAGGAGGCGCTGCGCGACGGCGCCATCCTGGTCGTCATCGTGCTGTTTGCCTTCCTGCTGAACGTGCGCACCACGTTTATCTCGCTGGTGGCCATTCCCCTGTCCTTGCTGGTTACGGCGCTGGTGTTCCGCGCGGCTGGCATCAGCATCAACACCATGACGCTGGGCGGGCTGGCCATTGCCATTGGTGAGCTGGTGGACGACGCCATTGTAGACGTGGAAAACGTGTACCGACGCTTGCGCGAGAACAAGCAAAAGGCCAACCCGCAGCCGGTGCTGAAAGTCATCTATGCCGCTAGCTCGGAGGTGCGCAACTCCATCGTGTACGCCACCATCATCGTGGTGCTGGTGTTTTTGCCGCTGTTCGCGCTGGAGGGCATGGAGGGCCGCATTTTCGCGCCGCTGGGCATTGCCTACATCACCAGCATCGTGGCTTCGCTGTTCGTGTCGCTCACCGTCACGCCGGTGCTGTGCTACTATTTGCTGCCCAAGATGAAGCAGATGGACCACCCCGAAACCGACGGTGGGCTGGTGCGCTGGCTCAAGAAAAAGGACACCCGCCTGCTGGGCTGGGGCCTGCAGCACCCCAAAGCCATCCTTGGGGTGACCGGGGCGCTGTTCGTGGCAGCCATGGCGCTAATTCCGTTCTTCGGCACCGAGTTTCTGCCGCCCTTCAACGAAGGCTCGCTCACGGTCAATTTCTCCGCGCCCGCGGGCACCTCGCTCACCGAGTCCAACCGCCTGGGTAGCCTGGGGGAAGCACAGATGCTCAAAATTCCGGAAGTGGCCTTCACCGCCCGGCGCACGGGCCGGGCCGAGCTCGACGAGCACGCCGAGTCGGTGAACAACTCGGAAATCGAGGTGGCTTTCAAGACCGAAGCGGAGCTGGAGAAGGAAGGCAAAACCATGCGCAGCCGCGACGAAATCCTGGCTGACATGCGGGAAAAGCTGAGTTTGATAACGGGCGTTAACGTCAACATCGGCCAGCCCATTTCCCACCGTCTCGACCACCTCTTGTCAGGTGTGCGGGCCCAGGTAGCCATCAAGGTGTTTGGAAATGACCTATTGGAGTTGCGCCGCTATGCCAACGAGGTGCGCACGGCCGCCAGCACCGTGCCCGGCGTGGTCGACCTGCAGGTAGAAAAGCAGGTGCAGATTCCGCAGCTGCTCATCCGGCCCAAGGACGACGCCCTGCGCGCCTACGGCATGGCCCGGAGCGAAGTGGTGCGCGACCTGGAAACCCTGTTTCAGGGCGCGGTGGTCTCGCAGATGCTCGACGGGCAGAAGCGCTTCGACCTGGTGGTGAAGCTGCCCGAGCAGCAGCGCAACGACATTGCCGCCATCGGCCAGACCCGCATCGAAACGCCCAGCGGCGCCATGATACCAGTCAGCCAGGTGGCCGACATCGTCTACGAACCCGGCCCGAACACCGTCAATCACGAAAACACCCAGCGGCGCATCACTATTTCGCTGAACGTGGCCGAGCGCGACCTGGGCTCCACCGTCAAGGAGATTCAAGCCAAGGTAAATGCGCAAGTGAAGCTGCCCCCCGGCTACTACCTGACCTACGGCGGGCAGTTCGAGAGCCAACAGTCGGCCTCGCAGAAGATACTCTGGCTGAGCCTGTTTTCGCTGGCCGGTATCTTCCTGGTGCTGTTCTCGCACTTCAAATCCTCGCTTATGGTGGGCCAGATTATGCTCAACATCCCGCTGGCTCTTATCGGCTCGGTGGTGGCGGTGCTGCTCACGGGCGGCACGTTCAGCATCGCCTCGCTGGTTGGCTTTATCACGCTCACCGGCATTGCCTCGCGCAACGGCATCATGATGATTTCGCACTACATCCACCTCGTGGAGCACGAAGGCGAGAAGTTCGGGATTCCCATGATTATCCGCGGCTCGCTGGAGCGCTTGGTCCCCGTGCTGATGACGGCCCTGGTGGCCGCGCTGGCCCTGGTGCCGCTCACGCTGGCCAAGGACGCGCCGGGCAAGGAAATCCTCTACCCGGTGGCCACCGTCATTCTCGGTGGTTTGCTCTCCTCCACCTTCCTCGACATCATCGTCACGCCGGTCGTCTTCTGGCTGGTAGGGGAGAAGGCGCTGGCCCAATATTTTGCTTCCCACCAGGAAACGGGCCTGGACGACCATCCACAGGAGCTCGACGCGCAGCCCCTCACGCCGCCCTCGGATTTGAACCCGGTGCTGCCCACCCGCTAGGATATGCTGCACGCCTTTTTGCACATCACGGTGCCGGGGCTTTACGCCCTGGCCTTCTACCGCCCCCATTGGCGCCGGGTGTGGCTGGTGCTGGCCGCCGCCCTACTGCTGGACCTGGACCACCTGTGGGCCACGCCCTTCTACGACCCCAACCGGTGCAGCATCAACTTCCACACCTTTCACACCTACTGGGCAATCGGCGGCTACGTGCTTCTGCTCTGGCCGGAGCGGACCCGCATCTGGGCCGTGGGCTTTCTGCTGCACATGGTACTCGACTACACCGAGTGCTGGCAGCGTGGCATCTACCTGCCTTAACCTCCCTACTTGATGCCTAATCGCCCCGATTCTGCTGCGCCCACCACCGTGCTTTACATCAAGCACATGGTGTGCGCGCGCGGCATCCGGGTGGTGCGGCAAGAGCTGGAAGGGCTGGGCTTGCAGGTGCTCGACGTGCGCCTGGGGGCGGCCACAGTCGCCGGAGAGCCGGAAGACCTAGACTGGCCCCGCCTGCGGGCCACGCTGGAAGCGGCCCGGTTTGCGCTGCTCGAAACCTTTCACCAGACCCTGGTGGAACGAGTGAGCGTGGCGGTGAACCGTCTGCTGCGCGAACCCGGCGAAAGCCTGCGGCACCGGGCGTTCGGGGCGGCGGTGGCCCGGGAGCTGGACCTGACGTACGGGCAGCTAAGCGCGGCCTTTGCCCGCCTGGTGGGAGACAAGACGCTGGCGGCCTACATTCTAAGTCAGCGCCTGGCCTATGCCCAGGAGCTGCTGCTTACTTCTTCCCTGAGCGTGGGCCTCATTGCCCGGCGCCTGGGGTACGCCAGCCTGGCCCATTTCTCCGGCCAGTTCCGGCGCCTGGCCCGCTGTTCACCTTCTACGTATCGCCGCCTGCTGCGGGCCGAAATGACTTCGGTGGTGGGGAAGGAGACCCCAAATCATGCAAGGGAAGGAGCCTAATATGTAAAACCGTGGGCCACAGAGCAGGTATACTTAGGCAGTGACCCGGTTGGGTTGCTTTAGTTGTCCACTTACACCCCTTTCCCATGCATACCCAAAACCAAAGCCTGCTCGATGCCCTCAATGCCTGTATCGCCGCCTGCGAGCACTGCGCCACGGCCTGCCTGCAGGAAGACAACGTGAAGATGATGGCCCGCTGCGTGCTGTTGGACCGCGACTGCGCCGACATCTGCGCCCTCACGGCCCGCTTCACCGCCCGCGGCTCGGAGCACGCCGCCCACCTGCTGCGCGAGTGCGCTGAAATCTGCAAGGCCTGCGCCGACGAATGCGAGAAGCACGGTGCCCACTCCCAGCATTGCAAGGAGTGCGCCGAGGCCTGCCGCCGCTGCGAGCAGGCTTGCCGTCAGGGTATTGCCGCCTAGTTATTCCAGATACCGTGTAAAGCCAGCCCGTCGCGTACGGGCTGGCTTTTTCATGTGGCAACACCTGGTAATTATGCTGGTTCGCGGCCTAATTCTGTACGCCCGGCCTGGGCACCATCCCTACTTTTACGGGGTCGTTTTTCCGCCCCAACCGCCCCGTTGATGACCCTGACTCCCGCACTGCGCAAATTCATGCTCACCGCCCACATCACATTTTCAGTGGGCTGGCTCGGCGCCGTGGCCGTATTCCTGGCCCTGGCCATCACCGGTCTGACCAGTTCCGATGCGTTGCTGGTGCGCACGGCCTACTTGGCCATGGGCCTGAGTGGCTGGTTTGTTATTGTGCCCTCCAGCCTGGGCTCACTAGTCACCGGCGTAGTGCAGACGCTGGGCACGCCCTGGGGCTTATATAAGCACTACTGGGTGCTGGTCAAGCTGGTGCTCACGGTGGGCGCCACGCTGCTCTTGCTGCTACACATGCAGCCCATTACCTACCTGGCCGAAGTAGCCGCCAAGGCTGACCTGTCGGCGACCGACCTGCGCGGGCTGCGCCTGCAGCTGTTGGCCGATGCGGCAGCGGCACTGGTGGTCCTGCTGACGGCGACGGCTATTTCGGTGTACAAACCCTGGGGGCGCATTGGTAAGTGGCGGCTGCAGAAGCAGGCGCATGCCCAGGCCGTGGCCGCGGGACACGCAACTACTCTGCCTATGCTCTGGGGCCGCTATTTGCTTATCGCCGGACTGGTGCTACTATTGCTATTCGTCGTTGGTAAACACCTATTAGTCGGAGGCATGGGTCACCATTAAAGTCTGGCCTGCGCCGTTGTAGCGGGGGCAGTTAGTGGAATAGCGGCTACAAATCATGCAAGCCTGAAGCCTAATTATGTACCCCTTCCCGGGCACGTGCCGCTACTTTTGGATGTTTTAATCCCGAACCCGCCAACCAAGGGCGCCACACATTTACTACCATGAAAACGCTCCAATTCAACACCAACATCAACTGCGGCGGCTGCATTAAAGCCGTAACGCCCACCCTCAACGGCGAGAAGGGCATCACTTCCTGGCAAGTCGACACGGCCAACCCCAATAAGGTGCTCACCGTGACCGGCGACGTGACCGAGGAGCAGGTGCTGGCGCTGGTAGAAGACGCCGGCTTCAAGGCCATTAAGGCCTAACTTGTCTTTTAAGTGCTAACCACGACGTACGGACCGTGGCTTTCCAGACTATGCCGCGGCCGTACCGGCGGGCTCACCTAACCACCCAAACCAATGAAACGCAAAATGATGATGTTCGGCGCTACGGCGCTGCTCTCCGGTGGGGCTCTGTTTGGCTTCACCAGCCCTACGCCCACCGCAGTTGACTGTCCACTAAAGGGCACCCCCAATTGCCCGCTGGTACAAAACTGCGCCCAAACTGGCACCCCAGCCTGCGCAGCTGGTGCTCCTAGCTGCTGCGTTACCAAGTAAGCTGCCAATTTTTTGATGTGAACGCCCGGCCCTGCTGCCGGGCGTTTGGCTGGGAGCTGCTCCTGGCGGCCGGACCTGCACCGGTCGGCAGAAATAAAAGAATCACAGCCGCCAGTTTATTGCTGTTGCTGATGCGCCGGCCCGGTTAATACCCCCCGCCGGGGGAGTCCGGGCTGTACGTTTCGTGTTCGAGCTGCACCGTGCTCTGGCTGATGTTGAACTCCTGCCGCAGGGCCTCCTGCAGGTATTCCTTAAAGGCGCTATCGTCCCCGCGGGCCCGGACCAGGTGCACGCTCAGGGCGGTGTCAAGCGGGTTGATGGCCCAGATACGCAGCTTGTTAACCTCGCGCACGCCGGGTTGTCCCAGCAAAAAGGCGCGCACCTCCTCGGTATTCACGTCCAAGGCCCTCGGGCGCAGCAGCCGGCCCGGGCTGAGCAGGCCCCAGCCGCCGAAGGCAATAACGCCCAGCAGCCCCACGGCCAGGAAGGCGTCCACCCGCTGCCAGCCCGCGAAGTAAAGCAGGGCTCCGCCCAGCATTACCCCCAAAGAAACCAGGGCATCGGTGAACAGGTACTGGTAGCCGCGGCGCCCGTTCCCCCGGGGCTGCTGCCCCCGCACCAGCAGGGTGGCAGTTGCGGTGTGGAGAAGTAGGCCAGCGCCGGCCAGCAGCCCGACCAGCAGGCCGTTCACCGGCTGAGGGTGGCGCAGGTGGTCAACGGTGGCGGGCAGCAGAAAGCCCAGCAGGGCGCACAGCCCGAGCGCCGTGTAGAGGGAAACCTGAAAAGGGAGGCGGTTAAAGCCGTACGGATAGCGCCCCCGGCCCGGGCGCAGGACCGGGCGGCCGCACCACCAGGCTAAGCCCAGCCCGGCCCCGCTGCCGAGGTTGCGGCCGGCGTCGGCGAGGAGCGCCGCCGAATTTACCCAGGCGCCCGCGCCCGCTTCGGCTAAGACCAGGAAAACGTGGAGCATAAGGCCGAAGCTAAAAACCCAATTCCGACGGCCATCCGTTATTAAACCGTGCTGGTTAACCCGCAGCCGGTTATCCGGGCCACGGTGCTCGGAACCGAGGGCATCATCGTAAGAGGGTAGGTGGGCCATAGAAGTAGTCAAAGTAAACAAAGCCGCGACCGGTAAGCTCGCCCAGGAGCTGTCTCGCAAACGGCCGCATCGGGACCGGGCCGGATTGTACCTTAGTTAATGGACGCCTTGATGCGCCACTGGTGGCGTTTTGGGAGCTGGCTGAACAAGCGGGGGCGTCGCACGAGTACGCCGCCAACCTACTGCCCACACTGGAAAGGCCAGCAGTGGAAGCACGGGCGGCGCACCTCTTCGTTTCACTGGATGCTGACCACGTGGACCTGCTCTTGTAGCTGCGCCTTCCCCTTCTCAACCAGGCGGTGCATCCGCTTAGCGCAACAGGTGATACACCGCATAGGCCGCCGCGTAGGCCAGCCCGGTCATGTAGAGCAGCTGCAGCAGCGGCCACTTAAGGCCCTTGGTTTCGCGGTACACCACGGCCAGCGTGCTCATGCACTGCATGGCAAAGGCGTAGAAGACGAGCAGCGAAAACGAGCGGGCCGCGGTAAACACAGGCTCGCCGTTCACGTCCTTCTCGGCGGCCAGCTTCTGCTGCACCGTGCGCATGTCCGCGTCCTGCCCCACGCTGTAGATGGTGGACATGGTGCCCACGAACACTTCCCGGGCCGCAAACGAGGTGAGCAGGGCAATGCCGATTTTCCAGTCGTAGCCCAGCGGCCGGATGGCCGGCTCCAGCGTGCGTCCGAACACGCCGGCGTAGGATTCCTGCAGCTTGGCCGACGCCACCCGCGTTTCCGTCTCGGCCGGCGCCCACTGCTGCTGCGCGGCCTGGGCCCGCACCCGGGTTTCGGCCCGCTGCTGGGCCTGGCCGGGGCCGTAGGAGGCCAACACCCACAAAATGATGGACACGGCCACGATGACTTTGCCCGCCTGAAAGAGAAAGGTCTTCACCTTCTCCACGATGGTGATGCCCACGTTCTTCCAGCGCGGCCACTTGTAGACCGGAAACTCCATGATGAAGTAACTCCGCTCCTTGGTCTTAAGCAGCACTTTCATGAGCAGGGCCGACAGCAGGGCCGCCCCGAGTCCGAGCAGGTACATGCCCATCAGGGCCAGGCCCTGCAGGTTAAAGAAGCCCAGCACCTTCTGGTCGGGCACCACCAGGGCAATGAGCACGGTGTAGACCGGAATCCGGGCCGAGCAGCTCATCAGCGGCGTGACGAAGATGGTGATGATGCGGTCCTTCCAGTTTTCGATGGTGCGCGCGCTCATGATGGCCGGCACGGCGCAGGCCACGCCCGAAATCAGCGGCACCACGCTCTTGCCGTTGAGCCCGAACTTGCGCATGATTTTGTCCATCATGAACGTGACCCGGGCCATGTAGCCGGTTTCCTCCAGCACGGCAATAAAGGCAAAGAGCAGGGCAATCTGGGGCACGAACATGAGCACCCCGCCCAGGCCCGCTAGGATGCCCTCCGTGACTAGGTTCACCAGCGGCCCGTCGAAGCGGTCCTGAATCAGCCCGCTCAGGCCGGCAATGCCGCGGTCAATCAAATCCATCGGGTACTGGGCCCAGGCGAAGATGGCCTGGAAGAGCAGCAGCAGCACGGCGAAGAAAATCCCGTAGCCCCACACCTTGTGGGTGAGCACTTTGTCGAGCTTATTGCTGTAGGACTCGTTCTGCTCCGTGCGCGTCACGCTCACGCAGTCGAGCATGATGGCGTTGATGCGGGCGTAGCGGGCAATGGTTTCCTGGGCCTGCCGGGCCGTGGGCTGAAAGTCGTAGCGGGCCGTCAGCTCCTGCAGGAAAGCCCGGTCCTCGGCCGGGAGAAACTTGATGTGCGCGCCCTGGTGGGCGTAGTGCAGGGCCAGGTAGTCGTTGTGCAGGTCGAAGCGGGCGCGAATCTGCGCCACTAGGGGGGCCAGGTCGGCCTCGGGCGTGTAGAACCGGCTCCGGGGCGCGGCCAGCTCCTGGGCCATGACAATCTTGAGGGCCGCCACGCCCACGCCCTTGCGCGCGTTCATCGGGATAACGGGCACGCCCAGCGCGCGCTCCAGCGCCGGCACGTCGAGGTGCACGCCGTGCTGGGCGGCCACGTCCATCATGTTCAGGGCCAGGATGACGGGCAAACCCAGGTCGACCACCTGGGTGAAGAGCAGCAGGTTGCGGCGCAGGTTGCTCGCGTCCACGGTCACCACCACGAAGTCCGGGTACTGGGCCGACGTGCGGTCGTAGAGCAGGTCGGTGATGACCTTCTCGTCCAGGCTCTTGGGGTAGAGCGAGTAGGTGCCGGGCAGGTCGATGATTTCGGCCCGGTGCTGGGGCGTAAGCCAGCTCACGCCGGTTTTGCGGTCCACCGTGACGCCGGGGAAGTTGCCCACTTTTTGGTTGAGGCCCGTGAGCTGGTTGAACAGCGAGGATTTGCCCGAGTTGGGGTTGCCGATGAGCGCCAGCCGGGAGAAATCCGGCAGCCCGGGGCCCGGCTGGTCCACCAAAGGCAGCGGGGCGGCGGCCGTGGAAGCGGCAGTAAATACGGACATGAACCAGAGTCTTATTTGTACTGTTTCTAAACAAAGATATCCGAACTGCGTTTCATCCGCCGAAAAAAGATTGCTGCGCTTAGCAGACCCTTCATAGGTCACCCAGTAGTTAGCTTACACTGCGGTTATATGGGATGTCCTATGCTTTGGAAAACTATCCGCCGAAGCAGCGGTGCCCCCAAGCCAGTCTTGGCCACCAACTAGAATTTAAGTTGTTGTACACGCCACCAGACAAGCGCACGCTGATTTCGAGCAACTCCCGTTCCGACCGGGCGCTGCGCAACGAAAAACGGTCCTCCCTGACCGAGTCCGCCGGCCAGCAACTTTTTATGACCCATCCCCTCCCGGAAACCCGGTTGCAGGGCGGCAACTGCCACGGCGGGCCGAACACCTCCAGGGACATGCTCCGCAACAACGGCCTGGACTCGTTTCTCCGGGACGTGGGGCGGAAGGCGGTGACCCGGCACGCGCAGGACCGGGCCGTGTTCCGCGCACCAAGCTTGCGCGACATCGCCCTTATGGGCTCCTACATGCACGACGGGCGGTTCAAGCCCTTGGACGAGGTGCTGAACCACTACAGCGAGCATGTCCAACCCAGCGCCATGTTCAGCCCCTGCTCCTGCAGGTTTCCAACCCGCCCGGTGGCATAACGCTCCTGCTCACGGCCTGGGAAAAGAAAGCCATCCTGGCGTTCCTCTACCCCTTGACCCACACCACGTTCACCAACGACCCGCAGTTTTCGCCCCCCCTCGCCCTACCCGTCGCCCCTCGAGAACGACAATAAGGGCCCGCGCGGTGGGCGGCTGGATTTTGCTCCGGGTTCCGCCGCCCTGCCCAGTGAGAGCGCGGGCTTCGCTGAGGGCGGCTAAAGTCAGGTTCGTGAGCAGGGGCGGGAATGCCAGGGGTACAGAAAGTTGTTTCCGGTAACGAAGCCCCCCGGCCAGATGTTTTCCCGTGCCGGTCGTGGCCAGAACCACTCCGGTGAAGCTGCACCTGCCGGTTCGCGAAAACCTTATCGGGCTACGCCCGTGCTTATCGTTACCATCCGTCTTGATTCATGCCTTTTCCTACTCCCTTTCTGCTGGTTCTAGCGCTGGCCTTGCCGGCGCTAGCGGCGCCCCTGCTGCTGGGCACCCCGGTCGCGCAAGAACCAAGCCGGCTATGCTCGGTGGAAGCCGACGTGCAACAAACCCTGCTCGCATACCGCCACGCCCGGCAGGTCGGCGACTCCGTGGCCGCCCTCACAGCATTTACGCCCTCGGCCTGGACCGTAGACCAAGCCGAAAAGCCCGTGCACTCGCGCTTTGTGCGGCTGGCCGGCTGCCGGGGCTGGTGCCGTCCCGGCCCGCTACTGCAGGACTATCAAGTCAGCGTGTTGAGCGATTCGACCCGTGCGCTCGCGGTGGAAACTTATTGCCTGTCCGCGCCCGTTTCTGGGACAGCACGACGTCACCAGCGGCGCTGCTACACGGCGGTTTCGGTGCTTACCTGCCGACAGGGTCAGTGGCTGATTGCCTCGCATACCTTGTCCGGGCAACTGCCCAATTAACCGCTGCTTACTTGCCGGGTGTATCCTTATTGGCGCGCATTCCGTAGGTTTGCACCATCCCGTCTAGCTTGTATGCGTTTCTTTTCCGTGTTTTTTGCGTTCTACCTGGCCGTTCTGGCGTGTCTGCCCTGTGCGGATACGGAACTGGTGCGGGCCAGCGCCACGGAAACGTACGTGACGGCCACGGAGCACGATTCGTCGTCGCACTCGCTTCTGGACTGGTGTTCGCCCTTGTGCCAGTGCCACTGCTGCTCCGGCCCCTCCCTGCCCCCGGCTACCGTTCTGGCCTGGACGGCGAAAACCCCCACCTTTGTTCCGCCGGGGCGCTTTGCCCGGCTGGCGCCCCCCGCCGCGCGCCAGATGGCTGGCAGCATCTGGCAGCCCCCTCAAGCCTAGTTTCCTACTCATTCCGGTTTCGTTGCGAAACCGGGCACGCTGCTGTGCCCGGTTTCCGTTGCGTAGGCGCACGTTTTCGTGCCCCGCCAAAGCCCGCCGTCGTCGAGCCCCCGGGGCTCCGGCCGCCTTTTTCAGGATTTCTAGCCTTACCCCTCAGCCAGCATGTTTGACCGGCTCATTCATTTTTCCATCCACAACAAGCTCATCATTGGAATACTGACCCTGGCCCTGGTGGCCTGGGGCGGCTACTCCCTGAGCCGGCTGCCGATTGACGCGGTACCCGACATCACCACCAACCAGGTCGTCGTTTACACGGTGGCCCCCTCGCTGGCCGCCGGCGATATTGAGCGGCTCGTTTCCTTTCCCGTCGAGCAAAGCCTGGCCACCATCCCCAACCGGGAGGAAGTACGCTCCTTTTCCCGGTTCGGCCTCTCGGTCGTGACCATCGTCTTCGAGGACGGCGTGGACATTTACTGGGCCCGCCAGCAGGTGGCCGAGCGCCTGCGGGAGGCCCAAAACCAGATTCCCGAAGGCGTGGGTCAGCCCGAGCTGGCTCCCGTGAGCACTGGCCTGGGCGAGATTTACCAGTACCTGGTGCGCGCCAAGCCCGGCTTCGAGAAGAAGTACGACGCCCGCGAGCTGCGCACGATTCAGGACTGGATAGTGCGCCGCCAGCTGCTGGGCACGCCCGGCGTGGCCGACGTGGCCAGCTTCGGCGGCCTGCTCAAGCAGTACGAAATTGCCCTGGACCCGGCCCGGCTCCGGTCCCTGAACGTAACCGTGGACCAGGTGTACCGCGCCGTGGCCGCCAACAACCAGAACGCCGGCGGCGCCTACCTCGACCAGAAGCCCACGGCTTACTTTATCCGCACCGAAGGGCTGGCCGAGAACGCCGCCGATTTGGGCAATATCGTCGTGCGCAACACCCAGGGCGGCCTGCCCGTGCAGGTACGCGACGTGGCCGACATCCGCCTGGGTTCGGCCGTGCGCTACGGGGCCATGACCCGCAACAACGAGGGCGAAGTAACCGGTGGCATCGTGCTCATGCTCAAGGGGGCCAACGCCAACGACGTAATTACAGCGGTGAAAACGCGCATGGAGACCGTGCGCAAGTCCCTGCCCGAGGGCGTGACCATTGACGTGTACCTGGACCGTTCCGAGCTGGTGGGCCGGGCCATCGGCACGGTGAAAACCAACCTGATTGAGGGCGCCCTGATTGTGCTCTTCGTGCTGGTGCTCTTCCTGGGCAACTGGCGGGCGGGGCTGGTGGTGGCCTCGGTGATTCCGCTGGCCATGCTCTTTGCCATCGCCATGATGCGCCTGTTTGGCGTGTCGGGCAACCTGCTCTCGCTCGGGGCCATCGACTTCGGCCTGGTGGTGGACGGGGCCGTCATCATCGTAGAGGCCATCGTGCACCGTCTGCACAACCACGTTGGCTTGGCTTCGCACCCGGAAGGGGCGGACGGCAAGCTGACCCGGGACCAGATGAACGAGGCCACGTACGAAGCGGCCTCGAAAATCCGGTCGTCGGCGGCCTTTGGCGAAATCATCATCTTGATTGTGTACCTGCCCCTGCTGGCGCTGGCCGGCATCGAGGGCAAGATGTTCGGCCCCATGGCCCAGACCGTGGCCTTTGCCATCATCGGCGCCTTTATTCTCTCGCTCACCTACGTGCCGATGATGTCGGCGCTGGCCCTGAGCCGCAACACCGCGCACAAGCCCAACTTTTCGGACCGGATGATGCGCTGGCTCGAAAAGGGCTACCGCCCGCTGCTGGAGTGGGCCCTGCGCCGCAAAGCCGTGGTACTGCTGGCGGCTGTTGGTCTGTTTGTGGGCGCCCTGCTCTTATTCCGCACCCTGGGCGGAGAGTTTATTCCCCAGCTTTCGGAAGGTGATTTTGCCATTGAGATGCGCACGCTCACCGGCTCGTCGCTGAGCTACACCATCGACAAAAGCCAGCAGGCGGGCGGCATTCTCAAAAAGCAGTTCCCGGAAGTGCAGGAAGTAGTGGCCAAAATCGGGGCGGCCGAAATCCCCACCGACCCCATGCCGGTGGAAGCGGCCGACGTGATGGTGATTCTGGAGAAAGACAAAGGCAAGTGGACGTCCGCCAAAACCCAGGAAGAGCTGGCCGAGAAGATGGCCGAAGCGTTGAGCGTGATTCCGGGCGTCACCTTCGGCTTTCAGCAACCCATCCAGATGCGCTTCAACGAGCTGATTTCCGGCGCTAAGCAGGACGTGGTGCTCAAGATTTACGGCGAAGACCTTACGCAGCTGGCTTCTTACGCCGAGCGGGCGGCCCGCCTGGTGCGGCAAGTGGAAGGCGCCGAGGACGTGTACGTGGAGCAGGTCACGGGCCTGCCCCAAATCGTGGTCAAGCTGGACCGTAACCGGCTGGCCCGCTTTGGCCTGAACGCGGACGACGTGAACCGCACGGTGCAGACCGCCTTTGCCGGCCAGACGGCCGGCCAGCTCTTCGAGCAGGAGCGCCGCTTCGACGTGGTGCTGCGGCTGGCGCCCGAGCTGCGCCAGAACATCAACCAAGTACGCCAACTGCTTATTGCCACGCCCGCGGGAGAGCAAATTCCCCTGGAGCAAGTAGCCTCGGTGAACCTGCAGGAAGGCCCCAATCAGATTCAGCGCGACGACGCCAAGCGCCGTATCACGGTGGCCTTCAACGTGCGGGGCCGCGACGTGGAAAGCGTCGTCACCGAGCTGCAAGGCAAAGTGGACCAGCAGCTCAAGTTTGCCCCCGGCTACTACACCACCTACGGCGGCCAGTTCGAGAACCTGCGCCAGGCTTCCGAGCGCCTGAGCATCGCGGTGCCCGTGGCCCTGCTGCTGATTTTCACGCTCTTGTTCTTCACCTTCGGTTCCTTGAAGCAGTCGGTGCTCATCTTCACGGCCATTCCGCTCTCGGCCATCGGTGGGGTGCTGGCCCTGTGGCTGCGCGGCATGCCGTTCAGCATCTCGGCCGGGGTGGGCTTCATTGCGCTGTTTGGCGTGGCCGTGCTCAACGGCATCGTGCTCATTGGCTACTTCAACCAGCTCAAAGAGGAAGGCCAAACGGACCTGTATCAACGGATACTGGAGGGAACCCAGGTGCGCCTGCGCCCCGTGCTGATGACGGCCACGGTGGCCTCGCTGGGCTTTTTGCCCATGGCCCTGTCGCAGTCGGCCGGCGCCGAAGTGCAGCGCCCGCTGGCCACCGTCGTCATCGGCGGGCTGGTCACGGCCACCCTGCTCACCCTGCTGGTGCTGCCGGTGCTCTACGCCCTCTCTGAGCGCAAGGCAAAACCAAAGGGAGATGAAAAACCGCAGCCCGCTACGGCAATGCCGGTTTCGGTGGTACTGCTTGTCCTCGGCGGCCTGCTTGCCGCGGCGCCCGCTCGGGCCCAGGGGCCACTGACATCCACCCAGGCGGTGGGCCAGGCCCTGCAGGCCAACGGCACGGTGCAGGCCGCGCAACGCTCGCTGGAAGCGCAGCAGGCTCTGCGCCGCACGGCCTTCGATGTGGGACGCACCACCATCCTGGGCACCTACGGCCAAGTCAACTCCCCGCTGTCCGACAACGTGCTCAGCATCGGCCAGTCGCTGGCCCTGCCCGGCTACTACCGGGCCCAGGCCGGCCTGAGCCAGGCCCAGATTGGAGGCCGGGAGCAGCAGCTGGCCCAGGTGCAGGCCGAGCTGCGCCGGCAGGTGCGCCTGAGCTACGAGCGGGCCGTACACGCTCGCCACCGCCTGCGCACGCTGCGTGGGCAGGACAGCATCTACACCGAGTTTCTGCGCGCCGCCCAGCTGCGCTTCAAGACCGGGGAAGTGGCGCGCCTGGAGCCGGCCAACGCGCTGATTCAGCAGGGCGAAACCCAGAACCTATTGGCTCAAGCCCGGGCCGACTACGCCATTGCCCAGCGTCAGCTGCAGGCCCTGCTGCAAACCACGCAGCCGGTGGCCATTGCCGACAGCGTTCTGCACCTGCTGCCTGCCCCCGGGGGAACAGCCGATACGGCGGTACTGGCCGCCACGCCCCAGGCCCGGGTATTGCAGCAGCAGATAACCGAGCGCCGCGCCGAAACCCGCCTGGAGCAGGCCCAAGGCCTGCCTCAGGTTACGGTGGGATACACCAATCAGTCCTTGCGCGGCACCTACGAGATGGACGGGCAAGCCACGACCTACGGGGCCGGGGACCGGTTCCAGAGCGTGCAGGCCGGCTTGGCCATCCCGCTCTTGCGCGGGCCCCAGAAGGCCCGGGTGCAGGCCGCCAAGCTGCAGGAGCAGGTGGCCACGACCACCTACCGGCGCTACCAGGCCGAAGCCGCCGCCCAGCTCGATGAGCTCCGCCTGCGCCTGGCCGAGCAGCAGCGCCGGGTGCAGTTCTACGAGCAGACCGGCCTGCCCCAGGCCGACGTCATCGTGCGCCTGAGCCAGCGGGCCTACAAAGCTGGCGAAACCACTTACTCCGAGCTGCTGCTCAACCTGGAGCGCGCCCTGAGCGTGCGCACGGCCTACCTCGACGCCGTGCTCCAGCACAACCAAACCGCCATCGACCTGGACTACCTGCTCGGCACCGCTGCCCAGTAAGGCATTCTTCATCTCCCTGATTTGAATTTCATGAATAAGATTGCATCCCTGATGCTGCTGCTCAGCCTGACCCTGGCCGGCTGCGGCACTGATAAGAAAGAAAATGCGGACGCCGAACCCGCCACCGAAGCCAAAGAAGCCGGCGGTGAGGGCGGTGAGGCGGAAGGCGAAGAAGCCTCCGATGTGGTGACCCTTTCCGCCGCCGAGCAACAGGCCGCCGGACTGAAAACGGCCCGCCTGGCTGACCGACCCTTGGGGGCGGGCCTGGCCGTGACGGGCACGCTGGACGTGCCGCCGGAAAGCGCCGTCAACATCACGGCCCCACTCGGCGGCTTCGTGGAGAATACCGAGCTGCTACAGGGCGCCCGCGTGCGCAAAGGCGAAGTGCTGGCTACCATCCGCAACCCCGAGTTTGTGACGCTGCAGCAGGACTACCTGGAAACGCGCAGCCGCCTGGAATACGCCCGCACCGAGCTGGCTCGCCAGAAGGAGCTGTACGAGCAGGAAGTAGCGCCGCAAAAAAACTACCAGCGGGCCCAGGCTGACTACCGGGCCCTGCAAGTGCAAACCCAAGCCCAAGCCGCCCGGCTTCGGCTGGCCGGCTTGCCGGTAGGTGGAAAGATAGTGACGACGGCCGTCCTGCGCGCGCCCCGCGCCGGCTTCGTGCGCACCGTCAACGTGACGGTGGGCCAAGCCGTGACGGCCACCGACGCCTTGTTTGAAATCGTGGACCCCGAGCACCTGCACGTGGAGCTGACCGTGTTTGAGCGCGACGTGGCCCGGGTGCAGAAAGGGCAGTTGATTCGCTTCACGCTGGCCAGCGACTCCACCGGCACCCGCCGCGAGCGCACGGCCCGGGTATACCTGGTAGGCAAAGCCATTGGGGAGGACCGCACCGTGCGCGTGCACGGCCACCTGGACCAGGAAAAAGACCCGGCGCTGCTGCCTGGCCTCTACGTGCGGGCAACGATTGAAACGGGCCGCACCCAAGCGACTACCCTGCCCGACGTGGCGCTGGTGCGCTTCGAGGGCAAAAACTACGCCTTTGCCGTGGAATCCGCCGGGCGCTACCGGATGGTACCCGTCACGCTGGGCCGTAGCGAGGATGGTTATACGGAAATCAAGCTGCCGGAAACGGTACCCGCCACCACCCCTTTCGTTACGGAGGGCGCCTACTCGCTGCTGGCCAAGATGAAAAACGCCGAAGAGGAAGAATAAATAACCCACCCGTTTCATGCTCGCCCTTCTTAAGCCTGTTTCGATATTCTTTCTGGCCGGCCTCTGCGAAATCGGGGGTGGCTACCTGATGTGGCACTGGCTGAAGTCCGGGCGACCCGGGTGGACGGGACTGGTGGGGGCGCTGCTGCTGGCTCTCTACGGCTGGGTGGCCACCTGGCAACCGACGTCGTTCGGCAAGACCTACGCCGTGTACGGGGCCGTTTTCATCGTCATGTCCATCGCCTGGGCCGCCGGCTTCGACGGGTTCCGGCCCGACCGGTTCGACGTGGTTGGTGGGGCCATCATTGTGGTGGGCATTGCCGTGGTTCTTTTCTGGCCCCGTCCGTAATCCCTGTTTATGCTCCAACTTCTCACCGGTGCCTTACTGCTTAGCCTGCTCCACGCCGCGATTCCCAATCACTGGGCGCCGGTGCTGGCCGTGGCGCGCGCCGAGCGCTGGCCGTTGCGGCGGGCGCTCGGCGTAACGGTGGTCGCCGGGGCGGCCCACGTGCTGAGCACGGTGCTGCTGGGCTTAGCTCTGGGGTTGCTGGGCTGGCGGCTCTCGGCCCGCTTCTCGCAGTTTACCGGGGTAGCGGCCCCAGCGCTGCTGGTGGTCATCGGCTTGGTGTACGCTTTTTCCGGGGCCGGCCACTCCCACCCTGACGTGGAAGTGGGACCTGTGCTCGTGCGGCCGCGGGGCCGGGTAGTGTTGGGGCTGGCCGCGACGATGTTTCTGGCGCCCTGTCTGGAAATTCAGACCTTTTTTCTGGCCGCCGGCACGCGCGGCCCACTGGATTTAGCTCTATTAATGACTACCTACCTCGTCGTGTCAATAGGTGCCATGAGCGCGTTGGTAGCGGTTGCCTACACCGGCCTGCGCCGCTTTAACCTGACGGGCCTGGCCCGCCATGAGCGCCGCTTCACCGGCGCCGTGCTCGTACTGGTGGGCGTGGCCGGCTTTTTCGTGGACTGGTAGCCTTGAGCTATCGGCCGCCTTATTCTTTCACCTGACGCTTATTTTCTTATGCCTGACCTAACCTCCCCCAACACCGACGAAGAGCTCAACACCGCCAAGCAGGTAAAGCTCGAAAACGTGGGCGCGCTCAACCGCGACCAGCTTACGCCCGAAGCCGCCGCCGCCCCCGAAGGCCACGACGTGCCGGGTCACGACCACGCCGGCCACGACCATCCCGCCGGCAAAAAGGTGGTGGACCTAGCCGGCAAGGCTGCCGATGAGCACGCCGGCCACGACCACAGCAGCAGCGACGACCACGACCACGGGCCGGCTGGTACCAATCCCTACCTGTGGCCCGGCGTCAGCTTCGTGCTGCTGCTGGCCGGCATCGCCCTCGACTATTATAAAGTGGGCTTTTTCACCGGCTACGTGCGCCTGGCCTGGTACGGCGCGTCCTACCTGCTGGTGGGCTGGAAGGTGATTCGCTCGGCCATTCAGAGCATTCCCTCGGGCAACATCTTCAACGAGTTCCTGCTCATGAGCCTGGCCACCATCGGGGCCTTCGCCATCGGCGAATACCCGGAGGGCGTGGCCGTGATGCTGTTCTACACCGTGGGCGAACTGTTCCAGGACGCGGCCGTGAACCGGGCCAAGCGCAGCATCCGGGCCCTGCTAGAGATTCAGGCCACCGAAGTCACCGTCATCCGCAACGGGCAAACGGTGGTCCTTGACCCCAAGCAAGTAGTGGTCGGCGACACGATTGAGGTGAAGCCGGGCGAAAAAGTGGCCCTCGACGGCACGCTGGTCCAAGGACCGGCCAGCTTCAACACGGCGGCCCTCACGGGGGAGTCCGTGCCGCAGACCAAGCAAATGGGCGAGGTGGTGCTGGCGGGCATGGTCAACCTGGAGTCGCTGATTCAGGTGGCCGTGACGGCCAATTATAAAGACACCAAGCTGGCCAAAATTCTGGCCATGGTCCAAGACGCGGTGGGCCGCAAGGCCAAGACCCAGCAGTTCATCACCAAGTTCGCCAAGGTCTACACGCCCATCGTGGTGGCCCTGGCCGTGCTGCTCATCGTCGTACCCTACTTCGTGGTCGACGACTACGTGTTCCGCACCTGGCTCTACCGGGCGCTGGTGTTTCTGGTCATTTCCTGCCCCTGCGCGCTGGTCATCAGCATCCCACTGGGCTATTTCGGCGGCATTGGGGCGGCCTCCAAGGCGGGCATCCTCTTCAAGGGCTCCAACTTCCTGGACCTGATGCGGGAGCTTGACACGGTGGTGATGGACAAGACCGGCACGCTCACCCAGGGCGTGTTTGCGGTGCAGCAGGTGCAGCCCGCTCCGGGCCTCGACGCCCCGCAGCTGCTGCGCCTGGTCGGCGCGCTCGAAACCAAGTCCACCCACCCCATTGCCAAGGCCGTGGTGCTACACTCGGGCGCCGCTACGGCGGGCGCCTCGGTAGAGAACGTAGAGGAAATCAGTGGGCACGGCATGCGCGGCCGGGTGGACGGGCGCGACGTGCTGGCCGGCAACACGAAGCTGCTCACCAAGTTCAGCGTAGCCTACCCGCCCGAAGTCGACCAAATCCTAGACAGCATCGTGGTAGCGGCCGTGGACGGCAAATACGCCGGCTACCTGACCGTGGCCGACGCGCCCAAGGAAGATGCCGCCCGCACGGTGCAGGAGCTGCGGGCGGACGGCATCACCAAAATTGTAATGCTGTCGGGTGACAAGGACAGCATCACCCAGCGCGTGGCCAAAGAACTTGGCATTGACGAAGCCCACGGCGGGCTGCTGCCCGAAGACAAAGCGCGCTACGTGCAGGAGTACAAGGACGCGGGCCGCAAGCTGGCCTTCGTGGGCGATGGCGTGAACGACGCGCCGGTGGTAGCCCTGGCTGACGTGGGCATCGCCATGGGCGGCCTCGGCTCCGACGCCACCATCGAAACGGCCGACGTGGTGATTCAAACCGACCACCCCAGCAAGATTGCCACCGCCCGGCGCATTGCCCGCGCCACGCATACTGTCGTCTGGCAGAATATCTGGTTGGCCTTTATCGTGAAGGGCATCGTGCTGGCCCTGGGCGCCGGCGGGCTGGCCACCATGTGGGAAGCTGTATTTGCCGACGTGGGGGTGGCTTTGCTGGCTATTTTGAATGCGGTGCGCATCCAGCGCATGGATTATTCCACGCCGGGCCCGGGCGGCCTGCCGCCCGCTGTTCCCGCTACCCCAGCGGCCAAAGAAAACCTGTCGGTAGTGGAGCCCATGCCCCGCGAGCTGCGCGAAGGCCCCCACCACCATAACGGCGACCAAGCATGAGCGGGTCCCACGGCATGAGCGGCAGTGCCGCCTCGCGCAACAAGCGGGCCCTGACCATCGTCTTCTTCACGACCCTGGCTTACCTGATAGCCGAAGTTATCGGCGGCTGGTGGACTGGTAGCCTGGCCCTGCTGGCCGACGCGGGTCACATGCTCACCGACGTGGCCGGCGTGGGGCTGGCCCTGCTGGCCATTCGCTTCGGCGAGAAGCCCGCCACGCCCCAGCGCACCTTTGGCTACTACCGCTTCGAGATTCTGGCGGCCCTCACCAACGCGGTGGTCCTGATTCTGATTTCCATCTACATCCTCTACGAGGCCTATTTCCGGTTTCTTAACCCGCCCAAGGTGGAAAGCGGCACCATGATGTGGGTGGCCGGCGTGGGCATGCTCGTCAACCTCTACGGGGTGTACCTGCTGCGCAAAAGCTCGGGCGAGAGCCTGAACATGAAGGGCGCCTACTTCGAGGTGCTCAGCGACCTGCTTACGTCGGTGGGCGTGCTGATTGCGGGCATTATCATGATTACCACTAAGTGGTACTACGCCGACCCGCTGCTGTCAGCCGGCATCGGCCTGTTCATTCTGCCCCGCACCTGGGCTTTGCTCAAGGAGTCGGTAAACGTGCTGCTGGAAGGCACTCCGGCCGACGTGAACCTGGAAGCCATGCGGCAAGGGCTGCTGCAGGTACCCGGCGTGGCGGCCGTGCACGACCTGCACGCCTGGGTGCTGACTTCCGGGGTCAATGCCCTGAGTGCCCACGTGGTACTCACCGATGAGGCCCGGCACGAGGACGTGCTCACCCGCACCCACGACTACCTCACCACCAAGCACCCTATTCAGCACGCCACTATTCAGGTGGAGCGCGGCGACTTCGCCAAACACGAAACCCACCTCTAATCGACCTGCCACCTCGTTCTTCGCCATGACCACTTACGACGTTCTCATTATCGGCTCCGGCCCGGGCGGCTACATTGCCGCCGTGCGCTGCGGGCAGCTGGGCCTGAAAACGGCCATCATTGAAAAGTACCCCACCCTGGGCGGCACCTGCCTCAACGTGGGCTGCATCCCCAGCAAGGCGGTGCTCGAGTCCACCGAACTCTACCAAAAAGCCACCCACCAATTCGCCGAGCACGGCATCGACGCCGACAACCTGCGCGCCGACCTGCCCCGTATAATGGAGCGCAAGGACCAGGTAGTGAAGAAGGTCTGCGACGGGGTTGTGTACCTGATGAAGAAAAACAAGGTGGACGTCATTCATGGCGTGGCCTCGTTCGTGGATGCGACCACCGTGCAGGTGATGCCCACGGCAGGGGGCGGGGAGGAAGCGCAGCAACTCACGGCGAAGAACATCATCATCGCCACCGGCTCCAAGCCCAGCACGCTGCCATTCATCACAATCGACAAGGAGCGCGTCATCACCAGCACCGAGGCGCTGGCCCTGCGCGAGCTGCCTAAGCACCTGATTATCGTGGGAGGCGGGGTGATTGGACTGGAGCTGGGCTCGGTCTACGCCCGCCTAGGCAGCAAAGTGTCGGTGGTAGAGTACACCGACGCCATCATCCCGACCATGGATCGCACCCTGGGCAAGGAGCTGCTGCGCTCCCTGAAAAAGCAGGGCCTGGAATTCTACCTCTCCCACAAGGTGACGGCTGTAGAGCGCACCGGCGACACGGTGAAGCTGACGGCAACGCCCGCGGCTGGCGGGGCCGACCTGCAACTTGAGGGTGACTACTGCCTGGTGTCAGTGGGCCGCCGGCCCTACACCGACGGGCTGAACCTGGCCGCGGCCGGCGTGGAGCTGGACGAGAAGGGCCGGGTAAAAGTCAACGAGGACCTGCAAACCACCGCGCCTGGCATCTGGGCCATCGGCGACGTGGTGCGCGGGGCCATGCTGGCCCATAAGGCCAGCGACGAGGGCGTGTACGTGGCCGAGCTCATTGCCGGCAAGCATCCCGAAGTCAACTACCTGCTCATTCCCGGCGTGGTCTACACCTGGCCCGAAGTGGCCTCAGTCGGCTACACCGAGGAGCAGCTCAAGGAGCAGGGCAAGGTGTATAAAGTAGGCTCCTTTCCCTACTCTGCTTCCGGCCGGGCCGTGGCCGGGTCCGACACCGAGGGGCTGGTGAAGGTGCTAACCGACGCGCAGACCGACGAGATTCTGGGCGTGCACATGATAGGCGCCCGCATCGCCGACATCATCGCCGAGGCCGTGAGCGTCATGCATTTCCGCGGCGCGGCCGAAGCCGTGGGCCTGATGTCGCACGCTCACCCCACCTACGCCGAAGCCTTCAAGGAAGCCTGCTTGAACGCGGCGGGCATCGGGGCGCTTAACATGTAGTCGGCATGTTTCTAGCCCTTCTGCTTGCCGTTACGCCGGACGTATCCCCCTCCTGGACCCAGGTGCTGCTATATTCCCTGGTGCCTGCCGCCATCATGGTGGTCGGGGCCGTGGTGGCTGTGCTCCGCCCGCCCGGGGCCGCTGTACGCAGCGCTATCCTGCACTTTGCCGCCGGGGTGGTATTCTCCGTGGTGGCCGTGGAGCTGCTGCCCGACATTGTCGCGCGCCATCGGCCGCTGGAAGTGGGGCTGGGCTTTGCTGTCGGCGTGGGGGTTATGCTGGCCCTGCGCTCCTGGACCCGCAAAGTGGCCGACAAGCAGAAAGCCAATCCCATTCCCTACTTCACGCCGGACGTCATGTGGACCTCGGAAGAAGAGCGCGCCGCCGACCAGCGCCGAGCCCCGCTGCCCATGGGCCTACTCACGGGCGTGGCTATTGACATCCTTATCGATGGCCTGCTGCTGGGCATCGGCTTCGCGGCTGGGGCCAAGGAAGGCCTGCTGCTGGCCATCGCCCTCACCATTGAAGTGCTGTCGCTGGGGCTGGCCACGGCCGTGGAGCTACAGCAGGAAGGGCAGACTAAAATTCGTACAGTAGGTGTCGTGGCCGCCCTGTCGGGGCTACTGGTCGTCGGGGCCGGCGTCGGCATCACCGTACTGCAGGGTGCCTCCGACAACGTCATGGAACTGGTGCTCTCCTTTGGCCTAGCCGCGCTGCTGTTCCTAGTGACCGAAGAGCTGCTGACCGAAGCCCACGAGGAGCCGGAGTCGCCCTGGCTTACGTCCACTTTTTTCCTGGGCTTTCTAGTGTTTCTCATCCTGGGCATGCTCGTGTAGGGCGGCCCTCCTTCACCGTTATCCATGAATTCCCATAAGCTTCTGATTGAGCTCACGCTGGTGCCGGCGGGGCGGCACATCGCCTTTTCCAAGGGAATGCTGGAGAAAGTCCACGTGAGCCGCCGGGTGGTGGGCGAGGGTGACACCTGGCAGCAGGTGGCCGTCAACGCCCGTTCGCCGTTTCTGGACACGGAAGAATTTCCGGCCGGCACAACCCTGGAATACCAAGTGCAGCACTTCACCCAGCAAGACGATTTGGAAGGGCACAGCAACATCGTGCGAACCACCCTGAACTGACTTCTCACCATAGCGAAAACCATGCGCTTTACCGACAAAATATGCCTCGTCACCGGGGGCGGCTCTGGCATTGGGCGGGCCGCCTGCCTGCAGCTGGCCACTGAAGGCGGCACCGTGGTGGTGCTGGACCGGGACGCGGCCACGGCCGCCGAAACCGTGGCCCTGATTGAACAAGCCGGCGGGCAGGCCCTGGCCGTGCGGGCCGATTTGGGGCTCGTGGCCGAGATTGAGGCCGCCGTGCAAACGGTGGTGGCCGCCTACGGACGGGTGGACGTGCTGGTGAACAACGCGGCCGTAATGACCTTCAAGCCCATCACCGAGCTCACGGTGGCGGAGTGGGACCTGGTCATGGCCGTCAACCTGCGGGCGGTGTTTCTGCTCAGCCGGCTTTGCCTGGCGCACATGCAGGGCGGAGCCATTGTGAACATCAGCTCCGTGCACGGCCAGCAAACCACGGCCAACGTGCTTCCCTACGCGGCCAGCAAGGGGGCCCTGGAGGCCTTCACGCGCGGCATGAGCCAGGAATACCCCTCCACCCAGGTGCGCACCAACTGCGTGGCGCCCGGCGCCGTGGACACGCCCATGCTCTGGAACAACCCCAACGTGAAAAGCGGGGCCGAAAAGATTCAGGGCGAAGTAGGCCACCCCGAAGACATCGCCGGCGCCATCTGCTACCTGGCCTCGGCTGATGCCCACTACATCAACGGCACCACCCTGGTCGTGGACGGCGGCCGCCTCAGCATTCTCTAATGCCGGGCCCTCTCTTTTTCTTTCGCACTTAACCCTGACCAGCCATGAGTGCCTTCATGTTTGCCACCGGCATCGAAAACAGCTACCCCACCATCAAACTGCCCGACGGCACCACCCACCGGGTGGACGAGTTGGCCAAGACCGGGCACTACGAGCGCTGGCGCGAGGACTTCGCGCTGGTCAAGGAAATGGGCATTGAGTTTCTGCGCTACGGCCCGCAGTACTACCGCGTGCATCTGGGACCGAATCAGTACGACTGGGCCTTTACCGACGAGACGTTTGCTCACCTGAAAGAGCTGGGCATTACGCCGCTCGTGGACCTGCTGCACTTCGGCCTGCCCGACTGGCTGGGCAACTTCCAGAACCCGGAATTCCCCGAGCACTTCGCTGCGTACGCCGGGGCTTTCGCCGCGCGGTTCCCGGACCTGCAGTTCTACACGCCCATCAACGAAATCTTCGTCACGGTCATGTTTTCGGCCCAGTACGGGTGGTGGAACGAGTGCCTGACCAGCGACCTGGCGTTCGTCACGGCCCTCAAGCACGTGTGCCGGGCGGGCGTGCTGGCCATGCAGGCCATCCTGGCCGTGCAGCCGGGAGCCACGTTCATCCAGAGCGAGTCGGCCGAGTACTTCCACCCCGAAACGCCCGGTGCCCGCGCCCTCACCAACGTGCTGAATCAAAAACGCTTCCTGAGCCTGGACCTGACCTACGGCTACCCCGTGAGCGTGGCGATGTACGAGTATCTGCTGCAAAACGGCATGACCCGGGACGAGTACCTGTGGTTCGGCGAGCAGAACATCAAGGCCCGGTGCATCATGGGCACGGACTACTACCGCACCAACGAGCGCATGGTGCGCGCCGACGGCAGCACCTACCCGGCCGGGGACGTGTTCGGCTACTACGTCATCGCCAAGCAGTACTACGACCGCTACCGCATGCCCCTGATGCACACGGAAACGAATCTGTGGGAGCCCGACTCGGTGGGCTGGCTCTGGCGGCAGTGGGCCAACGCCTACCGCCTCAAGCAGGACGGCATCCCGCTGGTGGGCTTCACCTGGTACTCCCTGCTCGACCAAGTGGACTGGGACACGGCCCTGCGCGAAAACAACGGCCGCGTGAACCCGCTGGGCCTCTATGACATCGACCGCAAGCAGCGGCCCGTGGGCCGCGCCTACCAGCGCCTCATTGCCCAGTGGAAGGACGTGCTGGTGGACGAGAGCTACGGCGTGCACATCAACTACTAGGTCGTTTTTCCAATGCCTGGCTCTGGGTCCGGCAATTCCCTGGCCCATGCCACTTGCCCGTTTTTTATCTCACCGCCACCTGCTGCGGCACCTGCTCCACCTCTCGGCCCGCCAGCGCCTGCTGGCGGCCACCGCCGTGGCTGGTCTGGGGTGGGCACTACTGCCCGGGAGCCTGCTGCCGGCCACGCGGCTGGTGGCGGCCTGGGACGTGTTCTGCCTGAGCATCCTGGCCCTACTCTGGGCCGGCACCCGCCGGGCCGACGCGGCCCACATCCGCCGCATGGCCAACCGCCAGGACCCCGGCCGGACGTGGGCCTTCGTGGCCGTGCTGGTGGGCAGCGCCGCCTCGCTGGGGGCCGTGGTGCTGCTGCTGAGCAACCTACCCAACCTGGGCCGGCGCGAGGTGGCCTACCACGTGCTGCTAGCGGCCGGGGCCGTGGTCGGGGCCTGGCTGCTGGTGCACGCGGTGTTTGCCCTGCGCTACGCCCACGTGTACTTCAGCGAGGATGCCAGCACCGCCGTGCCCGACAAAATCGGCGGGCTGGACTTTCCGGGCGCGCCGCCGGCCTCGTACTGGGACTTCGCCTACTTCGCCTTTGTGGTGGGCTCCACCGCCCAGACCGCCGACGTGGCCGTGTCCTCCACCCGCATGCGGCGGCTGGTTATGCTGCACGGCCTGCTGGCTTTTGCTTTTAATACCAGCATCGTGGCCCTGACTATCAACCTGCTGGCCGGGCTCTTGTAGCGTGCCCGTTTCTTCATTTGCTAACCTGTTTGCATGTACGTTCAAAAGCACATCCACTGGCGCGTCATCTGGGGGTACTCCTGGAAAGACCTGCTGATTTTTATCGTGTACGATTTGACGCTGGCGATTCTGCACGGCCCGCTGGGCATGACCTGGCTGGACATCCCCTGGCAGCTGGTGAGTATCCTGGGCGTGGCCGTCTCGTTTTACGTGGGCTTCAAAAACAGCAGCTCCTACAACCGCTTCAACGAGGCCCGCCAGCTGTGGGGCGGCATCGTCAACCGCAGCCGCAACTGGACCATGCTGGTGCTGGCCAACACGCAGCCCGCGCGCACGGACCTCACGCCCGAGCAAGTGAGCTACCAGCGCCAGCTGGTGTACCGGCAGCTGGCCTGGGTCAACGCCCTGTGCCTGCACCTGCGCCGCCAAACCAAGGAGCAGTGGAACCAGGCCGTGGCCCCGTTTCTGGACCCGGCCGAATCCGACTACCTGCGCATCACGGTGAACCCGCCCGCCCAGCTGCTGCTGCGCCAAAGCCAAGCCCTGCAGGAAGCCGACGGCCTGTTCGACGACCTGCAGCGCCACGCCCTGGTCGAGGACCTGCGCGAGCTGACCAACCTGCAGGGCGGCAGCGAGCGCATCAAAAACACGCCCTTTCCGCGGCAGTACGCCTTTTCCAGCGTGGTGTTCGTCTGGATTTTTATCGCCCTACTGCCCCTGGGCCTGCTAGCCGAGTTTGAGAAAATGGGGCACGGACACTACTGGTTCACGGTGCCTTTTTCGGTGCTCGTCTCCTGGGTGTTCGTCACCATCGAGCTGGTGGGTCACATCAGCGAAGACCCGTTTGAAAACCGGATGAACGACGTGCCCATGACGACGCTCTGCCGCAGCATCGAAATCGACCTGCGCCAGATGCTGGGCGAAACCGCCCTGCCCCAGCCCATCCAGCCCGTCAACGGGGTGCTGTACTAACGGCCCGGCGAACGGCAGGTAACGGCCGCCGTTTATCCTGGTCGGCTTTATTACCTTCAGTTCTGTCCCTTTCTCTAGCTGGTTCCGCTTAGTATGCTTGCAGCAGCCCGTATTGTTAAGCGGCAAGGTCGCAAAATTCTTCTGCCCTGAGTTTTATGAAAAATCGCTGCTTATTTTCCGCGCTGCTGATTGCTGTCGTGCAGTGCCTAACCGGCTGTAATTCCGAGTCCCCCGATTCGGCGGCCCACGAAGCCGATATCCACGACCAGCCCAAGGCCGCGCCAGCGCCGGCCGCCGCGCCCCCGAACCCGGCCGACTCCCTGCAGCTCCTGGTGCGTGAGCTGGACGCGGTGCGCCGCATCGGCTGCTGGGACGATGACTTTGCCAGCCTGATGGCCGTGCACCACGCCGGGGCCCAGCGCCTGGCGGCCGTGCAACTCTCGCAGGGCAAGGACTCCACCCTGCGTGCCATGGCCCAGCACGTGGTCAAGAGCCACGAAAAGGACACCCACGTGCTCACCCTGGCGCTGCGGCGCGAGCCGCCCGCCGGGCAGGAGTACCGGCCGGGCAACGCCCGGGACCCGTTTGTGCGCCGCATTGCGGCGGCCCTGGCGCCCCTGCGGCAGGTGCCGGCCCTGCCCGGCAGCCCCGACGCCGACTTTGCCACCCTCATGGAGCTACACCACCGCAGCGGCGTGGCCCTGGCCCAGGCCGAGCTGGCGTTTGGCCGCAACGCCGAGCTGCGGGATGCGGCCCGGCGCATCGTGCGCGACCAGCAGCAGGAAATCAAGCAGTTCCAGCGCTGGCTGAAAGCCAACTCCACCGGGGCGGCCAACTAAACCCGTCCCCAACCGCCCTTCCCTTATTTCGGGCCGCTGCCCAACTTATCTTCCGGCCATGGTTGCCCCCGCTTTGTCTGTTTTCAAATTCGCCGCGGCCCTATTGTTCCTCGGTCTGCTGCTGAGTGGCTGCGGCCGTAAAACCGATGACGGGCAGGACGCGCACATGGCGCAGGTCCCTTCTACCATGATGCAGGCCCTGCACACCATGGATGCGCACTCCCAGGCCCTGCCGCGCACCGACAACCTGGACGTGTACTTTGCCCGGCTCATGCGGGAAAACCACCAGGCCGCGGTGTCCATGTCGGCCCTGGAACTGCAGCACGGGCGGGATGCCACGCTGCGCGCCCTGGCCCGCGACATTCACCAAGCGCACCAGCGGCTGATTCCCGGCCTGGACTCGGCCATTGAGCGCATGCTCAGCCAGCCGCCCACCTACCCCGAGCATACCTCCCAGTCCCACCAGCTGGCCGAACTGCTCGAAGCCGCCACCAAGGGCCTGCACCCGGCCGCGCACCGCTCCATTGCCGGCGATACCGCCCGTGCGCCTGCCCAAGTCGAGGAGCAGCGCCAGGACGCCGGCACAGGCGACATCGACCGGGACTACGCGAGCTTGCTGATTCCGCACCACGAAAACTCCATCACCCTGGCCCGGGCGGAGCTGGAACTGGGCCGCGACGAGGCGCTCAGAAAAGTGGCTTACCTCATCCTGCTTGACCAGCAGCGGGAGATAAACCAGGTTCGGGCCTGGCTCAGGCAGCATCCGGGCAAGGCCCGGTAAGCTTCGGTTAGGGGATTAATAATCGGGAGGGGCTCAGGCATGCAACGGAATCCTGCGGCGCGGTGTTGAGCCGGCATGTGTGACCACCATAAGCCCGCCCTAAAGCTGCAACGCCTGGGCATTTACCTCTTTGTCGGCGTTCTGGTCCTGCTGGGCCAGTTCTACGGGCAATAGCCCGGGGCCAGTACAGTTATGCCGTAACCTGCCGCGCGGGTTACCCCCGGGTCAGGACGATGAATTTTTGTTTGGGCAGCAGCCCTAAGAAGCGGGCCATGACGGTTTTCGCGCCCGCGCCGGGCGAGGTGACCACCAAACGCGGCCACCACCCCAGCCACTTATTCTGCCAGCGGCTCGCGTAAGCGGGGCTGGCGGGCAGGGCCTGGGCGTGCTGCTTCATCTGGGCATAGGCCGCCGGCGTCAGGCGAGCCGTCACCTGGTAGAGCCGGAACGACGGCTTTTCAAACGTGGCCGTCAGCTGGCCACAAGGTCCCTGCATGATGTAGTAGGTGCGGCCCAGCTGTTCGGGAACCAGGCGCGCCGCCGTGAGAAAGGCTTGAAGCCGCCGGGCGACCACGGGCTGCGGCATGTCTTCGGTCAGCAGTAGTTCCAACAGCACATCAAAGAGCTGAACGGGCGTTTTTTCCGGGGAGAGGTTGGTCACGCGGGAAGGGTTGGGGGTGGGCACAAGCCACGGAACAAGCGCAGTGGCGGAGCTGGTAAAGAAACGCATCATTCTGACGAGAGCCACGCAAAATTGGTGTGCTTTTTGGATACTGGCGGTCCTGCCTGCTTTTATTTCCACTCGCATGAAAATCAACCTGCATTGCTTGCGCCTGCGGCCCTGGTTTAGCCGGCTCGGGCTGGCCCTGCCGGCTTTAACCGGGCTGCTGCTACTAACTACGTCCTGCTCGGCCCCCATCACCCCTTCGGTGGCGGGAGCCGGTCAGGCGCCGGCTCGGCTGCGGGTGAGTGCGCCCGTTGCTGCGCGAGTAGCAGCTACGGTTTCATCGCCGGGCCATGTGGCGGCATACGACACGCTGGTTCGCCGGCGCTACGCGGCCCTGGGCGCGCAGCAGCAGGGCCTGCGGTTTTCCGTGTTCGAGCAGGCCCTCACGGGCTACCTTAACCTGGGGTGTTGTTAAACAAATAGGGGAAATCCTCCGACTCAGCCCTGAGCGGGTTTAGCCGGCGGCTGCCACGCGGCAATCAGTTCCATGTCAAACGGGGCTTCAGGCGGCAGGGGCTGGTCGGAGAAGT
>NZ_SRMB01000005.1 GCF_004745645.1 Hymenobacter metallicola | reverse complement strand
GAAAGTGAAAATTTATTTTTCGACTCTCGCTCTTGTTTCCGTAAGCTACTCCGCTTCCTCTCGAAGCGGGCTGCAAAGGTAAGAACCTTTCTTTTTACTTTCCAAACAACTTAGAAAACTTTTTTCTCCGTTGTTCGTAGCCCGCCTCCACTCGATTTGGGACTGCAAAGGTAAGAACTCCCTTTTCTACTTTCCAAATACCGGTGAAAACTTTTTTTTCGAAGCAGTTCACTTGGTCTCTGGACCCCGCCTCCGTTCGAGTTGGGAGTGCAAAAGTGCAGGATCAATCCGGTACTTCCAAACCCTACTCCTAACTTTTTCGTTGAAGGCCGCCTCACTTTGCAAAGCTTCTTTGATCAGTAGGCTGAGGCATAACCCATTAGACATGGGAAGAAGTTCATTAGCTCCTACTATTTTTTTGACCACTCGGGCTAAAGCTTGAGGATAGGCGCTGAAAACGAAGACGGGGCAGGAAAGATTTCTTTCCTGCCCCGTTCTAAAACAGTTCTTATCTAGGCTACTGTTTCTGCCATATGCAGCGTACTCACTCGATCTGGGCCCACGCTGACGATGCTGATAGGTACTTCCAACTGAGCTTCCAGAAACTGAACGTAGTCTTTTAACTCCTTGGGTAAGGCATCAGCGGAGTTGATTTGCTGCAGATTCACTTTCCACCCAGGTAAGCTTGTATAGACAGGTTTCATGGTTTGCAGGTCGCCGAGGTCAGGTAGCTGGTTGGTTTCCTCGCCTTCCGGGTTCTGGTAGTGCGTGCAGATGCGAATTTCGTCAAACTCATCCAGCACATCGGCTTTCATAAGGTGTATTTCGGTTACACCATTTAGCATGATGCTATAGCGCAAAGCTGGCAAGTCAATCCAGCCGCAGCGGCGGGGGCGGCCGGTAGTAGCGCCGAACTCACGACCGGCAGCACGAATTTGCTCTCCTACTTCATCGTGGAGCTCGGTAGGGAACGGGCCGCTGCCTACGCGGGTGCAGTAAGCTTTACTGATACCGTAGACTTTATCGATATGACGAGGAGCTATGCCCAAACCAGTGCAGGCACCGGCAACGACCGTGCTAGAGGAGGTAACGAAGGGGTAGGTACCGAAGTCGATATCCAATAAGGAGCCTTGAGCACCTTCGGCCAGAATTTGTTTGCCTTGGCGCAGCAGATCATTTAGCAGATACTCGGTGTCGGCAAGTTGCAGGGTGCGCAGGAAGTCGACGGCGGAGAAGAAATCAGCTTCGGCCTGCTCGATGTCGAGTTGCTGGCCGTGGAAGCTGGCCAGGGTTGCGTGGCGGGCTACAGCTTCGTTGTAGCGGTCTTGGAAATCGGCCAGCAGGATGTCGCCGACGCGCAGGCCGGTGCGGCCGATTTTATCTTGGTAGGTGGGGCCTATGCCTTTCAGGGTTGAACCGATCTTGCCCCCACCGCGGGCCTCCTCCAGAATTCGGTCGAGGGCTCGGTGCGACGGGAGGATGAGCTGGGCCTTTTTGGAAATGTAGAGGTTCTTTGCCCAATCAACCCCCCGGTCGGTGAGCTTCTGGAGTTCGACGCGGAATACGACCGGGTCGAGAACCACACCATTGCCGACGACATTAATAATATGCGGGTGAAAAATGCCCGACGGAACTTGGTGCAGTACATGCTTGATTCCGTCGAACGTGAGGGTGTGGCCAGCGTTGGGGCCTCCTTGGAAGCGGGCCACTACATCGTAGGTGGGAGCCAGCACGTCAACAATCTTTCCCTTCCCTTCGTCGCCCCACTGTAGGCCTACAAGAACATCAACAGGCATTAGCTAGCGGATTTGAGGACTTCGGCGGCAGCCGTTTCATTTTCAGCAATGGTGAAGATGGCGTTGAGCTTGGTCAAGGCCAGCATTTTGCGGGGATGGTCGGCGGGGTTGATCAGGACCAACTCGCCACCGCGACTGCGGAATTTGGTGAGCAGGGAAACCAGGACGCCAATGCCCGTGCTATTGATGTAGCGCACTCCCGACAGGTCGACGGCGCACAGCATTACGGACTCACCCAGGTGGTCGTCGACGGACTGCAGGAGCTGTTGGGTGTCGGGGCTGCCGATTAGGTCGCCGGTCAGGCGCACGTGCAGGATGCCGTTGCTTACGGTGGATTCAGTTTTCATTCGCTGGCTGCGCGGGCGGCTGCTTTAGCGCGGCAATCGCCACAAACGCCGTAGAGGTTTAAAGAGTGGTGCAAGATATGGAAATTCAAAAGCTCCCCGACCATAGTCTGAATGCCGTGAATGCGAGGGTCGCAGAACTCGACGACCTTGTGACACTCGGTGCAGATGACGTGGTCGTGCTGACGGTAGCCGTAGGACTTTTCGTATTGAGCTAAGTTGCGGCCAAATTGGTGCTTGCTCACGAGCCCATGTTCAACGAGCAAATCGAGAGTATTGTAAACCGTGGCACGGCTGACTTGCAAGCCCTGGTCCTTCATGCCCGCGTAAAGCTCTTCAACGTCGAAGTGACCAGTCCGAGAATAAATCTCCTCTAAGATGGAATACCGTTCAGACGTTTTGCGCAGGCCCTTGTTTTCGAGGTAAGCGGTGAAGATCTTCTTTACCTCCTCGAACTTCTCTTTATCCAACATTATGTGACCTTATATATAAGGAGTACCAAAGGTAGTGAAAGCAACGCGGTTCGGAGGCTATAACCAGCAACGTAACGCATAGTTCCTTACCAACTTTCTTCCGTGCCAGGCTTTTGTACTACTTAATACTTTTTAAACTTTTTAGTACCCTACGACGCAAAACGCTCTACCAGCAACACCCCATTCACCTTGGAAAGGCGTTGAATCATCTTGTTGAGGTGGTCGGTGTCGTTGACGAACACCATGATCTGCCCTTCAAAAAAACCGTCATTGGAGTCGATGGTGATGGAGCGCATGTTCACTTTCAGGCTATTGGAAATGATGCGCGTCACATCGTTGACCAAGCCTACCCGGTCGGAGCCCTTGATGCGAATGCCGGCGAGGAAAGCCAGTTCGAGCTGATCGGTCCACTTGGCCCGCACAATGCGGTTGCCGTAGTTCGACATCATGGCCACAGCCTTGGGGCAGGAGGTGCGGTGAATGACAATGCCCTGCTCGGTTTCGAAGCCGAACACATCGTCGCCGGGAATTGGGTTGCAGCAGGGCGCAATGGTGTAGTCAAACTTCTGGGTCTCCTCCCCTATTACCAGCATATCGGCGCGCACCCCACGGATTTTCTGCACTTCCTGGTCGAAAGCTTTGGGCTCGAGCATGGACGGGATACGGGGCACTTCAATAGCCGGGTCGAAAAGACTTTCCTTGATTTCACGGCCGTCGAGCTGGCCCAGGGCAATTCGATAGTAGAAATCCTGCGGGTTATACATGTTGAAATGAGCCAACATGCGGTTCAGGTTGTCCTGGCTGTTTTCAACCCCGAGTAACTCCAGCCGCTTCTCCACAATGAAACGGCCGTCTTCGGCCTTGTTACGCTTGTCGTCGCGCAACCACTCCTTGATTTTGGTGCGGGCCTTGGAGGTGATGACGTACTGGAGCCACTCTTCGGTTGGCCGCTGCTTTTGGGAAGTCAGAATTTCAACCTGGTCACCGTTGCGGAGCTGGTAGCTCAGCGGCTCCAGCTTCTGATTGACCTTGGCACCAAGGCACTGCAACCCGATATGCGTGTGAATATCAAAGGCAAAGTCCAGGGCCGTGGCTTTATCGGGCAGGATAACCAGCTTGCCCTTGGGTGTAAAGGCGTAAACTTCCTTGACAAACAAGTTCTGGCGAAACTCGTCCATGAACTCCAGGGCACTGGAATTATTAGTTTCAAGCATCTCCCGCACCTTGGCAATCCAGGCTTCGAGCGTCGATTCGGGCTGCACCGAGCCGGTATCCTTGTATTTCCAGTGCGCCGCGTAGCCTTTTTCGGCAATGTCATCCATGCGGCGGCTGCGGATCTGCACTTCCACCCACTGCCCCGTGCGCGACATGACCGTGGTATGCAGGCTCTCGTACCCGTTGGCCTTGGGCGTACTTACCCAGTCGCGCAGCCGGTCGGGGTTGGGCTGGTAGAAATCGGTAACAATGGAATAGACCTGCCAGCAAGCCGCTTTTTCCTGTTCCTGGGGCACGTCGAGGATGACGCGGATGGCAAACAGGTCGTAGACTTCGTCGAAGGTCACGTTCTGCTTGCGCATTTTGCGCAGAATGGAATAGATGCTTTTGGGCCGGCCCTTGATTTCAAAACCGAAGCCCTGGGCCTTCAATTCCTCGTCGATGGGCGCCACGAACTCCTTAATAAAGCGGTTCCGGGCCCCGCGGCTCTGGCGGACTTTATTGGTGAGGTCGTTGTAGACTTCGGTATCGGTGTATTTCAGGTACAGATCCTCCAGCTCGCTCTTAATAGCGTAGAGGCCCAGGCGGTGGGCCAGCGGGGCGTAGAGGTAGATGGTTTCGGAGGCAATCTTGAGCTGCTTGTGGCGCGGCATCGAGTCGAGCGTGCGCATGTTGTGCAAACGGTCAGCAATCTTGATCAGGATGACGCGCACGTCTTCCGACAAGGTGAGCAGCATCTTGCGGAAGTTCTCGGCCTGCTCACTGGTACCATATTCGAAGACACCGGAAATCTTGGTCAGGCCGTCGACGATCTGGGCCACGCGGGGACCAAACTCGCGCTCCACATCCGAAATTTCCCAGGGTGTATCCTCCACCACGTCGTGCAGCAGGGCCGCCACAATGCTAGTCGTGCCCAGGCCTATTTCCTCTACTGCAATCTGGGCCACAGCCAGGGGGTGCAGAATGTAGGGCTCCCCGGATTTGCGCCGCATCTCCTTATGGGCTTCCAGGGAGGTGTTAAACGCTTTTTTAATGAGCTTAGCGTCGTTGCCGGACAGGTAGGGCTTGGCGGTACGCAGCAGGCGCCGGTAGTGGCGAAGAATCTCGTTGCGTTCTACTTCGGGGTCAATCAGAGTGGCCATTATGCGGGGTGAAGCACGAGGCTTCGGTATTTACTACGCTTACGAAAGTACGAAGGGCGGGGCGGGTTTTACACCCAAGCTGCATTTATAACACGGCAGCACGGGAAATCCTCACCCAGCAACTCTTACCGAACGTTATTTCGAGCTTGCCGAGCAATTTTGTATGGCATCGTTGCATTACGGAGCACCCCCGCGCGCCGTGCCCCAGTGCGTTTGACACGATGTTCTTCATCAAAGAATAACCACGTGACTAGCTGTTTATTACACAGAAGCATTACTGCTTCTCCCCTACTTTCCAAGCCAATTTTCCAGCTTGATTTGAATATTCACAATGCTTGTGTAGCTTTGCGGCCCCAAGGCAATAGGCCGAGGAACCGCGGATGTGGCGAAATTGGTAGACGTGCCAGACTTAGGATCTGGTGCCGCAAGGCGTGTGGGTTCGAGTCCCTCCATCCGCACAAAGTAATTTACAACAAGTACCCAGAGCCCTCAACCCACCCGTTGGGGGTTTCTTTTTCGCCCGCCTTTCGATTCGTTTACTTTAACCGACGACCCCGTTTTGAATATCACCCTCGACAAAAACGACGATCAGCTTAGTGCCATCCTGACAGTACACCTGACGGAAGCTGACTACTCGCCCGCCGTGGACGAGAAGCTGAAAGAATACAGCAAAAAGGCACAAATCAAAGGGTTCCGCCCGGGTAAAGTACCGGTGGGCCTGGTGCGCAAGATGTACGGCAAAGGCGTATTGGGGGAGGAAATCAACAACCTGCTCGGTAAGGCTGTCGACGGCTACATCAAAGAAAACAACATCAAAATCCTCGGTGAGCCCCTGCCCGTGCCCAGCGACGTGAATTTTGATACCGATAAGGATTTCGACTTCAAGTTTGAACTGGGTTTGCTGCCCGACTTCGAGCTGCCCGCCGACCAGTCCATCAGCATCGACCGGCACCAAGTGGCGGTTGACGACGCGACGCTGGAAGAAACTTACGACCAGATTGGTCGCCAGTTTGGCGAAAGCACCAACCCCGAAGTTTCGGAAGAAGGTGATTACCTGTACGGTAAGCTCAAGAAAAGCGACGACGAGGCTTCGGAGCGCCCCGTGCTGCTGCCCATCAACAAGGTGAAGAACGGCGCCGACAAGTTCATCGGGGTGAAGCCCGGCGACGTGCTGACCTTCGACTTGGCCGATGCTTTCGGCGGCGACGCTTCGGCTATTGCCAATTTCTCGGGTCACTCGAAGGAGGAAGCTGCCACCGTAAGCGGCGAATACACGCTGACGGTAGAGAAAATCAACCGCACGACCAAGCCCGAGCACAACCAGGAGCTGTTCGACAAAGTGTTTGGCAAAGACATCGTAACCTCGAAAGAGGAGTTCGATGAGAAAGTGCGCGCTACGGTGCAAGAAAACTACGACCGGGAGGCGGAAAACCTGGTAAATCGTCAGATCATCGACAAGATGGTTGACGCCACCACGGTGCAGATCCCGACGGAGTTCTTCAAGAAGTGGTTGGTACGCGCCAACGAGGGTAAACTGACCGCCGAGCAGGTAGAAGAGCACTACTCGGATTATGAGAAGGAGCTGAAGTGGTCGATGATCCGCAACAAAGTCGTTGAGGAACAAGGGCTGAAGGTGTCGAACGAGGAAATCATCGAGCGCACCATGCAGAAGATTATGGGCCAGTTCAACCTGCCCGAAATCAGCGAGGAGCTGCAGGAATCGGTCCGCGGCTTCGCCGACAACTACCTGCGTCAGGACAACGGCAAGAACTACGTACAGGAGTACGAAGCCATTCTGGCAGAGAAAGTCATCGAAAACCTGCGCGGCAAAGTTGTTGTTAATGACAACCCGATTTCGGCCGAGGACTTCCGGACTCAGGGTGCGAGCTAAGCCTTAGCCAGCATCTGGTTTTGTAACCAACAAAAAAGCCCTTACTTGCCAGTCAGGGCTTTTTTGTTGCCCGGCGGGTTTAGAACCCAGGGGTCAGAATCTAGAACCAAGAGCCCTTCGGCTACGTCCTATTCTGAATTCTGGGCTCTACCATCTCACTTCTAATCTTCTCTACCCTACATTTTTCCCATGCTGAATAAACAAGAGTTCCGCAAATTCGCCGTCAAAGGACAGGGCCTCAGCGGCCTGGGCGTGGATCAGTACCTGAACCACGTGGAAGGCCAGGTGCGCTCGGGCATGATGCTGCCCACGGGCATGACCCGCTCGGTAATTGAGGAACGTCCTACGCGCTTCGCCGAAATTGACGTGTTTTCGCGTCTGATCATGGACCGTATTGTGTTCCTGGGTACGGCCGTCGACGATTATATTGCCAACATCATTACGGCCCAGCTGCTGTTCCTGGAGTCGGCGGATGCCAAGAAGGACATTCTACTCTACATCAACTCCCCCGGTGGTTCGGTATACGCCGGCCTGGGTATCTATGACACAATGCAGTACGTAGGCCCGGATGTGGCGACCATCTGCACCGGCCTGGCCGCCTCGATGGGGGCCGTGTTACTCGCCGGTGGTGCGAAAGACAAGCGTTCGGCCCTGCCCCACGCCCGCGTCATGATTCACCAACCTTCGGGTGGCGCCCAAGGCCAGTCGACGGATATTGAAATCACGGCCCGCGAGATTCTGAAGCTGAAAAAGGAGTTGTACGATATCCTGGCCAAGCACAGTGGCAAGACCTACCAGGAAATCTACGACAACTCGGAGCGCGACTACTGGATGCGCGCCGACGAAGCCAAAGAGTACGGCCTGATCGATGAGGTACTGGAGCGTAAAACGGCCTAGGTTCGCCTCCCTGTGTAGAACGCCGTTTTCTTCCTAGTGCGCTCTACCTATCGTCGTTACAAAATATCCCAAAGCCCGCTTTCAGTTGACAACCTGGAGGCGGGCTTTTGGTTCTTTTAAGTAGAGACCCGACAGTTAGCAACTTTTTTTGCTGCAAAGGGCGTTTGCGTTTTCGTACCTTTGGGGTGGCTTCGGGCAAAACGAGGCAAATCCTACCCCATCCTGAGAGTCCTAGCAATGGCAGATATAACGTGCTCCTTCTGCGGTAAGAGCAAAAAAGATGTCTCGGTCATGATTTCCGGCATCAACGCCCACATTTGTGAGCGGTGCGTGGGTCAGGCCCAACAGATATTGAACGAGGAGAACAAGATCCGCTCGAACTCCAAGACGCCCAAATTTAACCTGGTGAAACCCCGGGAAATGAAGGAGTACCTGGATCAGTACGTGGTCGGTCAGGACGAGGCCAAAAAGGTAATGTCGGTGGCAGTTTACAACCACTACAAGCGCCTGATGCAGCCCAAGACCACCGGCAAGGACGATGTCACGATTGAGAAGTCGAACATCATCATGGTGGGGGAAACCGGCACGGGCAAGACTTTCCTGGCCAAAATGCTGGCCAACATTCTGCAAGTACCTTTCTGTATTGCCGACGCCACCGTGCTAACCGAAGCCGGCTACGTGGGTGAAGACGTGGAAAGCATCCTGACCCGCTTGTTGCAAGCGGCCGACTACAACGTGGAAGCCGCCGAGCGGGGCATCGTCTACATCGACGAGGTGGATAAGATTGCCCGCAAGAGCGACAACCCCAGCATCACCCGCGACGTGAGCGGCGAGGGTGTGCAGCAGGCCATGCTGAAACTGCTCGAAGGCACCACGGTAAACGTACCGCCCCACGGCGGCCGTAAGCATCCCGAGCAGAAGATGATTACGGTCAACACCGAGAATATCCTCTTCATTTGTGGGGGCGCCTTCGTGGGCATCGACCGGATCATTAAAAGCCGCTTGAACACCAAGCCCATGGGCTTTGCCAAAACTCAGCTCTCGGAGAAGGTAGATACCAACAACTTCCTGCGCTACGTGACGGCTGTGGATCTGAAGGCTTTCGGCCTGATTCCCGAACTCATCGGCCGCCTGCCCGTGCTGACCCACCTTAATCCGCTGGACCACGCCACGCTGCGCAAAATCCTGACCGAGCCCAAAAACTCGATTGTGAAGCAGTACAGCCGCCTGTTCGAGATGGAAAACATCGAGCTGACGTTCACCGAGGAGGCATTGGAGTACATCGTGCTGAAAGCCGACGAGTATCGCCTCGGCGCCCGCGGCCTGCGCTCCATCTGCGAAAGTATCATGACCGACGCCATGTTCGACATGCCCTCCGACGCCGATGCCAAGGAGCTCATTATCGACCTCGACTACGCCCAGGGCAAGTTCGAGAAGTCGCCGCTGAAGCAGCTACGGGCCGCGTAAGGGTTTCTGTCTATAACACCGCCAAAGGGCAGAAAAGCTAGGTTCTCTGCCCTTTTTACTTTTACGTAGAACTGTGCAATGACCGAGGAAGCTTATCCATATTATCGTGTGGACAACGTGGTACGCATCGTTATACCCAAGGAGTACTTTTTTCCGTGCTTCAATCTAGCAGTCGAAGCGCTAACGCAGAGCCCGGATTACCAGGCGGCCCACACGATTCTGCTCGACTTCACCGAGTGCCACTCTTTGCATGGAATTGGGATGAGCCTGGAAACTCAACTATTTTATGAGCAGGCCAAAGCCCATAGAAAATCGGTGTACTGGGTTGGTAACCCCTCCATGTACAACATCGTGGTCATGCTGAATACTGCCACCAGTAGTGAAACGCTACCGTATCGGAACGTTTAAGAACCCGTACCCGACCCACTGTTAATAACAGAACCCCGGCAGAACAAACGGCCGGGGTTCTTTTTGGGATAAGTCCGAATCTAGTCAGGGATTCTTCGTCTATCGAAGGAGCTTGGCTCCGGTGCTTACTCCTTTAAATACCCCACCATCAGCTCGGCCGCTTTCTTAGCCGCGTTGTTGCGGCCCAGCTTGTCCTGCAGCTCGGCGTAGCCCGCCTTCTGGCGGGCAATGAACTCCTCGTCTTGCAACACCTTCTTGAGCTCTGTCACGAGGTTACGGGAGTTGAATTCGCCCTGGATGAGTTCTTTTACCACTTCCTTACCCGCAATCAGGTTGACCAGGGAAATGTAGGGCACCTTAATAACGGCCTTGCCAATGGCGTACGACACGGCACTGGTGCGGTAGCATACTACCTGGGGCACATTGAACAGCGCCGTTTCGAGCGTGGCCGTGCCACTGGTTACCAAAGCCGCTTTGGCATGGCTGAGCAGGTCGTAAGTCTGGTCGAAGAGGATGCGGACGTTGTTGCGCTCAAAATTGGCGTAGTAGTTTCGGTCCAAGTTCGTGACGCCAGCCACGATGAACTGGTAATCCAGAAATGGCGGGATGATGGCCGTCATTTCGTAGAGCATCTCCTCGATTTCCTGCTTCCGGGAGCCGGGCAGCACGGCAATAATGGGCCGCGCGGGGTCGAGGTTATTGCGCTGGTAGAAGTCGGCGCTGGGTACGTGCTCGGCAATGGCATCCACGGTGGGGTTGCCGATATAATCGACTTTGTAGTCGAAACGCTGGTAGAAGTCCGATTCGAAGGGCAGAATCACGAACATCTTGTCTACCAAGGCCTTTACCTTGTGTACGCGCCCCTGGTTCCAGGCCCAGATCTTGGGCGAGATATAGTAAAACACCTTGAAACCCTGCTCCTTGGCAAACTTGGCCACGCGCATGTTGAAGCCGGCGTAGTCGACCAGAATTACGACATCGGGCTGGTAGGCTTCAATATCGCGCTGACATTCCTTCAGGTAGCCGCGAAACTTAAGGATGCTGGTTGCCGCTTCCCAGAAGCCCATAATGGCCATTTCCTGGTAGTGGTGCACCAGCGTGCCGCCCTGCTCCTGCATCATGTCGCCGCCCCAGCCGCGGAACTCCGCCTGCGGGTCCTGCTGCCGTAGCTCGCGCATGAGATGGGAGGCGTGAAAGTCGCCGGAACGCTCACCAGCAATCAGATAATACTTCATCCTTTGGAATTAAGAAGTAGGAAGCAAGAAGTAAGAACCCTGGTAATTTCAAATTGAGCAAGCTCCTGTCAGCCCGTCAATTCTTACTCCCTGACTCTTTACTCTTAGGTGGTTTACTCCCCGTAATATTCTACGAAGTTGCGCGGCGTTTCGTACAGCTTGATGCAGTGGAGCTGGGCGCCGGAAATTTTGGGAATCTCGCGAACCAGGATTTGCCAGAAAGCCACCACCAGGTTTTCGGTGCTCGCCAGCTGATCCTTCATGAAAGGCACATCCAGGTTGAGGTTTTTATGGTCGACCTGGTCCACGATATGCTCCCGAATAAGGGTGCTGAGCTGCTTGAGGTCGATGACGAAGCCGGTTTCCGGATCGGGCTGGCCTTTTACCGTTACGATAAGGTCGTAGTTGTGGCCGTGCCAGTTGGTATTGGCGCAGGGCCCGAACACTTCTTTGTTGCGCTCTTCGGTCCAGGAAGGGTTATAGAGCTTGTGAGCGGCGTTGAAATGCTCTTGCCGGCTGACGTAAATCATTCGTTGGGTACTGAAGTTGAGGCGTGTTTGAAAAATCAACAATGTCGATACCCTACCTGCAGAAGCAGCAGTGGCCCGACTAGCAGCAAACACGATTAAAGCGCCACGCGCTTTTTGCGCAGCAAATATACGAAGAACGGTACGCCGAATAAGGCCGTGATTAGGCCAACGGGCAAGCCAGCCGGCGGATAAAGCAGGCGGGCCAGCAGGTCGCAGCCCAGCAGGAAGTCGGCCCCAAGCAGGGCGCAGAACAACAAGTTGGCCTTGCCCGTGACGCCCAGCAGCCAGCGCGTGAGGTGGGGCACCATGAGGCCCACAAAGCCCACGGGGCCGCACAAGGCCACTACGCAACCCGTTAGGGCCGCGGCTACTACCACCAGAATCCAGCGGGTGCGGGCCACGTGCACGCCCAGCGTTTGGGCCCGCTCTTCGCCCAGCAGCAGCACATTCAAGTCTTTCTGGAGGAAAATCAGCAGGAACAGCGCCAGCGCCAAGGCGGCGGCCGGATACGGTAGCACGTCCCAGCCGGCCCGCTCGAAGCTGCCCATGGCCCAGAATACGACGGTGCGCAGCTGCCCCTCGGAACTGGACAGAAAAGACAGCAAGCCTCCCAGGGCCGCCGTAAGGGAGCTGATGGCTACCCCAGCCAGCAGCAGCTGCCCGGGAATGAGCTGCCCCCGCTGGCTACCCAGGGCTACCACCAGCAGAGTAGTAACCAAAGCGCCGGCCAGCGCGGCCAGGGGCGGCAGATAGATGCCGGCTACGGTGAGGTTGGAGAGCAAAGAAAAGCACAGAATAGCGCCCAGCGAAGCCCCCGAAGCCGTGCCCAGCAAGTAGGGGTCGGCCAGCGCATTATTGACCATGGCCTGCATGAGGTAGCCGCTGACGGCCAACCCACCACCGGCCAGCAAGGCCATAACAATACGGGGCAACCGCAGCTGCACCAGGGCCAACTGGGCCGGGTCGGCGGGGTTGTACTGCAGCAGGGTGCGGCCGATAAAGGTGTAGTCGGTGGCAAAGCTGCCGATGCGCAAGCCCAGCACGACCAGCACCAGCATCAGCCCGAGGCTGGCCAGAATATAGGGGGCCGCGGGCCGGCTCATGGGGTGCGTAGCAGGCCTTGCAGCTCCCGCACCGACTCGGCCACCCGGGGGCTGGGCCGCTCCATCAGGTCGCCGGTGATGCCGTAGATTCGGCGCGTCTGGTAGGCCTTGATGCGCTTCAGCTCGGGGTAAGTCTTAAAGAAGGTACTATCCAGCTTGCCAAAGCTGCCCCCAATGAGCACATCGGGGTTAAGTTTGAGAATATACTCCCGGGTGAGGGCCGGATAGGGCTGGGCGAAATGCTCGGTTACGGCGTTTTGTCCCCCGGCCAGGCGGATTCGGTCGGTAAAAAGCGTGTTTTCGCCGTAGACATAAATCGGGTCTTGCCAGGTAATGGCCAGTACCCGGGGCCGGGTAGCAGTGGGCCGGGGCCTTTGTTCCAGGGTTTTCAGCTCAGCAGCCAGCGAATCGGTCAGCTTTTGGGCCTGGGCCGGACGCCCCAGCAGGCGGCCCAGGTCGTTGAGGCCGCGCAGAATATCGGTTACCTTGGTATAGCGCTGGCAATACACCGGTACGCCAAGCTTTTCCAGCCGGGCAATGTCGTCCTGGGAAGTGATGCCTTCGGTAGTGAATACGACGTCGGGGTGCAGGGCCACGAGGCCTTCCAGATCGAGGGGGTAGCTGTTGATGACGCGTTTGCGCAGCACGGCCCGGGGGTAGTCGCAGACCTGGGTGCGGGCCACGATGGTGGCGGTATCGGCCACGGCGTAGAGCATTTCGGTCATGGAGGCGGCCAGGGACATAATGCGGCGCGGATGGGCCGGAATGGTGAGCTGATGCCCGAGGTCGTCGGTGACGTGCTGCGGGGCTTCGGCCGCAGCCGGGGTAGCCGGCCGGTCATTCGACTGACAGCCGGCCAGCACTGCAAGCAGCAGAAGGCCGGAAGAAATCCGGGGGAGCAAACGAATCATAAAACCAAAGGTAGCAGCGGCGGCGGCTTTTTGGCTGACCTCGGCGGCCTCTGCGTACCTCTACGGAAACCGATGGTGGATAGCACCCGCCGTTTTTCCCTACTTTTGGCCAAAATATCAGCTCTATGATTGTTGTCACCGGAGCGGCCGGCTTTATTGCCAGCTGCCTTGTTACCCGCCTGAACGCCGCCAACTTCAACGATATCGTGGTGGTGGATAATTTCGCCGTGGAGCGCAAGCTCATTAACCTGAAAGGCAAGCGTCTGCGGGAATACGTGGACCGCAACGAATTTTTCGACTGGCTCGACAAAAATCACGAGGAGGTCGAGTTTATCTTCCACCTGGGCGCCCGTACCGACACAACCGAGCAGGACAAGGCCATTTTTGACCTGCTCAACGTGGAGTACTCGCAGAAAATGTGGCGGGCCTGCTGCCAGTACCAGCTGCCGCTGGTGTACGCCTCCTCGGCGGCTACCTACGGCTCGGGCACGCTGGGCTACTCCGACGAGGACGCCCTGCTGCCGCTGCTACGCCCCCTAAACCCCTACGGCGACTCGAAGAACGACTTCGACAACTGGGCCATCAATCAGCCGGAAAAACCGTTTTTCTGGGCGGGCCTGAAGTTTTTCAACGTGTACGGCCCCAACGAGTACCACAAGGGCCGCATGGCGTCGGTGATTTTCCACGCCTTCGAGCAGATCCGGCAGCACGGCTCCATGACGCTGTTCCGCTCCCATAACCCCGACTATGCCGACGGCGAGCAGCAGCGCGACTTTGTGTACGTGAAGGATGTGGTGGAAGTGTGCTTCTTTCTGATGCAGCACCGCCAGAACTCGGGCATCTACAACCTGGGTACCGGCGAGGCCCGCACCTTCCTGGACTTGACCCTGAACACGTTTAAGGCCCTGGACCGCACGGCCGATATCCGCTTCCGCGACACGCCCGAGGACATTCGCGACACTTACCAGTACTTCACCCAGGCCGACATGAGCAAGCTGCGCGCCATCGGCTACGACCGGCCTTTCACCCGCCTGGAAGACGGTATCGACGACTACGTGCGCAATTACCTGGTCCCGGGTCACTACTTATAAGATTCTGCTCGGGGCGGGTATTTTGCCCGTTGAGCTTTGTCATTCCTACTGCCCGGCCGTATGTATTTTGCGGTCGGGCAGTTTGCTTTCCAGGCCCAGGCGGCGCCACGCTTGCACTGCCCGGATTTTTCAGACCGCATTTTTTACCCCATTTTCTGCCCGCAATTCCGACCCGCTTCCACCCCACAACCAGTCCCTGTGTCACGACGAACCATTACGATTCTGGGCGGAGGCTTCTCCGGCTCCATGCTCCTGGTGCAGCTTGCCCAGCTGCCCGGCGGGCCGTATGCGTGGGATATTCATCTGGTAGAGCCGCGGGCCGTAGCCGGGCCCGGCCTAGCTTATTCGGCCCGGCGCAAGGAATATTTACTGAATGTGCGGGCCCCGTTTCTGAGCGCCTTCCCCCAGCAGCCCGACCATTTTACGGAGTGGCTGCGCACCAGCAGGATGGCGGCTTGCGTGGGCGGTTTTTGCTCCCGTCAAACCTATGGCAAATATTTGCAGCACCTCACGGAAAATGTACTAGCCTGGCCCGCTGCCAACGGTATGCGGTTTTTCTGCCACCATCAAAAAGCCGTAGCGGCCCCGCTGGCGGCTGATGGCCTGTCGGCAACGGTGCGGCTGGCTGATGGCCACGAAATACCGAGTCATCACGTGGTGCTGGCACTGGGCAATTTCCCCCCGGCTCCTGATTTGCGCCTCAGCCCGGAGGTGCGGCATCATCCTCGCTACCACAGCAACCCCTGGGGCCCGCAGGCCCTGCAAAATATTGCTCCCGCGGATACAGTGTTGCTCATCGGCTCGGGCCTGACGACGGTAGACGTACTACTGGGCCTGGCAGCCGACGGCCACCACGGGCAAGTAACGGTAGTAAGCCGCAATGGGCGCTGGCCCACCGTACACGGCCCCTTGGGCCAGGCCTACCCGAGCTTTTACGCCACCGAACTAGCCGGCTTGGCAACCGTACTCGACGTGGTGCGGGTGGTGCGCCAGCACGTGCGGGCGGCCCTGGGCCAGGGCCTCGACTGGCGGCCGGTTATTGATTCACTCCGGCCCGATTTAGGAACCATTTGGCGGGCGTGGCCCTTGGATGAGCAAGCCCGGTTTGTGCGCCATATGGCCTCTATCTGGTCGGTGGTGCGCCACCGCAGCCCACCCCAGAATGCCGAAGCCGTGCAGAAGATGCTGAATGGAGGCGTGGTGCGCGTGCAGACAGGAAGAGTGGTCCACATTGAGGCGGAAGGAGCCGATTTGCGGGTGCGCGTAGCCCGCCGCGGGCAGCAGCAGGAGCAGATAGTACAGCACGTTATTTCCTGCACCGGCCCCCTGCTCGACTACAGCCGCATTCCGGACCCACTGGTAAGCAGCCTGCGCGTGGCGGGCCAACTTGTACCGGATGCTTTGAAGCTGGGCATCAGCACGGACGCCTACGGGGCACTGCGAAACGCCCACGGGGAGGTGTCGGAGGTATTTTTCACCTTGGGTCCGAGTCGCCGACCCAGCTATTTTGAGTCGACGGCCGTGCCTGAGCTGCGGCAGCAGGCCACCGACTTGGCGCAGCACTTCTTTCTTCGACTACCGCACCGTTAGAGCACTACAGCCCGCTCCGTTTGAGTATAACAGCCATTGGTAAACTGTAAAAAATATAGGCCCGCGGCTAGCTTGCCCCGGTGCCACGAAAACCGGTGATGGCCGGCCGTCAACGGGCCCCGGTGCAGCACCAGCACTTCCCGGCCCGCATTGTCGAGTACACGCAACGTTGCGTCGCCTCCCACCGGTACCTGTATTTCCACAGCTGCCGTTTCGGGCACCGGATTGGGCAGAATGAGCAACCCCGTAGGCGTGCGGCTCAAGGCTGAGGTTTGCAGGAAAGGCTGCCGCAGGGTGTAGGAATCGATAACCCGCCGGGCTCGGTTGATGAATTCGAACTTCAGACTATCGGGGGTGGCCGTTAGGCGCATGGCCCCATAATCGTCGTTGTAGCGCACCCGGCTGCCGGCCACGGGCTTGTGCAGGGAATAAATACTGGCTCCGCCCAGCCCGTTTACAAAGTACGGCAGCCCGTGGACCTCCATCCGCTCGTAGAGGTGGTCGTGGCCGGCCAGCACGGCGGAGGCCCCCCAGGCGCAGAAAGGCCACTGCAGTGCCGGCGTGCTGCCATGGTCGCCGGAGGAAAACGGCGGATGGTGCAGATACACCACCTTCCAGCGGGCTGTGGAAGCCAGCAGCCGCTGCTGCAGCCAGCGGGCCTGCCGCGACATGACGCTGATACCGTCGGGCTCGGAGCCATTGCTGTTGAGCACAAAAAAATGGACGTTGCCCCGCACGAAGTCATAGTACCGCTCGTTGCCGGGCAGGGTGAAATACGACAGATAGGCCGCTCCCTGGCCCGTGTATAAGTCGTGGTTGCCCAGGGAAGGAAAGAAGCGGTTTTCTGCCGCGCCCGGGCCGTATTTACCGGTGTAGCCCCCGATAAACTCGTGGTAAAACTGCCCGATATGGGGGTCGATGGTAGCGGCTTCGCCCAGGTCGTAGTTGTTGTCGCCGAGAGTGATGATGAATTCCGGGTTCCAGCTTTTTACCAGCTCTGCCACCTCTTTTTCGGCCACGCTGCCCGAGCCATAGTCGCCAATGGCGGCAAAGCGCTGCCCATAGCCTGGAGCAACCACCAACAAGCCCACAGCCAGGACAAGACAACGCAAGAACAACGACATAAACTAGGAAGCTGGGCAGTCAGCGGGTAGATAAATAGCCGGGCACTGCTCCTTTTTCGGATTTGACAGCCAGGGTGTTGTTAGCGTCGAGCTCAATGCCCGCAAAAAACGGGTGGCTCCAAGTGGGGGCCACCCGTCGATAAGGGCAATTGTATAGTATACTCTTTAGGCCGCCTGCTCCCGCTCTTCGGCTTCCGGATACAGAGCCAGCACCGGCGTACCGGTTGCGGGGGTAAAGGATACGCCTTTCACATCATCGGCGTGCCGCCGCAATGCGCGCATCAGCAAATACTTGTATTTTTCCGCGTCGGCCAGTGCTTGCTCAATGGCCTGCACGGCATCGGCATAAGCTACGACCGGCTGCAATTCCTTGCGCGGACGACGAGCTTCAAAAACGTGTTTATCCAGGTATTCAGCAGGGTTTTTCATGTTCTTCAGCAGCTTGTTAAACGCAGTACTCTCAGCTGTAGAAATAACAAAACCCCGGCCGCCAACATTCACTGAAACCTGGATATTTTCTGCATTTTGACAATTTTTTAGCTCCTGATTTTCAGCACAATCTTACCGAACTGCTGGCCCTCATCCATCCGACGCATGGCGGCTTCGCCCTGGGCCAGCGGCAACACCTGGTCGACGACCGGCACCAGCCTATGCTGTTCGACTAAGCTGAGCATAGCCGCAAAGTCTTGCTCGGTACCCATGGTAGAGCCCAGAATGGAAAGCTGCTTCCAAAACACCTTGGCCGGGGGCAGCTGCGGAATAGCGCCCAGGGTACCACCATAGAAAACGATGCGCCCACCCGGCGCAGCGGCGTCCAGCAGCGCTTCAAAACCGGCTCCGGCGGCGCTGTCGATGATAACATCGAAGGGGCCGCCTGCTTGTTTTACCAACTCCGAAGCCCATTTTTCTTCTTTGTAGCTGGCCCCGCCCTTAGCCCCAAGCTGCCGGGCTTGCTCGAGCTTAGCCGCTGAACCCGACGTAACCCACACCTGGGCTCCAACAGCGACGGCCATCTGCAAAGCCAGCAAGGCAACGCCGCCGCCGATGCCAGTAATGAGGACCCGCTCTCCGGGCTGTAGTCGGGCTCGAGTGAAAGCGGCCCGGTAAGCCGTAACACCGCCCAAAGGCAGGGCCGCGGCCTGCTCAAATGACAGGTGCTGGGGCAAAGACCGCACGTAGCGGGCGTCTACGCTTACGTACTCCGCGAAGGTGCCTTGGTGGGGCAACCCTAGAATCGTGAAGCTGCGGGCCTGGGCGTGGGGATTGTCGCCCCAGTTGTGGCCTGGATTGATGACGACGGCCTGCCCGCGTAAGGCCTCCTCTACCCCTTCTCCCAGTTCGGTAATCACACCCGCACCATCGGAGCCCAAAATGCAGGGATAACGCAGCCCGGCGTACTGGCCCTTCTGAATCCAGACGTCGCGGTGATTAAGTGCCGCCGCGTGGAGCTGCACCAGCACCTGTCCGGGGCCGGGCTCGGGCGTGGGTACTTGCTGCAAATGAAGAGGCTGGTCGATACCGTCGAGCTGAAGAACGTGCATTGGATTGGGTGGAAAAGCGGGAAAAGAAAGGACGCGCGGGCAAGCCTTCACCGGCAAGTGGCCGGTAGCGCGCGTCGTGGAGCCGGTAAAAGTAGTGGCTCCGGCCCAAAAGATAGAAGGGGCCGCTACGCTAAAAACCGCTGCCGCAGCTCGGGAGTCGGCAGCATGCAGGCCTCGGTCTGGCCAAACCATTGGTAGCGGTGCCGGGCCACAAACCGGTAGGCGGCGTCGCGCAGCACTTTGGGCACGATGATAAACGTGTACAGCAGCGGCCAGCCGGCTCCTAGTTGCCGGGCAATGCGCAGGACGGCGGTGGAATGGGTATAGACCTGGTCGTTTTCTACCAGCATTACTGTTTCTGGCCCTGTCTCCCGTAGTGTGATGCCATGTTGGGCCAGCAGCTTTTGCCCCACGGCCGACTGCAGGGACGCAAAGCGGAAATAGCCCGCCGTATCGCGCTCAATGATAAACTGCACGAAGCCACTGCAGAGGTTGCAGACGCCGTCGAAGAGAATAGTGGTAGATGCGGTAGTAGTCATAGGAATAGAAGCCAAAAAGGATAGAATAACAACGTAAGGAGTGATAAGTAGGCTAACGGATTCGGTAGAAAGCAAATTGGCTCTGTAACGGATAGACGAACCAACAAGCGCAGCTAAGATAGGAAAGCGTGCTTAATTAGCTGCTGACACGCTTAGTATGGGCCAGGCTATTCTGTGCAACAGTGGAGTTAGCGTACTTCTCACATCCGTGTTAATTCATGAAATTAAGTATTTATTTTTAGATAAATTTTGATTATTTATTCATAACCAACCGTATAGCAGGGGCAAAACTATTTCTTTCACTGTTCTTTTGCTCCTACTATCATGCACAAACCACGGATAATGATCCTGACAGCGGCCCTTTGTATGGGCGCTCTGACTTTTAGCTCATGCGGTGACAACAACGGCAGCGGAACTGCTGAAAATGGCGGTGGCTCCAGCATGGCAACTGAAGAAGCAACCAGCACCAATGATGCTTCTATGAGCACGGATACTAGCTCGATGGGCGGGGGCACTGGCGGCGACATGGGCGGCAGTTCAACGGCCGGCAGCGGCGATATGGGCGGTGGCTCTACCGCTGGTAGCACCGGCTCAACGGCTGGTGGAACTACTGCCGGTGGCTCCACTGCCGGTGGCTCCACTGCTGGTGGCTCAACCGACGGAGGCTCGACGGCGGGCGGTACCACTGCTGGCGGTACTACGGCTGGTGGAAGCACCGCTGGCGGTACCGGTAGCACCGGTGGCGGTACTACCGGCGGCTTATAATTCGGATCTGGTTAGAAAACTGCAAAAAGGGCGGTTGCCATAAGGTAATTGCCCTTTTTACAGTTTCCCAGAAGCTTCTACCGGAGCATGATTCCCTAAGGTGTGCTTTTCTTCCCATTCCCAACCTCCACATTCTACCTGCTATGAAAAAGAAAACATTTGCCCCGTGGGGCCTACTTGTGGCGGCCTCCCTGCTGGGCGGCAACTTGGCCATGACTAGCTGCAACGCTAGCAAAACCGGTACTGGTGGCTCGACCAGCGGCTCTTCCAACATGAACAGCACGGATATGGGTAGTGGCTCCACGAGTGGCTCGACCAGTGGCACCAGCACCGATACCTATGGCACGACCAGCGGCACCACGACCACTGGCAGCACTACGACCAGCGGCAGCACGGGGGGCGGGTCAACGGCCGGTGGTACCACCTCTGGAACTACTTCCGGAACCTACGGCTCTACTTCGGGCTCGACTACTACTTCCGGCTCGATGACCAGCGGCTCAACTTCCGGCTCTATGACCAGTGGCTCGACCTCTGGTTCAACTTCCGGTTCAATGACGAGCGGTACCACCTCGGGCTCTATGACCAGTGGCACTACTTCGGGCTCGACTTCCGGCGCTACGACCATGGGAAGCACCTCTGGCTCTACTTCCGGTAGCACGTCCGGTTCTACTTCGGGCACCACCTCGGGCACGACTTCGGGCCGCACCACCAGTGGCACTACTTCGGGCAGCACCACCGGCACACGCCGGAGCACTACCAGTGGCAGCACGACTTCGGGCCGCACTACCAGCGGCACTACCTCAGGCCGCACTACTTCCGGCACCACCAGTGGCAGCACGTCGGGCTCCACAACCCGGTAAGAGCTATTCGCGTCTAACCTAACGCGGCTACGCAAGGGCGAAAAGGCCCACCATCCACCCCGGATGGCGTGCTTTTTCGCCTTTTTTCTTTCACCCCTATTCCCGACCACGGGAGTTTATGCCCGGATTTCTTACCCTACTCCGCCGTCCGTTTGTCCTTGACCTGCGCGCCTTGGCTTTGATGCGCATCGCCGTGGCAGCCGTGATTCTGCTGGACATTGGTATTCGCAGTACTGATTTGGAGGCCCACTACTCCAACATGGGGGTGTTGCCCTTGCACGTGCTGTATCAGTACTGCTGGAATCCTTACCAACTTTCCCTGCACGCCATCAGTGGGTTGTGGCAGGTGCAGGCAATTCTGTTTCTGCTGGAGGCGGCAGGAGCCGTGGCTTTGCTAGTCGGGTATCATACCCGGCTGGCTACGCTGGTTACCTGGGTACTGCTGGTTTCGGTGCAGAACCGTAATCCGCTCATCGGTCAAGGGGGCGACGATTTGCTGCGGATGCTGCTGTTCTGGGCCTTATTTCTGCCCTGGGGCCGCTTTTACTCCCGGGACGCCCGCCGGCTAGGCCCACCGGAAAAGGTAACGTATTTCAGCGCGGCCACCGTGGCCTACATCGTCCAGATTGCCTTGGTGTACTGGTGTACGGCCCTGCTGAAAAGCGCCCCGGAATGGCGTACTGAAGGCACCGCCATTTATTATGCCCTCAGCCTGGACCAAGTGCTGATGCCCGGCGGCCGCCTGCTGTACCCCTACGCTTCCCTGCTGCAGGGGCTCACCTTTGCCACCTATTACACCGAGCTGCTCCTGCCCTTCCTGCTCTTTATTCCCTTCCGAGTAACCTGGTGGCGCCTGCTGTTTGTGGGGGTGATGTACGCCTTTCATCTGGGCATTAGCCTGACCTTGTTTGTAGGTTTATTTTTCCTCATCAACATGGCCTCGGTGCTGGGGCTGCTGCCGCCGGTGGCCATGAACTGGCTAGACCGAAACCTGCACACGGGGGCCCAGCGCTGGCGCCCCTGGGCTACCGAGCAGCTGGCCCGGGTGCGGCCCCACCTGCGCCGGTTGCAGCTACCGCTGCGCCTAAGCGTAGAGCATAACCTGCCCCTAACGGAGGGCCGCCGGTTTCTGCTGCGCAATGTGCGCAATGCCGCAGTAGCCGTTGTATTGGGCTACGTGGTCTGGTGGAATCTGGATAGCGTCAACAATCCTTCCCTCTACATGTCGCAGCCGCTGCGCTGGTTTGGCTACCTGTTTCGCGTCGACCAGCACTGGGGCATGTTTGCCCCGGCCGTCTTCAAGGACGACGGCTGGTATATCCTGGACGGCACAACCACGGCGGGCCAGCACCTGGACCTGTACCGCGACGGCCAACCGGTAACGTATGCCAAGCCCGCCTCGGTTATGGCCCTGCACAAGAATGACCGGTGGCGCAAGTACTCCGAGAATTACCTGTTTGTAAGCAATGAGTACATGCGGCCCTACTACTGCAACTACCTGCTGCGCATCTGGCACGAAAATCCGACCCACCCGCCGCTACGGCGCTTGGAGGTAGTGTACATGAAAGAAATTTCCTTGCCTAACTATCAGGTTCCCAAGCCTACACGCGAAGTACTGTGCATCTGCGAACCTGAACAGCCCGCCAAGCCCAACCTCAACAGTGCCCCCGATTCGGCGCAGTAAATGTCGGTTGGAGGCCATCCTAACCCCGGCGGCTGCGTATTTCTGTTTGGTTACTCCCGGCTTGGGCCGGGGCCGCCTCTACCCTCACTCAACCCACCTCACCTTATGCCAAACACCGCAAACCGTGCCAATACGCCTGCACTTCAGGCGGTAGTTCCCGGAGTATGGGGGCTGCGCAATGTGTTCGTGAACCTGTATTTCGTGCGCGACACGTCCTCGCCCCTGGAGCCCTGGGTGCTGGTAGATGCAGGCCTGCCCGGCTCGGCCACCAAAATCAAGCACAATGCCGAGCAGATTTTCGGCCCCAACAACCCGCCCTCGGCCATCATCCTCACCCATGGCCACTTCGACCATATCGGGGCCCTCAAAACCCTGGCCGAGGAATGGGACGTGCCCGTATACGCCCACCCGCTGGAGCTGCCCTACCTGACGGGCCGCTCTTCCTATCCCCCGCCAGATCCTACCGTAGGCGGCGGGGCCATGGCGGCCATGTCGTTTCTGTATCCCAAAAAGCCGATTGATCTGGGTTCCCGCGTGCAGCCTCTGCCCCTGAACGGTACGGTGCCGTTCCTGTCGGAGTGGCGCTGGGTGCACACGCCGGGCCACACGCCGGGCCACGTCTCGTTTTTCCGCGAGTACGACCGGACTCTGCTTGCCGGCGACGCCTTCGTGACGGTGAAGCAGGAGTCGGGTTCGGAGGTGTGGCAGCAGCGCCAGGAGGTGCACGGCCCGCCGGCCTACTTCACCCAGGACTGGCTGCAGGCCCGCGCCTCGGTAGACAAGCTAGCCGCTCTGGAACCGCAGATTGCCGCCACCGGGCACGGGATTCCGATGCACGGCGCCGAACTGCGCCAGCAGCTGCACGAACTATCGGCGCAGTTTGAGCAGAAAGCCGTGCCCAGCCAGGGCCGCTACGTGGGCCACCCGGCCATTGCCGACGAAACCGGCGTGGTATCGGTGCCGCCGGCACCGGAAAGCCCGCTGCCTAAGTGGGTGATTGGGGCAGCCTTAGTGGGCGGCCTGGGCTACCTGCTGCTGCGCGACAAGCGCAAGTACGCGCCCCGCGGCCACCACGAGCATTCCGAGGATTACGCCCGCCGCTACCGCGACACCTACGAGTTTTAACAGCCTTTCTGGCTAAAGCCTACCCGAAGTATCGACTGGAATCCGTGGTCTGAAGCTACCTGCACGTCTTGCCCAGACCTGCGCCCGGTAGCTCAGCCACGGGCCGGTCGATACTTCGGCTGCTTTACGGCCGCCCTCTACCGTTCAGTTTTGCCCTTTCCCGCCCTCTTCCACGCCGCTCTTTTCCTTTCTGCCCCTCATTGCTTACCACCCACCCCACACGAATATGGCCTTATCCCAACCCACGACTCGGCCCGAGTCGACCGTGGAAGAGACCAAGCATAAAATAGCCTCGCTGCAGCATCTGGATTTGCGCAAGCACTCCATCGACGAGTTAGTCGCCCGCATTCGGGACTTGCTGCAGGGGCACACGTTGCGCCTCATCGAGTTTGCGCCTGGCCTTTTGCTTTATCGGGGCAAGGCCTGCCAGGAGCTGCCCACCCACGTCAAACACCTCTCCTACCCACCACCGGAGCTGGTCGTGGCCGACCAGCGGGCCAACCGGGCGGGCGTACCCATGTTTTATTGCAGCGCCACCTGGCATCCGCCGTTTTTCGAAGCCGGAGTACAGCCCAATGACCGGATTGTTATTACCCGCTGGCAAACCCACCAGCCGCTTCGTCTGGCCAGCTTTGGCTACGCCGACGTCTGTACCGATGATCCGCATTCCGACCGGGAAAAAGCCCTAGCTGAGGCCCTAACGCAACTCCCGGAAGGTATCCGGCCCATAGCCAACTTCCTGACCAAGGCCTTTACCCGTTCGGTGCACGATGATAATCAGCACCACTACCGGCTGTCGGTGGCCATTGCCGAGGCCTGCCAGCTGGGCACCGCCTTCGATGGGTTGCTCTACCCCTCGGCAGCCATGCCCAGCCCGGCTCACAACCTGGCCTTGCACCCCAACTGTATCGATGCGGGCAAACTGCGGCTACAGTACGTAGAGTATCTGACGGTGAATCAGGTAGAAACCGAAAGCCTTGCCGTATGCTCCCACGACTTTGCCAACACGGTGCTGCCCGATGGCCAGCTACAGTGGCTGGGGCGGCCCGGCAACTGGGTGCTGCGTGAGGGCGGCACCGCTACCGACTGCCGCTACGATGCCGGCCGCTGGCAGGTGCAACCCTCCTGAGCTACCGGCTAGCGGGGCGGCCCGGGCAGCAGGTCGCAGTACCAGAAGCCGGCCTCCTTGCCCCCACCCGGGGCCGGGTAGGTTCGCCGCACCAAGTCGCCCCGCTCGAAGGCAATGGGTGCCCGGAAATAGGGCGCCTCAAACACGAAGCTGTGGTACTCGCCGTTTTCGCCGCAGGGGTCGACGCCGGGGGGCAGGTCGCGCAGGAACTCTTCGTCGAGCAGGCGGCCGCAGAAGCTGGCGGCGAGGTGTTGCTCATTAACGCACACAATAATGGCCCGAAAGCCCAGGCTCAGGTACTGGCGCAGAATCTCGGCGCTGGTTTGCTGCCAGAGCGGAAACACGGCCTGCATCTGCACCCGGGCCAGTTGCTCTTCGCGGTAGCGGCGCAGATCTTCCAGAAAAATGTCGCCGAAAATGGCGTGGTGCATGCCCTGAGCCTGCAAGGGTGCCAGCGTGGCGCGCATCTGCTGCTCATACTGGGCCATGTCGGGGGCTTCGGGCAGCTCCAGCTTGGTCAGGGGTAGGCCGATTTGCCGGGCCTGCGCGTCGAGCAGTTCCACCCGCACCCCGTGCATCGAGACGCGCTGGTAGTGGCTGTTGACGCTGGTGAGCAGGTGGCGGACCTCGTAGCGGGGGTCGTGCAGGGCGTGGTAGAGGGCCAGGGCCGAGTCTTTTCCCCCGCTCCAATTCATAAGGGCTGGAATGGGCATGGGGCAAAACTACATCGAACTTTGGCATCAGTACTCAGCCACTATGCCCAGCCTACTTCAGCTATAGAGCCCGGCTTTTCCGTATAGCTCCCACCAACTCTATTCTGTACTCCAAACACCCAAACTATGAAACTCACTCAGCGCTTTGTGCTGGCTGCCGTGCTGGGCGCCGCAGCTTCTCTGACAGCTTGTGACCGAGGCGGCACCCCCGGTGAAGACCGGCAGAACGTCAACGACTTCTCGACTGCTCCCCCGGCCCGCTCTATTGAAACCAACATGGACAGCGTGAATACGCAGCAAAACGTGCAGCCCGCCGGAGGTGAAGGCTCCGCCGCCGACATGAGCCAGTCGACGGATAACGCGGTAAACTCCAGCCCCGGTGGCAGCAACAGCACCGCGCCCCAGAATCCGTCGGGCACCCCGGCCGGCGCTGGTGAAGCGCGCAACAATAACAGTCTGAACGATTCGAAAGCGCCCTCGCAGAACAGCTCGGCCCCGACTACGACCAACACGGGCCAAAATACCGGCACGGCCAACCAAAGCAGCGGCTCGGGCCGCACGCAGTAAGGCGGCTTCTGACTTGGGTTTACAACAAGGCCCCGCAACCAAGCTGATTGCGGGGCCTTGTTGTAGTTACGTACCGGCGGGACGCTAAAACAGCGACGGATAGTTGGGGTGGTACGAGGGCTTGGCGGGCAAATGCCGGGGTACGTAGGCGTCGCGGCGGGCGGCGGGCTGATTGAGACGACTGGCGGCTTTGCTGCTGCTGAATACGGTGGCATCTTCAACCAGGGCCCACAGCAAGTCGGGCAGCTTGGTTTGCTTGCCCAGCCGCTGGCGCAAATAAAAGCTGCCGTAGGTGCCGGCCACGGCGGCCAGGCCCCCGAGCAAGCCGCCGCCCAGCCAGGAACGCCGCTTCGATGTATACACCATCGCCCCCATCAGCGCCCCCGACAAGCTCCGGCCGAGCAAGGCGGTGGGCGTAATCCGGTCGGGCATGCCGGGCACTTTATCGGCTACCATCTCCCCGGCGGCCAAGGCTTTCAGGCCCGTAGCGGCGGCTCCGGACTGCAGCAGCCGGAAGGGCGAAGCTTTCAGTGCTTCAGACTGATGCTTGGAAAAGGAATTGCTTAGAAAAGCCAACGGCGTCAGGCTGCGCAGGCCAGCCAGAGTACCCAGGCTCAGGGTTTGCCAAAGTGGAGTTGCCATAGAAAGAAACGTCTGGTGCGAAAAATCAGGAACCTAGTTAAACGCACATCGGGCCGGGGCGTTGGCAGCCCCGGCAGATTCTCTTACTTGGGCTGTGGCCCTTGCCCGGGCCGGGCGTAGGCAAACGAGGCCAGCGGCTTGACCTGGTGGTAGCCGTCGAGACCCGAAATGCATACGTCGCCGGCCAGCTGCAAATCCAGGGTGCCATCGGGCCGGAGCACCTCGATAGGCAAGTAGATATGCTCTACCGTCCCGACCAGCAACACCGTGCCATTGTGCACCGGCAGCTCCTCCTTCAGGCGCAGGCCCAGGCTGATGCGGCTTTCGGCCACGTAGGGCGCAGGAAATTCGTCGCGGTAGACGGGGGTAAAGCCACAGGCCGCAAACTCGGATTCCTCTCGGCCAAACTCGGCCGAGGTGTAGTGGGCGGCGGCCACAAAGTCAGCATGCACGTGGTTGATGGTGTAGCAGCCGGTAGCCTTGATGTTCTCGTAGGTGTGGCGCGGTACCGTGGCAGGCCGCGTCACAATGCCCAGCACGGCCGGAGCCGAGCCCAGGTGAATCACGGAACTGAAAATAGCCAGATTGGTAGCTCCTTCGCCCGAGGCCGTGCCGATTAAGTTGGCAGGCTTGTAGCCGGTGATAGAGTTGATCAGGTTGAGGCGGTAGACTTTCTCAAAACGCTCGATGTCGGCGGTGGTCAAGTGGCGCATAGGTGGGAAGTAAGTGCAGCCTAACGACCAGTAAGAAGGCGTTTTGTTCAGGAATTGGGCTCAGCCGACGCTGCTTACGGGCGGCCGCGGGCAGCAGCTTTACTTCCGCGAAGAGCTCATTTCAACAGTACCATCTATAAATCAACCAGTTGCACACAATACAAAGCCCGAATTATGAGGGTAAAATCCTGATAACCACGGATAGTTTACACGGAACAAGTACGTAGCATGCGTTCTACAACTAGTAAAATCCGTGTTTATTCAGCGCCTTACTTTACTTAAATACATGATTTACAGACGTATAAGCTAGCATTGAATCAACCATTCTATCACCACTACACTTTTCTTTCGCTATGAAAAAGCCTTGGCTTCCTCTTCTGACGGCTGCTCTGCTCGGCTCGTCACTGGCCTTCACTGCCTGCGACGATGATGACGATGACGACAACACGCCTTCTACCACTTCCGGCACGACATCAGGCACAACCTCCGGTACCACTTCTGGTACAACCTCGGGCTCTACGACTAGCTCTACCAACGGTACCACTTCGAGTAGTACTTCCGGTAGTACCACCAGCAGTACCAGTGGTACTACCTCCGGCACGACTTCCGGCTCAACCACCTCTAGCACGAGCGGCACCACTTCGGGAACTACCTCCGGCAGCACCACGGGTACCACCTCCGGTACTACTTCGGGTAGCACCACGGGCACCACCAGTGGCACTACTTCCGGCAGCACCACGGGCACCACCAGTGGCACTACTTCCGGCAGCACCACGGGCACCACCAGTGGCACTACTTCCGGTAGCACGACTGGCACTACCTCGGGCACTACCTCGGGCTCTACAACCGGCACAACGTCGGGTACAACCTCGGGCTCTACGACTGGCTCTACCAGCGGTTCGACGACCGGCTCGACAACTGGCGGCACTACCTCGGGTACGACTTCGGGCAGCACCACTGGCTCGACAACCGGCGGCTCGACAACCGGCGGTTCGACAACCTGATAGAGAGTGTCCTGGACTAGCTGTCTGAACCACAAAATGCCCCGTTTGCCCAAAATTCTGGGCAAACGGGGCATTTTTTCTAAGCTGGCATCAACCCCAGAAAGCAGGTTGATTGCCGTTACCTTCTTAGTGCTTCACAACACGTACACTTCGCACCTTGCCCTGCGCGGATACCAGGCGGAGCACGTAGCTACCCGCCGGTAGGCTGCGCACATCCAGATCGGTCTTTCCGCTGGGGCTTAGCACCTGGCTAAGCACTGGCTGGCCCAGCACCGTATAGATTGTGGCCGTAGCCGGCCCGGTAGCATCAGTATAGCGCACCTGAAGCAGGTCGGTGGCTGGATTGGGAGCTACGGAAAATTGCGGAGTTGCATCAAACTGGACAGTACGGACCGGCGAGTAGGCCACTGTGCCATTCTGATCAACCTGCTTGAGACGGTAGTAGACGGTAGCTGCCACCCGGGCCGCGCCAGCATCCTGGTAGCTATACCGGCGAAGCTGGGTGGAATTCCCTTGGGCCGCCACCCGACCAATAGCACCAAAAGGCTGGCCAGCTACGGAGCGCTCTACTTCAAAATAGGCGCTGTTTTGTTCCTGCGCCGTAGTCCAGTCAAGCTGGGTGTCTAAGTCGACGGCAACGGCCGTAAAGCGGGTCAGCTCAACGGGGAGCGGGCCGCCAAATTGCGTAGAGCACAGCACCGAGCTGGGTACCACCTGGGTAGCCCCCCCTGTGTCGGGGCCACTGTAGGAGAAGGTCAGCACGTTGTCGCCACCGGCTTCGCCGTAGAGCAACTGCACCGGATAGGTGCCGGGCGCCAGCGTAACGGTACCCGTATAAGTAGCCGCACTGTGCGCGCCGCGGGCGTCTACCACCGCTTTGGAAGCCTGCAAGGAGGCGTCCCGGGCGTTGTTGCCCACCCACAGCCAGGCAGCATCGTCGCTGTAGAGCGAGAAGGTGTAAGTGCCCCCGGTGGTAATGGTGATGTAGCCCCGCATCCGCGACGAGTAGTTGTCGGGGTCGGCGGCCGTGCCCGAGTTAATGGCCGTCGTGATGTCGCCCCAGCCGTTGCGGTTGGTGTAGTTCACGTTGGCTATGCTGCGGGTAAGGCTCGGGGTGGTGTTGAAGTACGAGAAGTTGTCGTTGAAATAGCCTTTGAAGTACTCGGCATACAGTCCCCGCGTCGCCGACTGCCCGTTGAACGTAGTGCCGGCGCAGGTGCCGGCAGGCAGGGTCACGGTGGTTGTTACGTTGGCCACAGGCTGGCTGCCGTTGTTGTTGGGAGCCGCGGCGTCGTTGGTACCGGCCGTGTTCCGGGCTTGCCCACTTACAGGCTGGTTGTTGTTGGGCAACGTGAAGGTGATAGAAAAGTCCTGGGAGCTGCCGTTAGCCAGGGAATTAATTGGAGGCAGGGTTACAATGCCGGTGTTCACGTCGTAGCTGGCTCCCGAGGGCAGCGTCCACGACAACAGGGCTTTGGGCAACTGTACCGTGGGCGCCACGCTGGTGGCTGCCGAAGGGCCATTGTTCTGCACCCTGGCCACGTAGGTTACGGCCGAGCCGGCGGCCGCCGTAGCCGGGCCGCTGATGGTCGTCACCACGTCGGCCGTGGGCGTCACCATGATGCTGGCCGTAGCCGAGTTGTTGTTTGTATTCGAGTCGAAAGCGCCCGAAGTAATAGAAGCGGTAGCCGTAACGGTGCCTCCAGTAACCGAACCGTTAAACTTAATTACCGGCGAGAAAGTAGCCCCATTGCTCAGCGTGGTCAAGCCAGGGAACGTAAGCTTGCCGGTGCTTTGGTCGTAGGAGCCGCCCGCCGCATCGGTCAGCACCAGGCCCGCGGGCAGCTGCACCTGGGCAACTACATTGAAAGCTCCGTCGGCGCCGTTGTTGCGGAAAACCACGTTAAACGAGCCTTCCTGTCCGGAGAGAATCGAGTTGGACGCAGCCGTAATACCAGCTTGAAGCTCGGCCGTAGCGCTGGTTACTGTCGCGTTGAAGGTAAACTGGTCGGCCGCCGCATTGGCTCCCTGGTTGGTGCTGGTGCCGGTGTTGCTCACCAGGCTAACTGAGCCTGTAGTAGGAGGAGCCGTAAAGCTGAACTGGAACGTGTTGGTCAAGCCACTCCCCAGCGTAGCTGCCGGCGGATAGGTGATGGTTACCGTGTTGTTAGTATTTGTGACAACCGACTGCGCCCCCGGCGCCGAAACTGCCGTGCTACCGACAGGCAACGTCACGGACTGCGCCACATTGGCCGCCGATGACGGGCCGTTATTGGTGAAGTTCACGGCGAAAGTACCCGAAGCCTGTCCCTGCCCCAGTACCCCGGAGCCCACAATAGAGGTTGTGACATCGGCCACCGGGGTCACGTTGAAGGAAGCATTAGCCGCATCCGGATTGGTATTGCTACCCTGCCCGGTAGTAGTCGAAATAGAGGATGAGGCCGTTATCGGACCGCTTGGGGGCGTCACAAAGCGGATAACCGACACGAGCGACGGGCCGCTGGGTAGCATGCTCAGGTTGGGGTAGGTCACCAAGCCCGTCGCGAAATCGTAACTGCCCCCATTGGAAATAGACAGCATCGTCAGCCCGGCTGGTAACTGCACTTGTGCTATTACCTCGTTGGCTCCCGCCGGGCCGGCGTTTGCAAAGGTAGCGGTGAAACCACCGGGCTGGCCAGCCAGAGTTGGATTGCTCAGGGGCTCCAGCGTCGTGCTGACGTCGGCCACGGCGCACTGCTCGTTGTAGAGAATGATTTGCGTTAGGCCGTCGCCGCCGCGGGTAGCACCATTGGCAACAAACTCCGTCAGGGCCGTCGAGGAGGTCGTTCCGTTCACGCCGCCCAGTACCTGCGCCGTGAAGTTGGTTCCGGGGCTATTGGTAAACGATATCAATCCGCCGCCCCCGCCGCCGCCCGGGCCTTCTGACTCGACGCCAGCGTCGCGCTGCGAGCCGCCAGTGCCACCCTGGGCGCTGGCCGTAATTCCGGTGATGGTACCGCTCACGTGAAGCACAATGCTGCCCCCGCCGCCCCCGCCGCCGGCTGCGTCGGTGCCTCCCGAGGTGGCGATGTTGCCGGCTCGCACACCCGTACTCCCGTTGGCCTGAATAGAGCCCGACCCGGCCACGGCTCCGCCCGTGAGCAGGTATACTACCCCCCCGCCGTTACCGCCCGAGGTTGATACGCTATTGTTTCCGTCGCCGGCGCCGCCCCCGCCGCCCAAGTACAGACGGCCACGGGTATCGAGCGGCCGGCCGCCAAAGCCGCCGGTATTTTGTCGATTGTTGCCACCCCAGCTGTTATTGCCGGGGGCTACCGTTAGGGCATCCTGGTTGCTGGAGGCGTAGCTATAGCCCCCACGGCCCCCACCCGATGACACCGTGGTGGCAAAGCCGGGGCTCTCCAGATTCCAGGCAGCGTCATACGCATTGGAGGCGCCCCGGTCGGGGTTGCCGGTGCCGGTCCAGGCAGTAGCGCCTACATTGGACCCGCCGCCGCCCGCCGCGTTGTGGGAATTGCCGCCCCCGCCGCCGTTGGCAGCAGCACCGCGGCCGTAGCGGCCGTTCAGGGCGTCGTAGTCGGCTTGAAAACCGGCAATGCCCTCCCCTTTTTCAGCCCCGTATTCGGGAGCCAAGCCTCGGTAGCCCGTTACGTAGACGTTGCTGGCATCAGAAGAATTGTCGAGCACGCCACCCCGAAAACCCAGGCCGGTAGCGTTGATAGTCCCGTTGAGGGTGGTGCCGTTGGCTACCTCCATGGCCAGCACGCCACCCACGCCGCTGGTACGGTCCCAGGCGGTAGCACTGATGGTGGCCCCGCTGTTGACGGTGAGCGTGCTAAAACGCGGCAGACGCACTACCTGCGCCTGGCCCGCGGCCGTATAGCTGTACTTCAGACCACAGGTAAGGGTGATGCCTGTTGTACCGGAAACCGCAGCTACTTCCAGAATTTCGTAGCGGCCGGCGTTGTTATACGCTGTTACCGCACCATAACTGGCACCATCAGTGGTGTTGATGCTGGCCCCTTGCATCTGAATCAGCATAATCAGGTCGCCCTGCGTGAGGGGACCGGGAAAGCGGCTGTTGGCATTCAGCGTGTTGCTGGCCACGGTAAGGGCAGTGGTACCGGCCGCCGCATCGGCCGTAACCTTAGCGTATTCATTGACGACGACCGTACCAGATGCCACCGTACGGTTACCGTCTATCCCCCTGGCCCGTTGGGCCACGGCCCCGAAAGCGGGTAATAGCAGCAGCACGGCTAGAAAGTGTTGGGCTGTGTGGTCACGCCAAACCCGTTGGCTCAGGACTCGACTGAGCCCGCCAGTAAAAGTAAAAATGCGCATAGATGTGTCAGGCGGCAAGCAGAGCGAAATGTCGACTGTGCCCACCAGTATCCACAGCTCGACAGTGCAAAGCTACTGCATGATTTTCAGGGTTTTAAACCCTAGCCCACACTACTTATAGCATTCTTGCTATATTGCAATTGTGGTTGGCAGAAGTTAGACCGCTGCTTATTACTAAAGCCTTACTTACATATGTAGATACATCAGTATAGGCAGGCTTTTCACTACTTAAATGTCTTATATCTGATTGATTCCAGTGAAAAATATGCAGGAATCAGGCTCACCAGCAAAATTTCGCTGCCGTCATACCACGTACTATTTTCTAGGTTTTATTCAATCGTATTCTTATAACCCAAGTATCAGCTACTCTAGTGATTAGAGGTATTCAGACACGAACAAACTACCCAACTAAAAAAGGGGCACCCGATGGGCACCCCTTTTGTTCAAGCGCATCGGCCTACTTCTGGTCAGCGGCCCAGTCATCCATTTTGCGCTCCAGCACCGACAGCGGCATTACCCCGTCCTTGAGTAGTTCGTCGTGGAAGGCACTTAGGCTGAAGTGCTCGGCATTCTGACGCGGATACTTCTCGCGCAGCTTGCCCGAAGCCCCGGCGGCTAATTGAGTGCGGTACTTCTCGCGCAGCTCCCGAATCTTGAGCTGCCCGATCTTGTAACTCAACGCCTGGCCCGGAATAGCCATATACCGCTCAATTTCGGCCGTAGCGCCCTGCTCGCTGATGGCCTCGTTGGTCATCATGTACTGGATGGCCTGCTCGCGGGTCATGTTCTTGGTGTGCATGCCCACGTCGACCACGAGGCGAATGGCCCGGTGAATTTCGTCGCCCAGGGCCCCCATATATTGATACGGGTCAGTGTAGAGGCCCAACTCTTTGCCCAGGCTCTCGGTGTAGAGCGCCCACCCTTCGCCCATGGCCCCGTACCAGGCAAAGCGGCGAAACTTCGGCAGCTGCTCATTTTCCTGCTGCAACGACACTTGGTAGTGGTGGCCGGGAATGGCTTCGTGCAAAAACAACGACTCCATGCCCGAGGTGGTGTTGAAGGTCTTGGCGTCCAGGATAGGCACGTAGAAGATACCGGGCCGGGAGCCGTCGGGCGTGCCCTGGTTGTACTCAGCCGAAGCCGAGGCAGCCCGGAAAGCTTCCGTCTGCCGGATTTCGAAGCCGGTTTTGGGTACCCGGCCAAACATCTTCTTCAGATTGGGGTCAATCTTAGCCTGAATATTACGGAAAGCCCCGAGCACCTGGTCGGGCGTTTTGTAGGGCATGAATTTCTGGTCGGTCTTCAGGTACTGGAAGAAAGCCGGCAGGTCGCCCTGGAAGCCCACCTGGGTTTTGACCCGCTCCATTTCCGCGCGAATCCGCTTTACTTCCGCCAGGCCGGTCTGGTAGATTTCCTCGGGCGTTTTGTCGGTCGTGGTCCAGAACTTCACCAGGAACCGGTACTGCTCTGGGCCGTTAGGCAGGGCGCTACTACCAGTGCTGGGGCGGGATTTGGGCAAGTATTCTGTTTCCAGAAAATCGGCCAGCTTCTTATACGTCGGCGACAACTCCGTCAGAACCGCCTCCTGGTAGGCCGAGGAAATTCGCTTGCGGTCGGCTACGCTGAAGTCTTTGGGAAAGGCATTGACCGGGCCGTAGAACAAGGACTTGGCGGCATCCGTCACGACCAAATCCCGCATCTGGGGAATCATCTTTTGCACCAGGGCCCGGGGCAGCACCACTCCCGCTTTCATGCCCTGACGAAAATTGCTGATGGCCGAATCGGCCCACACCGGGAAGCGATGCACCCGGCCCAGCCAGTTGTCGTAATCCTGGGTGGTTTTGAAGGGCTGCGCCCCCGTTCCCGAGCCGAACTGCCCCAACGAAATGGGCAGGCCACCAAACTGACTGAACGGTATCATCCAGCTGTTAGGATAGTCGCCGCCCACCACGATATTCTGCTTCAGCCCATCGAGGCGCATCTGCAGGTCGTACTGGAAAATGTCGTAGCTCACCCGGTCGTTTTCCGACAGCTGGGCGCGGTCAAACTGCTGGAGCTGGGTGAGGTAGCGCTGGTAAAACTCCTGCAGGCCGTTGCGGAAAGCCCGGGTCTGGTCGTTGGGCAGCTGGTCGTTGTAGCGGTTGTCGCCCTGGGCTGTGGCGCTCAGCGGAAACAGCTTGGACTGCTCTTCCCAGTAGTTGCTGAACAAGCTGGGCAGGTCCTTGGCTTCGGCGCCCCCGCTCTCGGTGGTTGTGTTTTGGTCGGTGGTTTTCTGCTGGTTGCAGGAAGCCAGCAGCGCACAGGCGAGCAGGCCGCCCAGAGCAAGTTTTTTCATTCCAAAAGAATGTGTGAAGGTTGAGGTGGGAAGGTAAAGCCTTTGGGGCGAAAAGACAGCGGCCCGGCTTTAAAGCTGCGCCGGGCAGTGCGCTTTCCCCCGGTGCATCAGCCCCAAGAGAGCGTGTACGTAGTAGCCTCAATATATTTTGTAAGTACTTACACAAATGCTTACACTTGCACCATGGACTTTTTTGAACAACTCGGGCCGGCGGCCCTGGGAAGCCGCCTGCGCCGCCTCAGCGAGCAAATGACCACCCAGGCGGCCGCAGTTTATGCCCTGTACCACGTGCCTTTCGAGCCCCGCTGGTTTCCGGTTTTCTACACCGTGGCATCTACGCCCGATCTGCACGTGGGCGAAATTGCGGAACGCATCGGCCACACGCATGCGGCCGTCAGTCAGGTCTTAAAAGAATTGACTAAGCACGGCTTGGTACAGGTGCAGCGCGGGGAAGCCGATCAGCGCCGCAGCCTGGTAACGCTCACGCCGTCGGGGGCCGACCTGTGGCCTACCCTGCAGCAGCAGGCGGCCGATGTGCGCCAGGCCACCGAAGAGCTGCTGGCCGACACCCGGCACAACCTGTGGCTGGCCATCGGAGAAATGGAGTATGCCTTGTCGCGCCAGAGCCTGGCCAGCCGGGTCAAAACCATCCGCGACCAGCGGGTAGCTGCTCAGGTGCAGATTCTGGACTATACTCCCCAGCACCAGCCCGACTTTAAGCGCCTCAACGCCGAGTGGATAGAGCGGTACTTCCGCCTGGAGGAAACCGACCTGAAGTCGCTGAACCACCCCGACGACTACATCCTGCGGCCGGGCGGGCACATTCTGCTGGCCCAGCACCAGGGCCGGATCGTAGGGACCTGCGCCCTGATTAAGATGCCGGACGCCACGTTTGAGCTAGCCAAAATGGCGGTGTCGCCGGCGGCGCAGGGGCTGGGCATCGGGCAGCGGCTGGGAGAGGCCGCCGTGGCCCGGGCCCGGGAGCTAGGAGCGCGGCGGCTGTATCTGGAAAGCAACACCAAGCTTGGGCCCGCCCTGAACCTGTACCACAAGCTGGGTTTTCGCAAAACCGTATCGGGCCCGCCTTCGCCCTACGAGCGGTGCAATATTCAGATGGAACTGCCTTTGAGCAGTTGACCCGGCGGGCTGAAATCTACCTTTCTTTTGCCAGCCGACAACCCCAACGCCCGTTCCCGGTTATACAACCCTATCATTCATTTCAACTCATTTGCGATGCAAGCAATAGCCGGAAAAACAGCCCTGGTAACGGGAGCCGGGAAAGGAATTGGCCGGGCCGTAGCCCTAGCCCTGGCCCGGGAAGGCGTACATGTGGCCCTGCTGGCCCGCACCGAAAGCCAGCTGCGGGAAGTAGCCCAAGAAATTGAGGCGCTGGGCGTGAAAGCCGTGGTCGTCACGGCCGACGTAGCCGACCGCCTCGCCGTAGAAGCCGCCGTGGCCCAGGCTCTGGAAGCCCTGGGCACCATCGACATCCTGATCAACAACGCCGGCATCGGCACTTTTGCCAAGCTCGTCGATATGGAGCCGGCCGAGTGGGAGCATATCATTCAGGTAAACCTGCTGGGCACCTACTACACCACCCGGGCCGTGCTGCCCCAGATGATAGCCCGCGAAACCGGCGACATTATCAACATTGCCTCTACCGCCGGCCAGCGCGGGGCGGCTACGACCAGTGCCTACAGCGCCTCCAAATTTGCCATTCTGGGCCTCACCGAGTCGCTGATGCAGGAGGTACGCAAGCAGAATATCCGGGTGTCGGCCCTGACGCCCAGCACCGTAGCCACCGAGCTGGCCATCGGCAACAACCTGACCGACGGCAACCCCGAAAAGGTGATGCAGCCCGAGGACCTGGCCGAGTTCATTATTTCCCAGCTCAAGCTCAGCCGCCGCATCTTTATCAAGGAAGCCGGCATGTGGAGCACTAATCCGTAGCGCAAGAAGCTTGCATTACCCCACAAAAAAGCCCCGGAGGTTGCTTCCGGGGCTTTTTTGTGGGCAGTTCAGAACTCCGTTACTTGACAACGCGGCCATTGCTGTCGATGCGTACATCGGGCTTGGCCGCCGCTTTGGGCACCATTGTGCCGAAAGCGCCTTTCTTCTCGAACGACTGAATTACCTCATCTTCCACCGGAGTGCGCTTTACCACCGGATTGTTGGCCCAGAACTCGGGGTTGTACTTAATGCTCTTGATGGCCTCCAGGTCGCGGTCCTGCACACTCACGCGGGCGTAGGGAATGCTGGTGGGCGTGGTGCTGGTGTCGTAGAAAAAGGTGAACGACGACACGGTGAGCGGGGTGGCGGGCTTACCGGGCGAAGTCAGCTCGGCGGACAGGTTTACCTTCATGTATTCCAGGGGCGCAATTTCCTCGGTCGAGTTCTGGAACGACATTTCAATGTCGAGCTTGGTGTTGCGGAACTTCTGGTTGATGTTGGAAGTCGAGGCCGTGAAGTTGGGGGTCGTCATGCGGTAGCGCACCACTTTGTAGCTGTCCACGTCAATCCAGACCGTGCCCTGGGCCTTGTATTTGGTGAGTTCGGGGCGGGTTTCAAAGTCGATTTCGGCAATGCCGCCCTTGGTGCTGTCGGGCCCGGCCACAATGCCTTTGAGCTCGAGCAAGTAGTTTTTCACGGCATTGGGGCTCAGCAGCGCCAGCGACTTGGTCGTGTCGGCGTTGGCGTCGTAGAGGCCGTAGGACTTGGTGTAGAGCGAGAAGTTGCTGAAGCTGGTCAGGCTCTGCTTGGCGGCGTAGCGGCCCTGGGCAATGGCGGTGCCCTCGATGCGGGCCGTGGTCGACTTCACATTCCAGACCACCTCCTGCAACTCGGTCGGCTCGCCGCCGATGCGGGTCGTTTGGCGGTAGAACGCCTTGCCGTAGAACTTCTTGCCGTAGCTGCGCTGTAGCTGGCGGAAGGCCCTATCGACGAGGCGGAAGGCGTAGGAGCCAATCTTTACCTCGGGCAGCGTGATATTGGCCGTGGACAAAGCCACCCGGATGGGCTCGGCGGCCGAGGTTACGCGCAGGGTGTCGCGCACGTGGCCCAGCTCCGAAATCAGCAGGGTTACGGGCAGACTGGGCACGCGCAGGGTAAACTCGCCCTCGGTATTGGTGGTGGTGCCCAGCGTGGTGCCGGGCACTGATACGCTGGCAAAGGGTAATACCTGGTTGGTTTCCTGGTCAATGACGACCCCGCGCAGTTGCTGGGCCTGGGCAAACTGAGTGAGCAACAGCCCAAGTACGAGGAACAGATACACGGGCCGAAACCGCGACGGGGCGGCTGGTAGAGCAGAAGCAGCGGAAATCATCACAGCGGCAGAGAATAGAAGGTAAGGAGAAGCATCCTGAGGTTGAAAACGGCCAGGACCACCGGCAGCGTATGCGGCCGTGCAAAAGTAGGACCGCTCTGGCTTTAGAGAGGGAAACTTTTCGCGGATAGTTCAAACTACCAAGCCAAACACGCACCTGCTTTCGCAGGCTTAACATACTCTTCATGCCGGCAGCACCGAGTAAGTAGCATCTTTGCGCTATGAAAAAATCCCTCCTGCTCCTGCTGAGCGCCGCCTTGCTGGGTGGCACCACGGCTCGGGCCCAGAAAAAGAAGGAGCTGACGCTGGCCTTTGGCTCTTGCAACCGCATCGATTTGCCCCAGCCGCTCTGGGACGATATTGCCCGCGACCAGCCCAACGTCTGGATCTGGCTCGGCGACAATATCTACGGCGACACCGACGATATGCAGGTGCTCAAGGGCAAGTATACGACGCAGTTCAACCTGCCGGCCTACCAGCAGTTTCGCCAGCAGGTGCCTACCATCATCGGTACCTGGGACGACCACGACTACGGCCGCAACGACGCGGGCAAGGAATACCCTTTCAAAAAGGAAAGTCAGCAGCTGGCCCTGGATTTTTTGCAGGAGCCCCCAACCAGTGCCCGCCGCCAGCAGGAAGGCATCTACGCGGCCTACACCTACCAGGCCGGCAGCAAAAAAGTGAAGGTGATTCTGCTCGACGACCGGTATTTTCAGGACGAGCTGCAGCGCGGCGCCGACCGGGCCTACCTGCCCAACCCCACCGGCGACATTCTGGGCGAAGCGCAGTGGCAGTGGCTACAGCAGCAGCTCACGGGCTCCGATGCCGACGTGCACATCCTGGGTTCGGGTATTCAGTTTTTGCCCCAGCAGCACCCCTATGAGAAGTGGGCCAACTTTCCGGCCGCCCGCCAGCGCCTGCTCGACCTGTTGATTTCGAGCAAGGCCAAGGGCGTACTGCTCATCAGCGGCGACCGGCACATTGGTGAAGTATCCAAGCTGACCCTGGCCGGCCAGAAGCACCCGATTTACGAAATCACCTCCAGCGGCCTGACCCACCCGGCCAGCCAGAATACGGGCGAGGCAAACCAGTACCGCGTGGGCCCCCTCGTAAATCAGAAGCACTACGGGCTGCTACGCTTCCGGCAGCAGGGCAAGAAGCTCCTGGCCACCGCGACGCTGAAAGGCGAAGACGGGAAAGTATTCTACACCGAGGAATTCGAAGTGAAGTAATATTCTTACCCACAAGGTTGAATTCTGGTAATAGCCCGCTAAAAAGCCCGCCGTATAAAGCATACGGCGGGCTTTTTTGGTCAGTACCCTGGGCGCCTACTCCTTCACAAAGCGCCGGGTTTCTACCTGCCCGTTCTGGACGATGCGCACCAGGTACACGCCCGGTTCGAGGCCGGCTACGGGCAGGGCTACTTGCTGGCCCGCCGCCGTGCCCCGAATGCTGCGGCGGCTCAGCTCGTGGCCCTCGGAATCCAGAATCGTGAGCTGCACCGCACCCGTGGCCGCCGGTACGCTGACCACCACCTGACTCTGGGCCGGATTGGGATATACAGCTTCCGTCGTTACGGTCGTCGTGCGGCTGGCCGGGGCGGGACTGAAGCTCCACCAGTTGATGTTGAAGCCGCCCGCGGGCACGCCAATGGCAATATCCTGCGGGCCGGCGGCCAGGGTCACGGTATGCGAAACTGTGGTCCAGGTTTGCCAGCCGCCCGTGGCCGGCACGTTCACGGTGCCCCGCTGGGTGGTGCCCGAGTTCTGCTCCAGGCTGATGCGCCCCCCGCCGCTGGGGCTGGCTACGCGGTACTGAATCAGGTAGCTGCCGGCCGTGGGAATGTTCACGGAGTAGACCATCCAGTCGCCGGGGTCCAGCCAGCCCACGTTCAGGCCGCCGCCGGTGTCGGAGGTCGTTTCGGTTTGCACCCCGGCCATGGCCTGGTAGCTTTCGGCCTGCACCACGGTGCCCGTGGCGGGCGGCGGAGTTGTGCCGCCGCCTCCACCCCCACCACCGGTAGTCGTGCCGTTCCAGTTTTGAATGTAGCCCTTCACCAGGGAACCGGATGGGGTCAGAAAGGCATCCGACCAGGCCGCCGTGGGGCTGGTGCCGGGCTTCAGGGCCGAGGACGATTCAGCTTTGTCGTTGAAGGACCAGTTGGCGTGGCTGATGCTGTTTTGCTTGAGGAACGACATCCATTCCTGGGTGGAAGCGGCATCGACGTAGCCGTTGCCGGAGGCTTCGGTAGTACCGTATTCGGTTACAAACACGGCCACGCCCCGGTTGAGGGCCGCCTGGGTTTTGTCCCGCAGGCTTTGCTTGTGGGTGGCGGCGTAGAAGTGCAGGGTGTAGGCAATGTTGGAGTAGCGCGTAATCGGGCTGCTGGCCGCCACGTCCACATCCTGCGACCAGGTGGGCGTGCCGACGATGATCAGGTTGTCGGGGTCGATGGCGCGGATGGCCCCGGCCACGGCTTCGGCGTAGGGCTTCACCACCCCGGTCCAGGAAACCTGCAGGGGCTCGTTATACACCTCGTAGATAACGTTGGGCGTGCTGCCGTAGGTGCGGGCCATGTCCTGAAAAAAGGCAATGGCCTGCGCCTGGTAGCTTTCGGCGTGGTGAGAATGCCAGTCGATGATGACGTACAGGCCCTGGGCCAGGGCCGCATCTACCACCGTCTTCACCTTCTGCCGGTTGCCTGCCGGATTGCTGATGTAGCCACCGCTGTCTTCCACCCCCATAGCGACGCGCACCACTTTGGCATTCCAGTTATTCTTGAGCCAGCCGACCGTGTTGGCCGTGTAGTATTTCTCGCCGCCCCAGCCGTCGTTGCTCCAAAACAGGCTGTTGCCGGCTAGGCTCACGGGTTGGTTGTTCTTATCCACAATCTTGTTGCCGGCTACTTTCAGCAGGCCGTATTGCTGCACCGGTGTCGTTGTTTGGGCAGTAGCGCCGAGGCTGCTGGCACAAGCCAGACCCAGCAACAGGGTTTTAGCCCCGGCACCGCACCGGCCAAAGAAGGTTGTTTCAAAAGTTTTCATTGAGAAAGAATAGATAGGGTGAGAAAAGAATAGAAAGCGTCTGGCGGCAATAGGTGGGCTGCTTCGGGCGGGCAGCAAGCCAAGTCAGACCCGGCGGCGGCTGGCCGGAACGGCTAAGGCATAGCGCAGCCGACTTGGCGGCCCAACACGGGCCGCTAAGCGGCAGTAACAATAGGTGAGGTGGGGTGCTGTGCTGCTGAGTAGCAGCTTACCACCAGTAGGCAGCACTGGGCGCGGGCCACCGACTGGTGCGGGTCGGGGCGTGGCAGGGTGGAGTTGCTCAGGCGACGGCTAAGGGGAAGAAGCTTGCTGTACGACTCAGCCGCAAAAGCCAAGTGTACCCGCAGAATCCTGCTCTGGCTAAATGTACGGAAGCCCTGCAAAAAAGACTAGCCTATTTGCGTCTATTAACGCAATAATAAATTACTTTATATCAGCTGTTTAAAAAGCAACGATTCAACTTACCGACACAGCTTTGGCTTGCTGCTCGTACGCACATCCTTGCCTGGCAGCACTCCGAGCATTAAGCAGCTTGCGGCCCTTTGGCGGCCCGAAAATCGGGAAGCCGTGCATTCCCGTAAATTCGCCGTCTCACTTATCCGCGCCCTATCTTGTCTTTTGCCCGCTTCCTCTCGTTTCTGTGGCTGCTACTGGTGTTGTTGAGCCCCGCCGACAGCGCCGCCCAGCGCCGTAAAAAGCCCGCTGCCCAAAAGAAGGTTTCTGCCGCTGCCCGCCGCGCCCAGCAAAGTGCCGCCGCCCGACGGCGCCAGGAAATCCTGGATTACCGGGAAGCCCAGGCGGCTAAGAAAGCTGCCGCCGCCCGGGCCCAGGCCCGCCAGGCTGCCACGGCCAAACCGGCGGCGGCTCCGGCGGGCAAAGCGGCCGGAGCCGCCAGGCCCCGGGGTGCTCAGCCCGTGCCCTTTGCCCGCCAGCTGAGCTCTTCCCCCTGGGTCGACTCGGTGATGAAAACCCTCACGCCCGACCAGCGCGTGGCCCAGCTGTTTATGGTAGCGGCCTATTCCAACCGGAAGCGCATCGACGAAGACTCCATTTCGACCCTGATTCAGCAGTACGGTATCGGGGGACTCATCTTTTTCCAGGGCGGCCCGGTGCGGCAGAGCAAGCTGCTGAACCGCTACCAGAGCCAGAGCAAAGTGCCGCTGCTGGTGGCCATGGACGCCGAGTGGGGCACGGGCATGCGCCTGGATAGCGTGGTGCGCTTCCCCTACCAGATGAGCCTGGGCGGCATCCGCGAAAACCAGCTGCTCTATGACATGGGCCAGGAAGTAGCCGGGCAGTTTAAGCGCCTGGGCATGCACGTCAACTTCGCGCCGGTGGTCGATGTAAACAACAACGCGGCCAACCCCGTCATTGGCTTCCGCAGCTGGGGCGAGCAGCGCGAAAACGTAACCGAGAAGAGCTACCTCTACATGCGCGGCATGCAGGATGCGGGCGTGCTGGCCGTGGCCAAGCACTTCCCCGGCCACGGCGACACCGATACCGACTCCCACCTGGCCCTGCCCGTGGTGCGCGTGGACCGGCGCCGGCTCGATACCCTGGAGCTGTTTCCGTTCCGGGACCTGATGCGCCGCGGCCTGGGCGGTATTATGATTGCCCACCTCAACATTCCGGCCCTCGACAGCACGGGCATGCCCAGCACGCTTTCCAAACCCATTGTGACGGGTATGGTAAAACAGCAGCTGGGCTTTCAGGGCGTGATTTTCACCGACGCCATGAACATGAAGGGCGTGATTAGCAAGTATCCGCCCGGCGAGGCCGATCTGCGTGCTTTGCTGGCGGGCAATGACATTCTGGAGTTTTCGAAGAACATTCCGCTGGCTCTGAAAATGGTGCGCGCCGCCATCAATGCGGGTCAACTCAAGCAGGAGGATATTGATGCCCGCTGCCGCAAGGTGCTGGCCCTGAAACAGTGGGCCGGGCTCGACAAGTACCGCCCCATTGAGCTGGGCAACCTGTACCAGGACCTTAACCCGGTGCACGCGCAGGCGCTAAGCCAGAAGCTCTCGGCCCTGAGCGTGACGGTACTGCGCAACCAGAAAAGCTTTCTGCCCCTGCAACGCCTCGATACCCTGCGCCTGGCTACGCTCACCATCGGCACCAAAGACACCACCGACTTCCAGCGCCTGGTGGCCGACTACGCCCCGGCCGACCACTACTGGCTGTCGGCCACGGCGAGCCTGGACGAGCTGACCCAGATGCGGACCACGCTGCAGCGCTACAACACGTTACTGGTCGGCATCAACAACCTGGGCCGCTTGCCCGCCACCAGCTTCGGCGTGACGCCCGAAACCAACCTGCTGCTGCGGGAGCTGACCAGCGCCAGGCAGCGCGTGGTCGTGAGTGTATTCGGCAATGCGTATGCCGTGGCGAAAGTGCGCGACCTGGACCGGGCCGACGCGGTGCTGCTGGCCTACCAGGAAAGCAAGAATGCCCAGGAAATAACCGCCCAGGTGATTTTCGGCGGCCTTGGCGCTACCGGCAAGCTGCCCGTGACGGTGACCGACAAGTACAGCCGCGGCTTCGGCCTGACCACCACCGGCGGCCTGCGCCTGCGCTACGGCTTTCCGGAGGACGTGAACATGAACAACACCCTGGAAGCCCGCGTCGACTCTATCGTGAACCAAGCGCTGGCGGCCCGTGCCATGCCCGGCTGCGAGGTGCTCATTGCCCGGCGCGGCACGGTGGTACTGCACAAAAGCTACGGCACTCACAGCTTTGCCGATGCCCCGGCCCAGGCCGGCAAGCCCAGCCGCCCCGTGCGCAACACCGACCTCTACGATCTGGCTTCCCTGACCAAGGTTTCGGCCGCCGTACCGGCCCTGATGAAACTGCAGGAACAAGGCAAGTTCAGCCCCGACAAGACCCTGGGCGACTACTTCCCCCAGTTCAAAGGCACCAACAAGCAGGATTTAAAGTTGCGCGACGTGCTGGCCCACCAGGCCCGGCTCAAGGCCTGGATTCCGTTCTGGCAGGGCTACACCCAGCCCAAGGGCTTCTTTGCCCGCCTGTTTGCCGGCTTCAGCAAGCCCGACCCCAGCAAGAAGCCCGCCGCCGATGCCCAGCTCAGCCGCCGCTACTTCCGGGCTGATTCCTCGGCCCGCTTCCCGTTGCAGGTAGCCACCAAGCTCTGGGCCCGTAAGGACTTGCCCGAGCAGCTGGTCAAGCAAATTGGGGAGTCGCCGCTGAACGAGAAGCCGGGCTACGTCTACAGCGACTTGTCGTTTTACCTCTACCCGCTGCTGGTCAAGCAGATTACCGGCCAGCCTTTCGACCAGTTTCTGCAGCAGGAAATTTACAAACCACTGGGTGCTACCACGCTGGGCTTCAACCCCACCCGGCGCTTTGCGCGCCGCCGCATTGCCCCCACCGAGTATGATTCGCTTTTCCGGCGGCAACAGCTGCACGGCACCGTGCACGACGAAGGGGCCGCCCTGCTCGGCGGCCTCTCGGGCCACGCCGGCCTGTTTGGCAATGCCAATGACCTGGCCAAGCTGGTGCAGGCCTATGCCTGGCGGGGCAACTACGGGGGGCAGCAACTGCTCAAGGCCGACGTACTGGCCGACTACACCCGCTGCCAGTTCTGCGACCAAGGCAACCGCCGTGGCCTGGGCTTCGACCGCCAAGCGGCCAAACCCGCCGGCAATACCGCCCACGACGCCTCCTCCAGCAGCTTCGGCCACTCGGGCTTCACCGGTACCTTCTTCTGGGTCGACCCGGAGCAGGAGCTGGTGTACGTCTTCCTCTCCAACCGCGTGAACCCCACCCGGCGCAACAACAAGCTCGGCGAACTGAACGTGCGCACCCAGATTCTGCAGGTGGCGCTGGAAAGCATCCGCAAGGGGCAAACTCAAGAAGTAGAAACGACGGTGGAGGAATAGAAAACACCAGGCTCGTACGAGGAAACCTATCAGTGCGAGGCACGAAGCAATCCGTCCTCTGCCAATGACTAACAGTCTTTACCCGCTAAGCCCTTTCCTGTCTGCACGGGAAAGGGCTTTGTGTTGGCGGGGCCTCATCTGCGTCATAATAACGACAGTTAACGAGCAGACGCAAGTATGCGTCTCTACACTGGGTAAGGAGAAAGGGCTTAATGGGTAAAGGCGGCGGCTACTTTCATAGAGGAAGGATGGCTTCGCGTTGCTCGCAAGGACACGGAAAGCCGTAGCACATCCACCACATTAGCACATCAGCACATTAATTCCGTAGCTTAAAGCGCCGACCTAACCCCACCGCCCTATGCTAGGATTAATGATGAACGAGCCCCTGCGCATTGCCGGGCTTTTGCAGCACGCCGCCAAGTGGCACGCCGACACCGAAATCGTGACGCGCCTGACCGAGGGCGGCATTCACCGCTACACCTACCACGCCGCCCACCAGCGGGCCAAGCAGCTGGCCAATGCCCTGCTAGAGCTGGGCGTGCAGCACGGGGACCGAATCGGGACGCTGGCCTGGAACAACCACCGCCACTTCGAGCTCTACTACGGCGTGTCGGGCATCGGGGCGGTGTGCCACACAATTAATCCCCGCTTGTTTGCCGAGCAGCTTATCTACATCATCAACCACGCCGCCAACCGGTTCATCTTCTTCGACCTGACCTTCCTGCCTCTGGTCGAGAAGCTGGCCCCGCACTGCCCCACCGTCGAGGGCTGGGTGCTGCTGACCGACCGCGCCCACATGCCCGAGACCAGCAGCCTGCCCGATATCCGCTGCTACGAAGACCTGCTGGCTGCCCACAAAGCCGAGTTCGAGTGGCCCTCCTTCGATGAAAATACGGCCTCTTCCCTCTGCTACACGTCCGGCACCACCGACCAGCCCAAGGGCGTGCTCTACTCCCACCGCTCCACGGTGCTGCACAGCTATGCCGCCGGCCTGCCCGACTGCTTCAATTGCTCGGCCCGGGACGTGATTCTGCCCGTGGTGCCCATGTTTCACGTCAATGCCTGGGGTATTCCGTACCTGGCTCCCATGATTGGCTGCAAGCTGGTACTACCCGGCCCTGGCCTCGACGCAGCCAGCTTGTTTGAGTTATTCGAAAACGAGGGCGTGACGTTCTCGGCCGGGGTGCCCACCATTTGGTTTGGCCTGCTGACGTTTATGCGCGAGAAAAAGGCCCGCTTCCGCACCCTCACCAAGATGATTGTGGGTGGGGCCTCCTGTCCACCGGCCTTGCTGCGGGCCTTCGACGAGGAGTTGGGCGTCACCATCCGCCACGCCTGGGGCATGAGCGAAACCTCGCCCTTGGGTACGGTAAATACGCCTAAGAGTAACCAGCTCAACCTCAGCCCCGACGAGCAGTTTGCCGTCCGCACCAAGCAGGGCCGCTCTATCTTCGGCATCGACATGAAAATAGTGGACGATGAGGGCCGGGAGCTGCCCCACGACGGCACGGCCTTCGGCGACCTGCTCGTGCGCGGCCCATTCGTGGCGGGCGGCTACTACGAGTCCGACAACCGCGCGCAGTTTACCCCCGACGGCTGGTTCCGCACCGGCGACGTGGCCACGATTGATGCCGACGGCTTCATGAACATCACCGACCGTTCCAAGGACGTTATCAAGTCGGGCGGGGAATGGATCAGCTCCATTGACCTCGAAAACCTGGCCGTAGCCCACCCCGCCGTGGCCGAAGCCGCCGTTATTGGCCTGCCCCATCCCAAGTGGAGCGAAAGGCCGCTATTGGTTGTGGTGCGCAAGCCCGAAATCCAAGTCAGCAAACAGGAGCTGCTCGACTTTTTCGAGGGCAAGGTAGCCCACTGGTGGAAGCCCGACGCCGTGGAGTTTGTGGACCAGCTGCCCCATACCGCCACCGGCAAGCTGCTCAAAACCAAGCTCCGCCAGGACTTCGCCGGCTACGAGTTTCCGGCGGCTCACTAGACTCATTCCTGTCCTTGCGAGGAAGCCATCCGTCCTCTGCGAAGGTAGTCACGACCTTTTACCACAAAGCCCTTTCCCGCACAAACAGGAAAGGGCTTTTCACATAAGGGCTCTTGGCACACTTCAGAGGACGGATGGCTTCGCGTGGCTCGTCGGGACAGGCGAAGGTAGCCGCTAGGCTACCCCGACTCTGCGCCTCTACTGCTTGGTATCCTGGGTTTGCATCTTCTTTTCGATGAGCTGCTGAAGCTCGGGAATATTCTGCTGGAGGCGCTGCTGGCCCATTTGCATGGTGGCGCGCATCAGTTCAGGCTGCTTGTCGAGCAGTTTCTGCCCCGTCGGCGACTTGTAGAAGGCCGTCAGGTTGCGCAGGTCTTTCTCGGTGAACTCGGCGGCGTAGAGCTGTACCATATCGTCCTTGAGCGTGGCCCAGCTCATGTGCTTGGTCATGAAGGTGCGCAGCTCGGGCTCCACCTGCTTCATGTCGGGGCGCTGCTGCACCTGCATGCTGACCATCTGGTCGATGCTCTTGTTCATGTTTTCTTCCATCTTCATCATCTGCAACAGCTCCTCGGCCGCCTGCCGCTGCTTCGGGGAGATGGCCGCAACCGGGGCGGCGGTGGTCGGGGCAGAAGTGGTTTGGGCGGCCAGGGGCAGCGCAAAAGTCAGTACGGTTACCAGGGTCAGGAGCTGCTTCATACAAGCAGGTACGCAACTCACCGGAAAGTGGCGGCCTTTTTCAGCATGGCGTCCCCGGCGCCTACACCTTGATAATAATGCGCCGCTCATACATCACCCACAGCACACCCAGCCATATCAGCACGCAGGCCAGGGCCCCGGCCAGGGAGGCCAGGTAGGGGTCGGGGAAGACGGGCACAAACAGCGTCTCGTAGAGCCACTGCTTCAGGCCCGTCGGGGAGCCGCCGGCGCCCGTTACCTGCCACCGATTGAGCCCGCGGGCAATGAGGCCCGAAAGGAAAAACACGGTAATGGCATTGACCCCGAACACGACAAAGGGCTTGATGCCGCGGCGGTAGCCCTGCACGTCGCAGAGCCAGTAAAGGGCCGCCAGGCTCATCGTGGCAATACCGCCGGTATAGAGCACGTAGGAGCTGGTCCACAGGCTTTTATTGATGGGAAACCAGCTATTCCAAACCAACCCCAGCAGCAGGGCCGCGCCCCCGGCCACAAACAGCCAGGCTACCCGGCCGGCGGCCTCCAGGCTTGTGCGGCGCAGCCCCTGCCCCACCAGCAGCCCCATGATGCCGGTACCCACGGCGGGCAACGTGCCGAGCACCCCTTCCGGGTCCCAGGTTTTGCTTTCTTTCCAGAGGTGGGCCTCCCCCAGCAGCAGCCGGTCGAGCCAGGCGCCCAGGTTGGTGGCCGGCTCCAGATTGGCGGGCCCGAAGCCCGGCACGGGCACTAGCTGCAGCAGCACGTTGTAGCCCACCAGCAGAACGGCCAGCAGAATCGCCTGCTGCCGCCAGGTGGTTTTTACGAACAAGACTCCGCACCCCAGAAATACCAGCGCAATGCGGGCCAGCACCCCGGGAATGCGCACCGTGCTCAGGTCCCAGTCCAGAAACAGGGAGCCAAACAAGCCCAGGCCAAACAGCACCGCCGCCCGCCGCGCAATGCGCCGCAGCAAAGGCCCGTGCGGGGCCGTGCGCCGGGCCGAATCCAGGGCGTAGACGATGGAAACGCCCACAATGAACAGGAAAAAGGGAAAAATCAGGTCGGTGGGCGTGCAGCCGTGCCACTGGGCGTGTGCCAGCGGGGCGTAGATGTGGCCCCAGTCGCCGGGGTTGTTGACCAGAATCATGGCCATGACGGTCAAGCCGCGGAATACATCCAAGGCCACCAGGCGGCTGGGCGGCGTGCCGGTGGGGGGCAGCGCGGGCGCGGCCGGTGGGTGAACAGCAGGCGAAGAGGAAGACATGGGCCAGCAGATAAGGGAGTCGTTACGGAGGACCTAAGATGATAAAATTCGGCACACCGCCAGCCCCCGACACTTTTTGGCCCTTTCGCTGTTACCCCCTAGCAGCCAGAAGGCGCCCCGCAGTAGGCGCTTCGGTGCCAACCTCGTACTTTTGGAATCCTGATGGCAACTCCCGACCACATTTCGCTGACTCTCGCCCGCCACGGGCTCCGGCAGACGCCCATGCGCCGGGCCGTGCTGAGCGTGCTTTTCAGCAAGTCGTTTGCCTTGTCGAGCAACGACATCGAGCAGGCCCTGGAGGAAGGCACCGACCGGATTACGCTCTACCGCACCCTGCGCACCTTCGAGCAGAAGGGCGTGATTCACCGGGTGCTCGACAGCTCCGACGTGATTCGCTTTGCCGCCTGCTCAGCCACCTGCACCGAGCAGGCCCACGCCGACGACCATGTGCACTTCAAGTGCTCGGTGTGCCAGCATACCTACTGCCTCAACCAGGTAGCCATTCCGGCCGTGCAGCTGCCCGGCGGGTTTCAGGCCGTGCACCGCGACTACCTCATGTCTGGGGTGTGCCAGCAGTGCCACGCCACCTGATTCCTGGTCGGGGTGCAACCCTTGGGCACTTTGCTGCTTCTATGTTCTGAAAGCTCACTATGCCTGCGGTTTGTGTTCCGGCAAGCTGCCCGGCGCCAGATGGGGTGGAAAAGGTTGCTTGGGTTGTGGAGAGGAGAACGAGACCCTTACGCTCAAAGAAACGGACCAACCCATCTGGTCTGGCTTTCAAGCAATACGCATAGACTGAAAAAAGCCCGCCTGAAATTATTCAGGCGGGCTTTTTCAGTCTTAATGCTTAACAACGATTACCGGTAGTTGGGGTTCTGAATAAACTCACTCTTGTTGGTCACGGCATCGAGCTGGCGCTGGGGAATGGGGCGCACCAGGTGAAAAGGCTGAATACTGGCTCCGGCCTCGGGGTTGTTGGCCTTCACCCGGTCAACCAGCTTGTTCGTGCGCTTCAAATCAAACCAGCGGTGCTGCTCGCCGGCCAGCTCCCGGGCCCGCTCATCCAGGATAAAGTCCAGGCTGAGGTTGGCGGCGCTGATGCGCATGTCGGCTACTTTGCCGGGCAGGGCCGCCCGCTCCCGCACCGCGTTGATTTGCTTGACGGCATCATCAAGCTTGCCCAGCTTGAAGTTGGCTTCGGCGGCCAGCAGGTACACGTCGGCCAGCCGGATTACGTAGGCGTCGCGGGCACTCTGCTCCTCCTGAATGGTGGGCCGGGTGGGGTCCTCAAACTTGCGCAGGCACACGTACTGTAAGCGGTTTTTGCCCGTACCGTTGGCGTTGTAAATGTCGTTGACATCGTAGACGCGGTACTTTTTGGCGTTCCGCACGGCCGTGGATACCACCTTCTTGGTGGCCAGAATAGCCGTGTCGCCCACGGCCAGGGGTTTGGTGCCCGTCGTGACGGCCGTGTTGGCCAGCCACACCGTGCGGAAAGAAGCCGCGTAGCGCGCATCCTTGGTTTCGTCGAACAGGTTGAGCAGAAACTTGGTGGGCATGAAGCGGTTGAAGGGCCGGCCGTTGGCCACGTCGCGGGTCATGCCGGGCTGGTCGTCGTACTTCATGAGCCAGAGCAGGTGGCCGTTGTTGCCCCCGCGCGAGTGGCCGTCGGGGTACAGGCCCGCGTCGACCCGGTCGTTCAGGGTCAGGTCGCGGGAGTAGTTCACGGCCCACACGATTTCCTTGTTCTCCAGGTTGGTCATCGACCACAGATCCGCGTAGCGGGGCTGCAGCGAGAAGCCGTAGCTGGTAATGACTTTCTGGGCCAGGTCGGCGGCCTTCTGGTTTTCGCCACGGGTCAGATACATCTTGGCCAGAAACGCCTCGGCTACGGGCTTGGTCACGCGGCCGTACTCGGTGGCCACGGCCAGGGTGGCGGGCAGGTTGGCCACGGCAATGTCGAGGTCGGCAAAAATCTGCTTGTAGAACTCGTCCACGGGAGTGCGGTTGGCCGTTTTCACGGCGCCCTGGGTTTCCTCGGTGGTGAAGTGCACCCCGCCCCAGCTTTCCACAATGTGCCAGTAGTAGAAGGCCCGCAAAAAGCGCAGCTCGCCTTCCCGGGTCTTTTTCAGCGCGTCGCTCATGCCCGACTGCCCCACGCGGCTGATGCCGGCATTGCAGACGTTGATGCCGATGTAGAGCTTGCTCCAGAGCGACTCCACGGCCCGGGAGCTGGACTGCAGCGTGGTGTAGTCGGTCAGGTCGGGGTTTACGTCGCCGGCCCCGCGCAGCCACAGGTCGGTGCCCATTTCCGACATGCTGAAGCCGTCTTCCTTGCCGTACCACCAGCGGGTGTAGGAGTAGGCGGCATTCACCAGGTTTTCAAATCCGCCCGGGGTGGTGTATACCGCGTCGGGGGTGAGGCCCGAGGGGTTGTATTCTTCTAGCTCCTTGCTGCAGGACGTGGAAAGCCCAACCAGGGCGCAGGCCGCAACGATGCTATAGATCTTCTTCGAAAATTTCATGGGAATAGTCTTTAAACGGTGAGCAACTCGCGCGCCCCGGGCTTAAAAGCCCAGGTTGATGCCGGCCAGCACCACCCGCGGAATGGGCGTGGTGATGGGGCCGCCCCGCTCGGGGTCGTAGTTGTCGATTTTGCTGACGGTCACCAGGTTTTTGCCCTGCACGTAGAGGCGGGCCGAGCCCATGCCGAATTTTTCCAGGAAGCCCTTGGGCAGGTTGTAGCCCAGCGTTACGCCGCGCAGCTTGGCAAAGGAGCCATCCCTGTATTGCAGCGTGGTACCAAAGAGGCTGTTCTGCATCGTCGACTTCGACAGGGCCGCGTCGGGCCGGGGGTAGTCGTTGCTGGGGTTCTCGGGGGTCCAGTAGTTGTGCACGCCGCTGTTTTCGATGCCCTGGGGGTCGAAGATCTGGGCGTACTCGTAGTTGATCATCTGGCCGATGCGGGCAAAGACCTGGAAAGACAAGTCGAAGCCCTTGTAGCTCATGTCGCTGTTGAAGCTGCCGCTCCACTTGGGCACGGCCGCGCCCAGCACCCGCCGGTCGTAGGTAGCCGTAATCTTGCCGTCGGGCACGCCGTTGGGCCCCGAAATATCCTTCACCTTGATCTGGCCGGGCTTCTGGCCAAAGGCTTTGGCGGCATCGGCTTCGTCGGTCTGCCAGATGCCGATTTTCTCGTAGTCGTAGAACACGCGCACGGGGTAGCCCACGAAGCGGTTGTTGAGCAGGTCGTCGGCTCCGCCCAGCTCCAGGATTTCCTCGTTGTTCTTGAACCAGGTGGCGCCTACATTCCAGCGAAAGTCGGGCGTTTCCAGGGCCAGGGCATTCAGGCCCACTTCTACCCCGCGGTTGCGGGTTTTGCCGATGTTTTCGATGATGTTGCCCCGGCCCGTAGTCGAGGGCAGGTTGTTGTCGAGCAGCAGGTCACTGGTCAGGGTTTCGTACACATCAATGGAACCGGTGAGGCGGTTGCGGAACAAACCAAAGTCGAGGCCCGCGTTTTTGGTCCAGGAAATTTCCCAGCCCAGGTTGGTGTTGCCCACGCGCTTGTCGAAGCCGTAGCCGGCGGCGCTGGTTTCGCCGAAGCTGAAGGGAATGCGCGTCAGCAGGCTTTGCGAGGAGTAGGGTGCCACGTCGTAGTTGCCGGCCCGGCCGTAGCTGGCGCGCAGCTTGAGGTCGGTAACGGCGGTGAAGTCCTTCATGAAGCTTTCGTCGACCACGCGCCAGGCCACGGCGGCCGAGGGGAAAAAGGCCACCTGGTTGTCTTTGGCCAGCTTCGAGGAGCGGTCCTGCCGCCCGGTCAGCGTGAGCAGGTAGCGGCTCTTGAAGCCATACTGCACCCGGGCCGTGAGGGAGCGTAGCTCACTGCGCTTGAGGTCGGTGTAAGAGGTTACTACCTGCCCGGAGTTGGCCAGGGCGTAGAACTGCTGGTACGATACCGGCACGCCCCGGCCCTGGGCCAGGGAAGCCTCGTTGTTGAAGGTCAGCAGCGAGGTAACGCCGGTGACGTTCACGGAATGGTCGCCGAAGGTCTTGTTGAAGTTCAGGATGTTTTCCCAGCTCCAGTTGGTTTCAAAGCCAGTGCCATAGGAAGCCTGGTTGATCTGCCCGTTCCGGTCGATGGAGTACTGCCCCTGGAAGATGCCGGTGCGGTCATTCGACAGCGTCAGGCCCAGGTTGGAGCGGAAGTTCAGGCTGGGCAGAATCTGGTAGCTCAGGTAGGCCGTCGAGAAGGTACGCGTCCGGCGGGTGTTGTTGACGTAGGTATCGGCCCGCTCGTCGGTGAGCGGGTTGAGGAAGGCCTGGTTGTTGGGGTAGTTCACAAAGTTCCCGCTGGCGTCGTAGGGCGTGCTCAAGGGGTTAATCTTGTTGGCCATATTGGTCGGGTCGCGCCGGGCATCCAGGTTGTAGTAAGTCAGCTGGTTTTGCAGGCCCACCCGGATTTTGTCGTTGATGGCCTGGTCGATGTTGGCCCGGAAGGAGTAGCGGTTCAGGTCGTCGTTGCGGAACAGGCCCTGCTCGTTGTAGAAGTCGGCCGAGAGGTAAAACTTGGTTTTTTCCGAGCCGCCCGCTACGCCCACCTGGTGTTCCTGCTGCACGCCGTTGCGCAGGAGCAAATCGGCCCAGTTGGTGGACGTGCCGTTGGCAATGGCCTGCAGCTCCAGGGGCGTGAAGATCTTCGCGTCGTCGGCGGGGCTGGTCCAAGTGCCACTGGCGCGGTTGGCTTCGCGCTTCTGGGCCACGTACTGCTCCCCGTTGTTGACCTCGGGGTAGAAAACCGCGTCGGTCTGGCCGTAGTAGGAGTTCAGCGTCACGCGGGTTTTGCCAGCGCTGCCTTTTTTGGTCGTCACGATGATAACCCCGTTGGCGCCCCGGGCCCCGTAGATGGCCGTGGAAGCGGCATCCTTGAGCACCTCCATGTTCTGAATATCGTTGGGGTTGATATCCTGAATGGAGTTGTACTGCACCCCGTCGACGATAAACAATGGGCCGTTGCTGGCCAGAATCGAGCGGTTGCCGCGCACGGTAATGTTCACGGCGGCCCCGGCCGAGCCCCCGGCACTGGTGATGTCTACGCCGGGCAGGCGGCCCTGCAGGGTTTCCATCACGTTAGCGGCGGGCACCTTCTTGAGGTCTTCCTCTTTTACCGACACAATGGAGCCGGTCACGTCGCTTTTCTTTACTTCCCCGTAGCCGATAACCACCACTTCATCCAGGGCTTTCTGGTCGGTTTTGAGCTTTACCGTGATGCTGTTGGTATTGTCGACCGTCACGGTCTGGGCCAGATAGCCCACGTAGCTCAGCACCAGCGTGGGCTCGGTTCCGGCGGGCACCGCCAGGCTGAAGTTGCCGCTGCCGTCGGTGCTGGCTCCGATAGTGGTGTTTTTCACGACCACCGTTACGCCCGGCAGCCCCTGACCCGAGGCTTCATCGAGCACCTGCCCGGAGAGTTGGCGGGCTTGTTGGGCGCGGGCGTGCCCGGCCAGGCCGAGCAGCAGCCCAATCAGAAGTAACCAGTTTTTCATGAGGTGGGAAGTATGGTGGAAATTTGATTTGCCGAAGAACAGCCTGCAAAATGCCAGCACCTTGCTTCCTCATAAGGTTGCGGGTTTCAGATAGAAAGGACAGAAGTAGCCCAGATAATTTTATGCAATCGTTGTCGGGAACGTTGCCAGGAAGTGCCCACTTACCCCACTATAAGTAATTACTCACTTCCTACCCCGGGTTTAGGGCTTGCCAACCTTCTTGCCCAAGTAGGCTTCAGGCTATATAATAATTGCACTATGTAAATAAACCGGCGGGCCTCCCGGCTTCAAACCCCTACCCTTGCCAACGCAACGCACCCGTAGCTCCCTGCCTACTTCCTACTCTACAGGACCTAACAACCAGCCGGAGCCCGGCAGCGCCAGTCGTGTTCAACGACCTACGCTACCGGGCTCCGGTTCTGGTTAACCCCATCCTGGTTAGCCTAAAGCTCCGGCCCAAGCCTAGGCCGCGTGCCTTAGAACACCCAGCGCACAAACGCCTCGATGCCCTCGTACTCAGGCAGGCCCAGCTGGTCGTAGATTTTGGCCGTGGTACGGTTGCGGGCTTCGGAGCGCTGCCAGAATTCGCGCTGGTCGGCCCCGGGAAACAGCGGCCGGTCCTTCTGCGACTGGTGCTTGAAGATGGCCCGGCGCTTGCGGGTGAGTTCCTCGGGGCTCAGGGGTACGGCCATTTCAATCTGGTCGATATCCCACTCCTGCCAGGCCCCGCGGTAGAGCCACACCCAGCAGTCGGCCAGCCAGTCGGTGTGGGTTTGCTTGAGGCGGCGCACGGCCTCGAAAATGGCGGCCAGGCACACCCGATGGGTGCCGTGGGGGTCCGACAAGTCGCCGGCGGCGTAAATCTGCTGGGGCCGGATCTGGTTGAGCATCTCCATCGTCAGGCGGATATCCTCCTCCCCGATAGGCTTTTTGCGCACCCGCCCGGTTTCGTAAAACGGCAGGTCCATGAAGTGGGCCTGGTCGTCGGGGATGCCGGCGTAGCGGCAGGCGGCCTTGGCCTCGCCCCGCCGGATCAGGCCCTTGATCTGCTGCACCTCGGGCGAGTCGACCTGGCCGGGCGCTTTGTTGCGCAGAAACTCGGCCACGCGCTGGTAGAGGTTTTCGGCCGGCTGCTCGTCCAGGCGAAAAGCCGCGTCGTAGTCGGCCACAAACTCGGCGAAGCGCAGGGTTTCGTCATCGAAGACGGCAATATTACCCGAGGTCTGGTAGGCCACGTGCACCTCGTGGCCCTGCTCCACGAGGCGCAGCAGCGTGCCGCCCATGCTGATTACGTCGTCGTCGGGGTGGGGCGAGAAGATAAGCACCCGCTTGGGAAAGGGCTCGGCCCGCTCGGGGCGGTGGGTATCGTCGGCGTCGGGTTTGCCGCCGGGCCAGCCCGTAATAGTGTGCTGGAGTTGGTTGAAGACCCGGATGTTGATGCTGTAGGCCCGGCCCGACTCGGCCAGCAGCGCCGACAGGCCGTTTTCGTTGTATTCCTCGTCGGTGAGCTTGAGAATGGGCTTTTCGAGGCGGCGCGCCAGCCAGGTTACGGCCTTGCGCACCAGGGCTTCGTCTTGCCAGCGGCAGGGCACCCCGGCCAGCCAGGGCGTTTTGCGCTCGGGCAGCTCGGCCCCGGCGGCCTCATCGAGCACGACGTCCACCCACGGATGCTTCTGCAGGTAGGTGGCCGGCACCGAGTCGCTGGGCTCCCCTTCCACCATGCGCTTGATGACGGCAGCTTTACCCTCGCCCCAGGCCAGCAGCACAATGTGGCGGGCTTCCAGAATCGTGCCCACGCCCATCGTCAGGGCCCGGCGGGGCACGTTTTCCTCCCCGTAAAAGTCGGAGGCGGCGTCGGTGCGGGTGATGTGGTCGAGCGTTATCAGGCGGGTGCGCGAGTCGGGCCCGGAGCCGGGCTCGTTGAAGCCGATGTGGCCGGTGCGGCCAATGCCGAGCAGCTGCAAATCGATGCCCCCGGCGGCCCGGATCTGCGCTTCGTACTGGGCGCAGAACTCGGCTACCTGCTCCTGGGGCAGGGTACCGTCGGGGATGTGCACGTTTTCGGGCCGGATGTCGACGTGGTCGAACAAGTACTCATGCATGAAGCGCACGTAGCTCTGCAGCGAGTCGGGCGGCATGGGGTAGTACTCGTCGAGGTTGAAGCTGATGACGTTCTGAAAGCTCAGGCCCTCTTCGCGGTGCAGGCGCACCAGCTCCTCATACACGCGGGTGGGCGACGAGCCCGTGGCCAGCCCCAGCACCACGGTACGCCCTTCCTTCTGCCGCAGCCAGATCAGCTCGGCAATGGAGCGGGCCACGGCCGCCGAAGCCGTTTCGGAGTCGGGGTGGATAGTAACGGACAAGGCGGGCGGAGGCGTAGCGGGCATCATGGGTGGGCGCTGGTGGAAGAGGCCGGGCGTAGCCAAGCTTCTGGCGGGCCTCGGTGAGGGGAAGGTACCGGGCTTCAAAATACCTAAAATCTCCTATATAGTTTGACGGTAGCCGCATTTGGCATTTCTTCAAGCCTGAACAGGAGTTTTTTGAATAAAAGCTTTATCTTCTGTCCGTATTGCCGTTTCCTCTCAACTTTTCAGCGCCGAATTCTCCCATGAAAATCGTCCTGTGTCGGTGTCTGGCCCTACCCTCCTAGCCTTGCTTTTCTCCAACCGGAGTCCTGCTGCCCAAGTGTAGCGGGGCTCCGGTTTTGCTTTTGCCCTTTTCCCTATCCTTCCACCCAATTCCTCTCTCTCCTATGAAAAAACTTTTATGGCTTCTGTTGGCGCTCGGAGTGCTGCTGGGGCCCGGCTCCTACGCCCAAACCGGCCAGCCCCGCGCCGTTTCGGGCGTAGTGTCTGATACCAAAGGCAGCCCCTTGCCCGGCGTAACCGTGCTGGTGAAGGGCACCAGCACCGGGGCCAGCACCGGCGCCGACGGCCGCTACTCGGTGCAGGCCGCCCCGGGCAGTACGCTTACGTTCAGCTTTATCGGCTTCACGACGCAGGAACGCGTGGTGGGCACCGACGCCAGCATCAACATCAGCCTGGCCGAAAACACGACCAATCTGAACGACGTGGTCGTCACGGCCTACGGCATCAAGCAGGAACGGCGGCAGATCAACTACGCGGCCCAGGAAGTGAAGTCCAAGGACATCATCGAGTCGCGGCAGACCAACATCGTCAATGCCCTGCAGGGCAAGGTGGCCGGCGTGCAGATTACCAGCGCCGGGGGCGCCCCCGGCGAAGGCTCGGCCATTGTCATCCGGGGCGGCAACTCGCTCGACGGCGACAACCAGCCCCTGTTTGTTATCGACGGCATCATCATGGACAACTCCTCCTTTGTGGAGTCGACTTCCCCCGGCGGGGGCTCGGCCTTCAACGGGCAGCTGGGCCGCAGCGCCGTGAGTCAGAACCGGGCCGGCGACCTGAACCCCGAGGATATTGCCAGTATGACGGTGCTCAAGGGTCCGGCAGCAGCAGCGCTCTACGGCCTGCGCGCCGCCAACGGAGCCGTGATTATCACGACCAAAAAAGGCACGGCAGGCCGCACCAACATCAACTACCGCACCCAGTTTTCGGTGGACGAGGTGAACCGCCTGCCCACGCTGCAGGACCAGTACAAGCAGGGTTCCAACGGCATCTTCGACGCGACAACCCGCGCTTCCTGGGGGCCGCGCTTTGGCGAGGGCGAGCCGATATATGACAACCTGGGCAACCTGTTCCAGAAAGGCACGGCCTGGCAGCACTACCTGACCATGTCGGGCGGCGGCGACAAGGCCACCTTCCTCGTGTCGGCTTCCCGCCTCGACCAGAAGGGGGTGGTGCCCAACACGCTCTACGACAAGTCGACGGTGCGGGCCTCGGGCACGGTGCAGTTTTCGCCCAAGTTCAGCGGCTCGGCCTCGACCCAGTACCTGAACAGCGGCGGCCAGTCGCCGTTCCAGGGCGGGGGCCTGTTTGGTACCGGCCTGAATCCCAGCGGCTTTTTCACCAGCCTGCTGAACTGGCCCCGCAACGACGACGCCCGCAACTACCTCAACCCCGACGGCACCCGCCGCCGCCTGCTGGGCGCGGCCACCTCGGCCGGCGACCCGGACAACCCCTACTTCACCATCTACCGCAACCCCCAGACCACGCGCACCAACCGCATGATCGGCAACGCGCAGGTCACGTTTGAGGCCGCCAAGTGGGCCTCGGTGAGCTACAACATCGGCACCGACTTTTACTCCCAGAAAGACCGCTCGGTGCGGGCCGTGGGCACTTCCCAGCCCGATAACCAGGACGGGGGCATTGCGGAAACCACCATCATCAACCGCCTGCTGACCTCCAACTTCCTGGTGACGCTCAACCACAAGTTCAGTGAAAACCTGGGCTCCTCGCTGGTGCTGGGCAATACGGTGGAAGTGAGCCGCAACGAAACGACGGACAACTACGGCCGCATCTTCCAGAACCCGGACTTTGTCAGCATCAACAACACGGTAAACCGCAACACGCTTATTACCAACAAGGAGCGGCGCCTGATCGGCAACTTTGCCCGCCTCAACCTGGACTTTCTGCAGCAGATAACCCTGGAGCTGAACGGCCGCCTCGATATGTCGTCGACGCTGCCCCGGCCCGAGAAAAACAAGAACTTCGGCCGGGCCTTCGGCTACGGTTCGGCGGCCCTGGGCTGGGAATTCACCCGCACCTTGGGCCTGGACCAAAACCCGATTCTGAACTACGGCAAGCTGCGCGGCTCGGTGGCCGTGGTGGGTAAAGACACAGGCCCCTACCGCGTCGACTCGCCGCTGGCCCAGAGCACCTACATCGGGGGCGGCTTCCGCAACGGCTTCTTCGGCTCCAACCGCCTGCTTAAGCCCGAGCAAACCCGCTCGGTGGAAGCCGGCCTGGACCTGCAATTCCTGCAGAACCGCCTGACCCTGGACGTGGCCGCTTACTACCAGGAAACCCGCGACCAGCTCATTGCGCCCCGCGTGAGCCAGGCCACGGCCTTTATTCTGCAGTACATCAACGGGGGCACCGTGGAAAACAAGGGCCTGGAGCTGGCCCTGACCGGCGCCCCGCTGAAGTCGACCCAGGGCCTGAGCTGGGACGTTATTGCCAACTTCACCCTGAACCGCAACCGCGCCACCCAGCTGCCCAGCTTCCTGACCGAGGTGTACCAGTCCGACGCCTTTGTCATCGACTGGGCCCGGGGCGGGGCCTTTCCCGGCAAGCCGATTTCCTCCATCAGCGCCGTAGACTTTAAGCGTACCCCCGACGGCCAGCTGCTCATCGATGCCTCGGGCTACCCCATCGTTAATACCGGCGTGTTTGAGTACGCCGGCAACCGCGCACCCGACTACACGGTGCAAGTCACCAACTCCTTCACCTATCAGGGGCTGAACCTAAGCTTCCTGGTTGATTTCCGCCAGGGCGGCGACGTGGTGAACGGCAACGACTGGCTGGCTACCAAAACCGGCATGAGCACCCGCACCCTGGACCGCTACAAGCAGGTAGTCTTCGACGGGGTGCTGGCCAACGCCAACAACACGGGCCCCCTGCTCAACTCTGACGGCGGCTACGTGAAAAACACCCGGCCCACGGAGCTGACCCAGGGCTACTACCAGAACGTGCTGACCGGCACGGCCGCCTCCTTCGTGGAAGATGCCTCCTGGACGCGCCTGCGCTACGTGACGCTGAGCTACGCGCTGCCCGCCGCCTGGCTGGGCTCGTCCTTCGTGCGCGGCGTGGAGCTGAGCGTGACGGGCCGCAACCTGGTGCTGCTGACCAACTACTCCGGCGTCGACCCCGAAACGGCTTCGGCCGGGGCCGGGGTGCGCGGGGGCGGCTCCTCGGGCTTCGACTACGGCAGCGTGCCCGCCACCCGCGGCGTGGACATGGGCCTGCGCGTGAACTTTTAACTGCTGCTGACCGCTCAGCAGTCAGCAACCTTACCGGACTTTCCAGCAATGAAAAAATATATCCTCTGTCTGGGTGTAGCCCTCAGCGGCGCGGCCCTGACCTCGTGCGAGAGTTTTCTCGACGTGAACACCGACCCCAATAACCCCATTACCTCGTCGCCGAACTTCCTGCTGCCCGGCATCATTTCCCAGGGCATTCAGCAGCAGATGTTTACTTCGCTCACTACGGCCTACATCACCCAGTACGCGGTGCGCAAAACCCCGGCCAGCAGCACCGACCAGTTTGTGCTGACCAACGGCAACAGCACCAATACCTTCAACTACGCCTATTTCTACTCGGCCGGCAACGTGCCGACTATGATAGAGGCCGCCGAAAAAGCCAAGGCGCCCTACTACATCGGGGCCGGCAAGATCATTACGGCCATGGACCTGGCCCACGCCACCGACATGCTGGGCGACATTCCCTACTCCGAAGCCTTTAAAGGCGCCGAGAACTACACGCCCAAGTACGACCCGCAGGAGCAGATTTACGCCACCGTGCAGACTTTGCTCGACGAGGGCATAGCGCTGATGAGAACCCCGGCCGCCGAAAACCTGCTGCCCCTGTACATCAGCTCGCCCAGCATCAGCGGCGACATCCTCTACCGCGGCGACACGGACAAGTGGATTCGTTTTGCCAATGCCCTGAAGGCCCGGCAGCTCAACCACCTGAGCAAGAAGGCCGCCTACAACCCCCAGCAGATTCTGCAGCTCGTCAGTGCCAGCTTCCGCAACGCGGCCGACGACGCCCAGTTGCAGTATCAGGTGGCCGTGGCCCCGCTCTCGGGCACGACCAACATCTACGGCGTGACGCGGGCCAACTTCGGGGCGGCCACGTTTTCCAACAACATCGTGCGCTACCTGAATGGCAGTGTGACCGGGGCCGCCTTTCCCGGCGTAACGGACCCGCGCCTGCCTATTATGCTGGCCGGCAGCAGCAACGGCGCCGACCCCGGGGTGGGCATTCCGGCGACCAGCAATCTGATCAACAACGTGGCCGACTTCTACAATGGCTGGTACGCCCGCGACCTGGGTATTTTCGAGGTTATTACCTTCCACGAACTGAAGTTTATTGAGGCCGAAGCCGCCTTTAAGGCTGGGGAGAAGGGCCGGGCCCTGACGGCCTACAAGGCCGGTATCCGGGCCCACATGACCAAAATCGGAGTGGGCGGCACCTTTGCCAATCCCAACGTGACCTTCCCCACCATTACGCCCGCCCAGATTGATGCCTACCTGGCCAGCGCCGCCGTAGCCCAGACCGAGGCCGAGTTGACCCTCAAACATATCATGGAGCAGAAGTACATAGCCATGTTCCTGAACCCGGAGTCGTGGTCGGACCTGCGCCGCTACGACTTCGACCCGGCTATCTACCCCAACCTGAAGTACCCAGTGGGTGCCCCCAACGGCCTGGGCGGACAGTGGCCCCGGCGGATGCTGCCCGGCGCTACCGAGGTGATGTATAACCCGCAGGCCGTGGCGGCCCTCGGCGCCAGCGCCCCCGACTACATCACCAAGCCCCTGTGGTGGGACATGCCCTAAGGGCGGCCCACTGCCGCTTCGCTCAGTATTCATTCTAAGGCTTCATCTCATGTTATATACCCCTGTGCGCCGCACCCTGCTGCTGGCGCTGCTCGCCCCGGCCCTGGCCGCCTGCGACAAAGAACTGGAAGAACCCTACCAGGAAGTAGGCGGCCAGATTCCAACCTTCCTGGCCAATGGTCTGAACACGACCACCAAGTACGCCACGGGTGAAACGGTGAGCTTTGAGCTGCGCTTTGCCCAGCAGACTTCCCCTATCCGGGAAATCCGCATTCTGCAGAAAGTGGAGCCCGGCCGCGACTCCACGCTGGTGCAAACCATTCCCTACAAGCCCGCCTACTCGCGCATCAACCGGGCCGACACGCTGATTGTCAACTACGTGGTACCGGCCGGGGCCAACAAGGCCAACGTGCGCGTCGATGCCGTGGTGGTGGCCGACAACGGCCAGAGCAAGGTGCGCAGCTTCAACTTCCGCCTGGCCGAGCCCACCCCGACCATTTCCCTGGATGCCTCGACCAACGTGACGGCACCTTCCAACGCGGCCCGCGTGCCCGGCGACGTGGTGCGCTTCCCGGTCCGGCTCAATACCGGCGGCATCAATACGGCCGCCGCCATTACCACCGCCGGCACCCTCTACAAGGACATCGACAGCCTGATAACCTTCGTGCGCGTGGGCACCCAGCCCGAGCGGCGCGCGGCGCGGCAGCGGGTACCGGTCGGCTCCGGGGCGCAGTCGGGGGCGGCCACGCTGGTGAACGTAGACGTGACGCTGCCCACGGGCTCGAGCGGGCAAAGCGTGGTGTACCGCTTCGAGGCCAAGTCGCGCTTCCAGGACAAGCCCACCCTGCCCGCCCCGGCCGGAGCCCCCAGCATTCGTTCGGCCTCGGTTACGGCCCCGGCCATTACGCCTACTACCCCCACGGCCCTGGCCGCGGCCCGCTCCGCCACGCTTGTCTTCACCGGTACTGCCGGCGGCGACCAGGCCGCGTACGACCTGACGACCTTTACGACTGTAGCAGCTTCCGGGGCCCCGGAAGCCAAGGACGTGGCCATCAGCAGCATTGCCACCAACGCCGTGCAGCTCAAAGCCCTAAACACTACAAAATTTGTGCGCACCACGGCGGCTGTCTACAGCGCGGCTACCCTGAACAGCATCCGGCAAACCTACCAAACGGCCGCCGCTACGAACCAGGTAGCCCAGCTCGACAACGTGGCCGTGGGCGACGTGGTCATTGCCCGCCTGCGGGCCGCCGACCAGTATGCCATCTTCACCATTACCGGCATCAGCCGCACCACAGCGGGCGTGACGCTGACGTTGGACGTGAAGGCGCTGTAGAACGCTGCCGCAGCTAGTTGCACCAAAAAAGCCCGACCAGTTGGTCGGGCTTTTTTGGTTACTGGCACAAGCCTATTTCTTCCCGAAGAGGCGGGCGAAGAAACCACGCTTTTTGGGCTTGACTTTCTCCTTGGTAACGGCGGCCGTTTCGGGCTTGCCGATGGCCGGGCGAGTGGTGGGCCCTGGCTTAGCGGGGGTGGCCGCTGGTCCCGGGGCAGCGGGTGCAGCGGGTTTGGTTGGTGGAGTTTGCTGGGCGACAATCACCTCAGCGGCCTTGCCCTGGGTGGTTACCCGCACGGGCGTACTTTCGTTATGCAGCCTATCCACGGCCGTAATGTAGTAGGCATAGTCGGTGCCGGGCGCGGCGCTGGTATCGATTAGCACGGGCGAGGTACCGGGCCGGTTCTGCACCAGGGCCAGGATATTGCGCGGGTCGTCGGGGGTGGGCGTCTGGTCTTTGGTGAAGCGGTAGACGACGAAGTAGCGGGCCAGGTCGCCGTCGGCCGCCACGGGGCCGGGCTGCCAGGTAAGCGTGACGACGGGCGTGGCGCGGGTGAGTACCAGGTTTTGGGCCGGGCGGGGCGGCACGGCGTCGAGCCAGGGCATGGTGGGCACCAGGGCCGGGTAGCGAAACAGGTTCTGGCGCAGCGAGTCGCGGGTGTGCAGCGGGTTGGCCATCAGGGAGCGGGCGCTGAAAAACACGCTGCCGCTCACGTCGGTCGGGTATGAACGGTTCAGGCGCACCTGCCGGGGCAATTCGCGCGGGTTGCGCCAGGTGGTATCCGAACGGGTGTTTTCCAGCATGCGGTAGGCGCCCTGCCCGACGTAGAGGTGGCGGCCGAAGTGGTTGCGCGTCCACCATTCGAGCAGCGTGGCGTAGGGCACGAGCTTGAAGTTAGTGCTCCAGTAGAGCTGGGGCACAATGTAGTCGATCCAGCCTTCCTGCAGCCACAGGCGGGAGTCGGCGTAGAGGTTGGCGTAGCTGGGCTGCCCGGCGCGGGTGTCGGAGCCCTCGGGGTGGGCCGATTTATTCATCCACACACCGAAGGGCGAAATGCCGAATTTCACCCAGCGCTTGGTGTCCTGAATCGTGTCGTGGAGGCCCTGGATGAGCTTGTTCACGTTCTGCCGCCGCCAGTCGGCCAACTTCAGGCTGTCGGGGTTGAACTGCTGAAAGGCGGCCTCGTCGTGAATTTTCAGGCCGGGCTCGGGGTACGGGTAAAAGTAGTCGTCGAAGTGGACGCCGTCGATGTCGTAGCGGCGCACCACGTCCAGAATTACCCGGGTAATGTACTGGCGCACCTCGGGCAGGCCGGGGTTGAAGAGTAGCTTGCCGCCGAAGCGCAGAAACCACTCGGGGTGCTGCTTAAAGGGGTGATTGGGCGCTAGGCGGCGCGTCACCGAGTCCATGCTGGCCCGGTAGGGGTTAAACCAGGCGTGAAACTCCATGCCCCGGGCGTGAGCTTCCTCAATCAGGAAGGGCAGCGGGTCGTAGGCCGGGCTGGGGGCCTTGCCCTGCTGGCCGGTGAGCCACTTGCTCCAGGGTTCCAGCTCGCTCTGGTAGAAGGCGTCGGCGGCGGGCCGCACCTGCACAAACACCGCGTTGATGCCGTTGAGCTGCTGCACATCCAGGATGCGGCGGTACTCGCGGCGCTGCTGCTCGGGCGTCAGGGTGCGGCTGCTGGGCCAGTCAATGTTTTCGACGGTGGCAATCCAGACGCCGCGCAGCTCCCGTTTCGGCGGGCCGTCCTGGGCCCGCGCCGCGGGATTGAGTCCAACCAGAAAGAATGAAAAAATCCAAACCCAACGCAGGCTAGCCGCCAAAGACAATCGAAACATCAGCACAGAAACGAAGAAAACTGTTGCAAATTACGCAGCCCGGCGGCGGCATCCGCTGCCCTGGGTGCAAAATCCGGCCCGCTCACCCGTTTCCTGGTATAATTCAGGACCGATTCGGCTACCGGGCAGTTAGAGCCGCACGTTGAAATACCGTGCCAGCGCCTCGTTAAACTCGGCTTCGTCAGGCAGGATTCTTTCCTCTACCAGCTCGCCCTGCGTTATTTTCAGGGTAGTACCCGAAATAGTAACTCGGCCCGTTTCGGTAGCCAGGGAGCAAAGGCGCTTCTGCGTGAAATGGGAAGCTGGGCTGGTTTGGTGGTAGCGGCACATGGCCGCGAAGTCGGGCAGGGTGCGGGCCGTGGTGGTGAACAGGTACTCCGGCACCTGGCCCTCGCCGCTGAGCTTGCTCACGACCCGGTAGGTGGCGTCGTACTGCTCCAGCACGAAGTGGCCCCGCGGATCGGTTTGCACCAGGCCCAGCTGGTTTGCCAACGGCCCCTGGGTGAACTCGCCGAAGCCAACGTCCACCAGGTATTCTCCTTCGGGCAAGGTCACCAGAATGGCCATGTGGTCGAATTCGGGGCCGAAGGTGGTAGCCGAACTGAAAACGCGGGCTGAAATCAGGCGGGCCGTAAAGCCCAGGGCCGTGAGCAACTCGTAAAACACCCCGTTCAGCTCGTAGCAAAAGCCGCCCCGGCCAGCCTCCACCACCTTCTCGTAGCTGTGTGTCAGGTGGATGGGCTGGCCCCGATGAATATCCAGATTCTCGAATGGCACGTGGAACAGATGCGCGGCCTGCAGTGCCCGCAGCACCGGCAACGACGTCGCTAGAGGGCCGGCGTACTGTATTCGGTCGAGGTAGCGCTGCCAGCGGGGCTCCAGGGTAGGCATGGTCTTTCCAGGTTGGGTTCGGCGGTGAAGATAACAGCGGAACTGTAGCGCGCCCGCTAGTCACTCCGCTCCAACCGGCCACTCACTACCCACAAAAAAGCCGCTCTGCTGTCTGGCAGAGCGGCTTTTACATACCTGGCAACAACCTAGTTGTGGTTTTTGCGGGTGTCGTTCTGGTCCTTGTTGCCCGCGTTGCTGCCGCCTTCCATACCATTGGTCTGGCTGGCGTCGCCATATTCACCGCGGATACCGTCGCCGTTGCCCATGTTGCTCTGGGTGCTGGTGGTGGCATCGTTCTGCTGGGCTTGCTCTTCCTGCTGAGCTTTCTGGGCGGCGGCGAAGGCCTCGTTTTTCGAGGTGCCGTCCTGGCCGTGGTTGGTGGTGCTCACGCGACGGGCGCCGCTGTCTTCGGAAGTATTGCCGGGGTTATTGGGTTTATTCGACATGATGAGAATAGGTAAGGTGGGATGGATGGAATGGGGAGAGCAGGGCAGCTTTCCCGAGGAAAAAGAAGGCTAGAGCTGCGGAACCTGGCCGGTTTCGCCGCCCGAAACGCCAGTACCGGCCGAGGTAGAGCTGCCGCCTACGTCGCCGTCGGCGGCGTTGCCGGGCTGGTCGTAGTTGGGGCCGGTGCTGACGCGCTTGCCCTTGATTTCGTGGCCGCCTTCCGTGCCGCCGCTACCGGAGTTGTCGTCGGCGTTGAGGCCGCGCAGGGCGTCGGTGCCGGGTGCCTGCCGCCCCTCGGGCTGCCGCTGCTCCGACTGCGAACCGGAAGCCTGCTGAATGTCGCGGCTATCGGTAGGGATTTGCTGAGGATCTTGCATGGGAAGAAGGTGCTAGGTTGGGAAGCCCGGGCACCCGGCCCGGGACTATGCTATACGCCGCTGCGCCGGGCTGGTTTAGAAATAGCCCGTGGTTTTGCCCGCGGTTTTTCCCAACTTACGGGTTGATTACCGGCCATATAGTTGAGCTTTATCCATGTCTGCCCCCTTTTCCTCGGCCCCCGATTTCCTGCTTGCCAAAACCGATGCGGAGCTGCTGTTCCTGGTTCAGAACCCGGGCTTCTACCACGCTGATTTGGTGGCTACTGCCCGCCAGGAACTACAGCGGCGCGGCGTAGCCTGGGCGCTGCCCCCGGCGTCGGTGGAGGCCGCCCCGCCGGAAATAAATGAGGATTCGGAGCGGCCCTGGCTGCTACCGGCGCTGGGGCTGGGCCTGGTGGTGCTAGCCGCCGTGCTATACTGGTGGCCTACCGGCAACAAAAGCTGGAAAAACAAGAACGGCCCCGTGCCCAGCCGCGAACTGGTGGCGGTGCAAACCCACCTGATGCCGTCGTTCGACTCCCTAACCAAAGCCCAGGTGCGGCAAATGCCCGCCTTGCTGCCCGCGGCCGAGCGGCAGGATACCACCGCCCAGCGCAAGTTTCTGCTACTGGCCGGCCGTTTCTGGGAAGCCGAGAATCAGTCGGCCTACCTGTTTCAGGAAGCCGAGGCGGCCCGCATCGACTCCACCTTTCCCGGTCAGGTAGAGCTTACCCTCGACAAGTGGAAGCGCCTGACCAGCGTGCTGGTGTACAACCACAAGCTGCAACCTACCATGAGTGAGCAGCTAGAGCTGATGCACCGCGCGGCCCTGCTACGGCGCGAAACGCTGACGACCATGAAAAACTTCTACATCTACGGCCAGCCGCCGCTCGACCAGGGCCTGCGGTATTTCAACGATTCGGTGACGGTGATGCGCCAGACCCTGCTGGGCGTGCCACCCCAGAACCGGATTCGGCCGATGGAGGAACTGCAGAAGCGCGTGGACGCCGAAGTGGCCCGCAAAGCCATGCCCCAGGTGTAGCGTTCCGGCCCGGACTCACTTTTGGGCGGCTTGCGGGTTTAGTATCTGTTTCCTGTCTGCTTTCTCTCCATTATGGCTGCCAGTCCTACCCTAAGCGAGCTTTTTGCCCAGAAAACGGACGCCGAGCTGCTGTATTTTGCCCAGAATGCCCGCCGCTACCCGCCCGCGCTGGGCGAAGCCGCCGTGCGGGAGCTACAGCACCGGGGCCTGGTCCCGACCGAGCTTAGCCCCCCGCCCCCACCGCCCGCGCCCAGCCCCGCCGATGAGCCCTGGTATCGGCTGGCCGCCGACTCTGTGAAACGGCTTTTCGGGCCTACAGCTACTTACTATGTCACGCCGCTGCTGCTGCTGCTCAACCTGCTCGTGTTTGGGGCCATGGTCGGGGGCGGGGCCGATTTGTTTCAGCCCCAGGCCAGTATACTCGTGGCCTGGGGTTCCAACTTTTCGCCCCTGACCCTGCACGGCCAGCCCTGGCGCCTGCTGACCAGTTGCTTTCTGCACGGCGGGCTGGCGCATTTGCTGCTCAATTCCCTGGCTCTGCTGTTTCTGGGCCGGCTTACCGAGTCGTTGGTAGGCCCGGGCCGCCTGCTGCTACTCTACCTGCTCTGCGGGGTCGGTGGCAGCCTGGCCAGCCTGTGGTGGCACGCGGCGGGCGTAAACTCGGTGGGCGCTTCGGGGGCTATTTTCGGCTTGTATGGCCTGTTGCTGGCCCTGGCCGTTACCGGAGCCGTGCCCCTGAGCCGGCAGCAGCGCTACGGCCTGCTCTGGCTGATTCTGCTGCTGGTACCCAGCCAGCTGGAGGCGGGGCTGCGCGGCACTGGCACTACGGATAATGCAGCTCACCTGGGCGGCTTGCTCACGGGCCTGCTGCTGGGCTTGCTCTATGGCATCATCCGGCCCAAAGTGCCCGTCTCACCTCCCCCGAATATGTGATAGTGTCGTCGGTGCGGGCCTCCTACCTTTGCCCCGCTGGCAACTATGTTGCTCGTTTACACATCCTTGTATCCGAACCCTTTTTCACACTACGCTATGAAACAGCAATTTGTACGAATTGGCCTCACGGCCCTCAGCAGCCTGCTGGCCTTGTCGGCCGCCCAGGCGCAGGCTCTTCCCAATGGCACACTGGAAACCTGGGAAACCCGGGCAATCAGCCTGGCGCCGGCCGGTTGGTTTACCTTTGATGATGTGCTGGCTTCCTCGGGTTTCCCCCTGGCGGCCGGTACTACCACCCGCTCCACCGACAAGCACGCCGGCACCTACGCAGCGCGGCTGGAAAGCAAAACCAACACGCTGCTGGACGTCACCTTCCCCGGCGTATTGGGTCTAGGCACCAGCCCCAATATTGACGCTGATTTTCCGGGTGGCATCCCCTTCACAAGCCGGCCGGCCAGCATGCAGTTCTACTACAAGCTCACGGTTCCGGCCACTAGCGCCGATGCCGCCGGGGCCCAGGTGGTGCTCACCAAATGGGACGGCGCCCGGTCCAACGTTGTAGCAGGTGGAGTAATTCAGCTGGCCCCAACTTCCTCTTACACTCTGAGCACGGTGCCCCTACAATATCAGTCGTCCGTTGCTCCCGACTCTATCCGGATTCTGTTCGTGACCGGCACCCAGTCGACGCCCACGGCCGGCACAGTATTGTTCATCGACGACGTGGTAATGACCGGCACGGCAACGCCGACGGTGGATGCGGCCCGCAACGCAGCCGTAACGGTGTATCCGAACCCTAGCGCCGACGGCCTGTTTACGCTCAGCACCACGCGGGAAGCCAGCTGGACTGGCGCGGCCTACACCGTTTCGGACGTGACGGGCCGCACCGTTCTGCAGCAGCCCGCAGCGCCGGCCAACGCAACTGGACCGCGCACCGTAGATTTGCGGGGGCAGCGGGCCGGCGTGTACACACTTCGTCTTAATACGCCCGAAGGCCCCGTAGTGCACAAACTTCTGATTCCGTGACCGAACCATCCACCCCCGCTGGTGACTCTGCTGACCGCCCTTCGCGCTGGCGCCGTTTTTCGGCCGCCGCGCGAAGGGCGGCTTCGCTTCCGGTCCAGGGCCTCGACTACCTCTACCAGGCCGGGCAGGCTTACCGCCATTTTACCCTGCCTATTCTAAACGGGGCTATTGGCGACCAGCTGGCGGCGCGTCAGGACCCCAAGGCTATCCAAATGAGCTTCCGCCAGCTCGGCGCCGACGTGGCCGTGGCCGACCTGCACCTGCCGGGCCCGGCCCTGACGACGGTGGTGTTTCTGCACGGCCTGATGGGCGACGAAATGATCTGGCAGACTGGCACCCCCGACACGCCCCGCTACGGACCGCTGCTGCAGCGCGAGGCCGGGGTGCGCTGCCTGTACGTGCGCTACAACAGCGGCCTGCACATTTCCCAAAACGGCCAGCTGCTTTCCCACCTGCTCACCGACCTGCTAACGACCCACCCTGACGCCGTGGAGCAGTTGGTCTTGGTGGGCCATTCGATGGGAGGACTCGTCATTCGCAGCGCGGGCTACTACGGCACCCACGGCCCGACGGCCCCGGCCCCGTGGGTAGCCCGGCTACGGTCGGTCTTTTTGCTGGGCGTGCCCAACGACGGTTCGTTTCTGGAGCAGAACAGCCACCTGACCTCCGTAATGCTGCGCAAAATAAATGTGGCCCCCACGCGCTTTTTGAGCAAAGCCATGGACCAGCGCAGCAACGGCATCAAGGACCTGCGCCACGCCTGGCTGGTCGACCAGGACTGGCAAAGCCCGCACGCCGACGACGTATTGATGCCACCCCGCACCGTAGTGCCGCCCCTGCCCGGCGTTCCGTATCACGTGCTGGTGGGGTCGCTGCTCAAAACGGCGAGCTCGGCCCTGCACCACTATTTTGGGGATGGTCTGGTGGGCGCTGGGAGTGCCGTCGGCCGCATTTTCGGCGACCCCGCCCCGCCGCCCGACACCCAGATTCACACCCGCGTATTTGCGCAGCAAAGCCACGCCGGTCTGCTTTCTAATCCGGAAGTGTATGCCTACATCCGGAAGCATCTGTAAACAGGCGGCCATTGAACCAACCAGGACAAAAAAAAGAACCCGACCTGCCAGTGTCGGGTTCTTTTTTTTAAATAACAATAAAAATAAAATAACGAATACAGCTAATAAATATAAACTCGCAATAATATAAAATATAAGTAATCGACGCTTAACCTATCCTTTTAAAAACCCTGTTTTAACAGCACCGGTTTATTTCGCCGTTCTGATGATACAAACATAGAATAGCTCCTCCTCGAACGAAAATAAATTACACCAACCCGTACTTTGTCAGGACCAATCCGATGATGCTACTGACCAGCTGTAGCAGTAGTTGTGGTAGCTGCCCCAAAGACGCAGCCTGGCCTGCCGAAAGGCTGCTGCGCTATCTATAAGCCACTAGCATCACCTATACGCCTCCCGATTCGAGGTTTCGGATCCGGGAGATGTATCCGAGTTCACCGTAGGAGGGTTCACTTCTCGTTTGCAAGTGCCCTAAAAAGAGAAAGCCAACTCAGATAACCTGAGTTGGCTTTCAATAAAATAACAAATACAATAAACTAATAATTAATCAACTAAAAATAAATACCTAACTATCACATAATACCGGCAGCATCAGACTACCTATTATAATTAAAATAGCAACCTGTATTTTATTGAATCACTCTATAAATAAACCCTTCTATCTATATCACAAATACTATCTTGTAGTAGGATGATACAAACGTAGTGACGGCGCAGCGGCCCTTGAAATTTATTACACCAATCCTGCTTTTGGCAGTATCAACCCGGTGCCAAGCAGCGTAAACTCATCCTTTTGTCGCGGTGCTTGGTCAAATAAAAAACCCCTTTGCCAGAAGTCTGACAAAGGGGCTACCGGACTCGAATACAAAGTGGCTAGCTAGCTTTTTCCTCTTTTAAAGGGGTAGCCACTATCTGCGTAAAGTTGCTGGCCACCAGCACCTGTGGCAGAACCAGTCCCTGCTCCGATGTTTCCGCTACGGCGGTTTCCTGGCCATCGGCAGTGGCCTGTCCTACTCCAAACCCGTGAAACACCACTCGGTAGGTGGTAAAGCTGGGCTGATAGTCTCCTTCAATGGTTTGGGTAAGCGTCAGGCTGGCGGCGGTGCCGGTTACGGTAAAACGGCGGGTGGTGCTCTGGCCCTGCTGGTAGCCGTAGCCTTCGCCCCCGTCCTCGTACACCACGCTGGTTTCCGAGCCCTGCTTGTAGTACACGTGCAGGGTAAGCTCTTCCACTTTTTTCTCGCCCACGTACTGCATCAGCGGGTACATCGGAATCACGGCGCCGGCTTTCACGAACAGCGGAATCCGGTCGAGGGGGGCACTGGCCCACACTTCGGCGCCACCAGTTTTGGCTTCGTCGGTCCAGTAGTAGAACCAGTCGCCGCGGGGCAGGTACATCCAGCGGCCGTCGGCGCCGGCCTGGGTGATGGGGCACACCAGCAGGTGGTCGCCGAGGCTGAACTCGGCCATGCGCAGGTAGGTTTCCGTGTCGTTCTGGTCGAGAAACGTGAGGGGCCGCAGCACGGGCGTACCATCCTGCACGTACTGCCAGAAGGTGGTGTACATATAGGGCAGCAGGCGGTAGCGCAACTCGATGAAGCCGCGGGCCAGGTCGAGGTACTGCTCACCGAAGCTCCAGGGCTCCTGGTCGCCGTGGTCACCAGAGCTGTGGGTGCGGAAGAACGGGTGGAAGGCCGCCAGGGCTACCCAGCGCACGTACAGCTCCCCGTCGGGGGTGTCGATGAAGCCGCCCACGTCGGAGCCCACGAAGCTGAAGCCCGAGATGCTCAGGCGCTGGCACTGGATGTTGGCCAGCCACAGGTGCTCCCAGCTGGCGATGTTGTCGCCGGTCCAGGCCGAGGAGTAGCGCTGCCCGCCGGCGTAGGTGCTGCGGGTGATGGTAAAGGGCCGGTTGGGGTAGCTAAACTGCTTCACACCCGCCGCCGTGGCCCGGGCCATCTGCATGCCGTAGATGTTGTGGGCCTTTTTGTGGGACGCCGAGTGCCCATCGTAATGAAAGCGCACGTCGTCGGGGAAGGTGCCCTTCTCGAACACGGCCGGCTCGTTCATGTCGTTCCACACGCCCCGCACGCCATCCTCCTGAATCAGGCCCTTGAACAGGCCCGCCCACCACTCGCGCACGTCGGGGCGGGTGTAGTCGGGGAAGTTGCACAGGCCGGGCCACACCGAGCCTTTCATCAGGGGCCCGTCGGCGCGGCGGCAGAAGTAGTCATTTTCCAGCCCTTCCTTATACACGCTGTAGTTGGGGTCAATCTTGATGCCGGGGTCGATGATGACGATGGTTTTGAAGCCATCCTCGGCCAGCTCCCTGACCATTTTCTTAGGTTCGGGGAAGTGCGTAGGGCTCCAGGTAAAGCACCGGTAGCCGTCCATGTAGTCGATGTCCAGATACAGCGCGTCGCAGGGGATTTTCCGTTCCCGGAAGCCCTTGGCGATGCTGCGGAAGTTGCTTTCGGGGAAGTAGCTCCACTTGCACTGGTGGTAGCCCAGGGCCCACAGCGGCGGCAGCTCGGGCGGGCAGGTCAGGCGGGTGTACTCCTGGGTGACTTCGGTGAGGGTGGGGCCGTAGATGAAGTAGTAGTTCATCTCCCCGCCCATGGCCCAGAAGCTGGTCACGTCGGCCCGCTCGGCGGCAAAGTCGAAGGAGGCCTTGAAGGTGTTATCGAAGAAAATGCCGTGGGCAATCTTCTGCTGCAGCTCCAGGTAGAACGGAATGTTCTTGTAGAGCGGGTCCGAGCCCTTGGTATAGCCGTAGGTGTCGGTGCCCCAGTTGGTGAAGCGCTTGCCGCGCAGGTTCATGTTGTCGGGCTTGTCGCCCAGGCCGTAGTAGTGCACCCCGCTCTGCACCTGCTTGCTCATCTTAACGATGTCGTTGCCGGTTTCGTAGTCGTACTCCCAGTGGAAGCCCTTCTCGTCGGCCGACAAAAGCGTCCCGGAGCGGTCCAGGATGCGGGCGGCGGTGTTGAGCTTGCTGATCGTGCAGATCAGACGCTCGGTGGTGATGCGGTAGTGGTCGGGCTTCTCGCGAAACTCCAGAAACTCCAGGGCAGCCCGGGGCTGGTCGGCGGGCACGGCGTAGCTGAAGTCGGCGGCAAAGCCCACTTCGGTGGCGTAGCGGAAGCGCAGAATTTTGTCGGTAATGACCTGCACGCTAAGTTGCACGCCATTGTCGCAGGTAAAGAGGAAGTCGCTGCCCTGCTGCGAGCAGGAAAGCACCTGGCCGGGGAAGAACTCCTGCTTCCCCCGGGCGGCCAGGTCATTAATCATGTAATTATTTTCCTGAACGGAGTCGGCCATTGGGTGTGTCGTGTGGGGAGAGGTAGGCAAAATAGCTCCGGCCCAGCCGGAAGCCCAACAATTAAGCCTGCAATGTAAAAACGATTCCCGCGAAATTTGCCTAACATTAGCGTTCCAACGCCTGAAAACCTGCTAGGGGCCCTTGCAAGCCCTTTTTCTTTCGCTTCTATTTCCGCGCTACCCGCCTGATTCTCATGGAACATCCTCCTCTCAACGTGTTACTGCTGGGCTGGGATGAAGCGGCGCAGGCGGCCGCCTCCGTCACGCCGGCCCTGGAATTTTCGCGGCAGCTGGCCGAACACACGCCCGTGTCGGCCATTGTACCCCGCCTACCCGATTCGGCCGCGCTGACGTCGGCCGACCAAATTATTCGCCTCAACCTGCTGAGTGCGGCCCGGCTGGCCCAAGCGGCCACTACCCGCCCAGCGGCCTCCGCCAGCTCGTGGCAGGCCCCGGCCGCCCCCTACGCCGGCGCTAGCATGCCGCCCCCAAACAGCTGGCAGCCTGCTGCCGCTACGCTGCCCGGCACCGCCGTGGCCCTGGCCGCTCCCGCGACGCCGGGCACGCCCCCTCCCACCGATCTGGCGCCGGCCAATACTGCAACAGCCAGCCCAGGTTTGCTGCATGAGGACGAGTTTGCCGAAGCCACGGCCGAAATCGGTCCGGACGAGGCCGCCGCTACCCACCAGACCGCAGACAACCTGACTCTCGCCGATTCGGAGGCCGCCCCGGCCCCGAGCAGCCAGCCGGTAGCCGCCACGCCAGCTACCGAACAAGCCGCGGCCCAGGTTTCGCTGGTGCAAGCCCTGCAATCGTTGGACAGCTCGGGCGAGGACGCAGACTTAAACTTCCGCGTAATTCAGTACGCCCGGTTTGCCACGCCCTTGGCCGTGAGTCAGCCGTTCGGGGTGATTTATGCCGCGGCCTGGCCGGCTTGGCTGGCGGCGCTGGAAATTCGCCAGGCCACGGGGCGCCCCCTGGTCGTGCACGTGCAGTCCCTGGCCGCCGACCGCGACTCGCCCGCCGACCGGGGCTGGATTCTGGAGCTGGAACGCCTAACTTTGCGCCGGGCCGACCTGGTGCTGGCCCACACGGAAGCCGTGGCCCAGCGCCTGGCTTCCTTCTACAATCTTCCCGCGACCCGAATTCGGGTAGTTGATGCCGACGACACGGCCGCCATCAACGACGCATTGACCCATGTGACTCCCCGCACCTAATCGGCGCGCCCCACAGCATTCCCTTTTTCATGTCCGATTCTTTCGAACAACGCTTTACCGCCGCCCTGGAGCTGGATGACACCGACGGTGGCGTGCAGATTCTGATTCCCTTCGCGCCCGGCGAGACCTTCCAGCAGAAGCCCCCGTTTCACGTGCGCGGCACCATCGACGGGTTTCCCTTCCGCCTGACCTTGGTGCAGAACGCCGACGGCGAGTACATGCTGCCCGTGGGCAAGCAGATCCGCCGGGCCATCGACAAAACCTGGGGCCACGAGGTCGACGTGGTAGTGCAGCTCGACACGGAGGAAGCCTCGTTTGAATTACCACAGGATCTGGAGCGGGCCCTGGCGCAGTCGGGCTGGCGGACCAAGTTCGACCAGCTGCCCTACCCCTACCGCCGCGAGTACGTGCAGTGGATAGAGCGGGCCAAAAAGCCCGACACCCGCCTGCGCCGCATCAAGGAGTCCATTGAACTGATTAGCGCGGGCAAAAAGCTGAGCTAAGGAGCAACAAAAAAGGCCGTCGGTACCGACGGCCTTTTTTGCTGCAAAAGTATCCGGGGCCAAGAAGGCTACGAGAGGTCAACTACTGCCAGTAAGGCGACCATCATAACCATACCCGAGGCCGCAAAGCAAATCAACCATTTGACTAGCAGCAGATGATAGGATTCTATAAGTGAATCGTATGCTGCGGTGCTTCGGTAAGCTTCTAGTATCAGCACTTTTTCATCACGCAGAAAATTTACCTCCAGCTCGTATAAAGAGCTAGTAACACCACAGCTATCTGCCACTTGCTCGTTAGCCTCCATCTGACTGTTTGCTTTCTGTAATGCTTGAACAAACCGCGCTTTTGCAACTGCTACCTTCACCAGAATAAAGAGGCAGCAACATCCTGCTACTAGCAGCACAGCACTCAGTAGCATATCTTTCATCGGACTGCTTTAACACCCTGTTATACCCGGGCCAGCACCAAAGCCGTGCGGTTGGTCACGTACAAGCTCAGCTTGTTGACTTCATCTTCCCGGAAGGTCTCGTAGGTCAAGGAGTCATCCACGCGCTGGAAGCCGCCGAACTGAGCTGCGTCGGAGGTGAGGATGATGCGGTAGCGGCCGGGCTGGGGCACGAAGAAGCGGTAATCGAAAATGCTGCTGCTCACGTGGAAGTTGAAGATAAAGATCAGGCCGGCCCGCTCGAAAATCAGGACCTGGTTGGTGTTGTCCTGATTCAGCTCCTTGGCTGGCGGGGCCGAGAGCAGGCGGCGTTGCCGGGCCGTGGTTATCATGGCCTGGTCGAAGGCCTGGAAGTACTGGTACTTCAGGTCGGGGTTGTCGGCCAACGACCACTGGCGGCGGGCGTGCTGGTAGCTCCAGTTGTTGCCCTCGCGGGGGAAGTCAACCCACTCGGGGTGACCAAACTCGTTGCCGATAAAGTTGAGGTAGGCTTCGCCGCCCAAAGCCAGGGTCAGCAGCCGGATCATCTTGTGCAACGCCAGGCCCCGGGCCACGATGTCGCTGGGGTCGTCGCGGTGCATGTTATGGTACACGGCCGCGTCCATGAGCCAGTGCGCGAGGGTTTTGTCGCCGACCAGGGCCTGGTCGTGGCTTTCGGCGTAGGCCACGGTTTTCTCGCCCAGGCGGCGGTTGGTGAGCGTGTACCACAGCTCGCCCAGGTTCCAGTCCTCGTCGCGCTTGTGCTTGAGCAGCTTGATCCAGTAATCGGGAATGCCCATGCCCAGGCGGTAGTCGAAGCCGATGCCGCCTTCCTGAATGGGGCGGCAGAGGCCGGGCATGCCGCTCATGTCTTCGGCAATGAGCAGGGCGCCTTTTTTGAGCTCGTGCACCAGCGTGGTAGCCAGTTGCAGGTAGAGCACGGCATCTTCATCTACGTCGGGCCCGAAGTACTGGTCGTAGCTTCCGAAAGCCACGCCCTCGCCGTGGTGGTGGTAGAGCATGCTGGTCACGCCGTCGAAGCGGAAGCCGTCGAAGTGAAACTCCTCGAGCCAGTAGCGCAGGTTCGAAAGCAGAAACTGCTGCACTTCGGGCTTGCTATAGTCGAAGAGCTTGGAGTCCCAGCCGGGGTGGTTGCCGCGGGCCCCTTCGTGGAAATACTGCCCGCCCGAGCCGTCGAAGTTGGCCAGACCCTCGGCTTCGTTTTTCACGGCGTGGGAATGCACCACATCGAGCAGTACCGCAATGCCGCGGTTGTGGGCCTCGTTGATCAGGTGCTTAAGGTCCTCGGGCGTGCCGAAGCGGGAAGACGCGGCAAAGAAATTGGCGACGTGGTAGCCGAAGGAGCCGTAGTACGGGTGCTCCATCACGGCCATCAGCTGAATGCAGTTGTAGCCCAGCGCCTGCACCCGGGGCAGTACCTTTTCGGCAAACTCCCGGTAGGTGCCCAGGCGGTGCTCCTCGGTAGCCATGCCCACGTGGGCCTCGTAGATGAACGGCTCCCGGACGTAGTTCTGCATGCGGAATTTCTGGTCGGTCCAGGCAAACGGGGCTTCGGGGCGCCACACCTGGCCGGCGAAGTCCTTGGTGTCCTCGTCCTGCACGGCCCGGCGCAGGGTGGCCGGCAGCCGGTCCTTGCCCCCGTTGGCCGCGCCCACGTGCACCTTGAAGCGGCTACCGTGGGTCAGGCGGCCGGCGTAGTCCTTGTCGGGCAGAAAGGTTTCCCAAACGCCGTCGGAGCCCGGTTGCAGCGGGTTGGCGCCCCGGTCCCAGTTGTTAAAGTCGCCGGTGAGGGATAAGTAGGTGGCGGCCGGGGCCCACTCCCGGAACCAGTAGCCGCGGCGGCGCCCGTCGTAGACGAGGCCCAGGCGCTGGTGGGCGGTGGCAAACTTGCTCAGGGAGCCGCACTGCGCCGTTATTTCGGCCAGGCGCCGCTCCAGGCGCTGCTGCCGGGCCTGCAATACGGGTTCGTAGGGCGCCAGCCAGGGGTCATTTTGCACCAGGGGCAGTTGCGGCTCGGGGGCGGCAGTCAGGGCGGAAGGTTCCATAGCAACGGGAGAGGTTTGGGCCAAATCTACGATTCCCGGCGGAGCTACCGCCAGACGGCGCAAGGTAACGGTACGCCGCAATGGTTTCAAGGATTCAACTGGCCGAGGGCGGCGCCTGGCGGGCGAGGGGCCAAAAGACAAACTCGCTGTTGTTTATTTTTCATATTTCGCAAAACGTACAACATGGTTTGTTGTAGATTTTAACCTATTATAAAAATATACAACAGCCCGAAGGAAGCCGTGAGCAGCAGGCTTTTTTAGTTCCGGCCGTGTGCGGCCTTGCCCGCTTTCCTATCTTCACCGGATGAATACTCGCCTTCCTGTGGTGGCCCTGGCGGCCCTGCTCTCCTGCTCCCGGGCTTCCACCCCATCGTCGCCCACCGCTACGGTACCCGCCGCGCTGGGCGTCACGGCCGCCAAAGCCATGGTAGTTTCGGCCCACCCGGCCGCCTCGCGCATTGGGCTTGACATCCTGCGCCGGGGCGGCAATGCCTACGATGCGGCCGTGGCGGTGCAGTTTGCCCTGGCCGTGGCCTTGCCCGTAGCCGGCAACATTGGCGGGGGCGGCTTTTTGCTCTACCGCGGGGCCGACGGGCAGGAAGGCGCCCTGGATTTCCGGGAAACCGCCCCGGCCGCCGCCACCCGCGACATGTACCTCGACGCCCAGGGCAACGTGGTGCCCGACCAAAGCACGGCCGGCCACCTGGCCGTGGGCGTGCCCGGTACCGTGGCGGGCATGGAAGTCCTGCACCAAAAGCTGGGCAAGCTGACCTGGGCCGAAGTGGTGCAGCCCGCCGTGGACCTGGCCGCCCACGGCCTGCCCCTCACGGCCAAGGAAGCCACTGGCCTGAACGCCAACCGGGCCATTTTTCTCAAGTACAACCCTAAAAAAGCCCTGGCCTACCTGGCCGCCGACAACGGCACCTGGCAGCCCGGCGACACGATTCGCTACGCCGAGCTGGCCCAGACGCTGGCCCGCATCCGGGACCAGGGCCGGGCCGGGTTTTACGAGGGCCGCACCGCGGATTTGCTCACCGCCGAAATGCAGCGCGGCAAAGGACTCATTACCAAGCAGGACTTAAAAGCCTACCAGCCCAAGTGGCGCAGCCCGCTCCACGGCCAGTACCGGGGCTACGAAGTAACGACCTTCCCGCCCCCCAGCAGCGGCGGCGTGGCCCTGCTGCAAATGCTGCAGATGCTGGAACCCTTCAACCTGCGGCAGGCCGGCTGGCACTCGCCCACGGGGGTGCACCTGATTACCGAAGCCGAGCGGCGCGTGTACGCCGACCGCGCCACCTACCTCGGCGACCCGGATTTTGGTCGGGTGCCCGTGGCCCAGCTGCTCGATAAGAACTACAACCAGCAGCGCATGGCCACCACCCAGCCCCACCGGGCCACGCCCAGCAAAGCCGTGACGGCCGGCCCCGGGCTGCCCGCCTACGAGAGTGACCAAACCACGCACTACAGCATTGTGGACGCCCAGGGCAACGCGGTGAGCTGCACGACCACGCTCAACGGGGCCTACGGCAGCAAGGTCGTGGTGGCCGGGGCGGGCTTTCTGCTCAACAACGAAATGGACGACTTTTCCGCCAAAGCCGGGGTGCCCAACGCCTACGGGCTGGTAGGCGGTACGGCCAACGCCATTGCCCCCGGCAAGCGGATGCTCTCCTCCATGACGCCGGCCATCCTGACCCGGGGCGGCAAGCTGCACATGGTAGTGGGCACGCCCGGCGGCAGCACCATCATCACCAGCGTGCTGCAAGCCATTCTGCACGTGCTCGACTACGACATGACTATGCAGCAGGCCGTGGCCGCGCCCCGCCTGCACCACCAGTGGCTACCCGACCGCATCGACGCCGAAACGGAAGCCCTGACGCCGGCCGTTACGGACTCCTTGCAACGCCGCGGCTACAGCATCAACCCGCGCAACGCCTGGGGCCGGGTAGATGCCATCCGGGTACTGCCCGACGGCCGCCTCGAAGGCGGCGCCGACCCCCGCGGCGACGACTCAGCCCTGGGGTATTAGGTGAAGTGGTGCGTTTGCTGTTCTGTCCTTGCGAGGCGGCACGACATTCCGCGCATCAAGCGGCGTCAACCCATCCGCTGCGCAGGTAGTTACGCCCTTTACCCGCGAAGCTCCTTTTTCACCTGTCCTTGCGAGGCGGTAGCCGGAGCCATCCGTCCTCTGCGAAGTACGCCCCGCCCTTGTACCAGAAAGCCCCTTCCCGTATGCTACGAGAAAGGGCTTTTTACGCAGGTGAGAAAGGTCTTCCGCGCGGCTGCGCGTGGGCCAGCTGCAGGCGGAAAGGCGAAAAGAAATCTACGCCTGATCTGCGGGCTTAAGCTGGCGGGCGGCGTTGGCCAGGGCCTGGCCCAGCAGGTTGAGCCGGGTAGCAATGGATTCGGTCTGGGAGTCGGCGGCGCCGGTGACCTGCTCGCCCAGGGTAAACAAGGAGCTGCCGATGCTGTCGACGTCGTTGTTCTGAATATGCTGCTGCAGGCTGCGCAGTTCCTGCAGGATTTCCGCGTGCACGGCTTCGCCGCTCTGGCTCAGGGTGCGAATCCAGTCCTGAATATTGCTCAGGCCTTCGGTGCTGGCTTGCTGAATATTGCCATTCAACACGTTGATGGCGGCATTGAGGTGGTTTTCGGGGTTATCGGTTGGCGTGGCCATGAGGTAGGGGTTTGGTGGAAAGCAAGACGGAAGCAGCTCTTAGGCTACCATGGATTTGAGGTTGCCGGCGGCCATAATCAGCAGCTGGCCCAGGTGGCGCAGCTGGTCACCGATGCCATTGTGCAGGTGGGGGCCGGCCCAGTCGTGGGTGTTGCTGGCGGCGCGGGAGGCCTGCTCGCCCAAATGTTGCATCAGGGTGCTGGCGCCGGCCCGGTCGCCGTTTTGCAGGTAGCTTTTCAGCTGGCCCAGGTCGGTGGCGGCGGTGTGGAGCACGGGGCTAGTGGAGTTCTGCAGCTGTGGGCCCCAGCTGTCCAAAATCGGAATCAGGCCGCTGGGGTCGTGGGCGAAGGTGCGGTTGTTGAACAGGTCGCTCAGCGCCAGATTGGTCGAATAGAGGTGGTCGTTGAGGTTGTCGGAGGAAAGGGCCATGGTCGTAGGAATTGAGGGGTTGAGCTACTCTCTACGGGCTGGGTGCGCGGGTCGTTGCTAGAGCCGGTAGCGGAGGCCGTATCTTGCGGCCCCCCACTTGCCCTGCTATATGCTTCCACTTTTTTGCCGCGCCGGCCTCCTGCTGAGCCTGTTTCTGCTGAGTGTATCGACCCTGGCCCAGCGCGTGAGCAGCGCTCCTGAGCAAGACCCGTTTCCGCGGCGCGAAGCCCAGGCCCCGACCCGGGGCCTGGGCAACTACCGCAGTCATACCTACGACGACAGCACCCACACGCTCCGTATCCGCACTACTACCGGCGGTACGCTGCGCATCCGCCCCTGGGCCGAGGGCGTGGTGCGGGTAGAGCAGTTTCCGGCGGGGCAGCCGGTGGAGGACATTCCCTCCGTGAGTGTGGTGCAGAAGCCGCAGTCCTTGGCCCCTTCCTGCAAAGGGGAAGGCTGGGACGGCGGCCCCGTGCAAGGCCAGCCCTACGTGGGGGCCCGCCTCCGCAACAGTCCAGCGGCCTTGCACTGGTACCTCGATTGTCCGGGCGAAGTCGTGATTCAGAAAAGCCCCTTACGCATCGGCTATCAGCGCTGCCCGGTAGCCCTGACGACCGAGGCCAGCAGCGGCTTTCAGCTGCTGACTACCGGCGGCGGGCCAGCGGGCCTGGGCGTCTCGTTTCAGCTCACGCCCGAAGAGCACCTCTACGGCACCGGCTCCCGGGCCCTGCCCCTGAACCGGCGCGGCCGCAAGCTCATGCTCTACAACGAGGCCCACTACGGCTACCAGAACGGGGAGCCTACGCTGAACCTGACCTTGCCCACGGTGCTCAGCAGCCGGGGCTATATGCTGTTCTTTGACACTCCTGCGCCCGGCACCCTCGACCTGGGAGCCACCGAGAAAAACATCCTCGAATACCGGGGCGAAGGGTTGGACAACCTGGCCTACTTTATCATTACGGGCGGCTCCTACGCCGAAATTCTGGCCCGCTACACCGCCCTGACCGGCAAGCAGCCCCTGCCCCCACGCTGGGCCCTGGGCCTGATTCAGAGCCGCTTCGGCTACAAAACCGAGCAGGAGATGTATCAGACGGCCGCCCGCATGCGCCGGGCCGGCTTCCCACTCGATGCCCTGGTGCTCGACCTGTACTGGTTTGGGGGTACTACCCGGCAGGGTGATTTCCGCTGGCAGCCCGAGCAGTTTCCCAACCCGAAGCGGATGCTGCGCCGCCTCGACTCGGCCGGCGTGAAAACCGTGCTGATTACCGAGCCCTACGTGATGCGCACCTCCCGGAACGACTCGCTGGTGCGGAGCCAGAACCTGGTGGGCCGGGACCGGAATGGCCGGCCCTACACGGTCGAGTCGTTCTGGGCCGGGCCGGCGACGCTGCTGGATATGTTCCGTCCCCCGGCCCGGCAGTGGCTCTGGCAGCAGTACGACCGGCTGAAGCAGGACGGCGTGGGCGGCTGGTGGAGCGACCTGGGCGAACCGGAAAACCAGCCCGCCGACATGCACTACGACCTGGGCCCGACGCGGCGCATTCACAACGCCTACGGGCAGGCCTGGGCCGGCATTCTGGCCGAAGGCTACGCCCGACAGTATCCGCAGGAGCGCCTCTTCAACCTGGCCCGCTCAGGCTGGGCGGGCCTGCAGCGCCTCAGCGTGTTCCCGTGGTCGGGCGACGTGAGCCGCTCCTGGTCCGGCCTGCAGGCCCAGGTCCCGATTATGCTCAGCATGGGCCTGGGCGGCGTGGGCTACATGCACTCCGACGCGGGCGGCTTTGCGGGTTCCACCATCGACCCCGAACTGTATACCCGCTGGCTGCAAATGGCCAGCCTCGGCCCCATTATGCGGCCCCACGGCGTGGTAGCGCCCGAGCCCTACGCCTACCCCGAGCCGCACCAGAGCATCGTGCGCCGCTACGCGCATTTGCGCTACGAGCTGCTGCCCTACCTCTATACCCTGGCCTGGGAAAACGCCCAGACCGGCACGCCCCTGGCCCGGCCCATGCATTACGGCGAAACGGTCCTCGACCCGCAGTCCTTGGAGATGCTGCTGGCGGAAGAAGAGCAAAACCCGGCCATTATTCAGGCAGCCCGCCCCGTGCCCACCTGGAACTGGAACACCGAAGCCTCCTCCAGTTGGGGCACCCAGCGTCTGCTGGCCCGGCAGGAACGCCTGCACCGGGCCAACAACACAGCGGCCCTGACCAACGTCAACGACCAGTTCCTGCTGGGGCCCAACCTGCTGGTGGCTCCCGTGGTGCAACCCGGCCAGCGGCGGCGCAATGTGGTGCTGCCGCCCGGCCGCTGGATTGACTTCTACTCCCACCTCACCTTTAGCGGCAACCAGACGGTGGGCGTGGCGGCGCCCCTGGCCCAACTACCGCTGCTGGTGCGGGCCGGCGCTTTTCTGCCCACGGGGCCCTACGTGCCCACCACGGCCCAGTACCGCACCGACACGCTGCGGGTGCGCTTCTACGCCGACGAATCGGCGCCCGAGTCGAGCTTTACCCTGTATGACGACGACGGCAAAACGACTCTCACCGCGCAAAACCCGGCTTACCACCTGCTTTCCTTTACCGGCAAGGTGGGGCGCGGGCGCACAACGGTACAGGTACGCCAGAGCGGCAACGGCTACCCCGGCGCTCCGGCCCACCGCACCATCACGCTGGAAATACCCCGCGTCACGGCAGCACCCGCCGGCGCTACCCTCAACGGGCAAGCCCTGGCCGCTACCGACTGGCAGTTTGAGCCAACCAGCCAGACCCTGCGCCTACGCTTTACGCAGGCTGAAAAGCCCGTGACCGTAACGATACAAGGCCTGCAATTGGCAACTGCGGTGGTTACCAACGCCCCCCCGGAGCCCTTGACCCTGGAAGCACCCAGCAGCTCAACTTTTAGCCGCAGCACCGAGCTGCGCTACTCCGTGCACACGCCCGGCGCCTACTCCCTGCTGATCCGCACTGCCCAAGGCCAGGTAGTACGCACGTTTAGCCTACCCGCGCAGCCGGCCGGCCCTCACACTCTGACCTGGAACGGCGCTGATACCAGCGGCAACCCGGTACCCAGTGGGGTATACACCGCCGAAATGCACGGCCAGCACCAGCGGCTGGTAGTGCTCCGAAACTAAACCGGGGATAAAGGAAAAAAGCCCGGGACCTAGAAGCGGCGCAGGCGTTTTTTGCTCAGCTCGTAGCTGACAATAGCGGGCACGTAAAAAGTAACGTCGGCCAGGATTTTGGCCAGCAGAATGCCGCCCGACAAGCTGCCGACTGCCTTGGGCAGGTAGTACATCAGGGCCGGACGAATCAGCAGGCTGTCGAAGACCTCGGCCAGGCCAAACTCCACGACCAAGGCCCGCAGGTTGCGCCCCAGCGTGTGGGCAGAGTAGGCCCGGCCCGCCGCCCGCAGCTGCCGCCGCGTCTGCCAAATATCCAGGGCCAGTATGTAGCCAAAATACGCCGCGTTGCCGGCCCAGGTGCCCGCCAGGGCCGTACTCACGTAGCTACCGGTGAGCTGAAAGGTGAGGCCAGCTGCTGCCAGCGTCGCCAGAATCGACAGCACCTCGGCCGGCCCGTAGCGTTGCAGCCATTCTCGCACATTCCATTTCATCGGGTGAAGACAAGGTAAAGCATTGGCATACGCCGCCGCCGCCCCGGCTTAGTTGGGCAGCAGGGCCAGATCCTGCAGAATGAGCTCGGCAATGGCCTGGCGGCCACCGATAAACTTTTCGTCGGCGGGCTTGCCGTCCTTGGGCTCGGCATTCAGGGCAAACAGATAGACGTTGCCGCCCTGTTCCAGCCAACCCACAAACCAGCCATTGGTCAGCTTGGCCCGCAGGGTGTGGCCGCTGGTGCCGTAGAGCTTGTATTGGGGCGTGGCTTTCAGCCGAAACAGTTGCTTGGTCAGGGCCTGGTTACGGGGGGCAGGCGGCAGCTTTTCCTCGTAGAGGTGGCGCAGGAAATTGACCATCTGAAACTGCGAAATCCGGGAAACGCCGCCCAGCCAGAAGGTTTGCAGCACTTCGGGCGTCACCACCATCTGGCCGAACTTGAGCTTGAGCAAGCTCTGCTGATACTGGCGCACGCCTATTTCCTGCGCGACTTGCTGCATACAGGGCAGGCACTGCAGGCGCAGGGCTTGGCGCAGCCGCAGATTCTGGTTCCAGGCTTCGTTTTCGCGCTTGGTCTGGTCCCAGGCAAACACGTGGCTGGTATCGGGAATCACGCCCGTTTCGAGCCCAACCAGCGTATTGGCAATGTCGAAGGTGGCGCCGGGCAGAAAACCCTGGTTGCAGCGGGCCACGTCGTAGGCCGTGAAGTGGTTGGCCTTCTGGTCGTAGAGCAAAAACGAGCCGCGCAGGCCGTAGCTGTCGAAATACTTTTTGAAATCCCGCTCGGTAAGCGCCTGCCCGTGGGCGCTCAGCCGAACCAGCAGCAACAAGACAGACAAGGCCAGAATACGCATCAGGCAGCAGACGAAAAAGAAAGGTTACAGCGGGGCAAGCCGCCCGGGCAGCAGCTGGGCCAAACCAGCAGCAGTAGCAGCCCGCCGCAAGATAGTGGACTTTGCCGGGCCGCGGCCCACTAAGGACGTTTGCCCAAGTCCTGCTTCTCCCAGGGGTAGATTTCCATCGTCAGGCTGCCGGCCTGCACGGCGGGGTCGGTTTCGGTGAGGCGGCGGGCTTCCTCGTAGCTGGCGGCCCGCAGGATATACATGCCCCCCAGCGCGCTGTCGGCGCCCGGGCAGCGGCCGGCCAGGGTGAGGCGCCCTTGCTGGGTGAGCTGCTGCAAGTGGGCCACGTGCCCGGCCCGGATAGTGGCCACGGTTTCCAGATCGGCCTGCCGAAGCTGTTCGGCTTTTTTGAGCAGCACCAGGTACTGCGTGTTGCCCCCGGCCGCCGCACTCCGAACCGCCTTGCCGGATTGGGCCGCTACCGGCGCAGCGCTAAAACTTAGTACCAGGGCGAGCAGCAGAAAACCATGTTTGGTCATGGGAAGCATCCTTAAGCGTGACAACTAGAGAAATTGTACGGCAGATTCTATTCGAAAGTCGCTGCGCCACTGCAATTTTTATCAGCAGCACGAACACAAAACCTACCCTTCTTTCCCTTCCACCCTGATTACGAACGGATTACCCCGCAGCCAAGTCAGCCCAATAAAACAATTTGCGGCGCCAACAGTACTACTACGCTGCCGCCGAATTCGGCCGCACTCTTCACTGCATAGTCTTTTTTTAATATTATGACCTCCTCTCGTCCTCTGGGTCGCTCCGACCTCTCTATTGCTCCCCTGGTTCTCGGTGGCAACGTCTTTGGCTGGACGGCCGACCAGGCTACTTCCTTCCGTATCCTCGACGCCTTTGTGGCCGGGGGCGGCAATGCTATTGACACCGCCGACGGCTACTCGGTGTGGGTGCCCGGCCACGTGGGTGGCGAATCCGAAACCATCATCGGCCAGTGGCTCAAGCAGCGCGGCCGCCGCGACGACGTGGTTATTGCCACCAAAGTAGGCTGGGAAGTGAATGCCGACAACAAAGGCCTGGCGAAAAACTACATTCTGCGGGCCGTGGAAGGCTCCCTGCGGCGCCTGCAAACCGACTACATCGACCTCTACCAGTCGCACAAGGACGACCCCACCGTGCCGGTCGAGGAAACCCTGGAGGCGTATGCCCAACTGGTGAAAGCAGGCAAGGTGCGCGTCATCGGGGCCTCCAACTTTACGGCCGAGCGCCTGCGCGAATCCCTGCAAGCCAGTGAAAAGCACGGCCTGCCCCGCTACGAAACCCTGCAGCCCCTCTACAACCTCTACGACCGGGCCGATTTCGAACAGCACCTGCGGCCCTTGGTGCAGGAGCAGAACATCGGCGTAATTCCCTACTACGGCCTGGCCGCAGGCTTCCTCACGGGCAAGTACCGCTCGGAGGCCGACCTGCAAAAAAGCGCCCGGGGCGGGGGCGTGGGCCAGAAGTACCTCAACGACAAAGGCCTGCGCCTTCTTCAGTCGCTCGACGCGGTGGCGGCCCGCCAGCAGGCCACGCCCGCCCAGGTGGCCCTGGCCTGGATTATGGCCCAGCCCGGCCTCACGGCTCCCATTGCTTCGGCTACCAGCCCCGAGCAGGTCACCGAGTTGCTGCAAGCCACGGAACTCCAGCTCAGCCCGGAAGACATAGCGGAGCTGGGCCAGGCCAGCGCCTGAGCAGCCTTACTAGAACAAAAAAAGCCCCGCCGGTAGCTGGCGGGGCTTTTTTTGTGGCGGCTCCATTGTCTATCGGCTACTCGGGCTTGAAGGGTAGAGCAAGCCGGTGGCGGCGGAACAGGTCCTGACTTTGGCCGAAAAACCTGTATTTGCCCGCATGCGCTACCGTCTTCTTTCGGCCCTGCTCGGCACTGGTTTGCTGCTGGCGGCCTGCACTTCCAACTCCGCGGACTCGGCCACCCAACCCTGCGCCGACATTCCGGCGGCCTATTCCGTCAAGCACCCGGAATGGGCCCGTACGGCCAGTATCTACGAAGTCAATATCCGCCAGTACACGCCCGAGGGCACGATCAGGGCCTTCGAAGCCCACCTGCCCCGCCTGCAGAAAATGGGCGTGGGCATTCTGTGGCTGATGCCGATTCAGCCCATTGGTGAGCAACACCGCAAGGGTAAGCTGGGCAGCCCCTACTCCATCCGCGACTACCGGGCCGTAAACCCGGAGCTGGGTACGATGGCTGATGTGCAGCACTTGGTGGCTGAAGCCCACAAGCTGGGCATGCACGTCATTCTGGACTGGGTGGCCAACCACACCAGCTGGGACAGCAAGCTGGCCCAGGAGCACCCCGACTGGTTTACCAAAGGCGCCGACGGCCGGTTTCGGCCCCCGGTGGCCGATTGGCAGGACGTCATTGACCTCGACTATAGCAAACCCGAGCTACAAGAGTACATGCGGGAAAGCATGGCCTATTGGGTGCGCGAGGCCAACCTCGACGGCTTCCGCTGCGACGTAGCCGGCCTGGTGCCTACGCCGTTCTGGGAACAAACCCGGGCCGAGCTGGAGAAAATCAAGCCGGTATTTATGCTGGCCGAGTGGGACGAGCTGTTCCCGCCCACCTTCCTCAAGCCCGGCGAGTTTGATCCCAATACCCACCTGCTGGAAAAAGCCTTCGACATGACCTACGGCCTGCGCCTGCACGACGTGCTCGACAGCGTGGCCCGCCGCCAGCGCCCCGCCCACGATATCAATGCTTACCTAGCCCGGGAACGGCGCTTGTATCCCCGCAGCGTCTACCTGATGAACTTTACTTCCAGCCACGACATCAACAGCTGGGACGGCAGCGAGTACGAGCGTTTAGGCCCCAACGTCTTGCCCATGGCGGTGCTGGCAGCCATGCTGCCCGGCATGCCCATGGTGTATACCGGCCAGGAAGCTGGTCTGACCAAACGCCTGGCCTTCTTCGATAAAGACACAATTGCCTGGGGCAACTACCCGCTGGAAAACTTCTACACCAAGCTGCTCACGCTTAAAAAGGACCACCCGGCCCTGCTCAACGGCGACCCGTGCAGCGAGTTGACCAGCCTGCCCACCCCCGACTCAACCGACGTATTCGCCTTCACGCGGCAGAAAAAGGCTTCGGGCATACTGGTGGCCGTGAACGTGGGGCCCCAGCGCCGACAGCTCACCTTACAAGATAAGCTGCCGGGCAACTACCGGGAGGTCTTCACCGGCAAGCTCCTGCGCCTGGCCGCCGCTACCAAGCTGCCCCTGCCGCCCCACGGCTACGTGGTGTTTGAGCGAATGGAGAAGTAAAACCCGGGGACGGCGTCGTTGCATAGAACCACAAGGCTCCTGCCCTATTAGTGCTGCCACTGCCCGAACTTGCCCCGGCGGTAGTCGTCGTAGGCCTGGTAGATTTCGGCTTCCGTGTTCATCACGAACGGCCCCTGGGCCACCACGGGCTCGTTGAAAGGCTGGGCGTGGCCGAAGAGCAACACGCTTTCGGGGCCGGCCTCGATGCGGAGCGCGTCGCCGTCGTTGTTGAACTCGACCAGGTTCAGAGCCTCTACCGCCTGCCCGTTGACGGTGAGCTGCCCGCGGATGATGTAGAAGAAAATATTGTGGGCGGCGGGCACCGGCACCTCGATTTGGCCCCCGGGCTGGAAGAAAATCGTGTTCAGGCTCACCTCCGACAAGGTTTCGAAAGCGGGCTGGTGCCCCTGCCAGTCGCCGGAAATCAGGTTCACCGTGACCCGGCCCTCGTCGAGGGTAAGGCTGGGAATGTCTTCCTTTTGCAGGCCGATATAGCGGGGCTCGGTCATTTTCAGGCGGGCCGGCAGGTTGACCCACAGCTGCAGAATTTCCAGGGGCCCACCCTGCTGTTTAAACTCGGACGACGATACTTCGGCATGAATCAGGCCGCGGCCAGCGGTCATCCACTGCACGCCCCCGGCGGTAATCACGCTTTCGTGGCCGCCGCTGTCCTTGTGCATAATGTCGCCGTCGAGAATAAAGGTGACGGTTTCCATCCCCCGGTGCGGATGGGGCCCGAAGGGCAGCCCGTTGTTGTGCGGACGGTAGGTTTGGGGGCCGTGGTGATTCAGAAACAGGAAGGGGTCAACCTGGTCGAGGGTGCGCGAGGGCAGCGGCGAATAAGTAGTCAGGTCGCCGATGGGCGAATAGGCGGCGCGGTGAATTTTCTTGATGGTGCGCATGAGGCGGAGTGGTCAGGGTTGCGGCAGGTAAACCGGTCCGGGGCCATTTTGTGAGCCGGCGGGTGGGAAAATAGCTAATCCTGGCTCTACGCACACCGCTACGTGGGAGATGCCGCCCTACTGCGCCGGCCCAGCCCCGGCAGTAGCCACCAGGTCGAAGGTGAGCTGAAAGTCGTTGCGAATGGCCTGGTCGCCCAGGTTCTGAAAAAACGAGCTGGAGTTGAACCGCACCCCGTACTGGGTCCGGTCGACGGTGGCTGTGCCCTGCACCCGCAGCGTGCGGCCCGTGCGCGTCACGGTCACGGGGAAGCGCAGCGGCTTGGTGATGCCGCGCAGGGTAAGCTGCCCCAGGGCCTCCTTCCCTACGACTTCCCGCAATTCAAACACCGCCGTGGGAAACTGCGCTACATCGAAAAAATCGGTGCCCTGCAGGTGGCGTTGCAAGTCGGTATTGGAGTGGGCTATGGTGCGCATATCTACCTCGAAGCGGCCTTTGCGCAGCGCGTGGCCCACTACTTCCAGTTGCCCGCGCCGCAGCTGCACCGTGCCCGCCGGCGCCCAGGAGCCCACCTCCGCGTGCCCCGTCCAGGTGAGTTTGCTGGCCACCGGGTCGGCCTGATACACGAGGGGCGCGGTTTGAAAAGCGAAGCTGGCCCAGGTCAGCAAAAGAGCAAAAAACGTTTTCATGACGAGACTATCTGGCGTGAGATGAGAGCTTATTACTTGGCTGACCCGGGAACCTGGACCTCGGCTTCGGTTTCAATCAGGCCCATGCCCTTGTAGAGCCGGCCGCTGGCGTCTTTGGCCAGAATGTACCACAGGGCGTCGCCGCCGTAGAGGCTGTTGGCGCTGCGGGCGTAGCGGTAATTTTTGGCGAAAGTGTAGGTTTGACCCGGCCGCAGCCGGCCTTGGGGGCAATTGAATAGCTCGGCAAACTCGGCGGGCGTTTGCGTCAGGTTGGCCTGCCAGCCCGCGGCGCTGTACCAGATAAAGCTGCCGCACTCCACAATATCCAGTTCCTGATCCGTGTCGTTGCGCAGCATGGTGCGGTGCTTCCACACAAACTGCCCGGGCTGAGCGGTGTTGGGTTCGGGATAATTCGGGTTGGGCGAGTGCCAGAGCTGCAGGCCCACCGGCACGCGCCGGAGCTTGTCGGGTAGGGCGCGGGTGTGGTCGGTCCAGGCCGACTGGGCCCGGAGCGGGGCAAGGGGGGCGAGCAGCAGCAACGCCGGAAGCAGAATTTTCATGGCCGTATTCGTGGGGGTTGAAGTACGGTCCGAAGGTGGGGGGCCGGGCCGGGGCAAGCGCCCCACAGGTGGATCTGGGACGTCCCAGATCCGGATTTGGCACCAGGTTTTAGCGGGTCCCCGCGGCGTATTCGCTCGGGGCGACGCCGGCAATCTGCTTGAAAATGCGGTTAAACGTGGTTTTGGAATTGAATCCGCACTCGAAGGCAATGCCTAGCAACGTCAGGTGAGCCGCATCGTCGGTGGTGGCCAGGCGGCGCTGCACTTCGGCCACCCGGTAGCCATTGACCAGGTCATTGAAGGACTTGCCAAAGCCGTTGTTGACCGTGAACGAAATCAGGCGCGGGGCCAGCCCGGTGTGGGCCGACAGCTCGGCCAGCGTCAGCGTGGGGTTGCGGTAAAGCTGCTCGTCTTCCAGGGCCCGGCGAATCCGCTCCTGCACGGCCGCGTCTATCACCGCCGGCTCCTTGGCCTCTTTCGTCGTAGCCGGCGACTGGGGCGGGCTGGTAGTGGGCGCGGCTTCGGTCAGCGCCGAAGCTGCCACTATTACGGTTTCGGCTTCGGGCGCTTCGGGCGCGAAATGCACGGTCTGCATATTGGCCTGCCGCAGCCCCACTACCCCAATCAGAAACACGACCAGCCCCAGCAGCTCGGTGGAGTAGTCGTAGCGGTAGTAGAGGTCGAAGAATTCGCGCAATACCACTTCCACCACCCACTGCGCGCTAACCACGGCTACCAGCACCAGCAAGGTACCCAGCCACTGCAGGCGCAGCTGCGACACCTCCGAGAAATTGTCGACCAGCCAGCGCCGGTACTGCCGCAGCAGGCGCAAGCTCAGCACCAGATACAGGGCCAAGGACACCCAGGTCCCGATAAACTCCAGCCGGTAGGTGTAGGGGCGGTGCACCTGTTCCCAAAAGTCGTTGCGAAAGGCGTAGCTCTGGGTACTCAGCCCCGTGTACAAAGCGGCCTGCAGCAGCACCGGCCCGAAGTGAGCCAGATGCCGGGTCCGCAGCCGAAAGTCGTAATTAACCAGGCTTTGCACGTAGAAATACAGCAGCGGCCCAAAAGCCAGAGAGTAATAAATAGGCAGAAAATACCAGTCGGGACGCTGTCGGTACACGCCCGCTACCCGAAAAAATCCATCGAGCAGCCACAGGGCAATAGCCAGCATGAGCAGGGCCAGAAACCGGTTGGGCACCCGGTTATGCGGCCCCGACCACAGCAAGGCCGCCGCGAAGCCCGCCTGCGCAATAACGGCAAAGAGCAGAACGGCAAGGGGCGTAATGGTGAGCTGCATAGGCCGAAAAGATACGAAACCCGCCGGCCGGACTCACCCCTACTCCGGGCCCTCTTGCCTAACTGACGTTGTAATATTTCTCCGCCAAGATATAGCCCATGCACAACACTTTCCGTCGAGCTTCGTTATAGGCACTCAAAAAGCCGCCTTTCCTTCCACACGGCTTTAGTATCCACGAAACATACTTGCTCCCATGAAGAAGCTTCTTGTTCTCGCCTCCCTGCTCGTTACGGGTGCATATTCGGCTCAGGCCCAGTCTAGCACCACTACTACCACGAAGCAAACCACGGTAACGCCCGCTACGCCGGCCACACCCGCTACCCCTGCTACGCCCGCCACCACGACGACCCCGGCCACCACAACCGTCGAGTCGACGACTACAACCGTGGAGCCCGCCACGACCGTAACCCAGGCTCCTGCGGTACAAACCGTGCCCGCCGACGCGAAAGTGAAAGACAAGCGTAAAAAAGCCAAAATCAAGCCTCAGGACTAAGTTCTGACCGCCAGAACCCAGGTTCTAAGAAAAAGCCCGGCTGCAAGCCTTTGCAGCCGGGCTTTTTTTATTGGGCTGCTATTGCTGTCTGGCGGGCAGCTGCCGCCGCAGCCACGCCACCAGGTCGTGGTCGACCTGCTCCCGGCACTCGTCGAGGCCGTGGTGGCAGCCGGGATACAGCACCAGCTCCTTGGGCTGCCGGGCCCGGCGGTAGATATCCTGCGAGCAGGCCGCCGACAGAATTTCATCTTCGGTGCCGTGCAGCAGCAGTAACGGCCGCGGGCTGACCTGCGGGGTCAGGTCGGTGCCGTAGGTTTGGCTGCTCATGGCTACTACGGCCGTTACGGCCTCGCTCAGGGCCCCGGCCGAAATAACCACCGCGCCGCCAAACGAATGGCCGACCAACGCCACGCCCCGGTGCCCGCGCTGCTGCACCAGGTATTCCACGGCCAGCAGCGTATCCATGACGCACTCTTCCAGATAGTTGGGCCTGCGGTAGTGCAGCCGCAACGAAGCGATACCGTGGTGGCTGAGCTGCGTGGCCAGCCGCGGATACAGCCCCCAGGCCGGGCCGTCGAGGCCCCCGCCCGCGCCCCCTACCCACACGACGGCCGGGGCGCCGGCAGGCGCCGGGTGCAGGCGGGCGGGCATTTCGCCCCGGTTGGTACCTAGGGTCAGCGCTTCTACGCCATCGGCCGTATCGTGGTGCGTAACGGCGTGCAGGATAAACTCAACCGGTGGGGTAGTACGATTCATAGCGATGCAGGGCGGGCCCTTAGAAACAGATAAGCGTATACTCGCCTGCCGTAATTATGATATAGCCGGGCTTACGCCAGACTCATCACTAGAACTTTGAAAATCAAGTACCTAAGCCTGATTTGAGAAGGCCCGGCAAGAAGGCCACGCCCGTGCTATTTCCTTATAAATCAACTCTCTGAACTTCGAGAAGCTCAACAAGAAGCCGCTGGCATACGTTACGGCAGATACTCTATACTTGCTTCTATGCTTTTAGCTGCTACCATCCAACCCTTCGATTGGAACCGCCTGCTGTTTTCCGAGGATGCCCCGCCCCTGTTTCTGCTCGAAGTAGCGCTGCGCTGCGTGCTCACCTACTTCATGGTGATTGGGGCGCTGCGCGTGACGGGCCGGCGGGGTGTGCGTCAACTGTCCATTTTTGAACTGAGCATCATTCTGGCCTTGGGCTCGGCCGCCGGCGACGCCATGCTCTACGACGATACGCCCCTGCTGCACGCGGCCGTAGTATTCATCATCGTTCCGATTCTGTATCTGCTCTTCAACAAAGCCACCGAAAAATTCCCCCGCTTCAGCGACTGGCTCGAAGGCCGGCCGGTGCTGCTCGTGGAAGATGGCCGGATCTGCATCGACGAGTTTCGGCAGCAGAATCTGACCCAGAAGGAGCTATTTGGCGAGATGCGCCAGTTGCAGGTTGAGCACCTGGGCCAGGTGCGCCGGGCCTATATCGAGGCCACCGGCAACATCAGCATCTACTTTTACGTCGATGAGGACGTGCAGCCGGGCCTGCCCATCTGGCCCGAGCGCCTCACCCAGACATACCGCCACGCCCCTGAAGCCGGCCCGTACGCCTGCGCCACCTGCGGCAAAGTGCGCGAACTGCTCAAAGCGGCAGTGGCCCGCTGCCCCGTATGCCAGGACGACCACTGGATTCCGGCCTGTGAGGCCAAGCGGATAACCTAACCCTTGTTGCTTTGCCTCAACACTCGCTAGCTACCTGTTTCTGCCTATGCTGCCCCTGCTGCACATTCACCACATTGCCATTATCTGCGCCGACTATGCCGTGTCGAAGCGCTTTTACACCGAGGTACTGGGCCTGCAGGTAATTCGGGAAGTGTACCGCGCCGAGCGCCAGTCTTATAAGCTCGATCTGGCCCTGCAGGGGCACTACATCATCGAGCTGTTTTCGTTCCCGGAGCCGCCGGCCCGCCTGTCGCGGCCCGAGGCCACCGGCCTGCGCCACCTTGCCTTTGCCGTTTCCGACCTGGATGCCACCGTGGCCTGGCTAGCTCAGCACCAGGTAGCGTCGGAGCCCATTCGTACCGATGCGTTTACCGGCCGCCGCTTCACGTTCATTCAGGACCCCGACGGGCTGCCGGTGGAATTTTACGAGCAGTAGCGCTGGCTAGGAGCGCGTGAGCCGGTAGGCAATGCCCGTGCGGAAAACCTGGGAATACAGCTTGTCGTTGCTGCTGATGTAGTCCTGCCGGTACTTGCTCAACCCCAGCGAATATCCGACCGAAAAGCCCAGCCGCTGGTAATAGGCCGTCAGATTGACGCGGGCCCGCACATCCACCTTCCGCTGACTGCGGTCCAGGTCGGTGGTGTACACCTCCCGGCCCGCCGACTCTACCGTGGCCTCGGCCGATTCGTGGCTGCGCTGCAACCAGCCGATTTCCGGCCCCGTCGTCAGGTCATAGTCGAGCTTACCCCGCGTGAAACGGTGCCCCAGGAAAGCATGCAGGTTGATGAAGCTGTTGGCCAGCGTGGCATGGCCGTTGGCTGAGGCCCCGGCGTCGGACTTGTCAAAAATCACCGAAACGGGTGTCCGGCTCCGTAGCACCTCGTAGCCGGCCTGCACCCCAAAAACCAGGTTAGCCGCCGAAATACGCTGCACCTGCCCGGCGGCCCCGTACGCCAGTCCCAGCTTGCGCCCAAAGGGGTTAACCGCGAAGGGCTCCGTGATGCGCGGATTCATATAACCAAATTCAAAATCCCGTTGATTGGCGGGAATCACAAGGACCGTTTCATTGGGGGCCGAGGGGCCGCGAAACGCGGAAAAGCCCGACGTCAGGTGCAGGGAATACTCGGTGGCTTGTCCGTAGCTGAGCCCGGCCGGTAGTAAAGCGAGAAATAGCAGGGTAATTCTTTTCATCATAAAGGGGATTAAAATGGCTAGACTAGCAGAAGAGCCCCGCGGCCCCGAAAAGGTTGCCAGCCCCTTCCCCAATCGACTAAGAAGACTTTTACACTTTCAAATGAGTTTTGTCCCCGATATTACCGCCGCTATGGCCCAAATAACCGCAACGCTGCCCTACCTGATTATTGACTTCGACAGCACGTTTACTCAGGTGGAGGGCCTGGATGAGCTAGCCGATATTGCCCTGCACGGCCACCCCGACCGGGAAAAGGTAGTCGGCCAAATCCGGGCCCTGACCGACCGCGGCATGAGTGGCAGCCTGAGCTTTTCGGAGTCCTTGAAGCAGCGGCTGGCCCTGCTGCCGGCCCGGCGCGAGCACCTGCCTCTGCTCGTGGAGCAGCTCAAGGGCAAGGTATCGGAGAGTATCGTGCGCAACCGCGGCTTTTTTGAGCGGTTTCCCGGGCGGGTCTACATCGTCAGCAGCGGCTTTCGGGAATTCATCGAGCCCGTCGTGGCCGACTTCGGCATCAGCGCCGACCACGTGCTGGCCAACACCTTCACCTTCGACGAGACGGGCCGCATCACCGGCTTTGACCCCGAAAACGTGCTGAGCCGCGACGGGGGCAAGATTCTGCAGCTGCGCGAGCTGGAGCTGGAAGGCGACGTGTACGTGCTCGGCGACGGTTACACCGACTACCAGATCCGGGAAGCCGGCTTGGCCAACCGCTTTTACGCCTTCACCGAAAACGTCAGCCGCGAAGCCGTGGTGGCCCGCGCCGACGAAGTTCTCCCCTCTTTCGACGAGTTTCTCTATCAGAACAAGCTGCCCATGACCCTGAGTTACCCCAAAAACCGCATTAAGGTATTGCTGCTCGAAAACCCCGACGTGCGGGCCGCCGAGCTATTCCGCGCCGAAGGTTACCAAGTCGACTCCGTGCCCGGCGGCCTCGACGAAGAAGAGCTCATGGAGCGCATCGAGGGCGTAAGCATCCTCGGAATCCGAAGCAAAACCCAGGTCACGCAGCGGGTGCTCGACAAAGCCAACCGCCTCATTGCCATCGGCGCCTTCTGCATCGGCACCAACCAAATTGATTTAACTGAGGCCATGAAGCGGGGTGTGGCCGTGTTCAACGCCCCTTTCTCCAACACCCGCTCGGTGGTAGAGCTGGCCCTGGGCGAAATCATCGTGCTGGCCCGCCGTATTCCGGAGAAAAACCCCAAGATGCACCAGGGCGAATGGGATAAGTCGGCCCGGGGCTCGTTTGAAATCCGGGGCAAAAAGCTCGGCATCGTGGGCTACGGCAACATTGGCTCCCAGCTGTCGGTAGTGGCCGAGGCCGTGGGCATGCAGGTGCTGTATTACGACGTGGCCGAAAAGCTGCAATTGGGCAACGCCGTGCGCTGCCGTACGCTGCAGGAGCTGCTCCAGCAAGCCGACATCGTGACCCTGCACGTGGACGGCCGCAAGGACAACACCAACCTCATCGGCGCCGCCGAACTAGCCCTGATGAAGCCCGGCGCCATCCTGCTCAACAACGCCCGCGGCCACGTCGTGGATGTACCGGCCCTGGCCGCCGCCCTACGCAGCGGCCACCTCGGCGGCGCCGCCGTCGATGTGTTTCCCTACGAGCCCAAAACCAACGACGAAGGCTTCGAGAGTGAGCTGCGGGGTTTGCCCAACGTACTGCTTACGCCCCACATCGGCGGCAGCACGGCCGAGGCCCAACGCAACATTGCCGAGTTCGTGCCCGAGCGAATTATGCAGTACATCAACACCGGCAACACCCAGCAGAGCGTCAATTTCCCCAACATTCAGCTCCCGCTGCAGCAGGCGCACCGCCTGATCCACATTCACGCTAACGTGCCCGGCGTACTGGCCCAGATCAACAACGTGCTGGCCGCCCACCACGTCAACATCCTGGGGCAGTACCTGAAAACCAACGAGCACATCGGCTATGTGATTACCGACATCAACCAGGAATACGACCAGGAAGTCATTCAGGCCCTGCGCGAAGTAGAGCACACCATTAAGTTTCGGGTGCTGTACTAACCTAGCTTCCGCTTTTAAAAGCGGTTCACTGACAGTAATCAAAAACAACAACGGTCGGCTCCACATGGGGCCGACCGTTGTTGCTTGATGAAGTCTATTTCGGTACTAGTTGCCGCTGGGCGTGGGCACCGAGGGCTTGGGGCTGCGCAGCTGCAGCTGCTCCCGCGTCGTGACGGTGCCGACGGTCATGCGCAGGTTGTAGTCGCCGGCGGGCAGGCCGGTGAAGTCCAGGGTCTGGTGGTGCGGCCCGGAAGGCTGGCGGCGGTAATCCGACACGCGCACGGGAGCTCCACTCTGGTTGTAGAGTACCCAGCCCATCGGAATTTCTTCCGGTAGCTCGTAGCGCAGCTGCACTACGCCATTGCTGGGGTTGGGGTAAATGCTCATTTTGTGGGCCCCCACGCCCGGCTTGCTGCCGGCCATGGCGGTCAGGGCCGGCTCTTCCCCTTTGATGGGCTCCAGCTTCCACATCTGGTTTTCGCGGCCATTGTCGCGCCACTGGTGTATGGCTCCTTCCGTGGCCACATTGGCCGAGTCCTTGGCCGTCAGGGCCTTGTTGCTATGCTTGGCGACCAGCTTGTAATAACCCTGGGGACCAGCCGGCTCAATGCGCCAGGCTTGGTTGTTGCCGCTGTAGTAAGGCCACAAATCCAGGTCGGCGCCGTTAGAAGTCGAGCTGCCCAGTACTTCCAGTACCCGGTTGTTGCCGGGTACCATCAGGCGGTAATAGCCCCCGCCCAGGCTTTCGATACGCCACTGCGGAGCGGTGTTGCGGGTAGTAGGGGCAGCAACCCCGCCGGCGCCAATTGCGGCCGGCTGGTAGGCCTGGCTGTTGGGCCGGTACGGGTCAACTACCTCCAGCGGCTTCCCGGTGGTGCGCGAGGTCAGCACGTATACGCCGGGGTCTAGGGGTTTCATGGGCTCTTCCTGACGGGCTTTTTCGGCCTTGGCCAGAGCATCGGCGGCGGCTTTGGCCGCCTGCTTATCGGCTTTGGCCTTGGCCTCGGCGGCCAGCTTATCGGTTTTGGCCTGCGCTTCGGCGGCCTTAGCGGCGGCTTTCGCGGCTAAGGCCGCTTCTTCTTCCGCCGTTGGGGTCTTCACGGCCGGCTTGGCAGGCGCGGCGGCCACCGGTGCCTTGGCTGGCCGGGGCTTGGGTTCCACTTTAGCGGCGGCTTTTACCGGTGCCGGCTTGGGAGCTACCGCGGCTTTGGCTACCGCGGGCGGGGTGCTTCCGGGCGGGTCGGGGGTAGTAGGCGAGCCAAGCGGGTACAGGCTGGTGGAGGGTATTAGCTGCGGGCTCTGGCCGGGAGGGGCCCACATCAGTTGAAACATGGCGTCGCCTTCACCCTCGGCAAACTCCACCTTGATAGTGGTTTTTTCGCCGGCGGCCAGGCCTACCCCTGCGCTACCCTGGGCGCCGAGTTTCCCCCCGTCAAACGTGTCGATGATCTTCTTACCATTTACCCACAGGCGTACTGCGTCATTGGTTTTGGCCACGAAGCGGTAGCTGCCCGTAGCCGCTGCCGCTACCAAGCCTTCCCAGCGCGCCGAGAAGTTGTCGTTGGGCAGGCCGGGGCCGGGGGAGCCTTGGCCCCAGTTAAAGTCAAGGGCCGGATCGACGCGGCGTAGGACAGTGGCCCCAGCTAGCGAGCCGCTGGCAAAATAGCTGCCCGTCAGGCCGGTGCCGGCATTCTGAACCGGCGGCAGGGTCGGGCGAAGTACGCGCGGGTCGCCAGCAACAAGGGCGGTAGCGTTGGCGGGCGGCGCCAGGGTGGTCGTACCGGCACTAAGGCCAGCTACCAACGAGCAGAGGATCAAGCAACGCACAGCGAAAACTTTTAGGTGATACCAGATATTAAACCGCTAGATCTTGACAAAGACCCATTGGTGGTAAGTAAATGCAGGCATGAATTTACCGATTATAGGTCAGCCATACCAGCACAACCATAATACACGTTGATAATCAGGCTCTTATTATACACCCTCCTACAATCAGCCGGCGCTGCAGTCATCTTCACTAGTGCTCTATCAACACCAAGTTGCACTGATCCAACACGACTTTTTTGCTGATTTACAGGGGCAAGCAACCACTTTCTGAGTGTTCTGCCACCTTTCTGCTCTACCCCAACCCACGGGCTGGGTGTGCTCCACCGTCAGGATTTCAGCCTTACTCGCGGGGCGGCCAGCGCTACCCTGCAGGCAGCAGCGTTCTACAGCCGGTTGCGCACTTGCAACAGGATGCGCTCCATTTCCTTACGCACCGCGCTGGTTTCGACTACATGGTTGTTATTGGTGAAGCTGACGGCCAGCAGGCGGCCCGTGCGCGTGCGCAGGTAGCCACAGAGGTTGTGGGTGTTGGTCAGGGTGCCGGTTTTGCCCCAAAACCAGGTGCCGCGGGCATCATGGTATACGCGCCGCAGAGTGCCGTGCCCGCCGCCCGCCGCCAGCAGACTTAGCAAACGCGGCTCGGGCACTTCCTGATGAAGCTTCACCAGCAGGGCCGTCAGGGAGCGGGGCGTGGCCAGGTTCAGGCGCGACAGGCCCGAGCCGTCGACCCAGCGCGGGGCGTCGGGCAGGTCCTGCAGCCACTGCTGGCGCACGGCACGAATGGCGCGGTCGGTGTTGAGGGAGTCAGGGCTGAGGCGGCTGGCACACATCAGCAATAGTTGCTCGGCCAGAAAATTGTCGCTCACCTGCAGCATGCGCCGGTAAAGCGAATCGACGGGCAAGCCACTGAGCGTACGGGCGCTGTCGGCCACCCGCGGGCGCCAGGGCAACACCCGTACCTCGCGCCGCAAGGTATCCTGCAGGAGCTTGGTCAAAACCTCGGTACTCGTGCGGAAGGGCGTTTCGTCGACCCAGCTGCGGGTAAAGGGCAGCACGTAAAACCGGTTTTCGAGCAAGGGCCGCCGCACGTGGTCGGCGCTGACCATGCCCGCGGGTGCCGGCTCCACCAAGGGCGCGAAAATGCGGGGGGCTATCCACAGTGCCTGCCCCGGGGTGGCTCGGAAGCGCACGGTGTGCCCATACAGCGGAAAAGGCCCGCGCTCCGGCGAGAAATAGTAGTTGTAATCGTCCCAGCTCCAGCCCGGGCCGAAAGCGTCGACGCAGGGAATCGGCGTGTAAAACAGCTTTTCGGGCCGGCCCTGCAAAAAGTCGAAGGCCCGGCGCGAGGGCACGTCGCCGTGGAGCAGGGTCGGGTCGCCGGTGCCCCAGAACAGCAGCGAATCATGGCGCACCACGTAGCGCAGGCTGGGTAGCGAGTCGCCGAGCAGGTGCAGGCCGGCGTAGAGACTGAACAGCTTCATGGTGCTGGCCGGGGTGAAATACTGCTCGGAATTCAACTCATATAGCGGCTCGCCCGAAACCGCGTCGCGGAGACTGAGGCCCACCTGGTGCTGGCGGAGCACGGAGGAGCTGCTTAGCAGGCTATTGAGCCAGCGCGGGCCCTTGCCCCGGTGCAGAGCGGTTTCGGCCACGTTGTCGGCGGCGGCTTTATTCTGAGCCGGGGCGGACGAGGACAACAAGTAGAAAAATAAAAAAGAAAAGGGCAGCAGCAGGCGGTACATCAGAAGCAGGATTGAGCCCCACAATATGCACAAGCGCCTACAACTTCCGACCCAGCCAGCCAGAAGTTGTAGCCATTAAGACTTAGCGCCAAGTAGTTGAAGCACAGACGTAATCGAAAAGCTCGTTTTTAGGCGCCAGCCGGCTGGTAGCAGGCCGGGGCCAAGGAGGTGTTTTTTCGGTGGCGGACCCAGACTTTTTCCGGCTGCCGAGCCAACTATTCTGCGCAACATTCGGGTTTTGGCCGCGGCCCTCCGACTATTTCCCTACATTTGGGCCCTGTTATGCCAGACAGAGCCCCCGCTTCCCCGAATACCGCCAAGTACATCTTTGTTACCGGCGGCGTGACCTCCTCGCTTGGAAAAGGCATCATTGCCGCCTCCCTCGCCAAACTGCTGCAAGCCCGCGGTTTTAGAGTCACCATCCAGAAGTTCGACCCCTACATCAACATCGACCCGGGCACGCTGAACCCCTACGAGCACGGCGAATGCTACGTGACCGACGACGGGGCCGAAACCGACCTGGACCTGGGCCACTACGAGCGGTTTCTGAACGTGCCGACCTCGCAGGCCAACAACGTGACGACCGGCCGCATCTACGACCACGTCATCCGGCAGGAGCGCGAAGGAGCCTACTTGGGCAAAACCGTGCAGGTAGTACCCCACATTACCGACGAAATCAAGCGCCGCATGCTTATGCTGGGCGAAAAGGGCGAGTTTGACATCGTCATCACCGAAATCGGCGGTTGCATCGGCGACATTGAGAGCCTGCCTTTCGTGGAGGCCGTGCGCCAGCTGCGCTGGGAGCTGCCCCCCAACGACTCGGTGGTTATTCACCTCACGCTGCTGCCCTACCTGGCGGCGGCCGGGGAGCTCAAAACCAAGCCCACCCAGCACTCGGTGCGCGACCTGCGCGAGGCTGGTCTGCAGCCCGACATCCTGGTGTGCCGCTCCGAGCACCCGATTCCGATGGAGATGCGCAAGAAGATTGCGCTGTTCTGCAACGTGAAAATCAACTCGGTCATCGAGGCCCTCGACGCCGACAGCATCTATTCCGTGCCCCTGCTCATGCTCAAGGAGCACCTCGACGAGCGGGTTATTAAAAAAATGAAGCTGACGGGCGGCAGCGCCCAGCCCGACCTGGAAATCTGGAAGGACTTTCTGGGCCGCCTCAAGAACCCGACCGAGGAAATCACCATTGCCTTGGTGGGTAAATACGTGGAGCTGCCCGACGCCTACAAGTCCATCAACGAGGCCTTCGTGCACGCCGGCGCCCAAAACGAGTGTAAAGTCACAGTGCGCAGCATTCAGTCCGACCACGTGACGGCCGAAAACATCGGGCAGCTACTGCACGGCGTGGACGGGGTGCTGGTAGCGCCCGGCTTCGGCGAGCGGGGCTTCGAGGGCAAGGTAGCAGCCATTAAATACGTGCGCGAAAACCGGATTCCGTTCTTCGGTATCTGCCTGGGCATGCAGTGCGCCGTGGTCGAGTTTGCCCGCAACGTGCTGCAGCTGGAAGGCGCTTCCTCGACCGAAATGGACCCCAACTCGCCCTTCCCCGTCATTGCCATGATGGAAGAGCAGAAAACCATTACCCAAAAAGGCGGCACCATGCGCCTGGGTGCCTACACCTGCGAGTTGCGCAAGGGCTCGAAAGCGGCTAAGGCGTACGGCCGCAACCACATCAGTGAGCGGCACCGCCACCGCTACGAGTTCAATAACCAGTACCTGCAGGCCTTCGAGGAAGCTGGCATGGTACCCTCGGGCCTGAACCCCGACACCGGCCTGGTGGAAGTCATCGAAATTCCAACTCACCCGTGGTTTGTGGCCGGGCAGTTTCACCCCGAGCTGAAAAGCACCGTGCAGAATCCTCACCCGCTGTTTGTGCGCTTCGTGAAGGCCGCCATCCAGCACCATAAGAACGAGTTCTAGGCTACCCGTCGGTCCTTGCGAGCAGCGCGAAGCAATCCGTCCTCTGCGCCGGTAGTCCTGTTTTTTACCCGGAAAGCCCTTTACCACTCAGCGTGGCAAAGGGCTTTTTCGTGGGCGCGTTGCACGCTTAGGGCCATTGCTATGTTGTTCAGGCAGCGGGCTTTAGTGGCGAAAAGATGGGCCTGTCTGCGCAGCAGATGAAGAGCTTTGCACGGCTGCCAATGACAGGCTATACCGCGGGAGAACCAGTCTTCTGCCAAATACGCCGGTTCGTGAATATTCTTCTGCCATTCCCGACCTTTGCTCTAGCTCGCCGGATTTTTGAGACGAGCCACGCTTTCCCCGTACCTTTGCATTTCGCGCCGCCCGGCGCCCCTTCCTTTTCCCCGTCAGTACCTTCCTTCGATGGACAAAAACCAAGCAACCGGCCTGTTTATAATCTCGGCCTTGCTCCTCGTCTACCTGTTCTTCTTTTCGCCCAAGCCGCCGAAAGAACAACCCGCCGCCCAGCCCACTACAGCCGCCAGCAAAACCGGCTCGCCCGCCGCAGCTGCCCCGCTCGACTCGGCCACGGCAGCCCGTACGCTCGGCGCCTTTGCCGCCGCCGGCCAGGGCACGGCCCAGCAGGTGCAGCTCCAGAATGCCAACCTGACCGTGACTTTCTCCACGAAAGGCGGCCGGGTGGAAGCCGTGCGCCTGAATAAATACAAGACCTTCTCGGGCAAGCCCCTCGACCTGCTCGACGCCCAGAGCGCCCAGCTCGACACCCGCTTCCGCACCACCGACGGCCGCACCATCAAGCTCTCGGACCTCTATTTCCAGCCCGGCGCAGCCCAGACCGTAACGGTTGGGGAGCGGAAAGGCCAGCGGCTAACCTTCACGGCTGCCGTGGCCGGGGGCAGCATCGAGCAGGAATACACCTTGTTTGAGGACTCCTACGAAGTGGGCTACGCCCTGCGCATGCCCGGCGTGGCCAACACGCTGGCCGCCGAGCCGCTGACCTTCAGCTTCCTGGACCACGTGCGCCAGACCGAGCAGGATGCCCAGCAAAACCGCAACCACTCGACCATCAACCACTACCTGGCCTCCGACGACCACGGCGCCCTGACTGAGGCATCCGAGAATCCCGAGGAAATTAAGATTACGGAGCCGCTGAAGTGGGCGGCCCACAAGCACGACTTCTTTATTGCCGGCATCATTGCCGACAATCAGTTCAGCACTGGCCAGTTCAACTCCAAGGTCGATCTGCAGGACTCGACCTACCTCAAGACGATGAGCTCTACGCTGGCCATTCCCGTGGCCGACGTGCAGGCTAACAAGGCGCAGTTCCGCTATTATTTCGGTCCCAACTCCCTGCCGATTCTGGAAAACGTGGCGCCCGGCTTTGAGCGCAACGTCTACCTGGGCTGGGGCATCTTCCGCTGGGTAAACCGGGGCGTAATTCTGCCCGTGTTTCACTTCCTGGAGCAATTTATCGGCTCCTACGGCATCATCATCGCCCTGCTCGTGCTCATTATCAAGCTCGTAACCTGGCCCCTGACCTACAAAACCTACGTGTCGCAGGCCCGCATGAAGGTGCTCAAGCCTGAAATCGATGCGCTCAAGGAAAAGTACGGCGACGACCAGACCAAGATTCAGAGTGAGACCATGAAGCTCTACTCCACCTTCGGAGTAAGCCCCCTGGCCGGCTGCGTGCCCACGCTGCTCACCATCCCGATTCTGCTGGCCATGTTCCAGTTTTTCCCCAACGCCATTGAGCTGCGCCAGGAGCAGTTCCTCTGGGCCAAGGATTTGAGCAGCTACGACGTATTTATTAAGCTGCCCTTCTACATCAAGTGGTACGGCGACCATGTCAGCCTCTTCACTCTGCTGATGACGGCCTCCACCCTGCTCATGACCTGGCAGAGCAACCAGGTCAACACCCAGATGCAGGGCCAGATGAAGGTGATTGGCTACGTGATGCCGGTTATCTACATGTTCGTGCTCAACAGCTTTGCCGCCGGCCTGACCTGGTACTACTTCGTCTCGAACATGGTCACCTTCGGCCAGCAGTTCATTACCCGCAGCTTCGTGGACGAAACCAAGCTGCGTGCCCAGCTCGAAGCCAACAAGGTGAAGAACAAGGACAAGAAGCCTTCCGGCTTCCAGGCCCGCCTGGCCGAGGCCATGAAAGCCGCCCAGGAGCGCGAAGCCCAGGCCAAGCAAGGCGGCTCGGAACCCCGGGAGCCCAAAGGCGACAAGCCCCGCAAGCCTACCCGTCGCTCGTAGTTTATTTTGAGCTTCGCTCCCGCGCCAAACGCCTTTCTACCGCCCGGTGGAAAGGCGTTTGGCATAATAGCCCTGCTGGTGTCTGCACCCTGCTTTTCATCAAAGTCAGCTACTTCACTCCTGCGAACAGTATACCACTAGTCAGAACGGAGCATTCCGCTGAAGCACAAACCGGAGCAAGCCGTCCCGACGTATGCTACTTGCTACCTGGCTCGTTTTTTGGATCTTATAAAAAGATCTTTCCTCTTACACCCCGCCCCTATGCGTGTCCCTGCCCTTCTGCTGTTCGTGGCCCTGCTGTGGGCTGATCGTATTTCGGCCCAAAACATTGCTGCCGATCGTACCAAGTCCAAAATTGTATCGCGCGAGCCCACCAAAATCAAGTTGGTAACCAAGAAGCCGGCGGCTAACGCAGCGGCTAAGAAAGTGGATTCGGCGCCGCTTATCGTCTTCAAACGCACACCTTGCTTTGGCACCTGCCCGCACTACGAAGCCACGATTTATGCCGATGGCCGGGTGTCGTACACGGGCTACGGCTACGTGCAGCGCACCGGCACCCACGAGCTAAAACTGCCCCAGCGCGTGGTGAGCACCATTCTGGACGACGCCCGCCGCCTCAATTTCTCCACCTACGAGGACCGTTATTCCCAGGGTTCCACCGACTTACCAACCACCGTGCTCAGCATTCGTCAGCCCAACGGTCAGGTCAAAACCGTACAGGCGGAGGAAGGCACCCCCGCCGAGCTAGAGGCCCTGCTTCAGTACATCAGCACCGAAATCGAGAAAGTGTCGGGCGGCACCTCCACCACCGACCGGTAAGAGCAGGCAGCGCGTGGTGTAGCCGGTCTGCTTAGGTTTGGCGAGGCCCTTATTACTTCCAGGGGTAACTAAAACTCGACGATAAACCCGATAGTAGGTGTCACGAGGGCGCTGGCGTTGTCGATGAGGATGGGTAGGGCGTTGGAGCCGTCGGGACGCAGGGGCTGGCCGTCGGTGGTTTCAAATGCCGAGTTGTCGGGGGTGCGCTGGAAGCTGTAGCTGGGCGCGGCCGGCGCCTTGGCCAGCAGCACGTTTTGCACATCGACGTAGAAATCCAGGGTCAGGCGGCGGAAGTTGTACTTCTTGTCCAGGCGAAAATCGAGCTGCTGAAACGAGCCCAGACGCTGGGTATTGAGCTGGCTGTAGTCCAGAATCCCGGTACCAATGGTGAAATAGCTCTGGCGGGAGGCCTCCAGGTCGAAGGGCGTGTAGGGCGAGCCGGCCGCAAAGCGGTACTTCAGCCCCAGCTCCCAGTTACGCCCCAGCTTGCGCCCCAGCAGCCCCGACACCAAGTGGCGCGAGTCCCAGGCCGAGGGCTTGTAGCGCCCGTCGCGTCCGCTAAACTCACTCCGAAACACCGTGTACGACACTACGGCGAAGGTTTTGCGGGTCAGCTTCTGCTGGAAGAAAAACTCGGCCCCGTAGGTGCGCCCCCGGCCGGTACTGGTTACGGCCTCGTTGCCCAGGGCCGCAAAGTCGCCGCCCTGGTTGGCCAGGGATATTCCGTCGCGCACACTTACCGGGTAGTTGCTGTACTTCTTGTAGAAGCCTTCCAGCGTAAGGCGGGTATTGGGGCGGGGCAGCAGCTCCAGGCCGGCTACGTAGTGGTCGGAGCGGATGTAGCGGTTAGGGCGGTTGACGAACGTGCCATTCTCATCCCGGAAACCGAGAATCGTTGACGGCGGTATCTTGTAGTAGCGCCCCACCGAAGCCGTTAGATTCAGCTTGTCCGTTAGCCCATACGCCGCCGATACCCGCGGCGAAAGGGTCCGCAGCAAGTTGGCGCCGTCGTCGGTAAAGGTGTTGCCGTCGGCCCGGATACCCGCCGACACCGTGAGCCGCCCCGCGGGCAGCAGGGTGCGCGTGGCCTGGGCAAAGGCTCCGAAGCGGGCAAAGTCCAGGTCGGAAGCAAACCGCACGGTCACGTCGGGCGCCACTACCTGGCCCTGCTCATCGCGCACTTCCCGGCGCAGGCGGCGCTGAAAGCGGTTGTCGTAGTGAATTAGCTGGCCACTGGCCCCGTAGGCATACTGCCAGCGCCCCACCGTCTGGTTGATGTCGAGGCGAAGCTTATTTTCCGTTTCACCCGAGCGGGTGAGCAGCACGCGGTTGGCTTCGTCATTGCCCACGCCACCCTCGAACAAATCGAGCTTGTTTTCGAGCTGAGTCCGACTCAGGGCCACGTTCAGGTATCCTTTAGGTAACAAGTGGCGCAAGGCCAGGCCGGTGGTGTAGTTCCACTGGTCGTAGGTAGGGGTGGAGCGGAGAATGTATTCTTTATCGGGCGACGATTTGCGGGGCACGCCCACCTCGAAATGGTCGAGGGCGCCCAGACCCAGGGCCGTGAGCGTGGTTTTGTCCGACAGCTTGGTGGTGATTTTGAACTGTGAATCCCAGTAATCGGGCCGGATGGGCAAGTCGATGGCCTTGAACAGCAGCTGCAGGTACGAGCGGCGCAACGACACCAGAAAGGTCGTATTCTTCGCCACCGGGCCTTCCAGCGTACCGGCCACTTCGGTGGCGGAGGTGCGCAGGTTGCCCTGAATTCGCTCGGGGTTGCCCTCGCGCTGTCGAAACTGCAGCACGCTGCTCAGGGCGTTGTCGTAGCGGGCTTCGAAAGCCGAGCTGCTCAGCGTCACGTCCTCAATAAACGACACGTTCAGGATGCCGGCCGGGCCGCCGGTACTGCCCTGCGTAGCAAAGTGGTTGATGACGGGCACCTCAATGCCGTCGAGGTAGTACACGTTTTCGTTGGGCGCCCCACCCCGGATGATGATGTCGTTGCGGAAGCCAGCTGTGCCCCCGGTGCCGCCCCCACCCACGCCGGGCAGGCTCTGCACTACTTTGGAAATATCGAAGTTGCCCCCCGGAAAGGTCTTGATTTCCTCAGTGTTGAGGCGCTGCACACTCAGCGGGGTTTCGGCCGTGGCTACCCGAATGGCGCGGTTGGCCGTCACGGTTACTTCCCCTAGTTGCTTGGCTCCGGCTCCCAGCTCCAGGTTGATGATGTTGGCATTGCCGCTGGTTACGCTTACGTTGGCCCGCAGCAGCGGTTCGTAGCCTACGAAGGAAGCCCGCAGATTATAGGAGCCCGTGGGCACGGCCGAGAGCTTGTAGCGCCCCTGCTCATCGGTGGCGGTGCCCAGCTCGGTTCCTTCCAGCACCACCGTTACGCCGGGCAGGGCTTCCTGAGTGGCCCGGTCACGCACCGTCCCGCTAATCTGGCCTACGGTCTGGGCGTGGAGGGGAAAGGCAAGGCCAAGCAGCAGAAAAAGCAGCCAGTAGCGGTGGGGCATGGAGAATAGAGCTAGGTGAATATATCAACAACCGTTAGCCTTCGGTTGGGTTCAGCCGCTGGCTACATTCTTCCTCCACTACGACTTAGCTCGACCTTGATACAACTGCCGAAAGGTGTAGAGACGCGTATTCGCGTCTCAATCGTTGCAGCCGTTGCAACAAAAATCGTCCAACGCCGGAGACGCGAATACGCGTCTCTACACACAGGCAACCTGAAAGCATTGCTCCTGCCTTCTACTCCTTGCGCACCCGCTCCAGCACCAGCTGGTTCATGGGGTTGGGCGTCAGGCCCCGGATATTGTTCTGGGTCAGGCGCACCACCTGGTCGTAGTAGAGCGGAATAACCGGCGAGGCTCCCACCACGAGGCGGTCCATCTGCTGGTAGAGGGCGTAGCGTTTGGCCACGTCCTGTTCCCGGATGGCCTGTTCGTAGAGCCGGTCGTACTCGGCGCTTTTATAATGGGTTTTGTTGGGCCCGGCCGGGGCGAAGTTCTTGCTGTAAAACAAGGCAAGATAATTTTCCGCGTCGGGGTAGTCGCCCAGCCAGCTTTTGGTGAAGAATGCCGCCCGGCCGTTGTCCACCATTTCCTGCTGGGCCGCCGACTGGTTGACCTCAATGCTGACCTGCACGCCCACCTCGGCCCACTTCTTCTGCAAATACTCGCACACTTCCTTGCGCTCGGCCACGGTGCCTAGGCGCAGCTGCAGGGGCTTGTCAGGTCCGAAGCCCGCTGCCAGCAACAATTCCCGGGCCTTTTGGGGCTGGTAAGTGTAGCCCGGTACCTGCTGCTCACTGTACGACGGCAACGACGAGGGCACAAAGCCCGAGTGGCCCGGCACGCCCACGTTGTTGAGGAAGTAGGCAATCAGCTCGGGCTTGTTCAGGGCGTAGCTCAGAGCCTGCCGCACCCGCACGTCGCGCAGGGCCGGGTTGGCCGCATCCCCGCGCAGGTTGGTGGGGTCGAGCTGAAAGCCCAGGTACTCCGTATTCAGGTACGGCGCTTTCTGCAACCGGAACTTGCCCTGGAAGTCTTCCCGCACGGTGCCGTCGGGGTGCATAATCAGGTCCCGCGAGCCGGCCCGGATGCCCGAGAGGAAGTCGAGCTTGCCCTGCATAAAAGTCAGGAACTCGGTTTTGCGGTCCTGAATAAAGCTGATTTGCACCGCGTCCATATAGGGTAGCGGCCGGCCCTGCTCGTCCTTTTTCCAGTAGGAGGGGTTGCGGTGGTAGATAATGGCGTTGCCCTCGTCCCACTCCTTGAACCGGAACGGCCCGGTGCCCACCGGGTGTTCCCGGAAGTCCTTGCCGTACTTCGTCACGGCCTCGCGCGGCACCACGTAAGCGTAGGGCATGGCCAGAATGCCCAGGAAGGGAATAAACGGCTCCTGCAAGTGAATGCGCAGCGTGGAGTCGTTGGCGGCCACGAAGCAGGTGTCCGAGGGCTCCCCAGCCCCGTTTTCCAGCACCTTGCCGCGGAAGATCCAGCCGCCCGGGCTGGCCGTCGTAGCATCGAGCAGGCGGCGGAAGCTGTACACGAAATCCTGGGCTACTACCACGCGGCCCTTCTCCCCGGCAAACACCTCGGCATCGTGAAACCGGACGCCCGGCCGCAGGTGAAAGGTATAGTGCTTGCCGTCGGCCGAAATATCGTAGCGCCGGGCCAGGGCAGGCACCGGCTGCAGGGTAGAGTCCAGCTCGACCAGACCGTTGTAGAGCTGGGTTACGGCCCAGATGTTGGCTTGCTTGTTGGAAAAAGCCGGGTCCAGCGACGTCAGTGCCTCGGGCTGGTTGTAGCGGAAAACCCGCCGCGCGTCGGTGGTTTGACCCGGGCTGCCGCAGCTGGCTAACGCCGTGAGCAAAGGGACAACATAACCGGCAAAACGACGTGCAGACGACAGCATGAGAACGGGGGAATCACTTATATTTGTGCAAAACTAAGCGTATAGCTACTAGCTTTTGGCTAATAGTTGTTGTCTTTCCGTCGAGGGTTGTTTTTTTACGGCTGCATTTCCTCCGCGCCGCTTATCCTACAACTTCCGGCAAACTGCTCTTCTATGAACCTGACGTACTACGGCCACGCAAGCTTTCTGCTCGAAACTGGTGGCAGCAAAATTCTCTTCGACCCCTTCATCCGGCCCAACCCTTTGGCCAAGGACATCGACGTAGCTGCTATTAAGGCCGACTATATCTTCCTCAGTCACGGCCACGGCGACCATGTGGCCGATACCGTGGAAATTGCTCAGAACACCGGGGCCGAGCTGCTGGGCATGGTCGAGCTGCTGGCCTGGTTTGCGGAGAAAGGCCTCAAAGCCACCTACCAGATGAACCTGGGCGGTACCGTAAAGCTGCCCTTCGGCACCGTCAAACTGGTGGCTGCGGCCCACAGTTCCTCCTTGCCCGACGGCTCCTACGCCGGGTTGGCTGCGGGCTTCATCATCGAGTCGGAAGGCAAGACCCTGTACTTCGCCGGCGACACGGCCCTGACTTACGACATGAAGCTCATCGGCGAGCGGTATAAGCTCGATGCGGCTCTGCTGCCCATCGGCGACCATTTCACCATGGGCATCGACGATGCGCTGGTAGCCGCCGACTGGTCCGGCACGAGCAAAATCATCGGCATGCACTTCGACACCTTCCCCCCCATTGCCATCGACCACGCCAGCGCCAAAGCCAAGGCCGAAGCCGCCGGCAAGGAGTTGGTGCTGTTGCAGGTCGGGGAAACAATTACGCTGTAAGGAGCTGCGGCCGCGCAAGTGCGGCCAGCTTTTTACCTTTGGACATTAACTATCGACAAGCTAACGGCTATCTTTAACATAGCTCACAGCTTCTACAACTCATGGGAAAAATCATTGCGGTAGCCAATCAGAAGGGCGGCGTTGGCAAAACCACCTCGGCCATCAACCTGGCGGCCAGTCTGGCAGCGCTGGAGTACCGGACGCTCCTGGTGGATGCCGATCCGCAGGCCAATGCCACTTCCGGCGTGGGCTTCGACCCGAAGGACATCGAGAACAGCATCTACGAGTGCATGGTGGATGGCATCAACGCCCAGGATATCATCCTCAACACCAATATTCTGCCCCACCTCGACCTGATGCCCTCCCATATCGACCTGGTAGGGGCCGAGGTCGAGATGATTAACCTGCCCAACCGGGAAGAGAAGATGAAGGACGCCCTGCGCCCCCTCATCGACCAGTACGATTTTATCATCATCGACTGCTCCCCGTCCCTGGGCCTCATTACGGTGAATGCCCTGACGGCCGCCCACTCGGTGATTGTGCCCGTGCAGTGCGAATATTTCGCCCTCGAAGGCCTGGGCAAGCTGCTCAACACCATCAAGATCATTCAGAGCCGCCTGAACACAGAGCTCGAAATTGAGGGCATCCTGCTCACGATGTACGACGTGCGCCTGCGCCTCTCCAACCAAGTGGTGGAAGAAGTAAAGCTGCACTTCCAGCAGCTCGTGTTCGACACCATCATCCCGCGCAACGTGAAGCTGTCGGAGTCGCCTTCGTTCGGCATCCCGGTTATCCTGCACGACGCCGAAAGCAAGGGCAGCATCAGCTACCTCAACCTGGCCCGCGAAATCGTGGAAAAGAACGTGGAGGCCGGCACCCCCGAAGCAACCAGCGACGAGGCGGCGTAGAAGAACCCCCATTCAAGTTAATGCAAACGGCCAGCGACTTTTGCTGGCCGTTTGCATTTGGCCTAAGCACCTGACTCACATCGGCCTATTCCTTAGCTCAAGCCAACCAGCGCGTAATGTTCCACGATTATTTCCGATCCGTGGAACATTTTTCCCGCTGCTTCCCGGTCGTTTGTGTATTTTTGGATCCTGCTTTCCCCTGGTATTGGGTGGAAACTGAATGTCGGTATGTCAGAGAAGAACGAAGAGAAAAACGCTCCGGCGGCTCCCGCAGCGGCCAAACGCAAAATCGGTGGCCTGGGCCGCGGCCTGAATGCCCTGATTGAAGGAAGCTACGAGAAGAAGAGTGAGCGGGTGGGCCTAGTGCCTCATCCCATGAACTCCGTGGGCTTTATTCCGGTCGGGCAAATCGAGGCCAACCCCTACCAGCCCCGCACCCACTTCGACCAGGAGGCGCTGCAGGAGCTGGCGGAGAGCATCAAGATTCAGGGCATCATTCAGCCCGTAACGGTGCGCCAGACCGGTACCAACGCCTACCAGCTGATTTCGGGCGAGCGGCGTCTGCAGGCTTCCAAACTGGCCGGCCTAGACGCCATTCCGGCCTACATTCGCAAGGCCGACGACCAGCAGATGCTGGAAATGGCCCTGATTGAGAACATTCAGCGCGAAAACCTCAATGCTATTGAAATTGCCCTCAGCTACCAGCGCCTGGTGAGCGAGTGCAATCTTAAGCAGGAAGAGCTGGGCGACCGGGTAGGCAAAAACCGCTCGACCGTTACCAACTACCTGCGCCTGCTCAAGCTGCCCCCCGATATTCAGATCGGCCTGCGCGATACGGTAATTTCCATGGGCCACGCCCGCGCCCTGATCAACATCGACGATGCCGAGCAGCAGCTGGCCTTGTTCCACCGCATCGTAGCCGAGGAATTATCGGTGCGCAAAGTAGAGCAGCTGGTGCGGACCGGCTTGGCGGCGCCGAAGAAGGCGGATGCGCCCTCGGCTCAAACCGTGCAAGACACCCAGGTGCACATTCCGGTGGCCGAGCTGCGCCGCACGGAGCGGTTCCTCTCGGACCGGTTTGGCAGCAAGGTGTTGGTAAAATCGAACCCCCAGGGCAATGGTGAAATCAAAATTGCGTTCGACTCGGTAGAAGACATGCAGCGTATTCTGCACATTCTCCAGCCAGCCTAACCTCTTTTTGATGATCGGGACTCCGCGCCGTCTCCTTGTTTTTGCTTTGCCGGTCGCATTGCTGCCCGCTTTCCCAGCCTGGGCCCAGGTGGTCACGGCCGGGCCCGACTCGGCTGCGGTTAGCACCCCGGCCCTGACCAAGGAAGCCCGGCGCACCGAGAAGCTGTTTGGCATGGCGATGACCCGGCCCAAGAAAGCGGGGTTGTTGTCGGCCATGCTGCCCGGCGCGGGTCAGATTTACAATCGTAAATACTGGAAACTGCCGCTGGTATACGGGGCCTTGGGCGGTACGCTGGCCGGCGAGTTTTTCTACCAGAGCCGCTACCGCGAGTACGTCGACGGCTATACCGTGCTGACTACCCGGCCCCGGGCCGCCAATTACCGCGAACAGCTGGGCCCTAATGTGGCCAGGGCCCGCGACAGCAGCTACGTGCGTCAGGGCATCATTTTCTACCGGCAGAAGCGGGACGTATTTATTGCCTACTCGGCCCTGGCCTATACCATGATTATTCTGGATGCCGTCGTAGATGCCCACCTCAAAGACTTTGATATCAGCGACGATCTGAGCCTGCAATGGCAGCCCACGCTGCTCTGGATGCCCACGGCGGCCCTCACGCCCGGCCTCTCCTTTACACTTACCTTGAACAATACGCGCTCCAGGCGCCCCACTGAATGAAGCTGCTCCTGATTGGTTACGGCAAAATGGGCCGGGCCATCGAAGCCCAAGCGGTAGCCCGCGGCCACCAGATTGCCGGTATCGTTGATCCAACTCATCCCGAAGTTCAGATTACCGACTTCGATTCTACCACCGTGGATGCGGCCATTGAATTCACCCACCCCGATGCGGCGTTTGGCAACGTAATGGCCTGCTTGCAGCAGGGCATTCCGGTGGTCTGTGGCTCAACGGGCTGGCTGCACCATTTTGCCGAGGCTCAGGCGTTGTGCCAGCAGAAAGGCGGCGCCCTGTTTTATGCCTCCAACTACAGCGTGGGCGTAAACCTGTTCTTCCACTTCAACGAGTACATAGCCGCCAAAATGCACCAGTTCGGGGGCTACGACGTACTGGTACGCGAAATTCACCATACCCAGAAAGTCGACCAGCCCAGCGGCACGGCCCTGACGGCGGCGGAAGGCATCCTGCGTAATTTTCCAGAAAAGACCACCTGGCGCAACGAGCCCACCCAGAACCCGAACGAGCTGGCAATTCTCTCGGAGCGCGTCGGGCAAGTGGTGGGCACTCACATTGTAACCTACCAGTCCGGCGTCGACCAGATTGAGCTCAAGCACGAGGCCCACTCCCGCGACGGGTTTGTGTTGGGCGCGTTGTTGGCGGCCGAATGGCTGCCCGGCCACCAGGGTACATTTGGAATGAAAGATTTGCTAGGATTGTAATACCCTCGGCCTGACTGCCAGCGGCTTTGCCGCCGGCACTGGACCCGGGATATATAAGTCCCGCGTAATTATTCAGATATTACAGCGTTCCACTGCAGCCTGACCGGGTTGCTCTTTCGCTTTCATTTAGCCGACTTATGGCCGTTCAATCCTGGGAGGAGCGCCTTGCCGCTGCCAACGCTACTGCACAAAAGAACCCCGATGCCCCGACTAAAAAGCCCAAAGGCTTTTTTCGGGAATGGGGAGATGCCATTTTGTTTGCCGTAGTTGCCGCCACGCTAATCCGCTGGGCCACGTTTGAGGCCTACACTATCCCAACTCCGTCCATGGAGCACTCCTTGCTGGTAGGCGACTACCTGTTTGTGAGCAAGCTGCACTACGGACCCCGCACTCCGCAGACGCCGCTACAGGTACCGCTGACGCACCAGACGCTCTGGGGTACCAGCCTGAAAAGCTACTCGGACGCTATTCAGCTACCCTCCTACCGGCTGCCGGGCTTCTCGGAAGTGCAGCGCAACGACGTGGTCGTGTTCAACGTGCCTTTCGAAAACCAGCACCCTGCCGATTTGCGCACCAACTACATCAAGCGCTGCGTAGCCGTGGCCGGCGACGTGCTGGAAATAAAGGACATGCAGGTGTACGTGAATGGCAAGCCGGCCGTAAATCCGGCCCAAAGCCAGAACCGCTACTTCCTGCAGGTAAATGAGCCCGTACGCGACAAAGTATTCCAGGAGCAGGGCATTTCCGACTTCAACAGCCCCAACGGGGTACCCCAGGCCCAGATGACCCAGATGGGTCCGGCCTACGTGGTCGATGCGACGCCCAAAACGGCGGAGTACTTCAAGCAGCAGTCTTTTATTAAAGGAGTGGTACTGGATAAAGCCCCCGCAGGCCAGGGCGAAGCAGAGGTTTTTCCTAACAATCCGGATTATCCCCAGAGCACTCCTACGCTGACCGGCCCGTCTAAAAACTGGAACAAGGATAACTACGGCCCTTTGCAGCTACCCAAGGAAGGCCAGACCGTGCAGCTGACGCCGGAAAACACGCCTATTTACCAGAAAATCATCATGCGCTACGAGCATAATGAGGGCGTAAGCATGCAGAATGGGGTATTGACCCAGAACGGCAAGCCGCTGACGAGCTATACCTTCAAGCAGAACTACTACTTCATGATGGGCGACAACCGCCACGACTCACTCGACTCGCGCTACTGGGGCTTTGTTCCCGAAGACCATATCGTGGGCAAAGCGGTGCTAATCTGGATGTCGGTAGACCCCTACGCCGACTTCTTCCACAAAATCCGCTGGAGCCGTTTGTTCAATTTCATCCACTAGGGAAGTTGCTTACTGCTCAACTTAAAAGGCCCGCCGGTTAGCTCCGGCGGGCCTTTTAAGTTATCTGCTTCGTGCTTACCGCTCACCGTATCCTGTTGAAAAGCCAGCCCACGATAAGTACGAGTACATATAAACCAAATGAGCTGATGAACACAGCCAGCACTCCGAAGTCCTAGTAGTGATTGTGCTGGTAGGCGTAATGCGTGCGAATAGTTAGTATTACCGTCGCCAGTGCCCAGAGCAGCGTGGAGCGGATTTTCATGGACAATATCACCACTCAATTGGCGGCAGGCCGTGCTGCTGCAAATAAGCGTTGGTTTGGCTGAAAGGCCGGGAGCCGAAAAAGCCCCGGTCGGCAGCATAGGGCGACGGATGCGCCGAGCGAATGACCAAGTGCTTTTTCTCGTCAATGACCTCCCCCTTCTTCTGCGCGTAGGCGCCCCAGAGGATGAACACGACGTGCTCCTTTTCTTCGGAAATGCGCTGAATTACGGCGTCGGTGAACTGTTCCCAACCTTTCTTCTGGTGGGAGCCCGGCTCTTTGGCTCGCACCGTCAGTGTGGCATTTAACAGTAGTACGCCCTGGTTGGCCCAGCGGTCCAGGTTGCCGTTGGGCGGCGGCGTGGCCGTAGGAATATCATCCTGCAGCTCCTTAAAGATGTTTTGCAGAGACGGGGGCGTCCGAACCCCATCGGCTACGGAGAAGGACAATCCGTTGGCTTGTCCTTTGCCATGGTACGGGTCCTGGCCCAGGATAACGACCTTCACCTGCTCGAACGGACAGGCATCGAAAGCATGAAAAATGGCGGGCCCGGGCGGGTACACCGTGGTTGTGGCATATTCGCCGCGGACAAACGTAATGAGATGCTGAAAATATGGTTTTTCAAACTCGGCGGCGAGTACCTTGCGCCAGCTTTCTTCTATCTTTACGGACATAAGGGAAAGATTTTTTTGCGGGTTGGCCGGCCTTCAGGGGTCGCCGCTGCGTAGATAAACCAATTTCCGGACACTGTTGTTAGTCCTTCACAGAACCGCACAGGAGCCATGAATACGACGACTACGCAGGGCGTTACCGTTAGCGTTACGACCAATTATTTGCCTGACTACTCCAGTCCAGCTCAGGAACACTACGTGTTTGCCTACAAGATTGATATTCTTAATGGCAGCGAATACACGGTAAAGCTCCTGCGCCGTCATTGGTACATCTACGATGCCAACGGCGTGGTGCGCGAAGTAGAAGGCGAGGGAGTAGTAGGCCAGCAGCCCGTGCTGGAACCCGGCGACTCGCACCAGTACGTTTCGGGTTGTAACCTGAAGTCGGGACTGGGCAAGATGCGTGGCTCTTACCAGATGGAGCGCCTCGTGGATGGGCGCGAGTTCAGCGTCGAAATTCCCGAATTCACGTTGGTAGTCCCCTACCGCCTAAACTAATTTTGCCGGGCTTCCCAGCCCGGGTCCGGCTCGCCGAGGGACGCGCAGCAGTCCTGAGCCCTCCTATTCTGCTCCTACGTTCTGCTTCTTGTTTTTCCAGGCTTTTAGTTACCTCCGCTTTTTATTCCGCTCGGGGAATGCACATGGGTTGCATTCCCCGTTCGTTTTTGGACTCTACGCCCACGTTATCAACCACGACGGGCTATTTGCCGCTTACGAACCCATTGAGGCGCGGCGGCAGGAGTTGCTGCGGGACGACACGGTCATTACGGTGCGCGACTTTGGGGCCGGCTCCCACACCGGCGCCGGCCGGCAGCGCAGCATCCGCAGCATTGCCCACGCCGCGGCCAAGCCCCGGCAGTTTGGCCAGCTGCTGTTCCGTTTGGTTAATCATTTCCAGCCCCGCACCATTCTGGAGCTGGGCACTTCCCTGGGCCTGACGACGGCCTATCTGGCCGCTGCTGACTCCCGGGCCCGCGTTGTTACCTTCGAAGGCTGCCCGGCTACGGCGGCCGTGGCTCAACAGACGTTTCAGACGCTGCAGCTCCAGAACATTCAACTTGTTGAAGGCAACCTGGACGAGACTCTGGCTCCAACTCTAGCCACTTTGCCCGGCCCGCTGGACTTTGCATTCTTCGATGGTAACCACCGCTACGAGCCCACGGTGCGGTATTTCGAGCAGTGCCTGCCCTACCGCACCAACCACAGCGTATTTGTGCTGGATGATATCCATTGGTCGGCGGAGATGGAACGGGCGTGGGCAACCGTTAAAGCCCATCCGGAGGTGCGCCTGACGGTGGATCTGTTCTTTATCGGCTTGGTGTTTTTTCGCCAGAACCAGCCCAAGCAGCACTTCGCGCTCCGCTTCGACAATGCAGTAGACAACCTGCTGAACCGGGTCAAGCAGCTGGCGCCCTAAGGCTTAGCGGTGAGCGGTTTTGGCTTTTTCTACAGAAACCAGAACCACTCACCAACAACCCAACTTTTACCGAACAGCTTCCCGCACGCGGGTCAGCTTTACCAGCAAGTCTTCCAGTTGATCCAGGGCCAGCATATTGGCCCCGTCCGACTTGGCCGTGGCGGGAGTCGGGTGTGTTTCGATAAAGAGCCCATCGGCACCGACGGCAATAGCCGCTTTGGCAATGGTTTCAATCAGGGCGGGCTGCCCCCCGGTAACCCCGCTGGCCTGGTTGGGGCGCTGCAAGGAGTGGGTCACGTCCATTACCACGGGTACGCCGAAACTGCGCATAGCGGGCAGGTTGCGAAAGTCAACTACCAGATCGGAATAGCCGAAGGAGTTGCCCCGATCCGTGAGAATCACGTGCGCATTGCCCGACTGCTGAATTTTATCCACGGCAAACTGCATGGACTCACCGCTCAGGAACTGTCCTTTTTTCACGTTGACCACCTTGCCGGTTTTGGCCGCGGCCACCAGCAAGTCGGTTTGCCGACACAGAAAGGCCGGAATCTGCAGCACGTCGACGTACTCGGCGGCTAAGGCGGCCTCCTCCGACTCGTGAATGTCGGTTACGGTAGGCACCCCAATTTCCCGCCCTACCTTCTGCAAAATGCGCAGGGCCGTTTCGTCGCCGATGCCCGTGAAAGAATCGAGGCGGCTACGGTTGGCTTTGCGGTAGGAGCCTTTGAAAATGTAGGGAATCTGGAGCTTGTCGGTCATGTGCTTGACCCGTTCGGCTATGCGCAAAGCCATATCCTCCCCTTCTATCACGCAGGGACCAGCCATCAGAAAAAACTGGCCGGAGTTGGTATTGCGGAAATGGGGCAGCGTGGTGGCGAGAGATTCTATCATGGAAGTAAAAAACACGGAATGTTGGTTTCAGAAAAATCAGCGGGCTTTGCGCCGGGGCGAAGCTCGATACAGCTTGTACGCCGTGAGCAGCAACAGTAAAGTCAGAGCGCCAAACAAGAGCGTTAAGCCCAGTGCCACGCGCACGATGTTATCATCGTAAATGATGCCGGTTTGCGGATTCACGTACTGGCCGGCAGCATCGTAAGGCAGCCCCTGCCGCACCATAAACAACCGCCCAGCCCAGATGGTAGCGGTGGCACACACCAGAGCGAGCAACACGTTCATCACCTTACCGAGGAGGGTAATGAATTGCGGGGGACGGACAGGTTGGGGGCGGTTCATGCAGCTGTCATTTCTTCTTCAAACACATAAACAACTCCCGCCCTTGCCGGGGCGGAATAGAATTGTGGGCGGAGCTGAAGTGTACAAAGTCGAAATACGGCGCAAAATACGATTCATATTCGGCCCGGCTGCCACCAAAGGGCGGACCCGGCTGGCTGAACACTGTGTCGAACAGCAGGCCCATGAGGGTGCCACCGGAGCGCAGCAGGGCGGCGCATTGCTGGGCGTAAGTCGGCCGCAGGCTCGGGTTGAGGGCGCAGAAAAAGGTTTGCTCCACGATCAAATCGTAGGCGGAATCGGCAGGCAGCGTAAAAAAATCCTGTTCCAAGAGGTGTTCAGCCGGAAAATCCGGAACCCGTTGTTGCAGGTCCCGTAAGGCTTCGGGAGCTATATCAGCCACGAAAACATTGTTGTAGCCTGCAGTATGCAGATATTCAGCCTCATAGCCCCGCCCGGCCCCCGGAATAAGAATTTTACTAGTCCGTGGCAGGCTCAGCTGGTCAAAATAATCCCGCAGGGGCGGCGTTATGGCGCCAGCGTCCCATCCGGTTTGCCCCGCCACGTAGCGTGCATTCCAATAATTGGCATCAAGCTCTACATCTGATTGCATACGGATGGAGTATTTACTCGCGAAACTTGCCTAGGTAGGCAATCCCTTTATTTTTGTGCATAAAGGTAACCCACCGCCCGAACAGTCCGGGCCTCATTTAACCCCCTCCGCAATGGAACAAAACCAAAGCACCGAGCCAAAGAACAACAACCGTGTCCTACTGATCGTGGCCCTTATCCTGGTCCTGCTAGGCATCAACGGCGTGCTGTTCTACATGAACCAGCAGAAGGGCAAACAGAATGAACAACTCACGGCTGACCTGAAAGTAAAGGATTCGAAGCTGGAAGAGCAGATCAAGCAGTACGAGGCATTGAAAGCCGACTTCGAGCGGCAAAGCCAGGAAGTGCAGGGCATGGGACTGGCCAACGACTCACTGGAAGCTAAAATTGCGGCCATCAATGCCGACTTGCTCAAGCTGCGTTCCTTTAAAGCGGGTAGCTTCTCCATTGCCGAGCAGCGCCGCTTCAAGCAACGGGCGGCTAATTTTGAAAACCAGCTGCGAAAGAAAGACGAAGAAATTGCGCAGCTGAAGAGCGACAACGAAGCGCTGTATACGGAGACCACTACGCTGAAAGAGCGGCAGAACCGCCTGACGGACACCATCACGACGGTGGTGCGCTCGAACCAGGAGCTGGCCGAAAAGGTGAGCATTGCCTCCCGCCTACTGGCTGAGAATATCCGCGTGGGTGTTATCAATGCCCGCAACAAGGAAAAGGACGACGACGACAACGAGTTCCGGGCTAAGCGCGTGGAGAAAGTGAAAGTAACTTTCAACCTGGGCCGCAACGACGTGTCGCCAAAGGAAACCAAGGAAATCATGATGCGCCTGATCGAGCCGGATGGGGCTGCGCTGTACAATCTGAGCACCGGCGGCGGCACTTTCATGATTGACGGCTCGGAAGCTTTTTACACGGCCAAGCAGGACATCGTATTTGACAACACCCGCCAGCCTGTGCAGTTTGTTTATGCCAAAGGAGCGCCCTACAAAACGGGCCTGCACACGGTAGAACTTTACTCCGGCGGGGTTATGATTGGCAAATCGACCTTTACGTTGAAGTAAGTTTCCCGACCTGCCTTCAACAAAAAAGCCCGGCTGACTAGCCGGGCTTTTTTGTTGGGTTGCTTTAACGTTCTACGAAGCCAGCACCGGAATGCGCGACTCGAACTCGTCCAGCTTCTGCAGGGTAGCTTTGATGTTCTCGGTAAAGAGCACCACTACTGAGCCCGGCTTGGCGGTGTTTAAGACGTGGTCAATGGCGTCCATTTCGTCTTCGATGTAGGTAATGGGCAGCTCGGGCTTATCCAGACGCAGACCACGGGTCATAATCTCCTTAAGCTCCTCTTTGGTCTTGCCGCGCAGGTCACGGTCCTGCCGCAGCACAACTTCGTCGAAGATCTTACCCGCCACGCGCGAGAAGCTCAGCGTGTCTTCGTCGCGCCGGTCTCCCAGGCCCGATACCACGCCTACCTTATGCGTGGCCTCGGTAGCATTCAGAAATTCGGCGAATTTCTCGATACCGTGCGTGTTGTGCGCGTAGTCGACGATAACCTCAAAAGTGGGAAACTTGTAGACATTCATCCGGCCCGGTGTTTTGGCCGCCGAGGGCACGAAGGTGCGCAGGGCTTGCTTGATGTCGTCCTTGTCGAAGCCGTAGCAATAGCAGGCCAGCGCTGCTGCCAAGGCATTTTCAATGTTGAAGGTAGCGCGGCCTCCGAAAGTAATGGGAAACTCCGCGGCCCGGCCGATGCGCAGCTTATAGCTGTTTTTATAAATGGTGATGTAGCCTTCTTCGTACACGGCGGCCAACCCTCCATTTTCAGCGTGCTCCCGAATGCGGGAGCTATGCTCATTCATGCTGAACAAGGCCACCCGGCATTCCAGCTTCTCGCGCATGGCATATACCAGGTCGTCGTCAGCATTCAGCACGGCCCAGCCGTTTTTGCGCACCGTCCGGGGCAGCACCCCTTTCACCTGCGCCATTTCCTCGACGGTATAGATGTCGCGCATGCCTAAGTGGTCGGCTGCCACGTTGGTTACCACGGCTACGTCGCAGGTGTGAAAACCCAGACCCGAGCGGAGCATCCCGCCCCGGGCGGTTTCCAGCACGGCAAAGTTTACTGTGGGGTCTTTCAGCACAAACTCGGCGCTTTGCCCACCGGTGCAGTCGCCGCTCTGCAGCTGCACGCCCTGAATGAAAATGCCGCTGGTGGTGGTATGGCCTACCTTATAGCCTTGCGAGGCTACGATGTGCGAAAGCAGCAGTGTGGTGGTGGTTTTGCCGTTAGTACCGGTTACGGCGAAGATTGGGATGCGGGCGTTTACTCCGGGCGGAAACAGCATGTCGACAACCGGCTCGGCTACGTTGCGGGGCAGACCATCAGCCGGAGAAATATGCATCCGGAAACCCGGCGCAGCATTAACCTCAATAACGGCACCGCGCGTCTCGTTTAAGGGAATGGCAATGTCGGAGGTTAGTACGTCGATGCCGCAGATGTCGAGGCCTACTATACCAGCGACACGCTGTGCCAGCAATACGTTGTAGGGGTGCACCAAGTCGGTTACATCGGTGGCCGTACCACCGGTGCTGATGTTGGCCGTGCTTTTCAGGTAAAGCTGTGTCCCAGCCGGCAGCACCGATTCCAGGGTCAGATCCTGGGCCTTGAGAATATCGAGCGTATGCTGGTCAGCCTTGATGCTGGTCAGGACCTTTTCGTGGCCAATACCGCGGCGGGGGTCCTTGTTGACTTCATCAATCAGCTCTTGAATGGTGTTGGTCCCGTTGCCGGTAACAGCAGCCGGAGTCCGTTTGGCGGCGGCAATGAGCTTGCCGTTCACAACCAGCAGGCGGTGGTCGTCGCCTTCGATGAACTGCTCAACAATAACGGCTCGTGAGTACACCTGGGCCGCTTTCAGGCCTTCCAGCGCATCTTCCCAATTGGTGATGCGAATGGTAGCCCCCTTGCCATGGTTACCGTCCAGCGGCTTGGTCACGATTGGGTAACCCAAATCCTCCACGGCATCCCGTAGGCCCGCTTCCGAATACACGGTGGTACCCGTGGGCACCGGCACCCCGGAGTCTTTCAGCATGGCCTTGGTGCGGTTCTTATTGCCCGCCACCTCTACCCCGGCATGCGAGGTATAGCTGGTCGTTGTGGCCCAGATACGCTTCTGGTTGACTCCGTAGCCCAGTTGAATGATATTGCTGTTCTTGAGCTGAATGTAGGGAATGTTGCGGGATGCCGCTTCCGAGACGATGCTCCACGTGCTGGGCCCGACAAACTCGTCTTCGCGAATCTCGTGCAGCTCGTCCACAATCTGCTGGACTTCCACGGTTTTGCCCTGGCATAAGTCGTTTACCAGCTGCACGGCGGCTTCGGCGGCTACGCGGCCGGCCCGCTCCTCTTGGTAGCAGAACACGACGAACTCCACCCCGGGCTGGTGGGCCGGATACGATTTGCCCCAAAACACTGGCATACCCGCCATACGCTGCAGCGCCAGCGCCACATGTTGAATAACATGGCCCAGCGGCTCGCCATCCTGAAGCTGCTCGGCTGTCAGGGGGGGATGTTTCTGCTGAGACTTTTCTGTGTCCGAAGGCAGATAATGGTCTAATTCCGGCAGGAGAGCGGGCAACTGCTCAGCCAGTGCGGGAAAAGTATTTGACCATGCATCTGCCTGATCTTCCAAGTCTACCTTCATTACAATCAGCTTGTAATGTTTTACAGACCAGTAGCTCGGACCGCGCATTGTGCGAAGATCAATGATTTTCATAGGGGAATGGCAGAAAGGAATAGGTAGGTGCGCGTTCTTACGCGGAAATGAAATGTAGGGATTATAGTTTAGGATACCTGGCTTCGCCCTGTTTTTACGCATTGCCCACAAACTGATTCAGTTTCAGCGAATCAACTACCCATCATCCGTATAAATCCCGGCAAAAAATATGGATAGATTACTATATGCCCGGAATTAAAAGCAAAAAACCCCGGTCGGGGCTAATCGACCGGGGTACAGAGCTACTGAAAACAGGAACTAAAAAGAGAGGTGACGAGCGGATTCGAACCGCTGTAGGAGGTTTTGCAGACCTCTACCTAGCCACTCGGTCACGTCACCGGGTGTGGATTGGGTTGCAAAGCTACGGCATATTCTTCCTTTTCCAAATCAACCGGGTGTTTTTCGTTCCCGCTAGGCTTAATCCGTTGGCTTTCTGGCAGAAGAAATATGTGGGCAGCTACTGGGTGTAAGCGCCGCACGAACTGGGCGGCGGCAATCCATAAAAAAGGCCCTGGATTACTCCAGGGCCTCTTCTATTTTCGACTTCAAGCAAGCTTAGGCTTTCTCTTCGTCTTTCTGGTCAGCGTCATCGTTCGACAGAGCGTGCTTCACCGTGTCAACTACGTCGCCGGCAACCTCGGTCACCTTGTCCAGCGCGGCCGAAGCAGCACCAGTTACGGCAGCCAGGATACCGCCTTCGGCAGGAGCCTCAGCGGCGGGAGCCTTGGCCTCGGCCGAAGCCTGCAGCTTCTGCTCGCCAGCCTGACGCTCGGTACCCATCATCTTGTCGCGCAGCGCCGACAGAGCGTCCAGGTCACCCAGGGTCGACTTCTCGCCAGCGGCGGGCTTCTTGAGGTCGCTCAGCTTGCCTTCGCCCTGAGCAGCAGCACCGGCACCGCCGGCGGGCTTCTTCTTGGCGAATTTCGAAGCGCGGCTATCCTCTTCGGCCTGCTGGTTGTAAGCAGCCGTGTGCGACAGTACGATCCGACGGTCATCCTTCGAGAATTCCACTACGCGGAAGTCCAGCGATTCGCCGTTCTCAGCCTGCGAGCCGTCTTCTTTCTGCAGCGACTTGGGGTAAGCGAAGCCCTCGATGCCGTAAGGCAGCTCGAGCACGGCACCCCGGTCGTTTTTCTCGGTGATGGTAGCCTTGTGCACCGAGCCGGGGGTGAACACCGTCTGGAACGTATCCCAGGGGTTTTCTTCCAGCTGCTTGTGGCCCAGGGCCAGACGACGGTTGGCTACGTCGAGCTCCAGTACCTGCACGTCCAGACGGTCGCCCACCTTCACCATTTCGGAGGGGTGCTTGATCTTCTTGGTCCACGACAGGTCGGAAACGTGCACGAGGCCATCAACGCCTTCTTCCAGCTCTACGAACAGGCCGAAGTTGGTCAGGTTGCGCACCAGACCGTTGTGCTTAGAACCTACGGCGTACTTCGTGCCGAAGTCAGCGCGGGTCCATGGGTCTTCGGTCAGTTGCTTGATGCCCAGGCTCATCTTGCGGTCTTCGCGGTCGAGGGTCAGGATCTGAGCCTCCACTACGTCGCCCTGCTTGATGAAGTCCTGCGGGTTGCGCAGGTGCTGGCTCCAGCTCATTTCCGAAACGTGGATCAGACCTTCAACGCCGGGGATGATTTCCATGAACGCGCCGTAATCAGCTACGTTCACGATACGGCCTTTCACCTTCGAGCCTACGCCCATTTCGGCGACGAGCGAATCCCATGGGTGGGGAGTCAGCTGCTTCAGGCCGAGCGAGATACGCTTCTTGGCTTCGTCGAAGTCCAGAACAACCACGTTGAGTTTCTGGTCGAGCTGCAGAACCTCCGAAGGGTGCGCGATGCGGCCCCACGAGATGTCCGTGATGTGCAGCAGACCGTCGACACCACCCAGGTCGATGAACACACCGAAGTTGGTCATGTTCTTGATAACGCCCTCGAGGATCTGGCCTTTCTCCAGGTTGTTGAGGATAGCTTCGCGCTGCTTCTCGAGGTCTTTCTCGATCAGGACTTTGTGCGATACTACTACGTTGTCGAAAGCGGCGTTGATTTTCACAACCTTCACTTCCATACGACGGCCGACATAAATGTCGAAGTCACGGATAGGCTTCACGTCAATTTGCGAGCCGGGCAGGAAGGCCTCTACGCCGTCCAGATCCATGATCAGACCACCTTTGGTCCGACGCTTTACTACGCCTTCGAGAATGGTGTCATTCTCCAGAGCGTCGTAAATCGACTTCCAAGCCTGCTTGATCTTCGCCTTCTTGCGTGACAGGATCAGCTGGCCGTTTGAGTCTTCCTGGTCTTCGATGAATACCTCTACCTGGTCACCGATTTTGAGGTCGGTCAGGTCGCGGAATTCCGACAGGGGCACGAGGCCGTCCGACTTAAAGCCGATGTTCAGGATAACGTCGCGGTCGGTGATACCAACTACGGTACCTTTTACCACTTCTTCTTCCTGGACGGTCGTCAGCGTGTCGCCGTACATTTTTTCCATCTCGGCGCGCTGGTCGGCGGTATAGTTACCACCAAACTGCGAAGCTCCGACGTTGTCCCAATCGAAGTTGTCAACTACTTCTACTGCCATAATACTGGTTGATCCTACTATACACGGCCGGCTTAGGATCAAATCCGGGTCCGCGTTATGAGTAACTTCCTGAAGCTCAGCTCCAGACCCCGCCACCCTGGCGGGGCGGCAAAGATACGGAGTTTGCGGCAAGTTTCCCACAGCTGGAAGCACTTGAAAAGCACTACTTTGACGGCATGAAAAACCGGCTGCTTTTGGGAACGTTGGCCGTGCTGCTGGGGGCTTGCTCGAAAGCGCCCGACATCCACTCGCCGGAGTCGGAGTACTACCGCCAGCAGGAAGCGCAGGTGCTGGTAGATCTGTTTGAGGAAATTATTGCTCCCGGGGAGTACATACCTCTACCTCCACCCCCACCGGGCACCACCTCCAAGCTACCCTACGACACGGTGTACTATGACCTATATGTAGCAGATCGGTTAATACCCCTCAAAGAACATTGGAACTATAGGCATCTTAGGAATAAGAGCGACAGGGCTGATTCCGCTGAGCAGTTGTTGGCAAAACTCACGGATTCAATCACCACATCAGTTCCTATTCCATTGGAAGTAGTCACGCTTACTAAGCACCATAATTTCTACGTGGGTTCCAGTGTCAAGCCCGTTGTACGCGGCGAAAACTCCAAACCCAAGGCGCATCTTCTTTTCTCTCGCATAAGCTTTAACAGAACCTTCACAGCAGCTTGCTTTTTGCAGGACTACGGATGCGGCAGCGAGTGTGGTGGCGGGACGTTAATATTTGCCAAGAAGATGAGCGGTCGGTGGCGTATCACGAAGCGTTGGCACCTATGGGTTTCGTAGCAGTTACTGTTCTCCTCCCATACAAAATATTCTCCGCCAAATAATATTTCGTCGGGCTGTAGGGAGAGTTCAACGGCTGGGCTTTCTGCTTTGTAGAGAAAAATGCATTAGGGGCCTGTGGGCACTGTAAGCACAACTGTAACTCCTACCGCAGGTGAACAGTACACACCCTTACTCTAGTGTTCTACAACCACACCCCTATTCTCATGAGCTACATCAAAGTCGGCCAGGATGCTAATGGCCAAGACATCAGACTGCACTATACCGACCAAGGTCAGGGCAAACCCGTCGTACTGATTCACGGCTGGCCGGCTTCCTATGAAATGTGGGAGTACCAGTTGGCCGAGTTGCCCAAGCACGGCCTCCGCGTTATTGCCTACACCCGCCGCGGCTTCGGTCAATCGACTAAAACCTGGGAAGGCCACGAATACGATACGCTGGCCGATGACTTGAAGGCCGTGCTCGAGGAGTTGAATCTGCAGGACGTGACCCTAGTGGGCTTCTCAATGGGCGGCGGCGAAGTGGCCCGCTACATGAGCCGCCACGGCGGGGCCCGCGTCAGCCGGGTAGCCTTCGTATCGGCCGTGACGCCCTTCCTACTCCAAACCGACGACAACCCTGACGGAGCCCCCAAGGAAAACTTCGACAAGATGATTGAGGGCATCCGCAAAGACCGGTTCGATTTCCTTTCCACCTTTGGGAAGCAGTTCTTCGGCGTAGGCGTCATCAGCCACCCCGTCAGCCAGCCCACGCTCGACTGGATGCAGTCTATCTGCCAGCTGGCCTCGCCCCGCGCCACCGAGCAGGACGTGTACGCCTTTGCCGCTACCGACTTCCGCCAGGACCTGCAAAGCCTTAAGGTACCGGCGCTGGTTATCCACGGTACCAGCGACGACACGGTGCCACATAAAGTAAGCGGCAAGCGCATGACGCAGTACGTGCCTCATGCCCAGTATGTAGAGTACGACGGGGCCCCCCACGGCTTGTTTGTAACGGAAAAGGACCGTCTCAACCAAGACTTGTTGAACTTTATCGGGGTGGCGCCGGCAAATGCAACGGCTGGCTCCGCCGCTGCCAGCCGGGCCTTCTAGGCTAATTCCGAATTGTAATCATAGGTAATCAGAAAAGGCCTGCTCCATGAGCAGGCCTTTTTTTGTTCTTCGTGCTGAAATCAGGCGTTAAGCAGCCCGGCCCATCTGGCGCAGAAAGGAAACGTGGGAAGCTACGGCGTAGCGCATCTTGGGGTATTCGATATACTCCACCCCGTACTCGCCGCACATCTGCTTGATGATCTTGCTGATGGCGGGATAGTGCACGTGCGAAATCTTGGGAAACAAGTGGTGCTCGACCTGGAAGTTCAGCCCGCCTACCAGCCAGCTGATCAGGCGGTTTTCGGTGGCGAAGTTGGCCGTCGTCTTGATCTGGTGAATAGCCCACTCATCTTCCATTTTACCCGTCGTTTCGTGGGGCATGGGGAAGGCGGTATGCTCCACGGTGTGGGCCAGCTGAAACACCAGGCTCAGCACCAGGCCGGCGAAGCACGTCGTGACGGCAAAGCCGGCCAGCCAGCCCAGGAAGCCAACTGTGTAAATCGGCAGGGCAATGTAGAGAAAGAGATTCAGCACCTTGAAGCCCCAGAAAATGAGGTGGTCGGCCGTATCCATCTTCTTGAGCGGCATATCCCCGATTTTCTTGGTGAAGTACTTCTGGTAGTCCATCACAAAAATCCAGGAAATGTAGAGCATGCAGTACAGAAACCAGAAATAGAGGTGCTGAAAGCGGTGCAGCTTGTAGTGAGGCTGCCCGGCACTCATGCGCATCCAGGGCCGGATGTCGATATCGTCGTCGGCGCCCTCAATATTGGTGTACATGTGGTGAATCACGTTGTGCTTGGCGTTCCACATGTAGCTGCTGCCACCCAGGATATTGAGGGTAAAGGCGGCAAAATGATTCAGCCACTTGTGGCTGCTGAACGAGCCGTGGGCCCCGTCGTGCATCACGTTAAAGCCAATGGCCGAAATAACGCCCCCCAGCAGCACGCACTCGAGCAAGGCCAGGGCCGTAGCCGGCGTGAAAAACACGAGGTGCACGTAGAGCAGCACAAAGCAGGTGGTCAGCAGCAGCGCTTTGCCCACGATGCTGAAGCCGCCCGTGCTAGACTTGCCGGCTTCTTCGAAATATTGGTTGGTGCGGGCTCGTAACTCGGCGTAAAAGTTACGCGGAGGAGCAAATTTGGGAAGTGACATCAGCAAGGATGGTTGGTTGTGCAACCCGGCTGCGGGGCAGCGTGGGTCAGCGCCGAGGCCGAGGCTTCCAGCACTTATTCTGACGTCCACACCTTGCGGATATCTACTCTACTTTCTTGGGAAAGTCAACAAGACCAACGAAAAAGCCGAGCTTTTAGTTTGCAGCTCGGCTTTTGATCTTTATTTCGGCAGGGTTACGCCCGGCCCATCTGGCGCAGAAACGACACGTGGGAAGCTACGGCGTAGCGCATCTTGGGGTACTCGTTATAGGTTACCCCAAACTCCTGGCACATCTGCTTGATGATCTTGCTGATTTCAGGGTAATGCACGTGCGAAATCTTGGGAAACAAGTGGTGCTCGACCTGGAAGTTCAGCCCGCCTACCAGCCAGCTGATAACCTTATTGTCGGTGGCGAAGTTGGCCGTCGTCTTGATCTGGTGAATGGCCCACTCGTCTTCCAGCTTGTTGGTGGTTTCGTGGGGAATCGGGAAAGCCGCATGCTCTACGGTATGGGCCAGCTGGAATACCAGGCTCAGGCAGAAGCCCGCCACGCAGCCAAACACGATAAAGCCGACCAGCCAAGCCCAGAAACCGACCAGGTAAATCGGCAGGGCCATAAACAGAAACAGGTGCAGGGCCTTGAAACCCCAGAAGACGCCCTGGTCGGTGGCCGTCATTTTCTTAATCGGCACCTCCCCTATCTTGCCTTTGAAGTACTTCTGGTAGTCCATGAAGAAAATCCAGGCAATGAAGAGCAGGGCGTAGAAAAACCAGAAGTAGAGGTGCTGGAACCGGTGAAAGCGGTGGCGGGGCTGGGTCGAGCTCAGGCGCAGCCAGGGCTGGGCATCAATGTCGTCGTCGAAGCCGTCCACGTTGGTGTACATGTGGTGAATCAGGTTGTGCTTCATGTTCCACATAAAGCTGTTGCCTCCCATCACATTCAGCGTGAAAGCGGCAAACTGATTTACCCACTTGGATTTGCTGAACGAGCCGTGGGCCCCGTCGTGCATCACGTTGAAACCGATGGCCGAGCCGACGGCGCCCATCAGGGCGCACTCTACAACGGCCAGCAGGGCCGATGGCGTGTAGAACACGACGTGGACATACAACGCCACGAAGGCCCCGGTCAGGATAATGGCTTTCACAAACAGGCTGGTGGTGCCCGTCTGCTCCTTACCCGACTCCTCGAAGTAAGCGTTGATACGGTTTTTTAACTCGGTGTGAAAAGAGCGGGAAGCCGCAAACTTGGGTACTGCTGACATGAACTGAAGCTGGGTGGACTGCTGCAAAGATACCGCATCTAACAGCAGCTGCACCGTAATTGGTGCGTCCACCCCAGGATTTTGCACAATTCCAAAATCAATTCAATCAGCCGGGGCGGAGCTTCACCTTGCTGCTCTGCTACTTAGGCGTTGGCTGCTTTTCACGCCGGCCCGTGCGCTTGTTTGCCCACGCAAGCAGAGCTGGCAGGCTTACTTCGGCTGGTAGCCGGGCACAAAAAAGCCGGAAGCAGCTGCTCCCGGCGTTAGTTGGTTAGATACGGATGCCAGTTCTGGTCGATGGTGCCGGCACTAAGCCTGAGAAAACCGGATAAGGTTGGCTTTTTGGGCACCTGTCTGATGGTAAGGCCAGCTTCTTGAGGGGTGCGGTGGCCCTTGGCGTGGTTGCAGCGGGCACAGGCCGTCAGCAGGTTGGTCCACGACGAGTCGCCGCCGCGGGAACGGGGCAGCACGTGGTCCAGCGTCAGGTTTTTAGTGGAGCCGCAGTACTGACACTCGAAATGGTCCCGCTTCATAATGTTATGCCGGCTCAGGGCAATGCCCTTGTAGGGCACGCGCACGTAGCGCTGCAAGCGGATAATGCTGGGCTTGGGATAGGCAGAGGAAATCGTACGCAGCACCCCGTGGTCCGACTTGGCTATCATCTCGGCTTTATCCAGAAACAATAGCACAAAAGCCTTCTGCACGCTGCACAGCGTAATGGCGGTATAGTCGCCATTGAGAACTAGCACTTTTTGGTCCATACGCTCGGTGAAATAATCATCTGATACAGCGAAAGCTAGATGATTCTAAGCGTATTAACAATAGCGGCGGGCTTAAGTTTCCTTTCGCTAAAGTGGCTGGAAAGCTCCGCTATATAGCCGATTTACGGTACCGGCGGGCCCATGCTGGGGAATGTTAAGAAATGGACGCAACAGGCCCGGGTAAGGCTGTTCAGTCTCGCCCGGGCCTGTTGCGCATAAACACATTACCCCTATTCGGCCAAGATGCGCTTGATCAGGCGGAGCTTGTGGGAGTATTTCTGGGCTTTGCGGTTGAAGATGCCGTTGTGGTCCAGCGGGTCGATGCGGACTTCGCCGCTGGCGTGCAGAATCTGCTGGTCGTCGAGCACGAGGCCCACGTGCACGATGTTGCCGTCGGCGTTGTCGAAGAAGGCCAGGTCGCCGGGCTGGGTTTGGGAGACGAAGTGCACGGTGCGGCCGTGGTCAATCTGCTGGCGGGCGTCGCGGGGGAGCTGCACCCCGATCAGGCCGTAGAGCTGCTGCACCAGGCCCGAGCAGTCGACGCCGAAGAGGCTACGGCCACCCCAGAGGTAGGGAGCCTTCAGAAAAATCTGGCCGGCTTTGAGCAGCAGCGCCAAGCGCTTCTCGGGGGGGCCTTGCAGGCCGTGGCCGTTCTGAGGGTTGGTGGCCGCGCCGTTGTAGAAGTAGGTTTCCTCCCCCAGGCGCAGGGTCATGCCGTCAAAAAAGGGCAGGCGGGCCCCCATGGTTACCGGGATGCGCACCTGGGCATTGCTCACGACCTGCACCACATCGAGACTGCGCGGGTGGTCCTGGGCGCTCCAGGCCGCCAGGTACTCGCTGGTCACGGGCTGGTGCTGCTTGGGGTCCATCCAGCCCACGTAGTTGTCGGCCGTGGTCCGGATTTGCTGCCAGTTGCCCTGGGTAATGAGCACGGTGTAACAGTCGCCAAAAATCAGCTGGGTGACAATTTCGGCTTTATCCGAGGGCTCGGCCCGCACCGGCACGACGCTCAGGGCGCAGATTCCGTGGTTCAAAGTGGTGAACTGGTGAAGTGGTAAAATGGTGAGTTGTCGTTCAGCGGGGCTGAAGTATACGAGCGGGCATCACCGAATTATTGCAAATATCCACGAAACTCCCGCTTAAAAGCCAGTCGGCCAAATATCTTCCCTAAAACACACTATTTCACCACCTAGTATTCCCGGGCGCGGTCCATTTCGCGCTTCTGGTCTTTGGCCTTGATGTCGTCGCGCTTGTCGAAGAGCTTTTTGCCTTTGGCCAGGGCAATTTCGAGCTTGGCAAAACCCCGGTCGTTGACAAACAGGCGTACGGGAATGATGGTGACGCCCTGCTCCTGGGTTTTGTTGGCGAGCTGGCGCAGCTCCTTTTTGTTGAGCAGCAGCTTCCGCTCCCGCTTCGGCTCGTGGTTGTTGTAGGTGCCCAGCGTGTACTGCGAGATGCTCAGGTTGTGCACCCACAGGGAACCGTCGGGGTGGAAGGTGCAGAAACCGTCCTGCATGTTCACGTTGCCTTCCCGAATGCTTTTTATTTCGGTGCCCTGCAGCATCATGCCCGCGTCGTATTTGGCCAGGAAGCTGTATTCGTAGCTGGCGCGGCGGTTCAGGATATTAACGCGCTTGGGGGTATCGTCTTTTTGTTTGGCCATGGTAGGGTGCAAAAGCCCCGGCCGGCCGAAGCTCTTCCGGGGTACTATACTTATAGAGTAGCGTAGGTACGCAAATTCGCCGGCTTGGGCGAACCGAATAGTGTATGAACGCCGAGCGGGCGCCTGTCGTTGGTCAACCGCAATTAACCCGGGCAGGGCCATTAGACACGCGAATACGCCGCCCTAGGTGAGCTTCAGGCGCGGGTCGGGGCTGACGAGGGGCTCGGCAAAGTCGCCGGCCTGGTACTGGAAGTGGGCCGTCATGGCAACCATTCCGGCATTGTCGGTGCAAAACTCGAAGTCGGGAATGAACACCTCCCAGCCTTTCTCAGCCGTTAGCTCGGTTAGAGCCGCCCGCAGGCCGGAGTTGGCCGCCACGCCCCCGGCCAGGGCAATTTGGGTTAGGTTGTTATCCTGAGCGGCTCGCACGAGTTGGCGCAGCAGGGTTTGAATGATGGTGTGCTGAATGCTGGCACAGAGGTCGGGCAGGTTTTCGGCGACGAAGTCCGGATTCTGGGCCGTTTGCTGCCGCAGAAAATACAGCACCGAGGTTTTCAGGCCGCTGAAGGAAAAGTCGTAGCCCGGCATGGCGCCCACCGGAAACGGGAAGCGCGTAGGATTACCCAGCTTGGCCTGCTTGTCCAGGTGCGGGCCGCCCGGATACGGCAGGCCGAGCAGCTTGGCGGTTTTATCGAAGGCTTCCCCGGCGGCATCGTCGATGGTTTGGCCGATTACCTGCATGTCCATCGGGCTGCGCACCACGACCAGCTGGGTGTGGCCCCCGCTGACGGTCAGGCACAAAAACGGAAACGCCGGCCGGGGCGCCCGGATGAAATGAGCCAGGATATGAGCCCGCATATGGTTGACGGCAATCAGCGGTTTATCCAGGGCCTGGGCGAAGGTTTTGGCAAACATACTGCCCACCAATAACGAGCCCAGCAGGCCGGGCCCCTGGGTAAAGGCCACGGCGTCGAGGGCGGATTTGTCTACCTTTGCCCGGCGCAGGGCTTCCTGCACTACCGGAATCAGGTGCTGCTGGTGGGCGCGCGAAGCCAACTCGGGAACCACACCGCCGTATTGTTCGTGCACTTGCTGCGTGGCTACCACGTTGGCGAGGATTTCGCCGCCGGCCATAACGGCGGCCGACGTATCATCACAGGAAGACTCGATAGCCAGAATGACGGGGGAATGCATGCGGAAATAGTCAAGAGGTAGTAGCAGGCAGTTAGGCGCTTTTGGGCCGCTGCCTGCACAAATTATAGTACAAAGGTCGTTTAAAACACTAAACCAACACATTTGTCACGTGTCAGGATTCTTTGATACGGCGCGGGCCGGAGCTGGAATTGTTTTGCAGCTTATCTTATTTCCCAGGCAGCCATTGAGGTAAATCCCGCATCTTCGTCCCGTAAGCTCAACATTTTCCAGCTCTGTTTCTGTGCCCCGCTTCGTCTCCGTCACGCTCAAAATTCTGCTAAGCCTGCTCCTGCTGCTGGGCTTGGTGGTGGGCGGCGTGCTGTTGGCCCTGCGCATTCCGAGCGTGCAAACCAACCTGGCGCACCGGGCCGCCACTATCCTGACCGATAAGCTGGGGCAACGGGTGATTGTGGGCCGGGTAGATGTGCGACCCTTTACCCGCGTGGTGCTGGAAGGCGTGCGGGTGCTGGACCGGCAGGGTGGCGAGCTATTCAACATTGGCAAGGCCGATGCCGACATTGAGCTGTTTTCGATGTTTGACCCCCGCCACCTCCACGTGGGCAAGCTCACGCTGGAGGAGCCGCGCTTCTCGCTGATTACCTACGCCAATCAGCCCGATTCGACCACACTCGACCAGTTCATTGGAGCTGTGAAACGCCTGATCGGGCCCACCGATACGACCAAGGTTTCCAAGCCTTTCGATTTTCAGATTAAGGCCATTGGCCTGCGCAACGGGCGCTTCGTACTCGACCGCAAAGACGTGGCCCGGGCCGAAACCTACGGCCGCACCATCGACTACGCCCACATGTTTATCGACAGCGTATACGCCGACGCCTCCCAGCTTTGGCTGCGCGGCGACACGATTCACGCCCAGATTGACGGGCTGCGGGCCGTGGATATTCCCTCGAAAACCCGGTTAAAGGAGCTGACGGCTAATATGACCTACGCCGACAAGTTCTGGGAATTTGCCGGCCTGGATTTGCGCGTGGGTAAGAGCCAGTTGCGGCCCTACATCAAGTTCGAGTACCAGCACTTCCTCAACTTTGTCGATTTCAACGATTCGGTGAAAGTCACGGCCCGGCTGGATTCGTCGCGGGTGTACTCCGACGATATTGCCTCCTTCGCGCCCCAGCCTTTTATTCGGGATCTGAAGGAAACCGTGCTGCTTTCGGGCGAGGCCAAAGGCTACGTCACCAATTTCACGACCAAGAACCTGGACGTGACCTACGGCCGCAACACCCACGTGCGGGGCAATATTAACGTGCAGGGCCTGCCCAATTTGAAAGAGAGCTTCGTGGAAATGCGCCTCAAGCCCTCCGTTATCGACGGGCGCGACATCAAGCGCTACATTCCGGCCTCGGGCTGGCCCTACGTGGCGCGCCTGGGCACGGTGCGCCTCAACGGGCAATTTCTGGGCTTCTACAACGACTTTGTAGCCAACGGCGCCTTCCGCACGGCCCTGGGCGAGGTGGTGTCGGACGTGAATATTAAGTTTAAAACCGACCCGGCCTACTCCACTTACGAAGGACAGGTCAAGACCACGGCCTTTCAGCTGGGCAAGCTGCTGGGCGACGAAAGCACAGTGCGCGACATTACCATGAACGGCCGCGTGGAAGGCGTGGGCTTTACGCCCGAGCGGGCCCGGCTCAAGGCCAACGCCAGCGTGCAAAGCATCTGGCTCAACGGCTACCGGTTCCGCAACATTACCACCAACGGGCAGTTCAGCCGGCAGTCGTTCGACGGCAAGCTGGCCGTAAACGACCCCAACCTGCAAATCGACGCCAACGGGACCATCGACCTGAACAAAGCCCGGCAAGCCTTCGACGTGGAAGCCCGGGTGCAGCGGGCCGACCTGCGGGCCCTGGGCCTGACCAAGCAAAGCGTGGTAGTAGCCACCACGGCCGACGTGAAATTCCAGGGCCTCAAGCTCGACGAGCTAATCGGCCGCATTGTGCTGCGCAACTCCCGCCTCAGCTTCGCCGGCCGCACCGTGCCCATCGATACCTTCGACGTGGTCAGTCAGCGCACCGGGGCCCAGCGCCGCCTCACCGTCCGCTCGGAAGTACTGAATCTGACGGCCAACGGCAACTTCAACTTTACGGCCGTGGCCCGCGACGTGCAAACCCTGCTGACCGAGTACCAACTCAACTTTGAAAGCAACGACGCGGCCATTGCCAGCTACTACCGCCGCAAGCAGCAGCGCCCCACGCCCGAGTACCAGATTGCCCTGGACCTGTACCTGAAGCAAGCCAACCCCGTGCTGCGCCTGTTCCTGCCGGGCCTGACGGTGTCCGACTTTTCCCGTATCGACGGCTCCTTCCGCAACGGACCGACGTCCATTTTCGCGCTGGGCGGGCACTTCAACAGCATCCAGTACGACAGCGTGCGGGTGTTCAACACCGACTTTGAATTCAACACCTCCAAGCTGCCCTACCAGCCCGAAGTGCTGGCCCAGGCCAACATTACCTCCGAGCGGCAGGTGCTGCCCGGTTTGGGTAAGACGGAAAAATTCTACGTGGAAGGCGTCTGGGACCAGGAACGCATCAACTTCTCGACCTCTCTGGCCCAAACCAATTCCACCAACAAAGCGGCCATCAACGGCTCCCTGGCCTTTTTGCCCCAGGCCGTGCAGATTGTCTTCCGGCAGTCGGGTGTGAACCTGCTGGGCAAGGACTGGACCATTGCGGCCAGCAACTCGGTCATTATTTCGGGTCGGGGCAAGGAATTCGACATTCAAAACTTTACCCTGAGCAATGGCTTGCAGAGTATCAGCGCCCAGGGCTTTATTTCCAACGACCCCAGCAAGCAGCTGCAGCTGGCCGTCAAGGACTTTGACCTGACGACGCTGAACCCGCTGACGGACCAGAATGTGGCGGGCCGCGTGAATGCCGCCGGCACCATTAGCGGCGTGTACGGCCCCCTGAAAATCAACAGTACCCTCGGCGTCGACTCCCTGCAGTTCGACGACGTACTCATTGGCAACGTGCGGGGTAGCAGCGAGTGGAACAACCGCAACGGCCAGCTGCTGATTGACATGGACGTGCTGCGCGAGCAGCTGCGGGTGGTGCGGGTAGCGGGCACCTATTCGCCCCAGGCCAAGGAGCAGCAGCTCAACCTGACGGCCGTACTCGACAATGCCCCTGTGAAGCTGGCCGAGCCCCTGCTCAACTTCCTCTTCAAGGACATGGGCGGCACCGCCGCGGGCACCCTGCGCCTGACCGGCCGCCTGGCCGCCCCCAACCTGGTGGGCAACGTGGACGTGACCAACGGCAAGCTGACCTTCACCTACCTGGGCACCACCTACACCTTCTCCGACCGAATCCGGTTTCAGGAAGACCGCATCAATTTCCGCTCCATTCGACTGCGCGACCCGCTGGGCAATTCGGGCGTGCTGGATGGCAATATTTTCCACCAGGGCTTCCGGAACATGCGCCTGGGCCTGCGGGCCAATTTCAATAAGCTGCTGGTACTCAACACCACCCGCAAAGACAACGAGCTGTATTTCGGGACGGCCTACGCCACCGGCGACGCCGTGCTGTTTGGCCCCTCCGATAACTTAGTTGTGAACGTGCGGGCCCGCAGCGACGCCGGCACCCGCCTGTCGTTGCCGCTCGACAACGCCGCCAAAGCCCAGCAGGCCAGCTACATCAAGTTCGTCAACCGCAACCTGACTGATACGCTGACCACCGTGAAAGTGCCCACCGCCGCCGCGGGCCAGGTGGATTTGTCGGGGATACGGCTGAACATGAACCTGGACGTGACGCCGGACGCCTACATTGAGATTTTGCTCGACGAAAGCACCGGCGACATTATCCGGGGCACGGCCGCCGGGCAGCTGCGCCTCAACATCGACACCCGCGGCGACTTCAACATGTTCGGGCAGGTCGAGATTGTGCGCGGGGCCTACAACTTCACCTTGCAGGGCCTCATTAACAAGGAATTTGTGGTGCGGCCCGGCGGCATTATTTCCTGGAACGGCGACCCGCTGGCCGGCGAGATGAACGTAACAGCCGCCTATACCCAACGAACCTCCCTGGCACCTATTCTGGGCCAGGCGGCCATCAACAGCCGGGCCGTAGTGCCGGTGACGGCCGTAATGAACCTGACCGGCCCCCTGCTGCTGCCCATTATTCGCCTGAGCCTGGAGTTCAACGATGCGCCCTCGTCCCTGGAAGGCGACCTGACGGCCTTTACCTCTTCGCTGCGCAACGACGAACAGGAACTCAACCGGCAAGTGTTCAGCCTATTGGTATTCAAGCAGCTTTCCCCGCCGGGCCAGTTCACCCAGATCAGCTTGCGCGGCAACGACAATACGGTACAGAACAGCCTGGGCCAGATCTTGTCGACCCAGCTGGGCCTGCTTACTTCTCAGATCGACCAGAACCTGGAAATTGACTTCAACATCAACGGGCTGTCTTCGGAACAGCTGCAGGAGTTGCAGGTGCGCCTGAGCTATAGTTTCCTCAACGGCCGGCTGCGCGTGACCCGGGAAGGGGGCTTCAACACCAGTGCCAATACAACGAACCCCACGGGCACTGACCCCGGCACACCCAACGCCGCCGGTCAGGCCTCCCTGCTCGGCGACCTGAGCCTGGAATACTACCTGCGGCCCGACGGAAAGTTCCGGGCCAAACTGCGCTACGAAACCACGCCCCGCGACTTCAACCCCGACCAGGCCGCGCTTACCAACCAGGCCCGGGCCGGCGTCAGCTTGCTGCACACCGAGCAGTTCGACTCATTCCGGGAGCTGTTTTCGCGCAAGCGGCTGCGCCGCCGCGAAGCAGCCGCCCGCAAAGCCCGGGAAGTGCTCAACGTCGACGACGACCCGCGCACGGTGCTTTAAGCTGAGCCCAATATTGATTGATGCTTATTGGACATTGAACAATAACAATCAACTCCCAACAATCACCAATCAACCTTACCTTTGCCGCATGGCCCAAAACCGCCCGACCCGCAAGAAAAAGCTCGGTAGCTACCCCCACCTGATGGTAGTGTTCAGCATTACGCTGTCCTTGCTGGTCATTGGCTTGTTTGGCCTGTTGCTGATTCACGCCCACAAGCTGAGCAACCTGGTCAAGGAAAACATTGAAATGCAGGTGTATCTGGACCGGGACTTGCCCGAAACCCAGCTGCTGCGCCTGCAGCAGGACTTGAGCCGCAAAAAGTACGTGGCCTACAAAGACGACCAGCCCCAGGTGCGCTTTCTTTCCAAAGAAGAGGGTGCGAAGCAGTTTCTGGAGCAAACGGGGGAAGATGCCGAGCAGTTTCTGGGCGACAATCCGTTGCGCGATGCTTACTTACTGAAAATCAGCGCCGAATACACCGACTCTACCCAGATGCGGCGCATCGTGCAGGAACTGCGGGCCGAGCCGGGCGTGTACGAAGTAGAGTACGTGCAGAGCTTTATCGACTCGGTGAACAAGAACCTGCGCAAAATCAGTCTGGTGCTGCTGGGCTTCGCCTTGGTCTTGACGCTGGTCGTGACCGTGCTGATTAACAATACCATCAAGCTGGCCCTGTTTTCCCAGCGCTTCCTGATTCGGAGCATGCAGCTGGTGGGCGCCACCTCCTTTTTCATTCAGCGGCCTTTTCTGCGCCGGGCTACCTGGCAAGGCTTTGCCAGCGGCGCTATTGCCGCGCTGCTCCTGCTGGCCCTGCTCCAATATGCCTATTTGCAACTGGAAGAGCTGCGCCTGCTGCGCGACGAACGGCTGATTGCGGCCCTGATGGTAGGCATGGTGCTGCTGGGCTGTGGCATCGGCTTTCTGAGCTCCTACCGCGCCGTGCGCAAGTACCTGGGCATGTCGCTCGATGATTTGTATTGATTTTTTAGCGGTTAGTTGCTGGTTGTCAGTTGGTACTTCGAACTGCTGCCTACTTCTAACAACTGACTACCAACAACTAACAACGAATATGGAACCGACTCAAACTCCCCGCTTTGCCTTCGGCAAGCGCAACTACCGCCTGATGTACCTCGGGCTGGCCGTGCTGGCGGCCGGCTTTATCACCATGACCCTGGACTCGGCCGACTACGGCGAAGGATTCCTGGGCATCACGCTGGGCCCGATTTTGCTGGCCGTGGGCTTTATCATCGAGTTCTGGGCCATTATGGCCAAGCCCGGCGACACTCCGCCCGCCGCTACCGACACGATTACCCGCACCGAAACCGCTTCCCAGCCTGCCGCCCCCGTGGCCCCGGCCCCCACGGCTCCTACCTACAAGCGTCCCTAAATGAACTACTGGCACGCCCTGATTCTGGCTATTGTCGAAGGCTTAACTGAGTTTTTACCCGTTTCCAGCACCGGCCACATGATTATTGTGGCCAACCTGCTGGGTATCGGCCAATTGCCCTTTACCGAAACCTACATTACCTCTATTCAATTCGGGGCCATTCTGTCGGTGGTGGTGCTCTACTGGCGCCGTTTTCTGCAGAGCTTCGACTTCTACGTGAAACTGGCCGTAGCCTTTTTGCCTTTCGGCCTGCTGGGCTTTCTGCTCAAGGACGTTATTGCCGAGCTGCTGAAAAGCGTGACGGTGGTAGCTACTTCCCTGGTCGTGGGCGGCGTGGTGCTACTCTTCATCGACCGGTGGTTTAGCGAGTCGCGCAAGCAGGTAACCACGCCCAGCACCCTGCAAGCCCTGAAAATAGGCTTGTTTCAGTGCCTAGCCCTGGTGCCGGGCGTATCCCGTTCCGCGGCTACCATCGTGGGGGGCCTGGCCCAGGGCTTCGACCGCCGCTCGGCCGCCGACTTCTCCTTCCTGCTGGCCGTGCCCACCATGTTTGTGATTACGGCCTACGAGATGTACAAGTCTTACAAGGTGAATGCGCCCCTGGCCGAAGACCTCAAGGTACTGGCCTTCGGCAACGTGGTGGCGTTCATTGTGGCGCTGTTGGCGGTGAAGTCGTTCGTGAATTTTGTGTCAAAGTTTGGCTTCCGGGCCTTCGGCTTCTACCGCATCATCGTGGGCATTACCATTCTGGTGATGATTGCGCTGGGCATTAACCTGCACCTGATATGAGCCAGCAACCCCATGCCTTCGACTTCGAAACCGGCGAGGTTTTGCTGCTCGACAAGCCCCTGACCTGGACGTCGTTTGACGTGGTGCGCAAGGTTAAGAACACGCTGCGCATCAAGAAAATCGGCCATGCCGGCACCCTCGACCCGCTGGCTACCGGCCTGCTGATTTTGTGCACGGGCAAGAAAACCAAGCAGATTGACTTGATTCAGGCCCAGGAAAAAGAGTACACCGGCACCTTCCGCCTGGGCCAGACCACGCCTTCCTTCGACCTGGAAACGGCCGTGGATGCCGACCTGCCCTACGCCCACGTTACCCCCGAGCAGCTGCTGGCCGCCGTCCAGGCCTTCACCGGCCCCATTCAGCAGACCCCGCCGTTGTACTCGGCCGTGAAAATCAACGGGGAGCGGGCCTACGAAGTGGCCCGCCGTGGCGACACGGCCGAAATCAAGTCTAAGGAAGTAACCATCAAGGAGTTTGAACTGACCGGCATCAACCTGCCCGAGGTGCAGTTCCGGGTGGTTTGCACCAAGGGCACTTACATTCGCAGCCTGGCCCGCGACTTTGGCCAGCACCTGGGCTGCGGTGCCCACCTGACCAAGCTGGTGCGCACCCGCATCGGGGAGTACCGCGTGGAAGACGCCCTAACCCTGGAAGCTTTGGAAGCCTTGCGCCCCCCGCGCCGCGAAGGAGAAGAAACCCGCCCGCCGCGCCAACCCCGGCAGCGCCTGCCCGAAAAGCGGGCCGGCCTGGAGTTTTACCAAGCCAGCAGCCCTCCTGCCGATTCAGCCCCCGCCGACCCGGCTTCGTAAACACGTGGCCTGGCGGCGGCCCGCTCCTCTATTTATCAATTCGCGTATTTACCCGATGGAAGTCTTTCACGACCCGGCGCAGTTTCCTCACCTTGGCAATGCCACCGTCACGACCGGCACCTTCGACGGCGTGCACCTGGGGCACCAGAAGATTCTGCGGCGGCTGCTGGAAGTAGCCCGGCACCACGGCGGCCCCTCGGTGGTTATCACCTACTGGCCCCACCCCCGCCTGGTGCTGGCCCCGCCCCTGGCCCACCCCCAGCCCCTGAACATTCAGCTGCTTTCGAGCCTGCAGGAGCGCAGCCGCCAGCTGGCCGACTTTGGGGTAGATTACCTGCTGATTGTGCCTTTTACCAAGGAATTTTCGGAGTTGAGCTCGGAAGAATACATCCAGCGAATTTTGCTCGACACGGTCGGTACGCGCAAGCTGGTTATTGGCTACGACCACCGCTTCGGCAAAAACCGGGAGGGCAGCTTTGAGTACCTGAGCCAGCATGCGGAGCGCTACGGCATGGAAGTCGAGGAGATTCCGCGCGAGGATGTGGACGCGGTGGCCGTGAGCAGCACCCGCATCCGCCGGGCCCTGGAGCAGGGCGACATCCTGACGGCCAACCGCTACCTGGGCTACAACTACCCGCTGACCGGCACCGTGGTGCGGGGCAAGCAGCTGGGCCGCACCATCGGCTTCCCAACGGCGAATATGCAAGTGGAAGAGCCGCTGAAGCTGATTCCGGCCCGGGGAGTATATGCCGTGCTGGCTACGACGGCCGCCGGCACTCACCACCAGGCCATGCTCAACATCGGGGTGCGCCCCACCGTAGCCGGCAACCTGGACCAAACCATCGAAACTCACCTGCTCGACTTCGACGGCGACCTGTACGACCAGCCCCTGACGGTGCAGCTGGTGGCCCGCCTGCGCGACGAGCAGAAGTTCAACGGTCTGGATGAGCTCAAAGCTCAGCTGGCGAAGGACGCCGACATGGCCCGCCAGCACTTGGTGGGCGGCTGAGTTACCGCCGATGAAATAAACGGACCGTCATTTCGACCCGCGGGAAGCAGGAGGGCCTGACAAAATATTCTCAGCTGAAGCCCGGTTATCTGAAAAGGCAGCCGGGCTTCCTGTTTCTGCCGCTGCCGCCCCCAAATTGGCATGGCCGCTTCGTGTTTTTTACCGGTTGCCGCGCCTACTCCCCGGCATCTTGCTATTTTCGACCCGCAAACCCTCCTTTCCCACCTATGATTAATAAAGTAGTAGCCGATGCCCAGGCGGCCCTGCACGGCCTCACCGACGGCATGACCCTGATGCTGGGCGGCTTCGGCCTGTGCGGCATTCCCGAAAACGCCATCCAGGAAATTCTGCGCCTGGGCGTCAAAAACCTGACCTGCATCAGCAACAACGCCGGCGTCGATGATTTTGGCATTGGCCTGATGCTGCAAACCAAGCAGGTGCGCAAGATGATTTCGAGCTACGTGGGCGAAAACGCCGAGTTTGAGCGCCAGCTGCTCTCCGGCGAGCTGGAAGTCGAGCTGATTCCGCAGGGCACCCTGGCCGAGCGGTGCCGGGCCGGCGGCGCGGGCATTCCGGCCTTTTACACCCCGGCCGGCTACGGCACGGAAGTGGGCGAAGGCAAGGAAAGCCGGGAGTTCAACGGCAAGATGTACCTGCTCGAAACAGCCTTGCACGCCGATTTCGCCTTTGTGAAAGCCTGGAAGGGCGACACGGCTGGCAACCTGGTGTACAAGGGCACGGCCCGCAATTTTAACCCGATGATGGCCACGGCCGGCAAGATTACCGTAGCTGAAGTAGAGGAACTCGTGCCCGCCGGCGAACTGGACCCCAACCAGATTCACACGCCCGGCATTTTCGTGCAACGCATTTTCCAGGGCAACAATTACGAAAAGCGCATCGAGCAACGCACGGTACGCCCGGCTACCACCTAACGCTGTTGCGCCATGGACGCAAACATCTCCTTGCTGCAAGCCCAGGCCCAGATTAGCCAGGAAGGCAACCCGCCTTTTACAGTGTTGCTGCGCCACGGCAGCATGCGCACGGAGTATTTCGCGCCCAGCGAAGTAGATACTCAAACGCCCCACCCGCAGGACGAGGTCTACGTCGTTATCAGCGGCGAGGCCGTACTCAACCGTAATGGCGAAATGGTGCAGTGCCACGCCCACGACCTGATTTTTGTGCCGGCCGGCCTGCCCCATTTCTTTGAGGTGTTCTCAGCCGATTTTGCCACCTGGGCCATCCTCTACGGTCCCATTGGCGGGGAAGAGGCCTAAGTCGGGCACTTCTCCACGTTCACCCCCCTTGTTTCCCACCCTTGTTTCTTATGCTCGACAAACACGGCATTGCCAAACGAATAGCCCAGGAAGTAAAAGACAACTCCTACGTCAATTTGGGAATCGGTATTCCCACGCTGGTGGCCAACTACATTCCGGCCGGCATCAACGTGGAGCTGCAAAGTGAAAACGGCCTGCTCGGCATGGGCCCCTTCCCCACCGACGACCAGGTAGACCCCGACCTGATCAACGCCGGCAAGCAGACCGTCACGACGCTGCCCGGCTCCAGCATCTTCAGCTCGGCCGACTCCTTCGGCATGATTCGCGGGGAACACGTAGACCTGACCATTCTGGGCGCCATGGAGGTGTCCGAAACCGGCGACATTGCCAACTGGAAGATTCCGGGCAAGATGGTGAAAGGCATGGGCGGGGCCATGGACCTGGTGGCCTCGGCCAAAAATATCATTGTGGCCATGCAGCACGTGGCCAAGGATGGTAGCAGCAAGCTGCTGCCCGCCTGCACCCTGCCCATTACGGGCCTGCGCTGCGTGAAGAAAATCGTGACCGAGCTGGCCGTGCTCGACGTGACGCCCGACGGCTTTGTGCTGCGCGAGCGGGCCCCGGGCGTGAGCGTCGAGCAGATTCAGGCCGCTACGGCGGGCAAGCTGGTCGTTCCGGCCGCCGGCGTGCCCGAAATGCAGGGCGTGTAGCCCGCTGCGCGTCGCCACCGACCACAATAAAAAGGCCCGCCGGAAAATCCAGCGGGCCTTTTAGTTGGCAAAGCTCGAAAGCTACTGCACCACAACGCGGTATACGGGCAGCGGCTGCCCGTCGGGCAGCCACAGGCGCAAGAGGTAGAGGCCCGGGGCCCGGCCCGTGGTGGGCAGTGCCAGCTCTCCAGCCACCGGCGCGTACTGCGCCGCCGCGGCCCCCGGGAGCTCCTGCCCTTGAGCGGTAAGCCACTGGGCCCGCACGGCGGCCGGACGCGGCAAGTCAGCCGGCAAACGCAGGTGCAGCGCCTCCCCGGCCGCTACGGGGTTGGGCCAGGCACTGCCAGCCGCCCGGCCCGCGGCCCCGCGCGTGGGCAGGGATACCGCACTTTGGGCGCAGAGCGTGAACGAGACTTTGCGGTTGTCGCCGGCGCCGCCCTGGTTTGCCACGGCCAGGTAGTAGGGCTGGCCAGGCGTCAGGTTGTCGAACAACACCGTACCCAGGGCCCGGGGCTCTACTGTCACGGCTTGGCTGGCCTGGCAGCTTACCAGCTCCAGGGCTTCCGCGCAGGCACCACCGGGAGTTGCCAGCTTATAGAGCCGGGCCTGCCCTACGGTCACGTCGTCGGTGCGCAGGAAGAAGGCGGAGCTGGTGGGCACCACCCGGTACCAGACATCATACACGGTTTCGGCGCTGCAGTTGGGCACGGCCAGCCCCAGCCCAGGATTAATGCGGCTCGGAGTCGCCCCGAACAGGGTGCCCACCACCGGCTGCGTGCACTGCCCACTGGCGCTGAGCGGCAGCGGCAGCGCGTCGCAAGGCTCATCGTTCAGTGCGACGGTGAGACAAAAGCTGAACTGAGTCAGGGGCTCGGGGTTGGTCAGGGAGCTGTAGAAGCGCACGTAGTAGGTTTGCCCGGGCGTGAGCCGGTTATAGCTCAGCCCCGGCCCCACCAGCTGGGCAAAGGGCCCCCACTGCTGACTTTCCAGGATGCGGGCCGCCCGGGTGGTCCCGTCGCGCAGCTCAATACCGCCCTGCATCATGTGGAGCTGATTCTCGCCGAGCCAGAGCAGGACGCTGGAGTAGCTGCGCCCACCCGTAGCCGGGGGCGCCACAAAGGAAAACCACACGTCCCGCTCGGTCCAGGCCGAGCCGCCCGCGGCCGGGAAGCTGGGGGTTGCCCCGTCCAGGGTAAAGGCCACGGGCGAAGCGCAGGGCTGGGCCGTGGGCGACACGGCTACCGGCACGGCCGCGGCCGGCTCGTCGTTTGCCGGCGCCGCCCAGGTGTTCAGGCTGAGCTCGAAGCTATACTTGCCCGCCGGCCGGGTGGCCGTCGGAGCGGCCAGCGGAAATGCCCGTACCCAGTACGTCTCCCCGACGCTCAGGCTGGTCAGCAGCAGACGGGCCGGCAGCGGGGGCTTCTCGCCCACGTAAAACCGGCCGTAGAGCGGGTCTTCGGCGTGGGCCACGGCGCAGGCCAGGCGCTGCACGGGGGCGCCGGGGGCGCAGGGCGAGCCGGCGGTGGTGCGGAGCACTTCCAGTACGGCATCCGAGGTTGCATGCAGCTGCAGGGCGTGGGTGGTGCTGGTGGCCGTAAACCGGTACCAGACGTCGCTGGCCGCGGCGGGAGCGGTGTAGGGGTTCGTATTGCTGCGGGGCGCGTAGCACAGCGTGGCCGGCGGCGCCAGGCCCGACGCCGTAGCGCCGTTGAAGGTGCCCGTGGCCCCCACGACCAGCGGCGCCGTGACGGGCAGGACTACCGCCCCAGCGCACTCATCATTGATCGGAATGCCGGGGGGCGCACTGACGGCAATAGCAAAAGCAGCGTCAATCAGGTCAACAACCTCCGACGCATTATACACCCGCAGGTAATAGGTGGCCCCCGTGGTCAGCCCCGTCAGGGCGAGGCGGCCTAACTTGCCGGCTTCCACCGTGATACAGTCCCGGTAGCTGGGCAGCACGCTGGTACAGGACGAAAGAACGTCGACCCCGGCCGTGAAAGCCGGGCGCAGCTGCACCTCCGCTGCTGGCCCGGGGGCCACGAACTGGTAAAACACGTCCCTGGAGTTGTCGGTGGTACTGGCGCTGCACGACCCGGTGCCAAACAAGCCCAGGTTGCTGGCCGTGGCGTGGCGCACCGTGCCGGTAGTGCCGGGCTGGCTGCCCGGAACGGGGTCTACCGGTAGCACTTGGGCCGTAGTGCAGTTGTCGTTGGCCGGGGGCGTCGTGTTGTGGCCCAGCACCGCCAGCTGGAAGGAGTAGTGCTCGGGCCGCAGCGGATATATCCGGATAAAATAAGGCTGCCCCACGGCCAGGGAGCCGACCACCAGCGGCGCGGCGGCAGTGTTCAGGCCGCAAAACAGGCTTCGCGAACTGGGGCCGTACCCGTCGCGCACGTCGACTACGTAGGGTTCCTGCGCGGTATAGCCCTGCATAACGAGCTGGTGGCTGGCCTCGGTGGCCCGGAAGGCGTACCAGACATCGCGCACGATTTCGGTGGGCGTGCCGCAGGCAGCCGTGGCCGGCAAGGAAGTGGAGGCGTCGGCGCACCGGCCGCCGGTCAGCTGGGTGTAGCGCACCGAGCCCAGCACCGGCACCCAGATGGCGCGGCTGCCTTCGTCGTTGCTGGGCGGGGTGTAGGTGCGAAACCGGCCCCGCGTGCTACGGGTAAGCGCGGTGCTCGTACCGCAGTCGACCTCCACCAGAAACTCATAGTCGGTGGAAGGCAGCAGGCCGGTCAGCTGGGCCGTATCGCCGGGCAGCACGGGCGCTACCTTGTCGGCGGCGCTGCCCAGCACGAAGCCCCGGGGCCCGTAGTGCACCCGGCGGCCCACGTCCAGGGTGCGGTCGAGCACCCAGTCGACGGTAGCCGTGGTGTGGGTCAGGCGCCGCAGCTGGGGCGAGGTAGCCACCGGGCAATCAGGGATGGTGTTGGGGCTGGGCGTAAACCGGTAGAGCTGCCCGCCGGCGGGCTTGAGCAGGGTGCCCTCGTAGTTGCTGGGGTTGAGTTGCGGACTGGCGCCCAGGTCGCTGAGCATAATGTAGTTGACCGTCGACGAATACGGCCCCGTGGTGAGGCCGGCCCGGGCCTGGGCCATGGGCGTGGAGCTGCTCACGCTGCCCGCTTCGGGCCGGTAGCTGAACTCAATCCGGTTGGAGCCCTCGTAGAGCCGGGCCTGGAACGACACCACCGCCTGGGTGGCCTGCTTGTCCCAGCGGAAGTCGCGCCACTCCATGGTAAACACCCGGTTGGGCGCCGTGCCGGTCGTTTGGTAGAAGGCCCGGCCGCCGCTGCCGCTCAAATCGGCCCACAGCGGCGCAATGGTTCTGCCGCTGCCCGCCCCGCCCAGGTAGAGCGAGGTAGAATACGGAATGGCAAACTGCACGGGCGTCGGGGCCAGGCTCAGCCAGCCGTTGGAGCTGACGCCGGCCTTGGTGAAGAACTGCCCGTTCATGACAAAGCTAAAGCCCAGCGGCACGCCATTGACCACGGCTTCGTCGGCTTCCAGGTCGGGCAGGCGGGTAGCCCCGGTGCCGAGCGGCAGATAGGTGCCCGCCTGGGCCTGAAACTGGTATCCCAGCAGCTGGGCCCGGGCCGGGCCGCCCGCCACGAGTAGTATTCCCAGCAGTATAACCCAACAGTAGTTTTTCCTCATATAGTCCGTGTTAGAAGGGCCCCGACGGGGATAATTGGCTTGAAAACAGCCCTAAATGTACGCACTCGGCCCCCATTGCCCGGTCTCCCCGGCCGGATAAATATACCTCCCGGCCCGGGCTTCTACCGTTCAGCTTCCCGAGCCGGTACGCCCGGCTCTTTTCCGGTGGTGCCCCGGCCGGTCAGCGGGTCATTCCGGCGGCGGGCGTACCCGCCAGGCTGGGCCCGTGGCCTTCCTGATTTGGATATAGCCCAAACCAACAGGGCCGGCGGAAATCCGCCGGCCCTGCTTTATAGTCGTCAAGCCTTGGTCTTACTGCACTACAATTCGGTGCACGGGCAGGGGCTGGCCGTCGGGCAGCCACAGGCGCAGCAGGTAGAGCCCCGCCGCCCGGCCGGCGGTGGGCACCTGTACCTGCCCCTGCCCTACCGGCAGCTCCCCGGCGCCCGTAGCGGGCAGGACTTGCCCCAGGGCCGAAAGCCATTCTACCCGCACCTGGGCGGCAACGGCCAGGTCGGCCGGCAGCTGCACGCTCAGCAGCTCCCCGGCCGTTACCGGGTTGGGCCACACATTCAGCTGCGGCTGGGTTGTGGCCGGGCGCGTGGGCAACGTCAGGGCGGTTTGGGCGCAGAGGGTGAAGGGCCCAGTCTCTTCGTAGTAGTTGTCGCTATTCGAAACCGCCAGGTAGTAGGGCTGCCCCACGGTTAAATTATCAAACAGGACGGTGCCCAACCCCCGGATTTCGGCCAGGCCCGCCCGGCTGCTCTGGCAACTGATTAGCTGCATGTTTCCGTCGCAAGTGCCCGCAGTGGGCAGGTACAGCCGAGCCAGGGTAATCGTTTTATCGTCGGTGTGCAGCGTAAAAGCGGGTGTGGCAGGTACTACGCGGTACCACACGTCCCTAATAGTGCCTTTGGGCGGGCCGCAGTTCGGAATCAGCGCATGGACGCCAGTATTCAGGCGGCTTTCCCCGGCCCCGTATGTGCTGCCCTGCACGGGTTGCAGGCAGTGTCCCCCGGCACTGATGGGCAGCGGTAGGGCCGAGCAAGGATCATTGTTGACATCTACCGACAGGCAGAGGCTCATGCGGGCAAAAGGCTCCGGGTTGGGCAGGCTGCTGTAGAGCCGCAGGTAGTAGGTCTTGCCCGGAGTCAGGCCAGAATAAGAATCGCCCGGCCGGAGTGCCATCAGCGCGCGGCCCCAGGATTGGGAAGAATAAACGAAGGAGTTGACATTAGGGCCGTCCCGAAACTCCATTCCTCCGTCTTGCAAGTGTTCCTCATTTTCGCCCAGCCGCAGAATAACGCGCGAAGTGGTGTGGCCCGCCGGGGCGGGTGGCGCCACAAAGGAAAACCACAGGTCGCGCTTTTCGCTCTGCGTAGTGCCCGTAAAGGAAGGTGTGGCGCCGTCGAAACTAAACTCAACCCGGGTGCTGCAGGGCGACAGAGACGAAGCCAGCGCCACTAGCTGCGCATTCTGGGGCTCGTCGTTGCCGGGGGTCGTCCAAGTGTGCAGGCTTAGGTCGAAGGAGGCCTCGCCGTCGGGCGTGCGGGCAGTGGGTTCCGTTACTTGAAATACCCGCACCCAGTACGTAGTGCCCACGACCAGGTTAGGAAGCAGCAGGCGAGCGGGCAAAGGCGGTCGAGTGGTGGCGCCGTCGATGATGGGGCCAATGGGGCGGGCCATGGCGCAGCCCAGCCGCTGCACCACCGCCCCGCTGGCGCAGGGCGAGCCGGCCGTGGTTTGCACTACTTCCACTACCGCATGGCGCGTGGCGTTCAGCCCCAGTACGTGGGTGGTAGCCGTCGCCGTAAACTGATACCAGACGTCGCGGGCACTGCTGGGCGGCGTATACCTTTCGGGAGCAAAGCTGGAGGGCGCCGCGTAGCACTCCGAGGTCGGCGGCTGCAGCCCCGAGGAGGTAGCACTCAGCAGCGTGCCGCTCACGCCCACTACGCCCGTTGGCGTAAGCGGCAGCGTTTGGGCGCCGCTGCACTCGTCGTTGGCCGGGGCGGGCGCCAGGCTATTCACGGCAATGGTAAAGCGGGCGTCGGTCGGGATATGGATTTCCCAATTGCGGTTATACACGCGCAGGTAGTAGGTAGCCCCGGGGGGCAGGCCGGCCAGGGATAAGCGGCCCAAGCGGCCGGCCTGTACGACAATACAGTTCGTGGATAAGGAGGTGCCGCTGGTGCACGAGCTAAGCACTTCAACGCCAGCCTCAAACGCCGGCCGAAACAGTACCTCCGCTGGCCCACTGGGCATCACAAACTTGTAAAACACGTCCTTGGATTCATTGCCATTGGCACAGGCAGCATACCCATCGCCGCTTCTGGGTGTCGCGTAGCGCACCGTGCCGGGGGTAGCCGGCAGGGCCCCCGGGCCGGAGGCCACCGTCAGGAGCTGGGCGGCTGAACAATCATCGTTTGGGGGAGGTGGCAGCTGGCCCGGCAACACGCCTACCGTAAAGATAGCAGGTGCCGCCAAGGTGTAAACCCGAACGAAATAGGCTGCCCCCACAACCAACGAATTAACCCGAAGCGGGGCGGTGTTGGTGCCACAGGCCAGAGCACGGGAACTGGAGCCGTACCCATTGCGCAGCTCTACTACGTGCGTGTCGCCCGGCCCCGCATTAAGCAGGATCTGATGACTGGTGCTGGTAGCCCGGAAAACGTACCAGACGTCGCGCACGGCGCCCGTAGGAAGGATACAGGTGCTGTTGGCGGGCAAGGAAGCTGAGGCATTCAGGCAAGTACCCTGGGTGAACAGGTTTTGCTTTTCGACCTCAATTACCGGCAGCCAGAGCGCACTGCTGGCCTCGTCGTTGCTGAGGGGCGTGAAGGTCGAGAAGCTGGTGCGACGGGTGCTGGCCGGGAAGTTGGCGGCCCCGCAGTCGGTTTCGATGAAGTACTCGTAGGCCGAAGCAGGCAGCAGGTCGGTCAGCTGGGCCGAGTCGCCGGGCAGGCCGGGGGCAATTTTTTCGGCGGCGCTGCCCAGCACAAACCCCAGGGGGCCATAATGCACCCGCGGCTGCCCGCCCGGCCAGTTGTTACCCAGCACCCAGCTCACGCGGGCCGTCGTGCGCCCTACCCGGGTTACGGAGGAGGATTCCGGTGACTGGCAGCTCAGATACCGGTTCGGCCGATACAGGAACTCGTACTGTTGCCCGTTGGCCGGCTTGATCAGGGTGCCGGGGCCCGGGCTGTAGCTATACGGCCGGGGAGCCTGCCCCAGGTTGCTGAGCACATGACGGCCTTCGTCTCGGGTATTAAGCCCGGCCCGGGCCAGCGCCAGCGGCCCCGTGTTGCTCACGCTGCCCGCCTCGGGGCGGTAATTAAATTCTATCGTCCTTTCTCGCTCATAGAGCCGGGCCTGAAACGAGACTACCGCCTGCGGGGCCTGCTTGTCCCAGCGGAAGTCGCGCCACTCCATGGTGAATACCCGGTTGGGCGCCGTGCCGGTCGTTTGGTAAAACGCCCGGCCCCCGCTGCCGCTCAAGTCGGCCCACAGCGGCGCAATGATATTCTCGGCGTTAACCACTCCCATAGAAACCAGTTGCTCCGAACTGGGCGTGGGGTCTGACACGGGCAAGGTGGAAAGCGCCATCCAGCCGTTCGACGAAACGGCCACTTTCGTGTAGAAGCGGCCACCCATGACAAACGTGAAGCCCAGGGGAATGTCGTTCACAATAACCTCATCGGCTTCAACGGCCGGCAGCCGGGTGGCGTCGCTGCCCAACGGGACGTAGGTCCGGGTTTGGGCCCGAAACTCATACCCGCTGACCTGTTGGGCCTGCCCCGGCCGGCTGGCGATACACAGGAGTAGTAGGATGATACACCAGGAGTAATTTTTCTTCATGCACTAGATAGTTGATCCAGCTATATGCTGGGGTTGCAGTAGGTTGTAATCTCAAAAGTACATTCCGGCCGCAAGCTCCTCCGGTTTATTTTTATCACCCTGCCCCGGCTGAAAAGCGGCCATTTTATTTCGGGGGCTTCCCGACTTTGCGCTTACCTTGCCCCTTCGCACCCGTACGGGCGGGTGCGCTACCATCCCAGCCGCCTTGCCATCCTTGCCACGCCTCCTGTTACTGGGCTGCATGCTCCTGCTGCTGCACCTGCCCGCCCGCGCCTCCCAGGTGGTGGTGGGCCTCGTTTCGAAAAACCTGCTGGTCTGGGACGTCTGGGAAAAAGACCAGCAAAAGCTGACCCACCGCCTGCTGCTGCACAGCAGCGCCGCCCAGGCTGTGCCGGTGGAACTCCGGTTGCGGCAGTACCAGCAACTGAATAGGGTACCGGCACCCAGGGGGAAAGTAGTGTTTCGGGGCCAGCTGCACCCCGGGCGGCTCACGCAGCTGCCCTACCCCAAGGCCCCCACCGGGCACGACTTCCTGGAGGTTTTCGAGAACGGCCGCTCGGTGGGCCTGCTCGAACTCAACAGCCGCCGGCCCGCGGCGGCCCTGGTGCAAAACGACCTGCGCTTCTACACCAACTCGGGGGCCAATGGCGGGCCCCTGGACTACTGGCTGGGGTTTGAGTCGCTCTACGCCGGGCCTTCCCGCCTGGTTTTTCACCGCTTCCAGGGCCACGCCGAGGAATATGAGCTCGTGCAGATCAAGCCCGGCCTGGATACCCTTACTCACCGGCCCGCCAACCTGGATTCCCTGGCGGCCTTCGACCCGTCCATTCTCCGCCTCGATGCGGCCCACCCCCAGACCCAGACTTCCCGGCCCGCTGCCGTGGGTATGCTAACCCTGGAAACCGAGATGCTGAGCCAGTCCTTCTACTACGACGAGCAGAAAAACAAGCACCCGCAGCGGCAGTCCAGTGGCGGCTCTAGGCGGTTTATTCCGGTCTTCACCAAACCCGGGACCTAAGGCGGCCCGGGGCCGGTACGGCACGTTTCGGGGGGCCGCGTTGTTAGGTCCTCACCCTTTGCCCAAGCGCGTAAACCGAGCCCGACAGCGGCTGGTTGTTACGGCAGGCAGGCGGGCGGGGCCGCCAAAACCACCCCACAACCGTACACAGGCCGGCCCGAGCTCAACCCAACGGGCCGCATTTGAGTATTTTTGCATACATCCTTCCCCTGATTTATATGGCCACTTCTGCAAATGGCAAAACGAGCGGCAGCCACGCTAAGAAAGTTTCTGCTGATAAGCCGGCAACTCCGGAGTTGCTGACGCCCACCGCCGTACCGGCCCACAAGCTGGTATTGCGCACCCTGCGCCGCTCCGATTTCAAGGCGGTAAAAGGAATTATGGACAAGGTGTACTCCAATATGGAGGGCGCCTGGTCGGCCGAGGAGTTCGGGGCCCTGATTCGCAAGTTTCCCGAGGGCCAGATCTGCATCGAAGACAATGGCGTGGTGGTAGCCGCCGCCCTGGCCATCATCGTGCAGTACTCCGACTTCGGCGACCGGCACACCTACGCCAAGATTACCGGCCACGGCAAGTTCAACACCCACAACCCCGACGGCGACACGCTCTACGGCGTCGACGTATTCGTGGACCCCGAGTACCGCTCACTGCGCCTGGGCCGCCGCCTCTACGACGCCCGCAAGGAGCTCTGCGAAAACCTTAACCTGCGCGCCATGGTGGCCGGGGGCCGGATTCCGGGCTACGCGGCCTACGCCAACGAGATGACGCCGGCCAAGTACGTGGAGATGGTGCGCAACAAGGAAATCACCGACCCCATCCTCACCTTCCAGCTCTCGAACGAGTTTCACGTCCGCAAAATCATTCGCGGCTATTTGCCCTACGATTCCGAAAGTAAGGCCTTTGCTACGCTCCTGGAGTGGATCAACGTGTACTACGAGGAGGAGGAAAAGCTGATCGGCAACCAGAAAAGCAACGTCCGCATCGGCATCGTGCAGTGGCAGATGCGCGCCACCCGCTCCCTGGAAGACCTGTTGCAGCAGATGGAGTTCTTCGTCGATACCGTGTCGGGCTACAAAGCCGACTGCGTGATGTTCCCCGAGTTCTTCAACGCCCCGCTGATGGCCCTCACCAACGAGGACTCGCCGGCCGTGGCTATTCGGGCTATGGCGGCCTTCACTGAGCCCATCAAGGCCAAGATGATGGAGCTGGCCGTGAGCTACAACATCAACATCGTGGCGGGCTCCATGCCGGTGTACGAGGACGGCAAGCTGCACAACGTGGCCTACCTCTGCCGCCGCGACGGCACCGTGGACGAGCAGTACAAGCTGCACGTAACGCCCGACGAGGCCTCCTACTGGGGCATGCGCGGCGGCGACAAGCTCAAGTGCTTCGACACCGACTTCGGCAAAATCGGCATCCTGGTGTGCTACGACGTGGAGTTTCCCGAGCTGGCCCGCATGCTCTCGGACGAGGGCGTGAAAATCCTGTTCGTGCCCTTCTGGACCGACACCAAGAACGCCTACCAGCGCGTGCGCATCTGCGCCCAGGCCCGGGCCATCGAAAACGAGTGCTACGTGGCCATTACCGGCTCGGTCGGCAACCTGCCCCGGGTCGAGAACATGGACATTCAGTACTCGCAGAGTGCCGTGTTCAGCCCCTCCGACTTTGCCTTCCCCCACGACGCCATTGTGGCCGAGGCTACGCCCAACACGGAGATGACCCTGATTGCCGACCTCGACCTGGATTTGCTCAAGGACCTGAACACCAGCGGGGCCGTGCGCAACCTGCGCGACCGGCGCAAGGACCTCTACTCGCTGAGCTGGACGATCAAGAAGTCGGACCGCGACGACGAGTTGCTGGCCCAGGGCACCGACGAGCGTCATCCCCGCGTGAGCAAGCGCAAGGCCATTGCGGCCGGGTAAATCTGCTTAGTAACTCAGCTGAAAGGCTCCGTACCTCATGGGTGCGGAGCCTTTCAGCTGAGCTAGCCGCCCGTAGTGTGAGCCAGGGCCTCCATGCCAGTAGATGGGCATGCGCAGCAGTTCAGGAACAGGAGCGTCTATTATGCGGCGGTTATTCATACCTCTTCCTCTCCTGGGTGAAGCCCCCTTACCGCCTCGCAACCTCCGCTGTTGCGCAGCAAAAGCTTACCTACGCCGTGACCGGGCCAACGGCTTTCTGTACCTTACCGCAACCTCTACTCTATTTGCCGCTTCCCCTACGCTATGAAATCGGATGCCGAGTACCGCTCCCTGGAAACCGAGCTACACTCCCTGCGCGCAGAGCTGGACTGGATGCGGGCGGAACGCGTCGATAGGGCGGCGCACCAAGCCCTGGCCAACCAGTACCACGCCAGCCAGGTCCGGTTCCGGACGGTGTTTGAAAATTCGCCGTTCGGGCAAAAAATCATCGGCCCGGACCTGGTCATCCGGCAGGCCAACCGGATGGTGCTGGACATGCTCGGATGCACCCACCTGGACGAGGTAGTGGGTCACCAAATCCAGGAATTTGCCCACCCCGACTATCAGGCCGACTGGCGCTTTTTGCAGGAGCGGCTCTGGGCCCGCAAGCTGCCCCATTTCACGCTGGAAACCTGCCTGGTGCGCACCGACGGGTCGTCGTTCTGGTGTCAGGTCACCTCGATGCGCTTTCCCGACGGGGAGGCAGGCGAAGAGTTGGGCTTTACGCAGCTGGAGGACATCAGGGACCGGAAGGCGCTGGAGCTGTCCCTGAAGCGCCTCTACGATACGCAGGAAACCATCGTGCACTTGGTCAGCCACGACCTGAAGGCGCCCATTGGCCACATTCAGCTGCTCACCGACCTGCTCCAGCGCCAAGTGGACGCGGCCACGCTGCCGACGGAGAACGTGCCGGATACGGCCCACTACCTGGCCCTCATCCGGCGGTCCTGTGCCGATGCCTACAAGCTGCTGCAGGACGTGCTGCTGCTGGGCTCCCTCGAAGCGCGGGACCTGCGCAAGCAGCCCACCAACCTGAACGCCCTGCTGGTAGACCGGCTAGCGGCGCACCAGCTGGCTGCCCACGAAAAAGGCTTGAGGCTGGCCCTGGACTTGCCCCCGCAACCCCTGCACGCCAACCTGCACGCCAACCTGCACGCCGACACCTTCGGGCGGGTAGTGGACAACCTGGTCAGCAACGCCCTGAAGTTTACTCCGGCTGGGGGCTGCGTAACGGTAGGACTGCAAGAACACGAGCACCGGGTGCTGCTAACGGTCCAAGACACGGGTATCGGCATTCCCGAAGCGCTACAGGCCAGCTTGTTCGAGAAGTTCAGCCCGGCCGCCCGCACCGGCGTGGGCGGGGAAGCCAGCACGGGCCTGGGCCTGTTCATCACCTGGCAGATTGTGCGGCAGCACCAGGGCAAGATCTGGGTAGAAAGCCAAGAGGGTCAGGGCACCTGCTTTTTCGTGGAGCTACACTGAAGAAAACGTACTCCGCACTGTCGAAAGGCGAGATAAGCCACGGTTGCCATGATGGCTACAGTTCAACTACAGGGTCGTTTTCTTCCCCTGGCGAATGACCACAGCTGCGCTTCGGCTTAGGAACTCCCGGTACTTGACTTATGCAGGGCCCGGTTCCCCGCATGCAGCCGTTTAATACTGCTACAACGGCGCCCGGAAATAGGGCAACGCGCAATAGAGCACTGCGCCTTGCAGCAGCGTCAGCAGCAGGGTAATGCTCCAGAAAGCGGCTTTGCGGTTTTTATGATGGAGCAGCAAAATGGCCGCCCACGCGCCGGGCGCCGCGCCGGGCAGCGTGGCGAGGTGCAGCGTTTTTTCGGCAATGCGCCGCTGGTTCCGTTGGGCTTTGCGTTTATCCAAGGCGAAAAGCAGAAAACACAGCAGATTGAAAAACAACAGGCAGCTCAGAAGTAGTGTCATGGTGTAGAAGGCGGGCGTTGCAGGTTCGGCCGGGGTGGCCGCTGCAGGGGTTTGCACCGGCGAGGTGGGTTCAACAAGGGCGAGGCAGACGAGATACTAGCTAGGTTGGTCAACGAAGAGTGCCTCAACGGGGCCACAAGGTATTGAACTGCGAGCAAGCAAAAGGTCGGCTAGCCGGAATAACGGGCCCACTGTTCCCCGTTTCCGGCGTACCCGGGCCGCAGGAGTTTTGCCCCGGCGTAAAGTTAGCCGCCGTCAGAACCCGCCACGACGCCCTACCGGCAGAAGGCCAAGCCGGCAGGACTCGGCTGGTTACTATTTTGCGGGAAAAGCCGGTCGGGAACGTTCCCGACCGGCTTTTTTGCGCTGGCCAGCGTCAACCACTCAAAAACCGGCTTTTATTTACCTAAACTTCCGGCCGCAAATCAGTTCTTTCCTGGCTTGGCCAGGGCCTACTAAAGCTCTCCACCCCTATGAAATCTGTCCTCATTACCGGTGCCAACCGCGGCCTGGGCCTCGAACTTACCCGCCAATACCTGGAGCGCGGCGACCAGGTCTTTGCCGCCACGCGCCAGCCCGACGCCGCCACCGACCTGCAGGCCCTGGGCCAGCAGCGGGAAGGCCAGCTCGTGGTACTGCCCCTGGACGTGACCAGTGCCGACTCCTTGGCCGCGGCCTACGCCCAGGTAGCCGCCGCCACCGACCACCTTGATATTCTGATTAATAACGCGGGCATTCTGCCGGGCCATCCCGGCTCGGGCATCGACGACCCGTCCGAAACCCAAAAGCTGGGGCAGCTGCGCTACGAGGACGCTATGCAGGTATTTGGCACCAACGCCGTGGGTCCGCTGCTGGTCACCCAGCAGTTTCTGCCCCTGCTCAAGGCCCGCCACAAAAGCCGGGTGGTAAGCTTGTCATCGGGCCTGGGCTCGTTGGAGCTCAAGGCCTCGGGCAGCCACTACCACTACAGCGCCAGCAAGGCGGCCATGAACATGTATATGCGCACCCTGGCCGCCGAGGCCGGGCACTACGGCATTATCTCCATTATGGTGGACCCGGGCTGGATGCGTACCGACATGGGCGGTACCGGCGCGGCCCTACCCGCCGCCGACTCGGCCCGGGGCATCATTCGCCTCACCGACCAGCTGCACGCCGAGGAAAACGGCAGCTTCGTGACTTGGCAGGGCAAGCCCGTGGCCTGGTAAACCACCGCATCTGCATCTACTACTCTGTTTCCAACAAGGCGGCTCTCCCCAGGGGCCGCCTTGTGTGTTTTAGGCTACTGCCGCCCCAGGGGCCGAAGCGGGCAGAACGAAGTTTGGCACATTTTCTTGTGCTCGGAAGTAAAAAACAGACGAAAACCAATCCATAACCGGACACAACCCCGTAGAGGTGTTACCGGTCAGCTTACTACTGCCGGTGTCTCATCCACAATTATCTTTCATTTAGTCCATGAGCACAAACTCTACTCCCCGAAAAGGCTCTTTTCGCACTGCCCTGCTGGGTTTAACAGCCCTAGCTTTCTCTATCGGTACCGCCCAGGCCCAAACCGTATATGGCCTCTCCTCGGTAGAAGGCACTACTGCCGCTTCCCTGGTATCGTTCAACCTGGGCGGGCTCAATACCTCCACGGCCACTCCCGTTTCCACCCGGATAACCATTACCGGCATTACCAGTGGCCAAACCCTGGTTGGCCTCGACTCGCGGCCCAACACGGGAGAATTGTTTGCCCTGGGGTATAATGCTACCACCCAGCAAGCCCAGCTCTACATCATCAACCGGACCTCGGCCGCCGCTACCGCCGTAGGCTCGGCCCTGACCCTGAACCTGGGGACCGACCTGAAGCGCATCGGCTTCGACTTCAACCCCACCGTGGACCGCATCCGGGTGACGTCGAGCAACCGGAATAACTACCGCCTCAACCCCGTGAACGGAACTCTGGCCGCTACCGACGGCACGCTGGCCTACGCCACAACCGACGTAAACGCCAACCAGACGCCTTCCGTGGGCTCGTCGGCCTACACCAACAGCTACATCGGCGCCTCGGCCACCACGCTCTACAACATCGACGAGCAGAACAACCGCCTCGTGACGCAGGTGCCCCCAAACAACGGCACGCTCAACACGGTAGGCTCCATCAACATCAGCTTCAGCGGCCTGCTAACCTACAGCGACCTGGATATCCGCTTCAACCCCACCACGGCCCTGAACAACGCGGTACTCAGCGTAACGGACCCAAGCGTTGCCAACCTGGAGACCCGCCTCTTCAGCCTGGACCTGGCCAATGGAGCCACCACGCTGGTAGGACGCCTGAATACGGGCTCGGCAGAACAGGTGACCGACATCACCTTTGCCATCGACCGGCCGGCCACCTTGCCCGCCATTACGGGGCAGCTGGTATACGGCCTGGCGGGCACCAACCTGATTTCCTTCGACTCGGCCCAGCCCAGCCTGATTCGGGCCGCCGTGGGCATTACCGGCGTTGATGCCAACCAGACGCTGGTGGGCCTCGACGTGCGGCCCCTGAACAACGCACTGTACGCCCTGGGCTACAATGCCACGACCCAAACCGGCCAGCTCTACACCATCAATGCCGCTACCGGCGTGGCCACCCCGACCAGCGCGGGCATTGCCCTGGCCCTGGGCACGGGTAGCATCAGCTTCGACTTCAACCCCACCGTGGACCGGATTCGGGTGGTGGGTGCTAATCGCAACAACTACCGCCTCAACCCCGTGAACGGCACCCTGGCCGCTACCGATGGGCAGATAACCTACGCTTCGGGCGCCAACACGCCCACCACCGGAGCCGTGGCCTACACCAACAGCTTCACGGGCGCCAATGCTACGAGCGGCACGACCCTGTACAACTACGACGAAGTGCTGAACGTGCTCAGCACCCAGAGCACGGCCAACCCACCCGCCGACGGGCAACTGACGCCCGTTGGAAGCTCCGGCTTTACGGCCAATACCAACCCGGCCAACGTGGACCTGGATATCTACAGCACCGGCGTAGGCGTAAACACGGCCTACATGGTGGCAACTGTCGGCACGTCGGCCAACAGCACCTTCTACACCGTAAACCTGGGCACCGGAGCCGCCACTGCCGTTAGCACCATCGGTAACGGTATTACCGTGCGCGACATTGCCGTGGCTGCCGCCACCGGGGTGGCCACCGGCACCCGCGACCGGGACGATCTGGCTTCGGGTCTGGGCCTGTATCCGAACCCCGCCGTGGCCGAAGCCAACATTGCCTTCACCCTACCCCGCCCCGCCCAGGTAACGCTGGTAGTAACCGACGCCTTGGGTCGGCAGGTAGAAAGCCGCAACGTGGGTACGCTGGGAGCTGGCGCTCAAAGCATCCGCTGGAGCAGCGCGGCCCAACGTCAGGGCATCTACTTCTTCACGCTGCTGCTCGATGGGCAGGCCGCCGGCACCCGCCGGGGTGTTATCCTCAAGTAACGGCTCCGTCCGTAGTTAGTACAGAAAAGCTCCTTCAAGCATCTTGAAGGAGCTTTTTTCTTTTCAGGCGTGCGCCCAGGGTTGCGGTAGAACCAGCCACAGCTTGTTTTAAAACAGCCAGACCCGCCCTTAGAGCGGGTCTGGCTGTTTTAAAACAAGCTGTGGGGCAAGCCTAGCTGCCCGTAGCCGCCAGGTGGGCATGGTCGCGCAGGATAGTGCGCAGGAAAGCTTCGTCGGCCAAGTCGGTCTGGATACCGGTCAGGGACTTCACTTTGTTGGCCACCTCGTTCAGCAGCAGGTAATTGTCGCGCTCCAGACTTTTGGCCAGCAGCTGCCGAATAGTGGCCACATCGTGGTCGGCCAGCTGTGCAGCCTGCGGGAAGACCACCACGTAGTTGGCATCCGTCATGGGTGGGGCCAGGGCGCCGGCGCCTTGCCGGGGCCGGGTACTGACGACAGAGGTACCGGCGGCCAAGTCGCCGATGCGCTGGCCGCGGCCGTTGGAGAGAATCACTACTATAGCAATCAGACCGCCAAAAAAGCCCAGGTCAACGATGCGCAATATCCAGCGCAGCAGGTAGTCGCCCACGCGGGGGCGGGTCCCATCGAGGCGGATTACCTTGATGTCGCGCGCCCGTTTGCCCAGGCTCTGGCCGTTGAGGAATATTTCACAGGCCAGATGGTAAAAGACAAAGGGCACGCCCACCAGAAACACGCCCAGAAATGGCATCACCGCGTCATCTATTCCAATAGCGGCCAATAGGCCCATACTCACTACTGCCCAGCCGAATAGGATGAGGTTGTCGATAATGGTGGCCACAATACGTTCCCCGACACTGGCTACCTCGTATTCGAGGGTCACGTTCTGCGTGGTGTGGATGCGGATGGTACTCATAGCAAAAGGCGTTGGCAACAGGATAAATCGAACTAAAACCCGAACAAGAAGCTCCAATGACGGAATTTAGTCACTAGGTATGCGCATCAGGTCGGAAAAATTACCAATCTTCGCAACACCACCCTGCGCGCAAGGTCGTGTTTGGGCGGTCGGGTCTTCTGCGTGCAGTAGTCTATGCCCGCCCGTGTTGCTGCTCTAGCTCACCCATATTTACGGCTGTTTCCAGCTCTATACTTAGCTTATTGTATGCGTGAGGCGGTTTTTCTGCGACAAAATGAAGCCAAGTGGCGGCGCTACGAAACCCAGCCGCCGGCAGGCCCCGATGAGCTGGCCGCCCGCTTTATCGAGCTGACCGACGACCTGGCTTATGCCCAGACCTTTTACCCCACTTCGGCGACGACCCGCTACCTGAACGACCTGACGGGCAAGCTGCACCAGGCGCTTTACAAGAATAAGAGCGAATCGACGACCCGGTTTGGGGATTTCTGGCAGCAGGAGCTGCCCTTGCTGGTAGCCCGGCACCACCGTACCCTGGCCTGGTCTCTGGCCTTGTTCACCATCTTCACCCTTATCGGGGCCTTGTCGGCCGCCTACGACGACACGTTTGTGCGCGTGGTCCTGGGCGATGCCTACGTGAACCGCACCATCGAAAACATCGAGCGGGGCGACCCTATGGCCGTTTACAAGGGCATGAACGAGGCGCCCATGTTTTTGGCCATCACCGCCAACAATATCTACGTGGCCCTGACGGCCTATGCCCTAGGGGCCACGCTGGGGCTGGGCACGGTCTGGGCTTTGTTTCATAATGGTGTGATGCTGGGCTCCTTTCAGTATTTCTTCTACCAAAAAGGCGTGCTACTGCCGTCGGTGCTCACCATCTGGATTCATGGTACGCTGGAAATATCGGCCATTATTCTGGCCGCCGGGGCGGGTCTGGTGATGGCACGCAGCCTGCTGTTTCCGGGCACCTACTCCCGCACCGACTCCTTTCGCCAGGGTGCCCGCGACGGGCTGAAGCTGGCCCTGGGCCTGGTACCCATCTTCGTGGTTGCGGGCTTTCTGGAAGGCTTCGTGACGCGCCACACCGAGATGCCCGCCCTGCTGAGCCTGACCATCATCGGCACTTCGGCAGCTTTCATTATCTGGTACTTTATCCTGTATCCGCGGCAGCTGGCCCGGCGCGCTTCTTCCTTCTAATTGCCTTTCTTCACCTATGCAGTCTACGTATACCCACACCGCCGATTTGCGCCAGGAGCGGGATTTCGGCAAGAAAATCGGCGCGACGTTCGAATTTATTGCCGCTCACTTTCGCCCCTTGGGCAAATGCCTGCTTTACTTCGTTTTGCCTCCTGCCCTGCTCATGGGCGTAGGCCTCGGGCTCGTGACCAACGTTATCTGGAATGAGGTGGGCAAAAGCATCAATAATGCCGCCCAGGCCGGGAGCTCACCCGACTTTTTTACTCCGGTTTACTTTTCCGGTTTTGCCATAGCCGCCCTCAGTGGCCTGATAAGCTTTATTCTGCTGCTGGTCACGGTGTATTCCTACGTGCGGCTGGTGCTAGTGCACGAGCAGGTGCCTACGCCGGCCCAGGTGTGGCAGGATATCAAGAGCCGAATCGGACGCCTGATTATGGCCTTCATGTTTCTGTTCGGCATCTACATTATGCTTATTGCCCTTGTCACCGGCCTGACGGCCCTCAGCGACTCTTTTGCCCTGTTGTTTGTGGTACTGTTCCCACTGATTATCTACATCATGGTACCCTTGTCGCTGTATTTTCCGGTGCTGTGGCTTGAAGAAGGCGGCGTGTGGCAGGCCCTGCTGCGCTGCTTTTACCTGATAAAAGGCAAGTGGTGGTCGACGCTGGGGCTGCTCTTCGTGGCCGGCATGATTCAGAGCATGCTGTCTATGCTGTTTGCCCTGCCCCAGTACGCGGTGCTATTTGGCAAGATGCTCAAGATTCCCGGCCTCGAATCGGACGTGTTTGGGGTCATTACGCAGTGCCTCTTTGTGCTGGGCATCATGGTTACCTACACCATTCCGCTGCTGGCCATTGTGTTTCAGTACTTCAATCTGGTGGAGCGCCGGGAGGGTCTTGGGCTTCGCTCCTTGGTCGACAGTATCGGCCAGGGCCCGGCGCCGGTAGCTTACAACCAAGCCTACCGCCCCGATGACGAAGGCGAGTACTAAGCCCTGCTAACCGTATCTTGCCCGGCCGCGGCCCAATGGCCACCCCTGGTTCTAGTGCTTCCTATTCCGCTGGTTTTGGTTATCATCTCCCTGCTTATTCGTCTGCGCCGGCTTAGCTGCCTGCTAGTGCTGTTGGTGGCCCTGACGCCCGCCTGGAGCAAGCCCAAGCCCAAGCCTCAGGCCGACCTGACCGTGCGCCCCCTGCCGGCCGACCGCACGACCATCGTGTCCTTGCGTCGGCCGGCCGAACAGCAGCTGCGGGAGTTTCGGGCGCAGCGGGAGTTTCAGTACGTCGAAGTCAAGAGTGAGCACAGCGCCTGGGATTTGTTCTGGGCCCGGGTGTGGCAATGGTTCAGCAGCTTGCTGGCAACCCGCGGGGGGCGCATCATGTGGGAATACGGCATTTATGCCCTCTTACTGATTGGGTTCGTGTTTGTGGTGCTGAAACTTATGCAGGTGGATATTACCCGGGCCTTTGGCCGCGCCCCGCGGCGCTCCTCACTGGCCTATGATACCACCACTGAAGACATTCATACCCTGGACTTTTCCGCCTTGCTGGCCGAGGCCGAGGCCACGGGCAATTACCGCCTGGCCGTGCGCCTGGGATATCTGCAGGTGCTCAAGCAGCTCACCGACCAGGGCCTGATTCAGTGGCAGCCCGAAAAAACCAACCACGACTACGTGCACGAGCTTGGTGCCAGCTCCCTGCGGCCCCCGTTTCGGGAGCTAACCCAGCAGTTTGAATACGTGTGGTATGGCGAGCAAAACGACTTGTCGGCGGCGCAGTACGCCCTGGCCCGCGACGCCCGCGTGGCCTTCCAACGGCAGCTGGCCTCTACCCGTCACGCCGCGTAGCGCCTATGAAGACCATGACGACGTTTCGTTGGTATCTGCTGGGGTTGGTGCTGCTGTTCGGCGCTTACGTGGCCGTGGAGTACTACCGGCCCAAACCCCTGAACTGGGAACCTACCTTCGAAAACAAGGACAAGATTCCTTACGGCACCTATGTTCTCTACCAGGTATTGCCCGAGGTGCTGGGCGTCAGGGCGCGCGACGTGCACGCGGTGCGCCTGCCCATTTACAGCTACCTCGAAGGAGAAGAGGAAGTTACGCCAGAGTCGGCCAGCCAGCTTTACCAGGACGAGGCCCAGACGGCAACTTCGGATAGCACGCTGGCTGCGGCGCCGGCCCCGCCCGATTCAGCCCAGCTAGCCGCCGAGGATGACTATGCCGCGGGCTTGGCTGAATCTGATTACCCAAAGGCCTCCTACCTGTTTGTCAATGACGAGTTCGAGCTCAGCTCGGCCGATACCCGGGCGCTGCTCCGCCACGTAGCGCGCGGCAACGACGTGTTTATTGCCGCCGAGCAGTTCAACTCCCAATTTGCCGACACGCTGGGTTTCCGCACGGCCCCCTTCGTGGGTACGCCCCGCCTGAAAGGCCCAGCCAAAGCGGCGGGTTTGCAGGACTCGGTGCAGCTGCGCCTGAGTAATCCGCGGCTGGCGCGGGCGGCGGGCGGCACCTTTCGCCTGCCGACGCTGGGAGCCGCCTACCGCATTCTGCCCGACAGCGGCCTGCAAGCCACCCAGCTAGCCGCCGATGAGAAGGGCCGGGCCGTGCTGGTACGCATTCCACATGGCCGAGGCCAACTCTACCTCTGCTCGGTACCTTTGGCTTTCACCAATTATTTCGTACTCCGGCCTCCTACCAGCAACTTTGCTTTTGCTGCTCTTTCGTATTTGCCGGTCGGTCGGCCGGTGTGGTGGGACGAATTTCAGAAGCAGGGCCGACAGGGGGAGCAATCCTTACTGCGGGTGCTGCTGGCGCACGACGCCCTGCGCTGGGCTCTTTATCTAAGCTTGGCCGGGGCCATACTTTTCATCTTGTTTGAGGCCAAACGTCGGCAGCGTGTCATCCCGATTCTACGACCCTTGCCCAACACGACGCTGCTTTTCACCCGCACCGTGGCAGGCTTGTACCAGCAGGGCGGTAATCATGCGCTGATAGCGGACAAAAAAATCGGGTTGTTTCTGGAGTTTCTTCGCACCCGGCTGCACGAGCCCAGCCTGGACTTGGATGAAGCAGAGGCCCGGGAAAGGCTGGCTAGTAAGACCGGTTTGTCCCTGGCCGAAGTAGAATTGCTGGTGCGGCGCATTAATTTCATTCGCACCTCCCGGCAGGTATCCGATAATGAACTGCTGTTGCTGAGTAAGGCCTTGAACGACTTTCGCAAAGCAATGGCTTAAACTAATTGCACTCTGGTTAGTAGTTGAATTTTACCATTTTGTAACTTTTCTAATAAAGCCGTTTAAACAGAATGAAGCGCACTAATAAGCGAGTATATAGCATTTCTAATTAAATAATTCCTGCCTTCATTTTCGACACCGCCTGCCGTTTGCTCTTCACCTTATATGGAAAATAACTCACCCCTGCCCTTCTCCGCTGCCGACGATGCGGCCCCGGAAACCGGGGCCGCAGCTACTTCGGCTTTTGCTCCGCGTACCGACCTGAGTGGCCTGAGCCGTCATGCGGAAGCCATTCGTCAGGAGCTTAGCAAAATCATTGTGGGGCAGCACGCGCTGGCTGAGTTGCTGCTCACCGCTATTCTGGCCGATGGGCACGTGCTGCTGGAGGGAGTACCGGGGGTAGCCAAAACACTCACGGCCAAGTTGCTGGCCCGTACCCTGGCCGTGTCGTTTAGCCGCCTGCAGTTCACCCCCGACCTGATGCCCTCCGACGTGTTGGGCACCTCGGTTTTCCTGCCCAATAAGTCGGAGTTTGAATTTCGGCCCGGCCCCATATTCGCCAGCATCGTGCTTATCGATGAAATCAACCGGGCCCCGGCCAAAACCCAGTCGGCCCTGTTTGAGGTGATGGAAGAACGCCAGATAACCCAGGATGGCACCCGCTACCCCATGACCGACCCGTTCGTGGTGCTGGCCACCCAAAACCCCATTGAGCAGGAAGGAACTTACCGCTTGCCCGAAGCCCAGCTCGACCGGTTCTTGTTTAAGCTGAACGTGGGCTACCCCACGCTGGAGGAAGAAGTGGCCATTTTACAGGGGCACCACAGCGGCCTGGGCGGCACCTCGCTCGAGCGGGTTCAGGCCGTCCTCACGGCCGACGACCTGCGCCAGCTGCGCGCCCAGGTACAGCGCCAGCACGTCGAGCCCAAGCTGCTGGAATACATTGCCCGCCTCGTGGGCCAAACCCGGGCTCACAAAGGCTTGTACCTGGGGGCCTCCCCCCGGGCTTCCCTGTCCTTGCTCAACGGGGCCAAAGCCCTGGCCGCGCTGCGGGGCCGCGACTTTGTAACACCCGAGGACGTGCAGTATTTGGCCCCCCACGTGCTGCGTCACCGGATTCTGCTCACGCCCGAGCGTGAAATGGAAGGCCACACGGCCGATGATGTTGTACAGCAGATTGTGCAGCAGATTGAGGTACCGCGCTAACTGCTTCACGTACCCTTCAGCCGAGGAGCAGTCCTGGGCCGGTCGTTTCACCCTGCTTTCTCTCCCCGCTTGAAATCCTTCTTTCTGACTCTGCGCTTTTTTCTGCTGCTGCTGGCAGTGGTCGTAGGTCTGGTGGTGGCCTTTTTCCTGCCGGCCTTGCTCGTCCCGCTGCAACTGGCGCTGGGGCTGCTGCTGGTACTCACGCTGCTGGATATCCTGCTGCTCTACGCTCCGGCGCGCGACGGAGCCGGGCCCGTATTTGGGCGGCGCGTTATGGGCGAAAAGCTCGCCAACGGCAGCGACAATGACGTGGCCATCTACCTCGAAAACCAGTACCGCTTCCCTATCCGCACCGAAACCATCGATGAAATTCCGGTGCAGTTTCAGCGGCGCGACGTGCTTTTCAAGGCTACCGTACCGGCGGGACAGACCACGGTCATCCACTACCAGCTGCGGCCCGTGAAGCGGGGCGAATACCATTTTGGCTTCCTGAACGTGTTTGTTCGGTCGCCATTGGGGCTGGGGCAGCGCCGCTTCCGCTTCGGCCAGGAGCAGATGGTGCCCGTGTACCCCTCGTTTCTGCAGATGCGGCAGTACGAGCTGCTGGCTATCAGCAACCGGCTCACGGAGGCCGGCGTGAAGCGGATCCGGCGGGTGGGCCACAGCATGGAATTTGAGCAAATCCGCCCCTACGTGCCCGGCGACGACCCGCGTACCATCAACTGGAAAGCCACGGCGCGGCGCGCAGGTACCGGCACCGACACGCTGGTGGTCAACCATTTCCAGGATGAGCGTGCCCAGCAGGTATACTGCCTCATTGATAAGGGCCGGGTGATGCGCATGCCGTTTGAGGGCCTGAGCCTGCTCGACTACGCCATCAATGCCACGCTGGTGGTCAGCAACATTGCCTTGCTCAAACACGACAAAGCGGGCCTTATCACCTTCGCCGACCGGCTGAGTGCCATTGTACCGGCGGAGCGCCGGGCGGGCCACATGCAAAAAGTGCTGGAGGTGCTCTATAAGCAACGCACCAAATATTTGGAAACGGATTTTGAGCTGCTGTACTCCAACGTCAAAGCCAAGATCCGGCAGCGCAGCCTGCTGATTCTGTTCACCAATTTCGAAACCCTGAACGGGCTGCAGCGCCAGCTGCCCTACCTGCGGCGCCTGGCCAAAGACCACCTGTTGCTGGTCGTGTTCTTCGAAAACACCGAGCTCCAGCAGTTTCTAACCCAGCCGGCCGCCACCACCGAAGATGTGTACAACCAAACTATTGCCGAGAAATTTGCCCAGGAAAAGCGGCAGATTGTGCGCGAGTTGCAGCGCTACGGCATTTACAGCCTGCTCACGCCACCCCAGCAGCTCACGGTAAACACCATCAACCGTTACCTCGAATTTAAGTCGCGGGGCTTGATTTAGCCTGTTACTGCTCGTCGAACACGGTGATTTTGGCGTTGTCGAGCAGCAGGCCGGTGCGGGTGCCGTAGTAGAGAAACACGACCGAGACGTTGTCGAATTCTTCCTTGGGCGGGCGCATATCGAAGTGCAGCTCCCGGGGCCAGCTGTCGTCCAGGGCCCGCTGCAGGCGCACGGTGCGCTCTTTTACCACCTCCGTACCGCGCCGAAACCGCACCACGTACTGGGTCATTCGGGGCATTTCCCATTCTTTGTACTCGGCGCGGGCCAGCGCCGAAGCCCGCAGCCACTGGAAGTCGCCGGGCTTGGCCGCCACAACGTACTCGGTGCTTTGCGGGTGCAAGGAGTCCAGGGCCAGGGAGCAGTTGCCCTGCAAGGCCGGCGTCCCGCAGATTCCCTTGGTTTCCTGTTCAAAACCCTGCTCCCACACCACCCGCTGGTGGGTAGCTGTGCCGGTAAACTCGGAGTTGCTGTCGAGCAGTAAGCGGGTTTCGCTGGGCACCTCGTAGCGAAACAGGATGCGCCACAGGTACGAGCGGGTCATGTCGCCGGCCGCCAGCAAGCCCCCGGCCTGCGCCATCAGCGTCAGCCAGAAGCCGTAGTAGCACCCCACTACGGCTACTACACCGTAGGCCGCGGCCCAGCGCGGGCGCGCCAACAGCCAGGCCAGGGCTGCGGCCAGGGGCCAGGCCAGCACGGCGTAGCTTTGCACCATGGCCCGCTGCCCCAGGGCCCCGCCGTAGGTCCACTGCTCCCAGGCAAACGTGACATAGAGAAACAGCAGCAGATAAACCAGCATGGGCCAAAAGGCGGCGGGCTGCTGCCGGCGCAGGGGTCCAAACCCGACCAGCGCCGTCACCAGCAGGGGTGAATAGATCAGCCAGCCGCTGCGGAAGCTGAAAATACCCTCCCAGAGGTGCGGTTTCAGCCAGTTAAATCCTTCTTCGCCGTAGCTGTAGTACAACCAGGATCCAATGGCGTAGTGCCAGTACACCAGCTGTATACTCACCACGAGTGCGCCCGCCAGCAGGGCCGCACAGAGCAGGCCCAGGTGACGGCGCCAGAACGCCAGCCGCGCCAGCACAAAGGCCCGGCTCAGTTCCAGGCCCCAGAGCAGGGGCAGCAGCACGGCCAGAATTTCGGTGGGCCGGGTCAGGGTCATGATGCCGACGGTGGCGCCGATGCCCAGGGCCTTGCCCAGCGTGGGGCGGGCATAAAAGCTCGGCGTGAGCAGCAGCAGCACCGCGTACCAGCCGAAAAGCCAGTTGTGGGTCATGCCGCCCTGCCCGCCGGAGTAGTTCAGGTAGTTGGTACCCAGCACCAGAATAAGCAGAGCTAGGGCGGTGGGCCACTCCCCAAACCGCGGTAGCAGGGCCCGGCGCACCAGCCACAAGCTTAGGGCGGCCGCCAGCAAGCTCCCCAGCCGGATAGCCCACTGGTAGGGCTGCGAGTAGCCATCGGCCGGATAGCCCAGGGGCTCGGCCACGGCGTGGGCCACCAGAAAAAACGGGAGCTCCTGCAGGGCCAGCCCCGAGGAATACTTGAGCACGTAGTTGCCGCTGACCGGGTCTAGCGTGGCGTGCTCGTTCAGGCCGGCGTAGTGGTATTTGGCAATGGTAGCCTCGCGAAACTGCAGCTGCTGCAGGTCATCGTAAACGAAGATGGCGGGCAGGTAGAGGTAATAGCCGGCGCTGTCCGAACTGATGATGTTTACCCCATTCCGCAACGCCGACGATACGTAAAGCCCCAGCCACAGGAGCAGCCCTACGCTCAGGAGCCAGGCAATTCGGGAAGGAGAAGTCATAGGAAAAATAGAGGCTGCCACTCACCGGAACGGGCGCAGGCAGTCGATAAAAGCTCCAAATTAGCAATACCTACCGTTTATTGCCTATTCGGGCCCGGTCGTTGCTTACCTTTCGTGTCCCTCTCCTTTCTGCTTTGTCTGCTTATGCCTGCTTGCTTTGCCTTGCCCCGTTTGTTGCTCCTGATCCTGCTTTTGAGTGGATTTCCCCGGCTCCAGGCCCAGAATCCGGGCCCGGATACGCGCAGTCTGCTACCAGTACCTGCCACCGTGCAGTGGGGCACCAGCCGCTTTGCGCTCAAAGGCCGCTGGCGGGTGCAATTGCAGGGGCCGAAAGCTGATTCGGCCCTGCGTCCGGTAGTGGTGCAGTTTGGCACCTGGCTGGGGCAGCAAACCAACGACAAGCGCCTCTCGACCGAGCTGGTCACATCCGGGGCCGCCGACCTGACCGTCACCTATGGCCGCCTGGGGCAGCTGGCCATGCTCGGCGACGACGAGACGTACAGCCTGCGCGTCACGCCGATGGGCATCGCGCTGGCGGCCCCCACCCACTTGGGCGTTCTGCGCGGCCTGGCTACGCTGCGCCAGCTCCTGACGACCGAGAAAAAGGAATACGCCTTTGCCGAAGTCGATATTGCCGACTCACCCCGCTTTCGGTGGCGGGGCCTGCTCATCGATGCCGCCCGGCACTTTATGCCCGTGGCCGTCATCAAGCGCAACCTCGACGGCATGGCGGCCGTGAAGCTCAACGTGCTACACTGGCACTTATCCGACGACCAGGCCTTCCGGGTCGAAAGCAAGGTGTTGCCCCGCCTGCACCAGGTGGGCGGCCAGTACTACACCCACGCCCAGGTGCGCGAGGTGATTCGCTACGCGGCGCAGCGCGGCATCCGCGTTATTCCGGAGTTCGACATGCCCGGCCACACCACCAGCTGGATGGCCGCCTACCCCGAGCTGGCTTCTGTTGACTCGACGTACGGCCCGGCTCAAACCTGGCGCACGCTCAATATTGCCCTCGACCCCACCAAGGAAACCACCTATCAGCTCATCGACAAGCTGCTGGGCGAAATGACGGCCCTGTTTCCCGACCCGTATTTTCACATCGGGGGCGACGAAAACGACGGACGGCAGTGGCGGCGGAGCCCGCGCATCATGGCCTGGGCCAAGGAAAAAGGCTACCTCAAGGAGAATGGCCAGCTCGACAAGCACGGGCTGCAGACCTACTTCAATCGGCGCCTGTTGCAGTACGTCACCAAGTACCGGAAAAAGATGGTGGGCTGGGATGAAATTCTGGGCCCGGGCCTGCCGGAAGATGCCGTCATTCAGAGCTGGCGGGGCCGCAAAGGGCTTTATGACGCGGCCAAACAGAACCACGCGGCCTTGCTTTCCAACGGTTACTACCTGGATCTGAATTTCTCGGCGGCCAGCCATTACCTCAACGACCCGCTGCCCGCGGATGCTCCCCTGACTGGCCCGCAGAAAGCCCTTATTCTGGGCGGGGAAGCCACGATGTGGTCTGAATTTGCCGACAGCGTGATTATTGAGAGCCGCATCTGGCCGCGGGCAGCCGCCGTAGCCGAGCGGCTATGGTCGGCCGCAGCCGTGCGCGACGTACCGGATATGTACCGCCGCCTGGCCCTGGTATCGAACGAGCTGGAAACCCTGGGCCTGCGGCACCGCACAGCACCCGAGGAGCTGCTGATGCAGCTGGCCGGGGGGGGCGACGTAGCCGCGCTGCGCACCTTGGCCGGCGTACTGGAACCGGTGAAGGAATACAAGCGGCACTTCCAGGGCTTTACCTATACGCCATCCACCCCCCTGAACCGCCTGGTAGATGCGGCCCCGGCCGAGTCGGAAGCGGCCCGGCAATTTGGGGTAGCCGTGGAGGGGCTGGCGCAGTATCTGGAGCTGGCCCCGGCCGCCGAGCGGTTTAAGGGCCAAAGTTCCAAAGCCCTCCTTTCCTTCCTTAACGCCCAGCTACGCACCTGGCAGGCCAACGACCAGCAGCTACAGCCCCTGCTGCTGAAAGGGTCCAGCTTGTGGGAATATGCCCCGCTTTCCGGCCAGTTGCGCCTGCTGGCTACCCTGGGTCTGGAGCGGCTGCAGCTGCTGGAGAAAAACCAGAAACCTTCGGCTACCTGGCAGGCGGCGGCCCTGAAGCAGCTGGATGCCGCCAAAGCTCCTGCCGGACAGGCCGAGCTGGCTATAGTCAACCACATGCGCAAGCTGCTCACGTTTTAGTTCCCGGCAGGCTGGTCAGGCGCTACTGCTTGGTGGCGCATGGTGGCCCGAAAAGACAGACCAAGTGCTTAAAACAAGACCGATACCTGCATGCGACCGGTGTGAATGGGGGCCAGCCCGTTGGGCTTGCGGCCGTCGTAGGCCAGGGTCACGTTCAGGCCGTTGCTCAGGCGCTGCTCCACGTTCAGGTTCCAGGTGAAGTTGCTGCCCGGCCGCAGGGCATTGAGAATTTCCAGGGCTACGAGCGACGATTGGTCGGCGTCGAAGCCCACCTTCACGTAGCGCGCCGTGCCCGACACCGTGCGCTTGCTCACCTGGCTGATGCGGGTTTCAACCCCAAGCTCATCAAACGTGCCGCGGATATCCTTTTCGGGGCCGGCCGTATTCTGCTTGCTGATGCGCTGGTAGGTGCCCGTAAAGCGCAGGGTATTGTTGGGCTGGTAGCTGATTTCGGGGGCCACCTCATAGACCAGCAGCCGAAAATTGCGCAAATCCGAATAGTCCGAGTTGCTTTCCCGGATACTGCGGGTCGTCGTCAGGCGGGCCGTAAACTGCTGGGCCAGCGTGCGGCGCAGCAGCACCGACTGGCTCGCCAAGTTGCGCACGTCGAAGCCCTGGCTGAGCAGCACCTTCTGCTGGGTTTGCTGCACGGTGAACTCGGCCCCGAAGATTGGGTTGGAACGGTTGAAATACACCGTGTTACGCAGCAGCTTGTTTAAGGACAAAAGCAAGGTATCCTCGGTTTGGAAGGCAAACGGATTCAGGCGGGAAACCAGACCCTTATCAATGGTGCGGCGGTCGAGGGTGACGGAGCTGACCGTGGAGAAGCGCGAAACCAGGCTGCGCCAGCCGGGCTGGTCGCGCCACTGCCGCGGGGCATTAATGGTAAGCCGGTAGCTGAAGCGGTTGGTAAAGGCAATAATGTAATCGTCGGTGGGCAAAAACACCTTGATGTAGGTGCGGTACTGGGCGTCGGGCGTTTGGGCCTCAAAGAACTCGTCTTTTTGCTGCACACCGTCACCGTCAGCATCTTGATAATAGTGAGTACCCTGCCCGGCAGGCACTGGCAGAAATGAAAAATCGCGCCGCAGTTCCCGGCCCGTGGCCACGCTGTAGCTCAGCTCCGAGCGCAGCACATTCTGCAGAAAGGAAGCATTCCAGTCTACTTTGCCCAGCACGGTGCTTTGGCGGGCACTGTCGCGGGCGGCCAGGTCGCGGTAGGTGGCCAGCAGGCTCAGGTCCTGATTCTTGCCCAGGCGGCTGCTGAACGTGCCCTGCCAGGTCTGAGCCTGGCCGCGGGTCTGGAGCTCGTTGCGCACGGGCGTCTGGTCGCGCCGGTAGGTGTAGTCCAGGCGGAAGCGGGTTCTGGCCGTATCCTGACTTTGGATAAACACATTGTGTTCGTCGAAGTAGTTGGCCGAGCTCAGCGAGTCGCCGCTGGGCAGGGCCACGCGGTTTTTATCGAACCGGTAGGCGTAGCCCGGCACAATGGGGCCGCGGGTGTAGCGGGCCGTGGCCTCGCCCCTAGCCCATTCGGATTTAAAGCGCCCAGCCTCGGTACTGAGCAGAAACAGCCCAGCCCGCATTTCTACGTCGCCGAGCTTCTGAGCCACATCCAGCCAGTTCTGCAAACCATTCACTTCGCCGGCCCGGTAGCGGCGCGTGACGCGGTAGTTGATCAGGTTGTTGGCATCTTTCACGGCTCCTACCGAGAAGTTGAGCACGTTGTCCTCCCGGGCAGCCCGGCGCGTAGCATTGCCCTGCACGGTGCTGGTAGTGCTCCAGTTGCGGTCAAACTCGATGTCGCGGTACCGGTCGATGGGCGCAAAGCGGTGGCTGGTGTACTCATAGTCCAGGGCGCTGCGAAACTTGTAGGCCTTGAGCACCGGCAAGGCCAGGGCCCGGTCTTGCACGGCGTAGCCCACGCGTAGCGCCTGGCCCTTGTCTGTTGCGGGCGAAAACCGGTTCAGGTCCAAGTTGGTCGAGGCCACATCGGCGAATACGGTGGTCGTGGAGTCGAGGCGGTAGCTGGCGCCTAGCGTCACCATCTGCTTCTCGAGCGGCGTGGGCAGCAGCCGCTCGTCGAGGTAGCGGCCCCGCCCCTGCCCCACGTATTCGTACACCCGCCCGTTGGCATTGCCAAAGCGGGTGCTCAGGTTGTAAGTGCCGCCGCCCGGGCCTTTGTCCGTGAAGCGCACGGTGTACACGGCCTTGGTCGAGTCGGGCGGGTAGGTAAAAACCCTGGTCAGCTGCTGGGTCACCGGGTCCAACACCTCCGCCTGGTTGTACTGCACCTGCCGCCGGTCGTAGGCTGAGGCCGTAGCGCCGGGCGTGCTCACTTGGCTTACGTTTTCGCTGACGCGGCGCAGCAGGGCGCGCGTGGTATCGTCCAGCGTCAGGTTGGGGGAGTTGTCGGGGTTGTCGGCTTCGCGGTAGTAGTTAGCGTGCACGCTCAGCTTGCCCAGCTCCTGGTAGTGGCTGGCGTGGTAGAGCGAGCGGGCGTAGTTGAAGTCGGAATACTCAAAATCGACTTTGATGCGCGAGTTGCGGGTAATTAGGTGCTGGGGCGAAAACGTTACCTCGGCCTGGTTGTAGTCGATGACGTAGTCGAAGTCGAAGCCACGCGTCAGCAGGCGCCCGTCGAGGTACACCCGCTCAGAGTTGGCCAGCACAATAATGAACTGCTCCCCGTTGGGCCCGCGCAGGCGGTACGGGCCCTGTACGTTCTCAATCGGGGCAATATCAATAGAGGCGAATTTACCCTTGGCTACACCCGCCGCCACGGTCGTATTGCTGCGCAGGCCCGGCTTCTGAATGACGTTGGCTTCAATGGCCGCACCCTGCACATTCTTGTAGAAGCGCAGAAAATAATCGGGCTTGTTGCGCAGCACCACGTCGCCGGCCGTCAGGTTCCAGCGCGGGTGGGTGAGGGTGATATAAAGCCGGTCGAATTCCTGGAGCTGCTGGGTGTTGCCCTCGGGCTGAAACGGAACGTTCTGGTCGGAAATGGCGGCCGTCAGGGTAATATCGTCGGTGAGCTTGCCGTCGAGCTGCAGGTTAAGGGAAGAGTTGACAAACACGTTTTGAGTGTTGCCAAACGACACCCCCCGCGACAGGTTACCGGTCTTGTTGATGCCCGGCGTGTTAAGAATCTGCTCTTTCACGGCAAAATCTTCGTATCTCACCGGCCGGCGGCCAAAGGTCACGCTGTCCATCAGCCCGCGGGGCCGCCGAAACCGGGGGGCCGTCAGTTGCAGCGGCAGCACCCGGTAGCACACCAGCGCCGAGTCGCGCGGCGGCGCGGCGGCCGAATCGGTGGCAACCGGGGCGGGGCGGACCAGCTGGTAGAGGCCCGTCCGCGAATTATACGCTACCGACTGACCCAGCACGTTCACCGACGAGGGCACCACGGTCAGAGAATCCGTCAGGGCAAAGCGCGTAGTGTCGCGGCCGGGCGTAAGCAGCACCCAGCGGCAGCGCCGCGAGGAGGGCACGTCCTGGCGCTGCTGCCCCCAGGCCGTGGCGGAGGCTCCCAGTACACCACCGAGTAGCAGCAGGCAAATGCGCAGAAGTTGAAGCGTATTGCTGCTGATCATTCGGTACTGAAAACGGGGTTGAAGCGGAAGCTATTGGTGTGGCTCAACAACGCGCAAAGCCGGTTGTTTCGTGCCAGCCAGCTCCACCTTCTGGGCAAGACGCTTAGGCCGGGGCCAGCGGCAGCTCGATACAAAATGTAGTACCAGTGCCTTCCTGGGTTTCAAACCAGATTTTGCCGCCGGCACTTTCGATACCGCGCCGGGCCACGGCCAGCCCAATGCCCGAACCCGACTCCTTGGTCGTGAAATTGGGCACAAACACTTTGTCGCGCACATTTTCCGGTATACCTGCCCCATTGTCCTCAATGCAGACGCGTACCCGGTCGGGGCCTACTGCCTCCAGATGCGCTTTGATGAGGGGTTTGCGGCTTTCGGGCACAGCTTGCAGGGCGTTGATGAGCAGGTTATTAAAGGTGCGCACCAGCAAGTTCTCGTCGGCAAAGACCACATACTGGCCCTCTTCGGCTTCGGGCGGGAGGTCCATATCGATGCTGCCGCCCCGGGCGCCTCCCTGGTGCAGGCTCACGCAGCGCCGCAGAATAGACGCAATGTCGAGCCGCTCGGGGCGCATGGCGGGCAGGTTGGTGAAGTTACTGAAGGAGGTGGCAATGTCGCTGAGCACATCGACCTGGGTAATCAAGGTCTGGGAAATCTTGCCAATCAGCTCCTCGGCATTGGAGCGTTTTTCGGTTATAGCCTTCTGCAAAAACTGCAGACTCAGCTTCATTGGCGTCAGCGGGTTCTTGATTTCGTGGGCTACCTGCCGGGCCATTTCCCGCCAGGCGGCCTCTTTCTCCTGGGTAGCCAGTTCCTGCTTACTTTCCTCCAGCTTCAGCAGCATGGCATTGTACTCGCGCACAAGCAGCCCGATTTCGTCCGACGACTCGTAGGCCAGCATTTCATTTTGCCCCGTCAGGGTGGTGTGCTTCAGCTTCTCGGTCAGCACCTTCAGGGGCGAGGTGAGCATGCGCGAGGCAATAAAGGTCAGCACCAAAAACAGGATGAACATCACGGTGAAGATGTTCAGGATAGTGGATATCAGCTCGATCAGCTTGTTGTCCAGCTCTTTCTCGGAGTCGAAGAAGGGAATTCCCACGTAGCCTACCACCACATTGGCCCGCTCGGGCCCGACCAACGTGCGCAAGGGCAGATACAGGGAATTGAAGGACAACGACCCGGCCCGCTCGGTAAGCAGCACCCGGGGCTGGGCCTGCTCGGCCAGGGCGGCGGCGGCCTGCGGGTTCATCAGGGGGCTTAGCAGCCCCGATTCGAAGATGAGCGGCTGGCTGCTCACTAGCAGCTCGCCCTGGGCATTGTAGAGGTTCAGGTCCGTTTCGGTAAGGCTCGACACGTTTTCGGCCAGGTCTACCAGCGCCGTCCGGCTGGCTGAGTCCGCCAGCACCGCCTGGTTTTTCAGCAGGTTCTCCTGTACGGCCTTGCCCCGCCGCTCGTAGGTGCGCAGCAGGTCGCGCTTGTAGGAATTGGTTACCTGACTGGCCGTGGCAATGCTAACGATGATAAGCGGCACCAGAATGCCGAAGTTGAGAAACAGCTGAATCTTGGTGCTGAAGTTGGTTTGGAAGGCTTCAAAGTAGCGCCCCCGGGCCAGCATGTAGATACCAATGGCAATAAGCCAGAAGAAGGTGTGGAGCAGGAACAGAAAGGAAAAATTAGCCAGCCAGTCGGCAAAGGAATAAGTAGCCGTGGTGACGACGGCCGTCCGGTTTTGGGGGCCCCGCACCGCAAAATGATGGAAGCCCTCCACTGATAAGCCGGTGCTGTATAGCCGCGGATCCTGCAGCTGCTGGGGCGTCAGGCGGTTGGTATAGTCGAAGTCGCCCTCGTTATACACCAGCCGGCTTTGCTCAAAGCCCGCGTAGCTGAGCTCGGGCCCCAGGCTGGGCTGGAAAAACTTCTGGTCGACCAGCAACTCGGGCACTACGCTGTTGGCCGTAAGCTTTTTCAAGGACAGTTCCAGCAGCACCGTACTTACCCCGCCCCGGGGGCTGGGCACGCCCACGAAGGCAACGTAGCGCCGGGTACTGAAGGAGTTGGGGTTCCGGATCAGGTACACGTTGGGCTGGTCGGTGGCCAGAGCCGAGCGTAGCAGCAGTTGCCGCGTGGTAGCGAGGTTGGGCTTATTCTTGGATTCCTGAATTGGCTTGCCGGCAGGGTCGAATAGGGTCACGACGACTTCATACTTATCGAAATAGTCGCGCAGGTAGTATTTCACAATCTTCTGCCGCACCATATCCTGATTGGTAAACGGACTGGCCAGCATGGTCCGAATCAGCGGATCGGCGGCCATTTCGCCAGTGCGCTCAGCCAGCAGGTACTCCCCCTGCAAGTCATTATCAACCAACAGGTTGCTGGCAATCTTCTGCTTGGTTAGCACCAGCTGTCGGTCGAAGTGCTCGAACAAGGCCAAGGCTCCGACAGCGGAGCTAATGCCCAGCATGAGGAAGATGAACAAGTAGACCTGATACGGCATGATGGACGCCAGCTGCTTGAGCCCGGTGATGCGCACCACCAGGAAAAACAGCAGCGTCAGCCCCAGCAGAATAGTGTGGGCCTCTCCCACCACAATTCCGGCGGGCAAAAACAGCAGCGTGGAAATAGCCAGCATAGAGGCTCCAAAACGCTTGGTAACCGGCCGGCCGATGGCAATAAAAAGCTGGGAGAGAATGTAAAACCCGACCAGATAGCCGCCCGTGTGCAGCACGATAGCCAGGCACAACAGAAGCTTGAAGCCCGACAGCTGAATATTCTGGGTGATATCCAGCACCAACTGGGAGTTGTTGAAGCTGTTGGAATAAAACTGAAAAAGCATTTCCAGCAGCCCCCAATACCCTAACACCACGCAGGCTCCTACGCCGACGCGCCCCGCCAACGACTCGACATGCCGCGCCTGTCGCACCACCCCATAGCGCCGAAACAGCAGCAGCGCGTAGTAAGCAGTCAGCAGCAGCAGGAAGGCATTAATCAGCAAGTCGCCCAGGGACGGCGACAGCCAGGAAGCGGCGTAGACGCGCGGGTCGAACAAGGGCAATTCAACCACTGAAAAAGGCAAGCCCAGATACAGCAGGCCCGCCCGGTATACAGCCAGCGGCACAACCACACTGGCAGCCCCGGCTATAATGCGCCCCTGCCTCAGCTGACGACGGGCCAAAAGTAGCCAGCCGCCTACGTATAGCACCGTACCCAGCACCAAAAAGGCCAGGAGTAGATACTTGCCCGTAACCGGGCTGGGCTGCAGGCTCTCCACCGAAAACAAATACTTTCCCTCCTGCGAACGAAGCCACGGCAGGCGCGAGCCCGGCATATTGGGCATGATGCGCACATTCAATCCGCGAAACAACGCTTTTTCGGACCCCTCCCGCAGGTAACGGTTGCTGATACCGTAACGCTTTTCCAGGGGTACATACGTCAGCACCACGTAGGGTCCGGCGGGTTGGCGTAAGGCCAGGTAGTAGCCAAATTTCATTTCCACGAGCTTCTCGCGAAAATTCTGGCCAACGTTTTCCGGTTCGGGCCGGGTGGTATGATCTGACCAGTAGAGGAGTTTATCACCGCGAAAAACAAAGCACGGGTAAGTTGTGTGGCCTACCAGGGTACCAAAATTTAGCTCTCCGCTCTGCAGACGACGAGCTACTTCGCCGGTTTCCCGCTGGGCAATCTGTTCGGCTCCCTCCACCAAGCTCTGTAGGCGCACCACATCAGTATACACCAGCACCCCGGTGGCCCGAGACCCGAAGCGGTTGCTGAGGTAGGCGCCCACAAAACAAATGGCGGCCGCCAGCAACACAACGAAAGGGGAAAATCGGGACGACTTCAACAGCAGAACAAACTAGAATTACGGGTAAAAACGGGGGGCAGCCCAAACAAAAATGCCGCCAAATGGCGGCATTTCCTACTTCACGCGGCTAACCTACCTAGCCAGGTTTAGCGCCAGGTATTTACACAAAGGTCCGCGGTGGCACCGCGGACACTTCAGCTTCCATAAGGCCCAACTCGTTAAGGAGGGTTCGGGTATTACTTTTTCTTGTGGCTGTTGCGGTACCAGAAATACCCTACCGTACCAATGAGCAGGTAGGGTATAGTCATCAGGTACACAATGCCTTTATTGAGCCCGGAAGTATCGTACGCATCTTTTTCGGTGCGCGCCGCCTCTACCTGGGTTTTACACATAGTGCACTGCGCTTGGGTCGCCAACGGAGCCAAGCTCAGTAAAACAGCCACAAACAGGGCAAAAAAACCAACTCCTACAGTCTTTTTCATCTCTTTACTAACCAAATGGATAAGGAAAAGTTTCCCAGAGCTTAGGTGTAGTAGGGTGAAATCATGAAGTAGACGATTACCCCCGTAACCGATACATACAGCCAGATTGGAAAGGTCCAGCGGGCAATACGGCGGTGCTTGGCAAACTGGTCGGTTAAGGCAAAGTACAGCGTGAACAAAACTAGCCCTACCGTTACGGCTGCCAGCACAATGTGGGTTAGCAGCACGAAGTAGTACACCGTTCTGATCAGGCCTTCTCCCCCAAACTTGGTAGAAGGTACCTGAGAATGATAGACCACGTAAGAAACCAGAAACAAGGAGCCTAACAGGAAAGCCGTGCCCATCATGGCGCGGTGGCGCAGGACCTGCTTGTTCCGGATAAAGTAGTAGCCCAACACCAGGCACAGGGCTGTGAGGGAGTTGAGCACGGCATTCAGCGCGGGCAGAAACTTTACCTGGGCTCCGGGAATCCGAAATGTCTCGGGGAAATAATGCAGAATGGCTACCAGCAACGGCACTACCGCTGCCAGAATAATCATAGTCGTTTTAATCTTGGCGTTGTTGCCAGGATTAGCGACTGGACTTGTCGTGGTCATAGTTGTACAGCAGAATGCTGATTTCGGTGATGAGGCGCTCTACTTCTTTCGCCTTGGTTCCATCGTAAATGCCCCGTACCCGCTTGTCCCGATCTACCAGATACAGGTTCTGGCTGTGCACGATACCGGGAGCCGCACCCGAGGGAGCCTCTAAGCGAAATTCCTGAGTAGCTAACCGGTATAGCTCAGCTTTGTTGCCGGTCAGAAAGAACCACTTCCCAGCAATAGCGCCATACCGCTCTGCATAGCGGGCCAGCACCGCCACCGAGTCATGCTCGGGGTCGACAGTATACGAAACCAGCTTTACGCGAGGGTCCTTACGAAACTTTTCTTGCACCCGCATCAATTGGCTGTTCATGCGGGGGCAGGCCCCAGGGCAGGTGGTAAAGAAGAAGTTGGCCACATACACCCCTCCATTCAGGTCCTGCTGGGTTACTAGTCGGCCTGATTGGGATGGTAGTCGGAAATCACCTAGGGTATGGAAAACAGTATCGCGCTGCCACTCCCCACCAACCTGGGTCGAGTCGACACGGTCGGGCAAGTAAGTTGGCAGCGCGAAACGGTTGGTACCGAAGGTTTTGAGAAACAAAAACGCCAGTACCGGCAAAAGCAGAATAAGGCCCAGAATGAGGGTTTGCTTGGGCCGCATTGAATTATTTAAAGGCGTTGTAAATCGCCTCGCCAATAGCGGATCCCTCGGTAATCAGGGCGACCATCAACCAGATCAACAGGGCCATGGGCACCAAAATCGACCAGATCAGGCCTTTGGTTTCATGCTTCAAGTGCATGAACTCAGCTACAATAAAGAAAGCTTTGAAAATGGTCAGCACAATCAGAATCGAATTCCGAAAGGTGCTGGGGTCCATTACGAAGGTGACAAGGAATTCCAGAGCAGTTACGCCTACCAGGACAAAGAAGGTTTTCCAGATCCAGCCCGTTACGGGGCGCGGAATCTCACCGGTTGGCTGGGTGTGGTCAGTTGCGTGATGAGCCATATGACTAGAGAATTAAAAGCGAAGGAAACGACTAAGCTGGTTTCGTCTTAAACGAGGTAGAAGAAGGTAAATACGAATACCCACACCAAGTCTACGAAGTGCCAGTACAAACCGATTTTCTCTACCATTTCATAGTGGCCACGCTTCTCAAACGTCCCGTTGGTGGTAGCAATGAAAGCCCAAGTCAGTAGCACCAGGCCGCTGAATACGTGGGTGCCGTGGAAACCGGTGATGAAGAAGAACAAATCGGCGAATAGTACGGGGCCGTACTGGTTCATTTGCAGGTTAGCACCGTGGAAAATCGTGCCGTCCAGCATCTTGGTGCCTTCTTCCGTGCCACCAATAAAGTGGCTCCACTCCCACGCCTGGCAGCTTACGAACGTAGCACCGAAGAGCAGGGTCCACAACAGCCATTTCTGCACATCAGCCTTGTCCATTCGGTGACCAGCTTCTACGGCCAGTACCATCGTCACGGAGCTGAAGATCAGAATCATGGTCATCAACGCCACGAAGGCCAGCGGCAAATCCATGCCGTGCAGGCCGGGGAAAGAGTTGAATACCTTGTCGGGGATAGGCCAGTAAGCCGTCGAGAACACAAAGTCTTTGTGGTCGCCGGTAAAGGCTAGGTGGCGGTGGCGCATCAACCCGTAGGTTGTCAGGAAGGCGGCAAACGTGAAGGCATCCGACAGCAGGAAGAACCACATCATCAGCTTGCCATAGCTAGCCTTGAAGGGTTCGTTGCCGCCATCCCAGGTCCCGGAACGGGGCCGCTCGATGGAGGCGTTGTTGTGAAGCGTCTGCGTCGTGGAGGTGGTGGACATAACGAGCGAAGTAAAAACGAAATCAGTGGTTCAAAAGTAGGAACAAATACAGGTACAACCAAAGCGCGCCGAGGAAGTGCCAGTAGATAGTGGCATTGCCAATGGAGAGCATTTGGCGAGAATGTACCTGATAGTTCAGGCTTTTACGCAATACGATGAGTAGAAAGATCAGGCCTGTAATTAGGTGAAAACCGTGCACCCCGGTGAGCACATACAGGAAAGAACCCGATGGATTAGCATCAACGCCACCAAAAAAGATTTTGTTGTCTACCAAATCTCCCCAAACATTCCACTGCCCTACCAGGAAAACTACACCGAGTGCAAAGGTCAGGAACAGACCGATTTGCGCACGTCTCACTTCGTCCTTACGCGCCGAAAAGTAAGCCCACTGCATGGTGGCGCTGCTGAGCAGGATAAGAACAGTCGTGTAGAGCAGCCCGGCGGGTAAGTCAAACTCCAACCAGTTGCCTTCCTCACGCCGCACAATGTAGGCGCTGGTATAGGCCGCAAAAATCATGGTGATGCTGATCATCATCAGCCACAGCAGCAGGCGCTTGGGGTGAGTCCCGGTCCCGGCTTCTTTGTCTTGCAATATTTCGGAAGTTGCCATCCTGAAACGTTAAATTTTGTCGAAAACCAGCGCAATCTGCACGATCGGCAGGTACAGAAATGACCCGAACATGATGCTCATGGCCGCTTTCTTAGAGCAGGTCCGCATCAGGTAGAAGGTCTGCATGAGAAATAGTACCCCGCAGATGACGGCTATCAGCGCCGATGTTTTACCGGCCATGCCCAGCTGCAAGGGCAGCAAGCTCAGCGGAATCAGCAGCAGCGTATAGGTCATAATCTGGAAGGCCGTCCGCAAATCTTTACCACCTGGGGTGGGCAGCATTTTGAAGCCGGCCTTCTTGTAGTCCTCATCTAAAACCCAGGCTATGGCCCAAAAGTGCGGAAACTGCCACATGAATTGAATACCAAACAGCACCCAGGCCTCGGTACCCAAAAATCCCGTAGCCGCCACCCAGCCCAGCAGGGGCGGCATACCACCAGGAATAGCTCCTACGGCTACGCAGATAGGAGAAATCGTCTTCAGCGGCGTGTAAACAAAGCCGTATAAGATGAGCGACAGTAAGGAAAGTGCGGCGGCTAGGGTGTTAAAAAAGTACCCGAGAATGAATAAACCCGCCACCCCGATAATAATGGCAAAAACCCAAGCCTCAGCGGGACTCAAAATGCCCTTGGGCAAAGGTCTTTTGGCCGTGCGCTTCATGAGCTTGTCAAGCTCAATTTCGTGGATCTGGTTGATGGTATTGGCCGAGCCAGTAACCAGCAGACCACCTAGCAGCACAAGTAATGCCCGCCCCCAGTCAAATTCCTGCGCGCCGAGCAAATAGCCGATGGCACTGGAAAAGGCCACTGTTAATGCCAGCCGGAATTTGAGTAACTGGAAATAGGCCTTGGCTTTCGTCATTCTTACGCAATCAAAACTCCCGCCAGATCAGCCTCAAACGGGGCCGCAAAGTTACGCAACAACGCCCGGATAAGCGGCCTGCCGTTGCAATTTCGTTGCCCGACTATATAAAACGATGGTCAAAAACTGGGTTCCAAACAAAACCGTAGCCAACGTCAGGTGAATAGGCTGTACGGCGGCCGGTAGCGCAAAATAGGCCAGCACAATGCCCGCCAGGATTTCCAGACTGATAACCCCCATATTAACCAGAGCCATGCTACGTAGCCGCCCTACTGATATAGAGTACAATTGGTACGCCACGTAAGCATTCAACAGCAGCAGCACCGCCGAAAAGGTGCGGTGAAATTTAAACACAGCGCCTAACTGCTCTATCCAACCAACCCGATTGAGGTAATTAGCGGCAAAGGCTACTATATCTACTTCCTCCCGCACCTGCGTGCCCAACACAATTTGCACAAAGGTCAGTAGCGTAATCAACCATAGCCACGGAGTTAGCCTTGGTTGTAGTGACACCATTTCTACATTCGCATTCTCACGCTGGGAGCGAATAACGGCGTAAATGAGCATGGCTACGATAACCAAAGCCAAGCCCATATGAATGGTTACCATAATCGGCAGCAGGTTGGTCGACACCACGAGTGAGCCCAGATACCCTTGTACCCCCGTTAGCAGAAATGAGGAAAAGGCCAACCAAAATACTGCTCGGTCGCGCTGCCAATACGGCAAGGCGAATAGCACCGTCAGAAAGACAAAAACGCCTATAAGTGCCCCCACCAGTCGATTTACATACTCAATCCAGGTCTTGGTGACATTGAAGTCAGTTTCAATGTACTGAGTGGGGTGAGCAAAAATTTCACTGGCCACCTGCTTAAACCCAAACCGTTGCAGTGTCTTAGCCAGTTTCTGATTCTTAGCTACCCGTTGAGCAGTATAAATTTCCTTGTAATTGGCCGGTAACTGGCTTGCCTGAGTTGGAGGAATCCAAGTCCCAAAACACTTCGGCCAGTCGGGGCACCCCATGCCGGAGCCGGTACTACGCACTATTCCGCCTACCATGATGAGCACGTATACTGCCACGACAGTCACGATGCCAATGAATCGAAAACGGCGCACAAATGCAGGTACTATCATACTTGTTAGTGATGCTCTTACGCTGTTTTATAAACAACCAAAGCGTAGGTTTGATTACAGCAAAACGGGGAAATCCTACCGGTGATGCCGGTACCGGATTCCCCCGTTTGTGGGTAAATAAAAACGGGCCGCCGTGAGTACAGCGGCCCGTTTTACTTGGCGTCTAGAAGACTATTCTGCCGTGTCCCGCTCGTACGGCAGGTTCGAAGACTGGGTCTTCGAATAAGGCACGTTCTGCGGAATGAAGTCCTCGGCGGCACCGGGCTTGCTATAGTCATAAGGCCAACGATAGACAGCAGGAATTTCGCCGGGCCAGTTGCCGTGACCGGGTACTACTGGCGTAGTCCACTCCAGCGTCGTCGAGTTCCAGGGGTTCTCGGTAGCACGACGGCCGCGGAAGATGCTGTAGAAGAAGTTGAAGATGAAGACAAACTGACCAAAGAAGGCCAGAATAGCAGCAGCCGAAATAAACTTGTTCAGGTCAGCAAACTGGCTGAATGAGTCAAAACCAGTCCAGGCGTAGTAACGACGGGGGAAGCCGGCAATACCAACGTAGTGCATCGGCATGAACACGAGGTATACCCCAATGAAAGTCAGCCAGAAATGGATGTAGCCCAGTTTCTCGTCGAGCATCCGACCGAACATTTTGGGGAACCAGTGATATACACCGGCAAATAGGCCGAAGAAAGCCGACGAACCCATTACCAAGTGGAAGTGAGCTACCACGAAGTACGTGTTGTGCATCTGAATGTCGATGGCAGCATTACCCAGGATAATACCGGTCAGACCACCCGAGATGAACAGCGAAACGAAGCCAATCGAGAACAGCATAGCCGTGGTGAAGCGGATGTTACCGCGCCACAGCGTAGCCAGCCAGTTAAAGGTCTTCACCGCCGACGGCACAGCAATGATCAGCGTCAGGAACATGAACACCGAACCGAGGAAGGGGTTCATGCCGGTTACGAACATGTGGTGAGCCCACACAACGAATGACAACAGCGAGATGCCCAACAGCGAACCAATCATAGCGCGATAACCGAAGATCGGCTTACGAGCATTGGTAGCCAGAATCTCCGACACCATACCCATGGCGGGCATAATAACGATATACACTTCGGGGTGACCCAGGAACCAGAACAAGTGCTGGAACAGAATGGGGCTACCACCTTGGTGGTTCAGAGCCTGGCCGGCAATATAAATATCCGACAGGAAGAACGAGGTACCGAACGAGCGGTCAAAGATCAGCAGCAGAGCAGCCGAGAACAGAACTGGAAACGAGAGCAGGCCCAGAATAGCCGTCAGGAAGAAAGCCCAAATGGTCAGGGGCAGCTTCGACATCGACATGCCGCGGGTACGCAGGTTAATTACGGTAGTAATGTAGTTAACACCACCCAAGAGCTGCGATACAATGAACAGTGCCATCGATACCAACCAGAGGGTCATACCCATACCCGAACCAGGAATGGCTTGGGGCAGAGCGCTCAGCGGCGGATAGATCGTCCAGCCGGCAGCGGCAGGACCAGTCTCGATGAAGAGCGAGGTGAACATGATAATGCTCGACAGGAAGAAGAACCAGTACGAGAGCATGTTCATGAAGCCCGAAGCCATGTCGCGGGCACCTACCTGCAGCGGAATCAGGAAGTTGGAGAACGTCCCCGAGAGGCCAGCCGTCAGCACGAAGAATACCATGATGGTACCGTGCATCGTCACCAAAGCCAGATAAAACTCGGGGTTCAGCTTACCAGCCTCAATCCACTTCCCCAGGAAAGGCGAGAGCCATTCAAAGGTCGACTCGGGCCAGCCGAGTTGCAGACGGAACAAGCTGGAGAGCGTACCACCGATGATTGCCCAGAAGATACCTGTAATCAGGAATTGCTTGGCAATGACCTTATGGTCCTGACTGAAGACGTACTTGAACAGCCAGTGCTGATCATGGTGTTCGTCGTGGTGCAGGTGCTCGTCGTGCGTGGTGCTTGGCTCGGTTACCCCGATGCCACCCTGCACTTGCGAGTGAGTAGGAAGATTAGCAGCCATAGAAGAGAGCGTGCGTTAAATAAGAATTAGAGCGAGGCCTTGGCAGCCGGAGTAACAACAGCTGCGGCAGCTGAAGCGTTTTCCTTTTCTCCCAATTTGTCCGATTTCTGCTTGAAATTAGCCAGAACATCAGGGTTCTGCTCCGAGAAAGACTTTTGCTGGGCAAACCAAGCCACGTAATCGTCAGGCTCGTCCACAATGATGTTCAGCTTCATGGCAAAGTGGCCACGACCGCAGATCTGGTTACAAGCCAATTCGTAGTTGAACTTAGGATTACCAAGCTCAGCACGCATTTCATCAGTAGTTTTGGTTGGGGTAAACCAAAACTTGGTGGGCATACCGGGCACAGCGTACATCTGCACGCGGAAGTGCGGCATGTAAACAGCGTGCAATACGTCGCGCGAGCGAATCTTCAGCAACACCGGGTGACCTTTGGGAACGTGAATCTCACCGGCCACGAAGTCGTCTAACCCGCTCTTATCGCTCAAGTCAAAGCCGAATTCGTTGGTAGCATCAATCAGACGGTAATTCACTACGCCCAGCTTCTGGTCGCGGCCGGGGTAGCGCACAAGCCAGTTGAACTGCTTCCCCATTACTTCTAGTACTACCGAGTCCTTAGGAGCGGGGCCGGTAATCTTGGTCCACTCTTTCCAACCAGCGAATACCAGACCAGCCATGACGATAGCCGGAATCACTGTCCAAATGATTTCAATCTTGTTGTTATGGGGGAAGAAGTAAGCGCGACGACCTTCCTTATGCTGATACTTGTAGGAGTACACAAACAACAGGATGTGGGTCAGAACGAACACGATGCCGATGATGATCATCGTCGTCCAGAACAGGCGCTCCATCTCATGGCCATGAACCGACGCAATGGGCGGATTCATTTTGCCATAGTTTTCAATAAAGGAGTAAGCAAATGCCGCCCCACCGATTATCATAAAAATGATAAAAAGGATGGCGTTGACGCGGTTACTCGTGCCAATCTCGCGCGTGGAGCTGCCCGAGAAAATGGAAGTCAGTATCTGGATGCGGAACAGCAGGCCGAATACGACCAGCAGCAGCACGAGTACCAGAAGAATACCAAGAGCAATCATTAGTTGAGTGAAGAGGTGAGAGTTGAGAGGTTAGAAGTGAGATTTCGTTACACAATCAAGTCTAACTTCTCACTTCTCAATACTCATGTCTGATTAAGTCGTGTGGTGCACGCTTTCGTCCAGGAATGGGTGGTTCACCGGTACCAGCGAGGCTTGGGCCAAGCGCTTGGTGAACAACAGAAGATAGCTGCCCAGGAAAATCAGAGCTACACCTATCTCCATGATAAACCCATTATTCTCCTGCATAGTTGCAGGCGTGATCATCAGATAGAAATCTGACCAGTGACCAATCAGGATAGCAATGCTCACAATCTTCAGCATGATCATCTGACGCTTGGCGTCACGACGCATCAGCACCAGGAAGGGAAAAGCGAAGTTGATAACCAGGTTGAAGAAGAAGATCCAGGTATAAGCCCCATTAAAGCCGCCCAGACGCTGGTTGTAATACACTGCTTCTTCAGGTAGGTTAGCGTACCAAATCAGCATAAACTGCGAGAACCATACATAGGTCCAGAAAATGCTGAAGCCAAACATGAACTTACCAAGGTCATGCAGGTGGTTTGCATTCACGAACTTCAAGTAACCAGCCTGTTTCAGGTAAATAGCGGTAAGAGTTGTAACCGCAATACCCGATACCCACCAAGAGGCAAATACATACCAGCCAAACATGGTTGAGAACCAGTGCACGTCGACCGACATCACCCAGTCCCAAGCCGACATTGACGAGGTAACAGCGTACAGCACTAGGAATAGAGCAGCAACATTGATGCTCTTGTGGAAATACTCCGTACCACCGTTCAGGTCTTCAGCCAGGGAGATCTTGCGCAGACGTTCGGAGAAGAACCACCAGATGCCCAAGTACACAACCATGCGGATCAGGTAGAAGGGCATGTTCAAGAACCCGCTCTTGCCTGCAATAATGGCGTCGTAATTTTCTGCTTTAGGATCCATAATGCCGTCGTGCGTCCAGTGGAACAGGTCGTGACGGCCCAGGAAGAAAACGGCGAGGAAAATAACCAGACCGGGCAGCAGCCATACACTCATGGCCTCATTGATGCGCTTAATAACTACTGACCAACCAGCGTAGGCTACGTATTGCAGCGCGACGAAGAATGTACCAATAGCCGACACACCGACGAAGAAAACGTTGTTGTGCCAAAGCGTAACAAAAAGGCGCTTTAGCCACAGGGGGCTGCCTTCGTGATGAGCCGCGCCAGCACCAGCCTCAGGGCCGGCGGCATGCGCAGCTCCATGAGCCGCGCCAGCTGCTTCGTGTCCACCGCCAATGTGCATGGCGGCCATAATTAGTCCTATTGCCAACAGAATAACTCCAGCAACGATAATGCTGATGAAGGTTCTGCGGGTTTTCGGCGCAAGCTCCAGGTATTCAGCCGTGGCGCTTTCGTGATGCGTCAGAGTTGCCATAGTTAGTTCGCCGTTCCGTTTCGAGCCTGGTCGCCTTGACCGGGAGTAGATGAAGCTTTGTCAGCCTGGGCTTCCAAAACTGGGGATTGAGTAGCGCGGTCCGTCATTTCGGTCGAATCGGTGCTAACATTCACCAGCTTAGCCAACCCATCAGGTCCTTCACCACGCTGTAGTACGCGGACGTACATAGCTATTTTCCAACGCTCCTCAGGGTTTACGATAGAACCGTGTGGCATCATACGGCCCTTACCCCACTGGATTACGTGGTAGATATGGGCATCATTCATGGTCTTGTAAGAACCAGCCGAGTAGTTTGGAACCCCCTTGAATTTTTGTCCTACTGGGCCATCCCCTGCTCCTGCTTCTCCGTGACAATGGGAGCAAATACGGGTGTAAAGAACCTTACCTTCTTCCAGGTTGGCTTTCGAGTAAGAGTACGGGTTGCGCAAACGACGTTCGGCAGTTCCTACACTATCCTTCGGTACGTGCGAGTAGTAGTTGAGCTTGCCGCGGGGGACAGTCCCTACTACTGGATTGCGCATATTCAATCCCATCGGATTCACAGTATTAGTATGAATCTGCTTGAGAGGTTCGTAGGCAATAGGCTCGTACATCTGAGGAGCATATTCCAAGCCGGTATCATCAGCCCGATTACAAGCTGTAGCCAGCACCGAGGCAAATACAATAGCCGACGCTTGCAGGCCTAGTTTCAGCGTGTGCGTCATTAGTTCTTAGTCATTTCTTTTTCGTTCACCTCCGAAGCGCCATTCTCACGCAGCAATTTGCTCAGGTTGTTGAGGTCAGTGCTTTCGTTGATTTCGATGGCCATGACGAACTTGTCGTCCGTCGAGCGTACGTCCAGTACTGGAGTTCTCCAGCGCGGGTACAATTTGCTAATCGTGTAGAAGGTAATTACCATACCGTGGCAGGTAAAAAATACCGTCAATTCGAAGGATACTGGAATGAAGGCGGGCAACGCAATGTGTGGCTTACCACCAATAATCATCGGCCAGTCGAAGCCTAGCATATAGATCTGCATCCACAGAGCGAAAGCCAGGCCGCACATGCCGTAGAAGAAAGCGGCAATGGGCAAGCGGGACCGTTCAATACCCAGCGCATCGTCGATGCCGTGGATGGGGAACGGAGTAAACACTTCATAGATCTTTACACCCGCCGCGCGGACGTTTTCAATGGCGTGCATCAGCACGTCTTCGTCGTCGAAGATGCCGAGGGCGAAGCGCTTAGTCATGCTTATTGTAGTTTACCGGAGCGTTGGCAGGTACTCCGTGGGTGGTTGGCTTGTGAATCAGGTCGTGGTGCGGGTCATGACCGGTGTAGGTCGGACCGTTATCCACCGTGTATTTCAGCACGGTCTTCACTTCAGCCATGTTTACCACGGGGAAGAACTTAGCGAAGAGCAGGAACAGCGTGAAGAACAAACCCAGCGTACCCACATAGATACCGATGTCGATAATTGTGGGCGAGAACATCACCCAGCTCGAAGGCAGGTAGTCACGGTGCAACGAGGTCACGATGATTACGAAACGCTCGAACCACATACCGATGTTAACAATGATCGACAGAATGAAGGTCAGCGGAATGCTGTACCGCACGCGACGAATCCACACCAGCTGGGGCGAAATTACGTTGCAAGTCATCATCGACCAGTAAGCCCACCAGTAAGGACCCGTGGCCCGGTTGATGAAGGCATACTGTTCGAACTCTACCTGCGAGTACCAAGCAATGAAGAACTCGGTAATGTAAGCTACCCCTACAATAGAGCCGGTAATCATCATGATTTTATTCATGAGGGCGATGTGCTCCATCGTGATGTAGTCTTCCAGCTTAAATACTACCCGGGTGATGAGCATCAGGGTCAGTACCATGGCGAAGCCCGAGAAGATAGCGCCAGCTACGAAGTAGGGAGGAAAGATAGTGGTATGCCAGCCCGGAACTACCGAGGTTGCAAAGTCCATCGATACAATAGTGTGTACCGAGAGTACCAGCGGGGTCGAAACACCAGCCAGAATCAGCGACACCGTTTCGTAACGGCTCCAGTGCTTGGCCGAACCCGTCCAGCCCATGCTCAGCAGCGAGTAAGCTACTTTAGCAATAGGGCCTTTTGCCCGGTCACGGATGGTAGCAAAGTCGGGTACCAGACCCGTGTACCAGAAAACCAGCGACACGGTGAAGTAGGTCGAGATGGCAAATACGTCCCACAGCAGGGGCGAATTGAAGTTTACCCACAGCGAACCGAAGGTATTTTGCAGCGGGAATACCCAGTAAGCGAGCCACGGGCGGCCCATGTGCAGTACTGGGAACATGGCGGCGCAGATTACGGCGAAGATCGTCATAGCTTCTGCAGCGCGGTTAATAGAACTCCGCCACTTCTGGCGGAACAGCAGGAGTACTGCGGAAATCAGCGTGCCAGCGTGACCAATACCGACCCACCACACGAAGTTGGTGATGTCCCAGGCCCAGCCGACGGTTTTGTTCAGACCCCATTCCCCGATACCATACCACAAGGTGCGGTATACAGAGTACAGGAAGATACCCAGGAAGAAGAGCGCAACGCTCAGGGCGGCCATCCACCGAACATTCGGGGCGGCTTCTACCTGGCGGCACACGTCTTGAGTGACGTCGTGGTACGATTTCCCCCCGGTTACGAGCGGCTCCCGTACAGGCGATACGTGCTGCATAGTTTTAGTTGGTTAGTGGGGGTCTTGGGAACGTAGAGTATCTGTTTATTTCCAACCACCGGTTGGGCATCTCTCCTACTCCACGTCCCTAAGATCCTTGACCCTGTGATTAAGCGTTGCGAACTTCAGTTTCCGTGTTACGGATCTTAGTCAGATACGTGATGTTAGGCTGCACGTTGATAGCATCCAATACGTGGAAGCCACGCTCGCCATCCTCGCGGCGGATGATCTTCGAAATCTGAGATTCCGGGTCCCGCATGTCACCGAATACAATGGCTTGGGTGGGGCACGACTGCGCACAGGCGGTTACCACTTCTCCATCCTTCGGACGACGCTTCTGCTTCTTGGCTTCCAGCTTACCAAGCTGAATACGCTGTACGCAGAACGAGCATTTCTCCATCACACCCCGAGCCCGAACAGTTACGTCGGGGTTCAGTACCATGCGGCCCAGGTCGGTGAACATGTGGCTGTTCACATCCTCGAACTTCTCATTTGAGTAGTACGAGAACCAGTTAAAGCGACGCACTTTGTAGGGGCAGTTGTTAGCGCAGTAACGGGTACCTACGCAGCGGTTGTAGGTCATCTGGTTGAGACCTTCCGAGCTGTGCGTGGTAGCCAGTACGGGGCACACCGTTTCGCAAGGAGCGTGGTTGCAGTGCTGACACAACATTGGCTGGAAAATAACCGACGGGTTCTCCGAGGGGTCTTCCATGGCCGCATACGTGTCCAACTTGCCTTTCTCTGCGAAGTCTTCCTTGCTAGCGTCTGAGCTATAGTAACGGTCGATACGCAGCCAGTGCATTTCCCGACGGTTAATCACTTCTTGTTTACCAACAACGGCAACGTTGTTCTCAACTTGACACCCGATTACGCAAGAGCCGCAACCAATGCAGGAGTTAAGGTCGATGACCATACCCCAGTGGTGGTTCTTGTACTCATAGTCTTGCCAGAGCGAAACCTTGTTAGGTTTCTCTAAGCCTTCCGGCGTGGCAATCTTGTCGTACTCGGTTACCTCTTTGGGGTTCTCAATGTACTTCGCCAGCGTCGACTCCTGCACGACCGGCTTGCGGTCCATGATGGTGTGGTGCGTCTGCGTCTGGGCGATGGGCGACTGAGCACCCGTCTTCTCCAGTGTCACGGTGTTGGCGTAGATGATGCTATTGTCGCGCATCATAGCCATGGGGTACACGTTGGCTCCTACGTTGTCGCCAACTTTACCCGCCATCTTACGACCATAACCAATAGCAATACCTACAGTATCGTTGGCTTGGCCGGGCTGAATCAACACGGGCAATTCGATAGAAACGCCGTTAGCCGTCACTTTCAGCACATCACCCTGCTCCCAGCCGTTTTTCACGGCCATAGCACGCGGAACGGCTACGTAGTTGCCCCAGGTTGCTTTCGAAACCGGGTCGGGCAATTCCTGCAACCAAGGGTTGTTACCTTCCCAGTTGCCGGGGCCTACACCTACTTTTTCGTAGATAGCCAGCTCAACACCCGAGCCTTTCGGTGCAGAGCCGATAGCGGCAACAGCCTGAGCTGCGCTCATAGCCGGAGCTACCGGGGCTACTGGAGCAGGCGACAAAGTACCAAGGGCAACACCGTCGTGTACGGCCTTGTCCCAACCAGCTTGGAAGTTACCGCCGAGCAGACCACGCCAAGAGGCGCGCAAGTAGTTGTAGTAGCTCTGCGGATTGCCGGCCCAGGTTAGTAGGCTGTCTTGCGCCTGACGGGTAGCAAACAGTGGCGAAATAGCGGGCTGAGCCAAGCTCAGGAAACCACGCTTGGGCTCGTAGTCATTCCACGATTCCAAATAGTTGTGGTCAGGGCAGGCATAGTAGCACAACGAGCCGGTTTCATCCAAACGGTCGTTGAGCGAGATGCTCACTGGTACCTTGGCAATACCCGTTTTGACCTTTTCGGCCAGCGGATGGTCGTAAGCGGGGTTGGCGTGATAGAAGATGACAGCTCCTACTGAGCCGGCATTCATATCGTTTATCAAACGCAGCATACGGGCATCGTCGCCCTGACGCAGCATTGAAGGTGCGGTCAGGTCAACGGCTGCGCTGCCGAGCGTCTGGTTGATGGCAGCCACCAGCGTCTGGATAGCTACATCATTCGAACCCGAAACTACTAGGCCACGGTTGCCGGCAGCACGCAGTTCGGCGGCAGCTTTTTTCAGCTGAGCAGAACCAGCAGCGGCACCACCGCCCACTACGGCGTTGTACAAGGCCACGGCAGTAGCACCCATTTCGGAAGGCTTCACTGGCACCCGAACGTCGGCGTTGGAGCCGGTTAGGGTCAGAGCCGTTTCAAACTGGAAGTGACGGTTCATGGTCTTCTTCTCAGCCGAAACCTTACGGTTGGTGATATACTGACTAGCATATTCAACCGGTGACAACCAGGTACCGAGGAAATCAGCGCCTAAGCTCACAATCACAGCAGCCTTGCTGAAATCGTAAGAAGGCAGTACTCCACCATTAGCCCGCAACAATGCTGACTGGGAGTTGGCATCGTACATTACGTGCTCCGTGTTGGGGTAGCGCGCAGCAAACTCAGCAATTACCTTCTTGGTCGTGGGGCTGATGATGGTCGGCGACACGATGGCAATACGACCAGTGGCACCGGCCAGCTTCGTGCGAATTTCCTGGTCGACTTGGTCGGTAGCGGCCTTCTTGCCTTTGATGGCGAAGTGCTGCAAACGGCCTTTGTCGTAGAGGCTCAGCACCGAGGCTTGCGCCCGGGCCGACAAGCCGCCACGCGTGATGGGCGAACCGGGGTTGCCTTCTAGCTTAATCGGACGGCCCTCACGGGTTTTCACCAGCACCGCATTGTAGTCGGTACCATTGAAATAAGTGGAAGCGTAAAAGTTGGCAATACCTGGATCTACCTCTTCGGGCTTGTTGAGGTAAGGAATTGCCTTGCGGACCGGGGTTTCGCAGCTAGCCAGGGTGGCGGCGGCAATACCAAAGCCCATGAGTTTGAGGAAGTCGCGACGCGGGGCTACCGCGGCGTCGGAAGAGCCGTGGGATTCCTTCACCGGCAGGAAGTCGGCAAACTCGCTGAACGCGTTTTTGACAAACTCCGGTGAGCTTTCCAGTTCCTCAATTCCCTTCCAGTACTTAGGCGACTCTTGCATCGTGTTTTTTGGGGACTAGGGTCTTAGGGACTTAGCGACTTGGATTCTGGTCCGGTAAGCCTCTAAGTTGGTATGCGTGTTTTTTAAGAGGAAATAGGTCTTAGGTGCTCCGGAGGTAGCAGTTGCTATGCTCTGGGCACCTAAGACCTAGTTATGCTAGTAGTGGCACTTCGAGCACTCCGTACCGCCGTTCGACGATACCGTGAAAGGAGCACCGCTGTTGGCGGCATCGTGCAGCTTCACGAGGTTCGTGTAGTAGCCGTTGCCCTTCGTGTTGAGCGGAGTCTCGCGGTGGCAGTTGATGCACCAGCCCATCGTCAGTGCCGAGTACTGGTATACTACTTCCATGTTCTGAATCGGACCATGACAGGTCTGGCACTCGATGCCCCCTACCTGGGTGTGCTGCGAGTGGTTGAAGTAAGCCAGGTCAGGCAGGTTATGGATACGAACCCACTGAATCGGCTGCTTCCGCTCGATGGCGCGGTAGATCTTCTTGATTTCGGGCGACTCCGTTTTCACCTGCGAGTGGCAGTTCATACAGATGTTGGCCGAAGGAATGTTAGCGCTCTTGCTCTTATAAACCGACGTGTGGCAATACGAGCAGTTAATCTGGTTTTCGCCAGCGTGCAGCTTGTGCGAAAAGGCAATCGGTTGGGTAGGCTGGTAGCCCTGAGCCAAACCAATGGCCATTACGCCCTGTACCGACTCATATAATACAACCAGCACGAAGAGGCCAACTGCCAGCCCACGTACTACGGGCGACTTGTAGATTTTTGAGAAATCGAAGCGCTGCTCGAGCTGCTCTACGTCGCGACCGTCGAGGTCTTTGCGGCCGCGCAGCACGTCCTTCATGATGTTGGCAATGATAACCAGGGTTACCACCAGCACCAGCAATACAACTACTAATACAATAAGAAGAATGTCGATGGTGCTGTTGCCAGTACCGGCACCGGCGGCAGCGCCACCATCTTGGCCATCAACCTTACCAGCATTCTCGGCAGTTACGCCGCCAGTGGAAGCCTGAGCAGGCTTATCACTTTCCGAAGCAACGTAGGAAACAATCGAGGTAATTTCAGCATCCGAGAGCTGGAAGCTCGGCATCTGCTGTTTCTGGTACTGATTGAAGATCTTTACCGCGTACTCATCGCCGCTGGCGACAACTTTGCTGGAGTTCTTGATCCACGGAATCAACCACGAAATGGGGCGACGCTTGTGGATATCTTTCAGAGCGGGACCTACCACTACCTCATTGATGGCGTGGCACTGGGCGCAGTTCTGGGTGAATAGGGCAGCACCGGCGCTGATAGCGGCGGCATCACCAGTGGTAGCACCCGCAGCGGCAGCTGGGGCGGCGGCGGCAGTAGAGCCGGGCGTCACGCCATCCTTGCTAGCGGCCGGCGCGGTGGCAACCGGGGAAGTTTCAGCTTGCTGTGCCGTGGTAGTACCCACAGCAGCAAATGTCAGAAACAGAGCTAGAAAGAAGTTGGAGAGAGGACGAAGTCGGATGCTATTCATAGCACAATGTGACTGGGAAAAAGAAAGGCAGGGGTACTTCAAGGCCACAAATGTAGGTCGGGAATCGCAGACCACAAACCCGCCTGGGCTAATTTTCGCCCGTTGTGGCTTGCTTAGAATCATTCTAAAAACCGTTGTAATGCATCTCCTTATATTATAGGAATACATTACTCCCGTCTACACTCGAGCTTGTAGCTCCCTCGGATTAATACTACTCCCTTTCCTAACTTATCTTAGCTTCAAAGGTTTGGCTTCGCCTCTACTTCTGCCTCTTAATTTTGCCGACCTGGATATTTTTGCTGAACACCTTGAGTATTACCCCAGATAAATAGTATCTTTGCGCCCTGATTCATTTTTTCATCTAATTTTTTCATCCCGTCTAATGGAAGTAAGAAATTACGAGACGGTCTTCATCCTGACTCCCGTGCTGAACGAGACGCAGGTGCAAGAGACGATCGAGAAGTTCTCGCAGGTGCTTAAGGAAAATAGCGCCGACATTATCCACACCGAAAACTGGGGCCTCAAGAAGCTGGCTTACCCTATCCAGAAGAAGAACACCGGATATTATTTCCTGGTGGAATTCACTGGCTCAGGTAACATCGTTGACGTACTCGAGCTGGCGTTCCGCCGCGACGAGCGTGTCATCCGCTTCCTGACGACTGTACTCGACAAGCACGCCGTGGCTTACAGCCAGCGTCGTCGCAATGGCGAGATGAACCAGCAGAAGGCTAAACAACAATCGGAAGCCGTAGCCCAATAAGACCATGAGCCTAGCCAACGAGAAAATCCACAAGCAGGACACGCGCAAGAAATACTGCCGCTTCAAGAAGAACGGCATTAAGTACGTGGACTACAAAGACCCGAACTTCCTGCTGAAGTTCGTGAACGAGCAGGGCCGCATTCTGCCCCGTCGTATCACCGGTACCAGCCTGAAATTCCAGCGCAAAATTGCTCAGGCCGTGGCCAAAGCCCGTCACCTGGCTCTGATGCCCTACGTAACCGATTCGTTGAAGTAAACCTTTCTTACAGAGACTGACATGGAAGTAATTCTGAAAGACGACGTAAAGAACCTGGGCTACAAGAACGACATCGTTACTGTAAAGCCCGGCTACGGTCGTAACTACCTGCTGCCGCAGGGCCTGGCCATGCTGGCCGATAAGACGAACAAGAAAATCGTTGCCGAGAACGTACGTCAGGCTGCGCACAAAGCCGACAAGATCAAAGGTGACGCGCAGGCCATTGCCGACAAAATCGGTGATGCTGCTTTCGAAATCAAAGCCAAAGTGGGCGAGACCGGCAAGATTTTTGGCCGCGTGACTACCCTGCAGCTGGCCGACGCTTTGAAAGCGAAAGGCGTAGACGTAGACCGCAAGCGTATCTCCTTCGACCAGGAGCCTGCTTCGGCTGGTGAGTACACCGCTACGATCAACCTGCACAAAGAAGTGAAGCACCAGGTGCGCTTCAACGTAGTAGCTGAATAGGCTGCTGCTTCTTCAATAGCAAAAAAGCCTGACTACCGCGGTAGTCAGGCTTTTTTGCTATTGGTTATTCTTCTTTCTGATACTTGAACGGCAGTAGGATTTCCTTGTTTGTTTAAAGCGGAAACGTCTTCTCGGTGAGAGGTGTATACTGTTATCCGTAGATTTAGATGATCCAAGACGCTCAATAGGCCGTACGCTTTCTGGCGTCGTCGGCCTAGTCGTAGGCGACACTGGTTTTGGCTGAAAGAACAGAGTTGAGTAGGTTGCCTGTTCGTTGGCCCTTGTTAGGCCTTATACCTGTAGAATGTTTCGTACTGAATTACCGCTTACGCCGCACCCCCAACAATTGCCGCTCTCGGCCCGAGTGCTTACGGTAGGCTCGTGCTTTTCGGATACCATCGGCAGCCGGTTGGCGGCTACGAAGGTTAAAACCCTGATTAATCCTTTCGGCACTGTTTTCAACCCTGTCTCGGCGTGCCAGCTGCTTCGCGCGGCCGCCGGTGAGGATAAGGATTGGCAGCAACACGTAGTGGAGGCCCGGGGCCGCTGGCAGAGCTATGACCTACACGCCACTGTTGGGGCCGACTCGCCGGTGACGTTGCTGCAGCGCATACAAGGCCTGGTACAGGAAGTTGGTGCCTTTCTGCAGAACACCGATGTTGTAGTACTGACCCTGGGAACGGCCTTTGCCTACCGCTTGCTGGAAACCGACGAGATAGTTAACAACTGCCATAAGGTACCGGCTGAGCGCTTTGAAAAGGTGCTGCTTACCCCCGATGAGATTATCAACGCGGTGGCCGAAACGCATGCGTACCTGCGGCGGACCAACCCGACCTTGCGCTTTATCTTGACGGTAAGCCCCGTGCGGCACGTGAAAGATACGCTGCCCCTGAACTCAGTGAGCAAATCGGTGCTGCGGGTTGCTTGTCACTACTTAAGCGAATTACTGCCGGATGTATCGTATTTCCCGGCTTATGAGCTGTTACTGGATGATTTGCGCGACTACCGCTTCTATGCAGCGGATATGCTGCATCCGTCGGAGGTAGCGGAAAACTACATCTGGGAACGGTTTACCCGCACATACTTTGACCCGGGTTTCGGCCGCTTCCGCAGAGAGTGGGAATCGGTGCGCCAGGCGCTGGGGCACCGGCCGCTTTACCCCGAAGCACCCGAGCACCGCGAATTTTTGGCAGCCACCCTGGCCCGTGTGCAGCGGTTGGCTGCTCAAGCCGATGTCCGCTCCGAAATTCAGGAGCTGGAGCGGCAACTGGCTGCTTTGCCCCTACCCCAGCCGAAACCGGAACCGGAACCGGAGCTTGATGACGACGAAGAACGTATTGATATAGGGGAGCCTGATCCCGAGAAGGAGCGCACACCAGTAGAGGTTGCTGCTCCTACCGTGACGCCGGCAACTGCCGTAACGGTGACCAGCCCGGTTGAGGAAGCTGCCCAAGAAGAAGACCAGTACGAAGCAGAAGACGATGAAGAGGGCGAAACGGCTTTAGAAGCCTCGGCAGCTTTACCTAAAAAGAAGCGGCGCAGCCGGGGCGGGGCCAAGCGCACTGCTCGTAAGCGGGCAGCGCAGCTGCAGGCTCAGTTGGCCGCCGAGGCCGCCGCTGGGGCGTCCAACGCGGAAACGGACCTGACTGCTCAACAAGAGCCGGAAGCAACGGTTGCGTTTGAAGCGGAAGTTCCGGAAGAGCCGCAATCCAGCCCCGCTCCTACTCCGGCGGAAGCTCCAGTTGCCGAGGCAGTGCCTGAATCGGTAGCGCCTGAACGAGTTCACGCCGTTGTACAGCCGGCAGAGCAGCCCCTGGCGCCAGTTCTGCCAACCCCGAAACCGAATGTCGACTGGCTGCAGCCTATGGACGAGCCGGAAGAAACGCCGGCCCCGAAGCAACGAAGCCTCAAAGCGGCCCGGGGTAAGAGCACCCGCGTGGAAACCGAGAAGAAGCCTCGGGCTACGAAAGACCGAATCATTACCACCCCTCCCAGCACTTCGCGCAGGAAGCGGCCGGCACTGTATGCTGAACCCACGGAGGCTACCGAACCTACACCAGTAGAGCCGGTGATTCCTCTGGAGGCAGAGCCAAGAAATACGGTACCGACTCCGCCGGTTTCGGCAGACCCGGTGGCAGTAGAAGCTGCTAGCCCAGTAGAAGTGGTGGTGCCCGAGCCGGTAAGTGAGCCAGCACCAGCAGCGGAAAAGAAGCCTCGCAAACCACGCGCGAGGCCCGCTGCCAAGCCGAAAGAGCCCAAGGCCGACGCACCCAAACCCGAAGAGACAGCGCCAGAGGCACCTAAGAAACGCAGCCGGCCGTCGCGCAAGAAACCAGCTGCTACCGACGAAACTCCATCTGCTTCGTAAACTCAAACCCGGCCCCTAAAGCCGGGTTTTGTTTTGTATCCCTTAACTTCCCTGTATGTCTCCGGCCCAACCAACGCACACCAACCGCCTCAGCCAGGAAACCAGCCCTTACCTGCTGCAGCACGCGCACAACCCGGTTGACTGGTACCCCTGGGGCCCGGAAGCACTCAGTCGGGCCCAAAGAGAGCAAAAACCTATTATTGTCAGCATTGGCTACGCGGCTTGCCACTGGTGCCATGTGATGGAGCGAGAATCGTTCGAGAACCACACCATAGCGCAGGTGATGAATGAGCACTTTGTGTGCATCAAGGTTGACCGGGAAGAGCGGCCCGACGTGGACCAAGTCTACATGGACGCGCTACAAGCCATGGGTTTGCAGGGGGGGTGGCCGCTGAATGTGTTTCTAAATCCAGAGGCCAAGCCCTTTTATGGCGGTACTTATTTCCCGCCGCGCAGCTGGGTGCAGCTCCTGGAAAGCATTGGACAGGCCTATCAGGGCGAGCATCGGGCGGAGCTGGACAAATCGGCCGAAGAATTTGCCCGCGTATTACGCACCAGCGACCTGGAAAAATATGGGGCCGCCCCTTCCGATTTGGCCCTTTCCGACGAGCAGTTCAAGCTGCTGGTATACAACCTGGGCGTACGGTTCGACTCGGAAAAAGGTGGCATGAACCGGGCGCCCAAATTTCCCATGCCCAGTATCTGGCGCTTTCTGCTGCGTTGCCACGCCCGCACCGGGAGCCAGCTAGTTCTGAATCAGACGCTGCTCACGCTGCGCGAAATGGCCTGGGGCGGCATCTACGATCAAGCCGGTGGCGGCTTTGCCCGCTACTCCGTCGACGCCGAGTGGCTGGTGCCGCACTTCGAGAAGATGCTCTACGACAACGCACAACTCGTAAGCCTGTATGCCGAAGCCTACCAGCTAACCCAAGACGCGCTGTTTCGCACCGTGGTGTACGACACGGTAGCTTTCATAAAACGGGAGCTTACTAGCCCGGAAGGCGGGTTTTACTCTTCCCTGGATGCGGATAGTGAAGGTGAGGAGGGCAAGTTCTACGTCTTCACCAAAGAAGAACTCCAGGATATTCTCGGCGACGAGGAGGCCTTGTTCTCGGCTTACTACACCTGTACGGCGCTGGGCAACTGGGAACATGGCCGCAACATCCTGCACCGGCGGCAGTCGGACGCCAACTTTGCGGCCGACCACGAGCTGGAAGTAGATGTTTTGCAGGCAGTAGTAGCCGAGTGGAAACAGAAAATCATGGCCGCCCGAGCCCAACGCGTGCGGCCCGGCCTCGACGACAAAGTATTGACCGGCTGGAATGCGCTGATGATAAGTGGGCTAGTCGATGCTTATCGGGCTTTTGGGGAAGCTGAATTTCTGGAGCTGGCCTTGCAGAACGCGCGGTTTCTGCAGAAAAACCTTCGTCGCGGCCCGCGCTTGCACCGAACCTACAAAGCCGGCCGGGCCAGCATCGATGGTTTCTTGGAAGATTATGCCTTGGTGGTGCAGGCATATCTTGGGCTGTACGAAGCCACTTTCGATACCTACTGGCTGCACGAAGCGGAAGGCTTGACGCACTACGTGTCGGCCCACTTCTTCGACCCGCTTGAAAACCAGTTTTTCTACACGGATGATGCCGGAGAAAAACTTATTGCCCGCAAAAAGGAGCTGTTTGATAACGTCATTCCGGGCTCTAATTCCGTTATGGCCCACAACCTGCTCCGGCTGGGACTGCACCTGGAACGAAACGACTACCACGACCTGGCCACGACTATGCTCAGCCACGTGCAGGAACTGGTGGTGAAAGAGCCGCAACACCTTACTAATTGGGCCTCTCTCTATGCGGCGTTGTTGCAGCCCATGGCCGAAATTGTCATTGTCGGCCCCGAGGTAGAAGCAGTGCGGCAGGAACTCAGCCGGCACTTTCTACCCCACGCGGTGGTAGCTGGCGCGCCAGACGCTGCCGAGCTGCCTCTGCTGCAGCATCGCACCGCCCTGAACGGCGAAACGACGCTGTACGTGTGCTTCAACCGGGCTTGTCAACGGCCAGTGCATACTGTAGCCGAGGCACTGGCGCAGTTGCCGGCCACTGGGGGATACTAACTTTTACTACTTGGCCCTGACCTACATAAGCCGAATTGCGAAGACGGAAGAAACCTCCGGCCCGCAATTCGGCTTACCTTTGCGGTCCTGTTGTTAGCTGATCTGTCCGTTGAGCCTTTCCTTTGACTTTGCCCAGCCGGAAGCCGCCGGAGCCGACCGCGTCACGCTGTTTGTGGACGTAATTCTGCCCCTGCCGCTACCCAAGCTGTATACCTACCGCGTGCCCTACGAGATGAACGACGAGGTCGTCATCGGGGGCCGCGTAATTGTGCAGTTCGGGGCCAAGAAAACGCTCAGCTGCATTGTGGCGGCCGTGCACGAAACGCCACCGGCTCAGTACCAGGCCAAGTACATTCTGGAGTTTATCGACGATGCGCCGGTGGTAACCCAGGCCCAGCTGAAACTCTTCCGCTGGATGGCCGACTACTACATGTGCACGCTGGGAGAAGTTATCAATGCGGCCCTGCCCTCGGCGCTGAAGCTTAGCTCCGAGTCGCGCATTCAGCTCCACCCGGCTTTTGAGCCCGAGCAGAATCCCTACCCGCTTAGCGAGCAGGAGGAAAAGATTGTGGAGGTGCTTAGCGCCGAAGACGGCAAGGCATTGACCTTTACCGAAGTAGGCGACCTGCTGGCCAGCGCCAATTTTCACAAGGTGATTAAGTCACTGATCCAGAAAGACGTAATCTTCCTGTTCGAGCACTTGGCCGATAAGTATTCGCCCAAAGTGGTGAAGAAAGTGCGCCTGGCCCACCACTTCATGGAAGAGTCGGCCATTGAGGAGCTTTTTACCCGCATGGCGAGCAAGCCCAAGCAGCTCGACGTGCTGATGCGCTACCTGCAGCGTGTGCCGGTGTACCAGAATGTGCACGCCAACCACCAAGGACTGGAAAAAGCAGCCTTGACCAGCAGCCCCCACCTCTCCCCTTCGGCGGTGAATACTCTTATCAAAAACGGGGTACTGGAGCAATTCGACGTGATTGTGTCGCGCTTTCCGCTCGATGATTCGCCGGAAGCCCAGATGCCCTTCACGCTAAGCGAAGCCCAAACGGCGGCCCACGACGAAATCCTGAAGCAGTTCGGGGAAAAGGACATTGTGCTGCTGCACGGCGTAACGGGGGCGGGCAAAACTGAAATCTACATCGAGCTGATTCGCAAGGCCCTGGAGGGTGGCGGCCAGGTGCTGTACCTGCTGCCCGAAATTGCCCTCACGGCCCAGATTGTAACCCGCCTGATGCGCGTATTCGGCACCCGGCTCGGCGTGTACCACTCCAAGTTCTCCGATAACGAGCGGGTGGAGGTGTGGAATGGCGTGCTCTCGGGCCGCTTTCAGGTGGTTATTGGCGTGCGCTCTGCCGTGTTTCTGCCCTTCGACAATATGTCGCTCATCATCGTGGATGAGGAGCACGAGAGCAGCTACAAGCAGTACGACCCGTCGCCGCGCTACAACGCCCGGGAAGTAGCCCTGATGATGGCTAATTTTCAGGGGGCCAAAACCCTGCTCGGCTCGGCCACGCCGGCCGTCGAAACTTACTATCAGACCCGGGCCGGACGCTGGGGTTTGGTTACACTCACCAAGCGCTTTGGGGAAGCGGGCCTGCCCGAAATTGAGCTCGTGGATACCCGCAAGCAGCGCGAGGCCAAGAAAATGCTCAACCATTTCACCCCCGAGCTGCTGGGCGAAATTGAGCGGAAACTGGGCTTAAAAGAGCAGGTCATTCTGTTTCAAAACCGCCGCGGCTACTCGCCCTTTATTTCCTGCCTCGACTGTGGCTGGATTCCGAAGTGTAAAAATTGCGCCGTGAGCCTGAGCTACCACAAGCACGCCCACGAGCTACGCTGCCACTACTGCGGCTTCCACGACCGGATGCCGGTGGAGTGCCCCGCCTGTGGCTCCCGCAATCTGAAAACCGTAGGGTTTGGCACCGAGAAGATTGAGGACGACCTCAAGATTATGCTGCCCGCCGCCAACGTGCAGCGCATGGACCTTGATACCACCCGGGCCAAGAATTCCTACCAGCAGATTATTTCTGACTTTGAGCAGCAGACGACCAACGTGCTGGTGGGCACGCAGATGGTAACCAAAGGGCTGGATTTTGCCAATGTAAGTCTGGTTGGTATTATCAACGCCGACAGCATCATTCACTACCCCGACTTCCGGGCCCACGAGCGAGCCTTCCAGATGTTTGTGCAGGTCAGTGGGCGGGCGGGCCGCAAGGGCAAGAAAGGCAAAGTCATCATTCAGACCGCCGACCCTGCCCAGGTAATCTTCGATAAGGTAATCCGTAACGACTACCTCGAATTCTACGAGTACGAAATCACGCAGCGGCGCGAATACGGCTTTCCTCCCTTCATGCGCGTGATTCGTCTCACGGTAAAGCATGTGGATCAGCTAGTGGCCGAGCAGGCCGCTATTCTACTAACCCAGGAGTTGGTGTTCCGCCTGGGCCGGGAGGCCGTGCTCGGCCCGGAAGCGCCTTATATCTTCCGCATCCGGAACTTCTATCTGCAGGAAATCACCATTAAGCTCGACCGGGAACATACGGTGCTTAAGCACGCTAAAAGCCAGATTATGGAGGCCATGAACGTGGTAAAAGACCAAAAGGAATTTAAGCAAGCCCGCCTGGTTGCCGATGTCGACCCGATGTAAGGCCACTCTGCGCCCAGCCCTGTTCCGGCCTAACATAATGATGTGAATACCAAAGAAGCAATAAGCTGATTAACAACTATATATAACAAATTAAATTTATAAGTATAAGTATTTTTAGCCGCCTATAAACGTGGTTGGATAGGAAAAGGTTTAATATTGCAGTACTTACCTGACACAGTACCACAAAATACTGTTTAGCTGCAAATACTTTTCTTACCTAACCTCATATCATGAAACAGTTTACCACACTCTGTTCAGCTGCTCTGGTAGCTTTGTCACTCGCTTCCTGCAGCAAGGAAAGCTACACCTTCAAAGCTGCCGCTCCCTACCACAATAGCACGGCTACCAGCGTAGCTGCGCAGCCAGCCGCAGCCGTTACCACAGCTGCTCCCGTGACCGAAGCCCCCGAGCTAACGGCTGCTACGGCTCCGGTAGCAACTCCGGTAAAGGCGAGCAAAGCTCCGCGTACGTACGCGGCCCACGCTCAGCAGGCTACAACCACCGCTGCGCCTAAAGCTGCAGCGCCTACCGCCAGCGAAATCAAGGAGGTGAAAGCCACCATCAAGGCCATGCACAAAGCCGCCAAGCAAGCCAAGAAGGCTGCGGCCCCGGCCGAAGAAGGCAAAAGCCAAGTCGTAGCGGCCCTGCTCTGCTTTTTCCTGGGCGGCCTGGGCGTGCACGATTTCTACCTGGGCTACATTGGCAAAGGCATTCTGCAGATTGTGCTGAGCCTGCTCATCGTTGGTTTCATTCTGGTTATTATCGACTTCGTGCGGATCCTGACCGGCAGCTTGAAGCCCAAGAATGGCGAATACGCCAAGAAGATCTAAGCTTCGCAGTCGTCACAAAAAAGCCCCGTCGGTAGCTACCGGCGGGGCTTTTTTGTGACAACTCTTTATCAGAGTTCTTGTCTTACAGCTCTTCGAGCAGGTAGAGTACGATGAGTACAACCCCGATGATGGCTACAATGGCACCCAGCAGGTAGATAAGGCCAATACCCGTAGCAGCACCCAGAATCTCAATCAGCAGACCTACCAGCAGCAAGATGATGCCCTGGCGCAGCTTCCCGCTCAGCTTGTTGGCGCTAGCCGTTTCGCTATGCTTTTTCACCCGCATCTTGCTGGTCAGCTTGTCGGCCTTCTTGGCCACCTTGGCCACTACGGCACGTTCTACGATGCTGAGCTTGCGCTGCGCTTTAGCGGGAGCCGGAGTAGCAGCAGGCTTGGCAGTAGGCGCTACTGCAGCTACAGCGCCAGCAGCTTCAACCGGTGCGGGAGCAGCTACTACAGCTTCTGGCGTGGCCGTTACGGGCGCTTCCGCCGCAGGTGTTGCCGCAGCCGGGGCCGGCTTTACGCTTACGGCGCGGTGCTCGGTGCCGTGGTAAGACGACGTCTTGGGCAACATGGCATATTCAGCCCGATTACAGCCGCTGAGCGCAACGACAACGGCCGCAAATGCCGTCAGCTTGTGTAGAAGTCCGGATACGTGTTTCATGGGTTTGAAAGGTTGGTGAAGGTTCTAAAACAGGCTTTCTACGGGCCAAAGTATAAAGAGTAGCCCGACTTTGGCGTTAAGCAGATGTTTTTGTTCAAGATAATCTACTCCCAATCCAGCCAAGTCATTCATAACGAAGCCGGTTATGCCTCATTCACCTCAACCGGGCGCACTCGCCCCGGAAGCCCACGACGGAGCGAACCCTTCCCCGAATATGGATGTTTGCCGGAACACAGTTTATTTGCACCTGTGCGTATGACCATACCTTCTTATTTGCTGCTAGGCTCCTGGGCACTGAGCTTTCTTCTGAACCAAGCCTGCACCCAGCCCTTAGCCGAAAGCACGGCCGCGGCGGCCGGAGAGCAGCGCCGCCAAGCTCCCGTGGCCGACTCCACCGGCTACGAAATTCGCCCCCCTGCCGACCCCAATGGGATCAGCCGCTACTACCTGGGCCGGCAAATTGCCCACGTGATGGGCCACGAGGGCGCCGACTGGCTCGAACGCTCGGGTCGGCAGGAAGAAGAGGGCACCGATGTGCTTCTGAAAGCCCTGCGCCTCAAGCCCACCGATGTAGTAGCCGATATTGGCGCCGGCACGGGCTACTTCTCTTTCCGTATGAGCCAGCTCGTGCCCCAGGGTAAGGTGCTGGCAGTTGATATTCAGCCGGAAATGATTACCTACCTGCAAGACAACAAGGACCGCAACAACGCGCCCAATGTGGAGCCGGTGCTGGGCACGGTTCAAAATCCGAACCTGCCTGCCAACAGTATTGACTTGGCTCTGATTGTGGATGCGTACCACGAGTTTGACCATCCGCGCGAAATGATGCGGGCTATTAAAACAGCCCTGAAGCCCAACGGCCGGGTGGCGTTGGCGGAGTACCGCGCGGAAGACCCCAAAGTGCCTATCAAGCGCATTCACAAGATGAGTATTGAACAGGCCCGCAAGGAAATGAAGGCCGTTGGGCTGGAGTTCATCGAAAGCATCGAAACCCTGCCCCAGCAGCACCTGATGTTTTTCCGCCGGGCCAAGTAGCCGTTTGCCGTTAGGCGGGTGTAGTGTCCCACAACCCGCGGCTGGCGTGTACCTTTGCAGCCTATGTCTGCCTTTTCTGATCCACGCCTGCTCTCGATTCACGATTTTACCTACCAGCTCCCCCCCGAGCGGATAGCACCCGAGCCCTTGCCCAACCGGGACCAGTCCAAGTTGCTGGTGTACCGCCGGGGTACGATTGAGGATAAGCAGTTCACTGACTTGCCCGGCGAGTTGCCCGCTGGCTCCCTACTAGTGTTCAACAACACGAAAGTGGTGCGGGCCCGGCTTTTTTGCCAAAAGCCTACGGGTGGCATTGTCGAGCTATTTTGCCTGGAGCCCGTAGCCCCCCACCGCTCGGTGGAGCTGGCCATGCAGCAAACCGACAGTTGCGTCTGGAAATGCTTGGTTGGGAATGGGAAACGCTGGAAGTCGGGGCCGGTACAAGTAGCCTTCCCGGGCCCCGACGGCGAGGCACTCCTAACGGCCGAACGAGTGGAGGCAGCGGAAGGCTACTCCCTGATTCGGTTTAGCTGGCAGCCGGCCCACCTGCCTTTTGCCGAGGTTCTGCGCGCGGCGGGTCATTTGCCCCTGCCGCCCTACTTAAATCGGGAAGACACGGACGTAGATGCGGTACGTTACCAGACTGTGTATGCGGCGCACGAGGGCGCAGTAGCGGCTCCGACGGCGGGCCTGCACTTCTCCGACGCCGTTTTTAACGACTTACACGCCCGGGGCATTGCCACCGCCGAGCTAACGCTGCACGTGGGCGCCGGCACTTTCCAGCCCGTGAAGGCCGAGCAAATGGCTGGCCATCCTATGCATGCCGAGCCAATTTCAGTAAACGCCACCTTACTTCAGCAGCTCCTGAGCCACACTCCTCGGCCTATTATTGCTGTGGGCACAACCAGCTTGCGCACTTTAGAAAGCTTGTATTGGCTGGGCGCTCAGTTGGCCCGCCAGCCGCTGCCCGCTGGCGCTGTGCCCTTGCACGTAAGCCAGTGGCAGCCTTACGAAGGCGGCCACGAAGTAACAATGCAGGATTCTTTGCAGGCGCTGCTAACCTATTTGGAGCAAGTCGGCTCCGATTCCATTCAGGCCACCACGCAGCTCCTGATTGCACCGGGCTATACCTTTCGGGTAGCACAGGGCTTGGTCACTAATTTTCACCAACCCGAAAGCACGCTTCTGCTGCTGGTTTCCGCCCTTATCGGCCCCGACTGGCGCCGCGTCTACGACCACGCGCTGGCCCACGAATACCGCTTCCTCAGCTACGGCGACAGTTCGCTGCTGCTGCCCTGATTTGCTGGTGCAACTGCACTAATTTTACCAGAAGCCGATGAATGGGATGATGCATCGGCTTTTCTGCGTTTTAAGGAATTGAGCTATCCATCACCGGTTTAAACCGGAGGAGCTAGGCACGCTACAACCTATTCCACAGCGCCCGTATAAGGACCTAGAATTACCCTATTTCAAACGACTCCTCATCATGAAAAAGATAGCACTGCTACTGACAATGGTAGCCTTTTCGTTTGCTGCACAAGCGCAGGATAATAAAACTACCGTCCGCGACAATGCCACTGGCGCCAAGACCACTGCTGAAGTACGCGACAATGGTACCGTAAAAGTGGAGAGCCGCTCGGGCCGTACCAAAGCGGGCCAGGCTGCCTACAACACCAAGGAAGACGCCAAATACGCTGGTAAGAAAACCGGCCAGGTCGTGAAGAAAGGCGCCCAGAAAACCGGCCACGCCGTGAAAAAAGGTGCTTCGGCCGTGAAAAACAAAGCCGAAGACGTAGTAGACTAAGCAAAAGTCAGCTAAACAAAAGCCCCCGTCAGTACTCTGACGGGGGCTTTTGCTTGATAGGGCTCGGACTACTGTCCCACGAAAAACAGGGCGTTGCTAAACAGGAGCTTGCCTCCCTGCCAGAAACCGCGAAACAAGGGGTTATCGGCCAAGTACACGATTTGCCCGCGGCCCATTTCCTGGGTGCCTAGCACAAATGTATCCGTGAGCTTCGGGCGGGCCCCACGGCCGGCAAAGCCGGCCGCATAATTGTCGCGCCGCAACACGCCCACGTTCCAGCCGCCTTCACCCAGGAAACGGTAGTTGAGCGTATCGCGCACCAGGGCAAAATAGGTGCTGCCGTAGCCAAAGGCCAGCGGATGGGTATTGTCGAGCTGCACCCGGTACACACTGCCCTGTACCCGCTGCCCGATTTGCTGGCGTTCGGCATCGGCGTAGCGCCGAAGCTGTTGGTACGAATTTTTGGCTTTGGTGCTGTCGGCGGCCTTAGCCTTGGTTTTGAGCAGGAAGTCCTTTTTGTTGGCCAGATATGCGGCGGCGCCTTCCAGGGCAATCAGTTTGCCGCCCCCCCGCACCCAAGCCTTCAAGGCCTCCAGGCTTTTCTCGGGGTAAATACCGGCATAATCCCCATCGGGCAGGATGAGCACATCAAATTTCTGCAACGGAACGGTACGCAGGTAGTCGGCGCCCAGCACCGTGACGGGGTAGCCCAGCTGCTGCTCAAAAAAGTGCCAGACCTCCCCAAAAGCGGTTGGCGAAACGCCCTCCCCCGCCACAACGCCCACGGTGGGCCGGCTAACGTAGCGCACGTACCCTGAGCCCAAATCGGCGCCGCTGGTAGAAAAGCCCGAGCGCACCGCTTGCACTACTACCCCCGCCGAATCAGCTTGGGCCCGCACGAGCCGGTCAAAATCCGAACCCAGGGCTTCGTTACCGGTGCGCGTCAGAATCAGAGTGCCGGACTTATACTGCTGGCCTTCGGCCTCGAAAGGGCGCTGCGCCACCCGGGCTTTTACGCCTTGCTGGAGCAGACCACTCAGAAAGCGCACGTCCTGCACAGTACTCCAGCGGGCCACGTAGGCATAGGGAGTCGCCGTTTCACTACCGGCTACACCGGAGGTCTGGCGGCCTTTACCACCGGGAAAATCCTTCGCCTGCTGGGGCTCCAGCCGTGACCAAAGCGCGTAGCTTTTCACGCCGTAGGCATACGGCAAGGCCCAGGCCGTAATATCGTACGTGAGTGAATCTTCCAACGCCGGGCGGGGCTCAAACAGTACTTTTACCAGCGTCGACTTGGGCTGATACATGCTGATGACCACATCCTGGGGTTGCAGCTGCACGTTTTCGGTTTTGCCGGTGGCGTAGCTAAACGCCCGGGTGCGCAGCTGGCGGCCGGCGTAGCCGTAGCGAATCTGCTGCCGGTCGAGGTAGCTTGTCAGGGCGCTGAGCTGGCCCGGAGCCTCGCTGCTGAGCACGTAAGTTTTGTACGGTCCGCGGGGCTTGGTGCGGGCGTTGGTGTGATACTTGGCAAACTCGTCTACCAGTTGGCTGCGCCGCTCGGCTGCGGCCTGAATGGTAGCCAGACTGGCGGCGTGGTGGTGGGCAATGCGCTGCTGCAAGGTCAGCGTATCGCCGTCGGACTTAGCCACCCGCACCCCGGCCCGGCCCGAGCCGCCCTGCTCGTAGGTCATGCCGATGGCGCCGTTGAAGCTGGGGTAGGTGTCGCCGTAGCTGGGGTAAAACAGGTCGTAGGTTTCGCGGGTAAAATAGAGCCAGTTGTTTTGGTCGAACACCTTGCGGTTGTAGTCGCCAATGATATTCTGAAAACTGCGCTGCCAGGGCGTGATATCCTCGTGAAACGGCTTGGCGGCCGGCGAAAAGTAGTACGGGTCGTCGACGCTCATCTCGTGGAAGTCGGCGTGCACCTGGGGCAGCCACTGGTTGTACACTGCTACCCGCTGCTGGCTTTCCTGCTGGGTTTGCCAGGCCCAGTCGCGGTTCAAATCGAAGAAGTAGTGGTTGTAGCGCCCCCCGGGCCAGGGCTCGTGGTGCTCCCAGGCGTAGGGCGAGGCATTGGGCACCTGGTTACGGCTGCGGTTGTACCACTGCACGTACCGCTCGCGCCCGTCCGGGTTCACGCACGGGTCTACGAGCACTACCACGTTCTGCAGCCACTGCTGGGTTTGGGCATTCTCGGGGTTGGCCAGGTCGTAGAGCACTTCCATAACGGCTTCCGACGACACGGCTTCGTTGCCGTGAATGTTGTAGCTGAGCCACACAATAGCCGGCTGCTGCCGCTGCACGGCCCCGTTTTCCAGGCCGGCCAGCCGCAGGTTGTTGCGCCGAATTTCTTCCAGCCGGCTCAGATTTTCCGGCGTACCGACTTGTACCAACTGCAAAGGCCGTCCCTCGTAGGTAGTGCCGTAAGCCTGCAGCCGCATGCGCCCCCCCGACTGCTGAACAACCTGCTGCACGTAGCCTAACACTTGGGCGTGAGCGGTAAAACGGCTGCCCAAAGGATACCCCAGAAACTGGGTAGGAGTGGGTAGGCCCGCAGCTGGCTGGGCCCGGCCCGGCTGCCCCAGTGCGCCAAGTAGCACGATAACCAAGCAGTAAACGCGCGCAACGGGGGCAGACACTTTATACAAGCGCATAGGAGAAGTACTGAAAGAAGAACAGTAGAAAATTCTGGGCGACGAAGCAAAGCTATTCTGTGAGCGGCTATTTTCGGCACCAGCCTCCGTAAGCGGCGAAGCCTCACAGCAACTACCAGTCCCCAGTATATGGAAATAACTCTGACTACTCCTGCCCTGCTGTTTCCGGCCTTGTCGCTGCTTTTGCTGGCCTATACCAACCGCTTCATGACACTGGCTACGATAGTGCGCACGCTCAAGTCACAGTACGAAACGACGCACAGCGCCCACCTCATCCGCCAAATTCAGAACCTGCGGCAGCGCCTGATTATCGTCCGCAACATGCAGGCCGTGGGCGTTGGAGCCATGTTTGGCTGCGTCCTGTCCATGTTTCTGCTCTATGCCGGCTTTACTACGGCTGGTCATCTGGTTTTTGGAGCCAGCCTCATTGGCTTGCTGATTTCATTGGGCATGTCGCTCTGGGAAATCCAGATTTCGGTGGATGCCCTCACGATTGAGCTCAACGACATGGAGGAAGATGAAGAGCAGCGCTTGGCCGGCTCCAGGCGCCGCTAGTCTTGCGGCAACCCCGGCGTCGATTCTTTCTCCCGGATCTGGTACAACACACTTTCTGCCACACCCCGACCAAACAAGCAGATACCCGCATTAAATACGCCCAAGGCCAGGGTACCGGCGCCGACCCACTTGGCCGTCGGCTCGCCATCTTGCTTGATGGCCGTAGCCCACTGAATCAAGCAGGTGCCCAAGCCAATTACCATCAGTCCGGAAGGGGCAAAAACCAGCCATTTCGTTTTGTGCGTCATCGGTAACAGAGATTAATATGCTGAATGGGAAAGGAGTACTTGCAAAACCAACCGGCATGAACAGCCTAAAGTTGGCCGCCCCCGGTCGGGTAAGCCTTTTCCCTCCTGCTGCAATCGTACCTTTGGGCTTTTAGGTTACGCCCTGAAGCTGTAAGTCGCCGGTAAAATTTCGCTCGGGGCCCTGTTTCGGGTTCCGACAACCATTCCCTAAGCCTCTTTTTATGAGCACGAGTTTATACGAGCAGCTGCTGCACGAAGCGTTTCGCACCGAAGGCGAGGCCACTCAATACCTTTCGCCAGCCGACGTAGCAGCCTACAAAACCTTCGAGCAGGCCGGCAAGGCCGACATTGCCTTCCGTTTCGAGCGGGTGCGCCTAGCCGTAGCCATGTCGATCCTGAAGCTGCTGGCCGACCTGGGCGACCATGAAGAAAGCCGCAAGGTGATGGAAGTACTGCACCGGGCGCTAAAGGCAAAGTCGGTAGCCGAAATCGATGCTACGATTACCAAGGATGCTAAGCTGTTTGAGAAGCTTTACACCAATCTGTATGTGAATGAGGACGGGGAACTGCTGCTCAACTTATTTGAGCGGACCCTCGACGCGGACACCAAACCGCTCATGGAGGAAGTAATCCAGGAAACCCTGAGCGTGGCGCGGGAGCTGGATTTCAGCCACCACGACGAGGACGACGACGATGAGGACTAGCGTTGCTGCGGGCCACTAACGAGACAGTATTCTTGCGTTGGCCAGGCGCTGCTAGCAGTGCGCCGGCCACCCGTGCTGCTTTATTGCCTAACTTACCCCGCCATGGGGCCTCATTGGTTTGCCCGCCCCCGGTGCCTACCTTTACCAAAATGGCCTGCGCCTTTTTCGGCGCCTTTGCCACTGCCTTTTGCTTTGCCTGAATGTCTACACCTATTATACACTACCTGACTACTGCTGCCGAAATGCAGCAGGCCGCCGCGGCGCTACAACCCGCCAAACGCTTGGCTGTCGACCTGGAGTTTGACGACATGCGCCACCGCTACGGCCGCAACCTGGCGCTGATTCAGATCTTTGACGGTCAGGTTGTGTACCTGCTCGACCCTATTCCACTGACCAATCCCGGCCAGGAGTTAGAGCCCATCTGGGCCCTGCTGCGCGACCCGGCCATTGAGAAGGTATTCCATAGCTGCAAGTCCGATATCCTGCTGCTGGATGAGCTCTATGGGGTGCACGTGCGCAATATTCTGGATACCAGCGTGCAGTATACGCTGCTGGGCGAGTCAGACAACAATATCTCCCTGGGCCGCCTGATTCAGGCCGAGCTGGGTATTGAAGTTGATAAGGGCGAGCAGAAATCCAACTGGCTGAAGCGCCCCCTCACCGAAGCGCAAAAGGTGTATGCGGCCAACGATGTGCTCTATCTCTTCGAGCTGGCCGACCGCCTGCGGACCAAGCTGGCCGAGCTGGGGCGTAGTGAGTGGGCCGAACAAGAAAATGCCGCCCTGGAGGAAGTGCGCTACACCCGCGACGACCGGCCTTACCTGCGCATTGCGGGTAAATACCGGATTCTCCCCGGCGAAATGCCCCTGTTTCGCGACCTGTACCTGCTCCGCGACCAGGTAGCCCGCCAGCTCGACAAGCCGCCGTACATGGTGTTTGCCAATGACCGCCTCTCGGAGCTGGTGCGCGACACCCCGCGCGATGCCAACGACTGGAAGAATACCCGCGGCCTGCACCCCGAGCTCAAGCGCGCTCCTTATCTCGACCAACTGGCAGCACTCTCGCCCGACAATTTTGTGCCCGTGCCCGAGCCTGCCCCAACCGGTGAACAGCGCCGCTTCCCCTTCCGCCGCCGCCTCAGTGGCGACAAAGCCGCCAAAGCTGATGCCCGCGAGCAGCTCCTGATGCAGTTGAAAACGCACATTACCACTGATATCAATATCTACGTAGCCAACCTGGTACTGTCTAACCGCTTGGTAGCTGATATTATTGAGCTAGGGGCCGACCAAGTGTTGCGGCCCTGGCAAAAGACTATCTTGCAGGAAGCCTGCCAGCGCCACACCCTGGATTATGCTCAAATAGCCGCGCCTTTCTAAGGAATATTCTACCCCCTATTACCCAAGAAACCCGCCCTGGTCAGGGCGGCTTTCTTGGGTAATAGGGGGTAGAATTACACTTAAACTTAGTCGAAATAAATAGGCTTTTGAAAATAAATTATAGCAATTCCTTAATGGGCTCAAACCTAGGCATACCCCGCAGCACCCCCAAACAAAAACCCGCACTAATTAGACTTTCATATAACCATATCATTGAGTATAACTACCTGGCAACAAACCTACTTCACCTGCCTAAAAAGGACTTCGCACAACCCCGGCTAGGCCTAAAAAATTGCAAAAAGGTCTTTTCCTAGGAAAAGACCTTTTTGACATAGAAGACGATAGGGTGCACAATGGCCTCAAACAGCCTAATGCGCGTTTTGAAACTGCGCCTCTTCAGTAGAGCCCACTAAAGCCGAGGTGCTGGCCTTGCCCGCCGATACCACGCTTTGCACGGCATCGAAGTAGCCCGTACCCACAAAGCTTTGGTGCTTCACGGCTTTGAAGCCATGCTTCTGGAGGGCAAACTCCCGCTCCTGCAACTCTGAATAGCCCGCCATGCCCCGGTCACGGTATGCCTGAGCCAATTCAAACATGCTGGTGTTGAGGGCGTGGAAGCCGGCCAGGGTGATAAACTGAAACTTAAAGCCCAGAGCGGCCAGCTCTTCGCGGAATGTCTCCATTTGCTCCACGCTGAGCTTGGAGGCCCAGTTGAAAGACGGCGAGCAGTTGTAGGCCAGCAGCTTGCCGGGGTACTTGGCATGAATACCCTCCGCAAAGGCCCGCGCTTGGCTCAAATCAGGGTGAGAGGTTTCCATCCAGAGTAAGTCGGCGTAGGGCGCGTAGGCCAACCCGCGGGCAATGCAAGATTCTACACCGGGCTTTACCCGGTAGAAGCCTTCACTGGTCCGCTCTTCCCCGGAGAGCACGAAGGGCTGGTCCCGCTCGTCTACATCGGAAGTTATCAGGTCGGCGGCATCAGCGTCGGTGCGGGCTACTACCAGCGTGGGCACGTTTAGCACGTCGGCGGCCAGGCGGGCGGCAACCAGCTTGTTGATGGCCTCCTGCGTAGGAACCAGCACTTTGCCGCCAAGGTGGCCACACTTTTTAGCCGATGAGAGCTGGTCTTCGAAATGCACCCCGGCGGCGCCGGCTTCAATCATCATCTTCATCAACTCAAACGCGTTGAGGTTGCCGCCAAAACCAGCCTCGGCATCGGCCACAATCGGCACCAGCCAGTGGACATTGCCCTCCCCACTCAGGTTCTGGATTTGGTCGGCCCGCAGCAGGGCATTGTTGATGCGCTTGACCACGCTCGGTACGCTGTCGACAGGGTAAAGGCTCTGATCGGGATACATCTGCCCGGCCCCGTTGGCATCGGCAGCCACTTGCCAGCCGCTGAGGTAAATGGCGTTCAGTCCGGCCTGCACTTCCTGCACGGCCTGGTTACCGGTCAGAGCACCCAAGCCGGCCACGTATTGCTCTGAATGCAGCAGCTTCCAGAGCCGCTCGGCACCCTGGCGCGCCAGAGAGTACTCGATGCGAATAGAGTTCTGCAGCTTCACGACGTCCTCGGCGGCGTAGGGCCGCTCCACACCTTTCCAGCGCGGATTTGTGGCCCAGTCTTGCTTGATGGCGGCAATACGTTCTTGCTTGTTCATGGAAAAGAAAGTTGGGCAGGCCCAGCCTGCGGGTTGAAAAGAAAGGGTTGGAAGTGGTGGAAGCCGATTTGAATAGGCAAAGCGGTGCCAGGCAGGCTAAAAAGCCGCTTTTCGGAACTGGCAATAAGGAAGTAGCGCACAGTTTGGGCCGTGCGAGTCAGTGGACAGCTTACTGCTTCGGTAGGCTAGCAGCAGGTGCCTCTGTAATGAAGCAGGATTAGCTGGGCAGCTGCTCGTACGCCGGCACCGTGAGGAACTCGACGAATTTCTCACTGGTCACCAGGCTGTCGAACAGGCGGGCTGCCTGTAGGTACTGGCCCTTGGTGTAGCGTTCCTCCCCTACCAGGGCCCGGATTTTTTCCAGCTGCTGGGGCACATAGGAGCGGTACAGTTCCACGGTTATTTCGCGGCCATCTTGCAGGGTAGTACCGGGCGTGTGCACCCACTGCCACACCTGGGCCCGACTGATTTCGGCAGTAGCTGCGTCTTCCATCAGGTTGTAGATCGGCACGCAGCCATTACCGCCCAGCCAGGCTTCGAGGTACTGAATGGCCACGTCGATGTTCAGCTTCAGTCCTTCCTCGGTAATCGTACCCGTCGGGGCCTTTACCAAATCGGCAGCGGTAACTTTCACATCCTCGCGCTTATTGTCAATCTGGTTGGGCTGGGGCATTAGCTCATTGAATACGGCCAAGGCTACCGGTACCAGGCCCGGATGGGCTACCCAGGTACCGTCGTGGCCGTTTCTGGCTTCCCGCACCTTATCCAGCCGTACTTTTTCCAGGGCCGCCTCGTTTGCTTCGGGGTCGTTCTTGATTGGAATCTGGGCGGCCATGCCTCCAATGGCGTGTACGCCGCGACGGTGACAGGTTTGTACCACCAGCTGCGAGTAGGCGGCCATGAAGGGCACCGTCATCGTGACCTGGGCGCGGTCGGGCAGGCGGAACTCGGGCTTTAATCCCAGGCGCTTGATATAGGAGAAGATATAGTCCCAGCGGCCGCAGTTAAGGCCGGCGCTATGCTCGCGCAGCTCGTAGAGAATTTCGTTCAGCTCGAAGGCGGCGGGGAGCGTTTCAATCAGCACGGTGGCCTTGATGGTGCACTTAGGCATTTTCAACGACCACTGAGCAAAGCCAAAGATGTCGTTCCACAGCCGGGCCTCGAGGTGACTTTCGATTTTGGGCAGGTAATAATACGGGGCACTGCCGCGGGCACACAGCTCGTGGGCATTATGGAAAAAGTACAGACCGAAGTCGAACATGGAGGCGCTAATCGGCTCCCCGTCCACCAGCACGTGCTTCTCGGCTAGGTGCCAGCCCCGGGGGCGAACCACGAGCGTAGCTGTTTCCTCATTGAGTTTGTACTCTTTGGTAGGGGTGCTCAAGGAAATGGTGCGCCGCACGGCATCGCGCAGGTTGCGCTGCCCTTCCACCACGTTAGCCCAGGTTGGGGAGTTGGAATCCTCCAGATCGGCCATAAACACCTTGGCTCCCGAGTTGAGAGCATTGATAATCATCTTGCGCTCCACCGGGCCCGTTATTTCCACCCGGCGGTCCTGCAAGTCGGCGGGCACGGGCGCCACGGTCCAGGGCTTGTCCCGAATCATTTGCGTTTCGGGCAGAAAGCCGGGCAGAATTCCAGCCTCGAACTCGCGCTGCCGGGCTTCCCGGCGCAGCAACAGCTCCCGGCGGGTACGGTCGAAGCGGCGGTGCAGCTCAGCTACGAAGGCTAGGGCCGAGGGAGTAAGGATTTCGGCAAACTCGGGCGAGTACGCACCCACTACTTTTACCCGCTCGGGTGTGATGTAGGCTGGTGGGGGTACCAGGGTCTGGGGTTCCGCGAAAGGTGACATAGGCTAGTGGTTTTGGAAAGAAGCAGGAAAGAATATAACCAAACATACGATAGCGAATTTTATTAATCAAGCGAATTTTCGCTAAAGTTTATAAAAGTTGGTTTTTACCTACTTTTGTCAGGCTTTTCCAGCTTTATTTTTTTCTTGTAGCCGCTCCCGCTCCGGTCTTCCGTAGGGGGTAGTCTACCTCTGTATTCCCGTTATGCTTAGTCACGGTCAGGTTGTCCGGTTAATTTTTGGTTTAAAGCTGCGCGAGCTGCGTCAGGAACGCGGCTTTACTCCGGCCGAACTGGCCCGGGCCTGCGACGTGTCGGTGTCGTACCTGAATGAAATCGAGAAGGGCAAAAAGTACCCCAAAGCCGACAAGATTCTGAGCCTGAGCAAGGTGCTGGAGGTAAGCTACGACCAGCTTACCTCCCTGACGCTGAGCCGCAAGCTCGAACCCATATCTGAGCTGTTGCAGTCGGACCTGCTCAAAGAATTCCCACTGGAAATGTTCGGGCTGGACCCCGTGCGCATCGTGGAGCTGATTTCGGATGCGCCCGCCAAGATGAATGCCTTCATCGGGACGCTGTTTGAAATTGCCCGCAACTACGAGATGCGGCAGGAACACTTCTTTCTGGCTTCCCTGCGCTCCTACCAGGAGATGCACGACAACTACTTTGAGGAGTTGGAGCAGGATGTCCGCACGTTTGTAGTGCAGGAGAAGCTGATGGTAGCCGCCCCTTTCGCCACCCGGCAGCTGGAGCGGGTGCTGACCGACAAGTATGGCTACACCGTGGACCGGAGCCAGCTGGGCGAGTACATGAACCTGGGGCGGCTGCGGTCCGTGTTTCAACCCAAAACCAAACGCCTGCTGATGCGCCCCGGCCTGAGCGGAGCCCAGGAAGCGTTTGTGCTGGGCCGCGAAATTGCCTTCAACTACCTCAACCTGCGGGAACGGCCCTACGTGAATGCCAGCTTTCCGGTGCGCAGCTTTGATGAGGTGCTCAACAACTTCAAGGCGTCTTACTTCGCCGGAGCCCTGCTGATGGAGGAAGACAACCTCACGCGCGACTTTCAGAAGCTGTTTGGCAGTAAGAAATGGGACCCGACGGCATTTCTGGACCTGATTACCAAGTATGACGTGTCGCCGGAGATGTTTATGCAGCGCATTACCAACCTGCTGCCCCGGCACTTCGGCCTGCAGAGTCTGTTCTTTCTACGCTTCGACCAGGCTAACGCCGACGCGGGCTTCCTGCTGACCAAGGAGCTGCACCTTTCACGGCTGCACAACCCGCACGGCAACGAGCTGCACGAGCATTACTGCCGCCGGTGGGTGTCGCTGCGCCTGATTGCGGAGCTGCGGCAACAGCCCGTTTCGAAGACTCCCAATACGGCTATTTCAGCCCAACGCTCCCATTACTTCGGCACCAACGATGAATATCTGTGCCTCACGCTGGCCCGGGCCGGGGCACCAAATGAACCGGCCGTCAGCGTAACCGTCGGGCTGCTGTGTGATGAGAATCTGAAGCAGAAAGTGCTGTTCTGGGAAGACCCCGCTATTCCGCTGCGCATTGTAAACGAAACCTGCGAGCGGTGCGCCATCCACGACTGCGAGGTGCGAGCGGCCGCGCCCGTTGAAATTGAGCGGAAGCAACGTACCAAGGAGCTAGAGGCAGCAATTGCCACCCTGGTCAATGCGGGATAAGGGCGTTACTTTGGCGTAACTGGGCGTAACCGAAGCCAGGGCCAGGCAGTAGATTCAACTACTGGCCAGTACCCGTTCTACGCTAGCGCCCGGCCGGGGCCCGGAACAAGGAACTGAGCATATACTTTCATAGCCACCACTCTAAACGCAACGAGCCATGCCTTCCTCTTCCGCCAAAGAACAGTTTGACCGCCAGGCAACGCACTACAACACCCAGTGGAATACGTGGAGTGAGGCTCTGTTGCAATGGTTGCTGGAACACGCCGATTGCCAGCCCACCGACACGGTGCTGGACGTAGCCACGGGCACGGGCTTTACGGCCCTGGCCTTTGCCCCCCTGGTGCAGTCGGTGGTGGGGCTGGACGTGTCGACGGGCATGCTGGCCGAGGCCCAGAAACGGCAACAGGAACAAGGTCTGACCAACGTAGTGTGGGTAATCGGTGCGGCTGAAGCCCTGCCCTTTCCGGATAACTCATTCTCGGTCGTGACCTGCCGGGTGGCGCCCCACCATTTCCACTCGGTGCCCCAGTTCCTGGCCGAAGTAGCCCGGGTACTGCGGCCCGGGGGCCGCTTCCTGCTGGCCGATACCAGCGTGCCCGATAATGAGCCCGCCATCAGTGAGTGGCAAAACAACGTGGAACAGCTGCGCGACCCTTCGCACGTGCGCAACTTGCCGCCTCAGGAATGGCGAGCCTGCCTGGAGGAAGCGGGCCTGCGGGTAGAAGAAATCGGGGAGCCGGCGGCCGATGTTCCTATGGGCCTCAACGACTGGCTAGACAAGGCCGGTTGCCACGGCAAGAACGCCATTGCCGTGCGGGGCGAATTTCGCAACACCTCCGTAATGGCCCGCCGTCTTTTCCAGATTCAGGAGGTTGCCGACGGAGACTTTACCTTTGTCTGGCGGCGGGTTGTGGCAAAAGCCGTGAAGCCCTAAAAAAGCCGTAGCTCAACGTTTTGAATCAACCACCTTCCTACCAACCCACCTCGCTCTGGCGGCGGGTGCTATGGGCAGTATTTTTCGTATTCCTGCTGGCCGGCAGCGTCGGCTTGTACCAGGCCTGGCAGCTGCTGTGGAAACCCAACGTGACGGCCTCGGCTTTTGGCCCCGCCTACTTGTACATTCGGACGGGCTCCTCGTTTCGGGCAGTGCTCGATTCGCTGCAGAAACACGAGCTCCTGCGCGACTCGGCAACCTTTGCGCAGGTGGCCCGCTGGCGCGACTACCCCGCGCGTGTCCGGCCCGGCCGGTACCTGCTAACGCCCGAGCTGGGCAACTCAGCGTTGGTTGACAAGCTCCTGCAGGGCCCGCAGGATACGGTAGCGTTTACTCTGGATGCTTTCAAGTACAAGCCCCAGCTTGTGCGCCAGGTAGCCCGGCAGCTGGAGGCCGATTCGACCCAGCTGCGCCTGTTGCTCAACGACAACGGCCTGCTGCTGCGCCGTTATCAGCTCGATACGACCACAATTCTGACCATGTTCCTGCCCGGGCCCTACCGGTTTTTGTGGAACACCTCGGCTACGCAATTCCTGGATTCGGCGGCGGCCATGCACCACCGGTTCTGGACGCCGCAGCGCCGGCAGCGGGCCGATTCGCTGAAGCTAACCCCGACGCAGGTGCACGTGCTGGCCAGCATTGTGCAGCGCGAAACCTCGGAGCCGACCGACAAGCCCATAATTGCCGGGGTATATCTGAACCGGCTCCGCAGCGGCATGCGCCTGCAAGCCGACCCAACCCTGCTCTGGGCCATCGGTAACTTCGGGGTGAAGCGCGTGCTGAACAAGGATAAGCTGGTTGACTCGCCCTACAATACCTACAAAAACAAGGGTTTGCCGCCCGGCCCCATCACCTCGGCCAACCGCCAAACCCTGAATGCGGTGCTCAAGCCCGCCGCGCACAAGTACTTTTTCTTCTGTGCCCGCCCTGACCGTAGCGGCTTCTCCGACTTTGCCGAAACCTACGCCCAGCATAAGCGCAACGCCCGCAAATACCAGCACACCCTCGACAGCCTGAAGATTTTGCGCTAAGAGGCAAAGCAGCACTTCCACTCAACCTTACGGCAGTCGGTATAGCCGCAACTGGGCCGAATCCTGTTGCGCCAAGCGGTGCAGAGCCAAAGTCTGCTGGTAATTCAGCCCAGTATATTCGGAGTGTTCCAGAAACAGCAGCGGGCAGGTAAGCAGGGGCTCGGGCCAGGCGGCCACTGCCCGCTGCTGCCGCAGTGAATCGAACTGCGCTACGTTAGTCACGCGCCAGTACCCATCGAGCAGTACGTACCGGAAGCCCCGCTTTTGCAGGGCCGGCAGCTGCTTGGTGCTGGTAATGGCAGCTACTGTATCGAGGCCAAATGGCGCCAGGCCCAAGCCGACCGTGCTGACCACCTTACCAACCTGCCGCTGCTGCAGCCACCGCGCCACCTGGGGGTAGTGGCTGGGCGTGTAGGCATATACTTCGCGCTGAATCCGGTAAAGATTGAGGGCACAAGCCAGCAGAACGACTACGGCCAGGCGCCAGCCCAATACCACCCGGCGGATGCTCAAAAACGTTAACGCGTAGCACAGCCCGTAGGCCAACAGCAGCCCCCGCGGAGCCTTTAGCAGCAACGACATGCCCGCCAAATAGGCGTAGGCCCACCCCGCCAGGTAGCGCGGCAAGTTGACTTGCCGCAGCTCCGTAAACAGCTCCCGCCGCCACAAAACCGGCACTGCCACCAACGCCAGCAGAAGCAGCGGCGACTCAAAATCCCAGAGAAACTGCAGGTAGTAGGTCAAATCCAACTGGACGCTGCCTTGGCGGCCCGCCGCGTTGGCAGCCCCCGGAAACAGCACATTGTAATACACGGCCGGCCACCGGTACCAAGGCAGCCCAGCCAACACGCCGACCACGCCAAATAGAAGAAAAGGCGTTGCCAGCGTGCCAGCTACCCACAGCCAGTTGCGCCGCTGCCCCAAAAGCCCGTCGCGCTGTAGCAACTCAAAGACCGCCAGAATGGGCAGCGTGAGGATGAACTTGTAGTTGATGCTCAACCCCACGGCCAGCCACAGTGCCGCCCGCCGTAGCTGTCGGGAGCTGGGGGTGTTCAGCCGGCGGTAGTATTGCTCCAGCAGTCCGGCAAACACCAGGAGCGAAGCTGAGCCCATGGTAAAGTCGCGGCCCGAAAAAGTCAGAAACACGGAGGTACCGATAAGCAGCGTCAGCAGGGCCATTTCCCAGCTCTGCAAGCGGACCACCCGGCCTACGAAAGCCGCCAGTAGCCCAACTGCGGCCACCCCTAATAGCGAGTTCAGGTATTGAAAGACGTGAAAGTTGCTTGTAACCCAGGCTACGGGTACATAGAGCACCGAAAAGCCGGGGCTGCCGTGGTGAAACAGGTTGCGAAAGTTGCCTCGGGCTATTTCCTGCACAATCTGCCAGTTGCGCACCGAATCGTAATCGGGCAGCGCGGCTTGCGCCAACCCATGCAGCCGCACTGCGGCCACTACCAGCAGAGCCAGCAGTACATACAGGGCGTTTTTTGTTGTTGGATTATCGTTCTTCGTGGCTGTCATGCAGGGCCGCAGTGCGCAAAGTGCCGGTTGGCGCTGCGAAGTACGAAAAACCCGCCCGACCCTCCATTCTTTTCCCGTTTCTCCCTCCGAATTATGCGCGTAGTGCTTCAGCGCGTCCGTCAGGCCAGCGTCACGGTCGACGGCCGCATCACCGGCCAGATTGGCCCCGGCCTGCTGGTACTGGCCGGCTTTGCCCCCGACGACGATACCAAATCCCTCGAGTGGATAGCCCGCAAACTCGTGCAGCTGCGGATTTTCAGCGACGAGGAAGGCAAGATGAACCGCAGCGTGCAGGATATACAGGGGCAGGTGCTGGTGGTGAGCCAGTTCACCTTGCTGGCCGACGCCCGAAAAGGCAACCGCCCCAGCTACATCGGGGCGGCCCCGCCCCCTATTGCCATTCCGCTCTACGAGGAGTTTGTGCGGCTGCTGGAACAGTTGCTGGGTCAGCCCGTACCGACCGGCGAGTTCGGGGCCGACATGCAAGTGGAGCTCCTCAACGACGGGCCCGTTACCATCGTGCTGGATTCGCCGGAGCGGTGAAGGGCTCATTGCGCCAATGCTAATGGCCAGCCGCAAACACGCATTTTTACACTGTGCAACGAGAAAACTTACTGGGGCAGGGCGGGACTACCTTCGCAAAGCACGACTGGCTTTGCCCTGCATACTAGCAAGGACTCGTCTACTTTTACCTCAGCCCACTACCGCTATGACTATTGAAGAAGCCCAACAGACGGTTGATACCTGGATTCAGACTACCGGGGTCCGGTATTTTAACGAGCTGACCAACATGGCCATGCTCACGGAAGAAGTTGGTGAGGTGGCGCGTATCATTGCCCGCCAGTACGGGGAACAATCCTTTAAAGCCTCGGACCGTGACAAAGTGCTGGCCGACGAGCTAGCCGATGTGCTTTTCGTCGTTATCTGCCTGGCCAACCAAACCGGAGTGAACCTCACCGAAGCCCTGCAACGCAACCTGGAAAAGAAAACCCGGCGTGATGCTGACCGTCATCAGCAGAACGAAAAGTTGCGCTGAATTGACATTCGCGCAGAAACCCGTCGATAAGCCAGCGGGGCGGCCGGAGAATACCTCCGGCCGCCCCGCTTTGGCAAGTACGCTGTTGGGTTAGGCATTTGCTATCAGCCGCCCTTCGCGCCAGATAGGAAGCAAATCGTGTGTATCGAGCTGCACGCAGTACTCGAAATCCTTGTTGGCTTCCAGGTTGTTGAGGCGGCGCACGTGGGCCGATTGTAGCAGATACGTGCTCAGATCGGGCTGGGCCTGCTGCCAGAGGTGGCGCGCGGCCAGCGTGGCGTCGCTGCTGGTTGTGTCAAACTCCGCTTCGAGCCGCTGGGCCAGGGCGCCCCCAAACAGGGTGTCTTCCAGATTGAACATGCCTTTCCAACCTGCACATACCACCACCGCATCTTTGCCCTGCTGCCGAACGAACTGCGCTACGGCTGCCAGATTGAGAAAAGCGCCCACCACCACCGCGTCGGCAGCAAGAGAAAGATGCAGGGCGCGGGTACCATTGGTCGTGGTAATGGCCACACCTCGGCCCCGCACTGGCAGCACACCATCGAGGTAGCCAAAGGGAGAATTGCCCAGGTCAAAGCCCTCGGCCTGCTGCCCGTCCCGCTCCGCCGCTGTCAGGTAGCCCTGGGCGGCCATTGCTCGACAGGCTTCCAGCTCACTGAAGGGCACAATGTGCGTTACGCCCGCCGCCAGGGCCGTGACGATGGAAGAGGTAGCCCGCAGAATATCGACGACCACCGCCACTTTTCCCCTCAGATCATACAACGGCAACAATTCCGGACTAAAGCAAATATCGAGTGAGGGCATGCAAAACGGGGTAACTGGAGACTAAACAGACAAAAAAGAACGTCATGCCGGGTCCGGCATGACGTTCTGCTACAACAGCAGGCAAGCCGCTTAGGCTTCTTCGGTGCCTTTCACAAAAGGCAGCTTCACGACCGTAGCCGGAAAGTTTTTGCCCCGCACCTGCACGAAGATCTGGCTGCCGGGGGCGCTGAACTCGGTACGCACGTAGCCCAGGCCAATACCCTTGCTCAGGGAGGGCGACTGGGTGCCCGAGGTTACTTCTCCTATCTTCTCCCCGGCCTCATTCACCAGCTCGTAGTGGCTGCGCGGAATGCCCGGCCCGTCCATCAGAAAAGCTACCAGCTTGCGGCTCACGCCCTGCTCTTTCTGGGCTTTCAGGCGGGCCGAGTTGGTGAAGTCTTTGGTGAACTTGGTAATCCAGCCCAGCCCGGCCTCCAGGGGCGAGGTCGAGTCGTCGATGTCATTGCCGTAGAGCGAGAAGCCCATTTCCAGGCGCAACGTGTCGCGGGCTCCGAGGCCGATGGGCTTCAGGCCGAACGGCTGGCCAGCTTCCATAATCTTGTCCCAGACCTGCTGGGCGTGTTCGTTCGGAATATAGAGCTCGAAGCCGCCGGCGCCGGTGTAGCCCGTGGCCGAGATAATGACGTTGGGTGCCCCGGCAAACGTGCCCCGCACGAAGGAGTAGTACGGAATGCTTTGTAGGTCGGCGTCGGTTAGGCTCTGCAGGGCCTCGGCAGCCTTGGGGCCTTGCACGGCAAAGAGGCTGGTTTGGTCGGAAATGTTTTCCATTTCGGCCCCTTCCGTGTTGAAGCGGCTAATCCAGTTCCAGTCTTTGTCGATGTTGGAAGCATTCACCACCAGCATATAGTCTTCGTCGGCCAGCTTGTATACCAGCAGGTCGTCCACGATGCCGCCGTCTTCGTTGGGCAGGCAGGAATACTGGGCTTTGCCGTCGGTAAGCTTGCTGGCGTCGTTGCTGGTCACGCGCTGAATCAGGTCCAGGGCCTGGGGGCCGCGCACCCGAAACTCGCCCATGTGCGACACGTCGAAGATACCCACGGCGCGGCGGACGGTACGGTGCTCTTCCAGGTCGGAAGAATAGCGCACGGGCATGTTATAACCGGCAAAAGGAACCATTTTGGCGCCTAGCTGCTGGTGAACGTCATTCAGAACAACGGTTTTGAGGTCTTCGGCCATGGGGCGGGTTGGGAAGTGAGGAGATTTTTGCTGATGCCTTGCGAAAGTATGGGCGAAATTAGCCATTTCCCCCGGCTGCACCGTACAAGCTCAACCATTCGCCTTTTGCTTTACTATACTTCCCCTGCTGCAGGAACCTTCACTCGAAGGCAGTGTCGTCTTTTTCAAGCAAATAAGGCTTCCAGCGGCTGTTTACTAGTATGGATATCGATATCAGACAAGACTTTGGGGTAGCTATGGGGCAGCACCTCATCTTTAAATCTAAGCTTCGCTCCTTTCTCTACGGAGGCTCTTTTGCTTCGGCCCCCACCCGCGACCCGGACCTGTGCAGCCTAGGCATCTGGATAGCGGAGCGGCGGCGGGGCCCTTGGGGTTACGTGCCCGAGTGGGCCGAACTAGACCGCCTGCACCGCCTACTGCACCGCGAAGCCAACCAGCTCATGGACATGGCCCTGCAGGGTTTCGAAGAGCAGGCCCGCGCGGGGTTAACCGATTTGCTGCCGACAATCGACCGAATCCCGCGTTTGCTGCAAACCATCCAGAACCAGCTGCGTACCCCAGGCTAGTTTACCTCGTCCTTTCGTAGCTGTGCTGCATGAAGCTCAAGCTTTCTACCAAACTATTTGCAGGCTTCCTGGTCATTTCGGCCCTGTTTGCCATGGTAGTTTTCGTTAACTACCAACTCTCCCGTCAAGTACTGCGCAACTCCGAGAAGGTGCAGGCCTCCCAGCTTATCACGGGCGAGGCCTCCGCCCTGTTTCGCAATATCATTGACATGGAATCGGGCTTCCGCGGCTTCATGCTGATTGGCAGCGAAGCCGTGCTCCAACCCTATTACCAGGGGGAGCAGGAGTTGCTACAGCGTTTTACGGCCCTGCGCAACCAAATCGACATCGATGACCCGCAGTACGCCCGGATTCTGCGCACGCAGCGCCTCTACCAGCAGTGGTCGGCCTATTCCCACCTGCTGATCAGCGAAAAGCGGGAAGCCCGCCGCCGCAATCCCAACCAGATTGGCATGGAGGGCATGGAGCACCGGACCCTGGCCGAGAGCCTGACCGGCAAGCAGATCATGGACCAGATCCGGGTGCTGTTTGCCGGCTTCGAGCGGACGGAGCTGGCCGAGCGCGACAAGGTGCGCCAGAAGCTGGAAGACAGCATCAAGCAGACGCGCCTGATTTCCATTATTGTCACGGTGCTGGCCATTGGCATTGGCCTATTGTGGGCCTCCTACATCACCCGCCTGATTGCCCAGCGCATCGATATGATGGTGGGGCTTTCCACCCAGATTGCCACCGGCGACTACACCACCCGCATTCAGGATACGGCCCAGGATGAGCTCAGCGAGCTGGCCGACTCGCTCAACGTTATGGCCCGCACCATCGACTCGACCATTACCCAGCTGGAACGGCGCAATCAGGAACTCGACCAGTTTGCCTACGTCGTGTCGCACGACCTGAAGGCCCCGCTGCGGGGCATCGAAAGCGCCTCCCGGTGGATAGAGGAAGACATGGGCCAGGACGTGCCCGAGCATATTCGGGAGTTTCTGCTGTTGATGCGGACCCGGGTGCACCGCATGGAAAACCTGATCAGCGGCATTCTGGACCTGGCCCGGATTGGGCGCACCAAGCAGGCCGATGAGCGCATCAACGTGCGCGAGCTGCTAAACGAAATTATCGACTCCCTTGCTCCCCCGCCCGGCTTCCGCATCGAGCTGCCCACTTACCTGCCCACAATGGTTTCTAATCGGGTGCAGCTGGAGCAAGTATTCACCAACCTGATCAGCAATGCCCTCAAGTACCACGATCAGCCCAACAAAGGAGTGGTGCGCATTGGCTGCCGCGAAGACCGGCAGCAGTACACTTTCTCAATTGCTGACAACGGGCCGGGCATCGACCCGGAGTACCACGAGCGGATCTTTATTATTTTCCAGACCCTGGTAGAGCGCGACACGCTGGAAAGTACGGGAGTAGGCTTGGCTATTGTCAAGAAAATTGTGGAGCGTCAGGGCGGCACTATTCATGTCGAATCGACAGAAGGCCAGGGGGCTACCTTTACTTTCACCTGGCCCAAGGAGCGGGCCCCGCAGGCAGAACGCCGTTTGAGCAGTGTTCCGCCGGCTTCTAAAACCGTCTGAATATTAAAACTCCCGTATAGAGGAGGGTTTAAGTCCTGATTCTACTCCTCTTCCATATGTCTACCGACGCTTTTGCCCCCAGCATTCTCCTCGTTGAAGACGACCAAATGGACATTATGAACGTGCAGCGCGAGTTGCGCAAACACGACATCAATGTTCCCTTACACATTGCCAAAAATGGCCGGGAAGCCCTGCACCTGTTGCGCGGCGAAGGTGGCCAAACCCAGATCAGCAAGCCCAGCGTGGTGATGCTCGACATCAATATGCCCCGCATGAACGGGCTGGAGCTGCTGGACAATCTGCGCTCCGACCCCGAGTTTGTCGGCCTGAATGTCTTTATAATGACGACCTCCGACTTGGAAACGGACCGCCTCAAAGCCCGGGATCTGGCCGTGAGTGGCTATATCATCAAGCCGCTGAATTTTGACAAGTTCGGGGAAGGTGGCTCGACGGTTGATGGCTTTAGCCTTTTCCTGGACTTGCTCCGGTTAAAAGACTGAGCCTTTTCACCCGGCATTCCAAACGCCATTCCTGTGCTTGCAAGCAGCGTGAAGCAAGTCGCCGGCGGCACAACTATAGTCTGTTACCGCAAAGCCCTGTACTCCTGCGGGAGTACAGGGCTTTTCCGTTCTGAAGGCACGGCACATTTCCCTGTTGGCTACAGCAGCCGAAAACCCATCCGGTGATGCTCGGAAGGCCCATACTCCCGGATAGCTGCCCGGTGCTTTTCGGTGGGGTAACCGGCATTTTGCTCCCAGCCGTACATCGGGTACTCCAGGGCCAGGGCCTGCATTCGGTCGTCGCGGAAGGTTTTGGCCAGCACCGAGGCGGCGGCAATGCTACGGTAACGCCCGTCGCCCTTCACAAAACAAGTATGCTCAATGCTCGGATAGGCCCGGAAACGGTTGCCATCCACAATCAGGTGCTCGGGCCGCTGGCGTAGCTGGTCCACGGCCCGGTGCATGGCCAAGTAGCTGGCCTGGGCAATATTGATGGAGGCAATTTCGTCGGTATTGGCCTCTGCCACGGCCCAAGCCACTGCTTCCCGGCAGATTTCCTTCCGGATTACCTCCCGGCGCTTGGCCGTCATCAGCTTCGAGTCGTTCAGGTAAGCTGGGGCAAAGTCAGGGGGCAGGATAACGGCGGCAGCAAAGACGGGGCCGGCCAGACAGCCCCGGCCAGCTTCGTCGAGTCCGGCTTCCAATGGAAGCCCGGTGTGGGAGGCAAGCAGCATCATGCCGCGAAGGTACTGTGCCTGGCCGGCGCTACCCAATACCCGGGACAAACAAAAAGGCCTCCCCGGCAGCCGTAGCAACCGGAGAGGCCCTTTTTAGGAGAGATATTACTACTTCTTAATGGCGGCCAGCGGTGGTGCCAGCATCGGGGGCGTCGGGCTCGCCACGGCGGTTACCTTGCTTGTCACGAGGGCCTTCGTCAATGGCGTCGTCCTCGTCGGTGGTTATATATACGTTGGTAATGGGACCAAGGCCCCCCGTATTCTGGGCCAACTCGGCTTCGGCTTGCGCGTGCTTCAGGTTGAACAATGGGTCTCCGGGTTGGGACTGAGCGGACTGATTTTTGGGTTGATTTGCCATAAAAATATCCGGGGCCGGCTGGGATGTAAACAACCGGTTTCTGACTGGTACGCGCCCCGTAGTGTTGGGGTTGAGCCGGAGCGGCCAGAATCGGCCTACAAGATTTTGGCTTAGGCAGCCGAACGGAATGGGCACAAAAAAAGCCGCTGCTCTAGGCAACGGCTCTTTATTTTGCACCGACCGGTAGAAATTCATCCACCCTACTCCTTGACCCGGTCGGAGCTTACACAAACAGAGACTTCCTTTCCACAACCTCTATTTGTGCTGGTTCCTTTCTACGACAAAACTACTTGCTCTCAGACATTTATTGCGCCGTTTTTTGTCAAACGCACCTCCTTGCCCGACTAACCCAGCTTGTGGCCCGACGGACGTTGAATACCCCGCTCGGCTACGTCCGAAATTGTACCTTTGCCATGTTTCGCCTCTTAATTATTCAGCTTTTCTATGCTTGCTACCCCTGCTCCCGACTTCGATGAAATGCATAATCCGTGGCAAACGCTCAGCTCGGAAGTAAAATACCACAACCCCTGGATCCGGGTCCGGGAAGATCAGGTAATCAATCCGAAGGGCGGCCGGGGCATTTACGGGGTGGTTTCCATGAAAAACAAAGCTTTGGGTATCATTCCCGTGGATGCTGAGGGCAATACCTGGCTGGTGGGCCAGTACCGTTATGCCTTGAATGAGTACTCCTGGGAAATTCCAATGGGTGGCGGCCCGGTGGAATTGGACATTCTCGAATCGGCCCAACGGGAGTTGAAGGAAGAAACCGGCTTCACGGCCCGCCGCTGGACCAACATTGCCCGTTTGCATACCTCCAACTCAGTAACCGATGAAGAAGGCTTCGTATTTCTGGCCGAAGAGCTGGAAGCCGGGGAGGTAGAACCCGAAGAAACCGAGGACTTGCGGTTATGGAAACTGCCGCTGGCCGAAGCAATAGCCATGGTCATGGATAACCGCATCACCGATTGTATCAGCGTGGCGGGCCTGCTCAAGGCGGAGCGTATTTTGAGCAGCCGCCGGGGCTAAGCGGGCCCAACCCGTCGGGACACCGCCGCTCCTAAGTTTCTAGCTCGTATTTTTGCCGTATGCGTCGACTGTTGCGTTATATCTGGCACCGCATCTACACTACTTGGAGCACCTTCTGGTTTGTGCTGCCCTTTGTAGTGACCTACCCTATCCAGGTGTTGCTGGGTCGGCGCCCCTCGCTGCATAAACACCTGCATGCTATTAACCGGGGCTGGTCGGCTTTTGCTATCCGGATGTGGGGCATGCCCGTAGACATTGTGCGCAAAAAGCCGCTGCCCCGGTCGCAGCCCTGCATCTACGTTTCCAACCACAGCTCCTACATCGACATTCCGGTGCTGTTCAAGGCCATTCCGGGCTTTTTGAACATTATTGGCAAAAGTGCCCTGGCCAAAGTGCCGCTGTGGGGCCCCGTCTTTGGCAGCGTTTACATCACCGTGAACCGTAACAGCGCTGTGAGTCGGGGCCGGGCGATGGTTCAGGCCAAGCAAAGTCTGGAAGCGGGCCGCTCGGTTGTGATTTTTCCGGAAGGCACCATTTCCAAAAAGCCGGGCGAGGAAATGATGCCCTTCAAGGACGGGGCATTTCAGCTGGCCATTGCCACGGGCGTACCCATTGTGCCGGTTTCGATGCCATTGAACCACCGGTTCATGCCCGATGTTGGCGGTATCCGGGTGCGCTACACTCCATTGCAGGTCGTCATTCACGAGCCTATCTTCACCGAAGGACTTACCATTGCCGATGTGCCCCGTATCCGGGACCAAGCTTTTCGTACTATTGCCAGTGCCTTTCGCCCCGAAGCGGCCGGTATTCCGGAGCCTTCCCGTATTCGTCGGCACCGGCCGGCTTCAACCACGGACACAGCCTCTGCGGCGGAAACCAACACCGAACTAGGGCTACCCCGCTCGTAATCTGAACATTTTACTTTTTCCTTACCGTGAGTACCGATTTATCAACCCTGCGCAAACTGGCCCACTTGTCCCGTCTCGAGTTTGACGCCACCAAAGAGCAGCAAATGCTGGGCGACCTGAACAAGATTCTGGACTGGGTAGCCCAACTCAGTGAGCTTGACACGACCAACGTAGAGCCCCTGGTGCACTTGTCGCACGAAATCAACGTGCTGCGGCCCGACGAGGCCCGGAACTCGGTGAGCCACCAGGAAGGCCTCCGCAACGCTCCCCGCAAGGATTCTGACTACTTCCGCGTACCTAAAGTACTGGAATAACCCCTCGCCTTGACCCTTCTTCTGCCGTCTTCCCGCTCTACTGGCTGGCGCAGCGCCCTGTGGGCTCTGGGCCTGGTTGCCAGCATTTCTTTCGGCCTGGCCGTTTATTACTACTTCACTGGCAACGATTTCACTTTGCCGGTGCAGCAAATAGCCCAGCTCAAACCCGTGCCGGCGGTGCTACAGCACGTGCGAATCGGGCTTGATGAGTTGCCCATCCGGGTCAATGGGTACCTGGTCACGGAAACACATGACGTTATTGGCCCCTTTGTCCGGCCCGACGCGGCCGTTATTCTTCTGGGCCTGGTGGCGGCCTGCCTGGTGTCCTACCTGGCGGTTGTCAGCACGCTGCCCCGCCTGTCCTTCGTGGCCGGTATGGCCTTGCTGATGTTTCTGCTGATGTCGTTCAATGCTGACATGCTCGGCATTTTCGACTCGCGGGAGCAATACTTCCTGATTCTGACTTTGTTGGCACTGGGCGTGCCAGCGTACGTGTTTCACGCCTTCTGGCAGGACGTATCGTTTGGTCGCCGCCTGCTCTCCTTTGCCCTACTCGTGGCGGGGCTGAGCTTCTTGCTGTTCCAGCGCAGCGACAATCCAACCGATACCACGGCCCTGCACCTAATCAGCTATGCAACCAGCAGCGGAGCTGCTGCCGTAGCGCTGTTGGTACTATGGCTTGGCATCGAGAATATCTACGGCCTGCTCTGGTTTAATACGCAGGCCGAAAACCCCGGCAGCCGCTTCGGATTGCTGCCGTTCCTGCTGGTCAGCAGCCTGTATCTGGGTACCTTGCTGATGTACTACTGGAACAACGGGGAGCTGCTGATTCTGCCCGGCGTCCAGCTCGACCCGCTGGTATTGCTTCTGCCCGCGGCCGTTATCAGCTGGCTCAATCTGCGCCGCCGGGCCGCTACCTACGGCGACTGGGTGCCCTTTGAATCGGCCCAGGCGCTGCTGCTGATCTTGTTTACAGTGGCCACCGGGTTTCTGGGCTTCGCCTTTGCCACGGCCAACGACCCGCTGCTGGCTGCTGCCCGCGACTTTACCGCCCTGGCCCTGCTAGCCGTGGGGGCGGCCTTTCTGCTGTACCTTCTCTTTAACTTTGTTACGCTCATCCGGCAGAAGCTCCGCGTGTTTCGGGTGGTGTACGAGCCGCGGCGCCTGCCCTTCTACATTGTGTATGTAGTCGGTACCGGGGCGGTACTGGCCGTGGAGATGCGCAACAACTTTTATGTAGTCGACCAAGTACAGGCCGGCTACTTCAACAATGTAGGCGACCTGACCCGACTGCAGAGCGAAGAGCAGCCCAACGGTGAGGGCCTGGCCTTGCTGGCCGAGCGCTATTATGCCGAAAGTGACGTGCTCGACCAGCACAACCACCGCGCCACTATGGGCCGGGCAGCGCTGTATCATTTCCGCTCCCAGCGCCAAAACGAAATCAATGCCCTACGGCGGGCGCTGAGCCGGGCTCCTTCCGAGAAGATTTCCCTGCGCCTGGCTGCTTTATACAATGAGCCCGGTGACTTTTTCGACCGCCTACAGGTGCTGCGCCAAGGCCTGAAAAACACGCCCCGCAGCTTTTTGCTCGCCAACGACCTGGCCCAGCTCTATACCCGCTCTGCCCTAACCGACTCGGTTGAACACTACCTGCAGCGGGCCGAGGCCCTGGCCCCTGGCAGCGAGACGGTGCAAGCCAACCGCCTGGCTTTCCTGCTCCAAACCCAACAAACCGCCGCCGCCCGCCAGCTGATAGCCGAATCGAAGGCTACGGGCGCCGCCTGGGCTAGCAATGTTTCCCTGCTCGGCTTGCTAACGGCCGAAGAAAAACCGGCTCAAGCCGTTGCTCCCGCCTCCCCGGTACTGACAACGGCGGCGTTTGCCCACGTGTACCACAACAGCCTACGCCGCGCCGCGCTGGGCGACACAAGTCAGTTGCCGCTGTTGACCCGCCTTGCCGAGCAGCCAGAGAATAGTGCTTACCTGGACCAGCTCACCTTCCTGCGCGCCCTTACTCAACACTATGGGGGCCAGGCCGTGGCCGCTCAAAGTGTGCTGCTGCCACTCATGAGCAGCAACTCCACGGGTAGTGCCTACTACCAGAACCTAGGGGGCCTGTGGCTATTGGAACAGGGCCTCTACGGAGGGGCCTCGGCTCGTTTTGCTGAGGCGGGCCGTAATGGGTATCCGGAGGCATACCTGTTCCGGGCCTACGCCCAGGCTTTGCTAAGCCAGACTGACTCCGCCCGGGCCTCAGGTACTAAGGCATTGGCAGACCAGACCTTTGGCACGAGCCGCCGGGCCCAGCAGCTTCTGCAAATACTTAACCTGGATTTTAACACCCAATATCCCACCGCGCCCGATTCAATAAAAGCCCAGTACCTAGTGCTGCGGGGCTATTCGCTGCATCCGGAAAGCCTGATTCCGCGCGCCGCCGCCTTGGGCTCGGCCGCTTCGCGCGAGGCGGCTCTGCTGGCTCAGATTCCCCGGGCCGTTCGGGCGGGCCAGCTGGCCGCGGCTCAACAGGCAGTGGAACTGTTTGCCCCCAAACCTACTACCAAGACTGCCGCAGCTTCGGCCTGGAACGTGGTGCGTGGGCAAGTTTACCTGCAAAGCCAACAGCGGGAACCGCTGCGCCTGCTCTTACAAAACGCCTACTTCGTCCGCCAAGACCGGCCTTATCAGCTTTACTATCAGGCTGCCGTGGCCCGCTTGTCAAATAATAAGTCTCGCGCTACGCAGCTGTATGCGCAAGTAGTGCGCCAAGCCCCCTTCCTGGAAGAAGGTATTGTAGCCGCCGCCGATTTCTACCTGAGCCAGGGGCAGGACATGCCGGCCTACAATGCCCTGCTCAAAGGCCTGGACTACAACCCCGAGTCAGTGCCCTTGCTCAAAGCCTACACCCTGGCGGCCATTCCAGCCGGCTTAAGCGAATATGCGGCGGCCTCCCTGGAAAAACTACGCACGTTGCTTTCACCCGCGGAATACAGTACCTTTCTTTCGCAGTACAACGCGCGGCGGGCCACTCAAGCGGCTTCCGCTACCCCTTGGAACTAACCTAGCGGCCTATGCTACCTCCTGTAATTGAAACGCACGACATTGCGAAGGAATACCAGATGGGCACCGAGCTCATTCAGGCCCTACGGTCCGTTACCATCACGATTCAGCGGGGTGAGTACGTCGCCTTCATGGGGCCTTCCGGCTCGGGCAAGTCGACGCTGATGAACATTGTCGGGTGCCTCGATACGCCTACCCGGGGCAATTATATCCTCAACGGCAAGGACGTTAGCCGCATGACCGACAACCAGCTGGCCGAAGTGCGCAACAAGGAAATTGGGTTCGTATTTCAGACCTTTAACCTGCTGCCCCGCGCCAGCTCCCTCGACAACGTCGCGCTGCCCCTGATCTACGCGGGCTACAGTAAAAGTCAGCGGGAGGAAAAAGCTATGCTGGCCCTAAAAAGCGTAGGCCTCGACACCCGGGCCAAGCACAAGCCCAACGAGCTGTCCGGTGGTCAGCGCCAGCGGGTTGCTATTGCCCGCGCCCTCGTCAACGACCCCAGCATTATCTTGGCCGACGAACCGACGGGTAACCTCGATACCAAGACGAGCTACGAAATCATGGACTTGTTTGAGGCCCTCTACGTGAAGGGAAATACCATTATCATGGTAACCCACGAAGAAGATATTGCTCGCTACGCCCACCGCATCGTGCGCCTGCGCGACGGCCTGGTAGAGTCCGACGCTGTCAACACCGATATTGCGAATCACCACTCGCAGCTGACTTCTTAGGCCAGAGCCCCGTCCATTGAGCTGACTTTTTTGTTCATCCTCTTTACTGCAACCTCAGCTCCTGCTATCTGTCCTTCGCTCACGGCATGAAAATCTACACCAAAACCGGCGACAAGGGGCTTACTTCCCTTATCGGCGGCACCCGCGTTCCAAAATCCAGCCTGCGTATTGAGTGCTACGGCACAGTCGATGAGTTGAACTCCTACATCGGCCTTGTGCGCGACCAGGATGTCAATGCCTCCCGACGCGACTTGCTCAAGGAAATTCAGGACCGGCTCTTCACGATGGGCGCTTCCCTGGCCTCCGATCCGGAGAAATCCAAGATGAAAATCCCGGATTTGCACGAAGAAGATATTCTGCTGCTGGAGCGTGAAATGGACAGCATGAATGAAAACCTCCCCGAGCTCCGAGTGTTTATCCTGCCAGGTGGCCACGCGTCGGTGTCGTATGCGCACGTAGCCCGCTGCGTATGCCGTCGGGCCGAGCGGCTGGTAATTGCGCTTCGCGAAGACTCCTTCGTGGCCGACCTAGTACCCATGTATCTTAACCGGTTATCGGACTACCTATTCGTGCTAAGCCGGCAGATGGCGCACGATTTAGGAGCCGAAGAGGTTACCTGGAAACCGCGCCTCTCCTAGGCCCGTTTCAGGAATATTCCTGCTTTCTCCCACCCGCACTTTTCCCACTCTCCCACTCTCCTGCATATGCTCGACACAATCACTATTCGGACCCAGCGCACCACGGCTTCGCGTCTCCAGCAGCTGGATCCTGACCGCCTTGAATTCGGCAAGGTATTCTCCGACCACATGTTTGTTGTCGACTACCAGGATGGCGAATGGCAGGAACCCCAAATCGTGCCCTATGGCGACATGGCCGTAAGTCCCGCCAATTCGGCCTTGCACTACGGTCAAGCCATTTTTGAGGGCATGAAGGCCTATAAAAATCCCCAGGGAGATATTGCCTTGTTTCGCCCCTACGATAACCTGCAGCGCCTTAACCTTTCGGCGGAGCGCATGTGCATGCCCGCCATTCCGGAAGAGCTATTCATGCAGGGCCTGTCCCAGTTGATTCGCCTGGACGCCAACTGGGTGCCCGATTCGCCCGGTAGTGCCCTCTACATTCGCCCGTTCATGTTTGCCACCGACGGATTCATTGGGGTTCGGCCTTCGGACAACTACCGCTTCATGATTTTCACCTGCCCCGTAGGGTTGTATTACAACAAGCCACTGCGGGTGCGTTTCGAAGAAAAGTTTGTGCGTTCTGCTGAAGGCGGCGCAGGTTACGCCAAAGCCGCCGGCAACTACGGTGCCGCCATGTGGCCCACCAAGCTAGCCCAGCAGGAAGGCTACCATCAGTTGCTCTGGACGGATTCTTCCGCCCACCAGTTTATTGAGGAATCAGGCACCATGAACGTAATGTTTGTGATTGACGGCCGCGTTGTCACTCCCGCCCTGAGCACTTCTATTCTGGATGGTATTACCCGTAAGAGCGTTCTGCAAGTTGCCCATGACCTGGGCATGCCTGTAGAAGAGCGTAAAGTATCGGCTACTGAGATTATGGCTGCCCAGGCCAACGGCACCTTGCAGGAAGCGTTTGGGGTGGGCACTGCTGCTACCATTGCCCCTATTGCCGTTATTGGTTTCCAAGGCCAAGACTATACCCTTCCAGCCCCTAGCATGACCTCTTTCTCGCAAAAAGCTAGTGCTATTCTGAGTGCTATCCGGACGGGTGAAGCACCCGATACGCACAACTGGATGGTGCAAGTGTAGCCCTTAAAAAACCTTGCTAACCAGTAAGCGCCCGTCCCTGAATATAATCGGGGGCGGGCGTTTTGCATTAGCTACCTTTGCTAAACACCCTATTGTTCATCATTCATTTTTTCCAATGACCCAAGATCAGGTTAAGGAATTGAAAGGCCGTGCTGAGGCCTTGAGGAGGTACCTTTGACTACGACAACCGTAAAGCACAGGTCCTAGAGTCAGAAAAGCAGACAACTGCCCCTGGCTTCTGGGATGATTCAAAGAAAGCGGAGGCTCTCCTCAAAGAAATAAAGACGGTAAAGGTCTGGACCGACGACTTCGAGACGGTAGAAAAGGCGGTTGGAGAGGTAGAAGTTCTCTTTGATTTTTATCGGGAAGGCGACGTTACGGAAGCGGAACTTCAACAGGAATTCGAGGCTGCTCAGAAGCAGGTAGAGCAACTGGAGTTCAAACGCATGCTTTCCGATGAGGAAGACCAGCTGTCGGCCATTGTCGACATCAACCCCGGTGCCGGAGGTACCGAAAGTCAGGATTGGGCTGAGATGCTTATGCGCATGTATATCATGTGGGGCGAAAAGCACGGTTTTGCGGTGCGTCAGCTTAGTTATCAGCCTGGAGAAGGTGCGGGTATTAAGTCAGCTTCCCTTGAAATCAATGGTGACTTTGCCTATGGCTACCTAAAAAGTGAAATCGGGGTGCATCGTCTGGTACGCATATCGCCTTTCGACAGCAGTGGCCGGCGTCACACCTCCTTTGCTTCCGTTTTTGCTTATCCTGTGGTCGATGAAACGATTAACATCCAGATAAATCCGGCCGACATCACCTGGGACACATACCGGGCCGGCGGGGCTGGCGGGCAAAACGTCAATAAAGTTGAAACTGCCGTTCGGCTCAAGCATGCTCCCTCCGGTATTATCATCGAATGCCAGATCGAACGCTCCCAACTTATGAACAAAGAGCATGCTTTACGGATGCTTAAATCCCGTCTTTATCAGATTGAGATGGATAAGCGCAATGCGGAGCGGGACAAGATTGAAGCTGGAAAAAAGCGAATTGACTTTGGTTCGCAGATCCGTAATTACGTTCTGCACCCCTATAAGCTTATAAAGGACCTACGCACCGGCATTGAGCGCACCGACGTCCAAGCTGTGCTAGATGGTGACTTAGATGAGTACATAAAAGGCTTTTTAATGCAAAACTAGCCAAAGTACTATATTTGATTTCTTGGGCAAATCTGCATTTTTACGCTAATAGAAATCATTTTTTCCCGCACAAACCTCTATCTTTAAGATTGGATCTGTGCGGATTAGGCATGTGTTAGTAGCACATTACTTTTAACGAGGTTGGATACAAACCCAAGAGCGGGGAAGTTGAGCATCCTACCCTATGTTTCCTAAAAGTTGCTAAATGGTGTTTTTACCGCTATACTTGCCCTATTCGCCCACTTTCACAACTATTTTCTTCACCTTTTCACTCACCAAACCAACAGTCAAATGAAAAAACTCTTATTCATGGTCATCCTGCTGATGACTAGCCTGTTGCAGCAGGCCATCGCGCAGGACCGGGCCATTTCTGGACGGGTTACTGACCGTGCCAACGGGCAAGGACTACCCGGGGTTACCGTGCTGGTTAAGGGTACCACAATTGGTGCCTCGACCAACTCGGATGGTACGTACACCCTGAGTGTACCAGCGTCTGCTACTACCCTTTCGTTTACCTCTATCGGTTACGTTTCGGTTGACCGTCCTATTGGTACCGCTTCCACTATCGATATCGGTCTGAGCGCTGACACCAAGCAACTTGGCGAGGTAGTAGTAACAGCTCTGGGCCGCGAAGAGCAGAAGAAAAGCCTCGGTTACGCTGTACAAGACGTACAGGGCGCTGAACTGACCCAAGCTCGTGAAACCAACGTAGTTAACTCGTTGGCCGGTCGTGTAGCTGGTGTGCAGATTTCGAACAGCACCGGTGCTGCCGGTAGCTCGTCGCGTATCGTAATCCGTGGTCCTAAATCAGTACAAGGCAACAACCAGCCTCTGTTCGTGATTGACGGTCAACCGATTGACAACTCTAGCTTCTCTAACTCCGGTGCAGGTGGCGGCATTGACTACGGCAACGCTGCTTCGGACTTGAACCCAGACGACATCGAGTCGATGACGGTACTGAAGGGCGCAAATGCTACTGCCCTGTACGGTGTACGTGGCTCTAACGGTGTGGTAGTTATTACGACCAAATCGGGCCGCAAAGCTCGTGGCCTGGGTATCTCGCTGAACAGCACGACTTCATTTGAAAGTGCTCTGACTATACCTGATCTGCAGAACGAATACGGCCAAGGCAACAACGGCGAATTCTCGTATGTTGATGGCCAAGGCTCGGGTGTAAACGATGGTAGCGACGAAAGCTGGGGTCCTCGTTTTAACGGTCAGTTGATTCCCCAGTACAATTCGCCCGTAGTAAATGGTGTGCGCCAGGCTACTCCTTGGGTAGGCCCCGGCAAAGACAACCTGAAGAAGCACTTCTTCGAAACCGGCCGTACGCTGACCAACAACATCGCTGTTAGCGGTGGTAACGAGAAAGCAGGTGTTCGTGTATCGTTCACCAACCTCGACAGCAAAGGTATCCTGTACAACACCTACCTGCGTCGTAATACGGTAAACGTGAACGGTGGTGCTGACATCACAAGCAAGTTCAAGGTTAGCACCAACATCAACTACTCGGAAACCCGTGGTCGTCGTCCTGGCCAAGGCTACGATGAGTTGAACGTAATGCAGCAACTCTACACGTGGTATGGCCGTCAGGTTGATGTACGTGACCTGAAGAACTACTATGAGAGTGGCCAGCGCAACTACAACTGGAACTCTAACTACCATAACAACCCGTACTTCGTACTAGGCGAAGCCACCAATGATGACCAGCGTGACCGTATCATCGGTAACCTGACCCTAACCTACGCTCTGACCGATTGGCTGAATCTGACTGCTCGTACCACGAACGACATTTACAATCAGTTCAACCAGCGTCGTGTGCCAATTGAAACGATCAGCAACGACGTCCAGGATGACTACACTGAAGAGCGCATCCGCGTATTGGAGCGCAACACGGAATTCCTAGCTACGGCTAACCGTAACCTGACCGAAGACATCAATTTGGACGTACTGCTCGGCGCTAACCGTCGTGACGCAGAATTGGACCGCAGCCAGATTGCTGCTCCTGAATTGGCTGTCCCTGGCCTGTTCACGCTCGGCAACTCGGCTTCTCCGCTGGTAACCGGCAACAACTTCGGCACTTCCAACAGCAACAACGGTGGCATCCTGAACCCCGTTCAGAACCGTCGCGTGAATAGCGTATACGGCTCGGGGCGTATTGGCTATAAGAACTGGGCCTTCCTAGGTGGCTCCTACCGAAATGACTGGTCTTCTAACCTGCCCGCTAATGCCCGCTCGTTCGGCTATGGCTCGGTAGACGCTTCGGTGGTTCTGACGGATGCCTTCGGCATTACAGACTCTCCTTTGTCATTTGCTAAGATTCGTGCTGGTATCGCTAATGCTGGTAACGACGGCACCTTCGCATACCAAACTCAGGATATCTTCACGGGTGGAACTGCTTTCGGAACAGACCCCGTACAGACGATCTTCAACACTTCGTACAACCCAAACCTGAAGCCTGAGAACACTGCTTCTTATGAGGCTGGTGTCGAAGTACGTTTTCTGAAAGACCGGATTGGTTTGGATGTAACGGGTTACAAAACCGTTACCACTGACCAGATCATCACCGTACTGACTTCTGCTTCGGCTGGCTATACTTCCAAAGTATTGAACGCTGGTGAAGTTACAAACCAGGGTATCGAAGCTATCCTGACGGTTGCACCCTTTGCTGCTGAGAGTCCCTTCCAGTGGAACATCACTGCTAACTTCGCCGCTAACCGCAACCGTGTAGTGAAATTCGACGACGAAGGCCTGATCAAGAACTTTGTAATCGGTTCGTCTGGCTTCAATACTAACATTGAAGCTCGCGTAGGTGAGCGTTACGGTGCTATCTTCGCTACCGGCTTCCTCAAAGTTCCTGATGGACAGTATGCGGGTCAGCTAATCCTTGATGCTAACGGCCTGCCCCAGGCAGATCCAACTCGTCGCACTCTCGGCTACGCTACTCCCGACTGGATCGGTGGTATCACCAACCGTTTCGGTTACAAAGGCATGGAACTGAGCTTCACTATTGACACCCGTCAGGGCGGCGAGTTCCAGAGCGAAACTGTGATGTGGGGTACTTACGCTGGCTCGCTGGCTAACACGCTCGAAGGTCGCGAAGGCGGCCTGGTAGCTGCTGGCGTACTGCGTAACGCTGACGGCAGCTTCCGTCCGAATGACGTGCGTGCCACGGCTGAAGACTACTATAAAGCTTACGGCTACATCGCTGGTCGTGAAGGCTCGGTACTCGACGCTTCTTTCGTAAAACTGCGTGAAGTACGCTTCGGCTACCAGCTCCCAAAATCTCTCATTGAAGGAACCTTCGTAAAAGGTGTTGGCGTTTCTTTCGTAGGTCGTAACCTGTGGCTGATCAAGTCGAACGCTATGGGTCTCGACCCCGAGACTTCGTTCAACAATGGTAACGCTCAGGGTCTGGAATCGACTCAGATTCCTTCGGTTCGTAGCCTCGGCTTCAACATCAACGTGACGCTGTAATGTTTAGAGAGCCACCGGTTTCCCGGTGGCCCTTTTACCCTCCTTCTTAACTCTCACATCATGTTTACAAGATACCGCAAACTTGCACTGGTATTGCCTTTTGCGCTGGCCTTGGGGGCTTGCGAAAAAGGGCTGGATGCAATTGGTACCAACCCTAACAACGCTACTGTTGGGAACCCAGCTTACGTATTGACCAATGCGCAGCGTTCGAACGTTTACCGTTTGTTCGATATACCTGTGAATCAGGACGGCGGCTTGCTTATCGTACAGCACTGGGCTAAAGCTCAGTACACCGAAGAAGACCGTTACCAGTTCCGTGATGGTTCGTACCAGAGCATCTGGGATGGCTTCTACGCAAACGGCCTGCAGGACTTCAACTACCTGGTAAAGCAGGGGGAAACAACCAACAATCCGAATCTGCAAGCAGTAGGATTGATCATGCGCAGCTACTTCTTCTCGGTGCTGACCGATGTGTACGGTGACATTCCTTACAGCCAAGCCTTGCGTCTGCAGGAGAACATCATTACGCCTAAGTATGACCGTCAGGAAGATGTGTACAAAGGTCTGCTCGCTGATTTGAAGCGTGCTAGCTCCCTTGTTGACGCCTCGGGTTCATCTGTAGGTGGTGATATCATCTATGGAGGCGACATGGACCATTGGAAGCGTTTCGCTAACTCACTACGTCTGCGTCTGGCCATGCGCATCTCGGATGCCAATGAAGCCCTGACCCGCACGGAAGTAGCCGAGCTGCTGAACGGTACTACGCCCCTGTTCCGCAATAACGCTGACAATGCTGAGTTTGTGTTCTTGGCTGCTACGCCTAACACGAACCCTATTTATGAGAACCGTCTGACCCGTGATGACCACCGCGTAAGCCGTTCTCTCACGACTGTACTGTCGCGTCTGAATGACCCCCGTCTGCCTATCTACGCTAACCCAGCTGAATGCGCTGGTCCGAAGACAGGTAACTTCGCCGGTCCAGACTCTACGGGCTTGTACCGTGGCATTCCTAACGGCTTGACTACTGCCAATGCTAACGCCTTCGGCTCGTTGTGCAGCAGCTCGAAAGTAGGTAGCTACTTTACCTCGGCGGAAGCTCCTGGCGTGCTGATGACGTATGCTGAAGTATTGTTCTTTAAAGCAGAGGCTATTGCCCGTGGTTATATCACTGGTGATGCGTCGGCTGAATACCGCAATGCTATCCGTGCTTCATTAGGTCAGTACGGCATTGATGCTGCTGGCGTAACGGCTTACTTGGCTCAGCCCTCTGTTAACCGGACTATCACGGCAGCTAACTACCGCGAAGTTATCGGTACCCAGAAATGGATTGCCCTCTATGGTCAGGGTGTTGAGGCGTGGTCGGAATTCCGCCGTCTTGACTATCCTCGCCTGAGCCCTGCGAAGTCGCCTGCTGCTGCTGCTGCTGGCAAGTTCCCAGTACGTTTCCGCTACCCCACCAACGAGCAGTCTGTAAACGCGGCTAGCCGTGCTGAAGCAGTAGCTCGTCAGGGTGCTGACGTAATTTCTACCAAGCTGTGGTGGGATAAGTTCTAATCCACTGCTTCGAGTACAATAAAAAAAGCTCTCCAGAAATGGAGAGCTTTTTTTATTGTACCTACCAGCTACCGAGTAAGCTTCGTCCTGTTACAAGCCGAACAATAGGTATCTTTGGAATAGTCTTCGCCATTGTGAAGAACTGACCTTCCACCAAGATTGTACTTGTGCTAAGCTACTCTCCTCTTTCACTCAATGTTTTACCAATGTCGCGCTTGACAACAGGTTTTGGTGTATTTGCCTTACTGTTTACACTCGTAGCAAGGGATGGCATGGCGCAGTCGGCGCGGCCGGTAACCTATACTGAGCATATTGCCCCTATTATAGCTGCCAACTGTGTCGTTTGTCATAAACCAGCCGGGGCCGCACCTTTCTCTCTGCTGACTTATCCGGATGTAGCTCGCCGGGCAAAGACTATTCAGCATGTTACCGAAACCCGGTATATGCCGCCATGGAAGGCTGATCCCCACTACGTCTCCTTTGCTAATGAACGCCAATTGACCGATGAGCAAATTCAGCTCATCAAGACGTGGGCGGGAACCGGCGCGTTGAAGGGTCCTGACAAAAAAGCGCCCGTTCCAGTGGCGGCAGCTGGGGTCAACTTAGGTAGTCCTGATCTGGTGCTCAAGCCTAAGCAGGCCTTTCGGATCAAAGGAGACGGCAACGAAAATTTTGTATTGTTCAAAATCCCCTTCGAGCTGCCGGCTGAAAGAGCAGTACAGGCCATTGAGTTTGCTCCCAACAACCGTCGGCTCCTGCACCATGTCAACTATGCGGTGCAGAAGGTCGGGCCTGAAATTGATATTTACAAAGGCAGCGACTATGTGGTTTCAGACCAATTCTTGAGTAACATGCGGGAGTTTCAGCCTCTCATGAAAGAGGTAGCCTACTATGGCGGCTGGATTCCGGGTAGCACAACGCAGACCTTCCCTGCTGGTGTTGGCTTTACAATGCCTAAGCGCGGGGTTATCCTCCTGACAGTGCACTACGGTCCTTCGGCCATTGATACGGCGGACTGGTCGCAGGTCAAGATTCACTTCACCAAAAACCCTATCAAACGCGAAATTCAATCCGTAAGCTTGGGTTCCGCGGGCATTGGCAAAATTGATCCGCCCCTTATCATTCCGGCTGATAGCGTCAAGAAGTTTCGCATACGTTTGGAAGTAGCTCAGGATCTGTCTCTGTTGTATGTATGGCCCCACATGCATTTGCTCGGCAAATCATTCAAAGCATGGGCTACTACTACCGATGGCAAGCAGATCAACCTTATCAATATTCCAGAGTGGGACTTTCGTTGGCAGGAAGCTTACCGATTCCGCCAAATGCAGCATTTGCCAAAAGGCTCAGTGATTATGGTAGAAGGAGTTTATGACAACACTGCTAATAATCCAAATAACCCATTCAGTCCTCCTCGTATGGTTATTTCGCAAGACCTTATGGAAACTCGCAGTGAAATGCTTAACCTCATCATGCTTTATCTTCCTTATCAAGCAGGAGATGAGAATAAGAAAATATAACTAGTTCTTTCAGATATCAGAGTGCAAAGGCACCGTAGCGGCGTAGATGATGACGTTGCTACGGTGCCTTTGTAGTTATTTACCTCTAGGCCCGTGCCTTTGAGATAAAAACCTAGAGCACTAACAGAAAGAACTATTCCCAATTAAGCGCCATATCTATCAACTCATATCGCACTTGCGCATCAGCAGATTACCCTGGCCTGATGTGGCGGCGGCGTAGGGCTTACAGTAAGAACATACCTAAACCATCTTTATCGGCACCGCCCGCCCATCTTCCTGCTTTCGCTCTTGATTGCGGACTATAGAAGTCATGTCTTCTCTTGAACAAGCCAAGAAACACAATACCTTATCATTTTAATCAGCCAATATCAGGCAAAGATGATATACTGATAGTTGATCTTTTAATAATTATTAGTCAGAGACAACACACAATATTTATAAAAATAAATTATCAAAATAGTTATAGTTTTTATTAAAACCAAATTAAAGACTTTATACAAAAAGCGCCTATTAACCTCGGAATTGGCAAGCTCTACGAGGTATTCGCTGACAATACGGTAAAAATAAACAGTAACGAAGATTAGGTTTAAGTCAACTATACCTATTTTTAAGGAGCTAAAGCGGTCCTTTCGCCCCGCCTAATATTCCAACCCAAACTTTTTTCTGCATGAAAAAAATTCTATTCATGAGTCTTTTGCTCATGTTCACCTTATTACAACAGGTGACAGCCCAGAACCGGAATATCTCCGGGCGGGTAACAGACCGTCAGACAGGTGAAGGCCTGCCTGGGGTTACGGTTCTGTTGAAGGGCACTTCCAATGGAGTATCAACGAATTCGGATGGCACGTATGCGCTGAGTGTGCCATCGGCTGGCGGCACGTTGATTTTCAGCTCCATCGGGTATATCCAGACCGAACGTGCTATTGGTACGGAGGATCAGGTAAATATTGGCTTAGCAGTTGACAGCAAAACGCTGAGTGAAGTAGTAGTAACTGGTTATGGTACGCAGGAGCGTCGGGATGTAACGGGCTCTATTGCTTCCGTACAGGGCGAAGCTGTTGCCAACTTAGCTACTCCGAGCTTTGCCCAGCAGCTGGCTGGTCGTGCGGCCGGTGTGCAGGTACAGGCTCCCTCGGGCTTGCTAGGCCAGCAGCCCCGCATTCAGATCCGGGGTACCAACTCGATTTCCTCGGGTACTTCGCCCCTGATTGTGGTGGATGGTCAGCCTATTTTCACGGGTAACACCAGCGCATTGGGCGCAGGCTTCTCGAACGCCCTGGCCGACATCAACCCCGCTGACATTGAGTCGTACGAAGTTCTGAAAGACGGCTCTTCGACTGCTATTTACGGTTCGCGGGCTGCCAACGGCGTAATTCTGATTACCACCAAGAAAGGTAAGCTCGGGCGTACGTCGGTTTCTTACGACACCTATTTTGGTGTTGCTCAAACCCTGAAGCGCTACGAAGTGCTCGGAGCTCAGGACTTCATTACCATCAGCAACGAGAAGCAGCGTAACGCCACCACGGCTCCTATTACGACTCCGCTCGCCGCGCCTTTCTATGACGCCAACGGTAACCTAGTAAGCACCGACTGGCAGGATGAAATTTTCCGCACGGGTTTCCAGCAAAACCACGTGGTTTCGGTTTCGGGTGCCAGCGACAAAACTAACTTCTACTTCTCGGCCGGTTATACCGACCAGGATGGCGTTGTAAAACAGAACTCCTTACAGCGCTTCACCTTCCGCTCCAACGTTGATACGGAAGTAAAAAAGTGGCTGCGCGTAGGCATGAACCTCGGCTTGAGCAGAACCCAAACCCTGGGCCTGAACACCAGCCCCAACGCCCTGTCGGGTAACGTAACCAACGCTTTGTCGTTGTTCCCCAACGTACCCGCTCGTAACCCCGATGGCACGCCTTACCAGGATGCTGGTGGCGCTATCGGCCAAGGAAACAATGCCACCGGTATTTCCTTCGCTTACACGAACATCATCTTCCCGCTCGAGAACAACATCTACCGTTCCATCGGTTACCGTATCCTGGGCAACACCTACCTGGAAGTTGAACCCGTAACGGGCCTGCGCCTCCGCTCACAGATTGGTACGGACACCCAGATGAACGACGACTTCCAGTACCTTGATCCGCGCGCTGGTGACGGCCGTGGCGTAAACGGCTCGGTTTTCCAGAGCTTCGGTCCTTCCGTTCGGTGGAACCTGGCAAACACGGCTAGCTATAGCACGACCTTCGCTGATGTTCACAAGATCAATGCTGTAATCGGTACGGAATTCCAGAAGACCAGCGACTACTTCTACCAGGCTAACGGTACGGGCCTGTCGGACCGTGCTCTGGGTCCGAATGGTATCGTTTCTAACACACTGTCTACTCCCACCATCTTCGGTGGTAACAGCGAAAACGGTCTGGCATCGTACTTCGGCCGTTTGAACTACTCCTTCAAAGACCGCTACCTGATCAGCGCCACCCTACGGGCTGATAAACTGTCGAAACTGCCCCCAGCTACCCGTCTGGGTTACTTCCCCGGTGGTTCCTTGGGCTGGCGTGTATCGGAAGAACCTTTCTTCAAAAGCTCGGGCCTGACTTCTTTCTGGAGTGAATTTAAGCTGCGTGGTAGCTACGCTCAGGTAGGTAACACCGACCTGGGTGGTGCCATCTCCGACCAGTACCCCTACATTGGCCTCTATGGCGCTGGCAAATACGGCTCGCAAAACGGTCTTGCCTATACTCAGTTTGGCAACGACCGGTTGAAGTGGGAAACTTCCAAGAAAACCGACTTCGGTATTGACCTGGGCTTCCTGAATGGCCGCATCAACGTGGTAATGGACTACTACGAAAACAACATTGATGGTGCTATCCTACGCGTTAGAACGCCTCTTTCGTTGGGTGTACCCGGCAACAGCACGTACCGTGCTAACGTAGGCTCGCTCTACAACAAAGGCTTCGAGGTAAGCATCAACACGCAGAATATCCAGAAGGAGAACTTCACGTGGTCGACCAGCTTCAACTTCTCGACCAACAAGAACAAGGTGACGGCCCTGAGCAACAACGAAGACATCGTTGCTCCCTACAACATCACCCGCGTGGGCGAATCTATCGGCGCTCTGTACGGCTACGACTACCAGGGTGTAAACTCTGCTAACGGCTACCCTATCTACCGTCGTGGCAACGGTACGCTGATTCAGGCCAGCACCGACCGTGGTGCCCGTCAGAGTGCTTATTACCTCTACGACCCCAACAACCCGGGCGCAGCTCTGGTAGCCACGGCTCCCTTGGCTACGAGCGACAAGTTCATCCTGGGCCAGACCAACCCTAAGTACTTCGGTGGTCTGTCGAACACGGTTACCTTCAAAGGCTTTGATCTGGACGTATTCTTGCGCTACAGCGGTGGCAACAAGATTTTCAACCAGAGCCGTCAGCAGCTGCTGCGCATGGACTTTGTGAACAACTCGACCGAAATCCTGGACCGTTGGCAGAAGGAAGGTGATATCACCAACACCCCCAAAGTTGTTCAGGGTAATGGTGCTTTCATCAACCAGGAAAACAACGCACTGACCCGCTTCGTGGAGAAGGGTGACTTCATCCGTCTGCAGAACGTGACCCTGGGTTATACCCTGCCCCAGCGTTATACCAGCGTAGTTAGCTTGAGCCGCGTACGCCTCTTCGTACAAGCTCAGAACATTGCAACCATTACGGGCTACAAAGGTGTTGACCCCGAGGTTAACTCCAATGCCAACTCAACAGACAACACGATTGTCAACCAGCAAGGCGGTGTCGATTACAACAGCAACCCACAGCAGCGTGTGTTCACGGGCGGTTTAAATGTTGTTTTCTAAACTTTGCTACTGAAATCATATGAAAAATTTCATCAATTCTTTCCCCAAAGCACGTTTCGCGGCTTTAGCTCTTACGGCAACTTTAGGGCTGAGTGCTTGCGATAAAGAAGTAACGGACCTGTTGCCTCAGACGGCCTTGACTGAAGGAGATGCCTTCACAGATCCTGCCCGCATAGCCCTGGCCGTAACCGGTGTGTATAACGCCGCTCAGTCGGGTTACTATGATCCATTGAACGGTCTTGGTCTGGCAGTTCGGGGGTATCCTTTCGGAGGTGCTGCTAACGCTTTGGATGATGCCCGTGGCGAAGACATTTCGGATATGGCCGGCTTCTTTGGTCTTGTTTTCGCTAACACGATCAACCCGTCCAGCCCGAACGTGGTAAACATGTGGTCGAACCTATATTCGGTCATCAACCAAGCCAACGTTGCTATCGACGGGGTTCGCAAGGCAGCAGCCAGCGGCCTTATCAGCGCTCAGCAGGCCGCCGACTACGAAGGTGAGATGCGCTTCCTGCGGGCCTTGTCGCATCACGAACTCGTGATTCACTTCTCCCGTCCTTACTCTGATGGTAAGGGCAGTCAGGCAGGGGTTCCCTACCGGGATATTCCAGTTAACACCGTTGCCGGTCTAGAACTAGCCAAAGCACAGGGCCGTGGTACTGTAGCTGAGGACTACACCAAGATGCTGGCTGACCTGGACTATGCGGAAACCAATCTGCTGGGGACTCGGGCCGGTAGCCTGCGCGTAGCTCGGGCCACGAAGGGTGCGGCTATTGCGTTGAAGCAGCGCTTGTACCTGCACCAGGGCGAGTGGGCTAAAGCAGTAGCCGAAGGCGATAAGCTGATTGCCGGCACAAACGGCTTCCGTTATGCCCTGGCGGCTACGCCCCGGGCCGCTTTCCCAGGTGGAATTGTCGTAACGGCAGAGAACATCTTCTCCATTGAGAACAGCTCTGATGACAATGCTGGTGTAAACGGCGCCTTGGCGAACGTATATGGCTCATCGGCTACCATTGCAAACGGTGGTATCAATGGCCGCGCTCTGTTGGCTGTGAGCCCGATTCTGTACAACGCTCCCTTCTTCACCTGCGCCGATACTCGTCGGACGGAGTTGATGCAGCAGGACCGTGGTCTGCGGGTTGCTGCTTACGTAATCAGAAAGTATACGGATGCCACGACCAGCAGCGACTTTGCTCCGCTCATTCGCTACGCAGAAGTTCTGTTGAACCAGGCGGAAGCTCTTTCGCGCCTCGGTGGCACGACCAACGAAGCACTGGCCCTGACCCACTTAAACAGCGTGCGTAACCGCGCCGTTGCGGCCGCCGACCGCTACGCTCCGGGCTCCCTGACTGGCACAGCTCTCACGCAGGCTATCCTGAACGAGCGTCGTATCGAGTTCGTAGGAGAAGGCTTCCGTTGGGACGACATTCACCGCTTGTCGGGCGAGAAAACCTTCAGCCCCGTACCCGGTGGCGGTATTCCCGCTAAGATCGACGGGAACGGTGGTCAGCTTACGAAGTATGACTTCTACGCCTGTGGTTCTGCTACTGCAGCTCCGGCTCCGGCCATTGCAGCGGTTCCATATTCTAGCCCGCTGTTCTTGTGGCCTATTCCAGCCAGCGAACTGACGACCAACCCTAACATTACTCCGAACCCCGGGTATTAATTAGCTAGGTTTCCCACAAAAAAGCCCTCACTACGCGTAGTGAGGGCTTTTTTTATGGCTTTGAAATTTGGTTATAGGTCGGCTAAGCGTAATACCACTGGCTCGTCCTGGCTTCGGTTTCCTTGCAGCCACTGCACAATTCTGGTCGCTACCTCGTCCGGGGAGGCTAACTTGCCTTGGCTGTGATAGTCGCTGAAGCGGTCTGCCTCGCTGAAGCTACCCGGATCGGCAGCCCGGATGTGCTCTTGCATAGCGGTATCGATAACGCCGGGGGACAAGCTCCGAATCCGGACCCCGGTACCACGGATGTTCTGCTCCTTTTGAGCAGTGGTCGTGAGGGCCTCCAAAGCAGCTTTGGAGGCGCAGTAAGCAGCCCAGCCGTCAACGGGGCGCTGCGCGGCCCCGCTGCTGATATTGAGAATGGTACGCGGCACACTCAGGCCAGAATAAGCGCTTAGAAAGGTGTTCATCAGCATGGCCGGGGCAATGACGTTTACGTCGAACACAAAGTTGTAATGCTCATTGGCCTGCTCTCCCACATACCCGATTTCACCGACTACAGCCGCATTATTGATGAGTGTGATACTAGTAGCGTCGGCCAAAAGCGGGAACACCTTATGCAGGTTATTTTCGACAGCGGCAATATCGGATAAGTCGAGCGGCTGGTGTATGTAGCGCTCATGCTCGATGGCAGCGTGGCGGGAAACCCCAATAACGCTGGTACCGGGCTGATGCAGGATGGTTTCGGCCAACGCCTTGCCCAGTCCACGACTAGCGCCGGTGATGATGTAGTAATGCATGAGAAAGAGAATAAAACAGTGAAGGAGGCTGCTTACTACCTGAGTAAACAGCCTCCTTCATGCGTTACGTAGGGGCCAGGCCACCCGTTGGCCCCGACCGGCTATTTTCGAGCCGACCGTTTACAGAATATATTGGCTCAGGTCGCGGTTGCGGACCATATCCCGCAGGCGCTCTTCCACCAATTCGCGGGTGACCTGGATGCGGGCGTGGGCGCCAATAACGTCGGGCACGTCGAAGAGGATGTCGTTGAGCAGGCGGCTCATGACCGTGTGTAGGCGACGGGCGCCAATATTCTCGACCTCAGAGTTTACCTCGAAGGCAATTTCAGCCAACCGCTCTAGGGCCGCATCATCGAACGACAGCTCTACTTCTTCCGCTTTGAGCAGGGCCTCATACTGCTTGGTCAGGGCATTCTTTGGGTCTTTCAGGATGCGGAAAAAATCGTCCTTGGTCAGGCTTTGCAGTTCCACGCGGATGGGGAAACGCCCTTGCAGCTCCGGAATAAGGTCGCTGGGCTTGGCTACATGGAAGGCACCCGCGGCAATAAAGAGAATATGGTCGGTGTGGATAATACCGTATTTGGTGCTCACGGCACTGCCCTCCACAATAGGCAGCAAGTCGCGCTGCACTCCTTCGCGGCTTACATCGGGGCCTCCCCCACCCTTGCCTGCCCGGCTGGCTACTTTGTCGATTTCATCGATAAAGATGATACCCGCATTCTCGGCCTGGCGGATAGCTTCGTCTTTTACCTCATCCATATCGATGAGCTTGGCGGCCTCCTCGTCCAGTAGAATCTTGCGGGCCTCAGCAATGGTAACTTTCCGCTTACGGGTCTTCTTGGGTATCATGCTACCCAGCATATCCTGCAGGCCCGAAAGTGAGGCCTCATCCAGGCCAGCCGGGCCACCGACTACGCCGATACCGGGGGTGTTGCTCTGCTGCACTTGAATGTCAATCTTACGATCCTCAAGCTCCCCGTTGCGAATCTTAAGGCGAAATTTCTCCCGGGTCCGCTCGTTTAGCTCATAGTCCGACTCAGGCATACCCCCTTCATTGCCAAAGCCCAGGGCCGGTTTGGGCGTGCTCAGGCTGCCGCCTCCCGTAACGGGCGGAATCAGGGCGTCGAGGATGATGTCTTCCACTGTCTGGGCGGCGCGGCTTTTCACTTCTTCCTTGCGGCGCTGCTTCACCATGTTCACCGACTGCTCGACCAAGTCGCGCACCATGCTTTCCACATCGCGGCCCACGTAGCCGACTTCCGTAAACTTGGAGGCTTCGACTTTGGTGAAAGGAGCATCAGCAATGCTAGCCAGGCGCCGGGCAATTTCGGTTTTGCCTACGCCGGTAGAGCCAATCATCAGAATATTATTGGGCACGATTTCCCGCTGCATGTCGAGGGGAGCGTGTAAGCGGCGCCAGCGGTTGCGTAGCGCAATAGCGACGTGGCGCTTGGCGTCGTGCTGACCGATGATGTACTTGTCGAGTTCGGCAACAATCTGGGCCGGGGTGAGAAACGTGGCGGAATCTAGCATAGGTGGAGAGAGGTGCGGGATGGTAAAAGGACCGCAGTTCCCATTACCAGGAACTGCGGCAGAAGGTTGGTAGCAAACAGCCCCGGGCGGGCAAGGTTATAGGAGAGGAATAGAGAAAACAAAAGGTGCTGTGTGCCAAAAATCCGGCATTCTTCCTACTCGCTTTTCTTGAACAGGGTGTCGATGTTGCGAGCGACGGTGAAGTAATTAGCCGCTCCTGAGGCATGGTAGCCAGCCCGGGTGTAGTCGAGCTGAAACTGGCTGATGCGCAGCATAAAGCCAAAGCTGATGCCCGCGCCACCGGCCGTGTTGTCGAGGCGCAGCTCCCGGCGCTGCAAGTGGTTATAGCCCAGGCGCACGTTCAGGTTCTTTCCCAGAATCAATTCTCCGCCTACCACAAAGTGTCGGGCTATCTTGTCGCCCAGGCTTTTCTTGGGCTTGACTTCGTTGTTGAACTCGTCGAGCTGCCCGCGCTGATTGGGGTCGAGGTAGACGATGTCGAGCTGCTGCAGGTGGTGGGCCGAAATCGAGATGCGCAGCGGCATATGTTCCGGCTTAAACGAGGTACCAATCTGCACGTCGAGCGGCATGGGTTCCCGGTCGGAGCCGGCGTAGGGTTTGAGCTGAATACCGGCGTTGCGCACTACCAGACCCACGTTGAAATTCTGGCTGGGGTGCTTAAACAGGGCTCCCACGTCGGCCAGCGTTGCGACGGAATGGTTGCCCGCTATGCCCGACACGGCCAGCTTCAGCGTACCGGCCAGGGTAAAATTGCCGCTGGTATACGCATTGGAAACACCCAGGGCGTATTCACTGACCGAAAACTGCCCCTGACTGTTGCCCGCCGCGTCGAACTGCTCAAACTGACCGTAATCCAGGTAAGTGAGTCCGATGCCGAAGCGGCCGGCCCGCTCGGTATTAAACACGTAGGTAGCGGTACTTTGCTTGATGTCGGCCAGAAAATCGACGTAGCCCAGGGCCAGGCGTCCATCCATTTCCTTGTTGAGCAGAGCCGGGTTGCCGTAGAGCATAGTCCCGTCGGCGTCGCGCGAGGATACGTTGACGCCGCCCAAGCCCGCCAGCTTGGCACTGGGGGGCAGGTTGAGAAAAGAAAAGGCTTGCTGACCGCCAATCTGGGCGGCGGCCGGCCGGGCCACTAGCCAACCGGCTCCCAACAAAGTAAAGCTGACTAAAGCCGAGCGGTGTAGCAGTCGAATCATTGTTCTAAGATACAGGGTTTCGGAGCTAAGACGTAAACCACAGCCTTTTATTGTAGCGGTGAAAGGCAGGAGTTAGATGGCTTCAGCCAAAAGAAAACCTTCCGGACCACGTGGCCCGGAAGGTTTCTTTAGCAGCGGGCACTTACCTCGCCTAGGCTACTTCCACGCTCGAGGTTGGTGCCAAGGCGGGCTCATCGCGCACAACGAGCTTGATAGGGTGCGCCACCTTCTCGTCGAGCAAGGCCACTTTGAGCACGTCATCCACCCGGTCGGCGTAGTGCACGGTCAGGTCCTTGAGGTAGTCGGCGGGTATTTCGTTGATGTCTTTACGGTTCTTCTCGCACAGGATTACATCCTTAACCCCGGCGCGCTTGGCGGCCAGAATCTTCTCCTTGATACCACCCACCGGCAGCACCTTGCCGCGCAGGGTAATTTCGCCGGTCATGGCCAAATGGCTGCGGATTTTGCGCTGCGTAAACACCGAAGCAATGCTGGTGAAGATGGCAATACCGGCGCTGGGGCCATCTTTGGGCACGGCACCCTCGGGGAAGTGAATGTGCAAGTCGTATTGATCGAAGACGCGGTAGTCGATGTCCAGCTCCTCGGCCCGGCTGCGCAGGTATGAAAGGGCCGTAATAGCCGATTCCTTCATCACGTCGCCGAGCTGGCCCGACAAGGTGAGCTTGCCCCGACCCCGGCTCAGCAGGCTCTCGATAAAGAGAATGTCGCCGCCTACGCTGGTCCAGGCCAGGCCCGTGACCACACCAGCCGTTTCATTGTCCTGGTACAAATCCCGGTCGAAGATGGCAGCCCCGAGGATGCGGCTCACGTCCTTGGGCTCCAGCGTATCGGGAAAGGCCTCCTTCATAGCCTTGTTCTTGGCAATGTTGCGGGCCACGGCCCCCAGCTTGCGCTCCAGGCTCCGCACGCCCGACTCGCGGGTGTAATCATCGATGACGCGCTGCAAAGCGGGCGTGGTGATGGTTACATCCTTTTGGCTCAGGCCGTGCTCGGTGAGCTGCTTGGGCCAGAGGTGCTTTTTAGCAATCTGGGTTTTTTCTTCCAGGGTGTAGCCCGTCAGGTCAATAATTTCCATTCGGTCGCGCAGGGCGGGCTGAATGGTGTCCAGAGAGTTGGCCGTGGCAATGAAGAGTACCTTCGACAGGTCATACTCCACTTCCAGATAGTTGTCGGTGAAGGTCGAGTTCTGCTCGGGGTCCAGTACTTCCAGCAGGGCCGACGACGGGTCGCCACGGAAGTCGGAGGCAATCTTGTCGATTTCGTCGAGTACAATTACCGGGTTGGAAGCCCCGGCTTTCTTGATCTGGGAAATAATCCGGCCGGGCATGGCACCCACGTAGGTTTTGCGGTGCCCGCGGATTTCGGCCTCGTCGCGCACGCCGCCCAGGCTCATGCGCACGTACTTGCGGCCGAGCGACTTGGCAATGGAGCGGCCCAACGAGGTTTTGCCCACACCGGGCGGGCCGTAGAGGCACAGAATGGGGGCCTTCATGTCCTGCTTGAGCTTAAGCACGGCCAGGTACTCGATGATGCGCTCCTTCACCTTTTCCAGGCCGTAGTGGTCCTGGTCGAGGATTTTCTTGGTGCGCTTCAGGTTGAAGTTGTCTTTCGTGTACTCGGCCCAGGGCAGGTCGAGCAGAAACTCCACGTAGTTGACGCTGATGGGAAATTCAGCGGCTTGCGGGTTCACGCGGGCCAGCTTTTCGAGCTCCTTGTGGAAGTGCTTGGCCACGGCTTCGGGCCACTTCTTATCCTTGGCCCGCTGCCGCAGCTTGTCGATTTCCTGGTCGGGGCCATCGAAACCGAGCTCATCCTGCAGCACTTTGATCTGCTGGCGCAGGAAATAGTCGCGCTGCTGCTGGTCGATATCGGTGTGGACCTTGGTCTGGATTTCGTGCTTGATTTCCAGGAGCTGAATCTCCTTCATCATCATCTCCAGCAGCATGGTGCCGCGCTCCACGCCGTCGTTGATTTCGAGCAGCTTCTGCTTGAGGCCCACTTCCACGTTGATGTTGGACGAGAGAAAGTGGGTCAAAAAAGCCGGTGACTCGATATTGTCCAGCGCCACCTGGGCCTCCTGGGGAATTTCGGGGTTGAGCTTGAGCATCTTGGCCGCCGCATCTTTCAGCGACGACACCAGGCCTTTTACTTCCTTGGAGTTCTTGTTGGGAAACGTCTCGGGCGAGTAGCTTACCCGGGCCGTGAGGTAGGGCGTATCCTGGAGCTGCTCCTCGATACGGAAGCGGCTCTGGCCCTGAATGATGATAGTTGTGTTGCCGTCGGGCAGCACCAGCAGCTTCAGAATGCGCGCCATGGTGCCCACTTCAAACAGGTCGGCCAGGGCGGGGTCGTCGCTCTGCGTGTTTTTCTGGGCTACCACGCCCACAATCTTATTGCCGCGGTAAGCCTTACGCACCAGCCGGATGCTTTTTTTACGGGTAACCGTAACGGGCAGCACGACGCCAGGAAATAGCACCGTATTGCGCACGGGCAGCAGCGGCAGTACCTCCGGCGACTCTTGCTCCGACAAGGGCTGGTCCGGGTCGGCGGCCACAATGGACACCATTTCGGCAGGATCTTCACTCATCAGCAGGGCAGTCGTCTTGGGTTTGCGCGGGTCGTATGAACTCATAGGATGTGTAGCGGGGATAGGTAGGCGGTGCCAGAATGACAGCAAAAGTCGGCAGCACCTCGAACGAAGCAAACGAGCTTCCGAATATACGTCTTTGTCAAGTGCTATGCCACGGACGAGAATAGGTTAGTGCCGGATTAGAACCCGCCAAGGCGGCACACAAGTCCGCCACTCCGGCAGCCCGCTACCATGCTGAGTAGATGAGAAAATCCCTATTTTTGAACCTGCGCCGCGCCGTTTGGGTCGGCCGTTGTGCTTACTTGAATTATGCTCCGCTCTCTACGCTCACTTCTCACCCTTTTGCTCGTTTTTGTTTTCCTCGGGCCGGGGCACGCCCAGCAAAAGAACTCGGCCCCGCCAACGCGTAAGCTCACGGGCAAAGTGACGCGGCAGCTGCGGGTGCGCCCAGATGGCACCCCCGATTTTATCAACGTCAACAAACTGGGTTATTTCCAGGACAAAAAAGCGTTGAAGGCCATTCAGAAGGCCGAAAAGCGGCGCAACTACAACCAGGCCCGCAGCCTGCTGGAAAGCTACGTATCCCTGTTCGGCATTCAGAATTTTGCCAAAGATACGCCCCTCCTCTGGCGCCTGGCTCAGCTCTGGGAAAAAGCTGGCAACGAGGAGAAGGCCAAAGCCTACTACCGCCTGGCCCTGAAGCACCACCGGCAGGATGTCAAGAAGATTCAGCTCTACTACGACTCCCTGGAGCAGAAGGAAGCCGACCTCTACGTGCCGCTGAAGGTGTACTACGACATTGTGGAGTACCGCAAGAGCATTGCCACGTTTCACCCCCCCAAGGGCGTGTATACGAGCATGGGCGACGCCATCAACTCCAAGGCCGAGGATTATGGCCCCACGCTGAACTCGGGGGCCGACCAGCTGATTTTCTCCTCGAAGCGCAAAACCCGGGGCATTGCCGACGCCGTGGACGAGGATTTGTACACGTCTCACAAGGAAGGCGTGTCGTGGACCGATGCCGAGCCCCTGCCTAAGCCCATTAATTCCCAGTACAACGAGGGCTCGGCCTGCATTACCAAGGACGGCAAGACCTTGTACTTTGCCCGCTGTGAGTGCCCCACCTGCCACGGCAACTGCGACTTGTACGTTTCCAGCTTTAAAGACGGACAGTGGACGGTACCCAAGTCTCTGGGTTCCACGGTCAATTCGCCCGCCTGGGACTCGCAGCCCACGTTGTCGCGCAACGAGGATACGCTCTATTTTGCTTCCGACCGGCTCGGCGGCTTTGGCTTGTCGGATATCTGGTTTTCGGCCAAGAACAAGGCCGGGCAGTGGACCAAGGCCCAGAACCTGGGCCCGGTGGTAAATACCCGCGAAAGTGAGGTGAGCCCCTACTACCACCCGCTCTACAACGTGCTGTACTTTTCCTCCCGCGGGCAGCTGCTCAACTACGGCGACTTCGACATCTATAAAACCTACCGGGTGCGGGGCCGCTGGCAGGAACCGCGCAACATCGGGCCGCTGGTGAACGGCAAGGGCTCGGAATACTATTTTACCATCGACTCCGAATCCAAGGACTTATACTATGCGCGCTCCGAGGCCAAGGATATGAAAAACCTGGACCTCTATTCCTTCCCCCTGCCGATGGAGGCCCAGCCCCTGGCGACCACGCACATCGAGGGCTCGTTGGTCGACTCGGTGACCAGCAAGCCGCTCAACGGCATTGTAAGCGTCATTGACACGGATAACGGCATCGAGGTAGCCAGCAAGTACGTGCGCCCCGACGGCTCCTTCGACTTCGACCTGATTGAGGGCTCTCACTACGTCATTCTGATTCAAAGCCCGGACTATTTCACGGTAGAAAAGCAGTTCGAGCTGAAGGGCGACACGGTGATGAAGCTCATGACCAACTCGATTGATTACCGGCTGCCGCTGATTTTCAAGAACATCGAGTTTGACCAGGACAAGGCCAACATCCGGCCGGCCATGCACCCGATTCTGGACCGCATTGCCCTGTTCATGGTCGACCACCCCACCTTCCGCCTCAGCATTAAGGGCCACACCGACTCCAAGGGCGACCCGGATTTCAATGAAAGCCTGTCGAAGGACCGGGCCGAGGCCATCCGGCACTACATCGAGCAAAAGGGCAAGCTCAAGCCCAACCGCATCGAAAGCATGGGTTACGGCAGCACCCAGCCGCTGAAAGAGGAAATAACCGAGGAAGACGCCCGCATCAACCGCCGCGTCGAGTTTAGGCTCATTAAGCCCGACGAAGACAAACCCAAACCCGGCGACGATAAGAAGCCAGTAGATGGCACCCTGGACTGGAAGTAATTTTAATGTCGTTGAATGCGCTGATCGGCTGTCAGTGCGAGGCACAGCCGAAGCAATCCGTCCTCTGCGGGGGTAGTCGCAGTCTTTACCCAGCAAGCCCCTTACTACCGCGTGTAGTTAGGGGCTTTTCAGTGAAGTAAACTCAGCATACTTCAGAGGAAGGATAACTTCGTGCTGCTCGCAAGGACAGCCGATCAGCACGTTAGGCCCCTACCATACCAGCTTCTGCTCCTCATTGCCGTCCCGAAACAGGGCGCTTTGCTTTTTGCCACCTGCCTCAAGGTTCACGATGTTCATCTGGTCGCGGAAGGTATCGACCAGCAGCTTGTGCCGCAGGACGAGGTTGTTGGTGGGTTTGGGCAGTTTTACGGCCAGGTAGAGCCAGTGCGCTTCGTGGTCTTTTTCGAAGCCGATAAGCTGCAGCGGCAAGGTTTCACCGGGCTTGGTACCGAAGGCCAACGACTTGCGCAGCAGCTCGGCGGTCAGCTGGGTTATCTGGGGCCGAGGGGTTAGTTCGAAGCTGATGGCGCGGGGCTGGCCCACGGACAAGGCTTTTTCGAAGTCGTCGGTGAATACCTTCAGGGCTACTTCCAGCTGCTGCTTCTGGGAATTGTAGCGCACCTCCATAATGCTGGCGTGGTAGGCGTGGGCCGCCGCCGCTAGGCTCAGGAGGCAGCTGGCCAGAAACAAGAAAAGTCGACGCATGGCGTGAAAATACGCGAAATAAAAAAGCTCCTGCCTTAAGCAAGGCAGGAGCTTTTTCGTTCAGTTCAGCGCTTAGAACAGCAGCTTGAAGAAGTCGTTGAAGATAACGAAGACCATCAGCCCCAGAATCATGACCATGCCGACCTTCTGGGCATTCTCCAGGAAGGAGTCGGAGGGCTTGCGGCCGGCTATCATCTCGTAGAGCAGGAACAGCACGTGGCCGCCGTCGAGGGCCGGAATGGGCAGCAGGTTCATAAAGGCCAGCACCATGGACAGCATGCCGGTCAGGGTCCAGAAGCGCATCCAGTCCCACACGCCGCCGTACTGCTGGGCAATGGCCATCGGGCCGCCCAGCGACTTACGGGCCGAAGCCTCGCCGCGGAAAATCTTACCAAATGCCTTCATCTGGGTCGTTACTACGCCAAATGCCTTCTTGGTACCGGCCGGAATGGCCTGGCCCAGCGTGTAGGTGCGGGTAGCTTCCTTGAGCAACGACTTGGGCATAAAGCCGATGTGGCCTTCCTCATCCACGGCAATCTGCAGGGTCTGGGGCTGGTCGTTGCGCAGGATCTGCACCGGTACGGTTTTGCCGGCGTTGGCTTTCAGGGCTTCCTGCAGCTCCGGAAAAAACTGGGTGCGCTTGCCGGCCACGTGCGTCACCTGGTCGTTGGGCTGCAAGCCCCCCTTGGCCGCGCCGCTGCCCGATACTACCTGGTCGACCACGAAGGGGTTCAGGGGTAGCACGAAAGGCGTTTGGTCCTTGTCGGAGAGGCGGTCCATGAAGTTCTTGGGAATCGGAATATCCAGCAGCTGCCCGTTGCGGTCTACGGTGTAGTAGCTGTTGGTGCCCAGCATCACGTCGGTGCTATACACCTCATCAAACTCGGTGAAAGGCCGGCCGTTGATTTTGACGATTTTGTCGCCGGTGCGGAAGCCCATTTCCTCACCCAGCTTGTTGGGCACCACTCCGTAGCGGGCCTCCGAAGCGGGCAGGTATTTCTCGCCGTAGTTGAAGGTAAGCGCCGTGAAAATGACGATGCCGGTAAGGACGTTCATGATGATGCCGCCCAGCATTACAATCAGGCGCTGCCAGGCCGGCTTCGAGCGAAACTCGTTGGCCTGCGGCTCGGCGGCCAGCTGGTCGGCGTCGGTGGTTTCGTCGATCATGCCGTGGATGGCGACGTAGCCGCCCAGCGGAAACCAGCCCAGGCCGTACTCCGTCTCCCCGATTTTCTTTTTGAACAGGGCGAAGTTCAGCACGCCCGGCATGGGAAAGAGGAAGTCGAAGAAGATGTAAAACTTGTCGACGCGAATCTTGAAGTACTTGGCGGCGGCGAAATGCCCGAACTCGTGCAAACCCACCAGAATAGAAAGGCCCAGCAGCATTTGGCCGGCCATGATTAATACTTCCAAAGCGAAACTTGGTATTGAGTAGAAAGGGAAATTAGCAGGTCGATATCACGCTTCGACGTTGCGCAGCATGACATTCTTTTTCCGGACAACACTTACCGACGGCCTACCAGTTCGTGCGCCACGCGGCGCGTTTCCTGGTCGGTCAGCACGTAGTCGTCCAGCGACGGTTCGGCAAGGTACGAAACCTTCGTGAGGCAGCTTTCCACTAAGTTGGGCATTTCGAGAAACCCGATTTCGTCGCGCAGGAAGGCGGCTACGGCAATTTCGTTGGCCGCATTGAGCACGCAGGGCGCATTGCCTCCCTGGCGCATGGCTTCAAAGGCCAGGGGCAGGTTGCGGAACGTGGCCCGGTCGGGCTGCTCGAAGGTAAGGTTGGGGTAGTCGAGAAAAGAGAAACGGGGAAAATCGGAGGGCAGCCGCTCGGGGTAGCCTAGGGCGTACTGAATGGGCAGCTTCATATCGGGCAAGCCCAGCTGGGCCTTCAACGAGCCGTCCTGAAACTGCACCAACGAGTGAATAATGCTCTGCGGGTGCACTACCACGTCAATCTGGTCGTCATTCAGCCCAAACAGCCACTTGGCCTCAATAACTTCCAGGCCTTTGTTCATGAGCGAGGCCGAGTCGATAGTGATTTTGGCGCCCATGTCCCAGTTGGGGTGCTTTAGGGCCTGCGCCTTGGTAACGGAGGCCAGCTGCTCGGCCGTGCGCCCCCGAAACGGCCCGCCGGACGCGGTAAGAATGATTTTCTCGATGGGGTTGCGCTCCTCGCCTACCAGGCACTGAAAAATGGCGGAGTGCTCAGAATCCACGGGGTAGAGGCCCACGCCGTGCTCTTGTACCAGGCGCGTAATCAGCTGGCCGGCCACGACCAGGGTTTCTTTGTTGGCCAGGGCAATATCCTTCCCGGCCCGGATGGCCGCTACCGTGGGTAGCAGTCCCGAGTAGCCCACCATGGCCGTCAGCACGATGTCAGTGTCTGGGCGGCCGGCTACTTCGGTCAGGGCGGCCGACCCCGTCAGGACTTCGGTGCTCTGTCCGGCCAGGGCAGCTTTCACCGTTTCGTACTTCCGTTCGTCGCCGATGACGACTACGGCCGGCCGAAATTCCCGGGCCTGCTGAATCAGCAGGTCGGCATTGGACTGGGCCGACAGCGCGACGACCTGAAAGCGGCCGGGGTTGGCCCGGATGACGTCGAGGGCTTGGGTGCCGATGGAGCCGGTGGAGCCCAGCAGGGTGACGCGTTTGGAGGAAGAAGACATGAAGAAGTACAGCTACACGGCACGGTGGGGTTGCCGTAGGCAAAAGTAAGCCGAACTTTCAGTTATCGGGAAAGCCCAACGGTATTGGCGGCATTCGGCGCGGGCTGCCCGCGCCGAAACCGGGCAGACTAACCGCCGCTCGCAGGAACCGGCGTGGTGAATTTGTGAGGAAAGCAGCGAAGGCGCGGCCGAAGCCTGTACTTTTGCAGCCGTATTCCGCCTTTTCCATGACTAGCTCCGCTCCTACCCCAGCTTCCGCCTTCGACAAAGCCCGCAACGGTCTTTGGACCAGCCTGCAAAAGCACCTGGAAACCGTGTACGCCGCCGAAAAAGACTTCCGCGCTGCCGTTAGCTTCACGACCTCCTTCCCGTTCTCGGCCGCCCAAACCGAGCCCGAGCAACTAGCTGGCTACCAGCAGCAGCGGCTCTACCTCCGCGACCTGTTCATCGACGAAACCAACCAGCTCGACAGTCTGGTGAAGGCCGTGCGGACCAAAAGCTACCAGGAAGACGAAAAAAAGCTGCTGCTACTCATGATTCTGGGCTACATCGATATTGCCGACAGCATCTTTGTACTGCTCGATACCCACCGCCCCAGCAAGCTCGACAAGGACGAGGAGCTGGAAGAAACTACCGCCAAGTTCGAGCGGGTCAAGAATTTCGTGCGGCTCAACATCAAAGGCATTTCGGGTCTGCTGCCGAAGCTGTAGACCCGGATAAAGTTACCCGATAGTTTTGATGCGCAGCGGCTTGCCGTTGAACACCGCTTCTTCTCCAACCCGCTTGCCACTCAGAGCCGCCGCTACCGGGGCGGCCGCCGATACGGCGAAGTAGTCGGTGGCATCTACCGTAAGCTTGCCGGCGCTGATGCTGATAAAAAACCAGCCCATGCTGGTCTGGACCAAGGACCCGGGCCGCACCGTGTCGCAGGGCTTGGTGGGGTCGATGCGCAGCAGCTCGGCCTGCAGCTGCCGGGCCTGCTGAAGCTGCACCAGGTTCCGGTCCCGCTCGTTCTGGGCCATGGCGCGGCCGGTTTCGTACTTGTCGCCGGCGCTGCTCTTGGTTTCACTGTTGGCCGATTCCTGGGCGGCCTGCACGGCCGCCTGCACCGCGTCGAGCCGGTCTTGGACGTATTGCTGGCAGAGCGTGTAGAGAGTTTGTTTTGTTAACTCGTTTGGGCTTCCCATACTATTTCAGAGTCATTTTCAACCGACCAGCCCAATAGAAGCCGGCCCAATTTGTTTAGGGATGCTGCTTCAGCCCGGATTGAGAACTCCATTTTGCATCTAGCAGGCAAGTCAGCATTATTATCAGTCGCTACCCTAAGGGCTGTATGCCCAGCACCATCATAGCAGTACGCGGCAAGCAACAGTGTGTCTCTATGGCTATTCCCCTCAACACTGAAAACTGCCGTATCTGCCACGTTTCTAGGAAACCCTATCAACTGCTTAGCAAAGCCCTGCCACGTATCAACTGCTCCATCGAAGGTGATATGCGTTTCACTATTGTCCTTGCGGATGAATACATCAAAAATGCAGTCCTTATCATAGTCTACGCTGGCAGCAACTTTAATCTTTCCTTCCATCTGCAGTAGTGCTTGTTGTTATGAGCGCCCTTCTTTCATGGCTTGGTAGCTGGCCAAATGCGCCTGCACCAGCTCGGCAAAGGAACGGTAGCGGACGGCCCCCGGCATCCAGTTGGCGAAATGCCAGGCTTCCCATTCGCCCTGGTGCTGCACATCGGGGTTGAGGGCCAGGAACCCGGCGTCGCCCCAGTCAGATATCATCAACAGGCCCCGGAAATACTCCCCGCGCACCTGAATTTCGTTTTGCCCATCGCCGTAGATGAAATACTCCTCGTCGGGCACGCTCGGGATGGTTTCGACGTCAACCTCCCACATTTCCACCAATTCAGCCTCCGTCTTCACCAGCCAGTCGACTTCCACGCTGGACTTCAGCCGCCAGATAAAGTAGTCGAGTGGGCCAAACCCATCCGACGCTTGTAGAAACGCCCGGTACGAGGGCGGCAGCGGTATCTGCAGACGCTGCTCCAAAGCCTCTAGCGCCGCTGTGGTAGCCCCAGGCGCCCCGAGCCACTGGTTTTGGCGCTGCTCCTCGGTAATCAGGGAAGCTCGGTTTCCGCTGATAAAATCCGGATCAGACAAGACTTCCCGGCTGATTTGCCCGAGTAGATCCGGCCAGCTTCGTGCATTCGCCATATTGGTAGTGGTTGGAAATAATTCGTTCGGCATATCCCGGTGGTCCTGCTTTCACCAAGCTACTTAAACGGCCGACAGCGCGTCGGCAATAACACGGTCGTTGCTCAGCCGGGGCACTTTGTTTTGCCCGCCGAGCTTGCCCAGGCTTTTCATGTAGCGCTGAAACGCCCCGGCCGGCAGCGGCGTGAGCTGGAGCGGGGCCAGAATGCTGCCCGAAAGCAGGTCGTCGTAGTACACGTTGCGGCGGCGCAGCCCGGCATCCAGGGCGGCGGCAAAGGCGGCAGCATCGTGGGGCGGGCGGGCAAACTCGACCAGCCACTCGTGGCGCGAAGGCTGTTGCGGGTCGGCACTTACGCGCGGGGCCACGGTGAATTCTACCACTTCGACTTCCGAAAACCGGCTCATAGCCTCGCGCAGGGTCTGCTCGACTTCCTCCCCGATGACATGCTCACCAAAAGCCGACAGAAAGTGCTTGATGCGGCCACTGACGACTACCCGATATGGGGTCTTGCTCACAAAGCGCACCGTGTCGCCGAGGCTATAGCCCCAGAGGCCGGCGTTGGAATTGAGCACCAACGCGTACTGCTTATCCAGCTCCACCTCCCCGATGGTGAGCCGGGGCGGATTGGGTTCAAAAAACCGCTCGGCGGGAATAAACTCGTAGAAAATGCCCGCGTCGAGCAGCAGCAGCAGGCCGGGGTTGCCGGGCTCGTCCTGGAAGGCCAGAAAGCCCTCGGAGGCCGGAAACAACTCGATGCTGTCCACGGACCGGCCGATGGTGTCGAAGAGTTTGGCCCGGTAGGGCTCAACGTTGACCCCACCGTAGACGAACAGGTCGAACTGCGGGAAGATGTCTTTCACCGGCTTGCCCGTAATCTGGACCAGCTTGTCGAAGTACATCTGCACCCAGGGCGGAATGCCCGAAATCAGGGTCATGTTTTCGGGCAGGGTTTCCTCGATGATATGGTCGAGCTTGGTTTCCCAGTCCTCGATGATGTTGGTGGAATACGAGGGCAATTGGTTGCGGCGTAAATAGGCCGGTACGTGATGATTGACGATGCCCGACAGCCGCCCGGTGTGAATGCCGCCCACTTTCTCCAGCTCCGGACTGCCGGACAAAAACATGAGCTTGCCGTCCAGAAAGCGGCTGTTGCCCGTGGCGTGGATGTAGTGAAACAGCGCATCCCGGGCCCCGTTGATGTGGTTCGGGATGCTGTCCTTGGTCAGGGGAATGTACTTGGCGCCGGAAGTCGTGCCCGAAGTTTTGGCCAGGTACTCGGGCTTGCCGGGCCAGAGCACGTCGGCCTCCCCGGCTTTCACCCGTTCGACGTACGGAGCCAGGGCTTCGTAATCGCGCACGGGCACCTGCTGGGCCAGGTCGGCGGGCGTCCGAATGCTGGCAAAGTCATGGTCGCGCCCGAAGGCGGTGTGGCAGCCTTTAGCCATCAGGGCCCGGAACACGCGCTGCTGGGTAGCGACGGGGTCTTGCTGCCACTTGTGGTAGCGGTGGTGAATGTAAGCCGCCAGCGGCCGGCTCAGGGCAGATTTCAGACCCATTTAGTAGAGAGGGAATTCAGATGTATCAACGGGCTCTACCCGTTGCCACCACCAGCCCAGCGGCGTGAGCCGGACGACTCGGTAGCGCGTGTTACTCGTGACAAAAGTATCTTGGTATTGACGAACTATACGGGTTTGCGGCGCCGAGGTCGTCGCTAACACCCGCTCATCCTGCCAAGGCGACTGGTCTTCGTTGAGCAGCAACAGGCCGCAATACAGCCACCAGGGAAAAAGGACCAGGCACAACGCCAGATCAGCCAGACTACGCCACTTAGCTGACAGCCGCGGCCCAAATTGCAGCCACATTCCGATTGGACAAAGCGCCAAAAAACCGTTTTTAACAATATCAAACACCCTTAACAGGTCGTGGTTCGTCGTCTCGTAAGCCCACTCAGCGGCTAGCAGATCTACCCCAGACAGCAGCAACCCCAGCCAACTTAGGCCAATAAGCAAGCGGCGAATTTGAGTGGGTAAGGAAGCGCTAAACGGAGTAAGGGCGGGCATAAGCCGTGAAAATAGGCAGCAGACGCCACATAGTCACATCTGGTCAACTCCTTCGTAGCTCAACCAGTATACACTATCACACAACCCTAACACCAACCCATCATGATCAATCAGCGCGGAAATGCCGTTTGGAACGGCGACATCAAAGGCAGCGGCGAAATCTCGACCCAGAGCGGCACGGTGAAAGCGCCCTACTCGGTTGGGGCCCGCTTTGAAGGCCAGAAAGGCACCAACCCCGAGGAGCTCATCGGGGCGGCCCACGCGGGCTGCTACACCATGTTCCTGACCGGCCAGCTCACCAAGGCTGGCGCCCAGGTCAAGCAGATCCGGACCGAGTCGAAAGTGACGCTCGACACCTCGGGCGACGTGCCCAAAGTGGTTAAAATCACGCTCACCACCGAAGGAGAAGTAGAAGGCATTACCCAGGAAGAATTCCAGAAGCAGGCCGAAAACGCCAAGGAGCACTGCCCGATTTCGGCCCTGCTCAAGGCCGTGCCGGAAATGGAGCTGGCTTCGGCGACGCTGAAGTAGTTGTTGGTTGTTCGTTGGTAGGAATCAGCACGATCTAACCACGGGCAACCAGCGACGAACAACTAGAAACCAGCACGGCCCGGCGCCTTGCCGGTTTTTCGTTTACTTTGTTGTCAGACTTCTACTCTCTATGCCCAGCGTTACCAAAACCACCCGCATCCGCCTGCGGCCCGCCGACACGTCCAAGGTTCCGTTCTGGGGCCAGATGCTCATCGGCGCGCTCTGGATTGCCTACACCGTCTTTCTGATTGCCGCCGGCCAGGGCGAGCAGGACTACCACTTCCTGCACTACGTGTTCTTGGTGTTCAGCCTGGTGTACATCGGCTACGTGCTGGTGCACAACGCGCCCATTTTTGGTACGCAGAGCTACCTGGAGTTTACGCCCGGCTACATCGTGCACAAGGGCGGCCTGTTCCGGCCCAAGCAGGTATTTGCCGCCGAGGAGATTGAGGCCATCGACCTGGCGCCCATGCAACTACGCATCCGCCTGCGCTCCAACGACCTCTACACCCTGAACCTACGGGAAGTAAAAGGCCCGAAGCGCCGGGAAAACTTCCGCAACGAAATCCGCCGCTTTGCCGCCCAGTACAACATCACGCTGCGCGAAACGGCCCCGGCTCCCAAGCTGTAACTGTTGACATGCCCGCCCGCGGCAGTCCTATAACATGTAGAAAGCCCTTTACCAGCGCATGGTAAAGGGCTTTCTACATGTATACGCCTTTGGCAAGGAGGTAAGCAGGAGTGCGGATAACAGGTAGCCGAAAAAACCGTTTAGCTTACTTGCCAGCAAACTTCTTCCGCAGGTCTACTATCGTGTTGCGGAAGTTTTTGTCGCTATCAATCAGGTCGGAAACGGTCTGCACGGAGTGAATCACGGTGCTATGGTCGCGGCCGCCGAAGTGGAAACCGATGCTCTTGAGCGAGTGGCTGGTGTGCTCCTTGGCAAAGTACATGGCCACCTGCCGAGCCGTCACAACTTCCTTCTTGCGGGTTTTGGCCTTAAGCAAGTCCAAGGAAATGCCGAAATGCTCGGCCACGGTTTTCTGAATGAAGTCCAGGTTTACTTCGGCCTCCACTTCCTCAATGATGTGGCGCAGGGCCTGCTTGGCCATTTCCAAGTCAATTTCCCGGCGGTTCAGGCTACTCTGGGCTACCAGGGAAATCAAGACGCCCTCCAGCTCCCGCACGTTGGTATTCACCGAGTGGGCCAGGTACTCCACTACCTGCGGCGGAATATCGATGCCATCCTGCTCCATCTTGTTCTGGATGATGGCCATGCGGGTCTCGAAGTCCGGGCTCTGCAAGTCGGCCGTGAGGCCCCACTTAAAGCGGGACAACAGCCGGTCTTCCAACCCGTTCAGGTCGCGGGGGGGCCTGTCGGAGGTCATCACAATCTGCTTGCCAGCCTGGTGCAGGTGGTTGAAGATGTGGAAGAACATTTCCTGGGTCTTGTCCTTGCCCGAGAGGAACTGCACATCGTCCAGAATCAGGATGTCGACGAGCAGGTAGAAATTGGCGAAGTCCTGCACCCCGTTGTTGCGCAGACTTTCGATAAACTGGTTCGTGAACTTCTCAGCCGAGACGTAGAGCACGAACTTATCGGGCGAGGTAGCCTTGATGTGGTTACCAATGGCCTGCACCAGGTGGGTTTTACCCAAGCCTACGCCGCCGTACACCATCAGCGGGTTGAAGGAAGTCGTGCCGGGTTTATTGGCCACGGCCAAACCCGCCGAGCGGGCCAGGCGGTTACAGTCGCCTTCCACGTAGTTTTCGAAGGAATACGTGTTGTTGAGCTGCGACTTCACGTAGTTCCGGTCGATGGCCTTGGTGGCTTCAAACGGGTTACGCAGGGTGTTACTGGTGTCGGGGGCCGCAGCAGCCGCGGCCACGTTGCGGGCCGAGCCGGTGAGGGCGCTGGCGGCAATGGCGGCGGCCGGCGTAGCCGCCTGCGTAGGCGCCGCCGCTTTGCGGGCCGTCGGGATATTGACCGTGCGGGGCTTGTTCTGGCTGTTGCCCTGATCGACGACGATAGAGTACTCCAGGCGGCCTTCCGGACCTAGCTCCTGGTAGATACCTTTCTTTAGGACATCGACATAGTGCTCCTCCAGCCATTCGTAAAAAAACTGGCTGGGCACCTGGATGATCAGGACGTTATTGTGGAGCTGCACCGGCACGATTGGCTCAAACCACGTGCGGAAGCTTTGCTCACCAATATTAGCCTTGATGACGCGAAGACAGTTGGCCCATACGGTTCGGCAATCCTTCAGCATCAATTAGTTAAGACAAAAGCAACAAGTGCTTACAGGGCGGACAATAGGGTCAGAAACGGGGCGAAAACAGCCCGTTTTTTCTAGGGGGAGACAAAAATGTGGAAAAGTCAGGACACAAAAAAACCCTCTTTTCCTTGTTTTTCTCACGCCGTCGTTACAGGCACTACGGATGAGCTGGCGACAGCCAGGCGCTTCGAGCCGTGTTCAAAGGAATAGTCGAGGCGGCCCAGATTGATGCCCGACCAGCCCACTTGGTTAATCAGGGTTTGGTGACCACCAGCCCCCAGGATTACGTCCGGCTTCTCCAGGAAGGTGTGGGTGTGCCCGCCCAGAATCAGGTCGATGCCGGGCACTTGGGCAGCCAGCTTGTGGTCGTCGATTTTGGCGCTTTCGTACTTGTAGCCCAGGTGGGAAAGACAGATAACCATGTCGCACCGCTCGGGGCCGCGCAGCTGCGTGACCATGGACTGGCTAGTAGCCACCGGGTCTAGGTACTTGGTGCCCCCAATGTTGCGGTCCGAAATCAGGCCCTGCATTTCGATGCCGATGCCGAACACGCCAATGCGCAGGCCCGCCTTTTCAAACACTTTGTAGGGCTTGAACTGTCCGGCCAGAATGGTCTGGGAGAAGTCGTAATTGGCAATCAGGAAAGGAAAGCCCGCATTGGGCAGCTGCTTTTTCAAACCTTCCAGCCCGTTGTCGAAGTCGTGGTTGCCCAGGGTGCTGGCGTCGTAGGCCATCTGGGTCATGAGCTTATACTCTAGCTCCCCGCTGAAAAAGTTGAAGTAGGGCGTACCCTGCCAGATGTCGCCCGAGTCGAGCAGCAGCACGTTGGGCTCCTGCTTCCGGATTTGCTCAATCAGGCTGGCGCGCCGGGCCATGCCCCCCATACCGGCCCACTGCGCGCTATTGTCCGGAAACGGCTCGATGCGCGAGTGCATGTCGTTGGTGTGCAGAATAGTTAGGCGCACATTCTTCGTATCGCGGCCTACGGCGGGCAGGCTGAGGCCCATCAGGCCCAGGCCAGCCGCACCGAGGGATGTATGCTTGAGAAAATCGCGACGATTCATGGGATTACTGGGCTAATGATTACTGTGCTGATGTGATAATGTGGGGTGGATAATGCGTTGGGCTGCTGCTGCCGCCTCTCGGCGAGCTATTCCTGAGCACCCGGGCACATTCTCCCCTCCGCAAATCACATTACTTTCACCCGGCCTTCGACCTTGGCTTCCACGGGCTTGCCGGCTTTGGTCAGGCCGCGGATGTGGTCGACGATGGCGCTACGAAGCAATACGCCGGTGCTGCGAGGCTTGATGGACTTGAAGAACACCATCTGGTCGCCCCCACCGGCCAGGTAGTCGGAAATGGCGATGGTGTAGGTGCGGGCTGGGTCGAAGGGCTTGCCGCCGATCAGCACGTTGGTTGGCTTGTTGTCGGCTCCCACCGTGTAGGTCACATTCGACAGCGCCATTTTGATCCGGGCCGCGTAGTTGAGCATGTCCTGCATTACCGGGCCGGGCGTGTCGAGCACAACCAGCTCATTCTCGAAAGGCATGAGCTCGAAAGCGGAGCCCATGGTAATGGGGCCGGCGGGCAAACTGGCGCGCAAGCCCCCATTGGTCATGACTCCTACATCCACGGGCTGCTTGAGAACTGCGCTGGCCCGCTCCCGCTGCAAGTCGGCCACAAAGTTGGCCAGCGGCGACTCCCCGTTGTTTTTGGTAATGGCAACCGGCGCTACGCCCAGTACTTCGTTCATCTGCTGGGTGACGCGCTGCCGGTAGGGCTCAATGGTAGCGGCCGCCTTGGGGTCTTCAGGCTGGGTTTTGCTGACGGGCTGAGCCGTTACGGGCGCCAGTTGGGGCGTGGCCTGGTAGCCACCCCGCTGACAAGCTGAAACCAGAAAAGTAGCCGTCAGCAGGCTAAGGGCAGCAACACGGGAACGGAGAAATTGCATAGGAGTTGGAAAGGCAGGCCGCAAAGATACGCCTAGTACACAGTTTTCGCCCCGTACCGTTCCCGATTTGCGACGTTGACTATAGCGCGTATAAACTTACCAGCATTTGATATTCCTTGTCCGGCATCGGGCAGGCAAAACAGGTAGTGTCAGGGTTCTAAGTGTGGCACTACTAACCGACAACGAGCAGTGCCGCCCGGCTTGCGGGCAGCACTGCTCGTTGTCAAAAGGCTCGGCTGGTTATTTGCCGAAGCTATAGGTCAGCAGAAAGTTGAGGATATTTTCATTGGAAAGTTGGCCGGTATCTGAGGATTTATCAGTAGCCATATAGCGTACCTCTGGACGAATGGTCCCAAGGTGGCCGAGTGAGATTTGCGCCCCAGCACCGATTACTCCGTACACACTTAGCTGCTTCACGGCTAATTCATTCGTAACTTGAAACTTATCTCCATTATTTAGGTCTTCCCGGATGGTATAGCTAGCCTTCGGACTCAGCCGATAGGAAACCTGCGGACCAACTTGGAAGAAAGGAGTAATTGCTCTGTTAGGCGCGAATGTGTAGCGAAACATGGCTGGAACAGATATGGATGTCCAGTTCAAGTCAACAGTGACTTTAGCAGTTCCAAAGGTATTGGTGCCCCCACCCATCCGCTCGTAATAGCCAATGGTGTGATTTTTAAAATGTAGCACCTCCATGCTAATAGCAAACTTTTCATTGAAGCTACCCGGAGTATAGCTTAAGCCTATCCCAACAATAGGTCGCTGCTTTGACTTTATATCCACGCTCGTATTCTTGTATTCGGCAAAGAGATACGAACCCTGATTGAGGCCCCCAACAACGCTAAACCTAAGCTTGCTCTCCCGACGCGTTCGGATTGTGCCTGTGCTGGCACCGCCCTGGCAGCTGTAATAACTTTGGAACAGCCGAATAAGCGTAGATTCCTTTAACTCGGCCCGGGCAAGATCACCAGTAATAGTGTAGCAGCCTGTAAAAGAAGAAGCCAACACTTTACGGAAAGGATAGGCGCGGACTTTAACGCGCTTGGCAGCACCGTTTACCATAGCTTCCTGCACCGTATCACGCTGTAGCAATTCTGTGAGGGGGCGGGTTGCGCTCAACACATAATAGTGCTGCCGGTCGTTGGGGTCTGAATACCGGTAAAGCGAAACTGGTCCTTTAGCTAATACAGCCAGGAAAGCCTGGCCGCCATCTACTGACAAGGACTCATAATTTTGACCCGGCGTAAAGCCGGCGGCCCGCAACTGGGCCGGGGCATATTCGGTAACAGAGCCCTCGGCCGAAGCCTTGAAGCGAATCTGCCGGGCCAGGGTTACGGTACCGCGGTTGTCGATCAAGCCGCGGATGGTGTCGCCGGAGGTGGGCACGACATAGCCGGGTCGGAAGTCGTTTTGGGCAATAACGGACGAAACACTGGCAACCGTAGCCAGCAGGGTAAGGGGTAAGAATTTGAACATGCAACAAAGCAATAGGTAAAAGAATCAGCACACGATGGGCATCAGCCAACCTACAAAGCTACTTCCCTAATTCCCGAATTCAAGTCTTGCTGCGGGGTTCTACAGGCAATCCGGTATCTTTAAGCCGCGCCATGGCGCCGCAATCCACCCGTATTACCGTCTTCCGTTATGGCCGATACACCGCGCTCCACGCCTGTCTCATTTTCCGAATTTGATTCTATCAGCACTGCTGCCTGGCAGGAGCGCATCAGCCGTGACTTGAAGGGGGCCGACCCGGCCACGCTGGAATGGCATACCAATGAAGGCTTTACCGTGCAGCCCTTCTACCATCGGGAGGCCCTGGCCGACCTCACTCCGGCTGTTGTAACCACTGATGCGGCCCGGGCCTGGCTGAATATCCCGACCTATGCCGTTGGCGCTGCCGATAAAGGCCATAAGGCCATCGACCTGGCCGCCGACGCACTCAGCCGGGGCGCCGACGGCATCTATTTCGACTTGGTAGATGCCCCGGCTTTTGACGTGAATTACCTGCACGAGAAGCTTCCATTGGCCACTACCTACCTGGGCTTCTCCGTCCGCCTAGGGGCCTTGGCCTTCGTTGAGCGGCTGCTGGCTACCGGCACGGCTGGGCTGCGGGGCTTTCTGCGCTTCGACCCCGTAACCGACCACACCCCCGATCTGCCCCAGCAGTTGGCCAGCCTGCGCAAGATTATCAGCCTGACGCGCCACCTGCCCGAGTTTCGCGCGCTGACGCTTAACGGGGCCTTCTTTGCTAACCGTGGCGGGACCATCACCCAGCAGATTGGGTTTACCCTGGCCGCGGCAGCCACGTATCTGGAGCAGCTCCCCTCGGAAGACGTGTCGGTGGCGGAAGTAGCGGCTGCTTTCCAGGTACAGGTAGCCCTCAACCCCAACTACTTTTTTGAAATAGCCAAACTGCGGGCTTTGCGCCGCCTGTGGGCTACCCTGCTCCACACCTATGGGCTACCTCCCGAGGCCGCGGCAGCCCTGCGCTTGTTTGCCGTAACCTCGACCTGGTCACAAACGACGCTTGACCCGCACACCAACCTGTTGCGCGTCACGACCGAAACCATGGCCGCGGTGCTGGGCGGGGCCAATGCGGTTAGCGTAGCTCCTTTCGACCAGCTCTACCAGAGCCCGAATGAGTTTTCAAGCCGCCTAGCCCGCAACCTGCCCATTATTTTGCGCGAGGAGTCTGGGCTGAACCGCGTGGCCGACCCCGCCGCCGGTTCTTATTATCTGGAAACCATTACCGACCAGCTGGCCCGCGAGGCTTGGGCTACCTTTCAGCGGGTGGAAGCGGCCGGTGGCCTGCCCTCGGCTATTGGCATGGTACTGCAGGAACTGCACACCGTGGCCCAAAGCCAGTTTCAGCGCATTGCCGCCGGCGAGCAGGTTATTGTGGGCACCAACCGGTTTCAGAACCCTCAGGAGCACTTCGACTACAACCCCAAGCGCCTGTTGCGCAGCAAGGAGTTTGATTCGACGCGGGCCGCTTATCCGTCCGAAGTGCTGCGCCTGGCTACCGCCCTGCACTTTCAGCGCCGGGAGAAAAAGCGGCGGCGGGCAGCAGTAGTGCTACTGGGTACCCACACCAATCAACTGATTCTGGAGTCGTTTCTGCGGCTGCTGCCCACCCAGGAACGTCTAGCGCTGAAAGCCAGCCACCCGGAGGGTACGCTGTCGGTGCTATTTTCCACGCCCGAGGCGGCCACCCTGATGTATGCCACCCCCGACCAGTTTGGGCACTTCGCCCGGGTGGTGTGCCGCGTGCCCGTCGACGAGCCCGACTTTATTCCCCCTACCCTGCTCACCGCCGACCTGGCCACGATGCAGGAAGCCGTGTCGCTGTTCGGCTTTAAGGAATTTAACGTGGAAGGCTACAGTACCGAAGACGTACTGGCCCGCCTGCAGGGCCGGCGCTAGGTGATGCAGAATACAAAAGGGTCCGCTACTCGGTAGCGGACCCTTTTGTTATGCCTAAAACCCAGGCTATGAGTGGAGAAAACAGCCGGGTAGGTAAGGAATCCTGTGGGACTACCCGGCAACGCCCTCCTCATTGAGCGGCTATTCCACTGCCGATGCCGAAAAGAGTGATGGGTAGAGCAAGTCGGTAGGCACAGCCATTAGAAGCCGCAGTAAAGGCCTACTCAGCCCACCTTAGCGACCCAGCGTGTAGCCCACCAGTAGGGACACGCTTTTTACCCCCGAGCGTTCCGTGCCTTTGGCTGGGCCTGCCGTGGATGCCGCCCGTACGCCCAGCCATAAAGTATTACCGCCCGGCATCAGCGTTTCTACCCCGAACCCGGCCCCGCCGCCAAGAGTGAAGTAGTTATAGTCACCCAGCAGCTTCTCGTTGTAGGGCTTGCTGCCGGAGGTGGTTGAGGTAAAGGTCAGATAATCCTGCTTTACGCGGGTAATCATATTAATAGCCGGTCCCGCCTCGAAGTACGGCCGCAGGCGGTGCTGCCCGAGGCGGTAGCGCAGTATCGCTGCAAACGACGTGTAGTCAAATTCCAGCACCGCCTTTTTATTGTAAGACTGCTGGGGGAAAAAGTTACGCTCGGAAGTGAAGGTGCGCCCGGGTTCGTAGAGCGCTGTGACGCGCACCGTCAGAGGGGCGCCCTTAAAACCAGGCGTGAAGACGGCCTCCAAACCGCCCCGCAGGGCATTCTTGCCGCCGTACTGCTGATTGAAGTCTCCGGTGTTGCTGCCGTCGCCCAAGGTTAACTGGTCGAACACGCTTAAGCCGGCTACGACACCGAAGCTGAAGCTGCCGCGCTTGGCGGCCCGCTTGCCGACGGTTTGGGGGGCGGCGCACAAGTTGTAGCCGCGCACTGCTTTCTCCAGATCAGCCAGCCGGAATTCGACAGTAGCCGACCGCTTGGCCTGGGCCGGACAAGCCGCAAAGGCCCGGGCCAGCGTATCCTGGTACATCCGCTGCTTCGCCAGGAACTGCTGGGCCCTGCGCTGAATCATGGCCGTGCGCAGCTCCAGCTCCACCAGCTTGCCGGGACGGTAGCCCGCCAGAAAAAACCGCTCCGCGTTGCCACTCGGCAACACGTACAAAGTCAGCGCACCACGCGTGACAACTTCCAAGAATACGGGCTGGGCAGTAGGAGCAGGCGGCACTACGACTGCCTGACTTTCGTAGCTCTGGCCGGCCGTGGTGCCGTAGCCCCGCAGTTCGCCGGGGGTGTACTGCTTGGTCTGGCTTTGCCCGCTGGCTTCAAACTGGCAGAGCTGAGCATTGCTCTGGCCCCGGCCTATTACCACAATACCCCGCACGGTGTCGCCGGCCAGGGGCAAAATGTAGCCGGGCTGTCGCCCCACCTGGGCACAGGTTGGGGTAGCGGTCAGCATGGCAACGCCAATTAACGCCGATGATACCCACGAAAATAGAGAAAGTAAGTTTGTAGTCATTCAGTTATAGAATATTGAACAATTGAAATAATAATCAAATATAGAATAATTAGATCTACTTGCTACACCACTCAAAACTTTCTTTCGCGCTAAACCAAGTATCTTTCCTGCCTTAATTCGTTTTCGACCACCCGTCCTTTCGCTTGCCCGATGAAACCTGATTTTGCCCACATTCCCTACAATGCCGCTCCGCTCCCTGCTGCCGCGCCTGCCACGGAAGGCACTACCACGCCCGAGGGCATCACGGTGAAAAGTCACTACTCGGCCGAGGATGTGGCTGGGCTCGACCACCTGGGCTTCGGGGCGGGCACGGCGCCCTACCTGCGCGGCCCCTACGCCACGATGTACGTGCAGAACCCCTGGACCATCCGGCAGTACGCGGGCTTTAGCACGGCCGAGGAATCCAACGCCTTCTACCGCCGCAACCTGGCCGGAGGCCAGAAGGGCCTCTCCGTAGCCTTCGACCTGGCTACTCACCGGGGCTACGACTCCGACCACCCCCGCGTGGAAGGTGACGTGGGCAAGGCCGGCGTGGCCATCGACTCGGTGGAAGACATGAAGATTCTGTTCGACCAGATTCCGCTGGACCAGATGTCGGTGTCGATGACCATGAACGGGGCGGTGCTGCCGATTATGGCCTTTTACATCACGGCGGCCGAGGAGCAGGGCGTGAGCCCCGAGAAGCTGGCGGGCACCATTCAGAACGACATTCTGAAGGAGTTCATGGTGCGCAACACCTATATCTACCCGCCCGAGCCGAGCATGCGCATCATTGCCGACATCTTCGCTTACACGGCCAAGCACATGCCTAAGTTCAACTCCATCAGCATCTCGGGCTACCACATGCAGGAAGCCGGGGCCACGGCCGACATTGAGCTGGCCTACACCCTGGCCGACGGCCTGGAGTACGTGCGCGCCGGGCTGGCCGTGGGCATGGACGTCGACCAGTTTGCGCCCCGCCTCTCCTTCTTCTGGGCCATCGGCATGAACCACTTCATGGAAATTGCCAAGCTGCGGGCCGGCCGCCTGCTCTGGGCCAAGCTCATGAAGCAGTTCGACCCGAAGAACCCCAAAAGCCTGGCCCTGCGCACCCACTGCCAGACCTCGGGCTACTCGCTCACCGAGCAGGACCCCTTCAACAACGTGGCCCGCACCGCCATTGAGGCCCTGGCCGCGGCCCTGGGCGGCACCCAGAGTTTGCACACCAACGCCCTCGACGAGGCCATTGCCCTGCCCACCGACTTCTCGGCCCGCATTGCCCGCAACACCCAGCTCTACCTCCAGCACGAAACCGACATTACCCGCGTCGTGGACCCCTGGGGTGGCTCTTACTACGTCGAGAGCCTGACCCACGAGCTGGCCGACAAAGCCTGGGCCCTGATTCAGGAAGTGGAAAGCCTGGGCGGCATGGCCAAGGCCATTGAAACCGGCCTGCCCAAGATGCGCATCGAGGAAGCCTCGGCCCGCAAGCAGGCCCGCATCGACTCCGGCAAGGAAGTGGTGGTGGGCGTGAACAAGTACCGCCTCACCGACCGCCACCTCGAAGGCGAGCAGCAAATCGACGTGCTCGACATCGACAACGCCGCCGTACGCGAGTCCCAGATTGCCCGCCTCACCAAAATCAAGGCCGAGCGGGATAATGAGGCCGTGCAAGCCGCCTTGCAAGCCCTGACCGACGCCGCCCGCAGCGGGCAAGGCAACCTACTGGAACTGGCCGTCAACGCGGCCCGCCTGCGCGCTACGCTGGGCGAGATTTCCGATGCCCTCGAAGCCGTGTACGGCCGCCACCAGGCTACCATCCGGGCTATTTCGGGGGTGTACTCGGCCGAGATGAACTACGACGAGGAGTTTGCCAAGGCCCGGGCCGCCGCCGATGCCTTTGCCGCCGCTGAAGGCCGCCGCCCCCGCATGATGGTGGCCAAAATGGGCCAGGACGGCCACGACCGGGGCTCCAAGATCATTGCCACCTCCTTTGCCGACGTGGGCTTCGACGTGGATATCGCGCCCCTGTTCCAGACCCCCGCCGAAGTAGCCCGCCAAGCCACCGAAAACGACGTGCACGTAGTGGGCGTGAGCAGCCTCGCCGCCGGCCACAAAACCCTGATTCCCCAGCTGATTCAGGAGCTGCGCCAGCTCGGCCGCGAAGACATCCTCGTCATTGCCGGCGGCGTCATCCCCGCCCAGGACTACGACTTCCTTTACTCAGCCGGTGTGGTCGGCGTCTATGGCCCCGGGACGGTTATTGCCGTAGCGGCGCAGGAGATTCTGCGGAAGCTGGAGGAGTAGATAGCTCCCAAAGTTTACTTGTACAAAAAAGCCAAGCGTAACCGTTTGGCTTTTTTGTATCCTATTATGATGCCACCTCACACTTAATTAGCAATGAAGTTCAGCAACAGATTCCCCACCTCATTGCCGGTTACACTAATCACTATCGGCTTTTTAATCATCTCCTGCCAATCAGATAACAAAACCAATGACATTACTCATGCTTTGAGCCAGAAGATTGCTTTGAATAAATACGCCACCATTAATACACCTAAACATTGGCAAATCATACCGAGCACTTATGACACTATTATTTCTAACACTGACACTACCTATAATGTGCGGGCGGAAGGAGTTAACAACTGCATGCTGTTTTCCAGAACAAGCCGTCAAACATTCACCAACATCAATAGAACAGCAGCTTCCAGTATAGTTACCTTGGACACAAGAACCAGAAACACATTAAGGCTATTGTCTATAACTATTGACACCTTAAATAATTATATAGCCATGAGGTGCCTCGGTAGCGCCGATGGTAGTCAACGGCTATATTATATAGAAAACATATCCTTTGTTAAAAACCGAGTTGCTACCGACCTCACAATATACAGCCCCAACACGGCTCAATACAGAGATACCATCGGTAGCATGATGGCTACTCTTGCGAGCAACGATGAACTAGTAAGTTTGCATCAGTAAACAACAACCCCCGGTCATTCAGCAGTGCCGAATTACTGCAAAGTAAAGGTTGATAAATACAGCACAAAAGTATATGCAAAATATCCCGTTAGGCTTTCATTCGTCCAGAATAAAGAAGTGGCTTATCCTAATATTCCTATTACCTATGCTTACTTTAATAGCAGCCAAATATTTTCTACTCCAGGGACCTCTGAGTAGCATAGGCCTGGTTTGCCTGTTAGGTTTTGTGCTAATACTAGTGTTAGTGCTTACAATAAACGTCACGCTTACAGAGAAGGCTATAGTAATTCAAAAACTTTGGTCAACAAAGCATTATAGCTTTCAGCATTTTTCAAATTTTTCAAAGGCAGCTCCTTTCTATTCAACTATACACTTTCATAATGGAGACAGCTACAGCTTTATGAACGGCACTGATATAACGGACTACTTTTTTAAATCTCGAAATACAGAAACTGTTGAAGCTATATTAACCAGCAAACTGCTGGAATATTATGGCGCGCCTCCACAGCCGCTCGGCCAGGCCGAGTGACTCCTACGCCAGAACGACTCTGTTGCGAGCTTCCCACAATGCTAAGTTGCTATTCTTAGCACAGGTTAATTCGTAGCAGATCTTCTCGATGCGAAAGAAGTGGGTACGGCCGAGCGACTGCAAAGGGCATTTTCGTTTCTACCCCCGCCGCTTCTCAAGCCACTTGCTACCTTCCCAACTACCATCCCCACTGAAACCATGCATAGCGCACCCGAGCAAGAGGCCTACTTCGGGCTGGATATTGACTGGTTTGCCGTGGACATCCAAGGCCACCTGATCCATTTCGCGTCTGGCGGTGGCTTGGTTCCCGCAGCAGTGGGGCGGCTACCGGAGAAAACCATACTGAACATAGCCAACTACTTTACATCCCTGCCAGTCTTAACGCACCAAATCCAGGTGACGCCAGAAGCTGCTGCCACCGGCGGCGACCTGAGCAGCTTTACCCAGTACGTGCAGCGGGGCCTCTACTCCTTCGATAAGACAACTCTCAACCAGCTGCTGGACACTAATTATCATCTTGTAGGTGCTCCTATGCAAAGAATTACCTTGTCTACTTTACCTGCTGCCGTTGTTACACTTATAGCTCAAGTCACCCTACCCTTGCCAGTAGCGGAGGTGGCTATCCTTGATACCAGCATCATCCAATAACCACGAGAGAAGTCTCCGCCGCTTCTGCATCCACTCTTGCGGCTCTGAGGCCGATTCATACCAGCTAGGTAGCTGGATTGCGCATTCCTCGTCTGTCATCCTGAGCTTGCGAAGGACCTTCTCATGCTAGCACGATTATCGTTGATCCGACTCGTTCCAGCGTGAGAAGGTCCTTTATGCATTTAGGACGACCGAGAAAACAACATCAGCACGCGAGATTCCTCGCGGGACTCGGAATGACAGACTGGAACCAGGGTTACGCTACAGAGTCAGCCACTGGCCGTCGGCGGGCACGTGGACCCGGGCGGTGAGGCCCTGCTGGGACAGGTAGGCGCGGGTAGTGGCGCGGTCTTCGGCGCAGTGGTTCACGGCTTCCAGGTGCACGGCGTAGATGGTGGCTTGCGGGGCGTGTTGGGCCACCTGGGCTACATCGGCGGCCGTCATCACGATGGGGCCGCCTTGCAGGAACTGAGCTGCGCCGGCGTTTACCACGATGGTAGTGGGCTGGTAGAGGTCGAGGGCCTGACGCACTTCTTCGCACCAGATGGTGTCGCCGGCTACGTAAAGGCGCTGGCCTTCGGCTTCTACTACGAAGCCTGACACGATACCCATGCGCCGTCCGATTTCGCCCAGGCCGTGCTGCCCGCCGGTGCGGTAGAAGCGGATTCCTGCCCAGTCGAGCTGGCTGTCGATGGGCAGCACCTGAGTGAAGCCCTGGGCGCGCAGGGTTTCGGTATCGGCGGGCTGGCTCAGGATGGGCAAGTCTTTGGGAAGCTGCTGCTGGGCTACCGTGTCCCAGTGGTCGAGGTGGGTGTGGGTGAGCAGCACCGCGTCGAGGGAAGCCAGCAGGGCGGGCAGCTCGGCGGCCGCAAACGGCAGGTCGACCACCGGGTTACGCACCGGGTTGGCCGTTTGCGGTATCGGGTCGTACTGGAAGCGCGGGGCCAGCAGCGGGTCGACCAGCAGGGTTTTGCCCGCTACCTTCACGAGCAGCGTGGCATTGCGAATTAATTGAACTTGCATGGAGAATGGAGAAAGCGGGTTACGTTGTGGTCTGGGTGTACATGGAACCAAGTCGAACTGGTGCAGTTTCGGGCCTGACCCGAACCCGTCAAAAGTACCCCGACCCCGACCCTCGGCCCAAGAAGGTTACCGGCTGGTAACCTGTTCACCTTTTTGTTTCCCCTTCTGTTTCTCCCTATGCGCCATACCTACCACGACGTTGAATTCTGCGCCACCCGCGTGGCGCTGAGCCTGCTGGCGGGCAAGTGGAAGCCCATCATCTTCTTCCACCTGTTTTCCGGCCCGCGCCGCTTTTCCGAGCTGTGGCGCGACATTCCGCGGGTATCCAAGAAAGTGCTGCTCGAGCAGCTGCGGCAGCTGGAAGCGGCCGGGCTGGTGGAGCGCACCGTGCACAACGGTTTCCCGCCCGAAGTCACCTACCAGCTTTCGACCAAGGGTGCCGAGCTGGCGCCCATCCTGCGCCGCCTCGACCAGTGGGCCGTAACCCATATTGAAGGCGTGGTGCAGATTTCCTAAGCGCACTGCCTGCCCCAAGCAGAAACGCCAGCGAAACTTTCCCGCTACTTTTGCCGCCTCACCTCCTCTCGCCCCCGCTATGCGCATCGACGAACTAGACCAGGAAGACGCCGACATCGATTGGTTTGCCACCGATATTCAGGGCCACATCCTGCACGTAGCCTCGGGCGGCGGCATTTTGCCCGAGTCGGTGGCGGCCTCCCAGGAAGTGCTGCTGGAGCTGCACCAGTACTTCCTGACGCTACCCGACACGACGGCCGCCACCGCGGCGGAAGTAGAAGACGGCTCCGAAGAAGCCGGCAGTTACCAGAGCTTTGCCCGCTACGCCCGGCGTGGCCTGTTCTCCTTCGAGAAAACCCGCCTGCACGAGCGGGCCGATACCCGCTACCACCTCGTGGCCCGGCCGGCGCTGCCCCTCACAGTGGCCCAGCTGCCCAAGCGGCTAGCGCAGCTGTTAAGCCGCACCCAGCTGCCCGGCGCAGTAGCCGGACAAACGGCGCTGGACGCCAGCCAGGTTTTATAAATCACTCCGGCTCTAGCTGGGCAGTTGGCTCGGCCGGAGCCGACACCAGCCAAGGCGGAGGCCACCTTTCCGCAACTGCCTGCCCGATCCGCCTACACGCGAACTGCCCCCGATTAAGCCAAAGCGGAATAATCGGGGGCAGCTGGTATGGAAAGCAAAAAGCCGGCAATTCACCGCACCGGAACCGGGTCAGGGCGGCGAATCATGCTGTCGATGCTCCAGATACCGGGGCCGTGGGCCCAGATGTAGAGGAATACGAAGCAGTATACCACTGCCAGTTCGCCTTGGTTGATGATGGGCAGCAGCCCGTTGGACGCATGGGCCATAAAGTAAGCCACCGCCATAGTGCCGCTGCTGATAAAAGCAGCCACGCGCGTAAGCAGGCCCACGGCTATCAGCAGCCCGCCGACCAACTCAATAATACCGGCCAGCCCCATCAGCGAGGCTAGCTCAACGGGAGGTTTGTCGCCGGGGAAACCCAGCAGCTTCTGGCTGCCGTGCATGGCAAACATGAGTCCCACCACGATGCGCAGCAGGGCGTACACGTAGGGGGCGTAGCGCGAGACGGTGTCGTTCATACAGGTCGTCGGGTTAAAGAGTAGATGATGCTCTTACTACGAAGCCCCACGAAATAGGATAAGCAGGCAAGGCTGGAGCTGCGGTTCCGCAGCCGGCCCAGTCCTTTCATTGCGTCAGCAGCCAGGCCACCGCCTCGTTTTCGCTTTCACAGAACTGATAAGCCAGAAATTTCTCCTGCGACTCCGACATGATGGACTTCGAGGCCAGGCGGGCAAATACATCGGAAGGCAGCAGCACAGCGGCAAAGCGGTAGGGCCCGTTGCCCACGGCCAGGGGCAGCCACTCCTCCAGGGTCCAGGTACGTTCCTCGGCCGTGAAAGGCGTCAGGTCGCGCTGGTCGGCAATAAGTTTACTCCAGCGGCGCTGGCGTAGTAGCCGGTCGAGGTGCTGAAGCGCCTCTTTAAAATCCTCCAGCCGCCGGACGCCCTTATGCCACTTCACTACGGCAAATCCGCTGGGGTGCTCGGACACCCGGCCGGCAGCATTTTCAAAATAGACAGGAGAGAAGGCCAACATGCAATACGGCGAAAAAAGGAGAGGGCGGAGAACGGCAAAAGTATCGAAAAGCCACGCAGAAAGGCCACAGATTAGTTTGCGGAAGATGCAGTAGCCAGTAAAAATCCGCCCTCCGTATCAGTGTCTTGTTTGCAAGCGTCCGGCGGACATGGCCATTCCGGTCTGCTTCTGCGTAACGCAGAGAAACTATCGTACCAGTTACTACATGGAACCCAACCCCATTATTCCGGCCGGCGTGTTTGCCCGCATCGAGCACAACGGCCAGCCGCTAACCGTAGTTAAGATTCAAGAGTCCTACGAAGGCGACGTGGCCCGGCTGCAGCAGGAGCTCAGCGCGGCCTTGGGCCTGGGCGGCCAGGAAGCGCTGCTGGTGCTGCCCACCGAAGGCCGCCCGCTGGTAGACCAAGGCGGAGCCGAGCAGCTCTACAACGACTTCCTCTCGACTAACACCGCCGCCGTAGCCGAGCAAACCTGGCAGCCGGTGTGGGCCTAAATCCTTTCTTTCGATTTGTAAGGCAAAAAACGACGGGCAGGAATCTGCAGCTACGGGATGCTATTTTGCGGCCCCATACCTTCCCTATTCGCTATGCCTGCACCTACCCTGCTTCAGTTTCTGGGTCACGCCAGCTTCCGCCTCACCACGCCCGAGGGCCGCGTTATCCTGCTCGACCCTTGGCTGGCAACCAACCCGTATATACCCCAGGAACTCCGGCACCCTGAGCACGTCGATTTGGTGCTGATTACGCACGGCCACGACGACCATTTCGACCCCGATTTGCCCGCGCTGCTGGCCCGCACGGGTGCTAAAGTGGTGGCGCCGGCTCCCGTGCGCTTCTACTTGTATGAGCAAGGCGTGCCGCCCGAGCAGTTTGAGGCCATGAATGTCGGCGGTGGCGTTGAGGTGCTGGATCTGCGCCTGACCATGACCGTGGGCCACCACGCGGCCCATGTCGATTTGCCGGGTAACAAAACCGGTTTTCAGCACGAGGCCGTGGGCTATATCCTGGCTTTTTCCGATGGAACCGTGCTTTACGCGGCCGGCGACACGGCCCTGTTTGGTGACATGCGCCTGCTCGCCGAGCTCTACCAGCCCACTGTAGCCTTGCTGCCCATCGGCGACCGGTACACCATGGGGCCGCGCGAAGCTGCTCTGGCCGCCCGGCTGCTGCGGGTGCCCCACGTGGTGCCGTTTCACTACGGCACCTTTGCTTCCCTGGTCGGCACTCCCGAGCAGCTGCGCGCCTACCTATCCCCTGCGGACGCGGTGCAAGTGCACGCCTTACGGGCGGGCGAGACACTGGAGCTTAGCACTTTAGCGAAATAGACCCAACGGACTTTGCCAGCATACCCACCGGATAGCAACAGGCGGCAGCAACCACAAAAATTTCTTTCTCCACCGTAGGCTCTTTTTTGAAGGGTCTACGGTGGTCTGTTTTCGGGCTCTGGAACACAAGGGCCCGTATTACCGCCCTAATCAAGCTGATCAGTAATGGCGGGAAAGCCAAAATTCTTTTTGATAGGATTATGTCATTTATAAATAAGATTTAATAATTTCATTTTTAGGATAAGTAGTTGGATCGTGGCACCTCCCTCTTTGTGCTCTTTTTTGAAGAGGTTGGTCGATGGCTGGTAAGGAGCTTACTGGCGGCAGTTGGGCAGAATTATTCTTAGTTACTCTTTAGCAACACGTTAAGCTGGGCTTGGACCAGCATCCGGCATATCATTAGCAGATATTCCGCGGCTACGGCTTTCTTTTTTCCCCTTCGTTTCCCTTTCAGCTGCCGGGCCTGCAGCCAGACTCCGGCTTTGCAACACCCAGGGCCGTTGTTCCCCTTGGTTTTCGACGCATTGGCTTCTCCTGCGACCGGCAGCAGGCTGTTTCTTACTTCACCATCTCCCCCATTTCACTTGTATCAAGTCATTCCCCACCCCTCCATTTCGCTATGAAACAACTTTTTCTCGCTTTCGCTCTACTCGTTGGTTATTCGTCTATCTCCCAAGCGCAAACACCCACCTGGAACTGGCTGCAGTCGGTGGAAGGCGTGAATTCCGTGGCTGACATTGCCTGCTCGCCTACCGGCGACTTTGTGGTAACGGGCCGCTTTGATAACAGTCTGCAACTCGGCAACCGCCGCCTGACCGGTCCTGGCCGCTGCCTCTACATTGCCCGCGTCGATGCCAGTGGCCGGGTGCTGCACACCACCCAGCTCAGCGTCAGCGACGATGTACTGCCCACCAGCATTGCTGTTGACCGGAGCGGCAACAGCTACGTGACGGGCTCTTTCCGGGGCACGCTCAGCTACGGCCGCAACGCCCAGCTCACCTCCCAAACCCCCGATGCGGAGGACGTGCTCCTACTCAAGTGCTCTGCCGCCGGGAGCATCAGCTGGGTGCAGCAGGCCAGCAGCACCGCCCCGGAACGGTACGCTACCAACAAAGGCTGGTCGGTGGCGGTAGATGCGGCCGGCAACAGCTACGTAACCGGCAGCGTGAGCGGCAGCACCGTGCAGTTTGGCCGCCTGAGCTTCACCAACCGCCAAAACAAGGCCTTTGCAGCCAGCTACACCACCCAGGGCGTTGTTCGCTGGGCCAAAGTGTGGGATGCGCCGGCCGACGCCTACGCTCCCAGCACCGGCCGCGCCACGGCCGTGGATGCGGCCGGCAACTGCTACGTGAGCGGCAATTTTTTCAGCAGCCTCACTATTGACGGCACAACCCTGCAGCCGGCCAACTCCGACAGCAACCTGTTTCTGATCCGCTTCAGTGCAGCCCAGGGCCAGGTGCAGTGGGCCCTGGCGCCGGCCGGCTACGGCGACGGGCGTAGCCTGGGCACCGATGCGGCCGGCAAAATCTACCTGGCCGACAGCTTCAGCGGCACAGCCTCATTTGGCGCCACTACTCTGATCAGCAACGGCAGCGCCGACATTTTCATGACGCGGTATACGCCCCAGGGCCAGGCAGAATGGGCTACGGCTATGGGGGGAGCCAACTACGACTTCCCGACGGATATTGCCATCGACAAAACGGCCGGCATAGCGTACCTGACCGGTTCGCAGGCCAATAACCAGGCCTTTATTACCCAGCTCCAGCCTACGGGACAAATAGCCCGCACCACCTTGGTAGGAGGTCCCGGCAGCAGCACCGGCAGCTCCCTGATTCTGGATGGGCGCAATACCGTGTACACGGCCGGCACGGCTACGGGCACTTGCCAGTTTGGGCCGTATGCCACGGCCGGCACGGCCACCAACTGCTACCTGGCCCGCCTCGGCACGGCTACTTCCCGGGCCCGCCAGCAGGCCGAGCCCGTAGCGTTGGAATCGAGCGTATTTCCCAACCCCGCGCAAAGCCGCTTCACGCTCCGCATCCAGGCCTCGGAAGCCGACCAGGCCATAATTGCCACGTTGTACAATCCGTTCGGACGAATCGTAGCCCGCCAGACCCTGCGTAGCACCGCCGGCACCACTGCTGAAACCAGCTTTGATACCTCCAGCCTACCCCGCGGCCTGTACGTACTGAATCTGGAGCACAACCAGCAGGTAACAACCCAGCGGGTAACCATTCAGTAGCCACACCTCCGCTTCACGGAGCGCCTTGCGTCAGCTGTTTCAACCACCCGAACCGTCCCGTCGGGCCTTTGGCTTGGCAGGGCGGTTCGGGCGGTTGGGGTGTAGCTGTACGTGAACAGCCAGGCCGATTTCGGTGGGGGAAGCAGACAAAATCGGGGCAGAGCGGTTTAAGAGAGAATTTCTCTTTTCCTCTACTCTTGTCTTGCTATGGATTTACACCTCACCAATAAAGTAGCGCTGGTTACGGGCTCCACCGCTGGCATCGGCTTGGCTATTGCGCAACGGCTGGCGGCCGAGGGCGCCCAGGTAATTCTGACGGGGCGCACGGCAGCCCGCCTGGAAGAAGCCCAGGCCACGATTCTGGCCGCTACGCCCCAGGCCAACGTGCGCGGGGTAGCCGTCGATTTTGGCCGGGCCGACGAGGTGCAGCGTCTACTGCGCGAAGTACCCACGGTAGATATTCTGGTGAACAACGTGGGTATTTTCGAACCCAAACCGTTTGCCGACATCACCGACGACGAGTGGCTCCGCTTTTTTGAAGTAAACGTGCTGAGCGGAGTGCGCCTGTCGCGCCAGTATTTTCCGCTGATGCTGGCCCAGAACTGGGGCCGTATCCTGTTTATCTCCAGCGAATCGGGCCTACAGATTCCGGAGGAAATGATTCACTACGGCACCACCAAAACGGCCCAGCTGGGCGTAGCCCGGGGCTTGGCCGAGCTGACGAAGGGCACCGATGTCACGGTTAACTCGGTGCTGCCCGGCCCCACGGCCTCCGAGGGCGTGCAGGAGTTTTTGAGCAAGCTGTCGGCCGAAGGCAAAACCAAGGAAGAGGCCGAGCACGACTTCTTCCAGCAGGCCCGGCCGTCGTCGCTGCTGCAGCGCTTTGCCACCACCGACGAAATTGCCACTATGGTCGCCTATTTGGCTAGCCCGCTGGCGGCCGCCACCAACGGCGCTTCGGTGCGGGTCGACGGCGGCGTGATTCGCAGTATTGCCTAGGAAGTAGTAGTGCTTGCTAATAAGAAAGCGGCCTTACTTCACGTAGGGCCGCTTTTCCTTTTGATTAGGCCTCAAAACCAGATTAGCACCACTAGAGCTACAACGGCCAGCAAGGCGCCTACCACGGCCGTATTGACGCGCATTTCGGGGGAGCGGCCGGGCAGCAGTCCCAGGGTTGCCACGATGAAGAGTACCCCGGGCAACAAGCTAAACGAACCGTAAATATTGCCCCCCGAGGCCTTGAACTCCGGTAACTCGCCCGGCGAAGTCGGCGGCACCCCGATGCGGCGCACCACCCCCAACAAGGGCGTTTGGCTGACCGTCAGCCGGGCGCCTTTACGGACCCGGTGGCCGTAGCGGCTGGGCACGCGGAAAGTGGTGCGGGGCGTGGTTACGTCATAGGCCATCTGCGGATCGGAAGCCGCCGACGACACCGACACAATCTGGCGGACCAGCACTTCTTCATTCGGAAACGTGCGCATGGGCAGGGCCCAGTCGAGCAACAGCAGCAGGCAGCCCAGAATCAACCCGGCGTTAAGCCAGCGGGCGGCCGGAGCATAGCGGGCCAGCAGGAGTTGGGTGGGGTCGGCGGGTGGCTCGGGTACGGGCTCCTGGGCCAGTAGCACGTTGTAAGCCAGGCGGCGGCCGGGGTTGCCCAGAATTTCGTAGCCCGTGTGCACCTGCTGCAGACGCAACTGCATGGCCGGGTCAGCGGTGCGCCGGCTCAGGCGGGCTTTCTGCCGCTGGTAGGCCTCCTCTATTTCCGCCTGCGTGGCCGTAAAGTCGACTCCCAAAAGGCGGTAATAATCCAGCATAAACGGCTTCGCTCAAGGAAAGCCTTAAAGTAACGAACCCGCCCGAATGGCCCTATAGAACAGCTTTTTATTTATGAAGCCAAGGTTTACTTTTTGAAGAGCCACAGGCCGCGGTGGCTCTTGTGCGTGGGGTGCTGGTATTGCTTGTAGATGGGCCGGTGTACGTAGCGGCGGCCGTGCTGCAGGGCCCGCAGGTAGGGGTTGCCGGCCGAGGCGGTTAGCGTCGAAGCCAGCAGCAGCACGAACAAAATAAAGGAAACAGCGGGGCGAAGCAGGGCAGTACGCATGGACAGAAGACTGATAAAGAGACGGATAGCTCCGGTTTCAGAGCGTTTGGTTCTCCCAAATAGACTCAACTGCTGAGCCCTGCGCTCAGAATTTAGCTTAACTACTGCATTCTATCTGCCAGCGTCTATATTCTCTATCCGAAATAAAGAACTCTCGGTTTTGCGCCCCAGCGCAACGCTACTGCTTGGCAGCTGCCGGCTGGCCCAGGATTCGCCGGAGCTTGCGTACGTTATCCACCTCGTAGGCATCGGGATGCGCCCCGACCACCTTGGTAATGGATTTGGCGGATCGGGCCCCAAAGGCTACCACAGCCAGCCCTGCCGCGTGGGCCGCCGCGGTGTTGTCGGGTGTGGTCAGGTCTTCAGCCAACACCACCGCGTCCAGCTTCTCGGTTTGCGCTACGCCCAGGTTGGCCGCATAGCCGCCGTTGATTTCAAGCCCCAGTGGCAGCTCAGGCCACAGCTGCCGGAAGCGCCGCAGCGTCGGGAGCTGGTCGGAGACGATAAGAACCCGGGCGGCGGGCACGTGGTAGCGCTGCAGCAGGGTTACTAGTTGCCGGGCCAGGGCCGCCGAGTTGCGCAAAGTCTGCGTTTCGGTTAGGCAGGGCAGGATTTCGTGCAAGTCGAGGTGGAGGTAAGGATAGGCCGGCTGGCGCGCCAGGCGGGCTAGCAGCGTATCGAGGGTCACCAGCCGCTCGTGCTGAAACCAGTCGTAGGGCCAGCCCCCGCGAAACTGCAGCTGCACGAGCTGAGCGGCGGGGTACTGGTGGGTGCAGCCCCGGCCGGTCTTGGTCATGGTGTCCAGCGTCGTGTCGTGGTAGAGTACCGGCACGCTGTCCTGACTAAGCTGGATATCGATTTCCAGGCCGTCGGCCCCATCTTCCAGGGCTTTTAGCTCGCTCCGCAGACTACTGGGCGGCAATGGATTGAACGGGTTCAGGGGCGTAAAAAAACCCGAGCCGGCGTGCCCGATTACCACCACCTGGCCCGGCGGCCGCCTCAACGCCTCCCGGGCGGTTTGGGCCCGGGCCCCAAAACCAGCCAGGCCCAGGCTTAGCAACAGGCTCCAGTATAGGCTACGCATAGGCGGGGCAGGCAGTAAGTTTTGAGCACTCAACCCCCACAGGCAGCTGGTGGTGTAACGGTTGGGAGCATCTGACCTAAGCCTAACCGGTAGAGCCCTGCTTCGGTTTTCAATGCCTTTACCCTTTAGCGGCGGTCCGTTGCTGCTTCAGCGGGGGCAAGCACCGTCGCCAGCCACCGAAACAGCTGCTGGTAGACGTGGGCGCGCACGGCCGGCCGCGACAATACCAGGTCGTGAATCCCGCCGGAAATGGCCATTACCGTGACGTGGGCGCCCAGCCCAGGACTTAGCTCCCGAATGTGCCGCACGTTCAGCACCGCGTCGGTTTCGAAATACTGCTCGCTCCACCCGGCCCGGCTAAGGGTTTTGTCGGAGTGCATCACCAGCACCGGCTGCGGAATCTGCAAGCCCCGGGCAATGCGCCGATGCCCGGCATGAATAGCGCGCAGCCACCCGAGCTTGACGGGAAACACCTCAATCGGCTTCCAGGGCAGGTAGTAGTCCCATTCGCCGTGGTAGCGCTGGTGCAGGCTCTGCCCGTATTCGGTCGGCAGATTAGCCGGCAGCTGCACGTCGGGCAGCCACCGGCCCAGGCGGGCGGCCAGCGGTACGCCGAGGTGGCGGTTCAGCCAGTTTTGGTGCATGGCAAAAAACGGGCTGTTCAGAAACAGGGCCGCAACGGCGCCGCGGCGGCTTCCATCCTGCGCGTACAAAGCCACCAATAGCCCGCCGGTAGAATGGCCGCTGAGCACAATGGTCGTATTGCCTTCGGCCTGCAACCGGGCCAGCGCCGCGTCGAGGTCGGCGTAGTACTCGCGCAGGTCGCGCACGTTGTTGGCCGTTTGGTGGGGCAGCCAGGAGCGGCCATACTTGCGCAGATCCAGGGCGTAGAAGCGGTAGCCGTGGCGGCGGTACTCCAGGGCCATGTCGCGCTGGAAGAAGTAGTCGGTAAAGCCGTGCACGTAGAGCACGGCCTTCGAGCCCGGGGCCTGCTCGCGCAAACGTACCAGGGTACACACCACCGCGCCTTCGTAATCAGCCGGCTGGGGAATAACCTGCTGCTCAAAGTCAGGGCCCAGTACGTCGGGTTGGTAATATGATTCAGCCATGATGAAGCGCGACAACAATGAAACTAAAAAAAGAACTGGCCTAGCACAGCTTCTAAGCTATGCATAGAGTTCTACAGCCATAATGCTCCCTAAATCGACGGTATAAACAACTCTACTATTTACTATATATAGCATACGCAACATTGGTAATTTACCGTTCTCTGACGCTGCTCCACTGAGCCGCCCTGTTTTATACGGCTTATCCCAGGCATTCGGCCTATGCGCATCTTGTTCTTAGCCATCAGCTTGTGGTCGTTGGTGGCGGCTTGCCCACCCAATCCGGCTCTTCGGGAGTACCAGCTCACGTACCCGCGGGTGAAACTGGCCTACGCCCGCAAGTGGCCCCAGCTCCACACCCTGCTGCGCAGCCGCAAGATTGACCCCGCCCGGCTGGAAGTATTTTTTCGGGTGTTTAAAATCGGCCGGCGGCTGGAAGTATGGGCCCGCAACCAGGGCGAGGCCACCTTTCAGCTCCTGCGCACCTACCCGCTGGCAGCCACCTCGGGCACGCTGGGCCCCAAGCGCAACGAGGGCGACAACCAAGTGCCCGAAGGCTTCTACCACATCGACCGGTTCAACCCAATCAGCACCTACTACATGTCGCTGGGCCTGGACTACCCCAACGCCTCCGACCGGGCACTGGGCGGCGTCAACCCGGGCAGCCACATCTTCGTGCACGGCTCCAACGTCACGGTCGGCTGCCTGCCCATCACCGACGACTGTATTCAGGAAGTGTATCTGCTAGCCTTGGAAGCCCGCTGTGCCGGCCAGCAGGACATGCAGATTCATATTTTCCCCTTCGAGCTGACGCCCCCGAATATGGAGCGCTACCAGACCAGCAGGCACTATAGCTTCTGGCAGAGCCTGCAGCCGGGTTTCGCTTACTTTGATGCGCATGTGCGCCTGCCGACCGTGGAAGTGGCCGCCACCGGCCGGTACGTGGTACGGTGAACAAGGTCGCGGGCGTACTTTTGTCCGTTTATGCCCGTATTTTTCTTTTGCCAATGACTACCCCCTCCATTCCCCTGCGCGAATCTGCCGTAATTGTGCCCGTGTACCGCGACGCGGCCGGGGAGCTGCAACTGGTCCTGGTGCGGCGCGGCGAACGGGGCATTCACGGCGGGCAACTGGCATTTCCCGGTGGCAAGCGCGACCCGGAAGATGCGTCGCTGCTGGCCACGGCCCTGCGCGAGGCCGAGGAAGAAGTAGGCCTAAAGCCCGAGGACATACGGGTGTTGCTAGCGTTGCCGACGCTGAGCACGTTCACCGGCGGCTTCCACATTGCGCCTTTTTTGGCCAGCATCCGGCGGCCCGCCACGTGGTGGTGCCAACAGCCCGAAATTGCCGAAGTGCTCGAAATCAGCCTGCGTACCCTGGCCGACCCGGCGACCCACGCCCAGGAGTGGTGGCAGCTGCCGGGCTGGTCCCAGCGCATGCTGGTCGACTTTTACCGCGTCGGGCCCTACCAGCTTTGGGGAGCCAGCTACCGAATTATTCACCCCTTGATACCGCGGCTGCTGGCCGGGGAGTGGACTATTTAGCCCCGCCGCCGGGCCTTTGCGTGAACCAGGCACTGCGGCGGTGAGGCGCTGCGTTACGAGTCGCAACAGAGCTACTCAGTTTGGCACGGATTTCAATTCTTATTTTGGCGGTGCGCAGCTGCCAACTACCGGGCTGCGTACAGCTCAACGTCTATGAAACGTCTGTCCCTTTTTCTGCTTTTCCTGGCCAGTTTGGCCGTATCTGCTCCTGCTCGTGCGCAGGGCGAGCAATCCATCTGGTATTTCGGCGGGCAAGCCGGTCTGCGCTTCAACGGCACGGCGGCCCCTACTCCCCTGCTTGATGGCAAGATGAGCACCTACGAAGGCTCGTCGGTGGCTACCAACCAGCAAGGCCAGCTCCTCTTCTACACCGATGGGGAGGTAGTATACAACCGCAAGCACCAGCCCATGCTGAACGGCAAAGGGCTGATGGGCAGCAAATCCAGCGCCCAGAGTGCCCTGATTGTGCCCGACCCCGGCAGCGGCAACGTGTTCTACATCTTCACCGTCGCGCCCCAGGGCGGCAAGAACGGCATGCGCTACTCCGTGGTCGACATGACGCGCGAGGGCGGCTTTGGCGACGTGCCCCGGGCCAACATGCTGCTGATTTCGCCGGTAGCCGAAAAGCTGGCCGCCGTGAAGCACAAGAACGGCCGCGACATTTGGGTGGTGGGGCACCGCTGGAATTCCAACGCCTTTGTGTCGTACCTGGTAACGGCCGAGGGCGTGGAAACCAAGCCAATTCTGAGCAACGTGGGCAGCATGAACGCCGGCCCCGGCCGCAATGCCATTGGCTGTATCAAGTTCTCCCCCGACGGCAGCAAAATCGCCTCGGCCCTGTGGCGGGAAAGCAACAAGTTCGAGGTATTTGACTTCGACAACACCACCGGCAAGGTGAGCAATCCGCGCCAGTTTGGCACCTACGAGGAAGCCTACGGCGTGGAGTTCTCGCCCGATGGCTCGAAGCTCTACGGCACCTGCAACGGCAAGGGCGGCGGGCAAGCCGAGGTGTGGCAGTTCGACTTGAAAACTAAAAGCAAGGAAAATGCCGTGAAAGTCGGCACCTCGGCCAACCGCAAGATTGGCTCCCTGCAACTGGCGCCCGACGGTAAAATCTACGTAGCCCGCGAGGATAACCCCTTCCTGGGCGTGATTCAGGACCCCAACGCGGCCGGCAAAGCCTGCACCTACGTGGACGACGGCCTAAAACTCGGCGGCCGCCGCAGCAAACTGGGGCTGCCCATCTTCGTGCGCTAGCCCCACTCGGGCAACCAAAAAGGCCTGCTGACTTCAGCAGGCCTTTTTGGTGCTAATCTTTTATCTCCCCAAACCGGAACCGCACGAAACCGGCCGCTACGGAGGCGTATGGGCCCTTGTCGGCCAGCAGGCCCGGCACGTCGCGGGTGCTGACGCCAAACTCGTAGAGGCTGGTAGTGAAGGTGACGCCCAGGGGCAGGCTAAAACCGTAGCCGGCCCCGCCCGATACCCCGCTGCTCAGCCGCAGGTAGCGCACGGGCTTGTAGTCGATACCGGCCCCAACGAAGGGCGACGTGATATTGCCCGCCACGTTATTGAACGGCAGCGTTACGTCCAGGCCCAGTTCCAGGCTGTTGGAAATTCGCAGGCCCGCCCCGGCCCGTAGCTTGGTGGGCAAGCTGGCCGTGCGTTCCAGGCTGGGCTTGTAGGTCAGGACGCTGTCGGTGCCGGAGGCAAAAATTTCGGCGGCGTGGTTGAGGAAGTCGTAGCTATCCAGGCCTTCCGACTGCAGCTTTTTTAGCTTTTGGTCGGAGGCCGTGAGTAGGTTGCCTTCCCAGGTCATCTTGCCAATATCCGTAACCGACAAGCCCAGCCGCAGCATTTTTCCGGCTTCGACGGCTACGCCCAAATCAACGCCGTGGCCGCGGCCCACGGGCTGCAACCCATTGGCCCGCTCCTGGAAATTGAAAGAGCTGTTGCTGGCCAGCTTGCTGTAATCGAGGTCGAAAAGGGGGGAAACCGCGCTGTAGGCTTCCAGCTGCCCGGACTCTACGCGCACATCTACCACGCCCACGCCCTGAATATAGCGGTAGCCCACGCCGCCCGATACGCGCAAGAGCGGCAGGGTGATGAAGCGGCGGGCAAAGGCGAAGTTGAACTCGTTGTACCAGGTACCCTGAAACTCGGTACCCGCCAGCGCCTCGGTTATGAGGGGCGACGTGGCCGGATTATAGTTGGCGTAGATGGGCGCATCCTGGCCCAGAAACAGGATTTCAGCGGCATTCTGATTAAGGGCTATGTGCCCGACGAGCCGCTGCCGGTTGCTGATGGCAAAGCTGCCCAGCACCGGAAACGACGCCGACACGGCCAGGGGCACAACGTCGGCATTTACATTCAAGGCATTTTCCGAAGTAAAGGCCCGGGCCAGCCCCTGTCGTTCGGCTAGCGTCAGCGGTTGGTCGGAGGGGCGCAGAAAGGCCCGAATCTGGGCCCGCGTCAGCGACTCGGACGCCACGCCCACGCCGCCCTCCCCAATGGTAAAAGCCACCACGGCATTGCCGGTGCGGGCCAGGTTGGCCGGGTTCACGCCCAGGGCCTGGTAGTCATTGGCAAAGGTATTGGCCACCCCGCCCCGCCCCACAATGGAAAAGGAGTTCAGTTCGGTTTGGGCCCGTAGGCCGGTAGCAGTAGCCAGCCAGAGGCCGGCACTCAGGGCAAAACGGATAGTTTTCACGGGGCGAAATACTGGATAAAAAGGATGCAGTGCGCTACGTCAGCCGCTCTCGGGAGTGGTTTCCCGACAAGCGCCATCTTCGGTTACGTACCAGAGCGCACCAGGATTCTGGCCCACGCCTACTATTTTGCGGGCCGGAGCTTGGGCTGCCGGAGCAACCGTAAACGCTCCGCCCCAGTATTTTCTTTCAAAAGACCCTGATTTTGGCCAAACGCTTTTCCGTTGATCAGTACGCCGATGGTATTTTGGCGGGCAACCGCATGGTGCTGAGCCGGGCCATTACGCTCGTGGAAAGCACCCTGCCCTCCGATCAGCACTTGGCCCAGCAAGTTCTCGACCGGGTGCTACCCCACGCCGGCCGCTCGGTGCGGGTAGGCATTACGGGGGTGCCGGGCGTGGGCAAAAGCACGTTCATCGAAGCCCTGGGGCTGCAGCTGCTCGGGCAGGGCAAGCGCCTGGCCGTGCTGGCCGTCGACCCCACCAGCCAGCGCAGCGGCGGCAGCATCCTGGGCGACAAAACCCGCATGAACCAGCTGGCGGCCCACGAGCGGGCGTACATTCGCCCCTCGCCGGCGGGCCGCAGCCTGGGCGGCGTCACACGCAGCACCCGCGAGGCCATGATTTTGTGCGAAGCTGCCGGCCACGACGTTATCTTCATCGAAACCGTGGGCGTGGGCCAGAGCGAGACGGCCGTGCACGGCATGGTCGACTTCTTTTTGCTGCTGATGCTGGCCGGGGCCGGCGACGAGCTGCAGGGCATCAAGAAGGGCATCATGGAAATGGCCGATGCGGTGACCATCACCAAGGCTGACGGCCAGAACGAAACCGCCGCCAAGCTGGCCCGCCGCGAGTACCAGAATGCCTTGCACCTGTTTCCGCTGGCCCCCTCGGGCTGGAGCCCGAAGGTTACCGTCAGTTCGGCCCTCACGGGCAAGGGCGTACCGGAAGTATGGCAGGTGGTGGAAGAGTACGTCGAGCAAACTCAGGCCAGCGGCTACTTTCAGCGGCGGCGGCAGGAGCAAAACCTGCACTGGCTTTACGAGGCCATCCGCCAAGGGCTGGAGGAGCAGTTCTACGCCAAGCCCAGCGTACAGGCTGAGTTACCGGGCTTGCGCCAGCAAGTGCTGCAAGGCAGCAAATCGGCTTTCGGGGCCGCCGCCGAGTTGCTGGGCTTGTAGTCATTTAGTCATTTCACGGTAGGCCATGGCTCTGCCTGGTAAGTGGTAGCCTTACCATTTGGCCTGCGTAACGGTAAGGCCGCCCAGCCTTTTATTTTCCAGGCTGGGCGGCATTGGTTTATAGTGTCGCTTCCAGCAGGTCCCACGCATTGCCGTAGAGGTCGGTAAACACGACTACGTAGCCGTAGCTTTCCAGACGGGGCTCTTCCACAAACTGCACGCCCCGCGTTTTTAGGCGGTGATAGTCGGCCCAGAAATCATCGGCGTGCAGAAACAGGAATACTCGGCCCCCGGACTGGTTGCCGATGGCCTGCATCTGTTCGGGGCTTCTGGCCTGGGCTAACAACAAGCTGGTGGCGGCTCCAGCAGGCGCTACCCGCACCCACCGCTTACCCTGGCCCAGATCGGTATCTTCCAGCAATTGAAAGCCTAAGGTGCCGACGTAATAGGCTATGGCCTCGTCGTACTCGCGCACCAGCAGCGCGACGGAACCCAGATGCATGCGTGAAATAGAATAAGCGGTGGTAGCAACTTAGCGTAGCCCTCAGGTGGCTTCTTTCATCATTTGACCACAAACCCGGCGCACCCACCCAGTAAGGAGGCCGCCGCGGTACGCGTAGTCGAAGGGGTGCAGCCAGGCGGCTTAGGCCCGCCGGGGCCGCACGGCTAAGTAATCCAAATAGTACAGGATTTTGACCGATACCGAGTTGTTGTGGGGGGTATTGATGGTGTTGTTCAGGTTGTCGAAATACAGCGGCGTGGCTTCATTGGCCTGCAGGAAAGTAGAGCCAGCATTTTTCCAGACGACGCTGATCTGGGAGCCGGGTGCAAACCACCACGAGTACACCGCGTCCACGTTGAAGGCGTTAAAAGTATTGTCGCGGTTGCGGGTGTAGTCCACGAGCGTTTCCTCGCCGCCGGGGGCCAAGCGGGCAAAATCCAGGTAGCGCACGGTGCTGGTGTAGTGGCGGGTGCGCACCGTCAGCGACATGCGGTTGGTGAACGTGTAAGCCGCCTGCAGGACGTTGGAAACCGTCACGACACGGCGGCGCCCCAGTAGCACGGCCTCCGGAAACTCATCCAGAATCCGGGCATCCTCCGGGTATTTGCTGCTCAGGCTGCCGTTGTCGCCGCTCGAGGGGTTCACGTAGCCAATCTGGTTGCGGTTGGTGCTCCAGTCGAGGCTGTAGCGGAAGTTGAGCTTGTTGTTAACGCGGTAGCGCGGCGACACCCCAAAGCCGATGCCCAGGCGCTGGGGCCGCTCAAACCGGTCTTCCTCCTTGTAGCCCCGAATCCCGGCATTCAAGTCCAACGCCAGCTTCTTACGGTAGTCCGTTGAGGTGAAGGCGCCGAAGTTGGCGTTGGCGGGTACGCGCACGTAGTAGTCGCCCAGCGGCTCCTTGCGCGGCTCGAAGTAGTCCCGGTTGATGGGGTTCACGTCGAAGTTGAAGCCTACGGTCAGAAAGTTCTTGGTAAAAGTCGTGTTGGCTCCCCCGTAGAGGTTGGTTTTCTGGTACACGGTGGGCCGGTAAAGCAACGACTGGTCGAGGCCGAAGTAGGAGTAGAAGTTGTTGACCTTCCAGAAAGGCTTGTAGTGGTTGTAGTTGCCGTAAATACCCTGGGAAATATTGTTGTTGCCAAACAAGATGCCCAGGTCGTTGGGGTTGTAGGTGTGCGACTCGATGCCGTGGTTGACGCCCCAGGTAAAGCTGCCGCTGATTTTGCTGATGCCCACCTGGTACTTATAGCCGTCCTGGTCGTCGACCAAGTCTTCCTCGTGGAAGAAGTAGCCCCGGCGGCGCGAGTACACTATGCGGCCATCCACGGCGTAGGAGTTCTTCTTGTTGGCAAAGCGGAACAGGCCGCCCGTTACGTTGGCATCGTAGGTACGGCCAAAGCGCGTGACGTTGGTGTTGATGAGCGAGACGTAGGAGTTGTTTTTCAGCGACTGATCCAGCACCGCAATGTTGTAATTGCTGAAGGGCTGGGTTAATTCGCGGCGCTCCTCCCCCGTTTCGGTGTTGCGAATGGTGGCGTACACGTCGTTCGACACGGAATTGAACACGCCTACCCCCAGGCCCTTGCTCGTGCGCCCCGAGACTTTGGTAGCGTTCAGCAGCCGGGTTTCGGGCGGGTTCTGCACAATTTTCTCGTTGTCGCCGGCTTCCACGTTGTAAAAGCCGATGGGCGTGGCACCCACGCGGCGGGAGTAAAACAGGTTGCCTTTGTTAAAGAGCTCGGTGCCTTCGGTGAAAAACTGGCGGTTCTCGTTGAACTGCACCTCGAAGGGCGACAGGTTCAGCACCTGGTTGTCGCTCTGCACCTGCCCAAAGTCGGGCACCAGGGTGGCGTCCAGGGTGAAGCTTTCGTTGATGCCCCACTTCACGTCGGCCCCGCCGTTGAAGCTGGTCGTGGTGCGGCGCGTGCCCTCGTCGTTGAGCGGGTTGTGGTTCACGTAGCCCGACACGTAAGGCGTCAAGGACAAGCGCAGGGGCGGTTTAATATCACGCAAGCCTTCGAGTGTGCCCCACTGGTTTACGAAACCGTCCACGGCGGGCTTCACCTCGTTCCAGAAAAATGCCTGGTTGTCGCGCTTGCGCTGGCGCATGAAGTTGAGTCCCCAAAGTTGCTCGGGAGCCTGGCTGAAACGGATGGCCGAGTACGGAATCCGCATTTCGGCCACCCAGTCGGTGCCTTTCACGCTGGTGCGCGAGTCCCACACGGCATTCCAGTTGAAATCTTCCCCACCCGCGGGCGAGTAGCGGCAGTCCATCTGCACCCCACCCGTAGTCACGAAAAAGCCGTAGCCGTTGAGCTTGTCGTGGTAGGTATCGAGGAAGATTCCGATAAAGTCGGTGTTGCCGAAGTTGTCGCGCGCCGTTAGCTCCCGCAGGATGGAGTCGCCCGACACGTCGTGCATTACGGCCCCGATGTAGAGGTTGGCGTCGTCGTAGAGCACGCGCACCTCGGTCTTGTGCTTTTCGGGCGGGCCGGGATTGGGGCGGTTCTGAATAAAATCGGTGGCAATGCCCGCCTGCTGCCACATGGCTTCGTCGAGCACCCCATCCAGCTTGATGCCCTCCGTGATGCGCAAGGCCTGCAGCTGCTTTTTGGGAGCCAGCACCTTGGCATCGGCCGAGGCAGTGGACGAAGTTTGAGCAGCAGCCGTGTACGTAAGCAGCCCAACACAACAACAGAGAAGTACACGTAGAAACATGAACGCGGGGTAAAGAGGGAGAGATAGTGCGGGAATAGATGATAGCCGATGCCTAATGGTTGCTCAGCACTTGCGAAACAGCCACAAAAAAAGGCCTGCCAGCTGGCAGGCCTTTTTCGGGGAAAGGAAAGCTATTCGGTGATGACGACGTCCATGTTGAAGTTCTTGCCGTCGTTTTTGCCGAGTAGCTCCCGGTAGCGCTTCGCCGTTTCTTCGGACTGTTTCTGCCCGTTCACCGACATACCCGAGTTGTTCAGTTGCAGCTGATACGAGCGGGCATTCTGGTTGATGAGGCCGTCTTTGCGCAGCTGCTCACCCAGGGCTACCGAATTCACTTTCACATTGCGCGGCGCGCGAGGTGGGCGCGGCGCCCGGGGCGGGGCGGGTGGAGCCGGAGCCGGGGGCGTTAAGCTCGAGCTCGGTACACGGGGCGTGCGTGGGGGGCGAGGGGGGGCAGCTGGCGGAGCTGGTGGCGCCGGGGGCACAGGCATGTACTTCGAGCTGCCCGTGGTGTTGGAGTAAATCCGGTTGCTGTCGTTGCCGGTGTTGCTGAAAATCACCGACCCATTGGCTCCCAGGGTGCGGCCGGTTCCTTCTTCAAACAGCTTGCGGTATTTGTTGACCACGGCTTCAGGCTGCTTTTCGCCATCCACCACCATTTCGTTGGCTTTCAGCACCAGTTGGAAATACTTCTTGTCCTTGATTAGCTTGTCTTTTACCAACTCATCGACAATAGACTCTTCCACCTTGCGGTTCTGCTCTTCCCGAACGGCGCGTTCCTTTTCCCGCTCGGCCCGGTATCGTTCCCGCTCAACCTGGTACCGCTCCCGTTCGGCCTGGTACCGTTCGCGCTCCAGTTGCTGGCGCTCCCGCACGGCCTCATTGGCTTCTTGCTCCCGCTCCCGGGCTTCCTGCTGCCGTTCGCGAATCTCTTCGCGCCGCTCCTGAATGCGCTCCAGCTCTTCCCGAATCTTAGTACGGGCTTCCGCATCGGTTTCGGTCCGCTCGGCTTCGCGCAACGAGCGCTCGGCATCCAGCAGGGCCTTCGCGGTTATTTTGTCGGTATTGATGCTCACATCCTTGCCCGAGCGGACTTCCACGCGGTTACCATCATTGAGGATGATGCTGGTGGTACCGTCGCGGCGCACGATGGCCGGGTTACGGGCCAAGTCCTGCTCCAGGCGCCGCATCGAGCTCTGCAGCTCCTGCTGGTCACGGGCCGACATGCCGTAGTTGCGCGAGTCGAAGTCAAAGTTAAAGTTGGAAGCGGTGCTCCGCCGGCTGCGGCTGGAAGGAGCCAGGCGAATAACTTCGGTGGTGTTGCTCTTTGTTTTGGGCTTGCCTTCCTCCATTTCGATGCGCTGGCCGTCCACATACAGCTCCGTGATACGACCTTTTTTGTCGCGCTTCACGACCACCGTTCCGCCATCTTTGCCCCGGCGCAGGGTCTGGCCTTCGTCGGCGTCGCGCACTATCACAGTGTGCTTATCGTCTTTGCCTTTGTTCTTGCGCTTTTTCTTATCGTCATCGTCGTTGCCCTGAGCCAAGGGTGCCGGGAAAGCGGCGTGGGCAGCTTCTTCTGCCTGAAATGTAGGCAGGCTGTTGGCCCAGATGCTGTTTTCGGGACCGAACACGGCTCCTACCAGTTCCTTGGCTTTTTCCGGCCAGGGCCGGGGGTTAGCCATAGCTACGACCGTAGTCAGGCCAATCAGCGCCAAGCCGCCGATGACCACCAGAGCTGCCATAAAGCCCTCGGAGAACGTAGGCGTGGCCCGGCGCTGCACCAGGCGCCGAATACGCCCCAGCAACGAGCCATCGGGGCCCACCGCCGACAAAGCCAGCTGGGGCGTCGGATACACGTTCTGGCCCATTTCGGCCAGGGCGGCCAGGGCTTTGGCCAGGGTCAGCGGGTCGCCGCAGATAGCGGTGGCCTCGTCGTCGCAGCAGTTCTCGCGCTCGGTGCGCAGGCAGGCCGTGATAAACCAGGCGGCGGGGTGGTAGAAAAACAGGATTTCGGCCATCGACTGCAGAATGTTCATCAGGTAGTCGCGGCGGGCAATATGGGCCAGCTCGTGGGCTAGAATAGCTTCCAGCTGAGCCTGGCTCAGTCCCATCACCGTACCCAGAGGCAGCAGAATCACCGGTTTGAGGTGGCCTGCTACCAGTGGCGCCTTTACCAGCGCCGATTCAAGTAACGTAATCGTGCGCTTCAGCCCGGCCCGCTCGGCCAACACTTTCAGGCGCTCATTCCATTGTTCCGACAAGGGCTCGACGCGGTAGTGGCGCAGGCGCTGCACATACGCCAGGCCGCCAAGCATCCGCAGCGTCATGGCCAGCAGCCCCAGAAACCAGGCCGCCACAATCAGGGGCAGGTGCTGGTCGAAATACTGGCGGCCGATTTCGAGCAAGGAAGTGGACTGCTGGGCTACCTCAACCGTGGCAGCTGCCGCTGCCGGCGACAGGCTTAGAGTAGTAGTCGAGGTTGCGGTGCCGGCCACCGCAACAGCGGCTTTGCTGCTAGCCAGGGCCACGGCGTAGTGCCGCCCAAACGTGACCAGCGCCAGCCCGAGCATGGTAATCAGGGCCAGGCCGGCCACGTTGTAGCGCACCTGGGCCGAGTGCCGGCGCAGCACCAGCAACAGCCCCACCAACGCCAACCCAACCATGGCCCCCTGCCAGAGCGAGTGGACTATCGTCCAGCCCACGGCTCGCACTAGCTCGGGCGACAGTACGTTCTCAAGCCAGTTCATTGGGGCCTCCTTTCTCAGTTTCGGGTTTATCCTCTTCGATTTCGTTGAGCAGCGTCCGAATCTGGCGTAGCTCTTCTTTGGATGTGCGGCGGTTGCCCAGGGCCTGCATTACCAGCTTCATGGCCGAGCCCCCGAAGGCGGCTTCCACAAACCGGTCGAGCAGCTGACTTTGGGTTTCCTCTTCGCGCACGGCGGCCCGGTACACGTGGGTGCGGCTGTCGTCGTCGCGCAGCACCAAGCCCTTGTCGAGCATGAGTTGCAGCAGTTTCAGGGTCGTCGTATAGCCCACGTCGCGCTTGCGGCTGAGCTCGTCGTTCACGAACCGGACCGTGCTGGGGCCGTGCTGCCAGAGCACTTGCAGGATTTCGAGTTCCGATTCGGTGGGTTTAGGAAGGGATGCCTTACTCATAACTAGGTGCTTTTCTTGATACGAACTACTTCGTACATCAAACATATACGAAGTGAATCGTAGAAGCAAATTTTATCTACGATTTATTTCGTACAAATACTCTAGCAACAAAAAACCCGGCTACCAACCGGGCTTTAACAGACTCACCTTCAACCACTACAGTTGCTTGGCGCGCTTGCGCTTCAGCGTTACGCGGGCCCGGTGACAGATACCGCCCAGGGGCGGGTTGAACTTCGACACGCAGACCTTCACCGATTTTACGTGCGGAAACTTCTGCATCACCCGGTCCATCACGCGGTGGCCTACGTGTTCCAGCAGGCGGGCCGGAGCCAGCATCTCCTCGGCCACTACCCGGTACAGGACTTCATAATTTACCGTCGCATCGAGCTTGTCGGAGGTGCCGGCCGCGTGCAGGTCCGTTTCAATGTATAAATCAACGCCGTACTTGTTGCCGATTTTCTGCTCTTCATCATAAAAGCCGTGAAACGCAAAAAACTCCATTCCTTCCAGTGCAATCTGGCCCATATAGTGACGAGGTGAAAGTGTAAAACGGTAAACAGCTGCCGCCTGTAATTGCTTAGAAAGGCCGAGCAACGAGCAAGGCTCTGAGTGCCTCGCATTCTACTGCCCCGCTAGTTTTCTAGGCCGCTTTGCTGAGGCAGCTGTATAAAAGTGAAGCCCGCCCCGAAAGGCAGGCTTCAAATGTAATCGACGACAAAACGCGGAGAAATCCGGAGTTTATATTTCGTCAAAGAATGACTTCTCCGTCGAAGCGGCTGCGGCCATGCCGGGGTGCGTGGCGGGCGAAGGCTGGGTAATTTCGGGGTGGCCGGGCCCGATGGGCTGGATGTCGGGGGCCGTGGGCTCGATGCGGGGAGAGTCGGGCTCGGGCACGCGCGAAGGCTCGGGGTTATAAATACGCGACGGATCTACGTGGCCCGGGTTTTCGTTGGGCAGGCGGTTAGGCTCGATATCGGGGCCGGGCGTTTGGGCTGGCGCACCGGGGTCGGGCTGCTGCCCCGGCTTGGGATTATAGCTACCGGGCTGGGGCCCGATGGGGCGAGAAGCGGGCTGATCGAGGGCGACGCCGCCCACGGCGGCAGCGGTAGCACCCGCTACAGCGGCTACGGAAGAGGAAGAAGCTGAGCCTACAAACATGGCAGTGTCGGTTTCGGGTGAAGAATCGGGTCTGTTCACCTTTACGCTGGCCGCCCGCGAAAGGATGGCTGCTGCCGAGGTTTTCGGCCGGGCTTTCACTTTTTCTACCTTATCGAGGGCGTCATTGGCCAGGCGCTGCAAGTCGCGCACGAGGCTTTCCATCTGGGCTTCCAGGCGCTGGCACTCCTGCCCTAGCCCATTGACTTCGGTTTTCATTTCCGCCACGGTTTTCTCGGCCTGCTTGTAGGCCTCATCCACCACGTGGCGGGCTTTCTGGCGGGCGTCGGCCAGCAGCTGCTCAGCCTTGAGCTGGGCTTCGCGCACCCGCAACTCGGCGTCGCGCTGGGCCTGCTCCGTGATGCTATTGCCGGTGTCCTCGGCCGTTTTCAGGGTGCGGTAGAGAGAGGTTTCCACTTCCCGCATCTTGCTCACTTCCTGGGTAGCATGCTCCAGCTTAATGCGCAGCTCGCGGTTTTCGTCGCCCATTCGCTCCCACTGTTGCGAAAGCGTAACCAAAAAGGCTTCTACTTCTTCTTTATTGAGGCCCCGAAATGCTTTTTCAAAGGTCTTCTGCCGGATATCGAGGGCGGTGATTTTCATGGTAATCGAAAAAAGGAATTAGGTACGGAGCGGGCAGTACCAGCCAACAGGTAATTGTGCGGAATGCTTAGGCGGCACCAACCGGAGGTTTCTATCTGCGCAGGACTAGCCACTCTGTACCAGCTGCCAAACCGCAAGGCTGCGGTCGTCACTACACGAAACTAGCCGATTCCGCGGTCCTGACCAAAATAACTTGTTGACCGAAGTACCGTGGCCGGCGTGCCGGGCCTTGTCGAGCACGCGTAGCAGGCGGAAGCTCTCGGCCTCCCACAGCTTAATCGATTTGTCCATGCTGCAGGTAGCAAAAAACTGCCCGTCCGGGCTGTACGCTACGTGGTTGATGGCAAACAGGTGGGCAATGATACTCTGGGCCTCGGGGTAGCCCTGGGCCACGTCCCAGATGCGCAGATGCGCATCGCGCCCGGCCGTGAGCAGCCAGCGGCCGTCGGGCGAGTAGGTGGCGGTAAATACCGAATTGGTGGAGCCCTCGAGGGTGTATTTTACTTGCAGCGAAGCCGCGTCCAGCACCCGAACCAGCTGGTCGCTACCGCCCACGGCCAACTCCCCGCGCTCCTCGTGCAGGGCCAGGCAGCGCAGGCTTTTATCCGACAGGCGCTGCAAGTGCAGAAGGCGGAAAGTCTCACTGTGCAGCACGGCCAGTGTGCCGTCGCCCAGCGCTACGTAGATGCGCTGCTGGCTGGCCGCGTACACGATATCGAAGATGGCTACCGGGGGCAGGGCGGTGGCATGCACCAGCTTTTTCTGATGCAGGTCTATTACCTGCACGCCCTGAAAGTTGTGGCCTATCAGCAGCAGATTCCGACCGGCTACATACTGCAGCGCGTACACCGAGTTTTCAACCCGTGCTACCAATTCCCCGTCCTGCTCCGGAACGGCGCTGTTCCAAGCTACCACAAATCCATCGGAGCCAGCCGAGTACACGATGGGAGTGGCAGGGGCCCCGGTCAGGGCGTAGACGCAGTCGTGGTGGCCGCTGAGGGTGGCAAGCTTCTGAACCTCCGGACGAAAAAGCAGCGGCATGGCAGGGAGTTAGGATTTAGGGCAAAAATACGCCAGTTTTGACGAGCAGAGCGTATTGGGCCCACTAGCGGCCCATATTCCGCCTCTGCTGATTGCAGGGCAGTTTTTAGTTACCAAGCCACAATCTGGCCGCCCCCTTCTACCGTTCATCCGCCCATGCCCCTTCATTCCGTTACGCCGCTTTCTGAACATGCCCTGCTGGGCCTGTGGCAGCTGACGGAGCAACCGGCGGAGCTTTTGCGCTTGGTGCCACGCCCGGAGCTATATAGCCAGTTGCAGCCCGCCGCCCGCGACGAAGCCCGCACGTTGCAGTGGCTGGCCGGCCGGGCCCTGGCCCATGCCCTACTCAGAGAAGTAAATGCGGATGCCCGGGCCGTGTTGCGCAACGATGAAAATGGCCGGCCTTTTTTCGAGCAATTACCTGATTATGCGGTTTCGTTGTCGCACTCCGGGCAGTGGCTGGCCGGCATTGTTGCTACCCGCGGCCGCGTTGGCACAGATATTGAACTGATTCGCACCAAAGCGCAATTGTTGGCTACCAGGTTTTTATCGAAAGACGAGCTAGCCAACACCGGTGATGATGTAGCCAAACACAGTCTCTATTGGAGTGCCAAAGAGACGCTCTATAAGCTGCATAGTCGCCGGGGCCTGGTGTTTAAAGAGCAAATTCGGCTCAACCCGTTTGAGCTGCGGGAGGCAGGTGTGTTGACGGGGCACCTGCTGCTAGAAAACTCCCGCAGCCAACACCAGATTCACTACCAGCGCCTTACGCCCGACTACATCCTCACCTACTGCGTGGAGGACGTCGCGCCCCCTTCCTTCTGACCTTGCCCTACCGTATGACCTTTCGTCGAATTTCTCTACTTGCCGCTGCGGCCCTGGTATTTTCTGCCCTCGCCGTGGGCGTGGCCCGCGCCCAGGATGGCCGAACGGTCAGTGACTTTACCCTGAAAAGCCCCACCAACGCCAGCGTAACGCTGAGCAGCTACGCCAAAAACAAGGCTGTAGTCGTGGTGTTTGTCAACCCGAACTGCGCGTTTTCCAAGCTGTACCAAAACCGGCTGAATGCCCTGAACTCGGCGTATAGCGGCCGGGGAGTGCAGTTTCTGTTTATCAACACGCCCATCAACCTTGAGGCTACCGCCGACGCGGCCGATGCCGAGAAGCTGAAGATGAAAACCACGGGCGCCGACGACTACCCCTATCTGACCGATGAGAGCCAGCAGGTAAGCGGCCTGCTAGGCGCTACCAAAACGCCCGAAGCCGTTGTGCTGGTGCCAGCCGGCAGCGGGTTTGTGGTGCGCTACAAGGGTGCCATCGACGACAATGCCCAGGTGGAAGCCTACGCCAAGGACAAGTATCTGGCACAGGCCTTGGACAATATTCTGGCGGGCCGCCCCGTCGGCGTCACGGACAAGCGGGCGGCCGGCTGCCTGATCAAGAAGCCCTAACGCCCCCAGCATAAAAAGAGGTACGACCAAGCAATTCGCCCGCTACGGCGAACGAAGCGAGCCATTCGTCCTGCTAGTGCTAGCCATTCTTTTACCAGAAAGCCTTTTACTCGTCGTTGAGTAAAGGGCTTTTCACATTAGAGAACTCTGCCCGTTCCGCTGGATGGAATGCGTCAGTATGGACAGGGCATATGGAGCATCAGCTCTTACTCCTCGTCGTCGTCTTCGGCGGCGCTGCTGTCGGTTGGTTCGCCGCTTTCGTCGGTGAGAATGGCCAGCAGCTTGCTTACCTCGGCGGCTTTGGCCGGTTCTTGCATTTTCTCGAAGCTCAGCATCAGATTGCGCAGGGCGCGACGCACAATATCGAGGTGGGAACAGGGCTCGAAGAAAATATCGTTTGACGACAGGTTCAGCTGGGCAACGTAGTGCTCAATGTCGGTGCGCGACAAAATCAGGCCGCGGTTGTAGCAATTAATGTAAAACGCTGGAGCAGCACGGTCTTCCGGCCGATAGGTTAGCACAAACAGGTTGGGCAGGTTCACGCCGTAAATCGGCAGGTTCAAACGCTGGGCTACAAGCAGGTAAATTACGCACAGCGTCAGGGGGTTGCCCCGGCGGGTTTCCAGTACCAGATGCAGCATGGAGTTGGCCGGCGAATGGAAGTTCTGGGTGTTGGCGGCAAACTTGTGCGTGCGAAACAAAACGTGGTTCAGCACCTGCACCTGGTCGGCGGGGTGCATGTCGGGGCGCAGCAGGGTCCAGACCTCGAAGCGCAGCTGCTCGATGGCGCGGTTCAGGGCCTGCAAATCGGCGTCGGGGTATTGGTAAGAGTTCAGCAGCCACATGCCTTCCAGCAGGTTTTCGCCACCCGAGTCGCGCCACACGCGCAGGCGCTGCTGTAGCCCGTCGAACTGCAGGTTATGAATCAGATCTTCGAGTCGCTGCTGCTGCTGGGGGTCGAGACTTTCTTCCCAGGATTCTTCGAGAAATGGAATAATACTTTCTCCTAGTGTTTGGATGCGGTCCTGGATCTGGGGAGCAATTTCCGGATCATCCAGCAGGGAGATTAAGGCTTTAATTTCTTTGTTGGTCATGGACTAGGGTGCGGGCCGCGGCAAAGAGAGGCTGCCGTACTGCGGGGAAAGAGCAAATAAAAGCAACTGCCGCGGTTTGCGCACGGCTGGCTGCCAGGAATTAACATATATCCGACGGTATATTGTTCAATTCGGGAGAAAGGTAAAACGTGGCCGTTGAGTTTGAGAAAGAACGGCCGACTCGCTATTTCGTTGGCATGGACGAAAATAGTTCTACGACCACACCTATCATTCCGCATCTCATACCGGCAAAGCCACTGCAGGGTGGGAATCACAATTCGATGACTACTCCCCTAGCGTAGCAAGTTGGTTTTGGCCAATTCCAGCACTTCGTCGCCGCGGCCGCTCATAATAGCTTTTAAGGTGTAGAGGCTGAAGCCCAGCACTTGCTGCTTCTGAATCGTGGGCGGCATGGAAAGCTCGGTGCGCTTAACTACGGCGTCCAAGATTACCGGGCCCGGGTGAGCCAGCATTGCCGCTACGGCGGCGGGCAGGGCGGCGGGGTCCTCAACGCGGATACCCCGAATGCCGGCCGCCTCAGCCAGGGCCGCGAAGTTCGGGTTTTCCAGGTCGGTACCGTACTGGAGAATACCCGAGGCCTTCATTTCCAGCTCCACAAAGGCCAGGCTGTTGTTGTTGAAGATGACGATTTTAACCGGAGCCTTGAGCTGTTTAAGCGTCAGCAGCTCGCCCATAAGCATGGCGAAGCCTCCGTCGCCGGCCAGGGCAATGACCTGCCGGCCGGGAAAAGCCAGCTGCGCCCCCAAGGCCTGAGGCATGGCGTTGGCCATGCTGCCGTGGTTGAAGGAGCCAATCAGGCGGCGTTGCCCGTTGAAGCGCAGATAGCGCGCCGCCCAGATGGTAGGCGTGCCCACGTCGCAGGTGAAAATGGCATCTTCGGCGGCCTGCTCATCCAGCAAGCGGGCCACGTACTGCGGGTGCATGCTCGTGTCGCCGGCCTCGCCCACGGCCAGCTCGTCGAGGTCCTGCCGCGCCTCGCGGTAGTTGTTGAGGGCCCGCTCCAGATGGCGGCGGTCCGACTTATGATTCAGCAGGGGCAGCAGCGCCTGGAGGCTGGCCGCTACGTCGCCGATAAGGCCCACTTCCACCCGAGCCCGGCGGCCAATATGCTCGCCGCGCAGGTCAATCTGGACGGTGCGGGCATCCTGGGGCAAAAACTGCGTGTACGGGAAATCGGTGCCGAGCATAAGCAAGGCGTCGGCGCTCATCAGGGCCTCGTAACCGGACGTAAAGCCCAGTAGGCCACTCATGCCCACATCGTAGGGGTTGCTGGGCTCCACGTATTCCTTGCCCCGCAGGGCGTGTACCACCGGCGCACCCAGCATTTCGGCCACTTGCAGCAGCTCGGCATGCGCCTGGGCGCAGCCGGCCCCGGCCATAATGGTGACCTTGCCGCTGGAATTCAGCACATCGGCGGCCGCACGCAGATCTTCCAGTCCGGGCACCAGCGTAGCTTTGCTGCGCAGCACGGGCAGGCGAGGCTCGGGCGCCTCGGCCTGTTGATGACTGATGTCGCCGGGCACTACCAGCACGGCCACCCCGCGCTGGGTCAGGGCAGTTTGGATAGCCATTTCGGTGCAGCGCACGGTTTGGTCGGGGTGGCCAATCAGCTCACAGTAGGCACTGCACTCTTTGAAGGTGATTTCGGGGTGGGTTTCCTGGAAATACTGACTGCCGATTTCCACGCTCGGAATCTGGGCGGCCAGGGCTAGCACCGGCACACGGCTGCGGTGGCAGTCGTAGAGGCCGTTGAGCAAGTGCGTGTTGCCGGGGCCGCATGAGCCGGCGCACACGGCCAGGCTACCGGTTACGTGGGCTTCGGCACCGGCGGCAAAGGCTCCGGCTTCTTCGTTGCGCACGTGCACCCACTCGATGCCTTCCCGGGCCCGAATTACGTCGGTGATACCGTTGAGCGAGTCGCCGACCACACCATAGACGCGGGTCACTCCGGCCGCCATCAAGGTATCGACAATAATTTCAGAGACAGTTTTCTTGGCCATAGTCATCAGGTATAGTCTGATGGCTATACGGGAAATGGCCGGTTTCGCCTACGCCGCTCACCGCCCCGATTGGTTCAGTTTACGCTATAGGCAGCCACTAGAGCCACTCAACCGGCTTTCGGGTTGAGTGGCTCTCAGTCATGCTGATCTCTTAGCGCTAACGCCAGGCCTCCTATGGCACAGGATCCACCCCCCGGCTCAGCAGGGCAGCCTTTACAGGAGCACTAGCAAAGCCGAAAGGCGTTACAACCGCGGCCGGGCTTTGCTTAACGGTCGCCTAATGGCACCTAGCTTACGAGTTGCATCTGCCGCCTGCGATTCAAGGGTATTGATGCGCATCTGCAGGAGCGCCTGGGCCGCGGGGCCGCACTCGGTCAGGCCGGCGTGAGCCTGTTCCTCACGCTGGTGCAACCAGGTTTGCAGGTCAGCAGTGGGCAGCTCTTGGGCCAGAGCTGCGCGTAGAACGGGCATATCCTGCAGGCGGCGCTGACATTGCATGGCCAGCATCTGTAGCCTGGCTAGCTCCTGACGCAACCCATGGGCCTGGCGCAGGCATTTGCGCTGATAACACTGCAACGGCTCCCAGGCTGTAGGGGCGCTGAAAGGAAACATTTCGGCTTGGCTGGGGACAAAGTTGCTCAGGCAAGTGCTGAGAAAACGCAGCCGTTTTTCCCCCACCGAGGACAGCAGGCGGCGCCCCGTTTCTACCAGGGCCACCTGCCCCCGCGAAACCCCCAAGAACTCTGCTACTTCAGTTTGCGAAAAACCATAATACGCGCGTACCACGAGCAACAGCGGCTCTGGACTAATAGGAATAGCCATAAATCTAATTGGTAATCAGATAGTTAATAAAACCTAAAGAACTCTAATTGTACTCTTCTAATATAGCTTGCTGCATGGTGGCACCATCCGTTAATCGGACGTACCACTAAGCCACCCGTAGGTGCTAATAATGGCAAGTAAAGCAAAAACAACTAAAAGTGCTACCCAATTCTTCCGTTGTGTTGCTTGCCCGTGGCCTTACTTGACAGATCTGCTGGTTATCGTAGTTTACCAGCCGTTGTTGGTACGACTTAAGGGCGCTTAGCTGGCCTTAACTACCGTATTGCCCGCTCAGCCTGTGTATCCCCCGGCTCTTACCTACACGTAGCGACGCTGCCAGATTTTATACCAGTGCTTATTTGTGGGGTAACGGCGCGAGGCGGTAGCATTGTTGAACACCAGGGCCACGGTCAGCAGTATTAGCACTCCGGCCAGCACCGGCATCAGCATGTACCAGTAGCCCAGGGCCTTGAGCTGGGCCGAGCCGATGTTGGCCACTAGAGCCGTAGCGCCGCCGGGTGGGTGCAGGGTTTTGGTCATCTGCATTGTTACAATAGTCAGGGACACGGCTAGGGCCGCGGCCAGCCACAGTTCCCCGCCCACCAGCTTCTGGACTGTGACGCCGATAAAAGCCCCAATCAGGTGGCCACCAAGGAGGTTGCGTGGCTGGGCCAGCGGAGAGTTGATGTGGCCGTAGAGCAAAACGGACGTTGCCCCGAACGACCCGATGATCCAGAGGGTATCGGTGCGCTCCAGCACGTAGCTGTTCAACAGGCCAATGAGCCCAATACCCACGAAGGAGCCTAGAAACGTCCAGAAATGCTCTTTGTAATCAAACAGCGTTTCCTCGTAGACAATCAGCTTCACCCGGCGCGCCTCCCGCCGCAATCTTTTCTTCATCCGTCGTGCTCAGGCCTACAAGGGCCGTGGTGGTGGGCGGGCAAAGATAAGAGGCGGCTACAAGAAGAACTTTTACGAAAGCCGTACGGGGAGCGACCCAATCAAAAAATAGTTCGATTGGGTCACTCCCCGTACTTTGTTTAAAAGGCCGAAGCTGCTCTGCTCAGCGGGCCATTTGCTAAGTTGGCAAGTCCTGATGGACTCACTCGGCAGCCGTCGGACTACGCTCAGTTGGTTGGGAAGTAATAGAACCCGCAGAATTAGGATAGGTTGTCTGCTACTGATGGTATACAAGATTGCAATACTTGGCATATCGTTTACCGATAAGATATACAATGTTCGCATATACTATGTCTTGTTTACCTAATTGATATACACACTAGGCATAATAGTCAAGTTTGTCTACCAAGTTCTCAGTTGAGTCAAGCCAGCCACAAGGTTAGGCAGAAACAAAAGCGGCCCGCCACAACAGGCGTTGCGGCGGGCCGGGCAAAAAGAATAGGCAGCAGTATTTAAACAGCCAAGTAGGTGTTAGTCTCTACTGGTCAGGTTCAGCTTGTTCTCACACCTGAATCACGCCCACGTTATACTGCTTCTCAATCGGGGCGTGATTCGCCATACTGATGCCTTCCGAAATTAGTTTGCGGGTTTCCAGCGGGTCGATGATAGCGTCGACCCAGAGGCGGGCGGCGGCGTAGTAGGGTGAGAGTTGCTCGTCGTAGCGGGCCTTGATACGGTCCAGGAGCTCCTTTTCGGCTTCGGGGGTGATTTCCTCGCCCTTGGCTTTGAGCGAAGCCACCTGAATTTGCAGCAGCGTGTTGGCGGCAGCGGCCCCGCTCATCACGGCCAGCTGGGCCGTGGGCCAGGCCACGATGAGGCGGGGGTCGTAGGCCTTACCGCACATGGCGTAGTTGCCAGCCCCGTAGCTGTTGCCGATAACGACCGAGAACTTGGGCACCACCGAGTTAGCCATGGCATTCACCATCTTCGCCCCGTCCTTGATGATGCCGCCGTGCTCACTCTGGGAGCCCACCATGAAGCCCGATACGTCGTGCAGAAACACCAGCGGAATCTTCTTCTGGTTGCAGTTCATGATGAAGCGCGCCGCCTTGTCGGCCGAGTCGGAGTAGATAACCCCGCCCATCTGCATGGCGCCCTTCTTGGATTTGACGATTTTGCGCTGGTTGGCCACAATACCCACCGCCCAGCCGTCGATGCGGGCCAGGCCGCAGATCAGGGTCTGGCCGTAGAGGTCCTTGTAGGGCTCAAACTCCGAGTTGTCCACCAGCCGCTCGATGATGTCCATCATGTCGTAGGGCTTCACCCGATCCGACGGCAGCAAACCCAGGATTTCCTTCTCGTCCTTGGCCGGGGCCTGGGGAGTCTTGCGCGAGAAGCCCGCCGTGGGGTTGGCCCCGAGCTTATCAAAGATATTGCGGATGTGGTCAAGGCACTCCTCGTCGTTGGCAAACTTGTAGTCTGTCACGCCCGAAATTTCGGAATGGGTGGTGGCCCCGCCGAGGGTTTCGTTGTCAATGGTTTCGCCAATGGCTGACTTCACGAGGTAGGAACCGGCCAGAAACACCGAGCCGGTGCCGTCCACAATCATGGCCTCGTCGGACATAATGGGCAAATACGCCCCGCCGGCCACGCAGGGCCCCATAATGGCGGCCAGCTGCACGATGCCCATGCTGCTCATCACGGCGTTGTTGCGGAAGATGCGGCCAAAGTGCTCCTTGTCGGGGAAGATTTCGTCCTGCATCGGCAAATACACCCCGGCCGAGTCGACGAGGTAGATGATGGGCAGCTTGTTTTCGATGCTGATTTCCTGGGCGCGCAGGTTTTTCTTGGCCGTAATCGGAAACCAGGCCCCGGCTTTTACGGTGGCGTCGTTGGCCACAATTACGCACTGCCGGCCCTGCACCCAGCCGATAACCACGACCACGCCGCCCGAGGGGCAGCCCCCCTCTTCCTTGTACATCCCCTCCCCGGCAAAGGCGCCGATTTCGATGGTCTGGGAGTCCTTGTCAATCAAATAGTCGATTCTTTCCCGGGCCGTGAGTTTGCCCTTGGCCTTATGGGCAGCAATGCGTTTTTCGCCGCCGCCGAGCTGCACCTTTTTCAGGCGCTGGGAGAGTTGAAAGGTGAGTTGCTTAATGCTGTCTTCGTTTTTGTTGAACTCGAGGTCCATTGCGGGTGGGGATGGAAGTGGGTGGGGAAGGCACAAAAAATCCGCCCTGGAGGGGGCGGATTCAAAGGTAATGGATTCTGCAGTACGGCTCCCAGGGCTTATTTCAACGTGGAGTCGTTGGCCCCGATGGGCGGCGTAGTTTCTACTTTTTTCTCTTCCACCTTGATTTCGCCACTGGGCTTCTTGGTGGTTTCCTTCTTGGTTTTGTCTTTACCGCCGCCCCCAAACACTGAGAAGTGCACGTAGCGCTTCGGATTGGCCTTCAAATCGACCAGCAGGGCGTTGGAGCTGGCTGCCGTGGCGTTGAGGTTGGTGTAGAGCGAGTCGTTGTTGATGAGCTTACCCAGGGAGCCTTTCTGGTCGGTCAGGGCCTTGTTCAGTGCCGTCATCGAGCTTTGGGCTTCCGTCATGGTAGCGTTCAGCTTGCGCATGGCCGGCCCCACCGGGGCTCCTTTCAGCGAGTCGCTGAGCTGGGAGAAGTTGGTGGCAATCCGGTCGAACTTAGTGCTGGTTTTGTTCAGCTCGGCCGTGAGCTTGGCCATGTTGGTCGTAATCTGGTTGATGTTGCGCTGATTCATAATCAGCAGGTTTTTGAGCGCCTCGGTCGAGCCTTGGGCGTTAAGCAGGGTGGCCTGTAGGCTTACTTTGGCTTCCTTGCTCAAAAAACCGTTCACCTTCATCAGCGTCGAGTCGACGGTGCCGAGCACGGGCAAAGCCTTGGCCTGGAAAGCATCGGTGATGCTGGCTACGGTGTAGGACTTGAGCTCCTCGCCCCCGTCGTACACTTTCGAGTTCTTGCCCAGAAACAGGGTAATGGTCTTGCTGCCCAGCAACGAGCCCGAGAGGCTGGCCACGGTCGAGTCGCCAACCACGATTCCCTTCTCCAGCTCCAACGATACCCGGATCCGGTTCCGGTCTTCGGGCAGCAGCTCCATGTTTTTGACCTGTCCTACTTTGATACCGTTCAGAATCACGGGGTTGCCCACCGTCAGCCCATCGACGTTATCGTATTTGGCAAAGTAGGTTCGGTCCGACGACAGGATATTGCTCCCCTTCAGAAAATTGAACCCGATATATAAGGCTGCCAGGGCGACAATGCCCAGCAGGGCCACTTTAATTTCTTTTGACACGTTGCGTCAGATCTTGAGGGTGTAGGGAGGTAGAAAATAAACGCTAACTCACGTCGAAAAGGATGGAAGCCCGCTTATTCTCCGTTCATGGCTTCCAGTTCATTCTTATAATCCCGGAAAGCCCGGTAGATACCCGAAGCCATATACGACTGCCCCGATTTATCGTTGAGATACTGCTCTTCCGAGCGGTTGGTCAGAAAGCCCGCTTCAATTAGTACCGAAGGCATGGTCGACTTCCAGAGCACCAGGAAGCCCGCCTGCTTCACCCCGCGGGAATGCCGGCCCACGGTGGTCCGGAATTGCCGGTCGACCTTCTGGGCCAGGCGCAGGCTGTTCACCATGTGGGCACTCTGGTAGAGCGAGAACAGAATATGACTCTGGGGCGACGTGGGGTCGAAGCCACTGTAGCGCTCCTTGTAGTTGTCTTCCTGCAGAATAACGGCATTTTCGCGCTTGGCTACCGACAAGTTGGCCTCGGTCTTGTGCGGCCCCATCGTCCAGACCTCGGTGCCGTAAGCAGCCGGCACGCTGGCATTGCAATGCACGCTGATAAAGAGGTCGGCTCCGTGCTTGTTGGCAATGCCGGCCCGGTCGGCCAGCTCCACAAACACATCCGTCTTACGGGTATACACCACCTTCACGTCGGGCATGTTTTCCTCGATGAGGCGGCCCACTTCGAGGATGATTTTCAAGGACACGTCCGCCTCCCGGGCTTTCACGCCGGTGCAGCCACGGTCTTTGCCGCCGTGCCCGGCATCAAGCACAACGGTACGCAAATGATATTTCTGGGGCGGCAGACCGGGCGCACCCGGCACTACGGCTCCCGACGAGCCCGAAAGAAAAACCAGACCCGACAGGCAAAGAGCGACAATATTCCGCACGGAGTTCGTTAGTTGGGGCAGCTACCCGTTACCTTTGCAAACAGCCACAAAATAAACGATAAAAACCACGTGGCCCTGTCTACGCTGTCTATCCTCTCTACTTTCCGTCTCTGTGCGCGCCAGTGGCCGTTTCTGTTTTTGGCGGCCGTGCTTTGGCTCAGCACTAGTTCTGCTGCCCGGAGCCAGACCGTCCCGCAGACCCGCACCTCCGGTACTACTCCCCGCCTCGACTCCAACGGGCGGCGCATTACCGATGTGCAGCCCGATACGGCCCGGCGCCGGCCCCTTCTAGCGGCCACCGACAGCAGCGCTGCCGGCGACTCCCTGCGCGTGTCGGCCAAGCCCAAGGGCGACATTGAAACCACTATCAAGTATTCGGCCACCGACTCTATCCGGTTTGAGGTGCAGAATAAAGTGGCCCGCCTCTTCAACAAGTCCAGCATCGACTACGGCGACCTGGAGCTGAAGGCGGCGCGCATCACGGTCGACTACAGCTCCAACCTGCTCACGGCCGAAGGCGCCGCCGACACCACCGGCAAAGTGCAGGACAAACCCGTGTTCAAGGATGCCGGGGGCACCTACGCGGCCGGGCGCATCAACTACAACTTCAAAACCAAGCGGGGCAAGATTGCCGAGGCCGTCACCCAGCAGGGCGAGGGCTACGTGCACGCCGAAACCATCAAAAAGAACGAGCTGAACGAAATCTTCGGCCGCAACGGGCGCTACACGACCTGTAACTTGGAGCACCCGCACTTCTTCATCAATGCCACCAAGATGAAGGTAATTCCGAAGGAAAAGGTAGTAACCGGACCCTTCAACCTGGTTATTGGCGACATTCCCACGCCGCTGGGCTTTCTGTTCGGCTACTTCCCGACCCCGGGCAAAAGCCGGGCGTCTGGCCTGATTTTCCCTTCCTTCGGCCAAACCTCCGACCGGGGCTTTGCCCTGCGCAACGGCGGCTACTACTGGGTGGTCAACGATAATATCGGGGTGCGCTTCACCGGCGACGTGTACTCGGGGGTAGCCAACTCCTTCGGGGGCTTCGGGGCTACCGCCGAAATGCAGTACCTGAAGCGGTATTCCTATAACGGGCTGTTGAACTTCAGCTACAGCCAGCGCCCGCCCGACCTGATTCTGCGCTCCAATACGGTCAATACCAATGCCGAGTACCGCCGTCCCCGGACCCCGCGCACGTTCTGGCTAAGCTGGAGCCACACCCCCACGCCCCGGCCGGGCGGCGGCCGGTTCTCGGCCAGCGTGCAGGCCGGTAGCAGCGACTACAACCAGCAGAACAGCTTCGATCAGCGCCGCTACCTCACCCCTTCCTTTAGCTCGACCATCAGCTACCAGAAGCAGATCCGCAACTCGCCCGTTAACTACGCCCTGCAGCTGACCCAAAGCCAGAACACGGCTACCGGCAGCATGGACTTCACCCTGCCCGATATTACCGTGGGCGTAGCCCGGCAGTACCCCTACGAGTGGCTGGGCCTTTCGCCCCGGGGCCGCTTCTACGAACAGTTTTCGGTGGGCTACACTTTTACCGGACAAAACCGGCTGAGCAACTCCCTGCCGGCCCGCGGCCTGAGCAGCGGCATTCCGCTGCTCGGCGGTACTAGCGAAGCCAGCCAGCTGCCCGTTTCCTTTAGCAACTTAGCACCCCTGTTCCGCAACTCCCAGACCGGCGTGCAGCACCAGTTCCAGATTGCGCTGGGCTCCTATACCCTGCTCAAGCACCTGAACGTGTCGCCGTCGGTAAACTACGGGGAAGTGTGGTACAACAAGCGCCTCCGTTATTCCTACAACGAGGTGGCCCGGGCCATTCGCATCGATACCGTACGGGGGTTCAACCGGGTCTACAACTGGTCGGGCGGGGTAAACCTGGGTACCAACGTCTACGGGACGCTGGTGCGCAAGGGCACCCACAAGATCCAGGCTATCCGCCACAAGCTCACGCCCAGCCTGAACTACAGCTACGCGCCCGACTACACCCGGCGCAGCAGCCTGTACTGGGTAAACCAGCCCCTGCCCGGCCTGACCAACAGCCAGGGCCAGCCCTACAACTACGAAGTCAACGGCCGGATTCTGAACCCGGTGAGCTTCTCCCGCTACCAGGGCTTCCTCTACGGCACGCCCAGCGGTACGGAGGTTAGCCAGATCAGCTTCTCGCTGCAGAACCAGGTGGAAATGAAGGTGCGCAACAACAACGACACCACCGGCACCACCCCGTTTGAGAAAGTGAGCCTGATTGATGGCCTTGACTTCAGCACGGGCTACAACCTGGCGGCCGACTCCTTCCGGCTGCAGCCGCTGTCGGCCGTGTTCCGCACCCAGATTGCGCGCAAGCTCAACGTGAACGTCAACGCCAACTTTGTCTTCTATCAGCGCGACTCCACCGGCCGCCTGCTCAACAAGTACCTGTTCGAACAGTCGCGTCGCCGCCTGGCCCGCTTGGCCACCGCCGACCTGTCGTTGAACTACCAGTTCAACCCGGCCCAGGGCAAGCGAAAATCGACGGTGCCGCGCAACCTGCCGCCTACCAATGACCCCACGCTGGGTACGCCCAACCGCGTGAACCCCTACGAAGACTACGTCGATTTCGAAATTCCCTGGGAGCTGTCGGCCAGCTTCACGACGGCCTACACCGACCCGGGCCCCCTGCCCGAACGTGGTACGCGCCTGCGCCGCCCCATTACCTCGGCCTCGATTACGGCCAGCGGCTCGGTGAAGCTGACCAGCAACTTCCGCTTCGGCTACAACGCCAGCTACGACTTTGTGAGCAACCAGGTAGTGGCCCCGTCCCTGGACTTCTACCGCGACCTGCACTGCTGGCAGATTTCGGGCAACTGGCGGCCCTTTGGTTTGCAGCGGGGCTACTTCGTGACCATTGCGGCCAAATCTTCGCTGCTGCAGGATTTGAAGCTGAACCGCAACCGCTCCTTCCTGAACCGCTAAGCCGAGTGCTGCACGCTGCCGCCCGCTCCCTTTAAGGAGTCGGGCGGCTTTTTTATGCCTACTATTGGCCGCTGACTTATTTGGGCACCACGGGCACTCTTGATTAGGCAACGGTAACTATACATACCCCGGAGAACAAGCTTCCCGGGCCGCATCATTGGCGGATGGGCCGGATATGGCAAAAAATCCGCAGCTTTGCCCTTATTCTTCCTCTTCCGATTTAGCCGCTCACCCGAATGTCGCAGCACAAAGAAGTTAAGCTCGTCACCACGCATCAGCTCCTGGCCATGAAACAGCGGGGCGAAAAGATTTCGATGCTCACCGCCTATGATTTCTCGATGGCCACCATCCTCGACGGAGCGGGTATCGACGTGCTGCTGGTGGGCGACTCGGCTTCCAATGTTATGGCCGGTCACGAGACGACCCTGCCCATTACCCTGGACCAGATGATATACCACGCCCAATCGGTGGTGCGGGCCGTGAAGCGGGCGTTGGTGGTCGTGGATATGCCTTTTGGTTCGTACCAGGGCAATTCGTCGGAGGCATTGCGCTCGGCCATCCGGATTATGAAAGAATCGGGTGGGCACGCTATTAAGCTCGAAGGGGGCGCCGAAATCAAGGAATCCATTACCCGTATTCTGACGGCCGGCATACCCGTGATGGGCCACTTAGGCCTCACGCCCCAGAGCATTTACAAGTTTGGCACCTACACCGTGCGGGCCAAGGAAGAGGCCGAAGCCCAGAAACTCATCGAAGACGCCCAATTGCTCCAGGATTTGGGCTGCTTTGCGCTGGTGTTGGAAAAGATTCCCTCAGCTCTGGCCAAGCAGGTAGCCGAGAAGCTTTCCATTCCGGTAATCGGTATCGGCGCCGGCCCCAATGTAGACGGGCAGGTACTGGTTGTCCACGACATGCTGGGTATTACCAAGGAGTTCAAGCCCCGCTTTCTGCGTCGCTACGCCGAACTGGCCGACTTAATGAGCGACGCGGTGACTCGCTACGTAAAGGATGTGAAAGACCACAACTTCCCCAGTGCCGAGGAGGCGTATTAAACGCTTCTAACCTTCTTCCGCTTACCTTTACCGCGTGAATCGTCCTAATATCTGGTCGGAGCAGAAAGAAATTCTGTTCGAAGACAACCACTTGCTCATCCTCAACAAGCCTGCCGGCGTCCTGGTGCAAGGCGACAATACCGGGGATGAGCCGCTATCCGTCAAAGCGGCTGAGTACCTCCGGTTTAAATACAAAAAGCCGGGCGCAGCCTTCGTCGGCGTGGCTCACCGCCTCGACCGGCCCGTTAGTGGTGTGGTAGCCTTGGCCAAAACCAGCAAAGCCCTGAGCCGCCTGAACGAAATGTTCCGCGACAACAAGGTGCACAAAACCTATTGGGCCCTGGTAGGCAAACGCCCCGAGCAGGACAGCGGCCACCTCACCCACTGGCTGGTAAAAGACCCGATTCGCAACGTTACCAAGGCCTACCCCAAGCTTCACCCCCAGGGCCTGAAAGCGGACTTAGACTACCAGGTGCTGGGCGCGGCCGGCAACCGTTTCCTGATTCAGGTAAACCCCATTACGGGCCGGCCCCACCAGATTCGGGTGCAGTTGGCTACCGGCCTGGGTACGCCCATCGTGGGGGATGTAAAATACGGCTTTCTGGCTCCCCTGCCCGACGTAAGCATTGCCTTGCACGCCCGGCAACTGGAGTTTGAGCACCCCGTGACGCGGGAGGCTATGTGTTTCCGGGCTCCGGTGCCGGAGATGCCGCACTGGGAAGCAGCCCAAACCTTCTATAGCCTACAGTAGTTAGTGCCGTAGCCGGTTTTTGTACGGCTCAACGAGCAAAGCTATGCCTGGCCTCTTCAGACCTATCCTGAATAAGATTTTGGCGTTTTAAGCCAAATAATTGACCACCCGTATGTGTGGCCGTAGGTTTGTATTGGCAAATGTGAACTAATACGCTGCCGTTGTGCTTTTGCGGGCGTCTTCACGTCTGCCGCTGATTGCGTCCCTAACTTTTTCTGGCCCATGCCGATACTCATTTTCTTTGTAGCGCACTACTACCTGTCGCTCTTCACGCAGACGTTTTACCTGCACCGGTACGCCGCCCACAAAATGTTCACCATGAACAAATTCTGGGAGCGGTTCTTCTTCCTGTTCACCTATATCTGCCAGGGATCTTCTTTCCTGTCGCCCCGGGCCTACGCGCTGCTGCACCGCATGCACCACGCCTACTCCGACACGGAAATGGACCCGCATTCGCCCCTATTTTCGTCGAATGCTTTCAGCATGATGTGGAAGACCAAGAACATTTATAATGATGTGCTGAACCGCAATTACGCCGCGGCCGAGCGGTTTGAAGGCGACTACCCCGAGTGGTCCCTTATCGAAAATCTGGGCGACAAATGGTATTCCCGCATTGGCTGGGGCGCGCTCTACGTGCTGTTCTACGTGCAGTTTGCCACTGCCTGGTGGATGTTCCTGCTGCTGCCCATCCACTTCCTGATGGGCCCCATTCACGGGGCCATCGTCAACTGGGGCGGCCACAAGTACGGCTACCAGAACTTCGACAACCACGACCACAGCAAGAACACCCTGGCCCTGGACTTTTTGGCTTTCGGGGAGTTGTTCCAGAACAACCACCACAAGCTGCCCATGCGCGTGAATTTCGGGGTAAAATGGTGGGAATTCGACCCGACCTACTCCGTTATCTGGACCTTGGATAAAGCTGGTATCATCAAGATTAAGCGGAAAGTAACCGCCCAGAAACTGCAAGCGGCGGCCTAACGCTCGTCATTGCGAGGCAGAATAACGAAGCAATCCGTGCTCTGCGCAGTATGACTCGTCCTTTTACCAGAAAGCCCCTTACTACGGCATGTAGTAAGGGGCTTTTCACGTTAAAACACCCGGCACATTTCAGCGGACGAATGACGTTGCTCCGCTCGTAATGGCAAGAATTAGCACACCAGCACATTTCTCACATTCTCCATAGTAACCTCACAGTAATTTCCCTTACCTTTGCACCTCATTTTCAACCAGACGCACGAGTTGCGTCGCTTAACCAACCCGGTTTATGGCAGTTAAAATCCGCCTCGCCCGTCGTGGCCGTAAAAAGGCCGCTCAATTCGACATCGTAGTAGCTGACGCCCGCGCGCCCCGCGACGGCCGTTTCATCGAGAAAATCGGCACCTACGACCCCAACACCAACCCCGCTTCCATCAACTTCGACGGCGACAAAGCTTTCGACTGGATCATGAAGGGTGCCCAGCCAACCGATACGGTTCGCGCTATGCTCTCCTACCGCGGTGTTCTGTACCGCAAGCACCTGCAATTGGGTGTTATCAAGGGTGCCATTTCGCAGGACGTAGCCGACGAGCGTTTCACTGCCTGGAAAGAGCAGAAAGATGCTAAGATCGAAGGCAAGCGCACCACTCTGGGTTCGGCTAAAGAAGAAGCCCGCAAGGCTGCTCTGGCTGCTGAGACCAAAGTAAAAGAAGCTCGCGCCGAAGCTCTGCGTATCAAAAATACGCCCGTAGCCGCCCCCGCTGCTGAAGCTGCCGAAGGTGAAACGACCGAGGCTGCTGCTTCGACCGAAGGCACCGAGGAAGCCGGCGCCTAAGCGTTAGTCCCAGAGTCAGGGAGTTTGGAAGTGTGGCGCCCACTTGGCCCAGCTTCCAGACTCCCTACTTTTTTGATCTTCTTTTTCCTTCCGCATGACTATCGACGACTGCTACCTGCTGGGCTCCCTGGGCAAAACGCACGGCCTGAAAGGCTTTGTAGTAGCTTTCATGGACGTGGCCGATCTGGCCGAGTACCGGGGCCTGAAGTCGGTGTACCTGGAACTGCCCGGCAAGCCCGGCAAGCTCGTGCCCTACGGTGTGGACAAGCTCCAGCCCCAGGCCGACGACCGCGCCCTGCTAAAGCTCTCCGGCATCGATACTATTGAAGCGGCCGAACCCCTGCGTAACGCCAAGCTTTACCGCCCCCTAGCCGAGCTGCCCGAGCTGGAAGAAGACCAGTTCTACTTCCACGACGTGATTGGCTATACCGTAGTGGATACCGTGCTGGGCGAACTGGGCACCGTGGAAACCTTTTACGAGATGCCCCAGCAGGATCTGATGGGCATGCGCTACCAAGGCAAGGAAGTATTGGTACCGGTGGTGGATGAGTTGATTTCCCGGGCCGACCAGGCCGAGAAAAAGCTCTACGTGACTCTGCCCGAAGGCTTGCTCGATGTGTACCTGAGCCCGGCTTCCCGGGAGCGGGACGAACCCGACGAATTCGACGGGCCCGACACCGAGTCGGAGGCAGCAGATCAGAAGTAAGCTCACCATGCGCCTCGACATCGTCACCTGCCAGCCGGAACTGCTGACCAGCCCTTTCGCCGTTTCCATCGTGAAGCGGGCCCAGGAAAAAGGCTTGGCTGAAATTCACGTGCACGACTTACGGCGCTTTGCCATCAATAAGCACGGGCAGATTGACGACTACGTGTTTGGCGGCGGGGCCGGCATGGTCTTGCGGGTAGAGCCCATTGCGGCCTGTTTCGACGAGCTGCTGGCTCAGCGTTCCTACGACGCGGTTATCTACATGACGCCCGACGGGGAAACCCTGCGCCAGCCTCTGGTCAACCGGCTTTCCTTAGCCGGCAACCTGCTCATCCTCTGCGGCCACTACAAGGGCGTGGATGAGCGAATCCGCAAGGCCTACATCACCCACGAAATCAGCGTGGGCGACTACGTGCTGAGCGGAGGTGAGCTGGGTGCTGCCATTCTGGTGGATGCCGTAGTGCGCCTTTTGCCGGGCGTGCTTGGCAACGAGGAGTCGGCCCTGAGTGACTCGTTTCAGGATAACCTGCTGGCCCCGCCGGTATATACCCGGCCGGCCGAATGGCGGGGCGAAAAAGTGCCTGACATTCTACTCTCCGGCAACACGCCGCTGGTAGAAACCTGGCGCCACGAGCAAGCCGTGGAACGGACGCGTCAGCGCCGTCCCGACCTGCTGGCAGAATAAATTTGTTAAGTAGTTAATGAGCTGAATGTTGGTTTTTGCGCCGTAAAGCCTTCCGCAGCTTCGCAATCCACTACCGAACAATTCCTGCCATTTGTAATCATCAAAACAGAGCGCTATATTTGCGCCTCTTTAAGCGAAACCCCTTGGGCGGCGGCGCCGTCCTTTTTCAAGTTTTTCCAGCCATGAGCGTATTACTCGATTTTATCCAGCAGGAGTCCCAGGAGCGCCGCGCCAGCTTCCCTGTTTTCGCCGCCGGCGACACCGTTAACGTCCACGTGAAAATCCGCGAGGGCAACAAGGAGCGCATTCAGCAGTTCCAGGGTGTTGTTATTCAGCGCAAGAACGCCAGCACCAACGGCGAAACCTTCACCGTGCGTAAGATCTCCAACCAGATCGGCACCGAGCGTATTTTCCCTTTGCTGTCGCCCAACATCGATAAGATCGAGCTGGTGCGTCGCGGTAAAGTACGTCGCGCCCGTCTGTTCTACCTGCGCGGCCTGTCGGGCAAAGCTGCCAAAATCAAAGAGCGTCGCGGTTAATCTCTGCTTCTTCTTAGAACTACAAAAGCCGGCTCCTTTCACGGGAGCCGGCTTTTTTGCATTCAAGCCAAATCGGCCAGAAGCCGGACTAGCTGTTCTGCTGATTATTATTCTGCAAATCCTGCTCGGGGCTAGCCTGGGGGTTTTGGACCTGCTTGGCAGCCTGTAGCAAGGCTTCGCCGAGCTGTTCTACGCGGGGCTTGGTGTTGCCTTCGGCAAAGACGGCGGCCTTGATGGTGTTTTCGCCCAGACGACCCAGCAAACGGCCGATTACGGCCTTATCATAAGTGCCCGAGCCGAAATGGGCCTTCAGCTCCTGCATATCAACAATAAGCTGATGCAACTCGGGGTTGTCGGCGTCTTTTAAGTCCTGAATCCAGCGTTGCAGCACGTTGTCGAAGCCGGCATGGGAAGCTACTTCCTGCAGATTGCCGGTGAGCATGCCCGTAGCAGCATCTAAATGAACTTGGTGTTGCACTTCTTTCTTTTCCATGGTAGCGGGGGTTTTGGCGGTAGGATTGTGTGGTACACTTAAGTAGCCTTAACGGCCCAGCAACGGTGGGGTTATTGGCACCGCAGCTTTTCCGGCCCGAAAACGTACTTTCGTTACCGATTCCTTTCTACCCTGTTCCCGTTTCATGAAAACATTATTTGCCGGCGTTGCGCTGGCGGCCCTGCCCTATCTGACGTTTGCCCAGCAAGCCGCAGCCCCAGCCGGCTACTGGCAGCAGGAAGTCAACTACTCGATAGACGTCACGCTCGATGACAAACAGCACGAGCTCAAGGGCACTGAAGAGCTGCAGTACACCAACAACTCGCCCGACCAGCTCACCTTTATCTGGTTTCACCTCTGGCCCAACGCTTACAAGGACAACAACACGGCCTTCGCTCAACAGCAGCTGCGCAATGGCAGCCGCAAGTTTGAGTTTGCCAAAGCCTCCGAACGGGGCTACATCGACCAGCTCGACTTCAAGGTAAACGGCCAGAGCGCTCAGCTCGCCTACGACCCGCAAAACCCGGACATGGCCAAGCTGATTCTGCCCCAGCCCCTGGCTCCGGGTGCCAAGGCGACCATTTCGACTCCCTTCCACGTCAAGATTCCTACCTCGTTTTCCCGGTTTGGCCACGTCGACCAATCGTACCAGATAACCCAATGGTACCCCAAGCCCGCCGTGTACGACCGCAAAGGCTGGCACCCGATGCCCTACCTCGACCAGGGCGAATTCTACTCGGAGTTTGGCGCGTTCGATGTGCGCATTACGCTGCCGGCCAACTATACGGTAGGCGCGACGGGCGTACTGCAAAACCCCGACGAACAACAGCGCCTGGATAAGCTGGCGGAGGCTACGGCCCAGAAAAAGACGCAGGAAGACTTTGGCAAGGACTTGTCGTTTCCGGTATCGTCGTCGGAAACCAAAACCCTGCGCTACGTGCAGGACCGGGTGCACGACTTTGCCTGGTTTGCCGACAAGCGCTTCAACGTGCTGAAAAGCGGCGTAACCCTGCCCTCCGGCCGCCAGGTTACGTCTTGGGTACTTTTCACCAATACCGACGCGGAGAAGTGGATTAAAGGCTTGCAGGACCTGAATGATGCACTGACGTACTACTCGCAGTGGGTGGGCGAATATCCGTACGCAGCGGCCACGGCCGTGGATGGCGCCCTGAGTGCCGGGGCCGGTATGGAATACCCCATGGTGACCGTGACTATGCCCTCCGCTATTATTCACGAAGTGGGCCACAATTGGTTTTACGGCATTCTGGGCTCCAATGAGCGGGATTTTGCCTGGATGGATGAGGGCGTCAACTCTTATATCGAAACCCGCATTGCCGAGCGCAACGACCCGCAGGCCGGCCAGTTCAGTGGTCTGCTCAAGTCAACTAAAATTGCGGGCAAGCTGGGCGTTGACGGCCTACCGGCTTCGGCCCTAAACCAGGTGCCCTACCAAGCGGAAGCCAGCCGTGGCCTCGACCAGCCCGTGAGTGGCTTGCGCGCTGACAAGTACGGCAAGCTCAATTACGGCCTCATTGTCTACATGAAGACGGCCGCTTTGCTGAAGTACCTGGCCGGCTATCTGGGGCAGGAACCATTCGACAAGGCCATGCATGCCTATTACGAAACCTGGCAGTTCCGGCACCCTTACCCCGAGGATATGCAGCGCGTGTTCGAAACCTCCACGGGCCAGCAGCTCGACTGGTTTTTCAAGGACATGCTGCAGAACACGTATCACTACGACGCGGCTCTGTCGGACATGCAGCTGACCGACTCCCAGGTGAAAGTACTAGTCCGCAACGACTCACCGGCCCCGTTTGCCGTGCCCGTTAGCACCGTAGATGCCCAGGGTAAGATTCTGGAGACGCAGTGGACCCCACTGATCAGCACGGAGGACGAGCAGGATGAGGTTCAACTTGACTTCCGCCGCGAAGGAGTAGCCGCCGTGGTCGTTGACGCGGGTTACGTAACCCCCCAGCTCAACCGCCGCGACGACCGAATGACCGTCTCGGGCTCTTTGCGCCGCTTCGAGCCCATCCGCATTAAGCCCTTGGCCAGCGTAGAGCGCTGGGACCGGGCTACACTTAACTGGTTCCCGGTCGTTGGCGCTAACACATCCGACAAATTCATGCTGGGCGCAGCCTTTTTCAACAGCCCGGTGCTGAACAAGAATCTGAATTACGTGGTGATGCCCATGTATAGCATCAACCGCAACGAAGTCAATGGCATTGCGCACGTCAACGTGAGCGTGCTGCCTAATACGGCTTTCCTGCGCCAAATTGTAACCAGCCTGACGCTGCAGCGCTTCGAGCGGTACTTCAAGGTAGAACCCAGCATTGCCTTTACCTTCCCCAAATCGGCTTATAACGGTCCGCAGCATACCCTGCGCGTAGCCAATACGGCTGTCAAAGACCAGGACCGTGGCAACGAGACCACCAGCATCCAAACCGGCGAATACACGGTGGCGGGGGGCAACGCCCTGCAAAAGTGGGGAGCCCAGGTAGAGCTGAACCAGTTGACTTCCGCTATTTCCCAGGAAACCGGCTCCACCCAGGCTACCTTGTTGCGGGCAGCCGCCACCTACCAGCGGTTCTATTCGCCGAAGAAGAAGGTTTCGGTGCGCTTGTTTGGGGGCCGTTTCCTGAATAGCTCTTCCGACTTCGTAATGGGCCTCAGCGGCAGCCCCGACTACCGCCGGCAAACGGCCTTCCTGGACCGGCAGATGATTTCCCATACCTTCACCGCGCAGGTACACCAAACCGATGACCGGGATGGGGCTTTTAAGGCGTTCTTACCCGTCTATAGCCAGAAATGGATTAGCACCCTGAATCTGCAGGCCGAGCTGCCAGTGACGCGCCTGGGCGTGTTTGCCGACTTTGGCGCCACCGATGAGCGGTTCCAGATTGAGGGCCGCACCAACACACAGCGGCTGTTCTACGACGCGGGCTTGGTGGTCCCTGTTATTCCCGATATCTTTCAGCTGTACCTCCCCGTGGCGGGCTCCCAGTACCAGGATGGTTTGCCCAGCAGCCGCAAGGATTTCACCGACCGGATCCGGTTTGTGCTGCGGCTCGAGCAACTCAATCCGTTCCGCCAAATCTCTCAACTTCTAGCCCAATAACCCTTTTTGTATGCGGCTTGCCTTCGGGAGTATCATCGTAAGCCTGTGCAGCCTGGGCCTAAGCAGTTGCCAAACTGACTACGCCCAGCTGCCCACGTTTTCGCCCGAACGCAAGCTGCTGCAAGTGGTGGTAGAAATACCCGCCGGCAGCAACCACGCCCAGCGCTACGACCCGGCCAAGAAGGATTTCCTGCCCGTGCGCAGGGCCGGCCTCGACCACATTGTAGAGTTCCTACCCTGCCCCGGCAACCAAGGCTTTATTCCGGGCACGCTACTGCCCAGTACGAATGCCCCGTTGCAGGCCATCGTCCTGGCCGAAACTCAGGCGGAGGGTACGGTTATAGAGGTGCTGCCTATTGGCGTGCTAACGCTTGATGACAACGGAGTGCTAGAGCAGGTGATTGTAGCCGTGCCGGCCCGGCCCAGCCAGCAGATTTTGCCGGGCATCGCGTCCTGGAAATCCCTGACCAAGCAGTTTCCCGGGGCTCAGCAGGCCGTCGGCCAGTGGTTTCAACACCAAGGCCGCATTGGCGAAGTTCGGCTAGTCGGCTGGAAAGATGAAAAAGCCGCTGATCAGCAAATTCACGCCGCGATGAAGTAAAAGCTTCCAGAACAACCATAAAAAAAGCCCGGTCGATTGCTCGACCGGGCTTTTCTGTTGGAGACGAGTAGGACTACTCAATCTTATTCATGCGCTCCTTTACAGCTTCCAGCGCTACGCGCATGTTGACAATGTCGGCGCGGGCAGCTTCCTGCTCTTTCAGGTTCGAGTCGATCAGGTTGTTGTATTGCAGCAATTCAGCGGCGTTCTGAGCCAGCTGCTGCTGAATTTCCTGCTTCTTCAGCTTGTTCTTCTCGATGTCCTTCTTAATGGCGTCCGCTTTGTTGATAACAGCCATGTGGTTATTCTGCGAGGAAACCAGAGCCTTCTCGGCTTCCGAAACCTGTACGGCCAAGTCTTCACGGTACAGCATGCGGGCGAAATCTTTCAGGTATTTCTCCGAAGCTTTCCACTGCACGGGCGTAGCATCCTTGCTCAGGTAAGCGTTGCCCAAGTCAATCGACCACCATACGGTAGTACCCGTTGGCGTAGCATCAACTTTGCTGATCACGCGGATAGGGGTTTTGGAGATGTCTTCGATTACAACGCCGTCCATGGTGTAAACACCTTTGTCCGACTTGAATTTGCTGCCGAATTTTTCGCCCAGCATTTTCTGCCACGATTCGTCTACGCGCTTGCTGTCCAGCTGGATGGTAACACGCTGGCCCTTACGGGGAATACCCTTGATGGCCATGTCTGTTTCATCTACGGGCGATTTCTGCGCGTAGCCAGTCACTGATAGCAAAAGCATCAGTAGCAGAGAGAGGAGTACGCCTGGTTTCATAGTGAAATGAAGAAGTTAGAGAAAAAGAAGTTACAAAAGGTGAAGTTGGCTCCGGCGATAGAAATCCAACTCACCAAATTTAACCAGACTCCCCTGATGTTGACGCACCTGTGATTGATTTTTTTTGCAGAATATTCATTTTATTGGATAGTGACTATCTAATATTACCAAAATTCAACTAGCATGTACTTAAAACCAGATTAAGTAAAACTGCTTCTTTGTGCACAAACTGCGTAATCTAGTTGGAAATCAAAACAAAAGATGGTATTACCAGTTCAAGGATCCTATGAAAGTAACCGTGTGCCGAAAAGAACATTTCAATGCCGCGCACCGCTTGCACAACCCCGCCTGGAGCGAGGAGCGCAACGAGCAGGTATTTGGTAAGTGCAATAACCCTCATTACCACGGCCATAACTATGAGCTAACGGTACGGCTAACAGGTAGCGTCGACCCGGCCACGGGCTACGTATATGACCTGAAGCGCTTGAGTGACCTCATCAAACGCGAGATTCTGGATACCTTTGACCATCGAAACCTGAATCTTGACACCGAGGATTTTCGCGAGCTTAACCCTACGGCCGAAAATATTGCTGTCGTGATTTGGAATCGGCTGCGTGCTCACGTTGAGCCGCACTTGGCCCTGTCGGTCACGCTGTATGAAACCGACCGCAACTTTGTAGAATACCATGGATAACTCCGTGTCAGCGGCCGCGGCCGCGCACAGCTCTGGACCCGCCGACTCCCACCTCGCGCCGGATCTGCGCACTCCTCTCCGCCCGGATGCCTTTGCTTTATCGGACGAGGAAAAAATTGCCGGAATTGCCGAGCACTTCCACGAAATCATGCACCTGCTGGGCTTGGACCTGAGCGACGACAGCCTGAAGGGGACTCCGCGCCGGGTGGCTAAGATGTACGTGCACGAATGGTTCCGGGGCCTCGACCCTAAGCACCGGCCCGAAGTGAAGCTGTTTGAGAATCGCTACGGCTACCACCAGCTGCTGGTAGAGAAAGATATTACCGTGTTTTCGTGCTGTGAACACCACTTTGTGCCCATCATGGGCAAAGCGCACGTGGCCTACTTGCCCGGCGAGCATGTGGTGGGGTTGTCGAAGCTGAACCGGGTAGTGCAGTACTACGCCCGGCGCCCCCAGGTGCAGGAACGCCTGACCCGCCAGATTGCGGAGGAGCTGAAACACTCTCTTCGTACCGAAAACGTGGCAGTGCTTATCGAAGCCGACCACTTGTGCGTGATGAGCCGGGGCGTAAACGATACGGGTAGCAGCACCCTGACGGCCGAGTACGGCGGCTTGTTTAAGGAGGATCAGGGGCTGCGGGCAGAGTTTCTGCGCCTAATCGGGAAATGAAAAAGACGGGTCGTTCGCTATTAGTATAGTAGCTTGCGGCCTGCTTTCTTGTTTACTTCGTTACTCAACCGCCAACTCCTGACCTCTAACCGTGGCCAGGATACTCAGAAAATGTCCCAGAAAGTTCTCATTACCGGTGGCACTGGCCTGATTGGAACACGCTTGGCAGAGATGCTGATTGACGCGGGCTACGAAGTAGCCTTGCTGAGCCGCACCCCCAGCCAGAGCCGTTACCGCAGCTTTCGGTGGGACCCCCAACACGGTACCATTGATGAGGCGGCCGTACGTTATGCCGACCATATCATTAATCTGGCGGGCTCCAGCGTATCGGAAGGGAAGTGGACGGAGGAGCGCAAACGCGACATTATGACCAGCCGCCTGGGCGGGACGGGCTTGCTGGTGCGTGAATTGGCCAAAGGCGGCCACCACGTGCGCACCTTTCTCTCGGCCTCCGCTATTGGTATCTACGGCGACAGTGCCGACCGGGTCGTGACGGAGGAAACCCCGCCGGCCCCAGCCGACGACTTTCTGGCTGACGTAGCCCACCAATGGGAACTAGCCGTGCAACCCGTGACCGATATGGGTATCCGGACGGTTATCGTTCGAATCGGCATAGTATTGAGTACCCAAGGTGGCGCGTTGCCCCCTATGGCCCGCCCCATCAAGCTGATGGCCGGAGCGGCGCTGGGTTCAGGCAAACAGTATATGTCCTGGATTCACCTCGACGACGTGTGCCGCCTCTTTATGCAGGCCCTGGAAGAGCCCGAGTGGCGGGGCGTCTACAATGCCGTGGCCCCAAACCCGGTCACCAACCAGGAATTCACCGAAGCCCTGGCCGAAGTGATGCACCGCCCGTTGGTGCTGCCGAAGGTGCCGGCATTTGGCCTTAAGCTCGTACTAGGCGAGATGAGCGAAATTATCCTGGCTTCCCAGCGGGTGAGTGCCACGAAAGTGCTTAACACCGGCTTTCAATTTGAGTATCCGGATTTGAAGCCGGCCCTGAAATCGTTCTACGGCGAGGAATAGCAGGTTAAGATCCACGCAATAGGTTAAGGGCTAAGCCGTCGTCCGCTCCCTTACAGTTTAATACTATCCGGTACGGCAGCGCCCTGCGTATTGAGCTGCTCCAGCAGATTATCGGTGGCAATAGTATCAACGGCTTCGGCGCGGCGCCGGCGCGGCTCAGACTCGGAAACGCAGATGTACTTTTTGGTGATTTTGGAGGCAGGCCTCGGGAAGGGGCCCATGGTAATATCCAGGTCTTCGTCTTTGTAAAGCTTCTCCATGTAGGTACCAAAGATGGGAAGAGCCATCCGGCCGCCTTCCCCCTGCTGGGAGCCGTAGAAGTGAATACTCCGGTCTTCGCCGCCTACCCACACCCCCGTTACCAAGTCCTTGGTAACACCCATATACCAACCGTCGGAATAGTTGGAAGTGGTGCCGGTTTTGCCCCCAATCTGATTGTCTTTTTTCCAGAGGTCGTATTCCCACAACGCCTGGGAGGTGCCCCCGGGTTCGTCCATGCCGCCGCGCAGCATGTAAAGCATCAGCCAAGCCGTTTCCGATGGAATAGCGCGCTTCTGCTTGGGGTCAAACTGCTTGATGACGTTGCCGTTGCGGTCTTCGATGCGGGTAATAAACTGCGGCTCGCTCTGAAAGCCGCTATTGACAAACGTGCTGTAGGCATCCACCATTTCATACACGCTCACGTCGCCGCCGGAACCCAGGCCAATGCTGGGCACGGGCAGCAACGGGCTGGTAATGCCGACTTTGTGGGCATACTTAGCTACGTTTTCCCAACCTACCTTCTCAGTGAGCTGGGCCGTAACGGAGTTCACCGACCGGGCCATAGCGTGGCGCAGGGTCATGTTGATGCCGGTGTATTCGCGGGTCACGTTGTCGGGCTGCCACTCCATGTCTTTGCCGTTTTCCACGTACTTGATGGTCACACGCTGGTCGCGGATACGGTCGCAGGGCGTGTAGCCGTTGTCGAGGGCCGTCAGGTACACGAAAGGCTTGAAGGTGGAGCCGGCCTGGCGACGGCCCTGCTTGACGTGGTCGTACTTGAAGAAGCGGAAATTAATGCCCCCCACCCAGGCTTTCACATGCCCCGTGAACGGGTCCATGGTCATCATGCCCGCGTGCAGGAAGTGCTTATAGTAAGCCAGCGAATCGAGGGGTGAAAGCACCAGCGTGGTGTCGCCGTCGCCTTTCCAGGTAAAGACCTTCATGGGGCGCTTGGCGTGCAGGGCGGAGTCGAGGCGGGCGGGCTGGCCTTGGTAGCGGGCCGCCAGCTCCTTGTAGAGCTCGGTGCGCTTGATCTGGGTTTCGATAAAGCCCGGAATTTCCTTGCCTTCATCATCCACCCAGGGGTTGCCGCCGCGGTTGCGCCAGAACCGGTCGAACTGCTGCTGCAGCTTTTTCATGCGGTCCTGGACGGCATCCTCGGCGTGCGCCTGCATCCGCGAGTCGATGGTGGTATAGATTTTCAGCCCGTCGCGGTACATATCGTAGCCGTTGGCCTCACACCACTTGTTCACGTACTGGCTCACAGCGCCCCGGAAATAGGTATCGGGCCCGTCGATGTGCTTCTCAACCCGGTATTGCAACACAATGGGCAGCTGCTGGAGCGAGTCGATTTTGGCCGCCGGCAGGATGCTGGCCTGCTTCATGCGCGAGAGCACCACGTTGCGGCGCTTCAGGGCGGCTTCGGGGTGAAACTTGGGGTTGAAGGCCGTCGGGTTGTTGACCATCCCTACCAGCATGGCCGCCTGTTCGGGCTTCAGACTGTCGGGAGACGTATTGAAGAAGGTTTTGGCCGCGACCTTGATGCCAAAGGCCTGGGAGCCGTATTCAACGGTATTGAGGTACATCCGCAGAATTTCCTCTTTGGTGTAGCGCTTTTCCAGCTCCACGGCCGTGAGCCACTCCTTGGTCTTGCTGATAATGGTGCTGACCACGGGAATATGCCCGAGCAGGCCCCGCTCGCCGCGCCGGGTTTTGTAGAGGTTCTTGGCCAGCTGCTGGGTTAGCGTTGAGCCGCCGCCGTTGCGGCCGCCCCCGGCCACGGCCCGGGCCAGAGCCGTCAGGTCGATGCCGGAATGCTCGTAATAGCGAATGTCTTCGGTGGCAACAAGGGCCTTGACGAGCAGGGGCGAAATCTGGTTGAAAGGAACCGGGGAGCGGTTTTCGCGGAAATACTTACCGATCAGTACCCCATCGGCCGTGTAGAGCTCCGAGGCCTGCTCTACCCGCGGGTTTTCCAGATCCTCCAGGCCCGGCGACTTGCCGAACAAAAACAGGAAGTTGCTCTTGACCAGAATTGGATACAGCAGAAAAATGCCGACGCCCACGACGAATAACCCCCAGACTGTGCGCGACACGATGTTGGGCCAACGGCGCGGGGGGCGGGAAGCGGCGGTTGTATTCGGTTGTTCGGAAGCGGACATTCGGGACGGATAGAGGCAGCAGGAGGCCAAGCTCCTGGCAACTGAAGTGCAAATATACCAGTTAGGCGCGGCCCCGTAAGCGTCGGAGTTGCTCCGACCGGGGTATTTACCCGGCTAAGTAGCCATAACCAACGAATTACGGCGACTTTGCCAGGTAGCCAGCACGATCAACAGGCCCTTGCCCGTGTCGAGCAGCAGGTTGTCGAGCCGGTGGTAGTTTAGATAAAGCCCGAGCCCGATGCCCATCCACCAGAAGCCTAATACGTAACAGAGCGTAGCGTAGTGCGGCTGCCGGCGCCAGACCTGCCACAGAGCCGCGGCGTCGACTACCGATACAAACAGCAGCAGCCAGGCCAGGGCGTAAGCCATGAACCGGGTATCGGGGGTAGCCCCTACCCCAAACTTAGCCAATAGCACCTCCGGGGCGGCAAACCCGCCCACGGTGAGCCCCAACTCAATAACCAAAGCGAGCAACAGGAGAACGAGCAGCGCGGTACGGGCCATAGTACAAGGTTGGGTGGGAAAGGCCGTAAGCTAGTGAAAACGAGGCTTTGTTGAGAGCGTACCCCAACCGCAGTAGCTAGTAGTTGGGCGCCTGTCTGGCCGGGCTACCCGCCGTGGTAGCAAGGTGCTTTGCCGCCAAGCAGCGCCAGTATTCTTACCCCAAGAGCTCTACCCGCTAAGCATAGCAACGCCCCGGCCGCAGCAGCCGGGGCGTTTAAGGATAAAACACTAGCTATTACTGCGCCTTGCGCCTACTGTATACCGCACCAAGTATAGATACCACCTTTCCTGTTTCAGCCGCTGGGTACATTGGCAGCGTGAGCCGGGCGGCTGAGGTTTCTGAGTCGCTAGAAAGAGCCGGGGAGTAAGGCCGCTGCTTACTCCCATAAGAAGATGAGGGCACCGAACAAGAAGAGCAGTCCGCCTCCAAATGCCGCCACCGAGGCAAACCGCCAGATGGTTTTCCAGAAGAAGCTCTGCACTACCTCCGCCAACTGCCAGGTCAAATACACGGCAATCCAGGGTAGCAGGAGCACGCAGCCCACGGCCAGCCCGGTAAAGAACGGCTGAGCCAGCGGGGTATGCGGCCACAGCTCCCAAGCCAGTTCTACGTTGAGTAAACTAAAAACCAGCACGCCCACCGTCCACCACAGCAACGGAGGAGCCACCTGCAACACGAGCCGGATACAGTACAACAGGTTTTCCATGGTCCAGCAGCTACCCGTTCAGCATTGTAGCATCGGCTGCGCCGAGCCAGAGCAGCACCACGCCGAAGCTCCCGGCCAGCAGGTGAAACAGCAGGCCCAGCACAAAGACAAAGGCCCCCTGCATGCCCTGCAGCGCGGGGCAGTGCCCCAGCCGCCACATCGGCGCGGTGGTGTAGCGGGCCACCGCCACGTTGGCCGCTACAATTAGGCCCAGGGCAGTCCAGGTATTATACACCAGCCTGGTTAGCCACCCGGCAGCTTCGGCGTGGCCGGCGTGGTACCAGTCGGGCAGCTGCAGCCAGAACCAGAGCCCGGCCACGACGCTGATGAGCACGCCCAGACTGGGGCCGGCCGAAGCCACGGGCGTCAGCCGATTGTCCAAGGTCTTCATACTTCCTGCGCTTCGTAAAAACCAATTGTAGAACGCAGCGGCGGCACCTGGGCAATGCCCCGGCCTAGGCTACCCGCGGGCAGCTGAGCCAGCTGTTCCAAAGTCAACTCAGGCTTGTCGGTGCCATACAGCTGCCAAAGCACCGGAATCAGCAGGGAAATTGTGGCCTGCGCAATGACTTGGCGGGCCAGCCGCTGGTACTGGTTCAGGCCGGGAGTCGGGGAAGTGAGGTCCATACATAAGTTGGTAGACGGCATGGAAAAATTGGCTACAGGCTGGCCAGAATATCAGCGCTTTGGGGCGACCAAATGGTCATCAGCAAGAACACGGCCCCGAGCATAAGAGCCAGCACGGTGCCGGCCACCGGCAGCACCAGCCAGAGCAGGCGGTGGCGGCGGACGTCGGGCGAGGCGGCCTGCTCCTGCCAGGCCAGGACCTGGGCCAGCGCCACAATACCGCCCGCGCACAGCAGAATCATCAGCAGACTAAGGGCGAACTGTAACATGGCCAAGGGCGGGTAAAGGATGAGCATCGAAGTAACGGGCTGCCTGGTAGTCGGCCCAGGAAAGGCTGGGCCAGTGACGCTGGGCCTGCTGGGCCCGAAAGCTGCGGATGCGGGCCTGCAGAGCCTGGCGGGCCTCCTCCTGGGGCCAGGGCGCCCAGTGGTTGTAGCCATCCTCACGAATCAGCGTCTGCCGGCCGAGCGTAGCCGCGTGGGCGGCCAGCTCGGGCAGCACCCGGTCGGGCATGTCGAGCAGGAAGCCGTAGTCGATTTCCCGGAAGCGGGGTTGCAGGTTGTAGCGCGCAATCCAGATTTCCCAGTTGCCGCAGGCCAGCAGTACCATCACGGTGTACACGGCCAGGGCATTGAGTCGCACCAAAGCGTAGGCCGAGCGGCGCTGCCACACTTTGAGCAGCACGGTAGCCAGCCCGAAAAAGGTTAGCAGCAGGAAGCCGTACACCCCGATGCGCTTGTAGGCCAGGCCCGTGTACTGGATGTAGTAGTAATTGCGCAAGCCCACCGACACGGCCAGTACCGCGTTTTGCAGCACCCACACCGTGGCGCCCCAGCGCAGCACCGGCAAGCCGGGCTGGTAGAAGTTCAGGTTGCGCCGGAAAAACCACAGCACAATGCCCATAGCCACCAGGATACTGAAAATCAGCACGTAGGTACCCTCGTGCACAAACTGGGTCAGGTCGAAGTCTCTGGTAGGAACGAAGCCAAACCAGATCCAGCGGATGTCGATGACGTTTACGACCAGCAACAGCACGTTGACGAGCCCAATCAGACTCAGCGCCATCAGGTATTCCTTGCGCAGGTCGAGGGTGCGGAAAGCGGCGGGGCGGAAATCGGGGCGGCGCACGGCAAAGGAGGCCACCCGGTCGCGGCTACGGCGCACAACCTCCCCAAAGCGCGACTCCTGATCGGCAAAGTAATGCACCGGAATAAGGAAGACGGCGCCGGCGGTCAGCAACAGCCCCAGAACAAAAAACAACAAATGCGGCACCGACAGCCGGGCAAAGAGCAAGTCCAACGCTTGCCCGAGCAACTCCAGCACCCGGCCGCTGAAATAGCTGTATTGGGGATTCGCTACCACAAACAGGCAGTGAAACAGCAGCAGCGCCGCCAGCGGTACGCCCAGCAGCCGCCCGTAGTACCACAGCCGGCTGGCCCGCCCACTCACATTGGCCGGAAACCGAACCAGCTGCCCGACCCGCTCGATGGCCGGGAACAGGTTTACCAGGCTGGTCAGCACGGCGTAGCCCACCAGCTTCAGGTGACTTTGATTGACGTAACCCAGCCACGCCGCCAACGACACCACGCAGCTCAGCTGCGCGGCCGCCGAGCTGTAGACAGCCACCATCACGGCACTGATACCGGTTCCGGCCAGCGTCAGCCAGAAGTAGCCCGAGCGCCAGGCTGCCGCGTGCCGGGGCAAGCCCGCCAGCACGCCGCCCACCACAAAAGCCGTGTAGAGCAGCATGCTCAGGGCAGCCCGCTCCTGCCAGAACAGCACATCGAACAGGACGGCGCCGACCGGTAGCAGAAGCTTTTGCAGGTTTGTTAGCGGGAAAGGAGCGGCCTTGGCGGCAGGAGCGGCCGGCCAGCCCGCGGAAGAGGAAGTGAAAGTAGTCATTGCTGCGTAATGCTTAAAAGAACTTTGTATTTCAAAGTATAAAGACAAAAAACAAAAAAAAGAGTCTCCCTAGTTTTCTGCGGAAGTTGCGGGAGCCATGGGCCAACAGATTCTCAGCGCCAGCTCCCACCCCCAATTCAGGAGTAATAGCAGACTCATGGCCAGAATCAGCACCCACAGTACCAGGGTGTCGAGGCCGAGCATCAGCCAGGACGGAGTAGCAGGAACAAGGTCGGGAAGCATAGGAGAAGGCATAAGCTGGGCATTTTAAAAGAACTTTGTATTTCAAAGTTTATCCATAAAAAAAGACTACGGAGAACCCCGCAGCAGCTTTTCGAGGGCAGTAAGATGGTCTTGAAAGGCGCTTTTCCCCTCTTTGGTAGCCTGATACGTAGTATTGGGCTTCTTGCCGACAAACTGCTTATTGACCAGTACATAGCCTGCTTTTTCCAAGGCCGATACGTGGCTGGCCAAGTTACCATCGGTTAGGTCGAGGGCTTCCTTCAGGTCATTAAAGCTCACGGCTTCGTTGGCCATGAGCACTGCCATGACGCCCAACCGCACCCGGTTGTCGAAAGCCTTATTGAGCGTATGGATGAGGTGTTTCACAGCGTGGGCCGGGGCGCGCGTTCGTAGCGGTTGTACATAAGAAGACCGTAGCCAATATGGCCCAGTCCGAAACCCAGGGCAAAGAAAATCAGACCCCAGCCGGGCAGCAGAATGGCTACCAAACCGAGGGCCATCTGGGTGAGGCCCAGCAGACGAATTTCATCGAGGGTATATTTGCTGGCGTTGAGCAGGGCAAGGCCGTAAAACAACAGCAAACCCGGCACAACAAACGAAGCCGCGCCGCGAAGATACAACCCCAGGCAGAACAACCCACCGGCTACCAGCGGCAGGGCCAGGCTCAGGGCCAGGCGGCGGGCCGGCGCATCCCAAAGAGTGCGGCCTTCCCGGTTGGTCCGGCGCCAGGTAAAATAGAAGGCCACCAGCAGCGCCAGCCCAATCATGCCCACGGCCAAGCCCAGCAAAAAGGGCAAGGCCGTCTGCCGCCGCTCTTCTGAGCCAACCATCAAACTCAGGAAGCCTTGCTGGCCAAAGTGAGCTTGCAGGTACCAATGCCCAACGGCGGCCCCGGCCAGCGCCACTACCCCGGCGCCCACCCCTGAGAGGCCACTGAGCGACAAGAAGCGGGAGGACCGCTCCATAATGGCGCGAATCTCGGTGAGTTGAGCAAGTGGATCGGTAGCTGGCTTCATGTCTTTCAGAGCACTTTGTGATGCAAAGCTAGTAGACAACCGATATATTGCAAGCCTAACCGGATTAACATTTTTCAAATTTTCCTGCGCTATGGATTATGTAGCCCCGTCGACTACTAACCGCTGGCTACCGATAGGCCGATTGGTATTAGCCGCAGTAGGCCAGTATATACTTATTCTGGTGTTAGGTACGCTACTGTGGGTGCTCTTGTCAGCCAGTTTGTCCGATACAAATGGTGAGCAGGTCAATTTTGTGGAAGAAATAGAAAAACTGCTGGGAACCTTAGGCTTCGTTACCTACCTCGCCCTGTGGTTATCCTGGCCGGCATTCCTGGTTCTATTCGCCACGCTGGCCGGGCTACGCCGCTACGGCCCCCGCAGGCCTGCCTGGCAACGCTGGGCCTGGCTGCTGATGGGCGTAACCCTGGGGGCTTTTTTACCCGTACCCACCCTTCAGGAAGCCGGGTCAGAATTCGTAGATGTGAACTGGTTCTGGGCCCTGAAAACATGCCGGTCCTGGATTCTGGCGGCCTACCTGGTTACGCTGTGGGCTAATCGTTCTTATCTGCGTTCCGCTTTTCCTTCCTCCTCCCAGACCTCCCATGCGCCTGCGCCTCCAGCTATTTGAATTTGAAGACCTGCCCTGGTTTCCCGGGGTCATCAGGGCTGGCATGATGGACTACCTGCGCTTTATGATTAGTGCCCTGAATACCTACCAGCCCATTGTGCCCCTGCTTCGGGAGGCCCTGCAAGCCACGGGGCAGCAGCGGCTCGTAGAACTAGGGGCCGGGGCCGGGGGCGGTACCGAGGGCGTGACGCTGGCCTTGCGCCAATACCCCGAGTTGCAGCAGTTGCGCGTCACCCTTACTGATTTGTATCCGCAGCCCGCCGCCTGGCAGCTGCTGGCCCAGCGCAATGCCCCGGTCATCGACTTTGAGCCCGTCCCGGTAAATGCCCTGGCGGTGCCGCCCGGGCTGGTGGGTTTTCGCACTATTTTTTCTGCTTTTCACCACTTCTCCCCCCCTGCCGCCGAGGCTATGCTGGCCGATGCCGTGCGCCAGAACTCGGGCATTGGCGTGTTTGAAGGCGCGGGCAAGCACTGGCTCGAAATTCTGTTGGCCTGGACGGTGCTGCCCGTGGCCCAGTTGCTGATTACGCCCTTTATGCGCCCTTTCCGGCTCAGCCGGCTGTTTTTCACCTACGTTGTGCCACTTATTCCTCTCTTCACTATCTGGGATGGCACCGTTTCAATTCTGCGCATGTATCCGCCGGCCCAGCTGCTGGAGCTGGCCCGCCGTGCCGACCCCGGCCAGCAATTTCACTGGCAGGCGGGCAAAGTGCGCCACAGCTGGGGGCCCGAGGTAACCTATCTGGTGGGCTATCCGAAGTAGGCTAACCAGTGGGTTTGGCCCGAACGTCTACATTTGCTTTATGCTGCTTGCTTACCGCCGGGCGCTGCCGCTGCTGCGCATCCCCTTTTCCATCTACCTGATGCCGGTGTACTGGTTTGGGCTTAGTGCCCTGCCCCAGGCGGTGGCACCGGGGCGAGCCGCCGCCGTATTCCTGATTCTGCACCTGCTGGTGTATCCGGCCTCCAACGGCTACAACTCCTACTACGACCGGGACGAAGGCAGCATTGGCGGCCTCAAGCGCCCCCCGAAGGTATCCGAGGAGTTAATTCACCTGGTCTGGCTGTTCGACGCGTTGGCCGTGCTGGGAGCGGCCTTGTTGTCGCCGCTGTTTGCCGCGCTGGTAGCCGTGTATCTGCTCGTTTCCAAAGCCTATAGCTACGAAGGAGTCCGGCTTAAGAAGTACCCGTTTCTGAGCACTGCAGTGGTCGTCGTTTTTCAAGGGGCCTTTACCTTCCTGATGACCCAGGTCGGGGTTGGAGCACCCACAGGCGCTATTCTGGAATCCTCTAACTTGCTGCTGGCCTTGGTCAGCACCCTGTTTCTGTGCGGCTCCTACCCGCTCACGCAGGTATATCAGCACCAGGAAGACCGGCAGCGCGGCGACCAGACCCTCAGCCTGTGGCTCGGCATTCGGGGCACCTTCCTTTTTGCGGGCGTGGGCCTGCTGGCCGGGGCAGTACTGATGGCTATAGCGTATTGGCTGCGCCACGAACTGCGCAACCTGCTGATTTTCCTGGTTGCCACCGGTCCGGTCGTCTTTCTGTTTACGCGCTGGGCCTGGGCCGTGTGGCACAACCCAGCCGCCGCCGATTATGAGCATACCATGCGGATGAATCAGGTATCATCCTTATGCCTGAGCGGTGCTTTTCTGGTGATGCTGATTCTAAGCTATGTGTAGCTCGTGGCTCAACAGGAAAGCCAAACGGTACGTATTGCGCAGCAATTACCACCTATAAGCGCCTTCAACGACTATGCGTACACTCGCTTTGCTTTCACTGCTGACTTTGTCTAGTGCCTGCTCTACCTCCGATTCGTCGCAGACCACGAGTGCCACCACCACCGACTCCGTGGCCACGGCAGCCGAGCCGCTGGATACGGCCCGGGCGCAGAATGTGACGGCTCAGTCGGATACGTTGAAGGTAGTGCGACAACGCCACGTTTTTTCTTCACCCGGCTCTCCCGACCTCTTTACGGCCGTGCTGCGCGGTACTTCGGTGCTCAACGGGCAGGTTTCCTTTACGATTACGGATGCGGCCGGGCAGGTCATCTTCCGCGAGATGCTGAGCCCGGCTGATCTGGAAGCCTCGATGGTGTATGAGATGAAAACCGCTACGGCCACCCAAGCCGAGCGCGAGGCCTTTGTTCGCCGCCGAATCGACAACCTTTTCGCCGAGCCAAACTTCCGCAAGCCCGCCGTGGGCTCCCAAGACACCTACACGCCCGGCGACCTGGACCGCGCCACCTGGGACGACCTACGCAAGCGCCCCGACGCCATGAGCTTCCAGTATCTGGTTGGCAAGGAAGACCGCAAGCGGATTGTCTGGTCGCCGCTGAAAAAGCAGGTAGTGCATCTGCCGAGCCAGGGCGGCTAGCGGCTCTACTGGTTTCCGTGCTCTTCGGCGGCCTGCTGCATAGCCTGCTCCAGGCTGCTGGCAAAGGCCTCGTAGGGCATAAAGCCGCGGGCAAGGAGGTAACCTTGGTTGCCCACGCGCAAAATACTGGTAGGAAACCCCTGCACCCCAATTCGAGCCACCGCCGCAAACTCCTGGCGCGTCGCGTGGGCGGTTTCGGGCAAGGCCAGTCGCCGGCTGAACTCGGCTACGTTCAAGCCAAAGTCAGCGGCCAGCACCTCGTAAGTTGCCGAGTCGTTCAGATTTTTGCCTTCCCCGAAGTACGCCTGCTGCAAGGCGTGGGCAAAGCTGGCCGTCTGGTTGTAAGGGTCGAGCTGGCGAAAGACAGTCAGGGCCCGGCAAGGCGGCTCCGAATCCTGGATGTAGCTGCCCTCGGCACCCAGCGCCCGAAAGGCGGGCCCGAAGCTAACGCCGGCCACCTTTTCCACCTGGGCCAGTGCCCCGCTGATATAGTCCCAGTCGTGCCGGATGGGGCCCACGTTTTCGCCCGTCACCATGCCGCCGCTGAGCACTGATACCGTCAGGCGGCCGGCAAACTCGTTTTGGATACGCTCCACGACCGGGCTCATGCCGTAGCACCAGCCGCACAGCGGGTCAAAAATGTACAGCAGTTCGGGCAGGTCGGGGGTTTGTTCCATATCAGGTATTGGCAAAAGCAGTAAGACCGGCAAAGAAGGTAAAAGTTTGGGCGGCATGAAATGAAAAAGCCAGTGAAACATGGTTCCACTGGCTTTTTCGTTCTTTTATATCCGGCTTAGCCGTTCATCGACATCAGGAACTCTTCGTTGTCCTTGGTGCCTTTCATGCGGTCCTTCAAGAACTCCATGGCCTCCGAGGCGGTCATGTCGGCCATGAACTTGCGCAGCACCCAGATGCGGTTCAACTCGTCTTTATTCATGAGCAGGTCCTCGCGACGGGTACCCGAGGCCGGCACGTCGATGGCCGGGAAGATACGCTTGTTGGCCAGCTTGCGGTCCAGCTGCAGTTCCATGTTGCCGGTACCCTTGAATTCCTCGAAGATAACCTCGTCCATCTTGGAGCCGGTTTCAATCAGGGCCGTAGCAATGATGGTCAACGAGCCGCCGTTTTCCACGTTGCGGGCCGCACCGAAGAAGCGCTTAGGCTTATGCAGGGCATTAGCGTCCACACCACCCGACAGAATCTTGCCCGAAGCGGGCTGCACCGTGTTATAAGCACGAGCCAAGCGGGTAATCGAGTCGAGTAGAATCACCACGTCGTGGCCGCACTCTACCAGGCGCTTGGCTTTTTCCAGCGCAATGCTGGCAATTTTCACGTGGCGGTCGGCCGTTTCGTCGAAGGTGGAGCTCAGCACTTCGGCTTTCACCGAGCGGGCCATGTCCGTTACTTCTTCCGGGCGCTCATCAATCAACAGGATGATGAGGTAGACCTCGGGGTGGTTTTCGGAAATCGAGTTGGCAATTTCCTGCAGCAGCACCGTTTTACCGGTTTTGGGCTGGGCCACAATCAACCCGCGCTGGCCTTTGCCAATGGGGGCAAACAGGTCCAGAATGCGGGTGCTCAGCTGGCTCGACTTGGTCGACAGCTTCAGCCGCTCTTCGGCAAACAGCGGCGTGAGGTTGGTGAACGGGATACGGTCCCGGGCTTCCTCCAGTGTCCGGCCGTTAATGCCTTCTACGCCAACCAGGGCAAAGTACTTTTCACCTTCCCGCGGGGGGCGGATTGTGCATTTTACCGTGTCGCCAGCTTTCAGGCCAAACTGCTTTACCTGCTGCGGAGCCACATAAATGTCATCCGGCGAGGCGAGGTAGTTGTAGAAGGGCGAGCGAAGGAAGCCGTAGCCGCCGTCGGGCATCATTTCCAGTGTACCTTCGCTGGGAATTACAATGTCAAAATCGTTGCGGGGGCGCTGCTGAGCCTGCTCACCCTGAGGCCGCGGCTCACCGCCCTGACGCAGCTGCCGCTGCTGGTCCCGAGCGGCAAACCGGTCTTCCCGCCGTCCTTCGCGGCCTTCCCGCTCCGGGCGGGGCTCCCGCAGTTCACGGGGCGTGTCGCGCAGGGGGCGCGGCTCGCGCGGCTCCCGGCCCTCACGGCCTTCCCGGGGCTCACGCACAACATCATTGCGGTATTCGCGCGGCGCATCGGCCCGCTGTTCCCGGGGCTCGCGGCCTTCGCGGGGCTCCCGGTTCTCTCGGAAATTGCGGGGCTCCCGGCCATCTTCCCGGCTCTCCCGCTGCTCACGAGGCTGGCCGTTCGTCTGCTCCGGACGGGGCTCCCGCGGTGGGGCGGGTGCCACTACCGCTTCGGGGGTCGTTGCTACGGCTTCCACCTCTACCGGCGCCGCAACGGCCACTTCGGCCGCCGAATTGTTCACCTCTTCAGCGGCTGGGGCAGCCACTGCAGCTGGGGCTTCTTCTACGCGGCTCCGCCCTTCCGAGCGGCTCCGGCGCTCGGGGCGCTGGTAAGGCTTGATGGGCCGGGCCGGGGTTTCAGCGGCAGGAGCAGCAACTTCGGCTGCCACTGGGGCGGCTTCCACAGCTACCGGGGCGACAACTTCGGCTGCTACAGCAACCGGAGCCGCAGCGGCGGCCGTAGCACGGGCTACGCCATTGTCGCGACGGGGCGGGGTGGTTCGCGGGGCCCGGGAGTTGGTGCGGGGAGCGGGAGCTACCGCTACCGGAGCCGGCAGTTCGGGCGCCGCCGGAGCCGCAGCTACGGCTACATCCGAGAAAGCCAACGGCGCGGTGGCCGCGGGTTTATCGTCACCCGTTTTCACTTTTTTGGGGAGCTTGTCGGCTGGCGTGATGGCCTGCTGATCCAGAATCTTATAAATCAGATCCTGCTTGCTGAGTTTTTTGAAGTTACCGACGTTCAGTTCTTCCGCTATTTCCTTCAACTCGGAAAGCAGACGGTCCTTCAACTCTTCAATATTGTACATACACTAAAACTGGGAGAAAAAACGGGCGGGGCGAAACCGACACAGAGCAACACAGGCCAATCCGGGCAACAGAAGCAGCCGCAAGGCGGCGCGGAAGCACAGTAACGGAATGAAACGGGGGTAATTACGAGGGGGAGGCGCTGGGGATAAATCGGGCCGTGCGCAATAAAACTGACTGCGGGCCCGGCATCAGCGGCCGGCTTGCTTACGCAATGTTAGCGTAATACGCCCGAACCGCCAAATGGGATACATTTTTTTTAACTGATTGGTGCGAAGCCCTTCCAAGTACTTGCTGGCTTCCATTTTCAGCCAGGATTGACCCCCGCGCTTTCCATGCACTACCAGCACCGTATAGCTTACCCCGAAAAGCAGTTTGAGGTTTCACCGCCGTATCAATCGTGTTTTTATCCGAAAGCCTATTCAAAAAAACCTACTTTTGCCCTTGTTCAAAACCGCGTTTTCTGCCTTATGCTGCAAGTTTCTGTTCTGCGAGATAATACCGAGCTGGTCTTGGCCGGCCTAGCCAAAAGACACTATAAAACGGCGGAAGCGGATGTTTCGGCCATCTTGAACCTGGACCAGCGCCGCAAACAGCTGCAAACTGAGCACGACCAAGCCCAGGCCGAAGCCAATGACCTGGCCCGGCAAATCGGGGGGTTGATGAAAAGCGGCGATAAAGCCGGGGCCGAAACTCTAAAGGCCCGCACCGCCGAGCTTAAGCAGCTGACCAAAACCCATTCTGACGAACTGGTACAGGTAGAGGAAGCCCTGCAGCAAACCTTGTACAAACTGCCCAACGTGCCCCACAGCAGCGTACCGGAAGGCCGCTCGGCCGACGACAACGAAGTCGTGCGCGAAGTAGGCACCAAGCCCGAGCTGCCCGCTACGGCCAAGCCCCACTGGGAGCTTATCGAGCAGTACGACATCATTGACTTTGCGCTGGGCAATAAGATTACCGGCGCCGGTTTCCCGGTGTATAAAGGGCAGGGCGCCCGCCTACAGCGCGCCCTGATTAACTTTTTTCTGGATGAGGCCCGCAATGCCGGCTATACTGAAATCCAGCCCCCGATTCTGGTGAACGAGGCCAGCGGCTACGGCACGGGCCAGCTACCCGACAAGGAAGGCCAGATGTACCACTCCACGGCCGACGACCTGTACCTGATTCCGACGGCCGAGGTGCCCATTACCAACCTCTACCGCAACGAAATCATTGCCCCCGACCAGCTGCCGGTGCGCAATGCCGGCTACACGCCCTGCTTCCGCCGCGAGGCGGGTTCGTGGGGCGCCCACGTGCGCGGCCTCAACCGCCTGCACCAGTTCGACAAGGTCGAAATCGTGCAGATTACCAAGCCCGAAGACAGCTACGCGGCCCTCGACGGCATGGTGGTCCACATCGAAGGGCTGCTGCAGAAGCTAGAGCTACCCTACCGCGTGCTGCGCCTCTGCGGCGGCGACATGGGCTTTACCTCGGCCCTGACCTTCGACCTGGAGGTGTGGAGTGCCGCCCAGCAGCGGTGGCTGGAAGTAAGCTCGGCCTCGAACTTTGAAACCTACCAAGCCAACCGCCTCAAGCTGCGTTACCGCGGCGACAATGGCAAAACCCAGCTGCTTCATACGCTCAATGGCTCGGCCCTGGCCCTGCCTCGCATTGTAGCAGCCCTCCTGGAAAACAATCAGGCGGAAGACGGCATTCAGCTGCCGGAAGTGCTGCACAGCTACTGCGGGTTCAGCAAAATCGGGTAGACAACCTGTTTTCGCGAGGCGCCGAGTGAGTCATTGCTTCGCATTGCTTGCAATGACTCACTCGGCGCCGTAGTCCCCGCCCTTTTACCAGAAAGCCCTTACTCGTAGCACAACGAGTAAGGGCTTTCCTCTTTCCAAGCATCAGCTCATTTTAGAAGAATAACTTCGGCGTTCAGGCTCACCAGGAGACGTTTGTTCACTTTCCAATGCTTTCTGCGCCAGCAGAGCTGAAGGCAACTAATATTCGGCCATAGCCTGATCCTGGTAGCACCAGGCCCATTGCTCACCGGGCTCGGCGGAGGTAACCACCGGGTGCTGGGTGGCCCGAAAATGCTGGGTGGCGTGCTTGTTCTTAGACGAGTCGCAGCAGCCGACGTGGCCGCAGCTTTGACACACGCGCAGGTGCACCCAGGTGTCGCCCAGCGCTAGGCACTCGGCGCAGCTGTAGGCAGCCGCCGGAATAATGGGTTCAATAGCCTGCAAATGCTGACAAAGGGCCATAGAGCAACACGTTTTAAGAGGTAAGAAATTCGGTTTCAGGTACCAGCCGCGTGACAATGCGCAGGCCGCTCATCAGGGTTTTCTGCACCGGGCACTTCTGGGAAATTGCCTCCAGGCGCTGGCGCTGCTCCTCGGTCAGGGGGCCGAGCAGGCGCAGTTCCTTGGTGACTTCCTCCAGCATCTGCCCCGGCTGCTCACACTTCTCACAGTCGTGCTCGTGCACGCGCTGATGACTCAGCCGCACTTCTATGCCTTCGAGCGGCCATTTTTTCTGGGTGGCGTAGAGGCGGAGCGTAATGGCGGTGCAGGCGCCCAGGGCGCTGAGCAATAAGTCGTAGGGCGTGGGCCCCCGGTCTTGCCCGCCCACCTCGGTAGGCTCGTCCACAATAAAGGTGTGGCGCCCGGCCTGCACATCGGCTTGCAATGCCTCGGGGCCGACGCGCACCAGCACGTGTTTATCTGCCAGCATGGAACTAGTCGTTAGACCCAAACGGCAACCACCGCCGGGCGGAAAGGCAAAAGGTAACCAATTGTCGCCGCGTATCCCAGCTGTCGTGGCCGAGCTTACCGGCCGTCGTGGCTGGGCGGCAGATCCAGATCGAACGTTATGTCGCGCATACACCTGAAATGCCCCTGCGGACACTTAGCGTAGCCGATTTTGGAGCAGGGACGGCACGGCAGCCCGCGCACCTCGAGCACCCGAAACTCGGTCCGGTAGGGGTACATGCCAAACTCGGGTACGGTGTTGCCCCACACGCTGAAAATCTCCTTGTGAAAGGCGGCCGCAATGTGCATCAGGCCGGTGTCGTGGCTGACGACAAACTGGGCCTGCCGCACCAGCGAGGCCGACTGGTTTAGCGAGTAGTGGCCGCAGGCGTTGTAAATGGTTGTGCGCGAGGCGGGGTTGTTTTCAAAGGCCAGCTCCACGATATGACCGTTGCTTTCGTCCTCGGGGCCACCGAGCAGCACCACGGGCCGGTTGAGCTGGGCACACAATTCAATGATTCGCTCGGTGGGCAAACGCTTAGTGGCGTGCTGCGCCCCAATGGCAAACGCGACGTAGCCCGGCTGAAACCCCGCCGGCAGCGTGGCCACGTTCACCTCGTCCTGTTCGGGAATAAAGTAATCCAGGCCCTGTTTGTCGTCTGTTACCCCCAGGGCGGCGGCGGCGGCCAAGTAACGCTCCACGATGTGCACCCGCGGCAGCAGATCTACTTTGGTATTCACCAGCAGCCATTTCTGCCCGTTGAGCTTGTCGAAGCTGGCCGATTTCACGCCCAGGCGCAGCTTCAGGATACTGGTGCGCAGGTTGTTGTGCAAATCGACGACATAGTCGAACCGCTCCTGCCGCAACTCGGCCACCAACTCGCCCAGGGTGCCGGTCAGGTAGTGCGCTTTGTCGATGTAGGGGTTGGGTTCGATAAGGCTGCGGTAGGCAGGTTTGGTGCAAAAATGCACCTGTGCTCCGGGCACCTGCTGCTTTAGCGCCCGCACCACGGGCGTTGTCAGCACAATATCACCGATGGAAGAAAAGCGCAGAACCAGAATTTTCATACAAGCTACTCACGGCCGGCTGGACGTAGCCGACCCGTACTATTACCCAAATAGGGAGTCTTTAAATTCCAGGGGCGGGGTAATATTGGCCTTGCGCTCGGCAAAATAGGCAGCCATTTCCTCCGCACTCAGGGCGTTGAAGGTCATGTCCTTGGTCAGCCCGCCCTTGCGGCCCATCATCACGCCGTAACGCATGTCAGCGTAGCCGTCGGTGTGGTGAGCGTCGGGGTTGATGCTGAGCTTCACGCCTTGGTCCAGGGCGTAGCGCACCCAGCGCCAGTCCAGGTCCAGCCGCCAGGGGTTGGAATTGATTTCGATGATGACCTTGTGTTGGGCACAGGCGTCGATAATGGCCTTGTGGTTGATGGGGTAGCCTTCGCGGCGTAGCAGCAGCCGGCCCGTGGGGTGGCCCAGCATGGTGGTGTAGGGGTTGGCAATGGCCCGCAGCAGCCGCTCGGTGGCTTTGCGCTCATCCATGCGCAGATTGCTGTGCACCGAGGCCACGATGAAGTCGAAGCTTTCGAGCACGTTGTTGGAATAATCGAGCGAACCGTCGCCGAGAATGTCGCTCTCAATGCCTTTGAAAATGCGGAAAGGAGCCAGCTCCTGATTTAGCTGGTCGATTTCGCGCTGCTGCTGCCGCACCCGCTCGGGGCTGAGGCCGTTGGCGTAGTGGGCTGCCTGCGAATGGTCGCAGATGCCCAGGTACTCGTAGCCCTGGTCGCGCAGAAACTCGGCCATCTGCCGCAGGGTGTGGGCGCCGTCGGAGTAAGTGCTGTGGTTGTGCAGGGAGCCGCGCAGGTCTTCTTCGGTCAGCAGCTGGGGCAGCTTTTTTTCCTGGGCCAGGGCTACTTCGCCCAGACCTTCGCGCAGCTCGGGCTCCACGTATTGCAGGCCGGCTTTTTCGTAGATGGCCGTTTCCTGGTAAAACTTTTCCTGCTTGACCAGTTGCCGCAGGGTGCCGGCCCGGCCGGCGTGGGCCAGGGGCTCGGTCAGGTGGGCATCGGTAGCGGAGAGCAGAAACAGCTGGTTGACGAAGTTTTCCTTGCTGACCAGCTGCACTTCCACTTTCACGCCCGAAGCCGTGGCCGTGCCGCGCCAGGCAAAGGGCCCGGAGCGTTGCGGGTCGGGCGTGAGGCCCTCGAGGCCATTCAGCAGCTCGTGGGCCTGCCAGGGCTGGGCAGTAGCCGCCACCAGCACAATGGTTTCTACGATTTCGAGGCGGCGGCGCACTTCCCCGGCCACGGCCACCGACTCGGTGCGCAGCGCCTCGCGCAGGCGGCGGGCCAGGTCCTCGGCCAGCTCTTCGGCCTGGGGGTAGAGCACCTTGCCCCGGCTTTCCTGGTTGAATTCGAGGGCGGCCAGAATCAGGTCCTGGGTTTTCTTGCCAAAGCCCTTGAGCTTGCTCACCTCGTCCCGCTCGGCGGCCTCGCGCAGTTTCTCGGGGCTTTCGATGCCCAGCTCCCGCCACAGGGCCCGGATTTTCTTCGGTCCGATGCCTTTGATACCCAGCATTTCGACCACGCCGGGCGGGGTAATTTCCAGGAGCTTGCGCAGCTCCTCAAACGTGCCCGTATCCAGCATTTCGGCTACTTTGGCCGCGGCCGTCTTGCTCAGCCCCGTGCGGTCGGGCAGGCCAGTGCGGTCCATGTCGGCCACGGGCAGCTCCAGGCGCTCGAGCGTAGCGGCGGTGCCTTCGTATGCCCGGATTTTGAAAGGATTCTCGTCGTGCAGCTCCATAAGCGACGCGGCGAGGCGAAAAGCACGAATAAGGGCGCGGTTATCCACTTCGTTTGTAGTTGCTAGTTGTCGGTTATCAGTTGTTAGCCGGGGGGCGGAACTGCCGAAACGGACGGCAAGCAACGGGCAGCTAACAACGAAACCAGATGGGGGTGGCTGGTCAAAGGTACGGGCCAAAGTCGTACATTCGCTCCTACGGCCCATTGCCGAGCAGTGGCTAGGTTTATTCTCCTTTTCGTCTTTCGTATGCGCTTACTGGCTTTATTGGCTTCGCTGAGTATGTTTCTGCTGGCTGGCACCTGCAACACCGATTCGCGGGCTTCGACGCCCCGGCTCAAGCAGCTGGAAGGCACCTGGCTGCATGCCCACGAGGAAGACCAGGGCGACGTGCAGGTGTACCGGCCCAATACCTACGCCTTCCCGCCTTCCCGGGGCCGCACGGGGTTCCAGTTCGACCACAACGGCCTGTTTACGCAATATGACATTGCTCCTACCGACGGCCTGGAAGGCCGCAAGGGCACGTGGAAGGCCGAAGGCAGCACTATTCTGCTCATCAGCCTCGACGATAAAAAAGACCCTGACTACAAGCTCGAAATTGTGTCGTTGGAAAGCGGGGTGCTGAAGGTGCGCCGCCTGGAGTAACGAGAGAAGCGGTGCCGCCGTGCAACCTTCACCCCTATTATAGTATCTAGTCTATATACTCCCGCAATTTTTTGTTCTGCTTTATGCGCCTCTTGCTTTTTTCGCTTAGCGCCCTGCTTCTGCTGGGTAGCTGCTCCAAAGAGTCCGATCCTACTGCTCCAATTGTTACCCAAGCCTCCTTTGATTCCCAGATCCAGGGGCGCAACTGGGTGGAGTCGTGGGAGGAAGAGCAGCCCGGCAGCGACATTAAAGTATTCCGCCCCGATACCTACGCGTTTCCCGCTTCCTGGCCCCGCAATGGGTTTCGGTTCGATGAAAACGGTGTTTTTACCGGGCGGGGCCCCTCGCCTACCGATGGTATTGCCATTTACCCCGGCCTCTGGATTACGGAAGACAACAGCACGTTCCGCATTACGCCCAGCGGCAAAAGCATCAGCTACGGCCTGCAGTTGATTTCGATCCAAAACGACGTGCTCTACGTGCGGCGGGTAGAATAGCCTGGTTCGACGCCGGGGCAACCGGATAAAAAGCCCGACAAAAGCTGAACTGAACATTTTTCAGTCTTCTTTTGCCGGGCTTTTCCTTTGCTTTCTTTTTGCTTTCATGAATTACTGGCTCGTAAAATCAGAACCCAGCGCCTACTCCTGGCAGAACTTCACCCAAGACGGCCGCACCGACTGGACCGGGGTGCGTAATTTTCAGGCCCGCAACTACCTGCAGCAGATGCAGCCCGGCGACCTGGTGTTATTTTACCACAGCGTAACCGAAAAAACCGTGGTGGGCATTGCCGAGGTTAGCCAAGCCGCCGCCCCCGACGCAACGGCCGAAGCCGGCAGTGGCTGGGTAGCCGTGGAGCTACGCCCCCAGCAGGCCCTGGCCCGGCCCGTCCGGCTCGAACAGATCAAGCAAGACAGCCGCCTGGGCCAGATCGGGCTGCTGCGCCAGTCGCGCCTGAGCGTAATGCCCCTGCGCGCCGAGGAGTTTGACGTGCTGCTGGAGCTGGGCAGCTAGCCTGTTCCCACTTCCCATTTTTTGCCAAAACCTGGTCTTTTCTGGAGGGCCAGGTTTTTTTGCGGGCCTGAACAGAATACGATTCGCCGGATGTTGTGTGCAAAATGACGAAACGCGGCATCAGGCATAGTACGACGCGTGGCTATTGTCTGGCCTTCGTCGTATCTTCCCCTTACCTGATACTGGCGCGGTGCCCTGCCCGATGGTTCTTATGAAACAAACCCTACTCGGCCTCCTTCTGCTGATGTTGGCGGCTTTGCCCGGCCAGCTGCGGGCCCAGGATGTACCCGCGGATGCGCCCCGGCAAACCGCCAGGCTGGAACTCGACCTGGAAACGTATTCCAGTGACGTGGACGTGTTGGCTATTCCCGAAGACAGCAGCGCCGTGCTGCTCATTGAGCGTGAGCCCCGGCTTTCCCGCAATAGCACCTACACGTTTCAGAAGCTGGACCACGCCCTGCACACCCGCTGGACGAAGCCCCTGGAAGTACCCGAACGGTTCTACCTGTCGCGGATGTGCGCCGAAGGAACGATGGTATACGCCTTGTTTCAGGACGATTTTCTGGCCAATAAACTCTGGGTTGCGGCGCTGAACAGCCGCACCGGCGAAATCCGCTCCTCTACCTACGACACGAAAATCAACCACCAGATCTTCGGCATGAAAGTGCTCGATGGCAACGTCTTCGTGACGGTGCAAATCGAGCAGCACCTCACGGCCCTGATGCTGAACCTGCAGTCGGGCGAGTTTCAGTTTCTGCCCGCCGTCTACGAACCGCTCGACAGCCAGCTGACCTTTCTGGCCGACTCGGTAGCCAAGCAAATCAAGTTTGTGGTCAGCCAAACCAACGGCGTAAAATCCCGTCTGCAGGTCAAGCAGATTTCGCCCCAGGGCAAGCTGCTCCACAGCGAATTTGTGCAGGCCGAAAGCAACCGCAGCCTGATTACGGCCCAGCTTAGCACCGGCGACTCGACCAACCGCCTGATGGCCGGCACCTACACCCTGCGCGACAACCGGTTTTCCCAGGGCCTGTTTGCCACCGACCTCACCCAGGGCCTGACGCCCACGGGCGTGCGGTCCTCGCTGCGCTTCTACGACTTTCTGAACCTGAAGCATTTCTTTGACTTCATGAGCCCCAACCGGCAGGCCCGGCTACGGCAGCGCGGGGCCCGGCGCCTGGCGGCCGCCCGCGAATTTCGGCTGCACTACCGCCTGCTAATGCACGATTTGCTGCCCAGCCCGGAAGGCTACGTGATGGTCGCCGAAATCTACTACCCCCATTATCGGTACAGCAACTATTGGTACGGGCCCGGCAGCAGCTTACCGCGCAACTTCGACGGCTACCGAACCACGCACGCCATTATCTGCGGATTTGACCGGCGGGGCAACTTGCTCTGGGACAACACCTTCGTGCTAAAGGATGTGGAAAGTGTTTCTTTGCAGGAAATGGTGCGGGTGCAAGCTCTGCCCGATGGGCGCCGGTTTGCCCTGGCGTACTTGGATGACCAGGAAATCCGCTACAAAGTCATTGACCGCACGGCCCCGGCCCCGAATGATTTGCTGGTGCCTATTGCCACCACGTTGACGCCCAACGTGAAGGAAAAACCATCGGGCACTACCCACGGCGGCATGCAGGCCTGGTACGGCGGGCGGTTTCTGGCTTTTGGCTACCAGCACGTGCGCGCCGCCAACTGGCACGGCCGTGACGTGTTCTTTGTCAACGCCGTCGATTTCAACTGAGCCGAACGGACGGCCCGGGGCTGCGTATGGGAAAAGCAGTTTGTTCTTTTTGCTCTTCTTTTACGCTATGAAAAACCGAATTCTGACTCTTTGGGTGCTGATTGCGCTGCTCGCGGCCAGCAGCTGCCGTACCAGCGGCCCCGGCACCCCCGCCCGCACGGTAGCCGAATTTTTCAACAAGTATGAAAACCGCTCCGGCTTTAAAGCCACCGACTGGTCGGCGGGCCTGACAACCCGGCTCCTGCTCTTGAAGCTAGGCAACCTGGGCGGCGACAATGAGCTGACCCAGGCTATTTCGGCGGTGCGCAGCGTGAAGGTGCTCACGTTTTCGCCCACTACCGGTAGTGCCCGCGAATTGGTAGCCGAGGGTCTGACCAAGGAGGTAGACGGCCTGCTGGCCAACGAGCGGTACAAGCCCCTGCCCGTAACGGCCGAAGCCGGCACCACGGTGATGCGCTATTCGGCCCGGGAGCAGGGCGACCGGGTAAAGGAAGTGGTAGCTACCGGCAACGTGCAGGGTGCCCCCGAGTCGTTTATGCTCGTGGCCATTTCCGGCGACTTCACCAAAAGCCAGGTTGATAAGCTGGTGCGGTTCCTGCCTAATGTAAGCGGCGAACTGGCTAAGTAGCGCCATTTTTCCAGTCACAAAAAAGGCCGCCCGGTAACCGGGCGGCCTTTTTTGTGGCCGCCCGGTCAGCGCCTGATTGCGTCCTTCAGATTCGTGGCTTGTTGAAAAAACTATACATTATCTACCCGATTCTTGGCTAGCCAGGAGCACTTTATACACGTCGATATCTATGCTTTGGAAAGTAATGACCATGGGGCTAGTGCTGCTTCACTTGGGCGCCGGCCCGGCCCGGGCCCAACGGAACAAGATTACGATTGGCCACATCGACAGCCTGAGCTCAAAAGTGCTGCAGGAACGGCGCGGTCTGTGGATTTACGTGCCGCCGGCTGCCGCCGAGCCCGGCTACGCGCCCAAGCATTACCCGGTGCTTTATTTGCTGGATGGCGACTTGAATTTTGCCTACGTCACGGCCCTAACCCAGCAACTGCACCTGAGCGGCCAGGGCCCCGAAATGATAGTGGTCGGGATTCCGCACCCCTACCCCACCCGCACCCGCGACCTGACGCCCACGCACTCGACCAGGCGCTGGGATGGGACCGAAGACCGGGCGCTGAACGGATCCGGCGGTGGCGAAAAATTCCTGGAGTTTCTGGAAACCGAGCTGCAGCCCTACATCGACGCGAACTACCCCACGGTGGCGTACCGGCTGCTGGTAGGCCACTCCCTGGGCGGCCTAGCGGTCTTGAACACACTGGCCACCAAGCCCAAGCTGTTCAATGCGTACCTAGCCATTGAGCCCAGCCTGTGGTGGGACAATACCCTGGTGCTGCGGAAACTAGACGCAGCCGGGCAACAAGGTAGATTCACCGGGCAGAAGCTATTTCTGGCCGTGGCGCACACCGAAAGGCCAGACCTCGATACGGCCCAGGTGCGGCGCGACACGACGGGCAGCACCCGGCATACGCGGGCTAACCTGGCCCTGGTCGACCGGCTGCGCCGGCAGAAGCCGGGCTCTTTGGCTTGGCAGTGGAAATACTACCCCCGCGAAAATCACTTCTCGGTGGCGGTGCCGGCCGAGTACGATGCTTTGCACGCCTTTTTTCGGCATCAGGAGCTGGCTCTGCCCACTTCCCCCACCGACCCACGCTTTACTCTGGCGGTGGTGCAGCGGCACTACGCGCAGGTTTCGCAGCAATACGGTTATGCCGTGCTGCCGCCGGAGGAAACCATGAATATGTATGCCTGGGGCTATATGCAGCACAAGCTCTGGGAAAAAGCCTACCAGTTTCTGCAGCTGAACCTAACGAACTACCCCCAGAGCTACAACGCCCACGCCAGCATGGCAGCCTACTACGAGCAGCGGGGCGACAAGGCCCAAGCCCTACGCTACTACGCTGCCGCCTTACGCATTCAGGACTTGCCCGAAGCCCGGCAGAAAATAGCCGAGTTGCAAACCACCACCCCGAAACGATAATCCACAAAAAAAGGCCTCACCGGATTGGTGAGGCCTTTTTTTGTATAAACTCTGCTACAGATTACATAGCGGGCTTCGGCAGGGCGAAGAATTCGAACTTGAACTCTACGCGGCGGTTTTTCGACATGCCGGAGGACGACGTGTTCGGGGCGGCAGGCTCCCCTTCACCACGACCTTCGGTCACGACGCGGCTGCCTTCTACCTGTTTGCCGGTGAAGTAGCGCTTCACCGATTCGGCACGACGCTCCGAGAGGCCTTGGTTGTACTCATCGGTACCGCGGCTGTCGGCGTGACCAATGACGCGGATACCGTACTCAGGGCGCGTTTTCAGGGCTTCTACCATCTTATTCAGCGCGGGGTACGAGCTCCGCTCAATCACGGTGCTGTTGGTTTTGAAGCGAATCGGCACTTCCAGCTTCCGCAGGGCGGGGTCCACAACGAGCGGGCAGCCGTTCGAATCGACGCGGGTACCGGCCGGGGTGTCGGGGCACTTGTCCACGTTGTCGAGGATGCCGTCATTGTCTTGGTCGAGCACCAGTGGGCAGCCGTTGGCATCCACCTGCGTGCCGGCGGGTGTGTCGGGGCACTTATCCTGCGGATCTGCTACGCCATCTTTGTCGGTGTCGGGGCAGCCGCGCATCTGGGGCGTACCGGGGGTATCGGGGCAGGCGTCGTCGCCGTCGCGCACACCGTCGTTGTCACGGTCGGGGCAGCCTTCCAAGTTAGCTACACCTTTTTCGGTGGGGCACTTATCCTGGTAATCCGGAACTCCGTCGCCGTCGCCGTCCAGGGGGCAGCCGTTCTCATCCACGGCGACGCCGGTGGGCGTGTCGGGGCATTTGTCTTTGCGGTCCGGCACGCCGTCACCGTCGGTGTCCTTGGCTTTGCCGAAGGCAATGTTTACGCCTACCGTGTGTTGCAGGTAGCGGTCATCAAACTTATCATCGTCGCGAATCGGCTCCCCGTCGAGGTTGGCATTGAGCGGAATATGCTGGCCGGTCTGCACAAACAAGCCGATAGCCTCGCTTACCTGGAAGTTGATACCGGCGGCGCCAAACAGGTCGAAATAGGTTTTGTCCTCGTCGATGCGCTGCCCGCGCACCACGCCTTCGCGGCTGGTGTAGGCAATGCCGGGCGCGGCCAGCAGATAGGGCTGGATTTTAGCATCTTCTTTTAGCGCCCAGCCGTTGTTGAGCTTCAGCTTCAGCGCCAGGTTCACATTCACCACGTTGGTCGCGAAGTTGGTACCCGCGTCCTTGGTGCCCTTCAACTCCACATAAGCGCCCTGCAACCCCAAATCGAGGCCGGGGGTGAGGTAGCGGTTGATGCTGATGCCGGGGCCATAGGAGTTGTTGCTCCAGTTCCAGAAATCGGAGCCGAGGCTACCCTTGTACTGGTAGGCGCTGCCGTAGAGGCCAATAGCCGTTTTGCGGTCAGCTGTCTGCGCGTGCCCACGCGGGGCCGCCGCCAAGAGCGCCAGTCCCAGGGCCAGGGAGGAGATTAGAGAACGTTTCATGAGAACGGATTTGGATGGAAAATCAGCCGCGTTGTGGACATACCAAAGACGGCCATGCCTCAAACATAGCTAATGGTCTATACCTTTTAGCTACAAGAAGGTTGCCGCTGAGGTGCTACAAACCCTGTTTGCCCCCCTAGGCCTGGGGGCTTTCTGCCTGCCTCTCAGCCAGTCACGCCCTGTCAAAAAATTTGTAACAAATCCTGATTATTTCACTCTACTCAGATTACTGCCCACAAAAAAGAGCCGCCCGCACCCCGGACGGCTCTTTTCCAGGCCAGGTACTATTCCAGGCGGTTAGCTCCGACTTTCGGCCATCAGCCGCTCGATATCGGCTGCTTCCAGCGGGATATTCTTCATCAGGTCTTCGTTGCCCGTCTTGGTGATAAGAATATCATTTTCGAGGCGGATGCCCAGGCCCTCCTCGCGGATGTAGATGCCCGGCTCGCAGGTATACACCATGCCCGGCTCGAAGGTGCGGTACTTGGCGCCCACGTCGTGCACGTCGAGACCCAGGTAGTGGGAGGTGCCGTGCATGAAATACTTCTTGTAAAGGGGGGCGGCGGGGTCCTGGTTGCGCACGTCGGCTTCATTGAGCAAATCGAGCTTAATGAGTTCCTGCTCCATGGTGCGGCCCACTTCGGCGTGGTAGTCTTCGATGTTGTTGCCGGCCACGAGGCGGGAAGTGGCAAACTTCATGACCCGCAGCACGGCCTCGTACACGGCGCGCTGCCGCGGCGTGAAGGTACCGTTCACGGGAATGGAGCGCGAAAGGTCGGCGGCGTAGTTGGCAAATTCGGCCCCGAAGTCGAGCAGCAGCACGTCGCCGTCCTGGCACTGCAGGTCGTTGCTGACGTAGTGCAGAATGCAGGCATTGGCGCCCGAGGCAATGATGCTGCCGTAGGCCGGGCCGCGGCTGCGGTTGCGCACAAACTCGTGGAGGATTTCGGCCTCAATCTCGTACTCCCACACCCCGGGCTTGACGAAGCCCAGCAGGCGGCGGAAGGCTTTTTCGGTAATGTTGGCCGCTTCGCGCATCAGGCGGATTTCCTCCTCGCTCTTGGTAGCGCGCAGGTGGTGCATGATGGGGGCCACGCGGCGGTACTGGTGCAAGGGGTACTGCTCGCGCAGCTTCTTGCCCAGACGGGCGTCTCGGGTTTCGACCTCCACCACGGCCCGGATATGCTCATTGGAGTTCAGATACACGTTTTCGGCCTCGTTCATCAGGGCCGGCAGCACCGTCTCGAACGATTCGAGCCACATAATGGTGGCCACCCCCGACTGGGCGCGGGCATCGGCCTTGGTCAGCTTATAGCCTTCCCAGACCAGAATATGCTCACTGGTTTCCTTCAGGAACAGGATTTCGCGGTACTGGGGCAGCTTGGCATCGGGGAAAATCACCAGAATGCTTTCCTCCTGGTCGACGCCCGAGAGGTAGAACAAGTCGTTGTTCTGGCGGAAAGCCATGGTCCCATCCGCGTTGGTGGGCATGATGTCGTTGGAGTGGAAAATGGCCAGCGAAGCCGGGGGCAGTTGCTGAACGAAGTTGCGCCGATTCTGAATAAACAGCTGCGGATCGATGGGACCGTAACGCATAGGAAGGAGTTGGTTGGCGAAGAAAGACGCGCCCGGGGCGGGGCGGCTGCAAGTTAAATAGATTGGGCACACCCGCCGGAATGCCGGGCGGGGCCGCGCTTATTTACGCCCCGGCTTGAACCTGGGCGGCAAGGCGGTATCTTTGCAAACTGCTACTCATCTATGCCCCATCCTGTTGCCCGCCGCGCCGTCCTGCTCATCCAAACCGCCTTCATCGGCGACGTTATTCTGGCCACGGCGCTGCTGGAGTATCTGCACCAAACCGAGCCCGACACGCCGGTTGACTTTCTGGTGCGCAAGGGCAATGAAGGCCTGGTACAAGACCACCCCCACGTGCGCCGGGTGCTGATCTGGGACAAGAAGAAAGACAAGTACCGCGGCCTGTGGCACCTGCTCCAGCAGATCCGCGAGGCCGACTACCAGCGGGTCGTAACCTTGCAGCGCTTTGCCTCCACGGGCTTCCTGACGGCTTTTTCGGGGGCGCCCGAGCGGGTCGGCTTCGACAAGAACCCCTTGGCCTTCCGCTTCACGCGCACTATTCCCCACGTCATTGGGCCCGGCGTGCACGAGGTATCGCGCAACCTGCACCTGCTCGACCCGGCCTACGACGGCCCCCTGACGCTGCCCCGCCTCTACCCCACCGCCGCCGATGAAGCCGCCGCGGCCCAGGCTGCTGAGTTCAGCCACGGCCAGCCGTATATCTGCATTGCGCCCACTTCGGTGTGGTTTACCAAGCAATTTCCGCGGGAGCAGTGGGTAAAGCTGCTGCGGGCGTTGCCGGCCAAATACGCCGTATTCTTGCTGGGTGGCCCGCCCGACGTGGCCGAGTGTGAGCAGCTGCTAGCGGCGACGAGCAGACCTGGCGTCGTGAACTTGGCGGGTAAGCTGTCCTTGCTGGCCTCGGCGGCGTTGATGCGCGGAGCGGTACTCAACTACGTCAACGACTCGGCTCCCATGCACCTGTGCTCGGCCCAAAGCGCACCGACCTGTGCCATCTACTGCTCTACGGTGCCCTTTTTCGGCTTTGGTCCCCTGAGCCCCTTTTCCCGGGTGGTCGAGCTGCGGGAGGAGCTGGCCTGCAAGCCCTGCGGCCTGCACGGCTACCGCAAGTGCCCGCTCAACCATTTCCATTGCGCCCACGGCATCGAAACCAGTCAGCTGCTCAGTGCCCTGGCCGAGGCCGAAGCACATGTAGGCTGACGCGCTACCTTTGCCAGGATGAAACCAGCGGCGGTGCTTGCTGGTTAGTATCTTTTCCGGACCGGGCTATTTTTTAGCTGGCCGGGCCTAGTCTTCAAGACCCCAACCAATGTCTGATTACGACCTCTACGAGTTGCCCAACGGCATTCGGGTTCTACATAAACAAGTATTGCACACCAAAATTGCGCACTGCGGCTTCCTGCTGGACATTGGCTCCCGCGACGAAAAGCTGCACCAGCTGGGTTTGGCCCACTTCTGGGAGCATATGGCTTTCAAGGGCACCGAAAAGCGCAAGAGCTTTCATATCCTGAACCGTCTCGAAACCGTGGGCGGCGAGCTGAATGCCTATACCACCAAGGAGAAAATCTGCTTTTACGCCTCGTTGCTCAGCACCCATTTCGAGCGGGCCTTCGAGCTGCTGACCGACTTGACCTTCAACTCGGTGTTTCCCGAAAAGGAAATCGAGAAGGAGCGCGGCGTGATTCTGGAGGAAATGAGCATGTACCAGGACGCGCCCGAAGACGCCATTGTGGACGACTTCGACGGGGTGATTTTCCCGAACCATTCCCTGGGCCACAACATTCTGGGTACCCGCGAGAGTGTGTCGGGCTTCCAGCAGCAGGATTTCTTCCAGTTCCTGGCCGACAACGTGCGCACCGACCGGCTGGCCTTTAGCTCGGTGAGCAACCTGCCCTTCAAGGAAGTGAAGCGCCTGGCCGACAAGTACCTGGCCCCGCTGCCGGCTCAGCTGGGCGCCCGGCCCCGCACGCCCTTCACGGCCTTTCAGCGCGTGGAGCAAACCGAGCGGAAGCCCATCAACCAGGCCCATTGCATCATCGGGGGGCCCGCCTACGCCATTGGCGACAAGCGGCGCATTCCGTTTTTCATGCTCAACAACCTGCTCGGCGGCCCCGGCATGAACTCGCGCCTGAACCTGGCCGTGCGCGAAAAGTACGGTCTGGTGTACACCATCGACTCGACCTACAGCCCCTATACCGATACGGGCTTGTTTGGCATCTACTTCGGCACCGAGAAAAAGCAGGTGGCCCGCACCATTTCCCTGGTGAACAAAGAGTTAAAGCTCCTGCGCGAAAAAACCCTGACCACCAATCAGCTGCACGTGGTGAAAGAGCAGCTGATGGGGCAGCTGGCCATGTCGGAGGAAAGCAACAGCGGCATGATGCAGCTGCTGGGCAAAAGCACCCTCGACCTGGGCCGGGTAGAGTCTATCAACGAGGTCTTCGCCCAGATTCGCCAGATTACCGCCGAAGAGCTGCGGGACCTGGCCAACGACGTGCTGCGCGAAGACAACCTGAGCGTGCTGCAGTATTTGCCGGAGTAAGCAGGGTTTGCGTCTTGTGTCCTGGCGGGCGCAGCGCGGCCATCCGTCCGCTGAAATGGACCAAGTGCCCTAACGTGAAAAGCCCTTTACTCCCGCTGGAATAAAGGGCTTTTTGGGTAAAGAACGGGCTTACCTGTGCCGCGGACGGATGGCCGCCGCTTGCTGCGCGGAATGTCGTTTCTCCTCGCAAGGACAGCACGGAAACTCACTTAGTCACTAAATTATTCCTTTCCCGCCTATGCGCGTTTTTGGCCATATCGGCACCTACCGGCCCGGCGACACGTTTGCGTCGCGCCTGGCGCTTAGTGCGGCCGGAGTGCACCGGCCACTGCGGGCGGGCGTCAGCGGCACCCCGGCCGAGGGTGTCGACTCGATTGTGCTGGCTGGCCAGTACGAAGACGACGTATTCGGGGAAGACCAGATTCTGTACGCCGGACAAGGCGGGCGCGACGCCAAAACCGGCCGCCAGGTAGCCGACCAGGAGTTGACCAGTCGTAACCGGGCTTTTCTGCAAAGCCTGGAAACCCAGCTGCCGGTGCGCGTGCTGCAAAAAGTTGACACGGAGGATGGGTTATCGGCTTACCGCTACGAAGGCCTGTACCAAGTCAGAGATGCTCAATACGTGCGGGGCCGGTCGGGTTTCTGCATCTGGCTTTTTACTTTGCGCCCTCTACTAGCCGACGTATAATGCTGCCCCCTGATTTAACGTTATTTGCGCGCCGGTCCGTCTTTATCACACCTCTGAACCGTTAGCGGCATGCCCTTCACGCCCGCCCATCCGGCCCTGGTCCTGCCCCTGCTGCGCCCCTGGCACCGCCAGCTGTCGGCTACGGCGCTGGTACTAGGCGCCATGGCTCCCGACTTCGAATACTTCCTGCGGCTGCGGCCCGACGGGATTTATGGGCACACGCTGGCCGGCATCTTCTGGCTCGACCTGCCGCTGATTCTGGTCTTTGCCTGGCTGTTTCACAACCTGGTAAAACGGCCCCTGGTGCAAAGCCTGCCGGACCTGCTCCGTGCCCGTCTGCTGCCGTTGGTCGGGGCGGCCTGGCCAGGGCGCCGCCTGCTTTCGGCACCGGTGCTGCTAGGCGCTTTGCTCGGCTGCGTTTCCCACATCGTCTGGGACTGGTTTACCCACGATGACGGCCTGGTGGTGCGGCACTGGCCGCTGCTGCGCCAGGTACTGCCGGGCTTTGCGCTGGGGTGGCCCCTGTATACGTTTCTGCAGTACGTGAGTACTTTCATTGGGCTGGGCAGCATTCTGTGGTTTATTCTCAAGCTGCCCGCTCAGCCGACGGCCGCCCCACCGCCTACCCGCACCCGGTTTACCTTTTGGCTGGCGACTGGAGCGGTGCTGCTGCTGCTGTGGGGTCCGTTTATGATCTACTCTGCCTCCATCTGGCCCTTCGACGCCAACTCGGTACTCGTTACGGGCATGAGTGCCGGGCTGGTCGGCATGCTGGTAGCGGCCGGTACCCTGCGCCGCCGCCTGGCCGGGCCGGCCGCCGCTCTTTCCTGATTCGCTTACTTTTCCATTCTTTTCTGTGCATCCCGACGAACTACAGGCCTACGCCGAAGCCCACTCCACGCCCGAGACCGAACTGCTGCGTCGTCTCAACCGCGAAACCCACGTGCAGGTGCTGGCCCCGCGTATGTTGTCGGGGCATTTGCAGGGCCGGGTGCTGAGCATGCTCAGCCACATGGTGCGCCCCCGCCGCGTGCTGGAGCTGGGCACCTTCACGGGCTACTCGGCCCTGTGCCTGGCCGAGGGCCTTACGGCCGATGGCGAGCTGCATACCGTAGAGCAAAACCCCGAGTTAGAGGCTCGAATTCGGCGCTACGTGCAGGAAGCCGGCCTTGCCCACCGCATCCACCTGCACATCGGGGATGCCACGGCCGTATTGGGCACCTTGCAGGAAACCTGGGACTTGGTGTTTATCGACGCCGACAAAATCAACAACGCGCGCTACTACGAACTGGTACTGCCCCGGGTGCGCCCGGGCGGCTTTCTTCTGATTGATAACGTGCTCTGGAGCGGCAAGGCCCTACCTTCTTATAGCTTGAAACCTTCCGACAAGGATGCCCACGCCGTGCGGGCCTTCAACGACTTAGTGCAGCAGGATGAGCGGGTGGAAAATGTCTTCCTGTCCCTGCGCGACGGCCTACTGATGGTACGCAAACGATAATTTTTATGGCGGGCTATTAAACATTTAGGGTAACGCCGCGTCTATTGAGCTTCAGGCTCAATAGTATGATGAGAAAAGTAGCATTACTCCTTTTGTTTTTATTGGTTACGGCCCCCGTTTTTGCCCAAACCTATCCTATTTCGGGGCGCGTAGTCGACATCACCGACCAGTCGCCGCTTATTGGGGCCAACGTGCTGTTGGTGCGCCTGCCCGACTCGGTGAAAACCGGCACGGCCGTCGACCCCAACGGCCGCTTTGAACTACCGGCCGCACCCGGCCGCTACGTGCTGACCGTATCCTTTCTGGGCTACCAGACCCTGCGCCGGCCCCTGGAAGTGGCCTCGGCGCCCGTGGCGCTGGGCTCCCTGGGCCTGGCCACCAACCAAGTGAAGCTCAACGGCGTCGAAGTGGTGGGGCAGGCAGCTTCGTCGGTGCAGAAAGGCGACACGACGCAGTACGACTCGCGGGCCTTTAAAACCAACCCCGACGCCAATGCCCAGGATCTGATTACCAAGATGCCCGGCGTGGTCGTTACCGACGGCAAGGTGCAGGCCCAGGGCGAACAGGTGCAGCGGGTGCTGGTGGATGGCAAAGAGTTTTTTGGCAGCGACCCCGACGCCGTGCTCAAAAACCTGCCGGCCGAGGCCATCGACAAAATTCAGGTCTACGACCGGCGCAGCGACCAGTCGCAATTCACGGGCTTCAACGACGGCAACACCGAGAAAACCATCAACATCGTCACCAAGCCCACGTTCCGCAACGGACAGTTCGGCCGCCTTGTGGCCGGTTACGGCCCCGACCAGGGCAACGACAAGTACCGCGTGAGCGGCAACATCAACTCGTTTAAGGGGGCCCGCCGCTTTTCCATTGTGGCCCAGTCCAACAACGTGAACGAGCAAAACTTCGGCACCGACGACCTGCTGGGCGTCATCGGCACCTCGGCTCAAGGGGGTGGGGGAGCCCGCGGGGGCGGCCAAGGCGGCAACCGGGGCGGCCAGGGCGGCCAGGGCGGTAACCGCGGCGGCCAAGGGGGCGGCGGCAACGCCAGCAATTTCCTGGTTAATCAGGCCAGTGGCATTTCGACTACCCACGCCCTGGGCCTGAACTACTCCGACACCTGGGGCAAGAAAACCGAGGTGCAGGCCAGCTACTTCTTCAACCTGAGCGACAACGTCGCTAATAGCACCACCAACCGCCTTTACAACGTGCTGACCCGGGGCCGCACCCTAGGCTACGACGAGGTATCGGACGGCTCGGCGCGCAACATCAACAACCGCTTCAACCTGCGCCTGGAACACAAGTTCGACTCGCTGAACTCGATTCTGTGGCAGCCGCGCTTCACGATGCAGCGCAACACGAGCGAGAGCAACCTGGACGGCCGCACCTTTCTGGGCGACTTTTCCGACCTGGCCGACAGCACCCAGAGCCAAAACCTGAGCCGCTACAACTCGGCCCAGAACGGCCTGACATTTACCAACCAGATTCTGTACCGTCACCGTTTTGCCAAGCGGGGCCGCACCTTCTCGCTGGGCGTCAATACCACTTACAACGACCGGGACGCGGACAATTACCTGTATTCGGATAACTACGACTTTACTTCCCGGCCCGAGCGGACGCTGACTCAAACCAACCAGTATTCCCGCCTCGACCAGATTGGCTGGACCTGGAACGGCTCGGCCAACTACACTGAGCCGCTCAGCTTGAAAAGCCAGCTGCAGTTCAATTACACCCTCAACTTCTCGCCCAACGACTCGGACAAGAAGACGTTTAACTTATTGCCGGCCGAGCAGCGGGAGCTGAACGAAGAGCTCAGCAACGTCTTCACGAGCCGCTACCTGACCAACTCCGGGGGCTTGACCTACCGCTACCAGTTCGAGAAGCTGGAATGGGCCGTGGGCGCTGCGGTGCAGTACGCCCAACTGCACAACGAGCAGGAGTTTCCGCGCACCCTGACCACCAACCGCAACTTCCTCAACCTTCTGCCCAACGCGCAGGTGCAGTACAAATTTTCGCGCCAGCAGAACCTGCGCCTCAACTACCAGGTGCGCACTCAGAACCCGAGCATCAGCCAGCTGCAGGAGGTAGTGAACAACTCCAACCAGCTCCAGATCCGGACCGGCAACCCCGACCTGGCCCAGGAGTTTACCCACAACCTGTTCATCCGCTACTCCTCGTCGCAGCCCGAAACGTCGCGCTCCTTCTTTGCCCTGATTGGCGGCTCCTACACCGACAACTCCATTGCCAACAGCACCACGGTGGTGCGCGAGCCGACGGCCATTGGCGGGGTTATCGTGCCGGCCGGCGGTACCATTATCCGCCCCGTCAACCTGAATAATCAGTATTCGCTACGGTCTTTTGCCAACTACACCCTGCCGCTGAAAGTCATCAAGTCGAACCTGAACCTGAACGCCTCGGCCACTTTTTCCCAAACTCCCGGCTTCGTGAACGACCGGCTCAACTACAACCGGGCGCCCAACTTTGGTCTGGGCGCGGTGCTGAGCAGCAACATCAGCCCCGAGCTGGACTTCACCATCTCGTCGAACTCCTCCCAGACCTATGCCCGCAACACGGTGCAGAGCCAGAGCAACAGCGAGTATTTCCGCCAAAACACCACCCTGCGCCTGAACTGGATTGTGGTTAAGGGCGTCACGCTGCAGTCGGATGTAAACCATGTGGCCTACCGGGGCCTGACGGCGGGCTACAACCAGAACTTCGTGCTCTGGAATGCCAGCCTGGGCAAAAAGGTATTTGCCAAGCAGCAAGGGGAAATTCGCCTGTTCGCCTTCGACTTGCTGGGGCAGAACAACAGCATTCAGCGCAACATCACCGACGCCTATACCGAAGACGTGCGCACCAACATTCTGCAGCGCTACTTTATGCTGATGTTTACCTACAACCTGCGCAACTTCAGCGGCGCCGGTGGCTCCCCCGCCGACCAGCCCCGCGACGGAAACCGGCCGTTTGGCCCGCCTCCCGGGGGCGGCTTCCCCGGCGGCCGTCCTCCGGGCGGCGGCGGGGGCCCCGGCGGCGGATTCGGGGGCTAAGTCCACCGCTCAACCCCGCCAAAAGGCACTGCTCGAACAGGGTGCCGGCTACGAAAAGCCGGCGCCCTGTTTCGTTTGGCGGCAGCGAAATTTGCACCCGCTAGGCCAAACAGCTCGCCGAAACTACCCGGGCAACCGGTAAAATCATGCTTTTTCAGGCCTTTTGCAGCTTCATCCACCGTTTTTTCGCCTACTTTGTAGAGGTGAAAACTGACTTGCAGTAGGATTGAAGTCAGAATTTCCGCTTTGCCCGTTATGAAACGACTGCTACTCTCCCTGCTTTGTTTGCTGCCATTGCTGGCCGCGGCCCAGAGCGTGCCGGTTCCCGCCGACCTGTATTTTGCCGGTCTGCACCTGCGCCTCACTGACGGCGGCCGGGCGGCTATCCAACAAAAAGTAGACGCTATCCGGCGTTACCAGCCCTCGTTTCAGGCCCGCGTGAACCTAGCCGATGCGTATTTTCCCATCATCGACCGGGTGTTCCAGACCGAAGGAGTGCCGATGGAATTTCGCTACCTGGTGCTCCAGGAAAGCGGCTTGCAGGGCGAGGCCCAATCTATTCACGACGCGGTAGGCTACTGGCAGTTCAAGCGCGAGTCGGCCACGGAGCTAGGCGTACTGGTAAACGACGCGGTAGATGAGCGCAAGCACATTGTGGCCTCGTCGCGGGCGGCGGCCAAGTATTTCCTGCGCAACAACAATACGTTTCACAACTGGCTAAACACGCTGCTGAGCTACAACCTGGGCCTAACCGGGGCCAAGCCGTACGCGCTGCCCACCGATGCCAACGCCACGGAAATGGAGATTTCCGAGCAGACCCACACCTATGTTCTCACGTTTCTGGCCCATAAGGTAGCCTTCGAAACGGCCTGCGGCCAGAACCCCAAGCCACCCATGCTGCTCCAGGAATTTCCGGCTATGGCCGGGCAGCAGCTCTCGGCTATGGCCGCTTCCTTGCAAACCAGCCCCGAGGAGCTAGCCAAGCACAACCGCTGGCTGCTCAACGACGGCCCCGTGCCGACGGATAAAGCCTACACCATCCTGGTGCCCATCACCGACCCGCTGCAGCTCACGGCCATGGCCGCCCAGCAACACGCCGCTACCGTGGGTCAGCTGCTACACGAACCCACCCCTGACCCCCAGAACGCCGAGTTTGTGCAGGTCAACGGGCTGCGGGCCATTATTGCCCTGCCCGGCGAAACCAAGGAAAGCCTGGCGCAGCGGGCTGGGTTGAAAATGCGGCGGTTCATGCAATACAATGATTTATTTGCCTTCGACAATATCGTGGTAGGTCAGCCTTACTTCGTGCAGAAGAAGCGAGACAAGGCCGCCGTCGAATACCACGTAGCCCAGCCGGGCGAGAGTGTCGCCATCGTGTCGCAGAAATATGGGGTGCGCGCCAAGGCCATTTGGAGCAAGAACCGCATGCCGCGCAACGAGGAGCTGCGCCCCGGCCGCATCCTGTGGCTGCAGCACACCCGGCCCAAGGATGTGGCCATCGAGTATGCCAATAGCAGCAATGCCGCCGCCCTGGCCGCCTTCGAACGGGCTCCCCAGCCGGCCACCGCCGCACCCGTCCCTGCCAAGCCAGCCAAGAAGAAGGATAAAGCGAAGGACGAAGCCGAACCTTACACGGGCCCAACGGCGGCCGCCAGCCGGGCCGTGGAAGAAACCGGGGAACTCGACAAAGAGGCCGCCAACACGGACAAGACCCTGGTAACCCAGGCCGACAGCGTGACGGACGACCACATGGAAAACCTCAACGAGCTGCCGCAGACAGCAGTAGCTCCTCTTAAGCCAGCCGCCCAGGAAGCCCCGGTAGCTCAGCAGCCCCCCAAGCCGCTGCCCGCCACCGCTCCGGTAGCCGATGAGCCCCAGACGGCGGAAGAACCCGTAGCCGCCGCGCCAGCCCCGGTATCGGCCAAGCCTGCGCCGGCCCCCAAAACAGCTTCTCCGGCTAGTGCGCCAGCGGCAGCCAAGACTCCAGTACCGGTGCCGGCCCCAACGTCTGCACCCTTACCGCCCGCCGGCCCAGCCGCGGCTACTACGGCGGTAGAGCCCATTCCGGCTACGGGGCTGCACACCGTGCAAAAAGGGGAAACCTTGTATGCGGTGGCCCGGCGGTATGCCCTGCGCCCGGCCGACCTGATTGCCTGGAACAACCTGCCCGCCAGCCCGGCCCTGCGCCTGGGGCAGGTATTGCGCGTAACGGCTCCCGCTACGGTGGCCCCAGCAAACACTACGGGCCTGCCAACCGCCACGGAAGTAGCGCTGGCCGCTCCCGTGCGCCACACCGTGGTTACCGGCGAATCGATGTATGGCATTGCCCGCAAGTACGGCGTGAGTGTTAAACAAGTAATGGAGTGGAATAACAAGGCTGATTCCAACGTTAAGCTGGGCGAGGTCCTGGTGATTAACCCGGCCAAGTAGTCTGCTCCGATTTTTTGAACGGTTCTCGATACTTATTTTCTGATTTTCCGAATGCGTCCCTTCTTCCAAGTACTCTTGTGTGGGAGCCTGCTGGCAGGTCCTTTGGCAGCACAGGCCCAGCAGTCGGCCCCGGCACCAGCTGCCCTTTCCGAAGACTCCGTGCGGGTTATGTCGGGCTTGGTGCAGGCTAGCGTGCGGCAGCTGCGCGAAATTTATTTTGAACCCAGCGACGCCCGCGCGGTGGAGCTGATTGAAAAAGCGCTGCAAGAAATTCCGACGCTAAATCAGCGCTTGAGCCACTACACAGCCAGCCTGCCGCGCGACCAGCAGCAGGTACTGGCCCAGCGGCTACGGCAGCAGCCCTGGCAAATTGAGTTGCAGACGCTGATGCGGAGCCCGCAGTTTCGGGGTTTTGACGCCCGGGCCGCCAAAAACCACGACTTGAAAGCGGCAGCTGAGCGCCTGCACGCCTCGGGCTTTGTAGGCACGGCCCGCCCGGCACCAGCCGTTGCCGCTGCCCCGGCCCCGGAGCCCATGGGTACTATTTCGCTGCCCCCAACTAAGTCGCGCCCGGTGCCAGCCAGCAATGCCTTAGCTTCTTCGAAAGCCGGTGGAGCCAAGCCCGCCGCGGGCTTTACCATTCCGAAACCGGCTCCCGTAGCGCCCAAACCAGCTCCGGCAGCAACTGCTTCTGCTACCACCGCCAAGGTAGCTCCGGCCCCGGCTGTGGCCACAGCCGCTGCCACTACCCGGCACACAGTGCAGAAAGGAGAAACCTTGTTTAGCATCTCCCGGCAGTACGGAGTTACTCCGGCCCAGCTGCAGGCCTGGAATAAGAAGGCCGACGGAGGCGTAAAAATTGGCGAGGTGCTCGTAGTGGAAACGTCCAAGTAGATTCTTCTAGCACCCAGCGGTACTAGCGCATAAAAAAGGCCACCCGAACGAGGTGGCCTTTCTTGTGATAAGCACGGTATAGGGTTTCTGCCCGCATGCCCGGTCACCTAGCTTAATCCTGCCAGAAGGCCGGCTTTACGTTGGTACCCCGTATCCGACAGTCGATACACTCGACCGTGCCATACTTATACGCCACTCCAGGGGATAGTTCATCCACCGGAATGAAGGTGCCATCCGAAAAAAAGACAAAAGCGTTGGGCCTAATAGCAAAGGGCGACGGATAGACGTCCAGCTCACAGTTGTACCCCGTATCGAAGTGCCAGTCGGCGGGCAGCTCGGTGCGGTCGATGTAGAGACGCTGCTGGGTCACGGACTGCGCCCCAACAAAGCCCAGCACGGGCTCCGCAGCGTCGGCCAGCGCGTGCACGTTGCCCGTGAGCTGGGTGGGCAAGGCGTCGTACAGCGAGCCGATGTTCTCCGTGTTTTTGCCCAAGGCCTCCCAGTAGGCATACTCCGCGGCCGTCAGCGCGTACTGCTTCACCAAAATGCTGTAGCGGAACCGCAGCTTCACCGAGTTGCTCGGCAATAGCTGCAACGGGTAGTCGGCTACCACATCCTTGGTCAGCTTCGTGGTGTTACTCAGTTTGACATTAGTCGAATTCTCGTCGTCCCAGCAGTTGAAAATATCCTCCGTCCGGTAAACTATACCAGTCGGAGTCCATTTGTAATGAGAGTGAAAAGCAGAGGTAAACTTCCAGGTTTCCTGATACTCCCAGCGGTAGTAGCGTGAGGTGCCCGTATCATCGTGGGTGTTGGCGTAGAGCTGCACCCCGTCGGGCCCGATGCGCCAATGCACGGCATCAATTTCCGGGGTGATTTTCACTTCTATATAGTCCGATACATAGTCGCGTTGCGCCTGGGTTTTAAGCGAAAGCCGTACCCGGGCGCCGGGCGCTAGCTGCAACGGGGCGGAAGTATACGTGCCAGCCACGGCCGTTTCGGTCAGTGGAAAGCGGCCCCCGCCCTCCTGCTCGATGTAGAGCACGGCCTTGCTTTCCACCGGAATCGTAGTGTCGTCGCGCAGGTTGCGCGTGCGCATGAGCCGAATGGAGGTAATACCCCGCGGATTGATCGAGCCATCCACGACCAGATAACTATCGGGGTTCAACAGGACTTCGGGCAAGTAGGACTGAATACAGCCACTAAGCCCAACTGCCACAGCAACGTAGCAGCAGTAACGGAGTATAATCGTCGTAATCGTATCCATTGATAATTGCTATAGTTGTTGACGCGCTATACTCTAGATATCCGTCGATAGGGTGCGTCAATCCTGCCAAAAAGCTGGCTTTACATTCGTACCTCGCTTGCGGCAATCAATGCAGTCGGCCGTGCCATACATATACTTGCCGTTGATCATCTCGACGGGAATAAAGGTGCCGTCCCGGAAGAACACCAGCGGGTTGACGGGCGGCGCCAGCGGCGGGGGCAACTCGGCCAGCTCACAGTCGTAGCCGGTCTCGAAGCGCCAGTCGGTGGGCAGCTCGGTGCGGTCGATGTAGAGACGCTGCTGGGTCACGGACTGCGCCCCGACAAAGCCCAGCACGGGCTCCGCAGCGTCGGCCAGCGCGTGCACGTTGCCCGTGAGCTGGGTGGGCAAGGCGTCGTACAGCGAGCCGATGTTCTCCGTGTTCTTGCCCAAGGCCTCCCAGTAGGCATACTCCGCGGCCGTCAGCGCATACTGCTTTACCAAAATGCTGTAGCGGAACCGCAGCTTGGGCGAGGTAGCAGGCAGCAAGGTCAGGGGATAATCTGCCACCACGTCCTTCGTTAGTTTAAGCGTATTGCTTAGTTTAATGGAAGTTGAATTCTCGTCATCCCAGCAGTTGAAGATATTTTCGGGACGGTAGGTAATAGCAGTAGGCGTCCACTGCAACATAGACTGAAAAGCGGAGGTGAACTTCCAGGTTTCCTCATACTCCCAGCGGTAGTAGCGCGTCTCGCCGGTGTCGTCGTGCGTGTTAGCGTAGAGCTGCACCCCGTCGGGCCCGATGCGCCAGGTTACGGCGTCAATTGCCGGGGTAGCTTTCGCCGCCACATAGTCAGATGCGTATTCGCGCTGGGCCTGGGTCTTGATGTAGAGGCGCACGCGCCGGCCGGTGGCTAGCTGCAACGGGGCGGAAGTATACGTGCCGGCCACGGCTGTTTCGGTCAGTGGAAAGCGGCCCCCGCCCTCCTGCTCGATGTAGAGCACGGCTTTGCTTTCCACCGGAATCTTGCTGTCGTCTTGCAGGTTGCGCGTGCGCATGAGCCGAATCGACGTTACCCCACGGGTATTGATGAAGCCATCCACAACCAGAAAGTTGTTCGGCTGAGTAAGCACTTCCGGTGCGTAGGGCTGAATACAGCCGCCTAAGCTCAGCCCGAGGACCAAGTAGATACAGTATCGAATTAGTTGCATAAGTGAATTGAGAAAGGAGCGGCACCAAATATAGCCATTCGGTACTACTAACACTTTAGCAAACCGAGGGCTGCTTTACCCTCGCAATTCTCGGGTTCAGGGGGCGTTGCGCTGGGTATGACAAAGGATAGTTTAGCCCTTAATCCTGCCAAAATGTTGGCTCTATGTTGGTGCCGCGTTTGCGGCAATCGACACACTCAGTCGTGCTGCCCAAGCTGAGTTCAACGGGGGTATAATTACCGTATTGGTAGAGGGAAACCGGTATTCTGCTCAATTCACACTTGTCATTGTAGCCGGTCTCGAAGCGCCAGTCGGTGGGCAGCTCGGTGCGGTCGATGTAGAGACGCTGCTGGGTCACGGACTGCGCCCCGACAAAGCCCAGCACGGGCTCCGCAGCGTCGGCCAGCGCGTGCACGTTGCCCGCGAGCTGGGTGGGCAAGGCGTCGTACAGCGAGCCGATGTTCTCCGTGTTTTTGCCTAAGGCCTCCCAGTAGGCATACTCCGCGGCCGTCAGCGCGTACTGCTTTACCAAAATGCTGTAGCGAAACCGCAGCTTCACTGAGTTGCTCGGCAGTAATTGCAACGGGTAGTCGGCTACAGTATTTTGGGTCAGTCTTGCCGTATTCCCAATTTTGATGCGGGTAAACGGCTCACTTCCCCAGCACCGGTAGATATCAGTGGTGCGGGGAATCAGGCGGCCGTTGCTAAACTCTACCGTTGACTCGAAGGCGGAGACAAACTTCCAGGTTTCCTCGTACTCCCAGCGGTAGTAGCGCGACGCTGCTTGGGCGCCGTGCGTGCTGAGGTTGAACTGCACGCCTTCGGGCCCGATGTGCCAGGTCACGGCATCAATTTCGGGGGTAATGGTTACGGTGCTGTAGTCGGAGGCATATTCGCGCTGCGCGGCTGTTTTGATGATGAGCCGCACGCGCCGGCCCGCCGGCAGTTGCAAGGCGGCGGAGGTATAGGTACCCGGCACGGCTGTTTCCAGTAAAGGGTGGCGGGGCCCACCTTCTTCCTCCACCGCCAGCGAAGCTTTACTTTCCACCGGCTTGCTGTCGTCCTGCAAAGGACGGGTACGGCTCAGTCGAATTGTGGTCACCCCCCGCGGGTTAATACAGCCGTCGACCACCAGAAACTGCGTGGGGCCGGACAGTGCCTCGGGGGCGTAAGGTTGAATGCAACTGCCTAGCCCACTCAGGATTAGCCAATAGCAACAGCCAGTAAACAGGGTACGCATGGTAGCAAAACAGGGCACTATTACTAGATAATAAGTCTTCACTAAGTAGCAATCCTTGAGGGCGCTTCTCGTTGCCGGGCAGCCGCCGGCCCGAACAGCGACCCTCCCGGCCGACAATGAGCCGGGGCTATGGTAGTACCTCTGTTTACGCAAAAAGCACCGGTTTTCCTACTTTCCATTCCCGGGCAGCGGTGGTAACTTTACTTTTCGCTTGACGCTTTATCCCGCGCGAAACCACCCTGCTTATGCCTACTTTCTCGCACCTCCACTGCCACACCCAATACTCCCTGCTCGACGGCCAGGCCAGCATCAGCGCCCTGATGAAAAAGGCTCAGGCCGACGGCATGCCCGCCGTAGCCCTCACCGACCACGGCAACATGTTCGGGGCCTTCAACTTCGTGGCCGAGGCCAATAAGTACAACGTGAAACCCATCGTGGGCTGCGAGTTCTACTTGGTGGAAGACCGGCACAAGAAGAGCTTCAGCCGGGAAAAAGGCGAGCGGGACGTGCGCCACCATCAGCTGCTGCTGGCCAAAGACCAGGCCGGCTACCAGAACCTGGCCAAGCTTTGCTCCATGAGCTTTATCGAGGGCGTATACAGCAAGTACCCGCGTATCGACAAGGAGCTGCTGCTCCAGTACCACGAGGGCCTGATTGCCACGAGTTGCTGCATCGGGGCCGAAATTCCCCAGGCCCTGCTCTGGAAAACCGAGGAGGAAGCCGAGAAACAGCTCAAGTGGTGGCTCGACGTGTTCGGCGACGACTACTACATCGAAATCCAGCGCCACGGCATCGAGAACATCGACAACACCGGCAAAAGCCAGGAAGACCTGAACCAGGTGCTGCTGCGCTGGGCCCAGAAGTATAACGTCAAGGTTATCTGCACCAACGACTCGCACTACGTCAACCAGGAAGACTTTGCGCCCCACGACCTGCTCTTGTGCGTCAATACGGGCGAAGAATACAGTATCCCGGTCGGCGACTTTCAGACGAAATACTTCCGCCTGATTTCGGGTGAAAAAGAGGTGCTCTACGACCACCTCGACAACCTGCGCCCCCTGGCCGCCTCCGACGACTCGGTGCGCCGCCAGCTCATGCGCATCGACGAGGAAGCCCAGATGCCCCGGCCCCGCTCCCGCTTCGGCTTCCCCAACGACCAGTTCTTCTTCAAGAGCCAGGAGCAGATGAACCACCTCTTCCGCGACGTGCCGGAAAGCGTGGACAACACCAACGAAATCGTTGATAAAATCACGCCGCCCAAGCTGCAGCGCGACATTCTGCTGCCCAACTTCCCCATTCCCGCAGCTTTTGCCAATGCCGACGAGTTTCTGCGCGAGCTGACCTACGTGGGGGCCTTCGGGCCGAGTGCGGGCAAAGGCGTCGTGACGATGACCAAGCCGCCGCGCTACTCCGAGCGGACGCCCGAAATTGAGGAGCGCCTGGACTACGAGCTGCGCATCATCCAGACGATGGGCTTTGCCGGCTACTTTCTCATTACCCAGGATTTTATCAACAAGGGCCGGGAAATGGGCGTGGCCGTGGGTCCGGGCCGGGGCTCGGCGGCCGGCTCGGCCGTGGCCTACTGCGTGGGTATCACCAACATTGACCCGATTAAGTACTCCCTGCTGTTCGAGCGTTTCCTCAACCCGGAGCGGGTGTCCATGCCCGATATCGACATCGACTTCGACGACGTGAACCGCCAGCGCGTCATCGACTACGTGGTCGATAAGTACGGCAAAACCCAGGTGGCCCAGATTATCACCTTCGGTACCATGGCCGCCAAGTCCAGCATCAAGGACGTGGCCCGGGCTATGGAGCTGCCCCTGCCCCTGACCAACGAGCTGGCCAAGATGGTGCCCGAAAAGCCCGGCACGACCCTGGCCGGGGCTTTTGCCGAAAACCAGGAGCTCGACATGATCCGGCGTGACGACGCCCCCGACAACCTCCGGGGCCAGATTCTGCGCCTGGCCGAAAAACTGGAAGGCTCGGTGCGCAACACCGGCATTCACGCCGCCGGCGTTATCATTGCCCCCGACGACATCACCAAGTACATTCCGGTCAGTACCTCCAAGGACTCGGACCTGCTCGTCACGCAGTTCGACGGCAAGGTGATTGAGAGCGCCGGGATGCTGAAGATGGACTTTCTGGGCCTCAAAACCCTGACCATCATCGTCGATGCTCTGGAGCTGATCAAGAAAAACCACGGCGTCGACATCAACATCGACGACATCCCGCTCGACGACCCCAAAACCTACGAGCTCTACCAGCGCGGCGACACGATTGGCACGTTCCAGTTTGAATCCGAGGGCATGCGCATGTACCTCAAGGACCTCAAGCCCACCAACATCGAGGACCTGATTGCCATGAACGCCTTGTACCGGCCGGGCCCGATGCAGTTCATTCCGAACTTCATCAACCGCAAGCACGGGCGCGAGGAAATTGAGTACCCCCACGAGTTGCTGGAACCCATCCTGAACTACTCCCAGGGCATTATGGTGTACCAGGAGCAGATCATGCAGGCCGCTCAGATTTTGGCCGGCTACTCCCTCGGCGGTGCCGACCTCCTGCGCCGGGCCATGGGTAAGAAGGACATGAAGAAGATGGCCCAGGAGCGGGAGAAATTCTGCGAGGGCGCCGAGAAGCTGCACGGTATCAAGCCCAAAAAGGCCAACGAGGTCTTCGACGTGATGGAGAAGTTTGCGGCCTACGGCTTCAACCGCTCCCACTCGGCCGCCTACTCAGTAGTGGCCTACCAGACCGGCTACCTCAAGGCCAACTACCCGGCCGAGTACATGGCCGCCGTGCTGACCAACAACATGTCGGACATCAAGAAGGTCACCTTCTTTATCGAGGAAGCCCGCCGCCAGGGCGTGGAAGTACTCGGGCCCGACGTCAACGAATCCATCCTCAAGTTCAACGTCAACGAAAAGGGCCAGATCCGCTTCGGCATGGCCGCCGTGAAGGGGGCCGGGGAAGCGGCTATTGAGAACATCGTGGCCGAGCGCGCCAAAAAAGGCCCGTACACCGATATTTTTGACTTCTCCAAGCGCGTCAACCTGCGGGCCGTCAACAAGAAGACGTTCGAAAGCCTGGCCTTGTCGGGCGCTTTCGACTCGTTTGAGCGCTACCACCGTCGGCAGTTTGTGGAAGCCCCCGGCGGCGACCAGAACCTCATCGACAAGGCCGTGAAAATGGGCCAGCAGTACCAGGCCGACCAGGACTCGGCCCAGCAGAGCCTGTTTGGCGGCGGAGCTTTTGGGGCTGTGGCCATGCCCTTGCCCAAAGTGGCCGACATGGAGCCCTGGCCCGCCACCGAGCAGTTGCGCCGCGAAAAAGAAGTGGTAGGCTTCTACCTCTCGGGCCACCCACTCGACGACTTCAAGCTCGAAATCGACTCGTACTGCACCTGCGGGCTGGACAAGGTAGAGAGCTACAAAAACCGCGAGGTAACCGTGGCCGGCCTGATTACGAACGTCATGTTCAAGACCACCAAAACTGGCCAGCCCTTCGTTTCCTTCACGATTGAAGACTACGAGTCGAGTCTGAACCTGGCCTTGTTCCGCGACGACTACTCCCGCTTCTCGGCCCTGATTAACCCCCGCAACTACGACAAGGAGCAGGTACCGCCCATGTACATCCGCGGCAAGTATGCCCAGCGCTTCCGCGACTCCGACCAGTTCGAGTTCAAGATCCTGACCATGGAGCCCCTGTTCAACGTGGCCGAGAAACTAGCCAACGGCGTGCGGGTACAGCTCGATCTGCGCACCATCACGGAGCCCTTCATGGACCGGTTCATGGAAGCCGTGGAAGGCTGCGCGGGCTCGAAAAAGCTCGAAATCAAGTTTGCCGAGCCCCACGAGCACCTCACCGTCGACACGTATTCGCGCCGTTACCGTATTGAGCCCAAGGAGTTTATTCGCAAGATGCGGGAAATGGAAATCGAAGCCTGCCAGCTGATTTAAGTATTACCTGCCAGTACAGATCTTTCGCCACCGGACTTGCAGTAAGGTTCTGCAAGCCCGGCGGATGTTTTTTGCCCAAGGTTTTCTGACGTTGCTATCCATCGACGAATGCCACTATCCACCCGTTTCTGGTGTCGTCTGCTTTCACTGGTTATTTGCGGCCTCTTCACGGCTCAGGTTCAGGCTCAGGTATACTACCTCGACCTGAGCCGCCAGCGCCTGACGTTGCCCGAACGCACACTCCAGGTAGAGCAGGTTGTCGACGGTCGGCCGGGTCATCCGACTATTGGCTTGGTTTACCGGGGGCTGGACAACCGGCCCGCCGCGGTGCTGTTTCGCAATGGGCTGGAATCAGAACTGCAGACGTTTCTGCAAAAACAGCTGCCGGCCCGCCCCGCCGACCACGCGGTGGTGCTTTGCCTGCGCGAGCTGCGCATCAGTGAGCAGCTAGGCGGCCTGACTGAAGTAGCCAGTGCCGATTTGGCCGCCGATGTGTACGAGCACCTGCCTGGGGGCGGCTACTACTTTGTCCGGACCGTGGCTGCCCGCACTTCTAACCGAGCCCTGGAAACTACCGCCCAGCACCCCGAGCACATTGCCCTGTTGCTGCAGCGGTGCCTGGGCCAGATTACGGCTACCGACTGGGCCCAAACCAAGTTTTCCCCGGCTCGAACCCTGGCGCAGCTTGCCGCCGACAACCCGGTAGCCGCAACCCCCGATGGTAAAAGAGTCCCGCTCGCGCCTATTCTGCGGGAAGTGCCGCGGCGGGGCATATTTTACACCTTCGAGCAATTCCTGGCCAACCGCCCCGACTCCATCCTGCCCGTGCGGGCCGATACGATACCGTTGCGCCTGCGCGGCAGCAACGGCCGTCTACTCTGGTCTGGCGTTGCCCGGTTTCGACCTGTAGCCCCCAACGGTCACAACTACGACCAGCCCGTTGGCAAAATGGCCTGGGGCTTTTCCGATGGACAGCAGCTTTACGTGCAGCACAATAAGCAATATTTCCCCTTGATGCGCCAAGGCAATTTCTTCACGTTTGTGGGCGAGAAGCCCCTGGATGTAGAATATATGCGGGCCCGGTCGGATGCTCAGGCCCGGGCTATGGTAACGGGGGTGGCTACCGTACGGGCCCCCAACCACACCGGTGAGCCAACTCCCTACGCTGTGGACATGCGCACCGGCCAGTCTGCTCCTTACCCCAACCCGCTACGTGCCCGCCCGGCCCGGCCCGACACCACCTACGTGTACCTCTACCGCGCAGCCGATGCTTCCCCAGCCCCGATTACCGTATTTGTGGAGGGCAAGGAAGTCGGCAAGTTGCTTCCCAACGAATACTTGGAGCTACCCTGGCCTTATTATGCCCGGATGCTGCGGCTGTGTTTGGAGGTAGCTACCCCCAATCCTTGTCAATTGCTGGTGCCCAATGCGGCTCAGTTGAATTACCTCAAAATATCGGCTACCCCGGCCACGCCCGGTGCTCCCCTCTGGCAATGGGTAACCGCCGCGCAGGGCGAAGCGGACTTGGATGCGTTGGACAAGCTGCGCAAAGCCTCAGCTAAGTAAGAGGCAGCCTAATCAGCTATAAACGCAAAAAAGGGAGCCTACACAGGCTCCCTTTTTCTTTTAAGCTCGTCGGCAACTACGAGTTACGACGCTGGTCGTCGTCGGTAGTGTAGCCGCTGCGCTGGGTAGAAGCATCGTTGATGCGCTCCACATCAACTTCGGTTTTGCGCACCGTGTCACGAATGGTTTCTTCGCGCTCAGTCACTTCCTTACCTAAGGTCACTTCTTCTACTACGCGGGCTTCTTTGCCTACAACAGCCCGCTCGGCGCTTTCCGTAATTTCAATTTCACCTTCCTTAAAGGCGTTGAAATCCGCTTCGGTAGCGGGCCGGTTTACAGCGTGACGCTCTACATTCACGTGTTCTTCGCGCAGCCGTACGCTGGCTTCCACGGGCCGCTCCACGATGCGGCTGCGCAGCCGGGCACCCCCGGTTTGCTCCACCCGCTTGCCTACCTGCAGGTTTTCCTCAATTACTTGAGCCGACATTCCGGCCTGATCCGTGTTGGCGCCAGCCTGATAGTTATTGGTGCCGGCGTAGCCGGTCTGGGCGGCACGCTCGTCCACGTCTACTGCCCCGGCGTTGTCCAGGATTTCGGCAGCCTGGCGGGCGTGCTCCGCCGATTGGCAATGCACCGTCAGAATGGAGTGACCTTGGCGGGCTACGTGCGAGTAGCGGCGGGCGTCTTCGGTGTCGTCGCCACCAAACAGGTTGCTGAAGAAGTTGCTGATGCCATCACCGGTGCGGCCCGTGGCGTCGCCCACAGCTTCGGCTGTCGTACCGCTGGTGTTCTGGTAGTTGCTGCTAGTAGTGCTCGTAGCGCCAGTGGTGCTGGTGCTGGACGAGGCGGTGCCTCCGGAGGAGATGTCAACATTTTCCTGGGTAAAACCGGCGGCAATAAGCTGACGGGAAGCCTGCTGAGCAGCCTGAATATTATCGAAGATTCCTACTACGGTCTGATTCATGGTGAAAGAATTTAGGGTTGGGGAATTATGAATAGGTTGTTTCTCAGGTTGTCGGACTCGTGCCCGGTGCGGGCGTAGGCGAAGGGCCGGCTGCCGAATTCCGCTCGACGTGTATTTCCTCGTGCCGTAGCGTAACGGGCTGGGTATGAGTCGTGGTCTGAGTGCGCTTGGTAACCCGGATTTCCTCTACCACCAACAGGCGCGTCACAACGACCTCGCGCAGCACCGGAATAATGGTAGTGTCGCCGTCGTAGCGCAAGCCAGGAGTTGCGGCCCCGTCGGCCACAAATTGGTTGACGGGTACCCGCTCAACTAGCACTTCTTCGTGCTGCAGCGGTATTTCCAACATCTCCTCGCGCTCGTGCACCGTTTTGGCTAAGCGCACTCGTGCACTTTCCACTACCTCACGATTGATAACGGCCTGTTCTTCAATGACCGGAATAACCAAGGGCTGACCAATGCCGGCAGTAGCCGGCTGGGACGTTTCGGCTGGAGTTGATATAGGGCGGTTGGGTTCCATGGGCAAATCTTACGCTGCCTCCCCTGGTTAGTTCCTACGGCTCAGCTAGCCTGCACACTCGCCTCAACAAGAGATTTAGGACTATGGGAACCTGTATTTTTACATGCGTATGTTTCGATGTTCCAGCCTGTTTACCACCAGGCGAGAATAGACCTACTTACAAGCTCGGCAGACAAACTGGACAAATTTCACACATGTCTCATTGAATTTAAACATGATTTTTTATCAACTATCCGAAACAATACAGTAGGACTTGAGTGAAAATTTATTTTCAATAATTATTGAAAGTTTAAAATAGTCTCCTACATTTGAGCCATGCAACTCGACGAAGCCAAGCGCAGATTCATTGAAGGCTGGGGCACCCTGGGCTCTGCCTGGGGCGTGAGCCGTACGATGGCGCAGGTGCACGCGCTGCTGCTAGTGTCGCTAGGAGCCTTGAGCACGGAGGACATCATGGACCAGTTGCAGATTTCGCGGGGCAATGTGAACATGAACGTGCGCGCCCTCATGGACTGGGGCATTGTGCGCAAGGAGTTGCGGCCCGGGGAACGGCGTGAGTTTTTCTCGGCTGAGAAAGACATTCACCGGGTAGCCACCCTGATTCTGAAGGAGCGCCGTCGCCGGGAGCTGGAACCCATTGTGCGCGTACTGGGTGAAATTCGCCACGTAGAGCCCTCCGCCACCGCTACTCCTGAAGAAACCGAGGCTTTCACGCAGATGATTGCCAGCATTCAGAACTTCGCCGAGTTTGCCGACCGTGCCGCAGCCACCCTTATTAAAGCGGATGAAAACTGGTTTCTAAGCACCTTTATGAAGCTTATGCGCCCCAACCCGTAAAGGCCTCTTTTTTTGCCTTGTTACTTTCAAATTTTATTGAAAGTTTAATACAAATCAGCACTTGCTTTTCTCTCTTTCCGCTTCTTTTCTCCACTTAACGCCTTTTACAGCATGAAACGGCTTAAAATGCTACTCGCTGGTGGCACTGGATTTCTTGGTCAGCATCTGACCCGTTATTTCACCGGGCGAGGGTATCAGGTTGTGGTGCTAAGCCGCAGGTCGGGAATTGGCCGGGTTGCGTGGAATGGGCGCACCCTGGGTCCGTGGACGGCCGAGCTAGAAGGGGCCGCCGCAGTTATTAATTTGGCCGGCCGTAGCGTCGACTGTCGTTACACGTTGGCTAATAAGTACGCCATTACCCGTAGCCGCACCGAAAGCACCCGAGTACTGGGGCAGGCTATTGGTGCCTGCCAGGCTCCGCCACCCGTTTGGCTGAATTTATCTACTGCCACGATTTATGCGGACACTGCGGCCGACCGGCCCGCCAACACGGAGGCCACCGGCTTGATTGGGCGCAACTTTTCCGAAATGGTGGCCCAGCAGTGGGAAGCCGAATGTTGGGCGGCCGCCACGCCCAGCACGCGCCGTTTAGTGTTGCGCACGGCTATTGTGCTGGGCTCCACCGGGGGAGCATTGCCCGTTATGGCCCGCCTGGCCCGCTTCGGCTTGGGCACGCCGCAGGGCACCGGTCAGCAGTGGGTAAGCTGGCTGCACGTGCTGGATTTCTGCCGGGCCGTGGAGTTTCTGCTAGCTCGTTCAGAGCTGGATGGGGCCTTCAACCTGTGTGCTCCGCAGCCTCTGACTAATCAGGAGTTCAACGGCCTGCTCGACCACTATTACCAGCCACGCTTTCATCTGCCCCAACCCCGGTGGCTGCTCGAAATCGGGGCCTTCCTGCTCAGAACCGAAACTGAATTGATTCTGAAGAGCCGGAAGGTGATACCCGAGCGGCTGTTGCAGGCAGGCTTCCAGTTTCAGTTTCCTACCTGCCGGCAGGCCCTCGCCGACTTGGTACCCCGGCTCCCCTAACCGATTTTACTTCCGCGTTCCTTGTTCATTTTTTCTCATTTTTAACTGCTTACCGTCATGAATTACCACTTGCTCGTTTACGGGGTATACCTGCCCGTTACGGTTCTGCTCACGGTGTGGGTGGCCCGTACGCTTTTCACAAATGGCCGCACGTTCCTGGTCGATATTTTTCACGGCAATGAGCACCTGGCGGATTCCGTCAACAAGCTCCTGCTCACGGGGTTCTACCTGATCAACATTGGGTATGCCACTCTGACGCTCCGTAGTACCGACCAAATCACGAGCTACCAAGCCAGCGTCGAGACGCTTAGCATCAAGCTAGGTACGATCATTCTGATTTTGGGTGCCATGCACTTCTTTAATCTCTACGTGTTCTATAAACTACGCCACCGGGCCCAGGAATACGCCCGCACCTACCAGTTTGTCGTCGACAAGCCTGTTTAAGCAATAAGGCAGTTTCGCGCCGGCTTGGTTTGGATGACGATAAGCCGGCGCAAGGCGCCTACCAAGTGCTAGGGTAGAATATGACAAGCTGGCTGGTTGAAACTTTCCGGCGCGGGACTTGTTGAACTCGCAATCTGCTACCTTGCAGCCCCAAGTTTCGTAAGGAGCATTTTCATTGTCACCACAAACCCCCTATTGTCATGGGACATAAAGCCATCGAAATTACCGATGCTAACTTCGACCAGATCATCAACTCCGACAAACCCGTGCTCGTGGATTTCTGGGCCGAGTGGTGCGGTCCGTGCCGCATGGTAGGCCCGGTTGTAGAAGAGCTGGCCGGTGAATACGAAGGCAAGGCCATTATCGGCAAGGTCGACGTAGACTCCAACCCGCAGACCTCGGCCAAGTTTGGCATCCGCAGCATCCCAACCCTGCTGGTGTTCAAAAATGGTCAGATTGTGGACAAGCAAGTGGGTGCCGTGCCAAAGCACGTGTTGGCCCAAAAACTTGATGCCCAGGTAACCGCCTAGTTCAAGAGGTGGTGAACACCATACAAAAGCCCTGCCTTATGAAAGGCAGGGCTTTTCTGTTGAAAGCAGGTGGTAGCTGGTAAGCTAAAAGCTGTCGTCCGGGTTGCTGGCCCGGGCCTCCGTGGGGGGCGTTTGGGTGGCTTTCACCCCGCCAAACAGCTTAAAGTTGGGCGCAAACATAATGGGCAGGGTATAGGTCATGGCCGTTGGCACGTTGTATTCGCGCCCGGGCTTGAACACGGGCAGCGCGGCTATTACCCGCCGGGCTTCAATGTCTACTTCCGGCGCGAGGCCCCGCACTACCCGCACCTGGCTTACTCGGCCATCCTCGCCCACGGTGTAGGATACGTAGACTTTGCCGGTAATATTCTTGCGGCGGGCGGCGCGCGAGTAGATGGTGTTGCGGGCCAGATACTGCATCAGCGCCGCCTGCCCGCCCGGAAACTCGGCGGCCTGCCGACGCCGGGGAATACCCGCGTACAGCTCCCCGTCGAGGTTGAAAAACTTCAGATTCATGCTGCGGCCATTGTCGAGCCTCTCAATGGCGCTGAGCTGGCCTGTGTCGTAGTAATAGCGCCATTCGCCGTGGGGCCGGCTGGCTACGTAGGTGCCTTCCGAGCGTTTCTGGCCGTTGCGGTGCACGCTAAGCCATTTGCCCACGCGCTGCCCGTCGGCGTACTCGCCCCGTTGGCTTACTTTGCCGTCTTCGTACCACGACACATACACTCCGTCGGCTTCGTCGTTGCGGTAGTGTACCTGGGCGGCTTTGTTGCCATTGGGATGATACCAGGTAAACAAGCCATTTCGCACCGCAGGCTCCAGCCCAGTAACCGTACCGCGCAGCAGCAAAGTACCGTTGAGGGCATAATCGCGCATGGCGTAGCCGCCCTCCCCTTTTTTTCGGTCCACGATACGATAATGCGTCGCACTGTCGGGTACGGTTTCTTCGTCGCGTGCATTTAGGTACACCGCGGGCAGGCTCTGGGCACTGGCAGTAGGCAGAGCGGCTGAAGCAGTTAAAAATGCAATGAGAAGCGCTTTCATGGATTTCCGGAAAAAATCAGCTCAGGAAAGATACTTACTTACTCGCTTATAGCCAAGTACCGCCAGATCAGGCAGTAAATCTGCACCGACAGATGCGCATACAGCGTACTATATACTCAGAAGATAGTCTAGCTGTTTCCGGAAAAAATCCTCAATCAAGCGTTGTAGCGCTCATGCAGGCCATCCTATACCGCTGAATAATTGTCAGGAAGTTGAAAGCAAAAGATCAGCCTCCACTACAAGCTAGTAGGGGCTGACCTCAGGGTAATACACTATTCGGATCGGCTACTGCAGCTGAATAGCGCGGTTTAGAGCCTCTTCCAGGGAAATCAGGGTTTCGGTGCGCTCAATGCCTTCAATGAGTTGAATTTGGTCGTGGAGTACGTCGCGCAAGTGCTGGGTGTCGCGGCACACCAGGCGCGCAAACACCCCGTAGGCGCCCGTAGTGAAATCGATACTCACGACTTCGGGTATCTCGCGCAGCTGCTCAACGACGCTGGCATAAACAGAGCTTTTGAGCAAATAAATGCCTAGAAAAGCGCTTACGCCGTAGCCAAGCTTCTGATAGTCAATTTTTAGCGTAGCACCTTTCACGATGCCCAACTCCTCTAGGCGAGCCATCCGTACGTGTACGGTACCCCCCGAAACATGGACCTTGCGGGCAATTTCGGTGTAGGGAATCTTGGCATCTTCGATCAGAAGTGCCAAGATTTTGCGGTCGGTGTCGTCAAGTTCGTAATTACGGGCCATTTTTCAGCAGGTTGATTGCCGGTTTTGCAAATCGGTGTAAGAGATAGTAAAAAGTATGTAAATTTTACTCCATATGTCTGCCATTATTTTATTTAATCAACCCAAACGCTAAATTTGTTGCAATCCATCGCAAACGGTGTTGGACCACCTTGTAGAATGATGAAACTGGCAGACATGCCCTCCTCTCTCGGGGGTGGTGACTTGGGAGAAACTGGTCCGGCGGCCGGCTAACTACACCGTGGAGGTTCGAACCCTTCTTCTACAGCTGATATGTTGGATAATGTGAGGAGGGAAAAAAAGGGACGTATCTGGGTGGGTACGTCCTCATTCAAGAGGCTGCATCTGGGTGGGTGCAGCCTTTTTTTGTGGTAACAATCTGTCAGCGAAGCAGTCAATTCATTGCTTCCGTAGTCCAATCGGCTGCAAAGAAAACCAAAAAACCCTACAAGATGAAAGGCCGGCAGTAAAACCATCTTATTATGTCAGATATGACTAAAAGGTTTTACCGCCGGTTTATTGTGTATATAAGTACTTATTAATACGTTACCTACCGCTGAGCTACCGGAGTACTGGCTTGGCGGTGCTGGGCTAAACCAGCATCCAAAAATTGAATAAACTTAGTGACATCCGACTCGTAAGCCACTGCCTGGTTGAGTAGTACCGGCTTTTCGATGGTACTGGCTGGGTCAAGCAAAACGTAATAGGGTTGCGCATTCATGTTGAAGCGACTGATTTGAAAGTCGAGGTTTTGCTCTCCAATAGTCTTCTTCACGCGCTGGTCGCGGGCTGAGGTATACCACTGGCTAGTGGGCAGCTCCGTCTTATCGTCGGCGTACAGAGCCACGATAATGAAGTTTTCCCGCAGGCGCTTCAGGACGCGGGGGTCACTCCAGACGGAGGCTTCCATTACGCGGCAGTTGCCGCAGTTGTGGCCCGTGAAGTCGACGAATACAGGTTTGTTTTGTTGACGGGCACAAGCCAGAGCTTCCTGCAAGGTGAAATAGCCGTTCAAGCTGTGCGGCAGCTCTAGCTGATCGGCATACTGAGGAGTGCTGCAGAGCGTGGACCCGGCCGTAGGGGTGGCGGCAGAAATAGTTGAGCCGCTGTTGAGCCAGGCGAAATCCTGCCGAGTAGGTGGCGGAGCCAGAGCTGAAAGCCCATTGAGCGGCGCGCCAAACAAGCCGGGAACCATGTACAGCATAAACGACAGAGCAATGGCCGCCAGCAGCAGATGCGGCACGCTTACGCGGGTGGAGTCGCTGTCGTGGGGGAGCCGAATCTTACCCAGCAGATACATTCCCAGCAGGCCCGCCAGCACAATCCAGATGGCCAAAAATACGGGGCGGGGCAGCAGGCCCCAGTGGTAAGACAGATCAGCGGAGCTCAAGAATTTGAACGCCATAGCCAGTTCGACAAAGCCCAGCACCGCTTTCAGCGTATTAAGCCACCCGCCCGAGCGGGGCATAGACTTCAGCCAGGTCGGGAACAGAGCAAACAGCACGAAGGGCAGCGCAAAGGCAGTTGAGAAAGCCAGCATGCCCAGCGTGGGGCGCAACAGCTCCCCGTTAGCGGCGGCAATGGCAACCGAGCCGACAATGGGCACGGTGCAGGAGAAGGATACAAGCACCAGCGTGGCGGCCATAAAAAACAGGCCTGACCAGCCGCCCTTGTCCGCTTGCGCATCAACTTTATTGACTAGGCGGCTGGGCGCATTGATTTCGAACATGCCCAGAAACGACATGCCGAAAATCAGGAAAATAACGAAAGACAGCAGGTTGGGCAGCCAGTGGGAGCTGATAACATTGGCCGCATCGGCCCCGAAAATCAGGCTCAACACCACGCCTACCCCCGTGTAGATGCTGATAATGGATAGGCCATACACCAACGCCTTGCTGATAGCCTCGCCCCGGCTGCGGCTGTTGTTGGTGAAGTACGACACCGTCATGGGCAGCATGGGATACACGCAGGGCATGAGCACGGCTACCAGACCGGCTCCAAATGCCAGTAGTAAGTATTTCCACAAGCTCAGCCCGGCACCGGCCGGAGCATTGGCGGGAGCTGCCGCCAAGGCAGCAGGAGCAGCACTATTCGACGGAGCAACAGCAACTTGGGGAGTAGCACTGGAGGAAGTTGCTACGGAATCCTGGCCGGGCACTGCAGCTACCGCGGCCACGGAGTCCTGGCCGGGAGAATTTATTGGAGTCATATTGGTGGCCGCCGGAGCCGTAGCAGGCGTGGCCGCCGGTCCGGAGGCAGTGGTAGCAGTAGCTGGGGCGGCGGCAGTACCGGTTACTTCTACCGGACCAAAGCTCAGGGTTTCGTTGCCGGGGATGCAGCGCCCGTCTACGTCGGTACAGCTTTGGTACTCTACATCGGCCTTGATGATGAGCGGGCCGGGCTGCAAGACCCGGATGCGCTGACGGATTTGTCCGGTTTTCTCGAAATACGTGACGTCTCCTTTAAAAACTTCGTCGAAAGCTTTCTTGGCGCCAATGGACTTAGGTTTGCCAACCAACTCGTAGGCCGGGCTTTTGGCAAAGGCGAAAGTGAAAACCGTAGGCCCCAGGTCAGGGTCAAAATCGGTGGCGTAGAGGTGCCAGGTATTGTCGATACGGGCATTGACGATGACTTCAACCTCTTCTCCCACCTTGGCAGTAGGCTGGCTTATGGCCGAACTGAGCTTGGTAGGAACCAAGACCTGAGCCGTGGCAGCACTCACCAAAAGCAGGAGTAACCACAGTGGCAGCAATATTTTTTTACTGAAAAGCATGAAGCAAATTTAGAACGGCGACAACGTCGTTGGATAAACAAAGTACGGTAGGAAGTGTCACAATCTTGTTATTAAGGCTGCTCCTGCCCTCTCGGTTCGAAGGTCATCGGCACTTCTTGCTAAGCCAATAGAAACTGAGCCGGAACCGCTTGGGCAGAATCTCGTACTTTTGTGGTACCAAGGGAGCTGGGCCGCGTGAGCCCGACCCCCGGATCTATGGGATTAAAAATATTACTGACTATTCTGTTGGTGTTGATCAACGGCTTTTTCGTGGCCGCTGAATTTGCTTTCGTCAAAGTCCGTCTGTCTCAAATTGAGATAAAAGCGCAGGGAGGCAACCGACTAGCCAAGCTAGTTCAGAGCATGCTGCATGATCTGAACTACTACTTATCCGCCACTCAGCTAGGTATCACTCTGGCTTCGCTGGCGCTAGGCTGGATCGGGGAAAGCGTTGTGGCGGAAGTCGTGCTGGCTATTATTCACCAACTTGGAATCACCCTCTCCGATGCAACGGTGCATAAAATTGCCCTGTTCACGTCGTTTACGCTGATTACCGTTCTTCACATTGTACTCGGTGAACAGGCCCCGAAGGTTCTGGCCATTCAGAAACCTGAAACAACCTCCATGGCTATTGCCATACCGTTGCGGGCTTTTGCCTTTGTTACTTTTCCGCTGATCTGGGTTCTGGATCGGCTGTCCAATATCGTAGCAGGCCTGTTTGGCGGTAGCGCTACGCACGGCACGGAAGTACACACGTCGGAAGAGCTACGCCTGCTGCTCGACCAAAGCAAGCAAAGCGGAGAAATTCAGGACTCGGAGCACGAGTTGCTCGAAAACGTGTTTGAGTTCAACGACCGGATGGTGAAGCAGATTATGGTGCCCCGCACCAAACTAGCTGCCCTTGATGTGAACACACCCCAGGAAAGCATCCTGGAAATTGTGTATAACGAGGGCTACTCACGGATTCCGGTGTTCGAAGAAAACATCGACAACATCGTGGGGGTACTCTACGTGAAGGACCTGCTGCAGATCATTCGCCGCAACGAGCCCATCGTGCTGTCCAAGATTATGCGGCCGGCTTACTTCGTGCCAGAAACCAAAAAAATCAACCGCTTGCTGCGCCAGTTTCAGCGCAAGCATACCCACATGGCCATTGTCTCGGATGAGTTTGGCGGCGTGTCGGGTATTGTGACCATCGAGGACATTATTGAGGAGCTGGTCGGCGAAATTCAGGACGAGTACGACAATGAAGTGCCCGTAGTCGAGAAAATTTCGGAAACAGACTACCGCGTCAATACATCTACACCCATTTCCGACGCCAACGAGTACCTGCCCTATCCCCTGCCCGAAGGCGACGATTACGAAACCGTCGGCGGTTTGCTCAACGTGATTTACGGCAACATCCCCGAGGTCGGGGACGTGGCCGTGCTCGACAATTACGAGTTTCGCGTCCTGAAACGCTCCCGCCGAGCCGTAGAGCTGGTACAGTTGCGCGTTACGGCCCCCGAAGAACGGGAGCTAGAGGCAGGTGAAAGCCTAAACTTGTAGCGTTGTGGCTACACTAGCAACCACAAAAAAAGGTCCGCGCTGTAGAGTGCGGGCCTTTTTTGTAATCTTCAAAAACCACTACTAGAGCCTTACTCAGGCTTCAGCCAGCTGGCGTACAGCACGTAGTTGTCGGCGGTGCGGCTTAGGTTCGTCCGCTGCTCTTCGGTTACGGGCTTGATCTTGCGGGCCGGAATGCCGGCGTACAGATAGCCCGGCTCGCACTGGGTATTTTCCAGGACCACGGCCCCGGCGGCGATAATACAGCCCTGCCTTACTACGGCGTGGTCCATCACAATAGCTCCCATGCCAATGAGCACATCATCCTCGATAGTGCAGCCGTGCACAATGGCTTTGTGCCCGATACTCACCCGCGAGCCTACCGTGGTAGCGGCCTTTTGATAGGTGCAATGCAGCACGGCGCCATCCTGAATGTTGGTTTTGTCGCCAATCCGGATGCTGTTCACGTCGCCCCGGATAACGGCGTTAAACCAGACCGTACACTCGGCGCCCAGCGTCACATCCCCGACAATAGTGGCATTATCCGCCACAAAGCAGTTAGCACCCAGCGTTGGTAGAATACCGTGAACAGGCAGAATCAGTGCTGACATAAGAAACTGATGAAAAAATGAGCGAATCGTGCGGAGGTACTGCAAGAAGACTGGTTTCTGCCTCCCGGTTTAAATCTCTAACGGGTGAGCATACGCTTCCAGGTGCCTTTTTGCACGTTGTACTTCAGCGTACTGGGCAAGGCCTGCCAGAAGTATTTGTTTACCTCCACCGCAAAGCTGGGCTGCATGTAGCAGTTGATCGTGCAGCCTTCACACTGGGGCAGTCGCCCTTCCAAGGCTATCATCCGGCCTACTTCGGGCGAGTGATACAAATCGTGAAGCTGGCCCTGGATGGGAAATTTCTGCTCGCCCAAGTGGTAGCACGGCACTACCAGCTCGTTGCTGGGCGAAATAACCAGCGTGGTGCTGGCGGCCTTGCACACCGGCGCAGCTACATGGTTGCCGCCGTCTTTGCGCAGCTGAATAAAGGCTTCATTCAGATACACGCCGCGCCGTTTCCCAAAAGCCGATAGAAACGCCAGCTCGGCGGCGTTCAGCTGCTCACCGGTTTCGACGCTGTTGTATTCAAAGGCCGGATTGATAATGAGCATCAACCCATTGGGCTGGGCAATGTCGCGGTACACGGCTTCCAGGTCGTGGAGGTTTTCCCGGAACACGGTAAACAGAATATCGGGCCGCTCCCCCAACTCTTTGGCTACCCGAATGCTTTCGAGCACGAAGTCGTAGCAGGCCACCCCCCGGCCTTTGTCATGGACTTCTTTTTCGGAGGCATCGAGTGAGAAGTGCAGCATATCAACCTTGCCGCGCAGCTTTTCCGCGTACTTAGGATATAGCAGGCAGTTGGTCGTCAGGGTAGTGATAAAGCCCATATCATGGGCCAAGCCCACAAACTCGTGAATCTGACGATGCAACAGCGGCTCACCCCCAGTGAAGTCGACCACACTTACACCCAGCCGTTTCAGGTCGCGCAGATTTTGCTCTACGTCGGCCAACTGAATGTAGGGAGAAGGCTTTTCCCAGATATCACAAAATGAGCAGCGCGCATTACACCGATACGTAACGTAGTAATTGCAGAGCACCGGGTGACGAACAAGACGCATAGTTGGGTAAAGGTAAGCAGGTGCTAGCTGGCAAAAAGAGGTTGAGGCTACCGTCAGCAACCGGATGCAACCAATTCGGTTGCGCAAGTCTCTGCTTGGTAGGTAAGTTTCACTACGCTCGGATGCATGAAAATCTCTACGCTGCTTATTTTAGGAAGTATAGCCAGCTTAAGTCTGAGCGCCTGCTCAAAGCAAAACGTTGAAGCCGATTCTAGCTTCGACACCAGTTCCCTGATCTTTGGGTCGTTTTACGGTGAATGCATCGGCGAACAGTGCGTCGATATTTACAAGCTCGATACAAAGGCTAACACGCTGGCTGAAGACACCAAGGATCAGCGGCCTGGGGCCGACACGGCCTATGATGGAGTTTATACGGCTCGTAGTCAAGCTGATTATGCCCTGGCTAAAGATTTAATTCCTCAGTTACCGGTCGAACTGCTCCTGGAGAAATCGACCGTGATAGGTTCACCCGATGCTACCGACCAGGGAGGTTTTTATGTAGAAGTCACTCAGAACGGACAGCGGCGCTTCTGGCTAATTGACACCAACACCCAGCAGCTACCAACGTATCTACGGCCCTTTGCCACGGCCCTAGACCACGTACTCGGCGAACTACGCTGATACTTAGTGCTGCAAGGTGCCCCGCGACGTATCCCACTGCCGGGGCGTAGCTACCACCGCCTCAGCCGTAGCCGGCCCATAGTGTTCGAGGTAGTAGTTACAGAAGCCCTTTAACGGACAGCGCGGACAATCGGGCTTGGTGAAAAAGCAGATATGCTGGCCGTGCCAGTAATTGTGCTTGTGGAAGTTGAGCAGAATCGAGGCGTCCTGCGGCAACTGGGCCAGCAGGACCTGGTGGGCTTTCTCCACCGATACCTTGGGTCCAATCATGCCTACGCGCTGGGCCACGCGGTGCACGTGCGTATCCACGGGCAGCACAGGCTTTTGATAATTGAAGAGCAATACCAAAGACGCTGTTTTCAACCCAATGCCGGGCATATCGGTCAGCCAAGCAAGTCCCTTCTCCACGGGCCAGTCGGCCAAAAAATCGAGTGTAAAGGCTCCTTGCTCCGCTTTGATGCGGCGCAGTATTTCCTGAATACGGGGGGCTTGGGTGTCGGGCCAGCGCGTGGTACGGATGGCGTGGGCCAGCTCCGCCGTGGGAGCTGCTAATACCCCATCCCAATCCCCGAAAGCTTCTAGCATCCGGTCGTAGGCCAGCTCTTCGTCATGGTGGGTAGTGCGGTGCGAAAGCAGCGTGCTGATCAGCTCGCGCATGGGGGTGCGGCGGGGCGTAGGGTCGAGGGGGCCAAAGAACTCGTTGAGGATAACATGGTCTTGCCAGGTTTTGTCGGCGGGTGGGAGAGCATAGGCTGAGGTCATGCCTGTTTGTACCGCTCTGGCCAGGTATGGGTTGCTACTTTCTCGGAAGTGCTGCACGCAGCCCATGCAGCTACGGAACAAAAAAGGCGGCACCCTGGGGCGCCGCCTTTTTGATAATCAGCCTATTGAGCCTTAGATAGTGCCTTTCTCGGCAGCTTTCTTCAGTTTCTCGTTGGCGAAGATGGCTACTTCTACGCGACGGTTAGCAATACGACCAGCTTCGGTCGAGTTGTCGGCTACCGGCTGCTTCGAGCCGTAACCCGTTACCGTGAAGCGTGAGGCATCAACACCTTGCTGCTGGGCGTAGTTGGCTACAGCCTGGGCACGACGCTGCGACAAAGGGTCGTTGATAGCATCCGAACCGCTGGTGTCGGTGTGACCTTCTACAATTACGTTGGTGTCGTTGTACTTGATGAGGGTTTTGGCCAGCTCAGCAATGTTGTCCTGAGCAGTCGAGGTCAGAGCGGCCGAGTTCTTGGCGAACAGCAGGCCCGAGTCGAAGGTGATTTTGATACCTTCGCCAACCCGCTCTACGCGAGCACCGGCCATTTCCTTCTTCAGCTCAGCAGCTTGTTTGTCCATGCGGCGGCCAATCAGTGCGCCACCGGCGCCCCCTACGGCGGCTCCAATGATGGCGCCTTTGGCGGTGCCCGACTTGCCACCGATTACGCGGCCCAGTACGGCACCACCGGCAGCCCCACCCAAACCACCGATGATAGCGCCTTTAGCCGTTTTGCTCCAAGGCTTTTTTTCCGTGGTAGTCGTCGTCTGGGCTTGGGCGTAATTAGTGCCCAGCAGCAACACTGCCAACATGATTGCGATATACGAGCGAAGGGTTTTCATTGTCTTGTGAGTTTGTGTTTTTGGTGCGCTGTAAATATGCAGAGGTTTTTCTTTTCAAACCGCCATGCTACTATTTTATATCATGGCTGAGGGTCTGATGCAAGGTATTTTGCAACCTCCTTGCCAAACTTTGCAAACGATTAAAAAAAAGTCCACAAAGTGCCATTCCACGCAAATAACCAGCATTTTACCTCGGTAATTATTTTTACAAACGATAATTACGCCCTCTTTATTGCCTTAATTCAGCTTATCTAACTCTCATCGGCTGGCCCTATTGTTTGATTAATCAGCACTAGAGTTTACAGTGGTTATGAACCGGTTTTAAAAACTATTTTACAGGATTTTTCAATTAATATTCTGAATTAAAATCACTGTTCGTTTCCTGCAAATAAGGCTGCTCATCACCAGTAGCTTGCCACTATAGACAAAGAAGAGCCGCACTTTATGGGTGCGGCTCTTTCAAAGACAATAATAGAAAGCCGAAGCTTACAGGGTACCGTTTTCGGCAGCCTTCTTCATTTTCTCGTTGGCGAAGATGGCAATTTCTACGCGGCGGTTTGCCTGCTTGCCCTCAGCCGTGGTGTTGTCGGCCACGGGCTGCGACGAGCCATAGCCTTTGGTCGTGATGCGCGAAGCATCAACGCCCTGGGCCGTGGTGTAGTTAGCAACGGCCTGAGCGCGACGCTCAGACAAAGGCTGGTTGATGGCGTCCGAACCGGAGTTGTCGGTGTGACCTTCTACAATTACGTTGGTGTCGGGGTACTTCTTCAGCACCTCAGCCATTTTCTGGATTTCAGTTTGCGAGGCAGCGCGCAGGTCCGACTTGTTCGTATCGAACAGGATACCGGCATCGAAGGTGATTTTGATACCTTCACCAACCCGCTCTACGCGGGCGTTTTTCATGTCGCGCTGCAGCTCTTCGGCCTGCTTGTCCATTTTACGGCCAATCAGCGCGCCGCCCGTACCGCCGACAGCAGCACCGATAATAGCGCCAGCAGCCGTACCTGACTTACCGCCAATTACGCGGCCCAATACAGCCCCGGCAGCAGCACCAGCACCGGCACCAATAATACCGCCTTTAGCGGTTTTGCTCATGCCGGTTTTGCGAGCACCGGTACCATTGTTCGTTGACAGATCAGGCTGGCTGGCTGGCTGCGAAGAAGCGCAGGAACCCAGGAACATGGTCAGGGCCATGAATAGAGCCAGAAGGGATTTGGGAGATTTCATCAGAAGAAAATTGGTGGAAAGAAAAAAAGAGCGGGTTTGCTTACAGTCCGGATGTGCTTACTTGACTTCCTGGCAAAATGTTCGCCAAATATAGCCGGCTGGCTATACCTAGCTGAACTACAAGACTATTTTTTGTGAGGTCGTGCAAAAGCCCGTTCAATGCACCTGCTGTGCACTAAACGGGCTTTTGCCAAAAAGCTTGCCGAAAATACTACCTCGCTTAGCGCAGCGTAGGCTGCACCTGATTTACAGCCACTTCCGCTGGACGCAGCATGGTCAGCAGGTCGGTCAGGCGCTGCTTGAGGTCTTTGCGGTCTACAATGAAGTCCAGGAAGCCGTGCTCCAGGACAAACTCGGAGCTTTGAAAGTCCTTGGGCAGGTCTTTGCCAATCGTCTCCTTAATAACGCGCGGACCGGCAAAACCAATTAGGGCACCGGGCTCAGCAATGTTGAAGTCGCCGAGCATGGCGAAAGAGGCCGTAACCCCTCCGGTCGTGGGGTCGGTCAGCATGGAAATGTAGGGAATACCCGCTTCCGACAGCAGAGCCAGCTTGGCCGAGGTTTTGGCCATTTGCATCAGCGAGTAGCCGGCTTCCATCATGCGCGCCCCACCCGACTTAGAAATCATCAGGAACGGGATGCGGTGCTGCCGAGCATAGTCGATGGCCCGGGCAATCTTCTCGCCTACGACCGAGCCCATAGAGCCGCCGATGAATTTGAAATCCATACAGGCTACGACCAGGTCCAGGCCGTTGAGGCGGCCGTGGGCCGTGCGCACGGCATCCTTGAGGCCGGTGTTTTTCTGCGTGGCGGCCACGCGCTGCGGATACGCTTTGGTATCGACAAAATGCAGGGGGTCGCCGGAACTCAGGTTTTCATCCAGCTCCACGAACTGGTTGTCGTCGAACAGGATTTCGAAATACTCCGCCGAATCGACCCGGTCGTGGTGGTTGCATTTGGCGCAGGTATACAGCAGCCGCTTGTGCTCGGCCATGGTGGCCACGGTTTTGCACTCGGGACACTTATACCACAGGCCGTCCGGCGTCTCCTTCTTCTGCTCCGTCGGGGTGACGATGCCTTTCTCTACGCGCTTAAACCAAGACATTGTTATTAGTAAGAAGTTAGAAGCTGCAAGGTAAAACGAGGAAAGGCCAGCGGAGCGCCAGCACCAGGGCTTACGTTGAGCAAATGTGTGGTAGGCAAAGGTAAGTCAGCTGCCGGATACATTTCCTATATCTGGGGCCGCCGACGTGAAGAGCTTTTACGCAAGCGTAATGGATTGGTCGAGGTAGACGTCCTGAATAGCGTGCAGTAGCTCGACGCCCTCGGCAAAAGGCCGCTGAAAGGCCTTCCGACCCGAAATCAGGCCCTGTCCGCCGGCGCGCTTGTTGATAATGGCCGTACGCACGGCATCCTCGCGGTCGGAGGCGCCTTTGCTTTCCCCGCCGGAGTTGATGAGGCCGATGCGGCCCATGTAGCAGTTGGCCACCTGGTAGCGGGCCAGGTCAATGGGGTTATCGGAGGAAAGGCTGTCGTACATGGCCGCGTGGGTTTTGCCAAACTTCAGGGCCGAGAAGCCCCCGTTGTTCTCGGGCAGCTTCTGCTTGATGATGTCCGCCCCGATAGTCACGCCCAGGTGATTGGCCTGCCCGGTGAGGTCGGTGGCCACGTGGTAGTCGTTGTCGGCCGTCTTAAAGGCGTTGTTACGGGTGTAGCACCACAGCACGGTGGCCAGGCCCAGTTCGTGGGCCCGCTCGAAGGCTTGGCTGACTTCCACAATCTGCCGGTTTGATTCTTCGGACCCAAAGTAGATAGTAGCCCCTACGGCGGCGGCACCCAGGTTCCAGGCTTCTTTGACCGAGCCGAACAGTATCTGGTCGAAGGTATTGGGGTACGTCAGCAGCTCGTTGTGGTTGATTTTTACCAGGAAGGGAATTTTGTGGGCATACTTGCGGGCCACGGTGCCGAACGTACCAAACGTGGTGGCCACGGCATTGCAGCCCCCCTCCAGGGCCAGCTTAATGATGTTCTCGGGGTCGAAGTACATCGGGTTGGGGCCGAAGGAGGCACCGGCCGTGTGCTCGATGCCCTGGTCGACGGGCAGAATGCTCAGGTAGCCGGTGCCGGCCAAGCGGCCGTGGCCGTAGAGCTGCCCCAGGCTGCGCAGCACCTGCGGCGGCCGGTTGCTGGGCACAAAGCATCGGTCCACAAAATCGGGGCCGGGCTGGTGAATAAGGTCTTTGCGGATGGTTTTGCACTCGTGCTGGAGCAGCGCCTCGGTTTCGGCGCTCAGGGAGGTAAGAGTAGCCATTGGGTGGGAAGTGAGGTGGGGAGAGAAAGCACTAAAACGCGGGCAAATATAGGCTGAAAATCAAACCACGGACGGCCCCTGGCTGGCAGATACGGCCCAGCCTCGCTACCTTGCTTCGGGGATGTCGATTCGGTGTTAATCGGCCCTGACAATAGTGCTTATTTAAGATAATACCTGCGTGAAAAAGACTTCTTCCCTTCTGGTAGCATTGGCCGTGGTAGCGGGTTCGGCGCTGCCGGGCTGCGTGGCTTCCAAAAAATACGACGACCTGCGGGCCCGCCAGCAAGCCACCGAGCAAGGCAAGACCGAGGCCGAGCGCCAGCAGCGCCAAGCTGTGGCCGAGCTGAAAAAGACCACCGACGAGCTGACTGAAATGCGCCTGACCAACAAGCGCCTCGTGGAGGATTCGGCCCAGACCGGCAACGCCCTGCGCCGCACCCGCTCCCTCTACACCCAGCTTACCGACAGCTACGACAAGCTACTCAAAAACAGCGACCGGGCCATGGCCGACAAATCGGCCGACTACAATAAAGTAGCCAAAGACCTGGCCCGCCGCGAAGCTGAGCTGGGCGAGCTGGACACCAACCTGCGCCGCAGCAAGGCCGATATCGACAAGCTGAATGCCGACCTGAAGGTGCGCGAGGCCAAGCTGGCCGAGCTGACCCAGGCCCTGGCCGACAAGGACAAAGCCGTAAATGACCTGAAAGCCAGTGTAAGCAACGCCTTGCGTGGCTTCCAGGGCACCGACCTGCAGGTGAAGATGAAGGACGGCAAGGTCTACGTGTCGTTATCGGAACAGCTGCTGTTCAAAACCGGCTCTACCAAAGTCGACCCCAAAGGCCAGGAGGCGCTGAAGCAGCTGGCGGCCGTGCTCAAAACCCAGCCCGATGTGAACGTAGTAGTGGAAGGCCACACCGACAACGTGCCCTTCAGCCGGCCCACGGCGGCCATGCAGGACAACTGGGATTTGAGCGTGCTGCGCGCCACCGAAATAGCCCGCCTCATCACCAGCGGCGGCGTGGAGCCCCAGCGCATCACGGCCTCGGGCCGCAGCCAGTACATTCCGGTGGCTGCCAACGACTCGCCCCAGAACAAGGCCCTGAACCGCCGCACGGAAATTATTCTGACGCCCAAGCTCAACGAGCTGCTCAAGATTCTGGACTCGAATTCGACTACCTCGACTACTGGTAAATAGCCCGAAAGGCTTACTGCTTTCTAGCCTGAATAGTCAGTACTTTAAAGCAATATAATAGACAAAGCAGCCGGCGGGCTGCTTTGTTTTTGTCGCCCATTTCTCATATATCCCCACGCAACGTCTACCTTTTATGCAGCACCGATTACTACTTCGATTCCTGTTTCTAAACCTGTTCGGAATAGGCTGGATTGCTCCGGCCCGCGCCACACACATTCTGGGCGGCGACCTGACGTATGAGTACGCAGGTACCAGCAACGACTACCGCAAGTACCACGTTACGGCCCGCGTATACCGGGAATGGGCCACATCTTCTGTCGATTTTGGGCCCCAGATGCCGCTGTCCGTCAGCAAGGATGGATGTGATATGAGTGAAGTGGGCAGTTTCAAAACAAACTTAAATCGTACCAGCTCGGCATTTGTCGCCCCAACGGGTTGTGCAACGGGCTTCACCTACCAGCTTCAAATATTTGAAGGTGAAATCATGCTGGAGCGCGGCCAGTGGCTGCTGAGCATCAACGAGGAAAACCGGTCGGATGGAATGCGCAATATCGTCGAGTCCGTCAACAAGGCGTTTCACGTAGAAGCTTACCTCAATAATACCTCCCTGCTAACTAACAACTCGCCTAAGTTCACGTCAAATACGCTGCCCTATCTGTGTGGCAACCAGGCCCACCGCTACAGCTTCAGCGCCTTCGACGTGGACGGCGACTCCCTAACCTACGAATCTGTGCAGCCCCAGGCCCCCGTGCAGGCCCTCACCAACCCCTGTGGAGCCGGCATTGCCTATAGCAGCTACCGGTCCGGCGTCTTTGTCGACCCAGTTACCGGTGAAGGCGGTGTTTATCCGGCTGGCACCTATTCAGCGACGTATCCGCTAACCTCCTTTCAGGTTGTCAACGGCGTGGTTGTGCCTTTCTTTCAGCTGAGCCCGTCGACCGGCGAGCTGCTGGCCAAGCCTGTCCTCGTAGCTACCGGGCCGTACGTAGTAGCCGTGCGCGTCAATGAGTTTCGCAAGCTGGGTGGCACCTGGACCAAAATCGGGAGCGTCGTGCGAGACGTTATCTACACCGTTTTCAACGGGCAGGGCAACCGCAACCCTGTACTTAGCGGTCTGCAAATTGGCACCAATCCTACGACGCAGTCCCCGGATCAGCTGATTCCCGTGACGGCCGGCCAAACCATTACCCTCACGCTGAGCGCCACCGACCCCGACGCGGGCCAAACCACCCGTATCAGCAGCGACGTGGCCAGCTTTATTCCCGGGGCTTCGTTTCAGACCCTGACCAACAACCGGGGTCAACTCACCTGGCAGGTTCCCGCCACGCTCAAGGCTGGGCGCTACAGCTGCACGGTCACGGTGGCCGATAACGTCAGCTGCCCCTATAATGGCTCGGAAGTCCGGACCCTGACTTTCCGGGTGAGCGGTACCACGCTGGCCGCTAAGGCCGCGCAGCTAGAAACCGTGGCTGCCTTTCCGGTACCTTTCCACGAACGGGTACAGTTTCAACTGACCGCCCGCACCACCCAAGCCGTTGTCGTGACCGATGAGCTGGGCCGCCCCGTAGCCCGCCTCAGCAGCCGCCCCGACGGCCTGGTCGTTTGGCAGCCTGGCGCCGAGGTACCGGCCGGCCTGTACTTTGCCCGTACCACCGACGGCCGGCAGGTAGCCCGCCTGTTGCGCTAAGCCCAGTAATCGGAGCAGTCTGACTCCGGAAGACATACAAACGGCCGGCTTTCCACACCTGGAAAGCCGGCCGTTTTGCGTTGCCTCCGCCGCACTCTTACTTCGAAGTCGGCAGGTTCACCAGCAGGCGGGCGAAGTAGAAGCCCCCGTTGTAGCCAAACTGGTTAGGGTTGTAGATGGTCCGGCCCCGGTTGGTGTTGTCGCGGGAGGAGTTGTAGGCCAGGGCCCCCACGGCAAAGTTCTGCTCGTTATTGAGCTCATTCAGGCGGTACTTGTCGGGGTACACGTCAAAGATGTTGTTGGCGCCCACCGTCAGCCCAATTTCCTTGTTCAGCTGCACACTGAGCGTCAGGTCCGTCACCCACTTGGCCGAGAACGTCTGGTCGATACTGGAAAACAGGAAGCCGTTGTTGGCCGCCGGGTTGTCGAGGCGGGCGTCGCGGTATTCCACCGAGCCAAAGCGCACGGTGCGGGCCTCCACGCTGAAGATCCCGACGGAGTAGCCGGCCGTCAGGTTGATTTTACTGCGGGGCTGCCCGGTTTCGATGCGGCCGCGCTGCTGGCGGTCAAACAAGGTGTTCTGCAAACCGGTCTGGTCGGCGTCGATGGTCGAGGAGCTATTGACCTTGCGCACTTCGGTATTGTTGAAGTTGGCCGCTACCGTCAGCGTCAGGCGGCCGGGTCCCAGGTCCAGGCGGTTGTTGGCCACCACGTCGATGCCCCGGGTGCGGGTATCAATGGCGTTGGCAAAAAACTGTACCTGGCTTACCGGCAACGAGCCCAGAATGGCTGCCACCGTGGCATTGGCCCGGCTAAACTGCGACGACAACACAATCCGGTCCTCAATATCAATCTGGTAGGCATCCACGGTCAGGCTGGCCGTGCGCAGAATCCGGGCCGTAACGCCCAGGCTGTAGTTCAGCGACTCCTCCTGCTTCAAGGCGGGAATGCCGAAGCCCTGCTGGCCCGTCGCGCCCGGCGTGAAGCTGTTGCGCACAATGGGGTTGTCGTTGTTGACGGTCAGGACTTGGTTAGGAGCGCCCTGCACAAACTGAGTGCTGGTGTTGGTGAAGTAGCGCTGCTGCAACGAAGGTGCCCGGAAGCCGTTGCTGATGGCTCCGCGCACGGCCACGTCGGGCAGAATGCTGTAGCGGGCCGCCACTTTGCCGCTGAAGTTGTTGCCAAAGTCGCTGTAGCGCTCGGCCCGGCCGGCCACGCTCACCAACAGTTTCTCGGTAATGTCGCTTTCCAGATCGATGTAGCCCGCCGTGTTGTTGCGCGAGCGGTTGACGGCGTCGGTGGGCTGGTAACCGGGAAACACCTGGGCGCCGGCGGCGGCCGGCGTGCCGGGGGCAATCAGGCGGCCGTAGCTGGCATAGGAGCCCCGTTCCCCGGCCTCAATCTGGTAGTTGTCGTCGCGGTACTCCAGGCCAAAGGCGACGTTCAGCGTACTCAGGGCCGCCACATCGGTGAAGCGGCGGGTGAAGTTCAGGTTGCTCGTATTCTGCCGGAAGGCAATGGTGCCGGCGTAGAAATTCGTCGGGCTCAGGCCCACGGGCAGGGACGCATTCAGGGTGTTGCTGATGTCAAACCGCAGGGCGTTACGACCGTAGGTGTTGCTCAAATCTACATCGAACCCGGCTACTCGCAGCCGCAGCCCCGAAATAATGGACTGGTCGCCGATGGTCGTATTGATAAAGGGCAGAAAGCCGTTGGGGTAGATGGAGGCGTCGGTTTGAGTGAGCTGGTTGGGCAGGCGGTAGAAGCCGGCCGCTTTGCCCGTGCGGTGCGTGGCCCCGGCCGTGATGTACGCTTCCAGCCCAATAGTCGGCAGCAAGGTATAGCCAAAGTTGAGGAAGCCGCCGTAGTTGCGAGCTTCCGACTGCCCCAGCCGCAGGTTTTTACGGTCGTAGCCGTTCTGGGCCACCAGGGCATCATCCTGGGCTTTGAGCTCCCGCCGCTTCTGCTCGGAATCGGCGCTGGCGGGGTAGTTGCCGCCGTTGCCGCCCAGGTAAATCAGCGGAGCCGTGTCGGCCCCGGTGCGGTTGGTATAGCCACGGTTGCTGAACTGCCCGCTCAGGTCGAGGTAGCCGCGGCCGTTCAGCCCCACGCCCACGTTGGCATCGGCCTGGTAGAGGCGGCCGTCGCCCTCGTAGGTTTCGCCCACGGTGCTGCTGGCCTGCACGCCGGTGGTATCGTCTTTGAGCTGAATGTTAATCACGCCGGCAATGGCGTCGGAGCCATACTGGGCCGCCGCCCCGTCGCGCAGCACCTCGATACGCTTAATGGAGGCGTTGGGAATGGTATTCAAGTCAGTGCCGACCGAGCCGCGGCCCACCGTGCCGTTGATGTTGACCAAAGCCGAGGAGTGCCGCCGTTTGCCGTTCACCAGCACCAGCACCTGGTCGGGCCCAAGGCCGCGTAGGGAGGCCGGGTCCACGTGGTCGGTACCGTCGGAAATAGCCTGACGCGACGACTGAAACGAGGGCGCCACATAAGTTAGAATCTGTGCCACGTCGGTTTGGGCAAAGACCTTGATTTCGCGGGCTGAAATAACGTCTACGGGCGCCGTAGTCAGGATATTGGACCGGCCTTCAGAGGCCCGGGAACCGGTTACCACCACTTCGTTCAGGTCGGTGGCCGCGTCGAGCAGGCGCACGTCGAGGGTGGTGCGGCCACTGAGCGGAATCTGCTGGGTTTGGGAGCCGATGGCCGAGAAAACCAGGGTAGCCGAGGTGGGCACGCTGAGACTATAACGACCATCGTTGTCGGTAGAGGTGCCGTTGGTGGTTCCTTTTTCCAGCACCGTGACACCGGGCTGAGCCGCCCCGCTGGCACCGGTGACGCGGCCCGTCACGGTGACATTTTGGGCCCATAGCGGCCCGGAGCCCAAGAGCAGCAACAGCAGCAATAGGTAGGTGGAGAGTAGGCGTGTTTTCATGTAAACCCAATATGTAAGTGGTTAAGAATCGGCTAATGCAGAAGCTGCGGGAAGCCGCACACCCGGTTACAAAGGCGGTTGGTAAGAAATCAGGCCGGTTTTTCCACAATATAGTATTCTGCTGATAAGCCCACGGATAGCAGGAGCAAATTCGCAGTTAGCAACTTAACCCCGCGACGCTGCTACGGCCCCCAAATAGTACAACCGCCAAATCAAGAAGTCCTGCCCCCCCTCCCAACCGCTACTTCAGCTCCGACGGCCAGCGGAGCTGCACCTTGTGTAACGCCTAATAAATGGTACTTTGCTCCTAGTTTTCAAAGGATTATTACGCTCCACTAGGTTTTCTTTTTGTCACCCGATTCACGTTTCTCTAGCACCTTTCAACAACTACTCTATGCGCAATACCTTTTCTCTCCTTATGCTGCTGGGCATTTTCTGCCTGGGCCGCCCCATAGCTGCGCAAGCCACCCACCTGCTGGGCGGCGACATAGCCTACGAGTATGCCGGCACGGCCAGCCAGCCCAATCAGTACCGGGTTACGGCCCGCTTCTACCGCGACCTGAGGTCAATGATTACCAACTATACAGTCGATCTGGCCATAACCAGCAGCGCCTGCGACTTTACTGCACCAAACGGGTTTGTGGTTCAGATGAAACGTATCAGTGAAACCACTACTGCCCCCTTGGGCTGCGCTGATGACTTCAAGTACGAAATCATCCTTTTTGAGAGTGTCGTACAACTGCCGCCCGCTCGCTGGTCGCTGAATGTTTCCCTGGAAAACCGCACGCCCGGTAGCCGGAACCTGATAGAGTCGCAAGCCATTGGCTTTCATGTAAATGCCGTGCTGGACAATTCGACCGGCCTACGCAACAACTCGGCTAAGTTTACGTCCACCACGCTGCCCTTCCTCTGCGCCAGCCAGCCGCACCGCTACAGCTTCAGCGCCTTCGATGGCGAGGGCGACTCGCTGGTTTACACCTCGGTGGCTCCCGCCAAACCCCTGGTATCGGGGCAGCAGCCCTCGTGCGGCACGCCCCTTCCCTACGCCAGCTACCCGGCCGGCACTTTTCAGGACCCCGCTACCGGCCAAACCATCAGTTACCCGGCCCGTACATTTTCCGCCGAAAATCCGCTTTTTTCCTTCCAGGTCGTAAATGGCATCGCCACCCCTTATTTTGCTCTTAACGCCGCGACGGGCGAGCTAACGGCCTTTCCGCTCGTTAAGCAGGTCGGCCCGTATGTGGTGGCCGTGCGGGTAGATGAGTACCGCAAGCTGAGCAGCGGCAGCAACCGCCGCACCTTTATTGGCAGCGTGTTGCGCGACGTGGTCTACTCCGTGTTTGAGGGCAGCGGCAACCGCAATCCTACCGTCACGACGGCCCGCATCAATGGCAGCACCATCGACTACCCGCTGGATTTGCCTATCGATGTAGCCACCGGCTCCTTTATTTCCCTGACTCTGAACGCCACCGACGCCGACGCCGGCCAAACCGTGCGCCTGAGCAGCGACGTAGCCAGCGTTATACCCGGCGCTTCGTTCCAGACGACTGGTCCCAACCAAGCCCGCCTGACTTGGTCGGTGCCCGATATACCCTCCGGGCTGTATTCCTGCGCCGTGACGCTGGCCGACAACGGCTGCCCGCTCAACGGGACGGAAGTGCGCACCATCACCTTCCGGGTCAGCCGAATCGTGCTCAGCACCCAAGCCAAGCAAACAACTTCCCTGGCTGCTTTTCCCATGCCCTTCCAAGACCGGGTGCAGTTTCAGCTGCCGGCCCAGGGCACCCAGGTAGTCATTGTTTCCGATGAGCTGGGCCGGGTCGTGACCCAGCTCACCAGCCGCCCCGACGGGCTGGTGGTGTGGCAACCGGAGGCTTCCGTGCCAGCCGGTCTTTACTTTGCCCGGAGCGCCGATGGTCAGCAAACGGCCCGCCTGTTGCGCACTGGCGCCAAGTAGACGTAGTTCCCGACTAGAAAAATCAATACCCCGTGGCGCAGGAAATCTTGCTGCGCCACGGGGTATTGATTTTTAGCGTCACGGCCCTACCGCCACCACTGCGAGTTGTATGCTCCCGCCGTTACCTCGACGCGCTGCCCGGGCCGCGGTACTACCAGGGTGTCGCCGTGGGCGGCGGCTAGCTTCAGCAGCTGCTCCACCGGTTCCGTCCAGCCGTGAAAAGCCAGATTGAACGTGCCCCAGTGCAGGGGCAGAAGCGTGTTTCCCTGCAGTGCCCGGTGCGCTGCCAAAGCGTGGGCGGGTCCCATATGAATATCGGCCCACAGCTCATCGTAGGCGCCAACTTCGAGCATGGTCAGGTCGAAAGGCCCGTAAGCTTGGCCAATTTCGCGAAAGGCCGCTTCGTAGGGGCCCGAGTCGCCACCGAAGAAGACGCGGTGCTCCGGCCCGAGCACGCACCACGAGGCCCACAGGGTAGTGTCGCGGGTAAGACCCCGGCCCGAAAAGTGGCGGGCCGGCGTAGCTACCAGCATGTGCGTAGTCCCAAGATTCACCTGCTGCCACCAGTCCAGTTCGGTAATCTGGGTGGCCGGCACGCCCCAGCGGCGCAAGTGCCCACCCACGCCCAGCGGACAGAAAAACGGCACCCCAGTCCGGCTCAGCCAGCGGATGGCATCCTTGTCGAGGTGGTCGTAGTGGTCGTGGGAGAGGATAACAGCATCGAGCTGGGGCAACTCGGAAAGCTCCAGCGGCGGGGCGAAAAACCGTTTGGGGCCCGCCATGCTCAAGGGGGAAGCCCGCAGCCGCCACACCGGGTCGGTCAGAAACCGTTTGCCATCCAGCTCAATCAGTGTCGAAGAATGGCCCAACCACGTTACGCGTAGCGCACTGGCCGGTACCGGCTCGGCCAAGGCGGCCACATCAGCCCGGAAAGGTCCAAGAGCCGTTTTGGGCTCCCGCTCTTCCGTACCGCGCAGCCAGCGGCGCAGCATCCGCCCGTAGTCCATCGACATGCTGGTGGGCAGGGAATTCAGGTATTTTTTGCCGGTAAACTGGGAGGCGGTTTTCATAAGCAGACGCAAGAACAAACTCAATTGCTCCCGCAGACGCCTTCCGGCCCGGATTACTTTATCCAGCCACTACTTTTTCTCATTTTCCTACTGCAGCAGCATACGTACTACTGGCAACGCCTGCTGGGCCCACAGCTGCATCTGCTTGCCGGAGTAGTGCAGGCCATCGGGGGCAAACTGGGTGGCGTCTCCGGCGGCCGCCCGGGTCAGGGGCGTGATATCGACGAAGGCAATGCCCAGTTGTTGGCACTCTTCCCGCGCTACGGCATTAAACTGGTCGATTTCCCGGCTGATGAGCTGCTGGTCGGTACTTTGCCCAAAAGGCGAGCGGCCCCAGTCGGGAACAGATAAGACGAATACCCGGCTGGGCCGGTTGGCCGCCAGGCGCGTAGCGGTTTGCAGCAAGGCCCGAAACTCGGTGCGGTAGCTGGCCAGCGGCAAGCGGCGGTACTGGTTATTGACCCCAATGAGCAACGAAACCAGGTCGTAGGTTTTCGTCAGGTTGGCGTCCTGCACCGCGCGTTGCAGCTCCCCGGTGGTCCAGCCCGTGCGGGCAATGATGTCGGGCGTCGCCAGGCCGGCCGTGCGGGCCAGCTGCACGCTCCAGCGGTCGGCCTCACCCACGCCTTCGCCAATGGTGTAGGAGTCGCCCAACGACAGCAAGGTGGCGCCCGAGCTAGTAACGGGTGGAGTAGTCGAGCCGGGAATTACGGCCGCCGCTTTGTCCTGGGTGCAGCCGAAGCTCAGAAATACGGCCAGAATAAACAGAAAACGCATACGCAGGGAAGGGACAGACTGTGGACATATACGCCGCCCGCCCCCACTCAGATTGCCCCGGCTTTTGCCCAGCCATACGGCCCAAAAAAACCGCCCGACCAAGTGGCCGGGCGGTTTCTACGCTGATTAATAACGGCCGTACGTGATGGTGGCCCGGGGTATGCTTTGCGCAATCCGCTCTACTTGCCGGAAGCTGCATTTCGCCGGCGACCATTCGAAGCCCAGGAACTCGGCGGGAAATTCCTGGGCCCCGGCAATTTCGGGCATCTGGTAACGCCCCGTCAGCCGAACCCCGCCGCTGATGGGCTCGGCCCGAATAACCAGGGGCCAGCACGCGACGCCCGCCTCTATGCCCGGCAGCGTCCGAATTTCAGGGCCTTGCCCGGCGGCTGGCTCCGGCAGCTGAAACCCGCGCTGCTGCAGCGTACGGGCCACCACATCCAGCACCGAGTCGGCGGGCAGGCTGGTCAACACCACCAGGGTATTGGCCTTACGAAAAGGTGCCGGCTGTAGCTCAGCACGTTGGGCGTGCCCGGTGGTAGCCGTCAGCGTGCCAGCGCCCAACAGCAGGGCCGCCAGAGTAGAATGCATGTGCTAATGACCTAGCCGATGGCCTGGCGCAGGTCCTCAATCAGGTCTTCCACATCTTCGATGCCCACGCTGAGGCGAATCAGCGAGTCGGACAGGCCGGCGGCGCGGCGCGCTTCGGCCGGAATGCTGGCGTGGGTCATGGTGGCGGGGTGGCCCGAGAGGCTTTCCACGCCGCCCAGGCTTTCGGCCAGGGAGAACAGCTGGAATTTTTCGAGCACCGCTACGGCGTCTTCTTTCCGGTCGCCTTCGAGCACGAAGGAAATCATGCCGCCGAAGTCGTTCATCTGCCGGGCCGCTACCTCGTGGTTGGGGTGGTCCTCAAAGCCGGGCCAGTATACCTTGCCCACCTTGGGGTGAGCCTTGAGAAACTCGGCGATTTTGCGGCCGTTTTCGCAGTGGCGCTGCATGCGGATGTGCAGGGTTTTGAGGCCGCGCAGCACCAGGAAGCAGTCCTGGGGGCCGGGCGTACCGCCGCAGGCGTTCTGGTAGAAGCTCAGGCGCTGGTGGGTTTCCTCGTCGTTGAGTACAATGGCGCCCATTACCGTATCGGAGTGGCCGGCCATATACTTGGTCAGCGAGTATACCACGATATCGGCGCCCAGCTCCAGCGGAGTTTGCAGGTAGGGCGTCGAGAAAGTGTTGTCGACCACCAGCAGGGCGCCGGCTTCCTTGGCCACGGCGGCAGCGGCGGCAATGTCGATGACGTTGAGCAGCGGATTAGTGGGCGTTTCCACCCAGATCAGCTTGGTCCGCTCCGTCACCTTGGCGCGCACGGCTTCCATGTCGTGCATGGGCACGAAGTGGAATTTGATGCCCAGCGGCTCGTATACTTTGGTGAAGATGCGGTACGAGCCCCCGTAGAGGTCGTTGGTCGAAATTACCTCGTCGCCGGGCTGCAGCAGCTTGATAACGCAGTCGGTGGCGGCCATGCCCGAGGCGAAAGCCAGGCCGAATTTGCCGTTATCGAGGGCGGCCAGGGCATCCTGCAGCTGGGTACGGGTGGGGTTGTGGGTGCGGGAGTATTCGTAGCCTTTGTGGTCGCCGGGGGAGCGCTGCACATAGGTGGACGTCTGGTAGATGGGCGTCATGATGGCCCCGGTGGTGGGGTCCGGGTGCACGCCGGCGTGGATGGCTTTGGTACCGAATTTCATGGGTGATTTTTAACGAAATCAGAAAGGTGGACGCGTTGCTCGGGGCTTAGGGCGCCAAAGGTAAGAAGGTCGGACAGAGAAAAGTTTCGGCGGCCCCGGATTTACCCGCAACCGCAACCCTTGAAGCCGTAACTTGGTGGCAAAATCCTGTTCACACCTCACGCAATACGTACTTGAAACAACTTCTACTCCTCTGGACCCTGGTGGGTCTGACCATGGCCGCCCAGGCAGCCCCCACGCCCGCCGCCGACTCCGTCGACCGCGAGCAGGCCTACATCGACTCGGTGCAGGCTACGCTGCACTACCAGACCGGCCACATTGTGCTGCCCAACAACCTGGGTTCCCTCAACGTGCCCCAGGGCTTCCGCTACCTCGATGTCAAGCAGAGCGACTACGTGCTGACCAAGCTCTGGGGCAACCCCGACGGGGAGTCGCTGGGCATGCTGTTTCCCGAGAACCGCGGGCCGCTGGATGCCGACAGCTGGGCTTTTGCCGTCGAGTACGACCCCTCGGGCTACGTGAAGGACGACGACGCGGCCGACATCGACTACGACGACCTGCTCAAGGAAATGCAGGACGACACGGAGGCGGCCAACGAGGAGCGGGAAAAAGCCGGCTTCGGGCGGGTGCTGCTCATTGGCTGGGCGGCCAAACCCTTCTACGACCAGAAGCTTAATGTGCTGCACTGGGCCAAGGAGCTGCGCTTCAGCAGCTCGGCCGACAACACGCTCAACTACAACGTACGCCTGCTGGGCCGCAAGGGCGTGCTCAACCTGAACGCCATTGGCGGCATGGACCAGCTGCCCGAAATCCGCAGCACGATTCCGGCCATTATCAAGAGCGTGGAGTTTGCCAAAGGCCAGCAGTACGCCGACTTCGACCCCAAGCTCGACGAAGTGGCCGCCTATGGTATCGGGGGCCTGGTGGCGGGCAAGGTGCTGGCCAAAGTGGGCTTCTTCGCCTTGATTGTGAAGTTCTGGAAAGTTATTCTGGCCCTGGTGGCCGGGGGCTGGACGGCCATTCGCCGCTTCTTTGGCACCAAGACCGCCGAGGAATAAATCGGGGCTTGCGCGCTACGGCCGGGGCCCGATGCAGCCTTCTGCCGAGTTCTTTCGTTTTACCTTCGGGCCGGCTGCTCCTAGCCGGCCCGTTTGTTTTCCGCCCTGCCTATGGCTTTTCTTAAAGAGCTCTTTCAAAAAAACGCCTCCACCTTCCTGTCGATGGGCATGCTGGTGGCCATGCCGGTGGTAGGCAGCACCTCCCTTACCATTCTGCTCTACAACTACCAGGACCTGCTGCAGCGCCTCTCCCCGGCCCAAGCCTTGCTTTACTTCCTGATTATCGGCATTACCATGGCCTTTGCCCTGACGCCGACCACGTTTGTGGCCCTGGTTACGGGGTTCTACTTCGACTGGGTCGGGCTGCCGGGAATGGTCATTGCCTATGCCTTGGCCGCTTTGGTGGGCTACGAAATGGCCTCCCGGCTCGACCATGGCAAAATGACCACGTTTCTGAGTCACTTTCCCAAGGCCGAGGCCGTGATGCGGGAGTTGAAAAACGAGAGCCTGCAGCTCATCATTCTCACCCGCATTTCCCCGGTGCTGCCCTTCGCCCTGATGACCTTCGTGCTGGCCGTGATGCGCATCGACCGGCGGCGCTTTTTACTGGGCAGCGTGCTGGGAATGCTGCCGCGCAGCCTATTCTTCTACTGGCTCGGTACCAAGGCCCAGGACGTGTTTCTGCTCGTGAGCAACCCCGATACCGGTACGACGGGTAAGCTGCTGCTCGTGGGCCTCATCATTATTTCCCTGTTTGGGCTCTACTACATTTTCAACCGCGCCCTAAAACGAGCCCTGAGCCGGAGCACCACGAATCAATAAAATATTAAAACTGGTTTTCAACGATTTGTGCTTTCTTAGGGTCTTTTTTGAGAAGATTTTTTAGCTCTCATTTGCTTGACCCGATTTTTTGCTCTTATCTTTGCAGCACCAAAACAGTAAATGGTTGTATAGCTCAATTGGATAGAGCATCTGACTACGAATCAGAAGGTTTAAGGTTCGACTCCTTATACGACCACAGATTACAAGAAAAACCCTCTTTGCAAGCTGCAAAGAGGGTTTTTTGTTTTTGGTGTGCGAAACAGTGTGCGACGCAGACAGAGTATATAACCTCTACCCTACTCCTGGCCCCCGTTCAACACCTGCAGGACAGCTTCTGTTATAGCGGCCCGGCCCACAGTTAACAACTGATACGGATGGTCGAGCAAGTACCGCTCGGTCACGTATGACGCTGCCTTCTCCGGTCCCATTGGTTTGCTGATACGATGGTCTAGATCCATGCGCCATGGCTCGTCATCGAAGCCAGGAGAAATTTCAATAGTGTTATAGATCTCCGCTTTATGAGAAATGAGGGCAGAGACAACACCGTGTGTAGTAGATTCCATAGATTTTCGCCTATATACTTTTTCAATAGAAATACTTCTGCTGAGCTTTCAACAGCGTTTTTCTCTTGAACATTTGCTGTACCTTTCGCAGCGTCTAAAGATATACTACAGTGACACTACCACAACAGTCCCAACACCTCGACAACGCTTTGCCTCATATTGCACCGTTAGAAGAGTACTACAAAACGATGCCCGAGCGGTCAGATGATAGTATCGACCAGATTAGGCTGCATCATTCCATGCGGGTGATGATTGGCGAGTTCAACCGGGCGCGCATGCTGATCCACGAGGTGCAACTCGCCGCCTAACTTACGGGAACAGCCACATGAGCAGCCGGGCCAGGCCGATGAGTAGCACCACTCCCAGCACCTTTGCCCACCAGGGCATGCCGTTTGGATCTTCGTAGTCGGATTGGTAGTAGCAGCCCATGCTCTAAGAAACAAAAAAGCCCCGACCTGCGCCGGGGCTTTTTGCTCTTATTAAATAAAATAATTAGCCTGTTTCTGGCTCCCTACTTCGGCCGCGTCGGATGGCCAGTAACAGCAACCATCCAGCACCCGGAATGGGAAGAAAGGGCAGCACTGAATAAATGACCAGGATGCCAACCACCCAGGGCAGCACTGCCGATAGCCAAGAAGCCTTCGTCGTCGTGGCCGTGGCAGAACTCCCTTCGCCCGTAGCTGCTGCACCACCCCGCTGGCCCGCCTTGGTATTGTCGGTAGCCTGATTGTTCTGGCCCACCTGCACCGGCCCTTCGGTTTTCTGTGCGTCGGTAGCCGTGGCCCCGGCGCCAGTGGCCATGGTGCCTGGCTTATTAGCACTGGCTGCTGTGTTGCCCTCCCCTACCTGGTAGATGATGGTGCCCTTGTTCTTGAACTTGCGAGGTTGAGCAGGCGGCAGCAGGCCAAAAAGGCGCCGTTTTAGCGCTGGATTTTCTGTTGCAATGGTGCATTTTTTTTGTACAATACTGTCAACAGGCTCTCCAACGGCTGTATTTGTCTGATGCAATAGTGCATTTTCTTCGTGCATCTGGGCCGCTGGCTTCGATGTGGTGCAACTGGTGAGCATTAGGGCAAGCCCAACGATAAATGTTACCAGCACCAGAAGTAGGCTACCAAAGCTGCACCAAGTCAGGAAGCGCACGAACTGCGCAAGTGGTTTACTGTCCATCATAGTTTCATTAAAAGAAGAAAGCCCAGGCCCATCACGACGACGGCCGCGCCGGCCATCACCCAGCGCTGGGTGCCATCGAAGTCCCAGCGGGCCGACGTGGTAGAAGATTGATAGTTGAAGCGAAACTCGGCCCAGGCCTTGGCCAGGGTCTGCTCCCGAATCCACACCCGGCCGAAGTTGTAGGATTCGTTATGGAAGAGCGAGTAGCTCAGCCCTGCAGCAACAGTTTGCCAAAGGAACCAAACCAGCCAGATTGGCCAGTCACCAATCGAGGCAACACCAATGAGCATAGCATCAGCACTAGCACACAAAGCCGTTAAGACGGCCAGCACGCGGCGAGTTACGAGCGGAGCGTGCTCATTCCACTTGAACGAGTCGGCCCCGCGCATCCCGTAGAGTAGCGCATCACAGAGCCCGTCCACGGCGGCGAAGAGTTGGAACAGCAGCCAGAACACGGCTTACTTCTTTTGAGCCCGAATGCCCAGCACTAGCCAGAGCACTGAGGCCACCAGGGCCGTGAAGAAAAGTCCGCCCGTGAACTGGCGGTAGGTCAGGATGCCGGGGTGGTAGTGCGTCAGCGAAACCACGATGGCCAGCACCCAGAGCAGGATGATGGGATAGGCGAAAGCAGGAATTGGCAGTTTCATAGCAAACAGAATTAGGTGAAATGATGGAGTTGATGGAGTTAGTTGGTGGACCTAGTTAGTGGAGCTATGCTACCTTGGGTGCCACACCGCCGGGCACGCCCAGGGCTTTGGCGGCCACCAGGAAGCGCCGCTCCCGGTCGGCATAGCCGTTGGTGCCCCCGTTGATGCGCTTGGTGATGGTGAGAAAGAAGTTGCCGTCGGCCAGCTCGTTCAGGCCCCGGCCCTTCCAAAACCAGCCGGCCGACAGGGCGGCGTACTGGGGCTGCTCGAGCAGCACGGGGTTGGCCACGAAGTCCACGCCGAAGGCCCGGCTCAGGGCGTAGTAGTTGGCGCGGCCCGTAATCTGGATCAGGCCCCGCCCACGGAAGCGCACCCCATCGCCGGGGATGATGTTGCCCAAGTCCTTGCGCCCTTCGTAGGCGGCGCCGGAAGCGTATTCCCGGACGGCATCCAGGCCCACGGACTCGTGCCCGATCTGGGCCAGAAAGTGCGCCACCCGTAAGGGCGTACTGATGTTGTAGCGGGCCAGCGTGTCGTTGAGGGGTTTGAGGAACTTGTCGGCCTCGGTACCCGTGCAGCCGGTCACGGCCGCCATTAGGAGTTGTTTGGTGAGTAGCATGCTCGATAAGGTTAGGGAGTAGCTGGGCCAGGTGGTGGAGTACCGCCGGCGGCTACCAATTCGGAATCAGGTTCAGGGGCCGGTTCTTTCTTCTGCACCGCATCGACGATGTAGGGGCCGAACTTGCTGGCCAGCAGGCCCAGGATGAGTTTGGGCAGGCCGCCCTCGACGACTTTCAGGGCAACCATCTTCACCACCAGCTTGCGCAGCTTGTGGGTGAAGAGCCAGGCAAAGACCACGTCCGCGGCGTAGCTGTAGTACTCGTAGCTGTTAATGGCATTCTTGACGGCCGTAAGCACCAGCAGCGTGGCCAGCATCTTGCCGGCCGTGCGCTGCAGCTCGTCCCACTTGAAGCGGCCCCCGCGTAGTTTCACGTCGGCCAGGTAGCCGTAGCGGGCGTTGAGCAGGTCCAGGGCCAGCAGCAGGAACAGAGCCGAAGGCGGGCTCCAGATCCACTTCGCGCAGAAGGCCACCACGGCCGCCAGCAGCGTGCCGCTGAGCTGGATTTTGAGCAGCGGTAGCGGGTAGGCCTTCAGGCCGAAGGCCGAGGCAAACAAATCCCGTGCACCGTGGAAGCCCAGGAGCTTAAAGAATTCGGTATGGGTATGGCGCACGGGATTCATGGAAAGAGAATTAGCGGAGTCGACGGATTGCCTGCACCACCACGGTAGGCATGCGGCTCGGGGCCGGCTGGGCGCCACAGTGCGAGGCATCCGGATAGAAGCCGACGAAGCTGACTGCATGGGTAATGAGCCAGGCGCGCAGCTCTACCTCGTAGCTCAGGGCGCGGCCGTCGAACACCGCCGCCTGGCTGGCCAGGGTGCGCGGGTCCACTGGGTCCGAGTACTGGCTATTCTTTTGCCGCAGGCCTACCGCGGTAAGCGTCGTTTGCGAGAAGGGCCAGAAGTACGCCAGTGCGGCATGCACCAGCACCGGTATTGCCTTGCTGTGCAGTTCCAGGTAGTCGCCGGTAAGCTCCGTAGCTTTGTGGCGCCGGACCAGCTCAGCCTGCAGCGGCTCCGTGAGCACGCCTTTCAACCGCCGCTGGGCTTCGCGCATGTGGGGAGCCATGCGGTCCAAGCGGATATTTTCGGGCAGCTCCTGATAGGGGGCGAAATCTTCCAGGCTAAAGAGCAGATGTTCCATCTGTTGAGGCGGGTTGCGACACGCCGGCTAGCTGTGCGGCTTGCTCCAGTGTCAGGTTTTGAATTGAGAAATCCTGCAGCTGCTGGAAAGGGAACGTGCCATCTGCTTTCTGGAAATTGCGGAACACGGCTTCGAAGCCCCGCTCGATGCTGCGCTGGGCCGAGTTGACCACCAGGGCCTGCACGTAGGCCACCGCATCCTGGAATTCCTGCCAGCTACCCAACTTGCCGGCTATTTCGCGGCCCAGCAGCACGCCCGGCATCTGCATGGCTTCGCGGATGTTGCCCTTGATGGCGTCCTCGTCGGTGACGTAGCGTTTGCTGGCATCGGGAGCCGTCAGCGTATCAACAGCAGGCTTGGTCTCTGGCCGATCAGCATACTGTAGCAAGATGCGGCTGCCATCAGGGCCAACAAATTGCCCGTACTTCACCTGGTTGGCGTCCAGCACTTCCTGGGTAGGCGTGGCGGTACCGAACTCAGTAATCATCACCTGGGCCGAGTAGCGGCCGTCCAGGTCGGCAGCCCGGCTCCGCTTCAGCAGTGGCTCCGAATACACATCGTCCAGCACAGCATCAATGAGCGGGCGCGGGTGCAGGTAGGCCCCGGTACGCTTCTGGAACCAGTAGTAGATTTCCCCCGGGTAGCCCTTCAGGCCTACCAATTCCCCCTTCTCATTCTTCCACTCCGAAATGCGCTTCAACCGCTCCTCGGGCTTTTCACGCGGGTTGAACACGGGCACCTTTTGCAGGCCCGAACGGCTGGCGTAGGTAGCTCCACGCCGGGCCACGGCGGCCGGGTTGCGCACCAGGCCGCACCAGCGGGTAACGCCATCGGCGTCCGGGTAGTAGGGCCGCACCTGCTCTTTGGGCTGGTGCAGTACTTCGCAGGGAAAGCCGTTGGCGTTGATATTCACCCGCACGGCCCAACCTTCCAGGTAGGCCGTGTTGTTGCCGACTGGCTGCAGCAATGCATCGACGGTGCCGCCGGCGCGGTCAATGACGGCCCGGTAGAAGGTCTGATCGGTAAAGCCGTTGCCCTCAATGAACTGCGCTTTGCGCTCAGCACACACCGAGGCCGTGCCGCTGGCTGCCATGGCCGAGAGCAGGCGCTGCGGATACAGGTTGTCGTCGCCCCACTTCGGGTAGTCGGTGGGCGTGCTCAGCGTGATAATCTCGGGCCGCAAGGGAGCCTGGGCCTTAATCACCTGGCGCTGGGCCTGGGCTAATGGAGCAAGGGGTTGCGTTTCTGAAGCAGCTGGAGCAGTGGACACGGCAAGCAAAAGAAGAAGGGTAGAAAAAAGGCCCGTACCGCAAGCGCGGTGCGGGCCTTTCCTGGAATCAGAGCAGGAAGCTTACTTGACGCGGAAGGCCAGCAGGGCTTTGATCAGCTCGCCTTTGTTGGCGAAGGTCTTCGGGTCCTGGCCGTCGACCACCTCGGTCGAAAACAGGGTATCCAGCTCGTCGCGCTTCAGCGTGTCGAGCTTGGCGTACTCGGCCTTGTATTCCTCGCTGTTCTCGTTGGCCAGCGGGTTGACGCCCGTTTTGATGGTGATGGTTGTGCCGGTTTCGTCCGTAGGCTGCTGGCCCAGGGCCAGGGCTGCCAATACCGCCTCCTGCTCGCCGACGAAGGCCTGGCCCTCTTCTTCGGAGATGCCGAAGTGCACGGCGGCGGCCGGGTCTCCTTTGAGAATCATGGCCACGCGGGCGTCGGTCAGGTTCTCATTGGAGAACACCACCGGCGAGTTGTGGGGACGGTAGGTTTGCTTGGGGTCGGTAAACGAGTACTTGCGGTCTACTTTGTTCATGGCCGTAGGGGCTGGAAAAGAAGGGTTGGGGGAATCGGTTAAGGTGCGCACAGCGCGCAGGATGGCTTGGAAGGCTTCGGCCAGGCATTTGTAGCAGCCTACCCGAACGGGCTCCGCTGTGGGGTATAAGCCGGCATGCACGGCCGCCAGCTCCGCCGAGTCGGTGCGGCTCAGGCCCGCCAGTTTTATCTGACGAGCCCTTTCCGCCCACTGCTCACTCACCCCCTGCATTAGGCGTACAGTGCCTCAAAGGCCGTTTTGGTGGCCGCCGCGTCGTAGACGCCATCGGTGACTACCATGAAGTAATCGGCCAGGCCGATTTCCTTGTCCGAGGAAAGCGTGGCAGGGATACCACCGCCCAGATCTGCATCCTCGCTGTCGGTTTTCATAGCCGAGGGGCGCAGGCCTGCATTCAGCCCTAGTACTTTGTAATAGCCGTTGTTATCCGGTGTGATGGAAACCACGCCTTCCGCATCGGCGGCCAAATCTTCCATGGTTTCAGCCTGCTCTGGGCCCGGGTCGAAAGCCACTAGGTCGAAATCGTGCTTGTAGCTGGGTTTGTACTTGCCCGGCACCAGCTCCGCGCGGGCGGCGTTGCTGCTACCCAGGCCCTCAAATAGGAAGCCTTTCTTGGTGGCCACCAGCGTAATGAGGACCGCCTTTTTCAAGGTGCCGTTGCGCGAAACGCCGGCGATGTCGGCCTTGCGCACCAGCACGGTTTTGGGTTTCATGCCCGCAGCGCCCGTTTCGCACGGGGCCGACGAGCCTTTTTTCAGTTGACGGCAGGATGCCATATCTCTGTTCCTCCTATGAGTTTCGTGAAGAATGGCCCCAGCCTAGCGTGGCCGGGGCGGTTTCGTCTAGGATAGGCTAGTAAGCAGCAGCAACCAGGTCCTTGCTCATCACCTTCACATCGAACTTGAAGTTCGAGCGCATGTGGTTCATCTTGGTTTCCATGTTGAACCAAGCGGCTACCTGCGTAGCAGCGTCGTAGCTGTCAAAGCCCAGCTGCAGGTTGCGTTTGGTTGTCAGGATAGCGCGGTGAGGCAAGTCTACCTGGTCTGCCACGTTGAAATCCGTTTCCAGGATTTCATCCCATTCATCGACGGGAATAATGGGCACCTTGCGATATTTCGGGCCTTCAATGCCCGTTTCCTGCAGCACCCAGCTTTCCGACACGTTGTCGTTGTCTTCGCGGTAATCTGCCCAGTTATCGGCAATCGACTGCGTGCAGAGGATCATCCGGTCAGGGTCGCGCTTGAGGTGGCGGGGGGCGTTCTTAACCAGTGCGCGGAAAATGGCTTTCGATACGCCAGCGGCCAGCTCTTGGTCGGCCGTTGCATTGGCGGCAATCGTGTATGCCCGCACTGAAGGGAAAAGCGTGGCCATGGCAAAGACCTGTTCAAACACGCCATCTACCTGGTTGTAGTTTTTCACGTCAGCGGCACCGGCGGTGAGGCTGGCCGCCGTGATGTCCTTGTTGCCAAAGAAACCGATGCGGAAGATGTCGGAGCGCAGAGCTTGGGTGAACTGGTCCTGAATAAATTCAGTCCAGTAGCTGATAGCCTGCGCATCCGACTGGTCAGCGGCTTTGATCTTAATCAGAGCCTGGTCCAGGTCGTAGCGCTCGTAACCCACATCCAGGCCCCAGGCTAGAAAAGTTTTATCGAGCTCGTCTGCGCACTCAGCAATCCAGGCCTCCATTTTCACGGGGTCCCAGGTGAGCTTGTCGATGGGGATTTCGGGGGTGGTTGGCGTCGAGCCGCACCCGGCATCCAAATGGGTGATTTTGGAAAACTTGCCGACGAAGAGCACGTCTTCTTTGGCCTTCACGCCATTGCGAATGGTGAAGATTTGCGCCACATCAGGCGACTCAATAACGGGCTTCAGTACCAGCTCGCGAAATTGCTCGGGGCCGTACACGACGGACAGTCCACCCAGGAGCGCCGTGCTAAGAATTGCAGCAGTAGTTGCCATTTACGTAGAAAAACGCAGTAGAAATACACCGACGAACCGCGCCGGACGGGCCACTGGGCAGGAGTTTTGAAGAAGTTAGATGCGCGTACCAATGCGCTTATTGGCCCGAGCCGCCCGGCGGTCAGCCGCCATCTGGTGCGGGTCCTGATCCGAAGAGGTGCCCTGCTGGGAAGGCGTTTGCACATCATCCGTATCGACCACGGCCTTGCTGCCGGTGCTGGCGGCCAGCGTCACAATCTTCTGATTGGTGGCCGCCTGCTTCTGCTGCATGGCGGTAATGGCCTTGCCCTGCGCCGTCACCACGCTGGTCAGGCCCTGCAGGGCTTCCAGGATCTGCTGCTGCACATCCTCGCCGCCATCTTGGTTAGTTGGGGCCTGATCGGTGGGCGTAGCCACGATGACGGTAATGGCACCGTCGACCGTAGTGATGGTGTTGCCATCGGTCAGGGCGTAGTCGGCATCGGCCACGGCGTTGCCGTCGGCGTCGGTCACCCCGTCACCCACCTCGTAGGCTTCCCGGTCACCGGTGTCGATGGTGAGCGTAACAGGAGCGTCGCCGGCCGTGCTCACGGCCAAGTTGGTAGCGGGCTTCTTGCCCAGGGCATTGATGCCGGCCAGCAGGTCGCGGGCCATGGTGGCGAGTTTGGACATAACAGAGGGTGCCGGCGCGGCCGGCTGCGGTTGAGAAGTAGCGGTTTTGGGGGCGCGGCCGGGCAGCGTGGCCAGGGCCGTGATAGGCTGCACGATGGTCGTGGCAAAGCCCATGCTCAGGCAGTCGTCAGCCGAGAGGTCGGTTTCTTTGCGCATTATTTCGGCAATGGCCACAGGGTCCACGCCAGCGCGGTCCACATACAAGTCGATCAGATCTTGCTGCCACCGGGCCATATCCTCGGCATACTGCTGGATGGCCTCGGCCGTACCGACTACCCCGCCCTGGGGCAGGTGAATCATGAACTCGGTGTGCGGATAGATGCGCCGCTCGGAGCCGGCCAGGAACACGGCCGTAGCAATGCTGCTGCACTGGCCGATGGCCTCGGTGCGGATAGTGACATTGGGCAGGCTACGCAAGTGGTCGTAGATGCCCATGCCCTTGTCCATCCGGCCGCCGGGGGAATTGATGGTTACCAGCACCGAGTCGAAAGGCTTCTGCCATTCGAGCTGGCTGAGCACATCCTCCAGAGTCGTATAGGGCCATGCATTGCCTGCTTCCTCAGAGTTGGCAACAATGGGGCCCGTAATAAATACCTTCGCTTCAGACATGCCACGAAGGTCACAGGACTATTCCGGGAAGGTTGAACTCCTGACGCAGCATTCTGCGTCAGCTTGTTATCTTGGTGACGCTTTTCCTACACCTGCCCCATCATGCGCTATTTTCTCCTCGCTTTACTTCTCTCTGCAGCGGCTCCTGTTTTTGCTCAAAAACAGGAAATAGCTATTCCCACAGATTCAGCAACGCATAAAGTCACCTATTCTGAAGTTATTCAGGTGCCAGGTGCCAGCAAAGCAGACCTCTACAGCCGGGCCAAACTATGGGCGGCCAAAACCTTCCCCTCAACGGATGCCACGGTACAGCTAACGGATGCTGAAGCAGGCAGAATTATAGCCCGTGGCTGGACCAGAATCAACATTGTTACATTGGGCATTGCTAACCCTATGAAACTGTGGTTTCTAGTGCAAATAGACGTAAAAGATGGTCGCTACCGCAGTATTGTTACCGATTTGGAATACCAAGGCGAGTACAACCCTCGGGTGACCGTTATGAGCGCCGCGGCCCAAACGGCCCGTACCCCAGCGGATGAAACACTGACGCTTCACAACGAACGGACTCACACCAAAAAAGGCGAGCTGCGCCCTATTTTTGCCAGTTATCGGACTCAAACAAATGACGCAGTACTGCAGCTCCAGGCCGGCATTAAGGCTGCTTTGACAGCCTCTCCTTCTACTGGTGTATCTAACAGCGACTTTTAAGCCGTCATTTTCTCCATGCTAGAAATAGCGCGGTACACGGTATCACAGCTGATTTCCATTTCATTTGCCACTAGGCGCACGGCCCCTGCATTGTCTTTCTCATAGCGCAAGGAAGCCCGCAACGTCTGCCAGCGCAGGTAGATGTCCCGAGAATTATAAGTGCGGATATTAATGCACCCAGCTTGATAGAGGGAGGTCAGATGGCCTCCCTCTTCCAGTTTATTGAGGATGTCGATTACCTTCATCGGTCGGCGCGTTTCTCGTTTACAACTACTTTATTTTGCTTCTCTCTCAACTCCGAGAGGTTAAGGTTCGGTGCCGGCAGGGCCTTGTTGGCTGCATAGAAAACAGGTCCCAATTCCTGGGCAACTTGCCGGGCCAACTCTTGATAGTTGATCTGGGCCCCGCCCGAGCGGCCCGACATCTGAGCCATGTAGCTGGCATCGTAGCGCACCACGCCACCGTCGGCGTACCGGGCCAGGGTCGCGGCCGGCATGGGGTCCCGGTAGCCGAACGACTTGCCGCCGCCGGCCACGTTCAGGAAGGACAACAGGGGGCCGAACTTGCGCACGGCTTCCGCCGTCATCACCGCTTCGCCATCCGAGAGCATGGCCGGAATCAGATCATCCTTCGGCCCACCCGGGCCCCGCACCAGGCCGCCGTCGGCGAAGGCCAATACCTTCACCGTGGCCAGGACGGCTTTGGCTATGGCAATGCCGGAAAGTACGGCCGCCTGCGAGACGCCGGCAGCACCAAACGTAACCGCGTTGGCGGGGTTGGCGGCTGCGTTGGCGCTGATGGCTGATAATTCCTTCTGCAGGTTCAGCCCGATTTCCGCCACGGCTGCCGCCTTTTTGAGCGTCAGCGCTATTTGGCCGGCTGTCGTTTCTTCTCCCAGCGCCTGAATAACCAAGTCAGCCGCATCCTGCGCCGTGCCGGCCACGGCCAGGCGAATCTGTATTTCCTGCTCGGCCAGTTCCCGTTTGCGGGCTGTGGTCTGCTCGGCCGCGGCAATGTCTTGCTGGCTGAGCTGTTCGCGCTCAGCCGTGGCGTCGCGCCCATAGTCCTGCTGCACCACGATGCGGGCCGCCGTTCCGGCCCGCTCAATAGCCTGCAGAGCTTGCTCGTGGGTGGCTTTGTTGATCTGGCCATCGGCATACTGCTGATTGAGCCGGGTGCGCTCCTGGCTCAGGTAGCTGTCCAGATTCACCAACGACTGTTGGTATTCCAGGCCTGCTTGCTGCCGGGCCGCCTCGGCCCGGATGCGGGCTTCCTGCGCGGCCTGCTGCTCAACACTCTGGCGCCGGTCGATGCCGGCCAGGCTGGCGGCCAGGTCCGCTTGGATAGCCTGGGCCTTCAGCAGAAACTCCTCCTGGCTGCCTTCCCGGGCCCGGGCCAGCTGGGTGGCGATGGCAATCTGCTGCGACTCGGCCGCCTGCTCCCGTAGCTTTTGCAGGTGCTCCCGGTCCAATTGCTCGACAGCAGCCAGGTACTTTTCCTGAATGGCCTTTTTCCGGTCAGCAGTTAGCTCTGCTTCGCTCAACTCCAATAGGCGCTGCTTTTCCAGTTTATCTTTTTGCAGCTGCAGTTCTTGGTCGCTGGCATCAGCTACGGTCTGTAGCTGCCGGTCAATCTGCGCTATTTCCAGGTTGAGGAAGTCCTGCCGGAGCTTGCGCAGTTGCTCCTCTGCTTCTTTTTGCAGGCTCACCCGGTTGGTGATGAGCTCGTTTTGCTTGCCTGCAGCATCTTCCAGGATATCGAAATACTCGTTCTGCGCCTCCTTGTACTCCTTCAGCTGGTCGTTGCTGGCTTTGGCCTCCCCGCCCCGGCGCTCGATGTCCTGCTTGAGGATATCCACCCGCCGTTTGGCCAAATCGGCCAGGGTCTTTTCCCGCTCCAGCTCCACTTTGTAGGCATCTTCGTTGGCCTGCATGCGTTTGGCGATGGAGTTGGTTTCATCATCCCGGATGTTCTTCAGCCGCTCCACCTGGTTGAGCAGCCGTTTGTTGGTGTCGATGTTGTTGATGTTGTCGCGCTCGAGCTGCTGGCGGGCCTTGCTCAGGTCCAGGGCCAACTGCGTTTCCCGCTCGATTTCATCACCAATACCACGGAAGGACTGCCGGGCCGTTTCGGCGGCTTGCGAGAAGTTGCCGGTAAAGAACTGATAAGCGGCCTTGCCGAACGTGCCGATGCGGTCGGTTACCACGTCGATGGTGGCCCCGATCTGGGCCATGACCTGCTCGACGATGCGGCCGCCCTCGGCCGTCTGGGTGAAGTAGGTTATCAAGCTGCCCACGACCACGAGGAACGCCCCGAGGCCGGTAGCAATCAAGGCCAGGCGCAGTAGCTTAGCCGCGCCGGTACTGGCCCCCATGGCCAGGCGGGCCAAGTTCTGTACCTGGACATACTTTTCCTGCACACCGGTGGCGCGCTGAACGGCCCCGCCCAGCGTGTCACTTCCGCCAGCGGCTTCCAGCAGGGCTCCTGAAAAGGACTGCGTGACCGGCGTGGCCTCTTCCACCGCTTTCTCCGCAGCAGCTATCTGAAAGCCAATTTTGCGGTACCCCTCCGAGACTTCGCCGGCTGTTTCCACGATGCGAGCTTGCTCGGCTTCGAGTGCCACCAAGTTCTCCACGGCGGGCGTGATGGCCTTGGCGTAGCTCTCAATGGTCTTGGTCGCCTCCTCGTAGGTCTGCCCGGCCTGGGCGGCGGCCCGCTGAGCAGCCGTCAGGAAGCCGGCCACGTTTCGCTGACTATCCGCCAGTTCTTTGGAGCCCGCGGCCATATTCTTCTGCTCGGCCTGGGCCTTGACCATCTCCTTCACCAATTCCTTGAAGGAACCCGAGTAGTTGCCCACGTTGCGGCGGTTGTCGCCCACCCGCGACTCCAGCACTTTCAGCTCATCGCTGATCGCCCGGGTGCGGGCCTGCAAGGCTTTGCCAGCTTCTGAGTTTTCCCGCTCCTCTTTGCTCAAGGCATTATAACTGGCCGTGGTCAGGGCCAGTTCCGCGCGCAGCTGGTTGATGGAGCCCTCCGCTTCGCCGCTGGCCTTGCCCAGGTTCTCCAGCTGCTTGCTGGCCGCGGCCTGCTCTTTGGTCTGGGCCCGCAGCAGCTCGCTCAGCCGCTGGGCCTCGATGCCGTACTCTTTTTCGGAAACACTCCCATTTTTGAAGTCTGCCGTGAGCAGCTTCTGCATTTCCCGCGTCTTGGCAATGTCGGTGGTCAGGCCGCGCTGCTGGATGCGCACCTTGTCCATCTCCGCCTTGAGCTGCTCGGAGCCCAGACGAATTTCAAATAAAACCTTTTCGGTTTGGTCGTTGGCCATGATTACAGGTAGCGGATAGCGAGGTAGTTGATAGTTAGGTGCAGCGTATTATCGATGAGCACCATGAGCCAGAACGCGATAAAGGGCGGCTTATCGGCCGGGTAGCCAAAAGGGCCAGCATGCTCTACAGGCACCCCGTTATAAAAGCGAATCCAATACAGAGCGATGCGGTACCGGTCGATGAAGAAGTGCGTGCCAAAAATCACCAGCCAAGCCTGCACTGAGGGCGCTAGCCAGACGAATTGTGAGGCGTAGATCAAGGCATGAATCAAAGCCCACTTGTGACTCTTGGTCTTAAGCTGGGCCATTTTGTCGCTTTGCATGACATAATCCCCAAGCAGGTGCGCGATGAGCTGTTCCATTAGAAGGTCAGGCGTAAGAGTTCAACGGGCGTGGAGGCGTCAGCCTCTTCCCAGTTGTCGATTTTATTGCAGTAGAAGTAGCTGCCTTCCTTTTCCAGCCACACGGGCTGTAGCTGACTGAAGTCCATGACCTGCTGCGCACTCAGGCGCACGGAGGGCTTGAGAATCAGCGGCCGGGCGTACACGGCCCGCAGGTGCTGGTAGTAGGTCGGCAGCAGGTCGGCGGCGAAGTCCAGGCCGGCAAACGTGCTGACGCGAGGCTGGATAACGGCTGAGCTCTGCCCATCCTCTAAGGTCACAGTGCGCGTCTGGAACCCCTGCACCACCAGGCGAGGGGCCGGCGTCTGCTTGTCGTACACCGGCGTCACCACCGCCGTGCCTCGGCGCCGGAAGAAGGGCCGGCGCTTCTCATCGTACACTATTTCCACCGAAACTTCCCCTTCGCGCACTTTGTAGGTGGGCAGCAAGAGCAGGCCGCTTTCCGAGATGGCCGTAGCCGCCCACGGCAAGGTCAGCGCGTCGCGGGTACGCTCCAGTGTCGTATCGTTGCAGGCCAGAAACCCGTTGCCCAGCTCGCTGGCGCCGTCCGGGTTGGTCTCGTCCTTCTTCCAGCGAAACCAATTTTGCTGGGCTACGCCCGGCAAATGGAAAAGCCGCGGCGCGGGCTCATCGGCATCGATGCGCGGCTGCCAGTCCGGGGCCTGGCTCAGGGCCGCCGCCAGGGCCGGCCCCGTGGGCGTGAAGCGCACCGTGCGGGTGTAGGGGTCGGTTTGCTGGGTAAGCCCGAACAGCCCGATGATGGCTTTGACAAAATCCTGCTGGGAGAGGTCGGGCAGCAGATCCTGTAAGCGAATGCGGCCCCCAGGCGGGAAATCCGGCAAGACCTCCACCGTAAAGTTGTCCAGCGTCAGCACGGTGCCATTGACGGCATACACGGCACTGTTGAAGGCCTCGAACCCCCATTTGGCCAGCAGTCCCTCGCCGGGGCTGAGCTTGATGCGCACGTGCAGCTCATCGCCGGCCTGCAGCAGGAAGCGGTTCAGGTTCACCGACGGCGACACGGTGGTGTGGCCGCCGTTTTTCTTGCTCTCAATCAACGTGCCCCCCGTCAGCTCTTTCGAGCCCATGTAGAAGAAGAGCTGGGCCCGGCCGCTACCATAGGGCGAGTCAATGATAACGTTGGTCAGGGCGCTGGCATTGATGTAGCAGGGCTCCAGTGCCTTCCAACTGCGCGTGACGGGGTTGTAGACGCCTTTCGCCGTCGGGTCCGCATAGGCGTATTTCGCATCCACCGAGTCGTAAGGCACGGTAAACACGCTTTCCTCCCGGCCCTCGTAGGCATTACCATACTGCGCGTTGCCCGGGCCGATCCCGGCCCGGAGCTTGCGCGCCTTCCGGAACTCCTCGCCATAGCCGGCCATGACCGTGGTGGGCAGCAGCAGCCGATCAAACAGCTCGGGCAGGGGCCCGGCCCAGTGGTAACCCGACTCGGCAAAGAGTTGCTCCCAGACGGCCCGCACATACACGCTGGGGAACACGTCATCCGTAAACAGATGCAGCTTATCACCTTCGGCCGGCCCGCCCTTGCCCCGGTCGTAGAGGTCGTACACATAGCCCTGCTCCCAGGAAGTGTGGGCGGCACCGGTGACGGCCTGGGCATGCAGCCAGTCGTGTTCCGTCGATTCAGGGAAGCTCAGCTCCTGCAGCTTCTTATCCTGAATGGCCGCATAGAACGGTTCATTGCCGCCCACCACCTGCGCCTGAAAGCCCTTGCCCGCCTCGTGCTGCTCGACGATGGCCACGGCATTGGGTAGCACTTCCAGGCTGCCAGCTTCCAGCGTGCAGGGAAGCAGTTGGTAGGGCAGCTGCGTCAGGGCCGGCCCGTGCTGGGCTTGCTCCAGGGCCGCGCGCACCTCGGGCGTATCGGCCACCGTCAGCGTCGAGGAATAGTCGCTTTGCACCGAGTTTACCTTCAGCAGGTTATTGGCCTGCACGGTCAGGCCCACACGCTCTTCCGCGCCCAGCGGCAACCGGCTGCCATCGGCTAATACCAGAGAGGCTGCCATTACACGCGGGTAAGAGGATTACGTGGACGCAGCACCACTTCCACATCGAAGGTGGTGCGGCTGTCCGAGGACGTGCGGCCGGCCGGGGCCGCCGTCACGAGCACGGAGGTGAGGCGGCCGGAGGCTTCCTGCATATAGACCTGGGGGGAATCCAGCAGTGTGGTCAGGGCCGCATGCTGGGCCGGGGTCAGGTTGCCGGCCCGCAACAGCAGCTTGTCGACGCCACCACGGCGCAGCAGCTGGGCCGGCCCTTGCTCTGAACGAAAGACGGTACCGGCTTCTGGTACTGTCGTGGCGTCCATGTCGCCATTAAAAAACCACGGCTCCCAGTTGCCCAGCGGGCTAAGCCAGCGCAGGTAAACGCCATGCGCGGGGCACACTGGGCGAAGCTGCAAGGTGTAGGGTTGCGTCATACCACGAAACTCCAACCATCCCGATAAGCTACAAAATCAGCTAGGCCCGAAACGTCGCGTACGTAGTCCAAAGCGTCGCGCAACTTGTACTACCAACAAAAAAGCGCTGACAGGGTGAGCTGCCAGCGCTTTTCAAAATTCTCCCGGTGTTGCTTATAGACGCACCGGATCAGCCGCATAGATGACCATATCTTTGACCTGGGCGTATGGTTGCCAGATGCCCAAACTGATGTCCAGGTATACAGGTCCGGTAATCGGCACAGGGTTGAAAGCAACACTCACCCCACCCCGGAGCATGCGAATTCCCGTGGTAGCGGGGTCGTTGGTTTTCTCCACTCGGATTTCTGCCTCGGTGCCCAAGGGCGTAGGAATAAACCCAACCCCGGCCCCGGTCCAGAAGGGTGCCATGCCAAAGCCCTGGGTTTCGCCGCCGGCATCCAGCTTCAGGTAGAAGCCACCCAGCATATCATCGTAGGTAGCCGAGTTGCCCGGATTGTAGACCGCTCCGATGATGAATTCATTGTTGATCGGAAATCCGTCTGTCGACAACTGAGCCGACAAGGGCCACTTAAAGCCACCCAGTACCGTTTCCGTCGTGTTCAGGCCGATACCCATGTGCACTCGGGCGAAGGCGCTGCCCCCGCTGCCATTGTCCGAAATCGTATTGCCGTCGGCAATCAGGTTCGGGCTAAGCTGGCTCCAGATAGCGTCTTCGGTAGTGTATGGCCCAACGGGACCTAACTCGCACTCCAGCAAGCCCTCAGCTTCCACCTCCGCCAAATCGTAGGCATCATTTGCAGTCAGGGCGTAGGCTTGCCGTGTCACGGGGGTACCTGTATAGCCTTGCTGGCAACTTACTGTTACCGGTGGCGACACATAGAGCACCTGCGTAGGCTCATTCAGAATCACTTGCATGATCTGCTTGGCCTCGACAATGCTGCTGAACATATCGAGGTGGTGCCGCTGGGACGGGGCTACTCCCTCTTCCTGTAGGTTCATGCCGATCATGTCCAGCACGGCCACGGGCCCTGCCGTGTAGGCCGTGGCAAAGCTCTCGACGTTGGCCCGGGCCTGGGCCAGGTTGCCTGACTCCGTTTGCGTCTTGGGCTTGAACACAATGACCTTCACGTTGTCCGGCACTGGCCGGCCAGCCGCGGCCATGTCAGCTTTGAAATCAGCAATAATCTGCTGCCAGTCCGTCGACCACGTGGGTAAGTCTCCACCTGATTCATTTTGATGAATCAGGATGAAGGTATTCTGAGCTGTGCTGGTTTTGCCTCGTGCTGCGAAGTCATTGGCGGCCGTCAAGCAGTTGGCCAGCCAGGTGTTGTACACGTAGCCACTGCCTAAGCTGGTGCCCTTTTTAAACCACTCCGAAGGTGCCCCGTTGCGGTAATAAAAGCCAACGTTGAGAATACCCGTGCTGCGCTTTTCAAACTCCCAGGCCAACAGGCTGGAGCCTTCGGCTAGGGCTTCGCTGGGCGTGCCTTCCGTCAACTCACTACGGCCGTTCTTGCCCAGCTGCAGCAGCTGCATATTGCTGGTGTTGGTGATGGCAATGCGGCTACGGGTGCGTTGGGCTTCCAGGGAAGTCAGGTCCGCGGCTTCGAGTTGGCCTGGGGCCAGGGTGTTGCGCTCTGTCAGCTTACTCCAGTTGCTCTGGCTGATGGCATAGAGCAGCACGTCAGGATTTGTGGCTACGGCAGCCAGCGTGGTAGCGTCATCGGTGGAGTAGACAGAATCAGTAAAACCGGTGGCTTGGGCCTTGCCCCGATAGAAATACTGCGTGCTAGCCGTCAGGCCCGAGGTGTTGTTGACCGACGTGTTGGGTCCGGTGTAAATCGTCACCAAGCCCGCCGTGAAGCCGCTATTCGTGGCCCGCTGAATGACGTAAGTAGTGCCGGCCGGGGCACCCGCGGGTGCACTCCAAGCCACGCTCACGGCCAAGGCCGAGGTGGGCGTAGCCTGGAAGTTAGCCGGGGCCGCTAGCTGCGTTGGCCCACCTCCGCTGGCAATGACACCCAGCAGGCTATCATCTAGTTGAAAGGCCGTCTTCACGTTGAAGATGTAGCCGGCCGGAATCTGCCCGGCTGGGGCCGGCGTGATGCTGGCAAAGCCCGGAAAGGCAGCACCCGGCTTGGCGCTGATGTAGCCCAGGCGGTTGGCTGACTGCTTATAAATAGCATTCAGATTGGTGCTCGTAAACCACGAAGCCGAGCTGAGCGTGGTAGCGGGGCCGGTCCATACTGCAATAGTAATACCGACGGGTAGCGTGATCAGGGCCATATTAGCTGAGGATGAGGTTGCCGTTGGTGAGAGTCTTCACGTAGAGCGTGTTGTTGTAGAAAATGCCGCAGACCGCGCCCGTATCGGCGCCGTTGTAGTCGGCCTGGCCCAGCGCTGTCACACCATCTGGGGCGAAGACGTACATGGTCGCCGGGTTGGTATCGGTGTTGGTGCTCAGGGGCAGGTTCAGCATGAGCAGCACGCCAGCCAACGCATTCCACGTCACGGTGCTGATGTTGTCGCCGGGGTTGTAGGTCGTGTTGAAGCTGGGCGGCGGCACCGTACACACGATGGCCGCCAGGGCCGCCGCTTTGGCCGCCGCTAGGCCGGCCGCATTGGCGTTGGCCTGCGTGTTGCCCGTGGCTGTGTTGTTGTTCCGGGTAATGGCCTGAAACGCCGTAGTGCCATCCCCGCACTTGGTATCGATGTCGGCCTGCGTGACGGTGTAGCTCTGTTGCGTGGAGGTAAAAACGGCGCAGGTAATGCCCGCAATGGCCTCGGCCTTGGCGGCCGCATCGGCTGCCTCCTGGGTATTCGCTGTTTTCGTAGCCGTCACCGGGGCACCACTGGTACCTGCTCCGCACTTGGCAACCCAATCCTGGGCCGTGGTGGTATAGGTGCTAGTGTACGTGGTAGGAGTAACTGCGCTACTCCCCCCAATGGGCACGCCAATCAGACGCCACTTGCCCTTTACCTTTTTGTAGTGCGAGGCCGTTTTGTCTGTAACGTTGATGTAAATCCACAGGTCTCCGTTTTCGCCCTGCTCATTATCGGGCGGATAGGTTTCCAGAAAAGTGACGGTGCCGTCTCTGCCGTCCTCTCCATCAAAGTAGTCCTTGCCCTTGACGGGCGTATAGCCGGGCTGGCCCTTGATATTCAAGCGCAGCACGTAGGCCCCGTTCACCTTCTGATACTCGTCTCCGGTCAGCGTATTGCGGTAGAGGTCGTTGTCCACCCCTAGCGTGTTGAGCGGCGCCCCGGAGCCGTAGCGCAGGGCGGCCGCTTGCGACACCTGCAGCGTGCACAGGTCGGCTACCAGGCTGGCTTGCCGGGTGAGCAGCGCGCCGAGCACTGGGCCCGCCACGTTGGCCCCGGACTGCAGGGTGTTGCCCAGGTCAAGGCTAAGCTGCGCCAGTTCGCTCTGAATCTGGGCGGCGGTTTTTACTACCAGGGATTGTGCCATTAGCGGAAATCGTTATCGGAGAGATCAGAAATATTGAAGTCGTGCGAGGTGGTTGGCGGATCTACCGGGCCAGCCTCCACGCAGCTGCCAGCGTACGCGCGGTCGGTATCCGTCAGCGTAAAAGTGACGGTGGCCGCGCAGGGCAGCGGGTTCGAAGGCAAGGGAATGCGGGTGACGCCGGCGGGCAGCTCCGGGGCCACCACTCGGGTTTTGATTTCGAGCTCGGCCCCCGCCGCATCCCGGTACACGAACTCGGCAAACAGGTCCGCTTCGCGCGCATCCGGCAGCCACACGGTCACCTCCTGCGGTAGGCCCACCCATTGCACCGCTTGCCCCGAGGGAAAGGCCATCACCAGGTAAGCGGGGTCCTGGGCCGAGGCCACATACAGGCCCGGGTCGTTGTCGTCGAAGGGCCCGATGGGTAGGGCGCACAGCGCGGCCCGCTGCAGGCCCAGTGTCTCTACCCAGTCCGAGGGGCCCAGGGCATCTACTTCGCGGTAGCGGTACCGAAAATCAAGAAACGCGGCCCGGTCGGGCGTTACAATGCCCAATGGGTAGGCCAGCTCGGGCCGTAGCTGGGCGTGCACCAGCGTGGATACATCGACTACTTCCTTTACCTGTCGGGCCGTCTTTCGCAACCGGGCGAAAGGCTGCTCGTCTCCTTCACGGGTCAGCTCTACCTCCACATGCAAGCCGAAGCGGGCCTCGTTATTCGTGTCGGTCAGACTCGTGACGGGCGTGGCCAGCAAGGCCGGACGGGGCAGCAGCCCACCCACGGCGTGCCACCGGGTAGGCGGCACCGGGTCCGGATCTTCCACCGGCGGTACAAAGGCCGTGATGGTATAGTCTACCGGTAACTGGCACCCGTAGGCATCCGTGAGGTGGAGCCGATACGCGCCGGGCTTGATGTTGTAGAGCTGGAAGGGGCCCGGGCTGAAAGAGCCCGTCAGAAACTCGGTCGTATTATCTGCCAGCTGCGTTATCGAGGCCGTGAAGCTGATAGCCTCGGTGGCAACGACCACCCGCAAGCTGCCCAAGTCACCGGCCTGGGTGGGCTGGTAGACCTGCAAACCCGACACAGCCAGCGAGCAGTCGACGTAGCCGCATTCGACGCTGTTGGCCTCGACGGTGAAGACTGCAAACGGCTTGTCCAGCGAAGCCCGAAACAAGACCTTGGTGTTACTCGCCTCACAGACGTAGGTGATTTCCTCCCCATCGGCATAGCCTAACTCTTCAGCGGTGGCTACGGGACGGTTTACTTCTCCGCCGCCGTTGTAGTAATACACGATGCGGCGTGTGGGCGTGGCCTCATAATACACATCGTAGAGCCCGCCGTCGCTGGTTTCGAAGTTGAAGAGTTTCTCTCCTGCTCGTGGGTCTGGGTCGCCACCGCCGCCAGTATCGACGTTGATGATAAAGGTCTGGGTGCGTTTGCTATTGGCCGAGTCCTTAAAATACACGGTATGACTGCCGTTGGTGTACTGCAGCGTGTAGGGGCTAGTAATGGTGTCGCCGTAGTTCACATCATTTGGCGAATAGCGCACCGGTGGGTGGTCGGTCGTAAACGTGAAGGTGACCAGCTTGCCGTTCACAGTGCGGCCGACATCGAGCGTATCGGCCGTGGGCGCAGCGCAGGCGGCCGCCGTGGCATCGATGGCTAGGTAAGCATGAGGGGCCGCGTTCTGGGCATAGATGGTAATGCCTGTGGTTTCCTCGCAGAACTGCTCCTGGACAACGGCACCCGGGGCAAAGTTGTAGCCACCATCCGGCGGCCCGGAAGGAGTAAGACGGGGCCGGTCTGGTTCAATTCGGGCATCCACAAACGTGATGCGACGTGGCGGGCCTGCGTCATAATAGACCGAGCGTTCCGTGTTGTAGGCTTCCCAGCGCAGGCCAAAGAGATAGAGCATGGTTCTTAGTAGGCAGTAGAAGTGGTGAAGCCGGAAAGCACCTCCGAGCGAATCGAGCGGCGCACCTCGGCCCCCAGGGCCAGCCGTAGCCGGCCCTTGCTGGCGGCCAGCACATCGCGCAGCGTGCCGGTGGGCTTGCCAAAGCGCGGGTCCTCGCCGCGAAACAAGCGTGTACCCCGGCGCAGAATGGAAGTGGCCACGGCCCAGGGGTTGGCATCCGAGCCGCGGGCCTGCAGCCAGGCGGTGATATCGGCGACCATGGCCCGGCCGGGCTTGGCCTTGGGGTCGGCGGCCGGCCCGCTGCCTTCTTCCATGGCACCGATGTGGGCCGGGCCGTAGAGCCGGGCCAGCTCGGGCGCCGACTCATTGCGCAAGGCGGCAATGGTGCGGCCGGTAGCCCGCTGCCCCTTGGCCACAATGTTCTCGCCCAGCTCCTGCTGGGTGCGGTTGATTTCGGTATTGAGCAACTGGGCCAGGTTCATCGTTTAGCAGAGGCTGGCCCGCTCGGCGGGCGTGAGGTCGAGCTGCATCACCACCCCATCCAGGTTGGCGTCGAAAGCATTGTAGCTGCTGACGATGTTGCGGGCCACCACCTTCGACAGGGCCGGGTGCTTTTCCAGGGCGGCCAGCAGAGCAAAGGCATCCGTGAGCAGTCCGTTCATGCGCGGCAGGCGCGTGTCAGCATCATCGTTGATGTTCGAGTAAGCAAACACGCTGACGGTGGCCTGAAACGTGACCGTGGTGCGCTGCCCGAACTTGTTAATGGTAGGCGTCACCAGCATCTTATCCTCCACCAGCACCACGCGCTCGGTGGGCGTGAGCTGGTCGACAACGATGTTCTGCTCTTCCTTCTCCCCATGGACGAAGTGGCAGCCGGGAATGGCCTGCTCAGCACAGACGCGGATGGTAGGGATGGGGTAGTTCATGCGCCGGTAGCTGTGAATTGCACGGAAATCAGGATGTAAGGCGACATCGGGGAGCCAATGGAGCACGTGCTGTGCTGAATGGTGTTGATAGTCTTATCGGGGTTGCTAGTGATGTAGTGGTTAACTAGCATGTTGAAGGACGAGCCAACCTTATCGGGTGAGCAGGTGGCCGTACTGATGGCGTGGTAGATTGTCATAGCACCTTGACTAGTTGCGTGTAGCCCTCGTGGCTATTGATGTATTGCAGGAAGCCGCGCCGCTCATACAGCTTGCGGGCATCCGCATTGTCGTTGTGGACGGTGAGCCCGATGGTTTGCAGGCTACGCTCTTTGCAGTTCACCACGGCCCGGCTGATTAAGGAGGAAGCCAGGCCCCGTTTGCGGTGCTCAGGATGAACCCACAGCGAGGAAATCCACCCGGCCGGCTCAGTCATGTCGAGCCGCAGCATGGCCACCGGCGCCAGCTGCGAGGGAGCATGGGCGAACAGATACAGCATCTTGCTGCTGTCGATTTCCGAAAGCAATTCCGACCACTTGTAAATGGTGAGGAAGGACGGGCGATTGGGGCAGAGGTCCATCTTTACCGGCTGGCTTTGCGGCCTGCCTTCGCCCGACGACGGGCAGCTTTGCGGGCCTGGGTGGATGGTTCGGCTTTCTTTGTGAGCCGCTTCTTGGGGCTATAGCGGGCCTCCACGGCACGCTTGGCCTCGCTGATGGATTCCCAGTCGGGAGCCTGCTTCAGCGGCTTGCCCTGGCAGTCTGTGGCTACAGCCAAGGGGATTTCGCTGCAGTTCATGTTAGAGGAGTCCTTTGCGGTCAAGCTCACGAATCTGCGGAGCCGTCAGGTCACGGCCGGCCAACTGAGTAGGCCCCCAGACTTTCTCACCATTTTGCTTAATGGTGTAGGCTACTGGATAGGATTTGTCTGGATCTACCAGAATGGCAAGGTTGCGGTGGTTGTTCATGGCTTATCGTTTCTGTTGCCGCTCCTGCTGCAGGTGCACCTGGTGGCGGTAGTAGGCTTTGTGGTTTTCCAGCTCAATCATCGTGTTGACCTCGGCCCAGCTCAGCTGGTAGAAGTAGCTCCATCGCGTCTTGTCGCCGCCTGCCAGGGCATCCACGACGGCCAGCGTATCCCACTCCTGCGAGAACTGCCCGATGTTGGCGGCCCGCTCGGCTTGGCTGAGGGGGATGCGCTTGAGCTTGCTGGCGTGCTCTCGGCGGATGCGGTCGAACTCGGCAAAAAAAAATCGGTGAGCGGTAGCGCCTCGCGTAAGGGCACCTGGCCGCAGAGCTGCTCTACCTCGGCTACCTGATCCGAGTCGTAGGCAGTGCCATGGTAAGCTGGCTGCAGGATAGTGGCCAGCACCCGCAGGCGCAGAGCAGGCACATCCTCGCCTAGCTCCTGGATGGCGGCCCCGATGTCGGCGGCCTGGCCGAAGGTCAGGTCCTCCAGCGTGTCGAGCACCGGCACCTCTACTTCACCAAGCATGATGGATAAGGGGCGCGCCCATGTTTCCCGGTGGGGCATGGGCTCGGAGAGGAACAGCACCTGATGCAGGGCCGCGCCCAATTCCTTCGGGCTCATCGTGAGCAGGTCCGTGGGCGGGCAGTTCAGCAGCACGGCCAGGCAGGCCTGAATGGGAGCCTCGTCACCGAGGGCAGCCAGGCCAGCTGCTTGTTTCAGGGTAACAGCGCCCCACTCGGTGGGCAAGGTGTGAAGTGCGAGCATAAGCTTAGCGGCGGCGGGTTGTGCCGAAGGATTGGAAGTGAGTGATGGGGGCAGCCTGGGGCTTGCCCAGGACATTCAGGACCACGTAGCGCAGTGGGTCAATGCAGTGGTTGAAGGCGTCGACTGGCTCATTGGTGGACTTGCCCGTGGCCCGATCTACCCGCCATTTGTAGTTGCTGAGCTCCTTGCGCAGGTTGGTGCTGCGGCGGGTGACGTTGAGGTGGTAGCGCTTTAGGATGTCGATGCCGTTGCTCACCGAGTCGGCGCCCTTCACGGCCCCTTCAATCTTGGCGAAGCCCAGGCGCCTTAACTCCTCGATGCTCTTGGGCTCGGCCGAGTCGGCAATGGTCACCTTCAGCGTGGCCGCTGGGTCTTCGGCCAGCAGGCGGCGGTGGATATCCGGATTGGTCAGGCCCTCCTCGTAGAGCACCTCATCCACCCACAGCTCACCACCAGACAGGTACACGTCGATGGCGGTGGTGGGGTCGTTGGTGAAGCCGAAGTCGATGCCACGGCCCAGGAAGCGGGCCCCGGCCGGAATGTCCTCGTGGTTACACAGCGTCCAGTTACGCAGCACCAGGCCCTCAATCTTGCCCGTGAGCCCGCGGGCATACACCTTCCACAACTCCTCATCCTTGGCCTTCAGGCCCTCTATTTTGGAACGCTGCTTGTCGAGCAGGAAGGGATTGTGCCGGTGGTCAGTGATAAAGAGCTGCACCCCGGACTGGCCTAGAACCGATTCATGCACCCAGAACTCGGCGTTGGGGTTGTAGTCAATAAACACCTGCTCCTTCGTGCGCAGCTGCAACTCGTCGTAAATGGGCTTGATTACACCCTGGGCCTCATTGACAAAGAGGAAGTCCCGCTTACCGCTCTTGGCATCCTGGGCATCGGTGTAACTCTTGAACTCCATCACGCAGCCGTTATGGAATTCGAAGATGCGCTCCGACTTATTGTAGGACTTGATCAGGCTCTGCAACTCAGGACTGTTATTGTAGATATCCAGCGCATCCCGCAGCGCGCCGGCCTTCAGGTTGGGAATGTCCTGGCCGGCGACGGTGCACACCCGGCGAGTGAGCTGGGAGAGCTTAGTGAAGAGTACCTGCAGAATGCCGTAGGTCTTACCCGACGAAGTGCCGCCCTGATTTACCAAGGTTTCCGCACTACTCTGGTAGTTGGCTGCAAAGAGAGGGCCTGCCTTAAACACCGTCCACCTCCTTCTCGCTAGTGGCTACAGGAATGCCACCCACAGCGGGCACAATTGTAACCTGGGCATTGAGTGCCTGTACTTTGTTCTCCGTCTCTACCTGCGTCTTCTCAACATAGCCACGCTTCTTGCCTCGGGTTTTCAGAAAGAAAATGACCGATGAGGCATCTGGCCCAAAATGCTTTGTAATGGGCACTACCAGCGGTTTTTTCGTGGTCAGTGTCTTACCGGACTTTAGCTCAATGTGGTCAACTAAGAACACCTTGCTATCGGGTAGGTCGTAGCCCTTCATCAGCTTAATAAGCTGCGTTTCACCAAAGTCGATGGCTACTTCATCAATGTCTGCTACTTGCTTGGCATACTTCTTATCCTTTTTCAGCCAATCATAATGCGTGGTACGCCCGATGCTGGCGCGTTGGCATGCTGTTTCCACGACGCCCAAGGTTGACCTGAGCGCCTCCAACATCTTCTTTTTTTGTTGTGCGGTATGTTCGGTATTCCTAGCCATTCCGCTCTCCTACCTGCACCGTAAAGCGTGCACCTGGGTACTTGCGGTCCAGCAGCTCCTGCACATCGGCTTCGGCATGCTGTAGGTCCTCAGCCGACGGGAACGTGATAATCATCCGCGGCTCGGGCTTGTATTCCTCTTCCTCTTCACCATCCGGCGAATCACCAGATCCACTACCACTGCTGGTGGCTTCCTCTTCTGGCTCCAACCAGTCCTTGGGTAGGTCGATACCCCAGGCCCCCAGCGGCTCCTCACTCCATTCGTTGGCCAGAATGCTAAAATCCCATTCCCCAAAGCTGGCGTTGTCCTTAATCATGAACTCGCGCTTCTGGGCATCGCTCCAACCAGTGACTTGCATCACCGGTATTTCAGCGTAGGCCAAGCGTAGGGCCGCGTGCAGGCGCATGTTGCCACCGAGTACGATGAAGTCCTCATCGACTACCAGGGGCCGCGCATGGAGCATATCTGGGAAGTCAATAAGCGACTGTACCAGCTGCTCGAAGCGGTTGTCTTTGATCAGGCGCGGGTTCTGCGGGTGAAGCTGAACCTGCTCGATGGGCACGAGTTGAATAGCATGTATAGCCATACCACGAAACTCCAACCATCCCGGGTGGGTACAAAACGCCCAGAGCCCGAAACGTCGCGGAGCTGGGGCAAAACGTCGCGCAGTTTACTGTTCGACGTGGCGCAGCATCCGGCGCAGCTGCACCGGGCTTACCCCCAGCTCCCGGGCCGTCTCCCGTCGGGCCTTGGCCTGGGTCCACTTCTGATGCAGTTGGAGTAGCTCAGCCACCCGGCGGCTGGCCTTCATGCACTCCCCGATGGGATAGGCCTTGGGCTTCGGCGGCTCGGGAGGCATGCTGATGTAGTCGAGGATGCGCCGGCGCTCCTTGGGGTCGAGCTGGGCCAGCGCCTGGCGCAGGAACTCGGCGTGCTGCTGCCAGGGCTGGCTGGGCGCCTGGGCCAGAATGGGCAGGAAAATAGGGCTAGTGCGAACGGTGGTTGCCATGGCTTGGGCTATTCGTCGAGGTGAGAGGCGGTAATGGTCAGGTTCATGCAGCGGATACCGTAGTGCTTGGCCAGCCGGTGCAGGTCGGCAATCACCTCGGGCGGGGCATTGGTAAACACCACGCGCCCGGGCACACCGGTGGCGACGGCATACCCGGGCGGGGTTGTTGATTTGGGTGGGGCGGGTTGTTTCGCCATTTAATGCTTTGGCTGCTTGAACTTGGGCAGGATGCCCAGGTAGAAGTACTTGCCGTCTTCGCGGGCCATGAAGCTGAGGTAGTGCATCACGCCCCGTTCCTCGCGCTCAGGCTCTCCGGATTGCAGCAGCCGCTGGGTGCAGTACTGCGGGCTTACCACGCCGCCCATGTGGTCGTAGAGCTCCTCGTCTATTTCGTCGCAGGGCTGCAGGTATTGGGTCAGGCTCACCTCAGTGGCTTCCCATTCGTCGTAGGTCTTCATTTCCCCTCACCTCCTTCCAGCATGTTGGCAACGACTTCGTAGCGCGCGGCCGCCAGGTTCATCAGGTGCGAAAACTGGGTCGCAGTGAAGGAGCTTTGCTGGGCTCCAGGCTGCAACAACACCGCATCCAGCAAAGCGAAATGCACGCCCACCTCGTCACACAGGGCCACCTTTTGCTGGAAGGATAGGGCCTTCAGAGCCCGCTTGCTCAGCAACATATCCATGGCAGGCTCCAGCACCTCAATCGTGACCCGCACCCGCTTCCCCTCCAGCTCATCCTGGGCCAGCAGGCCGTTGAGCACGGGGCCCGGCTTCAGCTCCCATTTGAACAAACGGCAGTGAATCTTCTCGTGGCGCCGGCGAAACACGATGTTGGCGTGGCAGACGGCCGCGGGCTGCTGGGTGCGTTGAGATTCCAGCTTCTTCACCGCATCACTCCATCGGTGGGTTTCCTCTGTCAGCCGCTGGTTATCTCTTTCGAGCTGCTCACAGTAGGCTGCACCGTCGTTTATTTCGGCATACAGCTGCTGAATTTTAACCTGAGCATTGTTAAGCTCCTGCGCCCACCGCTGAACTTCGCGGGCTGCTTCCTGAAGTTCAGCGGTGGGCTGCTGGAATGCTTCGTTAAAAGCGCGGACGAACTCGGCATTACTCGGGTCCTTAAGCGCCATGTGCAGCACCTGCACCAACAGGTCAGGGTCGCCGGTAATGCGGGCCCGGGCATTCGGGTTGTGAGAGGGCTCTACCACCAGCAGCATGGCCGATGGCCACAGATCTTCGGGTGTACTGGTGTGCTCTTGCCATTCGTTTAGTTCATCGAAGGCTTCTTTCAGGATTTCAATAGCGGGGACTTTCATTTGCGGTATCGTTGAACTTTGGCTTTGATGTCCGCCAGCTGCTGTCGGTGGCGGATTTCGGCTTGGATGAGTTTGCGGGCCTCGGCATCGGGGGCATAGAGTCGCAGCAAACGCGGCAGCCCCTCCGTGTGCTCGGTGCGCAGGCGCGCTTTGATTTTGGTGATGGCACTCATCACATGCAGTTGCAGCGCGACTGCGCCCACCCACATTGCTCACATTCTTCTTCCGCCTCTTCATCATCCCGACGGGCAGCCAGTTGCTTCAGCGGCTGGATTTCGGGCATGTAGACGTTGATGGGATTCACCGTCATCCGCTTCGCTGCCAGCGTGGCCACCTCTTCCGATACCGGCGTCAGGCAGTAGATAGAGCTGGCCCCATAGAAGCGGGTAAATTCTGGATGCACGTCGGTAGCCGGCACATCGACACGCAGCAGGGGCGCGCCGGCAATGGTGGTTTCACTGACCTTGCCAGCGAGTTTGACGTGGCCCATGATTTCGAGAATGGCCCAGGCTTCGAATTTTGAGGGGGTTTCCATGATGGAGAGTTAAGAGTTGGAAGTAGAAAGTTGACGTTGTTGGATTTCAGCCTGCACCAGATGCAGGGTCCATTGGCATAGTTCCTCATCGAACATGCCGATGTGCGTGTGCTCAGGCTTGGTGCCAAGCTGCTCGGCCAGCCACTGGTAGGCTTGGGTTCTGCTCCTCGAGGAGCCAGGCCCCCGCCAGAGCGTATCGAAAAGCTGATGGGTGTGCTTGCGCCAGGTGCGTAAGTCTTCATCCGCCAGGGTGCCCAGTGCGACAGTAGTGCCGGGGTGGCAGCCCACGTAGGCCCAGCAGGGCTGGCAGAGGTAGGCGTGCTTGCCCGTGGCGTTGCCACCATACAGGACGCTGGTATCAACCAGGGCGCTTTGGCCTTCGCAGTAGGGACAAGTCTGGCCGGCGAGAATAGATTGTCCGATAGTCATCAGGCTGCCCGTTTATACTTGCGGTATTCCTCTTCGGCCTGCACCAGCTCCAGGCCTGGGCCGCCGCGCTGCTGGTAGTATTTGCGCAGGTTCTCGAAGTCTTTGGGGCTGGCCTTGCGTAGCACCTTGGCTACCCACTGGGCCATTTCGGGGGAGTAAGCTTCCATCAGAAAGGCATATCAACTTCCTCCTCGAACTTGCTGGCCGGCAGCTTGCCCAGCTGCACCGTCTGCTTGGTTTCCTTGTCGTAGAAGGGCCGCTCCCCAGCAGGGGCTGGGCTTTCGTTCAGATCCGAGTAGCGGCCAAAGGCCATCTTCGACGACACGATTAGGGCCTCATCACCGACCGCCGTGCTACCGTTGCGATGCTTGGCCACAATCAGCTCGGTTGTGTCCTTGGTGGGATTGCCCATATCATCCTCCAGGATCTTGTAGTACTCGGCCCGGTAGAGGAAGATGACCATATCGGCATCCTGCTCAATGGCGCCCGATTCGCGCAGGTCACTGAGCATGGGCCGCTTGTCGCCACCACGCTGCTCGACCGAGCGGCTGAGCTGGGAAAGGGCAATGACGGGGATGTTCAGTTCCTTGGCCAGCTTCTTCAGGCCACGGCTGATAGCACTGATTTCCTGTTCCCGGTTGCCCTTCACCTCGGGGGCCGTCATCAACTGCAGGTAGTCCACCACAATCCAGCGGATGCCGTGCTCGGCCTTGAGCTTGGTGGCCTTGGCCCGCAACTCACCCAGGCTCAGCGAGGCCGTGTCATCGATGTAGAGGCCGATGGCTTTGAGTGCGCTGGCCCGCTGGCGAATGGCTTCGGCCTCTTCCTGCCCCCCGTCGAGCTTGCCCTTGAGTAGCTGCTGGGTGGTATAGCCCGCCTCCGAGGCAATCATCTTGCGCACCAGCTGGCGCAGGCCCATCTCCAGCGAGAAGATAGCCCCCGGGTAGCCTGCCTTCGCTGCAAAGACCCCGTTGGACAGCACTAGACTGGTTTTGCCCATGCCGGGGCGAGCCGCAATCACCACCAGGTCGGAATCCTGCCAGCCGCCGGTCAGCCGGTCGAGCAGGCTCAGGCCAGAAGGCACCCCGGTCAGCCCACCCGTTTGCTGGGTGGCCCGTACGATATCATCGATGATGGAGTCGTACACCTCCCCTACCGCCTGGGGCCGCTTGAGCTGTAGGACAGCATGGGCCGAGTTGAGCAGCTGCTGGGCCTCAGTCAGCAGTTCGAAAGAATCCTGCATGGAGTCGTAGGCCTTCGAGACGAGCAGCCGGCCGATATCCCCCATGCGGCGCTTGGTGTAGAGCTCGAGCAGTTGGAGCACATGGGTTTCGACGTGAGCCGAGGTGCTGACACTTTGCACAATACCTTCGTAGGCATCCATTACGCCGTACTTGGGCAGTGCCCCATCCTGGCCCAGGCGCAGGTGCAGGCTAACGGCATCCACCGCCCGGCCGGCGGTAAAGAGGCGCACCATGCTACGGAAGAGCAAGCGGTGAGGCATCTGGTAGAAGACTTCCTCGGTGGTACCGAGCAGGCCCATGGCCATGCGCAGGCCGTCGGCGTCGACCAGCATGGCACCCAGGACGGCCAACTCCAGATCGTCGGCGTGTGGGGGAACGTGATTGAAATTCTTAGGAGATTCCATTACAGGTAGTCTTTTTGAAGTTGTTGCTGTTGCTGGGCGGCGTAGTCGCGGCCAGCGGCTGATGGTTGCGTTTTAGCCACCTTGGTCACAAGTCCGGTTTCCGAGTTGGCATCATTGGTCAGGTAGCGCTGCACGAAGTTTTGCCAGCCCTTCTCGTCTCGAAGCTCATCGCCAGCCTTGACCAGCATTTGCGGGCGGTAGTGGGCATAGCTGGCCGCCCCGTAGTTCAGGGCCGTGGCCAGCTTCGCAAAGCCCTCGGGCGTGGCGTGGCGGCTCTGAGCAAAGGGCACCTTGTGCGGATCGGCTGCGGGGGCCGCGGGCCCCGCCCCCCGGGTATTCCCGGTAGTGGGTTGGGCTTTCAGCGTGTGGCGAAGTTGGTCGCGCTGGTGAGTAACGGTTTCCAGGCTAGCCGTCAGCGTGGCATTTTCATTTTGCAATGCCTCTATTTTTTTTTCGGCGGCGGCGAGGGTGGCACGCAGCGCTTCTACTTCTTCTTTGCTTGTAGAATGCTTGTCCTGATTGTCTCCATATACGCGCGAGGCGTTTTGACTATAGTCAGGGTCATTTTTGACTATAGTCACGGTACCGTTTTGACTATAGTCAGATTCACTTTTGACTATAGTCAGCTCTTCATCGTCGCTACTTCTGACTATAGTCAAATTGGACGCAGCCAAGAGTTGCGCTGCAATGTCACCCCCCATGTAGCAGGCCCGAACAGGGGCAGTTGGTGCCAGGTAACGGCGGTTGGCTTCGGCCTCCACTACACGGGAAGTAAGCAGCCCACCCGCAACCAGCGCCTGGATGGTGCGCGTTGCTGTCTTGAGGGAAATACCCAGGCTCTTGGCCAGTTCGGTATTGGAGATGAAGCAGGCGCCCTTCTTGCCATTTTCGTGCAACTCACACACCTCCATCAGCACAGCTTTGGGGCCGGGCTTTAGGGGGGAGGTTTTCAGGTGCTGACGAATCGGAAGCATAGGGCGGGTAGTCGGGATGGTAAGCGAGGGCAAAGCAGTAGGGCCGTCGGCGTGGAGAAAGCGTTGGGCACTCATCAGGCGGCAGCTTCAAAGAGTGAGGGGGTACCAGCCGCGGCCTTCTTGCCTTTGGCCTTGGCCACCAGCGGCCCGTTGATGGGTTCCATTTGGTGCAGGCGCTGGAGCAGGCCGGCGCACATTTCGACATCACGCAGGGCCCGGTGGGCGCCATGAGCAGCAATACCAAAGCTGGTGCACAGGTCGCCTAGCTTATGGCTGGGTGCAGTGGGTAGCCGCTGGCGGGAAAGGGCCAGCGTGCAAAACCATTCGTTGGGCAAAGGAGCGGGCGCGCCCTGGCGGGTGCGGGCAATTTCCAGGATGCGCCGGTCGGCACTCAGGTTGTGGCACACCAGCAGGGAGTCGCCGGCCAGGGCCTTGAACTGACGCAGCACGGCCCTTTCCTCGGGAGCATTCCATACATCGGCCGAGGTAATGCCGGTTAGGCTGGACACAATGCCTTTAATGGGCCCACGGAACCGAACGAAGGAGTTCACCTGGCCCACCTGTTTCCAGTCTTGGTAGCGAATGGCCGCCAATTCGAGTAGGTCCGTGCCCTGGAATTCCAGGTCGATAGCCGTGAAGTCGGCCAGGAAGTGAAGGGTGGATAAGGGCTGAGCTGGCAAGGCTGCAGCGGGCAAAGCTGCAGCCGGTATCATCGGCTGTGGATCTGGCACCACGAGTGCCTCACTCGGCACCAGCGTAAAGGCACCAAAGCCAAGTAAGCGCTTGAAGGCGTGGGCACAATTCAAGTGCTTGCTTTGCCCTGCACCTGTCATCGGCAATCGGTACAACCCGAAACCACCATCCTGCCAGGCAGCCAAGAATATGCCGCCTGTGCTACTGACATAGGTGCCCAGCAGTGGCAAGCACTGCTCTTTGGTCAACGGGGCCTTTCTGGCGGTGGACTTCTTAGCCATCTGCTAGGAGATGAAAACCTGAGCCACATACCCGTACTTCTGCACGAGCTCCCGCCAGTAAGGCTGCGCCTTCGCCGGAAGCAACTCCGGCTGGAAATCGTACGGAACGTTGATGCGCCGCACCTGCGTATCGAGCGTCATGTTGACGGCAGGCAGGAAGAGACGAAGCCGGCGGCGCAGGTACTTCAGCCGGTTGCGCTTCCTCTCTTCGGAAGTAATGCCCCCCCTGAATATTCTAGAATTGCTATTAACCTCCATGAGTACAATGCGTTGGAATTGGCACGAGAAAGCCCCGCCACCAGCGGCAGCGGGGCATGTGAACTAGGCAGCAATCGGCTGCAGGCGGGCTTGCGCGTCAACCAGCTCCTGCACCAGCTCCTCGGCATTGGCCGTCTTGGCCTGGGAGCGTTTCACGAGGCGGTCATATTCGACCGAGCCCAGCTTGGCAGCGTTGTCGTCGGCAAAGCCGCGCAGGTTCTGCCGCGCATCTTCCAGGCTGGGCAGGGGCAGCGTGGCCTCGTCAGCCAGGTAGGCCAGGCCCAACTCCTTTTCCTTCAGCAGGGCCTCGGCGGTGACGCTGGTATCCTTGCACAGGGCCAGCAGGCGTCCGGTTTCAGCCTGGCCCAACTCGGGCTCATTCATCTTGGCGAATTCGTAGAGCTCATTGCTGGCCGCGCGCCAGGCCAGGATGCCTTCCATCTTCACGATGGCGTCCGTAGCTTCCCGCTCCGTAAGCGAATCAATGCGGGCCGTCGACTTGGTGCGCTCGGTTTCGGTGATAAGTGGGCTTTCCAGCTGCTGGAGCAGGCGCTTACGCTGTTCAGCAGTTACACCGTAGACAGGCACAGGCTCTCCCATATTATCATCCTGGGGCATTGTGTGACCTACTACTTTTTGGGCGGGTGCCGCGGGTTGAGTAGGGGTTGTTGAAGCCGGCGGCGTGGCCACGGGTGCGGCGGCCGGCTGGATAGGGCGCGCAGTGGGCGCGGCCTCAACATCATCCAGCGTAGGCGCACCCACATTCTTGGACTGCTTGAATTCGTCGGACTCCTCTTCCCCGTACACCCCCAGTTCGTAGAAGCCCATCAGCATCAGGATGCTGCGGCTTTTGGCCCGCTTCTCGGCCATCTCGGCGTAGTAGCTCACCTGGCTGTTCTTGGCGTTGGCCGAGCCCAGCGACTCTACTTTGATTTTCTTGCGCTCCACGGTGCGGGCGGCGGAGGCCTTGACCACGGCGAAGTCCACACCGGCAGCAGCCAGCTCGATGCCGATCTGAATGTTGTTCAGGCCCTGGATTTTCTCAATGCCGGCCCGGCCGATGATCCAGTTACCGGACTGTTTGTGCTGCCATACATCAGTTTTACCCAGCCCGTTGGCTTTGCACAGATTCCGGAATGTTTCTAGTTGTTCTTTGGTTTGCATAACTTTGTGCCGTGTGATGACCTTTTGTGATTAAGAGGTTTAATGAGGGCTGCGCCATGCCGGGCGCAGCCCTCGTTTGTTTTAGAGGCGGGAAGGGTTGGCTTGCTCCTTGTCCAGCATGTTGAGGCTGGTGCGCTTCCAGGCGGGCCGGGTGTGCTTCGTGCCCGAGCTCTGGGTGAAGGCTTTGCGGTGGCAGGCCTGGGCCAGCAGCAGGCTGACCATCACTACCACCGTTATTCTGTTGGCCCGGATAGCCGCGGCGCGGGCCGCATCCCGGATATCTTGCATCGAGCCGGCGGCCGACATCTTCGGCACCTTGGTTGAGTTCTGCATGAGTCTGAGTGATGAGGGTGTAATGGGTTGATTAGGCGGCTTCTTCGTACTGTTCCTCGTCTTGCTCATGCTGCTCTTCCATCACCACGAGGCGGGCTTTGAGCACCGAGCGGAAGTGAGCTAGCAGCCAGCTGCGCTCTAAGGGGTGGCACGTCATGGCCAGGTGCCGGGCTTGCCGCAGTTCACTCTCCTCAATCACCGTCTCGTGGGCGTCCAGCTCGGCTAGCAGTTCCGACATGGGCGGCTGGGCAGGCTTTACCGGAACGATGTTCTTGGCCTTGTCCCGAGCCGTGGAAAGGCGGGTAGCTAGCTTGCGCTGCTCTGCTTCCGACCAGCCAGGGTATTGCTCCGTGCGCTCCTCAACCAGGGCAGTATGCTGGATTATCAGCAGTGGATTGCTCAGCCAGAACTCGCAGGCCGTGCGGGCCAGCATCCGGGAAGGGAGTAGCACCAGGGAAGGGTTAATGGCGGCGGTGGAGAGGAAGTGCATGGCAGTTAGCGGAGGTGGGCGCCATCGAAGGCAGCGCGGCGGTTGGTTTCGTTCTGGAGGTAGATGGGGGCCTCTTCCGCATAGCGCTTATCCTTGCGGACTACTTCGGAGAGGCGGCGGCGCAGCTCAGGCAGGGGCACCAACTGAGCCACAGGCTCGGGTACTATCTTGGTTACCAGTTCTGAGTAGTCCCGAATGCAGGGCTTCCCAGTAGAAGTGGCGGGCAGTTCGCTGGTTGGGGCCGGGGTGGTGTAATGCAGTTTCATTAGGCTGCCTTGCTGCTAGAAGCCTGCATTCCGAAATCACCGAACCACTCGCGTACTGCCTGCTCGGTCACGATGTACTTATTGCCGATGCGCTGATGGCGCAGGCCACCTTGCTGGCCATTGGTATAGGCATTCAGCAGCTCGTAGGCTTTGGTCTTGCCGCAGCCTAGGCGCACATGCAGGCGGTCATCGTAGTTGAGGCCCTGGGTCTGCTTCGGGCTCTGGACGTAGCGCCGGTTCAGAACTTCGGCATCTGCCTGAGCGCGGGCATTGATTTCCAGCATCTGTACCCAGTGCGGGTTTTGCTGGGCACCACCGGGGGCAGCAGTGAGGTGTTGATTGGTTACGGGGGAAGTCATTGTGATGAGTGAAAAAGTAGAATAATGGAAACTATTGGAAACAAAAGGAAACAAACAGGATAAATTTTTTAAGCTGCCATTTGGCTAGCTTTTTCCTCAAGCCATTCAGAGGCAATGTCCATGACATTGACCTTTTGACCTGTTTGTAAAAACCTTCTGGCTTGCTCGTTTTGCAGCGCTTGGCGCAGCTTTGCAGACCCGAGACACCGGACATGGTATGTCGTGTCTGTTGCTTTGGTTTGAGAAGTGTCGACCATGATGGCGCGGTAATAGGTGAATTGATATGACAAGTATACGACACTTTTGGAAACAAAGCTACACATGAGGACAAAATATTTGTAGTGACGTGTAGTCTTGTGCTACTTAGTGTCCATTATGACAGCAATAGACACAACCAACGTCCGCGGTGAACGGATGAAACGCCTTCGGCAACAGGCAGAGTTGACGCTTAGAGAAGCGGCGGAAGCGGTTGGGCTGGCATTCTCTCAGATCAGTAAGATTGAGAAGAATGATACCATATACATCAAGCCTTCCGTGCTGAAGAAATTTGCTGCTGCATATAAAACCACACCGGAATACATAGAGACTGGCAAGAACTCGAAGCCAGCCGACCCTCACCCAGAAAGCAACTTCGTGTTTGTAGACACCTCCTTACAGGAACTCCTAGAACTCCCCTTTATTATCCCATCCGCCTACGGCTCTTTTACCAATAGCTGCCACGACCGCAACTACGGCGACTTCGACACCGTGCGCATTGTCAAACAGCCCGGCGTCGACTACACCGGCGCCGTGGTGCTGGAGGTACGCGGCAACAGCATGGCCCCGCGCTACCCCGAGCGCAGCTGCCACGTCGTGCGGCCCGTGTCCGACGGCAACTGGCAACATGCCCTGGGCGTGCACGCTATAGCTCTGCGCAGTGAGATGTTCATCATTAAGCGCATCGTAAATAACGTGAACGGCATCCTACGCCTGAAGAGCGACAACAATGGCGATGAAATGGAAATCACGCTGGGCGACATCAACTGCATGTGGAAGGTAGGTGAAGCCACTTTTATGCCTGCTGAAGATTAAGAACTAATTGTTTCACCCACCCTTTTTATACCATGATTAAGCACCTGCTCTGCCTATCCCTTTTGTCGGCACCATTAACGCTGGTCGCCCAAGAATACACCAAAACCGAGCGTGATTTACGTTTCCTTAATAGAAAGGAAAATATTGAAAAGGTTGGCTTGTTTAAATCCCTTAGCGACACGGCTGGCACCCCTACAATAGAAAATACCGGCAAAACGCCGCCTTTTTACTACGTCGTTGGCACGACTTCCTCGCCAAAATGGCTGGCTGTTGAATTTAAAAACAAAGTTTATTTCACCAGAAAAAGCAACTTGGAGCCTTCCGTACAGGAAAGCATCAACACAGTTTTAGCTGATGCCAAAAAGAAGGATGCAAAACTGGCGGCTCTGGATGATAAAAATGGGTTTCGAACTTATCACTTTGGTGATGATGTCAGCACCATTCCTGGTCTCAAAGAGGTAGAAAAGAGCGGAGACACTAAGTACTACACAAAAACCGATGAGAATCTGAAGATTGGTGACGCAGATTTGCATAGCATCACTTACGGATTTTACAAGGGAAAATTACACTATGTGGTTGTTCGAATTAAGGGCATAGTAGATAGCCGCAAAGTACTTGCTGCATTAGAAACTCAATACGGGAGTGGCTATAAAAGCAACCGCTATCTGGAGAACTACTATTGGTTTGGTAATAAAGTGAACGGCACATATGATGAAAATAGTGTGACACATGATACTACAGTTAGTTTTTCCAGTGTTGAAATAGCAAAGCAGAAGGAGGAAGATGCGAAAGCTGCAGCTAAAAAAGCGGGGTCCGATTTATAAATAAATGACCGTCCGTTTCTACCTCCACAGCAAGGTTTATGCGAATAGTCCGAAGCGGGCTATTTACATGGAAATCCGCTTCCCAGAGCAACCCGGTGCATACCGCTCGGAAACCCTGGTGCTGCGCAAGAGCACGGGCAAGAAGTGCGACCCGGCCCACTTCACCGATAAGCAGCGAGTTAAGAAAGACACCAAGGCCCACGAGATAAACAGCCGTCTCAACCGCCTGGAAGAGTGGGCCGGCGACGTGCTGGAGAAGGCGCGCCTGCAGAAACAGACGCTGACGCCTGAGCTGTTCTGGGAATTGATACTTGCCCAGGACAAGGATACCCAGGCTGGCACCTCTCCTGCTCAGGACTCGGCACCCGCTGGGCTGCCTACCATTGCCGATGTGGCGGCTGAGTGGAAGAGCTTCTATAAGGCGCGGCATTCGGCCAACTACCTGCGCAAGGTAGATCCCATGGTGACCCATTGGGAAACCTTCCGGCCGGGCACCACCTTGGAGGATATACTGCCTGACCCCAAAACCCGCCGCTCGAACCTGGTCGAGGAATGGTGTGAATACCTAATTGAAGAAGCCGTGCGCCGGGATGGTGGCATCGGCTTGGAGAGCAACACGGTGGGCCGCTACGTGCAGGCCCTGCGCCAGCTGCTCAAGTTCGCCGGCCACCCTTTTGCCTGGCTGACGGATGAGTACACCTATGAAGTGGAAATCGAACCTCTCCGCTTCGATGAGGTGATGCAGCTCTATCATGCTCCGATGCCGACTGAGCACCTGGGCCACATCCGGGATATTTTCGTGTTCGGCTGCTTCACGGGTCCACGCTACAGCAACCTGCGCTCGATGCAGCCTACTGATGTAGTATTCGACCATGGCGAGTACATCCTAGAATATGTGCAGCACAAGGGCCGGCGTAAAAAAACCAAAGTGCGCGTAGCCCTGGATGAGGTAGCCCTGGAAATCTGGCAGCGCTACGAAGGAAACCTGCGCGTACCAGCCAATACGGAAATCAATACCTCCATCAAGCTTGTGGCCAAGGAAGCCGGACTGGACCGTCCTATCCTGCAGGTACGCATGCGCGGCCCTCACCGCATTGAGCGGCGCGGCCCTTACTGGGAATTCATTACCTGCCACGTCGCACGGCATACCTTCGGCACGCTGCTGCTCGACGGCAACGCCGACCTGGGCCAGGTACAAAACAGCATGGGCCATTCCGCTATTCAGACCACCCGGCGCTATGCCAAGAGCCGGGAACCGAAGCGGCACGCAGCAACGAAAAGCGCCTTCCAACAATTACGCGCGTCGCACACCGAAGGCAATGGTGTGTGACGGATGGCGGCAAGGCGTGGCACGGCGCGGTAAAGCATGGTAAATAGCAAACGGTATAAAGCCGACGTGTTTGCCATATCTTGCCACCTTTTACCGCCTTTTGCTGTACTGTGCCGGCCGGTCCGTTTACTTATACGACCACCAAAAAGGCCTCTAGCGCAACGCTAGAGGCCTTTTTTATTTGTCAGTGGCAGATTCAGTGGCAGTTTTTAGCCGATTCGATCTGATTCTGCCTTATTATCCGCCCTGGGCAGGGGCCGTTTTCGTCCGGGCAGGTGATAAAACTTGTACCAGCGGCCTTGAATCTTGTGCCACCTACTCCGGTACCGCAGCTGCTTACTGTGATAAGTCCGGAATTTAGCGCCTTCGGCCACTTGGTAGAGCCGGGTGGGCGCTGCGGCCGCTGGCACCAGGGTGCTCACGCTGGGGCTGTCGACAGTGGCCTGCTCGGTGAAATGCACCTCTAGCTGCTGGCTAAACTGGTCCTGAGCCTGGTCGATGTAACTGACCAAGTCATGCTTGGGCGGCGGGGCACTGGTGGCCACCGTACTCCCGAGCAGCAGGGCGGCACCTAAAAGAAGAAAACGTGTCATGATGGGGTTTAATAAAGTGAGCCCCGAAGTACTCCCCCATTCCTGCCTCTAGAAAGGACACAAAAACCACCGTTTGCGTAAACCATTCAGGCAGCCTAATTATTGTTGCGGAAACAGGTAGCCTTCCTCCTCTTACTCTCTTTTCTTCTTTTTAAGACCCTTGTCATGAAAGTATTCCAACCCATCTTAAAAATA
>NZ_SRMB01000004.1 GCF_004745645.1 Hymenobacter metallicola | reverse complement strand
ACGGAAGCCCGCCACAAATGACGAAACAGAAGAGAGCCCACAGCTTGGTTATCCTCACGGAAGTAGAAGAGACCCCAATCTAGAGACAGTGAAGCCTTCTCGCTTGAGGGTAGTTTAGGAAATCGGTCCGAAAGCAAAACGAGCATTATTCTGACTTCTGCTTATTTAGGCGGTTCTGGCGGAAACGAGCGAGTTGTTTGGGGGTCGGTGTTATCGGGTAAGGCAGTCCCTTAAGGAGTTTTTCGAGTTCGTCCATGTCTTCTCCTTCCGCCAGTTCCGTGTTGTATTTGCTGAACAGCATCCCGCGCACTTTCGCTGCCTCGTTCACCAGTTTGGGCTTAAACAGGTACAATAGTGCCCAAGCCAGGTCTTCGTCATTGTCGGCGTACTGCCGCCCAAGGCTTCCTAGGCCCACGACGAGCTTTTCCATAAAGGTCACTGCTTGCAATGCCTCCTCTTCTGTCAGTTCTCTCATTGAAGAGTGATTTTAAGCAATACTAGGCGTGTTCAGACAAAGGGTCCAAAAAGCACACAGGCAGCGAAATGCAAACATTCGGCATTGTAACGCGCCGGTCTATAGCTTCTTAAAGTTGGAGAAAAGAGGCTCTTTGTGTGCCATGCTGACCTCTTTTTTGTGCTTGCTCACCACGACTACTCTTCCGGCCAGGTCGGCTTGTCTCTGACTCGCATTGAGCGAGAGGAGCCTCTCGCTAGTTGACAAAAAACCAACGTGCCAGCTGTCCGGGCGCTCGATGATGCAAAAGGCTTTCGGATGAAGGCTGTTACGCCGTGCGTTTAAAATGGCGCGAACATCCTTCTCCTCAGCGTCGAAGAGTTCGTATTGAAAAGCCGACGCTTTGGCTGGGTTGAAGGTGTAGCCATTTTGTTGGATGAACACTTCGGCGACCTGAATGGCTTGCTGTTGAGAAACCTCCTGCGCTTGTGCCAGGACCACAGGGCAAGCTAAGCTAAAATGCAGGGTGAGCACGCCGAAGAATTTGTTCATATAGCTGGAAGCGAAAGTGCACGAGCCCATCTAGTTATTGACCGAAAAACGTGCTGCAAGGGGCCTCCCGCTCCCTGACACCAGGACTGCTGTCTGCAATGTACCCTTAGTTCACGGAAACGGTCGTTTTACCGTAACAAGAGCGGTGGGTGCCACTCACTCTGCTATACCTGCCGTTTTTTGAAAGGTCACCCACAATACCAAAAAAAGCGTTTCCGCATATAGCGGAAACGCTTTTAAAGTTTGGGTAAGGACAAGCTCGTTCGAATGAGGCCTGGTTGGCAAAAAATCTTCGGGCACCTGGGTAGGAGTTAGCCAAGCACGGTGCTGATGGGCACGGCACTCTGGAGGGTTTTATGAATGGGGCATACTTCGGCCACTTTCAACAGCCGTTGGCGCTGCTCCTCAGTTAGCTCGCCCTGCAGGCGCAACACGCAGTCGAGGCGGGTGACCATGTGCTTGTCGTTGCGCTCAAAGTCGACCCGGGCTTCCAGATCCGTCAGGGGCCATTGCTTGCGTTCGGCATACATGCGCACCGTGATGCAGATGCAGGCGCTGAGCGAGGCGGCCAGCAGCTCACCGGGCGTCAGGCCGCGGTTCTGCCCGCCCTGGTCCAGGGGCTCGTCGGCCAGCACTTCGTGGCCGGAGTCGGAGCTGATGCGCGTCAGGTAAGGGGCGGAGCCGATGCGGCCGGTGAGCGTAGGCATAAGGCTAATGGTTGATGGGCGCTTCGATGAGGATAAACTTGCTTTCCGCCGAGCATTCGACGTTGACCAGGGCCTCGTCCCAGAGCCCGATACTGTCGCGCTGCCCGATGTGCTGGCCGTTGACCGTCAGGCTGCCTGCCATCACGAAGACGAACACGCACTTGTTGAGCGGGTTCAGGGTGTACTCCACCGCTTGCCCAGCGTCGAAGTAGCCCAGGGAAATTTTGGCGTTCTGGTTGATCCAGACATGGGCCGTGCCTTCCTCGTTGCTGACGATAGTAGTAAGCTTGTTTTTGCGCTTCTCGGCCGGAAAACTGCGTTTCTGGTAGCGCGGCGTTACGTTCTGGAGTTTGGGCTCAATCCAGATCTGCAGGAAGTTCACTTCGTCGTCGCCGATGTTGTGTTCTTCGTGGCGCAGGCCGCTGCCGGCACTCATGATCTGGACCGAGTCGGTGCTGACCTCCTCGCGGTAGCCCATCGAGTCGATATGGTTCATGCGCCCGGCCAGCATCACCGAAATGATTTCCATATTGGCGTGGGCGTGCAGGCCAAAGCCGTTGCCGGGCTTCACAAAGTCGTCGTTGAACACGCGCAGCAGGCCGAAGCCCGTCCGCTCGGGGTTGTAGTAGGAGCTGAAGCTCAGCGAGAAGTTGCTTTGCAGCCAGCCAATGTCCTTCAGACCCCGCTCGTGGGCCCGGATGATGCGGTGGTTCATAGTGCGTTTTGGTTAGCTGGGCAGGTGGGCTTCGAAGGCAATTTCGGCCACGCTCTTACGCTGGCGCGGAGCTTTTTCCCGGCTCAGGAAAGGCTCTTCCAGCAGCTCGGCTTCTCCTTGGTAGCCCAGGGCAATGATGACGGCCGGCTGCAGATTTTCGGGCAGCTGGAAGGTTTCCTGGACTTTGTCGCGGTGGAAACCACCCATGAAATGGCCGTGCAGGCCCAGGGCCGTAGCTTCCAGAATCAAATTGCCGTTGGCCAGGCCCAGGTCGTGGAGGGCGGCCCCGTTGGGAGTACCGTTGTCGTAGTGCGTTTTGGTCAGGGCCAGAATCAGCACGGCCGCGTTTTTGGCCCAGGGCTGGTTGCCGGGCATCAGGCAGTCTACCAGCTTCTGAAAGGCCTCGGTGTCGGCGCGGTGGGCGTAGATATAGCGCCAGGGCTGCTCGTTCATGGCGCTGGCGGCCCAGGTAGCGGCTTCAAATACCTGACCCAGGGTGTCGGGAGCTATGGGCTGGGGCGAAAAAGAACGGGGGCTCCACCGGTTGCGAATCAGCTCGTGCACGGGGTAGGTAGTGGGGGCAGTCTTCATTATGGGTTACGTATTGTTCGTAGTCAGGTGGGCGAAATGGTCCTTGTTGCGGCGGCACTAGCTTAGCGGCGGGCCGAATGCTTCTACGGCCCGCCACCAAACTAAGAACAAACAACAAACAAGAACCAACGTTTCTTACAGCGACATGGGCACGTCCATGAGCAGCAGCTGCGCCTGGCTGTCGGCCTGGATGCTGAGCGTGTCGGTGTCCCAGATACCGAACCCGTCGCGGCGGTGCAGCGCCTGCCCGTTGATGGTCACGTCGCCTTCCAGTACGAAGGCATATACCCCGTTGCCAGTTTTTTTGATCTGGTACTCGGTGCTGAAGCCGGGGTCAAAGTCGCCGAGGCTAAACCAGGCATCCTGGTGAATCCAGACGCCGGCATCCTCGGGCGAGGGCGAAAGCACCTGCTGGAACTGGTTGTGACGATCTTCGACGCGGAAGCTTTGCTGGTCGTAGCGGGGCTTCACCCCGCGCTGGTTCGGGAATACCCAGATCTGCAGAAACTTTACTTCCTGATCTTTATTGTGGTTTTTCTCGCTGTGGGCAATGCCCGTACCGGCGCTCATCACCTGCACGTCGCCGCGCCGGATAATGCCGTGGTTGCCCATGTTGTCCTTGTGCTCCAGGTCGCCGGACAGCGGGATGGAAATGATTTCCATGTTGTCGTGGGGGTGGGTTCCAAAGCCCATGCCCCCGGCCACGGTGTCGTCGTTGAGCACGCGCAGCACTCCGAAGTGAACCCGGCTGGGGTTGGAGTAGCCGGCAAAGCTGAAGGTATGGTAGGAGTTGAGCCAGCCGTGGTTGGCGTGGCCGCGGGAATCGGCTGGGTGCAGAACAGTTTGCATGACAAAAGGAAAGTGAAGTCGGAATTTCGAATATTAGCCAGTGACTGACTTATGTACATACATATATCAGGGCCGAAAGTTCACTTATTCACTATACTTTTGCTAGTAGTTACCCGTATGTATATCAATATACAATCTGTAACTAATGCAGTAAATCAGATGATTATGGCTATTTCAGAGGAAAAAATAATTTCGGATTGTCCGTTTCGCCAAACGCTTGATGTGCTGGAAGGCAAGTGGAAGTTTGCCATTATTCACAGCCTACTGCTGCACGGCACCATGCGCTTCAAGGTGCTGGAGCGCGACGTGGAGGGCATTACCAGCCGTATGCTGATCAAGGAGCTAAAGCTGCTCGAAACTCACGGCATCGTGAGCCGGCAGGCCTACGCCACGGTGCCGCCCACGGTAGAGTATAGCCTCACGGAGTGCGGCCGGTCCTTAGAGCCGGTTATTCAGGCTATTCAGGCCTGGGGCGTGCAGAATCGGGAGGTTATTAGCCAGAGTAAAAGCAGCACCGCCGCCCGCAAAGCGCGGCCGACCAAAACCAGCGCGTAAGCGCAGAAGCTACTGCTTGATAAAGCGTTGGGTGCCAGTTGCCGAGCCCTGGGAGTCGAGTGCCTGCACCAGATATACTCCCGCGGGCCAGGCGGCCACGTCTAGCGTCAGGCCCGCAGCCGGCAGGGGCTGCCGGGTAATTTCCCGGCCCAGCAGGTCGGCGCAACGCAGCCACAAGCCCGTGGCCGTAGGGGCGGAGTGAATAGTGAGGTGCTGGGTGGCGGGGTTGGGGTAGAGTTGCAGCGGTAGGCGCGGGCGGGCCGGAGCCGTGGTCGTGGGTGGGCAGTACAGCCGCATGAGGTAACCCCACAGCTCGGTATCGAAAGAGGAAACGGCCAGCTTACTGGCCTCCGCCGACTGCCCCTGGCGGACCACGACCAAGCCCAGGCTGGGTACCACGTAAATTTTCTGGTCGTTCTTGCCCAGGGCCGCAAGCAGGTCGGCAGGGGCCGTGGGCACCAGCGGGCCGCTGAAGGTAAGCTGGGACTGGGGCAGCATGTAGGACGGCTGCCCGTTGAGCCACCACAAGTAACCGTAGGAGCGGTTCAGGGGTTGGGAAGGCGTGGTCATGCGGCGGAAATAGGCCGTGTCGCGCAGGATAGCCGTGCCGTTCCAGGAGCCGCGGCTCAGCATCAGCAAGCCAAAACGGGCCATGTCGCGGGCCCGGCTGTAATACACGTAGTTGCGCCAGGCGCCGGCCATGCCGATGCGGTTGCCCAGGCGCTGGTTGGTGAACTGGTTGATCGTTACATTGCTGGCGGTTGCAATTTCGTCCTGCAGCAGTCGGTAAGCCCCAGTGTGGTAAGCCCAGCGCGTGCCCGCGTCGGTGCGGTAGCGCAGGCAGCTGGCCACCGAGCTTTCATTGTCGCAGGGAGCCGGGGGCGTGTCGTCGAGGCCGGTGGTCATCGTGAGCTGATGGCGCACCCGAATCAGTCGTTCCTTGGCCGCGGGAGCCGAGGTCCAGCCCCGGCCCAGAAAGCGGGAAACCGAGTCTTCAGTGCTCAGAATGCCTTCCTGCTGGGCCAAGCCTGCCAGTACCGCCGTCAGCGACTTGCCCGCCGAGGCCCAGTACCATACCGAATCCTGGGTGAAAGTGCCGAAGTAATGCTCCAGCGCGATGCGTCCGTCCTTGAGTACGATAAACGACTTGGTATGCTTGCGGCCCAGAAAAGCCAGCAACGAATCCTGAGCCGGCGGGCACCAGCCCAGGGACTGGGGCGACACCGTAGCCCAGGCAGTACCGGCCAGGGGCGGGTAATACAGCTGCTGCTGAGCGGCTACTGGCTTTGTGAAACTCAGGGTAAGCAGAAGCAGCAAGCGTAGAAAGTGTTTCATGAGTAAGAGTGTGAGCCACTTAAACACCAGGTGGGCCTCCGCGTTTAATCGGCTAGTAGCGCATTATATAAAATAGTGAATTATGCATAATAGAGGTTGGATTTTTATTGTTTTCTATAATTGTATCCTGCTCGCCCCACCCCATTAGTAGCTCCGCTTTATGCCGTATTCTGCCCCTATTGTGTCGCGTCTGGCGCCCACGCCCAGCGGGTACTTGCACCTGGGGAATGCCGTCAACTTTGTCTTGACCTGGCTAATCGTACGTCGGGCCTACGGCGTGTTGCACCTGCGTATCGACGACCTGGACCGGGCCCGGCTCCGGCCGGCTTACCTGGACAATATCTTTCAAACCATCGACTGGCTCGGCATCGACTACGACCACGGCCCCAGTGGCCCGGAGGATTTTGAGCGTAACTTTTCCCAGCTGCACCACCTACCCGAGTACCAGCAGTTTCTGGATGAGTTGCGGCGCCAGACGGGCCTGCTATACGCCTGCACCTGCTCCCGCACCCAGGTGCTGGCCCAGTCGCCGAGCGGCCATTATACCGGGAGCTGCCCAAGCAAAACCCTGAATCTGGACGCCCCCGATACGGCCTGGCGCGCTTTTGTGCCCCCGACCACTGTGGTGCCCTTTACCGACCTGTGGCAGGGGCCCCTGGCCATCGAGCTAGCCCGGGAGCTGGGCGACTTTGTGGTGCGCAAAAAGGATGGCATACCGGCGTACCAGATTGGCTCGGTGGTCGATGATGTGCGCCTGGGCACCACGCTCATTGTGCGGGGCGTCGATTTGCTACCCAGCACGGCGGCCCAACGCTGGCTGGCGAGCAAAACGGCAGATACCAATTCTTTCCTGCAAACCCGGCTCGTGCACCACTCCCTGCTACCCGGCCCCGACGGAGGCAAGCTGTCCAAGTCGCAGCAGCAGCCCCTGGACCGCGGCATCATAACCGAATCCACGTCGCCCCGCCCGGTTTTTGCGGCCGTGGCCCGGTTGCTGAAGCTGCCCGAGGAAGCCGGGCATTCGTTGGAGGCCCTGCGCTCCGCCTTCGAAACGGCAGCTATCAGCTAAGGACCCGGAGCCAGCAGCTTGCTAACGCAGTTCTTTCTTGAACTCCTCGGCCCAGTGGTCGGCCAGGCGGGTGGGCTCGGGCAGCTTGTAGCCGCGCAGGCAGGCCAGCGTCAGGCGGGTGGCCGTGGCCTGGTCGCAGCGGTGGCCGGGGCTCACAAACAGGGGTAGCACCTTGTCTTTAGACCGAATGACCTCGCCCAGCAGTTCCCCGCTTTTGTCGGTCAGAGGGCTGATGCTGCCTTTGGTAACGGCCGGCTCGGTGAAGCTGCCGGTGAGTTTTTGCTTGGCCACGCCGAAGCTGGGCTTGTCGAGCAGGACGCCGATGTGGGCCGCAATGCCCATGCGGCGCGGGTGAGCAATGCCGTGGCCGTCGACCATGATGATATCAGGCTTCTGGCTAAGCTTTTCGTAGGTCCGCAGCACGTTGGGCGCCTCCCGGAACGAGAGGAAGCCCGGCACGTAGGGCACTTCCACCGGGCCAGTATGCCACACCTTTTCAACCAGCTCCAATGACGGAAACCGCAGCACCACAAACACCGACAGAATCGTTTCGGGCGTGGGAAAGGAGGAGTCGCAGCCGGCTATGAACTCGGGCTCGTGGGTAAGGGGCAGCAGGCGCACGTGGGTGCGCAGCTCCTGCTGGGTCTGGGTCAGCTCGCGCACAAGCTGGGGGTCGGCGGGCGGGTGGTAGGGGCGGTACACGGGGCGGTCAGGTGGTAAGAGAGTGAGTTGTCGTTCGGGCGGGCCGGTTCAGGCACGAAAAAGCCCCGCCTGCTGCTATACGGCAGGGCGGGGCTTTTGGCAATGCGGGGCAGCGGCTGGCCGGTGACTTAGGCGGCCGAGGCGGCGGCTTCGGCCCGCAGGCTTTCCTGCTCGGTAGCTTCGGCGGAGGCGGCCAGCCGCTCACGCCAGCGCGGGTAGTAAAGTAGCTGCCCCTGGATAAGCAGCCAGGCCAGAATCATGGGCACGGCCTTTACCTTATAGGGGTCGAAGATTTCCTCCCGGATAAAGTGCGGGTACATATCGGTGGCCGACAAGCTGGTAAACAGGGCCGCCAGCACAAACAGGGGCCAGGCCAGCTGGGTGCTGCGGCGGTAGTGCATAAACCAGAATACGAAGCCAACGACCGGCATCATAAAGGTGGGCGACTCAGCCATCTGGTTGAAAATCACCACGAAAATCAGGATGGACGATACATAGAGGCGGCGGTAGTGGGTTTCGCGCCAGGCCCGGAAGTAGCCCAGCGGCACGAGCAGAATGACCAGGCCCGTGAGCTGCACCGCCCCCTTCGACACCTGCAGGCCAAACCAGGTTTCGAGCACGCCCATCACCGAGAGCTGCACGCCCGTGGCCGAGGCCCGCACGATGTCGTACCAGCCCTTGTAAATCAGCTGGAATTCGGCCCAGTTTACGACCAGCAGGGGAGACAAGGCCAGCAGGGCCAGCCAGAAAGCGGCCCACAGGCTGTTGCGCCAGAAGCCCGGATAAAACAGGAACAGCACCCCAATGCCGATGCCGTAAATCTTAATCATGAAGGCCAGCGCCAAACACAGGCCGGCCCAGACGGGCTTTTTGTTTTCCAGATTGATATAGGTCCACAGCATCAGGCCCACCAGCAGGCAGTTGGCCTGCACGTTGTGCAGGGCCGTCATCATGTCGATGAAGACCAGCAGCAAAAACACCAGCTGCCGCCGTACCTGCGGAAACAGGCGCCGCCCGGCCGTGTAGAGCACCACGTTGTTGAGAATGTCCCAGCCCAGCACCCCCAGCCAGTTGGGCATCCAGGCAAAGACGCCCATGAACAGGGCAAAGGCGGGGCTGTACTTGTAGGTGTCGTAGTAGTACTCGGGGTATTCGAGGTAGAGGTTTTTGCCTTCAATCAAATTGAAAAACGGCTTGACGAAGATCAGGTAGTTGTTAATCGTGTTTTTGAAGTAATGCTGAAAGCTGACAACCACCGTGACGATGGCGTAGAGAATCACAACAAAACGTGGGGTAAGCACAAACTGAGGGAGCCGGGAAGAAGTGCGCATGCGGCAGAGCGAGGCTAATGAAAGTGGCCGCAAAAGTAGTCGAATTTAGGCGGGCGGGCCTGGCCAGGAGCAAAAGCCAACCCGCGCCCGACGGCCCGCGTTAGGACCTTGGCGGCCGGTTTCACCCACCCGGCGGCCAGAAAAATCATGACCAAACCCGAGCAACCCGCCAGCACCGGCTCCGGCCCCCTGTTTGAGCGCCGCTACTATATCGATATCGACCAGCCCGCCTTGTCGGCTCAGCAACTCATGGAGGCTATTCAGTGCAACGTGGCCCATTATTCCCCCGATTTGCTGGCGCAGTTTGAAAAGGTAAAGGGCCAGGAGCAGCGCCTGCGCCAGGGCGACGAGTTTTCCATCAAAATTCTGGGCCCCTGGAACGGCTCGGTGCGCGTGACGGAAGTCACGGAGGACTGCTTCGAGTTTGTGACCCTGGAGGACCACCCCGAGGCGGGCCGCATCCGGTTTTCGGTGGGGCCCGCGGGCCGCCGCCACGACACGCTGCGCTTCGAAATTCACTCCTGGGCCCGCTCCCGCGACGGGCTGGTGGCCTTCACCTACGACACGCTGGGCATGGGCAAAAAGGTGCAGCAGCAAACCTGGGAGCTGTTTTGCCAGAAGGTCGCCCAGGCCAGCGGCGGCCACGCCCACGGCCCGGTGCAGGTCGAAACCATTGAACACGATAAGGACAGTGAACAAGCCCACGCCCATGCCTAAGCCCACGACCACCACGCCGCCGCTCTGGGAAGTGCAGCGGGCCCGCCTCGACGCCTACAGCAAAGCCAAAGTCAACTTCGACTTGGAGCGCCGGGCTGAGTACACGGCCGACAACGGTTGGCGCATCGACGACTACGAAACCGAACTGCCCGCCGAGCAGCCCGGCCCGCCGGCCGCGCATGGTTCCTGGCAGGCCGGCCAAACGATTCTGCGCAACTATACCTTCCCGCCGTCGGATCTGATAACGGGCATCTTCGTGCCCGACACGCCCCTGGAAAACCGCACCATGGTGCTGCGCGGCCAGTTTCTGTTCTTTACCTTCTGGTTCGGAGTGCGCATTGGCGGCGTTACGGACGAAACCCGTACCCTGCCCGACGGCAGCCAGGAGCAGGTATGGGGCTACAACTACTATACCCTAGAAGGCCACTTCGAGCGGGGCCAGATTGAGTTTACCATCCACAAAAACCTTACTTCAGGCCGGGTTGTGTTCCGCATTCATGCCTATTCGCAGGTGGGCCGCATCCGCAACCCGTTCTACTGGTTGGGCTTCAAGCTGTTTGGCCGGATGCTGCAGCGCCGCTTTGCCCACGAGTCGCTAAAGCGGCTGCGGGAACAGGTAGTAGAAATGCTCGAAACCGGCGCTACGGCAACCCGCGCATCCGACGTTGCTCGCTCTGTACCTGCTGGCGCACTTCGGCAATAATGGCCGCATCAGGCCCGCGCAGCAGGTACACTAGCGTGCCTTTCTCGCGGGCCAAGGGGTTTTGTACCCGGCCGATGAGCTGGCTGGAGGCAAAGTGCACGGCGTCGTCGGCTTCCAAGTCGTCCTCGGTGACCAGCATAACGACCCGCACGCCTTCCAGCGGCGGGAACCAGTACACGTAGTCAGCGTTGTAAGACACGGCCGGGGGCATGCGGCCGTGGTTGTAGAAGTTCAGCGCCCCGGCCTCGCCGTAGTTGTCGGTGATAATGAGCAGGTGTTCTTGCTCCGCGGGCGTAAGCTGCCGGTAGCCTTGCAGGGCCAGCCCCGCCATTTCGCGCCAGCTAATCATGTCGGCAAAGTCCTGGGGCAGCTCGTGGTTTTTGCCGTCTTCCCAGCGCAGTAGGCCCAGCTGCTCATACACGCCCGGGTTTTGCCGAATTTCCTCGGGCGTCTGCAGCGGGAAGGCTACGCGCAGCAGGGGCAGAAAGAGCAGCCCGATAAGCAGCAGCAAGGCCGGCCGCAGGTAGCGCCGCCAGTCGTGCTGCAGTACGTGCTCCAGGTACACGCTGCCCACGGCCAGCAGAATAGGATAGAGGCCGATGGCGTAGTAGGCTTTGGCCCGCATAGCGCCAAATAGCAGCAGGGAAAACAGCACTGCCAGGCCCACAAACCGGTAGGGCCGCAGCGGCGCGAAGCGCACCAGGCCCACGGCCGCGGCCACCAGCACCGCCAGGCTGTTGAAGAAAAACAGCAGCTGCTCCTTGAAGAAATCGGCCCGCTCGACGTGCACCAGCTGACTGCGCTGCAGCTCCTGCATATGCCAGAGCACCGGCCAGCCATGCCGGTATTGCCAGAGCAGATTGGGCAGGAATACCAGCAGCGCCACGGCCACGGCCAGGTAGGTGCGGGGCCGGGTCAGCAGGCGGCGCTGGGGCGTGAGCAGCAGGGCCGGCACCACGCCCGCCGCCCAGAACACGACATTGTACTTGTTGAGCATGCCCAGGCCCAGCGTAACGCCCAGCGCCACCAGCCACCGCCGCTGCCCGCCGCGTACTACCCGCAGCAGGCAGTAATATGCCGTTGTCCAGGCCAGAACATCGAAGGAGTTGGGCTGAAACAGCAGGTTCAGGCGCACCAGAGCCGAGAGCAGCACGGCCGTGGCGGCCAGGATTTTGGCGTACAGCCCGCCACCCAGCTCGTGCACCGCCGCCCACACCACGGCCAGCGTCAGGGCGCCAAACAGGGCCGGGAAGAAATGTACCCAGAACTCGGAGTTGCCCAGGAGCTGAATCAGCGCGGCGACCCAGGCCGAAAGCGGGGGCACCGACACGTAGCCGGCGGCTAGGTGGCTACCTTGGTCGAGGTGCAGAAATTCGTCGCGGTGCAGCTCGTAAACGGGGTGCACCACCACGTACTGCAGCCCCATCTTGACGAATACAAAGGCCAGCAGCCAGACCCAATGGGGTTTAGCCGCAGGTTGTTGAGTAGAGAGCATGCCGGGAAAGAAAGGGTCCGGGCCAAGGCGCTTGGCCGTATGCGCCTCAAGATAAGCCATTGCGGCCCCCAACTTTCATTTTACGCGCTGGTTGCCCTGCTCCGGCGCTCTTGGTGGTTTATTGTGCGCTGTAAACCAACCCATTGCCTTGCAGTCGGCTGCCAGCCCCGTTGCGCCTGGTGCACGAAAGCGCCACGACTCCAGCCCTCACCACGTGCTGCTTGACGTTCTATTCGGCAAGGTGCTGGGCGCTGCCGGAGCCCTACGCGTACTGATGAACCGGCGGGGGCGAAGCGGCCACCCTCGCGTGCTGGCGGCGCGTGACGTACAGCCCGGTCAGAAAGCCCCCGAGCAACAGCACGGCATAAATCAGCAGGTGCACGTTGTTGAAGTGGCGCTTATGGAAGGTAATGTATTCGCTGACCCGGTCCATGGTTTGCATCACCAGGTTCTGGTCGGCATCGGAATGGCCGGGCGGCGACAGAAACTCCATGGTAAACAGGCTGGCCGTGGTGGTAGAGGCCGGTAAGCCCTCAAACGAAGGCAGCGTGCTCGACTGCAAACTCAGCGGGTCGAAGTAGAGCCGGTAGTAGTTTTTGCCGATAAAGTTTTTGTGCCACGGCTCCCAGGTGTTGTCGTAGCCCGCGTCGATGGTTGCGTTGACGGCCAGGGCAAACAGGGCCGATTCGTTGAGCTTTTCCTCGTTCGACAGGTTTTCGGGGTACATGCCCGTGGCGTAGCCTTGAAACAGCTTGATTTTGGCTTTCAGGCCGTGGCAGGCATCAATGGCAATAGCGCCGGCATTGCGGTGGTCGGGGTGGTCGTCGGGGTTGTAGCGGGCATCGGGGTCCAGGGCATTCAGGTTGAAATGATCTACGGCCTGGGTTTCCTCCTCCATGATTGCCCGCACCGTTTCCACCAAGTTGGCCCAGGTCGGATAAAGCGTCTTGCCGTCGATGGTGCGCAACGGGAGCGGGCCGCGGTGCATCTGGTCGAGGTGGGTCGTGCTCTGCCAATCCGTTACATCCGGCATGCGGATGAAGTAATGCACCGCGTTTTTGTAGGTGTACTTCGTAATGGGGTGATGATTAATCTGGACCTGCTCGACGCGGTGGTTGTTTGTGCCGGCAAACACAAGATTAGAAGCAAAGCTGCCCGAACTCACGGCACCGTTTTCCCGGGCCTGATAGAGCGGAATAGTTCCCTGCCCACCGGTGCGCAGGTTTTGGTCGCCGGAGGTCAGGTAGATGAATACAACTTTGCTGTTGGGGTTGGAAAGGTCCTCAAAAGCATCCGGATTCATGAACAGCTGCCAGTCATCGGGGTGACCGTTCATGTAAAACGTTACGTGGCTGGCAGCAAGGGGCAGAGAAAGCAACAGGAGCGCCAGCGCAAACAGGTTGCGTAGGGTAGTAATCATGGGTATGGGCACAAAAGCGTAGCGAGCAACAGCAGCAGCAACTCCAACGGCAACCCATCCGGTCGGCCGATGAGCTCAGTAACCGCTAATACCTAGTCGATAACGCGGTAAGTAGCCGCAGTATAATATTTATTATGCAAAAAATAAATAGAATAATGATATATATTTTAATGAGTATTTAATCTGCCGTTTTTTTGTTGAGCAGTGCTGATAGTGCAGCCTCCTACCAAAGGGCCAAGCTGTACTGTTGAGGTTGTCTTTGGCTGGCCCCTCGCTCATTGCGCAACATAACGGCCCTGAAAAGAACCTTCCATCACGAAGCGCCGCCGCTTGCTGCCCGCCCGGGATTCAGCATCGCACAGCACCGCCCGGAAAGTACCCCGAATGGTGTGCTGCTGGGCATCAATGGCCAGCACCTGTACTAGGCCGTCGTTGAGGCCGCAGGCGTTGGAGTAGGCCGTCGTATTGCCTTGGCGGTAGGAGGCGTCGCGCACCTGCCCGCTCAGGATTTCCTTGAACCGATACTGGCCCACGGTCACCGGAAACCGGTCGATGAGAATCGTCAGGCCCTGGTCGTCGGGGCTGTCGGTCCGCACCAGGTTGATGGAAAGCACCTTGTTGACGCCCGTACTCACCTCCAGGCGCGAAAAGGTCGTGTCGACGGCTACCGGGGTCCCGTTTACTTTCAGCGTTAGGGCCGTGGAAGTGGGCCCCGATGTGAAGGCCGGTGCCTGGGCCAGCGCCAGGCCCGTTGTAAGGCCAAAAGTGAGAAGAAAAAAACGCCGCATACGCCAACGGAATAAAAGCCAATACTGCCGAGCCTGCTGGCAGAAACCAGGCCACGAAAGCCCTACAGGCGGCTAAAGACGTAGGAATCGTACTCGATGAAGGGGTTGATGCGCATCTCTACGCCGGCTACCTTGTTGCCTTCCACCTGGAAAACCGCCGGAAAAATGCCGTAGGTCGGGTTGGAATACGTAGCCCGGAACTCCTGCCCGTCCATGTAGTCGAGTGTCGCCGTCAGGTTGGGGTGGTTGGGGAAGGTAACGAGCAGCTGCTTGCCTTTCTTGGCAATGGAAATCGGCCCGAACAGCGGGTGGGTAAACTGCCCGGTGTAGGCATCCAGGGCCATCGGCAGCTTCTTTTTCTTGGCCACGCGGGCCTGGAGCTGGGCTACTGCCGCGTAGGTTTGCTGGTCGCCGGCGCGGGCTCCCTTTAGGTAGGCGGCGCTACGGTTGGTGTAGGGCACGCCCAGGTAGCTGTCCAGAATCTGGTAGCGCAGGGCCTCGAAGAAGCTTTGGTTGTCATTGTTGGTCAGGATGGCAATGCCCAGGCCCTGTTCGGGCACAAAGCACACGTTGCTCACGTGGCCCGTGGCCCCGCCCGTGTGCCAGAAAATCTGGCTGCCGGCGTAGTCGGCTGAGAAAACGCCCAGGCCGTAGGTGGTATAGTGCGAAGGCAGCACCGGCGACTTGCGCGTATTAAGCAAGGTGTTGGGGTCCCGGGTTTTGCGCAGCGCGGCCCAGGGCATAATCTGCTTACCCTCGTAGCGGCCACTGTCGAGCTGGAACCGCAGCCACTTGGCCAGGTCCGTCACGTTGGAAACCATGCTGCCACAGGGCCCGATGTTGTCGATGTTGTCGAAGGGCATCGGGGCCAGGGGCCCGAAGGTGTTGGAGTAGGGCAGGGCAATGTTGGGGCGCTGTCCATAGCCGGTGGTGCCGGTTGAGGTGCTGGTCATGCCCAGGGGCTGCAGGAAGTTTTGCTGCACGTAATCGTCCCAGCTGGTGCCCCCCGTCACGACCGGCACCACAAGGCCGGCGGCCACGAAACCGGCGTTGCAGTAGCCGTAGTCGCGCCGAAACTGCCCGTTGGGCTTGAGCAGGCGCATGCGCTGCACAATTTCCTCCCGGCTCAGGCTGGAGTCCCAGAAGGTGAAGTCGCCCTGGAAGGTTTTGGTGCCAAAGTGGTGGCCCATCAGGTCGCGCACGGTCACGAGCTGAGTGCTGATGGAGTCGTAGAGGCGGAAATTAGGCAGGTACTTGGTAGCCCGCTCGTCGAGGGAGAGTTTCTTCTCGCCGTCCAGCTTCGCCAGGGCCGTGCCGGTGAAAAGCTTGGTGTTGGAGGCAATCATGAACAGCGTGTTGGCGTCTACGGGCTCGGCTTTGCCCACGGCCCGCACCCCGTAACCCTTGCTGACGACCACCTGCCCGTTTTTCACGACGACTACCGCCAGCCCCGGAATCTGCCACTGGCGCAGGCCCCGCTCGATATAGCGGTCCAGACTGTCGGTCATGAAGCGGTTAGGCCCTGCCGCCGACTGGGCCGCGGCGGGCGAGCTGGCAACCAAGGCCGCGGAGAGGGCCGAAAACGTGAGCAGACGGGAAACGAACGGGCGCATAGAGCGGAGAAAGCAAGGACAACTGGTAAAACAATGGGGGAGCAGGTTCCAAAAAGTGGCGGGAACTGCCCCGGCCCTTGAAATTGGCACTATAAAACGAGAAAACCGCTTTTACCCCGGGTAAAAGCGGTTTTCTCTCCCATATCTACGCTTGAGCTGTAGAGCAACATATACTGGGTGGTCTTATTTGCCCCCGTTAATCATATCCGACACAATGCCTTTGCCCTTGGTCAGCTCCGACCATACCACGCCTACCAAATGCAGGATGATAAAGGCAATGACCAGGTACATAGTGATGTTATGGACTTCCTTGACAGTGTGCTCCAGCTCGTGCAGAACTGCCACGTCGTCGGCGTAAATCAGTACCAGGCCCGTAACCACCATTACCGTGAGCATGAGGTAGAAAGCCAGGTAGGAATACTTCACGACGAGGGAGTGGCGGGCGTCCTGCATATCGGCGCCCACCTGCCGGAAATACTGCCGGGCCACGCGCAGCTTAGCCGAAAAACGCTGCTCGGCGGGCTGTAGAAACTCCAGTACCACCCGAAACAGCAGCAGAAACGACAAGGCCACACCCAGGTAGATGTGCCAGTCCCAGATGCGGTGGGAAATGATGCGCGTGAGCCCGCGCACCTGCTCCTTGCTCATCGTGACGCCCTCTTTCTGGAGCACCTCCTGAAACTGCGGCCCCACGGTCTTCATTTTCAGAATCACGAACAGAAACAGAATCGTGGTCAGCAGGCTGGAAATAACGGCGGCGCTGCTCCAGTGCCAGAGGCGCAGGGCCAGAGAGTTCTTACGGCCAACGAGCGAATCGGCAACGGGTAGGGTGGGGGCTTGCATCAGTACAGGGGGCGGTAGGTCAAGAAACAAATGGAAAAAAGGAGGGCAGCTTAGCTAGGCGCTCTGGTCAAGGGCGGCCTCGGCTACGGGCACCTCCCGGCCCGGATACACGGCCAGGGCTTGTTCCAGGCAGGTCAGGGCTTTGTCGAGGGCGTCGCAGTTGAGCACGTAGGCCATGCGCACCTGCTGCTGGCCCAGGCTTTTGTTGGCGTAAAAGCCACTGGCCGGCGAGAGCATCACCGTCTGGTCCTCGTAGCTGAACGACTCCAGCAGCCATTGGCAGAACCGGTCACAGTCGTCGACGGGCAGGTGGGCCATTACGTAGAAGGCACCGCCGGGCACGGGGCAGCTCACGCCCGGCATGGCCCGCAGGCGGCGCACCATCAGGTCGCGGCGGGCCTGGTACTCGGCCTTGGTATGGTCGAAGTAGGTATCGGGCAGCTCCAGGGCGGCTTCGGCCAGCACCTGGGCCAGGCCCGGCGGGCTCACCCGCATCTGGGCAAACTTAAAGGCCGTTTGCTGCAGGGCTTTGTTTTTAGTCACGAAGGCGCCAATACGGGCCCCGCAGGCGCTGTAGCGCTTGGAAATGGTATCGAGCACCACAATGTGGTCGTCGGCCCCGCTCAGGTGCAGGGCACTCACAAAGTCGCTGTCGTAGCAGAACTCCCGGTAGGCCTCGTCCGAGAGCAGGTAGAGGTTGTGGCGCACGCACAGGTCTTTGAGCTGCTCCAGTTCCTCCCGGCTGTAGACGTAGCCGGTCGGGTTGTTGGGCGTGCACAAAAGCAAGGCCTTGGTGCGGGGCGTGATGCGGCGCTCAAACTCCTCAATGGGGGGCAGGGCAAACCCATCGGCCATCCGGGAAGTGACAGGTACAATACGCACGTCGGTAGCGACTGAAAAGGCCGTGTAGGCCCCGTAAAAAGGCTCCGGAATAATGAGTTCGTCGCCGGGGTTGAGGCAGCTCATCAGGGCAAAGAAAATAGCCTCGCTGCCGCCCGTGGTTACCAGGATATCCTCGGGCGTGACCGAAACGCCCACCTGCTGATAGTAGCTGGCCAGGGCGCGCCGGTAGCTGGGAAAGCCGGCCGCCGGACTGTATTCCAGCACCCGGATGTTGGCTTGCTGGACGGCCGCAAGCATCGTGGGCGGCGTCTCAATATCGGGCTGCCCGATGTTGAGATGGTACACGTGTACCCCACGCTGCTTGGCGGCATCGGCGTAAGGGGTGAGCCGCCGGTAGGGCGACAACGGCATAGCGTGGCCACGCTGAGAGACTTCCAACATGCGTTAAAGGTAAAGGACCACCCTAAAATTGCGGGGCCGGGTAGGACAGAAAAGCGTTACGAATCAGCAAAAAGCAAACAAATCCGCGTTCCAACAACTTCCGGCCTGGCCGGTTAGCCCACTATGAGCACCATACCCCCTTTAGAAGTCTGGCTGCGTGGCCCCCTGCCCGCCGTGCCGCCCCTGTTGCAACCCGTGGCCCACGCCCTGCTGCAGGCCCGCGAAGAGCTGAACCAGGAACTGGCCGATTTTCCCCCGGACTTGCTCTGGCAGCGGCCGGCCGGGGTGGCTTCCGTGGGCTTTCACCTGCAGCACCTCGCCGGCGTACTGGACCGCCTGCTCACCTACGCCCGCGCTGAGGTCCTCACACCGCCGCAGCTGGAGTACTTAGCTCAGGAAGGAACGTGCCCCGGGCCGTCCTGCTCGGTAGCCGCGCTGGTGCAGGTCTTCAACGAGCGGGTAGACCAGGCGTTGGCGCAGCTGCGCGCCACCCCGGAAGCCACCCTGACCGAAGTGCGCGGCGTGGGACGGGCCCAGGTGCCGTCCACGGTGCTGGGGCTATTGGTGCACGCGGCCGAGCACACCATGCGCCACCTGGGGCAGGTGCTGGTCACGGCCCGTATCCTGGCAGCGCAGGCAGAGGCCCAGCGGTAAGTTTTGTGGCTGGTTGAGCTTGGTAATCAGAACAATATTGCCTATATTATTCGTGCGCTACCAGTAGGGTCTGGCTAGTAGCAGCTTACTTCTTACCGCGACTTGATGCGTTAACCGTTACCTGCCCGGCGTTTTCCACCCTTCTTACCTGCTCGATGATGAACTGGCTAAGAAGCAGTGTGCGGCCTGCCTTTGTTCGGCTGCTTCTTGTCAGCTGCGCGCTTTTCCTGCCCCTGGTTGCCGGGGCGGAAAGCGGCAAGAAGCCCGGTGCGGCTGCTTCCCGCAGCTCGGCGGCCCGGCTATATCTGCGGGCCCTGCTCGACACGGTAGCCCTGGGGCCGGCTGCCACCTATGCCCGGCTGCAACTGCGGGCCGGGCCGGTGGTGCGGGCTTTTTACGTGGAGCGCCGCTTTGCCCCCGCCTGGACCGATGCTGAGGCGGGCTGGAACGAGCCGGCTACGCAGGCGCTGCAGCTGCTCCGGCAGGCCCGGGAGTTTGGCCTTTCGCCGGCCTCCTATGCCAGTGCCGAGCTGCTGGCCCTGCCCGACTCCTTGCGCGTAGCCACCACCCTGGAAGCCCGCCAGCAACTGGTGGCCAGCTTTGAGCTGCGCCTGACCGATGCCTTGCTGCGCTACGCCACGCATTTGCGCTACGGGCAGCTGCAGGCGAGCACCTTGCAAGCTACTGCCGTCACTGGGCAAGCTAGTGCCCTGCTCGAACAGGCCCTGGCCGCCGAAACATTTGCCGCCACCTTTCTGCAGTGCCAGCCGAGCAGCCTGCCCTACCAGCGGCTGCAACAGGCCTGGAGCCGTAGCCTGCCGCTGACTCCCGACTCGGTGCCGGGCCCCGGCAACGAAGCTGATTTTCGGCGGGTAGCGGTGAATCTGGAGCGGCTACGCTGGGAAAATGCCGCGGCTATGACTGACTCTACAGAGTATGCGCTGGTCAATATTCCGGCCTTCCGGCTGCAGATTATCAAGGCGGGTCGGGTGGTTCAAACGCACCGGGTGGTAGTGGGCAAGCCGGAAATGCCCACGCCCACGCTCAGCAGCCGACTGATTGTTTTTGTCACGGCGCCCGACTGGCGGGTTCCCTACAGTATTGCCGCCAAGGAAATACTGCCCGAACTGCAGGACGACCCTGGCTTTCTCTACGACAACCACTACCGGCTCTACGACTACCGCAACCGGCTGGTAAACCCCTGGAGGGTACGTTGGAGCAAGGTGACGCCCGAGAATTTTCCCTACACCATCAAGCAGACGGCCGGCCGCCACAACGCCCTGGGCAACATTGTGTTCTACTTCGGTAATCAGCACTCCGTGTTTCTGCACGATACTCCGGCCCGCGCCGTGTTTCAGCGGCCGGGGCGGGCCCTGAGCCACGGCTGCGTGCGGGTAGAGAAGCCCCTGGCCCTGGCCGCCTACCTGCTGAAGCGTGAAAATCAGCAGGCGGCCTTGCCCGTAGTGCAGCGTAGCATTGCCCAGCGCGACAAATGCCGCTTCGACCTGGCCCAGGGCCTGCCCATTCACATTCGCTACTACACCTGCGAGGCCGAGCAGGGCCGGCTCCGCTTTTTCTCCGATGTCTACTGCCAGGATGAGCCCGTTCTGGCAGCTTTGTTCGGACAATAATCCCAGTCATTTGCCCCAAAGCTCGACCATTAGCAGAGCTTGGTCCTGCGTAAATCGGGGTTGGTGTAATATACTTTCGGGGAGTAAACGGGCCGCATACCTTTCTGCCATCAATGAAGTTCTACAGCGCATAGCCGGGGCCAATCTAGCTGGGCAAGTCTGCCGCCCGACTCCCCTTGGCCTCCGCCGGATATGCAGAAGTAAGGATTGCAATTGGTTTGGAAGGAAGTAAAAAAGGCACCCTGCTAGGGTGCCTTTTTTTGTAGTCCGGAATAGCGGGTCAAGCGGCCTAAGCGGCCTGGCGGCTACCGGCATACGGGGCCTGCTGCAGCCGCTTCAGAGCCTTGCTGACCGTGACGTGGCTGATAGAGGAAATGTAACCGGCCCCTACCAGGTATTCGGCCAGTTGGCGCACCGTCCAGGTCGTTTGTTGCTGGTCGGCCACCAGGTGGCTCAGGGCTGCTTCGGCGGCGGGCGTGAGCTTGGCGGGCGCGCCACCCTGCACCGGCATGGCCAGGTAGGTGGTCAGGCCGAGGCGGCGGAAGGCCCGGCGCATGGCATACACTCGGTCTTCGGTGGTGCCCAGCTGCTGGGCAATGGCCGTGGCCGAGTAGCCCGCTGCCCAGAAAAGCAGGGTTTGGGCGCGGCTGACTTGCAGGGGCTGCAAATCCTGCTGCCTTAGATAGGCTTCTAGCTGCTGGCGCTGCCGCGGGGATAAGGTTAAAGTCTGACGCTGACGTCCCATGGGAAAAGCTGGCGGGTAAGCAGAGCGAAGAGGCGGCGCTAGGCACGCTGGGGTACGTGGCCTTTCAGGCCGTACCAGACGATGTAGAGGTAGCAGAGCACGGGCAGGATAAACGCCAGACGCAGGGCGTGCACCCCCCTGCCGCCGCTGGTGCTGTCGGCGATAAGCCCAAACAGGGGCGGAATGATAGCCCCGCCCACAATGGCGGCCGAGAGCAGGCCCGAGGCATCCTCGGTGTGCCGCCCCAGCCCGGCCACGGCCAGCGTGAAGATGACCGGGAACATAATCGAGTTCATCAGCCCCACGGCCAGCAGGCTCCACATGGCGACCGGGCCCGACGTAGTAATCGAAAGCAGCACCAGGCCCACCGCCCCCACCGCGGCCACGGCCAGCACCCGGCCGGGCTGGAGCTTGCGCAGCAGCCCGATGCCCAGGAAGCGGCCCACCATGGCCGCCCCCCAGTAGAAGGCCACCTGCACGCCCGCCTCCCGGGCCGGCATGTTCAGCACCTCGGGCTGGCCCAGGTAGCTCACGATGTGGGAGCCAATGGCCACCTCGGCTCCGACGTAGGCAAAGATGCCCACCAGGCCCAGGCGCAGGTGCCGAAAGTGCCAGGCCCGCTCGGTGTCGCCGGCCGGGGCCGGGGCATGGGTGATGTGGGGCAGCCGCAGCAAAGCCAGCAGCAGGCTGATGAGCACCAGCACGGCCCCGATGCCCAGGTACAGGTATTGCACCGCCGTCACGTCCAGGGCCGCGGCCTGGGAGGCCGAGAGCTGCTTGAGGTCGGGCAGGTGGGACAGAATCAGGGCCGAACCCAGAATCGGGGCCAGGAAAGTAGCCAGCGAGTTGAAGGCCTGCGTGAGCGTGAGCCGGGAGGAGGCCGTGGCGGGCGGGCCCAGAATGGCGACGTAGGGGTTGCCGGCCACCTGCAGGGTCACGATGCCGGTGGCCAGCACGAACAAGGCGCCCAGAAACAGCTCAAAGGTGCGGCTTGCGGCGGCCGGAAAAAACAAAAAGCAGCCCAGGGCCGCCACCAGGAAGCCCACGAGCATGCCGCGCTTGTAGCCCAGGCGCTTGACGACCTGCCCGGCCGGGATGCCCATGACCAGGTAAGCCCCAAAAAAGCAGAAGTTGACCAGGTTGACCTTGGCGTAGCTGAGCGTGAAGAGGCCCTTGAGGTAAGGAATCAGGATGTCGTTCAGGCAGGTGATGAAGCCCATCATGAAAAACAGCACCGTCAGCGAGGCCAGGGCCGAGGTGTAGCGCGGCGCGTCCTGGCCCGTATCCGGGGAGGAGCCGACGGCGGAAGGAGCAACAAGAGCCATACGAAATGAAAATAAGGGAGAGAAAAAGGTAAGGCGGAAGGCTATTTCCGCTTCAGGGCCTGGGCCACTGCCTGGTTGAGCAGGGGTTCCATTACGCGGTAGCCGGCTAGGTTGGGATGCACGCCGTCTTCGCCGTACACCTTGCGCAGGCCCTGCTGCTCATCGGCCATGGCCGAGTGAAAGTCGAGGTAGACGAAGCGCTGCTGGTCGGCGTAAGCTTTGAGCTGCTTGTTCAGGGCCACGATTTTGGGCGCCGGATTCAGCCCCTTGCGCCACCAGAAGTCAGTAGCGGGCAGCACCGAGGCCAGCACTACCCGGATGCCATGGGCCCGGGCCAGCTCGGCCATCGACATGATGTTGCCCATCGTGCGTTGGGGCTCGTAGGGGCCCCGGTTTTCGGCCACGTCGTTGGTGCCCACAATCAGGACCACCACGGCGGGGCGCAACTCCACTACATCCTGCCGGAAGCGGAGCAGGGTTTGCCCCGTGGCTTGCCCACTGATGCCCCGGCCGATATACTCATAGGGCTTACCCGCAAAGAAGGCCGAGTCGGTCTTGACCCAGCCTTCGGTGATGGAGTTGCCGATGATGACCACCCGGGCCGGAGTGGCTTTGGGGGCGGACAGCCGCTTGTTGGCGGCGGCGTAGCGTTCCAGAAAGGCCCAGTCGTCGGGAGCTGCTTTGGGGGCTTGCTGGGCCGCAGCCGCCAGCGGCAGGGCCAGGGCTACGGCTACGGCCAGCAGCAAGGCGTGGCCGCGGCCCTGGCAGGCGGCTTTCCAGGTGCGAAAGAGGGTGTTCATGCCGAGCTACAGAAATAAAATGCCGCCGATTAGTTGATAACCAGCGTCATGATGGAGTGGGGCTGGCTGCTTACGGCGGCGGCTTGGCCCTGCATCCAGAGGTTGAAGTTCTGGGCCTGGTCGCCGTCGTTCATGACCACCACGGCCACTTTGCCGTCGGTGTTGAGGAAGGCGGTGGTGCTCAGGTGGTCCCGGTTGGAGGCGCTGACGATGCGCTTGGCCCCGGGGCGGATGAACTTGGAAAAGTGGCCGATGTAGTAGTAAATGTTGGTGTAGATCAGCTTGCCGGTGCGAGTGTCGCCGATGAGCGGGGCGTAGCAGTAGTTCTTGACGTGGTTGGGGCCGCCGTTTTCGTCGAGCAGGATGTTCCAGTCGGTCCAGCCCACGTTGCCGTTGTTGAAGTCGTTAATCATCGACATGCCGTACTTCTCGCCCAGCGCCCAGTCGTTCACTTTGTTGAAGTCGAACTTCTCGATGCAGGCCTCGGTGAGCAGCAGGTTCTTGTCGGGGTAGGTTTCACGCACGCGGCGCACGTTGTCGAACATCATGCCGCTGCCGGTCCAGGTTTCGTACCAGTGGTAGCCCACGCCCCACACGTACTGAGCGGCCTTGGGGTCGTCGAGAATGGTGCTGGCGCGCTGGTACACCTGGTCGCGGTTGTGGTCCCAGGCAATGAGTTTCCGGTCACCCAGGCCGCTTTTCTTCAGCGTGGGGCCCAGGTATTCCTTGATAAAGTCGCGCTCTTCGGTGGCCGTAAACAGGCAGGACTCCCACTTCTGCACGGCCATGGGCTCGTTCTGGGTGCTCAACCCCCAGATCGGGATGCCCTGGCGCTCGTACTCCTTAATGAACTTGACGTAGTGGTCGGCCCAGGTCTGGCGGTATTGGGGCAGCAGCTTGCCGCCCTTGAGGCGGTTGCTGTTGTCCTTCATCCAGGCCGGGGGGCTCCAGGGGGCCACGTACATGGTTAGCTTGCCGCCGGCGGCGGCAATGGCCTGCTTGATGAAGGGAATGCGGTACTGCTCGTCGTGCTTGACGCTGAAGGTTTTCAGGCTCTCGTCCTTGTCGGCCACGTAGTCGTAGGGCGCGGTGCTGAAGTCGGAGCTGGCAATGGGGGTGCGGGCCAGGGTGTAGCCAATGCCCTTGGTGGGGCTGTAGTAGGCCTGCATAAACTCCTGCTGCTGGTCCTTGCTCAGCTTGGCGTAGGTTTCGGCCGCCGCGTCCGTGAGAGCCCCGCCGATGCCGAGCACCGACTGGAAGGTTTTGGTGGGGTCCACAAACACGCAAACCTCCGTTTCCAGAGGTTGGGGCATGGGCTTGAACGACAGGGCTTCGCCGGCCGCCAGGCGCTGGTTGGTGTTGGCCGCAGTGGTATAGACCTGGGCTTTTTTGCCGGCTACGGAGTAGGCGGTAAAGTTGCGGGCCGGGTTGGCAGCCTTCTGAGCGGCGGCACTGCCTACGCCGAGCGCCGTCAGAAGAGCAAGAGAGGGGAGGAACTTGTTGAGCATAAGAATGAAATAAAGGCGGATAGATCCGCTGTATACGACCGGCCGGCCCGGGCAGCCGACCGGTCGTATGTGGGGAATCAGGCTAGTGGCTGATGACCAGGCGGCGCTGCAGCTGGCCTTCGGGCGTACCCAGGCGCAGCACATACATGCCCGTCGGCAGCGTGGCTACATTGAAAGAGAAGGTATTCAGGCCGGCATGCACCGGGCTGGCGGGTTGTTGCAGTACCGTTTTGCCCAGCACGTCAACCACCTGTACCTGAACGCTGTGCGACTGGTCGGCAGTATACTCGAAGCGAAGTTCCGAAGCCACCGTAGTGGGGTACAGCTCCAGGCGGGCATCCACGGCGGCGCTGGCCGTAGTCAGCACCGCGCGGGCCGCGCCCTGGTCGGAGAACCACCAGCGTTGGTTGTCGCCGCCGCCATAGGTCCACTGGTGCACGGCGGCGCCGTCGGCGGTGGAGTTGTTCTGCACGTCCAGGGCCTTGCCGCTGTACTTGTTGATGATGCGGTAAGTACCGTCGCCGTTGCCGATGATCTGCCAGTATTGGCTGTCCTGGCTCAGCCAGTCCCACTGGTGGGTCAGGGCGCCGTCGGCGGTGCTGGGGCCAGCCACGTCGAGGCTTTTGTTGCTGTTCAGGTTCACGATGCGCACGTAGCCGCCGCCGGCGTCGACGAGCTTCCACTTCTGGCTGGCTGCCCCGGCCCAGGCCCACTGCTGCACCCGGCCGCCGTTGGCGGTAGAGTTGGCCGAGACTTCCAGGGTTTTGCCGCCGTTCTTGGAGCTGATCTGGTAGATGCGCCCAATGGCCGGCCCGGATGGCGTGGTAGAAGTGCCGTTGTAGTTGCCGCCGCCGGGGTAGTTGATGATGCCGTTCTGATTCGGCGACACGGCCGCCACGGTCGTGTTGGGCACGCAGTTGGCGAAGCGAATGTTGGTCAGCACCTGATTCAGGCCGGCGGGGCCATCCACCACGTAGGGCGGGTTGATGTGCATAAAGGCCGGGTTGCTGCGGTCCTCGAAGCGCTTGTAGGTCCAGTGACACCAGCCGATGCCCACCGAGTTGAGGTTTTTGGCCGCGTCGCGCATCCAGGTATCGGAGTTTTCGCCGGTTTCCCCAATCCAGATCGGCACGTTGTGGGTCGAGCGGAAATTGCGCAGGTTGCCGATAAAGCGCAGGTCGTTGGGCCCGCCCCCGGTCGAGTTCACGCCGTTGTCCATTTCGTAGCCTGTGCCGCTGTAGCGGTGCGAGTTATACACCAGGTTGGAGCGGTTGGAAAAGGTAAACGGCTCCAGGTAGTTGTAGTCGTTGCCCCAGCCGTTGCCCTCCACCAGGATCAGGTGGTTGTCGCCCTGGTTGCGGATGGTGGTAATCAGGCGCTGAAATACGTCGTGGATTTTCTGGTTGCTGGGGTAGTTGTTGGGCTCGTTGATCAGGTCGTACATAGCCACCCGCGAGTCGTTCTTGTAGCGGGTGGAGATGAACGACCACAGCCGGTTGAGCACGTCCTGGTTGATCTGGCGGTTCCAGAGGTCATTGGCCACAATCTGGTCGGCAATGTTGGCGTCGGTGCCCTGGGAGCCGGGCACGGCGTGCATGTCGAGTACCACGTACATGTTGTTGGCCTGGGCCCAAGCTAGGGTGTTATCAATCATGCTCAGGGCCGCCATGTTGGCCGGGTCCACGAAGAGCTGATTGGCGTTGTACCAGCCCGTGAGCTGGCTCACGTAGGAGTCGTAGCTCACGGTGCCGCGCATCACGCTGTTGCGCACGGCCCGCTGGCTCGGCGTCAGAAACAGCTCGTAGTGCAGGGGCAGGCGAATGCAGTTGAACCCTTTCGAGGCGATGTAGTCGATGTCGGGCTTGGTAATGAAATTGGCGCGGTAGTTCTGGTAGAAGGTTTCCACGGCCGCGTCGCTCATACCCGCGTTGTAGAGGCTCTTTTTTACCGCGCCCTGCGTCTGCTTCGTGGCGCCGTTTATCGTGGCCCCAGGCCAGCCCACTTTCATCATGTAGCCTTCCTGCACGGCCCAGTTGCCCAGGTTCATGCCGTTCAGGATTACTTCCTGGTTGCTGGCATTGACGATGCGCTGCCCGTCGGCCCGCAGAAAGCTTTGGGCCGCGGCCTGCTGGCCCAGGGCTAGGCCGGCGGCCAGTACCAGCGCCGTGCGTAGCTGCCGCGCCGCACCCGCTAAAAAGGTAGTCTTGTTCATGTTCTGTGGGAATTTTGGTTGTGAAAAAAAAGGAGAGACAGAGCGAAGAACAGGTGTGTGTAGGGGGAGCGGAGGGGCGGAGAACAGGGAAAGTGGAAAGCGGAAAAAAGTGGTAGAAAAGGGTGGCAGCCTACCAGACGTAGGTGCCCACGGCCCCGGCGCTCAGCGTGGTGCTGACGGCCTTGCCGCGGTATTGAATGTCGAAGGTTTGGGCCTGGCTGCTGGTATTCTGCACGATGAGCACCTTCTTGCCCGCCGGGTTTTTGAAGGCCACGTTGGTCAGGTTGCTGGGCACGTTGGTATCGATGCGCACCGAGCCGGGCCGCACAAACTTGCTGGCGTGGGCAATGATGTAGAAAGCCGTGTTGCGAATAACGCTGTTGCCGTTGATGGTCAGCGCGCCCAGGCAGGTCGAGCAGCCGCCGTCGGTGTGGGGACCGTAGTTCTGGTCGGCGGCCAGGTTCCACTCCAGCACGTTCTTGCTCCAGTTGCGGGTAGCGCCGATAATCAGGTTGCTGATGTGCCAGCCAAAGTCCCCGGCAAAGTTGCCCGGGCCGCCAATCCACTGCTCGGTAAAGTACACGCCCTTCGTCGGGTAAGCATTGTGCACCGTGGTCAGGGCGTTGATGCTGCCAGCATAGAGGTGGAAGGCCGACCCATCCACGTACTGGGCCGTGGCCGCATCTGCCAGAATGGTCAGCGGGTAGTCGGTCCGGTCGGTGTTGTGGTCGTAGAGAATAATCTTGGTCGTCAGCCCGGCCGCGCGCAGGGCCGGCCCCAGGTTGTTTTTGATAAAGGACGACTGCTCCAGCGCCGTCATGTACATACTCGGGTTGTTGTCGGGGTTCAGGGGTTCATTCTGAATCGTAATAGCGTCCAGGGTGATGCCCTCGGCTTGCATGGCCTTGAGGTACTTCACGAAGTAATCGGCGTAGACGGCGTAGTACTCGGGCTTGAGGGAGCCGCCCTTCAGGCTGTTGTTGGATTTCATCCAGGCCGGGGCCGACCACGGGGAGCCCAGAATCTTAATCGTGGGGTTAACGGCCAGAATTTCCTTGAGCACCGGAATCAGGGCCGCCTTGTCGGGCGCGATGCTGAACTGCGCCAGGGTCGGGTCGGTCTGTCCGCCCGCCAAATCGTCGTAGGTAAAGGGCTTGGCGTCCAGGTCGGAGGCCCCGATGCTGATGCGCAGGTAGCTGGTGCCGATGTTGTTTTCGTCGGTGGCAAACAATTCCTTCACCAGAGCCGTGCGCGTGGAGGCGCTCAGCTGGCTCATCAGCGTGGCACTGCCGCCCGTGAGGGTGTAGCCGAAGCCGTCGATGCTCTGATACGTCTTGGTGGTATCGACAATAATGGTGGGGTTGGAGCTGGCCGGGGTCTGAAAATTCAGCGTCAGCGTGCTTTTCTGAAACAGGGCCGCCTGGTCGGGCGTGGTAAGCCACAGCGCTACCTGGGAAGGGCCGGTAGCGGGCGGGTTGCCCCCGCCGCCGCCGCCACCCGTACCGCCGCCCCCGCCCGGCGCGGGTGTGTCTTCCTTGCTGGAGGTGCAGTGCGTCAGGAGCATGGCGGGCAGCAGCAGCAAGCTGAGGCCGTGGCGGAAGTAGCGGGAAATAGCGGGGGAGAAGTTCATAGCAGAATCAGGGGAAAAGGGCCCGGCCGGTAGCAGCCGGGCCTGAATCAGGAGTTGGGAGCCGGTGTTATTCCACCACGACCCGGTGGGTGCTCAGCTGGGAGCCAACGCGCAGCGTCACGAGGTAAGAGCCGGCCGTAAGCTGGCGCAAGGGGCTCAGGGCTACCGTGTGGGCCCCGGCGGCCTGCGCATCATTGAGCAGGTTCAGTACTTTCTGGCCCAGGCTGTTGTACACGTCTACGGCTACGGCAGCGGCGGCGGGCACGTGGTAAGCCAGGCGGCTGGTAGCGGCCACGGGGTTGGGGTAGGCTGCCGCCTGCAGGGCCTCAGCCGAGGAGCGGCTGGCCAGCACGCCCACGCCTACCTGATAGGTATAGCTCTGGTTGCCGGGAATAGTCGTGAAGTTGGGGTCGGCGCCCAGGGCTGTGGCCTGGCCCGTAATCTGGGGCAGCACGTCGGAATGGAACTCGGCATTGTCGCCCACGTAGGCCACCATCACCCGAAACAGGTCGTTGGCCGTGGCCCCGCCCAGTACTGAGAGCGGGTATTCGATTTCCCAGCCCGTGGTGGTGTTGGCCGCCACGCTGCCCGTGGCGCTGGTTTTGAAGGATACTTTGGCTCCCACAATGCCGCTGTTGGCATCCGTTACGGTGAAAGCCGTGCCGGTTTTGTTGGTCGAGCCCAGGTACACGTCCGGGAATTTGCCCGCGCTGTTGACGGCTGCCGTAAAGTCAATCTTGCTGTGGTAGGCGTTGGCATCGGTGCCGGCCAGGGGCGAAACCGTCAGGCGGAAGCCGTAGTCCACGGGCATGTCCAGGGTGGGCTGGCTGCGGAACTGCGAGGAGTTGTCGGAGCCCCCGGCCAGGCGGGTGCCGGCCGCCACGCCCGTTTTGTTGGGCGCATCCAGGTAGAGCAGCAGGGCGTTGTAGTCACCTTTCTCGGGCGAGGCCACCACCATGATGTTGAGCGTGGTGGCCGTAGTGCCCATGTACAGGGCCTTCAGGCCCCGGTCGGCGGCCGAGTGCGCGCCGGTGTAGGTGCCCATGAGCTGGTACTTGCCCGTGCCCGTCCCGATTTCGGCCGGGCTCAGGGTGCCATCCACCGTTATCTGGGCCTGAGCCGTCAGGGAAGCCGCCGTCAGCGCGGCCAATGCAGAGAGAGTAAAGAGTTTCTTCATGGGAATTTTGAAATAGAGTGTGAGAAAAAAGGTTGGATCAAGTCAGGGCGCTTACCACACGTAGGTCCCGACGCCACCGGCCGGCAGCGTGGTAGCAAAGGCCTTTCCGGCCTGGCGCACGTGGAAGGTCTGGGCCGTGGGGCTGTCATTCTGCACCACCAGTACCTTGTCGCCGTTGGGAGCTTTGAAGGCCACGTTGGGCAGCTTGTCGGGCAAGGTGGAGCCGATGCGTACCGAGCCGGGGCGGGCAAACTTGCTGGCGTGGGCAATGATGTAGTAGGCGTCTTCGCGGGTCACGTTGTTGCCGTCCAGGGTCAGGGCGCCGCGGCACTCGGTGCAGCCCCCGGGCGTGTGGGGGTTCTGCTGGGGGTCGGCGGCCAGGTTCCACTCCAGCACCGTGCGGCTCCAGTTGCGGGTAGCCCCGATGATGAGAGTGCGCACGTGCCAGGGCACATTTTCCGCAAACTTGCTTTTCGAGCCTACCCACTGCTCCGTGAAGTAGAGGTTCTTGTCGGGGTGGGCATCGTGCACCTTGCTCAGGGCGTCAATCTGCCCGGCGTACATGTGGAAGGCCGAGCCATCGACGTACTTCTTGGCCTCGGGGTCGTTGAGAATGGTGATGGGGTACTCGGGCTTGTCGCAGTTGTGGTCATACACGATGATTTTCGTGTTGAGCCTGGCTTTCGCGAAAGCCGGTCCCAGGTGCTTTTTCACGAACTCGGCCTGTTGTTCGGCCAGCATTAGCAGGCTGGGGTTGTTGCCCGGGTGCAGGGGCTCGTTCTGCACCGTAATGGCGTCGATACGGATGCCCTCGGCCTGCATGCCCTGCACGTACTTGACGAAATAGCGGGCGTAGGCGTCGTAGAATTCGGGCTTCAAAGAGCCGCCTTTCGAGTTGCCGTTGGTTTTCATCCAGGTCGGGGGCGACCAGGGCGAGCCGAGCAGCAGAATCTTGGGGTTGATGGTCAGAATTTCCTTGAGGACCGGAATCAGGTGGGGCTGGTCGGGGGCCAGGCTGAACTTCTCGAGTTGGGGGTCGGTCTGGCCGGCGGGCAAATCGTTGTAGCTAAAAACCTGGGCATCGAGGTCGGAAGCCCCGATGCTCAGGCGGAGGTAGCTCACGCCGATATTGGTGCCGTCGGTGGCAAACAGCTCCCGGAGCAGGGCCTTGCGCTCGGCCGCACCCATGCGGTGCAGCAGCTCGGCCGAGCCGCCGGTGAGGCAGTAGCCGAAGCCGTCGATGGGCTGAAAAGTCTGTTTCTCGTCTACCTCTATCACGGCCCCGGTGGGCTGGTCGGTGGTCCAGGCCGGGCGGGCCTGGGCCTGAAACAGGGCCGACTTATCCGGGTTGGTCAGCCAGAAGGCGGCGCCGGTGGTGGCGGCCGTGCTGGCCTGGGGCACCCGCTGGCAGCCACTGCTGAGCGTCAGGCTCAGCAGCAGGGAAAGAGCAGAAACAGAGAAAGAGGAAAAGCGAAGCATAGGGAAAGACAAGGGGGAGAAGCAGTAAAAGGGAAAAGCTTGCGGGCGGGGGCCCGCTAAGCCTGCGGGCCGGTTTCGTTTCTCTCCCACACCGAAACCGGCCCCGGCTTCGCGCGACCAGGCCAGTCCTCAGCCGCGCAAAACAAGGTCAGGGGCGTTGCAGCGCCCCCGACGGTTAGTACCCAGGGTTTTGCGACAACTGGGCGTTGTTGTTCCGCTCGTTCTGCGGAATCGGGAACAGCAGGTAGTTCACGTCGCGGTTGCCCTGGCGCTTTTCAGCAATGATGTCCAGAGCCGTCTTGGCGTGCTTGGCCGAGGGGTCGGCCAGTTCGTGGCGGGCGTAGCGCAGCAAGTCGTACCACCGCTCCCCCTCGAAGGCCAGCTCCAGGCGGCGCTGCTTGTCGATTTCGGCCCGCAGGCTCTCTTTGGTAGCTCCCGTGGCCGGGAAATCGGCCAGGCCGGCGCGGCGGCGCACTTCGTTCAGTTTGGCCAGCACGTCGGTAGCGGGGTTGCCCTGCTCGTTGGCGGCTTCGGCGTAAATCAGGTACACCTCGGCCAGCCGGATGACATACGTATTGTCGGGGCTGTTGAAGGCGTTGGGGTTGCCGGGCCACTTGTACACGAAGGGCCCGTTGTCGTTGCCCGAGCCGGGGCCGCCATCAACGTAGCTGGCGTGGTCGACGCCCCCGGGCACGGGGCCAATGGCGGCCCAGCGCTTGTCGTTCTTATCCGCCAAGCCCAGGTTAACCAGCTCTGCCGTGGGGATGTTGAATTTCGGGAACGAGTACGTAGCCGGCGGGTTGGGCAGCAGCAGATCGGGCAGGATGTTGTTGCCGTCGGTCGTGCCCGAGTTCTGAATCTCGAAAATCGACTCGCCGGTGTTGTTGGCCGGGAACAGCGACTTGAAGCTGCTGTTGAGCGAGTAGCTCCGGTTGTTGAGCACCTTGGTAGCGGCGGCCATGGCCGGGCCCCACTGGCGCTGGGTCAGCTGCACGCGGGCCAGAATGGCGTTGGCGGCAGCCTGGCTGGCCCGGAAGTTTTTGGCAGCCGGCGCTTTTTCGGCGGCAAAAGTCAGGTCGGCAATAACCTGGGCGTACACCGCTTCTACCGAAGCCCGGGGCAGGGCCACGACTTCCGGCGCGCCGGTTTCGGTGGGCTCCAGGCGCAGGGGCACGCCGCCGTAGAGCTTCACGAGGTTGAAGTAGTTCAGGCCGCGCAGGAAGTGGGCCTCGCCCAGAATTTCGTCGCGCCGCTGGGCCGACATAGAAATAGTGGGAATGTACTTGATAACGGCATTGGCGCGGTTGATGCCAATGTAAGAGTCGCGCCAGATGTTGGTTACCTGGCTGGTCGAGGGCGTCCAGGTCAGGTTTTCCATGGCATTGACGTCGCCGTTGGCACTGGTGCAGTTGTCGGAGGGCATTTCGCCGGCCACAATCAAGTCCTGGCTCCAGAGGCCGGTACCCTGCAGGGCGTCGTAGGCGGCCGTAATGGCGGCTTCGGCGTCGTCAGCGGTTTTAAAGAACGTGTTGGGCGACACGGTGGGCAGGGGCTCCTTGTCGAGCACGTCGCAGCTGCCCAGCAGCATTAAAGCAAAAACGGGAATGAATATCTTTTTCATGGGAGTCGTCGGGGTGGGGGCGGGTTAGAAGCTGGCGTTCAGACCGATGGTGTAGGTGCGGGCCTGCGGATACACCCCAAAGTCGCGGCCGAAGCCGGTGTTGGAGAAGGGGTCGGCACTTACTTCCGGGTCGTAGCCCGAGTAGTCCGTCCAGGTCAGCAGGTTCTGGCCGGTCACGTAGAGGCGCAGGCCGCTGAAGTGGGCTTTCTGCACCAGCGTCAGGGGCAGGTTGTAGGCCAGCGTCACGTTCTTGAGGCGCACGTAGGAACCGTCCTCCACGAAGCGGGTCGAGAAGCGGTTGTTGCCGTTCGGGTCGCCAATCACCGCCCGCGGAATGTTGGTGTTGGTGTTGGTCGGCGTCCAGCGGTTCAGCACGGCCGTGCTCTGGTTTTCCGGGCCGGCCATGCCCTCAATGGTCTGGCGGTTGATGTTCTGGATGTCGTTGCCGAAGCTGCCCTGGAAGAAAGCCGTCAGTTCCAGGCCCTTGAAGGTGAACGTGTTGGTCACGCCGGCCACGGCCTTGGGGTTGGGGTTGCCGATGATGGTGCGGTCGTCGTCGTTAATCACGCCGTCCTTGTTGAGGTCGGCAAAGCGGATGTCGCCGGGCTTGGCATTAGGCTGCTTCGGGGCCGAATTCACTTCGTCCGTGGTCTGGAAGATGCCCTGCACCACCAGGCCGTACATCGAGCCCAGGGGCTGGCCCTTGCGCAGAATCGTGTTGGTGTTGCCGTAGATAACCTCGCGGTCAACCAGCTCGTTTTTGGCGTTGGTCTGCTGGCCGAAGTCGATAACCTTGTTGCGGTTCACCGTGAAGTTCAGGTTGGTGCTCCAGCCGAAGCCCCCGTCGGTACCCTGCACGTTGGTCGTTACCAGGCCCAGTTCGAAGCCCTTGTTTTCGATTTCGCCCACGTTCTGCAGGATGTTCAGCGTCTGGGCGCCGGTGCTGGGCGCCAGCGGCACGTCGGTCAGCAGGTCAGTCGAGCGTTTGCGGTAGGCGTCCAGGGTCAGCGTGGCGCGGTCCTGCAAAAAGCCCAGGTCCAGGCCCACGTTGTACTGCTTGGTGGTTTCCCACTTCAGGTCGCGGTTGCCGATGCGGCCGGGCCGGATGCCGGCAATAATGGCCTGGCCCGACGAGGCGCCGTAGTTGGAGCCGGTTTCGTAGCGGCTGAAACGGTCGTAGGTCGGAATTTCCTGGTTACCGTTCATGCCGAAGCTGCCGCGCACTTTCAGGTCCGACACCACCGCGTTCTGGGGGAAGAACGACTCCTTGGCCACGCGCCAGGCCAACGATACGGCCGGGAAGTAGCCCCAGTGGTCGTCGAAGCGGCTGGTGCCGTCGGCCCGCAGGCTCAGCGTCGCTAGGTAGCGCTCATCGAAGTTGTAGATGGCCCGGGTGAAGTAGCTCATCAGGCCCCACTCTTCCTCGTAGCTGCTGGAGCCGGTGCGCGTCACGCCCGACGAAATGTAGGGGTTGGCGTTGGAGGCGTAGCCGACCGTGGAGGCATTGGAGGCGAAGCGGTTCGACTCCTGCACCGACTGGCCGGCCAGCAGCGTCAGGTTGTGCCGGTCGCCGAGCTTAGGGTTGTAGGTTAGCGTGTTTTCCCACAGCCAGATGGTTTGCAGGGTGGTGCCGGTCCGGCCGCTGCCCTTCAGGTTCTGCTCGGGCGTCGAGCGGGACGTGCCGGGGTATTCGCGGGTGATAAACTCGTTTTCGAGCTGGGTGCGGAAGTCAATGCCAAACGAGGTCCGGAACTTGAGGTTTTCCAGGACGTCGGCCTCCCCGTACACGTTGCCGATGGCCTGGTAGGTAATGGCTTTGTTGTTGGTTTCGAGTAGGTTGCCGATGGGGTTGTCCGAGAAGGAAAACGTATTCTGGCCGTAGGTGCCGTCGGGGTTGCGCACGGGCACGGTCGGAATCTGGGCCAGGGCGCCGAGCACGGTGCCGGAGTTGCCCAGAGCCTGCTCGCTGCGGACGCTGCCGTTGTTGTGGGTGCGGCTCAGGTTCAGGTTGGTGCCCAGGCGGAACCGGTTGCCGGCCTGCTGGTCTAGGTTCAGCTTGAAGTTGTAGCGGTCGAAGCCCGAGTTCAGAATGATGCCATCCTGCTTGAAGTAGCCCCCCGACACGTAGTAGCGGGTTTTGTCGGTGCCGCCGCTCACGTTCAGCTGGTAGTTCTGAATGGCGGCCTTGCGGTACATCTCCTCCTGCCAGTCGGTTTCGGCCGGTAGGTTGTTCAGGTCGGTGAAGGCCGCCGTGCCGCCGTTGTTGATGCGGGCCTCGTTGTAGTACTCGGCAAACTGGCGGGCGTTGAGCACGTCAATCTTCTTGCGTAGCTCTTGCTGGCCGAAATACATGCTGAAGCCCAGCTGGGGCTTGCCCACCTTGCCGCGCTTGGTCGTAATCACGACAACACCGTTGGAAGCGCGCAGGCCGTAAATGGCCGCGGCAGCGCCGTCCTTAAGCACGTCGATGCTCTCGATGTCGTTGGGGTTGAGCGTGTTCAGCGGGTTAGGCTTCTGGTTGCCGATGCTCAGCTCCCGGTCGTAGGTCGGCAGCACCGGCACCCCGTCGATAACGTAGAGCGGGGAGTTGGTCAGGCTCACGGAGTTGTTGCCCCGAATCCGCACGTTGATACCCGCGCCAGGGGCGCCGGTGGGGGCCGTTACCTGCACGCCGGGGGCCTGGCCCTGTAAGGCCTGGTCGAAGCCGGCCACGGGCTGGCGCTCAATAGCCTTGGCATTCACCGACGTCACGGCCGTGGTCAGCTCCTGGCGGGTCTGGGTGCCGTAGCCTACTACCACTACTTCCTTCAGGGCCTGCACGTCTTCGTTCAGGGTGGTGTTGCCGACCTGCGTGGTCTGGCCATCGACTACCGTAATCTGGGTGCGCACGGTCACGTAGCCCACCGAGGAAATAACCAGGGTGTGGGTACCGGCCGGGACGTCCGAAATCAGGAAGTCGCCGTTGGGGTTGGTGGCCCCGCCCAGCGTGGTGCCGGCCACTACCACGGTCACGCCGGGCATGCCTTCCCCATTCGCATCAACCACACGCCCCGATACCGGACCGTTCACAAAAAAGTAGGTAGTAAGGCCGGCCGCAGCCGGGGCGGGGCGGCCCGGTATAGACGCCCAGGTGTGGGTGGGGACAGTTCCCGAAACCGGGCTGGCCGCGGCAATGCTCGTAAGCATAATGCTACCTAGCGCCGGGGTCACGAGCAACCGGAGGGGCCGGGTGCCGTGGGGGAATTGGAGTAGAAACGGCATAGTAAAGTGGGTTAAGTGAAGGGAGAGGGAGCAGCGTGAATGCCTGATGAAGCGCCCTGAGCAGAGACGAGCACCAGCCCAGACATCCGGGAAAAAAAGAGGTACTTCAGGAAAGTGAGTGAGCGGTTAATCAGACCCTCGGAAGAGGAGTTAAGGGCTGGGAGCCGGCCGCTGTTGTGCTGCAAACGTTTGCAGGTAGAGCACACAGTCAGGCAGAGGGCTTACACAAAAGTCCGTGACTGATGCAGCAAGGCCTTGCTCATTTATTTCAAAATTAGTGCAGAGGCTAAAGTGGAGTTAATGAGCTGATTTTGTGGGTGTTAAAAATGAAAAAACCGACTCTGTAGCAGAGTCGGTTTCGGTTTTGTTGCAGGACTTTTAAGATTATTTCAATGCTGCGGCGCTATATGCAGGCTGCGAAATTCGGAAGGCGAAATCTGATACCGCGTCTTGAAACTGGTCGAGAAGTAGGAGGGCGAGGAGAAGCCCAACTCGTAGGCTACCTCGGCAATACTGAGGCTCTCCTTCAGCAGCAGCTCCCGGGCCTTGGTCAAGCGCAGGCCCTGGATAAAGTCGGTGACGCCGGTGCCCAATACGGCCTTCATCTTGCGGTAAAGCTGCATGCGCGAAATGCCCAGGCCCCGGGCTATGTCTTCCACGCTCAAGTCGGTCTTGGTCAGATTCGCCTCGACAATGGCCGTCAACTCGTTCAGGAATTTCTGGTCGGCATTGCTTGGGGCCACCGTGGCCGAGTCGACGGACAGCTCGCGCCGGAAATGCTCCCGCTGCCGGGCACGGTTGGCCAGCAGCGTCCGCACGCTCTCCAGCAGAAAAGTGGGGTTGAAGGGCTTGGTCAAGTATAGGTCGGCGCCGGCCTGCACGCCCTGTACCTGCTGCTCGGGCGCGTTGCGGGCCGTAAGCAGCACCACCGGAATATGCGAGGTGCGCCAGTCGGCCCGTAGCTGGGTCACGACTTCCAGGCCGCTGAGGCCGGGCATCATCACGTCGCACACAATCAGGTCCGGAATCAGGTCGGTGGCCATGCGGAAACCCGAATGGCCGTCGGTAGCGGTCTGCACCCGGAAATCCTGGCGCAGCATGCGGGCCAGGAAGTTGTTGACCTCGGAGTTATCCTCGATGACCAGCACCAGAGTTTCGCTGCCGCTGTCGGTGGTTACGGAGTCGGCATCGGGGCCAAAGTCGGTCGGTATGGCTTCGGGCTCGTCCAGGGTCAGCAGGGTAGGAGCGGCCGGCTCGATGGAGCGCAGCTCCTGGGGCAGCTCCCGGGGTAGCGTCACGACGAAGGTGCTGCCCTGGCCCGGCTGGCTGCTGAATGTGAGCTGGCCCTGGTGCAGACGCACCAAGCCCTGAGCCAGCGCCAGGCCCATCCCCGAGCCTTTGGCCACGGCCCCCTGGTCGCCCTGGTAAAACCACTCGAAGATGTGGGCCCGGTCCTGGTCCGAGATGCCGCGGCCGGTGTCGGCCACGCTGACCCGCAGCGTCTGGTTGTCGCCGGGCTGCAAGCTGATGGTAATCTGCCCCTGGTCGGGGGTGAATTTGAGGGCGTTGCTGAGCAGGTTGAAAAAGACCTTGTCCAGGATGTTGCCGTCAAACCAAGCGTTGAGCACGGGTTCGGCGGCCAGAAAGCGCAGATTCACGCCCCGCAGGTGGGCCGGCTTCTCGAAGGCATCCACGATTTCGCGCACAAAAACCACCAGGTTGCCTTCCGTAGCCCGCACCGACATCTTACCCACCTCAATTTTGCGGAAGTCCAGCAGCTGATTCACGAGCTGCAGCAGGCGCTGGGTGTTGCGCCGCACCAGGGCCAGGTCCTGGCGTTGGGTTGGGCTCAGGTCGGGGCTGCTGGTCAGCAGCTCTTCCACGGGACCCAGAATCAGGGTAAGCGGGGTGCGCAGCTCGTGGCTGAAGTTGGTAAAGAAACGCAGCTTGGCTTCGGTATCGGCCCGGGCCTGCTCGGCCAGGGCTTCCAGCTGGTTGCGCTGCAGCCGGATTTCCTCGTTCTGGCTGACCAACTGCCGGTTTATCTTGTCGTTTTCCGCGTTCTGCAGGGCCAGTTGCTGGTTAATCAGTCGGTTTTTGCGGGCCGAGTTCCAGGCTACCATGCCCAGCACCGTAGCACCCAGCAGCGTAGCCAGCAAGCCGTACAAAATCGTTTGCTGACTGGCGTAGGTGGCCTGCAGCCGTTGCAGCAGGCTTTGCTGCCGCTCGATATCCTGCTGCTGGGTCACCATCTTGTCGGTCTGCTGCTGCATGGTCCGCACGTTGGTCGAGTCGATGACGATGGTGCCCAGCGTGTTTTCGTGCTTATAGGGCTGTTTGTTCAGGATGCTAAGCGCCGTCCGGATGGCGTCTTCCCCGCCGGGCGAGTACAGCACCGAAGCCGTCAGCACCCCGCGCTGCACCAGGTCCAGGCCTTCGTTGGGGCCCGCCAGGCCATCTACCCCGATAATTTTAATCTTCTTCTCCAGGCCCAGCTGCCGGCACACCTCGGCCGCGCCCCGGCCCATGCCGTCGTTGTGGGCGAAGATGAGGTCTACTTCGGGGTGGGCTTTCAGGGCGGCCGCCAGACCCGGCAACGGTTTTTCGGTCCAGTCGCCGTTCACCTGGCTGACCACTTTCAGGCCGGGAAAAGCCGTCAGGCTTTGGGCAAAGCCCTGGTGCCGCTCAGAAGTAGCCGAAGAGCCGGGCGTGCCCAAAATCTCAATGATGGTGCCGTGCTGATTGAGCAGGCGGGCCGCGTAGCGGGCCGCCGTCTGGCCCACTTCCAGGTTGTCGCCGCCCACGTAGGCCGTATACTGGCGGGAAGCGGTGCGCCGGTCGAGCAACACAACCGGAATGCCCTGGCGGTAGGCTTCCTCTACGGCGGGTGTCACGGGGCCGGCTTCGTAGGGCGACACCACCAGCAAATCGATACCCGTGCGCAGCAGCTCCCGAATCTGCTGCTGCTGCACCTGGCTATTATCGTGGGCGTTCAGCATGTGCAGCTGCACATCGGGGTGGAAGCTGAGTTCCCGCTGCATGCCCGCCAGCATGGCCTGCCGCCAGGGCCCGGCGGTACTGCACTGCGAAAAGCCAATGCGGTAGGCGGGTTTCGGTCCCGACTGGGCACAGCTGCTCAGTAGCGCCAGCACGGGCAGCAGCAGAAACCACCAAAAAGCACGAAGTCTGTTCAAGGCTAAAATGGCGTTAGCGGGCAACGCACCCCGTAACGCATACCAAATATACACTTGCTGACGCTCAGTTGCTGCTAAAAGGATAAAGCCTCTGACGGGTCAGGTAGTTATGCTGGTTGTTTTGCCTGTTTGGGCCGCCCTATCCGGCAGCCGGCCCCTGCAGCCGATTGGCATCGTCATAGAGCGGTAGGGCTCCCGAAACCCGGCCCTGCATTTTACGGCGCCACTGCTCGCCCAAGGCCGGGCAGGCGGCCAGCTTAGCGGCCAGGGCCAGGTCTTCGCGCTGCTCATATTTCACCCGGTTTACCAAGGGCAGCGGCCATTCCGGATAAGGGCGCTCGAGTAGCGTCAGCGCATCGGTAGAAGCTACCTGGCCGGGTTGCAGCACGCGCATGTACCAGCCCGTCCGGCCCGAATCCTGCAGCCACTTGGGTAGCAGTGGGGTGTGCCAGCGGCGGCCGAGCTTGTAACAGGGGGAGCGGGGTTGGGAAATCTGTACGACGGCCGCGCCAAAGGCAAAGATGTCGCCCAGGCACACGTCTTGTTCGGTATAGGGGCCGTCCAGGGTTAGGTTTTCGCCGAAGCTGCCAGCCTGCATAGGCTGGCCCAGCTGCGTGGTCCAGAAGGCGTAGTGGCTACCCGGATACACGCACAGGGCCTGGTCGGGGCCGCCGTGGTTTTTTAAATCGGCCTGCGCGTCGCCGGTCAGGTTTAGCGCGTCGAGCCACACCGGCGCCGTTATTTCCTGTTTGCGAATCGCCGAGGTCCAGGGCCGGGCTACGGTTTCGTCCTCAATCGAGTCAAATGTTTCGGGCTGGCCAACTCGAACCGAGAGCAGGGGTAACGACAGGGGAAGAAGGGGCGCTGCCATAGCAGATGCAGGGTAGGGTATGGAAAGAAGGGCCCACTTTCAACCGGTAGCAACGGGCCCGGCGCTGCAAGCTACTCCTGAAACAGCTTCTTATCTGCCCAGAAGGTGCCGAAAGGAATAACCGACACGGCCAGGGCCAGCAACGCCTTGCGCCACGACCAGCTGCGGGCAATGCTGACCTGCAGCACGAGTAGCACATACAGCACAAACAGCAGCCCGTGGGCCATACCGACCAGGCGCACCGCTTCGGGCTGGCCGGCCAGGTATTTCAGCGGCATAGCAATGCCCAACAAAACCAGAAAGGACACCCCTTCCAGAAACCCAATAGCCCGCAGGCGGCCCAGGGAAGTGCGCAACAAAGAAGCAAGCATACCAACAACTCTACATGAGGCCGCAAGGTACGCCGGAATTGGGCACCACCGCTGGGCAGCAGGGCTACAGCACCTCCGCGGCCACCCGCCCGAGGCTCCTAAAATAGTAGCGCCGGCTCCAAGTATTCTTAAGCTCAACCTAACTCATTGAGTAAGCGCGTCGTAAGGCAGGGGATAATTCACCAACCTTATTCTCGCCAACCATGAGCACTTCACACCAACCAACTCGCAGCGGTTCTGCTTCTTCCTATAATTCCGCGTCTTTGGGCACTTCCAACAACGACGGCTCTTTGCTAAGCCAAGCGGGTAAGTGGCTAAATAAAGGCAGCGTGGGCGACATGTTCGGCCGCATGACGACCACCCAGAAAGTAGTGGGCGGCGCGTTGTTGGCCGTGGGCGTCGGCGCGTTGTTGACCAATAAAGCGGGCAAGTCAAAAACGGGCAAAGCCACCTCGAGCGACGCCCAGACCGACACGCTCAACGAGCTGCTATACTTCGTCAACGACCGGATTGAAGGCTACCAGCGCGCCGTCGATGAAAGCAAGGACCCGCAGCTGAGCGGCTACTACAAGCAGCTGGTAAGCCAGAGCCAGCAGTTCTCGAATGAACTCAATGGCTACCTGCGGCAGCAGGGCGGTGGCCGTCAGGAAAGCACCACGGTCAAAGGCAAGTTCTACCGCGCCTGGATGGACGCCAAAGCTGCCCTGACCGGTGCCGATGAAAAGGCCATTCTGGGCTCCAACATCTACGGTGAAGAGTGGGCCATCAAAGCCTACGAGGATGCCCTGAGCGACCACACCCTGTCGGGCACGCTGCGCCAGGCGGTTGAGCGGCAGTACCAGCACTCGCAAAACACCTACAAAGAACTGCAGCGCCTGCAAGGCAAGCAGGAATAGCGCCCATTCAAACGAGGCAAGTAGTACGCCCCGGCAGCCGGACCCCAGGGTCCGTGCTGCCGGGGCGTACTGGTTAATGCACAATGGTATAGGGTAAGTCGGCCAGGGCTTTTTTGTAGCCGGGCAGGTCGACGCCCAGCGCCTCGTGCACGCTCACCCGAATCCGGTTGGCCAGCTGAGTAAGCGGCAAGTCGTTGCTTTGCTTGCGAAAGGGATTTTCAATTTCTTCCCCAATCAATTCCAGCCCGAGCAGGGCATAGGCCCCAATGAGCACGATAGGGATGGTAAAGTAGCCGTAGGTGTCGAGCAGCACGAAGGGCAGCATCAGAATGAAAACGGTGATGAAGCCTTTGATAAAGAAGCTGTAGGAAAACGGAATAGGCGTCGAGCGGATTCGCTCACAGGCGCTGGCCGCGTCCAGGAGGGTGCCGTGGTAGGGCTGCAGCTGCAGCAGGTGTACGGGTTGCAGCTCGCCCGCATCGTGGAGCCGCTCGTAGCTGGCTTGTAGCAGCGTGGCTAGCTTGGTGGGCAGGTGGTCGGCGTCGCGCAGGGCTTCGGGCGTCACGCCTTCTACCTGTTCGAGCTTGTCGTACTCCACGTTTTCGCGCAGGTGGCCTTCCAGGGCCAGGGCAAAGTTGGACAGCATGCGGGCGTAGAAAACCCGGTGCCCGGCAGCCTCGGCGGGCAAGGCCGCCCCCAGAATGGCGGCCAGGTTGCGGCAGGCGCTAATCAGACTGCCCCACTGCCGGCGGCCTTCATAATACCGGTCGTAGGCCGTGTTGGTGCGGAATACCAGCAGCAGGCTCAGCAGAATGCCCAGAAAGGAAAAATACTCCCGCTCTACCTCGAACTCGAATTGAAAGTAATGCAGCTGAGCCACCGCCACGGCGGCCACGTACAGGCCCACCAGCGCCACTCGCCCTAGCAGGACCCACAATGTTTTCGACTTATGAAAGTGCCACAGGGCCTTCCACCAGTCACCGGGTTCGTAGACTATCATACTCAGCAAGGGTAGTGGATCGGGAAAACGGACTCAGGTAGGCTCAGCGCGCTCCGTACTTCTGCTAACGGGATTCCGCCGCTTTTAGCTAGGTAAGTTGAGTGCTACTGCCCTGAATACGATGTCGGGGGGCGGCCCAAAAAAGCAAACAGGGCCCCCGCTGCCGGAAGCCCTGTTTGGGGTAAGCGCAACGATAGGCCGTAGCCTGCCGGAGCTTAGTACATCACGTCGATACCAGCCCGGTCGCCGGCTGAGAGGCCATTGCGCTGGATGTTGAAGGTCGAGCCGTCTTTCTTGGTGATGGTCGGCTGCCCGTTCGAGGAGAACGAGAACGAGCCGTACATCATGATGGAGCCAAAGTCGAGGGCGCCGAAGTCGGTGCCGCTGTAGCCCGAGACGCCGTACTTGGTGAAGTTGTTTTCGTAGCCGGCCTGAATGTTCTGGGTCAGGATGTTCACGTAGGTGTCCCGGTCGTTGCGGGTCTGCTCGTGGAACAGGCCCAGGGCGTGGCCGATTTCGTGGATGGTATTACCCGTGGAGCAGCCCGAGGCCAGGTTGATGTACTGGCGGCCGCCAATCATGCCGATGTTGGAGGAGCAGCCCGAGCCCACGCGGAAAGTCACGTAGTTGGCCTGAGTGGTGCGCTTCACGAAGCGGACGGGCGTATAGGTCTGCCAGTGGGTAATGGCGTCGGTGACGCGGTTCTGGCTGGGCAGAGCGGCATCAATGGTGTAGTACACCACGGCGCTGGGCCACTTGCCGGTGTTGCGGCCGGCGCTTTCGGTCTGCGGACCGGTGGGGTTCACCTGGGCCGCCGTCAGGATGATGTCCCCTTCCAGGATGTTCTCCCCGTTGATTTGCTGGTACACCCCAAACTTGCCGGGCAGGGCGGTGCCGGTCTGGCCGGGGTAAGCTTCTTCCACTTTGGCATCCTGGGCGGAGGCCGAGCCGGTTGGAACAGCCGTTTCCTGTTCTTTCGAGCAGCTGGTGAAAACGCTCATTCCTACGCCAAGCATCAGAAGGGAAAGATTGGTCTTTTTCATGGGAGAGGGTATGGTTTGGTTGGTAAGGTTTTGCCAAATAAGCGAACTACTTGGCAGTATACCTACTACATAATTATGATATTAATAATTCCCGATTGATGATGTTGAAATTATTTCAATGAAGCTTCTATTTGTGCTATTCCCGCTTTGTTGTCTGAAAGTCAGGGAAGTACTTCTCGGCTGGCGGCAGGCCCGCAGCTCCGGCGACATGGAGCGCCTGGAAGCCAAGCTCAAAACCCTGCTCCAGAACCTGGACGTCAACCGCGAAGCCCTGCAAGCCAAGGGCCACCCGGAAGCGGATACCCAGGCCCTGCGCACCCTCTACACCGACCTGACCCAGGACTCAACCCTGCAGGACCTGCACCAAATCGGCAGCCAGACCCTCACCGCCGACAACATGGCGACCCTGAACCACCTCTACACGCTGATGAAAGAGGTGCTGGCCGACGGCAAATGCCTTTACGGCCGCTCGGATAAGCTGAAGGCGCGGATGAATTACACGCTACGGCAGCTGCTGAAGCGGGTGCGGACGGAGCGGGATGGGGAGAGTGAGGCGTAAGTGAGGCGCTAGTGGAAAAGAAAAGGGCATCCGTGGTGAATGCACTTTTTTGTGGGGGCTAATGGATTAGAGACGGGTGCATGTCATATACACACTATCAGAAAGAGCTATTTTCTTTGGATAGTAGGCCATATAGCAGAAATGTCTTCGCAAGCAGCTTGGATCTCCTTGATTTTAGTAGTATAACTAGTTGAAGCAGAGTATATAGTGGTGTTTATGACGTCATATACAAAGCAGTGTTTATTATCTGCATCGTTAGAGAATTCTTTTATATGTTCATATAACATTGAAGATATTGTTTTGCCCATATCTTTAGTTATCTTATTTGACTTAGAGAAATAGAGTTTAATGGCCCCTGTGTATGGCTTTTTTCTTTTATGTCCTGTTATAATTATGTCTGGTTCCACAGATATTTTTACTCCATTTATTTCTATCCAATTTGTATAAATATTATTAGTGAATTTATGTTCTTTGTATTGGTCTAATATTGTTGTATTGTCTAAGAAAATTTCAAGTGCTTCGAGGCACGATTCTTTTCTTTGTATCTTTATCTTGTGTTTGCCTTGTTGATCTGCTGTTTCTGGTGGATTAGCTATTAAGTCTATTATTTCATTTCGTAGCTTATTGATCATTTTATTAACTGCGCTCAACTCAAATTCAGAAGTGGTAAAGCATTTCTTTATAGGTTGTTTGGCTTCGTTATAATATGTTGTTTTAAATTCACTCTCTTTAGGAAATTTTTGTTCCCGAAGTATGGATCTGCGCTTTGTTGTAGATGGCGTTGCCAAGTAATCAGCAAGCTTGTTAACAGAAATTCTAGGTTCTCTTTCAGTGCTTTGTGCTTCAGGGTTTTGTTTCATTGATTTGTATTTTTAATAAAATTGTTTTGCAATATGTGTGAGCTGAAATTTTTTATTCGTTGTCTACTTACTTCTAGGTCCTTTTTTAGTGTTTATCTCTTTTGCAATAGTTCTTACATGCAAGATTTTATTTTTTCTAATAAAAAGTTCGTTAATAATATGTTCTACTATTTCGTAGGCATCTATTATATCTGGTTTGCTTAGGTTTTCCATGTGGCTGCCAGAGTTACCTATCCATTTTATAGCAAAAAGATTTGCTGATAAATTTTTTTGTTTCTTTTCAAGAAGGGTTATTCTATTGTGTAATGTGTGTCTATTGCCTGCTTTATTATGGGTCGGTATCTTTAATACTGATAATAGATGTTCGATTGCTACTCTTATTCTGTTTGCTGCTGCATTAGTATCAGTAAAATATAGAGAGAATGATTTTCTGATTTCTTCTGAAATATTATTCGGAAGATTTGAATCTATTGTGAAAATGTCTATAGATGGATGAAAGAATCTAGGGTAGTATTGTTTATCGTATCCATCAAAGGTCTCCTCATGGCTGTATTCATCATAACTGCGCATTTCTTCGAATATAACATCTCCGGAAGCCAAGTGTATTTCACGGCACTTTGCATTATTACATCGAAATAAGATAGAGAATTTGCCTTCATATTCATCCTGATTGGCATATGGCATCACCTGATGCCTTTTGGAAGAACTAGTTTCTTCGTCTACAACCTTGTTTGAATCAGCAGTTAAACGTCCCGTATTGCAGAATCGACAGCCAATATTGATTGTGTGGTCTTTTGAAAAATAGAAACGTATAAGTTGCTGTCTGGTGAAGTTCATTCTGTTGGATTTTTCCAAATAATAAACAAAAAACCCCGCGCTGACCAAAGCCAACGCGGGGTTTAGATTAATTGGCTACTGCCAAGCTACTACATCCGGGCGATAATCTCGTCGCCGAACTCCGAGCATTTCAGCAGGGTAGCGCCTTCCATGAGGCGTTCGAAGTCGTAGGTGACGCGCTTGGCGGCGATGGAAGCTTCGAGGCCTTTGTAGATCAGGTCGGCGGCTTCCTGCCAGCCCAGGTGCTCGAGCATCATGGCGCCGGAGAGAATCACCGAGCCGGGGTTAACCTTGTCGAGGCCGGCGTACTTGGGAGCCGTGCCGTGGGTCGCTTCGAAGATGGCGTGGCCGGTCATGTAGTTGATGTTGGCACCGGGCGCAATGCCGATACCACCTACGATGGCAGCCAGGGCGTCGGAGATATAGTCGCCGTTCAGGTTCAGGGTGGCAATAACCGAGTACTCGGCGGGGCGGAGCAGGATCTGCTGCAGGAAGGCATCGGCGATGCTGTCCTTGATGAGCAGCTTGCCGCTTTCCAGGGCCGCCTTCTGCTGGGCATCGGCTACCTCCTGGCCCTGCTTAGCCACGATCTTATCGTACTGAGCCCAGGTGAATACCCGGTCGCCGAACTCGCGCTCGGCCAGCTCGTAGCCCCAGGTTTTGAAGGCACCCTCGGTGAACTTCATGATGTTGCCTTTGTGCACGATGGTCACCGAAGGCTTCTTGTGGGTCAGGGCGTACTCGATGGCGGCGCGTACGAGGCGCTCGGTGCCTTCCTTCGAGACGGGCTTGATGCCGAACGAGGACGACTCGGGGAAGCGGATTTTCTTCACGCCCATCTCGTCCTGCAGGAATTCCAGCATTTTCTGAGCCTGGGGCGTGCCGTTCATGTACTCGATGCCGGCGTAGATGTCCTCGGTGTTCTCGCGGAAGATCACCATGTCGGTCAGGTTGGGCTGCTTCACGGGCGAAGGCACGCCTTCAAACCAACGCACGGGGCGCAGGCAAGCGTAGAGGTCCAGCTCCTGGCGCAGGGCCACGTTCAGGGAGCGGATACCGCCGCCCACGGGCGTAGTCAGGGGGCCTTTGATGCCCACCAGGTATTCGCGGAAGGCATCCAGGGTTTCGTTGGGCAGCCAGTTGCCGGTTTGCTTGAACGACTTCTCGCCCGCCAGCACCTCTTTCCACACCAGCTTGCGCGAGCCACCGTAAGCCTTTTCTACTGCGGCGTCGAATACGCGCACGGAAGCGGCCCAAATGTCCGGACCGGTACCATCGCCCTCAATGAAAGGAATTACGGGTTGATCCGGTACGCTCAGCTTACCGCCTTTGATGGTGATTTTGTTCTCTGCCATTGTTAAAAGTTGTCAGTTGCGAATTGACAGTTATTTAGGGTGTTTAAGTTGTTGTTAGAGGTAATAAACCCGCCTGCCTTAGCTTTCTAGGTCGTCATGCTTCGACAAGCTCAGCATGACAGACGAAAAGACATAACGAATGCTTTTTAATAGCCGAAAATCTCTTTCAGCGTGAGTTGCTGGACCTGGCCGTACTTGGCTAGCTCCTTGAAATTGAGACGGTCTTTGGAGCCAATGACCAGGATGGTCTGGCTTTGGCCCTTTACTTTGGCTTGCTGAAACTTCTTCAAGTCGTCGAAGCTCATGTTCTGGGTTTGCTCGTACACGTCGCGGCGCAGGTCGTAGTCCAAGCCCAGGCGCTTGGCGCGCTCGTAGCTGAAGAGGATGTCGGACTTGGTGATGCGCTCGGTGGCGATGCTGTTGCGGATGCTTTGCTTGGCAATCTGCAGGTTGGCTTCGGCCACGGGCAGGTCGTTGAGCAGGGTTTCCATGCCGGCCATGGCCTCGCCGAGTTTGTCGCTCTGGGTGCCGATGTAGCTCAGGTTGTAGTTGGAGCGGCCCAGCTTGTCGGCGTTGGCGTAGCGGGAGGAGGCGGAGTAGGCCAAGGCCTTGGATTCGCGCAGCTCCTGAAACACGATGCTGCCCATGCCGCCGCCGAAGTACTCGTTGTAGAGGCTCACGGTGGGCACCAGAGCCTTGTCGTAGACGTCGCCGCGGGTCAGGAACAGGATTTCGGCCTGCACCATATTGTAGTCGACCCAGTACACTTTGCGGTCCTTAAGCGGCTGCTCGGCAAAGTCCTTGTTGGCCGGCACGGGCGTGAGCTTGGCGGGCGTCTGGTGCAGGGTATTCAGCGTTTCCGCTACGCCTTTGTCAGTTGGAACAATACCGTGATGGTCGCGTAAAACTTGCGCTTGAGCCGCCTTATTTGGACCAGACTCAATGGCTCGCGGGCCATAGTACAGCACCCGGTGCTGGTAGCTGGTCAGCTTCTTGGTCAGGGCGGTAAGGTCCGTGGGCTTCAGGGCGCGCAGCTCTTTCTCGCTCAGCTGGCTGGTGAAGGGGTTTTTGGGGCCGTACTTGGCGTAGCTCAGCATGGCCTGGGTCAGAATCACCTGCTTGTTGAGCTTGGCATCCTTGCGAGCCTTGAGCACCCCGTCCACCATGTCCTTCAGCGCCTTGGCATCGGGCTTGGGGTTGGCCAGCAGGCTTTCAAACAGCTGCAAAGCCGGCTCGAAGTTGCTGTCGAGGCCACTGAGGCTGACGTAGACCCGGTCCTGCCCGCTGGATACGCCGAAGGAGCAGCCCAACTTGTAGAACTCCTGCTGCAATTGGGCGGCCGTGAACTTGTCGGTGCCCAGGTACTGGAGGTAGTCGGCGGCCAAACCCAGCTTGGGGTCGTTGTTGGTGCCCAGGTCCAGGATGTAGTAGAGGTTGAACAGCTCGTTTTCGGTGTTGCGGGTGTAGTACACCGGCACGCCCGAGGCGAGCTTGAACTCCTGAATATCCTTTTTGTAATCCACGAACACCGGCTGAAGCTCGGGGCTGGGCTTGCTCACCACTTCCTTGTAGAAGCCGGAGGCTACTTCGCGGTTCACGGGCACGGGCGTAATGGCGGGCTTCACCACTTTGGGCGTGCTCGTGTCCTTGCCGGTTTTCTTGTAAATCAGGGCGTAGCCGGGGCCGTAGTACTGGTTGGCCACGCGCAGCACCTCTTCCTTGGTGATTTTGCCGAAGTCCTCGTACTGCTGGAGCACGTCTTTCCAGCTCTGGCGCGAGACAAAGGCGGCCACGAAGGCGCCGGCCCGGGCCTCGTTGCTTTCGTAGCTCTTGGTGCGCTGCAGCTTCTCGTTGTTGATGATGGCCGGAATCAGCCAGTCGGGGAAGCTGCCCTTTTTCACGAGCTCCAGCTGGCCCAGCAGCAGGTCGCGCACCTGGGGCAGGGTCTGGCCCTGGCGCGGGGTGGCGTAGAGCACGTGGGAGGAGTAGTCGTTGTTGATATCCGTGAACGAGGCGGCCTGCAACACGCGCTGCTGCTGGTTCAGGTTCAAATCAATCAAACCAGCCTGGCCGTTGGTCAGAATCTTGTCGATCATGCGCAGCACCAGCGCGTCGTGGGTGGCGGCACCGGGGAAGCGGAAGCCGAGCATCACGTTTTCGGCATCGGGGCCCACGACTTCCTTGACCACGGGCGCCGTAATGGGCGCTTCCTGGGCGGCCACAAAAGCCGGCACCGGCTTGCTTTGCAGCTTGCCAAAGTACTGGTCGATGAGGCGGATGGTCTGGTCGTAGTCCAGGTCGCCGGAGAGGCACAGGGCCACGTTGTTGGGCACGTAGTACTGACCGAAATACTTCTTGATTTCGGTAATCGACGGGTTTTGCAGGTGCTGAATGGTCCCGATGGTCGTCTGGGTCCCGTATTGGTGCTGGCGGTACAGGCTGGCGTTCAGCGCCTCGTATTCCTTCGAGAAGTCGTTGTCGAGGCCCCGGTTTTTCTCCTCGTACACGGCTTCTAATTCTGTGTGAAACAGGCGGGGCACCAATTCGCCCAGCCGCTCACTCTGAATGGCGGCCCACTTTTCGAGTTGGTTCGAGGGAATATCCTCCTGGTACACCGTCTGCTCGACCGAGGTGTAAGCGTTGGAGCCCTTGGAGCCGATGGCGCCCATCACCTTGTCGTACTCGTTGGCTACGGCGTACTTGGCCGCCACGCTCGAAATCGAGTCGATCTGGTGGTAGAGTTTTTTGCGCTCGGCCGGGTCGGTTTTCGAGCGGTACACTTCGTAGAGGGCCTCAATCTTGTCGAGCTCGGGCTTTTCGGCGGCCCAATTCTGGGTACCCAGCTTCGAGGTGCCCTTGAACACCATGTGCTCCAGGTAATGGGCCAGGCCGGTGGCGGTGCTGGGGTCGTTTTTGGAACCGGCGCGCACGGCCAGGTAAGTCTGGATGCGGGGCGCGTCGTCGTAGTCCGACAGGTACACGGTCAGGCCGTTATCCAGGGTGTAGATGCGAGCCTTGAGCGGGTCGCCCTCCACGGTTTCGTACTTGTATTCCTTCTGCTGAGCTTGAGCCGTTGGGGTCGGAGCGGTGGTAGCCGCCGTGGTGGCGGCGGGCTTGCTCGTCTGGCACTGGGTGGTAAGGCCAAGTGCCGCAATGGCTGGAAATAGTAGCAGAAAGGGTTTTTTCACGAAATTCCCAGGGCAGAAAGCGAGGCGTAAGGACAAGGTTTCAAAGATAGGCGGCCGGTATTGCAATTAAAAACACAATGCGCTATTGGATTGATTATGAGCATATTTTAAGTTGGGCGCAAAGTCCGGAATAATTAGTATGTAAGGGCGCCTGGTTTGGGGTAGGAAAGAGTAAGTCGGCAGCAGGCTGCGTGCGGGGCTTGGCCGCCGCGGTGGCGCCGAAATAAGTGGGGTAGATCAGAACGGGCTAAAACGCTAGTAGCGCGAACGTTGTAGTGCGCGTGCCGGAACGACAACCGTGGAAACGGCGCGGGGCACGCGCACTACAACGTTCGCGCTACTACTGGCTGGCTCTACTTGTTAGTCGGTATCCAGGCCCAGGCGCTGCTTCATGGTGAGCAACACCGGGAATTTTTCGGAGAGGTACTCGAATTTGTCGGCCGAGGTGTAGAGCATGCGGCCAGCGGGGGCTTTTTCGGCCAGCACCACCTGCACATTGAGGTGGCGGTAGCCGGTGCGGCGGCGCAGCTCGGTGAGCAGCTCGGCCCGGAAGTCGTTGAACTGGTCGAGCTGCACGGGGTTGTCGACGGTGAGGTGAATAACGTGCTGCTCATCGACCAGCATGGGCCGGTTCAGCAGTACGTACTCGGTCATGCGCTCCGCTCTGCGTGACTCCTTGATTTCGTTCCAGACCTGGAGCAGCTTTTCCTCGTCGATGGCCGGCAAGCCCGCGACGGGGCCCGTAACCTCTTCCTCCACCACCGCCGGCCCGGCCTGGCTGGCCGATACCTGCTGGGCCACCTGCGCCTTAAGGTCCTTCAGGCTCGGAATAAGTTTGGCGGCGGGATTGAGCGGCTTGAGCACGGGGGCAATGCGGCGCGGACCTTCCGGCTCGTGGCCCTCGAAGCTGGGCGCCCCGATTTCCACGTGCGGCGTGGTGTCGCGAAACTGACGGACGGGCTCCACCACTTCCGGCTCCTCGATGCTAGGCGTGTCGTGCAGCTCCTCAATGCCGCTTTCGATGGGCACAATGGGCTCCGGGTCGGCGGGAGCCGACACGACGGGCGGCGCTACCGTGGCCGAAACCGGAGGGGGGGGCGTGGTTTGGGTAATGGCTGCCGCTACGGCCCGGGGCGCCCCGTTCAGGGTGGGCGCGGGTGTGCCGTTCACGGCCGGGGCCACGTGGAAAGTCTCCTTTACCGCAGGAGCCGGAGTTGCTGAGCCGTTCGATGTAGCCGCAACGGGCGCTACACTAGTTTTTTTTTTAGCCTCGCCGTTGGAGGACGAAGGGCTCATGTCACGGGCGAACTGTACCGCCCCATTAAGGTAGGCCAGCTTCATCAGCATGAGCTCCACGTGGAGGCGCTGGTTTTTAGCCTGCTTGAATTCCCGGTCGCACTGGCTCACCAGGTTCAGGGCCGAGAGCAGAAAGGCCAGCGGGGCGGCCTGGGCCTGCTGCACGTAGCGCACCCGAATGCCCTCCGACACTTCCAGCAGCTGCACCGTCACCTGATCCTTGCACACGAGCAGGCCGCGCAGGTGCTCGGCAGTGCCCACCACGAAGTTGTGCAGGTCGAAGCCGTTCTGCATCACCTCGTCGAGCAGCAGCAGGGTCTGCGACAGGTTTTCGCCTAGCAGGGCGTCGATGAGGCGGAAGTAGTACTCGTAGTCGAGAATGTGCAGGTTCTGCACCACATCCTTGTAGGTCAGATTGTGGCCCGAGAAGGTCACCATCTGGTCGAACATGCTCAGCGCGTCGCGCAGGCCGCCGTCGGCTTTCTGGGCCAGCAGGTGCAAAGCGTCATCTTCGGCCTGAATCTTCTCTTGGGTAGCCACGTGGCGCAGGTGCCCGCGGATGTCGTCGACCCGAATCCGGTTGAAGTCGAAAATCTGGCAGCGCGACAGAATCGTGGGGATAATCTTGTGCCGCTCAGTGGTAGCCAGGATAAAAATGGCGTAGGATGGCGGCTCTTCCAGCGTCTTGAGAAAGGCGTTGAAAGCCGCGTTGGACAGCATGTGCACCTCGTCGATGATGTACACCTTGAAACGACCCTGCTGGGGGGCGTAGCGTACTTGCTCTACCAGGCTGCGGATGTCTTCCACCGAGTTGTTGGAGGCGGCATCCAGCTCGTGCACATTGAAGGAGGCATTTTCCTGGAAAGCCCGGCAGGAAGGGCACTGTCCGCAGGCTTCGAGCTCGAACGGAGTGTTATCGGGGTCGGCAGCCTGCTGCAAAGCGGTGGGCACCAGCTCGGGCTGGGTGCGCAGCAGTTCCGACACGGGCCGGCCCTGGCGCACGTGCTGCTCCACGAATTCGCAGTTGATGGTCTTGGCCAGAATCCGGGCGCAGGTGGTCTTGCCCACGCCCCGGGGGCCGCAAAACAGGAAGGCCTGGGCCAGGTGCTGGCTGGTAATGGCATTCTGCAGCGTGGTAGTCACGTGCTGCTGCCCCACCACGCTTCTAAACGTGGCAGGACGGTATTTACGGGCCGAAACGACGAAATTTTCCATACTCCTTCCTGCAAAGATACCCCGAAAAGACGGTCTTTGGAAGGGAACAAATTGCAGATAACAGAACGTTATTACCCCTGAATGCGTACATTCGCACCCCGCCGAGCATGGCGGGCATCGTTCTTTACCATTTGGGGCTGACCGGAATTGACAGCTTGCGCAAGTCGCGAGTAAGCGTGCCAGGAGTTGAATGGATCTTCTGCGACCAAATCATTCGAACAATAACTGGCGAGTATAGCTACGCCATGGCTGCTTAGTCTAGGTACTAGGTAATGTCATCGTCCCGCACCCGTTTTCTTTTACACGGGTGAGTTCGGGGCGTCGTAAGTAGAAGATAGTTAGGAAGGAGGTGTGACTTTCTAGCGAAAACCAACTGCATCTAAGGAGACTCTACGGGCCTGATGCGCGCCCGGAGTTTCACGAAAATCCAAGCGTAGATACGCACGTAGAAAGCTCGACGGTTTCCTTGTCTGGACCAGGGTTCGACTCCCTGCAGCTCCACTGAAAAGCCCTTCCCGGCAACGGGAAGGGCTTTTTTTGTGACTTGCCAACAGTTTTGCCAACAGATTGGCGTAAAAAGCACAAAAGAGTAGTAGAACAAAGCGGGTCTATTTGTGCTCTTATTCACTGTCAGGTGCCAGCACCTGAAGCACTAAGGCCGTGATGAGCTGCCGCCCTACCGCCACCAGTTGGGTGGGATGGTCGAGCAAATACCGCTCAGCTACAAATGCCGCCGCTTCCTCTGGGCCGAGCTTCTTGGCTATTTCGTGATATAGCTCCATCTGCCAGGGTTCTTCATCAAAACCGGGCCGAATCTCGATAAGGCTGTATCCGCCAGTTTTCTTAGCGACTCGAGCAGAAAGTTTAACGCGGGCGTTTGATTCCATCACAGAAAGGTAAAAAAAAGCCCCGGCCAGATGGTCGAGGCTTTTTCCTTACTGGGGCTTGCTCTATCGAGTTACCACAAACTTCTTTCCGGCCGTGGCTCCAGTGGCGGAAGTCACCCGGTACACGTAGGTGCCGGCGGGCAACTCCCGGGCTTTGAGCTGCAGGTGGTCAAACGTGGCGTCTACTTTGTAGGACTTCACCACTTGGCCCGTCATGCTGAGTACGTCGAGGGTGGCTACTTCGCCTTTTTTCACCGAGTAGGGCAGGCGGATGGATTCTGCCGCCGGATTGGGGTAGGGGGAGGCGGTAAGCTCGTCGAGTTTGTTGGTGGCTTTCAGAGTCGTGTAGGTGCCTGGCAGGTTATACACCCGCACCCCCTCGTTGGCCCGCTTCAAGTTGAAATTTCGAGCGGCTAACATTTTAGCGCCTGCAGGTGTGTTGTAGAACTCTACACCGGCAACAGAGTCAATGCTTGCAATCAGGCTTCCAGACTCTGAGATAATCTTGTAAGCCGAATTCGTATCAGTGGCATTGCGCACACTTACCCCAAATTCTAGGGCTGCATCCTGGTTGAACAGCTTATCGGCTATCGTTTCCACGTAAAAGTCGGTACCAATCAGAGCAGTGGGCAAAGTAACCTGCCGAAAAAGCGAGTGGTCCAAGTTGTACAAGCGCACCGTGGGAGATTTATCCTCAGCCGTAACATATTTTACGGCGCCAGTTGAGAGCTTGATTACGTCGAGACGAAGTGTGCCAGCTGCATACTCTTTTTCCAACGTTATCTGAGCGCTAGCAGTCAGAGCAGTAAAGGACAGAAGGAGCGTAAATAACTTTTTCATAAAAGGAATAAGGGTGAGAAACAAAGCTACACATTGCCTCTCACCCTTACTACTTAAAACCCTATCCACTGCCGAAAAGCCAATACATAAAAGGGCGGCCGGTTTTCGTGGAGCTGTCCCCCCCCGGTTTCAGCCAGCTCGTGGGTGTGCTCCCCAGCCTCGGATGTATCGAGGTAGTTACCGTCAAACTCAGGGTTACCTGAACGCGTAGCACTGGCCTTCTCGCTGGAAGTAGATTTGGTGTTTCGCTCCTGCTTGTGCCGGTGCTTACCTGCCCTGCCCACGTCATGGGTGTGCGCTGGCATATGCTCAACCTCGATTTTTACCTGAGCAGCCCCCCCCGTTTTACCGGGCTGGCTATAGTCGTTTGCCTGCGGGTGCATGCCCACCACAAACCGCTCTCGTAGGTCGGCTGTGCCGTTCTGCCCATTGCACAACGCCCAGCCCCGGGTGTCAAGGTCCGTCCAGCCCTTGCCCGTGTTGTCGTAGTGGCGAGAGTCGAATATGGCCAGCATCTGTACCTCCCCCACGTAGCGAGTTTTGCTTTCGATGTATTTCCAATAGGTCAACTCTGGCCCGGAAATAAACGTGATGCGGGCCACGTCGGCCGCCGCGGTACCGGCGGGCTGGGTGATGAACTCCCGTTCGGTCATGCAGGCCTTACTACCGCCGGTCTGATAGGCGCGGAAATCAGTGTCGACATACTCCCCCGCAATGATTTCAGCCGGAAATGTCACGTCGGACGCTCCGTCATAGCGCTGAATATTGCCCGCCAGCCAGATAAAGCCGGGGCTGATGCTACCGAAGCCGGGCACTGGCTGCTCAGCCTTGCACCCGCTAAGCACCATAGGTGGTGCCCCCTGCAGCGTGGATTGGATGGCGGCGTACACCTCATCCTGGAGTACATCTAAATCATCGTTAGCCCATGGGCGGCCTCCCGATTCAAACTTTACATATTTCATGTTGCTAGAAGTAGACGATGCGGTGGCGAATCAGCGCCAGTTTCAATTGTTTAATGCGGGCCTGCAGCGGGGCCTCTTGATTTTCCAAAGACCGCGGCACCCGCACGGTAAAGCCGGTTTGGTTCATGAAATCTATCCAGCTGGCCATGTAGAGCAGCGGCTCCCCTTCATAAGCGAAGTAGGATATCGGCATCGGTTGCTGCTCGCTGACGAAGTTGAGGTAGACCGGGCTCAGGTCCGTATCCGAGTTGATAATTCGGATGCGGGTAAACACTGGGTCGAACCGGTCATTCAGGGCCTTTTCCAGCAGCATGGTTTGGCCGTTGTAGCTCAACTCTGTGGCCGTTGTGGCCACATGCTGGGCGAACTGCTCGTAGAGGTCGAGCAGGGGCGTGTGCAGCACCTGCAGCCAGGCTATCATCTTCGGCCGGCGCAGCAGCGACGGGAGTAAGGAGGTGAGCAGGCTAAATACCTTCACCCGGTAACGGGTGGGCATTTGCTCGGAGAAACTAGGCATGGGGCAGGAATTGGAGGGTATCGACGAGCGTACTACCGGCGGCCTCGTCGGTCACGATGTAGCCGGCTTCCGTCTCATAAAACCGACTAATGACTTTCGGGGCGCCAGCACCCGCCCGGGCCGATACCCGCACCAGCTTTACATCTTTCACACCAGGTACTGACTGGATGGCGTCCTCGATGCGGGCCAGGTATACTAGGCCATTGAATTCGAGGTTGGCCAGGTACCGCTGCACGGCCGCCTGCACGAGCAGCTGCAGGGCGGGCACATTGATGAGTGGGTCGTAGTACACTTCGGCCTCGACTTTCAGCCGGTCGGCCGCGCGGCTAACTACTTCCTTGCGTACGCCGGCAAAGCCTTTTCGGTCAAAGTAGCCGCGCACCTGGGTGAGTTGGGCCGGGGTAAGCGCGGCCAGCGTGCCCGGCGTGGGGCCATCGGTGGCCACCTTAATAAAGAGCTTGCCGCTGAGCTCGTTTTCGATGGCTACGGCTCGGGTGATGATTTTCGCCCCCGTGCTGCCGGCCAGGTAATGAATGCCGGCATCGTCGGCTACGAGCGTATCACCCTCCTGGAACAGCAAGGCCTGCTCAGCGTACCAGCCCGCCGTACCCGGCTTAGCCCGGGCCAGGGTCGCGTCTACGTCGGCCTTGTGTTGGTCCCAGAGCACCTCGTGGGCCCAATGCACGACAGCCGTGATATAAGACCAGAGTCCCATCAGCGACGTGGCCGAGTTGGATTTGAATTCAGCTAGGGCGGGCGTGTTGGCCCGCGCCTGCTGAATGGAAGCTAGAATTTCGGTTATCGTTCTGGCCATTATACAGGAGCTGAAAAGTCTACAATCGTCACGGCCGCCAGCCAGATATCTTCAATGCGGCAGCCCTGCCACAGCCAGGCAATGGTGGGTGTCATCACAATGCTCGGGCCGGTTTCCATCCGATATTTTTCCACCGACAACACTACGTCCTGGGCGCGGGTGGGGCCCTCCAGGAGCAGGATGGTGCGGGTCTGCTCATAGACAATGCGCAGGTACTTGCCCACTAAGGCCCGCGGGTCAAAGGCCGGGCTGTTGTTGACCGTGAACATATTGGCGCCCACATCGACCTGACCGGCCGAGCTGCTCACTTTCACATAAGTACCGAAGTGAATATCCTCCAAATCGTTGCTGTAGTTGGGCGTACCGGTGCGGGCACCGTACAGGAATTGGTTTACTCCCTGGTTGGCGTACTGGCCATCGGTTTCGGGGCCAATGAGCTGAGCAATGTCTACCAGCTTGAAGCGCTGATAGGCAATAATCGGGTGCTGGGTGTTATCCCGCCAGCCGTAGCGGTGCTTGGCAAAGCGAGGCTGGGTGCTCCCGTTGCCACCTACAAAGCCGGTAGCGGTAATCGTGTTGGTGTTCGTTACCGTGATACCCTGCGTGGCCGTGATTTCCTGCTTGCGGACGTGCAGGTACGGATAATCCGGGTCGGCATCAGACACAACCACCTCGCACTGCAGATCCGCGTTGGCCAGGGTCTGGGCCTTGGTGTTAGCGTCAGCCAAGTTCACCGTGCTGAAGGCCTGACGTACCACGTCGGGGCCCGTGGTACCCGCCCCACACGAGGCCGTTTTCCGCTCAGATACCCATGTTTTGGTGATGGTTTCTCCCATCCACAGGGCCACCATCTGCTGCGCGCGCAGCACGTGGCTGGGGAAGTCGTAGTGGTGCTTTTCCGGCTCGTCCTGCAGATTCATGCCCTCGGCATCCCATACCAGCACGTTGTGGCGGGTATAGGTCGCAGCAAACTGGGCGATGTTCACGCGGGCCTGGGCCACGTTGTGGAAATCCGTCTGCGTTTTGGGCAACACTACAATCAGGTCGCAGCCATCGGGCAGCCCCACGTCGTCGGTGAAGTTGTCCGTCCACTCCGTTGCCGTTGGAATCCAGTTATCCAGGTCAGCCCAGGTTTCCCCCTGCCAGATACCTAGCTTGATGTTTTCTGGAAGCAGTTGACCACCCGCCGCCACGAAAGCCTCCTTGGTTTCAATGGACGCGGATACGGCACTGTTGTAGTAATAGGTATCAGGCGCTGTTTTGGCGAAATCGGTAATCGGGCTGCCGTTCTTCCAACGGTTGTTGTAGAACAGCTTGCCCGTGCTCCGCTTCTCGAACTCAATAGCCAGTAGTTCAGCACCCCCAATCAGCGCTAGCTCGGCCTCCGAAGCGGTATAGCAACGGCCATTGCTGCGGCTGATGGGCTCAATTGCCTGCGTCGTTTCATTGAACAGGAAAGCGCGGGTGCGCGGCGTTTGCATGGCCGTGTACTCCGTCTCGAACTGCCCGACCGGGCGCGTGTCCATCCGTCCCAGCGTACTGCCATTGCTCTGGCTGATGATCAGGGCCAGAATGGTTTTGTTGTAGGTCGAGGGTACTGCCTGCGTCGTGGCGTTGACCTTCACTGAGTAGGGCGAATCCGCGTTTGCACCGGTGCCCAGGGCCTTCACCCGATAATGGCGTGGTGACGATGCGGGCAGGCCACCGTGGGTGTAGTTAGTGCTGGTGTTGCGGTAGATTTCGGTATAACTGCCATTGGCAGTCAGGGCCGCCTCCAGTGCGTAGCCAGTGGCATTGGGCACAGGGGACCAGGCTACCGAAATAGCCGAGCTGCTAATAGCTGTAGCCTGTACGTTTTGCGGGGCCGGTAGCGCCGTGGCCACGGCGGCCTGAATCGTGATGCTCACGGCGGCCGTGTTGGTCAGGCCGGCCCCGTCGAGGGCCTTGGCCGTGATGATGAATGCGCCGGGCGTATTGGGCACGGTGATGCTGGCCGTGTACTGGTTGCCGTTTTTGACACCAGGCGCCAGCAAAGCCCCCGCCGCGTTATAGAATTCTACGCTGCTTACGGACACATCATCGGTGGCCGTGGCCGACAGAGGCAGTGAGGTACCGGCCGTAACGGTGGCCCCTGCAGCCGGCGAGCTGATACTCACCACCGGCGCGGTGTTGGCCGGCGTAGCGGCCTGAATGGTAATGTTGACCGTAGCCGTATTAGTCAGACCGGCCCCATCTGTTGCCTTGGCTGTAATACCAAAGGTGCCCGGCGTATTGGGTACCGTGATAGTGGCCGTGTACTGGTTGCCGTTTTTCGTGCCGGGGGCCAGCACCACGCCGCCGGCATTGAGAAAGTCCACACTGCTCACCGACACGTCATCGGTGGCCACGGCCACCAGATTCAGTAGTGTGCCCGCCGTGGCCGTGGCACCCGCAACAGGCGCGCTTAAGCTCACCACTGGGGCGGTATTGCCCGGGGTAACGACGACTGAGGAAAGCGAAATCTTGAGCTTGCCATTCTCAACAGCCGCCGTGAGTCCGGTACCGGTGGTAATGAGGTTGCTCAAATTGGCCGCGGTCAATGCGTCGCCCGCATCAGGGGAGGTATAGCGCTTGCGCCACCGGGACGTAAGCTGCTGCTCGTCGCCTTCAAGAACGGCGCCCTGCAGGCTGGTATAGCACTCGTAGAGGGCAACCTTGCTTTCGCTGATGCTGTGAAACCAGGCATCTCCTGGGTTGCCAGCTTCCGTCGTCGGAGCATAGCTCTCCCAACGCATGACGTTCCCTGGTGCTCCGTCTTCGCCATTGTCACCATCTTGGCCCTCCAGGCTAGCCAGGTATTGCTTTAGCGTACCGGTATTGCCATCGGCAAGCCACAGCTCGTAGTTGTTTGCCCCCCGGGGCCCGGGTACGGTGCTGTCGGCACCAGGCCGGCCACGTGGCCCGGGTACCGTGCTGGCGGGACCCTGCATCTTAAATTGGAATGCCCACTCGTCATTTTCCTTCAGAAAGAAATCTGTGGTAACGGTATTGATATAGGCGTCTCCATTCTTGCCCAGGCCGGCCGCCGGCACTACAGTGCCCTTCAGAATTTGAGCCCCCTCGGCTAAACCCTCCAGGGCTTCCACGGCATCGGCTACGGTACCGACAACGGCGAGCATATCAGCCGCGGAGGTGTCGCTCTGGCCGGCCCGGATGTGCGCCGAAGCGGAGTCACGGATATTGTCAGCGTACATACTCTTAGTTGAAATCGTTTTTGGAAAAATCTCGGATATCGAAGTCGAGCAGGCGGTCCACGGGGTCCGGCTCGGCTTCCTCCAGCTCACTGCCCAGGCTGGTATTGATGCGCTGCTGACGAGCGGCGAAGTAGGCGGCCACGTCAGGCCGGGCAGCGATGCTAGCCGGCACGACGAGCAGCTGGCCCGCACGGAGTGGTTCGGTAATGGCCAGTCTGTTGGCCAAGGCCAACTCGTGCAGCACGGCCACCGTGCCCAGTTCCTGCAGGCAGATATCGAGCAGGCTTTGCCCGTCGCTTATCTGGATCATAGCCGTTCTGCGTTGAGGGTGATATCGGCCAGATCTGCCACGTCAAGCTCCAGTATCCGCAACCCGTCGCGCTCGAGCTGAATGGTGATGTCGCGGGCCAGCATCGCGGCCTGCGCCGGGCCGTAGGGGGCTTTCAGGTAGCGGGCAATGCCGACGCCCACGAGCGGATTTTCGCGCCAGTCGCCTTGCCGGCTCTGGAGCAGCAAGTCCACGTGCTGGGCCTCCGACTCCCCCAGCACAAAATCACCCTGGGCCGACACCGCTAGGTCGAACGACTCGTCGAGCAGAATGTCGAGGCTCTTCATAGGATAGTGCCGGTTTGGGCCGCAGCGGTACCGGTGGTTTGCACCTGGCCGGTTTTGATGTGGGCGGTGATGGCCTCGGCCAGTTGCTGGGCAAAGTCCTCGCGGGCCTGGGCGGGGTTATCGGTGCGCTTGGCCTGGTCGTCGAGGATGCTTAGAATGGCCGTTTTCAATAGGGGTGTGTTCAGAGCCATGGCTACTTGATAAAGAGATTGGGCAGGCGCTCGGCCAGTTGCTGAAAAGCGGGTAGGTTGATGGGCACTCCGCTCGGGCCGGCCGGCGTGGTCACGGTGAGCTGCATGATGGCCTGCAGAAAGTCCTGGGCCCAGGTGAGGAAATTCTCCTGCTCGGTGGCCAGGCGGTAGTGCGTCACCTTGTCGGCTGCGATGAGGAAGGTGTCGACGAGCCGGTTTTCCACCAGCCCGATCAGCACTTCGGCGCCCTCGGCCGGATAAATGCCATTGAGCAGGGCCACATCGAATACCACCGCATCGTCGCTGTTGGGCTGCACGTCGCAGGTATCCTCGTCCGGCCGCACGGCTACCACCGTGCCGCTGATGACGGCCACTGGGATTTGGCCATTCATCAGCCGCTCGAATTGCTCTTTCAGGTTGCTCATGCTTTCGGGCCTAGTGTGATGACGCGCCGGCTGCCGCCCACGCCAAATGATTTGACCACCTTATCCACCGCGTAGGCCCCTTCCCGCTCCGGGTAATCTGGGTCCTGAATCACCACCACGTCGCCATGCTCCACGTAGGGCGCGCCGAAGGTGGTCAGCGTGCCGCGGTAGCCATCGAAGCGCAGGCGGGCTAGTTCGGCTTTGGCCCGGGCCTCCAGGTCGGCTTCGGCCACCCCCACGAAATTGAGTGTGCGCAGCTCTCCGTCGAGCAGGTCCCCGAATTCCTTCACGATGCGCTTGCGGCCCTTTTTCTTGCCCTCGATGTGACTGATGGCCCGCACCTTGATGCGCACGTCCTGAGCCCGCACATACTGCAAATCGTTGCTGATGACGTTGCGGCTGAAGGTGAGCAAGTGGCGCGGGGCCTGGGCCACGGCCTTGTAAGGGTCGCCAGCAATGAGCACCCCCGCCCGGAAAAAGGAGCGGATGCCATAATCCTTGCGTAGTGCGTCGAGGGCCTGGGCCCCAGTGGCCTGGTTGATGGTGAATTTGCCCAGGTTGGCCGCACCCAGCGTCTCGATGCCGAAGCTCAGCCCGGCCTGGCTGCGGATGTACTCCAGCAACCCCTGCAGCGACACCGACCGCCACGAGTGGGTAATCGGCTTGCGCTTGAGCAGGTACATTTCATCCTCACACTGGATTTCGGCCGGCGGCCCCGTCTTCACGCCCACGATGTAGCCGACAAACTCCGTGCGCAGCACGCCATCATAGCCGTATTTGACCTCCACCCGTTCCCCCACCTTCAGCACGTCGGGTAGCAGCTGGCCACCCAGCACCAGCGCTTTCCGGGGCAGCCGGATAGAGCAGGTGTCGGTGAGCTGCTGCCAGGTGCTTTCGATTTGGATATCGTTGACGAAATCCAGGGTAAAGCGCCCGATAGTAAGTTGGCAGGTGAGGCGGAGCATTAGGTCGTGGGCGAGAAAGCGAAGCCCAGGGCGGGCAGAGAAGCGGTTTGTAGTTCGATGGGCTCGTCGCTGAGGCAGCGCAGCTCGTAGGCCTGCAGGTTGGTGAAGCCCGGCAGCGCGGGCCAGCTATGGCCTTTGATCACCAGGTTGCGAATGCCCAGCAGCTTGAAGAGGCGGCCCGTTACGGGTATGGCCTCCTTGGCATTGATGACTGCCTGCAGCGCCTGCACTTCCCGAGTGGGGTAGCGCCGGGCGTAGCGGCCATCGGTGGGGTCAGAGGCCAGCACGCCTTTGATGGTCACGGCATAGTCGCCGTTGCTGATAAACTCCTTGACGGAGCCATCCCGGCCCTGTATTTCGGTGGTCACGATGAGCTTGTCGCGGCTGATTTCTACGATTGGGTCATTGAGCACCACCTGGGCCCAGCCGGCGGCGGCTAGGAACTCCACCCGGGCGAAGACGGGTAAGCCCAGCAGGCCGGTACCCTCAAAATCGGGCGGCAAGGGCGTGCCATAGAGTTCGGTTGACGGGCCTTCTTTCTCGGGTTCCTCCGGCAGCTCGTAGCGAATCAGGGGCGCGTAGCCGAAGGCCTCGGCAGCCAGGGCCCGCAGGTTGATATTGTATTGCATCAGGTCGTCATGGCGTTAGCATCGTTGAGCACGCTGAGCAGGGCCGTGCGCACGGCTTCTTTCTGCTCCTGCACGCCTTCGCGCACCGAAGTGGAGTGAATGGTCGTTTGGCCCAGGCTCTGAATGTTGATGGTGATGTGGGTCACGCCCCGGCCGGCCCCGGTGGCCCCACCGCTCTTGCCCTTGGCATTGGGCAGGCCCACGCCACCACCGGCAGGCATCGGGCCACTGGCCGCCATCTGCTGGTCGGGAGAAGTGCCGCCGGCACCGGGTGCGTTGCCAGCCCGGAAAGCCGCCACACCCTGCGCATAGCCGCCCCGCGCTGCCTTGGCCACGTTGAGCAGCTCCAGGTGCCCCTGGATAAAGCGCTTATGGTCGAGGGTAAGGGCGCCCATCACGATATCACCAATGCCCTTAAAAATCTGCTTGACCGAAGCGGCAAAGCCGTAGAGGAAGCCGCGGAAGCCCTCGAACTTGTTCCAGGCGTAAATAATGCCGGCAGTCAGCGCGGCAATGCCGGCAATGACCAAGCCCACCGGGTTCAGCATCATAGCGCCATTGAGCAGCATTTGGGCCGTAGTCCACAGACCGGTTACCATGGCAGCCGTGCGCACGTAAGCCGAGTAGGCCATCACGGCCGCTACTACTGGCAGGATAAAGGTTGCCAGGAGCTTGAAAGCGGTGGCATGCTCCTGCACGAAGCGGGTGGCCGCGCGAACTACTTCCATCGTGCTGCGCACGCCGGCCATGAGCTCCATCACCGTGGGCAGCAGGGCCTCCACCAGAATGGTTTTGGTTTTGAGCCAGTCGTTATCGAAGCGGTTCAAGTTGGCCTGGGTGCTGTTCACCGCTTTGGCCAGGCCGGGCCCGAATACTTTCTGCAGCTGGGCGGCGAAACGAGGCAGGAACACGTCGGAGGTGAGCTTGCCATCGTCCATCATTTTGTTGAGCGCGGCCTGGCTTACGCCCATGGCATCGGCGGCAATCTTGAAGGCCCCCGGAATCCGCTCCCCAATCTGGCCGCGCAATTCTTCCGCCTGCACTTTGCCCTTGCTCATGATCTGGCCTAGCGCCAGAAAAACGCCCTTTTGGTCTTCGCCGCTGGCGCCCATCACGGTGGTAGCCGTGGCCACCTGCTGAAAGATGCGCCGGGTACCTTCGCCCTGCAGCTTGGTACCCATCATCGAGCCGGCCAGCGTGCGGTAGCCCTCGGTGGCGCTGAGCAAATTCAGGCCCAGCTTATCACTGCTGCGGTCCAAAAACTGCAGCGTGGTAGCGCCTTCCTTAGCCGAGCCGGCGGCAAAGGTGATGGCGTTATTCATGCCCTGCATCTGGGCCGTATCGCGCACGCCACCCATCAAGCCAGCGACACCGCCGGCAATGGCCAGGCCACCGATGAGCCCACCCAGCCCGAAGCCCCCACCACTGCGGCGGCCGTGGTTTTCGAGCTGGTCCATCTTCTGCTCCACTTCCTGAATGGCGCGGTTGGCGCGGGCCAGGTCGTTGAGATTAAGCGCTACACGGCGTTCCTGCTTGAGCGTGTTGAGCTTTATCTCCAGTGCATTCAAGCTGCTGGTAGCGCGGGTACTCGTGCTCAGGATACGCTGATTGGCAGCCGAAAAGGAGCTACCCATCTGCACGGCCTTGGCGGCGGCGCCCTGGGCGGCCTGACTGAGTTTACCCAGCGAGGCGGCCCCACTCGTGCCAGCCTTGCCGGTAGCGGCCTGCACCCGCTGGGCGGCGCGGGTCACGCGGCCCATCGACGACTCCCCATCCACAGCCGCTTTGCGGAGCGGAGCCGTGAACAGGTCGACGATTTTAAGGGTGTAGGAAAGCAGGTTGGCCATGGTGGGAAAAGCGAAGGGGAGCCACCGTGGCGGCCGCTCCCCTTACCTATTGTTCTTGAATGATTCGGTGCAGCCAGTTGGCTTGCCCGGCTTTGTCCTGCCACACGTCATTCGGAAGGGCTTCCGGATGCGGGATATGGAGGTAGTAGCTAATCAGCGCATCGGCTTTGCGCAGGCCATCTTTGCCCGTACGCTCGTCGATGGGCAGCGGCGTTAGTTTTTTTTAAGCTCCCCGTCAAGCATTTCCACCAGCTGCACGGCCTGCATGCAAGCCGACATCTTCACCTTGGGGGTGTTGAGGATGGCGTCATCACCAGCAACGAGGCAGTTTTCTAGCAGGAACTCGCCGGCCTCAAAAACCTTGGTTTGGGCAATCAGCGACATGGCGCGGGCCACCTGGTTGCGGTCCGGCTCTTTGAGGTAGGCCGTAGCTACCACCTTGCCGGCCTTGTCGTTGAGCGTGAGCGTGTGAATGTCGCCGTGCTCTTTCTTGAGGGCTTCGAGGTTTACTTCCACTGGATATGAGAGATGATAAGAGTGTGTTCGACTTCAATTTTGGTGTCACCCGATTTCACATCCCGCTTGTTGCCCTTGAACTGGCAGTTCATGAGCTTGTGCGTCACGGTTTTGTTAGCCGGGTTGACGTAGGCCACCGTGATGGGGAAGGGCGGAATGTCCTGAATCCGACCGCTGGGCACAGCTTCCACGAGGCGCTCGGATTCCTTAGCCTCAATGGTGATGCTGGCTTTGGATTCCAGCTTGCCGTAGCCGCGGCTGGTAGGCATCATGCCGGCGCCGTAGTTATCCTCCATCGCCTGCTCATCCTCGTAAGAGATGGCCGTGATGCCGTACATGGTTTTGCCCAGAATCTGAGCGTTGATATCGGCCCAGCTATAGGCCACGCCGTTGATGAGCGGTTGTAGTTCGTTGAGTCCAGGCATTGCTAGGAAGGATTAAAGGCTCTTGACAAAGCCGATGGTACCCACGATTTCGCGCGCTACTCCCACCGGCACGATGGAGTAGTCGACTTCCACCCGGCTCGTGGCCAGCACGTCCTGGGCGGGGTCGATGTAGATGTCGCAGGCCGAGAATTCCCCGGCCCGGCCCATGTTGGCCTCCAGCGCGGTTTTACTCTTGGCCTCCAGATCACCTACCACCTGCGGCTGCAGCAGGCCATCGGCCGTGAGCTTGAGCGGACCTTTGAGCGAGGGCAGCAGCGACTGGCGCACCACGCGGGCCACCTTGTTAAGCGTGCGGGTGTTCTCGATGTAGGCGTAATCACTATCCAGCGCCGTGCAGGTGTGCGAGTCGTTCCAGTACAGGCCATCGAAACCGGTATGCTTCAGCGCAAACAGGTAACCTTTGCCATCGAGGGCGCCCAAATCGGCGGGCAGCGTCTCACCCACGGTTTTACCGTTGGTCAGGCCTGCTTTGAGGAAACGGCCATCGGAGGCGAGGTTGAACTTGTCGAGCCAGCCGATATCCTCGTGCACCTGGGCAAAGCTGAGCGTGCCCAGCAGCGTACCCACGGCTGGCACGCCGGGCTTGGTCAGGTGGTCACAGCCGATAACTACGGCAACATTCTCGGCACTCTGGGCGCGCAGGTCCAGTACGCCAGCCAGGTTAGTGGCCAGGCCGTGGCCACCGAGCAGCACCAGCACCGGGCGGTGCTCGGTGAATTCCTCGGCTGCCAGGGCCTGGGCCTTGGGCAGGGCGGCCACCACGTCGCCATCGAGGCCGTTCACGGTTACGGCGGCGTAGCCATCGGCCGAGTCGAGGCAGATAGCCAGCTGCTTGATTTTCCCGTCGGCTTCGACGAGCAGGCGCTTGGCGTGGGTGAGGGCTTTATCAGCCATCTGGGCCATGGTGACCGTGCGAGCCACCACGAGCAGGTAGAGCACTCCGCCTTGGCTCATGCGGAAGAATTCCGACACGTGGTAATGCAGATCTGCATTATTGGTGGTGTCGTAGTCAGCATCCACGCCCAGGGCTTCGAGCTGACGCAGGGAGCGGATTTCGTAGACGGTACCGAGCTGCAGGCCATCGTCGACACTGACGCCTTGGGTGACCAGGCCACAAATACCGTCCTCGGTGGGGCGCTGCCGGCCCAGGCCTCCGCGGCCTTTTTGAATACGAACGTCAGGCGTTGCCATTAGTCGAGCGTGTAAGTAAGTAGGGTTGAACTGTTGCCACCATTGTAGGCGGTGGCGGCCTCCGGGGTAGTGAAGTAGGCACCATCCCCCGTGCCGTAGAGCACCGCGACACCCAGCTTGTGCATGGTGTCGCGGGCCCGGGCAACGTCAGCCTTACTGGGCTGGGGTTGCTTCCTCTTCCGGCTCGGCATCGGCTTCGTCGCGGGTCACTTTCGACACTGTATTGTCGCCCAGAAATTTGGCGTGGGACTTCGCCGGGCCTTCTTTCAGGAAGGCTTGACCGTCGCTGGTAGTATAGATTTCCTGTGCTTCAGGGTTGGCTTCAAACGTGGAGCGGAAATCAGACTTACCCGTTTCAGCTGGGGTTTTCGGAGTTTTCTTGGGAGGCATCTTTGCAGGTGAATTGCGCCGTACCGGCGACGGTGGTAAAAAAGACAAAAGCGTATTTGAGGTAGCCCATCACCACGTCGGGCACGAGCTCAGGCTCCAGCTTGAGGGCGGCAATCACACCCAGGCCAAACAGAGCCAGTTTTTGGGCGCGACGCCAGAAGGTGGGCATTTCGGCCTGTAGCCGATGAATGGGCACCAGAAGAGTGGCAAGCAGGTTTTTCATCGAGTGGCGCGTAACACGAGGGAGCAAATGACTAGGCAGAAGCCGACGCCCACCACGAGGCCGGCCAGGAACGACATCCACCAGGGCCAGCCGCGCGGGTCGTACCAGAGGTATTCCGGCGCACTAGGACAAGGCACGAGTTTGGTGGCCACCACGTCGGTTTTACCGGTGGCCTCAATCGACTTGCGCACCACCCAGATCTGGTAGGTCGTACCCGTGCGCCATACCCAGCCTTTCACGCCCAGCGTGTCGAAACACAGTGTGTCGTTGAGCACTGGGCGGCTCCGGACGTATGCCGCTACCTGACTGCGGGCCGCAGCGCGCTGCACGCTGTCGAGCGAGGCATCCATGTGGCGCAGCAACGAATCCAGGCCCAGGCCTTCGCGCTGTTCCCGGAGGGTGTCGCGCACCGGCACGTACTTGATTTGAAACTCCACCTGGGGCACAACCACAGGCACCTCGACACGAATGGTTTCCTTGGCTGTCAACTCAGGATGCTGCTCGACGAGGGTTGCCAGTTTTTGCTGCGGCGTTGGCTGATGCCCGGCGACGCAGCTGGCCAGGCCAACCACACAGGCCAATAGTAGCGTGCTTCTCATTTGACGGATGCTTTTGGTATGCCCAGGGCCCCACGGATGGCGGCCATATCCACTTTCACGTCGTTGACTGCCTGCAGCACCTCCTTTTGGGTCTGGTCCTGGGTGTTGAGCCGCTGGTACACATCGGCCTTGGTTTCCTTAGCCTCATTGATATGCGCCTGCAGCGTCTGCTCCGCGCTCGTGAGCCGGTGCTCGGTGTTGAGGGCGTACCCAAAGGCGCCGCTGCTGAGAGCCAGAGCGACGCCTAGGGCCCACTTCACCCATTCACTAGTTGATTGCACACTCACGATATAGAAATAGTGACCTGGTTGCCCCGGTCGATAGCAGCCTTAATTTTCATGTAGAGCCGCGCATAGGCAGTCCGGCTGTTGCCCACGAAGTCGCGGGCCTGGGTCGTGCCCACTAGCAAACACCCTTCGGTATCGGCGGCCGTGTTGCCGCTATGGATGCGGATACCAGCAAAGCCGGGCACGCCGCCGAGCAGGGGCATGAGTCGGCCGAAGCGGTTGGAGTGGGTAATGGTTACCGGGTAGGTACCGGCTGGAATGGCCGTTTTGCCATATACTTTCGTCGTGCTAGGCTTCCGCACCACATCCTCCAGGACGTAGCACTCAAACTGCCCATCTATCGACAGTTGGCCGATAGTGCTCTCAGAGGTGAACGTGGTACGTTTTAGCGTCAGGTGCATAGAAAAGCCTTTTGCCGCCACAAGCGGCCACCCCGAAGAGTGGCCGCTTGTTTGCGGTTAGGCAGTGTGGGCTGGTGCTTAAGCAGCCGATTGGCGGATGGCCACCACGCCCTTTTTGTCGGAGCGAAGCAGCTTCATGCCGAAGCGCACGGCGTTGTTCATCAGCGCACCCAGGTACTGGGCCTGTGCCTCGTTGATGTAGACCTGCACAGTGCCCTCGACGCGGCCGATGGCATTCTCATTCCAGATGAGCATACCCTCGTTGTCGTCGGAAGCGGCAGCAGCACCTACAGCCTTGGCAGCGCCGGCACCGGTGAAAATGGCGGCCGTGCTACGCTTGTACCACTCCACGCCCATTACCGAGCCGATGGCGCCACGCAGCAGAGCCGACTGGTTGCCGGTCTTCTCGTAGTCGACGAAGTGCTCAATTTTGAGCAGCTCACTGTGCTGGGTTGCACCCACCAGGCCGTAGCGCTTGCCCTGCATGTCGGTGCGGTCCAGGATTTCGCAAGCCTTGATGATGTCATCTTTAGTGACAGCCTTGCGGTTGCCCGTCAGACCTGGCAGAGCAGCAGCAGCAGCAGCGCCTGAGGTCAGCACCGTAGCACCGGAGGCTACTTGCGACATGCGGTTAAGGGAAACGGCGGCGGCCATCTGGTCGAGCACGTTGGCATGCAGGCTTAGGAAGCTGGCACGGCGGTCGTAGCTCGTTTCCAACTGCTCCCGGTCACCCAAGCGAGTGGGCTTGGTGGCCAGCAGGTTCAGCGTCACGATTTCATTACCACCCTCCAGCTCTTCAACGGGCAAGGGAAATTCGGCCGGGTCGGTGATACCCTCAGGCATCTGGAGTTCCTGCGGAATCTGGTAGGAAGCAGCCGCAGTACCAGGTGCGTCCGAATCGGTGTTCAGCTTCTTGGTACGCTTGTAGAAGCTGTTATCCGGGAACAGGATTTTCTGCAGGTCCCGGGTAAAAATGCTGGTCAGCACGTCGTCGAACGCCAGGCCCGGCATTTCTACCGGCTTGGTGCAGGCGCGCAGCACCTGGGCCGCGAACAGCACGCCGCCGGCGGCCACGGGGTTGATGCCCGTTGCCGAGCCGAGAATGGCGCCTACGAACAGGGCCAGCAGGAAGCCGATTGCCAGCTTACCGATGAGAAAGAGATTTTTCATGAGGAATAAGAGAGATTGAACAGTTGGATAGGGCGTGCCCCGGTAGATGCTGGAGGGCACTGGCTTAGATGAGGCCGGAGCTGGCCAGCAGATTCTGGTATTGCTCGGGGTTGTTGCGCTTCATGTCGCGCAGGCCTACCTCATCTTCCTTGCTCCACTTGTCGAAATCCCAGTCGTTGCGGGCATCGGCACCGGTGGCCTTGCCAGAGCCACCCGCTTGGTTGACGCGCTGGGCGGTCGACGTGCGGGCGGGCATTTCGCCCAGAATCTTGCTCGTGTTGGTAAAGTCAGCCTTCAGCAGCGACGTGTAAGTGTCTTTCTGCGCAGCGGTTATCTTACCTGAGCTGATGGCCGAATTGACTACGCCCTCGATTTGCTTCTGCTGGTCAGATTGGCGCGAATCCTTCAACTCCTGAAGCTGACGCTTCAGCTCCGTGATGGCTGGGTCTTCAGTCTCCGTTTTCGGCTGCACTGTTTCGCCCGCCTTGGGGGCCTCGTTTTTGAGCTTGGTAATGGCAGCCAGTACGTCGGCATCGGTGGCGTCAGCGGCCAGGGTCACGCCGGCCTGGGCCAGTGCGTTTTTCACTTCGTCGAGTTTCATCTCGTTTGTTGGGGGAATGAGTGACATGTAGTATTTGTGCACGTCGGCGGCAGCCATGCTGGCGTCGGCGGCAACGTGGCCAGGCTTGGCCGGGAGCACTTCCGTGCAGAATTCCATCGTGTGGGCCTGCTCTGCGCTGAGCCAAGTTTCGGCCTCCATCATCTGCTCCCATTCCTCCACTGTCTTGTTGGAGGCGACCACGTACATTTCGGCCGTGGAGCGGTTCAGAGCTTCCTGGGCGGCAACGGCCCGCTTGAGCTCCTTTACCTGCACGTGCCCGGGCTCACTGGATACCTGGTGCATCATGAACTTGGCGTGGGGCTGGCACTGGCGGATGTTGCCGGCGGCAAACACCAGCGTTGCGGCGGAGCCGACAATACCCTCGTTCACGGTCGTGACCTTCAGCCGGCTGCTGAGCAGCGACACGCGCATGAGCTGGCCGGCCATCCAGGAGCCGCCGGGGGAGTTGATGCGAAGTGTAGCCGTGCGGGCCCCGCTGCTCTCCAGTTGGGAGAGAAAGGTGGCCAGGTGGGCCACATGCCACATCTCGATTGGCTCAAACAGTTTGTATTCGCGCTCCATTGTGCCCCAAAACTTGCCCTATGCAGCGCAGGGGGCAAATTGGGTAGGACACACACGGTACAAATCACCCGTCATTCACGGTAAAATCTGCCGTGATTGTCTTCTGAAAATTGACGAAAAAGGGCATTAGGGCCACATTTGAGGCACTTATGCCCTCGAACCCGAACCAGCAACGCCAAGACGCACAGCGCAACCAGGCCAAAATCCAGAAGGCAATAGCCCGGATTATCCGCAAGGAAATGCGCAAGCCCACCGTGCAGGAGCTGGTGGAGGCCACCGGCCTGTCGGATAAGACGGTAAAGGCCCACCTCAAGCGCGTGAAGCTGGGTGACGGGGCCACCAACGTATTCCAGGCCCTGACGCCGCACGTGATACTAAAGCTCTACGAGCGGGCCACGGGCTACTCTCACCAGGCGGTAAAGTTCATGACCGTTTCCGGTGGCCAGGGCCTCGGCTCCAGTGTGGAGCAGCACGAGTACACCGAGCACTACCCACCCGACACGGCCGCGGCCAAACTGTTCGTGCAGCTCGTCGAGGGCTTCAAAGAGAAGTCCGAAACTGAGCACAAGCTGCCCACTGGCGGCTTCACCTTCAAGTATGTAGTACCCACAGACCCGAATGCCGATGGCCAATAAAGCGAAGGCAGCCGCCAAGCTCAAGGCCAAAGAGGATGCCGCGTACTTCGAAGGTGCTGGCGTCAACTTCCGGCCCAGTTGGAAACAGCACCTGGCCTGGCAGGCCCTGGAGGATGATACGACCGAAGAAGTGATGTATGCTACTGATATAACTACCGCACGGTAGGGGAGGCTATGGTGACTAAACAACGTCGTAAGGCATATAACAATGCCGATTATCGCTATTTACTGACTCATTACAGAGACAAGTCAGCAGCAGAGCTTGCAAAGCATTTAGGGCGCACCATCGGCAGCGTCAAGTGTTTTATTCAGCAGCGACCAGAATTGCGCAAGCGTGGTATCCCTTAGCTTTTTAACTATCCTTTTCTTGCCTTGCCCGCATAACAGGTAGTGTTTTGTGATAATGAACACTACGAAAACACTCACCCGGCAAACGAACAAGAACAAGCGTAACGAGCGAATTCGGGCCGCCTTCCAACGCCGCTACACCGAGGCCCCGCGCCCGCGCAAGTTCTCCCGCGAGTATATCATCGCCGAGCTGGCCGACGAATTCTTTCTGGCTACCAGCACCCTGGAAAATATCCTCTATCAGCAAACCGCATGACCACAGAGCCAACCACCGCACCGGCAAGCACCCCAGAGCTTACCCCGACTCCGGTATTCATCTCTTTCACCGCCGAGCAGCAGCCCGCCGTGCCCACCTATTTCATCCACGAAACCCCGGCCCCGCCGCTGTATACCTCTTAGAGATGAAGTACCTCAAGTTTGAACCCGGCGGCCGACCCTACGCCAATGACGACTTCGATGTGCTCCAGGATGAAGTATACGCCGCCCTGCAAGCCCACCTGCAAGGAGCCCCGCCCCTGGTCATTAGCGGTTGCACTGTAACCCAGACAAACGGTGTGGGCAGTATCAGTCCCGGCTTTATCTGGCTGGCGGGCAATATCCAACGCTACGAAGGGGCTTCAAATGTGACCTTCCCGGCCGAAGTAGTTGCTGGGCCATACATCGATACCGATCTGCGCCCCTACCAGACCGGCGGCACCAAAGCCTGCATGACCGAGCGCGAGTTGTTGACCCAGCCCCGGGGTACAGCCCCAGCTGGTACGGCCCTCGTCACCGGCTCACATGGCTTTGAGTTGACCTACCGAAAGTACATTGAGAGCTGGTCCCGCTCTCTGGGTGAAGTGCAGTGGATTGCCGCCTATGACGCGACGCTCTATGATCAAAGTGGCAAAGGGCACGCCGACCAAGCCGCTGCTGGTTGGGCCTTGTGTAACGGGCAGAACAGCACGGCCGATTTACGGGAGCGGTTTATCGTCGGCATGAACCCGCAGGCGCAGGATTATGCCATTGGCACCACCGGAGGCGCGGCCTCGGTTACGCTTACCGTGCCGCAATTGCCGGCCCACACGCACACCATGCAGGTTGCTGGGGAGCACGCGCACTCGTACACGGATAATTACAATTACGGCGTAAAGGAAAACGACAGCGGTGGTGATACCCGAGCCACCCGCCCAGGTGAGCTCAACAAAACTACGGGCAGCGCTGGCAGCCATACGCACATCAATAATGAAACTGGCAGCAATCAAGCCCATGAGAACCGCCCCCCGTTCTACGTGCTGGCGGCCCGGCAATGGATTGGCTGGTAGCTAGGAAAGCAGGGAATATGAGTGGAAGAGCGCGGTGACTTACTTAGCTTTGCTCTTCACCTTATCCCTGTCTATGAAAAAGCTACTACTCCTTTGTTTTACCTCCCTGCTTAGCCTAACAGCCAGTGCGCAAATCACGCTGGAAAAGAAGCATTCCTCACAGCTTGACTTCCATAAGCTTAGTACCGGCGAGGTTAAGTACGCGGGCTTCTCTGAAGCGACGAATCAAGTAAACATCTACAACCAGAATCACTCGATCTATCGTCAGATTCCAGTAAACATGCCAACGGGCTATACGGTAGATGGGGTAGATTTTGTCAGCGACAAGCTCTTCAATACGAATGCTGGGCTAGAGGTGCTGGTCTATTTTTATAGCCAAACCTCAGCCCCCAACTTTACGCGCATTCTGGATGAAACAGGTGGTACTCTTACTTCACTAGACTCTTGCCTCTTCGTGCGCGTTGCCAACACGCCGATGGGCACCAAGATGATTAGCTACGTGTCGGAGGGTTCGGCCTCGTATTCGAAAGTGTATGGCCTGGGCGGCACGTACACGCCGCTGAAAACGGCTGGCAAGGCCGACGAGCTAACAGCTTCGCCTTACCCCAACCCAGCGGCCGAATCTATCCGCCTGCCCTACACCGTGAAAGGCGGTGAGGTAGCCACGCTCGACGTGCTGAGCATGACGGGTCAGGTGGTGAAGTCCTACCGGGTGGATGCCACCTTCGACCACTTGCAACTGGATGCGCACGAGCTGCGCAATGGAGCATACACCTATCGGATAGTTACGGCTGCCGGCGTGAGTGCCGGGAAGAAGTTTGTCGTAGGGCACTAAAGCAGCTTATATCCATTGAAAAAGCCCCGGCCTGGAGAGGTCGGGGCTTTTTGTATCTGTGAACCTAAGAAGTGGAAACTACTTCGGCAATGCCTCCTTTGTCATACCAGCTCCATTGATGTTGAAATCAGAGAGGGTCACGATGGCCAGCGAATCCTTTGGCATCGCAATGCGACGTTTCCCATCGGGGCTCAGCAACAGGTGAAAATCACCTGCTTTGCCTACATAGATTAAGTACGGGTAGGCCTTTAGCTGCTCAAAACGTTCGTAGCTCGGCTTAGCGATGTAGTCGAACTGGTAATGCTTCACCAGATTATCAGCGTTGTTCAAACCCGTGATTAAGGCATTTATGGGTAGGGCAAACAGCACAAAGAAAACCGACTCCGAAATCACTACTGACCAACGAGTGCCCTTCTTATTCTTTTGGCTAGCAGCAGTTGTACCAAATAACCGCCGTGTAGTAAAGAGCGAGAGCGATAAGGGAAGTGCCGTCGTAAATACCGTAGCCCAGACTGGCACTTCCAGTGATACAAACCCATTGGCAGGAAGTTGGACCGCTGTTACATACTGAGCCCAAGCTAACCCACCAAAGCACAGGAGAAGAATAAGAATTACTAGCCACGTATGCTTAAAAAGCAGAGGCGCAAACGAAGCAGCAAAGATGCTTAAGCTTCCGACGATAATTGTTGTAGAAAAAGGTCCCTGTACTGCCGTACCAACCCCTTTTAGCAAGTCTTCAAACGACAGGTAGTTATAGATGTCAAACCGCAAATTCCCCCAATAGCCCAGGTTATAGCAGTAGGAAATCAGAAAAAGGTAGGGAAGAAGTAAGATGGTGAGCTTGTCAGCGTACTCGACTAGAAATAGTTTACGCTCCATCCGAGAATATATCTGTGCGGCATAAATTCACTTCCACAAGCAGTGCATACGGATCATTAGTAGTGACCTTGTTGTAAAAGCTTTCCACTTCGTAGCCTTTGGCAAGCCATTCTTGTACCTGCGCATCAGCCAACACCTCGGCCTCAGTATAGGGCACTGGTATAGTTCGCTGGCCAGTGGCCGCTATTGTTGAGGTAGCGAAGAAAATGAGTTGTTTGTAATCTGGGAGTTCGTCCTGGTACATAAGAGGTAGACGTTAAGCAGTAACAGTAGCAAGCTACGAAAAGCCCTTGTCCTGACCTATCTTCCCGGTATGAACCCACCCCGCTTCCAACCCGGCCAGTGCATCGTGTGCGTCGGCACCTTCCCCGACGGAAACCCTGCCATCCCCCGGCCACAGCGGGGCCAGCTCTACCACGTCACCGGCCTGCGCTACTCGACGCGCTTCCGGCAGTGGGGCGTACGCCTGGCCGAGTTTGCCCCTGAGTACAGCTATGGTGAAGAAAGCTTTGCCCCGATGGAGGAGCTGTCCGAGGGGGAGTTTAGGAAGTTGCTGGCAGAGACGTGGGTGGTGGTGGAGCAGTAAGTGGCTAGCTTATATTTTTTTAATAGTTGAATAGGAATTAATAGCTCATCCATTGTAAATTATGCCTCTACTCCACGAAGAAATGATTTATGGAAATAAGTTTGTATGACATTTCAGGCCATGCAAAGGTCTATATCGCAGCTGATGAGTCAACCATTTATACGTGGAAAGGTCATGCAGTTGCCTATATTGACAATGAGCGCCTGTACGGCTGGAGGGGCCACCATTTAGGGTGGTATGTTGATGGCATTCTCTACGATCTTCAGGGCTACAGAGTCGGCTTTCGCCGTGATAAATGCCCCGTTGTCGTCTACGCAGAATATGCCAAATATGCCAAATACGCGAAGTATGCCAAATATGCCAAGTATGCGCCGTATGCACGTCCAGCTCTATCTATGTCTAACTCTAAGCAAGAGTTAGAAGCTTTTGTTAGCCAAGATCGAGCTGGTTGACTTGTTCCAGAAACTTACTTTCTCCATTCTAATACGCACTGATGAGTAGCACATTTGAAACATATATTCAGGTAACGTTAGGTGACAACCTAGCAGAAGCGATTTTTCAACGCAATGAAGTAGGGGTAACTACACCAGAGCAAGCAGATATTGCACTCAGCACTGCAAAGACGGAAATGCAAGAACTAGCTTCGCGGATTACTAGGCTATTTAAACAACTTCAGTCCGAAGGAGCACTGCCTGCGCAAGGTGATACACTTGATTTTCACGACAATTTAAAAATCCTTGTCACGGCTCGGCACTTTCAGGAGAAGCCCGGCGAACTCACAATAGAGTTTACAGTAGACATCAAGGAGTAGAGCAGTCTAAATATAGCAAAGAGCCCTGGTCAACAATGGCCAGGGCTCTTTGCTGCTAATAGGACTTCGTTATGTAGGGCTTAGTTAGACCAGCATCTTTCGAAAGAATGCTGACCGGGAAAGATGCTCGGTGAAGCTTGTTTGCGACGAACCAAATACAAACAGCCTCCTGCCCCAGCAAAGATTCAATTTTCATGCGAGGACCACGAGGATCAACGCGCACGAAGTCATTGATGGCGAAAAGGGATTTTTGAGGTTTCATAGTAAGAGCTTTTAGGTTGATGATGCCACAAACATAGGAGCACGAGGAAGGGCCGGAAAATCGTGGAGAAGCCGTAGTTTTTCGGCCTTTTGCTCACGATTTTCGGGCCCGTATAGAAGCTTTTATCTTTGTCACCCCGTTACGACGGGCCTATCACACCTCTGGCAGCGGCGGGGCCAGCTCTACCACGTCACGGGCATACGCTACTCGCCCCACTTCCGACAATGGGGCGTACGCCTGGCCGAGTTTGTGCACGAGTACAGCTATGGAGAGGAAAGTTTCGCGCCGGTGGAGGAACTACCCGAGGGGGAGCTGAAGGAGTTGCTGGGTGAGGCGTGGGCAGTGGTGGAGCTGTAAAATAACAGCCCCGGCCTGGGTGAGTCGGGGCTTTTGCATGAATCAAGTAGAGCTATTATAACTCATCTTGTGAACCATCAACTCTCTTCTGATAAGAATTCCTAATTTGGTAGATAGTTCTCCCAACTTCAACATTATAGCGTAATGCGTTAATAGTTCTTATATCATCCATTCCAAGCGATTCAAGAATACACAAACATAATAACAATTGTGCCGCGCAGAATAAATCACTTAAATAATCTCCCTGATAGGTCTCTTTTAAATTACCATGAGACAACCTGTGCCTAAAGTTTTTTGCATCTTCAGGAAAAAATCTCAACCACTGTGCATTGCTATCAAATAGAAACGAGAGAATTTTTTCATACCTTATAATAAGTTTATCAAGCCTATCTTGTAATTTAAAATCTTTTGGAAATTTAAGATTATTATTCAGCCAAATCCGCAAAGGTTTGTCAATAGAGTTGTATACCATTTGTCTATTTTGAACAAATGCTTTATTATCAGCATTATACTGATCGTTCAATTGATAATGATAGGATTCAAGTCCTTGTATTAAATTCAGGAATTTGTTATTATACATTACATTAGATAGAGCAAAATCTGAATTAATCGGCCATGTATTCGATTCTATGTAGTAATCATAAATAGGATAAAATTTCTCGTTATTAAACCATGATATAATTATTTTATTTAATGAATCCTTGGATACTTTCCAATTACTAAATATCATAGCGTTCTGATGTATCCACTCTTTTTCTGTACCATCATAACTGCCAAATACGTAACTTTTTACAAGGCAATCTATCTCATTATTGCTAACAAAATCCATCCTGGCTTTACTAGTATTCTTTATATTAATAGTAAACCAAAGTAGATCAAAGGGAATGGCCTTAGAAGTTGCCAACTCCATTAATCTAGCAAACTTAAACCAGTCAGACATGGCATCGTCAAACAATGTGTTTTTTGAATATCTAAACTCAATATATTTCCTATAATACTCTGATAAGAATTTCTTGTTTTCTAAAATTTTATTTATAAAAAATATATCCAACCCATCTTTAACAGCTACACTTTCAACTGTTGATTCAATGGCCTTATCTTCAACTGTCGGATGAGATAAATATCCATCATACCAAGATGTTAAGAATGGGATTTTAATACGAGCGCTCTTTATAATTATATCTTCTTTACTATTAAAGTGCACAAGTTCAAATACAAAATGAACCTGATAAGTTATCTCGTGCAGTATGTCGCTAATGTATTTTGTTCCTCTATATACGCATTTATATAAAGTAACAGGATCAGATGTATCACCAAGTATGATGGTCGGATTGGATTTCTGCTTACTAAAATCCATTGATACAGGACTGCCGTCTATATACTCGTTGCTATATATTGTCAGCGTAAACATTTTCCTCTTCTTATGCTCTTTAAGTATACCAGGGTAGCGTTTTTCGCTTCCTGGAATGAACCAGTTTCCACTGTATAGGGATTTTCTATTCATTTTAAACAAAGGTTGGTTTTGAACTTAATTCTAAAGAGTCTCGCCATCATCAATCCATCCACCTATTACAATACGTGGCTTATAATGACCCTCATAATCGAGCCAGTTCAGTAGTACGAGTTCCAGATACCATAGCCCTAGCTGAGAGGCCTCATACATTACCGTAGAATTAGCTAAGAGGGCCTTTTCTGCCGGCTTGCGCGCGCCATGGGCAATTAGGTTTCGCATGCTAACGACTACAGATGGCCCATCAGCAACTCCTCCCGTGCTCTTATTCCAATTCATGGCCGGAGGTTGGCTCAACACAGCTACCAAACATGTTAAACTAGCGGGTACCGCTGTATTCAAGCTTGGCATGACCAGCTTCAATAAGCCTCGCAGACGATGCTCTGCAGGCCCTTTGAGTGCACCAGCTCCTACCAGCGGAGGGAGTGCTTCAGCTAGTAATTCTAAGCCTACTTGTGTTAAAACAATCCGGCTATCAGATACCAGCTGACTAGATAGCGCTTCGATATACCAAGATATTGACAAACGCAGCAGCTTTGACGCTTGGGTAAATCTATCCACAAAGGCAGGGAATAGACCGCTAATATCTTCCCCACTTTGCCAGCCTTTGGTATTGGCCCATGAATTCGTTTGTCGCCAACTATCCAAACGTTGATTGGCTGGAATAATCATTTGAGTTGACTGGCTATCGTCTCCAGAGAATATCCACCAAAGTACTGGCTGTGTCCATCGGCCAGCGACAAACGACAGAAAGAAGTTGATACATTCCATGAAAGCTTGTGCTTCTTCCAACGTGAAAAGTGCTTCATCTTCCCGTTCTAATTTGCCAGTGTGCGTTATGGCATAGCCTCCCGTTTCCCGTAGTTCTTCGGCAAGCGTCTTAGTCTCTGCAAGATTATCCAGTGTAACTACCCAGCCAGCAGCTTTCAGGCTCATCCGGCCGCGCCTCCAGCTACCTAGCAGCTCAGCTGATGGGGGCGCACTAATGCTTTCCCCGTTGTAATTCGGGAAGTTTGGAAGGTGGAAATACAACTGCCTTTGGGGTGGCGTCACCGCCGGCTTGTAAATGCTGCGGGGATGGCCTGAAATCGACATTGTTTCTCCTATATGAATATTAGTAGAGGAGAAATGGAACGGAGCTATCCCAGGGATAGCTATTTGTGTGGCAGACGTCAGAAAGGCATCATGAAGGTACTCCACCGAGCTGGCTTCTGCCTTGATGAACAACTCAGGAGAGATTAGCCAACGCCACTGCACGCTGCCTTGGCAAACGAGAGGAGCCCTTCCAGTGATAATTAACTGGAGTTCGCCCTCGTAAATAGTGATAGGCTCGTTTAGCCGTGTTGTTTTGAATAAGGGCTGCAGAGCAGGTGGAGCAGACGATAGAGACATGACGCAAACTATAATCGACTCAAGTCGAAAATCCTTCTTTGAAGAAGGACTACATAAAATAGAAAGTTTTAAATCAACCCTAATTCAGAAGCTGATGGCTTATCGTTGGCTTCATCATCTTGCCAATAAGCCATATGGCAGTCCTCCACCAGTCGATGATCAGGCATTTTTGCGACCTCTAGCAAGTGAATCTGTTCACCCACAGATTCTACAAAAAAGCATGTGCCACTCTTAAACAGCACTTCTGCCTCATTTCTAAGAATAGCTTTTGGCGCGTAGGCAGAAATATTTCGGGCCTGGGTGTCGGCACTTGTCTTGATCTGGTATAGAGCGGGAGCATGCTTCCAGTACTTCGGATTGCGGTAGGTGGACCAGAAACAAGGAATTTGCACAATGCTTCCTATCCGATCCTTGAACCACGCTCGGAACTGCTCCACAAAAGCGCTTTGCTCGATTCGGTAGACGACGTTTTCACTGTAGGTAGGGGCCTCATCCAAGCAACTGTCCAGTAAATAGTGGCAGTGGGCTAGCAAAGCAGAGTCGCGTGGCGCCTCTTGCCGCAAGTACTTATTTAGAGGTGAAGAAAGTAAGTCCGTGTAAGTATCAAGGAAGCGTTTCGTCAGATAGTCGATGTCTTGGCCATGCAAAGCCGCCAAAACTTCTTTGTCGACATGGAAGCACGGGCGCCCACCACACAGGAACCTCCCCTGTTGGCTGTTTAATTCGTACAGTAGCTCAAAGTCTGCGAGTGTAGGCATAAATATAGTTGCGTTGGTACCGCATAATACAAAAAAAGCCCCTCCGTAACGAGGGGCTTTTTTGTTTAAAGCTTGTTCAGTTTTCGCGTATAGTATTCTATCATCAGGTCATGCATCTTATTCTGCTTCTCCGATGCCTCGGATGTCGCTTGTTCATCTTGCTCAAAATGCATAGACAAATACCCTTCCTTTGTTTGTAGTAGCGCTGCCAAGCCTCTTCTTATTGCGGCCTCTTCCTGTTCTGCATTGACGTGGGCTTGGGGGGTGTATACTTTGCGCTATATATCAACTAAAGAGTGTTTATAGTTTAGCACTTTCCCCATTTCATGTAGCAGAGTTGCAAGTAGGCTATTGTTTCTTTCTGCCCATGTCAAGACGAAACTAGAATCGTGCTCATGCTCAAGATGAGAAAGGTTGTCGTAATAGTTGTCTCGTGCTGTTATCACATTTGCATACTCATCGCCTAAGAACTCAAGGTCTATAGAGTTTAAGGCCTCAACATGACGATATGATAATTTGGCTCCGCGGGTAGCCATCAGCGTTTTGAAAACGTTCACGCGCCGTGAATTAGCTTCTTTCTCTCGCTCAAGGCGCTTTAAGTACTTTGGGCTTCTGTAAAAAACAACAATGCTGTTGACTACACTAATCAACAGAGCGAGCCCAGCAATGAAGTCACGAAGTGGTATTGGGCCTACTTCGTTACTCTGGACAGTGTCTTGTAAGAACAGTGGCATACAAAGATGGGTAGTGAGTCCTTATCCAAGCAAGCTAGCAAAATTCATATGAGTGTGGGTGCTTCGGGAAATTCAAAGGTTAGGTGTCTGCGTCAAGCCACACTTCAGAATAATGTACTCACTGACCCCAACTTTGGCCGCTGCTGCTAGTGCCTCAAGAGCTTGGTATTCCGCGTCGGTGAATGAGAGGGTGCGGCTCTTTTTGAGGCGCGAGGGGTCTTTTTTTGGTCGCCCCTTCTTTGGTATATCTTTCATAATAGAACAAAGGTAAAAAGATTTCAGGCTTTTATACACTTAAGAAAAAAAGTGCATAAAATATTTAATCAAGTATTTTCTCACTTGAGAAAAACAAGTACATTTGAAGAGTCAAAGGGACAAAAAAGAGGTCAACCCCGGCAAGGGTTGACCTCAGAAATCAGAAACAGGGCCGGCAAGCCCTATTACTTAATCACCATTACAAATGTACGCACAAGCTGTAACTGCCGCAACCTGCACGGCGACCACTCTCCACCCCACCGCCGTACACCTGGGCCTGTCCCTGCTGCGGCTTCAGCTCTCCACGCTGCTCAACTCGGGCACCTTCACCCCAGCCGAGCGCCAAACAGCCACGGCCCGTATCTACGCCACCACCGACGCGGCCCAGCTCTTGACCTGGAAGCGCAACCTGGCCCGCCTCAAAGCGGAGCGCGAAGCCGCACAGGCCACGGCCCCGAAAGAGGTAGACACCACCAACATTCCCGACGCGGAAGAAGTCGAGCGCGAAGCTGCTCAGATGTGGATTGAGCCCGCAACCACCGAGGAAGAGGCAACCTCAAAACACCCGCTGCTCTCTCGCGCCCTGCAAAATGCGGTAGAGGAGCGCAACCGCCGGGGCCGCACCTCAGACTATGCCGGGGAGCTGGCCTACGCCATGCGCGGGGAAGCCTTCCAGCTCGAAACGGGCCTATCGTATTCCGAACTAGCCGCCCTCTAACCTGGATGGCTGCCAACAAACGCGCAGCGGCTCCGGCCGCTGCTGCTCCGGCTTTTGCCCTGGAGCCGGGCTTGCCGTGGATTTCAATGGCCTTGCGCACCGCTGGCCCCGATGCCTTCGCCGCCTTCCTGGCCGACAAGCTGCTACTTGACTTCCAGACCAACCAGATGGCTCCCCACTTCCCGGCCGGCTGTCTGGTGCTAGCTGAGCAGGTTACCAATCCGGCCGACGTGATACCGGGTGTGTACGCGGTGCTCTACGCCGGGCAGCTTGTAGCCCTGGGCCGGTTGGCTGCTGAGGGTATCCGCACCCGGCCCTTTGCCCTGCATATGACGCTCGACAACGGCCCAGCCCTGGCCCCGGTGGTACTCGACTGGCAGGATACCCAGCTCCAGGTGTGGCGGGTGGTCTACTACGCTTCTTATCCGGCCGAGTAAACATATGCCGACCCTATCCTTTCTCCCACAGCGCGGGCCCCAGGTGGCCCGCGCTCCGTGGACCTACGCACTGGTGTGCCGAGCGGTGGGGGCTTTTAAGATCAGCTCCGGCACGGCGGCCACCGTGTGCCTACCCGTTTGTGCGGGCCTGGGTGTCGAGGTGGCGGCTGTGCGGCCGGGCAATCAGGCCCGCGCCCTGCGGTGGCGCTTTGCTCACCTGCACATTCAGCATGGCTGGTGCTGACTTACGCCTGAAGTCGAGCAGTGGCTCGGACAATACTAATCAAATATCAAAACAGCTATGGCAGACACCGTTTTTATCTACGCTTTAAAGTGTCCCATGACAATGCATGTACGGTACGTGGGGAAAACCAAGAACCTAAAAAAGCGGCTATATAGCCATATCTACGAGGCCAAGAAAGGAAAGCAAACCCACCGGCATCATTGGCTCAGCGCCTTGGCTGTTATTGGTCAAGAGCCAATTATGGAGGTATTAGAAGAGGCGCCCTTGGATCAATGGCAGGAGCGTGAACGCCACTACATCCGGCTTTATCGATCTACCGGCTGGCTTGTTAACGGCACAGAAGGAGGGGATGGACTTACACCTGAAAAAGCAAGGGAGTTTTGGCAAAACCCTGAATACCGGAGGAAACAAGTTGAGGCCGCAACTGGGGAAAGAAACGGCTTTTACGGCAAGACACATTCGGCTGAAACCAGAAAGGTTTTGGCCGAGAAATGCCGGCATGAAGTGCCTTGGAATAAGGGCAAAAGTGGTATCTATTCGAAAGAATTGATTCTTAATAACAGGCTCCAAAAGCATAGAAAGCCTATTGCTAGATATAAGGAAGGGCAGTTCGTGGATAGCTGGGAAAGCGCCCGCGCTCTATGCCGAGAGCTAGGTTGGGACAGGCGTCATGTTCAGCGTGTACTGCAAGGCACTAAGCACTTCAACACTATAAAAGGCTACACACTGGCCTATACACAAAGCCCCGCTACATAGCAGGGCTTTGTGTTATCGCATGAACGTAGGAAGCTTACTATGCAGTAATGCGTGTACCGCAGTATAATTTTGGGGTTCAACCATAGCAACTAAGTGGTGCTCAATACCTTGCTGATTCACCAGCAGAGTCAGTATCGAGCTAGAACTTTCAACTCGTTAGCTCTTACCAATAGCGCTAGCACCCCCTATTATAACACCGACGCCACCTAAGAATAGTCCACTCAGCAAAGCGCGTCCTATAATTGATTTGTCTTGGCTGGTTACCATTTGAGTGGGGGTGGCATGCTCGATTGCTTATAGCTCAGAATACAAAACCCCTACCTTCTGCATCTTGAATTTGTGCATCATGGATACCTCTAGGCCATGGGGCCTTAGAACAAGATTCAGTGGCGAAGGAATGTCTGAAGGTGTAGTTGCTTTGATTTCATCAAAGGAGGGAATACCGTATTAATAGATTAGCTGGCCTACCAGTTGTTGTTTGTTCTAGAAACTAGACTTGCCTAGTATATTGTCAAGTTCTTCTTGGAGGATGGTATTCATAGGGATAAAATAGGCTTATCTAACGAGTGCTTTTTATTGGGGAAGCTCTACTGAAGCAGAGATATGCTCTATAATTGCATTTGAGTGCAAACTTAGCTAAACGCATTCCACCACTGACTAAGTCTGTGCCGAGTAGGGGAGGGGCTGTGGCATCGCTAGTTGAGACTATGACCTACGTCGCTTGTCCGATGCCAAGTATACCATTCATTAAGGTAGACGATCATAGAAAACTATATCATGGCTACTGCCATCACTCATTATAGCTAGATTGGATAAAGATAATATAAGTATATATATTATATATTGTTATTTTAAAAGGTTGCTTCGGATTAGAAGGTGCTTCTTATTTACATTTGAAGATACATGCATATGTAAAATAAGGTATTCTGAGCGAATGATTTGCTCTTTAATCTTACAGCGTCCAACACCGATGCATCGACTTTTATTCGCTCTAATACTTCTCCTTGTAGCGTATTCTGCGTTTAGCCAAACACCAGAAGATAGTCAGGCTAAACAACTGGCCCCACGTGTTCCCGGCTCGCCCACGGCTGCGGCCCTGGAGCGCTACACGTTTAGCCCAGTTAGCGAGCATACGGGTACCCCATCCATTTCTATACCCTTACTGCAAGCCACCAGTGGTTCCCTATCGCTCCCAATTAGCCTGAGTTACCACGCCGGCGGTATCCGCGTCGATGACGAGGCATCGCCAGCGGGTCTAGGGTGGTCCTTAAATGCGGGGGGCGTCATCACGCGGGTTGTGCGCGGGCTAGCCGACGAGACGGGCGATAGTAGTTTTTTCAAGACGTTCGATAAGGTACCCGACGTAGATCAGCTGGAAGAAACCCTGAACTTCTACCGTCTGAAAAACATAGCCGATGGGGTCGTGGACTTCGAACCGGATCTATTCGCCTTCAATTTTCCCGGCGGAAACGGGACGTTCCTTATGGGCAATGATGGCAAGTTTCACGCCCAGCCCTATCAGCCCCTGGACATCCGCTTTGAAGATGGGAAAGATGCAGAAGGGTACCGGCGCACTGGCTTTGTGCTAACGGATGCTGAAGGCAAAACCTACCGGTTTGCAGAACAGGAGTATACCACCTCGACACGCAGAGGGGCTAATGGTCCTCGTAACTGTACGGCTTGGTACTTAACCGAAATTATCTCGGCCGATCGATCCGATACTATACATCTGCGCTACAAGCGCCACAACATCAATACGACAACTGGGCTGCACCAAAGTGTTAGCGTGTCAAATGGTTCTCCCGACAACTATAATGGATGTGATGCCATTACGAACGCCGTTTCTTCCAGTACTAGCCAAAATCTGATTGAAGCTGTTCGCCTACGACGAGTTGAATGGACCGGTGGCGTCATTGACGTTCAAACAGCAAACCGGTTAGATGTAGCGGACAAACGCCTCGTGCGGCTCAGCTTGCGGCGTGACACGCTCAGCGCCGATACCGTGCGTCAGGTTCGCTTCTATCATTCGTATTTCAACGACGACCTCTCGTTTCCACTTCCCACCGCGCAAGAGCCAGGGGATCGGCGTTTTTATCTGCGGCTCCGTCTTGATTCGCTGCAAGTGTTCGGTGGCACTGAACAACTCCCTCCGCATCGGTTCACCTATTCTTCCATTCGCCTCCCGCGACGTCTGCAGGGGGCCCGCGACCACTGGGGCCTATCGAATGCACGGTTTACCCGATCGCCCGAAAACGCAAACCTGATTCCGATAACTACGGTAGGCTCGGTCTTTGGCGAGGTCACCGTGGGGCAGGCGGACCGAGCACCACATCAGGCTTTTGCGCAAGCCGGATTGCTGCAGCAAATTCAGTACCCGACCGGCGGCTATGAGATCTACACCTTTGAAGCCAATCAACTCGTGGCTTCGGTTAAACTCCCACCCGCTTATCAGGCAAAGGATCTGGAGGTAAGCGGGATCGGCGTATCGCCCAGCCCTCCTTCTCAAAAGGAGGCCATGACATGGAGCGTTCCAAACGATATGGAAGTAGTAGGCACAGCTGAAATTCGCTTAGCAAAGCACGCATCGTATACCACTGACAATTTAAAAGGCTGTTTAGGCAAAATTACAATCAAAAGCACGGCTACCGATGGGACGATGACGACTTGGTCCCGGGATGCTACTGCCTCTATAATGCTGGCCAACTCACCGTCCGATCCCAACAACGCCTATGCCTACTGGACGGACCTACCCCGTTTTGTTGCCGGGTACACCTATGAAATGGTGGTCGAAGCTAAAGGGGAAATGATGGTAACATCGCTACACCTGGAATATGTGCCAGCAAGCGATATCAAATATGAATTGCGGAATCAGGAAACCGGCGGTCTGCGCATTAAAACCATTGCCAGTAAGGCTTCCGCCACAGCACCCGCATTGATTCGGAGCTACCGTTATACGCGCCTAGGCTCCTCTTTGTCCAGCGGCTATCTGGTCAGTAGTCTACCACCCGTCTATCTCTATCAGCAGTTAACCTATAAAGTCGGCCAACATATTTCCCAAGGTGGGGGGCACTGCGCCGTTACCGTGGTAAGTTCCAGTTCTCCAGGCGAAGTGCAGAGTGGCAGCCAGCCGGTAGCGTATCACACCGTAACCGTGACCGATAGCTCGGCTACGACCGGACAAACCTTGGGGAAGACGGTGAGCCAGTATTCGGCTTACGTAGATGGTGGAAACAACGACCGGCCCTATCCGCCAGCGGTTACTGCCCCGTGGAAACGAGGCAACCTACTTACTCAGTACGTTTACGCGGGCTCGCATTCCGGGGGCTTCCGCTTAGTGGAAAAGAAAGTCAATGACTATGCGTCCGAGGAGGAAGAAGACACCAAACGGGAAGTCATTAGGGGGGCGAAAGTCATTCCCAACAAGTCTTTTGTCAGTTTGGGAGGCATTTTTCCGGAGCCGTCAGCACAATTTATTGGTCATCCCTTATTTACCGGCCGGTTTGCGCGGGAGAATACCTACCAATATAATGCCTGGCATTATATAACGGCAACACATCACTACAAGTATGACCCGACGAACGAGGCACGCTATGTAGAAACCAGCACGCGGTATTACTACGACAATAAGCAACATGCACAGCCAACGCGCATCGAACGCAGTATAGCTGGGGGGACTGAAATCAAGCGCATTGCCTACGTTTTGGATTGCGGAGAGGTAACCACCGCCACGACAGAGGAAGCCAAGGCCCTGCGGCAGATGATTCAACGGCACATCTACTCCGTGCCGGTGGAAACGACAACCAGCCGGCTAACCGCGCAAGGTATATTGCTCACGCAAGCTACCCTTACCTTGCCTCGCTTAGTGAACGGCATCCCTCAGCCCAGCCGTCAACTTTCCTGGCGCGCGACAGCCCCCCAGCCAGAGAGCAGCTTTCAGCGCATGCGCGTTGCCGCAGGGGGAGTGACATTTGATCCACAGTATCGGGAAGAAGTCCTGATTGACCGCTATACCGCGCAGATGCAAGTTGAGCAGATGCATCAGGCGAAGGGGCCCGCCACCAGCTATCTGTGGGATGCCCTGAGCCAGGAGCCGGCCGCCGTTGTGAAAAATGCCAGCTTCTCTGAAATTGCCTATACCAGCTTTGAGCCGGGCGCTGCGGGCAACTGGTCGTATACTTCGAGCCCGACCACGGTGGTCGCCGGTGGGCGCACAGGCCAACAGTGTTATCAGTTCCAACCGGCAGGAGTCGTCTCAACTACAGTTGGGCGTACAGATCAGTACACCTTCACTTGCTGGGCAACGGCCCCTCCCACCGTTCTGGTCAATGGCATCGCGGTAGCCCCTACTTCACTTGTCGAAATTGCGAAGGCTAGTGGCAGTCAATTGATGTGGAAGCAGTACACGCTACGTCACTCCCTGGTTGCCGGGGCAACACTGACGGTACAAGGACCCGCCGGCTTACAGGTCGATGAGTTACGTCTGCATCCGGTTGGGGCGCAGATGACCTCGTACACCTACCAGCCCCTGACCGGCATGAGCTCGCAAACCGGCCCTGATGGCCGCACGGTCTTCTATGAATACGACGGCTTAGGTCGCCTATCGCGGGTGCGGGACGAACAGGGCCGGATTCTGACCCAGAATCAGTACCAGTACGCGCAGTAGCCGCCGCGCAACCTGCTTTTCCAAACTATCTCCTCTCCCCGCTTTTGCTGCGTGTCTATGCGCCTTTTCTACCAGTTTCGTTTTCTGATTTGCTTAGTTGTTGCCTACTGGTTCATCCTTACGGGTGCCCAGGCGCAGGCCTACGAAGGCCAAGTACCCGATTCTACGGAGTTACGGGTGCTGCGTCAGTTCTACCGCATGACCCACGGGGAACAGTGGACCACGCGCACCAATTGGCAGCAGGACTCGGTGCTTGCCCGCTACGGTGTAGGCATCAACCAGGGGGATGTGATCAGCATCTCGTTGCCGGGTAACCAGCTGCAGGGTAGTTTGCCTGCCAGCCTGGGCTTGCTCACCTCGCTCTATACACTGGATCTGAGTACTAACCAGCTCGGCGGCCAACTGCCCAGCTCTCTGAAGCACCTGCAGGGCTTGTGGGCATTGGAGTTGAGTCACAACCAACTGGAGGGTCGGCTGCCCGGCGGGCTGTGGACCATACCGTATCTGTCCCGCCTGAATGTGAGCCACAACCGCCTGTCCGGCACGGTGCCCGACAGTGCCGGGCTGCAGCAGTACCTGTATTTCGTGCAGTTGCAGAACAACCGCTTTACGGGGCCATTGCCCGCCACCTTCGGCCAGATGGCCGGGCTGGCTCACCTGGATCTGAGTGCCAATCAATTCTCTGGCTCGCTACCGTCCGAGTGGGGTAGCTTGCAAAACTTGAGCTACCTGTTTTTGCAGCAGAATCGACTCACGGGGACTATTCCAGCCGAATGGGGCGGCATGCAGGGCCTGAACCATCTCTATCTAAGTGACAATACCCTGCAGGGGAAAGTACCCAACTCGCTCACGACAATCCCTTACCTCTACCAACTGGGACTGCAGCGCAATGCCTTCACAGGCCTGCCCTCCTGGGCTGGGCTGACAACCATTCCGACCGTGCAGGCTACGGAGAACTACCTGGACTTTGCCAGCATTGCGCCCAACTTCACTGAAACTGGGGTAAGCTGGATTCCCGGATTCACGTTCACTCCCCAGCGAATACGGCCTGATACCACCCTTACCACAGTGGTTGGGGCGGCAGGTGTTACCCTCCGAGTGAAAACCGGAGGCGTGCCCAGCCTGCTGCACTACCAGTGGGAACGTAAGGTCGGGCAAGCTTGGGTAGAGATGCCGGGTAAGATCAGCTCGACCCTTCGGCTTGAGACAATTACGCCCGAGACGGAGGGACTCTACCGGGCCCGGGTACGTCATGATCATGTCAAGTCGGCGTGGGGAGCAGATGTCTGGCTCTATTTACAGGCCACGTATATAGAAGTACTACCGTACCAACCGCTGGCGCGCAATGAGCCGCAGCGGCCGTCTGTAGACTCCTTGCTTATTGACATTCCCAAGCCCGATGCAGCAGAAGCCGGCAACTACGTCCGTACTTACACGGCACGGGCAGCCTACACCGACGCGGCCTTGTTCACCCAGGCCGTAGTGGACTCCGTGCAGGTCAAAACCGAATATTTCGATGGGCTGGGCCGGCCGGTACAAACCGTGCTGCGCCAAGAGTCACCCACCCGGCGGGACATCGTGCAGCCTATCGCCTATGACGAGTTGGGACGCCAGGACAAGGAATACCTGCCCTACACCGTGGCCAATGGCACCGGCACGGTAGACGGGTATCGACAAAATGCACTGCGTGAGCAATATGCCTTCTACCGGGGAGCGGTTACCTCTCCTACAGACCCTGCGGATCATGTGACTCCGCCAACAGATATGGTGGACGCCACCCGGCTCCTGCCTAAGACGGGCGTACCCTATGCTGCCAAAGCCTTCGAGCCCTCGCTAATGGGCCGCGTGCTGGCCCAAGCATCGGCGGGGGAAAACTGGATGCTAGGCACAAGTAGTAACCACGCCGTGACCTTCTGGGAGCGTCCAAACACGGCCCGTGACACGGTCTACCGCTGGCGCCCGGGCTACGATGGGCAGCGGGAGGAGTTGGCTGTTGAGGCTCCCTACGCTCCCGGGGAGCTGTGGTCTGCGCTGATGGTGGACGAACAAAAGCACCTGTCCCAGACCTTTACCAACAAAGCGGGGCAGATGGTGCTTAAGCAAGTGGCTGAGCGTATCGGGACCGATACCACTTGGTTAAAGACGTATTACCTCTACGACGACTTTGATCGGCTGCGGGCTGTGCTACCTCCCTTGGCGGTGCAGCGTATCCGGAAAAACGGCGGTCTGCTCAATGGTGCCGGCGTGGAACATTTGCTGTTCCGCTACCACTACGATGACCAAGGACGCCTAATTGAGAAGCTCGTGCCTGATCAGGAAGGGTATGCCTACACCGTCTACGACGAACTGAACCGGCCAATCCTAACCCAGAACGTGGCCCAACGCGGCCGCAGCGAGTGGGTCGCTACCAAGTATGATGCGATGGGCCGCGTTGTCTTCTCGGCCTTGATCCAACGTCCCGGTTTGAGCCGAGATACATTGCAGGCGCGGGCTAGCAGGGCCACGCAGCTGTGGGAAGCACCAAGCACTAGCACCCTGCTAGGCAAAGCCTACTACACCAACCAGAGCTATCCGCCCTTAACTGGTGAAGACCAGCTCTTGAGCATCAGCTACTACGATGGCTATGACTTTGACCAGAACGGGGTAGCGGAGGCCTCCTATGTGGCAGCCACCGAACAACAACTCGGGGGCAAAGTCCCCACAGCAGATAGCCGAGTCACCGGTCAGACCACGCGCACGCTGGTGCGGGTCCTGGGCGTGAACGCAACCAACGCAAAGGCGTGGCTGACCACAACTAGCTTTTTCGACGAGAAACTACGGCCCATTCAGGTAGTCAGCACCACGGCTCGGGGGGGAGAGGATGTAACGAGCAGTCGCTACGATTTCGCCGGGAAGGTGCGCGGCTCCTACACCGTGCACTCGGATCCCACGCATACAGCCCTCACGGTGCAGGAAACGCCGCGCTACGACCATGCCGGGCGCTTGCTCTCTTCCGCCCAGTCGTTCAACGGGGCAAAGGCCGTAACTATAGCCAGACAGAGTTACAACGAACTGGGGCAAGTTGAGCGCAAAATCTTGGGGAATGGCGTGCAGTCAGTAGACTATCGCTACAACATCCGGGGCTGGCTGACGACCATTAATAACCCAGACTCGCTGCAGACCAAGGACTTGTGGAGTATGGCCCTGCACTACGAGCAAGGCTTTGTAACGCCGCAGTACAACGGCAACATTGCCGGGCAGACCTGGCGCAGCAAGTCGGATAACATTCAGCGAGCCTACGGCTACCGTTACGATAACCTGAACCGCTTGTTGCAGGGCGATTTCGTAGCCAAAGGAGCCACGGAGTGGGACCAGGAGCGCGATAACTACCGCTTCTATGCGGCCAGCTACGATGCCAATGGCAACCTGCTGACTCTACGTCGGCGTGGCTTGCTACAAGAAGGCAGCCGTACCACGCCTCGTCAGTACGGTCTAACCGACGTGCTGCGCTACCGCTATACGCTCACATCGGATGGGAGTCTAGGAACATCCCAGGACGAAGTTGGAACGCCTAGCAGCAACCGCCTACTGCGCGTAGATGATATAGTGGCCTCGACGTCTGAGACAGCAGCAGGCCAGGTTAGCCGAGCCGACTTTCAGGATGGCACGACCACTGGTCGTAAGCAGGCGGATTATGCTTATGATGTGGCTGGCTCCATGACCAGTGACTGGAACAAAGGGATCAGCCATATTCAGTACAACTACCTGCATTTGCCCGAGCAGATTGAATGGCAGAACGGCAACCAGCTGCAGTACATCTATACAGCCAGCGGGCAGAAAGTGGCGAAGGTGGCGACGGAAGCCGGGAAACAGGTCCGCACAGATTATTTGGGCGCGTGGCAGTACGAAAAGGACTCGCTTCGGTGGCTCAACCACAGCGAAGGTCGCCTGCTAGCCCTTTATAGCTACGACGCAGCGAAGGCTCGTCAGGTCACGTACCGGTACGAGTACACAATCAAAGATCACCTAGGTAACCTGCGGGTCGCTTTTCACCCAGGGGAGCGGAAGAAGTACGTGGCCATGCTCGACTCCGATCCGCAGGGCGAGCAGTTGAAACGGGAGCAGCATGCATTTGATTCAGCGAGTGTTTCGCCACCGATCCGGCAGGCCGTTGGGATGCCTATGGCGCGCAGTGGAGACGGCGTGGCTGTGCTGCATGCTGGTGGGACTCACCCCCAACCCTTAGGGCCGCTGAAACAGTTGACCGTTGCACAAGGCGATACGGTAGATGTGACGGCGTATGCTATGTATCCCCAAGAAACCAGTAACAGCAACTGGAGCTTTTCGCTGGCGGGGTTTGTGGCCTCAATGCTGCAACAACAGCCTATCGTACAGCCAACAGTAGAAGGAAGCGCAAAACGGGTGCGAGTGTTACCGTTGCTCAACATCGGGTTGGGCCTCATACCGGCCGTACAGCAACTAGCTGGGGGCATACCGAAAGCCTATCTCCGTATCCTGGTCTACAATGCGGATTCGGCTTTGGTAGCCTCTGAAACCAAGCAACTGACTGTAAAAAAAGAGATATATGAGCGGCTGCATGCCCGAGTGAGAGTTCCGGAGGCAGGCTATGTGCAAGCCTACGTAGCTAATGAGAGTGACACGGAGGTATTCTTCGATGATATAACTGTCGAGCATTGGCAGGGTCTGCAGGTGCAAGAGAACCACTATGATCCGTTCGGGCTAAACCTCGTAGGGCTGAGCAAGTCGGCTACCCTTGAGAATAAGTTTACCTGGAATGGCAAGGAGAAGCAGACCGAGTTTGGCCTGAACTGGCACGACCACGGCTGGCGCTTCTATGATCCTACCTTAGGACGGTGGGTAGTGAGTGACCCAGATGCAGAAGAAGGAGATCAGGAAAGTTGGGGTACCTATCAGTTTGGGTTGGATAATGCAGTGCGCTATAATGATTTGGACGGACGACAAGCAGGCCCTGGAGAAGAGGGAACTATAGCAGGGACTATTTATAATACAGTAGTTGGAATAGGCGTTTCAGTATATAATACAGTTGGTCTACTTTCAGACTTAACTAGCAATATGCCATTAGGTACGATGCCTAGCAGGCGTGCTGCTATAAGTGAAGACGGAAAAGTCAGTGTAAACAATCGGTTGCCCACCGGCACCGGTTTAGGATTAGCAAAACAGATTGGATCAGATTTTTTAGATGTAGCAAACGTCGCCGCTGCTACGTTATCGGGTGGGGAATCTGGTTTAGTTACTAGTAATCTGACAAAAGGCGCAGGCATATTATTAGCAAAGGCAGGAGGAACTAAAGTCGTTGCAAACTCAGTCACACAGGCGGCAAAGAAGTCGGTAAATAAAAACTCAAATGAAGCCGTTGGTAATTTTGTGCTTTACCAAGTTGAAAACGGTGATGAAATACTCAAAGTGGGAAAGGCGAATGCTGACGATGTTATGAAAAGCGGAGCAATAAGGCGTGTGCATACAAGTGAAAGGCTAGCTCGAAAAGCTGGTTATACTGACGCCAAGGCTAGAGTTGTTGAAGACTTAGGAAGAACGACTACAGGTAATGCGAAAAAAGCGGAAGCAGCGAGAGCTAGGGATCATAGAAGTAATGGACACTCACTGCCGCTAAATAGAGAACAAGACAAAAATTACCATCCCTAACAATGATTTGCAAAATCTCACACACTTCGTATGTAATTGATTTCTTGGATGTAGATTTCAATTCAAGTAAAATAAGTAATTTGCTGGAATTAGAATTTGATTCTGTATTAGAATCAATGAATATTCGTGATTTGAGCGAATGGACAATAAGGTTTCAAATAATTTACGGTAGGCAAACACCGATTAGGGTATATAAAAAAATGCCGTCTTATAAATACGAAAAGGAAAAATTGATTATTATTCACATTCCGATACCGACGAAAGATATAATTTCTTGGGGTGTTGATCCTAATCAGCATATAGTCATGCCCGAAAATTCGGGCGATGACAAATCTTTGATACCAATCGAAATTGCTTTTAAAGATTTTGGTAATAGAGAAGATTACATAATTAGCTGTTTGCGTAAAGCAATATTTTTTTGCTTAAAAGGAGGGTTTACAGTTAATGGGGTAAAAATAAAAATGTAGACTGAAAAATAATATATTTAATTTAGTAAGTGTACATTGCTTACAGTTTTTGCGGTCTCAGTTGCTTACAGCTAAGGCCCACGCACTTTTTAACTATCTTTTGCTAGGGCTGCAGCATTGTACAGGGGAGCTTTACAGATAATGCATTGCTCCCAATGGTAAGGCATAGTTATCAATTGCATCAAGCTAGAAACATTCAATTTTGCCCCTCCTGGAAGCAGCACCTTGCGTGGCAGTCGTTGGAAGACGATGTTACAGAGGAAGTGCTTTACGGAGGGGCAGCCTGTAGATGCCCCAGTAGGCAACTGCTGGGGCGCACAAAGCAGGAGGAGGTAAAAGCTACTTAGGAGTAGCATGGAAAATATACCGGCGGCTGCGGTATCCAGGTAGTCGTGGGGTAACGGCTAGAACAAGGCTTATTGATCTGAAGGAAAGTACGGTTGTAACCTACATGACCGTCCTGACATCCATGGGCCTGGTGATGGGCAAGGATTATCGGTACATCACCCGATCGGGCGCCCCCGAGGCCCTGGTGTTCAACAACGGCAGCCGGGAGATTTTCAAGGAGTTGGCCTACAGCCCAGCCGATGAGGACTACCAGCGCCTAGGCTCGTTGGAAATCACCGATTGCTGGATTGAAGAGGCCAACGATGGCGTGCCCGAGAAGGGCGCCGACATCATCAAGTCGCGTATTCGCTGGAAGCTGGCCGAGTTCGGGCTCATCCCGAAAATCCTCATCACGTGCAACCCGGGCTACACCTGGGTGCGGCTCAAGTACGTGTATGATGCCGAAAACAACCCGGTGCTGCTCAAGCCCTATCAGCAGGTAATACAGGCTCTGGTGACCGACAACCCTGACCGGGAGTTTGTGCGCATCTACAAAAAGAGCCTGGAGCAACTCAAGGACTACGACCGGCAGCGTCTGCTGGAAGGGGACTGGAACGCCGTGGAGAAAACCGGCGGCGAGATGTACCCCAGCTTCGACACCCAGCTGCACGTGGGCGACTACGCCAGCACTTACGACCCACAACTCCCGTTGCACCTTACGCTCGACTTCAACCTCACGCCCGGTGTGACGCTGAACGTGTGGCAGGTGCGGGGTAAAGAAGCCACCCAGATTGATGAGTTCACCCAGGACAACAAAACCAAGCTGGCCTGCCAGCGCTTCATGCGCAAGTATGGCCAGCACAAAGCCGAGGTGTTCCTCTACGGCGACCCGGCCGGCAAACACGGTGACACCCGCACCGAACAAGGCTCCAACGACTTCACCATCGTGCTCAAGGAATTGCGCGGGCTGCCCAAAGTCACCCAGCGCATCGAGGCTTCCGCGCCCTCAGTGAGCATGCGGGCCCTGTGGATTGACGAGATTCTGGAGCATGAGCAGGATGGTATCCGGATTCGGATTGACCGCAAGTGCAATGTGACCAGCACCGACTACCAGAAGGTGAAGAAGGCCAGCGACGGGACCAAGGACAAAAAGAAGGTGCAGGACCCCAAAACCAAGGTCAGCTACGAGCCTTACGGGCACGCCACCGACGCCAACGACTATTTCCTGTGCCGCTGCTTTCAAAGCGAATGGCGGGCCTACCAGCGCCAGGGCAACAATAAACCCGCCGTGGGCAACCGCTCCGACGTTCACCAACGCGCCTTTTAACCATGGCCTTTCTGACGCCCGCCGACTACGGCACTCTCATCAAGCAAGAGCAGCTCGATACCGTGCTGCAGGGTAACGCCACCGCCCTGAGCGGGGCCGAGTTGTTTGCCCAAGAGTTTATCGAGAGCTACCTCCGCAGCCGCTACGACGTGGCCAAGATCTTCGCCGCTGCCGGCGCTGAGCGGAGTCAACTCATCATCACCTACATGGTCGACATTGCCCTCTACACGGTGCACAGCCGCCATGGCCGCGTGCAGATGCCGGAGAAGCGCATCGACCGCTACGACCAGGCCGAGGCCTGGCTCAAGGCCGTGGCCGCGGGCAAGATATCGGCCGATTTACCCTTGCTGCCTGTTGCCGAGCGCACCGGCGGTTTCAAATGGGGCTCTGCTCCGCAGCAAACCCTCAGTTGGTAGCTTATTTATCAGGCCAGTTGCGCTTGTAGCGCAAGTAGAGAATAATGACGGCCCCGAAACCCAGCATCACTTTCACAAAAAGAAGATATGCCTCGGAAGTGGAAGGGTCTTCAGCTGCATAAGCCGAGATGGGCAAGCAGCCTACAAACAAAAGGGTGAGCCACAGGCCCGCACGGTTTTTCATAATTCAATAATAGCTCAAAAGTAAGCTATGAACCTGCATCAACGACTACAGGCCCAAATAAGCGGCGCATCTACCACTACCGTGCACGCCAAGGCCGGCCGCCGTTCCGTGTCGAGCCGGATTCAGGAGCATCAGACTGCGCGCCTTCGGGCCGACCTGAGCCACTGGCGCATGGCCCTGGCCAACGCTGAGAATAACGCGTACCCAGACCGCACCGAGCTATACCGGCTCTATCGGGAAGCCGTTATCGACTCCCACCTCACCAGCGTGATGGAAACCCGCACGCTCAACATCCTGTGCCAGCCCTTCAAGGTAGTGAGCATCAACGGCCAGAAAGAGGATGAGAAGCTTACGCGCATGCTCATGACGCCGTGGTTTTTCACCATCCTGAAGGAAGCCATGGAAGCCATCTACTGGGGCCCGCGCGTACTCGAGCTGCTGGTGCCCGTCGACGGAGAGTTTACCGGGGTGGAGGTGATTCAGCCCGAAATGGTGGTACCGGAGTGGGGCATCATCCGCTCGGCACCCGGTAGCGCCACCGGCATTCCTTACCGGGAAGGGGTGGAGGCCCAGTGGCTGCTGCAGGTGGGCAACCCCAAGGAACTGGGTCTGCTGCACAAGGCCATTCCGCACGTGGTATGGAAGAAAAACGCCATGCAGGCCTGGGCCGAATACTGTGACCGGTTCGCCCTGCCGGTGCGCACGGTGCAGATGGATTTGAACGATGAGGACCGCGTGGAGGTGGAGAATATGCTCAAGAACATGGGCCGGGCCGCCTACGCCATTCTGCCCCCGGGTGCCACGGAGTTTACCTACCACACCCCGCAGAACTTCCAGCAGGGTGTGTTTTCGGGCATGATTGACTACCCCAACGCCGAGCTGAGCAAGCTCGTGCTCGGGCAGACCATGACCACCGAGGACGGAAGCAGCCGCAGCCAGGCCGAGGTGCACGAGCGGGTGAGCGAGAAGTACACCAAGGCCGATAAGATGCATGTGCGCAACTTCATCATGTGGGAGCTCTGGGACCGCCTGCTCACCCACGGCTACCCCTGCGCCGGGTTTGAGTTCAAGTGGGACGAAACCGAAACGCTGACCAAAAAGGAGCAGTGGGACATTGTTGCCGGCATCATGCAGCACTCGGGTTACCGCGTGCCGGCCAAGTACATTCTTGATACGTTCGGCGTGGCTGTCGAGGAAAAGCCGGAACCTGTGGTGGTGTCGCCGGCGCCAGGCCAGCCAGCACCAGGTAAGCCAGCTCCCGCGCCGGGAAAGTAGTCGGCGCGGGTGTAGCCGCTCTCTACGCCCGCGCCTGCACCCATGGCCATGCCCACGGCCTTGATACCGTGCGCGCCGCCGGCGACGAGTCGGGCAAAGAGTTGCTGCAGGAGTTCATGGCCCTGGCCCGGGCCGTGCACACAACCCAGTCACCTGGTAGCGGCCTGCAGCTGGGCCTGTTCACTCAGACCAGCAATAAGCTGATGAGTGGGGTAGAGGTGGGCTACAACTCCACCGATGAGAAGGCCACCGACTTTCTGCGCAATAACGTCTATCTGTTTTCGGCCGCGAAGACCCGGCACCAGGCCGTGGAGCTGAGCAAGCAGCTGCTCGACGACGAGGGCCAGATCCGGTCGTGGCGGAAGTTCCGCAAAGAGGCCCTGGGCATCCATCAGCAGTACAACGTGCGCTGGCTGGAGGCCGAGTATGAGCACGCGGTGGCCAGTGCCCAGATGGCGGCCCGGTGGAAGGAATTCGAGGAAGATGATGTACTCCAGTACGAAACCGTAGGCGACAGCCGGGTACGCCCAGAGCACAAGGCCTGGGACAGCATCACGTTGCCCAAGTCGCATCCCTGGTGGCTCACCCACTATCCGCCCAATGGCTGGTTGTGCCGGTGCACCGTCATTGGGGCCGCACCAGGTGCACGGCATACGCCGCAGAGCATCCTGCCGGCGCTGCCGGAGCCCGATGGTATCTTCCGCGGCAACGTGGGAAAAACCGGCATCATCTTCCCGCTGGAGCATCCCTACTACGCGGAGCTTACCGCCGGCGAGCAGCAGCTCGTGCAGAAGACCGCGGGCCAGTTCCACATTTCCGAACTGGTAACGCAGCCCAAGTCGCTGGCCGGCGTGCGCAAGGATGGGGTTACCTCCGCCCTGCAGGCCATCAACAAGGTGCATGTGCTGCCTGAGTCGCCCACGCTCAATAAGATGCTGCCGATTTCCTTTGCCAAAACGGCCCGAAACACAAATGGCGTGTTTAGCTACGTACCCTTGCGAGACGTGCCGCCTCCTACGCTGAAACTGTCCTCAGACCTGAAAGATGCGGGCCAGATTGCCTTTACCACGCTGCACGAGCTGGCCCACTTCATCGACCACACTTATTTGGACCTGCCGCGTGTGGTGACCAAGTACATGGATAAGGTCGATATCGAGGATGTACTCAACGCTGTGAAGGGAACCAAGCTCTGGAAATCGTATGATACGATGCTGGCGGATAAGCTGCTGGCCCGTAACAAGCGGGCATTTCTGGAGGATTATTTGATGCAGCCTTACGAGGTCTGGGCCCGGGTCTATTCGCAGTATATTGCTGAACTCTCCGGCGACGAGGCCATTATCGAGGCGATGGCCAAGGGCCGCGTTGGCATCATTCCCGACCAGTGGGAGGATGAGGATTTCGAGCCCGTCCGGAATGCAGTACGTGACCTGTTTGTTAAAAAGAAATGGACGCCAACCGAGTAACAGAGCTAGAATCGAAGTTTGACCAGGGCACACTCACGTTCGACGAATACATCGAGCTGAGTGTCGAGCACTACGGCGACACGAAGGAAGATGCCGAGCGCATGTACGTGGGCTACCTGGCGAAGCACACCCCCAACTACGGTAACGGTATCCTGTTCTGATGAAATTTGACCTGAGGCAACTGGAGCGCCAGGCGGCGGCCATCGAGCGGTTTATGACCAAAGCCCCGCGCGAAGTGGGGCAGCTGGCCGTGCGCGAATTCGTGGGCAACTTCAAACGGCAGAGTTTCCAGGACGAGGCCGGCGCTGAGCATGCCTGGCCTTCTCGGAAAGTTCGCCGGTACCGGCGCAAGTCCGGGAAGGGCAGTAGCCGCCTGCGGCTCACTGCCGCCGGCCGTGACGACCGGGGCCGGGCCCTACTCGTTGACTCGGGCAAGCTGCGCCGCTCCATCCGAATGGAAGCAGTCGACAAAGAAAGCGTGACCGTGGCCACCGATAGCGAGTACGCTCAGGCCCACAACGAAGGGCACCGCTACGATAACAGGACGCTGCCCCAGCGCCAGTTTATGGGCGAGAGTAAGCGCCTGAATACCGAGGTGATTAGTTACCTGAAAAGTGGCGTTGATGCCATCCTGAATGCGAAATAGCACTATGAAAGCGGCTGTAAAGTTGTGTTGCATCGGGCCTTTTCTGGCATGCATAATAGCCTGCGAATCGGCTGATAAAACGCGTCCTGTTGACCTGTCACGCTCCGCACACTTAGATGGCCATTGGCATTATGATTCTGCTGTGAATCATCAGTACAGCACATCTTCCTTCGCTTACCTTGGGCGGTTCAAATACCCATTGAATTCAGGTGCAACCCTTGCTATTGGACAAGACAAATGGGTCTATAGTGGTAGCTTAAATGAAAAGCATCAGTACGCTCGAAGCAAGAACACTTTGTTCATCTGGCGTATTGGAGATGCTCATTTAGCGGAGATAGGCAACATCTCACCACGCAGTATAGGGCAAAAGTTAGGTGACGCCGATACATTCCATATTGAGAAGCTAACCCCAAACAGTCTGATCCTATGCGATACCTCTGTTGAGATGCCAGGCAGTTTTTGGGTGGAGAGAATGTATTACTCGCGCTAACTAGAAGTGCTTATTAATTAACGAAAGCGAACATGCTTCATCTTCTTTACCCTCAGCTGGCCGACCACTTGCGTGTGGCTGTGCCAGCACTTGGTACCATTGATCTGGACATGGCCCAGCTCGACTACCAGAGTAACGAGCCGATACGTTACCCAGCGGTGTATATCGACCTGGAGGATATTCCATGGCGCAACCTGGGTGGCGGCATTCAGACGGGCCGGGCGCTGCTGCGCTTCACGGTGGCCACCGAAGTGTCGGAGGAAACCCACCAGGGCAGTGAGCAGCAGGCCGCAGCCGTGGCGCGCCTGTTAGTCGTGCAAGAAGTGCATGCAGCCCTGCAGCATTTTCAGGGCGAAGGCTTTGGCCCACTCGTGCGCACGAGCTACCGCCGGGACCGGCCCCAGCACCCGGAGGCCTGGTGCATGGCCCTGGGCTACGTGACCGAAGTAAAGGACGAGGACGGGGCCAAGCGGGGCCAGCTGGTGCACGATGTGCAGCTCAACGCGGGCCCTGGGGTTCGGCCTGCATCTGTTCCTGATGATGAGCCTTTTGTTCTGCCTTCTTAACAGGCGCCACTGATAAACGAATAAAGTATTTTACAGAAGAGTCGTTCTCAATATTAAAAGTGCGGAATCTTAGCAGATTTACGTCGCTTATCTTAATAATAATCTTGTCTGTGAATTTTTGATTAGTTAGAACTATATTATCTCCAGCATTTCCTAGATATATATAGTGACTATGTGTCTTGTCTATTTTGTCTCCAATGTCATTACTTATAATGTATTTGAATCTTTTTGATTGGAGTATGCTGGATGCATCGCTATATGCGACAATGGCAGCATTAATGGGAAGAAAGACTATAAAGAATCTAACGATAAAGTCAATCGCGAAAATATGGCCTTTGTTGCTCAATGAGAGCGATAACATATTGTCTGGTAATATATTTTGATGTTCGAGAACTAATGTAATTACTATCGTTAGGAAAGTGCTTGTGCATAGAGCCATAGATGGCTCCCATGGATACATTGAGAATAATATTAATGAGCCAATTAATGAAGCTGTTATAAATGGTGTGGAAAGGCTGCCTATTATTACTAGTAGCTTGTTATTATCTCTAAATTCCGTATTCGCTCTTTTGATATTGGATTCAATATCCTTCAATTTAGCTGATATTTCTTCAAGCTCTTGTTCGCTCTTAGAATCTATATCAACTCTCATTTGGGATACTTTTTCATTTGCTTTTTTAAAAATATCAATAGGAGTTTTGTGATACAGCCATGTATTTATGGCTGTTGCAAAAAAAGCAAGCCCAATAGAGTAAAGTATGGTGTGTCTTAACGGAAATACAAGCCCTTTTGGCAGGTCATTAACTTCAATGAATTGAAAAATATCAATATCGAATAAACTCCAATAAATAATGTAATAAATTAAAGAGGTGGCTATTAAGAAAGAAATATAGGTGGCAGCTGATCGAAACATTGTCGGTTTTTCGATCAATATAACCATGTTATTGGCGTTAACACATACAAAAGCCCCAACAGCTACTGCCATCGGGGCTTTTCTGATTTCTAAGCAGCTGCTTTAGCTTCTTCAGCACCGTAGATTATGTCCTCTATCGTATGCATTGAGAGGCAGAACTCTTCGGCCAACTGAGCAAGGATGTACTCGCGGGAGTACTTGCGGGGCCGGGGCGCATCGGTGTAGCGCTTCCGGAACTGGGCCCTAATCCGGGCGTTACGCTTCTCTCGATTGGTTTTGCGGGCTAGTACTCGTTTGGTCATAGAATGAGCCAGGCCCCCACGCCCCAGAGCACCAGGGCAGCCACCCCCAACCAGGTGCGCTGCTTACCATTGAAATCATTCCGGGCCGTGGTGGTGGGCGACTGGTACCCGTACTGGTATTCCGTCCACGCCAATTCCCAGGCCGCCCAGTCCGCATATTCGCGGCCATCCTTGCCCCATTTGTAGGTAATCCACAGCCGGGTGAAGTTGTAGGCCTCATCGTGGCACAAGGGAAACAGCAGCGCCGCCGGCACCAGCTCGAACCCCACGTAGAGCGCCGAGCCCGACCACTGGTAGAGCAGCACGCCGGCCAGGGGCAACGAGGCAACGACAATCCGCTGCAGCACCATTTCGGCATGCTCATTCCGCGTGAAGGCTTCAGCGCCTCGACGAGAATACAGAACGGCCTCAATCGCGCCACTCAGGATGCCGAAAAGTTGATACAGCAGGACTACCATTACTCGACCTCATGTTTGAAGTTACTCGACACGACCACCAGAGCAGCACCCACGGCGACACTGGCCAGCATGCTCCAGCCCAGTGCCGAAATGGAGTAAGTACTCGGTAGGCCGCGGCAAATCCATGTGATGGCTGAGCCGACAATGGCATGGTAAACAGCAGCTGCAGGATAGGCTACAGGTTGAATGGCCAGGGCCACCCAACGAAAAATAGATTTCTTCATGATGAAAGGAGTTTGATTTTACCTGTTCCGATGGATTTTGCAGGTATCAAAACTGGCTCCATTCAGCATTTAGAGCTAGAAAAGGATAGTTAAAAGTTACTATATTACTGGTTCATTAGAAAACCACTTAATACAATGGGTAAATTCAAAATAGGCGATACTGTGCGCCTAAAGTCCGGTAGCCCTGTAATGACTGTGCGCATAATAACACAGCGTGATGGGCGAGACGCTGTTAGTTGCACTTACTTTTATGAAGGCAAGTTTTACGGCTTAGATGGTATAGTATTAATTAATGAAGAATTGCTAGAGGAGGTTTTTGAAGAGAGAGGCGCATGGTTCAGAAAATAAAAGAGCCCTGGCTATAATGCCAGGGCTCTTTTATTTTGATGATCAGAGTTAGTCTAAAGCAATCCCTTTTCGAACGATGAAGTCCTTGATTATTGCAAGGTTTTTCTTGCATTCTTCCATATCATCCATTTCCTGCTCACGCATACCTTTCTCGTTCAAAAAACCATCATAACGAGCTGTTCTACTGAAATCGTAGAGCTCATCATAGGCTTCATACACGCGCTTGCTAACAGGTATGTAGTGATGAGACTTGAGATGGGGTTTGATATTTGGATTTATCAAGTTCCGCATATCTCCGTGGCTACCAAATGAGGAACGGGGCCGACCTTGGTTAGATACCCAAGCGCATATCCAGTGTAAGGCAACATAAAAGATAACAATGACAACCCAATCTGGGAAACCATCTTGCCCCTGTTCTTCTAATAGCTCTACAAGTTTTTGGTTATGCTTCGCCTTGTTAACGTATCCCTCCCATTCAGGCATTACTGTAACTCTATTGCTTTGGAAATTTCGTTGTTAATATCAACAGAACGCTTCTCCGGGATCAAATGGAAGACAAGAGGAGCAAGATCAGCTAACTCCGTTTCCTCATAGTCATTTTTAAAACTACGTAGCATAGCGCGCTTTTCCAGCGTGTATTCACGCAAGGCGACGGTATACTCCATAGTAGTTTCATCATTACCACGTTGTACCTCCCACAACCCGGTAACAGTGGCGTCTTCAGCTACAGTACGGATATGGTCAACCACTACCTTACGCATGATGAAAGCAATTTGCTGACATGCATAAACATGTTGGTTAACAAAGAAAGAGAGGGGGGTTTGAAGCATTTCTGTTACCTGCTGAGCTAAGTGCGTGCTCATGCCATATTCAGCCAAGAAGTGCGCGGCTCCTGAGAACTCGCTGCCTACTCGGGTAAGAATGTTATGCACACGCTCATCATGCTCAGTGAAAGCTTGCTTGAATGTGTTGGCGGTGGTCATGACTTGGATAGAAAACGGGTTGACCGTGTATAGGGGATGTGGAAAACTTTTTCTTGTTATGCTGCCGCGTTTGTCTTACAAAGCTACACCCAATGTACGCGAAAGACAATGAATGTGGATAAATAGTTTGAAAATATGTTTGTTTTTTCCATCTGATAGCGGTATAGGGGCTTTCACTAATGAACGCGCATACGCGCGTGTGATATATGGATCGCGTACGTGCGGGCACGCGTGTAATATATGCAAATAAAATAACAATATAGATGTGTTTGGTTTGAAACATTTTCAGTATTGACACTGCACACTGATAAAGGGCTAAAGGATTATACCCGCCCACGCTTCTTCAGCTCTGGGTGGGCATTGATGAAGTACTTGAGGCTGCCGACCGTGCGGCCCAGGTCAGAGGCACAGGCCGCCGCCTTCTTCTGGCCATAGTTGATCAGCAGGTAATTGTAATCGGCAGTACGGTAGGCCCGCCGGGATTGCACAGTACGGGTAGGGGACATTGGGAGAGAGGATTGTGGGTCGATAATGCTTTCTGGAAGGGGGTAGTTTCTCGGAGTTTCTGAGATATCTTGGGGGCTATGAAAAAGCTATTCTTTCTTCTGAGCTGCCTGCTGGTGCTGGGCAGTGCACCAGCGTGGGCGCAGACGAGTGAGCCCGATATTGTCGTGGTGCGTGTCAGTGAGATGCCTGGCGGGAGCCGTCTTGTCGTGACTCGTGGAGAAGGGAAAAGCACGACTGTTGATATAACCAATGGCTATGGCAACAAAGTGATGGTTGAAGCATCGGAGACATACTACCGCGTGGTAGCCGGATTGTATAAGGAGGGCTACGTCTTAGCAGGTGTATTAAAATCGGGCGATGTGTATTCGACTATTCTTTTCACTAAGCTATCGAAACCATAAGCAGCTCAGTAGGGGTGGAAGCCGTGTTGCTTCAGTAGCAACTCCAGCGCCTTCCACCGCTCGGGGCTCATGCTGTTAATTTTGCAGTTCATCAACCCGGGTTCCGTTTTGGATTCAGCGGCCATGTAGCGCGGTCGGTCGGTAGGCGGCTTGGGGCTGGGAGTGATGATGCGTCCGGCCAAGCCTTCGGCGGTAAAGCCTTTACTCATTGCTTGTCGGCTCTTCCGGCAGCACCTCGATGGTTACGCGGACTCGCCGCCTCTCCAAGCCATCCTGCTCCAAAATCTCATTCAGCGCAGGGCCAGGCTTCAGACCTTCCCATTTGAAAAGGCGACAGTGAATTTTATTTTCTTTCCAGCGCCGAAAAACGATGGTGGCGTGGCAAACGGTGGTTGATTGGTTGCTCATGCTGCTTTGGGGTTGCGGCTCAACTCCGTGAGCCAGGTGAAGAGGTCTGTTCGGCGGGCTATGTGGTAGCGAATCCACTCTTTAAGCACCCGCTTTTTGCAGTTGTTGATAACCGTCGTGGCCAGCGGGTGCTCAGCCGGCCAGCCGAAGCGCAGTTGCTGGGCGAAGGTTTTGACCTGGCGGCGCTGCTGCTTCTCGATGCTCTGGGCCCGGGTGAGCTTGATGGATTCTTTGCGCAGCATCTCCTGGTACTGCTCCGGCGTTTTGAAGCCAGAGAAGGCCCCTACACTTTTCAACCAGGTGTAGGCCAGATTGCCGGCATCGAGCGGGTGGGGGAAGTAGCCGAGCTTGGCCACGTGCTGGGCCAGCTGGGCCACCGCCGCCGGCAGTTCGAGTTCGAAGGACGGTACCGGTAGCTGGTGCTGCTGCTCGGCCACCGCCTGCAGGGCCTTCAGCGCATCGGCCCGGCAGGAGGCCTGGTAGCTAGCCAGCCAGTGGGTGAAGTTGGGCAGGCTTGGGGCTAGGAAGCCGTTGGGCAGTAGCCACTCTCCGGAGGCCCCCCGGATAAGTGCCTCGTTGATTTCGGCCAGCTTCAGGGCGGGAAAGCGCCGGTGCACCACGGCCGCCAACGCCGTACCCATCACCTTCAGGTCTTTGGCATCGGCCAGGGCGTTGTTATGGCCCAGCAGTAGAGCCACCGCCGAAAGGGGCTGGTACAGGGCTTTGCGTAGTTCCACCGACGTGAACGTGTTAGCGGCGGGCTCATCGCTGAGCACTAGGGCGGCGGCCTGGCGCACTAGGGGAGAGAGGGAGGGGGGCAGCTGGCGCTGCAGCTCCGGACGTAGGGCAAGGGCTGTGCTCATGGGACTATTGGTTTTCGGCATCATCCATTGCCATGGCTTCCTCGATGGCGCTGCGGCGCTTCTCGACCTGGCCCACCTTGCCGGGCTTACCACCGGCCGCCGGCATCTTGGTCACGAGTCCGGTCTCACTATCCCGCTCCCGCTTCAGCCAAGTGTGCACGTAGTTGCGCCATCCTGGCTCATCACGCTGCTCCATGCCCTCGGCTTTGGTGAGCATGTCGGGTAGGTAGTACTCGGCACAGGCTGCACTGCAGTTGCACTTGCTGGCCAGTGCCCGGAAGCCGGTCGGCGTGGCGTACTGGCTCTGGGCAAAGTCGAGCCGCCGCGCGCCCCCAGTGTGCGGAGCCGACGCGATAGGGCTACCAGGGCGAACAGCAGCCAGCGAGTTGCGAAGCTGGTCCCGCTGGTGGGTAACTTTTTCCAGCTCGGCCGCCAACTCCCCATTTTTTTTTTCGGCGGTGGCGAGGGCGGAGCGAAGCGCCTCCACCTCCACCGTCTGGTCGTTACTGGTCGTATGGTCGTCTCTATATACGCGCGACCCCAGTTGGCTAGAGTTTGGCCCCAGTTGTCCATAGTTGGCACCCTGGTTGTCTATAGTTCCGGACAAAGTGGCTATAGCCATTTCGCCCGTTTTGTCCATAGTTGGAGCCGTTTTGTCTATAGTTTTGTCTATAGTTAGGGCTGCCGAAACGAAACGTAGTGCCGCCGGCATATCAGCTCCAGCGTAGCAGGCTCGCAGCGCCGGAGAGGGCAGCATTTCACGTTTGTTAGTGGCGCCTGATACGTCGAGCAGTCCCAGGGCCTCCAGGCCAGCCAACGTGCGCGAAATGGTACGTGGGCTGGCCCGGAGCCTTTCTGCCAGGTACTCATTGGAAGCATTGCAGGTGCCGGCAGTACCATTCTCCACCAGCTCACAGACTTCAATCAGCACGGCTTTGTAGGTGCGATTGATGCCAGCAAGCTGATTGAGGTTCTGACGGATGGGAAGCATTCGGCGGGAAGGGGGAGGGGTACAGGAGCCGCCCACGTGGGCAGCCATCATCGGCAAGGCACTCATGGTCGATCTAAGTGAGTAGGTGGATATCGGCGGCCCTCGTCTCGGCCGAAGAGGTTGCCCTGCTCCACTGGCCGCAGCGCCGGGTAGAGCTGGTACATGTCCTCAATGACTTCCTCGACGACAGCAATGCGGTGGGCCGCATCCTCGGCACTGATGCCGGTTTTGGGGTTCTGGCGGTGCTTATCAATCCAGCTAGGGTACACACGCTTGCGGGTGCTCAGCTCCCGGAGCAGTTCGGCTACACGCTGGCCAGGGGTGGTTTTCGGTGTCGGCTTACTCATCGTCCAGCTCCCTTCCTTGGTAAGACTTCCGGAGCAGGTTGCGCTGCTCCAGCGGCACCAGTGCTTCTTCTACCTTCTCCCGTAAGTCCTGAAAGAAGTCGAGCTGGTGCTGCTCATACTTGCCCTCCAGGTAGGCTTTCACCTCCGTAATAGCGTGGCTCAGGTCGTAATCCAATTCGGCCAGGTACTGGTACTCGTCCCCGGTGGGCGTCTCTGGCTCCAGCACTTCGTAGGGCGAAACCAGGTTGAGCACCTTCTTAGAGCGTAGGCGCTTCTGGCCCACCAGCACCACCCCGCCACTGCTCAGCGTGAAGCCCGTGCAGCGGTAGGAATCGAACTCAGGAGCCGTGTAGAGATCCTCCGACTGAAAGGCCTGGGTCAACTGCTCATAGCGCAGGTACTCATCCTCTCCAGACTTGATGCCCTCCACTACTTCCGTCATCAGGCACAGGTGCACCGTTAGCTTTTTGAAGGCCCGCACCAGGTCTTCGTGCGCTGGCTGGTGCACCTTCTTGGTATTCTCACTGCCAATGCCATTCTCCCGGAGGGTGTACTCAGCATACAGGTTGTTGAACTTGTCGACCTTCACCTTCGTGAGTTCGATTTCCCGCTCAGGTACTATCACCAGGGCGCTTGTATCAGGATTCGGTAGAGTGCTCATGTTAGGCAGCGTTGCGCCACACCGTAGCCGGGCGGCCGTTTTCGTCGATAATGGTTACCGGCTTTTTGCCAGCAGTCACAGCAGCAGAACCCGCCTTGTACTCCGGCGAATTCATGGGGTAGTGCCACCACTTTTTCGGTGCTACGACCTCTTTTTTCTGCTTTTTCTCAGCCTGGGCTTTGGCTTTCTTCTTAATGAGCCGCTGCTCAGCCAAGGCCACTGCTTGGGCTTCGAGGAAAGCCTCCGACTTCTTCAGGCCTAGGGTTGTAGCCTGTCGGCTCACGGCATATAAGGTCCGGCCTAGCTCGGCTGCCAGCTCGGCCGTGTCAGTAATCGGAAAGCGGGTCTGCAGCTGCTCATTCTGTTCTGGGCTCCAGCTAGAGCCGTGGGCAGCTAGGCCCGACTTGGGAGCCGGGGCCACTGGTGCCACCTTCGGCATCGGCGCGGGCTTGGGAGCCGGGGCCACCTTCACCCGTGCCACTGGCCGCAGCTTGGCCTTTTTCTCTTTGGGAACCTTGGGAGTAGGTACCACCTTCATTTTAGGCAAGCGCTTAATTTTCAGGACCGACAACCGGTGCAGGGTAGCAGGCTTTGGGCGGCCGAGCAGCGCCACCAGGTCGTCGACGTGCATGCCGGCGGTGTAGTGCTGCTGAAGTAGAGCATCCTCTTCTGGGCTCCAGAGTGGGGCCAGTGGCTTGCTCTCGGCTTTCACTCGTGCTTTCCGGTCACGTTTCACACCCAGGTGCACGGCCATTTGGGTAACGGTAGAGGCTGAACGCCCCACCAGCTCCGCCACGTGCGCGGCGCCCTTGGTCGGGTACTCCTGCTGGAGCAGGTCCTTATCGGCCTGGCTCCAAACCGTAGAGCGGGTACGCTTACCCAGCTTCAGCACCTTGCTGCCGTGCGCCCAAATAGTTTGATAAGTCCGGGTAGGAAAGGCAGCCACTAGTTCTTCTATGGAGCTACAGGCCCAGAGCTTAACCAAAAGCGCATTTTCTGCTGCTGACCAGTGCTGGGGTGGGCGCAGGGTCACACCCTCACGGCTGGGGCGGCCAGGGCGTTTCAAACCCAGCTTACTAGCCTGCTGCTGCACCGTCGAGGGCTGCCGCCCACCTACCAACGCCGCCAACTCACCCAGGGGCATACCCGCTGGGTAATGCTGGCGGAGTATGTCACGGTGCTCATCGCTCCACTCCTGGCCGTGGCGGGCGCGGGTACACTTCACCTGCAGTTGCTTGGCTTTGGCCAGGACACAATCAATCGAGCGGTTCAGTATGCCCGCCACCACGGCCGAGCCTTCGGTGGGGTACTTTTCCCGGAGGGTGGCCTCATCTTCAGCACTCCAGGGCCGACCACGTTGGCCGATTTGCAGCCCGAGCCGATTGGCTTTGTTCGTAACGCGGTAGGCCGAGCGACCAACTAGGTTGCCCACGTAGGCCGGGCCGTGGCTCAGGTAGTATTGAACAATGATGGCGATATGTTCAGCACTCCAGATTTCGCGCTTTGCTCTCTGCTTATCCATAACGATTAGGCGGCGGGGGTTGAAATTTGCTCCATGGCCACGCGCAGCTCATCGCGCAGCTCAGCGGCCGTGGCGGTCAAGCTGTCCGCCCGTTTTTCAAGGCGGCTTACCTCGTGCTGGCCCAGGGCAGCGGCATTGTCCGAAATGAATTCCCGGAGACGCTCCTTGGCCTGGGCCAGCGCTGCCGGTGAGGCTTCATTTTCCCGATCGTCGATGGCCTTTTTGAGCTTATTGATAGCCGAGGTGGCCCGCTCTTCGTCGAGTCGGTTGATGTTGAGCAGCATTTTGGTCTTTTCCTGCCGAGTAATCACGGGGTGATTTACCAAGCGGATAATTTCCTCTTTCTGGCTTGCCGTGGCGTAAGTCACGACCGGCGCCTCAGCTGGTACTGCCTTCATGGCGACGTTTGCGCCGGACACCGCGGGTACTTCGGGGGTTGCTAAAGCCGGCTCGTTCTCCCCGGCTGGGTCGTTTCCCGATGCCACACTAGCAGAGGTAGCATAGTCCATTTCCTCGGCTGGGGTAGGCTCGTAGCCCGCCGCCCGGATAATCCAGGCCAGAATATTCCGGTAGGCTTTGCCGATAGCCCGGGTCTGGGCCATGCTCATGATGGCAAACTCCTGGTAGAACTTCTTGCCCTGCTCTTTATTCGAGCAGACCGCAAAACCAGCGCCGACCGTGTGGCCACTACGCAAGTCGAACAGCGTTACTTTGGCCTGGTACTTCAGTTCGGCCTCGCTGCTGACGTTAATAACATGGTCGACAATCGGCACGATGCCGAGCCGGGAGCCGGCGTACTGCCAGCCCTCCACGTTTACAAATTCTTTGCCCTGCACAGAGGTGCTGAGCTTGTTGTCCTTGATGAATTTTGCCAGGTCTTTCGCTAGGTCGAGCGTCTCATCCGACCGGGCGATGTCATAGCTTTCTGCCCTTTTCCGGGGGGTATTTGTACTCTTTTCGGAATTATCCATTTTCTTTGTGCCTCCTACGGCCTTATTTTGAGGTTTTTAGAGGGCGGCATCCGGTCAGGGGTGCCGCCCTCAATCGTTTTAATGCCCTGGCTCTGCTTTCTCCATCTCCTGCAGGCTGAGCAGGCTGGTCTGCTTGCTTGTCTGTGGGACGGTTTCACGGTGGCAGGCCTGGGCCAGCAGCAAGCTGCCCATGGCCACGAGTGTAATCCGGTTGGCCTTTTTTGCGGCGGCGTGAGCGGCGGCCACAATCTCACCCATGGTACCAGTGGCGGCCATCGGGGGTACTTTCTCCGAAGCCTTAGGCATGAGCTGGTGCAGTAATCGAGTGCACCTGGGTCAGCATTGGCTGGCGCTGCCGATTCAGTTCTTTCTGAGCAGCCTGGCGGGCCATTGTCTCAGCAATGTTTTGGGTTTTGACACCATCGACGCCACATAAATAGTGGCCGTTGTAGGTAGCGGTGGCGCTCCAGCCATCCGCGTACTTCTTGGAGGTTATGCTAAGCATCGGTCAGAATGATTAGTGGGTGAAAAATGAGGTTATGCGGCTTCGTCGTACTCGTCAGGGTCTTGGCTGTCGTGGGCTTCCATCTCGGCAGAGCGAGCTTTCAGCACGGTGCGGAAGTGGTGTAGTAGCCATTCTCGCTCAGCGGGGTGGCAGCTCATGGCCAGCTGTCGAGCCTGCTGCCATTCATTGCGTGGGTCAATCAGGACCTCGTGAGCCTCCAGCACCTCCAGCAGCTCCGAGAAATGAATGGACTCCGCCGGCACGGGCGTGAGGTGCTTCAGGTCGTCGCGCTTTGTTTGGAGGCGGGTAGCTAGCCGCTTCTGCTCATCAATACCCCAGCCGGGGTACTGCTCCGCCCGTTCGGCTACTAGGGTAGGGTACTTAGCCACCAGCAGCGGATTGCTCAACCAAAACTCGCAAGCAGTGCGGGCCAGCATGTGCGAGGGGAGCAGCACCAGGGCGGGGCTGATAATGGAGGCAGTGGCTAGAATCGACATTAGGCTGCAGCGTCTTGGGCCCCTACCAGGTGAGCGTAGCCGGCTGGGTCGAGGTAGCGGAACACTGCTGACTCGCTTACCACGATCTTCTTACCCATGCGCTGGTGCCTAATAGCATTGGCGCGCAGCAGGGCATAAGCCGTGTTTTTGCAGCAGCCGAGCCGCTCATGCAGTCGGTCGTCGTAATCCAGGCCCTCGGTACGCTCGTCGCTAAGAGTGTAGCGCCGCGAGAGGATTTTAAACTTTGCTTCCTCCGAAGCCTGAGCCGCCGCCGCTAAACCCAAAATGTATTTCTCCTGGGGTGAAGTCAGGCTCAGTCCTACACCTGTGTTGTTAATAACTAATTCCATGATTTATGTGGTAAGAAGTGTGGTGAAATGACTTGTCAAAAAGCTACAGAGTTTACCAAAACGATGCAGACAGGGCAAAAAAAAGCCTTAAGCGTTTTTGGCTTTTTCCTCTATCCATTCGGCTGCAATGTCAACGATACGGACTCGTTGACCTGTGTCTGCTTGCCTACGGGCTTGCTCTTTTACCAAGGCTGTTCGGGCATCCTGAGATACCTCAGCTTGGACGCTGTAAGTAGACTTTGTTCCTTTTTGTCGCATGGCGTTATGGTATGTTCTACAGAACAAATATACGTAACATATCTTACCATAGTATACCAATATGTAAAATATTCTTTCCATATGCTTTATATAGGTTTGTTTTGTAAAGTATTTGCTGATCAAAACAATGCCTACTGTCCCGCCACAAACCAAATCGAACCAAGCCACACGCTTAGCTGAGCTACGGCGTGCCAGCGGTATGTCACAGCGTGAGGTTGCGGATAGTATTAATAAGCTCGGGGTCAAAATAAGCTACCCTCGGATTGGCGCCTACGAAGCCGATAAGGATATCCAGATCAAAATGCCGGTGCTCAAAGCCCTGGCGAAAGTTTACAAAACCACGATTGAGTATATCGAGCGTGGTGAAACAGACCCACCTAAACCCTCCGGTGCTAATACAGAAGCGCAACCAGTCACTAGTGGACTTGGGGGCCGCATCATGGGTGCATTACAATTCATGGAATACGTCAGCCTCCCATTTATCGCATACACTGCCTTCGGCTCCTTTGCCGAAAACTGTCGGGACCCCCATTACGAAGAGTTCCGCTTTGTCCCCGTTTTAAAGCGGCCTGGCCTAGATTATGATAACGCTGTCGTTATCGAGGTCCGCGGCAACAGCATGGCCCCGCGCTACCCAGATCAGAGCTGCCACGTGGCCCGCCCTATCTCGGATGGCAATTGGCAATACGCTACGGGTGTGCACGGCCTATCCCTGCGCAACAACATGTTTATCATTAAGCGCATCATTAGCAACAAGGATGGGAACATCATCCTGAGCAGTGATGCCACCAGCGAGCAGATGGAAATTACGCTGGGTGATATCAACTGCATGTGGAAAATTGGAGAGGCAGCTTATATGCCCTCTGAGGATTAACCTGGAGTATCATTTCCTCTTCTATAGCTTTTCAGATGAAAGAAAACAACAATTCTGCTGCTGAAGGTGCCTCTAACCCTGCTGCCGCCGGAAAGGGCATTTGCGGTATTATAATGTCAATGAGTGGCTCAGAGCACTACACTGAGAATCATTGGAAACATATTCAAGCCATAATTGAGGACGCTGCATCTGAGGCTGGTTTTAAAGCACGGATTGTCAGCGTAAACGAGAATCAGGGCATCCTCCAAAGTAATATCGTGACCAATCTCTTTCACGATGAAATTGTAGTCTGTGATGTTAGCAATCAGAACCCTAACGTCATGTTAGAGTTAGGAATGCGAATTGCGTTTGGGAAGCCATTTGTAGTAATCAAAGACACGAAAACCAACTTTGCCTCAGATATAAGAGTGGTCATACATGAGCAGTATGATAAGGATATGCTATATCCTGAAGCAAAAGCCTTTAAGGCAAGGTTGACTGAGCTCATTAAAGCTGAATCTACGGCTGCGAGCCAACCGAACTACAAGTCATTCCTGTCTACTTTCAGGGTCAAGGAAATAGAAGTGTCAGAGGTGGAGGTGCAAAAAGTAAGTTTTGCTGAAGCTCTAGCGGGATTGATCAGGAGTGTTGACGAAATGAAAGTTGATATAAATGACCTGAAAAGAGGAGGTATCTCTGAGTTCCCTCAACAAACCCTCCCTTCACTTTCAGACGAAATGAAGGGCTTTATAAAATTTCATATAGAGCGCCAGAAAGCTATCAAACCAGATGAGCCAATCAACTTGACTGAAGTGCTTGAGTTCTTTAGAAAAACTCTTTCTACGCCTGAACGGCCTATGTCTAATGGTTTAATAAAGGAAGTTGTACGTTACGTTCTTTCTTTAGGGGTAGGTGATGTTGTATGGGCTAAACCTTCAGCGTGAACCTATCGACTCGCCAGCGCACCGACCGACCAGACAAGAAGGGGGAGTGTCAGATATTCTTCGATGTAACCTGGAACAACCAGCGGCTAATGGTAGCCACATGGGTTAAGTGCCTGCCAGCACACTTTCAGCCAGACAAGAAGCTGACTGTTGCCGGCAAAGACCTTCTGGCCGGTGAAAAGAATGACAAACTAGACCTTGTGCTGGCTGCAATTAACGGTGTCTTTAAAAGGGCCTCGGCCACAGGTGAACCCGTTGCAGCCGAACAGATCAAGGCGGCGGTAGCCTTGGCCATTGGCAAGAAGAAGCCCGAGGCCCCCGGCCTGGTGGCGCCGGCGCGCACCCAGCTGCAAACCTTGTATGAGGTGTGGAAACGGGAGCACCCCAACCAGAGCCCGGACGCAGCCAGGCGCTACACCCAGGTAGTAGCTCGCCTGGAATCATTTCAGCCAGGGCTGACACTGGAGCAGCTCACCCGCCCGGTATTCATGGACTACCTGGGCCAGCTCTACGAGGCAGGGCTTAGTGATGGGACCATCTCCCACCACGTCAAGTTCCTGCGCATCTGCCACCGCCTAGCCGAGCGGTCGGTACCGGTGTGGTTGAAAATAAAGGTCCGGTACGGCCGCGCGGTGTCGCTCCGTCGTGAAGAGCTGCAGGCGGTGCTCAGCGTCGACCTGAGCAGCACGCCCTACTTGGAGCGGGAACGGGAGCGGATGCTTTTCCAAACGCTGCTGCTACTCCGGGATTCTGACCTACGCCGCATCAAGCCCCACCACATCACAGAGCAGGAACTCGTGGGCTTCGGCCGCCTGCACGTGCTGGAATTCTACCAGAAGAAAACCGGGGAAGAGGTCCGCTTGCCGGTACCGCCGCCGGCGGTAGACATCTGGCAGCGGTGGGAGGGCAAGGTGCCTAACGTGACGCAACAGAAGCGCAATATGTACCTGAAGGAAATGGCCCGGGCTGCTGGCCTAGAGCGCGGTTTCGTTCGCGTACGCTACCACCAGGGTCAGCCAGTAGAAGAAGTGTTGCCGCTCTGGCAGGTAGTTACCACCCACACCCCACGGCACACCGGCGCCGACCTGGTGCTCTGGGGCAGCAACGGCGACCAGAATTTAAAGGAGGTAGCGCTGGGCCACCTGGCCGGGGCCAGTGTCTACGGCTATGACCGCATCGAGCGCTACGGCCCGTTATTCCTTCGGGCGTGGGCAGAAGTGTTGGCAACTCCAGCTTCTGCCAACAGTTTTGATGGTACATCAGAGCACGCAACTAGTAAGCCCTGTGACACAATGGTAAATGCAGTGCCTATTACGGGCTCTTTCTACCGTGTTGTATCACGTTGAACTATATAAGCAACTCCCTGCAGCTCCACTGAAAAGCCCTTCCCGGCCGCGGGAAGGGCTTTTTTTGTATAAAGCCAGCGCCTGTCTCGGTCCAGCCTAGGCAAGTTAATGTGTAAGCTTATCGGCCTACAATAGATTTCTTTCCGGCCGTGGTGCCACTGGCCGACGTGACTCGGTACACGTAGGTACCGGCGGGCAGTTCCCGGGCGCTGAGCTGCAAGTGGTCGAAGGTCGAGTCAACTTGGTAGGACTTCACCACTTGGCCCGTTAGGTTGAGCACATCAAGCGTAGCCACTTCGCCTTTCTTCACCAAGTAGGGTAGGCGGATGGATTCAGCGGCTGGGTTGGGGTAGGGAGAAGCGGTGAGCTCATCAGACTTGCCGGCCGCTTTTAAGGGTGTGTAGATGCCCCCTAGGGCATACACTTTCGAATACGAGGGGGCCCCTTCCGTAATCGAGCTGATCAACTTCGTTCCTGTCGGCGTATTGGCGATGCGAACGAAGGTGCTGGAATCCAGGGTGGCAACGGTGCTCCCGGTTTCATCTAGGATGCGGACAAAGTTGGCTGCTGCGGGAGTTCGACTAAAGAAACAGACCAACACCTCCAACCCAGCTGTTGTGTTAAAGAGCTTGTCGCTGATATAATCTACGCCATCCAATGCGTAACCGGTCGGCACGTTTACTGGGATTTGGCGATACAGCGAATGATTCTGATTATAGATATTCACTTGATTCGTTGCTTCGGAGAAGCCCGCGTATTTGACCTCGCCGGTGCTGAGCTTATAGAAGTCCAACGAGGAAGAGTGCTTCTTTTCCAGCGTGATTTGCGCACTGGCAGCTAGGCTGAGCAAGGAAGTAAAGCCAAGGAGTAATAGCTTTTTCATGAACAGGAACAAGGTGAAGAGCAAAGCCACCTAAGTCGCCGGGCTCTTCCGCTCGTATTGCCCAGTTCCTAAGCTTCCAGCCAACCCGCTGCCGGTCCGCCAGCCCATAGAATGGGGCGGTTCTCGTGGGCCACTCCACCACCAGTTTCGGCTAACTCGTGCGTGTGCTCACCGGCCCGGGACGTATCGAGATAATTACCATCAAATTGGGGTTGCCAGAACGCGTAGCGCTGGTCTTCTCGCCGGAAAAGAGGGGTTGTATTTCGCTCTGGGTGGTGCCGGTGTGTATCAGCATTCTGCATCTCGTGGCCCCTGCTGCTGGCCTAGGCCCAATCTTTACTTGCGCCGCTGGTTTTACCGGGCAGTAGGGGTTGGCCTGCCGATCTATGCATAAACCATACTACCCGAGTTGTAACACGCGTTGCCCGGTAGCAGCACCTCTTCCCTAACCCTGAAGAGAACCTGCGGACCCCTTAGGTCGTAGGGAAAGCCACTACTTATCGTGATGAACACTACATTCTATACCCGCTTAACCCAACTGCGCCGCGAACTTGAGGCCAGTGATTCTTCCGACACCTTTGGCCTGAACGTGCTGCTCGCTATTCGGCGGGAGTTGGTTCGCCTTATGCAGAGCATACCCGACAAACAGGTGCAAAAGCTACCTAAGGACTTACAGCACACCTTTTCGCATAGCTTCCGCAAGCTAATAGCGCGGGTGCCCTTTCCGGCACCCGGCTGGGAGCAGCAGTATCAGGAAACGGAGCAGGCCCTGACCGTACTCGAGCAGATTGCCCAGCAGCAGCCTTTGCAGCTGCCGGCTATTCCGGCGCTTTCCCATCTCACGGAGGGGGAATAAGGTAGGCATAGGACGGGTTCCAGTCCGGACGGCTTAGCACGGTGCCCGTAACGTGACCAGCGCGTCGGCGATATGCTGTTCGAGCAGCCAGATGATGAGTTCGGCTTCTTCGTTGACGGAACGCCGCTAAGCTTAGCTGGCCGGCGTGTCAGCCGATTCTTCCCAATTCACGAGCGGGATGCGCGTACCAATGCGGGGCAGCAGGTCCTTAAACTCGCTGTAGAGTAGGTTCCAGGTAGCCTGGGCCTGCGCCAGGCGCTGTTGCAGCAGCTGGTGCAGATCTGGCCTTTTCATGACCAGGCCAGATCTGCGCCTGAAAGCGTGCGGGGCTGCCAGTCGATAACGCATAGCGTGCCAATTGAATGCTCGTCAGGGGTGCGCAGCGGGTGGCCGGCGTAAAACCGCAGCGCCAGTGCCCCGGCAAGTTTTGGATCGGTCAGGCGACAAGGTTCGCGCTGCAGATCTTCGCACACCGTCGTGGCTTCGAGTAACACGGCTACGGGTTGGCCACGCGTTGCAGCGGTAAAACGCTGGGGGCCGCAATTGTAACCCGTGTGGTAGGCTAGGGCGTCACGGCCTTGGGTCAGGAAGCCGCCCGCCGGTCCATCCTTTAAAACTCCAACCGAAACACGGCGCCCTGCCCTTCGGCCGACTGCACTTTAATGCTGCCGTGGTGCAGGTGCATGATCTGTTTGGCTAAGGTCAGGCCAATGCCCGACCCGTCGCGGCGGGTGGTGAAAAAGGGAATAAAGATGCTGTCGAGTACCTCGGGAGCAATGCCCCGGCCAGTATCAGCCACTTCAATCAGCACCCGGCCGGATTCGGAGAGTAAGGCCCGCAGGTGAATACTGGGCTGGGCGCATTCCTGAACCGCGTACATGGCATTGAGCAGCAGGTTGATGAGTACTTGTTCTAACAGCTGACTATCGGCCTGCAGCTGCAGGCCAGGGGGCTGCACCGAGGTTTGCAGGTCGATACCGGCCTGCCGTAGCTGGGGTGCCATCAGGCCGCACAGGTTAGCAAACAGCTCCTGGACGGATACCGTAGCCAAGACCGGGGCGCTGACGGTGCTTAGGTCGCGGTATACTTGGGCAAAGCGCAGCAGGCCTTCACTGCGGTGCTGAATAATGCTGATACCCTCGGCCACATCGGCGAGCAGGCCCGGATCGGAGGAGGCCGGGACGGTGCGGGGCGGCTGGTCTAGTTCGTGTTGCAGGTGACGGCGCAGGGAGTCGGCCAGGGACGCAATGGGGGCCACGGAGTTCATGAGCTCGTGGGTCATCACACGCAGCAGCTTTTGCCAGGCCGCGGTTTCGGTTTCGTCGAGCGTGTCACTTACGTTCTTGAAAGCTACCAGGGTAAACTCCCCGCCCGGCAACCGAAACCGAGTAGCCGAGAGCAGCAGCTGCATGGTTTTGGTGCCCACTACCAGTTTCACTACGACCGGGGGCGCCCCGGGCGGCAGCTGCCGAATAGCCTCATAGAGTACTGGCAGGCGCTTTTGCAGGGCCTGAATGTTTTTCAGATACGGCAACTCCAGGGTTTGCTTGAAGGCCTCGTTCAGCCACTCGACCTGGCCCACGGCATCGTAGGAAATAATGCCCGTGTCGATGAGCTGCAACACAGTTTGCAGGTAGGTAAACTGCGCGGCCCGTTCGGCGCTGAGCTGGCGGAAGGTGGCGTTGAGCTGGTTGAAAGCCTTGTAGAGGGGCCGGAGCGAAAGGTCGGCGTGTTCCTCGTTGTAGTGCTGGGCAAAGTCGCGGTACTGCACAGCCAGCAGGTAGTCGGCCAGGGCGCGGTGGTTGCGCGTGACGTAGCGGGCCAGCTCCCACACGGCGAAAACCAGCAGGGCCCCGGCGCTAACCAGTAGCCCATAAGCCTGCTGCTGCTGAGCATACAGGCCCGCGCAGAGCAAGGCCAGCAGGCCAAACAGGCGCAGGGCAATGCCGAGTTCGAGCCGCTTAGAGGTCATGCTTTTCGAGGCGGCGGTAGAGGGCCGTGCGGGTGATGCCCAGTTCCTTGGCCGCCTTGGTGATGTTGCCGTTGTGGCGCTCAATGACCCGCAGAATCGTGGTTTTCTCGACTTCCTGGAGCTGTAAGGGGCCCTCGGGCAGCTGCCACTGACTGCCGGCCTCCGGGCCCGCCGTTTCCATGGCGGAAAAGTGAAAATCCTGGGGGCGGAGCACGTCGCCTTCCGCCATAATAACGGCCCGCTCCACGGCGTGCTGCAACTCGCGCACGTTGCCCGGCCAGCTATGGTGCCGCAGCTTCAGCAGGGTAGCTTCCTCGAAAGTAGGAGCCGGCTTACGGTTGCGGGCCGCGTAGAGGCCGGCAAAGTGCCGGGCCAGCAAGAGCACATCGTCGGCGCGGGTCCGCAGCGGGGGCAAGGTTATTTCGACGGTGTTGAGCCGGTAAATCAGGTCTTTGCGAAACGCGCTGCGGGCCGCCAGCTCGTAGAGCGGGGCGTTGGTGGCCGAAATCAGGCGGATATCGACAGGCACGGGCTGGTTGGAACCCAGCGGAATCACCTGGCGGTTTTGCAAGGCCGTGAGCAGCTTGGCTTGCTGCGCCAGGGAGATGTTGCCGATTTCATCCAGAAAGAGCGTGCCGCCCGAGGCGGCTTCGAAGCGGCCGGCCCGGTCTTCGCGGGCATCGGTGAAGGAACCTTTCTTGTGGCCAAACAGCTCACTTTCGAAGATTCCCTCGCTCATGGCGGCCAGGTCGGCGGTAACGAAGGGCTTGGCGGCGCGGAAGGAGCGTTGGTGCAGGGCTTTGGCAACCAGCTCTTTGCCCGTGCCGTTTTCGCCCAGCAGCAGCACGTTGGCCTCGGTGGGCGCCACCTTCTCGATTTTGTGAAACACCTCCTGCATAGCCTCCGACTGGCCCAGCAAATCGAATTCGGCGAAGGAAGCCGGGCGGCGCGGGGCCGGGGCGGCTTTGCCGCCAGCCGGTAGCTGCTCCAGGGCCGCAGTCAGGGTTTCGAGCAGCTGGGCGTTGTGCCAGGGCTTGACCACAAAGTCGGTGGCGCCGGCCTTGAGGGAGCGGACCGCCGTGCTGACTTCGCCGTGGGCCGTAATCATGATGACGGTGGCCGTGGGGTCTTTCTCGCGGATGCGCCCCAGCCAGTACAGCCCCTCGTTGCCGCTGCCCAGGGTGCTTTTGTAGTTCATGTCCAGGAAAATCACGTCGAAGCGCTGCTTGCTGAGCAGGGAGAGCAGCAGTTCGGGGTTTTTCTCGGTCACTACTTCCTGAACCTCGGTTTTGAGCAGCATCCGCATGGCAAACAACACGTCGGTGTCGTCGTCAATTACCAGTACACGCGCTTTTTTCGGAACCATCAGGGAGTAGAGAATAATCAGAGAAAATAGCTTTGGCGGGCAAAGACAAAGCGCCGAATTACCCAGCATAAACTATACTAAGGTATCAAAAACCCGCTTGGGAGAGAAAACAGGCCGCTTTTTCCGGCACTGCCGCCAGTTAGTGTATCACAACCGGACGGTCAGTTGTATCAAAATCGGACAGTGCAGAGCCTTACATGGGCAACGTGTATTATAAGTTATTTGTAATCAATTATTTATAAAAATGGCACCGTTGTTACTACGCTCTGCTCAGCCGCTGGGATATGCACAAGCCGGGCGGTGGCAAGACCATGGACGTAGCAATTCAAAAGAAAACCTGGACCCGAACGCGCCTGCTGCTACTGGCCACGGCGGTATTGGTGGCGGTGGTGGTTGTCGTCAGCCGGATGGCCGCGGCCGGTACTGCCAAGCTCAACGTCGACCCTGAACGGCTCACCATCAGTGCGGTTACCCGGGGTGAGTTTCAGGAGTTTGTGCCGGTGGATGGGGCCGTGATGCCCATTAAAACCATCTACCTCGACGCGCCCGAGGGGGGCACCGTGCAGCGCATCCTGGTCGAAGACGGGGCCACGCTCACGGCCGGGCAGCCCATTATTCAGCTCGCCAACACCGACCTGCAGCTGGAAATGGTGAACCGCGAAACGGCCGTGTTTGACCTGATGAACAACCTGCACAACACCCGCAACCTGCTCCAGCAAAACCGCATTCAGCAGCTCAACCAGCTGGCCGATATCGACTACCAGCTGCGCGAGGCCCGGCGCGTGTACGAGTTGAACCGCACCCTCTACGAGCAGAAGGTGATTTCGCAGCAGGAGTTCCTGCAGACTCAGAACAACTACCGCTTCCAGCAGCGCCGCCAGCAGCTCACGCGCCAGTCGTTGCGCCAGGATTCCCTGAGCATGGGTCAGCAGATCGGGCAGATGCAGCAGTCGGTGGGGCGTATGCAAAGCAACCTGGCCCTGATGCGCCGCAAGCTCGATGATTTGACCATCAAGGCGCCAGCGGCCGGGCGCATCACGTCCCTGAACGCCGAAATCGGGGAGCTCAAAACCCGCGGGCAGCGCATCGGGGAACTCGACATGCTGACCGGCCTGAAAGTGCGCGCCACCCTGGACCAGTACTACATTTCCCGCATTTTCGCGGGGCAGAAGGCCGAAGTGACCCTGAACGACAAGCGCTACGAGCTGCGCGTCACCAAGATTTTTCCCCAGGTAAGCCGGGGCCTGCAGGTCGACCTGGAATTCAATGGCCCCACGCCGCCCGATATTCGCCGGGGCCAGTCGTTGCCGGTGCGCCTGGCCCTGAGCGACCCGACCCAGGCCGTGCGGGTGCCCCGGGGCGGCTTCAACCAGAAAACCGGGGGCAACTGGATATTCAAGGTCAGTGAGGACGGCACCAAGGCCTACCGCGCCGATATCCGCCTGGGCCGCCAGAACCCGGAGTATTACGAGGTGCTGGCCGGCCTCAAGCCCGGCGACCGGGTAGTGACCTCCAGCTACGAAGGCTACGAAACCATGGGCGAATTGCTGCTCAAGGCCAAAGCCGATTAACTTCTTGATTTCAATACCCCGCCACAAAGACCGTCGGGCCGGTGCTGAGCCAACAGGAGCGGTACTGCGCCGCTCCTGCCGCCCTCCGCTGCGCAGCTGGTGAGTGACTCGCGTCGGCCAAGGCTGCTGGGCTGCAACCCGGCTCCCGCGGCAGCACCCGGCCCGACCGTCTTTTTCCGATTTTTTGCCTTTACGCCCGCCCAACTCTTCCTTTTTTAGAACCCTACGTCATGCTCCAGATCAACCACCTCGAAAAGATTTACCGCACCGAAGAAGTGCAGACCAAGGCCCTGAACAACGTGTCATTCACGGTGCAGGAAGGCGAGTTTGTGGCCATTATGGGGCCGTCGGGCTGCGGCAAATCGACCCTGCTCAACATCATCGGCCTGCTCGACGAGCCCGACGGCGGCACCTTCACCTTTGCCGGTACCGACGTAACCCACGTGACGGAGCGGCGCCGGGCCGAGCTGCGCAAGACCCACATCGGGTTCGTGTTTCAGAGCTTCAACCTGATTGAGGAGCTGACGGTGGCCGAAAACGTGGAACTGCCCCTGATTTACCTGGGCGTGGGGGCCACTGAGCGCAAGGAAAAGGTGCAGCGGGTGCTGGAGAAAATGCAGATTATGCACCGCCGCAACCACTTCCCCCAGCAGCTCTCGGGCGGGCAGCAGCAGCGCGTGGCCGTGGCCCGGGCCGTTGTGAACTCGCCCCGCCTGATTCTGGCCGACGAACCCACCGGTAACCTCGATTCCAGCAATGGCAACGAGGTCATGGAGCTGCTGACCGAACTGAACGAGGCCGGCACCACCATCGTGATGGTGACCCACTCGGAGCACGACGCCCGCTACGCCCACCGGGTGGTGCGCCTGCTCGACGGGCAGGTGGTGCTCGAAAACGTGCGCGTGTAGCGCGGGCTTCCCTCATCTTTTTTTGAAGCACTTGTTCTTAGCACCACCGGCCCCATGCTCCAGTATTCCCTGCTTCTGATTTACCGGAACTTTCAGCGGTTTAAAGCCACCTTCTTCATCAACCTGATCGGCTTGTCCGTGGGCTTGGCCGGCGCCCTCACCATCTACCTGTGGGTGTACGACGAATGGAGCTTCGACCGCTACCACGCCACTACCGGGCGGCTGTTTCAGGTGCTGGAAAACCAGCGTACGGCCGAGGGCATCAACACCTATGGTACGGCGCCGCTGCTGGCCGAGGCACTGGCCAAGGAAATGCCCGAAATCCAGTACGCGGCCGCGGCCACTCCACCCGATTTTTTCCCGGGGTTCACGCTGGTGGCAAAGGGAAAAACCGTGCGGGCCGACGCAAAATTTGCCGGCAAAGACTTTTTTCACATCTTCTCCTACAACCTGCAACGGGGCGACGCCGGCCAGGTGCTGGCCAATAAAACCGCTGCTGTGCTCTCGCAGGAAATGGCCGTAGCGCTGTTCGGCACGGCGGCCAATGCCGTGGGCAAAACGGTGGAATGGCACCTGGCTGACCTCAAGCAAACCGTTGTCGTAACGGGCGTGTTCGGGCCCATTCCGGCCAATTCTACCGACCAGTTTGACTGCGTACTCAGCTTTGATGCCTTCAAGGACATTATGAAAATGGGGGAGTCGATGAACTGGGCTCAGGATGGGCCTTTCAACACCTTCGTGGTGCTGCACGAGGGCGCCGACGAAGCGCAGTTTCAAACCAAGATGTCGGGCTTGCTCCAACGCAAGCTGGCCACGAACAAGGAACGGGCCTTGCTCGTGCAGCCCTACGCCGACAAGTACCTCTACGGCGAGTACACCAACGGCGTACCGTCGGGCGGGCGGATTGAATACGTGCGGCTGTTTTCGGCCATTGCGGTGTTCATTCTGGTCATTGCCTGCATCAATTTCATGAACCTGGCCACGGCCAAGGCCTCGCGCCGGCTAAAGGAAATTGGGGTGAAGAAAACCCTGGGCGCCGGCCGCTTTTCGCTGGCCGCACACTTTCTGGCCGAATCGGTGCTCATGAGCTTCATCGCGCTGATCCTGGCGCTGGCGCTGGTAGACTTGCTGCTGCCGCAGTTCAACGACATCACCGGCAAACAACTTGCGCTGGTCTTCAAGCCGCACTTGGTTCTTTCGGCGCTCGGTATTACGCTAATTACGGGGCTGCTGGCGGGCAGCTACCCGGCCTTCTACCTCTCAGGACTACGGCCGGTGGAGGTGCTCAAGGGGCAGCTCGCCGGTTCGGTTGCCGACCTGTGGACGCGCAAAGGGCTAGTGGTTTTTCAGTTCATGCTCTCTGTGCTGTTCATCGTCTGCGTCTTCGTCATTCAGCGGCAGCTTGCCTTCGTGCAAAGCAAGGACCTGGGCTACGACCGCACCGGCGTCGTTGCCTTCGAAGCGGGGGGCAAAGCGGCCCAACAGCCCGAGGCTTTTCTAGCCGAGGTAAAGCGGCTGCCGGGCGTGGTGAATGCCGCCGGCAAGTTGGGCTCGTTTATAGGCACCTACGACGGCGCGGGAATCCCGCTGGAGTGGCAAGGCCGTAAGATTCCCGTCCACCACATGGGCGTAAGCTTCGACCTGCTCGAAACACTGAGCATTGCGTTGAAAGAGGGCCGCAGCTTTTCGCCGCAATTCCGCACCGACAGCGTGCAGATTATCGTGAATGAGGCCCTGGTAGCGAGCTTGGGTCTGGAAAATCCTGTGGGGCAGATGCTGGACAAGCGGCGGATTGTGGGCGTCGCCAAGGACTTTCACTTCCAGTCGTTGCACGAGAAAGTGAAGCCCCTCATTTTTCGGTTGGAGCCCAAGGCGACCACTACCATCCTTGTTCGGCTGGCCCCGGGGCGGGAACAGGAAACCATAGCTCAGCTCCGGCAGCTCTACGCCGCGTTTAACCCGGGGCAGACGCTTACTTACCACTTTCTCGACGGGGACTACCAGGCCCAATACGCCGCCGAGCGGCGCGTCGGGGTGCTGGCCCAGTACTTCGCCGGCTTAGCTATTCTGATTTCGTGCCTGGGCCTATTTGGTCTCACCGCCTTTACGGCCGAACGGCGCCGCAAGGAAATTGGCATCCGCAAAGTTTTGGGCGCTAGCGAATTCAGCATCGTTTACCTGCTCTCGAGCGACCTCACCAAGCTCGTCGGCGTGGCTATTCTGCTCGCCATGCCAGTCAGTTACGTGGTAGTCAAGCAGTGGCTGGAAAGCTTCGAGTACCGCATCGCCCTGGAGGTTTGGTATTTCCTGGGGGCGGGCCTCGTAGCCGTCACGGTGGCCTGGCTCACCATCAGTACCCAGGCCCTGCAAGCCGCCCGGCTCAACCCCACGCAGAGCCTGCGCGACGAATAGCCGCCGGCTGCTTTTTCCACCAATCCGTCCATCATTACAACTGGCACGACCATGCTAAAGAACTACCTGCTCGTTGCCTACCGCAACCTGCTCCGCCACAAAGGCTTCTCCTTTATCAATATTGCCGGTCTGGCCCTGGGCCTGACGGCCTGCCTGCTCATCGGCCTGTTTGTGCACGATGAGCTGCAATTCGACCAGTTCGTGCCCGACGGCAGCCGGATTTACCGCGTCTACACCCAGCAAACCACAACCGAAACGCCCGAAAGCCACGCCTCGGTGTCGCCGATGTTTGCTACTACCCTCAAGCAGGAGTTTCCGGAGGTAGAGCAAACGATGCGCATCCTGATGACGGGGGCCAGCCTGAATCTGCTGCAGGCGGGCGAGAAGAAAATCTACGTGGAAGATGGCCTTATTGCCGACTCCACCTTTTTCGGGATTTTTCAGCTGCCCTTCAAGTACGGCTCGCCAACCGGGGCGCTGGATGGAACCAGCTCGGTGGTTTTGGCCGAGGAGGTGGCCCGCAACTTTTTCGGGGACGTGAATCCAGTCGGCAAGGAGCTGAAGATCAACTCAACCACGGTAGTGGTGAAGGGCGTGCTGCAAAGCGGCCTGGACAAGTTTCACCTGAAGATCAACTACATCATTCCGCTGGCGGCGGCCCAGCTGCCCCAGCAGCGCATGTCTAACTGGGGCTGGCAGCAGTTTTACACCTACGTCAAGCTCAAGCCCGGCGCCGATGTCCGGCAAACCCAGGCCAAGCTGCGCGACTACCTTACCCAGAAAGTGCAGCCCACGCTGAGCGAAAACGACAAGCTCACGTCGGTGCCCTACCTGCAGCCCCTGCACGAGGTGCACCTGTACTCGTCCAGCTTCAAGTACGACTCGTCGGTGAAAGGCAACATCACCTACGTGAAAGCCCTGGGCGTCATTGCCGGCTTCATTCTGCTCATTGCCTGCTTTAATTTCGTGAACCTAGCCACGGCTAAGTCCATGCAGCGGGCCAAGGAAGTGGGCATCCGCAAAACCATCGGGGCCAGCCAGCAGCAGCTGATGCTGCAGTTTCTGAGCGAAACCGTGCTGCTCACGCTGGTAAGCGTGGTGCTGGCGGCGGTGCTGACCTCCCTGCTGCTGCCGGTGCTAAACGACTTTACGGGCAAGAAAATGGCCTTCGACCTGCTCCGCAACCCCGCGCTGCTGGGCCTGCTGGCGGTCCTGACGCTGGTGGTGGGCCTGGTGGCGGGCTTCTACCCGGCCCTGGTGCTGAGCAGCTTCCAGCCGGTGAAGGTGCTGAAAAGCGCGGTGGTGACGGATGGTATCTTCGGCCGGGTGCAGTGGCTGCGGCACGGACTGATTGTGGTACAGTTTGCCTTGTCGGTGTTCCTGATTGTGTGCGCCTTCGTCGTGTTTCAGCAGGTATCGTATCTGCACAACAAGGACCTGGGCTTCAACCGGGACCAAATCATGTTCTTTCCCATGCGTGGCGAGAACATGAACAAGCAGTACGAAACCTTCAAGAACGAGCTGCGGCAAGTCCCCGGCGTGGTGGCGGCCAGCATCGGCTACGGCTTCCCCGGCGACCAGGTGGCCGGCGACGGGCTGATTGTGCCCACCAACGGCGAAAAGAAGGAGTATCCCACCACCCAGCTGATGGTCGATTATGACTACATCAAAACCCTGGGCCTGCAGCTGGTAGCCGGGCGCGACTTCTCCAAAGAGCTAACTACCGACAAGGACCACGCCTTTATTCTGAACGAAACGGCCGTGCGGGAATTCGGCCTCGGCACGCCCCAGCAGGCTTTGGGCAAAACCGTGCAGTGGCCCGTGTGGAACGACAAAAACCCCGATTCGCTGAAAGTGGGCAAGATTATCGGCGTCGTGAAAGACTTCCACTACAAGAGCCTCTACGACCGGCTGGAGCCGGCCGTGCTCCAGATCTTTCCCGGCGCCTACTGGAAAGTGGCCGTCAAGCTCAAGGGCACCGACGTGGGTAGCGCCGTGGAGGGCGTAAAGCAGGTATGGACTAAGTTCAGCCCCGAAAACCCCATCGAATACCGGTTTCTGGACGACAACTTCGACGAGATGTACAAGGCCGAAGACAAGCTCAAATCTTTGCTGTGGGTGTTCACGGGCGTGGCCATCTTCGTGGGCTGCCTGGGGCTGTTTGGCCTGGCGACCTACGCGGCCGAGCGGCGCAAAAAGGAAATTGGCATCCGCAAAGTGCTGGGCGCCGATGTATCGAGCATCGTGGCGCTGCTCTCCAAGGAGTTTATGGTGTTGGTCGTCGTGGCGGCCGTCATTGCCTTCCCGCTGGCCTGGCTGGCCATGAGCCGCTGGCTGCAGGACTTTGCCTACCGCATCGACATGCCGCTCTGGGCCTTCGGGGTGGCCGGGCTGCTGGCCGCCGCCGTCGCCTTCCTGACCGTGAGCTATCAGGCCATTAAAGCCGCTACGGCCAACCCGATCAACAACATGCGGGTTAATTAGCCACCAGCAGTACGGCCGTACACACCACAGGCTGCTCCTTGCGGGGCAGCCTGTGGTGTGTACGGCCAGCCGGAGCGTGGTTATTTGCTTTCCGGCTGCATCTGCGTGTTCATCATCGTGGCCAGCATCGAATCGGGGAAGAGGGCGCTGGAAGCGAAGTTCAGCTTGGCTCCGAGCGTGGGCAGTACCCGGGCCTCGCCGCTCAGCAGCCCCTTGTAGCCGCCCTCGGCCACTTCCTGTGGGGTAGCTTTCGAGCTTTGGCCCACCTTGGTGTCTTCGGCGTTGGCCACCCGGAAAAAGTCGGTTTCCGTGGCCGGCGGGCACAGAATGGTCATCGTTACGTCCGACTTCATTTCCTTGAGCTCATGCTGCAGGGCTTCGCTGAAACTCAGCACAAAGGCTTTGGTGGCCGCGTACACGGCCTGGCGCGGGTTGGGCAGGAAGGAAACCACCGAGCCGAGCTGGAGAATCTTGCCCGCGTTGCGGGTTACCATCTCGCGCAAAAACAGCTTGGTCAGCGTCATCAGGGCCAGTACGTTGACGTGCACGATGCCCATTTCCTTTTGCAGGTCGGTTTCTACGAACAGGCCCGCTTCGCCAAAGCCCGCGTCGTTGACCAGAATATCAATTTGCAGGCCCTGGCGCTGGGTTTCCTCAAAAAGCTGCACGGGACCCTCGTGGGTGCTCAGGTCGGCAGGAATGACTACGGTTTGCAGACCGGAGAATTCCTGCTGCAGCTTCTGGGCGGCTTCCTGCAGGTCGGCGCCGGGGCGGGCGGAAAGAACAAGGCGGTAGTTGTCGCGGGCAAAGCAGCGGGCCAGCTCGAAGCCGATGCCGCTGGAGGCGCCGGTAATCAGGACGGTTTGGTTGGTCATGGTAGTAGGTAGTAGAAATGATAGATGGTAAAGCCTTAGGTACCCGAACCGTGCGGCTTAGGTTACAGCCTATACGCCCCGGAGCCGTGGCAACACGCTGAAAGTCACCTGTTTTTGGGCTACAAACGAAATTTTTAACATAGAGAATAAAAAAGGCTGCCCACGCGGACAGCCCTTTTTCTCACAAACCAAACGTTACTTGATGTAGTCGGGGGCCCGCCGGTAGGGGTACTCGCAGGCTAAAAGTCAGTCCGTTAGCGCCCGATGCTGCGGTGGGTGAAGGAGGTGAAACCCAGGAAGGTTTTGTCGCCGGGCACGCCGTAGGGGTCCTGCCGGTCGCGCAGGGAGGCCAGCTTGCTGGTGCCGTAGTAGTTGTAGGCCGTTTCGATGCCGGGGAAAACCTGGGTGCCGCTGCAGTTGCGGGTGTAGTTGCCGGCCGCCGCGTCTTCGTACCGGTTCCAACCGTTCTTGATCTGCTGGCCGTTGGCCTCGTAAATGGCCGTATTGCCCTGAATGCGGGCCGTTTCGGCGGCGTAGGTCAGGGCCGTAAGCGTGTACTGCGGGTGGATGCAGTCCCGGTCGCGCTGCTCCTTCACGGCCCCGTCGGAGTAGAAGAGCTGGGGCAGAATCTGGAACAGGTAGTCGTAGCCCGAGTCATAGACAGTGGTGCTGTTGAACCACACGCCCAGGGCCATCTTGGCGTAGGCGTAGGAAGCCTGCCAGTTGTTGATGTCGTTGATGGCGCCCGGCACGTTGTTGACGTAGTTGTTCTTGAGGTTATTCAGAAAGTCCGAGAACTTGCTCACGTCCGTGGCCGACCAGCCCGCGCCGGTGCCGTTTACCTGGTAGTAGCGGATGATTTCCCCGGCAGCTACAAAAGAGGGAGCCACCCAGGCCGCTTCCAGGTAGGTTTGCCGGAATTCGGTAGGGCTGCCGTCGGGCTTGGGCGAAGTGCTGTAGCGCTGGAAGTTGTAGGCGTAGCCGTTCAGAATCTGCTTGGCCTGGTTGGCGTAGGTGGCATTGCCGGTTTTGACCCAGCGCAGGGCGCAGGCATAAGCCAGAATAGCGTCGCGGCGAATCTGGTCTTCGGTGGGGCTGCCGCCGCTGCCCACCACGTACACCACGCTCGGAAAGGAAGTGGGCACCGCGTACTGGTTCATGTAGTCGACCACCTTGTTATAGCCGGCCGTGCGGGTGGCGTCGCCGGCGTTGGCCTGGGCGGCCACCAAGTCGAGGCTGGCCTTGCTGTTGACCACGCCGGGGTGGCGGAACGTGGTGATGGTAGAGTCAGCCGTGGCAGAATCCGTGTCGGGGGCGGCGGCTTCTTTTTCCTGGCAGCCGGCCACAACGGTGAGGGCCAGAGCCAGGCCCAGCTGGGCGAGGCCCGCGCGGAACGAGAGGTAGTTCATGGGTTTTGGTGGGGTTAAGGATGAGAACAGAAAGGCAAAAACCTAGTAGCTACTTAGGAGCCGGAAAATGAGAGGTTTTAGCCGGTAAACACCCTTATGGTGAGAGGTTTATTTGCGTAAACGATTACGTAGAAAACCTCGCAAAACCCGGTTGGCAGCGCAAGCGGGGCCGTTTTTACAGGCCCGGAATGCCCTTGCCGTTGCGCAGGCTCTGGCGGCGCACCAAGGCTTCCAGGAAGTAATAATCGGCGTAGCTCAGGGGCACGTCGACTTCGCTGTTCGAGGGCTTGGCCCCGGTGCTGTGCAGCAGCAAAAACCCGCGGCTGCCGCCGGGCTGGGCCACGTAGGACTTGGCCAGGCTTTTTACCATCTTATCGGCCTTGCTGCGGTAGAGCTTGCCGTTCGGGCTGAACGTGCTCAGCTCGTACAATGCCGAGGCAATCAGGGCGCCGGCCGAGGCGTCGCGGGGCTCGTTGGGCAAGTTCGGGGCGTTGAAGTCCCAGTAGGGAATCAGGTCCTTGGGCAAATTCGGGTGGTTGAGAATAAAGCGGGCCACGTTTTCGGCCTGCCGTAGATAGGCCGGGTTGCGGGTTTCGCGGTAGCACATGGTGTAGCCGTACAGGGCCCAGCCCTGCCCGCGCGCCCAGGCCGATTCGTTGGCCGCGCCCTGGTGGGTGGTGCGCTTCACGACTTTGCCCGTGGCCGAGTCGTAGTCTACCACGTGGTAAGAGCTAAAATCGGGGCGGAAGTGGTGGCGCAGGGTTGTATTGGCGTGGCTCACGGCAATTTTGTAGAACGAGGAGTCGCCGCTGAGCTTGGTGGCGGCAAAGAGCAGTTCCAGGTTCATCATGTTGTCGATAATGACCGGGAAAGCCCACTTTTCGCGGCTGTGGTCCCAGGACAGCAGCGTACCAACCTTGGGGTAAAACCGGGTGCTGAGCGTGCGCGCCGACTGCAGAATGATGTCTTTATAGGCCGCGTCCTTGGTCAGGCGGTAGCCCGTGCCGAAGCTGCAATACACCTTGAAGCCCATGTCGTGGGTGGTGCCGTTGGTTTTCTCGGGCTCGATGTTGGTCGTAAAGGTCTTGGCCTGGGCCATCCACTTCGGCTGCCCGCTCAGCTCGTACAAAAACCACAGGTAACCCGGAAAAAAGCCGCTGGTCCAGTCGCGCGAGGGCACCACAATCAGTTCCCCGGCGGGCGTGAGGCTGCGCGGCGACACTAGTGGGGGTTTGCCCGCGGCGGCCGGTTTTTGGGCTATGGCCTTGGGCAACTCCTGAAGCATGGTGGTGGCCTGGGCTTCGGCCCGCTGCACGGTCTTTTTGGTTAAAGCGTCCTGGGCGAAGACGGCGGTGGAAAGGAAAGTAAGGCCGAGAGTGAGGAAGCGGAAGTGCATGGGGTGGGGAAAGTTTGAGGGTGCGGCTACTGCAGCCAGATAATGGGGTTGCGAACGGGCAGGTTGCGGATAACTTCTTCGACCTCGGGTTGGTGGTCGAGGCGCTGCCAGGTTTTCAGCCAGTCGGCCTGTTGGAACTGCACGGCGCCCAGCACCAAAAAGGGGTGGGCTACGGGCCAGTTGTCCCAGTACATCACGTCCTTGGGGAAGGGCCACTTGGCTTTGTCGGCCACAAAGGGGTAGAGGTACTCGATGCCGCGCCGGATGCCGCGGCCGTCGGGCGTCTGGTAGGCGTAGAGGTTGTCGGATTTCGTGCTCAGAATCTGGCAGATCATGGTCATGGCGTCCAGGTTGAAGAGGGAGTAGCCGTAGGGCTTGGTGCGCTTGGTTTCGAGGGGGAAGCTGCCGTCGGCGGCCATCTGAGTGGGCAGCAGCACGGTTTTGTAGCGGGTGCGGCAGAAATCGAGCAGCTCCTGGTTGCCGGTAAGGCGGGCAAAGGCAGCTACTTGCATCACCCAGCAGGTACCGTGGTTGTTCTGGGCGTTCATCTCGTCCTGGCCGTATTTATGCGTGGTAAGCCAGGTCAGATATTGGGCAAACCAGCCTTTGATGCCGGCCACGTCTTCTTTGCCGAAGGCTTTGGAGTTCTGCATGACCAGCACGCCCTGGGCCACTTCCATCAATTGAATCGTGTCGATAACCCCGATGCCGCGGCCGGTGAAGCGGCCCTGAATGGCCTGGGCGAAGTTCAACGACGGGTTCATGCGCGTGGCCGAGTCCAGAAACCAGGCTTGCAGGTGCAGCAGGGCGTGGCGGGCGTACTGCTCGTCGCGGGTCAGCTCGTAGGCCGAAGCCAGCGCCCCGATGATGCGGCTGAAGCGAATCATGGCCTGACGGTGGGCCACGAAGTTGGCGGGGTTGGTGAGCCCGTCGCGCTGCAGGTAGGGCCCGGCCGGGTTTTGCGGGTCGGGCCACCAATAGTCGCCTTCGGAGAAAAAGTCGTGGGCCGTGCCCGCGCTGCGGGGCGAGGTGCTGGCCGTGACCGTGACGGGTTGCTGCTGCAAGGCCCAGGCCGCCTGCGTGAGTACCTGCTGGCGCAGAGTTTCCACGGCTTGGCGGCGCAGCTTCTTATCGGGTTTGCCCAGCGTTTCCGCCGACTGTCCCGCCAGGGCAGTAAGCAGAAGCAGCAGAATGAGTAAGAAGGGTTTGCGGTTCATAGGATGGGGTTGGTATCAAAAGGCCGTCATGCTGAGCGTAGCGCAGCCGAGTCGAAGCATGCCTACCGCTTCGTACCAACGACATTGATTAGTACTGTAGTAGAGATGCTTCAGCTGCGCTCTGCATGACAGATACTGTGGCAACGTCAGCACGCGAGATTCGTCGGTACCTGGCTTGATGCGCCACATGCTCGGACTGACGTTCTAGCAGGCAGTAGATCCGACTCACCGATTCACTCAGTCAGCTCCAAATCAGCTTCCAGGCGGATGTCGTCGGAGGCCGAGCCGAGCAGGAGGCGGAAGGCGCCGGGCTCGGCTACCCATTGCAGGTCGTGGTTGTAAAAGGCGAGTTTGTCGCGGCTGATGGTGAAGCTGACGGTGCGGCTTTCCCCGGGCCGGAGGCTGAGTTTCTGGAAGTCCTTGAGCTCTTTGAGGGGGCGGACGACGGAGGCTACTTTGTCGTGTAAGTAGAGCTGCACCACTTCCTCGCCGGCCCGACTGCCCGTATTGGTCAGGGTGAAGCTGACTTGCACGGTTTCGGCCGGCGTCATCCGCGGCTGACTGATTTTCAGGTCGCTATACCGGAACGTGGTATAGCTCAGGCCGTGGCCGAAGGCGTAGCGCGGGGTGTTGGGCGCGTCGAGGTAGGCCGAACGGTAGCGGATGTTCTTGGGGTCGACGACGGGACGGCCAGTGCTGTACTGCTGGTAGGAAATGGGAATCTGGCCCATCAGGCGCGGAAACGTGCTGGGCAATTTGCCGCTGGGGTTATAGTCGCCGAAGAGCACGTCGGCCAGGGCCCGGCCGCCTTCCGAGCCCGGAAACCAGGCGTAGAGAATGGCGTCGGCCTGGTCGGCAATACGGTTAAAAATCAGGGGGCGGCCGGCAAAGAGCACCGCCACGATGGGCTTGCCGGTGGCTTTCAGGGCCTGAAACAGCTCCTGCTGCACGCCGGGCAAACTGATGTCGGCCCGGGATTTGGCCTCGCCGCTCAGGTCCCAGGTTTCCCCCACGCACAGTACGATGACGTCGGCGGCTTTAGCCGTTTCCACGGCCTGGGCGAAGCCGGCCCGGGAGTCGCTGGCAGCTTCGCAGCCCTTGGCGTAGAGCAGTTGGGCGTTTTTACCGGCCCGCTGCCGGATGCCGTCGAAGGCCGAAACAATTTGAGCTGTGTCAGCAATAACGGTCCAGCCCCCGGCCAGGTCGCGCTTTGACTTCGCCAGCGGACCAATCAGCGCAATTTTGCCCTGGCCGGTCAGCGGCAACACGCTGCGCTCGTTCTTGAGCAGCACCATGCTTTTGCGGGCCACGTCGCGGGCGGCTACGCGGTGCTGCGGGTCACGGAAGACCTTCTTTTCGCGCCGGGCGTCGGAGAATTTGTAGGGGTCATCGAAGAGGCCCAGCTCAAACTTCTTGCGCAGAATGCGGCGCACGGCATCGTCGATGAGCTTTACATCAACCTTACCTTCCGGCACCAGCTTGGGCAGGGCGTCGAAGTAGGCGTCGTTTTCCATGTCCATGTCGTTGCCGGCTGCTATGGCCTTCTGCGCCGCCTCACTGATGTTGTGGGCGTAGCCCCAACTCACCATTTCGCGGATGCTGCCCCAGTCCGACACCACGAAGCCGGGGTACTGCCACTGGCCTTTTAGAATGTCGCGCTGCAAATAGCGGCTGGCGGTGGCAGGCACGCCGTTCAGGGTGTTAAAGGAGTTCATGAATGTGGCGGCCCCGGCATCCACGGCCGCTTTGAACGGGGGCAAGTACACTTCCCAGAGCTGCTGGGGGCTCAGGTCCACGGCGTTGTAGTCGCGGCCGGCAATGGTGGCCCCGTAGGCGGCAAAGTGCTTGGCGCAGGCCATGACGGCATCGGTGCCCCCGAGCTTCTCGCCCTGGAAGCCCAGGACCCGGACCCGGGCAATCTGGGCGCCCAAGTAGGTGTCTTCACCTGCGCCTTCCATCACCCGGCCCCAGCGCGGGTCCCGGCCCACATCGACCATGGGCGCAAACGTCCAGTGAATGCCGGCCGCCGCTGCTTCCCGGGCCGCTACGTGCGCCGATTCGCGAATGGCGGCCATATCCCAGGAAGCGGCCTCGGCCAGGGGCACGGGAAATACGGTCTGGTAGCCGTGAATCACGTCGAGGCCGAACAGCAGCGGAATGCGCAGGCGGGCCTTCAGGGCCTCGGCCTGAATGGCGCGGGTGTCTTGCACGCCTTTCACGTTCAGCATGGAGCCCACCTGGCCCTGGCGGATGCTGTTGAGTAGGTCGGTTTTGCGGGCACTGGCCGGCCCGGTCAATTCCCGGCCCGAGTACTGGATGAGCTGCCCGGCTTTTTCCGCCAGGGTCATCTGGCCCAGTAGCTCGGTGATGCGCTGCTCAATGACGGCCGGCGTCAGGGCTTTTTGCTGGGCCAGGGCAGGGGAACCGGCCGCTAGCAGGCCGGTGAGCAGCAGAAGCGTTTTGGGGAAAGGCATTGAGAGTTGGAAAGGCAAGGAGGGTAGAGCAAGTCAAAATCGTCTGTCATCCTGAGCCCCGCGAAGGACCTTATCACCGCAGCACAAGTTGTAGCAACGTCTGTTGTTCGTATCCTGCAAGGTCCTTCGCAGGCCCGGGATGACAGACCAAATAGTTACCATTGCGGCAGAGATGCTTCGGCAAGCGGACACCAGATCAAGCATGACGGGCTGGTAATATGCCTAATACAGCCGCCTCACTTGCAGGCCGTTGAGGATGGTTTCGCCGGTTTGGGGTTGGAAGTCGAGGATGATGCCCCGGCCACCACGGGCCGACACGGGGATTTTGAAGCTGACCGCCTGCAAGGGCGGCAGGGTGGTGCCGGTGCTTAGGTTGGGCAGGATGGCCACGCCGTTGGCGAGCACCGAGAAGCTGCGGCCGTTTTTGGCCGCCGCAGTAGCCGTGGCGCCGGTACCGGCCAGGTTATACACCAGCTGTTCGGCGGCGGGGGCGGCTTCGAGTTCGGCAAAGTGCAGGGTTACTTCGTACTCGCCGTCGGGCACGTCGACGCGGAACTGCGTGAGGCCCACGCGCTGGGTTTCGTACAGAGCGTCGTAGCTAGTGCCCAGGATGTCGCGGTCGGAGCCGTAGGGCAGCCGCTCGCCGTGCAGCTTATAAACCGTGCCGCCCACGTAGCCCCAGCCGCCGGGCACGTATTCCTGCTCGGGCACCCACACCTGGTGGAGCAGGGCGTCGGAGAAGGTGCGCGCGTCGCCGAGGCTCACGTTGAGCTCGGTGAAGGGCAGCTTGGCGGAAGTTAGGCTCGTGGGCAGCAGCTGAAACTCAATGTCGGCCTGGTCTTCCACGGCTTGCCCCGCGGCCTGGGCCCGGATTCGATTCCAACCATTACCAAACGGCACGTTAAACCGCGCCACGCCAAACTCGGCGGTTTTAGTGCCCAGGTCCCGGCCATTGACGAGCAAGCGCACGGCGGGCTGGTTGGTATAAATTTCCACCGGCTGCCGGCAAAACAGCGAATCGGAGCCAGCTGCCGCGCCGCTGCGCAGGTTCCAGCCGCGGCTGCCGATGCGCAGGAAGGGCGTTTTGAGCAGGTGGGCCTGGTAGAAGTAGTAGGCATCCTTGGGCTGGCGGTCGGCCGTGAGCAGACTCTTGGTGTTCAGGTGGGGGTTGGCCTCCTGCCGGGTTTCGGAGCTGAATTCGGCCAGATTCCAGACCATGCTGCCCGCCACGAAGGGCCGAGCCAGAATGGCTTTGAGGTAAAACTGGTGGTAGGCGTTGGCGTACTCGGTGGTTTTGTCGAAGCGCCGGGGCTGGAAGGAGTGGAGCCGCTCGTCGGAATCGGCCCCGTACTCGGTGACGAGCAGGGGCTTGTCGGGCAGCTCGCGGTGGTGGCGGTCGAGGTAGTCGGCAAAGCCCTGCAGCTGGCCCGAGTACCAGCCCTGGTAGAGGTTCCAGCCCACGAGCTGCGGAATTTTGGTCAGCCCGGCTTCCTGGTAGAGCTCAAAGGCGCCGTGGTTGACGCACATGGTGTAGCGGGCGGGGTCTTCGCGCCGGGTCAAATCGTCGAGCTGCTGGGCCAGCTGGTTTACTTTTTTCAAATACGCCCGGCCCGGCTCATTGTCGCGCCGGATGCCCTCGGGCAGGCGCAGCAGCACCTCGTTCATGTAGGCCCAGATAATGACCGAGGGGTGGTTGAAGCCCTGGCGGATCATCTCGGTTTGCATGGTGCGGCAGTTCTGGAAAAAGCCTTCGGAGTCGGTAATGGCATTCACCACCGGTATTTCCACCGAGGCCAAGATGCCCAGCCGGTCGCAGGCCTGCAGCACGGCGGGGTCCTGGGGGTAGTGGGAGATGCGCAGAAAGTTGCCGCCGAGCTGCTTGAGCAAAAGCACGTCTTTTTCATGCAGGGCGTCGGGCAGGGCGTTGCCCAGGCCGGCTACGTCCTGGTGGCGGTTGGTGCCGATGAGCTTGAGCGGCTGCCCGTTCAGGAAAAAGCCCTGGGCGGCGTCAAACCGAAACCAGCGCAGCCCCAGTGGATTCGTGACTTCATCGAGCGGGGTTTTACCGTCCGAAATGGTGGAGACGACGCGGTACAGGTAGGGGTCGGTGGGCGACCATAAGTGCGGCTGCTTCAGGCGGGGCAGCGCCTGGCGGAAGCTGCGGTTTTCCCCAGCTTTCAGGGTCAGGGACGTTTGCTGGCGGGTCACGGTGTTGCCGGCCGCATCCAGCACCTGCGTGAGCAAAGTGAGCTTACGCGAGGTGGCCGATTCATTGCGCAGCGCCCCGCTCAGTACCACCTCCGCTGCGTCCTGCGACACGGTGGGCATGGTGAGGAAGGTGCCGTTGGAGGCGTAGTTGTCGAGGTCGAAGTGGACTGGGCTGGCGGCTACGAGGTACACGTCGCGGTAGATTCCGCCGAAAAAGGTGAAGTCGGCCGACAAAGGCGGAATGTCGGGGTTGTGGCGGTTGCTGAGCTTAACCAGCACCTGGGCCGGTGCCGGATTAGCGCCGTCGAATTGCAAAAACTGACTTACCGGGAAGCTAAACGCCGTGTAGCCGCCCGCGTGCCGGCCGGCTAGCTGCCCGTTCACGTACACCTCGGCTTCCTGATTAGCCCCTTCGAAGTACAAATACACCCGCTGTTGCTGCCAGGCGGCCGGCACCTGCAGGTCTTTGCGGTACCAGCCGGTGCCCCGGTAGTAGCCTGGCTCATCATCCAGCACGTCGGCGGCATTCCAGGTGTGGGGCAAATTCACTTTCTCCCAGCCCGTGGCCGCCGAAACCGACGCTACGGTGCTCTGCGGGGCGTCCTTGCGAAACAGCCAGTTGGCGTTGATTGACTGCGTGATGCGCTGCGCCTTGGCAGACGTTGCTAGAAGCAAGGCTAGCAGCAGACAGCTAAGCAGTTGTTTAGGCATTTGTGTCAGAGTGTAGAGACGCATACTTGCGCCTCAATCGTTGTTTGCGTTGTGGTAGCCTACTGCTTATCGTTCAAGCGTGAGCCGCAAGTATGCGTCTCTGCATCGGGCTATTACAGGTTCAATACTACCGCCGGCAGGCCCGGCGACTGCACGGCTACGCTGGTTTGGCCGGGCGTAGCCTGGAGGCGGATAATGGCCCGGCCGTTGTAGGCCTGCACCTTGCGCGAGCCGCTGCTGGTACCCAGGTTGTCAAGCAATTTGCCAGCGCCGGCCAACGAGAATTCCAGCCAGCTGGCCGCGTCGAGGCACTGCACGCCCTGGGCGTCGTAGAGCTTGGCTTCGACGGTGGTCAGGCCCTGAGTGTCGGCTACTTTTTCCAGGGTGAGCTTGGTAGGTTTGTCCCACTTCTGGGTTTGGTAGCGGAAGCTGATTTCGTCCTGCACCGTCTGCTTGCCCTGCTTTGCTACCACGCGCACTTGGTTCTGACCGGCTGCAAAGGGCACGTTCCAGTGCAGGCCGGCGGCGGGAAAATCCTGGCTGTTGCGCTGCTTGACGCCGTAGCTTTTGCCGTTCACAAACAACTCGGCCTGCTCGCAGTTGGAGTACACTTTCACCATTTTCAGCTCGCCCTCGTCGCCCCAGCGCACCGGCCAGCTGTGGCCGTAGATGTGGGCCATGGGCTGCTGGGTCCAGTACGACTGGAACACGTAATAAGCCTCTTTGGGCGTAAAATCCCGTTCCACGACGCCCTTTTGGTTCATGTAGGGCACGGGGTTGTCGGGGCGCACGGGGGTTGAAAAGTCCTTGAAGGGCCAGTAGGCCGTGCCGCTGAGCCAGGGCATGGTTTCCTGCTCTTTCAGGTGCCAGTCCACCAGGTTGCAGAGGTAGGTTTCGCTCCAGTCGCCGTCCTTGGATACCCGGGCGCTGCCCCCGAACAGGGAGGCGTCGCCGGCCCGCTCGTCGGCGCCTTTGCCGGCCGTTATTTTGGCCAGGGCGTTGTCGGGGGTTTCCGAGTGGCGGCCGGCGTGGGAGTCGCCGCCCCATTCCACGTGCAAAAAGCGTTTCACGCCCTCAAACTCCTTGCGGCTGGTTTCCTTGTACTCGGTGTAGATGCCGCGGTACCAGCCGGCCCAGATAGAGGGCGAGTATACATCCACAATGTCCTTGCAGAAGTCGCAGCGGCGAATGGCGGTGTAGCGCGAGGCGTCGAGCTGGTGCGACAAGTCGTTGAGCTCGGTCATGAAGGCCCGGATTTTCTGCTTGTCGAACTCGGGAAAGTCGCCGGGCCAGTCGTTTTCGTTGCCCAGGCCCCAGATAATAATGCTCGGGTGGTTGAAGTGCTGCTGAATCATGTTGCGCAGCATGCCCTTGGCCTGCGCCTGGTACACCGGCCCGCCCAACCCGCCCCGGCACCAGGGAATCTCCTCCCACACGGTGATGCCCAGCGAGTCGCAGAGGTTGAGCACGAGGCGCGACTGTTGATAGTGGCCCAGGCGGATGAAATTGACGCCCATGCGCTTCATCAGCACCATTTCCTGCCGAATCTGGGGCTCGGTCATGGCGGCGGCCACGCTGGCGTGGTCTTCGTGGCGGTGGGTGCCGCGCAACAGCAGCCGCTGCCCATTGAGCATAAACGGGCCTTTCTCCACAAACTCAATGTGGCGGAACCCGACTTTTTCGCTTTGCTGGTAGGCTTCCGCGCCGCTGCCCACCGTCACCTGCACGGTGTAGAGCTGGGGCCGGTCGGGCGACCAGAGACGGGGGGCCTTCACCGCAAATCGGTGCAACTCCACTTCCCCTTGTTTAGTCGTCAGACTGCCTTTAAACTGCGCTACCTGCTTGCCACGCGGGTCGAGCAGGCGCACCTGGTACGGCGCCGAGCCGCTGCCTACAGTTTCGGGAAAAACGGCTTTCACGGTGAGCATGCCCGCCTTGCCGGCCTTGTCGACTTCGGCTTTGGCCACGAGGCTGCTCAAGGCCACGGCCGGCTGATATTGCAGGTTCACGTAGCGGTACAAGCCGCCGTAGAGGTTGAAATCCGACAAGTCGGAGGGTATCATTTCCAGGTCGCGCGTGTTGTCGCAGCGGATGCTGAGCGGAATCTGGCCCTTGAACTGCTTCTGGTAAACGTCGGTCTTTTGGAAGTCGGCAATGGCCTGGGTCAGGTCCACGGTCCATTCGTCGTAGCCGCCCACGTGGCTGCCCACTTTGGTGGTGTAGAGGTAAACTTCGGTTTTCTGGCCCGCGCCCTCGAAGTGGAGCAGGGTGCGGCCGCCCGCGTAGGGGTTTTGCACCGCAAGCTGGGTGCGGTACCAGCCGGGGCCCTGGTAATAGTTGACGCTCGGGTCTACCGCATCTTGGGCGTTAAAGCAGTGCGGCAGCGTCACCCTCTCCCACAACGGGACGCTCTCGGGGTTACCAGCACCCACGGGCCGCACTGCTTCCCACACGCCCCCCAGATCCTGGCGGACGAATTCCCACTTCGTAATCAGCCGCTGGCTGCGCTGCCCAAAAGCAGGGTGCAGGCCGAGCAGCAACAGTAAAGCGACGATTACCTGTTTACTTCTCACTCGTTTGTAGTTCAGTTTTAAGCGTTGTGGCGCATTAGAAGTAAAAGCTAGCTCCCACCTTAGCTAAGAAGGAGAACTAGTTCCTAGCAACCCTCCCCCATACTTCTGCTAATGCCCAGCTCCAGGCCGCGCAGCTCAGCCAGGCCGCGCAGGCGGCCGATGGCCGAGTAGCCGGGGTTCGTTTTCTTGTGCAAGTCGTCGAGCATCTGATGGCCGTGGTCGGGGCGCATGGCGAGGCTCGTTTGGCGCTGCTGCATCACGAGCACCAGCTCGCGCACCACGCGGTACATGTCCACGTCGCCTTCCAGGTGGTTGTCCTCGAAAAAGTCGCCGTCGGCGTTGCGGCGGGTGCTGCGCAAATGGATAAAGTTGATTCGGTCGGCAAACTGGCGGACCATGGCGGGCAAGTCGTTATCGGGCCGCACGCCGAAGGAGCCGGTGCAGAAGCACAGGCCGTTGTTGGGCGAAGGCACCGCGTCGAACAGGGCCTGCACATCGGCGGCGGTGCTGACCACGCGGGGCAAACCCAGGATGGGGTAGGGCGGGTCGTCGGGGTGAATCACCAGCTTGACGCCGCTGGCCTCGGCCACCGGTACCACTTCTTGCAGAAAGTGAACCAGGTGGGCCCGTAGCCGCGCGGCGTCGATGTGCTGGTAGGCGTCCAGGGCCTGCTGAAACTGCTGTAGCGTGAAGCTTTCCTCCGAGCCGGGTAGGCCGGCAATGATGTTGCGCTGCAAGAGCTGCCGCTCAGCTTGGTTCATTTGCTCGAAGCGGCGCCGGGCCTTAGCCAGCTCGTCGGCGGAATATTCCTGCTCGGCCCCGCGCCGCTGCAGCTGCAGCACGTCGAAGGCTACAAAAGCCGCCCGCTCGAAACGCAACGCTTTAGAGCCGTCGGCCACTTCGTACGCCAGGTCGGTGCGGGTCCAGTCGAGCACGGGCATGAAGTTGTAGGTCACCGTGCCGATGCCACAGCTGCCCAGGTTGCGCAGGCTCTCTTTATAGTGCTCGATATAGGTTTCGAAGCCGCCGCTTTGGGTTTTAATGGCCTCGTGCACCGGGACGCTTTCCACCACGCTCCAGCGCAGGCCGGCTTGTTCAATCAGCTCCTTGCGCTGCTGAATTTCGGCCACGGACCACACCTGGCCGTTCGGAATATGGTGCAGGGCCGTGACAACGCCCGTGCAGCCGGCCTGCCGAATATCGGCCAGGCTGACCGGGTCCTGGGGGCCAAACCAGCGCATGGTTTGCTCCAGCGAATACTGCTTCTGTTGTTCCATCTGGTTGCCTAGTTACACGCCGCCAAAGATGGAGAACCCGCCGTCCACGCAAATCATGGAGCCCGTCACGAAGCGGGACGCGTCGCTGAGCAGCCACACCAGGGCCCCCTTGAGCTCATCGGGCTGGCCGAAGCGTTTGAACGGGGTTTGCTTGATAACCAACTGGCCCCGCTCGGTAAAGCCGCCGTCGGGCGTGGTGAGCAGGGCGCGGTTTTGCTCGGTCAGGAAAAAGCCGGGGGCCAGGGCATTCATCCGGATTTTGTCGCCGTAGCGGTTGGCCATTTCCACCGCAAACCACTGGTTGTAGCAGTCCAGGGCGGCCTTGCCCATGTTGTAGCCCAGCACCTTGGTTATGGCCCGCTTCGAGTTCATCGACGAAATATTGACGATGCTGCCGCCCTGGCCGGTTTGGGCAATGGCCTCGCCAAACACCTGGGTAGGCAGGATGGCGCCCCACACGTTGAGCTCCATTACCCGCTTCATGCCGGCTAGGTTCATCTTAAATACGTCTTCTTCGGGCGCCAACACCCCGTCGGCCCCGTTGCCGCCGGCCGCATTGACCAGGCCATCAATCTGACCAAAGGCCTGCATTACCTGCTGGCAGGCGGCGCGCAGCTGGTCTTCGTCCAGCACATCGGCCACCAGGCCCAGGGCCCGGCCCCCGGCGGCATTAATAGCGGCGGCCCGTCCGTGGGCTACTTCCGCGTTGCGGCCCAGAATACCAACCGTGCCGCCGGCTTCCACAATACCGTCGATAAAGGACTGGCCCAGGATACCGGTGCCGCCGGTGACTACAATTACTTTGTCCTGCAGGGAAAAATTCTCACTCATGATAGTCGAAAAAGGCGCTGCCGCGCCGCCAAGAAGTTGGTTTCAGATAGCCCAGGGCGTACGTACAAAATCGGGGTAGAGGGCAAATACTTTGTCGGCTTCCAGGGTCGGGTACTCGGGGCTGGCGCGGTGGTAAATGGTCAGAATGGCGTTGTTGCCCGAAGGCACGGCGTCTTTCCGCTCCATCTGTTTTTCGCGCAGCAGGTAGGGCCGAAACCACGCCACGGCCTGGCTCAGACTGCGACCTTCGGGGCTGGTGTAGGTCCACAAATCGAGGCCTACGTGCTTGGCCAATACGGCCAGTTCGGCCCAGCCCTGCAGGTTCATGCTCACGTAGTTCCAGGGCCGGGTGCGGGCCAGCTCCAGGGGCTGGGAACCGTCGGCGGCAAACTGCACCGGCAGCCGGGGCAGGGTCTGCTTTTCTAAGGTTTGGCGGGCTAGCTCCTTGTTGCCGATGAACAGGGCAAAATCGACCACCTGCACATCGTGGAAAGTGCCGTGGTTGTTCTTGTTCTGGCCTTCTTCCCGGCCCAGCTGGCTGGTCGTCAGCCACTGGGTGTACTGCGTGTACCAGCTTTTGAGGTCTTTCACTAAGGCGGGCGTCACACTTTTGCTGCCGCTAAGCAAAGCCAACGCATCCGGAACGTACACCAAGTGCCGGCTTTCGATGATGCCGAAGCTGCGCCCGTCGTTGGTGCCCGGAATGCCCTGTCCGAAGTTCAGGTTAGGGTTCATGCGGGTGGCCGGGTCCAGAAACCAGACGCGCAACAGCCGGGCGGCGTGAGTGGCGTACTTTTCATCGGCCGAGAAGTAGTAGGCCCGGCCCAAGTCCTGCACGTCGTGGCACAGCGCGGCCAGGTTTTCGTCATCCTTGAGCTGCTTGGTTTCAGGGTTGACCAGCCCGTCTTTCTGCATGTAGGGCTTGCCGTCGGGCTTGCTGGGGTCGGGCCACCAGTAGGGGGCCTGGGAAATGTAGTCGTGCTTGTCGCCGCTGGGCGGCACGCGCTGCTTGCTCGTGACGGTGTAGGGGCCGCGTTGAAGGGCCTGGTCGGCTTTGGCCAGCAGGCGCTGCACCTGCTGGACTTCGGCCGGACTTCCTTTCCGATACGCTGCTTTGTAGGAGGCCAGGTCCTGGGCATTGAGCAGCAGGAAGGGCGTCATCGGGGCCGCGACGGCAGCCCCGGTCAGGATGGTTAGCTTGAGCAAGGCCAGCACTGCCCACAGCAGGCCGCGCAGCCAAGGCATATACGAAGTGCGCATTAGTTATAGCCCGGGTTTTGCGTCAGGTTGGGGTTGAGAATCATTTCGGGCTGCGGAATCGGGAAGAGGAAGTAGCGGTTGTCAATGTCGCGGTTGAAAACGGCCTTTTCGCGCTGTTTCAAGCGGTTCAGGCGCACCAGGTCGTACCAGCGGTGGCCTTCCTGCACCAGCTCCCAGGCCCGCTCCCGCACCAGCAGGTCCACAAAGGCGTCTTTGCTGGTCACCTTCGACGTCGGAATGGGAGCCAGGCCGGCCCGTACGCGTACGGCGTTGATACCCGCGTATTTGGTCGGGTCACTGGGGTTTAGCGCGTTCAGGGCTTCGGATTGCAGCAGCAGCACGTCGGCGTAGCGGGTCACGAGGTAGTTGGCCCGCGAGTCGTTCACGATACGCTTGTCGTCGCGGAACTTGTTGAAGTAGTAGCGCGCCAGAGTCGTAGTGCCGGCCTGGTTGCTGATGTTCCAGGCCCGGCGGGCGTCGTTGGCAGCGTAGGAGCGCACCAGGCTGTCTTCCACCGTAAAGGTGCCCAGGCCCTGAAGCTGGGAGGGCAGAAACTGGCGCACGATGATGTTGCCCGTGTTCGGGGGCAGGTCAAACTGGATGGAGAAGATGTGCTCGGGGCCGTTTTCCTTGTCGGGGTTGAACACGTCGCCGTAGACGGGCACCAATTGATAGACTTTAGAGTTAATCACCCGGTTGAAGGCGTCGAGGGCCAGCTTGTTGTCGTCGGTCTGGGCGGCCGAGCTGGTAGCCCGGGTCAGGTACACCTTGCCCAGCAACGTTGCCGCGGCCCCGCTCGAGGCCCGGCCTTTCTCGGCCGCGGCAATCTTGTTTTCGGGGTAGCAGTTGGCCTCGGCAAACTTCAAATCGGCAATGATCTGCTCGTAGACCTGGGCCAGCGGGGCGCGCTTGGGGCGCAAGTCGTCGTTGGGGCCCTTCACCGTGGCCAGCACCAGCGGCACGTCGCCGAAGCAGCGCACCAGGTCGAAGTAACCCATGGCCCGTAGGAAACGGGCATTGCCCACGATGTTGTTCTTGCGGGTTTCGTCCATGCCGATGGCCGGCACCTTCTCAATCACGTCGTTGGCCCGGTTAATCATGCGGTAGGTATTGGTCCACCAGCTGTTGATTTCGGTATTGGTCGAGGTGAAGGTAAAGCGCGAGAGCTGGGCCCGCTCGTCGGTGCTGGAACCCACCCGGATCAGGTCGGCGGGCAGCTCCAGGATTTGCCAGGCCGTGCGGCCGAAGTAGGTCTGGGGCAGCAGGGCGTTGAACACGCCGTTGAGGCCGGCTACGGCGTCGCCTTCGTTCTGGTAGAAATTTTCGCTCGACAGAAAGTCGTAGGGTTTTTCCTCCAGAAACTTCTCGCAGGAAGCCAGGCTCAGGGAGAGCAGGCTTAAAAACAGGATAGACTTTTTCATCTCAGGTGGGAGTGCTGCAGTGGGAGAGGGTTAAAAGCCCAGCTTGATGCCGGCCGTGAAGGTGCGGGTGCTGGGGAAGGCATTGTAATCGGTGTTCAAGCTCAGATTGTCGCGGCCGAAGGAGTTTACCTCGGGGTCGTAGCCGGTGTATTTGGTTAGCGTCACCAGGTTCTGGGCCGTCACGTACACGCTGGCTTGCTTGAGCACCTTGCTGAATTTGGGCAGGGTGTAGCCCAGGGTTACGGTTTTGAGGCGCACAAAAGAGCCGTCTTCAATGACGTCGCTCACGATGCCGGTAGAGCGGCGAATCGTGCTGCCAGCCCGCGGAATGTTGGTATCGGTATTGGTCGGCGTCCAGCGGTCTACCACCGTCTTGAGCTTGTTGGTGCTCACAATGCCCGATTCAAGCTCGTAGCGGTTCAGGTTCAGCACATCGGAGCCCTGCACGCCCTGAATAAAGATGTTCAGGTTGAAGCCGGCCACGCTGAAGTTGTTGGTCAGGCCGTAAATAAAGTCGGGCTGGGCGCGGCCGATAATAACCCGGTCGGCGGCGGTAATGGCTTTGTCGCCGTTCTGGTCCACGTAGCGCGGGTCGCCGGGCCGCACGCCGGTGCGGCCGGCGGCGGCAATTTCATCCGTGGTCTGCCAGAGGCCGTCGAACTGGTAGCCGTAGAACGAGCCGATGGGCTCCCCTTCGCGCAGAATGCTGGTGTTGCCCAGGCCCGCGCCCACAAACAGGCTGGAGCTCGACTGGCCCACCGGCAGCTCATCCACGCTGTAGAGGTCGAGCACCTTGTTGCGGTTGAGCGAGAAGTTCAGGTTGGTTTTCCAGCCGAAGGCCTTGGTGTCGAAGTTGGTGGTGTTCAAGGCAAACTCGAAGCCCTTGTTTTCCACGCTGCCGGCATTGAGCAGGATGTCGCCGTAGCCGGTGGAGCGGGGCGTGGCCACGCGCAGCAGCAGGTCGGTGGTTTTCTTGTAGTAGGCGTCGGCCGTAATGTTGATGCGGTTTTCCAGGAAGGCAATGTCAATGCCGACGTTGGAGGCGGCCGTGGATTCCCAGCGCAGGTCGGGGTTCACAATGTTGGCCGGTACCAGGCCCACCATGCGGGTGCTGCCCGAGGCGTAGGAACCCACGTCGTAGCGGGCCAACGACTGGTAGTTGTTGATTTCCTGGTTGCCGGTGATACCGAAGCCCAGCCGCAGCTTCAGGTCGCTCAGAGAAGTAAAGCCGCTCATAAACTTCTCGTCGATGAGGCGGTAAGCAAAGGCGGCCGAGGGGAAGTAGCCCCACTTGTTGTTCTTGCCGAAGCGCGAGGAGCCGTCGGCCCGCATGGTCACCGTAAACAGGTACTTCTCGAACAGGCGGTAGTTGACGCGGCCAAAGTAAGAAGCCAGCGTGTTGGTGTAGCGGCCCGAGTTCGGAGTCAGAATGTTGGCACCCAGGGCCAGGTTGTCGGAGCCCAGGGTGTTGGTAAAGAAGTTGTTGGCCGCCGAGCTGAAGTCGTTGCCGTAGAACTGCTGCTCGGTGAGGCCCACCACCACGTTCAGGGCGTTGTTGGCGTTGAGCTTCTTGTCGTAGGTCAGCGTGTTTTCGTTCAGCCAGCTGTAGCGGTTGGTTTGCACCCGGGTGGCCGAGCCGTTGTTGAGGCGGCCCAGAAACACATCGGAGGGGCGGTACACGTCGGTTTGCTGGTTGTTGTAGTCGAAGCCGCCGGTCAGGCGCAGCGTCAGGCCGGGCAGCAGCTCGTAGTTGGCCGCCACGTTGATCAGGCCCCGGGCCGTGGTGCGGTGGTCCCGGGTTTTTTCGGCAAAAGCCACCGGGTTGCCCACGTCTTCCACGTAGGGCAGGGGCGTGTTGGAGTAGGTGTAGTTGCCGTTTTCGTCGTAGACGGGGTTGATGGGGCTAAAGCGCAGGGCGTCGAGCAGGGCCCCGCCGAAGGAGCCCCCCTGGGAGTTGACGAAGGCCCGCTTTTCGAAGGTGCCGCCCACTTGGCTGGAGAAGTTGAAGCTCAGCTTCTGGCTCAGCTTCTTGTCCAGGTTCAGACGCACGGTGCCGCGCTTGAAGCCCGAGTTGAGGATGATGCCTTCCTGGTCGAAATAGTTCAGGCTCAGGTTGTAGCGGGTTTCCTCGGTGCCGCCGTTGAAGCCCAGCTGGTAGTTGCTCAGGCGGGCGGGCCGCAGAATAGCGTCCTGCCAGTCGGTGCCCTCGCCCAGGGCCGCAATCTGCTCGTCGGTGTAGGGGTCGGGCAGGGTCGCGCCGTCGTTTACTTCGTTGAGGTATTGGGCAAACTCCCGGGCGTTCATCAACTCGTACTTGTGGCGTACAATCTGCACGCCGGTGTAGCTTTCGAAGTTGACCGTGCCCTTGCCCACCTTGCCCTTCTTGGTGGTGATGAGCACGACGCCATTGGCCCCGCGCGAGCCGTAGATGGCCGTGGCCGAGGCATCCTTGAGCACCTCAATCGACTCGATGTCGTTGGGGTTGATGGAGTTCAAATCCCCGGCGCCCGGAAAGCCGTCGACCACAAACAGGGGCTCGTTGCCGGTGTTGATGGAGTTGGTACCCCGAATGCGGATCGACACGTTGCCACCCGGCTCCGAGTTGGTTTGCGTCACCTGCACCCCGCTCACCCGGCCCTGCAGAATCTGGTCGGCGCGGGCAATGGGTACTTCGGCCACCTGTTCGGCCGAAATAGAGGCCACCGAGCCGGTAATATCACGCTTGCGCTGGGCCCCGTAGCCGACCACTACTACATCATTCAGCTCCGTGGTTTTTTCCCGCAGCTGCACCGTGGGCACGGTGCCACTGTCGCTCACGCGCACTTCGTAGGGCTCGAAGCCGACGAAGGAAAACACGAGCGTGGGGTTGCCGTCGGCGGGCAGCGGGAGGCTGAAGCGGCCGTCGGGGTCGGTGGCAGTGCCGGTGGTGGTGCCTTTCAGCACCACCGACACTCCCGGCAGGGGCGTACGGTCGGTGGCATTGAGTACCTGGCCGGTTGCCTGGCGGGTTTGGGCAAAGGCCGGCAGCGTAACTGCCAGGGCCAGTGGCACCAGAATGGGTAGGATTTTCTGCATGATGTGTGCGGCTTTGGGAGGAATCAGGGTGGTAATCTCCGCAAAGTCCGCGTGCTTAAAATGCCTTACCCATAGGTTTATTTACGTAAACGTTTACGGAACTTATCCAGCTTTGCTCACCCGGGGGTGAGTGTGGCTGTAACTGTTTATTTGGATTGTATGTTACTGACAATTAAGCTAATAGAGTATGGTGTTTAGAAGCCTAAGCCGCCTTGAATACTCCTTGCTTCGGGCCTTAAAAGCGGAAGTTTTACGTAAAATAGTTGCGTAGCCTACTCTGGGTTTCGTTCTCAGAAGCAACCTGCCTAGATTGAGCCATGAAACCCATCAACCTGAAAAAGCTGGCGCAGGAGCTGGACCTGTCGGTGGCCACCGTTTCGCGGGCCCTGAACGACCGGTACGACATTTCGCAGGCCACCAAAGACCGGGTGCGGGCCCTGGCCAACAAGCTCAACTATGAGCCGAACCCCTACGCCAGCAGTCTGCGGCGTCAGAAAAGCAAGACGATTGGCGTCGTTATTCCCGAGGTTGCCAACCATTTCTTCTCCCTGGCTATTAATGGCATTGAGGAAGTGGCCCGCTCCAACAACTACCACGTGCTGATCTACCTCACCCACGAGGACTACCAGCGCGAACTGGCCATGGCCCGGCTGCTGGCCAGTGGCCGCGTCGATGGCCTGCTGGTGTCGGTGGCCAGTGAAAGCGCCGATTTTGCCCACCTGGAGTTTCTACGGGAGCGGGGTATTCCCATTGTCTTTTTCGACCGGGTCTACGACGAGATGCCCACGGCCAAAGTCACGACCGACGACTTCGAGAGTGGCTACAAAGCCACCCGCCACCTGCTCGAAGCTGGCTGCCGCCACATCCTCCACCTGGCCGTGTCGCAGAACCTGTCGATTGGGCGGCGGCGCATGGAAGGCTACGTGCAGGCCCTGGCCGACGCCGGCCGGCCCTACGAAGAAAGCCTGGTGCTGCTGGCCCGGGAAACCAAGCAGCAGGACGTCATCCAGATTCAACAGTTGCTGGAAGCCCACCCCGAGGTCGACGGTATTTTTGCTTCGGTCGAAAGCCAGGCTATGAGCAGCTACGAAGCCTGCCGCAACCTGGGCCGCTCCATTCCCGGCGACATCAAGATCATTGGCTTCTCCAACCTGGAAATTGCCGCCCTGCTCGACCCCCCGCTGACGACCATCACTCAGCCCGCTTACTCCATCGGGAAGGAGGCCGCAAAGATCTTGTTTCTGGCCATTAGCAAAAACCGCGTCATCTCGCCGACCCAAAGTCTGGTGCTGAAGTCGGAGCTGGTTGTGCGAGCCTCGACCCTGCCGGCTCCCCAAGCCGCCCGGCCCGCTTATACACTTACATAACACGCAAATTTCGGCGTCAGGGCAGTTTTTGCAGACTTTAAAAAATTAGTTAAACCGGATTCGGCCCCGCAAGACAAAAGCTGGCGGGCAGTGCGCTGGCCTGCAAATAGGCCTGCCAACTAGCTGACACTAGCCCCTTAGCCCAGCGCAGGGAAGCCGGTGTTTCAGCAGCTGCCGCCGGGGCCGACCAGCCCAGAATCCCACGGCGGGCAGCAAACCAGGGCAGGGGGCAAGAACTCCTGATACCTTAGTGCAGTACCTCTAAGAGGAGCCGGTCAAACCGAGCTTTTGCCACTGGTTATATGGAGTTAAAATTCCCCAAGCCAGGGGAGAATAGACGCGGTTCCGATATTTTTTTGCCGGCGCCGCCTCGGAAAGTATTGATAAACAAGAAGCAGACGGGTAGTGCCGCGGCCGGGCTGGCCGCAGGCTTGGTTCGGCCGCGGAAATCTGCTTTCTTACTAAGCGCAAACTGCTTTGCCCAGGGCCCAAGCGGCCGACCAACGGCCGGCTGCCATACGGGTGTGAAGTAGCACCACCCTGGCAAAGCTGACCCGGACGGCCGGCAATCTGGCTCCCTGAGTACCGGTTTTGCTCTCGCTTGGTCTGGGGCTGCCAAGCTTGGTGCCCCGGGCTGTTGGCCCCATGCTCCGCCGCTGTGCCTGCGGCCGCCGAAGCCCGGCTTCCTTCCCTCGATTTATTTCCGTTGACCCAAAACCAACCCGTCGCACGTCTTAGCTAAAGATGCTGCCCGGGATATGTGCTGAGCAACTTCGCCCGAGGTGTCAACGGTTAGATAACAACGAAGCGCGCCGATTTGGGCGCGGGGTCCGTACGTGTGGGCCTGTGGCGGCTTTTCTCACAATTCTATTTCCGTTTCATGAAACCTACCTTCCGTACTGCCGTGCTGTTGTCGCTGGGGCTGCTGCTGGGGCCGGCCCTGCACGCCCAGAAAGCCGCCCCGCGCTCGGCTACCTCCACCACTATTGCCGACGACCCAAAAATGCAGCGTTTCATCGACGAGCTGATGAGCAAGATGACGCTGGAGGAGAAAATCGGGCAGCTCAACCTGATAACCGTGGGCTTCGATGTAACCGGGCCCGTAGTCAGTAAGGATGTGGATGCCAACATCCGCAAGGGCTTGGTCGGCGGCGTATTCAATACCTACACGCCCGTGGCCGCGCGCAAGCTTCAGGAAATGGCCATCAAAGAGTCGCGCCTGCACATTCCGCTCATTTTCGGCTACGACGTGATTCACGGGCACCGCACCATCTTCCCGATTCCGCTGGGCCTATCGGCTACCTGGGATATGGCGGCCGTGGAACGCAGTGCCCGGGTAGCGGCCGAGGAATCGGCGGCGGATGGGCTGCACTGGGTGTTCTCGCCCATGGTCGACATTGCCCGCGACCCGCGCTGGGGCCGTATTGCCGAGGGCGGGGGCGAAGACCCTTACCTGGGCTCGGAGCTGGCCCGGGCCATGGTGCGCGGCTACCAGGGCCCGGGCAACGACCTGACCAAGAACAACACCGTCATGGCCTGCCTCAAGCATTTTGCCCTGTACGGCGCTGCCGAGGCCGGGCGCGACTACAACACGACCGACATGAGCCTGGCGCGCATGTACAACGAGTATCTGCCGCCCTACAAGGCTGCCGTGGAAGCTGGGGTGGGCTCGGTGATGAGCTCATTTAATGACATCAACGGCGTGCCGGCCACCGGCAACAAGTGGCTGCTAACCGATTTGCTGCGCCGGCAGTGGGGATTCAAGGGCTTTGTGGCTACCGATTACACGGCCATCAACGAGATGGTGAACCACGGGGTCGGCAACGATGCCCAGGTGTCGGCCATGGCCCTGAACGCCGGGGCCGACCAGGATATGGTGGGCGAGGTGTTCCTGAAAAACCTAGCCCAAAACCTCAAGGATGGCACCGTAACCCAAGAAACTATCGACCAGGCCTGCCGCCGAGTGCTGGAAGGCAAGTACAAGCTGGGGTTGTTCAAAGACCCCTACCGGGGCGTGAGTGAAAAGCGGGCGAAAGCGACGCTCATGAAAAAGGAGTTTCTCGACGACGCCCGCGACGTGGCCCGCAAGAGCTTCGTGCTGCTCAAAAACGACAACAACGCCCTGCCCCTGAAAAAGGCGGGCACGATTGCGCTGGTAGGCCCCCTGGCCACCCGGCAGCGCGATTTGATCGGGAGCTGGAGTGGGGCCGGCGACTGGAAACAGGCGGTGTCGGTAGAGCAGGGAATCCGGAATGTGGCCGGCAGCTCGGTGAAAATCGTGACGGCCCAGGGTGCCAACTTCACCGACGACGCCCTGCTGGTCGAGCGTCTGAACGCGTATTCCGGGGATATTGTGCCCGACAAACGCCCGGCCGAGGAAATGATCCGGGAAGCGGTGCTGGCCGCCCAGGGCGCCGACGTGGTGGTAGCCGTGGTGGGCGAGTCGCAGGGCATGACGGGTGAAGCCGCCAGCCGCGCCGACATTGGCCTGCCGGCCCCCCAGCTGGAGCTGCTCAAGGCCCTGAAAAAAACTGGTAAGCCCTTGGTCGTGGTGCTCATGAATGGCCGCCCCCTGACCCTGAACTGGGAGCAGCAGAACGCCGATGCTATCCTGGAAACCTGGTTTGCCGGCACCCAGGGCGGCAATGCCATTGCCGACGTGCTGTTTGGGGCCTACAACCCCTCGGGCAAGCTCACAGCCACCTTCCCACAATCGGTGGGGCAAGTGCCGCTGTATTACAACCACAAGATGACCGGCCGGCCCTTCGACGCGGCCGACCCCAAAGAGCGCCTGGCCAAGTACAAGTCGCGTTACCTCGACATCAGCAACGAGCCGCTCTATCCCTTTGGCTATGGCCTGAGCTACACTAGTTTCTCGTTTTCCAAGCCCGAGCTCAGCAGTGCCACCATCAGCCCCGGCAGCGGGCTGGACGTAAAGGTGACCATAAAAAACACCGGCAATTTCGACGGGGAAGAAGTGGCCCAGCTGTACCTGCGCGACGTGGCAGGCTCCGTTTCGCGCCCGGTACGGGAGCTGAAAGGCTTTCAGAAAGTGATGCTCAAGAAAGGGGAGAGCCGCACGCTTACCTTCCACGTGAGCCCCGACGATTTGAAGTTTTATAACAACGACCTGCAGTGGGTAGCCGAGCCCGGCGAGTTCCAGATCTTCATCGGACCCAACTCCCGCGACACCCAGCAAGCCAGTTTCAAGCTCGTGGATGGACAAGCTGCCAACTAGAAAAGGCCCGTCGCTTAGCTTAGGGACCAACAAAACCAGGCCGACTACTTCTGTAGTCGGCCTGGTTTGCTAACAGGCTGCTTGTGGCTTATTTATTGGCGGCAATAGGGGAGGACCGGAAGAACTGAATCATGCCGGCTTTGCCGTTGTCGCCGATTTCACTGGCAATGTACAAGTCGCCATTAGGGGCAAAGGCTAGGCCCTCGGGTTGGGGAAACAGCTTGCGGGGCAGCTTCTGGACCTTCAGTAGACTACCTTGCCCGTCCAGCTCCACCAAGGCATTGCCGCTGGCGGCCAGCACAAAAATATGGCGGGTGAGCGGGTGCACGGCAATAGCCGAGGGCGCAAACCGGTTGATGGTGTTGCCTTCGTCCTGGCGCTTATCGAGGGCAATGAGCTCGGCAACGTCGAGGAGGTAGGCGGGCTTGGGCTCAGCCTGGTAGGTGGAGGCGTCGAGGCGGTAGATGGCCCGTTTCTGATCGGGCTGGCCCAGGCCCGCCGCACCCTTGCAGGCTACCAGCAGCGCGCCGGTGCGCGAGTCGTAGCTGAGGCCTTCCGGGTCGTTGGCTGCCGTTAGGCCCGTATCGAAGGTAGTTGTGGTGCCCTGGTCGGTGTGCTTCAGCAGCGTACCGTCGCTGCGCAGGATAAGCCAGGCATTTTTCACCCGCGCCACGTCCTCGTAGTCGTCTTTCTTGCCAAATTTCAGCGTCGACTCCAGCTTTTTACTGCCCAGGTTGTAGATGTAGAGCGTGCCGGTCTGGTCTTCGATGCAGCCGATACGCTGGTCGGAGAGCAGGGCAATACCCGAAATTTCCTGCAGGGCCTCGGGTAGCGAGTAAGTGGCCGTGGGGTGGTCGAAGTCGTAGGCGGCCGCCGGGCTGCTGGACTGGGCCATAGCCGCGCTGGTCGGCAGGCAAGCGGCTGTAAGCCAAAGAAGTACTGTTTTCATAGCGCGAAGAGAAGGAGCGGGAACTGGTCGGTCTTTACAACGCAGCCCCGGGGGAGAGGTTGGGGTAAAAATCCGGTTCTGGTAAACGCCGGTGACAGCAGGTGCGTAAGCAGTCCTCTTTCCGGCAGGCGGGCAGCGGCAGCCTCAGAATTGCTTCAGACTGGCTGCGTATGCTCCCGAAATGCTGTTTTGGCGTTCTTGCAGTACCTTTCTTCGATTTCCTTTGCCTTTTCTGTCTTATGCCGATTCCTCTTACCCGTGGTGTAGTAGCCCTGGCCTTGTGGGCCGCCTCGTTTGCTCCCGTTCTGGCCCAGGTGACGCCCCCGGTAAGTACCCCGGCCGACACCACCCATAAATTCGAGAATCCGACCGCCGCGCCGTCCGGCGCGGCCAAGCCCTGGTATAAGGGCAAGCTGGTGAAGGCCACCATTGTGCCGGCCGTGCTGATTACCTACGGCGCCTTGCACGTCAACAACCGCGGCTTCTATACCAACGAGCAGGCCAACCGCGACATTCACAAGCTGTTTCCGACCTACCGTACCCGCCTCGACGATATCCTGATTTTTGCGCCTTATGCCGAGCTGGGCCTGGTAACGCTGGCCGGCGTAGAGTCGCGCAATGACCGGCTGAATACCCTGCTAGTTATCCTGAAAAGCGAGGCTATTATGGTGGCTACGACTTTTTCGGTGAAATATCTGGTCAAGGAAGAGCGGCCCGACAAATCGAATAACTATTCCTTCCCCTCCGGCCACACGGCCCAGGCCTTCTTGGCCGCCAGCATCGTGCACACCGAGTTTCGCGACCAAAGCCAGTGGTATGGTATCGGGGCCTACACCATTGCTACCAGCGTGGCAGCCCTGCGCATGATCAACACCAAGCACTGGCAAAGTGACGTGGTGGCGGGCGCGGGCTTCGGTATTTTGTCGGCCCACCTGGGCTACCTCACCCACCGCAACCGCTGGGGCCGCAAGCCCAACCTGCCCAAGGGCATGAGCTTCTCGCCTACCTGGCAGACCGGCTACACGCCCACGGGCAGCCTGGCCGGGGTGCCGGGCCTGCGTTTTACCTGGCAGCCCAAGTAGGCCGCCAAGCGGCAGGGGCACAGCGGAGGCGGTAACCGGTTGCCGGGAAGTGCTGGCTTCATCTGAAACTCAGAATGGCGGCAGAATCTTGCGTGCGTTTTGGTACAGGTTCTTCCCGTTTCCTTAGTTGCCTATCTACGCGCATGAAGATTCTGATTGTCGAAGATGAGCCGGCCCTGCGTAGCTCCCTGGCCGAGTACCTGCGGCAGGACGGCTACGTCTGCGAAACGGCAGCCGACTACCCGCAAGCCCACGAAAAAGTCAAGCTCTACGCCTACGACTGCGTGCTGGTAGACCTGACCCTGCCCGGCGGCCATGGCCTGGCGTTGATCAGCACGCTCAAGGCCGACAATTCCCGGGCCGGGGTGCTTATTATTTCGGCCCGCGACTCGCTCGACGATAAAGTGCTGGGCCTGGAGCTGGGCGCCGACGACTACCTGGCCAAACCGTTTCACCTGGCCGAGCTCAACGCCCGCCTCAAGGCCATCATCCGGCGGCGGCAGTTTCAGGGGCAGCGTCAGCTGCTGTTTCGGGAGTTGAGCGTGTTTCCGGACCAGGCCCTGGTGCTCGTGCGCGACGAGCCCCTGACGCTCACGCGCATGGAGTACAACCTGCTGCTGTTTCTGCTGGCGAACCCCAACCGGGTGCTGACCAAAGTAAGCATTGCCGAGCACCTCTGGGGCGACGATGCCGACACGGCCGACTCCTTCGACTTCATCTATACCCACTTAAAGAACCTGCGCAAAAAGCTCCAGGAAAAGGGTGTCGACAACTATATCCACACCATTTACGGCATGGGCTACAAGCTGAGCTCGACGTGAAGCTGCTGGCTACAACCACCCGCTACTACCTGCTGCTGGCCACCCTGGTGTTTGCCGTGGGCAGCGTGGTGCTCTACTACGGCATCGGCCTGGCGCTGCGCGAGGAAGTTGGCGAGCAACTGGTCAACCAGCAAACGGCCGTACGACACCGGGTGCAGGCGACGGGCCGGCTGCCCGAATCCGTTTCGGGTGGGGAGTTGCTGCTAAGTACTGCGGCCCAGTCCCTGGGCCTGCGCGACACCGTCATCCTGGATGCAGTGGAGCAGGAACCGGTGCCCTACCGGCAGCTGAGCTTTCCCGTGTCGGCGGGCGGCGTCAGGCGGTGGGTGACGCTGCGCAAGTCCCTGCTCGAAACCGAGGACATGGTGAAAATGGCCCTCAGCGTTATGCTCACGGTGCTGGCCCTGCTGCTGCTGAGCCAGGGGCTGCTGAACCGCTGGCTGGCCCGCCGCCTCTGGAGCCCGTTTCAGCAGACCCTGCAGGCCCTGCGCCACTACGACCTCCAGCAGCAGCAACCGCTACACGTGCCCGTGCACACGAGCATCGATGAATTCTCGGAGCTGAACCAGGCCCTGCTGCAAATGAGCCAGCGGCTGGCGGCCGACTACCAGTCGCTCAAGGATTTCACCGAAAACGCCGCCCACGAAACCCGGACGCCCCTGGCCATCATGCAGGCCAAGCTCGAGCAGCTGCTCCAGGTCGGGGAGTTGCCGCCGGCCCCTGCTGCGCTGGTGGGCGAGTTGTACACGGCCACCGTGCGCCTAGCCCGCCTGCACCATGCCCTGACGCTGCTGAGCAAGATTGAAAACCGCCAGTTTCCCCAACTCGTGGCCCTGCAGCTGGAGCAGGTACTCCTAAACCGCTTGTTTCAGTTGCAGGATTTCATTGAGGAGAAAGAGTTGGTTGTAACCTGCCAGGTGCAGGGCGCCCCGGCCCTGCAGATGCACCCGGCCTTGGCCGATTCTCTGGTCGGAAACCTGTTGCAGAACGCCATAAAGCACAATTGCCGCGGTGGGCGCCTGCACTGGGTCCTAACGCCGCACGAGCTGGCCATCCGCAACACGGGTCCGGCCCTGACGCAAGAACCAGAACGCTTTTTTGAGCGGTTTCGCAAACTCAACCCCTCCTCGGAGTCGCCGGGGCTGGGGCTGTCCATCGTGCAGCAGATTTGCCGCTACTACGGCTTTTCGGTGCACTACACCTTTTCTGTACCCGAGGCCGAGCACACCTTGCGCGTCAAGTTCTAGAATGTAATGCCCGCTTGGGTTAAGGCCACCGCCGGCTCTACCAGGAGTGCATTCAGGCCGCTTACGGCAACTATGCCAACTCCATCGGCCGCCCGACCTACCAGGGCGGCCTGCGCGTCGAGCAAACCAACACCCACGGCCCCCACCTGCCGACGAGCCAGCAGGTGGGGCGCAGCTACCGGAATCTGTTTTCTAATGCCATACTGGCCTGCGAGGTCAGCTAGCAAGGGCAGGGGCACCTGCGCTACTCGCGCCGGGTGCCGCGCCCCGCCCAGGGTAAGCTGCCCCCTTTTACCGGCCGGTCGAACCTGCTCAACCCGCTGCTGCCCAACTATCTTCACGCCCTGGAGCGGGGCGGTCAGCGCTTTTTCGGTTGATTACACCCATCCGTCATGCCTCGACTCTGCTCCGCATGAGGTGTTCTGCTTTGGCTGGTTGTTAAATACTCAGCCGGAACAACGGGCCTTTACCTTTCAGCGACGACTGCCGGATTACCAAATCGCCGGACAGCACGTAGGTGCGGGGCTTGAAGTTTTCCTTGAGCCGTACCTGGTCCAGAAACAGGCGGGCGGCCTGCTGCCCGATGCGGTAGGGGTGCAGGTCCACCGTAGTTAGGGCCGGCTCTATCATCGAGGCCAGGAATTCGTCGCCGTAGCCGACCACGGCAATGTCCTCGGGAATGCGGATGCCGCGCTGCTTCAGGGCCTGAATCACGTCCAGGGCGTTGGTATAGTTCACGGCAAAAATGGCGTCGGGCGGCTCGGGCAGGGCCAGCCACTTATCCAGGGCTGCCACCGCCGATTCGGTGCGGAAGTCGGTGTGAATACGCAACTCTTCCCGGGGCTCGATGCCGTAGTGGTGCAGGGCGTTGAGGTAACCGCCGATACGCTGCTTGCTGATGAGCAGCGCGTCGGGGCCGGCCAGAATGGCGATACGCTCGCAGCCTTCCAGAATCAGGTGCTCGGTTACGGCAAAGGCCCCACCCCAGTCGTCGAGCATTACCTGGGCACTGTTGACCTCGTTACAAACCCGGTCGAAGTGCACTACCGGAATGCCCCGGCAGGCGTCGGCGCGCACGTGGTCAAAGTTCTCGGTTTCGCGGGAGTGGCAGATCAACAGCCCGTCGACGCGGCTGGCAATCAGGGCCTGCACGTTGCTCACCTCCGTCTGGTACGACTCCTTCGACTGGCAAATCATGACCCGGTAGCCCGACTCGGCCGCTACCTGCTGAATGCCGCTGACGGCGGTGGCAAAAAACGGCCGTTCGATGTCGGGAATCAGCACCCCAATGGTGTAGGTTTCACTGCTTTTCAGGCTCTGGGCCAGCAAGTTGGGCTGGTAGTCGAGCTGGCGGGCCACTTCCAGAATGGCCTGGCGGGTATTGGGGCTGATGTCGCTGTGCCCGTTCAGGGCCCGCGATACGGTGGAGGAGGCTACACCCAGGGCTTTAGCCACGTCGCTGATGGTGGTTTGGTGGCGCTTGCGCTCCGGCACCTGCGCCGATTTCTCTTCCGTGAAGTGGTAGTCGCAGGCCTTGCAGAAAAACCGTTGCCGGCCGCGGATGAAGCCGGCTTTCATGACGTCGTCAGCCAGCTTGCATTTAACGCACTTTATCATGGTAAATGGTATTTTTTAACAATAAGCCGGGTGGGTGGATAGCAGAGCGGGTGGCTTACCGTTTCATTATTCGAAGATAATGTACGAAATATTTTTTGCGCTATGCTTCGTTAAAGATACCTATCGAAAACGATTCCGGAAACGTTTTCGGTATTTTTATTTCGAAACCAGCGAGTTATGGCGGTTTTTTACTTGTTTTTGATAGGTTCACCTACCTTATCTTTAAGGACCAGATAGGCCTATCCGCCTTGTTCCGGCTTGTACCGCTCCTCAGCCCGAAAAGCCGACGAGCGTCCAAAAAATTGTATTTTTTGCTCCGCTCTGCTATGCTTCACACCATGCGCTGGTTCGGCCCCCACGACCCGGTTTCGCTCTTCGACATTCGTCAGGCTGGTTGCGCTGGCGTCGTTACGGCCTTGCACCAGCTGCCGGTGGGCGCCGTGTGGCCCGTCGAGGAAATCCAGCGCCGTCAGCAAATCATTGAAGCCGACAATGCCAGCTACTCGCCCCTGCACTGGGCCGTGGTGGAAAGCCTGCCCGTGCACGAAGACATTAAGAAAGGCCGCCCTACGCGCGCTACCTACATAGAGAACTACAAGGAGAGCTTGCGCAATCTGGCCGCCTGCGGCATCCGCACGGTGTGCTACAATTTTATGCCCGTGCTGGACTGGTCGCGCACCAACCTGAGCTACCAGCTGCCCGACGGCTCCTTGGCCCTGCGTTTCGTATGGCAGGATTTTGCCCTGTTCGACCTGTGCATTCTGCAGCGCCCCGGTGCCGAGGCTGATTACGAGCCTGAAGTAGCTGCCGCCGCCCGGGCCCAGTTTGCCCAAATGAGCCCCGAGCAGATTGCCGAGCTGACCAACACCGTGTTGCTCGGCCTGCCCGGCTCGGAAGAAGCGTTTGAGCTGACTGGCTTTCAAAGCCTGCTCGATGAGTATGCCCACATCGACAGCCAGGCTTTGCGCCAGAACCTGTACTACTTCATTCGGGAAGTAGGGCCCGTGGCCCAGGAAGTGGGTATCAACCTCTGCATTCACCCCGACGACCCGCCCTACCCGCTGCTGGGCCTGCCCCGGGTGGTGAGCACCGAAGCCGACCTGGCTGAGCTGCTGGCGGCCTACGACGAGCCAGCCAACGGCCTCACCTTCTGCACCGGCTCCTTGGGCGTGCGCCCCGACAACGACCTGCCCGGGGTGGTGCGCCGCTTCGGTGCCCGGATTCACTTTGTGCATCTGCGGGCCACTAAGCGGGAAGAAAACCCCCGCAATTTCCACGAGGCTGACCACCTCACCGGCGACGTGGACATGTATAGCGTGGTGCGTGAACTGGTGCTGGAAGAGCAGCGCCGCGCCCAGACCGGGGTAGGAGAGCTCACGCTGCCCATGCGCCCCGACCACGGCCACCAGATGCTCGACGACCTGAAAAAGAAAACCTACCCCGGCTACTCGGCCATTGGCCGCCTCCGCGGGCTGGCCGAGCTGCGGGGCCTGGAACACGGCATTCGGCACGCCTTAGCCGCCGAAGTCCACCTCACCGCCAAGCTCACCGCCGACACTACGCTAGCTGCCCGCTAGAACCTTCCCTTCTGCTTTCTGCCTTTCCCACCCGCTCATGTCATTCCGCCACTTGCTACTGGTTCTTATATTCTTCGCGGCCGCCCACCGGAGCGTAGCCGACGACGGATATCGGCTGTGGCTAAAGTACGACCGGATTCAGGACGCAGGGCTGCGCAAAGATTACCAGAAAGCGGCCGGCTTCATCGCCAGCAGTGGCTCGTCCCCGATTCTGACGACGGCTGCTACCGAGCTGCAGCAGGGTCTAGAGGGCTTGCTGGGACAGAAACCCCCGCTTGTAGCGCCGGGCAGCAAGACCAAAGGCGGCATTCTTCTTTCCGTGGATGCTACCGCAAACGTTTCCGCTGGCCGGACCCTGGGCAAGGATGGCTACCATATTGGGAGGAAGAACGGTAGCCTGGTAATTACGGGAACAACCGACGCGGGGGTGCTCTACGGCGTATTTGCCCTGTTGCGCCAGCTCCAGACGCGCCAGCCGCTCCAGAATATTGACCTGACCAGCAGCCCCAAGATTCAGTACCGCCTGCTCAACCACTGGGACAACCCCAACGGCACCGTGGAGCGGGGCTACGCGGGCTCCAGCATCTGGAAATGGTACGAGCTGCCCGAGCACCTCGACCCGCGCTACCAGGACTACGCCCGTGCCAATGCTTCGATTGGTATTAATGGCGTGGTCATCAACAACGTAAATGCCAGTGCCCGCTACCTCACGCCCGAGTACATTGAGAAAGTAGCTGCCCTGGCCGGCGTCATGCGGCCCTACGGCATCCGGGTGTATATGTCGGTGCTCTGGGCCGCGCCCAAGGTAATTGGCGGGCTGAGTACTTCCGATCCGCTCGACCCCAAGGTGAAGCAGTGGTGGACGGACCGCACCAACGAAATCTACCGGGCCATTCCCGACTTTGGCGGCTTTCTGGTGAAGGCCAACTCGGAAGGGGAACCCGGCCCGCAGGACTACGGCCGCGACCATGCCGACGGGGCCAACATGCTGGCCGACGCCCTGGGCCAGCACGACGGGCTGGTGATGTGGCGGGCCTTTGTGTATAAAGCCAACTCCAACGGGGACCGGTTCAAGGAAGCTTACCAGGAATTCAAGCCCCTCGACGGCCGCTTTAAGCCTAAAACTCTGGTGCAGGTCAAGAACGGCCCGATTGACTTCCAGTCGCGGGAGCCGTTTCACCCGCTGTTCGGGGCCATGCCCCGCACCCCGCTGGTGCTGGAAGTGCAGCTGACGCAGGAGTATTTGGGCTTCGCGACGCATATGGTGTATCTGGCGCCCATGTTCAAGGAAACCCTCGATGCCGATACCTACGCCAAGGGTCAGGGCTCAACGGTGGCCAAGGTGGTGGATGGCAGTGTGGATAAGCACTCCGTCAGCGGCATTGCCGGCGTGGCCAACATCGGCTCGGACCGCAACTGGACCGGCCACCCCATGGGGCAGGCCAACTGGTACGCCTTCGGCCGCCTGGCCTGGGACCATACGCTGTCTGCCCAGGCCATTGCCGAGGAGTGGACCCGCATGAGTTTGACCAACGAGGCACCGGCCGTGCGCACCATTGCCGACGTGCTGGTCAAGTCGCGCGACATCTACGTGCGCTACACCACCCCGCTGGGCCTGCACCACATCATGGGCCAGAGCATTCACTACGGCCCCGAGCCCTGGCTGGCCAGCAGCGCCCGGCCCGACTGGACCTCGGTGTACTACCACAAAGCCGACGCCGCGGGCCTGGGCTTCGACCGGACCGCCAAGGGCAGCAACGCGTTGGGTTTGTACCGGCCCGAAGTGCAGCAGCTCTGGAACGACCCCCAAACCTGCCCGCCCGATTATCTGCTCTGGTTTCACCACGTGGGCTGGAATCAGCAACTAAGCACCGGCCGCACCCTCTGGAATGAGCTCTGCACCCGCTACTACACCGGCGTCGACTCGGTGACCTGGATGCAGCAGCAGTGGGCCGCCGTGCAGCCGCAAGTGGATCCGGAGCTACACGCCGACGTAACCAGCCGCCTGCAAACCCAGCACAAGGAAGCCCTTTGGTGGCGCGACGCCTGCGTGCTCTACTTCCAGACCCACGCCAAGCAGCCCATTCCGGCTCCTTTCGCGCCGCCCACGCGCACCCTCGACGACATCAAACGCCTGGTCATGATCTACCAGCTGCGCTAACCGAATTGAATACTTAATGCTTACCGTCATGAAAAACATGCCGCACGTGAACGGCCACGCCGTGCACACCAGTACCCTTGCGCACCAAAACAGCTTTTCCCTGGAGGGGCAGCTGGCCTTAATCACCGGCGGCGGTAGTGGCATCGGCTTGGCCATAGCCCAGTGCATGGTGCACGCCGGCGCCACCGTCATCATCACCGGCCGCCGCGAGGAAGTGCTGAAGGAAGCCGTGGAATCGATGGGTGAGGCGGCTCACTACATGGTCAACGATATTTGCGACCTGGCTTCTATCGAAGACATGGTTGCCGAGCTGGAAGCCACCTACGGTCCCCTCGATATTGTGGTCAACAACGCGGGCATCAACCTGAAAAAGCCAGCTTTGCAGGTTACCGACCAAGAATTTCACAACATCCTGCACACCAACCTGAACTCGGTATTTGCCCTGACCCGGGCCTGCGCCCGGCGCATGGTGGAGCGGCAGCGCGGCGTGATTCTGATGATTTCGTCGATGGCCGCTTACTACGGCATCGATCGGGTCGTGGCCTACGCCGCTTCCAAGTCGGCGGTGGAAGGCATGGTGAAGGTGCTGGCCTCTGAGTTTTCGGGCGCCAACGTGCGCGTCAATGCCATTGCCCCGGGCTTTATCGAAACCGAGATGAGCCGCAAGGCCATGAACAACGACCCCGACCGCCGCGACCGGGCCATGCGCCGCACGCCCATGGGCAAGTTCGGCCAGCCCGAAGACATCGGCAACGCGGCCGTGTTTATGGCTTCCGCCGCGGCCCGCTACATCACCGGCGTGTCGCTGCCCGTCGATGGGGGCAACTCCATTGGCTTCTGATTGCAAGAAACTTCAAAACCCATAAAACTCCCACACCCAATGTATCAACCAATACGCAAAACGGCCTTCTGCCTGAGCTGGCCGCTGTTTGTGGCCTCCGGGCTACCCCTGGCTGGGGCGGTGCTAATGCCTACCCAGGCCTGGGCCCAAGCCACCCCAACCATTTCGGGCAAAATCACCAGCTCCGACAACGGCGAAACCCTGCCCGGCGTGACGGTGCTGCAGAAAGGCACCACCAACGGCGTTTCGTCCAATGCCGACGGTACCTTCACGCTGCAGGCGCCCCTGGGCAGCACACTGGTACTGAGTGCAGTAGGCTTCGTAAGCAAAGAAGTTGAGGTGACGGGTACTACCCTGAACGTGACTCTGGGCTCCGACGTGAAGGCCCTGAACGAAGTGGTGGTAGTGGGTTACGGCACCCAGAGAGCTGAAGCGGTAACTGGCTCGGTGGCTTCTATCAATGGAGAGGCCCTACGCGAAGTGCCATCGGCTAACATCTCTCAGGCGCTGCAAGGTCGTTTGCCCGGTGTGGAGTTTGCGCAATCCTCCTCCCAGCCCGGTGCTGCCACACAAATCCGGATACGCGGTACCCGCTCCCTCGGCGCCAGCAACGACCCGTTGATTGTATTGGATGGTATTCCTTTCCCGGGTTCGATTGGCGACATCAACCCCAATGATATTCAGAGTGTGGATATCCTGAAAGATGCGTCGGCTACGGCTATTTACGGCTCGCGCGGGGCCAACGGCGTAGTCTTGATAACCACTAAAGCGGGTAAAAAAGGGCAAAAAGCGCAGATAACCTACGACAGTTTCGTCGGCGCAAAAACACTTTTCGCCAAATACCCCATGATGAATGGGCCGGAGTTTGTTGAGCTGCGCAAAGCCGCCGGCCTGTATAAGAACGCCCTGGATGAGGCCGACAATGTAGATACCGATTGGCAGGATCTGTTGTATAAAACGGGTATCCAATCCAACCACAACCTCGGAGTTTCCGGGGGCACTGAAGACGGGCGTTATAACTTCAACGCGGGCTACTACAAGGAAGAAGGGGTAATTCCTACCCAGCAGTACACCCGGTATTCCATGCGTGGAACGCTTGACCAGGGCGTTGGTAAATACATCCGGTTGGGTTTCACGACCAATAATTCCTACAGCCTATCCGAGGGCTCCAACGTGGGTATATACGGCATCCTGAACTCCTCGCCAATTGCCAATCCGTATAATCCTGATGGGAGCCTGAAAAGAACCATCCGCATGCCCTTGGATGAGCAGTGGGTATATACCCGCGACGTAGTAGAAAGCCTGAGCGACAAATGGTTAAGTGAAACCAGGTCGATAGCCACCTACAACACCGTGTTTGCGGAGGTTAAGATGCCCGGCGTAGAGGGCTTGAAGTATCGCGTCAACCTCGGGGCAAACTACCGGCAGAGCCAGGGCGGTGCTTACACCGGCCAGGGAATTACTGCGGTGAACCCCACGACCGTTTCTACGGCATCCGTTAGTAACCAGGCTACCAGAGACTGGACGATTGAAAATATTCTGTCCTACGACCGCACCTTTGCCGAGAAGCATAATGTAAATGCCCTGGCCTTATATTCTGCCTCGGATAACGTTTTCAACCAGACCAGACTTGCGGCCCGGGATATTCCTTCCGACGCCTTCCAGTACTATAATCTGGGTTTCGCCGCCGGCGAAATTACCGTAAACCCCAACGAACAACCGTATCGGAAATTCGGTCTGTTGTCCTACATGGGGCGCGTAATGTACTCCTATGACGACCGGTATCTGGTATCCGCCACGGTTCGTGCCGATGGCTCTTCCAGACTTTCCCCCGGAAATAAATGGAAAACCTACCCGGCTGTGTCGCTAGGCTGGAACGTGGCCAAAGAGTCGTTTATGCAGGGCATCCCTGTTATCGACATGCTGAAACTGCGGGCTGGCTACGGTATTACGTCAAACCAGGCTATTAACCCCTATGCTACCCTGGGTCTGTTGGCTACCCGGCCCTACAATTTTGGTCCTACCAATTACCAGACGGGCCTGTTCGTAAGCCAGCTGCCGAATGCTGATTTGGGGTGGGAGTTCTCCAAAACCTGGAACTACGGGTTGGATTTTGCTCTCCTGAAAAACCGCCTCTCGGGCACCGTTGAGTACTATGTCACCAACACCGAGGATGTGCTGCTGCCCTTGCCCTTGCCGTCAACTTCGGGCGTAGATAGCTACACGGCCAACATCGGTTCTACCCAGAACAAAGGGGTGGAGCTGTCTTTGAATGGGGTGATTCTGGAGAATCTCAATGGCTGGACCTGGGAAGCGGGGCTCAACATGTACGCCAACCGCAACAAGATTACGTCGTTGGCCGGCGAGCAGCAGCGGGATGAAGGAAACTGGTGGTTTGTAGGCCAACCAATCAACGTCATCTATGATTACGAGAAAATCGGCTTGTGGCAGGAAGGCGACCCCTACCGGAACATCCTGGAGCCCGGCGGAAACGTGGGGATGATCAAGGTGAGATACACCGGCGGCTATAATGCGGATGGTACCCCCTCCAGAGCTATTGGCCCACAAGACCGTCAGATCCTGGACGTGACCCCGAAGTTCCAGGGCGGTTTCAACACCCGTGTTGCCTACAAAGGATTTGACTTGAGTGTAGTAGGTGCTTTCCAGAACGGCGGTATTCTCAACAGCACCCTGTATGGCTCGTCGGGCTATCTGAACCTGATGAACGGTCGTCGGGGCAACGTGAAAGTGGATTACTGGACTCCGGAAAACACGGGAGCCAAATATCCTAAGCCCGGTGGCCTGACCAGCGGCGACAACCCCAAGTATGGCAGCACGCTGGGGTACTTCGATGCCTCTTACCTGAAGGTTCGCACCATTTCGCTGGGCTACAACTTCGACAACAACGCGTGGCTGAAGAGCACCGGCATTAGCCGACTACGGGTGTACGCCACGGCCCAGAACCCGTTTGTGATCTTCTCTCCCTACAAGAAAGAGTCGGGCATGGACCCTGAGACCAACTCGTACGCCGATCAGAACGTGGCCGTTACTGGCGGCGTCCCAGCCCGTCTGTTGACCATAGGTACTAACTCGCCTGCAACCCGCACCTACCTGGTGGGCCTGAACTTTACCTTCTAATACAGCGCAAAATGAAAAGCTTCAATATAAAATTCTTTATCGGGACGGCCCTAATTACGATGGCCGCGCCGGGATGCACCCACCTGTTGGAAGAGGAGCCCCGGAGTGTTTACACGCCCGAATTCTTTCAGACCGAACGAGGCGTGAACGGTGGGTTGACTTCCATGTACGCGCACTTGCGCTACATCTACGGCGACGCTTACTACTACAATGCCACCCTCACGGGTACCGATGAGGTAACCTATGGCCGGGACGCCGACGAGAACTTTCTGGCCATGGACTTCTCCGGCCGGGCGGCACTCAATGCCAATAACAGCCGGGCGGATAGATTGTGGACGGCAGCTTTTCCGAACATCAACACGGCTAATGGTATTATCAAAAATGCCAGCGCCGTAGGTACCATTTCGCCGGCCCTGGTTGCCGAAGCCCGGTTTTTCCGCGCCTTCGATTACTTCATGCTGGTTCAAACCTTCGGCGGGGTGCCACTGGATTTGGGGGCGGGCGAGCTGCAGTTCAACACCAATGCGTACCGCACCTCGGTCCGCAATACGGTACCGGAAGTCTATACCAAAGCAATTTTCCCTGATTTGCTGCAGGCAGTTGCGGACTTGCCGGCAACTCCACGGGTGATAGGGGGCGCCACCAAAACGGTGGCCCGCCTGTACCTGGCCAAGGCCTACCTGACCTATGCCTGGTGGCTGGAAAACCCGAATAATATTCCCACCTATCCGGCAACTACCCGGACCGACCCTGCCGGTCGTAACGCCCAGTATTATTATCAGCAGGCGTATGATGTCGCAATGGCTGGTATTGAGAGCCCCGGTCCATTCCGCTTGCAGCCCACGTACTATGATGTACATCTGGCCACGAACGACCGCAACACGGAAATGCTGCTGTTTGCCGACCACACCGAGTCCAGCGAGCTGTACAACGGCGGCAGCCTGACCTTTGGTAGCGGCGGAGCCCCGGACAACTTTGCCGGCTGGATGATGACTTGGAACTATACCAACATCAGAAGCGCCGCCAATCCGGACGGATCTAATCCTGTATCGTCTGTTCAGCGGGAAGCAGTTCAGCAGCTGGGTCGCCCCTGGAACCGGATGGCTCCCACCATTGGCGCCGTGGAAACCACCTTTGCCGACAAGACAAACGACTCTCGGTACGATGGCACCTTCACCACCGTGTACCGTGGCAACTGGCCCAAAGGCGGGGTCGCTAACGCAACCTTGTACAACGCCAACAATCTGGCCGTTACTCCAGGCCAGCCGATCCTGACTTTCCTGGATGCCGAACCGACTACGCCTATAACGTACCCCTCCGGAGGAGGTGCAAGCAATGTAGGCGCCGGTACGCTGCCCGGTCGGGCGGATTATGTGATTTCGCCGCGGGGCATAAGCCGCATTGTGTATCCGGGCCTGTGGAAGCTTGGGCCTTACCGGACCGATAATGGTTCCGGCTTAGGACAGCCGAATGCTGGCAGTACGCGTCCGTTTAACATTGCCAAATTCTCGGAGCTGTACTTTGTAGCGGCCGAAGCAGTTGTAAAAGGCGCAACCCCCAAGGCTGGTCAGGGTGCCCGGGAATTGATCAATGTGATTCGCGCCCGGGCCGGTAAGTGGCGGTTCGACCAGAACAACAACACGGCTAAGGTGCAGGATAATAGCGCTGCCATGATAGCGGCCACCCCGGCTACTATCGACATCAACTACATCCTGGCCGAACGCTCCCGGGAGTACTATGCCGAAGGTTACCGCTGGTATGATTTGGTGCGGACCCAAAAGTGGAATGAGTTGGCTTCTACCTACCGTATCGGGGGAACCAACTACGGCGACCATACGCCCCAAACCGTGACGCGTACCATTAAGCCGACTGACTACCTGCGTCCTATTCCGCAGGTTCAGCTTGACCGGATGGATGTATCACCAGCGGAAAAAGCTGCTTACCAGAACCCAGGCTACCTATAGTCAGATGAAAACAGGGTAAAAAGTGTGGGGGCTCGTATTGGGCCCCCACACTTTTTACCCTGTTTTCTTAACGCGTCGCCTGCCCGGAAAAGTACATGCTGCATTGGTACGTGCCAGCTTGTGTGGCTTCCCAGCCGGCTACCGGCAGCTGGTCTTGCCACGCTTTATGGCTAGCCCCTTCTGCAGCGAAAACTGGCCGCGTGAGCAGCAGGAAAATGCAGAACCCTGGGTGCCCGCGCTAGGGGTACCCGTTGTCCGAATGGTGCAGATAAGCTGTGATTTCGCTCTGAAGTCACAGCTTATTTATGAAGGGGTACTGTCCACGGGCCTAATCCATACCATGGCTTAATAATCTCATGATAAACAAGTTCTTAAAAGTCTCGCTGCTGTTTGCTATGGTCGCCGCGCAGCCGGCTGTTGCGCAGGTGCGCCTGCCCCGCCTCGTCAGCGACGGGATGATTCTGCAGCGCGACGCCCCCGTAGCGGTGTGGGGCTGGGCCAAACCCGGTGAGAAGGTAACCGTGACGCTGGCCGGCAAAACGGCCACGGCTACCACCGGCCCCGACGGCCAGTGGCGCACCAGCCTGCCGAAGCTAAAAGCCGGCGGCCCCTACGAAATGACCGTGGCCGGCACCAACCGCATCACGCTGAAAGACGTGCTCGTCGGCGACGTGTGGGTGTGCTCGGGGCAGTCGAACATGGAAACGCCCATGTCGCGGCTGCGCGACAAGTACCCCGACGTCGTGGCCCAGGCCAACAACCCCCAGATCCGGCAGTTCAACGTCGATTTGCGCTACGCCTTCAATGGGCCGAAAGCCGATGTGGCGGGCGGCAAGTGGGTAATGACTACACCCCAGAATGTGCTGGCTTTTAGCGGCGTGGCGTACTTTTTTGCCAAGACGCTCTTCGACAAATACCACGTGCCCATCGGCCTGATCCGGTCGGCCGTGGGCGGCTCGCCGGCCGAGGCCTGGCTGAGCGCCGAAGCGCTGCAGGCTTTCCCGCACTACCAGCAAGCCGCCGAGAAAGTGAAGGACAGCACCTACGTGGCTCGTACCATTGCGCAGGGCCAGGCCGCCTCCCGCGCCTGGTACACGGCCCTGCGCCAAGCCGACCAGGGCGTAGCCAAGGGCAGCACGCCCTGGTACGCGACCAGCTACAACGCGGCCGACTGGAAAACCATGAAAATCCCCGGCTACTGGGCCGACCAAGGCCTGGGGCCCGTGAACGGGGTGGTGTGGTTTCGCAAAGAAGTAAACGTGCCGGCCAGCATGGCGGGCAAACCGGCCCGGCTCGAGCTGGGTACCATCGTCGACAGTGACTCGGTGTATATCAACGGGCAGTTTGCGGGCACTACCGGCTACCAGTACCCGCCGCGCAAGTACGACCTGCCCGCGACGCTGCTCCAGCCCGGCCGCAACGTGCTGGTGGTACGCGTCATCAACAACGGCGGGCGCGGCGGCTTCACCCTCGACAAGCAGTACCGGCTCACGGCGGGCGGCCAAACCCTGGACCTGCGCGGCGACTGGCAGTACAAGCTGGGCGCTGCTACGCCGCCTGCTCCCGGCTCGGTTTCCTTCCAAAACCAGCCCGGCGGCTTGTATAACGGCATGATAGCGCCGCTGCTGCCCTACGCCATCAAGGGCGTGCTGTGGTACCAGGGCGAATCCAACACCGCGAAGCCCGAGGAGTACCAACCCCTGCTCACGGCCCTGATTGCGGATTGGCGCAAGCACTGGCAGCAGCCCGCCTTGCCCTTCCTGTACGTGCAGCTGGCCAACTTCATGGCGACTAAAGACCAGCCCACGGAAAGCAACTGGGCGGGCGTGCGCGACGGGCAGCGCCGCGCCCTGGCCGTGCCCCACACCGGAATGGCCGTGGCCCTGGACCTGGGCGAGTGGAACGACATTCACCCCCTGAACAAGGAAGACGTAGGCAAGCGCCTGGCCCTGGCCGCCCAGAAAGTGGCCTACGGCGAGAAAAACGTGGTTTCCTCGGGGCCCTTGTACCAGAGCATGCAGGTGAAAGGCAACAAAGCTATGCTCAGCTTCACCAGCACCGGCAGCGGCCTGGTGGCCAAAGACGGCAAGCCCCTGCGCTACTTCGCCGTGGCTGGGCCCGATAAGAAGTTCGTCTGGGCCCAGGCCAAGATTGAGGGCAACAAAGTCGTGGTCTGGAACGACCAGGTGCCCAACCCCGTGGCCGTGCGCTACGCCTGGGCCGACAACCCCGAAGGCGCCAACCTGAGCAACAAGGAAGGCCTGCCGGCTTCGTCGTTCCAGGCGGAGTAACGGGAAGCTGACCTTGAAAACCACCCACCTCTACCACTGCGCATGAAGAACTCTGTAATAACCCTGGGGCTGGCCCTGCTGATGGGGTGCGCCTCCAGTCAGCGCCAGCCGAGTGCTGCCGGCACGACGCCCGCGCCAGCTGCCACTCCCGACGCTGCGGCGCCCATCAACCCGGCCGAGCTGCCTTTCCGCAACCCCGACCTGCCCATCGACCAGCGCGTGGATGATTTGGTGGGCCGCCTGACTTTGCCGGAAAAAGTGTCGCAGATGCTCAACGCCTCCCCGGCCATTGACCGGCTGGGCATTCCGGCCTACAACTGGTGGAACGAGGCCCTGCACGGCGTGGCCCGCACCAGCATGAAAACCACGGTGTTTCCGCAGGCCATTGCCCTGGCCGCCACCTTCGACCAGGACGCTATGCTGCGCATGGCCACCATCACCTCCGACGAGGCCCGGGCCGTGCACCACGAGTACGCCCGCCGCGGCGAGCGGGGCATTTACCAGGGCCTCACGTTCTGGACGCCCAACATCAACATCTTCCGCGACCCGCGCTGGGGCCGGGGGCAGGAAACCTACGGCGAAGACCCCTACCTGACCGGCCAAATGGGCAAGGCCCTGGTGCAGGGCTTCCAGGGCGACGACCCGAAGTACCTCAAGATTACGGCCTGCGCCAAGCACTTTGCCGTGCACAGCGGCCCCGAGCCGTCCCGCCACGAGTTCAACGCCCAGATCAGCGACTATGACCTTTGGGACACCTACCTGCCGGCGTTTCGGGATTTGATAGTCGATGCTAAAGTGGCGGGCGTAATGTGCGCCTACAACGCCTACGCCGGCCAGCCCTGCTGCGGCAGCGACAAGCTCATGAACGAAATTCTCTACGACAAGTGGAAATTCCGGGGCTACGTCACCTCCGACTGCGACGGTATCAACGACTTCTGGCAGCACCACAAAACCGACCCCGACGCGGCTACGGCCGCCGCCAATGCCGTGCTCCACGGCACCGACATTGAGTGCGCCACCGGCAAGCTGTTTACCTACAACTCCCTGCTCGAATCGGTGCAGAAGGGGCTGATAACCGAAAAGCAACTCGACGTGTCGGTGAAGCGGCTCTACAAAATCCGCTTCCAGCTGGGCATGTTCGACCCGGTGGAGCGGGTGAAGTACGCCCAGATTCCGCTGAGCGTGGTGGAAAGCGCCCCGCACCAGCAGCACGCCCTGCGCATGGCCCGCGAATCGGTGGTGCTGCTCAAGAATGAACGAAACACGCTGCCGCTGCGCAAAAGCCTGAAGAAGCTGGTGGTGCTGGGCCCCAACGCCGACAACGACGCCGTGCAGCTGGGCAATTACAACGGCTTCCCGACCAACAACGTGACCCCGCTGGAAGGCATCCGGGCCAAAGTTGGCCCCGGCACCCAGGTGGTGTATATGCAGGGCGTCGACTACGCCAGCAACATCGTTTACGAAACCTTTGACATCAACCAACGCCTGGCCTACAACGGGCAGCCGGGCTTCAAGGCCGAGTATTACAAGGGCACCAACCTGGAAGGCCAGCCGGTGGCCACCCGGCAGGAAGCCAGCCTCGACCGGTACCTGGCCAACGTGAAGCAGGAAATTGTGCCGGGCTTGCTCTCGGAGAACGTTTCGGCCCGCTACCAGACCACTTTCACCCCACAGAAAACCGAAGAGCTGGCCCTGCAAATTACCGGCGACGACGGCTACCGGCTCTTTGTGAACGATAAGCTGGTGCTCGACAACTGGAAAAGCCGGGGCGTGTCGACGACTCAACACATCATGCGGGTGGAAGCCGGCAAAAAGCTCGACCTGCGCCTAGAGTACCTCCAGACGGACCGCCGTACCATTCTTAAGTTCAGCGGAGCCCACGTCGTGCCCATGAATGCCCAGAACATCCGGGCCCAGGTGAAGGATGCCGACGCGGTTATTTTCGTGGGCGGCATTTCGCCCCGGCTCGAAGGCGAGGAAATGAAGGTGAACGTGGAAGGCTTCAGCGGCGGCGACCGGACCAGCATTGCCCTGCCCAAAGTCCAGACCGAGCTGCTGAAAGTGTTGCACAGCACGGGAAAGCCGGTGGTGTTTGTGATGATGACCGGCAGCGCCATCGGCTGCCCCTGGGAAGCCCAGAACGTGCCGGCCATTATTAACAGCTGGTACGGGGGGCAAGCTACCGGCACGGCCCTGGCCGACGTGCTCTTCGGCGACTACAACCCCGCCGGCCGCCTGCCGGTCACATTCTACAAGTCGGAAAGCCAGCTGCCGCCCTTCGACAACTACGACATGGCCGGCCGCACCTACCGCTACTTCCAGGGCACGCCGCTGTTTCCCTTCGGCCACGGTCTAAGCTACACTACTTTCCAGTATAGCAACCTGAAAGTACCCGCCACCGCCGCCACCGGCCAGCCCGTAACCGTCAGCGTCGACGTACAAAACACCGGCACGCGGGCCGGCGACGAAGTGGTGCAGCTCTACGTGCGCCACCCCGACGCCCGGGGCCGGGTGGCGTTGCACGCCCTGGAAGGCTTCCGCCGCGTGCCGCTGCAGGCGGGGGAGAAGCAGACCGTGCAGTTCACCCTCACGCCCCGCCAGCTTTCCATGCTCAACCCGCAGGGCCAGCGCGCCCAGCAGCCGGGCAAGGTGCAGCTTTTCGCCGGTGGCGGCCAACCCCTCAGCCAAGCCGTAGCCCGGAAAAGTGTAGTGCAGGCCAATCTGACGCTAACCGGTAATTCAGTGAGTATAGACTAAACCTGCAACAGCTTGCTAAACACAAAGAAGCCGGTTCGTCTGAACCAGCTTCTTTGTGTTCATGGAAATGAAGTGCGGGCCTATAGCTGGGCTAAACCGCCGTCCACGAATAGCTCGGTGCCCGTCACGAAGCTGCTGTCGTCGGAAGCCAGGAACACCAGGGCTTTGGCTACCTCGTCGGGGGCTCCCAGGCGGCCCAGCGGCACGGTGGTGGCCAGGTAGGATTTGATTTGTTCGCTCTGGGTTTCATCGGCACCCAAACCGCTCAGGCCAGGGGTGTCGATGGGGCCGGGGCTGAGGGCGTTAACCCGGATTTTGCGCTCTTTCAGGTCGGCCGTCCAGGTGCGGGCAAAGGAGCGCACGGCGGCTTTGGAGGCGCTGTACACGCTGAAGTTGGCCTCGCCCATGGAGCCGGCCGTAGAGGCCATCAGGATAACCGAGGACCCGTCGCGCAGCAGGGGCAGGGCCTTCTGCACGGTGAAGAGCGTGGCTTTCACGTTGCGGTCAAAAGTCATGGCGTAGTGCTCTTCGGTGATACCGCCCAGCGGGGCAAAATCTCCGCCCCCGGCGTTGGTGAAGACCACGTCGAGGTTGCCTTTTTCGGCCTGAATGGTGGCAAAGAGCTGGTCGAGGTCGGCCTGGCTGGTCACGTCGCTGCGAATGCCGCGGGCGTTGGGCCCGAGCTGCTGCACGGCCGCGTCCAGCTCGGCCTGCCGCCGCCCGGTGATGTACACAAAGGCGCCTTCGGCCACGAAGCGGTGGGCTGCCCCCAGGCCGATGCCCGTGGTGCCGCCCGTAATGAGGGCTACTTTGTTGGCTAGTTTTAAGGAAGTGCTCATACCTACAAGAGAAAAATGAGGATAAAATGGAAAAGCCCAGGCGGCCTGTAGCACGCTTTGGCTGACAGCACAAAGGTTGCGGCCCGCTGCTCCCATCTCCATTGACATTTATCAAAAAAACGGCTTGATAAATGTCAATTAACTGTAGGTAATGATATGATTTACAGAATATTATATAGAATACGGCTGTTTCTAGTTTGCCATTGCTGCTGCGTTGGGAGCTTTATACTAGGTTGCGCCGGATGCGGCTCAGAGTTTCGGTGGTCATGCCCAGATAAGAGGCCACCATGTGCTGGGGAATGCGGCGGGCAAACTCCGGAAAGTTCTGCAGAAAGAGTCGGTACTTCTCTTCGGCGGAGTGGCTGATGGTGGTGTGAATCCGGTTTTGCTGGGCCAGAAAACTGCGGTGCAGCAAGGCATTGACTAGTTGCTGCAGCGCCGGGATAACCTGGCACAGGCGGTCAAACTCCTCTTTCCGGATCAGCAGTACTACCGAGTCCTCAATGGCATCGATGTTGAAGCGTGCCGGCAAGCCGGATGCCAGGCTTTGAAGGTCGCCTATCCACCAGTTTTCCACAGCAAAGGTCAGGATGTGCTCGGCACCTTTGGTATCTACACTGTAGGTGCGCAGGCAGCCCTTGGACACGAAGGCGTTGTAAGTCCATACCTCGCCTTCCTGCAGCAGAAATTGGCGTTTACGCAGCCGTTTAATGGTTGTCACGGCTTCAATTTGCTGCATTTCCTCGGCCGTAAAAGCGGCCTTGCTCCGCAGGTACTTCTCAAATAACTCAAACATAGGTCAAGCAACTAAAAACCGGGGTAACACAAAGGAAAGGTCTTTTCGTGGGCAACTCCAGCAGAGCATCCGTCGGCTAAGTAGCCCTGCACGTAATTGAGAGGGTAGAGTGGGCCGGTAGGTACGGCTTGCGGACCGCGCGCCAGTGCCGGCAAGAGGCCAATACGCAAGGCGTATGCGGCTTTCACTATTCAGGGATTAAAGGGCCACTATTTCCCGAAAAATATTTTTTCTTATCTCACCTACCGAAACCGTTTCCGGAAACGGTTTCGGTATTTTTTATTCGAAATTAGGCTGGAAACAAGGTTTTTGCATAGGCCTTCCTATCTCCGGGCATACTATCTTCGAAAACAAGTCCGGTAGATAGGTCGGACACCGCCCTGAGTACTACCTCCGCCAAGCTGGTCTTCCCCAGTGCTGGTGCTTGCCATTTTCTCCATACAATTCCCACCCGGCCGAGCTTCTCTTTAGAAGCAGTGTTGGCCGTACCCAACCCCATGAAATACCTCCTCGGTTACGACATTGGCAGCTCGTCTATCAAGGCCTCGCTGCTCAGTATTGACACCGGCCGGTGCGTGGCCTCGGTCACCTCGCCGAAGAAGGAGATGGAAATAACCGCCCTGCAGCCCGACTGGGCCGAGCAGCGCCCCGAGCGGTGGTGGCAGGAAGTCGTGAATGCCACCCTGCAGCTGCGGGTCGACTTCGACTTCGACCCGGCCCTGATTGCCGGCATCGGCATTACCTACCAAATGCACGGCCTCGTGCTCGTCGACAAGGAAGGCGAAGTGCTGCGCCCGGCCATTATCTGGTGCGACAGCCGCGCCGTGGACTACGGCAACCAGGCGTTTCAGGACCTGGGCCCGGAGTATTGCCTGGAAAACCTGCTCAACTCGCCCGGCAACTTCACGGCCTCCAAGCTGAAGTGGGTGCGCGAAAACGAGCCCGCCATCTACGCCCGAATCCACAAAATCCAGCTCCCCGGCGACTACATTGCCTTCAAGCTCACCGGCCAGCTCCAGACCACCGTTTCGGGTTTGTCCGAGGGCATATTCTGGAATTTCAAGCAGCAGGCCATTGCCCAGGAGTTGCTCGACTATTACGGCATCAGTTCTGCCCTGCTGCCCGAGGTAGTCGACACCTTCTCGGTGCAGGGCCACCTCACGCCCGAAGCCGCCCGGGAGCTGGGCCTCGCGGCCGGCACGCCCATCAGCTACCGGGCCGGCGACCAGCCCAACAACGCTTTTTCGCTCAATGTGCTCCAGGCCGGCGAAATAGCCGCCACGGCCGGCACCAGCGGCGTGGTCTACGGCATCAACGAAACCATGACCTCGGATTCCCGCTCCCGGGTCAACTCCTTCGTGCACGTCAACAGCACGCCGGAGCGGCCCAAGAACGGGGTGCTGATGTGCATGAACGGCACCGGCATTCTGAACAGCTGGCTGCGCAAAGTCCTGGGCGACATTAGCTACGAGGACATGAACCAGCTGGCCGCCCAGGCCCCGGTCGGCTCCGACGGCCTCACGTTCTTGCCCTTCGGCAACGGGGCCGAGCGGATTCTGGAAAACCGCCAGCTCGAAGCCGAGCTGCGGGGCCTCAACTTCAACCAGCACGGCCGCGTGCACGTGGCCCGCGCCGCCCAGGAAGGCATTGTCTTCGCCCTGAACTACGGCGTGGACATCATGCGTGAGTCGGGGGTGCAGGTGCGCAAGGTGCGGGCCGGCAACGCCAACATGTTCCTGAGCCCGATTTTCCGCGAGGCTTTTGTGAATAGCGCCGGCGTGGAGCTGGAGCTGCTCAACACCGACGCGGCCCAGGGCGCGGCCCGCGGCGCGGGCGTCGGGGCCGGCATCTACGCCAGCACTTCGGAAGCTTTCACCGGCCTGGAGCGGATTCTGACCCTGGAGCCCACGGCTGAATTGCAGGAACAATATCAGGCTGCCTACACCCGCTGGCAGGCCATTCTCAATCAAATCGTACCCTTACCAACCACCCCTCGGCATGTCATCCAACACGCTTTCTAAAACCGAGTATTTCACCGGTATCGACACCATCCGCTTCGAAGGACGCGAGTCGGACAACCCGTTGGCCTTTAAGTGGTACGACGAAAACCGCCTAGTGGCCGGCAAAACCATGAAGGAGCACCTGCGCTTCGCGGTTTCGTACTGGCACACCTTCACCGGCACCGGCGGCGACCCGTTCGGCCCCGGCACCAAGCACTTCGCCTGGGATGCCCACCACGAAGCCGTGGGCCGCGCCAAAGACAAGATGGACGCCGCCTTCGAGTTCTTCACCAAGCTCGGCACGCCCTACTACTGCTTCCACGACATCGACTTGGTGGACGAAGGCAATTCCCTGGCCGAGTACGAGCGGAACCTGGCCGCCATTGTCGACTACGCCAAGGAGCACCAGGCCGCAAGCGGCGTCAAGCTGCTCTGGGGCACGGCCAACGTGTTTTCGAACCCGCGCTACATGAACGGGGCCAGCACCAACCCCGACTTCCAGGTAGTAGCCCACGCCGCTACCCAGGTGAAAAACGCCCTGGACGCCACCATTGCCCTGAACGGCGAGAACTACGTGTTCTGGGGTGGCCGCGAAGGCTACATGACCCTCTTGAACACCAACATGAAGCGCGAGCAGGAGCACATGGCCCGCTTCCTGACCATGGCCCGCGACTACGCCCGCCAGCAGGGCTTCACCGGCAAGTTCTTCATCGAGCCCAAGCCCGCCGAGCCCACCAAGCACCAGTACGACTTCGACGCGGCCACCGTCATCGGCTTTTTGCGCCAGCACGGCCTGGAAAACGACTTCATGCTCAACCTGGAAGTAAACCATGCCACGTTGGCCGGCCACACCTTCGAGCACGAGCTGCAGGTAGCGGCCGATGCAGGCATGCTGGGCTCGATGGACGCCAACCGCGGCGACTACCAGAACGGCTGGGACACCGACCAGTTCCCCAACAACATCAACGAGCTGACCGAGTCCATGCTCATCATCCTCGAAGCCGGGGGCTTCCAGCACGGGGGCATCAACTTCGACGCTAAAACTCGCCGCAACTCCACGGACCTCGAAGACATCTTCATTGCCCACATCAGCGGCATGGACACCTTCGCCCGGGCCCTGGTTACGGCCGATGCCATCCTGGAAAAGTCGGCCTACCGCAAGTTCCGGCAGGAGCGCTACGCCTCCTTCGACTCCGGCGCCGGCGCCGCCTTCGAGAAAGGGCAGCTGACGCTGGAAGACCTGCGCAAAATCGCCCACGAAACCGGCGAGCCCACGCCCCGCAGCGGCAAGCAGGAGTGGCTGGAAAGCATCATCAACCAGTACATCTAGTACGGATGTCGAGACGCATTCTTGCGTCTCCTCGTCGAACGACAGGCAACGTCCGCAACGATTAAGACGCAGGTATGTGTCTCTACATGGACCTGGAAATATCAACAAGGTGAGTGGGAAACGCCAGCCGGGCCGGTGCTGCAACGCCGCCCGGCCGGCGCGACTTCACGCACACCACAGACTATACTGTAAGCTCGGCGTGCGGCCAGCTTGCAGCAGGGTGGGAGGGAAACAGAAAGAGGCGTACCAGCGCGCGATTCGAATTGAGGGAGAGCTTTTCGAATGGCGTTGGCGGACTGGCTGTCTGCCGGCTGGCACGCCTCACTGTTTGCCTTACGAAACTCTAATAAACCGGATTTTAACTTTGCTTCCCATAGCAGTAGATTTTCTTTCGGGAAAATATCTGGTAGAAAATCAGGGATTTATAGCAAAATAAACGGGCCCAGTGAAAGCCCAAAGAAGGAGTTTCCTCATCTTTGGAACGACTTCAAACTGAAACCCTATGAATCCATTAGTTGACATCCGTCAATTCGACCAAAGCATCTGGCTGGACTTTATCCGTCGCAAGATCCTGATCAACGGGGAATTGCAGCGGCGCATCACCGACGAGGCCCTGCGCGGCGTCACGTCGAACCCGGCCATTTTCGAAAAGGCCATCGGCGGCTCCGACGACTACGACGCGGCCATCCGCAGCCTGGCCTTGCAGGGCAAAACCACCGACGAAATCTACACCGCCCTGGCCGTGGCCGACGTGCAGCACGCCTGCGACCTGTTCCGCCCGCTCTACGACAGCCACGACAACGCTTTTGACGGCTACGTGAGCCTGGAAGTGTCGCCCGAGCTGGTAAACGATACCGAGGGCACGATTGAGGAAGGCATCCGGTTCTGGAAAACCGTGAACCGGCCCAACGTGATGATTAAGGTGCCGGCTACGCTCGAAGGCCTGCCCGCCATTCGCCGCCTCATTGCCGAGGGCATCAACGTCAACGTAACCCTGATTTTCGGCCTGGAGCGCTACCGCCTCGTGGCCGAAGCCTTCATTGCCGGCCTCGAAGACCGGGTGGCCGCGGGCTTGCCCCTCGACAACATCGACTCCGTGGCCAGCTTCTTTCTCTCGCGCATCGACGTGCTGATTGATCCGCTGCTGGAGAAAATTGCCGCCGAGGGCGGTGAAAAGGGCGAATTAGCACAATCGATGGTGGGCGAAGTGGCCCTGGCCAGCGCCAAGCAGGCCTACCAGATCTACAAGGAAATCTTCGCCGGTCCGCGCTGGGAAGCCTTGGCCGCCAAAGGTGCCGACACCCAGCGCCTGCTGTGGGCCAGCACCGGCAACAAGAACCCCAAGTACGACGACCTGAAGTACGTGGAAAACCTCATCGGCCCGAAAACGGTGAACACTGTGCCGGTCGAAACCCTCGACATCTTCCGCGAAAAAGGCCAGCCCGCCAACCGCCTCGAAGAAGGCCTCGACAAAGCCGCCGACGTGCTGCGCCGCCTGCCCGAGCTGGGCATCACCCTCGAAGAGCACACCAGCTTCCTGGAGGTCGACGGGGCCAAGAAATTCAAGGAGCCCTTCGCCAAGCTGATGGACTCCATCGAGAAAAAGCGCGTTGCTTCCCTCGACACGACCGTGGCTGAAGCTACCCTGCAGCTGGGCCAGTACCAGGCCGCCGTGGACGCCAAAATTCAGGAATTCAACGCCAAGAACTTCACCGCAGGCTTCTGGAACAAGCAGGCCGACCTGTGGGTGCAGGACGCCGAAGGCCAGCAGAGCATCCGCTCCTTCATGGGCTGGCTGCGCGTGGCCGAAACGATGGTGGGTGCCGTGTCTGAAATCGAGCAGTTCGTCAACGACGTGAAGGCCGCGGGCTTCAAGCACGTGGTGGTGATGGGCATGGGCGGCAGCACGATGGCGCCGATTGTGTTCAAGTCCTCGTTCCCGATGGGTGAAAACGGCCTGCCGATGTCGGTGCTCGACACCACCGACCCCGGCACGGTGCGCCAGATCGAAGAATCGGTGCCGCTGGCCGAGACGCTGTTTATCGTGGCCAGCAAGTCGGGCACGACGGCCGAGCCCCTGGCCTTCGGCGACTATTTCTACGACCGCCTCAAGCAGATCAAGGGCGACAAGGCCGGCGAGAACTTCGTGGCCATCACCGACCCGGGCTCCAAGTTCGTGACGTCGGCCACCGAGCAGGGCTACCGCCGCATCTTCCTGAACTTCGCCGAAGTCGGCGGCCGTTTCTCGGCTTTGTCGTACTTCGGGCTGGTGCCGGCCGCCTTGTACGGCTTGCCCATCGGTGAAATCCTGGAGCGCGCCATCCGCATGATGCGCGCCAACGGGGCGTATGGTTCGGTAGAGAAAAATCCGGGCCTGGAGTTGGGCGTGGCCCTAGGCGTACTCGCCCAGCAGGGCCGCGACAAGCTCACCCTGATTGTACCCCATTCCCTGGATGATCTGGGCCTCTGGCTGGAGCAGCTTATTGCTGAAAGCACCGGCAAGGAAGGCAAGGGCATTCTGCCCGTAGCCGGCGAGCCTGCCCGGGAGCCGGAAGTCTACGGCCAGGACCGTGTGTTCGTGTACGTGGGCTACGAAAGCGACGCCGACGCCGACAACACGGCCAAGCTCGAAGCCCTGCAAGCCGCCGGTCACCCAGTAATCAGCGTACGCATGCATGATGCCCTGGACCTCGGCGCCGAGTTCTTCCGCTGGGAAGTAGCCACGGCCGTAGCCAGCGCCGTGCTCGAAATCAACCCCTTTGACCAGCCCAACGTGCAGGCCGCCAAAACCGCCACCGACCGCCTGATGAAGGTGGTGCAGGAGCAGGGCAGCCTGCCCGCCGGCGACGAGGCCAAGGTGACGGAAAACGGCGTGTCGTACTTCTCCGCCGTATCGGGCGGCAGTGCGGCCGAAGTACTCCAGAACTTCTTCGCCCAGGCCAAGGACGGCGACTTCCTCAACATCCAGGCGTACCTGACCGAGTCGGAAGAGCTGAACAAGGGCCTGGCCGAGCTGCGCACCCAGGTGCAGAAGCAGCTGCATTTGGCTACCACCTCGGGCTACGGGCCGCGCTTTTTGCATTCCACGGGCCAGTACCACAAGGGCGGCCCCGACAAGGGCTTGTTCGTGCAGTTCACCGTGGATCATCCGCAGGACCTGGCGCTGCCGGGCCGTTCGTACTCCTTCGGGACGTTCAAGAACGCCCAGGCCGCCGGCGACCTGCAGGCCCTGCACGACTACAACCGCCGCACGCTGCGCATCCACCTCGGCGACAATGCCGAGCAGGGCCTGCGCACGGTGCTGAGCGCGCTGCAGTCGGCCCCGCTGACCGCTTCTCACGCGTAAGAATACGCCCGGGCGGCTGGTTGGGAGGCCGGCCGCCCGGGTTGTTTTTGCGCTTTCTGTCCTTTCCCCATCGAAAAATTCCCTACTCCTCTCGATGCTCTACTTAAAGCGCCTACTGGCAGCAACTGGCTTTACGCTAGTGGCAGCTACCCCGACTTTTGCCCAAACGGTACGCCTGACCGTGCAGCCCGGAGACCCCAAGCTGCAAATCAGCAAAGACATTTACGGGCACTTCGCCGAGCACCTGGGCCGTTGCGTCTACGACGGTTTCTGGGTTGACCCCGGCCTGAACGTGCCCAAGCAGGGCCGCATCCGCATGGATATCGTGGAGGCCCTGCGTAAGATTAAAGTGGCCAACCTGCGCTGGCCCGGCGGCTGCTACGCCGACGCCTACCACTGGCGCGACGGAGTAGGCCCCACCGCCCAGCGGCCCCGCACCATCAACACTTGGTGGGGCGACGCGACGGAGGACAATTCCTTCGGCACCCACGAATTCCTGGAGCTCTGCAAGCTGCTCGGCACCGAGCCCTACCTGGCGGCCAACGTGGGCAGCGGGACGGTGCAGGAAATGGCCAACTGGATGGAGTATCTGAACTCCAACGCCGACACGCCCCTGACCCAGCAGCGCAAGCAAAACGGCCACCCCGAGCCCTACGGCGTGACCATGTGGGGCATCGGCAACGAAAGCTGGGGCTGCGGCGGCAACATGACGGCCGACTATTACACCGACATCTACAAGCGCTACGCCACCTTCGCCCACAACTACCCGGGCAGCCCTAAGCTGAAGCGCATCGTGAGCGGGGCCAACGGCGACGACGCCTACTGGACCGAGACGTGCATGAAGAAGATTCCGCTCGACCAGATGTGGGGCCTGACCCTGCACCAGTACACCCTGCCCACCGGCAGCTGGACCGGCAGCAAGGGCGCGGCCACCGGCTTCGACGAGGCCCAGTACTTCAACACGATGAAGAACTGCCTGAAGATGGAAGCCGTGGTAACCAAGCACGCGGCCATCATGGACAAGTACGACAAGGACAAAAAGGTGGCTTTGCTCGTGGATGAATGGGGCGTGTGGACCGACGTGGAGCCCGGCACCAACCCGGGGTTTCTGTACCAGCAAAACTCCCTGCGCGACGCCCTGGTGGCCGGCACTACGCTCAACATCTTCAACAACCACTGCGACCGGGTGCGCGGGGCCAACCTGGCCCAGGCCGTCAACGTGCTGCAGGCCCTGATCCTGACCGACAAGGAGAAGATGCTGCTTACGCCCACCTACCACGTGTTTGACCTCTACCAGGTGCACCAGAATGCGCAGTACCTGCCGTTGCAGTTCCAGAGCCCTGAATACACGCTGAACGGGGACAAGCTGCCGGCCCTGAATGCCTCGGCGTCGAAGGACGCCAGCGGGGCGGTGCACATTTCCCTGGTCAACCTCGACACGAAAAAGACCTTGCAGCTGGAAACGGCCCTGCCCGGCGTGAGTTGGAAAACCGTCTCGGGCCGCATCCTGACCTCGGCCAACGTCAACGACTACAACACCTTCGACAAGCCCGGCAAGGTGAAGCTGGCCGCTTTCAACGGGGCCAAGAAGCGCGGCGGCAACCTGGCCGTGGAGCTGCCGCCCCAGTCGGTGGTAGTGCTGGAGCTGAAGTAGGGTCGAACTATAAAAGCGCACCCATACCACCGTCTGTCATCCTAAGTCCAGCGAAGGACCTTATGCCAATAGAACGACTAGTTCTAGCGTGATAAGGTCCTTCGCTGGGCTCAGGATGACAGAAGAAAAAGAACACTAAACCCACCACGATGCAAACTTCTTCCTCCCTGCGCAAGCTCACCACTACCGGCCTGCTCTTGGCCGGTCTGACCGTATTCAGTAGCCAGCGGCCAGCCCCGGAAAAGGGCCTGAAAGACTATTACAAAGACTATTTCCTGATGGGCGTGGCCGTGTCGCCGGCGGGGCTGAAAGGTGCGGAAGGGGAGCTCATCAAGCAGCACTTCAACAGCATCACCCCGGAAAATGCCATGAAGATGGGCCCGATTCACCCGGAGGAAAACCGCTACGAGTGGAAGGACGCCGACCAAATCGTGCAGTTTGCCCAGGACAATAAGCTGCGGGTGCGGGGCCACAACCTGCTCTGGCACGAGCAGACGCCCAAGTGGCTTTTCAAGGATGCCGACGGCAAACAGGTGAGCAAGGAAGTGCTGCTCAAGCGTCTGCACGACCATATTTTCACCGTCGTGAAGCGCTACAAGGGCAAAATCTACGCCTGGGACGTAGTGAATGAAGCCATTTCGGACAACCCCCAGGAGTTTTTGCGCAACTCGGAGTGGTATAAGATCTGCGGGGAGGATTTCATTGCCAAGGCCTTCGAGTACGCCCACGAGGCCGACCCCAAGGCGGTGCTGTTCTACAACGACTACAACACCGAGCGGCCCGAAAAGCGGGAGCGAATCTTCAAGCTGCTCAAGAAGCTCAAGGATGCTAAGGTGCCCATCGACGCGGTAGGGTTGCAGGGGCACTGGTCGTTGCAGGAGCCCACGGAAGCCGAGCTGCGCCAGGCCCTGGACCAGTACGCGTCGTTGGGTTTGAAAGTGCAGATTACCGAGCTTGATGTGTCGATTTACCCCTGGGAAAAGGACCGACGCGAGAAGCGCCCCGGCGAATCGGATGCCTACACGCCCGAGCTGGAGCAGAAGCAGGCCGAGCAGTACAAGATGTTCTTCAAGGTCTTCCGCGACTACAAGAAAGTGCTGACCGGCGTCACGTTCTGGAATATCTCCGACAAGTACACCTGGCTCGACACTTACCCCGTCGTCGGCCGCAAAAACTACCCCCTGCTCTTCGACCAGAACCAGAAGCCGAAAAAGGCTTACTGGGAAGTGGTGAAGTTTTAGAAGCTAGTCTAGTTCCCCTCCTTTTTTCAAGGAGGGTAGGGGTAGTCTATGCGTTGAACAAGGCTAGAGCTAGTCCTAAAAAGACGGTCTAGTGTTTCAACCACCCCCAACCCCTCCTTGCTTGATGCGCAACATCATCTGAGGAGGGGAGCTAGTTTTTTAGCTCTAGTATCCGTACCGCCAGCTTTTCCACCCGAATCCTATGAAAACCCTGCCTTCCCATACTGCCCGCGCAGCCGGCCGCTGCTGGCTGGTGCTGCTGGCGCTGCTTGTTACTTTCAGCACCCAGGCCCAAAAGACGGCCGCGCCATTTACGGCTACCTACGTCTCCGCTGAGAAAGGGAAAAACAGTTTCCCGCTGGCGGCGGGCGGCAAAACGGCGGCGCTGTACGCCAGCAACTCGGACTGGCCCGGCGTGCTGCGCGCCGCCCGTGACCTGCAGGCCGACATCAACCGCGTCACCAAACTCACCCCGACGCTGACCACCGACAAAGCCCCGGCCGGCAAGGAAGTCGTGCTCATCGGCACCATCGGCAAAAGCCCGCTGATTGACGGGCTGGTGGCCAGCAAGAAGCTCGACGTGGCCCAGGTAGCGGGCAAGTGGGAAACCTTCGTGCTGCAGGTGGTGGACAAGCCCCTGCCCGGCGTCGAGCGGGCCCTGGTTATTGCCGGCAGCGACAAGCGCGGCACTATCTACGGCATCTACGACCTGTCGCAGCAAATCGGGGTGTCGCCGTGGTACTGGTGGGCCGACGTGCCCGTGAAGCCGCAACAGGCACTCTACGTGGCGGCCGGGCGGCATTCACAGGGTACGCCCCAGGTGAAGTACCGGGGCATTTTTCTTAACGACGAAGCGCCGGCCCTGTCAGGTTGGGCCAAGGAGAAATTCGGCGGTATTAACTCGAAAATGTACGTGCATGTGTTTGAGCTGATTTTGCGGCTCAAGGGCAACTACCTGTGGCCCGCCATGTGGGGCAACGCCTTCAACGACGACGACAAGCAGAGCCCGGTGCTGGCCGATGAGTACGGCATCGTGATGGGTACCTCCCACCACGAGCCCATGGTTCGGTCGCAGCAGGAGTGGAAGCGCTTCGGCTCCGGTCCCTGGAACTACCAGACCAACGAAAAGACGCTCCAGGACTTCTGGCGGCAGGGCATCAGGAACATGGGCACCAAGGAAAGCATCGTGACGCTGGCCATGCGCGGCGACGGCGACGAGCCCATGAGTGAGGGCAGTAACATTAGCCTGCTCGAAAAAATCGTGGCCGACCAGCGCAAGATTATTGCCGAGGAAACCGGCAAGCCCGCCGAGCAGACGCCCCAGCTCTGGGCCCTCTACAAGGAAGTGCAGGATTACTACGACAAAGGCATGCGCGTGCCCGACGACGTGACCCTGCTCCTCTGCGACGACAACTGGGGCAATATCCGCAAGCTGCCCAAAGTGGGGGAGAAACCCCGCAGCGGCGGCTACGGCATCTACTACCACTTCGACTACGTGGGCGGCCCGCGTAACTACAAGTGGCTGAACACGAACCCGCTGCCCCGCATCTGGGAGCAAATGCACCTGGCCCACGAGTACGGTGCCAACCAGATCTGGATAGTAAACGTGGGCGACCTGAAGCCCATGGAAGTTCCCATCAGCTTCTTCCTCGACTACGCCTGGAACCCCGACCGCATCAGCGCCGACCAGATTGACGACTACTCGCGGGACTGGGCTGCTAAGCAGTTCGGCCCGAAATACGCCACCGGCATTGCCGACATTCTGGCCAAATACGCCAAGTACAACTCCCGCCGCAAGCCCGAGCTGCTCGACGCCAACACCTACAGCCTGACCAACTACCGCGAGTGGGAAACCGTGGTGGCCGACTACAACCAGCTGCGCACCCAGGCCGAGAAAATCAACCAGCAGCTGCCGGCCGAGTACCGCGACGCCTACTACCAATTGGTGCTCCACCCGGTGCAGGCCTGCGCCAACCTGAACGAGCTCTACTACACCGTGGCCCAGAACCGGGAGGCCGCCAAAAATGGCCAGGCCACGGCCAACGCCCTGGCCGAAAAAGCCAAGGCCCTGTATGCCAAAGACGCGGAAATCACGCAGCGCTACCACGCCCTGGCCGGCGGCAAGTGGAACCACATGATGGACCAGACCCACATTGGCTACACCTACTGGCAGCAGCCCGAGCAGAACGCCATGCCCGCCGTGCAAACCGTGGCTCAACCTACGGCTGCCGCAGCAACTCCGAGCCAACCCGTACCGGCGACTAAGCCCCAGGCAGTAGCTAAGGGCCCGGGCTTTGCCGAAGCCGACGGTTACGTTTCTATCGAGGCCGCCCACTACACCAAGGCCGTGGACGGCGGCGCGGTGAAGTGGCAAACCATACCCGACCTGGGCCGCACACTTTCCGGCGTCACGACTTTCCCCACCACCGCGCCCGGCCAGACGCCGACTAGCAGCTCGCCGCGCCTGGAGTACCAGGTGCAGCTCAGCGGCAGCGGCCCCGTGACGGTGCGGGCCTACCTGGCCCCCACGCTGAATTTTCTGGGCGGGGAAGGGTTGCGCTACGCCGTTTCGTTTGATGACGAGACGCCGCAGATTATCAACCTGCACACCGGCATGGTGGCCGACAATGGCAACCGTCCCTGGGAAAAAGCCGTGGCCGAAAACATCATCCTCAAAGAGTCGAAGCACACGCTGGCTAAGTCCGGCGCGCACGTGCTCAAGTTCTGGCGCGTGGACCCCGGCGTGGTGCTCGAAAAGCTGGTCGTCGACCTGGGCGGGGTGAAGCCCAGCTACCTTGGGCCGCCGGAAAGCGCCTCGGGTACGGCAGCGCCGAAAGCCGCCGAGGCCAAAGGCAGCGTAGGCCAACGCTAGAGCCTGGCTATATAAGCAACGAAAAGGCGCCGCATGCGGCGCCTTTTCCGGTTTTACTTCGTGCCGGCCGGCACCGGACTGATGGAAAAATCCTCGAACTCCACCGGGAAGCCTTTGCCGTCGGGGGCGGCGCACATCAGGCCAATCTGGACCTTCTTGCCGGGCGTGGGCGGGAAGTAGGCCAGGCGCAGCATTTTGAAATCCTTGTTGTCGAAGGAGTACTGGATTTCCACGTAGTCGCCCTTGCGCAGCAGCGTGAGCCACACGGCCTTGGGGCTGTCCTGGCGCGGCACCACCGACCAGTCCGACACCTCCCTTGTTACCACAGCGCTGACGTTTTGCACGCCTTTCACGTACTCGATGCCGGTCTTAATCCAGTTCTTCTCGTCGAGCCGGATCATCAGGCCGGCCTGGTCGTAGAGCTCTTTGTACTGCCCCACGATTTTGACCTTGGCCAGAAAGTCGCCTTCCTGTTCCTGGTAGAAAAAGTGGCCATTGTCGCGGATGAAGCCGTAGTGGGTCACGCGCCAGAAATCAGTGCCGCCGTCGACCTGCACCTGCACTTTGTTGGCCGTCACGGTCGACTTCTTAGGAGCGTTTAGCCAGCGCATAGCGGTAAAAGTTTGGGCCGAAGTCGTGAGCACGCCCAGGGTGAGGGCGGCTGAAAGCAGGAGATGTTTCATGTAAGAATAAGGAAGCTCAGCCGTAGGATGGGCGCGAAGTTAGGCTTCCTCCCTTAAGGAGCGAATTACCTTGCAGGGGTTGCCGGCGGCAAACACGTCGGCCGGTATATCCTTCGTGACGACGCTGCCAGCCCCAATCACGCTGCGCGCCCCGATGCTCACGCCCGGGCAAATAACGGCGCTGCCGCCCACCCACACGTCGTCGCCAATGGTAATGGGCTTGGCAAACTCCAGCCCCGAGGCCCGGATCTGGTGGTCCATCGGGTGGGTAGCGGTGTATATCTGCACGTTGGGCCCAAACAAGGTCCGGTGCCCGATGGTGACCGGGGCCACGTCCAGCACCACGCAGTTGAAGTTGAAAAACACCTTCTCGCCGAGGCGGATATTGCTGCCGTAGTCGCAGTAGAAGGGTGGCTGAATCCAGAGGCCCGCTCCGGCCTGGGGCAGCAGCTGCGCAAGCAGGTGGGTACGCTCCTCGGTCTGATCTTCGCCGGAATCGTTGAGCTGCTTGAGCAACAGCCGGGCCTGGGTTCTTTCCTGGGTCAGCTGGGCGTCGAGGGCATCGTAGAGCTCCCCGGCCAGCATCTTTTCTTTCTCGGTTTTCATGTAGCGGCAGTAGTGTAGCAACGAAGTTCGGTGCAGGCAGCAGACCACGTTTGTAGGCGCTACAATACACAAAAGCCGAAAACGCCCCGGTTACGGGTTGTTTTCGGCCTTGGGCGAAATGGAAAGTAGCTAGGTTTTAGCTCCGGTCGGCGTCGTTGTCGCGGCCAGCGTTGCGGCGGGGCATGGTGCCGTAGTCCGAGTTGTTGTCGTGGGGCGGCACGGGGGCGTCGTTCTGGGCGTCGCGGCTGTATTGTTGCTGTACTTCACCGCCGGCGGCTGCGGCCGGGTTCGACGAGTCGTTGGGGTCGTTGTAGGAGCCGCCTTTCGAGCCGATGCCCTCAGCGCTGTTGCCTTGGTAGCTGGCTTCGCCATCGGGGCGGGTGTAGCCGGTGCGGGAGTCGGAGCCGGTGGGCGTGGCGGGTTCCCGGTTCGGGCCGGGCTCATTGGCGCCGTTCAGCTCGCCGGTGCGGCCGTGCACCGTGGGCTGGGGGTTGTACGTGGTGCCCTGCTGCTCGTCGCGCTTATCGTTCTGAGAGGGAATATAGTCGTAGTCGGCGCTCTGGTTCCGCTCCCGGCCGTTGCCTGCCTCGTGGCCGTTGGTAGCCCCGCCCACCAGGGATGAATGGCCGTAGTCTTCGCTAAAGCCCGAATCCGGGGCGGTGGGGGAGGCGTTGTCGTTGCGGTAGTGCGGGTCGACGGTGGTGCCGGCTGTGGGCGTGGCCGTGGCGTGGCCGAAGGTGCTGCCTTGGGGGTTATACTCGTCGGTGCCGGTGTTGTTTTCGGGCCGGCCGCCCTGGTAGCCGCCAGTATCAACGGGCTGTCCACCAAGTTGCCCGCCGTACACGTCATCGGCGCGGTACTGGTTGCCGTAGCCACCCTGGGTGCCGCCTGGGCCGTGGGCGCCAAACTCCCCGCGGCCGGGACTGGCCAGCTGATTCTCGAGCCGGTCTACATCGTCGTGCACAGGCTGCACGCTGTTGCCGAACTGCCCGCCCCAATCGGCTTTAGGTGCTTCTTGGGATTGTTCCTCGGCCGGGGCCGAGCCAGGCTGCACGGCGCTCGGGTCAGCTTCCTTGTTTTCCTGCTCGTCGCCGGGCTCGGCATTAAGAGCGCCCTTGCCCACGCTCATTTCCGAGTCGGCCAAGGACTGGCTTGATGTGCTGGGGTTGGCCTGGTGCTTTTTATCGTCGTTGTTGGCGGTAGTATCTTGTTCAGTAGCCATGGTGCAGTGGGTTTTAGGAGAAGACGACAAGCATCTTCTCTCAAACCATACGCGGCGGCTACGGCAGAGTTTCTGTGCTCCTCAGGCGGCCCGCAGCTCGCGCATGTTCTGGCTCCAGGCCCGCACCCACTCCGGCAGCTGCGGCGATTTCGTCGGCTCGCCGGCATGGGCCAGCACCTCGGCCGGGTCGGCGGTGCCGCCCTTGCGCTTTACGAAGCGTAAGCTCACCACGGCCGTGGCCACCACTTGGCCGTTGCGGATAAACTGCTGCTGCAGGTAAAGCAGCCGCTCGTCCCAGCCCAGGGCCCGGGTTTCGATTTCGAATGCCTCAAAGGGCTCCAAAGAGCGGCTGAACTGAATAGTCTCGGCCGCTACCACGGCCAGCGGGGCGAAGTCCTTGATTTTGCGCAGCAGCCCCGAGCGGATGAGAATATCCATCCGGGCCAGGTCGCACAACGTCAGGTACTGCCCGTTGTTCATGTGGCGCATCACGTCGAGGTCCGTCGGCCACACCCGGAACTTGGTGCGGCAGGGGCCCATTACCGGCACCTTGGGTTGAAAGCGGGCAGTGAGCAGGAGCCAGATCAGGCGGAAGTAAAGTTTCATAACGAGAAAGGCAAAAGGCCCCGGCCGGTAACTACACCAGCCGGGGCCTTGGGGTTTTGGAAAATTCGGTTGTCAGGTCGAGCTTAAAGGGAGTATTTAGCGTGCGAAACAGAACGTCATGCTGAGCGCAGCCGAAGCAGCTCTACTGCTTCGTTGAACGAAAAAGAACGTCCTGTCGACCAGCGGGATACATCTCGCCTGCCATGGTAATCAGAATTACTGTGGCGGTAGAGATGCTTCGACAAGCTCAGCATGACGTTCTGTTTTCATTCTTTGCTATTGCAACGTCAGCACGCGAGATGTCTCCTCTCTGCTTGATGCGCAGAATGTTCGACATGGCGTTCTGATTGGCTACTCAAATACCCCCAACGAAGCCACGTGGTCTTTGCTGCCGTCGGTTACCCAGGCGTCGAGCTGGGCGGGGTCCTTCATTTGCTGCCCGCGGCTGCGGGGCACCACGATGTAGCCGCACTTCACGTCGGGCAGGGCCGACATATCACTCCACAGCTTCTCAATCTGGGCCACGGGGTAGATATCTTCCTGGCCGTGGCCCCAGCGGAATTTCACTTCCTTGGTCGTCACGTAGGTCGGGATGCGCTGGGCCACCGAGCGCACGGCCCGGGCCAGCTGGGCGTCGTCGGCGGCTTGCAGCTCGGCGCGGGTGAGGCCGAAGAGCTGGAGCAGCGGGTCGACTTCAATCCAGGTCGTCATCGAGTTGTAGTAGCTCAGGGCCAGCTCGTCTTCCTCCCGGGGCTGGGCCAGGCCTTCGAGCAGGCGCACCTGCCCGTTGACGCGGGCCAGTCCGCCGCCCCGGTCCTCGATGCGGCGCGGAATGACTTCGAAGGTCAGCACGTTGCCCGCAGCCCGGTGGTAGCCCAGGGCGGCGGCGTGCACGTCGGCGCCCAGCGTGTCGATGTTGTGCAGCATGATGGTTTCCACGGCCGGGTTTTCGCGCAGCAGGCGGGCCAGGGTGCCGTTGCGCAGCAGGTTCGACACCTCGTACCAGTGGCCGAGCGGGGAGAAGCGCTGGGCGGCAATGTTGTCGACGTAGTCGGTGCCCTCGCCCTTTGACTTAGCCCAGCCTATCATCGTGTTGCGCACCGCCTCGCGCACTTTCTGCTTGTTTTCGTCGAGGGTTTCCTGGGGCATTTCCTCCCACATAAAGCGCAAATCCCGCTCCATGGGCACGAAGCGCTGCCCGATGGAGCGGCCTTCCGACAGGTACACCGCCCCGTCGTAGCCGTAGTTGCGGGTCTGGGCCAAGGTCTGCTGAATGGGCTGGTGGGTCAGGTAGCTGGTGGCCACAATGTGTGGGATGTTGGCCCCGTACTGCCGGGCCACACGGCGCGTCTTAGCCAGGTGGATTTCCAGGAAGCTGCGGTGCCGCCCGCCGATTTCCACGAAGGGGTTCAGGGCCTTGATGACGCCCGCGCCCTTGGTCCAGCGGCTGCCCACGCCGGCCGCCAGGCTCAGCACGGCCACCTTACCGGCCCGAATAGCTTCTTCACCCAGTTGGGTTACATCCTGCAGGTCATTGAACTGCACCACGTCGGTGGGCTGTACGTCGTCGATGGCCGTTTCGGCGGGCAGGCGGTTGCGGGAGAGGCCGATGCGGCCCTTTTGCAGCTCTTCGCGGATGTCTTCGTGCTGAATGTAGTCGAAGCCGTTGTCACGCTTGATCTGCTCGGCCTTATCGTTTTCCAGGCTGCGGTTGCCCTGGCTCGTGGGGTCCGAGACCTTGAACAGGTTGCTGACAATGGTGCGCAGCAGCGGATAGGCCAGGTTATTCTGCTCGCAGTAGGTCGTGAAGTAGTCGATTTCGGCCCGGCGCAGGTAGGAAATGGTTTCCGGGTCGCGCTTCACCAAACCCGACACGTGGATGGCGTAGTACTGCTCCGGCATCAGGGCCTCGTTGCCCTCGTGCAAGGTGCTCCAGGTGCCGCGCCGGTTGATGCTCCAGTTATACACCACCGGCTCCATGGCAAACGGCAGCGCGGCCGAGAGTTCCTGCTTGGTGCTACGCAGCAGTTCCAGCACGCGCACCTTGTAGTCCTCGTAACGGTCGGGGTTTACGAACATGCCCATGCCGCCGCCCGACATGCCGCCCAGCATCAGGAAGCCGTAGTAGTCACTGCCGAATTCCTGCTTGGCTTTGGCAATAATCTGCTCGGTGAAGTAGGTCGAGGCCCAGGGAATGATGGTTTTGATGGGTCCCTCGAAGTTGCGGGCCGTGTTGGCGCCCAGCTTCTGGATGTCGCCTTCCTTGATGGAGGCCAGGATGTTGTCGAAGATTTCGTTGGTCTGCTGCCGGGCGGCCGTTTCCTGCTGCCCGCGGAGCAGGTATTTCTCGGTCACCATCTCCAGGATGGGGCCCACGTTGGAGGCCATGCCGCCGTGCATCAGCACCAAGGACTGCATGATTCGCTCCCCGATTTCGGGGTGCACGTCCTCGCCTTCCAGCACCCGGTGCCGCGGCAGCAGCGTGCCCCGGCTGATGTCGTATTCCGGGTCGCCGGGCTGGGCGAAGGTGCCCTGAATGGCCTTGATGCCCGGCCACACCCCGCCCGAATCCTGCCAGCCCCCGCCCGAGCCGCCTATCCACTCACCCAGAATAGCGCGGGAAGCCACCAGGCGCCGCTCGTTTTCGTCGAGGCCGCCGGTCAGGTTTTTGGTTTGCCCCGTGGCCCGCATCAGCAGGCTGATAATCGAGCCCAGCAGGTTGGTGGACACCGCAAACCGGGAGCCCTTGGGAATGTCGTTCACCTTGGTCACCAGCTCGATGCCCATGCCCGGGGCTACGATGCGGGCCAGGATGTCGGTCAGGCTCTGGTTGGTGCCTTCGAAGGAGGGCGGAATCAGGCCCGAGGCAATAACCCCGGCCTTGACCAGACTCAGGTAGTCGTTGCCGAAGTTGAACAGGTCGGCCAGGTCCGTCACGTCCTTGGTCGTGTTCAGGTCGATGCTGGTCAGGCGCAGCACGGGCTCGGGAATGACGCGCACGTAGGAGTGCAGCGGGGGCCGGATATCCTTGTCGCGCCCGAACATGCCCAGGTCAATCGACAGGTTGACGACCCGCGCGCCCTCGGGGTAGTCCATGCCCAGGAAGAAAATGTCCGACCAGCCGCTGTGGGTCAAATCCATGCGCACAGAGGTGTGTTCGTGCAGCACGGGGTAGAACAGCGACGAATCGTTGCGCTGCAATAGGGCCGGGTGAATCCGGATGGGGTGCTCGTCCTGGTGGCCCACGCGGAACATCCACTGGTTGCCCTTGCTGGAGCGCACACTCTTACGGACCTGGTCGGCCAGGATCTGGAAGGAGAGGTGGTGGTAGGCGTCGGCCAGGGCGCTGAAGAGCGTGGCGTTGGGCCCGTGCTGGTCCAGCTCCCGCAAAAACGTGCTGATGGCCTGCTCGAAGCGGCGGCTCAGCAAATCCTCAAAGCCGTGGTAGGGAATCTTGCCCACGGCCGGCACCTCGGGCGTTTCCTGGAGGAAAAACCGGAAGCCGGCGTACAAAAACAGGATGGCCCGCACCTTGTCGTAGAGGTTGGGCGTGGCCTTGCGGAACTCGTCCAGCTCGCGCAGGCTGCGCAGCAGCTCCCGGGCCGAGAGGCCGCGGCTCAGGGCGTAAAAGTCCCGGTTCCGCTTCCCGGGGTCGGTAGCGGTAATGGTTTCGACGAAAATATTCATGGCTCTACTTGCGGGTATTGGCTTCGGCCAGCAGCTCGACCATGGTCGTCAGGGTTTCGTCGTGGGCCTCGCCGGCCAGGCCCAGGGCCAGCTGGGCGCGGAGCAGGCCGTGGGGCCGGCTCAAGTCGTAGCGGGTGCCGCGCACTTCTAGGGCCAGGTACTTCTCCGATTCGGCCAGCTCCTGCAGGGCGGGCGTCAGCAGTACGTTGGCCGAGCCAGCGTCAAGCTGCTTCTGCAGAATGCTGAAGATGCCCGGGGTCAGGACGTGCATGCCGAAAAAGCAGAGGTAGTAGCCCGCCCGCAGGCCCGGGGTCTGCAGTTCCAGCTCGGCCGTGCTCAACGAAGGTTTTTCGATGATTTTGTCAATCTGGTACACGCCGGCCTGGCCCGCCACGTGCTTACCCGTGAGCGTGCCGTAGCGGCTGATCTGGTGCTCGATGGTGGGGTTCACGGCGGCCACGGCGCAGTCTTGCTGGGCGGCCAGCTCCAGTACCTGGGCCGCGCAGCGCTTGCCTACCACCGCCGACACGTAGAGGTAGTCGCCGAGCAGCAGCAGGAAGGGCTCGTTGCCGACAAACTCCCGGGCGCAGAGCACGGCATGGCCGTAGCCCCGGGCTTCGGTCTGTTCGGCAAACTGCAGGCGGCTTAGCAGGTGGTCGATTTTCTCGGCCTGCTGCCGGGCCCAGTCCACATTCTGGTAGGTTTTAATCAGGTTGTCGCGCAGGGAGGTAAAGGCCGCCACGTACCGCTCTCCGTCGCCGGGGGCGCACACCACGCACAGCTCCTCGATGCCGCTGCCAAAAGCCTCCTCGGCAATAATCTGGATGGTGGGCTTGTGCAACCCGTCCACGTCTACCACCGGCAGCATGGCCTTCTGAATCGTGTCGGCCACCGGGTACAACCGCTGGCCGCGGGCGGCGGCAGTAATCACTGCTTTTTTGATCTTCATGGGAATGGTTTGGGTATTCACTCAGGAAAATGCCGGGAGAGAGGCGGGTTGGAAAAAAAGAAAAACAGCAGCCCGAAAGTGGTGGCGAATCAGCTTCCGGACGGCTGGTACTGGGTATTTCGTTTGTGCTGAAAGAACGTCATGTCGAGCGAAATGGGAGGCATCTCGCTTACGGACGTTGCCAAGCTACCTGTCATGCTGAGCTTGCCGAAGCATCTCTACTGCTTTGTTGGAGTTAGACCCAGCACCAGTACTTCTTCGGCGAGTATTGTAGCTTCTAAACCAGTAGACGAGTCGAAGCGGCATTCAATATTGCTTCCCTGTTGCTCAAATTCTAAATCGAAGATGACGTTTTGGTGGCTAAAATCTTCGAACTCCATTTTCCTGATTCCTGAGAATTGGAGTTCTATGTCGCACTGCTTAGTTAGCTGGTAATACCCTTTTGCATCGACCTTAGCTGTTGTTTCAAATGCAGCTATTGTAAACGTTGCGGAAGGCCAGTACCCAGGGTTAGCTTCAAAAGTCACCTTGGTGACTTCAGCATCATGAAAATCTGGCCAGTAGCCGAAATGCTCCCGAACAACCTCATGGTTGATTATTCGACTGATTACAGGATTTTCGGTTGCGGCCATGAAAGAGAGAGTGTCCTTGCAACGAAGCGGGAGAGATGCTTCGACTCCACTTCGTTGCGCGCAGCAGGACGTTCTGGAAGAAAGAGACTAGGCTAAAACAGTTTACTAGAGCCCTTCAGTTGCTCCACCTTCCGCCGGATTTCCTCCAGCCCCAGATTGTGAATACTGCCCAGATGCGTGGTCTGGAACTCCTTGTGGGGCACATAGGAGCCGTCTTCCACCGCCAGCCCGACTTGCTTATACGCCGTGCGAAACGGCGTGCCGCTTTGAATCAGCTGGTTGATGTTTTCCACCGTGAAGGTCGCGTCGTACTTGGCCTGGTTGAGCAGATCGGGCTTGATTTTGAGCTGGGGAAGAGCAAAGAGCACGATGTCGAGGATGTCCAGGAACTGAGTGAGGGGCTCAAACAACAGCTCCTTAAGAATCTGGAAGTCGCGGTGGTAGCCGCTGGGCAGGTTGCTGATGGTGAGCGTAATCGTGTTGGGCAGGGCCTGCAAGGCGTTGCACCGGGCTCGGATGAGCTCGAACACGTCCGGGTTTTTCTTGTGGGGCATGATGCTGGAGCCGGTCGTAAACTCCTTGGGCAGCTCCACGAAGGCCATGTCCTGCCCGTTGTACAGCACCAGGTCGTAGGCCATTTTGGCCAGGGTAGCGGCCATGCCGGCCACGGCGAAGGCCACGGTTTTTTCGGTTTTGCCCCGCAGCATCTGGGCCCCCACGCTGCTCACGGCCACGTTGCCAAAGCCCATCTGCCGGGTCGTCAGCTGCCGGTCGATGGGGAAGGAGGAGCCGAAGCCCGCGCCCGAGCCCAGCGGGTTCTGGTCGGCCACGGTGTGGGCGGCTTCAAACAAGGCCAAGTCCAGCAGCAAATGCTCGGCGTAGGCCGAAAACCAGAGCCCAAACGAGCTGGGCATGGCCGCCTGAAAGTGGGTGTAGCCCGGCATGAGGTCGGCCTGGTGGGCATCGGCCTTGTGCAGCAGCACGTTTACCAGCTCCAGCGTTTTACCGGCCACCCGCTCGGTGTAGTCTTTCAGAAACAACTGAATGGCCGTCAGCACCTGGTCGTTGCGGGAGCGGGCGGTATGGATTTTCTTGCCCGCGTCGCCGAACTTCTCGGTCAGGTAAAATTCAATCTTGGAGTGCACGTCCTCAAATTCCTTCTCAATCGTGAAGCGGCCCTCGGTAATCTGCGCGGCCAGTTCTTCGAGGCCCTGCTGGAGCTGCTCGTTTTCCTCCTGGGAAATCAGCCCGGCCTGGGTAAGCATCGTGGCCTGGGCCCGGGAGGCCTGCACGTCGAACTGCGCCAGGTACAGGTCCAGCTCCCGGTCTTGGCCGACGGTGAACTGCTCAATCTTTTTGTCAACGGCTATGCCCTTGTCCCAAATCTTCATGGTTAATTATCTAGAAAAGCCCGGCTGTTGGGGCTTTCCGGTACTACGTGTTACTCCGGGTTTCAGTCAGGGCCAGCCCTGGTTTAGCGTGTCGCAAATTGCCCGGTATTTGTCGTTTTTATACTGCCTGGGCCGGGAGGGGAGATGGTACTTTTACCTATCATCCAGCAAGAATACGGCGCCATGCAAAAGATTACCACCTTTCTGACCTTCAACGACCAGGCCGAGCAGGCCGCAAAACTCTACACCAGCCTTTTTCCGGACTCCGCCATTCGCAGCCTCACCCGTTACCCGGAAGGCACTTACATGCCCGTCGGCAGCGTCATGACGGTGGAGTTTGAGCTGGCCGGGCAAAAATACGTGGCCTTGAACGGCGGACCGTATTTTACGTTCACTACCGGCATTTCTTTATCGGTCAGCTGTCAAAACCAAGCCGAAATTGATGCCCTGTGGGACCAGCTCACGGCCGACGGTGGGGAGCCGGGCGACTGTGGCTGGCTGAAAGACCGTTTTGGCGTAACCTGGCAAATTACGCCGGCCAACATGGCTCAGCTCCTGAGTAGCCCCGACCCGGCCCGGAGGCAGCGCAAAATGGCCGCCATGATGCAAATGGGCAAGCTGGACATTGCCACGTTGGAGCAGGCTTAGCCCTGGGCTTACAGCTGCAAGCCCTCCAGCAGCTCGATGTAAGCCCGGATGCCGCCCCGGATTTCGTAGAGGTAGATGTACTCGTCCGGGGTGTGGGAGCGGGCCGAGTCGCCGGGGCCCATCTTCACCGTCGGAAACGGCATCAGGGCCTGGTCCGACATCGTGGCCGACCCAAACGCTTTGCGGCCCAGTGCCTCGCCCCTGCGCACCAGCGGGTGGTCGGGGTCGATGCGGGAGGAGTTGAGCCGCACCGAGCGGGGCACCACCTCCGACTGCAGGTTTTCCTGGACGATGCCTACTACTTCTTCGTTGGCGTAAAACTCGTTGGTGCGCACATCCACCACAAAGCGGCAGATGTCGGGCACCACATTGTGCTGGGTGCCGGCCTGAATCTGCGTCACCGTCATCTTCACCGGCCCCAGCAGCTCCGACACCTTCGGGAAGCGGTACTGTTGTAACCATTGAATGTCAGCCACGGCTTTGTAGAGGGCATTTTCGCCTTCGTTGCGGGCCGCGTGCCCGGTTTGCCCGTGGGCGGTGCAGTCGAGCACTACCAGGCCTTTTTCGGCAATGGCCATGTCCATCTGCGTGGGCTCTCCCACGATGCCCAGGTCAATCTTACCCAGCTTGGGCAGCAGGCTGCTGATGCCGTTGGCGCCCGAAATTTCTTCCTCGGCCGTAATGGCGCAAATGAGGTTGAAGGGCAGCTCCCGCTTGTTAAAATACAGGAAGGTAGCCAGCATACTTACCGCGCAGCCCCCGGCGTCGTTAGAGCCCAGCCCCGTAAGCTTGGAGTCTTCTAGTACAGCGCCAAAGGGGTCGTAGGTCCAGGTTGTGCCGGGCTTCACGGTGTCGTGGTGGGAGTTGAGCAGCACTGTGGGCTTCCCCGTATCAAAATACTGGTTCACGGCCCACACGTTGTTCAGCTCCCGCTGGGGCTGGGCACCGTGCTGCTGCAAAAAGTCGAAGATGAGGTCTGCCACGGCCGATTCTTCCCGCGAAAAGGAGGGCGTCTGAATCAGGCGCGTCAGGAGTTGAATAGCCTCCTCCGCCAGCTGGTCGGTTAGCTCCGGCATAAGATGGTTTTTACGGGCTGGTTGATTTTCAGCGCATTTTCAATGACAACCCGCTCCACGCCGGCCTCCAGGGCGGCAAAAGCATTGTCGAGCTTGGGCACCATGCCGGCCGCAATAGCGCCACTGGCTTTCAGCTCCTGGTACTGCCCGGGCGTTATCTGCGGTATCACCGAGGCTTCATCCGCCACATCCGCTAGCACCCCGTCTTTCTCGAAGCAGAAGTGCAGCTCTACCTGGTAAAAGGGGGACAATGCCCGGGCCAGGGAGCTGGCAATGGTATCGGCGTTGGTATTGAGCAGTTGCCCGTTACCATCGTGCGTAATGGCGCAGAAAACCGGCGTCAGGCCCGCCGTAAGCAGGCGTTGCAGTAGCTCGGTATTTACGCTCTGCTCGTCAATGTCGCCCACGAAGCCATAGTCGATTTCCTTGACCGGCCGCTTCGAGGCGCGGATTCCGTTGCCGTCGGCCCCGCTTAACCCCAGGGCATTCACGCCATACTGCTGGAGCCCGGCTACCACCTGCTTATTCGTTTTACCAGCGTAAAACATGGTCACGATGTCGAGCGTGGCCGCGTCGGTGATGCGGCGGCCCTGCACCATCCGGGGCTCAATGCCCAGGTCCTGCAGCATCTGGCTGGCACCCTTGCCGCCGCCGTGTACCAACATTATTTTATTGTCAAGTTTGGCCAGCTCCCTAAGGAACTGCTGGAGCTGGGCCGCGTCGTCGATAATGCCGCCGCCAATCTTGAAAATTTTCAGAACCTCTTGCATGCAGATAGGGTGGGCAGCTTAGCAAAACTGCCGGGTGAACAAATCGGGTGGGAGAGGACCGCTTAGAGGTGCAAAGGTAGACGCTAGGGCCGGGTAATGCACGGTTTATTCTCTGGTAAAACTGCGGCTATTGCGTTTAAACCCGCTTTTTATGGCTGCACGGGCCGGAAAGCCCAAAAAAATAGACAGTAGTTTTTTGAAACGTTTTTACTACGTTTGTGTTTAAAGCGGCAGAAACCAATACTGCTGCTACCTAGCCCATGTTCCGACGACCGTCATTCGCCCTCCTGCCCGCCCCTCAGTGGCCGGCACGACCGTGCGGAGCCGAGTCGTCGCGACGACCGTCACTCACGATTTGATAGGCTCCGGGCCTTGGCCCGTGAAGCTCGTGGTGAACGTAAGGATGAATCCTGCGTATGTCACTTTTCTGAGGCGCACTTGGCTACGGGCAGGTGCTATGAGGTAACCTAAGCGGCTACTTCGCCCCCCTCCGAACCGCGTACCCAAGGTAATATCGCCTTACTTTTTTGCAGAAGCTTGCAATCTGACATCTGGGTTTTATGTTTGCAAAAAATTTCAGAGGTGGCTTTGTCCGACGATGCCACCCGTAAACAGGGTTTCTAACGACTAATCGACCGAGCGAGTGTAGGACGCAGTATAGGTACTGATGGCGAGCCACGTTTTTAGGCTCACCCATGCGGCAAGACAAACAGCCGCCTTCCCTGGTCGATTACTCCTTCTGGCACTTTTCCCTGATACCGGCCTCGAGCCCGGTTGCCGCACAACGCGCTAGTTGTGCCTGCTTTTCTCCCTTTCGTCTTTCCGAGTCCGTTGCCTGAGAGCAGGCAGCTAACCGAGCTTTGACCATGGTATTACGAGTCGCCTATGCTGCCGATGCGCAGTATGTGGAAACCCTTTGTCAATGGTATGAGGAATCTGCCAGAACGCGCGGCGTAGGTATCGCCAAGCGTGACCCTAACTATCTGAAAAAGAAGATGGAGCGGGGCGACGCCATTATTGCCTTCGTCGACCACGAGCTGGCCGGTTTCTGTTATATCGAAACCTTCGAGGACAACAAGTTTGTCGTCAACTCCGGCCTGATCGTCAATACCGAGCTCCGCAAGGAGGGCCTGGGCCGCGCCATCAAGCACCGCGTGTTTGAGCTGTCGCGCACCAAGTACCCCGGTGCCAAAATCTTCGGTATTACCACCAGCGGGCCGGTGATGAAGATCAACTCCGAGTTGGGCTACCGCCCCGTGACCTTCACCGAACTCACCCAGAGCGACGACTTCTGGAAGGGCTGCATGGGCTGCAAGAACTACCCGATTCTGCAGGAAAACCAGCGCAAAATGTGCCTCTGCACCGGTATGGTCTACGACAAGCTCGACGACCAGTACGGCAAGATTGCCCAGGAAACGATTGAAATCCTGAGCCAGGGGTAAGTACAACCGAATCGTTAGTCATGTCGACCAACGGGAGACATCTCGCGTGCAAGAGTAATTAATACCATTGCACGCGAGATTCCTCGGCAAGCTCGGAATGACGTTCTGTTTACGTCCTAACGACGATCTAATACACTCACTCATACATGAAAAAGGTAGTTTTAGCGTACAGCGGCGGCTTGGATACGTCCTACTGCGTCGTTTACCTGACCCGCGAACTGGGTCTGGAAGTTCACACGGTTATCGTCAACTCCGGCGGGTTCTCGGAAGAAGAGCTTACGGCCATCGAGAAGCGGGCCTACGAGTTGGGTTCGACCAAGCACGAGGTCATCGACGTAACCCAGCGATTCTACCAGGACTGCTTACGCTACCTTATCTTCGGCAACATCCTCAAGAACGATACCTACCCGCTGAGCGTCAGTGCCGAGCGAATGTTTCAGAGCCTGGCCCTGGCCGAGTACGCCCGCGAGCATAAGGCCGACTACATTGCCCACGGCAGCACCGGGGCCGGCAACGACCAGGTGCGTTTCGACGTGGCCTTCTCGGTGATTGCGCCCAATACGGAAATTATCACGCCCATCCGCGACCTGAAACTCTCGCGCCAGGCCGAAATCGACTTTCTGAATAAGCACGGCTTCGAGATGAGCTGGGAAAAAGCCAAATACTCGATTAACAAGGGTATCTGGGGCACCAGCGTCGGCGGCGTCGAAACCCTGACCTCGCACCAGGCCTTGCCGGAGTCGGCGTATCCTACCCAGCTTAGCGCCACGGAGCCTACCAGCATTGAAATCACCTTCGAGAAAGGCGAGCCGGTGGCCCTGAATGGCGAGACGATGAACCCGGTGGCCCTGATTCAGGCCCTGAACGAGCTGGCCGGCACCTACGCCATTGGCCGCGACACCCACGTGGGCGACACGATTCTGGGCATCAAGGGCCGCGTGGGCTTCGAGGCGCCTGCCCCGTTGATTCTGCTCAAGGCTCACCATTTGCTGGAAAAGCACACGTCGTCGCGCTGGCAGCTGCTGCACAAGGACTACGTGGCCAACTGGTACGGCACGCTGCTGCACGAGGCCCAGTACCTCGACCCGGTGATGCGCGACTTCGAAGCCCTGCTGACATCGTCGCAGGAGCGGGTATCGGGCAAGGTGTTCGTGACGCTGAAGCTCTACCAGTTTGAGCTGCAGGGCATCGAGTCGAAGTACGACATGATGCGCTCCAAGGTGGCCACTTACGGCGAGGAAAACGACGCCTGGGACGGCCGCGACGCCAAGGGCTTTATCAAGATTTTCAGCAACCAGCTGCGCATTCACTCCTCTTTCAACGATGAAAATTAAGGCCGGTATTGTGGGCGGGGCTGGCTACACGGCCGGGGAGCTCATCCGCATCCTGCTCCACCACGAGTTTGTGGAGCTGGGCGGCATCGTCAGCTCGTCCAACGCGGGCAACCCCGTGCATCAGGTGCACGACGACCTGGTGGGCGACACCGACCTGGTGTTTGCCGATAAGTTGGCCGGCGACGAAGACGTGGTATTTCTGTGCCTGGGCCACGGCAACTCGAAAGCCTGGCTGGAGAAGAACCCGCTGCCCGACACCACCCACGTCATCGACCTGAGCAACGACTTCCGCCTGGAGGCCAACGCCGAATTTGCCGACCGGGAGTTTGTCTACGGCTTGCCTGAGCTCAATAAAAGCCGGATTCAGCAGGCCCAGAGCATTGCCAATCCCGGCTGCTTTGCCACGGCCATTCAGCTGGCCTTGCTGCCCCTGGCTCAGGCCGGTAAGCTGACCGAGGACGTGCACGTGTCGGCTATAACCGGCTCCACGGGCGCGGGGCAAAGCTTGTCGGAGACGGTGCACTTCTCGTGGCGCACCAACAACGTGTCCATCTACAAGCCCTTCACCCATCAGCACCTGGGCGAAATAGGGGAGAGCCTAACCCAGCTGCAAAGCCAGCCCGGCGGGGAAATCTACTTCGTACCTTACCGCGGCAACTTCGCCCGGGGCATTTTCGCCAGCGTCTACACGCCTTCGGAGTTAAGCCAGGATGAGGCGCGCGAGCTGTACCGGAAGTTCTACGCCGACGCGCCGTTTACGACCGTGTCGGACAAGGAAGTGCATTTGAAGCAGGTGGTCAACACCAACAAGTGCCTGCTGCACGTGCAGAAACTCGGCAAGCAGCTGCTCATCACCTCGGTTATCGACAACCTGGTGAAGGGCGCTTCGGGCCAGGCCGTCCAGAATATGAATCTGCTTTTTGGCCTGCCGGAAACGACGGGACTCAACCTCAAATCGGTGCTTTTCTAATGGAGCTTTTCAACGTTTATCCGCTCGTCAACATCACGCCGGTCAAGGCGCTCGGGGCGAAACTCTGGGACGATAAGGGCCAGGAATACCTGGATTTCTACGGCGGGCACGCCGTTATTTCCATCGGCCACAGCCACCCGCACTACGTGCAGCGTCTCACCGAGCAGCTGCAGAACATCGGCTTCTACTCCAACTCGGTGCAGATTCCGATTCAGCAGCAGTTGGCCCGCAAGCTCGGGCAGGTATCGGGCTACGAGGACTTCTCCTTGTTCCTGTGCAACTCCGGCGCCGAGGCCAACGAAAACGCCCTGAAGCTGGCTTCCTTCCACACCGGGAAAAGCCGCGTCATTGCCTTCAAAGGCGCTTTCCACGGCCGCACGTCGGGGGCAGTCGCGGCTACTGATAATCCCAAGATAGTAGCGCCCTTCAACGCCGGCCACGGCATTACCTTCGTAGACTACGACCTGGCCGCCGTCGAAAAGCAGCTGCAGGGTGGCGACGTGTGCGCGGCCATCATTGAGCCCATCCAGGGCGTGGGCGGCATCATCATGCCGTCCGACGAGTTCCTGCAAGGCTTGGCCGCGCTGTGCAAGCAGTACGGGGCCCTGCTCATTGCCGACGAAGTGCAGAGCGGCTACGGCCGCAGCGGCAAGTTCTTCGCCCACCAGCACGCTGGTATCCGCCCCGACGTTATTTCGGTGGCCAAGGGCATGGGCAACGGCTTCCCCATCGGTGGCATCCTGATTGCGCCCGAGCTGAAGGCTTCCTACGGCTTGCTGGGCACCACCTTCGGCGGCAACCACCTGGCCTGCGCGGCGGCCCTGGCCGTGCTGGAAGTTATTGAGCAGGAAAACCTGCTGAGCCACGCGGCGGAAATGGGCCAGTATCTGCGGCAGGAGCTCGAAGCCAAGGCCGGGGCTGAGGAAATCCGCGGCCGGGGCCTGATGGTGGGCATCAAGTACGACTTTCCCATCAAGGACGTGCGCGACAAGCTGCTCTCGGAGTACCACATCTTCGTCGGCAATGCCTCCGATCCTACGGTGCTCCGTCTGCTGCCGCCACTGAACATCACTAAGGAGGAAGTCGACCGGTTTTTGCAGGCGCTGTACGCACTTATTCCGGCCGAGGTGAAAAAGTAAGCGACTTGTGGCCTAACTTGCAGCCCCAATGAGTAGCACGACGAGGTTCCAGAGCCAAGCTCCCCTTCCGATAAGCTGCACGCTGCCATTGGCCTCCCTTGCGCAGCAACCGGCTGGTTCTTTCCGCGAAAGAACGGCCACCGTCTTTTCCCTTCCGCAGTCGTGCCCACCCGATTTCCCGATGCCTGACATCTGGGAGCGGCAGTGCGCGGGCCAGATTGATTTACCTTCTTTCTCTCCCGCTTGGCTTTCCTTCTGCTTCGGCTGGAACAGACCCCTGATTTATGGTCCTGTTCCAGCCGAAATAGTATCCGGGCGGCTGCAAAAGATGGTTGAGGCGACGCTGCGCCCCCGCCGCCTGACTACTACTGACGCTACTGCCCGTCTGGCTCCCCCTCTCTTTGGGACTCTGCGCATACAGCAGATGCGGGGCCGGGGGAGCTTCCCGCAAAAAATCAATAATAGAGTAAACCTTTTTTTCGCATAACAGAGTGGAAAACGCTAAAACGGTAAAACTCATTCTCGAAGACGGCACCGAAATCGAGGGCCAATCGTTCGGCGCCTTTACCTCGTCCGCGGGCGAGGTGGTGTTTAGCACGGCCATGACCGGCTACCCCGAAAACCTCACCGACCCGTCCTTCGCCGGCCAGATTCTGGTGCTGACCTACCCCATGGTGGGCAATTACGGCGTGCCCGGCGAGGAATTGTACGAGTCGATTTCAAAGATTTTTGAGTCGGACAAGATTCACATTGCCGGGCTGGTGGTGAATTATTACTCCGAGGAGCACAGCCACTGGAACGCCGCCAAAAGCCTCGGCGACTGGCTCAAGGAGTACAACATTCCCGGCATCTTCGGCGTGGATACCCGCATGCTGACCAAAATCCTGCGGGAGAAAGGCGCCATGCTGGGCAAAATCGTGGCCGAGGAAGATGTGGAGCTGCACGACCCCAACCAGGACAACCTCGTAGCCCAGGTGAGCCCCCGCGAGGTGCAGCGCTACGGCAACGGCCAGCACAAAATCGTGCTCGTTGACTGCGGCACCAAGACCAACATCATCCGCTGCTTCCTCCAGCGCGACGTGGAGCTCATCCGCGTGCCCTGGGACTACGACTTCAGCACGCTCGACTACGACGGTCTGTTCCTCTCGAACGGCCCCGGCGACCCGAAAATGTGTGAGCCGACCATTCAGCACCTGCAAGCCGCTTTGCAGCAGGACAAGCCCATCTTCGGCATTTGCCTGGGCTCCCAGCTCATGGGCCTGGCCGCCGGCGGCGACACGTTCAAGCTCAAGTACGGCCACCGCAGCCACAACCAGCCGGTGCTGCTCACGGGCACCAAGCGCAGCTACATCACCAGCCAGAACCACGGCTTCGCCGTGGACACCGCCACGCTGCCCGCCGAGTGGGACATGCTGTTCGAGAACCTGAACGACGGCACCTGCGAAGGTATCAAGCACAAAACCAAGCCCTTCTTCTCCACCCAGTTTCACCCCGAAGCCGCCGGCGGCCCCGAGGATACGGAGTACCTGTTCGACGACTTCCTGAAGGCCGTAGCGGAGTACAAAGCCAAGGTGTAGAGACGCATACTTGCGTCTCGTCGTCCGCGCCATTCGCTGGTTTCGTTCAACGATGAGACGCAAATATGCGTCTCTACATACCGTTCTTCCGTCTGCGGCAAAAAACTAACGCAAGCACGTCATGCTGAGCTTGTCGAAGCATCTCTACCGCTTCGTTGTAAAATTTAAATGTTGCTAAGAGCCATAATGATTCAAAGCAAACGTCTCGTTCTACTCTTAGCAATTGCTTTAAGTGGAAGTGCATATAGCCAACAAAAGCCAAAATATGCGTCTTCACCATTTAAGCAGGTGGATGTGCCAGATAGTGTTCTACGGCGGATAAACTTGGCTATCAAACGTCGAGAACGTTTGCCACAGAATACGTTTCCTATTTACGTCTTCAACTTGGCTAAACATGATGACTACGTTTTCAAGGATGGTATATACTCTTATAAGTTGAGTAGCCCACACGCTGAGCGACGCATTTTCATAGTGTACAAAGGCGCTACGACTATTTTCAACGGCGTCCATGTTGATGATGTCCTTCGCGAATATGTAGCCTTTGTTGAAAAGAGCAAACTGCCTACCGCTACCACAATTCGATACTTAAACATCATAGGCAAGCATCTGCAGGAACAGTATGATGCCAACCACTAAGCTTGCCCAACGAAGCAGTAGAGATGCTTCGGCAAGCTCAGTATGACACCCTCAATCAACAACGAAACCCGACCGCCTTTTTAACACGACTCTCACTGGTCTGTTACCCAACCCTTCGAATGAACAAACCCAACAAAGTTCTCATCCTCGGTTCCGGCGCGCTGAAAATTGGCGAGGCCGGTGAGTTCGACTACTCCGGCTCCCAGGCCCTCAAGGCGCTGAAAGAGGAAGGCATCCGCACCATCCTCATCAACCCCAATATTGCCACCGTGCAGACGTCGGACAACATTGCCGACGACGTGTACTTCCTGCCGGTGACGCCCTTCTTCGTGGAGGAAGTCATCAAAAAGGAACAGCCCGACGGCATTCTGGTAGCCTTTGGCGGCCAAACGGCCCTGAACTGCGCCGTGGCCTTGTACCGCGCCGGGGTGTTTGAGAAGTACAATGTGAAAGTGCTGGGCACGCCCGTGCAAAGCATCATCGACACCGAGGACCGGGACATTTTCAAGGACAAGCTCGACCAGATTGGCGTGTTCACGGCCCGTAGCGTGGCCGTCACGACGATGGAAGACGCCCTGGCGGCCGGGGAGCGAATCGGCTTCCCGATTATCGTGCGGGCGGCATTTGCCCTGGGCGGCCTGGGCAGCGGCTTCGCCAACAACATGGACGAGCTGCGGGCCCTGGCCCAGAAATCCTTCACGACTTCCGACCAGATCCTGGTGGAAGAGTCGCTGAAAGGGTGGAAGGAAGTGGAGTACGAAGTGGTGCGCGACCAGTACGACAACTGCATCACGGTCTGCAACATGGAGAACTTCGACCCCATCGGGATTCACACCGGGGAAAGCATCGTAGTGGCCCCGTCGCAGACCCTGAGCAACCGCGAGTACCACAAGCTGCGCAGCATCGGCATCAAGACCATCCGCCACCTGGGCATCGTGGGCGAGTGCAACATTCAGTACGCCCTCGACCCCGTGTCGGAAGACTACCGCGTAATTGAGGTGAATGCCCGCTTGTCGCGCTCCTCGGCGCTGGCGTCCAAGGCTACGGGCTACCCGCTGGCCTTTGTGGCGGCCAAGCTGAGCCTGGGCTACTCGCTCTCGGAGCTGAAAAACAGCGTAACCCAGACGACTTCGGCCTTCTTCGAGCCGGCCCTGGACTACGTGGTGGTGAAGCTGCCGCGCTGGGACCTGGGCAAGTTTGAGGGCGTAAACCGGCAGATTGGCTCGGCCATGAAGAGCGTGGGCGAGGTCATGGCCATCGGCAAATCCTTCGAGGAAGCCATTCAGAAGGGTTTGCGCATGCTGGACACCGGCAAGCGCGGCTTCGTGGCCAACAAGCCCGAAAGTGTCGATAATGCTACCATCGACAAGCTGCTGAGCGAGCCGAACGAGGAGCGCATCTTCGCCATCAACCTGGCCTTTGAGGCGGGCTACAGCATCGAGCAAATCCACGAGCTGACCAAAATCGACCTGTGGTTTTTGCAGCGCCTGTTTACCATTTTCCAGCTCGGCCAGCAGCTCGCCGCCGGGCGCGGCAACGGGGTGGACGCCCTGGAAACCCAGCTGCTGCGCGAAGCTAAGAAAGCCGGCTTCTCCGACCAGCAGATTGCCGTTAAGCTCCTGGGCGAAGGCGACGTGAAGGCCGACGAGCTACTGGTGCGGGCCCGCCGCAAGGCCCTGGGCGTGCTGCCCGTCATCAAGCAGATTGACACGCTGGCGGCCGAATTCCCGGCCAAAACCAACTACCTCTACAGCACCTACCACGGCACCGAAAACGACCTGGCTCGGGAAACCAGCAAGTCCATCGTGGTACTGGGCTCGGGCGTGTACCGCATCGGCTCGTCGGTGGAGTTTGACTGGTGCGGGGTGAATGCCGTGCAGACGGCCGCGGCCGAGGGCTACAAAACCATCATCATCAACTACAACCCCGAAACCGTATCGACCGACTACGACGTGTCGGACCGGCTGTACTTCGAGGAGCTGAGCTTCGAGCGGGTGATGGACATTCTGGACTTCGAGCAGCCCCAGGGCGTGATTCTGAGCACCGGCGGGCAGATTCCCAACAACCTGGCCACCCGCCTGGAAGACGCCAACGCGCCGATTCTGGGCACTACGGCGGCCATGATTGACCAAGCCGAAAACCGCCACAAGTTCTCCAGCATCATGGACGAGCTCGGCATTGCCCAGCCCCGCTGGAAAGAGCTGACCTCGCTCGAAGCCATGCTCCAGTTTGTGCAGGAAGTGGGCTTCCCGGTGCTGATCCGGCCTTCGTACGTGCTGTCGGGTGCGGCCATGAACGTGGTGTCGAACCCGTTTGAGCTGGAAAACTTCCTGGGCACGGCCAAGGAAGTCAGCGCCGAGTACCCGGTGGTGGTGTCCGAGTTTATTCAGGATGCCAAGGAAATTGAGCTCGACGCAGTGGCCGACAAGGGCGAAATCGTGTCGTACGCCATTTCGGAGCACGTGGAGTTTGCCGGCGTGCACTCCGGCGACGCCACCATGTACTACCCGCCCCAGAAGGTGTACGTGCGCACCATCCGCAAGCTCAAGAACATTGCCGAGAAGATTGCCAAGCGCTACGAAATCAGCGGGCCGTTCAACATCCAGTTCCTGGACAAAAACGGCGAAATCCGGGTGATTGAGTGCAACCTGCGCGCCTCGCGGAGCTACCCCTTCGTGTCGAAGATTTCGGGCAACAACCTCATCAAAAAGGCCACCCAGGTGCTGCTGGGCCTGAAAGTGGAGCGGGACGAGAGTGAGCGGGTCTACGACTTGCCCTTCGTGGGCGTGAAGGCTCCGCAGTTCTCCTTCACCCGCCTGCCCGGCGCCGACCCCGTGATGCGCGTGGACATGGTGAGCACCGGCGAAGTAGGCTGCCTCGGCGACACGGCCGAGGAAGCCCTGCTGAAGTCGATGCTGAGCGTGGGCTACAAGATTCCCCAGAAGTCGGTGCTGATTTCCGGCGGCCCCATCAAGTCGAAAGTGGCCTTGCTGTCGGCCGTGGAGCGGCTCGTGAAAAAGGGCTACCTCATCTACGCCACCCAGGGCACGCACCGCTTCTTCGCCGAAAACGGCGTGCCGAGCAGCCTGCTCTACTGGCCCGATGAAATGCAGGAGCCCAACGTGCTGACCTACCTCAAGGAGAAGAAGATTGACCTGGTCATCAACATCCCCAAGAACCTCTCGAAGGGCGAGCTGGATAACGACTACAAAATCCGCCGCACCGCCGTGGACTTCGGCATCCCGCTGCTGACCAACGCCCGCCTGGCCAAGGCCTTTATCCAAGCCTTCTGCACCCTAGAAATGAAGGATCTGAAGATCAAGAGCTGGAACGAGTATAAGGCGATGTAACTGACACAATAACCGAGAGAACGTCATGCTGAGCTTGTTTCAGCATGACGTTCTCTTATATAGCCGTGAGTACTAATGAACTGGACTGTTGAGAAAGCCAAGGTAGCAAAAGGACAAAGCTACGTGCTGAAGACCTCAGACCTTCAGGCAGTTCTAACCAATGCAGGTATAACCTGTGCAGTTCATCTTATTTATCGCTCATCTCATCACCCTCAGGATGTTACCCTATTAGATTGCCATTACTGGTTGCCCAATGCTAGGGTTCCTCACGAGCGTTTTTACATCTCTACTACTAGTGTGGCTTTTGAGAATAGAAAGTTAGCGGCTGACTTGTTACAAACTCAAGCAATTCCAGCATTGATCAAATGGATGCAAGAAATTGTAAGACAACCTGAAAATTCAACCGCTGTTCGCCATAATATGGAATTCAGAGCCAGGTTGGTGGATGGCCACCTATCAATGGTTCTTTACTAAGCATCCAATTGCTAAGTTGATTTAAGCAATTTACACCCCACATGAAAAACTTCACCTCCTTCGCCGACGTCGACGACTACCGGGTTTTGCTCAACAAAGCCCTGGAAATAAAGGCTGACCCCTACGGCTACCAGCATCTGGGCCGCAACAAGACCGTCGGGCTGATTTTCTTCAACCCCAGCCTGCGTACCCGCCTCAGTTCCATCAAGGCGGCCTACAACCTCGGCGCGCAAGCCTGGGTGCTCAACGCCGGCGCTGATTCCTGGACCCTGGAAATGGCCGACGGCGCGGTGATGAACGGCGGCACCCAGGAGCACATCAAGGAGGCCATTGCCGTAATGAGCCAGTACTGCGACGTGCTGGGCGTGCGCACTTTCCCCACGCTCAAGGACCGGGAGGCCGACTACAGCGAGGAAGTGTTCAAGAAGATCATGCAGTACGCCACGGTGCCGGTTATCAGCCTGGAAAGCGCCACGCTGCACCCGCTGCAAAGCTTTGCCGACCTGATTACGGTGGCCGAAACCAAGCAGAAAGAGCGCGTGAAAGTAGTACTGACCTGGGCCCCGCACGTGCGCGCCCTGCCCCAGTGCGTGCCCAACTCGTTCTGCGACTGGTTTTCGGAAATCGACTGGGTTGACTTTGTCATCACCCACCCCGAAGGCTACGAGCTGGACCCCAAGTTCACGAAAGGCGCCCGCATCGAGTACGACCAGCGCAAGGCCCTGGAAGGCGCTGACTACGTGCAAGCTAAAAACTGGAGCTCCTACCAAGACTACGGCCAGGTCATCAGCAACGACCCCGCGTGGATGCTGACGCCCGAGCACCTGGCCGGCTCCAACGACGCCAAATTCCTTCACTGCCTGCCCGTGCGCCGCAACGTGGAAGTCTCCGACGCCATCCTGGACTCGCCCAACTCGTTGATTATCCAGGAAGCCGGTAACCGGGTGTTTTCCATGCAAACCGTGTTGCACGAACTGTTGAAATAAGCTCGTCAGCTGACAGGTACTGATAAAAAAGGCCGCTCCCACGGGAGCGGCCTTTTTGCGTGCTTAGTGAGCCCCTGAAAGGGTAGGGGGCACTACGTCCAGGCCCAGGATTTTCTCTTTGTAATCGTCGGGGAGCAGGCTGGTGCGGGCCCACTTGCTGATGGCCAGATGCTGGGCGTGGCGGTAGATGCGCAGCACGGGCCGCAGCCACGGCGTGCGGCCCAGGCGCAGCTGCTTGCGCACGGGAGCCGGCGCCACGACGCGCTGGGCCTGCAGCAGCAACCGGTAGCGAATCGGGCCCAGGTGGTGGGCGTACTGCTGGTAGAGGTCGGCGGTGAAGCGGCTGTATTCGAGGTGGTCGGCCAGGTGCTCCTGCCGCGTCTGGAGCCACTGGGCGTGGGAAGTCGGCAGGTCGGGAATGCCCATGCGCTGGCCCACGCGGGTAAATACCTCGACTACCTCGGCTTGCTCGGCCGGGCTCATGGGGCGCTCCAGGGCTTCGAAAGCCCGGATGGAGTAGTCAATGAGCATGAAGAGCACGTCGCGGTAAGCCCAGGCCGGAATGGCCATGCCGCGCTTGGCTTCCACGGCGGCGTGAATGGCGGTGATGGTGTCGATGGCCCGTTCGGCGGCGGCCCGCTCGGCAAACACAATCTGGCGGGCGTACTCGACGGTAGAAAACAGGCGGGCCAGCGGGTCGGCGGGCAGGCGGCCGGTGAAGTAAAGCCAGTCCACGGCTTTGTTCAAGGCAAACTCGGCAGCAGCCCCGGCGAAGATGAACAGGACGGTATCGGCCTTGCCCCAGATGGTGCGCACGACGGAACCGGGGGCTACAAAATAATCCGGATGCTGTGACATGACAGGTATAAAGAAGTTCGCCAACTCAACACACGCTTCTTCTGATGATTCCCAGATAATCTGGTAGGGGTAGGGCAAATGTATATAAAGTACTTTGAATTACAAAGTAAATGAGTGTTTTACTAAAGCAGCAGCCGGTGGAGTAGCTCGCCTTCTGTCGGAGGCTGTAACGGAAGCTGGAGTGCTGATGGCCAGCTGAAAGCAGGAAGGAGTACAATGCAAAAAGCCCGCTGAACCAGGTTCAGCGGGCTTTTTGCGGCTAGTGGTAAGCGAGTTACTGCTTCACAAATTTGGTGGTAAGCTGCTCCTGGGTATCCTGGTAGCGCACCAGGTAGATGCCTTCGGCCAGCTTGCCGGCTTCCACAGCCGTGTGGGCAGTGCCGGGCGCTACCGGGAACTGGGCCACCTGCCGGCCTTCCACGCTGAAGACCGTTACGGTGGCCCCCTTGCCGGCCACGGGGTGCGCTACGGTTACGTGCGCACCGGCCGGGTTGGGATACACGCTTAGTCCGGCTTTTGCTGCCTGGTCGGCTTTCGTGCCCATAACCACTGCGGCAATACCGTTGAGGTAGTTTTCCAGCATCGTGTAACCGTTGGCAGCCCGCACGTTGCGGTCGGAGGCATCATTCGGGTTCAGGCCATTGGCTTGCTCAAACGCGTCGGTCATGCCGTCGTGGTCGGTGTCGGCGGGGGCCGGGCCGCAGGTAAGCACGGGCCAGGCGCTCTGCGACACGCTGAAGGCCGTGCCGTGCGCGTAGCCGCCCTGCACATCGATGAGGCGGCCTTTGCGCTCCTGCACGTTGCGGATGATGCGCTGGTCGAGCGTGTCGCGGGCCGGTAGCACGGCGCCCACATTGGCCAGCACCGCCTCGTAGGCCGCCTGGGCCGACTGCGTGGGCATGGGCAGAATGGTAAACGGAGTAGTCACTTTCGACTGGGCCGTGTCGGTGCGCGCGCCACCGGCCATGACCACGCCCAGCCAGTTGCGGTTCGTGACGGCCGGGTAGCCATCCACATAGTTACCGGTCATGTACACCTTGGGGTAGGGCAGCACCGGGGCCGAGGTCTGCTTGCTCGGGTTCATAATCATGGACCGCACCGGCACGCCGGAGGAGTTGGCCGTGTTGGTGCTGGGGCCGTACTTGTAGTAGTTGTTGACTACGTTGTAGTTGCCGCCTTCGCCGCCGTTGGTGCTGTAGCTGGCCCAGTTGTAAATCACGTTGTTGCGGAAGTCGCCGTTTTCCTGGCCGGCCGTGTAGGGCGGCAGGTTGCGGCTGCCCTCAAAGCGCGGGTTGCGGCCCCGGCAGTGGGCAAACAGGTTGTGGTGGAACGAGGCCGTACGGCCGCCCCAGATACCGCCGTAGCCGTGGCGCTCGAAGTCGGTGTCGCCGGTTTCGAAATGGTAGGAATAGTCCAGGGGCTCACTCATCAGGTTCCACTGCAGCGTGGTACTGTCGCCGCGGTACACGCTCAGGGCCTCATCGGTGCTCCAGCTCATGGTGCAGTGGTCGATGATGATGTTTTTGCGGCCCGTACCGCCAAACGCGTCGTCGGCGCCGGCTCCATCAACCTTGCCCTTGTTCTGGTACCGGTCGCCCATGCGGAAACGCATAAAGCGCACAATCACGTTATCGGCCCCGATGGTCACGGGGTAGTCGGCCAGGCAAATGCCCTCACCAGGCGCGGTTTGCCCGGCAATGGTGGTGTTGGCTTTGTTAATACTCAGCGGGGCCGTCAGCCGGATGGTGCCACACACCCGGAATACGATGGTGCGGTGCGTGGCCGTCTGGGCCAGGGCCCAGCGCAGCGTACCCGGGATATTAGTGTCGGCCAGCGAGGTTACTTCGAACACGGTGGTGGGCGCCGTCAGCGTACCGCGGCCACCCTTGGTGAACTTACCGGCTCCTTCGGCGCCCGGAAAAGCTATCATCTGGGCCTGCGCCCCGGTGCCGGCGGCCAGGGCCAGCAGTAGGGCCAAGCTCAATCGGCTGTGCGCGAAGCCCCGGGGGCTTTTCCAGGAAGTAGAATTCAAATGCATAAAACTCGTTTGCGTAGGAAGTTGAGCAGGGCGTCGGCTGCCAGCGACAACGGATTTGGGCAAGCAGGAGTTGATATTACTCATTCAAGCTGGGCTAAGCAGGTAGGCCGCTGGACTTTATTCGCGCAAACGTTGCCGGGAACGTTGCCAAAACCACCCGCGGAATCGGCCCGGTAGGTGTGTCCTCACTTTGGCGCAGACCATTTAACCGGAAACAGGCACTCGAGAATAAGCTCCGGCAACGTTCCCGACAACGTTTGCACAAATAAAGCCGGGTGGTCTTCCTGATTCTGCCCCGCAATCCGCTTACTATTAAGTTCTGGTTATTCCCACCAACTCCATTTCTTATGACCTCAACTTGTACGCTTTCCGGTGCCTGGGCGCCGGCGTTTCGAAGCTGGCTCACGCTCTGCCTCGTGCTGGCCGCCAGCCTTTGTGGTAGCGCGGCCTGGGCTCAAACCTACGATGCCGTAGTAGCCAAAGACGGCTCGGGCACCTTTCGCACGGTGCAGGCCGCCATTGATGCTGCCCCCACGGGCCGCACGACGGCCTACACCATCTACATCAAGAACGGCCGGTACAAAGAGAAAATCACCGTGCCGTCGAACAAGCCTTTTCTGCAGTTTATCGGGCAGAGCGTGGCCAACACCATCCTGACCTACGACGACTACTCGGGCAAGTCGAACCCGGCCGGCGGCACGTTTGGCACCGCCAACTCAGCTTCGGTCACCATCAACGCCCCCGACTTTTCGGCCCTGAACCTGACCTTCGAAAACACCACCGGCGACGCGCCCCAGGCCTTGGCCATCAACGTGAATGCCGACCGGGCCGTGTTTAAGAACTGCCGCTTCCTGGGCGGGCAGGACACGGTGCTGGCCAACGGCAACGGCCTGCGCCAGTACTTCCGCGACTGTTACATCGACGGCACCGTGGACTTTATCTTCGGCAGCTCCCGGGCCGTGTTTGAGCGGTGCGTGGTGTATGCCAAAACCCGGCAGGATGGGCTGAGCGGCAGCTATATCACGGCGGCTAATACCCAGCCCGGCCAGGCTTTCGGCTACGTGTTCCGCAGCTGCACCATTCCGGCCAACCGCGGCACGACCTCCTACGTGCTGGGCCGCCCCTGGCAAAACTCGACGGGCAGCTCGCCGCTGGCCGAAAACAAGGTAGTGTGGCTGAAAACTACCATGGCTACCGGCATCATCAAGCCCGAGGGCTGGCAGGTGTGGGACGCGGGCACTAACACCAGCCTGATTACCTACGCCGAGTACAGCAGCCGCAAGTTCGACGGCCGCCCTATCAACGTGAGCCAGCGCGTGAGCTGGTCGAAGCAGCTAACCCCGGCCGATACGGCCCAGTATACGGTAGCCAACCTGTTTGGCACCTGGAATCCCTGCGCCGTGGCCCCGAACGTGTGCACCAGCTTCACCCCCGACATTGCCGTAACCAACCTGCGCGCTACCAAGGCCGCCACGACTACCAACTTTACCTGGAACATGGCCTGGGCTATCAACCAGGTGAAGTTTGAAGTGTTCCGCGCCGCTACCCGCAAGGGCACCTACACCAAGATTGGCACCGACCTGGTGGCCGCTACCGATACGACCTACAACTTCCAAACCTCGGACGCGCAGCCCGCAGCCGGCGCGGCGTATTACTACTACATCCGGGCTTCGAAAACCGGCCTGGCCACCCAGATTACCGACACCGTGGAAGTGTCGCGGGTGCCTACCATCACCACCACGGGCAGCCTGGGCACGTTTGCGCAGTATGCCAACGGCCCTTCGGCCGTGCGCACCTACCAGCTGTCGGCCGTGAACCTGACCAGCAACCTGACCGTGACGCCTCCGGCCGGCTACGAAGTGTCGCCCAACAACGGCATCAACTGGTTTACCTCGACTGCGCCGCTGGTGCTGGTCCCTACTGCTGATAACACCATTCCGAATACGTCCATCAGCGTGCGGCTAAATGCAGCTACGACTGGTACTCACGCCGGTAACATCGTGCACAGCAGCGCCGGCGCGGGTTCGGTATCGGTGCCGGTGAGCGGCAGCAAGGTTAATACCAACGCGCCGGAGTCGCAGCGCTTGCAGATGTGGTCGTTGCGGGTGAATGCGCAAGACAGCCTCGCCGTCCGCTCGCAGTGGGTAGCCGGCAGCACGCCCACGCTGCGCAATCTATACCTGTCGAATGGGACGACGGTAGCCGGTATTCCGGCCTACTCGTCGCGCTACGGGCAGGCTTTCGGGGCCACGGCCAACGGCGACGGTTCGTGGGGCACGGCCGTGGGGGGACCCGGCGGCAACCTGAACCGCCGCTTCTACGAGCAGTTTACCATCACTGCCGGCGGCGTGGCCGTCCGCGTCGACTCGGTGCTGCTGTGGTCGGCCTTCTACAACACCAACAGCAACACCAAGCTGGCTGTGGTATATTCCAAAACCGGCTTCACCACTGCCGACTCCACCGACGTATCGGGCGGCGTAGGTCCGGCGGGGGCGCTGAACAGCACCGCCAACGGGGGCTTCGCGACGCCTATCGTGCTCAACAATCAGAATACGGGCGCCAACCAAACGTATCGTCTGGCGTTGGCCGGCGCCAGCGGCATCCGTCTGGAAGCTGGTCAGACGCTGACTATCCGCATGTACTGGAGCTGCGGCAGCGGCAGCGCGGGCCGCTACGGCCTGCTGCGCGACGTACAAGTGAAAGGGCAGCCCCTCATCGTAACCGGAACCCATACCGCCGCGGCACTGGCCGCCGGTCTGGCCGTGTATCCCAACCCCGCCCAGCAGAGCCTGACGCTGACCCACCCCAAAGCCAGCCCTGGGGCTACCATTACGGTCTACTCGTTTGATGGCCGCAAGGTGGCAACTGTTGGTACCAAAGCCGGCGCTGAGCAGACCCCACTGAGGCTGGAAAGCCTGGCCAAGGGTACGTACCTGCTGCGCTACAGCACTGATAAAGAAAGTTTAAGCACCAAGTTCATTAAGAACTAAACCTGTACAAAAGGCCCCGGATGCTGTATCCGGGGCCTTTTTTGCGTTTTAATAGAACCCCTTTCGTTTCCGTTGAAAAGTAATTTTGAATGGTAAAATCCACCCAAATCCTCCTGCTGGCCACTCTGGCAGTCCTTGCCTTTCTGCCCCGCTTCACGGTGGCCCAACAGGCTGGCTTATCCAAAGTATGGGTGCCCGACCTGGGCAACGGAACCTACAAAAACCCGGTGCTCTACGCCGACTATTCCGACCCCGACGTGGTGCGCGTGGGCAACGACTACTACCTCACCTCCTCGAGCTTTAATGCCGTGCCGGGCCTGCAGGTGCTGCACTCCACGGATCTGGTCAACTGGACCATCATTGGGGCGGTGTTCACCCAGCAGCCACCCCAGGCCCGCTACAACCTGCCCCAGCACGGCAATGGCGTGTGGGCCCCGGCTATTCGCTACCACAAAAAGAAGTTCTACATCTACTACCCCGACCCCGACCTGGGCATCTACGTCACGCGGGCCGACAACCCCGCCGGCCCCTGGGAAGCGCCCATTCTGGTAAAGGAAGCCAAGGGCTGGATTGACCCCTGCCCGTTGTGGGACGAAGACGGCAAGGCCTACCTGGTGCACGGGTTTGCGGGCAGCCGGGCCGGCTTCAAGAGCGTGCTGGCCGTGAGCCGTATGAGCCCCGACGGCCTGAGCTTGCTCGGCGACGACGTGCTGGTATTTGATGGGCACGAGAAGCACCCCACCATCGAAGGTCCCAAGTTCTACAAGCGCAAGGGCTACTACTACATTATGGCGCCGGGTGGGGGAGTGCCCACGGGCTGGCAGGTGGTGATGCGCGCCAAAAACGTGTTTGGCCCTTATGAGGACCGTATCGTGCTGGACCAGGGCAATACCACTACGAACGGCCCCCACCAGGGCGCCTGGATTGACACCCCTGCGGGCGAAGACTGGTTTATGCACTTCCAGGACCAGGGCCCCTACGGCCGGGTAGTGCACCTGCAGCCCATGGTCTGGAAAAACGACTGGCCGGTCATTGGCTCAGACCCCGAGGGGGACGGCAAAGGTGAGCCGGTACTCACCTTCCGCAAGCCTGCCGTGAAGGGCAAACCAGCCGTCCTGGCTACGCCGGCCACTTCCGACGAATTCGACGGTAACCAGCTGGGCCTGCAGTGGCAGTGGCATGCCAACCCGCAGGTGGGCTGGGCTTTCCCAACCGGCGCCGGCTACCTGCGGCTCTACTCAGTGCCTGTGCCGGAGGGTTTCAAGAACTTCTGGCAGGTGCCCAACCTGCTGCTGCAAAAGCTGCCCGCCGAGGTGTTTACCGTCACGACCAAGCTCACCTTCACGCCCCGCTTCGAGGGCGAGAAAACGGGCCTGCTTATGATGGGAATGGACTACGCTTATCTGTCGGTGACAAACCAGAATGGCAAGCTGCAACTTAGCCAAACGACTTGCCAGAATGCCGACAAAGGCGCTGCCGAAACCACTGGGGCTCCCGTGGCCGAGGTAGCGGCCAAGCAGCCGGTGTATTTGCGCGTTGCCGTTACGGCCGGGGCCAAGTGCCAGTTTAGCTACAGCCTCGACGGGCAAACCTTTCAGCCCGTGGGCGCCTCGTTTCAGGCGCGGGAAGGCCGCTGGATCGGGGCTAAGGTTGGGTTGTTCTGTACCCGGGCCGGCAAAACCAACGATGCGGGCTCCGCGGATGTGGATTGGTTTCGCGTCGAGTAAATTTGCCAGGTTCCGTGCAAAGGCCTCCAGAGTTACTGGAGGCTTTTTCGTATCTGCTTCCCTCAGAATTATTTTATTTTCCCTGCACCGCGTCCGGAACTTGCCCGGAAGTAAAAGCATTACTCGTGGTTCCAAGCCGGCCGGGAGTGAGTAGTTACTCAGTAAGTTGGAAAAGTTCAAATTTGCTGCTGGCAAGTCGAGAGTTCGTATTTCGTAGAGGATTGTTATCAATATAACTATATGTGGCTTATGATTGGATGAAACAAAGTTAAATCGGAATCTGGCAACGTTGCCGGGAACGTTTGCACAAATAAAAAACACCATCTGCTTCGCTATTGCAGGGGGTTAGTGTAAACTTATAGAACCGATGAATCGGCTAACAATCCAAAATTAGCCGTGCCAACCGGTGAGAGTACAAAAAGACTTTTGGTCTGGCAGACGCAGAATTTCTTTCCTCCGGTGAGTTTCTCCACACCCGCCGGCAAATGATGTTCCGCTAAGATCTATTGGCAGTCATTTTCAAATTCCCACACATCTATTCAAATGAGAAAGTACATACTGTTCGTCTGGCTTCTGCTCAGCGTCGCGCTGCATGCGGTGGCCCAGCAACGCAGCATTCAGGGGGTCGTTCGATCCACTGAGAAAGATGAGCCCCTGCCCGGGGTGACGGTGGTAGTGAAGGGAACAACGATTGGCGCCTCGACCGACATGGACGGTAAGTTTGCCATCAGCTTACCCGCCAACACAGCCAACGTCGTGCTGCGCCTGAGCTACATCGGCTTCCTGGCTAAGGACGTGACAGTGGGGAATGATGACAACCTTTCCATCAAACTCAGCCCCGACACCAAGGTGATGGAAGACGTGGTAGTAATCGGCTATGCCGAGGTGCCCCGCAAAGACGTGACCGGCTCGGTAGCCTCGGTGGGTGCCAAGCAAATCAAGGATGTGCCGGTTAACTCTGCGGCCGAAGCCCTGACCGGCCGCCTGGCCGGCGTGCAGGTCACTTCCTCGGAGGGCCAACCCGGCTCCGACATCCGCATCCGGGTGCGGGGCGGCGGCTCAATTACCCAGGACAACTCCCCGCTCTACATCGTCGACGGCGTGCAGCTGGAAAATGCCCTGTCGGTACTGTCGCCCCAGGATATTGCCTCGGTTGACGTGCTGAAAGACGCTTCGGCCACGGCTATCTACGGGGCCCGGGGCGCCAACGGCGTCGTGATTATTACGACCAAAGGCGGCCGCGAAGGCAAGCTGAACGTGAACTACACCGGCTTTGCCGGGGTACGTAAGATTACCCGCACGCTGGACGTGATGAAGCCGGCCGAGTATACCGACTACGCCTACGAAAAGGCGGCCCTGGCCGGTAGCGCCGGTTTGAGCACTATCAAAAGCCGCTTTGGCTCGACCAACTTCCGCGACACCCGTGACTATTCGCAGGTAGAAGGCTACGACACGCTGGGCCGCGCCCGCAGCGCCGAGTTTATTGACTGGCAGGACCGGGTGTTCGGCCGCGACGCTTTCCAGCAGACCCACAACGTGACGCTGTCGGGTGGGGGCAAGGGCTCGACGTTCTCGCTGAGCCTGACCCGCAACCAGGAAGACGGTATCCAGATTCTGTCAGGCTTTACCCGCAACCTGGTCAACTTCCGCTTCGACCACAAAGCCAGCGACAAGTTTAAGTTTGGCCTCAGCACCCGCTTCAACGACCAGACCGTAACCGGCTCGGGTACGTCCAACCAGGGCTCGGGCTCGACGACCAACACCCGCCTGCGCAACACCATCGTGTATCAGCCCCTGGCGTTGCAGCGGCCCGGCGCCATCGACCCGAACGAGAACCTGGAAGACGACGAATTCTTCCGCACCTCGGGCTCCCTCTCCAACCCGGTGCTCACCATCGAGAATGAATACCGCGCCGACAAGCGCCGCCTCTTCAACCTGGGCGGCAACGCGCAGTACAACTTCACCAAGAGCCTGGCCTTCCGCTCCACGGTCGGCTTCGACAACAGCAACACCCGCACGGAAACCTTCAACGGCCAGTTTTCGCCCACTATTAAAGGCGGCAACTTCTCGGGCCTGCCGTTCCTGGGCATTGCCACCGGCTCGCTGGTAACGTTCAACAACTCGAACGTGCTGACCTACAATTTCAACAAGGACAAGCACGCCTTCGACGCCCTGCTGGGGCACGAAATCTACATGCAGGAGTTCAACACCCAGAACGTGCAGAGCTACTACCTGCCCCTGACGATTTCGTCCGACAAGGCCTTCAACAACATCAACCAGCGCGACCCCAACGCCCCGGCTACTCCCCAGCCGGCCCCGACCACCGACCAGCCCGTGAAGGCGCGGCTGCTCTCGGGTTTTGCCCGCCTGAACTACTCCTTCGACGACAAGTACCTGCTGACGGCTACCTTCCGTGGCGACGGTTCGTCGAAGTTTGCCCGGGGCCTCTCTAGCCGCTGGGGCTTCTTCCCAGCCGCTTCGGCCGCCTGGCGTATTTCGCAGGAAGAATTCATGAAGCCCCTGGCCGCTACCGTGTCGGACCTGAAGCTGCGCGTGAGCTACGGCCTGGCCGGCAACAACCGCATTGCCGACAACCTCTACCGCGCCGCTTTCCGCACCTCGGGTCAGTATGCCCTGAACGAGAGCTTGGTGCCCGGGGCCGTAGTAGGGGCCCTGGCCAACGAAAACCTGAAGTGGGAAACGACCATCTCGCGCAACCTGGGTCTGGACATCAGCCTGTTCAGCAACCGCGTGCAGCTGACTATTGATGCCTACGCCAACCGCACCCGCGACCTGCTCCTGAACCTGGCCATCTCGCCCGTGTCGGGCTACACCTCGCAGCTGGTCAACATCGGCGCTACGTCCAACCGTGGTTTGGAATTCCAGGCAACGGGTACCGTGATTCAGACCCCGGACTTCACCTGGACGGCTAACGCCAACCTGGCCTTCAACCGCAACCGCATCGAAAGCCTGGGCACCCTGACCGAGCTGCCCCTGCAGTACTCGGGCTGGGCCAGCACGGCCATCACCGCCGACTACTACGTGGCCGTGGGGCAGCCGGTGGGCCTGATGTATGGCTACGTGACGGATGGTTTCTACACCGCCGACGACTTTGAAGGCTACAGCAACGGCAAGTGGAACCTGAAGCCCGGCGTCGTTTCCGACCGGGGCGTGGTCGGCTACAGCGCGGCGGGCGAGGAAGTGATTCCCGGCACCATCAAGCTGAAGGACCTCAACGGCGACGGTGTGGTAACCGATGCTGACCGCACTGTTATCGGCAACGCTAACCCCAAGTTCACCGGTGGCTTAAACCAGCAGTTCGCCTACAAGGGTTTCGATGCCAGCATCTTCCTGAACTGGGTGTTTGGCAACGACATCTACAACGCCAACAAGATTGAGCTCACCTCGAACCTGGCCAACTCCTACCTGAGCAACGGCCTGGCCATCATGAACGACCGGTACCGGACCATCGACGAAAACGGCGTGGTGATTACGGACCTGGAAACCTCGCGCCGCCTGAACCAGAACGCCAAGATCTGGACGCCGACCCGCCAGCTGTTCCCGCACTCCTGGGCTATTGAAGACGGCTCTTTCCTGCGCGTCAACAACCTGACGCTGGGCTACACCCTGCCCAAGACGCTGACCTCGCGGGCCAAGCTGACCCAGCTGCGCTTCTACGTGACGGCTAACAACCTCTATACGTTTACCAAATACACCGGCTTCGACCCCGAAGTGAACACCCGCCGCGGTACGCCGCTGACCCCGGGCGTCGACTACGCTGCCTATCCGCGTAGCAAGGCCTTCCTGTTTGGTATCAACCTCTCCCTCTAATAGTTGCAACGGCTTCCCACCATGAAACGCATATTTCGTCCTACCATAGCAGCTCTTGGCATCGTTTGTCTGACGGGCGTGATGTCCTGCAAAGATTTTCTGGAAATCGAACCCAACTCGTTTGATACCACCGAGCAGGTGTTCAGCACCGTTAGTGGGGCCACCAGCGCCGTAATGGGCGCCTACGACCCCATGTCGGGCGATGCGGGCTACGGCAACCGTCTCAGCAGCTTCTTCCCTTTCGACTCGGATGAGATGCAAAGCAGCCAGGGCGGCAACGATGCCGGCACCGGCCGCCGCGGCATTGCCCGCTACTCCTCGGTAGCAACCAACGCCGAGGTGCAAAACCCTTGGAACACCTTGTACCAGGGCGTAGAGCGCGCCAACATCTGCATCAAGAACATTCCGCAGATGGCCCAGTTTCAGGGCGGGGCCGATATGGCCGCCGTCAAGCGTCTCTACGGCGAGGCCCTCACGCTGCGGGCTCAGTACTACTTCGAGCTGATTCGCAACTGGGGCGATGTACCCGCCCAGTTCGAGCCTTCCGTAACCGGTCAGGATTTCAACATTCCCCGCGAAAACCGCTACAAGATCTACGACCGGCTGCTGGCCGACCTCGACGAGGCCGCCAAAGTAGTGCCGTGGCGCACGGCCGTAACCGCCGATGAGCGCATCACCAAAGGCGCCGTGAAAGCCCTGCGGGCCCGCATTGCCCTCTACCGGGCTGGCTACTCGCTCAGCCAGTCGGGCGTAGTGGAGCGGGCCCCTGATTACCGTCAGTTTTACGACACGGTGCGGGTAGAGTGCCAGGAGCTGATGGCTCAGCGCGCCCAGCACAACCTGAACAGCAGCTACGAAGAAACCTTCCGCAGCATCAACGAGCTGCGCCGCGACGCCAACCGCGAAATCATCTTCGAAGTGGGCATGGGTGGGGCCAGCGCCGCTTCCGACAGCAAGCTGGGCTACTACAACGGTCCCCGCATCAACGCCTCGCCGAAGTACGGCGCCTCGAGCGGTGCCATTACGGCCCTGCCTACCTACTTCTACGCCTTCGACTCCCTGGATGTGCGCCGCGACGTGACGCTGGCGCCCTACACCATCGAATCGAACGACGCGCAGAAGGCCACCAACCTGCTCACCATCTACGACGGCAAGTTCCGCCGCGACTGGCGCAGCCCGCTGGTATCGGGTGCTTCGGTGCAAAGCCTGGGCTACAACTGGCCCCTGATTCGCTTCGCCGACGTGCTGCTGATGTTTGCCGAGGCGCAGAACGAGCTGGCCGGCCCTACGGCTACCTTCAAAGGGGTATCGGCCACGCAAGCCCTGATGGAAGTGCGGCTGCGCGCCTTCCGGGGCAATGCTACGGCAGCCGGCAAAGCTCCCGCCGACCAGGCCACCTTCTTTACCTTCCTGCAGAACGAGCGGTTCCTGGAGTTTGGCGGCGAAGGCATCCGCAAGTATGACCTGATTCGCTGGAACCTGCTGGGTCCCAAGCTCGACGAGGCCAAGAAAACCCTGCGGGCCTGGTTGGCCGACAAAACCCCCGCCAGCCCGTACGCCAACATTCCGCTGACGATGTACTACACCGTAACCAACGGGCAGATCAAGTTTGTGCGTTCGTTCTACCGGCCGGCCCCGACTACGGCCCCGGCGGGTGCGACGGCCGTAGCCTGGCGCTCGGCCATCACCGAGGCCCGCGTAGCCGACATTGCCTCCGGTTACGTGACCACGCGGCAGCTGCTGCCCATTCCTGCTACGTCGCTCAACACCAATAACCGCCTGGTGCAGAACCCGGGCTATAACTAACCGGCCGCTGCGCCTGACCGGAACCCGTTCATCCTCGGCAACCGCCCCGCTTAGAGGTCGTTGCCGAGGATGTTTGGTTCTGCGCAGTTTGCCGCGGGCGGCAGGAAGAATAGGAGAGAAGGACCACCACTGTATATGATCCGCTGATCATGAAAGAATTATCTACAAACACTCTGGCTGGCTTGGGCACGGCGCCCGTGGCCCTACCCGAAGCGGCTCATCTGGCCCTGCCCGAAAAAGTGCTGCAGTTTGGCACCGGCGTGCTGCTGCGGGGCCTGCCCGATTACCTCATCGACAAAGCTAACCGGCAGGGCATCTTCAACGGCCGCATTGTGGTGGTGAAGTCAACCGACGGGGGCGACATTACGGCTTTCACGCGCCAGGACGGGCTCTACACGCTCTGCATCCGCGGTATTGAGGACGGCCAACAGATTGAGGAAAACGTGGTCAGCTCGGCTATCAGCCGGGTGTTGTCAGCCAAAAGTCAGTGGGCGGAAGTACTGCGTTTCGCTCAGAGCCCCGATTTGGCCGTCGTCATTTCCAACACCACCGAAGTCGGCATTCAGCTGGTCGCCGACGATATTCGCCGGACGCCGCCCCAGTCGTTTCCGGGCAAGCTGCTGGCCGTGCTCTACGCGCGCTGGCAGGCCTTCGGCGGCGACCCGACCAAAGGCCTGGTGATTGTACCCACCGAGCTGATTCCGGACAACGGCCGCAAGCTCGAAGCTATTCTGCTGGAGCTTGCCCACCGCAACGAGCTGGAAGCCGAGTTTATCGACTGGCTCGAGACGGCCAATACCTGCTGTAATTCGTTGGTGGACCGCATCGTGCCGGGCCGCCCCGATGCTGCCATGCAAGCTGCCCTGGAGGCCGAGCTGGGCTACAACGACGATCTGCTCACGATGTCGGAAGTCTACCGCCTCTGGGCCATTGAGGGCGACGACCACGTGAGGCAGGTGCTGGCCTTCGAACAGGCCGACAAGGGTGTCGTCGTGCAACCCGATATCCAGCAGTTCCGGGAATTAAAGCTGCGCATGCTCAACGGGGCCCATACCCTGAGCTGCGGGCTGGCCTTCCTCAGTGGCTTCGATACGGTGCGGGCGGCTATGGAAGACGAGGCGCTGAGCCGCTTTATTACTCACCTGATGCAGGACAACCTGCGCGCGGGCATTCCCTACCCGGTAGCCGAGGCGGTGTCGCGCGAGTTTGGCCATCAGGTGCTCGACCGGTTCCGCAACCCCTATATTGAGCACCGCTGGCTGGGCATCACGCTGAATTATTCGGCCAAGCTGCAAATGCGGGCCGTGGCTACCTTGGTGCACTATTTCGAGCGGCATCGGCAGGTGCCCCAGTGCGCGGCCGTGGGTTTTGCGGCTTACCTGCTGTTTATGCGCGGCACCCACGAGCAAGACCATACCTGGTACGGAGAGCTCAACGGGCAGGCCTATCCGATTCAGGACGAAAAGGCCGCCTACTTTGCCGACCTCTGGCAGCGCCTCGACGCTGCCGAGCTGACCAACACGGTACTGCGCAATCAGAGCCTGTGGAGCCATGACCTGACCACGCTGCCGGGTTTTGCCGCGCAGGTAGCCGGGCAATTGCAGCTCATGCTGGACCAGGGCGTATATGCCACCGTGGTCAGCCACGTAGGCGCCCAGGTTTCGGCTTAACCTCTTGCCCATGGCTGGCTCCCGCTATTAAGCCGCGGAGTAGTTGGCCCGGGGAACCTGTACTAAGTGCGAAAGGCCTGGGTAGAAGTGTCTGCCCAGGCTTTTTGCAGTTGTATTACCCTTTCTGACTCAAAACAATCCGTACGAATGCGGAATCTGAAACACTTCTTCCTGCTGCTTTTGGGGCTGCTGAGCGTAAGCCTGGCCCAGGCTCAGAAGCCGTACGATGTGCTGGAGTGGAAGGCCAACGTCTCGCTCAATACGGCACTTCTGCAGCAGGTACACCAGCAGTATGATGCGCGCCGGGCTTCCCTGACGCAGGCCCTGCAGTCGGAGGCTGGCGTGCTGGCTTACCGGGACTCGGCCCGGGCGCGCTTCCGCCAGCTGCTGGGGCCGCTGCCGGCCAAAACGGCGCTGAAGGCCCGCATTACCGGTAAACTGCCGCGCGACGGGTACCGCATTGAGAAAGTTGTGTACGAAAGTACGCCCCGCCACCACGTCACGGCCAACCTGTACGTGCCCGAGGGAGCGAAGGGCCGGCTACCGGGAGTACTGCTCTTCTGTGGGCACGAGGCCGAATCCAAAGCCACCGAGTCGTACCAGAAAACCGCCATTCTCTTCGCCAAAAACGGCTTTGTAGTCTTCGTTATCGACCCGATTTCCCAGGGGGAGCGGTACCAGCTGGTGGATGCAACGGGCAAGCCCCTGACCCGCGGCGGCACCACCGAGCACACGCTGCTGAACGCCGAATCGAGCCTGCTGGGGACGAGCAGCGTAGCCGATGAGCTCTGGGACAACGTGCGCGGCCTGGATTATTTGCTTACGCGTCCGGAAGTGGATGCCGAGCGAATTGGGGCGTTGGGCAACTCGGGCGGAGCGACGCAAACGGCTTATTTTATGGGCTTCGACGAGCGGGTGAAGGTAGCCGCCCTGTGCAGCTACGTGGCCAGTGGCGAGCGGGTGCTGGAGCTAACGGGTCCTGCCGACGGCTGCGTGATGATTCCCGGCGCCGGCCGGGCCCGCCTCGACGTGGCCGACTGGCCCATCATGTTTGCGCCCAAGCCCCTGCAAATCCTGGCCGGTCGCTTTGATTTTGTGGACTACAACATCATTCAGGAAACCTACACCCAGCTGCGCCAAGTGTACCAGCGGTTGGGCCAGCCGGAGAAAATCAGCCTTTTCACCTACGACGACGGCCACGGTATTTCCCAGCCCAAGCGCGAGGCGGCCGTGCAGTGGTTCCGTCGGTGGCTCTACAACGACCCCCGACCGGTGCAGGAGGGAAGCTTGGCCACGCTGAAACCCGAGGAGCTGTGGTGTACCCGCACGGGGCAGGTCGCCACCGCTTTTAAAGACGAAATGCTGATTCCGCAGCGCAACCTAAACTTGGCCGCCGACCTAACCCGGCAGCGCCGCCAACATTCCACCCCCGACCTGCCCGCCCTGATTCGTCAGCAGCTCGGCCTGCCCACGCAGCTCGCGGCCCCGGTAGCGGTGGAGTGGAAGGAAATCGTGGCGGCCAAAGACGGTACGCCGCTCCGTAAGCTCATTATCCGGCGCCAAGGTCAGGTGCCGCTGCCCGCGCTGCTGGCCTGGCCCGCCGGCGACGCCCCCGTGACCAAAGTGGTGCTCTGGCTGCCCGAGCAAGGCAAGCGTACCCTGGCCGACAGCACCGCGCTGCTGACGGGCTACTTACAACGGAACTACGCCGTGCTGCTCGCCGACCTGCGGGGCCTGGGCGAATCGGCCGACCCGGAGCAGTTCAACGACAAGAAATACTACAACCGCGAGTACCGCAACGCCCTGACGGCTCTGCACGTGGGCCAGCCCTTACTGGGCCAGCGCGTAGTCGACGTATTCATGCTGCTGGGCTTTATGCAGCAGGAGCCGCGCCTGCAAACGGCGGCCGTTGAGCTCTGCGCGACGGGCCAGGCCGCGCCCGTGGCCCTGCACGCGGCGGTGCTGGCGCCGGCCATTGCCAAGGTATGGGTAAGCTCTCCTGTCACTTCGTTTCACCAGATCCTGGAGCAGCCTACCGGCAAAGACTGGTATTCGGTGGTTGTGCCCGGCGTGCTGGCCCACTACGATTTGCCCGACCTGGCTGCCGCCTTGGGGCCGCAGCGCCTCCTAGCGACGCCTGCCCCCTGATCGGACTCCGCTGTAGCGCAGCGGTGACGACGTACGCAAAAGGCGGTTCTATGCAAACGGTTGCGGTAGGTTTTCTGGGCTGATAAAGGGAGTAAACCAGTTTTAACCCCTTTATTTAGGGTTCCAAGGGTGAAACTCAGGGTCCGTGACGTTAGCTTTAGCCAACCTTTTCCGGCGCTGCTGAACCCGGCCCCGTGCTCCACCTCGAATTCCCTACTCTTTCTCTGTTTCAATGAATCAACTCGCCACCTTAGATTACATTGTATTCTTTGTCTATTTCCTGATCGTATCGGGATACGGCATCTGGATCTACCGCCGCAAAACCGGCCACGACGGCACGATGGAGGGCGACTCCAAAGACTACTTCCTGGCCGAAGGGTCCCTGACCTGGTGGGCTATCGGCTCCTCGCTCATTGCCTCCAACATTTCGGCCGAGCAGTTCGTGGGCATGTCGGGCTCGGGCTTCAAGATGGGCCTGGCCATTGCCACTTACGAGTGGATGGCCGCCCTGACGCTCATCATCGTAGCCGTGTTCTTTATTCCGGTGTACCTGAAGAACCACATCTTCACGATGCCCCAGTTTCTGCACCAGCGCTACAACGGCACCGTGGCCATGATTATGGCCATTTTCTGGCTCATGCTCTACGTAGTCGTCAACCTGACCTCGATTCTGTACCTGGGCGCCATTGCCATCAGCAGTATTGCTGGCCTGAACCTGACGTTCTGTATGTACGCCCTGGCCGTGTTTGCCGTCATTATCACCCTGGGCGGTATGAAGGTAATCGGCTTTACGGACGTCATTCAGGTGTTCTTCCTGATTCTGGGCGGCCTGGCTACCACCTACCTGGCCCTCGACATGGTGGCCGACCACTACGGCCAGTCGGGCGTCATCAGCGGCTTCAAGCTGATGCAGGACCAGGCCGCCGACCACTTCCAGATGATTTTCAAGCAGGATAACCCCAACTTCATCGACTTACCGGGCCTCACGGTGCTCCTCGGCGGCATGTGGATTGTGAACCTGAACTATTGGGGCTGCAACCAGTACATCACCCAGCGCGCCCTCGGGGCTGATCTGCCCACGGCCCGCTCCGGTATTTTGTTTGCCGCCTTCCTCAAGCTGCTCATGCCCATCATTGTGGTGCTGCCCGGCATTGCCGCCTACGTACTCTTCAAGCAGGATATCTTCGGGCCTGAGATGATGCAGGACGGCGAAGTAAACCCCGACCGCGCTTACCCCGTGCTGCTCAACATTCTGCCCGTGGGCCTGAAAGGGTTGTCGTTTGCGGCTCTGACGGCCGCCGTGGTAGCCTCCCTGGCCGGTAAGGCCAACTCCATTGCCACCATCTTCACCCTCGACATCTACAAGAAAGTCCTGAACACCGAGGCTTCGGAGAAGAAACTGGTGGCCGTCGGCAAGATTGCCGTAGTCGTAGCCATGATTCTGGGTGTGCTGATTGCCCCCCACCTGGGCATCGACAAGAAGGGCGGCTTCCAGTACATTCAGGAGTACACCGGCTTCGTGTCGCCGGGCATTTTCGCCATGTTTATCCTGGGCTTCTTCTGGAAGAAAACGACGTCCAATGCGGCCCTGTTTGCCACCATCGGCGGCTTTTTGCTCTCCATCCTGTTCAAGTTCCTGCCCGGCATCATGGACCTTTCGTTCCTGGCACCCCTGGGCTTCGCGGTGAAAAGCCAGGCCGGCGTCTACGAAATTCCCTTCCTCGACCGGATGGGCTTCGTGTTCGTCATCTGCATCATCGTGATGGTCATCATCAGCTTGTTTGAAACCAGCCGCGGCGTGGTAGCCAAAGGTCTGGAAGTAGATGCCAGCATGTTCAAGCCCCAGCGCAGCTTCACCATCGGCGCCATGGTCATTGCCGTGCTCCTGACGGCGCTTTACACCATTTACTGGTAAGCTGAGTAGGAGGAAGTTCCTCATCAATAAGGGAAAGGCGGCTGTACTAAAGTGCAGCGGCCTTTTTTTGTAGGGAACAGTAGCGTCGCTCTGTGGCAACGTTCCCGGCAACGTTTGCGCAAATAAACTCCCGGGGCTCCTCTTTTCGGGTCTAGAATTGCCTTTACTTGCCAAAACGCGCAACCCGATGCGGGGCACAAGCGGGCTGATAGGCCAGCCGCCACCCCGGATAGGACACGCAGCCGAACTTGCCTCATCCCACCCTTTCCTGATCTGCATGGTTCACCGTGTGCTTTCTGCGGCGGCAGTTTGCTGCCTGCTGGCGCTGCTGGCTTTCACTAGCGCTCCGCCCTCCGCCATCAAAGTCTACCTCATCGGCGACTCCACGATGTCGAATAAAGAGGAAAAGGCCTTTCCTGAAACCGGCTGGGGCATGCCTTTTAAGTACTTTTTCGATGAAACCGTCACGGTCGACAACCGGGCTATGAACGGGCGCAGTACCAAGTCGTTTCTGGCCGAAAACCGCTGGCAGCCCGTCGCCGCGGCCCTCCAGCCCGGCGACTACGTCTTCATTCAGTTCGGCCACAACGACGAGGTGCCGACCAAGGCCAACTACACGCCCGAGGCCGACTTCCGCGCCAATCTGGTGCGCTTCGTCGCTGAAACCCGGGCCAAGAAAGCCACGCCGGTGCTGCTCACGCCCGTGGCCCGTCGTAAGTTCGACACGGCCGGCAAGGTCGAGGAAACCCATGCCGTGTACGCGGGCATCGTGCGTGCCGTAGCCCAGGAGCAGAAAGTAGCTCTGATTGATTTAGATGCCGAAAGCCTGGCTTTGCTCCAGCAGTTCGGCCCGGAAAACTCCAAGCTGCTCTTCAACCACCTCGCCCCCGGGGAGCACCCCAACTACCCCGCCGGCCGCGACGACAACACGCACTTCAATGAGCTGGGCGCCCGCAAAATGGCCCAACTCGTGCTGGCCGACATCCGCACCCTCAAGCTCGACCTGGCCGCCCGTATCGTGAAGCGCGAAGTCAAGAAGACCGTGGACGCCCAAGCCCGGTAAATAGCTGATCCTGAATGCGTCATTACACTCCATCAGAACGTCATGTCGACCCAGCGGGAGACATGACGATTGCCTTTGATCTTGCTGCTTCCACTGCTCTGCTATAAAATTCCCAACCCACCCGCTATGCAAACACGCTGGCTGAAACGCCTCTGGCCGCTGGCCGTGCTGCTGTTGCTTTCCTTTGCCGGAGCACCGCCCAAGAAAATCAAGCTCTATCTGATTGGTGACTCCACCATTGCTCAGAAGATCAAGCAAACCTTTCCCGAAACCGGCTGGGGTATGCCTTTGCCCACGTACTTCGACTCGACGGTGGTCGTGGATAACCGGGCCCAGAACGGGCGCAGTACCCGCACCTTCATGGCTGAAAACCGCTGGCAGCCTATTGTGGATGCCCTGCAGGAAGGCGACTACGTCTTCATCCAGTTCGGCCACAACGACGAGGCCCAGGACAAGCCCGACCGGTACGTGGCCCCGGCCGACTACCGCCAGAACCTGAGGAAGTTCGTGACCGAGACGCGCCGCAAAAAGGGCTACCCCGTGCTCATCACGCCCGTCACGCGCCGCAAATTCGACAAGGAGGGCAAGATCATGGAAACCCACGTGGCTTATTCAGCCGCTACGCTGGACGTGGCCCGGGAGCTGAAAGTGCCGCTGATTGACCTCGACAAGATGAGTCGGGAGCTACTGCAAAAATACGGCGCCGAGCAGTCCAAGCAGCTGTTTCTGCAACTCGAGCCCGGCGACCATCCCAACTACCCCTACGGCCGCCAGGACAACACCCACTTCAGCGAAGTGGGTGCCCGCAAAATGGCCCAGCTGGTCGTAAGCCAGGTAATAGCCCAGAAGCTGCCGTTGCTGTCGGAGCGTATTGCCAAGCCCACGGCCAAGAACGCCATACCGCCGGCCAAAACCGGCAAAGACGACCAACCCACCGCGCCATGAGGAAGCTGCTGAGTTTGCTGGGCCTGCTGTGGCTCGTGGCGGGCCGGGCCTTCGGTTACGATTTTGTGGTGGCCCAGGACGGCTCGGGACAGTACCGCACCGTGCAGGAAGCCTTCAACGCCGTGCCCGATTTTCGCAAGAAAGTCACCACCATCTTCATCAAGAAGGGCATCTATAAGGAAAAGCTCATCCTGGCCGGCTCCAAGAACCTGGTGAAGATTATCGGGGAAGACCGGGAAAAAACGGTGCTGACCTACGACGACTACAACCAGAAGAAAAACATCTTCGGCGAAGACAAGGGTACCTCGGGCTCGTCGAGCATCTACGTCTACGGTTCCGACTTCTCGGCCGAGAACATCACCTTCCAGAACGCCTCCGGCCCGGTGGGGCAGGCGGTGGCTGTGTGGGTGGCCGGCGACAAAGCCCGGTTCCGGAACTGCCGCTTTCTGGGCTTCCAGGATACGCTTTATACTTACGGCTACGGCTCGCGGCAGTACTACAAGGATTGCTACATCGAGGGCACCGTAGACTTCATTTTCGGCTCCAGCACCGCCTTTTTTGAGGATTGCATCATCTTCTGCAAGCAGGGTGGGGGCTACGTCACGGCTGCTTCCACGCCCGATAGTACCCGCTACGGCTACGTATTCCGGAATTGTAAAATCACCGGCGACGCCCCGGCGGGCAGCTTTATGCTGGGCCGGCCCTGGCGCCCCTACGCCAAAACAGTCTTCATCAAGTGTGACCTAGGTGAGCAGATCAGTGCCGTCGGCTGGGACCATTGGGGCAAGGAAACCAACAAGCAAACCGCTTACTACGCCGAGTACCAGAACAAAGGCAAGGGCGCCCAGTCCAAGCAGCGCGTCGCCTGGAGTCACCAGCTCACCGACGAGCAGGCCAAGGCTTACACCCGCGAAAAGGTGTTCCGCAACTGGGACCCGACCCAGGACTAGACAAAACGGAACATGTTACGCGACGGCGAAGCACGTTGGCCTAAGGTGGGCGGCTCGCCTAGTATGAACCCCGAATACAATGTTTCTTCCCCGATTTCTGCTAGCGGCTGGCTTGGCACTAAGCGCCGCTCACCTGCACGCCCAAACCGTGCCGTCCGCGCCGGCAGCTACCCCGGCGTCTGTGGCCAAACCCGCGCCTACGCCCGCCCCGCCGCAAGTCACGCGCATGACCGTGGCCCCGGATGGCTCCGGCGACTACCGCACTATTCAGGAGGCCGTCAATGCCTCCCGGGATTTGTCGCAGGTGACGGTGACCATATTTATCAAGAACGGTACCTACCGCGAAAAGCTGGTGGTGCCCTCGCACAAAACCCACGTGACGCTGCTAGGGGAAAGCAACACGGGTGTCATCATCACCTTCGGCGACTACTCCGGCGACGCCGCCAAGCACACCACCTACACCTCGCACACGGTGCTGGTGGAGGCCAACGACTTCACGGCCGAAAACATCACCTTCGAAAATTCCGCGGGGCCGGTAGGGCAGGCCGTGGCCTTGCACGTGGAGGGCGACCGGGCCACGTTCCGCAATTGCCGGATGCTGGGTAATCAGGACACGCTCTACATGGCGGTCGAAAATAGCCGGCAGTACTACCAGAATTGCTACATCGAAGGCACCACGGATTTTCTGTTCGGCACGGCCACCGTGGTATTCGACGGCTGTGAGCTGCGCAGCAAGCGCAACTCCTACATCACGGCAGCGTCCACGACCGGGCACCAGAAGTACGGCTATGTGCTGCTCAACTGCAAACTCACGGCTAACGACGAGGCGAAGAAAGTGTACCTGGGCCGGCCCTGGCGGCCCAATGCCAAAACCGTGTTCATCAACTGTGAGTTGGGGGCCCACATCACGCCCGCCGGCTGGGACAACTGGCGCAACCCCGACAACGAAAAGACGGTGTACTACGCCGAATACAACTCCACCGGCCCGGGGGGCAATTCCAAGGAACGGGTGAAATGGGCGCGTCAGCTCACGGCCAAGGAAGCCAAAAAGTATACGCTCAAAGCCATTTTTGCCGGGGGAGAAGGGTGGGAGCCGGCCCGGAAGTAGCAGGGAAGGAACAACCCAGACCGTCATGCTGAGCGCAGCCGAAGCATGACAATACCATAGCCTGCGAGATGTCTCCCGTTGGTCGACATGACGTTCAGGAAAAACCGTCACTCCTTCCCCGATGAAAGCTTTTCTGCTCTTGCTTACCCTTAGCGGTTTGCTGTTTGGTCAGCTGAGCTGGGCCCAGGCCCCGGCCGCTGCGCCGGTAAAGAAAACGGTGAAGGACTTTCCCCACACCGGCGAGCCCCCCATGCCGCCGGTAAAGCCTGTGCTCGACACGCCCCTGCGCGACGCCAGCATCTGCCTCGGTCCCGATAAAACGTACTACCTCACCGGCACCCTTGGCCCTGATTTTATGGTGGCCAACGAAGGTATCCGGGTATGGAAGTCCAAGGATATGAAAGCCTGGGAGCCGCTGGGGCTGGTCTGGAGCATCGAGCGCGACGGTACTTGGCAAAAGCAGTGGACGGTGAAAAACGGCAACCGCCGCCGGGCGTTGTGGGCCCCGGAAATCCGCTACCTCAACGGCAACTTCTACATTGCTTACTGCATGACTGGCCTGGGCACGGGCCTGCTCAAGAGCACCACCGGCCGCGCCGAAGGCCCTTACGTGAGCACCAATACCCCCGACGCGCCCCTGACGCCCACCGGCATCGACGCTTCCTTGTTTCAGGACGACGATGGCAAAGTCTACTTTCTCTACGGCAGCGGCAGTATTGCGCCCATGAACGCCGGCCTGAGCGCCCTGACCGGCCCCTTTGTGCCCCTGCGCTGCGCCTTGCCCGATACCGACATCGACCATCACCACCCCAACCGGCCCTGCAAGGAGTCGGAACTCAATCATGTAGGCTTTGAAGGGGCTTATTTATTTAAAGCCAATGGGCGCTATTATCTATCTTGCGCCGAGCGTTACTATGAACGCTACCACTGTCTGACGGCCGAATCCCGGACGCTGCTGGGGCCCTACGAGCCCCGCTACGTGTCGGTACCGTATGCCGGCCACAACGTCTTTTTTCAGGACGTGAAAGGCAAGTGGTGGAGCACCCTGTTTGGCAACGATGCCGACGCCCCCGTGCAGAAGCAAGCCGCCGTGGTGCCCGTCGAGTTCGATAAACAGGGCCACATCCGACCCGTGGTGAAATAACCTAACTGCCTTTTGCCCGCCGTGAGAGAGTATTTGCTGTTTGTCGATACCGAAACCTCCGGCATTCCGCAGGACTGGAACCAGCCTTACTCGGTGCTCGGCAACTGGCCCCATATTGCCCAGCTGGCCTGGGTTGTCTACACCCGCGACGGACAGGAAATCAAGGCCGAAAACCACTACATCCTGCCCAGCGACTACGACGTAAGTTCTGCCTCCGTGAGCGTGCACGGCCTGACCCGGGAGTTTTTGCTGGCGCACGGCAAGCCCCGCCACGAAGTGATGCACCAGCTGTTTCAGGATCTGTTGCGCTACGAGCCTCTGGTCGTGGCCCACTTCATGAAGCTCGACTTCCACATGCTGGGCGTGGGCTTCTACCGGGCCGGACTGGAAAACCCGCTGGAAATGCTGCCGACCTTCTGCACCATGCTCACCACCAGCCGGTTTGTGCGGCCCGGGCAGCAGGGCTACCTGCGGCTGGGCGAGCTTTACGAGCGGCTGTTTCACGAGCCGTTGCAGCGGCAGCATGATGCCCTGGTCGATGCCTACGCCACGGCCCGCTGCTTTTTCGAGCTCTGGAACAAAGGCGACCTGACCGACAAGATTGTGGCGGCCCAGGCGCAGTTCCGGCGGCCTGGGCTGGAGCCCGAGCCCAACTATTCGGTTATACTTGCCGGGCTGCTGCTGCTGGCTCTGCTCGTGCTGGCCACTTACTTCTTATTGTTCTGACTATGACCGAACGGATAGAATTCCTGCGCACCGTCAAGCCCTTCGACCAGCTGCCCGAGGATGTGCTGCGCGAAATTGCCGAGTTGCTGGAAGAAGTGAGCCACCCGCGTGAGGCCGTTATCTACATGCAGGACGTCTCCAAGCTCCGCGGGCTCGACATTGTGGTGGAGGGCGAGTACGAGACGTTTTTCTACGACAGCCAGCAAAACAAGCGCCTGGTAGAGCATTGCGGGCCGGGCTGCTGCTACGGCGGCATCTCGGTGCTGCTCAACAAGAAACGCTCCTTGCGCACGGTGCTGGCCAAGCGCGGCACCAAAGTCTATTTCCTGCACCGTCGCCACTTCCGGGGGCTGTGCCAGGCCTACCCGGGCTTCTTCGAGCACTTCACAACCAAGTACGGGCAGCGCATGCTCGACGACGAGTACGCCCACTTTGTGAAGCTCAACCAGGGCAGCGTGGCCCACAACTACATTGCTTCCGACCAGCTCTACTCGCGCCGCCTCGAAGCCGTGGAGCTGCGCGACTTGGTGACGTGTGCCGGCACCACGCCCATTCACGAGGTGGCCCGCCAGATGGCCGAGGCCCGCACCAGCTGCTACTTTATCACCGACGAGGCGACGGGCGCCATCATCGGCTACGTAACCGACATTACCCTGCGCGACAAAGTGGTGGCTGGCCTGCACGACGCGCGCCAGCCGGTGAGCACCATTATGGATGCTCCGGTGGTCAGCATCAGTTCTCAGGCCTATGTGTATGAGGCCATTTTGCAGATGTTTCAGACCAAGACCCGCTACCTGCTCGTGCGCAATGAGCATGGCTACATTGGGTTTGTGAGCCGCAACAAGCTGCTCAGCGACCAGGCCCAGTCGCCGTTTATCTTTATTCAGTCGGTAAAGCAGGCCGTGTCTGGGGCCGAGCTGCGGCGGCGCTGGGAGCAGGTGCCCGACATGGTGTACCAGCTCCTGGACCGGGGCGTGAAGCCCGAAATTGTAAACCAGCTCATTACCAGCATTTCCGACACCATTGCCCTGAAAGTCATTGAGGGCGTGATTCAGGAGCTGGGGCCGCCGCCGGCCAAGTTTGTCTTCATGGTGCTGGGCAGCGAGGGCCGCAAGGAGCAAACCCTACTCACCGACCAGGACAACGCCATTATTTACGAAGACAAGGCCAACGAGCAGCGCGAGGCCGTGCGGGCCTATTTCAAGCAGTTTGCCACCCACGTTTCCGACCAGCTCAACGCCATTGGCTTCAGCTTCTGCGAAGGCGGCTTTATGGCCAAAAACTCGAAGTGGACTCATTCTCTCTCGCACTGGAAGCGTAATTACACCGAGTGGATCAGCGAGTCGAATCCCGAGGCGGTCATGCAGTTTGCGGCCTTTTTCGACTGCCGCTACCTCTACGGCGACGCCACCATTATGCAGGAGCTGCAGGCGTTTCTGAGCGAGCAGCTGCAAGTGCCCCACGACCGGTTTTTCTACTACATGGCCATCAACGCCCTGCAGTTTGAGCCCCCGCTGACGTTTTTTCGCAACATCCGCACGTTCACCGTGGGCTCCCAGCAGGTGTTCAACCTGAAGAAAACCATGACGCCCATCGTCGATCTGGCCCGCATCTACGCCCTCAAGCACCGCATCTTCCTGACCAATACCGGTGAGCGGCTGGCGGCGCTCAAAGAGCAGGGCATCTTCTCCGACAAAGAGTACCAGGAGCTGCTGCAGTCGTACTATTACCTGATGGGTATGCGCCTTAAAAAGCAAGCCGTGCAGATTATCAGCGACAAAACCCGCCCGGATAACTACCTTGACCCCAAAACCCTGACCCGGGTGGAAGAAGTCAGCCTCAAGGAAATCTTCAAGGTAATCGGCGACTTTCAGCTCAAGATTAAGGTCGGCTTTGCCAAAAGCCTGTAGGCTTGGGTCAGCCGGTTCCAACACGCCTACTCTATTCTTTTTCGCCTTTCCAACCCATCCTGCGTTTTATGGTACCACGTACAGCTACCCGTCTGTTCCCGTTTCGCTCCGTGCTGCTGGCTGGCAGCCTGGTTTCCGCACTAGGCCTGGCCGCCTGTGAGCAAACCAAAAAGCCCGAGCAAACCGCCGCCTCTTCCGCCAGTTCCGCCCCGACTTCTACCGAATCTTCGACTTCTATGCCCACTTCAGCTTCCTTTGGCAAAACCCAGGCCGGCACCGAGGTGCAGCTGTACACGCTCACCAATGCCCACGGCCTGCAAGCCACTATTTCCACCTACGGCGGCATCGTCACCAGCCTGCGGGTGCCCGACAAAGCCGGCCAGCTCGGCGACATCGTGCTGGGCTTCGACAACGTGAGCGGCTACCAGAGCCCGGAGTACCAGAAAGCGGGCCCCTACTTCGGGGCCCTGATTGGGCGCTACGGCAACCGCATCCAGGGCGGGCAGTTTCGCCTCGAGGGCCAGACCTATACGCTGGCCAAGAACAACGGACCGAACCACCTGCACGGCGGTCTGCAGGGTTTCGACAAGGTGATCTGGCAGGCCCAGCCCGGCACGTCGGCCGAGGGGCAAACCCTGCGCCTGACCTACACGAGCAAAGACGGGGAGGAAGGCTACCCCGGCCAGTTGGCCGTCACCGTGGTCTACACGCTCACCAACGACGATGCGCTGAAAATCGACTACTCGGCCACTACCGACAAGGCCACGCCCGTCAACCTGACCAACCACAGCTACTTCAACCTGAGCCTGGGGCAGAGCAAAGACGTGCTCAAGCACGAGGTGAAGCTCTTTGCCGACCGCTACACGGTAGTGGATGAAACCCTGATTCCGACCGGGGAACTGCGCCCGGTGAAAGGCACGCCGTTCGACTTTACCACCGTGCACACCATCGGCGAACGAATTGCCCAGGTGCCCGGCGGCTACGACCACAACTGGGTGCTGAATGCCGGTACCGGCGGGGGCCAGCACCCCGCTGCCAGTGTCTACGACCCTGCTTCGGGCCGCACGCTGGAGGTCTTCACCACCGAACCCGGGGTGCAGTTCTACACGGGTAATTTCCTGGACGGTACGCTCACGGGCAAGGGGGGCACGAAGTACGGCAAGCACGCGGGCTTCTGCCTGGAGACCCAGCACTTCCCCGATTCACCCAACCAGCCTAAGTTTCCCAGCACCACCCTGCAGCCCGGCCAGACGCTGAAATCGACCACGACTTATAAGTTTGGCGTACGTCCTGCCAACCAGGAGCTGTAGTCGCTGCCGGCCCCGGGTAAACGCCCGATACCAATCAGAAAGCCCGGTCTAGCCGGGCTTTTCTTTTTGCGGTTATTCACCCCGCAAGGTACCAGCGCCTTTCGGAGTGCTACTGCGGGCTAAACTCGGCTGTAGGAGCCCATAAGGCCGAATCAGGCTAATACCTACCGCGGCAAAGAGCAGGGTGCTACGCTTTCGGAATGGTCGGATACTAAGCCTTTAGCGGTGCTGAAAAGGGCCGCACGTTCGTTTTTTTCCAACAACTGAGCAGTATTACCCGTATGAGGCCTTACCAAGACCAACTGGTCGGGTATAGACCTCTCTACTTCCACATCATCTCTCACTATGAAAACTGCTTTTGCTCTCGCCGCCTTATTTGCCGCTGGTATCACTTCGGCCTCGGCTCAAACTACCTCCGGCTCTACCACCGGTACCACTACCACCGGCACCAGCACTTCCGGTTCTTCAACTTCCGGCTCGATGACCAGCGGCTCGATGACGAGCGGCTCTTCTACTTCGGGCACCATGAGCACCGGCACCACCTCGGGCTCGATGGGCACGGGTACCACCAGCGGCACCTACAACACCGGCACTACCTCGGGTACCGGCACGATGGGTACGACCAGCGGCACCGTAAACACGGGTACTACCTCGGGTACGGGTACGATGGGCACCACGTCCGGTACCGGCACCATGAGCACCACCAGCGGCTCGGGTTCGATGGATACCAACTCGTCTTCGGGCTCGATGAGCACCGGCACGATGGAAAGCGGCAAGACGAAGTCCAAAGCCGACAAAAAAGGCAAAATCAAAACCAAGGATGAGAACATGAAGGCGAAGGCTAAAACCAAGCCCGGCATGTAATTCCTGGCAAAGCCACGAAAAAAGCCCCCGCTACGCCCTGTAGCGGGGGCTTTTTTGCGCGAGGTCAGCCCTGCAAAGTAGGGCTGACCTTGCGCAAAAAAGCGGGGTAGCTGTTTTGGCAAGCTCAACCGTATAAGGCGTGCATGTTCTCACCTTATTCTCCTTCCCATGAAAACCGTTGCTTCTTTGCTGATGGGCCTTGTCTTGGCTGCCACCGCCCAGGCCCAAACCGCCCCAACCAGCTCCGCCGCTACTGCCCCCACGACCACTAAGGCCGTGAAAGCCACCCAAACCAAGCAGACGACTACCAAGCGCCGGCCCGCTAAGCCCGCTGCCCGTCGTACCACTACTACTCGGGTCAAAACAACCTCGACTAAGGGGTTGTAAGCTGCGTCACTAGGGCTGCAACGCATACTTGAAAATATAGAAAAGCCCGCTGCCAGTAAGGCAGCGGGCTTTTCTATATACCGGCCGGCGGGGGCTATGCGGGTTGGGCCTGCAAGTCTGCGCCCAGGCGCAACAGCTGGTCCCCGATGGTGCGAATGTCACCCTGCTGCTCGGGCGCTGCTTTAAAGGCAAATTGCGTGGTTTGGGAACCCAGCAGACTGAGGGAACGACCAATGGCCGGGCCGTCGAGCTTGGCGGCCGTCAGCAAAGACTGCAGATTACCGATTTCCCGGGCTATGTCTTGCAGCTCGGGAATGCCGCTAAGTAGAAACTCCTGCTGCCAAGCCTCGGTGTTGTCCATTGCCGCGCTGATGGGCAGGGCGGTGAGGCCGTTTTTCAGCGCCTGAATCGTATCGGCCAGATGGTTCTGGGGGAGGGTGTCGTTTGCCATGTGTGGGTGAGAGGTATAGAAGGAAAAGTATTAGGACTGGGGCGCTGCTTCGGCGGCTACCAATTGCAATTCACGCAGCACGCTCACGGCCCGGCAGGCGCTGGCTTCTTTGTCTTTTATTTCGAGCATGATGTCTACGTCCAGGCCGTGCAGGTGAGTCAGAAACTCCCGAAAAAGCTCTTCTTCCAACGTGCTGGTATGTTTGCCCTTGCGTTCACCCACCTGTTGGGAACTGTAGTCCATCATCAGAATCCCGTCGCGCTCGGGGTGCCAGGTGCCAGCGGCCAGGCGCAGGGCCTCGGCCATGGGCTCGCCGTGGTTGAGGCATTCGTGGTGAAAATTGTCGAACAGAATCGGGATACCGACGGCCTCGTGTACCCGCAGACAGTCGCGCAGGCTAAAGAGCCGGTCGTCATTCTCAATCACGAGGCGGCGCTGCACCGCTACTGGCAGCTCCCGGTACGTCGCAACAAAGCGGCTGATGGCCAGGTCCCGGTCGCCATACAGGCCCCCAACGTGGATCTGGAGCTTGGCCGTGCTGTCCAGGCCCATCAGATCCAGCATGGAGCCTTGATACACCAATTCGGCAATGCTGCGCTGCACAATATCCTCGCTGGGCGAATTCAGCACCACGAACTGATCGGGGTGGAAGGAAATCCGCATGCGCTGGGCCTTGATGTAGTCGCCAATGGCTTGGAACTCCGCCGCAAAGCGCGTCTGCCAGGGAAAGGTATTAATGGGATGGGAGCCAAACGGAACAATGCCCGAACTGATGCGGAAAAACCGCAGCTCGTTGGCCACGTTGTACTCCAGGATGCGTTGCAGGCACAGCAGATTACTGGCTACGGCTAGCTCCACTCGCTCGTCGGAGTACGACGCCAGCCGAAAGGTAGCTGAGGAGGTACAGTCGAGGCTTTCATTCACGCAGGGATATCCGATTCTCATACCCTGGGTTTACGCGCGGGCAGAAGGGAGGTTGTTCCGGTGCGAAGGGGGAGGAAGGTACTGAACTGCCAAATGCTCGTGCCCTGGCAAGGCGTCGCCGAAGCAATCCGCCCATCCTTTGCCAGTGACAAGCAGCTTTTTAGCCGCAAGCCTTCCCGCATTTGTCCTAGCGAGGAGCTACGACATTTTGCGCATCAAGCGGCGTCAATCCGTCCGCTGCGCAGTGACAAACGTCCTGTTACCAGAAAGCCCTGACGTTAGCTAACGTCAGGGCTTTTCAGGGAAGAAAGCTCGGCACATTGCAGCGGACGGATTGCTTCGCTTAGCTCGCAATGACACGAGGAGCATTAGCGCGTTCCAGCATCCCAGCTCCGTACTCGCTCCTTACTCGTAGCCGCGGTTGTCCTTGAAGTTGCGGTTGTATTTCTGACGCTCCTTTTCGGCTTGCAGGGCCTTTTGCTGGGCCTGGATTTCTTCCATTTTGCGGCGTTGATAGCCTTCCCGGGAAAACTGGTCGTAGATCAGGCTAACCGGGCTCGCTATCGTCGGTACGGGCATGCGGGGCGCAATGGTATCGACCGGAAACAGCGGTTTGGGCGGGGGCGCCCGGCGCACGGCGTTGGGTGGGGGCGTGGGGCGGCGCACGTTGCGCAGGGCCCGGTTGATAACGGCCCGGTCGGGGCGGCCTTCCTGAATACGCACTTCGCCGAGCTGAATACTGTCGCGCTGCATGTAAATCTGCACGATGATCTGGGAGAGGCCCGTGCCGCCCAGGGGCAGGCGCTGGGGCTTAAAGCCAACGGCCCGAAACAGCAGCGTGTCGGTGTTGCTGACGGTGATGGTAAAGTCGCCTTCGTTGTTGGCCACGGTACCCCGGTTGGTCCCCTGCACAAAAACTGCCGCCCCGGGAATGGCTTTCCGGTCTTTAGACCCCGAAACCGTACCGCTGACGCGAACCTGGGCGGTGGCGGTGGCAGCTAGTAGCACCAGGCCGACCAGCAGAAAAAGTATCCGCCCTGCCAGTATATGCTTCCCTATTCGAACGAAATTCTTCACAAAGCAGAAAAAAATCCAAACTACCAGCAAGGTAGTCAACTACTGAGCTAAAAAAGCCCCGTCTCGTTGCAGGCCAGGGTGTAGGCACAACGAAAACTTGCCTGTAAAGGTGCAGCCGGCCCAGGGTGGGTGACGGGCCCCGGCCTGCTTTTCGGGTGCTGCAACCGGCAATGCCCTGACTGTCATCACGCAAAAAAAACGGTCCTCGCAGCCTGGGCCTTTTTTATAAATATGTAGCCTTTACTGCCGCTTGGAAGTGCTCGTACCGGAAAGGCTGCCGCTGGACTTGACCTCAACGCACCTGTGATAAGGCAGAGTAGGTACCTTCGTTCGCCCAGAGAAGCGCCTCTATTGGCTGAAAAGCGCAGAACCTGTGCTGGCTGCGTAGAGAGTAACAACCCTTGTGCTGAGACGATACTTCAGGATGGTTCCTGGGCGGGGGCAATGCCTTTCGAACACTGCTCCCATGCTAGTGGCTGGTCTCGGGTGTAGTGCGTCAGGCCCCAGGCGTAGAGAGCGTCGAGTATGGGCTGAAGCGTTTGGCCATACGTGCTAAGGCTGTACTCTACCCGCGGGGGCACTTCGGCATATACTTGGCGCCGAACGATGCCGTCGTGCTCTAATTCCTTGAGTTGCTGGGTCAGCACTTTCTGCGAAACCTCGACGGCTCGCTGCAGTTCGCCAAACCGCATGGTGCGGTCTTTTAAGTGCAACAGAATACTCGTCTTCCACTTCCCACCAACCATGTCAACGGTGGCGGCAACGGCGCAGTTATACACTTTTTTTAGATTATTTTCTTCCATAAGTCGTTGGTGTTCAACATTAGTTACCCACAGGAAACAACCTGATAAAAAGGTGCCTACTTGACAAATGTAGGGCAAGCAGGCCAGTTTTGCATCGTCAAATCGGCGCGCTGGAGCATTCCAATGCTCAGGCTTTACTGGGGGCTGCCCCTGCACACCATGCAATCCAGCAACCGGACGGCTCTCCCGACACCACCTTTTTATCAATTCATTTCCCATGGATTTTCCTGCTGCACTCAACTGGCGCTACGCCGCCAAAAACCTAAATGGGCAACCGGTACCAGCCCCCAAAGTCGACGCCATCCTGGAAGCTATTCGCCTGGCCGCTTCGTCCACGGGCCTACAACCCTTTGAAGTACTGGTAATTTCAGACCACGAGCTCAAAGGCCGGATTCACGAGAAGGCCTGCCAGCAGCCGCAGATCGTGGAAGGGTCTCACATCTTGGTTTTTGCGGCTCAGAAAACCATCAGCGCGGCCGATGTGGAGGCCTACATGCAGCGCATTGCCCAGGTTCGGCAAGTGCCGATGGAGTCGCTGACAGGCTTTTCCGATGCCATCAAAGGTGGGTTGCTAACAATGAGTGCGGAACACTTCCAACAATGGTCTATACGGCAAGCCTATATCGCGCTAGGATTTGGTCTGGTAGCGGCGGCTGTGGAAGAAGTAGATAGCTGCGCGCTGGAAGGATTCAACCCCGATGCGTTGGATGAGCTGCTAGGCCTGCCCGAACGCAACCTGCGCAGCGCCGTCATGCTGGTGCTGGGCTACCGCGACGAGGCAAAGGATTTCCTGGCCAAGGCCAAAAAGGTGCGCAAAACCCGCCCCGAGCTCTTCACGGAAATAGCTTAGCCTGAAACCAGCTGTTTCGTGCCCGGCGTAGCCATGCTACCTGCGCCGATTCGACTACGGACTGTTTCCCCTGGGCCGAGTTGGCTACCTGAGGCAGTCCTACTAGAGAAAGGCATGACTAGCCTACGGTCTGGTTGTTAGCTTTGACCCGTTATGGATAACTATAAATTACCGACGCCTACTACGAGTCCCTTCTCTAAAATGAACCAGCCATTACACTTTGGGTTGGGTGTGTTGCTTTCGGTGGCTGGGTATTGCCTATGGCAATGTATCGGAGTGTTTGTGTGGTTCTCTACCTACTGTTGCGGCGCATCCGGCGATTGGGCGACTAAGCCTATATCGGCAGTGTGCGTTGTCCTTCACATCGGGTTGTTTAGTTGGCTCTTTCGGCGGCGGATACTATACACGACTCGGCTTGAGTGGACTGTTAATGTTGGGGTGGCGCTCGGCCTGTATGCCTATACTGAGCTTTTGTTCTAAGAGGTCAGGCTATTTGCCTGATTCAACCAGATAGTCGTTTTCATTGACTGGTGTTTGCCGCTCAACGTGCATGGTTGCCGTTCTCTGAGAAGCCAATCACCAAAACTAAAAAAGCGTTCTGGCCATAAGCCAGAACGCTTTTTTAGTTTTGGTAAAGACAAAGCCCTTGGGGCCAGGCTCATACCGACTAGCCAAAAGACTGAGCCGGACTATTCTGTCTTAGTTTTGTTGCCCGCGGCGTCCTTCACCTTCATTTTGCCGTCTTCCTTCACTTTCAGCTTGCTGCCGTCGGAAGCTTTGGCTTTCAGTTTTTCAACCTGGGTGCCGCTGCCTGCACTGCCCGACATCGAGTTGTCGGTGGAGGTCGTGGTCGACGTCTCGGTAGTTGTCGTGGTGCTCATATCCGCCGACGAGCTCATGTCCGTATCGGACGACATGGCCGAGTTGTCGTCCATGTAGTTCGACTCGTCGTAGGCCGAGCGGTTGGTTTCGTAAGCCTGGTACTGGGCCGGGTCAGTGAAAATGGTCTTGAATTCCGAGTCAACTTCCATGTTAGCCTCGCGCATAGCGGCAGCCATACCGGTCGTGTCAGAAGTATATTGGTTGCGCAGTTCGCCGAGGCGGCGCGAGCGGTTGTAGTAAGCCGTGCGCAGGCGCGACACCGTGGCCGTATCCTGGATTTTCATGTCCGACGCCATGCGGGTTGCAATAGTATTGGCCCGGGTCCGGTATTGGGTGTCCATGTCGCTGGTGTTCATGGCCGTACCATCAGCAGCGTCAGTAGTCGTGGTGGTCGTCGTATCGGTAGTCTTTTCCTGCGAGCAGGACGCCATTGTGAGTGCAGCCGCACACGACAATAGCCAGAACGTCTTTTTCATATGGGAAGGAGGTTGTGAGAGAAGAATCAGAAAAGTAATGCGGCATATACGCGGCCGTAACTAGCTCGGTTACTTCTGGTTGAGCTAACTACTAAAAAAGGCGGCTGACACACCGGTCAGCCGCCTTTACTACCAATAAAACTGCGCTTGGCTTAAGCCCGGCGCAACTCGAATACGGTGATTTCGGGCAGAAACCCGACCCGGCCCGGATAGCCGATAAAGCCCAGGCCAGTATTCACGTACAGGTATTGCTTGCCTTTGTTGTAGAGGCCCGCCCACTGTTTGTAGACGTACTGCACCGGGCTCCACTTCAGGAAGGAAAGGTTGACGCCAAACTGCATGCCGTGGGTGTGGCCCGAGAGCGTCAGGTCAATGTCGGGGTAGTCGAGTACCTGGGCTTCCCAGTGGGAGGGGTCGTGGGAGAGCAGGATTTTGAAGGGGGCGTCGCCGCTGCCGCTGTGAGCCTGGGCCAGGTTGCCATATTTCGGGAAACGCATCTGGGCGCCCCAGTTCTGCACGCCCAGAATGGCTATTTTCTCGCCGTTGCGCTCTATCGTGTGGCTTTCATCGAGCATCAGCTTCCACCCGATTTTAGCGTGGTTCTGCTTGATACGGTCCAGGTTGGCTTGCTTGGCCGCCGCCCCGCCGATGTCGGTCCAGTCGACGTAGTCGGCGTAGTCGTGGTTGCCCAGCACCGAGTAGATCGGCAGCTTGGACTGAATCTTGGCCAGGGTTTCGATGTGGGGCTCGACCTCGGTGGCAATGTTGTTCACCAAGTCGCCGGTCATGAATACTAGGTCGGCGCCCTGCTGGTTGATCAGGGCTACGGCCCGCTCCAGAGGGCCGGTTTCGGCGTTGAAGCTGCCCGTGTGCAGATCCGAAATTTGCAGCAGTTTGAAGCCGTCGAAAGAGGCGGGCAGGTTGGGAAAGTTGAGCACCACGCGCTTTACCTGGTAATCGGTAGCGCCTTTAATCATGCCCCAAATCAGAGCGGCAAAGGGAATGCCGCCCGCCACCAGTGCCAGGCGGTTCAGAAACTGGCTGCGCGTAATGCCGGGCCCGTCGCTGAGCGGGTCGGGCTGGGCACCAAACTTGGAGGCAACGAAGCGCACGAGGCGGCCGGCATCATCAAGCAGCAGGAACAGCACCACCACCAGCTTGGAGGCAAACAGAATCATGATGCCGCTGGTGAGGTAGGTGCGGGCCAGGGTAGGCGGAGTGCCGCGCGTGACGGCCATCCACAGAATGCCGAGCAGGGAAATGATGGTAAGCAGCCAGTAGCCACCGTGGATAAACCGTTGGGTGGTGGAAGAAGCGCCCTGGCTGACGGTGCGTACTGCCTGAAAAACGTACCAATCGACGCCCAACAGAAGCACGACAAACAGCGCGCTGGTGATGATTCTTTGCATAGTGAAGGGAGAAACTGCCCCGGCGCGCGTAAGTTTTGGCCGCCGCTGACTACTTTACCAGACGTATTACGCCTCGTTATACTTTATCCGTTACGCTTTACAACACTAATACCAGATGGAATCGTTTGACAATCTGTCCGAACCAACGCATACCCCCGTTATTTACCAAACCCCCAGTAGCTTCAGTATCAAGAGTTGGGCCGAGGAAGACCGGCCCCGGGAAAAGCTCATGCAGAAGGGTCGCACGGCCCTTTCCGACGCCGAATTGATGGCCATCCTGCTCGGCTCGGGCACGGCCAAGCTCTCGGCCGTAGACGTGGCCAAGCTGATTCTGGCGGCCGTAAAAAACGATTTGAACGAGCTGGCCCGCCTGTCGGTGAAAGAGCTGATGCGCCATAAAGGCATTGGCGAGGCCAAGGCCATTACCATCGTGGCAGCCCTGGAGCTGGGGCGGCGCCGCAAGGAAACGGCCGCCGCGGCCCGCACCACCATCACCTGCTCCCTGGACATCTACAACCTGGTGCGGCCCAACCTGCAGGATTTGCCCCACGAAGAGTTCTGGGTGATTCTGCTGAACCGGGCCAACGTGGTCATGCGCAAAACCAGCGTCAGCAGCGGGGGCGTGGCCGGTACCGTGGCCGACCCCAAAATGATTTTCAAGGAAGCCCTCGAGCAACTAGCCAGCAGCATTATCCTGGTTCATAACCACCCCAGCGGCAACCGCCAGCCCTCGGCCGCCGACATTGCCCTGACCCGCAAGCTCAAGGAAGGCGGGCAGTTTCTGGATTTACCCGTGCTCGACCACCTCATCTATACCGACCACGGCTACTACAGCTTCGCCGACGAAGGAATTTTATAGGGCCTCACCCCGGCTCGGTGCACTACCTTTGCGTGCATTATGCGCATCAACCCCAAACTTCTCATCGGCCTGGGCCTGCTGGTTGTCTTTGCCTATTTCTTCCAGGACTTAGTGGTAGGTCACGACCAGTTCGCCACGGGCATTCAGAAAGCCCGGACCGAGAAAAATAACTCCTTCCGCCGCGCCAAAGACTCGCCCCTGAATGCCGAGCAGCGCGACCATTTCGACTCGCTCCGCTACTACGCCCCCGACAAGGGCTTCCGTGTAACGGCCAAGCTGGAGCGGTTTGCCAATCCGGATACCATGGCTATGGCCCTCACCGATGGCAAGGCCGACAAGTACCTGCGCTGGGGTAAGGCCTCGTTTATGCTCAATCAGCGGCCCCAGCAGTTAGTCTTGTTTCTGAAGGTGAACGACGACAAGCCCGAGCTGTTTGTGCCCTTCACCGACAAAACCAACGGCTTCGACACCTACGGCGGGGGGCGCTACCTCGACGTGGCCCTGCCGGCCGAGCAGGACAAAGAAATCGTGCTGGACTTCAACGCGGCCTACAACCCGTTCTGCGCCTACAACAACGAGTATGCCTGCCCCGTGCCCCCGGCCGATAACCGCCTGGCCGTGCCCGTGCCGGCCGGCGAGAAAAGCTTCCCCGAGGAAGACCATACCGGTCACGCACACTAGCTTTTCGCCGCTTTTCCCGAATCCGTACCTTTGCTGAGCTGTCGGCCGGTTTTGCGCCGGCCGGCTGGCTTCCGACAACCGACTATTTCCGATGAAAATATCCCTCGACTGGCTCCGCACCCTGATTCCAACCGATAAACCGGCCGTCGAAATCGGCCAGCTGCTCACCGGCTCCGGCCTGGAAGTAGAAGGAATTGAGGAGCTCGAAAGCATCCCCGGCGGCCTGCGCGGCGTGGTGCTGGGCACGGTGCTCACCTGCGAGCGGCACCCCGATGCCGACAAGCTCAGCCTGACTACCGTGGACGTAGGCGACGCCACGCCCCGCCAGATTGTGTGCGGTGCCCCCAACGTGGCCGCCGGCCAGCGCGTGGTCGTGGCCCTGGAAGGCGCCACGCTGTACCCGGCCGCCGGGGAGCCGTTCAAAATCAAGAAGTCCAAGATTCGCGGGGCCGCTTCCGAAGGCATGATCTGCGCCGAGGACGAAATCGGCCTGGGCCAGTCGCACGCCGGCATCATGGTGCTGGACACCGAGCTGCCCAATGGCACGCCCGCGGCCGACTACTTCGGTCTGGGCTCCGACTCAATCTACGAAATCGGCCTGACGCCCAACCGCGCCGACGCGGCCTCCCACTACGGCGTGGCCCGGGAACTGCGCGCGTTGCTGCGCCAGCCTTGCCAGCTGCCCGATATCAGTAAGTTCCACGCCCCGGCCTCGGCGGAGCGCAACATTACGGTTAAAATTCAGGACCCCGAAGCCAACCCGCGCTACGCCGGTTTGCTGCTGGAAAACGTGCAAGTAGGTCCTTCGCCCGAGTGGCTGCAGCGCCGCCTGCGCAGCATCGGCCTCTCGCCCATCAACAACGTGGTGGACGTGACTAACTTCGTGCTCCACGAGCTGGGCCAGCCCCTGCACGCCTTCGACGCCGACCAGATTACGGGCAATAAGATCATCGTGAAGCGGGCCCAGGAAGGGGAGAAGTTCGTGACCCTGGACGCGGCCGAGCGGACCCTGAAAGCCGCCGACCTGGTTATTGCCGATGCCACCGGCGCGCCCATGGCCCTGGCCGGGGTGTTCGGGGGCAAAACCTCGGGCGTGTCGGACGCCACCACCCGCGTGTTTCTGGAAAGCGCCTACTTCCAGCCCGCGGCCGTGCGCAAAACTTCCCAGGTGCACCAGCTCAAAACCGACGCGTCCTTCCGCTTCGAGCGGGGCACCGACCCGCACATGGTGCCCGTGGCCCTGAAGCGGGCTGCCCTGCTGCTCCAGGAAGTGGCCGGGGCTACCATTGCCGCACCCATCGTGGATGCGTACCCCGCGCCCATCAGCCACACGCCCGTGCGCCTGCGTTTGCCCCGCGTCGAGCGGCTCGTAGGCCAGTTCATTGCGCCCGAGCGGATCCGCCAGATTCTCACCGACCTCGACATTCTCATTGCCGAGGAAAGCCAGGATGCCGCCGGCCACGCCGAGTGGATTCTCTCAGTACCCCCGCATAAGGTGGACGTGACCCGGGAGGCCGACGTCATCGAGGAAATTCTGCGCATCTACGGCTACAACCACGTGGCCCTGCGGCCCCACAATTCGGCGTCCTACCTGGCCAAGTTCCCCAACCCCGACCCCGAGGTGCTGCGCCAGAACACGGCCCGCCTGCTCAGTGGCCAGGGCTTCTCCGAAATCATTACCAACTCGCTCACCAACTCGCTCTACTTCGAGAAGGAAGGAGAGAAGGACGAGACCCTGGTGCCAGTGCTCAACTTCAACAGCGCCGAGCTGAACGTGATGCGCCCCACGGTGCTGCACTCAGGCCTGGAAATCATCCGCTACAACGTCAACCGCCGCCAGCGCGACCTGAAGCTCTACGAGTTCGGCAAAACCTACCACCGCGAATCCGAGGGTAAGTACACTGAGAAAAATAAGCTCGTCATCTTCCTGAGTGGCAACACCACGGCCGAAACCTGGCAGCAGAAGTCCGACAAAACGACCTTCCACCAGCTGGCCGCCGCCGTGCAGCAGGTCTTGGCCTCGTTCGGCTTCGCGCAACCCGCTTCCCAGCCGGTGCAGCATCCCTACCTGGCCGGGGGCCTCACGCTGCTGGCCCAGAACCAGCCGGTGGCCCACCTCGGGGCCGTGTCGCCGGGCGTGCTCAAGCGCCTCGACGTGAACCAGCCCGTGTGGTACGCCGAGCTGGATTGGGACTTCCTGATGAAGAAGTACAAGAACACGCTCACGGCCAAGGAGCTGGCTAAGTTCCCCGAGGTGCGCCGCGACCTGTCGCTGGTCGTCGACCGCACCGTGACCTTCGACCAACTCCGCCAGATTGCCCAGCGCACCGAGAAGAAGCTGCTGCAAAGCGTGAACGTGTTCGATGTGTACGAGGGCGAAAACCTGGGTGCGGGCAAGAAGTCGTACTCGGTGAGCTTCACCCTGCAGGACCCCACCCAAACCCTGACTGACCAGGCCATTGATGGCGTGATGCAGCGCCTCATCGGCCAGTTCGAAAAGCAAGCCGGGGCCGTTATTCGACGCTAAAAACAGAAAGAACGTCATGCTGAGCCTGCCGAAGCATCTCTACTGCGCAACTACTCAAAGGTAGTACTGCGGTAGAGATGCTTCGGCAGGCTCAGCATGACGTTTTATAGAGAAGATAGGCTGGCCGTTATGCCAACTCTACATAAGCAAACTCCCCGGCCCTTTTTGGTGTTAAGGACCGTTGGCTTGCGGACTTAAAGCACAACTTTAACTGCAAAGTACCAGAGCCCGCAACTTCGTCTTACATTAGCCTTCAAAAATTTCTGTTCGATGGCCTCTTCCAAACAACTTGCCCAACTAGACCGCTTAGAGCGTCAGGTGACGTCTTTAGTGGCTGCCTATCAGGGCTTGCGCGAGGACCTGGCCGATGCCCAGACCACCATTCAACAGCTCCGGGCCGATGTGCGCGACCGGGAGCGGCAGTTGAAGGATTTCCAGAATCAAGAGAATATCGCTAAACTTGTCAATACCATAGCAGGGGAACCTGCCAACGCAAACGAGCTGAAACTTCGCCTCAACGAATATATCCGCGAAATAGATAAGTGCCTTGCCTACTTGAGAGAGTAACAAACCTTACATCCCACGACTGCTGCTCCTAACATGAGCGAACTATCCATCAAAATCCGCATTGCCGACCGGGATTACCCTATGCGGGTAGCTCCCCAGGAAGAGGAACGTCTGCGCATGGCAGGCCGCCTTCTGGGTGAGCGGATCAAGGAGTTTCGCGAGCAGTACGGCATTCAGGACAAGCAAGACCTGCTGGCCATGATTGCCTTGTCCACCATGGCTGACAGCCTGAAGGTCAGCAAGGAAAAGGACGGCACCGACGCAGCCCTCACCGAACGCCTCGCGCGCTTGGACGAACTGCTGTCGGGTGTGGTGCTGGGCTAAAAGCACCGGCGCCGGCATCGTTTCAGACTCGAATCGGGTGGGGCAATCGGCTCCGCCATTCGTTCGTCGTCGGCAGTATTTTCCGTGTTATGGTTTTTCCCCACCCCCTAAAACCATAGCTCAATGCCCGACATTTTGTATATCATCCTGGCCGCCGTGCTTGCCCTTGGGGTCGGCATCGTGGTCGGCAGGCAGCTGGCCGGCAAGGCCCGCCTGGACCACGAGGCCGACGCCAAAGCCCGCGCCCAACAGATCATTCAGGAGGCCGAAGCCCAGGCCACCCGCACCCGCGACGAGCGGATTCAGCAGTCGAAGGACAAGTTCCGCCAGCTTAAGAACGAATTTGAGCAGGAAAGCAAGCGTCAGAAGCAGGAGCTCGAAGCCGAGCTGACCCAGCGCCGCCAGGGCGTAGTCGAGCAGGAGCAGAGCATCAAGCAGCTCACCCTCACTACCCAGCGCCAGCTCGAGCAGATTCAGAAGAAGGAGCAGGACATGGACGCCCTGCGCGAAAAGCTCCAGAATGACTCCCAGCAGCAGCGTGAGCGGCTGGAAGCCCAGGAGGAAAAGCGCCGCGCCACGCTGGAAACCCAGTTGGCTAAGCTTCAGCAGCGCGAGCAGGAAGTAGAAGAGGAGCTGGAAAGCACCCGCGAGTCGCTTAGTGCGCAGCTCACTCAGGTGCAGCACCAGCTCGAAACCATTTCGGGCCTCACCGCCGCCGAAGCCCGCGAGCAGCTGGTGGAGTCGCTCAAGAACGAGGCCCAGATTCAGGCCAGCTCCTACATCAAGGACGTGGTAGCCCAGGCCAAGCTCACGGCAACCAAGGATGCCAAGAAAGTGGTGCTCGAAACCATTCAGCGCACCGCCGCCGAGCACGCCATTGAGAACTGCGTGTCCATCTTCAACATCGAATCGGACGACGTTAAGGGCAAAATCATTGGCCGCGAAGGCCGCAACATCCGCGCCCTGGAAGCGGCTACCGGCGTTGAAATCATCGTCGACGACACGCCCGAGGCCATCATCATCTCCGGCTTCGACCCGGTGCGCCGCGAAGTAGCCCGCCTGAGCCTGCACTTGCTGGTGAAGGACGGCCGGATTCACCCGGCCCGCATCGAGGAAATCGTGGCCAAAACCCGCAAGAATATCGACGAGGAAATCGTTGAAATCGGTGAGCGGACCATCATCGACCTGGGCATTCACGGCCTGCACCCCGAGCTGATCAAGATGGTAGGCCGCATGCGCTTCCGCTCATCTTACGGTCAGAACCTGCTTCAGCACTCCCGCGAAGTAGCCAACCTCTGTGCCACCATGGCCGCCGAACTGGGTCTGAACGTGAAGCACGCCAAGCGCGCCGGCCTCCTGCACGACATTGGCAAGGTCAGCACCGAGGAGCCCGAACTGCCCCACGCCATCCTGGGCATGGAGATGGCCAAGAAGTACAAGGAGCACCCCGACGTCGTCAACGCCATCGGCGCCCACCACGACGAAATCGAGATGACGGCCATGATTTCGCCCCTGGTGCAGGCCTGCGACGCCATCAGTGGCTCCCGCCCCGGCGCCCGCCGCGAGATGATGGAAAGCTACATCAAGCGCCTCAAGCAACTCGAAGAAACCGCTGTATCCTTCGACGGCGTACTGCAGTGCTACGCCATTCAGGCCGGCCGCGAGCTGCGCGTGATGGTAAATGCCGACAACGTAACCGACGACCGCGCCCAGGAACTGAGCTACGAGATTTCGCAGAAAATCGAGAAGGAAATGCAGTATCCCGGCCAGATTAAGATTACCGTTATCCGGGAGATGCGCGCCGTGGCCTACGCCAAGTAGGTAGCCCGTTTCCAGCCACGCAAAAGCCCCCGCGACGGAAGTTGCGGGGGCTTTTGCGCTTTACTTACAATAGTAGATTTGATACCCACCCGCCCAAGTGTCAACTCATAAGTCGCTCCAGCGGAAGACGCTTATGATTTCTGCTGGTTGTTGATAATCGTAGATATCGGCTATGTCGGCAGGCAGAAAATAGCCAAGGAGCGAGGAATACACAATGACCTCCTGGTCGGTCAAGATGCCACTCAAGAGTTGAACAGCGGCTTGCATTTCCTCATCCGGAGTGGCCGCGCCAACCTGGCTCATGTGCGTGTGCCAGTCAGCGGCGGCTGTATTACCCGTTAAACCAACGGTAATTTCTCTATTCTCAGTGCTGACCCACAGCATCAGGTTTGCGTGGCTGCTCGGGCAGGCTATCGTGCTGGTATCGTCAGACGCAGAAGTGCCGACTTTCCTGAACTGCGGAAAGCGTTTCAGCAAGTGGGAAATAACGTAAGCAGTGAATTCCTTCTGACTCATAAGCGCCTACAAGATACTTGGTGGTGCTTTATAAGAAGAAAACCAACCTAGGTCGCGTCCTGCTGCATCTGAACTGTGTCGGCCGTGGGCCACCCCATACATAGGGTGCCCGCAGGGCAAAGTAAAAGTCTTACTATGTATGGGGGATGTAGGCCTAAAATCCATAGAATGGTCATTCTAGGCCTATATAGAGGAACAGTTGACAATTTTTAAAAGTCTACAAAACGGCAAAGTTGGTTTTCGGCGGGCTCTGGGTTGCGGTACGTTTGGTTCATCAACCAACCATACTTCTCTTTCTGCTAGCTGCCATGGCAACCCCCAACCTGCACCGCCTACTATGTCAAACCGCTATTCTATTGGGCCTGGGCAGCTGCACCGTCTATACGCCCATGCAGCCCGCGGTGTCGACCGTCGCGGCGAAGGGGCAGCTGGAACTGACGGGCAGCATGCAGCCCAACACCCGCATGGAAGCCACCGCTGTGTATTCGCCCTTGCCAAACACGCTGGTCATGGGGGCCGGCTCGTTTCGGCCCAAAATCGGTGATACCACGTACTCGGCCACCCGGCAGTGGGAGGTGGGACTGGGAAGCTACGTCCACCTGGGCCCCCACTGGTTGCTGACCGGAATGGCTGGTTATGGCGCTGCCACCACGATAAAGTCGATTCCAGGTATCGGCATTGGCCTTTACAGTGGAGGATATGATCGGTACAAGGCCCGGTACAACAAGATATTCGGGCAGTTAAGTGTGGCGCGGCAGCTGGAGCGGCAGTCCTTTGGGGTGGTGTACCGCATCACCCAGGTAGCATACGAGCAGCTGGACTACAGCTTTGGCCTTAACTCAGACTACTCGGCCATTCCCATGCAAAAGGCATTGCGCCACGAAGGCCTGGCCTTTTTTCGCACCAAGCTTGGTCAGCAAGACCGGTGGCAGCTACAGGCTACCCTGGGCCTGTCGGGACGAGCGACGCCGCAGCCAAGCAGAGAACAACCAGCAGGGCCAAATCAGCATGACCACTACACGGAGGAGAGTGAGGCCAAAAATGCTTCGCGCCCGGTGCTGATGACAAGCCTGGGCGTAGTTTTCCGCCCGAAGTTTTTAGTCAAGCACTAAACTTGATACAACCATAAACAGCTACTTTAGGCTCCGTATATCTGCCGGCCGCTCTGCCTGGGCGGCCGGGTTTATTATATTCCGTGTATTCTCTAGAAGTTGCCGAATGATGTTACGACTACGTTCCTGGACCTCAAGCCTGCTACTGACCTTGGGCCTGAGTGGCTGCTCGGTGTATGCGCCCATGCTGCCGGCTACCCCACAGTTGCGCGACAAAGGCCAGGCCGAAGTGCAGGCTACCAGCTTCCTGAATGGCCGGTGGGAGGGAGCCGGTACCTATTCGCCCGTAAAGCACATGCTGGTACGGGCAGCTGGCGGATTCAAAACGGATTCTCAGGATACTACCTACTTCCGCGTGCGGCAGTACGAGGTTGGGCTGGGCGGGTATTATCCCATCAGCAACCATTTTCTGATCAGTGGGCTTGGGGGCTACGGGCAGGCTGTCAGCAACCGGGGGTACGTGCAGCCTCAGCTTTTCACCGGCGAATCATATAACGTTGACTTTAAGGCCCGCTACCACAAGTACTTCGGCGAAGTGTCGGCTTTGTATTACAATTCCTGGGTGTCAACCGGACTAGCGTTGCGCATGTCTCAGATCCGCTTTGATAGGCTCACCTACAACGGGGAGCCTTTGCCGCTGCAGCACATGACCCGCGTAGAGCCCATGCTTTTCGCCCGGTTCGGCGCTGAGGAAGGAGCCCTGCGCTGGCTGCAGGTGCAAACTTCGGCAGGTATTACGACGGTGCCAGGCAACGAGCCAAATCCGAATTCCCTGGACCCGTACGAATTTGAGTACAGCCGCATTCGGGAAGGCCGGATTTTCCTGGCCTTGAGCCTGGTATTTTATCCGCACTTGCTCGGCAAACCTAAGCTGTAGGTGCCTCAAGCTTGGTGAATACGTTATTGAGCCCCTCGGCCCAGGTGGGGTGGGCAATAACCATGTTCTGCAGCTGCTGGTACTTCAGCTTGCCCATCATTACCAGCTGAAACATGGTCATGATTTCGCCGCCTTCTGCCCCCAGAATAGCGGCCCCGATAATCCGGTCCTGCGCATCGACCAGTACTTTCCAGAAGCCCGTGGTACGGCCCGTTTCGCGGGCCCGGCCAATGGTGCGCACCGGCATTTTGCCCACCCGATAGGCAATGCCTTGTTTGCGGGCTTGGTCTTCCGACAAGCCAATACGGCCCAGCTGCGGGTCGGTGAAGACGGTGTAGGGTAGGGGGCGTTGCCGGGCCGAGCGGCTTTTGCGGTGCAGCAGCGCGTCGCGCACCACGCGGTAGTCGTCGTAGCTGATGTGGGTGAACTGCGGGCCGCCGTGCACGTCGCCGAGGGCATACACTCCCTTGGCCGCCGTTTGCAGCCGGCTGTTCACCTGGATGTAGCCTTTCTCGTCGGTCTTCACGCCGATGGTATCCAAGCCTAGCTTGTCGGAGTTGGGCACGCGGCCGGTGGCAACAAGTAAGTGGGAACCCCGCAGGCGCCGCTCACCCGTTCGGGTATGCGCCGAAAGGGTAAGGATGCCCTCCGCGTTGCGCGACACGTGGTGCGCCTCGGCGCCCAGCACAAACTCGATACCCTCGGCCTCCAGCATTTCCTGCATGGCCTGGCACACGTCCGCATCCTCGTGCTCGAGCAGGTGGGCGCCCGACTCGATAATCGTGACCTTGCTGCCGAAGCGGCGAAACATTTGCCCAAATTCCATCCCGATGTAGCCGCCGCCCAGAATCAGCAGGTGCTCGGGCAGCTCCTGCAGGTCGAGCAGTTCGGTGGTGGTCATGTAGGGCACATCGGCTAGGCCTGCCAGTTCCGGCAGCGCCGCGCGTGTTCCGGTATTAATGAAGACCAGCGGCGCCTTTATTTCCTGGCTGCTACCACCCACTAGCTGGACCTGCACGGTGCGCGGGGCCGTGAAAGCCGCGTGGCCGTGCAAGACGGTAATACCGGTGTTTTCCTCGGTCAGGTTCTGGCGCACGCCTTTGCGCGAGTGGTGAATGATGCCATCCTTGCGGGCAATGACGGCCCGAAAATCGACTTCCGGCTCCCCGCCAGCAATGCCGAATTCCTGCGCAGTCCGGATGTGATGAGCCCGTTCGGCGGAAGCCAGTAGGGCTTTGGTTGGCGAGCAGCCGTAGTTGATGCAAGAGCCTCCCAGGTGGTTTTCCTCTACCAATGCCACTGTCCGGCCGGCTTTGGCAAAGGCTACTGCCAACGGATTGCCGGCCTGACCCGACCCAATAATGAGAACATCGTATGAAGTAGGCATAAAAAGCAGAAATTGGCGAGGAATCGACAATCTGGGGTAAGCTGCCCGTGGCTGTCGAGCTTGTGGATAGGGACTATACGAACGGGTGGCGCCAGTAGCCGTCCGGGGCAGGGCCTTTTTCCGGTTTTGTATTTACTATTGCGCCTTTCCTTTGGGTATGACCGTTGTGCTGCGGCTCACGCTGCTAAGTGTTCTGATAGGGTTGAGCAGCTGCTCGTCGCTCTACTTTCCTCCTCCGCCCCAGGCTCCGCTGCTAACCCAGAAAGGGGAGTTTAGCGGGGGCTTGCATACTAATTTTAGCCAGAATACGGCCCTGCAAGGCGCTTACGCCCTCGGCGACCATATTGGGGTGCAGGGCAGCGCCTCTTTCCTGCGCTCCGATAAGAAGCAGTCCTTTTTTGGTAGCCGCAACAACCGTAAGTACGAGGAACACAACTTCGGCGAAGTGGGCCTGGGCTATTTCACCCGCATGCAGGACCAGCGGGTGCTGGAGTTCTACGGGGGCTACGGCTTTGGCGACGGCAAGCGCACCGAACGCCGGGAAGGCGCCACTACCCAAACCCTGGAAGGCAACCTGCAGAAGTATTATCTGCAGGCCAACTTCAGCAAGAAGCTCAGCAAAACCTGGCACTTCTTCAACCACGATTGGCCCGTGTCCTACGGCATGGCCCTGCGCGCCAGCTACGTGCAGCTCCACGACTTCAAAATCGATGGTAAGCCCCAGGAAATGGAGGACAACGTGTTCTTGGAGCCCATCAGCTTCACGCGCATCAGCGTGCTGGGGCCTATCCAATTTCAAATGATAAGCGGCAGCAACTTCGGGCTGCGCAGCCGCAAGTACCTGAAAGCGGCCAACTCCGTGTTTCAGCTCGGCATCATCGTCAACCTGGGCGGGCAGGAGGGCAAACGGTAAGACCGAATCCTCTTGGTTGCTCATAAAAAGCCCCCGGCGCGTACAGCGGGGGCTTTTGGATAGCTGAGAAGTTTATTGGGGCTTCGATTCGAAAAACGTCGATACGGGACGCTTGAACATGCCGCCAACGGTGGTTATGTACACCGTGTCGCCCCATGATTCGAGGCCGGTGATGTTATGACGTAATAGGCCGTCGTCTTTGAGCAGCCGGACGCTGAAATTGGTATCAGTTAGTTTGCGCGTGAAGATCAGGTTGCTGCCGGCGCCGTGGTAGACGCCCACGAGACTGTCGCCCACCACGTGGTAGGTATTGAACTGGAAGATGGAGGGTGTGTTGCCCACAAACGTCCAGGTGTCGCCATCATCGGTGGAATAGCCCATGTAGCTGCCTAGGATGTACAGGCGGTTCTGCCACTTATAGAAGCATGTGGCACCGGTTGGCTGGGTAAGGACGCGCTTCCAGGAACCGTCCTGCTTGATTTTGTACAGTCCTTCCTGCCCGCAATCGGCTAGAAAATAGTCGTCAATAGCCGTAATCAGGATCGGGAACGAGGGGTAAATACCCATTCCTGTGAATGGAATGGAGATGAGCCGGGGCGTGACTTTGGGCCTGGGAATGTAGGGGTCGGTGCTGGGCGTTACCTGGGCCAAGACGAAGTGGAGCTTGCCATCCGCCGTACCCCGCACGGTTTCATAGCCGAAAAGCAGATAGTTGTTGCGGTTGATGGCCCCGAACTTGGCGGTAGGGAAGTAGTTGCGCTGTACGCGCACCGCCTCAGGATCCAGTCGCTTCAGATAGACGAATTCAGTGGCGCCTGACTGAACCGGGGCCTTATTGGGCGTGAAAGCAACCAATGAGTCGTAATACGTGACGAAGTAGTCGGGCCCCAACGGCACGCGAATATCGATGTCGCTGGAAAACAGGTACCCAAACTGGTCGATGACCGTGCGGTTCTGCCGGGTCGTGACGACGCCAAAGCCCCGGGGCTGCTGAAAGTAGAGGCCGTTAACGGTCTTGCTCAGGCCCAGCAGAATTTTCATATTGCCCGAGAAGTCCTGCACTTCCGTCCAGCTGGATTTCTTCTCGACTTCCACCTCCTGAATCTTAATGACTTCTACTTCTTTCTTACAGGCCGATAGAAGCACAGAACACAATAAAGCAGCGAGTAACCGGTATTTCATAGTGAGGCTGAATAAGGGAATGTAAAGATCAAAAAAAGCCCCGACTTACGCCGGGGCTTTTTCTTATTCAATAGGAACGGGAAGTCTATTTGCTGCCCAGTACGCGCAGCATCGTTTCGCCAATCTCGGCGGGCGAATCCACCACGTGGATGCCGCACTCGCGCATGATGGCCATTTTGGCAGCAGCCGTGTCGTCGGCGCCGCCTACGATGGCCCCGGCGTGACCCATGCGGCGGCCGGGAGGGGCCGTTTGGCCGGCAATGAAGCCGACAACGGGCTTCTTGTTGCCGGTTTCCTTGATCCAGCGGGCGGCTTCAGCTTCCATGCCGCCGCCGATTTCGCCGATCATCACGATACCCTCGGTTTCGGGGTCGTTCATGAGCAGTTCTACGGCTTCCTTGGTGGTGGTGCCGATGATGGGGTCACCGCCGATGCCGATGGCCGTGGTCTGGCCCAGGCCGGCCTTGGTCAGCTGGTCTACGGCTTCGTAGGTCAGCGTGCCCGACTTCGACACGATGCCCACGCGGCCTTTCTGGAAGATGAAGCCGGGCATGATACCCACTTTGCACTCGCCGGCCGTCATTACGCCGGGGCAGTTGGGCCCGATCATGCGCAGACCTTCGCGGCCTTTGAGATATTCCTTCACCGCAATCATGTCCTTGGTTGGGATGCCCTCGGTGATGGTGACAATCACCTTGATGCCAGCGTCGGCGGCTTCCATGATGGCGTCGGCAGCGAAAGCCGGGGGCACGAAAATGATGCTGGTGTCAGCACCGGCCTTTGCAACGGCCTCCGCCACGGTGTTGAACACGGGACGGTCGAGGTGGGTGCTGCCGCCTTTGCCGGGCGTTACGCCGCCAACCACGTTGGTGCCGTACTCAATCATCTGCTGGGCGTGAAACGAGCCTTCGGAGCCCGTAAAACCCTGCACAATCACTTTGGAATCCTTGTTGACCAGAACGCTCATTCGGAGAAGTGTTAGAGGATATTTTCAATTGGGGGGTGGGAACCAGTGGCCCGTTGGGCTACCGGTGTGCAAAAGTAGCCTTTTTTGGGGGCGCGGCAAGCCGCGCTGCGCAAACGATTCTCAGGGCCTTACCAGCTGCCGGCAACCCGCCGGGCTCCGGCCATGAGCCGGTGGCCAAGGCAAAGCAGAGCCCGATTTAGGGCAGCTCCACTAGAACCATTCTGCAGCCGGCAGGCTTTTTCAAAACACCTGCGCCCGCGGCGGCGCCTACGACAAAAAGGCGGTGCCGCCGCGGGAAGGCCGCATTTTGTAAACTCAATCCGCAAAAGCTAGCCCACCCTCGGGGCTACGCCGGCAAATCCGTACCTTTGCCGTCCTCTCACTCAAAAACTGCATACCTCTCGCGCAATGTATTTGAATAACATCGTTGAGGCTATCGGCAACACGCCGCTGGTGAAGCTCAACAAAGTCACCGACGGCATCAAGGGTACAGTCCTGGCGAAGGTGGAGTACCTCAATCCCGGCAACTCGGTGAAAGACCGGATGGCTATGAAAATGATTGAGGATGCCGAAAAAGCGGGTATTCTGAAGCCCGGCGGGACCATCATTGAGGGCACCAGCGGCAACACCGGCATGGGCCTGGCCCTGGGCGCCATTGCCAAAGGCTACAAGTGCATCTTCGTGATGAGCGACAAGCAAAGCAAGGAGAAGCAGGACATCCTGCGGGCCGTGGGCGCGGAGGTAGTTGTGTGCCCCGTCGATGTAGCGCCCGAAGACCCTCGTTCGTACTACTCGGTGGCCAAGCGCCTGAGTGAGGAAACGCCTAACTCGTTCTACCCCAATCAGTACGACAATATGTCGAACACGGCCGCCCACTACGAAAGCACCGGCCCCGAAATCTGGCAGCAGACGGAAGGCACCATCACGCACCTGGCCTGTGGCGTGGGTACGGGCGGCACTATCTGCGGTACGGCCAAGTACATCAAGGAGCAAAAGCCCGAGCTGGTAACAGTCGGGCTGGACACCTACGGCTCCGTATTTAAAAAGTATAAGGAGACGGGCATTTTCGACGAAAACGAAATCTATCCTTACAAGACCGAAGGCATCGGGGAGGATATTCTTCCTAAAAATGTTAACTTTGACTTGATTGACTTGTTTATCAAAGTCACCGACCAGGATGCAGCCGTCATGACCCGTCGGCTGGCCAAGGAAGAAGGCCTGTTTGTAGGCTGGTCGTGTGGTTCGGCGGTCTATGGCGCACTCGAGTACGCCAAAGAGCACCTGAAAGAGGAAGACGTCATGGTTATCATTCTTCCGGACCACGGCACCCGCTACCTCGGCAAGATTTACAACGACGACTGGATGCGCGAGCAAGGCTGGTTGTAACAGAGAACACCCCTGTTTGCGTTTAGGCAGGGCTTACGCTTTCAACAGACACCGCTATGCCTAAGAAACTGCGCAACGTCGTGCTGGTCGATGATAACGAAACGACCAGCTTCCTTAACAACCGACTGCTGAGCCGCCTCGATGTGGCCGACAAGGTGTACACTTTCTCCCGGGCTGAACAGGCGTACGATTTCCTTTGGGGAAATGGCGCCGACCGGGTCAGCTCAATGGAGCCCGACGCGCCCCAGCTGGTTTTTGTAGATCTGAAAATGCCGGGTATGGATGGCTTCGAGTTTTTGGAGCACTACAGCCAGCTGCCCGCCGACGTAAAGGAAAAAACCGTCATGGCCGTCCTCACGACCTCCATGCACTCGGCCGATACGGCCCGGGTTGCCAAATTCGAGGGCGTAGAATACTTAGCCAAGCCCCTAACGGAGGAGAAAATGCGCAGGCTGCTCGATAAGCGTTTTGTGCTGTCCTAAGCTACAGTAACTACCAACGAAAAGGCCGCTGCAAGTTTTTGCAGCGGCCTTTTCGTTGGTAGCCTTATGGATATAGGCAAGACTATACTACTGCTTCCACGAACCGGAAAGCTTCCCCGTCGAACAAGCCTTTGTCGCTGAGCTTGAGACTGGGAATTACCAGCAGGGCCATAAACGACAAGGTCATGAAGGGGGCCCCCAGCGGGCTGCCCAGGCGTTTCGACAGGGCGTCCACGGCGGCGTAGGCCTGGGCCACGTGGTAGCCGTCCTGGTCAGACATGAGGCCGGCTACGGGCAAGGGCAGCAGGATTTCTTCCCCGTCGGGGCCAACGGCCGCCAGGCCGCCTTTGGCTTCCATTACCAGGTTTACGGCCCGGGCCAGGCTGGCGTCGTCGCAGCCGACGGCGGTAATATTGTGCGAATCGTGGCCTACGCTGGAGGCCAGAGCTCCTCGCGTAAGCCCAAAGCCGGTAATAAAGGACACGGCCGGCGCGGCCGGCTGGTAGCGGTTGACGACAGTAAGCTTAAGCACGTCTTTGGCCACGTCGGGCACCACCAAGCCGTTCTCTACCCGGGCCGCCCAATCGTGCCGGGCCGTTATCAGCTGCCCATCGAAGCACTCGATAACCCGTACGGTGGCCGTGGGGGCCGGGGCGGGCAGCTGAAAGTCGGCAGCCGACACCTGCTGGGCGTGGAAGTTATTGACCACTGCAGTGGGCACCGAGGCAATGCGGGTTTCGCCGTTTTCGGCCACCAGCACTCCATCCAGATACGTCTGGCGCACTTGAAAGTCTTGGAGGTTATCAACCACGATAAAGTCGGCCGGGTCGCCCTCCCGCAGCAGGCCCACGGGGAGCTGGTAGTGCAGTACGGGGTTGAGGCAGGCCACGCGAAGTACCTTGAGCACGTCCTGTCCGCGGGCCACGGCGCGCTGCACCAGCTGGTTGACGTGACCCAGCACCAGGGTATCGGGGTGCTTGTCGTCGGAGCAGAACATCAGGTGCTCGTAGTGTTCGGGCAGCAAGTCAATCAGGGCCTCGAAGTTGCGGGCCGCCGAGCCTTCCCGAATCAGGATTTTCATGCCCACGGCCAGCTTGTCGAGGGCTTCTTCGGCCGTAAAGCATTCGTGGTCGGTGCTGATACCGGCTTCGGCGTAACGCCGGGCATCGTCGCCGCGCAGGCCCGGGGCATGACCATCTACGGGGCGGCCGTAGCGCTGAGCCAGCGCAATTTTCTCCATCACGTCGGCCTGGCGGTGCAGCACCCCGGGCCAGTTCATCATCTCGGCCAGGTAGCCGATTTCCGGATTCTGAAACAGCTGCTCGATGTCGGCCGCCGTTATTTCGGCCCCGGCCGTTTCAAAAGGCGTGGCCGGTACGCAGGAAGGAGCCCCAAAGCAAAACTTGAACGGCACGGCCCGGCCGCTCTCCAGCATGTATTCCACGCCAGCCACGCCCAGCACATTGCCGATTTCGTGCGGGTCCGAGACGGTAGCGACCGTACCGTGGGTAACGGCAAGGCGGGCAAACTCGGCCGGTACCAGCAAGGAACTTTCCACGTGTACATGCGCGTCCACAAAACCGGGCAGGGCATAGGGTAGGGCCGCATCCGGGGCCGATGCCGCATCTAAGTCGATGGCCCGGATCTTACCCGCACTCACGTGAATGGTACCAGGCAGTATGGTGTTCGAAAACAGGTTGATAACGTTGGCGCGCAGGCTGAAATCGGCGGGCATAGGGCAGCAAGGAAGAAGGGGGAAAGTTGGGCTTATGCAAAGGCGAACGGGTAAAGAACCGTATATTTGCCGAAAATCCGCGCCGGTGAGAAAGATTGTGACTTTGCTGTTGGCCACCTTGATAGCAGGTTCGGGCCTTACGATGACGAGCTGTGCCCAACGCACAGTTCAGCAGAAGAAAACGGCCTCCTTTAAGCGCAAAGCCAAATTCGGCAAAACTCCCTGTCCCTGCGACAGTCACTAACTCTGTGGCCGGTAAGTCAGCTGGCTTACTTGTTTCGGACCTTAGGCTTTGAACCTGCGCTCTACTTTGTGAATCCCTTCCGTCCCTTCCCCTCGGTGCTTTTGAAAAGCCTGTTAGCCGCCGTGCTGATAGGAGCAGGGCATTTCGTCGGGCAGGCGCAGCAGCGGCCCCCGGTAGTATTTACGCCGCCTGGCTCATATCCCGAAAATACCCGCAACCCCACGCTGCGCTACGAGCCCGGTGGGCGCGTGGGTACTTTTCGGGGACTCGACGGGGCCTGGCACCGGGTGCAAATTGCGGGCTGGCTACCGGATAGAGTGTATTTAAACGAAAGCGGCAACTACTACCGCGCCTTCTCCCCCGAGGAAATGACGGCCTTTGTGCGCGGCACCGACACGGTGGTAACCGTGGCCAACATAGCTCCCGGCAAGCTGGGGCAACTGCGCACGGCTTTTGGCCGCCAGCTGTTTCGTGGCGCCGGCCTGCAGCTCGTCGATGTCACGAACGAAACCAGCTCCATTCTGGACCTGCTGCTTATGCCCCACAAGCTGCTGATTCGTAAAAATGCGGACAGCTGGGAGCTGGTGCCCAAGCAGAAGCGGGCATTGCAGCAGCTCCTGCTGGCTATGCTCTCCGACGACCCGGCACTGGCCGCGCAACTTCGAACCCAGCGCATCGGGCGGCGGCACCTGCTAGCTATCCTCACCCAGTACGCTGACCATCGTACCACGCATTTTTTGCAAACGGCTGCTCAGCCCCGACCTTAGTTTTTGCTTATGGCTTCCGAAAATCCCCTCATCCCGCTGCGGAAGGCCGCCGAAGCCGTGCGGCAACAATTGCAGGCTAACGCCTTCGATGCGGCCGCCGTGCAGCGGCTCGACGCCTTTATTGAGGAGCAGCGCGGCAATATCAAGGATGCCGAGCGGGAGGGCGTAATTTCGGCTCTGGGCTGTTTTCTGGGCCAGTGCCTGGTCACAACCTACCAAGGTGAATGGGCCCTGGGCCCCGACAAAACCACTGGCGTCGGCATTGCCAACAAGCATTTTTTTAACCCCTTCTACCGCGTGTCGCAGCAGCTGGCTCATGGCCAAAAAGAGTCGGTTGCCGTATTCTTCGCGGGTATACCTGAACGCCTGGCTGTAGAGCCTCGTCGTAAAAATTGGATTTAGTGACTACCACCAGCCCCCAGCCCACCGACTTTGCCATGAGAAAAATCGTCATTGCCATCGACGGATACTCTTCCTGCGGCAAGAGCACCACGGCCAAAGCCGTAGCTGCCGAGCTGGGCTACGCCTACATCGATACCGGGGCCATGTACCGGGCCGTGACCCTCTACCTGTTGGAGCGCGATATTGCTTTCGACGATTTGCCCCGCGTGGAGCAGGCCCTGCACGATATTCACATTTCGTTTAAGCGCAACCGTAAAACCGGGCGCAACGAGCTTTGTCTCGACGGGGTGATTCGGGAGGATGAAATCCGGCAGATGCGCATTTCCAACTCCGTAAGCGAGGTGTCGGTCATTCCGGCCGTGCGCCACACCCTGGTTGCCCAGCAGCAGCGCATGGGCCGTAAGCGCGGCGTCGTAATGGACGGCCGCGACATTGGCACCACCGTTTTTCCCGACGCCGAGGTGAAGATCTTTATGACGGCCGACGTGGAAACTCGTGCCCGACGCCGACAGGAGGAATTAGCCGTCAAAAATGAGCACGTGGAGCTGGAAGAAATCGTGGAAAACCTGCGCAAGCGGGACCACATCGACTCGACCCGCGCCGAAAGCCCCCTGCGCCGGGCCGCCGATGCCGTCTTGCTCGATACAACGCACATGATGATCGACGAGCAGGTTGATTTTGTACTCGAACGGGTGTCGGCCCGACTCTTCGAACGCAGCTCGCTGGCGATTACGGGCGGTGAAGAAAGAAACCCTTCCGGAGCTGGACTATAAAAAAGAAGGGCGCGAAAGTTGTAGTCTGCGCCGCGTGTTTGCTACTGAACGAGAGTCATGACTGTCACGATAGATAAGAATTCGGGATATTGTTTTGGGGTAGAATTTGCCATTCAGATGGCCGAGGATGAGCTGGCCAACCAGTCGACCTTGTACTGCCTGGGCGATATTGTGCACAACCGCATGGAGGTGGAGCGCCTGCACCAGCAGGGCCTGCGCATCATCGACCGGGACCAGCTCCAGGACTTGCACGACTGCAAGGTGCTGATTCGGGCCCACGGGGAGCCGCCCGAAACCTACGAGCTGGCCCTGCGCAACAACCTTGAACTGATTGATGCCTCGTGTCCGGTGGTTTTGAAACTGCAGAACCGCGTGAAGCACGCCTTCGATAGCACTACCCGTCAAAACGGCCAGATTGTCATCTACGGGCAGCCCGGCCACGCCGAAGTAACGGGCCTGAACGGCCAGACCGGCAACCGCTCCATCATCGTGATGAGCGAGGCCGACCTGGACCAAATCGACTTTGCCCGGCCCGTGACGCTGTTTAGCCAAACCACCAAAAGTACCGCCGGCTTCTACCACATGAAAGGCGTAATCGAGCAGCGCATTGCCGCCGCCGGGGGCAGCCTGGAGTCCTTTGATGCCAATGACAGCATCTGCCGTCAGGTCAGCAACCGGGAGCCGGCCCTGCGCAAGTTTGCCGTCGACTACGACGTGGTACTGTTCGTGAGCGGCCGGAAAAGCTCGAACGGCAAAGCCCTGTTCAGCGTGGTGAACCAAACCAATCCGCGCAGCTACTTCATTGAGAATGAGCAGGAGCTGAGCGAGGCGTGGCTGCAAGGCGCGGGCAGCGTGGGTATTTGCGGGGCTACCAGCACACCTATGTGGCTGATGCAGCGCGTAGCCGACCGAGTCAATCAGGTGGCCGAGGGGCTGCCGGCCTAAGCTGACCAGTGCGCCAAATACTCCGATTTTCTACTGCCAAACTTCGTTACTTGCCCGGCCGGTTATGGCCGGGTATTTTTTTGCCTTTTTCGCGCTATGAGCAGGTTTTTCAACTACTTCCTGAATGGGTTTCTTATTGTGGCGCCCATCAGCCTGACGATTTACATCCTGTTTGCCATCTTCAACTGGCTCGATCATACCTTCGACCTGACCTGGGACGGTAGCCACATTCCGGGGTTGGGCCTGCTGATTATCATCGGAATGGTGACGGCCGTGGGCTTCATCGCCAAGTCGTTTATGGTGCGGCCCTTCCTGGTGCTGGCCGAACGGATTCTGCACCGTACCCCGCTGGTCAGCATCATTTACTCGAGCCTGAAAGACTTGCTCGATGCCTTCGTGGGCGACAATCAGAAGTTTAACCAGCCCGTGCTGGTGCTGGTCAACAAGGCTACGCAGTGCTACAAAATGGGCTTCGTGACTCAGAACAGCATGAAGGCTATTCACCGCGAGACGCTGATGGCCGTCTATTTTCCGCACTCCTACAACTTTTCCGGCGAGCTGGTGCTCGTGCCCGCCGACCACGTCACGTACCTGGACCTGCCCAGCAGCGACGTGATGAAGTTTATCGTTTCGGGCGGCGTAGCCCGGCTGTAGGCAGGACGGCCCCCGTGGCTATTATGGTCGGCCCTCGGCATTCCGTAGTCATCTGCCGTATTACAAGGCCCAACTCGTGGCTAAGGGTAGCTACAGGGTGACTATTGGATGAAGACTTTCCTGCATTTTCGGACGTACGGGGCCGGTCCGCGCACCGTGCTGGCCTTTCATGGCTATGGGCAGTCGGAGGGCCACTGGCGGGGCATGGCCGCCATACTGGGGCCCGATGTGACGCTCTACGCTTTCGACTTATTTTACCACGGCAGCAGCAAGCTGGCCAAAGCCGACAGCCCGCTACGCAAAAAGCGGCTCGGCGAGCTGTTGGGTCAATTCTTAGCCGAGCACCACATCGACACCTTTGGCCTACTAGCGTTTAGCATGGGCGCTAAGTTTGCCCTGACGGCCGTAGAGCAGTTTCCCGAGCGGGTGGAGAAACTGTGGCTGATTGCCCCCGACGGAATCAAGACCCAGTTCTGGTATGCCCTGGCTACGTATCCGCCCTGGATGCGTGGCGTATTGGGCCGGGCGGTGCTGCGCCCCCAGCGGCTGCTACGCTTTATCGATACGCTGGCCCAGCGCCGCCTGGTCGATTCGGGGCTGGTGCGGTTTGCGCAGTGGCAGCTCGACAGCCGCGAAAAGCGCCTGCGCGTGTACCGCAGCTGGGTGGGGTTCCGGCACCTGGTGTTCGATACCAAGCGCCTGGCCTTTCTACTCAACCAGCGGCCTACACCCGTCACGTTCTTCCTGGGCAAGTACGACCGGGTGATTCCCCACGCCGGCCTGCAGGAGTTTATTACCGCCCTGAAAAATGCGCACACCGTGTTGCTGGAGGCCGGCCACGCCGGCCTGATTTACGACGTGGGCGCCTATCTGCGCCGCCACCCGGAGGAAGTGAAGTGGTAGAGGCGGCTCTATGCAAGTACACAGGGCTCAGATGCCGCTTAGCTCTTGCTCGTACACTTGGTGGCTTTCGTCGTCGAAGGTGACAAACACTACGGTTCTGGGCAGCTCGTGGCTTTCCAGAAACTGCCGGACTTCGCGCACGGCAATGGCCGTAGCCTCGGGTTTCGGGTAGCCATAGTCGCCGGTGCTGATGGCGGAAAAGGCCACGCTGTCGAGCTGGTGCGCGGCGGCTAGGCGCAGGCTGTTACGGTAGCAGTTGGCTAGTAGGAGGGCTTCGCCCTGGTAGCCGCCTTGCCAGATAGGGCCCACGGTATGAATTACTTTTTCAGCAGGAAGCTCTCCGGCGTTGGTCAGGACGGCCTCGCCCGTGGGCAACCCGTTGGGGTATTGCTGGGCCCGGATCTGGCGGCACTCGGCCACAATAGCGGGGCCACCGGCCCGGTGAATGGCTCCATCGACCCCGCCGCCCCCCAAAATAGAGGAGTTGGCCGCGTTGACAATGGCCGTGGTGTCGACGGTGGTAATGTCGCCTTGGTACAACAAAATGCGGCCAAACGCTTGCGCTTCGGCGTGCCATGCTACAGGTGCCATGGTTGAGAAAAGAAGGATGGGAGTCAAACATAAGCCCCGGGGGCTGCCGGTTTCATACGGATCATCCGGCTTTTTCGACGTTTCGGTACGCACGTGCTACGGCTGGGAAGATTAGCGTTTGCCTATGTAAACGGGAATCAATAGGTTCGCTGCATATTCATCCACCTCCTGTTAAACCTTGTTATGGAAGCTGCCCCCCGCGACCCGCAATTGTGGCGTATGGCCAAAGCCCGCGCCAAGTTCAAAACCCACCTGTTCACGTATCTGGCCGTAAACGGGCTGCTGTGGACTATCTGGTTTCTTACCGATTTCTCGGCTGGCCACCGTTACGGAAGCAATATTCCCTGGCCCGTATGGTCGACCGTGTTCTGGGGCATCGGCGTGTTTATGAACGGGGTAGGCGTGTATGGCGGCCTGGGCAAGAGCCAGCTGTCGGAGCGGGAGTACGAGCGGCTGGTGCGGGAGCGGCAGGGGCAGTAGCCCGCGGCTTTCCCGTTAGGCTCAGCTACGAGGGTACTTAGCGCCCCAATGTTTGCCACCAGGGAAGCTGCGGTAGGGGAGTAGTGCCCAGCACTACGGGCTGCCCCAGCACGGGCGTGGTAAGGGGCAGGTGCAGGCGCTGAGCCTCGGCGGTAGCCCGGCGCACCGGGTCGTTCCAGGCGTGGTTGGCTTCGGTGAAAGCGCCCCAATGCACGGGCAGCATGGCGCGGGCCCGCACATCGAGGCTGGCTTGCACGCTCTGCTCAGGCATCATGTGAATCTGGCTCCACTGCTCGTCGTATTGCCCGCATTCCATCAACGCCAGGTCGAAGGGGCCGTGCTGGGCGCCAATGGTGCGGAAGTGGGGCCCGTAGCCCCCGTCGCCGCTGAAGAAGACCCGCGTGGTGGCTGATTTGAGTACCCAGGAGCTCCAGGAGGTGGAATTGCGGTTCGTCAGGCCCCGGCCCGAAAAGTGGCGGGCCGGCGTACTGATGATGGTCAGGCCCGGCAGCTGCACCGAGTCGTTCCAATCCAGCTCGTGCACCTTTTCCGGCGCTACTCCCCAGGCCAGCAGGTGGGCTCCCACGCCCAGGGGCACGTAAAAGTGCTGGGTCTTGTCCTTGAGCCGGCGAATGGTCTGGTAGTCGAGGTGGTCGTAATGGTCGTGGGAAATGAGCACGGCGTCGATGGGCGGCAGCTCCTCGGCCGTAATGGCCAGCTGCGAATTGTAGCGCGTGGGCGTCACCCAGGAAATCGGGCCCATTTTTACGCTCAGCATAGGGTCGAGCAAGATGTTCTTCCCCGCCATTTCCACCAGGCTAGCCGAGTGGCCAAACCACGTGACGCGCGCCACGTCGGCGGTTTTGCGGGTGATGCTGAGCGAGTCGAGGCGCTGCATGGGCAGGGGGGCCGGCGGGGCCGCTTCGGGCGACTTCTGAAACAGAAACTTCCAGAGCATTGCCACAGTGCTGGCCCCCGTATTGACGCTGGTCGGAATCAGGTTCTGAAATTTTTCCTCCTGGTAGTGGCCAGAGTTGGCGTAGGCCGCCCGCTGGGCTTTGGTAGGGTTGCCCTCCAGCTCCGGGCTCAGATTGGCAAAAGCCACGCCGGCCACGAGTAAGAGCACTAACAGCAGGACCATAAGCCGGCCAAGTAGGCGTAAAGAGGAAAGCATTGGGATGCGAAGAAAAGTTGTGGGAACCTCTGGTAGCCAGGCTGACGAAATGCTCCGGCAAATACCTTAATTCAACGGTTTTATAAGCTCGGGCACCACCAGCACTGCCCAGGCTGCAACCTTCGGGTGTGGGTCCGTGTTTTAGACCATATGATTCGTCGTTTTCTTCCCCTCCTTGCTCTGGCCCCGCTAGCCTTCGGCTTCACTGCCGAAAGCCCTACCGCCGCGGCCGATGCCAACCTGAGCAAAATCAAGCTGCCCGCGGGCTTTACCATCACTTACTTTGCCCAAGGCGTGAAAAGCGCCCGGGAACTGGCTGTCGGCCCCGATGGCACGGTGTACGTGGGCACCAAGGATGATAAAGTATACGCCCTGCCCGACCGTAACAAGGACGGCCGGGCCGATGAAGTCGTTACTATTGCCACGGGCCTGAATGCGCCCAACGGGGTAGCCGTGCGCAACGGCGCCCTCTACGTGGCCGAAATCAACCGGGTGGTGCGCTACGACAACATTGCCAAGACCCTCAAGCAAAAGCCTAAGCCCGCGGTGGTGTATAACCAGCTGCCCAACAAGGACTGGCACGGCTACAAATACATTGCCTTCGGGCCCGATGGCAAGCTCTACATTCCGGTGGGTGCGCCCTGTAACTCCTGCGAGCCGGAGGAGCCTATTTTTGCGACCATCAACCGGATGAACCCGGATGGCACGGCCTTCGAAACCGTGGCTAAGGGTGTGCGCAACACCGTGGGCTTCGACTGGAGCCCGGTGGATAAAGCCCTGTGGTTTACCGACAACGGCCGCGACCAGCTCGGCGACAACTCGCCCTCGGATGAACTGAACCGCGCCGCCGCGCCCGGCCTGCACTTTGGCTTTCCCTATTTCTTTGCCGGCGACATAGCCGACCCCGAATTTAGCCAGGGCAAATCGGCGGCTACCTACATGAAGCCCGCCCGCAAGCTGGGCCCGCACGTAGCGGCGCTGGGCATGAAATTCTACACCGGCAAGCAATTCCCGGCCCAGTACCGCAACCAGATTTTTATTCCCGAGCATGGCTCCTGGAACCGCAGCAATAAGATTGGCTACCGGATTTCCCTGGTCAAGCTCGATGCCAGCGGCAAGCAGGCCACCAGCTACGAAACCTTTGCCGACGGCTGGCTGCAGGGCCAGAAAAGCTGGGGCCGCCCGGTTTGCCTGCTCCAGATGCCCGACGGCTCCCTACTGCTCTCCGACGACCAGAACGACGCGGTGTACCGCATCAGCTACAAAGGTTAATGCGGTAAGCCGAGGACGTGTCCTTGCGAGGCGTAGCCGTGGCAGTCCGCTGAAACGTGCCGAGCATCCCTATGTGAAAAGCCCTTTCTCGTTGGTACGGGAAAGGGCTTTCTGGTAACAGAACATTATGTACTTCGCAAAGGACGGATTGCTTCGTCATGCTTCCTGGCAAGGCCAGCTGCTGAGCACATTCCTCCTTATTCGCCCCGGCGCATTCCGCGCCTTCGGCCACCTTTCTTGCCGTTAACCCATATTAATCATTCGCATAGCAACGTATTCCAAACCTTCGCACACTATCTTGCCCGCCGATGAAAAAGCAACGGGTACCAAAGCGCATGGTGGGCCGCCGCGAACTGGTGGACTTTCCGCAGTTTAATATTCAGGGCGTCGAAGCCAAAGTCGACACGGGTGCTTACACAGGGGCCATTCACTGTTCCAATATTCATGTGGAGCAGCAGCCCGACGGCCGCCAGATTCTGCGCGTACAGCTCCTCGACGACTCGCACCCCAACTTTAACGGCCGGCCCATGTACTTCTCCGACTTTGGCCTGCGCGAAATCAAGAGCTCCAACGGCGACGTGCAGGAGCGCTATGTCATTCAAACCGTTATCCGGCTGTTCAACGAAGAGTACCACACCGAATTCTCGCTTTCCGACCGTTCCGATATGAAATATCCCGTCCTGATTGGGCGCCTGCTGCTGCGCAGCGGCCGATTTGTGGTGGACGTGGCCCGGCGCAATCTTTCCGCAAAATTTCAGCACGCCGCGAACCAAGCGCGGCCTTAAGCGCTTTGGGTAGTTACTTTTGTTAGCCTGCTTCCGCTCTTCTCTCACTATCCTCCAAGACACCCTTTCCGATGAAACTTGCGATTCTGTCGCGTGAGCCGAAGCTTTATTCCACGACCCGTCTGGTAGAAGCCGCCCAGCAACGCGGCCACGACGTGGCCGTTATCGACCATATGAAATGCAACCTGGTGCTCGAAAAAGGGGCCCCCGGCATTGTATACCTCGATAATAAACTCGAAAAGTTCGACGCCATCATTCCCCGCATCGGGGCCTCGGCTACCTTCTACGGCACGGCCGTGGTGCGGCAGTTTGAGATGATGAAGGTCAAAACGGCCGTTGAAAGCCAGGCCATTATCCGCTCCCGCGACAAGCTGCGCTCCATGCAGATTTTGTCGCGAGCCGGCGTGGGTATGCCCAAAACGGCTTTCACCAACTATTCCAACGAGGTTTCCGAGCTGATTGGCCTGGTGGGCGGGGCTCCGGTTATCATCAAGCTGCTCGAAGGCACCCAGGGCCTGGGCGTGGTGCTGGCCGAGTCCGAAAAAGCCGCCCAATCGGTCATTGAAGCCTTTCACAACCTCAAGGCCCGCATCATCGTGCAGGAGTACATTGCCGAAAGCAAGGGGGCCGATTTGCGCGCCTTCGTCGTGAATGGCGAAGTAGTGGGGGCCATGAAGCGTCAGGGCAAGGAGGGCGAGTTTCGTTCCAACCTGCACCGCGGCGGCACGGGCACCCTGGTCAAGCTAAGCCGGGCCGAAAAGGCCGCGGCCCTGCTGGCCACCAAAGCCCTGGGCCTGGGCATCGCCGGCGTCGACATGCTGCAAAGCAAGCGGGGGCCACTGGTACTGGAAGTAAACTCGTCGCCGGGCCTGGAGGGCATTGAAAAAGCCACCGGCCTCAACATTGCCGGCAAAATCATTGAATACACCGAGGCCCTGACCCAGCGCAAGGCCAAAAGCAAAGGCGGTGACAACAAAAAGCTGACGGCGGAGCCCCTGCCGGATTCCCAATCCGACCAGCCGCTCCGGTAAGATCCGACCAGCCCCGAGCCTCTTTCCACGCGGCTGAACCGCCCCGCTCGGGTGGTCCGGTCGCGCGGAAGGAGGCTTTGCTGTTGGGGCAGGCGAAATGTGCAGTGAACGGCTGCTAGCCGTACCGGGCGACTAATGGAAAGATGAGCTGGACAATTGTAGACTACGCGGCAGTTCACACCCCGGCCCTGCGGCAGCTGTATTGGCAAGCGCGCCGGCAGGCCTTTACCTGGCTCGATGCCGCCGGGTTTCAGCTGTCGGATTTCGACACGGTTACGCAGGGTGAAACTGTATTGGTGGCCTTGCAGCAAAAAGTGCCGGTAGGGTTCATCGCCTGGTGGCCGCCGGATAATTTTATTCATTCCTTATTTGTGGCGCCGGATGTTGCGGGCCGCGGCGCTGGAACCGCCCTGCTGCGGGCAGCCTTGGCCCGCATGGGCCGGCCCGCCACGCTCAAATGCCTGCAGCAGAATGCGCCGGCTGTTGCTTTTTATCGGGCCCGGGGCTGGACGATACGGGAGGAAGGCAAATCTGCCGAGGGAGCCTACTTTCTGCTGAGCTTGGAGTAGGGAGAATCAGGTATTTTTTGAAACTTACGGGCTTTTAGACCGGGCAGTAGGCTTGGTCCCGGCCTGCGTCCGGTAGTTATGCAGCGTTAGCACCCTCAAAATTTGCTTCAGTCGCCGTTTGCTGCTCCCACCAATATGCTCATCAACGGCCTGACCATCCGGCCCGGCGAGCAAGTGCTGACGCGGCTGGTTATCTCGCGTTTGCCTTCCGGAACCGTTATCGATGTGCCGGTGCACGTGTACCGCTCCGAAAAGCCCGGCCCCACGGTACTGCTCATGGCCGGCATGCACGGCGACGAAGTAAACGGCATCGAAACCATTCGGCGCCTGATTCGGCGGGACCTGCTGCACCCCTTGCGCGGCACCATCATTGCCATTCCGATCCTGAACATCTACGGGTTTCTCAACTTCAGCCGCGAAGTGCCCGATGGCAAGGACGTGAACCGCAGCTTTCCGGGGCACCCGCGGGGCTCGTTGGCCAGCCGCGTAGCCCACCGCTTCATGCGCGAGATTATGCCCCTGGTCGACTGCGGCATTGATTTTCACACCGGCGGGGCGGCCCGCAGCAACTTTCCGCAAGTCCGCTGCCAGCTGGGCTCCCCCGACAGCGACGCCTTGGCCCAGGCCTTTGCCGCGCCCTTTACCCTGCACTCGTCTTTGCGGCCGGGCTCGTTGCGGGAGGCGGCCTTCAAGCAGGGCAAATCCATTATTGTGTACGAGGCCGGCGAGTCGCTGCGGCTCGACGAGGCTGGTATCGACATGGCCATTGCGGGCACCTTTCGGGTGCTGCACCACCTGCAGATGGTGCCCGAAGCTACCCCGCCGGCCCAGCCGACCATTGTCTGCCTGCGCCACACTTGGCTGCGGGCCAAGTTTGCGGGCCTGTTTCGCAGCCACGTGCAGAACGGCGAGTACCTGGAGAAAGGCCAGACCTACGGCAGCGTAGCCGACCCTTACGGGGAGCAGGCCGTGCGCCTGGAGTCGCCGGTGTCGGGCTACATTATTGGCCTGAATCACATGCCGGTCGTCAACCAGGGCGATGCGCTGCTGCACGTGGGCTTGGTCGACGAGGCCGAAGCTGCCCGCCTGGCCCGCAACCCGCCCTTCAACGAAAAGCCCGGCAGTCCCGAAGAAGTAGACGAAATAGAATAAAACTGGCCCGCCCGGGCTGTTACCATGACGCAGTCAATTCCGTTGCCTACCACTACCCGTCTGCGGCTGCGGGCCTTCCAGCCGACGGATGTAGCCGCTTTTGCCGCCTACCGGGCCGCGCCGGAGGTGGCCCGCTTTCAAAGCTGGGAGCCGTATTCCTACCCGCAGGCGGAAGCTTTTGTAGCGGGTCAGGTCGGCAGTGCCATACCGGGCGCACCGGGCTCCTGGGTGCAGATTGCCATTGCCCGGCTCGATACCGACGAGTTGTTGGGCGACTGTGCCCTGTGCTTGCTGGCCGATGAGCCGCGTGTTGGCGAAATCGGTATTACCCTGGCGCCCCAGCATCAGGGGCAGGGCTATGCTACCGAGGCCTTGCGGGCCTTGCTGGCATTTTGCTTCGCGCAGCTGGGCCTGCACCGGGTCGTGGCCGTGACGGACTGCCTCAACCAGGGCTCGGTGCAGCTGCTGAGTCGGGTGGGGATGCGGCGGGAAGCGCATTTCCGGCAGAACATCTGGTTTAAAGGGGCCTGGGGCGACGAATACGTGTACGCCCTGCTGCAGGACGAGTGGGTTGCTGCCGCAGGATAAACGTGCGGGCAGGCGGGTGGCTTGCCGCTTTTTGTGTTTCTTTGGGCAGCCATTGACGGGCTGTTTTTATTTTCTTTCTTTTTCTCACCGAATGAACAATTCCCTGCGCCTGATAATCGACGCCGTCCTTGTGGTGGCCGTGGCGGTCCTGTTTTACCTGCATTTCTCCTCCAAGCCAGCCGCGCCAGCCGCCCCGGCCCAAACCGCGGCCGTGGTGCAGCCCGTAGCCGACGCCAAAGATGACGACGATACTACCACTACCGTGGCTACCCCCGCGGCGCCCGTAGCCGATACCGAAAAAGTGGCGTACGTGGAGTCGGGCAAGCTGCTGGACGGCTACAAGGGCATGCAGGACGCGCGCCGCAGCTTCGAAGCCAAAGCCCGGGGCTGGGAGCGGCAGAACCAGGCCCTGGTAACGGGCTTCCAGAACGCGGTGCAGCAGTACCAGAAGCAGGCCGAAAGCCTGACGCCCGAGCAGCGCGCCGCCACCGAGCAGAAGCTTCAGCAGCAGCAGCAGCAGGCCGGTATTGCCCAGGAAAAGCTGCAGCGCCAAGCCCAGGAGGAGGAAGCCAAGATGACCCAGCAGGTGCTGGAGCGCGTCAACAAGCAAATCGAGAAATACGGCAAAGACAACGGCTACAAGCTGATTCTCATTGCGGCCCCCAGCGGCACCATTGCCTACGGCCGCAAGGACATCGACATTACCGATGCCGTGCTCAAGCATCTGAACCGGGAATATTCGGCCAAGAAGTAGCCTTTCGGCTTCCGGAAGTAGCCCGAGCCTGGGTAGCGCCTGCCGTTGGACTCCGACGGCAGGCGTTTTTACTACGAGCTTAGCCAACCTTCCGGCCCCGAAGAGCATCCTCATAGTGCGCACACCAAACCATTTAGCTCCAGCGTTGGGCTTTCACCAATTAGTCTTTCTATAGCCTTTTATTTACCCTTTACTTATGAGCCGATTTCGCTCACTCCTTATCCTTGGGGGGCTGCTTATTAGCACCCAAACTCTTCGGGCCCAGCAACCCGGCAAAATCACTATCAGCGGCTACGTCCGTGACCAGGCCACGGGGGAAAACCTTATCGGCGTGGCCGTTATGAACCCCGGCAGCGGGCAGGGCACGGCTACTAACAACTACGGCTTCTACTCGCTCACGCTGCCGGCCTCGGCCGACTCGGTGCGGTTGTTCGTGTCGTATCTGGGCTACGAAAAGGGCCGGTTCGCCGTCAAGTCGGAGCGCAGCGTAACCCACGACTTTCGGCTGCGGCCTTTGTCGGCCGAGCTGGCGGGCGTGGAGGTCGTCGGCTCCCGGGAGGAGAAAATAGCCCAGACTACCCGCATGGGTACCATCAACGTGCCCATTGCCCAGATCAAAACCCTGCCGGCCTTGTTTGGCGAAACCGACGTGCTCAAGGTACTGCAGCTGCTGCCCGGCGTGCAGAGCGGGGGCGAGGGGCAGAGTGGCCTTTACGTGCGCGGTGGCTCCCCCGACCAGAACCTGATTCTGCTCGACGGTACGCCGGTGTACAATGCGGCCCATTTGTTCGGCTTTTTCTCCGTGTTCAATGCCGACGCGCTGAATAACGTGGAGCTCATCAAAGGCGGCTTTCCGGCCCGCTACGGGGGGCGGCTGTCGTCGGTGCTCGATATTTCGATGAAGGAAGGCAACATGCAGGAGTTTCACGGGGAGGGCGCCATCGGCATTGTGGCCTCCAAGCTGACCCTGGAAGGCCCCATCAAGAAAGACACGGCCTCCTTTATCATCTCCGCCCGCCGCACCTACATCGACCTGCTGGCCCGCCCGCTGATTAACCTGGCTATGGCCAACGAGGGTATTCCGTACGACGAGCGGCCCACGGTCGGCTACTTTTTCCACGACCTCAACGGCAAGCTCAACTGGAAAGTGGGCCGCCGCGACCGGCTCTACCTGAGCGCCTACACCGGCTACGACAAGTTTTACGCCCGCTACAACGACAAGGAAGACGACGGCAGCTACTACAAGGAGCGGGACGGCCTGGGCTGGGGCAACCTAACGTCGGCCCTGCGCTGGAACCACGTGCTGAACGACCAGCTGTTCATGAACACGCACTTCACCTACAGCAAGTACCAGTTCAACGTCCGCATCGACCAGGAAAACAAGATTGCCAGCGGCTCGAATCCGCGCACCGAAAAGTTTGCCCTGCACTACCTGTCCAACATCCGGGACCTGAGCCTGAAAACCGACCTGGACTACGTGCCCAACCCCGACCACTACATCCGCTTCGGCGGGCAGTACATTCTGCACTCGTTCCGCCCCGGGGCCTTGCAGGTGAAAGGAGCCGGCGCCGACGACATCAACTCCGGACAGCAAACCCTGGCCAGTGAAGCCAGCCTCTACGCCGAAGACGATTACCGTGTCACGGACCGGCTCAAGGTGAACGGGGGCTTGCGCGTGAACAGTTTCCTGGTGGATAAAACCCTGTATCCGTCCCTGGAGCCCCGGATTTCCGGGCGGTTCCTGCTTACCGAAAACTGGGCTCTGAAGGCTGCCTACGCCCGCACCACCCAGTATATTCACCTGCTCACCAACAGCGGCATCGGCCTGCCCACCGACTTGTGGGTACCGGCCACGGCCAAAATCAAGCCCCAGAAAGCCCAGCAGATCAGCGTGGGCGCGGCCCGCACCCTGCGCTACCACGACGAGGAGTACGAGCTCAGCTTCGAGAGCTACTACAAGCCCATGCAGAACCTGATTGAGTACAAGGAGGGCGCCAGCTTCCTGGGCACGACCGACAATCAGTGGCAGGACAAAGTAACCAGCGGCCGGGGCTGGGCCTACGGTGCCGAGCTGTTTTTGCAGAAAAAATCGGGGCGCACCACGGGCTGGATCGGCTACACGCTGGCCTGGAGCAACCGCAAGTTTGCCGAGCTGAACCAGGGCCGGCTTTATCCTTACAAGTACGACCGGCGCCACGACGCCACGCTGGTCGTGGTGCACAAGTTCAGCCCCACCTTCACCCTGTCGGGCACGTGGGTGTACGGCACGGGCAACGCCACGACGCTGTCGGAGGGCCGTTTTCGCCTGGCGCCCTACGAGCAGTACGAGGAATACGGCGAGCGAAACAGCTACCGCATGCGGGCCTACCACCGCCTCGACCTGGACCTGAGCAAGACCAAGAAAAAGAAGTGGGGCGAAGTGGTCAACAGCTTCAGCCTCTACAATGCCTACAGCCGCCGCAACCCGTACTACATCTACCTCTCGCGCGACTACGACTACCGGACCGGCGACACGAAGGCGGTCTACAAGCAGATTTCGCTATTCCCCATTATTCCATCCTTCAGCAAGAGCTTTAAATTCTAATGGCCATGTCTTTCCTTGCTTTTCGCCCGACGACGATGAAAAAACCGGCCCTGACGCTCTTGCTGAGCCTGGGGTTGGGGGCCTGCGAAACCGTAATTGACCTGCCCGAGCCGCCCCACACCCCGCGCGTGGCCCTGCAGTTTTCGCTGAGCAACTACGCCTATACTGCCCAGAACGATAATGATGAGCTGGCCAGAACCCGGAAACTGTTTGTGAGCAACAGCCAGCGCGTATTCGACCTGAGTGAGCTCAGCGGCCGTAGCGACGCCACGGTCGTCATTCTGGACGAAGCCGGCACGGTCGTGGAGCAGTTTCGGGCCCTGCCGCCCCGCTCGCCCGGCGACGTGGGATACTACGAGCAAACCAAGCAGCTGAAAGGGGAGCCGGGCCGCACCTACACGCTGCGGGCCTCGCTGCCGGGGTTCGAAACTGTGGAAAGCACCCTGACTATGCCCAAGCCCGCCGTGATTGAAAGTGCCACTTTCACTAAGAACGCGGCGCAATCCAACGAGTACGAGGTGCGGGGCAAGCTCAACGTGAGCATTGCCGACGACCCGGGGGCCAACAACTACTATCTGGCCTTTGCCCGGGTGGTGAACGAGCAGAACCAGCAGGCCACGACCTGGTCTCAGGTGCAGGTAGACGAGGAAGACAACGAGTTTGGGGTTGAGGTGGGGCAATTCCAGCTTTCCAATATCGGGGGGCTGCAGGGCTACGGCTACGGCCTCTACCCGTATGCTGATACCAACGTGAACGGCAAGCGTTTTTCGCTGAATACGGGTGTGCGCTACTACGCCGGGTATTGCCCGCAGCCCACCAACTGCAACCGGGCCACTTACATGGAGGTCTTCGTGACGAGCCTGACGGCCGACACCTACAACTTCTACCTGTCGCGGCAGCGCTACAACGATACCGAAAACAACCCCTTTGCCGAGCCTGCGCCCCTGGCGTCCAATATCAAAGGGGGCTACGGCCTGTTTGGCGGTATGATGGATGCCGTGTACCGCATCAAGCTGTAACAGGCTTAACATGCCGCGGCTCCCTGCTACATCCGGGTGCGCCAAGCGGAGCGAAAACAACAAGGCCCCGCTACGGCAGTAGCGGGGCCTTGTTTGTAGGCTGTAAAAGCAGTTCGTTAGAACGTGTAGCGCAGGCTCACGGCGGCGTCGTTGTAGAAGCCGGTGTAGCCGTGGAATACCTCGAAGAAGGGCTTGTAGTCGACGCCCACGACGAAGGGCAGATCTTCCATCTTGTACTCGATGCCCAGAATAAGATCGGCGCCAAAGGCTACGTAGGTTGCGTCGTCGTAGCGGTAGTCATACAGCACGTACACGTCCTTCTTCTTGTGGTAGCGGTAGTAGCGCGCATCGGTAAAGTAATACCGGCCCTGGTAGGCGCCCAGGTGGAAGCCCGCCCCGTAGTAGAACTGCAGGCCTTTCACATCCGGAATGGCCTTGTGCTTTTCGCCCAGCAGCGTGAGCCGGCCCCCGCGGGCCTTGTACTCGGTCGTGACCAGTGCTTCGAAGGCCACGTTGTTTTTGCCGCTCATGAAATGCTTGATGGTGAGGCCCGACGACCAGCCGCCACCGCGCAAACCAATGCCCGTGCTGTAGCCCGAGCCCCCGCCACCGGATTTCTTTTTTGACTGGGCCGAAACCAACGTGGTACTAAAGAGGAAAAGCCCAACAAGTAAAGTGAGAGAAAAACGCTTCATAAGTCCTGGAGCAAGTAAAATGGGAAAGTACAAGCACAAAAGTATACACTCCCGCCTGGACTTAGCGGTTCGGAACCCGGCCGTTGGCAATTTCATCCGATAAGTGCACTAAAATCCCGCCTCCGTCATCTTCGGCGGCCCGTAGCATGGCCCCGGCCACGGCTCCGGCCGATACCGCCCGGTATTTGCGCAGCGGCCCGACCAGTACTGGGTTCAGCACACGCAGCAAAACGGCCCCAAACTGCTCCCCGGCGCGTTTTTCGGTTCGCTCACCCAGCAGCAGAGAGGGCCGGAAGATGTGAATGGCCCGGAATGGCGTCTGCCGGATGGCTGCTTCCATTTCCCCTTTTACCCGGTTGTAATAAAGGCGCGAGTGGGCATCGGCCCCCATAGCCGACACGACCATAAACTGGGCCGCGAAGTTGCCCGCCGTCAGGGCCGCCAGCTTGACCACGTACAAGTAATCCACTTTGTAGAAAGCCTCCTTCGAGCCCGCCTGCCGCATGGTAGTGCCCAGGCAGCAGAATACGTCGTCGGCAATGAGCGACATGCGGTGTTGCTCCAGCTGGTCCATATTCAGCACGCGCTGCTCTAGTTTGGGGTGCACGATTGGCACGGGCCGCCGCCCCACGGCAATGACTTTGGCATAGCGGTCGGAGGCCAGTAGCAGGGGCAGCAGTTGGCTGCCAACAAGGCCACTGGCCCCGGTAATGAGGGCCGTTTTCTGAAGTTTCATAGCGCAGAGTAAGCAGATAGCCGGAGGTCAGAGAAGTAGAGTCCGGCTACCCATACGCAGGAATACCGCCCGGGAACGAGCCTGGGGCCGCTGAACTCAGCCGGCTACTTTCCCTCTACCAGACGCGTCTGCTCGGGCAACAGTTGTACGAGGCCCCGCTTATAAAGCGCGCCCAAGGCCTTTTTGAACACTTTCTTGCTCATTCCCAGGCGTCGATAAATATCGTCGGGCTCACTTTTATCCGACAGGGGCAGGGTGCCGCCCCCGCTGCGCAGGGCTTCGAGCAGCGTGTCGGCTGCGTCGAGGGCCTCATCGTAGCCCAGCTTCTGCAGGCTGATATCGAGCTTGCCATCGGGCCGAATCTGGCGCACGTAGCCCGTGGGCGTGTCGCCCAGGCGCAGCGGCTTGAACACCTCGTTGTAGTACAGCAGGCCCTGGTGCGTCCCGTTGACGATAACGGAGTAGCCCAGGTCGGTTTCGGAAGCCACGAATAGCTGCACGGCATCACCCGCTTGCCCTGGGAAGGGCTCCTCGCTCAGAAACCGGTCCCACTTGGCCGTCGCCACAATGCGGTCCGTGGTTTCATCCAGGTACACGTACACCGTCACGCGCTGGCCGGGGCGCAGGTTGCGCCACTGGTTGCTGTAGGGCAAAAACAGGTCTTTCTCCAGGCCCCAGTCCAGGAAGGCTCCCACGCTGGATACGTCGCGCACGGTGAGAGCCGCAAACTGGTTGACCCGCACGTAGGGCTCGAGGGTGGTGGCAATCAGGCGGTCTTCCGAGTCGCGGTACACGAACACCCGGAGCCAGTCGCCTATCTGGGTGCCTTCGGGCACGTATTTGCCCGGTATCAGCAGGTCGCCGTCGTCGGAAGTCAGATACAGACCAAAATCGACCGCGCGGGCCACTTCCAGTTCGTTAAAATCGCCTAGCGCAAGCATGCGGTGAAAGGGTGAGATGGTGAAATTGTGACAAGGTGAGTTCGTACAAGCACGAAAAATCACCGGACAAAGGTAGAGTATCCTGTTTCGTACTGCCCCTTAAACGAAAATCACCTGCGCATAGCCGCAAAAAACAGCCGGCGCAGGCCTACGGACTCATCCAAACGAAAAATGCCCATTTCCCAAATTCACCATCCCGCCGCTACTCGTAGCGTACGGTATTGGGTTGGGCGAAATTGAAGTCGTTGAAGTCGTAGTAGGGGCGGGAGCTTTCGAAAATACGGAAGCCGTTGGTAGTGGTTTGGCCCCGAGGATAATAGCCCAGCAGCAGCTGCACGGTGCGCACGGCAATGTATTCGTTGCGCATCCGGATGCCCAAGCCAAAGCCCGTAAACGGAGTTTCGCGGAACGGCAGCTCCTGCCCGGGCTTGGTGGCCAGCCAGGCCGCATCCACAAAAGCCACGCCCGCCATGCGGAAGCCCAAAAACGAAACGGGCGTAAAGACGGTGGTTTCGTAGTTCAGCACAAAGCGGCTGTTGCCCCGGATATCCGACTCAAAGCCCCGCAGGCCGCGGTTGCCGTCGATGAGCAGGAGTTGGTCGGTGCGGAGGCGGTTGAAGCCCAAAGCCGAGCGGTTCCAGAAGAAATGCCGCCACTGCCAGTTGCCGGTGTGGTAGAGCCGGGTGAAGTACAGTAGCTCGGTGCTGAGCAGGCCCTGCTGCCAGTCTTTGTCGCGCTGCCGGATAAAGCTGCCAAACTCGGCGCTGAGGTAAAGGTAGCCGTTGCGCTGGCTAAAGGCCCCGGTAGAGCCACGCAGGGCGTAGTAGTTGCGGTTCGACTGGTCATTAAAGTCGTAGCCGGCCGTGAAGCTCAGCAGGGAGCCGGTCGGAATGTCTTCGGTACGACCGAAGCCAAAGAGGTACTTATCCTTATAATACCGCCGCACGCTATAGCCCACCGTACCTAGCACCAAGGACGAATTCTGATAGTCGGGATTGGGGCGGGCCGTGTAGGACGTATTGTAGATTCGGCCCGAGAGAATGATACGGGCCGGGTTTTCGTAGCCCAAATCGTAGCTGCGTAGCCGTAAGGAGCGGCCTAGCCACACATCTTTAATACTGAAGTTAGAGGCCTGGAACGTTTCGGGCTCCTGGCCGGCCGGCACCAGCTGCTGCACCATCCGCAGGGCGGCCGCGCCAGCGTAGCGCGTGTTGAGGGAGTAGAAATTGCGGGAAAAGCTAATAGACTGTTCCTGGTAGTTGTAGGAGTTGCGGTAGCTAACCTGCCCGTTGAGAAAGTGGCGAAACGGCACCAGGTAGCTGCCGTCGTAGCTCCACGACTGGGGTTCGGTGCGCCCGTACTCGAAGCGGTTACGCACCTGGTGGCCCTGGCCCAGGAAATTGATGTCATCGGCCTCGACCACGCCCGCGCCCACGTCGCGCAGCTGGTATGAGGCGCCGATGCTGAAGATATCCTTGGTGATGATGCGGATGTCGACGCTGTCCTGGGTCGTGGTTTCCTCGTCCACGAATACCCGGGCGTCGAGCAGCTCCTCGGTCTGGCGCAGTAGGCGTTCCGACTCGGCCAGGGCCTGCGGGGCCAGCTCTTCGCCCACCCGAAACAACAGCAGCTGCCGGATCCGGGCCCGGGAAGTGGTTACGTGCAAACTGTTGCCGGTGCGCTCCAGAATGTTGCGGGGCTGGCGCGTGGGGTCCGAAACGCTGTAGCCGAACGCATCCAGGGCGCGGATGTCGATGCGCCGCACGATTTTGTAGCTGTGCTGGTCAAACTGCCGGTCGAGCAGCTCCACGTCAATGCCCACCCGGTCTTCCTGGCGCTCGGTGAAGTTGAAAATGGCCGAGGCCACCTTGCCGGCAATGGTTTTGCGGCGGGTATAGGCTTTCAAGCCCGTCAGCACCCGCTCCTGATCGAAGCGGCGGCGCAGGGAGTCGCGCCGGGTTTCGGGCTGGGTACGCATCGAGTCCGTCACCACGGGCGGCGTGGGCTGCTGCGCCTGGGCTGAAGCGGCCAGCAACAGCAGGGCCAGCAGCCCGGGAAGGCGGCCGAGCAGTACCCGAACAGACCAGAAAAGAGGATTCATGACAGCAACTACTCAACTACTCGGGCCAGCCTGCGCCTGCGGCCGGGAGCGTCCTACTCGGCAAGTTACGAAGGAGTAAGTGGGGCCCGCAACTACGCAAAGCCGGAAGTGAAAAAAGTAAATGCTCAGCCAACCCCGCTACCTGCCGAATAGGGAGATAAATCAGAATCAGTAGATGGCAAGCGGAACCATTTCCTAAAAAAATTAGCTTGATATAGTATTGCGAGTAAAGAATCAACCTGCTATTTTTAAGCCCTAAAACAGCCATTAATGAACGAGCGGATTCAGGAAAAGCTAAGTATTTTGGCAGATGCCGCGAAGTACGACGTATCGTGCTCCAGTAGCGGCGGTAAGCGTAAAAATGAGAACAAGGGGCTGGGCAATGCCGAGGGCATGGGCATCTGCCATTCGTTTACCGAAGACGGCCGCTGCGTGTCGCTGCTCAAGATCCTGCTGACCAACTACTGCATTTTCGACTGTGCCTACTGCGTATCGCGCCGCTCCAACGACGTGAAGCGCGCTGCCTTTACCGTGGATGAAGTCGTGGACCTGACCATGAACTTCTACCGCCGCAACTACATCGAGGGCCTGTTTCTGAGTTCCGGCATTTTCAAGGATTCCGACTACACCATGGAGCGGCTGGTGCGCATCATCAAAAAGCTGCGTACCGAGCATAAGTTCAACGGCTACATCCACGTCAAGACCATTCCCGGGGCCTCGCCCGAGCTCATTGCCGAAGCCGGCCTCTACGCCGACCGCCTCAGCGTGAACATCGAGTTGCCCTCGGAGCTAAGCCTGACGACGCTGGCCCCCGAGAAGAATTACCAGGAAATCCTGACCCCGATGGGCCAGATCCGGGACGGTATTACCCAGAATAAGGAAGAAAAAGCCTTGTTCAAGAAAGTGCCGAGCTTCGCCACGGCCGGCCAGAGTACCCAGCTTATCGTGGGCGCCTCGGCCGAGAATGACCATCAGATCATTAAGCTCACCGACTCGCTCTACAAAGGCTACGGCCTGAAGCGCGTGTACTACTCGGGCTACATCCCGGTAACCGACGACGCCCGCCTGCCCCAGGTCACGCAGCCGCCCGTGATTCGGGAGCACCGCCTCTACCAGACCGATTGGCTCATGCGCTTCTACGGTTTCGAGGCCGACGAAATCCTGGACCCCGAACACCCCTTCCTGGACCTGGAAATTGACCCCAAACTGGCCTGGGCCCTGCGCAACCGCCACGTGTTCCCGGTCGACATTAATACGGCCGACTACGAAATGATTTTGCGTATTCCCGGCGTGGGGGCGCGCTCGGCCAAGCGTATTGTGGCCGCCCGCCGCTTCTCGCCACTCAGCCTCGACCACCTGCACAAGTTTGGCGTGGTGCTCAAGCGGGCCAAATACTTTATCACCTGCAAGGGCCAGGCCCTGGAAACCCGCGACTACGACGAGCAAAGCATCCGCCGCCAGATTCTGTTTGGCTCGGGTTCGGTTCGCTCGGCCTTGGTCACGCAGCAGCTCGATTTGTTTGCTCAGGCCAGCTGACGAGCCCGGCAAGGTGCTAGGAGAGAGGAGAAGCCGGAGAAACGCACCCCACCGAATCTGCAGTTGCCACTTACGACTACCCCTCTTCTAGCCCCAGCTTACTTGAATAACTTCTAAGATGATGACTATTACCCATCGCGCCGCCGACGCGTCGGCCGCTCCCCTCGCCGAACCTAAACCCGAAAAAGTAGCCCGCCTGGCTTGCTGCTGCAAGCTCAGTGACCTGCTGCCCATTGTGCGCCAGCTGCACGAGAAAACCCGTGCCCGCGCCACCCAAACGGCCGACCGGCCCGAGGCGGCCTGAGCTCCGCTATAACCCCAGGGCAATGCTAGCGGTAAAGCGCAGGGTGCACTATCATCTGGAACACCACTACGTTGAGACAAACGGCATTCGGCTGCACGTGGTGCAGTGCGGACCGGCGCAAGGGCCCCTGGTGGTGCTCTTGCACGGTTTCCCCGAATTCTGGTACGGTTGGCACCGGCAGATTGACGCCCTGGCCGCCGCTGGCTACCGCGTGTGGGCCCCCGACCAGCGGGGCTACAACCTGAGCGACAAGCCCCGGCGCGTAGCCGCCTACCGTGTCGATACGCTGGCCCGCGACGTGCTGGGCTTGCTCGACGCGGCCGGGCAGCGGCAGGCCTTTATCGTGGGCCACGACTGGGGCGCGGCCGTGACCTGGCACCTGGCTACGCACTATCCGGCGCGGGTAACCAAAGCCGCGGTACTGAACGTGCCCCATCCTAGCGTCATGGTTCGCACGCTGAGTCGCAGTCTGGAGCAGCTGCGCAAAAGCTGGTACATCTTCTTTTTTCAGCTGCCCTGGCTGCCCGAGTGGCTGGTACGGCGCCGCAACTGGCTGTTTGCCCGGCAGGCCCTGGTGGGCACGAGTCGGCGCGGCACCTTTAGCACCGCCGACTTAGCTGAGTACGTAAGCGCCTGGCAGCAGCCCCGGGCCATGCGCAGCATGATCAACTGGTACCGGGCCGCCGTCCGAATGCCGAAACAAACCAAGTCCAGTGGCCGGGTTACGGTACCGATGCACATTATCTGGGGCGTGAAAGATGCGTTTCTGAAACGGGAAATGGCCGAGCGTAGCCTGATGCTCTGCGACCAGGCGCAATTAACCTACCTGCCGGCCAGCCACTGGGTGCAGCACGAGGAAGCCGAAGCCGTAAATACGTTGTTGCTGCGCTTTTTCGAGGTCTGAGTAGCCAAGCTGACCTCGGCAGAGTACAGCGCAGGCGTTGTTTTCAAATCTACCCGCTATGAGTCGCTCCTTAACGCCCCTGAACCAGTCGACCTCGCCGGGCAAACCGGCTACCGTGACTGCCCGGCCCCCGGCCCCGGCCCTGACGGCCCCGTCGCTGGACTATGCCTACGATGGCTCGTTTGAGGGGCTACTGACGGTGCTTTTTACCATTTACGACCGGAAGGCGGCCCCCAACAGCATACAGCCAGAAGGCGCGGTGCAGGGTGGTCTGTTTGTGCAGCCCCTACTGGTCGAAACCCACGAGGCCACGGCTACCCGGGTGTGGGAAGGCCTGCTACGGCATATGACTGCGGAAGCCCGTACCCGACTGTTTCACGCGTTTCTGAGTGAGCAGCCCGACCGGGAGCTGGTTATTTTTCGCTACGCCGACCTGGCCATGCGCTCGGCCCAGGATATTGCCGACAACTATGCCGACGACAACGTGCGGCGCGTGGCGCACCTGGCCCAGCAGATGGGCCGCGAAAAGCACCGTATGGAAGCCTTTGTCCGCTTCGAGAAAACGGCGGACGAACTGTTTCACGCCACCATCGAGCCCGACTTTGACGTGCTGCCCCTCATTGCGCCCCACTTCACCAAGCGCTACGCCGACCAGCGCTGGCTGATTTATGACCGGCGGCGCCACTACGGCCTCTACTACGATTTGCACCGCACCGACATTGTGCAGTTCGAGCCCGATACCGCCGCGCCGCGCCGTAGCACCAGCGTGTCGGCCACGGTGCTGGATGAGCGGGAGCCGCTGTTTAAAGTGCTCTGGCAAACCTATTTCGACCACGTCAATATTCCGGAGCGGAAGAATATTAAGCTGCACCGGCGCCACATTCCGCTGCGCTACTGGAAGTACTTAAGCGAAAAACAGCCCCGGGAAACCCGCTTCGAGCCCATCAAAAACAAGCGCCCACCGCAGGCTGATAACTTGCGGCTCGGGTAAAACCATTTTACTTTGCCACCCTGCCGGCTCGCGCAGGGCAGCAGCTCGGCTTATTTTCTGATCAACTTACGTGGCATAGCACATGGGTAGCATACTGGTTTTTGGCGCTTCCGGGCAATTGGGACAGTGCTTGGCACACGTAGCCAGGGAGCGAAACACCCCCGGGCTGGTGTTTTTGCCCGAGGAGCAAGCCAATATCCTCAACCCGGACGGGCTACAGGCCTTGTTTGCGGAGTATAAGCCAAGTTACGTCATCAACTGCGCCGCGTATACGGCCGTCGATAAGGCGGAGGACGAGGTGGAAATTGCCCGCAAAGTCAACCGGGACGGGGTGGAAAACCTCAGCCGACTATGCGCCGAGTACGGCACCACGCTCCTGCATATCTCGACCGACTTCGTGTTTGCCGGCACCGGCAACCAGCCGTTGGTAGAAACCGACGAAACGGCGCCTATCAGCGTCTATGGCCTTACCAAGCTGGAAGGTGAGCAGGTAATTTCAGAATACACCCAGCAATACTTTATTCTGCGCACTAGCTGGCTGTATTCTGAATATGCCAACAACTTCGTAAAGACCATGCTCAAACTGGGCCGCGACCGGGACGAGCTGCGCGTCATCTGGGACCAGCTCGGCACGCCTACGTACGCCATCGACCTGGCCGGCTGCATCCTGACCATCATCGAAACCCAAAGCCAGCAGTACGGCATTTATCACTACAGCAACGAAGGCGTCACGTCGTGGTACGACTTTGCAGCGGCCATCTTTGAACTGAGCCAGACAAAGGTGAAAACTACTGCTATTCGTACGGCGGAGTACCCGACTAAGGCCACACGGCCGGCGTACTCGGTAATGGATAAGACCAAGGCCAAAGCCCAGCTCGGCGTGGCTATTCCGCACTGGCGGGAAAGCCTGAAAGTGTGCATCAGCCGTTTGCCAGCATAACTTAGCAGTAGAAGCTTGATCCTACAACAGAGCCGCCAGCCCGGGTATCCGGGCTGGCGGCTCTGTTGTAGAGGGGTGGCAAACGGCCTTGGCTAGGCTTGGGCGGAGTTGCCGTAGAAGCGGTTGACCAGATAAGCCGCCAAGACAAAAAATAGCCCCACGGCGCAAACGCCCGGCCAGTGGTAATGCATCCAGGCGCTGCCGCCGGCCAATGAGCCCACCGAGCCGCCGATAAAATAGGCCGTCATGTAGATGGTATTGAGGCGGCTGCGGGCTTCGGGTACCAGGGAGAAAATGCGCGACTGATTCGAAATATGCGTCACCTGCACGCCGATGTCGAGCACGATAACGCCCACCACGAGGCCCACCAAGTAATAGCCCCCAAAAGCCAGCACGAGGTAGGCGCCGAGCGACATTAGAATGCCGATGTTGATGGCGTAGGCCGGCCCGCGCGTGTCCGCCGACTTGCCGGCCAGGGGCGCGGCCAAAGCTCCCAGAGCGCCAATCAGGCCAAAAAAACCGGCCACGTCGCTCTTGTAGAAATAGGGGCTGCCTTCCAGAAAAAAGACCAGTGTAGTCCAGAATACGCTGAAGGAGGCAAACAGAAACGCCCCCGTCAGGGCCGACTTGCGCAACGCCGGCAGGGTGCGGGTCAGCGTCGCCAGGGACTTCATCAGGCTGCCGTAGGTGCCGGCAAAATCGGGTTGGTCTTTGGGCAGGCGTAGGGCCAGAATCAGGGCTAGCACCAGCATGGCCCCGCTACCGATGCCAAACACCAGCCGCCAGCCGCCGTGGGCCCCGATGTAGCCGCTCAGGGTACGGGAGAGCAGAATGCCGATGAGCAGGCCGCTCATAATTTTGCCCACCACCCGGCCCCGCTCAGCGTCGGAGGCCAAGTGCGCGGCCATGGGCACCAGCAGCTGGGGCACGGCTGAGAAAATGCCAATGAGCAAACTGGCTCCCACGAGCAGGGCAAACGAGGGCGCCAGCGCGGCGGCAGCCATGGCCCCGGCCGAAAACAGGAGCAAGAGCAGAATCAGGCGCTTGCGCTCCAGCTTGTCGCCCAGGGGTACCACAAAAAACAGCCCTAGCGTGTAGCCCACCTGCGTGAGCGTAGCTACGAGGCTGGCCCGACTGTCGGAGAGGTGAAACGTGCGGCCAATGTCGGCCAGCAGGGGCTGGTTGTAGTAAATGTTGGCTACCACCAGGCCGCAGGTCACGGCCATCAGCCACACCAGGCCGGGCGTGAGGGGCGGGGCAGCGTGCGTGGAAGCGGGAGGCGGGGAAGTTGGGGAAGAGGAAATCATGCGAAAAACGCCCGGGCATGGTTGGGTGACCAGCCGCGGGCTTGCCGGAATAAATGTGGGGTTCAGGCAACGCTTCCGCGCTGCGCTTCATCTGTCAGCCAGCCGGGCCCCGGCGCTATCGTCGGGGCCCGGCTGGCTGCTACGCGTATTGCTTAACCCACTGGTATGTTTAAGAGTTACAAAAAGGCCAATAATGTGGCCGGCGCCCTGGTTTTTGTGTTGGCCCTGGCCACCTACCTTTTCACGCTGGAGCCCACCGTTAGCTTCTGGGACTGTGGCGAGTTCATTGCCAGTGCCAACAAGCTGCTGGTTCCTCATCCGCCCGGGGCGCCTACGTTTCTGCTGCTGGGGCGCCTGGCTTCCCTGCTGGCCCTGCACCCTAGTCAGACGGCCGCCCTGGTCAACGGTGTGTCGGCGCTGAGCAGTGCCCTAACGGTACTGTTCCTGTTCTGGACCATCACGATGCTGGCCAACAAGCTGGTAGTAGGTAAAGCCACGGAGCCAAGCAGCCATCAGACGGCCCTGATTCTGAGTGCCGGCCTGATTGGGGCGCTGGCCTTCACCTTCTCCGATTCGTTCTGGTTCAATGCCGTGGAAGCCGAGGTGTATGCCTTGTCGGCCCTGTGCACGGCCGTAGTGGTGTGGCTGATGCTGAAGTGGGAAAACCGGGCCGACGAGGCCGACTCCGACAAGTGGCTGATTCTGATTTCCTACGTGATTGGCCTGAGCATCGGCGTCCACTTGCTGAACCTGCTGGCCTTGCCGGCCTTGGGCTTCCTGTATTACTTCCGCAAGACGGCCCAGCCCACCACGCGGGGCGGCTTGCTCACGCTGGTGGGAAGCGGGGCGCTGGTACTGGCTATTCTGCTGGGCATTATTCCCGGCCTGCCCTCGTTGGCCGGCTCCTTTGAGGTGTTTTTCGTGAATGCGGTGGGCTTGCCGTTCAACAGCGGCGTGGTGATTTTCTTACTGTTCCTGGCTGGCCTTATCGGGGCGGGTTTTCGCTACGCGGTGCGTACCCAGCGCCGGGTGCTGCACACGGCCCTGCTGGGGCTGGTGTTCATTCTGATTGGCTACTCATCCTACCTGATTGTTCCTATTCGCTCGGGCTTCAACCCGGCCCTGGACGAGAATAACCCCGAGGATGTATTGTCCTTCGTGAGCTACCTGAAACGAGAGCAGTACGGCACCCGGCCCCTGCTCTACGGGCCGCAGTTCAATGCCCAGCCCATCGACCAGCAGCAGGGCGCTCCGCGCTACGAGCGGAGCCAGGATGCCAGCGGCCACGATACTTACGTTGTGGCTGAGCGCCGCCTGGAAACCACCTACGCCGACGCCGACCAGATGCTGCTGCCCCGCCTCTACAGCCCCGCGCCCGAGCACGTGCGCGCCTACGGCCACTGGGCCGGCGCGCAGCCCGACCAGAAGCCGACCATGGGCCAAAACCTGGCGTTTCTGTTCAACTACCAAATCGGGCACATGTACTGGCGCTACTTCCTGTGGAACTTCGTTGGGCGCGAAAGTGACGTGCAGCACGCCGGAGTGCTGTGGCCTACGGCTACTAAAAACGGCCTGCCCGCAGAGTTAGCGGCCAATAAAGCCCGCAATAATTTCTACGCCCTGCCTCTGGCCTTGGGCCTGCTGGGCTTGTTTTTCCAGGTGAAGCGCGACGGGCGCAATGCCCTGGTCGTAGGCTTGCTGTTTGTGCTGACGGGCCTGGCTATTGTGCTCTACCTGAACCAGCCGCCCACCGAGCCGCGGGAGCGGGACTACACCTTTGCCGGCTCGTTCTACGCCTTTGCCATCTGGATTGGGCTGGGCGTACTGGCCTTGCATGAGCTGCTGCGCTTCGTGCTGCGCCAGGAAAATCTGCGGTTGGCGGCCGTCACGCTGCTGGCCCTGGTGGTGCCCGGGCTGATGGCAACTCAGGGGTGGGACGACCACAGCCGCGCCGGCCGCTACGCCGCCCTGGACTGGGCCAAAAACATGCTCAGCAGCGTGGCGCCCAATGCCATTCTGATTACCTACGCCGACAACGACACGTTTCCCCTGTGGTACGCCCAGAACGTGGAAAACTTCCGCCCCGATGTGCGCGTGGCTGTGCTAAGCTACCTCAACACCGATTGGTACGTGGACCAGATGAAGCAGCCGGCCAATGCCTCCCGGCCCTGGCCCTTGTCGTTGGAGCACAAGGACTATTCGCAGGGCACCAACGACTACCTGCCTTACGTAGAAAACCCGGCGGTTTCGGCCCTGAACGTAAAGGAGTTTATGCAGCTGGTGCGCCAGAACAGCCCCTTGCTGCAAGTGCAGACCCAGTCGGGCAAGATGCTGCTGTCGTACCCGACCACCAACTTCTACCTCGACGTGGACACGGCGGCGGTGCGGCGCCTGGGCATTATTCCAAAGGAGCGGGCCGGGCAGCTGGTGGCCCGCATGAACTGGCAGGCCAGCAAGGAGGCCCTGGAAAAAAACACCCTGGTTATTCTGGATCTGCTGGCCAGCAACAACTGGCAGCGGCCGGTGTACATGTCGACCAGCATTCCGCAGCAGGACTACGCCGGCCTCGACAACTACATGCAGCTTGAAGGCTTGGCCTACCGGATTCTGCCGGCCCAAAACCCCGTGGCCCAGCCCCGGGAAGTGGGGGCGGTGTCCAAGGAAATCCTGTTTGACTCGCTCATGCGCAAGTTTTCCTACCGCAACCTCAACCAGCCCGGCGTGTACTACGACGAAACCATCCGGCGCACCATGAGCCAGTACCGGGAGCAGTTTGCGCGCCTCTCGCAGGCCTACCTCCAAGCCGGCGAAACGGCCAAGGCCAAGCAAGTCATCGACCGGTGCCTGCGCGTGATGCCCGACGACACCATCCCCTTCGACTACAACACGGCCGACCTGATTGCTCCGCTGGTGAAAGTGGGCGAGGTGAAGCAGGCAAACAGGATGTTCGACCTGCTCACCGACCGGGCTCAGCAGTCGTTGGCCTACTACAGCACCCACGAGCCAGCCTTGTTCGAGCGGGAAATCGGGGTGAATATTCTCACGCTGCAGCACCTCTACCAAGCCGCCGCCGATACCAACGACCAGGCCCGGGCCGCCCGCATTGCCGGTTTGTTTGAGCAGTACTATCCCCGGTCCTGAGGCGGGGGCGGTGCTGTTACATTACAACAACCCCTGGTGTAGCAGCCTCGTTTAGAATGGGTATGAGCCGCGCATTTACCAAAGAGGACGACGTTCAGGCGCCGACCATTATTCCGCCCCGGGCTGCCTTACCGCCCAATACGACCAACTACGTGACGCCCCACGGGTTGGAGTTGCTGCGCGAGGAGCTAACCACGCTGGAAGCCGAACGGGCGCAGGTAGAAGCCAACCGCGACAACGACGCGGACCGTACCCGCCACCTCTCGCTCTACAACGGCCGTATCAGCGACCTGACCAGCCGTATTGCCAGCGCCAAAGTAGTCGACCCCAAAACGCAGCCTGCCAAAGAAGTGCGTTTTGGCGCCACCGTCACGCTACGCACCCACAGCGGGGGCAAGGTGGGCTTCGAGCGGAAGTTCACCATTGTGGGTGTGGATGAGGCCTCGGTAGCGGCCGGTAAAGTGGCGTTCGTGGCTCCCATAGCACGGGCCGTTATCGGGGCCAAACTAGGCAAAACCGTGCCCCTAAAGCTGGGCCCGAAAGAGGAAGTAGTAGAAGTAACCGCTATTAGCTACGACTAGCCGCTTTCACGTCATTCGGCCTCAGCAACGTCGGCCCGCTAGTTTCTCCGATTGCACCTCCAGACGATAACCTAAGTTCCCGGGCACATAATCAAAAAAGGCCTTCACCACGCGGTGAAGGCCTTTTTTGATTAAACCGAAGTAACGTCAGCTAGTTAGCCTGCTGAATTTCCTCTATGGCTTTGTCGATGGTTTGCTGGGCCTGTTGCACGTTGGGGCCCGTGGTTTTGCGGGCTTTCACGCTTTGCAGCAAGCCCGAGAGGGGCTCGGCAGCTCCCTGGGGCTTAAACTGAATGGCAATGGCCTTGATCCGGTCTACGCCCTGGGCGAAGTTGGTCGGGTCATCCAGGCGCACCAGCATGCTCGACAAGCCTTCGAGCAGCCCGAAGCGGCCCTGCATCGGAGCCGCGTCGAACTTGTCGCGCACGAAAGCCCACTGCGCATCGCCGCCCTGGGCCGCGTACACGCCAATGACGGCCGCCAGCATGCTCTGATTGTCGGTATTCTCCAGGGCCTTGGCTTGGGCCAGCGCCTTGGCCGGGGCTACGGCTGCCAGGCCGCTTAGGGCCGCCCCGCTCACCTGGTACGACTCGTTTTTAAGCTGCTGGGCGAAGAGCTTTTCGTCTTTCTTGTCCTTGAGCTTGGCCAGGGCCATGAGGGCATCGGCGCGCACCGAGTTCTGCGGGTCATTGGCGGCAATCTTGCGCAGGGCAGGCGCCGCGGCTTTGGCTACCGGAGCTTTTTCCAGGTCCAGGGCTTCAATGGCTACGGAGCGCAGGTTGTAAAACTTGTCGCCCATGGCCTTCACCAGCAGCGCGCGGGCGGCAGCATCGTCCTGCTTGTCTTTGGCGGCCATAACAGCCTCGCGCCGGTCGGCGAAGAGCGGGGCGCGGTTGTACTGGTACACGTATTCCGACAGGGGCTTATTGTCCTTTTTCAGCCACACCGTCAGCTTGGTAGCATCCACGTTCACCAGTTCGGGCTTGGCGCTGGCCGGCAGTTGGAAGGTTTCCGTGGCTTGGCGCACCATAACCATGTGGCGCTCAGGCTTGCCGTTCACGTACAGGTCAATAGCCAGGGGCAGCTGGAACGCGGGGCCTTCCTGGGTCTGCTTGATGGTTACGCTCTGCATTTTCTTGGCCGCGTCCCAGCTGTAGTCGATGCTGACCTCGGGGTGGCCGGCGTTGTAGTACCACTGGTTGTAAAACCAGTTCAGGTCGCGGCCGGAGGCGGCTTCCATGGCCAGGCGCATCTGGTGGGCTTCCCCGTTGCCGAGGGCATTCTGCTTCAGGTACTGGTTGAGGCCGGCAAAGTACACGTCGTCGCCGAGGTAGGTGCGCAGCATGTCCTGAATGGCGCCGCCTTTCTGGTAGGTCACGGCGTCAAACATCTCCTCTTTGTCGCCATAATGGAAGCGCACGAGGTCTTTGCTGTAATTATTGGGGTTGTTGAGGTAGTTGCGAATGTACTGCAGACGGTGAGCGTCGGCGGCATCTTTGCCGTACTTGTGCTCGGCCCACAGGGCCTCGCTCATGTCGGCCATCGACTCGTTCACGGTCAGGTTGCTCCAGCTTTCGGCCGTCACGTAGTCGCCGAACCACTGGTGAAACAGCTCGTGGGCAATAACGGACTGGTTGTTGGCGTACTCCCGGTCGAGTAGCTCCCGGGCATTCATCTGCAGAAACTCGCCGTGCAGGGTGGCCGTGGTGTTTTCCATGGCCCCGCTCACGTAGTCGCGGGTCACAATCTGGGCGTACTTGTTCCAGGGGTAATCCACGCCGAGGCGTTTGGAGAAAAACTCCAGCATTTCGGGGGTGTCGCCGAAAATCTGCTTGGCGAAGGGCGAGTACTTGGGCTCCAGGTAGTACGTCACGGGCTTGTCGCGCCACTTGTCCTCGTAGATTTTGAAGTCGCCGACGGCCAGCATGAACAGGTAAGGGGCGTGGGGCAATTCCATCTTCCAGGTGTCGGTGCGCAGGCCGGCCCCGGCCGGGGTCTGGCTCACCAGCTTGCCATTGCTGAGCGTGACGTACTTGCTGGGCACGGTCAGGCTGATTTCCGAGGTGGTCTTCTGGTTGGGCCGGTCGATGGTCGGAAACCACACCGAGGAAGCTTCCGTCTCGCCCTGAGTCCAGATCTGCACGGGCTTGCCCAGCACGGCGCTGTCGGGGTTGATAAAGTACAGGCCCTTGGCGTCGGTGATGGCCGCGCTGCCCTTAGCCCCCAGCTCATCAGGCTTGGCCGTGTACTCGATATAGACCGTGTAGGGTGCGCCCACCGGCATCATCCGGCCCAGATTGATACGCAGGTTGGCCTTGTCGGCGTAGTCGTATTTGAGGGGCGTCTGCTTGGTGCCATCGACCAAAACCACGGTTTTGATATCCATGCCCTTGGCATCGAGGCGCAGGGAATCGGTGGCGTAGGCATAGGGCTTGAGCGTCAGCCAAGCCTTGCCGTTGAGGTAGCGCTTAGCGTAGTCGAAGCCCACGTCGAGCTTGGTATGGACCAGCGCATTGATTTTCGTGTCGGTGGCGCGGTAGGGCAGTTGGGGTTCGGTGCCGGCCGTCAGGCGGGGAGTTTGCTGGGCCCAGCTGGCCGAGGCAGCCAGCAAGCCGACACTCAGGGTGAGGATTTTCTTCACAGGATGCAGGGGAAAGGGAGTATAGTCCTGCGTGAAAGTAACCGTTCCGGCCTGAATGGCTGCAAGCAGCCGGTATTTTACGCCAACCCACACTGCTTTTTGTACAAGCCCGGCGTGATGCCTTCGTACTTCTTAAAAATAGTCTGGAAGTAGGCCGTGTTGTTGAAGCCCGCCCGGAAGCACACGTCGGCCACCGTTACCACCGGGTTGCGCAGCAGACGCTTGGCTTCCGCAATTCGCTCCTGAATAATGTACTCGACCGGCGTGAGGCCGAATTCACGCTTGAAGAGGCGGAAAAACGTGGCTTTGCTCATGCAGGCCAGCTCACTGAGCTTGTCCACGGTAATCTGCTCGGTGAAGTGGCGCTTGATGTACTGTACCACCTGGGCAAAGCGGTGGGAGGTCAGGTGCTGAGCGTAGTTCTGGAAAATCAGCTGGCGGGCGTTGGTTTGCATCAGCCGAATCAGCAGCTCCTGCAAGGTGAAGCCGGCCAGCACGTCCTTGGCCGCGTGGGTTTCCTGCGACAAATGTACCAGGCGCTCCAGGGTGCCGGTCAGTTCGGGCGTGTTGGTCAGGTGGGCGTTGTTGTGGGCGTCGAGGTGCCAGGGCGCGTGCTCCTCAGCCAGCGGAAACCGCTCGTTGAGTAAGTCCACGGTGTGGCGAATCGTATCGGCCGGAATAGCCACGGCCAGGCACTGGGTGGGGTTGTCGAGGGTGGCCTCGGGGAAGTCGATTTCCATCAACTGCTGCTCGCCCACAATGACCGACTCGCCCGGCAGGTAGTCGAAGGCGGCCTGGCCGGCCAGGTGCATCACCTTTTTACCCCGCAGCATAGTGGTTAGCACCAGGCTGCCCATGCTCAGGGGCACGCGCTGGGCCGTTTGGTGGGTTTCGAAGATGTTGAGCTCAAAGGCGTCGAGCGAGTACACGGTGCGGTGTTCAACCAGCGTCGTCAGGTCGTCGAGGGAGTGCAGGGCAGGCAGCAGGCGTTGGGTCATGGCATCGAAAAGGGGGCTGAAAGCGACAAACAGAAACTTGCGATTATACCCGAGCTAGTTGAGAGAATACTACATCTTTTCTGGCAATTTCTAAAGCTACCTTGTGAGTAAGTCATCACTCATCAACACGCACCGCATGGAAACGTTAGAAAAACCCGTCACCCTCGTCGACCGTCCCCAGTTCAAATCGCACTACGACAACTTTATCGGCGGCAAATGGGTGGCGCCGGTGAAAGGTCAGTATTTCGAAAACCCGTCGCCCATCGACGGCAAGGCGTTTTGCAAAGTGGCCCGCTCGTCGAAAGAAGACATTGAGCTGGCCCTGGATGCGGCCCACGAGGCATTCAACACCTGGGGCAAAACCTCGGCCACGGAGCGCAGCAATATTCTCAACAAGATTGCCAACCGCATCGAGGAAAACCTGCCCTTCCTGGCCGCCGTCGAAACGGTGGAAAACGGCAAGGCCATCCGGGAAACTACCTACGCCGACCTGCCCCTGGTTATCGACCACTTCCGCTACTTCGCCAGCGTGATTCGGGCCGAGGAGGGCAACGTGACCGAGCTCAACAGCACCACCGTCTCGATGAACATTCAGGAGCCGCTGGGCGTGGTCGGCCAGATTATTCCCTGGAACTTCCCGCTGCTGATGGCTACCTGGAAGCTGGCCCCGGCCCTGGCCGCCGGCTGCACCGTGGTGATGAAACCCGCCGAGCAAACCCCCGCCAGCATTATGGTGCTCATGGAGCTGCTCCAGGATTTGCTGCCGCCCGGCGTGGTCAATGTGGTGAATGGCTTCGGACTGGAAGCCGGCAAACCCCTGGCCTCCTCGCCCCGCATTCAGAAGGCCAGCTTCACGGGCGAAACCACCACGGGCCGCCTGATTATGCAGTACGCGGCCGAAAACCTAATTCCGGTGACCATGGAGCTGGGCGGCAAGTCGCCGAACGTGTTCTTCAAATCCGTCATGGATGCCGACGACGACTTTCTCGACAAGGCCATTGAAGGTGCCGTGATGTTTGCCCTGAACCAGGGCGAAATCTGCACCTGTCCCTCGCGGATGCTGGTGCACGAAGACATCTACGACGAGTTTATGGCGCGCGTCATTGCCCGCGTCAAGGCCATTAAACTCGGCAACCCGCTGGATATGGACACGATGATGGGCGCCCAGGCCAGCAACGACCAGTTCGAGAAAATCCTGAGCTACCTGGAAATCGGCAAGGCTGAAGGGGCGGAGGTGCTGGTCGGCGGCGACGCCTACCACCAGGAAGATGGCGCCCTGGCCGAGGGCTACTACATTCAGCCCACCGTGTTTCGGGGCCACAATAAGATGCGCATCTTCCAGGAGGAAATTTTCGGGCCGGTGGTGTCCGTGACGACCTTCAAGACGACGGAAGAAGCCATTGAACTAGCCAACGACACGCTCTACGGCCTCGGTGCTGGCGTCTGGACCCGCGACGCGCACGAGCTCTACACCGTGCCCCGCGCCATTCAGGCCGGCCGCGTGTGGGTCAACTGCTACCACGACTACCCCGCCGGTGCGCCCTTCGGCGGCTATAAGGCTTCGGGCTTCGGCCGCGAAAACCACAAGATGATGCTGGCCCACTACCGGCAGAACAAGAACATGCTCATCAGCTATAGCCAGAAGCCCCTGGGTTTCTTTTAGGCCGGTCGTTGTCAGTATCGTGTCGTAAACCGAACGTCATGCTGCGCCTTGCGAAGCATCTCTGCCGCCACAGTAACGTTGATTACGCGTGGGATGGAGGTGCTTCGACAAGGTCAGCATGACGTTCTTCTATAGTTCAAACTACTAGCTCATGCCTCAGCCCCCAACCGCCCGCGTGCTGGTAACGCCCGCCGCCGAAGCCACCATCGACCTGTTGCGCCAGGAGCACGGCCCGCTGATGTTTCACCAAAGTGGGGGCTGCTGCGACGGTTCCTCGCCCATGTGCTTTGCCAAGGGCGAGTTTCGCGTGGGCACCAACGACGTGTGGCTGGGCCAGATTCACGGCTGCGACTTTTTCATGAGCTCCTCGCAGTTTGAGTACTGGAAGCACACCCAGCTCACGGTGGACGTGGTAAAAGGCCGGGGGGCCAGCTTCTCCCTGGAAATTCCGCTGGGCGTTCGGTTCCTGATTCGCTCCCGGCTATTTACCCAGGAAGAAGAGCAGAACATGGCCCCGGTATACGACGGCGAAGAATACCTGACGCGGCCAGCGGAGGCGTAAATCTAGCTTGTGATTCGAAAAACCAACGGAGTATCAAGATCAAGATGATAGGTGTCGTTTTCTATACTGTAGAGGCTATCGGCCCAGTACCAGCTATTTGATTCCAGATAGGCTACCAGATCAACGGCTGAACCTGATTTGAATTTGACGAACCGGTCTTGAGGCCACTCGTAAGCAAAAATCCAATACAGGTTTGTTGGGCCTGGCAGCAAACCGACCTTGAGAATCAGCTCGACGAAATACGTTTCCTTGCCTGCATATTTAGGCTCAATAGCATATCCTAGTTCTAGAAAGAGCAGGTCAGAAGAAATTTTGATTTGTTTGTGTGAAGGATAGTTCAGGCAAATCAGCAGATTGATGTCTTTCTTCTGCTGAAAAACTTTCACTCCCTCACTAGTATCTGCATCAAAGTCGGGCTGGTTAATAATAACCTGATAACCATAAGGGCGACAGATGTCATGTACTGTCGCCGCAAATTGCGTCGCTAATCCATGCGTTTCAAACTGGGCGGCTAGAGCAGTATACATGCTGCGTAAAATAGAGTAAAATGTAAAAGCCCCGGCCGCAACTGCCGGGGCTTTAGTATGTAGTCGGAGGAGTAGCGTTCTACCGCACCCGCACCGGCAAACCCTCCAACTGGGCGTAGCTGAGTTTCCAGGCGCCTTTGGGGTTCTTTTTCCAGAGCAGGATAAAGTTGCCTTCGCCCACACCCATGGGCGTACCCGGGGTGGTCGGAATTACGTCGACGACGTAGGTGCCGCCTTCGTAGGCCGTTTGGGCGTCGGTGCCGGAGGAGGCTACGTTCAGGCGCAGGTTGGAAATCGTGCCCATCGTTTCGCGCACCCAGCGGTTCGACACTTCCGATTTGCCTTGGAAGTGGGTTTCGCCCTGCAGAAAGTGCACATCGTCGGCGAAAAGCGTGTCGAGCTGAATGGCGTTTTTGCTGTTCCAGGCGCTGATGAACTGCTGGTTGAGCGTTTGCGCATTAACCGCGGTGGCGGGCGTTTCAGCGGTTTTGGTGCAGGAGGAAGCCAGAACTACCGTCAAGGGCATCATCCAAAGAAGGGACTTCATACAGTCAGGGGTTTGGTGAGGGATGGAAACAATTTCGCCGACTCCGGCACGGGGCTGGAGTCGGCGAAACTACGCAAAGTCCGGACTTACCAGCTCTTACGACGAACTCCCGAAGTCGAGTAGGCTTTGTTACGGTCGCCGTACGACTCGTTGGGCAGGTAGCCGGCGGCTACGGGGCCGTTGGCAGCGGTCAGCATCATGGGCGTGTTGGCCGCAAAGCCATTAGCCATGACAGGGTACTGCTGCTGTTGTTGCTTCTGGGCCTGGGCAGCCAAGTCGGCTTTGCGCTCGGCAGCCTCTACGCGGCGGGCCAGGGCAGCACGCTCGGCGCGGGCTTCGGCAGCCCGGTTAGCAGCGGCGCGGTTGGCGGCAGCTACGCGGGCGGCTTCCTTACGCTTGTTGTCGGTACGCTTACCAATGGCGTAGCCGACGCCAGCACCGGCCACCCCACCTACTACGCCACCCACGGCGCGGTTGCGCTTGTGAATGATGGCACCGGCCGCGGCACCGCCAAGACCACCAATTACTGCCCCTTTAGCCTGGGGGCTCCATTTTCCATTTTGGGCCTGGGCCATGTTGGTATACACAGCGGTAAACATCATCACCAGGGCGAGAATCAAACTGACCTTTTTCATGACTTAAGTTCTTTATGGTTTCAGAACACTTCTTCAGTTGTAAAGAGGTGTTTTGCAAGCACCGTGCCAGTACGGATATAGCTCCGGCATGCTGGAGCTTACCTATACGGAATACGACCGGTCAAGGATTGTTTGGCATCGGGGTAACTACGGGCTTGGCGTACCCCTTATTCAGGCCAGCAACTGCCTATGGACCTTTATTTGACCAGCCAGCCGTTCGCGTCGAGCCAGTTCTGTAGCCGGTCGGTCCAGTTGTCTTTGGTGGTTTTGTTGTTCATGCCAAACCCGTGGCCACCTTTGGGATAAAGATGCATTTCTACTGGCACCCCGGCCCGCAAACAGGCCTCGTAGAAGCGCAGACTGTTCTGCACCTTCACGGTTTTATCGTCGGCGGCGTGCACCAGAAACGTCGGTGGGGTCTGAGTCGTTACTTGCTGCTCGTTGGAGTACAGCCGAATCTGCTCGGGGGTGGGCGAGTCGCCGAGCAGGCTCTTGCGCGAACCCCCGTGGGCCAGGCTGTCGGTGAAGCTGATGACGGGGTAGACCAGGACCTGAAAGTCGGGCCGTACAGAGGTGTTGTCCTTGGTGTCGCCGGCGGGCTTGGCAAAGTGGGTACCGGCCGTAGCGGCCAGGTGGCCGCCCGCCGAAAAGCCCATAATACCCACGCGAACGGGGTTAATGCCGAACTCCGTGGCCCGCTGCCGCACCAGCCGCAGGGCCTGCTGGGCATCCAGGAGCGGAGCAGTGGTTTTATCGGGCTGGCTCTGGTCATTGGGCAGGCGGTACTTCAGCACAAAAGCCGTAATGCCCATTTCGTTTAAGCGTTTGGCCACATCGGTGCCCTCGTGGTCCATGGCCAGGCGTCCGTAGCCGCCGCCGGGGCAAATAATGATGGCCGTGCCGTTGGCTTTTTCCCTGGCCGGCCGAAATACCTGCAGCGTGGGCTGTACCACATTCGAGACGCGCACCCCGCCGTTGGCCAGCGTGATACTGCTTTCCTGCAGGTCGGTAGCAATGGAGTTGGGAATGGTGCCCGAATAGAGCGACACAATGCTTTGGGCAGACATAGAGTGGGCGAAGAAGCCGAGCAGGGTGGTTAAAACAAGTGCTTTCATGAGCGAACCAGCAGGTGAGAACGGAAAGTACACGATGTGGCGGGCATTCCTACGCCGGAACAAGGCCAGCGGCGGCCTTTTTCAGCGTGGCCGAACTGCTCCATTCGCGCAGGCGGCCTTGCACGGCCGCCGGCACCGGGTGGCGGGTGCGGCTCTGCAAGTCGGCGTAGGCTTCGATCAGCTTGCGGGTATTGCGCAGGGGCGTCGCGGGCAGCGTCGGCAGCAAGGCATCCAGCAGTTGGCGCAGGGCGTCATCAGTTACCGGGTCGATGGCGCGGGCCTGGGCCAGCACATCGGTCAGGCGCTGCAGGGGAGCAAATTCCACGGTCAGGATTTTGCCCAGCGCTTCGCCCAGCGCAGCTGGTACCAAGCGGCCCGTAGCAATGGCCGCCAGGAGAACTTCCAGGGCCAGGGCCCGGCACACGGGGGCGTTGTGCACCAGTCCCATGGCGAGCAGCACGGTGGTGCTCTCGTCGAACTGCGGACCCGGGACCAGCAGAGAGTTCAGGAACTGCTGCACCACGTCGCGACCTTCCGAACCTTGATTTTCGGTGCGGCAGGCGGTGGCCAGCAGATGCCAGTGCAGGGGAGCGGGGTTGTTGGGCAGCAGCGTGAGCAGGAACGGCAAATCCGGTCTTACCAACCACAGATAGTAGTTGTTGGTGTGCGGCAGGCTGGCGTGCAGCGAGTAAAGCAGCAAGGGCGAAGGCGGGCGTTTGCCGGGAAAGGTCGGACCAACGTTCAGTTCCTGCCAGACCGTCGTGACTTCCGGCTTTTCCTTGTTCCAGCTTTGCTTGTAGGTGTTCGATTTTTGCTCAAACTGCCATTGCGGGCTCCACGGGTCGGCCAGGCCCGGGCCGGTAGCCAGTGGGAGCAGTTCGGGGAAGTGGGCCAGCGGGCGGCGCGTCCGGCCCGCAACGGCCCATAGCCAGGGCAAGGCCTGGGCCAACGGAGCCGAAGCCGGGGCCGGGGCAGTTGGCCGGAAAGGGTTGAGCTGCCCGAGCTTTTTGGCTACGGCCTGCACTACCGATACCAATTCCTGGCCCGCGGGCAGCGGTATGGGAATGGGGGCATCAACGTCGGCGGGAGCCAGAAACCAGTGTAGCAGGGGGCGCAGCTCGGGGTGGTGCAGCCGAGGCAACAATTCCCGGGCCACGGCCGCGTCGGCTTCGGCCCGGAAGGCGGTCCGTGCCAGGGCCAGCGCCAGGTCGGCGGCGTCGGGGGTGCGGCCGGCGGCTTCGTAGGCCAGTAGTTTCTGGACCAACACCGAGGGCGCCACCCAGTGGGGCGCGTGACTGGGCGTGCTCAGCAAAGGCAGGGTTTCGGCCCCGGCCAGGAGCTGCTGCTCGGCGGCGGCCAGTCGCTGCTGCTCCACCCGCAGCAGCGGGTCGGGGTTGCTGTACTTCTGATCCTGCAGGTTTACGCCGGGTGTTTTCAGCGTGGTAAAGCCCTGAAACCAGCTGATGAGCAGGGCCAGAATCAGTTGCGGATGCCCGTTGCGGTCCTGGGCAAAGCTGATACCGCGCAGGATGGTGGCCGTTTCCTCCTCGGTTTTGCCTTTCAGCTCCCAGGGCAGCGCCTGCAATAGGTAGGGCCGTAGCTGTTGGGCGTACCCGGCCGGGTACTGCCCGCGCAGGCGCAGCAGCCCCTCCAGCCACCTTTCTACCGCGGCCGGCTCGTTTTGCGCCACCACCTGGCCCGTCAGAAACAATAGCTCGTGCCAGTCGGCAACCGGGGCAATGGCCGTAGCCGACGAAATATCGGGTACAAATTCCGCCAGCGGAGCGTAGGCAGCGGCTTGAGTGGCCGCCGACTCCGGGGCTGCTGCAACCAGGAAGCTTGCCAGGGTGGTGCGGGCCGCGGCAGTAAGCAGGTCGGCGTAGAGGCTGATGGTGGCCGTTACTTCCTCGGCTTCGTCGAAGCTAAGAAGGGGCTTTTTGGCACTCAGCAAGCTGGCCAGCAGCTTGGCCGCCCGCTCCTGCACGCCGGCATCGGCATTGGTCAGGGCGGAGGCGGCCAGGCGGGCTACGGTAGGGGCCAGGCCGGGCTCCCGTTTCACGAGCTTTTCGAAAGCGCCGAGCAACGTCCGCAACGCGGTTTTCAGATCCTGGCGGGTAAGCAGCCCTTCGGCGTAGAGCAGCAGCGGAGCCGGCTCAAACGCCGGGTCGGTCCAGAGGTCTTTGAGCTGGTCGAGGGCAAAGTTGACGACCAGGGGCAGGGGGTGGGCCAGGAGTTCCACCAGCTCACCTTGCCGCGCCAGCCGCTCGGCCGCCGTGGGCTGCAGGGTTCCAAACAGGTTTTTAAACCACATCAGCAAGGGGCGGCGGAAGTCGCGGCGCAAGGCCAGCAAGCTGCGGGTGAGCAGGTCGGCCCGGTCGAGGTAGCCCGACTCGACCAGCTGCGGGAGCAACGTCAGCCAGGTGACTTCCCGCCGGTCCTTGTCGGTAAACGTGCTGGCCGAGTCGACCATCGTATCAAAGTCGAACAGCAGGGGCAGGTCGCGCTCCAGCAGCACGGGGTCGGCCTGTAAGAACGCCAGAATCTGCTTGTCGTAGCCGTGGATGTTGCCGCTCTTGACCTGGTTGCGCTGCCAGTTATAGCGCACCAGCAAGTGGGCCAAGGACTGGGCAAACAGCCACGGGTCGTACTCAACCAATCCCTCATCGGCCAGCCCGCGCAATTGCGAATAGCTCAGCACCTGCCAGGGGTTGCTGCGGGTAATGCGCTGGAGCCACTCCGTCAGCCAGGCCGGGCGAGTGTGGCGCAGCAGGATCATAAACAGCTCCTGGTGGCCTTGCGTGTACTTAGGGTCGTTGTTGAGGAAATGCCAGGGAATATCGAAGCTGCGGCCCAGGGCCTCTTTGCGCGAGTACGTGGCCACGCCCGCCAGAAACAAATGGCCGCTTCGCTCGTGCGGAAACCGGGTGCCTTCCCGGCGCCAGTCAAACATTTCGCGCTGCAGCTCCTTGGTTTTCTGTCGCACGGCCAGCACATCTTTTTTATCCAGTTGCACCAGAAAATCGACCATGTCCCGCAGGGTGCGGTGACGGGCAATCTGTTCGAAAGTCTCTACAGTGGGCGTATCAGCCATGCTAAAGGGCAGTGAAATGGAAAGAAGATAGCGAATACAAGATGCGAGAATTACTCTCTAAGCAAACCGCATCTGGGCGGCCAGAATATGTTTGCAGGGGCCCCGCTGGCCCTGCAGGCCGCTAAACCAGGGGCAAGTGCAGCGGGCCGGTTCCGGGCCGCCCACCAGCACGGTGTGCCACACGCCGGTGCCGCGCACGCGGGCCTCGGTGCGGCCCCCAGCGCCCACGCCTACCAGCTGCACATCGTCGGCCGCTTCGAGCAGGGCCCGGGCATTTTTCAGGCGGGGGTTCAAACTCAGGATCCGGCCCAGCTTGAAGGGTAGGCGGCGGTAGAAGTGCTGGTTGTCGGCCAAATCGAAGCCCAGCAGGCCCATGGCCGAGAGGCTGGCGCAGAGCCGTTCCACGGTAGCAGGGGCCAGGCCATTTTCCAGGGCAAACAAGTGAGGATTAAACACCTCATTGCCCTGAAACAACCGGTTAGCCCCGGCCACCCATTCGGCGGGCAGCTCCTCCATGAGGGTATCGAGCTGGTTACCTTCGCCCGAAAAGCCGCGCCACACGTCGGCCGACAACGCCAGCAGAAAGCGTTGGCCGCCGCCCAGCTCCAGCACGAAAGCCGAGGCCTGCCCGTCGGGGGTGGCAAACACGCGCAGCGCCTCGCAGAGTGGCAGCAGGCCCTCCAGCAGCCGCAGCCGGTGCACGCCGCCCACGCGCACGGCCCCCGCACTGCTCACCGGGCTGAAACTGGGCCGTGGGCCGCGCAATACCAGGAAAAAATCGGTTTTGGCCGTGCCCGCCGGCAAGCCCTGCACCAGCTGGAGGGCCTGAACCCGGGTTAGGCGCAGCTTTTCCTCCATCAGGGCCAGGTAGGCCTGCACGCTCGTCAGGCCCTTAATCCACCGTTCCGGCAGGGCTACTTTGCGCTCCACCACCTTGCCGGCGGCCCGCTCCAGGGTTACTTCCTTTTCGCCCACCGACAGAATAACCGGCTCGGTGCGGGCTATGCGGGCCAGGGCATTCACCATCGGCTCGTTGAAGTCTACATTGGTGGTGCCGCTGCTGAGAAATTCCCCGTCCAGGGCCTGCGAGTCCAGGTCGAGGCGGGCGTACACGCCGTTGCAGGACGAAAAGGCCTCGAACCGCAGCTGCCCGGCCCCGGCCGTCACGATGGGGTCGCGCAGGGCGGCGCTCTGGGGCACGAAGCGCGAGGCTACCACTTTGGCTAAGGTGCTTAGTCCGCGGGCGGCCAGCCAGGAGTCGCGCAGGCGGCCCCAGAAGAAGCACGAAGAGTCCGTTACCGTTTGTTCTTCCGCAAAAGCGGATAGCAGCAGGGAATTGCCTTCCGGACTAGATTCCAGGGCGGAAGGTCGAGCATACGCGTACGCAAAGTCAGACATGGCAAAGGCGTTGATTTCGGATTCTAAGATACGAGCCAGGAGATATTAATACTAATTTTTTTAGTATATACTTGGCTTGTTGCTCGTAGGTTTTACTAGTTAGATTAGTTGATGTAGGGCGGGCTAGCGAGAGTCGCGGCGCCTTGCTGGCCGGGCAGGTGCAACCCCAGGGGAGGTTTACCGGCTATGGCTGCTCGATAGGAGGGCCTGAGCTCTGGGGCTCCCGCGGCGAAACCAGCCCGACGGCCGGGCAAAGCTGCCGGGCCCGGAATGGCCGCTGCTGGGCGGTCGGGCCGGGAGCAAACGCTGTAAAACAGGGCATAGCGAAGGATGTTGGGCCCAAACCAGGCTTTGTGTAGCCAAAAGGTAATAATGGTTTTTAATACCGAGTCGATTCCGTATTCGGCAAGTCGAAAACCCGTATTTGTCAGGTATTAGCCCGCTGAAATGGGCCGTAAAGAAGGGCTGCCCCGGCTATTCGGGGAATTTGCTCCACTACCAAACCATTTCACCACTATGTTCTATCACGATAGAGAACTCCAGTACAAAGTCCGGGTCGAGAAGCCCAATCCTACGTTTGCCCGCATGCTCCAGCAGGCCATTGGCGGCATCGAAGGCGAAATCCGGGTGTGTTTGCAATACCTGTTTCAGGCCTGGGGCAACCGGGGTCCGGTGAAGTACCGCGACATGCTGCTTGAAACCGGCACCGAGGAAATGGCCCACATTGAGATGCTGGCTACGGCCGTAGCTCTCAACCTGGAAGGCGCCCCCACGAGCCTGAAAGATGAAATGGCCAAGGACAAGATGATCGGGGCCGTGCTCGGCGGCATGGACCCCCGCCACTTCCTGTCCTCGGGCCTGGCCGCCATGGCCGTCGATGCCAATGGGGTGCCTTTCAACGGCTCCTGGGTGGTGGGCAGCGGCAACACGGCCGCCGACATGTACGCCAACGTGATGGCCGAAAGCACCGGCCGCGTGCTGGCTACCCGCCTCTGGGAAATGACCGACGACCCGGGCATGAAGGACATGCTCAGCTTCCTGATTGCCCGCGACACGATGCACCAGAACCAGTGGCTGGCCGTGCTCGAAGAGCTGGGCGGCGTGCAGGGCATCCATCCCATCCCCAACTCCTTCCCCCAGGCCCAGGAAGTGCAGGACTTCAACTACGCCTTCGTGAGCACCTACATCAACTCGGGCGACGGCAGCACGCCGGCCGGCCGCTGGACCGAAGGCCAGTCCATCGACGGCAAGGGTCAGTTCCACATCCTGAAGGCCCAGCCCCTGGGCGGGGAGCCCAAGCTGGCGCCGCCCGTACCCGAGGGCCACGCCCAAACCGAGCAGATGACCCTGACCGACACCATCATCGGCAACATCAAGGACACGCTCAGCTAAGCGCCGTCCGCCGCTTGCAGCAGTAAAGAAAGCCCCGCTGGCCGTGTGCCAGCGGGGCTTTCTGTTGGTTGGATACAACCTCAGGCATTGGCTGAATGGATTTGCCACGTGTGGCAAACCTATCCCGAGGGGGCTGAACGGCGTTGCCACCGGTGGCAAGGGCATCCGGCCGGGGCTGGGCCCTCTTGCCACCGGTGGCAAGAGCATTCGGAGGCCTCGGCGGGCTATTGCCACCGGTGGCAACGCCGTTCAGCCGGCCCGGGTGGCTGTTCCCACTAGTGGCAAGAGGCTCCAGGGCTAGGCGGCGAGGGCACTGGCTTTCTTGGCCCGCTTCCGGCTGGGGTTAGGATTGGGCAGCAGGTTGTAGTTGAAGTAAGCAGGGGCCTTGGTAGGCTCTTGGCGGTGCACGTAGAGGGCAGCGCAATGCACGGCCCACAGGGCATCAGCCAAGGTTTGGGCATTGGGGCCCAAGCCCGAAATGGTGTCTTTCACGGCCTTGGTACCCTGGTTCTTGGCGGCCGTAGCGGTGGTGTAGGCGGTGAGCAGGGCCTTGGCCTGGGCGCCGGCGGCTTGCAGGGCGGCGTCGGGGTGGTTTTCGAGCTGCTCCACGTAGGCCGTGAAGCGGGTCAGGCGCTTGGTTTTGGGAGCCTCGGTCAGGCCGCTGAGCTTATCGGGATAGAAGAGGGCCTTTTCGGCGGCATGGTCGTAGAAGCGGGGCTGGAGCAGCTTCTTATCGGTGGCCTGCACCAGCTTCTTGAGGGCCTCGAAGGCCTGGTCTTCAGTTTGGGTGCCGCTCTGGCGCTGCCCGTGGCCGGTGGTGCGCCCGCTCAGGCCCTGGCGGTACTGGTCGAGGGCGGCCTGCAGGGCGGGCCGCTCATCGCGCAGGAGCTTGGCTACGGCGGCGGGCTGCAGGGCTTGCAGGGTAAAGTCGGCAAAGGCCGTCAGGGTGTCGCGCGAGGCTTGCAGGCGCCGGAAATGATTGTCGTACCGTTCGTCGTACATACTAGAGGGATAAGAAAAGAAATAAAGGATAAAACCAGGGGCCGGGGCGGGGGGAAGCGCGGTGTGTAACGGGGCCCGGGCAGGCGGATAGGGTAGCGGTAAGTATTTGAAATATGGGAAGAAAAGCGTGCCGTTACAACGGCAGCAGTCCTTAGGATAGTAATATTCTTTGCCGGACCTTTGCCGGCTTATCGGCCTTCCGCGCTCCTTCTCCTATTGCATGAAACACTTCTTCTCTTGGCGGCGGCTTTGCAGCCTGTGTTGCTCATTGCTGCTACTCGCCCCGCTGGCCTCAGCGCAGGTGCTGAATGGTACTTTCGATGCGGGTACCAACCACAGCGTTTCCCTTCATCCTGATGGGACGCTCTGGGCCTGGGGCAACAATTTCTACGGGCAGCTCGGCAACGGCACCCTGGATAACCGGAATACGCCGACGCAGGTAGGCTCGGCTACTACCTGGGCGCAGGTCAGTGCGGGCAGCAACCACACCGTGGCCCTGCGCGCCGACGGCACGCTCTGGGCCTGGGGCCTGAACAGCAACGGCCAGCTCGGCGATGGTACCCTGACCACTCATACCAGTCCGGTGCAAATCGGCGGAGACGCTACGTGGAAAAGTGTCAGCGCGGGCGGCAGCCATACCGTGGCCATCCGAGCGGATGGGACGCTCTGGGCCTGGGGCAACGGCGCTCAAGGCAGAGTGGGTAACAGCTCTACCAATGGCACTAATTTTCCCAACCCGGTGCAAATCAGCACGGCCACTACCTGGCAAAGCGTCAGCGCCGGCGGCACTCATACCGTAGCCCTCCGCGCCGATGGAACGCTCTGGGCCTGGGGTTCCAACAGCCACGGCCAGCTCGGTAACGGCTCCAACACCAACATATCATCCCCGACCCAAACCAATTTTGCCACGTGGAAAAGCGTGGATGCCGGCGGTAATTACACCCTGGCCATCCGGCCCGACGGCACCTTGTGGGCCTGGGGGTCTAATGTGAACAGCGAATTGGGCGATGCGACCCTGACCAGCCGCACCAGTCCGGTGCGAGTCAGCAGTGATACCAAGTGGAAAACGGTGAAAGCGGGCGACAGCCATAGCGTAGCTACCCAAGCCGACGGCAGCCTGTGGGCCTGGGGGTCGAACACCTTCGGCCAAGTAGGTGTGGGCTTTTCCTCCGGCCACGTGAGCACCCCGATGCAAATCAGCCCCTCTGCTGCGTGGGTCAGCGCCGGGGCTAATGGCAGCCACACCGTGGCCCTGCGAGCCGACGGTACCCTGTGGACCTGGGGCAACAACTCCAATGGCCAGCTCGGTACGGAGAATAACTCCCGTACGTATATAGCTACTCCGTATCCTATTGAGCCAACAGTTACTACGTGGCGAAGCATCAGTGCGGGCGATAGGCACACCTTAGCGATAAAAGCAGATGGCACATTGTGGGCCTGGGGCAGCAACTCCGATGGCCAGCTCGGCGACGGCACCACGACCCGGCGTATGGTGCCCACCCAAATCGGTACCGCTACCACGTGGCAAAGCGTTAGCGTGAGCTACGGGCACACGGTGGCGCTGAAAACCGATGGCACCTTGTGGGCCTGGGGTAACAACTCTAATGGCCAGCTTGGCGATGGTACCACCACTGGGCGTACAGTGCCCACGCAAATCGGCACGGCCACGACGTGGCAAAGCATTGGTGTAGGTTATAGCCACACGGTGGCACTGAAGGCCGATGGCACGTTGTGGGCCTGGGGCTACAACTACAACGGCCAGCTCGGTGACGGCACGACTACCCGGCGGACGACGCCCACAAAAATTGGCACCGCCACGACGTGGCAAAGCATCAGCGCGGGCGACCGACACAACGTAGCGGTGCGCACGGATGGTACCTTGTGGGCCTGGGGCGATAATTCCGACGCCCAGCTCGGCGATGGTACCTCGACTCAGCGTACGGTGCCCACCCAAATTGGCACGGCCACGACGTGGCAAAGCGTTAGCGCAGACAACTACCACACCCTGGCGATACAAGTGAACGGTACGCTCTGGGCCTGGGGGCGCAATGAGGTGGGCCAGCTCGGTGATGGCACCATTACCCAGCGTAGGACGCCCACCCAAATCGGGACGGCCACCACGTGGCAAAGCATTAGCGCGGGCACCTACCACAGCGTAGCGATACAAGCGGACGGCACGCTCTGGGCCTGGGGAAATAATGAGAACAGCCAATTGGGCACTACAGATTACTCAGCTACCACCATTTTCACGCCCCGCCAGGCCGACGCGGCCCTGGTTACGCTCAGCCTGGCCGCTTCCCGCAGCTCCTTCGGCGCCGGCATCCGGCCCAACGGGGTGCTGGTCATGTGGGGGGAGAACAGCAGGGGCCAGCTTGGCAACGGTACCACCGCCTTCACCGCCAACAGTCGGCCAGGGCCGGTCGGCACCGCCACCAGCTGGGTACAGGTCAGCACCGGCACCAGCCACACGCTGGCCGTGCGCGCCGATGGCACGCTCTGGGCCTGGGGCAACAACAGCCAGGGCCGCCTCGGCGACGGTACCCAGGACGACAAAGCCAGCCCCGTGCAAATCGGCACGGAGACTACCTGGACCCAGGTCAGCGCCGGCGAGTACCACTCCATCGGCCTGCGCGCCGACGGGACGCTCTGGGCCTGGGGCTATAACACCGGCACCGGCCAGCTTGGTGACGGTACCACCGTCGAAAAAAACAGCCCCGTGCAGGAAGTCACGCTGCGCACCGACTGGCGGCAGGTAGCCGCCGGCCGGAACCACACGCTAGGACGCACTCCGCAGGGCTTCGGCTTTCTGAGCACGGGCTTCAACAGTGCCGGCCAGCTCGGCGACGGCACCACCACCCTGAGCACCCGTTTCGACCGGGTAAGTCCACTGCTGTCGGTGCAGCCGCTACCCGTGGAGCTAACGGCCTTCACCGCCCGGCGCAGCGGTCCGCACCAAGTGGCGCTAAACTGGACCACGGCCCAGGAGTGGAACAATGCCGGCTTTACGGTAGAGAAAAGCTACGACGGCCGGCGCTGGCAGGCCTTGGCCTTTGTGGCCGGCCACGGCACCAGTGCTGCTGCCCACCAGTACGACTTCCGTGACCAGGAAGCCAACGCCGCCTATTACCGCCTTGTGCAGCGCGACGCTGACCAGGCGGAAACCAACTCTCCCGTGCGTCACGTGTCGGGTGCTGCCACTACCCTGCAGCTGCTGCCCAACCCCGCTACTACGGCGGTGCAGCTGCTGGGCGCCGCCGCTGGGGCCGAGGTGCAGCTGCTGAATCCGCAGGGCCAGGTGCTACGCCGCTTTGCCGCCGGGACCACCACCCTGGAGCTACAAGAGCTGCCGGCCGGTCTCTACCTGGTGCGCGCAGGCCAGCAGGCAGCCCGCTTAGTTGTGGAATAAGAACTGAACTGGCACAAAAAAGCCCGCTGCACGCAGCGGGCTTTTTGCTTTATAAGTAGTGCCCTTATTCGGTTACCCAGGTTACTTTCTCGGCAATGGGCTTGCGCAGGTTGCGGCCGGGCGGCTGGGCCACGTAGCCCAGGTAGAAAAAGCCCAGCAGCTTGTCCTCCGGCCCCAGGCCGAAGAAGGGCTTGGCTTCTTCCAGGTAGGTGATGCCGCCCGAGCCCCAGTAGCCGCCCAGGCCGTGGGCCACAGCTGATAAGTGCAGGTTTTGCACGGCGCAGGCCACAGCCTCCACTTCTTCTATTTCGGGCAGCACGTGGTGGCGCTTCAGGCCAATGGCAATGACGTGGGACGCCAGCAGCGGATTCTGGGCCAGCTTCTGGGCTTTCTTCTCATCCACAAACTCCCCGGCCTGCTGGCGGTATAGGCCCGCCTGAAAATCGGCCAGCTTCCGCAGCCCCGCGCCCGTGAAGACCACAAAGCGCCAGGGCTCGGTGCGCTTGTGGGTGGGAGCCCAGTTGGCGTTTTCCAGCAACTGCTGCACAACGTCGTCGGGCACGACGCGGCCGGGCTCGAACTGCACGGGCTGAATGCTGCGCCGGGCCCGGATGAGGGCGTCGAACTGGGCAGGAGTGGGCAGGGAGGTTTCGGCAGGGTCGAGCATCAATAGAAGCAGGATGAAGTAGGAGACAAAAAGACCGTCATGCTGAGCCAAGTCGAAGCATCGCTACCGCAGTACTAATTCAATTTAGTTTGGCGGTAGCGATGCTTCGACTTGGCTCAGCATGACAGACGCATGAACAGCCAGTTTACTTTAACTAGCCGCTTAGTGGGCCGGCAGCAGCTTGGGGTCGTCGGGGCCGGGGTTGAGGCGGTCCTGGTCGTGGTGGGAGCCGCCGTGCTCGTCGTCGGGCTTGTAGTTGGCTTCCATTTCGGCCAGCTTGGCCTTGCCGTAGGCCAGGCGCGTGATGAGCACGTAGAGCACCGGCACGATGAAAATGGCCAGAATGGTAGCCGAGAGCATGCCACCCAGCACCGTCCAGCCGATGGTCTGCCGGCTCTGGGCCCCGGCGCCGGAGGCAAATACCAGCGGCAGTACGCCCAGAATAAAGGCCAGGGAGGTCATCACGATGGGGCGCAGGCGCAGCCGCACGGCTTCCAGGGTGGCCTCCACCAGGGGCATGCCTTTGTCGACCCGCTCTTTGGCGAATTCGATAATCAGAATGGCGTTTTTGGCCGACAAGCCAATGAGCGTAATCAGACCAATCTGGGCGTAGACGTTATTGGTGAGCTTGGGCAGGAAGGTCAGGGCCAGAATAGCCCCGAAAGCGCCCAGCGGTACGGCCAGCAGCACCGAGAAGGGCACCGACCAGCTTTCGTACAAGGCCGCCAGGAACAGGAATACGAAGGCAATGGACAGGGCGAAGATGTACACTGTTTGCCCGCCGGCCAGCAGTTCCTCCCGCGTCAGGCCCGAAAACTCGAAGCCATAACCCTGGGGCAGGCTCTGGGCCGCGGTTTCCTGCAGGGCCCGGATGGCGTCGCCGGAGGAGTAGCCCGGGGCCGCGTTACCGTTGATTTCAGCTGAGCGAAACAGGTTGTAGTGCGAAATCAGCGGGGCGCTTTCGGTGCGCTTGTAGCTGGTGAGCGTGCTCAGGGGCACCATGCCGCCCGAGGAGTTGCGCACGTAGTACTGGCCCAGGTTGCTGATGTCGGCGCGGTACATGGAGTCGGCCTGGGTCACGACCCGGAAGTTGCGGCCGTACACGGTAAAGTCGTTCACGTAGGCCGAGCCCAGGTAGGTGCGCAGGGCCGTGCCAATATCCGAAATCGAAACGCCCAGCTTCTTGGCTTTTTCCCGGTCGATGGTGAGCTGGTAGCCGGGCGTGTTGGCGGTGAAAAAGGAGAAGGGGGCCGCAATTTCGGGCCGCTTGCGCAGGGCCCCCAGGAAGTTCTGGAGCTGGGCGTCGAAATTCTTGATGTCGCCGCCGGCCTCGCGCTCCTGGAGCACGAAGCTAAAGCCGCCGGTGTTGCCCAGGCCCGGAATAGCGGGCGGGGAAATGACCACGATGTTGGCTTCCTTCAGGCGGCTCAGGCGCTGCTGCACGGTGGCAATCAGGCCCTGGAGCTGCACTTCCTTGTCTTTGCGCTCTTCCCAGGGCTGGAGCTGGCAAAACACCGTGCCGCTGTTCGACTTCGACGAGAAGTTTACCGCGTTCAAGCCGCCCAGGCCGGCGTAGTGCCGGATGCCCTTGATCTGGCCCAGCTCCTTCATAATCTCGTGCAGGGTACTCACGGTGCGCTCGGTCGAGGAAGCTTCGGGCAGGTTGAAGGTCACAATCAGGCGGCCCTCGTCTTCGGTCGGGATAAAGCCCGAAGCCTTGTTTTTGAACAATAAGCCCGTGCCGGCCACAATGCAGAGCAGGATAATGACTACCAGGCGGGAGCTTTTGATGCCGCGCTGCACCCCGTTGCCGTACTTGTTGGTTACTGTATCAAACCAGGTGTTGAACCGGTAGAAGAACTTGTCGAGGCCCCGCGAGTTCTCGTCGCGCTTGTGGGGCTTGAGCAGCAGCACGCACAAGGCCGGCGTGAGCGACAGGGCCACAAAGGCGGAAATAACCACCGAAATGGCAATGGTAATGGCGAATTGCTGGTACAAGCGGCCGGTAATGCCGGGAATAAAGCCCACGGGCACGAACACCGCGGCCAGAATCAGGGCAATGGCAATAACGGGGGCCGAAATTTCGCGCATGGCGGCCAGCGTGGCCTCCAGGGGCGAAAGTCCCCGCTCGTTCATGTTGTGCTCCACGGCCTCGACCACCACAATGGCGTCGTCGACCACAATACCGATGGCCAGCACAAAGCCGAACATGGTCAGGGTGTTAATCGTGAAACCCAGCGGAATGAAAAAGATAAACGTGCCGATAATGGACACCGGAATAGCCAGCACCGGAATCAGGGTGGAGCGCCAGCTCTGCAGGAACAGATACACCACGATAATCACCAGAACCAGGGCCTCGACCAGGGTGTGCAGCACTTCCTCGATAGACACCTTTACCACAGAGGCGGCTTCAAACGGCACCACGTAGTCCAGGTCGACGGGGAACTGCTTTTTGAGCTGCTCCATGGTGGCTACCACGTTTTCGTAGGTTTCCAGGGCGTTGGCGCCGGGCGCCTGGTATACGAGTAGGTAGGCCGCGCGCTTGCCGTCCACGAAGGAGTTCGAGGCGTAGTTGAACTTGCCCAGCTCCAAGCGGGCCACATCCTTGAGGTAGACCACCGAGCCGTCGTCGGGCCGGGTTTTTACCACGACGTTGCCGAACTCCTCGGTCGTGGTCAGGCGGCCTTTCACGAACACGATGTACTCGAAGGTCTGCCCGGTCTGGGCCGGGGGCGCCCCGATGGAGCCGGCGGCAATCTGGGCGTTCTGCTCCTGAATGGCGGCCGTGACTTCCTGAGCCGTGACGCCCAGCTGGGAGAGTTTATCCGGGTTGAGCCACACCCGCATCGAGAAGTCGTCGGCCCGGCTCACGATGTCGCCCACGCCCTTGGTGCGCAGCAGGGCGTCCTTGATAAACACGTTGGCGTAGTTGTCGAGGAAAGTGGTGTTGTGCGAGCCTTTGGGGGCGTAGAGGGCCACTAGCATCAGAATACTGGGGTTGCGCTTGCGCACCACCAGGCCCAGGCGCTGCACTTCCTGGGGCAGGGTCGGTTGGGCAATGCCCACGCGGTTTTGCACGTCGAGGGCGGCAATGTTGATGTCGGTGCCCACTTCGAAGTTCACCGTCATGCTCATCTGCCCGTTGCTGGTGCTGTTGCTTTGCAGGTAGGTCATGCCGGGCGTGCCATTTACCTGCACTTCCACGGGCGTGGCCACGGTCTGCTCCACGGTCTGGGCGTCGGCCCCGGTGTAGGTGCCGCTCACCGATACCGTGGGCGGTGTAATTTCCGGATATTGCCCCACGGGCAGGTTCAGGATGGCCAGCACCCCGACCAGCACAATCACCAGGGAGGTGACAATGGCCGTGACGGGGCGCCGAATAAAGGTTTCTGCAATCATGATGCGGTAGTTATACTTGATGCCCGTTTAACCGGGCTTCATGCTGAGCATGACGTTCATATCTTATTTGGCACCTGCTGTAGGGGCGCCGCCCGCGGCCGCGGCAGGCGGGCCGGTCTGGATAGCGCCGCCGTCGCGCAGGCGGTTCAGGCCTTCGGTCACGATCTGGTCGCCTTCCTTAATACCTTCCATAATCACGATCTGGTCGCGCAGGCGGGGGCCGAGCTGCACTTTGCGTTGCACGGCCTTGCTGGAGTCGCCGGCCACGAAGACGAAGTTTTCGCCCATCTGCTCGACCACGGCCTTGAAGGGAATTACCACGCGGCGGCCCGACTGCCGGTTGAGCACGCGCAGCACGGCGCTCATGCCGTCCTTGAGCTGGCGCTTAGAATTGGGGAACTGCACCCGAATCTGCACCGTGCCGGTTTGCTGGTTCACGCCCCGGTCGATGGCCAGAATCTTGCCCGGCTGGTCGTAGCGGGTGCCGTCGGGAAGGTCCAGGCGGAAGGTCGAGTCGGCGCGGCCGCCGGCGGTGCGCTGCAGGGCTACGAAGCGGGCCAGGTCGGCTTCCGTAATCACGAAGTCGACGCCCATGGGGTCTTCGCCGCTGATGGTATTGAGCAGCGTAGAGCCCGGGCTAACCTGGGAGCCCAGCCGCACCTGTGAAATGCCGATACGGCCCGAGAAAGGCGCTTTGATCAGGGAGTAGTCAAGGTCGGTGCGGGCGGCTGCCACGCCGGCCTGGGCTACGGCCACCTGGCTCTGGGCCGTGGCATAGGCCGTCTGGGCGTTGTCGACGATCTGGCGGGCAATGGCATCCTGCTGAGCCAGGCGCTGGTAGCGGTCCAGGTTTACCTTGGCGTTCTGCACCACGGCCTGGGTGCTGCGCAGGCCTGCCAGGGCCTGCTGGTAGGAGGCCTCGTACTTGCGCCGGTCAATTTCATAGAGCGTTTTGCCCTTGGTTACTACCTCGCCTTCCTTGAAGAAGATACCGGTGATAAACCCGGCCACCTGGCTGCGCAGCTCCACGTTATTGATGGCCACCACCGTGGCCGGGTACTCATCGTAGTACACCGCATCGGTAGTGCGGGCCGCTACCAGCGTCACGGGCGTAGCCGGCGGCGGACCGGCGGGCTTGTCGGCCTCTTTGTTGCCGCAGCTGGCCAAAAACAGCAGGCCGGCCGCGTAGGAGAGGGCAAGAATCGTCTTTTTCATATCAGGGTAATTCTATAGAGCTCAGAGTATAGAACTCAGAGCGTAGAAGCAGGGAAGGCGGAAAAGGAAGGCAGCAGCGGAGAATAGCAAGCTTGAGCTAGGTACGTTGAACAGTCGAAGCTCTACCATCTACGCTCTGAGTTCTAATAAGCCGTGGCTAGGCTGCCCTGGGCGCGTAGCAGGTCTACTTTGCTGCTGAGCACCTGAAACAGGGCGCTGTAGTAATTGAGCTGGGCGGTGCGCAAGGTGGTTTGGGCCACAATCAGGTCAAGGTAGGTTTTGATGCCCTCCCGGTACTGCAGATTCACCACCGAGTACACTTCCTTCGACAGGGCCAGGTTGCGCTGCCCGATGAGGTAATCGGCATAGTAGCCTTTGTACGTAGCCAGGGCCTGCTCAAACTCGGTGTTGATGCGGTTGCGGGTGGCAATGATGTCCTGGTCGAGGCGCTGGTCGGTGAGCCGCTCGCGCCGCAGGTTTTGCAGGCGCCGCCCACCCTGAAAAATCGGCAGGCTCAGCTGCAGGCCCGCATAGGAGCTGGGGAAACGCTGACTATACAGGTCGCCGAAGTTGTTGTTCTGAAACAACGAGTTGTAGTTGCCAAAGGCCGACAGCGAAGGCAGGAACCCCCAGCGGTAGTAGCTGATCTGGGCTTCCTGCAGCACTTTCTGGGTTTGCAGCTGCTGAATCTCAATGCGGTTGGCCGTTTCCAGGGCTACCGTTGTGTCGACCACCGCGTCGCGCATCAGCCGCAGCGTGTCGTACTGCAGCGTCAGGGGCTGCTGCCCGGGCAGGCCCATGAGCTCCTTCAGGTAAGCCGACTTGGCCTTGATGGCTTCCACCGCCTGCTTGCGGGCCACAATAGAGTTGTTAAGCGAAATTTCGGCCTGCTTGTAGTCAATCTTGTCGACGATGCCCGCGTCGTAGCGGGCCCGGGCATCCTGCAGGCTGCGCTGCAGCCGCACAATATCCTCACTGAGCACGTCGAGCTGGCGCTGGGAGAGCAGCACGTCGTAGAAGGCCTTGCTCACGCCCGATACCACGTCGATGCGCGCGCTGGTGGAGTTCTGCTGGTAGAATAGCCGCGAGGGCCGGGCACTGCGCAGGGCCAGCTGCACGTCGTTGTTGTAAATAGTTTGGGTGGCGGCCAGGCCAATGGTAGAGGTGTTGCGCAAGCCAATCTGGCGGGGCACATTCACACCTTCTGCGTTCGGAAACACCGTGTAGGGTAGCTGGAAGTAGTGCTGCCCCGTGGCATTGAGGCCCACCTGGGGCAGCCAGCCGGCCAGTCCGATACGGATGGTGGCCTCGTTGGCTTCCTCATCGATGCGGGCCTGGCGCAGCAGGGGCTGGTTCTGCAGGGCAAATTGCAGGCACTGCTCCAAGGAATACTGGCTTGTAGCGGGCGGGGGCGTGGTGGGCTGGGCCAGGGCCAGGAAAGGGGCAAGCAGAAAAAGGCCAACCAGTGACCAAACAGCTTGTTGATTTTTTTTCATAGCGGGTAAACTATGCAGCTGGCTGGGGGCAAGCTGCAGCATAAGTGTCCGGACCAATACCCGGGGGCATGGTATAGCACAGAATAAGCATTGGGTGCCAGGCCGGAGGGATGGAGCAGCCTGGCAAAGGGTAGGATAAGCTCGGAACCAACTCTGGGTGGCGGTCTGGGCCCCGGCCACCGAGTCGGCAGGATACACGCAGCAGGCAGCACGTTTTGCTGCTGCCAGCCGCTCCGTGGGTGCGGGTGCGGCTGCAAGCCTGTTAAACCGAAGCGCCCGGGAAAAGTTATGCCTCAGTTGGTCTTTTCCGGACGGCCCCGGGTTTAGCGGTGCGTCGGTGGTTGCAAAGTCGGGTCGGGCGCGGCCGGGTTGCACGGGGGTGGGGATAAATGCATCCTTCGCCGCCGGGCTTACGTATGCGGCTCCCAAGAGCCGACCTTCCTACGCGTATGCACCTGTTGTCCCCTTCCCCCCTTATCGACTTATCGTATCGTCCCGACCTGCATATCCTGGTGATGCGCTGGCTGGGCACGGCTGACGAAACGGAAATCAAGCGAATTTACCGGGCCGTGGAAGCGGCCAACGAGCAGCAATGCCGCTTCTGGCTGATTGATGCCCGCCGCCGGGCCAGCTTCAATCCCGAAATTACCACATGGCTGTTTGAGAAGTTTGTTCCGGCCATGGCGGCCCAGCTTGGGGGCCCGCTGTATTTCAGCTACCTCGTGGGCCCGACTCACCTGGCCGGGGCACAGGAGTTTTTGCAAGGCCATTTTCTGCCCGGGGGGCCCGAGCGGCCGTACCGCCTACACTACGCCGGCGAAGAAAGAGAAGCCACCGACTGGCTGCTGCAGGCCCGCGAAGCGGTATCGGTAGACGGCCGGTAGCCCGGCCAGACCGGTTTTCGGCGGGATTTCTTACCAAATGTAGCCGAGAGATGCTTACTTTATAGCTTGTACTTATTGCTTTGCTGAAGTAATGCCGGCTGCCTCTTCTTCTTCTGCCCAACTGAGCGCCGAGGTGCTGCAGGTGTATGAATCTTTACCCGATCCTTACCTTATCCTGAGTCGGGAGTTCGTCATCTTGGCCGTTACGGATGCCTACCTGGCCGCTACGCTTACCTACCGCAGCGTGCTGCTTGGCCGCACCGTGTTCGAAGCATTTCCCGAAAACCCGGCGGCGACCATCCCGGCCGAGCATTCGAGCTACAGTCTGCGGGCTTCGTTTGAGCGGGTGCTGGCCACGGCGCAGCCCGACCAGCTGCCCGTGCAGCGCTATGATGTGCGCTGGCCCGAAGCTGGATCTGAAGTGTTTGAAGAAAAGTACTGGCGCATCCGGAACACGCCGATTCTGGCGGCCGATGGCACCGTGCAGGGAATTATCAATAAGGTAGTGGACGTTACCGAACTCGTCCAGCAGGGTCACCGCATCGAGGATCTAAGCCGCGAGGTAGACCTGACCAAGGCCCTGCACCAGAGAAACAGCCTGCTGGTGCAGCAGCTGCAGAAAGCCACCCTGCTGCTCGATACCATCAACGAGGCCTACCTGGAGATAAACACCAGTGGCGAATACACCTACCTCAACCGGCGCGCCGAAGAGCTGCTGGGCGTCGGCCGGCAGGACCTGCTCGGGCGGCCCCTGGCCGACACAGCTCTGGCGGCCTTAGGCCCCGAGGCCCAGCAGCTGCTACAACGGGCCCAGCAGACCGGGCAGCGGGCTGAGGGCGAGTATGTGTGCCACCGGGTCGGGCACTGGCTCTACATGTCGGCCACCCCGACCAAGGACGGCGTGATTGTGCTCTTCTACGATATTCAGGCCGTGAAGGAGTCGGGCGAGAAGCTGCGGCAGGAGCACCGGCGCTTGAAAGAGTCCCAGGCCATTGGGCATATTGGCAGCTTCGAGGTAGTAGTGGCCAGCGGGCAGGTGTACTGGACCGACGAGCTCTACCGCATTCATGGCCTGGAGCCCCAAAGCCAGCCGCTGACGGTGCAAGACACCCTGGATTTCCTGTACCCGGAGGATGAGTGGGCATTTCGGGAGCTGCTGCGCAGTTTTGCCAGCCAGGGCCGCTTCGTGCTGGTGCACCGCATTCGGCGCCGCGATGGAACGGTGCGTTTGGTAGAAACCCGTACCGAGGTGCAGCGCGATGCGCACGGGCAGATCAGCACACTCTACGGCACGGTGCAGGATGTAACGGAAATGAAGCAAGCCGAAAAAGAGGCCCGCGACAGCGCCACACAGTTTCAGACGCTGGTGGAAAATACGCCGGACATCATCACCCGCTGGAATCAGCAGCTGCACCTGATTTTTGCCAATAGCGCCTACAGTCAGCGCATGGGCAGGCCCATGGCCGAGCTATTGGGTAAAACCAACCGCGAGATGCTGCACCCCGAAGCCGTGGCCGGGCCCTGGATGGAAAAACTGCGCCTCGTACTGGACACGGGCCTGGCCCAGGACCACTACAACTCGGTAGAAACGGCGGTGGGTATCAAGTATTTCTTTTCGCGGCTGGTACCGGAAAAGGCGGAAAATGGCTCGGTACTCAGTGTGCTAGCCATTGCCCGCGAAATTACCGATATCAAGCGCCTGGAGAAAGAGCACCTGCACCTGCAGCTCTCCCAGCAAAAACAGCTGCTGAATGCCGTATTGGAAGCCCAGGAGGTAGAGCGGCGGCGCATTGCCGAGAGTTTGCACAATGGGCTGGCGCAGGTGCTCTACGCCACCAAGCTGCACCTGGAGCAGATTCAGCCTTCCCCCCAAAGTCCCACGTACCAGCAGGTGCTGCAGGCCAAAGTGCGGGCCGGGCAGTTTTTGTCGGAAGCCATTAAAACGACCCGAACCATTTCGCACGAGCTGATTCCGACCACGTTGGAAGACTTTGGCCTGGCCGCGGCCATCAAGGATGTGTGCCAGCAGATGAGCCACGGGGTGCTCCGGATTCAGTGCCAGGTAACGGGTCTTAGCGAAGTTCCGCTCGAAAAATACCTCGGACTGGCCGTGTACCGGCTGGTGCAGGAGCTGGTCAACAACATTGTAAAGCACGCCCAGGCTACCCAGGCCCGGGTGGTGGTAAACCACGACGTGACGGCTATTCGCCTCACGGCCCAGGACAATGGCCGCGGCTTCGACCCCCAGCAGCCCCATAAAGGCATTGGCTTGAAAACCTTGCGCGACCGGGTAAAGCTACTGGGCGGCACCGCCGACATTTTCGCCGCCCCCGGCCAGGGTACTACCGTGACGGTCTGGTTTCCGGTTGAAAGGGAATAGACTCGGCGGTAAGGCTACATAAATAGCTTGCGCAACGCCCACAGGCTCCACACAATCACCATCAGGCCTACGCCCACAAACATCCAGCGGGTGGGGATGCGGCCGGCCAGGCGGGCCGCAAACGGAGCGGCGGCAATGCCGCCCACCACCAGGCCCAGAATAATCTGCCAGTGGGTGATGCCGATGGTGGCAAAGAAGGTAACGGCGCTGGCAAAGGTGACGAAGAACTCCGTGACGCTCACCGAGCCAATGACGTACTGCGGCGTGCGGCCCCCGGCAATAAGCGTGCTGGTCACCAAAGGGCCCCAACCGCCGCCGCCGAAGGAGTCGAGGAAGCCGCCGGCCGCGGCCAGCAGCCCGAGTTTCTTGTGCTTGGTGCGGGCCTTGCCGGGCTTGCTGAAGGCTTTGGTCAGGATGCGGGCCCCGAGCAGCAGCAGGTACACGGCCAGCAGGGGCTTGACGTAGGCCCCGTAGGTTTCGCCGAAGCGCGACAACAGGTAGGCCCCCGTAATAGCCCCGAGCACGCCCGGAATCAGCAGCACCTTGAAGAGCTTCTTGTTCACGTTGCCGAAGCGGTAGTGGTGGTAGCCCGAGGCCCCGCTGGCAAACATTTCGGCGGTATGAATGCTGGCACTCACGGCCGCCGGCGCGATGTTGATGCTCATCAGGCTGATGGCCGTCACGACGCCGTAGCCCATGCCCAGCAGCCCGTCCACAATCTGGGCCCCGAAGCCGATGGCCACGAAGATGTAGAACATCCGGGCGTTGGAAGCCACGTCCCAGACCTGGTGCCAGGTAACGTAGTACGACAGGATGTTGAACACGAGCATGGCCGCAAACGCCAGCAGCGAAGCCGTGGCAATCTTGCGCCAGCGCGCCGCCGCCGGCGACTCATACGCCGGCCCGCCGGCCAGCTCGGCCGTCACCGCGTTCAGCGACTTCACCTTGTTGGCAAAGTCGCCAGCCAGCTTGCCGCGGATGATGGTCATGTGCTGCAACACTTCCTGTAGTTCATTGGGCAGGGCATCGGAAAGCACCGCCCGCAGGCGCTTGGCCACCGTGGGCGACTTGCCGTTGGTGGAAATGGCAATTTTCAGGTCGCCTTTCTGCACAATGGAGCCTAGGTAGAAGTCGCACTCGTCGGGCGTGTCGGCCACGTTGCAGAGCAAGCCCAGCTCGGTGGCGTGGGCCTTGATGCCGCGGTTGAGTACGGGGTTGTCGGTAGCCACGAAGATGATGTCGTGGCCCACCAAATCGACGTGGGTGTAGGCGTGGTGGCGCAGTTGCAGCTGCGGGTGGGCCTCGGCCAGGAGCTGAATGCCGGGCAGGAAGGTCTCACTGACGACGGTGACGGCCGTCGCCGGGCTGTTGCCCAGGATGGCCGCCAGCTTTTCCAGGCCCACGGCCCCGCCGCCGACCACCAGCACCCGAAACTTTTCCAGCTTCAGGAAGATGGGAAACAGGTTGTTACCTGTCGGCACGGCCGGGCCGGGCGGAGCCAGCGGGGGCAAGGCTACTTCGGAAGGAAGGGGCGAGGTCATGGAAAGGTGATTGGCGGACGAAAGAACAGGCGGGCAGAAAGGAGCGGAGCAGACAGAACCCGGCGCTAGGCGTGGAAGTTCTGCCCGTGGGTGGTAGCGGCCACGACGCCGCGGCGCACCACGAAGTCGCCGAACCGTTCGGCGGGCTGCCGCTCGGCGGCGTAGGCTTCGAGCAGGGGCGTGAGCTCCCGCAGGATTCCGTCTTCGTCGAGCATCTCGCGGTAGAGCTTGTTGAGCCGCTCCCCGGCGTGGTTAGCCCCTAAGTATAAGTTATATCGGCCAATTGCGCGCCCCACCAGCCCGATTTCGCCCAGGTAAGGCCGGGCGCAGCCGTTGGGGCAACCCGTCATCCGAATCAGGATGCCGTCGTCGGTCAGGTTGTTGGCCCGGATGACGTGGTCAATCCGGTCGAGCAGCTGCGGCAAATACCGTTCGGCTTCCGCAAATGCCAGGGAACAAGTGTTTAACGCAACACAGGCCAGGGAGTTAAGTCGAAGTGCGGTCTGTTTTTCGGTCTTGCTCCACACCCCGTTTTCTTCCAGAATAGCCTGGAGCCGACTACGGTGCTTGGGCTCGACGTTGGCAATGGTCAGGTTTTGGTTGCCGGTCAGGCGAAACTGGCCGGTGTGGAAGCCGGCAATTTCGCGCAGGGCTGTTTTGAGCAGGTAGCCGGGCTTGTCGTACACCCGGCCGCCCTCGATGAAGAGCGTCACGTGCGCTTTGCCATCGGGGCCGCCGTTCCAGCCGAAGGCGTCGCCGGAGGTTTCAAAGCGGTAGGCCCGGGCCGGCGTGAGTTCGTAGCCCAGGCGCCGGTGCAGCTCAGTCACGAAGGCGTCGAGGCCGACCTTGTCGATGGTGTACTTGAGGCGGCTGAACTTGCGGTTTTCCCGGTTGCCCCAGTCGCGCTGAATAGTCAGCACCTTCTCGCACACGTCCACCACCTTGTCGGCCGGCACGAAGCCGATGACATCAGCCAGGCGGGGGTAGGTTTCGGGCATCCCGAACGTCATACCCATACCGCCGCCGATGGCCACGTTGAAGCCCAGCAGTTGCCCGTTCTCCTCAATGGCGGCCAGACCAATGTCGTTGGCAAACACGTCGGCGTCGTTGGTGGGGGGCACGGCTACGGCAATCTTGAACTTGCGGGGCAAATACGTCTTGCCGTAAATCGGCTCCACGTCTTCCTGCTCGCCCTCGTTGATGGCACTGGAGTACGTCGATTCGCCGTTAAGCCACAGCTCCCAGTAGGCCGTGGTGCGGGGCGTGAGGTGGTTGCTGATGGCCACCGAGGTTTCGTACACCTGCCGGTGCAGCTCCGATTCCTGCGGGTTTGAGCTGCACATCACGTTGCGGTTCACGTCGCCGCAGCCCGCAATGCTGTCCAGGAGCACCTGGTTGAAGCCGGCAATAGTCTGCTGCAAGTCGCGCTTCAAGACGCCGTGAAGCTGGAAGGTCTGGCGGGTCGTGAGCTTGAGCGTGCCGTTGGCGTAGGCGTCGCTCAGCGCGTCCAGACGCTGCCACTGGTCGGCCGAGGCCACCCCGCCGGGTACCCGCACCCGAATCATGAAGGAGTAGAGCGGCTCGAGCTTCTGGCGTTTCCGCTCACTTTCCAGGTCCCGGTCGGTTTGCTGGTAGGAGCCGTGAAACTTAATCAGGTGGGTGTCGTCGGGGTTCAGGGCCCCGGTCACCCGGTTTTGCAGGCTGTCGTCGATGGTGCCGCGCAGGTAGTTGCTGGCCTGCTTGACGTGCTCGACTTCGGAAAGCTTTATCTGGTCAGCCATTACGGTTGGGGAGTTACGGGGGAAGTGGGCGTGGGCGCCGAGGCTACGGCGGGCCGCAAGTCGAAATTGTGGAAGTAGAAAAGCCGGATGGTGTGCTGGTTGCGGTACACACCCGCGGCCGGCAGCTGCTGAAACAAATGCATGTAGCCGCCCTGCAGCTGGGCGTGCTTGTTGAGTTGGTAGACCAGGCCCGCAAACAGCCGGTTCTGGTCGAAGTAGTTGAGGCGGATTTCCTTACCGAAATTCATCATCACCTCGTTGTTGAGCAGAAACTGCACCCCGCCCGGCTCGAAGCCCCGCTTGCTCAGGGGCACAAACAGGGCCGCGTTGTAACGGGTGCGGTAGTTGAAGTCGAACTCGTCGAGCCGCTCGTTGCTGCGAATCGTGCGCCGGAAGCGCTCCTCCAGCCGCACCCACTGCATCAGTCGAGCCTTGGGGAATTTGGTGAACCACTGCACCTGCTGCCAGGGCCGGTGCTCGGCCTGGGCTATGGTGCGGGCCCCGTCGGGGAAATGGTGCACGAAAGCGTAGCCCCCGGTCAGGCGCACGTCGTCGGTCAGGTAATACGTCAGGCCAACGCGGGCCACGCTCTGGAAGGCCGATTCCACGAAATGGTCGTGCAGACGCAGGTGCAAATCGGTCCAGGAACCCCAGTGTTGGGAAAAGCGCGTTTGGTTGAACACGCCCAGCCAGGTTTGCCGCTCCTGCACGTACTCTTTCTGGGCGCGCAGCGGGGAGGCGGCGAGCAGCAGGAGAAAAAGCGAAAGGAGAAAAAGGCGTTTCATGGAAAAAGCTGAGCTAGCAAACTATTCTAGTTCCCCTCCTTATTTTCAAGGAGGGGCTAGGGGTGGTTTCATCGTTGAACGAGGCTAGAGCCAGTGCTAAAAACTCGTTCTGACGACGGAACCACCCCGCCCTTCGGGCACCCACGCCGCTTGATGCGCGGAATTTGAAAAAGGAGGGGAGTTTTGTTCTATCGGAGTATCGTGTTGTCAAAGGTCAGGGCCACGTAGTAGAGGCCGCCGATGGTGGGGCCGGCCGCGTACTGCACGTAGCGGTTGTTGAGCAGGTTGGTGCCGCCCACTTTGATGGTCGATTTCAGGTTGGGCAGGCGCACGTTGACCTGGGCGTCCACGGTCTGGTAGGCCGGAATCCGGCCGTTGGCCAGCTGGCTTTCCCAGAGGAAGGCGTTCTGGCGGCGCCACACCACGTTGAAGCCCACGTTGCGCACGATTTCGCGGTTGCCGAAGCTCACGTTGGTCACCCACTTGGGCGTGTTGAAGCCCGTCACGAACACGTCGGCCTGCTCGTTGCTGGCCAGGGCGTTGTAGTTCACGTTGCCCGACACGGTGTACTTCTGGTAGAAATTATACGTCATGCCCAGGGCCGAGCCGTAGCTGCGGTAGGTGTTGCGGGCGTTGGTGTACACGCGGTACCGGTCCTGCCGGGCGCGCACCAGCATGTCCTGCACCGAGGCGTCGGTGCCGACCGGGCCCGACTTGGGCACGGCCACTTCCACCTGACCCAGGAAGCCGGTGTACTCGTTGTAATAGGCGTCCAGGTCGAGGGCTAGGCGGTTGTCGAGCAGCACGCTCTTGTAGCCCACCTCGTAGGCGTTGATTTGCTCGGGCTGCATGGTAGGCAGGTTGGCCACCTGCAGTACCGCCCGGTTTTTCAGCGCGGCCCGGGCCTGCTTCTCGGCCGTCGTGCCGGTAGGGTCGGCGGCTACGTCGCGGTTCACGGCGGCGGTGAAGTTGTCGAGCGAGGCCAGGGTGTAGGAGTTTTCCAGGAAGCCCAGCCCGTCGTTGACCCGGCCCAGGCCGCCCACGCGGCGCACCGACCCGTTATTCACGAAGCTCAGGGCCTCAAACAAAGCCGGGAAGCGCCAGCCGTTTTGGTAGGAAGCGCGCAGGTTGTGTTTCTCCGCAATGGTGTAGACGGCCGCCACCCGTGGGTTGAGCTTGGGGCTGAACTCGGGGTTGTAGTCCACCCGCAAGGAGGCGTTCAGCTTGAGCCGGTCGTTCAGGAGCAGCTTGGTGGCCTGCCCGAAGGCCCCGACTTTCTTATAGTACTGGTTGTTGCCGCCGGGCGTGGTGCGGTCGGCCAGGGGCTTGCTGAAGTCCACGAAGTTATTGCCGTCGGGGATGACCTCGTACACCCGCGCGTCGGCGCCGAGCAGCACGTCGACCCACTCCACGCGCTTGCCCAGATTCCACTGAGCTTCGCTGTGGTAGGTGCGGCTGCGCTGCCAGAGGGCCGCCCCGCCGGTTCTGGGCGCGCCGGCCACGTTCACTTCGATGTCCCAGTTGTTGATGCCGGTAATGATGTTTTTGAGTTGCTCGAAGGCATCGGTGCCGGGCTCGGCGCGGCCCTGGTCGGCGAAGGCGCGGGCCAGCTTCATGGCCTCCGGCAGGGCCACGCCGGCATCCACTTGCTTTTGCAGCTCGGTGCGGAATTTGCCGCCCCAGGCGCTGTTCGAGCCGTTATTGAGGTCCAGGTTCGTGGCCAGCGGGTTGAGGTTGTAGGAGTCGCCGGTGTTTTCCACGAGCACGTAGCCCCGGGCCACGAAGTCACTGCCGCGCAGCTCCAGCTTGTGGCTTTGCACGGTCACGTTTTTGAGCTGAATCTTGTTGCCGCGCTGAAAGATGCCATCCATCAAGCCATAGCGGTAGCCGTACGACAGCTCGGCCCGGTCGGTGAGCTTGTAGTGCAGGCTGCCGTCGAACTTGAGGTTGCGCACCGTGGGATTAATCAGGTCCTTCTCGTAGTAGCCCGTGCGGCGCACGTTGAAGGTTTCGGTCTTGCCGTTGTAGGTAATAGGTACCGACACGTTGCCGCTGCGGTCGTCGCCGTAGCGGTTCCAGAGGTCGGCGGCGGGGTTATTGTCGCCGCTGAGCTCGGGGAAGCGGGGGTTGGCCGCGTTCAGGTTCTGGGGGTTCTGGTCGGTCTGGGTGTCGGAAAGCCAGTCGGTGCCCTGCAAATAGGAGCCGTTGACCTTGTAGGCCCACTGCTGGCGCTTGCCAAACACCTGGGCCCAGCGCACCGCCGACTCGGTTAGCAGGCTGGGGTCGTAGTCTTTGCCATCCACGTGGTTGACGCCCAGCTTCTGGTACACGCTCAGGCCCTGGTACACGAAGGGGCTCTTGGTCGTCAGGTTGGCCATGCCGTTGATGGCGTTCATGCCGTAAAGGGCTGAGGCGGCACCGGGCGTGATTTCCACGCTGGCAATGTCCAGTTCAGTCGGTCCAATGGCGTTGCCCAGCGGCACGCCCAGCGTGGCCGCCTGCATGTCGACGCCGTCGACGAGCTGCATGAAGCGGAAGTTGTTGGGGATGTTGAAGCCCCGGGTGTTGGGCACCTTAAACGTGAGGCTGGAAGTCGTCATCTGCACGCCCTTCACGTTTTCCAGCGCGTCGTAGAAGCTCGGGGCCGGGGTTTCTTTGATGGCGCGGATGTCGAGCTTTTCAATGGCCACCGGCGACTTCAGCCGGCTTTCCTCCACCCGGGAGGCCGATACGACCACCTCATTGGTGAGCAACGCCCGGCTCTCCAGAGCTACCGACACCAGGTTCGTCGCATTCACGATTTCCACCTCCTTGGCCTCGTAGCCCAGCATGTTGAAGACGAGCGTGAAGGGAAACTTGAGCTTGGCTTTGAGGGCAAACTTGCCGCTGGCGTCACTGAGCGTGCCAATCGAGCCGTTCTTGACGCTGATGCTCACGCCGGGCAAGGGCTGCTGGCTGCCATTCTCGCGCACCACGCCGCTGATGGCAATGATGTCGTCCTGGGCCAGGGCCGGGGCCACGCTGGCCACGGCCAGCAGCGGGGTAAGTAAAGAAGCAGTAACTATTTTTCTCATGATCAACGGAGTAGGGTTTGGTAGGGATGGGTCGGGCGCAAGCAGTAGAAAGGTTGGGCCGCGCCGGCCGAGTAGCACATTCCGGCAGGCCGCCGAAACGCCGGGTCAGCAGCTACAACATCGCCTCCGCAAAGCCACGGTTTTCATTGATCGGGTATAGTTTGGAGTTTTGGCTGTATCTATTAGTCCGCCATTTCCAGCGTAGCCAAGAAAGCTTGCGGGCTGATGTTCTTGCAGTTAATCAGGGCGGTTAGTATGACAACGACAGCACGCCGGACGTCTCGCTTGGCTCGACAGGACGTTCTGGCGAAGGCTGTCGATTAGTATACATCTTCCAAGTAGCGGCGCTGCTTTTTGAGTATCCGCAGGTAGTCGGCGGCGTCCTCGGCCGAGCAGCCGGCCTGCTGCTGTACTACCTGCTTCAAGGCTTCCTGAATAGCCGAGCCCAGGCGGGCCTTGTCGCCGCAGACGTAGAAGTGGGCCCCATTTTCGAGCCAGCCGTACACGTCGCGGGCTTTTTCGAGCAGGCGGTGCTGCACGTAGATTTTCTCGGCCTGGTCGCGGCTGAAGGCCACGTCGAGGTGGCGCAGGGTGCCGCGCTTGAGGTGCTGAAGCCACTCGGTCTGGTAGAGGAAGTCGGTGGTGAAGTTGGGGTTGCCGAAGAACAGCCAGTTGCGGCCCTCAGCGCCCACCTCGACCCGCTCCTCCACGAAGGCCCGGAAGGGGGCCACGCCGGTGCCCGCGCCCACCATGATGATATCGGTGGCCGCGTCCTGGGGCAGCTTGAAATACTCGTTGCGCTCCACAAAGACGCGAGCGGTGTGGTCGATGTCGAGCCGGTCGGCCAGGTGCGACGAGCACACGCCGTGCTTGGTGCGGCCGTGGGCGGCGTAGCGCACGGCGCCCACCGTCAGGTGCACTTCCTCGGGGTGCACCAGCAGGCTGCTGGCAATAGAGTAGGCCCGGGCCGGCAGGGGCCGCAGCACCGCGGCCAGCTGCCCGGCCGACAGCTCAGCCGGGAATTCGCGGAGCAAATCGGCCACGTCGCGGCCGTAGACGTACTGTTGCAGCTGCGGAATATCGGTTACGATGTCGGCCAGCGCCTTATGCTGCGGGGCCGCGGCGGCGTAGCGTTCCAGCACGTCGCGCGTCAGCACCGACAGTTCCAGCTTCTGGGTCAGAGCCGTGCCCAGCTCAAAGTCCACGCCCGAGAGCTGAATCGTAGTGGCACCATCGAGGTGGGCCGCCTGAAGTACTTCTTCGACCAGGGCCTCACCGTTGCGCGGCACTACCGACAGCGCGTCGCCCGGCTCGTAGTGCAGGCCCGAATCGGCCAGGGACAGCTCGAGGTGGTAGGTTTCCTTGCTTGAGCCGCGCCCGTTGAGCTGAATCTTCTCCAGCACCGTAGCTTCGAAGGGGTTGTGGTGGGAGTACTGCTCCGGCGCCGGGGCCGTTAGGGTTTGCGTTGCCGGAGCGTGCCCATTACCGCCTGACTGGCCGGCCACGGCCTCGGCAGCAATGACGTTCAGCACCCGGTCGGCCCACTGCTGGGCGGTTTCCTGGTAGTCCACGTCGCACTCTACCCGCTCCAGCAGGCGCTGGGCCCCCAGTTCAGCCAGGCGCTCATCAAACTCCCGGCCGGTCTGGCAGAACTGCACGTAGCTTTTATCGCCCAGGGCCAGCACCGAGTAGCGCAGGTCGGGCAGCTTGGGGGCGCGGTTGCTGAGCAAAAACTGGTGCAGCTCCTCGGCTGCCACCGGCGGCTCGCCTTCCCCCTGCGTACTGACCACGAGCAGGAGCTGCTGCTCGGTTTTCAGGGCCCGGGTAGCGTAGTCGTTCACGTCCTGCACCGTCACCTGCACGCCCCGCTGCTTGGCTTTCTCGGCCGTTTGCTGGGCCACCTTCTTGCTGTTGCCGGTCTGGGAGCCGTAGAGAATGGTGAGCTTGGAAGCCGCCGGGGAAGCGGCAGCTTGCGCAGCCGACTGGGCCTGCAGGGCGTTCTGCACCTCACCGCGGCCCGCCGAAGTACGGCCGTAGAAGTAGCCGCTCAGCCAGATCAACTGCTGGTCGGAGAGGCCCGTGGTCAGGCGCTGCAACGTGTTGTCGTCGAGGCCCAGGGGCAGCGTCTGGTCTTGGGAAAGAAGGCTCATGGCTAACAGAAAGGAAATCGGGGGTGGTTGTGGTTGTGCTTTTTCGTCAGGCCACTGCGGCGTAGGCAAGCAAGTCGGCAAACACCGTCGGCACCGCCGCCTCGGCCTTCGCCAGCCGGGCCACTTGGCCGATGATGATGATGGCCGGCGCCCCGATGCCGGCCGCTGCGGCCCGCTCCGGCAGCTGGGCTACCAAGCCGGTCACGAGCTGAGCCGTGGGTAGGGTACCGTTCTGCACAATGGCCGCCGGCGTCTGGCCGTGTCCGTGCTGGCTGAATATCTCCACAATGCGTCCCAGCTGGCTTAGGCCCATCAGGATGACTGTGGTAGTGCGTGAGCGGGCCGCCTCCCTTACTGCCGTCGACAGCTCCCCGGTGGCGGTAGTAGCCGTAACCACTTGGAACCCTTCACTGCTGCCCCGGTGCGTCACGGGGATGCCCACGCTGCCCGCCGCGGCCACGGCGCTGCTGATGCCGGGCACGTATTCGGTGAGTAGGCCGTGCTGCTCGGCATAGAGCATTTCCTCCCGGCCCCGCCCAAACACGAACGGGTCGCCACCCTTGAGGCGCACCACGTGGCCATGCTGCAAGGCATTTTCCACGATAAGGGCGTTTATCTCGTCCTGGGCGTAGCTGCGCATACCGCGACGCTTGCCCACAAAAATCTGCTGGGCCCCGGGCCGCACATACCTCAGCAAGTCGTTGTTGGCCAGCGCATCATAGAGCACCACGTCGGCCTCACCCAGCACCCGCACACCTTTCAGCGTGAAGAGCTCCGGGTCGCCGGGACCCGCGCCAAGCACGGTCAGGCGGGGCAGGGGAGTAGGGAAGTTAGACATTGCTGTAGAGCTCAGAGGTTAGAACGTAGAGCGTAGACTCGTTGTGGGGAAGCGGTCAAAGCCTTTTGACGACCCGCCACGGCGCAGTCTGATCATTTAATGTAGGTGCCTGAACTTTGCTTTGGTCTAAGCTCTGGGTTCTCAGTCCTGAGTTCTCAAATCGTGAAGCCCAGGGGTTCAGGCACGAAGCTGTTCTGCATGGCATCGACCATGCCGGCGGCCAGGGTGTCGCCGCTGAGTTCATCGACCAGGATAAAGGCGCCGGTAGCGCGGTTGTGCTGGTAAGAATCTACCACCAGCGGGCTGGCCGTTTTGAGGCGGATGCCCACGATGTCGTTCAGTTGGGCCGACTCGGTAGCCGCGCGGCCAAACGTGCGCACGTTCACTTTATAAGTAATGGCCGACACCACCGCTTTGACGACGGCCGAGTGGTGCTGCACCAGCAGCTTACGACCGGGCCACAGGGGCCGCTCGTCCATCCAGCAAATCGTGGCTTCAACTTCCTTGGCCACGTGAATCTGGCTGCCGACGGGTACGATGGAGTCGCCGCGGCTGATGTCCACGTCGTCGGTCAGGCGCAGCACCACGGCCTGGGGGGCGGCGGCACTTTCGACTTCCTGCTGGTTTACCTCAATGGCCTCAATGACGGATTCCTGGCCACTGGGCAGAATGTGGACCCGGTCGCCGCGGCGGTATTCTCCGCTCTGAATGCGGCCGGCGTAGCCGCGGTAATCAGGGTAGTCTTCCGTCTGGGGACGAATCACGAACTGCACCTGAAAGCGGGGCTCGGCAATGGACGCTTCCTCAAAAGCCGGCACGCTTTCCAGGTGTTCCAGCAGGCTTGGTCCTTGGTACCAGCTCAGGTTTTTGGAACGGCCCACGATATTGTCGCCCAGCAAAGCGCTGATGGGAATAGCCGTTACGGTCGGCAGCTTGAGCTGGTCGGCCACGGCGGCGTAGTCGGCCACAATCTGGTCAAACACACTTTGCTCGTTGCCCACCAGGTCCATCTTGTTCACGGCCAGCACGAAATGCCGGATACCCACGAGCGAGGCAATCAGCGAGTGGCGGCGGGTTTGCTCCACCACGCCCTGGCGCGCATCGACCAGCACGATGGCCAAATCGGCCGTCGAAGCGCCCGTGACCATATTACGGGTATACTGCACGTGGCCCGGCGCATCGGTGATGATAAACTTGCGGCGCGGCGTAGTAAAGTACTTGTACGCCACGTCGATGGTAATGCCCTGTTCCCGCTCGGCGCGCAGGCCATCGGTCAGCAAGGCCAAATCCACGGTGCCGTGCACGGTCGGCCGGTTTTCCAAAGCCGCCAGCACGTCCAGCGAAACGGAATCAGAATCGTAGAGCAAGCGGCCGATGAGCGTGCTTTTGCCGTCGTCGACGCTGCCGCAGGTGATGAATCGGAGAAGGTCCATTTTTTTAGAGCTGAGAAGTTAGAACTCAGAACTTAGAAGCAGTCGCCGGAACATTCTCAGTTCCGAGCTCTCACTGTTGAGTTCTAGCTTAGAAATACCCGTTGCGTTTGCGGTCTTCCATGCCAGCCTCGGAAATGTTGTCGTCGAGGCGGGTAGCGCCCCGCTCGCTGACTTTGGCGCTGAGCAGGTCGGCAATGATGTCGTCGATGGTGGCCGCGTCGCTTTCCACGGCGGCGGTGCAGGTCGAGTCGCCCACGGTACGGAAGCGCACCTGGCGCTCCACGATTTCGTCGGTTGCGTCGAGGCGCAGGTGCTCGTTGAGGCCCAGAAGCTGGCCGCTGGGCAGCACCACGCAGGTGCGGGGGTGGCCGAAGTAGATGCTGGGCAGGGCAATGTTCTCGCGCTGAATGTAGCGCCACACGTCCAGCTCGGTCCAGTTCGAAATCGGGAATACGCGCACGTTTTCGCCGCGCTGAATCCGGCCGTTGTACACGTTCCAGAGCTCGGGACGCTGGCGCTTGGGGTCCCACTGGCCAAACTCGTCGCGCACGGAGAAGATACGCTCCTTGGCCCGGGCTTTTTCCTCGTCGCGCCGGGCGCCGCCGATGCAGGCGTCGAACTGAAACTCTTCGATGGTTTCGAGCAGGGTATAAGTTTGCAGCGGGTTGCGGCTCGGAAACTTGCCGCCCGGCTCGCGCAGGCGCTGCCGCTTGATGGTATCTTCCACGCTGCGCACAATAAGCTTTTCGCCCAGCTCGGCGGCCAGCGCGTCGCGGAACTGGAGCACTTCGGGGAAATTGTGGCCGGTATCGACGTGCACCAGCGGGAAGGGAAAGCGGCCGGGGCGGAAGGCTTTTTCGGCGAGGCGGGTCAGCACAATCGAGTCTTTACCGCCCGAGAACAGCAGGGCCGGGCGCTCAAACTGGCCCGCAACTTCCCGCAGAATATGAATGGCTTCGGCTTCCAGCCGGTCGAGATAATCAAAGTGGAGGGTACTCATGCTCAGGTAAATCTTAAGTGCCGCGGCAGGCCCGATTGCCCGCTGTTGGATGATTATATGGCCGTTACAAAGTCGAAGCGTTGACTGGCTCTACCACCGGGTCGGGGCCGTTGTGGGTGCTGTGCAGGCCACATTCCTTAGCCGACTGGTCTTCCCACCACCAGCGCCCGGCCCGGAAATCCTCGCCGGGTTTGATGGCCCGTGTGCAGGGCGCGCACCCGATGCTCACGAATCCTTGCTGGTGCAGTGGGTTGAAGGGGATGCTGTGGGCGTGCACAAAGTCCCAGCACTGCTCGAAGGTCCAGTCGAACAAAGGGTGAAACTTGAGGAGCTGGTGGCCGCCGTCCCACTCCACCGCGTGCATGTCCTGGCGGTTGGCCGACTGCTCGGCCCGAATACCGGTAAACCACGCCTGCTGTCCCGCCAGGGCCCGGCGCAGCGGCTCTACCTTGCGAATGCTACAGCATTCCTTGCGGTTTTCCACGCTTTCGTAGAAGCTGTTGGGCCCTTTTTCGAGCAGGAGCTGCTCCACGCTGGCTTGCTGGGGAAAGTAAGGCTCAATGGCCCGGCCGTAGCGCAACAGGGTCTTGTTCCAGGTGGAATAAGTTTCCTGGAAGTTGCGGGCGGTATCCAGCGTGAAGACCTTAATCGGGAGGTTGTGCTCGAAAATCAGGTGGGTGATGATCTGGTCTTCGAGCCCGAAGGAAGTCGAGAAAATGGCCTGGCCTGGAAACTGAGTGGCTATTTCGGCGAGAATTTCCACCGCGGAGCGCCCGGCGAGCTGCTGGCGCAGGCTCGTAACCAGCGCCTCAGAGGCTACTTGCATGATACGAAGAGGATGTGGCTTTCCCGAGAGGAAAAGCCGGCTGGGTGATGCGCCTGAGCACAGAAAAGCTGTGTAAGCTCAGGCAGACTATCCTGCGGTAGTCGGTCGGGGGTTGTGTGGCATCAACTTAGCGGGCTGAGCCTTGGCACGAACAGGAAAACGGGCGTGGCTTGCTAACAACACGGACAGCACATCATGCCACAACATCCATGCTGTAGAGCAGCGGAGGTAGTAGAAAATGTGCGGGCGTTAGACAAGGTTTTCACGGCGTTGTTGTTTTTATATGGTCAGGACTTGGCACCGTTCCGCATTTGCGGATGGTTGCCGGCGCTTCGTTGAGCCTGTCTCTCCACGCCTCTGTATAAAAACAATCCTTTGATGGGTAAAGAATTGATGCGACAAAGGTAATAGTAGGATTTTTATAATTGCAAGTTATAGCGTTAGTAAGAAGTATTGTTGATGTTAATTATTATTTAAGTATCTGTTTATTAGTAATTTATATCACTGTGCATACGGCTGTTAGTATAAACTAACGGTATTACTTAAAGTAATAATGAACATATCATTTGATTATAAATTTTATGCTATTTTCTGAGCTTAAACCGTGTAGGCCCCTCTTTTGCCTGCTGTTCAGCTCACTTGGGACATTAAATTTTCACCGCGCTTTCACAACTCGTTTACCACAATGCGGATGTCGGTATTGCGGCCATGGTCGTCGGCGCAGGAAATCTTGAGCGTGCCGGCCGGGGGGCGAAAAAATACCCGTTCGGTAGCGGCCGCCGTGCGCAGAAACTGGTCGTTTATGTACCACGACACCTGGCGCACTTCATTGTCGGTGGCGCAGCTGAGCAGGAGCTGTTGCTGCTCTCCCTTGTTGAGCACGTACTCCGTATTAGCCGCGGGCGAAGTGATGCTGGGCGCTTTTTCCCTGCCGCCGCTCACCAGCTGGCAACCGGGGTTATGCGGGGGCAGGCGGCGGTACGGAATTCCCTGCGCCTCCTTGAAGGCGGCGACATCGGGCAACAAATTAGGGTACAGCTCGCGCCGGTAACCCGCGGCTGGTGCGCAGGCCCGGCAGTACGCGTACTGGGCATCAGCTGAAAGCAGCACTTCCTTCTGGTGCTGGCAGCGCAAACTCGACGACACGCCCGGTAGAAAATAATCAATAATCTGGTTGGGGCAATGCTCACCCGGCGGCCGGCCCGTTTCGGCGCATACCAGCCGGAAGTCGAGGCTGGCCGGCGGCTGAAACCAGTTGTTAGGGGAGTTGTAGGCTACAGCATTAAACAAATCAAAAAGCAAAGGAGTGGCCACGTCAGACCCTGTTAAAGCCGGACTGCCCTGCCCGCTGAAGTTGCCTACCCATACCCCGATAGTGTATTCCTTATTATAGCCGATGCTCCAGGCGTCGCGGCGGCCGTAGCTGGTGCCGGTTTTCCAGGCCACTTTCGGCAGCCGGATGCTGGTTTCGTAGCCTACGGGCAGGTCGGGCCGGGTGAGCTGGGCCAGGATGTCAGTAATGAGAAAGGCCGAAGCAGTGGAGAAAAGCACGTTGCCCGGCACGGGCTGTTGGTGGTTGGTCCAGCGCAACGGGGCATAGCGGCCGCCATTGGCTAGGGTTACATACATGTTGGAAAGCTCTTCCAGCGTAGCCCCGCAGCCACCCAGAATAGTGCTCAAGCCCAGGTGGGCACTTCTTTGGGCCACGGTTTGAAAGCCGGCAGCTCGCAGCTTGGCGGTGAAGGTAGGCACCCCCAGGTCCGACAGCACCCGCACGGCCGGTATGTTGAGCGAATACGCCAGGGCCCGGTCCAGGGGGACTTCGCCCTGGCAGTGCTTGTCGAAGTTCTCGGGGCGGTAACCACCAAAGTTGGTTGGCACATCGGGCAGCAGTAGCTTGGGGGTTACCAGGCCTTTATCCAGGGCCAGGGCGTAGAGGAAGGGCTTGAGCGTGCTGCCCGGTGAGCGAACTGCCCGTACGCCGTCGTTTTGGCCCTTATTGAGTATGTCCCGAAAATCGGCCGACCCGACGTAGGCTTCCACGGCGCGGGTGCGGTTGTTGAGCACCAGCACGGCCGCATTGGAAATGCCTAATGCATGGAGGCGGCGCACGTAGTTGCGCGTTAGGTCTTCGGCTTTGGCTTGCTTGCTCCGCTGCAAGGTAGAAGCCACAATGGCCTGCCCCGGAAACTGCTGCACCAACCGCCGCGCCAGGTGGGGCGCCAGGGTAGGGGCCGCATGGCGCCGCGCGTCCAGGGGCTCAAGCAAGGCATCGTCGATATCCTGCTGGGCAAACAGGCCTTGCTGGCCAAACCGGCGTAGCCACCGGTTGCGCTCCGCGCGAATGGCCTCGTTGTTACGGCCGAGGACCAAGCCCCGCGGGCGGTTGGGAATAATAGCCAACGTCACGGTCTGGGCCAGGGAAAGGTAATCGGGGGGCTGCTGGAAGTAGAGCAGGGCCGCCGACTTAACTCCCTCAATATTGCCGCCGTAGGGCACCAGATTCAGATAAAGCTGCAGAATCTCGGCTTTACTGTAGTGGGCTTCCAGTTGCAGGGCGCGGGCCATTTCCAGCAGCTTATTCCCAATAGTTCGCTCTTTGGGCTCGAGCAGGCGGGCCACCTGCATGGTAATCGTGCTGGCTCCGGTGGTGCGGCCCGCGCCAAATACATTGCGGCCCGCGGCCTGTACCAGGGCCAGGGGATTGATGCCAAAGTGGTAATAGAAGTACCGGTCTTCCTTCTCAATAATGGTCGTGCGTAGCGCCGGCGTGATTTCGCGCAGCTCCGTTTTCATCCGCCATTTCTGGGTTGGATTCAGAAAGGCGTGCAACACCGAGCCATCGGCCGCCAGCACCAGGGGCGAGTATCGTGGGGGAGCCGGCAGCGGAAACAAGGCATCGAGGCTCCAGGCTAGTCCGCCAAGCACTAGCAGGAAAGTTAGATAACCGGCCGCACGTTTCATTCTTAAAGGACGGGTTCGGGTAAGGATGGATGCTAACGAGCAGATAACGAGACACTCTTTAAATGCAAAGACAAATAAATTATTTGACTTCGGGCACGGGCCTACAAAATTACCATTCAGGATATAATATAAACCATATATAAAGGCGGCGGTTCATTGTGTTTTGCTTATATAATTCGAAGTGCTACGGGCCATTCAGGAAGTCTCCGCCCGCTCACAACTCCTTATAATATCCAGACTACATCCCCCGCCTTAATCAGCACTATAAACCAGGAGAAGCATTCCGTATAGTAGAAGCTGAATGCTTAAGAATATGGCCTTTTTGCTGTGGCATTCGAAAGGGTAACTGCCTTTGGTTGGAATGTTTGGATAATAAAGTGTTAATGATTGTTAGTTTTAATTTGTAAAAAGAGTCACATAAACCTAAATTGGGGTTTCGTTTTCTGTCCTACTTACACCTTTTCTGCATGAAAAAAATCCTATTCATGAGTTTTCTGCTCATGTTGACGTTACTGCAACAGGTAACTGCCCAGACTCGGAGTATCTCCGGCCGGGTAACTGACCGCCAAACCGGTGATGGTATCCCCGGGGTAACTGTCCTGCTGAAGGGCACCAACAATGGGGTATCGACCAATTCGGATGGTACTTTCTCCCTGAGCAATGTTCCCGAGAGCGGAAGCGTACTAGTTTTTAGCTCAGTTGGCTTCGTGCCAGTAGAGCGCTCAGTCGGAGCGGAAAGCCAAATCAACATTGGCCTAGCCACCGACACCAAAGCACTTTCCGAAGTAGTGGTAGTGGGCTATGGCACGCAAAGCAAAACCCTGGTAACGGGTGCCGTAACCTCGGTAGAAGCCCGGCAATTCGAAAACCAGCCCGTAGTTGGTGTTGACCAAGTACTGCAGGGCCGTGCGGCCGGCGTACTGGTAACGCAGAGCTCGGGTACCCCCGGCGGCGGTATTTCCGTTCGAATCCGTGGTAACAACTCTATTTCGGCCGGTAGCGACCCGCTGTATGTTATCGACGGCGTGCCGATCAACACCGGTAGCTACTCCAACATCGGCGTTGGTAACCAGCAGTTGAACGCCCTTTCCGACATTAACCCCAATGACATTGAGTCGATTGAGGTATTGAAGGACGCTTCGGCCGCCGCTATTTATGGCTCGCGCGCAGCCAACGGCGTCGTGCTCGTGACGACCAAGCGCGGCAAGGCTGGCCGTACCAAAGTAAGCTTCGACTATTACACCGGCGTGCAGCAGACTATTAAGCGGCTGGACGTACTCAACGGCCAGGAGTCGCAGGATCTGATCAACGAAGCCCGGGTAAACGTAGGCTTGGCTCCCCGTTACGTGACGGCCAACCCCACTGCGGCCCAGTCGCTGTTCACCGGTGCCAGTACCAACTGGCAGGATGAGATTTTCCGCGACGCGCGGATTTCCAACTACTCGGCTACCGTATCGGGTGGCGACCAGAAAACCCACTTCCTGGTTTCGGGTACGTATTTCGACCAGGAGGGCATCATCATTGGCTCCAAGTTTAACCGCGGCAGCGGCCGTCTGAACCTGGACCACAGCCTCTCCGATAAAGTGAAAGTGGGGACCAACCTCACAATCAGCCGTTCGCTGAGCACGCGTATCAACAACGACAACAACATCTACGGGGTCCTCAGCGGGGCCCTGCTGCTGGGCGCCCAGACGCCGGTCTACAACCCGGACGGCACCTACGGCCGCGACGTTTTCTCGTCGGTGGAAAATCCCGTGGCTTCGGCCGTGGAGCCTACCTTCAATGCGCGTCAGGGACGTATCATCGGTAACTTCTACGCCGAAGTCGAGCCGCTGAAAAACCTGCGTATCCGCAACAACATCGGTATCGACTACCTCAACCTGAAGGAAGACCGTTTCCTGCCCAACACGCTGGTAACTGCTTCGGCCAGCAACGGTGCCGCTGACGCCAACAACCGTTCGGATGCCAACTGGCTTAACGAATTGACGGCTGCCTATTCCACCACGTTCGCCGATGATCATAACGTGTCGGGGCTGATCGGCTTTTCTGCCCAGCGCTCGGTACAGGAGGGCATTCAGGCTTCGGCTACCAACTTCCCCGGCAACAGCGTACAGTCGCTCGTAGCTGGTTCGGTGAAAGTCAACGCTTCGTCGGACGCTACTTCCTGGACGCTGCTCTCGTACCTGGCTCGTCTTAACTACGACTTCCGTGGCAAGTATATTCTGCAAGGCGTGGTTCGTCGCGACGGTTCTTCCCGCTTCGGGGGCAACAACCAGTACGGTTACTTCCCCTCCGTTTCGGGTGCTTGGCGCGTGAGCGAGGAAGCCTTCCTGAAGGACAATGCTATTGTGAGCGAGTTGAAGCTGCGCGCCGGCTATGGCCAGACGGGTAACTTCGACATCGGCAACTTTGCTTCCCGCTCCCTGTTCGGCGTAGGCGTTACGGGTGTGCCCGTAGGCCTGGGCCAAGCTATCCAGGCTAACTACCTGCAGCAGGCTGGTACGGCTCCTCAGCAGCTGGCTAACCCTGACCTGACTTGGGAAAAAACCAACGAACTCAACGCCGGTATTGACGTGGGCTTGTTCGATCGGTTCACTTTCGGTGTAAACCTGTTCCAGCGGAAGACCAACAACCTGCTGCTCAACCGTCAGCTGCCCCTGACCTCGGGCTTCTCGACCATCAGCCAGAACATTGGTTCGCTGGAGAACAAAGGATTGGAAGTTGAATTCAGCTCCGACAATATCAAGTCGGATGACTTCAGCTGGACCACCACGTTCAACATTTCGTTTATCCGCAACAAAGTAACGGCGCTGGTAAACAATGCACCATTCCTGTCGGGCTTCGCCAACCGGGTTGAAGTAGGCCAGCCTCTGGGGGCATTCTATGGCTACGTGGTAGACCGTATTTACCAGAACCAGGACGAAATCAGCGCCGACATTGCCATGGCTCGTCAGAAGACCGGCAACGCCAACGCTTTCTACCAGGGCACCAGCACGACCAACCAGCCCCGCCCCGGCGACATCCGCTTTGTGGATTTGAACGGTGACGGCGTGGTGACGGCCGACGACCAGAAAATCATTGGCTCGGCTCAGCCTAACTACTTCGGTGGTATCAACAACATCCTGAGCTACAAGGGTATTGATCTGAGCTTCTTCTTCCAGTTTCAGCAGGGTAACGAAATTTTCAGCAATACCCGCGCGTTCGGGGAAGGTATGAACAGCCAGTTTGGACAGTTGGGCAGTGTGCGTGACCGGTGGACGCCGACCAACACGGATACCGACATTCCACGGGCTGCTTTCAACGACCCCAACAACAACCGTCGTACTTCCAACCGGTTCTTGGAAGACGGCTCGTACGCTCGTCTGAAAACGGCTACCCTGGGCTACAACCTGCCAAGCGGTATTGTAAAGGCTGCCCGTCTGCAGTCGGCCCGGATCTACGTGTCGGGTCAGAACCTGCTGACGTTCACCAACTACTCGGGTCTGGATCCGGAAATCAACACCTTCAGCGGCAGCAACACGTCCCTGGGTACCGACTTCCTGACGTTCCCGCAGGCGCGCACCTTCCAAGTAGGTGTTAACCTGGGTTTATAATCACCACTGACTTACAAGCACATGCTTTTTCGTAATAAAATCACTGCCTTAGCCCTGCTCGGGTTTCTAAGCTTTGCTGGCACCAGTTGCCAGGATTTCTTGGAGGAGGAACCTCAGAATGCATTGGTCACTGACCAGGTCTTCACCGACTTGGCCGGCGCCAACGCCGCCATCATCGGCACCTATGGCACCTTCACTAGCGCCAACTACTACGGTCTGCGCTACCCGGTTATGGCCGATTTGTCGGCCGACAACCTGGCTCACATTGGTACCTTTCCCAGCTTTGCTGAGATTAAAAACCGCAATATTCAGCCCTCAAACGTTGAGGTGTCGAACATGTGGGCCATTCTGTACCAAGGGGTAAACCGGGCCAATAACGTAATCGAGTACGTACCAGCTATTAGCAGCATTCCGGAAGCTACCCGTAACTCGCTGGTTGCCGAGGCGCGCTTCCTGCGGGCGTACTTTTACTTCGACTTGGTGCGTTACTGGGGGGATGTACCGCTGGTGCTAACGGCTACTAAGCAAGCCGATGCCAGCCTGAACGTGACCCGTACCCCCGTAGCTGAGGTGTATGACCAGATCCAGAAGGACTTGGTAGCCGCCGAAGCTGGTCTACCGGAAACCAACCTGGGCCGTGCTACCAAGTCGGCTGCTATTGCCCTGCAGGCTCGCCTGGCGCTGTACCGCGGGCAGTGGCAGGCCGCTTCCGACCTCTCCGACCGGATCATTGCCAGTAAGCGCTTCACGTTGGTACCCAACTACCGTGACGTATTCGATACGGAGAACTCGACGGAAGCCATTTTCGAGGTTAACTTCGAGAATACCAACCAAAGCCAGTTTGCTTTCTTCTTCTTCCCCACGACCCGGGGCGGCCGCAACGAAGTGAGCCCCACGGGCGGAGGCTCAACCCTGCCAACGGCTTACGAAGCCGGTGACCGGCGCAAAGATGCTTCTATCTCCAACGGTACCTTTTTAGCTGGTGGCCAGACCATTCCAGCCGGGGTAGGCATTAAGTACACGAAGCCCGGTACCGGCGAAGACAACTACCGCGCTATTCGCTACGCGGAAGTGCTGCTGACCAGCGCCGAGGCCAAAGCCCAGCTTTCCAAGCTGCCACAAGCCATCATCGACCTGAATCTGGTTCGGACCCGGGCTGGCCTAGCTGGCACGACGGCCGTAACCAAGGAAGAGTTGCTGCTGGCCATCGAGCGGGAGCGGCGCGTAGAGCTGGCCATGGAAGGCCACCGCTGGTTCGACTTGGCTCGTACGGGTCGGGCGCAAGCGGTTCTGAGCGTTACCGATGCCCGTCGTCTGCTGTTCCCCATTCCGTTCCGGGAAACGGTGAACAACCCCAACCTGAAGCAGAACCCCGGCTACTAAGCCAGAGGACGCTAGCTAAAAAAGCCCCGGCTCATATGAGTCGGGGCTTTTTTGTGTGGTTGTGCTGCCCAGCTTGGCGCACCAACAGCGGGCGGCTACAGGCGGTTAGCGGGGTGGCTCGGGCACGGTGACGTCCAGCTCAAAGTCGCGGGACGGGGGTGCTTCGTTGTTGGCCGTGTTGCGGTAAAGAAAACGAACGGTCGTCTTGCCGGGGTTCAGAGCCTGAAACTGGAATAGGATATCCTGAGCACTGCCCGGCTTCGGCTTTTTCTTGCTTTTCTTACCGTCCTCCTGTTGCTGGCTGGTCAGCTTTAGCACGTTGCTTTCAATGGGCATTACCTCCCAGGCATACTCCGAGCCTACCGTGGAGCCCAGCTTAATCAGCAGCTGGTCGCCCTTGTTGACCGTTACCTGACTATGGTTGCCGTACTCGGTGATGTTCACATTTTTGGCTACGCCGGGCTGATTGATGGTAACGTAGACGTGGAAAAAATTGCCCAGCGGCGAGTAGCCTGCCCCCGGCACAGCCGACACAAAGGCCAGGTCGAAGCCGCCGGGCCCGACTACCTGCAAATGAATTTCGTGGGTAGCCGGCGCCCCTGGCACGCCGCTACTCAGGCCCGGCAGCGTATTGCTGCTGACCACGGTGAGCATGCCCGGGTAGCTCTGAGCCAGCCGCCAGCCGTAGCGCGGACTCACGGTAGGAAGGCGCACGATCAATCGTTCGCCGACACTGAGTTGAATTTGCTTGCCGTTGTCGGTGGCCGTTAGGGTAGTGATGCCCTGGGCCTGCAGGGAGGTCCAGGCCAGTACGCCGCTCAGCAACAGCAGCAGGCGAAGCAGAACGGTGTGAAGGCGGGTGGTAAGGTAGGGTCGGATGCGCATGAGAATACCGGATGTAGAGTAGCTGAACTATATTATAGTGGCCCCAAATGCCACAGCCGGCCGCAAAGGCGGCCGGCTGTGAGCTAGTGACAGAAATACGTACGGTAGCGCCAATAAAAAGCTGCGGTTGAGCTAGGAGCAGCAGGCAGACTACCGGGCGGCTTGCGTCCGGGCGCGGCGCACCCGTAGCGTGTCGAAGCGTTGTATCATCTCGTCGGTGCTAATAAACACGTTGGGGTTGGCATCGGCATCGCGCAGGGAGTCGAGCAGGGCTTTGGCTTGGTCGTACTGCTGCTGGTTGGTGAGGGCGTCGGCCCGGGCGAGGAGGCGCTGGCCCCGGGCGGCGGCTTCGGGGCTGTCGGCTTCCTGCACCACGTGGCCGCGGCCGTCGGTGCGGAAGTAGAAGAAGTAGCCCATCCACAGGATCAGGCCCAGCAGCATAACAACGGAGGCAATCAAGACAACGCGGAGGTTGACCATAGAAAGGAAAGGGTTAGGTGTGGAAGGAAAGGTTGTGGTCGTAAGTGGTTTATCTACGTCGATTGACCTGAGGAAAAGAACGTCATGTCGACCAGCGGAGACATCTTGCGTGCAACGATATTGTCATGCTGAGCACAGTCGAGGCATCTCTACCGCTTCGTTGAAGAAGTAATCAATACCATTGCGGTAGAGATGCTTCGACAAGCGGACGACAGATCAGGCATGACGTTCAATTTGATATGACCTTTACTTACCGTACCCGCACCACGCCGGCGCCGTTGTAGCTGTGGTACTCGGCGTTGTACATGGCGTCGGCGCTGACGGGACCGAGGCGGAAAGTGCCCTTCGACACGGCCCGGGCCACGTAGTAGAACGACTTGGGCGCGGTGCTGACGGTGGTAAACAGGTTGATCCGGTCGTCGCGCATGTCCAGGTAGTCGGGCGTGGCCGCGTCCTTAGCCCAGTCGATGTCGCGCACGGCCCCGATGCGCGGATTCTCGATTTCCAGGCCGGCGGGCAGCAGGTCGGTAATGGCCACGTTGGGTACTTCCCCCGCCGCATCGGCCGACTGAATCGTAATGCGCACCACCACCAGGTCGTTTTGCCGGAAGGTAGTGCTGCTGACGGGCTGGCCGTTCCGGTTCAAAAACTCGCGCCGCACTTTGAGGAAGGAATCCTCCTGGCGCACGGTGTTCAGCGGCGACACGCCCTCGGTTTCCCAGAAGTAGTACAAGCTACCGGTGCCGGTGGTGCGCAGGGCTACCTGGCGGTTGGCCACGTTGTTCACGGTCAAATCCGGGCCCGAGAACTTGCCGATTTCCTTGGCATCGGCCAGCAAGGAAGCCGTAGCCGTGCTCTTAGCGTTCTGCCGGGCGACTTTACCCAGGGCCAGCAGCGAAAACGCCCGTTCCTGAGTGTTCAGCCACCGGGCCTGCTTCACTTGGCGGCTGAGCTGGCGGGTGAGCTTGGGCACCAGGGCGTTGCCGGGGTCAACTTCGAGCAGGGAGTTGAGCACCAGGGCCTCGTCGCGGATAGGGGAGTAGAACGAGCCGTCGAAGGCGCGGTGGGCGGCGGTTTCGGTGAAGGTGGTGGGCAGCAGGTCGCGGTAGGCTTTCTGGTTGCCGCCCACGGCTTGGGCCGCGGCCAGCAGGAAGCGGGAGTCCTGGGCCAGCAGCTGCCGGTTCGACTTGTAGTAGTTCAGGGCCACGGCATCCTGGCGGCCGGCCAGGGCCAGCACGTAGATGCTGTAGGGAATTTCCTTTTTGGCAATGACCTTGCGGCGGGCAATGGTGCTCACGTCGAAGTAGTCGTACTCCTCGGTTTCGCGCTTGCGGGTGCGGGCCTGCAGGTATTGCAGCACCTTGTCGAGGTTACTCTTGTTCACTTCGAAACCGGCGCGCTGGGCTTCGAGCAGGAAGTGGGCGGCGTAAGTGGTGGCCCACCAGTTGTCGTAGTCGCCGCCGGGCCAGTAGCTCAGGCTGCCGTTGTAGAGCTGCTGGGACTCGATTTTGCGGATGGCTTCCTGCACGTTGTAGTTCGGGTTGAAGCGCGTGCCCTTGGCCTGCTTGCCGGTTTTCTGGCTGAGCGTGGCCGTCAAGTCACCGTAGTACAGCTGCGGGAAAGCCGCCGACACGGTTTGCTCCAGGCAGCCGTAGGGGTACTGCAACAGGTAGCGCAAATCCTTGGCAAACTCCGTCATCGGCGAGCGGCTCACCACCAGCTGGCTGCGCAGCGTGGCCGGCAGGAAGTTGGTCTTCAGGTTCAGATTCTGGTTGCGGCCGCCTTGCACCACCCCCGAGCCGGATACCTTTTCTAAGGGCGAGGCGGGGCGAACGGGGATTTCGATGACCTCAGTAAACTGCTCCTTTCGGCTGCTGACGACAATGGTAACTTTCGCATTCCCAATCTGCTGGCCCGCTTTTAATTTGAATGGTACTCTTTTCTCAGAGTTAGCCGGAATCCTTACCAATACGCCGGACACTCCAGGGAGCTTTTGAGTCTTGCCAGCCGGAGGAGTAAAGAGCATAGACTCGGCGGATTCTAATGGGCCAGCTAGCTCAGGTTTAATAGATATGTCCAGTGCTTCTTTCGTCGTATTCGTCAGCGTCACGGGCACGTCAATTGTGTCGCCGGGGCTGAGGAAGCGGGGGAGGCTGGTGCTGATAACCACCGGGTCGGCGATGCGCATGGTTTGCTCGGCCGAGCCGAAGGCGTCGCCCTTGTACGCCACAGCCATGACGCGCACGGCCCCGCTGAACTGCGGGATGCGCACTTTGTAGCGCACTTTGCCGTTGGCATCGGCCCGCAGCACCCCGCTCCACTTGGCCAGCAGCTTCACCCGGCGCGAGGGCACGGGCGTGGTGCGGCGCGAGAGGTCGGCCCCGTCGCCGCCGGAGGAGCTGGTACCCAGCTCGGGCAGCAGGAAGGGGTATACGTCGTAGGCCTGCACCTCCAGGGCGCGCTTCTGGTAGAAGTAGCCGTAAGGGTCGGGCGTGCGGTAGTCCTTCATTTGCAGAATGCCCTCATCGACCACGGCAAAGGTCACGGCCGCGCCGGGGGCGGTGCTGGCTTCCAGGGTCTGCCAGGTCTGGGAGCGGCTCTGCTCGGCTACGGTCAGGGTCACGGGCAGCTTGGCGCCGGGCTTTTCCACGGTCAGCGGCACGAAGCCCCGGGCCACGGTGAGCGGCAGGCGGTTGTCGGTGATTTCGCGGATGGCGGTGGCCGTCACGTAAATATTCGGCACGTGGTTGCCGCGAATCGGGATGCTCACCCGTGCCGACTTCTCATCGGTGTTGACGTAGAAATGGTCGAGCACCTTGTCGCGCTCCACGGTGATGAGCACCCGGCCGGCGAAGGGCGTTTTGAGCAGGAGCTTGGCCGTTTCGCCGGGCTGGTATTTCTCCTTGTCGGCCTCAATCGTCACCTCGCCCTCGTTGTTGACCTCGAAGGAATTGCTCTGGGTGTCGCCGTAGCCGTAGGCGTAAATCTGGCTGGCCACGTAGGTAGCCGCGCCCGGCCGGGAAATGCGCACCTCGTACTCGCCCGACGAAGCCGGGGTGAAGTCGAGCGTGAACATGCCGTCAATGGTGCGGTTCTGGGTCAGGATGGCCTGCTCGCGCTTCTGGGAGGTGTAGCGGTAGCGCCCGCCCTGGCGCTCAATCACCGTTTCCCACAAGAGCCGCACGATTTTAATCTGGGCTTCGGCCCGCGTGGGCTGGGCGGTTTTGGGCGTCAGGGCCACGAAGCGCAGGGTCTGGGCCTGGCGGGTGCTGACCAGCTCGGGCAGATTCTGAATACCGAACATCACCGGCTGGGTCTGCACTTCGAAGGTGGCGAGGCGGTTGACGGGCCGGCCGCTTTCGTCGAATACCGTGGCAAAGGCCGAGCCTTCCAGGGTGCCGAGGTCCTGGTAGTCGGGTACTTCGTAGGTGGCCGTGCCGTTGCCGCTGGCGTCGGTGGTGCCTTCGCGCACGGTTTTCTCGAACCGGTCGGAAATGGCGGTGTTTTCCTGGTAGCCGTAGCCGCGGCGCCGGTTTTCGCCGGTGTTGATGTAGAAGTTGTAGTCGGCGTACTTCTTGGGGTTGAAGGGCTTTTCCTTGAGCGAGAATTCCACCTCAAACTTCCGGTCGGAGGCCGGCGGGCCAAACAGGTTCATGGCCGTGATGTTGGCATTCACAGCCTGGCCCGGGCCCACCACGGCCGGCGCGGCTTTCACCGTCACCTTGAGGCGGTCGGGAATGAATTCCTCCACCGAGATGGTGCGCGAGGTGAGCAGCACGTCGTTGCCGGTCAGTACTTCCAGGGTGTAGAGGCCGGTCATCACGCCGGCGGGCAGGATAAAGCGCGACTCAAATGAGCCGTCGGCCGAAAGCTTCTTGCGTAGGTTGGCGTATTCCTTACCCGTGGGCAGCAGCAGGCGGATTTTCACCGGCAGGTTGGCCGGCGGGGCCAGCCAGCCCTCGGTACGAATCACGGTGTTGGTTTGGATGGTGTCGCTGGGGCGGTACAGGTCCCGGTCGCCGTAGAGGAAGGCCTGGTAGCGGGCCGCGTTGCTTTGCAGGCCGCCCACGTCGAAGCGCGACGTCTCGACCCGGCTGCTGGGCAGGTTCAGAAAAGTAAAGTCCGACTCGCGCTGGGCCGTCACCATCGTCAGGCGGAAGCGGCTGGTGGCGGCGGTGCTGTCGAACACGGCCACGCCGGCGCTATTAGTAGTAGCACTGCTAATCACCTGGTTGTTGGAGCTGACGAAGCGCACGTTCACGCCGCCAAGCGGGCTAGCGTTGCGGATGGAGTTGGCGAATACCAGCGTGCGGCCGGCCTTGCCCTGCTTCACAATCAGCCCGATGTCCGACACCGACACCAGCTTGCTGACTTGCAGCCACTGCCGCTCGGTGTCCTGCACTTTCACCACGTAGAGGCCCTTCATGGGGCCGGTAAACTCCAGGTCCTTGAAGCTCAGGTTGAGCAGGCGCAGGCCGTTTTCCTTGGGCATGGCCGCCACGGTGTAGGTCCGCTCGGTCAGCACGTTGCCCAGCTGCTCCACGTCGTAGTAGTTGTACGACTTGTCCTCGTAGCCACCGTCGCCGCCGTCCCCTTCGTCGCTGCCGCCTTCCTCGTCGTAGTCGTAGCCGTACTGCTGGCCGTTGCGCAGGAGCTGCTGAATGTTGTTGGCGTAGACCTTGGCAATGGTGACCTGCACCTGCTTGATTTCGGCGATGCGCACGCCCAGGTTGCGGGTGCCCAGCGCGTCGAGGTACATGGCCTTGTCGCCGTTGGCAAAGCTCAAACTAGGCCGCTCATCCACGAAGGCGGCCGTCTGGGTGAAAGGCTCGGCCAACTGCCCGCCCAGGGCCCCGCGCAAGCCGCTGCGCAAGCTGATCTGGTAGGTCTTGTCCACATCAAAGCCGCCTTTCAAAGTAAAACCGCTTTCCAGGGCTTCCACCGCGTAGTCCACGGCCGGCTCTACGCTCAGCAACGCCGGTACTTCCGCCGCCGACACGGGCTGGTTGGTCAGCACCGTAATCACCGGGTCGCCCTCTACGATGGAGGCCACCACTTCGCGCACCAGCAACGTTTGCTGGTCGGGCACGGCTACCTGCGCGGTCAGGGCTTTGGTGGTAGCTCTATCCGAGCCCACAGGGTGCAGGCCGGGCGCCAGCTCCAGCGTGACGGGGGAGCCGGGGCGCACGTCCTGGGTAAGGGCTACGCCTACTACGCTGTCGGCCTCCGCCGATACCACCTCGAAGGCTACGGGCTTGCCGTCCTGGGTTACTTTCAGCAGGGGCTGGATATCGGCCGGCTTCACGGCGTAGTTGAAGAGCAGGTTGGCCCGCATCTCGGCTGTGCCCGCCGCCCGCCGGCTCTGGCTCCAGAAGAGCTGGGGCTCGTGCATCTGCAGGGCCGGGGTGTGAAACTTGCGCTTGCTCAGCGGGGGCTCTTTCTTGAGCTTGAGAGCTTCCAGGGCTACAGGCCGCCACTGGGCCTCAAATGCCGTGGCAGGCCGGAAGGGCTCGGAGGGGGAAAAGGTCAACTCCCGGTCGCTGGTCCACTTGAACTTGCCGCGCACGGCGGGCTCAAACTGCACGTACTGCAGCGTATCCCAGCGGCTCACGCGGCCTTCGCCCACGGGCTCATCGAAGGTAAAAACGATATTTTGATACGGGCTGATTTCCTCGCCCTCGGGGCTGGAATCCGAAGAGCCCGACTTGGAGCAGGCACATAGCACTACCAGCCACACCAGGAGCAACAGGTGGGATAATCGGGGGATAAGCATAAGGATAGGAAGATGAAAATGGACGCGGGAAGGTATAGAAAAAGGGGGATATACGGTTGAGGTGGGAGCTATATATCTAGTGTTGAGGAACGAATAGAAGAGAATAAATAGCTTTGGTTAATTGGTCAATCAGGCTCCTCATGATGAACAGCAACTCACTCTCAGTATGCGTTGGCAAATACGTGGGACTATCAGCTTTGCTAGGTGTTGTTGCATCATGTGAGCCTACTGGAAAGGAGGCATTTACTGTCAAGAGAACATACTCATATATCCTTGAAGCTCAAGTATCCGGGGGGCTGGAGTGGTCTAGCTCGAAGTATAGCTTGAGGCGAAAGTCCTATCGGTTTCGGCAGTTTCGCCATCTACCAGAGGAGAAGAGCACCGTGATGTATGCTTACCATGCAAGGCGAGAGTATAGCTATGATCAGCAAACCGGCGCCAGAGGCAGACTGCTCATTGATACGGTAGAGGTAGCAGTGACTGCTCCTCAGGCGGATAGCCTTTTCGCGCTAACCAAATCGGTAATTGAGTCAGTGCAAATATCTAACATAGACACAGTATACACTGAGCCAAAGATGTATTCTGAGCAGACTGATGATGTAAGTGGATGGGTCCGCTTGGAGCGTGAACATGATATCCAAGTTGATATTGGTCCGCTACATAGTTCGGAGAACAAACGGCAGGCGGCAAGATTCAACGCGTTGTATGACTACTTCTCCAGTCTGTTTCCCAGGAAGCAGCAACTGGATTAAGTCGAACCCCCATACAGCAGCACCATAGACGAATAGCCATAACTGGTGACCGAGTGCTACTAAGCCGAGTTGCTCATAGTTCATTACAAATCAAAAAGGCGGAGCCTGCGCCCCACCTTCACTGCCTAGCATCACCCGTCACCCCTTACTGGAGCAGTTGAACAACATAGCCGAAGTGTACTAACTACCCCCGCGCTACTCCACCTGCCGCATAATCAGCTCCCGGCCGGCCCCCGCAAACTCTACCTGGAGCAGCCGGCGGGTCGAGGCGTCGAGCCAGTACGTGACGGTGCTTTGGTCCGCGCCGAAGGTTTGCACCACCCAGGCCGGTCGGCTGGCTTTGCCGTCGGGGGCAGGCAGGGGCTGGGCCCCCACAATGCGGCCCCGCACCCAGTCCAGGCCGCCCTTCTCGTACACGTACTGGGCAAACTTGAAGGCCTGCCCGGCCCTTTGTGGCAGGGCCAGCACTACCAGGTCAGCCGAGAAGGAATCGAATAGGGGCGCCGAAGTAGTCAGGTCGACGGCGGTGCGCTGGGCGCCCACCTGGTTGAAGCCCGTGACGCGGGGCCCAGCAAAGTCCAGAGCCAGGGTGCGGCCGTTGGGCTGGTGGGAGCGGTGGGTGCGGGGGTAGAGCGTGCGGCGGTCCACGGTGCCGCTGTCGACGATAGCGCCGGTGGGAAAGGTAATGACGGACCGCTTGAGCCCAAGTTCCTGCCCCGCTCGGGTCAGGTACTCGTAGGAAGTAGCCACGCTGCCGACGGGCTTCTCCTGGCCCTGGCGGCGCATAAGCATGGTGTAGCGGGCCGAGAAGGGCCGGATAAGCTGCCCGTCAACGCTGCGGCGCGGGGTGAGCAGCAGCGTGTCGGTAGGCGCTGAAGTAGATTGAGCATGCGCGGTGCTGGTCAGGCCCAGGGCCAGCAGTAAGCCGGAAAGTTTCATAGTGTAGAGGATAAGGGGAGGGGAAAAAGACGGGAGCCAAGTACGCCCGGCGCCGTCGGCTTCCCCGCGCTACTCGACCGTTATGCCGGCTTATTCGGCCCTTGCCGGGTTTTGCTCAACCACTGGCTGGTTCCGCATTCGGTACTCTTGCCGGGCTAAGGGTCGAGGGAAACCGGGCAACGGTCGAAAATCCGGCGGGGCGTGCGGGTTGCCCGCGGTGCGGCGGGTATCTTGGGGACCCATCTGTACTTACCGCCATGCTCGGGCTTCTTCGCCGCCACCGGGTGCTGCTGCTGCACCTCTCGTTCTGGGGCGTTTACTTTTCGTTTTACTTCTACCAGATCAGCCGGGAGGCGGGCTGGCGGCTGGCGTTGGCCAATTCGCTGGTGCCGCTGGTGAGCAACCTGCTCATCGGCTACCTCAACTTTTTCTACCTGCTGCCCCGCGGGCTGCGGCGGCAGCAGCTCGGGCGCTACCTGCTGGAGCTGGCCGCCCCCTTTGCCCTGGTGGTAGCCGTGCGGGTGCTGGTGCAGCGGCAACTGGCGGTGGGGCCCATGCAGCAGAGCTACGTGGAGTCGGGAGCCTTCGTGTTTTCGGTGGTGGTGGGTACCTTGTTTATCGTGGCCTTCCTGAGCATGCTGCACTTCGTGGTGGGCTGGTTTGCCCTTGACGCCCGCACCCGGGCCCTGGAAAACGAGCAGCTCACGGCCGAGCTCAAGCTGCTCAAGGCCCAGATCAACCCGCACTTCCTCTTCAACACGCTCAACAACCTCTACTACCTGGCCTACACCCAGTCGCCGAACACGCCGGAGGTGGTGGCCAAGCTGGCCCAGATGATGCGCTACATGATTTACGAGTCGAACCATGCCACCGTGGCCCTCAGCCAGGAAATCGAGTACATGCAGAACTACATCAGCCTGGAAAAGCTGCGCCTCAACGCCCCCGTTCCGGTGCAGTTCGAGGTCGAAGGCCCAGTTGAAGGGGTGCGCATTGCCCCGCTGCTGCTGATTACCTTCCTGGAAAATGCCTTTAAGCACGGCGTGAGCACCACCGACCCGCAGGCCTGGGTCACGGTGTTGATCCGGCTGCGAGGCGCGGAGTGCGTTTGCACCGTGGCCAACGGCCGACTGCCGCACCCCGCGCCAGCCCCGACCACTGCCGGTACGGGCCTGCAAAACCTGCACCGCCGCCTGGCCCTGCACTACCCCGGCCGCCACGCGCTGCACGTCGACGACGGCCCCACGGAGTACCGCGTCCATCTCACCCTAACGTTGACCTGATGCTGCGCTGCCTGATTGTGGACGATGAGCCGATGGCTCGGAAGCTGCTTACTGATTACGTGGAAAAAGTGCCGTTTCTGACCCTGCACGCGGCCTGCGCCAGCCCCCTGGCTGCCCTGCAGGAACTCAGCAGTCACCCCATCGACCTGCTACTGCTCGACGTGCAGATGCCCGAGCTGACCGGCCTGGCTTTGCTCAAGATTCTGCCCCGCCAGCCCCTGGTGATTCTGACTACGGCCTACTCCGAGTACGCCCTGGAAAGCTATGACCTCGACGTGGTCGACTACCTGCTCAAACCCATTACGCTGGAGCGGTTTCTGCGGGCCGTGCACAAGGCCCAGGCCCGGCGGCTGCTGCCCGGCAATGCGCCAGTGCCGGCTGTGCCGGCGACACCCTCGGCCGTGCTTAATCAGACTGAACCCTCGCCGTTTCTGTTCGTGAAGGATGGGAACCGCCTCGTCAAGATCCGGCAGGCTGATATCCTGTTCGTGGAAGGCCTGAAAGACTACGTGGCCATCCACACCCGCCAGCAGCGCATCGTGAGTTTGCAGCGGCTCAAAACCCTGGAGCAGCAGTTGCCCGCCACGCACTTCGTCCGCATTCACCACTCTTACATTGTGAGCCTGGAGGGCATCGACGCCGTGTTCAAGGACAAGGTGCAGATCGGCAGCCGGTTTCTACCCGTGAGCGAGTCTTACCGCAAAGCCTTTCGCGACTTCATTGAGTCCCGCCTGCATTAGTGGCACAGTGCAGGCCCCGCTACAGGTAGGGCGCCGCTGGCCGGCGTGATAACCTAGCGGCTTTTCTAATAAGCTCGTTGCCTTATCACGAAGTCGCAATTGCCATTTGTCTCCTACATCTCGTAAAGAGTAAACGAGGAGACAAAGTGCTTGTCTCCAAAAATCTATAATAACTGAATAAGGAGACAAGTTGCCCTATGCCCCGCCTTTCCACTACACTACCCACGCTGCACTACCTTGCCGTTATCCGCACGGGCTTGGGCCTGACTCAGGAACAGCTGGCTGGCGCCCTGGGTGTTTCGCGCCACTTGGTCACGAAGATAGAAGCCGGGCAACGGGTATTGCCCGCCCGGGCCGGAATAATTTTAACCTGGCTCACCCAGGCGTTGCCACCGCCCGGCCCGCCCACGCCCCTGCCCGCCCTCAATCAGGAGCAAGCCGCCCCGCTGCACACCCGGGCGGCAGCCGTGGCCCACGAAATGCAGCAGCTGACCCAGCGCCTCGAGCGGGGACAGGCCCGGACCCGCCGGGCCCTCGACTGGCTGCGCGCCGTGCCCACGTTACTGGCAACTTTGCCCCCTGACGAAGCCGAAAGGCACCAACTCTGGGTGACAACGACTACAGCCGAAGCCAAACAAGCTCTGCAAGGAGATGGTGACCCGGCGCAACATCGGCTGCTGGAGGCCCGGCTGGCCGGACTGCGGGCCGAGGCAACTGTGTTGGCCGCTTATCTAAAAGTGCCGCTGGCAGCCGGGTAGCGGCAGAAGTAAGCGCGGATTACAGGAAAACGGAGCGGGCACCCGCGGCTAAGGCGTCGCAGAGGTGAGTTACAGCGGACCCGAAGCATCGAGCAGGGCGTTGCTGGCGAACTTAGGCAGGCCACAAAACCGGGACCTTTCCCCCGCGTATAGCCAGCAGGAGCTGCCCACTACCAAGGCCGCTTTGCAATTTCCAACCTCGCTGCCCCGGGCAGCCTACTCCTAGAAATCATGGCCAATACCCCCAAGAAATCCGATAAGAAGCAAGACGAAACCCCCGGCGCCATTGGTGCAAATGCTGCCAACTCCGGCAACGGCAACATCCAGAGCGGCATGCCCACCATCGATACCGAAGCCGGCGTGACGATGGGCGACGGTCTTCGCCATTTACACAGCCTGGCCAAAGGCGACGAAGACTTCATCAACGGCACCGACGACCACGCCGACCGCCGCAACCAGCCCGATACCGAGCAGGAACACCGCGACCAGCTAGGAAAATAAGCGGCTGATTAGCACGAAAAAAGCCCGAACCTGATACTGGTTCGGGCTTTTTTCGTGCTTTATATCGGGGCTATTTTACCATCAAAGTGCGTACGGCGCCGGTGGCCTTGTCTACTTCAAAGGCGGCTTTATTGGGCATGCGGCCGGCCCAGTCGGTGCGGGGCACCAGTACCTGCCAGTGCCCGTCGACTTCCAGAGCCGTGGCCGAGTCGAGCACGAAGAGCTTGGCATTGGGCAGCTCCTGCACGTAGCGACTCACGGCTCCGCGGGCATCGGCTTCGGTAGCAGCGGCCCCCGAGGTTGTTGGAGCCGTGGTTTCGGCTGAGGCCGGCAGCATGGTATTGTCCGTGGCGGGCGTCTGCTGGCAGCTGGCGGCCCCGAGGGCCCCGAGCAGTAGGAAAGAAAGAGCTTTCATCATGAGGCAAAGTAACGCAGCAAATTGCTGACCATCATCGGCCGCCGAGCTGGCGGTTATTTCACAAACCGAACCTGAACGTCTCCCGTGGCCTTGTCGACCTGAAAAACGGCCTTGTTGGGTACGCGGCCATCCCCGGGAAGGCTAGGTAGTACCACTTGCCAGTGCGCGGCAGCTTCCTGCACCCTGGCCGAATCAAATTCGTACTGCCCACCCTCGGTCATTTCCATCTGGTAGTAGCTTACTGCGTAGAGGGCCGCTTCCGCGGTAGTCACTGGCCCTGATTTAGGCGGAGCTGTTCCAAATTCTTCCGCTGGGTCTGCGGCTTCCGCCGGCTTCGGGATTTTGGTTTGGGCGGGTGGAGTTGCACTGAACGGGTCGGGCTTCTGCTGGCAGCTGCCGATGCTTAAAGCGCCTAGTACTAGCAAAGAGTAAGCTTTCATCATGGGGTAAGATAACGCACCAAATTGCCGCAACGGGCATTAGAGGCGTTGCGGGTCGCGGGCCTGGTACTGGTAGAGGCGAAAGGAGCGGCGCACGTAAAACGCGGGAAAGGTGACTTCCCCTTCGGCTCCGTCGGCGTAGTAGGTGGTTTGCACGCGGGCTGCCAGGGAGTCGAAGCGGAAGGTGAGGCCCAGCACATTGGTGCCCACGGTGGTGATGGTCGTATCGAGGCGGGTGCGCTGCCCGCGGGCTTCGGCCTCGATGCGGTGCAGCCCGGGTTGCAGCGGCAGGTGGCGGATGAGGCGGTCGGCGCCGGTCCTGAATTTGGCTACCACCGTGTCCAGTACCGTGGCTCCGTCGCAGCGCACGACGATAGCCACGGCTTTCTCCTGACTGTCATTTACTACTTGCAGGCGCACCGGCTCGGGGCTGGTGCAGGCGGCCAGTAGCAGCAGGAGCGGGACAAAACACGGTTTACGCATACGGCAAGGCATAAGAGCGTTTGGGGCGGCCACGAGGCCAAAGCTACCCAACAACAAAAAGCCCACGTCCGGAAGACGCGGGCCTTTTCCTTACTCAGAATTCAAGAACTAGGATTTACTGCACCACCAGGCGGTGCGAAGAAGTGGTACCGTTGGCTTTCACCGTAAACAGGTAGGTGCCGCGGGTCAGGTTGCTGGCGTCCAGCTTCACCTCGTGGTAGCCGGCCATCATCTGCTCGGCTACTACCGACTTCACCTTACGCCCCAGCAGGTTATACACGTCTACCGTTACAAAGCCCTCCTGGGGCAGGTTGTAGCTAAGCGTTGTGGTGCTGGAGAAAGGGTTCGGATAGGCGCCTACCACGTCTTGGGTGCGGGCCGCCGCGGCTGAGGTGCCGGCGGGGCTGGTCTGCGAAGCACCGGCCACGGGCTGGGTCAGGGCTTCCCACTGCGGGAAGGTGCGGGTCACAATCACCGCAAAGTCGGCGCGGGTTACGTTCTGGGTGGGCTTGAACGTGGCGTGCAGGGTAGGCTGCAGATCAAACGTGCCCTGGGTAAGGGTGTAGTAGGCGTTAATCAGGTTCAGCTCCAGTGCCACACTTACGTAGCCCTCCAGGCCGGCCGGAATCTTGGCGGCATCTTCCACCGGAATCGTCTTGCCATCAGCCTGCACCGTTACGGGTTTGCCGGTGCGGGCCAGGGCCGCTTCCTGCAAGCCCAGGGCCTGTACCAGGGCATAGGCCAGAGTGGTGCGGTCTACGGTGCCGTTGGCCGAAAACTGCCCGGTTGGCATAGCGCGCATCAGGCCGTTGTACTGCTGAAACCGGTCCCGCAGGGCAGCGCCCTTGGCCGTTACGGCCTCGGCCAGCAGCAGCTGGTCGCCGGTTACGTCGGTGAAGGACACCGCGCCCGTGGTGGGCAGGTACTGGCGCACCGCCTGCCCCATCAACAGATAGTCGGCCAGCTGGATGCGGCGCAGCAAATCGTCGGGGCGGTAGCCGCCATTCAGGCCGTCGGCCAGGCGCTTGCTCACGGCCAGCTTGATAGCCGCTTCGGCCGGGTGGCCGCTGATGTCGCCCAGGCCGGTGGTGCCGTTGGCAACGGTTTGCGTGATGTTGCCCGTAATCGTCTCGGGTAAGGCCAGGCCTTGCAGTCCTTCGGCTTTCAGCGTCCAGGTGCCGGCCGCGGGGGCTGCCACGGCTACGCTACGGTCGTAGGTCTGGGCAAACAGCACGGGAATGCCCGAGCGGTGCTCCACGCCGTTGGGGTCGGTCAGAATCAGGTTTACCGGGTTGCCGGTCTGGCCCAGCAGGCCCGTGGCGCTTACCTTCACTTCCAGGCTGTTCGTGCCCGGCGCTACGGCAAAGGTCAGCTGGTTCGTAGAAGTGGGCAGGGGGCTGTAGTTGATGCTGAAATCCTGGCGGGCACTCAGGAAGTTGACGTTGCTGTTGAAGCTACGCGTGGCATTCACCGTCGAGCCGAAGTTGGTGCTGCGGAAAGCCTTGTCCACGGCGGCGTAGGCATTCACGTAGCCCGCGCCCACTTCCCACGACTCGCGTCCGGGCATGTTGGTAGCGGTTTTCTCCAGAATCTGCCGCACCTGGGCGGGCGACAACGACGGGTTGGCCTCCAGCATGAGGGCCACTACGCCGGCCAGGTGGGGCGTGGCCATGGAGGTGCCACTCATGTGGGTGTAGAAGGGAATGTGGGCCGGCTCCAGCAGTTCGGCGTCCATCTGCGCCCCCAAGGACGAAACCGGGGCAATAACCCGGGTCGACACCACATCAACGCCGGGCGCCACAATGACGGGCTTGTTGGCGAAGCTCCAGGTTTCACCGTCCATCACAAAGGTGCCACCTTCGCCTTTCACGCCGCGGGACGAGAAGTCGGCCAGGCGGCCAAACCGGTCACCGGCGCCTACCGAAATGGTCCAGGGCGCAATAGCGTAGGGGTTGTGCGTATCGGCGCCGGGGCCTTCGTTGCCCGCCGCAAATACCACGACCATACCCCGGTCGTAGGCTTTTTTGGTGATGACGTTGATAGGATCCGTCGGCTCGAAGTCGCCGCTGGTGCCGAACGAGTTGCTGATGACCCGGATGTTGTACTGGTACTGATGAGTCAGGGCGTAGTCGAAGCCCCCGATGGCGTCGAGCACCAGCAGGGCGCCGCCGGAGCCGTAGCCCAGCAGGGAAGCGCCGGGCGCTACGCCCTCGTATTTGCCGCTGGAGCGAGCCCCGTTGCCGCCCACGGTGCCGGCGCAGTGGGTGCCGTGGCCCGAGTTGGTGTCCGTATTGGGCACGCCTTCCAGGTAGGTCACGGGCAGCATAGCGTCGTAGGAGTTCAGGTTGGTGCTGCCCAGGGTGTTTTGCACGAGGTGGGTGCCCAGCTTGATGTCTTCGTGGGTGCCATCTACGCCGCTGTCGTTAATCAGTACGCCGATGCCCTTGCCCGACACCGGAATGCCTTTGTTGCGGGCCGTCAGTTCCTTGTCGGCGCGCAGGCGCTTTACGCCGGTCAGGTGGGTGTCGTCGTGGTTGTAGTAGCTCAGGCGCTTGTTGTAGTACAAGGACTTTACCTGCGGATTGTGCGCCAGGGCGTCTACCTGAGCCGCCGTGGCCAGGACACCGGCGATGGGCACGGCCCGGAAAGTGAGGCCTTTGCTGATACCAAGCTGGCGCAGCAGGTTGAGCTGGGCGGGCTGGGGGGCACCCTCGCCCTGAAACGTGACGACCACCTGAGCCAGAGGGCTGGTCTGCAGCGCTTTTTTCAAGTCCGGATCGACAACGGCCTGGGCAAAAAGGGAGTGGCCTGCCAGGCAAGCCAAGACTAAGGTAGATAACCGTTTTCTCATAAAAGAAAGGTTGGTAAGGAAGAAAGGTGAAAGGAGGAAGGATGGAACTGTACCGGTATTCGCCAATCTCAAGCGCCCAGATGAAAACTTGATGATGATCTGAGTGCGTTACTACGAATATGGCAACAAAACATGCATACGACGCACGTAGTTGGCCGGTTTTAGGTTATATGGTTAAATTTTAAATAATTTATAGGCATGCTTATTGATAAATTGTCAATCCGTTTAAACGAATTTTTATAAGACTTTAGCAATCAGTATTTATATGTTTATTGTAATATGTATAGCTTCTTATTTGAGGAATTGCTTTTCGGGGGAAGTAGAAAAGTCCAAACTGCAATACACAAAAAAGCCCTGTCTGCCGGAGGCAAACAGGGCTGGTATACTAGGCGCTAGGAAACCTAGTGGGCGTGAATACGCTTACGCTTCTGACGGCGGCGCTCCTGGGCCTGCTTTACGCGGCGGTACAGGGCCTGCAGAGCAGTTTCGGGCTGGGCGGTAGCACCCGTTTGGGTGGTTTCGGTGGTTTGGTCGTTCGTGGCCATGATAAAAAAATTAGGCTTGAAAAGTGGGTTTCGCTAGCGTATACCCTAATAAGCCCCGCGGAGTTTACTCCACCTGACTCGTAACGTACTTGGGCTGCCGGCCAAAGGTACGCTTATTCAACTGAATGGCGCGGCGGCCCGGCCCGCCGGAAAGCCAGGCTATCAGGGGTTCATCAGCTGCCCGATGAATAGGATGGCATTCGACGACTTCTCCCGAATCAGGAACACGCAGGCCCGGTCGACGGCTATGGTCGGGGGGATGGAGGTCGTAACAATACCGACCGACGTAACGGCGGCGGCCTCCGTGCCTTCCTCATTCACTTCCACGTAAGTTTTGTGCAGTACGGCATCAATGGCCAGGTTGCGGCTGCCGCCGGCTAGCATCTGGCTGAAGTTGGCGCGGCTCGAAAACGCTTCCCCCATGCCCAGCTGGCTCAGCATATCGTTCAGGGTGGCCTTGTAGGTCATCTTGAAGCGGGGCAGGCGTAGGGGCAGGCCGGAGGGCTTGGCCTTGGTGAGCCAGCCGGTGAGTTGGGCGTTGCTCAAGTTGCGCACGATGCTGCTGACCGTATTCTGCCCCAGGGGCAGAATGAGCGTCATGCTGAACTGCTTGTTGCCGTAGGGCAGGTCGATAACCTGGTGCTGGGCATCCTCATAGTAGAGGAACTCGCTGTTCGGCGCACTCATGAAGTCAACGTCGGTCTGGCTGCCGTCGTCCCGGCGGAAAGGGGCTTTCTGGGTCAGCTTTTTATCGAATGGATACGTCCAAACCCCTTTGAAATAAATGGCGTTGACCAGCACCATGACGTGTTCCGGGCTCAGGTCCTCCACAATACCGTCAATCTTGCCCTGGGTTTTGTCGCTCACCCAGCCGTTGATTGTCTTCACCGCATCCGGCGAATTGAAATCCAGGGCCTGCACGGTGGCGTCGAAGTAGGTTGAGTTTTTCTGCACGAAAGGCGCCGCCAACTGATACTGCTTGCCGTGCCAGATAGAGTTGGCCGGAGTGAAGGTAACCCGCTTATCAATCCCCCGCAGCAGCTGGTTTAGGCTCTGGTAGGCCTGCCCGATCTGCTCATCGGTTTGGGGCTGAAAACCCAGCGTTTGGCGCATGGCCTCCTTAGTGGTGCCGTCGGCGCCGTTGTAGGCCATGGTGAGGGCCGCCGAAATACTCAGGGGGGAAATGAATAAATTTTTGCTGGCCTCTTTGGCTTGCAAAGCTGCGAAGGAGCGGAAGGCAAAGTCGTTGGCGCTGTGTACCGTTTTGGCCTCCGCCTCGGTCAGGGGCCGGGTCACGGGCGTGTTGTCCTCGACGGCCGGAGCCGTAGCGTCTTTCTGGCAGGCGGAAAAAAGCAGGGAGGCCCCGGAAAGGGCCAGGAGCAGGGTGGTGGCTTGGGTAGAGTTCATACCATTCGTTGTTTGGCTAACGGAACAGAAGTAGCGGCTGCCGCGGCGCAGGCTGGTAAGGGTAGGAGTTGCGGAGCCCGAAAATGGTTGCAGGCCAGCCCGTAGTGTAGGTTAGCTAAGTACAAAGCGGTAGCTGTATCGTCTCATTTACAGTGGTGGTAGCTACTTGGTAATGCGGAACCTGCTCGCGCTGCCGGGTTGCGCCCAACTTAGTACCTTGCTACTCCGTCCCCGGAAGGGCCGGGTCTTTGTTGTTAGCTCGTATGAAAAAGCTTGTTTGGGTAGTTGCGTTGGCGGCGGGTAGCCTGCTGGCGGCCTGCGAGGAGGAAAGCGAGGCTGTTGCCGTGCAGGAGTCCTGCAATGCCAAGAAAATTGTTCGGGAGAATGTGAGCGGTGAGGGCCTGGTGTTTTTCGATTCGCGGGCCTACCAATACACCATCCGCACCAAGGCGAAAAGTGCCCTGGAGGCTGCCGCAGTAGGCTTTATCTGCGGCCAACTGCCGGAGGAGTTCAAAAAAGACTCGCTGGTTGTAAGCTTCACGGGTAACTATGCCGAGTTCGACAAGTATGCCGCGCCCGTTGGCGGCCCCGAATACTATTACCTGACGCTCTCGAAACTGGAGCGTATCAGTGGCGAGTAAGCGGCAGCTGACTCCATATTGGCTGGTAGTTGGCCGTATTTCATGCTCACCAGGCCTGCAGCAGCTCTAGCTTCTGCGGTGCCGCTAGTTGTTGTGCCTTGCTTACTTCCCTCATTCCCCGCTACGGCTGGCTGTTACTGCTGCTACTGAGCCCGCCCGTGCTGGCCCAGCGCACGGTAGAACGGGATTTTCAGCCGTATTTCGCCCAGTACAACCTAAAGGGCTCTTTTCTGCTGCTCGAAACCGGCTCCGGCCCCGACCAGTACACGGCCTACAACCTGGCGCGCTGCCGGCAGGGGTTTCTGCCAGCTTCTACCTTCAAGATTCCCAACACGCTCATCGGCCTTGAAACCGGAGCCGTGCGCGACACGGCCGAGGTATTTCGCTGGAATGGCAAGCCACGCGCTTTCCCGCAGTGGAATCAGGATATGAGCTTTGCCCGGGCCCTGCGCGTGTCGTGCGTGCCGTGCTACCAGGAACTGGCCCGGCGCATCGGGGCCCCGCGCTACCAGCAGTGGCTGCCCAAGCTGCAGTTTGGCCGCATGGTCGTGACGCCCGCCACCGTCGATACGTTCTGGCTGGCCGGAGCCTCGCGCATCACGCAGTTTGAGCAGCTTGCCTTTCTGCGGCGCCTGCAGCAAGGTAAACTGCCCGTGTCGAAGCGTAACCAGGACCTGACCAAAGCTATGCTGGTGCTGAGCCGCGGGCCGGGCTGGGTGCTGCGCGGCAAAACCGGCTGGACCTCCCAGCAAGGCTACGACAACGGCTGGTTTGTGGGCTGGGTGGAGCAAGGCGGCAAAACCTACTTCTTTGCCCTGAATGCGGAGCCCGCGGATGGTAAGCCGGCCACGGCCACGTTTGTGCAGGGCCGGCGGGCCGTTACCGAGCAGATTCTGCAGCAGGAATTCAAGCTGCTCTCACCCCCAAAGCCGTAGGCCAGTATTTCTGACCGTATGCCCGTTACCGTTTTAACCGTGCCCGGACTGGGCAGCTCGGGGCCTCTGCACTGGCAAAGCCTTTGGGAGCAGCACTATGGCTACTCGCGCGTAGAGCAGCAGGAGTGGGAGGCCCCCGTGTGCGCCGACTGGGTGCAAGGGCTGGAGCAAGCCGTGCAAGCCGCCGCCGGGCCCGTGGTGCTGGTAGCCCACAGCTTGGCTTGTAGCACCATTGCCTACTGGGCCCGGCAGCACAGCACCGGCCCGGTGCGGGCGGCCCTGCTGGTTGCCCCGGCCGATACCGAGCAGGCCGATTTTCCCGCCCAGGCGGTCGGCTTCGCGCCCATGCCCTTGCACCAGCTGCCCTTTCCGAGTATCGTGGTGGCTTCGAGTACGGATGAGTACGTGCCGCTGGCGCGTGCCGCCCACTTTGCCCGGGCCTGGGGCAGCCGCTTCGTGGAGGCAGGCGCCCTGGGTCATATCAACTCGGCGTCTGCGTTGGGGCTCTGGCCGCAGGGGCACGTGCTGCTGCAGGAGTTGCTGAGGGACGTAGGCTGAGTAATTCGGGGCCGCCCGACGGAGTTGTGTACCTTGCCCGCTACTACCCGTGCCGTGCCGGCTGGCGCTTTTCTGTAACCGTATGCTTTCCTACAAGCACGAAATCTTCCTGGAAGTGGCCCGCCTGCTGAGCTTCACCAAGGCCAGCCAGAATCTGTTTGTCAGCCAGTCGGCGGTGAGCAAGCACGTGAAGACCCTGGAAGAGGAGTACAAAATCGGCTTGTTTGAGCGGCTGGGTAATACGGTCAAACTAACGCCGGCCGGGGAAGTGCTCTACCGGAAGCTGCTGGTGGCCAAGCAGCTGCAACACGAGCTGCACCAGGAGTTCACCGCCCTCAGCGCCGAGTATTCCCCCCGCTTCCGGATGATGATAGGGGCCAGCACTACCATTTCGCTCTACGTGCTGCCGCCGGTGCTGTCGGCCTACCTCAATAAGAACCCCAATATTCAGCTCACGCTTAAAAACCGCAACAGCGAGAATATCCTGCGGGCCCTGCTCGACCACGAAATTGACTTGGGCATCATTGAGGGCATCAACAAGGTGAGCAACGTGACCTACACGCCCTTCCTGACCGACGACGTCATTGCCGTATGTTCGGCCAAGAACCCGCTGAACCGCCAGAATCTGGCCGTGCAGGACTTGCACAATGTGCCTCTCGCGGTGCGGGAAGTCGGTTCAGGTACGTTGGCGGTGCTGGAAGAAGCCCTGGCCCAGCACCAGATGAAGCTGCCGGACCTGCCCGTAAAAGTGCGCCTGGGCGGCACCGAAGCCCTGAAAAACTTTGTGCGGGTCGATACCTGTCTGGCCTTTTTGCCCCGGCAGGCCGTGGTCAAGGAGCTGGAGTCGGGGGAGCTGCTGGAAGTGCCCATCCGGGGGCTGGCCATGCGGCGGCAGTTCAATTTCATCCAGCGCAAGGGCACCGAAAATAACTTGCCCTACAAAGACTTCGTGCAGTTTATGAAGCGGCACTATTCGAAAATGGAATAGCCTATTCCGAATCCCTATTTTGTTTCCGCATACCGACGGGGCTACTTGCCGTTCTAAAGCTCAACTCTCCAGCCCCGCTCATGGAAACCTGCACTGCCCTTACTTCCCGCATCCAAACCCTGGAATGCTCCGCCTGCGGCCGGCCTCACTCGGCCTTTGTCTTGCAGCGCGTGTCGGAGTGCTGCCAGATGCCCCTGCTGGCTACCTACGACTTGCAGGAGCCCCTGAGCAAAGCCAGTATTTGCCAGACCGACGGCTCGATGTGGCGCTACCGCGAGGTGCTGCCCTTGCTCCACGACGAAAACCGGGTGAGTTTGGGGGAAGGATTTACGCCGATTCTGGAGTTGCAGCGCCTGGCTAGCCGCTACGACCTGCAATCCTTGGTGCTTAAGGATGAGGGCAAAAACCCTACGGGCTCCTTCAAGGCCCGGGGCCTGAGCATGGCCATTTCCAAAGCCAAAGAACTGGGTATTCAGGGCTGTATTGTACCCACGGCGGGCAATGCGGGAGTGGCTATGGCTGCGTATTGCGCCAAAGCCGGCATGCGGGCCGTCGTGGCCATGCCGCGCCACACGCCCAAGGCCTTTCGGGAAGAGTGCTACTGGTACGGGGCCGAAGTACAGCTTATCGACGGGCTGATAAACGACTGCGCCGCCTGGGTGCGCCACACCAATGCCAACGGCGAGCTGCTCGACGTATCGACCCTGAAGGAGCCTTACCGGATTGAGGGCAAAAAAACCATGGGCTACGAAATTGCTGAGCAGCTAGGCTGGCAGCTGCCCGACGTGATTCTATACCCAGCCGGTGGCGGCACGGGGCTTATCGGCATCTGGAAGGCTTTTCAGGAAATGAAAGCCCTGGGCTGGCTGCCGGCCGCTGTGAAGCTGCCCCGCATGGTGGCCGTGCAAGCCGCCAACTGCTGCCCTTTGATTGAAACCTATACAGGCCGGCAGGCCAACTCCCACCACTACGTTGGCAAACCCACCATTGCCAACGGACTGGCCGTGCCGCGCCCCTTGGGCGAACCGCTGATGCTGGAAGTGCTGCGCGAGTCGCAGGGCACGGCCGTGAGCATCACCGATGCCCAGATGGTGGAAGGCATGCGGGAACTGAGCCGCCTCGAAGGCCTGTTTGTGGCCCCCGAGGGCGCCGCCGTCTGGATGGCCGCCCGCCACCTGCTCAGCACCGGCTGGCTGCAGGCCGACGAGCGGATTCTGCTGCTCAACACGGGCTCGGGCCAGAAGTACCTCGACAACGTGGAAGGCCAGTACTAGGCCCGTTCCTGCGTATTCGCACCAACATTTCCCGTAGCTTGCGGTCTAACTCGAAGGTCGTATGGACGCAGTATGGGGCTGGCAGCACGTCGATTTTTATCCCGATGAAGTGCGGGAGCAGGGCCCGGTAACCGAAGCCGAAGCGCTGGCTGCGTATGCCGGCTTTCCCTGGGCCGCGCAGCTCAACCAGCTGGCCGAGCGCCGGCGCGAAGGCCTGACCAGTACCTTGCCCGGCCTCTGGTTTCGGCGCGGTCCGGAACAGCTGACGATTACTTCGCCCGACGACCTGACCGTGCTGCTCAATTTTCGATTGGGAGAGCAGCAGTATGAGGGGGAGCTTTCCCTGAACTGGCACGCCCACACCCTGGAGCCGGAGGACGTCATCCATATGCTCTTTGAGGGTGTGCTGGCGGCCTGGCCGGGTTGGAAAAGGGTGAGCCCGGGCGTAGCCGCGGCTTCGCCGCCTAAGGTTCTTCGCTTTCAGTCGCGCCCCCGCTCCCCGTGGCGGGCCCTGCTGCGGCCCCTGGGGCTTGTCGTAGCCGTGAGTGTACTGGCCGGGGCCACGCCCCTGGGCTGGCCTATCGTGGTGGCTGGGGCCTTGGTTGGGCTGCTGCAGTTGGGCCCCGTTGCCTGGCTCGAGTGGCAATACGCCCGCGCCGGGGCCGGGCAGCAGGTAGAAGTAGACTCCGGGCGCCATTGGCTTACGCTGCGGGACCAACACGGCACGTTGGAATTCGGGCGGGAGCAAGTGCGGGAGTGCGTGGTGGTACGCTCCCATTCGCGGAGCCGCTCCTTAAACGGGTACGAATACGTCTGCTTTGTGCTGACCAACCACCAAGTATGCATTATTCCTCACCTGACTGGTCCGGCCAAGGCCATTGCCCAGGCCATGGGCGTACAATATCGTCTGGAGGAGACCGGCTTTCCCTCTATTTATCACCGCCGCTTGTCGGTAACTCAGCTGCAGGCCGCGGAGCGGGAGCATCAGTTCCGGCTGGAGGAATTTCGTCAGCGGTTCGTTTCTTGTAGCTCCGCCCAACTCCGGGCAATTCTTGATGAGTCAGGGCGTTACACCGGTCCTGCGGTAGAAGCTGCCCAGCAGCTCTTGCAAAGCCGAACCGTAACCAACGACTGATTTTAGGGTACAATAGCCCTATGAGAAAGCTCGTGCTGGTCGTGGTCGGGGCACTGGCGGCTTTGGTGCTGGCCTGGGCCGGTTGGCAGCGGTCCGCTAAGAAGGTGTTGCCACGAAATTCAGAGAAGATGATGAAAGCTGATCAGAACCGTTTGTACGCCGATGTGGAGTTTCTGACTTCCCTGCGCCCGGCCCGCAGCTACCGCAACCAGGTTTCGCTGAATAAGGCGGCCGACTACATTAAGAGCGAGTTGGAAAAGCTGGATTGCCGCGTTGAGGAGCAGCCTTTCCGCGTCGACGGGCAGTCCTACCGCAACATTATTGCCTCCTTTGGTCCCCCGGAGGCCGAGCGCATTATCGTAGGTGCCCACTACGACGTGTGCGGGGAGCAACCCGGCGCCGACGACAATGCCAGTGCCGTGGCCGGCCTGCTCGAAACGGCCCGCCTGCTGCACGCCCGGCAGTTGCCGCTGACTCGCCGTATCGATTTGGTGGCTTATTCCCTGGAAGAACCCCCGTTCTTTGGCACCGAAGACATGGGCAGCGCCGTGCACGCCAAATCCCTGCACGACCAACGCGTGGCCGTGCGGGCCATGATTTGCTACGAAATGATCGGCTACTTCAGCGACGCGCCCGGCTCCCAGCGTTTCCCGGATGAGCGGCTGGCCAGGCTTTACCCCACTACCGGAAATTTTATCACGGTAGTAGGCAAGCAAGGGCAGGAAAGGATTGTCGAACAGGTGAAAAAACTCATGCAAGCCCACGCCGATATTGACGTGCAAAGCATTAACCTGCCCAGCGCCGTGGGCCTAGCGGGTCTGTCGGACCACCGCAACTACTGGCGCTATGGCTACGAGGCGCTGATGATTAACGACACTTCCTTCCTGCGCAACGCCAACTACCACCAAACCACCGACACCATCGACACGCTCGATTTCCGCCGCATGGCCGAAGTTGTCAATGGCGTATTCGGCGCTATTCTGGGGCTCTGACCCTCCCAGCTCCCGGCCAGATGATACCTTTGCCAGCAGGCCCGGGCCGGGCTGTCGTTTGCTTTTGCTTGAAATCATTGCTGCATGCGCATTCTTCACGTATTGTCCGCTGAGTTTTTCGCTGGCTCGGTCAGCTACGCCGTGCACCTGGCCGAAGCGCACCGGGCCCAGGGCCACGAGGTCGTGATGGTGTCAGATCGGGCCGAGCTGCCTACCGGGGCGCTGTGCGTGCAAACATCCATCGGCAACCGGCGCCACGCCCAGCGGCTGCGCAATATTCTGCTCATTCGCCGCTTACTGGGCGAGCACCAGATTGACGTCGTGCACGCCCACTCGCGGGCGGCCAGCTGGGTAGCGTATTTCGCCGTGAAAGGCACGGGCGTACCCCTGGTATCGACCGTACACGGGCGCCAGCACCTGCACGCCTCCACCAGCCTGTTCGATATCTACGGCGACAAGGTTATTGCCATTTGTGCCAATCTGAAAACCCACCTGGTTGAGGAAGTACGGATGCAGGCCGACAAAATCGTGCTCCTGCCCAACGGCGTGGATTTTTCTGCCCAGCGTCCTGGTCCGGCTACCCAGGCGAGCCCGCTGCGCCTTTCCTTTATCGGCCGCTTCAACGGGGGCAAAGGCGAGCGGGCCACCCAATTGCTCCAGCACGTATTTGGCCCTCTGCTGGCGGAGTTTCCGGTGCTGCGCATTGCCTTGGTGGGCGGGGAGCTGGAGCAACTGCCGGCGGCTGGTAAAATGGCACTGCAGGCCTTGCAAGAGCAGTTTGGGGAGCGGCTCGAAGTGGTCGGGTTTACCACTGATGTTCCCCACTGGTTGCAGCAGTCAGCTCTGGTCGTGGGGGCCGGGCGGGTGGCCATCGAGGCCTTGGGGGCCGGTACCAGCGTGCTGGCCCTGGGTGAGGCGACCTACGCGGGCTTGGTGACGGAAACCAGCTACGAGCAGGCCGCCGCTTCCAACTTCGGCGACATTTCGGCCCGGGTGCAGGATACGACCGTCGACTACGACCAGCTGCTACACGATGCGCGGACGTTTCTGGCGGCGGCTTACCCGGTGGGGGCAGCCCTGCAGGCCCGGGTGCAGCGCGACTACAACCTGGCGGCCATTGCCACTCAAGTGCTGAGCGTGTACCGCAGCGCCGTGATGAAAAAGCGGGTGCCGGGCTTTATTCCCATCCTGATGTATCACAAGGTGCCCACCGAGCCGCTGCAAACCAAGCACCGCATCTTCGTGACGCGGGCCAACTTCGAGCAGCACCTGCAGTATTTCAAAAGCCGGAAGTTTACTCCCATTACTTTTCACGAGTACCGGGCTTTTGCCAACGGCGAGAAAGACCTGCGCCAGTTTCCGGCCAAGCCTCTTATCCTGACCTTTGACGACGGCTACACCGACAACTATACCAACTTGCTGCCTCTGATGCAGCACTACGGCTACCGCGGCGTCATCTACCTGCTCGGCGATGCGCAGGTGCGCTACAATTTCTGGGACGTAGACTCGGATCCTACCGAGCCCCGCTGCGACATTATGAACCTGGAGCAGAAGCAGGCCTTTGTAGCGGCCGGCTGGGAAATTGGGGCCCATACCTTGTCGCACCCGAACTTAACCACGCTGACTCTGGAAGAGGCCGCCCAGGAAATAGCGGCCAGCAAGCAGCAGCTTGAGCAAAGCCTTGCCACCGAAGTAATATCTTTTGCCTACCCCTACGGAGCGCTTAGTGAGGAAGTGAAAAAACTGGCTCAGGAAGCCGGCTTTGCTTTTGCAGTAGCCACCGATACCGGCGGGATGCACCTGGAGGACGACCGGTTTCAAATCTTCCGCATCAATATGTTTCCCGAGGAAACCCCCGGTTCCCTGTTTAAAAAGACGGCGCCCTGGTACCGGAAGTATTACCGCTTCAAGCGGAAAAAGTAGTTTTCTAGCGTGTTATCAACCCTACTGTCGTCTCAGGCTTACGTCTGCAGATCGGGCCGGTGTGGCCTTATCAACTACTTCTGCTTGTCTCTGCTTGCAAAAACTGCTGTTTGTTAGTTTTAGGAATAAGGCTATAAAATTTTAGGGCATAAGTTCTGGAAGGGCCATGGGATTTACAGGAACACCTTAAATTTTATAGGGTATTGTCTGAAAATAATGATTCATATCGTAAATTGACCTTTGTAATCTAAGGCAGGTAATAAAAAATACGCATATGAGTCGTTCTGCAGTCTTTCGCCCCAGCATTAGTCTGCTGACTTTGGTCGGGCTAATCGTGTTAAGTCTCTTGGCCGCATTCGTCGAAGTACCTCATCCGGCGGCCCCGGCCGGTAGCCTCAACGGAGCGGATGTGGCCTGGATGCTGACGGCTACGGCCTTTGTGCTGATTATGACCCCGGGGCTGTCATTCTTTTACGGCGGTATGGTGCGTCCCAAAAACGTAATTTCCACCATGCTCCAAAGCTTTGTGGCCTTGGGCGTTATTTCGCTGGTTTGGTATTTCGTGGGCTTCTCCCTGGCGTATGGCGACTCTTGGCACGGGCTGATTGGTAACCCATTTACCTTCATTATGCTGCGCAACGTGGGCACGGCGCCCCATCCGGTGTTGTCGCCCAGCATCCCGTTCGTTTTGTTTTTTGCCTTTCAACTCAAGTTTGCCATCATCACCCCGGCCCTGATTACCGGCTCCTTTGCCGAGCGGGTACGGTTCAAGGCTTATCTGGCCTTTATGGTGCTGTTCAGCATCTTTGTCTACTGCCCCTTAGCGCACTGGACCTGGCATCCGGAAGGTTTTCTGCGCAAGTGGGGCGTTCTGGATTTTGCCGGGGGCACTGTGGTCCACATTTCGGCCGGTATTGCAGCCCTGGCCGCGGCCTTGGTGCTGGGTCCCCGTTCGATTCATGGCCGCAAAACTTCGTTTCTAACGCCCAACGTGCCCTATGTTATTCTGGGTACGGGGCTGTTGTGGTTCGGCTGGTTTGGCTTCAACGCCGGTTCGGCCCTGGGCGCCAACGAGCTGGCCGCCCTGTCGTTTGTCAACACGAATATGGCTTCGGCCGCGGCCCTGGTGGCCTGGCTGCTGATTGAAGTAGTGCGGGGCGGTAAGCCTACCGCGCTGGGGGCCTGCATCGGAGCCGTGGTGGGGCTGGTGGCTATTACGCCCGCGGCTGGCTACGTTACCTACGGGCAAAGCGTGCTGATTGGGGTACTGGCTTCCCTAATTAGCCAGGCTGCCGTGCATTGGCAGAACAGCCGCACCTCCATCGACGACACCCTGGATGTATTTCCCTGCCACGGCCTGGGCGGCATTGTGGGCATGCTGCTCACCGGCGTCTTCGCCGATAAGGTAGGACTGGTACACGGCGAGTTTATCACCTTTGGTTACCACGTGCTGGGCCTGGGCATTGTTATTGCCTTCACCTTCGTCGGCGCCTGGATCTTGCTGAAAATCACGGATCTTTTCTTCGGGCTGCGCGTAAAACTAGCCCAGGAAGAGCTAGGTCTCGACCTAAGTCAACACGAGGAATCGACTTACCATATCGATGAAGAATTCGAGCAAACCTACCGCAAAGAACAGGTAGGGGAGCGTATCTGATTACCTCGGCTGCGGTGGTAACGATTTATCAGGGTTTATAGAAGGGGTGGCCGTCGGAGTTGAAGCCGACGGCCTTTCTTTTGCCCGTTAATTCATCTTGCTCAGGAAAAATGCCGCCAGAAACCCCAGCACCGTGATGAGCCCCGTAAAGTTATGGGCGGTAGCAAAGGCTTCCGGAATCATGGTGTCGGCTATCATGGCCAGTACCGCCCCGGCCGCAACAGCCGTGGTAGCCGCTACTACTTCCTGCGAAAAATGACTGAAAATAGTGTAGCCAGCCAGCGACGACAGGCTCGAAACCACGGCAATGCCCGCCCACAGCAGGAACACGTACCGGGCCGGGCGCCCTGCTTTTTTCATGCCCGCCGCACTGGATAGGCCTTCCGGCAGGTTGGACAAGAAAATGGCTGTTACGGCTACCAGGCTCACGGCGCCGCCCGCCAGCAAACTTAGGCCAATAACAATGCTTTCGGGAATTCCGTCGAGCAAGGCCCCCACGGCCAGGGCCATGCCATTGTCGTCGCCGGGCTCGGTATCCTCTTTGGCTCCGGCCTGCACTTTCTGCCGCTCCACTTTCTGATGCTCGCCCGAACGTTTGCGGTGCTTGGCTCCGTGCCGGGCCAGCAGCCAGTTAGCCAGGGTATACGCCGCCGCGCCACCCACAAAGCCCAGGGCAGTCGAGTCCAGCCCCCCTTTTTCGTAGGCATCTTCCATCAATTCCAGGGAAAGAGTGGAGATAAGCACGCCGCTGCCAAAAGCCATAATGGCTGCTATCAGCCGCTGCGGCACGTGAGCGTAGTAGCCGATAGCGGCGCCGAGCAACAAAGCGGAACCTGAAACCAGGCCCCAAAAGCCCGCTACGGCCCAGGTCGGAAAAGTCATGTGTAAAGAATAAGGACCGGGGCTACGGCGAGTTACGAAAAGTGCCCTGAGCCTTTATACGTAGCTTCTACAGTCGAGTATAGGTCGACAGTACGTTAGCCCGGGAGCCGAAAACGAGCCAAGGTAGCTTGCAGCTGCGCCTCATCAACAGTGGTTAGCAGCACCTTTTTAAACGGCGCTGTATGGCCCGTCACCAGTTCTACGCTGGACTTGCTGACTCCGAACACTTCGGCCAGATAGGTTAGCAGGCATCGGTTAGCCTTGCCGTCTTGGGCGGGGGCCTGTAGCCGTACCGTAATACTACCGTCAGGAGCCACTTCCAACAGGCTCTGGCGGCTATTGGGCTTGGCTTTCAGGTGCAGAATAACGGGCATAAGGGGCTGGAATAGCCAGCCAAGATACTATTCCGCGGTTATGGTTGCCGTTTTGTTGAGGCGGGCTTGGCCAAAGGGGCACTGGTCGAGCACGACGCAGCGGCCACAGGCCGGGCTGTGAAAGTAGCAGCATTTCTGGCCGTGAAACATAAAGGCCTCGTGGTGGTCGTACACGTGCTGGGCATCCCAATCGGGCGGCAGAAAAGCTTCCAGCAGCTTATGAGCGGGTCCTTCGCCTACTTTGGGCCCAATCAGGCCCAGGCGCTGGGCCACCCGATGATGATGACTATCGACGGGCATGGCCGGAATCCGCAGGGAGCTGAAGAGCAGCGTGGCCGCGCTGGTTTTAGGGCCGATGCCCGAAATAGTTTCCAGCCAAGCCCGGGCTTCCGCTACGGGCATATCGGCCAGAAAGCCCAGGTCGCAGGGGCCGCCGCAGCGGGTGCTTATTTCGCGGAGTACCGCCTGAATACGGGGGGCTTTCTGCTCGGGCCAGGTGCAAGCACTGATGGCCTGCTCTACGGCCTCGGTCGGGGCGTCGCGCACGGCTTCCCAGGTCGGGAATTGGGCCCGCAGCTGCTGGTAGGCCCGGTGCGACTCCTGGTTGCGGGTGCGGTGGGAAAGCAGGGCGCTAATCAGCTCACTAAGGGCGTCTTTGGTGCTGAAGAAACGGAACGGAGCCCCGTACTCCGCGCACAGCAGCTCGTGGGCGCGTAAGGCCCGGGCCTGGCAAGCGGCAAAATCGGAGCAGACGGGGCTGAGGTTTTCCACCCTGGAACTTACGCCAGGCCGCCGTCAGGGTTGCTGAGCCCACGGCTACTCCTGGCCGCGGTTGTAGAGCGAAATTGCCTGCTTAATGCTTTGTTGCTGCTTGCCGCCCAGCACAATGGGCACAATAGCCAGCGGAATGGCCGCGTAAATCAGCGGGGAGATGGAAGGGCCGGATTGCGAAGACGTCAGCGTCGAAAACAAGCCGAGGGCCGTAACGCCGGCTGCCGCCACGTAGCTCAGGGTCGTGATGCGCTGGTACTTGCGGGCCTGGAGCAGCAAGGCCGTGCTGCCGGCGTTATCGGCCGTGGCCAAGCTGAGGTTGCGCAGGCTCATGTCCTGAATCGGGCCGTTGTCTTTGCTGAAGTACTCCGTCTTGACGGTTCGGTACACGGGCCCACCGTAGCCATACCCGCCAAAGCGCCCGCCGTACCCGTACGGACCATACCCGTACGGGTTGTACCCATTGCCGGCGTATTGGGTGCTGGTAGCCGAATACAAGCTCAAGCGCCCGACCCGGTCGCGGCGCAGGGTCACCTCCCGCGACGACTTGGGCAGGATGGTACGCACGTAATGCCCCGACTCGTCTTCGTAGAAGCTGACCTCGTTCATCTCTACCCGCCGCTGGTCGTCGAGCAGCAGGTAGGTGCGGCCAAATACGGGCTGCTTCACTTCCACATCGTAAGCCTTGTAGAGCGTGCCATTCTTGAGACCAACGGCAAATCGGGTGGTTTCGGGAGCCGCCGGTACGGAAGTCGCCGGCGGGCGGGGCGGCTGGGCCTGCTGCGGTGGCTGGTCAACCTGGGGCTGTTGCGAAAGCTGGGGCTGCCGCCCCGGCCGACGCGCGGAATCGGGCAGGGCTGGCAGGGTATTCAACTGCCGGGGGGCATTTTGGGCCTGCGTCAGGGCTGGTGTAGCGACGCCCAGCGCCAACAGGAGAAAATAGAAGCGGGAAGCCATGAGGGAGAGGAAGTTGTCTTCAAACGAATGAAGAAGGAAGTAGCGTATGCAGCCGGGCGGTGCGGGTGTCCGTTATGCGGGGCTCAACAGCACCCTGCCCGTATCCATTCCCAAAGATGAGGTTTCACCCCGAATTAGTTGCACTTGCCCCGGCCGCCAACAAAAAAGCCAATACCCCGGCTTGGCGGCCGAGCTATTGGCTGTGAAAACAAACTTCAAACGCGCCTACTTCAGCAGCTGCTCCAGCAGGCTGATACTGTCGACCATGTCGGTGCCGGTTTCAAAATCCACGGGCTTGAGAATGTAGCCGCTCACGCCCAGGTTCTCGGCCCGCAGCCGGTCGATGTCCATAGCCGAGGTGGTAGTAATAAACACCGGAATGTCGCTTAGCTCAACATGGCTGCGCAGCTCTACCAAGAACTCGTGGCCGTTCATTTTGGGCATGTTCAAGTCAAGCAGGATTACTTCGGGCAAGGGCTGAATAGCCTCCACGCCGTTTCGGCCCAGCAGCAAATCCAGGGCCTCCAGGCCGTTGAAGGCCGTGTAGAGCTTGTGTTGAATACTGAATTTCTCGAAAGCTTTCTGCACGGTCATCGTGTCGAAAAAGTCATCCTCTACCAATAAAACCGAACGCATATACAAGTAAAAATCAAAAATGGGAACCGCTTTTCCGGTCGGGGTGAAAGGAAGCTGGGCGAAGCGGCCGCAAGCTAGCGCCTAGATTGCTTTTTCGGTAACAGAAACTTTCGGCCAGGTAAAAATAAACGCCGTGCCCTGGCCCGGCTCCGAAACCACCCGAATGGTGCTCTTTTGCTCATCCAGGATTTTCTTTACGATGCTCAGGCCGATACCGGTGCTTTCGGCTGTGTTTCGGTCGCGCAGGGTCTGAAAAATGAGAAAGATCTTCTCGTGGTACTCGGGCGCAATACCCGGACCGTCGTCGGCTACCGTAAATTCGTACTCCTTCTTGGCTTCCGCGCAGCTCACCCTAATCGTGCCCTGCCCGCGGTGGTGATATTTTACGGCATTGCTCAGCAGATTGGTAAACACTTGCTGCAGGCTCAGCCGGTCGGTCACGAGCAGGGGCAGGGATGTCGGAATCTCGAGGTGGAAGGAGGGGGGCACCACCATGTCGCGCACTTCCTCGACCAGCTGCTGCACCTGCACTTCTTCTAGTTTCTGCTCCGTGCGGCCGATGCGGGCATAGGCCAGCAGACCATTAATCAGGTCTTCGAGGCGAGCCAGCCGGCCCTTCATCATGCCCAGGTACTGGCGCATCTGCTCGGACAGCTCCGTGGCCAGCTCATCCTCAATCCACTTTACCACGGTCACGACTCCGCGCAGGGGCGCTTTCAGGTCGTGAGAAGTTACGTAGGCAAACTGATCCAGCTCCCGGTTGCGGTTCTGCAGGGCCCCGAAGGTGTCGTCCAGGGTTTGGGTCATGCGGTTGAGGGAAGTGGCCAGATTCCCCAGGCTGTCTTTTTCCTTGTCCTTAATTTTAACCTTATAGTCGCCCTGCACCACCTGGTTGGCCAGATTCTCAATGATTTGGATACGTTGGCTCGTCGCCTGGTTGATGGCGGCCAGTTCCTGCTGCAGCTTCTCGTTGGCCGAAATTTCCCGGGAGATTTTCTGAAACAGCCACAGCGTAATCAGAATGGCCAGGGTGGCCGATACGATGATGGTGATAGGGGTAATGGTTTCGTAGATGTTTTGCTGACGGTTGCGCTCGGCCAGCAGCGTCAGTTCGCTTTGCTTGATATCTTCAAACATGGTGTAGATGGCCCGCATGGTTTGCCGCCCCGTGTCCAGAATAGTCTGCGCCGAGGAACTGGTAACGGCCCGGTTGGGCTTGAGCAGCAGCTCCATATTGTTGAATTTCTGCCGCACCAACACCCGCATCGAGTCGAGACGCACTACTTGGCGCGGGTTGTCGGCCATCATGCGGTCCAGGCGCTCAAAGCTTTGCTCGATTTCGCGCTGGGACGTGTTATAGGTTTGCAGGTAGGAGGTATCGGCCGTCAGCAAAAAGCCCCGCACCCGCGACTCCGCATCCCGCACCCGCGACGTCATCTGCTCGGCTTCCTGAATCACGCGGTAGGTGTGTTCCACGTGCCGGGTTTGCACGGCCAGCTGCCGGATGCTCAGGAACGAGGCCACTGCCGTGAGCAGCAGCACGCCAGCGGCCACGGCAAAGCCCAAAAGAATTTTGGTGTTGAGGTTGAGTTGCATAAGCTGCAAACCTACGGGCTTCGGGGCAGATGCCCTAGCAAAACTACTCCGCGTGCCGGGGTGTACCGGCCTGGGCTGCGTACCTTCGCACCTGTCTTTGCCTGCTTTCGCCTATGCCCGCCGCCGACCCCATTACCAGCCCGCAGAATCCTCGGATTAAAAACCTGCTACGCTTGCAGCAAAAAGCCTCCGAGCGGCGCGAGCAGCAGCTCACCATCATCGAGGGGCACCGCGAGCTGACTATTGCCCACCAAGCCGGCATCGAGATTCGCAGCCTGTTCGTGTGTCCTGACCTGGCCGGGGCAGACCGTCACCGGGAGCTACAGACGACCTTAGGGCCGCAGGCGGAGGTGTTTGAGGTGTCGAAAGCGGTGTTTGAACGGGTAGCGTACCGGGAAGGGTCCGATGGTATTTTGGCCCTGGCCCGCCCGCCCCAGCGCCGCCTCCAAACCCTGAAACTGCCCGCCAACCCGCTGCTGCTGATTTTGGAGGCCGTGGAAAAGCCCGGCAACCTGGGAGCCATCCTGCGCACGGCCGACGCCGCCCGCGTCGATGCCGTCATCGTCTGCGACCCGCGCACCGACTTGTACAATCCCAACGCCATCCGCTCCAGCATTGGCTGCATTTTTACGGTGCCCACGGTAGCTTCCACGCGCCAGGAAGTGCTGGCCTGGTGCGCCGAGCAAGGTATCAGGACTTACGCCGCGGCCCTGACTCCGACGGCTCAGGCGTATACCACCTATGATTTCCGGGGCCCCACCGCGTTTGTGATGGGTACCGAGGCCGATGGGCTGACGCCCGAGCTGCGCGAAGCCTGCTCCGAAACCATCATCATCCCCATGCGCGGCTACATTGACTCGCTCAATGTCAGTATTGCTACGGCCGTGCTAACGTTTGAAGCAGTGCGGCAGCGTAACTAGCCAGAAAAAAGCATCCTTCAGAAAGAGGTTGGGCGCGGTCAGCAAGTGAAAATGTAAAACACTATGCTCGACAGTAGGTTTAGCTAACATAATCTCACCTACCCAACCCTTTTTATGAAAAAATTAGTCTTTGCTCTGTTTCTAACGATGGGCTCGGTAGCCGCCATCAGCTGCTCCGACGACAAGGAGGAAACGGCTGCGCCCGTCACCCCGCTGACTGTCACGGGTACGCTCACCGGCGCCCAGGAAGTGCCCGCCGTGACATCTTCGGCCACTGGCACCGTGAGTGGCACCTATAACAAGGAAACCAAGGTATTTCAGTACACGGTCACCTTTTCGGGGCTGACGCCCACGGCCGGGCACTTTCACATCGGTGCCCCCGGGTCTACGGGCCCGGTTTCCATACCCTTGTTGTTTAACAACAGCACCGCTAACGGGTTCGTGTCGCCTATCACCGGCTCGGCTACCCTTACAGATGCCCAGGCTACAGCCTTGCTTGGCAATTCGCTGTATGCCAACCTGCATACCGCCGCTTTCCCCAGCGGCGAAATCCGGGCTAACGTAACGGCCAAGTAATTTGGCTGGTGGCTTTACCTGTTGCTGCGTATACTAAAGGCCTGGAGCAATCCAGGCCTTTTTCGTGCCGGTTGGCTGCCACTTGCATTAGTGCCTCTTTTTATCAGCTGCTAGTATCAGTATATGCGCTTAGAACACCGGATCTTGAACATCACCGGCCGGGTGCAGGGTGTGTTTTTCCGTCAAAGTACCCGCGCCGAAGCTCAGCGCCTGGGGCTGGCGGGCTATGCTCGCAACAATGAGGACGGAACCGTGACAGTTGAAGCCGAAGGTAGCGCCAGCGCCCTCGATGAGCTCGAAGCGTGGTGCCATAAAGGTCCACCCGCCGCCCGGGTAGACCACGTAACGGTAAACTCCGGGGCAGTGCGGGGCTACTCTGAGTTTATAATTGCGCGCTAAAGCTACACGCGGCAGAATTCCTGAATCCGGACCTCCAGGCTGTCGGCAGCATACAACACGGGTGGTCCGGTGGGAGTCGGCAGGCCGTGGCTTTCCACCAGCGTCGATTCCCAGATGCTGAGAGTAGCCTCGCGCAAAGCCCAGGGCTGGTGATACACTTTACCCCGCCATAGCGTGTCGCTACGGATGGCCCGGGCCAAATCAGGCCCGGCGGTGTAGAGATAATACCGCTCCGTCAGGAAGTGAGCCAGGCTTCCCGGAGCTGCTGGGGGCAGGGGGGCGCCCGGCGTCCAGACGGCCGCAAAGCGTGCTGAAGCCGCTCCGCGGTGGGTCCGCTCGGCGTGGGCCCGGAGAGTATTCCCTGTTCGGTCTAGGCTCATGCGGGCGTGCAGATACGGCAGGTGAAACAGCGTGCGGGCCGCCCACACGCCCAAAGCCAGCGTGGCATCCAGCGACAGAAACCACACGCCCGGAATACCATTCAGGCGGGCGTAGGTGCGCACATTGAGTTCATGCATGTTGCTTAACCCCGGCACAGCCGGTAATCCCAGCGGCCGGATGCCACTCATGGTGAAAGGCACTACGCCTAGCCACGCCTGTCCGTCATACAAGTCTAATTCCAGGCGCGGCGGCAGATAGGGCCGTAGCACATCGGGGGCCACCGGCCAGTGCGCAAACAGCAGCTGGCTCCAGCGTTGGCGCATCAAGGGGAGGCGAGAAGGGAAGTCAGGGTGGGTAGTAGCCATGGCGGGACGAATTGCAAGCGTAGCCTCTACAACAAAGCCAGGCGGCTATTAGACCAGCCTAGGGCCAAACAAAAAGGGAGGCAACCACCGGCTACCTCCCTTTTGCGTAATCAAACCAGAAATCTAGTCGACTTTCTTGGCCGAGCGCAGACGCTCGTTCTCGTCGAGCAGGATTTTGCGCATCCGCACCGACTTCGGGGTTACTTCCAGATACTCATCCTTCTGGATGTATTCCATGGCTTCTTCCAGCGAGAACTGACGCTTGGGAACGATTTTCACGTTGTCGTCCGAGCCCGAAGCGCGCATGTTGGTCAGCTTCTTGCCCTTCTGGATGTTAATGGTCAAGTCGTTGGGGCGGGTGTGCTCACCGATAACCTGACCAGCGTACACCTCTTCACCTGGGTCCACGAAGAACTCGCCGCGGTCCTGCATCTTGTCGATGGTGTAAGCGGTGCCGGCACCGGTGTCCATCGAAATCAGCGAACCGGAGATACGGCCGGGAATTACGCCTTTGTAGGGCTCGTAGGCCGAGAAGCGGTGGTTCATGATGGCCTCACCGGCGGTGGCGGTCAGCACGTTGTTGCGCAAACCAATCAGGCCGCGGGCGGGAATGTTGAACTCCAGGTGCTGCAGGTCGCCCTTGGGCTCCATGATGGTCAGCTCGCCTTTGCGCATCGTCACCAGCTCGATAACCTTACCGGCCGTTTCCTCCGGCACGTCTACCACCAAGTGCTCGACGGGCTCCAAGCGGTTGCCGTTCTCGTCTTCGCGGAACAGAACCTGGGGCTGTCCTACCTGCAGCTCGAAGCCTTCGCGCCGCATGGTTTCAATCAGGACCGACAAGTGCAGAATACCGCGGCCATACACGAGGAACGTGTCTTCCTTATCGGTCTCCTTTACGCGCAGGGCCAGGTTTTTCTCGGTTTCCTTGAACAGACGGTCGCGCAGGTGACGCGAGGTCACGAACTTGCCTTCCTTACCGAAGAACGGCGAGTTGTTGATGGTGAACAGCATGTTCATCGTCGGCTCGTCGATGCTGATGGTGGCCAGTGCTTCGGGGTTTTCGGCGTCGGCGAGGGTGTCGCCAATGTCAAAGCCTTCGATGCCGGTCACGGCGCAGATTTCGCCCGAGCTAACCTCAGCCACCTTGTTCTTGCCCAGGCCTTCGAATACCTGCAGCTCTTTGATTTTTACTTTCTTGATGGTGCCGTCGCGCTTCACCAAGCTCATGTTAGCGCCTTCGCGCAGCGTACCGCGGTGCACGCGGCCGATGGCGATACGACCCACGAACGAGGAGTAGTCGAGCGAGGTAACCTGCATCTGGGGCGTGCCATCGAGCTGGGGAGCGGCCGGAATGGAGGCTACTACCGCGTCGAGCAGCGGGATGATGCTGTCGGTCTTTACTTTCCAGTCGGTGCTCATCCAGCCCTGCTTCGAGGAGCCGTACAGGGTCACGAAGTCCAGTTGGTCTTCGTTGGCGCCCAGGTTGAACATCAGGTCAAATACCTGCTCGTGCACCTCGTCGGGGCGGCAGTTTTCCTTGTCCACCTTGTTTACGACCACGATGGGCTTCAGGCCCAGGTCAATGGCTTTGCCCAGCACGAAACGGGTCTGGGGCATGGCGCCTTCGAAGGCATCGACGAGCAGCAGTACGCCGTCGGCCATCTTTAGTACGCGCTCCACCTCACCCCCAAAGTCGGCGTGACCAGGGGTGTCGATGATGTTGATTTTAACGTCCTTATAGCGGACGGATACGTTCTTGGAAACGATGGTGATACCCCGCTCGCGCTCCAGATCGTTGTTGTCGAGGATCAGGTCGTCGAACTGCTGGTGCTCGTCGAAAAGCTTCGAGGCGTGAATGATCTTGTCCACGAGCGTCGTTTTGCCGTGGTCAACGTGCGCAATGATTGCGATATTCCGAATGTTCTGCATACAGATGGTTTTGCGGGTGCAAAGGTACGCATTTCTAACCGTAAAAGACCGAGTTATCAAAATGTTAGCTGATTCAGTCTGAAAGGCACGGCCTTACCTAAACCGAACCGAAGCTCCGCCGCGTATGTTTCTTTCACACAGCGGCGCTATTCCGGGCTCTGCTGTTCTCACAAATTCCTCATTCTATCTGCTCATGCGCACCTCCTTTTTGGTTCTGCTTCTTTCTTCTCTTACCCTAGGTACTGCCTGTTCGCAGAAACGCCAGAATCTGGCGGCTGAGAAACCCCAGGCTGCAACCCAACCTACTGCCGCCGGCAAGCAATATCCCAAGGCCCAGCCCGTGACGCACCGGCCCGACGAGTTTCCGGTGCGGAAAACGGATGCCCAGTGGAAAGCTCAGCTTACCCCAGCGCAGTACTTTATTTTGCGCCAGCAGGGCACGGAGCAGGCATTCAACAATAAATACTTTGACAACCACGAAAAGGGTTCGTACTACTGTGCCGCCGACCACAACCTGCTTTTCACTTCCGACACCAAATTTGAATCGGGCACGGGCTGGCCGAGCTTCTGGGCTCCGGCGGCGGAAACCAGCTTGAAAGTAACCACTGACAACACCCACGGCATGAGTCGCGACGAGCTGGTGTGCGCCAAGTGCGGCGGCCACCTGGGCCACGTCTTCGACGACGGCCCCAAGCCTACCGGCCTACGCTACTGCATGGATTCGGACGGAATGATTTTTGAGAAGGCCAAGTAAAAGAGCCCGATATTTGTGCCACCTAGCAGCCCGCCGACTTGTTCAGCGGGCTGTTATTTTAAGGTCTTGGCCTCATCTTTTCCACTGTCTCTGTAACTTTTCTGTGTATGACCTCTGCCGATCCAATCCGCACTTTGCAGCAGCAGCTAGCCCCGGCCCGGGAGCAGCTGGTGGCGCATAATGTGTACCAGGGCATTCAGTCGTTGGAAGACTTGCGCGTATTTATGCAGCACCACGTTTTTGCGGTGTGGGACTTCATGTCGTTGCTCAAAAGCTTGCAGCGCGACCTCACCTGCGTAACGGTGCCCTGGGTGCCACGCGGCAACCCGGCCACGCGTCGCCTGATTAACGAGATTGTGCTGGAAGAGGAAACCGACGTGGACCAGCATGGGCAGCCCGCCAGCCACTTCGAAATGTATTTGCGGGCCATGGATGAGTGCGGGGCCGACACCCAGCCCATCCGCAAGCTGCTCGATGCCATGTCGGTCGGAGAGCCGGTCGAAATGGCCCTGTTGCACGCCAACGTGCCGTATGCCGTGCAGCAGTTCGTGCTGAGCACCTTTAGCGTGATTAATTCGGGTAAATCGCACGCCGTCGCCGCGGCTTTCACCTTCGGCCGGGAAGACGTAATTCCGGACATGTTTCGCCACCTGGTAGCCGACCTGGGCCAGCGTTTTCCCGGGCAGCTCGAAACCTTTATTTACTACCTCAACCGCCATATCCAGCTCGACGAAGAAGTGCACACTCCCTTGGCCGAACAGATGGTGCGGGAGCTCTGCGGCAACAACGACCAGCAGTGGGAGGAGTGCCGCGAAGTAGCCGCCCGCTGCATGCAGGCCCGGGTGGCATTGTGGGACGGAATTCGGCAGGCCATGACTACGGCGGTGGCCGTTTCTCCGGCAAGCTAACTTACTGGTCGTACTGCGCGTTGTAAGAGGGCGGCTCACTACAGGCCGCCCTAATTTTTTGGTTATGTTGTACCATTCCCTACTAAAAGTCGGCCGCCTGCTGCTCGTGTTCACCGCTAGCTGGCTCTCTGCCTGCACCGCTAGCCAGGAAAGCAGTGCCGAGGTAGACCGCGCCCCGCTGCCCGCCGCCATTCGCACCGATGCTGACCGGCAGGCAGCCTACAACAGCAATGCCGGCTACGGCGGCTCGGTACCCGATGCCACGCCCGGCCGGGTAGAAATCCGGGAGCAAGCCGCCCGCTCCAATGCCCGGCAGCGGGTGGAAAGCGTCAATTCCAACGACCCCAACAACACTCCCACCGAAACCCGGCTTCGCCGCCTCAACGGGGCCCCGCTTGATACGGTCCGGCGGCTGCCGTAAACAAAAAAGGACCTGCTCTTGCTAGAAGAACAGGTCCTTTTTCGGAGTAGGCTCTTTAACGCCGCTTAGCTGGCGGCTGTGTCAGCTGGGGTAGCTTCGGGAGCTGGAGTTGGGGAGGCGGCAGGCTTGGGGCTGCGCCGGGGCGCTGCCGCGCTGGTGGGCCGGCCACGCCGGGCTGATGCTGGTGCCACACTGGCCGGGGTGGACGCCCGGGATTTGGGCTGTCGGGTAGCAGCTGGCGTAGCCGTAGCGGGTGCGCTGGTAGCGATACTATCCGAAGCCGCTGTGGAGGCATTGCCGTCGGAATGCTGTACGATGGTGCGCAGGGCTTCCTCAAACAGCCGCTCAGTGTCCGCGTCTAGGCGTTGGGTCGCTTCTTTTACAATTTCTTTCAGCTTGGCTTTCGTTTCTTTGCGGATGCGGTCTACCACTTCCTTCATGCGTAGGTCCAGCTCCTTTTGCAGTTGCTTGGCGGCCGCTTTCAACGATTTCTTTTGGCTGGCTTTCTTCGCAGGGCTGTTGTCGGTAAGGGTAGCAGATGCACGCTGCGCCGCTTTATCAGCTTTGCGCTGAGCTTTTTGTGCCGGATCTTTCTTAGCCTTTTTTTCGGGCTGATCCTGAGCAGACTTTTTCATGGGGCAGAAGGGATAGTGTGAAAGTAGCTGACACAAAAGCAGCAGTATACTACGGTGCCGTCATGCCCAAATATAGATGTATTTACCTGTCGAGCTATGTTAAGGTTTTAAACACGCCCCGATACTTTTATTTCCTTGTTTCTTTGCAAATAAATAAGTGGGTATTGGTCAAACAATACCGCCTCTTTTTCACCGAATTCCTGATTTTGTTTTCATATGCAATCTAATCCACAACGATATACCGTTACGGCTGCGCTGCCCTACGCAAATGGTCCCGTACACATCGGGCATTTAGCAGGCGTGTATTTGCCGGCGGATATCTATGTTCGCTACCTACGGGCCGCCGGCCGCGACGTTAAGTTCATTTGCGGCTCGGATGAGCACGGCGTGCCCATTACCATTCGGGCGCAGAAAGAAGGCGTAACACCCCAGCAAGTCGTTGATAAATACCACGCTATCATTCGCGACTCCTTCGCCGAGTTTGGCGTTTCCTTTGATATTTATTCGCGCACTTCGTCCAAAACGCACAGCGAAGTTGCCAGTGGTTTTTTCAAAAAACTTTACGAGGAAAATAAATTTATTGAGCAGACCTCCCAGCAGTACTTCGATGAAAAGGCCGACCAATTTCTAGCCGACCGCTACATCGTGGGCACTTGTCCTAACTGCGGCAACGAAAATGCCTACGGCGACCAGTGCGAAAAATGCGGCTCGTCCTTGAGTCCTACCGAGCTTATTTCGCCCCGCAGCATGCTCAGTGGCAACCAGCCTATTCTGCGCGAAACCAAGCACTGGTATTTGCCACTCGACCAGTACGAATCCTGGCTGCGCGAATGGATTGTGGAAGGCCACAAAGCCGACTGGAAAGCCAATGTGTACGGGCAGTGCAAATCCTGGATCGACCAGGGCCTGCAGCCCCGCGCCGTCACCCGCGACCTGGACTGGGGCGTGCCCGTGCCCGTAGCCGGTGCCGAAGGCAAAGTGCTCTACGTGTGGTTCGACGCGCCCATCGGCTACATTTCGGCCACTAAAGACCTGCTGCCCGACACCTGGGAAACCTACTGGAAAGACAGTGGCAGTAAGCTGGTCCACTTTATTGGCAAAGACAATATCGTGTTCCACTGCATTATTTTCCCGGCAATGCTCAAGGCTCATGGCGACTATATTCTGCCCGATAATGTGCCGGCCAATGAGTTTCTGAACCTGGAAGGCGACAAAATCAGCACGAGCCGCAATTGGGCCGTGTGGCTGCACGAGTATCTACAGGATTTTCCCGGTAAAGCCGACGTGTTGCGCTACGTACTGTGTGCCAATGCGCCCGAAACCAAGGACAACGATTTTACCTGGAAGGATTTTCAGGCCCGCAACAACAACGAGCTAGTCGCCAACCTAGGTAATTTCGTCAACCGGGCTGTGGTCTTAACGCACAAGTTTTTTGCGGGCAAGGTTCCGGCTGTCAGTGGCGGATTGCAGGGTATCGACCAGGATGCGCTGGCCCAATTGGCTGAATTTCCGCAGCGCATTGGCGAGCTGATTGACAATTACCGGTTCCGCGACGCCCTAAATGAATTGCTAAACCTGACGCGCGTCGGCAACAAGTACTTGGCTGAAACCGAGCCCTGGAAATTAATTAAAACTGACGAGGCCCGCACCGGCACCGTCCTGCATGTGGCCCTGCAAATCGCTGCTGGTCTGGTAACCTTGATGGAGCCTTTCTTGCCCGCTTCAGCCGCTAAGCTTGGCGAGATGCTGCGCGTAGAAAAAGGCAGCTGGCAAGCGGCGGGCCGCCCCGACACCTTAGCGGCGGGCCACGAAATCGGAGCGGCCGCCCTGCTGTTCGACAAAATCGAAGACGCCACGGTGGAAGCCCAGGTGCAGAAGCTGCTCGACACCAAGAAAGCCAACGAGCTGGCCAACGCCGTAGCCGAGCCGGCCAAGGAAGACGTGAGCTTCGATGAGTTTGGCCGCATGGATTTGCGCGTGGGTACGGTGGTCGCCGCCGAAAAGGTAGCCAAGACCAAAAAGCTGCTTAAGCTAACCGTCGATACCGGCCTCGACCAGCGCACCATCGTCAGCGGCATTGCGGAGCACTTCATCCCCGAAGCCCTGGTCGGACAGCAAGTTTTGGTGCTGCTGAATCTGGCCCCGCGTGAAATCAAAGGTATTCAAAGCCAGGGCATGCTGCTGCTAGCCGAAAATGCCGACGGCTCCCTGCAGCTCATGCAACCCGGTCAGCCCGTGCGTCCCGGCAGTCACGTAGCGTAAGCCGCGCCTGTTTTTGCCAAGTGGAAGGCTGAGCCAACCGGCGGAGATTTTTACTAGAAAGCCCTCAATCGTTGCTCCGGTTGAGGGCTTTCTGATGTACGAGCACTAGCACTTGAGCACCTGAATCTTTACTTCGTGTTTACCACGTTCATTGTGCGCTCCAGGCCGATAGTTGCGAAGGATAAAATGGCTTCGGCTGCTTTTTCAATGCGCAGAGACAAGTCGATTTGCTCATCCGCTGAAAACGGGTTTAGCACATAGTCTACCTGCCGGCCTTTGGGGAAATTGGCATCTACGCCGAAGCGTAAACGGGCGTATTCATCCGTGCCCAAGGTTTCCTGAATGTGCTTCAGACCATTGTGCCCGCCGGCCGAGCCTTTGCCCTTCAGGCGCAGCTTGCCGAAGGGCAGGGCCAAGTCATCGGTTACCACGACCATGTTTTCCTTCGCAATTTTCTCGCTGGTCAGGTAGTGGGCGGCGGCTTTGCCACTCAGGTTCATGTAGGTAGTAGGCTTCACCAGCACCAGCGTTTTGCCTTTGTGCTTGATTTCGGTGACGAAAGCGTGGCGCTTTAATTCAAACTGTGCATCATGCTTGGCGGCCAGATAATCGGCTACCATAAAGCCAATATTGTGGCGCGTGTTGGCGTATTCGGGCCCGATGTTGCCCAGGGCCATAACGAGAAACTTCATAAGGCGAAATACGGGGATTTAACGCAAGAAATCCTGCCCCGCCGAAGCAGGACAGGATTTCCTTGATTTTCCGCAGGGCGGAGAAATATTAACGGTCGCCGCCGGCCATCTGGCCTTTCAGGGCGCGTGGGATGGTTACGGTAGCAATAGGAGCCGCGCCGTTGGTCAGGATGGTGTAGCCTTTAGCTTCCACCTTGCTTACCTTGATCGACTTGCCTAGCTCGAGGTCCGAGATGTTTACTTCTACGTAGTCGGGCAGGTTTTCGGGCAGAGCCTTCACCTTCAGTTTACGCAGCTTGCTCACCAGCTTACCACCGGCCAGTACACCCGGCGAAACACCAACGTATTTCACGGGGATTTCCATCTTCACTTCTTTGCCTTCCTGCAGCAACAGAAAGTCAACGTGCAGCAGCATTTCGTTCACGGGGTGGAACTGGGCATCCTGCACGATGGCGCGGTATACGGTGCCCTCTACGTTTACGTCAACAACGTGTACGTCGGGGGTGTACAGCAATTCGCGGAAGAGGATGGCCGGAGCCGAAAAGTGCACTTGCTCTTCGCCACCGTACAGTACGCACGGAACATACGAGTCAAGACGCAGTGCTTTCGCATCCTTCTTACCGAGATTCGCTCTTTTAAACCCTACAATCTCGAGGCTTTTCATAAGCTTGTGTTTTTGAGAAAAAGAAAAGTGTGCTTTCCCGGCCAAGCTGACAATCAGCCCAAAACGGGCCGCAAAGATAGCGCTATTGTTTTATAAACGGAAACCAATTTCGGATTTGTCGGCCTGGCCCAGGGCCAAGCTTGCCTATTTGGCTCGTGAGCCAGCCATCTGCGTTTGGACCAGCTGCTCGGCCTGCTGCCGGTCCTGCAACACGCGCAGATACGCTACGGCGGGCCGCATCTGGCAGGTATAGGCCGCCTTACGGGCGTAGTCGATGGCCTCGGGCAAGCGGTTATTCATCTCCTCGTACACGGCCAGATTATAAAAGGCCCGGCCCGCTACCACGTGGTTGATACTGCGGGCGGCCTGCTGCCAGCGGGCTGCGGCTTGGGTCCAGTCGGTGGCCTGCACGCACTGCCGGGCTTGCTGCATCTGCGCATTCTTCTTGGCCCGGGTGTAGACGTTGCGCGTCAAGGGCACGTAGGAAGGGGCAATCCGGCGGGCGTACTGGTCGCCGATGCGCAGGGCCACTTCCCGGATGCAGCGCTCCGGGGCGGGCAGGCCGGCCAGCGCGGCCTGGTAGGTGGCGCCTTCGCTGCTCCAGCCCAAGTGGTCTTCCTGCCGGGCCTGGTCGACTACCAACCCCTCCGGGCCATAGGTACGGAATCCGGACACAATGCGCATATCCATATGCACGACGGTTACCAGTACTTTCCGGTCGGGCTTGTCTTTCTCCTTAATAACCCGCTCTTCCTGCCGCCGCTGCAGCTGCATGTCAGAGTCGAAGGCTTCGAGTACCACCAGCCCATCGACCTGCGAGGTGCGGCACACCCGCCGCACGTAGTCGGGAGCCATGGGAGGGAGGAAAAATTCGCGCGTGCGGCCCACGAGCTGGAGGTTGGCCGGCGTCACGCGGAAGCGCGGGCTGTTACGCATCAGGGCCTCACCGGTACTCAGCACGCAGGCTTCCGCCCCGGCCCGGTCTACCATGGGGCCTTCCCCCGTAAACACCCCCTCCAGCACATCGAAGAACTTGTCGCGGCGATTGTCGGGCAGGATGCGGTTGGCGGTGGCAATGCGCTGCAGAGTCGGTGGCATGGGCACCGAGGCTGGGGCCAAGGCCTCCAAATGTACGGTTGTGGTACAGCTGCTGGCTAAACCCAGAATAACCACGCTGACCCAGGCAAAACGGTGTAAAGAATAGCTCATAATCGAAAAAATAAAAATGAAAAGAGGGGAACTTTTCGGTTCCCCTCTTCAACACCGTGCCAAAATTGGCTTTAGCTATATAGTAGTCGGATCTAAGCCCGCAGCTAGATAAACAACGAGCTAATCGACTCGTGGGTCACCACGTTGCGGATGGCCTGAGCAAATAGGTTAGCCAACGAGATGACTTTGATCTTGTGATTTTCCTGCTTCAGCGGAATCGTGTCGGTGATGACCAGCTCTTCCAGCACCGAGTTGCGAATCCGCTCGTGGGCCGGGCCGCTGAGCACGCCGTGGGTAATAACAGCCCGCACCGACTTGGCCCCACGCTCCATCAGCAGCTCGGCGGCCTTGCAGATGGTGCCGGCCGTGTCCACGATGTCGTCCACCAGCACCACGTTCATGCCCGTCACGTCGCCAATCACCTGCATGGAGGCAATTTCGTTGGCCCGCAGGCGCATTTTGTCGCAGACTACGATTTCGGCGCCGAACTTCTTGGCGAAGGCCCGGGTGCGGACCACGCCGCCCACGTCGGGGGAAGCGAAGATCAAATCATCCAGCCCCAGCGACTTTATATAAGGAGCCGACACGGTGGCCCCATCCAGATGGTCCACGGGAATGTCGAAGAAACCCTGAATCTGGCCGGCGTGCAGGTCGCAGGTCATCAGGCGGTCGGTGCCCACGCTCTGAATGAAGTCGGCCACTACTTTGGCCCCGATGCTCACCCGGGGCTTGTCCTTGCGGTCCTGGCGGGCGTAACCGAAGTAGGGCATCACGATGGTAACCGAAGCGGCCGAAGCGCGCTTAGCGGCATCTACCATCAGCATGAGCTCCATCAGGTTCTCGGCCGGAGGGTTGGTGCTCTGAATCAGAAATACGGCGCAACCCCGCACGCTTTCGTTGAAGCTGGGGCCGAGTTCAGTGTCGGCAAAGCGCTGAATGCTTAAATCACCGAGTGTAGTACCATATGCTTCGGCAATTGCTTTACCGAGTTCAGGAGATGCATTTCCTGCGAAGATTTTAACCTGCTGGGCCATGGAAAGGGGAAAGGGGGCGAAAACGGAATAAACTGAAAAAGCGAAAGGCGCTGATTCTTCCGGGGAGGAAGGATCAGCGCCTTTCGCGTTACGTAGTCGGTTGTCCGACCAGGGCTCGAACCTGGACTTTCTTGAATCAAAATCAAGCGTGTTGCCAGTTACACCATCGGACAATTTCCAAGCGGCTATCGGTGTGGATGTGCCGTTTGGGTGTGCAAATGTACTACGGGAAACATTCAAGGCAAATTTTACCGCAAAAATTTTTCAAGAAAATTTCGGGCCTTGGCTCGCGAAATATGGCGTTTTTGGCTTTACTGACTGATAATCAAGGTGGATTGCGAGTGAAAAAAAGGCTTGAGCTTTCCTCCGGACAGCCTTTGGCAAAGCCGGGATTAAGCCGTAGTTTTGCACCCTGAAAACGTTGCACCCATCTACTATAAAGACTCGCAATGGCGAATAACGGTAAAATCACCCAGGTAATCGGTCCCGTTGTGGACGTGAGCTTCGCGGGTGAAGGCTCTACGCTTCCCAATATCCTCGACGCACTCGAAGTCACGAAAGACAACGGCCAGGTAGTCATCCTGGAGTGCCAGCAACACCTCGGTGAAGACCGTGTGCGCACCATCGCCATGGACTCGACCGAGGGTCTGACCCGCGGCGCCGTGGTTCGGAATCTGGGCGCCCCCATGTCGATGCCTACGGGCGACGGCGTGAAAGGTCGTTTGTTCAATGTGGTAGGCTACGCCATCGACGGCATTCCCCAGCCCAAGAGCGACGGCGCGCTGCCGATTCACCGCCAGCCTCCGCCCTTCGAAGATTTGGCTACCTCCTCGGAAATCCTCTTCACGGGTATTAAAGTAATTGACCTGCTCGCTCCTTATGTAAAAGGTGGCAAAATTGGTTTGTTTGGTGGTGCCGGCGTAGGCAAGACCGTACTGATCATGGAGCTGGTAAACAACATTGCTAAGGCGTACGCTGGTCTGTCGGTATTTGCCGGCGTGGGCGAGCGTACCCGCGAAGGCAATGACCTGCTGCGCGAATTCATTGAGTCGGACATCATCAAGTACGGTGAGGAGTTCAAGCACTCGATGGAGCAAGGCGGCTGGGACCTGACTAAGGTAGACCAGAACGAGCTGCTCAAGTCCCAGGCAACCCTGGTGTTCGGCCAGATGAACGAGCCCCCCGGAGCCCGGGCCCGCGTAGCCCTGTCGGGTCTGACCATTGCGGAAAACTTCCGCGACGGGGACGGCACCGGCGCTGGCCGCGACATCCTGTTCTTCATCGACAACATCTTCCGCTTCACCCAAGCCGGTTCGGAAGTATCGGCTCTGCTGGGCCGGATGCCGTCGGCCGTAGGCTACCAGCCCACGCTGGCTACCGAAATGGGTGCCATGCAGGAGCGGATTACCTCGACCAAGCGTGGTTCCATCACCTCGGTACAGGCCGTATATGTGCCGGCCGATGACTTGACTGACCCGGCTCCGGCAAACACCTTTGCTCACCTGGACGCAACGACGGTACTGAGCCGGAAGATTGCCGAACTGGGCATCTATCCCGCCGTGGACCCGCTGGACTCGACTTCGCGCATTCTGTCGATTGAAGTTCTCGGCGCCGAGCATTACAACACGGCTCAGCGCGTGAAGGAGATTCTGCAGCGCTACAAGGAACTACAGGACATCATCGCCATCCTCGGGATGGACGAACTCTCGGAGGAAGACAAGCAGGTCGTAAACCGTGCCCGTCGGGTGCAGCGCTTCCTGTCGCAGCCCTTCTTCGTGGCCGAGCAGTTCACCGGTCTGGCTGGCGTACTGGTTGACATCAAGGATACCATCAAAGGCTTCAACGCCATCATCGACGGTACCTACGACCACCTGCCCGAGTCGGCTTTCAACCTGGTAGGCACCATCGAAGATGCCATTGCCAAGGGTGAGCGTCTGATGGCTGAGGCGAAGTAATATTTCTAATGTGCGAATGTGATTAAAGTGCTGCTGGGCTAATACAGGGTTACCTGGTTAGTAGAGCAGCACTTTAATCGGCATAGCAGCACATTTCCACATTAGCACATTGATGACATGCATTTAGAAATCATCACGCCGGACCGGAAAGTATTTGAGGGCGACGTAGTATCGGCGCAGTTTCCGGGTACCGACGGGCTGTTTGAGGTCTTGAACAACCACGCTCCGCTGATCAGCGCCCTCAAGTCGGGCGACATCACGGTGACGGGGGCCGCTGGCCGCGAATCCTTCCGTATCGAAGGTGGCGTGGTGGAAGTGCTCCGCAACAATGTGATTGTGCTGGCCGAGGGCGTAGTTGCCTAAGAACTGCCTTTCGTAGTCCTTTTAAAAAGCCTTTCCTTTGCCTGGGAAAGGCTTTTTTATTTCTCTTTTCAGTCTTCTTTGCTCCAACCTTTTGCCCCGCATGGACATCCGCCCCAAAATCACCCCGATATACCAGACCTCCGTTTTCAAGTTTGATGACCTGAACGAGCTGGAACAATACTTTGGGGAGCCCGGCAGCCGGTATATGTACTCGCGCAACGGCAACCCCAACTCGGACGAGCTGGCCGAGGCCGTTAACAAGCTGGAAAGTGGGGTAGGGGCCATAGCCACCGGCTCGGGTATGGCCGCCATTTTTGCCGCTATTCTGGCCTACTGCCAAGCCGGGGACCATGTGCTGTGCGCCGCTGATATCTACGGAGGCTCCTCGTCGTTGCTGAATGCCGAGCTGAGCCGCATGGGTATTAGCGTGACCTACGTGCCCTTTGAGCAGCTGTACACGCTGCAGGAATATGTGCAGCCCACGACCCGGCTGCTGCTGGCCGAAACTATCAGCAACCCGCTGCTGCGCGTGGCCGACCTGCGCCGCCTAGCCGCCGAGTGCCACGCTCAGGGTCTGAAGCTGGTGGTCGACAACACCTTTGCCTCGCCCGTCATTACCCGGCCCCTGGAGCTGGGCGCCGATATTGCCCTGCACAGCGTGACCAAATACATTGCCGGGCACAGCGACGTAACGGCCGGTGTAGTGGTGACCAACGATGCCGAAACGGCCGCCCGGCTCAAGCAAATCGGGACTTTTTACGGGCTTACCCTGAGCCCCATGGAAAGCTGGCTGGCCGTGCGCGGCCTCAAGACTCTGCGCCTGCGCATGCGGGAGCACAGTGCCAACGCCTTAGCCATTGCTAATTTCCTGGCGGCCCACCCCAAGGTGCGGCAAGTAAACTATCCGGGCCTGGATGCTCACCCGCAGCACGCGTTGGCCCGGGAGCAGGGCGCTGGGTTGTTTGGGGGCATGATGTCGTTTCTGCTGGCCGATGAGGAGGCCGCCGTCAATGAGCTGATGCGCCGGACCAAGCGGTTTCCCTTCGCCCCGTCCCTGGCCGGCGTCGACTCGTCGTTGTCGTATCCGCTGGGCACTTCGCACCGCTACCTCACGTCCGAGCAGCAGCAGGAGCTGGGCATTACCGTCGGGCTGGTGCGGCTGTCGGTAGGCATTGAGCCTTTGGAAGAGCTCCTGGCCGACCTGGCCCAGGCCCTGGATTAAGGAGTAATACGCGCTAAATCGGCGGGCAAATGATAAATTATTAAGTCTGATTGAATTGGTGTATGATGCTGTAAGTCATATTTATACGATGATTAATTGGTAAAAGAAAAAGTCTGAGCAAAGCGAATTTTGCGGTTCCGCTTGGCGGAAAGGTGTCGTATTTCGCAGCAGTACCACGGTGTACTGCTGGCATAATCCGGCTTTCCTTCTTGCTCACTAACCTATTTGCTCATGGCTTCTGCTTCGTCCCGCTTGCCTCTTTCGCTCAAGCTTATTTTCAGCGCCTTTCTGGCGGTGGTGGTGCCGGTCTACTATGTCAACTACGGCCCCACCAACTTTCTATACTTCTGTGATATTGCCCTGCTGCTGTGCTTTATCAGCCTGTGGACCGAGTCGGCGCTGCCGGCTTCAATGGCCGCTGTGGGTATCCTGCTGCCCCAGGCGTTCTGGTGCGCCGACTTTCTGGGCGAACTGCTGGGGGTGCGCTTGGTGGGGATGACGAGCTATATGTTTGACCCCAACCGGTCGTTGTTTCTGCGCGGATTGTCTTTCTTCCACGGCTGGCTACCGTTTTTGCTGGTGTTCCTGGTCAAACGCCTGGGCTACGACCGGCGTGCCCTCTGGGCCTGGACGGGCCTGGGGTGGAGCCTGTGCCTGGTGGCGTATTTCCTGCTGCCCGCCGCCGGTACTACGATGCCTGATCCAAAGATTCCGGTCAACATCAACTACGTTTTCGGCTTCGATGATGCCCAAGCGCAAACTTGGCTGCCCGCGCCGGTGTACTTGGTGTGCTGGATGACAGCCTTGCTGGTCGTGTTTTATCTGCCTACTCACCTGGTGCTGCGCAAAGTATGCAGGAACCCCATGCCGCAGGTTAAAAGCCTGGACCAACGGGAGAATACCGGCCGAATGGCTGCTTAGAAGCTTCGCTGCAATGTAGTTGTGGCCCCACCACTCCACCAGAAAGATAGAATGCACATCGAGCACCTGAGAAATATGTACTGATAGAAGGGGCTTTGTACTACTACTATTGTCTTTTGTGCGGTATGTACTGTGCCCGGAACTTTATGTACCCTTCAGTGAAGATATATGCTCAGGAAGAGGAGTGCTAGGCCAGCAGAATCTCGCGGAGCGCATCCGCTACCCGTCGTAAATCAGTTTCTGTCATGGCGGAGCCGGAGGGCAGGCACAGTCCGCGGGTAAATAAATCGGCGCTGACAGTCTGACCGTAACGCGGCGCGTCGGCGAAAAGCGGCTGTTGGTGCAGGGGTTTCCAGAGCGGCCGCGACTCGATGTTGTGGGTTTCCAAGTGTTGGCGCACTTGTTCGGGCGTCCTATCGGTGTGAGCTGGGTCGAGGGTAATCGTTGTCAGCCAACGGTTAGAGAAGCCGAAAGCCGGCTCGGTTGGCCCAAATTGCAGGGCGGCTACGTCCTGCAGATTCCGTTGGTACCAAGTATATATTTCCCTTCTGCTTTTTACCCGGTTGTCGATAAGCTCCATCTGCCCCCGGCCGATGCCGGCCAGGATGTTGCTGAGCCGGTAATTGTAGCCCACCACCGAATGTTGGTAGTGCGGGGCCGGGTCTTTGGCCTGCGTAGCCAGAAAACGGACCTGGGCGGCCCAGTCGGCCTTGTCGGTTACCAGCGCCCCGCCGCCACTGGTCGTGATAATCTTATTGCCATTGAAGGAAAAAATGCCCACCGCGCCAAAGGTGCCAAGGCGGCGGCCGTCGTAGCGGGAGCCTAAAGCTTCGGCAGCATCTTCCAGAATTGGAATGTCAAACATTTCGGCAATGGCTTGCAGCTGCTGCAACTGAGCAGGCATACCATAGAGGTGAACCAGAAGCAGGGCCTTCGGCTTTTTTCCTAACCGGATTCGGTCTTCAATGGCTTCCCGGAGCCGTTCCGGGCACATATTCCAAGTAGTGGCTTCGCTATCCACAAACACGGGGGTGGCCCCCAAGTACAGAATAGGGTTAGCGGTAGCCACAAAGGTGAAGGAAGGGCAGAGCACTTCGTCGCCGGGGCCTACCCCTAGCATGATCAGCCCCAGGTGGATGGCCGCCGTGCCCGACGACAGTGCCACGCAATGCTGGGCGCCAGTGTACTGGCAGATATCCTGTTCGAAACCCGTCAGGTTAGGGCCGGCCGGGGCTACCCAGTTGTCCTCAATGGCCTTGTGGACGTAGTTCAGCTCGTGGCGGCCAAGGTGGGGCGGCGAAAGAAAAATCCGGTCGTAATCCTGGCTACGCATGTACTTTGATAACGGTGGCGGGAACACCCACGGCGGTGCAGTCGGCGGGCAGGTCGCGGACGGCTACGGCCCCGGCACCCACGATGGTGCGGGCCCCAATCCGGACCTGGTTGATAACAGTGGCATTGGTACCTAGGTAGACGCCCGTTTCGAGGTAGGCTTCCCCGCCGACATTGGCGTGGGGCATCAAGGAGCAAAAATCTTCCAGCACCGCATCGTGGCCGATAGTACAGCCCAAGTTAAGCAACACGTGGCGGCCCAGTTGGATATCCGTAGTCAGGATGCAGCCCTGCCCAATGATGCAGCCTTCGCCAATGAGCAGGTGCTGGTAGGGCTGGCGGGCCACGGCCGGATGCACCAGCGTGGCGAAACGCAGCAGGGGGGAGGTAAGGCGCTGCACAATGGCCGAACGGCTGCGGCCGTTGCCGACGGCAATGACAACTTGCAGCGGTTCGGAAACGGAATTTAACGCCGCCGTGTCGCCCAGGTAGGGCAGGCCATGGATGGCGGAAGTGGCGGGAGCCTGGTCGTCGAAGAAGCCGGCCAGGTGCCAGGTGAGCTTCACCTCGTTGATCTGGCGCGCGAGCACCAGCACTTCGCGTCCCAGGCCGCCAGCCCCGAAAATGACCAGCTTGGGCAAGGTCCGGGCCGAATCGGAAGCCGAATCAGAGGATAATAGGGGCGAAAGGTGGGTCATGCGGAAGGAGAAGAAGAAGAAGCGGAGCCCGTGAAGGCCTCGGTCGTGGCCTGGCCCGGGGCCGAAATGCCCTGGGCACCCAGCACGCGGCCCGCGGTAAGCCACAGAATGTGCAAGTCCAGGGTCAACGATACGTGGTCGACGTACCAGACGTCGAATTCAAACTTTTGTTCCCAGGAAATAGCATTCCGCCCGTTTACCTGAGCCCAGCCCGTAATGCCGGGCTTTACGTCGTGGCGGCGGGCCTGCCGGGGCGAGTACAGGGGCAGGTACTGGGGCAGTAGCGGCCGGGGCCCGATCAGGCTTAGCTCGCCGCGCAGCACGTTCCAAAGCTGGGGAAGCTCATCAATAGAAGTAGCCCGCAGCCAGCGGCCCAGGCGGGTGAGGCGCTGCGCATCAGGCAGCAGCTGGCCCTGGGCGTTGCGGGCGTTGGTCATGGTCTGAAGCTTGTAGAGGGTAAACAGCGCGCCGTGCCAGCCCGGCCGTTGCTGGCGAAACAGCACCTGCCCGCGGTTCTGCACGGCCAGTACGGCTACGGCGGCCAGCAGCAGCGGCAGCGTCAGCAGGGCAACCGGCAGCGCCAGGCTCAGGTCGAGCAGGCGCTTGCCCCAGGCACGATACCAGGATGCGGAAGCAGAATCAGACATACGCAAAAGCCAAAGCCAAAGCTGCCAGAGGTAGGCAGAAAGCAAAAATATGCTTTTTGTGCAGCGCAGGCCGTAGCTTGCGCCGTGCACGGCTGTCGGCTCGTTTAACGTCCGCTTCTGAGTGTTGAAAACCCGCTTCGGGCTCGTGCTTTTTCCGTCCTGCGTCTAGCTACGACTATGCTTGTATTTCCCAACGCTAAATTAAATCTAGGCCTGTATATCACCCAGCAGCGGCCCGATGGTTTCCGCAACCTCGAATCGGTGTTTGTGCCCCTGCCGTGGAGCGACGCGCTGGAAATACTGCCCGCCCCCGGCAATGTGCTGACCTTGTCCGGCATCCCGATTCCCGGGGAGCTGTCGACCAACCTGTGCTGGCGCGCGTACGAGCTGCTGAAGACGGATTTCGAGCTGCCCCCGGTGCAAATGCATTTGCACAAAGTGGTGCCTATCGGGGCTGGCCTGGGCGGGGGGTCCGGCGACGCGGCCTTTGCCCTGAGGGCGTTGAACGAGTTGTTCAACTTGCAGCTACCCACCGAACAGCTGCAGCAGTACGCCCGCCGCCTGGGCTCCGACTGCGCCTTCTTCGTAGAAAACAAGCCGGTTTTTGCCTACGAGAAAGGCGACGTATTCGCCCCCGTACCGCTCGATCTGACCGGGGTGGCCTGCAAGGTGGTGTATCCCAACCTGCACATCAGCACGGGCGAAGCCTACTCCCGCGTGGTGCCGCGTACGCTCCGCCACGACTTGCGCCACAGCCTGGCCCAGCCCATAGAAACCTGGCGGGAAACCGTCACGAATGATTTTGAGGAAGCCCTGACGCCCCATTATCCCGTGTTGGCCGAAATCAAGCAGGCCCTGTACGCGGCCGGCGCGGCGTATGCCAGCTTGTCGGGCTCGGGCTCGGCCGTGTACGGACTGTTTCCCGGGCAGACCGCGCCCCCGGCGGCGTTAGGGGTTGGTCACGACTATCTCGTCTGGAACGGGCTCCTGTAGCCGCCGGGCCCGGCGCTGATTCCACTGGTCGAGCACGGGGTGAATCAGTACGCTGAACAGGATGACCAGCGTGCCCAGGTAAAAGCCCGTTGACATTTTCTCCTGAGCCCCGAAAATCAGCACGGCCAGAATGATGCCGTAGATGGGCTCCAGGTTGATGGTCAGGTTGATGACAAAGGCCGATAGCCGCTTCATCAGCTCGACCGACGAGGAGAAAGCGTACACGGTGCACACCCCGGCCAGCAGCAGCAGCCACAGCCAATCCAGGGGTTTCAGGGCCAGCTGCAGGCCCACGCCCTGGGTGTAGTAGCGCGAATAAATGGGGAAGAACAGCACGATGCTCAGGCAGGCCCCGGCCATTTCGTAAAACGTAAGCTTGATGGGCGAATACCGCTTGACGAGCTTCACATTCAGCACGCTGAACAGGGCCGAAAGCCCGGCCGAAACAATGGCGACCCCCAGGCCCAGCAACTGGTCCAGCTCCGCCTGCGACACGAGGTAGAGCCCCACCATGGTGAGCAGGCCCAGGCCCACCTCGTAGCCCCGCACCCGCCGCCACAGCAGCAGGGGTTCGAGCAAGGAAGTCCACAAGGCCAGGGTGGCCAGGCCGGCCAGGCACACGCTCACTGAAGAAAGGCGGGCGGCCAGGAAAAACGTTATCCAGTGCACGGCCACCAGCGCACCCACGGCCAGCAGGCGCGCCGCATCGGCCAGAGGCACGCGCCAGTCCTGCTTGCGCACGGTCAGGAGCAAGCCCAGGCCTGCGGAAGCTAACAAGGTCCGCCAGAATACCAGCTCTACCGGAGGCACCGAAATCAGCTTGCCTAAGATGGCCGTGAAGCCCCACAGCAGAACAATAAAATGCAGGCGCAGGTAGTCTTTGAGCATAAAGTGAAATAGTGAGATGGTGAACTAGTGAACGAGTGAGTTGTGGTTCCCACCGCGCGTTTTGCGCCGCCAGAACATCAAACTCACTCGTTCACCAGTTCACCTTTTCACCGGTTACTGCGGTACGAAACGGTAAAGGGCAATGCCAATGCAGGTAAAAATGATGCTGGGCACCCAGGCCGCCAGCATGGGCTGCATGTCACCTACCTGCGCCAGGTTGCGGCTCAGAATCACGAAAATCAGGAATACGAAGGCCAGCACAAACCCCAGCGCTATTTGCCCGCCCACCCCGGCCCGCGACTTGCGCGCGCTCAGGATTACCCCAATTGTGGTGAGGACAAAGATGGCGTAGGGGTAGGCAAACCGCTCGTATTTTTCGCTCAGGTATACTTGGGTATCGTCGGCGCCCCGGTCAATCTTCTGCTGAATGTAAGCATTGAGCTCGGGCAGGGTCAGGGTTTCCGACAGGCGCCAGGTGCTGGCAAAGTCCTTGGGGTAGAGGTTCAGGGTCGTGTCGCGGGCGGGCAGGGTGAGCAGCTTTTCCTGCTGCCCGTTGAAGGTGCGCACCAGCTGGGGCGTCAGGCGCCAGGCCCGGCGCGTCGAGTCCCAGGTAATGGCGTCGGCCGTCATGCGCCGCTTGAGCGTGGTGCCCTCGATAGTTTCCAGCGCAAAGCGGTAACCCACGTTGTTCACGTTGTCGTAGCTCTCCATATACACGTAGGCTTTGGGCCCGATCTTGATATGGATGTTGCGTGCGTCGTAGCGGTAGGGGTTTTTAATGTACTTCTTCTCAAAAGCTACCCGCGTTTTATTGGCAATCGGAATACCCCAGCCAATGAGCCCAAACGTGATAATGCCAATCACCAAAGCCCCCATCCAGTAGGGCACCAGCAGGCGCTGAAAACTTACGCCACTGGCCAGAATAGCCACAATTTCGGTGCGGGCCGCCAGCCGGGCCGTCACGAATACCACGGCAATAAACACCGTAATCGGGGAGAGCAGGTTGGCGTAGTACGGAAACAGGTTGAGGTAGTACTCCGAAATAATCTTGCCCGCCGAGAGGTTGTGCTGAATGAAGTCGTCGTTTTTCTCCGTGAAGTCAATCACGCAGATAACGCTCACCAGCACCACCACCACAAAGAAAAACGCGGTGAGAAATTTTACCAGTATGTATTTATCGAGCAGCTTCACAGTTGGTTTTTAGTTATTCGTTTTTGGTTTTTGGGATGGTCGATGGTTGTCGTATCGAGGTGAGCAGCATTCTGCTCGGAGTTGCTGGCAAAGCACAAACCAACAACCAAAAACCATGAACCAAAAACCAACTCTTACAGCCGCGTCATGACCTGCTTCACCATCTTGTCTTTCCAGTCGCGGAAGGTGCCGGCAATGATTTGCTCCCGGGCCTGCTGCACCAGCCAGAGGTAGAACGACAGGTTGTGAATCGAGGCAATCTGGGGGCCGAGCATTTCCTGGCTCTGGAATAAGTGCCGAACGTAGGAACGGGAGTAAAACGTACTCACGTAGCCGCCTAATTCCCGGTCGATAGGCTCAAAGTCCAGCTGCCACTTTTTGTTGGTAATGTTCATAATGCCTTGGGTAGTGAACAGCATGCCGTTGCGGGCATTGCGGGTCGGCATCACGCAGTCGAACATATCCACGCCCAGGGCAATGTTTTCCAGGATATTGGCCGGCGTGCCCACGCCCATCAGGTAGCGGGGCTTGTCCTGGGGCAGAATGTCGCAGACCAGCTCGGTCATTTCGTACATCATCTCGGCCGGCTCGCCCACGCTCAGCCCGCCGATGGCGTTGCCCTCCCGGCCCTGCTCGGCAATAAACTCGGCCGACTTCACCCGCAAATCCTTGAACGTCGAGCCCTGCACAATCGGGAACAGGGTCTGCTCGTAGCCGTAGTGACCCTCGGTGCTGTCGAAACGCTCGATGCAGCGCTTGAGCCAGCGGTGGGTCATGTCCAGGGAGCGGGCGGCGTAGTCGTACTCGCAGGGCCAGGGCGTGCACTCGTCGAAGGCCATCATGATGTCAGCCCCGATGGTGCGCTGAATGTCCATCACGCCCTCGGGCGAAAACAAGTGCTGGGACCCATCAATGTGGGAGCGGAATTTCACGCCTTCCTCCTTGATTTTGCGCGTGCCGCTGAGCGAGTACACCTGGTAGCCGCCCGAGTCGGTGAGAATCGGCCGGTCCCAGCCGTTGAACTTGTGCAAGCCACCGGCCGCGCGCAGCACGTCGAGGCCCGGGCGCAGGTAGAGGTGGTAGGTATTGCCCAGGATAATCTGGGCCTTGATATCGTCTTTCAGGTCGCGCTGCTGCACGGCCTTGACGGTGCCGGCCGTGCCCACGGGCATGAAAATGGGCGTTTGGATGGCGCCGTGCGCCGTGTGCACCACCCCGGCGCGGGCTTTGGACTGAGGGTCGTGGGCTACTAAATCGAAGGTCATGCGTGGATAAGAATTCCCGTTTCAGGGGATGGCAGATGAGCTGTTCGTCCTGGGCTGCGGACTACGCCCAGCCACGCCCCGGCGGAGAAATGGCGTTTGAATCTGCAAAGGTAAACCCTTACCACGGTTCCCTCGTGTTGAATACCTACTTTTGCCCACTTACCCAATTTCTACGCGTTGCCAGTCCAATTTTCTCCTGCTATTTGGCTGCTGCTGGTTTCCGTGCTGGTACAGCTGGGCTACGCGGCGTATTACTTTCTGCCCTTCGCCCTGCGCCCCCAAGCCCCTGCGCCGGCCGATGCGCAACTCGATGCCGAACCGGTTTCTATTCTGGTGTGCGCCCACAACGAGCTGGACAACCTGCGCCAACTGCTGCCGTTGCTCTTGCAGCAGGAGTATCCGGCCGGCTTCGAAATTATTTTGGTCGACGACCGCTCGGGCGACGACACGTATCTGTACGTGCAGCAGCTCACCCAGTACTATCCCAACGTGCGCCTAGTAACGGTGGATAAAACGCCCGAAGGGTTGTCGCCAAAAAAATATGCCCTGACCCTGGGAATAAAAGTGGCGCGCTACCCGCGCCTGTTGTTTACCGATGCCGACTGTATTCCGGCTACTAATCAGTGGGTTCGATTAATGCAACGCGGCTTCAGCCGGCCGGCGGATGTTATTTTGGGATATTCGGCCTATGCGGAGGCGCCCGGTTTTTTAAATAAACTCATCCGTTTTGAAACCCTGCTCACTGGAGCACAGTATCTGTCCTTCGCGTGGCGGGGGCAACCCTACATGGGCGTGGGCCGCAATCTGGCCTACACGCAGCAATGTTTCCATGCAACCAAAGGCTTTGCTTCCCATATCCGCAGCCTCGGCGGCGACGACGACCTGTTCGTGCAGGATGCCGTGCGCCACGGACAACGCGTGACGGTGGAGGCCGAGCCGGCTGCACATACGCTTAGCGTACCAGCCAAAACCTGGGCAGTGTGGTGGCGCCAAAAACGTCGGCATTTGTCGGCGGGCCAGCGCTACCGGCTGGCCGATAGATTACGAATCGGAAACTTTATTGGCACTAATCTGCTTTTTTATTTCACAACCTTGGTGCTGCTGATTTCCCGACCCGATTGGGTACCTTTGACCGCCTTGTGGGGTATTCGTACGGTGGTAATTTGTGCTACGTATGCAAAGCTTGGCCAGCGGCTCGACAACCGACTGCCGACTGTGTTGCTGCCCGTACTCGACGCTGTTTATTTTTTTTACTATCTAGCTCTGGGAATTTCGCTGTTCCTCTACCGTAACCTCCGATGGAAGTAAACAATCAGGAAATTCAAAAGCAGTTTTCTGCCAAAGCCAAGCACGACTTCAAGCTCATTCGCGCTGCTGTGGAGCAAGCCGATGAAAAGGCGTATGCCGAGCTGATGCAGATCTACAAGAAGCCGGTGTACCACGTGGTGCTCAAAATGGTGCGCAACCCCGACGACGCCGAGGACCTGACTATTGAGGCGTTTGCCAAAGCATTCCGCAACCTGCACAAGTTTAACCCGGAGTACGCCTTCAGTACTTGGCTGTTCCGCATTGCCACCAACAACTGCATCGACTTTATTCGCAAGAATAAAATCAAGACGATGTCCATTGACTCGGCCATCAAGATTGACAATGGCGACGAGATTACCATCGACTTCCGCGACCAGAACCTGAACCCCCAGGAGTCGGCCATCAAAAATCAGAAAATCGAAATCATGCAGCACGTCGTCTCGCGGCTGCCCGATAAGTATCAGCGCCTTGTGACTTTGCGTTACTTCGATGAGCTCAGCTACGAAGAAATTGCCCAGGAGCTGAAAGCCCCGCTCGGCACCGTGAAAGCCCAGCTGCACCGCGCCCGTGAGTTGCTCTATGACATGGTGAAAAACAAGAAGCACATCATTTAAGGATGACAGAAGCCCCGCCATACGGCGGGGCTTTTTTGTGCTCTTTGCTTGACTGACAGTACCCACATGGTATTTCGAGTGCAGCCAAGAAGGCGAATCATTCGGCATGGCAACGAAGCAGCAGGCATACTTCTTGGGGCGCAGCAGCACGGTTGCCGAGCTACCATCAGCGCCCGAGATGTTTCGCCGCGGCTCGCCTGGCCGTATCAGTAGTGTTAGTCACCGCTCAAGCCTCACTATCTTTGCGCCAATGGATATTCTGGCCCGCTACTTTCCCGACCTCACCGACCAACAAAAAAGGCATTTTTCCCAACTCGAAACCGAGTTTCGTAGCTGGAATGAGCGCCTGAATCTGGTAGCCCGCACCGATGTGGACAACCTTGCCGAGCGGCACTTTCTGCATTCATTGGGCATTGCCAAAGTAGTGCAGTTTCCGGCCGGCACGTCGGTGCTCGATGTGGGCACGGGCGGGGGGCTGCCGGGCCTTCCCCTGGCTATTCTGTTTCCGGAGGTGAAGTTTCACCTCGTCGACAGCATTGGCAAGAAAATTCGGGCCGTGCAGGAAATGGCCCACGCTCTGGGCCTGCGCAACCTCACGGCCGAGCAGACCCGCGCCGAGCAGGTGCGGGCCAAATACGACTACGTCGTAAGCCGCGCCGTGGCGCGCCTGGCCACGTTTCACCCCTGGATTGCCCACCGCTACAAGGCCCAAGGCGACGCCACTACGGGCCTCTACTACCTCAAAGGCGGCGACCTGACCGAGGAAATCGAGGAATCTGGGCTAGTTGCTCACGTGCACAACCTGAGCGACTACTTTGAGGAAGAATTCTTCGAAACCAAAAAAGTCGTCTTTGTTCCTGTCACAACTTAAGGTGTGCCGTACAAGGCCCCTGTCTTTGTAAGTATTCTGCGCATAAAGCAGAGACGTGGCCAGCTGTCTGCTGCGGCACGGCCTTTTACCAAAAAGCCCTACCGTCTGCTCAGACGGTAGGGCTTTTCAGGTGGGAGCACTCAGCACATGTCAGCGGACGGGTTGCTTCGGCCTGCGTCCGCGCCAGAACAGGAGTGTAGTACATTCATCCGCACGCTGCATAGTGTGCCTTCAGGATATTAACCCGGTATTTCTGCTGTCAGAAACTCCACGGCGCGGCGTTCCGAATAATATTCTCCATCGGGGGTGCCTTCGGCAAAGCCGACGTGCCCGCCCTCGGGTGGCGTTTCCAGAAACACAAATTCCGAGGCGGCGGCTATGTCCCGGGGAAAGCAGGAGGGCGCCAGGAACGGGTCATTTTCGGCATTTACCAGCAAGGTAGGAATGGCAATACCGGCTAGGTAACGCCCCGAGCTGGACTGCTCATAATAATCGTCGGCTGACTTGAACCCGTGCATGGGGGCCGTAAACCGGTCGTCGAACTGCGGAAAGTCGCGCAGTAGCTCTAGGTTGTCCACGTTGATCTGGCCCGGCAGCAGCTCCGCTTTCTGCCGCATTTTGGCCCGCAACGACTTTAGAAAGCGGGCCAGGTAGAGGCGGTTTTCGGGCTTGGAAATTTGGTAGGAGCTGGACTTCAAGTCCGTTGGCACCGAAAACACGGCGGCTCGGGCTACTTCCCGAGGTATCCGGGCCGGGTTTTCGCCCAAATACTTTAGGGTCACGTTGCCACCCGCACTAAAGCCGGTCAGGAACACGCGGCGGTAACGGCCCGTGGCCAGGGCGTAGCGTATCACAAAATCCAGGTCGTCGGTATCGCCCAAGTGGTAGGAGCGTACGAGGCGGTTCATTTCCCCACTGCAGCTGCGGTAGTTCCAGGCCAGCGCGTCGAGGCCGGCGCGCTTGAGGGCGCGCACCATACCCCGCACGTAGGGCCGCCCCGCGTCTCCCTCCAGCCCGTGCGACACGATGGCAAGCGTGTCGGCCGGTTCACCGGCCTGGTACGACCAGTCGAGGTCCAGGAAGTCGCCGTCGGGAGTTTCCACCCGTTCGCGCTGGTAGGTCACATCCGGCACCGTGCGCCACAGGCTGGGTACGATGGTTTGGATGTGCCCATTGAACAAGTAAAACGGGGGCTGATAGCGGGAAGGAGAAACAATAGGCATCGTCGGCAAATAAGCGGAAGGATAGGGAGCTAGCGCAACTGGCTATGGAAAGATACAACCAAAACAGGTATGCATGCATACCTGTTTTGTCGAACTTCCTGCTTCGCATAGCTGGGGTCCAAACCCAGGGCCACCGGGGAAAGTTGCGCCCAGGCTGGTCGTGCCCTGCATAAGTAAGAAGCAGAATTCAGGCAGGAGAGCAAGGTGCTGTTGGGGGCTTATCAAGGAAGGTATTGACAGCAACAGGCTGAACAGTAGCATCTTGATTTAGTAGCAAATCGTATACACACCCTACTCACAACTCAAACTATGAAAACGATGAAAGTAATTCCCCAACTTTTGGTAGGCAGCGCGCTGTTTTTGGGCACTGCTTGCGGCACGGCCAATACGAGTATGAGTGCCGGCTCGACTTCGGGCAGCTCAACCGGTACGAGCACCAGCATGGATGCTGCCAGCGGCGCTTCCTCTTCGGGTACTACCAGCGGCACCGCCACTGGCGCTAGCTCCGGGACCACCGGCGGGGGCTCTACCGGTGGTACGTCGGTTATGGTCGGCTCGGGCTCTACGGAGAACAACAGCGGGCTGGCTAGCACGGGCGGCGCGGCCGGCGCGGCTGATCCAACGGCTTTCATGGCCACTTTCTCCACCATGCAGGATCCAACTTTCCTGATGACAGCCGCCAGCAGCAACCTGCTCGAAATTCAGATGGGCCAGATGGCCGTGCAAAAATCAACCAATGCGGATGTGAAGAAATTTGGCCAGATGATGGTCGACCACCACACCAAGGCTACCCAGGAGCTGAAAACGGTAGCAGCTCCTTTGGGAGTTACCTTGCCCCAAACCATGATGCCCGTACACCAAGCCATGGCCGACCGGCTGATGAACAAAACGGGCAAAGCCTTTGATGAGGACTACATGGACGCCATGGAAATGGCCCACAAGATGGATGTTGCCATGTTCGAGGTGAAGAGCAAAGGCGCACAGACGCCAGCTGTTCAGTCGTTTGCAACCAAAGCGCTGCCCATGCTCCGCTCGCACCACACCATGGCCGACCAAATCGAGAAAAAAGTTGATTAATCTTTTTCGGCGCCAAGTGGTTTAGCCAGCTCACGACACTAGCCCCTGTCCGAACAACCGGGCGGGGGCTAGTGCTTTGTAGGCACGGGCACAACTGCCAGAAAGATGGCCACAGCCGCTGCTGCCACGGCCGAAATCCCGAAAGCAAGCGTTGCATTTTGCAGGTGCCACAGCAGCCCGGCTACTGTGCTGGCCAGCAAGGCGGCCAAACTATTCAAGCCGGCGAAAGTACCCAGGGCAGCCCCTTTATCCGTGGGGGCACAGAGTTGGCTCAGCCAGGCCTTCCCGATGCCCTCCGTCGCGGCTGCATACAAGCCGTAGAGCCCGAATACAGCTCCAAACCACTCCCAGCCGTGTACCTGGGTAGCCGCGGCATATACTACCGCAAACAGTGCCAAGCCACCTACCAGCAAAGGACGCTTGCCAAGGCGGTCGGCCAGCAAACCGGCTGGAAAGGCTGCTACGGCATACACCAAGTTGTAAAAGATGTAGACGCCCAAAACAGCGGGGTCAGACAAGCCCTGCTGCCGGGCCAGCAAGAGCAGAAGCGCATCGGAGCTGTTGAAAAGAGCGAATATGAGCAGGGCCCCGGCCACGTGCCGGTAAGCGGGCGGAGCCTGCCGCCAGTAGGCAAAAGAGGCCCAAAAAGGACGAACTGGTGTTGCTGAGGCAGGTATGGGCTTGGCCTTAATTAGTAGTGTGGCCAACACGGCAACTATTCCCGGAATAAAAGCCAGCAAGAACAGCAAGCGGTACTGCCCCGGATGCTGGGTAAGCCAATACAAGGCCGCTGCCGGCCCCAGTACCGCGCCCAGCGTATCGAGGCCCCGGTGAAAGCCAAAGACGGCTCCGACGCGCCCGGTGGCAGCTTCATCAGCCAGCAGGGCGTCGCGCGCGCCAGTTCGCAGCCCCTTGCCCAGCCGGTCGACGGTGCGGGCCAGCAGCACCCACCAAGGCGCGGCCAGTACGGCCAGCATGGGCTTAGATAGGGCGCTTAGGCCGTAACCCCACCGCACAAACGGCAGGCGCTGCCCGAGCCGGTCGGACCACTGGCCGAAGTAGCTCTTGCTGAGTCCGGCAGTAGCTTCGGCCACGCCCTCCAGAATTCCAATTAGGAAGACGGAGAAGCCAATACTTTTCAGGTAAATAGGCAGTACCGGATACAGCATCTCACTGGCCAAGTCGGTAAACAGACTAACCAGGGAAAGCAGCCAGACGGTGCGGGTAAGGTATTTCATAAGCCCGCAAAAGGTAAGCGGAAAAGCGTGGGTTAGGTGGGGCAACGCCTCGTTTGCTGGTTTAGCACAGGCAAAATCAGGCCGAAGCAGCTATATTTGCGCATTGGCTCGGGCTGAGGTGGGCAAATGCGGATCAGGTATTTGTTATTTCAAACCAAAGGCTTACCTTTGCCAACCCAATTGAACACAATCCGAGCAGAACGTCAATTTTACCATACCCATGGCAAATCATAAGTCGGCCCTCAAGCGCATCCGTTCCAACGAAGCGAAGCGCGTGTTGAACCGTTATCAGGCTAAATCGACCCGCACCGCTGTTAAGAAGCTGCGCGCCACCACCGATGCTACCGAGGCACAAGAGCTGCTGAAGAAAGTATCGTCGATGCTGGACCGTCTGGCCAAGAAGAACATCATTCACAAGAACAAAGCCGCTAACAACAAGTCGAAGCTGGCTAAGTTCGTGAAGTCGCTGGCTGCCTAAGCACCACTGACTTTTCTGCTCTGTTATACAGAAGCCCCAGTGCCTAAGCATTGGGGCTTTTCTATTTGTTATTACTTAAGGCTTGAGTAACAGTTTTATTGTATATTTTCCCGCATTCATACACTTAACCTATTGCGGATGAAAAAAATATACTACTTACTGATTAGCGGGGCGTGTTTGTTACAGCAAACGGGGCAAGCCCAAAGCTGGAAGCCTTTCCGGCAAGGGCTGATTTATGCCTATCAGGTGAGCAATGCCACTGCCAGCAGCGAGACGCACACGTTACGGGTCGATTCGGCCTATGTTACTACCGGCGGCGACTCGGTTTATACCTTCAACCGCATGATGCGGCGGGCTCCGGAGGGTGACCGGGCCAATTTTTACAAAAGTCGAAATAACCTGTTTGGCTCCCGGCTGGAATGGCGGCCCGGCACATCCGACTACCGGCTGGTTGTGAACCTCGACCCAACGGCCGGGCAGGGCGCTACGACGTTGCTGTTGCGCCCCCGGGTGGCCGTTGGCACTACCTGGACGGCCGGCCAAAACCCACTGGTAACGGCTACCCTTACGAGTCGCACGCTGCAAAGCTTCGGCAGCCCCACCGTGACGGACAGCCTCGCTACCATTACGCTCAGTAACGGGCAAGTAGTGCGCCTGAGCCGGCGCTACGGCTTACTAGCGGCGACGGAGCTGGTGTATCCGTACGCGGGAGCCTCGAAGCAGTACGTCCAATCCCAGCTGCCGGCTCCTTTGCTGCAATCAGCCTATAGTCCGCTGGCCTTGTTTGATATGCAGGCGGGGGATGAAATCGGCTATGTTGAAGAACCCTTCAGCTACGGTGGGTTGCCCTGTTCCCGCACCTATACGCTGCGCCGCATCAAAAGCCGTCAGCAAACCGCCGATAGCCTGGTGTATACTTTTCAGGAGCAGAGCCGTACCGAAACTTTCAGTGTTCCGGGGTGCAACAACACGGTTGGTAATACGCTGGGGCCCGTTACCGGGGGGCGGCTGGCCGTATCGTTGCGTACGGGGCAGTTGCAGGTCAACAGGGCTATTTCCAACGCTTTGCCAATGCTGTCGGGCGAGTACCGGTTGGCCTCTTCAACCGGCAACGACCAACGCCTAATTGTAGGTATGGGACTCCTTAGCGGCAACAGCAGCGGGTGCTTTGGCCCTGGACTGCAGCCGGCGTACCAGATTATGTACCGCACCTCTACCGCTATGTACACTTTGGGCCTGGACGCCCTAGCTTGGCAGCAGGCTTTTTCATCCTCGCTTGGGCTCGGTGAGCTCTACGGCAGTAAGTCGCTGCAATACTATTCCCGGACCCGCGGCACGGCCCTAACCACCTGCGGCAGTCGTGCTAGCTTCGGGACCCTACTGCCCACGCACAAGGCTACCACGGCCCCGGCTTTTCAAGTGTTTCCCAACCCCACCTCGGCCAACATGACTTTGCAACTGGCCACGGCAGTTCCGGCGGGTTCCCGGCTGGTGCTACTTGATGCGGTAGGGCGTTGCGTGTGGCAAACGACGCTGGCAACCGGACAAACCCAGGTGCTGCTGCCCCTACAGGAAAAAGCCGCGGGGCTTTACGTAGCCCAGCTCCGAACCGCCGACGGTTCGGCGCGGGCTTTGCAGGTACAAAAGCTGCCCTAACGTCTATGGCATGAGACATAAAAAAGCCTGGTCGGACTATTCTGACCAGGCTTTTTTGCGAACGGGAAAGTGGGGGCTAGGCTACGCTCACCTTCACCATGTTTGTTTTACCCTTCTCGTTGATGGGCATGGAGGCCGTATTAATAAAGACGTCTCCTTTGTTGAGGTGGCCGGTGGTAGTCAGCACGTACTTGATGTCGGAGATGGTGCCGTCAGTGCTCAGCATCCGGTCGTAGTAGAAGCCCCGGACGCCCCAGATCAGGCTCAGAGTGGTGAGCAGCGGGCGGTTGTCAGTGAAGATAAAGATATTGGCTTTGGGGCGATACTTAGCAATTTGGAAGGCCGTGTAGCCGCGGTGCGTCATGCCCGTAATGGCCTTGGCACCCGTGTTTTTAGCCAAGTGGCAGGCCGCCGACAGCACGCTGTCGACCATGAACGAGGGCGACTCCGGCGTGATGGGGTGCCAGCGGTTAAACAGGTTTGGCATGCGGGTTTCCACGCTCAGAATGGTAGCTACCATCGAACGGATGACCTCGGCGGGGTAGGCACCCACGGCCGTTTCGGCCGAGAGCATCACGGCATCAGCCCCATCGATGACGGCATTGGCGACGTCACTGGTCTCGGCGCGGGTGGGGCGGGGTGCCGTAATCATGCTTTCCATCATCTGGGTCGCTACGATTACTGGCTTGCCGGCCTTGTTACACTTCTCCACAATCATTTTCTGGGCCATCGGCACCTCTTCCATCTTCACCTCCACGCCTAGGTCGCCGCGGGCCACCATCACGGCGTCGGTCAGGGCAATGATTTCGTCGAGGTTCTTGAGGCCTTCCGGCGTCTCAATCTTGGCGATGACGCGGGCGGTTTTGCCGCTCTCGGCAATCAGGCTCTTAATAAAGCGGATATCCTCGGCCCGCCGGGCGAAGGACAGTGCAATCCAATCTACGTCGTTTTCCAGGCCGAACTTTAAATCTTCAATGTCCTTTTCGGTCATCGACGGGGCCGAAACTTCGGAGTCGGGCAGGTTAATACCTTTACGGGGCTTCACCAGCCCGCCGTAAATTACTTCCACGTCGACCTCTTTGTCCCGGTCGGTGGCCAGTACGCGCAACTCGATTTTACCGTCGTCAATCAGGATCATGTCGCCGGGCTTCACGTCGCGGGCCAGGCCTAGGTAAATCGTGCTCAGGCGCGTGGCCGTGCTGATTTCCTTCTCCCCGCATACCAGCTTGATTTTGTCGCCGGGTTTAATCTCAACGCCGCCGCCTTCTACTTCTCCCAAACGAATTTTGGGGCCCTGCAAATCTTGCAGCAGACCCACATGCGTACGCAGGTCCTTGTTGAGGCGTCGTACGGTGTTGATAACGGCCAAATGGTCTTCGTGGGAGCCATGGGAGAAGTTCAACCGGAATACATCCACGCCTTCGCGAATAAGCATTCCCAGCTTTTCGTAGGTGTTAGAAGCCGGGCCCACGGTGGCCACGATCTTGACTTTATTAAAATGAGCGGTCGGTTCCATGCAGTATGGTTCGGGTTAAATAGTGCGGCTAGCCAGAGGGCAAGCGAAGGACCTCATCCCGTGGCGCGAAATCCCAGGCAGAATGCTATTCTGGCCAGTTTCGGGCTGACGAAATAAGGTCCTGTGCTGCGACTCCGGTAGTCGCCGCTGGTTGTGCGAGCTCAAAAGAGCAGATTTTCTTTGAATTTTAGTGTATTCGGGTCGAATTGGCAGGCGTACTGCACCTCGGGCAGCCGCGTAAGCTGCTCCAGCAGTTCCTGCGGGGCCAGGGGCCCGGCCCCATTGCTAACCTGAATCAGGTAATCGTATTCCTTGATGTCGGGGGCCAGAAACGGCTTTTTCAGGGGGGATGGGTCTACCGAGCGGTTGCGCAGCAGGCGCAAAGTGCTGTTTTCGGTAGCGTGCAGGTAGTTGCTAATAACCAGCCGGCCTTGGGCAAACAAATCGTAAATTAAATCCTGCTGCTTGATCAGACGTAGGCGCAAGGAACTGTTCAGCGTCCAAGCCAACTTGTGCTCCCGGCTCGAGGAAACAATACCGAACAAGTCGAAGTCACAATCATACTCCAGATCCAGCGTGAGCGTTTTCATAAGGCACTTCCAAAACGGCGAAGAACAAAATTACACACGCAACAGGGCCAAAGAAACCACCTCAGCCATAATCTTACACTGCCAAGATTACAGGCTGCCGGTTTGAAAATGTTAGGGAAGTTAGTGTTATTTGTGCCGAGTTTTCTCTAAACCCCCACGGAAATGTCTGAAATTGCAGAAAAAGTAAAAGCCATTATCATTGATAAGCTTGGTGTTGAAGCGTCTGAAGTAACTCCTGAAGCTAGCTTCACGAACGATCTGGGCGCTGATTCCCTGGACACTGTCGAGCTGATCATGGAATTCGAAAAAGAATTCAACGTGTCTATCCCAGACGATCAGGCTGAAAACATTGCCACTGTTGGTCAGGCTATCAGCTACCTGGAAGAGCACGCTAAGTAAGGCTTCGCTTCTTTCTACCCTGTTTTAGTGCTTACCGGCCGGCTCGCCGCCGGCCGTTTTGCTTTTTATTCAGTCTCCACTTTCGCCTATGTCTCTTCGGAGAGTTGTTGTGACCGGCCTTGGTGCCATTACCCCGCTGGGCAAAACCGTCGCTGAATATTGGGACGGGCTCTCGCGCGGCGTAAGCGGTGCGGCCGCCATCACCCGCTTCGACGCCAGCAAGTTTAAAACGCGCTTTGCCTGCGAGGTAAAAAACTACAATCCTGACGACTATTTCGACCGCAAAGAAGGTCGGAAGATGGACCTGTTCACGCAGTTTGCCGTCATTGCCAGCGACGAAGCCATCAAGGATGCCAACCTGGAGGGCGTCAATAAGGACCGCGTCGGCGTTATCTGGGGGTCGGGCATTGGGGGCCTGAAAACCTTCCAGGAGGAGTGCTTTAATTTCGCCAAAGGCGACGGCACCCCACGCTACAACCCGTTCTTCATTCCGAAAATGATTGCCGACAGCGCGTCGGGCAACATCTCGATTAAGAACGGTTTCCGCGGCCCGAATTTCGTGACGACTTCGGCCTGCGCGTCCTCCTCCGACGCTATTGTGGCGGCGTACAACTACATCCGCCTCGGTATGGCCGACGTGGCCGTGACAGGCGGCTCCGAAGCTGCCATTACGGAGGCTGGGGTAGGGGGCTTCAATGCCCTGAAAGCCATGAGCGAACGAAACGACGACCCCGAGTCGGCTTCTCGCCCCTACGACAAAGACCGGGACGGTTTTGTGTTGGGCGAGGGCAGCGGGGCCTTGGTCGTCGAGGAGTATGAGCACGCTAAAGCCCGTGGCGCCAAGATCTACGCCGAAATCATCGGGGGCGGCTTGTCGTCGGATGCTTACCACATCACTGCTCCCGACCCGACAGGGGAAGGGGTGGTACTGGTAATGCAAAACGCACTGCGCGACGCCGGTATCAGCCCGCAGGAAGTTGATTACATCAACACCCACGGCACCAGTACGCCGCTGGGCGACGGCGCTGAAATCAAGGCCATCGAAAAAGTATTCGGAGAACACGCCTACAACCTCAATATCAGTTCTACCAAAAGCATGACTGGGCACCTGCTCGGGGGCGCAGGTGGTATCGAGGCGCTGGCCAGCATCTTGGCTATCCAGCACGGGATTGTTCCGCCGACTATCAACCACTTTACCGACGACCCGGAGCTGGATGCTCGCCTGAACTTCACGTTCAACGAGGCTCAGAAGCGGGATGTGACCGTGGCCATGAGCAACACCTTCGGGTTTGGCGGGCACAACACGTCGGTAGTTTTCCGCAAGCTGCGCGACTAATGCTTCGACCAGGTCAGCCACTACCGCTCTTTGGATTTTTCCGGCGGCTGCTAGGGCAGGACCGAGCTTTTCGCCAAGCAATTGCAACGGTAATCGGCCGCACGCCTGACAACGTGCGGCTTTACCATTTGGCCTTTACCCACTCCTCGGTGGTGCGGCAGCAGGGCGACACGGCCCGGCACCAAAGCAACGAGCGGCTGGAGTTTCTGGGCGACGCGGTGCTGGGGGCCGTGGTAGCCGAATACTTGTTTCGTAAGTTCCCCTACGAGCAGGAAGGCTTTCTCACCGAGCTTCGTTCCCGCATCGTCAACCGGGAAAGCTTGAACGGCCTGGCCCTGAAAATTGGCTTGGATAAGCTCGTGCAGCTTGATCCGGCGCAGGGGCGGGCCGCCCGGTCGCGCTCCGTAAACGGCAACGCGCTGGAGGCCTTGGTCGGGGCCATTTATTTGGACCAAGGCTATAAAGCTGCCCGAAAATTTGTGCTGGCTCGTCTGATTAAGCCCTTTATTGATGTCAAGTCGTTGATTGAAACGACGGCCAACTTTAAGAGTAAGCTCATTGAGTGGGCCCAGCGCCAGGGCAAGACCATCCGCTACGACCTGACCGGCCAGCCCCGGGCGGGCGGGGTAATGGAGTTTTCGGCCACGGTGATGCTCGATGACGAGCCGGTGGCCACGGGCATGGGCTTGAGTAAGAAGCAGGCCGAACAACTGGCCGCCGAGCGGGCCTTGGCAGCACTAGGAGTATAATTGCTGTAATAGCGAGCAGCGTGAAGCCAGCCGTCCGCTGCGCAGCATGAGTTGTCCTTGTCATTGTACCACTAAGCCCCTTACTACACGCCGGTAGTGAGGGGCTTTGCCGTTTACTAGGATGAGCACTTCCGCGGATGGATGGCGTCGTGCCTCGCTCACTGTGGCAGACCCCAACGCTTTTTAGTAAAAGTAATGGTGTAATACGCGAAGGGCCGATTGCTGCGTCCCGCGTCCTCACCATGACAGGTTTTTTTACTTCCTCAATACAACCTGCTGAGGTGAAATGCAGTTGTTTTGTGGAAACACTACCTTTCCCTATGAAATTAGCTGGCGCCGCCCTCAACCAGATACCCTTTGACTGGCAACACAATCTGCGGACGATTAAAGAAGCCCTGGATCAGGCCAAGGCGGCTGGGGTGGAGCTACTCTGTTTGCCCGAGCTCTGCCTGACCGGCTACGGCTGCGAAGACTTGTTTTTAAGTGACTGGCTGTCGGCCGAAGCCCTGGAGTATCTGCAGCAGGTGCGGCCCTGGACCCAGGGAATCCTCGTGTGCGTGGGCTTGCCCGTGCGCCTGAATGGACGCACTTACAATACGGCGGCCGTGCTGCGCGACGGAGAAATTCTGGGGTTTGCGGCCAAGCAGTTTCTGGCCAACGACGGGGTGCACTACGAGCCCCGCTTCTTCAACTCCTGGCGGGCCGGCGAAACCAGTACGGTAAATTGGCAAGGACAGCAGTGGCCCATCGGTGACCTGGTATTCGAGCATAAGGGCGTGCGGTTCGGCTTTGAAATCTGCGAGGACGCCTGGCGGCCCGACAACGAGCGGCCCGCTTGCCGCCTCAAAGGGCGCGTCGATTTAATTGTGAATCCGTCGGCCAGCCACTTTGCCATGAGCAAAACCGACGTGCGCTACAACCTCGTGCTCAATGCCTCGCGCAACTTCGACTGCACCTACCTCTACGCCAACCTGCTCGGCAACGAAGCGGGCCGGATGATTTACGACGGCGAAATTCTGGTAGCGCGCAACGGCCACCTGCTCCACCGCAACCAGCTGCTGAGCTTCAAGGAAGTGGATATGGAGTGCGTGGACGTGGATTTTTCGACGCCTTTGGCCCATGCTGAAGTCATTACTCCGTTGCCCACACCCGACGAGTACCGGGAACTGAACCAGGCCCTGAGCCTGGCCTTGTTCGATTACATGCGCAAGGCGCGCACCCGCGGCTTCGTACTAAGCCTAAGCGGCGGGGCCGACTCCTGCATGTGCGCCGTGGGCGTGGCCGAAATGGTACGGCTGGGCACCCAGGAAATCGGGACGGCCGAGTTTATGCGTCGCTCCGGCTGCTTTACCGCCGAAGATATTTCCCGCATTGCCGGCCCGGCTGAGCCGCAGACCGATCAGCAGGCCACCGGGCCCAAGGATGCCTCCTACGCCCAACCCGACGCCGAACAACAGCGGCAGCAGCGGGAAATAACGGGCCACCTGCTGACCTGCGCCTATCAGGGCACCGTCAACTCTTCCGACGATACCTTTAACTCGGCCAAAGAGCTGGCCGAGTCCATCGGGGCCGTGTTCTACAACTGGGGGATTGATGAGGAAGTAACGGGCTACGTGGGCAAAATCCAGCATGCGCTGGGCCGGGAGCTAAGCTGGAAAACCGACGATTTGGCCTTGCAAAATATTCAGGCCCGGGTGCGGGCCCCTGCCATCTGGCTGCTCGCCAACGTGCAGAATGCCCTGCTCATCACCACGTCGAACCGCTCGGAAGCTTCCGTGGGGTATTGCACCATGGATGGCGACACGGCCGGTAGCATTTCGCCCATCGGGGGCGTCGACAAGGATTTTGTGAAGAAATGGCTGCGCTGGGCCGAAACCGAGCTGAACTACCCCGGCCTGCGCCACGTGAATGCCCTGCAGCCCACGGCCGAGCTGCGCCCCCTGGAAGACAAGCAAACCGACGAGCGGGACCTGATGCCCTACATTCTGCTCAACCGAATCGAGCGGCTGGCCTTTTACAACCGGCTTAGTCCGCAGCAAGTGTACGCCACGCTGGTGCAGGAAGAGCCGGACACCGACCCTGAACAGCTAAAAACCTACGTGAAGCGATTCTATTCGCTCTGGTCGCGCAACCAGTGGAAGCGAGAACGGTTTGCCCCGGCCTTCCACCTCGATGACTACAACGTGGACCCCCGCTCGTGGCTACGATTCCCGATTTTGAGCGGCGGCTTCACGCACGAGCTAAACAGCCTGTAGCGCAGCTGAGCGGGTTCTGGTTGAGCTACTGCACACCAGGGCAGGGAAGTTTTAGGTAGATTAACGAATTGGTTTACAGAGCACTGAAATAAAGTTGGGAACGGGGCGCAAGTTTTGGCTAATAAGGTGACCTAAGCAGGCATACTCTCAGTATTCGCGGCCAGTGCGGGAAACTGAACAAGTAGCATTTTCACCTTTTCAGCGCCTGCTTTTCCCGTGTATACCCTTCCGCTGTCCCTCGTTCATGGCTCACCACCTGCTGCCCAAAGTCCTGCCGCCGCTGCCGATGCCGAACTGGTAGCGCAGCTGCAACAGGGTAGTGAAGCTGCCTTTCGCACGTTGGTGGAACGCTACCAGAACCGGATTTATCGGACGGTGTTGGCCCTGCTTCGGTCGCCGGAAGAGGCCGAGGATGTAGCCCAGGAAGTTTTTGTGGAGGTGTATCAGACCGTCGGCCGGTTTCGGGGCGAGGCTGCGCTGAGCACTTGGCTCTACCGGCTGGCAACTTCCCGAGCCCTGAAAAACCGTCGCCGGGCCCGGGCCCAGAAGCGCTTCGCCTACTTCACCAGTCTGCTGGGCTTCGACAACCAAGTGCTATACGAGCCGGTGGATCAAGTGCACCCGCAGGCGCGGCTGGAAGAGCAGCAGCAGCTAACCCGCCTACTGGCTCTGATTGACCGTCTGCCCGATCAGCAGCAGGTCGCTTTTACGCTGCGTCACGAGCAGGAACTCAGCTATGAGGAAATTGCCGCCGTGCTCAAAACGACCGTGCCAGCGGTGGAATCCTTGCTGTTTCGCGCCCGCAAAACCCTCCGCCACCACCTTACTCCCGCCTTGCGTCATGCCTAACTCCCTCCCACGCCCCAACCCCGACGAAGAATGGGAAAGCTTGCTGCGCCACTGGCAGGCCCGGCAGCCTACCCAGCCCCGACCATTTTTCTACAGCCGCGTCCGCGCCCGGCTTACCGGTGAGGGGCCTACTGCGCATCAGGCGCTTCCTACCTGGCTGCGCTGGCCCGGCTATGCGGCTATGCTGGGTATTATCCTGCTGCTGAGCGGCGACGGCGCGGTGCTACCGTCCACCAATCCAACCAACGAGGTCAAGCCTTATCTTGGCGACCAGCCGGCCGCACGGGCCCTGCGCTGAACAGCTTCCGGCGTCCGGCACTGGGCCCAAGCTCACACTTGAGCAACCCGGCACCTCGGCAGCCAGCAAGCCGAATGTCTGACTACCTTTGAGTCCTTTTCATCTTTTCGTAACAATGCTCCCTATGCTTGCCTATATCACCTGGGACGTGTCGCCCATCATTGCCCAAATCGGTCCGCTGACGCTGCGTTGGTACGGGTTGCTGTTTATGTCGGGCTTCGTGTTTGGCACCTTCATTCTGTCGCACATCTATAAGTCGGAGCGGGTGTCGCCGCGCTGGGTCGATGTGATTACCATCTACATGCTAATCGGCACGGTGGTGGGGGCTCGCCTGGGCCACTGCCTGTTCTACGACCCGGATTATTACCTGGCGCACCCGCTCGACATCCTCAAAATCTGGGAAGGCGGCCTGGCCAGCCACGGCGCTACCATCGGGATTCTGCTGGCTTGCTGGCTGTTTGCCCGCAACAATAAGTTCGACTACCTCTGGGTGCTCGACCGAATTGTGATTGTGGTGGCCCTGGGCGGAGCCCTGATCCGGACCGGCAACCTGTTTAACTCCGAGATTATCGGCAAGGTAACCGACGTGCCGTGGGCCTTCAAGTTCGTGCGCTACAACGAGATTCACCACGAAGTGACCAATATTCCGAACGAGCTGCGCCACCCCACCCAGATGTATGAGGCCCTATTCTGCATCGTGCTGCTGGCCATTCTGTATGCCCTGTGGAACCGCACCAAAGAGCGCACCCCGCGCGGGCTGCTGTTCGGTCTGTTTGTCGTATTTCTTTTCACGCAGCGCTTCCTGGGCGAGTACCTGAAGGAAAACCAGGTGGCTTTTGAAAATAACCTGCCGCTGAATATGGGGCAGATTCTGAGTATTCCCCTGATTCTGGTTGGCATCTGGGTGCTGTTGCGGGCTGGCAAAAACCCGAGCAATCCGCATGGCTACGCGCCGCGGGACTTAGGACAGGAAGAAGAAAATAATAAGCCGGTAGCCAAAGCCCGGTAGACGCAAGAGGCCGATTCAATCCTGAATCGGCCTCTTGCTTTTGGTATGGGTAGTCGCGCCTAGAGCTGGTACTCGTAAATGGCGCCTTCCTCGGTGCTGATGAAGAGCTTATTGTTGTCGTCTTTGTGAAACACGATGCCTTCCGTTTGGCCCGAGCCTTTCAGTGAAATCCGGCGGGGCGAGGCTTTGAGAGCCGCTTCGAAGCTGCTGCCTTCGAGCATAAAAAGCTCTTCGCGGGCCAGCAGGGCAATACGGCGGCCGTCGGAGCTGACATCGGCGCCGGTGACTTCGCCGGGAATGGCCAGACTGGTCAGCAGCCGCGCCTTTTGGGTGCCCGGCTGATCCGAGAGAGTATACACTTTGCTCGTGCTCTGGGCGCCCCGGTCTTTGGTGAACAGATACACTTTGCCCGCGTGCCACAGGGAAGCTTCGCAGTCGAAATTGCGCTGCTTTTTGCTCGGCGGAAAGGCATTCTGGTCAGAATACGAGAAGGCAATCTTGCTCAGATCCTGGGAATTGGGATTGAGCCGGTACACGACCAGGTCGCGGCGGGAATTGTTGTTGTTGCCCGCATCGACCACAAACAGGTTGCCTTTGTCATCCTGGGCCAGGCTTTCCCAGTCCACGTTGGGAAAAGGCAACGTAGAGCGCCCCAGCAGGCGGCCGCTCATGTCAATCTTGTAGAGGATGGGCTCGTTGCCGGCGTCGGCGTGGGTGTAGAATGTGCCGGCCGTTTCGGCCCGGGCCAGGCCCGAGCTTTCCGGTACACCCCCGTTGAGCGCGCCTACGCGCCGCAACCCGGGAATGGCACTTTCGATAAGGTTGTTTTCCAGGCTCTCCTTCTTGTCCTTTTTCTTGCCGCCCTTGCCTTTTTTATCGTCGCTCTGGGCTTCCGAGCAACCGGTGGAAAACAGAAGGGCAGCCAGAGAGGTACTCAGCAGAAATAAGCGCATGCGTGAAAAAAATATAGCTGAAAAAAGCCTTTGCCGCCCGGGCAAAGGCACTAAGAGGAAGTAGCCTATACGCAGGCCGGCCGCTTAAGGTACGGGGTCGTAGCCGTGGCCGCCCCAGGGGTGGCAGCGGCCGATGCGGCGCAGGGCCAGCCAGCCGCCCCGCCAGGGCCCGTGCTTTTGCACCGCCTGAGCCGCGTAGGCCGAGCACGTGGGCTGGTAGCGGCAGCTGGGCGGCGTCAGGGGCGAAATCAGGTTGCGGTACACCCAGATCAGGCCCAGCAACAGCTGACGAAACAGGTAGGACATGGGGGAGAAGTAAAGGAGCACGTAAAGCTAGCAGCGGAAGGTTGGGGGACGAGAACCGAACCACGTTTTCGTAAGTTTGGCTTACTAAACAGCCCGGCCTGCGGTTCGGGTTTCCTTTCACTTTCCCACTTTCCACCCATGTTACAAAAACTCTGGGCTACGGTTTTGCTGCTGGCGCTGCTCGTGCCTGCCGCGGCCCGTGCCGACGAAGGTATGTGGCTGCCGCTGTATGTGAAGCGGTTGAACTACGCCGACATGCAGAAAAAAGGCCTGAAGCTGACGGCCGAAGAAATTTACGACGTCAATAATGCCAGCCTGAAAGATGCCATTGTGCAGCTGGGCGGCTTTTGCACCGGCGAGTTTGTGAGCAGCCAGGGCCTGTTGCTGACCAACCACCACTGCGGCTACGACGCTATTCAGACCCACAGCACGCCGGAAAATAACATCCTGGAAAAAGGCTTCTTTGCCACCACCAAGAGCGAGGAGAAAACCAACCCCGGCCTGTTCGTGGATATCCTGGTGCGCATGGAAGACGTGACGGGCAAGGTGCTGGAAGGCATCACGCCCCAGACGTCGGAGATGGAGCGCACCGTGCTGATTCAGAAGCGGCAGAAGGAACTGGCGGATGCGGCCAAGGAAAACGGGCAGTACGTGGCCTACGTGCGCGACTTTTTTGCCGGCAACGAGTACTACATGTTCGTCTACCAGCGCTTCGGCGACGTGCGCCTGGTCGGCGCCCCGCCGGAAGCCATTGGCAAGTTCGGCGGTGATACCGACAACTGGGAGTGGCCCCGCCACACCGGCGACTTCTCGATGTTCCGGGTGTACGCCGACAAGAACAACAAGCCCACGGCTGGTCCCCAGGCCGACAACGTGCCCTACGTACCCAAAAAGCACCTGCCCGTGAGCTTGCAGGGCGTGAGCGAAGGTGACTTTGCCATGGTGTTCGGCTTCCCTGGCCGCACCCAGCGTTTCCTGCCCGCCGCCGGCCTACAGCTGACCCTGGACCAAAGCAACCCGGCCCGCATCAAGCTGCGCGACACCCGCCTGAAACTGTGGAAGGAAGACTCGGACGCCAACCCCGCCATTCGCCTGAAGTATGCCTCCAAATACGCCAGCATTGCCAACTACTGGAAATACTACATTGGGCAGAATGAGGGCATGAAGCGCCTGAAAACCGTAGACCAGAAGAAGGCTGAGGAAGCCTCGCTTCTGCAGTGGATTGCGGCCGATGCTACCCGGGGCCAGAACTACGGCTCGGCTCTGAACGACATCAACCAGGCCTACGCCGGTCTGCGCGAGTACAACCTGAGCTCGGTGTATGTCAACGAAGCCGCCTACGGCACCGAAATCGTGGCCTATGCTGGGCGCTTCTCGGCCCTGTACAACCTGCTCAAAGATCCTAAAGCCGATAAAGCCGCGGTGCAAAAGGCGGTGGCTGATTTGAAGGGGGCCGCGGAAGAGCACTTCAAGGACTATAATGCCCCAACCGACAAGAAGGTGTTTGCGGCCCTGATGCAGATGTATGCTACCGATGTGCCCAAGGCCCAGCAGCCCGACGTATTCCAGACGGTGCAGAAACAGTACGGCGGCTCGATGCAGAAGTATGCCGACTACGTGTTTGCCAACTCCTTCCTGACCTCGAAAGCCAAGACTGAAGCCTTCCTGGCCGCGCCCACGCTGGCTAAGCTGGAAGCCGACGCCGGGTTTAAAACCTGGAACTCGGTGTATACCAACTACTCCCAGAATATCATTCCCAAAATTCAGGGCTACCAGGCCACGCTGGCCCGCGCCAACCGCGCCTATGTGGCGGCGCTGCGCGAAAAGAACACCAGCAAGGTATACTCGCCCGACGCCAACTCGACGCTGCGCCTGAGCTACGGCACCGTGCGTGACTACTCGCCCCGCGACGCGGTAGACTACAAGTACTACACCACGGCCCAGGGTATTCTGGACAAGGAAGACCCCACCAACCCCGAGTTTGTGGTGCCTAAGAAGGAAAGTGAACTGCTGCGGGCCAAAGATTACGGCCGCTTTGCCGACAAGGACGGCACCCTGCACGTGGCCTTTACCACCGACAACGACATTACGGGCGGCAACTCCGGCTCCCCGGTTATCAACGGTCGTGGGGAGCTGATTGGCATTGCCTTCGACGGCAACTGGGAAGCCATGACCGGCGACCTAGCGTACGACCCGGACCTGAAACGCTGCATCAACGTGGATATTCGCTACGTGCTCTGGTGCGTGGAAAACCTCGGAGGGGGGAAAGCCCTGGTTGACGAAATGACCATTGTCAACAACGGCCCAAATCCCGGCGTGGGTCCGCAAAACAGCAGCTCGGCCATGCTCAACCAGCTCGGCGACGTAGACAAGATGAAAGTCAAGACCGACGACGGGCAGAAAACCAAGGTGAAAAAGAAGAAAACCAAGGAAAAGGTGGAAGGCGCCGCCGGCATGTAGGTTCCAATCGTCTTCTAGTGGCTTGAAAGGCCCCGGCACTGCACGTGTCGGGGCCTTTTTGCGGCGGGCCGGAAAATACCGCCTTGCACATGCTTTGTTTTAGCGCAACATTCTCCTACTTAGGGAGCTAAAAAACTGTCGACAAGCCAAGGTCCTGAGCCTATGCCAAAAATCTACCTATCGTTGAGTGTCTTATTGTTATTCACTTCCCTAGCCGTAGCGCAGGGCAACGGGCCCGGGGTACGCGGGGCCCGGGCCGCGGCATTGGGCAACGCTTCCGTCACCCTGGCCGACGTGTGGTCGGTGGGCAACAACGTAGCCGGCCTGGGGCAGGTGACGAGCCCGGCGGTGGGTTTCTATGCCGAAAACCGTTACCTGAGCCGGGCCCTGAACACGGCCGTGCTGGCCGCGGCCCTGCCACTTGGCGCCCCTACCGACGGCAAGGCTACCAAAGGCGTCGTTGGCTTCGAGGCCCAGCGCTTCGGCGACAAGCTCTACTCCGAACAGCGCGTGGGGGCCGGCTACGGCTACCGCGGCAGCCTGATCAGCGTTGGGGCCCGGTTCGATGTGCTGCAAGTCAGCATCGAGGGGCTGGGCAGCAAGCGGGCCGTGGCCGTTTCGCTCGGCGGGCAAGCCGAAGTGGTGCCCAAACGGCTGTTTTTCGGAGCCTACCTCTACAATCTGAACCAGGCCCGCTTGGCTGAATATGCGAACGAGCGGGTTCCCACGGTGCTCAAGGCCGGCCTTTCCTTTCGCCCTACCGAGAAGGTGATGCTGAATGCCGAAACCGAGAAGGATGTAGACCAGAGTGCCGATTTTAAGGCCGGTATCGAGTATCAGGTGCTAGATGCCCTGGTCGTGCGCGGGGGCTTGTCGACGCTTAGTCGCCAAACTACTGGCGGGGTAGGGTTGAAAGCCGGGCAATTCCGCATTGATTACGCGGCAGCCTGGCACACGGCCCTGGGCTTGAGTCAGCACCTAGCCATTGGCTTGCAACTCAACCGAGCGGCCCAATGAAACTACCTTTCGTGCCGCTGGCAACCCTCGGGCTGCTACTGCTGACGGCGGGGCCAGTGCTGGCCCAGGAATACGTGCGCCCTCCCGCCGACCTGGACCGGCTCGTGCAGGAGCTCTTTGCTGAAATTCAGAGTGACCAGGTGCCCTATGAGGACCTCTACGAAACGCTACTGCTTTACTACCAGACGCCGCTAAACCTGAACACGGCCACGCGCGAGGAACTGCGGGCCCTGCTGCTGCTCTCCGAAACCCAGATTTCGGCCTTGCTCGAGCACCGGCAAACCCAGGGCAACCTCATCAGCCTATACGAGCTGCAAAGCATCGAGGGCTTCGACCTGCGCACTATCTACCGGGTGTCGCCTTTCGTGGCGGTGCAAAGCAACCTGGGCAATTCAGCTCGGGGTCCTTTGTGGAAGCGGATTGCCCAGGAAGACAACAACGCGCTGTTTGTGCGCTACGAGCGGGTGCTGCAGGAGCGGGAGGGCTACACAGCCCCCACCGTAAGCCGCAGTGGTAGCCTGAGCAGCCGTTACCTGGGCTCGCCCGACAAGCTAATGGCGCGTTTTCGGGTCAGCCACCAGCGCGACTTCAGCCTGGGGTTGACGGCGGAAAAAGATGCGGGCGAACCGCTAACCTGGAGCCCCAGTACCCGCCGCTACGGCGCCGATTTTTACTCCGGCCACTTTGTGCTGCAGGAGCGGGGGCGGCTCAAAACCCTGGCCCTGGGTGACTATCAACTGCAATTCGGGCAAGGGCTGCTGCTGTCGTCGGGGCTGCAGGTGGGCAAAGGGGCCGAAACAATTACCACCATTCGGCGCAGTAGCCTGGGCGTGCGGCCTTATTCCTCAGTGCTCGAAAGCACCTTCTTCCGCGGAGCCGCCGCCACGTTCAACCTCACCTCGACGCTGCGGGCCACGGCTTTCCTGTCGCGCAAGCGGGTGGATGCCAACGTCCAAACTGCCACCGACTCGCTGGCCGAGTTTGATGAGTTTTCGTCGGGCTTTCTGATTACCGGGTTTCACCGCACCGCGTCGGAGCTGGCCAACCGTCAAACCCTGCGCGAAACCATTGGGGGCGGCAACCTGACATATACCAGCCGTAGCAGCAATTTCAGCGCGGGCCTTACGGCCGTCGATACCCACTTCGATAAACCCCTGCAACGGCAGGCCGAGCTCTATAATGCTTTCGAGTTTCGGGGGCGGCACAACCTGGCCCTGGGCGCCCATTACAGCTACGTTATCCGGAACATCATTCTGTTTGGCGAAACGGCCCGCTCAAGCAGTGGTGGCCTGGGTACGGTAAACGGCCTGCTGGCCAGCCTGGCCTCCACCGTAGACGTCTCGTTGCTTTACCGCAACTACGCCCGCGACTTTCACACGTTTTACGGCAACGCGCTGAGCGAAAACACGCGCAATATCAACGAGAAAGGGCTGTATGTTGGTTTAAAGATGCGCCCTATTGCCCGCTGGGAAGTTTCAGCCTATTACGACCAGTTTAGCTTTCCCTGGCTGAAGTTTCAGGCCGGCACGCCCACGCAGGGCTACGACTGGCTGGTGCGCGTAGCCTTTGCACCCTCCAAAACCAGCTTGCTCTACGCACAGATTCGCAACCGGGTAAAAGAGTACGACGTGGCCTCGGCGAGCAGCCTGCCCCAAACGGCTCCCACCCAGCGCCGCAGTCTGCTGTTGTTTTACGATACCAGCCCCACGCTGAATCTGAGCTTGCGCACTCGCCTGCAGGGCACCCACTACCGGGAAGACAACGGTCCGCAGCGCACGGGCTACGTGCTGGCCCAGGATGCCGCCGTCAAAATCGGCCGGCGTTTGCAGCTTAGCGGCCGCTATGCCCTATTCGATACCGACGACTTCGATACGCGGCAGTACGTGTTCGAGCAGGATGTGCTCTACGCCTTTTCCGTACCGGCCCTGAGCGGGCAGGGCACCCGGGCCTACGCCATTGCTGAGGTGAAGTGTACCAAGCACCTCACCCTGTGGCTGCGCTACGCCGAAACCCACTACCGCAACCAGGATACGGTTGGCTCCGGTCTGGAAGAGCTACAAGGGCCCCGCCGCTCGGAAGTGAAAGCCCAGGCCCGCTACCGGTTCTAGCTCAGCCGTTCACCAACGCACCAAACTTACTCTTCAAATAAAAAGGGCAGCTCCACGTGTGGAGCTGCCCTTTTTTAGGAGCTATACCGAAGCTGCTTATTGCTTCAGCAGGCGCTGAACGGAAGTGCCATCGGGCATATTAATGTGCAGCTGGTACACGCCGGTGCTGAGCTTGCTCAGGTCCAGCTCGTACTGCAGCAGGGCGGCGCCTTTGGTCAGCGTTTGCGCGGCTACCGTGCGGCCCATCGCATCGGTTACCCGCAGGCTGACCGTGCCCCGCTGGGCATTGTCTACGCTCACTTTGAAGATACCGGTGCTCGGGTTAGGATACACCTGAATGCCTTTCAGCTGGGCCGTGTTTTTGTTGCTGAGCACATTAGCCTCGTTGGTATAAGCCGATGCGCCAATCGTATTCACGGACCGTACGCGGTAGAAGTAGCGGCCGTTTACCGTCACTTGGTCTTCGTAGTAAGTAGTCGGAGCGGCTACCGTGGCAACGCGCTGGAAATTGGTGTTGTTCTGGAAGGAACGCTCAATTTCGTACGAAGTGGCGCTGCTGCCGGGGTCTGCCGACCAGATAACATCCACTTTGCCGGTACCGTTGCTGTAGGTGTTATATACCGTCTGCAAGGACAGTGGCGCCGGTGGAACAGTGCCCAGCGTGCATACTTCCAGGCTCCAGGCCCGCAAGGTGCCGCCGTTAGCCGCATTGTTGTCGCTCACAGTCAGCGTCCAGTTGCCGCTGGCGGGGCCGTTGAGCAGGTCGCTGAGGCTGTTGGCAGGTTGCACGGTGAGGCCACTGCTCAGCGGGCAGCTGATGCGGGCCGGAGCCGAGTCGTCGAAGTTCAGATTGATGTCGGCAGTGCCAGGGCAGAGGTTGGCCAGCAGCACAGCCGAGCGACCCGCTGGGTTGGTCAGCGTTACCGTCAGCTCACTCACGTCCGGGTGGGTAATGGTCAGGTTCTTGATCCGGATATCCGATACCAGTTCCCCATTGGCTACGTTGATAACCGAGGTAACCGAGCGGGTGGCGCCGGCGGCGAAAGTGCGCGGCACTTGCGTAGCGGCAATCGTCTGACAAACACTCGTGCCGGTCTGGAACGAGGTAACCGCCGAGAACGGAGCCGTACCGCAGGTGCTCGTACCGCGCACGCGCCAGTAGTACGTCACGCCCGACTGCAGCGCTACCCGGGGGGTAAAGGTCGTGCTAGTTACGGCCGTGAGCGGCAGCACAACGTTGGTGAATGCGGCATCGGTAGCTATTTCAATTTCGTAGCCCGTAGCGTTGGGCACTGCCGTCCAGGAGAAGCGGGGCCGCAGCGTGGTGCGGGTGGTGGCAGTAGGCGTAATCGGGGCCGCGGCCTGGGTAGCCAGCTGATTAACCGTAATCAGGAATTGCTGCTGCTGCGTAATGCTGCCGCTGGTGCCTACCAGATTGATCAGGTAAGTGCCGGAAGGGGTAGCCGCTGTGGTCGTGATGGTAGCCTGGGTAGAGCCACCCACTGCTACGCTGGCGTTGGTATAGGCTACCGACATCCCCGCGGGCAGGTTGCTGGCCGACAAGGCCACCGTACCCGTGAAACCCTGCAACTGACCTACTGCCACGTTCAGGGTCGTGGTGCCACCCGGGCAGATGGCCGGAGCAGTGGCCGATGCCGTAGTGGGCGTCAGGAAGAAGGTTGGCCCCGTAGGTACCTGAATGTTGAAGTTATCATTGGAAATATCGAAGAAGATATTCCCTGAAGCCTGGATTTTGATTCGAGCGGCGCTGGTGTTGCCTACGCTAGCCGGAACCGTTACTTGCTGGCTTCCGTCGTTGGGCGTGTTAGCTAGCAGTACCGTCGGGAAGGTGCGGCCGCCGTCGGTAGAAAGCATGATGTCAACATTGGCGGCGTTGATGGGGGCCGCCGTGGTGTTGGCTACATTCCATGTTACCTGCTGGGGGGCACCGGCCAGCCACCGGACGGGGTTAGCCGAAACCGGCGTGTTGGGGAAAGTTACCAGGAACGGACCAGCCGTGGGTACCACCACTACGTGCATCGAGTCGTAATCGACGCCGCCGCCGCCCACGCGGTTGTCGCGGGCGACCAAGCGGAAGATCAGACGCCGGCCATAGGTCGGTAGAATCTCCCCGATCGTGTCGGTGTTGGTAATCAGGTTGTAGAGCTTCGGGAACGTGCGCGAAGGCGAAGGCGTGGGGGTGAAGAAGCGGAAAATTGGCGCGTCACCTTCGGGGGCTGTCGGCGAACCGGTCGGCCCCAGGTTGTACTGCTCCCAGGAATACGTCAGCGGGTCGTTGTTGGCATCCGTGGCCGAGCCAGTCAGAGTGAAAGGCGTGCTCACCGGAATCCGGTAGTTAGTACCCGCGTTTACTACCGGAGGCTGGTTGTTGGTAGGCGTCACCACGCCGCAGTTGCCCGCGCCCGTAATGTGGGCAACAATCTGGTCGAAGCTGCGCGAGTGGAAATACGGCTCGCTATTGCGCGACAAGTCCTGGGGAGCGCAAATGCCCGCGTAGGCCATAATCGTGGTGCCGCTGCCGGGCTCGTAGGCCGAGGTAGAGGAGCGGTTGCTACCGGCGCAGTTGCCGGTGTTGCTGTTGAAGGTATGGTCGCCGCCAAACTGGTGACCCATTTCGTGGGCTACGAAGTCAATATCAAACGCGTCGCCAGTGGGATTGGGCAGGCCCGTTACACCGCGGGCTTTGCCTTGGCTGAATGAGGCGTTGGTTGGCAAGCAAACCGAAGGCTTCTGCGCTACGCCACCGCCAACGGTGCTGAATACGTGTCCGATGTCATAGTTAGCCTCCCCGATGAGGGTAGAAATCGTGCGCTGATTCTCATTCAGCATGGTGGAGGCACTGTTGTTGGTATACGGGTCCGTGGCCGGGTCCAGGAAGATAAGCTGGTCGGTATTGGCAATCAGCACCAACCGCACGGCTACTTCTTTCTCGTAGACGCCGCTCACGCGGTTCACCGACGTGACCATGGCCGCCAGGGCCTGGGGTTTGGTGCCACCCTTGTTGGCCGTGTACTCGGCCGTGCAGGCCAGCGCCAGGCGGTAGGTACGCAGCTGCGTACCGTTGGGCTGGCGCGCAAACTCGGCGGGCTTGGGCACGTCCAGCGTTTCGGTATCGGTATTCAAGCACACCGCCCGGGTGGCCGAGCGGTCCATGGACTGCCGGTCGAAAACCAAGTGGTGCACATTGTCGCCCTGGGCGGCCGGGTCGATGTAGATCGTCTGGCCCTTGCTGCCCATAATCATGGCGTGGAAACCAGCCGGCGACACGTCGATGCGGGCCGTAGCGGCCGGGTCGTCGATGCCCTGGGCCGCGTAGGTTTTAATCGAGGGGTACTTTGCCGCCAGCGTAGGGTGCATTACCGAAACCTGCACTACCCGGAAGCGCTGAGAAGAGCCATCGGGCAGGGGGAGCGAAATAACCGTGGCCGAGTTGCGGGCACCGGCGCCCTGTTCGGCCGGCGCTTGCTGTAAGGCACTCCGCACCGCGTCCATTTGGAAAGAAACTGGCCGGAACTGACGCAGTGCGCTAGTAGTAGGAAGAGCCGCAGCTGGAAGTTGGGTGTCGTCGGCCCAGAGGACGCGTTGAGCGGCTGCCTGATGGGAAGCGCCCAGCGCCGCCACCAGCAAGCCGCCTAACAAGGCCGGCCGCCACGGGCGCCACGAGTTCGTAAACGTTGACGTCATAAGATAGGATTGGAAGAATGAAGAAGATCAGCATTTGGTTGAAGGCCCCTAAGATAGTGTTTTTTGCATGGGGCAATAAGGCTGAATTCTCTATTTTCCAGTTCCAGTGGCCTTGGGTTATTCTATTAATCAGGGGCTTCGAATCCGGCGCTGCGCCCGGCTGGCAAACTGGCTTTGTCGAAGCAGATATAATAGCGCGTATCGTTGCGGCGGTAGGGTTCGATGAAATACGTATGACCGCTGCGGGTAAGCATGGCCCGCAGACCAGCTGGTGTTACTTCCAGCCGTACCTCATGGGCGGGGTGGCCAGGCTCCTGTCCGGCATAGGTCTGCAGCTCCGGATATTTGGCCGCCAGCTCGGGTGCCATCACCTGGGTCGTGCGCATGCGGAACGCCACCAAGCTGCCATCGGGCAAGGGAAGCTGCAGTACAGGGCCTGCCGTACCGGCCGAAGCCAGGGTCTTCTTGAGGGCTGGCAGGTTGAGCTCCAGCACCCGGGAGGGCTTCACCGGAATGCGGGGCGGCCCCAAGCGTGTAGCCTGGGCAGCACTTATCGGCTTCCAGAAGGATGGCAGAGTGGGGGCTTGCGTACTTGCGGGAATTTTGTCCATTATAACGGGCAGGCCATTCAAGGTAGAAGCCAGCAAAAGAGCCCAGGCAAACGGATAGAACATGGCGTGGTAGGAAAGGGTGAACAGCCCCAGCTATTCCATAACCCTGCCGGATTTGGGAGCTAGTCGTCTGAAAAATAAAGCCCGGCTGGTAGCTACCGGCCGGGCTTTAGTAATGAATAAGGCAAGCTCAGGACTCATTTTTAACAAACACAACCTGGGCTTTATCGGCCGCGCTTATTTTGCGGCGAAACTCCACGTAGGCCGGGTAATCGGTGCGGGCAAAGTGCGCCACGGGCATGCGCAGCTGCCGCACGTATTGCAGGGTGCCGTCGGCCAGGGTCTGAATCTGGCTGGAGTAGGAGCCGAACGTAGTAGTCAGCTTTACCGGACTGGGCAGGCTTTCGGGCTTCATGCCGGCCGGCACATGAATCCGAATGGTGTCGGAGTAGGCAAAAGCATTATCGAGCCAGATGTCGGCTTGCCGTTCGCCCACCGTCGCCGGCAAAGAAGCCCAGCGGCTCAGCAGATTGGCTGAAACAAACACCCGTTTGCCGCTCGGGGGCGCAAAGTTGGGTAGCGTCAGGGCCAGGCTTTCCACCATGCTGGGCACGGCCGCCGGGGCCCCGGGCGCGAGGCTAAACTTGGCAATGCTAAAGTTGGCCAGCGGTAGCACATCCGCAATGCGCTTTTTCTGCTCGGCTGGGTCCAGGCTATGAAACAAGAAATTGTAGCGGTCCTGCTCCAGACCCGTGCGCACCGTGCGGATGCTGGCCGTGGCATTGCCTTGGGCATCCACGTACACGTCGGCGCGCCGCTCCCGGCGGTTTTCGGCGGCCCCGTAGCTGGGCGTGCGTACCAGTTTGCCCCCGCTCGGAGTCAGCAGCAGGGCGTGGCGGTTGCCCGTAAAGCTGCCCATGTAATTAAAGGCCGTCGTCTGACTCGTGCATTCCAGCCACACGGTGTCGGGCTTGGCCGCTTTCGCCAAGGGCACGCACAGCACAACGTGGTTGAACTGGCTGCTGGGAAATTCGGTGCGGATGTCGGGCTCGTCGGCCCGCACCAGGGCGCAGTACGACGTGATATTGGCTGCTTGCAGTAGTGCCTTGCAATAGTTAGTTAAGGCTTTGCAGTCGCCGTAGCCGTTGGCGGCTACCGACGAGGCCGGAAAGGTTTGCCAGCCCCCGATGCCCAGCTGAATGGAAATGTAGCGGGTATTGGCCTGCAGGAACTCGTACACCTTCCGGATCCGGGCCCGCTCGTCGGTTTCTCCCTGCACCAGGCTCGCAATGCGGGCCTTAATGGCTGGGGGAAGCTCGTCCCGGCCGGCGTTGAGCTGATACGTCCACTCGCCCAGGGTCTGCCAGGAAGTGAGCTTGCCGTGGTGGCCCTGCACCTCAAACTCGGTGGGGGCCGTTAGCACGGCCGGAGTCAGCTCCGACACCGGGGGCGCGTCAAGCTCTTCGTCTACCGCCACTAGGTCGTGCACCTGCCACTGGTACACCAGCTGGGTTCCTTCGGTGCTGGCAATGGCGGCCGAGCCCACGGGCAAATGCCGTTCCTGGTAGCGCAACGGCAGGTTGGCGGGCGTTACCACCCGAAATGACGACTTCTCCACGGCCAGCTGCTCCTGGGGCTGGGGGCGCCAGGAGGAGTAGAACAACGGGTTGTTGGATACTACCTCGTACTCGTATTCGACCGTGTAGGGGTAGGTTGCCTGGCGCAAATCGGCGGCCCGGCCCCGCCCGTCGCTGGCCAGGCTGAACCCGTCGGACAGGCCGTAGTCGCGCACGTCGCTGGGGCGGAGCTGGCGCAGGGCCTGCCCGGCGGCATTGTACACGGTGCCGCGCAAATAGCTCACGGTGTTGAGCTGGTCGTAGTACACTACTTGCATGGCCCAATCGGCCCCGGCCTCGTCGAGGATGGTGACGGCGCGGCGGTTGGTTTCTACGGTGCGGCTCACCGATTTGACTACCAGCGTCTGCTCATCCAGGCGCACCACGGCGTGAGCGTTTTCCCGCAGGGCCGCGGGCATGTCGGCCACTGCGTAGCGCGGGGCCGCACCCGCTACGGCCACCGAAGCGGCGGTGCCCTGCATCAGCAGCCAGGCGGCCGCAGTTAAGTAAGAAGGCCTCATGACTTCTTTTTCAAAACGATTTGCTCGGCCTGCTTGGCCAACATGCGGGTGTAGAACTCGCGCAGGTAGGCGTATTCTTCGGCCATGTAGACCGGCTTGCGCAGGCTCATGCGGCTGGCTATCTGCACGGTACCCTGGCCGTTGTCCTGCACGGTGTAGGAGAAGCGGCCCCCGTTGTCAGGCAAATCGACAATGGCGGGCTTGGGCAGCTCCTCGGCCATGTAGCCGGCGGGCAGCGTAATGGTCATCATCACCGTTTCGTCGAACTGGGCCCCGAAATCAACCGGGAAGCGGCGGTTCTCGTGGCGGAAGGGGTTTTTGTCGGCGCTGAACTGGCGCAGGGGGCTGAAGTAAATCGTGTTGATGGGCGTGTCGGACCCGGGCATGGCAAACTCGTAGTCCAGGGCCAGGGGCTTGTGCAGCACTTCGCGCTCCTGGAAGGCAAACTTAGGAATGGTCCAGCCTTCGTGGCTGCTGGCAATTTCTTCCATGAACTTCTTCTCGCCGTTCTTCTGCAGCTTCTCCCGGCCTTCCAGCCCGGCGTAGCCACCGTGCTCCTGGTGAATTTTGCCCTTGTAGCCGCCTTTCTCGTCCAGCACCAGCTGAATCTGGCGGTACTCCAAGTGGCGCTGGGCGGGCTGCAGGTTCACCCAGCGCGACTGGGCGGCGTCGGGCAGAATCAGGCGGCCGGTGCCGTTGAGGCAGCGCGGGGGCAGCATGCCGCAGGGCACCAGCTGCTCAGTGGCATCAATGAGCATTTCCTTGCCCTCGGGCAGGGCTACGTGGGCAATAACGTAGTTGAACTTGCTCAGCAGCGGGAAGTTCTCGTTGACCAGGCCATGGTCGCGGGTGCTGAGCAGTACGGGGTTGGCCGGCACGCCCGCGTCGCGCAGCAGGGCAATCAGCAGCAGGTTCACGTCGGCGGCCGAGCCGCTGTGCTGGTCGTAGGCTTTGCGCAACGACCCGCTGGCGTAGACGCGGTCCGCCCCGTTGTACTTCACCGACTGGCGTACCAAATCGTGCACGGCCGCTATGCGCTGCTGCACGTCAGGATATTTGGCAACCAGAGCCGTGGTTTTATCTTTTAGGAAGCCGCCGCGCTTGAGCTGACCGCCAAATTCGTCGTCGTCCAGCAACACCTGGTTCATCTTCTCCCAGGTGCTCGACACGCTGCGGTAGGGCTCGTTGGGCCACTTAGTGCCGGCCAATTCGAAGTCGATGCGGGCCACGTAGTCGCGCGGGGTGGTCATGTAGGGCTCCGAGCGCAGGGCCGGCACATCCTTCATGGCCCAGCGGTGGTTGGTCACCTGGGCCGTAATGGCCCCGGCGCCGGCCGAGTGGCCTTCACCGGTAACGTCCGTGAGCGAGGTGCGGGCCCAGCGGATGACGTACTGCGTGTTACTTTCCTGGCGTTCCTGCACGGCTAGGGGCTCGTAGCCCTGCATGAGCATTTTGTAATCGAGGTACTCGGGAATGGAGGCCCGGTACTCGCTCCAGCGCGTCGGAATGGACTGCTGAAACTGCCAGTCCTGGAAGTTGAAGATAAAGTCGGAGGTAATGGTGTAGGAATACTCGATAACCGAGCCCTCCCGCACATTGGGCAGGGTAAACTTGCGGATAAAGTTATTGGCCGACAGCTGCTCGGTGAAGATGGCCGAGGTTTCCAGCTTTTCCTTGACTACCTGGTTGTTCACCAAATTATAGGTGAAGCCGCGCAGGGCCGAGAGCTTTTCCGCGTTGTTGTCCTTTTTGTAGAGGGGCACCTGCACGGTGGCCCAGTCGTAGCCCGACTTTTTCAGGATTTTGATACGGGTAACCCGGTCGTATACCACGCGGAAGCCTTCGTCGCCGACTTCGAAGCGTGAACGACCAAAGTCGCAGAGAATGACGGCCTCGGCGGCGCTGTCGGCCGCGAAGTTGGCGGCGGTCAAATCCTGCTCATCAATTTTGCCGAATTTGATAGGGTCAGCTTGGCCCAGCGCAGGCAAAGCAGCACACAGACCCACAACGGCAGCGCCCAGGGCGCGACGTAGTACATGTGCAATCATACAGGAAACTATAGTGAGAAGAGAAAAATAGCGACTAACGCTTTTGCACACTCAGGGCAAAAGCAGTTGAATGGAAGAGTAGATAGAGGCGGAAGAGCAGGGACGGATAATTAGTAATATAAAGATGCGGAAATTCAGGCAGGCTCCAAACTTCACGGTTTCCTCATGTGCTTTTTTTATTCCAACTCGAGGGCTGGACACGCTACCACTTCCGTCAATAAATGATCTACAAAGCCCGCTTGAGTACCAAAGGCTCGTTTTGCTTAGCAATAATACGGCTGTTCATTTCCCGCAGGACCCCGTACTCCATAGAGCCGTACTCGGGGCGGAAAAACTGCAGGCGCGTAGTTAATTGTACTGAGCCCGGGGTGGGCTGCGTCACCTGGTACAGGTAGCGGCCCGTGCCGCCGGGCAGCTCCAGGGCCAGCTTGGCGGGCAGCTCCTGCACGGTATAACCTTTGGGCAGCTCCAGGGTAACGATGGTGGTGTGTTACCGAGGCATGCCGAAATTGATGGGGTAGAGGCGGTTTTCAGCCCGAAAATCGTAGGGCAATGCATCGGGCAGGTTTAGCAGGGGCAAATAGAGTACCGATGCTTCGGCCCCGGCTGGGGTGTGGTGCAGGGCTAGCTCTAGGGTTACCGGCTTCTGTAAGGAATCGGCCAGCAGGTGGGGCGCGGCGGGCTGCCAGTCTTGCCAGCGCCGGGCCGCTTGGCCCAGGTATTCGGCGGCCGAGGTTTGGCGAATCTGGCGGCGTGCGGCCACGGCCGCGTAACCGGCGTATTCTATTTTCGCGTTGCCCGTCAACTCGCCCTGGTCGCTGAGCTGCAGACGCAGGGTACGGTAGTCGGTGTAGCGCACGTTGGTTTTGAGCGGCACCCAGTTGCCACCGGCATTGGCCAGGCGGCCTTCCCCGTTCAGGCAGCGTTCGGGCAACAGGCCCAAGGGCAGCTGGGGCTCGGTAGCGTCGAGCAGCACGTCGGGGCGGCCGGGTAGCTTCAGGTGGGCCGCTACGTAGTTGAACTGGCTGATTTCGGGCACGTCTTTCTGAATCTGCCCATGGTCGCGGGTACTGAGCAGCAGGGGGGTAGCCGGCAGGCCGGCGGCCCGCAACGTTTGCACCAGTAGCAGATTGATGTCGGCCGAGTTGCCCACATGGCGCTCGACGGTGCGGCGCAAGGGCTGGGAAGTATAGATGCGGGCTTCGTCGTTGTAGACTACGCTGCGCTGCACCAAGGCCAGTACGGCCGCGGCCCGGGCCGTCGAGTCGGGGTAGCGCTGGCGCAGGGCCTGGGCCTGGGTTGCCAGGGAAGCGGGTTCCTTGGTCGCCGCCTCAAATTCGTCGTCTTCGCTCAGTCGTTTCCAAATGCCCTCCCACTTGCCGGTCAGGTCGCGGTATTCGCCGTCGAAGTTGACGCCGGCCAGCTCGAAATGCACGCTGCGCAAATAGTCGGTCGGCGTGGTCATAAACGGCTCCTCCCGGAAAGCCGGCACGTCTTTCATGGCCCAGCGCAGCTGCTGGGCCAGCCCGTGAATCTGACTCTGGGTAAGGGGAGCCAGCCCTTCCCGGGGGTTGGTATAGGTTGTGGAGTAGGGTACCGTCAGCGTTTCATGGATTGCGAAGGGCAAATAGCCGCGCGTAACCGTTTTGTAGATGTAGAACTGGGGCAGAAAAGCCCGGTATTCGCTCCAGCGGGTCGGAATAGAATGCTCGAATTGCCAATCCTGGAGGTTGAAGACAAAATCGGAGTTGATGACGTAGCTAAACTCCACGATGGAGCCCTCGCGCACGTCGGGCAGGGTGAAGGAGCACTGGATATGGTTTTTATCGACCACCTCGCGAAACAGGGCGTCGGCGTTGAGCTTGGTTTTGACCAGCTGCCCATTCTGTAGGTTGTAGGTGAAGCCGCGCAGTTTGGTCAGGCGCTCGGTTTTGCCGTCGCGGGTGTAGAGCGGTACGCGTACTGTGGCGTAGCGGTAGCCCGACTTGCGGTGAATGCGCAGCCGCGCTGTGCGCTCAAAGATGACCTGAAACTGCTCGTGCCCGCCTTCTATTTTCGACGTGCCGTAGTCGCAGAGGTATTCGGCCGGGGCCTGGGTGCTATCGGAGGAAGTGGTAGGAGTAAAGTCAACGGCCTTGACCGAGCCAAATTCAATAGGGGCCGGCGCTGCTTTTTGGGCCAGTACGGGCAGAACAAGGCACACAAGGGCAGTGGTCAGCCACAAGCGAGTAGTGGTTAACGTCATATGCAACAGGAATTCGGAAGAGAATAATCCTAAAGATGCGGCTAAAGCGTAAGCCCGCCAAAAGAAACTTTACGCTACCACCGGCGGCTGTTTCTTCACTCCCCAGAACAAATACAGCAGGGCCAGCAGCGTGGCGCCCACACTCAAGGCGTGCACGTAGGGCAGGTTGCTATCCACGTTGCCGTACACCCAGCCGGCCAGCAGGGCGCCCAGCCCGATGCCCACTTCCAGGGCAATGTACATGGTAGCCACTGCCCGGCCGCGCCGTTCGGGGTGGCTCAGGTCTACCGTCCAGGCGTAGAGGGTAGGCGAGTTCAGGCCCGTGGCCAAGCCAAAAAGCACGGCCGAGCCCAGAAACAGCGGCACGGAATGCTCCACCAGGGTGAGCAGCACCAGCGAAACAACCAGCAGCGTGGTCGAGAGGCGCAGCACCGGCAGGCGGCCGTAGGTGTCGGAAGCCCGACCCGCTACCAGGCGCACCAGCAGCGACGACAAGGTGTAGCAGGTGTAGAAAAGGCCTTTTTCTGCCTCACTCAGGCCCAGGGCCCGGCTTTGGTCGGGCACGATGGTCAGAATAGCCCCGAAGGGAAACAGGCACAACAGCGTCACCAGGGCCGGTGCCAGCACCTGTGGTTCGAGGATCTCGTCCCAGTCGAGGCGCAGCAGGCGCCAGCTGAAGCGCTGCCGCTGCGGAACCGGCAGGGTTTCCGTCATGGTGCCCTGCACGGCCAGGCTCAGCAAAGCCAGGCCCGAAGAGCAGTAGAACAGCGTGTTCAGGGAAGTAGCCGCCGTGATATAAGGCCCCAGGGCCGGACCGGCGGCCATGCCCAGGGAGCCGGCTACGCCCAGCAGGCCCATGGCTTCGCCGCGCCGCTCGAAGGGAATAATGTCGGCAATGAAGGCGGCCGTACCCGTGGGCTTGAAACCCGTGCTGAAACCGTGGAGCAGGCGCAGGCCCAGAAAGCCGGCCACCGTAGTAACCCAGGGATAAAAAAAGCCGCAGACAAAGCAGACCAGGGAGCCAAACACCATCACCGGAATGCGGCCCACGGTGTCGGCCAGCTTGCCGCTGAAGGGCCGGGAAAGGCCGGCCGTAAGCGTAAACAAGGCAATGATGAAGCCTTTGTACTCCGCCCCGCCCAGCCGCGTCAGAAAGTCGGGCAGCTCGGGCAGGAGCATGTTAAAGCTCATGAAAAACAGAAACGACGAAAGGCACATCAACCAGAAGCCGGCGGTGTAGACGCGGCCAGAGGTGAGCGGTGGGATTGCTTCTTGTGAAGTTTTCAAGCAGGTAACACCGTAGCGAGAGGAGCTGAGCCAACCGAAACTAGGTGGAACAGGCCGCAAAGATACGGATGCTGATTCAGTTACGTGGCTCCTGGCACGTTCTGGCGTCGTAAGGGCCAAGATCGGCGCAGTGGTTGGGTAGTGGCCACGGCGGAGCTGATTTGCTCTATCTTGCTGGCTGATACACCCCTCACGCTGGTTTTATGCTCTTCGCTATGTCGTCGCGCCTTGGTGCGCTTTACCAATTTAGTCGAACTTTCCTGGGTTGCTGCCTCGTCTATCTGGGGCTTGTGCCAACCGTGGCCCAGGCCCAGGCGCCCGCATGGCAACAAGCCTGGAGCATCAGCCCAATGAGCCAGGGCGCGACTTCCGTCGTGCGGGGCACGGCCGTGGATGCAAGTGGCAACGTGTTTGTAACCGGCGCTTTTTCCGGCACCATCCTGCTGGGTCCCACCCTCCTTACCAGTGCCGGTAACTCGTCGGCAACGGACATGTTTGCGGCCAAGTGGGATGCCGCAGCTGGCCGCTGGGCCTGGGCTACTCAGGGCGGAGGTATAGGTTCTGACAGTGGTATTGGCATAGCCCTGAATGGCTCGGCGGTATACGTGACCGGCTACTTTGCCAGCAATAGCGGGGCGGTTTTTTCTGGGCAGGCCCTGACTGGGACGACCCAGAGCCAGGATATGTTTGTGGCCCGGTATACCAGTAGTGAAGCTGGTTTTCAGCCGGGTTGGGCTACCAGCGGCGGCGGGCTCGGCAGTGATGTCGGGTATAGTGTTGCCGTGGTTGGGGCTAGTGTGTATGTCGTCGGCACTACGCGCGGTAGTGCTACCGTCGCCGGCCAAGTTCTGACCGGAACAGCCAGCGGTACTACTACCCGGGTCTACTTGGCAAAATACATCGACACTAGTACCAGTACGGTCGCCAGCTTCAGCAACGGTTGGGCCAGCGCGCCAAGCGGTACGGGCGAGTCCTTCGGGTTTGGGCTAGCCGCGCAGGGCAGCCGAATCTATGTGTCCGGTGGTATATCGGGCGCTGTAAATTTCACGGGCCAAGCCCTGACCAGCATCAACGGCAGCTCCGACCTGTTTTTGGCGGCCTACACGGATACGCCTACTGGAGCGCTTGTCAATTGGGCGACCAGTGGGGGCGGGGCCAACTCCGACCATGGGGGCGCGGTGGCCGTGCAGGGCGCGGCCGTGTACGTGACCGGCCTTGTTTCCGGCCCCGGTACCATTGCCGGACAACCACTGGGTAGCGCTGGTACCAATCAACATATGTTTGTGGCCCGCTATACCGACGACCCTGCAGCCGCTACGGGTTTTCACAACGGCTGGGCGGCCAGTGGTACCGGCAACAGCCAAGGCCTAGAAATAGCCGTTAGTGGGACAAAAATATACGTGGCGGGGGTGTTTGCGAGCAATGCCGTAATGGCGGGCGCTACGCTCCTCAATTCGGGTGGGCAAGATGTGTTTCTGGCCCGCTACACCGATACCAGCACCGGCTCCGCGTCGGGCTTTCTCAACAACTGGGCTACCTCTGGAGGGGGAAGGGGAGCCGACGTGGGCTACAGCCTGGCTCTGAGCGGTAACCGCGTGTACGTCGGCGGTACCTCGGAGGCTCCGGCTGTATTCGGCAGCCAAACTTTAGCAGGCCCCACGGCTCCTGCGGCTGGGTTTCTGGCCTCGCTTACCGACAATATTGCTACGAGCACCCGTAGCAGTGCTGCCCAAACTACGTTGCGGCTGTTTCCGAATCCGGGTCGTGCCGCCGTTCGGCTGACCGGCGCTGCCCCGCATGCCCAGGTGCAGGTGCTCACCCTGCTGGGGCAGCTCGTATACACCACCACGGCTGATGCTGCCGGCACGGCCTCCCTCTTGCTGACCGAGCCTTTGACTGAGGCCATTTATATGGTGCGCACCGGTCGTCAGGTCGTCCGCTTGGCACGGCAATAGGCGGTGAAAGCCAAGTGGTTTACTGTCAAAACGGCCGCTCTGGAACTCCGGCCTGAAGTGTGCCGTAGCGGGTCGTATGTCCTGGTTATCCAAAAAGTTTGCGAAAATATCGGCCAAGCGGCCCCGGCCCGATGGTAAGCCCGCCCTGAGTGTGCGGGAGCGGGTATCGGCCCTGAAAAATCTGCCCGAATTTCTGCGCCTGATCTGGGAAACCAGCCCTAGCCTGGCCCTGGCCAACATTGGTCTGCGCCTGCTGCGGGCGGCCCTGCCCGTAGCCATGCTGTATGTGGCCCGCCTGATTCTGGATACCGTTATTGGCCTGGCCCGCACACCTGGCGCGTCCTTTACGCCCATCATTGGGCTGGTAGGTCTGGAGTTCGGCCTGGCCATCTTCTCCGACGTGCTGGGTCGGGGCGTAGCGTTGCTCGACTCCCTGCTCGGCGACTTGTTTGCCAACCGTTCCTCGGTGCGCCTGATGGAACACGCGGGTCAGCTCGACCTCGACCAGTTCGAAGACAGCGTATTTTACGATAAGCTGGAGCGGGCCCGGCGCCAGACGCTTTCCCGTACGGTGCTCATGTCGCAGGTACTGTCGCAGGCCCAGGATATTATCACCATGTTGTTTCTGGCCGTGGGGTTGGCCGCTTTCAACCCCTGGCTGCTCTTGCTGCTGTTGGTAGCGGTGGTGCCGGCCTTTTTGGGCGAGTCGCACTTCAATGAGCGCAGCTATTCCCTGGTGCACAGCTGGACGCCCGAGCGGCGCGAACTGGATTACCTGCGCCAAACCGGGGCCAGCGACGAAACGGCCAAGGAAGTCAAGATCTTCGGGCTGTCGGGCTTTCTGATCGAGCGGTTCAAAATGCTGTCCGACGAGTTTTATCAGAAAAACAAAGCCCTGGTGGTGCGCCGGGCCGGCTGGGGCGCCCTGTTTGCCGCCATTGGGGCCGGAGGCTACTACGCGGCCTACCTCTACATCATTGCCCAGGCTATCCGGGGCCATATTTCCATTGGTCAACTCACGTTTCTGTCCGGCTCGTTTGCCCGCATGCGCACCCTGCTCGAAGGTATTTTGAGCCGGTTCAGCAGCGTGGCCGAAGGCGCGTTGTATTTGCAGGACTTCTTCGACTTCTTTCATTTGCAGCCCCGTATTGTGCGCACCGACGACAGGCCCGTGCGGCCGTTTCCGCGGCCTATTCAGCAGGGGTTTGTCTTCGAGAATGTGGGCTTCCAGTACCGCGGGTCGAGCAAGTGGGCTGTGCGCAACCTGAGCTTCACGCTACGGGCCGGGGAAAAGCTGGCCCTGGTGGGCGAAAACGGCGCGGGCAAAACCACCCTGGTCAAGCTCCTTTCCCGCCTCTACGACCCCTCCGAAGGCCGCATCCTGCTCGATGGCCACGACCTGCGCGACTACGACCCGGCCGAGTTGCGCCAGGAAATCGGAGTTATTTTTCAGGACTTTGTGCGCTTCCAGCTCTCGGCCGGGCAGAACCTGGCCGTAGGCCGTATCGAGGAAAAGGAAAACACGGACCGGATTCAGTCGGCCGCGGCTCAGAGCCTGGCCGACACCGTGATTCGAAAGCTGCCCGGGGGCTACGAGCAGATGATCGGGCGGCGTTTTGCCGGCGGCGTCGACCTGAGTGGGGGCGAGTGGCAGAAAATAGCGTTGGGCCGGGCCTACATGCGCGAAGCCCAGCTCCTGATTCTCGACGAGCCCACCGCCGCCCTCGATGCCCGGGCCGAACACGAGGTATTCCAGCGCTTCGCCGACCTGACCCAGGGTAAAACGGCCGTGCTGATTTCCCACCGCTTCAGCACCGTGCGTATGGCCGACCGAATTCTAGTTATCGAGAACGGACAGTTTGTGGAAATAGGGTCTCACGAAGAGCTCCTGGCCCGGAACGGAAGGTACTCCGAGCTATTTGCGTTGCAGGCCGCCGGGTATCGGTAGGATGCAAATAGTGGTTTTTAGCAGGAATTCGCGGTTTGGATTGTGGGGGTGAAATTTTTTTGCGGGTTTTTTGCCAGGCAGGCAAGACATAAGGGGCTAAGATATCGTATCTTAGGGTGTCTTGCTTCTTACTGATTCCCCGCCCATGAAACTACCTGCTACCCTGCTTTTGGGGCTAGGCTTGGCCCTTTCCGGATGTTTTGCCGCCCGAGAGGCCCGAATTGAGTCTGATTATAGTTATACAGGCAATTTTCGGCGCTATCGCACCTACGAGTTTGTGACGGGGCAGGGCTTAGCTTCCGATACCAGCAAGATGGGGGAAGTACTACGCGACGCCATCCGGACCCGCATGCGGGTGCAAGGCTACAAGCCGGCCCGCAACCGCCCCGACCTGCTGGTGATGTTCCGCCTGTTTGAAGGCGACATGGCTTTTCGCGGCTACGCCCAGGATGATCTGACCCACTGGCTGACCTCGGGCATGGTGGAAGATGAGGAAACGCCCAAGGAAGTTCGGCAAGGCTACCAGCCCGTGCGCATGGTGCTAGCCGAAGGCACGCTGCTGGTCACGCTAATCGACAACCGCACCAACCGGGCCGTCTGGAACGGATATGCCTCGGGCGTGACGGTGCCGCCGGGGCCCCAGGGCGAACTGGTACTGCGCCGCTCCGTGCGTTCCATCTTCGACCAATACCACGTCTTTACCGAAGGGTACCTGGAAGGCACCAATCAGTAACCATTACGCCGCTCCAGTAGCCAGCGGGGCATTGCGCACCTGGATAAGCTCGGCCGCCACGCTGATAGCAATTTCCTCCGGCGTCCGGCTGTGAATGGGTAATCCAATCGGGGCCCGCACGTGCCCCAGATCAGCTTCGGAATAGCCGCTGGTAAGCAGGCTGTTCCGAAGCTCTTTTATTTTGGCCGCGCTGCCCATCAGGCCCAGGTAGGCTACCCGGTGCTGCAGCAACTGCCGCAGGGCCACCTCATCCGAGCGGAAGCCGAAGGTCATAATAACCACGTACTGGTGCGGGCCTTCGGGTACTTCCTGGGCTAGTGTCTCGTAAGGTACCGTGGGCTTGTGGTGAGCGTAGGGGTTGTGCTGGTGCGTATTCAGCCCGGCCCGGTCGTCGAATACCGTTATTTCGAAATCGAGCAGGGCCGCTACCCGCGACAGCGCCAGGGCCACGTGCCCACCGCCGATAATGGTCAGGTGGTCGCGGAACCCCAGGCGCTCCTGATACTGCCAGGCCGGGCCGCTTTGGTACGAATAAAAGGGCGTGGCTGGAGCGGCTTGCTGCAGGCGCAGCCCGCTAGGTGCTATCTGCAGCAGGCGAGCTTGCGGCTCGTGCAGGGCGCACAGGATAGCCTCTACGGTAGACAACTCGGCTGGGGCTACAGGGTAGAGCAGCAGAACCTGCTCCCCCGAGCAAATCATGCCGGAGCGGTCTTCAGGGGCTTCCCGGCGGTGAATCTGCGGGCGAATCAGTACTTCCTGGCTTCCTTCCCGCAGCCTGGCCCGGGCCAACTCCACAAACTTGTGCTCCATAATGCCACCCCCAATGGAGCCGGCCATGCCCTCGGCCGTTACACTCATTTTAAAGCCCTGCCGGCCCGGGCTGCTGCCGTGGCTGCTCAGCACGCACAGCAGCAGCACTGGCTGGGCCACCCGCAGGGCCGCGGCCACGTGCTGCCACACCGGAAAGTCGCGCGGCAGTGAAGGAGAAACGGGAAAAGGGGGCACGGAGGACACTCGACAGAACAGAAATGCCAGTGCCACTGCCCGTATACCGAACAGTGGCACTGCGGAAATGAAACAGGTTAAGCCACTGTCGTGGTTGGAGCCAGCTGGGCCACCTCCTCGGCCACGCCGGTGGGGTAGAGGTTGAGCAACGCCTTTTCGGGCGTAATGGGGGCCGAAAACGTGGGCCGATGCCCGGGCCGGAAGGCCCTGATAGCGTCGCGCACCGCAAAGTAGGCCCCGATACCGTACATCAGGGGCGGCTCCCCAACGGCTTTGGAGCGCAGAATGGCCCGCGGATGGCCCGGCGTTTCCAGGAAATGCACATCGATGCGCTGGGGCACGGAATACAGGTCCGGAATTTTGTAGCTGTTGAGCGAATTACTCAGCAGGCGGCCTTCCTCGTTGTAAATCAGCTCTTCCATGGTCATCCAGCCAATGCCCTGCACCGCGCCGCCTTCAATCTGACCCTGGTCGATGGCTGGGTTCATGCTCTCCCCAAAGTCGTGCACAATGCGCAGGGCATCGAAGGTATAGGTGCCCCGCAGGCAGTCGAGCGTGACAGTGGTATAGGCCGTGCCGTACACGTGGTAGGCAAACGGGTAGCCTTGGTTGGTTACCGGGTCGAAATGTATGTCGGGGGTGGCGTAGTGGGCGTTTTCCGTCAGGTTCACCCGTTTCCAGTAGGCCGACGATACCAGCTTCTCCCAGTTCGTATCGGCCGGCACACCGGCGCTGAGTACCTGCTCATCCCGGATTTCCAGGCCCTCGTAGTTGAGCGTGTATTCCAGCTCGGCGTGGCGCAGCAGCCGCTCGCGCAGGACCTGGCAGGCCATTTGGGTGGCTTTGCCGTTCAAATCGGCCGTGGCACTGGCCGCCGAGGGGGACGTATTGGCTACCCGCGTGGTGTTAGTTGATTCCACTTTGATGCGGTTAGGCGAAATACCCAGCGTCTGGGCCGCTACCTGGGCAATTTTAGTGTTCACGCCCTGGCCCATTTCCACCGCGCCGGTGCTCACGCCCACCGAGCCGTCGGTGTAGATGTGCACCAGCGCCCGGGCCTGATTCATGGGCGTTTTGGTGAAGGAAATGCCAAAGCAGATGGGCATCACCGACAAGCCTTTTTTCAGCCGCTCGTTCTGCTGGTTGAAGCTGTCTACTTCCGTCCGCAGCTTGGGCAGCCCGTACACCTCGTTGGCCGTGTCCCAGGCCAGCTCGGCATTGCACAGTTCGGCCGGCTGCCGGTAGGAGAACAGGTCGTTTTCGCGCAGTAGATTGCGCCGCTGAATCTCGCTGGGCAACACCCCGAGCGTTTCCGCCGCCTTTACGATGGCCGATTCCATGACGAACATGCCCTGGGGGCCGCCAAAGCCTCGAAACGCGGTATTGGGCGGCAAATTAGTACGGCAGCTGTAGGCCATGGCCGTCACGTTGGGAATATAGTAGGCATTGGTGGCGTGAAACAGCGTGCGCTCCAGCACCGCCGGCGACAAGTCGGCCGCGGCGCCGGCGTTCTGGTAGAAGGTGACTTCGTAGGCCAGAATCTGCAGGTTGTCGTCGAGGCCGATGCGGAAGTCCGAGGTGTAGGGGTGGCGCTTGCCGGTCATGCGCATGTCGGCCATCCGGTCGAGCACGAGCTTCACCGGGCGCCGCGCCACAAAGGCGCCCAGCGCAGCCAGGGCCCCCCAGGGCGTAGCCTGGTCTTCTTTGCCCCCGAAGCCGCCCCCGAGCCGGGTCACGTCGACTTCCACCTGGTGCATGCCAATGCCCAGCACGTGGGCCGTGTGGCGCTGCACGGCCGTGGGCCCCTGGGTCGAAGAAATAATGCGCACTCCGCCCATTTCGGTCGGGAAGGCGTAGGCGCCCTGGGTTTCGATGTAGAGGTGCTCTTGCCCGCCCGACTCGGCCTCGCCTTCGAAAATGTGGGCGCACTGGCTCCAGGCCGCCGCCGAATCGCCAATTTGGAAGGTACGCGGGGGCACAATCAGCTCGCCCTGGGCCGCGGCCACGCGCGGGTCGGTGATGATGGGCAGCGGGTCGATATCGACGCGCAGGTAGCGGATGGCGGCTTGGGCCTGGTGCTCGGTTTCGGCCAGAATAAGGGCCACGGGCTGCCCCCGGAAATGCACGTGCCCCTCGGCCAGCAGGGGCTCGTCGGGCACGATGCCGCCAATCTGGTTTTCGCCGGGAATGTCGGCGGCGGTCAGAATGCGCACGACGCCGGGCGCCAACAAGGCTTCTTCCAAATGAACGGCGCGCAGGATGCCGTGGGCCAGCGGCGACTCAAACACCACCGCGTGCAGGGTGCCTTGCTGTACCGGAACATCGTCCAAATACTGGGATTCGCCGCGCACGTGGCGTACCGGGTCAAGATGATTCATGCAAATAGCGCCAGAGGCGTAAGAGCACCCGGCCGAAGCCAGGTAAGACGTTGTCGAAAGAATTGAAAACGCAGCCGAACGGAACGGGCTATACCAGCTCGCGGAAGCGGAGGCGTTCGGGGAAGAACTCCAGGAAATGAGCAAACAGCAGCTGGCGCAGTAGCAGGCGCTTGTACTCAGCCGTGCCGCGGGCATCACTGATGGGGCTGATTTCGGTTTGGGCAACTTCGTTGGCGGCCGCTAGCGTGGCCGGCGTAATTTCCTTGCCCGCCAGGAAGGACGACGTGCGCGCCAGCAGGAGCGGGGTAGGGCCTACGCCGCCGGCCGAAAGCCGGGCTTCCTGCACAAAGCCATCGGCTACCCGCAGCCACAGGGCCGAATTGACACTGGCAATATCGAGGTGGGTCCGTTTGGATACCTTCTCAAAGTTGACGTAGTCACCGGGTTGGGGCGCGGCGAAGCTGATTTCCAAAACCTGTTCCTCAGCGGCCTTGGTCAGGGTTTTGTAGCCACTGTAGAGGTCACGCAGCAGAATTTCCCGGCTTGGACCACCAGGGGTTTCTACCGTAACGGTAGCATTCAGGGCCAGGAAGAAGATGGTCAGGTCGCCGATAGGCGAGGCATTAACGAAGTTACCCGCTACCGTGCCCATGTTGCGAATCGGTGTCGACGAAACCAGCTTCATATAGCGGTGCAGGTGCGGAAACAGCTGCTGCATCAGCGCAGAAGCGCGCAGATTCTCGGCCGTGGTAGCGGCTCCCAGTACCACGCGGCCGTCGGCATCCTGGCGAATACCCCGCAGGTGGGGCCGGTCGTAGACGAGCTGCACGGGCACTTCCCGCACGTGCTCGGGGCGCTGCACCAGCAAATCGGTGCCGCCGCCCAGAATCTGTTGGGCTTCGCTCGAATGGCCGTTGGTAGCAGGCGCACTGTGCAGCTCATCCTGCAGCTTCCGGAGCTGGGCGGGCATCTGCTGAAAGTAAGCCGGAACGAATTTTTGCTCCGTGAGCCAGGCCATGGGCTGCTGGGTGGGGCGCCCGGCCAGCTGCTCGGTCAGCAGGGCCGTGGCCCGCTCCAGCGACTTATAGCCCGTGCAGCGGCAAATATTACCGTCAATAGCCGCTAGACCGGTTTCGGCCGTAGCGGGTTTCTGGCTGAGGCTGTGCCCGGTGAGCGACATGACAAAGCCGACCGTGCAGAAACCGCATTGGGAGCCGCCTTCCTGCACAATGGCCTGCTGCACCGGCGTCAGCGCGCCCGCCGCGGCATTAATGCCCTCTACCGTGACAATGTGCTTGCCGTGGGCATTGCCCAGGGGCGTCAGGCAGGAAGTCATCGACTGATACTGCACGCTGCCGTCGGGTTGCAGGTCGCCGACCAGTACGGTGCAGGCTCCACAGTCGCCCTCCCGGCACCCGATTTTGGTGCCTTTCAGGTGTTGTTGGTAGCGCACAAAATCCAGCAAGGTGCTACCCGCGGGCTGGTCGGTGCGAATACGTTGCTTATTGAGGTAAAAGTGAAGCATGCAGGAGGAAAAAACCAAAGCGAAGAGCGGAAGTTAGCAAAAAGTCGGCAGGTGAAAAAGCCCGGCTCCCTCCTTACCCGGAGTGGCCCGACGAGGCTTGGGTAGCCGGTAGTTGGGATTGAATAAGCCCAAAATACAACGCCCGGCCACCGGCTGTCGGGTGGTCGGGCGTGGCGACGGGCCAAAGGCCGGCTATTTGCGGGAAGTCGGGATGCGGAACTGCAGGCCGATGGAGGGAATAAAGGTGAGGCCGCTGAGCTTGGTGCTCTTGTTATTCAGAAGCTGATACGTACCGTAGTTCTGGTAGTAAATAGCCAGCGCGGGCACTACGTACGCATAGCGGTAGCCGACTTTCACGTTGAAGAAAGCCCCGTAGGAGGAGAAGTTCTGCTTGCGCTCCGGCAGGCTCGGAATCAACTCACTGCCCGGGCCGCCGCCACTGTAGATATTGCGCGGGTCGAAGCCGTAGCGCAGAAACGTGTGGGAGTACACCAGGCCGTAGGAAATAGCGCCGATTTCCTCTTCCGGGCCAAATGAGTTGCTGAACACCAGCGGAATAAGCAAGTCGTGGCGGGTGGCCTTGAAGCGCAGCAATTGGTTGATGTTGTCGAGGTACGGAATGTCGGGCAGCTTGGCGCGCTGGGTAGCGTACTGAATGCCGATGCTGCCGTACATGGCGCCGGCCGGGCCGCCGGGCCGGTCGGGAGTGCCGGTGGGACCCATAAACTGGTACATCCCGTCGAAAACGTGCGAGCCGAAGGCGTATTTATAGCCTACGTCGAGCCGGTCGAGCACGCCGTAGCGCAGGTATAGGTCGGCGGCGGGCTGCACCGGGTCAATAATATAAGCCAGGGCCGCTACCTGCAGTTTGTCGACCAGTTCTCCCGACGTGCTGTAGTCGATTCTTTCCTCACGGGCCAGCTGCTCCGCGGCTTCCTTAATGACCGAGCCGGTTTTGCTGATCGTTTCGGTTGGAATGTTGAAGGCCTGGTTGCCGCCTACCCGAAACTCCCCGCGGGGGGTAACTTTGCCCGACATGGTCATAACCCGGGGTGCGGTACAGGCCGACGTGAGCCACGAGGCAGCAGCGGTGGTCAGCAGCAGAGCAGGGCGTAAAAAGGAGAGTCTTTTCATAAGTAAAGCAGGAGAGGATAGGGTCATGCACCGGTCAGATTTCCGGACGGGGCCGGTATCGAAAACCACGCCGAAAGTAAGCAGGTTAGGAGAATAGACCTGACGGAACCCGATAGTCGGGGCAGGTGTCTACCTTAGCAAGGTAAACAGGCGCGGGTGGCTCCCGAAAGAAATGGCTTTCACAGCATCGGATGAATCATGAATAACTGGGCTTCTTTCTGGCGGTACGTGTGCAGCTTCTGGGTAGTGCTGGCCCTGAGCGGCGCCCGGGCAGCGCCCCCCACCCGGGCCACGGTGTACGTGTTCCTGTCCGATACCTGCCCTATCTGCCAGAGCGCCACGCTCACGCTGCGGCAGCTGCACAGTGCCTATGCCAGCCAGGGCGTGCAGTTTGTGGGTGTTTTTCCGGATCAGCAGCTGCGGCCCGCCGACCTGATTTTGTTTGGTAAGCAGTACCGGCTGCCGTTTCCGCTGCGCCTGGATGAAGGCCAGGTCCTGACACGGCGCTTCCAGGCGCGCATCACGCCCGAGGTAGTGGTGGCCGCCGCCGATGGGCGCACGGTGCTCTACCAGGGCCGCATCGACGACTCTTACGCCCGACTCGGGCAGCGCCGCACGGTTATTACCCACCACGAGCTGCAGGACGCGCTGGCCGCTATTGTGGCCGGGCAGCCGGTGGCCCAGGCCCGCACCGAGGCCGTGGGCTGCTTTATCACGCAATTTCGGCCCTAACAGACCCTGGCAAGGTTCCGCCGCAGAATTCAGTTATTTGCGAGCTGTAATCAGCTAAGAAGTTACCGCATGAACATTCTCTACGGGGTGCCCGGGGAAGGGCTGGGCCACGCAACGCGCAGCAAAGTCGTTATCGGGCACTTGCTCAGCCAAGGTCATAATGTGTGCGTGGTCAGCAGCGCCCGGGCCTATCAGATGCTGGCTACCAACTTTCCGGGGCGGGTGCACGAAATCCGGGGTTTTCATCTGGCCTACCGCAACCTGGCCGTGTCCAAGTCGCGCACGGCGGCCCTGACCCTGCGGACGGCCCCGGAGAAACTGCGCGTCAACTTCGCCAAGTACCGGGAGCTGCTCTGCGACTTCACCCCCGAGCTGGTGATTTCCGACTTTGAGTCGTTTAGCTATTTCTTTGCCCGCTGGCGCCGCCTTCCCCTAATCAGCATCGACAACATGCAGATCATCAGCCGCAGCCAGCTGGATATCGTCGTGCCCCGCGCCGAGCGAGGCAACCTGAATCTGGCCCGGCAGATTGTGCGGGCCAAGCTGCCCCGCAGCCGGCATTACTTGGTTACTACGTTTTTTCAGCTGCCCGTTAGCAAGGCCAACACGACGCTGGTGCCCCCCATTATCCGCCCCGAAATTCTGGCGGCCCAGCCCACCACCGGCGAGCATGTGCTGGTGTATCAGTCGGCTACCAACCAGAAGGATCTGGTGCCCATGCTGCAGCAGTTGCCCAGCCAGCAGTTTCGCGTGTACGGGTTCAACAAGGAGGAAAGTCATGGCAACGTGCAGCTGCGGGCTTTTAGCGAGCAAGGCTTTATCGAGGATCTGGCCAGTGCCCGGGCCGTTATTACCAACGGCGGCTTTTCTCTGATTAGCGAAGCCGTGTACTTGCACAAGCCCATCTGCGCCATTCCGATTCCGGCTCAGTTTGAACAATTTCTCAATGCGGCCCAAGTTGAAAAGCTGGGCTACGGCCGCCATTTCGATGCCCTAACGGCGGATAACGTCAAGGCTTTTCTCTACGACTTGGCAGGTTATGAGCAAGCCTTGCTTGGCTACAGCCAACCCGGCAACGAAACCTTGTTTCAGCACCTCGACGGTTTGGTGCGCGAACTTGAGACTGTATCGGTAGCTTCGTAAGCTCCTTAGGCGCGGCTGAGCAGCAGCTGGCGTTAGTTTTAAGCAGAGTTTGGCCCCAACCATAGCAGCGGCGGGCTATTTTGGCTATTTTGGGGCAACCATGACCTACCACAACTTCCGTCGTCGAGCCTGGGCTGCCACCATTTTGGGGTGCTGGGGGCTAAGCTTCGCGGCCTGCACTACCAGCTCCCGTACTGCTTCGGTAGCTACAGCCACCAACAAGTTCACCGATGCCACGCTGCGCCAGATTGCCACGGCCCAGGATGAGCGGCAGACGACGGCTCTACTGCCGTTTTTAGAACGGCCGGAAGTTATTTACCGGCGCGAGGCCGCCCTTGCCTTAGCTTCGGTGCAAGACAAAGCTAGTGTAGCGGCGCTCACGGCCCGCCTCGGCGATGAGGATGCCAGCGTACGGGTAGCGGCGGCCTATGCGCTGGGGCAAACGGCCGATACCACGGCCGAAGTGGCTCTGCGGGAGCGTATTTTTCAGGAAAAAGACGCACTGGCCCGCCAATATGCCCTAGAAGCCCTGGGAAAATGCGTGTCGCGAGCCGGCCTGAACATTCTGGCCCGGCTTCCCCCGGCTATGGGGGCCGATACGGCAGCCTTGGCCGGGCAGGCCTGGGGACTCTACCGGGCCGGTCTGCGCGGCGTTACCTCCGAAGCGGCGGTGGCACGCCTAGTACAGTTGCTCAACCCGGCCAACCCCTACCGGGCCCGGTTGGCGGCGGCCAATGCCCTGGCCCGTACGCGCGGCCTCAACCTGAATTCCTACGCCGGAACTATTGGCAGCGTCGCCCAGGCCGACCCATCGTACGCGGTCCGTAGCGCGGCCGCCGCCGCATTAAGTAAAGCCAGCCAAGCGGCTTCGGTGCCCGGCGTGCTGACCACGCTGGCGCGCCGCGACCCCGACTACCGGGTGCGCATCAGCGCCCTGCGGGCCATGACGGCCGCCCAGTATGCCCCGGTAAAAGAGGCTGCCTGGGCCGCTCTTACCGACCCGCATGAGCAGGTAGCCCTGGCCGCCGCCGAGTTTTTTCTGACTCATGCGGCCGGGGAGCCCGGGGCCCTGTTTTTGGAGAAAGCCAATAAGCTCAGCGCCTGGCGCCCCCGCGCTACGCTGCTGGCCGCCGCCCTGAAGCTGGGCGGAGCCGAACAAAACGCCATGCGCACGGCCGTGCAGGAGCGCTATACCGCCGCCACTGACCCGTATGAAAAAGGCTATTTGCTCAAGGCCTTGGGAGAGGACCCCGGTGCCTATGAGTTTATAAGCAAAGCCATCTTTGCTCCCGACCGGCCGCTGGTTGTCGGTACGTATGGCATCGAAGCTTTGGTCGCCATGCGTCGTCTGCCGCAGTTCCCAGCCGAGCAGCAGGCGACCTTTGCCCTGGCGATGCAGCGGGCCATTGCCAGCGGTGACGTCGCCCTCATGGGCACGGCTGCCGAAGCCATCCGCGACCCGAAACTGGACATGCGCCGGGTGTTTGCCAATGCTGATTTTCTGAAACAGGCCCGGGAAAAGCTGGTGCTGCCCCGCGACCTGGAAGCCTGGCAGTCGCTGCAGCAAACCATCGACTTCCTGGAAAAAAAGCAAACCGCGCCATTCCCGGTGGCTCAGGCCGCCACGCACCCTATCGATTGGGGAGCCGTGCAGGCTATTCCGGCCGGGCAGCGCGCCATGATTAAAACCAGCAAAGGTTCGGTCGTTTTCCGCCTGCTGGTCAACGAGGCCCCGGGCTCGGTAGCCAGCTTCGTGGCGTTGGTCAACCAGGGTTTCTACAATGGCAAAAACTTTCACCGAGTGGTGCCCAACTTTGTGGCCCAGGGCGGCTGCCCGCGCGGCGACGGCTGGGGCAGCTCCGACTACAACCTGCGCTCCGAATTTGCCGACCTGCGCTACGGGGAAGGTGCCGTCGGGCTGGCTTCGGCGGGCAAAGACACGGAAAGCTGCCAGTGGTTTATTACCCACGCGCCCACGCCTCACCTGGATGGGCGCTACACCATCTTTGCCCAGGTAGTAAGCGGAATGGAGGTAGTGAGCCGCCTGGAAATAGGCGACCGGATCGAGCGTATCGAGTTGCTGCGCTGAGCGCATTATTTACATTCGGGTTACAACAACAGCGGCGGCCATCAGAGGCCGCCGCTGTTGTTGTATAGAAGTAGCTTCGCTTATTGCTTCACGAGGCGAATTGCTTTGCCTGAAACCCCGGCTCCATTCACCTGCACCAGGTAGGTGCCGGCGGGCAGGGTGGCAGGCAGCGTTATCTGCGTATCAGTTGGGCTCGTTAGGGTGTGGCGCAGTACGAGGCGGCCGGTCAGGTCGGTGAAGGAAACCTGCAGGGGCCCGCTCACCGGAGCTGAGAACTGCAGAGTGGTATAGGCAGTGGCTGGGTTGGGGGCCAACATCAGCTTGGCGGCTGCCACGGGCCCGGGGGTGCGCGTCACGGTGGCTACTGGGGAGTAGGCTAGTTTGCCGTCCGTATCTTCCTGCCGCAGCCGATAGTACACCTGGCTTTGCACTCCAGGTACCTGATCCTGATACGTGTAGGCGTGGGGCGTGCTGACCGTACCCTGACCCGCTACAAATCCGAGCTGGGCCCACGTTTTAGCATCGAAGCTCCGTTCAACTGCAAAACCCTTGTTGTTGTGCTCAGAAGCCGTTTTCCAGTCCAGAGTTACCAGGCCCGGCTGCCGCTCGGTCGCCGTGAAGCTAACCAACTCCACAGGTAAGGGGTTGACATCCGACGACAAGGAGCCAAACGTGAAGGCCCCGAAGCTGGCTACGGGCCCTGCCGAAGCTACCGAACCCGCTGGCAAAGCCCCGCTCAAGCCGCCGTTCCCTTCCGATACCCAGATCGAGCCATCGTAGCGGGCTACTTGCAGGTCGTTGGAAAATTCATCGATGCCGCTCCGGCTGCTATTTTCCCAGTACAGGCGCACACTTACGGCATCCGTTGAGCCGGCGCGGTCCAGGTTCCAGTATTCCAGCGCACTTACTTCGCTAAGCGGAGCTGCTGCCGCCCGGGTGCCGAAACCCGCTGCGAAATATTCACCGGTAAAAGCGGAAGCGGTGCTGGCCGGGGCCGAAATAGCCATCCGGGCCCATACGCCCGCTTTGCCGAGCGGAAAGACGAAGGCTGAATTGCCGAGCTTGCGTAGCGGGCCGTCGACGTAAGAAGCCGCATTGCCCTCGGAGGCAGTAGCGTCGGCCGTCAGCGTTAGCAAATTGGCCACCGAAGAGCGAATCAGCCCAGAAGTCAGCGTCAGGTTACCGGCTAGGCTAAAGGGCGCGGCCAGACTGGCTTGCTTGCCCGGGGCATTGACAATGAGATTTTGCAGGGTGGTGGCTCCGTCGTTGGTCAGCGTCACGGTTTTACTAACCGTAGCGGTACCATCGTACAGGCCGGCCACCAGTTCCAGAGTGCCATTTTCAGCTACCATCGTCAGGCCTTCCTGCAGGCAGGACGCAGGGCCCAGGTTGGGGCTAAACCGGTCGATGTGCAGGTAGCTCAAGTCGCTCTGAAAGCCCGGAGTGGGGGCCATGTCGGTGCGGGCGTGTAAGAAGGGCGTGTAGTCGAGGCGGCCGGTGTTTTCCAGGGATGAAACCTGCGCAAAGTTGGTAGCCGGGCCTCCGAGCGTAATCAGCAAGCCATTCTGCCCGCTGGCTCCCCGCACGCTCGTGGCCTGGTTGCTGCCCAGCCAGTTCATGGAGGCATTGACAACGGCCGTCAGATTCACGGCCCGCAGGGAAGTGGTGCAGGAATCGAGACGGTTGTTGCGGATACTGTCGCCAACGGAGGTAAGGGAGGAATTGCGGTCAATGTCAAAGAAGGGAGTCGAGCCGGAGCTGTTGGCGGGCCGGTCTTGCACCTGAATGCCACGCTGGCACTGGGCAATGATGTTGCCGAAAGCCTTGTTGTTGGCGCCCTCCAGCACCATGCCGAAGCCATTGATGTTGATTGCCGTGCGGAACGCATCAGCCAGGTAGCCCCGCACGATGTTGTTTTGAATATAGGCCCCGCCCGTAGTCAAGTCGCCAGTTACGCCGCCCCCGGTCGGAATAATATTCCGGTCCCGGTCGATGAAGGCAATACCCGCGTTGTCTTCCGACAAGTTGGTTGGGGCCCCCACGGTGCGCACCACGTAGTTGTTGCGCACTACGAAGCTTCCAGGGCCACTGCCGCGGCCGTTGCCCGTGCACGACTTCAACTCGATTCCGTTGGAGGCGTTGTTGCGGACAAAGTTGTTCTCAATCAGAGCGGCTGGCGTGAGAAAGACTCCTTCCGCATTCCGCAATCCGGCGGCTCCCAGCACGGCCAGCGCCGGCCCCAGGTTGAACCCGAAACGGCAGTTGCGAATAACCAGGCCGCTCACGCTACCGTCGTTGATGTCGATACCGGCGCGGCGGTTCTGCTCAAACACCCCATCTTCGATCAGGATATTGATTTTGCTGCCGTTAACCATAAACAGGCCCCGGCCCGCCCCGTTATTGCGCGTGTTCGGGTCCAGGGCGGTTTTGGTGGCGCGTACGCGCCGAAAGGTGATGTTCTCAGTATAGTTGGGGAAGCCGTTCCAGTAAATGCCGAACTGCCGGTTTTGAGTAGTCGCGACGTCTTCTATCAAAAAATTGGAGTGATTTACCTGGTTGTCGGTTTGAATTCCGTAGTCATAGGCCCGCACCTTCAGGTCGGCAATCGTCAGCGGATTGGTGGGCGTGCCACCAGTAGCCGTAATGAAAATGCCGGTTTCCTGAGTTTGCACGTCGCTGGGGGCCAGGCCGCCGTCAAACACGGTGCGCGCCGTATCTACGCCCTGCAAGCTGACATTCTTGTTCAGGACCACGCGCTCCGAGTAAGTGCCGGCATCGATGAAGATGGTGGCCGTACTGGCATCGGCGCTGGCCAGGGCCCGGGCTACGGTGGCATACGGGGCACTGCTGGTTCCATTGCCAGTGGCATCATTGCCGGCGGAAGTGGTAAACACGTCACCAGCCTGCACTGCATCATTCACATACAAAGCCGCTGCCGCCGGGCGGGCCGTCTGGGCCTGGGCACCGGGCAGGTAGCTGCCGCTCAGAAAAACGAATAAGCCGAGTAAGGCGCGTTGTACAGAGTGTTTCATTGCCAGAATGGGAAAGTTCAGTTGGCCCCTGAACGGCATTTACGTGGTCCAGGTTAGGAATAATTCAGTTTTTTATGACTTGTGTACCTAATTTTTTTTGTTAATGTCATAGGCCCAGAACGTATCAGGAACGTAGTGGGGTAGTAGTATCTAAGATAAAGATAAGTTATTGTTTGATAGATGTATATAAATAGAATTATTATCTGGGATATTGGGTGGAGTAAATAGCTGAACGATACAGAAGTTGGTTTTTTGCTAAGGTTTTTTTCTTAATCCGAATCAGATTAGTACAACTAGCTATCAACAAAAACGCCGGACTGCAAGGAGTCCGGCGTTCCAAAAGTGGGAATAAGCGCTAGGCTTGTTCATCCTCCCGCCCGTGCACCTGGGCGGGCGGCGTAGTTGCCTCCACTGCTGTGAAAGCTTCCAGAATCTTGTAGGTATGCGAAGAGCCTTTGGGCACTACCCACGAATTACCGGGTTCCAGGACGACCATTTGCCCCTCGAGGTGTAGCTCGGCCCGGCCGCTGATAACGTAGCCCACCGTCTCGTAAGGCCGCGTCACGGCCGCTTTGGCCTCGCCGGGCTGTTCATTTTCCCATAAGCGCATCGACACATGTACGCCCGAGGCCAGGTATTTTTCGCCGTCGTGGCCTTTGGGTGAGTGGCGCGAATCAATTTTAGTGATGGTGGTATCAGCCATGATAGGGGGAGGTAGGGTGAATGGTTGGGAATAAAGACAAACTACCCAACCTAACGCATGGCACCGGACAGCGGTTGTGTGTCAAACCTTCCGGGACACTATTGGTTGCAGCATACGTGCTGCCGGTTATCTTGCCAGCGCAAGCTGCCCGCTGTTTCGGGCGGCCCGAATTTTTGTACCGTCTCATGCACGCCGCTTTCATTCAGTCCCTGGCCCTCGCCCACCAGCAGGCCACGGCCCCTTTGCCCGGTCCGGCCTTTTGCCTTCTTGCCGACCAACTACTGCAGGTGTTGTTTCCCGAGCGCACCGCCCGTCCGCTCAATGGTACCGACGCCGTAGAAGCCGTGCTTTATCATTGGCAAACCGAGCTAGCCGAGTTGCTGCGGGCCGTGCTGGCTCCTAAGGAAGCCGAGCAGATTGCCGCTACCTGCATGCAGGGCCTGCCCCAGCTCCGCGAATTGCTTCTGCGTGACGCCGCCGCTATTGTGGCCGCCGACCCCGCCGCGCAGGGTAGTGCTGAGGTAATCAGCACCTACCCCGGCTTTTATGCCATTGCCTTGCACCGCTTCGCCCACGCCCTCTACCAGTTGCAGGTTCCCCGGGTACCGCGGTTGCTGAGCGAATACGCCCACACCCGCACCGGTATCGACATCCATCCCGGGGCCCGCATCGGCCCTTCCTTCTGCATCGACCACGGTACGGGTATCGTGATTGGTGAAACGGCCATTATCGGAGCCCACGTTAAGATCTTTCAGGGCGTTACGCTCGGAGCCTTGAGTGTAGCCAAGCATATGGCCAACATCAAGCGCCATCCTACCATCGAAGACCATGTGGTGGTGTATGCCGGCGCTACTATTCTGGGCGGCAGCACCGTCGTGGGCAGCCACAGCATGATTGGCGGTAATGTCTGGCTCACAGAAAGTGTACCTTCCCATTCCCGGGTTTATCATCGGGCGCAGATCCAGGTCACCCGCTCCGAAGATCCCACGGCCGATATTTCCTTTTCCATCTAAAAAGTAAAGGCGCGCCGGAAGGAAGGCTTTTTCAGCCTGTTGTATTTTCCGCTCGCCCTACGGTTTCCTCAACTCAATACCCTCACTTACCGCTGAACCAATGAAAGCCAACACCATTCTTGACACCATCGGCAACACTCCTCTGCTCCGCCTGAACCGTCTTTTCGCCCACCGCCCCGACGTTGAGGTGTGGGTGAAGCTGGAGCGGGCCAACCCCGGCGGCAGCATCAAAGACCGGATTGCCCTTTCGATGATTGAACAGGCCGAGCAGGATGGCCTGCTAACCCCCGACAGCCTGATTGTGGAGCCAACCTCGGGCAACACCGGCGTGGGGCTAGCCATGGTAGCGGCCGTAAAAGGCTACAAGCTGACGTTGGTAATGCCCGAGTCGATGTCGATTGAGCGGCGGCGTCTGATGGCCGCTTACGGAGCCAACTTAGAACTCACGCCCCGGGAAAAAGGCATGAAGGGCGCCATTGAAAAAGCCCACGAACTAGTCCGCGACACGCCTGGAGCCTGGATGCCCATGCAATTCGAGAACCCGGCCAACATCAAGGTACACGCCGAAACCACGGCCCAGGAAATCCTGCGCGATGCTCCCGAAGGCTTCGACTTTCACATTACCGGCGTAGGTACCGGGGGCCACATCACGGCCGTAACAGAAGTGCTGAAGCCTCTGTATCCGCAGATGCAGACATTTGCCGTAGAGCCCGAGCTTTCTCCCGTTATCAGCGGCGGAGCCCCCGGGCCGCACCCAATTCAGGGAATCGGGGCCGGCTTTATTCCGGCCAACTTACACACCGAGATTCTGGACGGTACCATTCAGGTGAGCCAGCAGGAAGCCTTCGACATGGCCCGTCGGGCGGCACGGGAAGAGGGGATGTTCATTGGCGTATCGTCGGGGGCCTCCTTGGCTGCCGTGGCTAAGAAGCTGCCCGATATGCCTCAGGGTAGCCGAGTTCTTACCTTCTGCTACGACACGGGCGAGCGGTACCTCTCGGTCGATGGATTGTTCGTTTAGTGTAGCTTCCTGTACAGAAAAAAAGGCCACCCGTGGGGGTGGCCTTTTTTATGTCTCGCTTGGTCGGAATGAAACCAATTACAATAAAAAAGCCCAACCTCATGGTTGGGCTTTAAGTGGAGAATATCGGAGTCGAACCGATGACCTCTTGCATGCCATGCAAGCGCTCTAGCCAGCTGAGCTAATCCCCCGTTTGTCGTATTCCGCAGTCATCTACCGTGGAATGATGATGCAAAGGTAAGGCGCGTTTTAGAATGTGCAAGCCCTGGTGAATAAAAAAACGCTTCAAAAACGCATCAGCTTGATAACTAGCCATAAAAAAAGCGGGTGGAACATGGTTCCACCCGCTTTCGGGACTGCTCTACTCTAGGAGTAGATTAGTTGAAGATGTAACGCAGGCCCAACTGGATGCGCCAGCGTGAACCTTCACCCGTGTTGTACCGGAAGGTTTCCGTCAGCGCGGTGCCGGCCGTTACCGAGTTGTCGCTGTTGCGAACTGGGTTCGACAGGTAGGGGTAGGTGAAGCGGGGCTTGCCAGTAGTCTGATCGAAGTCCGAGAAGGACAGCAGACCCGAGCGGTTGGAGCTCTGGCTTACACCCCAGTTCTTGTTGATCAGGTTACCCAGGTTGAAGATGTCCATGCTGAACTGCAGGGAGTTCTTCGAGTTACCGATGTTGGTGAACACGTCCTGGAGCAGACGGGCATCAATGAAGTTTACCCAAGGAGCTACGGCGCCGTTACGCTCAGCGTACTCGCCCCGGCGGTTCTTCAGGTAGTCGTCCTGCTTGATGTAGGCATCCAAGTCAGCCCACTGCTGAGCAGCGGAGTAAACACCGCCACCCTGAGCAGCCGTCAGCGTGATGTCGCGCAGTACGATTTCGCTCTGGTCGCGGGGGATGTAGATCAGGTCGTTGTTCAGGTTGTTGTCACCGTTCAGGTCACCGTTGTAGGTGTAAGAGAAGCGGCCCTGAGGACCGGCATCCATGAAGAGCGAAACAGCCGTGGCCAAGTGGTTGATGTACTCCTTGCGGTAGGTGAGCGAGCCCACGATACGGTGCTGCTGCAGGAAGTTCGAGTAGCTGATGATGTCTTCGTTCGGGTCGCCAGGAACTACCCGGTCACGCCAGATCGACTGAGCAACAGAGCCACCGTCGTTCACTGACTTAGCATCGGCGTAGTTGTAAGCCAACGAGGCCGAGAAACCATTCGAGAAGGTCTTCTGCAGCTGAGCCGTCAACGTGTACGAATACCCTTTGTTGGTATTCTTCATCACAATAGCGTCGGTGATGTTCGAGTTGATGCGGTCAACACGGGTGTTGAGAGCAGTCGGGTTGCGGAACAGTACGCGGTTGTCGGCACCGGCAGCACGTACCTGCGAATTCGGCAGGTTAGCATTGATGTGGTACACAGCGTTCAGGTCGCGGGTATAAATACCTTCCAGGGTCAACAGCACATCGCCGGGCAGGCGCTGGTCGATGGCCAGGTTGGTACGCCATACTTGGGGGAAGCGGAAGTTCGGATCGGTCAGAGCCAGGTTGTAGCTAGCAGCGGCCGTAGCATCAGCCGGCAGGTTGGCGTTTACGTCGTTCGAGAATACAACCGGACGAGTGTTGTTGTTGGGGTTCGTATCGGTGTTGTTACCGGGCACGGTGGTGCTGCGGTAGGTACCGAACTGCACGCCGTTGTTAGACGCCTGGTTCGAGATGTATACGTACGGAACACGGCCGGTGAATACGCCGGTACCACCACGCAGCTGCGTCTTCTGGTCGTCGTTCACATCCCAGTTGAAGCCTACGCGGGGCGACCACAGAGCCCGGGTCTTCTGCACACGGTCGGTTTCCAGTTTCTCGCCGTTACGGAACGTCAAGTTGGCAGCCTGCTCGTTGCGGGCAATTTCGGTGTTAACAATCGGAATATCGGTACGAATACCAACCGTTACTTTCAGGTTCGGACGGATGCTGAATTCATCCTGGGCGAAGAAGCCTAGCTGCACTGCTTTGATGTCGGCGAAGGGGAAGCTGCGGTCAGCCAGGGCCGAGTAGCGCAGTTCGTAGTCGCTGATGGCAGCGTTGTTAGCCCCACCCGGACGGGGAGTCAGGGTACCAGCAGCGGGGTCGTAGTTGAAACCAGCGGCCTGGTAGAAGTTCGACAGCGACGAGAAGCGGTAACGGCCGTAGAAGTTAGGAGCAAAACCGTTGCGGAACTTGTAGGCTTCGTTGTAAGTACCCACCGTTACAACGTGCTTGCCCAGGGCAATCGACAGGTTGTCCGAGAACTGGTAGGTATCCGTGTTCAGGATGTTGTTGGCCGAGAAGGGCTCATAACCGAAGGCGGTGAAAGCCTGGCCCGAACCGTTTTCGATGTCAACCAGCGGGAAGATACCGCCCGAGCTTTCCCGGAAGTCACGCATCCGTACTACGCCCAGCTGCACCTGGTTCGAAATACGCGACGAAATCTGCGAGTTCAGTTCGGCCGTGTACGAGTTCAGGTTGTTGTTGATGCGGTAGTAAGCAGCCAGGAAGGGCAGGTTGGTGTTCGTCGGGCCACGGCCGTTCGAAGGAGCGCCCGAGGTGCTCGGCGGTACGTCACGGTAGGACTTCAAGTACACATACTTGAAGTTGAAAGTGTTCTTGGAGTTGATGTTCCAGTCCAGTTTAGCCGACAGCTTGTCGCTGTAGGTGTCCAGACGGTAGTTTTCGAACGGGCCGGCGTTGTAGCCGTACTGCGTCTGCAGGAAGTTGGACAGCTGCGTCAGTTCGCGGTAGCTAGCCTGCGAGGTGCTTGAGCCAGCGCCGGGAGCAGGCGTTTCGCCGGGACGGTTGGAAATAAAGATGCTGCCTGGGTCGTCGCGACGCTCCGCTTCAGCACTTACGAAGAAGAACAGTTTGTCCTTGATGATGGGACCACCTACCCGGGCACCGATCTGCCACAGGCTGAAGTCAGGATAAGCCTGATTCAGGTCACGTACGCGGTCAGCTACCAGGTTGTCGTTACGACGGAACGTGTAAACCGAGCCCGAGAATTTGTTGGTGCCCGAACGGGTTACGGCGTTGATGCCGGCGCCGGTGAAAGCACCCTGACGTACGTCGAAAGGAGCCAAGTTCACCTGAATTTCTTCAATAGCGTCCAGCGAAATGGGCTGGGAGTTAGCCTGGCCACCAATGGTAGACGACAAACCAAACGAGTTGTTGAACAGCGCACCGTCGATGGTAACGTTGTTCGACTGGCCGCTACGACCACCGATGCTCAAACCACCGCGGTTGGCCTGGGGGGTCAGACGGGTGAAGTCGTCAAACGAACGGCTCAGCGTGGGCAGACGCTCGATTTGCTCGCGCTGTACGTTGGTAGCAGCACCGGTGCGGTCCGAGTTGATAACCTGGTCCCGGCGGCCGCTTACGACAACTTCGCCCAGGGTTTGCTCCGATTCGCTCAGGTTAATATCCAACCGCAGGTTCTGGCCCAGGGTTAGGAAAATGCCTTCACGGACGGCCTCTTTGTAGCCAATAAAGGTTACACGTACTGAGTAAGGACCACCTACCCGCATGCCGTTGATGTTGAAGCGGCCTTCGGAGTTGGTGGGCGATACGTATTGGGTGTTCGTAGGCGTGTGTACGGCAATTACCGTTGCACCAGGCAAACCAGCTCCAGACTTGTCGGTAATAATACCGTTCATTGCTGAAGTAGTTACCTGACTCCACGCCCCTGGGGCTGACAACAGCGTCAACACCAACAAGAGTAAGAGGCGTAAACGTGAATGTTTCATAAATGGGTAAGTAGGTGAAAAAAGAGGAAGCTTAAATTGTAAGGGGACGCAAAAGTAAGGACGATTTCTACCGGGTTCGTTACCAAATCATTGTCTTTGGTCTCCGCCAGCCACTCAGCAACTTCAACACCACAAAGGTAAGGGGGAAATTCACAATCTTGGTCTAACTGCTTTGATAAACCGACTAAGATAATAGTCACTCTCCAGGCTGTTCTCAATTACACCTAAAGAGCTGGAGGAGTGGATGAACTGTACGCTCTCCGGGCTGGCTTCCGTCACAAGTCCCACGTGAGTAATCGTGTTGCTGCCAGGTGAACCTCCGAAAAATACCAAATCGCCCGCCTGTAGATCTTGGGGTTTCACTGGCGTGCCCCATAGAGCCTGCTCGTTGGAGGAACGTGGGATCTGTACCTCAATGGCGGCGAAGGCCGCACACAACAGACCCGAGCAGTCCATGCCCAGGCGGGTGGTGCCGCCGTATTTGTAGGGAGTGCCTTCGTAGGACCGGGCCGCTTCAATAACTGTCGCTAAGTCCTTCGAAATATTGGCTGAGCTAGTCGAGCGTTTCACAACCGTCTTGGACTTGCCAGCCGGGGAAGAAATTTTAGATTTGGCTTTCGCCACTGGTCGGGCTCCGCGCCGGCGGCGCTCCTCGGCTTTCATGCGGGCCATTTCACGCGCCGAGTAATAACGGCCGTTACGCTGGTTGAGCTTGCGGGAGCCCCCGCAACTAGCCAACAACACTAAGACACTAAGTAGTACAAGTGGCATCCAACGAAGCTGTTGGAGCGAATACTGTACCTTCGTAAGGTGTTCCCGCATCGGGACAAAGATACGTGAATCGTTCATTCTTGCCTTCTATATATGAATTTCCAACCGCTGACTCCTGAACTGGTAGCCGCCTTCGAACAGATTATTGGGGAAGCTTATGTGCTTACTCCCCAGCGCGTGGAAGCCGATGTCTACGCCGATTATGGGCGTGACCATACCGAGGATTTGCATTTTGCTCCGGACGTGGTACTCCGGCCAGGCAACGCCGAAGAGATTAGCAAAATTGTTCGCCTCTGCCACGAGCACCATGTGCCCGTTACGGCCCGGGGCGCCGGGACCGGGCTGAGCGGCGGGGCGCTGCCGATTCACAATGGAGTAGTTATTCTCACGGATCGGCTCAATCGTATTATTCAGATAGATGAGCGCAACCTGCAGGCTACCGTGGAGCCGGGGGTAGTGAATGAGACGTTTCAGAACGCGGTAAAAGAGGTTGGGCTGTTTTACCCGCCCGACCCGGCCAGCAAAGGCAGCTGCACCCTGGGCGGCAACCTGGCCCACAGCAGCGGCGGGCCCAAAGCCGTGAAATATGGCACCACCCGCGACTACGTCCTGAATTTGGAAGTGGTGCTGCCCACTGGCGAAATCATCTGGACGGCGGCCAACACGCTGAAGAACTCCACGGGCTATAATCTTACCCAACTCATGGTGGGCTCGGAGGGTACGTTGGGCATCATTACCAAGGTAGTGTTTCGGCTTTTGCCATATCCCCAGCACAATATTCTGATGTTGGTGCCTTTCCGGCAGGAAGAGCAGGCCGCCGAGGCTGTATCGGCGGTGTTCCGGGCTGGGGTCATTCCCTCGGGCATGGAGTTTATGGAGCGCGAAGCCATAGCCTGGTCGTCCGACTACCTGAAAATTCCGCTTACCCTACCCGAGGACATCAGCGCTCATTTGCTTATCGAACTGGACGGGCAGGATATGGACCAGCTCTACAAAGAGGCGGAACAGGTGTACGGCGTGCTGGAGCGCTACGACGTGGGCGAAATCCTGCTGGCCGATAATGCCACCCAGAAAGACGAGCTGTGGAAAATCCGGCGGAACATTGGCAACTCCGTGCGCTACAACTCCGTGTACAAGGAAGAGGATACCGTCGTGCCGCGCGCCGAGCTGCCGACCTTGCTCAAGGGCGTTAAGGAAATTGGGCGGCGCTACGGTTTCAAGAGCGTGTGCTACGGCCACGCCGGCGACGGCAACCTCCACGTAAACATCATCCGGGGCGAGCTAAGCGACGAACAGTGGAACGTGGGCCTGCGCCAGCCCATTACCGAAATCTTCGAGCTATGCGTCAAGCTTGGTGGCACCATCAGTGGGGAGCACGGCATCGGCCTGGTGCAAAAGGGCTATATCGGTATTGCCCTGCAGGAAACCAACCTGGAGCTAATGCGTGGGATTAAAAGAGTATTTGACCCGCACGGCATCCTGAATCCTGGCAAAATCTTCTAGCTCTCAGCTTTTGGTGGCGCACGCCGATTGATTAGGTACGCAGCCATTGCCTGATTCTAACGGGGCAATAGAGTAGAGTTCGGCGGCCCAGTTTCCAACAAAAAGGCCACCCAAGCGGGTGGCCTTTTCTACTATACTGGTGCAATGAGTCGGCGGGTGTGGAAATAGTTGGCTACCCAATCCGAGTAATCTGGCTTGACTCGTAGGCTAGCTTTGGTCGCCTTTCAGCTTGTCTTCACCGCCGTAAGGAGCCCCGGCCGTTATATCGCCGCGCAGGCCCCCTTGCGAAACACCAGGTTGGGTGCTAGGCTGTTGGGAAGTGGTAGAGTTGTCGTTCGTTTGCACTTCGGGGCCCGAACTGGCATCGGCGCCGCCGACCATAGAAGAGGTGCTGGGCTGGCCGTTACCGGTAATGATAGTTGTCTGCTCGCCCACCGGGCCAGCCAACGCATTTACTTTTTCTACGTACTGGCGCTTGGCATCGTCCTCGCTCAGACCCTTAAACTTGCTCCACGAGTCCCATTGGGCCTGGGACATGCCGGGAGTACCGCTGGGGTTGTCGGGCGAATCGTCGCCGACTACTTCGCCTTTCGTGTCATGGTCGCCTTCGGTGGCCTGCTTGTAGAGTCCGTACAGTTCGGTCATGTGGGCGGCAGCTTTGTCGCCCGGCAGGCTGTCTACGCGTGATACAGCGGCTTCAAATTGCTGTTGTAAATCCATTTGCTGCTGAAGGTCCATAAGTCAGAAATAGCTAAAGAGTGGAAAAGTAAGAGGGTTTACTAGCATGGCACGGCTTTGGTTGCGGGGCGCCGCTGCTACTTTTTCGGAATGTAAGTCCTCAGAGTTCGTACTTTTGCCCGCCAATTATGTGTGGAATCACCGGAGTATTCGCTTTTACCGACGCAGGACGCCGCTCGCTGTCCGCGTTGCATGCCTCAACCGATGCTATTGTTAGCCGCGGGCCTGATTCACAGGGGCATTTTGTGTACGATCGTTGCGGTCTGGGTTTCCGCCGCCTCGCTATTCTCGACCTAACGGCCGACGGCAACCAGCCGATGACCGACGAGTCGGGCCGCTACACGATTGTCTTCAACGGCGAGATTTTCAACTTCAAGGAGTTGCGCCAGAAGCTGATCAAGAAAGGCCACCGGTTCCATTCCCAAACAGATACCGAGGTAATTCTGAACCTCTACATCTCCGAGGGCCGGGGCTTTTTGAAGAAGCTTAACGGCTTTTTTGGGCTGGCTATTTACGACAAGGAAGAAGATTCCCTGTTCATTGCCCGCGACCGGATGGGGGAGAAGCCCATTCTGGTGTACCGCGACGAGGACAAGATGTTCTTCGCCTCGGAGATGAAGTCGATGCTGGCCCTGGGCGTGCCCCGCAAGCTCGACTACGTAGCCCTGAGCCACTATCTGCAGCTCAACTATATTCCCGGCCCGGCCACGATTTTTAAAGGCGTCAAGAAGCTGCTGCCCGGTCACTACCTCTTTATTAAAGGAGGCAAAGTAGTCAAGAAGCGTTACTACAAGATTCCGTACGACCCGAAGAAGACGGCTAAAAACAAGCTCACGTACGAGGAGCAGCAGAAAAAACTGGTTAACCTGCTCGACGACGCCACGGCTCGCCGCCTTGTGGCCGACGTGCCCGTGGGCGCCTTCCTAAGCGGCGGCATCGACTCGTCGGTCATCGTAGCCCTGGCCTCGCGCCATACCCAGCACCTGAACACGTTCAGCATTGGGTACCGGGATGAGCCGTTCTTCGACGAGACCAAGTACGCCAAGCTGGTGGCTGAGCGCTATAAAACCAACCACACGGTTTTCTCGCTTACCAACCAGGACCTCTACGACCACATCTTCGACGTACTCGACTACATTGACGAGCCCTTCGCGGATTCTTCGGCCCTGGCCGTGTACATTCTCAGCAAGCGTACCCGCGAGAAAGCCACGGTGGCCTTGTCGGGCGACGGGGCCGACGAAATGTTTGCCGGCTACAACAAGCACATGGGCGAGTTCCAGGTGCGGCAGGGCGGCTTCAAGGCCGAAGCCGTAACGGGCCTAAACTTGCTCTGGGATGTGCTGCCCAAGTCGCGCAACTCCTTTTTCGGCAACCGCATCCGGCAGTTCCAGCGCTTCTCGCGCGGTATGCTCAGCGGCCCCAAAGACCGGTACTGGGATTGGGCCACGTTTGTCAACGAAAAGGACGCCCGCAACCTGCTCAGCGCCGACTCGCGCCGCAAAGTCGGCAAGAAGTTGGCCGAGAAGCGTCGCAAGGATATTCTGGAAAACCTACACGCTGACGGCGACCTGAACGAGGTGCTGCTCACGGACATGAACCTGGTGCTGCCCTACGACATGCTCACCAAGGTGGACCTGATGAGCATGGCCAACTCCCTGGAGGTACGCCCGCCCTTCCTGGACCCCAACGTGGTAAACTTCGCCTTCTCTTTGCCTACCGAAAGCAAAATCGACGCGAAGATGAAGAAGAAAATCGTGCAGGATGCCTTCCGGCCCATGCTGCCCGAGGAGCTCTACAAGCGCCCCAAGCACGGCTTCGAGGTACCGCTGCTCAAGTGGTTCCGCAACGAGCTACGTCCCCTGATTGAAGATGATCTGCTCTCCGATGGCTTCATTGAGGCCCAGGGTATTTTCAGCGTTGATGGTATCCGGGCCCTGAAGACCCAGCTGTTTTCGCGCAACCCCGGCGACGTACACGCCCGTATCTGGGCCCTGATTGTATTCCAGCACTGGTGGAAACGGTACATGATGTAAGCTAACTTCAGCTTCGTTCATGCGGTCTTTCCTCTTTTGTTTGTCTAATGATATCAGCGTCTACTTCTTCCCTTTCAGATATTCAGGTTCCGCCGCGCACGTTGTCGATTGTTATTCCGGCATACAACGAGGCAACCACGATCCATCTGATTCTGGACCGGGTGAAGGCAGTGGAATTAGTAGGCAATCTGAGCAAAGAGGTAATCATCGTCAATGACTACTCGCGCGACCACACGGAAGAAGCAATAGAACGATACCAAGCGGCCAACCCGGATTTGCCCATTCGCTACCTGAAGCACACCGTAAACCAGGGCAAGGGCGCGGCGCTGCACACCGGTATCCGCGAAGCTACCGGCGACTACATCATCATTCAGGATGCCGATCTGGAGTACGACCCCGAGGAGTATAACCTGCTGCTCAACCCCGTGCTGCGCGGAGTCGCCGATGTGGTGTACGGGTCGCGCTTTATGGGCGGCAACCCCCACCGGATTCTGTTCTTCTGGCACAGCATCGGCAACTATTGGCTCACAATGCTCTCCAACATGTGCACCAATCTGAACCTGACCGACATGGAAACCTGCTACAAGCTCTTCCGCCGCGACCTGATTCAGGGCCTGCGTCTAGAGGAAAAGCGCTTCGGCTTTGAACCCGAGGTAACGGCCAAAGTGGCCCAGGTGCCCAACGTCCGCATTTATGAAGTAGGCATCAGCTATTACGGCCGCACCTACGCCGAAGGAAAAAAAATCGGGTGGCGCGACGGGTTTCGCGCTATCTACTGCATTCTTAAATACGGCTTGTTTGCGAAGCACTGAACCCTAGTGCCCAGCGCCTAACTTTGCGGGACTTTCCTCACCACCGCCAGTCCCGTAACGTGAGCTTGCCCGCTCTTTACTTGTAAAACACATTTGCCCACCAAACAGGCTGCCGCTAGCCACGAGCAGTTTGGGGCTTCACCTCATAATATCTCTCCCAAACACTCAACCAATATGAAAATTGCAGTAGTAGGTACCGGCTACGTAGGTCTGGTTACTGGCACATGTTTCGCCGAGGTGGGGATTGATGTCACGTGTATTGACATCGACCAAAAGAAAATTGATAACCTGCACAAGGGTATTCTCCCCATCTACGAGCCTGGCTTGGAAGAAATGGTGAGCCGCAACGTGGAGAAAGGCCGTCTGCACTTCTCCACCAGCCTGGCCGAGGGTATTAAGGATGCCGACGTGGCTTTCATTGCCGTGGGTACGCCTCCCGGTGAAGACGGCTCAGCCGACCTGAAATACGTACTGGCCGTAGCGCGCGGCATCGGCGAGAACATGAACAGCTACGGCGTTATCGTGACCAAGAGCACGGTGCCGGTAGGTACGGCTGCCAAAGTGCGCGCCGAAATCGAGCAGGCCCTGGCCAAGCGCGGCGCCGACATCGAGTTTGACGTAGCTTCGAACCCCGAGTTCCTCAAGGAAGGTGCTGCCATCGACGACTTCCTGAAGCCTGACCGCATTGTGGTGGGTGTGGCTTCGGAGCGTGCCGAGGAAGTGATGAGCAAGCTTTACAAGCCCTTCCTGCTCAACGGCCACCCGATTATCTTCATGGATATCCCCTCGGCCGAAATGACGAAATACGCCGCCAACTCTATGCTGGCGACCAAGATTTCGTTTATGAATGACATTGCCAACCTGTGCGAAATCATGGGCGCCGACGTGAACATGGTGCGCAAAGGCATTGGCTCCGATGCCCGGATCGGTACCAAGTTTATCTACCCCGGCATCGGCTACGGTGGTTCCTGCTTCCCCAAGGATGTGAAAGCTCTTATCAAGACGGCTGCTGAAAACGGCTATCAGATGCAGGTGCTCAAGGCCGTGGAAAGTGTGAACGAAGCTCAGAAGGAAGTCCTGTTCGACAAAGTGTACAAGCACTTTGGTGGCGACCTAAAGGGCAAGAAAATGGCCGTATGGGGCCTGTCGTTCAAGCCGAAGACCGACGACATGCGCGAAGCGCCCTCGCTGGTTATTATCGACAAGCTGCTCGACGCTGGCTGCACCGTTTCGGCCTACGACCCAGTGGCCATGGAAGAAGCCAAGCACTCGCTCGGCGACCGTATCACCTATGCCAAGGACGAATTTGCGGCCCTGATTGACGCTGATGCGCTGCTGGTCGTGACGGAGTGGCCTGATTTCCGCTCCCCCAACTTCGACGTGGTAGCCCGCCTGATGAAGCAAAGAACTATCTTCGACGGCCGCAACATCTACGATGCCAAAGAACTGCACGAAGCCGGTTTCACCTATCACTGCATTGGTATTCGCACCGACCACAAAGAGCCGGTAGCCTAGCTGCAAAAGGGCATCGCGGGTAATTTAAGCCCGGGATGCCCTTTTGCACGGCGCAACGCACATACCATCTACGCATAACAAGCACATCATGTCTGATAAAAAGCGTGTTCTCATTACCGGCGGCGCGGGCTTTCTAGGCTCCCACCTCTGCGACCGTTTCCTGAAGGAAGGGTACCATGTTATTGCCATGGATAACCTGATTACGGGCGACCTGTCCAACATCGAGCATCTCTTCGGCCGCGAAGACTTTGAGTTTCACCACGCCGACGTGTCGAAGTTCGTGTTCGTGCCCGGCAAGCTGGATTACATTCTGCACTTCGCCTCGCCCGCTTCGCCCATCGACTACCTCAAGATTCCGATTCAAACGCTGAAAGTAGGTTCGCTCGGTACGCACAACCTGCTGGGCCTGGCCCGCGTGAAAGGCGCCCGCATGCTGATTGCCAGCACTTCGGAAGTGTATGGCGACCCGGAAATTCATCCCCAGGTGGAGGAGTACTTTGGCAACGTGAATCCCGTAGGCCCCCGCGGCTGCTACGACGAGGCCAAGCGTTTCCAGGAAGCCATTACCATGGCTTACCATAACCACCACGGCTTGGAAACCCGCATTGTGCGCATCTTCAACACCTACGGTCCCCGTATGCGCTTGAACGACGGCCGCGTGTTGCCAGCATTCCTGTCGCAGGCCCTGCGCGGCGAGAACCTGACCGTATTCGGCGACGGCTCCCAGACTCGCTCGTTCTGCTACGTCGACGACCTGATTGAGGGCATCTACCGCCTGCTGCTGAGCGACTACCCGCTGCCCGTGAACATTGGCAACCCCGACGAAATCACCATCAAGGAGTTCGGCGAAGAAATTGCCAAGCTCATGAATGTGGAGTTCAAGCCGACTTACCAGGAGCTGCCCCAGAACGACCCGATGAAGCGCAAACCAGACATCACCAAGGCCAAGGAAATCCTGGGCTGGGAGCCGCAGGTCGACCGCGCCGAAGGGCTGCGTCGCACGTTGGAGTACTTCAAGGAGCACGTACAGGTGGCCGCCGCTGGTCAAGTAAACAATACCCCGCGTACGTTCTAGGTTGCTAGCCCCGCATATGCAAAAGCCGCATTTAATTGAGTTTCCAAAACTAGGTGCTTCCGACATCGGCTACATTTCCGTGGGAGAAGCCAACGGGCTGATTCCCTTCACGGTGGAGCGGACCTTCTGGACCTACTTCACTCCGGAAAGCATTGTGCGGGGCCGGCATGCCCACCACGCCACCGAGCAGGTCCTGATTGCTGTGGCGGGCCGCATCATCGTCACCACGGAAATGCCCGACGGCGAGGTGCAGACCTTCGTGCTGGAGTCGCCGCACGTGGGGGTATATGTGCCCCCGAATGCCTGGCATACCATGCAGTATTCCCACACCGCCGTGCAGCTAGTCTTTGCCTCCACTCGCTACGATGAGAAAGACTATATCCGGCAGTACGAAAACTTCCGCCAGGTATGGGGTTCCAAGTAAAGGCTGAACTGGTAGCAGCCCGGGCGGATAAACTCTTTTTTTATTCGCCCTACAACTTCCTTCGCAAGCTCGATGTGGCCACCCAGCAGCAGCTGTTCGGTACCGGGTTGGCCGCAGAATATGCTGCCGACTCCACGCACCGGGTTTTTGAATTTGCGCAGGATGGTGCTACCATTCAGTTTCTGTACGCCTTTCTGCCCTGGGATACCGATTTTTTCCAGGCGCCGGTGTACAAGCTGTTTACCATACTGTTTGCCGATAACACGTCCGCCGCTTCCCTGGAAGCGGCGGGCAAGGCGTTCCGGCAACAGCTAGGGCAGGAGGGAGCCGCCTACTGCTTTGCTGAGCTGCCCGCCGAAGACACCCGCGTGGCCCAGGCCCTGGGGGATGCCGGCTGGCGTTTGGTCGAAACCCGGCTCACGTATTTTCATGATGGGGTAGCGGCGTTTGAACAGCCCCGGTACCCGGTGCGCTCGGCCCAACGGGAAGAAGCAGCCGTCATCGGTCAGATCTCGGCCGCGGCCCGTAACGAGTACGACCGTTTTCACGCCGACCAGTGGTTTGCCGGCGACCAGGGCGACCGGTTCTTGGCGCGCTACGCTTCGGCCGCGGTAGAAGGTTACTGCGACGACGTGCTGGTGCCCGCCGAAGCCGATTTGCCGGTTGATGCGTTTCTGGCCATCAGCGACCTGCAAGCTCACGCGACTCGTCTGAACTCGGGCTTCTCGCGCGTGGTCCTGACGGCTGTAGGGCCAGCTAACCGCGGCTGGCACCTTAAATTGGTGTCCGAAACGGTGCAGCGGGCCAAGCAAAATGGTGCCGAGTATGTATTGATGACAACCCAGGCTACCAACCGGGCCGTATTTCGCACCTGCGAGAAACTAAATTTTAAAGTCGGCGGCTGCAGCCACGTGCTGGCGTGTTCCCAATTCAACTAGTTCGATATGAAAGTTCCTTTCCTCTCCTTTACCCCGCAAAATCAGGCCGTTCGGACGCAGGTGCTGGACGCCATGAGCCAGGTATTTGATTCGCAGTGGTACGTACTGGGCGAGGCCGTAAAGCAGTTCGAAGCTGAGTACGCCCGCTTTTCGACCACCACGGAGTGCGTGGGCGTAGCCAATGGCCTGGATGCTCTGCACCTAGCCCTCAAGGCCCTCGACGTGAAGGAAGGCGACGAGGTTATCGTACCATCGAACACCTACATTGCGACCTGGCTGGCTATTTCCTTTGTGGGTGCTACGCCAGTACCGGTGGAACCCAACCCTGCTACCTACAACTTGGATCCGGCTCTGCTGGAAGCCGCTATTACGCCCCGCACCCGCGCCATTATGCCGGTGCACCTCTACGGCCAGGCCTGCGAGATGGACGCTATTATGGCCGTAGCCAAGCGCCACAACCTGTACGTAGTAGAAGATAATGCCCAGTCTCAGGGCGCAACCTACAATGGTGGTATCACCGGCAGCTTCGGCGACGTGAATGCCACGAGCTTCTACCCCGGCAAAAACCTGGGGGCGCTAGGCGACGCCGGAGCCGTGACGACTAGCAATGCGGAACTCGCCAAGAAAGTGCGTACCCTGCGCAACTACGGCTCCCAGCAGAAGTATTACAACGAGGTCATCGGCCACAACTCCCGTCTCGACGAACTGCAGGCTGCCGTGCTCAGTGCCAAGCTACCCATGCTGATGGAGTGGACGGCCCAGCGCCAGGAAGTAGCCGCGCTGTACGACGAGCGCCTCGCCGGCATTCCCGATCTGCACCTGCCCGCCGTGGCCGAAGGTGCCACCCACGTCTACCACCTCTACGTGGTACGGACCAGCAAGCGGGATGCCCTGCAGAAGTACTTGGGCGAACAGGGAATTGGTACCCTGATTCACTATCCGATTCCGCCCCACCTGCAGGAAGCCTACCAGTTCATGAACTTCAAGGCCGGGGCTTTCCCCATTGCTGAGGAACTGGCGACCACCTGCCTCAGCCTGCCGATGTGGCCCGGAATGACGGCCACCGAGGTGGATGCGGTGAGCGACGCTATCCGCGCCTTCTTCCAGTCGTAATTTCTGCTCTTACCAGCTTCCAATGCCCAAGTTATCTATCATCATTCCCTGCTACTACAACGAAGGTAATATTCCAGTCACCAGTCGGGAGCTGATTGCCAATGAGGCCTTGTTCCCCGCCGAGCTGACATTCGAATATGTGCTGGTAGATGATGGTTCGGGCGACGGGACGCTGCGGGAGCTCCTAGCGTTCCGTAATGCCTACCCCGACAAGGTACGTGTAGTGGAGCTGGCCGGTAACGTAGGGTCTTATAATGCCATTGTAGCGGGCATCGAGCAGGCTACCGGCGACTGTATGGCCATTATTACGGCCGATATGCAGGACCCGCCGGAACTGATGGTGCAGATGTATGACTACTGGAAAAAGGGGCTGAAACTGATTATCGGTAACCGCCAGGACCGGGAAGAAACGGGGCTGCAGCAGTTGTTTGCCAAGACGTTTCATGCCCTGATGAAGAAAATTGCCTTGCCTAACATCCCGGACGGCGGCTTCGACTTCGTGTTTTTTGACCGACAGGTAGGGGAGCATATTCTGGAACTGAAGGAGCGCAACAGCAACCTGTTCTACCTCATGGTATGGCTGGGTTACCCCTACGTAAATATTCCCTACGTACGCCGCAAGCGGGAAATCGGGAAGTCGCGCTGGACCATTCAAAAGAAGATCAAGCTCTTTATCGACTCGATTCTGGCTTTTTCCTTTTTTCCCATTCGCGCTATTTCGGTCTTAGGGGTTGGTATGGGAATCATTGCCCTGCTGTATGGGCTTTACATTTTGGGTGTCAAAGTGTTTGGCGGCATTGAGGTGGAAGGCTGGACGACGCTGATGCTAGTGCTGCTATTCGTCTCGGCTTTCCAGATGATAGCCCTTGGCATCATTGGCGAATACGTGTGGCGTGGCCTTGATGCGGCCCGCAACCGGCCGCTGTATGTTGTCAAAACGCTGTATGCCAACGAGAAATAGCGAGGCCTTTGCTTGTGCAGCTTTTGCAGTCAAAGTCAGTTTGTGTATTGCGTGAGCTTAAACAACAAGCCACAGCGTAAATCCGTACCTACTCCGCTTAACTGAAGTCGACAATGAGAATACCCTGTGTAGCAGGGTTGCTCAGGCCTCAGTACTCGGCGTGACCCCCGCAGCTATGAACACCGGAATTATCCGATACTCCCTTAATAGCATCCGCTATTACCTCACCGCATCCCAAAAGCGCAAGTCCGTCTGGATGTTTGTGCTGCTTCTGCTGAGTTCCTTTCTGGACGTCGTGGGCCTAGCTTCTCTCGTGCCCGTGATGATGGTAGCTGCCGAGCCCGGGGGCATCCAAAAGAGCAAGTACTTTTCGGCCGTTTACAATGCCCTGGGCTTTCAGTCTGAGCAGCGCTTTTTGCTGGCTCTGATTGTGGGCGTGTTTCTGTTCTTCCTGATCAAGAACCTTTTCTCAACCTGGGTCAACTACCTGCAGACCCGCTTTACGGCGGATGTAGGCCTGAGTATTATTCAGAACCAGCTGACCAAGTATCTGAATTTTCCCTTCTGGTATTTCAACGACCTGGGCTCGTCTCAGCTGATTAACAGTACGCTGCAGGTGCCCAGCACCTACGTGAACATGATTCTGCGGCCCCTGTTCATCTTCTTCTCGGAAGTGGCCGTGGTGCTGGTTATTGTCGTCAGTATTCTGATCTATAAGCCGTTACTGCTCGTAATTCTGGCCGTTGTGCTGGTGCCCACCACCTTGCTAACCTACGGAGCCCTGCGCGCCCGGGCCCAGACCATTGGCAACCGCATCAACGAACTGCGGCCTATTTCCTTCAGCATCATCGGCGACCTGTTCACGGGCTTTGCCGAACTGAAGCTGGCCAACAAGCAGCAGCGCTTCAAAGACCGGCTGATTGAAAATCAGAAGGAAATTCAGAAGCTGGACGCGGAAGTGTACCTCTACACGCTGCTGCCCCTCAAGGTCATCGAAATGGTGGCTATTCTGGGGGTGCTGACCATCTTCCTGTACGCCATTTACATTCCGGGCTCTTCCACCAACCTCATTACGCTGGTAGGGTTGTTTGCCGCTGCTGCCTACCGCCTGATGCCGTCCGTTAACCGGATGCTGATGGCCATGGTGCAGCTCAAGCAATGTCAGTATACCATTGAAGATCTGGAGTCGTACCGGGACCCGAAATACCGGGCGGCGCAGTCGGAAAAGCAGCAGGAGCTGTCTTTCCAACAAACCATCGAGCTTCGCAACATCGTCTTTAGCTTCCCGGGAGCTACTACCCCAGCCCTGCAGGGAGTGTCGCTGACAATCCAGAAAGGGGAGAAGGTCGGTTTTATTGGTAGCTCGGGCTCGGGTAAAACCACGTTGATGAACCTGCTGCTACGCTTTTATACGGAGGAGCACGGCCAGATTCTCATTGACGGTAAAGTCTTGGGACCGGAGCACGTGGAGGCTTGGCACCGCATCATTGGCTACGTGAAGCAGGATACGTTCCTGATGGAAGCTTCTATCAAGGAGAATATCACGCTTGGTGACCAGAATGTGGACGAAGAGCGGCTGCGCTACGCCATTGAGCAGGCTTCGCTCCAAGGGTTTGTCAGTGGGCTGCCCGAAGGTGTGGATACCTTTATCGGGGAGCGGGGTTCCAAGCTTTCCGGTGGACAACGGCAGCGTATCGGCATTGCCCGGGCTTTGTACAAACGCACTGAAATCCTGATTTTAGACGAAGCCACTTCTGCCCTCGATAACGAAACGGAGCGGGAAGTCAACGAGGCCATTGCCCGTCTCTCCAGCACGGATATGACTATCCTCATCATTGCCCACCGCATCACCACCCTGCGCGACTGTGACCAGATCTATGAATTGGGGAGTGGAAAAATCATTTCTACGCACCAGTATCAGGACTTGCTAAATCGGGTGCTCTAATACCGCTGCCTTCATTATACCATACCGTCCTCCGTTTATGAATCATGATTCCGCGCCGCGGCTTACCGGATACTCCCTGATACTGAGTATCCTAGCTGCCTTTCTGATCGGGCTCTTTCTGTGGAGTATCAACAAGGGCTTTGATCTGACGGACGAAGGATTCTATTTGATGGGTTATACCTACCCTGAAGAATATAGCTCGAGCTTTACCAACTTCCATTTGCTGATCAACAAGCTGCTTGACCCGGCGCATACCTCTATTATTGGGTATCGGTTGGCCAGCCTATTTACTACCGTGGTTTCGGGGCTCCTGCTGGCGGGCGGCCTCTGGGTGTGGATTAAAGAGAAATATCAGGCTACGCCCTTGCCTTTTTGGCTGCTGGCAGCGCTGTTTATAAGCGGCAATTTCCTGCAGTATTCCATCTTTCCGCGCACCATCTTTTACAACAATATCAACGCCTTCTGCATGGCGTTTTTCGCCAGCAGCATTCTGGTGTACAGCGCATACCCCAGTGCCAACGGTTTCAAGCGGCGGCACTTCTACCTGTTTGTTGGCGCTTTCTTTATCGGGCTGGATTTATTCGTGAAAGGCAGCTCCAGTGTAGGTGCTTTGGTCACGGGTGGGCTGGCCCTGGTACTGTGCGTGGGCTTAAGCAACATTCGTGAGTGGTACAAGCCAGTCGGTATCGTCGGGCTAGGATACTTTACTGGGCTGCTATTGTTTTTCACCGCGGTTCAATCCTTTGGGGTTTGGCGCACGAACTTCGTGCACGAAACTCAGCTGCTGTTGCAAACCAGCTACAACGGAGGCCTTCTGGTGCGCTACCTAAAGGATGCTTATCCGCTGCTTCGGACGCTGATTTATCCTTTCTCCGTCTTCATCCTGGCAAGCTTCTTTCTGACCCGGGCGTATTTGCGGCAAAAGCTGCGGCTGGCCACATCGTTACAAATAGGCATCATTGTATTGGGGGGTGTCTTCCTCGGATTTGAGGCACTACGCACGGGGTTGTACAAAAACACCCACCTGAATTATAACCGGTCGGCCGTGTGGTTTCTGGCGCTACTGTTCAGCGTAGTAGCCATGTTTGCTGCGGCCTATCTAGAACAGCCCTATAGAAAGCTGAAGTGGCGGAAAATAGTCGTTGTTTTTTGGCTGCTGCTAATGCCTTTTGTTGGTGCTGTTGGTACCTACAACAATCTGTTTATCAATTTCATGTTGGAGATAAACTACTGGCTGGCGGTGCTTTGTATTCTATATGTTAGTATGCCGAATGTTGCAGCTTTGCCGCTGGTGCGCATCGTTATATTTTTGGTGCCTATCTTTATTGTAACCCAGCAGTATACCTATGGCATGCTGTTGGCGCCCTACGTGCAGGCGGCTAATATGCTGCAACAGTCTGAGCCGGTTACGTTTGGCAAAACCCATACCCCGGCAGAACTTCTGGTGGACCCGAAAACGGCGCACTATATGGAAGAGCTCCGCACGACATTAAAAAAGTCGGGCTTTGAGCCCGGAATGCCGATTGTCGCAGTGTACGACTTACCTGGCCTAGTATATGCGCTGGATGGCATTTCGCCAGGCAACCCTTGGATGTTCGGGCAGTTGGATTTGCGCAACTGCGACGCGCTAAATAAAACACGTTTGGACTTAACCAGCGCTTTTGTACTCGTTAATGAGAAACCCGGAGCAGAATTAGTGACTTGCATGCGAAGCCACGGAATGCTATTTCCGGAAGGCTACACAGAAGTACGGCGCCTGTTAAGCCCCTATAATCCTAATCAGTACAGCTGGCGGAACTATCAGGACACGCTGATCGTGTACGCGCCTAAGAAAATGCTCACGGCCCACTAAGCCGCGTCATCGGCCTGGGTAAAAAAGTAGCTTCAAAACCTGCTGTGGCTTGCTGAACCCTTACGGGGCTAGTTTGCTGTATCCGGCAGCGTACAACCACCCATTGGAAGAAGTAAGGAGTAAGCCTTCGTATCCAGCTGCTTTTGAGTAGCTGAGTAGGAGAGGAATACAAGCGAGTCTTTTATATTAGATAAATTATATATACTATATTTTGTAAGTGCCTCATTTTAACTTATAAGGCCTTTGCACAGCGGAGATGCTAGTTGGGGTAAGGAAGCAATCTGAGTGCATCTGACACAAAATCCGTAACTTTGCCCCAACCTGAGACTTGAGAACTGCTAACTCTGTAAGGGGCCCGTGGCTTGCTTGTTCTTTTCAGTTTTTAAGCAGGCACCCTATCTATGAACACCGGAATCATCAGCTATTCTCTTGGTAGCCTTCGCTATTATCTGACTTCGTCGCAGAAGTACAAAGCCGGTTGGATGTTTGCGTTGGTGCTGATTTCCTCTTTTTTGGACGTCTTCGGCTTGGCAGCGCTGGTGCCCGTGATGATGGTCGCCGCCGAACCCGGTGGAGTACAAAAGAGCAAGTACTTTTCCCCGCTATACCAGTTCTTAGACTTTCAGTCCGAAAAGAACTTTCTGCTGTTTTTAATGGCAGCTATTTTTCTGTTCTTTCTCTTCAAGAACCTGTTCACAACTTGGGTTAACTATCTGCAAACCAAGTTCACGGCCGATATTGGTCTTAAGATCATTGATGGACAGTTAACCAAGTACTTGGACCTGTCTTTCTGGAAGTTTAACGACACGGGCTCCTCAAATTTGATGAACGCGGCACTGCAGGTACCCGGCGTGTACGTCAGCGGGGTGCTGCGGCCTCTGTTTGTCTTCTTCTCCGAGGTAGCTGTTGTTGTCGTTATCGTTCTGAGTATCATCATCTATAAACCGCTGCTACTTGCCATTCTTGGGGTTGTATTGGTACCAACCACGCTGTTGATGTACCGCGCTTTGCGCACCCGCACCCAAGTTATTGGTCACCGGATCAACGCGCTGCGCCCAGTTTCCTTCAGCATTCTGAATGACTTGTTTGTTGGGTTTGTCGAACTGAAGCTAGCGCACAAGCAGGACGCTTACCGCCGCAAGCTGCTCACTAACCAGGAAGAGCTACAAAAGCTCGATGCCGAGGCCTACCTCTATAGTATGCTGCCCATCAAAATGATTGAGATGGTAGCTATTCTAGGCGTGCTGACCATTTTCGTTTATGCGCTGTTTTTCGCGCAAAACGCTGCCGACCTGATTGCCCTAGTCGGCTTATTTGCCGCGGCGGCCTACCGCCTGATGCCGTCCGTCAACCGGATGCTGCAGTCACTGTTTCAGATTAAGCAGGCGCAGTACACTATCGAAATCATTGGGTCTGACCGGGAAGGAGACTTCTACTCGCCCACGCATCCGACGCAGCTGCCGCTGACGTTTGAGCGCTCCTTAACCTTCAATAATATCTCGTACACTTTCCCGGGCGCCACGAAGCGAACCCTAAAGGACATCGAGCTTACTATCAGAAAAGGAGAGAAGATCGGCTTTATTGGGAGCTCGGGTTCGGGTAAGACAACCCTGATGAATACCCTGCTGCGCTTTTATGTCGAGCAAAGTGGTGATATTCTTGTCGACGGAGCGCCCCTAAAGCCTGAGCATTTGCTGGCCTGGTATAAAATTATCGGCTACGTAAAGCAGGATACTTTTCTGATGGAAGCTTCCATTCAGGATAATATTACGCTGGGCGATGCGGAAGTAGATCAGGAGCGCCTGCGCTATGCTATTGAGCAAGCATCCCTGACCAGCTTTGTGCAAAACTTGCCCGAAGGCGTGCATACTCACATCGGTGAGCGTGGTTCGAAGCTGTCTGGCGGACAACGCCAGCGTATCGGCATTGCTCGGGCCTTGTACAAACGCACGGAGGTGCTAGTATTGGATGAGGCTACTTCAGCGCTGGACAATGAAACTGAGCGGGAGGTTAACGAAGCTATTAACAAACTGTCTCAAACGGATATAACTATCCTCATCATTGCGCATCGCATCACTACGCTGCGGGAATGTGACCGAATCTATGAGTTGAGTCAGGGGGAAGTAATTGCTGTCCACCAGTATCACGACCTAGTACGCCAATTGGTTCAGCAGTAAGCTCCGCGCTGGGCACTAAAGTTTAATTGAAAATTTGTTTCCGCTTCCATGAGCATTAACGTTACCAAGTCGTATTTGCCGCCCTTTGAAGAGTATGTAGGTTACCTGGCAGGCATCTGGGAGCGGGCCTATCTGACCAACGCGGGCCCACTGGTAGTCGAGCTGGAAAAAAGCCTTAAGGAATACCTGGGTGTAAAGCACTTGTTTTTCGTTAACAACGGCACTATTGCCCTGCAGATAGCGCTGAAAGCTCTTGATGTAAAAGGCGAGATTTTAACTACGCCTTTTTCGTACGTGGCCACAACCTCCAGCATCGTGTGGGAAGGCAGCGTGCCGGTTTTCGTCGATATTCATCCTGAAACCCTCTGCCTAGATCCTGCCCTGCTCGAAGCGGCAATTACGCCCAGAACCGTTGCCATTATGGCCACGCATGTGTACGGAAATCCGTGCGACGTGGAAGCCATTGAGGCGGTAGCGCAGCGGCATGGCCTACGCGTGATATACGATGCGGCTCACGCGTTTGGCGTCACTTATAAGGACGAGTCGGTACTTACCTACGGAGATGTTTCCACGCTGAGTTTCCACGCTACCAAGCTGTTTCATACCGTAGAAGGGGGCGCTATCATTACCAATGACGATGAAATAGCGCACCGAATTAGCTACATGCGCAACTTTGGTCATAACGGTCCTGAGGCTTTTTGGGGAGTAGGAGTGAATGGAAAAAGCTCGGAATTCCACGCGGCCATGGGCTTATGCGTGCTGCCCAAGGTAGATGAGTTGATTCAGCGCCGCCGCGAACTGAGCGAGCGGTATGATGCCCAGCTCGCCGGTACGGGTGTGCAGCGCCCGTTGATTCAGCCCCACACGACGCGTTACAACTACTCTTACTACCCCACGGTGATGCCCTCAGAGGAAGTACTGCTCGCCGTACGGGAGGCTTTGAACGCAGCAGATGTTATCCCCAGACGTTACTTCTACCCCTCTTTGAACACGCTGGAGTACACGGGTACGCAGTCTGCGCCAGTGTCGGAAGACATTTCAACCCGGGCCCTGTGTTTGCCCCTGTACTACGAACTTACTGATGAGCAGGTAGACACTATTTGTGCAGTTCTCAAGAGCGCCCTGTAGAAAAAAGCAGTTAGTGAAACAAGACGCAGGGCAGAAAGCAGAGTTCTGTTTCCTGCATTTTAAAGGTTGACTGCATGCTGATAATAGGAGCCCGTGGCCACGCAATAGAAGTTCTCGAGTGCCTGCCGCAAGCACTGGTAGGAGCAAATTTGTCGTTCTTCGACGATGTGACGCCCGACTTAGAGCCTCTTCTATTCGGCCGTTTCCCCGTTGTGCGCAGCCTCGACCAAGTTCCAGAGCTGTTTCGGCGCGACCCAGCTTTTGTCCTGGGGCTGGGTGGGGTTCAGCTACGCCACCGTTTAGCCCAGAAGTTTACTGACTTAGGTGGAATCCTGACGTCGGTGGTGGCTTCTTCGGCGCAGGTAGGGCAGTATGAAGTTACCTTGGGGGCGGGCCTGAACGTGATGCACCATACGCTGGTATCAAACTCAACTTTTCTGGGGGAGGGCACCCTGCTGAATGCTGGCGCCGCGGTACACCATAATGTAACGGTGGGAAAATACTGCGAATTATCGCCTGGAGCCCGTATTCTGGGAGGCTGCCAGCTGCACGATTTTGTGATGGTAGGAGCCAATGCCACGGTTTTCCCCCGGTTAACCATTGGGGAAGGAGCCCGTATCGGGGCCGGGGCGGTAGTTATGCACGATGTGCCACCCGGAGCTACCGTGGTGGGTGTACCGGGCCGCATTGTGCAACGGCCAGCAGTACTTCAGTAAGTGAGCCAGCTCACTTTTTGCTTTTAACACGTTGAATTTATGCCTACCGTAAGCGTCTGCTGCATCACCTACAATCACGAAAAGTTTCTGGCCCAGGCCATAGAATCGGTTCTGATGCAGGAAACGGATTTTGCTGTCGAGCTGGTGCTGGGAGAAGACTGCTCCACTGATTCGACGCGGCAAATTGCGTTGGATTTTCAGCGGCGCTACCCGGACCGCATCCGCTTGTTACTACCGGAGAACAATTTGGGGGTGATGGGGAATTTTTTGGCTACGCTAAAGGCGTGCACCGGCACGTACATTGCCCTGCTGGAAGGCGACGATTACTGGACCAGCCCCCATAAGCTGCAGCGGCAGGTCGATATCCTGGAACGCCACGCTTCCTGCACCACCTGCATTCACGATGCCGAGGAATTTATGGATGATAATTCCATCCCGCCGCGGCTGTTTAGCCAGAAATACTCGTCCATCTTGCCAGGCCACGAGCACGAATTCACGCAGGCTGACATTGCTTTGAAGGGCTGGTTTATTCCTACCGCTTCTATGCTATTTCGGCGGTCGGCCTTGTTCCCCATTCCCGAATGGGTCGATCATGCTTTCAGTGGTGACTATTCCCTGCATTTACTGCTTACCCGCACCGGCAATATCTACTACCTGCCCGAAGTGATGTCCCGCTATCGGCTGCACCCGGGCGGCATTATGTCGGCCACGCAGAACGAGCGGATTATTGCGCGCAATAAAAAGCAGATTTTTGAAACAGCTCATTACAAGCAGATGGTAGATGCCCGCCACCACGGGCGTTTCAACGAGTTTCTGGAAGGTCTGCACTTCGATCAAAGCAAGAGGCTGAAAGCAACGGGCCAAATCTGGAGCAGCTACTACAGCTACTACAAAGCAATTTCAGCCGTCAGCGCTTCCCGTACGATTGTACACTTAAAGCAACTGGTTTATCAGTTGGTAAAAGGCGCACCGCCAAAGGCTCAGTAGGCCTCGACCCTTGTTGCTTTTTTCCACCTGAACTCCGACTACAGTTAGTATGGCAATTGCTTCTCAAGAACGCGGAATAACAGTCCTGATCTGTACGTATAATAGCGCGACCCGCATCAAGGAAACCCTGCAAGCCTTGTCTCGGCAGCAAGTAACACCGGGAGCGTTTTCCGTAGAAGTGCTGCTCGTTGACAATGCTTCCACGGATGACACCTCAGCGGTAGCCTCCGCCGAATTTGCGGCCCTGAATTTTCCTTTCCCGTACCAAGTGCTGTACGAGGGCCGCAGTGGGAAAAGCAACGCCCTGGAGCTAGGCTTTGCCACGGCCCGCTACGAGTACGTTTGCATTGTCGACGATGACAACTGGCTGGAGGAAAATTACTTGTCTTTGGCCTGGGAAGTCATGGAAAGCGACCGGCAGATTGGGGCCCTGGGCGGCATCGGCCGGCCGAAGTGTGAAATCACTCCGCCGCAGTGGTTCAAGGATTTTGCCGTTATCTACGCCGCCGACAAGCAAGCCCCCAAGCAAGGCGATATTACGCTACACCCTAGCTATGTGTACGGCGCGGGTTGCGTGGTGCGTAAAGAGGCCTGGGAAAAGATCTACCGGGCGGGCTTTAAATCGATGCTCACCGGCCGCCACGGCGACAAGCTCACGTCCGGGGAAGACAACGAAATGTGCTACGCCTTTGTGCTGGCGGGCTACAAAATATGGTATGATGAGCGGCTGCGCTTTCAGCATTTCATTCCGGCGAAGCGGTTGACCTGGAACTACGTAGAGCGAATTTTTGCCGGTAATGCCGAGTCTGAGGCGGCCCTGCGGCCCTATCTGGATTATATCATGGCCCTTCGCAATGCGTCGGCCAGCAACAAGCCCTTGATATGGCTGCGCAATGCCAAGTTCTCCTTGCAGTACGCGGTTACCTTTCTGGGCAAAGCGGTAAAGGATAAAGAGTTTTTTCGGGAGGGGGAGCCCTCCGCCATCCGGGCCAATTTCTACTGGCAGCAGTTCAAGGCTTTAGTAAAAAAAGAGCTGACGCGTGACAAAAGTTACCACGAAATCGAAGCTTTTGTGAGCCGACTAAAGGCCCTGGAAAAACCGGCGGCCTAGTGGTTCGCAATTCTTCTGGACCGTACCGCTGCATTATTTACTCTCAACTTCTCACAGGTGAACGGAATAACGTTTCTTATTTGCACACACAATGGCGCCAAGCGCTTGGCTGATACCCTACGGCACATAGCGGCGCAGCAGGTAAGCAAGACGATAGTATGGGAGGTGTTGATTGTCAGCAATGCCTCCTCTGACAACACGATTGAAGTTGCCCGGGACTTGCAGCATACCTATAATATTCAGGTTCCCTTTAGGGTGTTGGATGAGCCCGTGGCTGGTAAGGAAAATGCGCTTATCAGAGGCTTCAATGAGGCTGCTTACGAGAATATTGTCATCATTGATGATGATAACTGGATAGCTCCCAACTATTTGTCTCTGGTGGATGAAATCATGAGCGCCCACCCGGAAATAGGAGTGCTGGGCGCACACGCCGAAGGTATGTTTGAGGTGACCCCGCCCGCCTGGTTCGACACGTTTCAGGCAGTTTATGCCGTGGGGGAGCAGAATGGGGGCAAAACCGGCCCACTACCCGACCATGAGGGCTACCTGTATGGTGCCGGCTCGGTAGTGCGTAAGTCGGCGTGGCTCAAGCTGCTGGCGCATGGCTTCCGGTTTACTACCTCCACGAAGCGGGGGAAAATCATTGTTAGCGGCGAAGATGTTGAGCTTGGGGATGCCATGCAGCTGGCGGGCTACAAGCTTTGGTACGATGACCGCCTGCGCTTCAAGCACTATATGTTTAAAGAGCGCCTTACCTGGAACTACTTGCTGCGCATCGGTCAGGGTACGGCCTCCTCTCAACTCACGAGTATTGTCTATTATTTCGTTTTCCGAAACCCTGACTTAACCGAGAGCAAATTTCGCTACCTGTATAATAAGCGGCTGGTTTGGCTGGGAATGCAGATTGCGCGCCAGCCCGCCAATGTATTTAACGCCGTATTTCGGCGGGAGCAGGAGGGCATCATCAGTAACTTCGAAACGCTACGACTCTTCTATAACTTTCAGACTTCGCTTAAACAGCGCGAGGAGGCCGTAAAAGTCTTTCATCAGGTAAGTGAGTTGCGCAATCGACTTGCGGGTAATTAAGCTGTCTTGAGTCAACATCATTCTGCCCGCAACCCTTGTCCGATGCCTACGCCAAGTGAGAGTATACACGTTGCCATAGCTTTCGACGAAAACTATCTGACACCGGTGTATGCGTTGCTTACGTCAATCTTTGCCAATAACGGGCAAGAGTCCGTTGTCATTCACGCCATTGCAACCGGGCTTTCTCAGGCTGAGCGGAAGGAATTGTCGCACTATGTAGCCGGGCATCACAGCTCTATTCACTATTACGACATTGAGGATAGCTTTGCCAATGATTTTGTCCTGCCTCCCAATTTGTGGTGGACGGCTTCTATCTATTATCGGGTAATGTTTCCCGCTCTTTTACCGGCTGATGTTAAGCGGTTTATCTACTTAGATACCGATATCATCGTACTGGGCAAACTCCGAAGCCTCTATGACATAGCTATGGAGGGTTTCCCCGTGGCAGCAGTCCGTGACTTTGTGGATGCCCGCCCCGAATTGGGTATTCATAAGCCAGGCAACTACTTCAACTCCGGGGTTTTGTTAATAGACCGTTCCGAGTGGTTGCGGCTTGACATTACCACCAGTGTTATTGATTTTATCAGAAATAACTCGGAGAAATTAGTGTATCCCGATCAGGACGCTCTCAATGCAGTACTAGTCGACAACTGGCTCAAGCTCAGCACTCGTTTTAATACCATGTTCCGGGACATTCCGAAACATGAGCCCCGGAAACGGCTGAAGTATTTTCTCCAGGATACCGTTATTCTGCACTACACCACTCAGCATAAACCCTGGTCAATGTTGGGGGAAAACCGGCTCCGTGATTTATATTTTAAATACCTGGATAAAGTCCCGAAAAAGTATCGTAGGCGCTACGACAACTTTAGCTGGAACCGGCATAAAATCAGGAAGATGCTTGAAATACGGTTGAGTGAATTATTCATAGATTACCCGGCACTAGTTACGGGCTGGCGTAGAAAGTAGCGAGAGTTACTAGCTGACAGTTAATTGTTCCTTTTCTTCTCAACTGTGGTATGGCAAGTCTTAGCGGATTTATGAATCGGGTTGCTGGGAAGCGTCGCTTTGAAGCCAAGCGCAGGCAGCTGCGCCTGATTCAAAACAAGGATTTTACCATTTTCTCCAATGATTGCTGGGGAGCAGAGGTATACAAGTATTTATCCCTGCCGTTCAATACTCCATTTATTGGGCTCTTTCTCATGGGCCCATGCTACCTGGAGTTTTTGCGCAACCCGAAGCATTACCTCGAGCAGGAACTAATCTTTCAGTCTACGTCCAAGTACGACGTTATCAATACAATTCGGGAAAAGAATCCTTATCCTTTAGCTACGCTGGGAGGAAAAATTGAAATTAGCTTTCTGCACTATCATTCCCAGGAAGAAGCCCGCGACAAGTGGACGCGCCGCGCCGCCCGAATCAACTGGAATAATTTGCTGGTGAAGTTTGACGGCAGCAAAGATGGGGCTAGCCCGGAACTGGTGCGCGAGTTTGAGCAGCTGCCGTACCGAAAGCTCTTGCTCCTGAAAGAACCGCTGCCTGGTGTTACAAAGGGCGTGATAGTAAATAACTACACCACAAATGGAGCGCACTTATTTCTCAACTCCCTGCCCGACTACGACTTTATTAATTGGCTAAACACGGGTAATCCAAGCTTTACGCCGCTCAACTGGGCAATGCGTAAGCTGCTTGGCAGTGGCGCATAGAGCCTAACAGCGCTACGCCTAGTCGGAACTTTGTCCGGGGTACGCATCCAAGCAGGGGCCATTTCGTATGGACGCCGTACCTTTGTCGTATTATGCCTACCACTGAGTCTCCTCTCGTCTCCGTAATTATTCCTGTTTTTAATGCCGGAGAATACCTGAGGCCCGCTATTGACAGTATTCTGCAGCAGACCCTGCAGGACTTTGAGCTTATCATCGTTGACGACTGCTCCCGCGATGAAAGCTTGGCCATTGCCCGCAGCTACGCGGCTGACCCGCGCGTACGAGTACTGGCCAATGAGCAGAACCGGGGCCGTTCGTTTACCGACAATTACGGCGCGGAATACGCCCGCGGAAAGTATATCGCCAAGATGGATGCGGACGACATTGCCTTGCCGCACCGCTTACAGACCCAGGTCGATTTTCTGGAGGCTAACCCCTCGGTAGGGCTGACCAGCAGCTTTATGAAGTGCTTTGGCGAGTCGGATATTGTGTATGAATATCCTTTGTCGGCCGATGCGGTGCGCAGCTTTCTGCTCTTCAATATGCCGGTAGCCAACCCAACGGCCTTTTTTCGCCGCTCGCTGTTGCACGAACATGGATTGCGCTACGACGATACCATTCAAGACACGTTTGGCGAAGATTACGAGTTTATTGCCCGCGTAGCGCAGGTGGTTGATATCGTGAACCAACCCGAAATTCTGCTGCACTACCGTACCCTGCCCCAAACACTGAAGGCCGATGTGCATGCCCGGCGCAATGCGAAATCCAACCAGATCCGGGAGCGGCAGTTGCGGGTGTTTGGCATTCCGTTTACGGAGCGCGAGCTGCACGTGCACAACACAATTTCGTATTTCCCCTTCAATCTGGGCGATATTCAGCTGGAAGAGGTCCATACCTGGCTCTGGAAAATTCAGGCCTACAACGAGAAGCGCGGGTATGCCGATCCTGCGGCTATGCTGCGCTGCGTCGCCGAACGCTGGTTTTTGACTTGCTACCTCAACCCCGACAAGAAAACCAATTCATTACGTGAATACCGTCGGCAGGCTTTGGCCAAGCATTACCGGCCGGCCACTAAGTTGCAGGGTAAATTCTTGCTGAAAAGCTACGTGCTCCGGCATTTTTAAGGCGACTGACCATGCACAATACCCCAGCGCCCGCGCGCAAGAACATTCTGCTGCTCATTCCCCAGCTCACCTATGGTGGGGCCGAACGGGTGTTTCACGACCACGGCCAAGAACTAGCCCGGCACCACCATGTGGTAGAGTGCGTATTCGACAGCTCTACCGAGGTAGCCTTTCCCACTCAGAATACACTCGTCGCTCTAGATGTGCCAGCCGGTGCGGGGGTAGTAGGTAAGCTGCGGAGCTTCGTACAGCGGATTCAGCGGGTCAAACAACTCAAGCGTGAACACCAGATTGATGTCTGCATCAGCCACTTGGAAGGCGCCGACTATCTGAACCTGCTTAGCAAAGGTTCTGAGCGAGTTCTGTTGTGCATTCACAACTCGAAGCGGCATGACCCCAATATCCGCGGCGCCTTAGGCTGGCTGCGCCGCCGGGTGCTGATGCCCTGGCTCTACCGCTCAGCCGATCGGGTCGTGCCCGTAAGCCGGGACCTGCGGCAGGAATTGATTGACATGTTTGGCCTAGCCCCGGAAAAGGTAGTCACTGTCAATAACTTTTTTGACGTGGAAGGTATTCGCCGCCGCAGCCAAGAGCCACTGAGTGCTGCGCAGGAGGCTCTGTTTACCCAGCACCCCGTTTTAATTACCGCCGGTCGGTTAGCCCGCGAAAAGAATCAGATTGCGCTGTTAGAAGTTCTGCACACCATGCGTCGTCAGGGCAACCTAACGGCCAAGTTGGTGCTGCTCGGCGACGGTCCACTGCGGGCCGACCTGCTGCAACAGTGCCAGAAGCTGGGGCTGCGTAGCTGGCAGGTGTGGGATGAAACTCCCCTCACGGATGACTTCGACGTTTATTTCTTCGGCTTTCAGAGCAACCCCTTTCAGTACATTGCCCGGGCTGCCGTGTCGCTCTTGTCTTCGTCCACGGAAGGATTTCCCATGGCCTTGTGCGAAGCCATGGCCTGTGGCGTCCCTGTCGTTTCGACTGACTGTCCCACTGGGCCACGCGAGATATTAGCCCCCGCTACGCCGGCCCAGCACTATGCCCGTACCCCCGAGTGGGCCGAATTTGGTATACTACTCCCGCTGCTGGGCGCCGGCCCGGCCCTCGAAGCCAGTGCTCCGATTTGGGCCGAAACTCTAACCAGCTTGTTAGCTGATTTGCCCAAGCGCACGTATTACGCCGCGCAGGCTCATTCCCGGGTACAGGATTTTGCGCCTGTCAAAATCATGCAGCAGTGGGAATCCTTGCTTACTCCAGTACAATCCAAATGAAAAAGCGCCACGTCATTATCTATGTGTACAATAGCTGTAATGACCCGCTGTTCAAGGCAGTGATGTTACCATGCTTGAGGTATGCAACGCAGCAGCAGCCTGATCTGAAGCTGCACTTGATTACTTACGAGCAAGTAGAGTATGCCCTTGACGCTGTTCAAACGGCACAAATGCATGCCGACCTAAATTCGGACCGAATTCAATGGCATCCGTTAAAATGGCATTCGGGGAGCTTTAAGATTCTAAAAAAAGCTTACGATTTGCTGTGCGGACTCTTTTTGGTAATCCGCTTACGGCTGGGAGTAGGAGCACGAAGTATTTCGGCTCTTGGTACCGTGGCAGGAGCATTTGCCTTTATGATGGCAAAGTTGACCGGCCTACGGTATTATGGCTTTCAGTATGAACCCCACAGCGAATTTATGCGCGATTGTAATGTGTGGCCAGAAACGAGTATAGCTTACCGTGGCCTTCATTATATGGAGCGAGTGTCAGGAATGAAGGCCGACATTCTCTCAACAGGTACGGTACATATGATGCACCGAATGGAAGAGTGGGGTACGAAGGCTAAAGTGTACAAGCTGCCAAGCTGCGTCGATGAGAACAAGATCTATTTCCGGCCTGATGGTAGACAGCGGGTGCGGGCAAAATATGGCATTCCGGCCGACAAACAGGTAATTCTATATCTGGGCAAGTTTGGGGGTATTTATTATGATCTGGAAATAGCTGAGCTGTTTAAGACGTTTCATCAACTGAACCCCGATCTATTTTTTTTAATAGTATCGCCCGACGCTCCAGAGCATATTGTGAGTTTAATGCAAAGCCAAGAGCTGCCAAAGGAGAGCTACACTATCACTCGAAGCCCGTATGAGCAGGTGCAGGACTATATCTCCGCCGCTGATTTTGGCGTGGTAGCCGTTCCATCATTGCCTTCCCAGCGGTTTCGTTCACCAATTAAAGTAGGGGAATACTTATGCTGCGGCTTACCGTATTTAGTTTGTGCCGGTGTTTCGGAGGATGATTTAGTAGCGGAAAAATATGGGGTGGGCGTCGTTGTGAATGCTTTCACTCCGGCAGAGGCGACCCGTGTTTATCCGCAAGTCGAAGCTTTTCTGCAGGCTGAAAAAGTCGCTTTAAGGAGCAAGTGCCGCCAAGCCGGTATTACCTATCGGGGAATGAGCCAATTTTTGCCTACTGCCGACCTGATCTTCTCGCAACTTTAGCAAACGAGTGCTACTACGCATGATTAGCCTCGGTAAAAGCTATAAATAGCCTGAACAACTCGTTGCTGGCTGTCGGTGTCGAGCTCATAATACAGTGGCAGGCGCAACAGCCGCTCGGCGTAGGCTATGGCGTGGGGCAACGGTCGACCATTGTGCTGAGCTTGGTAGAATGGACTAGTGTGCAGCGGTTGGTAGTGCGATACTGCCAAGATCTGACGGCGGCTTAAGTACTGAGCCAGTTTGTCGCGCTCTTGCAGTGACGGGCAGAGTAGGTAGAAGATGTGGGCATTGTGCCGGGCATACTCGGGCAGAGAAGGCAACTCGAAGCAACCTGCCTGAGCTAGCTCTGAGAGCGTGGTTTGGTACTGCTGCCACTGTTCAAAGCGCCGGCGCTGAATTGACTCGAGTTCCTGCAACTGTCCCCACAGGTAGGCTGCAATAAGCTCGGATGGCAGATAAGAGGAACCAATGTCGACCCATTGATAACGCGCTACTTCACCGCGAAAAAAGGCGGCCCGGTTGGTCCCCTTTTCCCACAAGATTTCGGCCCGGGCGGCAAAGGTCGGGTCGTTAACAGCTAGCAGCCCACCTTCCCCAGAAATGATATTCTTTGTTTCGTGGAAAGAAAAAGCGGCCAAATGGCCAATTGACCCTAGTGGCTGACCCCGATAGGCACTTTCGATGCCCTGCGCGGCATCTTCCACAATACATAGATTATGCCTCTGGGCCAACTCCAGCAGAGGAGCCATGTCGCAGGCTACGCCGGCATAATGCACCGGCACGATGGCGCGGGTACGGGACGTAATTAAGTCAGCGACTTTAGAGCAGTCCAGGTTGGGATGATAGGGTAAACTGTCGCCAAAGACAACTCTAGCCCCGCGCAGAACAAAGGCGTTGGCCGTGGAGGTAAACGTGAATGAGGGAATGATGACCTCATCCCCGGGCTGAATCCCGATGAGCAGGGCTGCCATTTCCAGCGCGGCGGTGCCGCTGGTCGTGAGCAGGGCGTGTGCTAGGCCGTAGCGCGACTTTAAGAAAGCCTGACTTTGCTGGGTGAAATAGCCATTACCCGACAACTTGCCGTTGGCCAGTGCCTGCTGAATATATTCCAGCTCCCGGCCCGCTAGATAAGGTTTGTTGAAGGGAATTGGTGTTTCGGCCATAGGTCAGGTCGTGGACTCCACCACGTATAAAGGTCGACTGCGCACACTCTCGAAGGTCTTGCCCACATACAGGCCGACGATGCCCAGCACCAGAATAATCAGGCCGGAGAAGAAGCTGATGGCAATGAGCAAGCTAGTATACCCCGGCACCGTAATCTGGCCCACCGCAAAGCGAAAAAGGGTAATCAAACCCAGCAGGAAGGCCCCGCTGGCCAGCAATAGCCCTAAATAGGCAGTCAGCCGAAGGGGTTTATCGGAGTACGACACAATGACATCGGTGGCCAACCGGAGTCGGCGGGCAAAACTGTAAGTGCTGGGCCGCCCTTCGGCAGCGTGCTCTACGGCTATAGTGGTTTGTCGAAATCCCACCCAGCGGATCATGGTGGGGAAATAGCGGATACTCTCGCGCAGTTCGCGCACGGCCGTAATAACGCGGGAATGATAAAGCCCGAAATTGGCTACGGAAGGGTCTTGCGGAGCGCCGGTGAGGTAGGAGAGGAGGGCATAGAACAGCTTAGAAACGCTTTTCTTTACCCAAGCATCCTGCCGCCCAGCCCGGCTGGCCAGCACTACATCGAACCCCTGCTGCGCGCGGTAGTAGAAGGCCGGAATTTCTTCGGGCCGGTCCTGCAAATCACAATCCATGACAATAACCCATTCGCCCCGGGCCTGGTCGAGCCCGGCGGTAATGGCGTGGTGCTGGCCGAAGTTGCGGCTAAGGCGCACCCCCCGAATGCGCGCGTCTTGGGCCGCATGTTGCTGAATTTTGCCCCAGCTATTGTCCGGACTGCCGTCGTCGACCAGAATAATTTCGTACGAAGCAGATAGCGTGGCTAACGACCGACCAAGGCGCAGGACTAATTCGTCCAGAAGTGATTCAGCCCGGTACACCGGGCTGATAACGGAGAACATGGGGTTGGCGGCAAGGGGCATTTAAGAAAAGCAGAAAGCCGATGGAAACCGGGCTCCAAATGCAAGCACCAGTTTTGACAGCTACGTGTCAGCAGCCCAAAGGTAATAACTCGGGCTACGGCAAGCGGAATAATAAAGTAACTCCTGCCAACAGCCGCTTATCTTCCGGTTTCTGCCTCAACGCTCCACTTCCCAGTTTCCTATTCTCATGCTACTTACTCATCTTCTGACTGACTTACCCTGGGACAGCACCTTCTTCGGTTTTCGGGTTGGGCAACTTGCGGCAAAGCAACTGTCGGAGGAGCAGTTACAAGCGGCCGTAGCCCAGGCCCGGGACCTGGGATATGGGTTGTTGTACTGGTTTGTAGATCCTACCGATGCTGTGTCATTAGCTGCTGCGGCCTGTAATAGCCTGGCGGCCGTGGATGACAAACGCATATACACCGTCGCGCTGCTGGGCAAAGAAAAACAGCCAACCTCGGTGCAGCCTGCTAGTGAAGCACACCCCAAATTGGTGGCTCTGGCTGTACAAAGTGGCGTGTACTCCCGGTTTCGCACGGATAAGCGCTTCGCAGCCGGGGCGTATGAGCAACTGTATACGCAGTGGCTGGATAAGGCCCTCACAGGGGCGCCGACGCAGCAAGTCCTCATCTACCCCGCCGGAAGTGCTGCGGAAGCTCAAGGCCTGCTCACTTTGGAAAGAAGAGAAGGTACCATTCAGATAGGCTTATTGGCCGTTGACACGGAATGGCGCCGCCGGGGTATAGGCCAGCAACTATTGAATGCTGCTAAAAGGGAGGCGTATGCCGCGGGCTTTTCTACGTTGCAGGTAACTACGCAGGGGGCCAATGCGGCTGCCTGCCGCTTGTATGAGCAGAATGGATTTACGTTACACCAGCGGCACTATGTCTTTCATATCTGGTTGCCGCAGGAAGAGTAACAGAGTTGCCGTACTTTTGCAGTCAATTCCGTATAGCCGGCCAATTGGCTGCTTCTCTTCTGTATGCATATTCTTTTTTTGGTGCCGTATCCTCCCGGCAAAGCCCCTTCTCAGCGGTTCCGGTTCGAGCAATACCTGCATTTTCTGACCCAAGCCGGGCACACCTATCAACTCGAATCCTTCATTTCGGAAGAAACCTGGGCTATTCTCTACAAGCCGGGCCACACCCTGACCAAAGCCCTGGGCATTCTGGGCGGCTTTCTGCGGCGGTTGCTGCTGCTGTTTTCGGTGCCCAAGGCCGACTTTGTCTTTATTCACCGCGAAGCCTCGCCCATTGGGCCGCCCGTATTCGAGTGGCTTATTGCCAAGCTTTTCGGCAAGCGCATCATCTACGATTTCGATGACGCCATCTGGATTCCGAATACCTCAGCCGCCAACAGCATTGTGGCCGGCGTAAAATGGCACCACAAAGTGGGCAGCATATGCCGCTGGGCCTACAAAGTGAGCTGTGGTAACACGTACCTGCGCGACTTTGCTCGGCAGTTCAACCCCAATGCCATTGTCAACCCCACTACCATCGACACAGTTAACCTGCATAATCAGGTAAAGGATCAGCGTACTGACAAGCTGGTCATTGGCTGGACGGGCACGCACTCGACCATGAAGTACCTGGAGCAGGTGGTGCCGGTGCTGGCCGAGTTGGAGCAGCACTACGACTTCGAATTCCGCGTAATTTCCAATCAGGAACCGCAGTTGCCGCTTAAGTCCCTGGGCTTTCGGCCGTGGCGCAAAGACACCGAAATTGCCGATCTGCTAACGTTCAATATCGGCCTGATGCCTTTGGAAGATGACCCCTGGGCCAAGGGTAAGTGTGCCTTTAAAGCCCTGCAATACATGGCTTTGGGCGTGCCAGCACTGGTTTCGCCGGTTGGTATGAACAGCGAAGTGGTGACCGAAGGCGTGAATGGCTACATCTGCTCCACCTACCAGGAGTGGTACCACGGGTTGGAGAAATTATTGAAAGACCACGACCTGCGCACTCAGTTCGGTCAGGCGGCCCGGGCAACCATTGAAGCCCGCTTCTCAGTGGAGGCAAACCGCGCTAATTTCTTGGAGCTCTTTACCTGAAACTCCATGATGTAAAGAGCCGCCAGATAGAAGGGCATCAGCGGAATTTTGTAGCGTACCAGCGTACCAAAGTTACCGCTGTTGGTCCCCACCCCAATGGCAAATACAAGGGCGAAAAGAAAGCAAAAGGTTACCAGCGGCGTGCTGGCTATTTGACTAAAGCTTTTGAAAAAGCCCGTTCGATAAAACATCATCACCGTCAGGTAGATGAACATGGTTGCCTCCAGAGCCGAAAGCAGCATAACCGGGTTGCGCGCCTCAAACAAAAAGGGGCGGAACAGCGACACGATGATGGCCTGGGGAGCTACCGTAACCAAGCTGCCCAGGCTGCCATCAAAGGAGCCAATGTTATAGGCCGAGCCCTGGTCCTTGGTCAGGCTGTAAAGGTACTCCTGGTTGATTTTGGTTCGCTCCCCGATTTTATCCACGGCAAAACGGTCGTCATCGGCGGTCAGGTTAGTGGCGCCCAGGTAGCCGGCTCCCACACCCAGCAACAGGAAGAATGGCTTGAGAATGGCGCGTAGCGCGGCACTCTTGATGCGGCGGTTGTTTTCAATGAAGATCCAGAGCAGGGCCGGGGGCATGAAGGACAGCAGGATGTAGACCTTCACCGTTATGAGCACATAGGCCCCCAGAAGCCCCACGGTGGACGAAAAAAGCATGTTGCGCTTGAGTACGGCCGCGTGGTAGAAACCGTAGAAAACCCAGCCCAGGGCCCCGATACAAAGGGAGTCTTTCATGACCCCAGAACCCCAAAAAAACACCGACGGCAGAAAGAACACCGCTACGGCCAGCCGCTTGTAGAGCAGAGGGTAAGCCCGGACGAAGGTCAAGTACATGGCCCACATGCCGCTGAAGCTGAGGCCCGCAAAAACCAGGGCAATGACGGAGTAGGTATTGAAGCTCAGCAGGGCTGCTACCGCCGCTACCCGCACCACAAAGTATTCAGTAGTCGACTTATACCAGTACATCTGGCTGGTATAGCGCGAAGTCAGCTGGTCGAATTCCCCGTTGGCAAAAATCAGCTTGATACCCGCCGCCGGCGAGTCGCCGAAGGCATTGTAAATAATGCTCGAGTGCTTGGTGTAGTTGAACGTGTCGCCGCCGCCGTAATAGAACTGGTAGATCAGGCCCAGCGCAATGGCGCCGACAAACTTGACCGTCAGAGCCGGCATAAAGTACCGGCGGGTGAAGGCATTAGTGACCTTACCACGCACGCCGTAGGCAATGCCATAGAAGATGGCCAAGTACAGGGGTGTCAGCAGTAGGTCGCGTAGTTCCATCCGGCGAAAGAGGTTAAGCCCTTATTTCTTGTTCTTCTTCACGTAGGCTTTTGCCTCCTTGTATTCCGCCGACTTGTGGTCTGCCTTATCGGCTACGACATTATAGTAGCGCAGGGCCGTTCTGGTGTCTTTTTCTTTGTCGGCAATCTGGGCTAATTTCTGGTTGGCATACAGATAAAAGCCCCCATTCGTGTCGCCTGTGCTTTCGGCAAACACGATACTGCGCTGGTAGTAATCTTTGGCCTTAGCGCGGTCCTTGTACTTATTTTGCATCAGCCACCCCAGAAAATAAGTGGCGTAGCGCCCACTGATGCCCTCGTAGCCAGGCATGCCCTGGTTAAGCTTGTCCAGGATTTCCCGGCTGACCCGCTCACACTCCGAGAAATTGCCTTCGTTGAAACACAATAAGGCGTAGAAGCGCTGGAAATAGGCGTTGTCGGGGAAAGTGGTAGCCAGGTAGCGAGCTACCGGCATGGAAGCCGCAGTGTTGTTTTCCTCGTTGTTGAGGATGCGCATCAGAAAAGTCTTCGCCTCCAAGCCCGTGTAGAAGCCATTATCAGCCACATTTTTTAGCTGCTGCAGACCCAGCGCCCGGTTGCCTTTGGGAAAGAACAGCAGCACGGGCCGCAGCAAGGGGTAGTTTTCCGAAATCCAGACCGCGTAGTAATTAAACAAAGCTTGACCAAACAAAAACTCCGGGCTCAAGCCGTTGGCTTCCTTGCTTTTTTCGAGGTAGTCAAGGGCCCGCTTGCTGCTAACGGTTGCTTTGCGCCAGTTCTTGCGCTCCGCGTTCAGGCGAGCATCGAAGCCGTAGGCGGCCGAGAGAAAAAAGCAGGCTTCGTAGTTTTTATTATCAGCCTCGTATAGCTTCTCGCCGTAGGTCACGGCCGTGTCCATGTAGGCGAAAAAGGTCTTGTCGTAAAGCTTGGTCTGAACGTTGGTCGGTACAATTTTCCACCACGCACTCAGGCCCAGCAGAAAGTAGGGCATGGGGTGTTGCGGGTAGCGGCGACGCAGGGAGCGAAATTGCTTTTCAGCCTTGTCGTACTTGAAGTTGTAGAGGTTCTGCACCGCCCCGTCCAGCTCCGTCTGAATGTCCTTATCCAGTAGTAGCCAGCCTTTTGTGTCGACGGCTCCGGGCGCAATATCCACGTTTTCGAGCTCTATTTTGCGGATAGGGCGGGGCGTACGGGTTGTATCGGGCTGCTGGGCCTGCGCCGCGAGGGGCAGGAGGAGGAGCAACAGGATAAAACGGATTTTTTGGATCATGGGCGCATTTGGTGGCGGGTGAGCTGGTAGCTTCCACTACCAGTCAGTCACGCCACGGGAAAGCTAAAGTATGACTTTTATCCTAGATTTGGGCGAATAAACACGCGACTATGGACCTTCTGCGAACCTTATGCCAATTGGCTGCTCCGGCTGGCAATGAGGCCCCAATGACTGAATTCCTTTTAAACTACATTGCTCAGTCTCAAAGTTCGTGGCGCGTACAGCCACAGGTGCTGAGCGGAGAGGAATTTCAAGATTGTATTATTCTAATATTTGGCAAGCCGCGCACAGCCGTGTTTGCGCACATGGACAGTATTGGGTTTACCGTTCGCTACGGCCAGGAATTGGTGCGTATCGGCGGACCCCGCACCGAAACCGGTTATCGGCTCGTAGGACAGGACTCGCAGGGCACTATCGACTGTACGCTCACGGTTGATGAAGAAACCGGGGAGTTGGGCTATGAGTTCACCCGGCCAATAGAACGGGGCACTGAGCTAACCTTTTTCTGCGACTTTCGCGAAACCGAAACGTCGGTTCAGTCGTGCTACCTCGATAATCGGTTGGGTGTTTGGAATGCCCTGCGCCTAGCCGAAACCCTGGAAAACGGCATTATTGCCTTTAGCTGTTGGGAAGAGCACGGCGGCGGGTCGGTAGCGTATCTGGCCAAGTATATATACGAGCACTACAGCGTGCGGCAGGCCCTGATTTCGGATATCACCTGGGTAACCGAGGGCGTGCACGCTGGTAAGGGAGTTGTCATCTCCCTGCGCGATTCCCTGATTCCGCGGCGCTCTTACGTCGACCGAATCCGGCGCCTGGCGCGCGAAGCCGGCATCGCGCACCAGTTGGAAGTGGAAGGCAGCGGCGGCTCCGACGCCAAGGAGTTGCAGCACGGCGCCCAGCCCTGGGACTGGTGCTTCATTGGGGCCCCCGAAGACCATGTGCATTCCCCTAACGAGCTGGTAGACAAGCGGGATATCGACAGTATGCTGGCGCTCTACCAAGTGCTGATGCGGGAGCTGTAAAGCTAAACAGTAGTCCGCTGGCGCCGGCCGCGAAGGCCGCTGGTTACTGCTAAAGTTAAAATTGGGTTGTAATATTGTCTTTCAAATCCTTCTGCTGTGAAATCAATTCTAATAACTGGTGGAGCAGGCTTTGTCGGCTCTGCTCTTGCCCTGCAGTTCAAACAGGCTTATCCTGACTGCCACATCATTGCTTTCGATAACCTTAAACGTCGGGGCTCAGAGCTGAATCTGCCTCGTTTGCGCGCCGCTGGTATCGAGTTTGTGCACGGCGATATTCGAACCAAGGAGGATTTTGCCGCCCTGCCCGCGGTAGAGGCCGTAATTGAAGCCTCTGCCGAGCCTTCCGTGCTGGCAGGACTGACTTCGGCGCCCGATTACTTGATCAACACTAATCTGGGTGGCACGGTAAACTGCCTCAACTACGCCCGGCAGCATGACGCTGCCTTCGTGTTTCTTTCCACGAGCCGGATTTATCCTATCAATCAGATTGATAGCATTAAGCTGGATGAGGCTGCAACCCGTTTTGAGGTAAGCGCCGAGCAGCCTTTTGGCGGCATCTCGCCCAAGGGCTTGGCTGAAGAATTTCCGTTGGAAGGCTACCGTTCCTTGTATGGAGCTACCAAATTGTGCTCAGAATACCTCATTCAGGAGTACCACCATTTCTACAATATGCGCACGGTTATCAACCGGTGCGGCGTTCTGACGGGGCCATGGCAGATGGGAAAGGTTGACCAGGGTGTTATTGTGCTCTGGGTGGCGCGTCACTTCTGGAAACAGCAACTGGGCTATTTCGGCTTCGGGGGCACCGGCAAGCAAGTGCGCGACATTTTGCATGTCGATGACTTATTCGATCTGGTAAATTACCAGCTGCAGAACCTGGACCAGGTAAATGGCAAAACGCTGAATGTGGGTGGTGGCTACGATATCAGCGTTAGTTTGCAGGAGCTGACGGAAGTATGCCAGCGCGTGACGGGTAATACCGTCCCAATTGTGTCGCAGGCTGAAAACCGGCAGGCCGATATTGCGTTGTACCTGACCGATAATACCCGGGTCACGGAGCTGACTGGCTGGACGCCAAAGCGCTCCGTGGAGCAGATTGTAACGGATGTATACAACTGGCTGCGGGAAAATGAATCTCAACTCAAGCCTATTCTGGGCTAATTAACTTTTTCTGAACATGAAAGTAGCACTCATCACTGGGGCGGGGGGCCTGATTGGTAGTGAAGCCGTCGAATTCTTCGCCGACAAGTTTGACATCGTTGTCGGGGTCGACAATAATATGCGCAGCTATTTCTTCGGCGAGCAGGCCTCGACCGACTGGAACCGCGCCCGGCTGCAGAATACTTTCAACAACTACCGCCACTACGCGGCCGATATCCGCGACCTGGCGGCCCTGGAAGCTATTTTCCGGGAGTACGGTGCCGACATTGCCCTGATTGTGCACACGGCCGCCCAGCCCAGCCACGACTGGGCCGCCCGCGAACCGTTCACGGACTTCTCGGTAAATGCCACCGGCACGCTGAACATGCTCGAACTGACGCGTCAGCATGCCCCCGAGGCCGTGTTCATCTTCACTTCGACCAACAAGGTATACGGCGACAACCCCAACTTCCTGCCGCTGGTAGAGCTGGAAACCCGCTGGGAAATCGACCAGAACCATCCTTACTTTGAGCGGGGCATCGATGAGCAAATGAGCATCGACCACACCACGCACTCGTTGTTTGGTGCTTCCAAGGTTGCCGCCGACGTATTGGTGCAGGAGTATGGCCGCTACTTCAACATGAAAACGGCCGTCTTCCGTGGGGGCTGTCTCACCGGGCCTCGTCACTCGGGCGCCCAGCTGCACGGCTTCCTGTCGTATCTGATGAAGTGCGCCATTACCGGTCAGCACTACACCGTGTTTGGCTACAAAGGCAAGCAGGTGCGCGACAATATCCACTCCCACGACTTGGTGAACATGTTCTGGCACTTCTACCAGCAACCCCGCACGGGCGGGGAGGTGTACAACGCTGGTGGTGGCCGCTTTGCCAACTGCTCGATGCAAGAGGCCATTGCGCTGTGTGAGAAAATCACCGAGAACAAGATGAATTACTCGTACTCGGATCAGAACCGTATCGGTGACCATATCTGGTACGTGTCGGATGTGAGCCGCTTCGAGCAGCACTACCCGGGCTGGGAGTTCAAGTACGACCTGACCAGCACCCTGACGCAGATCTTCAACGAATTGCGCGAGCGTCAGCCTGCATGAAGCTGAGTGTTGTTATTCCTGCTTACAACGAGGAAGAAAGCATTGGCGAAACCCTGCGGACGCTGTATGCCAAACTGGTAGAAGAGCAGATCGACCACGAAATCGTGGTTACCAATGATAATTCGAAGGATAACACCCTGGGCCAGCTGCAACTGCTGGCCCAGGAAATTCCGACCCTGAATTATTATACCAATGCTGGTCCGAATGGCTTTGGCTACGCCGTCCGCTACGGCCTCGAGCGGTACCAGGGCGACTGTGTGGCCGTGATGATGGCCGACTTGTCGGACGACCCGGCCGACCTGGTGCTCTACTACCGCAAGATGCAGGAAGGCTACGACTGCGTATTCGGCAGCCGCTGGATCAAGGGTGGGCGGGTCGTCGACTACCCCGCGCACAAGAAGTACATCAACCGGCTAGCCAACGGCATCGTCAAGACGTTGTTCCGGCTCAAGTACAACGACTGCACCAATGCCTTCAAGCTCTACAGCCGGCATACCATGGAGGGCCTCAAGCCTTTTCTGGCCCCGCACTTCAATCTGACGCTAGAGTTGCCGCTCAAAGCTATTGTGCGGGGGTACAGCTACGCCGTAGTACCCAACTCCTGGACGAACCGCAAGTATGGCGAGTCGAAGCTGAAGATCAAGGAAATGGGCAGCCGGTATTTCTTCATCATGATGTACTGCCTGATCGAGAAATACTTCTCTCGCGGTGATTTTCACAAGGCGAAAACCATCCCTCAAAAGGCCTAATGGCTACATCACTAAAGCAAGGGCGCTGGTTGGCTTGGCTGGCCGGCGCCCGTTTGTTTTGGGCCCTGGTGGCCTTAAACTTCCTGGTTACCATTGCCGTGGCCGTGGCTACTTTCCACACCATCAGCGGCGACCATTACACCTACCTGGGCTACGCCGACGGCCTGCTGCAGGGGCGGTATACCTACTGGTATTTTTTGCCGGAGTACGTGCCGGATACCTTCCGCAATCCTGGCTACCCGCTGTTTCTGCTGCTGGTTAAGGCCCTAGGCGGGGGAGAAATAGCAGCGCGGGTTGTGCAGGTCGTACTTTATCTGCTGACCCTGGGCATCGTGGTAAAACTGGCCGCCCGCTGTGAGCCAGATAGCCGCTCCTGGCTGGTGCGCAACCTGTTTCTGGTGCTGCTGCTGCCCAATATTCAGCTGGCGTATTTTGCCGCCGTTATTTTTCCGGAAGTGCTGGTGGCCTTTTTGATTGCCACCTACGCGTATGTAGCGCTTTCCTGGCCGGTAGGGGCGTGGAAACGGACAATAGCTCTAGCCCTGCTCGCCGGGCTTATTTTCCAGACCCGACCTATCTTTATTCTTTTCCCAGGCCTGCAATTAGTACTGGACTTCTGGCAAACCTGGCGTAAGGCGGCTTTTTCTTGGCTGCAGGCCGCGGCGTTGTTGGTTATATTTGGCGCTACCATGCTGCCTTATGCACTCTGGAATTACCGCCACCACGGAGTTTTGAAGCCTACTTCACTTGAAGGCGGAGCCGGCGTGATGCAAATTGGCTTTTGGGCCCTGCGCATGCCTGGCTACCATGAAACTCGGTACTGGGGCAACCAAATGGGCGACGAAATCATCTCGTTTGTTGAGCCTACGGCGGTGCCCGGCTACATTGCAGCCTTCAATCAGGAGTGGGACTCGATTGATGCCCAGTGCGCGCCCCTGCTGACGGAGCGCGACAAGCGCTACCTGCCCCAGATGAAGGACAACCAGCAGAATCTGTTTCCTACTTACAATTCAGCCTACACCCAACAGCGCGAGAAGCTGTTGATGAAAGCTAACCTAGCCAATATTCGTCGGGAGCCGGGGTACTATCTCAAAACCCGTCTCTATACCTTGATTCGGTTGTGGGTTACGGGTGTTCAGATGAATGCCTGGCGCGAGGCCACGACGCCGTTTGCGAAGCTGAAAGTTGTGTACCCGGCCCTGGTCAGTGCTGCTACGTTCGTGTTGGCTTTGGGAAGCATCGGCTGGGTGCTAGTGCGGCGCCGGGTCGTAAACGGTACGTTTATCTGGTGGCTGTCGTTGGCCCTGGTGGTCTACTTCGGTTTGGTGCATCTGCCCTTTGCCATTCAGGCCCGCTACACCGTACCGGTGCGGCCGTGGCTCCTGCTGGCTACGGCCATTGCCGTTGCAGCTTGGCTTACGCGCCGTCACGAACTGTCTGCGCCCCCGGCGGTGGCCAAGTAGGCCGCAGTACTCAAGTATCGTAGCTGGGAATAAGATAACGTAAAGATTTCAAAAGGCCATTTGGAGCATCCAAATGGCCTTTTAGCTTTTAGTGCAAATTTGGCGACTAATAAAAAATTACAACTGCCCTATATCTGAATCTAGGCCGATAGGCTTAAAAGTTGACTATTAGCTAATAAGATCTATTTTACAAGCACAATCCTTCCAACCAACTCCTAAAACCCCACCACCGCTTATGATGAGTATTCTCTATGTAGCGCCTGCCTTGGGCGTGCTGGCTCTGTTATATACCTGGGTGCGTTCGGGCTGGGTAAGCCGCCAGGATGCGGGTGATGAGCGCATGCGTACTATTGCCGGCTATATTGCCGATGGGGCCATTGCGTTCTTGCGAGCCGAGTACAAGGTCCTGGCACTGTTTGCCCTGATTGCCTGCGCCTTTTTGGGCTACCTGGGGACCACGGGCGAAAAGTCGAGCCCCATTATCGTTATTGCCTTCCTGATCGGAGCGGTCTTCTCGGCGCTGGCCGGCTTCATCGGGATGAAGATTGCCACCAAAGCCAACGTGCGCACAGCCCAAGCGGCTCGTACCAGCTTGTCGAGTGCGCTCAAGGTCTCTTTCACCGGGGGCTCGGTAATGGGGATGGGCGTGGCCGGCTTGGCGGTGCTGGGCCTAGGCTCTTTGTTTATCGTGTTCTACAACATGTTCGTTGTAAGCCAGGGAGGCGGGGCCAACGGTATTGAAATGGAAAAGGCTCTGGAAGTATTAACCGGCTTTTCGCTTGGTGCTGAAAGCATTGCCTTGTTTGCCCGAGTGGGAGGGGGTATCTATACCAAAGCCGCCGACGTGGGTGCCGACTTGGTGGGTAAGGTCGAAGCTGGTATTCCCGAAGACGACCCCCGCAACCCCGCTACCATTGCCGACAACGTGGGCGACAACGTGGGCGACGTGGCCGGCATGGGTGCCGATTTGTTCGGCTCTTATGTGGCAACCATCCTGGCAACCATGGTACTGGGCCGGGAGGTAGTGGCTGCCGGTGACCAGTTCAATGGCTTATCACCGATTTTGCTGCCTATGGTTATTGCTGGCCTGGGTATTCTGGCCTCACTGGTAGGGATTCTGCTGGTGCGCGTCAAGGAAGGCGGCAATGTGCAGGGGGCTCTGAATTTTGGCAATTATGCCTCGGTCGTGGTGTCGGCCGTGGCTTCCTTTTTTGTCATTCGCTGGATGTTGCCGCCCGGCGAACTGGTCATTGGGCGGGCCGGCTCGGTGCCCTTTACTTCCATGGACGTGTTTTATGCGGTAGTTGTAGGCCTCGTTGTGGGTACGCTGATGAGCATTATCACGGAGTACTACACCGCTATGGGCAAGCGCCCGGTAATGAGCATTGTGCAGCAAAGCAGCACGGGCCACGCCACTACCGTAATCGGGGGCTTGGCCGTCGGAATGGAGTCCACGGTACTGCCCATCATTGTGCTGGCCGCCGGTATTGTGTTGTCCTTTGAGTTTGCCGGGCTCTACGGCGTCGCCATTGCCGCTGCCGGCATGATGGCGACCACGGCTATGCAACTGGCCATCGACGCCTTTGGCCCCATTGCCGACAATGCCGGCGGTATTGCCGAAATGAGTGACCTACCCAAGGAAGTGCGGGAGCGGACCGATGTGCTCGACGCGGTGGGCAATACCACCGCTGCCACGGGCAAGGGCTTCGCCATTGCCTCAGCGGCGCTTACTTCTCTGGCCTTGTTTGCCGCCTTCATGGGCACCGCCAACATTGCCAGCATCGACATCAGCAATGCGCGGGTGCTAGCGGGCCTGTTTGTGGGGGCCATGATTCCCTTTATCTTCTCGGCCCTGGCTATTTCGGCCGTGGGCCGGGCTGCCATGGCTATGGTGCAGGAAGTACGGCGGCAGTTCCGCGAAATTCCCGGCATCATGGAAGGCACGGGCCGGCCTGAGTACGAGAAGTGCGTGGCCATTTCCACCCAGGCCGCCATTCGGGAAATGATGCTGCCCGGCGCCATTGCCCTGATTGTGCCTATCGTCATTGGCTTTGCCTTTGGCCCCGAAGTACTGGGTGGTACGCTGGCGGGCGTTACCGTATCGGGCGTGCTGATGGCCATGTTCCAGAGTAACGCCGGCGGCGCCTGGGACAACGCCAAAAAATCCTTCGAGAAGGGCGTGATGGTCAACGGCAAGATGGAGTTCAAGGGCTCTGATGCGCATAAGGCGTCGGTCACGGGCGACACCGTGGGTGACCCGTTTAAGGATACTTCCGGGCCTTCTATGAACATCCTGATTAAGCTCATGTCCATTGTTTCCCTGGTCATTGCGCCCCACATAGCGGCACCCAAGCAAGCTGTAGCTTCCGAGCCCGCACCGCAGGCAAGGCCACAGACCGCACCTCAGCGGGCTTCCGTAGAACCAACCTTCCTGGCTACGGCCAGTCAACTTGCGCAAGCTGGCAAAACCCGCTAACCCCTTACCGTCTGGTTGTCTGCAAGCCCAAAGCTGCCCTTCCCGCCGGAGGGGCAGCTTTTTTGTACTACCTTTGACCGGTAGTTTTGCCTTGAGGACCAAACCCACCCGGATGTCATTGTCCACTATCACGCTGCACGACAAGCAGTTTGCCCCCTATCTGACGGCTAGCCAAATCACGGCGGCCGTGCGTGAACTAGCTGCGCAAATCAACCGCGACTATGTCGGCAAGCAACCACTCTTTGTAGCCGTTCTGAATGGCTCCTTCATGTTTGTGGCCGATTTACTCAAGGAAATTCAGCTGCCCTGTGAAGTGACCTTTATTCGGGTGGCCTCTTACCAGGGTACCAGCAGCACCGGTACGGTGCGCGAAATCATGGGCTTGCAGGAGGAAGTAGCCGGCCGCGACCTGATTGTTGTGGAGGACATTGTCGATAGTGGCCACACGATGAAAGCGCTGCTGGAATTGCTGCAAGCCAAGCGTCCCGCTTCGCTGTCCGTCGCTACCCTGTTTTTGAAGCCGGAGTGCCTGCAGCACGAGCTGGATTTGCGCTACGTCGGCCTGAGTATTCCCAACGACTTCATTGTAGGCTACGGACTTGATTACGACGGTCTGGGCCGCAACTACCCCGACGTCTACACCGCCGTCTGACCCCGAAGCCGTACCCGAAACAAGTTGTCTTCCGTAGAGAAGGGTTTGTTTCCGATTTGTTATCTTTCCCAACCCCCGCTGCTTTTTCTCTCCCCGCGAAATACCCCGCTTTATGCTCAATATCGTACTCTTCGGCCCGCCCGGCGCCGGCAAAGGAACGCAAAGCCAGAAGCTGATTGCCCGTTATAACCTCGTGCATCTTTCCACTGGCGACCTGCTCCGCTCCCAAATCACGCAGGGCACCGAACTTGGTCTGCGGGCCAAGAAACTCATGGACGAAGGCCTACTCGTGCCCGATGAAGTAGTAATCGGCATGATTGAAAGCCAGCTGGCCAACAACACGACGGCCGCCGGCTTTATCTTTGATGGCTTCCCCCGTACCGTGCCCCAGGCCCAGAGCCTCGACGCGCTGACCCAGCGCTACGATACCGGCGTAAGCTGCATGATTGCCCTGGAAGTAGCCGAGGAGGAACTGGTGAAGCGCCTGCTGGAGCGCGGCAAAACCAGTGGCCGCCCCGACGACCAAGACGAAACCAAGATCCGGAAGCGCGTAACCGTCTACAATACCGAAACGGCCCAGGTGGCTGGCTACTACGCCCAGCAGAACAAGTTTCACGGTCTCAATGGCATCGGCGCCATCGATAATATCTTCGGTCAGATCTGCGAAATCGTGGATCAGCACCTGCCCGCAACTCCAGTAGCCGACGGCCAGGCTGCTGCTGATGAAGTAAAAGCGTAACTTTGCCGCTGCTACCCCATGGGTAGTGGCAGAATATCTCTGTCATCCTGAGCAAAGCGAAGGACCTTATCACGCTTGAACGAATCGTTCGGCTGTTATAAGGTCCTTCGCTTTGCTCAGGATGACAGCCTTTTTTACGACAGTTCACCTCAAGAAGCCGGCGTTTCGAATTGCCCCCAATTCTTAATTCCCACTTCTTCATTCTTAATTACCTCCCCGCCGTGGCTTCCAATAACTTCATCGACTACGTCAAAATCAATTGCCGCTCCGGAAAAGGCGGGGCCGGCTCGGGCCACTTTTTCCGCGCCAAAGGCCTGCCCAACGGCGGTCCGGATGGGGGCGACGGGGGCCGGGGAGGCCATATCATTCTGGAAGGCAACTCCCAGCTTTGGACCCTGCTGCACCTGCAGTACCAGAAGCACCTGATTGCCAAGCCTGGCGAAAGCGGCGGCGAAAACCTGCGCACTGGGGCCCAGGGCGACGATATCATCATCCAGGTACCGCTCGGTACCATTGCCCGCGACGCCGAGACGGGGGAGAAGAAGCTCGAAATCACCGAGCACGGGCAGCGCCTGATTCTGACGCCCGGCGGCCGCGGTGGCCTGGGCAACGACCATTTCAAATCGGCCACCAACCAGGCGCCCACCTACTTCCAGCCCGGGGAGCCCGGCATCGACGAGTGGGTAATTCTGGAGCTCAAGCTGCTGGCCGACGTGGGCCTGGTAGGCTTCCCCAACGCGGGCAAAAGCACCCTGCTGTCGGTGGTATCGGCGGCCCGGCCCAAGATTGCCGACTACGCCTTCACGACCCTGACGCCCAACCTGGGCGTGGTGGCCTACCGCGACTACAAGTCGTTTGTGATGGCCGACATTCCCGGCATCATCGAGGGCGCGGCCGAAGGCAAAGGCCTGGGCACCCGCTTTCTGCGCCACATCGAGCGCAACTCGATTCTGCTCTTCATGATTTCGGTCGACAGTAAGGACATTGCTGAAGAGTATCAGATCCTGCTCAGCGAGTTGGAGCAGTTCAACCCCGACCTGCTGACCAAAAAGCGCCTATTGGCCATTACCAAGGCTGATTTGATTGACGACGAGCTCGAAGCCGAAATTCGCGAGACGCTGCCGACCGACTTGCCGACGGTGTTCATTTCCAGCTTGGCCAATAAAAACATCATGCAGCTCAAGGACATGATCTGGCAGGCCCTGCACGCCAAGGAGTAGAAGCGGTGGGCGGGAAAGGATATTTGATCCTGACAATAGCCGCCTTACTGAGCATAGTCTCCTTTCTATGGGCCGGTCCGTGGGGAATGTTGCTTGGCTGGATGGCAATTCTGTTTGTCCCGGTAATGTTGGGCAAAACAATGCTGGTGGTGTTTCCGCTGTGGAAGCTGCACCAACTTGTCAAGCAGAACGTTTCGTCGCCTGACAACGCTTTTCCAACAGCTACCCAGTGGTGGTTGGTAAGCTACATAGCGCTGTGCCTGTGGTTTACTTACCTGATTGCCGAAGGCGAACAGGGTTGGCAGCGCCGGTTTATTGCGCAAATCGATTGGCTGCAATACCCGCTTGCGGCGGCCTTGACGTTCCCGGTAGCCGTGCTGGCATTTTATCTGAAAAGATGGTGTTACCGGTTTTTAGAGCGTGACCAGTAAGGCGCAAGCACCGGAAAAGCACCAATGCCAAACTGACAGCCAAAGCCGCTTTGGCAAACTCCTTGCGCCCCATGTAGCGCTCAACGGCAACTACCGTGAAAAACCCTTTCCGACGAATATTTACGAAAATGGCTGAAGATACCAACCTGCCCCAGGACGACAATCTGTCTGTTGACCCCGACAACGCGGCGGGCGAATTGCAAGAAGAAGTAAACGCCCTCGACACTGACACTGCGGAAGGTGCCGATGGGGGGGCGCCCAAGGCCGAAGCATCCAAAACTGATGCCGAGCTAGCGGAGCTGAAAGATAAATACCTGCGTTTGGCTGCCGAGTTTGATAACTATAAGCGCCGGACGGCCAAAGAGCGCCAGGACTTGTTTAAGACCGCCAGCCAGGAGCTGATGGTAGCGCTGCTGCCCGTGCTCGACGATTTTGACCGGGCCCGTCACCACACCAAGGACACGGAGGATGCTTCTGCCGTGCGCGAAAGCATCGAGATTATATCTACCAAGCTCCAGAAAACCCTGCAGCAGAAAGGCCTGACCCCGATGGAAACCAAAGGCGGCACTTTCGACGCGGACCTGCACGAGGCCATTACCCAGATTCCGGCTCCCTCCGAGGACTTAAAGGGCAAAGTGGTCGACGAGGTGGAAAAAGGCTATTACCTAGGCGACAAAGTAATTCGGCACGCCAAAGTAGTGCTGGGCAGCTAGTAACGAGAACGTCATGCTGAGCCCAGCGAAGCATCTCTACCGCTTCGTTGAGTGTATCAACCCCGGTAGAGATGCTTCCTTCGTCAGCATGACAGACGAGATAATACCACAATGGCAACGAAGCGAGATTATTACGAGGTGTTGGATGTCGCCAAGACCGCCTCGGGTGATGAGATAAAGAAGGCCTACCGGAAGGTGGCCATCAAGTATCACCCCGACAAGAACCCCGACGACCCCTCCGCCGAGGACAAGTTCAAGGAAGCCGCCGAGGCCTACGAGGTTTTGTCGGATGAGCAGAAGCGCGCCCGCTACGACCGGTTTGGTCACCAGGGCGTGGGCGGTGCCGGTGGCGGCCAGAACATGGAGGACATCTTCTCCCAGTTCGGCGACATCTTCGGCGGGGGCGGCTTCGAAGGCTTCTTCGGGGGCGGACAGGGGCGCGGTGGCCGGCGCGTGAAGAAAGGCTCCAACCTGCGCATTAAGCTCAAGCTGGACCTGGAAGAAGTAGCCAACGGCGTTGAGAAGAAAATCAAGGTGAAGCGCTACGTGGCCTGCAACACCTGCTCGGGCACCGGCGCCAAAAACGGTACCGACCTGAAGGACTGCGGTACCTGCCACGGCCAGGGCCAGGTGAAGCGCGTGGTCAACACGATGCTGGGCCAGATGGTCAGCTCCTCGACCTGCCCCACCTGCAATGGGGAAGGCAAGATCGTGAGCAGCAAGTGCGACGTGTGCCACGGCGAAGGCCGGCAGCTGCACGAGGAGGTGATTCCCATCAATATCCCGGCCGGTGTGGCCGAGGGCATGCAGCTGAGCATGAACGGCAAGGGCAACTACCCCGAGCGGGGCGGTGTACCCGGCGACCTGCTCATCCAGATTGAGGAAGAGCCCCACGAACTGCTCAAGCGCGACGGCAACAACATCATGTTCGAGCAGTACATTTCCTTCGTGGATGCGGCCCTGGGCGCCAGCATCGAGGTGCCGACCATCGAAGGCAAGGTCAAAATCAAGGTGGACCCCGGTACCCAGCCCGGCAAGATCCTGCGTTTGCGCGGCAAGGGCATCAAGGACCTGAACGGCTACGGCCGCGGCGACCAGCTCATTCACCTCAGCGTCTGGACGCCCAAAAACGTGACGGGGGAGGAGCGGGAGCTGCTCGAAAAGCTGCGCAACGCCCAGAATTTCACTCCCAACCCCGGCAAGAACGAAAAGGGCTTCTTTGAGAAAGTGAAGGAGTATTTCCAGTAAGCCTGAGCCACAACCTCCGCCGGACTCTTTGGATTAAGCGGATCTTGTGACTAGATAGAGAAGCCCGTTCTCCAATTGTGGAGGGCGGGCTTTTTTGTGCAGTAGCCTGTTGTTAAAATTTTAACATTCTAAAAATAAACAACAAATGAATTTTTGATTTTGTTGTTTATTTTTAGAACAGCGAAAATTTAACAACAAAAACGAGGAGTGTACGTCGCCGCCCTAGGGCTGGGAAAATAATTTGTCATTGCCTGTAATGCTACGGTTGGGTAGTCGATATATAGGGTGTACTTCGGCCAGAACTTCCCTGCTGTGACTCCCGACCCCGTTAGCTCCGACTTTCTGAAGGTTATCAATGCCAACCAGGGCATTGTGCACCGCATGTGCCGGCTGTATTGCCAGGATGCCGAGGAGCGGCAGGACCTCTACCAGGAGATAGTGCTGCAACTGTGGCGGGCCTTTCCCAGCTACCAGCCCACGGCCAAAATCAGCACCTGGCTCTACCGCATTGCCCTGAACGTGGCCATCAGCACCCTACGGCAACGCACCCGGCGGCCTGCCCCCGAGCGTTTCGGACCAACGGTGCCGGAAATAGCCCAGCCCCCCGATACGGGCCCGGACGCCGACGACCTAACCGAGCTCTACCGGGCCATCGGGCGGCTTTCCGACGTGGAAAAGGCCTTTGTGCTGCTTTACCTGGAAGAGCGCACGTACGAGGAAATGGCCGATATCCTGGGCATTACCCAAAACAATGTGCGCGTGAAGATGCACCGCGTGCAAGACAAACTGCGCCAACTACTTACCCAGCCCCAGTATGGAACTTCATGACTTTCGTCGGCAATGGCAGCAGCAGCCCATGCCCGACGAGCCGGGCGTGGGCCCGGCCGCGCTCCACGACCTGCTTCGCCAACCCGGAGCGGGGCCCGTGGTACGGATGCAGCGCAACGCCCGCGCCGAGCTGCTTATGCTGGTCCTGTCTCTGGGCGTGAGCGTGGTAGGAGTTCTTTACAGCCGGGTTTCAGGGCTGCGGCCCTTCTGGCTGCTGCTGCTGGCTACCTGCCTGGCTATGGGGCCTTATTACTACGCTAAGCTCAGGATTCTGCGCCAACTGCAAGTTGGGACTAATCCGCTCCGCCACCACGTTGCCAGCCAGTTGGGCAGCTTGCGCGGCTTGCTGCGGCTCTACTATCGTATCACCATGCTGGTGCTGGTAGTAATGATAGGCTACCTGCTGTACTGGACCTACGAAAAAGCCCCTATGGTGTATCAGAGCCCCCAGCGGAGTCTCTGGCTGGGGCTAACGTTGCTGGTGTCCGCGCTGCTGACCCACTGGATTACGAAGTGGATGCTGCAGCGCCTCTACGGTCGTAACCTCGACCGTCTGGAAGCTGCTCTGCACGAGCTGCGGGATGAAAATGAGGTTTAGACAAGATTTGGCCTGTCAATACATAGTAAAGTTCCTACATTTAAGCACCACCACCTTACCTATTCCTTTTTTGCCGTGAGTACTATTCTACAAGCCATTGACGTGCGGAAGGCCTACGCCGCGCACACGGCCCTGAACGGGGTCAGCCTCGAGATTCCAACCGGCAGCATCTTCGGGCTGCTGGGCCCCAACGGCGCGGGCAAAACCTCTCTTATTCGTATCATCACCCAGATTACCGGCGCCGACTCGGGCGAAATCCGGTTTCGGGGTGAAAAGCTCAACCCCAGCCACATTGCCCAGATCGGCTATCTGCCCGAAGAGCGGGGTCTTTACAAGAAGATGCGCGTGGGCGAGCAGCTGCTGTACCTGGCTCGCCTCAAGGGCCTCAGCAAAGCCGACGCTACCGACCGGATCAAACAGTGGATTGACCGGCTGGACCTGCGCCCCTGGGTAAGCAAGAATGTGGAAGACCTCAGCAAAGGCATGCAGCAGAAGGTGCAGTTTATTGCCACCGTGCTACACGAGCCCAGCCTTATCATCCTCGACGAGCCCTTTTCCGGCTTCGACCCGATCAATGCCAACCTCATCAAAGACGAGATTCTGGCCTTGCGGGAGCGAGGCACGACGATCATCTTCTCAACTCACCGCATGGAGTCGGTCGAGGAGCTCTGCGACAATATTGCCCTCATCAACCGCTCCAACAAGGTGCTCGACGGGCCGGTGCGGCAAATCAGGGATGCTTTCAAAACGAACACCTACGAAGTAGAAGGCAAAGGCCGACTGATGGTGATTCACCCTGATTTTGAGGTGCTGGAACACAAAGAGCGCGAAAACGACCATTTCTACGACAGAATCCGCCTGCACAACGGCACTACCCCCAACGACCTGCTGCGCTACCTGATCGGCAACGTGGAAGTGCAGGCTTTCCGGGAGCTAATTCCCAGTATCAACGAAATCTTTATCCGGCGCGTGCAGGAAACCATGCCCGAAACCCTCGAAACCGCCAACGCTCTGCTCTAACCTATCATGGAAAAAATCTGGCTTATTATTCAGCGGGAGTATAACACGCGGGTCCGCAAAAAAAGCTTTCTGATCGTTTCGCTGCTGGCCCCGCTGCTGCTGGCCGCTACCTCGCTTATTATTGCCAAGCTCAACGCCCCGGGCTCGGCCGACGAGGTGGCCGTCTACGACGAGAGTGGCCTGGGCCTGATGGCGCGCCTAACCAGCACCGACGATACGCGTTTCGTACCCGCAACCGGATCTTCGTCTGCGGCGGCCACGGCGGCCTTCAAAAAATCAAAGCCCAAACAGGCCGCTCTGCTGGTTTTCTCGAAAGACTTCTCCCTCGATACGACCGAGGGCGTGCAGCTGCTGGCCAATGGCAACATGAGCCTGAAGCGTCAGGTTAACATTCGCAAGGCCGTTAATAAGGCGGTAGGAGAGCTCAAGCTGACCCGCTCGGGCCTCAACCAAACCACCATCGACAACCTCAAGGCCGATGTGAACCTGAAAGCCGTGGACCTGTCGCAGCAGGGTGGGCGGGAAAACAACGCGGGCCTGACGACGGCTACCGCCTACGCTCTGTCGATTCTGGTGTATATGTTCATCTTCATTTACGGCGTGCAGGTAATGCGCGGCGTGGCCGAAGAAAAGTCGAACCGTATCATGGAAGTCATGGTGTCGTCGGTGAAACCTTTCGAGTTGATGATGGGCAAGATTCTGGGCATTGGCGGGGTGGTGCTCACCCAGTTTGCCATCTGGCTGACGCTTTCCTACGCCGTGACCACCCTGGTGGGCCCGTTGCTGCTGAAGAACGACAAAGCCCCGGTTGCTACCACGGCCACGGTGAAAACCCAGCCCGCCGCCCCGGCTTCCGCCGCGGCCGCCGATACGGCACCCGCGGCGCCGGCCGACCAGCCCAGCACGCCGCCCAGTCTGTGGGGCGTGCTCGAGGGCCTGCCTATCGGCAGCATTCTGGGGGGCTTCCTGTTCTTTTTCCTGGGCGGCTACCTGCTCTACTCGTCCCTGTTTGCCGCCATCGGCGCGGCCGTCGACGACCAGACCGATGCCCAGCAGTTCATGTTTCCGGTCACGATTCCGCTTATCCTGAGTTATATAGCCAGCATCACGGTGGTTATCAACGGGGACCCCAATGGCCCGCTGGCGTTCTGGCTGTCCATGATTCCGCTTACTTCCCCCATTGCCATGGTGATGCGCCTGCCTTTTGGAGTGCCGCTCTGGCAGCTGCTGCTATCCGGGGTCTTTCTGATTGGGGGCTTTATTCTGGCCACCTGGATTGCGGGCCGTATCTACCGCGTCGGCATCCTGATGTACGGCAAGAAAGTAACCTACGGCGAACTGTCGCGCTGGATGTTCTACAAAGGCTAGGCTCCTACAAGCCAAGAATTTCACTGCGAAGCGCGAGCCGAGCCCATCCGGCCGCCGCGCCCGTCGTCCCGCTCTTTCCCCGAAAAGCCCTTTGCTACTTTGTGTAGTAAGGGGCTTTTTGTGTAACGCAACCTGTGGGCCTTCACTGCAAAAGCGGTTCTGATAAGGCGTGGCGCAACTGGCGCACAGGATGAAAGGCCGTGAGGCCGAACTTCGGGCTGGTAGCCCATCCTTCCCCGGCAACGACAATGGGCTTTTTACTTTTGGAAACGAATAGCTTCGTCTTCTGCTTTGTTTGCTTTCTATGACCAGATTAAAGTTTCTTCCGCTGCTACTTGCGCTGCTCAGCTTTCGCGCCGACGATAAGCCCGCCTACCGCCTGTTTGCCGGCTCGGGGAAAGTCAGCAGCTACGATAAAATGCTCCGGGAGCTAGCCACGGCCGACGTGGTGTTTTTCGGCGAGCAGCACAACGACCCCATTGCACACTGGCTGGAGCTGCAACTCACCAAGGACCTGCTGCGCCTGCGGCAGGGGCAACTGGTGCTGGGCCTGGAAATGTTTGAGCGCGACGTGCAGCCCCTGGTAGATGCCTACGCCACGGGCGAACTGACCGACAAGGCGTTTGAGGAGCAAAGCCGCCCCTGGCCTAATTACGGCACCGATTACAAGCCCATGCTGATGCTGGCCAAAGAGCAGAAGTTTCGGGTGGTGGGTACCAACGTGCCCCGGCGCTACGCCTCGCAGGTAGCCAAGGGCAGTCTGAGCGTGCTAGAGGCCTTGCCGACCACGGAAAAGGCCTGGCTGGCTCCTTTGCCCGTGACGGTTGACTACGAGTTGCCCGGCTATAAAAACATGGCCAAGATGTTTGGGGGCGACGCGGCCCACGCCGCCGGGGTGCAGAATATTATTCAGGCCCAGGCCCTCAAGGATGCCACCATGGCCCATTTTCTGAACCAGGCTCGTCCCGCCGGCCACCTGCTGCTGCATATCAACGGCAGCTACCACTCCGACAACCACGACGGAATTCTGGCCTATCTGCGCCAGGTGAATCCCACGCTCAAAGTGCGGACCATCAGCACCGTAAGTCAGGAGCAGCTGGGAAAGCTGGACCAGGAAAACGAGCAGAAGGCCGATTTTGTGCTGACCATTCCGCAGGATATGACCAAGACCTATTAGGCCAGCTCGGAGCGGCCCAGGCAGGCGGCGTCGTGTAGCTCGGCTACTTGCCGGGCCTCGGCAGCCACCTGCCCGCTGCCGTATTCACCGACCCAGTGGCACACCGAAAAAGGCTGGCTGAGTACCGCGTACTGTTTTTCCCACTGCTGCTGGGCAGCAAGCTGCTCGGCAGTGTCGTAGGGAAAGGGGTGCGGGGGGCGCTGAAAGCCAATACGCCAGGGCTTGGGCGTGAGCCGCGCCCGGTAGCAGTCCTGAGCCCGGCAGAGGCCCACGTAGGTTGTGTCGACGCGCAAGGCCGTGAAAACTTCCTGCGCTTCCGGGCTGGCCGGATCAATAAGCCGGTGGGTGACCAGCAGCCGAAAGCCCAGGCGGGTTCGGTAGAGGCGAAAGTTCCACTCGGGGTGTAACTGGAGCCAGGCCGCCAGCCGCAGTTGAATCTGCTCCTGCGGTACCAGGGCAAGGGCCGGCGGGCCCGCAGGAGCAAATAGCTTGCGGAAGAACTCCACCAGGGAAAACGGCTCCGTGGAAGGCAGCGGCCGCCGCAGATCAGCATCGTCTACGTCCAGGAGCATGACCCGGGGAGTATTCAGCACCACGCTGCCGTAGCGGTTGCGGGTCAGGGCGGCTAGTAGCTCGCCGTTAGGGGTAAGCAGGCGTTGCTCCACTTTTTCGCGCAGGGGAGCAGGGCCGGCGGGATAGTCGCCGCCCAGGGGCTCGGCCGCCAGCAGGCGGGCGTAGCGGCGTTGCAGCACTTGCTGGCCCGCGGCCTGGGCCGCCGCCAGGCTCTCGTCGCTGCCCGTATAGGCCGTTAGCAAAAAAGGACCCTGGGTTTCATTGCCAATAGCGAGGGTCGTGCGGGCCCAATAGGAGTAGATTTGCATCAGGGAGCGGGGAATGAGAGGCCAAGATAGAGGCCTGGCCGCCGTTTTTGCGTATGCGCAACACACCCCTGAATTCAACGTTTACCTTTGCCCGCATGATTTCCACGCAAAACCTTGCCGCCCTACCCGCCGAAATTGAGCTGCAGCGCGTCTGCAAAGCCCTGGCGGTGCTCGACGCTATTATTTCGCCCGAGGAAGAATACCGCTACCACACCTACGACGCCAGCTGGGGCGAAGGGGAGGAGATGTTCGAGATGAACGACGGCGAGGGGGACCAGATGCTGATTTTGTTTACGCCCGAAGGCGCTGTCATCAATGGCTACGCCGACGGCTTGCCGGAGGCCGACAAAGGCCCGTTGCGCGAGGCTTTGCCCGAGCCGTTTCACGAATTCATCTTCGGCGAACCGGTCAACTCTATCGGCACCACCTTCTGCCTCTGGACGGTGGACAATTCGCCCTGGCAAGTAGGCCCCGGCACGCCCGCCGAGGATGGTTCCGAGGATCTGCTGCCCATTCTCGACGGTCACCCCCGTACCTATATCGATTGGGCCCAGGACTATTTCGAGGAGGAGCGGTTTCCCAAGGATGGCCTGCTGCTGGGCACCGTAACCCAGCTCTACTACGGTGAAACGCTGACCAAGCCCATGGTGCAGGCTTTAGTTACAAACGTGGCCGACTGGGAGGCCTTGCGCCGGGACCTGGATGGGATTAACTACCCCTACGACTTCGACTAGGCTTGCTAGCCCAGCCAGAGGTACAACCCCGCTGCCGCCACGCCGCCCAGCAAGGGCCCCACGACCGGAATCCAGGCGTAGCTCCACTGGCTGGAGCCTTTGCCGCGTACCGGCAGCAGGGCATGGGCCAGGCGCGGAGCCAGGTCGCGGGCCGGGTTGATGCCGTAGCCGGTGGTGCCGCCCAGGCCCAGCCCGATAACCCACACCAGCAAGGCCACCGGTAGGGCGCCTACTGAGCCCAGGCCAACAGCGGCGTGGGTAGCCGTTATTTCGGCCCCGGTAATGTAGAGCACGGTAAACACCAGCACGGCCGTACCGATTAGCTCGTTGAACAGGTTGGACGCGTGGTTGCGAATGGCCGGACCGGTGCAGAAAACGGCCAGCTTCAGCAGGGGCTCTGGGGTCCGGTCGAAATGGTCCTGGTAGAGCAGCCACACCAGCGTTGAACCCAGAAGAGCGCCCAGAAACTGCGCCAACACGTAGTGAGGTACCAGAGCCCAGGCAAATTTTCCGGCTACGGCCAGGCCCAGCGTCACGGCCGGGTTGAGGTGGGCCCCGCTCACCGGGCCGGCCACCACCACGCCCACGTACACCGATAAGGCCCAGGCCGTAGTAATGACCAGCCAGCCGCTGCCGTGGCCCTTGGTATCCTGGAGTACGACGTTGGCCACGACGCCATTGCCTAGCGTCAGCAGGAGGGCCGTGCCAACTAGCTCGGCGGCGAATGGGGTCATGTACGGAAGGTGAATTGGGAAAACTTATTGGGTGGGTGCTTCGGACCAGGCTTGCAAAGCCCGCACGGCCCGCTGCCAGTTGGCGGTATGTACGGCAATGCTGGCTGGTTTGGCTTTCGGGCTAAAGGTAGTGTCTGCCTGCCCTAAGTGCTCCAGCTCGTCCACACTTTGCCAGTAGCCCACGGCCAAGCCGGCTAGATAGGCCGCCCCCAGCGCCGTGGTTTCGGTGATGCGGGGCCGGACTACTTGGGTATGGAGCACATCGGCCTGAAACTGCATTAGCAGCTGATTGGCCGAAGCCCCGCCGTCGACGCGCAACTCGGCAATGGTCAGGCCCGCGTCGGCTTCCATGGCTTTGAGCACGTCCATGGTTTGAAAGGCGATGGACTCGATGGCGGCCCGGGCAATGTGGGCGGCCGTTGTCGCGCGGCTCATGCCGAAGATGGTTCCCCGGGCATACGGGTCCCAGTAAGGGGCGCCCAGGCCGGCAAAAGCCGGCACGAAGTACACGCCCCCGGTATCACGCACCTGCTTGGCCAGCTTCTCGACTTCCGCCGAGGTGTTGATAATGCCCAGGTTGTCGCGCAGCCACTGCACCACGGCCCCGGCCATAAAAATGCTGCCCTCCAGCGCGTACTGCACCTGTCCGTTGAGCTGCCAGGCCACGGTGGTCAGCAGGTTATTCCGCGACACTTTGGCTTCAGGGCCAATAGTCATCAGCATAAAGCAGCCCGTGCCGTAGGTGTTCTTTACCATGCCCGGCCGGGTGCAGAGCTGCCCAAACAAGGCAGCCTGCTGGTCGCCGGCTATGCCCGCAATGGGAATTTTGGAGGCAAAGACGGTGGTTTTGGTTTCGCCATACACCTCGCTCGACTCGCGTACCTGCGGCAGCATGCTCGCCGGGATGTCGAATAGCCGCAGCAGCTCTTCATCCCACTGCAGGGAGTGAATGTTGAGCAGCATGGTGCGCGAGGCGTTGGTCACGTCCGTCACGTGCAGCTCGCCCTGGGTGAAATTCCAGATCAACCAGCTGTCGATGGTGCCCAGGGCAAGCTGGCCGGCCTCGGCCTTTTTGCGGGCCCCGCGCACGTTGTCCAGAATCCAGCGCACCTTGCTGGCCGAGAAGTAGGCGTCGAGCACCAGGCCGGTTTTCTGACGAATCAGCTCTTCGTGGCCTTCGGCCCGCAGCTGGTCGCAGTACTCGGCCGTGCGGCGGTCCTGCCACACAATGGCGTTGTAGATGGGCTTGCCCGTCTTGCGGTTCCAGACCACTACCGTTTCGCGCTGGTTGGTGATGCCCAGAGCGGCAATGCTTTTGCCGTTCTTGCCGGCCTTCACCGTGGCCTCGGCCGCTACCCCGGCCTGGGTCGACCAGATTTCCAGCGGGTCGTGCTCAACCCAGCCGGGCTTGGGAAAAATCTGGGTGAACTCCTTCTGGGCCTGGGCCACGATATGGCCTTTGCGGTCGAACAGGATGGCCCGGGAGCTGGTCGTGCCCTGGTCAAGCGCGAGAATGTACTGGGGTATAGGCATAGGGCAGCATCATAAGGTAGCAAAGGGTAGAATCAGTCCCTAGGGGGCTATTAAAAGCGGAATTGCGTCAATCAGGCTTCGGCGGCGGGCTGCTTAGCACGTAATGCTGGGCAAGCTGCTGAAATTCGGCGACCTGCTGCTGCTGCCACTGGGCATCCTTGCCCAACTCCCGGGCCAGCAGGGCCGCTACGGCCGGCGCCATACGCCGGGCGGCCCGGGCATCGAGAAACAGGGCCCGCACCCGGCGGGCCAGCACATCCTCCACGGTACGGGCCATTTCGTAGCGGGCCGCCCACACGACTTCGGCCCCGACAAACTCCAGCGCGGGGTCCAGCTTTTCGGCTAGCTCGGGCTGCTCGGCCATCAGGTGGCGCAAGGCGGTCTGGTCGGAGCCATATACGGCCAGGTGGCTACTGAAATCGGTGGTGGGCTGGGCGCCGTGAATAGGCAAGTTGGCCGTCTGGCTCGGGGCGGCAGGCAGCTTGCCCAAGGCAATTACCTTGTCGACCGTGTCTTGGCCCATGCGGCGGTACGTGGTCCATTTGCCCCCCGTAATGGTAACCAGACCAGCCGCCGACACCAGGATTTTATGACTGCGCGAAATTTCTTTGGTCTTGTCGGAGCCATTGGTCGGGGCGGCCAGAGGGCGTAAGCCGGCAAAGATGCTGAGCACGTCGCGGCGCTGCGGAGCCCGAACCAAGTACTGGCTGGCCGTGCGCAGAATAAAGCTTACTTCCTCCTCCAGCGCCTGCGGTTCCAGGCTGTTTTGGGCCAGGGGCGTATCGGTGGTGCCCACCACGAGGCGCCCGTGCCAGGGCACGGCAAACAGCACCCGCCCGTCCTCGGTTTTGGGAATCATCAGGGCGTCGGTGCCGGGCAGAAACGACTTGTCCAGCACCAGATGCACACCTTGGCTGGGCCGCACCAGCTTGCGGGTACCGGGCATATCGAGCTGCAGAATATCGTCCACGAAAATACCGGTGGCATTTACCACGGCCCGGGCCTGCACCTCGTACGCTTGGCCCGTTTCCCGGTCGAGGACCCGCACTCCCGCCAGCTGGCCGTGGGCATCCTTGAGCAGGCCGACTACTGCCATGTGGTTGAGCAGCGTACCGCCCAGCTCTACGGCCGTCTGGGCCAGGTTCACGGCCAAGCGGGCATCGTCGAACTGTCCGTCGTGGTAGAGCACCCCGCCGTTAAGGCCTTCCCGGCGAAGGTTGCCCAGCCGCTGCAGGGTTTCTTCTTTGCTCAGATGCTCGGAGGAGCCCAGGCTCAGCTTGCCGGCCAGCAGGTCGTAGAGCTTCAGGCCGATGGTGTAGAAGGGCCCGCCCCACCAGTCATAATTGGGGATAATGAAATCCTGGTTTTTAACCAGATGAGGGGCGTTTTGGAGCAATAGTCCCCGCTCGTACAGGGCCTCGCGCACCAGGGCCACGTCGCCCTGGGCCAGGTAGCGCACCCCGCCGTGCACGAGCTTGGTGCTGCGGCTGCTGGTGCCTTTGGCGTAGTCAATCTGCTCGAGCAGCAAGGTTTTGTAGCCCCGGCTCAGGCCGTCGAGGGCCACGCCCAGCCCGGTGGCCCCGCCGCCGATAACCACCAGGTCCCAGACGGGCTGGCGGGTAAGCTGCTGCAGTAGCGTTTCGCGGCGGAACGGGTGTTCGAGTGGATTTGGGCTCATAGGTTCTGCTTACTGGCAGCGGCCCAAATACGTTTGCCCACCGGCCGCAATGTTTTCGGTTGTAGCGTAGTCGCTGCCCGGCGGGTTCCCATATTCTTGCTGTTTGGGCGGCGGTTTCGACGTTTCCAGAGCTGAAATCCGGTATTTAGCTACCTTCCTGGCTTAAGCCCGCTACCATGCTCATCCGCGAAGCACAGCTCTCCGATATTCCGCAGCTTATGCAGGTGCGCCTGGCTGTGCGGGAAAACCGCCTCTCAGACCCTGCCCGGGTGCCGGCCGAGGCCTACGTCGACTACCTCACCCGCCGCGGCCGGGGCTGGGTGGCCGAAGAAGCGGGCCGCATCGTCGGTTTCGCCATTGCCGACGTGCAGGACCACAGCGTCTGGGCCCTGTTTCTCGACCCCGACTACGAAGGCCAGGGTATCGGCAAAACCCTGCACGACCAGCTCCTGACCTGGTATTTTCAGCAAACCACGCACCCCATCTGGCTTAGTACAGGTCCCGGCACCCGCGCCGAGGAATTCTACCGCCGCCGGGGTTGGCGGGAAACCGGCCGGACCAAAAGCGGGGAAGTACGGTTTGAGCGGACCGCCGGAGAGTAGCCGCTTCGGGGCTGCGTATCAGCTGCCCGGCTAGTGAGTAGCCCGGTTGAGGAGCCACGGAATTTGCCACCTGCATATTCTTGCACAATTAAGTTCTACCTGTACTCATTGCTCACTGTCCGCCCCCTCATGCCCAAGCTGCTTCTCCTCTGGCTTTTCCTTGGTCTAAGCTGCCTGAACCCCGTTCTCGCTCAGGCCCCGGCCGCTTTTACCGTTATTCCCCTGGGCGTAAAAGGCGGCCTGGTGGAAAGTAACTTGTCGGCTTACCTGGTGGCACCGGCCGGCTCGGCGGCCTATGCTTGTCTGGATGCGGGCAGCCTGTATACTGGGGTGGAAAAGGCCGTAGCCAACCGGCATCTGCCCGCGCCGGCCGGAGAGGCCATCCGGACCAACATCAAAGCCTATCTGCTTTCCCATGCTCACCTCGACCACGTTGCGGGCCTGCTGCTGAATGCCCCCGACGACGCGCCCAAAAGTATCTACGGCCTGGCCGGTTGCCTGAATACTGTCCAAAACGATTATTTCAACTGGCGGGCGTGGCCAAATTTCGGCAGTGGCGGCCCGGCGCCGGCCCTGCGTAAGTATCAGCTACGGGAGCTGCCACTCCGGCAGGAGGTGGCCGTCGAAAACACCGGCCTGAGCGTGAGGGCCTTTGCCCTGAGCCACGGTAAGCCTTACCAGAGTGCCGCGTTTTTGCTCCGCACCAACAACAGCTACCTGCTGTACCTCGGCGACACCGGGGCCGACCGAGTGGAGCAAACCATCCACCTGCGCGAGCTGTGGCAAACGGTGGCGCCCTTGCTGCGGGCCGGGCAGCTGCGGGCTGTTTTCATCGAGGCGTCGTATCCTGATTCCCAGCCCGTGTCCCAGCTGTTTGGCCACCTGACGCCTGCTTTGCTGCTGGAGGAAATGGCTGCTTTGGGTTCATTGGCCGGCAAGGAAGCCCTGCGCAATCTGCCGGTGGTCGTCACGCACCTGAAACCCTCTCCCGGCCATGAGGAGGTAATCCGGCGGCAACTGCGGGAGGCCAACCACTTGCAGCTACGGCTTATTTTTCCGGAGCAAGGGCAGCTGCTTACCTTTTAGCCAAACCTGTAATCTTCTCGGAGCATGAGCACCATCATCACCCGCATCTGGCACGGCACTACTGCCGCCCACCACGCCGAAGCCTACCTGGAATACTTGCAGCAGTCGGGCCTGGCCGATTACAAGCGCACGCCCGGTAACCTGGGCGTGCAGGTCCTGCGCCGGGTAGAAGGCGACATCTGCCATTTCTGGACCGTTACCCGCTGGGAAAGCTACGCCAGTATCCGGCAGTTTGCCGGGGACGACTACACCAAGGCTCGCTATTACCCCGACGACGCGAACTACCTGCTCAGTTTTGAGCCCGACGTGCTGCACTGCGAGACGTTTGAATACTGAGCCCAGCGCAACATTTTCCACCGGCCACAAGGCAAATAGATAAGTGTGCGGCCGGGCCCGGGCGGTAAAATGCAGGAACTGGTCGGTGGCTGCCGGGGAAGCTATAACTTGCGGAGATTATTCAGCTGCGTTGCCCGCCGATGACGGTAGGCTGCCAGGGTATCCAACCGAGTTATTACTCTTCACTCTCTGCGCCAGATGCGGAAACAACTTACCAAGCCGGGGCAACTGCTCCGAATCACGACCTGGCTCTGCGCCGGTACTTTGCTCGGGCTGGCGGCCTGCTCGTCTCCCTCAGGCTCAGCCTCGGCGCCGGCCCAGCTCGAAGGCCCCACCAACTCGCTGCACTCACCCGGCGGCAAGCTTACGCTGCGTTTCGGGCTAGGGGCCGACGGAGTGCCGGCCTACCAGCTGTTTTTCGGCAATAAGCCCGTGGTGCAACCCAGCCGCCTGGGGTTAGTCCTGCAAAACCAGCCCGGCCTGGACAAGGGCTTTACCGTTGCCCGCGTCGACTCCAGCCAGCACGACGACACCTGGAGCCCGGTGTGGGGCGAGGTGAAAAGCGTCCGCAACCGCTACAAGGAGCTGGCCGTCACGCTCACCCAGGCCGCTAAGGACGACCAAAAGGAACGGCAACTCGTCGTGCGCTTCCGCCTCTACGACGACGGCGTGGGCTTCCGCTACGAATTCCCGGCCCAGCCCGGCCTGACCTATTTCACCGTCCAGGACGAAGTCACCGAATTTAACCTGCCCGCCAACCACAAGGCCTTCTGGATTCCGGGCGACTACGACTCCAACGAGTACACCTACACCACCTCCCGCCTGAGCGAGGTCGATACGGCGCCCATCGAGGTGATTCAGCAGAAGGCCGAGCCCCACACGGTGCAGACGCCGCTGATGCTTAAGTCGGACGACGGGCTGTACATCAACATCCACGAGGCGGCTTTGGTCAACTACCCGGCCATGATGCTCAACGTGGATACCAAGGGCTTCGGCCTGCGCAGCCAGCTCGTGCCCGACGCCACCGGCACCGGGGCCAAAGCGTATTTGCAGGCTCCCGAGCACACGCCCTGGCGCACGATTATCGTCAGCAACAAGGCCCCGGAGGTGCTGGCTTCCAAGTTGATTTTGAACCTGAACGAGCCGACCCAGCTGACGAATACCGCCTGGATCAAGCCCCAGAAATTCGTGGGGGTGTGGTGGGAAATGCACGTCAACAAAGCCAGCTGGAACTACGCCGACACGAGCAACATCAAGCTGGCCGGTACCGACTGGACCAAGCTCAAGCCCAACGGCCGGCACGGGGCCAATACCGCCAACGTGAAGCGCTACATCGACTTTGCCGCTAAACATGGGCTGCAGAGCGTGCTCGTGGAAGGCTGGAATGTGGGCTGGGAAGACTGGGCCGGCAACTGGAAAGAAGAGGTATTCGACTTCGTGACGCCCTACCCCGACTTCAACGTGACCGAGCTGCAGCAGTACGCCCAGAGCAAGGGCGTCAAGCTCATTATGCACCACGAAACCAGCTCCTCGGTTACCAACTACGAGCGGCGGCAGGATGAGGCCCTGCGCTTCATGAAAGACCACGGCTACGACGCGGTGAAAACCGGCTACGTGGGCCGCATCATCCCGCGCGGGGAGCACCACGACGGGCAGTGGATGGTGAACCACTACAACCGCACCGCCGACCACATGGCCCGCCAGCAGATCATGGTCGACATGCACGAGTCGGTGCGCCCTACGGGGTTGCACCGCACCTATCCCAACTGGCTGGCCTCGGAGGCGGCCCGCGGCAACGAGTTCAACGCCTGGAGCAGCGGCAACCCGCCCGAGCACGAAACCATCCTGCCCTTCACCCGCCTTATCGGTGGCCCGATGGACTACACCCCCGGCATCTTCCAAATTCAGCTCGAAAGCTGGAACCCGGAGCGCAATAAGGGCAAGCAGGTGCACACCACCCTGGCCAAGCAGCTGGCTCTGTACGTGACGATGTACTCGCCCCTGCAAATGGCCGCCGACCTGCCCGAAGCCTACGAAAAGCACCCCGACGCCTTCCAATTCATCAAGGACGTGCCCGTCGACTGGGACGATACCCGCATCCTGCTGGCCGAGCCCGGCGAGTTTATCACCACGGCCCGCAAAGCCAAGGGCAAAGACGAGTGGTATGTGGGCTCCATTACCGACGAAAACGCCCGGCCACAAACCGTCAAGCTTGACTTCCTCACGCCCGGCCAGCCGTACGAGGCCACCATCTACGCCGACGGCAGCGGCGCCAGCTGGGACAAGAACCCGCAGGCCTACCAGATCCGCAAGCAGCCCGTGACCAGCACCAGCACCCTACAGTTGCAGCTGGCCCCCGGCGGCGGAGCAGCGGTGAGCATCAAGCCGGTGGGGAAGTAGGACCTCCTGAACCTGCTAAGATTGTCATGCTGGGCCCCGCGAAGCATCTCTATCCTTTTGTTGGAATGGCCTTGAAGTACCACCGCAATAAAAGTGTTTCGCGCGGCTCAGCATAACAGCCTTACTTAAGCCAAAAAGCCCTAACCACATGGCGTTATTCTTACCAAAATTTTCTAAAGCGTTCGGGCTATAAGCCGGAATGCTTTTCTCAGTATTGCTGGTGGTTTCTCAGAAAACAGAAGCTATGCCACGTTGAGCGGCATACCGTTTATGTTCACGTAAACCACCGTTTGCATGAACGAAAAGCCGCAGCACTAGCCAATGCCTATGGCTTAATATTGCATGACATTATTATGCCAGCGTTGTTCGGACAAGATGCTCTTACTCGCTTTTCATGCACCGACTGCTCAACCAATACGGACTACTGTTGCTGCTCAATGGGGGATTAGCCTTAATATTTTTGCTGCAGTTGCCCGAAAGCTGGCGCATCACGCGCGTAGTAGAGCAAGGACGTGTGGTGCCAGTTGAGGTGATTCATGGGTCAACGGTACGCCTCGGCAATCGCGCGCAATCCTACCTAGATTTTCGCTATGCCGGGCGCAGCCACTCAGTGCGCGTCTCACACGCCTTGCGCCAACGGGTGAAGGGTGCACCTACCATCGACTTGCTGCACCTGCCAGAGTATCCGGACTTGTTCCTGCCCCCGGATTACAACGACCAGTCCCAATCTAACTCCTTATATGGGCTGCTGGTAATGTTTCTGGGCTTCGCAGGGTACTGCCTATTCATGCTAATCAAGAAAAGGTCAGATTGAGGCTCGTTTCAGCATAAGCACCGATTTCCTAAACTACCCTCAAGCGAGAAGGCTTCACTGTCTCTAGATTGGGGTCTCTTCTACTTCCGTGAGGATAACCAAGCTGTGGGCTCTCTTCTGTTTCGTCATTTGTGGCGGGCTTCCGT
>NZ_SRMB01000003.1 GCF_004745645.1 Hymenobacter metallicola | reverse complement strand
CAGTTAAGCCCCGTAGCGCCTATGGTACTACCTTCACCGGTGGGAGAGTCGGTCGCCGCCAACCTTTTTCTACCACGCCCCCTCGCGACCTTGTGCTGCGAGGGGGCGTCGTCGTTTCCAGCCCCCCCGCGCCCGGATGCCCCGATGGCCGGACGCGGGGATTCCGGGGCCAACGGCCAGCCGAAGGTTACCGCCGGACCGGTGGGCGTAGCAGGGAAAGTAACACGCCGTTGGTCCAGCCGAAACCGTCTTGTAGTGGATATTCCCCCCCTCCTGCCAAGCTTGAGGTTGTGGTTACGTTATATTTCTCTAACAGCTTCCCGTTTTTCACAAATACCTGCACGTTGAGCCTAATCCAGCGTTGGGTGACCGTATCGGCAAGGGCAGTGTGCTGGTAACGGTGCAAGCCTTGAATAGCCATGTACTGAAGGGGAGCCCATCCATTAGGAGCATCCCATTGCTGCCCGCTACGGCTTAGTGTAGTTAGCAGGCCCCCGGGCCGTAGAAAGTCAGTTTGCAAACCAGTTGCAACTTGCTGGGTTTGCTTCTTGGTAGCTACTCCGAACGTGAGGGGGAAAACGCCAGCTAGGGTTCGGACAGTGGCAGGTTGCTTGTCTTGCCAATGATAATCGGTAAACCACGCCGCTTTTTCATTCCAGCAGTAGCGTAGAATTGCCTGACGGCGTTGTTTGGCTCTTTGCTGCCATGCCTTAGCAGCAGCGGGTGCTTTCTGTACGCTGTAAGTGCGCGCTATAGTTTCTTCTAACGCTAACAGCAAGCAGTTTAAATCGACAGCTACTAATGAGGTAGTTTGGATGCTCGACAGTGTACTAGCAGGCCCAAACCAGCGCGTACTAAAGTCCCAGCCAGAAGCTGCTGCGGCACGAATGTCTTGGTAGAACCCGGCAGCAGGCCGGTTAGCCGCTTTGGCTGCTGCTACATCTTCAGCATACGACTCTTCCCGCGGCTCTTGGCTACTGTCCCAGTACCGATTGAGCACTTCGCCGCCGGGGAGTCGCACAACTCGGCGTTTCGCTTGGCCACGAACCAAGGAATCAGCCCCAGCCATCCAGTAAGCGTATTCTTTCAATAACTGTGGTTGATAGCGTAGCAAGACTGTATCTCCTTGCTCCTTGGCCAGCAACTCAACCATCAAAGAGAAGAAAGGGGGTTGGGACCGGGTGAGGTAGTACGTACGATTTCCGTTGGGTATGAAACCGTATTGGTCGATTTGGTAGGCAAAATTGTCGAGCATGCTGCGCACGAGAGCCATTTGGTGGGCCTCGCGGAGACCGAGCATAGTGAAATAAGAGTCCCAGTAGTATACTTCCCGGAAACGCCCACCGGGCACGATGTAAGGCTTAGGCAGGGGCAGTAGGGATGAGTAATTGGCAATACTCCCGGTGGCGGGGCGCTGCAGAACGGTCCAGAGCGTATCAAGGTGGGCTTGAATGCCCTTGGCTACGTTACTGTGGTAGACGACTCCATTGTCGGCAGGTAGCTGGAAGTTAGTCCGTACAAATTGGGCTAGCTGGAAGCCCGGCTGTTGCTTCTGCTGGTGCCAAGCCGCCAGAATCGTGGCGGGCGGCTGTAGCGGCACGGCGTCGACGAAGGTTTTGTTGTCGGCAAATACGCGCCCTAGTTGTACGGCTTCGAATAAACCGGGAAATAGCTGCCGGGGGGTGGCAGGCTGGGACCACGCGACTGGGAGCTGGCCCAATAAGGAGACTCCCAAGAGAAGGTATTTGCGCATAAGGCAGGAAGACTGAAGTAAAGGCCTTAAGCAAATCAGCACAGCTATGGCCAGGCGCTATGCTTATCTGTATCCCCCTGGTAAGACTACGCCTCTCCCCTACCCTGCGTGGTAGCCCAGCAAAACTAAAAGCCAGCCCGGAGCAATGCTCCGGGCTGGCTTTTATATGTATTGAGCAGCTAAGACGCTTATGCTGCTTGCTCTTCGGCAAGACGGGAGCTTTGCACCAGTGCGTACGAAGGTTGGCTGCTGGAAGCCAATTGAGCTGTTTCTAGCTGCTTTAGGGCGCGCTGCACAGTCACGGTGCAGATCCGGTCGGCATAGCCGAGTTCTACTACACGCTTGGCAATGAGAGCCAGCGTGAGGCGCTTGCCCTTTGCTGCAGCCTGTTTGGTGAGGCGGCGCAGGAGCGTTTCTAACTTTGGCGTGAGTTTGTTGGGAGCACCGCAGCGGGGCACCGCGTGCAAATAATCTTTAAAGCCCTGCTGCGAAAAAGCCCGCCGCATGCTATAAACCCGGTCGATGCTCAAGCCCAGCAGCTCACCGGACTCCTGTACCGTCAGGTCGGCTACCCAGTGCTGGAGTACCTGCGCCCGGTTGCGCTGTTGTTTGGAGAGAATGTCAGAGTTAATGAAATCAGCGAGGTAAGCCTGTTGCTTGCGGGTAAGGCTTAGAGAATGACGATGACGACCCATGGACAAATACTGACGAGTGCGGCTGGCAATGAACAGTTGGGGTGCAGCGACTTGGCTTTTGTTCCGGCAGAAAGCTGAAGGCCACGGGGCGCTGCTGACCAAAGAATATTTTAACGTGCCGAATGTAGGAAGAGGAAAACAATTGTGCAAACGTTTGCGCAATTGTTTACATATATTCATCTTGCCGACCCGGCGAAAAGTTCTCATCAGAGACGGTAGTAGTATTCAAGCAACCCTACTGCTGCTTGCTCCGAAGCTTTTTCAGCTGAACTACTCAACAACTTCGGTGGTTCTTGAGGCATCATCTTTACTGTCTGGACGGCGGGTTGGCTGATTTGTGCGAACTTGCTGGCTCTATCTCCTGCTTCTGTGTCTACTCATCGCGCTTCCATATCTGATCTTGCTGCCCAGCTCAATCTATCCGTGTCAACTGTTTCACGGGCTCTGAGCGACCATAGCCGCATTAGTGATGCCACCAAGAAACGGGTGTGGGAGCTGGCCCGGCAGTTAAACTATCAGCCTAACCAGTTAGCAGCCGCCTTGCGCAAAGGGCGCAGCAACACGCTTGGCGTGGTGGTACCTCACATTGATGGGCAATTTTTTGCGCTGGTTGTCAAAGGCATTGAAACCATAGCCAACCAAGCCGGCTTCAATGTGATGATCTGCCAATCGAATGAGGACGCGGCGCAGGAGCAGAAGAACGTAGAAACTTTATTGAACGCCCAAGTTGATGGCATTTTGCTGTCCTTATCCCTGTCAACCCACGACTTTGGCTATCTGGAAGAAATCCGGCGCCGGGATATTCCCATGGTTTTCTTCGACCGGGTAGTCGAAAGCAAGGAGGTGAGTGCGGTGGTGCTGAACGACTATCAGGGCGGATATGAAGCCGTGTGCCACCTTATTGAACAAGGCTGCCGACATATTGCGCACTTAGGAGGGCCGCAGCACCTGAATATCTGCCGCAACCGCTACCAGGGTTACGCCGATGCCCTGCAGCACTACGGCCTTCCTCTGGACCCAGCCTTGGTCAGCTTCAGCGACCTGCGTATCCAGGATGGACGCCAAGGCATGGAGTGCCTGTTGGCGCAGGCCCCCCAGCTGGACGCCGTTTTCTCGTGCAACGACTTGGCTCTGGTGGGGGCCATGCAAGTAATCAAGCGCCGGGGCCTGCGTATTCCGCAGGATGTGGCGCTGGCGGGCTTCAGCAACGAGCTATTCGATTCTTTAACCGAGCCCATGCTCACCTCCGTAGACCAGCGCTGCGAAGAAATGGGCCGCACGGCGGTACAGATGCTGCTGGAGCTCATCAACGAAGGCCCAACCAAAGTAGCGCCCCGCCAAGTAGTGCTACAGCCAAACTTGCTGATTCGGGAATCCTCGTTGCGCAGTTCCGTGCTGCAAGAGACAAAAGTCTAGGTAGTCGGCGTGGCTCCCTTCACCCTTGTAAGCAACAAAAAAGCCTGGCTCAGAACGACCAGGCTTTTTTGTTTTTCAGATAATACGACAGGCTTCGCCGCAGCATAAGCTTGACCTGACGCATAACGCGCAGGCTTTCTTCGGTGGTCAGGTGAAGGATGGGAGGAATGTACATGGGCAAATAAGTAAAGTGAATAAAAACCACTTCCGGGAAGTGACGAACAGCAAGGAGTGCTGAAGCAGATTACCACAGCTTGGTATCGTTGATGCCAGGTGGCAGCGGGGGCAACGCCCCGAACCCCACCACGCACCAGCCTGCTTCGAGGCCGAAGGAACCGCCGTGCAAGACGTAGCTGATGGCCCGCAGCAGCTTGCGGCCGGTGTACTGCTCCGTGTCGGGCTCGTATTCCCGCAACAGCAGCACGTCGCCGGCCTGGAAGTTCCGGTCGTTTTCGCGCACGTCGAATGGCTTGGCGCCCGACTCGACGGCGGCAAAACAGGCCGGCCAGGTTTTCAGCTCGTGGGTTTGGCGCGTGGTCAAAGCCACCGGGCCAGAAGATATATTATCCGTTTTCATGGAGAAGAGCATTTGATTTTCGACCAGTAAGCAAGACTAAGCCCGATTTTAAGGAGCAGAAGCTTAGCACTTATTGGGCAGCCCAACCAGCACCGGCGAACAGGGTTGCTGTAGGGTAAAACGAAACGGGCCAACTGCATTGCTGCTAGCAGCTTCAGCAGCCCGGGCCAGGTTTAGGCAGATGAACGTACATTACCAGCCAGCAGCCTGGCTGCCGCTAACAGCTACCTACCGAATGCCGGCTGCAGCGGAGTAGTAGAACGCCGCGGGACAAACTGTAGGGTAAACCCCACTCCTACCAGCACCACCAACAGCCCGGCGACAACCCCCAAGGCCCAACGCAGCGTCAGGGCGTCGGCCAGCCAGCCGATAACCGGCGGCCCGAGCAAAAAGCCGCCGTAGCCGATGGTAGACACAATGCCAAGGGCCGTACCCGGAGCCACATCGTGCTGCTGCCCGGCGGCACTGAATACCGTGGGAACAACGGTCGATAAGCCCAGGCCGATGAGAAACAACCCGCCGATACCGACGGCCGTCAGGGGCAGGAGGAGTAAGCTCAGCAAGCCCACCAACGCCAGCAGCCCCCCCACTACCACCAGCAGCCGGGGCCCGAAACGCAAAGTCAGCGCATCCCCCAAAATACGCCCCGTAGCCATAGCCAGGGAAAAGGCCGCGTAGCCGAGCGGGGCCAGAGCCGGACTAGCTTGGGTGTCCTGCACCAGATAAATGGTACTCCAGTCGGCCATGGCTCCTTCGCCGAGCATGCAGCAGAAGGCCACAACACCCAGGCCCAACACCAGTCGGCTGGGCCAGCGGAAGCCCGTTGGCGTGTTTTCGGCAGCAGTTGCCATGTCGGGCCGGGCAGCACTGGGCAGTAGCTGGGTTGAGGCCAGGGCAACCAGCACGACACTTACCGCTGAAAAACTGAGCAGATGCGAAGCGTAGCTGATGCCTAGTCGAGCACCCAGGGCCCCGGCCCCGGCGCCCAGCATACCGCCGACGCTGAAGGCCGCGTGGAACGAGGACATGATGGGTCGGTGATTCCGCTCTTCCACCTGAATGGCCTGGGCATTCATAGCGACATCGAGCAAGCCAGTAGCGGCACCCAATACCAGAAACAGCCCCATCAGCTGCCCTACGGTAGAAAGCAAAGCCAGCCCCGGAATGAAGGCGCAAAACAAAACAGCTCCGATAGTGGTCATCCGGCGGCTACCAAACTTGGGCAGCAGCCAACTAGCCAGGGGCATGGCTCCCCAGGCTCCCATGGCGTTGCAGAACAGCACCTGTCCTAACTCGCGGTGCACAATGCGGTAGTGCTGCTCCAACTCGGGCAGGCGGGCTGACCAGTTGGCAAACAACAAGCCGTGAAGAAAGAAAATAAGGGTTACCGCCCAGCGGGCACGGTTAAGAGAAACCGGCACCTCTGGGCGGGGAGTCAGCAGACGTGGCATAACTTCTCAGATTACGATGACAAAGGTAGACCAAGCCTACTGACCTCACTATCCACGGGTTAGCCACTTGTAATACTATTTTAACTAAATTTACCCCTGAAACGATTGCGGGGCCCTTTTCTATGTTAACAAAGTATGAAGCTCGAATTTGAAACCATTCAGCCCTCCGCCGGCAGCTCCTTCCGACTGTTGCACTACACCGAAGCCGAGGAGGGCGGCATCCTGTGGCATTACCATCCGGAATACGAGCTGCTCTACATCCCGCAGGGCAGCGGCCGCCGCCACATTGGCCAGCACGTGTCGCACTACGAAGGCGGCGAACTGCTATTTATGGGGCCTAATCTGCCGCACCTGAGCTTTAGCCACGAGCAGCACGGCCCCTTCGAGCAGGTGGTAGTCCAGCTGCGGGCCGACTTTCTGGGCGACACTTTTCTGCAGCGGCCCGAGCTAGCGGCCGTGCAGCAGCTGTTCGTGCGCTCAGGGCAGGGCCTTTCCTTCGGGCCCCAAACCCGGGCTGCCGTGGGCGACGCCCTGCGCCAAATGACCAACCAGCCCGCGCCCTTGCGCCTGCTCACCCTGCTCCAGGTGCTCTACCAGCTGGCCGATGCCACTGACGTAACGGAGCTGCACGCTGATATGGGTAGCTCCGGGGGCGTACAAGTAAAGGAACAGAAGCGCCTGGGCCGCATCTACCAGTATATCCAGGAGCACTTTGCCGAACCCATTACGGTGCAGGACCTGGCCGACGTGGCCAACCTATCGGTGCCGGCCTTCTGCCGCTACTTCAAGAAAATGACCAGCCAAACGCTCACCAATTTTCTGCAGGAGTACCGCATCAGCCACGCCCGCTTGCTGCTGCTGCAGGATTTGCCCATTACGGAGGTGAGCTATGCCAGCGGATTCAACAACCTGTCGCACTTCAACCGCACGTTTCGCCGCCTGACCGGCCTAACGCCCTCGGCCTACCGGGAGCAGAAGGGTGCTACGGCGGTGCTGGTAAGCTAGGCCCGCTTAGTCGAGCTACCAGGCAAAAATGGCGTATTTGCGGACCGTTGCCATCATCGACTGCGCCCTGTAGTTGCGCCAACTTAAGCGCCCCGCTCCTGTTGGCTTTATTTACCGACCCAGCTCCTCTGTTTACGTAGAAGGAGCCCCACCCCATCCCTTGCTACTGTATGAAAAATTCCCGGCTTGAACACGATTTTCTGGGCGAACGGTCTATTCCCGAAGCAGCCTACTACGGTATTCAGACGCTGCGGGCCCTGGAGAACTTCGACATCACCGGTATTCCCCTGCGCACCGAGCCTCTGTTTGTACAGGCCCTGGCCTATGTGAAAAAAGCCGCTGCCCTGGCCAATCGGGACCTGGGTGTACTCGACGCTAACATTGCTGAGTGCATTGCCGCCGCCTGCGACAAAGTAGCCGCCGGCCAGTACGACGACCAGTTCCTGACCGATATGATTCAGGGAGGGGCCGGTACTTCGGTCAATATGAACGCCAACGAGGTGATTGCCAACGTAGCCCTGGAGCTGATGGGCAAGAAAAAGGGGGAGTATGAGTTCTGCCACCCCAACAACCACGTTAACTGCTCCCAGTCGACCAACGACGCCTACCCAACCGCTTTTCGCATTGCACTGAACAACAAGCTGGTAGGCTACCGCGACGCCCTGTCGCAGCTGGCCGATGCCTTTGCCCAGAAGGGGGTAGAGTTCCGCAACGTGCTCAAAATGGGGCGCACCCAGCTGCAGGACGCCGTGCCGATGAGCATGGGCGACGAGTTCAAGGCCTTTGCCACCAACCTGCGCGAAGAACTGCTCCGCATCGAGGACTCCCGCCACCTCATCAGTGAAATCAACATGGGGGCGACGGCCATCGGCACGCGGGTGAATGCCCCGGACGGCTACGCCGAGCTAGTGACCGAGCACCTGCGCACCATCACGGGCCTCGACCTGGTACTGGCCGGCGACTTGATTGAAGCTACCTACGATACGGGCGCTTACGTGCAGCTCTCGGGGGTGCTGAAACGCACGGCCGTGAAGCTCTCCAAGATCTGTAACGACCTGCGGTTGCTGTCCTCGGGGCCGCGCACGGGCTTCAACGAAATCAACCTGCCGCCCCTGCAGCCCGGCTCCAGCATTATGCCCGGCAAGGTAAACCCCGTGGTGCCCGAGGTAGTCAACCAAACGGCCTTCTACGTCATCGGCGCCGACCTGACCGTGACCATGGCCGCCGAGGCCGGACAGCTCCAGCTCAACGTGATGGAGCCCGTCATTTCCTTTGCCCTGTTCACCTCTATTTCCTACATGACCCGGGCCTGCCACACCCTGCGCGAGAAGTGCGTAGTGGGCATTACGGCCAACGTGCAGCACGCCGAGCAGCTGGTTCGCAACAGCGTCGGCATCGTGACGCAGCTCAACCCGGTGTTGGGCTACGAAACCAGCGCCGAAATTGCCAAGGAAGCCCTGCGTACCGGCAAATCGGTGTACGACGTGGCCGTGACCGAGCGGGGGCTGCTTACCCAGGCCAAATGGGACGAAATCTTCACTTTCGAGAACCTGATCCGGCCCCACTACATCCAGTAAGTGGAGCTGGCTCCAACGCACCGATGGGCAGTCTGTAGAACACAGGCTGCCCATTGGCATGCATATACTTGACTGGAAATCGGCTGTTATCCTTTATAAGCTCGCCCAACTATCCCATCAACTGCCCCGCTGCGAGCAGTTGGGGAAGCAGCTACTTACGACCGGCAATAAGCACCGCCCCGTTGGTAGCCCGGGCACCGAAACGTTTCTGCGCATCCTGAGCACTCAGGGAAGTTACCTGCTTGGTTTGGGTAGCCAACGCCTGTTGGAATTCGGCCAGCGTCACTTCCTGGTCGCCGATAAGCAGCAGCTTGCCGCCCAAATCGACCAGGCTGTTGAGCTTACGGTTCAGCGCTACTACTTCGGGGGCGTTTTCGTGCTGCTTGGTCGTAATCAGAATGGCTTCGGTAGCGGTGGTGTTACCCAGCACTTTTCCCAGACTCTCCCCTTTCAGGACATTAACTCCGGCTATGTCGGCCGGGTTGAGCTGGTCGGCATTGGCCTTGGTAGCTGGCTTGCCGTCGATGTAGTAAAGGGCATTTTCGGGCCGGCCGGTGCTCGTCTGCGCGGGGGCCGTGGCGGCTGGCAACGCCGGGCCAGGACCGGCAAAGGCCAGGCTCAGCCCTAAGGTTAACGGCACTAGCAAGGCGTACCGGACCAAGTGCAGCGGCGCCGATGGTTTCTTGTTCATCATGGCAATACGGGTTTTAAGGGGTAGAAAATGGAAATGATTGACCAAGCTGTTTGCCGGGGCCAGCTCGCTAGCCCGCAGCAAACTGTACTGATAGGCTTTGCTATCGAGCCCCGTGTGCAGCACCTGCTGGTCGACGATAAACTCCAGGTTTTCGGCCAGGGCGCGCCGCAGCAGCCACACCGCGGGATTGAACCAGTAGCCCACCACGGCCAGCTGCGCCAGCAGCGTATCGAGCGAGTGCCACTGCCGCACGTGTACCTGCTCGTGGCGCAGCACCAGCGCTAGCTCTGCCGGCTCGTACTGGGCCGGGTTCAGGTAAATGGTTTGCCAGAACGAAAATCCACTAACCGGCTCGGCTAGGTGCCGAATGGCCTGGCCGCTCACCATACCCGGCCGGCTGCGCCGGTGCATAGCCCTTAGGGCCAGTAGCTGCCCCAACAGGCGCAGCAACAGCACCGCGCCGCCGCCGGCATACACCAGGCCCAAGCTGCCCGCAACGTCGAAGCTCGCCGGGGCATTAGGACCTCTGCTCGGCACCACCGTGTACCAGCCGACCACTGTCTGAGGCAGGACCAGCGGCAGCGCGGGCCCCGGCAGCAAACCCGCTACATCAACCAGCGGGTAGAGCGCCGAAAACAGCAGCGCGAAAACCAGAAAGGCCCGGTTGAGTTGGTAAAACGTCAGGGGCCGGAGCAGGGCGTAGTACACCAGGGCAAAGAGCACCAAGGCGACGTTGGCTTGCAGCAGGTACAGCAGAAGGGCCGACATCTTACTCGGATTTGCCTTTTTCTATCATCTCAATGATGTCCTGCAACTCGGCGGCACTGATCTTCTGCTCTTTAGCAAAAAAGGTCACCAGTTCCTTGTAGGAGTTGCGGAAATAGTCGCCGACGAAGGCCGACATAAACCGCTTCCGGTAGTCTTCAGACTTAATCAGGGGGGTGTAGCGAAAAGAGTTGCCCAGCTTTTGCGCCTGCAGATAGCCCTTACGCTCCAGGTTGCGGATGGTAGAGGCCAGGGTGGTGTAAGGCGGGCGGGGCTCGGGTAGCAGCTCCAGCACTTCTTTAGTGAAGCCGCCATCGAGCTTCCAGAGCACCTGCATAGCTTCTTCTTCGGGTTGGGTCAAGCGTTCCATATATTCAATTACGATATCTTCGTAATACTACGAAGTTTTCGTAATAACGGCTACTTCTTCTCCATAAATATTTCTCAGGCCAGCTCACAAACTAAAAACAGCAGCCCGGTTAGAACTGCTGTTCAGAGCGCTGGGACTGCAGAAAGCTACTACGCTTTGCGCGGCAGCTTTTTGGCGAAGGCTGCTACAGCCTGCTTAAACTCCGTCGGGCTTTCGAGCAGGGCGTAATGCTTGCCGGGCACTACCACGTTCTGCTGGTTGGGGAAGTGGAAGCTTTTATAGTGGTCGGGGCCCACCATGTAATCGTCGCGGCCGGAAATAACGAGGACCGGCATTTTCAGCGTAGCCGTAGCCGGGGTCATGTCCTGGGTGTAGGTTTGGATGGCCGGGCCCTGAAAAATGGTGGTGGTAAAATCCCGGTTCGAGGTCATGCCTTTCATCACCCGGCTCACCCGCACGGGCGTCGAGTCGTTGGCAAACATAAACTTGTCCATCAGCCGCTGTTGGCCGAGCAAGCCCATCACCATGCCGAAGCGCTGGGGCAGCGGGGCATTGGGGTCCAGGGGTGGGCGGCTGGCTTCGGGCAGCAGCTTGTAGCCATTGGTGGCCGTGCTTTCCATAGAGGCGGGCAGGTTCAGAATACTGTTGACCAGTACCAGGCCCTGCACCCGCTCGGGGTACTTGCTGGCGTAGGCCGTGGCAATGATGCCGCCGAAGGAGTGCGACATCAGCACCCACTTCTCCAGCTTCAGCTGCTGCCGTACTTCCTCCAGATCCTGCACGATACGGTCGAGGGCGTAATTCTTGTCGGCAGCGGAAGTAGAGCGGCCACTGCCGCGCTGGTCGAGGTAAATCATCTGGAAGTTTTCTTCCAACGACTTGCCGGCCATGGCCTCAATGGCGTAGCTGCCCGCACCGGGACCACCGTGCACAAACAGGCAAGGCAGCCCCTTGCCCGCTACTTTAGTGTACAGCTTGACGCCGTCGGTGGTAGTAATAGCGGGAGTGCCGTTGGCCAGAACAGTTTTCTGCTGGGCTACTACGGGCTCGGCCACGCCGAGAAAGAAGAACAGGAGGGCCAGAAACCAGGCCCGGCCACAGGATTGGGAAAGAATGGATTGCATGAAATAGAAGATAAGAAGGATGAATGTAGCCCGAATATAGAAATTCCGGCTTTGCTACTTCCCTCCTATTCCGGCAAGTGTTGCGGGGCTTCAGCCTTGGGTCCGGCCTTTCAAGTCCCAATGACTGGCAGCTACCTGCTGGCTGCCCGGCTGCCGCTTAATGGTGCGCACATACCGCTCGCCGGCAATGACGCCATCGGGCCGGCGCTTGCCGATAAACAAGGTCACCGGTTCGCCCTGGTCGTTGGTTACGAAGCTGATGTCGAGCCCTTTGAACACGTCGTCAATCTTGGTAGAGGGCTCGTAGATCTTGCTGAGCTTCTGGTCGAGCTGGCGGTGCAACGGCATGGCAAACTGGTAGTGGTACGGCTGGTTTTACGGCTGGCGCCTGGAATCAGCCAAGCTTTTATGGGAAGGATGTCCACAAAAAAGGCGCTCCGTATCGTACGGAGCGCCTTTTTAGCGTTCAGGTAGCGAAGCCAGCCTACCAGATTTTGGCCCGCTCGTTTTCGGCGCGTACCATTTTGCCTTCTTTGCAGCCGAAAGCGTCAAAGAACTGGGGCATGTTCATCAAAGGGCCGTTGGTACGGTACTGGGCCGGGGAGTGCGGGTCGGTCAGCACTTGCTGGCGCAGGTACTCGGGCCGGGCGTTGGTACGCCAGATCTGGGCCCACGACAGGAAGAAGCGCTGCTGGGGCGTGAAGCCGTCGTAGTTGGGGCGTGGGCCGGTGCCGTACTTCTTCTCCAATTGCTTTTCCAGGGCCGAGTACGCCAGGGCCAGGCCGCCAAAGTCAGCCAGGTTTTCGCCCATGGTCAGCTTGCCATTCACAAACACCGAGTCCAGGGGCGAGAAAGCCGAGTACTGGGCGCCCACCATGTCGGCGCGCTTGGTGAAGTTGTCAGCGTCTTCCTTGGTCCACCAGTCGCGCAGGTTGCCCTCGGCATCCGACTGCCGGCCTTTGTCATCGAAGCCGTGGGTGATTTCGTGGCCGATTACGGCGCCCATTCCGCCGTAGTTCACAGCGTCATCGGCCTTGGGGTCGAAGAAGGGGGGCTGCATAATGCCAGCGGGGAACACAATTTCGTTGAGCGACGAATTGTAGTAGGCATTCACCGTGGGCGGGGTCATGCCCCACTCGCCGCGGTCAATCGGCTTACCGAATTTCTTCGCGTCGTCCTTGTACTCCCACATGCGGGCCGCCAGCATATTTTGCAGGTACGACTCGCGCGACATGTTCAGGGCCGAGTAGTCCTTCCACTTGTCGGGGTAGCCGATTTTGACGGTGAAGGAGTTCAGCTTTTTCAGGGCTTCGGTTTTGGTGGCGCTGCTCATCCAGTCGAGCTGCTGGATGTGCTCGGCCATGGAAGCCTTGATGTTGTTCACCATCTCCATGGCCTTCTGCTTGGTTTCGGGCGTGAAGGCCTTATCCACGTAGAGCTGACCGAAGGCTTCCCCCAACGAGCCGTCGGTGGCCCGCAGCATGCGCTTCCAGCGGGGCTGCTGCTGCTTGGCGCCGGTCAGCACCTGGTTGAAGCGGAACGATTCTTCTACGTAGGCCTTGGGCAGAGCCGAGGCGGTGGAGTTGACCAGGTGCCAGCGCAGGTAGGTTTTCCAGTCGGCCACGGGCTCCGACTTCAGAGCGGTGCTGGCCTCCTTCAGGAAGTCGGGCTGGCCCACGATTACTTCCTTGGCGGCCCCCAGGCCCAGCTGCTGGAGCAGGCTCGTTACGCCCAGGTTGGGGAATTGCTGGTTGGCCTGGGCCACCGTCATTTTGTTGTAGTTGGCATACGGGTCACGCAGGGCTACGCGGTCCTTGGAAGCTTTGGCCAACCGGGTTTCCAGGCGCATCACCGTGGCGGCGTTCTTGGCAGCAGTGGCCTCGTTGTCGCCGAGCTGCTTGAACATGTTGGTCAGGTAGGTCGTGTAAGCCGTCCGGATCTGCTTGGAGCGGCCGTCTTCCTTGAGGTAGTAGTCCCGGTCGGGCAAGGTGAGGCCGCCTTGCATCATGTAGACAGCATACTCGGTGCTTTTCTTGCGGTCCTGCGCGACGCCTACCCCCAGTACCGAGCGGGTCTGCAGCATTTGCTGGCGGGCCAGGGCCGCCTGCAGGCCTTTCAGGTCTTTGATAGCCGCTACGCGGTCCAGCTCGGGCTTGAGGTACTTAAGGCCGGCTTTTTCAATGGCCATGGAGTCCATAGCCGAGGCGTAGAAGTCGCCCACCTTTTGCAGGTTGCTGCCTTTAGCAGCGGTCTTGTTGGCGGCCGCCTCGTCCAGAATCTGGCGCATCACGGCCTCGTTCTGGTTGATGAGCGTGTTCCAGGAGCTCCAGCGCGACTCGGCGGCCGGAATCGGGTTGTTTTTCAGCCAGGTGCCCGAGGCGTACTGGAAGAAATTGTCGCAGGGCGACACCGACTTGTCGATGTTGTTGACATCGAGGCCCACGCCGGGTTGGGAGGGCTGAGTGGCTGGCGCAGCGGAAGCCGTGGCCGTCGTTTCGGCCGTAGCCGTCGGGGCCGTGGTGGTGGTAGCAGTGCTGCTGGCAGCGCAGCCGGCCAGAGCGAGGCCCGCGGCTGTACCCAGGGCGAGCAGGAATTGGGTTTTGTTGGTCATTACGCGGTTAAAAGTGGGAGCAGAAAAAGGAACGGCTAAAGCTCTCCGACAAGCGGGGGCGCGGTCTGGTTCCGTCTGGGAAAAAGAGTGTTACGTTTGGTGCGTTACCAGATTTTGGCCCGGTCACCTTCGGCCCGCACCATTTTCTGGCCGGGCTGGCATCCAAAGGCTTCGTAGAACTGGGGCATGTTCATCAGGGGCCCGATGGTGCGGTACTGGCCGGGCGAGTGGGGATCGGTCAGAATCTGCTGGCGCAGGGCCTCGGGCCGGATGTTGGTGCGCCGCAGCTGGGCCCACGACAGGAAGAAGCGCTGCTCGGGCGTGAAACCGTCAATCAGGGGGCGCTTGCCCACGCCGTACTGCTTGTCGAGCTGCTTTTGCAGGGCCTTGTAGACGATGGTGAGGCCGGCAAAGTCAGCCAGGTTTTCGCCCATGGTCAGCTTGCCATTCACGTGCACCGAGTCGAGCGGCGAAAAGGCGTCGTACTGCCGGCCCACTACGGCGGCGCGCTTCGTGAATTCAGCCGCATCGGCGGGCGTCCACCAGTCACGTAAGTTGCCGGCGGCATCATACTGCCGGCCCTGGTCGTCGAAGCCGTGGGTCATTTCGTGGCCCATTACCCCGCCAATGGCCCCGTAGTTCACCGCATCGTCGGCGTTGGGGTCAAAGAAAGGCGGCTGCAGGTAGCCCGCCGGAAACACGATTTCGTTCATCGGCGGGTTGTAATAGGCATTGATGGTGGGTGGGGTCATGCCCCACTCATTCCGGTCGATGGGGCCGCCGTATTTTTTCACATCCTGGCGGTAATCCCACTCCCGGGCGGCCAGCACGTTGCGCACAAACGACTCCCGGCTGATTTTCAACTCCGAGTAGTCTTTCCACTTGTCGGGGTAGCCGATTTTTACCCGCAGAGCATTCAGCTTTTTCAGGGCCTCGGCCTTGGTCGGCTCACTCATCCAGGTGTTGGTCTGGATATGCTCGGCCATGGAGGCCTTGATGTTGGCCAGCATGTCGAGGGCCTTTTGCTTGGCCGCCGGCGAAAAAGCCTTGTCGACGTAGAGCTGACCGAAGGCTTCGCCCAGGGTGCCATCGGTAGCGGCCAGCATGCGCTTCCAGCGCGTGAGAGGTTGCTTGGCGCCGGTCAGAGCTTGGTTGAAGCGGAAGTTCTCATCCACGAAAGCCTTGGGCAGGCCCGAGGCTACCGAGCGGACCGTAAACCAGCGCAGGTAGGTTTTCAAGTCGCCCACGGGCTCGGTTTTCAACACGTTATCTACTTCGGTCAGGAAAGCCGGCTGGCCCACTACGACCTCCTTAGCCGCGCCCAGGCCCAGCTGCTGGAGCAGGCGCTGGGGGTTCAGCGTGGGATAGCGCTTCTGGAGCTCGGCTACCGTGAGCTTGTTGTAGTTGCTCTGCGGGTCGCGCAGTTCCACGCGGGTGCGGGAAGCCTTGGCCAGGCGGGTTTCAATCCGCTCGACGGTACCCGCGTTTTTCTGGGCGGTGGCCTGGTCGTCGCCCAGCAGGGCAAACATATTCGTCAGGTACTTGCGGTAGGCCGTCCGGATGGCTTCGGTGCGGGCATCCTGCTTGAAGTAATAATCCCGGTCGGGCAAGGTGAGGCCGCCCTGGCTGAAGCCGATGGTGTACTGGGTTGAGTTTTTCTCGTCTACTTCCACACCCGCTCCGAAGAAAGCGCCGGTCTGCAACAGGCGCTGGCGGGCAATTTCATCCTGCACGCCCTTCAGGTCTTTGATAGCGGCAATGCGGTCCAGCTCGGGTTTCAACGGCGTGATGCCCGCCTTTTCAATGGCGACCGTATCCATGGCAGCGGCGTAGAAGTCGCCTACCTTTTGGGTATTCGAGCCCTTCGCCGCCGAGCGGTTGGCGGCAGCTTCTTCCAGCAACTGACGCAGCAGCAGCTGGGTACGGTCGTTGAGCAGGTTGCGCGGGCCCCAGCTGGACGCATAAGAAGGTATAGGGTTGTTTTTCAACCAGGTACCACCCGAAAACTGAAAGAAGTCCTCGCAGGGCGACACCGACCGGTCCAGGTCCGCTACGTTGATGCCCACGCCTTGCTGAGGGGCGGCAGTCGTAGTAGAAGTGGCGGCGGTAGAGGCCGTAAGCGTAGCGGGTGGGGTGGCGGCCGTTTGCGGAGTTTGGCTGCTGGTGGCACAACCAGCCAGGCTTAGGCCCGCTACTGCCAGACAGGCCTGCAGGGTAGTAGATTTAATCATGCAGCAACATACAAATTGGAAAGGTCTTGTAAAGACCTATGTTGGTGATGGAAGCTGCATTGCCTCAATTTATCTTCGCCCTACACTTCTATATAGGACTCCCCCAATTTCTGTTGGCCGTATGCCCGTTATCGACAAAGTAGCCTGGCTATATCTGCACGAAGGCCGTTTGCTGAGCACCCGCAGCCGGGGCAAAGACCGGTACTACTTTCCCGGCGGCAAGCGGGAACCGGGCGAAACCGACGCGCAGACCCTGATCCGGGAAATCCGGGAAGAACTGACCGTGGAGCTGCGGCCCGGCAGCCTGCGCTACATCGGTACCTTCGAGGCCCAGGCCCACGGCCACGCCGAAGGCGTTCTAGTACGCATGATCTGCTACGCGGCCGAGTACGAAGGCACCTTGCAGCCGGCCGCCGAAATCGAAGAAGTGGCCTGGCTCACCTACCACGACCGGCCCCGGGTTTCGCCCGTCGACCAGCTCATTTTTGACTGGCTGGTCGAGCAAGGGCAGCTGGACAAACAGATGTAGCCAGCCACGCCGGCTGGCTGCATCTGTGCCGGGGCCAGTTACTTATGCCGCTTGGCGCGGGCGTACTGATCGGGCCAGGCTACGTCGACGCCCAGCTCCTGGGCAGCGTGCAGAGGAAAATGCGGGTCGCGCAGCATCTCGCGGGCCAGCAGTACCAGGTCGGCCTGGCCGCTGGCAATAATAGCTTCAGCTTGGGCAGCATTGGTAATAATGCCCACGGCCCCGGTCAGAATGCCGGCTTCCTTTTTAACTCGCTCGGCAAACTCCACCTGGTAGCCGGGCCCCACCGGAATCTGGGCCGTGGGCACGTTGCCGCCGGTGGAGCAGTCGATTAAGTCGACGCCTTTTTCTTGTAAAGCACGGGCCAGCGCTACGGATTCTTCCACCGTCCAGCCGCCCTCAGTCCAGTCGGTGGCCGAGATGCGCACCAGCAGCGGGTAGTCGGCGGGCCACTCGGCGCGGGTAGCATCCACGACCTGCAGCAACAGCCGGATGCGGTTTTCGAAGGAGCCGCCGTAGGCATCGGTGCGGGCGTTGCTCAGGGGCGAGAGAAACTCGTGCAGCAGGTAGCCGTGGGCCGCATGTACCTCAATAACCTGAAAGCCAGCCGCCAGAGCCCGGCGCGTCGCCGCCCGAAAATCAGCAATAACTTTGTCGATACCGGCCTGGTCGAGCTCCGTGGGCGCGGGCTGCCCGGCATGAAACGGTACGGCGCTGGGAGCCACCGTCTGCCAGCCGCCTTCGTGGGCCGGCACCACCCCGGTAGGTTTCCAGGGGCTGTTGGTGCTGGCCTTGCGCCCGGCATGGGCCAGCTGAATCCCGGCCGCAGCGCCATACTGCTTTAGGAAAGTGGTAATGCGCTGTAGGCCCGGCAGGTGCTCCTCTTTCCAAATGCCCAGGTCGTCGGGCGTGATGCGGCCTTCGGGGGCCACGGCCGTAGCTTCCACGATAATAAGGCCGGCCCCACCCACGGCCCGGCTGCCCAGGTGCACTAAGTGAAAGTCGTTGGCAAATCCATCTTCGCTGCTGTACATGCACATGGGCGAAACGGTGATGCGGTTTTTTAAGGTCAGGCCGCGAATGGTGAGCGGGGTAAACAAGCTGGCAGACATACCGAATAAGATTAGGCGTGCGAATAAGTAGCCTAAACCGGATTTGCCAAGCGCGGGTTTTTACTGCTCAGCCATAAGTGGCCCAGCAACCCGGCCTGCGGCTGATTGCCTTGCCGGCAGACTCACTCCACAATCACCCCGTACTTGCTGACCAGGCCCAGCAGGCCCGGCAGCGTAAAGCGGGCCTTGGTGAGCGTGTTGCCCTCGGGGTCGATGCTGAACTGCGAGGCGGTGGTGAAGTCGGCGCCGGTGAGCAGGGTATTGCGGAACACGGCGTTGCTGAGGGTGCAGTCCTGAAAGACGGCCTCCGTTAGGTCGGCGCTGGTAAAATCGGCGTCGGTCAGGGAGCAGCGCACAAACTTGGTGGCCCGCAGCTTCTTGCCAAAAAAGGATGCGTAGTGCAGTTGGCAGCCCTCGAAGTGCACTTCAAACAGAAAGTCGCGGCAGGCCGCAAACTGCACCCCCGAGAGTTTGCAGTCGGTGAAGGCGACGTTTTGCAGGCCGGCGCCCGAGAGCTTGGCCGAGGCCAGATTGCACCGCTCAAACAGGCAGTCCGTAAACCGGAAGTGGCCCAGGCTGGCCCCGGAAAAGTCGCAGCCTACAAAATGGCACTGCTCGAACTCGGTTTCCGGATGAGCCGCCAGGGTGTGGGCATCCCAGCGCTCAAACCGGTTTTCGGCGGCAAAAACGCTGGGCCGGCGGGCGGGTTGGGCACCACGACGTTGTTTCATAGAGGTAGCAGAAAGCAAGAAGGAAAACATCCTGACCGGGCCTGACAAGCCTGGTACATCGGAATTAGTTGCCTAGGGCTGGTGCTGCAGCCAGCTGATAGCCTCGCCTTCTTCCACAAACCGCTCCCCCAGAAAAGGCTTGTCCAGAAAGTAGGCCGGCGGCGGGAAGGCCGCATCGGCATCCTGTTCGCGCAGCGTCACCGGGGCCAGCAGATACGCCAGATACGTGCGCTGGCCCAGGCGGGGGTGCAGCAAGGGCAGAAAGGTAGAAACCATCCACTGGGCGCCTTCCCGGTCGGTGTTGAAGCGGCGGCGCCCGTCGAGCAACCAGTGGCGGCAGTTGTGGTAAGCTGCATGTTCAAGTAAGTGCAGGTAGCCCTGCTGCATCTCCGCCAGCGAAATGAGCCGCTGCCAGCGCACAACCAGGATGTTCAGGTCGGGACGAAAGCTGATGGTCAGAAAATCGGGCGGAGCAGGCAAAGTCATAAGCACGGCAACAGGCCTACAAAGCTACAGTTCAGCTGCACAAACCAGCACTTCTGCCCACAAATGATTAGCCTCAGACACAAAAACAGGCTCGAGCCAACGCCCCCTGTAAATTAAGGAGTGAGTTCCCAAGGGCCCCAGCTGCTACTTGCCCGGATGTAACGCCGTATTACCTGGTCCCGGCTCGGTCTTTCGGCCAGGGCTCGGCTGCTGTTCACTGACTTGGGCCTCTACGGAGTCAGTATTCCTTCCTGGCAAGCTTCCACACACCACTTCTGAGTATTTTGCTTGCCTGACGATTCTTGCCATTTGTGCCCCTAGTATCATCCCCTACCGGTCAGCGGCTCCGTTTATCACAACACGCCATAATTCTATTACTTGAAATTCAAGCAAGGCTATAGGATGGCAGACCAATTCTGCTACATACTAGCCATCAACCAACTAGACAGACAATCTACTTTAAAAAGCACAAATTATTCTTATAAAGTGCTTAGCATTTATTCGGAATAATCCAATAAACTTGTAATTCAGTCGGAAGACTGTCCCGTTCTGAAAAGCATGGTGTAGCTCCTTACTTGCCAAGTTGGATTTGTGAAGAAATTACTGGCCCTGTTCCTGGGGCTGCTTACCGTACCGGCCCTGGCGCAAACGGGCGCTTCTACTCCCCAGCTGGCGCATTGCGACGCGGTCATCCAGCAGTTTATGCACCGTTGGAAGATTCCGGGTGCCTCTGTGGCTATCAGCCGGCACGGCAAGCTGGTGTATTCCCGCGCCTTCGGCTACGCCGACCTCAACCGGACCGTGCCTATGCGGCCTTCTCACCTGCTGCGGGTAGCCAGCGTGTCGAAGCCCGTGACGGCCACGGCTATTATGAAGCTGGTTGAAGCCGGGCAGATCGAGCTCCACCACAAGGCCTTCGGCCCGGAAGGCTACTTGCAGTCGGCCTACTATACCAGCGCAATTCGCGACGAGCGGATTTACGATATCACGGTGCAGCAGCTGCTAGAACACAGCGCCGGCTGGAACCGCAACAACGGCACCGACGGCTTCAGCAGCTCCGACCCCATCGACTTCCCCCTGCACGTAGCCGACGTGCTGAGCGCGCCCAACCCCGTCGGCGACTCAACCATGGTGCGCTTCCTGCTCACCAAAGGCCTGGATTTTAAGCCCGGGGCGCGCTTTGCGTATTCCAACGTGGGCTACCTCGTGCTGGGCAAGATCCTAGAGAAAGTGACCGGCCAGCCCTACGAAGCCTGGGTGCAGGGGCATATCCTGCAGCCGGCCGGCATCTACGAAGCCCACCTAGGCCACAACCTGCTGGCCGAAAAAACCGAGCGGGAGGCCGAATACTTCAGCAAAGACCACCGCTCGTCTTGCTACGGCACCGGCAAAACCGTGCCCGCCGCCTACGGCAGCTGGAACCTGGAGGCCATGAATGCCCACGGCGGCTGGCTGTTTACGGCCCGCGACTTGGTGCGTTTTATGCTGGCCACCGACGGCGACTCGCTCCACCCCGATGTACTCAGCCCGGCCACCATCAGCCAAATGATGGAGCCCTCGGACAACAACCGTCACTACAGCAAAGGCTGGATGGTGAGCAAGAAAGTGAACTGGCACACCGGCAGCCTCGATGGTACGGCCAGCTGCGTGGCCCAGACGGCCGACGGCTACACCTGGGCTATTCTGCTTAATGGCCGCGCCAACCCTAACCGCTTCTGGAACGACCTCGAGAAGCTCGGCTGGGACTGCGTGGAAGGGGCTACGACCTGGCCTACCCAGGACTTTTTTCCGCCCAACCGGAATGCCGCCAACCTGAAAGGCGCCGCCGCCGCTGCCGGCACGGCTTCTCTGCGCTGGACCAACGGCAACGGCAGCCGGCGGCTGGTGATTCTGAAGGAAGGCAGCCCGGTAGAAACCTTTCCCGAAGATGGCACCAGCTACGCGCCTAATACTGCGTTTGGCCACGGCTCGGCGCTGGGCAAAGGCACCTACGTAGTAGCGGCCGGCCCCGACAGTACCGTCACGATTCGAAACCTGGCCCCGAACAAGACCTACTACGCCCGCGTGGTAGAATACTTTCAGAACGAGGCGACCGGCCAGCAGGCTATGTACGCCCTGGATGGCAACCCCACGTGGCAGTTTCACACTCCGGCGGCGCCCTCTCTACTAGCCAAGCTCAGCCGAACCGCTCCTAAAAAGCCCGCGGCCACTACTCAGCGCACGGGCAAAAGCGTGAGCGTAAGCAAGGCTCCCGTTAAAAAGGTGGCCCCAGCGGCCAAGCCCGCTACGACGCCCACCGGCTCTTCCCAATCGTATCTGGACAGGCTGCGCAGCCGGAGCCGGGAACTGCTGAAGTGGTTTGCCAAAGCCTAAGAATTTGCTCGTAGCAGAGTGGGCCCCGGGCGGCAAGTCAACGCGGGGTCCAGGCCGCGCGTAAGGCGGCCCGGCGGATAGGCGTTGCGGGAATGGCTTTCTGGCGTCATCTTGCCGGGCCAAACCACTTTCTCGCAACGGGCGTTACCCCGCTTTTCGGCTACTGACTATGACAAAGATTCGCACGGGCCTGCTGGCCTACGGCATGTCGGGCAAGGTATTTCATGCGCCCTTCGTGGCCACGCACCCCGGCTTTGAGCTAACCGCCGTAACCGAACGAAGCCGCAAGGAGGCCCAGCGCCAGTACCCCGCCGTGGTCAGCTACGACAGCGTGGAAGCCCTGCTGGCCGACGATAGTCTGGAGCTGATTGTGGTGAACACGCCCAGCAACACCCACGCCGACTTCACGCGCCAGGCCCTGCTGGCCGGCAAGCACGTGTTGCTGGAAAAGCCCGTGGCCACCTCGCCCGACGAAGTACGCGACCTGTGGGGCCTGGCCCGGCAGCAGGGCAAGCACCTGCTGGCCTACCAGAACCGCCGCTGGGACAGCGACTTTCAGCTGGTGAAGCACGTGGTGGAAAGCGGACAGCTGGGGCAGCTTATCGAGGTTACGTTCCGCTACGACCGGTTCAAGACGACGCTGAATCCCAAGCCGTTCAAGGAAACGCCCCTGCCCGGTAGCGGCCTGCCCTACGACCTGGGCCCCCACTTACTTGACCAAGCCATCAGCCTGTTTGGCCAGCCCCTACAGTCGCGCAAAACCGCTGGCCGCTTCCGGGCAGGCACCCGGGTCGACGACTACTTCTCGATTCAACTGCTGTACCCAAACTTTACGGTGACCGTAGCCTCGGGCCTGCTGATTGCCGACCCGCTGCCGGCCTTCGTGCTGCACGGCACCCAGGGCAGCTTCCGCAAAACCCGCGGCGACGTGCAGGAGGCGCAGCTCATCAGTGGCCTTTCTCCCTTAGCCCCCGAGTACGGCCTGGAACCAGCTGACCAGGCTGGCGTGCTTACCGTGGCCGGCGGCAACGACGTGAAAACCACCACGGTGCTTCCCACGGCCAAAGGGGATTACACGGGCTTGTTTGAGGCAGTGTACCAGACCATTCGCAATAACGTGCCTTACCCTATCCGGGAAGAGCAGCTCTTGTGGCAGAACGAAATTCTGGCCCAGGCCGACGACAAGGTCTGGACGTTGTACTAAGTCTGCTTGGGGCGCTCCAGCTTGCTGGCCGGGTATTGAGGGTTCATTTCCTGCAGCGCATCGCGCAGGGTTTTAGCTACCTGGTACGCTTTGTACCAGTTTTGGTCGGCGGGCACCACGTGCCAGGGGCAGCTAGCGGGGTTGCAGTGCCGGAATACGTCCTCGTAGACCTTGCGGTAGAGCGGCCACTTTTTGGCCTTGGCCTCGTCCCCGGCTTCGTATTTCCACTGTTTGGTCGGGTCGCTGATGCGCTCTTGCAGGCGCTGGCGCTGCTCGTCTTCCGATACGTGCAGGTAGAATTTGAGCACCGTGGTGCCGGCCTGCTGCAGGAGCTTTTCGAAGGCATTGATGGCCGTGAAGCGCCGCCGGGCTTCTTCCGTGGTTATCAGCTGCTCGACCCGCGTAATAAGCACATCCTCGTAGTGGGAGCGGTTGAATACCTGAATCATGCCGTGCCGGGGTGCCTGCAGGTGCACGCGCCACAGAAAGTCGTGGGCCAGCTCCTCCGTAGTAGGTTCTTTGAAGGAATGTACCCGCACGCCCTGGGGGTTTAAGCCGCTGAACACCTTACGAATCAGGCCATCTTTGCCGCTGGCGTCCATGCCTTGCAGAATCACCAGCACGCTGCGGCGGTTCTCGGCATACAGGCTGTCCTGCAGCTCCACCAGATCCTGACGGATTCGTTTTAAATCACGCTCTGCCTCCGCCTTATGTAAGCCCTCTGGCGCGCGGCTGGGGAGTTGCTGCAAATTATAGGTAGTGGAAGAGGCCATCGGCAGCTTAAGATAACAGAACCCGAAACCCGAGTATACGGCCCTTAGATCTGAAAAGGCATCCTGCTATTAGCGGCTTCTGCTTGGTCGCGCCTGGGCGGTCCAGTTGGCAGTTTTCCGGCAATGCCCACGCTTCTAATACGCCATAATGACCGGAAACCATCTTTAGCAGAGGCTTTGTTCGGCCATTGTGGCTGTAAACTAACTTAACCGGCCCACATTCCGGACTGGTACAAGGTTTGTATTTAGACTGTCAACCAAGCAAGGAAACACAGCCATGAATCTGATTAGCAAAGAGTTTATTCGTAACATCGCCCCTCAGCTCGACCTGCTCAACACGTTGGGTGGCGGCACGGCCCAGGCGGTAGTGCGCGTAGATAAGCGTGAGCAGGGCGTGGTGATTCGGGTGGCTATTCCGGCCGTGCGTCCCGAAAACTTCCACGTCATCCTCGACAACACCAAGCTCACGGTGTATTGTGAGTACCGTCATAATCCGGAAGATCAGCTAGCAGCCCCGCTGTTTGCCCAGACCCTGGACCTGCCCGCCAACCTCGACCTGAGCCGCATCGATGCGGTGCACAAAGGCCACGAGTTGCAGGTTCGGATTCCGTTTAAGGACGCGGCCGCCCAGAAGCGGGAAATCGAAATCAAGCAGCGCTAGGAATCTGCTCCTGCTGCCCTTTTTATACCGTCGGGGCCGACCGACACCATTGTTCCACCTGGCCACTGCCCTCGCAGTGGCTTTTTTATTGCCCCGCTTAGCTGAACAGCGGGAGGAGCAGCACAAAGCCCAGCAGCAGCGACAAGTAAAACCAGCCCATTACCTGCCCCCGGTAGCGCCGCGGGAGCCGGTTGCTGAGCATCAGCACGGCCAGCACCACCAGGGCCAGGTGCAAGAGCAGAAAGACGACCGTTTTGACCCAGTTGCTGACAATCGTGTTTTCGGGCTGGAACTGGTCGGCCATGCCCAGCCCCGACGTAAGCCAGCGCAGCAGGTAATAAGCGGCCGTTTCAAACGCCACAAACAAGACAAAGCCCACTAAGCGCGCCAGCGGCCCAGATTTTTCGGTGATTTCAGCCATTTCAACCCCAAGCTACAAAAACAAGTCGGCCAGCGAAGATATCCGCTGGCCGATTGTCAACTTATAAGCAGCTTAGCACTTAGCCTTTGGCTTTGCCCTTACCGTTGCCATTGCCTTTGTAGTGCAGCGTTACGGTTACTTCCCCGCTGGGTGTGGTGGTGCTGCGGGAAGTGTAGGTCTTACCAGCTTCTTGCCAGGTGGCATCCTTCACCAGGGTAGTCTTGGGGCGCAGCTCGACCGGGGCCGTGCCTTTCCACACCGAGGTTTCGTTGCCGGAGGGCGTTACCACGTAGGTCTCCTGAGTCATGTTTACGCACTGAGCTAGGCCGGTCAGGTCGCCTGTGATGCACTCCTTGTATTGCGACTTATACACCAGTGCGCCTTTGCCCTTGCCTTGCGTTTTGAACTCCTGGGCCTGGGCCGAAGAGCCAAAGGCCAGGAAGCTGGCAAACAGAACAGAAGCGGCGGCGGTACGAAGGGTGTTTTTCATGGAAAAAGGAGAGTTAAAAAGTAAAATTCAGGCTGTTGTACAATACAAGCCAAGAACTGTACCAAAAAACAGCTTGCATCCCTCCTATTCTGTGGCTGGGCCGCCTAGGGCTTTTTCTTGCCTGCTACTTCGGCACTCCGGGCCCGTACGTACAAGTCTTCTACTTTGGCCCGGGCCCAGGGAGTGCGGCGCAGAAACGTCAGGCTCGATTTGATACTGGGGTTCACGGAAAAGCAGTTGATGCGAATCCGCTCATCCAGGCCTGGCCAACCATAGTGCGCTACCAGATACTCCAGAATCTGAGCCAGGGTAATGCCGTGCAATTCACGGATGAGGCGGCCGGATTCGTCGCGGACGTCGTGGAGGTCGGGCTGAGCCATAGCGAGGAGGGAAAAATCGTGCAAAGGTGGTAAAAAGCCGGTGTATATACGGGCTACGCCTTTTCTTTGGGAACCAGCCCGCACTTTTTGCCTTCTCCCGGGCATTACTGGCGCCGGGTTGTTCGTTACCTTTGGCATGCCAACCCTCATGAACCGACGCTCCTCCCGACCTACTTCCCGCCGCCGGGCCTCTGCCTGGCGCCGCTACCTGGGCCTGGCCGTACTGGCGCTGGCGGCGCTGAGCCTGGTTGTATATATTCGCTACCAACGGCAGATTCACCGCTACGCCCGCCGCGCCTACGCCAGCTTTACCCTAGGCAGCCTCACGGGCCGGGAAAAAACTCCGCTGCTGGCCGGCTATTCCGTACACGGTATCGATGTATCCGCCTACCAAGGCAAGATCGACTGGAAAACCGTGGCGGAGCACAACGTGCGCTTTGCCTTCATCAAAGCCAGTGAGGGTGTGACCCTGCGCGACGCCCGCTTCCGCCGCAACTGGAGCGAGGCCCGAAAGGCGGGCGTCTACCGGGGCGCTTACCATTACTTCCAACCCAATTACGACGGGGCCGAACAGGCCAATCTGTTTACGCGCACCGTACCGCTCTCCCCCGGCGACCTGCCGCCGGTGCTGGATGTGGAAGCGCCCGAGTTTCATGATGTAGCCGTGATGCGGCGGGGCGTGGGCACCTGGCTGCGCCTGGTAGAGCGGCACTACGGCGTGCGGCCCATCCTGTATTCCAACTACAGCTTCTACAAGCGTCACCTGGCCGGCCATTTCGATGAATACCCCCTTTGGCTGGCGCATTACGAGGTGGAAAGCCCCGTATTGCCCCGCGACAAGTGGATTATCTGGCAGCACAGCGACGAAGCCTACGTGCCAGGCATCCGCGGCACCGTCGACTTCAACGTTTTTCAGGGTAACTTCGAAAGCCTGCTGGCGCTGCGCATTCCCGCTTCCGGGCCGAAAGCCGGCCGCACCAACTAAACCCGTCCTGATGAGTTCTATCTTCCGTCTGACCCTTCTTAGCCTACTGGCTGCCAGCGGCTTGCTTAGCAGCTGCGGAGGCAGTAAAAGTGCTTTTACCCAGAGCGGGGGCGCTTCGTACTACGCCGACAAGTTCAACGGCCGCAAGACAGCCAGCGGTACCACCTACCGCCCCAACAAGCTGACGGCCGCCCACAATACGCTGCCTTTCGGTACGGTGGTAAAAGTGACTAACCCGCGGAACAAACGCACCGTCAAAGTTACCGTCACCGACCGGGGCCCGCACGCGAAAGGGCGCGTTATTGACCTCTCGCGCAAGGCGGCCCGCAAAATCGACATCGTGGACGCGGGCGTAGCCCCCGTGCAGCTCAAAGTAGTGCGCGCCGCCAAACGCTGATTACCAATCCTTTTGTACCGTACCTGCACTGCTACCCGATGCGCATTCGCAAAAAAGTAACCTGGCTTTTTCCCGCCGAAGCCGATCGGTTTACGGCCCTTAGTGCCTTTGTCAAAGCAGCCGAAGCCCAGGGCTGGACGGAAGCAGAAATCCAATTCGTCATCAACGAAATCGTGGAAGCGCGTGACGATGCCGAGGTCAGGGAAATATTTCAGGACTACACCCACCGGTAGCTCCTCCCCTGTTCTACCTTACATAGAAAAGCGCCGCGGCTCCTGGCTGCGGTGCTTTTCTATGTAAGGTAGTTACAACCTAGTTTTTGCGCTTCATTTTCATTTTACCTTTCCCGCCGTTCTTAGCGGCGGCCATCAGGCTGTCTTGCTCCGCTTTCATAGCCATAGTCGTCAGGCGGCCACTTAAGGAGAGCATGTCGCCCTCTTTCAGCACCACGGTGCTACCATCGGCCATGGTCACGCTGCCATCGGCCATGATTTTAGTGCCGTTGGTGAGCGTGGTGGGCTCGGTAAGGGGAGCCGTCAGGCCTTGGCGAGTTACCAGCACTTTGCCTTCCCGCATAACAACTCCGTCCTTCATCGTGACGCCTTCGCGGACGACTACTTTTTCCTTGGGCGCTACGGCCCGGCGCGGGGCAACCTTGGTTTGAGCTTGAGCCGCTACCCCTGCCAGGGTCAGCACTGCCGTTAGTACGAGTGAGAAACGAAGTTTCATGCGATAATAAGTTGGGAGAGTGAGAGAGAAGACTAATATTTCAAGTGATGTAAAATACAAAAGACCCGGCAAAGTTCCCGGCGCGGTTGTAGCAACTCTAAAAGTAGGTATGGCGTTAAAAAGAGACAGCGGCTCGACCGTAACCTTCTTTATAGCAACTCCCAACTCTGCAATTATGAGCACTACCCAATCCTCGTCCGATATCTACGCTGAATTTCAGCGCCAAGTGAATATGACGGCTGCCGAACTCAAGCAGTGGCTGAGCACGGAAGAATCCAAGTCGGTAGGGCAAGACGATGGCGACGGGGAAAGCGTGGGCCACAAGTCGGGCAAGCACATCCTGCAGATTCTGGCCAAGAAGAAATCCGAGCTGACCAGTGCCGACGAAGCCCACATGCACAAGGTGCACGCTTACATCAGCCGGCACCTGGCCCAGGGCCCAGCCACGGATAAGGAGCACTCCCGCTGGCGCTACTCACTGATGAACTGGGGCCACGATCCGCTCAAGAAAAGTTAAATGCAACACCTTGTCTGCGTTAGGTAAGCCTATCGGACACTAGCTTTCCGCTTACCTGGGCGCAGCAAAAATTTCATCTCCGTGGACTACAAGGACTACTATAAGATTCTGGGCGTTGAGAAAAACGCTACCACCGACCAAATCAAGAAAGCCTACCGCAAGCTTGCCCGGCAATACCACCCCGATGTAAACCCGAACAACCCCGACGCCGAGCGACGCTTCAAGGAGGTGAACGAAGCTAATGAAGTGCTCAGCGACGAGGACAAGCGCCGCAAGTACGACCAGCTCGGTGCCGATTGGCAGCGCTATCAGCAAGCCGGGGCGGGCCGCGGTGGCGCGGGTGCCGGCGGCTTCGACTGGTCGCAGTACGCGCAGGGCGGTGGGTTCGAGGGCTTCGGTAGTGGCGGCAGTTCCGACCCCTTCGGCAGCGCCGACTTCTCCGACTTTTTCAGCTCCATTTTCGGCGGCTCCGGTGGGCGCGCTACCGGCAACCCCCGCCCCGCCGCCGGGCAGGATTACCAAGCCGAGCTGGAACTGACCTTGCAGGATGCCTACGAAGGCGGCCCCCGCACCCTGACGGTGAACGGCAAGAAGCTGCGGATTACCATTCAGCCCGGCGTGGAAGACGGCCAGACCATCCGCTTGCGCGACCAGGGCGCCCCCGGCCGCAACGGTGGGCCCAGCGGCTCGCTCTACATCACCATTCGCCTGCAGCCCGATGCCCGCTACACCCGCACCGGCAACGACCTAACCATGGATGTGCCCGTCAGCATCTATAAAGCCTTGCTCGGGGGCGAGCAGGTAGTGGATACTTTTTCCGGGCCGGTTAAAATCAAGATCCAGCCCGAGACGCAGAACGGCACCCGGCTGCGGCTGCGCGGCAAGGGCTTCCCGGTGTATAAGCAGACTGGGCAGTTTGGCGACCTGTATCTGCGGCTCACCCTGACCTTGCCCCAGAACCTGACTGACCAAGAAAAAGGCCTGATTCAGCAATTGGCCCACCTCCGCAATGAAGCTTAACCGGTATGGAAACGCACTTCATCACCATCACGCTGCACGAATGCTCGGCCCGGTACGGACTCAGTGAGGCTGACGTCCGCGAATTTGTTGATCTGGGCCTGTTGGATGAGTCCACTACGCCCGGCGCCATCCAGGGCGAGGCCGACCACGTAGCCCGCCTGGCCCGCCTGCACCACGATTTGGGCATGAGCAAAGAGGCCATCGACATTATTGTGGCCATGCGGCGGCGCCTGGTGGCCCTGCAGGAAGCTCTGGCGCAGCAAACCGCCCGAACCACGCAACTAGAGCGGTTCCTACGCGGCTCGGGCCCGGTTATCGACACCGATTTGTAGCAGCCGACCCGCCGTATTACACCAGGTCGACGGCCAAGGCCAGGGCGCAGCCGGCTACGGTAGCGGCCAGCTTGGGCAGATTCAGGTGGTGTTCGGGGCTGGTTTCGAACAGGATAGTGGTGGAAACGTGCAGAAAGTTACCGGCCACCAGCCCTAGCAAGGCCGCGTACCAACCGCCCTGCAGCAGGTCTTCCAGCACCACGTAGTTGCTGACAACAATACCGGCTGGCCCTGCCAAGGCAAACAGTACCAGATACGGAAAGGCCCGCTGAAAGCTGTTCAGGCGCAATAATAAAGCGGCCATCAGGGCGAAGGCTGCCGGAATATGGTGCAGGGCAATGCCAGCCAGAATAGCGTAGAAGCTTTGCCCCACGCCAGCCGCTTCCGGCGACTTGACTAAAATACTGCCCTCCAGAAACGAGTGCAGCACCAATGAAAACAGCAGCAGAAACGGCACACGCCCCGCGTGGGAGGTGTGGTAATGCACGTGGCCATGCTCCACACCCTGGGAGAATACTTCCAGCAGCAGTTGCCCAAAAAAGCCGGCCAGCACGAAATAGCCAATGCGGTGACTAATGCTGGGGTTCGCACTCAGGGCCTCGGGCAGCAAGTGCATAATGGTCAGCGTAAACAGATAAGCGCCACTGAAAGCTAGCAGGGGCTTCATCCAGGCAGTGCGCGCGGTGGGCACCAGCCTGGTGAGCCAGCCCGCTCCCATCACGGTCAGAAATAGCAGGAAAACGGCAAACCACATGAAGGCTACGCAAGAATAGAACAGCTGGATAATAGCCCGCAGGCAACTCTTATTTCTTTAGGACGAAGATCATTCGGGGGCTGGTCTGCTCGTCGTAGGGGCCCAGTTGGTAGTCGCCCAGCACCTCGGCCAGCCGCAACCCGGCCATCTGGAAGTACTCTTCAAACCGTTCCCGGCTCAGGGCCCGTACTCGTTCTTCGTACATGCGCTCCTGGCCTTGCTTGTCCGTGAAGCTAATTTCCTTCACCACGAAGTCGTTGTCGAGGTGGCGGCGCAGACGAAACGTCGTGCCTTCCACCATTTTCTCTTCCCGCGCTACCAGTTCCCGCACCGTGCGCTCGGTGTTCATAAAGTCGATGACCATCTTGCCGCCGGGCCGCAAGGCCGCCGCTGCCGAGCGCAGGGCCACCACGTTTTCCGTTTCGTTGGCGAAGTAGCCGAAACTAGTGAACAGGTTGAAGATAAAGTCGAACGGGCCGTAGGGCAGCGGATTGCGCATGTCGTGCACGTGAAAGTGCAGGTGCTCGTGGGCAAACTGCTGGGCAAAGGCAATGCTCTCCGGCGACAAGTCGACCCCGGTTACATCGTAGCCTTTTTCGCTCAGGTAAATGGCGTGCCGGCCTTTGCCGCAGGCTAAGTCCAGCAACCGCGTGGTGGGCTTGGGGTGCAGATGCAGTAGCAGTTCATCAATAAAAAACCGCGCTTCCGCGTGGTTTCGGTCCCGGTAGAGCAGGTGGTAGTAAGACGAATCGAACCAGGTACTAAACCACTCAGCGTCGGAGTGTGGCATTCAGAGAGAATTGGAGCAGGAGCACAAAGGAAAGCGGCCGGTGAGCCTGGTCGACCATGCCAGACGCTTTATTTTGCAACAATGTTACAAAAAGCCGCCGACATTCTGGGCCGACGGCCGGTAAGCCGCCGTGCGCATACAGCAAGTTGGCCCCAGTGCTACCTTCTCCAACGGGTTGAGGAGAACCAGCACTGGGGCCAAACGAAGTAATAAGCGGAGGATACTATTCTTCCTTCAGCTGTTCAGCTGGCTTTTCATTTTCGTCGTGCTGGGTGTTGGCAGCACCGGGAGCCGCCGCTTCCGATTTGGTCCGGTCTTCCGCTTCGCCATTGGCCGAGCGGGCTTCTTCCGCTTTCGGGTGGCGGTCCTTTTCAAATTCTACGTTCGAGCTGATGGGTTCCGCAATGGCACCACCTTTGGCCTGGTGGGCTTCCTCTACCGTTCCTTGGTCGAAATTGTCGCTGGAGCGGGAGCCGGGCGCTACCTGATCCAAGGACACTTTGGCTTCCGGACGCAGGTCGGAAGGTTCGCTGCTGCAGGCGTTCAGGGCCAGAGTGGCTACGGCCACGGCGCAGAACAGAAGATTTTTAGTCATGTTCGTAAGAGGTTGAAAAGGCTAAGCTATGGCAGGCAACCAGCCGGAAGGACGGCGAATGACCTGTTGCCCCACCCGCTTAGTACCAGAGTACTGTACCGGCGTGGCCGGCTCAAAGTTACGCGGAAGTTGGGCTCGTAGGCGCAGCGGCAGCCGGAGATTGAGCCGGCAGCAGGTTTTTGCGCCGCAGCATCGAGTCAAACAGCTTGATATCGTTGGGCGAGTTGAAGATGCGCAGCGGCAGATGCAGGAAAATCGGCACGTTGAACGTGCGGGCCATCCAGCCCTTGAAGCCCTTCAGCTCATTGGCTTCCGTGGGGGGCTGTAGCCACAGCCAGTAGGCATCCGCGTCGCGGCGGGCCTGCCCAATCATGTCCCAGTTCAGGCCCATCCCCTTGGTTTCACTTTGACGCAGGATGATCTGGCGATTGTCGATTTCAAAGTTCATCCGCTCAAATAGGGCCTTGCTTTGCTCCATCTGGGCCACGCCCGTAATTTGGGCCGAGCGCAGCAGCACGTACAGTAACGTGAGCAGCACGGCCACGAGCACCCACCACCACGAGGGCCAGATAACGGCGGGCAGCAGACCAATAGCTAAGGGAATAAGAGCATACCACCATTCTTTCCGCCACACCTGCGCCATGGCCATGCGCGTGTAGGTATCGGTATCGAGCTGGTACTTTTTGGTACGGATGGCCATGGGCGCGGGGCCCTGGGCTTGCCGGTAGCCACCGCGTTGATTGGGCTGTTGCATTGGGGGTAATGTGCTAATATGCTACTATGAGAAATGTGAGAAGCGTAAAGAAGATGAAGGAAGCCAATGATTGATAACACATTAGCCTCACAACACATTCAGATACAGCAACACATTTAAAAAGCTTTTAGGCTCAGGTCGAGGCTCTTAACGGAGTGCGTCAGGGCGCCCACTGAGATGAAGTCGACGCCGGTTTGAGCTACCTCCGTAATGGTTTGCTCGGTGATGCCTCCGGATGCCTCCGTGGGAAAACGTCCGGCAATCAGGGTTACGGCTTCGCGCAGGCGGGCCGGCGCCATGTTATCGAGCATGATTCGCTCAATGCCGCCCACTTCGAGGACTTGTTCTACCTCGGCCAGCGTGCGGGTTTCCACCACGATGGGCAAGTTGCGGCCCGTGCGCTCCAAATAGGCTTTCGTGGCCTCAATGGCCGGACGTATTCCACCGGCGTAGTCCACGTGGTTGTCCTTCAAAATAATACCATCGAAGAGGCCGTAGCGGTGGTTGACGCCACCACCGATGAGCACGGCCCATTTTTCGCAGAGGCGAAAATTGGGCGTGGTTTTGCGCGTATCGAGCAGCTTGGCCTTGGTGCCGGCCATCAGGCTGGTCAGGTAGGCCGTATGCGTGGCAATGGCGCTCATGCGCTGCATGCAGTTGAGCACCAGCCGCTCGGCCGTCAAGATGCTCTGGGAGCGACCTTCCACAATAAAAGCAATGTCGCCGTGCTTTACGTGGGTCCCGTCGGCCAGGCGTTGCTCTACTTGCAGATCAGCATCCACTTCCCGGAAGATAAGGTGAGCCAGCTCAACGCCAGCCAAGATACCTTCGCTTTTAACCAGCAAATGGGCCCGGTTGCGGGCGTCGGCCGGAATAGCTGCCAGGGAGGAATGGTCGCCGTCGCCAATATCCTCGGCCAGGGCCGTGCGAATAAAGGTAGTGAGGGCTTCGGAGGTCAGGTAGGGAGGGTTTTGCACGGTGCAAAAATAGAAAAAGGCCCTGACTTGCGCCGGGGCCTTGCTTAGAATCCTCAAAAACAGTTGGCGACGAATGCGCGACGGCTGAGTTAGAATAAGTAGCTTTTTTTCAAATTCTTAGCTCTTCGACCCCAGCACCCAGGTTATTCTTTCGTAAAATCGATAGTATCGATAACCAGGCTACCCTGGGCCGACTTCATCTTAACGAACATCCGGTAAGCCCCGGTTTTGCTGACATACTTGCCAACCGCGTAGGGCGTTCCTTCGTTACTACCCCCGTAATGCACGAAGTCGAACCCGGCGGGGGAGTTCTTGGCAAAGAAGTCCTTCATTACGAATTCGGCCTGCGTGGAGCTATAGCTTTGCTTATCACCGTCAAAGCTTAACTCTACCGTAGAGCCAAAGTATTGGGACAACTCCCGGGACGAGCCACTCCGGATGGCGTTTCGCACTGGAGTGAAGGCCTCACCTTGTGCCAGTACCGTTACGGAGAGCAACAGAAACCACACGACGGTAATAACCTGAAATATGTTGCGTTTCATACTATAGTAGGGAATGTATCATGCGGTTCGCGAAAACTATGCCAACTAGGCATGGTTTATAAAATGTCCCTACAGCCGTTCGCCACGGCCCCAAGTTAACCTAATCCAACAAAATGCACACGTTAGCGTTGGTGCCCCTATCTTTGCGCTTATGAATAAACAGGTATTGCTGGTAATTTTGGATGGGTGGGGTCTAGCTCAGAATAAGGAAGTATCGGCTATTGACAAAGCCAATACTCCGTTTGTGGACTCCCTGTTTCAACGTTTTCCACACAGTAAGCTGCAGGCTTCCGGCGAAGCAGTTGGTTTGCCCGACGGGCAGATGGGTAATTCCGAGGTAGGCCATATGAATATTGGGGCCGGCCGGGTGGTGTACCAGGATCTGGTGCGCATCAACAAAGCCATTCGGGAGCGGAAGCTGGGCTCGATGCCCGCTTTGGAAAAAGCCTTCGAATATGCCCGCACCACGGGCCGCAACCTGCACTACATCGGGCTACTGTCGGATGGGGGGGTGCACTCCCACATTGAGCACCTAAAAGCGCTGTGCACCCTGGCCCACGATGCCGACGTGCACAAGGTGTTTATTCATGCCTTTACTGATGGCCGGGACACGGACCCTAAGGGTGGCGTAAATTACGTGAACGACCTGGAGCAGAGCCTGGCCCGCAGCGGAGCCAAAATTGCCTCCGTCGTGGGCCGCTACTACGCCATGGACCGCGACAACCGCTGGGAACGGGTGAAAGTAGCCTACGACCTGATGGTGAACGGCAAGGGGGCACCTTCCCAGAACCTGATTCAGAGCATGCTGGATTCCTATAAGGAAGGCGTGACAGATGAGTTCCTGAAGCCCATTGTCAAGGTTGGTGCCGATGGGCAGCCGCTGGCTACCATTCAGGAAGGCGACGTGGTTATCTGCTTTAACTTCCGCACCGACCGGGGCCGGGAAATCACGCAGGCCCTGACCCAGCAGGATTTTCACGCCTTCAACATGCACCGGCTGAACCTGCACTACCTGACAATGACCAACTACGACGCCACGTTTGTGGGCGTCACTCCAATTTTCGAGAAAGACAACCTCGAAAATACCTTGGGCGCAGTCTTGGAAGCTAACGGTAAAAAGCAGATTCGCATTGCCGAAACCGAAAAGTACCCGCACGTAACCTTCTTCTTCTCAGGGGGGCGCGAGGTGGAATTCACGGGCGAAACCCGCCTCATGCGGGCCTCGCCGAAAGTAGCCACCTACGACTTGCAGCCGGAAATGAGTGCTTATGAGCTGCGCGACGCGCTGGTGCCGGAGCTCCGGGCCAAGTCGGCTGACTTTGTGGTGCTCAACTTTGCGAACCCCGACATGGTAGGCCATACTGGTGTATTTGAAGCCGCCGTGAAAGCCGTGGAAACCGTGGATACCTGCACCCGCGACGTGGTGACGGCTGCTCTGGATAGTGGTTATGCCTGCATCATCATTGCCGACCACGGCAACGCCGACATGATGATCAATCCGGATGGCAGCCCCAACACAGCCCATACCACCAACCTCGTGCCCTGCATCCTGGCGGATACCACTTACCAGGGCACGCTGGCCGACGGTAAGCTGGGCGACATTGCCCCAACGGTACTGGCGCTGATGGGCCTTTCGCAGCCCGCCGACATGACCGGCGTATCATTGCTCCAATCCGCTGTTGCTTCTACGAATGGGTAGAGCACTATGGGCCGCCGCCTGCCTGCTCCTGACGACGGCTTGTGGTCAGGAGCAGGATGCTGCCCGCGCTGGCCAGCCGGCCCGCAAGCCGCTGTATTTCGACGTGAAGAGCTTTCTAGATGCGCAAGCGGCGTTGCTCAATCAGCGGAAGCCGGCCGTCGAAAAGCGGGTGATGCTACGGGATGGAGATATTGAAACCACCCGCGTGGCCCAAGTCGACTGGAGCAAGGAGCTACAGGTTTTCTACCAGGCCGATATCAACAAGCCCGCTCTGCGCGGTGCTTACGAAGTTCAGGCTGGGCCCGCAACCAACACCCTTACCACCGGGCAGGTATACCGCCGCAAAGCGGGCATAGAGAATATCGTGGACCAGCTGCGGGTGGCGCAAACGGATACGCGGGGTGGCACTATCGAGGCCGTACTGACTCAGGACAACCCACTGTTCTTTTCCCGTAAGACCCTGATTCTGAATCACCAGAATGGCCTGCTGACCTCCTATCAGGTGCAGGGGGTGCAGAAGCTGGTCATGTTTGATACGCTGCGGTACTCGGCTACCGTCAAGGTACTGCCGTAGCAGCGGCCGAGTTAGTCCAGGTAGGGCTCGACGCGGGCCACGGCCGGTTTGCCCTCGGAGAAGGTAGCCGAAACGTTGTTGGCCCGTTCCGTGTCGCGGATGTGCACTTTGGCACAGGAACCGCCGTTCTGCCGGGTCGAGGCGTCCAAGGTCAGGCGTAGGCGCTGGCCATAGGCCGGTCGAAAGTTGGTGATGACTGCCCGCCGCAGCAGGCGCTGCTCGGGCATGCAGTAAAACTCGAACTGGTTGCCCTGGTGCTGCAAGGTGAGAATGGTGTCGGTCTGGCCTTTTTCGTGCAGGTTAGGAAAGGGCTTACGCGACATGACTTTGGCTCCAGCACCTAACAGCTCGGCCACGGTGGGCTCCGTACCGAAAGGCTGCCCGGCCAGCGTATCATTGGTCATCACGCAGGTCGCTTGCCGCACGGCGACGGGCTTGGGGGCCACCCGGCGCTTGGGCGAAGTGGGCGGGGCCGCCTGGGCACGGGCCGTGACCACCGGAGGTTTGTCGCCGGAACATGCGCCCAGGCCAATAGCAACGTACACTGCCAGGGCAGGAACGAGTTTGGCGGCAGAAAGCAGGACAGCAGAAACCATAGCGCGACAAGGGCCTTTTCAGCCTCTTACGCAAATGTTTAGGCTCCGGCCTTCGCCTTACCAGATTTATTTGTGCCGCTTATTTCTCGATACCCATCAGGGTTGCAACTATCCAGCGGCGGCCACCGTGGTTGCGGTGCTCCCCCAGGTATACGCCCTGCCAGGTGCCCAGGGCTAGCTCTCCGTTGGTAATTGGAATGGTGACCGAAGTGCCCAGCATGGCGGCTTTCAGATGGGCGGGCATATCGTCGGGGCCTTCCTGGGTATGCTGGAAGTAGGGCGCATTTTCGGGCACGGCCCGGTTGAAATACTGCTCGAAGTCGTGCCGGACGGTGGGGTCCGCGTTTTCGTTGATGCTCAGGCTGGCCGAGGTGTGCTGGATGAAGAAGTGGACCGTCCCGATATGGATACGCTCCAACTCGGGCAGTTCCGCGACCAGCACATCGGTGATGAGGTGGAAGCCCCGGCGCACGGCGGGCAGGCGCAGGCGTTTCTGAATCCAGATCATAAGGGCGGGACTAACGGTTTTTCCGCTCGTAGGCGCCCGGGTCGGGCGTGGCCGGGTCGCGGGGGCGGTTGAGCAGGTCGGTGGCGACGCCGAAGGGCTTGGCCGTATTGCTCACTGCGGAAAGTGTATCGAGGTTATAATCAATCCGGTCGGTGAACTGGCTGGCGGGGCGCTTGAACTTCGGGTCCACATTGATAAGGTTGCCTAAGGCGCTGCCCGCCAAGTCCGTTTTGTAGCGCTGGGTACGGATTACGTTGTTCTGAATAACCAGCTCACTGTAGTCATTGCTCCCAATCAGCAGCAGCTCATCCGGAATAGAGCCCCAGATAATGGAGTTGCGAATGGCCACGCGCATGGGTAGCGGCCCGGGCACCCGCTTCAGGAGCGTGCGATTATCAAACTCCAACGACTCAGTTTCGCGGCGGAACTGGGGAGTGTAGTTGGCAATGGTGCAGAAGTTGAGGTTGAAGGCCCCGCCGGCCAGGCCCCGGACTGCATACTCCCCGCAGTTGGTAAACAGGCAATTGGTAAGATTAAACTCACCGCCGAAGCTGAACACTCCAGCTCCTTCGTACGCCTGCCCAGCATTGGCGAAGGAGAGGCCCGCCGCGGAAATATTCCGGAATACTGCATTTTCGACCGTTACCCGGGGGCGGGGCTGGTAGTTGCCAGGGTTGTACACCAGCAAGCCAAAGCTTGCGTTTTTGATTTCGGCGTAGCGGACGATGTTGTTGCGGCTGCTTACCGAGTCGAACTGAATGCCGGCCCACTGCCCGGGGATGTCGTTGTAGAACGGCTCCAGCCGGTCGCCGGAGAAGCGCACGATATTCCGGTCGTTGGGTTTCAGCTCGCCGGTCGGTACAAAGTCGGGGTTGACCCGCAACGTACCCTTCACCACAATGCCCGCCCCGGCGTGCACATACACGCGGGCCCCGGCCTCAATCGTTAGCGTGCAGCCAGTGGGCACCAGCACGGAGCCTGGCAGCACGTGGGGCTTGTCGGCGCGCCACACTTCGTTGCAGGCCAGCACGCCGCGGTGGAAAAAAGCATTCTGCCCGTAGGCTACCAGCTCGACCTGCTGGTTATTGCCGTTGGTTTTGAACTGCAGCTGGTCGGTATTGAGGAAAGGCTTGCCCTCGGGCTGGGCCGTGCCGGGCCCGAGCTTGGCCCGCACCAGCACCAGCAGACTGTCTTTGCCCCTGATTTCGACGTTGTTGGCTAGTGGCCCCGCGTCGCCATTCACAATGATGGAGTATTCCGACACGCCTGGATTCAGCACGCTGATCTGCTCTACCTTCACGGCCCGGCTGTTGCGGTTATACACCCACAGGCGCTTGGTAACCGTTCCGACCTGGGCAAAAACCGTATCGAACATCACCGTATCGGTCGAGAAGTCGAGCTTAGCGCTGGGGTCGGTGGTAAACAGGTCTTCCTTCGGCTCGCAGCCCGGCAGCCCGGTAAGCAGGCACGACAAGACAAGCAGACAGGGTAGCAGAAAGCGCATAGAAACGTATCGGTTATAAAGCATTCATCCTGAGCCCGCCCAAGTACCTACCGACTTGTTCTAGCGCGGGTAAGGTCCTTGGCGGGCTCAGGATGACAAACGGATGACAAAGCCGCTTAGTGCGTTGGGCTTACGCGACGCCTTCCTGCAGACGCTCCGCGCTTTCGGCGATACGCAGCTGCTCCACGAAGTCGTCGATGTTGCCTTCCATCACGCTGGCCAGGTTATAGACCGTGTAGCCGATGCGGTGGTCGGTGACGCGGCCCTGGGGGTAGTTGTAGGTACGGATTTTATCCGACCGGTCGCCGCCGCCAATCATGCTCTTGCGCTGGGCGCCTTCGGCTTCGTTCTTCTTGGCCAGCTCGATTTCGTAGAGGCGGGAGCGAAGCACCTGCAAGGCCTTGTCGAAGTTCTTAAGCTGAGACTTCTGGTCCTGGCACTGGGCCACGAGGCCCGTAGGCAAGTGGGTGAGGCGCACGGCCGAGTAGGTCGTGTTTACGGACTGCCCACCGGGGCCCGACGACATAAACAAGTCCTTGCGCACGTCGTTCATGTCGATCTGCACGTCGAGCTCCTCGGCTTCGGGCATTACCACGATGGAAGCCACCGAGGTGTGAATGCGGCCCTGGGTTTCGGTGGCCGGCACCCGCTGCACGCGGTGCACCCCCGATTCGAACTTGAGCTTGCCGTACACGTCCTCGCCCTTCACGGCCAGGATAATTTCCTTGTACCCGCCCGAAGTGCCTTCGGTGGCGTCCACGAGTTCCATCTTCCAGCCCTGGCGTTCGGCAAAGCGCATGTACATGCGCTGCAGGTCGCCGGCGAAGATGGCCGCTTCGTCGCCGCCGGCCCCGGCCCGGATTTCCATGATGATGTCCTTGCTGTCGTTGGGGTCTTTGGGAATCAGCAGGTCTTTGATAACGGCTTCGAGGCGCTCCTGCTCGGGCAGCAGGGTTTCGAGCTCGTCTTTGGCCATCTGGCGGAAGTCTTCGTCTTTCTCGGTGGCAATAACTTCACGGGCACCCTCGATATTGGAGAGCACCTGCTGATAATTCTTGTATTCGGCCACGATTTTGCCGAGGTCCTTAAATTCTTTATTCAAGGTCTTGTAGCGCTTCATGTCGCTCATGGCCTCGGGCTGCATCAGCTGCTCGTTTACGTCTTCGTAGCGCTGGCGAATGGCCTCCAGTTTATCTAGCATCTTGCCTTCAGGAAATTGTATTTGCTTTTGCAAAGGTAAGGAAACAAACACGATGAACCCGGCCCCGCGTTCCGTGTAGCCAATAGATTATAGTGCGGACGCGACATGACCTTGTCTCCTGCTGGTTGCCGGATGGTGAGTTCAGTAAAATTCTGCCGGTAAAGTTGGGCGGGTCAGATAATTCACTACTTTGGGCTCAATATTCAACGCGCCTTATGCTTCAGCACTTCGCTACAGCTGTTTTCTCTTGCGCCCTGCCCGTGATTCCCATAGGTACAGGTATGGTCACAACAACCCGGTAACCGGGCTGCACCTACCTCTTTCTCTCTAGTTTCTTTTTGAGTCGCAGCCCGAGCCGAGGAAATCCCGCAGGATTCCTCTTCGCCCGGGCTTTTTCGTGTGTATTCTTTTCAAGCTACTCGGTATGCAGGTTCTAAAATTCGGGGGTACGTCGGTGGCCAATGCGGCCAACATCACCAAGGTTATTGATATCGTAACAGCGGCAGCCCAGCAGGAAACCACCCTCGTGGTGGTGTCGGCCCTGGGCGGCACCACCGACGCGCTGATTGAGGCCGGCCGCTTGGCTGCTGCCGGCAACGAAGACTACAAGGAGCGCCTGCGCACCCTCGAAAGCCGCCACATGGAAGCCGCCCGGGAGCTGGTGCCCGTCGTGAGCCAGAGCAGCGTGCTAAGCCTGGTGAAGAAGCACTGCAACGAGCTGGAAAGCATCTGCGACGGGGTCTTCCTGCTCGGTGAGCTGAGCGTGCGCACCCTCGACCGGGTGATGAGTTTCGGCGAGCTGCTGTCGTCGCAGCTGGTAGCAGCCAGCTTGAAAGCCCGACAGGTAGTCCACCAGTGGCAAGACAGCCGCCCGCTTATCCGCACCGATTCGCAGTACGGCTTTGCCACCGTCGACTTCGGCGTTACCACTCAGCTTATTAACGACTTTGTGAGCGGGCAGCCCGAATCACTCTACATCGTGCCGGGCTTTATTGCCGCCGATGCCCAGGGTGCTACCACCACGCTGGGCCGGGGCGGCTCCGACTACACCGCCGCTATTTTCGCCGGCGCGCTGGGTGCCAGCCGCCTGGAAATCTGGACCGACGTGAGCGGCATGATGACGGCCGACCCGCGCCTGGTACCGCACGCCCGGCCCATTCCGCGCATTTCCTACCAGGAAGCCATGGAACTGTCGCACTTCGGGGCCAAGGTGCTCTACCCGCCCACCATTCAGCCGGTCATGAGCCAGGGCATTCCGCTCTGGATCAAGAACACCTTCGCCCCTACCGACCACGGCACCCTGGTCGAAGTAAACCCGCCGGCTAGCAACCACATTGTGCGCGGGCTGTCGAGCATCGGGCAGCTGGCCTTGCTCAGCCTCGAAGGCAGTGGCATGGTGGGCATTCCCGGTTTCTCGAAGCGGCTGTTTGAGGCCCTGGCCCGGGAGAAAATCAACGTGATTCTCATCACCCAAAGCTCTTCGGAGCACTCCATCAGCGTGGCCATCAACGCCCGGGATGCCGCCGCGGCCCAACGTTCCGTAGACCAGGAGTTTGCCTACGAAATAGCCGTCGGTAAGGTAGATCCGCTGCACCTGGAAACCGATTTGGCCATTGTGGCCTTGGTAGGTGAGAATATGAAAAACCACACCGGCATCAGCGGCCGCCTGTTTGGGGCTTTGGGCACCAACGGGGTGAATATCCGGGCCATTGCCCAGGGCTCGTCGGAGAAGAACATTTCGACCGTTATTCGGGCCCAGGACGTGAAAAAGGCCATTAACGTGCTGCACGAGTCGTTCTTCGAGGCCACCAGCAAGCAGGTCAACCTATTCGTGGTGGGCGTGGGCAACGTGGGCGGCAAGCTTCTGGAGCAGCTGGACCGCCAGCAGGCCTATTTGCAGGAGAAGCTCAAGCTGAACGTGCGAGTGGTGGGCGTGGCCAACAGCCGCACGTTTGCCTTGCACGAGCAGGGACTGGAGCCGGGCGAGTGGAAACAGGCCCTGGCCGAGGGTGAGCCCCTGCACCTGCCCACGCTGGTCGAGGCCATCCACGCCCGCAACCTGCGCAATGCCGTGTTTGTGGACGTGACGGCCAGCGCCGACGTGGCCCAGGTGTACGGGGCTCTGCTGGAAAAAAGCGTGGCGGTGGTGGCGTGCAACAAGATTGCCTGCGCCTCGGAGTACGTGAACTATGCCCGCCTGAAGTCCTTGGCCCAGGAGTTCAACACCGACTTCCTGTTCGAAACCAACGTGGGCGCCGGCCTGCCCATCATCGGGACGCTAAACGACTTACTGCGCAGCGGCGACGTAGTGAACCGGATTGAGGCCGTATTGTCGGGCACGCTCAACTTCGTGTTTAACCATTACGACGGCAAACGCCCCTTTGCCGAAGTAGTGCGCCAGGCCCAGAAGGAAGGCTACACCGAGCCCGACCCCCGCCTGGATTTGAGCGGCACCGACGTAGCCCGCAAAATCCTGATTCTGGCCCGCGAGTCGGGCGAAACCCTGGAAATGGAGCAGATTCAGAATGTGTCGTTTTTGCCTGAATCGTGTATGGAAGGCGACGTAGAAGAATTCTACGGGCAGCTGGCCGTGCACGAAGACCATTTCCGCAGCCTCTACGAAGCGGCGGCAGCCCAAGGGAAGAAGCTCAAGTTCGTGGCCCGCTACGCCGATGGCAAAGCCAGCGTAGGCTTGCAGTCCATTGCCCCCGGCCACGACTTCTACGCCCTGCACGGTAAAGACAACGCGGTACTGTTCTACACCAACCGCTACCCCGAGCAGCCCATGGTCATCAAGGGCGCCGGGGCCGGGGCCGAGGTAACGGCCTCGGGCGTCTTTGCCGACATCATCCGCACGGCCCGGGGGTAGAGAGGGACGGGTTTTCTTCGTCCGTCATCTTCTTCTGTCTGTGTCATCCTGAACGCAGTGAAGGACCTTAGGGGATACGAACGACTGGCGTGACAACGACTTGTTTCGACGTGATAAGGCCCTTCACTGCGTTCAGGATGACAGAGAAAACAACATCAGCACGCGAGATTCTTGGGCTTCGCTCGGAATGACGTTCTGATCTTCAAAAAAATAAACCTCATACTATGTCACGTTCCATCACCGTACTGGCCCCGGCCACCGTGGCCAATGTCGTCTGCGGCTTCGACGTGCTGGGCTTTGCCCTGGCCACGCCCACCGATACCATGCACCTGCGCCTGACCGACACGCCCGGCGTCTCCATCATCAACGAGGACGACTACAACCTGCCCACCGAGCCCACCCGCAACGTGGCCGGGGCGGCATTGCTGGCCTTACTGCGCGAAGCCCCGGCGGGCACGGGCATCGAGGTCCGGATTCAGAAAAACATCAAGCCCGGCAGTGGCATCGGCAGCAGTGCCGCCAGTGCCGCCGGGGCCGTAGTGGGCGCTAACGAATTGCTGGGCAACCCATTCAGCCAGGAAGACCTCGTGCGCTTTGCCATGTTCGGGGAAGAAGTGGCCTCGGGCGTGCAGCACGCCGACAACATTGCGCCGGCCATTTACGGGGGCGTTACGCTGATTCGGGCTACCGAGCCCAGGCTCGACATCGTGCCCCTGCCCGCCCCCGAGCTCCACGTGACGGTGGTGCATCCCCAGATTGAAATCAAAACCTCCGATGCCCGCCAGATTCTCAAAAAAGAGGTCCTGCTCAAGGACGCCATTCGGCAGTGGGGCAACGTGGGCGGGCTGGTGGCGGGCCTGCTCAAGAGCGACTACGACCTGATTGGCCGCTCCCTGGAAGACGTCATCATCGAGCCCGTGCGCAGCATTCTGATTCCGGGCTTTGCAGCGGTGAAAGAGCAGAGCCGACTGGCCGGGGCCCTGGGCGGCGGTATTTCCGGCTCGGGCCCGTCCATTTTTATGCTGAGCCGCACCGAGGAAACGGCCCAGGCCGTGGCCCGGGCCATGCAGCAGATTTACCAGGATCTGGGCATCGACTTTCATACCTACGTTACCCGCATCAGCCCCGGCGGGGTGCGCGTAGTGCCCACTGAGCAGCTTCACGCCCATGCAGTATTATAGCCTTAAGCACCAGGCCCCCAGCGTCGACTTCCGGGCCGCCACCATTGCCGGCCAGGCCCCCGACGGCGGCTTGTACTTTCCCGAATCCATTCCGAAGTTCTCACCCGAGCTGCTCCGTACCCTCAAAACCCTGCCCAAAGCCGAACTAGCCCTGCAGGTGATGCAGCCCTACGTGGGCGACACGATTCCCACCGCCGAGCTGGCCCGCATCTGCGCCGAAACCGTGGACTTCCCGTTTCCGGTGGTGCCCGTTACGGAGCAGATTGCGGCCCTGGAGCTATTTCACGGCCCCACCTTGGCTTTCAAAGATGTCGGGGCTCGATTTATGAGCCGCTGCCTGGGCTACTTTTCGCGCCACCAAACCCGGAGGGTAACCGTGCTGGTGGCCACTTCGGGCGACACCGGCGGGGCGGTAGCCAACGGCTTTTTGGGCGTGGAAGGCGTGGAGGTAGTGATTCTCTACCCGTCGGGCAAAGTGAGTCCGGTGCAGGAGCGGCAGCTCACGGCCCTGGGCCAGAACATCCGGGCCCTGGAAGTACAGGGCGACTTCGACGACTGCCAGCAGCTTGTCAAGCAGGCCTTTACCGATTCGGCCGTTACCAGCCACCTGACCCTGACGTCGGCCAACTCCATCAACGTGGCCCGTTGGCTGCCCCAGCAACTTTATTACCTCTACGCCTGGCAGCAGTGGCAGCACCCGGAGCCGCCGGTAGTCGCCGTGCCCAGCGGCAACTTCGGCAACCTCTGCGCGGGGTTGTTGGCCTACGTGTCGGGGCTGCCAGTACGGCACTTTGTAGCGGCCTGCAACGCCAACGACGCGGTAGCCACCTACCTGCGTACCGGCGACTTTACCGCCAGAGCCGCCGTTGCTACTCTCTCCAACGCCATGGACGTAGGTAACCCCAGCAATTTCACCCGCATTCTGGAGCTGTTTGCCCAAAACCACACCACCATTAGCCAGCTCATTCACGGCTGCTCGGTGAGCGACCAGACGACCAGCGCCACCATTGAGCAGGTGTACCAGCAAACCGGTTATCTGCTCGACCCGCACGGGGCCGTGGCTTTCCAGGCCCTAAGTGAGTTCCTGCAAACCCGGCCCGAGCAGCACGGGCTGTTTCTGGAAACGGCTCACCCGGTGAAATTTCCCGAGGTAGTCGAGCCGCTGATTGGGCAGGCTATTGCCTTGCCCGACTCGGTGCACGCCCTGATGCAGCAGCCCAAGCGCAGTACCCTGCTGAAGCCGCGCTACGAAGCCTTACGCGAATATTTACTGTCGAGCTAGCGGCCAACTTCCGTTCGTTTACGTTGTTTGCACTACCGACTCCGGCGGCTGCCGGGGCTGCTGTTGTCTTTGTTGCTATGCGCTTCACCTACTCTTTCCTGGCCGGGGGCTTTCTGGCGCTGAATCTGCTGGCAAGCTGCCGGCCCGACCAGATTGAACACATTGAAAACGGGAAGCAGATTGCCACCACCCTGGAAAAGATGGCCGTGAAGCGCATCCTGCCCGCTGATTTTCTGCACGCCACCCGCTGGGCCGGCGACTCGCTCACGGGCCAGGCCGACCGGGAGCTGCGCCGCCTGCTGGCCCAACAGCTGCGTACTGGCGGGGTAGCGGCGGCCCTGCCCTTCTGCCGCCCCGAAGCCTATGCTTCCACCGACTCTTTGGCTCACGTGCTGCAAGCCACTGCCCGCCGCTTATCGGGTCGGCCGCGCAACGTGCACAATCATGCGCCCCTGCCCGGCACCGCCCTACACCCCGACACGGCACGGCTGATTCAGCGCCCCACCGCCGACTTGTTTGTGTACCAGCGGCCCATTCTGCTGGCCGATGCGCAGTGCCTGCGCTGCCACGGGGAAGTTGGCAAGGACATTTCGGCGGCCGACTACGCCTTAATCAAGAAGCAATACCCGCAGGACCAGGCCACCGGCTATAAACTCGGCGACCCGATGGGCGTATGGCGCGTCACATTTACCCGCAATGGCGTGGCCGACTTCTACACCATGAAGACCCGCAAGGTAATGAAGACCCGTAAGCCATTGTTTTAAGCTGCTACCAGCTTAATTATCACTGGATACTTTCCACCTTGGCAATTCTCGCCAGGACTCGGCCTAACCTTCCGCCGGCTCTGGCAGTTCAGCAACGTATGAGCGACTCTACAGCTACTCCCATCATCATCATTGGGGCCGGTATGGCGGGCCTTACCTGCGCCAACTACCTGCACCGCGCAGGTCGGTCTGTGTTGGTTCTTGAAGCCGCTGACGCCGTTGGGGGCCGGGTACGCACCGACGTTACGCCCGAGGGCTTCCGCCTCGACCGGGGCTTTCAGGTACTCCAAACGCGCTACCCGGAAGTGCAGCGCATGCTCGACTACGGCGCCCTGCAGCTGCGGGCTTTCCGTTCCGGAGCCGTTATCCGGCTGGCCAACGGCCGGCAAACCACCCTTGTTAACCCATTAGACCAGCCCCTGGCGGCCTTTTCTGCGCTTACTTCGCCCATTGGTACTCTAGCCGATAAGCTGCGGATTGCGGCCCTGGCGCAGCGGGTGAAAAACAGCGGTAATCAGGAGCTGCTCGACTTTCCTTCCTCAGACACCCTGACGTATCTGCGGCAGAACGGTTGGAGTGAGCAAATCATCGATTCGTTCTTCCGCCCCTTTTTTGGCGGCGTATACCTGGACCGCAGCCTGAGCACGGCCAGCAACTTTTTCGAGTTTGTTTTCAAGCAGTTTGTGGAAGGCGACGCGGCCGTGCCGGCCCTGGGCATGCAGCAGATTCCCGAGCAGCTGGCTACCCGGCTGCCCGCTGGCAGTGTGCGGCTCAATACTAAGGTTGAGGCCACAGAAGGCACCCAGGTGCGACTGACCAGTGGCGAGATTCTAGCAGCCCAAGCCGTAGTAGTGGCCGTCGATGGAGAAGCTGCGGCTCGCCTGTTACCCACCAGCCGCCTGTCGTTCCCTACCGCCTGGCGCCGCACTACTTGTACCTACTTCGCCGCCGACACCCCGCCGGTTAAAGCTGACCAGTTGCTTCGCCTGAATGCCGCTCCCGATTCGCTGGCTCATAACGTGGCCTTCACCAGCGACGTGGCCCCCGAGTACGCGCCCACCGGCCGCATTCTGGTGTCAGTCAGCACGCACGGAAGCCCAATTCTGCCCGAAGCGGACCTTACCGCCCGGTTGCGTGAGGAGCTAGCAGCCTGGTTTGGTCCCGAAGCGCAACGGTGGCAGCACCTGCGTAGCTACCACTTGCCCCAGGCCTTGCCGGTGTACTCAGCCGGTCAGCCGCCGCACCAGCCCTTGCAAGTGGCCGACCGCCTGTACCGCTGCGGCGACTACACAGCCTATCCGTCGCTGAATGCGGCTATGGCCACCGGGCGGGAAGTAGCCGAGGCGCTGCTGGCTTAATTTCTCGGAACATAAAAATACCCGCCCCGCTGGAAACCTAGCGGGGCGGGTATTTTAGGTATAACCCAGCTTCTTAGCTCAGCTCTAACACGGCGGGGCAATGGTCGGAGTGCACCACGTCGGGCAGCAAGCCAGCGTCGGCAATGCGGGGCTGCAACGCTTGGTCGACGAGCAGGTGGTCGAGGCGCCAGCCCACGTTGCGGGCCCGAGCCCCGGCCCGGAAAGTCCACCAAGAGTAGTGACCCGTCGCCGGACCGTGGTGGTGGCGAAATGAATCCGTAAACCCGTCGGCCAGGAAATCGGCAAACCAGGCCCGCTCTTCGGGCGTGAAGCCCGGGCTTTTCTGATTGGCCTTTGGGTTGTGCAGGTCAATATCCGTCTGGCAGCAGTTGTAGTCGCCCCCAATGACCAAGGGCGGCACCTGCCCTTTGATTTCCTGCACGTAGCGGCGGAAGAAGTGCAGCCATTCAACTTTGAAGGCTTGGCGTTCCTCGCTGCTGGTGCCCGAAGGCATATACACGTTCAGGACCGAGCAGTCGGCAAAATCCAGGCGTAGCACCCGTCCCTCCAAGTCGTAGCACTCCTGCCCGCAGCCGTATTCCACGTGCAGGGGCGGAACCTTCGTGAAGGTAGCCACCCCACTGTAGCCCGGTTTCTGAGCTGGATACAGGTAAGCCTTGTAGCCCAGGTCCTCAAACCCGGATACATCCAACGGTGCCGTTCCGGCCTTGATTTCCTGGAGGCACAGCACATCCGGGTCGGCTTGCTTTACCCAGTCGAGCAACCCTTTGCTCAACGCGGAGCGGTAGCCATTCACGTTGTAGGTTATGATTTTCACAGTGCTGAAAACAGTAAGGCAGCGGGACCGATATTCCGACCCCGGGCTGCTGAAGAAAGAAGGTGCCGACTTGTTAGTTGAGTCATGCGTACTTGGTCTTGCAGACAAAGCCGCGCCGGTTTACTCCTTCATGAACGCCTCAAAGTATTCCAAAATGTGCCACTTCAGCATGCGCTCCTGCTCTTTCAGATTGGCAAACGGCACGGGCTTTACGAGGGTATAATGGGGCCAGCCCTCCTCATCCACATGGTCTAGCGCATAGTGCCCCGACAGGCTAAACAGCCGGCAGGTAGCAATGTGCATCAGGTCTTGTTTCTGCTCTTTGGTAAACGGCCCGGCGCCCTGGCCCAGTTCCTGCACTCCAATCAGCAGCAGCAGCGCGTTCAGGTCAGGCTTTTTGCCAAACCGGGCGCGCATCTCATTCATCAGTTCCCACCAACGGGCCTCAAACTGCGCTTCCGTTTCGTCGACGTGCAGGGGCATGGCTACGCGTCGTGGTGGTGAGGCGGGGCTACGGGAGTAGCTTCTTCTTTCAGAATTTCCCAGTACTCGACAGCCCGGCGGAAGTGCGGAATCACGATGCTGCCCCCGATGAGGTTGGCAATAGCAAACACCTCGTAGATTTCCTCGTCAGAAAGGCCTTCCTCGTGGCACTTGCCCAAATGGTACTTGATGCAGTCGTCGCAGCGCAGTACCATAGAGCAGGCCAGGCCCAGCATTTCCTTGGTTTTCACGTCCAGCGCGCCGGCCTGGTAGGTGTTGGTGTCGAGGTTGAAAAAGCGCTTGATGACTTTGTTGTCAGCCGCCATGATCTTTTCATTCATGCGCTGGCGGTATTCATTAAACTCAGAGACTTGGCTCATGGTAGCAGAGGTGTAGTTCGGACTCTAAACACGAAAGTAGGCACAAAAGTCACCTTCCTGCGTGGCAGTTCTCTCTCTGCCGACGTATCGTTTTCACTTCGTGGTTTTTGTAGAAGCGATACTAACCGAAATTTGTATTTTCCGGGCGCTATAGCTTGCTCTGTCACTACGTCTTATCCGCTCTATGTTACCCGCTTTCATCACCGACTTTGTCGGCCTTATTTTCCCGCAAACCTGTTTGGCCTGCGCCGACTCGCTGGCCCGGGGCGAAGAGCATATCTGCACTGCTTGCCGGGCCCAGCTTCCGTATACCGATTACCACAAGCTGGCTGAAAAAGAGAACCCGCTGGCTCGCCGCTTCTGGGGCAAGGTGCCAGTACAGCACACCTTAAGTTATCTGCGCTTTCTGCGCCACGGTCGGGTACAGCACTTGCTCCACCAGCTCAAGTATCAAGGCCAACGTGAAGTAGGCCAGGTGCTCGGCCACTGGTATGGCCTGGAACTGTCTCAGCAAGGGCTTCAAAACGATTTCGACCTCATTGCACCAGTACCCCTGCATCCGCGCAAGCTCGCCAAACGCGGCTTCAACCAGTCGGATTGCTTTGCCGAAGGCTTGGCCCAAGGCCTGAACTTACCCTGGGACCCCAGCATTCTGCGCCGCAACGAGCACACCGATTCCCAAACCAAAAAGAACCGTACGCAGCGCTGGCAAAACGTCGCTACGGTATTCGAAGTAGCCCATCCAGCCACCGTGGCTGGTAAGCGAATTCTGGTGGTAGACGATGTGCTAACGACTGGCGCAACTTTGGAGGCATGTGCCCTTGTATTGCTTGCTGCCGGCTGCCAACACGTGAGTATTGCCACCATTGCCTGCGCCGAGCAATAGCTGGCCTAGCTCAAGAAGTCTATAAAACATACAGGCCCCAGTCTTCGGGAAGACTGGGGCCTGTATGTTCAGTAAAGTGGATCAGCTTACTTGTTCGAGCCAGCGTTGATCATGGCGCAGCGGAAACCGATAGCAGCCGTCGCAGAGTCTTCGGCCATGAAGCGACGCGTACCGGGCGACAGCCAGTAGGCGACGTCTTTCCACGAACCGCCTTTGTAGACCCGTACGTGGTCGTCGATCAGCGACTGGTAGTTCTTCTTGTCGTACTTCTCGGAGGGGTCCAGGAAGCCGTTACGACGGAAGGGGTTCAGATCCTCCACATCCTCGAAAGAGAGCGGACGGTAGATGTCCTGTACCCATTCGTTTACGTTGCCCGACATGTTGTACAGGCCGTAATCGTTTGGTGGGTAGGCATACACATACTCAGTAATCATGGCACCGTCGTTCAGGCTACCAGCAATACCGGCGTAGTCACCACGGCCGCGCTTGAAGTTGGCCAGGAACGAGCCCATGCTCTTGCCATAGGGGTTCCGCACTTGACGACCATCCCAAGGATAGATACGCTTGTTCTCCTGGTTTTCATTGCCTACTTCCTGGGTACCGATCAGAGCCTGAGCGGCGTACTCCCACTCGGCTTCGGTGGGCAGACGGTAGTTGGGCAAGGTATTGCCGTTCTCGATGGATATTTTTACGCCACCTCCACCAGTGTCCGTGCCTTCAGCAGCATCACCGCCGGCATCTTTGTTTTTACGACCAAACAGGCCACCTTTCTTTTTAGGAGCTTCTTCGCTGCCCTCACCTGCGTCCATGGCCAGACGCTCGTTTACCTTAGCTGTACGCCAGGTGCAGTAGTCGTTGGCCTGCAGCCAGCTTACACCTACCACCGGGAAATATCGGAAGCCGGGGTAACGCAGGTAATAGTCTACGTAAGGGTCGTTGAACGACAGCTCCCGGGCCCACACCGTTGTGTCGGGCAGTGCACGCTGATAAATTTCCTCCGACGAGTCCTTGCGCACGAAGTGCAGATACTCCAACCAGTGGATGTTGGCCACTTCGGCTTCGTCCATGTAGAAAGAGGCAATCGTGACAGTCCGCTCGATGTTGTCGTGCGACATGGTTACGTCCTCTTCCTGGGTACCCAGTACAGTACGGCCACCTTCGATAAACACCAAACCCGGACCCTCAGGAATGCCCTGATAGTCGGCTACTTTCATGCCTTCCTCGGTATTGTACTCAATGCCCGTCGTCGAGCTGTACTTACCGGGTTTGGTAGCTGTGGGCGGCCCACCCTTACAGGAAGCCAGCGCGCAGGCTCCTACGACCGCAAAACGCAGGTACTTGGAAAAATTCATGATCAAGTTGAAACTACCTGAGAGAAAATGATTTAGGAAAGGCAATTCGGATGCAATAATACGAAATTTTAGAACGCTGGGCAAGGAATTGACGGGTAATTACGCCGTTTCAACCGGCGCCAAGCCGCTTCCAGCGAATCGAAATTTCGCAGACTCAGGGAAAGCTCGTGTGCTCCACCCAAGTCGGCACTCAAGGAACTCAAGCTCGCGTCGTAGCTATAACCGAGCCGAAATGCCCCTACGCTCAGGCCGGCAATAGCCGTCAGGATCTGCTGGGGGCTGGCTGAGCCCGGCATAGCAATGCCCCGATACACCAATCCCAGCGTAATGGGCGTCACGACGGCGTATAGCCCAGCCTCGGCCCGCTGGCTACCGCCCTGACGGGTATAGCTCACGGTAGGGGCCAAACTTATTTCGCGGTACTGCTGCTTGGCAGTGCTGCGCACGAAGAAATGTTTGTACCCCCCGTTTAAGTTCAATCGTAGGGGCAGTTTTGTTTGGCGTTGAAACCCGAGGTCGGGCTGGTTGAGATGATGCCCTGCCACTCCCAGCCAAAACCGGTCAGAGTACAATAAGAGTCCGGTGCCCAGGGTGAGGTAGCTGACTGGGTTATAGTCGAGCGTTTCGCGGGTGCCGCCCTGCACATTGCCAGTCGCGTCAAGCTGGTCGCCGAAGACGAGGTTGTCGTAGCTGATACGCTGGTTGCCATAACTGACCTGAGCCCCGCCGCTGAAGCTCAGCTGGGGCGTGAGGCGGGCGTGGTAGGCATACGTACCGCCGGCTTCAAGGCGGGTGTAGCCAATCTGGCCGGTCCGGTCGACGTTCAGCAGCACCCCAACGGCGCTGGTCTGACTGGTGAAGCGGTAGTCGGCCGCCAACTGGCTGGTTTGAAAAGTACCGGCCAATGTTGGGAACTGGTTGCGGTAGCTAAGCGTGATGCTGTAGTCGTCGAGTAGCCCGGTAAACGCCGGATTGGTATGCATTCGGGTTGCATAGGGCTGGGCAAAATATAAATCCTGACTCTGGACCATGCTACAGCTAGCTATACTCACGCCAGCCGTCAGCACCGACCGGGCAGCCAGCAACTGCCACCGCCGCTGGCAGCACGCAACCCGAGCAGAAGAAACACGACCGGTACCCATAAGCAATTTCTCCAACGCGTTTCGTACCTGTTTTCGTACGTGCCCTGCTTTGCAATGCGGAACTAAAATGCAAAAATCATCCATTTTTTAGCGGGGGCTACTACCTCCCGAAGCTGCTGCCGGCCCGGAATGCACTTTATACTACATCTAGCGGCCACAGGATCGGGCTTCCGGAAAGTTCTGCACTACTTTTGTCAATAGCTGAGTATACTGCGGCTTCGCTTCGACTACAATCTGGTTTTTCTCTGACTCGTATGCGCAAATTCTTTTTAGGCTTACTGATCTTTCTGGTCGTGCTGGTAGCAGCAGTAGCCCTGACGCCTATCTTATTTAAAGATAAAATCAAGCAGGCCCTCGACAAGCAGCTGGCCCAGCGGGTACATGCCAAAGTGGAATATGACCCGGGCAACGTTAGCCTGAGCTTGCTGAGCACGTTTCCGGACCTAGCCCTGAGTATCGACCAGCTGCGGGTGATTGGCAAAGACTCGTTTGCCCGCGACACGCTGGCCTACCTGCCCTCCTTCCGGCTGGGCATGGACCTGATGAGCGTGGTGCGGGGCAGCCAGATCAAGATCAAATCGATTGAACTCGACCAGCCCGCTATCAGCGCCAAAGTACTGAAAAGTGGCCGGGCCAACTGGGATATCATGATTTCGGACTCGGCGGCAGCAGCCCAGGGTCAGGATACGACGCAGGTACGCCTGGCCATCCAGGGCTGGCAGGTGAACGACGGGCACCTGCGCTACGAGGACCGCACCATCCCATTCAGCATGGAGATGCGGGGCCTGAACCATACCGGCTCGGGCGACTTTGCCAGCAATATTTTCGACATGGTAAGCCAAACGACAGCCGACCAGTTGTCGATGACCTATGCCGGCACCGAATACATTTCGAAGAAGAAGCTGACGGCCGACGTGACCATGGCCATGGACCTGGGCAAGATGCTGTTCACCTTCAAGGACAACAAGGTGCAGCTCAACGATTTTCCGGCTTCTTTTCAGGGCAGCATCGGCCTGCCTAACGCCACCGATATTACCTACGACCTGACCTTCAAGGCCTTGGAAACCGACTTCAAAAATATTCTGAGTCTGGTGCCGGGGGTGTATACCGAGCAGTTTAAGAACGTCGAGGCCGGCGGCAAAGTAGCTTTCGACGGCTACTTCAAAGGGGTGCAGAACGAAGTGAAGATGCCGGGCTACGGCGTGAACCTGCAAATCAAAAACGGCATGTTTCACTACCCGCAGCTGCCCCAGGCGGCCCGCAACATCAACGTGGACATGAACGTGGATAACCCTTCCGGCTTCACCAACAACGTGAAAGTGAACGTGAAGCAGTTCCACCTCGACCTGGGCAAAAACCCGGTGGATGGCAATGTCATTGTGGACGGACTGGAGCCAATGAAAATTGACGGCCGCGTGAAAGCCAACGTCGACCTGGCCGAAATGATGAAAGTGTACCCCGTGCCGGACATGACCCTGCGCGGGCAGCTCTTCGTGGATGCTACCGGCAAGGGCACCTATTCTAAGACCCAGATGCCGGTGGTAAATGCCAAGATGAACCTGACCAACGGGTATGTAAAGAGCAAGCAGTTTCCGGCTCCTATCGAAAACCTGACCTTGAACGGCACGGTGATGAATGCTACGGGCCAGGTGAACGACACCCGCATCGACATTCCGCAGTTTCGGATGCTGCTCGACGGCGAACCGCTGGAAGGTCGCGTCGCCGCTCAGAATATCGACAAGCCCATCTTCGATGCCGATATCAAAGGCATCGTAGACTTAACCAAGCTGACCAAGATTTTCCCCCTGGAAGGCATGACCGTAACGGGGCGCTTGAACGGCAACGTAGCGGCTAAAGGCAAGATGGCTGATATCGAAGCCGGCCGGTACCAGAGCGTGGTAGCCTCGGGCACGGTGAATGCTCAGAACGTGACTTACAAGAGCAAGGACCTACCCCAGGGCGTGAAGGTGACCAAAGCCACGGCCACGTTCAACAACGACCAGATTGTGCTGCGCGACATGACGGGCTTTGTGGGCTCGTCGGATATTGCCGCCTCGGGCACGATTTCCAACTACATGGGTTATCTGTTTACGCCCGGCCAGAGCCTGCGGGGCACCCTCAACGTGGACTCGCGCCGCTTCAACGTAAACGAGTGGATGGTCGACAACGTGAGTGGGCAGCCCAGCGCCGGCGCTACCACGGCCGCCAAGGCACCAGCCACCCCAACTCAGGCCGATGGCATACTGGAGATTCCCAAATTCTTCGACCTGACCCTGAACGCCAATGTGGGCCAAGTAGTATACGACAACCTCAAGCTCGACAATATGAAGGGCGCCCTGGCCGTGCGCGACCAGGCCGTCAACCTCAATGGCCTGACCTTTACTACGCTGGGCGGCAACTTTGCCACTACCGGCAGCTATACCAGCAAGGACCTGGCCCACCCCAAGTTCAACCTGGGCCTCAACATCAAGAACCTGGATTTCCAGAACGCCTTTACGGCCTTCAACTCGGTGAAAAAGCTCGTGCCCCTGGCCTCTCAGGTAGAAGGTATCTTCTCCACCAACTTCAACGTCAGCGGGGAAATGGGCCAGGATATGATGCCCGTGTACAGCACACTCACGGGCAAGGGCCTGTTTGAAGTAGTTCGGGCCGCCGTGGGGGCCTCGCCGGTGCTGAGCAAAATCAGCTCCCTGACCCAGCTGCAGGAGCTCAAGAGCTTTGCCGTCAACAACAAGGACGTGGCGGCCGAGCTGATCAACGGCAACTTTATCGTGAAGCCCTTTGACTTTACCGTGGGCCAGATCAAGAGCACTTTGGGCGGTTCTTCTAACATCGGCGGAGCCCTGGAATACGTCATGGCCCTCGACGTGCCGACTGGCAAAGTGGGCAACGCCCTGAATGCCAAGCTCACCCAGCTGACCGGCGTACAAGACATCAAAGGGACGGAGCGCGTGACGCTGGGCCTGAAAATCGGGGGGACGGTAGCCGCTCCCCAAGTGGCTCTAACTACGGGCAGCGTAAAAACCCAAGCCAAGGACGTAGCCAAAAGCCTCGTCCAGAGTGTGGTGCAAAGCAAGGTGGATGATGCCAAGCTTAAGTTGGCGGCTCGTACTCAGGTAGCCCAGGATAGCGCCCGGAAGGAACTGGACCGCAAGCGCCTGGAGCTGGAAGACAAAGCTCGTCAGGAACTGGAAAAGAAACGCCTGGAAGCTCAGGCCAAGCTGAAAAACCAAGCGGCCCAGTCGCTGGGCAACCTGTTTGGCAAGCCTAAGAAACCAGCCACGAAGGCACCAGACCCAGCCCCGGGAGATAGTACAAAATCAGGGGAATAGGAGTTTGAGAAGGAGAGCGGTAGTCTATTGGACTGATTATTGTCTGAAACGAAGAACCAGGGTAGTTGTACAAACGACCCACCACCGCTCTTTTTTCCACACTCTCTTTTTCCCGCATGAAATTCCAACCACTCCTCTCTCTGGCCGTGTTGGCTGGCCTGGCCCTGACCGGCTGCTCGAAAGACAACGACTCTGCGCAAAACTCGGCGAAACTGGAAGTGCGGCTCACTGATGCCCCTGGCGACTTTAGCCGTGTTAATCTGGACGTGCAGAAAATTGAAGTTCACCTGCGCGACGAAAGTGACCCGGCCGGCTGGGAAGTGTTGCCGTTCACCCCGCAGGCCATCAATGTGCTGGAGTATGTAAATGGCCGCTCGGCGTTGCTGGTCAGCACTGACTTTGCCCCCGGCGACCTTAAGGAAATCCGGCTGATTTTGGGCCCCAACAATACGGTGACGACTACCAACGGGGAAGTATACACCCTCAAAACGCCCAGCGGCCAGACCTCGGGCGTGAAACTGAAGCTCGACAAAGTTACGCTCCGCCAGGGGGAGTCGTTCCAGCTGCTACTCGACTTTGACGTGGCTAAATCCATTGTGGAGCGGGGCAACTGGAAGCCCGGCAACGATAAGAAGGAGCGCTACCTGCTGAAGCCCGTGGTGCGGCTACTGGCCCAGGAGGTAGCCGGTAGCATTTACGGGCAGATTACGCCCGCGGCGGCCTTGCCCCAAGTGCTGGCTATCCGCTCGTCGCTCACCCCTGCTGATACCTTCAGCACCGCCGCTGATGCAACCGGGGCTTTCCGCTTTTTGGCTCTGCCCTCGGGTACTTACCGGGTCGAGTTTTACCCTACCGCTACCGCCCCGGCCAACCAGCCCGCTTACCGCGCTGTTACCCAAACCGGAGTTATCGTGGTAAACAACCAAGCCACCAATCTAGGACAGGTCAAGCTTAATTAAGCTGCCTGTTCATCTAACAAAAAGCCCCGACGGTCGACCGTCGGGGCTTTTGCTTTATACATGTTGGCCGGAATCGGGGCGGCATTCGGCCTTTGCCTCTCTGCAAGCCATAGCAAAGGTACCCTTTCCCAAAAAGGGAATTTCTATCAAGGGGAACAGGCTATTGTTATATCATTAAGAAACAGTACAATACAAAAATATTTCCGTGTCACTATACGGATAATCCGCTGGTAATTTTCTAGGTTTGAACCGCTAAACTTTTACCTACTTCATTCCGCCACCGTTTGTATGAAAACTCACCTACTCTGCACTGGGCTGCTCGCAGCCGTTTTATTAACCGGCTGCGAGGATGCTATGCAGGACGCGGCCGTTCAGCCACAGGCCTCCACTACTGCGGCTAAGCAAGATCCTAATGCCTACCAAGCGGTAAACATCGATTTGGTGGCCGTAGAAGTAAGCCAGGACACGGACGAAAACACCAGCAGCTGGAGCACGTTGCCTGGGGTGCAGCCCGGGCTGCGCAACCTGCTGACCACGACCAGCTCTGCTTCACCTTTGTTTACCAGCGCAGCCTTTGAAGGCGGCACAATCAAGCAGCTACGCCTCATTCTGGGTGAAAACAGCACGATCCGCCTGGCCAATGGCACCACTGTACCCCTGGAAACTCCCAGCGGCCAAACGTCGGGGTTGAAACTGAAAGTAAATGCCACGGTAACGGCTGGGGTAAAATATGCCGTTCTGGCTATTATCAACCCCAACAAGCAGGTAGTAGCCCGGGGTAACGGCCGCTACAACCTGAAGCCTGTACTAGACGGCAATATCGTGCAGGGCAGCAACGGCAGCGAATCGGAGCTGCGGGCGTCCCTCAGCAATCAGTCGGAGCAGCGCTAAGCCAGTGCTGTAGTTCAACGTTGCTCTGCGGACCTTTCTACAGAGCACACCGCGTAAAAAAAGCCCTGTTCCGCAATGGACAGGGCTTTTTTATGCAGCAGGACCTACTTACTGCAGGCTTCGGAGCAGTGTTAGTAGCTCCGCTTGGGTGCTTTGGGTTTTATCTTTGGCATACCACCCGTGCAGCTGGGTGCTAAATTCCTCAAACGGCAGGTTTTGGCTTTTCAACTCCAGAAACATCTGCTGAGCCGTATGGGGCCGGGGTCCCCACTGCCCCACTTCCGTCAGGGTTGCCGCATCGAGCACCACCAGCTTCGGAATGGAGCGGCCGCCGTTGGTCAGGTACTGATCCATCAGGTCCAGGTTTTCATCCCGCAGCAGGTAGTGCGTAGTTATTTTTCCGGCGGAGGCCTGGGCCGTGGCTTCCAGAACGGGCACAATCTGCGCAGCGTCGCCGCACCAGCCTTCCGTAATGATGAGCCAGATGTAGGGTTTGGTCAGAGCGGCCAAGGCCTCGCTTAGCTCGGGCAGCAAGTGCACGGTTTTGTCGAGGCGGCTCATCCGCTGCACATTCAGGCGGGTGTAGTTGGTGAGCAGTTCCGACTGCTGAGGGCCGGTGGTTTTACCATCCGCCTGCAGCACATCAATCAGCTGACGGTAAGCGGCATAGGAATAGCTGGCGGCAAGGCGCTCAGCACTCAGAACTGGAGTAGCCATATTCGAAAGAGAAGACGAAGAATGCTCTATAACCAGCAAAAAGCCCTTCGGTTCAGAAACCAAAGGGCTGAGCCAGCCGGGGCGGGGCTTTATAAGCTTACCTGCTCCTTGCCGGACGCCGAGAGTTCCCGGCAGTAGGTAATGAAGTCGGTATTGATGGGCTCCAGGCCATTTTCCCGCAGGCGAGTGGCTACCTGGGCGCGGTGGTAGTTGGCATGCACAGGCACGTGGGTGAAGATATCCGATACCTGGCTGGTGTAGGCATCTCCCACCGAGTTGGTGTAGGAAATCATACGGTTCAGCTCAGCGTCATCGGCGCTGCGGATGAGGTGGTGCAGGTGCTCGGAAGTTTGCTCGTGCAATTGGTGCAAGCCGGCCAAGTCGTGCTCCTGCCACACTTTCACCGGGCTCTTGGTGTCCGACAGGCGAGCAATCCAGATGGCCTGGGCATTGAGAACGTGGCTGAACAAGCGCAGGCACACGGCCGGAATTTCCTGACCCGCAGCTACTAGGCCGTCGAGGTGGCGCAGCAGGGTTTCGTTAGCCCACACGTTGTAGGCCCCCAGCTTTTCGTTGGTGTTAATCATAGTAGTAAAAAGTGAATGCAAAGGCGAAAGAAAGCGGGACTAGGGCAGACAAAGCCGGTCTACCTCGGGTCTCGCCAAACCAGCCGTTCGCCGGTTCTGTTTTTTTCAAAGTCGGGGCACTGCCCGTCGCCACGCCCGGTAAGGCCTCCTTCAGGATGGCAAATCAGGTTTCCTTTGGTGTTATACAGGTTGGAGAACTGGTCGCAGCAGCCCAAGGTTTCGTAGTACACCACCTGGCCTTTGTAGGTGTAGCGCGAAATCTGAACAATGGGGTTCTGCTTGGGCTCGGCCAAGTGGCGCTGAATTCGGTCTTCGAGCCAGCGCGGGCGCGAGGTGGTATCGAAGGCCGTCGTTTGGGTCGGGCGCAAGTCTGTAGTGTTGGCACTGGTCGGGTTGGGCGTATCGTTGCCGTTCACGCTACCACTGACCGGCGGATCGGTGGGGGTATTCACCGACACGCCGCGGGTGCAGGCTAGGGAAATTAGCGAAGCGGCCAGGGAAGTGGCCAGAAGCACAGAAAGACGCATACGATTGAGCAGTTAGCAATACTCCGCTCCTGCTGGTTGCAATGAGGCGGCAAAGATGCAGATAAACTTGGGTTACGCAGTTGGCGGCCCATTGTTTAAGGCCAATGCAGCTCTTACAAGCTCAGGAGCAGGCGCTGAGCTAGGTAAACCGGAGCTACGGCCGGCGCGGCTAGTCAGCACTTCTGTCCTCGTATTGACCCCAAGCCCGCCCTGGCAGACTGCCGCTTGACTCTTGTACTACTGGCAAGCCCAGTAGTAGCCATACCACTACTCACTATCAGCAGCAAAAACGATTAGCGGACGGCAGATATCGGCACGGCCAACAGCAGTAGGTTGCCGGTTTCACTAACAACGTAGCCCAAGGCACCACTCACGGCTAGGCCCAGCGGGGCGTGGCCCGTAGGCAAGAAAACCAGCAGGAAGAGCTTGTTCATATACCGTGTTTACCCAACTGTCAAACTCAAAGTCGGGCGCGGTACAGCGCATGCTGCCTTACCAATGAGAGCTGACAACCCACTCACTCCGGGCCAGAAGCCCAAATATAAACTTTATCCTATATAAAGGCTTTCCCTGCGCTTTTTTCCTCAGCTTCAACGCAGCCCGGCTAGTGTCCTCCTATTCTTAGCCCCAACAGCCCCCAGGCGTGTAGGCGTCAGCAGTCTGCAAAGGTAGATTTGCTTTTAGAGCAAGGCCCATACCCGGGGCCCGAATATGAGCAGCCCCACGCCCAGCGCCCCAAAACCGGCCATCAGCACGGCACCCGAGGCAATATCTTTGGCTTTGCCCGCCAGCGGATGGTACCCCGGCGACACCAGGTTGACGACGACCTCAATAGCTGTGTTCAGCAGCTCAGCCGTCCAGACCGTCCCGATGGCCAGGGACACCAGCGCCCATTCGAGCCGGGAAATGCCGAAGTAGAAACCCAGCCCGATGACCACGGCCGTAGCCACGGCGTGAAACTGCATGTGCACTTCGGAGCGCAGGGCCGCAGCCACCCCCCGAAAAGCGTGCCCAAAGCTGGCAATGCGGCGCCGCAGCAGGCTGTCGGTAGGCTCAGCCACGGGCGTCGAATTCACGAAACACGGTGAGGCGCAGCTGGTCCCACTCGGGTTTCAGAATGCTGAAATACACGGAGTCGCGGCGCAGCCCGCCCTGGGTAAACATGTGGCTGCGCAAGACGCCTTCCTCCGTGGCCCCCATGCGGCGCATGGCCTCCCGCGACTTCCAGTTGCGGGCGTCGGTTTTGAGTTCCACCCGCTCGCAGCCCAGTTCCCCGAAGGCATACTTAAGCAGCAGGTGCTTGGCCGCTCGGTTCAGGCCAGTACGCTGGTAGTCCCGCCCAATCCACGTCCAGCCGATTTCCAGGCGCTTTTCCGGTAAGGCAAAGCTGCCGTAGCTGGTGCTGCCTACCACTCGCCCCGTCTGCCGGTCGATGATGGCGAAGGGGTAGCGGCGGTGATTTTCCCGGTCCTGCACGGCCTGGGTCAGGTAGGCGGCCAGGCCCACGGCGTCGCCGGGGTTGGGCGTAGTGGTGAAGCGCCAGATGTCGTCGTCGAAGATGACAGCCTTCAGGTCTTCAAAATCCGAGCACTCCAACGGCCGCAGCCGGACGCGGGCGTTTTCGAGCGTGATACAGCGGGAACAGTCCATGAGGGTGGGAATAGGCTCTTGGGTGGGCTTTAGCCGTAAAATCAGAACGTCATGCTGAGCTTGCCGAAGCATCTCTACCGCCACAGTAAATCAATTTTACTACTGCGGTAGAGATGCTTCGGCAAGCTCAGCATGACGTTCCTGTTGGTCTATTATTTCTTAATCTCGCCCACCATGTCCTCGGGCTTGAGCCACTCGTTGAACTGCTCCTCGGTGAGGTAGCCCAGCTGCAGGGCCGTTTCCTTCAGCGTCGAGCCGTTTTTGTGGGCCGTCTGGGCAATTTCGGCGGCTTTGTAGTACCCGATGTGGGGGTTCAGGGCCGTGACCAGCATCAACGACGAATCGACGTGCTTTTTGATGTTCTCCTCCAGCGGGCGGATGCCCTCGGCGCACCGGTCGTTGAACGACACGCATACGTCGCCAATCAGGCGGGCCGAGTGCAGGAAGTTGTAAATCATGACGGGCTTGAACACGTTCAGCTCGAAGTGGCCGTTCATGCCGCCGATGTTGATGGCCACGTCGTTGCCCATCACCTGGGCCGCTACCATGGTCATAGCCTCGCTCTGGGTGGGGTTTACCTTGCCGGGCATGATGCTGGAGCCGGGCTCGTTGTCGGGAATAAACAGCTCGCCGATGCCCGCGCGGGGGCCCGAAGCCAGCAGGCGCACGTCGTTGGCAATCTTCATCAGCGAAGCCGCTACCGTTTTCAGCGCACCGTGGGCTTCCACAATGGCATCGTGGGCAGCCAGAGCCTCAAACTTGTTTTCGGCCGTGATGAAGGGCAGGCCGGTCAGGTCGGCAATGTGCTTGGCTACGGCCTCGGAGTAGCCGGGCGGGGTGTTGATGCCCGTGCCGACGGCCGTGCCGCCCAGGGCCAGCTCCGAGAGGTGAGCCAGGGTGTTGTTGATAGCGCGCAGGCCGTGGTCGAGCTGGGAAGCATAGCCCGAAAACTCCTGGCCCACGGTCAGCGGGGTGGCGTCCATGAGGTGGGTCCGGCCAATCTTGACGATGTGCATGAACTCCTCGCTCTTGCGCTTGAGCGTGTCGCGCAGCTTGGTGATGCCCGGAATGGTTACCTCCACCAGGGTCTGGTAGGCGGCAATGTGCATGGCCGTGGGAAAGGTGTCGTTGCTCGACTGCGACTTGTTCACGTCGTCGTTCGGGGCCAGCACCTTCTTCTCGTCGGCGAGGCTGCCGCCCTGCAGCACGTGGCCGCGGTAGGCAATCACCTCGTTCATGTTCATGTTGGACTGGGTGCCCGAGCCGGTTTGCCACACCACCAGCGGGAAAGCATCGGCCAGCTGCCCGGCCAGGATTTCGTCACACACTTTCCCAATCAGCTCGGCTTTTTCGGCGGGCAATACGCCGGCGTCGCGGTTGGTGAGGGCCGCGGCCTTCTTCAGGATGGCAAACGCCCGGATGATTTCCTTAGGCATGCGGTTGATATCCTGCGCAATCTGGAAGTTCTCGATAGAGCGCTGGGTCTGGGCGCCCCAGTAGGCGTCGGCCGGCACCTGCACGGTGCCCATGGTGTCTTTCTCGGTGCGGAATTGCATGTAGCGGGAATGAAGTGACGAATCCGTTTCGTGGTAGCGGTAAAAGTACGCAACAACCCGAACTCAGGCCTAAAAAGACGCCGGCCCCGCTGCAAAAGCAACGAGGCCGGCTGATACTGTTGTTTATTCTGTCATCCTGAGTTTGCGAAGGATCTTATCACGCCAGAACAAGCTGCGCGACGGGATAAGGTCTTTCGCTCTGCGGACGCCAGCTGAAGGCTGACTGCCGAAGTGGGAGCATTCTTAGAACGAATAATTCACCGAGGCTTTAATTACCCGGTTCTGGGCATCGAAACGGTTGTTCTTGTCCAGGGACGAGAGGCCAAAGTCGTAGCCGGCACTCAGACCCAGGCCGTTGTCGAACTGGTAGCCCAGGCCGCCGACGGCCCCAAAGTCGACCGAGCGGAACTGGTTTTTCACGTCAAAGTCGGTGGAGAAGGCATTGAAGCCCAGGGCCCCGGCTTCTACGCGCACTTTGTTGCTAACCAAAAACGAGGCCTGCGGACCAGCAAACAGGTAGAAACCCGGCGTCAGGTAGCCTTTGAACAGCACCGGCACGTCGATGTAGGACATGCGCGAGGTGGCCGTGACGCGGGCGTTGAGGAAGTCGAACTGCTCCCAGGGCAGGGTACCGACCAGCCGGGCGCCCTTCTCGGAGTAGGACACGCCGGGCTCGATGGCAAAGCCGGGACCGAGCGGAATGGTCGCGTAGACGCCAGCGTGGAAACCGGGCTTCATTTCCTTGGTCACGGCCCCGTTGGCGTAGCCGGCCAGGTCCATCACGCTCTGCACGGCATCACCCGACCAATCCGACACGTTGACGCCGGCCCGCAGGCCAAACTGGACGCCGGGCGTGGCGGGCGAGGTGCGCACCGGGGCAGAGTACACCGGACGGGCTGGGGCAGTAGAATAGGTAGAGCGGCGCACCTGGGCCTGGGCCCCGGAAAACGAAGAGGAAAGCAAAAGCGCGGCTACAGCCAAGCGCCCGACAAGGCTTTTGGAGTTCATGGCAAAAAGGAAAATCAGGAGGGATATGTCAGAAAGGAAGCGGGCTGCTGCGGGGCGCGCATTGCAACAGCGGGCGTTCTGAGGAGTCTACATTACAAAACCGTGCCAGTTGAGCCACTGGGCCCAAACGGGCCGCTACCCGGTTCGCCTTTCAGCTAAAAGCCAACTACTTAGCATTGCACCACATCGACCAAATCTGCGAAACCGCCGACGAAAGGCTTAGGGCCGCAGGTTCTTGCGGTGCCTGATTCTGGCGCACGAAAGGCCATTTTTGCCCAACCCCGACAGCTGTTTACCTCTCGGCTACGTACACTTTCTCCCAAGCACCATCCCCAACACCTTTCTGCGCTATGAGCACAATCAAAAAAGTAATCGAGGTTCTGGCTTCTTCCGAGAAAAGCTTTGAAGATGCCCTGCAACGTGCCCTGACCGAAGCCAGCACCACTGTGAAAGGCATTAAGTCGATTTATATCAAGGACCAGAGCTGCCGGGTGCGCGACAACAAGATTGTGGAGTACCGCATCACGGCTAAAATCAGCTTTGAGGTGATGCACAAGTGGGATCCCAGCGCCCAGCACCAGCCCGCCGCGGCCATCGACACGCCCACTCCGGCCGGCGACGGCAGCCCCGACTACAGCCAGGTACAGGTGAAAACCCAGCCCGACCTGCCCCGCGACGTAGAACCCGGGGGCAGCGCCACCGAAGCCGAAAGCGGCGGCGGCTACAGCGGGTAGCTACCTCCACATCACTCCTGTATAAAGACAAAGAAGCGGCCCTGTGTAGGGCCGCTTCTTTGTCTTTATACAGGAAGCCGGTATCAGAAGCTGATGTTGATTTCAACGACTTGGTCGGCGCGGCGGCCGTTGGCCGTGCCGGGCTGCCAGGTGGGGCCTTCGCAGAGCAGGCGGATGGCCTCGGCGTCGTAGTCGGCCCGCATGCTGCGCACGATCTGGAAGTTTTCGAGCTTGCCGGCGGCCGTTACCGTGAATTTCACCCGTACCGTGCCCGAGAGCTGCTGCACCGGAAGTTCGGGCCGGTACATGCCTTCGCGTCGCAGGTATTCGCGCAGGCGGGCGTAGCCCCCGGCCGGTTGCGGGCTCAGCGTGGGCACCGGGGGCAGAGCCGATTTGCGGGCCACGCGCTCCTCGGTCAGGATTTGCTTGCTCTTGGCAATTGCCCCGGCCGGAGCCCCTACCGTATCGACAAGAGCTTTACTTTCCGTAGCAGCCTCCGGGGCTGCCGCGTTGGCTGGGGCCGTTTGTAGCGCGACGGCGGGAGCTTGGTCAGCTGCCGCCATTGTACCGCTGACCTCTGCCGGGGAATCGGGAACCGAGGCTACCGCCGGAGCCGCAGCCCGACGGGCCGTCCGGGACGCCCGACGAGGCAGCTCCGGGCGCGGCGCAACAGGAGCCGGTGCGGCAGGCTCGGTGAGTACGGGGGCCGAGGCTACAGCCGGGGCTTCGGGCGCAGTCTCGGCTTCCGGCGGGGTCGTGACGGGGGCCGTAGCCGCGTTATCGGCTACCTTGGGCAGCTGCATAGCCACCGGGGCCGATTCAGCAACGGGAGCGGCCGGGCGGCGCAGGCCCCACCACACGGCCGTGCTGGCCAGCAGCAAGAGCAGCACGGCGGCCACGGCCTGCCACGCCCGAAATGCCCGCTGGGGCACTTCTGCTTGGGCTACGCGCTGGCGCAGGCGCTGCTGCAACTCCATTAGGGCCTGATCGGTGGAAGCGGCGTCGGTGAGCTCCAGGCCCTCGAGCACCTCGGCGCAGCGGGGGCAGTCCAGGGTGTGGGCCTCGACGCGGTGCTGCTCGGCGGCGGGCAACGCTCCGGCCACGTACTGCCGCAGCAAGGGCAGCGGCAGGTGCCCGGCCGCATCAGGGGCTGGGAGCAACGGTGGAACAGGAGGCTGATTAGCGGGCCGCATTGGGAGCAGAGTCGAGGTAACGTTTAAGGTTGCGCTTGCCGTTCTGGAGGTGGCTTTTCACCAGGCCCAGATCGAAGCCGGTGAGGTCGGCAATGGCGCGGTAGCACTTTTTTTCGAGGTAGAACAGCTCCAGGCAGCGGCGCTGGCCCGCAGGCAAATCGGCCAGGGCATGCTCCAGGGCCTGGAGGCGGGCTTCGGTAAGTTCTTGTTCTTCGGTCGCATCACCTCCCTGATGCAGCACGCCGGCCGATTCCATATCGGCCGCGTCGGGAAAATGCAGCACCAGGGCCCCGTCGGGGCCGGCCCGCTGCCGGGCCCGCAGGATCATCAGGCAGTGGTTGCGGGCCGTGGTTTGCAGCCAGGCTGGGAAGTTGCTGACCTCGTGGCGGCGCAGCGTGTCGAGGAGTTTCTCGAAGAGCTGCATCACCGCGTCCTGGGCGTCTTCGTCGGGGCGCAGGTACTTGCGGCACACGGCAAACACCAGGGGCATGTGCCGCTCGTAGAGCACGCCCAGGTCGGCTACGGCGCCTTCGAGGCGGTAGCGGGCGAGCAGCTCCTCATCGGATAGCTCGGTGGGCGACTTGGGGCGGCGTTTGAAAAACATAGCAACAGAATGGCCGGCGCGGGCCACGGGCCAAGATACGGCATCGGGGGCGTTGTTGGACCCGGCGGCTCGGCCCCGTCTCCAGGCAATTTATTTGCGGGGCGGGGTCGAGACGGCGTAGCCGGGCACAGCCAGGGCTAGCCACCAGCCCAGGAGCAGGAGGGGAAGCTTGTTCATATAGGAAAGGGAATAGGGAAAGAATACCGCCTAAAACCGGGCGTCAAACCGCCCTTGCGTTACTTTGAGCGTATCGCAGCCCGTACGACCGATAGTCACGTCGAAGGTGCCTGAAATGATGCGGGCCTGTTGGTCAAAGCGCGTAATATTCATCCTGCCTTTTCTGTAGCTCACATCTCGACTATCATACATAGCACTACATGGAGACAGTTGCCCATCAGTATCGGTGTAAAGAACTTCACCAACTCCTTGCTGTAGATCCAATGAATAGGAACCAATAGCAGTAATAGGCGCAGCATCAATGCTGAGAAATTTTGTCCTATTATTCTCCACCCTATATGTTTCAATCACAACAGCGCCGCCCCTAAAGGTAGGATCATAGGACACATTGAAATTGCGGCTGCCCACATTGCCCTGGGGCAAGTAAAGCTGCCCGTTAACCAGACAGCCGAACGTGTTGGCCCCGGTCTGGGTAGCCCAGGGCAATTGGTTTTTGGGAAATGGGTCCCCTTGCTTGCACTTGCTACACTGAGTGAGCAGCAGTAGGCTGGCGTAGAGATAGAATCGGGCTGGTAGCATAGGGAACGAAGGATAACGCAGGAGTCGGCACAGCGGCGGCCCCTGGCTAACGATAGGCGACCGGCAAGATAACAGCCGGGGCAGAGAGTAAAGAATTTTTTGCGGGCCGGTGTGGAATCCTGGCGGGCGGCGCATCATCCTAGTGAAACCCTTTCACGACGACCTGCCCTGTATGAAAAACCTCTTTCTCCTGGGAGTCGGCTGCCTGCTGGCGGCCCCGGCCTCAGCCCGTCCGTTCCCGTTGGTACCCCAGGCCCGCCCGGTGCAGGTAGCCCCACCCGCCCCCGAGCGCACCCTGCACGGCCGCGTCACGGACCGCACCACCGGCCAAGGCCTGCCCGGCGTGAGGGTACTGGTAAAAGGTACTACTATCGGTGCCTCAAGCAACCCTGACGGTCGGTATAGCCTCCTTATCCCGAAAGGGAGCAAGAAGCTCGTGTTTACCGCCGTCGGCTACGTGCCCCGGGAAGTAAGCGTTCCGGCCGCCGACTCGCTCCATGTGGGCCTCACGCCCGACGCTAAACTACTTGGCGAAGTGGTTGTTACGGGCTATGGCGCGCAGGAGGAGCGGCGGCAAGTGAGCGGCTCCGTGTCGCAGGTAGAAGGCAAAGTAGCCGGCGTGCAGGTGCAGCGCCCGACACCGGCGGGGAGGATGCGGAAACAGAAAGCCCAATGGAATGCGCCTGTTGCAGCAGATGTATTCTCTGATTCCGCGCCTCCCCGCCCTGCGGCGCCCGGTACCGGCGAGTCATATGCCTCGATTAAGGAAAACAGCTTTCACTCGGCCCAGAAAGAACCGCTGAGCACGTTTTCCATCGACGTGGACGCGGCCAGCTACGCCAACGTGCGCCGCTTTCTCAACCAGGGCCAGCGCCCCCCGCAGGACGCGGTGCGGGTAGAGGAAATGCTCAATTACTTTCACTACAACTACCCCCAGCCCAGCGGCCCCGACCCGGTTTCCATCACTACCGAACTGGCCGTATGCCCCTGGAACCCCGCCCACCAACTGCTGCATGTGGCCCTGCAGGGCCGGCAGGTGAGCACCGAGAAGCTGCCGCCGGCCAACCTGGTGTTCCTGGTGGATGTGTCGGGCTCCATGGATGAGCCCGACAAGCTGCCCCTAGTGCAGGCCGGCCTGCGCCAGCTGGTGCGCGAGCTGCGCCCCCAGGACAAAGTAGCGCTGGTGGTGTATGCCGGGGCGGCCGGCCTGGTGCTGCCCCCTACGCCCGGCAACCGCCAGGCCGACATTCTCGGGGCCATCGACCGGCTCAGCGCGGGCGGCTCCACGGCGGGCGGGGCGGGCCTGCGCCTGGCCTATCAGGTGGCCCGGGAGCAGTTTCGGAAGGAGGGCAACAACCGCGTGATTCTGGCTACCGATGGCGACTTCAACGTGGGCGAAAGCTCGGACGACGCCATGGAACGGCTCATTACCGAGGAGCGGGAGTCGGGCGTGTTTCTCACGGTGCTGGGCGTGGGCCAGGGCAACTACCAGGACAGCAAGATGGAGCGCCTGGCCGACAAGGGCAACGGCAACTACGCCTACCTCGACAACCTCGACGAAGCCCGCCGGGTGCTGGTCCGGCAGTTCGGCGGCACCTTGTTCACCCTGGCCAAGGACGTGAAGCTTCAGCTCGAATTCAACCCGGCCCGGGTGCAGCAGTACCGCCTGCTGGGCTACGAAAACCGCGCCCTGGCCGCCGAGGATTTCAACAATGACCGCAAAGACGCCGGGGAGCTGGGCGCGGGCCACACCGTGACGGCCCTCTACGAGCTGATTCCGCCCGGTGCCCCCACCGGCATCGACCCGCTGAAGTACCAGCCAAACCCCACGCCGGCCCAGCCCGCCCCCACCGCCACCGACCTGATGACCGTGAAGCTGCGCTACAAGGAGCCTCAGGGCCACACCAGCCAGCTGCTGGAGCGCACCCTGCGCGGCCCGGCCGTGCCCATCACGCAGGCCTCCGAAAACCTGCGCTTCGCGGCCGCCGTGGCCCAGTTTGGCATGCTGCTGCGCCAGTCCGACCACCGGGGCACGGCCACCTACCGCAGCACCGAGCAGCTGGCCCAGGCCGCCCGCGGCACCGACGCCGACGGCTACCGGGCCGAGTTTGTGCGCCTGGTAAAGCTGGCCGAGGGCCTGAGCCCGGTAGCCGGCGCCGTGGGCACCCGCTAAGCCGCCCCGCCTTTTCTATTCTCCGCTTCTGATACTCAGCCTTTTTATGCGCTTATCCTCTGCTACCCTGACCATTGCCCAACCCTGCACTCAGCCCTGGGCCGCTATGACCCCGCAGGGCCCCGGCCGCCACTGCGCCGCCTGCCAAAAAGTAGTTATCGACTTCACCCAGAAAACCGACGCCGAAATCCTAGCCATGCTGGCCGCCGCCACGCGCCCTACCTGCGGGCGGTTTGGGGCCAGTCAGCTCAACCGGGAGCTGCAGGCGGTTGTGGCGGCGCCCCGGGCCGCGTGGTGGCAAACGGCCCTGGCCGCTACAGCGGCGTTGCTGAGCGTCCGGACGGTAGTGCCTGCTACGGCTCAGGCCCAGCATGCTGCGGGTAAATATGCCTACACCGACCAACAGGGCGTGCCAACGGAGGCTCCAACGGGTAAGAAGCACCCGAATCCTATGGACAGAGCCACGGATACGGCCGAGCCCACCTTTACTCTGACCGGCCGGATAACCGACAAAGAGAATGGCATGGGTCTACCCGGAGTTACGGTGCTTTTGGAAGGCACTACGCACGGCGTGTCCACGGCTTCGGATGGCACCTTCTCGCTGGCTGTGTTGCCCGAAGACCAGCACCGTATGCTCCAGATCAGCTCTATTGGCTACGAAAGAGTCCAGATCCACCAGCCAGCTACCCCTCAACCCCTACGCATCCAGTTGGTAGCTGATACCAGGCAGCTGGGCGGCTTGGTCGTAGTTACTTGCTCTGTTTCTTCCTCCCCTATTTACACCCCGCAAGGCGTGTGGCAGCGGCTGCGCAGCATTCCGTGGCGTATCAAGCACGCCTTGCAAGGCAACTAAGTCATGAGAAGTGCTGCCCATCTTATGAGGCATCGGCAGCTGCTTGCGGCAGCTGGTGCCGCCACGGTCCGGGCGGCTTGCCTGTTGCCCAACGGCAGCAAGTGGCCCGGACACAGCCGCGGCCGGGCTCCGGCCTGCCGGGCGCCACCTCCCTTTATTAGGTCCTGCGGGGGTAACCGCTTCCCGCCAGAGGGCCACTCAAAAGAAACTCCCGACCGGTGGGCGACTGGTCGGGAGTTTTTTGTTTGGGCCAGCGCCCAACGAATCAGCATACCTTTTTATTATACAATTATCAGCTACTTATTCTTGCCCGAATTATGTTAGAAAAAAGTGTGTAACCGCTGGGTTACTTAGTTGGGAACCGTGGTATAAATAACCACGAAGCGGCGCCGCTTTCGCACGTATTACCGAATCCGCAGCTCTCCTGGCAGAGCCCTTCCGCCCCGTTCTCCGGGCTGTCCGCTCGCGACGGCAGCTCCTGACCACGCGCTTCTTTTCCTGGAAAAGTTCTGAATTCAAGCCATTGGCTTCAGCGGCGGAAGCATGGGCATTTCGGTCGTTTCCCTTCTCATCCCTACTCCTTCCTCTTATGAACCTGAACCGCTTGCGGCCCCTGTGGCTGCTGGCCGGCGGCTTGCTGCTGCCCGCCTGTGCCCCACAATATTCTTCCGACGAAGTCGTCGACCAAGCCAGCGTCTACGAGATGCCGCCGGCCGCGCCCGACCAGGCCGAAACGCCCCCACCGGTTGTCAACACGGAATCGTACGCCCGGCTGCCGGAAAACCGGTTTGAAGACGTCCGGCAAGCCCCGCTCAGCACCTTTGCCATCGACGTAGACCCGGCCAGCTACAGCAACGTGCGCCGTTTCCTGACCCAGAACCACCAACTACCACCCCCGGAAGCGGTGCGCCTGGAGGAGCTCATCAACTATTTCCACTACGACTACCCCCAGCCCCAGCGCCCGGAGGCCCCGGCCACGCTGAATGCGGAAGTGGCCCGCTGCCCCTGGAACCCGGCGCATCGGCTGGTGCTGGTGGGGGTGCAGGGCCGGGAAGTAGCCAAGGCCGCCTTGCCGCCCGCCAACCTGGTGTTCCTTATCGACGTGTCGGGCTCGATGAGTGACGAAAACAAGCTGCCCCTGCTCAAGGCCAGCCTGCGGGAACTGGTGCGCGAGCTGCGGCCCCAGGACTACGTGTCGATGGTGGTGTATGCCGGGGCGGCGGGCCTAGTACTGCCGCCCACCTCGGGCAGCCGGCCCGCCGAAATCCTGGCCGCCCTGGATAACCTGGAAGCCGGGGGCTCGACGGCGGGCGGGGAAGGACTACGGCTGGCCTACCAAGTGGCCCGGCAGCAGGCTCGCCCCGGGACGACCACCCGTATTGTATTAGCTACCGACGGCGACTTCAACGTAGGCGAAAGCTCCGACGAAGCCATGGAGCAGCTCGTGACCCAGGAGCGGCAGTCGGGGGTGTTTTTGTCGGTGCTGGGCTTTGGGCAGGGCAACTTGCAGGACAGCAAGATGGAGGTGCTGGCCGACAAAGGCAACGGCAACTACGCCTATATCGACAACCTGAACGAGGGTCGGCGGGTGTTGGTGCAGCAGTTTGGCGGCACCCTGTTTACCCTGGCTAAAGACGTCAAGGTGCAGGTGGAATTCAACCCGGCCCAGGTGCAGCACTACCGCCTGCTGGGCTACGAAAACCGCCTGCTGGCCGCCGAAGCCTTCAACGACGACACCAAAGATGCCGGGGAAATGGGCGCGGGGCAGCAGGTAACGGCCCTCTACGAGATTGTGCCCACCAACGCCCGCCCGGCCGTCGACCCACTGAAATACCAGACCACCGCGCCGGGCTACACCCCAGCCCCTAGCTCCGCCGAGCTGCTCACCGTAAAGCTGCGCTACCAGGAGCCCCAAGGCAGCCCCAGCCGCCTGATTTCCCTGCCCGTATCCGGCACCGACTCCGGGATAGAGCAGGCCTCCGACAACCTACGCTTTGCGGCGGCGGTAGCTCAGTTTGGCATGCTGCTGCGCCAGTCCAGCTACCGGGGCACGGCCAGCTACGAAGCCGCGCTGCGCCTGGCCGAGTCGGGCCAGAACCGGGACGCTGATGGGTCGCGCCGGGAGTTTGCCGAGCTGGTACGCCGGGCTGCCGAGCTGGGCGCCACCGCCCAACGCGAACCGACGGCAGACGGGCAGCGCTACTGATACATAACAGTGGGCTAGACGCCTACACTGAAGTCCAGATCAGGCGGCCGGCATTTACACCCGACCGCCTGATCTGGAATTTAACCCACCCGATGCTCCCTATGGCTTGGTTTCGGCCAGCCCCCGCTTAATGACACTGAACATTTCGTGGTCGGGCTTTACAACTTTGGCTAGCTGCTTCTGTGCCTCCAGAAAATGAGGCCGCGCTTCTTTGGGCCGCTCCAGCTGCATGTTCAGAATGGCCAGGTAAAAGTGCAGCAGCCCCTGCGGCGCCGGCTCTTTGGGGGTAGAGGGCAGCTGGCTGCGAAAAAACGCCTCCGCTTCGGCCCACTGCTTGCTGGCCTGGTAGATGTCCATGATATCGATGAACATCTGGTCGTCGGCCGGGTCGAGGCGGTAGAGGCGGGTAGCCAGCTCGGTGGCTTCGGGCGAGCGGGCGGGCACGGCCATTGCCAGCATCAGCTTGAGGGTTTGGTAATTATCGGGCTGCAGGGCCAGACTTTGCCGGTAAGCCTTCAGGGCCTCGGCCGGTTGTTTCTGCTCTTGATACAAGACGCCCAGCATCCGAACCGCATCGGCCTTGAGTTCGGGGTCCGTGTACAGGTCGTAGGCTTGTTGCGCGTGAGGAACGGCCTCGGCCTGCCGATTTAAGTGCATCAGAGCATAAGCCAGGTTGTAGTGCGAGGTCGGATACTGCGGATTCAGGGCAATAGATTTCTCAAAGGGAGGTATGCTGGCCGCCGTCTTTTGCTGCATCAGGTTGGCATAGCCCACCGCGTAGTGCGACATAAAGTCGCCGAGGCCGTGGGCGTGAGCGGCGCCGTAGTAGCGCAGCACCAGGTCCAGCAGCTGCGCTGCGGTTTTGTCTTGTTCCCCACAGCCGCATTGCTGCACAGCGTAGTAATAGTCGCCCAGCCCTTTGGCCAAGGCGTAGTTGGTGGGGTACTTGCGCTGCAGGCGGTTCAGCTCCAGGGGCAAATCCAGGGGGTGCATACTGTAGTCGCCTTCCTTGCCGCGCAGCTGCCCCACGGTTTCGCCGGGCTTCAGGTTTCTAAGCCCGAACATCTGGTGGCCCATGCTGACCAGGTAATTGTCGAGCACCAGTTTTTCTTTGGCCAGCAACACCTGAGGCTGCTGGTTTTTGGGGTCGGCCTTTTCAAGTAGGTCGTAGGCAGTTTCGTACTGCTGTTTTTGCACGAGCTGCTCGGCCTTGGGCAGCAGATCGGCCGGGATAGTAGTCTGGGCCCAGGCTCCGGGAGCGGCTAGCACCGAGGCTGCCAGCAATAGATAATAACGCATGGATATACTAGCGAAAAGCAAAAAGAATTACGGAAGCAAAAGAGAAGTAAGATGCAGGATTTCGGGCGTTTCCGGGCTGCTACCGAACGTTTGTTTGTATACTTTTTTCAAAAATTAATTTGGAATTGCCAGCCTCCTGCCCCACCTTGCCGACGTAAAGCACCTGATTCTCATGCTACAGCACACCGGCCGCTTCTTTTTTAGCTATTACTTCTACTACGCCCACGCGTAGTCGAGCGGCCCCTCTGTAGCTTTTCACCCCGAAACCTTCAGCGCCTCTCGACAACCTCGGGAGGCGCTTTTTTTACGCGTACACCTTGCCCCGCATGCTCACTTCGGCTTATCTGTATTACGGCTACACCTACTTCTTTTTTACGAAGAAGCCGGGCCCGATTTGCCAAAGCTGACCAGAGCGCAGCACCAGAAGCAAAACCAAGGCCCCGCACTCCGGAGGCCTTTTTTTATACCTTTTCCAGTACCTCGCCATGCTCCCGACCGTCGCCATTCAGGGCTTTGAAGGAAGTTTTCACCAGATAGCCGCCCGCCACTACTTCGGTACCGGCACGCTGACTACGCCCTGCGCCACCTTTGGCGAGGTGGTGCGGCAGGTGGCCGGCGGCGTCACCGGGCACGGACTCATGGCCATCGAAAATTCCATTGCCGGCAGCATTCTGCCCAACTACAACCTGCTGCGCCAAGCCGACCTGCGCGTGACGGGGGAAGTGTATCTGCAGATTCGCCAGCACCTGATGGCCCTGCCCGGCCAGCGGCTCGATGATATTCAGGAGGTGCATTCCCACCCCATGGCCCTGCTGCAGTGCGCCGACTTCCTCAACCAGCACGGGCACTGGCGCCTGGTCGAAACCGAGGACACGGCCCTGAGTGCCCAGCGCATTCGGGAAGGGCTGCGGGCGGGCACCGCCGCCGTGGCCGGTAAGCTGGCCGCCGAGCTGTTCGACCTGGAAATTCTGGGCAAGGACATTCACTCGGAAAAGAAGAACTACACCCGCTTTCTGGTGGTGGCCCGCCCCGAAAACGCCGCCACGGTGGAGCAGCCCAACAAGGCTTCGGTCTATTTTCATACAACTCACTCCCAGGGCAGCCTGGCCCAGGTCCTCATCCGGATTGCCGACCAGGGCATCAACCTCTCCAAGCTGCAGTCTTTCCCGATTCCGGCCAAAACCTGGCACTACTACTTCCACGCCGACCTCGAATTCGACGACCCGGCCCAGCTCGAAGCGGCTTTGCGGGAAATGAAGCCCGTAACGGAAGGCCTGGAAGTGCTGGGCGTGTATCACAAAGGCACCACGCACAAGTAACGCCCAACTTTCCAGGACGCCCTGCTGAGCGGCGACAACGCGCAGCCGAAGCAGGACCAGACAAGTAATCAACCTTTTAGCATACCCCAACCGCCATGCAAGTCTCCGTAGCCAGCCGCCTGCAGCACACCAGTGAGTACTACTTCTCCCAGAAGCTGCGGGAAATTGATGCTATGAACAAGGCCGGTGCTCAGGTTATCAACCTCGGCATTGGCAGCCCCGACCTGCCGCCCCCCCCCCGCGTGGTAGCCGCCCTAACCCAGGCCGCCGAGCAGCCCCACACCCACGCCTACCAGAACTACAAGGGTGTGCCGGCCCTGCGCCAGGCTATGGCCGGCTGGTACGAGCGGAGCTACGGCGTGGCTCTGAACCCCGAAACCGAGGTGCTGCCCTTGCTGGGCTCGAAGGAAGGCATCATTCATATCAGCATGACGTTTCTGGAAGCCGGCGACGAGGTGCTGATTCCTAACCCCGGCTACCCGGCCTACCGCGCCGCCGCCCACCTGAGCGGGGCCACCCCGGTCGACTACGACCTGACAGCTGAAAACAACTGGCTGCCCGGCCTCGACCAGCTGGCCCGGCGCGACCTGAGCCGGGTGAAGCTCATGTGGGTAAACTACCCGCACATGCCCACCGGCACCCCGCCCGATGCTGCTTTCTTCGCCCGACTAGTGGCCTTTGCGGCCGAGCACCACATTCTGCTGGTTCACGACAACCCCTACAGCTTCATTCTGAACCAGGAACCGGCCCAGAGCCTACTGGCCGTGCCCGGCGCCCGGGAAGTGGTGCTGGAACTGAACTCGTTGAGCAAGTCGCACAACATGGCCGGCTGGCGCGTGGGCATGCTCGTGGGCCGCGCCGACCTGCTGCAGGAAGTGCTGCGCTTCAAGAGCAACCTCGACTCGGGCATGTTTTTGCCGGTGCAGCTGGCCGCCGTGGAAGCCCTTGGCCTGGATGAAACCTGGTACCAGGAACTCAATGCCCACTACGCCGCCCGCCGGGAGCTGGTCTTCGAGCTGCTTGATACTATTGGCTGCACCTTCGCCCGCAACCAGGTGGGGCTATTCGTGTGGGCCGCTATTCCGGCCGGCTACCCCGACGGCTATGCCCTGAGCGACAAGCTTCTCCAGGCAGCGCGGGTGTTTATCACGCCGGGCGGAATTTTCGGCTCGAATGGCCGCTGCTTTATCCGCGTCAGCCTGTGCCAAACCACGCAGGTACTGCAAGCTGCTCTGGGGCGCATCCGCGAGGCCCTGCAACAACCTTCTTTTACCACGGCCGCCGTATGAAAACCGTAACTGTCATCGGCATTGGGCTCATTGGCGGCTCGTTGGCCTTGAGCCTGAAAGCAAAAGGCCTGGCTGCGCACATTATAGGAGTAGACCACAGCCCCGAAAACCGGCATAAAGCCCGGGAGCTGGGCCTCATCGACGAAGCCAGCACCGACCTGGCCGCGGCCGTGCGGCGTGCCGACCTGGTGGTGGTGGCCGTGCCCATGGATGCCATGCTTACGGTGCTACCGCAGGTGCTGGAAGAAGTTGACCAGCAGGTGGTAATCGACGTAGGCTCGACTAAATCGATGCTGCTGGCCGCCGTAGCCGGACACCCGCAGCGGGGCCGCTTTGTGGCGGTGCACCCCATGGCCGGCACCGAATATTCGGGCCCCGAAGCGGCAGTACCCGAGCTGTTTACCGACAAAACCCTGGTTATCTGCGACGCCGAGCAAAGCGACGCCGACGCCGTGAACCAAGTACAGCAGCTGTTCGAACAGCTCCACATGCGCATCGAATACCTCGACGCGGCGGCCCACGACCTGCACACGGCTTACGTGTCACACATTTCCCACATTACGTCGTTTGCACTGGCTCTCACGGTGTTGGAGAAGGAAAAAGAAGAGCAGCAGATTTTTGCCCTGGCCAGCGGCGGCTTTGCCTCCACCGTGCGTCTGGCCAAAAGCTCGCCCGATATGTGGGTGCCCATCTTCCGCCAAAACCGGGTCAACGTGCTCGACGTGCTCGACGAGCACATCAAGCAGCTCCAGCACCTGCGCCACCTCATTTCGCAGGAAGACTACCCCGCCGTCTACCAGCAAATTGAGCAAGCCAACCTGATCAAGAAGATTCTGAAGTAAGCCAGAACCCTATAAATAAGCACGTCATGTCGACCAACAGCCTTTCAACCGAAACCGTAACCCCCTCCCATACCATGCAATCCGCACTTTTCAACCGCCAGCCCGACGACAAACCCTACCTCATTTCGGGCCCCTGCTCGGCCGAAACCGAGGAGCAGGTGCTCGAAACCTGCCAGCGCCTGGCTGCTACCGGCAAGGTGCAGGCCCTGCGCGCCGGCATCTGGAAGCCCCGTACCAAGCCCGGCGGCTTCGAGGGCATCGGCACCAAGGGCCTGCCCTGGCTCAAGAAAGCCAGTGAGCTGACCGGCCTGCCCATTGCCGTGGAAGTAGCCACCGCCAAACACGTGGAAGACTGCCTGGCCTTCGGTGTCGATATCCTGTGGGTGGGCGCCCGCACCACTGGCAACCCTTTCTCGGTGCAGGAAATTGCCAATGTGCTGCGCGGCGTGCAGGTGCCGGTGCTGGTCAAGAACCCGATTCACCCCGAGCTGGAGCTGTGGGTGGGTGCCGTGGAGCGCCTGCAAAAGGCCGGTTTGGAAAAAGTAGGCCTGATTCACCGGGGCTTCAGCTCCTACGGCAACACCGACTTCCGCAACGCCCCAATGTGGCATTTGCCCATCGAAATGAAGCGCCGCCACCCCGAAATGCCCCTGCTCTGCGACCCCAGCCACATCTGCGGCCGCCGCGACACGCTGTTCACCGTGGCCCAGCAGGCCCTGAACCTGGGCTTCGACGGCAACATGATTGAAAGCCACATCGACCCCGACCACGCCTGGAGCGACGCCAAGCAGCAGATTACCCCCGAGGTGCTCAAAGACCTGATTACGGACCTGGTGTGGCGCCACGAAACCACCGACCAGCGCGAATTCCTGACGGCTCTGTCCAGCCTGCGCGAGCAAATCAACCAGCTCGACGCCGAGATTATCCAGCTCCTGGGCCGCCGCATGGCCGTGGCCGAAAAAATCGGGGTCTATAAAAAGGAAAACGACATCACCATTCTGCAAACCAGCCGCTGGAACGAAGTACTGGAGCGCGCCCAGCGCCAGGGCAGCTCCGTGGGCCTCACCCCGGAGTTTATCGAGCAGTACTTTGCGGCCGTCCACCTGGAGTCCATCAACCACCAGAACAAGGTGATGGAAGGCTAACCACGCTGTAGAGACGCGTATTCGCGTCTCCTCGTTGAACGACCATCGTTCGGGACAAACAACCTCAGCAACGATTGAGACGCAAATACGCGTTTCTATACCCCAAAGCCGCCCCTCGCTGCCCGCCAGCGAAGGGCGGCTTTCCTATGTAAGGGCTTACCTTAAACCTGTTCGAAGCCACACTTTACCTGCTCGAAGTGGCTTCAGGGGGTAAGAAATGCTTTTGAGGATATCCGAAACTGTTTCCAGGGCGTCCGAAAGGGTTTCAAGACAGGCCGAAAGGGTTTCGGGGCAGCCCGAAGCGCGGTAGCTGGGGCCTTACGACGCTAAAAAGCAGCTTTGTTAGACATTTACTTATCCCGCGTCGGGAATGCATAGCTGGATTTAAGGTACATCAGTGCCCAAACCCTGGTTTTCAGTTTAGACTTTTCGCAAACGCCCTGCTTCCCGCATATCCGGCAAGTTTCATTGTCCGGCTCCGCGAATTGGCCGTACTTAGGCCCATGTTGTTTTACACCGTCATGAAGCCCGTGGTGCAGGTAGCACTGCGCGTGTTTTTCCGCCGCCTCGAAATCCGCCACCACCAGCGGCTAGAGCAGCCCGGGCCCATGCTCATCGTCTCGAACCACCCCAACACGCTCATGGACCCGCTGGTGGTGGCTGCCAACCGCCGCAAGCCCATTGCCTTTCTGGCCAAGAGCACCTTTTTCAAAAACCCGATTTCCCGGGCCATCTTTCTGTCGGGCAACTGCATCCCGATTTACCGACGCCAGGATGCCGAAAGCGGCGATGCGGGCGTAACGCCCGAGGAACTAGCCGCCCGCAACGAGGCCGCCTTCGGGCAGTGCTACGACTATTTCGACAAAGGCGGCTCCATCCAGATCTTTCCCGAGGGCACCAGCGTGAGTGAGCGGCGGCTGCGCCCCCTCAAAACCGGCGCGGCCCGCATTACCCTCGGCGCCGAAGCCCGCCACGACTTTACGCTGGGCCTCACCATTTTGCCCATCGGCATCAACTACTTCGACCCCAGCCGCTTCCGCTCCGACGTGTTCGTCAACATCGGCCGGCCCATTGTGGTGGCCGACTACGCCGCCGCCTACCGCGCCGACCCTGAAGCTGCGGCCGACGCGCTGACCGAGGAAATCCGCCGGCGCCTGGAGCAACGCCTGGTTATCACCCGCGACGCGGCCGAGGACGAGCTGGTGCTGCAGATAGAGCGCACTTTCGGGGAACACCTTATTCCCGACGATGAGGAAACCCTCTACGACAACTTCCTGCTGAGCCGGGCCTTGCTGGAGGCCGTGCCCTACTTCGAAAAGCACGACCCGGCCCGCCTTATGGCCGTGCGCGAGCAGCTCAGCAACTACCTGCTCGACCTGGACCGCCTACGCCTGAGCGACGAAGCCCTAGAATCGAGCAGGGGCGGCGGGCGGCGCTGGGCCCGGGCTACAGTGTCGGGCATCAAGCTGGTACTGGGCTTCCCATTGTACCTCTACGGGCTTCTCAACAACTACATACCCTACATCCTGCCTTCCCTTATTGCCAAGCGGGCCACCAAAGACCTGGAGTTCGTGGCTCCCATTATGATGGTGACGGGTATTCTTACGTTCGGCCTGGCCTACAGCCTGCAGATTGGCCTGGTACATCATTTCACCCAAAGCTGGCCCTGGACCCTGCTCTACGCGCTGAGCCTGCCGCTTTCGGGCTTCTATGCCCTGAGTTACTGGAACAATCTGCGGGCCCGTCTGCTACGCCTGCGGGCCCTGAAGCTGTTCCGCACCAAGCGCCCGGTAATGGAAAACCTGCTCCGGCAGCGGCACAGCATCCTGCAGTTGCTCAGCGAAGCCCGGGCGGCATTTCTGGCGGCCACCGGCGCAGCTACCGATGCGCCTCAGAAACGTAAGTAACCGCTTTTCCACCCCCATAAAAAGCCGTTTTCCGGAGCAGCAGCGGGCTTAGCGCGGCTCTGGAAAACGGCTTTTGGCAGTAAGACAGGCGGGTGCCGCGCTATTGGTTTGGCGCTAAAAATCTGCCTTCAAACCCAAACCCAGCACCAGAATCTGGCCCAGGCTGAGGCCCTTCGTGTTCGTAACGTAGCTCTGCAGGTACAGGTCGTTGGTGCTTAGGTCGTAGTAAAACGACACGTTCCGGGGGCGGGCATTGGCTTTTGTGGGCCGCACGTAGGTGATGCGCCCTCCGGCCAGGGGCCCGTAGCGGGTATCCGACGACCACCAGTAATAGTCGCGGGTGTACTGCCCGCGTTCCTCATCATTGAGCGTGCCGTGGGTGTAGCTGAAGTAAGCGCCGACCGAAAGTGGCTTTAGCTGCCACTTTTCAGCGAGGCGCAGGGTGAAGGGCGAGTAAATAAACTTGGCCGAAGCCAGAGAAAGAGTGGAGCCGGCAAATTTCTTGGGCACATACCCCAGCAGAATATCGGTTTCTACCTTGTCGTTGAAGTAAGCATAGCCGGCACCGGCCGAAATCATGCCCAGACCGCCGGCAGTTTGCAGCACCACATGCCGCGGGCGGTACCAGGGCTGCGGCTTATCAGCAGCGGGAGCCGCAGGAGCGGTGGGCGTTTCCGGGCCGGAGGCTTGGGCCTGGGCCCGGGCCGGGGCAAGCAGGGTAGCGGCCAGCGCTACAACGGGAAGAAGGCGCTGTGTCATTAGAACTTAATCTGCTTGATGCGGAATTGCTTGTCGCCCCACACGGTCACAATCATGTAGCGCCGTTCCGAAAAGGCATCGGAGTTGACGTACCACACACCGTCGTTGTAGGGCTGCCCGATACTGAAGCTATGCCGGTGCCCGTTCATCTCAAATACCAGGTTGCGGGCTTCGCGCAGCGACTGGGCATACGCGTTGCGCACTCCGGGGTCAAAGTCTTCGTCCTGGGGCGGCACGTGCGAAATAACCACCTGCCGGCGGGCGCCCTGCAAGTCGCCGAGCTGCTGATTCACCCAGGGCATGTTGGGAATATGTCCATCGAAGTTGTACTCCCGGCCGTTGGTGTCGACGAGGATAAACTTCGTGTCGCCGTAGACAAAGGAGTAGTTCAGGGGCCCGAAAATATGCTTGTAGGCTTCGCGGCCATTGCCTACCGCATCGTGGTTGCCGATAACCGTTACATAGGGCACTTTCAGCTTGCGCAGCTTTTCATTAACCCAGCGCATTTCCTTGGCAAAGCCGAAGTCGGAGATGTCGCCGGCCACGACGAAGAAGGAAATGCCGGGCTGCTGGTTCACGCTGGCTACCAGGTCGTCGGCCTCGTCGTAGAAGCGCTGGGAGTCGCCGGTAAAGACGAAGCGCAGTGTGTCGCCGGGAGGCAGGGGCGTCTGGCGGAGGCGCTCCAGGTTTTTGGCGGTCAGGTCGCGCTCATCTTCCGGAACACGGTGGTCATTGGGACTGAACTCCAGCATGTCGCAGCTGCCCATACCAAAGGCAGTAGCGAAGCAGAGAAGGGAAACATAAGTTCGGGAGCGTAACGCTTGCAACATGGCACTCAGCACTAAGGCGGCAAAATCTGCTATTCGGTAGCGAATAGCTTTGGCGCTATATACTGAGGCGGGTTCCGACGTGTTTCCACTCCAAGCTGAACTATCCCCCCCACAGCTCCCCTTGTTTCCAGACAATGCCGGATAAGAGCCGGTTTCTGATCGGTGAAGAGCGTTTTTACCCGCCGAGTGAATTCTGTGTTCTTGCTGAGTTTCCTGTAAAAAAATCTTCTCGATGGGGTTCAAACCTCGTCGTTACTTACTCATCCAGGTACTGGTGCACAAACTTGATGGCCATCGACCCCTCGCCCACGGCTGAGGCTACTCGGGCCATCGCCCCGGCCCGACTGTCGCCGGCGGCGAAGATGCCGGGCACGCAGGTTTCGAGCAGGTAGGGTTCCCGGTTGTGCTTCCAACTGGTGGCAAAGCGCGGGTCGGCGACCAAGTCGCGGCCGGTAAGCAAAAATCCCTTAGCGTCGCACAGGGCCAGCTCGCAGATCCACTCGGTGCTGGGCTTGGCGCCAATAAAGACAAACAGGGCCCGGGCCGGACGCACTTCCAGCTGCCCATTGTGCTGGATGACGACTTCTTCCAGATGGTCTTGCCCGCGTACTTCGCGCACTTGGGTGAAGGGTAAAATCTCGATGTTGGGCGTCTGGCTGATTTGTTCAATCAGGTAGGCCGACATCGACGCGGCCAACGACTCGCCCCGAATCAGGATGAACACCCGGCGGGCGTAGGTGGCCAGGTACATAGCGGCCTGCCCCGCCGAGTTGCCCCCACCCACGATATACACATCCTGCTGATCGCAGGAGCGGGCCTCGGTGCGGGCCGCCCCGTAATACACGCCTGCCCCGGTCAGGGCATCGATGCCGGGCACTTCCAGAGTGCGGTAACTCACGCCCATGGTCAGGACCACGGCGCGGGTACGCACTTCGCTGCCATTGCTCAAAGTCAGCACTTTGTAGCCGTCCTGCACGCACAGGCTGACCACTTCCTGGGGGGCCAGCATTTCGGCGCCCAGGCGGGTGGCCTGGGTCCAGGCACGGTGCGCCAGCTCGGCTCCGCTCAGGCCGGTCGGAAAGCCCAGGTAGTTTTCGATGCGGGAGCTGGTGCCGGCCTGCCCGCCCGGCGACTGCCGTTCGATAATCAGGGTTTTGAGTCCTTCGGAGGCGCCGTACACGGCCGAGGCCAGGCCCGACGGCCCGGCCCCCACGACGACCACGTCGTAGAGTTCCTGCGTGGCTTGGGAGGCCAGCCCCATGCGGACCGCGACGGCTGCCCGCTCCGGCCGCGACAGGGCCGTCCCGTCTTCAAACACAATAACCGGCAAATCGGCGGCGGTGAAACCCGTGCTGCCCAGCAGCACCTGAGCCTCGGGGTTGGTTTCAAAATCGAGCCACTGGTAGGCCGCCATGTAGCCGGCCAGAAAGTCCTTGAGCTCGTGCGACACCGGCGACCATTGAAACCCAATCAGCCGCAGCCCCTGAAAGCGGGGCTTGTACTGGGCTTGCCAGGCATTAAGCAAGTCGTGCAGGGTTGGAAAAAGCAGCTCCTGGGGCGGGTCCCAGGGCTTCATCAGGTAATGGTCGAGGCGGGCGTTGTTGATGGCCCGGATGGCGGCCTCGGTATCGGCGTAGGCCGTGAGCAGTACGCGCTTGGCGTCGGGGTAGATGGCCCGGGCCTGTTCGAGCAGCTCCACGCCTTCCATTTCGGGCATGCGCTGGTCGGCCAGAATCAGAGCCAGGGGCTCTTCCCGGGCCTTCAGCTCCCGCAGAGTAGCCAGCGCCTCGGCCCCGGAAGTGGCCCGCAGTACGCGGTAGTTGCGCCGAAACTCGCTGCGCAGGTCCCGGTCGATGGCGCCCAGCACCTGGGGGTCATCGTCAACGGCAAGTAGTACGGGTTTTTTTTCGGTAGCCATAAGGCGAGATGGTAAAGTAAGGAGCCTTGGAAAAGCTCTTCGTTGTATAATACTCAACGCGTTTCAGAGGACAGGTGGCCTCGACTACGCCCCGCCAGGACATATCATCCTACTGCCTCACGTTTAGCCCACCGGCAACCAGGCGCAGAACTCGGTGTGGCCGGGCTGGGAGTGGACCTCCAGGCGGCCGCCGTGGTTGCGGATGATGCGCTGGGCAATGTCGAGGCCCAGGCCCGTGCCTTCACCGGCCTGTTTGGTGGTATAGAAGGGCTCAAAGATATGCGGCAGGACTTCGGGCTTGATGCCAGGTCCATTGTCCAGGATAAAAACCCGGACAAAGTCGCCTTCCTGGGTGGTGCGCAGGGTTATTTCGCCCCCGGCGGGCAGGGCATCAATGGCGTTGTCGAGCAGGTTGGTCCACACCTGATTCAGACTACTGACTTGCCCGCGCAGGGCGGGCAGCTGAGGCGCGTAGTCGCGAATAACCTTAATATTTTTGGCCCGCAGGGCGTAGCCCAGAATGTTCAGCGTGCTTTCCAGGCCGGCCTTTACATCGAGCAGGGCATAGTCGCCGCCGCGGTCCATATGAGAGTAGGTCTTTACATTCTGCACCAGTGTACTGATGCGGGCCCCACTTTCCTGCACGTCGTGAATGAGGCGCAGCATAGTGAGCTGGCCCTCGAGCCAGGCAAACGCGGCGGGCAGAGCCTCCTGCGGCAACGCTTCCCCAACGGGCTGCAGCTGCTCCAGGGTCAGACCGGCTTCCATCAGACCGGCCGCCAGCTGGTAGCCATCCGGCACGCCCTGGTCTTCAAGCCAGCTAGCAATTTCATCTTCGCGGTCGGAGCAGGCCAGGGCCGACAGCACACTCTTGGGCGACTGACCGGGCACGGCCAAGGCCACCAGGGCCTGCAGGGCGGCGGGGTCGGGGCAGTGCCGCACCAGGTCGAGGAGCAGGGTGGGCTTGGCCGTGGCAAGCTGTTGCAGGGCCTGCGCGCCGCGGGCAATGGCTGCGGCGGGGTTGTTCAGCTCGTGGGCCAAGCCGGCCGAGAGCTTACCCAGGGCCCGCAGCTTTTCGTCGCGCTCCTGCCCCCGGGCTTCGTCGCGGGCCCGGTCGCTCATCAGGCTCACCAGGCGCTGCACCAGTTCGGGACTAGCCTGCTCGAGCTGCGGAAACAAGTCGCGGTGCAGCAGAAAGAGCACCGTATGCCCCACCGCCAGGCCAAATCCACTTACCGTCCGTAGCCGGGAATAAGGCAGCACCCCGCTGATTTGCCCGGCTTCGACCCGGAAAACCGGCTCCCGCTGCCCGTTGCGCACCGCGTAGTACTGCAGTCCGCCCGCCAGAATAGCCATCATATAGCTGGCCTCGTCGCCGGGCTGCACGACCGTTTCGTTGGGGGCAAAGGTGCGCTGTTCGCCGTGGGCCAGAAGCCAGTCCAGCGTTTCGGGCGGCAACCCGACGAAGGTGGGCACTACCAGCAGGTCGGCGGCGGCAAGAGGAGGAGTCATACGGCGTGCATTAAGAATAAGGAATATAGGAGAAACTAACGGATCAGCCGCTAGGTTTGAGCTTGGCCGTCAGGTGCGCGGTGGCCTCTTGCTTGGTTCACGCCACGCTTCAAAACCTTGGTTTTTTGGCAACTTGAGGGCAGCACCGCATAAATAAGCCACCCCGCCGAGTCCGAGCGCGCGGGTGCGGTTCGGACTTGGCGGGGTGGCCAAGCGGAAAACTACCAGGTGCTTACTGCCCCGTGGCCGGAGCGGCCGAGGTTTCGCAGTTGTCGGGCTTCAGGTCGGCGTTTTTCTTTTTGTAGGTCGACTCCGTGACTTCCGTGAACGTCATCTTCACCGTCATCAGGCGGGTTTTCACGTCACCCTGGATGTAGTAGACCTTACCCGGCTCGAGGGTCATGTCGAATTTATCCTGGTCGGGCAGGTTGAGGCCACCCGCCACCGAGGTAAAGGAGGTTTCGCCGGGCTTGAGCTTGCTGACGAAGTAGCGCTTGTTGCTGAGGCGGCAGAGCTCAATGCCGTTGGCCCGCACCGTGAAGTTGGTAGCAGCCTGTCCCAGCATGGGCGGGCGGTAAAATACCACGGTGGCCATATCGGGCGTGGGGGTGGGCATGGGGCCTTGGGCAAAGCAAGTGCCGGAGGCTACGGCCAGGAACAGGCCGGTGCAGAGTGCGTAGCGCATATGCGGTTAAGAAGGATAAGGAGTTTAACCCTTAAATATAGAGCTACCGGGCGCATAGTTCAGCTTCGTGGCCGGATTTTCCACCGATTTAATAGTTTCTTCATCCTGTTCCATTTAGGGTTTCTTATCCGGTAGCACCAGCCCTCACTTCTGCGCATGAAAGCCGGCAAAAACCCCGTTCTTACCAAACTATTTAGCTGCGTTGCGCATTTCTTTAGTTTACCCTTCTGCTTCTGTTCATGGCCAAGCTCAAAACTCTCTACTTCTGTCAAAAATGCGGTGCCCAATCGGCCAAATGGATCGGGCGCTGCCCTTCCTGCGGCGAGTGGAACACCTACGTAGAAGAGGTTATCCAGAAGGATGACACCCAGGCGGCCGGTTCCTGGAAGCCGCCCACGGCCAGCCCCGGCGGTAAAACCGTCAGCAAGCCCCGGCCCATCGGCGAGATTCACTACGAGGAAGAGTCGCGCTTCGACACCAACGACACGGAGCTGAACCGGGTGCTGGGCGGGGGCCTGGTGCCGGGCTCCCTGGTGCTCATCGGCGGCGAGCCGGGTATCGGCAAAAGCACCCTGATGCTGCAGATTGCCATGAGCCTGCAGCAGATGAAGGTGCTCTACATTTCGGGCGAGGAAAGTGAGCAGCAAATCAAGATGCGGGCTGAGCGCCTGGGGCCCCAGCACCCGCAGTGCTACATCCTGACCGAAACCAATACCCAGAACATCTTCAAGCAGATCGACCAGCTCCAGCCCAACGTGGTCATCGTCGACTCCATCCAGACCCTGCACTCGGGCCTGGTCGAGTCGGGGGCGGGCTCGGTAAGCCAGGTGCGCGAGTGCACGGCCGAGCTGCTCAAGTTTGCCAAGGAAACCGGGGTGCCCGTGCTCATCATCGGCCACATCACCAAAGACGGCTCCATTGCCGGCCCCAAGATTCTGGAGCACATGGTCGATACGGTGCTGCAGTTCGAGGGCGACCGGCACCTCTCGTACCGCATCCTGCGCACGACCAAGAACCGCTTCGGCAGCACGTCCGAGCTGGGTATCTACGAAATGCAGGGTACGGGCTTGCGGCAGGTGAGCAACCCGTCGGAAATCCTGCTCAGCCAGCGCACCGAGAGCCTGAGCGGTATGGCCATTGGGGCCACGCTGGAAGGCAACCGCCCCCTGCTGGTGGAAGTGCAGGCCCTGGTGACGCCGGCCACCTACGGCACGCCCCAGCGCTCGGCCACCGGCTTTGATGCCAAGCGCCTGAACATGCTGCTGGCCGTGCTCGAAAAACGCAGCGGCCTGCGCCTGGGCCAGCACGACGTGTTCCTCAACATTGCCGGTGGCCTGCGTCTCGACGACCCCGCCCTCGACGTGGCTGTGTGCGCGGCGGTGGTGTCGTCGCTGAACGATTTGCCGATTCCGGGCAACGTGTGCTTGGCGGCCGAAGTAGGCCTGAGCGGGGAAATCCGGGCCGTAAGCCGGCTGGACCAGCGCCTGTCGGAAGCCGAGAAACTCGGGTTCCGGGAAATGTACATCTCCCAGTTCAACGCCCGCGGATTAGATCTGGCCCGCTACGGAATCAGAGCTCAACCGGTAGGCCGCCTCGACGAAGTCTTGAGCGGATTATTCGGGTAAAACCTTCAAAACCTTGGTTCTGAGGCTGGCCTACGAAAAAAGCAGAAATCTGGATTGGACTTTCTCAACCCGAATGCCGTATCTTCGGTATAAGAATTGGCTTTTCCCGCGAAATCCTATGTCTGCGCGACTTTTCAGGGCGTAGTGGGGTTAAAAAGCTAATCCCTTGAATAACTAGCGCTTGATACGACCTCTCCCAATGGCATATTCTTTCCGCTCTTGTATCCCTCGCCTGCTTGTGGGCGCGCTACTGGCTCTGCCCCTGGCAGGCAAGGCACAAGGCACTGTAGTCCTGACGGGCAAAATCAGCAGCAAAACGGCGGATACGGTGGCCGTATCGGTGCGCGAAAATCCGCTGGACCCCAAGGAGCAGATTACCTACGCCAAAGTCGACAACCGCGGGGAGTTTCGCTTGGCCCTGACCGTAAACGGCCCCACCCGGGCCGACCTGGTGTACGGCGACGACGTAGCTGACCTATTTCTGGAGCCGGGCAATGCCCTGGAAGTGCGTTTCAAGGGCAAAGACCTTTCCTCCACGGTGAGCTACAAGGGCAAGGGAGCGGAAGCCAATACCTACCTGGCCGAGTTGGATGAGCGGTTTATTGAAAACGACGGATTTCAGGTACTACCCGACAATATCAACCTCTACGAAGCGCCCTTTCTGTCCTTCCTGGACTACCGCCGCAAGGAAGAGAAGAAGTTTCTCGACAACTACGCCCAGGATAACGAGCTGAGCCCGGCGTTTAAGGAGTACGCCAAGGCCGAAATCGACTACAGCTACGCCAACGACCGGCTGACCTTTCAGGACTTGCGCGAGCAGGTAGTGGCCACCGAGAGCCGGCTGAAAATGACGCCGACCTACTACGAGTTCCTCAACGACAAGGCCCTGGTGAACAACCCGGGAGCCCTGCAGAACGAGCAGTACCAGGAATTCCTGATTAACTACATCCACTATCTGGCCATTTCTAACAACCACCAGCGTTCCGACCCGGACTTCTACCAGGTCTGCTACGATATGGCCAAAAAGCAGCTGGCCGACCCGGTGCGCGTCATTATTATGGGCCGGGTGCTGCAGGAGTCGTTCCGCTTCGGGCACGTGAAGCAGTCGGCCGCCATGCTGGAGAACTACCGCAGCGTCGATACCAAGAACCTGTATTACCCCGTGCTGCAGCACGACTTTGAAACCCACAAGGCCTTTGCCATCGGCGCTCCGGCTCCGAACTTTAAGCTGATTTCCTCGACCGGCGACAGTGTGAACCTGCGGCAGTTTGCCGGCAAGCTGGTGTACATCAACTTCTGGCGCACGACCAGCGGCCTGTGCCTGCGCGACCTGCCCTACGCCGCCGACCTGGCCAAGAAATTTGACGGCAAGAACATTGTGTTCCTGAATGTGGCCCTCGACGAGAACGAGCCGGCCTGGAAGCAACTCGTGGTGGGCAAAAAGCTACCCGGCGTACACGTCCGGGCCACGGGCGGCATGCGCTCGGCCATTGCCAAGGCTTATGCGCTGCAGGACGTGCCGGCGTATTTCCTGCTGGCTGAAGATGGCACCTTCCTTAACACCAAGCCTAAGCGCCTGAGCAGCCGGGCCGCCGTGGATGAAATCAAGGAGTCGTTTGGCAAAGCCTCCACGTACAGCAGCACCTTGCCGGCCTCAGCTGGCAAATAAACGTCGATACCCTAACAGTAAGCACAACGCCTTCCGATGCATCGGAAGGCGTTTTTTTATGGTACTTGGGCCTGTTTTCCTTCTTTTCGCAGCCTAGGAAAGACCGGTAACCAAACTCTTTCCTTGGCCACGGGGTTACTTGCCGCACTTCCGCTTCAGTTCCCGACCTTTGCTTCGCATGGCTTCCACTCTTACCGACGGTCTGAATTTCCTGAGCAAGCTCACCCCGCGCCGGGCCCTGAATACGGCCCAGGTGGTGGGCGGCTACGCCCTGAGCAAGCTCACGGGCAAGGCCCGGCACTGGGGCCTGCCGCTGGCGCTCAGCTTCGAGCCGACGACCAGCTGCAACCTGCGCTGCCCGGAGTGCCCCAGCGGCCTGCGCAGCTTCACCCGGCCCACCGGCATGCTGCCCGACGAGCTGTTCAAGCGCACCATCGACGAGCTGCACAAGCGCCTGTGGTACCTGATTTTCTACTTTCAGGGCGAGCCGTACCTGCACCCCAACTTCCTGGATTTGGTAAAGTACGCGGCCGACAAGGGCATTTACACCGCGACTAGCACCAATGCCCACTACCTCAACGACAACAACGCCCGCCGCACCGTGGAGTCGGGCCTTGACCGGCTGATTATTTCCCTCGATGGCACGACCCAAGAGGTGTACCAGCAGTACCGGGTGGGCGGTAAGCTGGATAAGGTACTGGAAGGCACCAAAAACATTGTCAAGTGGCGCAAAGAGCTAAAGTCCAGCACGCCGCGCATCATCTTTCAGTTTCTGGTAGTGCGGCCCAACGAGCACCAGATTGAGGATGCCAAGCAGCTGGCTAAAGATCTGGGCGTGGACGACGTGTGGTTTAAGACCGCCCAGATCTACGACTACGAACAAGGGTCCCCGCTTATCCCAACCATCGACTATTACTCGCGCTACGAGAACAACAACGGCACCTGGCGCATCAAGAACAAGCTGGTAGACCACTGCTGGAAAATGTGGCACAGCTGCGTTATCACCTGGGACGGCCTGGTGGTACCCTGCTGTTTCGACAAAGACGCCGAATACCGCCAGGGGGACCTCAAGACCGAATCTTTCCGCCAGCTCTGGCACGGCCCCAAGTACCAGCAGTTCCGCACTTCCCTGCTTAAAGGCCGCGACCAGATAGACATGTGCCGCAACTGCACCGAGGGCACGAAAGTGTGGGGGTAAGGTGAATAGTGAGGTTTTGTTCTGACAATGCTAGCACCCCCTGTCCTTGCGAGGCGCAGCCGTGGCAAGGACAGGGGATGCATCTTCCCGCTATTCCGTCCACGGATACATATCCGGTGGGGTATGCTCATCAGCTTTGGTGGGCAGGGGGTGTAGGGCTTGCGTTTGGTCGATGAACAGGAAAGCGTCGTAGCGCTCGGCCATCAGAGAGGGAACATAATTGCCGAACTGCTCAAACTGAGGCCGGTAGACGACGCCGATGGCGCGGTGGCCAAACGTTTGCTTCATGGCGACGGTACCTTTCAGCTCCGTGGACAAGAGCAAGGCATTTTCACCCTGCAACTGCTTGTGCAACAGCTCTTCCCAGGAGCCCCGAATAGCGTTGGGCACGGGCATTACTTCGAAAGGAGCCCCCCAGCGCTTACCCGCAATTACGCTGCCTTGGTAAGACCCAAAGCCCACGGCAAACACCTGGTCGCGGCCGTACTGCTCCCGGGCCAGCTGCCCGATATTGATGGTGTTGTCGCGGGCCATGTCGGTGAAGCGGGCGTCGCCGATGTGGGTGTTGTGCTCCCAGATGATGGCTTTGCTGTCGGGGCCGTGTAGGTCGAGCAGGCGGGTGAGGGTTTCCATCATGTGGCCGTCGCGCACGTTCCAGGAGGCCGGCCCGCCCTTAATCATGGCCCGGTAGTAGCGTTCGGCATTCACGGCTACCAGGGCATTCTGCTCGGCAGCGAAGGCGGTTTCGCGCTCCAAGCCAGTTGAGGCCGTGGTGTTGCGCAACTGGCGCCGCAGGGTTTGGAGCATGTGGGTTACTTCGTCTTCGCAGTCGTCGGAGACGAAGGCCACGGCCTGGGCATATTCCTGCGGGTCGTCGCCGTAGGGCTCGAAGCAGCGGAACGCCTGCTGGGCGGCCGCCACGGCCCCGTCGCCCTGCTTGTTTACAAACTGCAGAATCTCCTGCAGCGAATCCCAGAGACTGTATACATCCAAGCCATAGAACCCGATGCGCTCCGTCATGGGCCGCGGCTGGTTATGCGCATGCAGCCAGTCGACCAAGGCAGCTATTTCCCAGTTGCCCCACATCCAGGTAGGCCAGCGACTGAAGGTTTGCAGGAGCTTGGCGGCGCTGCCGTACGCTTTCTGGTCCTGCTTAATGGCACAGTTCACGTCGAAACAGTCGGGCCAGTCGCCCTCAACGGCAATAAAGTTGAAGCCCTTTTCCTGAATCAGACGCTTGGAGAGGGCGGCGCGCCAGGTGTAGTATTCGTGGGTGCCGTGGGAAGCTTCGCCCAGTAGCACGATGCGGGCGTCGCCAATAGCCGAAAGCACCGCGTCGAGGTCGGCGGCAGAACGGAGCGGGTGGGTGGGCAGGAAAGTCTTCACGGTTCAGGTTGGGTGGGGTGAAAACGCAAAAACGCGCCTTGGCTGAGCCAAAGCGCGCTTTGTTGAGCTTGGAAGGCTTATTTATGGGCCTTCTTCAAGTTTTTGCCGAGGTCTTCTACTTTCTTGAAGAACTCCAGCGAGTCGGAGTCGGCATAGGTACCGTAGGCCGAAGAAATGGTACCGCGGACGCCGTCATTGCACTCGAGGGCATACAGAATCGACATATCATCCGGGTCACTCTCGCCCTCAAAGCGGTAGAAGTCGACAATGGTTACTTCCTCCGGAGCATAGCTTTTTTTGTTATCCGAACGGAAGGAGCACAGGCGGCCGTCCTTTACGGTAAAGTCTTCCGTGAAGCCATCCGCGTCGAGCTTCTTCTCAACGTTTATCAGGGAGCGTTCTTCTTCTTTGTCTTGCATGGTCGTAGGGGTTCAGGTTGCGGAGGCTGGTCTAGGAACGGTGGGAGCGGAGCTAAAACAAAGCCCCCGTACCCGCTATACGCAGCGGGCACGGGGGCAGGTTGTCCGAAGTTTAGCTGAGCTGTGCTCCTTACCGAACGGCCGGCTGAGCAGCCGCCTTTTCAATGGTACGCTGCAGCCGGTCCACATCAATGGTAGCGCAGGCGCCACCGCAGCCCTTGGCGCAGCCCGTAGCCGTTTTCACAAAAAAGGCCCGCCAGAAGATCCGGCCCACGTAGAACGTGGCGGCCAAAAACAGCAGGGCAATGATGGTGTATTGCAGAATCATAACGCTCCCAAAACTACAACGTCGGCGGAAAAGTTTAAGAGTACGGTCCTAAGACAGATGCTCGAATGCGCTAACGTTCAACGGTTGTCCTTGCGAGCATTCTTTCCACTAGTCACCTTCCAGCGCATCAGAACCTTATATTTTATGCTTTCCAGAATTCCCGGATAGTCGCCTGCATTTCCTCGTGCACACGGCCGTTGCTGGCGACTACCTGCCGACCAAACAGTGGGTCGCCGTCTGCCAGAAACTGCGTAACCCGGCCCCCCGCCTCGCGCACCAGCAGAATGCCGGCCGCCACATCGTAGGAATTCAGGTTGAACTCGAAGAAGCCCTCGAAGCGGCCGGCGGCTACCCAGGCCAGGTCGGCGGCGGCCGAGCCGACGCGCCGTACCCCGTGGGTGCGCTGCATAAACGCCCCCAGGATCTGCAGGTAGCTGTCGAGCTCCCCGAACTGGGTATAGGGGAAGCCGGTGGCAATCAGGGACTGGCCCAGGCCCGGCGCCTCAGAAACGCGGATGGGCTGTTCGTTGCAGAAAGCCCCGCCGCCGCGCACGGCCCGGAAGGTTTCGTCGCGGGTTACCTCGTAGACCACGCCGGCGGCCAGTTCGCCCTGGTGCAGTAGGCCCACACTCACGCAGTAGCACGGCAGGCCGTGAATAAAATTGGTGGTGCCATCGAGCGGGTCGATAATCCAGGTGTACTCGGTACCGGTGCTGGTGGCCAGGCCGCTGCCGCCGGTGGTACCTTCCTCGGTGATGAAGCCCGCTTCGGGCAGCAGCTCGCGCAAACCGGCCACGAGCAGGCGCTCCGCCTCCTGGTCGACGTAGGAAACCAGGTCGTGGACGCCCTTTATTTCCACCCGGCTCCGGTCGAAAGAGGCGGCTTCCTGGCGAATAAACTGGCCGGCGCGGCGGCACACCTCGGCAAGGCCAAGGCTGAGTTGAGTGAAATCGGTCATGCGGGTAGATACTCCGGGCCGGGCCGCGGGTTTCAGATTACAATGTTTAGCGCAGCTGCAGCAGAAGCAGGGCCGTGTACACGGCAACAATGATAATAATGGTGCGCCGCATCGTGCGGCCGTGGGTGAGGCGCCACTCGTCGCTGACGCCCGGCCGCGGCTTACCCAGTACATTCTGGCCCTGCGAGAAGCGGTAGAGCCAGAGCATGATGGTGTAGAAAATCAGCGGCAGCAGCCACGAAGAGGAAACGTCCATGAGAGCGGGGGTAGGGGCAGAATTAGGCCGTGCGGGCCACAGGTTCCTGAGCCGCCGGCTTCGTAGCAAAGCGGCGGTTGAGGCTCAGAACCAGCAAGCCAGCTAGCAGCAGCCCGGCCAGTACCTGGGTGGCGGGGCCGATTAGCTCCCCGTAGCGGGCATAAAAGGTTAGCTCCGTATTCAGGTGCACGGTGCCGCGGCTGGCCGTGGGGACCCAGGCCGTTTCGCGCTGGTACACGTCTCCCTTCTGGTTGATAAAGCCCGTGAAGCCGGTGTTGGCCGAGCGGGCCAGGTCGCGGCGGGTCTCGATGCAGCGCAGGGCGCCGTAGCGCAGCAGCTGCCGGTAGCCGGGCGAGTCGTGCCACCAGGCATCGTTCGTAAACAAGCCCAGCAGCGTCGCGCCGCGCTGCACGTATTCGGCCGTGAAGTCGCCGTAGATGGACTCGTAGCAGATCAGTGGGGCAGCCCGCAGGGCCGGGGCGCCGGCCGGAGCTGAAAACACGGTACGCTCCGGCTGGCTGCCGTAGCTGCCCACGGTGCCTCCCAGGTCGATATGAGAAATCAGGGACGTAAGCAGGGGCGGAATCTTCTCGACCCCCGGCACCAGGCGCGACTTGTGGTAGAACTCAATCGGGGCGGTGGCGCTGGGGAAGTAGGCCCCGCTGTTGAACACGTCGTAGTAGCCCATGTCGTCGCGGTGGCGGGCCGTGACGCTGGCCGCCTCCTGATTGGGGTACATCACCACGCTGGTAATGCCCGTGAGCAGGGCCACGCCCGGGTGCTGGGCCAGCCACTGCCGCACCCGGAAGATCTTGGGGTTGGTTTCAATCTGCTGCTCGAAGTAGTACTCCTCCAGCGCCGTTTCGGGCCAGATAACCAGCTTGGTGTTTGGCGTGAGTTTCTGCTCGGTCAGGCGCAGCAGGCGGCTAAGCTGCTCGTCGTAGGGCACGAAGTTGGCCTTGCCCTGAAACTTCTCGGTATAGGGGTCCACGTTGGGCTGCACCACCACTACTTCCAGGGCCTGACCTTGCTCCTGCACCCGGCTGCCAATAAACCAGGAAAGCAACAGCGGCAACAAAGTGGCCAAAGCGGCGCCGGCCACAAAGCCTTTATGCATTTTGCCGCTTGTGGGCTGGGCAAGAGTCTCGGCCTGGCGTTGGGGGCGAAACAGCCCCCAGAACAACAGCAGATTCACGACCCACACCCATACCGAGCCCCCCAGGAAGCCGGTGTACTCGTACCACTGCACGAAGGAGGTGGCCTCGGCAAACCCATTGCCGAGCGTCAGCCAGGGCCAGGTCAGGTCCCAGTGCAGGTGCAGCTGCTCGAAGGCTATCCAGTAGATGGGCAGGGCAATATAGCCCAGCACCGGCCCGGCCAGCCGCTTGGTGTGATAAAAGGCCATTGTGGGCAAGCACATCAGCAGGGCATTCAGCACCACGGCTGTAATACCACCGCCCAGGGTAGAATAGCTGACCCACCACGTGGTAAAGGCATTCCAGAGCACCAGCGTGAGGTAGGTATAGCGAAACACCTTCCAACCGCTGCCACCTTGCTGCACCAGAACCTGCTCCATTCGCAGGTAGGGCACCCAGGCAACGAGCAGCAGCAGCGCCAGCGGGGCGGGGTGCACCGGCCAGCCCGCCCACAACAATGCAGCCGTGAGCAAGGCCAGCCCCGCCGGCCCCCACGTGCTATTCCCGATTTCCTTGTACGACAACAACGATTTCTCCTTTAATAGTCTGACGCCCCGCAAACTCCGTCGCCAGCTCGGCCAACGTCCCGTTCACGGTTTCTTCAAATAGTTTGGTGAGTTCCCGGCTTACGGAGGCAGGCCGTTCGGGCCCGAAGGCTTCGGCTAGCTGCTCCAGGGTCTTGACGATGCGGTGGGGCGACTCGTAAAAGATCATGGTGCGGGTTTCGGGCTGCAGCTCCCGGATGCGGGTCTGCCGGCCTTTTTTGACGGGCAAAAAGCCCTCAAACGTAAACCGCTCGGCCCCGAAGCCCGATTTAAGCAAAGCCGGCACGAAAGCCGTAGCCCCAGGCAGGCATTCCACTTTCAGGCCCTTGGCTAGGCACTCGCGCACTAACAGAAAGCCGGGGTCAGAAATTCCGGGCGTGCCCGCATCCGATACCAGGGCCATTTTCTCGCCCTTTTCGAGCCGGTCCAGGACCCGCTGCACGGTCTGGTGCTCGTTGTGGAGGTGGTAGCTGAGCATGGGCTTTTTCAGGCCCAGGTGCTGCATCAGCCGGCCGCTGGTGCGGGTGTCTTCGGCCAGCACCACGTCTACCTCACCCAGAATCCGGATGGCCCGCAGGGTAATATCCTCCAGGTTGCCAATGGGCGTGGGCACGAGGTACAGAACGGTAGGCGTTTCAGATGAGTCAGACATAAGCGCAAAGGTAGCACCTGGCCCGGCTACGCCACGCCGTGGCGCTTGGCTACGGCCTCAATAGCGGCCGCCAGCCGATGGTCGCGCCCGGTCACGGTGTTGCCCGCGCCGTGGGTGCGCAGCCGAAACTCGACGCGGCCGTATTCATTGGCCCACCAGGGATGATGGTCGAGCCGCGCGGCTTCGGCGGCAACTTCGGTCATGAAGGCAAAGGCCGCGTTGAAGTCGGCGAAGTTAAAGGTGCGGGTCAGGCTGTTGTCGTGTTCGGTCCACATGGCGGGTTGTTAAGCGGTTAACTCGTCGCGCACGGCCATCAGGGCAAAACCCAGCAGGTTGAGCCCCCGCCAGGTAAGCGGGCTAGCCGCGTCTGGGTGGTCCTGGGCCAGACCAATACCCCAGATGGCATCGACGGGGCTGGCTTCTACCAGTACGTGCTTACCGGTAGCGAGCAGAAACTCGCGTAGCGGCGGGTGCTGGGAAAACTTGGCGTGGTTGCCGCGCACCACAATGTCGAAGCGGGCGGCCAGCCAGGCGGCCTCGTCGAAGTTTTTGATTTTGCGGCCCAGGCGCTTGGCGTCGTTGGGGGTCTTGGCGGCTAAGATGGCGGCGCGGGTGGGTTCGTCCTGAAAGAGCCGGGCCTTTTCAGCCATCATGTAGTGCTCGGCGGTGGTGTAGGTGTGCCCGTCGAGGGTGAAAGCAGCGGGGTACCACTGACTAAAGCATTCCTTACCAACCACATCCGCCTTGGCAGTGTGGCCCCAGAAGTAAAGGTAGTGCAAGCCCTGGCCCGCCGCCACCGCCACTTGCAGGCCGGCCAGGTCACGAATGGGAGCAGTAGAAGCAGAATTTGTCATAGCAGCCGCAGTTTACGCCGATTGTGGGAAGCACATAGCAAAACCCTATCTAAAAAAACCTAGTACACCTCCTTACCACCCTGTATTCACTACCAACAACCGACCCCCATGGCTATTGATCCGAATAACCGCCCTGTGCGGGTAATAAACGAAGACACGACCAACGAAGAGTTTGAAGCCGGCCACATTATTCCGGACGCAGACCCACCGAAAAACGAAGCGGCCCGCGGTGGCTTCGGCAACCGCGACGGTAAAGAAGGTTTCGGCACCGACAGCGGGGCCGGTATTACGGCGGTTTCGGTGAATGAAAACGCCGACCGCCCCGGTCAGGTGCCCGACAACATGCTCACGGCCGACGAAGGTGCCGCCCAGCGGCCCAACCAGGATTTGCCCTCGGAAGACGACATCGACGAGCGGCGCGTGGCCCCGCCCATCGACGAGCTGGAAGCCGACGACCAACGCCCCGGCCGCGACGAAATGCAGAACCCCAACTCCCGCGTGGGCATGGGCCAGATGGAGCAAATCCAGCCGGACCCCTCCAAAGTTGGCGCCTCTACTCGTACCAACGCCGAGCTAACCGACCCCAACGCCACGGATACGGCTATTGACCAGTAAGCTCGTCCGGGGCGGGCCTCAGAAGCCTACCCCGGGCGTAGCCTTGGTTTATTTTTCCAGTTGCATTGTTTTTCACCCACTAAACCGAAGAACGTCATGCCTTACAAGAGCAATAACACCAACCAGCAGTCCAAGGAAAACCACGGCAGCCCCAGCCAAACCGAGCAGCCCAAAGCCGTCGGCAACATGCCCGTAAATGACCGGGACGAGGAAACCGAAAACCGCCTCGAACAGGAAGCCCAGGACGCGCCCCAGCGCCACCCCAACCGCAACCTGGAAAAACCGGACCTCGACAAGCCTCCGTATAGCTAAACGCGGCTATATTCATGAAAAGCACTTGTATAGCACAAGTGCTTTTTTTGTGTAGTACCAGTGCTGCCGTCCGCCCCTAACCTCTCCCACACATGGCCCGCTATGTTACGACCGATTTGCACGGTTGCCTGAGCACCTTCCAACACCTCCTGGAAAAGGTAATTCGCCTTCGCCCCCAGGATGAACTCTACCTGCTGGGCGACTACGTCAATAAGGGCCCCGACAGCCGCGGCTTGCTCGACTACCTGATGCAGCTGCCCCAGCGTGGCTACCAGGTGCACTGCCTGCGCGGCAACCACGACCAGGAGCTGCTCGACGCTGCCCGGGGCCGCAAGCACCTAGCCTGGGCCTCCCACGCCGACCGCAACCTGACTCTACAAAGCTTTGGCGTGCCGGCCACCACCGATATTCCCGAACCTTATCTGCAATGGCTTGATGCGCTGCAGTACCAGCTCGATATTCCGGGCTTTACGCTAGTGCACGCGGGGTTCAACTTCCGGCTGCCTCCCGACAAGATGCGCACCGATTGGCACACGATGCTGAATATCAAGGAATTTACTTTTGACGCTTCCCGCCTGGAGGGCCGGCGCCTGTTGCATGGGCACGTGCCCACGCCCACGGCCGAAATCAAGCAGCAGGTAAAAAAACAAGCCGGCTCTATTTGCCTGGATGCGGGCTGCGTCTACCGCCTCAACCCCGAGCTTTCCCACCTGGCCGTACTGGAACTCGACTCTCTGGAACTAACGCTGCAGCCCAATATTGAGTCCCCCTATTTCATTACGCACCGCTAGCGGGCCAGCAAAGAACTATTCTTCTCCCTGGAGCACGTCGGCCTGCAACACCTGCTGGGCTGCCTGCCGGTACGGGTTTAGCGAGTCGGAGGCTACTTCCCGGAAAGCCGTGCGGGCTTCGGGCCACTGCTTAGCAGCCCAGTGCGCTACGGCCAGGTGGTAGCGGGCCTTGCGCGACAACGCCGTGCCGGGCTGCTGAATAACCCGGCGCAGGTAAGGCCGGGCAGCCCGCCCGTCGCCTTGGCTCAGCAGGAAAATGCCGTTGTAGTAGAGCATGGTATCGGCTCCGAGGTTGTCGGTGGGCACGCGGCGCAGGGCGTGCAGGGCAGCGGGGTAGTGGCCTTCCCGATACTGCTCCATGGCTTCGGCCAGCAGGGGCCGGTGCTCATCCAGCGTCGCCGACTGGGGCAGACCCGGGTCGGCCACGTAGTAGTCCTGCCACGAAGTACCACTGTGCCTGCCCCCGGGGCGTAGCAAGAGCCAAAGCCCTAGCAGCAGCACCACGGCAACGGTGAAAATGGTACCCCAGCGGGTTTGGGCCCGGCGCTGCCGCCGCTTGATGCGCACCAAAGCCGTTTGGCGCTGGTCGAGGCGCCGGTCGAGGGCCACGAGGCGGTGGCGCAGGGTTTCGTGGCCGGCCACCCAGCGCAAATCAGCCGAAATTTGCTCGTAGAGCTGGTAGGCTTCCCGCAAGGCCGGCTCGTGCAGCAGGCGGTTTTCGAAAGCTTCTTGCTCAATGGCCGTCATCTGCCCATCGGCAAAGCGTTCCAGCTCATCCAGAAACGGGCGCAGCTCAGCGGGCGACATCATGCAAGTAGAAACAGAAACGACAGGAAGAGGAAGAGAAATAAAAGCAGAGCTGGGCGCTAAGCTACGCAGAATCAGGCGGCCGGGGAGGATGAGGGGGCTTCGCCTTCCATGGCCCGGGCCCGCAGCTCGACGAGCTTACGCAGGCAGTTGGCTTTCTGCAGCCGGGCCACGGTAGCGTTGGCAAAGCCCATCTTACCCGCCACCTTCTCAAAATTGTAGCCCCGGAAGTAGAAATACATCAGCACCTGCTGGCAGTCGGCCCCCAGCTGCCCGAAGGCACGCAGCAGCTGCTGGCGGCGGCTGGCTTCCACGCGGGGCAGCTCGGCCGTAGTTTTTTGGGCCTGAAGCTGTTCCTGGGCCATGCCGTACAAGTAATTACGCAAATCGGGGGGCAGCTTGGTCAGGCGCCCATCGATTACCTGGTCGTAAAAATCGACCAGCACGGCCCGCAGCAGCTCGTGGGCCACGGCCGGCTCCTGCTGGTGCTGGCGCCGGGCCCAGCGGGCAAAATGGTCCCGGTTGTCCTGATAAAAATTTATCAGGAAGGTCTGGTTGCCCATGCGCAGATGGGTCAGGGCTTCGGCCAGGGGCTGGTTCATGCTTCAAGTAACAACTAACGGAGGAGAATACGAGAGAACCACGCAAAAAGCCGAAGTCGGTTTTACTGGGCTGGCTCTCGTAAGTTCGCACCACCAACTGGTCGTTTTGCCCCGGCTGCGGCTACTTCGGCGGATACTTGCCGGCCGCCTGTTCCCTTGTAATCGATTCACCCGTACCTTTGAACCTATGGAAACTCGCACTGCCCCCATTGCCCAGGACACGGTCCTGTTCGACCTCATCCGCCAGGAAAAGGAACGTCAGACCCACGGAATTGAACTGATTGCCTCGGAAAATTACGTTTCGGAGCAAGTGATGCGGGCGCAGGGCTCCATCCTGACCAACAAGTACGCCGAGGGCCTGCCCGGCAAGCGCTACTACGGCGGCTGCGAAATCGTGGACCAAGTCGAGCAGCTGGCCATCGACCGGGCCAAGGAGCTGTTTGGCGTGGAGTGGGTGAACGTGCAGCCCCACTCCGGGGCCCAGGCCAATGCGGCCGTGATGCTGGCCGTCCTGCAACCCGGTGACAAAATTCTGGGCTTCGACCTGAGCCACGGCGGCCACCTGACGCACGGCTCGCCGGTAAACTTCTCGGGCAAGCTGTATAAGCCGTCGTTTTATGGCGTAGAGCCCGAAACCGGCCTTATCGACTGGGAGAAAGTAAAGGAAACCGCCCGCCGCGAACAACCCAAGCTCATCATCTGCGGAGCCTCGGCCTACTCCCGCGACTGGGACTACAAAGCCCTGCGCGAAGCCGCCGACGAAGTAGGCGCTCTGCTGCTGGCCGATATTTCCCACCCCTCCGGTCTGATTGCCAAGGGCTTGCTCAACTCGCCCTTCGAGCACTGCCACATCGTAACGACGACGACCCACAAGACGCTGCGCGGCCCCCGCGGCGGCCTCATTATGCTGGGCAAGGACTTCGAAAACCCTTTCGGTCTGAAAACGCCCAAGGGTGAGCTGCGCATGATGTCGGCCCTGCTCGACTCGGGCGTGTTCCCCGGCACCCAGGGCGGCCCTCTGGAGCACGTTATCGGTGCCAAGGCCGTGGCATTTGGCGAGTGCCTCTCGGACGCCTACGGCGAGTATACCCAGCAGGTGATTCGCAACGCCCAGGCCCTGGCCAAGGGCTTTGTGGACCGTGGCTACCAGATCATTAGCGGCGGCACCGACAACCACCTCATGCTCATCGACCTGCGCAGCAAGGGCCTGACCGGCAAGCTGGCCGAGAATACCCTCATCAAGGCCGATATCACCATCAACAAGAACATGGTGCCCTTCGACGACAAGTCGCCCTTCGTGACTTCGGGGATGCGTATCGGCTCGGCGGCCGTCACGACCCGGGGCCTACGCGAGGCCGATATGGGCCGCATCGTGGAGTTCATCGACGACGTGCTGATGCACCACGCCGACGAAGCTCACCTGCTGCGCGTGCGGCGCCAGATCAACGAATGGATGCAGCAGTATCCGCTGTTTGCCTAATCGGGAACTAGTGAGATGGTGAAACGGTGAATAGTTCGGCGGAAACCACGCGCGCAGCATCCTGTTGTTTGGGTTTTTCGTTTGTCTCTCGCCGCCTGCTTCGTCACGGCCACCTAGCTCACCATTTCACCATCTCACTATTTCACCAATACCCTTGAATACTGACCAACCCCATTTGGGCGAAGGGCAAGAAATGTCCTTCATCGACCATCTGGAAGCCCTGCGGTGGCACATTATCCGCTCGGCCATTTCGATAGTCGTTTTTGCTACTGCCGCTTTCTTTGCCAAAGACTTTCTGTTCCACGACCTGATCCTGGGTCCGTCGCGCGCTGATTTCTGGACTTACCGCATGTTCTGCAAGTTTGGCCAGTGGATCGGGGCGCCCGACCTGTGCATGGACAAGGTGGGTTTCATCATCCAGAACCGGGAGATGAGCGGGCAGCTGACGATGCACATCAGCACCTCGTTTATGGTGGGGCTAGTGGTAGCCTTTCCCTATACGTTCTGGGAAATCTGGCGCTTTATTAAACCCGGCCTGTACCCGCACGAGCAGAAAAACTCTCAGGGGGCAGTCTTCTTCGTGTCGGTGCTGTTTGCCCTGGGTCTGCTGTTTGGCTACTACATTGCGGCCCCGCTGAGCATCAACTTCCTGGCTTCGTACACCGTCGACCCGACCATTGAAAACCAGATTGACCTGCAGAGCTACCTGAGTACGCTCACCACGATGTCGATTTCGACGGCCTTCGTCTTCGAGTTGCCCATGATAGTGTTCTTCCTGGCCAAGGCCGGCCTGATTACGCCCGAAATCATGCGCCTGTACCGCAAGCACGCCATTGTGGTTATCCTCATCCTGGCCGCCGTCATCACGCCCCCGGATATTTCGGCCCAGATCATCGTGACCATCCCGATCCTGATTCTCTATGAGCTGAGCATCAACATTGCCCGCGTAGTGGCCCGGGGCCGCACCGCCGCTCTGAATGCCCAGCTGGCCGAGAATAACGGCGTCAGTTAAGGAGCTCAGGTGCCACTGGGGGTACTATAGCTAAGGAGGTAAGCTACCAGCCAGCACATTGCCCACATGTTCACATTCTGCCCATTTCTAAAGCATTAGCACATCAGCACATTGGAAAACAAACTTGCCATCGGCTCCGACCACGCCGGCTTTGCCTACAAGGAAATGCTGGCCCACTGGCTGCGCGACAACGGCTACGAAGTAAAGGACTTCGGCACCCACTCAGCTGATTCTGTGGACTATCCAGATTTTGTGCACCCGCTGGCCGCCAGTATCACCAGCGGCGAGTTTGAGCGAGGTATTTTAGTGTGTGGCTCGGCCAACGGGGTAGCTATTACGGCCAACAAGCACGCGGGCATCCGGGCCGCCATCGCCTGGGCGCCGGAGCTGGCCGAGCTGGCCCGCCAGCACAACAATGCCAACATTATCTGCGTGCCCGAGCGATTCGTGACCGAGGAAGCCGCCCGCGACATTGTCAGCAAGTTCCTCAACACCACCTTCGAAGGCGGCCGCCACAAAACCCGGGTCAGCAAAATAGATTGTTAGTAGGGTGACTTTTCTTGGCAACCTGGAAAAGTCCGCCGTGTTCATCTCTCCTGGCAAAGCGGTAACCGAAGCCACCTGTTCTCAGCCGGTAACCAACGCCCTTTACCCAGAAAGCCCCTTACTACACGCCGATAGTAAGGGGCTTTTCTCTTTATGTAAGGTGCAGCACCGTTCAGAGGACGGGTGGCTCCCGCCTTGCAGGTACACGTCGACCGCGCCCCCGAATAGGCTTGCCAGAAATCATCATTTACTTCCGCTGGTATACTTTCGGAACCTTGGTTAGCTGGTACCGGCTGAACACGGCGGGCACCTTGTACTGTAGTTCGGGCAGCAGGCCGGCTTCGTCAATAATGTACTCGGGCGGCAGCGTGGCAAAGTTGTGAGCCAGGCGGAAGACGGCACTGTACTCGTTTAGGTGACCGAAATCGACCTGGGAGAGGCGCCAGTCGAGATAGGGCGTGGCCAGGCGGTTTTGCAGGTAGGAGCGGCGGTCGGGGCCCAGCACCAGCAGCCGGTGGCCCTGTAAGGAAGTATAAGCCGGATTGGGCTGCACGGCGTAACGCTGCTCAGCCGGAATTTGCACTACTGTTTCCAGCCCCAGCGTGGTACGGTAGCGCACCACGACTACGGCGCCGATAACGAGCAGAAACAAGAGCTCCGGCACCCAGGTCCGGGAGGCTTTTTGCCACAGGTACAGACAGAAATACGTGATGGGCGGCAAGACCAGGACCAGGGTGCCGGGTGCCATGCCCCGGCCTGCGGCCACCATGGCTATGGCTACCAGCAGCCACACCAACATGAGCTGCTGAAACTTCACCTGGAACACCAGGCCCAGAGAGGTGGTGAAGGTGCGGAACAATGCCAGGGCCAATACGAGGCCGGGCAGAATCAGCAGGCGGAGCTGCACAAACAAGGGCAACCCATCGGTGCCCGCAACCAGGCCCGTCAGCACCGGCTTGAGGTGAAACTGCGAAAAGCTGGGCAGCGACTCGGTGTAGAGAAAGAAGGTGCCTACCGCAGCATACGGAAACGCAAAGCCACAGACCAGCAGCAAAAAGCTCCGAAAGGAATTGGCCGCGAAGATGATAACGGCAAACAGCCCCACTAGCAGAAACAGCGCCAGCGGCAGGTAGCATAGGGCGGCCACGCCTATCAGAAACCCGGCCCGAAACAAACGGCGGTTGTCGTAGCCTTCCCGGGATGTGGGTAGCAGGGCACTCAGGGCAATGATGATGAAGGTATGCCCGATCAGCAGCGGCGACAACGTGTCGAGGTCAGTGGTCAGGCTAGCCAGCAGCAAGTAGGTAAGGGCGCCCACAAAGCCCCGGTCGGGGTGCACGTCGGCGCGGTTCAGCACCAGGTTGAGGCGCAGGGCCTGAAACAGCAGCAGCACTAGGGCCAGCACCCGGTATAGCCACAAAGGCCGGCTCAGCCCGGTTTCCAAGGCCCCAAACAGCAAGGCTGCCAACGGGGCCGTACTGTCGTAAATATCGCGGTAGAGCAGGGCACCCTCGTGCAGCCGCTCCCCGATCAGCAGGGCCCGCAGCTCGGCCGCCGAGAGCGGAATGCCCAGCCAGAGCAGCGGCAGACGCAAGGCCAATACCAGCAGCAGCAGCGCCACGAGGCGCGTAGGAAGCGGACTTTTGAAAAAACGAAGCAAGGGAAGAACGGGGCTCTAGGGTGCGCAGGAACGGAGAGAAGCAAAGGTAAGCGCATCCGGCCAAGCCACGTAGCCCGTGCTCGGGTTTGCCCACGCCGCCCGCTGACGACCTTCGCCGGGAGAATGGAGCCGTATGCCCGGAGGACAAACCGGTGCCCCAATGGCATGGCCCTAAGTTCCTACGACTCCAAGCCCTTAACTTCCTATCTTTGCGGATTCTTATGGAAAGTAAACGACAGCAAAAGTTTGCCAGCCTCCTGCAGCAGGACCTGGCAGCCGTCTTTCAACGCGACTTGCCCCACCTGTTTCCTGGCTTGCCGCCGGGTATCAGCACCATCCGGGTGTCGCCTGATCTGGGCGTGGCCCGGGTGTACCTAAGCAGCTTGCTGGCCAATAGCGGCCCCCACCTGCTTGAACTGGTGCGCGACAACAGCAAAGAAATCCGCCAGGCCCTGGCTAAGCGAATTCGCCAGCAGGTGCGCATTATTCCCGAACTGGTGTTCTTCCTCGACGACAGCGCCGAATACGCCGCCCACATGGACGCCGTGCTGAGCAAGCTCGACATTCCGGCCGAAACGCCCGAGGATAGCACCGACCCCAAACCCGACGAAAAAGGTCCCGCCCGGCCCAAGCTTTTCGCCGACGAAGACGAATAGGGGGGAGGGAGAGGTTGTGAACTGGTGAGTAGCCGTTCAATCTGCGCAGCTCGCGCGAAATGAGCCCCCAGAATAGCAACCTCGCCCTTTCACCATCTCACCCTCTCAGCATTTCCCCCTTGTATTACGACCCGATTAAAAAGTCACTGGGCCAGGTATTTAACCGCACTCCGTGGCTGCGCCGCCTGTTTTACACCCTGCTCGACTTGCTGCTGCTCCGCACCTGGCACGTGCACCGCGAGCTGCGCCAATGGGCCGCTGGCCGGCAGGACGAAAACCTGATGATTCTGGACGCCGGCTCGGGCTACGGACAATATACCTACTGGCTGTCGGGCCTGAGTAAGAAGTGGAACATCCTGGCCGTCGACGTGAAAGACGAGCAGATTGCCGACTCCAACCAGTTTTTCCGCCAGATCGGGCGCACCAACGTGCAGTTTGCCGTCCAGGACCTGGTGCTCTACCAGGAACCCAACTCCTTTGATCTGGCCTTGTCGGTCGACGTGATGGAACACATTCTGGAAGACGTGGAAGTGTTCCGCAACATCCACGCCTCGCTCAAGGACGGCGGCATGCTGCTCATTTCCACTCCCTCCGACCAAGGCGGATCCGACGTGCACGCCGACGGCGAAACGTCCTTTATCGAGGAGCACGTGCGCGACGGCTACAACATTCACGAGATTCAGCAGAAGCTGCGCACCGCCGGCTTCGAGCGGATTGAGGCCCAGTACAGCTACGGCGAACCGGGCCAGATTTCGTGGCGCCTGAGCATGAAATACCCCATCCTGCTGCTGGGCATCTCGAAGTGGTTTTTCGTCCTGCTACCCTTCTACTACCTCATTACCTTTCCCTTCTGCCTGCTGCTGAACTGGATTGACTCGACCTCCAAGCACGATTCGGGCACGGGCCTGATTGTGAAAGCTTGGAAGTAAGGTTCACGCCGCTCTGCCTACACTGGCCGGTTGTGGCGCAGAATTGCGTTAGGCCCTTTATCTTGTCTGCTAATTCACGAAGTACGTCCCGTTAATGCGGCTTTCTGTGGCTTCTTTCGTACAAGTGCTTCGTGCTGTCGACCTTCTCCCTTTGTCCACCTAAAAAGCGCCCTGCATGAACGTCTCTCTGCTCATCGCCCGGCGTTATTTTTCGTCCAAGAACAAGCGCAACATTATCAGTATCATCTCCAACATTTCGATGGTGGGGGTGGCCGTGGGTACCATGGCCCTGATTATCGTGCTGTCGGTCTTCAATGGGCTGGAAGACTTGGTGCGCACGCTCTACGGCAAATCTGACCCCGACCTGCTCATTACGGCCGTGCAAGGCAAGTCCTTCGAAACCAACGAGCAACTGCTGCAGCGTATTCGGAGCACGGCCGGGGTAGGCCTACTTACCGAAGTCATCGAAGACAATGCCCTGCTGCAGTATCACGACCGGCAGATGGTAGTGAAAATGAAGGGCGTGAGTGAAAACTACTTTGCCCAGAGCGACATCGACTCGGCCATTGTAGAAGGAGACCACCGCCTGGTGCGCAACAACGAGAACTACGCCCTGCTCGGGGCCGGCGTGCAGCACGAGCTCAGCATTGCCCTCGACAACCGCTTTGCGCCCTTGCACCTGCTCTACCCGCGCAATACCGGCAAGAAAACCTTGTCGATGAACCCGGAAACGGCCTTTACCCAGCAAACCATCATTGCTGGTGGGGTCTTTCTGATTGAGCAGCACATCGACGACAGTTACATTTTCGTGCCCATCGACTTTGCCCAGAGCCTGCTCAACTACGGCAACCGTCGCACGGCCTTGGAAGTGAAAGTAGGCGCCAGCCGCACCATCGACGAGGTAAAGCAGGACCTGCAGCGTGTGCTGGGCACCGATTTCCACGTCTACGACTCTGACGAACAGCACGTGAGCCTGCTCAAGGCCATCAAGGTGGAAAAGATGTTTGTCTTCATCACCTTCGCCTTTATTCTGCTCATCGCCTCGCTCAACATCTTCTTTTCTTTGTCTATGCTGGTGCTGGATAAAAAGAAGGACGTAGCCATTCTGCTGGCCATGGGGGCTACCAGCCGGATGGTGCGCAACATCTTTCTGCTGGAAGGCGCCATCGTGGCCCAGGTAGGAGCCATCACCGGTCTGGTGCTGGGGGTCAGTATCTGCTGGATTCAACAGACCTTCCATATTGTATCTATGGGCATGGCAACCAGCGTAGTCGACTCATACCCAGTGAAGATGCAGTTGTCGGACATTGTACTTACCGGCATTGCTATCATTGTCATTACCATCACGGTATCCATCCGGCCCGCTCTCAACGCGGCGCGCCTCGATTTGCGCGAGAACTTGTAACCCTTTTGTGGTTACCATAGTAGTTCATCTACTCACAAGCCCAGTTCATCCCCTTATTGCAGCATCTCTGTCATATTAATTTCACTATTTCAATATTTAGTTTTACTTTTCTAGAAACCCCATGGTATTTAGTATTTGTCCTTAATTTCAATGCCTTATTCAGGCTTCTCATCCGACTATGAAGGTTTCTACTTCACAGCCTTTCCAGATTGTCTATTCGTTACTTGAGCACGAGTATCTAGGCTATCTATTTGAATCTTACGTGGTTCAGCGCAATGCTCGTGGGCAGCTCACGCTGCAACACCAAACGGTGTCGGCTAAAAATGCCCCAGAGTTTGCCGATGGGTTGGATGAAATAGACTTTGAACTGATTGCTTTGACGGATCAGATCCAGCAGGATGCTGTCATTAAAGAGTTCTGGGCCAAAAAAACCACGCCCGCTGACTTCTTCTTTAAGATTTACGACCCCGAAAAAGGGGATAAATCTCTGCAGGATGCCATTTGCCGCTACGTGCAGGACCGCATGGGCCAGATTCTGGAGCGTTTGCAGGGCAAGTGCGTCTTTATTATGGGCAAGGATGGGGAGCCGACCTGGAAGGAAATCAGCGTGGCCCCGGAGCCGGCATCGGTTTTATTTCACTTTCGCCGTAACGAGGACAGCACCCACTACTTCCCCACGATTCAGTATCAGGGCCAAAAGCTCGACTTTCAGTTTAAAAATGCCGTGATGGTATGCTTCCAGCCGGCCTGGATGCTGCTAAACGATACACTGCATAACTTCCGCAACGATGTGGACGGCAAGAAGCTGCAGCCTTTCCTGAACAAGAAGTTTATTGTTATTCCGCGCCAAGTGGAGGATAGTTACTTCCAGCGCTTCGTGGCCCCGCTGGTGGAGTCGTTCGACGTGCACGCCCGCGGGTTCGACATCCGCTCGGAGCGCTACGTGGCCCGGCCGCAGCTTACCTTCTCCGACGTGCCGGGCGCGACCATTGTGACCGAAGACGAGCGCAGCCGCTCGACGAGCATGCGCCGCAATGGCAGCGCCGAGTCCTCATCCGCGGCCGTCCTCACGGCCCCTTCCGACCACATTCACTTCGACCTCTCGTTCCGCTACGGCGACCATACCGTGCACAACAGCTACGACAAGCGGGTGTGCGTAAAGCTGGAAAAGAACGAAGACTCCTACATTTTTCACCGCCTCATCCGCAACCTCGACCGGGAACAGGAAATTATCCGCGAACTGGCCGACCGGGCTTTGGAGGTGCGCAATGGCCGCGCGGTGCTGGAGAAAGCCACGGCCTTCCGCTGGCTGCACAGCCACGCCGAGGAGCTGGCCCGCATGGGCTTCACGGTGCAGCAGGGCACTACCTCTAGTAAAGACTACTTTATCGGGGCCGTTACGGTGCAGGTCGGCATCACGGAAGGTAACGACTGGTTTGACGTGCACGGCACCGTCAGCTTCGGCGAGTTTGAAATTCCGTTTATCAAGCTCCGGCCCTACATCCTGGGGCGGCGGCCGGAGTTTCGGTTGCCCAACGGGCAGATTGCCATTATCCCCGAGGAGTGGTTTACGCAGTATCTGGAACTGTTCGCCTTTGCAGAAGAACACCAGCACACGCTGACGCTGCGCAAGCACCACCTGGCGCTGGTGTCGGACCTGCAGAACGGCAACCTGGCCACCGTAACCATGTCGCGGAAGCTGGAGCGCCTGCGCGGCTTCGAAGTGGTGGAAGACCAGCCCATGCCGGCCGGCTTTCTGGGGGAGCTGCGGCCCTACCAGAAGGCGGGCTACAACTGGCTGCACTTCGTGAAAGACTACCACTTTGGCGGCTGTCTGGCCGACGATATGGGCTTGGGCAAAACGGTGCAGACGTTGGCGCTGCTGATGCAGCGCAAGGAAAGCGGCGAATCACAAGGAGCCGCTTCGTTGCTGGTTATGCCAACTTCCCTGGTGTATAACTGGCTGAGCGAAGCTACCAAGTTTACGCCCAGCCTACGGATTCTGACGTACACCGGCACCTACCGCGACAAAAACGTGGAGCAGTTTGCCGATTACGACGTGATTCTGACCAGCTACGGCATTGTACGGCTCGACGCGGAACTGCTGCGGAGCTACGGCTTCGACTACGTGATTCTGGATGAGTCGCAGGCCATAAAAAACCCTAGCTCTACTACGTCGCAGGCCGTGCGGGGCCTCCGCTCCCGCCACCGCCTGATCTTGACCGGTACGCCGGTCGAAAACAGCACCATGGACCTTTGGTCGCAGATGTCGTTTATCAACCCCGGCCTGCTGGGCAGCCAGACCTTCTTCCGCAAGGAATTCCTCAAACCCATTGAGAAAGGCAAGGATGAGGTGCGCACCCGCAAGCTGCATGCCCTGATTAAGCCCTTCATCCTGCGCCGCCACAAAGCCCAGGTAGCCAAGGAATTGCCTAGCAAGATTGAGCACCTGAGCTACTGCCCCATGACCGAGGAGCAGGCTCACTGCTACGAAGAAACCAAGAGCTATTACCGCAACAAGATCCTCAAGAACATTGAGGAGCACGGCACGGCCGGCACTCAGTTTATGCTCTTGCAGGGCCTGACCAAGCTGCGCCAGATTGCCAACCACCCCCGCATGGCCCACGAAGACTACGAGCACGAGTCGGGCAAACTGCGGGAGGTGATTCGCATGATTCGGAGCGTGGTGTCGGAAGGCCACAAAGTATTGGTCTTCAGTCAGTTTGTGAAGCACCTCGACATTGTGCGGGCCTCGCTCGACGAGAAGCAGGTGGAGTATGCCTACCTCGACGGTAACACCCGGGACCGGCACAAGGAAGTAACCCGCTTCCAGGAAACGGAGGAGCTGCGCGTCTTCCTGATTTCGCTTAAAGCTGGCGGCGTGGGCCTCAACCTCACCGCCGCCGACTACGTCTTCATCCTGGACCCCTGGTGGAACCCCGCCGTGGAAGCCCAGGCCGTGGACCGGGCCCACCGCATCGGGCAGCAGCGCACCGTGTTTACCTACAAGTTCATCACCAAAAACACGGTGGAGGAGAAAATCCTGGCTCTGCAGAACAAGAAGATTCAGCTGGTAACGGACCTGATAACCACCGACGAGGCCATTATCAAGAGCCTGACTAAGGAGGACATTGAGGAGCTGCTAGGGTAATGCCAGCAGCTCTTTCCTCATCTTCCCTCGAACCGGAGCTGTCAGCCTGGCAAACTGTTTATTCGCTCAACTGCGGCAAGCACCATATTCTCAGCCTTGACGCGGATGAGTATGCCAATTACATTGCCCTACTTAGCAATGGGGAGGTCTGGACCAATGGCTGGCAACTGGCGCTGAACCAGCAGTTTCAGTTTCCAATTATCCGGGAAATTGACGCCGACCAGTTTCTGATTGTGGAGTCGCGCCGGGAACAGCACGACAACGGACACATCTTTGATACTGCCGGGCGCAAGCTGTTGACTTTCAACGCGGGTGATGCAGTGGAGGACGTAGTGGTGCAGGCTGGGCAGATTGTCGTTTCTTACTTCGACGAGGGTATCGGCAGCGGCAAGCCCAGCAGTGACGGGCTGGCGGTGTTTGACTGCGCCGGGCAGCAGCTGTTTGGGATGAACTCAAGCGGCCAGCCTGTTTTCATACTAGATTGCTACGCCCTGACCAGACTTGGCAAGGACAGTGTTCTAGCATATACCTATACCGGGTTTCCGCTGCTGGAACTACGCCTGACCGATTACCACCTGCAGCAACAGCCCACTCCCGCTGACTTCCGGGGCAGCCACGCCCTGACGACCACCCGCGGCAACGTTATTTTTTACGGCTCCTACGAGGAAACCTGCTTTTTCTGGTGGAACCGCAACGACAAAGTGCGGCGCTTCGGCGATTTGCCCGCCACGTCCCTGCACGGTATTGGGGAGGGTAAATTCCTGACCTATGACGCCAACAGCTTCACCATTATCGACGCCCTGGCGCTGATGCGCGAGGCCAGCATGTAGCCCTGGCTTATTCCAACGCCGACACTAGGCTGCAGGTACTGTTGAAGCGTAGCAGCTCGGGGGTGGTTTTGAAGCCCCGGCCCCCGAAACCCTTGCCGTAGAGCTCAATATCAGCCGACTGCCCATAGCCGCCGGAGCTGCTTTCGGGGCTGGAGGAGTCGCTGGCTTCGAGCACGGCGCCCCGCTTCACGTGCAGGGCCGCGCACATCTTGTCGGCCGTTTTGGCCGCGTCCCGCAGGGCTAGCACGTCGGCCTCGCGGCGCAGGCTGTCGGCCTGGGTGTGGCCGTAGCTCAGGTTCTTGATACGGCTGATGCGGGTGGCCAGTAGCTCTTCCAGGTAGGGCGTCAGCTGCTTCAAATCCGTAATGCGCACCGTGACGGACTGAGTAGAGTTAAACCCGATAAACACCTCTTTCTCGCGCACATACCCAAATTCCTTGTTGGAGGAAGTGCTGCTCACCCGCACATCATTAGCCCCCTTGGCATAGCGCCTCGACAGGGCCAGCACCTGGTCGACTACCGTTTGCACCTCGGCTACGGCATCCTTGAGCTTGGGGCGGGTAAAGGCCGCGTCTACGGTTAGCTCGGCGTAGTCGGGGTAGACCGTTACGCTGCCGTAGCCAACACTTTTCACCTGCCGTGGCGCCGCCGAAACGGCGGGGGTAGGTTGGCAGGAGTTTAGGCTGAGCAGGGAAAGACCAGCGGCAACGACAAGACGCAGTTGATTCATAGGATTACGGAAGTATAGGTGTTGAGCTATAACTCCAGCCGTGCAGTTGAGCGTATGCCGTCCCGCCATTTTTCTTTTGCACTCATAAGCCACTTAGCTGTTTCAGAAGGCCGGATCTGCAAAACAAAGGGGTAATACCGGTAGTTAGCCAGCCTATGCACGTCACCCTTCGTACGCCCGTGGCCCAGCCGCCCGCTCAGGTATTTGCCGGCTTCACCCGGGAGCTGTTTCTGGCCCTGGCCCCGCCGTTTCCGAAGCTCCGGCTGCACCGCTTCGACGGCTGCCAGCGCGGCGACCAGGTGGAAATTGAGCTTGTCAGCGGCCCGCTGCGCCAGCGTTGGACCAGCCTTATTACCGACCACGGCGTAGAACCCGACGGGACTCACTTCTTTGTCGACGAAGGCCAGGTGCTACCTGCCCCGCTGCGCTACTGGCGGCACCGCCACCTGATTGAACCCGGCCCCCGGGGCGGCAGCGTGATTGTAGATGCCCTGGCATTTCGTACGGCCTCGCCCATCCTCGACGCCCTGCTCTACCCGCTGATGTGGGCCCAGTTTGCCTACCGGCAGCCCATTTACCGCCGCGTATTCGCCTAATACGCCGAGGATAACGGTGGCTGCCGGGCTTTGGCGTACTTTTGTGGTTCGTACTGCCACTTAGCTTCTTCGTTATGCCCGCCATTGTCACGCTCAAACCAGGTAAAGACCAATCCTTGCGCCGCCGCCACCCTTGGGTGTTTTCGGGCGCCATCGGCCGCATGCAGGGCGAGGTGCTGGAGGGTGAAGTCGTGACGGTGCAGGCCCCGAATGGCGAAGTGCTGGGCGTGGGCCATTACGCCCCCGGCTCTATTGCCGTGCGCATGCTCGACTTCGGCCCCGACGCCCAACTGCCGGATGCCGCCTTTTGGGAAGGCCGGCTTCGCAATGCGTACGAGCTGCGCAAAGGCCTGCAACTCACGGGTCAGGGCAATACCAACGTGTACCGCCTCACCCATGCCGAGGGCGACGGCCTGCCCGGCCTCATCATCGACGTGTACGGCGACGTGGCCGTGGTGCAGGCCCACAGCGCGGGCATGTACAAGGCCCGCCCCCTGATTGCGGCCGCGCTGCAGGCCGTAATTCCCGGCTTGCGGGCCATCTACGACAAGAGCGCCGAGACGGTGCCGGCCAAGGCCGCCCCCGGCGCCCAGAACGGCTACCTCTTCGGGGAAAGCAACGGGCAGGAGCATATTGTGCACGAAAACGGCCACCCCTTTGCCGTCGACTGGGAAACGGGCCAGAAGACCGGCTTCTTCATCGACCAGCGCGACAACCGCAGCCTGCTGGCCCGCTACGCGCCCGGCCGCCGTGTGCTAAATACGTTCTGCTACACCGGCGGCTTCAGCTCCTACGCCCTGCAGGCCGGGGCCGAGCTGGTACATTCGGTGGATAGCTCCAAAAAAGCCATTGAGCTGACCGAGCGCAACGCAGCCCTTACCGGCCTGGAAAGCAAGCACGAAGCCTACGCCCAGGACGTGTTTAGCTTTCTGAAAGACCGCCACAACCAGTACGACCTCATCGTGCTCGATCCGCCGGCGTTTGCCAAGCACCTCTCGGCTCGTCATAACGCCCTGATGGGTTATAAGCGCCTGAATGTGGCGGGCATCAAGCAGATTGCGCCCGGTGGTCTGCTCTTTACCTTCTCCTGCTCCCAGGTCGTATCGGCCGAGCTATTTGAAGGTGCCGTGCTGGCCGCCGCCATCGAAGCCGGCCGCCCCGCCCGCATCCTGCACCGCCTTACCCAGCCCGCCGACCACCCCGTGAGCTTGTTTCACCCCGAGGGCGAGTACCTTAAAGGGCTGGTGCTGGCCGTGGAGTAAGGTAACTTCTGGAATAGCGGGAGCTGGCAGGGCTGGTGCCCGGGTTTTGGGCGGAGTGGCTCGAACAATTTGCCGGCCAGTTTGTGAAAGGTACTGACAGCCCTGTTTGGAGCCACAAGGCTTTGTACTCGATTTAAACAGGACACCGCAGAACATGAGCATTCCACGGAACAACTGATAAACCCGATTTGGCGCGTAAACACAAAACCAGTAGCTCGGTCAAGCAGCCGGCGGCCATTATCGGCGCCGGTATTGCCGGTATTGCGGCGGCCGTGCGGCTGGCGCTGAAAGGCCACGCCGTCACGGTTTTCGAGGCCCAGGATACGTTTGGGGGCAAGATGCACCAGTTCGACCTGCCCGGGGGCTACCGTTTCGACGCCGGCCCCTCGCTGTTTACTTTGCCCGCCCTGGTAGACGAACTGTTTCGCCTGGCCGGGCGCGACCCCCAGGACCACTTCCGCTACGAGCGTCTCGACCCGATTACGCAGTATTTCTTTGCCGATGGCACCCGGCTGACGGCCTGGGCCGACGAGCAGAAGTTTGCCCAGGAAATAGAAGCCCAGCTGGGCGTGCCCGCCGCCAGCGTCCGGAAGTTTTTGCAGCGCAGCGGCCACGCTTATGCGGCCACTGAGAATACCTTCCTGCACAAGTCGCTGCACAAGGCCGGCACCTACTTCAGCGCCGACGTGCTCAAGGCCCTGGCGGCCCTGCCCGGTCTGGGCCTCACCGGCACCATGCACCAGCGCCACGCCAGTGCCTTTTCCGACCCGCGCCTGGTGCAGCTCTTCGACCGGTTTGCGACCTACAACGGCTCGGACCCCTACCAGGCCCCGGCCACGCTGAGCCTGATTCCGCACCTGGAGCACGGCATTGGCGCTTTTTACCCCGAAGGCGGCATCTACAGCATTGCCCGCAGCCTGGTAGAGTTGGCCGAGGAGCTGGGCGTGGAGTTTCGCTACGGCGAGGCAGTCGAGGAAATTCTAACGGCGGGGGGGCAGGTAACCGGGGTGCGCACGGCCCAGGACGTGTACGATTTCGGCGTGGTAGTCAGCAACATGGACGTGGTGCCGACCTACCGCCGCCTGCTGCCCACGCAGCCCGCCCCCGAACGAACGCTCGGCCAGCCCCGCTCTTCCTCGGCCCTTATTTTCTACTGGGGCATAGCTCACAGCTTTGCCGAGCTGGGCCTGCACAACATCTTCTTTTCCCAGGACTACCGCCAGGAATTCCAGGCCATTTTCGGGGAAAAGACGGTGGCGGATGACCCGACGGTCTACGTAAACATCACCTCCAAAAAAACGCCAACCGATGCGCCGGCAGGCCACGAAAACTGGTTTGTGATGGTGAACGTGCCCCACAACCAGGGCCAGGACTGGGACGCGCTGATCCAAAAGACCCGCCGCGCCGTACTGGCAAAGGTAAGCCAGACCCTGGGAGTAGCCGTCGAGCCCCTAATCCGGGCCGAGCAGGTCTGGGACCCGCGGGGCATCGAGCAGCGTACTTCCTCATTTGGCGGCGCCCTGTACGGGAGCAGCTCCAACAATCCCCTGGCGGCCTTCCTGCGCCACCCCAACTTTTCGGGGAAGCTGGAAGGGCTGTACTTTTGCGGGGGTAGCGTCCACCCCGGCGGGGGTATTCCGCTGTGCCTGTTGTCGGCCAAGATTGTGGCCGGCCTCATTAATTAGTACTCAAGAATTGATAATTATTAATTGAAATGCTCGCTGTGTACTATAGCGTGGGCTCATTTTTAATTACTGATTATTAATTGCTACTTCTCGTCTGTGTCTGCTTCCGAATCAACCCAACACCTGCCCGTGCCGCCCGTGGCCCCCGATACCAGCCACCGCCGGTTGCGCGTGGCCCAGGGCATCCTGCTGCTCTTCCACGTTACGGGGTTCCTGGGGCTGGCCTTTTCCAAAGACCCCTCGTTTTACCTGCAATTTGTTCCCCTGAACCTGCTGCTGACGGCCGTGCTGCTCTTCGCCTTTCAGCGCGAGCGGAACTTTGCCTTCCTCAGCTTCTGCCTCACGACCATGGCCGTGGGTTTCTTCGTGGAAGTGGTGGGCATTCAAACCGGGAGGATCTTTGGCCAATACAGCTACGGAGAAACCCTGGGCCTGAAGTGGCTGGGCGTGCCGCTCATTATCGGCCTGAATTGGGTAATGCTAACCTATATGGGGGGTGTGCTGGCCCGCTACCTGCCGTTGCCCGGCTTCCTGCGGGCCGTGGTAGGGGCCTTGCTGCTGGTTGGTATGGACGTTTGCCTGGAGCCCGTGGCTGTGCGCTACGACTTCTGGACCTGGGCCTACGATTTGATTCCCCTTCAAAATTTCAAGGGCTGGTTTGCCGTTGCGCTTATCCTGCAAGTGTTCTTCAACCGCAGCAGCTTTGAAAAACATAACCCCTTGGTTCCCTTCGTGTACCTGCTGCAGTTGCTGTTTTTCTTCGGCCTTGGCCTGTTTATTCGCTAACTTTAGTGAGTTTCAACCTGCCGGCCTGCTATGAACCCAACTTTACGCAATACCTTACTGGAAGAAGCTGTCCAGCTGTTTCAAACCCGCGGTATCTCGAGTTTGTCGCTGGAGCAGATCATGCAGGCCCTGGATATTTCGCCGGCCACCTTCCGAGAAATGTTTCACGACAAGGATGACCTGGTCCTGCAGGTAACTCAGCACGATATTGACCGCCAGAAACGGGAGCATGCCGAGCTCTACCAGCGCGTAGACAATGCCGTGGCCCGCCTGCTGAGCTTGCTGGAAATGGGTATCCGGGACTTGCGCAAAGTGAAGTCGCCCCAGTACTTCTCCGACCTGATTCAGGATTTTCCCCGCGCCTGGGAATTGGGCCAGCAGCACCTGGCCGAATACTCCATGCCCCAGATTCATAACCTGCTCAACGACGCTATTCTGCACAAGAGCATGCGCGGCGACATCAATATTGCCCTGGTCAGCAAAATCATCATCGAGCAGCTCTACATGGTGCTGAACGAGCAGATTTTCCCGCCCAGCCGCTACGACGTGGCCGAGGTGTTCCGCAGCGTGTACCTCTATTATATCCGGGGCCTGTGCACCGAGGATGGGCTCAAAGCGGCCTCCACGTACTTTGCCCGCATGTAGCTGGCCCCTAGCCAACAACGAAAAAGAGGAGCCCTGCGGGCTCCTCTTTTTCGTTTGCGCATCCGCTGACTAGCTGATGGATACGCGCACTTTCTTGGTGTATTCGCGCAGGGCATCCTTGAACTCAGAGCCATTGTCCTGCATATGGTTGAGGATGAAGATGGCGGCAAACACGTGGGTCAGCTGTTCGCCTTCGTCTTCCCCTTCTACCTCAAAAGCCGGCTGCTGCTCGTCGAGCAGAGCCTCTTCGGCCGCTACCAGGCTTTCCAGGGTCTGGGTTTCTACCAGGCGCTTAATTGCGGGTATTTTCATAGCTGCGCCGACCTTAGTTCAAGCGGTTAATCAAATCAGCTACGGCTTCTTCCTTGCTGGCCGACACGGTGTCTACCAGTTCGCCGTCTTTGAAAATGGCGAAGAAGGGCAGCGTGGTCACGTTGGCCAGCTTGCGGGCGGCCGGGCTGGTTTCGGCATTCACATCCAGGAACTTGATGTTCTGGTTTTGCTCGGCCTGGGCCAGGCGCTTGTACTTGGGCGAGAACAGGCGGCAGTTGCCACACCAGTCGGCGTAGTACTTTACCACGACTTTTTCGTGGGTTTCGAGCAGTTGCTGGAAGTCGGAATCAGTTGCTTTCGTAACGGGCATTATGCAAAGGAGGTTGATGTAAAAAAGAAGCAGCCAGATAAGAACAATTCTTATCTGGCTGCAAAGCTAAAGCACGAAACCGGCAAAAAGGTTTATTCGGCCATTAATTTCCTGAACTCTTTTTCTACTCGCGCACCAAACGGGTACGCAGCACCTTGCCGTCAATTACGGCTGTCAGCAGGTACACCCCTACCGGTTGGTTGTCCTGGAAGAAAGCCGGCAGCTTGTTTTCCCCGGCCTGCAGCACTACCGGCCCCTGGCTTACCATGCGGCCTAAGGCATCGTGCACCGTCAGCTGCACCGTCTGGGAAGTAGCGGCTCCGATGTAGAGGGTATACTGGCTACGGGCCGGGTTGGGCGCTGCTGCTAAGCTGCTGGCCACGCTACGCCGGGGAAAGTTGACCACCCGCACCGGCGAGAAGCGGTCGGTGCCGTCGGCGTCGCGCTGGCGCAGGCGGTAGTAGAGCAAAGCGCCCCGGTTGGCCGCATTGGCATCCGTGTAGCGGTACTGCTGGGCGGCGGTAGTAGTGCCTTTACCGGCTACAAAGCCGACGCGCTGGAAGACCTTGCTATCCAGGCTGACTTCCACGAAGAAGCCTTCGTTATTCGCTTCCGAAGCCGTCGACCAGTTCAGCACGGCATCGTTATCCTGGGCCTGGGCCGCAAACGCGCGCAGCTCCACGGGCAGCGGGTTGTTTTGGTCGGCGGCGGTAAAAATGCCATACGTGTTCTGCAGATCCGTCGTCAGCGTGTTGTTTGCCACACTCACGCTTCCTTGGGGCGACTCCCAGTTCAAGCCGTTCCAGCGCTGCAGGCGCAGGCGACTTTCCACAATGCTGTTGGGGGCAGTATTCCATTCTGCCGTCAGGTAGCCCAGCGTTAGGGTAGAGGTAGGCGCCAGCGTGTAGTTGTTGGGCTGCACAATCCAGTACCGGTCGATGGCGTAGTTGGCATTGCCACGCAGGGCGCTAACGCCCGACGGCAAGGGTAGGTTATCGGCGCTGGTAGGGTAGGTGGCAAACGAGAGGCTGCCCGCGCTGCTGCCTCCGGCCGTGATATTGGCCACCATGGCCACGTCGGCACTACCGCTGTTCATGGGCACCGTGTAGGTACCCGTGTTCGAGCCAATGACCCAGACCAGCCGGCCATAGCCCGCCGAAGACGTCGATTCGCTGACCAAGGAACCCGTTGTGCGGCTAATACCCGTAGTCGCGCCGTTATTAACCGTCAGAACCTTGGAATTGAGCTGCAGCTGCCTGGCACCCAGCGTGAGCACGCCGTTGCTGTTGCCCACCGAGGCATCGGCAGCCAGCTTCACCGGGCCGGTAGCAGCACTGATATCGAGCGAGTGGAAGGTGGTAGCGGCCGTACCCCCGATTTGCTGGGCGGCGCTACCGTTTAGCTTCACCGTGCCGGTAGCAGGTGTCAGTACGCCGGCGCTGGTGCTGTTGTCCCAGTTGCCGGTCAGGCTCAGCGTACCGGCGTTGTCGATGATGCCTGTACCACTGACGCTCACGTCACCGACAACCGACAGTTCAGCCCCCGACTGGATGGTAATAACGGCGCCCTGGTTGGAAAGCCCCTGGCCCAAGGCCGGTACGGCGGCCAGCAAAAGACCACAAATTGGTAAAGCCTGTTTCATAGCGGAGAAGGTGCGAGGCAGACTACTGCCGCGCCGGGAAAGTGCCTTGTAAAGCAATATAATACCCCAGTGTCAGGTAGGGCTGCATGTTGTTGTGCGGCAGGGCGCTGCCAGTATCCAAGCCGTGGCCGTGCGCTGGTAGATGAGCAACCCCTCGGCTGGGCTGGCAATTTTGTCCCGGTCGGCCATGCTGAGGCGCGGGGGCAGAAAGCCTTTGGGCGTGGTAGTACCCGGCGCTACTTCTAATACGGCTGACGCGTTGGGACCGGCTACCCCAATCCCAACGCTGCCAGCTTGAGCATACGCTGATAATGAACCGGTTACCAGCATTGATGCTGGCAGCAAGCTAAACCGTAGATTTTTGCTCATACTTTGGGGAAGTGGGCCGGCACAGGTGGGCCCAACAATATTCAAACTTACTAAGAAGCCAAATATATAGTAAGAAGTTTATACACCTGATGACCGCCAAAAGGCTGACAACGGCAACTCACAGACAGGAAACCACGGTATAGAAGGGGCTGAATCTGGTTTGGCTTCTTGTAGTTACGCGTATGCGCTATTCTGTTGCACTCAGCCTTAGTCTGCTGCTGGCCGCCTGTGGCCCGGCCGACTCTACTCCCGCTACCCACCCTCAGGCGGTAGCTCCTCTTCGTATGCAGAACATTCTTTTCTTTGGTAACAGCCTCACGGCTGGCTACCAGCTGCGGGCCAGTGAGGCCTTTCCTTCCCTAATTCAGGAGCGTCTCGATTCGCTTAAGCTACCCTACAAAGCCCTCAATTATGGCGTAAGCGGTGAAACTACTGCCGGCGGCCGGCAGCGTATTGCCAGCGTGCTAGCCCGGCAACCCGTGGACGTATTCGTGCTGGAATTAGGAGCCAACGACGGGTTGCGCGGCATTCCGGTCCGCGAAACCACCCAGAACCTGCAGGCCATCATCGACCAAGTGAAGCTGAAGTATCCCAAGGCGCGCATCGTGCTGGTGGGGCTGGAGTTTCCTTTTGACCTGAGCGTGCTGGGCGGCCACCAGTACGGCCGCTACGCCGCCGAGTTCAAGGCCTTATTTCGCACTTTGGCTGAGAAAAACAGCCTGCCTTTCGTGCCCTTCCTTTTACAAGGCGTGCTGGGCCAGCGCCACTTGAACCTGCCCGACGGCGTGCATCCCAATGCGGCGGGTCAGAAGATCCTGGCCAATAATGTATGGGCCATCCTAGGCCCCATGCTGGACGACCAGCCCTAAGCTCCCGGGAGGGCTTAAAGCTGGTCGTCCGGCATGGGGCTGTTGTGTATGGCCCGAGGTATTTCCGCTTATCCTTCTATCTGGTACCCAATGGGTTTGAAAGCATAATTGTTCGACATTTCTGCCGAGCAGGCCGTAAGCCCTACCAAGAGGTCCATCTTGGCTTCCAGCACCACGTAGTCACCGGCCTTGCTTTTGGGCGGCAGCACGGCTACCCGGCCCGTGTCCCCATCCACGGTGACGTGCATAAAGAGGTTGAAGCTAATGGGAATGGCATCGGGGCTGATGCCGTACTGCTCCAGGGCGGCGCACAGGTTGCCGAAGCAGCCGCGGTGGGGCTGGGTGTGCCCGTAGATGATACGGAACGTGTCGGCGCTGCAGGGCGTGAGCAGAAAGTCGTGCCGACCAACGGTATCTTCCACAATCTCGCACATGACGTTGCTGCGGTTGGAGTACAGCGGGTGCCCCTTGGTCAGCAGAATCGTTTCGGCGTAGTCGATGGTGCGGCCCGAGGATATGGCTTCGGCCTTGTCGGCCAGGTTGTAGCACACAAAATCAGACACCTGCTCGCCTTCGATATCAACGACTTTGAGACGCTGACCTTTTTTGAGCAGAAACGACGTGCCGCTACGGGGCGGAATGATGGTGAGGTTATCGGGCATGTTGGCTTAAAAATGGGCATTTCCAGGCTTGGTCGTACACCTTGCCACTGTATTGGTACACTTCCGACGATTCTCCATAGTCTTCCAGCATGGGATTGATGGAGCCGGAGTAGGCCATGTCGCGGGTACGAATGGTCGTGCGGAGCTTGTCGTAGCGGCCTTCAGCCCGAATCCGTTCGAACTGGTCGTGGGCGTTAAAAACCAGGGTTGGGTACTTAAACTGCCGGGCCGGGCGGCTGCTCCCCGGATGCAGGCCAATCACGAAGAAAGCCTCTTCCTTCAGACTATAGCTGAAATCGGGGGAGGTGGGGTCGGCTACCACGCGCTTGTCGTATCCGTAGTGCTGGGCATCCAGATTAGACACAGCTTGCAGGCGCTGCCACAGCAACTCATCAAACTGGGCCTCGGTCGGGCTCTCGGGGCCCTTAAAGATTATAGCAGCGCTATGGTACAGCTTGTCGGCTTGCCGGTAGGTATCGACAACGTCGTAAAGAAACTGCAGGATAGCCGCGTCATCTTTGGGGCAGGCCATGTGGTCGACGACCAGCGTCTGAATCTGGTTCCAGGTAAGGGCGGTCTTGGCGGCCACGCAAGGAAAGTCTCGGTTTTGTATAAAATCAAGATATTCCCTTGTAACTATATTTTGCTCTTCATCAGTCATATCCAACAGATTACTGTCCAATCAGAGGAGGAATAACTCTATTCCTACCCCCTGAATACGACTGTATTTCTGTTGAAGTTTGATAATAAAATTGTTAAACAAATTCTTGCTTTTAGCGTAAGCTCGGCCATTATTACGGTTTAACTTGCTTCTGGGCCAGACTAAACAGTAGAACTACCGGTTAAAACCTCGGCGCTATTGCCGTGAAAAAGCAGAAAGGCGGGCCGACTTAACTGCCGTACCGCCTCTCAGCCAAAAACTACTGTTCTGCTTAAAGCAACCGAAGCTCAAGCATTGCACATTTCCTGGGACTACCGTATAACCGTGCGGGGCAGCTTGAACTCAGGCTCGACTTTGGGCTAGGCAGTTTTGGAAAATTTCAGCTACTGCTGGGGAGCAAAATCCAGATGCTGGTTGAAGAAGGGCAGCAGGTGCTGGTAGATGCGCCCGTTGCGCCCCATAATGCCACTGCCGTGCGTGCCCTCGTACTCCTGGGCCGAGTGCCGAATGCCGAAAGTACTGAGTAAGATGCTGAAGGAGCGGCAAGTGGGTGGAATATGGCGAAATTCATCCTGTCCGCCCCAGTCGAAAGCCAGGGCGCGCAACTGCCGCAGCCCAGCTGCATGAGCGGGCAGTAGATAAGTAGGCGTGGCAGCTACCCAACGTGGTAGCACAGCATCGCGCCGCGTCAGGCTGTCGGGGCCGAGGGAGCTGGGTAGAGCCGCGCCGAGAGGTCTGGCCTGCGGTTCGGCGGAAAAGGCCCGGGCCAAAGCTACTGTTATTTGCCCCGAGAAATTACCGGCCAAAGCGCCCTGGTTGGGTGCGCGCAGGGCCGCTTGCAAGCCCGCCGCACTAGCCATGTATTCGGGGTGGGGCCCCACAAAGGCTGGGCTCAAGGCGTAAGCGGCAGCCCAAGTGCCAGGATACCGCATGCTCAGGCGCAGGGTGCCGTTGCCGCCCATCGAGTGACCGGCCAGGCCGCGGCTGCCCGGTTGGGCCAGGGTGCGAAACTGCCCATCAATAAAGCGGATCAACTCCTGGGCGGTGAAGTCGGCCCAGGGGCCGTTGGTGGCCGAATTGGTGTACATGCTGCCGCCAAATAGCGTTTTTTCGTTGGGCGTCACCACAATTACGGGTCGAATCTGGCCGGCGGCAATAGCCTGGTCGAGCAAGGCGGGAAGGCCGTCCTGGTTAAACACCAGACTGTCGCTCCAGGCATAGCCGTGCAGGTAGTAGAGCACCGGGTAGCGGCGTTGCGGGTTGGCATCGTAGCCCGGGGGCAGGTACACGCTCACGCGCCGCCGCGGGTTTTCGCCGCCCGGGTTGCGGGCCAGCAGCTTCGAATTGAGGTAGGTAACGACGGTGCGCCCGGCCGGGACGGCGGGCTGGGCCAGCAGCGGATAGTAGCCCAGCAGCAGCCAAAGAAGAATCAAGCGTTTCATGCGGCGGGCAAGGTAGCACATGACGTTGGGAGCTGCTGCGGAAGCAGGACGGTATTTGGGTAGACGCTAAAAAGCCCGGCTTCCGCAGAAACCGGGCTTCCCAGGCGCTAGCCAGGCGACACTAGGCCGTGTACATCTCCCGGTAGTACTGCGTAGCCATGCGGTGCGACTCGAACTCGGGCTCGACTTCGCGCATAGCCGTTTTAGCAATTTCGAGGTACTTGGCCGGCTCGTCGTAGTAGAGCGGCAGAATCTCGTTTTCCAGCACGTCGAGCACGCCGCGGGCTTCCACGTCGTCCTTCACGTTGTCGGGCTCGGTGAGGTTGGCCAGGGGCAGCAGGAAGCCGTTTTCGCCGTGGCGCACAAATTCCGGAATCCAGCCGTCGGGGATGCTCAGGCTCAGGCTGGCGTTCATGGCGGCCGTCATGCCGCTGGTGCCGGAAGCTTCGCGGGGAAAGCGGGGCGTATTGAGCCAGATGTCGGAGCCTTTCTTGAGCAGCGCCGAGAGGCCCAGCTCGTAGCCCGTCAGCACGGCGCAGTTCTTGAACTGCTTGGTACGCTGGATGATGTCGTTGAACATGCCGATGGCGCCGTAGTCCTTGGGGTAGGGCTTGCCAGCCCAGATAACCTGCACGGGGCGGTCCTGCTTGCTCACCATCTGGGCAAACCGCTCGAAGTGATGCAGAATCAGGTTGGCGCGCTTGTAGCCGGCAAAGCGGCGGGCCCACACCACGGTCAGCACGTCCGGGTCGAGCAGGGTGCCGGTCTGGTCGGCCACGAAGTCGAAGAGCTGCTTTTTGAGTTCCCGCTTCCGGGCTTTCAGGGCCACGTCGTCGTTGGCTTCCAGGGCCGCGTGCAGCTCGGCGTCGCGCCAGTAGGTGCCGTTTTGGGAGTTGGTAATCGGGATAATGGGACAAATGCCTTCGTAGTGGCCCCACATGTCGTTAGCTACCTGCCCGTGCACTTTCGATACGGCGTTGGCTTTGCGCGAGAAGCGCAGGGCGGTGAGCGTGTAATTCAGCGTCTCGTTCTCCACCCGGGCCACCCGGCGGATTTCGTCGGCGGGCACGGTGCCGAAGAAGGTCATGTCGGTGAGCAGCTGCATGGGGTGCTCCTCGTTGCCGGCCAGCTCGGGCGTGTGGGTCGTGAATACCAGGCGCTTCTGCACTTCGGCCAGGCTACGGCCGTGCTTTTCGTAGAGGTAAAACGCCAGCGGCAGGCCGTGGCCTTCGTTGAGGTGGTAGGTGTCCATCGGCACGCCCAGCAAGTCGAGCAGCTTGCCGCCGCCAATGCCCAGCACCATCGACTGAGCCACGCGGGCGGCCGTGTCGGCGTCGTAGAGGTAGTGGGTGATGGTGCGGGAGATATAGTCGTTTTCGGGAATGTCGGTGGTCAGGAAGAACATCGGAGCCGTGCCGAACGTGTCGGGGGCCAGGTACATAGCCTTCACTTTCACCTCGGCTCCGTGAATGGTGATGGGGAACACCAGGCCGGTGTCTTCGAGGAAGGAGTAAGACTTCAGACGGAAGTCGGCCCGCATGGTCTGGTCTTCGTTGCGGCCCTGGTCGTAGTAGCCGTAGCTCCACAGCATGCCGATGCCGATGAGGTTCTGCTTGAGCTCGTAGGCTGAGCGCATATGGGAGCCGGCCAGAAAGCCCAGGCCACCCGAGTAGGTTTTCAGGGCCTGGTCGAGGGCAAACTCCATGGAGAAATACGCAGCCTGGGTGGAAAATTCAGCGGCCGGTGTGTATGGTAAAAACTGGAAGGACATGGGAAGGTTTGGTGAGAAGAGGAGAAGGCAAGCAGGCAAAAATCGAGTGCAGCACCCGGTAACCCTGGGCCAAGGTCAGTACATTCTTGGCTAAAAAAAAGCGGCGATTCCAAGATTTGAAGAGCAAACGTTTGCGCTACAGATTGCATTTTTTGGATTTCCGGGTAAGTCAGCTCCAACTCCGAAAAAGCAAACCGGCCCGTATGTTCCGCTCCGCTGCCCACGCGCAGAAAGCCATGAAAGTTGCGGTTTTACAAGGCTGCGGCAGGATTTGAATGTCTTAGATAACCTATTCATATTCTAAGGTTTGGTAACAAAACCATAACCTCTGGCACACGTTACAGGGGAGCCGTCGAGGCTAGCTTTGCCCGCAGTTCCGGTTTCCTTTCCCACTCCCAATCCCCTTTCTGTATGACGCATTCCTTCCGCTGGCTGGCAGCCTCGCTGCTGAGCTTTTCCGTGTTTTCCTGCGCTAAGCCGGAATTGGAGCCCAGCGCGGCTCCCGTAACGGCTGTCGGCACGGCCAACGTAGCCGCGGCCGGCTTCCCGGAAACGTTCGACTCGGGCACCAAGACGGCCTACACCACGGGCTCGGTTACCCTGGGCTCGGGCTCCTGGACGCTGAACGACGCGCTGCTGGGCAACACCACCGCCGACCCGAAAACCGGCACTCAGTCGGTGCGGATGCGCAACGTGGGCTCCCTGACCATGAACTTCAACACTACCACCGGCGCGGGCCTCGTCACGGTGCAGCACGCCGTGTACGGTACCGACGCGGCTTCCTCCTGGGAGCTGTGGGCCTCGGGCAACAGCGGTAGCACCTACGCCAAAGTGGGCAGCACCATCACGACCAGCAGCACCAGCCTGAGCACGGCCTCGTTCACGGTGAACCTGGCCGGCACCGTGCGCCTGCAGATCCGCAAGACCTCGGGCGGCACCAACCGCCTGAACTTCGACAATGTGACCATCGAACAGTATGGCAGCACCGACGGGGGCGGAGGCACCCCACCACCCACCGGCACGGGCAAGAAATTCCTGTTCGACGGCTCCCACGGGGAGCTGGCCGGCAATGCCGACTGGGTGCTCGACGTGAACAGCGGGGTGGCTTCTTCCATCCCTACTCCGGCCCAGTCGGGTATTACCAGCACCACCCCGGAAACCTACTGGACCGGGGCCATTTCGGCTTGGGGCGTAGCGCTGGTGAAGCGGGGCCACACCGTGGAGCAGCTGCCCGCCGGGGGCCGCATCACCTACGGCGACGCCTCCAATACCCAGGACCTGGCCAACTACAGCGTGTTTGTGGTTGATGAGCCCAACGTGGTGTTTACCGCCGCTGAGAAAACCGCCATCCTGCGCTTTGTCCAGAATGGGGGCGGCTTGTTCATGATTACGGACCACATCATCTCGGACCGCAACAACGACGGTTGGGACTCGCCCGAAATCTGGAACGACCTGATGAGCAACAACTCGGTGCAAACCAATCCGTTCGGCTTCTCCGTTAACTCCGACAACATTGTGGAGAACAGCACCAACGCGCTGGTTAGCTCCACCAACCCCATCATGAACGGGCCGCTGGGCACGGTGTCGCAGCTGTCTTTCCACAACGGGGCCACCATGACCCTGAACCCCTCGGCCAACGGCACTGTGCAAGGGCTGGTGTGGCGCAGCTCGGCCACCAAGGGCAATAATCTGGCTATGGCCGCCAGCTCCACCTTCGGCACTGGTCGGGTGGTAATTGTCGGCGACTCGTCGCCGGCCGACGACGGCACCGGCTCGCCCGGCAACACGGTGTACGACGGCTGGAATGAAAATGTGAGCCACGCCCGCCTCCACCTGAACGCCTCGCTCTGGCTGGCTAAGCTGTAGCAAATAAATTACGCAAGAAAAAAGCCCTGCTGTTTCGTAACGGCAGGGCTTTTTTGTGTTAAAACAAGCCAGAAACAGGGTTTTGCGAGTTTAATGCGGAGCTCGTATTGCAGACCCAAACTGCTAAAGTTACCTTGCTGCTTCTCTTTCCCGCTGACCTGATTTCGCGCATGAAATTCCCCTCCTTTCTGCCCCTGCTCGCCGGGGCTCTGCTGGTTGCTTCCCCGCTGGCCGTCACGGCTGCCGAAGCGCCGGCCAGTAGTATGGCGGCTCCCGCCAAGGCTGCCATCAGCCGCATCGACCCGACCTTCTGGTGGGTGGGCATGAAAAATCCCAAGCTGCAGCTACTCGTACACGGCCCGGGCATCGGGGGCAGCACGGTGGCCCTGAGCTACCCCGGTGTAACCCTGGACGGCACCCAGAAGCTCGAAAACCCCGACTACCTGCTAGTCAACCTCACGATTGCGCCCGAAGCCAAGCCGGGCAAGCTGAACCTGGAGTTTCGGGGCGGCAAGAAGGTGACGTACAGCTACGAGCTGCGGCAGCGCACCACGCCCACCGACAAAACCAAGGTGCAGGGCGTAACCAGCGCCGATTTCGTGTACCTGCTCATGCCGGACCGCTTTGCCAACGGCGACCCGAAGAATGACGTGGTGAAAGGCATGAATGCTTCCCGCGTGGCCCGCGACTCGATGTACGCCCGCCACGGCGGCGACCTGAAGGGCGTGGAGCAGCACTTCGACTACCTCAAGGAGCTGGGTGTCACGGCCATCTGGCCCACGCCGGTGGTCGAAAACGACATGCCCAAGGCCAGCTACCACGGCTACGCCCTGACCGACTACTACACCGTGGACCGGCGCTACGGCTCCAATGAGGACTACGTGCGCTTCGTGCAGCGGGCCCACCAAAGCGGCCTGAAGGTGATTCACGACGTGGTGCTCAACCACATGGGCAGCAAGAATTACCTGTTTCTGGAGCAGCCCGCCGCCGACTGGTTTCACCAGTGGCCTAGCTTCACGCGCTCCAACTTCCGCGACGCGGCCTTCAACGACCCCTACGCCGCCGACGTGGACCGCAAGCTCTACGGGGAAGGCTGGTTCGACACGACCATGCCGGACTTGAACCAGAGCAATCCGCTGGTGGCCACCTACGTGATTCAGAACTTTATCTGGTGGGTGGAATACACCGGCCTGGATGGCTACCGCATCGACACCTACCCGTACTCGGACCGCAACTTCCTGATGCAGTGGGGCGAGGCCGTGCTGAACGAGTTTCCGCAGCTGGGCATGTTCGGCGAAACCTGGGTGCAGGGCAACGGGCAGCAGGCCTTCTTCGCCCGCAACATTCTGCCGCCCGTCAACGGGTTTAAGTCGAACCTGCCGGGTGTAACGGACTTCCAGAGCTACTACGCCATCAACGAGGCTATGACCAAGGATGCGGGCTGGACCGACGGCATTGCCAAGCTCTACTACGCCCTGCAGGGCGACTGGCTGTACGAGGACCCGATGCGCAACGTGGTGTTCCTCGACAACCACGATTTGAGCCGCTTCTACTCGGTTATCGGCGAAGACTTTGCCAAGTACAAGATGGGCCTGGCCTGGCTGCTGACTACCCGCGGCATCCCGCAGCTCTACTACGGCACCGAGGTGCTGATGAAAAACTTCAGCAACCCCGACGGACTGGTGCGCGAGGATTTCCCCGGCGGCTGGGCCGGCGACAAAAAGAACTACTTCACCGCCGCGGGCCGCACGGGGCAGGCCGGAGAGGCCTTTACCTACGTAAGCAAGCTGGCCAACTACCGCAAAACCCACCCGGCCCTGCACTCGGGTAAGCTCACCCAGTTTATCCCCCAGGACGGCATCTACACCTACTTCCGCCACTCCGACGCGGGCACGGTGATGGTGCTGATGAACTCCAACAAAGACGAAAAAGCCGTGGACCTGAGCCGGTTTGCCGAGCGCCTCAACGGGTTTTCGTCGGGGGTGGAGGTGACTTCGGGGGCCACGCTGGCCGATCTGAAAACGGCCCGGATTCCGGCACGCACGGCCTGGGTAGTGGAGTTGCGGAAGTAAGCTTTACCTTGATTTCTTGCAGAGGTCCGCAGAGAGATGCGCAGAGGTAAAATGAGGTAAAAATGAGCGAGAACGATGTTGCCTACGACGTGCGTGGAGCCGCCTTTAAGGTGCATACCGCTTGGGGGCCGGGCCTTCTGGAATCGGTGTACGAGGCGGCTATGGCTCACGAGATTCGTAAGCAAGGACTTCTGGTGGCGACGCAAGTTGGGCTGCCGGCCTACTACGATGCGGTGAAACTGGAGCTGGGCTTTCGGCTCGACTTACTGGTAGAAGACAAAGTAATTGTGGAAATTAAGTCGGTAGAGTCACTGCTCGACGTGCATTACAGGCAGCTGCTGACCTACCTGCGGCTCTCAAAACGGAAGCTCGGCCTGCTCATTAATTTCAACGTTCCGCATGTCAAAGACGGCATCGTCCGCTTAGCCAACGGCCTCTAAAGAACTACCCTCCTTAACCTCTGCGGACCTCTGCGAGAAAACAAACAGCTATGAACGACCTCACCGATAAAGTCGCTATTGTCACCGGAGCCTCCCGCGGCATCGGCAAGGCGGTGTCCCTGCTGCTGGCCATGCAGGGCGCCAACGTGGTATCCGTAGCCCGCTCGACGGAGGAACTGGACGAGCTGGTGCACAAAACCAACGGCCTGGCCATTCCCGCCGACGTCTCCGACGAAGCCGACGTGCAGAATGTCGTCGACGAAGCCATCCGCCACTACGGCAAAGTCGATATCCTGGTCTGCAATGCCGGGGTGGGCTCCTTTAACCTGCTCGAAAACAACGCTTCCGACGAGTGGGACCGGATATTCGACGTGAATGTGAAGGGCACCTTCTTGTTCTGCAAGTTTCTGGTGCCCCACTTCAAGGACCGTAAAACCGGCCACATCGTGGGCATTACCTCCGACGTGGCCCGGCGCACTTTCGAGCACGGCACCGTGTACGGGGCCAGCAAGTTTGCCCAGGATGCCCTGCTGGGCTCCCTGCGCAAGGAAGTGCGGCCCCACGGCATCAAGGTCAGCACGATTTATCCGGGTTTGGTCGATACTTACTTCAACGAATCCAAGCCCGGCAGCCCCGACTCGGAGAAAACCCACCTCAAGCCCGCCGACATTGCCCAGGCCGTGCGCTACATTCTGGAAGCCCCGCCCCACGTCGTCGTCGACGAGCTCATGATTCACCCGCTGACTCAGGAGTGGTGAGACGGTGAGATTGTGAAGTGGTGAGTTTGTCGTTCCGCTGGCACTAAGCGGCTCGAAACAGAACTATAACTCACCATTTCACCACTTCACAATTTCCCCTTGCCTATCTTCCCCGTCCTATGAAAAAACTGTTAGTACCCGCCGTGGCCGCTAGTCTGGCTTTGGCTTCCTTTTCTCTTCCACTCCCGAGTTCTTTCTCTGCCGTGTCCGAGCCGACTATAGTTGCTGACCCCAATACCACCGACGAGGTGCCCCAGGACCATAAGCTGGTAATTTACCAGGTGATGACGCGGCTGTTTGGCAACAAAACGACTTTGAACAAGCCCTACGGCACCAACGCCGAAAATGGTGTAGGCAAGTTCAACGACATCAATGACTTAGCTCTGCAGGCCCTCAAGAAGATGGGCGTGAGCCACGTGTGGTACACCGGCGTATTGGAGCACGCCACGATGAGCGACTTCAGCAAGGTAGGCGGCCCCGGCCCCGATGATGCCGACGTAGTGAAGGGCCGGGCCGGCTCGCCCTACGCCATCAAGGACTACTACGACATTGCCCCCGACCTGGCCGTGGACGTGAAAGCCCGCAAGCAGGAGTTTGAAGCCCTGGTAAAACGCACCCACGCCAACGGCCTCAAGGTCATCATCGACTTCATTCCCAACCACGTAGCCCGCAGCTATAAGTCGAATGCCAAGCCCGCCGGCGTGGTGGACTTGGGCGAGAAGGACGACTTGACCAAGGCCTTTGCCCCCAACAACAACTTCTACTACCTGCCCGGCAAGAGCCTGGTGGTACCCAAAGCCGGCAACCCGCTGGGCGCGGCCCTGGGCCCCAAGGAAGACGGCAAGTTCACGGAAACCCCCGCCAAAGCCAGCGGCAACGACGTGTTTTCGGAAGCGCCCAAGGTGGACGACTGGTACGAAACCGTGAAGCTCAACTACGGCGTGGACTACCAGAACGGCCGCAAAACCTACTTCGAGCCCATGCCCGACACCTGGCTTAAGATGCGCGACATCCTGGTGTACTGGGCCCAGAAGGACGTCGACGGCTTCCGCTGCGACATGGTCGAGATGGTGCCCACCGAGTTCTGGGCCTGGGTGATTCCGGAGGTGAAAAAGGTCAAGCCCAGCATCATCTTCATGGGCGAAGCCTACAATCCCAAGGAATACCGCAACTACCTGGAGAAGGGCAAGTTCGACTACCTCTACGACAAAGTGGGCCTCTACGACGGCCTGCGCCGCCTGATGACCGGGGGCGGCAACACCGAGGACATTACCAAGGTCTGGAGCGAGGAAAGCCGGGGCTTTGGCTCCCGCATGCTGCGCTTCCTGGAAAACCACGACGAGCAGCGCATTGCCTCCAAGGACTTTGCCGGCGACCCGCGCACCGCTATTCCGGCCATGACGGTGTCGGCCACGCTGGGCTCGGGCCCGGTAATGGTGTACTTTGGGCAGGAGGTAGGCGAGCCGGCCAATGGCTCGGAGGGCTTCAGCGGGGCCGACGGCCGCACTACTATTTTCGACTACTGGGGCGTGCCCGAGCATCAGAAATGGATGAACGGGGGCAAGTTTGACGGCGGCAAGCTCGACGGCGGCCAGAAGCAGCTGCGCGACTTCTACTCCCGCCTGCTCAACCTGACCAGCACGAGCGAGGCCATCCGGCGGGGTAAGTTCTACGAGCTGCAGGACGCCAACAACCTGGGCAAAAACTACGACCAGCGCCGCGTGTACACCTACCTGCGCTACACCGACAAGCAGAAGCTCCTCATCGTGGCCAACTTCAGCAAGGACGTGACCCTGACGCCCAAAATCACGATTTCCAAGGAAGCCATGAAGGCCATGAGCCTCGACCCCAACCGGGTGTATACCTATACCGACCTGCTCAACAACGCTCCGGCCACCGAAAACCTGACCATCACGCTCACGCCCCTAAGCGCCTACGTGTTCGAAATCAAGGCCAAGGAATAACCCCAAACCGCCCAGCCTACTCCTTTTCTCCCCCCTTAAAATTCCCCTTCTGATGGCAACCAGCGTAGCGGCTTCGTCGACCACCGACACCCGCCAAAAACCCCGCCTGAGCTTCTGGCAAATCTGGAACATGAGCTTCGGCTTTCTGGGCATTCAGTTTGGCTTTGAGCTGCAGAACTCCAACGTGAGCCGCATCTTCGAAACGCTGGGCGCCAACAAGGACGATATTCCGATTCTGTGGATTGCCGCGCCGCTTACCGGCCTCGTGGTGCAGCCCATCATCGGCTACTTCTCCGACCGGACCTGGCACCCGCGCTGGGGCCGGCGGCGGCCGTTCTTCGCCATCGGGGCTATTCTCGCCACGCTGGCCTTGTTTGTAATGCCCAACTCCTCGGCCTTGTGGATGGCCGGCGGCATGCTCTGGATCCTGGACGCCAGCATCAACATTAGCATGGAGCCGTTCCGGGCCTTCGTTGGCGACAAGCTGCCCAGCGAACAGCGCACCAGCGGCTTTGCCATGCAGAGCTTCTTCATCGGGGTGGGCTCGGTCATTGCGGCGGCCCTGCCCTGGATTTTCAACAACTGGTTTCATCTGAGCAATACGGCCCCGAGCGGCGAGATTCCGCCGTCGGTGAAGTGGGCTTTCTACGCCGGCGGGGTGGCCTTTATTCTGGCCGTGCTCTACACCGTATTCACCTCCACCGAAACGCCGCCCGCCGATATGGAGGAGTTCCGGCGCGAGAATGCCCAGGTCGGCATTCTGGACGGTATCAAGGAGTCGTTTATGGGTATTTTCCACATGCCCACGGCCATGCGGCAGCTGGCCATCGTGCAGTTCTTCACCTGGTTTGCCTTGTTCTCGATGTGGATTTATTCCACCAACGCCGTGACCAGCAACATCTACAACATGAAGGTGGATAGCGGCCTCTATAGCCGGGTAGCCGGGTTTATCGGGGCCGAAGCCGGCCGGGCCACCGACGAGAAGGCGAAAAAGGAACTGACCGCCCTGCAAAGCGACATCAAGGAAATCAATCAGTTCCAGACCAACCAAGCCGACAAGATCATCACCATCAACATGGCCAACTACTACCTGAGCCATGCCCAGCCCGAATACGAAGACAAAGTGGAGCTGCAGCGGGTGCAGCAGCAGTACAACGACGGAGCCGACTGGCTGAGCCTGGCCTCGTCGGTGCGCAACGGGGTGGCGGCCGTCTTTGCCTTCATCATCCCGCTGATTGCGGCCCGCACCAGCCGCCGCCGCACCCACATGCTGTGCTTGCTGATTGGGGGTCTGGGCCTGCTCTCCTTGAAGTTTATCTCCGACCCCAGTTTCATCATGGTGTCGATGGCCATGGTGGGCGTGGCCTGGGCCAGCATCCTGAGTATGCCCTACGCCATCCTGGCCGGGTCGTTGCCGGCCAACCGCATGGGCTACTACATGGGCGTGTTCAATTTCTTTATCGTGATTCCCCAGATTGTAGCCGCCACCATTCTGGGCTGGGCTACCATGCACTTGTTTCAGGGCAATACTCTGAATACGATTGCCTTGGGCGGGGCTTCCATGATAGCCGCCGGCTTGTTTACCCTCTGGGTGAAAGACAACGACGACGTGCACCCCAGCGTCCACGTGGAGAACTCGCCGGGCTACGACACGCCCACCGCCTCGGTGCCGCGCACCTAACATCCGGAGCTACCGCAAGAAGCCTCTCTCGGGAACGGGGGAGGCTTTTTTCATGCCCGTTCCCGTCAAGCTATCCGGCATGAATCCGTATTTGCGCCGCACGAATCAGCACTTATCGGTGCAACGTTGCACCTATCCCCCGCCGTATGCAATAACCTACTGTTGCGGGCAGGCTTGCTGACTCTTGGCCCGGTCGTTCTTATTTCATTCACGGGTTTCTCTATGCTGTTTGCCGCCATTTTCTTCAGCGCCTTCTTCGGTATCTACCTCCTGATGTTGTTGCTGCTGATCTGGCCCCGCCCCGCCCTACCGACGCTCACTTCTTTCCCCCGGGTTAGTATTCTGATTGCGGCCCGCAACGAGGAAGCCACCATCGAACGGTGCCTGCGGGCCTTGTCTAAACTTAACTACCCGGCCGAGCAGCTCGAAATCCTGATCGGCGACGACGCTTCCACCGACAATACCATGGCCGTCGTGCAGCGCTTCATTGCCGACAAGCCCCAGTTCCGGCTTTTGCCCATCCGGCAGAAGCTGGGCACGGCCCGGGGCAAAAGCAACGTGCTGGCCCACCTGTGCCGGGCCGCCACCGCCGATACCTTCCTCATCACCGACGCCGACATGGCCCTGGCCCCCGACTGGGTGCAAACCATGCTGGCGGCGGCTCCCGAAGGCGTGGGCGTCGTGACGGGCATTACCACGGCCGGCGGCAACCTGTTTGGCCGCCTGCAGGGCCTCGACTGGCTTTTCGGCCTCAACGTCATTCGGGTCCTCACCGACCGGGGCCTGCCCATTACGGCCGTCGGCAACAATATGCTTGTGACGCGGGCGGCCTACGAGTCGATTGGCGGCTACGAGGCGCTGGCTTTCAGCATCACGGAAGACTTGCAGCTCTTTGAGCAGATTGTCAATCAGGGCTGGGGCTACCGCAACATCATTACGCCCAAGGCCCTGGGCATATCGGTACCGCAGCCCACGGTGCGCCACTTGCTGCACCAGCGCAAACGGTGGATGAAGGGCGCCGTGCGCCTGCCCTGGCAGTTGGGCCTGTTGTTTAGCTCCTACGGCTTTTTCTACACCGTGCTGGGCTGGCCAGGCCTGCTGCCCCTGGAACTAATCGGGGCTTTGTACGGGGCGAAGCTGTTGTGCCAGACGTTATTCCTGGCTATTACGCTGCGGCAGGCCGGGCACCGCGAAAACCTGGGCGTACTGCTGCTCTACGACGTGTACCTGCTGGCTATGTCGCTGGCGGTGCTGGGCTACACGGCCTGGCCCAGCCTGATTTTGTGGAAGGAGCGGCGCTACCGCTGGGCCGAGGGCTAGGCCAGCAGCCTAGCGGGCCGCCGACAAGGGCACCCCGAGCCACTGGTAAGCCGTTTGCTCCTCGATAAAGGTGCGAAACGTCGCCTCGTGGGCTGGCAGCCGACTGTCAATCAGCTCTTGGTGGTAGGGGGTAACCAGGTAGGCCACCCGGAACACGGCGCCCGGCAAGGCCCGCTGCATCATCTGGCGAAACTCCTGAATAATCCAGGTGAAGTCTTCCGCCTCGGCCAGCCCGCGGATACGCAGATCAATCAGCCAGTGGGCCGCCTCGTGCTGCCGGGCAAACTCCAGGGCCGCCTTATAGCCCGCCCGGTGTTCCTGCGACGATACCAGCCGCGTCCAGCGCATAAAGAAAATGCGCAGGTCGGAGCGGTAAGACAGACGTACGAAGTCAAGCTCGGTAGAAGGTACAGACACGAAAGGCGACGCTAAGAGGGAACAGGCAGGCGTAGGATTCGGCTTGCCAGATAAGTAACAGTGAACCCAGTACCTATTGTTTTAACGTTATTTTAACGCCAAAAAGCCCCCGCTATCCAGCGGAGGCTTTTCTAGGAATTCAGCTGGTAGCTAAGGCCTTACTGCCGGGCCAGGCTTTTGTCGCGGATAGCTTTGAATTCGGAGCCGGGCTTCCACTTGGGGAAGGTCGTCTCACCGGCCAGCTTGCGGCCCACGCGGTAGAGCAGGCGGGCATCCCACTCCATGCCGCGGTAGTCGGCCTGGGCATTGTACTCGTCGGAGGGCTGGTGGTAGTGCTTGGCCTCAAACTCCTCACTCATCTTTTGCATGTAAGCCCGTCCCTTGGTCCAGCTGTCGGCGGTGCCGCTGGCGTAGAGGGAAGGCACGCCCACGTGGGCAAAACTGAAGTGGTCGGAGCGGAAGAAATAACCCTTATCGGCGTTCTGGTCGGGCTGAATGTAGCGCCCCTGCTCCTGGGCCGCGGCGCGGGCGTACTCATCCAGCTCCGACTGCCCGTAGCCGATAACCGTCAGATCCCGCATGGGGCCGGTGTTGGGCAAGTCATCCATGTTCAGGTCGGCCACGGTCTTGCTCACCGGGAACAGCGGGTGGTTGGCGTAGTACATCGAGCCCAACAGGCCTTGTTCTTCGCCCGTCACGGCCAGGAACACGATGCTGCGCCCGGGCTTTTCCTTGGCCTGCCGGAAGGCCCCCGCAATGGCCAGCAAGGCCGCGCAGCCGCTGGCATTATCGGCTGCGCCGTTGTAGATAGAGTCGCCGGCCACGGGTGCCCCGATGCCGAGGTGGTCCCAGTGGGCCGAGTAGATGATGTACTCGTCGGGCCGGGTGGTGCCGGGCAGCACGGCCACCACGTTCTTGGACTCCTGGCGGCGCAGCTTGTTGGTAATGCTGGTGCTAACCTGCAGATTCAGCGGCCGGGCTTTAAAGCCTTTTTGGTTGGCGGCAGTGTAGGCTTCCTCGTAGTCCTGGCCGGCGGCCGAGAACAGCTTTTTAGCCGCGTCCAACGTTATCCAGCCCTCGACAGTGCACTTGCTGGCGCCTCTGTCGGCCGTTTGGTTGCGGAGCTTGGCGCCCGAATAGCTGCTTTGCACTACACTCCAGGGGTAGGCGGCGGGCTTGGTATCGTGAATGATGAGCAGGCCGGCGGCGCCTTGGCGGGCGGCTTCCTCGTATTTGTACATCCAGCGGCCGTAGTAGGTCATGGCCTTGCCCTTGAACAAGGTCGTGTCGGTGCCCGCGTTGCCGGGGTCATTGACGAGCACGACCACCGTTTTGCCTTTCACGTCGAGGCCCGCGTAGTCGTTCCAGCCGTACTCGGGGGCCACCACCCCGTAGCCGGCAAACACTAGTGGGGAGTTCTGGAGGGCTACTTTTTCCTTTTCCTGCTCGGTAAAGGCCATGTAGTCGGTCTTGTAGTTCAGGGCCAACGGCTGCTTGCCGCCCGTTATCTGCATGGTGGGCGCGGGCGTGCCGGTTATTTCGACCAGGGGCACTTTCTGGAAGTAGCTGCCGTCGGGGCCCGGCTGGAGGCCCAGCTTTTTAAACTCGTTGGCCAGGTAAGTGGTGGCTTTCTGCTCGCCCACGGTGAACGGCTTGCGGCCCTGATACTCATCCGAAGCCAGCACCTTGATGTGGTTGCCGATCAGCTGGGCCGTAATTCCGTCGTTGGGCGAGGCCGGCACGAGGGTATCGGCCGAAGCCTGGGTACCGGCCGCGGGCTGCCCGGCGGTGGCCGAGTCGGAGCTGCGGCTCTGGCAACCGGGTAGGCTGCCCAGAGCCAGAGCCCCGCCAAGCAGCAGGAAAGAGGAGAAGAAGCGCATGAAGGGTTGTGGTTGTGGTTGTTTGGTGGGCTGAAGATGCCGAAAAACGGGCACAGCACCAGCAGGCGGCTTGGCCCAAACCGGTATTGCTACGCTAAGCCGGCCGAAGCATCGTTACCGCTTGGCTGAAACAGAAAACAGCTTCAGCCAAGCGGGATTCCTCGCTTGGCTCGGAATGGCATGCGGCGTTACCTTACCTCTCGCAGCCGAAAACGAACTTCCCGCCGGGCTTCTCCCGTTCAGGTCCCGGCACGCAACATGCGTTTTGGGCGTTTGTCTTTGAACCGCTTACCTTCCTGCCTTCTTCCAGTATTTCCTTTCTATGCGTAAACACTCCCTTCTCCTGCTGGGCCTCGGGGCCGCTCTGGTTACGGCTCCGGCCACTGCCCAGCAGAACAAGCCGGCCGCCGCCACGACGGCTGCTTCCGCCACCGGCACCCGCCTCGTCGAAAAAGTAACCCGCAAGCCCGGGGAGGTGGTGATTCCCTACGAAAAGTACGTACTGCCCAACGGCCTCACCCTCATCGTAACCGAGGACCACTCCGACCCGCTGGTGCACGTGGACGTGACCTACCACGTCGGCTCGGCCCGGGAGCAGATCGGCAAGTCGGGCTTTGCCCACTTCTTTGAGCACATGATGTTTGAGGGCTCCGACCACGCCCCGCAGGGCATGTTCGACAAGGTCATCATCGGCTCGGGGGGTACCAACAACGGCAGCACCAACCGCGACCGGACCAACTACTACGAAACCATTCCGAGCAACCAGCTCGAACGGGCCCTGTGGCTGGAAGCCGACCGCATGGGCTTTTTGCTCGACGCCGTAACCCAGAAGCGCTTTGAAGTGCAGCGGGCCACGGTGAAAAATGAGCGGGGCCAGAACTACGACAACCGCCCCTACGGCCTGGTCGGCGAGTACGTAGCCAAGACCTTGTACCCCTACGGCCACCCGTACAGCTGGCTCACCATTGGCTACCTCGAAGACCTGGACCGCTCCGACGTCAACGACCTGAAGCAGTTTTTCCTGCGCTGGTACGGCCCCAACAACGCCACGCTCACGGTGGGCGGCGACGTGAAGCCGGCTGAGGTGGTGGCTATGGCGGAGAAGTACTTTGGCCCCATCAACCGCGGACCGGCCGTGCAGAACATGAAGCTGCCCGCGCCTAAGCTCACCCAGGACCGCTACGTGAGCTACCAGGACAACGTGCGCTTCCCGCAGCTGCAAATGGTATTCCCTACGGTTCCGCAGAACCACCCCGATGAAGTAGCCCTGGACGCTCTGGCCGAGATTATCGGGGGCGGCAAAAACTCGCTGCTGTACCAGAACCTTACGAAAACGCAGAAGGCCCTCGGAGCCCAGGCTTACCATCCTACTTCGGAGCTGGGCGGTGAATTCACCATTACGGCCCGGGCTTTCCCCGGCAAGGGCCTCGACAGTCTGGAATACCTGGTGCGGCAGAATCTGACGCAGTTTGAGCGGCGGGGCGTGAAGGACGAGGATTTGCAGCGCTTCAAGGCCAGCCACGAGGCCGACCTGATCAACAGCCTGGGCAGCGTGACCGGCAAGGTAGCGCGCCTGGCCGCCAACCAGACCTTTACAGGCAACCCCAACTACCTGACCGTAGAACTCCAACGCCTGCGCGCCCTAACCAAAGCCGACGTGCAGCGGGTGTATGGCCAGTACATCAAAGGCAAAAAGGCCGTGGTGCTGAGCGTGCTGCCTAAGTCGGCTCCTACGGCGCCGGCCAAGCCCGACAATTACACCATTACCAAGGAAGCCTACAAGGCCCCGGCCGATGAGTATAAGGGCCTGACCTACGTGAAGGCCAAAGACTCTTTCGACCGGAGCAAAATGCCCGGCGCGGGCGCCAACCCCGTGGTGAAGGTGCCCGCCCTGTGGCAGGAGCAGTTTCAGAACGGCCTGCGCGTGATGGGCAGCCGCAACACCGAAGTTCCGACCGTGAACATGCTGCTTACCATCCGCGGCGGCCACCGCCTGGAGCAGCTCACCCCCGGCAAGGCGGGCGTAGCGGCCCTAACGGCTTCGATGCTCAGCGAAGGTACCCAGAAGTACACGGGTGAGCAGCTGGCCGATGCCCTCGAGCGGCTGGGCAGCTCGATTCGGGTACGGCCCGGCGCCGACAATACCCTGGTGGAAGTGCAGAGTCTGACCAAGAACCTGCCCGCCACGCTGGCCTTGCTGGAAGAGCTGCTGCTGCGCCCCCGCTTTGATGCGGCCGACTTTGCCCGCCTCAAAAAGCAAACCCTCGAAGCCATTGCCAACCAGAGCACCCAGCCCACGGTCATTGCCGACAAGACCTACGCCTCCCTGCTCTACGGCCCCGGCGACATCATGAGCGTGCCCGTTTTCGGCACGGCCAGCACCGTGCAGGGCCTCACCCTGGACGACGTCAAGCAGTTTTACCAGCTTTACTACGGCCCCGATTTGTCGCACCTGGTTATCGTGGGTGACGTCGAGCAGAAGGAAGTGGTCGGCAAGCTGGGCTTTTTGCAAAACTGGGGCCGCAAGGGCCAGATCCTGCCCGCCGGCAACCCCGGCAAGCAGCCCGATAAAACCCGCATTTACTTCGTCAACAAACCCGATGCGGCCCAGTCGGAAATCCGCATGGGCTACCTGGCCCTGCCCTACGACGCCACCGGCGACTATTACCGGGCCTATTTGGCCAACTACCTGCTGGGCGGCTCCTTTACCAGCCGTATCAACCAGAACCTGCGCGAGCAGAAAGGCTATACCTACGGCGCTTACTCGGGCTTCCAGGGCAGCCGCTACATTGGGCCTTTCACGGCCCAGGCCGGGGTGCGCGCCGACGCTACTACTCCGGCCCTGGTCGAGTTTGGCAAAGAGCTGAAAAGCTACCAGCAGGGTATTTCCGACGAGGAGCTGCAACTGCTCAAGACCTCGGTAGGCCAGAGCGACGCGCTGAAGTACGAAACCGGCCTGCAGCGGGCCGCTTTCCTGGCCCGCCTGCTCGAATACGACCTTACGCCCAACTTCGTGCAGCAGCAAAACGAGATTCTGCGCAACCTGAAGAAGGAAGACGTGCAGGCCGTGGCCCAGAAGTACCTGCCGATTGACAACATGTACATCGTGGTGGTCGGCGACCGGAACAAGGTGTTCCCCAGCATCACTACCCTGGGCTACGAAATCGTGGAAATGGATGCCGAGGGCAACCGCCTCACCGCCGCTATTCCGGCCGCCAGCACCGTAACGGCCGTGCCCGCCGCCCCCACCGGCGGCGACGTGAAAAAGGCTAAGTCCAAGACCAAAGACGAAGACGGCCGCAAAGCCAAGCGCAAGCTGAAAAAGGACGAGGACGGCACCAAAGTGAAGGAAAAGGCCGAGTAATCCAGCCCCCCTTTCGAAAAGTAAAAAGCCCGGTTTCTGCTCGAAGCCGGGCTTTTTACTTTTCGGGCTTTTCCGTGCTTTTCTTGAAGGTCACGTCGAGCCGGGGAGGCCCCTCGCGGACCAGGGTAGTGCTACTGGGCCGCGAGGGGCCTCAACGTTGCTCAGGAGAATGTTCTGCTTTCGGCACGCAGCGCCGAGGCTTTTGTTGCGCAGCTGCTAGGCAAGCCTGACTTGGAATATCCACACCGGCCCGCCCCGCTCCGGAACAATTTACCCCTGAGCTGTTGTCGTTTAGTCCGGTGGGCTGCATGCAGCCTTCGCCGCCATTATGCGTATCTTTCCGAGGGCCTGCACTGGGCTCTTTTGGTTTCTTGGAGAAAGAATCTGTGCCTGTAACGACTACGAATGCGCCGGCCCTGGAGCAGGTTCTGGCGCAACTAGATGCCTTTAAGCGGAAGTTTTACCTCAACCTGCTGGTGCGCGGCGCGCTGGTGGCGGGCGGGTTGCTGCTGACGCTGTTTCTGGTATTCAACACCCTGGAATACTTCCTTTACCTGCCCACCTGGGTGCGGGGCGGGCTGCTGTTCGGCTTTCTGGCCCTTACCGTCTATGCCTTCGGGCGCTGGATCTGGCAGCCCCTGGCGGCCCTGACCAACCTACGCCGCCTGCTCAGCGACGAACAGGCCGCCCAGCGCGTCGGCGAATTATTTCCCCAGGTCCAGGACAAGCTGCTCAACGCCTTGCAGCTCCAGGGCCAGGCCCGGGAGAATGAGCTGATTGCCGCCAGCCTGGAACAGCGCGCCGGTCAGCTCACCGGGTTGGAGTTCAGTCAGGGCATCAATATCAGGAACCAGACCCGGCCGCTGTGGAAATACGTGGCCGTACCGGCCGGCATCATGCTGCTCTTGCTGCTGGTGTACCCCGCCCTGTTCGTGCAGGGTACCGAGCGGATTTTCCACTACAACCGGGCCTATTCGCCACCAGCTCCATTTACGTTTATTGTTGAGAACAAGGACCTGAAGGCCTTTAAGGGCGAAAACTACGAGCTGGCCGTGACGGTGGAAGGCGAGGCCCTGCCCAACGAAATCAGCATCGTGTACGGGGGCCGGGAGCGGCGCCTGACGAAGCAGAGCGGCAACCGCTACACCTACGAGTTCCGGCAGCTGCAGCGCAACGTGGAGTTCCAGCTCTCGGCCGCCGGCTTCACCTCCGACGACTACGACCTGCTGGTGCGCGAGCGGCCCAACCTGCGCGACTTCGCCGTGCACGTCACCTACCCGACCTATATCGGCAAGCCCGCCGAAACCATCCGCAATACCGGCAACCTCACGGTGCCCGAGGGCAGCACCGTACGCTGGGAATTCGCCACCGCCGCCACCGACGAGCTGCAGTTGCTGTTCACCAACCCCGAGGAAACCGTGACAGCCACCGAGGCGGGGGAGGGGTTTGCAACGACGCGCCGCGTCCTGAAAAGCCAGGAATACGCCGTGCGCCTGCGCAACGCGGCCAGCCTCAACCGGGACCCGATTCAGTACCAGATTACCGCCATTCCGGACCTGGTGCCGGAAATTACGGTCGAGAGCTTCGCCGATACCACCTCCCTGCGCTACCTGGCTTTGGGCGGTTCGGTGCGCGACGACTACGGCCTGAGCCGCCTGCAGCTCCACTACCGCGTGACTTCCAAAGCCCGGCCCAACGGCGACTACAAGGCCCGCGCCATTGCCCTGCAAAGCGGCCCGACCCAGAGCTACGCCTACCAGTGGGACCTGGCGCCCCTGAACCTGAAGCCCGGCGACCGGGTGGAATACTTCCTGCAGGTGTGGGATAACGACGGCGTGCACGGCCCCAAAGCGGCCCGGACGCGGGCGGCCGAGTTCAAGCTGCCTTCTACCAAGGAACTGCGGGAGCAGATGAACGCCCAGTCGCAGTCGGTGCAGAACCAGCTGAGCCAGGCGGCCGAGAAGTCCAAAAAGCTGGAGCGCGAAATGGCCAAGACTGAGGACAAGCTCAAAACCAAGCGCAGCCTCAACTTCCAGGACAAAAAGCAGCTCCAGGACATGCTCGAGCAGAAGCAGCAGATGGACCAGCAGATTGCCGACATGAAGAAGATGTTTGAGGAGCTGACCCAGAAGCAGGACCAGCTCGACCCCAAGAGCGAGGAGCTGCGCGACAAGGCCGAGGAGCTTAAGAAGCTGATGGACTCCTTGCTCGACCCCGAAACCAAGAAGCTCTACGACCAACTGCAGAAGCTGCTGGAAGAGCAGAAAACGCCCGACGCCCAGCTGCAAAAGATGCTGCAGCAGCTCGAAAACAAGGAAAACACCCTGCAAAAAGAGCTGGAGCGGGCCCTGGAAATGTTCAAGCAGCTGCAGTTTGAGCAGAAGATGGAGCAGGCCACCGAGAAGCTCGAGCAGCTGGCCCAGGAGCAGGAAAAGCTGGCCGAGCAAACCGAGAAAAACGACAAGGACAACCAGCAGAAAGGCGACTCGAAGCAGGACCAGCAGCAGAAGCAGGAGCAACTCAAGCAGCAGCAGGCTGAGAAGCAGCAGCAGTTCCAGGACGTGAAAAAGGAGCTCGACGAACTCAAGAAGATGGACGAGCAGCTGGACAACCAGAACGGCGCCGACGACATGAAGCAGGACCAGCAGGACGTGGACCAGCAGCAGCAGGACAGCCAGGAGCAGCTCGGCAAGAACCAAAACAAGAAAGCCAGCCAGAGCCAGAAGCAGGCCGCCCAGAAGATGCAGCAGATGGCCCAGAAAATGAAGCAGCAGCAGGAAGAGGACCAGGACGAGCAGCAGCAGCAGAACATCGACGACCTGCGCGACATCCTCGACAACCTCATCACGCTCAGCTTCGACCAGGAAAACCTGATGAAGCAGTTCCGCACCGTCGACCAGACCGACCCGCGCTTCGTGCAGCTGGGCCAGAACCAGCGCAAGCTCAAGGACGACGCAGCCATCATCCAGGACTCCCTGTATGCCCTGGCCAAAAAAGTATTCCAGATCAAGTCGTTCGTGACCCGGGAAGTAGGGGAGATGAACGGGCAGATGGACGAGTCGCTGAACCAGATCCGGCAGCGCAACGTGGGCCGGGCCACCAGCAGCCAGCAGCTGGCCATGACCAGCATGAACAACCTGGCCCTGATGCTCAACGACGCCCTGCAGCAGATGCAGCAGGAGCAGCGCGAAGGGCAGCAGGCCCAGCAGGGTGGGGGCAAGCCCGGCGGCAAGAAAAAGAAGAAAGGCAGCGCCGCCGGCGAGGGGCAGCTGGGCAAGATGCAGCAGCAGCTCAACCAGCAGATTCAGCAGCTGCAGCAAAGCGGCAAAACCGGACGGGCGTTGTCAGAAGATTTAGCTAAACTCGCAGCTCAACAGCAAATGCTTCGCCAGGCCCTCAAAGAGCTTGATAAGCTGCAACAAGGCAGCAAAGAAGGCAAAGGCCAGAACGGCGCCGGCGGCACCGGCGAGTTGAAGAAATTAATGGAACAAACCGAAACCGACCTCGTAAACAAGCGGCTAACGGAGCAAACCATTTTGCGTCAGCGTCAAATCATGACTCGTTTGCTGGAAGTCGAGAAATCGGCTCGGGAACGGGACCAGGATGACAAGCGCGAAGCGCAGACCGCACAGAACCGGACACCGGTATTTCCACCTGCTTTTGAGAAATATAAGCAGCAGAAAAACCGCCAAACGGAGCTGCTGCGGACCGTTCCACCGGCCCTCACGCCGTACTACCAGCGGGAGGTGAGTGAATATTTTCAGAAAATGAAATAGTGTTCCGCTAATTTTACCGCCCTGCTCCCCTTTACATACCTATGAAACAGGTTAAAATTCAGATTCCTTCGCTCGTTGAGAATATCCGTGTCGTAGAAAGCTTTATCGACAACTCCAAGGATACGTTTCACATCGAGGATGATATCTATGGCAACATCATGGTCGCCGTGACGGAGGCCGTGAACAATGCTATCCGCCACGGCAACAAGTTCGACAAGGACCGCAACGTCTACCTGTCGCTCTATGTTGATAAGGATCGGGTGAAGTTTGAAGTGGAAGACGAAGGGGAAGGTTTTGATTATACCGACCTGCTCGACCCCACGGCGCCCGAAAACCTGGAAAACCCCGGCGGCCGCGGCATCTTCCTCATTCGCCACTTGGCCGATGAAGTAGAGTTCACCAAGGATGGCCGCAACGTGCAGCTCACCTTTATGCTCTCGCCGGCCGAAACCGACGAATCTTCCGCAACCGACACCGTTTCCAGCGAAAACGCGGCATGAATCAGCACCCTCCCGGAACGGAAAGTGAAATGAACGCCGGCTTGCCGGAAGAGTCGCACGAGTCGCACGGCATCGAGTTCCTGGTCGAAGATGTCGACTTTGAACTGGCTGAAGCCGAGGCCCTGACTTCGTGGATTGAGAAAATTGCCCAGGTGCACGAACACAAAATCGTGCAGCTGACCTATATTTTCTGTTCCGACGAGTATCTGCACCGCGTCAACGTCGAGTACCTCGACCACGACACGTACACCGACGTTATTACCTTTGATAACGCCGACGATGCGGATATCATTGAGGGCGACATTTTCATCAGCGTCGACCGGGTGCGGGAAAATGCCCAAAGTCTGGGCGTCACCTTCCACGACGAGCTACACCGCGTGATGATTCACGGGGTGCTCCACCTGCTGGGCTACGCCGATAAAGACCTGCTGAGCCAGACGGCCATGCGCAAAAAAGAGGACTACTGCCTTTCGCTGCGCACGTTCTAAAGCTCCGGCTACCTGCTTCTCACGTTATTTTCTCGAAACGCCCGCACCACTGCGGGCGTTTTTTGTTTCTTGACAGGTGCCCGGAACCCACCAGGGACGTTTTACCAAGTCTTTGTTCCGGTTGTAGGGTGCTCTTAGCCAGGCTCGCTCCGCCGCTGCCGTTCTGCCTTAGCTTACTGTTTCATGTCTGCCAATTCCTCGCCCAATCTTATCATTCCTGGCTACGCCCTGGATTATTACCTGAGCCAAGGATATTACCGAATGCACCAGGACTTATTCACCTGCCGCATTCTGCCTATCGAAGGAGAATTATACAGCGTGCATTGGCTGCGCTTGGTGCTGGCCAACGTGCGCTACGGCCCCGAGCAGCGCCGGCTGCTGCGCCTCAACGAGCGGTTCTCCGTGACGCTACGGGAGTTTCGGCTAACCCAGGAACTGGAAGAACTCTACGCGGCCTACCGCGGCTCCATTACCTTCGATGCTCCGCCCACCGTGGAGTCGTTCATCCTGGCCGGCTCCGACCACAATGTGTTTAGCACGGGCGTGCTGGAAGTGCGCGACGATGGCCGCCTCATTGCCGCCGGTATTTTCGACAGCGGGGCCCGCAGCTTAGCCGGCATCATGAACTTCTACCACCCCGACTACCGCAAGTACAGCCTGGGCAAGTACCTGATGCTGCTTAAAATGGAATACGCCCAGCGCCAGCACCACGACTATTACTACCCCGGCTACCTGGTCCACAACTACCCCAAGTTCGACTACAAGCTGTTTGCCTGCCGGGAGGCCACCGAAGTATTTGATGCCCTGAATAGTTGCTGGATGCCTTTTTCGTGGGAAGTAGTAGCGCGGCAATCTGCTGAGCTGCTGGCGGCCTGGCAGGACGAAGACCTGACGGCCGACGAGCAGGACTAAATCAACACCTGCGCAAAAAACAGGATTCCTGCCTATCTTTGCGCACGTTCTGAGCACGTTGCGTTAGGCCACTCCGCTCCGCCAAGAGCTAAAGAACCGCAGGCTGTTTCGCTGGAAACGGAGGCGGTTTTTTCAGTTTTTATCCCAACGGCACAAAATGGCCATCAGCGCTGTTCATCCGAACAGTCCTTAGCTTTCAACCCCCACTGCCATGTTTCAGCAGGAAGAATACGATGTTATTGTAGTAGGTGCCGGCCACGCCGGGTGCGAAGCGGCTGCGGCTGCGGCCAACCTGGGCTCTAAAGTCCTGCTGGTTACGATGAACATGAACACCATTGCCCAGATGTCGTGCAATCCGGCCATGGGTGGGGTGGCCAAGGGCCAGATCGTGCGCGAAGTGGACGCCCTGGGTGGCCAAAGCGGCATCATCACCGACAAGACCATGATTCAGTTCCGGATGCTGAACCGCTCGAAAGGCCCCGCCATGTGGAGCCCCCGGGCGCAGTCAGACCGGATGCGCTTTGCCGAAGAGTGGCGCAACACGCTGGAGCAAACCCCGAACGTGGACTTCTGGCAGGAATCGGTGACGGGCATCGTGGTGGAAAACGACACCGTGGTGGGCGTCAAAACCCAGCTCGGCATCGAGTTCCGGGGCAAGGCCGTGGTGCTTACCAACGGCACCTTCCTGAACGGGTTAATTCACATCGGGGAGAAAAACTTCGGCGGGGGCCGCGCTGCCGAGAAGAAAAGCACGGGCATCACCGAGCAGCTCCAGGAGCTAGGCTTCGAGACGGGCCGCATGAAAACCGGCACCCCGCCCCGCGTGGACGGCCGCAGCCTGGACTACTCCAAAATGGAAGAACAGGCCGGCGACGACGTGCCCAGCAAGTTCAGCTACCTCGACACACCCGCCCTGGTCAAGCAGCGCCCGTGCTACATCACCTACACCAACCAGGAGGTGCACGACATCCTGCGCGAAGGGTTCGAGAAGTCGCCGATGTTCCAGGGCCGCATCAAGGGTCTGGGGCCGCGCTACTGCCCGAGCGTGGAGGACAAAATCAACCGCTTCGCCGACAAGGACCGCCACCAGATCTTCGTGGAGCCCGAGGGTAGCAGCACCGTGGAAATGTACATCAACGGCTTTAGCAGCTCCCTGCCCGAAGACGTGCAGTACCGGGCCCTGCGCAAGATTGCCGGCTTCGAGAATGCCAAGATGTTCCGCCCCGGCTACGCCATCGAGTACGACTTCTTCCCGCCGACCCAGCTTAACCTGACCCTGGAAACCAAGCGGGTAAAGAACCTGTACTTCGCCGGCCAGATCAACGGCACCACGGGCTACGAGGAAGCCGCCTGCCAGGGCCTGATGGCCGGTATCAACGCCCACAACCGGGTGCACGGCAAGGAGCCTTTCATCCTGAAACGGAGCGAGGCCTACATCGGCGTGCTCATCGACGACCTGGTGAACAAAGGCACCGACGAGCCCTACCGCATGTTCACCAGCCGTGCCGAATACCGCATTCTACTGCGCCAGGACAATGCCGACCTGCGCCTCACGCCCCTGGGCCACGCCCTGGGGCTGGCTTCGGATGAGCGGATGGAGCGGGTGCAGCGCAAGCAGCAGGAAACCGCTGAAGTGGTGAAGCTGCTGAAAAACTTCAGCATCGAGCCCACCGAAATCAACGGTTTGCTGGAGGAGCTGAGCTCGGCCACGATTCACGAGAAAACCCGCGCCGTCAACCTGCTGCGCCGGCCCAACCTGGAGCTGGAGCACCTCACGCGCACCCTGCCGGCCCTCACGCTGGCCCTGGGCCAGTACCAGCCCGACAGCCTGGAGCAGGCCATTATTGCCATCAAGTACGAGTCCTACATCGAGAAGGAAAACCAGCAGGCCGCCCGCGTGGCCGAGCTGGAAAACTTCGTGATTCAGGGCCGCCTCGATTATAAGCAGATGCCGGCCCTCTCGCACGAGGCTCGGGAAAAGCTGCTCAAGGTGCAGCCCGAAACCCTGGGGCAGGCCGCCCGCATCAGCGGCGTGTCGCCGGCCGACGTGTCGGTGCTGATGGTGTATTTGGGCCGCTAGGGCAGCGTAGGCCTCGTGCTGCGCAAACGCTACTTCATACTGCTACAATTGCTAGCCAGCTTTGTATGCATTGTGTACTTGCTGGCGGTGCTGTTGCCGAAACGGTTCGATTTTCTCCTTCGGCATCCAGACGCGCTTCAGCAAAGCTGGTACGCGGCCATCCTCGTCCTGTTAACCAGCTTTGCTATCGGTTTTTTGCTGTTGCTGCTGTGTCTGTGGCGCAAGCGGCCGGGGCAGGCTCTGAAATGGCTTTTGGTAGCGCTGCCGGGCCTGGGCTTAGGGCTTTTCTTCTGGAGTGCCACTATGTTCATTCTAATGGGTTTCATGGGCGACCCAGGCCCGGCAGAAGCCGCGCGTATGGAAGCCCGGGAGCGGATAGAGGCTGACAGCCTTGACCGTTTGCATGAATCTAGGCGGCTGCCTTAGTGTTGCTTCAAAAGCCTATTTTTGCTAGTACAACACAAATGGCAGCCTGCTCCAAGTCAGGCTGCTTCGCTTATAGTCTGAACCTGTGTCCTACGAACGATTAGAATCCTGCCCGGTTTGCGGCAAAACCGAGTTTCGCAACAAGCTGGTAGTCGAGGATAAGTCGGTGAGCAAGGAAAGCTTTGCCATCGTGCAGTGCCAGCACTGCACCTTCCAGTTTACCAACCCACGGCCCGGCATCGAGGCCATCGGGCGCTACTACGAGTCGGACGACTACGTTTCGCACAACAGCACGGCGACCGGGGTTATCAACCAGGCCTATAAAGTGGCGCGCTTTTTCACGATGCGCCGCAAAGTGGCTTTGGTCAACAAGCTGGCCCCACGCAAGGGCAAGCTGCTGGATTACGGCTGTGGCACGGGCCACTTTCTGGCCACGGCCCGCGCCGGTGGCTGGCAGGTAGTAGGCGTAGAACCTAATGCCCGGGCCCAGCAGGAAGCCTCCGAGCGGGTAGGGCAGCCCATCGGCAACGAAAACCTGGTCACGTTTGAGTCGGGCACGTTCGACGCCATTACCCTGTGGCACGTGCTCGAACACGTCCACAACCTGAACGAAACCCTGCAGCAGCTGGTGCGCCTGCTCAAGCCCGACGGCGTACTCATCATTGCCGTTCCCAACGTCGACAGCCTCGACGCCCAGCACTACCGCCAGGACTGGGCTGCCTACGACGTGCCCCGGCACCTGTACCATTTCAGTCCCAAAACCATGAAGCTGCTGCTTAAAAAGCATAAGCTCACGGTGCCTGAAACCTTGCCCATGCCCCTGGATGCCTACTACGTAAGCATGCTCAGCGAGAAGCACCGGGCAGAGCGGGGCGGCGGGCTGATGAATGTGCTCAAGGCCGGCTACAAGTCCAATAAGTACGCCGAGGAACACGAAGGCTTGTACTCGAGCGTTATCTACGTGGCCCACAAACGCTGAGCCATGCGCGCTACGCTGCTTCTGCTGGTGGTTGGGAGCCTGTTCTGCCTGAACGGGGCCAACGCCGGTAGGGCAGGGGAGGGGCCAAGCATCTTATCGTCAACGGCTTCTGTTACGACGCCGCTCCGGCCGGGTTTTCAGCCCGATACCAGCCGCAAAGCCCTGCAGCCCGACTCGGTGGTGGCTACTGCCACGCCAGTGTTGCCGGCGGCAGAAGACGACAAGCCCACGCGCAAAACCAGTATCCGCATTGTTGCGGCCATTGCTTTACTTACTGTCATCACGCTTTTGCTGTATAATGTCCGTTCGCGCTAACCTGCTATTCCTGCTTTCCGCCGGCGCTGCTCTGAGTGGGTGCGCCTCCATCAGCTCGCCGCAGGGGGGCCCGCGCGACACCACCCCGCCCAAGCTCGTCAGCACCTCGCCCGCAAACGGGGCCCGCAACGTGCAGCAGCAAACCGTACGCCTCGAGTTTTCGGAAAGCGTGCAGCTCAAGGACCTCACCAAAAACCTGATTGTGGCGCCGGTGCTGGGCGAAGACGACAAGTATAAAATCAAGGAAGAACGGGCGGCCATTTCCCTGATTTTCGAAAAGCCCTTTCAGCCCAATACAACCTATACTTTCAACTTTCGCGAGGCCGTCACCGACATTACCGAGAACCTGCCGGCCCAGAATGTCAGCGTTACCTTCAGCACCGGCGCCCGCCTCGACTCGGGCTCGGTGAAAGGCACCGTTACCCAGCTGCTCAGCGGTTCGCCGGCCGCCGAAGTATCGGTGATGCTATACCCGGAAACCGATACGCTCAACATCCGCCGGGGCAAGCCCTACTACCTGAACCGGACCGATAAGTCGGGCGGCTTTTCGCTGCAAAGCCTGAAAGTAGGCCGCTACCGCCTCTTCGCCCTGGCCGATAAGAATAACAGTGGCCGCTACGAGGAAGGGGAGCAGATCGGCTACTTGCCCCAGCCGATAACCGTGCGCCCCGGCCTCGATTCCCTGCGCCTAGTGCTGGTACGCCCCGATGCCCGCCGGCCCATTATTACCAGCCAGCAAGGCACCCCCACTCAGTTTCGAATCGTATTTAACGAGGGCCTGGCCCAGGCCAGTTTATCAGCCCTGGGTGCCCCGGCCGGCACTCCCAACGCGCCGCTCAACGAGGCTTTACTGCTCAGCGAAAAGGGGCGCAACGTCAGTCTATTTCGCACGCCGGCTGTGGCGGAAGGCCGCTATGTGCTGGCCGCTACCGACAGCGTGGGCAACGTGGGCCGCGACACCATCAACGTCAAATTCCCGGGTACCACTCCGGCCACGGCCCGGCGCGGGCCGCAGTATAGCGTAGCCGGCAATCCGCGCGACGTGTACCGGCAGGGGCAGGTGCGGTTTCAGTTCCTGGAGCCGCTGAAGCCCTTTACCAAGCAGCCCATTGGCACGCTTCTGGAAGACTCGACCAGCCGTAAGCCCATTCGGGTACCCCAGGAAGCGACGCTCAGTCCCGACCGGACCCAGCTCACGGTGAATCTAAATACCAAGGCCAAAAAGTCGGTTACTCTTCTGCTGGATTCGACGGCAGTAACCAGTATTACGGATCAGCGCCTGGGCCTGCGCCCCCTGAAGCTGGCCGTCACGGACCAGTCGCCGGTGGGTAGCCTAGCGGGTACTGTGCAAACCAAATATACCCGCTTTCAGCTGCAGCTGCTCGATGGCAGCGGGCAGGTAGCAGCCGTGTTGGAAAGTCCCAAAAACACTTTCCGCTTCGATAATCTGGCCCCGGGCAGCTACCGGCTGCGGGTGCTGATCGACGCGGACAATAACGGCGTCTGGCGCGGCGGTGACCCCAAGTTCATTCTCCCGCCCGAACCAGTTTACATGGCCCCTCAGCCGATTCAGGTGCGCGCCAACTGGGAAGTGGAAGACGTTAAGCTAGCCTTCTAGCCCTAAACCATTCTGCTGTCAAACGCCAACTGGCCCCGAACACCCTGCGTGTTCGGGGCCAGCTGGCGTTTAAGCCCGTCAGAGTTACTAGCTGATTTTCTTTGTTAGGGTCGCCAGCCAAGACTACGTGCTGAGTTTCCGTGGCTGCCCAGCCTACTGGCAGGGCTGGTTCCACCCGTTGCGGGTGGCCTGCACCTTTATCTGCTGGCCAGTGGCAAACGGGAGGCCTGCTAAACAGCCCGAAGAAGCTATCCACATTGGGCGCTTTCAGGATCAGGATTCTACGTGCTTTCCACATTTTTTTCCACAGCCATTCAGGCGCATTTCGTGCTTCGGGGAATAATCTGTGGATAATGCTGGGGAAACGTGGGGATAACCCGTGGAGAAGTTGCGGAAAAGTTTTTTTGCCGGTTCCGGAGCCAGCACAGAGGCTTCTATCTACACTCCCGACGTGGATAAGGGTGGATAACTTTCCTCGAAAAATGCTCTAATCCACACAGGGCGAAACCTGTGAATTGTGGATTCGTGGATAACGCTGTGAATTGTGAATAATTATCACAACGCATTGAAAATGTATACTTTACTATCCACACACCCTGTTGACAGACGGTGTATAAACCCGTTCTTGTTCACAAGTTATCCGCCCTGTGTATAACTATATTTTCTTATCCACTTATAAACACCCCTAACGACTGGGGACAAAGAGAAATCTTTTAAAAAATTTAATTCAAAAGTTATTAACCCTGTGGAAAAGCTCGGGCCACTTTCAAAAAGGAAAAGGTTGGGAATGCTCTGCGTTCGAAGAGTTCCGTTTCTGTCTGCACATACCAGTCTGGGCAGCGCTTCTGGCCAAGCGGCTCATGTGTCCGGACTCGGCCGGTTACGTTCGGACCATCTGTAGGCAGTGCTGGCATTGGACCGTCGGGGTTGTCGATTTCACCCCAGCCAGTACCCCTACTCTTAGTTATCCACTTCAGGTGAGCAAGCTCCGGCCAAGGCTGCTACTGCCGAACTACGGGCCACCCAGGGCGGAGCTGCAACACAGGCAAGGCACCCACCACTTGAGCGTATCGCCAGCTACAGAGCCCTTGCCCGGTCTGCTCATTTTAACCTGCACAGGAAGTCCTGAGCAGGGAATATCTTCTCGGTTGGAGGTGTCGGTTGATTAATTGTTTGATAAACAGTATTTTATACATAACAGGTGCCCAATACAGATAAAATATGGTCCTGTTGAAAATAAATATATATGTGGCAGTAAGAAGATATTGGGAATTCATTCCATATATTTCATCCGAGATTATATAAGCATATGTATTATTATTTTAACATTGAAACATTATAAAGAGCTTATAAAGGACTTTATTTCTTCATTACAGATACAGCACGAGATTGGGAGCCTATTAGCCGCGGAAAGCCTACTGGATAAGCATGCTTTTTATTTGCAGTTACCCCATTTTTTATCTCCTGTATTTCCCCGTGTTCAAGAAGAAGTCTTTCGGAATCTAACCGGGTACAGTTATCTGTATTTCCGGTTTACTTTATTAGTCGATCAGTTAGTAGACAAGCCGTGTACAACCGCCGCGTATGCTGAGCAGTTATTCACTTGCTTGGCCGTGCATGAGCAGGCCGTGCGTGGCTTAACGCAACTTTTTCCGAACGACGACACTTTCTGGGCCGCCTTTGCGCTGTGTAAAAAGCAGTACGTAGCAGCTACTATGCGCGAGAAGGAAATGTCGGCTGCGCGTGCGGTTTTCTCCGAAAGTCTATTTGAAGAAATAGCTGGTGACAAATCCGCTATTTGCTATGCCATGGCGCATGCTATGTGCAGACTGAACAACAATACCGGGCCGGTAGAAGAGGTGCAGCGCTGCTTGCAGCATTTGCACATTGCAATTCAGTACTTGGATGATATCCAGGATTTCAAACAGGACTGGCTGGATGGGCAGTTTACGTATGCTCATTTCCTGGTTGAAAAGTATCTGAGAGATAAGCAGCTCGAAGGAAGTCGGCTTTCGGTGGGAGAACTTTATCAGCACTGTTTTACGTCAGGCATTGCCCAGCATTTGCTGGACCGCAGCAGTCAGCACTTCGGTCAGAGTGTGGCTATAGCTCACTCGCTCGGCCTCACGGAGTTGGCGCTTTATGTGCAGCAGCAACTCGATGGCTGCAATATTTACCAGCATGAGGTAGCACAGTTGTTGGAAAAAACGCGGGTGAAGGCCCGTAAAAGCTTTACTCCCTTCCATGCTGAGCACCCAGACCTGACGCTACCAACAGTACAGACCGCCGCGGCAATGGCCCTGCGGCATTTGCAGGCCAGCCGCGACGCTCAGGGGTGCTGGCTGGACTTTTTGACCAGTGCCGGACAAAGCAAGATGTGGACCACCGCCTATGCGGGCCTGCTGCTTGCCGAAACCAAAATCGGCCTCACCGCGGCGCACGAAGCTTTCGATGCCTCCTTTTTGCTGCCTCCTTCCTACAATGAGGGCATCATGCAGGACGGCGACTCGACCAATTTTAGTATGGGGCTGCGCCGTAAAGTCTGGGGCGAAACCTCTCCTCAGCAAATCAGCACCTGGCTGGAATTTATGGATGCGGACGGGGGATGGGTGACGTACCGGGATGAGACCCGCCTGCGCAACATCATGAAGCTGCCCAAGCACGTAAGCGTGGCCGCTTGGCTTACTCCCAAGCTCTGTGTTACGGCCGCCGCCGCCTATGTTCTGCGGCTCTACAAGGAGCTCGAGCCGCAGTATCAGCTGAGCTGCCGCTACCTGGCTCGTCACCAGCACCCCGCGGGCTATTGGAACTCTTATTGGTGGACCAGCCCCATCTATGCTACTGCTTTCGCCATCCTGGCCCTGGCCCCGGTAGCCGAGCACGACGCGTGTCGGGAAGCCGGATTGCGCTGGCTGGCAGCCCAGCAGTCCGATAATGGGGCATGGTACGGGCAAACCAACGCCCAGCAGCCCAGCGCTTTTTTCACCGCACTAGCCCTTAAGGCGCTACTGGTGAATTCCAGCCAAGACTACTCGGCCGCCGTGGAGCGGGGTGCCCAGTGGCTGCTAAGCCAGCAGATGAGTGATGGTAGCTGGCTGACCACGCGCATTCTGCGGGTGCCCGCTACCGATGTGGCCGACCCGGCTACCGTGAAGCGGTGGCGTTTGAGCTCCTTTGGCACTGACATCGAGGTGGATGACCACAACCGGATTTTCACCACCAGTACTGCCCTCAATGCCTTGAGTACATACGCCAAAACGATGGTGGCTCTTCCCGCATATGCTTAATCAACCTGCCATGCTTTTGCGAGAAAATGTTCAGCTCATGCCATTTGATGAGCAGCGCTGGCTGATCAATACGGACACGGGGCACAACCTGCTGGTGAATAAGGATACCGAGGAGTTGTTCAGCTTGCTGCGTACTGCCGAGTCGATGGATCAAGCCTGTGCCCGGTTTAATGTCCGGTTTCGGGCTAACCTCTCCGGTGGGGAGTTTGCTACCCTGCTACAGGCCCGTTTTGGCGGCTACGGCATTTTAACCCACGATCAGAAGGAAGACAAAGCGGTAGCCGGCTCTAACTACATCCGGTTGAAAATGGAGCTGCTGTCGGCTAAGATAGCAGCAATATGTGCCGCCCCGCTGCGAGTATTCTACGCGCCCCAGCTGTTCTGGCCTATTTTTTTCCTGCTGCTGGCTTTCCTGCTAATAGTTTATCTGGGCAACTCATCTGCTCTCCTACCTAGTGGCTCCCGCTACTGGATTATCTTACCCCTGCTCTACTTCTCCTTTTTCATCCACGAACTGGGGCATATTGCCGCCTGCCGGCGCTTCGGTATTCGGCACGGGGGCATAGGCTTCGGATTTTATTTATTCATTATTCCGGCCCTGTACGCCGACGTTACCAACGTGTGGCAGACGAACAGACAACGCCGCATTATTGTCAACCTGGGAGGAATCTTCAGCCAGACCCTGTATGCCGGTCTGTTGGCCGTCGGGTATTTAGCCACCTCTTTTTCCCCTCTGCTACTAGCGGCTACGGCTACGATGGCCGTCGCACTGTGGCAATTCAATCCTTTCGTTCGTCACGACGGCTACTGGTTGCTTTCCGACCTGCTGAACACGCCTAATCTGCAGCAGAAGGCCGCGCAAGTTGTGAAACGTAGCCTTTCGCTACGCGGATTGGAGCTCGTGTGGAGCAGCCGGGGCCGAGTGCTAGTCGGCAAACAGTTCTTTTTATTCCTGTATGGTGCAGCCAACAGCTTATTATTTATTGCCTTTGCTGCCTTTACTGCCGTGCGCTACGGTGACCAGTTCGTACAATTTCCGCTGCTTGTAACCGCGCTATTAGGTAAGCTAACCGTCGGTATGTTGTCGTTAGCTGATTTAAAACAAATCCCGATCATTATTGCCTCTTTTTACGTGCTGGCAATGCGCTATTTATTTATCACGCTTACTACTTGGCAGAGCAGTCAAAAGAAGGCGGCTATAGAGGCCTAAAAGTTCTACTTCTGTTTGGGCGCTCAGGGTTACTACAGCTTATCTGTCTAAAACAGGAGTCCTTGCTTCTGGATATTATTTCCTGGCTGGTCGCTCAGCGTAAAGCAGTGCCAGCGTTCTATGTAGTCGTTTTTATCATTCTATTTTAATTTTTATGGCAACTGCTAGCAACACTTTTATAAAAAGGCCGCGTGGCCTCTGCCCCGTTGCCTCATCTTTTTGCAACCGTAGAGCTGGAGCAGCGCCTTGTACTGGTTAGCGCACGGGATAATTACTATGACGAGTGGGCCCAGTAAAACAATAGTTGCGGGGTACCTCAGGGGCTGCAAGCTGTTACAACCTAGTGCCCGATAACGAGTGGGGGCATGCTCTGACTCCGTCCAGAATTCATGTTAGCTATTACCACCGGCATTTTTAATGCAGGGAAATCCGGTGTTCTTTCTACCTGCTTATTCATCATTTCTTTTTTATTTTTTTATGCAAACCACCCCCAACACCCTCTCGGAAGGCCGCCTGGCCGATGCTCAACTGACGAACCTCTTCGAAACCGAAGAACTCGAGCAGCGTCTTGAAACCGTTCAAATGTGGCAGGTAACTGACTGCAACGACGTTTCTAACGGCGGTAATGGCTGCGTGCAGTAGCACTGAGTCACCTTCTGTGAGGTAGAATCGGCGGCAGCTTTGCTCTCAGTCCTGAGGTGGCAGAGCTGCCGCCTGATTCATTCCTCTTTCGCCCCAAGGCGCCGAGTCTGACAAGCAGATGAGCTACCGGCAGCCTTAGTTCAATAAAGATTAATGGGTTGTGGTGGGGCAATAGGGCGCATCCCCGATCCGCCTGTTTTGCTATCTGTTATTTACTTCTTCCTCTATGAAGTACTCCAGGCCAGTGGTCCTGACCGCAGGAATAATCGGTGTCTTCTTTCTGGTTTCGGGGGTAGGCAAGGCTTTAGATCAGGCCCAGTTTGCGGATACTATTGTTGCCTATGGGCTTCCCAAGCTACGCTTTGCGGCTCCCTTGCTCACGACTGTCGAGCTGGCTCTGGGCGTAGGCTTGCTGCTACGGATACACGTTCGGCTTTTAGCGGCAGCGGCCCTGGCCCTGCTAGTTATGTTCACTCTATTCTTTGCCTATGGCTACCTGGGGCACGGAGTTACGGACTGCGGGTGTTTTGGGGCTTTCACGGCCCTGCAAATGCCGCCTTGGCTGGCATTTGGGCGTAATGGCCTGCTGCTGCTGCTGGCTGCTGGCCTCTACCGGGCCGCCCCGGAGCCAGCTTCTCCACCCGCCCGCTGGCAGCTGCTGGTAGTGAGCGGCGTCACGCTCGGCTCATTTCTGGCAGTCGGGTCCCGCTACACTCCCCAGGTATTCTTAGCGCCCGGCCAAGCTGTGCGGGCCACGGCGCTTGCCCCGTATTGCTCCCCCCATCAAGCTACGTATTTGGTCTTTATTTTCCGGCCCACCTGCCCGCACTGCTGGGCGGCAACTCCCACCCTGCTCAACTACCAAAAGACTGGTTTGGTGAGCAAGATTGTTGCCCTTAGCCCCCGCGGCCCGGCCGAGGAGCAGCAAAAGTATATGCGCCACTTTGCGCCGTCATTTGCTATTCATACGGTGCCTGATGCAGAAATGCGGCAGCTTACCAACCAGGTTCCCACCGTTGTTGTGGTTAAACAGGATACCATCAGGGCAGTGCTGAACTCGGCTGAGCCCTTGGACGACGCCCTCTCGAAAGCCTTGCGGCTGCGTGAAGTAGCCGTAGGCACCCCCCGCTAACGTGGTGCCTTAGCAGGCTTGGGGCTGCTCAGATCTATGCGCTGACGGCCGCTAGGAGCGTATTGGGCGGGGTGCAGTCATAAAACCACCTACCCACGTGGACGTGGAGGTAGGTAGTGCTTTTGTTGCCGTCCACTTAAATTGGGTTAGTCGACGGTTATTTCTTGTCCAACCCATACCATCTTCATTCTTATTCCTACTTATGGAAAATTCTTTTCTAACCACGACTAACGTCGCTAACGAACAGGTTACTAGCTTGTTCGAAGTAGAGGAGCTGGAGCAGCGCCTCGAAACCCTGTCCGATCTGGATATGTGGGGCTGTGGCAACTACGCCGGCCGGACAAATTGCCCCATGGAAGTAGAAGTATCCGAGTAAGTGTAGCCTGCAGAATAGCGGTTGTAGTACTCTTCTCACCCGCTCGTCCTGTGGCTCTACCACTACCACGTAGCCTCGTCGGATTCTCCGGCGGGGCTATTTTCTTGTCGGTTCGCACCTCAGCGCCTGCTTCGTTCTACCGCGTGCACGTAGCAACTTCGGCTCGGTTCATCTTGCTCATTCAGGTTCTCTAAGCAGGTTCTTGCATAGCCCAAGCTCGTGGAAAAGCGGCCGTATTGGTCCGCGGCCCGGGTTTGGCCGTATATGCTTTTTCCCACCGTTTGCTGCCCATGCCCTTCGATTATACCCTCGACTTCAAAACCACCGATTTCCGCCAGCACCCGGAACTCTACCGCGTGGGCAAGGGCGAGCAGGGCGTGCTGCTGGTAGAACCCTACAAATCGGAAATTCTGCCCTACTGGCGTTTCCGTACCCCCGAAGTAGCCCGCGAATCGTCGGAGCAGATCTACCAGTTGTTTCTGAACTACCTGAAAGCCCACGATTTCGTGGGGGCCGACATGGCCCGCAAATTCATCCAGATGGGCTTTACCCGGGCCCGGCGCTATGCCAACCACCGTGGCGGCAAGAAGTACGACGGCCCCGTACCGGCCGATAAGAAAGGCCAGAGTGGAGCGCATGGGAGGGAGGAATTACCCCGCTCGCCCGAGGACCCCGAAAAGGCGGCCGCTGCGGCCATCTTCAAGCAGAAGTGGGACGAGGCCAAGCGCCACCCCGATTACGTGCAGCAGCGGGCCGAATTTGAGGCTCGTTACGGCAAGTGATTCCCGAATACCTACCTTTAAATCCGAATTCAGCAACCCAACCGAATTCAGGCATTCAACCACCGAAACAAACCCGCTATGCAGACCATCCAACCACAACCCAGCAGCACCGAAGAAAACGAAATCATTCTGGGCACCGGCATGGGCCCGCTGAAATTCGGCGCCACTCAGGACGAGGTACGTGCCCTGATGGGTGAGCCGGAGGAAATTGAAGAGTCGGAGGACGACGACGAGTTTGAGCACCAGGCCTGGAATTACCTCGAGGAAGGCTACTCCCTGTACTTCGACCGGGAAGACGATTTCCGCCTGAGCTGCATCGAAACCGACCACCCGGGTCTGCGCATCTTCGGCCAGCCCATTCACGGCAAGTCGGTAGATGAGATTCAGGAGATTATGCGCCAGAACGGCCTTGAGTCGACGGAGGTAGAGCGCATGGATACCGGCGAAACCCGCCTGTCCTACGAAAAGGAAATGATTGACCTTTACTTTGATGAGGACCAGTTGCAGTTCGTCAATTTCGGCGTCTTCATCAGCGACGACCTGGAGGTGCAATGGCCCAGCTAGGGTCAGAGTTATCCACAAAATTATGGCTTTTGCCTGTGGATAAGTTGATAAGTGCTTAGTAGCCCGCCATTTTAGTGGATAAAGCCAGGGCTCTTGACTTATTCCCATTGTTGGCACGGACCTACGAAAACTTACGGCAATAAAAAAGCCGGCCCGTAATGGGCCGGCTTTTTTTGTATGATTCGGGGAAAGCCCGCCGTTACAGCAGGGCGCGGAACAGCAGGAATAGGCCTCCGGAGAGGAACATTGTGACGGGCAGGGTAAGCACCCAGGCCAGGGCAATGTTGCGGACCATCTGCGGGTTCAGGTTCTTGATACCACGGTTGGCGACCATCGAGCCAGCAATGGCCGACGACAGTACGTGGGTAGTGGAGGAGGGTAGGTCGTAGGCCGTCGACAAGCCAATCATGGTGGCGGCTACCAGTTCCGAAGAAGCGCCCTGGGCATACGTCAGGTGCTCCTTGCCAATCCGCTCCCCAATAGTTTTCACAATGCGCTGCCAGCCCACCATCGTCCCAACGCCCAGCGAGGTGGCCACGATAAGCAACACCCAGAAAGGGGCGTAATCGGTGAAGGAGGTCATGTTTTTCATGGCGGCATCGTAGGTGGCCCGGTCGGCGGAGCTCAAGCTTACCTTCTCGCTGCCGAGCAGTTTCTTGGCGCGGTTGGCCGTCAGCAGAATGCCTTTGCGGATCTGGAAGCGGGCGTCCTGGGGCAGCTCTTTCACGCTGGTCTTGCCGGCGAAAATAACGTCGAGGGCATCGGTCTGGGTTTTGATTTCGGCCAGGGCTTTCTGGTCGGCGGGGCTCAGTTCGGCGGGATTCACCTTGCTCATCACCTGCTCAATCTTCACCAGCGAGTCGCGCATATCCAGGGGGTTCTTGGTATGGTCGAGGGCGAAGTAGGTGGGCACAATACCAATCAGGATCAGCATAATCAGGCCCACGCCCTTCTGCCCGTCGTTGGAGCCGTGGAAAAAGCTTACCAGCGTGCAGGTACCAATCAAAATCAGGCGAATCCAGATGGGTGGGGGCTTGCGTTTGTGGGGCTCCCGGAAAATGGCCTTGGTGCGCACGAAGCGCTTGAGCAGGAACATCATGATGATGGTCAGCGAGAAGCCGAACAGCGGGCCTACCAGCAGGGCTACGCCACTTTGGCCGGCCTTGCTCCAGTTGACAGCCGCGTTGGGCGAATCGGGCAGGAAGCTGAAGGCAATACCGACGCCCAGAATCGAGCCAATCAGGGCGTGCGACGACGACGAGGGCAGACCGTAGTACCAAGTGCCCACGTTCCAGATAATGGCCCCGATAATGAGGGCGCCCACCATGGCAATGCCGTGGTACACGTTCTGATCCACGAGGCTTTCGACGGGCAGCAGGTAGACAATACCCATGGCCACGCCGATGCCGCCGGTAAACACGCCGATGAAGTTCCAGAAGGCCGACCACACTACCGCTACCCAGGGCCGCAGGGCGTTGGTGTAAATCACGGTAGCCACGGCGTTGGCCGTATCGTGGAAACCGTTGACAAATTCGAAGGCGCAAGCTGCTATCAGACAGGCTAGTAGCAGCAAAAGCACATGAGGCTCTAAGCCAAACATAAAAGGGGAATTAATGGGAAATCGGTTTTCATCGTTCCAAAGGTAGAGGGACCTTTAGGCGGGGCAAGATTATGAAATTGTTACGCCAAAATGGTACAACGCCCGTTTGCATGCGCTTAACGCAGGAACCGATTTGGGGTTGGGCGCCGGGGTAATCGGCTGAGGTAGAAGCCGGCAGAGGAGGCGGAAGGTGGAAAATACTGGCTTTTCCCAAGCTGCATTCTGCCGCGCCTCCGGCGGTTTCTGCTACTTTTGCCCGAATAAGTATTCAGTAGTGAGTATTTAGTATGGGGTAGCGAGTAAAGGATACAGGGGTCGTTCTGCTGGTGGCGGTAAGTCAGGCAGGCTACTCCAAAACCGGCTGGCTCACTATCCCGCCACTCTCCAGCTCACTACTCAATACCTACTACTCACTACTACATTATGAGCAACGCCCCGCAGAAACCGGCCGCCACTACCACCGAAGGCACTTTGGCCGAAATCGTGTCGCACGCCAAGGAATACGGCTTCGTGTTTCCTTCCTCCGAAATCTACGACGGCCTGGCGGCCGTGTACGACTACGGCCCCAACGGCGTGGAGCTGAAAAACAACCTCAAGCAGCTCTGGTGGAAGGCCATGACCCAGCTCAACCAGAACGTGGTGGGCATCGACGCGGCCATCTTCATGCACCCGACCACCTGGAAAGCCTCCGGCCACGTCGACGGCTTTTCGGACCCCATGATTGACAACCTCGACAGCAAGAAGCGCTACCGCGCCGACGTGCTGCTCGAAGAAAAGGCCGCCGAGTACGAGAAGAACGGCGAACTAGCCCGGGCCGAAACCCTGCTGGCCGAAATGGGCCGCCTGCTCACGGCCGAGGATCTGGCCGGCGTCAAGCAGCTCATCATCGACGAGAAAATCCTGTGCCCGATCAGCAAGACCGGCAACTGGACCGACGTGCGCCAGTTCAACCTGATGTTCTCGACCCAGATGGGCGCCGTGGCCGAGGGCTCCAATGAAATCTACCTGCGCCCCGAAACGGCCCAGGGCATTTTCGTCAACTTCCTGAACGTGCAGAAGTCGGCCCGCCAGAAGGTGCCGTTTGGCATTGCCCAGATCGGCAAGGCCTTCCGCAACGAAATTGTAGCCCGGCAGTTCATCTTCCGCATGCGGGAGTTTGAGCAAATGGAAATGCAGTTCTTCGTGCGCCCCGGCACCGAGGAGGAGTGGTATCAGCACTGGAAAGCCGCCCGCCGCCGCTGGCACGAGGTAATGGGCCTGCCCGCCGACAAGCTGCGCTTCCACGACCACGAGAAGCTGGCCCACTACGCCAAGGCCGCCGTCGACATCGAGTACGAGTTTCCCTTCGGCTTCAAGGAAATCGAGGGTATCCACTCCCGCTCCGACTTTGACTTGACCCAGCACCAGCAGTACAGCAAGAAAAAGCAGAACTACTTCGACGCCGACATTGACCCGGCAACCGGCAAGGCCTACGGCAACTACGTGCCCTTCGTGGTCGAAACCTCGGTGGGGGCCGACCGGCTGTTCCTGGCCACGCTCTGCAACGCCTACACCGAGGAAACCATCACGGAGGGTGAAGGCGAGCAGCAGACGACCAAGACGCGCACCTTCCTGAAGCTGCACCCGGCCGTAGCGCCGGTGAAGGCCGCTATTTTCCCGCTGGTGAAAAAGGATGGCATGCCCGAAAAAGCTACCGAAATCTTCAACTCCCTGCGGCACGACTTCCGCATCATCATCGAGGAGAAGGACGCCATTGGCAAGCGCTACACCCGCCAGGACCTCATCGGCACGCCCTTCTGCATCGTCGTCGACGGCCAAACGCTGGAAGACGACACGGTAACGGTGCGCCACCGCGACTCGCGCGAGCAGACCCGCATGCCCATCAGTGAGCTGCGCGCCTACATCGGCGAGGCCGTGAGTTTGTCGCGAATTTTCGAGAACCTCTAGAAAGTTCAGCAGCTGCCCAGTGCTAGTAGAACGGGGCCGTCATGCTGAGCATGGCGGCCCCGTTTTCGTTTTCGGTCGGCTAAAGCGGGCCGGGCGTCGAGTAAGGGCGGTCGGCGGGGCTAGTACCGGCTAGGTTTGCCGCTTGGCGGGGCCGGCAGCCCCAACGGCCTCATCTTTCTACCAGTCAGTCATTGCGTACCTTTGCTAAATTTTAGCGGCCTATGTGGAGTAAACTCACCTTATTCAATATCAAGCACCGGCGGATTCTGATTCTGCTCCTGGCCGCTATTACGGTGTTTATGGGCTGGCACGCCCGCAACGTCGAAATGACCTACGACTTTGCCCAGGTCGTCAGCCCCGACGACCCGGACATGGTCTATTTCCAGCAGTTCAAGAAGACCTTCGGCGAAGACGGCAACGTGCTGGTGCTCGGCTTGCAGGACAGCAGCGTGTACAAGCTCGGCAACTTCAACGAGCTGCGCGCCCTGACTGACACCCTGGCCAAGGTGCAGGGCGTCAACGGCGTGCTGTCGGTGACCAAGCTCATCAAGCTCGAAAAGGACACCAGCAACCAAAGCTTCCGGGCCAGTCCCATCTTCAAGCAGGCCCCCCAAAGCCAGGCCGAGCTGGACTCCCTGATGCGGGTCGTGAACCAGCAGGAATTCTACAAAGGCCAGCTGATTTCGCCCACCACGGGCGCCACCCTGCTGGCCCTCACCATGGACCCCAAGTTTCTGAACTCCTCGAAGCGGGAAGGGGTAATGAAGGTCATTCTGGGCCACGCCGAGCGTTTTCAGCAGAAAACCGGCATCCGGATGCACTACGCCGGCCTGCCCTACGTGCGGGCCACGATGACGACCAAGGTAGCCGGAGAAATGAAGCTCTTCGTGGCCCTGACGGTGGTCATGATGGCCATAACGCTCTTCCTGTTCTTCCGGACCTGGGCTGCCGTGGTGTTTCCCATCCTGATTGTGCTCATCGTGGTGGTGTGGTGCATTGGCTCGATGGTGCTCATGGGCTACAAAATCAACCTGCTCACGGGCCTGATACCGAGCATTATCATCGTTATCGGCATTCCGAACTGTACCTACCTGCTCAGCCGCTACCACTACGACTACCGCAAATCCGGCAACCAGGTGCTGGCCATGACGCGCGTAGTGAGCAAAATCGGCCTGGTGACCTTGATGAACAACACCACCACGGCCATCGGCTTTGTGGTGTTCTGCTTCACCAACATTGCCATTCTGTTCCAGTTTGGGGCCGTGGCCACCATCAATATTTTCGTGGCCTTTTTGGTCTCGTTTATCCTAATTCCGATTGTCTTCACCATCCTGCCCCCGCCCACGCCCAAGCAGCTCGAGCACCTCGACGCCACGCCGCTGACCAAGCTGCTGGAGTTTTTCGAGCACCTCGTGCTGGAGCGCCGGGGCACGGTCTACTTGGCGGCTCTGGCGATGGTGGCCTTGTCGATTGGTGGAATACTGAAGGTGAAATCGGTGTCGTACATGGTGGATGACTTGCCCAAAGACAGCTCGGTCAACTCCGATTTGAAGTTCTTCGAGCAGCATTTCAACGGCGTCATGCCCCTGGAAATCGTGGTGAATACCGGCTCGAAGCGGGGCATCATGAAACTGAAGAACCTGGAAAAAATCGACCGGTTCGAGAAGTTTCTGCGCACCCAGCCCGTGCTGACCACGCCCGTCAGCATCGTGACCTTCCTCAAGGCTTCGACCCAGGCCTTCTACAACGACAACCCCGACTACTACCGCCTGCCCGACAACTCGGAGAAGAACTTTATTTTGAGTTACCTGGCCCATTCCCAGGGCAAGGGCGGGGGGATGGACAGCAAGCTGATCCGCTCCTTCACCGACTCCACTGGCCAGAGTGCCCGGATTTCGCTGAAAATTGCCGACATCGGCTCCCGCAACCTCGACACGCTGCTCTCGAACCAGATCCGGCCCCAGATCAAGCAGATTTTCAACGGCACGGGCATGGACGTGAAGCTCACCGGCACCACGATTCTCTTCACCAAGGGCAACGAGTACCTGATTAACAGCCTCAAGGAAAGCCTCGTTATTGCCTTCGTGCTGGTGGGTCTGGTGGTGCTGATTCTGTTCCGCAGCATCCGGGCCGTGTTCTTTACCCTGCTGCCCAACTTCGTGACCCTGCTGCTCACCGGCGGCATTATGGGCTATTTCGGCATCCCGCTCAAGCCCAGCACGGCGCTTATTTTCAGCATTGCCCTGGGCATCGACGGCGACAACAGCATCCATTTGCTGGCCAAGTTCCGGCAGGAGCTGGCCGCCAACGGCCACCGGGTGAAGGCTGCCATCAGCACCACGCTCTCGGAGGCCGGTACCAGCATGATTTACACCAGCATTGTGCTGTTTCTGGGCTTTTCGGTGTTTGCCTTTTCCGAGTTTGGGGGCACCAAAGCCCTGGGCCTGCTCATGTCGGCCTCCCTGCTGATTACCAACTTCTCCAACCTGATCCTGCTGCCTTCCCTGCTCGTTACCTTCGAGCACGGCAAGGATGAAAACATCAACGAATCCTTCATCCAGCACTTCGACCACACCTACCACGAAGAGGATGACGACGCGGAAATCAACCTGCGCCGCATCCCGCTGCAGAAGAAGCTGGATTCGTAAGGCCTCACCCCTAGCCCCTCTCCGAAAAGAGAGGGGAACTAGCTTTTAAAATCTAAAATTCTAGTTCTCTTAACTAGTCTGTTGTTTCTATTTCTAGTCCCCTCTCCTTTTTCGGAGAGGGGCTAGGGGTGAGGCGGCTACGGCTAGATACTAAGTCTTAAACAATGAACTACCCCGAATACAAGCAGCCGCTCAACTACGGCCAGGTCGGTACCGATATCCTGGCGTGGTGGAAGCAGAACGGCATCTTTGAGAAAAGCGTGAGCACCCGCGACGGGCAGCCCACCTTCGTGTTTTATGAAGGTCCGCCTTCGGCCAACGGCGCCCCCGGCATTCACCACGTCATGGCCCGCACCGTGAAGGACATCTTCTGCCGCTACCAGACGCTGCTGGGCAAGCAGGTGAGCCGGAAAGGCGGCTGGGATACCCACGGCCTGCCCATCGAGCTGCAGGTGGAAAAAGAGCTGGGCATCACCAAGGAGGACATCGGCAAGAAAATCAGCATCGAGGACTACAACCAGCGCTGCCGCGAAACCGTGATGCGCTTCAAGGCCCAGTGGGACGACCTCACCGAGAAAATGGGCTACTGGGTGGACCTCGACGACCCCTACATCACCTTCGAGCCCGAGTACATCGAAAGCTGCTGGGCTCTGCTCAAAAAGCTCTACGACAAAGGCCTGCTCTACAAGGGCTACACCATCCAGCCCTACTCCCCGGCCGCTGGCACGGGCCTCAGCTCGCACGAGCTCAACCAGCCCGGCACCTACCGCGACGTAAAGGACACGACCATCGTGGCCCAGTTCAAGGTGCAGCGCGACGAGAAGTCGGAGAAGCTGTTTGCCGCGGCTGAGCAGGTGTCTCGCCGACCAAACGGTGGTGCCATATACATCTTGGCTTGGACAACCACACCTTGGACTCTGCCAGCCAATACAGCCTTGGCAGTTGGTAAGAACATCGTTTACTACTTGGTTGATACGGTTAATCCTTACACCAAAGAGGAAATTTCGGTAGTTGTAGCAAAGGCATTGTTCGAAAAATATTTCGTTCACGCTTTGGAAGGCAAGGAGTCGGAATACGTTTCTAGCACTGGTGAATCGAAAGGTGAATTGCCTTTAGTTGACAAAAAAGGCCGCATCACTAAATGGTTTGTTGCAGGTGAATTCACCGGTTCCGACCTCATCGGCATCCGCTACGAGCGGCTCTTCGGCCACGACAAGGGCTTTCCGGCCTTTGAAGGGGAGGAGCGCGCTTTCCGCGTTATCAACGGCGACTTCGTAACGACCGAAGACGGTACCGGCATCGTGCACATTTCGCCCACCTTCGGCGCCGATGACTTCCGCGCCGCGGCCCTGGCCGACGTGCCCGCCCTGCTGGTAGCCGACGACGAAGGCAAGCTGGGTCCCATCGTGGACCGCACCGGCCGCTACGTAACCCAAATGGGCGAATTCGGTGGCCGCTGGGTGAAAAACTACGACGGCCACGACCAGAGCGGGGCCGACTACAAGACCCTCGACGAAAGCATTGCCATCCGCATGAAGGGCGACGGTACGGCCTTCAAAGTGGAGAAGTACGAGCACACCTACCCCCACTGCTGGCGCACCGACAAGCCCGTGCTCTACTACCCGCTCGACTCCTGGTTTATCAAAACCACGGCGGTGAAAGACCGGCTCATCGAGCTCAACAAAACCATCAACTGGCAGCCCGCCAGCACCGGCTCCGGCCGCTTCGGCAACTGGCTCGAAAACCTCGTGGACTGGAACCTGAGCCGCTCCCGCTACTGGGGCACGCCCCTGCCCATCTGGCGCACCCAGGACGGCTCCGAGGAAATCTGCATCGGCTCCATCGAGGAGCTCAGCGCCGAAATCGACAAGGCCGTGGCCGCCGAAATCATGACCCACAACCCCTACCGCAAGGTGGATGGCAACTGGGTCATGGCCGATGGCAGCGCAGAAGAGTCGACCAAGAAAATCGACCTGCACCGCCCCTACGTGGACGATATTTTCCTGGTGAGCCCCAGCGGCCAGGCCATGTACCGCGAAACCGACCTCATCGACGTGTGGTTCGACAGCGGCGCCATGCCCTACGCCCAGTGGCACTACCCGCTGGAAAATGGTGAGAAGTTCAAGCAGAATTTCCCCGCCGACTTCATTGCCGAAGGCGTAGACCAAACCCGCGGCTGGTTCTTCACTCTGCACGCCCTGGGGGTGATGCTGGAAGACTCGGTGGCTTACAAAAACGTCATGGCCAACGGCCTGGTGCTGGACAAGAACGGCAACAAGATGAGCAAGCGCCTCGGCAACGCCATCGACCCGTTCAGCACCATCAGCCAGTACGGCCCCGACGCGACGCGCTGGTACATGATTGCCAATGCCCAGCCCTGGGACAACCTCAAGTTCGACCTGGCGGGTATTACCGAGGTGCAGCGCCGCTTCTTCGGCACGCTCTTCAACACTTACTCCTTCTACGCGCTCTACGCCAACCTCGACGGTTTCCAGGCCCGCGAGTTTGACCGGGTGCCGCATTCGGATTTGGGTGAGTTGGACCGCTGGATTCTGAGCAAGCTTCAGTCCCTCATCCTCGAAGTGCGGGGCTACTACGATGCCTACGACCCCACCAAGGCTGCCCGCGCTATCCAGGACTTCGTCACCGATCAGCTGTCCAACTGGCACGTGCGCCTCTCGCGCCGCCGCTTCTGGAAGGGCGAGCTAACCCAGGACAAAAAAGCCGCTTACGAAACCCTGCAGGAATGCTTGGTAGTAGTAGCGCAGCTTATGGCTCCTATTGCGCCTTTCTTCGCCGAATGGCTTTACCAGAACATGACCGGTGGCATGCGCGAAGAAGCAGTAGCGAAGAGCACGCCGCTGGCGCCCGAATCAATTCACCTCACGCTGCTGGTAGAAGCCAACGAAACCCGCATCGACAAGGCCCTGGAGGAACGCATGGAACTGGCTCAGCGCATTTCTTCGCTCACCCACTCCCTGCGCAAGAAGTCGGTGCTGAAGGTACGCCAGCCCCTGCAGCGCATTCTGGTGCCGGTGCTGAACGACACCACGCGCGAACAGGTCGGTAAGGTCGAGGATTTGATCTGCGCCGAGGTGAACGTGAAGCACGTGGAGTTCCTCGACGACACCAGCGGGGTGCTGGTGAAGTCGGTGAAACCCAATTTCAAGCGTCTGGGCCAGCAATACGGACCTAAGCTGAAGGTAGTAGGGGCCCGCATCCAGCAGATGACGGCCGAGGAAATCAGCACGCTCGAAAAAACCGGGCAGCTGGCCGTCGAAATCGAGGGGGAAACCTACACCCTGGCCCCCGACGACGTGGAAATCCGCACCGACGACTTGCCCGGCTGGCTCGTGGCCACCGATGGTCCACTCACCGTGGCCCTCGACGTGACCCTGACCGAGGAGCTGCGCCAGGAAGGCGTGGCCCGCGAATTGGTGAACCGCCTGCAAAACCTGCGCAAGGACAGCGGCCTGGAAGTGCAGGACAAAATCCGGGTGACGCTAGGTCAGCAGCCCGAGCTGGAAGCCGCCGTGCAGTCGTTCGGAAGCTACATCCGGGAGGAAATTCAGGCCCTGGCCCTGGATTTTGCGCCCGAAATCAGCGGCGGCTCGGTGCTCGAATTTGATGAGTATAACGTGCCCGTGCAGCTGGAAGTCGCAAACGGCTGAGCCTAAGGTGCCAACCGACCCGGTGAAAAGGTCGGTTGGCACACCGGCGCACAAAGCGTTTAGGCAGGCCCCGAAATCGGTTCAAAAGGGCACAAAACGCCCGAAAAATATATACCAGAGGGAAGAAGAATGGCTGAGCCGTTTCCCGCCGGAAAGTCTAAAATTCTTCGTCACTTTGTACCCGGAGAGGGGAGAGGTTCCGAACCTGACACTACGTCAGCCCGAAGTCTCACTTCTCACTTCTAACCTCTCACTTCTCAAAAAATGAAGTACTGGAAATACTACCTGCTGGCGTTGCTGGTCATTTTCATCGACCAACTCTCGAAGTGGGCCACGCATACCTACATGCAGCCTGGCATGCCCGGGGAAATTCTGCTCATCGGGGATTGGGCTAAGCTGCACTACACACTGAATCCGGGTATGGCTTTCGGCGTGGAACTGCCGCCCCCCTACGGCAAAATCCTGCTCACGGGCTTTCGTCTGCTGGCCATGTTCGGTATCAGCTACTACATCTATAAGCTGTGGCAGCGCCGGGCCGTACCCGGCTTTATTGCCTGCGTAGCCCTGATTCTGGGCGGGGCCGTCGGTAACCTGATTGACTCGATCTTCTACGGCATCATCTACGACAACGCCCCGTTTGGCGCGCCCACGCCCTGGTTTCACGGCCAGGTTATCGACATGCTGTACGTGGATATCTACGAAGGCTTTCTGCCTGCCAATTGGCCGCTGGTGGGAGGGAGCCATGTGTCGCTCTGGCCGATCTTCAATATTGCCGACTCGGCCATTTTCATCGGTGTGGTCCTGATTCTGCTCAACCAGAACAAGTTTTTCGCCGAAGAGCGGGCCGTGGAAGCCGCCCCTGAAGTGCCCCGCCGCGACGCGGAAACGTCGGAAGTGGCGTAAAGACAAGTCTTGCAAGCAAAAAGCCCGCTGGAGCAATCCAGCGGGCTTTTTTTATGAAGAATATAGTAGCGCGAACTTTGTAGTTCGCGTGCCAGAACGATAATCGTTGTATCGGCGCGGGGTACGCGAACTACAAAGTTCGCGCTACTAGCTCCTTACCACGTGTAGTGCACCAGCGGCCGGATACGTTCGTCGTAAATAGCCCGCACCTGTTGCATTTGCTCCGCAGTAATAGCAGGTAGTTCGGCCGCTTGCAGGTTCGAATCCAGCTGGCTGGGTTTGGAAGCCCCGGGAATCACGCAGCTGACCTCGTCAAACATCAGCACCCAGCGCAGGGCTACGGGCGCCAGGTTGGGCTGGTCGGGAAATACGTTTTTAAGCGCTTCTACGGCCTCCAGGCCGACTTCGTAGTCCACGCCCGAGAAGGTCTCGCCCTTGTCGAAGGCGGCCCCTTCCCGGTTGAATTGGCGGTGGTCGTCGGCCGAGAAGGTCGTGTCGCGGGAAAACTTGCCCGTGAGCAGGCCGCTGGCCAGCGGAACCCGCACAATCAGGCCCACGTTGTGGCGCTTGGCTTCCCGGAACAGCAGCTCCTGGGGCCGCTGCCGGAACATGTTGAAGATAAGCTGAATCGAGCACACGTTCGGGAAGGTCAGCGCCTTGAGGCCTTCTTCCACCTTTTCCACGCTCACGCCCAGGTGCCGGATCTTGCCTTCCTCCTTGAGCCGGTCGAATACTTCGAAGATTTCGGGCCGGTAGTACACCTCGGTAGGGGGGCAGTGGAGCTGAATCAGGTCGATGGTGTCGAGCTGCATGTTGCGCAGGCTCTGCTCCACGAACTGGCGCAGCACTGCGGGCTGGTAAGCGTCGTTGGTGTGGGGCTGCAGCTGCCGGCCGCACTTGGTGGCCACGTAGATCTGCTCGGAACGGCTGCGCACGAGCCGGCCTACGGCCTTTTCGCTCTCCCCGTCGCCGTACACGTCGGCCGTGTCGATAAAGTTGATGCCCCGGTCCACGGCGGCGTTCAGGATCTGGTCGGCGTTTTCGTGGCTGAACGGGTCGCCCCATTTGCCCCCGACCTGCCAGGTGCCCAGGCTGATTTCGGAAACGGAAAAGTCGGTTTTGCCTAGCTTACGGTACTGCATGAGTGGGTAGAATATGGTTTTACGTCGGTTCTGAAGCTGACTAGGGCATACGCAAGCCCCGGCCGGCAAGCTACGGTCCGCCTGCCTATCTTTACCGATTATCGTCCCGAATTCCCGTTTGCCGTGCCCCAGCCCATTCTATCCGTTCGCAACCTGACCATCGACTTTCGTTCCCACCGCGGCGACGTGCGGGCCGTGCAGGACGTGTCCTTCGACCTGCACCGGGGCGAAACCGTGGCCATCGTGGGCGAATCGGGCTCGGGCAAGTCGGTAACCTCACTGGCGCTGATGGGCCTGATTCCCATGCCGCCCGGCCGCATGACCGCCGGCACGGCGCAGTTTCACTCCGAGGCCCTGGGTGAAGTCGATTTGCTCCAGCTCACCGATCAGCAGCTGCAGCAGGTGCGCGGCAACGACATCAGCATGATCTTCCAGGAGCCGATGACGTCCCTTAACCCTGTCTACACCTGCGGCAGCCAAGTAGTGGAAGCTCTGCGCCTGCACACCACCCTCAGCCAGAAGGAAGCCGAGGCCCGCACCGTGGAGCTGTTCACGATGGCCCAGCTGCCCCGGCCCGAGAAAATCTTTGGCAGCTACCCCCACGAAATCAGCGGGGGGCAGAAGCAGCGCGTGATGATAGCCATGGCCATGGCCTGCAACCCGGCCATCCTCATTGCCGACGAGCCCACCACCGCCCTCGACGTAACCGTGCAGGCCCGCATGCTGCAACTCATCGACGAGCTGCGCCGCCAGCACAACACCGCCGTGCTCTTCATCACCCACGACCTGGGCGTAGTGGCCGAAATTGCCGACCGGATTCTAGTCATGTACCGCGGCCGGGTAGTGGAGCACGGCCGGGTGCTCGACATCTTCACCAACCCCCAGCACCCCTACACCAAGGGCCTGCTGGCCTGCCGGCCCAAGCTGTCGGTAGGGAAGGAGCGCCTGCCCGTCGTGGCCGATTTCATGACCGAGGACGCCGAGGGCAACCTCGTGGAAAAACTCACGCGTTCCACGCCCGAAAGCTCCGCCGTGGGCGTAACTACTACCTCTGATAACATTTCTGTTGAAACCACCAAAACGTTCCCCGTGGAACAAAATGAAGCGGTTTTGGCCGGCGAAACAAAAGGGGAGGTGCTCGACCAAAGCTTGGCTGCCGCGGCTTCAAGCGCCGCTTCCGCTACCCGCACCAGCCCGCTCTTACGCGTTGAAAACCTGAACGTCCACTTCCCCATCCGCAAGGGTTTCTTCAACCGCAAGCCCGAGTTCGTGCGGGCCGTGGATGGCGTCAGCTTCGACATCTTCCGGGGCGAAACCGTGGGCCTGGTGGGCGAGTCGGGCTGCGGCAAGACTACCCTGGGCCGGGCTTTGTTGCGACTGGTGGAACCAACGGCCGGCCGCATCCTGTTTGAAGAGACGGACCTGGCGGCACTGCCTGCCGGCGAACTGCGCAAACGGCGCAAGGAATTCCAGATGGTGTTCCAAGACCCCTACGCGGCCCTCAATCCCATGCTGACCGTGGGCGAGGCCATTCTGGAGCCGATGCGCGTGCACCACGTGGGCGGCACCCGCCAACAGCAAAAGGACCGGGTGCTGGAGCTGCTCCGCACCGTGGGCCTGAAGGAAGAGCACTACCTGCGGTACCCGCACGAATTCTCGGGCGGTCAACGGCAGCGCATCTGCATTGCCCGGGCCCTGGCCCTGCAGCCCAAGTGCATCGTCTGCGACGAGTCCGTGTCGGCCCTCGACGTGTCGGTGCAGGCCCAGGTGCTGAATTTGCTCAACCAGCTAAAGCGCGACTTCGGCATCACCTACCTCTTCATCACCCACGACTTGTCGGTGGCCCGCTTCATGTCCGACCGGCTGCTGGTCATGAGTCAGGGCCAGATTGTGGAAAGCGGGCCCGCGGCCGAAGTCTACGCCAATCCCCGGCACGACTACACCAAGCAGCTGCTGGCCGCTATTCCCAAAGACGAGCCCAGCGACATCCAAGCCGCCGTAGCCCGCCGGGCGGTGGAGGCGTAGGAGGGAGACTGCCCAGTTCCTAATTGAATGGTCGGGCGTCAGTTCCCCTCTTCAAGGAGGGGTACCCGAGGGGCGGGGTGGCTCAGTCGTTGTTTATCTCGTTACTCATTACTGACCATTACTATTCTTTAACTGCTACCATATCAGCCTACATCAATTCCTTAACCTTTCCGCATATAGTTCTTCTCGAATTTATTCCGTATTATCCCTTAGCTGCTTTTCCAGCACAACCATAACCCGGCCGCCTGTGCCGCGTTCAACTCACCATTCACCCCCGCGCCTGACTAATTGCGTCAAGCGTAATTTCCATTTACCTGCGCCGCCTGCGAAACCGAAAACAACTGGCGGCACCCTTATTTTCTAATGAAGAAAAAAGAAGAAACCGAGGCTCCCCGCGCTTCCGCGAAAGCCTCCCGCGCGCCCAAAGCCGCGCCTGCCCCAGTAACGAAGAGCCTGGTGTACCGCATTTTTGCCGACAACCCCGGCAAAGTATTTTCCTACCGTCAGCTTTCCCGCCGCCTGGGCGTGACTACCAAGGAGCAGCGCGAAGACGTGTTCATTCACCTCAAAACCCTGCGCAACTCCGGCCAGCTAACCCACCTCCAAAACGACGACTACCGCCTCTCCGACCCCGAAGCCCAGAAGGTGCAGCCCCTGGCCGCCGACCGCCCCGAGCGGGGTAAGGCCGTGGTGAAAGGTGGCCGCCCCGTGGAGGCCGAATTCGGCAATGACCCCATCGTGCGCCGCCGCCGGACCCAGGGCTTCGACGAGCCCGGCGACGGGCAGCCAACCCCCGCTCCCCAGTACCGCGACCGGGGCTACGAAGGCAGCGACACCATCACCGGCACCGTGGCCCTGGCCACCAGTCAGTACGCTTTCGTTATCAGCGAGGAAAGTGAAACCGACGTGCGCGTCTTCACCGACAAGCTCAAGTTTGCCATGCAGGGCGACACGGTCCGCATCCGTTTGCGCGGGCAGCGCGATGGCCGCCCCGTGGGAGACGTGGTGGAAGTGGTGAACCGGGTGAAAACCGAAATCGTGGGCCAGCTCAAAGTGCAGGGCGGCTTCGGCTTTGTCTCGCCCGACCACCGCAAGCTCTATTTCGACGTGTTCGTGCCCTACGAAGGGCTACAAGGTGCCAACGACGGCGAGAAAGTGTTGGTGCGCATCACTGAGTGGCCCGAGGACAGCACCCGCCACCCCGTGGGCGAAATCGTGCGCAGCTTCGGACCGGCCGGCCACAACGAGGCCGAGATTAACGCCATCATGGCCGAGTTCGGGTTGCCCTTCGAATTCCCCGCCGATGTGGAGGAAGAGTCCGAGGCTATTCCCGACGTGATACCGCAGGAGGAAATTGCCAAGCGCCGCGACTTCCGCCCCATCCTGACCTTCACCATCGACCCGGCCGACGCCAAGGACTTCGACGACGCGCTGAGCGTGCAGAAGCTCGAGAACGGGCACTGGGAAGTCGGCGTCCACATTGCCGACGTGACCCACTACGTAACGCCCGGCACCATGCTGGAAAAGGAAGCCAAGCACCGCGCTACTTCGGTCTACCTCGTCGACCGGGTGATTCCGATGCTGCCCGAGCGCCTCTCCAACGGCGTCTGCTCGCTGCGGCCCCACGAAGACAAGCTTACCTTCTCGGCCGTGTTTGAGCTCGACGAAAAGGGCAAGCTCTACGACTCCTGGTTTGGCAAAACCATCATTCACTCCGACCGCCGCTTCAGCTACGAGGAGGCCCAGGAGCGCATCGAAACCAAGGAGGGCGACTATGCCGAGGAAATAAATCTGCTCAACGACATTGCCAAGAAGATCTGCGCCGAGCGGTTCCGCAAGGGCGCCATCAGCTTCGAAACCCAGGAAGTGAAGTTCCGCCTCGACGAGAACGGCAAGCCCCTGGGCGTGTACGTGAAGGAGCGCAAGGATGCCCACAAGCTGATTGAGGAGTTCATGCTCATGGCCAACCGCAAGGTGGCCGAGTTCGTGTATAAGCTCAAGAAGACCAAGCCGCGCTTCACGATGGTGTACCGCACCCACGACGCGCCCGACGCCGACCGCCTCCAGAACTTCGCCCTCTTCGCCCAGAAGTTTGGCCACACCCTGGACCTGACGAACCCGAAAAAGCTCAGCACCGAGCTCAACGATTTGTCCACGGAAGTCATTGGCCGCCCCGAGCAGAACGTCATCCAGACCCTGGCCGTGCGGACCATGTCCAAGGCCAAGTATACCACCGAGCCGCTGGGGCACTTCGGCCTGGCCTTCGAGCACTATTCGCACTTCACCTCGCCTATCCGCCGCTACCCCGACATGATGGCCCACCGCCTGCTGGAGCACTACCTGCAGGGTGGCAAAAACGTGAAGGTGGAGCCCGTGGAAGAAGAGTGCAAGCACTCCTCCGAGCGGGAGAAAATAGCTGCCAATGCCGAGCGGGCCAGCATCAAGTACAAGCAGGTCGAGTTCATGCAGGACGTTATTGGCGAGCAGTTCAAGGGCGTCGTCTCGGGCCTCACCGAGTGGGGGCTCTACGTCGAAATCGAGGAGAACAAGTGCGAAGGCATGATCCGCCTGAGCGACCTGCCCGGCGACTTCTACGAGCTCGATAAGGACAACTACCGCCTCATCGGGCAGCGCAACAAGAAGATCATCCAGTTCGGCGACGAAATCCAGGTGGTGGTCAAAGCCGCCAACCTGCTCGACCGCACCATCGACTTCGAGGTCGTCGACAACCGCCCCGACTACGAGAAAAGCCGGGAGCAGGAAGAGCGGCGCAGCAGCCGGGGCAGCCGCGGCGGTGGTGACCGGTCTGACCGGGGCCCGCGCGGCGAGAAGCCCGGCGGTGGCCGCGGCGGCAAAGGCGGTGGCCGGCCCGGTGGCAGCAGCCGCAGCGGCAGTGGCGACAAGCGCCGGCGCTAAGCGGCTCAAGCAGGAAGAGCCATGTCATTGCGAAGCCGAAAGGCTGAAGCCATCCGTCCTCTGCGAAGTACGACCTGAGCTGTTACCGGAAAGCCCCTACGTCTGCACTGACGTAGGGGCTTTTCAGTTAAGGGCACTCAGCACATTTCAGAAGATAGCTTGCTTTGGCTACGTTAGCAGGGGTACTAGACTAGCTATTTGACTTGGCAACTTCTGCCCCGAAGTCTGGTTTCGAATTGGCGAAGGGGTAGCGCTTGGTCCAGGATACGTTGTGTATCAACCCAAGCTCCACAACAAAACTCCCCATCTCACCCTTTCACAATTTCACCGTGCGTACCTTTCCGCTGCACCTTTTTGATGCTCTGTGAACCTGTCTTTCTTTTCCGATAAAATCACTGCTGCCCTGGCGCAGCAGCGCTACGGCGCCGCCCCCGAGGCTCTCTACGAACCCATCCGCTACATCATGGCCCTGGGCGGCAAGCGGATTCGGCCCCTGCTCACGCTGCTCGGCGCCCACCTCTTCACCGACGACCTGGACCCCATCCTGAAGCCGGCCATCGGCACCGAGGTCTTCCACAATTTCACCCTGCTCCACGACGACATTATGGACCAGGCCCCGCTGCGCCGCGGCCAGCCCACGGTGCACGAAAAGTGGAACGCCAACGTGGCCATTCTCAGCGGCGACGTGATGCTGGTGCGGGCCTACGAGCTGTTTCTCGGCGTGCGGCCCGAACTGCTGGCTACCGTGCTGCGCAAGTTCAGCCAGACGGCCGCTGAGGTCTGCGAAGGCCAGCAGTGGGACATGCTGTTCGAGAAAGACGAGCAGGTCAGCATCGCGCAGTACCTGGATATGATCCGCCTCAAGACGGCCGTACTGCTGGGCTTCTGCCTGGAGCTGGGCGCCCTGCTCGGCGGGGCTTCGGCCGAGGCTGCCGACCACCTGCGCCAGTTCGGCACCGACATCGGCCTGGCCTTTCAGCTCCGCGACGACCTGCTCGACGTGTACGGCGACGCAGCCACTTTCGGTAAGCGCGTCGGTGGCGACATAGTTTCCGATAAGAAAACCTTTTTGCTGCTTACGGCCCAGGCGCAGGCCAATGCCGAGCAGCGCGCTACCCTGGCCCGGCACATTGGTCAGCCTACGGATAATGCTGAGGCCAAAGTGCAAGCCGTGCGCGCTGTCTACGACGAATTGCATATCCGTCCGCAGACGGAGGCTCTCATAAACCAGTACTTCCAAGATGCGCTTCACCACCTAGAGCGGGTGCCAGTAGCAGCTGAGCGCAAAGAGCCGCTGCGACAGTTGGCTTTACAGCTGATGGAGCGAGAAAACTAATCCTGCCAAATAGCCCGTTTTAAGCCCTTCACAGAGACTTAGTCGGTCAGGCTAAGTCTTTGTGCGTTCTAGGGGCTATAAAAGCGTCAGAAGCCTTTAAATCATCTTTTCACCCTTGTTTCGCATTCACTGTTCATGCTCAACCTCGATGTTCCCATTGTACTGCTGCTGCTTACCGCCGGTATTTCCATCTATGCTTGGTCTAACCAAGATCTGATGGAGAGTTGGATTCTGAATCCAGTGCGGGTCCGCAAGCATGGCGAATGGTACCGCCTGCTCACCTCCGGCTTCCTGCACGCCGATTGGATGCACCTTATCTTCAACATGATTGCCTTCTACTCGTTTGGGCAGGTAGTGCAGGACGTATTGGTAGCCAACAGCGGTACTACCACCGGGCTCTTGCAATTCCTTGCCATCTACCTGGGCGGTATCATTGTCTCCGATCTGCCAACCTACTTCCGGCACCGCAACGACCCCGATTATCGTAGTCTGGGCGCTTCAGGTGGCGTGGCGGCCGTGTTGTTTGCCAGCATCCTGTTCAACCCCGTCGGGGGCGAAGGCCAGGGTATTATTGTTTTCCCAATTCCCTTCCCTATCAAGCCCTTCATCTTCGGCTTCCTGTACCTAGGCTACTCCTACTACATGGGCCGGCGACGTGGTGATAACATCAACCATGATGCTCATTTCTACGGTGCGCTCTACGGTATTGTCCTGACACTCATCTTTTTACCAGAAGCAGCACCGCACTTTTGGAGCGAAATCCAACGGTTTGTATTTTAAATAATTGATTATCAAAGCTTTGTATTAACAGCATCTTGCTATTTATATCTATTCCGAAAGTCGTGCGTAAAGAGCGGCATACTCTCGTTCCACTCTTCCAACACCTGACTTCACATGAATAAGATTGCTGCTCTTGCCAACCGGATTCCGGTTGCGGCCATCCTACTGGCCCTGACCCTGACGACTACTGCCTGCAGCCGTTTCAACGGCAATGGTAACCTCTCTCTCTGGGGCATTATCATTCTCGTCCTCGACGTGCTGGCCCTGATTGATGTCTTCCGTCAGCCTTGGTCGCTTGGTAAGAAAATCCTCTGGGTAGCTATCATTTGGTTCCTGCCCGTACTTGGCCTGATTCTGTATTACCTGCTGGCTGGTCGAGGCAAATCAAATATTGCTTAACCGCCCCGCTGTTATACCAACAACAGAAAGCCCCACCACAGCAATGTGGTGGGGCTTTCTGTTGTACTGAGTAGCTACTCGCTGTGCGGTATTCTTTCTAGCGCTTCAGCAGCCGGTCTTTCTCCAGACGCGCTACGTGCTTGAGCAGCTCGCCAGTGTTGGTGATTTCCTTCACCTGCCAGTAGTCGCCTTTGTCCTGCATCTTCACTTCTATCACCATCGTGGTGTCGTATTTGGGCTGAGTAATCTCAATGCCCACCAAGGCTTGCTCGCCCTGCTCGTTCACATACTTGATGTCTTTGAACTTGCTATCGGTGCTCACCACCTTGCTAGCCAATCCGGCCAGCGAAACCTTCACCATCCGCTCGGGCTGGGCGGCAGCGGCGGCTTCCAGAGAACCTGATTCGACGAAGTTCTGTACCTCTTTATGAGCCGCCTTGGCCAGCTGAGGCTTGAGTAAGCGTAAGGCTCCTTTAAAGGCAAATGAACCGGGGTTTAACATCCCAAGCACGGAGCTTTGGCTCGTCACTTGGTCTACGAGACTACCTGTTACGCTATTTACGTCCACATAGCGCTCAAAAGCGACCATGTCGTGGTCCTGCGTAGCCTTAGCGGCTTGCATCAGCGAATATTCAGGGCCGGTTGTCAGACTACGGTAGTATAAGTAACCACCTACTCCCAGGGCCGCCAAGAGCAAGAGTAGAACAAGTTTTTTCATGAGGCGAGTAAGATGAATTTGTGGTGCGAAAATATCGGTTTACTGCCCATTCTGTCTTGCTTTTGAGGCACAGCTACAAAGTCTTTCTCATGAGTCTTGATAGAAATATTTCTTCGAACCCAAGCCCTACAAGTGCCAAGGGTGATTGAGTAGGCTTTTTGCAAGTTCCCTAGGCACCATAATGCAACGATACCTGTAGGTAGAATTCTACTACTCCAGCCAAAGAGCCTCAGGCATCACGCGTGGTTCTCTGCTCATATCCCGACTAACTTATTAGAACAGCTCTGTATTTAAGCAGATGTCGCCTAGCCTGATCATCCTGCGACTAGTGCCTTCGGCTACTTTCTTACAGTCTTAGCCTCTCGGTGCGTAGGGTAATTCCGGGTAATACGTGCGAGCTATTCTTTGTCAGCAATACTGGCGTTGCAGCAGGAGTTGGGGGCTACACGGTAGGAGGGAGGCAACAACTCATTGCCGCACTTTCAGTGAACCAGACTGCTTCTAGTGGGCTACGAATTGGGCTGTGTTAATGCCTACATAGTCTTAGCTGGCAGTACGGTGCTAGCCTTCTGAAAGAGAGTCAGGCTTCGAATTCTAGTTATGAATTCATCTGTTGGGTGCACTGCTTTTTTCGGCTGATACAGTAGTCTAATTGGTGTTGTGCCTGAGCTTGGATTGATAAGTATTCAGTCGTTACACGGCCACAATATGTGTCAAGACGTGCTACCAGCGGATCAGCAACATTGGGCTTGGCTGTCAGTCTTAGCGTATGTAACAGCATTGTGTTTGTTGCAATTATGTAACATGTATCCATGTTGTGTAACACATTGCACTTGTACTGTTACATATACTTGTGTTACAAATGTGGTGTTACAGGGTGTAAACTGTATTGGTGTTACACTGTAATGTTGTATTGTTTTTACAACTCTAATTTGTTTCATTGCTACACTTTTGGCACCTTTACATTCTGACCTTATTACACTCCACCCGCTATGCCACACCAAGGCGAAATCCTCCAAGAAGCCATCAAAAACAGCGGTATTTCCATTACACGTATTGTGGAGGATCTGGGTATTACACGTCCAACTATATACCGTAAATTCAAAGAGGATACGTTAGATTACGCTTTCGTAAAGAAGATAGGAGACATTATTGGACATGATTTCTCAAGTGAATTTACTACGTTACAACAGGGTGTACTGCCTTTTGTTGCAACACCTGTAAATGTTACAACGCCTGTAAGTGTAACGTCTCGTTCAAATGTGTTACAGCAGTCCGATTCTGATCCTGTAAAGCAGCTCATGGTGTTACAAACCAAGTATATAGCCCTCTTAGAGGCCTATAATGACCTCTTGTTGAAGGTGTATGGGCCTAAATGACAAAAATGTTCCACGTGAAACATTTTTGTCATTTAGAGCGTAATAGAGCTGTCAGGGGTAGGGTCATTTCGAGCCCTTCTGAATAGGCTGCCTGCCTCGTTGTTAAAATCCTTAGTACGCTATATGACAGCGTTCCTGCTGTAATAGATATAGTTCATTATGCACAGCGAGTGCCGATAAAGCATTGTCAAATTCAGCCTTGTTCTGCTCCCGGAATTCTCGGCGTTTGATAGCCTCCAGAAAACGTCGGCTGTCTTCGGGAGTCTCTAGGGTAAGCCCTGGCACTATGGTCGGACGCCCATCGTCATTCTTAGCGACCATGGTGAAGTAGCAAGTGTTGGTGTGCTTCACGACGCCTGTCCGCACATCTTCCGCAATGACTTTGATTCCGACTAGTAGGGAAGTCTTGCCGACATAATTAACAGATGCTAGGAGCGACACTAGTTCCCCAACCTCGACGGGTTGCAGGAAATTAACCCCATCCACACTCACTGTGACACAGTAGTTGCCGGCGTGCTTAGATGCTGCTGCATAGGCTACCTTATCCATTAGAGAAAGCAAAATGCCTCCGTGGATCTTCCCTCCAAAATTGGCATAGGAAGGAATCATGAGTTCGGTGAGCGTAACCCGAGAGTAAGACACGGGTCGAAACTCCGGCTTGGGAAAATCGGACATGAGAAGAAGGTGAAAGTGAAAAGGAACTATAACTATACATGCAAAAGGCCTCACATGTAGTATACATGAGAGGCCTAGTAGGAGGGGGGAAGCAACACGAAAAAAAAGGTGCCCGCAGGTTGGTTTTAAAGAAAGCCAACAATAGAAAAAGGCTGTCAGAAGAGAATCGGTTTATAAGAAGACAACCTCTTTGATGACCTGCTCACCGACTTCGGCATTAATCAAATCTAGCACCCGAGTCTTGGCCATTACTAGCTCGTGCTTCAAAGGAGCTGAACTCAACCGAACAAATAACTTGCCTTGGCTTATATACACCTCTTGTGTCTTTAGGGCTACAGCCTTACCCATGATCCGCTCCCAGCTAGAAACCACTAACGTCTCGTTGAGCTTACCCTGCAAGCGGTAAGCTTTCAACAAAGCTGTAATTCCTTCTTTTAGGGTAAGAACATCAGCCTTACGGGAATTTTCGGGCGAGTTATATTTTTTCAAAACCACAGCTTATAATACGCGCGAAACACTTGCTTCTGCAGCTGATAAGTAGCAGCAGGAAGCGCAACACAAAGGTAGGGTAGAAGCTTGGCTACAGGGGCGTCACCTTGCCATTTTCTACTCGGAACCGACTGATCTGGTCTGATAAATTGGCCAGGGCACGGTCGGTGCGCTCCAGGTGAGTGTCGGTTAGAAAAACCTGCCCAAAGGTCTGATCGGCAACGAGCTGAAGCAGGCGAGTAATGCGCTTCTCGTCGAGCCGGTCAAAGATGTCGTCGAGTAGTAGAATAGGCTTGTGCTGCTTGCGGGTCGCTGCTATCTCAAACTGTGCCAGCTTGAGGGCAATAGCGTACGATTTTTGCTGTCCTTGTGAGCCATAGTTTTTAACCGATACGCCATCCATAAGGAAAACGAAATCATCCTTGTGGGGGCCGATAGTCGTGCGCTGGAGGGCCAAATCCTTCCGTTCGAAGGTGCGCAGCAGATGGCCAAAGTCAGCATCTGGTAGCTGACTCTTATACTCCAGCGTGACCTCCTCCCGGCTATCGGCCAACTGTTGGTAGTGGCGTTGAAAGATAGGAGTGAAGTCGGCGAGGAACTCCTGACGCAACTGCACAAGTTGGGTGCCCACGGGCGCTAACTGTTCATCTACTACTAGCAGGTAATCCTGGTCGTAGCCCTGGCGGTCGGCAGCCAGCTTGAGCAAAGCATTGCGCTGCCGCAGGATATGATTGTACTGAATGAGCAGTTCTAAATACTCATGGTTGAGCTGCGATATCAGGCTGTCAAAGTAACGTCGGCGTTCTTCGCTGCCTTGCCGGATTAGGTCGGTATCATAGGGTGAAATAAGTACTACCGGGAAGCGGCCGATGTGGTCCGAGATTCGCTCGTAGGCTTGCTTGTTGTGCGTCACGGCTTTCTTCTGCCCGGCCCGTAGACTGCACTGAATTGTCTCCCGCTCATCATCGGGGGGCGTGCAAAACCGGCCCTTCACGACAAAGAATTCTTCTCCTTGCTTTATGCTCTGAGCGTCCAAACTAGTGAAGGCACTTTTGGTAAGAGCTAAGTAATGGATAGCATCCAGCAGGTTGGTCTTGCCACTGCCGTTGTCTCCTATAAAACAGTTGATATGGGGCGAGAGCTGAAGCGTCGCCTCATCATAGTTTTTGAAGAAGAGCAGATGTAGAGTTTCAAGAATCATTCAGGTTCGGAATTGCAATCCTTTTACGTACTTTCGCATCCCAAACGCGAACAACCGAGAGTACGATGGCGGAGACGAAAGTAAAGGCTACCCCAAGCGCTTCCAATTCGGCGAAAAAATCGTCGAACAAGAAGACTACCCCAAAAGCGGACGGTGCCACCGATACGGTGAAGCAGCCCGATCCGGTATTGCCCCCGACGCACGATCAGCAGCCCGAGGAGAATGCTCCCCGCGCTACTTCGCCCGCCGAGCCCCAGTTCCCGAAGGAGACCTACCTGACTTGGTACGAGCAAATGCAGTTGATGCGTAAGTTCGAGGAAAAGGCTGGTCAGCTCTACGGGCAACAGAAGATTAAGGGTTTCTGCCACCTCTATATTGGTCAGGAAGCCTGCGTGGCAGGCGCCGTGTCGGCCCTGCAGAAAGGCGACAAGTGGATAACCGCTTACCGCGACCATGCCCACCCCTTGGCTCTGGGCACTTCGCCCAATGCCATCATGGCCGAGCTGTATGCCAAGGCTACCGGTTGCTCAAAAGGCAAAGGCGGCTCGATGCACATGTTTGATAAGGAAGTGAATTTTGTTGGTGGCCACGGCATCGTGGGCGGTCAGGTACCAATGGGTGCTGGCTTGGCCTTTGCCGAGAAATACAACAAGACCGGCAACCTCTGCATTTGCTACATGGGCGATGGTGCCGTTCGTCAGGGCGCCCTGCACGAGGCCTTCAACATGGCTATGCTCTGGAAGCTGCCGGTCATCTTCGTAGTCGAGAACAATGGCTACGCCATGGGCACCTCGGTACAGCGCACGTCGAATGTGACCGAGCTCTACCATATTGGCCGGGGCTACGACATGCCCTCGGAGCCGGTGAACGGTATGAACGTAGAGGATATTCACGATGCCGTAGCGCGTGCCGCTGAGCGCGCCCGCGCCGGCGAAGGCCCCACGTTCCTGGAGTTCAAAACCTACCGCTACAAAGGTCACTCCATGAGCGACCCGGCAAAATATCGTACCAAGGAGGAACTAGAAGACTACCGTTCGCGTGATGCTATCGAGTCGGTCCGCCACACCATCCTGACCCATAACATGGCGACGGAAGAAGAGCTGACGGCCATCGACGAGAAGATCAAAGCGCAGGTACAGGAGTCAGTAGAGTTTGCGGAGAACTCGCCTTTCCCAACTGCCGACGAGCTGTACAAAGACGTTTACGTGCAGCAGGATTATCCTTACATCCGCGACTAATCCCTTAAGCGGAGTTTTACCCGGCTGTCCGGCCGCCCTTTTGAAAGCCTAGTAATGTCTAAGATTCCTTACACGCGCAATAGCCCGCAGAACCGTCCGCAGCCGACTCAGGTCCCCGCGGATCCTAACCAGCCCATAGAAGGTGAGTTGGTGCCCGAGCATCCTCTACTCGAGGATCCTGATGCCTTGGCTGCCCGGCTTGCTAACTCGGAAGATTTTCTGCGTCGGAACAAGAACATTCTGCTTGGCTTACTGGCGCTGATCGTGCTGGCGGTGGTCGGTGCTTTCGGCTATTACACTTGGCGCTCGTCGCAGGATAGCAAAGCCCAGGCGGCCATGTTCCAGGCCGTAAACTACTGGGAAGCCGACTCGCTGGCCAAGGCCATGAAGGGGGATGGGCAGTACGACGGCTTGGAAGCAATTGCCTCGGAGTATAGCGGAACCAAAGCCGGCAACCTGGCTAATTTCTATGCCGGGGCTGCCGCGCTGAAGCAAGGCCAGTTCCAGGCGGCAATTGATTACCTGGAAGACTTCAGCTCTGATGATCTGCTGGTGCAGGCTCGGGCGTATTCCTTGCTGGGTGATGCCAATATGGAACTCAATAAGTACAAGGAGGCGGCTGATCTGTACAACAAGGCCGCTAACCATAACGCCAATGAGTTCTTCTCGCCCGGCTACCTGATGAAGGAAGCCACGGCCCGCGAACTAGCCAAGGATTACGAAGGAGCTATCAAGGCTTACGACAAGATCCTGACAGACTATCAGAATGCTCAGGAGGCCAACGAAGCCAAGCAGTTCAAGGCTCGCGCCGAAGGATTGAACGGCAAGTAAGCATCCCAATGGGAACCTAAGGAGCTGCGCTTTTCCGCAAGGAAGGCGCAGCTTTGTTTTATAGTAAATCGACCACCGAACTGAAGAAGGCCATGGCTACTTCCCTGAAAAACCTAAGCGACTACACCGCCAATAACTTCGTCGACATCTCCGATAAGCGCTTTGGATTGGTCGTAGCCGAATGGAACCGTGAAATCACCGATGTGCTGGCACAAGGGGCCCACGAAACTCTCCTAAAGCACGGCGCCAAGGAAGAGAACATCTACCGCAACAGCGTACCCGGCAGCTTTGAGCTAACCCTAGGAGCCCAGTTCTTAGCCCAGCACGAGGAAATAGACGCCGTGATTTGCCTAGGCGTAGTTATCAAAGGCGACACCAAGCACGATGACTATATCAACCACGCGGTGGCCCATGGCCTAACCAACGTAGGGTTAAAGTTTAACAAGCCCGTTATTTTCGGGCTAGTGACAACCAACAACTTAGAGCAGGCTTTGGACCGCGCTGGTGGCAAACACGGCAACAAAGGCGTAGAGGCGGCGGCGGCGGCAATTCATATGTTGGGCTTTTAGTGTTGAGGTTACCAGAGAAGTGCCGCAAAGAAAAATCGTAGCTGGCTGATTATCGGACAAAAGCGTAGCTTTGCGGCCAAATAGCGCGGGAATACGCCGAAACCGGAAGCCCAATCTGTGCGGGAGGCTCAACAGCAAACTTATTTGAAAGGTGTGCTGTTAAAAAGCCAAATATGCCGGTGTTTTGCTAAGACGTTGCTTGGTAAGAACTTAATATTTAATTTGTTAACCTCTCCCTGAACCCCCATGAGTGAAGAAAACCTACGCTATTCCAGGGAAGAACTGGCTGAGTTTGCGGAAATTATCCAAGATAAACTCAACGCAGCCCGCAAGGAAGTAGCATTCATCAAAGAAACCCTGAGCCGCCGCAACGATTCGGGTACCGACAACACTGCTTCCTCCGCCAAAGTGCTGGAAGACGGGGCTGATACGGCTGAAAAGGAAAGCATGAACCAGCTGGCTTCACGCCAGATGAAGTTCATTCAGCAGCTTGAAAACGCGCTGGTACGCATCAAGAACGGTACCTACGGCGTGTGCATCGGCACGGGCAAGCTGATTCCTAAGGAACGCCTGCGTGCGGTACCGCACACTCAACATTCCATCGAAGCTAAGATGGCACGTCGCGACTAGCCGCGTTCCACACCTACACTCCTTGCCCGGACTTTCGGCAGGCGGCTCTTACCAGCCGCGCCGCTAGTCCGGGCACTGTTTTCTGGGCTACTGCGTTAGTCCGCTGCTTATCTATCTCCGCATAACTTTTCAACCTGTACCGTAGCGATACGGCACGTATACTTGCAACCATGGGCAAGAAACATAACGATGACAATCCGGCCCGGCGCGGGCGCACCGGCGACCAACCAACCGGCAATTTTAGTAACAGCGGTGGTCCGCGCAAATCCTTTTCCCGACCCGGCGAAGGAGGATTTGGGGGCAGCCGCTCCGGCAATGAGGGTGGGAGACGGGACTCTTCCTCCCGGCCTTCTTTCGACCGCTCCGGTAGCCGTCCTAGTTCAGGCGGCAGCAAGCGCTTCGGCGGCAACGAAGGTGGTCCGCGCAAGTTTGGCAGCGGGCCCGGCGGCTTTGGTCGCAATGAGGGTTCGGGCAGCCGTGGCAGCTTCGGTGGTTCGCGCCGCGATGGAGGAGACGAGCGTCGTTCCTTCGGCCGCGACAACGAGCGGAATGGCTTCCGCCGCAACGATGAGCGCCGTGATGAACGTCCGGCCCGGCCTTACGAGCCCAAGGCCAACTGGCCCGGCCAGCCCTATCAGCAGGAAGGCAAGCCTGCCGTACCCCGCGGGGGCGCCGGTGAGCGTAACCGGAAGTTCAACAAAGTAAACCCCTTTGTTCAACCCAAGCCCAGCATGCCCGAGCCGCCGGTCGATTTTCATCGGGAGGAGCGCGACGCCGACACGGGACCTAACCGCGCTATTCGACCGGCTCGGCCTTTCGATTTTCGCGGAGTACCCGAGGGTTTCAACCGCGAGGAGAAGCCCCGCACGGAGCGGTCGGAAAGCGGTTTTGGTCGGGAGGAGCGCCGCAGCACGCCCGACCGTCGGGAAAGCGGCTTTGGCAATCGTAGCTTCGGCGAGCGGCCCAGCTTTGGCAGCAAGCCCTACGGCGACAAGCGGGAAGCTCGTGGGGATTCTAAGCCCCGTACGTTTGGCGACAAGCCGGCGTACGGCGATAAGCGGGAAGCACGGCCCTACGGCGAACGTTCGGAGCGCCCCGTGCGGCCTGCTTTCGAAAACCGGGCCGACAAGCCCAAGCGTGGCGAGGTAGCTGGGGAAGCCCCCGATTACAAAAACCTGCGCCACTACGAGGAAGATAAAACCCGGGGTAACAAGCGCCGGCGGGTTGAGGAAGACACGCATGCCGACACGACGCGCCTGAACCGCTACATTGCGAATGCCGGTATTTGTTCGCGTCGGGAAGCCGACTCGCTGATTGCCGCTGGCGAAATTCGCGTGAATGGCGAAGTGGTTACGGAAATGGGTTACCAGGTGCAGCCCACCGACACGGTGCAGTATGGCAAGACCAATCTGAAGCGCGAGAAGCACGTGTACGTGTTGCTCAACAAGCCCAAGGATTTTCTGACCACTACGGACGACCCGGAAGGCCGCCGCACGGTAATGGAACTGGTCGCTTCGGCCTCGCGGGAGCGTATCTTCCCAGTTGGCCGTCTCGACCGTAATACCACAGGCCTGCTGCTTTTCACCAATGACGGAGAAGTAGCGCAGAAACTTTCGCATCCTTCGCACAAGAACAAGAAGATCTACCAGGTAGAGCTGAACAAGCCCCTGACGGAGGAACACCTGAAGCAGATTGCGGCCGGCCTCGACCTGGAAGATGGCAAGGCAGAGGTGGATGATGTGGCTGTGGTGGCGGGCAACCCACACTTTGTGGGCATTGAACTGCACCTGGGCCGCAACCGTATCGTGCGCCGCATCTTCGAGCATCTGGGGTATGAGGTAGTCACCCTAGACCGGGTACAATACGCGGGCCTGACCAAGAAGGACCTGCCCCGGGGCAAGTGGCGCTTCCTGACGGAAAAGGAAGTGATTCGTCTGAAGTATTTCCTCTAACCAAGCAACCTGCAGGCTGGCTGTTGACTCATACAGCCAGCCTGTTTGGTATACTACCCCAGGTATCAGCAACCTGAACAAGGGGACGCAAGTCCGGAAGGCCGCCCCGCTATTGTTATTCTTTCCATGCGTACCCTAACCCTTGATATTGGCAACACCACCGTGAAGTACGGCTGCTTTGCTGGCGACGTGCTGCTCGAAGCGGCCTTAGCCGAGTCGATAGGGCAGGTGAGGTACTTACTGGAACGGCTACAGCCCGACCACGTCATCGTTAGCTCGGTGGCCGAAGATACGGCCGCTTGGGCCCGGCAATGGCAGAAGCAGATTAAAGGCAAGGTGCTGGAGTTTGTGCCGGCCACGACGCCTTTGCCCATTCGCAATGCCTATGCCACGCCACACACGCTCGGGGCCGACCGGCTGGCAGCGGCCGTCGGTGCCGCTTGGTTTTGGCCCACGCACGATACGCTAATCGTCGACGCGGGTACTGCCATTAAATGCGACTGGGTGGAAGGGGGGCACACGTTTCGGGGCGGCAGTATCGCGCCGGGGCTGCGGCTGCGGTTTGAGGCCCTGCACACGTTTACCGGCCGCCTGCCGTTGGTAGCTATGCCGCCGGATCTGGCTGCTCCCGTGGCGTGGGCCGGCGACGACACGCAGGCCGCCATTCGCAGCGGCGTCCTCAACGGGGCGGTGGCCGAAGTAAACGGATTTATTGAAGCATATCAGGTTCAGAATCCGGATCTGCGGGTCGTGCTGGCCGGGGGCGATGCCGGCTTTTTCCAACCACGGCTGAAAGGCCGTATCTTTGTCATTCCGGAGCTCGTGCTCATTGGGCTTCACCGAATACTGGTGCATAATGTTGAAAACTAACTCGGCTGGCTTTGTAGGGCTGGTAGTACTGGGCCTGATGGCCGCCCCCAATGTCTATGGCCAGGGCCTGGGCAACTCTCCCTATTCACGTTTAGGGCTAGGCGACTATGTTCCCAACCTGGGAGGCGTACGCCAGCAGGCTATGGGCGGAGTCGGCTTGGCGTCGCCCAATAGCATTAATGTCAACGATATCAACCCGGCCCTGCTGTACTATACCGGCCGTACCACCTATGAAGCAGGATTTAATGGACAGTACAAAACCCTGCGTAATGCTACTTCAACCAATAAAACCGGTAGCGGCAATTTGGGCTATCTGGCCCTAAGTCTGCCCATCTCCAAAAGCTGGGCGGCGGCTATTGGTCTTAAACCCTTGAGCTCGGTGGATTACGAGTCATTTACGAGCGAGTCTATCGCCAATGACCCCAGCGGGTTGCTGGTAGAAAAGCGGCAGAAGGGAGAAGGTGAAATTACGGAAGCGTACATGGCCCATGCCTTTCGCCTGGCCAAAGGGCTGACGGTGGGTGCCACGGCTTCCTACGTCTTCGGCACTATCGACGAATCCATTGCCACCACGGTGAAGTCGCCCGTCGATGACCCTACCACGACTGAGGATAATAATCCTACGACCTCAGCCGTAGCCGACAAGATGCGTTACTCCGACTTCACCTTCCGGGGTGGGGTGCATTACCGGGGCAAAGTCAACGACAACCTCAACTACAACCTGGGCGCAGTTCATACCTTCCAGACCAAACTAAACGGTACCCGCAGCACTTCGCTGCGCCGGGAAGATGTGCAGGGAGTACTGATAGAAGAACTGGCCTTGGTCAATGACCAGAAGGGCTCGGCCACGCTGCCAGCCCTAACGCAGTTGGGCATTACGCTCGATAACAACAAGAACTGGAGTGCCAGCGTGGATGTATCCCAGCAGCAGTGGTCCAAGTTCAGAGGGTTCTCGGGTTCCGGTGCCAACACGGCGCTGAATAACACCGTGCGGGTAGGCATTGGCGGCGAGTTTGCTCCCGATCCTACTTCGGTCGATAACTACTTTAAGCGCGTCAGCTACCGGGCTGGGCTGAGCGTAGGCCAGATGCCCTATCGGCCCAACGGCAAAGCTCTCTACGACCGGGCCGTAAGCTGGGGCTTTGCCTTTCCAATGCCTTCAGCCACCCCGCTTGATGCTACCATTATCAGCCTAGCTTTCAGCTACGGGCAGCGGGGCAATACGGAAAGCAGTACCCTGACCGAAAACGGAACGTCGCGCGTTATCAGCAATGTAAAGGAGGACTATGTCCGGATGCAGCTGGGCGTGACGCTGAACAACCGTTGGTTTATCAAACGCAAGATTGAGTAAGCTACCCGCTGTTATGCCGGCTACCCGCGTGCATTATTGGCTGCTTTGGGGCTCGTTGCTGGCGACGGTCAGTAGCTGGGGCTGCAAGAAAAAGGATACGGAGGTAGCCAAGAAAGTGGTGTACAAAGGCCCCGCCGCCGAAACCACCAATGTGCTGACGCTGCTCAGCGACTCGGCAAAACTTCAGATTCGCCTGACGGCCCCCATCGAGCAGACCTACGAAACCGGTGACCAGATCTACCCCAAGGGCGTGAAGGTGAGTTTCTACGGGGAAGGTGGCCGCACGGTCATCAACACCCTGGAAGGCAACTACGCCAAGTACGACAAGGCTAAAAACCTGTACGTGGTGCGGGGCGACGTGCGCGTGGCCAACCAGGTCAAGCAGCAGAAGATGAATACGGAAGAGCTGTTTTATGACCGGGTGAAAGCCGTCATCTACACCAAGCCCGAAACTCTGGTCCGGGTCGAAACCCAGACCGAAATCCTGACCGGCAATGGCCTGACGGCCAACCAGGACTTTTCGCTCTACAGTATCCTTAATCCAACGGGCATCTTTACGATAAACCCGGACGCGCCAAAACAATAACTGCCTTCTATAATGCGCATTGACCCGTCTTTGTGGCGCACAGTCCTGTTTTCGGTCGGCGTGGTCACCTTCGTTATTGGCGTGTATCAGACGCTGGTCGAAAACAACCCGAAGGTGCCCATGGAAAGCTTGCAGCGCAATTACTGGCTGTTCATGATTTCCCTGGCCTGCATTATGTACTACCGCTACCTCAAACAGCGGGAAAAGGAAGCCACCTTCCTGGCCCAGCAACAGAACAAACCCAAAACGGCGGCAAACCCCGGTAAATCGAAACCGCGCAAGAAGCCCCGAAACTAGCTTTCTACCTGAAACTTGCACGCCCGGACTAGCCTCCGGGCGTGCTTGCGTCGGGCTAACTTTGAATGTCCGGCGGATTCTGGTTATTTTGCACCTCTTTCTACTTTTTTACCGCGCTTTTTTTCAAGTAAATGGCATTAATTAACACGATCCGAGAAAAATCGAGTTGGGCGGTTGGCATTGTTGCCATCGGCTTGCTGCTCTTTATCGTCGGGGGCGACCTGATAGGCGGTAAAAACCGCCTGTTTAACCGTAATGAGAATTCGGTAGGCGAAATAGCCGGCGAAAAAGTAGATTATGAAGCTTTCCAGGCGGCCTTAGAGCAAGCCAAGCAAAACTACATTTCCCAGCAGGGCCGCCAGCCCGACGAGCAGGCCATGGGCTACCTGCGCGACCAGGCCTGGAACCAGACCATCTACCGCATTGCCTTCTCCAAGGAATTCGAAAAGCTGGGCATCACGGTTTCCGACGACGAGCTGACCGACATGGTGCAGGGTAAGAATATTCACCCCAGCATCCGCCAAGCCTTCACCGACCAGCAGACCGGCCAGTTCGACCGCACCAAGGTGATTGAGTACCTGCGCAACCTCGACAAGCTGCCTCCCCAGGCCCAGGACGCCTGGCGCAACTTCGAAGCCAACCTGCCCCAGGAGCGCATGGGCAACAAGTACAACAACCTGCTTAAGCTCTCGACTTACGTGACGACGGCGGAGGTGAAGCAGTACAACGAGAACCAGAACACCCGCGCCAGCATCCGGTACCTGTTTGTGCCGTACTTCTCTATCTCGGACTCGGCCGTAAAGGTGAGCGATGAGCAGTTGCAAGCCTACCTCGACAAGAATAAGGGCCGTTACAAAGTAGAAGCCGGTCGGAGCGTGGAGTACGTCTCGATTCCGGTTACGGCTTCGGTCGAAGACAGCACCGCGGTTCGCAAGCAGGTAGATGAGCTGGCTGCCCAGTTCCGCACCGCCCCCAACGACTCGCTGTTTGCCAAGCTGAACACGGACCCCGAGCACCCCTACAGCTCAGCCTACGTGTCGCCGGCCGATATGCCCGAGAAGCTGCGTCAGCAGCTGCCCCTCACCGTGGGTCAGGTATACGGCCCCTACGCCGAGAATGGTCTGTACTCTATCTTCAAAGTAACTGGTCAGAAGGCCGGTGCTCAGGCTGCCGCCCGCGCCAGCCACATCCTGATTAAGCCCGAAGGCGCTACGCCCGAAGCCAAAGCCGCCGCGCTGGCCAAAGCCAAAGACGTACTGGCCAAAATCAAAGGCGGGGCTGACTTCGCCGCCATGGCTCGTCAGTACGGTACCGATGGTACCACCGCTACCGGTGGCGACCTGGGCTGGTTTACCCAGGGCCGTATGGTGCCCGAGTTTGAGAAAGCCGTGTTCGGTGCTACCTCGGCCGGCCTGCTGCCTAACCCGGTAGAAACCTCATTCGGCTACCACATCATCAAAATCACGGCGCCCAAGACCAGCCAGACCTACCAGATTGCCGCTGTGCAGAAAGGTATTGCTCCTTCGGATGCTACCCGCGAAGCTGCTTACGCCCGGGCTCAGGAGCTCAAGGGCAAGGCTACGGACCTGAACTCGTTCCGGGCCGCCGTGGCCGCCGACAAAACCCTGCAGAAGCAGGAAGCCAAAGGCCTGAGCAGCGACGCCCGTGCCGTAAACAACCTGCAGAATGCCCGGGAACTGGTGCGCTGGGCCTACGGGGCTGGCCAAGCCGGTAAGGAAACCAAAATCGGTGACGTATCGGAAGTGTACGAAATCGGGGACCAGTACGTAATTGCCGTGCTCACCGAAGAGCGCGCCAAGGGCACGGCCGACGTAGCCAGCCTGAAGCAGGAGCTGTCGGCGGCCGTGCGCAACGAGGAGAAAGCCAAGCAGATCATGGCTAAGCTGAACGGTAAGAAAGGCACGCTCGAGCAGATTGCGGCTGCCTACGGCCCCACGGCCCAGGTGAAAACGGCCGACAATGTGGTGCTGGGCACCGGCGTAATTCAGGGCCTGGGCGGTGAGCCGCTGGCCGTGGGCAAAGCCTACGGGGTGAAGCCCGGTCAGCAGTCGGCTCCCTTCCAGGGCGAGCAGGGCGTACTGATTGTGGAGCCCGTGAAGATTGAAAAGCCCACGGTGCCGACCGACGTAAAAGCCGTGCGGCAACAGCTGACGGCCCAGCGTACGGCCCGTGCCGATGGCGCCATCTACGAAGCCGTGAAGAACAATGCCAACATCAAGGATGAGCGCACCAAGTTCTTCTAGGCCGCTGGAAATCTAAAAGCACCAGAAAGGGCTGTATCTTCGGGTACGGCCCTTTTTGTTTAGTAACCAACGCAGCCTCATCTGCCGCTACCCCCTCTTTCGATTGGAGAAGATTCTTCCCTGTGGAGGTTTTACGTTTACCAGTTGGTTTTTGCCCCTAAATGAATGAAAGTAAGCCGTGGCCGGTTTACTGTCTCAGATTACTACCTGTTTGAATTCTGCGCTATGCGTCATTTTTCTTTGCGTCGCCTTGTAAAAGTTGGTCCGGCTCTGGTGCTGTGTGTGGGGTTGGGGCTACAGCCGCTACAGGCCCAGGACGACGGTGGCATTGCCTTGGCCCGGGAGTATGCGCGCAAGGGCGAAAATGAAAAGGCCGCCTTTCTGTTTGGGCGCCTGCGCAGCGAAGAACAGGCCGCTCCCAACGTACTGCCCGAGTATCTGACCGTTCTGGAAAACCTGAAGCGGTATAAGGACGCCGAAAAATTGGTCAAAAAGGCCATTCGGCAGCGGCCTGAGGAGTCGTCCTACGGCGTGGCGCTGGGCGGGCTCTACACCGCCGCCGGCGACCAGCCCGCTGCTACCAAGCAGTACGAGCGGGTGATAAACCAGCTGACGGCTGCGCAGGTCGTGCCCGTGGCCACCGAGTTTAACCGCCGCAAGCTGCCGGAATGGGCCGAAAAAGCCTACCTCAAGGGCCGGATGCTAGCCAAGACTGATACCGAATATGCCCCGCAGCTAATTCAGCTCTACACCCAGGCCGGGCAGACCGACAAGGTGATGACCGAAACCTTGCGCCTGGTGCAGGACGATGAGCAGCAGCTGCCTTTCGTGCGCAATATGCTCCAGAACAGCCTGCGCGAGGACAAAGACTTAGATGCTTTGGAAAAGGTGCTGTTTGCCAACGTGCAGAAGTTTCCCGAGCGGGCCGTGTACAGCGAGTTGCTGCTGTGGCTGCAGATGCAGCGCCGCGACTTCACCGGGGCTTTGGTGCAGGCCAAGGCCCTCGACCGGCGCAGCCGCACCGAAGGAGCCCGGGTGATGGAGCTGGCCGCCATTGCCCAGCGCAACAAAGACTTCGAAAGCGCCATTGCTGGCTACGAGTATATAACCCGCGAGTACCGCGGCGGCATGTACTACCGCCTGGCCCGGCAGCGCCTCGTGCAGGCCCGCGAGGAGCAGGTACGCTCTTCCTATCCGGTAGACCCAGCCAAGATTCGGGGCCTGATAGGAGAGTACCAGAACGTGCTGACCGAACTGGGCAAAACGCCCGAAACGGCCCCCGTGCTGCGCAACATGGCCGCGCTGTACGCCTTTCAGCTCGATGAGAAAGACAAGGCCATGGCCATGCTACAGGAAGTCATCGACCTGCCGCGGGCCAGCCTCGATGTGGTGGATGAGGCCAAAATCAATCTGGCCGATATCTACGTGCTCCGCAGTGAGCCTTGGGAGGCCACGCTGCTGTACTCGCAGGTAGAGAAGTCGCACAAAGACTCGCCCGTGGGCTATGAGGCCAAGTTGCGCAATGCCCGCCTGAACTACTATGCCGGCGACTTCAAGTTGGCCAAAAGCCACCTGGACATCCTGAAAGAAGCCACCAGCCGCGAAATTGCCAACGATGCTATGCAGCTTAGTTTGCTCATCACTGATAACACGGCCATGGACACTTCCGGCGTGGCCCTGCGCGACTATTCGGCCGTGGAGCTGCTCGTATTCCAGAACAAGCTCGACGCGGCCTTGAAGGGCCTGGATAATCTCTTACAGAAATACCCCGGCCACGCCCTCACCGACGATGCCTGGTATTTGAAGGCCCAGCTGCAGCGCCGCATGGGCGACTACCCGGCCGCCCTGACCACCCTGGAAAAGATTACGGCCAATCCGAAGTACGACGTGCTCAGCGACGACGCGCTGTTCCTGACGGCCAGCATTGCCGAGGAAAATTTGCAGGACCGCGAAAAAGCCAAGACCCTCTACAACCAGCTGCTCGTGAAATACCCGGGCAGCATCTACACGGCCGAGGCGCGTAAGCGCTTCCGCAAGCTGCGCGGCGACGCGGTGAACTAGGGGCCCGCTAGCGGAAGAAGAGAAACATGATGGCCAGTGCCAGCAGAAATATCAGGTACATCAGCCCGTCGGTCAGGATGTATTGTTTGTACTGCTTGTAAAAGGCAATCAGCTTTTTCATGGCAAGGGGCTGGCACGGGGCTGGGGCAAAAATACGAATTAGCCCCCGCCTTCCCGGGCAACAGGCGGGAGGACCGCAGTTTTCTTCTTACTTTTGAAGATAACGCCCGTAAGGGCCCGCCGCCGAATCATGGAAAAAAGATGGATCCGCAAGCCTGCGCCTGAACCTACGAAGGTGCGGCACCTGGCCGACGCCCTGCGCGTAAATGAGGCCATCATCGCGCTGCTCTGTCAGCGCGGGGTGTGTTCTTACGACGAAGCGTACGAGTACTTCCGGCCTAGCCTTGCCCATCTTCCCGACCCGCTGCTGATGCGCGACATGGACCGGGCCGTAGAACGCCTGCTCACGGCCCTGCACGAGGGCCAGAAGGTGCTGGTGTTCGGCGACTACGACGTGGACGGCACGACCTCCGTGGCCGTGGTGTTTTCTTATCTACGCACCCTGTTTGGCCCCGAGCGGGTCGATTACTACATCCCCGACCGTTACAAGGAAGGCTACGGGATTTCCGACGCGGGCATCGACTACGCGGTAGCCCAGAACTTCAGCCTCATCATCGCCCTCGACTGCGGCGTGAAGGCCGTCGACCGGATTGAGTACGCCAACGAGCGGGGCATCGACTTCATCATCTGCGACCACCACTTGCCCGGTACCGAGCTGCCCAAGGCCGTGGCTGTGCTCGACCCCAAGCGCACCGACTGCGAATACCCCTTCAAGGAGCTTTCCGGCTGCGGTGTGGGCTTCAAGCTGATGCAGGCGCTGTGCCAGCACCTCGGCATGGACCAGGGCCCGCTCTACGAGCTGCTCGACATGGTGGCCATCAGCATTGCCGCCGATATTGTGCCTATTACCGGCGAAAACCGCATTCTGGCCTACCACGGCCTGCGCCTGCTCAACGACAAAGTGCAGGGCCAGCGCCCCGGCGTGGCCGCCCTGCGCGAACTGGCGGGTCTGCGCGACGGGGAGCTAACAATTAGTAGCCTGGTGTTCGGCTTTGCGCCCCGCATCAACGCGGCCGGCCGCATGGGCGACGCCAAACGCTCGGTGGCTATGCTGCTGGCCGAAAGCAAGGAGGAAGCCGTGGAGAAAACCGGGGTGGTGGATAAAACCAACATTGAGCGCCGCGGCTTCGATACCAGCATCACCAAGGAGGCGCTGAGTATGATTGAGGACGACCTGTCCTTGCGCAATGCTCATTCCACGGTGCTCTACAAAGAAGATTGGCACAAGGGGGTTATCGGCATCGTGGCCTCGCGCTGCCTCGACAAGTACTACCGGCCCACCATCATCCTGACCCAGAGCAACGGCAAAGCCACCGGCTCGGCCCGCTCGGTGGTCGGCTTTGATGTGCACCAGGCCATTAGTGAGTGCGCCGATTTGCTCGACCAGTACGGCGGCCACATGTACGCGGCGGGCCTCACGCTGCCCGTAGAAAATGTGCCCAAGTTTCGGGAGCGGTTCGAGCAGGTGGTGGCCGGCCGCATCCTGCCCGAGCAGCTGATTCCGCCCGTCGAAATTGACGGCGTGCTGCGCCTGGAAGAAATTACCGACAGCTTCTACAAGCTGCTGCACCAGATGGAGCCTTTCGGCCCAGGCAATCCTAACCCCGTATTTGAGTCGGAGTACGTGTATGCCACTCCCGATTCCGCTCGTATCGTCGGCAACTCCCACCTCAAGCTCACCCTGACCCAAGACGGCCGCCACACCGTGGATGCCATCGGCTTCGGCCTGGGCGAGTACCACGAGCGAATCACCGATGGGCACCCGTTTAACGTGTGCTACACGGTCGAAATCAACGAGTACCGGGGCCAGAAGAGTCTGCAGCTTCGGGTGAAGGATATTCGGTGGGTAGAATAGGCGGCGCGGGTTGGTTTAGGGCGAAGCGGGTGTAGTAGCCTTAGGCTTCGCATACTGCCCTACCCACCAAATCAACGCGGCCTGCAGCGGCAGGCGGGCCCAGGCCAGCCAGGGCGCTACCCCGAGTCCGGCCCCGCTGGCCTGGGCCATGTATACGTTGGCCGGAAATACCGCCACTAGCAGCACTATTAGCCCCCAAGCAGCCCAGCGGCGGGTGCGGTAGGGTAGCAGCAGTATTCCTAACGCTACCTCGGCTGCACCGCTGAGCCAGACCAGCTCCCGATGCCAGGGCAAGTAAGGCGGCATGATGCGCAGATACGGCTCAGGCTTGATGAAATGCAGTATCCCGGCTCCGATAAAGAGCAGCGCCAGCGCATACAGGCTTATGGTTTTGGGACGCGGCATACCGGGTGAGTGCCTTAAATAGCTCAACATACGGATTCATCCCGCAATTTGGGCTGCCCCGGCGTACTGCGTACCTTCGTTAGCCGTTGTACGCTCTGCTATCATCCGTATTTCCCTCTTGCATGAAATTGTTTTATCTCGCCCTGGGGCTGGGAGTAGCTGCGGCTACGCCGGCGCTAGCGCAGCAGCCCGCCGGCTATCAGATTGCCCTGGACCTGGAACACGCTACCAACGACCGGGTAAAAGTAATTATCAATACGCCGCCGGTGAAGGAGGCTCAGGCCACCTACGTGATGCCGTCGGTGGTGCCGGGGTCGTATTCCAAGAAAGACTACGGCCGTTTTGTGCAGGACTTCGTGGCCCTGGACCGCAAGGGGCAGAAGCTGAAAGTGAAGCAGCAGGGCCCCAACCTGTTTGTAATCGAAAAAGCCCCCAACCTGGCCCGTATCGAGTACTTGGTGGACGACACCTGGGATGCTAAGCAGGATGATGGTTTTATCTTTCAGCCGGGTGGTACCAACTTCGAAGCCGGCCAGAACTTCGTACTCAACCACTACGGGCTGTATGGCTACCTGGAAGGCTACAAGATGCAGCCCTACCAGGTGACGGTGGCCAAGCCGGCCGAACTCTACGGTGCTACCTCTTTGCCCGCCCGCCGCGCCACCCCAACTCAGGATGTATTTACCGCCGCCAGCTACGTGGAGCTGGCCGACTCGCCGATTCTCTACAGCCGCCCCGATACAGCCAGCTTCAGTACCGGCGGGGCCCGGATTGCGGTGTCGGTGGTGTCGGAAACCGGGACGGTGAAGGCCGCGCAGGTGCGCGAGATTATGCGCCCCATGGCCGAAGCCCTGACCAAGTTCTTTGGCCAGATGCCCGTGCCGACCTATCATTTCCTGATGTATTTCCCGAGCTTCTCCTCGCCGCTGGCCAGCAAAAACGGGGGCTACGGGGCTATGGAGCATAGTTATTCGTCGGTGTATTTCCTGCCCGAAGTGCCCGGCGAAGACCGGCTGCGCAGCATGGTGCAGGAAGTGGCCTCCCACGAGTTTCTGCACATGCTGGCCCCGCTCAACATCCACAGCCGGGAAATTGGCGAGTTCGACTTCCGCAACCCCAAGATGTCGCAGCACCTGTGGCTCTACGAGGGCGTTACCGAGTACATTGCCCAGCTGGTGCAAGTGCGGGGCGGGCTGAGTACTCCCGACCAGTTTCGGGAGCGGATGAAGGAGAAAATCGGCAAGGCGGAAAAGCATCCGTCGGTGTCCTTCACCGAAATGAGCCGCAAGATTCTGGAGGCGCCTTACAAAGACATGTACGACAACGTGTATGACAAGGGCGCCCTTATTGGTTTTCTGCTCGATATCCGCATCCAAGAGCTGAGCCAGGGCCGCCAGAGCCTGCGCGACGTGCTGCTGGCCCTGCGCGCCAAATACGGCCCCACCCGCTCCTTCGAAGACAGCCAGCTGATTCCCGAGTTTGTGGCCCTCACCAACCCGGCCCTGCAGCAGTTCTTCGACCAGTACGTTATCGGCAACCAGCCCTTGCCCTACGCCGAGTACTTCGCCAAAATAGGCTGGCGCTACCAGGCCGTGGGACAATCGACGGTCAAAGCCTTCGGGCGGCTGGGCTTCAGCTACGACACCGAGAAAAAGCAATTCCTGGTCGCCAGCACCAAGCCCGACCAGAACGCCTTCAGCCTCCAGGAGGGCGACGTCGTATTGGCCGTCAACGGGACGCCCGTGGATATGGGCAACGCCGAAAAGCTGCTGCGCCCCCTAGTAGAGCCCACGACCAACGACGTAGTGAAAATCCGGTTTCAGTCGGCCGGCGCCAAAGCGCCCCAGGAACGGCAGGCAACCCCGCGGGAGTTCGACGTGGAAATCAAAAACATGCTGGAGGAAGCCGCTCAGCCCACGCCGGCTCAGCTGCAGCTGCGCACCCAGGTTCTGAAGCCGCTGAGCTAGCTGCTACAGGACCTGGGCTGCCCGCCAGGCTTCTGCTTTCTAACGCCTACCTTTGCCGTAATGATTCTGCGCGCTGAAAACCTCGTCAAAACCTACAAGTCCCGCACTGTCGTCAACAACATGTCGTTGTCGGTAGAACAGGGAGAAATTGTGGGCTTGCTCGGGCCCAACGGGGCTGGCAAAACCACCTGCTTCTACATGACGGTCGGCATGGTGAAGCCCAACAGCGGCAAGATTTTCCTCGACGACGAAGAAATTACCAAGCTGCCCATCTACCAGCGGGCCCGCCGCGGCGTGGGCTACCTGGCCCAGGAAGCCTCCGTTTTTCGGGATTTGTCGGTGGAAGAGAACATTCTGTCGGTGCTGGAAATGACGGACCTGCCCAAGCAGGCCCAGCGCGACAAGGTAGAGGAGCTGCTGGCCGAGTTCAGCCTGAACCACGTGCGCAAAAACCTAGGGCGGGTGCTGAGCGGGGGGGAGCGGCGCCGCACCGAAATAGCGCGGGCCCTGGCCGTAAATCCAAAGTTCGTGCTGCTCGACGAGCCCTTCGCCGGCGTCGACCCCATTGCTACCGAAGAAATTCAGGGCATTGTGGCCAAGCTTAAAAACAAGAACATCGGCATTCTTATCACCGACCACGATGTAAACTCCACGCTCAGCATCGTCGACCGGGCCTACCTGCTCTTCGAAGGCAAGCTGCTCAAAGCCGGAACCGCCGAGGAGCTGGCGGCCGACGAAACCGTGCGCCGGGTGTACCTGGGCAAGAACTTTGAATTAAAGCGGAAAATATAATCTTCGGGCCGGGAGTGGGAGCAGGCCGGCGTGCGGCAGCTATGTCGGCGCGGTTTGCGTATACGCCCCACCCCTCCAACGAAAGCTGCGCCGAAAAGACTGGTGACTAGTACTTCCGGCGCCACGTTCTAAACCGGCAACAACCCCGAATGATTGATTCTATTCTGACGTGGACCGTACAGCGGCGACTGGCCAGCATCGACCATTTTCGCCAGAATCCGCACGAGGTTCAGGCCCGGGTATTTCAGGACTTATTGCAGAAAGCCCGTGCCACCGAGTGGGGGCAGCGCTACGGTTTTGCCGACGCGCCCAGTGCCGCCGAGTTTGCCCAGCGTGTCCCGGTTAGCAGCTACGAGGAGCTGTATCCGGCCATCGAGCGAGTATTGCGCGGGGAGCCCGACGTGCTCTGGCCAGGCCGGGTGCAGTGGTTTGCCAAGTCGAGCGGCACGACCAACGCCCGTAGCAAGTTCATTCCCGTCACCCGCGAGTCGCTGCACGAGTGCCACTACCGCGCCGGCCGCGACATGACGGCCCTGGCTACCTCCCTTTACCCCGAAAACCGCATCCTGGCCGGCAAAACGCTGTCGTTGGGCGGTACCCACGGCCCTAACCCCTTCCGCCTGGATGATGAGGCCTCCCGGGTGGGTGATGTGTCGGCTGTCATTATGCAAAACCTGCCTTCCTGGGCCGAGTACCTACGGACCCCGCCTCTGGAACTGGCTTTGCTCGACGAGTGGGAGGAGAAGATCGAGCGAATTGCCCGTCACGTGCTGGAAGTGAATGTGGCGGCCCTGGCCGGCGTGCCCACCTGGATGATTGTGCTGCTGCGCCGCGTTACGGAGCTGGCCGGCGCCGATAATATCACCGAGGTGTGGCCCAACCTGAGCTTGTTTCTGCACGGAGCCGTCGCCTTTGGGCCTTACCGGGAGCTGTTCCGTCAGCTGATTCCCTCCGGGCAGATGCGCTACCTGGAAATCTACAACGCCTCCGAGGGCTACCTGGCTCTGCAAGACGAGCCCAATTCCGAGGAATTGCTGCTGCTGCTCGACCATGGCATCTACTACGAATTCATTCCGGTCGACCAGTTTGATGCCGAATATCCCCAGACCCTGACGCTGGAGCAAGTGGCGCTGGGGCAAACTTACGCCTTGGTGCTTACCACCAATGCCGGGCTGTGGCGCTACAAAATCGGGGATACGGTGCGCTTCACCAGCCTGGCTCCTTACCGTATCCGCATTACGGGGCGTACCAAGCATTTTCTGAATGCTTTTGGCGAAGAGGTGGTCATCGAAAACGCCGATGCGGCCATTGCCGCCGCCTGCCAAGCTACCGGCACCACCGTGCGCGACTACACCGCGGCTCCCATCTACTTTGATGCTTCCGATTCGTCGCGTGGGGGCCACCAATGGCTAATTGAGTTCAGCCAGCCTCTACAGCAGCCCGAGCAGTTTGTGGCCGTGCTGGATCAGACGCTACGGGAGCTCAACTCCGACTACGACGCCAAGCGTCACCGCGACCTGGCCCTCAGTCCGCCCGTTCTGACTATTGCCAGCCCTGGTACTTTTACGCGCTGGCTAGCCGATAAAGGCAAGTTGGGCGGTCAGCATAAAGTACCACGACTAAGCAATTCACGGGAAATGATAGAAGAGGTGCTGCAGAAAAGTTAGCCCAGCTCCTTGGCAGTAGGGCGCCACTCCATAGTGCTACTTTTTGTAGAATACGGCATTAGGCAATGTCCTTATAAAAATCCAAAACAATGCCTTAATCTGCCCAGTGAAAAGGGCGGGGCGAGTACTTGATACATAGCGACTTATAATCATTTGCATAAATTTTATTTCAATACAAATAATTTAGTCCTTCAACCTTAGATTTTAATAGATTATGTAATATATTGTTGGATTGTTAACGTTCACGCTCACACCCGTGCCCGCTACTCCGACCTCTTCTTCTCGCCCCTACGTCTCACGCCGCAAGCGTAGCCGTTCTTCCGAACCTTCTGCGCTAAGTACCAAAGCTACGCTGGGCATGCTTAGTCTGTTGGTCTTCACTTTACTGGCTAGCCTAGTCATCATTGCGGTTAAGCTGACCAGCGCCGACCCGGGACCCGGGGCTTCAGCCGCCATGAGTCCCGCCATCACCCAATCTGTTGTAAGTCAGTAACGGCGGGACCTTTTATCGGCAAAACACTTACTCGTCGAGGAAGCCGCCGGCTAAGCGGCCCAGTACGCTGCCGCTTTCCTTACCGGCATTGCCGCCCGTAGGAGCCAAGGCCTGAATTAGCTTTTTCACCGGCATCGACTGCAGCCATACCCGGCCAGTACCTTGCAGGGTGGCCAGTAACAGCCCCTCTCCGCCAAAAATCATTGATTTGAGGCCCCCCGCCCGGGCAATACTGAAGTTGATGCTGGGCTCAAAGGCCACGACGCAGCCCGTGTCTACGCGTAGCAATTCGTTGTTGAGCTGCTTCTCAATGATGGTGCCGCCCGCGTGGATAAAGGCTTTGCCGTCGCCGGTCAGCTTCTCCAGAATGAAGCCTTCCCCGCCAAAAAAACCTGCTCCGAGGCGCTGATTGAAGTGAATACCGATCTTGGTGCCCCGAGCCGCGGCCAGGAAACCGTCTTTTTGCACAATCAGGCCATTGGGCATGGTGCCCAAGTCGATGGGAATAATAGTACCGGGGTAGGGGGCCGAAAAAGCCACCCGGCTTTTGCCGTAGCCCCCCCGGTGAGTGAAGTGGGTCATAAACAATGATTCGCCGGTAATCAGGCGGGTGCCGGCCGAAAACAGCTTGCCTAAAATGCCTTGGTCGGGTTCTGAACCGTCGCCCATCTTGGTTTCGAAGGCTATGGCTTCTTCCATGTACACCATGGCGCCGGCTTCGGCTATAACGGTTTCATTGGGGTCCAGCTCTACTTCCAGAACCTGAATATCGGAACCCAGAATGCGGTAATCTACGTCGTGGGACTGCATAGGAGAATGATTAGGGGGATAAGGAGTTCAAGTATAGCGAACTGCCGATAATCAAGGGGCTTCAGAGAAAAATAAAGAGGCTGCTCCTGCCCGGAACAACCTCTTTATCTTATACTTCAGGGCAATAGCTCGTTATTTACTCGTCGCTGAGCTCTTTGCGGACATCGGCTTCGGCGTCAGCCTCGGGCTCCGCCTTGGTACCTTTCTTTTTGGCCTCCGTGCTGGTGCGCCGCATAAACTCTTCATCCGTTTCTTCGGGCTCAGCCGCCCCGTTTTCGAGCGGAAATTCTTCGTCCTCTTCAATCTTCTCCCCAAACTGCCCGTCGCGGTTTACCAGTTTCTTGTCGCGCACGTGTTGGTTGAGGAAGTGGTTGATTTCCTCAATCGAGTAATTGGAGGTGATTTCGCCCAGAGGATTCACCTTGATTTCAAAGCCTTCGAGGTCTTTGTGTACTCGAGCCTTTTTCTCCGGGTCGGTTTTCTTGCTTTTATTAACGGGTTTCTTCGCCATGATGCATATCCGTATGTGGTGCTACGCCAGCGCCTTCCCCAAACACGAAGGCCGCTCCGTACCAACTAGTACGAAGCGGCCCGGATGCCGGATGCACGAATTTTAAAACGAGCCGTTTAAGCGCTTATCTTGCTTGCCAGGCGCTCTACTGCCGTGGTAATGCGCTGCGCGGTTTCTTGAGCCCCCAGAATGCTCATAATGGCCATCAGGTCGGGTCCGGCGGCTACCCCGGTTACCACCACGCGCAAGGCCTGCAGCACCTGCCCGATTTTGACGCCCTGGCGCTCCAGCACCATCGTGAGCAGGGTTTTGATGCCCTCGGGAGTTGTATCGCTGTGCGCGGGTAGCTCCTGGGCAAATTCCAGCAGGGCCGAGGCCGTAGCGGCGTTCCACTTCTTGCTGATAACCTGCTCGTCGTAGCTTTCCGGGGCAATGAAGAAGTACTGGGCCTCACGCCAGAAGTCCTGGGGAAACGTCACGCGCTCCTTCATGGCGCCCACAATCTGCACAGCTTTTTCTGCCGAGCAGGCAATATTGTGCTCTTGCAAGGCCGCCAGCAGGAACTGGGCCAGCTCGGTGTCGGGCTTGGCGCGCAAGTAATGCTCGTTGTACCAGCGCACCTTGTTCTGGTCGAAGCGGGCCGGCGACTTGCTCACCCGCTCGATGCTGAAGGCTTCGATCAGCTCGGGCATCGAGAAAATCTCCTGCTGGGAGCCGGGGTTCCAGCCCAGGAAAGCCAGAAAGTTGATAAAGGCGTCGGGCAGGTAGCCACTTTCGCGGTAGCCGCTGCTCACCGTGGGCTGGCCGGTTTCGACGTCGGTGCCGTGCCATTCGAGCGGGAATACCGGGAAACCGAGCCGGTCGCCGTCGCGCTTGCTGAGCTTGCCGGTGCCGTCGGGCTTGAGCAGCAGGGGCAGGTGGGCAAACTGGGGCATGGTGTCTTCCCAGCCAAAATAGCGGTACAGCAGCACGTGCAACGGGGCCGAGGGCAACCATTCTTCGCCCCGAATTACGTGGGTGATTTCCATCAGGTGGTCATCCACAATGTTGGCCAAGTGGTAGGTGGGCATGCCGTCCGACTTCATCAGCACCTTGTCGTCGATGCTGCTCGAGTGCACCACTACCCAACCCCGGATCATGTCGTTGAAGCGCACTTCTTCCTTGCGCGGCACCTTCAGGCGGATGACGTAGGGCGAGCCACTGTCCAGCAGCTGCTTTACCTCGTCTTCGGGCAGGGTCAGAGAGTTGCGCATCTGGGTGCGCGTGATGCTGTTATACTGGGGGTTGGGCACCTTAGCGGCCGTCAGGCGGGCGCGCATAGCATCTAGCTCCTCGGGCGTATCGAAGGCGTAGTAGGCGTGGCCGCTGTTGATGAGCTGCATGGCATACTCCATGTACATCGGCTTCCGCTCGCTCTGCCGGTAGGGCGCGTGCGGGCCGGGCGTTTCGCTCCAGGGGCTTTCGTCGAGCTCAATGCCGCACCACTTCAGCGACTCGGCAATGTACTGCTCGGCGCCGGGCACAAAGCGGTTCTGGTCGGTATCCTCGATGCGTAGCAGCATTTTGCCACCCATCTTGCGGGCAAACAAATAGTTATACAGCGCCGTGCGCACGCCGCCGATATGTAACGGTCCCGTAGGGCTGGGCGCAAAGCGCACCCGTACTTCTCTCTCCATATAAACAAAAATTCGCGTCGAATCTGGTAGAAACGCGACGCGAAGGTACAAAGATCAACTGGTGAAGTTATGAAATGGTGAGATAGTGAGTTTTTGCCCTGCTTGCGTAGTCTTACGCCAATCAGGCCCCTCACTATCTCACTATTTCCCTGGGTTATCCTTAATCCCGATTTCGATAAGTCAGGTAAAGAATAAGGCCCAGCAGGGTGATGCCGCCCCGGATAAGCCAGGCCACTGTTGCTCCCCATTGGTCAATCCAGGTGAGCAGCATGGACTTCATACCCAGAAAGGGCAAAACCAACGACAGCAAACCCAGCAGGAGCAGACCTAGTCCAAGTTCTTTCATACAATGAGAGGGTGAAACAGTGAGGTGAAAATCAATAGGCGCCGTAGTGCGCCAATAGAACGTAATATCCACCAAATCACTATAGCAGCCGCGCCCTACTTCACGGCGATGCAGGAAATTTCTACCTGCACGTCTTTGGGCAGCCGGCTTACTTCTACCGTTTCGCGGGCGGGGGCATAGTCGGCCTCGAAGTAGCTGCCGTATATTTCGTTGATCAGGCCAAAGTTGCCCAGGTCTTTCACGAAGATGCTGCACTTCACCACGTCGCGCAGGGTCATGCCGGCCGCGCCCAGCACCGCCTGCAGGTTGCGCATGACCTGGTGGGTTTCGGCGGCTACGTCGCCATTGCCGACGAGCTGGCCCGAAGTAGCGTCGAGAGCAATCTGGCCCGATACGTACACAGTGTTTCCGGCTTGAATAGCCTGGCTATAGGGGCCAATGGGAGCGGGGGCGTCGGGCGAGTAAATAATGGAGTTGGCCATGAAGAGAAGGTTAGAAGAAGTCGGTTTCGGGCCGAAAACTAACGAAAATGGTGGTCATACAGGCCTGGCACTTTGCAATGCTAAGGGGAAGGCCATGCACTGGTCAGGGGGCGGGAGGCGCCGCCGGAACCCGAACACTGCTCTTGCCGAAGAACTCGGCGTAGGCCTGATTGGACCAGTCCGAGGCGTCGGGCGTGATGTCATAGAACAGCAGCGTCTTGGAGGGAGCTTGCAGTGGTTCCACCACCACATCCTGACGGGGCGATTCCCAGGACTGCAGATGGGCATAACGGGCCATAAGCTGCGCATCGTAGCGGGCCGCCGCGCCACCCAGCCAATCCTGATAGGCCTGCAGAATGTTATTGACGTTATCAACCTTGTCGCGGCCCCGAGCCCGGAACTGGTCAGCCCAGAAAAAGGCCAAGACTATCCAGGCCGCAAGCAGCCAACGGACAGCGGCAGGTAATGAGAACGAGAAAAACTGTCTGGGTTGCCAGAAACGTAACGCCCAGGCATGAGTCGTCAGAAACCAGCCCAGCAGAAAGAATAGATACAGCACATTCTGCGACCGGGGCGGCATCGAAGTGCTAGTGGCATAATGAGCCAGCGAAAATACCAGGATGGTCGTGACCGGGAGCAGCAGCGTACTAAAAAGAGGGCGACGAGCCAGTTGGTTTAAAGGCAAGTCTGGGTGTCGGCTGAGGCGGGAGCTCACCGGGGCCAGGAGTACCGTAACAGAGAGTAGTACCCCGTTGCCCATCCAGTTGATCAAGGACCGGTAGGCCGACAGTGCGCCCCGGTCCGCCGCCTTCAGTAGGCTGTACTGCTGCTGGTGCCCGTGAAGCCGGACGAAGTTGCCCGGCGCCAAAAAAGCCACGGCGCAGGCCCCCACCACTACTGCACTCAATAGGAGGTACTCCCAGTCGAGGGTGCGGCGCTGTATACACCGCAGAAGCGTGAAACTAATCGTGCCGACTAAGACGGGTAGCGCGTTGGTTTCATTCCCGCCTATTACCAATACGGCCAGAAGAGCTGCTCCTGCCAGCCAGGTACGACGAGCGGCGGGAGTCGGAGCTTGGGCGTGGCGTACTAAAGCGGCCAGCCACAGCAGCGTTAGGCAGGCCGGCACCAAGTAGTTATAGCTGCTCGTAATCCAGTAGAAGCCTTCCGCCGGGCTAGGCATCTGAAATAGGAAAAGACTCGTGAGTCCGCCTGCTGCCAGCCAAGAATAGTGCGACGGGAACTGCCGGCCCAACAGCGCCCGAACCAGCAGGTACAACGCCGTGGGTAAGCCGAGCAACCCAAGCAGGCACACTAGGCCATAGCCTTCGGTGGTATTGCCGTACGCTACCGGATTCACCAACCCCCACAGGGTAGCTGCCGTGTAGCGGCCCGTCCACTGCATGTACATGTAGCCGATGTAGCCCCAGTGCCCGTGCTTACGCACATCGTTGGCCGTCAGAAAATCGTCGGCCGATGGGTGCGCGTACCAACAGAGTACCAGAAAGGGCAGCAACGCCAGCGCTGCGGCAAGGCCAAGCAGAACAAGCCGCGTCGTCGGCTGCTTTGGGTGCGAATCGAATTCTGATGCTTGCATAAGAGCAAAGGTGGCATCTGAAACCGGAATCAGCGGCCAGCAAAGTCTCAAAAAAAGAGCGCTCCGGGTAAGAGCGCTCTTTTTAAGTTGCCGGAAAGGGGATGGTTATTCTACCGTCACCGATTTAGCCAAATTGCGGGGCTGGTCGACGTTGCAACCACGTAGCACGGCAATGTGGTACGAGAGCAGCTGCAGCGGAATTACCGATACCAGCGGCATCAGTACTTCACTCGTAGCCGGAACCTCAATCACGAACTCTGCCATGGGCGGAATTACGGTGTCGCCCTCGGTAACCACGGCAATGATACGGCCCTTGCGAGCCTTCACTTCCTGAATGTTGGATACTACCTTCTCGTATGAGCTGTCTTTGGTCGCAATAACAACCACTGGCATGTTCTCGTCAATCAAGGCAATAGGACCGTGCTTCATTTCGGCCGCTGGGTAACCCTCGGCGTGAATGTAGCTGATTTCTTTCAGCTTCAGGGCGCCTTCCAGGGCCACGGGGAAGTTGTAGCCGCGGCCCAGGTACAGGAAGTTTGGCACGTCGCGGAAGATTTCCGAAATCTGCTCGATTTCCGTGTTGAGCAGCAGCGCCTTTTCCACTTTCGCCGGGATGTTGCTTAGCTCCACCATCAGCTCACGCAGCTTGGAGTCGGTGAGGGTGCCGCGCTTGTGGCCCACAATCATAGCCAGCAAAGTCAGCACGGTTACCTGAGCGGTGAAAGCCTTGGTTGAGGCGACACCAATTTCAGGACCGGCGTGGGTGTAAGCACCCGCGTCGGTAGCCCGCGCAATGCTCGAACCTACTACGTTGCAGATACCGAAGATTGTCGCGCCCTTGCTCTTCGCCAGCTCTATAGCCGCCAACGTATCGGCCGTTTCACCCGACTGCGAAATAGCCAGCACGATGTCGCGCTCGGTGATGATGGGGTTGCGGTAGCGGAACTCCGAGGCGTACTCTACTTCCACCGGAATGCGGGCCAGATCCTCAATCAGGTACTCGGCCACTAGGCCAGCGTGCCAGGAGGTGCCGCAAGCCACAATGATAATCCGCTCGGCATTCACAAACTTCCGCTCGTAGGCCCGAATGCCACCCATGTTCAGGTGGCCGGCTTCCAGCTCCAAACGACCCCGCATGGAGTCGAGGATAGAACGGGGCTGTTCGAAGATTTCCTTCAGCATGAAGTGCTCGTAGCCACCTTTCTCGATGCTGTCCAGCTCCATTTCCAGTTTCTGGATATAGGGCGTCTGCTGCACGTCTTCCTTGGTGCGGATGTCGAGCTTCCCGTCGCGGATAACCGCAATTTCGTAGTCGTTTACATACACTACCTCGTTGGTGTACTCAATGATAGGCGTGGCGTCGGAAGCCAGGAAGAACTCGTCTTTGCCCACCCCGATTACCAGCGGCGAACCTTTGCGGGCCGCAATCAGCTGGCCTGGGTCGTCCTTGCTCAGCACCACAATGGCGTAGGCACCTACTACCTCGTGCAGAGCCAGGCGCACAGCTTCTTCCAAAGAGCAGCTGTTTTGCTTTTGAATCTCTTCAATCAGGTTGACGAATACCTCCGTGTCGGTGTCGGACTGAAACACGTGGCCCTGCTTCTGCAAGTGCGTTTTCAGCGCCGCGTAGTTTTCAATAATGCCGTTGTGAATGATGGCAATCCGCTCGGAAGTGGAGTAGTGCGGGTGTGCATTCGAGTCGTTCGGCTCGCCATGGGTGGCCCAGCGCGTATGACCCATACCAATATGGGCGTGGGTATCCTTTTCGGCTATAAAGGCTTCTAGGTCGTTAACCTTGCCTTTCTTCTTGTATACATTGAGCGCCCCGTTGAGCAGGGCCACGCCTGCTGAGTCGTAACCGCGGTATTCCAAGCGGCGCAGACCTTTCAGAATAATGGGACAGGCTTCGCGGTGCCCGATGTAAGCGACAATTCCGCACATAGTGTGTCAGAGAAAGAGATGTTGAGAGAAAAATCACTCCGGCCCGGCCCTTCAACAAAGGCCGTGCCGGAGTGATTCGTGTAAAGGAAGCTGAGCTTTAGCGCAACTTGGAAGAGTATACGCGGAGCTTGATATTCTGGGCATCAATTATGCCCCGTTTTAAGGACAATTCATAAGAGCGCCGCAGGACCGGGCTTAGCATCAAGGCCGCAGCCTGTTCGCCTAGCTGATTCGACAAGTTTGCCTGGAGATAGGTGGTGATGACCACGCTATAGAATTTGTTGTTGGGGTCCCGTTCGTTTAGCGTTACCAGGGCTTCGTTGCCTTGGCCATTGGGGTTGGCCAGGTTCGTCTGTACGACACGCTCAACCGGCGAAATACCGACTGTGCGCTGCAATACCCGGTTCTTGGCATTCAGCTCGTAGAGAAAGGCCTGGGTAGCAGTGGGAAACAGAGCCGTATTGGCCGAATTAACAACCGGAATAATGAGTTCCGCACGGTTGATGGCCAGGGCGGATTGCTCCCGCAAAGCATTCAGGCCCGGAATGGTTAGCCTGGCGGCCAACCCCAACCCCGACTGCATGTATGCCACGCTGTCAGCCAATCGGATGGATTTCGTGCCGTCCGTCAGCTGGTCAAAGGGAGCTTTCAGAACGGTGGCAATCTGGGTGTAGTAGCGCGGGGCGTTGGCATCGCTACTGTTGTAGGAGTTGCCCAGGCGAATAGTGAACGGCTGCGGTACGTAAACTGGGTTTTTTGCCCCGGTTTTCGTATTCGTCGCGTGGAAGTAGACGTAGACCCGGGAGTCGCTAGACCGGTTCAGGGGTACTATGCTCTCGTTGTGGTTAGACGAAGGAGCAATGCCCAATCCCTTCCAGATTTCCGTCAGTTTCGCCTGGTTAAACGAAGCATCGTTCAGGGCTGCAAACAAGCGGATGGCAAATTCCGAGTTCCGCACTTTGTCTTTGTGCAGCACCAGGCGGATGGTTGGGTCCGGTTCCGTGGTCGTAGTAGTACTATCCACTGAGCCAGGGCCTTTGATGCCGGTTACAGGGTCCTTTACTAGCTTTTTTAGTCCGTTTGGCTTCTCTACTTTCTTGGTCCGGGTCAGGGAGCTTACCAGGTCACTGCCAATAACAGTGCCCAGGGAGACATTTAGCACGCCGGCATTATAAGTTTTCTTGTCGTCCAGCGGAGCCGCCAAGTTGTACAAGTCGAAGTGTACGGGCTTGGAGCTGCCCGACACCAGCGTGACGTCGGTGAAATTGGAAACCACCACCACCGAGTCGAGCTTGGCATCTTTAAACTGATGCGGCAACGAGTCGGCGCTGGCCCGCAGGTTAAACAGGGCCTTGGCCGTGGTCGTGCCCAGGCGGGCATCGGTCACACGCCCCACCAACACCTGATCCGAATTCAGGGTTTCTACCGAATCCTGCAGAATAGTGGAAGCATTTACGCGGTAGTCGCGGAACTCCGTGTTAATAGGGGAAGTGCCCGGCAACTCAACGTCTAAGTCGTTTGGATCCTCGCAGCCAGTGGCCGCGAGCAGCAACGCTGTGGAAATGAAGGAAACCGAGGCTACTCGGAAGGCTCTATTAATTGGCCAATTCATTATAAAGCGTGTAATAAGAAGAAAGCAGATTTTCGTCGGCGCTTACTTGGCCAATCTGACGTTTCTGCGAGTACTCGGAAAACATGGCGTTCAGGTTGTCGCTGAAATCCTCGTCGGACTTCACTACCGAGTCAGCGTATTCCATGCCCACTTTGATGAAGCCGCCAAAGTCGGCCGATTTCAGCGCTGCAAGCATTTCATCATCGATGTCCAGCATTTTGGCCTTCTCGATGATGTCGCCTTCAAATTTGTGGCTGAACTCGTTGTTGTAGATGGTAAATACCGACTTGGCATCCTTGAAGATGGGGTCTTTCTTGTACGTCGTCTTCAAGTACATCGGAATCAGGCCCGTCATCCAGTCGTTGCAGTGCACGATGTCGGGTGCCCAGCCCAGTTTTTTCACGGTTTCGAGTACGCCCTTGCAGAAAAAGATAGCGCGCTCGTCGTTGTCAGCGTGGAACTTATCGTTTTTATCGACCAGCACCGACTTGCGGTGGAAGTAATCTTCGTTGTCGATGAAGTATACTTGCAGCTTCGCATTGGGAATAGAGGCCACTTTGATGATAAGCGGCTTTTCCTCTTCCCCAACGGCGATGTTGATGCCAGACAGGCGCACTACCTCGTGCAAACGGTTCTTACGCTCGTTGATAATACCGAAACGGGGCACGAAAATGCGGATTTCCATCCCCATCTCCTGCATTCCCTGCGGTAGCATACGCAGAAACTCCGCTACCTTGGTCGTCTGCAAAAACGGGTTAATTTCCGTGGCAGCGTAAAGTATTCTCAACTTGGACATATAGAGTCAGTTGGTGTGATTGGGATAGGGCAACACTTTGGGATGCACAAAATTAAGCATTTTTGAGCGAATTATCAATTAAACCTGCCCCGGCACCCTGCCAACGGGCCTTTTCACCCTATGGAGATACTCCAATCGGCTGCCGCGTTGCAAGCCCAGACAGAAATCTGGCGTCAGAACAACTTGCGCATCGGACTCGTGCCCACCATGGGCGCCTTGCACGAAGGCCACCTGCAACTGGTGCGGGCCGCCGCCCAAGACAACGACGTGGTCGTGGTCAGCATCTTTGTGAACCCCACGCAGTTCAACAATGCCGAAGACTTCCGGCTTTATCCGCGCCTGCCCGAGGCTGACGCGGAACTGCTGGGCCCGGCAGGCTGCACCGCTCTGTTTATGCCTTCCGTGGAGCAGATATATCCGCAGCCCACGGTGTTGCGTTTCGACTTTGGTCCGCTCGAGCGGGTCATGGAAGGGGAGCATCGGCCGGGACACTTCCACGGCGTGGCTACGGTGGTCAGCAAGCTATTTCATCTGAGCCGGCCGCACCGGGCGTATTTCGGGCAGAAGGATTTGCAGCAAGTCGCTATTATCCGGCAGCTGGTGGCCGATTTGTCCTTTGATCTGGAACTGGTGGCGTATCCCACCATTCGGGAGGCCGATGGACTGGCTATGTCTTCGCGCAACCGCCGCCTCTCGCCCGAGGCCCGGGCCGTGGCACCCCGCCTGTACCAAGGATTGGCCCTGGGAGCATCGTTGGTAGCAGAGCAGGGGCTGACTCCGGAAGCCGTGCAGCAGGCCGTCGAGCAGTTTCTGGCCGCCGAACCCGGAATTGAGTTGGAGTATTTTGCTATTGCCGACAGTCGCACGCTGCAGCCCATAACGGGCAGCTGGCCGGCCGGTAGCCTAGTGGCCTTGTGCCTGGCCGCCCAGGTTGGCGGGGTCCGCCTGATTGACAATGTACTGGTGAGCCTGCCGGAGCGGAGTTGAGCCTGGGGCGGCCGTGAAGCGTTCAGCGTGATTTAGCTACCTTTGCGGCCTGAAAATCACCCGTCCTTTTCTCATGCATATCGAAGTTCTCAAGTCCAAAATTCACCGGGCCAAGGTTACCCAGGCCGAGCTGCATTATGTCGGTAGCGTCACCATCGACGAAGACCTATTGGATGCGGCCAACATGGTGGAAAATGAGAAGGTTACTATCGTCAACGTCAACAACGGGGAGCGTTTCGAAACGTACACCATTCGCGGTGAGCGAGGCTCGGGCATGATTTGCCTGAACGGGCCCGCGGCCCGGCGCGTGGCCGTGGGCGACATTGTTATTATTTTCTCGTATGCCCTGATTGATTTTGCCGAAGCCCGTACCCACAAGCCTACGCTGGTGTTTCCGGATCAGCACAATCGGCTGGTATAAGAGCCCCTCATATTACCTGGACCTAGGCTTCGGTCTGGGTTAACGGGGGCTCTGATGCAAGCTTGTTCTTGGTATTTGTTGCGTGTACGGCATTGATGAAAAAGCTGCTTAATATTCTAAAATACGCTCTGCTCTTATCGGTGTCGGGGCTGCTGATGTGGTATGCCGTGCAGGGCCAGGACCTGAGCAGCATTGGCCGGCACATGCGCGAAGCCAACTACTCCTGGCTGATTATCACTATGGTTCTGTCGGCGCTGGGCTATTTCAGCCGGGCCTACCGCTGGAAAATGCAGCTGGATGCTTCCAAGTACAAAGCCCCCTTTTGGGATGTGTACCACGCCATGATGGTGGGCTACTTGGCCAACCTCGTGCTGCCCCGTATGGGCGAAGTAATTCGCTGCTCGGTGTTGCAGCGCACCAGCCGCGTGCCAGTGCAGGTGGCCATCGGCACGGTGGTAACCGAGCGGGTAATCGACGTACTGGTACTACTGGGGCTGCTGGGCGGTACGCTGCTGCTCGACTTCAATACCTTCTGGTCGTTTGTGACTGATAAACTCCTGGACGGCCGCTACGATGCGCTGGCTCGCAACCGAACCCCGTTATTGGTAGCGGGCGGTATTGCCCTGGTGCTGCTGCTAGGCCTGGCCTACGCCTTGTTTCGTAACCTGGAGCGGCTGCGGCAAAGTGCGCTCTTCAACAAAGTGGTGGAGTTTGTGAAAGGCCTGCTGGCCGGGGTATTCAGCATTCTGAAGCTAGAGAACAAGAGCCTATTTCTGTTCCATACCTTCTTTACTTGGTTCGTGTATTACCTGATGGATTACCTGGCCTTCCGCTGCTTTCCGGCTACCTATTCGCTGGATATGAAGGCTGGGTTGGCCGTTCTCACATTTGGAGCTTTTGGTATGGCGGCTCCCGTGGCTGGTGGCATTGGCCCATTTCACGTCATGGTGCAGGGCATTCTACTTGCTTACGGTATCAGCAAAGAAGCGGGTATTGCCTATGCCCTGGTGGTGCACGGCTCCCAGACGCTGCTCGTCGTGTTCATGGGTGGCGTGAGCTTCGTGGCTAGTATGATCAAATCGGGTCGGACAATGCGGGAACTTGCTACGGAGCCGGCCCTAGCCGTAACAACTGATGTGGAGTAAAGACAAAATTGTAAGCCCCGCCGAGCTACTGCCCCGGCTGGCGCAGTGGCGCAGGGAAGGCAAGCGGGTTGTATTCACCAACGGCTGCTTCGACCTGCTCCACCTAGGCCACGTCGACTACCTGGAAAAAGCCCGTAACCTGGGTGATGTCATGGTCTTGGGCCTGAATACTGACGCGTCGGTCAGCCGGCTCAAGCCCGGCCGGCCTTTGCAGGACGAAGTGTCACGGGCCCGTATTCTGGCCTCCCTTTTGTTCGTGGATGCGGTAGTATTGTTCGACGAGCCCACCCCGCTGGAGCTGATTACCTTGGTCAAGCCCGACATCCTGGTGAAGGGCGACGACTATGCTGTCAGTGGAATTGTAGGCCACGAATTGGTGTTAGCAAACGGGGGCCAGGTACTAACCGTACCCCTCGTAGAGGGCTACAGCACTACTCGTATCGTCGAGCGGATACAGGCCCAGTTTCACTCCTAGCAACTTCACTCATGTACTATAACTCAAGTCCGATTATTTTCCTTGTCCTGGCGGCAATGGTGGTAAGCTGGCTGATTCAGTGGCGGCTCCGCAGTAAATTCTCGCAGTACGCCAAAATCGGTTTGCAGTCGGGCCTGTCAGGTCGGCAGATTGCCGAGCTCATGCTCGCCGACCACGGCATTACCGATGTGCGCGTCATTTCAACCGAAGGCCGGCTGACCGACCACTACAACCCGGCCGACAAAACCGTGAACCTCAGCGAGGCCGTCTACGAGGAGCGTAGCGCCGCCGCTGCCGCCGTAGCCGCCCACGAGTGCGGCCACGCCGTGCAGCACGCCACGGCCTACAGCATGCTGCAGTTTCGCTCGGCCATGGTGCCGGCCCTGAGCGCCGTATCGACCTGGATGCCCTGGGTGCTGATGGCCGGGGTGTTTATGATTCGCACCACCATGATTCCCCTGGGCGTTGGCATTGCCTTGTTTTCCCTGACCACGCTCTTTTCCTTCGTTACCCTACCGGTCGAGTTTGATGCTAGTCGGCGCGCCCTGGCCTGGATTGATAAGCGCGGTATCGTGACGACGCAAGAACATGCCATGGCTAAAGACGCCCTGTGGTGGGCCGCCATGACCTACGTCGTAGCGGCACTTAGCTCCTTGGCTACGCTTCTGTATTACGTCAGTATCTTCCTGGGGGGCCGCGACCGGCGTTAGCGCCTGAGCTTGCCGGGAAGAATATAGCAGCAGCCGCTCCGAGAATAGGAGCGGCTGCTGTCTTTTTGCCCAATACCGCTGCTACCCACGAAGAGCAGCCCGCCTAAACTTGCCCGGCCGTATTTTGGTTACTAAGCGGCTAGCCGAATAAAAATGAGGCCCACCTGCTTATTGTCCAACATCTAGGGGCTAATTTTGAAGCCAAGTTCAACCGCCTCCGGGCTGTACTCTTTCCCTCCCACCCAAGCGTATTTCTAATGGATTTTCAGCTCACTGAAGAACAACTCGCTGTCCAAGCAGCTGCCCGTGACTTTGCTCAGAGTGAACTCTGGGCCGGTGTCATCGAGCGTGACGAACATCAAAAATTCCCGGCCGAGCAAATCAAGAAGATGGGCGAGCTGGGCTTCCTCGGTATGATGGTAAGCCCTGAGTACGGCGGCGGTGGCATGGATACCGTATCGTACGTGCTGGCCATGGAAGAAATTTCCAAAGTCGACGCTTCCTGCTCGGTTATTATGTCGGTAAACAACTCCCTGGTGTGCTGGGGGTTGGAGAAGTACGGTACCGAGGAGCAAAAGCGGAAATATCTGCCCAAGCTCACCAGCGGCGAAATCATCGGTGCCTTCTGCTTGTCAGAGCCCGAGGCCGGCTCGGATGCAACCATGCAGCGCACCACGGCCGAAGATAAAGGCGACCATTACCTGCTGAACGGCACCAAGAACTGGATTACCAACGGCTCGTCGGCCTCGGTGTATCTGGTCGTGGCCCAGACCAACCCCGAACTCAAGCACCGCGGTATTAACGTGCTGATTGTTGACAAGGACATGCCCGGCTTCGTGGTTGGTCCTAAGGAAAACAAGCTGGGCATCCGGGGTTCCGATACGCACTCCCTGATGTTCACCGACGTGAAGGTGCCCAAAGAAAACCGCATCGGCGAGGACGGCTTCGGCTTCAAGTTCGCTATGCAAGTGCTGGCCGGCGGCCGCATCGGTATTGCGGCCCAGGCCCTGGGCATTGCTTCCGGTGCCTTCGAGTTGTCGCTGAAGTACTCCAAGGAGCGTAAAGCTTTCGGAGTCGAGATTGCCAAGCACCAAGCCATTCAGTTCAAGCTGGCCGACATGGCTACCAACATCGACGCAGCCCGCTTGCTATGCCTGCAGGCCGCCCACGACAAGGATGCTCACCAGGACTACGCCAAGTCGGGAGCTATGGCAAAGCTCTTCGCTTCGAAAGTTGCTATGGACACTGCCGTTGAGGCCGTGCAGATTCATGGTGGCTACGGTTTTGTGAAAGAATTCCACGTGGAGCGCATGATGCGCGACGCCAAAATCACCCAGATTTACGAGGGAACTTCTGAGATTCAGAAAATTGTAATCTCTCGTGAATTGCTGAAGTAGTTTTGGAATTGCCTAAAAGTCAGAATCATTGCATTAAACCCAGCCATAAATTGGCTGGGTTTTTCGTTTTTGTGAATTTTTATATGTTATTTTGCATTGTCTAAATCCAACCCCTCAACTGGTCGGTTTTAACCTGCTACCCCAACCACCCCCTAGAATATGGAAGATTACAATAAAGTGATAGAGTCGCTTGGTGTACGATACATTAAAGCGAAAAATCTGGTCCTCCAGCAGCCGTTTACGGTTCGTAATTATTATGATGTTGGCAACAATCTGATTCTGCTGCACAAGGGCCGCATTGCCTTCGGCGACGAGGAGCAAGTAGTGGAAGAAGGCGAAATGCTCTTCATTCCCGGGGGCCGCGCTACGAAGGTAAGCTACGGGGAAGCCGCTGGTAAAGTCATTACCAACGACGATCTGATTAGCAATAAGGATAAGTTCTTCCACTCCAACGCCGATCTAGACCTGATTGGCGACGCGGAGGAAAGCCATAGCCACGTAAGCTTCGAAGCCAAGGTATTCGACTCGGTAAACTTCTTTGCCTCGCTCGACGTGCCCGCCTTCCTGATTACGGGCAACTCCAAGCTGGCCAACCTGGTAATTAAAGTAGTAGAGGAGAGCCTGCAGGAGCTGCCGGGCCGGGAGCGTCTCATCACCATCTACACCGAGAACATCGTGGTGGAGATTGTGCGCTACATCTTGAAGAACAAGATGTTCGTGGAGCAGCTGGCTACCAACAGCACCTACTTCAAGGACCCCCGCCTCATCGACCTGTTCAACTACATCAAGGAGAACATCGGCGGCGACCTGTCGAATAAGGTGCTGTCGAGCGTGGCCAACGTGAGTGAAGACTACGTAGGCCAGTACTTCAAGATGCTGACCGGCATCAACCCCCAGGATTACATCGAGTATCAGCGTATGGAACGCGCCGTATTCCTGCTCCGCACCACCAAGAAGAGCATTCGCGACATTGGTAAGGAAGTAGGCTACAAGGATACGGCGTACTTCTGCCGCCGCTTCAAGATGATGTTCGGCATTCCGGCCGGCAAGATGCGCCGCCGCGAGTCGGCCATGAATATCTAGGCAGCTGCCCGGCTTTTCAGCCGGTGTAAGTGTCACACGCAAAAGAGGATACTACCCCAGGGTGGTATCCTCTTTTGCGTGTGGACTACCGCTACTGCCGCGGGGTGTTTGGCGGGTCAGAACTGGCTGCGCAGGAGCTTGTGCTTGTCGTCCAAGACCAAGGGATGCTTGTTGAACCAGGCGGCAAAGTCATCAAACCGGATTTTGTTGATGGAAAGCCACTTGGTAAAACCGTCCTCATCGCCCATCATCAAAAGCCAGTGATTGTAAGCCTCGGCATAGCCGGCCTGGGCAATCTGTTGCTGATAGTCGACTAGGATGTTACTGGGATATTTCTCGTCCAGCTTCATGCTGTAGTAATTGACTACAAAACTGGACCGAATGGCATCCAGCGTCGTGAGATTGATAGTCCGATGCCCACCGACGGCCACACCCATACAGGTTTCGTACGAGGCGCTGTAGGGCATCTTGAACTTTTTGTGCTTAACATCAGCCACGCTGACTACCAGGCTAGGGGCCAGACTGATAGCAGTGGCAGAGTCATTAGGGAAAGTAATTTCGCTCTTATAGGTGTCGTAGAGCAGTTTACTCATCTCGGCCGTGCGCGGGCTGTTGCGCTCCAGGTTCATAAACACTTCCCCGTAGAGCAAGCCCCACATTTCAGAGGTGGAGCTCAGGTAGATTTTCGCCGCCCGGAAATAGTTAGAGGGAAATGCAGGCGCCACTTCGATGCCTTTCTCGTAGTACTCCAACGCTTGCGTATACTGCTTCTGCCCGAGCTTCATATTGCCCAGCTCCAAGTACAGTGACCCGGAAGCAGGAAATTGCTTCAAGCCACTTTCGTAGGTAGCCACCGCCTTTTTGGCATCGCCATCCATGTCGTAGCTGTTGCCCAGTAGCTGAAATACCTTGTCGCTGGCATCCTTATGCGTAAGCAGGGGAGCCAGCATCTTAATAGCTTGCCCATACTCCTTCTGCATGTAGAGGGCATAGCCCAGCTCGTAGGGATAGTTGAAGTCTTTTGGGTCCAAGCGCCGGGCTTCCTCCAGCAGGACGATAGACTGGGCCAGATTCCCATTATCCATCAGCTTGATGGCTTCCATGCCTTTAGTGTAGGCTTGCTCCTGGGGCGTCTGGGCAACCGCCGGTGCGGCAATGGTGGTCAGAAACAGACCAACTAAGAATGAGTAAGGTTTGGGCATAGAAACGGGTCAATAGGTGGTAGATGCGGAAATAGAAGCACGACTCTCAGAATGCGGTATGTAAGCTAAAGGTAATTTTCAAAAGCGGGCGGCGGCCAAGAGCCCACAACGCAAAAAGTCTCACCAGGAGGTGAGACTCAGCAGGGTAGCAATACTACGGGCTTACTCTAAATCTTCATGTCGAGCACCGCATTGAACGTGCGCACCACTTTCGACATATCGGCCAGAAAGTCCGGGGCTTTCTCAATCTGGTTGCCAATAACAATAACATCGGCGCCGGCAGATAGGGCAGCATGGGCCTTTTCGACGGTGTTGATGCCGCCGCCCACAATCAGCGGAGTATCGGTGGCCTGCCGTACGGCCCGAATCATGGCCGACGAAACCGGGTACATAGCTCCGCTACCCCCATCAAGGTACATCAGCCGCAGCCCCAGCTGTTCGCCCGCCATGGCCGTGCAAGCGGCAATAGTGGGTTTGTCGTAGGGCAGGGGAGTGGTGCCGCTCATGTAGCTGGCCGTGGTCTGCCGGCCCGTATCGACAAGCATGTACCCAGTTGGCAGGATTTGCAGGTTGCTGGCCCGCAGCAAAGGGGCCGCTACCACGTGCTGGCCAATCAGGAAGTCCGGGTTGCGGCCCGAAATCAAGGAGAGCAGCAAGATGCCGTCGGCCTGGGTGTCGAGGTGCAGGCTATGGCTGGGGAAAAGTAGCACCGGCACGGCGCTACAGCTCTTTATCAAACGAATGAGCGACGCCTGGTGAGAGTTCATCACCAGGCTGCCGCCCACAAAAAAGTAATCAACAGGATTTGCTTCACTCAACTCCAGTAGGCGCCGGCACCCGGCCTCATCCAGATGGTCCGGATCGAGCAGGACAGCCAAAGATTTCTGGCCCCGGGCGCGGCGCTTACTGAGGGTTTCATACAGACTGGTGAGGCGCATCCGCTTCGTCGTGGTGATACGTAAAGTCGATATCCTTCGTCTCGGGCTCGACTGTGAATGAGCCAGGAGAAGTTGCAAGGTCGGGATTTTTGTCCATAGGCAAATATTCGCCGACCTTTTTCGCTACGTACGCCATCAAAACGGCCGTTACCTGGGCCAGCAGCATCTTGCCGGTATCGGACTGCAAAAAGCTCTGGAATGCGGAGGCGACCAAGCTCGGGCCTTCTGAAGAATAGGAAGCCTGCGACTGGTAGGATTGAACCGGGTACCGCCCCGTGCGCGCACGGGAAACAGGCGGGAACGGGTCCATGTCCGAGTCGGTATGGTACACGTCGGGCGCCAAGTGGGCCCGCTCGTGGGTCGAACTCTGGTAGCCGCGGTCGGCTTGGTGACTGTGGGCCGAGCCAAAGCCTAAATCATCAGCTACGGCCGTATCTACGTCGGAGAAATGCTTCCCGCTGTGCCGTAGCTTTTTTTTGGATTGACCGATGCGCTCGTGCGTATCCCATTCGTCCAAGCCGGCGTCAAACGCAGAAGGCTTCTTGCTGCTGAACGCTTTTTTGATCAGCCAAATGCTGCTCAGCAAACCGGCACCGATAAGCGCGTATTTGCCGGCCGTTTGGGTTTTTTCCTTGATTTCGTCAACATCGCCCTGCAAGGCCCGCTCGTACTCAAGCTTTTGGCGCTCCAGAAACTCTCTTTCGTCGTCGAACAGTGGGTTGGTCAGCTCAGCCATGAGTAGATTATGCTTGACGTTTGTCAGATTTGTAGATAGTGTTGTTCAACAGCTTGTCCGCTAAGCCTTGGAACAGCTTTTTGTCGACGCCCACCAGGAAGATAATCAGCAGGGCCAAATAGAACCCGGCTACGGCGCCAAAGCCCCAGAAAGAGCTGTCGAAAGCGTCGTTCAGCGCCAAGCCGGCGAAAATGCTCAGAAAAATCAGGAACATCAGCGCAATCAGGCCCATGGCGGCACCGTGCATGGTACCCACAAAAGCCAGCTTGACTTTCTCCTGAACTTCGAGGCGAACTAAGTCGATACGGGTATCGAGGTAGCCTTTCAGGTTGCCCACTAAGCTGTCGTTGCGGGGCGTTTTGGAAGCGTCGTCGTCGTAAGCCATACGGCGGGGAGAAGAATAGCGAGAAAAGATGTTAGATAGGTCGGCGGCCAAAAACGAAGCGCGTAAGCCTCTTTTTCGGTTTGGTCGTTCATACGCAAAACGGCACTCCGTGTCTGAATTTTGCGTTACTTTTACTATATAAAGTCCCGTTTTGAGCCAAAATCATTATCAGGTACTCGGCGTTTCAGCTACCGCTACGGCTCAGGAAATCAAGCTGGCCTACAAGCGGTTGGCTATTCAGTTTCACCCCGACAAGCACGGCGGTAATACCCAGTATGAAGAGCAGTTCAAGGCCGTCAATGCTGCCTACCGGGTACTGAGCGACCCGGGCCGGCGCGCCTCCTACGACCACCAGCTGCGGGCGGCCGTCTTGCGGGCGGAGGAAGCCCGACGGCAACAGCAGTACCGAGCCCAGGGGCAGCACGTGTATGGCGTACCCATGCCCCCGGCCGAGCCGCTCCGCACCCGCCGCCCCGCCGATTCCGCGGAGCGGCATTACCGCACCATCTCCAAGCGTCGCCCCAAGTTTACCCGGCGCGACTACCTGCTGACGGGCGGTTTGTTCGTGCTGCTGCTACTGTTCGTGGTTTCGGTAAAGGTGACGATGGACCACGTGACGGCCGTCAGCAATTATGAAAAAGGACTACAGGCCTATGCCAGCCAGCAGTGGAGCACTGCCCACGGCTTCTTCTCCGAAGCGCTGGAGTTTAAGCCGCGTCATCGGGAGGCGTTGCGGCACCGAGCCGAAATCGAGCAGCACATCTACCACAACTACAAAGCGGCCCGCAACGATTACCAGACCGCCTTGCACCAGAACAACTCGCCTCGGCAGGCGGCCGTGCTGCTGTACCGCTTAGGGCAATGCCAGTCGGCGCTGGCCCAGAAGGATTCGGCCCAGTATAATCTTACCCGGGCCCTGGCGCTCGATTCTACCTTAAGCGGCGCCTGGCTGGCCCGGGGTGAACTACGGCTGTTCGATTTGCTGCAGTTTGAGCCAGCCGTTAAAGATTTTTCGGTTGGTCTGCGCCAGCGGGAAGCCGCTGGTAAAACGGTGTCCTTAAAATACCTGACGTACCGTGGCTTGGCGTATTATAAGCTGCGGGACTTCAGCGGCGCCCGGGAAGACTATCGTCAGGTGCTGCTCAAAAATCCGAAGAATGGGCAGGTTCACTTTTTACTGGGCCGCTTGGCGCAGCAGGAAGGAAACCGGTCGGCCGCCTGCGAGTTTTTTCGGCGAGCTATGCAGTTGGGCTACCTCTACGCCGGTGAAGCCTTGAGCCAGAGTTGTCCCTGACCCCGCTGACAACAGGCCTTAAAACAACCCCGGTTGCTATTTAGGAGTGAAGCACGAATTGATCATCTAATTTTTTTAGTAAAAAATATACTAATATAATTGGCAGTGCGTATCATTGCAGCAAACCCTATTGTGCTGCCATGAGTCGCGTCGTTGTTTTAGATGTTGTGCGGAAGCCCTTGCTGCTTCCATTCTTTCGGACCCGGGTGCCAGCGGGATTTCCGTCACCAGCCGAAGACCATTTAGGCGGAAAGCTGGATCTGAATTCCTTACTGCTGCCGCATCCGCATGCCACCTACCTGGTTCGGGTGGAAGGGCACAGCATGACGGGGGGCGAATCGGGCATCCGCGACGGGGCTTTGCTGGCCGTCGACTGCCGCCTGAGTCCGCAACACAACGACGTAATTATTGCGGTAGTGGAGGGGCAGCATACGGTAAAGCGCCTGCTCCGGCGGGGTGAAACCTGGTGGCTGGTGCCCGACAATCCCGCCTATCCTTCTGTACCGCTAAACGGCGAGCCTGATTTATACGACTGCTGGGGCGTTGTAACCCACGTGATAACGGAAGCCCGCCCCGGTCGGCTCTCGCGCTATGTTCGCGTTAGTTGATTGTAACAGCTTCTATGTCAGCTGTGAACAGGCTTTTCAGCCCCGGCTGGCCGGCAAGCCCGTGGTAGTACTTAGCAATAACGACGGCTGCATTGTTTCTCGCTCCTCGGAGGCCAAGGTCATCGGTATTCGCATGGGCATGCCCTATTTCCAGGCCAAACCCCTGCTGGCTCAGCACCACGGGCAGGCCTTCTCGTCCAACTATGCCCTGTACGGGGATATGTCGCGGCGGGTAATGGGGCACTTGGCGGAGGCTGCTCCAGAAATCGAGGTATATTCTATCGACGAAGCTTTTTTGAACCTGACCGGAATGCAGCGCACGGAAAGCCTGGAGGCGTACGGACGACGCCTCCGGCACGAAGTGCTGCAGTACACCCACATTCCGACCTGCATAGGTATAGCCCCGACCAAAACCCTGGCCAAGCTGGCTAATCGGGTAGCCAAGCGCTATGATGCCTGCAACCATGTTCTGCTCTTAGAATCCGCTGAGCAACGGGAGTGGGCACTGAAGCAAGTACCCGTCGAAGAGGTGTGGGGAATCGGGCGGCGCTATGCCCTTAAACTCCACGAGCAGGGCATTACCACGGCAGCTAGCCTGGCCCGCGTCTCCGACGCCTGGGCCCGGAAGCATCTGGGCGGAGTGGTCGGTGCCCGGATTGTGCGCGAGTTGCAAGGACAGTCGTGCCTGGAAATAATTCCTCAGGATACTGATGGCCCCCTTGCGCGGCAGAGTGTGGCTTTTACCCGCAGCTTTGGCACCCCACTAGCGGCTTATCCGCCTTTGGCCGGAGCAGTAGCGGCCTTTACCAGCCGGGCCGCCGAGAAGCTGCGCCGTCAACACAGCGCCACGAATATGCTGACTGTATTCCTGGGCAAGAGCCGATTCGGACCCGAACCACCGCCCTACACGAGTTCGGTCACGCTGAACCTGCCAGTTGCGACGAGCGATACTGCCGAACTGATCCGCTATGCCCAGACGGCGCTAAAAAAATTGTGGCGGCCCAATAGCCACTACCAAAAAGCCGGGGTTGTTTTTGACGGTCTGGAAACGGCGGGCCAGCAGCAGCTGCAGTTGTTTGAGGACGCCGGCCAGGTGGAGCTACGCGTGAGGTTAATGGCCGAACTAGACCAGCTAAATAGCCGCTACGGAGCCGGAACCATAGGATTTGCGGCGGCACTAGCCGGCAAGGAAGAGAGTTGGGCGGGCAAAAAGAACCTGCGCACCCCGGCATATACCACCAGCTTCGAAGAACTCTGGCGTATTAATATGGACGGAAATAGCTTCAGCTAGCTCCGAAACTCTCTGAGTAAGAAGCAAAACTATAACCAACAAAAAAGCCCTTCCGCGGGAAGCAGAAGGGCTTTTTGTGGTAATGGTTGGAATCGAACCAACGACACCAGCATTTTCAGTGCTGTGCTCTACCAACTGAGCTACATTACCAGCTCTGGGCCCCCGTAGGCCGTTATTGCCGTTGGGGAGCACAAAAGTAGTAAAGGAAAATGAACCTGCAAGTCTTCGTGAAAAAAATCTTTCTGCGAGAAAAGCCGTAATTTGTTATGCATAACGAGTATATTTCGGACCTAACCCCAAACCTACCCTTTCCCGTGCACTTCTCTATCCAAAACATCCTCTTCTTGCTCGTTGCGCTGGCAGGCTTCGGTCTGTTTGCGTGGCAGGTTCGCAAGATCCGGGCAAATATCCTCGTCGGGCGCGACCGGGATATGTCGGGCAACGTCAGCGAGCGGCTGAACAAAACCTTGTTGGTGGCCCTTGGTCAGCAAAAGATGTTTAAGCGCATCACGCCCGCCTTGTTACACCTGATTGTGTACGTGGGTTTCATCGTCATCAATATCGAGGTACTCGAAATCATGATTGATGGCATCTTCGGGACCCACCGCGCCCTGAGTTTCCTCGGGCCGTTGTATAGCCTGCTGATGGGCACCAATGAGATTTTGGGTGTGCTCGTGATTATGGCGGCAGTAGCCCTGTGGTGGCGCCGTAATGTGAAGAAGGTGCGGCGCTTCACCGGGCCGGAGCTACGTATGTGGCCCAAGCTGGATGCTGACATTATTCTCTATGTCGAAGTTATTCTGATGACGGCCCTGTTCACGATGAACACCGCCGATTTGAAACTGCACCAGGTGCAGGGCCTGGAACTGCCCGGCGCCTTTCCGATCAGTTCGCTGCTGACAGGGCTGCTACCCAGTAATGTGGCTACCCTGGAAATTCTGGAGCGGGTAGGCTGGTGGGCTCACATTGTGGGTATTCTGGCCTTTCTGAATTATTTGCCCAGCAGTAAGCACTTCCACATTATCATGGCTTTCCCGAACGTGTACTACTCCCGCTTGGTACCCCAGGGGCAGTTTTCGAACGTGGACAGCATCACCCACGAGGTGAAGGCCATGATGGACCCCAGCTACCAAGTGCCGCCGCCCGCTACCAATCCCGACGGCTCGGCCGCGGCCCCTACCCCGTTTGGAGCCAAGGATGTAGATGACCTGGCCTGGACCAATCTGCTGAATGCGTACTCCTGCACCGAGTGCGGCCGCTGCACTTCCGTATGCCCGGCCAACATTACGGGCAAGCTGCTCTCGCCCCGCAAGATCATTATGGATACCCGCGACCGGGTGGAGGAGAAGTACAATTCGCCGCTGATTTTTCAGCCCAACCTCTACGGTACCGAGGCTAAGCACGCCGAACAGGAAGTGCTGGACAAGGAAAGCCACACCCTGCTGCGCGGCTACGTAACGCCCGAGGAACTGTGGGCCTGCACGACCTGCAATGCCTGTGTAGAAGCCTGCCCGGTCAACATCAACCCTTTGGAAAGCATCGTGGAAATGCGCCGCTTCCTGGTGCTGGAGGAGTCGGCGGCGCCGAACTCCCTGAATGTGATGTTCTCCAATATCGAGAACAACGGCGCACCGTGGGCTTTCTCGCCTTCCGACCGTTTCAACTGGGCCGACGAATTATTCGTGGCTGACAAGGCTGTGAAAGCCTAAATGGAGTTGCCGGCTGGCGGCTGGTAATTCCCTCTGACAACTAACAACTGACAACTGTCAACTCAATACAATGGCTGAGCAAACTGCCGCACGTCAAATCAATGTTCCTCTCATGTCCAACCTGGCTGCGGCCGGAGAGGAGCCCGAAATTCTCTTCTGGGTAGGGTGTGCCGGAGCTTTCGACGACCGTTATAAGCGCGTTACCCGGGCTTTCGTCCGGATTCTGGAACACGTAGGCGTGAAATACGCCGTGCTGGGCATGGAAGAAACCTGCACCGGCGACCCGGCCAAGCGGGCCGGCAACGAGTTCCTGTTTCAGATGCAGGCCATGCAGAACATTACCACGTTCGAAGGCTACGGCATTAAGAAAATCGTGACGGCCTGCCCGCACTGCTTCAACACCATCAAAAATGAGTACCCGGCGTTGGGTGGCAACTACGAAGTCATCCACCACAGCACCTTCTTGCAGCAGCTCATCAACGAAGGCCGCGTGGGCGTGGCCGGCGGTGGGGAGTTCAAAGGGCAGCGCATCACGTTCCACGACTCCTGTTACCTGGGCCGGGCCAACGACATCTACGAGGCCCCGCGCGACGTACTAGCAGTTCTGGATGCGGACTTGGTGGAAATGAAGCGCAGCAAAGCCAATGGCCTGTGCTGCGGTGCCGGTGGGGCCCAGATGTGGAAAGAGCCCGAGCCGGGCAAAAAGGACATTAACGTGGAGCGTACCGAGGAAGCTTTGGCGGCCCTGGATGGCAATGCCGCGGCCCTGCACAACCTGCTCGGCGTAGAAAGCGGCAACGCCGGCGCTACGCCAGCACCCCGCAGCGGGGAGCAGCGCAGCATTATTGCCGTGTCGTGCCCTTTCTGCATGACGATGATGAGCGACGGGGTGAAGAATAAGGAGCGCGAAAACAACGTGCAGGTGTTTGACCTGGCCGAGTTAATTGCTACGGCTGAAGGACTAAACGCCTAGCCGGCTAACTGCCTGAGCGCGAGAAAAATTATCTGCTCCTCGTGCCGTTAATAAATCTGCCCCGGTGGAACTTCCAACCGGGGCAGTTTGCGTTTCTACTAACAGGTTGCCGTACTATTGCTGTTGTGACTGTTGTTGGCGAAACCTGCCGCCACACGACTTGACCACCGGGGCACCGTTTTATTACCCTACGCTATGTTTGTACCTTTCTCTGAACTGCCACCCTCGGCCCGCGTCTGGATTTACCAGGCCAGTCGCCCTTTCGCGGCTAGTGAAATAGCCCAAGTTGAACCCGAACTGCAGCGTTTTGCGGCGGAATGGACCAGCCACGGCCGCAACCTGGAGGCGTCGGCGGCTATTCTGCACCACCAGTTTCTCGTCATTGGCCTGAATGAAGCAGTGGCCGATGCCAGTGGCTGCTCCATTGATGCTTCGGTGCGTTTTGTGCGGCTGGTGGAAGAGCGGCTGGGGGTGCAGCTGCTGGAAAAGTCGCAGTTGGCCTTTCTGGTGGACAACCAAATCCAGTTGGTCGACCGGCGGCAGCTGCGGCAAGCCATTGCCGATGGCCACCTAACGGCCCAGACGCCGTACTTCGATAATACGGTGGCCGAACACGGTAAGCTTCGGCAAACCTGGCCGGCTCCGGCCGCAACAACTTGGCTAGCAAAATACTTCTAAGCCAAGAAATGTTTGTTGGCCAAAATCAGAATAATAGGTAAACTTAGTATTATTGCTAGGCTCGAGTTCACATAACGTAGGGCCTGCTACCTTTTCACTCCACCTTCCGGAATCCATGAGGAAACTACTGTTTGTGTGTGCCGCGGCAGGCTCGGCAGCAATGCTAAGCAGCTGTGCTACGACTGGCAACATGAGCAAAGCCGATAAGCGTTTTGCTCGTGGCGAATACGAAACTGCTATTGCGTTATACAAAGCGGACGTAGCTAAGGGCAAGAACATTGCTATGGCTAATTTTCGGGTGGCCGAATCTTACCGGCTTTCCAACCGCGTTGAGCAAGCCGAAAGCTATTACAAGGCGGCGCTTGACGGCGGCATAAAAAACCCGGATGCGGCCTTCTACTACGGGTTGGCCTTGAAAGCCAACGGTAAGTTTGATGAGGCGGCTACGCAGTTTGAGGCGTACACCCAGAGCGGTTCCAACCGCGCCTTGGCCGCCCGGGCCGAAATGGAGGCGAAAAACTCCCGCCTCGGCACCCAGCTGGTGGCCATGAGCACCAACAACGAGGTGATGCCCCTGGATCAGATCAACACGCCTTCGGCAGAGTTTAGCGCTACGCTGATGCCCACGACCAAGGAGTTGGTATTTGCTTCGGGGCGGGAAGGCAAAAAGTACGCTGGCAACGGGGAAGGCTTCAACGACCTGTACGCCATCAAGTTCGACGACGAGGCCAAGATGACCGGCGGTACGGTCCGCAAGCTGGAGCCTACGTTCAATACCGACGATATGCACGAGGCTAGTGCCACCTATTCGCCCGACGGCAAGATGGTGGTATTTGCCCGTTCGAATAACGGCTCGAAGAAAGGCTACCTCAGCGTCGACTTGTGGGCTTCGTTTTTCAAGAACGGCGTGTGGGAAGAGCCCCGGCTCATCAACATCAATGACCGGACCGCCGACGACTTCTCGCCGGTATTCTCGCCCGATGGCCAGACGCTGTACTTTGCCTCGGGCCGCAAGGGCGGACAAGGCGGCAACGACCTCTACAAGGCTACGCTAGGAGCCAATGGCCGCTTTACGGCGGCTGAAAATCTGGGTCCGGAAATCAATACGGCTGGTAACGAGAACTTTCCGGCCGTAGCCCCTGATGGCACGCTGTACTTTTCCTCCGATGGCCATCCGGGCTTAGGTAAGCTGGACATCTTCATGGTGGAAAAAGGCAAGGTCAAAAACCTGGCGGCCCCCATTAATAGCAACGGTGACGATTTTGCGCCCTTCTTCATGGGCAAGGATATGGGCGTTTTTGCCTCCAACCGCTCGGGCGGAAAAGGTAGCGACGACCTGTACATGTTCCGCAAGAAGCCGCTGAAGCTCGTGACCTTCTACGCCGATGGTACCCTGGTGGAGCGCAACGACAAAACCGGCGAAACGCTGCCCGTGGCCAACGAGGCCGTGGCCTTGTTTGACAGCAAGGGCCAAAAGCTGCAGGAAGTTACCTCGGGGCCAGATGGCAAGTTCAGCATCAAGCTCGACTCGGCAGCGGCCAGCTACTCCCTCATTGCCGACCGCGCCGGCTACTTCACCGCTCGGAACGGCGTTAGCACGGTAGGCCGCAAGCCCAGCCAGGCAGAGCTGCCCAACGAGATGAACGACATCAAGGTGCCCGTGACTCTGACGTTGACCAAGATTGTAAAGAACAAAGCCATTGTGGTCGACAATATCTTCTACGACTACAACAAGTGGGATATTCGCTCGGATGCCGCCACGGAGCTGGATAAGCTGGTGCAGACCCTCAATGACAACCCCAAAATCACCATTGAGCTTAGCTCGCACACCGACTCGCGGGGTAAAGATGCCTACAACCAGACTCTGTCGCAGAAACGGGCTCAGTCGGCGGTAGACTATATTATTTCGAAAGGTGTTGATAAGTCCCGGATTACGGCCAAGGGCTACGGAGAAACCCGCCCCGTCATTAAGGCCGCCAAGACGGAAGAGGACTACCAGCGCAACCGTCGCACGGAATTCAAAGTGACTAAGATAGGGGAGTAGTTTTCTGCTCTACACTATTGTTAAAAGTCCTGCTACAGCCTTGTAGCGGGACTTTTTGGTTTTCGTGACAGGCCGTAGCGAAGGGGCCTGCCGCTGGGAAAAGCGCGCCAACAGCTGAGGCGTGGATGAAGTTCCGGAACTGGCACAATCCTTGGATTTATAGCTACTACGGAAGCGGACGAGCCGCTTTACCGAAAGCTCTTGTTGCCATGAAAAAGGCACTACTCCTCTGCTTCAGTCTGCTGCTGTTGCTGGCTACCGATCTTCAGGCTGCCCCGGCCAATGTGAATTTTGCTTCCGAGCGGGGTATTCCCTTTCAGCTCGTCTTCGACGGCCGGGCCCTGACGCGCGGCGGCGCCCGGCAAGTGCACATCGACCGGCTGGTACCAGGTTACCACATGGCCGAATTCTTTATTCCCACCGGCTACGGACGTTCCATCAGCTACCGCACCCGCGTGTTTCTCGACCCGGGCCTGGAAACGAGCTATGTGCTCGTAACGCGGCAGGGCTACCCACCCGTGCTCCGTAAGGTAGCGGCCGTGCCCCTGTATGGCGGCCCTCGCGGAGGATATGGGCCCCGGGGCGGCTACGACCCGCGCTACGATGATAGAGGTGGCCGTAATGATGGCTACTACGATGATTCGTACGGCAATAATGACAACGGGGGCAACTCTGGCAACTCAGGGTATGGCAACGGCAACGGAGGTTACAACAATGGCGGCTACAGTAACCCCTACGACAACAACGGACAGTATCCTGGGGGCTCGGTGAGCCAGTACCGCCAAATGCAGGCCCAGGATGTCGATGCCCTGGTCAGCACGGTGCGTGGCAAGTCCTTCGACAGCAGCCGGCTCGCGGTAGCCAAGCAAGCCCTCGAACAGACGGTAATTCGAGCCGATGATTTGAAACAACTCCTAAGCGCCATGGACTTTGAGAATTCACGAGTAGAGTTGGCCAAGTTTGCTTATCCGCACGTGGCAGATCAGCAGAACTTCTACCGCGTATACGACGCATTTCAGTTTGAATCCAGTGTGCGGGAAGTGCAAGAAGCTACCAAGCGTTAATCCGGCGGCCCCTTCCAGATACAGAAAAGGCTCCTGCAGCAATGCAGGAGCCTTTTCTGTATTCGGGATTTTCAACCTAGCGTAGGCGGTCCATCGAGCGTACCAACTGTTCGTCGCGGCGAATAAAACGGTTGGCTAGCAGATTCAGCAGCAAGGCTACCGTGGGTAGATAAAAACCGGCTTCGTAAGAGCCCGGGATTTTGATGTTGAGCATTTGCTCGCCCACACCGGAATAATAGAAGCAGGCGCCCAGGGTTGCCGTAATCAGCAGCAGGTTCAGCATGCCCAGCTTGAGCTGGGTGAAACGGTTACGGAACTGAGAAATTTCAAACAGGGCCACCGCGGCCGAAATCAGGGCCAGGGCCGCAATAGCGTAGGTGTTGGTCGGGACTGACATGCCCGCATCGGCGTGGGCGTAGGTGAGCTTGGTGGCCGTCAGGACCAGTTCCTGGCCGCTGGCTGGGTCGAGTTTGCTCCAGATCGGGAGAAACACCACGCTTATCATGGCTAGTGCCAGCAAGAAGAGAAATACGCTTTGAATTCTTTGTATCATCTTTGTTGTTATGAAACTCTGCCCCATGCACTCTTACGCACTGGGCTAGCAAAAGTAGCCAACAACGACCGGAATAACCGCATTCAAGAAAATGCCAACTGCTTATATCGTGGACGCCGTCCGCACCCCAATTGCCAAATTTGCCGGTGCCCTCAGCAGCGTACGTCCCGACGACTTGGCCGCGCACGTGCTGCGTGAGCTCTTACGCCGAAATCCATCCGTGGACAAGGCCGCTGTAGAAGATGTAATTATGGGCGCGGCCAACCAGGCCGGCGAAGACAACCGCAATGTGGCCCGCATGGCGGCCCTGCTGGCGGGCCTGCCCATCACTGTGCCCGGCGTGACCGTGAATCGCCTCTGCGCTTCGGGCCTGCAAAGCATCATGGATGCTTCGCGGGCAATTATGAGCGGGGAAGGAGATATTTACCTGGCCGGAGGCTCTGAGAGCATGACGCGCGCGCCCTTCGTGATGGCCAAGTCGGAAACAGCGTTCGGGCGTGAGCTTACCGCCCACGACACGACCCTGGGCTGGCGTTTCGTGAACCAGAAGCTTTCCAAGATGCACCACCCGTACGCCATGGGTGAAACGGCCGAAATCGTGGCCCGCAAGTATGGCATTTCGCGACAGGAGCAGGACGAGTTTGCCTTCAACTCCCAGCGCAAGTACCAGCGGGCTTTGGAAAAAGGACGTTTTCGCCGCGAAATTGTGCCGGTGTTCGTGCCGAATCCTAAAGGCGACACCGCGCTGTTCGACACCGATGAGCCACCCCGCTTGTCGTCGATGGAAAAGCTGGCCAGCATCCGGCCCGCCTTCCAGCCCGTGGATGGTACCGTAACGGCGGGCAACTCGGCGGGCATCAACGATGGCGCCGCCGCGGTGATGGTAGTGAGCGAAGAAACGCTGAAGCGCTATAACCTCAAGCCGATGGCCCGGATTGTCTGCTCCGCCGTGGCGGGCGTCGATCCGTCGGTGATGGGCGTGGGGCCGGTGCCGGCCACCAAGAAGGTGCTGCAGCGCGCCGGGCTGACCATCAACGACCTGGACCTGATTGAATTAAACGAGGCCTTTGCCGCCCAGAGCATTGCCTGCCTACGCGACCTGGAACTGGACCCCGACAAGGTGAATGTGAACGGGGGTTCTATTGCCATTGGTCACCCGCTGGGTGCCAGTGGGGCGCGAATCACGGCCACGCTCCTGCACGAGATGCAGCGGCGCGACAACGTCCGCTACGGCCTCGTGACGATGTGCGTCGGGGTAGGGCAGGGCGCGGCTACCATTTTCGAGAAACTGTAGTCTAAGCTTCCGCAAGCGCATGGCCGACACCCCGCTTCGTCCCACGCTTGCTGTCCCGCTGCCCGGGGTACGGCTGCGTCCCTGGCACCTGCACGATGCCCCGGTGCTGGCTGAACAGGCCAATGACCGGGGTATCTGGGAAAACCTGCGGGACATCTTTCCCCACCCGTACCGGTTGGAAGATGCCTACTGGTATATCGGGCTGACCACGGACCCGGCCTCCACGGATATTCACCTGGCTATTGAGGTAGCGGGCGAAGCCGTGGGGGCCATCAGTGTGTTGTTCAAAGACGATATCAACCGGTGTAGCGCCGAAATTGGGTACTGGCTGGGGCGGGGCTACTGGGGCCGCGGCATTGTGCCCGAGGCCGTAAAGGTGCTGACGCAGTACACCTTCGCTCATTTCGAGGTGAGCCGGCTCTACGCGGAAATCTTTGCCCGTAATACCGGCTCAGCCCGCGTGCTGACCAAGGCCGGCTACCAGTTCGAGGCTCGCCTGCACAAAAGCATCGTGAAGGAGGGGATTGTGCAGGATGCGCTGCTGTTCGCTACGCTCAAATCGTAGTTGCTGGTTGTTAGACTTATGTAGCAACTAACAATGGAAAGCTAACAACTGACAACCAACAACTACCAACTAGAATCCTTTGCGCTACTTTCTTCATCTCGCCTACGAAGGCACTCAGTACCACGGCTGGCAGGTGCAGCCCAACACCCTCACGGTGCAGCTGGAGCTGGAGCGGTGCTTAACCCAGGTGCTGCGCCAGCCGATTCATATTCTGGGTAGTGGCCGCACCGATACCGGCGTGCACGCCAGCCACCAGGTAGCACACTTCGACGCCGAAATTCCGGCCGCCCTGGATGAGGCCACCGTGGTGTACCGCCTGAATCGGGCCTTGCCCAAGGATATTGCCGTGCGCCTGCTGCACCCGGTGCCCGAGCGTGCCCATGCCCGTTTCGATGCCGAAGCCCGCACCTACGAGTATCACGTGCGCCTCGTGCCCGACCCGTTCAGCGTACACCACAGCCTGTATCTGGACCGGGCGCCCGACGTGGCGGCTATGAATGAAGCCGCCGCTTCTATGCTGGGGTCGTTCGACTTTACCAGCTTTTCGAAAGTAAAGGGCGGCGAAAATCACTACGTCTGCGTTTGCTACGAAGCCGGCTGGCACCCTACGCCCGGCGGCCTAGTGTTCCGCATTCGGGCCAACCGCTTCGTGCGCGGTATGGTGCGTTTGGTGGTGGGAACTCTGCTGATGGTGGGCCGCGGCAAGATCACGCCGGCCGAGTTCAAAGCCATTCTCTTGGCGCAGAGCCGGGTTGATGCCGGTGGGGCGGCCCCCGCCCAAGGGTTGTTTTTGAGCCGGGTAGAGTACCCGCCGGAGTTGGTGCCAACGCCAGCCTTGCCCGTTGAAACGCCGTATTTTGTGACGCGGTAAGCTAGCCAAACCGGCGCCGTAACTTTCCGGTGGCTGGCGTGGTTAGTGCTGTTCGCCGCTTCCTCTCTCAAAACCCGCCCTACGTGGAACAAGCTACTACTGCCACCAAAACCGGCAATATTTTCGACTGGCAAGTGCTGCGGCGCCTGATGACGTACGTGCGGCCCTACCAGCGGATTTTCTACTTCCTGATATTTCTGACCGTCGCTACGGCGGCTTTGGGCACGCTGCGGCCGTTTCTGATTCAGCGCATGGTCGATGTTAGCATCGAGCAGGGCGACATGCTGGGGCTGAACAAAATGTTTATCCTGCTGCTGGTGCTGCTGGTGGTTCATTCCCTGGTCAGCTACCTGCAAACCTACTTCGGGGGCTGGCTTGGTCAGTACATCGTGCGCGATATTCGGGTCGACCTCTACAAGCACATTCTGGATCTGCGGCTGAAGTTCTTCGACCGCACACCCATCGGCGTGCTCGTCACGCGCAATATCTCCGACGTGGAAACTCTCTCGGATGTATTCAGTGAAGGCTTGGCCGCCATGATTGGCGACATTCTGCAGCTGCTCTTTATCATGGGCTTCATGTTCTGGATTGACTGGCGCCTCACGCTGGTCAGCCTTTCGGTAATTCCGCCCCTGCTCTACAGCACTTACGTGTTCAAGGAGAAAGTAAAAACCTCGTTTCAGGAAGTGCGCACGGCCGTGGCCAACCTCAACTCCTTCGTGCAAGAGCACCTGACGGGCATGAACGTGGTGCAGATTTTCAATAATGAGGAGCGCGAATACCGCAAGTTCAAGGCCATCAATCAGGAGCATACCCGGGCCAACATCCGCTCGGTACTCTACTACAGCGTGTACTTTCCGGTGGCCGAAGTGCTGGCCGCCGTGGGTGTCGGTCTGCTGGTGTGGTACGCCGCTCAGGGGCAGATTGAAGGCACGATTTCCAAAGGGGCTCTCATTGCCTTCATCATGTATAATGCCTTGTTCTTCCGGCCCATTCGCCAGATTGCCGACCGGTTCAACACCCTGCAGCTGGGCCTGGTAAGCACGGAGCGGTTGTTGAAGCTGCTCGACAGCAAGGAACTCATTGCCGACAACGGCACCTACGCCCCGGCCACGATTCGCGGGGATGTGGAATTCGACAAGGTCTGGTTTGCCTACAATGACGAGGAATACGTGCTGCGCGACGTGAGTTTTGAAGTAAAAGCCGGCCAAACCATAGCCTTCGTCGGTGCTACGGGCGCGGGCAAAACCAGCATCATCAACCTGCTCAGCCGCTTCTACGAAATCAACAAGGGCACGATTTCCGTCGATGGCCACGACCTGCGCGAGTACGACCTCAAAGAGCTGCGCCGTCATATCGGGGTGGTGCTGCAGGACGTGTTCCTGTTTGCCGGCACCATTCAGGACAACATTACCCTGGGCAACCAGGACATCACCGAAGAGCAGATATGGGCCGCCGCCGACTTAGTCGGCGCCCGCCGGTTTATTGAGCGCCTACCCGGCGGCCTGCAGTACCCGGTGATGGAACGGGGCGCCACGCTGTCAGTGGGGCAGCGCCAGCTGATTTCCTTTGTGCGGGCCATGGTCTACCAGCCCCGCATCATTATCCTGGACGAAGCCACCTCGTCAGTCGACTCCGAAACCGAAGAACTGATTCAGCAGGCCATTGAGAAGCTGATGCAGGGCCGCACTTCCCTGGTTATTGCCCACCGTCTGAGCACCATCCAGAAAGCCGACCGGATCATTGTGCTGGATCGGGGCGAAATCAAGGAGGCCGGCACCCACGAGGAATTGCTGCGCCACGGCGGCTTCTACCAGCAGCTCTACCAGATGCAGTACAAAGACGCCCTCAATACTCCCGCCGAATAACCTCGTATCATGACCCGCTGGCTTTTCCTGCTGATTTTCCTTTTTACCATTGCCACTGCCATCGTCTACGCCTACGTGGGCGGCTTCAAGGAGCCCGTGGTAACGCTTACGACCACCAAAGCCCCCGTCTTTTTAGCCGGTCAGTCGTTTTATGGCTCTGCCAACGATGAAAAATTCGGCCCCTTGTTTCGCAGTGTAAAAGAAGCCAAAGACCAAGGCAAGCTACGCGGCGAGCTGGCTAATATCTACTACAACGACCCCGAAAAGGCCCGCGACACCGTGCGAGCCTTCATTGGTATGGTCGTGGCCGATACCGTGTCGCAGCAGCTGCCGGCCGGCTACCGGTACCGCGCGTTTGCCGCCGGGCAGCGCGTGGTGCAGGCCCGCATTACGGCTAGCTACCTGATAGCGCCCAACAAGCTCTACCCCGCCATAACGGACGCCGTGAAGCAGCAGAAGCTCACGCCGCGCCACGTATACCTGGAGCGGTTCCCGGAGCAGGGCGAATCGGAAGTGCTGGCCGTAGTGGAATAGGCGAGGAAGCGTGTAGACTAAAACAAAAAGGCCCGTGGTGCATGCACCACGGGCCTTTTTGGCGTTTCTGACAAAGAGCGGTTAGTCGCGGCCCAGGTAGAAGGCTGCTCCCAGGTTTAGGCTGGCCAGCCCCAGGCCAACTTCGAAGCGGCTTTGGGAAGACTCTACATCAGGCATGCTCCCCCGCCCGGGCGTTTCAAGAGTGTTGCGGGAGTACGTCAGGCCCTGCAGGCTAACTTCCAAGCCAATCTTGTTGCTGGGAAAATAAGCAAAGCCTGGTGAGAGCTGCCCAAAGAAGCCATGGCCTTTCTGCTCGGCATCGTTGGGAATAGTGGTAGGGTCGGAGTACGAATACTTCAGGCTCTGATACCCGCCCGCCAGATGCCCAAAGAAAGCGGCGTGCTCACCCACAAACTTGTAGTAGCGCGCTACGGGGCCAATAGCAAATGATTGCTGGGTGTTTTCCCGCTCGTCAACCTTTCGGGGAGTACCAGTGCCGCTGGTCGGGAGGCTGTAGATCGGGCTCGTCGCTTTGTTCCGCCCATATCCCAGGCTCAAGCCCAGCAGCAGATTCTCGGCCACGAAGTAGCCAACGGTGGGTCTGATAGTAAAAGAGCTCATTTTACCGGTTTCGTATTGGGAGCTGCCGGCGCCGGGAAACGTAGATTCCGTCGTTTCGTGGGAATAGCCCACCGAGCCGCCCAGGTAGATAGTGCCGGCTCCAATCTGGGCGTGGGCAGCGGTTGACAACAGGCTCAGGCCAATAGCGCTGATAAGAAGTTTGTGCATGGTAATGAAGTAAGAAAAATACAGGTAGGTGTGCGAATTGTGGCTATAACGGCACTACAGACCGGATATAGTATAGGTTGTATAAATAAATTCTGCTGAGTTGGCACAAAAGAAAAACGCCTCGTGGAGTTGCTTCCACGAGGCGTTGAAAAACTGCGAGTCGGGGTGGCAGGATTCGAACCTACGACCTCGTCGTCCCGAACGACGCGCGCTACCGGGCTGCGCTACACCCCGAATTCCGGACTGCGTAAAATCCAGTATTCAGTAAAATTACCGCCGAAAAAAGCCTCCAGACCGAAGTCTGGAGGCTTTTCGAACAGTAAACTGTTCCGTCGGAGTGGCAGGATTCGAACCTACGACCTCCAGCACCCCATGCTGGCGCGATACCAGGCTACGCTACACCCCGAGGAATCGAGTCACAAAGGTAAGAGAGATTTTTAATGGCAAGCAATATCCGACCAGATCTTTTTTGAAAAAACCGCCTCGGTTCTGATAGCAGCTTGAGTATAAGGGACTTTATTTGCTCAGGTTTTTATGGCTTTACCAAGTCAAGGGTAGGCTTTGGGGTTAGGCATACGGTTTGCCGACGACCTTGCATCGGTCTATTGCTACTTGCCTTGAGCAAGTAGCGGGTGAAAATGAGGCTGATACGACTTCGGGAACGGTTGAGAGTGATAGAAACCACTGAGGATTTTTTACCTTTACTTACATAATGAAATGTCGATGTCTACGTTTGGGGCGGGTATGAAAACGGTTATTGTAACTCTTGGCTTAGGAATGCTACTAGGGCTGAACTCAGCGCAGGCCCAAACAAAGCCGGCAGCTAAGGCTCCGGCCAAAGCTCCCGCGGCGGCGGTGAAGCCAGCTTCGGCGAAGCCCGTCGCGGCTGGTGCAGCGGCGTCCGTAAAGCCCGAGGCCGACAAGCCGGCCCCGCCGGAGCTGATCACCAGTAAGATGGAAACTGCCGCGCCCTCGACGGATGCCATCAAGGTGCGCGTTGATACTAATCCGCTGACCAAGCGCCTTATCGTGCGCACCAATGCCACGGGTCCGACGCGGGTAGAAGTCAACGACGCTAACGGTCGTCCCGTTATCACCCGCGACCTGATTGCCGGTGACGAGGCTACGACCTTAGACGTAAGTCAGCTGCCGGCCGGTTACTACATCGTGCAGTGTACTTCGGGCACCCGCAGTGGCATGCGCCGCGTGATGGTAGGTCAGTAACTCAGAAAATTCAGCTAGTACAAGCCCTTGCGAATCTGACTCGCAAGGGCTTTTGTTTGAGTAGCGGGCTAGCTTAGGCTACCAGCAGTCAGGCTTTACTCACTCGTATGAACCCATGACAAGCCCATCTAATCTTTCGTATTGGGAGCACCAGAGCTTTCTGCAGGGCTTCGACATCGTGGTTGTCGGCGGCGGTATCGTGGGGCTTACGGCGGCCATCTATGCCCGGCAACGCCGGCCCAAAGCTCGCATAGCAGTGCTGGAACGAGCCAGCTTACCCGACGGGGCCAGCACTAAGAATGCGGGGTTTGCTTGCTTTGGTAGCATATCGGAACTGCTAGAGCAGGAAAAGAAAAGCGGTACGGCGGCATTGCTGGCCGTAGTGCAGGCGCGCTGGGAAGGGTTGGAGCTGTTGCGCACCCTGGTGGGCGACGACGCGCTGCAGTACGAAGCAGTAGGAGGATACGAGCTGTTTCGACCGGCTGATATGGAGTTGGCTACCATCTGTCGGCAGCATATTCCGTATTTCAACGACCTGCTGGCCCCCATGATTGGTACCGAGCCTATTTACCGGGACGCCAGTATTGACTTACCCGCTACGGGTCTGGCCGGCGTGGAGGTGATGCTGGAAAACCGGGCAGAAGGGGCCTTGAACACGGGCTCTATGATGCGGGCCTTACTCAAACGGGCCTGGCTCGACGACATTGTGGTGCTGCATGGCTGCCTGGTTACGCAGCTGGAACCCGGCGCCCCCCGCGTGAAGTTGCATACCTCCTGGGCCCTGCTGGAAGCCGAACAGGTAGTGCTGGCGACCAACGCCTTCAGCCGGCAGTTTTTTCCGGCGCTAGATGTAACTCCTGGCCGCGGCCAGGTGCTGGTCACCGAGCCCCTGCCGGGGCTACAGCTGCCCGGAACGTTTCACTACGACAAGGGCTATTATTACTTCCGGCAGGTCGGCAGCCGTATTCTGCTGGGCGGGGGGCGCAACCTAGACTTTGCCGGGGAAGCTACTACGGATTCGGGCCTGACGGAGCTGGTGCAAACGGCCCTGGAGCGTCTGTTGCACGAGGTGATTCTGCCTGGTCGCCGGCCCCGGATTGACTACCGCTGGAGTGGCACCATGGCCTTTGGAGCCGAGCTAGCTCCCCTCATTGGGCCTCTGGCGCCCGGTATAGTGGGGGCGTTGCGTTGCAATGGCATGGGTGTCGCCATGGGGGCCAGAACGGGCCGGCAAGTGGCCGAAATGCTGGGCTGAACACCGGGTAGAAAGAACGAGCTGCAACCCCTGACATACATTCAATAAAGGTATTATACGACTGGTTAGTAATGTTTTTACGATTTTCTCCGGGGCAAAGCGGCTGGCGTGCCGTGGCTACAGTTGGGTGGGGGCTGGTGGTAATGGTATGGAGCCTGGGCCGCTGCAATGAGGCGCAGGCCCAGTGTGCTACCCTGAATCTGCAGGCGCCTCATTGGGAGCTGGTATTTGCCGATGAGTTTGACAAGCCCACGTTGAATGACACGCTCTGGACAACTGTTCCCGGCGGGCTGGTGCCTTATCAAGGCAAGTACCCCGGCTGGGGGAGCGAGTATTTTCCCCAACCCGGCGACTCGGATTATGACAGCCGCCTGCTGACTATCACGCCAAATGACGCATCGGACCCAACGGTGAAAGGAGTGCTGCACCTGACGGCTCTTCCCCTCCCCGTGGCTGATTCTGTCCGTCATAGCCTGAATCACAAGGGTGCGGACCAGCCCCGCTCGGCCAGATACAAGTCGGCTATGATTCGTTCAAGGAAGGACTATCCGGCCTATGGGGCGTATATCATGCGGGCCCGGCTGCCTCGGGCCCGGGATTATCAGGCCTGGCCCACGTTCTGGCTGTGGTCGTGCGGAACGGAGATTGACATCCTGGACGGCGTCGGGGTGGACAAGCAGAAACGGGCGTCCTACCTGGTCAACGTAATCGACAACATTGACGTCAAAACCGTGGTGCCGGAGCCCAATACCTGCTTTGCCGGCCCCTTCGCTTATCCGGAGTTGGTGAACGGCACGCCCGGCACCAAGCAGCAGAGCCCCTACAACCAGCAGGACCCCAAGCATCGGGGCCTTTTCCGGCGAAAATCTTCCTTTGATACGGATTACAACACGTACGCCATGGTCTGGACGCCGGAGAAAGTCGTTTTCTACTTCAACGAAACCGCTGTTTTCACCGTGCCCCGCAGCGACGTAAGAACCCTGCCCAAGTGGCACTCTATCCTGGTCACAATGCAGATGTTTATCAAGGCCAGTAAGCAGAAGGCCTACACGATGGATGTAGACTATATCCGGGTATACAAAACCAAAATGTTGAAAGCGGATGGCGTTACGCCGAATTACGAGGCTATTCGCTGCGAATAGTAGCCGGGTGCAGACCACACGAAAGCCGTCAGCCCGCGTAGTGTCTATAAAAAACGCTACGCGGGCTGACGGCTGGTTGTAGTAGCAACTGATTAGGCCTCCTCGTTCTGCAATTGCCGCTCGTAAAGGGCCCGGTAGAGGCCGTTTTCGTCTTCCATCAGGGCCTCGTGGGTGCCGTGCTGCACAATCACGCCGTCGTCGAGCACCAGGATTTCGTCGGCCAGCTTCACCGACGAGACCCGGTGGGAGATAATCAGGCTGGTACGGTTGTGCATGATGCGCTGCAGGCTGTTGAGAATGGCGTTTTCGGTATTGGTATCTACCGCCGACAGGGAGTCGTCGAGAATCAGGATTTTGGGCTCCTTCACCAACGCCCGGGCAATGCTGACGCGCTGCTTTTGCCCGCCCGAGAGCGTAATGCCCCGCTCCCCGAGCTTGGTGTCGAAGCCTTCGGGGAAGCGGATGATGTTGTCGTAGACGTTGGCATCCTTGGCCGCCTGCTGCATCCGCTCCTCGCTGGGGTTATCGAGGCCGAAGTTGATGTTGTTGCGGATGCTGTCCGAGAAGAGGAACACGTCCTGGGGCACGTAGCCGATTTGCTCCCGCAACGAGTTCAGGGAAAAGTCGCGTACGTCCACGCTGTCCACGCTGATCTGGCCTTCCGTGACGTCGTAGAGGCGGCAGAGCAGGGCGGCAATGGTGCTCTTGCCCGAGCCGGTGTTGCCGATGACGGCCAGTGTCTGGCCGGGGTGAATGCGGAACGAGACGTCGCGCAGGGCCTGAATGCCGGTGTCGGGGTAGGTGAACGAGACGTGGTCAAAGACGATGTCGCCCTGGATTTCCCGCCGGATGTTCTGGCGCGAAACGATGTCGGTCTGCTGGTGCATGAACTCGTTGATGCGGGCCTGGGAGGCTTCGGCGCGCTGGACCAGGGAAGAAGTCCAGCCCAGGGCCGTAACGGGCCAGGTCAGCAGGTTCACGTAGATCAGGAACTCGGCAATGCTGCCCGTGGTAATGGTGCCGCGGATAACTTCCTGCCCGCCGACCCAGACCGTGACGATGGTGCTGATGCCGATAAGGAACAGAATCAGGGGAAAAAACAGGGAGTTGACGAAGTTCAGGCTCAGCGACTTCTCCTTGTAGTTGTCGGAGGCCACGGTAAACTGCTGGTGAGAGTCGTCCTCACGCACGAAGGACTTGAGCACCCGGATGCCCGAAAACGACTCCTGCACGAAGGTCGTCATGGCCGCCAACGAGCGTTGAATCTCGTCGGATTTGCGCTCAATCAGGTTGTTGACGTAGTAGATGCTTACCGACAGAATCGGCAGCGGAATCAGCGTGTAGAGGGTCAGCTTCACGTTCACCATCAGCATGAGCGGGATGATGAGCAGGAAGAGAATGACCAGCTGCATAAAATACATCAGCGCCGGCCCGATGTACATGCGCACCCGCCCCACGTCTTCCGAAATGCGCGACATCAAGTCGCCGGTGTTGTGGCGGCGGTAGAAGCTCAGGGGCAGGGACTGGTAGTGCTGGAAGATTTCGTTTTTCTGGTCGTTTTCCACGTGCCGGCTCATTACAATGAGCGTCTGGCGCATGAAAAACAGGAAGATGCCGCGCAGCAAGGCCATCAGCACGATGAGCAGGCCATAGAGTAGCACGTTGCGGCCGAAGAGTTCATACACCCCGCTCTGGGCCCGGGTGCCGGCGTAGAGGTGGTAGAGGTCGATGCCTTCGCCCACCAAATCGAAGGCGTAGCGCACAATCTGGGCCGGGAAAATGGCGAGCAGCGTGGACAGGGCCACGAACAAAACGCCGCCCAGAAAATGCCATTTGTAGCGGTACAGGTACTTATTGGTAGCGGATAATGCGCGCACGGCAGCAGGAGTTAGGGCAGGTTAAGAAGCCGTGACCTTTCCGGCAAATCCGGAAGGGTAGGGTGCCCGGCTAGGAAAAATTGGGTACTTTTGCACCCGAATTGAACAGACTACGCGCCCGTTCGTTCAAAGATACAACACCCGACCCCACCCATCTTCCCACCCTTTTTTTCAGTTTACTCAAATGGTTGAAATCCAAACGCTGGCCGATACGTCGGTCTTCGGTCAGATTGCCGAGCATCAGCACGAGCAGGTTGTCTTCTGCCACGACCACGAAACCGGTTTGCGGGCCATCATCGGCATCCACAACACCGTGCTCGGTCCGGCCCTGGGCGGTACCCGCATGTGGCACTACGCCTCCGACATGGAAGCCCTGAACGACGTGCTCCGCCTCTCGCGCGGCATGACCTACAAGGCGGCCATTTCGGGCCTGAACCTGGGTGGGGGCAAAGCCGTCATCATCGGCGACGCCAAAACGCAAAAGACCGAAGCCCTGCTGCGCAAGTTCGGCCGCTTCGTCAAGAACCTGAACGGCAAGTACATCACGGCCGAAGATGTGAACATGACCACCAAGGACATGGAGTACATCCGAATGGAAACCAAGCACGTGGCGGGCCTGCCCGAAAGCATGGGCGGCTCCGGCGACCCGTCGCCGGTAACGGCCTACGGCACTTACATGGGCATGAAGGCTGCCGCCAAAAAAGCGTTTGGCTCGGAAAGCCTCTCGGGCAAGCGCATTGCCGTGCAGGGTGTGGGCCACGTGGGCACCTACCTGCTCGAGTACCTGCAGAAGGAAGGCGCCAAGCTGGTGCTGACCGATTACTATGAAGACCGCGCCCTGGAAGCTGCCGCCCGTTTCGGCGCCGTAGCTGTGGGCCTGGACGAAATTTACGACCAGGACGTGGACATCTACTCGCCCTGCGCTCTGGGAGCCACCATCAACGACGACACCATTGACCGGCTCAAGTGCCGCGTTATTGCCGGCTGCGCCAACAACCAGCTCAAGAACGAGGACATCCACGGCCCCGAGCTCGTGGAGCGCGGCATCGTGTACGCCCCCGACTTTTTGATCAATGCCGGTGGCCTGATTAACGTATATTCCGAAGTGGTAGGCAGCAGCCGGCAGGCCGCGCTTACCCAGACCGAAAAGATTTTCGACTACACCACCCAGGTGCTCAACAAAGCCGAGCAGGAGGGAAGTCACCCCCAGAAAGCTGCCATCCGGCAGGCCGAGGAGCGTATTGCTTCGCTCGGTAAAGTCAAATCAACTTATTAACCTTTGAGGAAAAGAACGTCATTCCGAACGCAGTGAGGAATCTCGCGTGCTGAGGTTGCCAGAGTAATCTGACTACCATTGCCTGCAAGATGTCTCGCCAAGGCTCGACATGACGTTCTTTTCGCCTCAATTCCTCAACAAGATGCTCAATCGTCGCACGCTCCGCATTAAGGTTATGCAGGCCTTGTACGCTTATCATCAGGCCGTTGGGTCTGATTTTATGCTGGCCCAGGACCGCATTGCGGATGCCTTTGCCCCCGACCTGAATGCCCCCGAAGCCCAGGACCGCAAGCTGCTGAAAGGGCAGCAGAAAATGGCCGAGGCTATTTTCCGGGAGTGGCACAAGGGCGGCTCGGCCGCCGAAGTCGAGAAAATCGACGACAAGGAGGTGAACGACGCCGTAGCCGACGCCATCAGCTTCTACCAGAAGGCCAAGGCCAAGGACGGCACGTTCTACGCCGGCCAGATGGTGCACGGCGCCGAAAGCATCCACACCCAGTATTTGCACCTGCTCAACCTGCCGGATGCGTTGCTGCGCGTGATTGAGGAAGAAAAGCAGCGCGAAGCCCGCCGCTTCACGCCTTCCAAGGAAACCCCCTTGGACACGACTCGCTTCGAGGAAAACCAGGTAATTCAGAAGCTCGTCGGCAATAAGCAGCTGCTCGACCTGACCATCCGGCGCAACGCCCAATGGACCGGCGAGGACGACATGGAAGCCCTGCGCAAAGCCTGGCGCAACGAAATCAAGCCCGACGCGGAGTTTCAGAGCTACCTGGCCGCCCCGGCTGGCAACTACGCCGAAGACCAGGAGCTGCTCAAGTACCTCTACAAGAACTTCGTCTTCAAGGGCGAATCCCTGCCGGCTTACCTCGACGAGGACGACCAGAACTGGGAAGAAAACCGCTCGGTGGTCAAGAACCTGGTGGTCAAGACCCTGAAGATGCTCGACGAGGCTGCCGACGAAAATCTGGAGTTGATGTCCCTATCGGCCAACTGGGTCGACGACAAGGGGTTTGCCGAGACGCTCTACAAGCAAACCCTGGCCGACGACGAGCGGTACGAGAAGCTCATTGCCGAGTCAGTACAGAACTGGGACGTGGAGCGCGTGGCCCTCACCGACAAGATTCTGCTGAAAATGGCGCTCTGCGAAATGCACCTTTTCCGCGGTATCCCCGTGAAAGTCACCATCAACGAGTATATCGAAATCAGCAAAATGTACAGCACGCCCAAGAGCAAGCAGTTTGTGAACGGTATTCTCGATAAATTGGCCCAGGACTTGACCGCCAGCGGCGCCATCCGCAAGTCGGGCCGGGGCTTGCTCGACAACCAGTAAACTGGCCTGTCGGGCCCCGGAGCAACCTGAACCGCGCCCAGTGCGTTGTTGACTACACATTTTCCATCCATTCTCCCACCTCGCCACTCCTTTCTAGCCATGGGTAGCAAAACCACTACCGGTATTCTGTGCTTCGCGGGCGGTGCCCTCACCGGGGCCGCTGTTGGACTTCTGTTTGCTCCGGAAAAGGGGCGCGAAACCCGTAGCTGGCTTAGCTACCAACTCGAAAAGTACCGCGAAGTACTGGCCGACCTCACCGAAAGCCTCGTTACCAGCCGCGGCGAAGTGGGGCCCACGTCCAGCGCCAAAACCGAAGGCCAGCGCGTGATTCAGGACGCCAAGAGCAAAGCCGAACAGCTGCTCGGCGACGTCGACCAGCTGATCAACCAGATCAACTCGCGCAAAGCCCTCTAACGAAGTCCGCCGATGCGTTTAGGATGTGCTGCTGCGCTGAAGACCTATTCCTCTTCAGCGCAGCAGCACATTTTTATTTTGCCCTTGCCCCGCCGTGTTACCTTTGCAGCCGGAATGGCTGCATGCAGCCTAGTGCGCCTTCCTGCAAGTCGGCAGGCGGTTCACTTTCAGACGAGTAACCTCAGTACCTCTCCTAAATAGATAGTCACAGAATGCACACCATCACCCTCATCCCCGGCGACGGCATCGGGCCCGAAATCACGAAGGCAGTTCAGGATATTTTCGCCGCGGCCGGCGCCCCCATTCAGTGGGAAGAGCAGAACGCCGGGCAGACGACCTTCGACCAGTCGGGCGAGCTGATTCCGCAGTCGTTGCTCGACTCGCTGGAGAAAAACCGCGTGGCCCTGAAAGGCCCCATCACGACGCCCGTGGGCAAGGGTTTCCGCAGCATCAACATCACCCTGCGCCAGAAGTACGACCTCTACCAGAACGTGCGCCCGGCCAAAACCACCGAGGGTATCGACTCGCGCTACTCGGGCGTAAACCTGGTGTTGTTCCGCGAAAACACCGAAGGCCTGTACTCGGGCCTGGAAGTGTACGACGAGCGCCTGGGCATTGCCGACTCGTTTAACCGCATCACGGTGGCAGGCTCGCGTAAAATCTGCCGCGCCGCCTTTGCCTACGCCGCCAAGCACGGCCGCAAAAAGGTGACCCTGGCTCACAAGGCCAACATCCTCAAAATGGCCGGCAAGCTCATGCTCGACGCCTGCAAAGAGGCTGCTACCGAGTTTCCGCAAATCGTGTTCGAGGATAAAATCATCGACAACATGTGCATGCAGCTCGTCAACAAGCCCGAGCAGTTCGACGTGGTGGTAACCACCAACCTGTTCGGCGACATCCTGTCCGACCTCTGCGCCGGCCTCGTGGGCGGCCTGGGCGTGGTGTCGGGCGCCAATATCGGCGACGACATGGCCATCTTCGAAGCCGTGCACGGCTCGGCCCCCGATATTGCCGGGCAGGGCAAAGCTAACCCCACCGCCCTGCTGCGTTCGGGCCTGATGATGCTGCACCACCTGGGCGAGCATGAACTGGCCGACCGTATCGAGGCCGCCCTCGACGAAACGCTGAAGCACAAAGAAGAGTGCACCGGCGACCTGGGCGGCAAAGCCAGCACCAGCGAATTCGCCCAGGCCATCATTGGCCGCCTGGCCCAATAGCGGTAACAGCACAAGTACACTCAGGGCGTCATGCTGAGCGCAGTCGAAGCATCTCTACCGCAGTGGTAATTAGATTTACCATAGCACGCGAGATGCCTCGCCAAGGCTCGACATGACGTTCTGATTTTCTCGCGCTTCATCTTAACTTTACCAATCCAGCGGCTCCAAATGGCCGTCTTCTTTCTACTATGAAACGTACTCTGTTTTCTGCTTTTCTGCTTTCCAGCGCCCTGCTATTTGGCGCCTGCAACAATGACAAGCCCGCCGAAGTAGGGGCTGAGGGCATGAATGCCGCCGCCACTGCGGCCAGCGACGCTGCCAACCCCACGGTGGACAACCCCAACGTCGCCAGCGAAACCGAAGCCCCCAACCCCAATGCGCCGGTGATGACCTTCACCGAATCGGAGTATAACTTCGGCGACATCAAGCCCGGCGACGTGGTAAAGCACACCTTCGAGTTCACCAACACCGGCAAGTCGCCGCTGCTGATTGAAAACGCCACGGCTTCCTGCGGCTGCACCACCCCCAACTGGACCAAGGACCCCATTGCGCCCGGCGGAAAAGGCACCATCGAGGTGCAGTTCAACAGCCAGGGCAAAGCCGGCCTGCAAAACAAGGAGGTAGCCGTGCGGGCCAACACCCAGCCCAGCATCACCCAGATTGCCATCCGCGCCAACATTCTGCCCGAAAACACCAACGGCCCGGTTAAGCAATAAGTAGCTTCCTGGTTTTACTTCTCTTTTGCTTCTGTCATCCTGGGCTTGCGAAGGACCTTTCCTCGTTCGAACGACTCGTTCAACTTTTATAAGGTCCTTCGTAAGCTCAGGATGACAGACGTTTTTTAGGCTGGCATTTCCTACTGCCCACGTACTATTATGCTGACAACGCTTCTTCTACAGGCCCAGACGGGCGAAGGCATCACCTCGCTGATCTTCCCGGTGCTGATTGCCGTGGTGGTGTACTTCTTTATGATCCGGCCCCAGCAGCGCCGGGCTTCCGAGGCTAAAAAGTTTCGGGAGTCGCTGGTGAAAGGGGCCACCGTGGTAACCATTGGGGGACTGCACGGTAAGGTGCTGGAAGTACACGAGGAGTCGGTTATCATTGAAGTCGACAAAGGCGTGCGGCTGAAATTCGACCGCACAGCTATTTCCCGCGAAGTTGCTGCTAAGACTACACCCGCTGCGGCGGTTGCCCCTACGCCTCCCGCCAATTCCTAAGCCTGCTTAACCGTGCCGCTCGTCCGTGCTTTTCGCGTAGTTCGCTGGTTTGCCAGCCCGTTTTTCGGGCAGGAGCGCAGCTACTGGCGGGCGGTAACGGCCTGTTTTCTGGCGGCTTCCACTTTTTGGCTGCTCAACGCGCTGAACAAGACCTATACCACGCGCATTACGTACCCGCTGGCCTGGGCCTACGATGAGCAGCGCTACATTCCGGTGAAGCCCTTGCCTACCGAAGTAGCCGTCAACGTGACGGGGCGGGGCTGGAAGCTGCTGCGCAAGAATCTGCTGCTCGACGTGAAACCGGCCGAAGTGCGCCTCACCCGGCTACCGACTACCCGCTTCGTGACGGGGCAGTCGCTCAGGCCGGCGCTGCAGGCGGCTATGGAAGGTCTGCAGTTCAATTACGTGCTGGCCGACACGCTCTGGTTAGAGTTTGACCGGCTCGTAACGCGGCGCCTGCCCCTGGGCCTGAGCCCCCGGGCCGACGGCTCGGCGCTGCCCTACGCGGCCGTGTTTACGCCCGAAAGCGTCGTGTTCCGCGGCCCGGCGCGTACGGTCAATAGCCTGGCCAGCCCCTACCCGGTCCACTTACCCCAGGCCCCGGCCGGCAGCAGCGAAGGCGCCATCATTGTGCCTATTGGTGGCCCCGACTTGGTGCAGACCCAGGTGCAGGACGTGAAGGTGCGCCTGCAGCCCCGGCCCCTGGTGACCCTGCCCCTGCGGGTGGTGCCCGAGCTGCGCGATTTTCCGGCCGGCCAGCACTTTGTGCTGACGCCGGCCACCGTGCAGGTACAGGTGCAGTGCTTTCCCGAAGACTCGGCCCGGCTCGACCGCAGCCAGGTGCACGTGCTGCTGCATTATGGCCAGTTTCACACCCCCGATTCCAGTTTGCAGCCCGTCTTGTCGCAGGCGCCCACGCTGGCTCGCGGCGTACGGGTGCTTACGCCCGCCGTGCGGGTTTCACAGAAGTGAAAAGACGTGTTATGGCTTCGCGTTGCTCGTAAGGACATTTAAGAACATTACAATATGCTTCGAATTGGCATAACGGGTGGAATCGGGTCGGGTAAGAGCGTGGCGTGCCGGCTGTTTGCCGTGCTGGGCGTGCCCGTGTACGATGCCGATTCCCGGGCTAAATGGGTAATGGCGAATGATGTAGTGCTACGGGAGGCGCTGCAGGAAGCCTTTGGCGCGGAAACCTTTGCTGCCGACGGGCAACTCAACCGGACGTATCTGGCCCAGGTGGCTTTCAACAACCCCGAGCAGCTGGCCCGGCTCAACGGCCTGGTGCACCCGCGCGTAGGCCACGACTTTGAGCAGTGGGCTCAGGCGCAGCAGGCCGCCGGCGTGCCTTACATCCTGAAGGAAGCCGCTCTGCTCTACGAATCGGGCTCTTATCAGCAACTCGACAAGATCATCACCGTATTCGCGCCCCAGGCCGTGCGCCAAGCCCGGGTATTGCGCCGCGACCCGCACCGCACCCCCGACGACATTCTGGCCATCATCGGCAAGCAAATGAGTGAGGAGGAAAAGCTCAGCCGCGCCGATTACGTACTGCGCAACGACGACGAGCACCTACTCATTCCGCAGGTGCTGGAGCTGGACCGGGAGTTTCGGCGAGGTTAAGCCAAGACGAGACTTCCAGCAATGTTACTGCCTCAGACCCGCACCAGTGCTCGAAGACAGTATGAAGTCTATGGTACAAAAATGTCGAAGAGAGTATAGTTCAAATCTGTATCGGCCCATCGGGCATCTATTCGAATCATCAGCTCACTAGGTTCTTGGTCAATCCAGAGGAAGAATTCTAGCATATAGCCTGTGCCATCATCATACTTATACACTTCAAGGGCATCGTATGCATGTGCAGGTGGATGAGTCAGATGTCCGGGGTAGAGTCGAATAGCTTCTGCAACAAGAGGCGCGCTCAGCCGTCCTTTGTCAAAGCTTAGCTTAACGGCTGCATCATACTCTCCATCAACTAGTTTGTCTACAAACTGCTTGACAGGCTGTGTGAAGTTAATGGAATTCATTAAATTCCTACTTAATCACCGGGCACCGCTCAAAGGGCCGGGTTTCGTCGAATAGCTTGCGGTAGGTAACGTGAGTTTTGTAGATGCGGGCCCCGATGGAGCGGGTCACGGCCAGCATCCGGGGGTTGAAGTCGCCAATCCAGTTCATCTCGATTTCGGTGTAGCCGGCCCGCATAAACTCCTGCCGGGCGTGCACCATCATGGCCGACTCGATGCCCTTGCCCTGCCAGGCGGGCACCACCCCGAAGATGACGCCGAACATCTTTTTGTCGCGGCGCTGGTCGTACTTGCGCTTGTGCCAGAGGAAGCGCAGCTTGTCCCAGAGGTTGAAGCGGGCCCCGATATGCTTGAAAATCTGGTTGAGCTCGGGCAGGCTGACGAAGAAGGCAATAGGCTCGTCGTTGTGGTAGGCAAACCACAACAGTCGCTCATCGGCCACGGGCTTCATTTCCTTTACCAGGCTGCGGGCCTTTTCCAGAGACATACCCACTACGCCGCTGTGGTTGGCCCAGGCCAGGTTATACACGTGGTGAAAATCCCGGGCCAGCTGCTCGGCATTGCTTTTGTCGGCGTGCCGGAAGCTGAACTCGGGCTGGGCCGCGTACTTGTCGGCGGCCCGCTGGAAGGCCTCGTGCAGAGGCGCGGCCACTTCGCGGTAGCAGGTGTACTGTTTGAAATAGACCTGGAAGCCGTAGGTTTCAAACAGCTGCTGGTAGTACGGCGGATGGTAAAACATGCCGTAGTTGGGCTCGGTGAAGCCCGCTACCAGCAAGCCCCAGAACCGGTCCCGCTCTCCGAAGTTGATGGGGCCGTCCATAGCTTGCATACCGCGCTCCGCCAACCAGGCTTTACCAGCGTCGAAGAGCGTATTGGCCGCCGCTTGGTCGTCGATGCACTCAAAAAAGCCCAGGCCGCCGGTGGGCAGGGTAGGGTCGGTGAGGGCCGTTTTCTGGTTGACGAAAGCCGCTATCCGCCCAATAACTTCCCCGCTGGTGTTGGTCAGAATCCAGCGGATGGCTTCGCCGTGCTGAAAGTTGGTGTTTTTCTGCGGGTCAAACACGGCCTCAACTTCGTGGTCGAGGGGCGAAATCCAGTTGGGCTGGTCGCGGTAGAGGCGGGGAGGCAGGTCCAGGAATTGCCGGGCCCGTTGGGCGTCGGTTACTTCGAGTAAGGGCATCAGCAACAAAACGTAAGGTTGGTGGCCGGGAGAGTTAAAAATAGTACGCAGGGCTCGACACGAAGTGCGTCACCTCAGGGCCGGCGAAAAACCGAGAGAATCTTTACCCCATTTACCCGAATAGAATACACCTCCGGGCCGTAGCTGGTGGGGTAAGCGCCCGGATGCCAGCGGTACGTTGTCAGAAAGTAGTGCGCCTGCTCGGCGGACGTAAGCACCACGCGGGCCCGCTCGGCCGGGGGCAAAAGTAAGTGGTTGTTGTGAAGCACCAGGGCCGCCCGCGCATCCGTACCAACCAGGACCTGGGCCTTCCGGTCCTGGGCCAGAATCCATTCCAGGCCCCGGCGCCCAGCCAGGCCCCAGTAGTCGCGCTCGAACAGCCGTTCGGCCACCGGGCCTGGCAGCACGCTGAAGTACACGTTTTGGTAGGGATGGTCGCGGATAATACGGTAAGCGGAGTGCAGCATGCCTCCCGCTAGCACTACGAGCAAGGCGGCGCCCGACCAACGACGCGCAGCCGGGCCGGAAGGCGTACGCCAGGCGGCAGCGGCTACCCGCACCCCGCGCAGGGCAAGTAGCAGAAAGGCCGGGTAAATAAAATACAGATGCCGCCACCCATCGTAGAGAACCGAGTGTAAAAGCACCACCGCGGCTAGCGGCGCAAAAAACCAGGTGATGTACAGCAAATCCTGGCGGCCCGTGCGGCGGCGAAGCAAGGAAAAGCGTTGCTGTCTAATGGTATAGGCTAGCGTGGTGCAGCCCGCTACAAAGGCTGCCGAGTAGGCGGCGGGCGTCGTGACCAGCAGCCAGACCGGGGCGTAGTGCCAGGGTAAGCTCCGCACCGAAATCTGCTGCCCCAGGTACTGGGTCAGCATGTCGGAACGGTAGCGGCTGAAGCTCTGAAAAGCGGCTAGGAAGTTGCCAGCGGGATTTTCCCATAAGTAGGGCCAGCCCAGCACAACTATTGCCGCGGTAGTCGGCAGATACAGTAGCAGCGCCAGCAGCAGGGACCTGCGGATAGCCGGGCGGTACCACATTTCCAATGCGGCAAACCCCACGGTGAAGCCTAGCAGCAATACGCCCATGGTGCGCACATCCAGCGCGGCCCCCGTGGCCAAGGCGTGGCTTAGCGCCCAGAGCCACGAAGGCCGCCGCAGCAGGCGCGTGAGCGTGTACATAGCCAGGGTGAAAAAAGCCAGAAACACCAGGTCCTTGTAGTTGTAGAAGGCCTCGGCAAACATGCGCGGCGACAACACCAGTAGCGCCGCCCCGAGCAAGCCCAGGAACCAGCTGCCTAAACGTTGGGTAACCAGTCGATAAAAGCCGTACACCCCGCCCAGCACGGTGAAAAACGTGACCAGGTGCCGCATAAAGTAGATGTCGCGCGGGTCTTCCAAGCCAAGTACCTTCTCGAGTACGACCAGTGGCATCTGAAAAATCACGCCGTGGTCTACGTCCTCATTCTCGCTCATCTCCGGAATGGCCGCTAGGCTTGGCTGTCGCCGGGCCAGGTCGGGGGCGAGGCGCAGGGCCACATACTTCACGCTGATAATGCCATTGAGGCGGTCCAGCTGCTCATCCCACGACAGGCCATAGTCGCGGTGCAGCCCGATGCCCAGTGCCGCCAGCAGCAGGAAGAAGCTTAGCACCAGCGGCCGGCGCAGCGAATCGGGCAGAAGAGCAGTAGGCCGAAGCAAGTAGCGGTAGGTTAAGTAAGACAAGGCTTGCCAAGGCGAAAGGTACTACCCGCCGGGCGCACTAGCCACCCTAGCCCACAAGCAGATTATCGGCTCTAACGTTTAAATCATAACCTTTGGCTTTCGGCTTCGCCTCTTCTGCGTTTAACCTTTGCCCCCGTGCTACGCTCCGTTCCTCGTTTCGTCTGGCTGATAATCCTGGTGTTGGCTGTGCTCAAGCTGGTGTTGCAGCTCAGTTTGAACCCGGGTCTGGAGTGGAACTACGACGAGCGGCGCAACGGCCGTATTGCCGACAATTACCTGGCCGGTCGGGGCTACGTCAGCCTCGACCCGGTACGGCAGCAACTGCGCCCCGACTCCTTCCACGCCAGCTTTCCGGTTTTTGTCTATATCGGCTGGCAACAAGCCGGGTTGCCCAAGCACTACTTCACCTTACTGGTCTATGGCTTGAGCGTGGCGGCTTACATACTTGGGATTCTGTATCTGCACCGCACGCTGTTGTTTTTTGGGGTGAGCCCACCCTGGGCCTGGGCTGGGGCGCTGGCCTGGGCTGTCTATCCGTCGGCCGTCTACTACATCGGAGCCTACATGTGGTACGAAAACCTGGCGCTGCCCCTGCTGATATGGGTGGTGTATAAGCTGTTGCGGCAGCAGAGCGGGCGACCCCAGCAGCGGGGTGAAACGCTGCTGGTAGCCGCGGCAGTGACTGTCTCCTGCCTGTTGCGTGGTTATTTGCTGGCCGTCTACGGCGTGTTATTTGCCGCGTGGCTGGCCTTAACGCTACGGCAGAGCAAGCCATTGCAGCTCTCGGCCTGGCGCACGGCCCTGCTTACCTTGGCCTTATTGGTAGCCGCCCACGCGCCTATCCTACTGAAAAACCACCGAATGTTCGGAGCCTGGACGCTGAGCAATCAGGCCGGTTTCGAACTGCTGCAGGGGCACAACTCCGTCACGCAGGGCCGGTTCATGTTCGACTGGGACGAGCCGGCCGGGGCCTTCGACCAGTTTGTGCGGGCGCATATTCCCCGTCTCGATTCGCTCGACCAGTACCAGGAAAGCCGCGCCCGGGCCGCTTTGGCCCAGCAGTGGGTTCGAGCCCATCCCACGGCCGAAGCCAGGCTCTGGCTGCGCAAAACCCTCCTGTTTTTCTCCCCCGAAAACTTTATTGCCGATGCTCCCCGCACGGGCTACAACCCGGTTACTGCCAGCGTGCACGGGGCCTTCCTGCTGGCCGTGCTGCTCACGCTCGTACAGTATCGGGGCCTGTATTTCCGGCGGGCCGACGTGTTGCTGCTCACGCCACTGCTGGTCGTCTGGCTCCTGAGCCTGGTTTTTTTTGTGGGTTTCCGTTGGCGCTATTTCGCCGAGCCGGCTTTGCTGCTCTATCCGCTCATCGTCTGGCAGCGCCTGCGCGACAGCAGCAAGTAAAGGGCCCGAGTGCGAAGAGACGGGGAAATAACAAAAAAGCCACTCTGCAATACTGCGAAGTGGCTTTTTTTGGTGGGAGATACTGGGTTCGAACCAGTGACCCTCTGCTTGTAAGGCAGATGCTCTGAACCAGCTGAGCTAATCTCCCGAGGGGTAATGCAAGAAAAGTGGGAGATACTGGGTTCGAACCAGTGACCCTCTGCTTGTAAGGCAGATGCTCTGAACCAGCTGAGCTAATCTCCCGGGGTCCCGTTTGGGAATGCAAATATGGCAGGTCGTTTTCGATTACGCAACCCTTTTGCTGAAATTTCAAGCAGAAAATTACCAGAGTTTGCCCGTGTTCCTTCCAACTGTTTTACAATCAGAATTTTCTGTAAGGCCTGTTACAAGCATACAATGCTGAGCTTCTAGCTGGGCGGCAGGTAGAGAGCGGGAGTGGTTACCCCTTATTCAACCTAATCAGAGGAATGACGTTAAGGTTTTCGGTTTATTCTCTCACCCTTTGCTCCTCTATCCATGGAAGATACCCAACTTTTGCAGAATTACTCTGACCAAGAAAAAGCCGCTTATCTAAGTGTTATTGCCAGCCTGGCCTCCGCCGACCGGGAAGCTTCAGCCGCGGAAGTTGAATTCCTGCAGCAACTTTCCCAGTCGGCTGGCCTCTCCGGCGGGGCGACCCAGCAGGTGCTAAGCGCCGCCAAGGATGCTACCAATGAAAGTATCAAGCACAACCTGGATACGCTGCGCGGCAGCGACCTGCGTTTTTCCCTTATTACGGACCTGATCAGCTTCGCCCGCGCCGACGGGGCTTACTCCAATACAGAGGAGGAGATGGTAAATAAGATGGCGGCCTACCTGGGCATCAACCAGCAGCAGACCCAGGCCCTGGAAAGTGTGGTTGACCAGGCTGCTTCGGTACCGCATAACCCGCAGGACCCCGCTAAACAGGGTTTCCTCAGCGGCGTTACGGATAAGCTAAGCAGCGTTGGCATTCCAAAAGGGGCCCTGATGGCCGGCTTGCTGGGCGTGGTGGCGCCCATGGTAATATCGGGCGTGATGAACCGGGGCGGCCGCTCGGCTGGCATGGGCGGTATGGGCGGCGGCCTGGGCAGCGTACTGGGCGGTAGCGGCACGATGGGCGGCCTGCTCGGCGGTGCCATGGGCGGCAGTGGCACGATGGGCGGTTTGCTCGGGGGCTTGCTCGGTGGTGGCCTGCTCAGCGGCGTAATGGGCGGCGGAGCTCAAGGCAACTACCCCCAGCAGGGTACGCACGTCGGTAGCGGCGGCCTGGGCTCGTTGACCTCTATCCTGGGTGGCCTGGGTGGCGTGCCCGGCTCGGCTCCGCGCAGCGCGGGCGGCGGCGGCCTGGGTGGCCTGCTCGGTGGTGGCGGTATGGGCAGCCTGCTCGGCGGCCTGTTCGGCGGCCGCTAGGTGCCGCGTATATACAAGCAAAAAGCCCCGGCAACACATTGCCGGGGCTTTTTGCATATGCAAGCCTAGGCCAGCTTTTACAAAACGGGCTGCTCAGTTGATTGCAGGCCGCGTAGCCGGTCGGGGCTGCCGACCTGCACGATGGTGGTGCCGGTGCTGGCAAATGAGCCACCGTGCTTTTCTACCAGCTCCACCAGCCGGTAATTCAGCTCTTCCTTCACGTTCATGTACTCGTCGTAATTCGTGGTTTCAACAAAGTACTGCACCGTGACTTCCTTGGCCGCCGGCGTGAGGGCCGTGAATTTGATTTGCACGTCGTTGTTGGTCATCGGGTTCTCCTGAATGGTTTGCTGGGCATCCTGCACAATGCCGCGGAGCTGCTCACTGGTCGTCGCGTGGCTCAGGGCCAGCGTGAACGTAACGCGCCGGGCCGTGCGCAGGCTCAGGTTGTCCAGGGGCTTGTCAATCATGGACTTGTTGGGGACCGTGACGTAGCTTTTTTCGGCCGTGCGCAGGCGGGTACTGCGGAAGCCGACCTTTTCGACGGTGCCCGTTACTCCGCCTACTTCCACCAAGTCGCCCACGGCGAAGGGCCGGTCGAGGAAAATGGTAAAGGAGGCAATCAGGTTTTCCAGGCTTTCCTTGGCGGCAAAGGCCACGGCCAAGCCCCCGATGCCCAAGCCCCCAATCAGAGCCGTGACATTGACGCCGAACACCCGGCCCAGCATAACCAGAAAGGCGAAGGTCAGGACCAGTACTTTCAGCAGGTCTTTGGCGAAGGGAATCAGCTGGTCGTTGAGGCGCGACACGCTGGATTCGGCCCGCCGTCGGAAAACCAGCTCCAGAAAATCGACCAGGCGCAGCAGGATCCAGGCCATGCCGAAGATAATGCCCAGCTGATAGAGCCGAAACAAGGCTACCTGCGGCCAGGGGTCGTTGTGTTTTAGCTCGGAGCTGTGCACCGGATAATCGAGCACCTGAAATGCCAGATACACCGTGACCAGGAACACCACGATGGAAACGGGCTGAATCAGCAGGGCCTGAAACTGCAGCTCGCTCACGCCTTCGGTGCGCTGGCGGATAAAGCGGAACACCAGCTTGGACAACAGCCGGGAAAGCAGGGTTTTGAAGGCGTAGCCAAACAGCAGAATGCCTAGGCAGGTCAGGTAAGCCCCAACGTTGTTGCCCAGAAAACGGAAGTTCAGAATTTCTTGAATGGTCATTTCTTTGGATAAGCTTGGCCTTGGGGTGTAGGTACTAACGCCCCCGAGACACTATACTAACTGCCGCAGCGCCATTTCAAACGACTTCTGGGCTACGCCCGTGGTGCTGTCGCCCTGCTGGCGGGTGCGCTCCAGGGCCCGGCGAATAATGCGGGAGGTGTCGCCGAAAATGGCCTGGTCGGTGATTTCGGCGTTGGTTTCCATCAGGTAGGCAAACACCCGGGCCATGCCGCAGTTGGCAATGAAGTCGGGAATCACACTCACGTGCTGGTCGGCGTACTCGCCAGTGGGGCCGAAGAAGATTTCCGGGTCGGCAAAAGGTACGTTGGCGCCGCTGCTGATAACTTCCAGTCCACTCTGAGCCATTTTTTCCACCTGGTCGCGCGTGACGAGGCGGGAAGCCGCCGCCGGAATGAATATTTCCGCCCCCGAAGTCCAGATCTGCTGATTGATTTCCTCGAAGGACAACAAATTGTCCGCCGTCAGGGCATTGCCTTTGCGGTCGAGGAAGAGCTGGCGAATTTCGGCCAGGGAAAAGCCTTCGGGCTTGAGCAGCCCCCCGGCCCGGTCGATGATGCCGGTGATGCGGGCACCCTGGGTAGCCAGGTAGTAAGCCGCTGCCGCGCCGACGTTGCCCCAGCCCTGGATGATGGCGCGCTTGCCGCGCACGTCGCGGCCACCCCAGAGCTCGTAGTAGTGCCGCACGGCTTCGGCCACTCCGTAGCCCGTGATGAGGTCGGCAATGGTGTATTTGCGGCTCAGCTCGGGCGTGAAGGCCGCATCTTCAATAACCTTAATTACGCCCTGGCGCAGTTGGCCCAGCTTCTGGATCTTCTGGGGCTCGGTGGCGCGGTAGTGGCCGTTCACAATGCCTTCCTGCGGATGCCACAGGCCGTAGTCTTCCGTAATCGGGATGACGTCGTGAATCTCGTCCACGTTCAGGTCGCCGCCGGTGCCGTAATAATTTTTCAGCAGCGGAATTACGGCCCGGTACCAGCGCTCCAGCACGCCGCGCTTGCGGGGGTCCTGCGGATCGAAGTTGATACCCGACTTGGCCCCGCCGATAGCCGGGCCCGATACCGTGAACTTCACTTCCATCGTCTTGGCCAGACTCTCTACTTCGCGCTTGTCCAGGCCTTTACGCATGCGGGTGCCGCCGCCGGCCGCACCCCCGCGCAGGGAGTTAATCACAACCCAGCCTTCGGCTTCCGTCTCGGAATCTTTCCACTCAAAAACGATTTCAGGGCGTTTGTTTTCGAATTTGGCCAGCAGGTCTTTCATCAGCAGCAATACTTTTGGTGAGGTGGGTGGAAATAATGCCCAAAGGTAAGCAGCCCTGCGCAAGGGGCTGGGGTCTTTGGGCGCCGTTAAAGAAAAAGCGTTTTGGCTGCTGGAATTAACGTTTTAATCAAATTTTCTAGGCAAAATCCTCAGAAAGCGGAACTCTTAAACCTAGAAATATCGTATTACGCATATTCCTGCCCGACCCACCCGCAGGACCACCGTTGTAACTTTTCTCATGAAACCATTGCTCTCGCGCGTAGAATCCAAAAAAGTAGACAAGGCTGCAGCCATGCTCAAAGTACTGGCTCACCCGAAGCGTCTCGCCATTGTCGACCTGCTCGGCAAAGAGGATAAGATGACGGTGACGGAAATTTACCGTTCGCTCGACTTGCCTCAAGCTATTGCTTCTCAGCACCTGATTACGCTGAAAGACCGTGGCATTCTGTCTTCCTTCAAAGTCGGCACCAAGATTTATTACTCCCTGTCGATTCCAAAACTGCTCGACGTAATTGATTCGCTCGAAGATTGCTGCGACACGCTGTAATACTCAAGCCGTTTTTTCGCCGAAAAAATGAAAAAGGACCGCCTACCGACGGCCCTTTTTTCGTGGGAAGAAGTTTGGTTAATGTGCTGCTGTGGAGGAATGTGCCAAGGCGCTAACACTCGTGTCATGGTGAGGGAGCAAGGACATTCCGCGTACCAAGCGGCGTCAATACGGCTTCTCAATATGAAAAGCCCCTTCCTACGCGCGTAGGAAGGGGCTTTCTAGTGCAAGAACAAGTCGTACTGCGCAACGGACGGATTGCCAACGACTTGCCACGATACAAAATGGTTCGTTATGCGTGCGTGGGCTGGTTTTCCAGATCAAATAAGTCGGTGAGGACGTCGATGAGCTGGTCGGCCTCGCCCCGCTTACAGGCAGCCTTGAGTTGTAGGACGGGCTGCTTCAAGATCTTCTGCATCAGAGACTTGGTGACTTCGTCCATGCGCTTGGCTTCCTCGGGGCTCATCTTCTTCTGGAACCGGTCCATCTCTTCTTGCCGAATCTGCTCCAAGGCATTCTTGAGTTTCTGGATGGTGGGCGACACCATCATTTCCTTGGTCCAGTCGGAGAGGCCAACAATGCTTTCGGCAATAATGGCCCGTACCTGGGGCACGGCGGCCAAACGCTGCTCTAGAGCGGCCGAAGCCTTGCTCTGAATGGCGTCGATGTTATATACCAGCACGCCGGGGACGTTCTCCACATCGGCCTCGATGCTGCGGGGCACCGAGAGGTCGATAAAAAACTTGTAGCTCAGCACATCCAGGCGCTCGACCATTTCGCGGGTAAAAAAGGGCGTGTCGTGCGAAATAGAGGAAATCACGACGTCGGCATCTTTCATGCCCTGCACCAGGTTCTCGAAGTCAAGAATGGGTAGGCTGCACTCGGCGGCCAGAACCTCGGCCTTGGCGCGGGTGCGGTTGCAGAGCGTGACGTCGGTAAAGGACTTACTATCAGCAAAATGGCGGCACACATCGGCCCCGATTTCGCCCAGGCCCACTACCAGTACCCGAGGATTGGCAATGTCGGCCGTCAGTTCCTCTACCAGTTCCAAGGTCGCATACGAGGTGGAGGCGGCTCCATCCCGGAAGCTGGTTTCCTGCTGTACCCGCTTGTTGGTAAAGAAAATAGTATGCAGCAAGCGGTGCAGAAACGGCCCGGCCGCATCGGCATCCGCCGACCACTGATACGCCTGCTTCACCTGGTTGCTGATCTGCAGGTCGCCGACTACCTGGGCGTCGAGGCCCATAGCTACCTCGAAAAGGTGCTGTACCGACTCCTGGTAGGTGTCGAGAATGTCGAAGTAAGGGAAATACGCAGCTACGTCGGTCAGGCCCTTGAGCTGGCCCAGCGCCTCGATAATGCCCGGGCTCTGGTCCCGGTCGGCGGCGTAGTAGACTTCGGTACGGTTGCAAGTACTTAGCACGAGCAGGTCGGTGAGGCCCAGGTCGTGGTGAAGGGTGTGCAGGAAGCGGCGGCAGGCGGCCTCGTCCAAAGAAATCAACTCCCGAATTTCGAGTGGGGCTTTCTTGAAGGACAGGCTAACAGCCTTAAATGGATGGAGCATAGCTGGGGCTACGGCGTATTGTAGAAGGCAAAATTACGGCGTAATTCGATAGTCTGAAACAGTTGATACGCTCCCCAGGTTCGAGAGAAGGTAGGAGTATTCCAGAAACTAGCCTTACGGGCTTTAAAGGGCATATTGTACTGCGCCTGCCTGACAAAAATCATTTGCCCGCGGAGACAAAATCTACCGGCATACTCGTTTACCGTTGCGCTTGGGTTGCCTGGGCCGGAAGTACTGTGCTTCATTAACAGTTGGCGGCGCGGGCATAACCCCGACCGGGTTCTGGCGTTAGCAGGCCCAGGTGCCGGCACAGCTGGGCGCTGCTTACCTTCGCTTTCGCTTCAGGAGAAGAACTTCTCTGCTCACGCTTCATGGCCTCTTTTTCCCTTCCCCGGCAAGTGTTACCCATTTACGACCAAAAGTCCCGAATCAAGCTGGGCATCCTGGCGGGCGCCATCCTCATTGCGGCGGCCACGGTGGTGTATACCAATATCCTGGTGAAGCGCCTTTCGGAGCGGGAGCAGAAGCAGATTGACCTCTATGCCAAGGCCCAGCGCTTTATCATCAATTCGGAAGTCGACTCGAATACCAACTTCGTGTTCGAAGAAATCATCAATGCCAATACCACCATTCCCATCATTTTCACCGATGGAGAGGCCAACATTCTGGGTACCCGCAATGTGGATATTCCCAAGGGCGTGTCGGAGAAGGTGGCGTTGGACTTTTTGCACCGGGAAATTGCCGTCATGAAGCTCCAGCACCCGCCCATTGTGGTGGAGCTAGGAGCGGGTTTGCGGAATTACATTTACTACAAGGACTCTCAACTGCTTACCCAGCTCCGGACCTACCCGCTGGTGCAGCTGGCCGTTATTGCCTGCCTGGGTGTCATGGCTTATTTTTCCTTCAGCTATTCCCGGCGCGCCGAGCAAAACCGCGTGTGGGTGGGCCTGGCCAAGGAAACGGCGCACCAGCTCGGTACTCCGCTCAGCAGCCTGATGGCCTGGCATACCTACCTCAAGGACTCTGAAAAGTGGCAGAATGAGCCCATTGTGGATGAGCTGGGCAAGGATGTGCGCCGCCTGGAAATCATTACCGAACGGTTCAGCAACATCGGTTCGGTGCCCGTGCTGAAGGACGAAAACATCTTGCAGGCCACCAAAAATGCCATTGCTTACCTACAAAGCCGGGTGTCGAAAAAGGTAGTCTTCGAAATCAAGACTGACCTGCCTACTGATACGCCCGCCCAAATCAACGTGCCCTTGTTCGACTGGGTCATTGAGAACATCTGCAAAAACGCCGTCGATGCCATGGACGGTAAAGGCAATATCACCCTGCACCTGCGCCGGGCAGCCAAAGGCAAGCAACTCATTGCCCTCGATATCACCGACACGGGCAAGGGCATTCCGAAAAGCAAGATTGAAACTGTCTTCCTGCCCGGCTTCACTACCAAGAAACGAGGCTGGGGCCTAGGCCTGGCTTTGGCTAAGCGCATCATTGAGAACTACCACCAGGGCCGCCTCTACGTGCGCTGGTCGGAGGTAGGGAAAGGCACCACTTTCCGGGTGGTACTGAACGGCTAAGGCTATTGAGCGGAGGCTGAAGCCGAGCTACGGGCTGTTTTCACGGTGCCGGGGTTGGTAATTTCCACGTAGCTGTTGCCCGTCACGGGCTTGCCGTTGTGCGTGCCCGTGACCTTGCACATGCCTTCCCAGTAGTGCATGTTGATGGCCTTGAATAGCCGCAGACTCAACTCCTGATTGGGAATGACGGGCTCAATCAGCAGGTCGTAGCCCTGACTGGGAATGCGCAGCCGCCACTTGATGGGGTAGCGCTGCTTGGAGCGGGGGCTAAGCCAGAACTCGAGCGGCTCGAGCTGGAAGTCGGTGCTGGCCAAGTGAATATTCTCATTGCGGGCCGAGTAGTGCGAGCCGCCACTGATGCTTTCCCCGCTGACATTATTGCGGAGCCGGTAGGCCATGATTTCTTCCCGCGGCTCATCGAGTTGAATGCTGATCCAGTCCCACCCCGCATCTTTTGCCATAACCGAGTTGCAGTTCCACTGCCGGTCGTACCACAGCTCGCCTTCTACCTGCCGCTGCTTGCCCTCGATTTCGATGGTGCCGGCCGTAGCCAGGCGGGAGTAGCTGTAATAACCGGCTTTCGCCACCGGCCCATACTGCTCGTAACCGGTGCCGCCGTGTAGCAGCACCGGCTTGGCGGGCGTCGTAACTAGGTTAATAGCCTGCCCCGCGTGCGTCGTCATGCGGGCCTGCAGATGGTAGCTGCCTTCTTGCCCAGTCAGGCTCCAGCGCTGCGCTTTCTTCTCCATGGAGAGGTTCAGCGGCAGCGTAGCGGGCAACAGCTGCGGCAGTCCCACCAGGTTATAGTCGTAGCGGAACTGCTTGGTCTGCGGGTCAGTCAGGGCAAAGTTCACCATCTGCCAGTCCTTCTTGCCGGTCGGATTGAAGTGGAAGAAAACGTATTCTACCCCATACATTTCTCCGGTAGCCTTATCCTTCAAATGACCTGTGAAGTACCACCACTCGAGGGAGTTTCGTAGGTGAGGCGCTTCTTCCTGGGGAAGCTGGGCCCGTTCCTGGAAGACATCGTGCTTGTTGGTCGGCTTGAGGGCACAGGCCGTGGTGAAGAGTAGAAGGGTGTAGAGCAGGAGATTCTTCATACCCCAAGAAAAGCCTTTCCTGGGGTAAAAAGTTTGGTTTAATAGCTTTATATATTCAATCCAATGACTTAAGGTTTACTTTACTTAATAAGCTGATTACATATTTCTTCTGCTCTTTATTTATCTTATCGCTTTTGCTGATTTGATTCCTCATGTCATTTATTATTGTGTCCCTGTTTTCAAGATCTTCAGTGAATAAACTTGCGCTAGTTCCTCTAATAAGTGAATTCTCAATACAGGATCCTGGATTGTTAAATAAATATTCAATAAATTGTTGAAAAGATTCACGGTATAATTTAGTAGAAATCACATCTAAATGTTCCGAGATTTCTCCGTCTGCATTACAAGCAATATTGTTAAGGGTGTCTAGTAAGTCGTTGCTATGGCTAATGTTATAAGCGCTCGAAATACGATCGATATTTAATATAGTTGTGTTGCTTTTTTTGCTTTCTGATGAGGTTACTTCATGTGTTTTGTCTTGACAATTTAAAAGAGCGGAGGAACTGACTATTAAAAGGGCATGTGTAAGTTTCATTGTGTGATGCTAAAGCATTTTAAGAGGTTTATAAAGTCTTGTTGAGCTTTCTGCTTTTTATTTTGAGCATCTTGCTCTTTGGTAGTTCTCATATTATATGTTTTTCCGAGGGGTAACAAGTTGTTCGTTTCCTGCAAATCCTCTACAATTACAAGTTTGCCTCCTTTCTCCTCTTCATCGCTTTGTTCCAGCCAAGTAGTTATCATTTTAAGCTCTTTCATATCTTCATCAAAGGCCCTTAAACATCCATTAGTTACACCCAACTTGGGCTTGCCTATGGGAATCCATTTCTTTAGTTTAGGATCATATTTCTCTTGGCGACCACCATGAATTCTTATATCGTCACGCCCTGTTTCTACTATTTCTCCTGATTCAGGGGTTAAAATTAAACGATCATTAGGGCCATAAGCATCTCTGCTACCGCCATTTTTCCACATGTCTTTATCTGGAATATCATATGTGCCTATAGGAGTATCTGCGTATTTCTTTTTCCTGTCTCTTCCGCCGTCTCCTTCTAACCTAACTTTGAAAGAATATACTTCTTTTCCACTGTTGTCAGTCACTACAGCGATACCGTAGCCATATTTACTCCGATTGCTATATGAATGAACTGTAATATCCCATTTCCCATTAATATCAAGTCGAAGAACAGGATTGTCTCTTACATAATTATATGTACTCCAGCTAATGTATGATTCAGCTAACGGATCCACAGCGTGCCAGCGGCCTAATTGAGCGTCATACATACGGGCGCCATAGTCCTGCCAATTGAGTCCTAAGTCAAGCTGCTTTTCTTTGCCATTATACTGAAATTTATTCTCTAACACACCACCAACTCGCTCGATTCCAGCTAGGTTGAGCCCCCACGGGTCGTAGTGGTTCTCCTGCACGAGCAGGGTAGGGTTGTAGCGTACCTCTATATCATCGAAGAAAACATCGGTGTCACTTTCGTTACCGACGTAGGCTTGCACGTAGCCATCGGCAGGGGCCACAAACTTCGTGTGTAGCGTTTCATAGTGGCCATGTGCAGCGCTGGTAAGCTGTTGGGTTTGGTTGTGAACAAGAACCGAATCTTTGTTGAAAGCCAGTAAACGAACGTAGCCCTTCGGAACGCGCGCATGTTGCTGTAGAGCTGGTAATAAAGAAAGACTCAGGCCTAAGAAAGGTAAGGGGCGAAGTTTCGGAGCCGTTTCCGCACCAGACGATACCTTGGGCTGCTGTTGCAGTAAGTTGGCTACGAAGCTTAATAAGGAGAAGGTAAAGTTGGTAGAGCGCACCTCCTGATGATACATTCCCGCAGCAGTTACGCGAATAGTATCGCCCTTCTGTACACGCAAAATCTTAATAGGGCCCAGGGGCTGACCCAAAGCTGCATTGAGGCGCGCCACGTACGTACCGGTGCGTGCATCGACACCAGCATTGAAGCGGGAGCGAACGACACTAGCAGAGTCAAATTGCTGCTCCTCGCGGCGAGCCACGGAGGTTGGCTCTGCTTCCATTGTTGCCACATAGCGGGCTGAGTCGCCGGTGCGGTAAGCTAGGCGCAGGTTGCCCAGGTGGTCTTTCAGGCTATACTCACGGGTATAGCGCACCTGGAGCTGGTTCGCGTCATCGCGGGTTGCAAAGCGCAGTACCCGACCTTCGGCATGGGGAAAGAAGCGCAGAGAATCCTGTTCATATTGAAAGCTGCCGGCGTAGTCGGTTTGCTGAACGGGTTTCTGGCCTTGATATACCAGCTTGGTTACTTTCTGGCCAGTAGCCGTGTAGCGAAATACAATGGAGTCGCTGCCCAACGTAATGCGGCGGGGTAGGTTTAAATGGTTATAGGCAATGCTGGTGATGCCCTTGTTGTAGTCGGCCGTCAAATTGCCATTGAGGTCGTAAGTATATTCTGGCCCGGGGGACAGAGCAGTAGCGCGGTTATCCTGAAAGTCGCCGGCCAATGATGAGCTGCCAACTGGGGCAGTGGCCGGAATGGCATCCTGCACCGAGGTCAGCTGATTGCCTTGGTACGCATAGGTCAGCTTGTCAATGAAGCCATACTGCTTAGAGGCTGTAGTACTGGCATTTGCAACCAAGCCCCGGCGCTGCATGGTCAGGATGTTGCCATTTTCGTCGTAGCTCATGTAGTGCAGGCCGTAGTTCTGCTTTTCAGCCGTCCAGGTGCCATTGACAGCGCGGGCTACGAAGTCGCCTTGCAGCAGGCGGTTGCTCTTATCATAGATGTAGCCATAAGCGCGGGTTATGGTGTCCGCTTTGCTGCGCCATTTCTGGCCCGTGATGTTGCCGTTGTATTGGTGGTAGTTGCGGGTAAAGCCATGGTCATAGTAGAGTTCCATGCCCCACAAGTCATTCGGGTCGCGCTGAGCGGCATCGTTGAGGTGGGTGAGCCAGCCTCGGATGTTGTATTGATAGTCCAGACTCTGTTGCCCGAGTCCCAACTGTTTCTGCTGGAGTTGGCCAAGTTCATTATAGTGCAGGCGGGCTAGAATAGTGGGAGTAGTTTCGCCAGTAATCTGCTGCGCATTGGTCAAAAGGCGCCCCGTGTGATCATAGGTAAAGGTTTCGGCCACGGCGACGGGCACTGGAAGAGTGTGCGGGTCGGAGTGCACCGTATAGCTTTTGAGCACCTTGCCGGCAAAGTCGAGCTGCGTAGTGCTGATATCTTCCCCGCCCCGGGCATTGGTCATGCGCACCTGTATGGGCCGGGATTGGTCGTCGTAAAATGTAGTGGTCGTCAGCCAGGCTCCAGGTGCGGACTCTGGCACTCCCAACACGCGCGTACGGGTACGGGTTACTTGCCCGGTCACGCGGGTATCCGGCTGGGGCGCCCGCCCCGTTGCAAACTGGCTGTCGTATTGTGCATCGTAAGCGGCATCGGGCTGCCCCGCTGCGTCATTGTCGAAGTTGTAGTCGTCGTAGTGCGTTATCGTCAGAACCTGAGCGCCCGTGAAGCGCGCTTGTGGCGTGAGCTGAGGATAGGCCTGGGTGAGCGTATAAGAATATGGGCTGTTGCTAGTGCGGTGCTCAAATTGAGCCATGGTGCGGCCAGCTTCCGCCTGCAGTGAGTCCTGACTTGCATTTCGGACGCACAATCCCGTGAGTACTGGTCGATTCAGAGCGTCGTACTTGGTAAATAACCATTGGTGCCGTTGCCGTTGTGCGGCATCCTGACTCAGAATAACTCGGTCGAGCTGATCATAAATTAATTGAGTTTCACCCTGCGTACCAGGGACCTGCCTGGCTGCAAGGCGGCCTCGGTCGTCGTAACGGTAACGGAATAGCAAATTTTCTACAGCGGGCGTTACCTGCCACTGCTGAGTGCGAAGCAGAGCCACCGCTTTCGGTGGCAAAACAGCCCGCAGCCGGTTCAGGTCATCGAAGACGTAATAGGTGTCGAGCCACTGGGGCGACTGCTGCTGGGGCGTGCCCGTCTCGACCCGCTTCAGCACAATCTGACCTTGCTTGTCCTGAAACTCCAGGGTACGGACCCGTTGCTCGTCCCGGGTTTCTTTTACCCACAATTGGCCTGCTGCATACCCGCCCTGGGGTGTTAGGGCTGCGGCCTGAGTTGTGTAGCCTACCGTGTAGCGTTGCACGGCGTCGGCTGTCGTATTAGGCCGTTCCTGCAAGGTCACGACGTGGTCGGTCGACAGCTGCCATGCTTCACCGGGTGCCGCCTGGGCCACTACTCGATTCAATGGAGAAGCGTCGAAAGCCGATTCGCTGTACGGAACGCCAGTCCGGGCAATTCCATCAGTCGGGCTGCCAGGTCCAGGCGGCGAGTCATGGTAGAATTCGTACTGTTCCCGGATTGCATTGGCCCGGTAGGTGCCGTTGCTGGTAGTGGCGGCTGTGTAAGGTAGGTAGCTCTTCCCTTGCCGGCCCAGATCATCGTACGCAACGGGCTGCACAATGTCGCGCCGCAGGGGCGATTCCTGCCGGAGTACCGTTTGCATAAGGCGACCCAGACCATCGATGTACTCGGTTTTAACTTGCGCCGAATCTACGGCTGCTTTGCGTAAGCTATTGGCCTGCGGTATGGCAGCCCGGGCACTGAAAGTGCGGACGTAGTTGACGGTAAGTGAATCAGTGCTTCCGGTAAAAGCATGGGGCGCTAAAAGATCAGTAACTGCATAACCAGTTTCGTTGTCCACAGGTAAGTTTTCAGCCAAGGGCTGGTAGGGTACAATTAGCACATACTGCGGCCGGGTATACAAATAAGTGTAATGACCCCAAGATGTGGCCATATCGTTCCAGACTCGAACCCGATACAGTCCGCCGTCCGCGCTTGTAAGATGACTTATGGTGAGTGTGCTATCGGTTGCCCCAGGCACGTCCACCCAACTATTGCCAATATGACGTTCCCATTGGTAGTGGTTTAGGGTGCCCTTCATGCCCCGATGGAGCGTTTTCGCGGCACCAGCCACACCCCTCACTGTATCTGGTAAGCCGGTTCGTTGGGCGCTATAGTCGAATTGAGAAGGCCAACTCTGGCCGGAACGAATAAAGTTTGGTTCAATCGAGCCAAAGTCTAGATAGTTTTCTTGGGCCAACACAAAACCGGGAATATTTCCTGCCCCTGCCCAAGAAGGAATAGCTGTTAAGTTATTGTGAGTTAAAACTAAAGCGTGTAATCGTGGCAGAGTTGTAAAAGTGTGAGGTAGTGCTCCCGTCAGGTTATTATAGCTAAGATCTAATTGACTGAGATTGTAACAGCGAGTTAAAGTAGCCGGAATGTCTCCGGTTAGTGCATTGTGATCCAGAAAGCAGTAAGTAAGGTTAGTAAGAAACTGTAGTGAGTCGGGGAGGGCGCCTTTCAGATTGTTGTGGCTCAGCTGGAGTGTACTCAGAGTTGTGATTCGCCCCAGCGCGTTAGGAATTATACCTGTTAGCTTATTATTGGATAGTATCAGTTGATATAACCGGAGGCGGCCCAGACTGGTAGGTATAATGCCTATTAACTGATTGGAACCTAAGTTGAGGAACGACATATTGCTGCATCGGCCTAATTCAGCGGGTATTGAGCCTGTCAATTGGCAGTTACTCAAGTCTAAATTGCTTAGGTCGGTTTGGCCTAGAGAAAGAGGAATAGGGCCATTCAAGTTGTTGCCGCTAAGTAGCAGGGATAGTAGCTTCGAGAGTTGCCCCAGACTAGAAGGGAGTTGCCCCGAGAGATTATTCGCGGGCAGGCTAAGGCTGGTAACATCGCCTCCCGTGACCTGCACTCCATACCAGGTGGCAGCACTTGCTACTGTGCTTCCTTCCAGCCAATGGTCGTTCCGGGACCAGTCTGGGCCGTTGGTTGCATAGTAGAATTGGCGCAGAACCCGCAGTTCAGTAGAATCGGGGATTTGTCCTTCAAATGCCTGGGCTCGAGCCGTGACATTGGCTCCCAGGGCAAGTAATAAAATGACTAAAAAGCCAAAAACAGTGGGCATACGCATACAAGCCATAGAGTAAAATGGTAGGCGACAAAACCAGAATAGCAGTGATGAGAGAATTAAGGCCGCGCGTAGTAGTATTCCTGCTGGCGAAGAATATTCCCGTGCTCATCGCGGGTGCGCTCCAGCCGGCCGAGTGAGTCATACTCGTAGCTGGTAGTGCGGCCGGTCGCATCCGTTTGCGACGTAATGCCCGTTAAAGGGTCGTGGGTATAGGTAGTAAGCTGCCCCCCAACAGGCAAGAGGCGAAGCTCATCCAACTGCAGCGCCTGGCTACCTAGCAGCAGTATTCTATTTTGGGCTTCGTTGAGCTGTAGGGTATAGCTGAATTGTCGAAGACCATTTGCATCAGCACCGCTGGGAGCCTGTTGATGGAGTTCCGGTAAAAGGATGCCATTCTGATAAATCTGTGGTTTGCTACTGGCCCAGAGCGAGAGTTGGTATGCACCAGCCGGGAGGGAGTCGCACTGTATCGGGTGGAGCAACTGGTAGCCATAGCGGCCCGTGTGCCCACCAGGTATTACCGCCGTTGCCGCGTATCGCCACCGGCTGGGGCAGTTGGGCTCGAAGCTGGTATAAGCCACTTGCCTATACTCCGCATTCACAACCTTGGCAATAGGCTGCGTCGCCGAGTAGCCCCATAAGAAGCTTTGTGGGCCCGCTTGCGCCTGACGAGCTTGCAGGATGTTGCCGAGGTTGTCAAACCGCTCATAGAACAGCGTGGGCCGGTAGCGTGGGTCGTGCTGGAAGCGTCCAGCAGTGATAGAAGAAGAAATAAATGACTGGGCTGGTATCGGGGCGGCTACCTGCAAGGCCAAATCCAGGCTTGGCAAGCCATTGCGATACTGGACTATTTTTCCGCTAATGAGGTAAGACGTATGGTTCTTCTGCAGCCATTGTTGCTGATCAAGAACATCGGTTAGCATATGGCGACGAGCTAGGGACCGAACCCCAATTGCTTCGGCTGAAGAAACGTGGCTTGTATCGTAATCCAAGGCATACAAATGCTTGGTCGTTAGCGTATCGCCCGCGCTGGTTAGGGTTTGAATGCGCGTTAGCTGAGCATGCTTGGCGTTATCGTACGAATAAAGCGTTTTGATAAGTCGGAAGCTGGTACTATCGGAAGCATGATAGAAATATTCGTCCTTCTGTTTTAGATAGCTCCAGGCCGATATATACTTAAATGATTGAAGAATAAATTCTGACGGAATTACGGATGGGATACTACCTGATTGGAAAAAGAATTCTGGTCGTTGCACGATAATGTTGAGGCCTACGGCATGGGTTTCGTTCGGGCGAGTTGGAAGCGTATAGTTGCTGCAGTCCTCACAGTTGCCTCCGCCAGGTGGCGTATAATTATGCGTATAATGGTTGACAACCCGATGAAGAGGCCGGTAGCCGTCCATGTTATCATTGCGGGCATACTGGGTGACTTGTAGCGGCAGGCCTCGTTGCCAGTCGAAGCTGGTAGGTGGCGTGAAAGGATAGCCGTGTCCGTAGGAGGCTTCGTCTTCTTTCCAAGAGAACAGATGATGGGTCATACCATGCTCGCCGCGCTTATCCTTGAAGACCTGCACCGAGGTATAAGCCACGTTACCACCCTGGATGTTGCCCAATGGCTCTATGCTGCTGGACGACTGGGCTATGTAGCGGCACTCGCCCTCCACTGATAAGGCATTAATGGCGGAATAGCGGTTCTCGATTGTGTTATAAGAATACGTTGGAATAGACTGGATACGCCCACTGGAGAGAGTGGAGTCTTGCAGGGGGCTGTAGAGGTAGCGCTGCCGTAGCGGCCCGGCATCATGCTTACTGGCAAAGCTTCTGATTTCCCGTATTCGCAGGCCCCCGGCTAGGCGGTTGGCAGCGGGCACATTTCGGGTTACTGCTTCAGTCCAGGAGAGACGAAAAAAGTCATCTGGGCAGTAGCCATACACCGTAGCTTTCAATGTGTACTCTCCGGGTGTCAGCTCCAGGGGTTCGGTTACTGCATTCAGGGTGCTGGGGGAGTTGCCGAAGGTCCTTCGGTAATTATTGGGGCCACTCAATTCTACCAAAAACTGCGGAGAGCCTTGGGGAGTGGTGTACCCGCATCCCGTTTTGTAGCGCGCTTCAGTAGAGTAGGGCTGTACTGTCGACGGCACGGTGAAGGTTAACAGTGTATCCTTGCTGATGCCGGCAGTGGGTGTCGAGTCATCGTCTTGGCCGGCATAAAAAGCCAAAGGCGAAACCAGGCTGTCGCGGGTAACAGTGCCAGCCGCGTGCTGATAGGTGTTCGGTTCAAATTCGTATTCCGTCCATCCACCTGTGGGATAGCGCAACGACTTAATAATGCCAGTCTGCATCATCGCTACGTTGGGCTCCCGGTTGCCGCCGGTGTAAAATCCTTTGCCGGGCTCAGCGGGTAACAACGGTCCCTGGTTGTTATTGAAGTAGCCCCAGTGGTCTTGGGCCTGGCTTAGTCGGCTTGGGAAGGGCAAATCTTCCCGATACGTAATCTTATAGCTAGGCTTGCCTGTCTCCGTGACACTGACAAGCTTTAGGCGGCACTGCGGCGGACCCTCAACCAGCGCTGCCCGGTCGCAGTCCGACTTGGCCTGGGGAATGTTGAAATACCCAAACCCCAGCTGAAAGTCTTGAACCGTAGTCCCCTTATGAATCCGGATCTGCTTCAGAGCCTTCGTTCCCGGCAAATCGGTCCGGTAGCAGGTGCTGTACTGAAATTCTACCCAGTCGCCCCGGCTCGAGCGAATAGCGCTGAGGCGTAGGCCTGCTACCCGAGTATGGTTCTCGGTAGATGTCGGCTGTTTATCGGCGCAGCCCGGGCTGTTGCCCGACGTACGGTAGCGCGTGTAGCTGCCCAAGCTGTTATAGCTATACGATAAGGTGTCGTAGGCCAGCGTAATGCTCTCGTGGTTAGGTGTTTCCACGCGCGATAAGTAAAAGACGGTGGCTCTGGGCGCGTAGTCATCCTGCGGGGATGAGCGGCCGCCGTGACGAATGATGTAGGTTGTGGCTATTTCCTGACTCTGGAAAAAGAACCGATTGCCTTTTTCATCCACGATGGTGTAGCCATTGCCACGTTCAATCGTTATTGGCTCATAGGGCACGGGGTGGGTGTTGCCTTCTTGGGTGTGGAAGAACTTGCCGCTACGCCCGCACATGCTGTAGTAGAATAGGTCGGGTTGGGTATCGAAGCTGGAGGTGTACACAAATGGGGGGGTACCGGCCGGAGAGGTACCCGTTGCCCTCATGCAGAACAGGTAGTCATTGCTGGTATACAGAGGGCTCAAAGGCCGGTCTTTGGGGATAGGCCAGGCGCCATTAGCGTAGCCGGTGGGAGAAAAGTCATCCTTTCCCAGAACCGTCGAGGAAATGCTGCCGCCTGCTTGCAAGGCCCAGCCCAGCCCTACGGAGCTGGCTATTTCTGTCACCCGCACCCCACTAGCATGATAGTTTAAACTAATGGGCAGCGTAAGGCCGCGAAGCTGTACTTCGTAAATGGGAATTGTAATACTGGGAACCCCAGAGTATAAACTAACCGGGATTTCTGAGAACTTGCCCAGTGCAGCCGCTTCCGGTGGTGGTGGGGTACCAACGCTTAAGCGCTCCGTCGACTGGGCCGTAACAGGAAGCCTCGCTAATAGGAAAAGCACTAAAAGCAGGGGGTAGCGCCATCTAAAAGCACAGATTGAGTAGAAATGTGGGTTCATAGGATATACAGTAAAGGACAGAACAAGGCAGCCTAGGACACAAAGCCATAGGAGAGTAGCGCAAATAGGATAGTAGTAGGAAGGGGCGGGGCAGCCACACAGTGGCTAGGCAGCCTTACTAGCTAAGTAAGACTGATTTAAATATGAAAGCTTACTGGAAGCCTGGCAGCTGCCAAATAAGAGAAAGACAATAGAAAAGGTCCATTGAGCAGACCTCTTCCGATAAAGCACCTAGCAGTACATAGTCATTACTTGCATTGGGCAACAGGGATAAGCATATTTGTTACAAGTAGAGGATACAATTCTATTCAATAATAGAATGATATCCAAATTTTGAATGTGATTTTTAACAAAAAACATGGAGTGGATTCCTGGCAAACTGCGCACTATTCGTCAGGAATTTAAAATGACTCAGCTAGAAATGGCCCAAGCCAGCGGTTTGTCCCAACGTGACATTAGCCAGTTGGAAAATGGGCGGAAAGAGGGCTTACCCAAAGAATTTATTCATTTTTTGCATGCCAGAGGGGTCGACTTGAATTGGTTGTTTACCAATCCTAGTCACGAGCCTGAGCCCGTTTCTGAGATTTCTAGCACTGTTAAGGAGTACGGAACTGAAGAAGACCGCCCCGCAATAGCACTGGCCCAGGAAGATGGTCCGGTGCGGTATGGGGAAGCGCAGCGCCCGATGCCCCGGGTGGTAACCACGGATAGGCTCGGTGCGTCTGCTATTCATATGATAGGGGAAGAGCATCTCCACCAGTACCCGCGTCTTCGTACCGATTCAAAATTCTACCAAGCTCTGCCAGTCATGGCCCTGGCCTTGCCGGAAGTACAAGGAGGTACTTTCCGCTGCTTCCAAGTGGCCGACGCAAGTATGCTGCCCACATTGGCGGTTCAGGATTGGGTAATTGGACGTTTTGCAAGTGCCACAACTATTGAGAATGGCCGGCTAGGCGTAGTAATAACAAGGGATGCCGTGTTGGTGCGGCGCGTGTTCCGGCCAGCCCAACCGGCCGGCGTACTGCTGCTCAAGGCGGAGGCTGCCGACGTAGCCGATAGGGAGGTAGACCCGGCCGATATTCTGGAGATGTGGAGCGTGCAGGGCCGGCTGAGCTGGCACCTGCCCATTGCCGAGGTGGCCGCCGAGCCCAAGGTGGCCGCCCTGGAAGCGGATTTGAAGAACTTGCTGGAGCGGGTGCGGCGCTTGGAGCAGGGCCGCTAAAACTGGGGCGGTAGCTGGCTCGGGCTGCAAATCAGGCGCCTGGAGTTTTCCTTAGAAAAGCATAACGGGCTCTGTAACCTTCGCTGTGTTGCGCAGTTACTCCGGCACTGCCGTTTACTCCCGTGGGCAGGTATTGATTCTACCTATTCTAGTTGACCTGTCTTATGAAGCTTGCCGTATTTCTAATTCTAGTTTGCAATGTTTTCTTCGGCCGGGCCCAGGCCCAATCCGGGCTGCCGACTGTTGCCCCGAAGCAGCTGCATTCTCGTGTTCTGAAGGAGACGCGCACGTACTCCGTATACGTGCCCGAAAGTGCTGGCAACCCGTTGTTTGGCAAGCAGCACTACCCCGTGCTGTACGTGCTGGATGGGGAAAGCCAGTTTCAGAGTACCGCTACTATCCTCGAGCAGTTAAGCCAGAAGCGGGTGGTGCCCGAAGCTATTATCGTCGCCATTCACAACACCGACCGAATCCGGGACCTGACGCCTACGCATATTGAATCGGGCCTCTACATGGACCGGCGGGGTGCCACTACCTCGGGCGGCGGGGAAAATTTCACCCGCTTCCTGCAGCAGGAGCTGATTCCGCATATCGATTCGGCCTACGCTACCACGTCTTACCGCATGCTTATCGGCACCTCCCTGGGCGGACTGTTTGTGGTGCATACCCTGCTGCATCACCCCGACCTGTTTCAGGGCTACGTCGCCATCGACCCCAGCCTGTGGTGGGACGATACCAAACTGGTGCGCGAGGCCGACGCGCTGCTGGCCCAGCCTAAGTTTGCCCACAAGACACTGTTTCTGCCGGTAGCCACGGCTTTCAAGGAGGTGGGTGATACAGTGGCCGCCCGCGCCCACAACACAGTAGAGCACCGCGCCTTGCTGGCCGTACCCGATTTTATAGCGGCCCTCCAGCAACATTCCGCCAACGGGCTGCGCTGGGCCCGTAAGTATTACCGCGCTGAGGGACACAACACCGTGCCCCTGCCCGGCACCTACGATGCCCTGCTGCACGCTTTCAGTGCCCACCGGTTTCTGTCCGTCGATAATGTACCGGTGCTGGAGCCCGCCGTGAGCAAGCTGAGTGCAGCCTCCATGCGCGACTCCCTGCTGCGCGGCTGCCAGGCGGTTTCGCGGCAGTTGGGGTATGCGGTGCTGCCGCCGGAAGGGCTAGTCAACCGGATTGGCTACACATTTCTGGGCCGGAAAGACCTGGCCGCGGCCTACGCGTTTTTCCAGCTCAACCAGCAGAATTACCCCGGAAGCTTTAATGTGTATGATGCTTTGGGCGACTACTACCTGGCCCTGGGCGACCAAAAGAAGGCGGCAAAGGAGTTTAGCAAAGCTCTGACACTGAATGAGTACCCCCAAACCCGGCAGAAGCTTCAGGCCTTGCAGCAGAAGCCGGTTCGGCGCAAGGGCACCTGAGCCGCGGTGCCTTGTTTTAGTTACCCGAAAGCCAGCTGCCCTGGCTGCCTGTTTTCGGGTAAACTGCGTATCTGCTTTTTAGAGCTTCTATCTGGTTAGACTATGCAGTATTTCCACGACACGCTGCTTCGTTACGGGTTTGTGCAGCAGCGCCCCGGCTTCTACACTCGCCCTACTACCAGCCCGGCCCAGGGCGGCCCCATGTTTTGCACCACGGGCCAAGACGGGCGCCCCCGCAAGCTGTTGCTCTGGCAGCGCGGCCGTATTCTGGTGCAGGGCGACGTGGTGACCCTGGATGCGCTGGAGCAGGTGCTACGCCGGGTGCTGGGCAAATCGGTGGCGTAAATACAGGCAGGCCGGATAGCTCCCGTAGAATTATCAGCGAAACTTCCCACTGATAATTCTACGGGAGCGTCTTTTCAGGAAGAAGTGGTAGCGTCGGGCCGGGCTACTGGCTACCCCAACAGACTGACTCCGGTGCCAAAGGCGGCTGACCCACAATTCCGCTTCGGGCGTGACGAGGGAAGCAGGTAGTTCGAGCACAAAGTGCCCCAAGGCATTGGTTTTGGCCACGTAGTCGGGTTGACCGTAGAGGCGTACCCGGGCTTTGGCCAGGGGGAGGCCCCAGCGGTTGTGCACCGTACCGCGCACCGTGATACGGCCCTCGGGCGTAGCCATTTCGGAGGCCTGCTGTTCCCGGGTTTCCTGCTTGGTCAACTCATCGGCCGGCGAAAAAGACCAAGACCCCGCCGCCACCGGCCGCGGAATATCAGCCACTTCCAGATTGGCTTTCTGGGCCCGGCTTTCCAAGGCCGCTGCTTCCCGAAGGCCGAGTACCGTGGCGGTTGCCGCCAGCCAAGTCCGCCAGCGCGGGGCCGGTAGCGGAGCCTGTTGCAGCTGCCGGCCCAGCTGGCCCTCTGTGAAGCGGCCACAGGATACGGCCGGGTTATGCCGCAGGAAATGCATGATTTCCCCGTCGCTCATCTGAGTAAAGTCAGCTACAACCTCGCAGCAGGCGGCGCAGTGGCGGCTCTGCGGGGTCACCGGCGACATTTGCTGCCACGATTCGGCGCAGGGCTTGGCAATAGTAAGCGTAGTAGCGGTGCGGGGCATAGGCAATACAGGCAGGTTGGTGAGCAGATAAGCAGGCCGTTAGACCCCAAGCCTCAAGTATAGGAAGTTTCTGGCCCAGAACAAGGTGGCGCGTGGCGCCGCCCTGTTTTGGGAGGAGTGCGGGCATTATGCAATGGTTTTGAGGCCCCAGTCGGTAACCCCGCCGCAATATTCTTTATCTTTTGGGCTTGAAACTCCCCGCTCCCTCACAACCCATAAATGAGTTCTTTCTCTAATCTGTTTCGCCGCAAGGATATCGGCGCTATTCTCCAAAACCCACCGGCCGACGTTGAAGGCCACGGCCACGGCAGCCTGGAGCGCAACCTCTCGGTGCGCGACCTGACGGCCCTGGGCATTGCCGCCGTTATCGGGGCAGGCATCTTCAGCACCATCGGCAATGCCTCCCACGACGGCGGCCCGGCCGTGTCGCTGCTGTTCGTTTTCACCGCCATTGCCTGCGCCTTTTCGGCCTTGTGCTACGCCCAGTTTGCCGCCACCATCCCCATTAGCGGCTCGGCCTACACCTACGCTTACGCCTCGTTCGGCGAGCTGACGGCCTGGATTATTGGCTGGGCCCTTATTATGGAATATGCCGTGGGCAACATCGTGGTGGCTATTTCCTGGTCCGACTACTTCACCGGGCTCATGGATGGGGTTGGGATACACATACCCAGCTACCTGACCATGGGCACCCAGAGCGCCTACAAAGGCTACCACGAGGTACTGGAGCTGATGCAGAGCGGCAAGCCCCTGACCGACGTGGCCCCGGCTACCCTGGAAGCCTACAAAACCTGGAACACGGCCCCCGCACTCTTCGGCGACTTCCGCCTCGTCTGCGACCTGCCCGCCTTCCTGATTACCGTCCTGATTACGGCCGTGGTGTACGTCGGTATTAAAGAATCCAAAACGGCTTCTAACCTGCTGGTGCTGCTCAAGCTGATTGTGGTGGCCGTGGTTATTGCGGTGGGCGCCTTCTATGTGCAGCCCGCCAACTGGAGCCCGTTTGCGCCCAACGGCGTGGCCGGCGTACTTAAAGGCGTGTCAGCGGTATTCTTCGCCTACATCGGCTTCGACGCTATTTCGACGACGGCCGAGGAATGCAAAAACCCCCAGCGCGACCTGCCGCGGGCTATGATTTACGCCCTGATTATCTGCACCATTCTCTACGTTATCATCACCATGGTGCTTACCGGGATGGTGTCGTACAAGGAACTGGGCGTGGGCGACCCGCTGGCGTTTGTGTTCGAGAAAGTAGGCCTGCCCCAGTTGGCCGGCGTGGTGGCCGTAAGCGCCATTTTCGCCATGGCCTCGGTGCTGCTCGTGTTCCAGATCGGCCAGCCCCGCATCTGGATGTCGATGAGCCGCGACGGACTGCTGCCGCCCATCTTCGGTAAGGTGCACCCACGCTTCCACACGCCTTCGTTCAGCACCATCGTCACGGGCTTCTTTGTAGGCGTGCCGGCCCTGCTGCTCAACATGGACCTGGTAATTGACCTGACCAGCATCGGGACCCTGTTTGCCTTTGCCCTGGTGTGCGGCGGCATTCTGATTCTGGACCCCCACGGCACCTCCGAGGCTCGCTTCAAGGTGCCCTACATCAACGGTCAGTTTCTGCTGCCGCTCCTCATGCTCATCGGTATTGCGCTGCTGTTCGTCTACAACGGGGCGGCCGTGAGCGAAATGGGCCGGGTCGTGACGGGTGCCGAGGGCGTGGAAGGCTTCCAGCATTACATCCCCATGCTGGTCTTCTTCGGCTTCTGTATCTACCTGACGGTGGCCTCGGTGCGCCGCCGCCTGTCGCTGCTCCCGACGCTGGGCCTGCTCACCAACCTGTACCTGATGACCCAGCTGGGTATCAACAACTGGCTGCTGTTTTTCGGCTGGCTCATTATTGGTCTGGCGCTGTATTTCAACTACGGCTACAAGCACAGCAAGCTCAACGCCGGGGCCACGGCCAACAATCGTCCCCCGGTAATTCGCTAAGCACCGTAAAAAACCGCGCGGGCTTTGTCTGGTGGAGCGTTAACCAAGAACTTTGGTTGATCAGCTCCGCCGGCAAGGCCCGCTTTGCGTTTGGGGTTATTGACTTTGCGCTATGGAATCTGCCTCCGCCGTGCCCTCGGCCTCCTTATTGACTCGTTTACAGGCCTCTCGCGAAGAACTGCTGGACCTGGGCCTGCGCAATCCGCTGCTGAATTTTCGGCCCTCTCCCACCCGGGGCGTGGTCGTTATTGGGGAGGAGCCGGCGACGGTGTACGAGCTGCTGGTACGTCAGGGCAAAACCATGTATTTCCGGGCCGCGCCCGAAGCCCAACAGGCTAAAACCAAGCCCGCTGGGGCCGAAGGCGCCGCGGCTTTATCCCCGGAAGCCGCGCCAGTGCTCAGCGAAGCCGACCGCCAAAGTCAGCTGACTGATAACAAGCTGCAAACCAACGAGCCCCTGGCCAAACTCGAAGCCCGCCTGCTCAATACCTACTATACCGCCCGCACTAGCTTGGAAGAACAGGGCGTGAACATCCTGTATCTGGCGCTGGGCCAATTGGCCTGGTACGAAACCGACAGCAGCCCGGAATCCCGGCAGGCGCCGTTGCTGCTGGTGCCCGTGCTGCTGGAGCGGGGCACGGCTGCCGAGCGGTTCCGGCTGCGGTACACTGGGGCTGAAACCGAGGGCAACATATCCTTGCAAGCCAAGCTGCGCACTTCCTTCGGCCTGAGCTTGCCGCTGCCCGAAGCCGATGACGAGCTGCGGCCCGCCGAGTATTTCGCGGCGGTAACCTCGGCCATAGCGGGCATGTCGCGCTGGCAAGTCGCGCCCGAGGCTATTGCGCTGGGCTTCTTCTCCTTCGGTAAATTCCTGCTCTACCGCGACCTGGACCCTGCCTCCTGGCCCGCCGGTGCTTCGCTGGTCGAGCATCCCGCCGTTGCCGCCCTGCTGGGTCCCGATACGGGCTTCCCGGACGCAGCTCCCAGCCTCAGTGACTCCGCTTTTCTCGACACCGAAAGCTCGGCCCACGACCTGCACCAGGTCCTGGACGCCGACTCCTCCCAGCTGCTGGCCCTGCTGGCTGTGCACGAGGGCCGTAACCTCGTGATACAGGGTCCGCCGGGCACGGGCAAATCCCAGACTATTACCAACCTGCTGGCCGAGGCTATAGGCGCGGGCCAGAAAGTGCTGTTTGTGGCCGAGAAAATGGCCGCCCTAGAAGTGGTGCACCGCCGCCTCGAAAGCCTGGGTCTGGGCGCGGCCTGCCTGGAGCTGCACAGTCATAAGGCCAATAAAAAGGCCCTGCACGACGAGCTGAAGCACACCCTGGGCCTGGGCCGCCCGGCCGCGGCGCCAGCTGTTGCCGACCAAATATCCCAATTGCCCCGCTACCGGGCCGGGCTGAATGACTACGCGGCCGCCGTGAATGCTCCTATTGGGCGTAGTCGCCGCACGGCCCAGCTCGTGGCCGGGGAGCTGCTGCAACTGCAGGAGCTACGGGGCTCCGTAGCGCTGCCGCGCCTTGCCTTTGCCACCCTGGCCGACTGGACCGACGCCGACGCAGCCCACGCCGAAGCCCAGGCTACCCGACTACAAGCGGTTCTGCAAAAAATCGGCCGCCCCAGAAACCTGCTTTTCTGGGGTAGCGACTTAACAGTATTGCTGCCCGCCGACCAAGATGCGCTGGTCCGCCTGTTGGCCGCCGCCCAGCAAGCGGTAAGTCAGCTGCAAACGGCCGTCGAAACGCTGACGGCCCATCTGCATCTAGCGGCCCCGACCGACCGGGCCGGAGTAGAGGCTTTACTGCCAGCGGCCCGTCAGGCGCAGCTGGCTCCTTCTTTGGATGGCGTCGCCGTGCTGGATTCGGCCTGGGTACAGCAAGTGGGGCGTGTTCGGGAGGTGCTACTGGCTGGGGCGAGCTACGCGGCGCTGCATCAGCAGTACGATGCTACCGTGCTGCCCGAGGCCTGGAAGCAGCCGTGGCTGGAGGAGCGCACGGCTCTGCTTGCTTACGGCGACAAATGGTGGAAATTTCTCAGCGGCGACTACCGCCGGGCCCGCAAGCGCCTGCAAAGCCTGTGGCGCGGTCCGCTGCCCGAGGAAGCGGCGGCAGTGCTACCCGTAATTGATGCCATGCAGGAAGCCAACCGCCAGGCCCAGGTGCTACAGGAGGCCGGAACCTGGGCTACCGCCCTGTGGGGAGGCCTGTGGCAAGGCCTGCGCACCGACTGGGTTGCTCTGGGTAAAGTGGCTGATTATCTGCTGTTCACCCAGCAGCGCATTGCCCAAGGGCAGCTCCCGCAGGAGCTGTTGGCTTACCTTGCCACTTCTGCCCAGCCCCAGGCGGTAACTACTCCATTGGCGGCGCTGGAAGCGGCCCTAGCCCGGCACCGCGCGGCCGTAACGGCTTTAGTGCAAGCCCTGCAGCTCAACGAGGCCCGTCGTTTTGGGCCCGAGGGCCGGCTGGAGTTTCAGCCCTTGGCTACGCAGCAGCAGGTCATCGGTGCCTGGCAGGCCAATGTGCCGGCCCTGCACCTCACGACGGAGTGGAACAACGTCGCGGCGGCCGTACTGGCTGAAGAGCTACCTGAACTGCTGCTGCTGGCCGAAACCTGGGAGCCGGCGGCCCAGCACCTGGCCGCCGCGGTGCGCCAAACGTGGCTGGAGCATTTGCAAAAACAGGCCTACGCCCAACATGCGGCCCTGCGGCAGTTTGAGCGGGCCAGCCACGAAGAAACCCTAACCCGTTTCCGGGAAGCCGACGAAGACTCGCTCTACCACAACCGGGTCCGGGCCATGGAGCAGCATTTCAAACAGTTGCCCAACCCGCAGGCCAGCGGACAAATGCTGCTGCTGCGCACCGAGTTTGCCAAGAAAACCCGTCATCTGCCCCTACGCAAGCTGATGCAGCAGGCCGGGCAGGCTATTCAGGCCATCAAGCCGATTTTTATGATGTCGCCGCTGTCGGTGGCCAGCTACCTGCCGCCGGGGGCCGTTGAATTCGACCTGGTGGTGTTCGACGAAGCGAGTCAGGTGAAGCCCGTAGAGGCCCTGGGCGCCATAGCCCGCGGCCGGCAGCTGGTGGTAGTCGGCGACTCGAAGCAGCTGCCGCCCACCAGCTTCTTCGACTCGCTGACTGGGGCCGGGGAAGAGGCCGACGAGGAAAACGTGACGGCTGATATCCAAAGCATTCTGGAGCTGTGCAAGGCCCGGCAGATGCCCGAGCGGATGCTGCGCTGGCACTACCGCAGCCAGCATCAGTCCCTGATTGCTCCGTCTAATCACCTGTTTTACGACGATAAGCTGGTTGTCTTTCCCAGCCCCGGCGGGCACCACCAGCAGCAGCTCGGGCTGGTCTACCATCATTTGCCCGCTACATACTACGAACGGGGCACCACCCGCACCAACCCGCTGGAAGCCATGGCCGTGGCCGAAGCCGTGCTGCACCACGCCCGTACCACGCCAGGGCTGACGCTGGGAGTCGTTGCCTTCAGTACAGCCCAGCGCCAGGCTATTCAGGATGCGCTGGAAAAGCTGCGCAAGCAACACCCCGAAACCGAAGTGTTTTTCAGCCGCCATGCCCACGAGCCCTTTTTCGTGAAAAACCTGGAAAACGTGCAGGGCGACGAGCGGGACGTGATTCTGATTAGCATCGGCTACGGCCGCACGCGGGAAGGGTACCTGAGCATGAGCTTTGGGCCCCTGAATGGGGAAGGAGGGGAGCGGCGCCTCAACGTGCTGATTACCCGGGCCAAGCAGCGCTGCGAAGTATTCACCAGTCTCACCGCCGACGACCTCGACCTGACCCGTACCCCGGCCCAGGGAGTAGCCGCTCTCAAAGCGTTTCTCGGCTTTGCTCAGCACGGGGTGCTCAACCAGAACCAGCTCACTGGCCGACCAATGGAGTCGCCGTTTGAGGAGGCCGTGCACCGCGCCCTGACGGCCCGGGGCTATGCCGTGCAGCCTCAGGTGGGATCCCAGGGCTTCTATATTGATTTGGCCGTAGTCGACCCCGATCAGCCGGGCCGCTACGTGCTGGGCATCGAGTGCGACGGGGCCATGTACCACAGTGCCCGCTCGGCCCGCGACCGGGACCGGCTGCGCCAGCAGGTGCTCGAAAACGTGGGCTGGCGCTTGCACCGCATCTGGAGCACCGACTGGTTTCGGGACCCGCAGCGCGCAACCGAGCAGGCCGTGCAAGCCATTGAGCAGGCGCGCCGCTCGGCCGCTTCAGATGATGCGGACGGTGAACCAGAAGCTGAAAATGACCTGCCACCGGGCATTGCTCGGGAAGAGGCGCCGGCTGGGCCGCTGCCCCTGGCCGAACCTTACCAGTTGACTCAGCTGCCCGCGGCGGCCCGGCAGCAGGAAGTGCACCAGCACCCCATGGCCCGCCTAGCCGGCTGGGTGGCCCAAATTGTTGCCATCGAAAGCCCGGTTCATCTGGATGAGGTAACGCGCCGCATCGCTCTGGCTACCGGGGCTACCCAAGTAGGCGTTCGAATCCGCAAGAGCGTGGCGGCTGCCGTACGACTAGCGGTAAACTTGCGCCACATCCGGCAGGAAGGCGAGTTTCTGTGGGCCCCGGCTATGACGGCCGACGCAGTGCCCCTGCGCGACCGGAGCGCCTTGCCGGCCGTGTCGCGCAAGCCAGGGTTTGTAGCCCCGCAAGAGGTAGCCCGGGCCGTGCTGACTTTTGTGCGCCACAGCTTTGCCCTGGACCGGGCCGCCGTGGTAGTGCCCACTGCCCGGCTGCTGGGCTTTGCCCGCCCCAGTGAAGAAATGCGCCAGCAACTGGAAGCCACCGTGCAGCAATTGCTTGATGAGGGCAAGTTGCTGGAAACGAACGGAGTAGTGCAGCTGGCTGACTGAGGTATCTATTCAACTGCTACAAGTAGAGTCATTTCTGCAGCAGTGCTTAACTATCTTACCGTATGAAAAAGCTGCTTCCCTTGCTGTTTGTTGCCGTCTTGCCCGCCAGGGCTCAATCATCGGCTTCCGTCGCTGCGGGCGAGCCACCCGCAGCTAGCCTGGCCTACGATGCGCGTAGCAAGAAATACTTTGTTGGGCAGCCGCAGCAGCGCAAAATCGTTTGGATAGATGCCAAAGGCAAAGTGGCCGATTTCTGGCACCCCACTCCACTTCCGGTTGCCGGAGCCGAATGGCCCCAGCAGAAGCTTCCGGTGCTGGGCGAAGTAACCGCTCTGCAAGCAGATGATGCGCATCGCAGCCTCTGGGCCTGTGCCAGTGGTTGGGGGCCGGCCGGCAAGCGCACCGGATTATGGGAGTTTGATAGCCGGTCAGGGGCGCTACGGCAACTGGCTTTTGTAACCGATACGGTTCGACAGCACTCATTTCAGGACCTGGCCGTGACGGCCGCGGGTGTCGTTTACGCCCCCGACGTCGAATCGGGTGGTGTATATCGGATGCGAACCAAAATGCCGTTGACGGAAGAAATAGAAGCTTGGCTGCCCGCCGATACATTTGTGCGGCCCACCCACATCTGCCTCGCCGCCGACGGCAGCACACTCTACGTGGTGCACGCAGGTGGTATAGCCCGGATTGACGCTGCTACCAAGCACATAACTCCCGTGGAGCTCGATTCGAAACTGGAGGTAAGTACTATCACGGGGCTCTACATATACAAGGGGCTGCTGCTAGTGCAGCAGCAGACGGCGGCTCCGCAGATAGTTCGCTACCGCCTGGAGGCCGCTGGGGCGCGTATGGAACCGGTGGGTGTCTTACCACTGAGCCGCCCGGAACCCACCGCTACCCTGGGCCGTGGTGTCGTGGTAGGCGACGAGTTCTACTACACCAGCACGCCGGCGGCTACTGGCGCGGAAGTCAGCCTCCAGCGAATTTCCTTGCTCTAAGGCTCGGGTTGAGATTAGGTAAAGCTGCCAGTCCGTGGGCTACGTAGGTAAGGCACCGTCTCTTGCTACAAGTCTGCTATGCCTAGTCGTTATTGGTTGTCTCTGCTGCTGTTGCTGCCTCTAAGTGTAGTTGCCCAACCATCCGGGCCCCGGGCCGACAGCGTCAGCGCCGACCGGCTGCTAGCCTACACCTTTGCCAACGACGCCTTTTTTCGCACCGACTACTACTTCACTCAGGGCATGACGCTGAACCTGGTGCTACCAGTGTTCCGCAAGTCGCCGGTCAACCGGATCCTGCTGCCTGGGCCGGCCGGGAGCGTGCAGCACCACGGGGTAAAGCTGGTGTACGACGGCTTTACGCCCCTGCGCATTCAGGACGATACCATCCGGCGCGGCGACCGGCCCTACGCCTCCTACATCTATGCCGCTCTGTACCGGATTTCGACCGGCCGCAACCGCCGCCTCACCTCGGGCCTAAACCTGGGCTTCATCGGTCCGGCCGCCGGAGCCAAGGGCTTTCAAACCAAGGTGCACGAGCTGCTCGACGCGCCCACGCCCCGGGGCTGGGATTACCAAGTCCGCAACGACCTGGTGCTGGGCTACGAGGCGACCCTGGAACAGCAACTGCTGGCCCTGGGCAAAGCCGCGGAGCTGATTGGCCAGGGGCGGGCTTCGGTGGGCACGCTCCACACTTTTGCCGGGGCCGGACTGCTGCTGCGCCTGGGCAAAATGAACTCGTACTTTCAAAACCTGGGCCTGGCCTCGCGGGCTAGCCGGACGGGGTTGCAGCAGTTTCAGCTCTATGCCACCGGGCAGGCCGAGGGCCGGGTTGTGGGCTACAATGCCACTCTGCAGGGAGGGCTTTTCAACCGCCGCAGCCCCTATACCTTGCCCGCCTCGGCCCTGAAGCGGGCAGTAGGTCAGGGAACGGTGAGCTTAGTGGCGGCCTACGCGGGCCTGAGCTTCCGGACCTCCGCCGTCTGGATTACGCCCGAATTCCGCGGCAGCCGCCCCCATGCCTGGGTGCAGTTTGGGCTGAGCGCGGCCTTGTAAGGTGGCCGGCAGTAGGGTAGGCTAGTCGAAAAAGTAGGTGGCGTTGAGTTGGGCTACCCGGTTGAAACCACTCTGCTCGTCATTGCCCTCGGCCTTGCTCGTGCGCAGATTGAGCAGGCCCAGGCCGTAGCCCGCTTGCACTTGCAAAGGGCCGCGCCGGTAGCCCAGGCCCACGTTGAAGCCCGTATCGAAGCGGCGCGAATAGAAATTATTGATGGAAGCAGGGCCGGTATCCTTGTCTTCCGAGCCGTAGGTGATTTTAGTCTCGGAATGAGTTTCGGGCTGCGCTAAGATGCTGGGGTCGTTGGTGCTGTTGTGGATGGCCGTTTTGACTTTTCCTCCCACGCCGATTGCCACGTAGGGCCCGGCAAACACCTGCAGCCCGGTGGTGCCGGGCATGGTATACACGAAGTTCAGGGGCAGCTCCAGCCAGTTGTAGCGGCTGGTACGGTGGCCCGACCGGCGAAACTCATAACCCGTGGCAGGGTCCGTTAGCAGGTTGGTTGCTTCTATCTTAGTCCCCTTCTGAGAGAAGAGCAAGGCGGGTTGAAACGCAAAGTTGCCCCGCGCAATTTCCAGTACTAGGCCTACCTGCCCCGCCGCTATGGGCGACTTGCTGTAGGAGCTTGAGCTATTGGCTGCTGTGCGGGTCGTTGGGCCTTTCTCGGTGGTGGTGGCCAAGTTGCCGCCCACCCGCACGCCCAAGCGGTAGGTTGTTTGGGCCGAAGCCGCGGAAGCGCCTAACAAGAAGGCCGCTAATAAGCCGGATAACTTAATCATACAACAGTAGAAACTAGGTGAGAAGTATATTACAGCCATAACCTGGCCGGTAGTCGCACGTGCCGACTAGTACTTATTAGAGCTGTATTAGGCCCTTATAGGTTGCAAGAGGCTATTTGGCCCGGTGAATAATAGCTACGCTCACCAGGATGATAAGCATGCCCAGCAAATGCCACAGGTTGAACGCTTCCCCATCGAGTACGCCCCAGGCCAGGGCCATAATCGGGACGATATAGGTGTTGGAAGCCGCAAACAGAGCCGTCGACTGGTGGATGAGCTTGTTGAAAAGCACCATGGCTACGGCCGTGCTCATCGTCGCCAGCAGGGCAATGTAGCCAAAGGCTTTCCAGGCGCCCGGCACCGTGGCCAGTTTGTGCACGAACTCGGTGCCCACCAGCAGATAAGCCAGGGCCGGCCCCCCGATAAACAACAGCAGCAACCCCGTGACAGCCAGGGGCGGGATGCCGTGCAGCCGGTTCTTGATGACGTTGACGCTCACGCCGTAACCAGCCGTGGCCAGCACGATGTAGAGGCCGTACCAGGCGTTGCCCTCGCCGCTGGGCGTTGCTTCGCCGCCGCTGCCGCCCAGCAGCATCAGCACCACGGTCCCGACTAGGCCCAGCACAATGCCCAGCACCCGTAGGGGCGTCAGCTTCTGCCCGAAAAACAGGGCTCCCACCAGCAGCGTGAATACGGCTGTCAACGCATTCAGCACGCCGGCCAGGCCCGAGGCCAGCTTGGTTTCGGCGTACGCAAACAAAAACGCCGGAATCAGGGTGCCCACTACCCCGCTCAGCACCAGCCACTTGATGCGGCTCCGCTCCAGCTGCGGCAAATGCTTCAGGGCGAAGGGCAGCAGAATCAAAGCTGCTACGGTGACGCGGGTAGCACCCAGCTCCATGGCCGAAAACACCACCAGGCCCTTCTTCATCAGAATAAACGACGTGCCCCATATAGTCGCCAGCGTGAAGAGCAGCACCCAGGCCGAGGCCGGCGTGCGGTGGGGCGGGGGCGAGGCTACTGGGGTGGTTTCGGGAGCAGCCGTAACGGCCGGGGCGGTAGGGGTGGGGGGCATGCGGGGCGGAAAGAAAGACGATAAAAAAGAACGTCATGCTGAGCTTGCCGAAGCATCTCTGCCGCTGACGTTGGAAGCATCAACACAACATCAGCGGGAGAGATGCTTCGACAAGCTCAGCATGACGGCCAAAGGGAAAAAAGGAGCAGCCTACCCGACTAGCACGGGCTCAGCCGCCGAAATTTCGGCCAGAATGGCGTGCACTTCGTCCACCGAGTAGGTTTCCACCAGGCGCATGCGCCACTGCTTGGCGCCTTCCAGGCCGCGGAAGTACTGGGCGTAGTGCCGGCGCATTTCCAGAATGCCGGACCGCTCGCCCTTCCACTCGATGCTCTTCTCGAAGTGCATGCGGCACATAGCTACCCGCTCCTCTACCGTGGGCGGGGCCAGCTTCTGGCCGGTAGCCACAAAGTGCTTGATTTCGCGGAAAATCCAGGGGTAGCCGATGCTGGCCCGGCCAATCATGATGCCGTCTACGCCGTAGCGGTTCTTGTACTCCACCGCTTTTTCCGGCGAGTCGATGTCGCCGTTGCCGAAAATCGGAATCTTGATGCGGGGGTTTTCCTTGATTTTGGCAATCAGGCGCCAATCGGCCTCGCCCTTGTACATCTGCACCCGGGTACGGCCGTGCACCGTGAGGGCCGCAATGCCGATGTCTTGGAGCCGTTCGGCTACTTCCTCCACGTTCAGCGTGTTTTCGTCCCAGCCCAGGCGGGTTTTTACCGTTACGGGCAAGTGAGTGGCTTTCACCACGGCCGAGGTCATTTCCACCATCTTCGGAATGTCGCGCAGCAAGGCTGCTCCGGCGCCCCGGCAGGCTACCTGCTTTACCGGGCAGCCGTAGTTGATGTCAATCAAATCGGGGCCAGCCAGGGTGCTGATGCGGGCACACTCGCCCATGGTGGCCACGTCGGAGCCAAAGAGCTGAATGCCGATGGGCCGTTCGTAGTCGAACACGTCGAGCTTCTTGCGGCTCTTGGCGGCGTCCCGAATCAGGCCTTCCGAAGAAATAAACTCGGTATACATCAAATCGGCCCCATTGGCCTTGCATACGGCCCGGAACGGCGGATCCGAAACGTCCTCCATGGGCGCTAAGAGCAACGGGAAATCAGGCAGGGCAAGGTCGCGGATGTGTACCACAGGAAAAGCTATTACAGGAATTTGCGCAAATTTACGACTCTTCCAAGTTTTCGTAACCGCCTGCCCCCTATGAAAGGTTTCGTCTCCAGCCGTTTGCACCCATTGGTAAACCTGATGTTGCTGCTGGGGCTGGCCGTGGCCACTTTTTGCATTGCCGGTTTCTTCGCCACGGTATTCAGTAATCTGTTCTTCGGGGTGGGCCTCAGGGAAATGGGCAACGTCACGCAGAACCCCCAGGCTCACCCCAATGGCTGGGCCGTGCTCATGCTCACCCAGGGTATCACGCTGTTTGTGATGCTGGCCGGAGCCGCTTGGGGCCTGGTACTGGTAACGGGGCAGTCGGTGCGCGACTATTTCATGCCCCGCCGGCCCGTTTCGGCGTTGTGGCTGGTGGCCGCCGCCGCCCTGATTATTCTGAGTCTGCCGCTGATGTCGGCCTTTATTCAGTGGAATGCCGATATGCATCTGCCCGGTTTCTTCGGCGGCTTCGAGCGTTGGGCCCGGGCCAAGGAAGAGGAGCTGAAGGGAGTTACGGCCTTCCTGACCCGGCTCAACTCGCCGGTGCGGCTGGCCGTAGCCCTGCTGGTTATCGGGGTGGTGCCGGCCATCAGCGAAGAGCTGTTTTTTCGGGGCGTCATCCAACGCAACCTCGTCGACTTGTTTAAGTCGCGCCACGCGGGCGTGTTCCTGGCCGCCGCTATTTTCAGCGCCATTCACATGCAGTTTCTGGGCTTTATTCCGCGCTTCGTGCTGGGCCTGATTCTGGGCTACCTCTACGAGTGGAGCGGTAATATTCTGGTGCCGATGGCGGCCCACTTCACCCAAAATGCCTTTCAACTGCTGCTGATTTACGTGCAACAGCAACAGTGGGCGGGTGCCGACTTCGACCCCGATTCGACTGACAGCATGCCTTGGTACCTCGTGCTGCTGTCGGCGCTGTTCACTGGGGCGGTACTTTACTTTTTACAGCAACGCCGCCTGGCCGCTGCTCCTTCCGAAATGCACACGCTCAGCAGCGGCGGGGTGGCCGTGGCCTCGCCCGAAACCGCCCCCACCGAAACCCGTACGCTCGGCAGTAAAGGGGCTGAAGCCAAGTAGCCGCCCCATCATCTTTCTTCTCCGCTCCGAATTTCCGTCTCCGTTGTCAGAGTCCTCGCCCTTGCCCACCGCTACCAACGACCCGCCCGCCGACGGTAGAAAACCCATGTCCAACCTGGCCCAGCGCGTCATCTTCGGCGTGATTGGGGCCGTACTGCTGCTGGGCTCGGTGTGGTTTAGCGCCTGGACGTTTGCCCTGTTCTTTGCCTTGGTGCAGGCCAAGATGCTGCACGAGTTTTACCGCATGATGCGGGAGGCCGGCTACAAGCCGGCGGCTATTCTGGGCATCTGCATCAGCCTACTGATCTTCTTCACGGTTTTTATTGAAAATCAGTTTGCGCAGTACGATGGGGGCCCCGAAAACCGGATTGTCCAGGCGGCGGAACTGACGCTTATTGGCCTGGCTCTGCTGCTTTCCGTGCTGCTGCTGCTGCGCGAGATGTCGGCCTGGCCGCGCGAAAATCAGTCGGTTGTGCCCTTTGCCAATGTGGGCGTCAATCTGCTGGGGCTGTTCTATGTCAGCTTGCCCATGAGCCTGCTAAGCGCGGTGGCCTTCGCCGATGCGGCGGGCCAGGCCAGTTACGACTACCGCCGCATCTTCGCCCTGCTCTTCCTGGTATGGTGCTCCGATATTGGCGCTTACGCGGCCGGTAAAACTTTCGGCAAGCACAAGCTGGCCCCTACTATTTCGCCCGGCAAAACCTGGGAAGGCGCCATCGGGGGCTTTCTGCTCACGCTCCTTATGGGCTGGGCCCTGGGCTTCTGGCTCACGGATTTGTCGCTGGCCTACCGCCTCGTCGCGGCCGGCACCGTGGCCGTCTTCGGGCCCCTCGGCGACCTGGCCGAGTCCATGCTCAAGCGCAGCGTCGACATCAAGGATTCGGGCACCATCATGCCCGGGCACGGCGGCCTGCTCGACCGCTTCGACGCCTTTCTCTTTATCCTGCCCGTGCTGGCCTTGCTGCAGCTGCTCTTTGCCTAGCCCGAAAAAGGAGCACCTCGCTCCGCTTTCCTGCGTATGGCATAAACTAGTACCTTTGGCCCCTCAATTACGGCGTCCGGTTCCGGCTTCCCACCGCTGAACCCCGCCTTTTTTTCTTACCCACCCATCACAATTTACTCTTCCCGTATGGCTGCCACCACGGTGTACAAAGAGCCGGCTCCAATCATGGACCGTGAAAATCCCTTGGAATCAATGATGTCGCGCTTCAATATCGCGGCGGAGATTCTGGGGCTCGACGATTCAACGTATAACGTCCTCAAAGCGCCCGACAAGCAGGTTATCGTCAGCATCCCGGTGACGATGGACAACGGCAAGGTGCGCGTGTTCGAAGGCTACCGCGTGGTGCACAACACCATCCTGGGTCCCTCGAAAGGCGGTATCCGCTACGACATGAACGTGCACATCGACGAAGTAAAGGCCCTGGCGGCCTGGATGACGTGGAAGTGCGCCGTGGTTGATATTCCCTACGGCGGAGCCAAAGGCGGTATCATCTGCGACCCAACCACGATGAGCCCCGGCGAAATCGAGCGTCTGACCCGCGGCTACACCCTGGCCATGAAAGACGTCTTCGGCCCCGACCGCGACATTCCGGCGCCCGACATGGGCACCGGCCCCCGCGAAATGGCGTGGCTGATGGACGAATTCTCCAAGACCGTGGGGGCTACTTCGCCGGCTGTGGTTACCGGCAAGCCCCTGGTAATGGGTGGCTCGTTGGGCCGCACCGAGGCCACCGGCCGCGGCGTAATGGTTTCGGCCCTGGCGGCCATGAGCAAGCTGGGCATGAAGCCCGAGGAATCGTCGGCCGTAGTACAGGGCTTTGGCAACGTAGGCTCCTGGGCGGCTAAGCTGCTCTGCGAGAAAGGCGTGAAAATCAAGGGCGTGTCTGACATCAGCGGGGCCTACTGGAACGAGAATGGCATCAACATCGACGAAGCCATTGCTTATAAAAACGTGCACAACGGCCGTCTCGAAGGCTACACCGGCGCTACCCTCATGAACGCCGATGAACTTCTGCTCGCCGATGTGGACGTGCTGGTGCCCGCCGCCGTGGAAGACGTGATTACCGAGCACAACGCCCACGACATCAAGGCTAAGCTCATCGTGGAAGGTGCCAACGGCCCTACCTCGGCTTCCGCCGACCCTATCATTAATGAGAAGGGTATCATGGTAGTGCCCGACATCCTGGCCAACTCCGGGGGCGTGACGGTTTCCTACTTCGAGTGGGTACAGAACCGCCTGGGCTACAAGTGGAGCGAGGACATGGTGATTGAGCGCGCCGAGCGTATCATGACCGATGCTTTCGAGAAAGTGTATGCTACTTCCCAGAAGTATAAAGTACCGATGCGCATTGCCGCCTACGTGGTAGCCATCGACAAAGTAGCCCAGACGTATAAGTTCCGCGGCGGCTTCTAGGCGCGGAACTCGTGAAATGGTCAAATGGTGAGTTTGTTTAAACTGCGCAAACTGCGCCAGCAGAACCAAAGCTCACCATTTTACGAGTTCACAATTTCACGGTCTCCCTACTATATTTGCTTTCGGATAGCCCGGGCCGGGAGGCTCGGGCTATCTTTGTGTAGTTTGACACGTAATGGTTTAGCTGGGGATATTATTTCGCCAGCTTCTGTTTCTGATAATAGCGTCTGAACCAGCAAAATTTGATTCCTGACTCAGCGCTAATCTGCGATATATGAAGATTCACAAAGAAGGACGACGCATCTTATTTTTTACGTTGCTGGCCCTGTTGGCCGTCAATCTGTTGCTGTTCCAGTTCAACGCCCGCGCCGTTACTTTCAACCGCATTTTTGTCGGAGCCTCGGTTATTGCGTTTCTGCTGCTGCTGCAGTTTTTCCGCAGCCCGTTTCGCAACCTGCTCACCCACGAGGATCTGCTCATTGCCCCCGCCGACGGCAAGGTGGTGGTAATTGAGGATGTGCACGAGCCCGAGTACTTCGACGATATGCGCAAGCAGATCAGCATCTTCATGTCGCCGATTAACGTGCACATCACCCGCAACCCGATTTCGGGCATCGTGCGCTACTTCAAGTATCATCCCGGCAACTACCTGGTGGCTTGGCACCCCAAAAGCAGCACCAAAAACGAGCGGACGACCGTCGTGGTGCAGTCCGAAGCCGGCCCCATGGTTTTGTTCCGCCAGATTGCCGGCGCCATGGCCCGCCGCATCGTGTGGTACGTGAACGAAGGCGACGAAGTAAGCCAGGGTGAGGAGTTCGGCTTTATCAAGTTCGGCTCCCGCGTCGATTTGTTTGTGCCGCTCGATACGGAAGTGAAAGTGCAGATCGGGGAGAAGGTAAAAGGCGGCCAAACGGTTATTGCCCAGCTCAAGACCAGCCAGCCCACGCTGTTCGGCAGCTAAGGCGGTTTCTACTATACAACAAAAAGGCCCGCAGCTTCGTGCTGCGGGCCTTTTTGTTTGGTGGCACGGAGCCGCGCAAACTGTCTGGCTCGATGACCCGCGCCAGTCGAATCGTTCAGCCGCACGAACTACGCAGTGCTACTTGCCTAAAACCACGTGGCGGCCTGCTGCATTAGCTGCTCCAGAGCCGCTTGGTCGTCGTGGTCGAAGTCGTTGAGCTGGTCACTGTCCACGTCGAGTACGGCCACAACTTGGCCATCCTTGAGAATGGGCACCACAATTTCGGACTTGGACTCCGAGCTACAGGCAATGTGGCCGGGAAACTGCTCTACGTCGGGCACGAGCAGGGTTTGGGCCTGGGCCCAGCTGCTGCCGCACACGCCTTTGCCGTGCCGGATGCGGGTGCAGGCAATGGGGCCCTGAAACGGACCCAGCACCAGCTCGTCGTTCTTAACCAGGTAAAAGCCGACCCAGAAAAAGCCGAAAGCCTGGCGCAGCGCCGCCGCCGTATTAGCCAGGTTGGCTACTAAGTCGGGCTCCCCGGTAGTCAGGGCCTCAATCTGGGGCAGGAGCTGGCGGTATTTTTCCGCTTTGGTAAGTGTCGTGTCGAGGATGAGTTCTTCAGCCATGAAGTGGTAAACTGGTAAGAGGGTGAGGGAGTAGTTGGCTGGTGTGGTATTGCGCGGGTAAAACAGATGAAATGGCAAAAGGATGGCAGAGGTTTATTTTGTTTCACGGGCACTCGTTGAACGCCAACTCACCATCTCACTAGTTCACCATTTCACCGGTTGTAGTATACAAAAACGTCGTCGTCGCCGAGGGTGAACTGCTCGTGCAGGCCCGAGAGGCCGTGCTTGGGCGCGGCAATGCCGCCGCCGAGCTTGTGGCGGCTGCGCAGAATCCGCATTTCGTCCCAGAGCCCGTCGCGCAGCAGGGAGCTGAGTACCGTGGGCCCACCTTCCACCAGCACCGACTGCACATTGCGCTGGTAAAGGTTGGCAAACAGCTGGGGAAACAGGTCGTCGGCCTCCGACAGCGTGATATAGCCCAGGTTGTCCTTGGTGGCCCGCTCCCGGTAGGTATAGACCAGTGTGGGCTGCTGTCCGTCAAACAAATGATGGGAAGGCGGCAAGCTCAGGTTCTTGTCGATAACGACACGAATCGGGTTCTGGCCCGGCCACTCCCGGGCGTTGAGGCGGGGGTTGTCATGCAGGGCGGTGCGGGTGCCGATGAGAATGGCCTGCTCCTCGGTGCGCCACTGGTGCACGGCCGCCTGGGCCAGAGGCCCACTGATGCGCACCGGCTGGAAATACGGCCCGGCCAGGTAGCCGTCGGCCGTTTCGGCCCACTTGAGCACCACGTAGGGGCGTTTTTTTTCCTGAAACGTGAAAAACCGCCGGTTGAGCCAGCGTCCTTCGGTTTCCAGCACCCCGGTTTCGACCTGGATGCCGGCGGCCCGTAGCCTTTCCAGCCCCTGGCCGGCCACCAGCGGATTGGGGTCGAGGTTGCAGACTACCACGTTCTTCACGCCCTTGGCAATCAGTAAGTCGGCGCAGGGTGGGGTTTTGCCGAAGTGGGAGCAAGGCTCCAGCGTTACATACACCCGGCTTTGTGCGAGCAGGCGTTGGTCGGCCACCGAGGCCAGGGCGTTTACTTCGGCGTGGGGGCCGCCATACTGCCGGTGCCAGCCTTCCCCAATGATGCGGCCCTCGTGCGTGACTACGCAGCCGACTAAGGGATTGGGGCGGGCGTAGCCGGTACCCAGGCGGGCCAGGTCCAGGGCCCGGCGCATCATTAAAGCGTCAAAGTCGGTCATGGTGGGTTAGCGCGTAACTTTGCAGGTGCCGAAGGTACGCACTTGCCCCCGAGCTGTGTCACTGGTCGAGTTTCATCTGTTCTGCTTTTTCTATGCCTACTGTTCGCCAGCTGACCACGGCGCTTGCCACCGCCCTGCAGGCCGTTTATCCGGAGGCCGAAGCCGCCAGCATAGCCGCAATGGTCATGGAGCACGTGCTCCAGATGTCGCCCCTGCAGCGCCGAATGCGGGCCGGTGAGGAAGTGGCGCCGGCAATGGTTGAGCAGGTTACCGCCGTGCAGGCGCGGCTGGTGCAGCACGAGCCGGTGCAATACGTGCTGGGCGTGGCCTACTTTGCCGGTCTGGAGCTGGAAGTAACGCCGGCCACCCTGATTCCGCGACCTGAAACTGAGGAGCTGGTGGCCCTGATTAGTGCCGAGCAGCACGGCCAAACCGACTTGACCATAGTCGATATTGGCACCGGCAGCGGCTGCATCCCCATTGCCCTGCAGCAGGCCCTGCGGCCACAGCGCGTCGTGGGCGTAGATATTTCCGAAGCGGCCCTGGAAGTAGCCCGCCGCAACGCGGCCCGCTACCACAGCCCGGTAACGTTTGTACAGGCCGACATCTTAACCCAGGAGCCGGCGGCTGTGGACGCTGGCTCGGTGGCGGTGCTGGTCAGCAACCCGCCCTACGTGCTGGAGAATGAACGGCCCCTGATGCGGCGCAATGTGCTGGACTACGAGCCCGCCACGGCCCTGTTTGTACCCAACCACGACCCGCTGTTATTCTACCGCCGCATCGGGCAGCTGGGGCAGCGCTGGCTGCGGCCGGGTGGCGCCCTGTACTTCGAAATCAACGAGCAGTACGCCGCTGAGCTGGTTGGGCTGCTGCAAGAACAGGGCTATACTACGGTTGAGCCGCGTCAGGATATTTTTGGCAAAGACCGGATGGTGCGGGCCACCAAAAACGGGTAAGCTTCTCACTACCAAACCGCGTGCTACGGGCCGGCGGCTAAACTTCTCCGCATCTTAACCGACAAACCTTTGAAAAGCCCTACCTTTGCGGGCTCAAAAACTGCCGACCTGACCCCAAGCTTCTCCTCTGTGACGGATGCTCCTGCTTACTATGCGCACCCTACCGCCGTCCTCGACGAAGGCTGCCGCATTGGAGACGGGTGCCGCATCTGGCACTTTGCCCACCTGATGCCCGGCTGTGAGCTGGGCGAAAAGTGCAGCATCGGCCAGAACGTTATGATTGCCGACGGGGTGAAGCTGGGCCGCAACGTGAAGGTCCAGAACAACGTGAGCCTGTACACCGGCGTCGAGTGTGCCGACGACGTGTTCCTGGGCCCGTCCGTGGTGTTTACCAACGTGCGCAACCCGCGCAGCGCCGTCGTGCGCCGCGACCAGTACCAGCCCACGGTGCTGGAAAAGGGCGTGAGCATCGGGGCCAACAGCACCATCGTGTGCGGCGTACGGCTGGGCGAATATGCCTTTGTCGGGGCGGGCTCGGTGGTTACCAAGGACGTGCAGCCGTATGCGTTAGTATATGGCAACCCAGCCCGGCAGCACGGCTGGATAAGCGCCTTTGGGCACCGGCTGCAGTTCGACCCGGCCGGATACGCCACGTGTCCGGAAAGTGGCGAACAATATTTGCTTACCAATCATCAGGTTTCCCGTATTAGCATCCGCTAACTCTGAATTTCGCAACGTGTACGAGCAACTCCTCCAGAAACAGACCAAACTGGCCGTCATCGGCCTCGGCTACGTGGGCCTGCCCATCGCCCTCGAATTTGCCCGCAAGCTCAGCGTTATCGGCTTCGACATCAACGCCGCCCGCGTGGATTTGATGCGCAATAACATTGACCCCAGCGGCGAGTTGGAGGCCAAGGACTTCGAAGGCTGCGACATCACCTTCACCGATTCGCTGGACGTGCTACGGGAGGCTACGTTCTTTATCGTGGCCGTGCCCACACCCATCGACGAGCACGCCATGCCTGACCTCAAACCCCTGTTGGGTGCTTCGAGCAGCGTGGGCAAAGTGCTCAAGAAAGGCGACTACGTGGTGTTTGAAAGCACCGTGTACCCCGGCTGCACCGAGGAAGACTGCATTCCAGTAATGGAAAAGCTCTCAGGCCTGAGCTTCGCCAACGGTGACTTTAAAGTGGGCTACTCGCCCGAGCGTATCAACCCCGGCGACAAGGAGCACACCCTGACCAGCATTGTGAAGGTGGTGAGCGGTTGCGACGAGGAGTCGCTCGACATCATTGCCAAGCTTTACGAACTGGTGGTGAAGGCCGGCGTACACCGCGCCAGCAGCATTAAGGTGGCCGAGGCCGCCAAGATCATCGAAAACACCCAGCGCGACGTCAACATTGCCTTGATGAACGAGCTGTCGATGATTTTCGACCGCATGAGCATCAACACCTACGAGGTGCTCGAAGCCGCTGGTACCAAGTGGAACTTCCTGAAGTTCTCGCCCGGCCTGGTGGGCGGCCACTGCATCGGCGTAGATCCTTACTACCTGACCTACAAGGCCAAGGAGCTGGGCTACGACGCGAAAGTGATTCTGAGCGGCCGGACCACTAACGACAACATGGGAGCCTACATCGCCCGCAAAACGGTGCAGATGATGATTAAGCAGGGCAAGGACGTGGCCAAAAGCCGGGTGCTGGTGATGGGCGCGACCTTCAAGGAAAACGTGGAAGACATCCGCAACTCCAAGGTGGCCGACGTGATTCAGGAGCTGAAGAACTTCTCGGTGAACGTCGACATCGTGGACCCGCACGCGGACTCCGACGAGCTGCACCACGAGTACGGCTTCCGCCTGATTCCCGAAAATGAAATCCGTAAGGACTACGACGCGGTAATCGTGGCCGTAAGCCACCAGCCCTACCTGGCCCTGGATGAAGCGTACTTCCAGTCCATTACCTCCGAAAACCCCGTGCTGGTCGACATCAAAGGCCTATACCGCGGCAAGATGAACGGCATTCAGTACTGGAGCCTGTAAATCTGGTTTTTAGCTATTTGTTTTTGGTTTTTGGCTACGATAGGCCGGGGCCAAAAACCAAAAACCAAAAACAAAAAACCAAGCAATGGAACGTACGAAAATCGTGGTGACGGGCGGGGCCGGCTACATTGGCTCCCACGCGGTGGTTGAGCTGTTTGAGGCCGGCTACCAGCCGATTATTATCGACAACTTCAGCAACTCCCAGGAAACGGTGCTGGATGGCCTGAAGGACATTCTGGGGGAGGCCGTGCCTTGCTACAACATCGACTGTGGCGACGAAGCAGCCCTGCGCGGCGTGTTCGACCAGGAGTCGGACATTCGCGGCATCATTCACTTTGCCGCCTACAAAGCGGTGGGTGAGTCGGTGCAGCAGCCGCTGAAGTACTACCAGAACAACGTCGGTTCGCTCATCACGCTGCTCAAGGTGATGCCTGACTACGGCGTGGTTAATCTGGTTTTCTCGTCGTCGTGCACCGTATACGGCATTCCGGACCAGCTGCCCGTAACCGAGCAGACCCCGACCAAGCCAGCGACGTCGCCCTACGGCAATACCAAGAAAATCTGCGAGGATATCCTCAACGACGTGGCTTCCGTGTCGAACAGCGCCATCCGGACCATTCTGCTGCGCTACTTCAACCCGATTGGGGCCCACGCTTCGGCCCGCATTGGCGAGCTGCCTTTGGGCGTGCCCAACAACCTGGTGCCCTTTATCACCCAGACGGCCGCCGGCATCCGGGAGAAGCTGACCATCTACGGCGATACCTACGACACGCCCGACGGGACCAACATCCGGGACTACGTGCACGTGGTCGACCTGGCCAAGGCCCACGTGGTGGCCGTGCAACGCCTGCTCGATGCCACAGGCGAGGCGGTAGAAACCTTTAACGTGGGCACGGGCCGCGGCAACAGCGTGCTGGAAGTGGTGCAGGCCTTTGAGCGGGCTACCGGTCAGAAGCTGAACTATACCATCGGGCCACCACGCACCGGCGACGTGCCCGCCATTTACGCCGATGTGACCAAGGCGACGCAGGAACTGGGCTTTAAAACTACGGCTACCCTGGACGAGGCCTTGGCTAGCTCCTGGAAGTGGCAGCAGGCTTTGGCAAAATAACAAAACGCATCAGGTAGCCCCAACCGGCCGCCGGACAGCTTATTAAAACCTCCTAATCATGAAAATCATCATCACCGGCGGGGCCGGCTTCATTGGCTCGCACGTGGTGCGCCTGTTCGTAACAAAGTATCCTGAGTATCAGATTCTGAACCTGGATGCCCTGACCTACGCCGGCAACCTGGAAAATCTGCGTGACATCGAGCATGCGCCTAACTACCGCTTGGTGAAAGGTGACATTACCGATCAGGCCTTCGTCGACCATCTGTTTGCTACCGAAGAGCCCGACGCCGTGATTCACCTCGCGGCCGAGTCGCACGTAGACCGCAGCATCACCGACCCGCTGGCTTTCGTGAAAACGAACGTGCTGGGCACGGTGCACTTGCTGAATGCGGCCAAAAACCTGTGGAAGCCGCTGGGCTACGAAGGCAAAACCTTCTACCACGTCAGCACCGACGAGGTGTACGGCTCCTTGGAAATGGGCCCCGAGATGTTCACCGAGGACACGCCCTACGACCCCCGTTCGCCCTATTCAGCTTCGAAAGCGGCTTCCGACCACTTCGTGCGGGCCTGGTACCACACCTACCACATGCCGGTGAAGCTGAGCAACTGCTCGAACAACTACGGCCCCAACCACTTTCCTGAGAAGCTGATTCCGCTGGCTATTCACCGCATTCAGCACGGGCAGCCCGTGCCGGTGTATGGCAAAGGCGAGAACGTGCGCGACTGGCTGTTCGTGAAAGACCACGCCACCGCCATTGATGCCGTGTTCCACAAAGGCAAAGTGGGCGAAACCTACAATATTGGCGGCGTGAACGAGTGGCAGAATATTGAGCTGATTAACCTGCTCTGCGACGTGCTCGACGAAAAGACCGGCCGCGAAAAGGGTACCTCACGCAAGCTCATCACCTACGTAACCGACCGCGCCGGCCACGACCTGCGCTACGCCATCGACTCCTCGAAAATCATGAATGAGCTGGGCTGGAAACCCTCCGTGACCTTCGAGCAAGGCCTGGCCCAAACCGTGGATTGGTACCTGGAAAACACCGAGTGGCTCGAGCACGTAACCAGCGGCGCCTACCAGCAATACTACCAGCAGCAGTACAACCGCTAGCAGCCGGTACGCAAACGTGTCCTTGTGAGGAGGAACGACGAAGCAATGACAAACTACCAGAATGTATAATACTCCTTTTCACGACCAGCCGCTCGATAACCTGACGTTTCTGGTGACGGGCGGCGCGGGCTTTATTGGCTCCAACCTGGTTGAATACCTGCTGAAGTACGGCGCTAAAAAAGTGCGCGTGCTGGATAACTTCTCCAACGGCTTCCGCAAAAATCTGAACCTGTTTGCTGGTAATCCGGCGCTGGAAGTCATCGAAGGCGACATCCGGGACCGGCAAACCTGCATCGACGCCTGCGTGGGTGTGGACGTTGTGTTGCACCAAGCCGCGCTAGGCTCGGTGCCCCGCTCCATCAACGACCCGATTACCTCCAACGACGTGAACGTGGGTGGCTTTGTCAATATGCTGGTGGGTGCTAAGGAAGCTGGCGTGAAACGCTTCGTGTACGCGGCTTCCTCCTCAACCTACGGCGACCATAAGGCCCTGCCCAAGGTGGAGGACCGGATTGGCAAGCCGTTGTCGCCCTACGCCGTGACCAAGTACGCCAATGAGCTCTATGCTGACGTATTTGGCAAAACCTACGGCATGGAAATTATTGGCCTGCGCTACTTCAACATCTTCGGCCCCCGCCAGGACCCGAATGGTGCGTATGCGGCCGTTATTCCGCTCTTTATTGATGCCGTGCTGCAAGGCAAGCCCCCGCGCATGAACGGCGACGGTGGGCAGACCCGCGACTTTACCTTCGTGGAAAACTGCGTGCAAGCCAACATCAAGGCGGCGCTGGCACCCAACCCGGAAGCGGTGAACCAGGTCTACAACGTGGCCGTGGCCGACCGTACCTCGCTCAACGACCTGTTCAATATCCTGAAAGAGGAAGCTGGCTCCGACATCACGCCCGAGTACGGCCCCGACCGCGCCGGAGATATCCGAGACTCGCTGGCCGACATCAGCAAGGCCCAGAATCTGCTTGGTTACAATCCGCAAATTCGTATTCGGGAAGGTCTGCAGAAAACCCTGGCTTGGTTTACGGAAAATCAGGCGTTTATTGCCGAGCGCAACTAATTTTGGCCGTCGTCAGGCTAAGGGCCGCCGACGTATCTCCGCCGCCGCTGTAGGAATAAAGTACTCCGGCCGTAGAGACACGTCGGTTGCGCCGAGCCTGTCCCGCTTTTTTCAAGACCACAAGTCCCTACTATGAAAGGCATTATCCTGGCCGGTGGCTCCGGCACCCGCTTGCACCCGCTCACGCTGGCCGTCAGCAAGCAGCTCATGCCGGTGTACGACAAGCCGATGATTTATTATCCGCTGTCGATTCTGATGATGGCGGGTATCCGCGAAATCCTCATCATCACCACACCCCACGACCAGGAGCAGTTCAAGCGCCTGCTCGGCGACGGGCAGAAGCTGGGCTGCGACTTTCAGTACGCGGTGCAGGAAGTGCCCAATGGCCTGGCCCAAGCCTTCGTAATCGGCGCCGATTTTATTGGCAACGACAAAGTAGCCCTGGTACTCGGCGACAACATCTTCCACGGCGAAGGCCTGGAAGAGCTGCTGCAAAACAACAATAACCCCGACGGCGGCGTGGTGTATGCCTACCACGTGCACGACCCCGAGCGCTACGGCGTAGTGGAGTTTGACGAAAATAAAAAGGCCCTCAGTATCGAGGAAAAGCCCAAGCAGCCCAAGAGTAACTACGCGGTGCCCGGCCTGTATTTCTACGACAACGAGGTAATCCAGATTGCCAAAGACCTGAAACCTTCCGCCCGCGGCGAGTACGAAATTACCGACGTGAACCAGGAATACCTGCGCCGTGGCAAGTTGAAAGTGGGCATTCTGGGCCGGGGCACGGCCTGGCTCGATACCGGCACGTTTGAATCCCTGATGCAGGCCTCCGAGTTTGTGCGCGTCATTGAGCAGCGGCAGGGCCTCAAAGTAGGCTCTATTGAGGAAATTGCCTACCGTCAGGGCTTTATTACGGCCGACCAACTGCGCGAAATTGCCGCTCCGCTGCGCAAGAGCGGCTACGGCGACTACCTGATGAGCCTGCCCGAATCGTTGCTGCTGGAGAAGTAACCTCGATTCGCACGTACCGAAAAAGCCTCTGTTATTCGTAGCGGAGGCTTTTTACTTTTAAGTTGTTGCCATTATCTTCCCTGCCTATGGAGCCCCTGACTTATCAGGATTTCACCCTCAAAGCCCACTTGCGCGACCGGGCGGGCGTGGAAGAGCGGTTGCGGGCGTTGGGCTTTGCCTATATCGGCCTGGATGAGCAACGTGACACTTATTTCGAGATTAGCCCAGGCAAGCTTAAGCTGCGGCAGGGGACCATTGAAAACCTAGTGACGCACTACGAGCGGGTCGCGGATAAGGCCGCTGAAAAAACCGTGGTGTACGTGTACGACCTGAACCCTTCACCTCAGCAAATTGCCGACCTCTACGCCAGGCATACCGTAGTGGGTGTCGTGGAAAAAAGCCGCCGTATCTACCGCTTGGGCAACGTCAAGATTCACCTGGATACTACCGCTGATGCAGCCGAGTTCCTGGAAATTGAGGTCTTCGACCACACCAACCAGCAGCCCGCCCAGGAGCTGGAAGCTAAGTGCCACCAAGTGCGAGAAAGCCTGGGCGTTGGAAGCGGGGACTTGCTACCCACAGGCTATTTCACCGCCTGATAGTGCCGCAGTCAGAAGATAATTCCGGCCACCAGGCCCGCCAGCACAATAACATAGGAGGGAAACTTGTCCCAGAGCAGCACCAGGAAGGTAGCGGCTACCAGGGCCAGATTAACCGGCGTATCAGGTAAGGGGTGGTACAGCAGGAAGGTAGCAGCGCACACGAGCCCGGCCGATACGGCATTGATTCCTTCCAACGATGCCTTCACAACCCGATACTGTTTGAGCTGGTCCCAGAAGCGGATTAGAAAAAAGATAAGTAGCGTACCGGGCATAAAAATGCCGGCCGCAGCCACTACTGCCCCCAGAATCTGGCTGCCGATACCGCCACCCTCCTGACGCATGGCCAGGGCGCCGATGTAAGAAGCAAAGGAAAAATTCGGGCCGGGCATGGCCTGCACCAGCCCCAGGCCCGACAAAAACTCCTGCGTTGAAAGGTAGTGCTTGAATTCTACGAACTCGGCAAAAAGAAGCGGCGCCAGTACTTGCCCGCCCCCAAACACCAGGCTGCCGTTACGGTAGAAGTTCTCAAACAGACGCACGGGCAGCAGCCGGGTGTAGTGGCCCAACACGGCGGCGCCAACCAACACGGCCAGCCATAAGGCGAAATTAGCCCACTCAATACGCAGGGGCTGTTTCTTTTCTAGTACCGGCATTTTGCGGTACCGAAACGTCGTGACGACTCCGCCGGCAATGAGCAGCAGCGGCAGCACCGAGGGCAACTGAAACCGGTAGGCCAGCATGGAGGCTGCCACCATCAGCGCGACGGAGGTTTTGGTATGAATAACCTTCTCCGAAATCTTGTAGGCTGAATACGCCACAAACCCTACCGCAATGGGCTGCACGTATTGCACCACGTGCGCTACCTGGTCTTTGTCGAGGTAAGAGATGGTGAGGCCTGCCAGTGTCATCAGCGTCACGGCCGGCAGCATCCAGACCAGGACCGTGAGATACGCCAGGTTTGGCCCGCCCAGACGGAAGCCGATGGCCGTAATGGTTTGGGTGGAAGTCGGGCCCGGCAATATCTGACACAGGGCGGTAAGCTCGAGCAGCTCGGCCGCTGTAAGATAACGGCGCTTGTCGACCAGCAGGCGCAGCATCATGGCCATATGGGCTTGGGGGCCACCGAAGGCCGTGCAGCCTAGGGCCGCCACATCTTTCAGGAAAATAATTCCTCGCACCCGCTTCGTGCGGGCTCCACGGGGGCCACGGGGGGACGGCGCGAGCTGAATTTCTTCCGTTTCCAAAGGCAAATGCTTAGTAGTCAGTTTAAGGACGCGGAAAGCCGGGGCAAAAGCAATAGTGGCGCTTGCTTGCAAGCGTTCCTAACGAGGGCAGCGGCCGGCCAGAAAAAAGCTGCCGGTTGCTGAGTGGTGCCTGGAGCTTCCAGGGCATAACCTTCAACAACCGGCAGCTTACGCGGTACGGAGTACTTACTTTTTCTTCTTCAGGCCCAGCTCGATCAACCGCTCATTCAGAAATTCACCGGCGGTGATGTCTTCCTGCTGCTTGGGATTATCGGGCGTAATGCAGCTTTCCAGAGCGGCTAGGCTCATTTCCGAGCGGGGGTGCATGAAGAACGGTACCGAGAAGCGGGAAGAGTTCATTTTTTCGCGGGGTGGGTTTACCACCCGGTGAATCGTGCTCTTCAGCACGCCATTGGTCAGGCGCTGTAGCATGTCGCCCACGTTCACTACGATCTGGTCGGGCAGGGCCGTAATCGGAATCCAGTGCCCGTCGCGGCGCAGCACCTGCAGGCCGTCGGCGGAGGCTCCCATGAGCAGCGTAATCAGGTTGATGTCGCCGTGCTCGGCGGCGCGCACAGCATCAGCGGGCACCTCATCGGGGTTCTCGATGGGGAAGTAGTGGATGGGCCGCAGGATGCTATTGCCGTTGCGAACCTTGTCGTCGAAATAATTTTCGGGCAGGTTCAGGTACAGCGCAATGGCGCGCAGTACGTCTTTCCCGGCGGCTTCCAGCGTCTTATACGTGGTGAGCGTGCTTTCGCGGAAAGAGGAGATTTCCTCGGGCCAAATATTGTCGGGGTACTCGCTCTTGATGGGGTCGTTCTCATCGTCGACCTCCTGGCCCACGTGGAAAAACTCCTTCAAGTCGCCGGTGTTGCGACCCTTGGCGTGCTCCTTGCCTTTGCTGATATAGCCCCGCTGCCCCGCTAGCTCGGGGTTTTCGTAGCGTTGCTTGGCATCGTCGGGCAGGGCAAAGAAGGCCTTGACATCATTGTAAAGGGCGGCAGTCTGTTCGTCGCTCAGGCCGTGGTTTTTCAGCGCCACAAAACCAATGTTCTGATACGCCGCGCCCAGTTGCTGAACGAAGCGGGCCTTGCGCTCCGGGTCACCGGAACGAAAATCGGCCAAGTCGAGGGAGGGAATTTCTTCCAACAATTTTTCTTCCATAGCGGAAAATCAATATACTTTTGAGCAAACCTTACGTATTGCGCAAGGTACTTAAAAAATCATTCGTCGTCCCGGTGTCGGGGCGCGGCCGGACGAGCGGTCCGGTGGTCATCTTAACCCTTCCACCATTTCCCTCATGAAAGCATCTGCTTTACTAATGAGCAGCGCGATGCTGCTTGGTCTGGCTGCCTGCGACACGGCCAGACAACAACAAGAGTCGGGCTCACAGGCCACGGCCGAACGCGTATCCTCGGCTACTACCGCTTCCATGGAGAAAAACGGCATTCGCCTGACGCCGTTCACGGATTCGCCCAAAAACCCCGAAGCCCAGTTGCAGCTTAAGTCTCCCGCCACGGGCTCTACGGTGCCCAGCGGCAGCGTGTCGTTCGACTACGACATCACCAACTTCCAGCTCACCAAGATGACGGGCGGGATGCACTCGGAGGAAATGGCTAACTCGGAAAAGGGTCAGCATATTCATAATATCGTTGATAACGAGCCCTATACGGCTCATTACACGACGGAATTTACCAAGCCAATTGCCGACGGCCAGCACGTGGTACTGTCGTTCCTGTCGCGCTCCTACCACGAAAGCCTCAAGCACCGTGGTGCCTACGACCTACGGGTAATCACCGTTGGCAAGGCTCCCGCTACGCCGTTGAACGCCGACCTGCAGGCTCCGCACTTGTTCTACAGCCGCCCCAAAGACACGTACTCGGGCAAGGATGCCGCCAAGGTTATGCTCGATTTCTACCTGGTTAACACCACCTTGTCGCCGGAGGGCAACAAGGTCCGGGCTACGATTAACGGCACCGAATTCATGCTCGACCAGTGGGCTCCGTTCATGATGGAAGGCCTGCCCGCCGGCCAAAACACGGTGAAGCTGGAGCTGGTAGACGCCAGCGGCAACCTGATTCCCGGGCCGTTTAACTCGGTAACGCGCAATTTCACGCTGCAGCCCTAAGGCCCAGTTTGGATTGATAAAACACAAAATGCCCGGCTGCCTCTCTGGTGGCCGGGCATTTTGCTTTACCCGCAGGAAAGCACAACCAACGCTACACCGGCCGAAAGCTGCGGATCCGCCAGTTGATGGCTACCTCAAAGTACGGGTACAGGTTGTTGGTGCGGCGCTGTAAGTCTTCCGTGGCGTAGCTGGGGCCGGCGTAGGTGCCCTGGCCCGGCTGGTAGCGGTAGAAGGTGCGCAACTGCTGCAGCCACAAGCTGGTAACAACCGAAAAGCCCGCCTGGGTATGACGCTCATATGCTACCTCCGGGCCTTGCTGCCGCGTCAGGTGGCGCAGATAAATAAGCGTGGGCGCGGCCCCGCTGGCATCGTCGAGCAAGGTGGCGCGGCCGTGGGTGCGCTGTTCCAAAAACCGGTAGCCCAGGCGTAGGCTGCTTTGCCCCCGCCGCCCGCTCCAACTGTGGCGCAGGGTGGCCGATAGGTCATGCGTAATGGTGGTATCCAGGGGGCTTTCCTTGAACTGCTGCCAGTTGAGCAGCCCAATCCGGTTTTCGCGCCGGATGTAGTCTACCGCTGCCAGCAAGCGGGGTGTAAACTGATAGCTGAGGTGCTGCTGCTGCTCCAAAACACGGCTGGCCCGGTTTTTTAGCTGCTCGCTTAGCCGGTCGCGCACCTGGTAGCTTACCCACAAGTGGTAGCTCGACTTCAGGCTGAACCGCCCCGGTGCCCAGGTAAACGAGGGCTCCCAGTGCAGCAGCCGGTCGGTGTAGTTTTCGGCGCTGAGCGAAGCCCGGATAAAAACGAACTGCCGGTATTCGGCCCCCACTGCTAGGGAGGTGCGAAAGGCCCCGGCCCAGCGCCCCACCCACACCATCCGCAAGGCGTGCTGGGCCTCGTCGCGGTCCTGGTCGTTGGCGTCGCTGGGCGTGTCGACGCGCAGCAGCTGAGCCAAGCCCAGCAGGGAAACCGAGTGGCGCGGCAACGGCAGCCAGGTAAGCTCCGACTGCCAAAGGGTCGTTTTTTCGGATATGTCCTTGATCTGCTCCCGCTCCGTGGCGGCGCTCAGCTTGGTGGGCGAGAGGTTACGGTTATTCTCGAGGGCGTAATTTCGATTTCGCTCCCGGTAGTTGAACAACACCATAAACTGCAGCTTTTTACTGCTCAGGCGCATTTCCTGGCGCGTATCAAGTTCAAGCTGCTGGTAGCCCAGGTTTTGTATCGTGTCCGATTCGGCTCCCAGTTGTCGGTACCCAAAGGCCCGACGCGGCAAGGCCAGCAGGTTGTCAGAGCGAAAAGAAACCTTATCGGCCAACTGGTATACCCAGCTGGCCTGGGCCGCAATGGTGTCGCTCTGAATCCGTTGCACGTTGCCCGGGACGTAGTCTTCGGCCCGGTTGGAACGGTAGCCCAGGCGCAGGGCCCCGCTGGAAAGCTCATCGAAGCGTCGCTCGTAGAAACCCTCGGCTAGCGTGCGTTGCCACACCCGGGGCCCAAGTTGGGAGCGGGTCCCAAAGAGGCGCACAGCTACGGGCTGCTTGGCCTGCTGGCCCGGGTAAATTAGGGTCGTCACTTCCAGGCCGTAGGACGGGCCCGCGTCGCGGCGGCCGTTGCGGGCATCGTAGCCCAGACCGCCGAAGCCAACGTAACGAGCTACCGACAACGTATCGGCTGCGGCGGGGCGCAGCCGATGCTGATAGCTCAGGCGCGCCAGCCAGGCACCAGTTCGCGTAGCATTGGCCCGGCTTTGCTCATAGTGCAGCAACTGTCCTATTTGCCAACGTCGGGACAAGGACCAGGTATGCAACACATTGGCCGCGTAGTCTTCCCGCACGAAGGGCGGTTGGCCCCGGTCGTCGTAAATCCAGTCGCTAAGCAAACGGTACTGAATTGCCTGCCGGGTGGAGAGTGAGGCCCGGCCGCGCAAGTCGGTTTGCTGGGAATAGGTGCTGACGCCAACCCGCCGGGCCCGAAACGCTAGTAATACCAGCGAATCGGCGGTGGGAGCAGTGCTGCCGGGCGTCAGGGCCTGCGCGCGCAGCAGCTCTGTCGGGCCCAGCAGAATCAGCAGCAGCAGGCAGGCAGCAGACAGATAAGCTCGGCAGCAAGGCATGGTAATAACGCAAAGGCGACCTGACAAAAGGCCACTGACAATGCGTAAGGTAGCTAATCGGGGAGCGGACTGCAACCGTCGGGCAAATCTGGGTTTTAGACAAAAAAAAAGCTGCGGAAGAGTTGGAGTGCGTATTTTTGGCTTGGCTTTAGCTTCACACGAAACCTCCTTGCAGTTCAGGACGTCTTGAGTGTTCGAACCTGTCGTGCCGACAGGGCGGATGCTCCCGGAGGCCTTTGTTTTGCCATATAGCTTATGATTGTTCGAAAACTTGTTCTCTCTTTAGGGCTGATTGTTGGAATGGGAAGCTGGGCACAGGCCCAGCGGGCCATATGGGCGGCGAAAGTAGTCGAGGTGTCTTCCCAGAAAGCAGAAGGAAAAGAGGCATTTTCTCCGGAGAAAGTACTGGGCGAGCCGAATGCGCAGCCCCTGGGGCAGATCAACAACGACGCGTGGATTCCGAAAAAGGAAGGTCCCAACGAGTTTATCGAGGTGCGCTACGGCAAATCCATCATTGCCAAGCAAGTCACCGTCGTGGAAAACTTCAATCCGGGCTCTATCACCAAGATCGAGCTGGTTGACACGCGCGGCACCAAGCACCAGGTGTACGAAAACAAGAGCCCGGGCCCCATTCCGGAACTGTTTCGCTCCCTGAGCATTACCTTCCCGGCCGGCACCTACCGCACCATTGGCGTGGTAGTATCCATGAATACCAAAGCCGTGGAGGGCGTCAACCAGATTGACGCCATCGGTATTGCCGACGTGGCCGAAACCATGGTCAAAAAGGAGTTCAAAGGCGAGTCGGAAGGCGTCAGCTTCGACTCGGCCATGGTAAACCTGGGCCAGAACGTCAACTCGAAGTACGTTGATACGCACCCGGTTATTTCGCCCGATGGCAAAACACTCTTCTTTGCCCGGCAGGAAAGTCCGCAGAACGTGGGGGGCGGCAACGACGTGCAGGACGTGTGGTACAGTACCCTGGCTAACGCCGCTAAGAAGACCTGGAATCAGGCCAAAAATATTGGCGGCCCCATCAACACCCCGGGGCCCAATGGCCTGGCCTCCGTGTCCTCGGATGGCAATACGGCCGTGCTCATCAACGTCTACAACCCCGACGGTAGCCTTGACCCGAAAGGAGCCAGTATCTCGCGCCGTACCAAGTCGGGCTGGGGCATGCCGGTCAAAATTGAAATCGAGGATTTCTACAACGACGACGACGAAAACGTCGACTATTTCCTGGGCACCTCGGGCAAGGTGCTGCTCATGGCCGTGCAGCGCAAGGACGGCAAGGGCGAACAGGATATTTACGTCAGTTTCCTGAAAGCCGACGGCCGAACCTGGACCCGCCCCAAGAACTTGGGTGGCACGGTGAATACGAAAAAGGCTGAGTTTGCGCCCTTTCTGGCCGCCGACGGCAAAACGCTGTATTTCGCTTCGGAAGGCCTGGGCGGGTACGGCAAGAGTGATATTTACTCCTCAAAGCGTTTGGATGACAGCTGGACCAACTGGTCGAAGCCGCGTAACCTGGGCCCGAATATTAACTCGCCCGATTTCGACGGCTACTTCACTTTGTCGGCTGCTGGTGAAGATGCCTACTTGGTATCGTCGCGTAACGGTATTGGCGGTTCGCGCGACATTTTCCGCATCAATCTGACTCCCCAGTTTAAGCCCGAAGTAGTAACCCTGGTGCGGGGTCGGGTACTGGACGCCGCTACGAAAAAGCCGGTAGCAGCTACTATTAAGTATGAAAACCTGCTGACGGGAGAGGAAATCGGTGTGGCCGAAACCAGCCCGGTAGATGGTTCCTACACCATCGTGCTGCCTTCAGGTGCGCACTATGGCTACCGGGCCGAGGCCGAAAACTACCTGGCCGAAAGTGACAACCTGGACGTAACCGACCGCCGAAACTACTCGGAGGTTACCCACGACCTGTTTCTGGTGCCTTTTGCGGTGGGTTCTACCATCAAGCTGAACAACATCTTCTTTGCCCAGAGTAAGTATTACCTGCGCGAGAATTCCTACCCCGAACTCCTGCGCTTGGTGCGCATCCTGCGCGACTATCCTACGGTAGAAATCAAGCTGGAAGGCCACACCGATAATCAGGGCGACCCGGCTCTGAACCTGAAGCTCAGCCTGGACCGCGTGAACGAGGTGAAGAAGTATCTGGTGTCGAAGGGTATCAGCGGCCACCGTATCACCACCGAGGGCTTCGGCGACAAAAAGCCCATTGCCAGCAACGAACAGGAAGACACCCGCAAGCTAAACCGCCGGGTAGAATTCCGGATTACGAAGAAGTAATGCCGGGCGAAGCGCTGAGGTGCTAGTGTAAGAGACTGGCCCGTGCCAGCGAAGCGTAGCTAGCCGTCCTCTGAAATGTGCTGAGCTTCCTAAACCGAAAAGCCCTTTCCTGTAACTAACGGGAAAGGGCTTTTTGGTAAATAGGATTAGGCACTGCACAGCGGACGGATTGCTTCGTCGTGCCTCTTGGCAATGACAGGTCTTTTACATTATTCTATCAACTCAGGCGCGACTCGTCCCGGCCGGGCTTAGTGCTGCTGTTTTGGCCGCCGGGGTTGGCAATGGAGTCGCGCATGTCGGTATCGGCCTGTACGTTACGCATCTTGTAGTAGTCCATTACGCCCAAATTACCGCTGCGGAAAGCATCGGCTATGGCCTTCGGAATTTCGGCTTCGGCATCCACTACCCGAGCCTTGGCTTCCTGGGTTTTGGCCCGATTTTCCTGTTCTACGGCCACGGCCATGGCCCGGCGCTCTTCGGCCTTGGCCTCGGCTACTTTTAGGTCGGCGGTTGCTTGGTCAATCTGGAGCTTGGCCCCAATGTTTTCACCGATGTCGATGTCGGCAATGTCGATGGAGAGAATTTCGAAGGCCGTGCCCGCATCGAGGCCTTTGCTGAGTACGAGCTTGGAAATTTTGTCTGGGTTTTCGAGCACCTCCTTGTGCGACAACGACGAGCCAATGCTGGTCACGATGCCTTCACCTACGCGCGCCAGAATGGTTTCCTCCCCAGCTCCACCCACCAGCTGGGTGATGTTGGCACGAACCGTGACCCGGGCAATAACGATGAGCTGAATCCCGTCCTGCGACACGGCCGCTACGTTGGGCGTGTTGATGACCTTGGGATTCACCGAAGTCGTGACGGCCTCAAAGACATTTCGACCCGCCAGGTCAATGGCCGTAGCCTGCTTGAAATCGAGCGGAATATTGGCCTTATCAGCCGAAATCAGGGCCTTAATGACGTTGGGGACGTTGCCTCCGGCCAGGTAGTGCGTTTCCAGTTCGTTGCTGGTAATCTGCAGGCCGGCTTTGGTAGCCGTAATCAGGGAGTTAACAATCAGGGTCGGCGACACCTTCCGGACCCGCATCAGCACCAGCTGAAACAAGCTGACCCGGACGCCGGAGAAAATGGCGGTAATCCAGAGACTGATGGGGAAGAAATACAGGAATACCAGCAGCGCAATAGCCGCTATAATGAAGGGGGCGAAAGGAATATTCATAGGCTGGGAGCTAAGACCAGGTCCGAGTTACGAGTTTTTAGCTGGTTTCCCGCCATGGGCAAAGCCTGAACCAGAGCTTACGCACTCTGCTCTACTACAATACGGTTTTGCTCGATACCCAGCACCCGTACCACGGTGCCGGCGGCCAGAAACTCGCCCCGGGTTACTACCTCGCGCCGGTCATCGTCGAAGAGGGCCGTGCCCGCCGGGCGCAGCGCCGACAGCGTACGGCCTACCGTGCCGGGCTCAATATCGGGTCGGCGGGCGTCGCGCACGGTGGTCGTATTCGTATCGGTGAGGGCAAACTTGTGCAGGTTCTTGGGTCGAAGCCCAATGTAGAGAATCAGGCTAGCCAGCACGGCCGCGGTGATGAGCGTGAGGTGGCCGGCCGTGCTGCCCAAGTCCCGATAGCCAAACCAGATACCAGTCGCCAGCAAGGCAAAGCCAACCAATCCGACCAGGGTAGTCCCGGGGATGAAGAGTACTTCCGCCAGCAAAAACAGCAAGCCAAATAGGAGCAAGAGGGAAATGGAAATCCAGTCCATAGTCGGGTCAGGTATAGAGTAGATTAAATATACGCAGAAAAGCGCCCGCCTTGCCATTCATATCCGGGGCAGAGTGGCTATTTTGGACTTTGCTTTACATACTTACCAGCTTATCCATGGCGGCGGTGCTTTCTGAAGGTCTTGCTATGCTGGCAACGTTGCTCCGGCAGGTGCCTTATCTGAGTGAAGAGGATATCGAAGCATTTCTGCCCCTCTGGAAACGCCTGGTGACGCTCAAGCGCCACGACTTTCTCATTCAGGCCGGGCAGGTAGAGCACAACCTCTACTTTGTGGCCAGCGGCGTGTTGCGCATTTACTATCCGAGCCAGGCCGAGGAAATATGCGTGGGGTTTGGCTACGCCAACAACATGGTCTGTTCCTTTCCCTCATTTGTCGACAACCGGCCTTCCGACTACTGCCTGCAGGCTCTGAAAAAGTGCGAGTTGCTGGCCATTTCCCGAACCGACTTTACGGACTTTGTGGAGCGCAATGCTTGCTTTGCCCGCTTCTGGCGCCAGGAGCTGGAGCGGGTGCTGGTGGGGCGCATCGAGCGGGAAATTGACTTGCTGCTACCCGAGCCCGAACGGCGCCTGGCCCGCCTGCTGGCCCGTAGTCCCCACATCTTTCAGCGGGTGCCTAAAAAGTACATAGCTTCTTATCTGCGCATGAGCCCCGAAACCCTGAGCCGGCTGCGCTAAATATTGATTCCAGTCAAGGTTTGGCAGGAGCGGGGCCAGCACCTTTGTCTAAACCAACGACAACCCTCACTGCCATGCTTTCTACCGTCCTTTTACGCCACTTAGCCAGCCAAGTGGAGGCCCTATACGCTACCGTCGACGCTGAGCTTCGCCCCCTGGATACCCAAGTGCTCAACTTCAAACCCGGGCCCAACAGCTGGAGCGTGCTTGAGTGCCTGGAACACCTGAACCGCTACAGCCGCTTCTACAACCAGGAGCTGGCTCAGGCCTTGCAGACCCAAGCGCCCGGCCAACATCCGCACGAAGTCGGCTTCTCGTGGCTGGGGCGCAAATCGTACGACACCGTAAAGCCCGAAAATGGAAAAAAGCAGCAGACCATCAAGCACATGAACCCAGCCGGTAGTCAGCTGCAGGCCTCGGTGGTAGAGGAGTTTCTGCAGCACCAAACGCGCCTGCTGCAGCTGCTGGCTTCGGCGGCCAATACTGATTTGAATCGGAAAGCCGTCCGCATCGAGTTTTTCCGGTTGCTGAAGCTGCGGGTAGGCGAGGCCCTGCAGTTTGTGGTAGCCCACGAGCAGCGGCACGTGCAACAGGCCTTGCGGGCGGCCCAAGCGGCGCAAGGGCAGAGAAAAGAGGCCGTGTTAATAGTCTGACGGCTCGGCACCGACTTTTTGCGTATGCCGCTGCATGATGAAACAACGCGAAGTAACCGCCGCCGATAAAACCCGCTGGACCTGCGTACAAGCCTACGCCGGCCTCGATAACGAAACTGCTGAAAAAGCCACCGACCTGAGCGAAACCGAGCAGGGTGGGGTTCCAGTCGTCTGCACACCCAGCGGCGGAGCACAAACCGTACGGCTCGAGCTAGCCAAAGACTGGCTGGACAATCTCTCAGACGAAGAATTGGTCAACGCTATACAAGCCGCCCAGTAGAGGAATTATGCAAATGCAAAAAGGCCAGCAACGCGCGTTGCTGGCCTTTTCGGTTCGTAAGCTTCGTGTAGCCTAGTAGGCCCGGGCGAAGTATACCCGGCGGGGGCTGGGCTTACCGGTCAGAATGCAGACTCCCTCCTCATCCGGCTCGTTCAGCGCAATGCAGCGAATGGTAGCCTTGGTTTCCTCCTTAATGCGCTCCTCCGTTTCGGACGTGCCATCCCAGTGAGCAACCACAAACCCGCCTTCGCCTTCCAGAGCCTGCTTGAATTCCTCGTAAGTGTCTACGCGGGTCGTGTGCGTTTCACGGAAGCGCAAAGCCCGCTGGTAGATATTCGTTTGAATATCGGTCAGCAGCTGGTCTACGCTGTTCACGATGTCGGCCAGCGGCAGGTTCATTTTCTCCTTAGTGTCGCGCCGGGCTACTTCCACGGTACCGTTATCCAGGTCGCGCATGCCTACGGCAATCCGAACCGGCACCCCTTTCAGCTCCCACTCGGCAAATTTGAAGCCGGGGCGTTCGGTGTCCCGGTCATCAAACTTTACGCTGATGCCGCGCTCTATCAGGCCCATTTGCATGGGGCGGATGCGTTCAGCCAGTTCTTCTAATTGTCCGGTTTTGTAAATCGGTACAATCACTACCTGAATCGGAGCCAGCTTGGGCGGCAGGATGAGGCCTTCGTCGTCGGAGTGGCTCATAATCAGGGCGCCCATTAGGCGGGTGCTCACGCCCCAGGAAGTACCCCACACGTGCTCCAGCTGGCCTTCCTTGTTGGTAAACTGCACGTCGAAGGCCTTGGCGAAGTTCTGGCCCAGGAAGTGCGACGTACCCGCCTGCAAGGCTTTACCGTCCTGCATCAAGCCTTCAATGCAGTACGTGTCGAGGGCGCCGGCAAACCGCTCATTCTCGCTTTTTACCCCCTTTACAACGGGCAAGGCCATCCATTCCTCGGCAAATTGGGCATACACGTCCAGCATCTGCCGGGTTTCGGCCACGGCTTCCTCGGCCGTGGCGTGGGCCGTGTGGCCTTCCTGCCACAAGAATTCGGCGGTGCGCAAAAACAAGCGGGTCCGCATTTCCCAGCGCACCACGTTGGCCCACTGGTTAATCAGCAACGGCAGGTCGCGGTAGCTCTGAATCCAGTTTTTGTACGTACTCCAGATGATGGCCTCCGACGTGGGCCGCACAATCAGTTCTTCCTCCAGCTTGGCATTGGGGTCAACGCGCAGCTTGCCGGGTTTGTCGGGGTCGGTCTGCAGGCGGTAGTGCGTCACAACGGCGCATTCCTTGGCAAAGCCCTCGGCATTTTTCTCCTCGGCTTCAAACAGGCTTTTGGGTACAAAGAGGGGGAAATACGCATTCTGATGGCCCGTGCGCTTGAACATATCGTCGAGCTGCCGCTGCATCTTTTCCCAGATGGCGTAGCCATACGGTTTGATGACCATACAGCCCCGCACGGCGGAGTTTTCGGCCAAGCCGGCCCGCTTCACCAACTCATTGTACCACAGGGAATAATCTTCGCTGCGTTTGGGCAAACTTTTACTCATCTTCGAGGTATCTTTGGGTAAGCGAAATAGTTCCCCAATCTGGTATAAGATTTGTCATAAGAAAAGGGCACCGTTTCGGCGCCAAATTACGTTATTAAACTGGAGCTCACCTCGCCAGTCTATATTAAGTCAGGCAACCTATTTGAGGTTTCTCTACTCTGTTCCTTGCAAGGTTTACTTTTCAGCGTCAGCAGCCATGAAATCAATCCTTAATACCGTTTTGCCCGCCATGGCCCTGCTTACGCTGGGTGGCTGCGCAAGCACCTCGGCTCTTACCTCTACGGAGAGCGACGGGGTATATTATTCTTCTAAAGACCGCACGACCTACAACGAGCCCGCTCGTTCGACGGCGGCTGTGCAAAGCGAGGCTTCGGAGGCCACTGCTCCCGATGCTGAAGCCAACCCTGACTATACCAGTTCCAGCAAGTCTTCGAGTTCTTCGCAGAGCGGGGGCTCGGAATACTATGATGATGACTACAGCTATTCTGCCCGCATTCGGCGTTTTCATCAGCCGGTGTACCGCAGCTTTGGCTATGGCTATAATGATTTCATCTACTCGGATCCGTTTTGGTATGGAGGTAGTGCTTACTCTTACTACGGTGGCTACTCTCCTTATGGCTGGGGCCCTGGCTACTACGGTTCGTTCTATGACCCTTTCTACGGTCCGTACTACGGTGGCTCAGCAGTAGTTATCAATATCGGTTTTGGCCGGCCTTACTATAATCCTTGGCGCTACGGCTACGGTTATGGGGGGTATGGCCGCGGCTATTACGATGGCTACCGCAACGGGCTTTACAGCGGCTATGGCGGTGGCTACTACGGCGGCACGGTTGGTGGTACCGTTCGCAACGTGCGATATGGAAACCGGACTGGCCGCAGCGCCGAAGCAGTAAGTGCTAATCGTAGCGCCGGCAGCGGGGCGGGTCGTAGCCGCAGCGGCCGGGAAGGTGGCATCGTAGCTCCGGTCGATAACGTGTCGAACGCCACTGGAATCAGTCCCGGTACTGGTTCTTCGACAACCAATCCTACCTGGAACGGGCGAGGCCGCTCGCAGGCAGGTAGCGCTGGTACGACTGGCAGTGGTTCAGTTCCAACCAGCCGTGATGGGGTTGCCGGTGAGCAGCCAGTGCGCAAGAGTGCCATCTTTGAAAACGAAGGCGGTTCCCGGGTTACTCCCCGCGGACAGGACGCCGCCGGGCAGTCGGGCACAACGGAAAGTAATGGCCGCCGCTGGCGGGTAGTAGAAAATGCGAATGATGGTGGCAGCCGCCAGCAATCTACTGCGCCTTCCTTTGCTGAGCAGCGCCGGGCCCGGCTCCGCGAAATGACCAGCGAGCAGCAAAACTCCGGTGGGCAGAATGGCGGTGGGCAAGTAGAGCAGCCTGTACGTCGTCAGCGTGTATATGACGCTCCCCAACAGTCACCGCAACGCAGCTACGAAGCACCCCAGCGGTCCTACGAGGCGCCTACTCGCTCTTATTCCGAGCCATCTCGTAGCTCCTCGCCTTCCAATGGCGGTGGCGGCGGCGGCGGCCGGAGCGGTGGTGGCCGAGGCCGAGGCGAATAATTTATCTGGAAATCTTATTGTGGCCGGCCTTTAGTCGGCCACCTTTCTTTCCTCCTATGAAAAATCTTAAATATTTGCTTGCTGTGGCCTTTATGGGCCAGGCTAGCTACGGCTTTGCCCAGTATGAAGTAGATGCCTTGCGGTTTTCTCAAACGCAGTTTGGGGGTACGGCGCGTACATTAGGTATTGGTGGCGCCAACGTAGCGGTAGGAGCCGATCTGGGCAGTTTGATTACAAACCCGGCCGGGCTGGGTATGTATCAGCGTTCGGAGTTCAGCTTTTCACCGGGCATAGGTGTGGGCAACACCCAAAGCACTGCCTTTGGCACTTCCTCCACCGATGCCCGAAACAGTCTTCATTTGGCCAGCTTGGGGGCCGCATTTGCCACCCGCCGACCAGATAGTGATGATAGTCCGTGGCGCAGCGGTACGCTGGCTATTGGCCTCACCCGCATCAACGACTTCAACCAGAACTTCCGCTACAAGGGCAAGCCCGCATTGGAACAGGATATTCTGCAGCGCCTGAGCGAGTACCAAAACCAGGATCTTGACGAACTGGCCTATAATGTTTTCCTGACCGAAGACGACGCCAACGGCACGTACATTCCGCGGGATTTTGAAAAAACTGGTCAGCTAAACCAGGAAGAGACGGTGCAAACAAGCGGTTCGCAGACTCAGTTTGATATTGGGTACGGAGCCAGCTACCGTGACCAGCTCTATATCGGTGGGGCCATTGGTATCGTTAGCACCCGGTTTAATTCTACCAGCGTGCTGACGGCAACCGACCCGGCGCCAGCTGAGCCCAACACACCCGGAACGGCATTTGGCAGCCTGACCTATCGGGAAACCTTAGAGACGCGGGGAGCGGGTATCAACGCGCGTATTGGAGCTATTTACCGGCCCAACGATGCTATTCGGGTTGGCGCGGCTATCCAGACGCCTACGTACATGACGCTTTCCGAAACCTACGGAGCTTCCATGAGCGCTACGTTTGATCGGCCTATTGAAGTGGAAGGCCGAACGTATAACTCGGCTTCTGACGCCCTTGACCCCGGGGAAAACAACTACGCCCTGACTACGCCCTTCCGCGCTTCGGGCGGCATTGCCGCCATTATCGGCAAGCATGGCTTTATTAGTGGCGATGTAGAATACCTAAACTACAGCCAAGCCCGCCTGAGCAACGATAATAGCGACCCGGCCCTGAACAGCAATATTGATTTCGGTGATGACAATGACAATGTGCAGCAACTCTACCAGTCGGCCGTGAATGTGCGTTTGGGAGGCGAACTGCGCTTTGATATTTTTCGGCTCCGGGCCGGGTACGCCCGCTACGGCGACCCGTACAAGAACAGCACCTTCGACCGTACTCAAAACTTCTTTACCGGGGGCGTCGGTATTCGGCAGAACAACTTCTTTGTCGACGTAGCCGGCGTGTATCATACCAGCAAGCGGTTTTACAGCCCTTATACGCTGAACGAAAACACTCCCGTGGTAAGCGTCGATGCTAACCGCTACACGACGACTGTCACGGCAGGCTGGACCTTTTAACCCCGTGAACTTCTCCTAAAAAGGGCGGCTCTGTTTCGACAGGCCGCCCTTTTTGCTGTTGTTATTTTGCGATTCTGATCTGCAAATCCAGCGTGGGAACTGGCGTTGTTCTGATGTTCTCTACCTGAATCAGGCCGTATTTATTGTCCTGCGTCAGGAAGGCAATAAGTTGTCGTCTTCGGAGCGGGCCAGTAGTAGTTGGGGCTAAGGGAAGCGTACCGCGGTTAAAAATAGCCGTGAAGGCGGCTATATTGTTGGCACCGCCAAAGCTGGCGCTGTCGCCCACGCTAGCGAGGCGAAGCTGGGTAGTGCGTTTCACGTTCCATTTCGCCCCTCTGAGTTTTAGCACCGAGGAATCGGGAGAGGACAGGGCCGGCTCTCCGGCAGCGGTGGGCTGGTAAATTAGGTCGACCAGCTGCTGGGCACCGGGGTTGTTGCGGATGGTAAACTTGGGAAGCGTTAGGCCGGGCAGTAAGGCCAAAAAGCTACGGCTGCTAATAGCGCGCGGCGCTTGCAGCCGAGCCGTGTAGCGGTGGTAGACCAGGGCCGAGTCGCCGTTGCGCAGGGTGAGGCGGTAGCTGCGGCTGGCCGTGCGCTGCTGGTTGTCTTCCGACTCAAATTTCCACAGCTCCCGGCCGGAGGTAGTTCGGGCGTTGAAGGTGAATTGAAACGCCAGCTGCTGTTTGGGCTTCGTGGTGCTCAAAAGAGAATCCAGGAATACCAGCTCCTCTGTGTTGTTGCCATAGGTAGTCGGGTCGTAGGTAGGAGTGTAGACGACAGGATTCTTACCGGGAGTATAGGCCACCGTAATACGCAGGCGCTGCAATTGGTCGGTGGCGGAGTTGGTATCGGCTACGGCCGTGTACAGGCGGGTCGAAAGCGTGTCGCCGGCGCCGGACAAGACCCGGTTGGTGCTAACGAAGCGGCTGCTGCCGACCAGGTTCAGATACGGGTTGGGGCCCGATTCGGAATCATCGGAGCAGGAGGCCGCTACTAGGCCCAGCAATAGAAAAGCAACCAGGGGCAAACGAAGACGCATAGGAGGCAAAGGTCGGAAGTGGGCTGCTAAGTTGAGGGACGGGCCGGAAAGAAATCTGCTGATAGTAACGTGTCTGTCTGTGAATTCATGCACGGCCAGCTCGAAAGATGGGCCAGGAAAGCAACTTTTTGATACTTCCCAGCTTTGCCAGCGCAACTACCCGGGTTGAACTTCGACTTTAGGGCCATCTTTTCGTGCGTACCTTTAGTACCTGACTTTCCGCCGTTCACTTTTTTCGCTTCTATGAATTTTCGCTCTCTTGGTCTGGCTTTCTTTCTAGCCACCGCCAGCCCCGCCTTGCTGCCCATTTCGGCTCCATTGGCCGTCGCTCAGCAAAAACAGAACATTACCCTCGAGGATATCTGGGCTAAAGGCACGTTCCAGGCCCGCTCGGTGCCCGGCTTCAACTGGATGCGCGACGGCCGCTACTACTCGGCCCTCGACAACGGGGACCTGGTGCAGCACGACGTGACGACCGGCAAGGCCGTGCAGACGCTCGTGGCGGGCCAGGAGTTGCAAGTGGGCGGCCAGCCCCTGCAGGTAGAGGGCTACTCCTTCAACTCGGATGAGAAGAAAATCCTGTTCTGGACCGCCGAGGAGCCCATTTACCGGCGCAGCTCCCGGGCTACCTACTTCGTGTACGACCGGGATTCGAAGAAGCTGACCCCCCTGAGCGCCGGCGGCAAGCAGAGCTACGCCACCTTCTCGCCCGATGGCAAGCGCGTGGCTTTCGTGCGCGACAACAACCTGTTTGTGACGGATCTGGCCACTATGCAGGAAAAAGCCGTGACCACCGACGGCGTACAAAACAAAATTATTAACGGCTCGACCGACTGGGTATACGAAGAGGAATTCGAGTTTGCCCAGGCCTTTTTCTGGTCACCCGATTCGCGGCAGCTGGCCTTCTATACCTTCGACGAAAGTCAGGTGCCCGAGTACAACATGCAGGTGTGGGGCGAGCTATATCCGCAGGACTACCGCTACAAGTACCCCAAGGCCGGCGAAAAGAACTCGGTAGTAAGCATTTCGGTGCACGACGTGGCCGCTGGCAAAACCACCAAGATGGACGTGGGCCCCGAAACCAACCAGTACATTCCGCGCATCATCTGGACTGAAACGCCCAACCTGCTCAGCATCCGGCGCCTGAACCGCCTGCAGAACAAGCTCGACGTGCTGCACGCCGATGCCACTAGCGGCAAAACCCAGGTAGTGCTCACTGATACCGACAAGGCCTACGTGGAGGTAAACGACGACTTGCGCTACCTCTCCGACGGCAAGCAGTTTCTGTTTAGCAGTGAAAAAGACGGCTACCGTCACCTGTACCTGTATAACATGCAGGGCAAGCTGGTGCGTCAGCTCACCAAGGGTAACTGGGAAATCACCAGCATCGACGGGTTTGATGAGGACAAGGGCCTGGTATATTACAGCAGCACCGAGGCCTCGCCGCTGCAGCGCCAGCTCTACCGCATCAACCTGAAGGGTGGGGGCAAGACCCGCCTGAGCGAGGCGGCCCACGGCAACAATACCGTGAACATGAGTCCCGACTGCCGCTACTTCCTTAACTACTTCTCGGCCGCCGGCGAGCCTACCACAGTGAGCGTGCGCAACGGTAAGGACGGTAAGGTGGTGAAAGTGCTGGAAGACAACGCCAAGCTGCGCCAGACGCTGAGCCAGTACAACCTGGGCAAAATGGAGTTCATCAGCTTTAAAACGTCGGAAGGGGTGACCCTGAACGGCTCGATGCTGAAGCCCGCCGACTTCGACCCCAACAAAAAGTACCCGGTGCTGATGTACGTGTATGGCGGCCCCGGCTCCCAGACCGTGAAGGACGACATTGGGGGCGGCATTGCTCTCACCAACTACCTGTGGCATCAGCTGCTGACCCAGCAAGGCTATATCGTGGTTTCGGTGGACAACCGAGGCACCGGAGCCCGGGGCGCGGAGTTTAAGAAGAGCACCTACGCCAACCTGGGCAAGCTCGAAACCATTGACCAGGGCGAAAGCGCCAAGTACCTGGGCACCTTGCCTTATGTGGATAAGTCGCGCATCGGTATCTGGGGCTGGAGCTTCGGGGGCTACATGACGGCCCTGGCCATGACCAAGAATGCCGACCTGTTTAAGATGGCAATTTCGGTGGCTCCCGTTACCAACTGGCGCTATTATGATTCGGTGTACACCGAGCGTTTCCTGAAAACGCCCCAGGAAAACCCATCCGGCTACGATGATAATTCGCCGGTACAGTTTGCCCAGCAATTGAAAGGCAAATACTTGCTTGTGCACGGCACGGGCGACGACAACGTGCACTTTCAAAACTCGGTGGCCTGGACGGATGCCTTGGTAAAAGCCAATAAGGACTACCAGACCTTATACTACCCCAACCGCAACCACGGCATTTATGGCGGCAATACCCGCCTGCACTTATATCGCCAAATGACTGATTTCGTGCTAAAAAACCTGTAAATAGCGGGTGCTACGCACCGCTAACACCAGCTTAGCACGAGAAAATGCTGCTTGACGGCGTTTCTTTCGGACGGTTTTCGCGTAGAGTGATTTTATGCGTATGCTCCGAATGAAACGCCGTCTGCTTTTTTACTCCCTTTTACTGGTAGCTTCCGCCAGCTGCCAGCGCGAAAAACCTGTTCAGTCGGAAGCTTCCCGGCCCGTCGAAACAGCCCCGGCCTTAGCTGATTCCTTGCCCGAAACCCCGGCTTCGGGCAGCGTCGGGAGCCGGCGCGACTGGCACCAGCTGGCCCGCCGCACTAGCCGCAATGCCCCCCTGATTGTGTACCGCCGCGGGCAGCTGCGGGCTCCGGGTGCCGACACTACCTCTTTGCCGCCTTCCGAGGCCCGCCTCCACGACCTGACGCTGAAGGCCAGTGAGTATTTTCAGATTGACCCAACCCAACCGGCTGAAGTACACGGCCGGGAGGGCACCGTTGTGCGGATTCCGGCGGGCGTACTGGTTACCAGCAGCAATCAGCCCGCTACCAACCCCGTGTGGGTCGAGCTGAAAGAATGCTACAGCGTGGCCGATATGCTGCTCTCCAACCTCTCGACCGTAACACCCGAAGGCGAACTGCTCGAATCGGGGGGCATTGTGCTGGTGCGGGCCTCGGCCAAAGGACAGCAGCTGCGCCTGGCGCCCGGGCAAGGGTTTCAGCTGGAGATGCCCGGCCCGGCCTCCCGCCGGCGTGAGCTCAAGCTGTTTTACGGGCAGGGAGGACGCGGGCAGCAGCCAGTGCGCTGGGTAGCCGCCGGTCCGGCCGCCGAGCAGCCCCTGGCCGCCCGCCCATCTACTGCCGACCAGATGCCGACCTATGGCAGTGGTCCGGCCGATATCAACAAGCTGGTACGCTACCCCCAGTCAGCCGTCGAGAACAAAACGGAAGGCATTGTTTACGCCTCATTTCTGGTAGACGAAGCCGGGCGGGTAGAATCCCCGACCATTGTGCGCGGTATTGGGGGCGGCTGCGACGAAGAAGTGCTGCGGGTGTTGCGCCAAACTTCCGGCCACTGGACGCCGGCTCGCAGCGGCGGCCAATTGGTAAAAGTGAAAATGGTACTGCCCATTCGGTTCTCTTTCCAGGAAGGGCTGGCCAACTCGGATGCTACAGCTACAGCCTCGGCCGCCGATTCGGTGGTGCCTACGCCAGTGGTGCAGCATAGCGGCGAAGAGGCCGATGAAGAAAGCGCCGACAACCGGCGCGTGTACACCTGCAGCCGCCTGGGCTGGCTGAATGCCGACCGTCCGCTGGCGGCTGGCTCTCCCGTAGACTTTGCCGTGCCCGTGGATGTGGAACCGGGTACCAGTATCCGTTTGGTGTTCGAGGATTGTCTGGCTATTGCGGAAGCCCAGCCCCAGGCCGATGGATATGCCTTTCAGGGAATTCCGGCCAACCGCAAAGTGGTGCTGGTTGGGGTGCAGTACCGCAACGGCACGCCTTTCCTGGCTATGCGCCGCACCGTAACCGGGCAGGCGTCGACGGAGCAACTAGTCTTCCAGGAAACCACGCTGGCTGATCTGGAGCGGGCAATGGAAAAAATTCAGTAGGTTTTACTGCTTATTTCCCACTCCGCGCCGCTTTGGGCCCTCTGCTACGCTGGGCTGGGAGCGGCGCGTGCCGCCCTGTTTCATGACCTCTCCCACCTTGCCTCGCACAGGCGCCATCCTACTGGCCGGCTGTAGTCTACTTTTTGTGCTGGAAGTGCTGTTCTTTACCTACTGGCGCAATAGTATGGGCCCCTACTGGAGCCCGGTTGTCCTCTACGCCCTGGGGCTGGGTCTGTGCTATCTGGCCGCCCGTCACTGGCTCGATTACCGCTTCACCTGGCCTCCGTTGCCAACTGCCCGCGCAGTTTTGCCCCGGTTAGCTGTAGGACTGGGCTTTTCCATAGGTAGCTGGCTGCTAACCACGCCCGTTGTCACCAAGCTCATTGCCCAGGCCGACGTGGCATCCATTGGAAAGAGCTCTGATATTCTGCCGGCTTTGCAGGTCTACGTGACCCGCCTGCTGGGGCCTGAGCCGGTATACCAGCCGATAACCTTGTTCGGCTATACCTTTTTGCCCAACTATCCGCCCCTGCAATGGCTGCCGTTTGTTCCGGCTGAGCTGGCCGGGCTCGACTACCGGCTCTGGGCGTTGGGGTTGCTGCTACTGGTCCTGCTGGTCACCTACCACTGGCAGCTGGTGCGTTTGGGCCTGTCGGGGCCGGAGTGGCTGCTCAAGTCCGTGCTGCCCGTGCTGGTCTTGCATTTCGTGGTGATTCGGGACAAGCCCATGTTTAGCTACACCGTAGAAAGCCTGATTGTGGGCTACTACTGCGTCTTGGCCGTGGGTACGCTCAGCCCCAGCTCCTGGGTCAAGGCCTTGGGCATCGTGCTGTGCTTGCTGTCCCGCTTTTCGCTGGCGCTCTGGCTGCCGCTTTACGGGCTGCTATTGCTACGGGAAAATGGTCCCCGGGCCTGGCGGACAATTGCGCTGGCCCTGGCCGGGGTGGTGCTGGTTTTCGGCCCTTTTCTGCTCCACGACCCCACTATTTTTCTGCGGGCCCAACTCGAAAATCTGGATGTAGCCCAGGGCGAGTGGCAGCATATTGACCCCCTGGCGCCGGTAGCCGTGCCCATGCACCTGTTCAATGGCGTTGGGTTTGCCCCGTGGTTCTATGAGTTGCCCGGCACGCTGGTCGAGCGGATTTCCCGTTTGCAGCTAGTACATCTGCTAGCCTGCACGGCTGTGGTGGTGCTTAGCGGCACCCTGTTCTGGCTGTTTCGCCACCGTTTCGACCCCCGCGTAGCTGCTCTGCTTAGCCTGAAGGTCTACTTGGCTACCTTTTACGGCTTCCTGATTATTCCTTACACCTATCTGGCTTCGGTCAGCCTGTTCACTTCCTTGTTTGTGGTACTCACCTTTACCCGAAAGGCCCCGTTTAGGACGCCTTGCCTAGAAGCTGACCTGCCGGTGCAGAGCCCAGACGCCGCCACATAAGCCTCTACAGCTTCAAGCACACGTTCTGGGGCTCGGTAAAGAAGCGCAGGGCTTCCAGGCCGCCTTCCCGGCCTACGCCCGAGTTTTTCATGCCGCCGAACGGGGTCCGCAGGTCGCGCAACAGCCAGGTATTGATCCAGACGACGCCGGCGTGCAGCTGGTGGGCCACCCGGTGGGCCCGGTCCAGGTCCCTGGTCCACACGGTGGCCGATAGACCATATTCCGTTCCATTGGCCCAGGTCAACACCTCTTCTTCCGAGTCGAAGGGAGTAAGCGTCACGACGGGACCAAAAATTTCTTCCCGGTTGGTCCGGCAGTCGGGCGCCAGGCCTTCAAACACCGTGGGCTGCAGAAAATACCCTTCGGCGCAGCGGCCGGGTACCTGCACCCGCTGACCGCCCGCCAACAGGGTGCCCCCTTCGGCCTGGGCCAGCTCAATATAAGAAAGCACCTTGTTGAGGTGGGCCTCACTTACCAGAGCCCCTTGCCGGGAGCTTTCCAGCAGCGGGTCGCCCACGGTCAGGGCTTGCACCCGCGCCAGAAATGCCTCTTTGAACGACTCGTAGATACGGCGTTCAATAAAGATGCGCGAGCCGCAAAGGCAGATCTGGCCCTGGTTGCTGAAGCTGGACTGGATACTGGTTTGCACGGCCGCCGGCAGGTCGCAGTCGGCGAAAATCAGGTTGGGGTTTTTACCACCCAATTCCAGGGAAAGCTTTTTGAACATAGGCCCCGCCGTGCGCGCAATATGCTCCCCGGTTTTGGTACCCCCCGTAAAGCTGATGGCTTTCACGGCCGGGTGTTCCACAAGGGCTTGGCCGGCGCGGGGGCCGGTGCCGTGCACAATGTTAAGTACTCCGGCCGGCAGCCCGGCCTCCTGGCATAGCTCGCCCAGCCAGTAGGCCGTAGCCGGAGTAATTTCGGACGGCTTGGCGACTACGCAGTTGCCGGCGGCCAGCGCCGGGGCAATTTTCCAGGTAAACAGGTACAGCGGCAAATTCCAGGGCGAGATACAGCCGACTACACCCAAGGGGTGGCGCACGGTATAGTTGAGGGCCTGTCCTTCCTGAAAGTGGGTTTCGGAGGCGAAGTGGCTGATGCCAGTACCAAAAAAGGCGAAGTTGCTGGCTGCCCGCGGTATATCCACGGTGCGGGCCAGGGCCACAGGCTTGCCATTGTCCTGACTTTCGGCCTGTGCCAGCCGCTCCAGGTCCCGCTCAATTAGCTCGGCAATGCGCACCAGCAGGCGCCCCCGCTTTTCGGCCGGCATAGCCCGCCAAGCCGGAAAAGCCGCCTGGGCCGCGGCTACGGCCTGCTGCACGTCGGCTTCGTCGGAGTCGGGAATCTGGCTGTACACCTGGCCCGTGGCCGGCTCTACATTATCGAGGTAACGGCCCGCTGCCGGGGGCACAAACTGACCGTTGATAAAGTTCTGTAGTTGGAGCATAGCGCGGAAAAGAGCCTGAGTGGGAGGAAAGCAAAGCTACAAAACCCGGCGACCCGGTTACCAGATCGAGCCGAGCAAAAGCAGCTGGCAGCCTTTGCGCCACTAGTAAGGAAGAATGGCATCCACCACCAAGGTGGCGCAGGAATCTTGAGCCAACAGAGTCTGGACGCGGTAGTGTGCCTGCACGGCCTGCCGAGCGGCTGCTCCGCACACCACGACCCGCTGGCCCGGCTGCAGGCCCGCCATGTCGCGGTATAGGATCAGCGTGGTATCGGCGCGCTCCTGCTGGGCTTGCAGGGCGTAGAATTCCAGGGGCGCATTGTATTCCCGAACGGTGGGGTCGGAGCTGGCATGGGCCAGGGCGTAGCGGGTAGGCGCGCCGGGCTGGGAAGCTTGCCAGTGCAGATAACGCCCGTAGGTCAGGTAGGGCTCGTCGTAGCGGCGCCGGTACTCTTTGCCCAGGCGGGATTGTAGCGCCACCAGAGACGGAATGAAGATGAGTCCGGCCAGCAAAAAGGTGGCTGCTACCGGAGAAAGACCTGCAACCAGATTTTGGCCCTGCCGCCGGCGGTGGGCCGCCAGCCACACCCTGCGCAACAGCACTGTGAGACCCGCGCCAAGCACCAGGGCCAGCACCGGGAAAATAGGGGCACTGTACCAGGCTAGCTTGGTGCTGGCACTGCTGATGAGCAGAAAAAATACGCCCCCAGCCGAAGCAGCCAGCGTAAGAAAACGGTGGGCGGGCCGCCGGGCAGGACGATGCCACAGCAGCCCGCCCGCTACCAGCACCCAGGGCGTCCAGAGCAGAAACTGCTGGCTGGCAAAGGGCGTCAGATACCAGTACCAGGGCTCCCCGTGCTTTTCCAGGCTACCCAGCAGCCGCCCACCCAGCTCGTTGTCCCAGACGGCCTGCAGGTAGCCCGGGGCCGCTTGCTCACGTAGCGTATACCACAGCGCCGGCGGTAGCACAGCCAGCAAGACCGCAAGCCAGGCAGTAGGCTGCCGAAGCAAGTCGAGCAGACGCCCGCGCCGAGTTACTTCCAGCAAAATACCGGGCAAGAAAAACAGGCCAGCCACGCTCTTGGTCAGTACGGCGCCGGCTATGGCCACGCCTGCCAGCAGGAGGTAGCGCCGCTGCCGGGTCTGGAGCCAGGCAAAGGCTGCCAGCAACTGGGCCGTCATAAAGAACAAGAGCAGTGTTTCGTAGTCGGCCGTGCGGGCTACGTGATGGGTGATGAAACCCTTGCTGCTGAGCAGCGCCAGACCGGTCAGCAGGCCGGCCAGCGGCCCGCCCAGCCAGCGCCGGGCAAAGGCCGCCGCCAAGCCAACCAGGGCCAGCGCGGCCAGTGCCGTTGGGAGGCGAACCGCCCATTCGGAGTAGCCAAACAGGTGCAAACTCAGGGCCTGCAGCCAAATCAGCAGCGGGGGCTTGGTGTTCCAGAGGTCGGGCTGACCAGCGTAGTGCGTTACCAGCCAATTGCCCGAGCGTAGCATCTCGGCGGCATTTACGGCCAAACGAGCCTCGTCCCACATCTGCAGAGGGGCAGCTCCCAGCCGCCACAGCAGGCCAAGCCACGCCGCGGGCAATAGTGGCAGCCACCACCAGCGCCGCAAGGCCACCGCAGGAGAAGAGGATCGGGAAGAGGAAGGCGGCAGCATAGACGGAGACAGGCCGTCAAAACTAGCAAATTTGCGCGCCACGGCCCCCGACAGCAGCAAGGCCCGAACAACGTGCGCTGCTCGGGCCTTGCTGATTAACTGCCAATAATGGGTTTGGCGCCGACCTAGCGGGCAGGTACCGGCTCGGTACGCTCGGTTACCGGAATGTTGGTGTCGGAAATAATATACAAGGGGCGCTGCCGCACGTTGGCGCTGAGGCGGGCAATGTACTCCCCGATAATACCCACCGCAATCAGCTGTACGCCGCCCAGAAACAGAATGCTGACCATCAGCGAGGCCCAGCCCGGCTCGTACTCATGGCTGACGAAGCGGGCGTAGAGCGTGTAGATCATGACCAGGAAGGCCAGGCCCGACACGATAAACCCGCTAACGGTTGCCGCTTTCAGCGGGGCGTCGGAGAAGCCGGTAATGCCGTCCAGGGCCAGGCGAATCATCTTGCTGTAGGTGTAGCCCGTTTCGCCGCCCGCCCGTTCGGCCCGGTCGTATTCGATGTAGGTCTGGCGGTAGCCAATCCAGGAAATCTGCCCGCGGATAAACTTGTTCTGCTCCGGCATCAGCTTCAGGGCATCCACCACTTTGCGCGAAATGATGCGGAAGTCGCCGGTGTCGACCGGAATGGAAATGTTGGTGATGCTGGCCAGCAGGCGGTAGAACAGCTTGGCTGTAAGCTTCTTGGCGGCGCTTTCACCCTGGCGGGAACGGCGCTTGGCATACACCACCTCGTAGCCTTCCTGCAGTTTCTGGTACAGCTGCGGAATCAGCTCCGGCGGGTCCTGCAGGTCGGCGTCGATAATAACCACGGCCTGTCCGGCGGCTAAATCGAGGCCGGCCGTGACGGCAATCTGGTGGCCAAAGTTGCGGCTAAAGTCGATGTAGCGCACGCGCGGGTCGCGGGCCGCCAGGTTCTGCACCAGGGCCAGCGACTTATCGCGCGAGCCATCGTTGATAAAGATGAACTCGTACTGCACACCCATAGGGTCCAAAACACCCCCGAGCCGGGTATATAAGGCGGGGATGTTGGCTTCTTCGTTATAGATGGGAATGACGACGGAGAGGTCCACGGGGTAGGATAAAGGATGAGGAAAAGACTGTCGGAGAAGAGCGTGGCTTAGGGTGTTTTGGTCGCCAACAGGAAGGCGCTGATACCGACGGGCAGCCGAAACCGACGAAAAATAAGGTTTTCTACTCGTAGTAAGGTAAGTAGGGTGCTATTCAGGAAGTTGGGCAGCATTTCCAGGTCGGCCCCGGCCTGGGCGGGTTGGCTGTTGCCCAGCAAGGCCCGCTTGCATACCCGGACCACAGCTGCCGGCAAAAACAGCGTCGAATTCCAGTAGGAAGTGCGGGTAACTTGCAGGCCAGCCTGCCGCACTACTTGGCTGAGCTGGGGCACGGAGTAGCGCCGGAAGTGGTAGTTCACGTCGTCGTGGCTGCTCCACAAGGCATTGAAGGCGGGTACAAAAACCATCAGCTGGCCTTGGGGCCGTAGCACCCGCTTCCACTCATTCAGGGCCTGATGCTCGTGCTCGATATGCTCTAACACATCGGAGGCAATAATCAAGTCGAAAGAAGCGTCTTTGAACGTCAGCTGGGCGCCGTCCATCACCGCTACATTGGTCAGGCCGCGGCTGCGGGCCACCTGAATCCCGGTTTCACTCACGTCGATGCCGCTCAGGTCGGTATAGCCGGCGGCCTGCAGGGCCAGCAGCAAGGGGCCGCCCGAGCAGCCTATTTCCAGAATGCGGGCATCAAGGGGCAAGCTGAGCTGCTGGATTAACGCAAACACAGCTTCACGCCGGGCCACAAACCACCAATGCTGCTCTTCCAGCTGATGATAGGCTTGTTCGTAGGTTGGATGCACAGACTGAAAATTAGGCAGGGCAACAAAGATACGAACTAAACGATGTCGGTCTTGGCCGCGGGCAAAGAGGAGCCGCCGGGGCTACCGGGCCAGGGGGTAGCCGTTGAGCACGGGTTGCTGCTTGGCGTCGTACCAGTACACATCCGTATTCAGCGGCCGGATCAGCAGGTCGTCGGCCAGCAGGTCGCGGCTGCCGTAGAGCACGATGATGCGGTCCACGTTTGGCTTCGGCCGGAACAGCACCCGCATCCGCAGCCAGTCGCCCTGAATTTCGGTGAGCAGGCGCCCATCGGAGGTTTGCTCATCGACCTGGCTGCCGTTGCTGAACTGCTGCACTCGCATGTAGCCGTAGCCGTAGTCCAGTTTGCCATTGATCCAGATACTGGCTTCGTAGCGGCTGGTGTCGGCGGGCGCCGGCAGGGGGCCGTCGTAGAGCGTGGTAACCGTTTCGGCTTTTTCGTACAAAGCGCCCGGGGCCAGACGGCCGCGCCGGTCCGGGCTGTCGTCATACGACTGCCGAATGACGCCCCGGTCGGTGGTGGTGTAGATGTCGCCGGCCCGTTTGGGCAGGGTGGGGAGCAGCGTGGCGGCCTTGGCGCGTTCCTGTTCCAGGGTGGTAGCGGCCAGGGCCGCAATGGGCAGCTCGTATAGGGAGAAGCCTTCTTCTTTCAGCAGCAGCTTGGCAATGCTCACCAGGCGTTGTTCCTCCGGGGTCAGCGGGTCGTTGGCTACTACCAGCAGAATGGGCTTGTCGGAAGAGAACTGCTGGAGCAGAGGCTTTTCCACCAACGGGCTGCTCAGCAGCTGCACGTGGCGCAGCGTCTGCTCGATGGAGGGGCGCGAAACGTAGGTCGACAGCTCGGGCAGGCCCATGGTGACGGCCAGCCGGTGGGCCTGGTACACCGAGTTGCCCGAGCCGCTCAGGTCGATCCGGTCACTGCCTTTGTTCATGTAGGGCAGGGGCATAATGGCCTGAAAATCGGCGGCCGTGCGACTAGCCCAGCTCAGGCGCTGCACCGGCCCGGCGGCCGGGTCCATAAAGGCAGAAGCTCCCGCCCCTTGCTCCGCGGCTTTGGCTTTGGAGGAAATATTGATCCAGGCTTCCAGGCCCCAGAAAGCCAGCAGCAGAGGTAGCCAGGGCAAGGCCAGCAGCGGTACGCGGTGCTGCAGTTGGTAGCGCAGCAGGCGGTAGAGGTAATAGGCCGTGTAGACGCTCAGCGCGTAGTAGAAAGGCCAGGCAAAGCGCCCCAAGGCCCGGAATTGCTTGAGCGGGCCCAGGTAATCAATCAGGCTGGCAAACCCGGGGAAAATGAAGGGTACGGCAAAGGAGAAGAACAGCAGCAAGGTGGCCGCCCACAGGCCGGTTTGCAGATGGTCGGGAAGGCTACGGCCCAGTAGGCGGCTCGGGTGCTGCCGCCGCTTCCACAGGCGCGACACCAGCAGCAGCGCCGATACGAGCAGCACGCCGGTGCACACCAGACCCACGTACGACATCGACTCGAAGCTGATTTCCTCGGTCGGGAATACGGCCTGCCACAGGCTGTGAAAAGGCTCCAGATAGGGCGTAAATACGCCCCGGGGCGTCGCCATGTACACCAAGAACCCGTACGGGTTGGGGGGGCGGTCCGTGACGACGTCGGTAGCCCAGAGCCAGGTTCGCATCAGCACCAACGGCAGGATGGCGGCCACGGCCATGCGCCACAGCAGGTCGAGGGGGCGCTGCCGCCGCAAGGCCAGAATAGCCACGTGGCCCAGCAAAAACAAGCAGCCGCAGGCCAGGAAGTAGAGCATTACCAGGCCCATGAGCATGCTGCTGACCACAAACAGCACGTACCAGCGCAGCTGCCGCGGCGCTTCCTGCATCCGGATAATGAAATACCACAACAGGGGCACAAAGCAGGAGTAGCTCAGCGACATATGGTCGCCCAGGCGCTGGAGTTGCGGCGACAAAAAGCCGATAATCAGGGCCAGTACCATGGCATAGCCCACCGACATGCGGGTGCGGCGCAGGATGGCATACAGGATAACCGGCGTGAAAAACACACTGACCAGAGCCAGCACGTTGACAATGCCGATGGTGTGCTGCGCGGCCGGGATGCCCAGGCGCTGCAGAGCCCCGATAACCCAGGCAATGAGGGGTTGGAGGTTGGGGTAGTTGAAGTTCTCGCCGGCCGGGTAGTTCATTCCGGAGAAATGCACCCCGGAATCGTAAAAGGCATAGTAGGCCGTGGCAAAGTAGCTCTGCAGCCCGTCGCCGCCGGCGGCAAAGAAATAGTCATCCGGGTTGGCCAGCACGGCTGAGAATAGCACTACCAGCAGCACCGCAGCCGCCAGGGCAACGCCGGCCATGCCCAACCAGTGCTGCGTGTTGCGACGAAATAAAATCATGCGAGAAATAAAGAAGGTAGCAACTCCGGCCAAGGCGCGGATAAAAGACAAAAGTAAGGCGCGACGGTCTGATCCAAGGATGCCGCAGTCAAAACTACGGCATTGGCGGCATACTAATGGTTCGGGTATTCGCTGCTGAGCCTATCTTTGCCCAAACCCTGCTTTCCGCAACTCCTTCTGCTTATGCGCTCCTTTCGACTCTATTTTCTGCTGCTTGTAGTAGCCACAGCCTGTTCGCAAAAAAAGACCGAAGAGGCCGACAGTGCGAAAAGCTCCGTATTGTTTTCCTCCAGCTTTGAGGGCCTGGAAGGCTGGCTACCGGAAAATCCTTCCCTGACGCAGGAAAAAGCCCATACCGGCAAGTACTCGGTGAAGGTCGACTCGAATATTGAATACGGGGTCACCTATATCAACAAGCTGGGCCGCCTGTCGCCGACGCGTATCAATAAGTTTCACCTCAAAGCCTGGACCTTTCTGACCAAGCCCGGCAATGCTGCCTTGGTGTTTCAAATCATGAATCCGGACCAGAGCGGCACCAATGCTTTCTACGAGAAGATTGACCTGGAAAAAGTAGATGCCTGGACTCTGGTGGAGAAGGACCTGACCCTGCCTGCCGTGGTTGACCCCAATAGCCAAGTGCGGGTGTACTTGTGGCGGGCCAATGCTACCGGGCCGGTTTACCTGGATGACATTGAGCTGACAGTCGCTCCCTAAGGCCGCGTCCGTCCGTTACGACCGAAAACAGCTACCGCCGGGTGGTGCCAATACAATGGTAAGACCCGGCGGTAGCTGTTTTTTCGGCTGTACGCGCTACTTCCGCCCCTGAAGTAGGAGGGCGGTGCCCGGCTCCTGCTCGTGAAGCAGAACGGCTTGGTAGCTTGCCAGAATCTTGTCCCGCATTTCGGGGCTGTATACCAGAACCTCAGTGCCCGGAGCCAGATTCTGCAGCCCATCGGGCTGAGTGGTCAAAATCTCGATTCCCCGGCTTCTAAACGCCTTGATGTAGAAGATAATCGTTGGCTGGTAGCCTCCCGGCACCACCAGCGTTACCTGGCGGTAGTCGGAGTGCTCCCGCAGGTAGTTGCGCACAAAGGAACCGGCAGCATGGTCACCTTCCCAGGAAAAGCCGTCCGTGCGCTGATTGATGATAGTTTCTACCGTGTTCTGATACGGCACGGCTACCATTGCCAGCAAAGCCAGAATACCAACAATGGGTTGCCAAGCCCGGGTACGAGCCGGCAGCCACTGCTGCACGCGGCGGTAAACCGATTCCAAGGCCAGACCCAACAGCCAGGCGGCCATCGGGTAGATAGGCGCCGGATACCATTCCAGTTTGGTTTGAGCACTGCTGATTACTGCCATCCAGCACACGATAAACAGGGTCAGCAACAGCGTTAGCCGTCGAACTACGGGGCGCGAATCGAAGGCCAGTACGCCAACAGCGGGCAGCAGCCACAGCGTCCAGGGCGCTAACGTATAGTCCCAGAGGTTGAGCAGGTACAAGTTCCAGGGGCCGGTGTGGTTTTCCAGAGCAGCGGAAAAACGCCCTCCCAACTCATTCATCATCACGGCTTGCCAGTAGCCGGGTAAGACTGCTTCGCGCGCGGTGTAATACAGGGCTGGCACGGCAAAACTGGCCGCCAACACAAGCCAAAAGCGTGGTTGCCGCAGCAAAGAGAGCAGTTTGCCGCTGAAAAGAACATAGAGCACCAGCGCCGGACTGCCAAGCAGCGCTGCCACACCCTTGGTCATGATGGCCGCGGCCAAGGCTATGCCCCACACCACCAGGTAGCGGGGGCGGTTTGTTTCCAGGTACTGGAAAAAGCTGGCCACTCCCAGTACCAGCCACCAGATGAGCATAGCGTCATAGTCGCCGGTCCGGGCTACGTGCGGGGCCATATACCCCGGAATAGTTACCAGGATAAAGGCCGCCGCCAGCCCGCCGCCCAAGCTGCGCAGCGCCCGGGCGCTACAGCCGATCAGAAGCAGTACCGTCGCTATAGCGGCCAGCGTAGTAGGAGTTCGGATAGCTACTTCCGTTGGGCCGAGCAGCCCGATTGCGGCGGCTTGTAGCCAGATAAGCAGGGGCGGCTTGGTATTCCACAGGTCCGGCTTCTGGTCGAAAGTCGTGACGAGAAAGCTGCCTGAATCATGCATCTCCAGCGCATTTACGGCCAAGCGCGACTCATCCCAGGTCTGAATCGGAATCCGGTGCAAATCAAACACCAGCGGAAACAAGATAACGCCCAGCAGCACGCCCAATCCGGCTACGCGCAGCAGCTGCAGGTAGCGGGGGGGCTTGGATTCTGCTTTAGTAGTTACTACAGACCTGTCTGGAGCAGTGAGGTGATTCATTGGAAAGCAAAGTAGCCGGAGAAAGCCAAGATGGCTGGGTAAGAACTAGAAAGTAGCACGCCAAGAAAGCCGCTGACTCTTCCTGAGCCAGCGCAGTCTGAAACGAGGATCATCAAATAAAGCAGCTGGACTAGCGAAGGTGGCAAGATACTCCATTAGCAGGGGAAGCCGGTAGTCGCCGGTACTGGTTTTCTGGTCCGCCGGCTTGGGTTGGAGTGGTAGCAAAGCAGCTAGTATCCAGTCCTTGATAAAAATAAACTGACTTGACGAAACCCAGCACCGCTGGGCCTACAATAGAATGACAAGCAAAGGTAATGAACCAACTGCTGGTAGAAACTCCCGTCGCGCGTGGTTTGCAGGCCTTGAGGGTTTCTGACGTATCCCGCAGGCAGGGCTGCGTTGCCAAGCAAACTCCTGCGGATTACGATGCAGTGTACTAGGAAAAATTCAATTTGCATGAACACTTGGTGTCTGCCGATACTGGCCGAAATGGGTGGTATTCCATTCTGTCTGTCTAGTCTATACTAGCCTTAAGCAGGCATTAAGAATAGGAGAAATATGATAGAGTACTAAGCATAGTGTTGAAAAATGTTCTAATTTTGCCCCAACTAAAGCTTCCTTACTTTTATGAAAAAATTGCTTTACGCCGTCTTTACTTTAGGCGTAGTTGCCTGCGGTGATAACAAAAGCGAAACACCTGCTAACTTATTGGCTAAAAACGACTTCGAGTCGCTGGAAGGCTGGACAAGTGGTGTGCCCGCTCCATCCTTGACCAAAGAGCAAGCCCATTCCGGCCGCTATTCTATCAAAGTGGGGCCGGCTGTAGAGTACAGCTTGGGATATTCCAACCAGTTGGGCAAGCTTAGCGCCAACCGGGTTAAAAAAATCAAGATTCACGGCTGGGCTTATTTGCCCGACAAGCAATCAAATGGCGTCGTTGTTACGGAGATTAAAGATCCGGCAACGGGCAAAAATCTGATTTGGGAAGGCTTGGAAATTGGCAAGCAAACCAAGACAGTAAATAAATGGGTTGAGATTGAGAAAGTAATCGAAATCCCGGCTACTGCTGCTTATACTTCTTTTCTGAACGTGTACATGTGGCGGGCAAATAGCAGCCAGAACATTTATCTCGACGACCTGGAAATTACCAGCGAGGGATAGAAAAGCATTGGCTAGCCAAACTGAGCGGGCAAAGAAAAAGGCGAGCGAAATCCGCCTTTTTCTTTGCCCGCTCAGCTTATAGGATTGCTCTGCACCGGGGAGCAGGAGCTACCAGCAGCACTTTTGCCCTGGCCGGTTGCGCCGCTAGGTAGCCCGGCAACCGCTAGTCGGATATCAGGCGGCCCGTCTATCTTTGCCCGAATTTGACTGGCTGCCCCGTCTGTCATTTGTGAGTTATGAGCAGCTCGGGTGCCGGCTTGCAGAAAGATAATTGAAGCTGCTTTTTGCGGCGCGTATTACAAAAACAGTGGCGGCTATTCACTCCTGCAGTGGGCAAAGCGGCCAGTGGCTTTTAGCTTACCTCAATATGCCTGATTCTAACTCCTTGCGGGTGCGTTGGTGGGAAAGCCGCAACAAGTGGCTGTGGTTTTTACTGACCTTCATCCTATTCACCGTCCATCTGCAAACCTCCCGCTTCGAGGACCAGTACTACGACGCGGAATTCTACTGGCTACTTGCCAAAAGCTTTGATGTAGACGGCGGGGGACAATTTTCCATCTATAATTTTGACACCGCCCTGCGCGGCTACCTGTATCCGCTGCTGAATTACCCGGCCACAGTGCTGGTGCGGGAGTCGCTGGAAGGAGAGTCGGCGGGGGTAATCAAGTTCCTGGGGGCGCTGTGGGCCGGGGCTCTGTTTGGCGTAGTGTGCCCGGCGTTGTGGGAGAAAGTCACCGGGCGGCCCGTTACTGCCCTGCGGCGCCTGCTCTTTATTGTGGTGTGCTTTGTCCTGTGGCGCGACTACTTCAACTTCACCCTAACCGACTTTCCGAGCACGCTGGTGTTGTTTACCGCCCTGCTGTTGCTCTACCAATCCACAAGCCTACCGACCATTTTTGCCGTGGGGGCACTGGTGGCCGCCGCGGTTTATATGCGCCCGTTGTATCTGCTGAGCGTGCCTTTTGTGCTGGCTTTGCTGGTACAGCAACTCTGGGTGCAGCACCGGCAGGCCACTAGCCCAGGGTTGGTGAAAGCGGCAGTGAGCCGGATTCTCGTCTTTGCCGCGGCCTTTCTTCTGGTGGGGGCTCCCCAGTACCTGATTAATACCAACAGCTACAACTCGAACAGCTACTTGGTGCTGGCCGAAGGCGCCGGCGACGTGTACTCCGGCAAAAAGCAGAGCCTGTACTTGTTTCTGCTGAAAGAGGGCGTGAGCCGGCAGCGGTACGAATCCAATGTCGGGCCCACGTATCCCAAGCCCCAGGTTTCCTTTTTCGACCCGGAAGGCAAGGCCATGCTGGCTGAGGAAGGCCGGGACAACTTCGATACCTACGGCGAGTATTTCGCCTTTGTCGGTCGTCATCCGGTGGGCATGCTGAAGGTGTACGTGCGGCACTTCTTCAACGGCCTGGACTTGCTGTACTCGGGACCTTACATCTACAACATCTTCGGCTCTACGTTGCTAAACCGCCTGGTGGTGTACACCGTGCTTTTTGTGGCGCTGCTGGTTATCGTTCGGCGCATCCGGGCCGTGCAGCCGCGGCACTGGCTGCTACTGGCCGCTATTCTGATAACCTGCCTGGCCTCGGTGCCGCTGATTATCGAATGCCGGTTTCTGATTCCGCTGCACTTGCTGCTCTATGCCGTAGCTTTCTTTGGCTGGCCAACGGAATGGACCTGGCGACGGGTCAAGCTCCCGCAGCTGCTGCTCGTTGGCCTTGGCTTCGGGCTGTTTATGTGGCTGTGCTTTACGGTGTCGGCTACCGCGCAGCAGCAAATGGAGTTTACCAGCCCCACGGCACAGGTGCAGTAGTAGGAGCAGAATCTACCTACAGGTTGCCGGTGCGCCCCCCGTCCACCGGCACATTAATCCCATTGATGTAGCCCGCCGCTGGCGACGCGAGGAAGGCCACGGCGGCGGCCACTTCCTGGGCCTGCCCAAAGCGGCCCGCGGGAATGGAACGTAGCATACCGGCCTCAATTTCCTCAACCGACTGCCCCGTTTGCGCTACTTTTTTCTCGATTAACGACGTGTGGCGCTGCGTTACGGTAGCGCCCGGTAGCACATTATTAACGGTAATACCGCTGCCGCCCAGCTCGTTGGCCAGCGTTTTGGCCCAGTTGCCCACCGCCGCCCGAATGGTATTCGAAACGCCCAACCCGGCCAGGGGCTGCTTCACCGACGTGCTGATAACGTTGATGATGCGGCCGTAGCCCCGGGCCTGCATACCCGGCACCACGGCCTGAGCCAGAAGGTGGTTGCAAATCAGATGCTGCTCGAAAGCTGCCCGGAATGCGTCGACTGGGGCCGCCAGAATCGGCCCCCCGGCCGGGCCCCCGGTGTTGTTGACCAAGATGTGAAAGCCCGCGGGGTGGGTTTGCAGGTAGTCGTGCAGGCGGCTGGCCAGCGTAGCCGGGTCGTTGAAGTCGGCCACAAGGTAGTCGTGGGCTTGACCCTGGGGGCGGGGCAGTTCGGCCGCGGCCTGCTGCAGGCTGGCTTCGTTGCGGGCCAGCAGCGTAACGGTAGCACCCAGGTGGGCGAGTTCCTCAGCTACGGCGCGGCCAATGCCCTGCGTGCTGCCGCCTACCAGGGCGTAATGGGAAGTGAGGTCGAGTTGCATCGGGTTAAAAGTAGGGAAATAGTCGTTTCCGTGGGCTGCTAGCCACAGTTGCGGGGTTTTGCGTAAGTTGGGCAACGGTTCCGGCCGCTTTATTATCCTCCCAACCGCCCCGCATATGCCCGTCGCTCGCCCCTTTAATTTCCAGAAGTGGATTGACGAACACCGCCACCTGCTCAAGCCGCCGGTGGGTAATCAGCAGGTGTTCAAAGACAACAAAGACTTTATCGTCATGGTGGTAGGCGGGCCCAATGCCCGCAAAGACTACCATTACGACGAGGGCGAAGAGCTGTTCCTGCAAATTGAGGGCGACATCGTCGTCAAGATTATCGAGGATGGCAAACCGGTCGATATCGAAATCAAGGCTGGGGAAATGTTTCTGCTGCCCGGGGGCGTGCCCCACTCGCCGCGCCGGCCCGCCGGAACGGTGGGGCTGGTGCTGGAGCGTTACCGTACGGCCGGGGAGCTGGACGGCTTTCAGTGGTACTGCGAAAACTGCGGCACCAAACTCTACGAGGAGTTTGCCGAAATTACCGACATCGTGCAGCAGCTGCCGCCCATCATGAACCGGTTCTGGGCCTCGGAAGAGAAACGGACCTGCTCGAACTGCGGCACCGTGATGGCGCCGCCCGCCCCGGTGAAAGCTGACTAACCCCCTGCTGGCCGGCTTTACCTACTATTACCTGCAGCATCCCACCCGTGCTCAAAATCGATATTCACACCCATATTCTGCCCGAAACCTGGCCCGACCTGCGCGAACGGTACGGTTACGGCGGCTTTATCCGGCTCGAACACCACAAGCCCTGTTGTGCCCGCATGATGCAGGACGACAAGTTTTTCCGCGAAATTCAGGACAACTGCTGGGACCCCGAGGTGCGCATGCGCGAGTACGACCAGTTCGGCGTCGATGTGCAGGTGCTTAGCACGGTGCCCGTCATGTTCAGCTACTGGGCCAAGCCCCTCGATGCCCTGGACCTGAGCCGGCTGCTCAACGACCATATTGCCGGCGTGGTGGCCCGCTACCCCGACCGGTTTGTGGGCCTGGGCACTATTCCGATGCAGGCGCCCGATCTGGCCGTGAAGGAGCTGGAGCGCTGCGTGAAAGAGCTGGGCATGGCCGGGGTGCAGATTGGCTCCCACGTCAACGACTGGAACCTGGACGCGCCCGAGCTGTTCGAGGTGTTTGCGGCCGCTGAGGAGCTGGGTGCCTGCGTGTTTGTACACCCCTGGGATATGATGGCCCAGCAGAAAATGCCGAAATACTGGCTGCCCTGGCTGGTCGGTATGCCGGCCGAAAGTACTCTGGCCCTGTGCTCCCTGATTTTTGGCGGGGTGCTGGAGCGCCTGCCCAAGCTGCGCGTGGCCGTGGCCCACGGCGGCGGCTCCTTTGCTTCCACCATTGGGCGCATCGAACACGGCTTTCACGTGCGGCCCGACTTGTGCGCCGTCGACAATCCGGTGAACCCGCGCGAGTACCTGGGCCGTTTTTGGGTCGACTCCCTGGTGCACGACCCGCTAATGCTCGAGTACTTGGTCAAAACCCTGGGGCCGAATAAGATTGTGCTGGGTACCGATTACCCCTTCCCATTGGGGGAGCTGGAGCCCGGCCAACTGATTGAGTCCATGCCCTTCCCCGATGAGATGAAAGCCCGGATGCTGGGAGCCAATGCCCTGGATTGGCTGGGACTGCCCCAGCACTCCTTTGCCAAGATAATGGCTGCCAAGTAAGTTTTGCGTCTACCTTTAGGGGCCGCAGATAGAAGTGGAAGCATCTATCGGCCCGACTATTCTGAGCCCGCCCACGGGGCTGTCCGCTTTTACTGGTGTGGTGGCCCAACCCGGCCCGCCACCTTTTTACCGCTATGAACTTTCAGTCCACGCCCGAATTTGCCGCTGCTCTTGACGAGCAGGATGCCTTGCGCGATTTTCGTAACCGGTTTCACATTCCGCTGGCCCCGGATGGGCAGCCGAGCGTGTATCTGTGCGGCAACTCGCTGGGGCTGCTGCCCAAAGCCGCCCGGGCGGCCGTGGAGCAGGAGTTTGAGAGCTGGGAAAAACACGGCGTGGAAGGGCACTTTCACGGCACTTCGCCCTGGATGCACTACCACGAAACCCTGACCGACAGCACTGCCCGCCTGGTGGGCGCCAAGCCGGTGGAAGTAGTGGTGATGAATAACCTGACCACCAACCTGCACCTGCTGCTGATTTCTTTTTATCAGCCCACGGCCACGCGCTATAAGGTGCTGATGGAAGGCGGGGCGTTTCCCTCCGACCAGTACGCGTTGGAGTCGCAGGTGAAGCTGCACGGCCTCGCGCCCGACGAGGCCATTGTGGAACTGGTGCCCCGGCCCGGCGAGCATACGCTGCGCACCGAAGACATTGAGGCCAAAATTCGGGAGCTGGGCGAGTCCCTGGCCGTCATTATTCTGGGCGGGGTGAATTACTATACCGGGCAGGCTTTCGACATGGAAGCTATTACCAAAGCCGGGCACGCCGTGGGCGCCAACGTCGGCTTCGACCTGGCCCACGCGGCCGGCAACCTGGAACTGCAGCTGCACGACTGGGACGTGGATTTTGCCTGCTGGTGCACCTACAAATACCTGAACTCGGGGCCCGGCGGCACCTCCGGCGTGTTTGTGCACGAACGGTTTGCTCACCGCCCCGATTTGCTGCGCCTGGCTGGCTGGTGGGGCCACGACCCGACCGACCGGTTTCAGATGAAAAAAGGCTTTCGGCCCATGGCTGGGGCGGCGGGCTGGCAGCTCTCCAATGCCCAGATTTTCCCCATGGCTATTCACCGGGCTTCGTTAGCCATTGTGGACGAGGCCGGGGGCATGCCGGCCCTGCGCAAAAAAAGTGAAAAGCTGACTGCTTACCTGGAGTTTTTGGTGCGCAGCCTGGAGCTGCCCCGCCAAACCCTGGAAATTATTACGCCCGCCGACCCGGCCGCCCGCGGCTGTCAGCTGTCGATGCTGGTGCACCACAACGGCCGGGCTTTGTTCGACTACCTGGCCGGCGCGGGCATCATTGCCGACTGGCGGGAGCCCAATGTGATTCGGCTGGCGCCGGTGCCGCTCTACAACTCGTTTGCTGATGTGCAGCGGGCCGGGGAAGTGCTGGCGCAGTGGGCCGGAAAAGCCAAATAGTTATTCAATTTTAATTACGGGTTCTACGTAGAAGCAGGAAGTAGTTTCTAGTACGTTCCCTTTTCCTTTAGTCATGGCCGAAGAATACGCGGAGAAAATGGCCCGCAAAACCGATGCCGAGCTGCGTCAGTACGTGGAGGGCCGGGCCCAGTACCGCGACGACGCCGTACTGGCGGCTTTTGACGAGCTAAGCCGTCGGGGCCAGCCTCACCCCGAGGAAGCCTTGGTGCGCCCGGAGTTGGAGGCGGCCGTGCAAGCCCAGGTTAGTCGCGAGTTGGAAGCCCGCCAGCTGATGGAGCGGGAGGAGGCCGAGGCGGAGTCGCCGACGGCTGTGCCCGAGCTGTACTCCCAGAGTACCATTGTGCTGTTTTCCGTGCTACCGATATCCATGATGATAGGCGGTGGCGTCCTGTTGGGAATGAATTTGTTCCGGCTGGGGCACAAGCGGGCCTTATTGGGCCTGATCGGCTTCATACTCATCTACTTTTTTGTGGCCTCCCAAGTACTGGCCTGGGCGATTTTCCAGCAGGGCTTACACCCGTTTCTGGCCAGCCTCTTGTTTAATGTACCAGCCTTGCTGGTGTATCTGCGCTGGTTTTGGCCGCGCTATGTGCATACCAACAACTACCGGAGCCGCGGCATCATCATTCCCATGCTGGTGAGCTTTCTAATTGTCTGGGGGTTGCAAAAAGCTCTTCCTTACCTGATGCAGCAGCAGCCGAAGGAGGTTCAGAAAATGCAGAAGGACATGGAGCAGATGATGAAACAATAGGGGGGATGTCGCTTACCCTGCTTCCGTTGCCGGCGGCCGAGGTGCTGCTCGATTCTGCTTTTCTGCCTCCCACCCAAGCCCAGCGGCTGTTACTGGAACTGACCCACAGCATTGCTTGGCGGCAGGAATCTATTAAGCTGTTTGGCAAAGCGGTGCCCCAACCCCGCCTTACGGCCTGGCACGGCGAACCGACAGCGCACTATACCTACTCGGGCCTGGCGTGGGTACCTCAACCCTGGACACCCGTCCTGCAGGCTCTGCGCACGCAAGTAGAAGCCGCTACCAATGCCCGGTTTAACAGTGTGTTGCTGAACCTTTATCGTACGGGGCAGGATAGTATGGGCTGGCACGCTGATAATGAGCCTGAATTGGGTCTTGAGCCCGTAATTGCGTCGGTGAGCCTGGGTTCCACGCGCCGGTTTCGCCTCAAGCCCCGCGATGTCCAGCAGACGCCGCACCCGCCTCTCACGCTGGAGCTGACTTCGGGTAGCCTGCTAGTAATGCGCGGCCTTACCCAACAGCAGTGGCTGCACGCCGTGCCGAAGACGGCCCAGCCCGTCGGCCCCCGGCTAAATCTGACGTTTCGGCGAATTATAAATACATAAAAAAGGCTCCTTGCTATTGCAAGGAGCCTTTTTTGTAAAGCTAAGCCAAGCCTATTTGATGTCAATCAGCAGGCCGGCGAAGAGCAGGCGGCCAATGTTGGGGCCACCGTATACCTGCGTGTTGTTGGCATTAAACAGGTTGGATCCACCTACCTGAATGGTCGTGAAAACCTTGGGAATCACGTAGCCCACGTAAGCGTCCACGGAGCTGTAGTCATTGAGCGTACCTACGGCGAAAGGCATTTCGTAGAGGTGGCTCTGGGCCCAGCGGTAGTTTACCGAGTAGTTGAAGTGGCGGGCTACCAAGCCATTGGCGCCGATGTTGTACTTGTGCTTGGGCGTATTGAAGAACGTCTGGAAGCCTTCGGGTAGCTTGTCTTCGTTAATTACATTCAGCGAGTAGTTGGCCGTAATGGTCAAGGGCCGGGTTACGTTGTAGCTCAGGCCCAGGGCGGCACCCTGCGTCTGTACTTCCTGACTGGCGTTGGTCCACACCTGCAGAATCCGGGTGTTGCCCGCACCCGGCGTTTGCAGGGTAGTGGCGCTGGCGCCCAGCTGCTGGGCCGAGGGGCGGCTGCCGTCGCGGTTGCCCACGAAGCGCTGGGCCCCGATAAAGTCGTTGTAGTAGCTGCGGAAGTAATTCACATCCACGACCACCTTGTCCTTGAAAGTCCCTTTGTAGCCTACTTCGTAGGTACCCAGGCGCTCCAGCTTCAGGGGGGCAGCAGTGTACTCATACTGCGTCAGGATACCGGGGTTGGACTGGGCCGCGCCAATTACCTGGCCGTTGGCTGCCGCCAGCGTGTAGCCTTGGAAGCCACCACCGACGTTGCCCAGCAGCAGTACCTGGCCCACGTCGATGCGCACGTACTGGTCGAGTTGGGTAGGCGAGCGGAAGGCGCGGCCGAAGCTGGCCCGGAAGTTATGCTCCTTGTTGGCACCCGCCGAGTACACGGCCGACGCTCGGGGCGAGAAGGCGGCATCGAAGTTCTTAAACGCATCCACGCGGCCGGCCAGGGCTAATTTCAGCCGGTCGCCCAGCATGGTGTGGGTCAGCTGGGCATAGCCCCCGAGCTCATCATTCTGAATACGCGCGTTGTCGTCGGAGAAGAAGTTGCCGTTCGAGCCCAGGCGGAATTTGCGGTAAGCCGCGCCAACAATCAGGTTCGTGCTTGGGGCCAGGGTAAAGTTGTACTGGGCATTGCCTTCATTCAAATAGGAGCTCGGGCTGAGCTTGGCTCCCAGGCCGGGCCGAGGGTCGTTGATGATGCGCGACCGAAGCTCGTTGAAGCGGGGGCTGCTCGGGTCAAGCTGCGTGGCATTGGCCTGGGCCTGGGCAAAAGCCTGGGCTGCCTCCATGCTCTGGCCCTGGCTGCGGGCGCCTTTGTAGGCGGCATTGTAGGTGCCCAGATACTGGTCGATGTAGCGTACGGAGCTGCCTTCCGCTACCGGCGAAGTCTGAATAAACGAGCCCAGGAAGGTTAAATCGTATGATTCGCCGCCGAAATCCTGCACCGACTGGCCGCGCAAGAACCACTTGCTGCCCTTGATTTCGCCGTGTAGCTGGTTGATGCCGAAGTCGCGCAGGCGGTAACGGCTGGCACTCTGGTAGCTGGCCGTGCCCCGCGCGTAGGAGTAGCCTACCGTCATTTTTACGTTGTCAGTCAGCAGGTACGAAAGGCTGGGATGGACTTTAACGGCTTTGGCCTTGTTGTCGTCGGCAATCAGCGTCGATTCGGTGAAGCCCGGCAGAAATACTGTCTTGCCAACCAACTCGGACGATACGCCACCTGGCAACGGCTGGGTGCTGGTGAACGTGTTGCCCAGGTCACCGTAACGGTTTACTGCATCGTAGCCCAGCGTTGAGCCCTCGGCGTTGTTGCGGCGTTCTATTACAGTGTTCGTAGCCGAGTAGTTAGCAGCCAGCCAGTCATCGGCCATGGTATAGGAGCCGACTACTTTGAAGGCAAACTTCTCGCCGAGCTTTTTTGCGTAGCGCAGCTGTCCATCGAAATAGCTCCGCTCACCGCCGCGCACCCGTACGCTCAGGCCTTCGCTAACGAAAGGATCCTTCGAGTTCAGCAGCAGCACCCCGTTGAAGGCGTTGGCACCGTACAGGGCCGAGGCGGGCCCGTGGATGATTTCCACGCTTTCCACATCCAGCTCGGGCAGGCCCGTCAGGTTACCTGCATTCACGTTCAGGCTGGGGCTTTGGGTATCGAAGTAGTCGGTTAGCTGAATCAGACGCTCCGACTTAGCCGAGTTAAAGCCCCGGGTACTGATAGAGTTCATCAGCAGGCTGCTGCTGTTCACGTCAATTCCCTTGTACTGGCTCAGGCCACCCTGCAAATCGGCCGTCGTGATGCGCTCTACTTGCTGGGCGTTGAGCTTTTCCACCGTTACCGGAGCCTGCAAAATACCTTCTTCTACCCGCGAGGCCGAAGCAATTACTTCACTGGTCAGCACCGAGTTTAATTTGAGCTGCACTTTCACGGCCGCGTCAGGCTGCTGCAGGGTAATTTCCCGGCTTTCGTAGCCTACAAAAGAAACGGATAACACTACCGGTGGCGTGCTGAAGTCGGCACGCAGCTGAAACTTGCCTTCCCGGTCGGTGCTGCTGCCAATAAAAGTGCCTTTGACAAATACCGTAGCGCCAGGCAACGCTTCGCCGGCTTCCGTTTGTACTACTCCGCTGACGGTAATATCGTCCTGGGCCCGGGCGCTGGTGCCAGTTAAGAGCAGAGCAAAGAGGATAAGTAGAAAATGGTAAGGTTGCTTCATAGAAAAGTGTGCAAAAGGTGGGGGAAAGCGAAAAAACAGCGCAAAGAATCTGACAAAATTAACGTAGCCATGCCGAACATCCAAATAACAAGATGTTGGGTATCTTAGGGTTTGTTGAATGAAGAAGTTGAATAATTTCAACAAGCGGACTTGTTGTAGCCTCCCGGCAAGGGTAAGGAAGAGAGGTAAAAGTTCAATTATACTCGTAGAGGGCGCCCCGCCTGAAATCGGTAGTGGCCTGAACAGTCCGCGTAAGTTAGTACCAGCCCACAAGCCCACTACCAAGAAATACTTTAGCAGCCTGTTACCAGTACTTAAGAAGAGCAAGAAGCAACTCATCCGCACTGCTCTGCTCCCTACTTGTCCGTTGCTAAACAGCGCAAGGTACTGCCGTCGGGAGCTCGACTTTTCGTATTTCCGTCCAACCTCAGGTCCTTACCCGTTGAAGCTGGATAATTACCGGCCCAATCAACTAATCGGAAAGGCTTACTTTCGTTCTTATTAGTCTCCTCGTCTGCTCCAGTTCTCCACCCCTGTATGCCCGTCCAACCTCTTTCTTCCTCCAATAGCACTTCTCCTGAAGCACTTACCGTTATGGGCGCCGGCTTGGTCGGTTCGCTTCTTTCCCTATTTCTGGCCCGCCGGGGGCATACGGTCGACGTGTACGAACGCCGGGCCGACATGCGGCAGAGTGGCTCCGTGGAAGGCCGCTCCATCAACCTGGCCTTGTCGGACCGGGGCTGGCGGGCTTTGGAGGAAGTGGGCATCGGCGAGCAAATTCGTCAGGTGGCTATTCCGATGTACCGGCGGGTAATGCACGATGTTCACGGCAACTTGAGCTACCAGCCCTACGGCCAGGATAATCAGGCTATTTACTCCGTGTCGCGGGCTGGTCTGAACCGGACCTTGCTCAGTCTGGCCGAGGCAAATCCCCAAATTCGCTTGCACTTCAACCAGCAGTGCGTGGGCCTCGATGTGCGGAACCGGCAACTGGACCTGCGTGATGCAACGACGGGGGAGGAGCAGCACCTCACCTTCCGCCGCCTGTTCGGGACCGACGGGGCCTTTTCGGCCGTTCGTAGCGCCTTGCAGAAAACGGAACGGTACAACTACTCCCAAAGCTACCTGGAATACGGCTACAAGGAACTGAACATTGAGCCTGGTCCCGGAGGGGAGTGGCTGCTGGAGAAGAATGCGCTGCACATCTGGCCACGGGGGCAGTACATGATGATAGCCCTGCCCAACCTCGACGGCTCGTTCAACTGTACCCTGTTTTTCCCCTACGAAGGGCCGCACTCCTTCGCCACTCTGCAGACGCCGGCGCAGGTAGAGCAGTTTTTCCAGGCCGTGTTTCCCGATGTGGTGCCACTGATGCCGGAGCTGGCCGACGAGTTTTTCCGCAACCCCACCGGCTCTCTGGTCACCATCCGGTGCTTTCCCTGGGCTTTCGACGACGACGTGCTCTTGCTGGGCGATGCTTCCCACGCCATTGTGCCGTTCTACGGGCAGGGAATGAACGCCGGCTTTGAAGACTGCCGGGTGCTCGATCAGCTGATGGAACAGTTGGGCACCGACTGGCACGCTATATTCAGCCAGTTTCAGCAGCAGCGCAAGCCTGATACCGACGCCATTGCCGACCTGGCCGTTTATAACTTCCAGGAAATGCGCGACCGGGTCGGGGACCCGCGGTTTTTGCTGCAAAAGAAGATTGAAAGTAAGATTGCCGCTCAGTACCCGGGCAAGTGGACGCCGCTTTACTCCCAGGTGACTTTCTCCCACACTCCGTATGCGCAGGCCTGGCAGAGCGGACAGCAGCAGGAAAGCATCATGCAGCGCCTGATGGCGCACATTCATACCGAAGCTGATTACGACCGGCCCGAAGTACAGGCACTAGTGCACCAGGAAATGGCTCAGCGCAGGTAGTAGTAGCCGTTGGCTCCCAACTCCAGGCTCTACACCGTTGGAAGAAAGATACCGGCCGGCCGGGCGAGGTCAGCGTGTCAATGAGCGAGCCACAGCCCGAGGCTCAGCCCAAATACCAGCCCAATGCCTAAGCTCAGCCCTGCCCAGACCTCAGCTGGTGTGTGCGCATCCAGGGCTAGGCGCGCACTCAGGACACTGCCGGCTAGCAGCACCAGTACCAGTAAACCCCAGACGGTATACGTACTAGGGCCCGTCAGATGAAACAGCAGCACGAGCCCTAGGGCCCCGCCCATACCTACCCCGTGCGCACTGATTTTCCAACGCAGGGAGATAAGAAAGGTCAGGAATACGGCTAGCGTCATCCCAACCATAATCTGGCTGAGCAACACATCGAATATGCGGGGCTGGTAGAGTACCGTAGTAGCTACCCCAAAACTGAAAGCCCCCAGCAGCAGGGGTAAAGGCCGCTGCGCCCGTTCCCGGAGCAGTAGAGAATTGACGTGGCCAAACCAGTAGAGGGCACCTGTACCCAAAGACGGCAGCAGAAATGTAAAAGCAAAAACTATAGCTAATACAACCCATCGGTCGGCCGGATCAGGCTGTATTATCGTGCCCGGCAACTGATAACATATCATATAAAATAGATACGAAGGAATCAGTAACGGGTGAAATATACCAGATAATATATTGGCTATCAGCTTGTTCAAGTATTAATAAAAAATTAATGAGCTGTTCATAGAACGTCAAAACTACCAAAAGCATTATATTTATTTCCAGTAAAGGCTTAGATTAGCCATGTTTTTCACTGCTCAAATCACCTTCCTTTTGTTCTATTTTACTCTCTAACTTGTGAAATCATCACCTTCACGCACCCGACAATGGTGGGCCTTGCTATTGCTGGGCATTATCACCGCTTTTGGCAGTACCTTATTCTTTTGGCAGCGCGGTAGTATTACGGCCGCGTCTCAAAGCCTCGAGCAGCGCCTCGAAGGTGAAGAGGAAGAGGAAGAAGAAAACGAAGACCGGCCCGATTTGGCGTTGGAGCAGGACGTAGCCCGCACCATGGACCTAGCCCTAGGAACTGTGCCCCGGGAGCGGCTGCTGGTAGCCCAGGAGTATGCCGAGCAACTAGTAGCCCAGCGCGCCAATCAGCGTGTGCCCCCGGGTAGCCTGGCCGAAACCCGCTGGGTAGAGCGCGGCCCCAACAACGTTGGTGGTCGTATCCGGGCCCTGGTCGTTGACCCCGGCGATGCTACCGGCAACACGGTATGGGCCGGCACCGCTGGTGGCGGCCTGTGGAAAACCACCAACGGTGCGGCCACTACCCCGACCTGGCAGAGTGTCGACAATTTCTTTTCTAACCTGGCCGTTACGGCTATTGCCTTCAACCCTGCCAACCCCAACATCATGTACTTCGGTACGGGGGAAGGCTACTACAACGCCGACGCCGTGCGGGGCTTGGGTATCTGGAAGTCGGTTGACCATGGCGCAACCTGGACGCAGCTGAGCAGCACTGCCCGCAGCAGCATCTTCCAGTATGTACTGAAGCTAGTAGTACATCCCGTAACGGGTGATGTGTACGCCGCCACGCGCGGGGGCCTGATGCGGAGCACCAACGGTGGTACGTCCTGGGAAAAAGTGCTGGGTGCTGGTACGGCTGGTGCCGCTACCGACCGCGCTGCTGATATCGAAATCGGCGCCGACAACACCATTTACGTGGGCATGGGTGTACAAAGCACCGATGCTCTCTACCGCTCGACGACGGGTAACCTCGGCAGCTGGACCAACCTCAATACCCTGGCCGGCTCGGGCTTGCCCGTGGCTGATTATGAGCGTATCGAGTTGGCCTGCGCCCCGAGCGATGCCAAGCGCGTGTACGCTATGTTCCAGGGCACCAACGACGCACTGCTGAACATCTACCGCTCTAATGATGGTGGTACCACCTGGACAGCTCTCAACAAACCTCGCTGGGAGAATTCGGATGACTTCACCCGTGGCCAGGCCTGGTACGACCTTTCCATTGGCGTGTCGCCTAGCAATGCCAACCAGATCTACATCGGGGGCGTGGATTTGTTCCGCACCCTGGACGCCAGTGCTTCGCCCGTAGTATGGCAGCAGACTTCGTACTGGAGCACGAGCCGCAACAGCTCGCAGTACGTGCACGCCGACCAGCATGCTGTAGCCTTCGGTTCCGCGGATGGCAACATGGCTTACTTTGGTTGTGACGGTGGCGTTTCGCTGACCATGAATGCGTTTGGTACGACCAATCCTGCCTTCCGTCTGCGCAACAATGGCCTGAACGTAACCCAGTTCTACGCCGTAGCCATTCACCCCACCCTGCCTAATTACTTTTTGGCCGGTGCCCAGGATAACGGTAGCCAGAAATTCACGGCTGCTGGCGTAAACACGACTACCGAAGCTTCGGGTGGTGATGGTGCCTTCTGCTTTATCGATGAAAACGAGCCCCAGTTCCAGTTCACATCCTATGTGTACAGCAACTACTACCGCTCGAGCAACAGCGGGGTTTCGTTCCCCCGCACCATCACCAACAACGACGGTGCTTTCATCAACCCGACCGATTACGACAGCAAGCGCAATACCATGTACGCGGCTTCGAAGACCGGGACGCTGTTTGTGTGGCCCAATGCTACTACCGCCAACGTAACCCAGACTATTACCCTGCCCTCCACGGCGGGTATGGTAACCCACGTTACGGTTTCCAAAATGGTAGATGACCGGGTATTTGTAGGTACCAACACCGGTCGGGTGCTGCGCATCGACAATGCACTGGCCGTCGCCCCTGCTACGCCGGTCATTACGGAGGTTCGGGCTGGTTCTGGTTCGGTTTCGTGCGTGGCCCTGGAAGAGGGCAACGAAAACCACATGCTGGTAACGTATTCCAACTATGGCCTCGTTAGTGTATGGGAGTCGCTGAACGGTGGCACTACCTGGCGCACGACGGAAGGCAACCTGCCTGACATGCCCGTACGCTGGGCTATGTTTGACCCAACCAACAACAAGCGCGCCCTGCTCGCCACCGAATTGGGGGTATGGGGCTGCGACGACCTCACGTCGACGGATGTTGCCTGGCAGCCCATCAACAATGGCCTCGCTAATGTGCGGGTAGATATGCTGCGTATGCGTTCATCGGACAAGCAGATTGTTGCCGCTACGCACGGCCGTGGCTTGTATACCACGGATGTGTTTGTGGCCCTGGCTAACAAAGGTGCTGTGGCCGTTAATAACAAATTCATTGGCAGCGTGTATCCTAACCCCTTCGTGCAGAACCTAAATGTAGAGCTGAGCCAGCCGGCTACCAGCGGCACTACCGTTAGCCTGACGGACATGCAGGGTCGGGTGGTGTACAAAACCGACGTGAAGAGCGCCGAGCGGTTGCTCAAGCTGAATACGCCCGGCAGCCTAAGCGCAGGCGTATACACGCTTACGGTGCGCGATGCTAAGCAGACGGCTACTCGCCAAGTGGTGGTGCAGAAGTAAACCTGCCCAATAGCTTATTCTCAAAAGGGAGCTTCAAGCGAAGCTCCCTTTTTTGTGCTCCATATAGCCGATGCCCTATTGCTAATGTGGATAAGAATAGAAACTATTTAGCATTCTGATACTAAAATTATTGGGCCTAATCAAGAAGGTTCGCAATAATATTCCTCTTTATATTTGAAAAATGTAATGTTTAAACCCTTCCTAAAAGCTTTTGAAAACACTTTTACGATCTGTAAGCAGCTTGCAATGGCTGTGTGCTGGCTTGTTAACCTTAGGAGTAGCGGCAGGTACTTACGAGTTGCAGCAATTTTCTGATTCGCAACGCCCCACGCCCCGCGGGCGTGGCTTGGAATCGGAGGAGGAAGAAGAGGAAGAGAGACGCCCGGACCGCCCTGATCTGGCGCAGGAGCAGGAAGCTGCCTTGACGCGCGACCCCCGCACCGGCACAGTGCCCCGGGAGCGGCTGATAGAAGCCAAAGCCCAGATAGACGAACTGCTGGAGTTGCGGGCCAGCCAACGCGCTATTGGCGGCAGCTTGAGTGCGGCCAACTGGACGGAAAAAGGTCCTAGCAATATTGCCGGGCGGGTACGCGCCATCATGCCCGACCCCAGCGACGCCACCGGCAATAAGGTGTGGGCCGGCTCGGTAGGAGGAGGTTTGTGGAAGTCTAACAACGCCGCGGGTGCTTCGCCGACCTGGAGCAAGGTCAGTGACACATTTGCCAACATGGCCATTTCCACCCTGGCCTACGACCCAACAAATACCGACATTATGTATTTCGGTACGGGGGAAGGCTTCGGCAACGCTGATGCTATTCGGGGCCTGGGTATCTGGAAGTCAACGGACCACGGCGTAACCTGGACGCAGCTGGCCAGCACCAATGCCATCAGCGCTTTTTACTACGTCAACCGAATTGTAGTTGATAAAAACGGCTGGGTGTACGCCGCTACCAATACGGGCGGCTTGCGGCGCAGCAAAGACCAGGGCGCTAGTTGGGAAGCCGTGGCATTCAGCACCAACAGCGCCTCGGATGTGGACGTGAACCCAACGGATGGTACGGTATACCTCACCGTGGGCAACAGTACGACCGGTGGGGGTATTTTCCGTTCCAGTACGGGTAATTCGGGCAGCTTCACTAATCTAAATACCCTAACCAACTCCGGGCTGCCGCCGAGTGGAACTACGTTGCGGGTAGAACTGGCTATAGCGCCCAGCAACCCAGCCCAGATGTACGCCCTATTCTGCAGCAGCGGAGCGGGCACGCCGGCCGTTACCCGCAACACGCTGTATGGTATCTACCGCAGTCTGGATGGGGGCAACACCTGGCAGGCCTTGCCCAAGCCCAACGATGCTGACCCGGGCATTCCCGATGCTGACTTCACCCGCACCCAGGCCTGGTATGATCTGGCCGTCAGCGTTTCGCCAACGGACCCGAACACGGTCTTCGTGGGTGCCGTCGATATTTTCAAAACCTCGAATGGGGCTACGACCAATGCCACCGACGTGGCCTGGCAACAGGTAACGCACTGGTACGGGGGCTTTGGGTTTCAAGAAATCCATGCCGACCAGCACGCAGTTGTCTTTGTTTCCGGTACGCACGCCTACTTTGGCAACGACGGCGGCGTGGCCCGCTCAACCAACGCCACGGCTACCATTCCCACGCTGACCCACATCAACACTGGCTTCAACATCACGCAGTTCTACAGCGTGGCGGTTCATCCTACCAATACCAGTTACTTTCTGGCCGGTGCCCAGGACAATGGCACGCAGCAGTTTGGCGTGCTGAGCGGAACCAATACCCAGGACGTAATTGGTGGGGACGGGGCCTTCTGCTTTATTGACGAGGACAATCCGCAGTACCAGTTTGGAACCTACGTCTACAGCAACATCTACCGTTCCAGCAACGGTGGGACGTCGTTTCCAACTACGCTGGTTGCCGACAACAACGGGTCCTTCATCAACCCGATGGAGTATGACAGCAAGGCCAATGCGCTGTACTACGCCTACACGACCGGCAATTTGCGCCGGACGTTGCAGGCTACCGGCACCCCCGTGTCGGCTAGCATCTCACTGGTTACCAGCAGTGTGCCTGCGCCAGGTGTCGTTACGCATGTAGCGGTGTCGCCCAACGTCGATAACCGGGTGTATGTGGGTACCAACGCGGGGAAGATTTTCCGTGTTGATAATGCCAATACGGCGACGCCTACCGTTACTCCCATCTATACCACGGGCCCCACGGGCGTTTCGATTTCCGGCATTGCCATAGAGCGCAGCGCGGCTACTCCCGACCCCGATCAGCATATTCTGGCTACTGTTTCCAACTACGGGGTTACGAGCGTATGGCAGACAACGAACGGTGGCACCAGCTGGGCTTCGGCCGAGGGCAATCTGCCCGATATGCCGGTGCGCTGGGTCGTGTTTGACCCCACCGGCGGCAAGCGGGCTATGCTAGCCACCGAACTAGGCGTCTGGACGACCGATGACCTAACGGCCGCGGCCGTTACCTGGCAGCCCTCCAACACGAACCTGGCCAACGTGCGGGTCGATATGCTGCGCATCCGTAAAAACGACCGAATCGTGGCTGCTGCTACCCACGGCCGGGGTGTTTTCACCTCCGACGTGTTTGTGGTAAACCCGCTACCAGTGCAGCTGACGAGCTTTACCGGGCAGTCGACGGACCGGGGAGTCGCCTTGCGTTGGCAAACGGCTTCGGAGCGTAATACCAGCCGCTTTGAAATAGAGCGCTCCGCGGGCGGTAAGCCCTTCCACGTGCTGGGCCGCAAGGCGGCGGCGGGCACCAGCACGACGGCTCGTAGCTACTCGTATGTGGATGAAACCGTGGCTGCTGGCACGTATGCCTACCGACTGCACCAGCTTGACCAGGACGGCTCAGCCACGTATTCGCCCATTGTTACGGTGCAGGTGAAAAGCTCCGGTGCTGCTTGGCTGAGCAACGTGTATCCGAACCCCGTGGTGCAGGATCTGACGGTTGAACTTGCCGAAGTAGTAAGCAGCGGCACTACGGTAAGCCTGAGTGATGTGCAAGGGCGGGTAGTGTACCAGAGTGCCGCTACCCCAAACACCCGCACTATTCGGCTTCGCATCCCGTCGAGCGTACGCGCCGGCACCTATACCCTTACCGTGCGTGCCGCCGGGCAGCACGCTACCAAACAAGTAGTAATACAACGGTAAAACGGTAATTGAATTCGACTTTCCCGAGAGCGGCGGCCTGTGTAGGTCGCCGCTTTTTATTGTATTAACAATAGGTTATATAGCTAATTCGACTTATAAAACTAGTTGCTAACTGTACAATTCAGGAGAATGATAGGTGCTTAATTTTTAATATTAATTGTTTAAAAATTGAATTTTATCAATGGCTGTAACAAGGTAGATTTGTTATCGACGAATCGTGTTCATTCCTTTTTGCATTGCAGTTGAAAACTTTTTACTCCCTCCTCCGCCGTTGGCAATGGGCGTTGTGCAGCTTGGCCCTGCTGGCCGCCGTTGGTGGGTACTACCTGCCTATCCATTCATCAGAGTTCATGACTGCCATTGAGGCGGAAGTAGAAGATGAGGAAGAAGACGAAGACCGGCGCGACCGGCCAGACCTGGCTTTTCTGCAGGATTTCAACCGTACCCGCGACCCCGCTACCGGCACCGTGCCGCGCGAACGACTGCTCGTAGCTCAGCAGCGGGCCGAAGAACTGCTGACCCTGCAGGCCTCGCAGCGGGCTTCGGTCGGCACCCTCTCCTCGGCTACCTGGACCGAGCGAGGCCCCTCCAACGTAGGGGGCCGGGTACGGGCCATTCTGATTGACCCCGCCGATGCTTCAGGCAATACGGTATGGGTCGGCTCGGTGGCCGGGGGCTTGTGGAAGAGTACCAACGCTACCAGCGCGACGCCCATCTGGATAAGTGTCGATGGGTTTATGGCAAACCTTGCTATTACCTCTCTGGCCTACGACCCAACCAATCCGGACATCATGTACATGGGTACCGGCGAAGGGTTTTACAATGCCGATGCCGTGCGTGGGCTAGGCATCTGGAAATCAACTGACCATGGGGCTACCTGGAACCAACTGGCCAGCACTGCCCCGCCCGCCAGCGCCGATTTCTATCGGGTGCAGCGCCTGGCCGTGCAGCAAGGTACTGGCTACGTATTCGTAGCCACGCGCACGGGCCTGTTTCGGAGCAAAGACAAAGGCGCTACTTGGCAGGCAGTATTGCAGCCGGCGGGTATTCGCATGGCCGACGTAAAGATTAGCGCCAACGGGACCATCTTCGTGGGCGCCGGTATTTTTCAGACGGGTGGGCTGTACCGCTCCACCGACAACGGGGACACCTGGACCAACCTCAATACCCTGGCCGGAACCGGGCTGCCGGCTCCGAGCGTAGGCTACCATCGTATTGAGCTGGCCTGTGCCCCCAGTGATGCCAACCGGGTATATGCCATCTTCACTTCCTCGACCGACATTCTGCTCAATATTTACATGTCCAAGGATGGCGGCAACACCTGGGCCACAATTCGGAAACCGGGCGGCGGCGACTTTACCAACGGGCAGGGGTGGTACTGCCTTGCCATTGGGGTATCCCCGACCAGCCCCAACACCTTGTACGTGGGCGGGCTCGACCTATGGCTGACAAACAATGCGGATGCCCCGCAGACGGCTGTTCCGACCAGCGGCGCGACCTGGACGCAGACCACCGTGTGGTCGACCTCGAAGACGGCCACCAACTACGTGCACGCCGACCACCACGCCGTTGCCTGGATTCCGCCCACCTCTGGTACGGCTACTAAGGCCTATTTTGCCAGCGACGGGGGTATAGCGTATTCGGCTAACGCCAACGCCACGACCCCCACCTACGGGCAGCGCAACAATGGCCTGAACATCACCCAGTTCTACGCCCTGGCCCTGCACCCCAGCGACGTGGACTACTTCCTGGCCGGGGCCCAGGACAACGGCACGCAGCGCTATACCAAGGCCGGCGGGCAGGTAACGACCGAAGCAACCGGCGGCGACGGGGCTTTCTGCTTTATCGACCAGAATGAGCCTCAGTTTCAATTCACGGCCTACGTGTATGCCCAGTACCGGCGGTCTACCAACGGTGGCAGCTCGTTTTCCACCCTGAACCTGAGTGCTGCCAACGGGCAGTTCATCAACCCGACCGACTACGACAGCCGTAGCAATACCCTGTACGGGGGCTGGACGGTCGACAACTTCTTCCGCCTGAGAAGTGCTACCACGGCCGCGGCCAGTGCCGTATCGGGGGCCTCGCTCGGGGCGGGGGCTGGCATGGTAACCCACCTGACGGTGTCGCCGAACAACCAGGACCGGGTATTCATCGGGACCGAGCCCGACTTTGCCGGGGGCACCTCGACTCAGGGGCATTTGTACCGCGTCGATAATGCGGCGGCTACCACGCCCACCGTTACGCTGCTCTATACCGCTCCGGCCGGCATGTCGATATCGAGCGTGGCCGTGGAAACCGGCAACGACGCCCACCTGCTGGTGACCTTGTCGAACTTCAGCGCTACCGAAGCCAAGGTCCTGGAAACTACCGATGGCCTGAATACCACCGACCCAGTCGTGTGGACCAAGCGCCAGGGCGACCTGCCCGACATGCCCGTGCGCTGGGCCGTATTTGACCCGACCAATAACAAGCGTGCCTTGCTGGCCACCGAGCTGGGTATCTGGAGCACCGACGACCTGACACCCGCTAACCCCGTCTGGAAACCATCCAGCACGGGCCTGGCCAACGTGCGGGTCGATATGCTGCGCATCCGGGCTTCCGACCAACAAGTAGTAGCGGCCACCCACGGCCGGGGGCTGTTTGTCTCCGACGTGCTGAAAGACCAGCCTATGCCCGTGGAGCTAACGAGCTTTACCGGGCAGGCTACCGAGCAAGGCGTGGCGTTGCGCTGGCAGACGGCCTCCGAGCAGAACGCTCTGCACTTCGATGTGGAGCGGGCGGCAAAAGGCCAGAGCTTCCAGCTGCTGACCAAAGTAGCCGCCGCTGGCAACTCGACTTCCCTGCGCAACTACACGCACACCGACGTCACGGTGGGCAGTGGCCTCTATTACTACCGCCTTCGGCAAGTAGACCAGGATGGCACCGTGGCCTATTCGCCAGTTGTCACCGTGACGATTAAACCCAGCATGGCCCCGCTCCTAACCAGCGTGTACCCCAACCCCTTTGTGGATCAGCTGACGCTGCAGTTGCGGGAGCCCATGAGCGGCAACATCGTAACCACGCTGACTGACCTGCAGGGCCGCACCGTGTATACTTACACGACGCAGAGTGTAAGCCGCCTGCTGCCGGTACCGGTGTCGACTAGCTTGGCTCCGGGCCACTACGTGCTGACGGTACGGGCCCAGGGCCAAAAGGCCGTGCGGCGGGTTATTCACCGCTAATACTAGAAGGCTTTGCCACTAAAAAGGGCCGTCGGATATGTTTCCGGCGGCCCTTTTCAGTGGTTGCTATCGGCTATGAGCCTACAACTCTTTGCGCAGGCGGGCCACTGGAATGTTGAGCTGCTCCCGGTACTTGGCCACGGTGCGGCGGGCAATGTTGTAGCCCCGGGCATTGAGCATCTTTTCCAGCTTATCGTCGCTCAGGGGGCGTTTTTTGCTTTCACCCTCAATGATTTCCTTCAGAATGTGCTTCACCTCGCGCGAGCTGGCATCCTCACCCGAGTCGGTGGCAATGCCTTCGGAGAAGAAGTACTTCAGCGGGTAAATACCAAACTCGGTCTGCACCGACTTGGAGTTGGCCACCCGGCTCACGGTGCTGATGTCCATGCCGATTTCGGTGGCTATGTCCTTCAGAATCATGGGCCGCAGCTTGCTTTCGTCGCCTTCCAGGAAGAAGTCGTGCTGGTAGCGCACGATGGCGTCCATGGTGCGCAGCAGGGTTTGCTGGCGCTGCTTGATGGCGTCAATAAACCAGCGGGCCGAGTCAAGCTTCTGCTTCACAAACGTGACGGCCTCCTTCATCTTCTTATCCTTCTTGGCCGCCTTGTCGTAGGTCTGGAACATCTCGGTGTAGGCCGGGGCCACCCGCAGGTCCGGGGCGTTGCGCGCGTTCAGCGTGAGGTTGAACACGCCGTTGTCGTTGGTCAGGATGAAGTCGGGAATGATGTACTGCACCTTGCCCATACCCACGGGGCCCGTGCCGCCGGGCTTGGGGTTGAGCTTGAGAATCAGGGCAATGGCCTCCTTGAGCTCATCATCTTCCAGATCCAGCTTTTGCTGAATCCGGGGGTAATGCTTCTTGGTAAACTCGTCGAAGGTCTCATTCAGAATCCGCTCGGCGTGCTCGGTCACTTCGTCCTGGGGGCGGCGCTCCAGCTGCAGCAGCAGGCATTCCTGCAGGTCGCGGGCGGCAATGCCGGCCGGGTCGAAGCTCTGCACTACGTGTAGCACACCTTCAATTTCGGCTTCGTCGGCTTCAATATTTTGGGAGAAAGCCAGGTCGTTGGCAATGGCCGACAAGTCGCGGCGAATGTAGCCGTCGTTGTCGATAGAGCCGATCAGCTGGCGGCCAATGGCTTCTTGCTTGTCGTCGAGGTCGGCAAAGCCTAGCTGGTCGAGCAAAGAGTCGAGCAGGGAGGCGCCGGTGTCGGCCAGGGGCATTTCCCGGTCGTCGTCGGGCTCGCCGGGCCCGTCGCCCTGCATCTTGTAGCCCGCTATTTCGTCGTCGTTGAGGTAGTCGCCCAGGTCCAGTTCCTCGTTGTCCTTGGCGCTTTCGATGGGCTCGTCGTCTTTGGCCGCTACTTCAATTTCGGGCTGCTCTTCGCTACCCGTGTCAAAGTCTTCGTCGAGGGTGTTGTCGTCGTTATCAAACTCGGAGTCGGGGTCATCATAGTCGTCGGCGTCGTCCGCATCGTCGTCGCGGTCCTGGTCTTCCAGCTCGTCGTCGGTGTTTTCGTCGCCTTCCTCCAGGGCCGGGTTTACTTCCAGCTCTTCCTTGATGCGCGCCTCCAGCTCTGCTGTCGGGATTTGCAGCAGTTTAATGAATTGTATCTGTTGGGGAGACAGCTTCTGCGAGAGAAGCTGCTTCATGTCAAGTCTTTGCATACTCGGGAAAGCGTGGCGCTCCACGTAAAAATCAAGGTGGAGCTCTTGTCAAAGATAGACCTTTCTGTACTTGAGTTCAGTCAAAAAAGTTGAGTACGGCGGCCCACATCATTTTGGCAAAACAACGCCGCCGGGCCCGATTCACAAAACAAACGAAGGGAATCAGCCAAACTGATTTCTACGGCCCGTAAAACTCCTACCTTTGCCGACTTAACAAGTATTAATTTCCGAAAGCTGAGTCCGATGTCTGTCAGAAGGTCGAGTGTGCAGGAGCTGCTCCACAGCCAGGAGCTGGAGCGCGAAGTAGTGGTAAAAGGCTGGGTGCGTACCCGCCGGGGCAATAAGTACGTGCAGTTCATTGCCGTCAACGACGGCTCGGGCTTCAATTCCATCCAGGTGGTAGCCGATGCCGAAAACTTCCCTGAGGAAAAGCTCAAGGCCGACGGCGTCGAGAACGGCGCGGCCGTGATGGTGCGCGGCAAGCTGGTGGCGTCGCAGGGCAAGGGCCAGAGCGTCGAAATTCAGGCCTCGGAAATTACCGTCTACGGCAAGGCCGACACCGAAACCTATCCGCTGCAGAAGAAAGGCCACTCGCTCGAATTCCTGCGCGAAATTGCCCACCTGCGCCCCCGCACCAACACGTTCGGGGCCATCCTGCGCATCCGGCACGCCATGGCCTTTGCCGTGCACCAGTTCTTCAACGACCGGGGCTTCTACTACGTGCACACGCCCATCATCACGGGCTCCGATGCCGAAGGCGCCGGTCAGATGTTCCGCGTCACGACCCTGCCCGACCAGAACCCGCCGCTGACCGAGGACAAGTCGGCCGTCGACTACAAGCAGGACTTTTTCGGCAAGCAAACCAACCTGACCGTGTCGGGCCAGCTGGAGGGCGAAATTGCCGCCATGGCCCTGGGCAAGGTCTATACTTTCGGCCCCACCTTCCGGGCCGAAAACTCTAACACGGCCCGCCACCTGGCCGAGTTCTGGATGATTGAGCCCGAAGTGGCCTTCAACGACCTGCAGGACAACATGGACCTGGCCGAGGACTTCCTCAAGTACCTGGTGCGCTACGCCCTCGACAACTGCCAGGACGACCTCAAGTTCCTCAACGAGCAGTACGACAAGGAGCTGCTGACGCGTCTGCAGTTCGTGGTCGACAACGACTTCCAGCGCCTGAACTACACTGAGGCCGTCGACATTCTAAAGACCGCCAAGCAGAAGTTCGAATACCCCGTAGACTGGGGCACCGACCTGCAGAGCGAGCATGAGCGGTACTTGGTGGAAAAGCACTTCAAGAAGCCCGTTATCCTGACCAATTACCCCAAGGATATCAAGGCCTTCTACATGAAGCTCAACGATGACGACAAAACCGTGCGGGCCATGGACGTGCTCTTCCCCGGCATCGGCGAAATCATCGGCGGCTCGGAGCGGGAGGAAAGCCTGGAAAAGCTCACCAAGCGCATGGCCGAAATGAACGTGCCCGAGCACGAGCTGTGGTGGTACCTGGAGCTGCGCAAGTACGGCACCGCCCCTCACTCGGGCTTCGGCCTGGGCTTCGAGCGCCTCATCCTGTTCGTGACCGGCATGGGCAACATCCGCGACGTAATTCCCTTTCCCCGCTTCCCCAAGAGCGCCGAGTTTTAGGAAATCCAAGCAAAGCAAGAACGCCCGCCTATTCCAGACGGGCGTTCTTGTTAGTAGACGGTTGAGCAGAATGTCTTAACAGGCAAGCCATTATCTGCCGATAGGTCGATGGTGTACCATCAAAAGTTATAGTGGCCGTAACATAATGAGACGTAGTTATATCAATTCTGCCCTTCCCAGAGTGAGATACATTTAGCATTTCCTCATTACCGACAACGACTGGGATATCCGCAAACAACTGCTGAGCGTAGCCATATAAGCTGTCGGCTACTTCTGCTGAAAGAGAGCCGGTCTGGGTGCAAATTTGGTTTGCCCAAGGGTCGTCCGGTCTGTTTTTTACCCACGTATAAGTCGCCGCTGTATCACCAGGTGCTTCCACTATTACGACAGGTAACATAGTATCCTGTTTGGAGACAGGGTTGTAAGCTCCATCTAATATCCGAAGCTGATACTTATAGCCCTTTGGCTTCTTGTGACCATTGCCAACCAATAAGCCTGTTACTAGCAGCGTATTGTAAGCGGCCAGCACCAAACCCGCTATTAACAGTGGGGAAAGCCATTTTTTCATGTGTACCCGGATTACCTGCAAAGAAGCCTGAGCAAGGTACCGAACAACGGCTCAACTCAGCAGTAATTCCGCAGCTCCTTGTCATCCACGGCTACCAGCGCATCGAGGCGCAGCTCGAAGCCGTCTTCCAGGCGCAGGTACTCTACTTTGTCTTGGATAAACAGATCGGTGATGATACCGGTGTAGGTACTCGGCGGCGTGTCGGGCTCGGTGCGGTAGAGCAGGGTGCACACCTGCCGGTTGGTGGCCCGGGCTTCCAGCTCGTCGTAGAAGCTGCAGCTGATGGGTTGATAGTCGTTGGTAGCCATGATTGGTCGGAGAGTAGGATAGATGGGCTAGTATGTACGCATTTCAACCCGTTCCGGACTATTCTGTTTCGGGCTGGGCAGCCGAGCTTACCAGCTGCCGCAGCGGGGCAAACAGCGGGTGGCGGTCCAAAATAAGAGCCACGGCGACGGCCACGGCGGGCCCGGCCAATAGTAGCATCCGGCTCATTTCGCCTGAGAGCAGCATGTGAGCCAGCACGGCCAGCAGCAGCAGCAGGGTAGGGCCGGGCCGCAGGGGCTGCAGCCACTGCCGAATAGTCGCCCGGCCGCCCCAGCAGCCGGCCAGCACCACCACGTTGAACAGGCCATACACCCCGGCACAAATCACCAGGCCGCGGGGCGAGAACAGCCAGCCCAGGTTGCTGACGAGGCTGCGGCTGTGGGCCAGGGCATTGCGCAGGCTGTCGGTGGACGAGGCCGGGGCTACCAGCGTATCGACGGCCCAATGCACGGCTGCTACGAGCAGCAGCCCGCCGGCCAGGGCCAGCAGCCGGGGCCACCACCGCACAAAGCCGCCGTAGAGCAGCACCAGCGGCAAAAACAGCAGAAAGGATTCTTTCAGTACCGGCCCCAGGACCAGGGCCGTGAGCAGGGCCGGTGCCGCGCGGGCGTGCAGGGCGTAGTACAGCAGCGCCACCACCAGCACCAGGGCACTATCTACCAGCAGCAGGCCCGTTACGTAGGTAGCGGCCCCACAGGTCAGCAGGGCGGCCATGCCCAGCAGCGCCGGCCCGGTGGCTGCCCCGGCCGCTACCGCGCTCCGAAAAGCCAGCAGGCCGGCCCCGGCCAGCAGCAGGGTGTTCACCAGAAAAAAGCTGAAGCCAAACGGGGGCTTGTCGGCGGGGGAAATCAGGTGGGCCAACCCCTGGGCGCCGTGGGCCAGGCTGCTGGCCAGCAAGGGCACCACCACCCGGTAGCGGTGGGTCAGGGGCACCTGGAAGTTGCCCTGGGCCATGTGCAGGTAGCTTTGCTCATCGAGGGTGTAGGCCGCCGGGTGGTTGACCAGCAGCAGATACGCATTGCCCCAGAGCAAGGCCAAAGCCAGCAGATACACGAGCAGGAGGGACTGACGGGAAAGAGCGGGCGGCATACGGCGGGCAGAAGGCAAGGAAAGTACGGCCGGCAATGTTACGGGAGTCCGGGCAGATTCAACGAAAAAGGCTCCTCCGCGGGGAAGAGCCTTTTTCAGCGTCAGCAGCAGGGCGCTTAATGCTTGCCCTTACCATTGCCGTGGCCTTTTCCGTTGCCGTGACCCTTACCATTGCCCTGGTAGCCGGCGCCGTTGATAATGACGGTCTGGTTGCCGCGCATTTTCTTGGCTTGGCCGGGCGGCATGCCGTGGGGGTGACCTTTGTACTTGGTGCGGTATTCTTCGATGCGCACCCAAGGCTGGGCACCCACGTAGTCGACTACCACGGGGTGAAAGGTGCGCGGGTCGCGGCCAGAGTTGGCCAGGCGGCTCCAGCGGCCCTCACGCAACAGCACATATTGCCGGTCGCGCACGTCGTAGTAGCCATCCACTTCGGGAATGTAGTAGTACTGGGTATTGGGCCCCACGGCCGGACCCCAGGAAGGGGGCGTAATATTGATGTTGACCTGGGCCTGGGCTGTAGTGGTGTGCAGGGAGAGGGCAAAAAGGCCCGCGGCGGCAATTTTGAGCAGTTTCATGGTTCGGTGGGGTGAGGTGAACGGAAAGGAAAGCAGAGCTCTGGCAAATACGGCGCCAACCCGCTACGGTTCGGCTTGCCGCCCGGCCCGTAGAGCCCAAGGATTAATTTATTTCGGGCGGCACAATCCGGGGGGCTGCGCTGTTGTACCTCCTCTGCTCGGTGCCCCGGCACCGGTGGCTTCCCGCGGTGCCAGGCGCTAAAACCACTGGCAAATAAGCTATTCGGGGTAGCCAAAGGGCCGCGTTTTGCGTACCTTTGCGGACTTATTCGACTTGCTTTGCATGGCTAAGAAAACGACTGCCTCCAGTACCGCTGCTAAAACTCCCGCTGTAGCAACCCCGCCGGCTGCCCAGCCCCAGCGCGCCGCCGACGTGGAAGCGCCTTTCATTGAGGTGTACGGAGCCCGGGAGCACAATCTGAAAAACGTGTCGGTCCAGATTCCGCGGGGCCAGCTCGTGGTGTTTACCGGTATTTCGGGCTCGGGCAAGTCCTCGTTGGCCTTCGACACGATTTATGCCGAAGGTCAACGCCGCTACATGGAAACGTTTTCGGCCTACGCCCGCTCCTTTATGGGCGGCCTGGAGCGCCCCGACGTGGACAAGATCGAAGGGTTATCGCCGGTTATCAGCATCGAGCAGAAAACCACCTCGCGCAACCCCCGCTCCACGGTCGGCACCATTACCGAGATTTACGACTTCCTGCGCCTGCTCTACGCCCGCACGGCCGAGGCCTTCAGCTACGCCACGGGCCAGAAGATGATCCGGCAGAGCGACGAGCAGATTATCAACTACATCCTCAAGCACTTCGCCGACAAGAAGCTAGTGGTGCTGGCCCCCGTCGTGAAAGGCCGCAAAGGCCACTACCGGGAGCTGTTCCAGCAGATTGCCAAGCTGGGCTTCACCAAGGTGCGCGTCGATGGCGAGCTGCTCGACATTACGCCCAAGATGCAGGTGGACCGCTACAAAATCCACGACATCGAAATCGTCATCGACCGGCTCAAGGCCACCAAGGAAGACCGGTTCCGCCTCTCGGGCTCGGTGCAGAACGCCCTGACCCACGGCAAGGGCACGATGCTAGTCCTGGATTCGGACTCGGGCAAGACGCAGTTTTTCTCGCGCTTCCTGATGGACCCCACCACCGGTATTGCCTACGACGACCCGGCGCCCAACACGTTTTCCTTTAACTCGCCCTACGGCGCCTGCCCCACCTGCAACGGCCTGGGCGAGGTGCAGGAGATTACCGAGGAGAGCGTGATGCCCGACAAGAAGCTCAGCATCAGCCGCGGCGGCATCGCGCCCCTGGGCGAGTACCGCGACATCTGGATTTTCCAGCAGCTGAGCACCATTCTCAAGCGCCATAAAGCCAGCCTCTCCACGGCCCTCGACAAGCTGCCCGCCGACCTGCTCGACAAGCTGCTCTACGGCGTGGAGGAAGAAGAAGGCGCCGACCCCAAAAAGGCTGGCTACGTGGAGCCCTTCGAAGGCATCATCCCGTTTCTGCGCCGCCAAATGGACTCTGACTCGGAAAACATCCGGGCCTGGATTCAGGAGTACACCCAGGCCAAGGAGTGCCCCGAGTGCCGCGGCTACCGCCTCAAGAAGGAGTCTCTGCACTTCAAGATTGCCGATAAGAACATCGGGGAGCTGTCGGTGATGGATATTGCCCAGCTGGCCCAGTGGTTTGAAGGCCTGGAAGACCGGATTTCGGACCGCCAGAACCTCATTGCCCGGGAGCTGCTCAAGGAAATCCGGAAGCGCATCGGCTTTTTGCTGGAAGTGGGCCTCGAATACCTGAACCTGCACCGCTCGGTCCGGACGTTGTCGGGTGGGGAGTCGCAGCGGATTCGGTTGGCCACCCAGATTGGCACCCAGCTTGTGGGCGTGCTCTACATCATGGACGAGCCCAGCATCGGCCTGCACCAGCGCGACAATGAGCGGCTCATCAAGGCCCTGCAGCACCTGCGCGACATCGGCAACTCGGTCATTGTGGTGGAGCACGACAAGGACATGATTATGAATGCCGACTACGTGCTCGATATTGGCCCCGGGGCCGGTATTCACGGCGGCAGCATCGTGGCCCACGGCTCGCCCACGGAGATTTTTCAGTCGGGCAGCCTGACTTCGCAGTATTTGAGCGGGCAGAAGCACATTGAGCTGCGCCGCCAGAAGCGCAAGGGCGACGGGGGCCAGCTGGTGCTCAAAGGTGCCACCGGCCACAACCTGAAAAGTGTCACGGCCAAGTTTCCGCTGGGCAAACTCGTGGCCGTTACCGGCGTGTCGGGCTCGGGCAAGTCCTCGTTGATTCACGACACGCTCTACCCGATTCTGAACCAGCACTTCTTCAACGCCAAGCGCGACCCGCTGCCCTACCAGAGCATCGAGGGCCTGGAGCTGATTGACAAGGTAATTGAAGTCGACCAGTCGCCGATTGGCCGTACGCCCCGTTCCAACCCGGCTACCTACACCGGCGTGTTCACCGAAATCCGCAGCCTGTTTGCCTCCTTGCCGGAAGCCAAAATCCGGGGCTACGGGCCGGGCCGCTTCTCGTTCAACGTGAAAGGCGGGCGTTGCGAAACCTGCGAAGGCGCCGGCATGCGCACCATCGAAATGAACTTCCTGCCCGACGTGCACGTGCCCTGCGAATCCTGCAAAGGCCGCCGCTACAACCGCGAAACTCTGGAAGTGCGCTTCAAGGGCAAGAGCATCACCGACGTGCTCGACATGACGGTGGAGAAGGCGGTGGAGTACTTCGAAAATCAGCCCCGGATTCTGCGCAAGATTCAGGTGCTGCACGAGGTAGGTCTGGGTTACCTCACCCTGGGCCAGCAAGCCACGACCTTGTCAGGCGGGGAGGCCCAACGCGTGAAGCTGGCGACGGAGCTGGGCAAAAAGGACACCGGCAAGACCTTCTACATCCTCGACGAGCCCACCACCGGTCTGCACTTCGAGGATATCAACCACCTCTCCGACGTGCTCCAGAAGCTGGTCGACAAGGGCAACACGGTCCTTATCATCGAGCACAACCTGGACCTGATTAAGGTTGCCGACCACATCATTGACCTCGGGCCCGAAGGCGGCGGGGGCGGGGGCACCATCGTGGCCCAGGGTACGCCCGAGCAGGTCGCCAAGGTCAAGAAAGGCCACACGGCCCGCTTCCTGGCCGAGGAGCTGAAAGTCAGCAAATACGCCGAGGAAAAGGCGAAGTAGATAGCAGATCAGCACGCAAAAGCCCCGGCTACCTTCTGGCAGCCGGGGCTTTTGCGTGGAATTCAGCGCCACTACCTAGACTGGGACCTGGGTTCCGTATTTACTCCGGTATGCCTCCTCCGCACGCTTATAGCGGCGGCCAACCCAGATGCTCAGCAGCGGAAAGGCCACCGCCGGAATGCCCCGCAGCACGGCACCTGGCAGAAAAAAGGCCAGGATAATACTAGTCCCGAATACGATAGGGGCCATAAGGGGGCGCGACAGGTCCAAATCGGCGTGCTCGTGCTCGGGGTGTTCTACCAGGTGCAGGGCCGGATTGCTCAAGTGGCGTTGCAGCAACATCTGCATGATACCGGTGAAGCTCACGTTGATGCTGTAAACAACCCAGGGGGTACGCAGCAAGCCGTACTCGCTCTGGTAGGCCGTCGTGAAGGGCATTAAAATGATGCTGAGCAGGAACAGTAGGTTCAGCCAGAGCAACTTGTTGTCGAGGCGCTGCACGAAGCGAAAAATGCGGTGGTGAGCCAGCCAGTAAATGGCGATAATGAAAAAGCTCAGGAAAAAGCCCACAAACCTCGGAATCAGGCGTAGCAGCACGTTCAGCACGTCTATTTCCCGGGGGTGATGCAACTCCGGAACCTTGATTTCGATAACCAAAAGGGTAATGGCAATGGCAAATACCGCGTCGGTGAACAATATCACCCGCTCAATCTGAAAAGCCTCCCGGTGCTGTGCTTTTTCGTTGCTCTCCATACAAAGGGACCGGAAAGTGGCCCGGCTGTTCAAATATAGAACCTAACCTATAAGCCAGCAACCTCCCGCCGCCGAAGAAAGATAAAATGCAAAAAGCCGCTCCGAACTATCCGGAGCGGCTTTTTCTTTTTTCCCGGAGGAATTACATCTACATGTCGCTGTGCTTTTTCGACATGTCCAGGTGGCCTTGTACCACCGGCGTTACCTTGCCGATGAAGCCCTGCAGATCCGCGTCCTTGGTCATCGTCTGGTGGGCTTTCAGCGTATTCAGCGTCTTCTGGTGGTCCAGTACCATCTGATCCATGAACTTCTTATCCAGTTCGGCGCCCGACAGCGTTTCCATCTGCTTGGCAATGGCTTTGTGCTCGGCGTCCATGTCGGTGGGCAGCGTCACGCCCTTTTTCTGGGCAATGGCCTTCAGATCCGCCGTCGACTTGGTGTGGTCTTTAATCATCATGTCGGCGTGCTGTTTGGTCATGCCCGTGGCGCCCTTGGCTAGCACCAGCTTGCTGAGTTGAATCTCATTCTGGTCGCTATGCGCCGCCGACATCATAAACTCCGGGTCAGTGGAGTGAGGGGCCGTGGCGCCGGAGGAATTGGCATTCATATCGGCCGGAGCCGTGCCCGTAGCGGCAGCACTACCCGCCGCGCTGGCATCGGCGGGCATCGAAGTGGAGGCCGTGTCGCCGTTGGTGGCATTGTTCATGTAGTTGTCGCCGGCGTTGCCGCCGGCTACTTCCGAGTTAGTATTAGTATCAGAGGAAGTGGTCTGGCCGTCGTTGCTGCTGCAAGCGCCTAATGTCATCAGGCTTGCGCAAAGCAAGCTCATGCTAATGCGTTTCATAGTTGGTGGTTTAGGTTGTGAGAAAGAATAGAGGAGACGAGCTGCTGAGTATCGGCTGCCCCTACCGGGTAAGGGTATAGTGAGGTCAGCCAGCAGACAGCTTATACAAGAGCTTGCCGGAAGGAATTAGTTAGTGGGCTTATTGTGCCGCGGTAGTATCGCCAGCGGCAGAGTCGGCGTCAGCCGTTACGGTTGGGCCGGCATCGTTGTCGATGACCGTGGCATCAGCTTGCACGCCCCCGTCGTCGGCCGCTTTGTCCATGTCGCTTACGGCCTCGCCGGCGGTACCGTCGGCGCGCTTTTCGGCGTCGCCGCAGCTAGAGAAAGAAAGCATAGCCCCGAGGGCAAGCAAAGAAAGAAGGCGGATTTTCATTGGTGTTAGGCTAGGTTGGTGTAAAAGAAATACGGAAACAGTGGTTAAGGCAGATTAGCAACTTGGTCTTCCGCCTGGCGGGCCATTTCCAGGTGCTGGTCGAGTATGGGGGCATACTTGGCGGCGAGGCCCCGGATGTCTCCGTCGTAGGCATCTTCGCTCATGTCTTCAAATTCGTCCACGTCCTGTTTGTGGGCATCGACCATGGCAGTTATATACTGCTTTTCGAATTGGGGGCCGGCTAGGCTGGCTAGCTGGCGGTAGGTTTCTTGCTGGTCCCGGCCCAGACCTTGCGGCAAGACCAACCCTTTCTGTTCGGCCAGGGTGCGCAGGGCCGCATTGGCTTCGCTATGATGGGTTATCATCTGCTGAGCGAAGTTCTTAATGGCGGGGTGAGTGGCTTTTTGCTGAGCCAGCTTGCTGAGTTCTACTTCCAGCATTCCGTTGCTGGCCGCTTTAACCATGAACTCGGCGTCGCGCTCCTGCTTTTCGGTTACGTTTTGGTCGCCGATGCGCTTTTCATTCTGGAATTGCGCTTCGGCAACCGGATCCTTTTGGCCCGAATCGGGCGAGCAGGCACCCAGCAGCAGTGATGCTGTCAACGACAGAATATGAAGGCAGTAGCGCATAAGTAAAGGAAGCGGATGAAGAGGCAGGCAAAGCGGTTATCTATACGGCTCGGCTGTCGGGTGGTTCAGAATGGAATAGTTCCCGGGTATGAAAAAATAATTGAAGACGAGGTTAAACTTCCTGGTAACTTCCTCTTCTAAGCGCTACAGTACCAACACAAATCTCACCTCTTCAACCCCCTTTGCCATGACTGCCGTTACCCTCCGCTCCCTCGGCCTGCTGACCTTCGCCAGTGGCCTGCTTTTCCTTGGCGCCTGCAATAAAGACCAGGAGCGGGCCGCCGCCCAGGAAAACCTCGAATCGGCCGAGGACAGCGGCAACGCCGAGGACGAAAACGCGGCTATCGGCGACCTAATCGAGGTAGCCACGCCCGACAACGAGAAGCTGTCGAATGGTGCTGTGCGCGAACCAGCGGATTTGCTCCGGGTGTTCGGGAATTGTGCCACGCGCACCTATAACGCCGAAACCCGGACCTTGACCATCGACTTTGGCGCCACCAACTGCGTGTGCCCCAACGGCAAAACCCGGCGGGGTAAAATCGTGGTGGTTTTTGGCGGACCATACCGGCAGAACGGGGTGGTACAGGCCGGGGCTACCGCCACCGTGTCGTTGGTAAACTATTTCGTAAACGACAAGCAGCACCTCGGCCAGCGCGTATTTACCAGCCTGGGTAGTGGCTCTTTCACCCTCGACGTGCAGAATGCCAGTATTATTACCCCCGAGGGCACGCACAGCTGGAATTCGCAGCGCACCTATACGCGTACGGCCGGCTTTGGCACTGCTACGGTGCAGGACGACAGGTACCAGGTAACCGGGCAGGCTAACGGTACCAACCGCAAAGGAGTAAGCTACACGGCTCAAATTCAGCAGCCCCTGGTCAAGAACTTCACGCTGGGCTGCGCCCGGCACTTTACGGCCGGCACCGTGTCTATCAGCAATTCCAAAGGCAAAACCCTGCTGCTGAACTACGACCCATCCGGTTCCGCCGCCTGCGACAATATTGCCAGCATTACGGTAGACGGCGTTACGCGCACCATCCGCCTGCGCTAACCTGCGAAAATCCGGCGGGGCTATGCACAAGCCCCCACAGCTTGCCCTCAATAATACGAGGGGCGCAAGCTGTGGGGGCTTGTTTGCGAAAGCGTAGTGAGAGATTTTTCCGGAATCAGCTACTTTTTGGAATGCAGGGTCAGGGTAGCTATTCTGTCACTGGTGATGATGCATTTGCTGACATAATAAATCCCGTCGCCGTCGCCGTTCCAGTACGAGTTGTAGGTGTAGGAGGAAACACCCGTAGTGGGGTTGAGCGTCAGGGGCGGCATCAGGTATTCGGGCACGAGTCCTGTCCAAACCGAGGTCCGGTTGCCGGAGGGTGTTTCAACGTAGTTGCTCTGGGTCATGTCGATGCCGGCGGCCAAACCCGTTAGGCAGGTACACATACCCACTTGAAAGTAGTTTTTGGCGACCAGCGCTCCGCCGCCCTGCGCTGCGGCACTGCCAGCGGCAGTTGGTTGCCCTGCGGTGCTCGGATAAACGGAAGTACTCTCTTTGTCGCAGCCGGTGCACAATATGCCCAAACTCAGCATAGTGGCTCGGAAGTAGGTGTCGGGGTGTATCATGGCAATAGGGGGTTAGAAGTGGCTGAATATGAACGACTTTTAATAACTTAAATCAAAATATGTATAGTTAAAATAGGTATTAGAATATTTATGGCATCTTCTCCCCAAGTGAGCTGTATAAGGAGAGTACTCGTCGAAAATTTAAATAAGCAAAATCAATATATTGGGTTTAAGTACCTGAATTACAAGGCATTAAAATATTTGGCTTTTGTTGGAAAATAGCCGTGTAGATAATTTTTAGCCGGTTTCCATGCGCTATGCTTCTAGCTACCTGTTCACGGGCTTGTACATGAAAAAAGCCTGCTCTAGGCAGGCTTTTTCCTCGGTACTTACTTGTTGCTCTCGTCTGTTGTCTGATAGGAAGCGGGTAGCAATTGGCCGCTACGCAGCTCATTTTCGGCTGATGATTAGTAAGAATGGCCTTTTACTACGCAGTAAAGCTATGCCTGAAGAGAACTAGAGGCCTTTAAAAACCGGCTTGCGCTTTTCCGTGAAAGCGGCAACTCCCTCCCGATAATCTGCTGATTCTCCGGCCGCCTGCTGGCACTCAGCTTCGTAATCGAGCATTTCATCCAGGGAGGAGGAGCCGGCTTTGTTGAGCATCTGCTTGATCAGGCCAATGGATTTGGTTGGCGCCGAAGCATACCGAGCAGCCAGTGCTGCTACCGCCGCGTCGAGCTCAGCGGGCGCCACTACCTGATTGACCAGCCCCAGGCGCAAGGCTTCCTCGGCCGTCACTTTGGAGCCCAGCGTGCACAGTTCGAACGCTTTGAGCGTGCCTACCAGCCGCGGCAGGAAGTAGGAAGAGCCCGAATCCGGCACTAAGCCAATATTGATGAATACCTCAATCAGAGAAGCATCAGTAGAGGCCACCAGCACGTCGCAGGCCAGGGCCAACGAGCAGCCTGCCCCGGCAGCCACCCCGTTGAGGCGCCCGATGATGGGCTTTGGCAAGTTGCGCATAGCCCGAATAATGGGGTTATAGCGCTTGTGCAGGGTTTCGGCAAAGGAAAAATTGGCCTCGTCCTGGGTAGCTTTCAAATCCTGACCCGAGCAGAAGGCCCGGCCAGCACCGGTCAGTACCACCACCCGCACCGAGTCGTCGGCAGCTACTTTCGCTAGCGCGTCTTGCAGCTCATAGCTCTGCGGATTGTTGAAGGCGTTGAAGACTTCCGGGCGATTCAGGGTAATAGTCGCGACGCTGTTCTGGACTTCGTAGAGCAGGCAGGTATACATAAGCGGAATGTAGCGGGTGGATGAGTAAGAGAGCCGAAAAGTACGTCGAACGGGGCACATAGCCCGGGCCAGCCTCAGGAAGTGGCCTGCTCGGCCCGCAGTAGCGCTTCCGCAACAATCAGGTCTTCCGGCGTCGTGATTTTCAGATTACGATAGTCGCCGGGTACTAGATAGATGGGCTGCAGGTCTTCCACCACGCTGGCGTCGTCAGTAAAGGTGGGCAGCTCAGGCAGCTGATAAGCGCGCCGAAGCAAGTTGAGCTCAAAGCACTGCGGCGTTTGCACCAGGCGCAGGCGCGAGCGGTCCAGGGCATACGAGCCTTGCTGAGCCAGCCCCCGCACCGAATCCTTGGGTGCTACGGCGGCTACGGCGGCCCCGTGCGCCGCCGCTGCCGTGTAGGTCTGCTCGATAACCTGGGCCGAAACCAGGGGCCGCACCCCATCGTGCACCGCCACGAGCCCCGCCGGCCGATGTATCAGGTAAGCCAACCCATTGCGCACGGAGGCCCAGCGGGTGGCGCCCCCGGCTACCACCGCGTGTGGCAGCCTTACTTGGTGCTCCTGGCACAGCTGCTGCCAGGTCGCAAACTGCTCGGGGGGCAGCACCACCACACACTCTTCCACCTGCAGGGCCGCCTCCAAAAAGCGTCGTAGGGTGTGTAGCAGTACCGGTTCGCCCAGCAGGTTCAAAAACTGCTTGGGGCGGTCGGCTCCCATCCGCGTACCGCTGCCCCCAGCCACCAGAATAGCGAATCGGGGGGTGGATGCAGATGGACCGCCAGTGTCGGGGGCAGGTACTGATTTGGGCCCGGTTAGGTCAGGCGTGAAGGGGGGGCGCATGGGTAGGGAGTCGAAATTCAAGGCAAAGTACGCAGCCCCGCTTTTACGCAAAACGCCGAATACCCGGCGGGCATTCGGCGTTTGTAGTAGTAGGCTACTGCCCGCAGCGGGTGGCTACAGAATCAGCATGGCGTCTCCGTAGGTGAAGAACTTGTATTTCTCCTTAATGGCAAGCTGGTAGGCTTCAATCAGCAGCTCATGACCCGCAAAAGCCGACGCCATCATCATCAGCGTGCTTTCGGGCATGTGGAAGTTGGTGAGCAGCGAATTGGCAATCTTGAATTCGTGGGGCGGGAAGATAAACTTATCCGTCCAGCCCTGATTTTCTTTCAGGCGGGCGTGGGCCGATACCGACGACTCCAGGGCGCGCATTGTGGTGGTACCCACGGCACACACCCGCTTCTTGGCGTCCAGAGCCCGGTTTACGACCTTAGCCGAATCAGCCGGCACAATGAAGTTCTCGGAGTCCATCTTGTGCTTGGTCAGGTCTTCCACGTCCACGGGGCGGAAAGTGCCCAGGCCCACGTGCAGCGTTACCGGTACCATGTCGACCCCCCGGATTTCCAGGCGTTTGATAACTTCCCGGGTAAAGTGCAGACCAGCCGAAGGAGCCGCTACCGCGCCTTTGTTCTTGGCGTAAATCGTTTGGTAACGCTCTTTGTCAGCCGGCTCGGCGTCGCGGGTGATAACCTCGCGGGGCAGGGGCGTTTCGCCTAAGTCGTTTAGCGCCTTGTAGAACTCCTCATCCGAGCCATCGAACAGAAACTTGATAGTCCGGCCGCGCGAGGTGGTGTTGTCGATAACCTCGGCCACCATGTCGCTTTCCCCGAAGTACAGCTTGTTGCCCACCCGGATTTTGCGTGCCGGATCCACCAGCACGTCCCAGAGGTGAATTTCCTTGTTCAGCTCGCGCAGCAGGAACACCTCGATTTTAGCGCCGGTTTTTTCCTTATTGCCATACAGGCGCGCCGGGAAGACCTGCGTATCGTTGACCACGAATACGTCGCCGTCGTTGAAATACTCGATGATTTCCTTGAATACGCGGTGCTCGATCTTGCCACTGTCGCGGTGCAGCACCATCAGGCGCGACTCATCACGAGTTTTGGCCGGGTGTTGCGCCAGGAGGCTTTCAGGCAAGTCAAATTTGAACTCGGACAGTTTCATGGGCTAACAAAGGCAATAGGAGGGGAAGCTAACAAATTTTTGGGTTGGCAAAAGTACGTACAATGGTCGGATAAATCGTTACTTTTCGCCCGAAAAGGTGAGACGGTGCTTCATTACTCATTACCCTAGTTAGGCAAGCCTATTTTGTCACCACGTTATCCGCACCCTTTCTCACCCCCTATCCTGACCTATGAAAACGCTGCGCCTAACTTTAGAGAGCTTTCGATTTGCGTGGCAAGCCCTGAAATCCAATCTGTTACGAACGGTCTTGTCGCTGCTGGGTGTCACGGTGGGCATCTTCGCCATCATTGCCGTATTTGCCGTCGTCGACTCCCTGGAGTCCAACGTGCGCAAGAGCATGAGCTTTGTGGGCGACAAGGTGATTTATGTGGGCAAGTGGCCCTGGGCTTTTGGGGGCGAATACCCGTGGTGGAAGTACTTTAACCGGCCCGTGCCCACGGTACGCGAGTTTCGGGAATTACAGAAGCTGCTGGGTCCCAACAACAAAGGGGTAGCCATCTTCGGGGCCGTCGGAGGCAGCGTGCTAAAATCGGGCAGCAACAGCGTATCCGATTGCGCCCTGCAGGGCGTGAGCTTTGAGTACCGCAAGGTATCCGATGTGCCCATTGCCGAGGGGCGGTATTTCACGTCCCAGGAAGTAGACGGAGCCCGCAACGTGGCCATTATCGGGGCTACCATTGCCGAAAACCTGTACCCCAACGGCAGCGCCATTGGGCAGGAGTTCAACGCCCGGGGGCGCAAGTTTGTGGTCGTCGGCGTGATGCAGAAGGAAGGCAAGAAGCTGCTCGATACTCCCAGCAACGACACTAACTGCCTGATTCCCTTCGGTATGTTCACCAAGATGTTTGCCCTGAATACCGGCGGCATGACGGGCGTAACCCCCACCATTGCCGTCAAGGGCTCCGACGACGACCCCGGCCTGCTCGATCTGGAATACGAGCTGCAGGGCGTGATGCGCAACATCCGGGGGCTCAAGCCGCGGCAAGAGGACAACTTTGCCCTGAACCGCCCCGAAATGCTGGCCAATGCCATCAGCCAGCTGTTTTCCATCATTGGCGTAGCCGGGGCCGTTATCGGCTCGTTTGCCATGCTGGTAGGGGGCTTTGGTATTGCCAACATCATGTTTGTGTCAGTCAAGGAGCGCACCAACATCATCGGCATTCAGAAGTCATTGGGCGCCAAGAACTACTTCATTCTGTTTCAGTTTCTTTTCGAAGCCATTTTTCTGTGCTTAATTGGCGGCGCGGCGGGCATTTTCCTGGTGTACCTGATTACGCTGGTTCCCCAGGACTCTCTGCCGATGTTCTTATCCGCTGGAAATATTGTGTTGGGGCTGACCGTGTCCGTGGTTATTGGCGTGCTGGCGGGCATTATTCCGGCCGTGTTGGCGTCGAATCTAGATCCGGTAATTGCCATTCGGTCGAAGTAAAACGGCAAGCAGGTAACTAAACGGCAAGAGGTTAGGCTATTGTTAACAAATTGTTAACTTGCACGCCCCAAAATTTAGTCGCCTTGTCTTCGCAGGGCGGCTTTCTTTTGTCCCCCCACTCTTTTTTATTTTTTCACTAGCGGGTCGGCTGTACCGCTACGGGCAACATGTTGCCTCCGGCTGACCCTGCAATTCCCATGTGTAGCCATGACCAAACTCAAGAAAAACAGTCGGACCAAGGCGTCCGATGAAATCCTCAACGCGGGCAGCGGCAAGACCATCGTTCAGCCCAACGTCAACGACAACAAGGTCACCAGCATCAGCGACATTCGGGAGCAAACTCACGGGGAGCGCACCGTGCAGCTCGACGACGAACAGCGCATCCGCAAGGCTTTTGTGGATAAGGACTGGAACGAAATCAAGATTGCCGACTCCTGGCAGATCTTCAAAGTAATGGCCGAGTTCGTGGAAGGCTTCGAGAAGATGTCGAAAATTGGCCCCTGCGTGTCTATTTTCGGTTCGGCTCGGACCAAGCCCGATAACCCGTACTACCAGATGGCGGAGGAAATTGCCTCCAAGCTGGTGCGTCATGGCTACGGCGTCATCACGGGTGGGGGACCCGGCATCATGGAAGCGGGCAACAAAGGGGCCCGCGCCGAAGGCGGTAAGTCGGTTGGCTTGAACATCGAGCTGCCCTTCGAGCAATTCCACAACATCTACATCGACTCAGACAAGATCATCAACTTCGACTACTTCTTCGTGCGGAAGGTGATGTTCGTCAAGTACGCCCAGGGCTTCATCGGCATGCCCGGCGGCTTTGGCACCCTGGATGAGTTGTTTGAGGCTATTACCCTAATTCAGACCAAGAAAATCGGTCGTTTCCCCATCGTGCTGGTTGGTACCAAGTACTGGCAGGGCATGTTCGACTGGATTCAGCAGGTAATGCTGGAAGACGAGCACAACATTTCGCCCGAGGACATGAACCTGGTGCAGCTCGTGGATGACGCGGCCTCGGCCGTGAAAATCATTGACGATTTCTACTCTAAGTACTTGCTGTCGCCAAACTTCTAGGCCAGCAGTTGTGCCATATACGAAAAGCCGGGTTATTCCCGGCTTTTTTTATGTGCAGCCCGTTTGCCGATGTGTGCTCCGTGGCTCCCGCGGCAACAAATCCGGGGCGGGCTGCTTTATTTGTTTTGTGAAGTCTGACTACGATTATCTACTTGCCGGAGGCGGGGCTGCGGGCCTCAGCCTGGCCTATCATATCAGTCAGGAGCCCCGCCTGCGCGACAAGCGGGTGCTGCTGCTGGAGCCGGCCGCCAAAGACCAGAACGACCGGACCTGGTCGTTTTGGACGGATGGTCCCACGCCGTTCGATTCGATAGTGGCGCACGATTGGCAGCAGTTGGCTTTCCGCAGCCCCGGCTTCGAGCGGGTTTTTCAGTTGCAGCGCTACCGGTATAAGATGATTCGGGGCCTGGACTTCTACCGCTTCGTGCGGACCGAGCTGGCTCAAAATCCGCAGTTCACGTTGGTGCAGGCTTCCGTAGAAACGCTCCGCAATGTGGCTACGGGCGTGGAGGCGCATACCAGCGCGGGCCTCTATACAGCGCGCCTGGCTTTCGACAGCCGCCCGCCCGAGCTGGACAGGCAGCCGGAGAAATACCGGTATCTGTTGCAGCACTTTGTGGGTTGGGAAGTGGAAACGGAGCAGGATGTTTTTGATCCGGCGACGGTCGAGTTCATGGATTTTCGGGGAGAGCAGCAGCAGGAAGCCCGGTTTATCTACGTGCTGCCGTTTGGCCCGCGGCAGGCGCTGGTCGAATACACACTCTTCTCCGAAATGCCCCTGCCTAAAGCTGAATACGAAGCCGCCATCAGGCACTACTTGGAGCATACCTTACAGCTGACTACCTACAGAGTCGTTGGTGAGGAGGTCGGGGCCATTCCTATGACCGACCATCCGCTGCCGGCTTCGGCCGGGCCGCATATCGTTCATCTGGGCACCCGGGCAGGGCGGGCCAAACCTAGCACTGGCTACGCGTTTCAGCGCATTCAGCAGCATAGCGCCCACTTAGTACAGGCGTTGGCCAGCACCGGACACCTGCCTAAGAACCTGACCAACGACCAGCCGCAGTTTCACCTCTTCGATACCCTGCTACTCGACATCATGCGGCGGCGCGGCGAAGTTACCCGCGACATTTTTACCGAGCTGTTCCAGCGCAATCCAATCGAGCGGGTGCTGGCCTTTTTAGACGAGCGAACTTCCTGGCCCGATAATTTTCGCATCATGAATTCCGTTACACCCTGGCCATTTCTGCGGTCCATTGCCCACGTGCTGCGCGGCCGACCAGGAAAACGGTCGTAAGGGGCGGGTCCTGGCGAGGGGTAAGCTGAAACCGATACCATCCCCCAACGTGTGCTGAGCTTTCTTTTACCAGGAAGCTACGCTCCACACGCAGCAGTAAAGTTCTTGCTGGGCGCCGCTCGGGCGCGGTATCTACTACCGTATGGCCAAGCTTTCCTCACTTTCCAGAAAGGCTCTTTCCAACTGCACTGTGGCAGCGGACAAGGGCAGTAATTGGGGTTTGGGGCGGGAAAGGTTGAGCAGGAAGCCCGGTAAGCCAGCTAGGTTGTCGAGGTCGTGGGTGATGCAGAGGATGGTTTTACCGGCCTGCGTGACCCAGCTTTGGAGCAGGTCGAAGACGCGGCGACGGTAGTAGACATCCAGCTGCTGGGTGGGCTCGTCGAGGAGGTAGAGCGGAGCATCCTGCAGGGCCAGCTGCGCCAGCCACACCAATTGCTGCTCACCGCCTGAGAGCTGGGTAAAGTCGCGGCGTGCCAGGTGCCGGGCCCCGACGCGCTGCAAAGCGGCTTCGGCTAGTTCGTAATCATGCCTTTGGTAGGAGCTCAGAAAGGTATGGTGGCGGAAGCGGCCCATGACAACTAGCTCCCGCACTTCAATCGGGAAGCCTACCGAGCTGCGCTGGGGCAGGTGAGCCAGCAGGCCCGTGACCGTGGGACGCCGCACTTGCCGCAGGTCCTGGCCGGCCACGTGCACGGTGCCTTGGTAAGCAATCTGCCCCGTAAGGGCCCGAAACAGCGTGGTTTTGCCGCAGCCGTTGTGGCCGATAATGGCGACAAAGGCTGGCTCGGACAGGCATAAAAAAAGGTTGCGGAGTAGAACACGTTGTTCGTACCCCGCAACCAGATTTTCAATCGTTAGAACGGAGAGCTTAGACATCAGAACTGAGAGATGGACAAAAGTTCTACCGACCAATTCACTCGGTCTAAGTTCTAAACTCTGAGTTCTGAACTCTAAATCTTAGTACTCGTCTTCGTTGAACATGAAGTCTTCCTTGGTCGGATAGTCCGGCCATACTTCTTCGATGTTCTCATATGGCTGGCCGTCGTCTTCCAGAGCTTGCAGGTTCTCTACGACTTCCATCGGGGCGCCCGAGCGGATAGAGTAGTCAATGAGTTCATCCTTGGTGGCAGGCCAGGGGGCATCTTCCAGATACGAAGCCAGTTCGAGGGTCCAGTACATAGTCGTGTGTGCTACAAAAAAAGGTTGGCAAAAGTAGTGTTAAAAAGTAATCAGTGAGCCGCCTACTTGCAGAACACGGCTCGGGTAGAATGGTTGCTTTGGCAGACAACGTAAAATACCGCTGAATGTTGGGCTACGCAACTAAGCGCCGCCGCAAGATTTCAATTAACTCAGTTTTAGTGCGAATTTTCCGGTCAAATGCCCGCACTTTGCCTTGCAGCATCGTCCGGAACGTATCGTTGCCGGGCGAGTCGCTGAGCTTGCCCAGGTTTTCCTCCAGTGTGATACGCTCCTGCTGATCCGACTTGATAAAGTCGCGCAGGGCCTGAATCCGGGTATTCACTTGGTCTTCCTTCGACAGCGTTTCGGGACTGCCTGCCTGCCGCTTCCGGATGAAGTGCTCCAGGGCGCTCATCTCAAATACCTTGTCGCAGGCCAGGATAAACTGCTCCCACACCCGGTCCGACTCCTCGCCGCGCACGGGCCCCACCTTTTTCCAGGCAGCCTGTAGCTCTTTGGCGCGGGCTACGGCCTCGTTCATTGGTCGGTTGAGCAGGGCATCGGCTTCGGCCACCAGGGCGCGCTTGCGGCTCAGGTTGTCATCGGGACCCGTTGATACCGTCTCCACCTTTTTAGTGTTGATATGCTCCTTCAGGCGCTCGAAGAAGTGGTTGTGCGCCGCCCGGAAGCGGGTCCACAGGTCGTTGGCCTGTTTGCGGGGCAAGGAGCCGCCGACTTCCTTCCACTCCTGCTGCAGCTGCTTGAGCTTGGCGGTGGTGCCTTCGAAATCGTCGGAGTTCTGCAGGGCTTCCGACTTGTGGATCAATTCCTTGTACTTGTCGAAAACTCGGTTGGTCATGGCCTTTTTCTGGGCCATGAAGTCTTTTTTCTTAACGAAAAACTCTTCTACTGCGTCGCGGAAGCGGGTTTCCAGCTCGTCAGTAATCTGCTTTTCGACCGGGCCGGTCTTGATCCAGGCCTGGCGCAGGTCCTTGAGCTTGTCGCCGGCAGCCTGCCAGTCGATGGTGTCGCGCAGGGCTTCGGTTTCCTGAATCAGGCTGATCTTGGTGGCCAGGTTTTTCTCCCGGTTGCGGGCAATGGTCACCTTGATGTTGTCCTCGGCCTCCGAAAGCCGGCGGTGCAGGCTTTCGAAGTCGCCGAGGCCGTCGTAGCTAGCGGTTTGCTCTTTCAGGTGCAGGGCCTTCATCAGGAAAGATCCCTTATTCTCAGACTCCTCCATTTTCTGCAGGAGCTCATCGACTTTGGCGCGGAAGTTTTCGAAGCGTTGGGCGAAGTAAAGCAGGGCGGCTTCTTCGGTGTCTTTTACTAGGCCAACCTGCCGGGCCGGCAGATCCATGATTGGTCGCAGCCACACCTGGTCGCCCTCGATGTAGCCATAACGGCGAGCTTCGGCCAGTAAGTGGTCTTGTTGTTCCATAAACTAATAACGCAGGGCGAATAGGGGTGAAGGGGGGTTCAGGACGGAAATATGTAAAGATTTACGGCATGCCTAACAGTTCCACGTGTTTTTTAAGGGCTCCCGGCCAATCTGGGGAAAACTTAGGCCCGACTCCCTACCTTTGACAAGCCAGTACGAACGGAGCTGCTTTGCGGGCCACTCCAGCACTGGGCTTCTGAAAGGTAGGCTACGCACTGTTAGCCTGCACGGTTATGGCAGCGAAGCCTGCAGGAGCCCTCGACCTGAACAGGCAATTACAACGAATAAAACGGGTTAGAATGCCTCAATGAGCCCGCAAAATATCGAGTATTAGCAAATCGCCAACTGTTTAACGATTCTGCCGGCTTCGTTCGACAAGGTGCAGGAGGGAAAAACTCCCACAAACTGCTAAAAAAACCGGGTGTCGGGTTCGGCGGCGCGTGGCCGGTTCAGTTTTCTTCCCGAAATTTCCATTTCATTTTCCTGTTTGCCCAGGGCCCTGGGCGCCTTTACTACCAACCACCCCTCCATGAGCGACCAGACGATTATCTTTTCGATGGCCGGCGTGACCAAAGTGTATCCGCCGCAAAAAACTGTTCTCAAAAATATTTACCTCTCGTTTTTCTACGGGGCCAAAATCGGGGTACTCGGTCTGAACGGCTCGGGTAAATCCAGCCTGCTCAAAGTTATTGCCGGCGTCGATAAGCAGTTTCAGGGCGAGGTGGTGTGGTCGCCGGGGTACACGGTGGGCTACCTGGAGCAGGAGCCCCAACTCGACCCCACCAAGACGGTGCTGGAAGTAGTGCAGGAAGGCACGGCCGAAACCGTGGCCCTGCTCAAGGAGTTCGACGAAATCAACGAGGCCTTCGGGGCCGAGGATGCTGATTTCGACAAGCTACTGGAGCGCCAGGGCACCGTGCAGGAGCGCCTCGACCAGCTCGACGCCTGGAACCTGGACTCCAAGCTGGAGCGGGCCATGGACGCGCTGCGTACCCCCGACGCCGACGCCATCATCGGCAACCTCTCGGGCGGGGAAAAGCGCCGCGTGGCCCTGTGTCGCCTTTTGCTGCAGGAACCCGACGTACTCCTGCTCGACGAACCCACCAACCACCTCGACGCCGAGAGCGTGCTGTGGCTGGAGCAGCACTTGCAACAGTACAAGGGCACCGTCATTGCCGTAACCCACGACCGGTACTTCCTCGACAACGTGGCCGGCTGGATTCTGGAGCTGGACCGCGGTGAGGGTATTCCGTGGAAAGGCAACTACTCCTCGTGGCTGGAGCAGAAGTCGAACCGCCTGGCTCAGGAAGAAAAGACGGAGAGCAAGCGCCAGAAAACCCTGCAGCGTGAGCTGGAGTGGGTGCGCATGGCTCCCAAGGCGCGGCAGGCCAAGAGTAAAGCCCGCCTGGCCGGCTACGACAAGATGGTGAACGAAGACGCCAAGGAGAAAGAGCAGAAGCTCGAACTCTTCATCCCCGACGGGCCGCGCCTGGGCTCCCAGGTAATTGAGGCCGAGGGGCTGACCAAGTCGTTTGGCAACAAGCTGCTGTTTGAAAACCTGAGCTTCGCGCTGCCCCAGGGCGGTATTGTGGGCATCATTGGGCCCAACGGCGCGGGCAAAACCACCTTGTTCCGCCTCATTACGGGGCAACTGCAGCCCGACGCCGGCACGTTTGAAGTAGGCCCTACCGTGCAGACTGCCTACGTAGACCAGCAGCACGACACGCTGGAGCCCAACAAGTCGGTATTCGAAACCATTTCGGGCGGCACCGAAACCATGCTGCTGGCCGGCCGGCCGGTGAATGCCCGGGCCTACGTGAGCAACTTTAACTTCCGCGGCGGCGACCAGGAAAAGAAAGTGGGCAGCCTCTCGGGCGGGGAGCGGAACCGGGTGCACCTGGCTACCACGCTGAAGCAGGGCGCCAACCTGCTGCTGCTCGACGAACCCACCAACGACCTGGACGTGAATGCTATTCGGGCCCTGGAAGACGCGCTGGAGAACTTCGCCGGGTGCGCCGTCATCATCAGCCACGACCGGTGGTTCCTGGACCGCCTGGCTACCCACATCCTGGCCTTCGAGGGCGACTCGCAGGTGGTGTGGTTCGAGGGCAACTTCTCGGATTACGAGGAAGCCAAGAAGAAGCGCCTCGGCGACGTGGAGCCCAAGCGCGTGCGGTACAAGAGCCTGGGCTAACCCGTACGAGTTACAAAAGCAAAGCGCCGCTGGAAGCATTTCCAGCGGCGCTTTCGTTGGTCCCAACTACACTTCATCGGGTAGCACTTCGGCCTGGAAGCCCGCCGTGCGCAGAAGCTGAATCAGGCTGGATGCCGGAATAGTGCCACTGCGCGATTCTACCCGCAGGATTTTGTCGCAGTCGTCCAGGTCGAAATTGGCCCGGTACTGAGTAAAGGTTTGGTGGATTTGCTTTAGAAGCAGCCGGGCCTGGCGCTGGGCCCGGACGTTGGTTTTAAAGACTTCTACCATGGCGCAGATCATTGAAAACAGGTCAAGAGCAGCTCGCGCATTTAGGCTACGCTGAGCTCCGCCGTGGGCGTCGGGCTTGCCTGAGCCCGGCGCCGGTTGGTACGGTACGACACCGCTATGATAAGAAAGCCCACAGTAACTGGCAGCCACTGGCTCAGTGGATCGCCTACGGACAGGCCTGAGTACATAGCTCCCAACAAGTCGAAAACGAAGCCAGCGTAGGCCCATTCGCGTAAGCGCGGGAAGCCGGGTACCAGCAATGCTAGCACACCCAGAAGCTTGGCTACGCCTAAAAATGGCAGCAAATAGGCCGGGTAGCCCAGGTGCTTGAGGCCTTCCACAGCCTCGGGCGTGCTCAGCACGTTGATAATACCCGACATCAGCATCATGGCGCAGAGAAAGCCGGTCGAAACCCAGTAGAGAATGTTGGTCGTTTTCATAGCGAGAAGCAGGAATAAGGAGGAGGGTTGAACAGTGAGAAAAAGCAGCGGGGTTGTACCCTAAATTTTGATGCTAACAAGAGTAGTGTTGAGGGCGTAGGCGGGACTTGATTGCCAACAAATTTAGTAAAAGTGGCTTCCTGGCAGCAGGGCTGATTCCGACTTATTGCGGGTGTATTGCGACAGGTGAATATTCGCCGCAGTGGTTGCCTGGCTCTGGGCGGGAGCCCCCGAAATCAGTAGCCGCCGCCACTTTCCTCCGGTGCCGGCAGCTCAAAGTTGGCTGGCACCGGAGGAAAGTGGTGGTAAGCAAGCGGTGGGCTATACTGGTAGCGGCGTGGGCCACTAGTGCGGCATGTGGCTGATTTTGGCCTCGTCCAGGTCGAGCTGGGCTTCTTGGTGGCGCAGCATTTCTTCCTCAAATACGTCTTCCTGGCGCAGTACGAAGAGCTCCTCGCGCTGCACCTGCAGCACGTCGAGCAGCACCTGATGATAGCGCTGCAAGGCCCGGCGCTTCGTTTCGTCGTAGTCGAGAGCTTCGAGCAGGTTGCCGGTGCGCTGGGCCTCGGCCTGCATGCGGTGCTGCAGGGCACTGATCATCTCATTTTCCTGGATATCAGCCTCATAGTTGCGGGCTAGGTGGGCCAGGGCCACGTGGCGCAGGCGCAGCCGGATGCCGGCTTCCTGCTCGTCGGTGGGCATGCGCTCCTCCAGGTCGGCCACGCCAGTCAGGCGAATGATGGCGGGTAGGGTCAGGCCCTGAAACACGAGGGTTACCAGAATCACGACGAAGGTGATGAACAGAATCAGGTTGCGCTGCGGGAATGCCTGCCCATTGCTCAGCAGCAAGGGTACCGAAAGCGCCGAGGCCAGCGACACGACTCCGCGCATTCCGGCCCAGCCAATGATAACCGGGCCCTGCCACCCAGGGCTGGTTTCCTGGGTCCGGATGCTGCGAAACAGCCAGCGTGGCACAAAGGCCGCCGGGAACATCCAGACCAACCGGATAACGATGACAATGGCGCTGATGATGAGCCCGTAGGTAATAGCCTGTTGCAGCGAATAGTTGCCCAGGCCCTGAACCGCGACGGGCAATTCTAGTCCGATAAGAATAAACACCAGCCCGTTGAGGGCGAAGCCCACGCTGGTCCACACGCTGGCCGTTTGCAGGCGCGTATCGGCGTCGAAAACCCGGTGGGAGTGGTAGGACAGCATCAGCCCCCCGCTGACCACGGCCAGCACCCCCGAGAAGTGGAATTCCTCGGCCAGCAGGTACATCACGTAGGGCGCCAGAAACGTCAGCACCGTGTTAATACTGGGGGTGGTAGGTAGGTATTTATGAATCAAGTAGAAGCCGTAGCCCACCGCTAGGCCCACCACCAGGCCCATCCCACTAGCCAGCAAGAAGCTGGTAATGGCCGCGTGCCAGGAAAACGTGCCCGACACTACCGCCGCCAGCGCGAAACGAAACACAATCAGGCTGCTCGCGTCGTTGATCAGACTCTCGCCTTCCAGAATACTGGTCACCCGGCGGGGTACTTTGATGCCTTTGAGCACCGAGGTGGCGGCTACCGCATCGGGCGGGGAAATGATACCTCCCAGCAGAAACCCCAGGGCCAGGGTAAAGCCCGGAATAATACTGCTTGAGACGTAGGCCACGATAGTAGAGGTGAAGAACACCAGCCCGAAAGCCAGGAGGGCGATAGGCCGTTTCCAGCGCCAGAAATCTTTCCAGGAAGTGTCCCAGGCGGCCTGGTAGAGCAACGGCGGCAGGAAAATCAGGAAGATCAGGTCCGGGTCGATGACGATAAGGGGCAGGCCCGGCACGAAGCTTAGAGCCAAGCCGGCCAGCACCAGAAAAATAGGGTAGGAGATGCGCAGCTTCTGGCTCAGCATCACGAGCAGCAGCATGGCAAACAGCAGGCCCAGAACCAGCAGTATCGTTTCGTGCAGGGCGTTGTCGTGCATAAGGAAGGCAGCTAGGGGCCGGGCCTTTCACCCGCCCGGAGCCGGAAGGTAGCCGCTCGACAGCAAAAATGCCACGGACCGGCGCTTAGCCTGCGTATCTTGTCCTTTCCTATGCCCGACCTGGCCCACTACCTCACCCGTTTCCGCAAGCTCAACACCAGTAGGCTGGCCGGGGAAGAGGCGCCCTACAAGCCGGCCCTGCTGCTGGCCGTGCTCGAAGGAATTGAAGAGGAGAGCATCCAGGACAACCAAATCGTTATCAGTGCCGAGCTGCTGGCCGCCTTCCAAAGCAACTGCCGGGATCTGAGCACCTCGGGCCGGTTTCGGGCCAACAATTTCGCCCTGCCATTTTACCACCTCACCGGCGACGGGTTCTGGCACCTGCGCACCCATGTTGGCCAGCCGTTGGTGCTGACTTCCTCGGGCTCGCCTCGCAGCCTGGGCCACTTGCGCCAGGTGGTGGCCTACGCTGCCCTCGACGAGCCTCTGTGGCAACTGCTTCAGGACCAAGCCACCCGCCACATATTTCGTGATACGCTGCTGGCCCGCTACTTTCCCCAGACCCGCTTCCGTTACCGCCCCAGCGCCGGTCCCGATACCTTGCAGGTGCTGGGGCAGCAGATGCTACAGGAGCCGGCCGCCGTTTACCAAACCCACCTCAACCTCGCCGATGAAGTAGAAACTGCCGTGCGCAGCGCCGTTTTTAAGCGTGAAGTGCTCAGGGTTTACAACTATACCTGCGCCATTTCCGGCCTGCAACTTATCAGCACCAGCACCACGGCCCCGGCTCCGCTACTCGACGCCTGCCATATCGTGCCCTGGTCCATTAGTCACGACGATACCATCGGCAACGGCCTGGCTCTGACGCCCACCCTGCATCGCGCCTTCGACCGCCACCTCATCCGCATCGACCAGGACTACCGGGTGCACGTGGCGGGTTCCTTCCGGGAGCTGCGCGGGCAGGAGCACGGCCTGCAGCAATTTGAGGGGCAGCAGCTGCGGCTGCCGGAGCGGCCGGAGTGGTGGCCGCGCAAGGAGGGATTTGGGGCGTCGTGTTTGGCAGGTATGTAAAGGGTAGCCTAAGAAGCACCTGCACTAGGTTGTTCCCACACCCATCAGCGAAAGCTCAGCCGCCTCAGGCCGCTTCTTCCAGCTTCCGGTTCCGGTCGCGGTAGCTCTGGCCCCAGCGGATGAGCTCGGTAAACATAGGCTGCACCTGCCGGCCATACTCCGTCAGCTGGTACTCCACTTTAGGCGGCACCTGCTGGTAGACGATGCGCTCCACAATGGCGTCGGCTTCGAGCTCCCGCAACTCCTGAATCAGCATCTTCTCGGTTACCTCCGGCATCAGGCGGCGCAGTTCCCCGTAGCGCTGGGGACCAGCCAGCAGGTACGACAAGATCAGAAGCTTCCATTTGCCGCCCAATACGTTGAGCGTAGTGCGCACCGGACAGACGGCGCCGGCGGGCTGTTCGGCGCACGTGGCCCAGTAGGCTTCGGCTTGCTGCTGTTTTGTGAGCTTGCTCATAAAAATTTAGTCGTTGAGTATCAGCATTACTGAGAAAAAGGTAGGCACCCTACCAAAGAGTAGGTACTTGCCTAAATCGAAGGTAAAGAATTTCCTTTGACCCATCCAAGACGCGGCACTGCAGGCTGCGCCGGGGTAGTCTTCTTTACCCACGATTTTTCAACCAACTTTCTGATGAGCAAGCACATTGTAGTACTCGGCGCCACCGGCCATATCGGCACCCACCTGACCCACCTGCTGCTGGAGCGCGGCCACCGCGTAACGGCCGTGGCCCGAGCCAGTCAGCGACTCAGCGCCCTGGAGGCCGCCGGGGCTCAAACCCGGGCCGGCAGCCTCGACGACACCGACTTTCTGACCACCGTATTGCGCGAGGCCGACGCGGCCTTTCTGATGCTGCCGCCCAACGCCAGCGCCCCCGACAACCTGGCCTACCAGGCCGCAGTAGGAGAGAGCGTGGCCACCGCCGTACGGGCCGCCGGCCTGCGCCAAGCCGTGAACCTGAGCAGCATTGGGGCCGAGCTGACGGCCGGCACGGGCCCGATTGTGGGCGTGCACTACCAGGAGCAGCGCCTCAACGCCGTTGAGGGCCTAAACGTGGTGCACCTGCGCCCGGCCTACTTCATGGAAAACCTGCTGGCCGGTATCGGCCTGATTCAGGGCATGGGCATCAACGGCTCGGCCACCCGGCCCGACGTCAGCTTTCCGATGATTGCCACCCGGGATATTGCCGCCTACGCCGCCCAGGTTCTGGAAGCGGGGGTACCGACCGGCAAATCGGAGCAACTGCTGCTGGGCCCGCGCGACTACACCATGCAGGAGGCCACCGCCATTTTCGGCCGCGCTATTGGCCGGCCCGAGCTGCCCTACGTGCAGTTTTCCTACGACCAGGCCCGGCAGGGCATGCTGGGTGCCGGCCTCTCCGAGTCGATGGCCGACCTCTACCTCGAAATGACCCAAAACCTGAACGAGGGCCGCATTATGCAGCATGAGGTGCGCACCCCGGCCAACACTACTCCCACGACGCTGGAGCAGTTTGCCGAGCAGGTATTCGTTCCCGCCTTCCAGGGAGCGGCCCAAGCGGCCGTTTCGTAAACAGGCTTAGTCAGTCTGCCCCGGCGCCTACATTCCGCTTTGAGTAAAAAATAAGCCCGTCTTTCGGGGAATGATATGACGGGCTTTTTTACTTGGCTTAGCCGAGCTGAATTAACGCAAACCGACCGTTCCGAAAATAGCTCGGAACGGTCGGTTTGCTGTTATCCGGGGCCGTAAACGCTAGCTATTGGTTGCGTCGTCGATGGTGCCGCCGTCGTTGGCCGTGCTGGGCGCTTGGCCGCTGTCGTTGTAATCAGTGCGGTCCTTGGTGGTATGCTGGGTGTGGTGCTTGCCCTGGTTATCGTCGCCGCCCCCGGTGTTTTTGGATTCCGCGTTGGGCTCGTCGCCACGGTGGCTGCTGCCGCGGGCGTCGCGCACCTCGGCACCGCCGTCGTTGCCGTGGCTGCCGCCGTGGCGGCCGGTGGTGTCATTGGGGCCGGCGGGCGTTTGGGTGGCGTTGCCCTGTTGCTGGGTGCCTACGCCGTGGGTGTTTTCTGGGCGAGGCGTATCGGTGCCGTCGTTGGCTAGCTGGGCCTGGGTGCGGTTATGCTCGTTTTGATTCATAGCGAAGAGTGGAGTGGTAGAGTGAGAAGTAAATGGAGAAGACTCAAATGCTATACGCGCTGTGAGACAGGTAGTTAATGGTTGAGCTTGTATTCCGGGTCTTGGGTAGCTGCGCTTTTACCAGCGCCCCAGACCCACTTGTCGGGAGGATAGAGTTGGTGCTTAGCATCGGGCCTGAGCTGGCTGCCAAAAAAACTAATCCTAATTAGTTTTGCTAATAAGATTAGTTATTGCTAATTAGCTTGGGTAAAACCTTGCTCTACCTTTTTTTGCTATGGAAACTGCCCGTACCAGTGTCTTCATCAGTTACAGCCACGCCGACTTGCATTGGCGGGAAATGCTGACGCTTCATCTACACCCCCTCGTCCGCGACCAGCAAGTGCACGTCTGGAGCGACAAGGATATTCGCAAAGGAGAGCGGTGGCAGGACCGGATTCGTCGGCAACTGGCCCAGGCCAGAGTGGCTATTTTCCTGGTTAGCGCCGATTTTCTGGCCTCCGACTTTATTCACGCCGAAGAGTTGCCGCCTTTGTTGGTGGCCGCCGAGCGGGAAGGAGCCATCCTGCTTTCCATTATCGTGCGGCCCTGTGCCTTCCGGGACTCCCCACTCAGCAGCCTGCAAGCGGTGAATAATCCCTCCCAGCCGCTGTCGGGCATGAGCAAAACCCAGCGGGAACGGGTGATGCTCAGCGTCTACGAAGAGTTGCGCGACGTATTCAGGGCCCAGCCAGAGAAAACCCAGCCGCCGGAGCCGCCCGCCGAGAAGCCGGCAAGGGTAAGCCCGGGCCGGACCCGACCGGCTTCGGCTAAGCCAGGCCCTAAGCCGGGAGCTAAAGCAAAGCCTAAATCCGGGAAAGATGCGTCGGGTCCAGCTACATCAGGGCCTAAATGACGGGCCTACATTGCCAGAATTGCCAAGTAGATGCAGTTGGAAAGGGGGAAGAATTCAGGGGCCCGTTGGGAAAGAACAGCCCAGGTGCCGAACTCACCGGGCCGCCAGACGACGCTAAGTAAAATGCGGTATGCTGGTGCGGTAGCTGGGAGGGAGCAGGCAGAGCAGATTTACAGAAAAGGGCTACCTCGACCACAGCCCTGCGGCTGCCCGGGCCGTACTACCAGAGCCCGGCTTAAGCTGCTACCTGGCCTGCTAACTGTATATTTTGTGACAACTACCGCTTCTTCCGCCGCAGCGGCCACTACCGACGCCCCGCCCTCCAAGACCGCCATTGTAGCGGCTCTAGCCGCCAACTTCGCCATTGCCATCATCAAGTTTGTAGCCGCTTGGTTTACCGGCAGCTCAGCTATGGTCGCCGAGGGCATTCACTCCGTGGTAGATACTGCCAACGAGTGGCTGCTGCTGCTGGGGCTGCGCAAGAGCCAGCGCCCGGCCCACGCCGGGCGGCCTTTCGGCTACGGGCGGGAGCTGTACTTCTGGTCATTTATCGTGGCCATTTGCATTTTTGCCATCGGTGGGGGCATCTCCTTATATGAGGGCATCGAGCACCTGCGCCACCCCACGCCCCTGCGCGACCCCACCTGGAACTACCTTGTGCTGGGCCTGGCTTTCGTGTTTGACGGAGCCTCTTTCCTGGTTGCCCGGCGCACCTTCAACGCCCAGCGGGGGCGGCAGTCGTTCTGGGCCGCCTTCCGGGGCAGCAAGGACCCTTCCATCTTCGTGGTGCTCTTCGAAGACGCGGCCGATTTGCTGGGTCTGATCGTGGCTTTTCTGGGTGTTTTCCTGAGTCATCTGTTCAACAACCCGGCCCTTGACGGAGTGGCTACGCTTTGCATTGGGCTTATTCTGCTGGTCGTGGCCGGTCTGCTGCTGCGCGAAAACAAAAGCCTGCTGCTGGGTGAGCCGGCCGATGCCGGGCTGCTCGATGAGCTTACGGCCCTGGTACGGGCCGAGCCTGAAGTGCGGGCCGCGGCGCCGCCCCTGTCGTCTTACCTGAGTCCGCATGAACTGCTCATGGTAGTACGGGTCGAGTTTGCGCCGGAGCTGTCCGCCGCCGACCTGACCCGCACCGTGGAGCAGTTGCAGGCCAGAATTCAGGCGGCATACCCGGATGTGCGCCACGTCTTTATCCAGCCCGCCCGCCTAGGCAAGTACTACCCGTGAATACCGTAGTAAAGTGGTCCAGTAAGTTGAGTAAGTCCCTAGCCTTGGTCAAATTTCACAAGGAAGCTGGATTGAATCCGAGGGTAACGATTCTCTTCTAGCGGGGGGCACTAGCTAAGCCCGCGTTGAAAAAGCGTAGAGCAGCTCGCAAATCAATCGTAACACTGAAGAACCAGTCATTTTCCCATGATCGGACAGTAGGGATAGTACGCTTCCCAGGGGTGAGCTTATCACCTACATTCAATCCGGCGTTAGGATCAAGCCGAGACACTTTGCCAATGTGCTGCCCAACGGTAAAAAAGGCGCTGTTACGGAATAGGTCGCCGCTGATTCCAATAAAAGCATTGTCAAATGTATTTCGTACTGTGAGAGCAATAGTCGGATTGAAGTGCTCGTAAAACCTCAATGACTTTAGCTTGGCCACATCACGGTTACCCCATATAAAGGGAGTATAAGCCAACACGTAGTGAATACGAGGCGATTCTCGGTCGGTAACGGTTAAGGTGGTATCGGCACCGGTGGCTACGTAGCCGTATGTGTAATTTCCAAGCTTGGAATAAGCTGGTCCGAATGAGAAGGCTCCGGCATATAAAGGGTTGACCAGAAAATCGAAGCTGGTAATTGGCACTGATTCGCCTCCTTTAAGCTGGCTGAGTTCAATGGTTCCCTTGCCTGGATCGAAGCCGTTACCCGCGCTTAGGGTGATTTCTCCGCATTCATCTGTGCTTTGTTCGGTTATCTTCTGCTCAGAAGTAGATGCTGGCGCTTCGCCTAAAATGCGCAGAGCAGTGCCATCCCGGAAAGCAGAAGTTTGCTTGACCTGCAAGCCCTCAAGTTGACTAGTTAGACCAACCACTTTGACGATGATTTCATCATCTTCGTCAATTTGGCCAATAGGTCGGGCCAGCACATTGCCCGTTGATGTTACCACAAACAGAGCCCGGTTAGCCGCCTCATCATAGGCCCCGCGGAACGTACGCCCCCGCAAGCATTCAATAAGTGAGCCTGAGCTGCCGCTATTGCCACTGCCGTTTTTATCTTCTCCACTAGGTGCCTTACCATCATATACATTAAACTTACCAACCTCCGTAGCTGTTCCCCCCGCATTTTTCACTTTAAAAATCAGGATGCTTGAGAACTGTTCCGTCGTTCTGGGTACAGCTTCGCGTTTTATCACGTAAGAAACGGTGGAACTGGTGGCTGCTGCTACAGGAGACAAGGGGAGTGCACCGGCAGCAGTCAGGTAAAGCTCCACATCAGTGCAGGATGCACCGGTGCAGGTAATGCTGATAGTTACCTGATCGGTAATAGCATTAGGCTGATCGGTAGAAAATCCGTCCGAGGGAGGTGTAAGAGTATAATTGCCACCAGTTTTGGTTAGCGTGAATTTCCACTCGACGGGAGGTGCCGCATAACTTGCCGTAGCCAGCAGCAAGGCCAAGAGTGAGAAAATAGAAAAGACAAACAGCGTACAGAAGCGAGACATACAACACGAGAGAAATAGTGAATTTGTTAAGCAGTCGGCAGTGAGCACCCGAGTTCGGACAACACAAGGTTGAAGGGGGTAAAAAGAGCTAGGCTGTACTGATCGGCCCGGCCTACCAGGAGGCCTAAAATGAAATTGTTACTGTCGAGGAGCGCCGCTCCCGAATCGCCACCACGGGTAGGTGTGGTAGCCAGGATGGCATTCCGGTAGTTGGGGCTGTACCAGGTAGATCGGGGGGCAATAATGTACCCGTCAAGATTACCCGACGCTGCGCCATGCATGCGCACACCAATATTGCGGTCAGCCGGGTCGTGCACTGGTCGCCATCCCCGAACCTGACCGATGCCCGCAATATGAAATGGAAAGCCGGGGGGGGAATCCACCAGAATTGCCGCTGCATCGGTGCCCTCGCGCGACCCGCGTAGCAAGCGACCCAAGGGGGCAGTGTTGGGGGTGCCCGGGCGGGGGGATGAGTAGTTCGTCATGCGGCTAGCTACATGCTGAGCGGTTAACGCCACAATCCTATTAGTTTGGTTATCAAACGCATATGTGCCCAGAGTGCCCCAAGGGCCACCAGCTCCGAGGCTGCTACCAGCAAGCGTTTGCGGTTGAATTTCCCCTACTTCCACTACATCAACGCTCACCTCGTCGCCATTTGCGGAAAGTACCGAAGGCAACAGGACGGTATCGGGCAGTTTGTCGCTCAGTATCTTTTTCTGAACGTAGATTGTCGCTGTTTTTTCTGTCAGCGGCATCGACTTACAGATTCTGAATCCGGGACTACTACCCAACACGCCAGGCCAAGTGGCCAACTTGTCATAATTAGCATCCAGAATGTGTTGAATTCGCTGCCACTCCGGTGTACTGAAGGTAGCTTGTGTAGGCTTGGTACTTTTTCGGGCAAATTGTCGCCGCGCATTGTTGCGCAATTCTTGAGCGTAATTTAGCGCTGCTGCTGCTTGTTTGGTTGTGCCATTTAAAGCCATCAATGCCTGACGGCCGCCTTCAAGAAAACAAGCTGATAATTCTTGCAACTCAGATGCAGAGAGTTTATCGGCTTTCTTCCCAAGAATTTGCTTAATTAGCTGCTTGACTTCTTCGTTTTTAGGATTCATTGGAAATACCTTGCCTTATACAAACCGTTCAGTAGACATATTTTATTTGCTCATTGATCCTTCTAAGTATCGTTCACTAAGTATTTGTGCTAGCTGTTGTCGAAATTGACGGCGAATAGCTCGGGTATCAGCGTAGCCTTTGGTCCCAATTAATTGCCAAGGCCTTAATAAAAGCCGCTCAGAATAAGTCCCTGCTGTTTTGACCTGTGTGCGAGATGCCCGGGCTGCCTTGCGCAGGCTCGATAAAACTTTATGCGCTAATTTATTAGCGTTAAATTTCTCGGTGCTATAGGTAACAGGGGAGGCCGGAGAATTTAATTTAAACGCAGCTAAACCATTTTCGGGAATAATTTCATAGTCATTCAGTATAATCCGATGGCGTACTTGTTGAGGTAAAGCAACTGATACTTCTGTTGCGGCGGTCGATACAGACTTTAGGCGCAAATCTTGTCCGGCTACTCTGGTAGGCGATAATAACCAGGTAATTACACTACATACGGCAAGTGCTGCGGTAAGCGAGTTTGGCAGTGCAGGGTAATGAACGTAGGGCATATAAGTATATTATGTTTTACGTGTACACGCTATGGCATAGAATCGGGTAAGTGGCAAATGGGCTTTAGTTTAAAACTTATTAATTGTATGCCGGGTAAATGTGCAACTGCTGCTTTGCAATTACATCAGTGCTGTCACTGAGTTTTTGGTCAGCGTAGTATATAGTCATAGCCTGCTTCGAGTAGTTTTCCGGAGCAGGCTATGACTATATCGTATTATCTCACGTGGTCAGCGCAGCAAAAGCTCTGTTTTTATATTCTTTAACGTTTTGCTTCACCATCAGGCAACCCTGCTGCTGTAGCTTGCATCTACCCCTGCAAACCTCAACGTCTTGGCTATGAAAAACGCTGTTCTCACCTTGCTCTGCGGAGCTGCTTTCTTTTCTACCACGGGCGCCCAGGCGCAGGTCCGGCAACCCCGCACGGTCGGGGTCTTCCAGGCCGTGCACGCCAGCGGGGGCATTGATGTATACCTGACCCAGGGACCAGCCACAGCCGTGGTAGTGGATGCGGCCGGCGAGGTGCAGCCCCACATTCTGACGGCCGTGAAAAACGGTACCCTGGAGGTAAGCTGGGAGCAGAACTACTCGTGGAAGAAGATGCTGGCCGGGAAAAAAACGGGGGCCATCAAGGTCTACATCACCTGCCCCACGCTTACGGCGTTGTCGGTCAGTGGCGGCTCGGACGCCCGCGGCGAAACTCCGTTCAAGGCCGATGATCTGCGCCTGAGTGCCAGCGGCGGGGCCGACGTGTACCTGACCGTGACGGCCAAAACCCTGACCAGCCACGCCTCGGGCGGCGGCGACATTACAGTAGCCGGCCGCGTGGAGCAGCAAAAGGTATCCGTCAGCGGGGGCAGCGACTACCACGCCTACGCCCTGCAAAGCACCACGGCCGAGGTCAGCGCCAGCGGGGGCAGCGACGCGGAAGTGTCGGTGGATGGCGAGCTAAAATCCAGCGCCAGCGGCGGCAGCGACGTGCGTTACAAGGGCAGCGGCCGCTTGGTCAGTTCCCACGCCAGCGGCGGCAGCAGCACCAAGCCCGCCCGTTAAGGCCGCAACTCCGCCCGGCCCCACCAACAGCCCGGTAGCCGCCGCTGCCGGGCTGTTGGCGTTCTGGGGTAAGGCGGCCAACAGCCTGGAGCGGACCGTGTGTGAAGGCTAGGTAAACTTTTCTGAGGCGTTGAAACAAAGCTGGTTAAGCGGGTGTTGCGGGGCAAAGCGGAGGTTTTTTCCGGCAAGTCAGCTGCTGGCCGCGGCTTTGCGTAGGAACAACCGGGCTCTGCGCGCCCACCCGTTTCCCATCCCGCCTTTTTCTACCTGCTCATGTCCCGTACGCTTACTTTTCTGACTGGTCTGGTCTTGCTGCTCGCCCCGGGCGCTTTGCTGGCCCAGCAGCCCGCCACGGCTTCGGCCGTCACCGTCCTGCTGGAGTGCCCCTCGCTGACCGGGGTGGTCACCGACGAAAACCAGCAGCCCCTGACCGGAGCTACCGTCGTTGTAGCGGGTATCAACGACGCCTTCAGTACCAACTCGGAGGGCCGCTACATCGTCAACAGCCGCAAGCCCATTCCGCAGGCCGCCCAGCTGCAGGTCAGTGCCGCGGGCTACGAAACCCAGAAGCTGGTACTCAGCAGCTGCGAGCTGCCGACCGTGTCGCTGAAGCTGCTGCCCGGCACCCGGTTCAAGCGCGACGGCCGCATCAAGAAAACCACCTCGACGGGCAAGATTAAGTACTAGCCAGGTCAGGAGGCCGGGCCCATCTTGGGCAAAAGCTTTCAGGCAGCTACCCAGCCCGCCCGTACGGCTTGCACAGCTAAGCCCACGAAAGTTTTGGCCCCGGTCTTTTGGAGCAAGGCCCGGCGGTGGCTTTCCACAGTGCGCACACTCAGGCACAACTGGTCGGCTATTTCCTGATTGCAATAGTCGTCGATGACCAAGCGCAGTACTTCCAGCTCCCGCCGGCTAAAAGGCGTAGGTGAGGTGGCCTGGGCAGGGCTAAGGGTGGACCGGCCGGTCCAGGAGCTGCGTGGCGCTTGCATCAGGAGGTGTACCAGCGCCTGGCTGACTTCCGTGGGAGATGCTTGCCGGGTAAGCCAGGCCCAGTTGCGTAAGCGGGCCCGTGCAGGTGCGGTGGGGGCTTCGGCATCGGTGAAGCACAGAGCCGGCTGCTGGCGACGCACGGCGCAGAGCTGCTCTCCCAGCACCAGCAGCGGTACCGAAGTCACGGCCTCATCTAGGATGAGCAACGCGTAAGCCCGCTGATGCAGAAACGTTAGCAGCAGGTCCGCGTCGGAGACTAGGCAAATGGTCAGGCCTGGGCAGGCCTCGCGCAGCATAGTAAGGAGCCCTTGCCGGTGCAAAGTGGGAGGAGCCGCGACAAGGATGGCCCCGTGGTGCGATGACATAACAGGAGTACGGGTATAATCATTGGAGAAGGAATAGGACCGTGAAGCAATAGGTAGGCTGGGGTAAAGAGCAAGTATTGGACCGGGGAGAGTGGACCGTCACTAGCTAAATTCAGAAAGATATAGCCCTTTCGCAATACCTACTTCTAGGTATAAATTCAGGTGTTTGATTAATAATTTGTAGGCTTTATACCAGAAAGCCTGCCTAAGCAGTCGATCCAAAAAAAAGCCCCGGCGCTACACGCGCCGGGGCCGAGGGCCGGTAAGGATTGCCCTACTGCACGCCCTTCACCTGCATAGGCAGGGTGTACAGAGCCGTAGAAGCCGTGATAAATAGGGTTTTGCGGTCCTTGCCGCCAAAGCAGACGTTGGCAGTCCACTCTTCCGGAATGTCGATGTGCTGAATCTGCTGGCCGGTTGGGTTATACACGGTTACGCCTTTGCCGGTCAGGTACACGTTGCCCTGGTTGTCGATAGTCATGCCGTCGGAGCCCTGCTCCACAAACAGCTGGCGGCCACTGAGCTTGCCGTCGGCCCCGATCTGGTAGCGGTAGGTTTTGTTGGCCTGAATGTCGGCCACGTAGAGCTGACGACCATCGGGGGTGCCGATGATGCCGTTTGGCTGCTGCAGCTGCTCGTCCACGGCCACGGGTACGTTACTGCCTTTGGCCAGGAAATACACTTTCTGCCCACCAATGGCGGGGTCGGGGGTGGTGCGGGTCCAGTACTCGCGCTGGTAGTAAGGGTCGGTAAAGTAGATACCCTCGGTTTTGGGGTTGATCCACAGGTCGTTGGGCCCGTTGAGGCGGTGGCCCTGCACGTTATCGACCAGCACCGTCGGCTTGCCATCGGGGCCAATCGACCAGAGCTGGTTCTTTTCGTCGGCGCAGGCCAGCAGGTTGCCTTTCTTGTCGAAGTACAGGCCATTGGATCGGCCGGCCTTCTCCAGAAAAACCGACAGCCTGCCATCGGTGCCATACTTCCAGATCTTGTCGTTGGGCTGATCGGTGAAAAACACGTTGCCGGCCTTGTCGACGGCCGGGCCTTCCGTGAATTTAAACTGTTTGGATACGAGCTTGGGCTGGGCCTGGCCAGCAATAATGGCGCTGGCTTGCTGGGCGTGGGCGGAAAAGGCCCCGGCACTGGCCGCGAGCAAAAGCAGGGTTGTCGTAAGTTTCATAGAGAATGCAAAGCAGGGAAAACAGTGCCACTACGGGCAAGCTGCCGCAATAGTACTAGACGGGGGCCAGAAAATGCCGGCGTATCGGCAGCGCCCGGTCCCGACAAGGTAATCAGGCCAGGCGGGGGGCTTCGGCAGCTTCGGCCTGGTAAGTTACGGCGGCCTGCCGGTTGCCCTTGGTTACGGGCCCGTACTTGGTGCCCAGCCCATCAAACGCATTGTCGAAGGAGCCGCGCACGAGCAGCAGCTGGTCGTCTTTATTGGCCTTGAGCAAACGCGCCACGATGTTCAGGGCCAGGTCGGAGCTGGCCGTGATAAGGGCGGCGGGCGGGGCGGCTATGGCTGCCGCGGCCAGCAAGGCTTGGCGGGCGGCCTCAAACTGAGCGTCGCGGCGCACTTCATCCAGCAGGGTACCAATGGCCCGGATATCTTCGTCCAGCTCCGTAAGCAGAATGCGGTAGTCGAGGTAGGCCGGAATCTGCTGGGCGTCGGTGCGGTACAAGGTTACGCCGCCCGCGCCCAGGGGCAGGTGAGTCCACTTCTGCACATTTTCATACACCTCCGAAAACAGCTGAATAGGCTCCTGCGAAATCCCGTCGGTAACGATGGTCACCACTTGCACTTCGGCCCGGCCCAGCTCGCCGTGGCGCTTGATGTGAATGTCCTGCAACGAAAGGCGCACATTGCTGACCGACTGCGGCAGGCGGGCCGCTTCCAGGGTGCCGGCCAGTACTTCCCGGCGCAGGCCGGCCGAGGGGTCAAACACGACGTCGGCCTCCAGTAAGTTGATACTCATAGCAGAAGAAATAAAAAAGTTAGAAAATTCCGGCCGGTAAGACGGGTATCCTACTAGGCCGGTGGCGCTAAACAATAGGTGGCAGGCGGATAAAGCAGCGCAAGAGGATAGTACTACGCATAACGAACCAGTACCCGGGAGTAAGTATAAGCTACTGGCACAAAAAAAGCCCGGCCCGGCAGCAGTACGCTACCAGGCCGGGCCGCAGGTATGGTGGCAAACAGCTACTTCTTCATCGAAATAGTCACCACCTTGGCCGCGCCGTTGACCACAAACTTGCACTCGTCAAACGCGGGCGGGGCCAGCTTGGGGCGCACGTTGTTGGAAAAGGCGTAGGGCTCGGTCGGGATGCCCATAAAATTCTTATCGACCAGGTCGTTGTTGTTCATATCCTGGGTCAGGGCCACGGCCCATTCGCCGTGGGGCAGATCCAGGGGCAGGGTAATCTGCTTGTTGCCGCCGGGCTTCACATACTTGAGCAAGGTGTAGCTGCCGCGCTTCAGGAAGTTCTCCTTCACGTTGTAGAAGTAAAGCTTCACCGTGGCCTTGGTCGAGGGCAGGTCGGTGACCACGACGTGAACCGGGGACGTAGCCGTGGTTGCGGGAGCCGAGACCGGGCTGGTCAAGGCGGGCAGCAGGGTGCTGCCAACGCTCAGCAGCGCTACTTGAAGAAGAGACATAGACGCAAGTAGGTGAAGAAGAGAAAAGAGCGAAAAACAGGTCAGAAATCAGAAGCGACGATTAGCAAGATCGGTAAAGATCAACAGTCTGGCAACCCTGATATGGCCCCGGTGCTTGGAAAGACACCCGCTCTGGCTGATAAGTTTCGCTGAGGCGGCCAGCGGGGGAGGGCAGGGAGCCGGTTCTACTTCTCGGGCCACGCTGTATCTTGCTGGCTATCCGCGGCTGGTCCGGTAGGCCCAGCTATTTGTTTTGTCTTATGCAGTTGCTTTCAGTTGTCGACGAGCCCGGCATTTACATTGGGTATGATGCGCATAATCAGTGGCTGTACGTCGATTGGAAAGGGGAACACACCCAGGATTCGTCGCAGCAGGCCTGCATGCTGATGCTGGAGAGCCTGCGGCAATACCCTTGTCCCAAAATCCTCAACGATAACTCCAGCATCACGCGCACCACGGTGCAGCTCACGGAGTAGGGCGCCTGGTGGCTCGAGGAAATGCTGCGGGCTGGCCTGCACTACATTGCCTGGGTGTTCCCCCGCGACTTTGCCGCCCGCCAGGCCAGCGAAAAGGTGCTGCTGGCCATTCAGCGACCCACGGTGGGCACGTTCGAGGATGTAGCCTCGGCCTACGTGTGGCTGCAGCAGCAGTAGGTGCGCGAAGTCCAAGGTGGTCGTGTGGATGGGCGCAGCGGGCCGCAAAACCGTAGAAGTAGCGTTGGTCTGCTTTAGGGGCCAACGGATACATTCCTGTAACCAGCTTAGCCTATGTCAACCGCCGCCACTTACCAAAACCCGATTCTAGACGAAGACTTTCCCGACCCCACCATTATTCAGGCGGCCGACGGCTTTTACTACGCCTACGGCACCCAAACCAAGTATCGGGGTCAGATTATCAACATGCAGGTGGCCCGCTCACGGGATTTGGTACAGTGGGAACTGCTGGCCGACGCGCTGCCGCAGAAGCCGCAGTGGGCCTCGGCCACGCAAAAGCTGTGGGCCCCCCACGTGAGTGAGCACCAGGGCCGCTACTACATGTACTACTCGGCCCTGCCCAACCACGAAAAAGGCTATTGCCTGGCCGTCGCCGTGGCTGAGGCTCCGCAGGGGCCTTTTACCGACATCGGCCACCCGTTGCAGTGCGGCCCGGGTTTTCTGAACATTGACCCCATGGCCTTCGACGACCCGGCCACCGGCAAGCGGCTGCTGTACTGGGGCTCGGGCTTTGGCCCGCTGCTGGTGCAGGAGCTGGCCCCCGACCGGATTTCCTTCGCGCCCGGCTCTGAGCCGCTGGCCTTGGTGCACCCCGTCGAAGACGACAGCCCCGACAATTACCAACGCCTGCTGGAAGGCAGCTGGGTGGTGCTGCGCCAGGGATGGTACTTTTTGTTCTACTCGGGCAACAACTGCTGCGGCGACGATGCCCACTACGGCGTCATGGTGGCCCGTTCCCGCCACGCCATGGGGCCGTTTGAAACGCTGGCCGAAGCCAGCGGGCAGGGCCACAGCATTATTCTGGAAACCAACCGTCACTGGCGCGCCCCCGGCCACAACTCCATTGTGACCGATGCGGCCGGGCAGGACTGGCTGGCCTACCACGCCATCGACCCGCAGCAGCCCATTTTCGACGCCATCGACGATGCCCAGGGCTACTCGCGGCGCGTGATGCTACTCGACCGGCTGGAATACCACGACGGCTGGCCCCGGCTGGCCAGCGCCGAGGCTCCTTCCCGCACCCCCCAGCCCGCCCCGGTTGTAGCCGCCGAGTAAAAACTGCTGGAAGTCGGCAGGTTTCTGAACTAGAGGGGTAATAGATAAATGGTAATATTCGCCGGGCGAAAGCAACGTCAAGCCCCGGTCCGTGACTTTGACCAGTGCCGGGGCCGCGTAGCCGCCGTGGTTTAGTTCTCACCCTACTCCCTTCCTGTCCCCATGAAAAACAACCGCACGATTTTCTCCGCGGCCCTGGTGGCCGGCCTGTTTGCGGCTTCCGTGAGCATGGCTCAAACAGCGCCGGCTGCTACCTCTGCCGCCCCGGCTGCCAAGCCCGCTCCCGCCAGCCCGGCTGCTACGGCTACCGGCAAGGCTGGCGCTGCCACGGTTACCATCAAATACAGCAGCCCCAGCGTGAAGGGCCGCTCGGTGTATGGGGGCTTGGTGCCCTATGGCAAAGTGTGGCGCGCCGGAGCCAACGAGGCGACTACGGTAGAGTTTAGCAAGGATGTGACCGTGCAGGGCCAGAAGCTGCCCGCCGGTACCTACGCCTTCTTCGTGATTCCTACCGAAAAAGACTGGACCGTTATTTTCAACAAGACGGCCAAGCAGTGGGGGGCTTTCAAATACGATGAAAAACAGGACGCGCTCCGCGTAACGGCCACTCCGCGTAAAGCCGCTACCATGACGGAAAGCCTGGTTTAAGAAGTGGCCAGCCCCGGCATTGTGCTGCGCTGGGAAAACCTGGAGCTGCCCGTAGCTATTAAGTAGGTAGGTAGTTGTCAAGCAAAAGCCCCGCTCGATTCGTCGGCCGGGGCTTTTCGTTTTTACAGCCAAGGGTCGGCCGGCTGCTCGGCGGCCAGCCACACTTCGGTGCCCGCTGGTACCGCTACTGGTTCAGGCAGCTGGAGCAGCAGGGCGTATTCGGTCAGCATGGCCTGGGCCGCCAGGGGCGAGGAACGGGTTACTTCCTCCACGCTGGCAGTTGCCGTCATCGGCGGCCCATCCGCAAAAACCAGCACCACGGCCAGTACCGTGTGCAGCGGGTAGTGCAGCAGACGCGGCTGGCCGGTTTCCGGGTTGGTGCGCACCAGCACGCCCAGGCCCGTCAGCACAAAGCTGGAGTCGACAGTCAGAAGCTTTTCGGAGGTCAGGGGCATAACGGCACGGCAGCGGAGAGGCCGCCTTATTGCATACCCTAACTGTGAGGCAAAAGATGCACGAAAAAGCCCGGGCTACCGTAGCAGCCCGGGCTTTTTGATGTTGCGGGAAGTAAAAGCCTTAGAGATTTTTCAGCCATGCCTGGCGCAGGGTCAGCTGGGCTGGGGTCGCGTCGGGCGCCACGGCAAAGTCGTAGCGCTTGATATCTTCCTGGGCCACCAGCTGGCACCGGACCTTTTTCTCCGCCCCGCCGCGCCGGATAGTCAACTCGTATTCCTCGCCGGGCTTCCGGGCCTTCAGCTCGGTCAGGGCCTGCTTCAGGGTGTAGGGCGTAATGGCCGTGCTGCCCGAGGCCACCAGCTCGTCGCCGGAGGCAATGCCGCAGGCCTGCAGCGTGGCCGGTACCGCGTCGAACTGCACCGTGGTGCCGCTGGAAGCAAACGAGACGCCGCCGGCGCCCAGGGACGTAACCTGGCGGCCGGTGTGCAGCACGGGGGTGTAGCGGATGCCTACTTTGGCGTAGTATTCCTGCAGGGGCAGGGGCTGGGCGTCTTTTACGTAACGCGTGAAAAAGTCCCCGATTTCGGGGTAGGTCATTTTGGTGAAATCGTCAAAGAAGGTTTTTTCGCTGAAGGGCTTGTCGGGCCCGTAGCGTTTGGTCAGCTCGTTCATCACTTCGCGCAGGCCCCGCTTACCGCCGCTCAGCTCCAACAGGCGCAGGTCGAGCAGAGCCGCCGTCATGGCTCCGCGCTGGTAGATGTTGCCGTACTGCCGCTGCCCTTCGTCGCTGAACGAGTTCAGGCCCAGCTTGCTGAGCGAGTAGGTCGTGTCGGCCCGGGTGTGGTCGTAGCTCACCTTGCCCGACAGCTCCTTTAAGTATTCATCTAACGGCACCAAACCGCCGCGCAGCTTCATCATGCCCGCCGCCCACTCCGTCGTGCCCTCGTACAGCCACAAATGCTCGGAGCCCGTGGGCTGCACAAAGTTGAACTGCTCGATGATTTCGGAGTGGATGTTGAGCGGGGTCACGACGTGGAAAAACTCGTGGGCGGCAATGCTGGTAATCTGACTCGCTGACTCCGGCGTCAGGGGCGCTTCGCGCAGCACGTATTCCGATGAGTAGGAATGCTCCCAGGCCCCGTGGCTCTGGTCGTCGAAGTGGTAGAGGAAGGTGTAACGCTTCACCGGCAGCTGCACCAGAAAAGCCTGGGCCGCATTAAGCATCTGCTGCATGTAGCCTAGCAGGGGCTCGGCCTTCACCTGGTCGGTCTTCGAGTAGCAGTACAACGCCACCTCCGCGTCGCCGAGCTTGGTTTTGGCTTCGGTCAGGCGGCCCAGTAAAAACGGCGAGTCTACGGCGTGGTCGTAGTTTTTGGCGGTGTAGTAGCCCTGCTTGTCCGTGGTCAGGGCCGTGCCGATTTTCCAGTCGCCGGGATAATTCAGCTTGATGCGCAGGGGCTTGTCTTGCCAGCCCTGCAGGTAGCCAAAAATGCCCTGGCCGTTGAGCAACGCGTGGTCGGCTTCCAGGGAGGTGCCGCACATGCGGTACACGCGGTGCTCTTTTACCGGCGTGTCCCAGGTTTCGGCAATGGTGTAGCGGATAAAGCGGGTTTTCTCCGGGGCCTGTAGCTGCCACTGGTTGGTCGAGAGCTGCTTGACTTCCAGGGGCTGATTCTTGGCGTCGAAAGCCTCAAACTTGCGCACGAAGCGCCCGATATCCATGATCTGGTAAGTACCCGGGGCCGTAGCCGCAAACTGATACACATTCTGCTCTTGGCGCAGCTTGGGCGTCTCGAGCTGCACCTGAAACAGGTCTTCCGTCTTAGGATCAATATCAACGGTATAGGTCAGGGCTTTTTGGGCCTGGGCTACCGGCACGGCGGCCAGCAGGCTGCCTAGCAGAGTTGCTATGCGCAAGGCATTCATAGGAAAAGGTAATGGGTGATTGGGCAAAGGATGCAAAAGTCGGCTGAAAGCTGCTTCCCCACGTTGCAAGCGGCATCAGCGGGGCACCAAGGCACTGGTTCCGGACTAGGTAGGAATTGGATTAAATACGTGCAAGTTTTCTACCGTCAGCGCGCGTGGCTTGCCAGAGCGCTAGGTGGTAATGAAGAATATATATTGGGTAATATAAGGTGGATATTGTGTAATAAATTAATATGACTTTAATTAAAAATAACATGATTGGACAAAGTATTTACGGTGCGGTTTGCACTTAATAAATATTTCCCTTGGACACCTAGTTGCCTTTCAATCTAAAGTTTAGTTTCATTGAGGACCTATTGCATACGCCGCTCTATTTCCAATCTTTCAACCATGCGCTATGCAAGCAATTTGTACTATTTCATCTACCCGCGCTGCGGTGCAGCGTTGGCGTAAAACCATCTGGGCTGTAGCCGGCAGCCTATTGCTTTCTTCCGCCGCGGAGGCCCAGGTCGTATCAGCCTTTCCCCGCAACGAAACCTTTAAAGGAAGCACCGCCTCCAACTTCACCTTTGGCGGCGACGCCCGCCTGACCGGAACCGGCGGCACCGCCGATGCCGTGGGTAGTGGCTACCTGCGCCTCACCGACGCCGAAACCAACCAGGCCGGCTACGCCATCGACAATGTCGGCTTCCCGTCTTCGGCCGGCTTTACCATCTCGTTTGAGTTTTTCTCCTACGGCAAAACCACAACGGCTGGCGCCGATGGCTTCAGCGTGTTCCTGGTCGATGCCAACCAGCCCGGCGGCTTTCGTATCGGGGCTTCGGGCGGTTCGTTGGGGTACGCCCAGAAAACCATCGACCCCATGGCCGCTGGCGTGTCCAAAGGCTATATCGGTATCGGTATCGACGAGTTTGGCAACTTCTCTAACGGGGCCGAAGGTCGCTCGGGCGGCAGTGCTGTCCTCGATGCCACGGGTAAGGTGCCCAATGGTATTGCCATTCGCGGGGCCGGCGACGGCTCGGCCTCAACGGATTACCCCTACCTGACCGGTACCCAGCCCGGTGCCCTGGATTTTAGCATCGACGTGCCCACGGCCCGCGCCCAACCCGGCTCCGACGACTACCGCCGCGCCTACATCGACGTGGTGCCAACCACCGTTGGAACCGAGACAACCTACCGCATTTCAGTTCGGATTCAGCATGGCAATTCGGTGCGCACCGCCATCGACAATTTCGTGGTGCCCACCCCGCCGCCCAACCTGCGCCTGGGTTTTTCGGGCTCAACCGGTGGCAGCACCAACATTCACGAAATTCGTAACCTGAACATCGTACAGGTGCCCTTTGCCAACACCGACGTAGTAAGCACGGTCTACAACGTGCCCCTGATTATTCCGGTGCTGGCCAATGATGTAGCCCCTGGCAGCAGCATCGACGTTACCTCCGTCGACCTGGACCCTACCACGGCTGGAATCCAGAAAACCCTCGCGGTACCCGACAAAGGCAGTTTTGCTGTCGATGCGCTGGGGGTAGTCACTTTTACGCCTTCCGGTACCTTTGCCGGTACCCTGGTAATTCCCTACACCATGCGTTCTATTCTGGGCGAAGACTACACGTCTAGCCCGGCCAACATCCGCATAACGGTGCAGGGAGCCGACCTCGCGGCTACGCTCAGTGGTCCGGCCAACACCTCGCGGGGCAACGTCGTGACGTATACCATGACCACGGCCAACCGAGGTAGTGTAACGGCGCTGAGCGTGGTGCCCAAGCTGCGCATACCGGCCGGCTTGTCCCAGGCTGCTGTTACGGCGCCCAATGGCACGTATGACCCCACCACGGGCTGGATTACCTATTCCGTCGTTAATTCTGTGGCGAATGGCGCCGCGCCGATTGTGAATACCGCCGTTTTCCGGGTGCCGGCTTCGCAGCCGGCTACGATGAACAGCCAGGCCACTTCTACTTCTTCCGTGCCTGATCCTACGATGAGCAATAACACCGCTTCGCTCGTCACCAGCGTCGGCGACCCTTTGCCCGTGGAGCTAACGGCTTTCACCGCTACGGCCGACCAAGCAGATGCCGTGCTGAATTGGAACACCGCTTCGGAAAAAAACAATGACCACTTCGAGGTAGAACGCTCCCTGGATGCCACTACTTTCCAGGCTATCGGCACGGTAGCCGGCCACGGTACTACTTCTGCCGCGTCCCGCTACCAGTTCCGGGATAAGCAGGCGTCCCGGTTGTCGCGTCAGCCTATCTACTATCGGTTGCGGCAGGTCGATACGAATGGCGCTACTTCCTTTAGCCCCGTGCGTACCGTGCAGTTTGCGGAAAGCAGCAAGCCTAAGCTGGCCGTTTCCGTGTATCCTAACCCCAGCACTGGTACTTCTACACTCGACCTGACCGGGCTTCCCGCCGGAGAGCTTGCCGTGCAGCTCACCGACCTAACGGGACGTGTTTTGCGCCGCTACCTGGCTACTGGGGCCCAGAAACAGCCCCTCGACGTGCAAGGAGTGGCGCCCGGTACCTATCTGGTGCAGGTAAGTGGCCCCGCTACCCAGCTCGTGTTTCCGCTGGTACGCCACTAAGCCGCAACTGGTACGGCTGCATCTTCTGGCTGAACAACACGACGCCGTTGGCTTTTGCCGACGGCGTCGTGTTGCTTCATGGCCCGTTAGGTCACATACCTATGCGATGCGCCGCCAGCCCGAATCCAGCCGTGCAGACTACAGGCGGGCAAAATATACGTGGTCATACATACTCGGACCCTAACGGCGGTACAACTCCCGGTCATGGAAAGGCGTACCCAGAATGCCTTTTCACCGGCAAAGCTGCTGCTTTGCTTAACCACTTTTCCAGCTATGTGCGGCCGTTATACCTTCACTACCCCGGCACCCGTTATTGAGGAGCGCTTCGACGCCAGCTTTCTGGAGCCCGTACCGCCGACCTATAATGCAGCGCCTTCCCAGCAATTGCCCATCATTACGAACACCGAGCCGGGCCGCATTCAGCTGTTTCAGTGGGGCTTGCTTCCCGGTTGGGTTAAAGATGTGAAAGCAGCACCCAAGCCGATTAACGCCCGGGCGGAGACCCTGCCTGAGAAACCGTCGTTCCGGCAGCTACTGCAGCGCCGCCGCTGCCTCGTGCTGGCCGACAGTTTCTACGAATGGCAGCAAACCGCCCCCACCGTCAAAGGCCCAAAAACGCCCCACCGGATCTTGCTGCGCAATGAGCAGCCGTTTGCTTTTGCGGGCCTTTGGGATGAGTGGGTCGACCGAAGTTCGGGGGAGGTGGTTCCTACCTTCACCATCATCACCACCGAGCCCAACGAGCTGATGATGCAGTTGCACAACCGCATGCCTGTAATTCTGCCCGACCGACAGGCTGAGTTAGCTTGGCTCGATGATGGCCAGCCCAATAGTAGCCATCAGGCTCTGCTACAACCGTATTCAGCCGCGCTGATGCAGGAATATGTGGTGAGCACGCTGGTCAACTCGCCGGCCAACAACGATCCGGCGGTGCTGGCTCCAGCCGCTTAGGTTAATAGCTGTAGGTTTGTCGGGTACCTAAGCGGCGGTAGGCGGGCCGGGACTTTTTACGCTTCCGTCGCTTGAGAGCATCGGCCGCAGTGCTTTGCGCTGCTGGCAGTACGGAACACGTATTACTGGTAGTTGACAATGCTACGGGAGACGCAACCGAAGCCGCCAGCACATCGGCGCTTACCATACCAGCTAGCAAAAGGAGGCTAAATGTTTTCATAGAAGTTGGGGCGAGTACTGATTGATAATGAATACAATGACTTGCTGCAATGATAAATTATTATTGTTTAATAACAAATAAAAATAATTTAGATGCAAATAAAAGAAGCCTAGGACCTGATTGGATAATCAGAACCTAGGCTTCTTGTAAGCTCGTTTAAACAACCCTTTAGCGGCCGAAGAGGCGATGCTGACGACGATTCTTGCTTGATTTGCGCCGCTTCTTATACTTATATTTTTTACGCTTGAATAGGCCCAAACCTGATTCAGTAGTGCTTACGCCAGCATCATGTACAGAATACTCTGTTGCAGGAGAAGCCAGGGCGACACTAGCTTCAGCGGGGAGCGAAACCAGAACCGAGGCGAGAACGAAGAGAAAAATTGCTTTCATAAATCTTGGTATTTTGAGTAGATGTTTTTTGATTTTGATGTTGCAATATTAGACAATGATATTTGCTTAATGCAATAAAATAGCACCACATGATGATGTGAATGTGCAAAGCCCCGCAGATTTGGTGGTTACCAAACCTGCGGGGCTTTGTTTTGGCGTATACAGCTCGCCTAGTGACCCTGGTGTTCTTGACCAGCCTTATTTTCCTGATTGCCTTTGTTGGCAGTGTTACCAGTTGCTTTTGCTTTGGGCTCCTTCACGGGCTCGGCAGAGGTGCCCTCGTCGTGGCCCGTGGTGTCTTCCTGTTGCATAGAGCGGTTTACCGCTACTACTGCCACTACTGCTACGGCTGCAATGCCCAGGATAAGTTGGGTAGGCGTGAAACGCTGAGCCGCTTTCTTGATCAGCGTACCACCATGTCTGAGTAAATCATCAATATGATCATGGTCGCCTTGTACCAGCACGTGATATGCGCTTTCGAAGGTACGGGCCAGATCTTCAGGCATAATTTTCTCCAGTTGTTGTTCCATCTGTGATTCCATAGCGGAGGTGTAGGTGTTGGTGGATGTGTCGTTCAGTAATGGTGGGGATACCACCGAAAGGCCTGTACGCAAAAAGCCATTGGTTGGCTACGCTTTTTCCAACGCTCACTAACATTTCTAACCCTATAGCCGAGCTTTAGTAGCCACCAAATCTGCCTTGGTAGCCTGGTCGGTCAACGCTTCTTTTGTTGTGGAAAGAGAAGTTAGTTGCTGCTCAAGCAAAAGCACTTGGTATTTCACTTCACAAGAATACCGGTAGACAACAAAAAAGCCCCGCTGCAGGCGGGGCTTTTGAAGCGGTAAAGTTTGTAGAGCAGGGCTTATTCGTAGACTTTTACAACAAACACGTAGTCTTGTAGCTTACGAATCTGCTGGCGGCGCGAAGTACCAGCCATAAGATTGGTACGGGGCATGTTGTAGGGCTGAGCCGTACCAACCGCCGAAAGCGAGTCAACCAAGCGCATCAGGTACGACGATTTGGTTGCAAACGCAGCGCTCTGCATGTCCATCTGCCGGCCGCTGATGATGCCGATTAGGTTGCCCCGGTCATCAAGCAGCGGGCCACCACTATTGCCGGGGTTCACCGGAATAGAAATCTGGTAAAAAGCAGTGTCGCCTTCGAAGCCCGAACGGGCACTTAGCGACCCTTCGCCAAATACTACATCTTCGCGGGGGTAGCCCAGTGTGAACACCTTTTCACCTAGGTCGGCCGTGCCGCGCTTAAACGAATAGGGCAGGCGGCCAAAGCCACTAAACTTGCGGTCTTTGATGCGTAGAATAGCCAGATCGTGGGCCACGTCGGTAAACACGGGTTCGGCGCGGTAGCGCTGCCGGTCCCGGCTTTCAATCAGCAGCGAGTCGGCACCCTGAATCACGTGGTAGCTGGTCACCAAATAACCGTCGGCAGTCAGGGCAAATCCAGTGCCGCTGAATTTACCGGGGTTCAGCTCTGTCTCGGGCTTGGTCCCATCAATTTGGTTGATGGCCCGGTTCATTGCCTTCTGAGTTTGCTTGATGCGCTCCACTTCGCGCCGAAGCACGGTGTAGCCATACAGCGAAGGCCGCTGCTGGGCTGCCCGCCACCACTCCAGGCCCAGCAGCGTGGCAAACACCGCCATAACAGCTACGGAGGCCGCGACCATTGCCGTGGCCCGGTGCGCTCCCCAGAACGCGCGCAGCTTACGCTCGACCGGCGAGATATATACCTGGGGCATGGTCGGGATACCCGTTTCCAGCGTTTCTCCTTCCTCCAGACGGACGGCTTGCTCAGCATCCAGATCGGCTTGGATAGCGTGGAGCTTGCGGCGCGTGGCCAGCCGTTCCCCGTAGCCATGCAGTGTAGAAGTCAGCTCGGTGAAGTCGGCAAACAACTGGGCAAAGTTGGGGTCGGCGGCCAAGCGGTGCTCCAGGTCGGCGCGTTGCGAGGCCGCTAGCTCACCGCTGCGGTAGGCTTCAAATAAAGCGTAATAGTCAGCTTCCGTTTTCATAGTCTTGAGCCGAGTGGGTGCTCGGCCAGCATAAGCGCACCGGTTAAAACGATTCTTCCCCTTTGTAATGAGCGAAAAACAACTTTTTCAGGCGCACCAGGCACTTGTATTTTTGATTCTTAGCATTGTCGGCATTGGTATAGCCAAACTCCGCCGTGAGCTGCTGCATAGACTTATCCAGCAGGTAAAATCCTTCTAAAAGCGAGCGGCAAGGCTCTCCCACCCGCTCCAAGGCCTCACTCATCGTTGCGAAGCGCTTGTCGCGCTCCTCAGCCAGATCGAGGTCGGCCTCGGCGCCGGTTTCGAGGTAGGGTTCGTGGTCGTCGAGGCGGCCGCCAAAGCGGGTTTTCTCAGCGAGGCGCTTCAACCAGAGGCGGCGACACACGGCGTAGAGGTAGGTTTTGATTTGGCAGCTTAGCTCCAGGGAGCCTTCACGCACCTTCTCATAAAACACCATCACGCCCTCCTGATACACATCTTTAGCTTCGTCTTCAGTTCCACTGTTTTGTAGAACATAGTGCGAAACCATTGGTAGATGCAGACGATAGAGTTGCGCCAGCGCCCGGTCGTCGCCGCGGCGGATGGCCGCCACGAACTCTTCATCGGTGTAGGAAGGAATACCCTTGCCCATTCGCTTTGTTGATTAATACAGTGCCAACCCTTTGGTAACCCGCGAAAAATATTTTTTCTACTGTCGGGTTACCTTCTTCAAAAGACAGTATGAAGGGCGTTTTTCAGACTAAAATTTTCCAAACGTAACACCAAAATGAAGAATCTCCTGAAGGTTTCTGCCCTGGCTCTCGTATTCGCTACCACGCTTGCTTCGTGCGAGTCGAAGACTGCTGAAACCACCGAGACCACGACTGTTGAAGCTCCTGCTACGGATGCTGCTGCTACCACGACCACTACGGATTCGGCTAGCACCACGACTGTATCGACCGACACCACGGCTGCTGCTGCTCCCGCTGCTACCACCGAGGCTTCGACCACGACTACTACCACCGAGCAGAAGTAATTACGCGCCAGCTTTGGCTGGCTTGTAAGCTCGAGCGGCCCGCTTTTCCTTTCGGAAAAGCGGGCCGTTTTTGTTTGCCGGTCAAGCGGGGCTAATATTTAATAACGAATAGGTTAAATATTTAATATTTTTAGTGCAATATTCGCCCCTGCCTTTTTCCCAGCTAGTTCTTATTTGCCTTGTCTAATTCAACCACCCGGGACTCTAGCCCGTTGAACAGAAGCTCCTTACCTAAAAGTAAGGCTGAGCTTGCTCGCAGCTCCGCGGAAAACGCCTTAGCGCAAGAGAAGTCCGACTCGGCGGCGGGAGCAACCGTGTTTGCAGTAGGCGAGTATCGGGTAGGTGATGCTGAGGATACGCTGCTGAACGGGCATCCGGATATTCGCTACTAGCTTAGCTGGGTTAGAACTTTTCTTCCAGCCACAAAAAGCCAGCGGCTAGCACAAATAGGCTAAAAAACCAGATAGTTGGGTAAGGCTGATATGTCTCAATCGGCTGATTCGCAGTAGAAAGGGTCTCCGGTTTTGCTTGAAGCTCTACAGCCTGCTGCCGTAAGATTTGCTCGGGGCCTTGCCAATCCTGAGGCTTATACACGTAGAAAGCGCGCGTGGGCTGCCCGGCAAGCTGCGCCCGGTGCCAGCCCGATGCGGCGGGCCAGAATACGCCGGTCAGCCATTCCGCCACTGGCACCTCCTGCCGAAGCGCTACCGTAATCGGGCGGGTGGGTGGTGGGCCTGAAACAATAGGCTGGGTCTGGGGAACTGTAGGGGTGGTTAACCGCAAAAAGGTCGGCTCGTGGGTTCGGGGCCAGGCCGTAAGCAGTTGCCAAGTAGGCTGAGTCGGCAACGGGCGGGCGGCTCCCAAGAGCAGGCTCCAGTACGCCGCATACGTTTTCTCGGCATCCTGCAAAACCCACGGATACGTCTGCGCTACTGTTGTAACCGTAACCGTACTCATGCCCAGCCGCTGAGTGGCTGCCACGGGTTGCCGTCGGTTGTCCGTAATCAGGGTGCGGGCCGTAGGGGCTACGCGTAGCGTAGCCGGAACAAAAGCGGATGCTGCGGCCGGTGCATCAGGCCATTTGAGAGGTTGGGGGCGGGCGGGAGCGGGGGCCACGTGCGGCACTACGACGAAGCTGCTGCGGCCCGGCGCGGAGCGAGGCAAAGCCCCAGCATCGGCCAGCACGATAAGGCCCAGCCCGGTAGCCCGCAGGGCCCCGGTTAGGGTCTGGGCTTCAGGTCGGGGGAGAGCAGCCAGCGAGGCCGCGTCGGCAATGACTACATCGTAGCGGGCCAGTAACCCAGTCGTGAGCCGAGCTAGCTCGTGGGCGGGCTGATTCAGGAAATCCGTTTGCGTAAGTCCCCGACTAAGGCCCGCGCGCAAGGCTACGCGGTACTGCTGGGCACCGAGGTAGTTCTTCAGAAACTTAAATTCGAAAGAAGCCGTGCTGCTTAACAATAGTACCCGCAGTGGCTGCGGGGACGTTACTTCGACCGGTATGGGCTCGGAGGCCATTATCCGCCCCCCGCGCCGGGCAACAAGCTGATACACTGCCAGACCAGCGGCTTTAGGAAGAAGCTGGAGGCGGAACGCCCCCTGACCGAAGGGCAGCCGAACGGAGTCGGCACTGCGGCCGGGACCACGCAGGCTTAGCCACAGGGGTTGAGCAGCATTACTTGGGGAAGCAGCAAAAGTACCGGCCACGGACAGTGGTTGACCCAGTTCGAAGCGGTGCGCCCAAGTAGCCTGTCGAAAACCAACTGTTGGGGCCTCATGAGCCACTATCTGCAAAGAGCCTATTTCTGCTAGGATAGTTGAGGGCAACCCCCGGCCGAGCACATGCAAGCGTTGCAGTGCAGGATACTGCTCACGCAGCAGAAGCAAGCTGTGTAACGTGGGTGTGTCGGAAATGGTGCTATAGCCATGGCGCCATAGTTGAGTAGCCGGGCCCAGCCGCCGCAGCACTTGCCGGACGCTGTCGAGGTGGTAGCCAGGTGTGAGCACGACAACCTCCCGACTGGCTCCGTAAACGAGATGCCGAGGTGGAAAAGCAGTAAACCACAGGCCCGCTACTGCCAGCAAGCTGGCCAGAAGGCGCAGTAGCAGCCGCTGGCGGTTGGCTCGCCGCAGGGCTGCTACCGTTAGGCCCAGAGCAAGCAGCAGGCAAACCAGCAAGAGCAAGTAAAAGGTGGGGGAAGACAACATCCTAGCAGACATATTTACCGGCTCAGTTCCTGGAAATACCGGCGGGCCAGCCGAGTGGGGCCGGCTACACGAGTAGGAGCGGGTGCGGGCTGGGGAAGCAGATCAGTGAGAGCGGCCTCAATCGTAGCCACGCAGCTCAGGCAGGGTTTGCGCCTATTGCGCAGCTCGGAAGTAAGCTGCCGCAGCTGCCGCACTGCCGACAAATAACGGCCCGGGTTGCGCAGGGCCGCCTGGGCCACGGCCGGGCTAGCTTGCTCTAGCACTGCTGCATCGGCCGGCTTGCCTGCCGTACCCTGGTGCAGGGCTGCCAGCACCCGTAGCGCCGTTCGGACTGCGGGCTGAGTTGGAGCGGGGCGAACCTGCTGCTGAAGCCGAGGCGCGGCTGCCGTGGCCAACTCCCCGGTGAGGCGGGTGGTAGCTTCGGGAATAACCGGGGGCTCGAAACCCGACTTGCGCACGTAAACCCGGGTTTGCTGCTGCACTTGCTTGAGCAGACGCAGGGCGCGATACTCGTAGGGCAGGGCCTCGGCCGGGCGGGCGGTACGCAGGCGCAGCTCGGCCTCCCACATCTGACTCAGCACCCCCCGTAGCTTGGCTTTCACGGCGGGTTCCAGAAAATCGGCGGTTTCGGAGTCGTCGTGGTGGTGCACGTAGGTATCCAGCAGTTGCTCGGCTACTACGGAAGGCGAGGCGTCGGCTGGTGCGGTGCCGCCGTGGTCATGGCCGGCTTCTGCCTCTTCGGCGTGCTCCGCTTCGTCGGAGTGGTTATTGTCGGCATTTGCCCCGGGCGGAACGGTAGCGCTTTGGCCAAAGCTTTCCTCAAACTCCTCCCCCAGAAACTTGCCGTAGCGCAGGCGAAGCACTTTCTGGTCGTGGCCCAGGTCGTTGGAGCGCGTGGTGAAGGCACTGGCCTCGAGCTGACGCCGCTCTGCCAACAGCTTTTCCGTGTCGATGATTACCTGGCGCTGGCTGCGAAAATAGGCGGGTACCACGTTTACCCCCATGGCCATGTCCGAGCCGGAGTCATCCACAGTTGTGTCTTCCCACTGCACTAAATAGGTGTCGGAGCGGGCACTGTGGCGGTTGTTATCCCAGGCCTGCACGTAGAAGTAGACTTCGTCGCCGTAGGTGAGGCCCAGGCTCGGGAGGCGTAGCAGGTGGGTAAGGTTGGCCTGGGTGGGCTGGCCACGCAGGGAGCCGTTCAGCTCGGTGGCCACCTCCTTGAACTTGACAGCTTCGCCCTGCCCCTGCGCTACGGTGGCAACCAAGCGGGCCCGCACCAGGCCGTAGTCGTCGCTTAGAGCAATTCGAACGGCTACTTCCGGCTTCTGGCCAAACTCTACCAGAGTATATGGTTTAGGGGCGCGCAGCTGAATAGCCGGGGCACGGTCGGGCTGTACCTCTACGGCGTAGTCGTCGGAAACCCGGCCCGCAAACCGAATGCGGTAGAGCGTAGACATCCGGAACGTATAGGCAACCGTAAACTGGCCCGCCCGCCCCGGCACTGCCTGAAACGGGAGCCGCTGGCGCCCGACTTCCAGCTGGGGCCGTTCTGCCGCACCCGATACCAGCACCGTCCACTGCACGCGGGAGGCCTGGGGGCAGCGGAAGGAGGGCTCGGCCGCCATGAAAGCGGGTCGCCGGGTATAGGTCGGCGGAATAATCCGAATACGCGTTTCTACAATGCGGGCCCCAGCGGTAGTGCTCTTGGCCAGCTGACTGGGGAAGTGCAGGGCTACGTTGGGTGCGGTTTCAACTTGGCTCTTAGTCGCAGGAGCCTGCCAGAGCCATAGGGCACCTGCTGTTGCTAAAGCCCCGGCCGCAAGCCCAAGAGATGGACCGACCCGCACGGACAGCAGCGGCTGGGCTTGCGCCAGCCGGTTGGCTAAGCGCGTGGCAGTGCGCTGCTGCTGCAACTGTTCCAGCAGGTTGAGTTCGGTGACAGGGCGCAGCAGCAGCCCGGTGCTGTCTTCCAGGTCGGCAAACTGCCGGTCGAGCTGCCGGGCAAGGGCTGCTAGGGGCTGCCGCCAGATAGTTCCTAGCCGCCAGCTGGCTAGGCCCGCTCCCAATAGAGCCAGGCCAGCTACGAGTACGTGCAGCTGGGGCAAGGTGCGCGCTGCCAGTAGCATAACCGCTCCCCAAAGGACGGTTGGCAGCAGCACCATGGCAGAACGCCGCCAACGGTATTGCTGCTGCACCCGCGGCAGCAGAGTCGCCAGCCCAGGGCTGGCCGAAGTGAGTACGTTGCTGCCGACACTCATACGCTCGTTGGTTTAGCGGAGAAGCGTTGGGCCAGGCCCCGCTCCAACGCCCAGAGAACAGCAGCTAGCAGTACCAGCTTGGCGCGCAAGTCCGTATCGGTTGGGGCTGGGCTAGGCGTGCTTGTGCGGTCGGCCGGGGCCACTTCCTGGCGCACAACCTGGCCAGCGTCGAGCTGGCGCGGGTCGTGCGGTTCCGCAGGCTGGCCCGTGGACGGTTGGAGCAGGGAGAGGAGTAGCTCGGGTAGCTCGGGGCTGTCTACTAGTGTGCCCCAGGCCGGGTGGAGGCGGCTGTGAAATTGGTAGATAGCACCCCGGCCCACTGTTCGGCAAGACAGCACCGGCCGGCCAGTAGCGGCCTGCCACACCAGTCGGCTGCCGGGGTGACTGGTGGTATCGAGGCGGGTAAGGGAGTAGGTAAGCTCAGCAGGATTTACCCCAAAAACGGTTTGCTGAGCCACGCCCGGGCCTCGGGCGGACTGCCAAATGGCTAAGCCCTGCCTGGCGCGTTGTTGCCAGGCCGTTGGAATCGGGGAACTGTGTAGCCAGAACAGCCAGTTGAGCGAAGCTTCATCAGGGGGCAGCTGCCGGGAAACCGTCAGCTCCAGGCGGGGCAGCAAGCCCACACCGGCGGCGCGCAAAGCGGCCTGCAGGTAGCGGGCGTCGGGGGCATAGGCAGCATCGTGGTAGAGCCACACCCGCATTGGCTGCGCCAGTACCGGCACCTGTAGCGTATCGGTCGGCATGGCCACCCGAATAACGCTTCGGCCCGCCTCGGAATGGTAGTGCAGGGGCGGTAAACCGGCTACCCGGGGCAGCACAGCCGGACTTTGGCGGGGGCGGGCAACGGTCCGGGAGGTCGTGAAAACTGCTTCGTCGGTGCCCCGACTGCCGACAAGACGCAGACTGTCAGGGGTAGTTAAGCTGGCATTGCTCAGCCAAGCTATTGCGGGAGCGGGCAACGGTACTGCCTGCCAGCGCACCGAAGTGGGCAGGGCGGGCCGGCTTCCCGCAAAATGGCGCTGCGTAGTCGAGGTGTACACCCATACCGGCTCGTGGGGAAAAGAGTCGGCGGCCTGGGCCACGCGGGGCCAGAAATGCAGGTTGGCAGTAGCAGCAGCTGGCACTGAAACAGGCTGATTCTTCTGTTGCCAAACGGTATCCGAAATGCGTGGGAAACCCTGGCGCAGCTGGCGGAGCGTGAAGCCCCGGCGCCGGAGTGAGTCGATAGTAGGGCGCACGGCGGCCAGCGACTCGGAGTTCAGCAAATCAGCACTAATCAGTACCTGGCCGCGGCGGGGCGGGGCCGGGCGCCGCCACACGGGGCCCGCCACGGCCAGGGCCAGCATAACGACTAGCAACGCCCGCAGCAGCAGTAAGGCAAGCTGCTCCAACTTCAGGTTGCGCAAGCGGCGGTTGGCGGCAGCCGTTAGCCACCGGATGCTGCCCACCTGCACTACGCGCCCCGGCCGCCGGTTCCAGAGGTGAATGGCTACGGGAACTGCTACGCCCAGCAGTGCCAGCAAACCAGAAGGGGCAAGAAACGTGAGCAAGGAGCGAGGCGTTAGAAGAAAAAGGCAGTATAGAGGCAAAATTCGGCCGAAACAACCGCGGCAAAGACACCAGTCGTTAGAAGGAAGTGGCTTGACGGCGGCGCAAAAATTCGCGCAAAGCTCCGTCCAACGGTTCGGCCGTACTAAGTTGGTAATAGTCGAAGCCCTGGCGGCGGGCGGCCTGCGCCGTGGTATGGAGCCACTCCTGGATCTGCTGCTGGTAGGCGCTGCGTTGCTGCTCGGCATCGAGCTGCAGGGTCTGGCCTGTCTCCAGGTCCTGGAAGGTAACGGCACCCCGGTAGCTGAAACTCAGCTCATTGCCGGCCATCAGGTGCAGCACGAGCACGTCGCCGGCCACGGCCCGCAGCCGGGTAAGCAGGGTGTTGATTTCACTTTGCTCTTCGTATAAATCACTCACGCACACAGTCAGGGCCCGTTGGCGGCGGGCTAGCAGCGGGGCCAGCTGGCTGGCTGCCGGAAACCGGCCTTCCCCCGTGGCATGTTGCAGCGCCTGGTAAAGGCGGGGCAGCTGGCGGGCATCGGCGCGGGCGGGCAGGTGCAGCAAGCCTCCCGGGTGCAGCACACTCAGTGACACGGCGTCGCCCTGCTGCTGGGCCAGGTAGGCCAGGGCGGCCAGCAGCAAACGGGCGTAGTCGAGCTTGGTCAGGCCGTTGTCGTCGCGGTGGTTCATCGAGGCGCTGGCATCGAGCAGCAGGTGCACCGTCAGGCTGGTATCGACTTCCGATTCGCGAATATAGTACCGGTCGGAGCGAGCGGCCAGGCGCCAGTCGAGCCGGCGCAGGTCGTCGCCGGGCTGGTAGGGGCGGTACTGGCTAAACTCCATGCCCGCCCCGCGCCGCCGGCTCAGGTGGTGGCCCGCCAGAAAGCCTTCGGCCGCCTGTTTGGCGGCCAGCGGCAAATTGCGAAGCGCATGCAGGAGTTCGGGAGTGAGCATTGTTAGAGTTAAGAATTTGAAACTCAGAGTTGGGATACAGAATAAGCCCGGAGAACATAAAAACAGATACGCTCTGACCGCCCAGTTCCGAGTTTTACACCGCTACGGCCTTCAGCAATTCGGCCACGGCATCATCGGGCGTCAGGTTTTCGGCTTCGGCGTTGAAGTTGAGCAGCACACGGTGGCGCAGCACGGGCGGGGCCAGGGTGCGGATATCATCCAGGGTAGCGGCAAAACGGCCCTGCAATAGAGCCCGGGCTTTGGCGCACAAAATCAGGGCCTGTCCGGCGCGCGGGCCGGCGCCCCAACGGCCATAGTCCTGAATAAACTTCACCGGCGAGGTAGCCGGCCGGGTGGCCCGCACCAGCCGGTTCACGAAGTCCAGCAGCTCGGGGCTCAGGCTTACCTGGCGCACCAGCTGCTGCAACTGCCGAATATCCTCGCCGCCCAACACGGGCTGTACCTCGGCCCGGGCCGTGCCGGTCGTGCCGCTGAGCACGGCCAGTTCTTCCTGCTCGGTGGGGTAGCCAATGCGGATGTAGAGCAGAAACCGGTCGAGCTGGGCTTCGGGCAGGGGGTAGGTACCGCTCTGCTCGATGGGGTTTTGGGTGGCCAGCAAAAAGAAGGGCTTGGGCAGGGCGTGCTCCTGCCCGGCGTAGGTAACGTGGCCTTCCTGCATGGCCTCGAGCAGGGCGGCCTGGGTTTTGGGCGGCGTCCGGTTGATTTCGTCGGCCAGCACCAGGCTGGCGAAGATCGGGCCCTGGTTAAACTTAAAGGAACGGTGGCCGGTGCCGTGGTCTTCTTCCAGCACTTCGGTGCCCAGAATATCGGTGGGCATCAGGTCGGGGGTGAACTGGATGCGGCGGAAGGGCAAATCGGTGGCCGAGGCCAGGGTGCGCACCAGCAAGGTTTTGGCCAGGCCCGGCACGCCTTCGAGCAGGGCGTGGCCGCCGGCCAGCAAGGCCACCAGCACTTCGTCCAGCACCTGCTGCTGGCCCACGATGATTTTGCCGATTTCTTCGCGCAGGGGCGGCAGCTTGGCTAACAGGGAACGAACGGTAGATTCAGTCAAGACAAGGAAGGGTGAAGCAGGGGAAAGACTGCTGTAAAGTCTAGTTATTTCAACAATAGCTGCTTTGAGGCGCTGAATAGTGGCCTAGATGGACACTTCTTAAAAGTCTGACCAACCCAGTTCCTCGGTTGAACTGGCGGCAGCAGCCTTCTACTTTGACCTCAAGATCTATTGAAAATCACAAAAGGCATGTCTTTACGCACAAAAATCAGCTGCTCCCTTGCCACGTGTTTGGCGCAAAACGGGCATTTCTGCCGTGTCGCTGCCCTGCTTAGCAGCGTACTGCTGGCGGCTCCTGCGGGGCAGGCGCAGCAGCTGCCTGCCCTCGTTGTCAGTTCGGCCCAGCCCACCTACCGTAATGCGCTACGCTTCGATGTGGGTGGGATCTTCATTACCAATCTGACCTATAATTTATTGAATAGCAATCCGGAAACGCTGGTACCGGTGCTGGTTTCCTACGAACGGCAACTCAAGCCCCGCTTCAGCGTGGTAGCGGAAGGCCTGCTCAATGGTGGTACGCCCGATGAGCGCAAGACGGGGCTGGGGGTGCAGGGCCGCTACTACGTGGTTCAAGCCCAGGATAAAGCCCCTTTGAGCGGCCTCTACGTTGCGCCGGCCCTGAGCTACCGCGCGGTGGGGCTAAGCGGGTACCGGCAGCCCGATACCCGACAGCACTTTGCGGGCGCAGGGGCCTTGCTGGGGTGGCAGGTCGTGATACCTCGCAGTCCCCGTCTGTTTCTGGATGCTTCGCTGGGCGTGATGTCGTGGCTGAAGCTAGGTAAAAACAAAGTGCAGGGCGAGGTGCCCCCAGGCTACTACGAGCCAGACAGCTACTTCGAGCGGACGCCTACCACCATCGATGGGCGCTTGGGCATCGGCTTCAAATTCTAGTAAGCTTACGCCGTTAGGGCGTAGAGCAGGATATTCACCCCAAACTTGGTGTTGTCTTCGGCCAGGAAGCGTTTGTTGCGAAAGTCGTAGTCCCACTCGCAGCCGTAGTCTTTGTTAGAGTAAAGCACCCGCAGCTTGCCATCTATTTCGATGCCCTTCAGGTAGTCGTGCACTAGGTCGTCGCCCCAGCCATTGAGCTCGAAGGAAGTGGGCGGCGGGCCTTCCGGAAACTTAAAGAACTGCGAGTAGATCGGGTGGTTTTTGGGCAGCTTCTTCAGGGCTCCGGCCCCGAAGCACTGCCGCATCTGCTCCTCGAAGGAGCGGGCAAACAGTCCGTCGATGTCGTGGTTGCAGTCGTCGACGAACACGAAGCCGCCGTTGCGCACGTACTGGGTGAAGTTCTTTTTCTCCTGGGCCGAGAACTGCACTAGCCGGTGGCCCGAGAGGTAGCAGAAGGGGTAGTTGAATAACTCCGGGCTGTCGAGGGCCACGGCCTTCTCTTTCTGATTGACGGGCACCGTGGTGTACTGAATCAGGGAGTGCAGCAGGTTGGCGGGCATTCTTTCGTCTACCGAATCCCAGTCGCCGGAGCGGTACTGGAGGCGCACGAAGGTAAACGGGACGGGCATGCAGCGGCAGAAAAGCGAAGCGAAGGAGAGGACGGGGCAAAGACACGGGCGCGGCCCGAAGGTGGCTCGGCACCCGGGCCGGGGCCCTGCAAGTACGAGCAAGAAGAGCTAAAAAAGTAAGGCGGCAGCAACAAATAAGCTGACCTCGGCCACAGCCTTTGCAAAAAAGCCTGCGTACGATAGGGGAAAAACCAACGTTAGGACTCTTACTACTACACTCTTAACTCGCTCTTACTTACACCTGCTATGAAACGAATTGCTGCTGTACTGCTTCTCAGTGTGTTTTTCTGGGTGCCAGCCCATGCCCAACTCGGCGTAAAAGCTGGCCTCAATGCGGCCGTGCTGCAAGGCTCCGTGGGCACCGATGCCACCTACCAGACGTCTTACCACGCCGGGGTATTCTACGAAATAAAAGTGCTGGACCCGATTCTGTCCATCCAGCCCGAAATTCTGTATTCGCTCCAGGGCACGGAACGTAAGTCCGACTTTGTGAACTACCGCTCCAAGCTGCACTATCTCAACGTGCCGGTGCTGGCCAAAGTAACCGTGGGCCCGGTGTACGTGGAGGCCGGGCCGCAGGCCGGTTTTCTGCTCAAGGCCCGGGAAGATGGCGTGATGGTCATTAGTCAGGATGGGGAAGGCGGGGCCACTTACGCCACCGATGACCGCAGCTCCTGGAACGACTACAAAAAGCTGGACCTGGGCGTTTGCGTAGGCGCGGGCCTGAAGCTGCCGCTGGGTTTTGCCGTGGGCGGACGGTTCAACGCCGGCCTGAATGATATCAACAACGTGAAATCGGTGCGGGGTGTGAATGACCCGGAACTGAAAAACCGCGTGTTCCAGGCCTACGTCAGCTTCCAGCTGCCCGACGGTAACTAGGTTCCGGTGGTCTAGCTTAAAACAAAAGCCCCTTACTTCAGCAGTGCGGGGCTTTTTTGGGTTAGCGGGTATAGGGCGTCTTGTGCAGGAAACGACTCTTGCGGTTGTACAGGTCCGGGGTGCCACACCAGTTCACGGGGGCGGCCGTTTGCAGGCAGGTAATAGTAGCATTGACAGTGGCCAGGGAGCCGGCGGGTGCGGGGCCGCCCAGTACATAGCCGACCGACAGCACTTGGTCATGAACCTGATTCCGCTCGTAGTCTTCCCAGATAGGGCCGCTCGGCGAAACCAAGGTGCCGTCCGGCAGGCGTAGCGTAGTGTGGTCGGTGAGACAACCTGCCGTCATCCCCATGCATAGGCGCACCGTTACCGGAGTGTTGCACCCGACCTCAGCCGCGCTGGGTTCGTTGCTGGGGCTGACATCTGCCTTCTCGGAGCAACCGCTCAGGCCAACTGCTGCTAGCAGGCTCAAGCCACAGAGCCAATGACGAGTAGTATTCGCAAGCATAACATGAAAATTAAGTGGGTAAAACAATACGGTAGCACCTGGTTTGAATCCTACGAGCAGGAGCTGCAATGGCCAAGGTATAAGGGGGAGCCTGGAGCAGCAGGAATGGTTGCAGAGTCCTCGGGTTATTTTCTGCTATTCCCTTAATACACAAAAAGTCTCCGAGCCAGGAGCCGGAGACTTTTCGGGTGTTATGAGCAGGAACCGTCCGCTTATACCGCGTCGGAGAGACTCGTGAAGGTGAAGTCCCGGATTTTCAACGGGGGCACCATGTTGCCACCCACGCGCTGGGGTTTGCCAATGGCTTCCAGGTTGTTGAGCATGATGATGGGGCTTTCGTTGAAGCGAAAGTTCTTCACCGGGTGCTTGATCTTCCCGTTCTCGATGTAGAAAGTTCCGTCGCGGGTCAGGCCGGTGTAGAGCAGCGTTTGCGGGTCCACGGGGCGGATATACCACAGGCGCGTCACCAGAATGCCCTTGGCCGTACCCTTAATCATGTCCTGCACGCTCTGCGTACCGCCTTCCATAATCCAGCCGCCGGGCGGCGGAATGTCCGGAATACCGGCTTTCTGGGCCCAGAAGCGCGAGGAGTACAGGTTTTTGACCACGCCTTTCTCAATCCAGGTCACCTTCTTCTGGGGGCGGCCGTCGTTGGCGAAGATCCGGTCGGGGATATCGAGGCTGGTTGGGTCGGAGTAGATGGTAACCCGCTCGTCGAACAGCTTTTCGCCCTTCTTGTTGCCGCCGCCTTTTTTGCTCAGGAAGCTGCGGCCTTCATCGGCGGCGCGGGCATCCATGGCGCCCATCAGGGCCTGCAGCAGCGAGGCGTCGGTGTTGGCTACCAGCGCGGCGGGTTCCAGAATCACGGTGTACTTGCCGGGCTCAATGGCTTTGGCATTCACCGAACCGGCCGCTTTGTCGGCCGCAATCTGGGTCAGGCGGCCCGCGTCGAACTTGCTGATGTCGTTGTAGTCGGCCGTGGCATAGCCCGAGCCGGTACCGTCGGGCGTGCGCACCGTCACGGAATATTCCAGGCTGGTCGCGGCCTGGTAGGCTTCGAGTCCCTTGCTGTTTAGCTTGGCTACGAAGCTGGCGTTATCGGTCAGGAAGCCGGCCGAGGAAAGCTTGCGCTTTTCGCAGAGCTGCAGGCTGGCCGCCGTTTGCTGGGCGCGGTAGTCGGGCGTGATGTTGGCCGTGTTCTGGGCAAAGGCCTTGGAGCCGTCGAGGTACTGCTGGGGGCCGAGCAGGGGCATGTATTCGGGGCTTTCGGGCGCCAGCTTGGCGATTTCCTCGGCCCGCTGCACGCAGCGGCGCAGGGTGGCGTCGTCGAACTCGTTGCAGCTGGCCGTACCGCTGCGCTTGCCAAACCGGGACTCGACGATGAGCTGCACGTTTTCAACGGCGCCGGCCGTGCTGATGGCGTTGCGGGCCGAGCGGACGTTGCCGCCCATCTGCCCCGTTAGCGTGGCTTCGCACTCATTGGCCGTGCTAAAGCTCAGCACCTTTTTCAGGATGGCCTGGGCTTCGTCTTTCGTTAATATTGCCATGGGTAAATAGACGTGGGATTAGCCGATTTTACGGGCCGTATTGATGATGTTGACGCCGTTGAAGCGGGTGGTAGCCGAGCCGTGGCTGACGGCCGACACCTGGGGCGGCTGGCCTTTGCCGTCGAAGAAGGACCCGAACAGCCGGTAGTCCGACTCGTCGCAGATGGCCGCGCAGCTGTTCCAGAATTCCTGGGTGTTGGCCTGGTAGGCCACGTCTTCGAGCATGCCGGCAATTTTACCTTTCTCAATAGCGTAGAACACCGTGCCGCCAAACTGGAAGTTGTAGCGCTGCTGGTCGATAGAGAACGAGCCGCGGCCGGCAATGTAGATGCCCTTATCGACGCCCTTAATCATGTCGTCCACGCTCATTTTCTGGGTGCCGGGCTTGAGGCTGATATTGGCCATGCGCTGGAACTGCACATCCTGCCACGACTGGGCGTAGCAGCAGCCATCCGACTCATTCTGGCCCACCATGGCGGCCTGGTCCCGGATTTTCTGGTAGTCTACCAGTTTGCCATCCTTGATAATGTCCCACTGCTTGGTTTTCACGCCCTCGTCGTCGTAGCCCACCGCGCCCAACGAGCCGGGCTGGGTTTTGTCGGCAATGATGTTGACCAGTTTCGAGCCGTAGGGCTGGTTTTTGGCTTTCCATTCCAAGGTGGCAAACGAAGTACCGGCGTAGTTAGCCTCGTAGCCCAGCACGCGGTCCAGCTCGGTGGCGTGCCCAATGCTTTCGTGGATGGTCAGGCCCAGGTGGTTAGGGTCGAGCACGATGTCGTACTTGCCCGGCGTCACCGATTTGGCCGTGAGCTTGGCTTTGGCCTGCTGGGCGGCCAGGGCGGCGTCTTCCAGAATGTCGTAGCTGTTCTTATAGCCGATGAGGCCGGTGCCCGCGGGGCCGGCAATTTTGTCGGCGGCTTTGGGCGTCATGTATTCGTAGCCCAGGCCCATGGGGGCACTCAGAGCTTCGCGGGTGCGAAACTTGCCGGTGCCGCGGTCTACGGCCGTTACGCCGAAGGTGGGCCAGATGCGGTGCACATCCTGGTCGATATAGGAGCCGTCGGTGCTGGCAAAGTACTTCTGCTCGTTGATTTGAAACAGGGCCGAGTTGACGAAGTTAGCGCCGTTGTCGAGGGCTTTGGCGTTGGCTGCCAGCAGCAAATCCACTTTCTGGGCAATGGGCACCTCGAAAGAGTTCTGCACAATCGGGGTTTTCCAGCTTACCTCGCCATAGCCTTTCTGCGGGGCCAGGTTTACTTTTTCCTTCTGCACTTTGGCATTGGCCTTGGCAATGGCTACGGCCAGCTGGGCGGCTTTGGCCAAGCCGGCTTCCGTTACCGTGTTGGTAGCGGCAAAGCCCCAGGTACCATTGGCCAGCACCCGCACCCCGGCACCGAAACTCTCGCCACTGGTGATATTCTGCACCTGCTTTTCGCGGGTGAAAATGCTCTGATTCAAATAGCGGCCAATCCGCACGTCGGCGTAGGTGGCTCCTGCTGATTTGGCGGCGTTCAGGGCCGCGTCGGCCAGGCGCTTTTTCAGGGCAGGGTCCACGCCTTCGAGCAGGCGCGCCGGGTCAACGGGCGTGCCACCGAAACCGGGGAAACTGGGCAGGAACAGGGCGCCGGCCGCTAAGCTGGTCAGCCCGACAAATTCGCGTCGTTTCAAGGGGTAGAAGTTTGGTAAATAGAAGGAGGGAAAGGCAGTTTAAGCAGAAATGCGGGGAAATTCAACAGCAATAGACCACGGCAGTGCCAGGGGGCTGCATGAAAGGAAGAAAAGGTGAAGCAATGCTTAAAGCACAAGTGTGAAGGGCGATGCTGAGGTACCGAGGCTCGTGTCACAGCGAGCTTGCGAAGCCAGCCGTCCGCTGAAATAGGCCGAGCCTTTCTTTGTGAAAAGCCCCTTGCTACCGCGTCTAGTAAAGAGCTTTCCGATATATAGAGAATGTACTGTGCTGCGCAGCGGACGGCTGGCTTCGTCATGCTTCCTTCCAATGACACGACTTCGTAAACGCACTATTCCACTATCTCACTGAATCAAGGCCAGTAAATCTTTGGCAATGCCGGGCCAGGGCTGGTTTAAGTCGATGGTGACAACGCGGACCGGGAAGCCGCCCAACGTGTAGCGGGCGGCTAGTTCGTGCTTGGCAGCCGGATAGAGCAGAATGCCTTCGAGCTGCTGACCAGGCGCGGCGGGCTGGTTTTGCAGGTAGGCGTAGAGCTGGTAGAGGTGGGGCGAAATCAGGCGCTGCTGGTCGTAGCGGGGGCGTAGGGCGGCCGTATAGTACTTGGTGTCGAGGATGATTTTGCGCTCGGCTGCCTCCAGGGTGGTGTCGGTTATCATCGTCGGCAGCAGGGCCAGGTCAGTGGGCTGCTCGGCCTCGGCCTGCCAGGCTATGGTTTCGGACAACACCCGGAACTGGCGCTGCTCGTGCCGGTAGAAGTTGCGCACAAAGGCCTCAAACAGCTGGGCCATGAGCCGCTCGTCGCGCCGGAAGTCGCGGAAGCGGCTGCGGCTGGTGGCCTCTGGGGCGGGTAGGGCGCTCTGGTAAAGCAGGGTGCAGATATTGAGCAGAAAGGCTTCCAGCCCCCGGGGCCGCAGGCGGCGCACTTGGCGTAGCGTGGCCGCCGTGCAGGCCTGGGCCTGCACCGTAGCCGGAAACCGGCGCCGCACGGCCCGCACTTCCTGTCGGAGCGCCGCGGGCAGACTGCGGGTCCGGCCCAGTTGCTCCAGCATCCCGAGCAGCAGTTGATTGAAGGGCGTAGCGGGGCTCAGCTCGTCGTAGGCGCACACCGCCCGGCCCCGCCGCAGCAGATCCTGGCTCAGGCTGGGCGCCAGCAACAGGCGGCCCCGCAGCTCGGCTAGCTCTTCTGCTTGCTCCAAGTACCTTTTTTCCAGGCCTTGGCGCAGCAGGCGGCGGGTGCCCGTGAGCAGCACCTGCGTGAGTAGCTCCAGCGGCTTGTGAAACGGGGCCGCCTCAATGGCGAGAAGCTCCTCCCGCTCGGGAAGCCGGTTCCAGGCGTAGCACAGCAGGTAGTAGAGGTTCTGAATCGGAATCATACCCGCCCCTTAGTTGGCCAGCAGCTTTTTGCGGTGCGCAGCGGCCTTGGCGGGCTGGTCGAGCCAATACTCGTTGAGCAAAGGCGCAATTTCCTGGCTTAGAATGGCCTCCAGCCAAGCCGGGGCCTCGGTGGGGTTGGCCGGAGGCTGACAGAAATAGCTGTGGCCCAGCTGGAAATCGGGGCCTAGCTCCGGGTCGTCGGCAATGGCCTGGTTGAGTTCGGTAAGGCGACTCACCAAGCGGCCGATAACCGCTTTGGGCACGTGGTGACCGGCCAAAAACGTCTGCAAGGGCGTGCCAAACTCGGGCTGCATCTGCACAAAGGCAAAACGGCGGCGCAGGGCGTAATCCAGGGGCGCCAACGACCGGTCGGCCGTATTCATGGTGCCAATTACGAAGAGGTTGTCGGGCACAAAGAAGCGGGCCGCATCGGCCGGGGCGTAGGGCAGGCGCACGGCGTGGGCCGGCCCGCGCTTGTCGGCTTCCAGCAGCAGCAGCAACTCCCCGAAAATCCGGCTCACGTTGCCCCGGTTGATTTCGTCAATCAGCAGGAAATACGGCTTGGACGGGTCGTTGGCAGCCTTGCGGCAACTATCGAGCAGCACGCCGGGCGTGAGACGAAAAGCGCCCTGCCCATCGGGCCGGAAGCCCTGGATAAAGTCTTCGTAGCTGTAGCTGGGGTGAAACTGCACCAGCTCCACCCGGCTGGCATCGGTGCTGCCCAGGCGCAGCCAGGCCAGGCGGCGGGCCAGAAACGTCTTGCCCGTGCCCGGCGGGCCCTGCAAAATCAGGTTGCGGCGGCGCTGCAGCGCGGCTTCCGCCTGGGCCAGGGAGTCGGCCGACAAAAACAGCTCCTGCAACGCCAGCTCGTGGGTGTAGGGCGTAGCGGGCGGCAGCTCGTAGGGTACTAAAGGTTCGGACGCCGGCATTTCCGCCCGCACCGGGCTGGGCTTCCCCGCGGCTGGGTTTTCCCGGCCGTTGCCAGTGTACAGCTCCTGCATAGCTTCCTGCGCGGCCACGTCGCCGTCGTGGGGCGAGTTGGCCAGCACGGGCCGCTTGGTCGTAACCGTGAAGTCGAGGCGCTCCAGCACGGAGTTGGTCGGGGTGCCGGCCAGCAGGGGCAGGGCGGCTTCCGGCTGCCCGCTGGCCAGGCGAAACGCCAGCTGTAGCACGGGCCGGGGCGGGTAGCGCCGGCCTTTGTAGACCAGATCATACACCGTGCTGGGCGGCAAGGGCTGGCTTTCCCGGTCAATCTGGCGCAAAGCCCGCAGCACATGGTCACGGGTAAGCTGAGCGGGGGTAAACGGGGCGGCGGAGTCGGGCATCAGGTCGGAAAGTACACGCAAAACGCCAACTAATCACACGGGGTTCGGCTTCGGGGGCTTATTAGCCGGGCCGGGGCCGCGAGTAGCGCGTTTCAGTTGTCGGTTGCGCTACGCCCCCGGGCCAGGATTATTCAGCTACCTGATGCTCCCGCCGGATACCGAGCTTTTTCATCCGGGCCTCCAGCGTCTTGGCATTGATATCCAGAATAGCAGCGGCTCCGTTTGGCCCGCTGACCCGGCCGCCCGTGCGCTTCAAAGCCGCCAGAATATGGTCCCGTTCCTGCTCTTTGAGGGTTTTGAGCGGCTGGTTCTGCTCCAGAAACGACAAGGGCGGACTGGCCTGGGCCGCGGCGGCCGAGAAGCCCGCAAACTCCAGAAACGGCCCCTGACTGACAATGACAGCCTGCTCCAGCACGTGTTCCAGCTCCCGCACGTTGCCGGGCCAGCCGTACTGCTGCATGGCCCGCAAATCCCGCTCCCGCAGGCCGCGCACGGGCTTGCCCATCTGTTTGGTAAACCGCTCCAAGAAGTGGCGCATCAGGGGCTCGATATCCTCGGGCCGCTCCCGTAGGGCTGGCAGCCGGATGGGAAACACGTTGAGGCGGTAATACAGGTCGGCCCGGAAGCGGCCGGCCGCTACTTCCTCTTCCAGCACCCGGTTGGTGGCCGCAATAACGCGCACGTCGGTCTGAATCACGCGGCGGCCCCCGATTCGCTCAAATTCCTTTTCCTGGAGCACGCGCAATAATTTGGCCTGCAAGTCCAGGGGCAGCTCCCCGACTTCATCCAGGAAAATAGTGCCCCCATCGGCCAGCTCAAACTTGCCGATGCGCCGGTCGTGGGCCCCGGTGAAAGCACCTTTCTCGTGACCAAACAGCTCGGATTCGATGAGCTGGGCGGGCAAGGCGGCGCAGTTGAGCTTAATCAAAGCCCGTTCTTTGCGCGGGGAAAGGTTGTGCAGGGCCCGGGCCACCAGCTCCTTGCCAGTGCCGGTTTCGCCCGTGATTAATACAGTCGTATCGGTGGGAGCCACTTGGCTGATGCGGGTCTGGACCTGCTGCATAATGGCGCTCTGGCCCACGAAGTCCTCGAACTTGGCCGTCGTGTTGATTTCGTCGATGAGGTAGGTTTTCTCCCGCTCCAGCTGGGCCCGCAAGGCTTCAATCTGCTCGAAGGCGTACAGGTTTTGCATAGCCAGCGTGATTTGCGGAGCCAGGCTCATCACCAAAGCTAGGTCGTCGGTGGTGAAGGCATCGGGCCGCCGAGCCGCCAGTACCAGGACGGCGGCGTGCTCGGCCTTGTTCCAGAGCGGCACCCCCAGCATCGAGCGGGTACCGTTCTTTTCCATGGCGTACTGCAGCATGCGGTAGCGCCGGGCCGCCAGCTCAAACTCGGGACCGGTAAGCATAACCGGCTCCATAAAGGCCCCGATAATTTCGGCCTGCATCTGTTCCCGCCCGGGTACGCCTTCCCAGCGGCTGTCTTCCAGGAGCAGAAAGCTGCCGTCGGGCTGCTTCGAGAATTCGACGAACCCCTGGGTGCCCGTGGCCGGGCGCCGAATCCGGACACCGAAGTAGTCGATGGATACAATCCGGTCAATTTCCTCGGCCACCGTCAGGAATAGGGCTGCCCGGTCTTTGCGGCTGAGCAGGGCGTTATTCACCGTTAGCTGCAAGGATTTTTCCCGTTCGCGCCGAGCTACTTCCTCAAAGGCCAGCGCGTTGCTAACGGCCACGGCTATCAGGCTACCAATTTTTTCCAGCAGCGTCAGGTCGTCCGGGGTAAACTCGGGCCGGCGGCGGGCGGCCATGGAAAGCAGGCCAATCAGCTGCCCGCCAGTGCGCAGGGGCACAAACGTGGTAAAGTAAATACCCCGCTGCTGCATCAGGACGAAGGGCATGAACTCCGGATAGTTGGGGGTCAGCTCCCGAATATCCACCTGCTGCACCCGCGGGTCGCGCACAAACAGCTCGGTGGGCGAGCCGGCTACCGGCGTAGCTTCCGTCATCTGCGCCTCATTGTAGGGCGCATCGCCGAGGTAGTCGCGCATAAAAAGGCGCTTGTACTGGTGAGCGGCATCAAAGGTGACAACGGCAATCATATCGAAAGGAAAGATTAGCCGGAGTTTTTCCGTGACGATCTGAAACAGCTTTTCCTTGCTCCGGGTAGTGGCAATGGCCTCGTTCAGATAGAGCAGCAAAGATTCATCCTGATTAGACATACCCGTGATATTTTCCTGAAATAGCAGGATTTTATTTTAGGATTTCCTGATATATGAGGATAACAGCGAGCCGCAGGGATGGTTTCGTGGCGGCCGCAGTAAAAAAATAAAACCTGATTCTGAGCTGTAAAGGCCAGTTTTAAAGAAAATTAATTCGGTTTTAATCGGTTGGCACAAGGTTAGGTAACAGCCGCTCACCAACAAGCTGTATTCCGATGCTTTCCCGACCAACATTTGCCGCTCCGCTTTTAGCCCTTGGGCTAGCCTCGGTGGCTGGCACGGCCTCCGCACAAGGGCCGATTATTTCTGATTCTCTTGCCTTAGACGGTACCATCCGGGCAGTACTGGATGCTAACCCCGCCATTACGACTCTCGAAGAGGAAGTCAACGCGGCTACCAGCCGCGTTACGCAAAGCCGGGGCGGCTTCCTGCCCCAGGTAACGGGTACGGCCACCTACACCCGGATTGACCCGGTGGTGAAGCTGCAAATTGCTCCCGACGCGCCGGCCTTCCAGTTTCAGCCCAACAACAACTACGACGCCCACATCACCCTGCAATACGGGCTCTTGGACTTCGGTAAAAAGGAAGCCACCTATAACCTGGCCGAAAGCCGCCGCCTCACGGCCGTTGACAACATCAACGTGACCCGCCGTGACCTGGCGTACTCGGCGGCCCAGGTGTACTATAACATCCTGTTTGTGCGGGAGAGTATTAAGGTGCAGGACGCCCAGATTGCCTCCCTGCGCCAGCACCAGCGCGAGATGGAAAAGCGGGTGGAAGGTGGCGTAAGCACGAAGTTCGACGTGACGACTACTCAGGTGCGTATCACCCAGGCCCAGAACACCCGCATTGATCTGGAAAACCAGCTGCAAAACCAGCAGGTGCAGCTGGCCCGTTTGCTGCACAAGCCCGAGTATGTGAACGTGCCCGTGCGTGGCGCCTTTGCCTACACCCCCCAGACGGTTGACGTGAATGCGGCCCTGAACCAGGCCGTGGAAAACCGCCCGGAAGTGAAGCTGGCCCGCGACGCCGAGCAAACCGCCAACCTGAATCTGAAGCTTATTGAGCGCAGCAACATGCCCGTGCTGGGTATCGGGGGCCAGGTAGGAGCCAAGAACGGTTATCAGCCCGAGCTTAACCGCATCCGGCCGAACACGGTAGGGGTGGTGCAGCTGAACGTGCCCATCTACGACGGCAACAAGAACAAAAACCAGCGCGTCGAGGCTCTGGCCAACATTCGCGGCGCCCAGTCGCGCATTCTCGATACCCAGGAGCAGATCCGGGCCGACGTGCGGCAGGCTGCCAATAATATGCAGGCCAGCACCGCCCGCTACGAAAATGCCCAGTTGCAGATTGCCCAAGCCACCGATGCCCTGACCCGGGCCAAAGCGCGCTACCGTTACGACGTAGGCACCAACCTCGACGTACTCGACGCGGAAACCTCCCTGGCTCAGGCCCGTTTGGCCCGCCTGCAGGCTATTTACAATTACACGCTGGGCCAGTACCAGCTCAAGCGCGCTACCGGCGAGCAAATTTGGTAGGGGGCAGCTGGGCAGCTGGTGAAATGGGGAGTGGACGTTCTACCTCGCCCTTGGCACCACCAGCACCAAACTCGCCCTCTCCCCATTTCTCAAGTTCACCCCCTATGACTCTTTCGCTCATTTTTTGCCCAATCGACTTCTCGGTGGCTACTGCGTCGTTGGTGGCCTATGCGGCAACGCTGGCGGCAGGAGCCAAGGCGGAACTGCGGCTGCTGCACGTGCTGACCCCGCAGCCAGCCCTGGCCACCGATACGGAGGATATGGCCTTGGCCTCGCAGCTGGCGCACCACCGGGCTGCCGCGGAGCAAGCCGGTGCCCACGTGACTACCAGCATCTTACGGGGCGAGGCGGCCACTGAAATCGTGGCCGCCGCCCGCCGCCACGCCGCCGATTTAATCGTAATAGGAGCACACGGCCAGACCGGGCTAACCCGCTTTTTGATGGGCAGCACCGCCGAGGCCGTGGTGCGCACGGCCCCGTGCGCCACGCTGCTCGTCAACTCGCAGGCCTCCGCCGAATACCGGAAGTCTGCTTAAGGGAAGTCCGCCCTGCCGCGGCTTTCCACCTTCAAACTCAACCCAACGAATAACTTCTTACTGACCCATTTCCATGGCAACTCCCGTTCAACCCGATCAGGTCGCTGCACCGCACGCTACTTCGGCTCCCGCCTACGAGCCGGAAGTTGAAGAGCAGGAAGGCCGCTCGAAGCGCCCTATCCTATTTATTATCCTGGCCCTGGTGTTGCTCGTGGGTGGCTACTTCGGCTATCAGCGCTATCAATTTGGCCAGACTCACGAAGAAACCGACGACGCCCAGGTAGAAGGCGACATTTACCCCGTGCTGCCCCGCGTGGGTGGCCCCGTGCTGGAAGTGAAGGTGCAGGATAACCAGGCTGTAAAGAAAGGGGATGTGCTGGCTACCCTCGACCCGGCCGACTATCAGCAGCGCGTGAATGCTGCCGAAGCTGCCCTGGCGGCGGCTCAGGCCAACGTGGTAGCTGCCCGCGCCGGCGTGGGTACGGCCACGGCCAATGTAAGCACCGCCCAGGCCACCATTGGCGTGAGTGATGCCAACCGCGCCCGTCTCGAGAAAGATTTGAAGCGCAGTGCCTTCCTGCGCAAGGAAGACATCATCCCGCAGAGCGAGTACGATGCGGTGCAGGCCAACCTGAAGTCGACCAGCGCCCAGCGCGCCACGGCCCAGCAGCAGGTGCAGGTAGCCCGCCAGCAGGTAGCCGCCGCCCAGCAGCAGGTAGCCGTAGCCCAGGCCGTCGTGAAGCAGCGCCAGGCCGACCTCGACAACGCCAAGCTACAGCTGAGCTATACCACTCTCGTAGCTCCCGCCAATGGGGTGGTGAGCAAGAAAAACGTGCAGCCCGGCCAGGTCGTACAGCCCGGCCAACAGCTGATGGGCCTGGTGGCTTCCGAGCAAACCTGGATTATTGCCAACTTCAAGGAAACCCAGCTGGAAAACATGAAAGTGGGCCAGCCAGTAGCCGTAGAAGTGGACGCCTACCCCCACGAGGAGTTTCAGGGCCATATCGAATCGTTGTCGGCTGCTACCGGGGCCCGCTTTGCCCTGCTGCCCCCCGACAATGCCTCGGGTAACTTCGTGAAAGTAACCCAGCGCGTGCCGGTTAAAATCGTGCTCGACAAGGTGGACCCGGAACACCCGCTACGCGCCGGTATGAGCGTGACGGCTACCGTGAAAACCAAATAATGCTAAAGCCGGGAGCTTGGTTGGCGGCATGGGCCCCGCAAGGCTGCATGTTGCCACCAGGCTTTCGGTACGTTATACCTAAGCACCACAACATTGGAAACCGGATTTACCAAGTGGATCATCGTTATTACGGTGGTACTCTGCTGCTTGCTGGAGCTGATTGATACCAGTATCGTGAACGTGGCCCTGACCCAGATGATGGGCAACCTCTCGGCCACGCAGCAGGAAGTAACCTGGGTAATTGCCTCCTACGGCATTGCCAACGTTATTGTGATTCCCATGACGGGCTTCCTGGCCGAGCAGTTTGGCCGCCGCAACTACTACTTCGTGTCGGTCGTGCTCTTCACCCTGGCCTCCATTGCCTGCGGGCAGAGCACCAACATCTGGGAACTGGTGGCGTTCCGCTTCGTGCAGGGCATTGGCGGCGGCGCTTTGATGGCCACCTCACAGGCCATTCTGATTGATACCTTCCCGCCCAAGCAGTTGCCGCTGGGTCAGGCCCTCTTTGGCATGGGCGTTATTATCGGGCCTACCATCGGGCCGACGCTGGGGGGCTACATCGTGGATAACTACGACTGGCCCTGGATTTTCTACGTGAACGTGCCCGTGGGTATCATGGCCTCCATCTTCACGATTCTGTTTATCCGGGACCCCGAGCGGATCAAGAATGCGGTGCCCCGGCCCCTGCGCGAAATTGACTGGGCCGGTATTTTCCTGCTGATTCTGGGCGTGGGTTCGTTGCAGCTGGTTCTGGAGCAGGGCGAGTCGGAGGACTGGTTTGAAAGCGCCTATATCAACAGCTTCACCGTGCTGGCCGTCATTGGCATGGTCGGTTTCGTGTGGCGCGAGCTGACGGCCAAGCAGCCCATTGTCGACCTGCGGGTACTGGGCAGGAGCCGCAACCTGGCCGTGGGCGCGGTGCTGTCGTTCGTACTGGGCTTCGGCATGTTTGCTTCGGTGTTCATCTTCCCGATTTTCACCCAGCGCATTCTGGGCTTCAGCGCCGCCCAAACGGGCTACATTCTGCTGCCCGGTGCCTTGGCTTCGGGAATGATGATGCCGCTTATCGGGCGCATGCTGCAAGCTGGCGTACCCCAGAAGTACATGATTCCGGTAGGCTTCGGCATCTTCTTCGTCTTCACCTTCTGGATGTCCCAAATTATTTCGCCCACTGCCGGCGAGGACGACTTTTTCTGGCCCCTGATGGTGCGCGGCCTGGGGATGGGCCTGATCTTTTTGCCCATTACCACCATGAGCCTGGCGGGTCTGAAGGGCAAAGACGCGGGCCAGGCCGCCGGCCTCACCGGTATGATTCGCCAACTCGGCGGTTCGTTCGGCGTGGCTATCGTAGGTACCTACCTGGAGCGCAGCATGGCCCAGAACCGTATCAGCCCGCTGGCCCACATTTCGCTCTACGACACCAACACCGTGCAGCGTATTCAGGCCTTTACCCAGAACTTTATGGCGCGGGGCTTCTCCTTCGAGCAGGCCCGTCAGCAAGCTTACGCAGCCCTCGAAGGCATTCTGATGAAGCAAGTATCCATTATCACTTACTCCCAGGTGTTTTCGATGATTGGCCTTTTCTTCGTGGTCTGCCTGCCGCTGGTGCTGCTCATCAAGCGCGCCAAGCGCGGGGAAGCCATTGATATGAACGCCGCGCACTAAACGATTCTTCTAAGCGTAGACTTCGTCATTAAGCCAGAAAGCCCTTTTCCGTAAGCAACGGGAAAGGGCTTTCTGGTACAAGAGGGTATCGTGTTTCGCAGAGGACGGATGGCTTCGCCGGCGCGAAATGTTCCGAGCTTCACCTGATGAAGCGGATTGGATGAGGGGTTTAAAAGGCCCAGCCGATATTCAGACCGGAGGAAATCTTCAGGGCGCTGCCTTCTTCCATATCGTGCAGATAGCCGCCGTTTTCGTCGAAAATCTTGGTTTGGATGTCGCGGTAGCCCAGGCCGGTGAAAACGTCGAGCACGAAGTGCCGGCCCAGCACATTCTGGTAGCCAAACAGCAGATTGTAGTTGCTATTCGTGGTTTTGAGGGTGCGGGCCACGTCAAAATCCTTGAGCGTGACGCGGTACTCGGCCTGCGCATGGGAGTAGTGCGGCGACAGGTACCAGCCCTCGGGGGCGTAGTACTTCTTGCTCAGGTAGTGGCGGTACTGAAACTGGTAGCGGTGGCCCTTGGTGCGAATCTTGGTTTCGGTCCAGACGACGGTGGGGTGGCCTGCCGCCGTGAAGGCCGTGCTGATGGCCGAGCTCAGGGCTACGCTGCCCAGAAAGCTGAACGGATAGTTGGTGCCCAAATACGAGTAGCTGGCTCCCAGGCTGCTGTGCGGCCCAATGACCCGCTCGTAGCCCAGGCGCGACTCGACCGAAAACGGTAACTGCCCGTGAATCCAGCCGAAGGGCGCAATCTTGAGCAGGTTTTTGGGAGGCACCGGGCCCGCCGGCCCTGGGCTTGGCTGGGCTTGCAGCGCCAGGGAACTGAGCATCCCGGCCAGCAGCGGCAGGAAGGTCCGAACTAAACGGCAGAAAGGCATCGGGTGAGAATTCAGAGTAGACAAGTACCAGCAAAGCTAGGTAATCGGCCTTTGCGCCGAATCACATATTCAGGTAGTGTCGGCCCGAAATTTTCCGAAGAAAAGAGCATAAAAAAAGGCGCTGAGGATGTCAGCGCCTTTGGTAGAATATGGCCTTTGCTTACTGATACTGAATGTAGAGCGGCTTGGGCGTGAGTTGGGTCAGGACTTCCGTGGGCGTCATCAGGTGGTGAGGCTTGGGCTTGGGGTCGTACTCGTAGAAGAGCTTGAACCCGGTGTACTGTACCGGCTCGGTCTGGATGTAGTCGTGGTAGGAGTCCTTTTTCAGCGTTGGCTCGCCGTGGCCGTCCATGTGCATCACGACCTGCACGCGCGGGTCGAGCTTGATGTTTTTGTAGTTGGTCACCATCTTCCGCGTGAAGCGGTGCACGGTCAGCACCTTGGGCGGCAAGTTATTTTCGCTCACGATGCGGGCCAGGAAGTTGATGGTAAAGTTGATATCCTTCGCGTCGAGGGTGCCAATGCGCTGGTTGGGACGAATGCCGGGCATGGTAGCCAGCGAAAACTCGGGGTCGATGCCGAGGTGAATATCGGGCTGCTTCAGATACTCCGTGAGCTTGGGCAGTTCGGCTTCCAGGGTGCTGTGGCCGGGCTGCACGTCCAGAAACAGGATGCACTTATGCTCCCGGGCCCAGGAAATAACTTCCTCAATCGTGGCTTTGGAGTTCATCAGGCGCCATTTGCCGTCCTTGCCGGGCGTGCCTTGGGCCGTGATGGTCACGTTGTGCAGGGCGGGCTGCACCGGAATGCTGGGGTCGGCGGCCTGCCACTCAGCCAGTACTTTCTCAAACTTGCGGAACATCTGCTCCTTGGGCTCCCGGCCCAGAATGCCCATGCCTTTTGACCGGATGTTGCCGTAGAAGGCCACAATCCGCTTGCCCGGCAGAATAGCGCCCGGCAGCTGCCCGCTCTTGCGCACAATGGAGTCGGCTTTGAGCGAGTCGCGCAGCATGGCCTGCTTTTTCAGGGCCGCACTGTCGACAACTACCGGCTTGGCCGGCACCTCCGCCGTGGCTTTCGTATCAGCCGTCTCGCCTTCCGAGCGAGTACCGCAACTGGTAAACGTGAGGGAGAAAATCAGGCCCAGGGCTGGCAGCAGTGGGCGGGAAAAGCGGGAGAAGTGGGTAAGAGAAGACACTGAAAGAGGTAACGTTGAAGGCAAGACTGGTCAGCAAGTTACGCCTTTTTGCAGGGAACCGAGGCGGAAAAGTCAGGATGGCCGCTACGGCTTGCGGGGTAGCGGCGAAGCAAAACCGGGCTCATGGGTGATTTTGCCGCTAAAGCTCAGGTTTTCGACAAGCTAAAAAACCGCCGCTGGCGTACCCGATGAAAGCCGCGTCTCTCTAGTTGGATTTTTGCTTGAAAGAAGGAAATCTTTTATCCGCGCCGTTGTTAAAGGAAAGCAAATCAACTTATTCCTTCGCGCGTGATTCGTAAGAAATTCAACTTTAGCCTAGTTCGTCTCACCTTTCTGCTGTGGGCCGGAATCAGCACTGCCTCGGGTATCAGCTGCACCAAGGACACTGCCGCGCCCCAAACAACGACCGAGGCGCCCACGGGCACCGGCGGAGCCGCCGTTCGGCTGGTCAGCAGCACGCTCATCGGGGAGTACTCGACCAGCCAGCTGGCCGGCCGCGTGTCGGAAATTCCGATTGCCGGCGCCCTGGTTCGCTACCCGATTCGGGTGTATAAGCTGACCTATACTACCCACAACAATACCGGCCAGAACATTACGGCCTCCGGCGCCCTGCTGGTGCCCGTGACCAACCAGCCCCTGCCGCTGCTGAGCTACCAGCACGGCACCATCCGGCCCGACGATGAAGACCGGGCCCCGTCGTACTACAGCCAGAGCAGCGAGGTATATTCGGCCGTATCGGTGCTGGCTTCCACGGGCTACATCGTGTCGGCCCCCGACTACGTCGGCTACGGGGCTTCCAAGGCTCTGCCGCACCCCTACGAGCACGCCGCTTCCCTGGCTTCGGCTTCGTTGGATATGCTGCGGGCCGCCCGTGAGTTTGCGGCCAAGGAAAAGCTGGCCCTCAATCAGAAAAACTTCTTGCTGGGTTATTCGGAAGGTGGCTACGCTACCATGGCCCTGCATAAGATGATAGAGGAAAAAGCGGCCAGCGAGTTTACCGTTACGGCCAGTGCCCCCGGTGCCGGGGCCTACCACAAGTCCGCCTTCGCCGACTACATCCTGCAGTCGGACCAGCCCCTGAACTTTCTGAGCACATATGTGTGGGTACTCGATACCTACAACCGCATGTACGGCCTCAACCGGCCCATCAGCTACTACGTGAACGAGCCCTGGGCTACCCAGCTGCAAACCAACCTCTACGGTGAAGTGCCTGCCCAGGCCAAGACGTTGTTTACGCCTACATTCCGGCAGGGAATTCTGGATAAAACCGACCAGCAGATGCTCAACGCCTTCCGCGACAACGACATCTACGACTGGCAGCCTAAAGCCCCGGTGGCGCTTTTCCACGGTACCGCCGATGACTACGTGCCCTTCTTCAATTCCCAGAATGCCTACAATGCCATGAAGGCCCGGGGGGCGGCCAATGTGCAGCTGCGCCCGATTCAGGGCGGTAACCACTTCTCGTCGGCGGCCAGCTATACGCTGCAGGCCTATGCTTTCATCTCCCAATACTACTAAACCGGTAATCGACTACTTACAAAAAGGGCCGTTTCCGTAGTGGAAAGGGCCCTTTTGGGCTTAGCAGGGGGCCACGGAGGGCCTGGGCTTCTATTTGGCTGCCCTAGTGCCGGGGGCCACTGCCTGCCGCAGCCACGTGCCGGCCAAGGCACCCAGGCCGCCTACCAAGCCGCTGAGCACGGCCGTCAGCACAACCAAGGCCCAGCCGTGGCCACCCAGCGGGAGCAGCTGGGCGACGCGGTGGGCCAGCAACCCGTCGTTGTTGCTGGTGTGCCAGGCCGCTAGGGCAAACCAGCCGATGCCCACGCCGTTGAAGCCCGCCAGAAATGCGCGGCCGCCATGGCGCTCCAGCAGAAATGCGGCACCGAAGCTGATGGGCATGATAATCCACCACGGCAGAAAAAGCTGGGCTACGGCACTCAGAATAAGTATGACCAGGAGAAGGCGCATTGGGAAAAGCTGAATAGCGAAAAGGTTAGTTGTGCCGCATAGTCCAGGTGGCCTGCACCCGCGGGTGGTTTTCGGCGGCACTGCGCAGAAATACCAATTCGGTGAGCTGCCCGGCGCTCCAGGTGTCAATCAGGTTTTCATAGTAAGCCGAGCCCGGGTTGCCCGACTGTCCGCCGGGGTATACGCCGTAGGCCCGCACCTGCGGGCCCAGGGCCACTACCATGCGCCAGGAAGGCCCGTTGCGCTCCGATGTGGCATTGACGATGCCGGCCCCGCCGCCCACGTTCAAATCCAGGCGGCCAAAGCCGGGGAGCTGGGCCAGGTGCAGAATGTCGGTGCTTTTCTGATTGGCCCAGCGCCACTCGGGACCCAGGGGGCCAAACTTGCGGGTGAGCGAATCGGCGGCAAACTGCAACGACTGCTGGGCCAGGATTTCCAGGGTTTCCTTGGCCGGGGTGCGGCGGTCGTCGATCCAGCGGGAAGTGGGTTCCTGCAGAATCAGCGTATTGGTTCGGTCGCGGCCGGGGTTACGCATTTCCAGGCCAGTGGCTTTCAGGCCAAAATCGTCGTCCCAGAGTCGCTTCACCATATTCCCGTACCATAGCTCGAAGATGCTGGGCCCAATGGCGGCGGCTTCGTAGAAGTAGTTCCAGCGGCTTAGCTCGTCGTAGGCCCGGCGCGCGCTTTCCGGCAGCTGGGCACCTTTCACCAGGCTCAGCAGGCGGGGCAGCATGAGCTGGGCGTTGAGGTTGAGGTTGTCGTTCTGGAGCAGGCGCAGGCTGTCGGGCGTCACGCGCGTCATCTGCGCCAGTCGCTCATTGATGCGGTGGCCCCGCTCGTAGCTGGCGTAGTTCCAGTGCAGGTAGTAGGGGTAGTCGGGGCCGGCGGAAAACTGGTTGGCCGAGCTGACGAAGCCCCGGGCCGGGTTTTTCACGTGGGGGTTGTGGGCCTGCGGAATCCAGCCCTGCCAGTCGTAGGCCGGGTCGGTGCCGTCGAGGATAAACTTACCCTGGTTGCGCCATTTCAGCGGGAAACGGCCGTTGGGCCAGATAGCAATGTCGTTTTGCTGACTGGCGAAGATGAAGTTCTGGGCCGGCGAGCCGTAGGAAGCTAATGCCGCGGTGTAGTCCTGGTAGTTGTGGGCGCGGTTCAGGTTGTAAAAGGCCAGCACTTCGTTGTCCGCGTCGTGGGCCGTCCAGCGCATGGCGTGCCGCACGGGCGTCTGCGCCAGAAAGGGCGTTTCCTCCTTGTCGTATACGATGGGGCCGTGGTGGGTGTAGAGCACCGTGTCGTAGCGGTCGGGCTGGCCGCGCACTACGATGTGCTCCACTACCCGGCGCACTGGTTTCCAGCGGCCGTCGTGCCAGTACTCGCGCTGGGCGGCGTCCTTAAACTTGAGCTGGTAGAAGTCGAGCACATCGGCCGCCACGTTGGTTACGCCCCAGGCCACCTGGTCGTTGAAGCCGATAATAACCGTGGGGGCACCCGGAATCGTGACCCCGTACACATTCACGCCCGGGGCCGAAAGCTGGACCTGGTACCAAATGCTGGGCAAGTTGAGCTGCAAATGCGGGTCGTTGGCCAGAATCGGGTAGCCCGAAGCCGACTTTTTGCCATCTACGGCGAAGTTGTTGGAACCCAGCTCGGGGTCGGGCTCGTGCTGGGGTACTTTGTCCGACATGGCCGCCGTAAAGGAAGGCGGGGTGGCCGGAGCGGGTAGGGGCGTAAAGTCCAGTGCCGTGCCCACGGGCACAATGGGGTCTTCGCGCTGGGGATAGTCGGGAAATAGGTCTTTCACCACGGCCGGGCCGTACTTGCCCAGGGCATTCGACAGGCGTAAGTCATCGGAGCGGCCACTCAGGTCGAAGGCCATGTACTTGAGCAGCAACGACGACTTTAGGGGCTCCCAGGGCTCGGGCGCGTAGTCCAGGAGCTTGTATTCAAACGGATAGTCCCGGGGGCTCAGGCTTTTAATGTAGGCGTTGATGCCATCCGAGTAGGAGGTCAGCACGGTGCGGGTCGTGGGGTTGGCCAGCATGGCCTGTAGCGACTTTTCGGCCCCGAACTTCAGGCCCATGCGACGAAAAAAACGGTCGGTTTCCAGGCGGGCCGGCCCCACAATTTCCGACAGGCGTCCGGCGGCCACGTGGGTTACGAAATCCATCTGCCAGAGTCGGTCGCGGGCCGTGAGGTAGCCCTGGGCAAAGTAGAGGTCGTGGTCGTTTTGGGCGAAGATGTGGGGCACACGCTTGTCGTCGAAGCGTACCTGCACGGGCTGCTGCAAGCCGGGAATCGTCAGGGTTTGCGCCGCCGGGAAAGCATTGGTAGCCTCGCCATTGCGCCAAAATCCCTGAAATGGACTCAGAAACTTGCCAAACGGCGGGATGTCGCCGTGCTTGGTGTTCAATACCCAGGTAAGAGCCAGGGAAATAGCAGTTGCCAGGATGGCTTTTAACCACTTCATGGAGCGGGAGGAGAAGGGTTAGAAAAAGGAAGTCCGCCGCGTGAGGCAAGCCGCGCGGCGAATTCTTTCGGGCAGAAGATACGGCTACTGACCAGCGGCTGCGTCGCCTTTGGGCAGGAAAATCTGGAAGCCCACCGACAGGCCCCAGCTGTGGGCCACACTGTTGGCCAACTGCCCCCGCCCGGTACGCTCGAAATACGGCTGCACTTCCAGGGCCACGGCGGGCACAATAAAGTAGTCGTAGCCGACGCTGGCCCGGCCGCTGCCAAACGAGCCTTTGGCCTTCCGGTCAAAGCCAAATTCGTCGTCGGAGATATACTTAGTAGTGTAGCCCGTAATCCCGTAGGCGGCTTGCCCAAAAAACTTATGCTTGGGCGCGTTTAAAAAGTAATAGCGGGCAAACGGCGCAATGCCGTACTCAAAGCTGCGGACCTTGGCGCCAAAGCCGCTGTACTCGGTTTTCTGGGATTCGTAGGCTAACAGGAGCTGGGCGCCCACGGCCAGCCGGTCGACAACGAAGAGGCCTGCGTTGGGCGCCAGGGCCCCCGAGAAATACTTCGTTACGCCATCCTGCGACTTGGCAAATGAAAGCTGCGAAAGAGTAGAGCCGAGCATCACGCTGCCTTGCTCGGTTTGGGCAAACACTCCGGAGGACGTAGCTGTCAGTAAGCCAGCCAGCAACACTACTTTTTTCATAGGGAAATACCGCCATAAGATGAATAATCCGACGGCGAAGAACATTAAAAAAGGCCACATATAGTGGCCTTTTTTAATGTTTAAGAGCAGAGCTGCTGCGTTTCGTGGCAACGAGTCATGCTATAAGTTCTCGGCTTGCCGAACCAGGCCGCTAATGCCAAGCTGCTTGAGGCGCTGGCGTAGGGCCTCGGCTTCGGCTTTATCGACGAAGCGGCCGACGATAACCCGGTTGAAGGGCTTGCCATTCTGGCTGCTCTCGGCAATAGTCACGGTCAGCTTTTCATCCAGGGCCTGAATCTTGGCCTGCACGTTCTGGGCATTGCGCGGGTCGCCGAAGGTGCCGGCCTGCACGACGAAGCTGGGGATAGGGGCCGGTACGACAACCACGTCGGCTGCTTCGGTTTCCCCGGCTATAATATCCGTCAGTGTGGTAGCTTCGAGGGCGACTACGGAGTCGGACGCCAGGGCGGCCAGGTTTTCCGGCGCATCGGCCGGGCCCAGGGGCGTGGTGCTGGGCACTACTTCGGCTACGACGGCTACGGCGCCGCGGCGCACAATGTCGAGCGGGCGGGCCGCTACTTCTGATAAATCCAGAATCCGCTCGTGGCGGAAAGGGCCCCGGTCGCTGACGCGCACTACGACGGAGCGGCCATTGCTGGGGTTGGTGACGCGTAATTTGGTGCCGAAGGGCAAGGTTTTATGAGCGCAGGTATACTTAAAGCGGTCAAACCGTTCGCCGTTGCTGGTCCGGTGCCCCTGATGCTCGCGTCCGTACCAAGAAGCCCGGCCGCGCAATACGACGGAACGGGAAGCCGCGGTAGAGCCGGGCTTTTCTTCTTCAAAACGCGTAGCCCGGGCTGCTTGAGGGAGGGCCGTAAACAATGCAAAAAGCAAGGCCATCAGCAAGCCGGAAACATGCAGTCGTGTCGGTGTCAACTTCATTCGTTTACTGGTTGGTGAGCAGAACAAATCTAGAAGACGTTTCCAAACTGCCTAACCGATTCCAATGGCATTAGCCAAACCCTAAGCTAGTAAATTGACCTATTTCAACAAAATTTGCATTTAATTAATTGTATCAGCCGGGTAAAAATAGCTGATTGTGTTTCCCTAAGGCTGATTTTGCATTCTATATAGACGTTTGGCGAATGGCATTAGAAATAAGACTATCTGCCGTTAAAAAAATTTTGGCATTCCTCGGAAGGGTATCTTCTCAGCCAGGTTGCAAAAGTCCCGGAATTTTGCTAAGCGTTTAAATCGCCCGAGCAGCTGGTTTTGCCGTACTTTGCGCCATGGATTTTGGCCGCCTTTCTGATCTGCGCTACGTTGATTTTCGCCTGCCCCCCGACCATGCCGAAACGGCTGCCGTGTTGGCGCGGGCCCAGCAAGCGGCGGCAGCGGCGCCGGCTGTCTATGTAGGGTGCCCTATCTGGACCAACAAAGCCTGGCTGGGATCCTACTTTCCGGCGGGTATCAAGGATACGGACTACCTGCACCACTACGCCCGGCAGTTCAATAGCATTGAGCTCAACACAACGCATTACCGCATTCCGGATGCGCCCACCGTGCGCAAATGGCGCGACGCCGTGCCCGGCACCTTCCGTTTTTGCCCCAAGCTGCCCCAAAGCATCAGCCACGACCGGGAACTATACAATGCCGACGAGCTGACCACCACCTTCTGCCGTTCCATCAGCGGGCTGGATGAGCGGCTGGGCATGGCGTTTTTGCAGCTGCCACCCACCTTCGGCCCCGAGCACCTGCCCCGGCTGGAGCGCTACCTGCTCGACTTCCCCGACTACGTGCCCCTGGCCGTCGAGCTGCGCCACCCGGCCTGGTTTGCCGACGTGCGCCAGCGCGACGCCGTGTTTGCCTTGTTCGAAGCCCTGGGCAAAACCCTGGTGCTAACCGACGTAGCCGGCCGCCGCGACGTGCTGCACATGCGCCTGACCACGCCCACGGCCTTTATCCGCTTCAATGGGCATGGCCTGGTAAGCAGCGACTATGCCCGGGCTACGGCCTGGGCCGAGCGAATTGCGGCCTGGCTACAGGCGGGGCTGCAAACGGCCTACCTGTTCATTCACCAGAAGGATATTATGCATTCCCCGGTCTGGACGCAGTTTTTTCTGGAGAAGCTGCAAACGCTGACGGGGCTGGAGGTGCCACCCCCACGCATTATTCCGCAGCCGGTGCAAGGCAGCTTGTTTTAGGCCGCCGCACCAGAAAGTAAAATTCCCGCTCAGGTCTTCAAGCCGCCCGTGCCGATTTAACGTACTTTGAGCAGACATCCTTTCTGCCGTTTTTCGCGCGACTATGAAGCCTTGGGGTACTCTTTGCCGGTTCGGTGCTGGCCTTTTATTGCTGTCTGCTTTTGTGCCGGAGCCGGTGGTAGCCCAACAGGCCGAGCCGGCGGGCCACTGCCTATTGCTGCCGGTAACGGCCGCTGAGCGGGCCCGCCAAGCCCGGTTGGTGGTAGAAGGCGAGGTGCTGGACGCCCGCGGCTTCTGGGATGCGGCCCACCGCCGCATCTACACCGCGCACCGGGTGCGGGTGTATAGCGTGTGGAAAGGTCAGGTGCCGACGGAGCTGACGGTAATTACCGAAGGAGGCCGGGTAGAGCTCGACGAACAGGTTTTGACCAATACGCTACGGCTGCACCCCGGTGACCAGGGCGTATTTTTTCTGCAACCCGCAGCCTTTGCCGGCACCGCCGCAACGGCGGGATTCGCGCCCTATGCCAGTGAGCAGGGGTTTATTCGCTACAACCTCACGGATGCCTCCGCTGCCGAGCCGTTTCGGTCGTATCCGCTTATCGGGCCGGCTTTCTACTCGGAGCTGAGCGCCGAGCTGGGGCAGGCGCGCCGCGAATTGCAGCCCAATCCGGCGCTGGCGCAAGCCCAGCTGCGCCGCAGCCAACCCGGAGCCGAGGCCAAAGGACAAGCGCCTATTATCAGTGCGCTAAGCCCCGCCACGGTGCCCGCCGGTGTCGAGGCCGTGCTGACCATCAACGGCTCGGGCTTTGGTACCGACCGGGGCACCGGAGCAGTGCAGTTTCCCAATGCCGACGATGGCGGGGCCACCTTCGTGCAGCCCCAGCCGTCGGACTACGTGAGCTGGACCGACACGCAGATTCGGGTGCGGGTGCCTTCCTATACCACTACCGGCAATCCGGCGGGGTCGGGGCCGGTGCGCGTACTCACGGCTGCCGGCCTGCAAACGACCAGCCTAGTGGCCTTGCAGGTTCCGTACGCGGCTTCCAACGTGCAGGCCCAGAATTCCCAGGTCATCGTCCGCCCCAACCACATCAACCAGAACGGGGAAGGGGGCTATACTTTCCGTTTCGAGCCGGGCTTTGCCGCTAATGCCGCCGCTGCCGCCGCCTTTCAGCGGGCCCTGCTTACGGGCTGGCGCTGCCAGACGGGCGTGAACTGGACGGTAGGCGCGGTGCGCACTTCCTCCGGCACGGGTACCGATGGGGAAAATTCCATCGGCTTCGACAATGGGTCGGAGCTGCCCGCGAATGTGTTGGGCCGCACGACGAGCTATTACCAAGGCTGTGTGGATGCCAAGGGCCGTATCGGGTTTCGGGTGAGCGAAATCGACATGCAGTTTGATGATGCGGTTAATTGGCAGTTTGGGCCGGGGTTTCCCAGCACCCTGCAGTTCGACTTCGAATCGGTGGTGCTCCATGAGCTGGGGCATGCCCAGCAGCTGGCCCACGTGAATACGGCTACGGCCGTTATGTACTTCGGGGTTGGCCGGGGCCGTTCCAATCGGGCTCTTAGTACCAATGACCGAACCGGTGGCCGGGTTGTGCTGCGCACCCGCAGCTTTGCGACGCCCGGCTGCGGGCCCAGCCCCATGCTGCCTGCCCCGCTTACCCGGCTTGCCGCCAGCTCTGCGGGTACTGCCGGAGCCGAAGTAAGCTGGAGCACCCGGGACGAGTGTTTCCTCAGTCGTTTCCTCGTGGAGCGTACCACCGATACCACCGCCACCTGGCAAGCCGTGGCCACAGTAGCCGCCGGGGCGGCGGGCAATTCCTACCGCGTAGTTGACCCCGCCCCGCTACCGGGTCTAAGCTATTACCGCTTACGCTTGGTCCGGCCCGACGGGTCAGCGGACAACGCGGCCCCGCTCCTGGTACAATCAGGCGCCGACAACAACCAAGTGGTGCAGATTTTTCCTAATCCCGTGGATGGCAACACGCTACGGTTTCTGTTTGCCGGCGTCAACGACGGGAATCTTTCCGTCTATATCTACGACGCGGTAGGCCGCATGTGCAAGCTGCAAGGCCTTGATACCCGCACGGGTTTCAGCACGCAAAGCCTGAATGTGGGTGGGCTGCGGCCTGGCTGGTACGTGCTGCGCTGGCGCGACCAAGCCGGCCGGACGGGGAGTTCGTCGTTCGTAAAGATAAACTAAGCCGCCTTGGCTTAGCGCTCCAGCAGCATAGCGCCGTAGGAGTAGCCGCCGCCGAATACCGTAATAACGACCCGCTCGCCCGTCTGAATCTGGTCGAGCTGCTCGGCCAGGGCAATAGCGGCGCCGGCACAGCCAGTATTGCCCAGCCGGTCGATGTTGGATACGGCCCGCTCCTCGGGCATCTCCAGGCTTTGGAGCACGTTGCGGGTTATGCGCAAATTAGCCTGGTGCGGAATCAGCCAGCTGACATCGGCCACGCTCAGGTGGTTGCGTTCCAGAACCTTGCGCGTCACGCTGGCCATGTACTGGCAGGCATGAATAAAGACGTCCTTGCCGTGGGGCATCACAATGCCTTTTTCCACGGGCTTAAGCGTCACGGCGACGTCGGCTTTGCCAATGCCCCCGGCCCCGGCCGTAATCAGGTCAAGCATGCGCAGGTCGGTGGGGGCCAGGCGCTCTTTGCTGATGAGCAGAGCCGAGGCCCCGTCGCCCCAGAGGTGGCCGGCTACCGTGTCGTTCTCGTTGTTGTAGGCCGTGTTGTGCTCCGATACCACAACCAATGCCCGGGTGGCTTTGCCCATGGCGAAGTAGCCTTCCACAATTTCAATGGCATTCAGCAGCGAAGAGCAGGCCGACGAAATGCTGACCACCGGAATATCGGTAACGCCAATGGCGCGCTGCACGGCGTGGGCTACGGTATAAATCGTGTCGTGGGGCGTGTAGGTAGCCCCCACAATCAGGTCGACTGCCGCCGTGGGAAAGAGAGGCGCCTGGGCCAGCACCCGTTCGGTGGCTTCCACGGCCATGGTATTGGTATTTTCCCCGGGAGCGGCTTTGCGCCGCTCCCGGATACCCGTACGTTCAATTATCCACTCGTGCGACAGGCCGTTAAGCCGGGTGAAGTGTTCGTTGGTAATAACTTGGGCGGGCAGATAAGCCGCCACCTGATGAATGTACACGGGTGGGAACGTAGGCGGAAGACACTGAAGAACGAGGCAGCAAGGTACGGCAATGGCGGCCAAAAGTGGGCTATTTCCTCGGCCCGCCCGTACTTTGCATGGCATCTGCGCGTTCAAACGCGGATTGCTAAGCTAAGTTCGAAGTACCTCTGATAAATATTATGGCTTTTTCGTTTGCCTCCGTCCGCTTGGTAAGCTGGACTATACTGATTACCGTGCTCACCCTGCTACCCTCCGCGGCCCAGGCCCAGAAGTACCGGACGGCCGCCGGCCTCCGGCTGGGAGCCGGCAACTACGGAGTTTCGGTTCAACAGAAAGTGCTGGACAAAGTAACGCTGGAAGGAATTGGCCTGGTGCGCAACCGTGAGGTGAGTGCTACGGTGCTGGCCGAGCGGCATTTTGGTATTCTCGGTCCCAGCCTCAACTACTACCTGGGCGCGGGTGGCCACCTGGGCAACCACAAGGACGACGGCGCTTTTGGCGGCTTCGACGGCATCATTGGGGCTGAGTACAAAATTGCCTTTGTGCCGGTGGTTATTTCCTTCGATTTCAAGCCCAGCGTGGAAATTAACTCGGCCGACTGGGCCCGCTTTCCCACGGCCTTTTCGATCCGCTACGTGCTGGTGAAAGAAAAGAAAACCGGCCTGCTCGACAGCATTCTGGGCGGCGGCGACGACAAAGACAACAAGAAAGACAAGCCCAAGAAGAAGGAGAAGACTCCCGAGCGGCGCGGGCTTCTCGATTGGTAAGCTGCCAACGGCTTACAGCAGCAGCACGCTTACCAATACTGACACAATGATGCCGGTAGTAAGAACCAGCCCGTAGCTGACCATCACGAGCAGCACTTTGGCCAGGGTTTTGGCACTCGACTGGCCAAAATTGTTGCGCAGGGCCAGGAAGAAATACACGGCCGGCAGAATCATGAGCAGCAGCTCAAACCAGTCGCCGTCACTGAATCGGCTCAGCACCAGGTTCACGATGAACAGCACGAATACAAAGCAGTGAAAGTGAATGGAGAAAATCAGGTGGGAGAGGTAGTACTGCCGCTGCCGCAGGTATAAGCCCTTGAGCAGCAGTGCAAACAGCGGCATCAGCACAAACATCAGGATTGGCAGGTTCTTCAGCCACTTGCGCGTCATTTCCTCGGGCGACATATTCAGCGTCCGGACCGTCTGCCGCAGGGCCGTCTTGCGCCACAGGGTGGGTTCGAGCCCCCGGCTCCGAATGGCTGAGTCGATGCGGGCCGGGGTCGGGTCCTGGCTGAGCTTAACCAGCTCTTCTTGTGAGAAATCCATGCCCAGGCTGGCGGTCATAGGGCTGTCGCCGTTGTCAAACACAATCATATTGGGCTGCTTTGCCGCATTCTGGCGCAGCGAGTCGGCCGCGGCCCGCAGTTTGGCATCCCGTATCAGTTCCTTGGAGGGGCGGGTAGAAGAATGGGGCACGCTGATGGACAGCAGGAAGAAAAAAACGAAGCTGATAAAGACATAGAGTCGGATGGGCGGCACGTAGGGCATGCGGTGCCCCTGCAAGAACTGCTTGGTTAGCTCACCCGGGCGCAGTAGCAGCAGCTTGGCCGTCCGAAACACCTTGCTGTCGAAGTGAAAGATGCCCTCCAAAAACTCTTCCATGACGTGCCCCATGGACAGACTCACCTCCTGATTCTGTTGCCCGCACTTGGGGCAAAAATCATCGGGCTGGCTTTCCGGAAAGGTATAGGAACAGTTTGCGCAAGCAGAAAGCTTACTGTGAGAATGCGCCATAAATCTTAGAATACTGCTGTGAACATAACCGGAACGCCAGAGCAAATAAACATAGCTCTGCGTCAATGTACTATAGGAATCTGCGGAAGCTTCTACGAGTCGGGCCCCGGGCTGTGCCCGAAGTAGGATAGGAACAAGGACGAGAAAGCGCTGAAGCGGGTAAGTAAATAATAGCAAAATCATATATATGCCCCGCCTGCTCAGCTGGCTTATGGCAGACAGAAGTAGACCAAGCGGGAAAATAATTTGCCCAAGCACGCTATTAGACAAGGAAATAGCGAATGGGTGTGCATTATTTAATGCAAATAAAAATTAAAAATTTGCAAATATTAGGAAAAGATATAGCTTTGATAGAGCAACCCATTTGTTGGACTATATAAAGCTTAAGTATGAAATTGTTGTTTACTCTCGTTTCTGATTCTCGCTTAGCTACTTGTGGCATCGTCTTGCTGCTGAGCTGGTTGGCAAGCTCAGCCGTAGTGGCGCAGTCCAGTAGCTGTACCGGCACCGACCCCGCTGGGCAACCCGCCGCTACCGGGCTTCATGCCGAGTACTACCCGGGGTATTTCGACCCGGACCAGTCCTTCTTCACCAACAATGCGGCTCCGGCCCTGCTACGGCGCACCGAGCCCCAGGTCAACTTTGCTACGACTACTAGCTTCGGCGACCTGAGTGGCATTGCTACCGGGCCCGTCGATGATCCGGATAACTTCAGTGTGCGGCTGCGGGGCAGCATTAATGTGCCGACCACGGGCGAGTACACGTTCTACCTGACGTCCGACGACGCTGCCTACCTCTGGCTCGACAACGCCGCCATAGCCCTGCCCGCCGCCACGATTGAGAGTACCATCAACAACGGCGGCTACCATGCCCCGCAGGAGGCTACCCAGACGCTCACCCTGACAGCCGGCCTGCACAGCCTGCTGATTCATTACGCTGAGGCTACCGGCGACAATATCCTGGTGCTGGAGTATGCCGGGCCCGGTATTGCCCGCCAGGTGGTACCGGCCAGCCTGTTTTGCACGGCGCAGCAGGCGCCCCGCCCGCCCCAGAGCATCACCTACAGTCCTGCTACTATCAACGCCTTTGTCGGCAGTGCCACGCAGTCGGCGGCTCCCATCGTGAACGACGGCGGCTCAGCGGCTACCTACTACACCTTTGCCAACGCGGTGCCCCTGGGGCTGTCTATTCACCCCAACACGGGCGTAATTACGGTTGGTATCAACGTGCCGCTGGGTACGTATGAGGTGAATGTTGCCGTTTCGAATGCCAACGGAACCAGCACGTTTCGCAAGGTGGCCTCGGTACAGGTGGTGCAGGGGCCACCGCCCAGCTGCGGGGGCAACGACCCGGGCGGCAACAGTGCCAGCTCGGGCCTGTATGCCCAATACTACGCCGGCTACTTCAACGACGCGCTGCCGTTTTTTACCGGAACAGCCGGCCTCACCCGCATCGACCCTTTTCTTAACTACACTAATTCCGACAGCTTTGGTGACCTGACCGGCGTGGCTGGCGGCACGGCCGCTGACCCGGATGAGTTCAGCGCCCAGTACCGGGGCAGCCTGCGCATCACGACGGCCGGCAACTACACCTTCTACCTCACTTCCGACGATGCCTCCTACCTCTGGCTCGACAATGCCGCTCTGGATTCGCCCCTGAACCGGGCGGCGGCTACCATCGACAACGGCGGCCCCCATGCCGTGCAGACCCGGCAGGCGACGGTGTATCTGGCCGCGGGCCTCCACAACGTGCGGCTTCTCTACGGAGAGCTAACCGGGGGCAATACGCTGGTGTGGGAATACCAGGGGCCGGGCATCACCCGGCAGGTAGTGCCTACCGGACTGCTGTGCTCGGGTATTCAGCCCGAGCAGGCCGTAGCTTCCAGCCTCGTGTATTCGCCCCAGATGGTAGCTCGGGTAGCTGGCACGGCCGGCAGTTCGTCCCTGCCCAGCGTGGCCTCGCCCACAGCCGTGGCTCAGTACGTAATTGCCAACACGACGCCCTTGCCCGCGGGCATTACCATCGACCCGAACCAGGGGCAGCTTTTCGTGGATGGCACGGTGCCGCTGGGCTCGTATGCCGTGGATGTGGCCGTTACCAATGCCAACGCCACCACCACGTTCCTGAATGTCTTCACCTTTACGGTAGCGCCGCCGCCGCCGGCCGGCTGCAACCTGAGCGCGCCCAATGGTAGCCCGGCCACGGCGGGGCTGTACGGGGAGTACTTTACGGGCTATTTCAACGATGACCCGGCATTTTTCGATAACAGCCCGGCCTTTATCACCCGGTTGGAATCGAGCCTGAACTACAACTCCGAGGATGGCTGGGGCAACATTCTGCCGCCGGCCGATAACACCGCCATTGACCCCGACCATTACAGCGCCCGGTACCGGGGTAGCTTGGCCATCACGACGGCCGGTGACTACACCTTCTACCTGACTTCCGACGATGCTTCCTACCTCTGGCTCGATAACGCCGCCCGGGTGTCGCCGCCCCGCCTCAACCAAGCCACTATCAACAACGGTGGGCAGCACGCGGCTATTACGGTGTCCAAAACCGTGACCCTGGCCGAGGGTTTGCACGATTTGCTGATTCATTTTGGGGAAGACACGGGCAACAACCGGTTGGTATTCGAGTACGAAGGCCCCGGTATCAGCCGGCAGCCGGTACCCGGTAGCAGCACCTGTAGCGCCCGGACCGGCACCCCGCTGCCCGTAAAGCTGGTGCGGTTTGAAGCCAAAGCGGCCGGCTCGTATGTGAACGTGGAATGGGCCACGGCCCAGGAGCGCAACAGCGCCTACTATGTGGTAGAACGCTCGACCAACGGGGTGGTGTTTGAGCCGGTAGAACGCCGCAAAGCCGTGGGCAACAGTGACAAAGCCCAGAGCTACCGCCTCACCGACCGGGCGCCGCTGCCGGGCCTGAGCTACTACCGCTTGCACCAAGTAGACACCGACGGTAAAGAAGGCTTCTCGCGAGTAGCCGTGGTGCAGGTAGCGCAGCCCAATGCCTTGGCCGCCACCGTATTCCCCAACCCCAACCACGGCTCCTTCTCGGTGCGGGTGCAGCAAACCACGGCCTCGGCTGCCGGACTGGAGCTACTAAACATGCAGGGCCAGGTAGTGTACCGGCAGCAGTTGCCGGCCGCGGCCATTGCCGAATACGACTTGCAGGTGCCGGGCCTGGCCGCGGGCCTGTACCAGCTGCGGCTTACCTCCACAACGGGCGTAGTTACCCAGAAAGTGGTGATTGAGTAAAGTGACGTGTTTCTACAAAAAGGCCGGCTCCTACTTCCAGGGGCCGGCCTTTTGTATAACAACCAGGGCGAGAATACTAGCTTCGGTGCACCCGGCCGCTGCCCGTGGTTTTGCTGTTGATAGTGGGGTTGCCGGTCACATATACGTTGCCGGAGCCGCGCAGGCTGGCGTCCAGGCTGCGGGCTACGTTCAGGCGGCAGGTGCCCGAGCCGCTGATGCTAACCTGGCAGGTTTCGGAACGCAGGTCGTTGGCTTTGATGCTGCCCGAGCCACTGATGCTGGCCGAGTGCCGGGGGCTGCTGCCGGCCAGGCTGACGGAGCCCGAGCCCGAAACCGACGAATTCAGCTCGGTGGTTTGCAACTGGGCTACTTCCAGGCGGCCCGAGCCGCTCACGGATACTTGCAGGGCGTTGGTCTTAACGCTGCCCGCTTTCAGGAAGCCCGAGCCGCTGACGGCCAAGGCATTAATTTCCGGTACCGTGATGTAGACCGTAATCTTGCCCAGGTTAACTGATCTTAGTTCGGACTTGATGCCGATACGCAGCTTGCCGTTGCTAACCGTGGTTTCCAGGCGGCGCAGGTCTTCGGCCGAGGCCTCTACTTCCACTTTTTGCGGGCTGCCTTGGGTTACGACCACCGTGGCGGAGTTGGCCAGCGTGATTTCCGTGAAGGCCGCAACCTCGCGGACTTCTCGGTCGGCCGCGCGACCAGCGGCCCGGAGGTGGACTGAGAAGAGCAGGCCGGTCAGAAATACCAGCGTACAAGAAAGGAGGCGTAGCGTTTTCATAGGCAAGAGGTAAAAGGTGGCAGTTGTCGGCAAGATGCGTTGGGTTTGACAACCGTTGCCTGGGTGCCCGAATACCGTACCCCGCCCTGACAAGGTGAAGCTGAACCGTGCAGTTGCCCATTTTCGGAGATAGGCGCGGCTGGAAAGTGCGCCGTAGGTGAAGTTATTTCTCCACCTTTAAGCTAATATACTCACCTGAACACCCCGTATGCACCCGCACGAAGAGTTACTGCACCGCTTTTACCAAGGCTTTCAGCGCCGCGACCATGCCGCCATGGCCGCTTGCTACCACCCGGAAGCTACCTTCGACGATGCGGCCTTTTCCCTGCAAGGGACGGATATCGGGCTTATGTGGCGCATGCTCATCGAGCGGGGTAAGGACATGCAGCTGACTTACAACCACATTCAGGCCGACGACAACCGGGGCCGCGCCGTGTGGGATGCGCGCTACTCGTTCTCCCAAACCAAGCGGCGCGTCCACAACCATATCAACGCCAGCTTTACCTTCAAAGACGGCAAAATCCTGACTCACCACGACGAGTTCAGCTTCTGGCGTTGGAGTCGGCAGGCGCTGGGGCCCGTCGGCTGGCTGTTGGGCTGGACGTCCTTTCTGCAGCAGAAGGTGCGAAAGTCGGCTGCCGAAGGATTACAACAGTTCAAGGCTTCCCGGGGAGTATAAGTCATTGTCATTGCGAGGCACGAAGCAATCCGTCCTCTGAAATGTGCAGAGCCTTCTACTGTAAAAAGCCCTTTCCCACACGAGCAGGAAAGGGCTTTCTAGCAAAAGGATGTGTTGTACTTCGCAGAGGACGGATTGCTTCGTCCTGCGTCCTCGCAATGACAGGAGCTACTTGCTAAGTCACTTGGGCGGCTTTTACCAAATCTTTACCCGGGCGCTGTCGGGGCGCCAGAGTTTCTGGCCTTCTTTTACCTGGAAGGCTTCGTAGAACTCGGGCACGTCGGCGAAGGGGCCATTGACGCGGTACTGGGCCGGCGAATGCACGTCGGTAAGGATGCGCTGGGCCAGCACCTCGTTGCGCTGGTGGTTTTGCCAGCCCAGGGCGTAGCCCAGGAAGTAGCGCTGCGTCGGCGTCAGGCCCCCGATTTTCTCGCCTTTTTTATACTGCTCGGTTTTCTTGAAGGCGTCGAAGGCAATGACGATGCCGCCCAGGTCGGCAATATTCTCGCCGGCCGTGGCCTTGCCGTTGATGTGCAATGAGTCGAGCACGGTGTAGCCGTTGAACTGGCGCACAATGCCATTCACGCGCTGCTGGAAGGCGGCGCGGTCTTTCTTGCTCCACCAGTTGCGCAGGTTGCCTTTCTCATCGAACTGACTGCCTTCGTCGTCGAAACCGTGGGTTAGCTCGTGGCCGATGGTGCTGGCCCCGGCGTAGCCGTAGATGATGGCGTCGTCGGCATTCTTATCCTCCAGGCCGGGAATGGCGAAGATGGCGGCCGGCAGCACAATTTCGTTATTCGAGGGGTTGTAGTAGGCGTTGTAGGTCTGGGGCGTCATGTCCCACTCGGTGCGGTCCACGGGCTTGCCCAGCTTGTTGATGTTGTAGCGGTACTGCCACTCGTTGGCCCGCATAACATTCTGCAAGTACGAGTCGCGCTTGATTTCCAGGCTGGAATAGTCGCGCCACTTGTCGGGGTAGCCCACTTTGGGCGTAATCTTGTTGAGCTTTACCAAGGCCTTCTGCTTGGTCGAGTCGCTCATCCAGTCCAGGGCCTGGATATGCTCCCGAAAGGCTTCCACCACGTTCTGGGTCAGCTTGGCGTAGCGTTCCTTGGTTTCGGGGGCAAAGTATTCCTTCACAAACAGCTGACCCAGGATTTCGCCCATGCCGCTTTCCTCCTCGTCCAGCACCCGTTTCCAGCGGGCCCGCTGCTGCTTGCTGCCCTGCAGAATGGTGCCGTAGAAGCGGAAATGCTCGTTGTCGATGGGGCGGCTGAGCTGGCCGGCAAAGGCATTGACGAGGTGCCACTGCAAATACGCCTGCCACTGGTCGAGGGGCACCGACCGGAGCAACTGCCCGGCTTTCTGGTAAAACTCGGGCTGGCCCACGATAACCGTGTCGGTCTTGAGCTCCATCTGCGCCAGCCAGGGCTGCCACGCAATGCCGGGCGTGATTTTACCCAGGTCGGCCACGCTGCGCTTGTTGTAGTTGGCGTAGGGGTCGCGCAGGTCTTCCAGCTTGCGCGAGGAGCCGGCCAGCTGCGTTTCCAGGGCCATGATCTGGGCGGCCCGGCGCTGGGCCGTTACCGAATCCTGCCCGATGAGCTGCAGCATGCGGGCCACGTGGCGCACGTACTCCTTGCGAATATTGCTGGTGCGCGAGTCCTTGTTGAAGTAATAGTCGCGGTTGGGCAAGCCCAGCCCGGCCTGGTAGAAATGCAGGGCCATTTTGTCGCTGTTCTTCGCGTCCTGCCCCACATACAGGCCAATGAGCGAATTCACACCTAGCACCTTGTGGCGGGCAATGACGCTCTGCACATCCGCCACCGATTTGATGGCGGCAATACGGTCTAGCTCGGGCTTGAGCGGCGCCGTGCCTTGCTTGTCGATGGTAGCGGAGTCGAGGCCCGAGGCCCAGAAGTCACCGATTTTCTGCTGACTCGTGCCGGCTTTGGCGTTGGCCTTGGCGGCTTCTTCGTTCAGGGCGCGCAGGCGGGCATACACCTCATTCTGCACCTCCTTGCCGATGCCCCAGGAGCTCTCGGAGGCCGGAATAGGGTGGCGCTTCAGCCAGCCGCCGTTGGCGTAGGTGAAAAAGTCGTCGCCGGGGCGCACGGTGGTGTCGAGGTTGGCCTGCAGCAAATCGGGCTGGCTGGCGCCGGCCTGACCACCGGAATTACAGCTTTTGAGGCCGGCTACGGCGGCGCAGAAAAGCAGCCATTTGCCAAGCGCAGAGGCTTTGTTCATAGAGCGGTAAGTAAAGAAAGGAGGGAAGGGAAGCCGAAGGTAAATATTCTGTCAGCACAATGGACCAGCGCACTTCGGCAGAGTTGCAGCCAGGCCAGGTTTCGAGGTTGGCAGTCGGTGTATACAGGGTCTGACAAATGCTGGGTAAACTGTCAGGTCGAGCTTTGCATTGCGTTACTTTGGCAACCTCCGCACGCAAGATGCCCCGCTTTGCTCAACCTGACGGCCCGTTTTTCACTTGCTACCCGCTTATGCTCCTTAAACTTCTGCTCGTCAACTTCACGCTGGCCGCTTACCTCACCGGTGTCATTTGGATGGTGCAGCTGGTACACTACCCCGGCTTTGCCCAGGTGCCGGCGGCCGGCTTCGGGGCGTTTCACCAGGCGCATTTGCGGCGCATGGGCTGGGTGGTGATGGGGCCCATGGTAGCCGAGCTGCTGCTGGCCGGCTGGCTGGCCTGGGCCGGGCGGGGGCTGGGCGCGGCCGGGTGGTGGAGCCTGGCCTTGGTGCTTCTGATTTGGCTGGTCACCTTCTTTATTTCCGTCCCCTTCCACAACCGGCTGACCCAGGACGGCTACAACTACATCACCATCGACGGGCTGGTGCGCACCAACTGGCTGCGTACCGGGGCCTGGACTCTGCGCCTGCTGGTGCTGGGCTACGTGCTGTGGGAGCAGCTGTAGGCCAAGCTCATTCGCGTAACTTTGGCGCTTGCCCGCCGTTTCTTGCCCATGCTACCTCCCGCCGACGCCTTTTTGCCCGAACTCCAGTTTCAAACCAGCCGCAGTAGCGGACCGGGCGGCCAAAATGTGAACAAGGTGGAGTCGCGGGTGGAGCTGCGCTTTCACGTGGGCAACTCCGAGCTGCTGAGTGAGGAGCAGAAGGCCACGCTGCTGGAAAAGCTGGCTTCCAAGCTGACAACCGAAGGCGAACTGCTGCTTTCGGCGCAGGAAGACCGAAGCCAGCTGCGCAACAAGGAAATCGTGGTGCAGAAGTTCTACGACCTGCTGCGCAAGGCCCTGCACAAGCCCAAAGCCCGCAAAGCCACCAAGCCCAGCAAGGGCGCCGTCCGGGCCCGCCTCGAATCCAAGAAAAAGCACGGCGAGAAAAAGGCGAATCGGGGTAAGCTGGATTTTTAATCCGCTCCGGACCGACACACCAGATGGGGCTGCAAACCAGGGTTACGGGTGGGTTTCTGCTGCTGGCTTTGCTAGTGGTTGGGTGCCTGTTTATGGGCCCGGGGTTCGGTATTGCGGTGGCGTGGCTGCTGGTAGGGCTGCTGTGGGTTCTGGTAATGGTTGGAATAGGTGCTTTCTGGCTGAGCGTGCCGTTTCTACTCTACCACGTCCTGCTCGAAATACCTTTCCTTCGTTCGGCTTCTAATCGGGTGGCTCTGCGCTGGTGGGTATTCAGCGCCTACACGGCTATGGCCCTGGTAGTTGCCTATCTAGTAGCAACAAAGCATACGTGGTTGTATACCTATGCTTTGGTGATGGAATATCATATCCGGTTGTGGCTGCCGCTACTAGTTGTCGCTCTGGTACCTGCCTGGGCGGGGCGCCGCCGCTGGCAGAAGCAGCATCCGCCGGCATAAGGCCCACCAAGCGTAGCCAGCCCGCAGAACAAATCATCTAGTTGATATCCAGGCCAAAGAGCACCCCAAACCAGGGCTTGCGCTGGTACAGCCAGTGGCGGCCGTCGGGGCCCAGCAACTGGTCGAAACCCACGGCCAGGCCTAGGTTGAAGATGCGCGCGTCGTAAATGGTAGCAGCGCCGGCGTGCACTACAAAGCCTTCGTACTCGGCCCTGTTTTGCTGGCCGGTGACATCGGCCGTAATGGCCGTGGAGCCCAGCCCGGTAAACAGGCCGTAGCCCAGCCCCACGGTGCGCACCTGCGGGGTTTGCCGGTTGCTGAGCAGCTGGTGGCTGTTGACGTGGTAGAAATCGAGGCGGCGGCCAAAGTAGAGCGCCGCGTTGAAATTGGTGTTCAGCTGCACCGGCACGTCGCCCTGCGGCGGGCGGGCCTTGAAGGGAATCGTAAACACGTCGAGGTCGAACTTGCGCTGCACCAGCACCACGTACCGGCCGCGCCGAACGGCATAACTCAGGCGGTGGGGCGGTGTATCGGTTTTCGACTGCCCGTAGAAATGCAGCGAATCCTGGGCCTGTTCCACGTAGAAAGCCCGGTCCTGCCCCACGGCCGTTGTCAGGGCCGGGTCGTTGGTGCGCACAAGCTGATAGTCGCCGGGCTCCAGAGTGGGCATATGCCCCACGGCCGCGCACCCGGTTAGCAAGCTGCCCAAACCTAGCAGTGGGCCACGGTACAGCACGTATCTAAGGGCGTTTCGCAACGGGTAAAGCAGGGGCATACCGGGCGGTTAGGGGAGGAAAGCGCAAATATGTGGGGCACCGGGCGAAGAAGCTCTTTCGCAGTCGGTCAAATCCAGCCCTTGCGCCGAAACCACCAATAGATGCCCACCGAAATAACGAGCATGGCCACCATGGCTACGGGGTAGCCAAACTTCCAGGTCAGCTCGGGCATGTACTGGAAGTTCATGCCGTAGATACCCGCAATAAAGGTAAGCGGCAGGAAAAAGGCGGAAAACACGGTCAGTACGCGCATGGCCTCGTTGGTGCGCTGCGACGACAACGACAGGTAAAGATTCATCAGGTTGGTGGCCGCCCCGTCGAGCTGCTGGTAGAGGGTTTCTACCTTCACCTGCAAGTCCTGGGTGTCCTGCAGCAGCGTCGAGTCGGTGGTGGAGGAAGTAAGCGTCTGCCGGCGTAGCGTGGTCATAATGTCGCGGGTGAGCAGCAGCAGCTGTTTGGCGGCCGAGGCCTTGCGCTTGAGAAAATACAGGCCTTGCAGGGCGTTGGGTACTTCTTGCTTCAGAAAGATTTCCGCCTCGTAGTCGTCCAGCTCCTTGGTCAGCAGCAGGGCGGGCTGCACAAAGCTGTTGAGGGCGTAACGCACCAGATGCACGGCCACCTCGGGCGGCGAAATGCACTCCTGCCCCGGCGACTGGGCCACCGTTTTCAGCTGACTCAGCACCGGGTGGGCCCGGCGGTGCACCGTGATGAGGTAGTCGGCGGCGTAGAAAATGGCAATCTTGGTGCTCAGCTCCTGAATCGTATCGGCCTCCTGGTTATCCGGATTCACGAAGACCCGCAGAATCACGAAGTTCAGCCCGTTGGTGGTTTCAAACTTGGGCAGGTGCGTAGGTTCCAGGCAGTCGCGCACCAGCGAATCGGGCAGGTCGTACTGCTCGGCTACCGCCTGCAGCTCGGCCGCCGAGGGGTTGGTGATATCCAGCCAGGCGAAATGGCATTCCTGCTTGGTCAGAAGGTCTTCGGTCATAACAGATACAGGAAAGCGGCTAGGCCTGAGCCGCCACTGGGGCCGGCTACGGGTTGAACGGTACAGTACATACGCAAGAAAGGCGCAAGTATTTGCGCCTTTCTTGTTGAGTTAGCTGAAGTACTCTCGATTTAAAGCAGCGTGCCGCGCAGCACCATCGTGGCTACCGAGAAGTAGATAATGAGCCCGGTCACGTCCACGAGCGTGGCCACAAACGGGGCCGAAGCCGTGGCCGGGTCCAGGCCCAGGCGCTTGAGCAGCATCGGCAGCATGGCTCCCGATAAGGCTCCCCAGAGCACGATGCCCAGCAGGGAAAATCCTACCGTAACAGCAATCAGCTGCCAATAGGGCCCGAAATAGCCAGGGTCAATATAGGTGGCCCAGAGCACGATGCGCAACGAGCCCACCACGCCCAGAATGCCACCCAGCAACAGGCCCGAAATTATTTCGCGCCGCATTACCAGCCACCAGTCCGAGAGGCTGAACTCGCCCAGGCTCATGGCCCGGATAATGAGCGACGTGGCCTGGGAGCCAGCATTGCCGCCGGCCGAAATAATGAGCGGAATAAACAAGCCCAGTACAGCCGCCTTCTGCAAGTCGTCCTCGAAGTGGTGCATGGCCGAGGTGGTCAGCATCTCGCCGATGAGCAGAATCACGAGCCAGCCGGCCCGCTTCTTCACCATGCTCCAGATGGAGGTGGCCAGATACGGCTCGTCCAGGGCTTCCGAGCCCCCGAGCTTCTGAATGTCCTCGGTATCTTCCTCTTCCCGGATGTCGAGAATGTCGTCGATGGTCACGATACCGAACAGCACGCCCTCGTCGTTGACGACCGGCAGGGCCACCCGGTCGTTTTTGCGGAACACCTCAATGGCGGCCTCCTGGTCCTGCATGGCGTTGAGCTTCACGTAGCGGCGGTCCATCAGCTCACTCACGCGCAAGCTGGGGTCGGCCAGCAGAAACTCCCGGATCCGGATGTCGTCGATGAGTACGCCACGGTGGTCGGTTACGTAAAGCACGCTCAGGGTTTCGGACTGCCCGCCGTGGCGCCGGATGTAGTCGAGCACCTGCTGCACGGTCCAGGTTTCGCGGATGGCAATGTAGTCGGGCGTCATCAGGCGGCCCACCGAGTATTCGGGGTAGCCCAGTAGCTCCAGCGTTACGCGGCGCTCGGGCTCCGACAGGGTCTGAATCAGCTCCTTGACGAAGTCGTCGGGCAGAAACTCCAGCAGCGCCGTCCGGTCGTCGGGCGACATCTCATTGAGGATGTCCGAAATTTTGTCCTGGGAGAGGTTAGCCAGGAAGTGGCGCTGAATATCCAGGTCCAGGTACTCAAACACCTCCGTGGCCAGGCGCAGGGGCAGCAGCCGAAACACGATGAGCTGCTCGCGCTCCTCCTCATTCTCAATGAGCTCGACCAGTTCCGAGGGCTCAAACAACTTGAGGGCCTCTTTCAATTTAAAGAACTCGCCCTCCTGAATCAGGGACGTAATTTGGTCAGTAGTCGGATGCTGATTCATGGAAAAAGTCAGGAGGGAGGTGCTTCGCTAGGCAGCAGGTTGAGTGAGTAATTCGGCGCGCAAAAGTAGGCCAAAAAAATGGCCCGGCCGCGCCGGTTTCTATCATTTTGCGCAACGCCAAACCTCGGCCGGCAATTCCCCGGCTCGGCAACAATTCTTGGATTAATCCGCGCTCTGCCCTGGTGCCCGGCCGAGTACTTAAATATCCGGTACCGCCCGTTCTGCGCTTTATTTACAGCCCGTAGACCGGGACAAGCCTGGCTTCCCAAACGGGATGAAAGCGGCTGGGCCGAAGGGGGGTATCGCGCAGGCAGTTGGTTTTTTTGTGGCCTCGCGGGCGCAGCCGCTCAGCTCAACTGTGGCAACCCAGACCCGTGTGGGCCGTTGGGAAGTTAATATCCCGTGTACATTTGACCGTTGCTTACCCCTATTGCTATGCCCCAGTCGTCTGCGTCACCGCTCGGAACCCTCGTTGCCCTCGGCGGCGGCGATGACGATGCCCTGCTGGCCCTGCTCACCGACTTACTGGCCGACCCGGACGCCCCCATTGTGATACTGGCCATGGCCGCCAGCGACGCCACCGCTACGGCCAACAATTACGTGAAGGCCCTGCGTGAGCTGGGCAATACCAATGTGAGCCACATCAAAATTGACGAGCGCCACTCCGCCGACAAGCCCGCTTCGCTCCGCCGCCTCAAAGAAGCCCGGCTCGTCTTTTTTACCGGCGGCGACCAGGAACTGATTACCGAGTTTTTGCGTGGCACCGAGTTTTTGCGCGAGCTGGCCCACCGCTACCATACCCAGGCCGATTTCGTTATTGCCGGCACCAGCGCCGGCGCCTCGGTCATGCCCGAACACATGCTCGTGGCCGGCTATGGCTGGCGGGCCCTGCGCAAGGGCGGTATCCGCACCGACCACGGCCTGGGCCTGATTAGTAACCTGCTCATCGATCAGCACTTCGTGGAGCGGGGTCGTTTCGGGCGCCTGGCCCACGCCATGCTCACCCACTCGATGTGCCTGGGTTTGGGCCTGGCAGAAGAAACCGGGATTATCATCCGGCGCGGGCAGGAAGCCGAGGTGTTCGGCGACGGCGTCGTGATGGCCGTTGATGGGAAGCATATGCACGGCAACAACCTGGGCCGGATCGGCCGCGGGGAGCCGGTAGCCGCTCAGGATTTTCGGGTGCATCTACTCGTAAGTGGGCAGCGCTTAAATCTGAAGACCCGGCAAGTAGTGAACGAAGAATAATAACTGCATTTTTGGGGCGTTCAACTGGCAATTCACCGGCGGTAGAAATAGTCGGCACGCCTACTAGTTAATTCTTTTTTCTCGCTACATTTAGCTCCACAACCCCTCATTCTCACCCTTTCTCCTTCATTATGAATCTAAAAACTCTACTCCTCGCGGGTGGTGCGCTACTCTCGGGTACGGCAGCCTCGGCAGGTGGCTATCAAGTGACGCTGGCCGGGATAAAGAACAACGGCATGGGCGGCGTAGGTGTAGGTCTTTCCCTGGACCAGGCGGCCATGTTCTACAACCCCGGCGCCTTGGCCATGGTCCGGGAGCGGGGCGTGCAGCTTGGTGGCAACGTCACCTTTGCCCGCAACGCGTTTATTGCGGAGGGCGGCAACACCCAGCGCGAGTTGCGCAATTCGGTTGTAACGCCCTTCAGCCTGTTTGCCGGCTTTGGGCCAGCGGAAGGCAAATTCCGCGCGGGTATTGCCGTGTACACGCCTTTTGGCAGCAAACTGCAGTACGCCGAAGGCTGGGAGGGTCGCACTTCCCTGACGGATATCGACCTGAAATCCATCTTCGTACAGCCCACTTTCAGCTACGCGCTTACCGACAAAATCAGCGTGGGTGCGGGCTTGGTAGTGCTGGCCTATGGCGCCGTAAACCTGCAGCGCGACATTCCTTTGCCCGATTCCTACGGCCACATCGAGCTGGACGGCAAGGCCGAAACCAAGTTGGGCTACAACGCCGGTATCTTCTTCAAGCCCTCGGATAAGCTGTCGGTTGGTATCAGCTACCGTTCCAAAATCGACGCTCAGGTGGAAGATGGCGACGTGACCTTCTCCAATATTTCGCCCACGTTTGCCTCGCGTTTCCAAGCCACTAAGTTTGGTGCCACGCTGCCTTTGCCCGCCACTACGAGCTTTGGTGTGGGCATCATGCCCAACGACAAGCTGACGGTGGGCCTGGACGTTAATTTTGTCAACTGGAGCGCCTACCGTACCCTGGACTTCAACTTCGACCAGCCCATCAACGGCTCGACGACCTCCAGCTCGAAACGCTACTACGAAGACGCCTTTACTTTCCGCGTGGGTGGGCAATACAAAGTGACGGATGCCTTTACCGCCCGCATTGGGGGGGCCTACGACGACTCGCCGGTAAAGGACGGCTACGTGACCCCCGAAACGCCGGATGCTGACCGCCTCAGCGGCACCTTGGGCGTTTCTTACGGCTTCGGCGAGCATTTTAGCGTTGATCTTTCGACCCAGTTTGTGCGCATCAAGCAGCGTACCCAGACCTTCGAGCAACTGCAGAACAACCAGACCACAGACCGCGTGGCTGGTACCTACAAGACCAACATCGTGATTCCGGGCCTGGGCCTGAATTACACCTTCTAATCCTCCTTCGCCTCTCGACTCATGAATACGACACTGTTTCGCAAGTTTGTGCCCTTCGTGGCACTGCTGGGGCTGGGCTTCACCGCGTGCCAGCCCGATTTAGAAGATGATTTTAAAGCCTCCGCCGGTACGGCCGATTTCTCCCGCTACATCGCCGTTGGTAACTCCCTGACGGCCGGTTTCTCGGATAACGGCCTGTACCTGGAGGGCCAGCTGAATTCCTACCCGAACCTGCTGGCAATGCAGTTTAAGGAAGTAGGCGGCGGCGATTTTGAGCAGCCTTTGTTTAATGAGAACCAACGCAACGGCAGCGGCTACCTCGCCATTACCGGCTTCGATAACACGGGCAATCCTATCATTGGAAACGTAGCCGCCAACGCGGCCGTCGGATTGGGCGCTGATAAGAAAACGCCTCTGCTGGCCAAGTATACCGGCACTGGCAACCAGAACCTGGGCGTGCCCGGTATCCGCATTGCCGACATTACGACTGTCGGCTACGGATTCGACAATCCGGCGGGCTTCAACCCCTACTTTGAGCGTTTGTTGAGCAACTCGCCCGCCACCTACCTGCAATATGTGCAGGAGCGGGTGAATACCATTAAACCGACTTTCTTCACCAACTGGCTCGGCAATAACGACGTGCTGGGCTACGCTAGCTCGGGCGGCACGGCTGCTCCGCTGACGCCGGTGGCCGAGTTTACCACCAAGTATGGTCAGATGCTGGACGTGCTGACGGCTGGTGGCGCTAAAGGACTGGTGGCTACCATTCCAAACGTGACGAACGTGCCCTTGTTCACGACGGTGCCCGTGGCGGCAGTTATTGCCAGCATCAAAGCCAACCCACAGATTCCGAATGCTGCTGCGGCTAGTCTCTACATCCGCACCGGCACCAACACTGTTCGGGAAGCAACTGCCTCCGACTTGCTGCTCCTGCCCGCTCGTAGCGTTATCGGCACCGGTGGCAGCGCCACCACGTTGCCGGTAGGCGTAGGCTACAGCGCTACGCTGGCCAACCCCCTGCCTTCTCAGTTTGTGCTGGATGCTACAGAAGTAGCAAACGTAACTGCTCGCACCGCCGACCTGAACGCAGTTATTCAAAAAGCTGCTCAGGATCGGGGCCTGGCCGTATTCGACGCCAACGCTTACTTTACTAATGTGGCCCGGTTTGGGGTAATCACGAATGGTACGACGAACACGGCTGCTTTTGTAAGCGGTAACCTGTTCTCCCTAGATGGGGTTCATCCTACGCCCCGTGGCTATGCCATTGTCGCTAATGAGATGATTAAGGCCATCAACGCACGATATGAGGCAAAAGTACCTCAGCTGAACGCTGCGGCCTACCGGGGGGTGGAGTTTCCATAACCGCTACCCTGACTTAGCTGCCTTTACTGAAAGCTCCTTCTCAGCAATGGGAAGGAGCTTTTCTGTTGTCTGGCGGCCTGCAACGCAACAACAGAAAGAGCAGTAGGCCGCCTGGGACGACAATACACCTCGAAAAGGCTACATATAAATGTGATGCAAAAAAATATTGGAAAATATATAGGGGTTGGGCGTTTTGGTCTTCGCCACCCATTCATGTGAGGTGGTGATTTTGCGGGGCGGCAGGGGGCTGGTCTACCTTTGTTTCACGCTGACGGACAATGATTTGTCGGTGCTGAAACAGCTTACTCTCAACCTCCAAACCCATTTTCGCGCTATGAAAACGCCATTTCGCTTACCCTTGCTTGCCCTGTTTTCGGTTGTCTCCCTCGTGTCAGTATCCTGCAAGAAAGACAAGGAGAATAGCCCTGCTCCCAAAACCAAAACCGACATGCTGTCGGGCAAGGACTGGATCCTGACCGCCCAGACCGTGGAGCCCGGCATGACGGCCGACGACGGCAGCACCGTAACCGACCTGTTTCCGTACCTGGAAGACTGCGACACCGATGATTTGATGCGCTACGAAACCAGCGGCAGCTGTGCCTTGGACGAAGGAGCTTCCCGCTGCAACCCCAATAGTCCCCAGCGCTACTCCGGGACCTGGTCGTTCGACAGCAATGAGACGGTGCTGAAAACCAACATGCAGACGTTGGGCAACAGTAGCTTCAATATCATTGAGCTCAATGATAATACGCTCAAAATTAGCGGCATACGGAATGCCCAGGGCCAGAACCGGAAGTTTACCTACACCTACAGCAAGAAGTAGCAGCCCCGCTTCGGCAACAAAAAGGCGGCCTTTCGCAAGGGCCGCCTTTTTTATTCAATCGTAGCAGGAACTGCCAGCTGGGCGGCAATGACGGCCGCGTGGTGGCGCCCGTTTTCGATAAACCAGCGGCTGGTATTGAGTCCGCCGCAAACGGTGCCCGCCAGATATACGCCGGGCTGATTGGTTTCGAACGTGTCGGGGTTATGAGTAGGCGTGCGGGCGGCATCGTCCTGGAAGGTGATGCCCAGGTTGGCCAGCAGGCTATAGTCGGGGCGGTAGCCGGTGAGGGCGTACACGTAGTGGGCCAGCAGCTCGACCGGGCCCTCGGGCGTGAGCAGGCCGACGCTGTCGGGGCCGATATGGTGCACGGTAGTCTGGTAGTAAGCCCGAATCCGGCCTTCGGCAATCCGGTTCAATAGGTCGGGGCGGATCCAGTACTTCACCGAGTCCGACACGGCGCTGCCGCGTACCACCAGCGTAACCTGGGCCCCGGCCCGTACCAGTTGCAGTGCCGCTTTGGCCGCCGAGTTTTTGGCTCCGATAACCACCACCGACTGTCCTACGTGCGCATACGGCTCTTTGTAGTAGTAGCTCACGTGTGGCAGGTCGGCGCCGGGCACGTCGAGGCGGTTGGGCACGTCGAAGAAGCCGGTGGCAATAATGACGTAGCGCGTCGCCAAGCGGCCTTTTTCGGTCACGACTGCGTAGGCGCCGGGCTGGCCTTCGAGGCGCAGCACCCGTTCGTAGAGGCGCAGAGTCAGCTGCTCGGCCACGGCCACGCGGCGGTAGTAGTCGAGGGCGTCTTCCCGCAGAGGCTTATAGTGCGCTGTCGGAAACGGGTACCCCCCGATTTCGAGCAGCTCGGGCGTAGAGAAGAATTCCATGTTGGTGGGGTAGCCCACCAGGGAATTGACCAAGGCTCCTTTATCGACGACACACACGCTGAGCCCCCGCCGCCGGGCTTCCAGCGCGCACGCCAGCCCCACCGGCCCGGCTCCTATTACCACCACGTCAACGGAAGCTGGCCCCTGTGAAATCATTTCGTTACGCATAATGGCTACTATACCGCCAGTGGGGGCATTGTGTTTAGACTAGGTACGAGCCGGCAAGGGCCCAAAGTTGGTTGGTAGCCCCAAAACGACTTACCTTGTACCACACTTTTTTTCAACTCATTAAGTTTCATGCAACGCCACTCACTTATTGCATTATCTCTACTGCTGACCGGCGCCCTGGGTGCCTGCAAAAAAGACAAAACTGAAACCAAGCAAGACCTGCTAGTGGGCAAGAACTGGCAGGTTTCGGCCGCTACCGTGGAATACACCGGGGCCCAGGCTGGCAAGGAAGATACGTACGCGGCTATGCAGGCCTGCGAGAAAGACAACTACCTGCGCTTCAACTCCAACAAAACCCTGGAGGTAAACGAAGGCAAAAACGTGTGCCTCGACAGTGAGCAAATGGCCATGGGCACCTGGGACATCAATGCCGACCAAACCAAAATCTACATCAACGCGCCGGAGCTGGGCAACAGCGCTGCGGCTCAGACCGACATTGTGGAGCTGAGCTCCTCGAAGCTGGTACTGCGAAACGTGGTAGTGCAGCCCGACGAAACGGCTACGTTCACGACTACTTTCACGGCGCAGTAACCTTGCTAACGCCACCACAAAAGGCCGGCTCCGGAATGGAGCCGGCCTTTTGTGCAATACGTCTGGTTGAAATTGCCGGTTGCCCCATGGCCGAGCCCGGGCTCTACGACTTGCGTTTCAACGTTTTAAGCGCACCGGTCGACCAAAGGGCGGCACCGATAAGCACGGGCTGGAAAAACAACCGGCCCAGCCGCTTAGCGTCGGTATCGAGGCCGAAAGCGGACAGGTGGTGGGTGTACTGGTGAATGTTGCCGGGAAATACCAACACGTAGAAAACGCCCAGTCCCAGGCCCATTTCTACCCGCCGCCGCTTCCACAACAGCAGCGCCAGGCCCAGACCTATTTCCACTACCCCCGACTGTAGTACTACCGTGTCTTTATTCAGCGGCACAAAGTCGGGTACCTGGGCCTGAAACTCGCGGCGCGCAAAGGTGAGGTGACTAATGCCGGCCACAACCATAAAGGCCCCTAGCAGGGCGCGGGTCACGTTTTGGGCAGTAGTGGTCGGAGTCGGGTGCGGCATGGCAGGCAGTGGAAGGTAACACTTTGCTATACGGCCCACCGAGCTTCAGGATAGAACAGGACCCGAAAAAGCTCGTCGAGGCGGGGCCCGACGAGCTTTCCTATTGTTTCGGGTGGCTTTAGTGGGCCTGCAGCCAGTTTTGGCCGGTGCCTACTTCCACTTCCATGGGTACGCTCAGGGGCAGGGCGTTGATCATCAGCTCCTGAATGCGGGGAATAATCAGGTCAACTTCCTCTTTGGGCGCGTCAAACACCAGTTCGTCGTGGACCTGCAGAATCATGCGGGTACCGAGCTTTTCCTTGTCCAGCCAGTCGTGGATGCGGATCATGGCAATCTTGATGATGTCGGCCGCGGTGCCCTGAATAGGGGCGTTGATGGCGTTGCGCTCCGTGAAGCCGCGCAGGGTAGCGTTACGGGAGTTGATGTCGCGCAGGTAGCGGCGGCGACCCAGCAGGGTTTCGGCGTATTCCAGCTCCCGGGCCTTGTTGATGCTGGCATCCATAAATTGCTTCACGGCCGGAAACTCCTGGAAGTAGGCCTCGATGATATCCACGGCTTCCTTGCGGCCAATGCCCAGGCGCTGGGCCAGCCCGAAGGCCGAAATACCGTAGATGATGCCGAAGTTGACCGTTTTGGCCTTGCGGCGCATTTCCGAGTCAACCTCGCTCAGGGGCACTTTAAACACCTTGCTGGCGGTGCTGGAGTGAATGTCGATGCCTTGGCGGAAGGCCTCAATCATGGTGGCGTCCTGGCTGAAGTCGGCCATGATGCGCAGCTCAATCTGGGAGTAGTCGGCCGCCACGAGGATGTGGTCGGCGTCGCGGGGCACGAAGGCCTTGCGGATTTCCCGGCCCTTCTCGGTGCGAATCGGAATGTTCTGCAAGTTGGGGTTGGTGCTGGAAAGGCGGCCGGTAGCCGTGACGGCCTGGTTGAAGGAAGTATGCACGCGGCCGTCGAGGCTGCACACGAGCTGAGGCAGGGCTTCCACGTAGGTGCTGCGCAGCTTGGTGAGCTGGCGGTGCTCCAGAATCAGGGCGGCGACGGGCGCTTCCGGGGCCAGGGCACTGAGCACTTCTTCGCCGGTGGCATACTGGCCGGTCTTGGTTTTCTTGATTTTGCCACCCCCGAGCTGGAGCTTGTCGAACAGAACCTCGCCCAGCTGTTTGGGCGAGCCAATGTTGAATTCCTGGCCGGCTTCGGCGAAAATCTGCTTTTCAATGTCGGTGATGTAGCCCTGCAGCTGGGCCGAGTACTCGCCCATGGCGCTGGAGTCGATGCGCACACCCTCGTATTCGACATCGGCCAGCACGGGCACCAGCGGATTTTCCACCTCGTTGAGCAGCTTGAGCAAGCCCAGAGCTTCGAGCTTGGGCTCAAACACGTGCTTGAGCTGCAGGGTTACGTCGGCATCTTCGCAGGCGTAATCGGCTACTTCCGCGGGCGGAATGTCGGCCATGGTTTTCTGCTTTTTACCCTTGGGCCCAATCAGCTCGATGATGGAAATGGGCGTGTAGTGCAGGTACGTTTCGGCCAGCACGTCCATGTTGTGGCGCATGTCGGGCTCGAGCAGGTAGTGGGCCAGCATGGTATCAAACACCGGCCCGCCGATGCGGATGCCGTAGTGCTTGAGGATGGTCAGGTCGTACTTAATGTTCTGCCCGATTTTCAGAATGCCCTCGTGCTCCAGAAACGGCCGAAACTCGTCGACCAGGGCTTGGGCCGCGGCATCGTCGTCGTGGGGCACGGGCACGTAGTAAGCCTCGCCGGGCAGCCAGCAGAAAGACAAGCCCACCAGGCGGGCCGTCATCGTGTCGAGGCCCGTGGTTTCGGTGTCGAAGCTGACTTCCTTCTGCTGGAGCAGGAACTTGAGCAGCTCTTTGCGCAGGGCCGGCGTGTCGACGAGGTGATACTGGTGAGCTACGTCGGCCAGGGTGCGGCGCACGATGGGGCCCGTGTCCTCGTCTTCCTCGATAAACTCGGTGATACCTACTGGGGCGGCAAATAACGAGGCCTGGTGGCCGGCCCCGGTGGGAATCAGACTTTTCTTGCCCTTGGCCGGGCTAATGGGCGTGGCCGAGGTGCGCACCGGGCCGGTTTTGAGCACCCGGGCCGCCAGCTGCCGAAACTCCAGCTCGTCGAACAGGGCCGTGAGCTTCTCTTCGTCGGGCACGGAGCAGCACAGCTCCTCGGGCTCGAAGGGAATGGGCACGTTGACGTGAATGGTGGCCAGCTCCTTGCTCAGCAGGCCCTGCTCGGCGAAGTTGCGCACGTTTTCCTGCTGCTTGCCCTTGAGCTGGTCGACGTTGGCAATCAGGTTTTCGACCGAGCCGTACTGCTTAATCAGGGCCTTGGCCGTTTTTTCGCCGATGCCGGGAATGCCGGGAATATTGTCAGAAGCATCGCCCTGCAAGCCCAGAATGTCGGTTACTTGCTCGACCCGGTCAATTTCGAAGCGCTGCAGCACGTGGTCCAGGTCGAGCACCTCGGCCGAGTTGCCCATGAAGGCGGGCCGGTAAATCTTGACCTTTTCGGTCACGAGCTGGCAGTAGTCCTTGTCGGGCGTCATCATGTAGACCTCCTCGAAGCCGTGCTCCTCGGCCCGCTGGGCCAGGGTGCCGATGACGTCGTCGGCCTCGAAGCCATCCACCATCAGAATGGGGATGTTGAAGGCCTGGATAATCTTTTTGATGTAGGGAATGGCCGTGCCGATGTCTTCGGGCATAGCCTGGCGCTGGGCCTTGTACTCGGCAAACTGCTCGTGGCGGAAGGTTTTCTTGGCCGCGTCGAAGGCCACGCCGATGTGGGTGGGCTTTTCCTTTTGCAGCACTTCCACCAGCGTGTTGGTAAAGCCCAGCACGGCGCCGGTGTTCATGCCCTTGGAGTTGATGCGCGGATTCTTGCTGAAGGCAAAGTGGGCCCGGTAAATCAGGGCGAAGGCGTCGAGCAGGAACAGCTTTTTGCGGGCGGGGGCGGTATCAGTCATAGTAGGGCGAAGGTAAGCAACGGCCGGGGCCTTGCAGCGGCAGAATTGTGGTTAGCTTTGCTAGTTAACTAACCGTCAACTATATGAAAAGACTAATACAAGCAAGCCTTGTGTTGGCACTTAGCTTACAAGCAACAGAACAGCTATACGCACAAACGGTTGACCCGACGCTGGCCTCTATTGCCATCCAGCAAACCGGCACGGTAAACAACGTGCAGCAGCAGCCCGACGGCAAATACGTGGTGGGCGGGTCTTTTACCCAGGTAAACGGCAGCGCCGCCGTGGGGTTGGCCCGCCTGAACGCCGACGGCTCCCTTGATAACTCCTTTACTACCCTGGCCAATTGTAAGTCGCCGATTGATAAAATCCGGCTGCTGCCCAATGGGCAAATCCTGGTGCTGGGCTACAACAACATCACGCTGGGCGGGCGCACCTTCAATACGCTGGCCAAGCTCAATGCCGACGGCAGCGTAGTATCTGGTTTTTCGCCCGGCAGCGGCACCAACACCCGGGTGAATACCCTGGTCGTGCAGGCCGACGGCAAAATCCTGCTGGGCGGTTCATTTACCAGCTACAGCGGGGTGGCCGTCAACCGGCTGGTGCGCCTGAACGCGAATGGCAGCGTCGACCAGGCCTTTGTAACGGCCCTGCAGGCCGGCTTTACCCGCGACAACAGCAGCGCGGCGGTGTACAGCGTGGTGGTCCAACCCGACGGCAAGATTCTGGTGGCGGGCAACTTCACCAACTACAACAACACGGGCCGCCAGGGCTTGGTCCGGCTGAATGCGGATGGCTCGCTCGATACGAGCTTTACCCCGGAAGCTACTACCGGCCCTGGCCTCTACATCGTCAACTCCCTGGCCCTGGACCCGCGTACCAACCACGTGCTGGCCTATAACACCAGCTTTAGCAGCAGCCAGCCAATTGTGCGCCTGACGCCTACCGGCGCCCTGGACCCGGCCTTCCGCAACACGACCTTCTTCAACTGCCTGGGTACGAGTGCCGCTAACAGTGAGCATTTCAAAGTAGACTCCAATGGCCGCGTTATTGTCAGTGGTTGCTATTCCAGCTACGGTAGCACCACCGACGGCAATTCCTTTGTACTGCGGCTGCTGCCCACTGGACAGGTTGACCCGCAGTTTGCCGTGGGCAATCAGCTGGACGCGGATGTTAACTGCGTGCTGGTGCTGCCCAATGATGAAGTAGTACTGGGCGGCGAGTTTAGCCGCTACGGCAGTATTCGCAACGTAAACCTGGTGCGGCTCAACAATGCGGCCCAGGCCCTGAGCACCCCCCGGGCCAGCCTGATGCAACGTGGGGCATTGCGCCACGTGGTGCCGCAGGCCGATGGCAAGGTGCTGGTAGGAGGCCGCTTCTGGCAGATCAACGGTCAGACGGCCGGCAACGTGGCCCGGCTCAACCCGAACGGGACCCTGGACCCCAGCTTCCAGCTAGACGGAGTAGATGGCGAAGTGGAGAAAATTGCCGTGCGCCCCGATGGCCGCATTGTGCTGGGTGGCACCTTTGCCCGGGTCGGCATCCAGGCTTCGCCCCTCGTGGCCCAGCTGCTGGCCAATGGTAGCCCCGATGCTTCCTTCGCAGCGCCTACTTACGTGAGTTTGAGTTCCAGCGCCGTGAGCAGCAGCGTGAATGCGCTGGCCGTGCAGCCCGATGGCGGGGTACTCGTTGCGGGTCCGGTTATCGGCATGGATGGCTACACGGCCCCGGTACACCGCCTGCTGGCTAACGGCAGCGTGGACGGCGCCTACGCCAGCGCCGTGACTACCAGCCTGGCCGGCTTTTCGGATGTGTACAGCCTGGCCGTGTTGCCTTCGGGCCAGCACTACATCGGCTCGTATGGCACGGCCCAACCGGTGCTGGTGCGCCTCAACACCAACGGCAGCCGGGACAACACCTTCACGCCCGGCTCCTCGACTTCCGGTCAGCTGACCGTACTGACGATGCTGCCCCTGCCCGATGACAAGCTGCTGGTGGGCGGGCAGTTCACGAATTATAACGGGGTAGCCCGCACGAATGTGGCCGTCGTGGATGGCAGTGGGGCCGTGGATGCCGGCTTTGTGCCGCCCACGCTGAGCAACATTCCGATCTGGTCGGTGGCGCGCTACGCCAACGGGCGGGTGCTGCTGGCGGGCCAGAATATGCAGGTGAATGGCAGCAACCGGGGCGCTCTGGTGCGTCTGAACCCGAACGGAGCCTACGATGCGTCTTTCAGCAACATCCTGGGGAGTACCAACCAGCCCCGCGTGGCCCTGCAGGCCAACGAAGCTATTCTGGTATACGGCTCGTCGTTGTTGCTCAACAACCTCTCCACTCAGAACCTGGAGCCCCTGATCCGGATTACGGCGCCCAACGTGCTCAGCGTGGGCCGCCACCAAAGCACGGCCCGTACCGAAGCCTGGCCCGTGCCCGCCCACGAAACGCTCAACCTCTCCCTGGATGCCGCCGCCCGGCCCGAGTTGGTAGAGCTGCTCGACAACCTGGGCCGCACGGTCCTGATGCAGCCGGCTCCAGAAGCCACGCTGGCTCTGCCCTTACGCCACGTAAAAGCGGGCCTTTACCTGCTGCGCGTTACCTACGCCGATGGTCCCGTGATGCGGCGGGTGGTAGTTGAGTAACGGCGCCACTTCTTGACTCAAAAACAGAATACCGGGGCTGGCTCCGCCGAGCCAGCTATCCTAGTTATTTTTCATACCTCTTTCCCTATTTAGCCTATGCTACTTCGTTTACGTTACCTCTGCCTGGTAGCCGGTCTGGCCCTGGGGGCAGCCCCGCAAAGTCAGGCCCAAACCGTCGACCCAACTTTCCCCGTTACGGATATAGACCAGCCAGCTACCGTAGCCAACATGCTCCGGCAGGCCGATGGCGGCTATATCGTGAGCGGCAACTTTCAGAAGGTAAACGGCACGGCTGCTACCGGACTTATTCGGTTGACTGCTGCCGGCCGCCTGGATCAGAACTTTACCACGGCCGCGGCTGTACAAACCCCGCCTGATGCCGTGCGCCAGCTGCCCTCGGGGCGAATTTTGCTTTTCAGCCCGGGTACGCTCACTGTAGGAGGCCAAGCCTTCCGCAACTTGGTGCAGCTGAATGCCGACGGGACGCTGGGGCCCGCGCTGGCCACGGGCACGGGTACCAACAACTTCGGCGCCCAGGTGGTAGCCGTCCAGCCCGATGGCAAAATTCTGCTGGGTGGGCTTTTCACGTCTTTCAACGGCATAGCCGCGCCCTACCTGGTACGCCTGAACGCCGATGGCAGCGTCGATCAGCCCTTTATGACCAACCTGGGTACCAGCTTCACGGGCTTCGTGCGGACGCTGGCCGTGCAGCCCGATGGTAAAATTATAGCCGGCGGAGGGTTCCAGAATTTCAACGGCACGGGCCGCCACCTGCTGGTGCGGCTGAATGCCAATGGCACCATCGATAACAGTTTTGTGCCGGCCATAACGGGTGGCCCCGATGCCTACGTCGCCCACCTGGCCCTCGACCCCCGCAATAACGACGTGGTTGTGGATGGCGCGTTGCTGCGGTTCACCACGGGAGCGTCCCGGTCGTTGTTCCGCCTGAAAACGGATGGCAGCGCCGATTCGCAGTTTTTCCCGGGTTTGGGCCACACTGGGTGCTACTTGAATAATCTGGCCGGCAACGACCAAATAGTGGTGGATGACCAGGGGCGTATCGTGATTGGCGGCTGCTTCGAGAAGTTTATTGGCACGCCGACCACCCCCAATACCAGCCTGGTGCGCCTGTTGCCCAACGGACAAATCGACGCGCAGTTTGCGACCGGCCCCACGCTGCTGGGCTCCATCAATGCTGTGCAACTGGAGCCCAATGGGGGCGTGACGGTAGCCGGCAATTTGAAAACGGCCTTTAGCCTGGCCGGGGCCAGCGTGGTGCGCCTCACGGCCGCGGCCCAGCCCGACCTGGCCTTTCAGCCCGATCTGGTAACACCCGGCCGCGTAGCCAAGCTGCTCCGGCAGGCCGATGGCAAGCTGCTCATCGCCGGCCGCTTTACCAGTGTGCAAGGGCAGAAGGTGAGCAACATCACGCGTCTGAACGCCGACGGTTCCCGGGACGCTTCCTTTGCCGCAACCGGCCCCAACTACGCCGTGGAGGCGCTGGCCCAGCAGCCCGATGGCAAGATTTTGGTGGGTGGCCGCTTCACGGAGGTGGCAGGTAACCCGGCGGCCGTGGTAGCCCGGCTCGAACCCGATGGCCGCTACGATGCCTCGTTTGCGGCGGGTTTTGTGTTCAACGGCACCAGTACCCAGGTAACGGCCCTAGCGTTGCAGCCCGACGGCAATGTGCTGGTGGGCGGCGTTAGCCTGACTTACACCGGCACCTTCGGCGACGCCCTGCACCGGTTGCTGCCCACGGGCCAGCTCGACCAAGCCTATGAAAACAACCTGAATGCGAATCCCAAGCAGGGTCAGGTCTTGAGCCTGAAGGTGCTGCCCGACGGCCGCGCCTACGTGGGCGGCTATTTTACGGCCTCCAATGGCAGCGCGTATACCGGCGCCGGCCTGATGCGCCTGCTGGCCGATGGCCGGCCGGATCCGGCCTTTACCCCGGAAACCTCCGGCGTGAATGTTCTCGTGAATGACGTGGCGCCCCTGGCCAACGGACAAGTGCTGGTAGGCGGGCACTTCAGCAACTACAATGGCGCCAACCGCGTGAACATGGTGCGGCTGAATGCCAATGGCAGCGTCGACCCGGCCTTCAATGCGAACATGGCGTTTAGCGCCATCGGCAGCACCGGCGTCAGCTTTGTAGTGCCCCAGCCCAACGGCCGTTTCCTGATCGGCTCGGGTCTTACCATGCGCATAAATGGGGTTAACCAGGGCACCTTGGCACGCCTGCTGCCCACGGGCGAGCTGGATGCTTCGTTTGCTGCCAGCACCAGCTTGGTAAACGGGGCCGTGCATAGCGCTCTGGTAGAGTCCACTGGCGAACTGCTAGTGGGTGGACAGTTTAGCCAAGTAGCCGGTCAAACGCGCTGGTCGGTAGCCCGCCTGACGGCGCCGCAGGTGTTGCCCACCGAAGCCGCCGCGGCCGATGCTACCACTGACATCTGGCCGGTGCCCGCCCACGACCAGCTGCACCTGCGCCTGAACATGGCCCAGCAGCCCCGGCAGGTTGCACTCTTGGATCTGATGGGTCGGCAGCTGCGGCACACTACTACGCCGGCGGCCACGACCACGCTGTCGGTGCGTGGCTTGGCGGCCGGCGTGTACGTGCTCCGCGTGAGCTACGCTACCGGAGCCGTGACGCGCCGTATCGTGGTAGAATAGTCGGCTTATCAAAAGAGCATTGTAGGTTTGCCGCCGCGCCCTAACTCCGGCGCGGCGGCTTTCTTTTGTAAGGGTGATGCATATGAATAAGTGGCAGCGCGTATTTCTGTTAGTATGGCTCGTGTTGCTTGCCGGAAGCAGCCAGGCCCAAACGAGCCTGCGGCTGAGCCCCGCCGAACACGCCGCCGCCGTAGCCGCGTTTCAGCAGGAGCTGGATGCCGAATACCGCGACCCGGCCCGCACGCCTTTGCCCGCGGAGGCCCGTGGTACGTTTCAGGGCTTACCGTTCTTTCCGGCCGACTACCGCTACTACGTAGAGGCCACCTTCGTGCGCGACTCCACCTCGGCGCCGTTTAAGATGAAAACCACCGGCCTGCGGGAGCCCGAATACCGCAAATACGGCGAGCTGCACTTCACCCTGCATGGCCGCAAGCTTACGCTCAGCGTGTATCAGGGCTTGGACCTGATGCGCCGGCCGGGCTACGAAGACTATCTGTTCATTCCCTTCACCGACCCTACCAACGGCCACGAGAGCTACGGCGGGGGGCGCTACCTCGACTTCCGCATTCCTAAAAGCCGCACCGTGTGGCTCGATTTCAACCGGGCCTACAACCCTTACTGCGCTTACGACGCCAGCGGCAAGTACTCCTGCCCGGTACCGCCGGCCGAAAACCGCCTGCCGGCGGCCATTCGGGCCGGGGTGCGCAGCGACCATTAAGCCCGGACGGCAGCAAGGGCGCCGGCCCCGTATAGGGTAGCCTATGCGCTATATCTCCCTGGATTTAGAAACAACCGGTGGCAATGCCGACCGGCACCAGATTATCGAACTCGCCGCCGTGGTGGAAGACACCAAGCATGTACTGCCGCTGGCAGAATTGCCCGCTTTTCGGCGCTGCGTGCGCCACCCGGAGTATGTCGGCACGGCCGGCGCCCTGGCCCTGAACGCCGGGTTGCTCGAAGAGCTGGCCCGCAAAGACGCTAACCCGGAGCGGTGTACCCCCGACGAGCTAGTGCCCCAGCTGCGGGAGTTTCTGGTGCAGCACGGCTTTAAGGCCGATAAGCACGACTGCGTGGTCGTGACGCTGGCCGGTAAGAACATTGGGCCCTTCGACGTGCCGTTTCTGCGGCAGCTGCCCGGCTGGGGCACGTTGGTGCGCCACGAGCCCGCCCTGCTCGACCCGGCCGCCTTCTACCTGAACTGGCGCAAAGACACCCGCCTGCCCACGATGAGCATCTGCAAGGCCCGGGCCCAGTTCGAGGATGACACCGTGGCTCACCAGGCCCTGGCCGACGCCCTGGATGTGGTAGCGCTGCTGCGGCCGTTTTATGAGCTGCCGCTGTACAAGCAGGTGGGGGAGTAGTTGCCTCTGGTAAGTAACTGGTGGCTTCGGGTCCACATCTGACAATAGTGGCTTTTGCTTAATCTGCGGACGAGCTCTTGGGTTTAGTAAGGCATGGTAAAAAATCTTGTTCCCAGTGGGGTAGGGTGTAACTTGCTGAGATTTACATCCTACTAGCCATATGAAAAAAAGATTACTTAAGTCATTAGCCTTGGCTATGAGCTTGTTGGGCTGCCATGCCGGATACGGGCAAACCATTGACCCCAGCTTTCAGCCTACCACCCTCTACACACCGGCCTCGATAACATCTGTTGTACCCCAGCCCGATGGTAAGCGGTTGGTCGTTGGCTTCTTTGATCAAACGGATGCTGGTAGCAGAATCCATTTAGTACGCTACAATGCTGATCATACTGTTGACCAAGTCTTCACTACCAATGTTGCCGGACTGCAGGGCAACTTCACCAACAGTATTTCCAACGTCCGCATACTTCCCACCGGCAAACTGTTGCTTATTGGTGAAGGTCCTCTCACACTTAATGGCGTTACCCGACAGGATCTGATGGTGCTTCATGCCGACGGTACGCCTGATGCCAGCTTTGATGCCGGTACGGCTACTAGCAGCGGCTCGGCCCGTGTGTCGGCTGTGCAAGCCGATGGAAAAATTCTGCTGGGTGGCAATTTCTCCACTTACAATGGCGTGGTACGCCGCAACATTGTTCGTTTGCTGACCACCGGCGCCGTCGATGCAACTTTCAACTCCAATGCTATATTCAATTCTCCCGTTGCTGATATCATCCTTCAGCCCGATGGCCGCATCCTGGTAGCCGGTAGCTTTGATGCCCCCGCTGGGGTGGCCCGCCTGCTATCTACAGGTGCCCTCGATCCATCTTTCACTTCACCTTTTTCAACCGATGCTGCAGCTACTTTGCTAGGGCTACAGCCTGATGGCAGTATTCTGGTAGGTGGTTTACTGGAGGGGAATAATAACGAGGCCAACTACTTGGTGCGCTTACGACCCAATGGGGCGCAAGACCTTGTATTCACCTATAAAGTCGATAACACTACATATCCTTTTTCCATTGCCAACCGAAACGACGTCACTGATATAGTGATGCAGCCCACCGGGCAAGTGGTGGTTCCGGTCACAATTGGTGCTACGCAGGCCACAGAGCTGCTGACGCGGTTTAATGCTGATGGCACTCGTGATGCGACGTTTGCCGTGCCCACCTCGTTTGGAAGCGTAAACTCTCTTCAGCAACAAGCCAATGGTCAATTGCTGATAGGCGGCTCCTATTTCCGGCTGCCAAACCATCGGAGCTCCGTCGCATTGCTGACTGCAGATGGAGTTGTCGATCCAGCTTTTAACCCACAGTTGCTGCGGTTTGGCTCCGTACGAAGCATCGTGCAGCAACCCGACGGTAAAGTACTGGCCGCAGGAGAGTTCGACGAGGTTAATGGCGTTCGGGTTAATAACCTAGCTCGGTTCAATGCTGACGGAAGCGTAGATGCCAGCTTTACAGTCCCTGTAGGCCCGCTGTTAAGAATGGAAAAGATAAGCCTCCAGCCCGATGGTAAAGTACTCGGTATCGGGCTGGCATCCGGCCTCAACTATAATATGGTTCGGCTACTGGCTAATGGCTCTCCCGATAATACATGGTCAGGGCCAAAGGGTATTCATGTGAGCAACTATGTAAGCCAGTTCGCTCTCCGGAGCGACGGAAAAATTTATGTAACAAACGGCAGTAATTTAGAGCTGTTGCTAGCCAACGGTCAGGGTGGAATTGCTGAAACAGGGTTTTACCCATTTGTGGCTAATGATCTTATCCTGACTATATTGCCATTGCCTGACGGTAAAGTGCTCGTAGGAGGTCAGGGCTTGTTTTTGGGCTTGGGTTCAAACCAGTATCAGGCATTGGCGCGGCTACGGGCCGATGGATCCTTAGATCATACTTTTTCGTCACCCATTCAGTCTGTTCCCGATACGGAGGTGGATGAACTGTTCCTGCAACCCGACGGCAAAATTATTGTAGGCGGCTTCACTGATGCTACCTACCCATCCTCATTACCCTATGGCCTGTTTCGCCTGTTGCCTACTGGCGGGGCCGACAATACGTTTACTTCCAGTCTGCCTACCAGTGGCGGTTTTGGCTGGGTGAAAGGGCTTGCTCTGCAACCCAACGGCCGCCTGTTAGTAGCTGCCTATGGTAATGGCCTGCTACGCAAAATGCCCGATGGTTCGGCCGATGTCTCTTTCAGAGATGCCGGATTTAACTCTGATGTAGAAGATGTACTAGTGCAGCCCGATGGCAAGATTCTGGTTGCTGGAAGCTTTACAAGCGTTAGCGGGCAGCCTAGGGTAGGCCTCGTCCGCCTGACGGCCCCCAACGTACTGCACGTCGCCAGTGCCCAGCTCGACGCCCGCACCCAGGCCTGGCCCGTGCCAGCCCACGAGACGCTTAACCTCTCCCTCGACGCTACCGCCCGGCCCGAGTCGGTGCAGCTGCTCGATAACCTGGGCCGCACGGTACTCACGCAGCCCGCAACCCAAGCTACGCTGACATTGCCTTTACGCCACGTGAAAGCCGGGGTGTACTTACTGCGCGTGAACTACGCCGATGGTCCCATAACCCGCCGCATAGTAATAGAATAACATTAAGTTACGCACAACAAAAAGGCCTGAGCTATTGCGGTTCAGGCCTTTTTGTTGTGCATGGAGGTCGAATCACTAGGTGCTGGCTTGTTAGCGAGTAGTCGTCCGATAAAGACAAGTGGAAGCAAATGGCTCGAGCTCTACCTGAATGGAATAGCGTCTGTATATTGGACCACATGAACTCTTTCTTACAGACTATGCGAAATCCTTTACGATGTTTGTTTACGCTAATCATAGCTGCTTTCACAGGGGCAACTGTTACTGGTCAGGCCCTGGACCCTACCTTCCGGTCTCCGGTGCTCTATACTCCTGCTAGTGCTAGCGGTACTGTGGCTGTCTCCCAACCCGATGGTAAGCGGCTGGTGCTGGGTAACTTTGTGCGTCCAGAAACGAGAACGAGTGTTCTGCTCCTGCGCTTCAATGCCGACAATACGGTTGACGAGACCTTTACTGGCAACGTTGCCACGCTCCGAGGCAGTGTTACCAATGTGCGCGTGTTGCCCTCGGGTAAACTGCTGCTGATTGGTGACGGGGCTCTAACCATAGGTGGACTAAGCAGGCAGGACTTGTTATTGCTCAACGCCGACGGTTCCGCCGATCCTGGCTTCGATGCCGGAGTGGCTAGCGGTGCGGGCCGGGCACGAATTTCGGCGGTGCAGCCTGATGGTAAGATCCTGCTAGGGGGCACCTTTACCACTTACAACGGTATAGCCGCTCAACGCATTGTGCGTTTGCTGCCGACAGGTGCGGTTGACGCCAGCTTTAGCGCCGGCACGCAGTTGAATGATGCAGTGCAGGAAATTACCCTGCAACCGGACGGTAAAATCCTTGTTGGGGGTGACTTCGATTTCCCTGCGGCAATAGCCCGGCTTTTGCCGAACGGGACCCTGGATACCAGCTTTTCTTCCCCACTAACCAACAAGGCCAAAGTCGTCCTCATCGGGGTACAGCCCAACGGGAATATTTTGGTTGGTGACGGAGGGTTTGGGTTACCATTCGCCGACGGTAGCACCCGGCTGTTGGGCCGCCTGCTGCCCAGTGGGGCCGTAGATCCGTCCTTTTCAGAAGTTAGTACGGCGCCTACTGGCTCCGTCCGGAATCGTTATGATGCCAGTGAGTTTATTGTTCAGGCCGATGGTCGAATCATGGCGCCTATGTATGGACTTTACGCCGGGTCGGCCACTAAGGCCCTTATTCGCGTCAATCCGGATGGCAGCCGTGATACGGGCTTTGTGCCTCCCGCCGGCACAGAGGTCAGCTCCCTGCAGGATGAGCCCAACGGACAGGTATTAGTAAGCGGCTTGGGAGTACAGCAGGAAGGGCGGCGCAATAGCGTGGTAGTATTGACCGGCAGCGGAGCCATCAATTCTTCCTTCAACCCCGTGGTGCTCAAGTATGGAAGTATACATACCATGGCTTCTCAGGCCGATGGCAAGATTATAGCCGCCGGGGATTTTGATGAAGTCGATGGGGTTCGGGTCAAGGGCCTGACGCGTTTCAACCCGGATGGGACGATTGATTCTACTTTCCCCACGCAAACCGCAAACCCTTTTGATGTTCAGCAGATAGCTGTGCAGCCCGATGGCAAAATTCTAATCAGCGGATCCTGGCTGATAGGCAACATGGTTGGCTCACCGCAGATTATGCGCCTTTTGGCCACGGGTGCTGTTGATGCTACTTTTCAGCCCGAACCTGGTACTTACGTGGATCGGTTTGTCGTGCAGCCCGATGGCGGAATTGTGATTGACGCATCCTTCGGCCGGTTGAAGCGTTTATTGCCCAACGGCCAGCCCGACAACAGCTTTATTTCTGGTCAGCTTGGGCATAACCAAATAATCCGCAGCATGGCCGTACAGCCGGATGGTAAAATCCTCGTTGGCGGTAGCTGGGACACCTACAACTCGACTACCGTATCGGCCATGGTGCGGCTGTTACCCAACGGTGCCCTTGACCCCAGCTTTAGCTCTCCCGTTCAAACCACTCCGGGGATAGATATTCATAACATCCGCGTGCAGCCCGATGGTAAGATACTAGTAGGTAGCTACGTCGACAATAGCTTGCCCGCTACGCTACCATTTCGCCTTGCCCGCCTGCTGCCCAGCGGGGCTATCGACGCTTCATTCTCCCCTGTGCTGCCAGTCAATAATCAGCAAGCAATAGACTGGTTCACTGACCTGGCTGTGCAGCCTAACGGCCGGATTCTGGTCATTGGCATTGGCAGCGACCTACTTCGTCTGATGCCGGATGGACAGCCCGACGCTACCTTTAGCGGCGTAGACTTTAACTATAGCGCAAATGCTCTACTGGTGCAGCCTGATGGTAAAATCCTGGTTGCCGGAGCCTTTGAAGCCGTTAATATGCAGACCAGGGTAGGCCTCGTCCGCCTGACGGCCCCCAACGTACTGCACGTGACCAATGCCCAGCTCGATGCCCGTACCCAGGCCTGGCCCGTGCCGGCGCGGGGCGAGCTAAACCTCGCTCTAGACGCTACCGCCCGGCCCGAGTCGGTGCAGCTGCTCGACAACCTGGGCCGCACGGCACTCACGCAGCCCGCGCCACAACCCACGCTGACCCTGCCTTTACGCCACGTGAAAGCCGGGGTATATCTACTGCGCGTGAACTACGCCGACGGTCCCGTAACCCGCCGCGTCGTAGTAGAGTAACCTCGCGCTAGCTTGAAAGCAAAAAGGCCTGAACCGTCATGGTTCAGGCCTTTTTCATTTAATACATGGAGGACATTTACCAGCTGCCGCTGGCCCCGCCGCCGCCGGAGGAGCCGCCGCCGAAGCCGCCGAAACCACCGCCGCCACCACCACCAAAGCCGCCGCCGAAACCGCCACCGCCGCCAAATACGCCGCGGCCGCCGCTGAAGTCGCCGAAGATGATGGGCGGAATCATGCCGCCGCGGAATCCGCCGCCCCGACCACCGCCGCCACCGCGGCTGCGCATCAGAATGAAAAGCACAATGATGCCGATAATGAGCCAGAACATCCAGCCCGAGCCGCTGCTATCCTGCCGGCCGCGCTGCCGGGTAGCCGGCGCCTGGTCGGCCTGGTACTCGCCTTTGGCCAGGGCAATGAGCTGGTCGGTAGCCCGGTCGAGGCCCTCGTAGTAGCGCTGCTCGCGGAAGGCGGGCACGATGGTGTTGGAAATGATGCGCTTGGCCAGAGCATCCGGAATGGCGCCTTCCAGGCCGTAGCCGGTCTGGATGCGGGCCAGGTGCTCCTTTTCGGCTACCAGCACCAGCACGCCGTTGTTCTTGCCTTTCTGCCCGATACCCCAGCTTTCGTAGAGGGTTTGGGCGTAGTTGGCTATTTCGTCGTCGCCCAGGGTGGGCACCGTCACCACGGCAATCTGCGACGAGGTGGAGTCGTTGTAGGTGACCAGCTTTTGCTCCAGGGCGGCCTCCTCATCGGGCTGCAACATATTGGCCAGGTCGTTGACCAGGCGGGGCGGACTGGGGCGGGGCGGAACCTGCTGGGCATAGCTCAGCCTGGCACTAAGAGCCAGCCCGACCAGCAGCAGAAAAAAGCGAAGCCAGTGCCGCAGCACTAGCACAGGGGAGAGGTTGCTCATACGCGTGGCGGCGCGGGGTCGCCAAATGAAATAGAATCGTCGAGCTCGTTTTTGTCGGTCTTGGCGTCGTAGGGGAAGTAACGCTTCAGCTGCTCGCCTACCATGCGCACGCCGCGCTCTAACCCAGTTACGTATTTACCGGCTCGGAACTGCTCCAGCACGGTTTCCTTGGTGGTTTCCCAGAAGTCGTCGGAGACGGCCGCGTTGATGCCCGCGTCGCCGATAACGGCAAACTGTCGGGTTTCCCAGGCCAGGTAAAACAGTACGCCGTTGCGCTGGGCGGTATTGTGCATGCCCAGCTCGGCAAACACCTGGGCCGCGCGGTCCAGGGGTTCGGGCGTGGGGCAGGTGTCTTCTAGGTGCACCCGAATTTCACCGGAAGTTGTGATTTCGGCTTGCCGGATGGCGGCCACTAGCGCGGCTTCCTGCTCCGGGGTAATGGGGTTGGTCATGACAACTGTTTTTGGTGATTCGTTTTTGGTTTTTGGCTTTGGCCATGTTGCAGGCCGAAAACCAAAAACCAGCTACCAAAAACGAACTTAGAACTGTACTGTCGGCGCTTTCTGCGAAGCCGGATCCGCCTCGAAGTAGGGCTTTTCTTTGAAGCCGAACATCCCCGCAAAGATGTTATTGGGGAAAGACTTGACCGTCCCGTTGTAGTCGTTGGTGACGGTGTTGAACTTGTTGCGCTCCACGTTGATGCGGTTTTCAGTGCCCTCAATCTGGGCCTGCAGCTCCTGGAAGTTGGCATTGGCCTTCAGCTCGGGGTAGTTTTCCGATACGGCCAGCAGGCGGCCCAGTCCGGAGCTAACCTGGCTTTGGGCTTCCTGAAACTGCTTGATATTCTCGGGGGTCAGGTTTTCGGCCGAAAGCTGCACGCTGGTGGCTTTCGCGCGGGCATTGATGACATCCGTTAGCGTCGTTTTTTCGAAGTTGGCGGCACCCTTCACGGTATTCACCAAATTTGGAATCAGGTCGGAGCGGCGCTGGTAAGCACTCTGCACGTTGGCCCACTGGGCTTTTACGGCCTGGTCTTTCGACACCATGGTGTTGTAGCCGCAGGAAGATTGACTCAGCAGCACGACCAGCCCGATCAGGTACAGAAAAAGACGTTTCATGAGAAAAGGAGTAGGGATGAAGGGAAAAAGGGAAAGAAGTGCGGTAAAGTAGAAGTCCAGTTTGAAACCGAATGCCTGGGCAGCTGTTGCTGCTGGGTTCCCAGTACGAATTCAGGTCATTGCGGTTGTTCTATGGTCCGCTACCACAATGATTCACTATTTTGCGGACTTACGCTTGTTTCATACCGCATGAAAGCTGTTATCCCTGTCGCCGGTATCGGGTCCCGTTTGCGCCCGCACACCCATACCCAGCCCAAATCGCTGGTGCCGGTGGCCGGCAATACCATTCTGGGGCATATCATCGACCGGCTGCAGGACGCCGGAATCGAGGAATTCGTGTTTATTATCGGCTACCTGGGCGAAAAAATCGAGAGCTACGTACGGCGCTACTATCCGCAGCTGCGCTCCACCTTCGTGGTGCAGGAACCCCGCGAGGGCATCGGGCACGCCCTGTGGCTGGCCCGCGACACCTTCCGCCACGATCAGGACGGCGTACTCATTATGCTCGGCGATACCATCGTGGACGTGGACCTGCGCGAGCTGCTGCGTACCGAAGGCAACGTGCTGGCGGTGAAGGAGGTGAAAACGCCCTCGATATTCGGGGTGGTCGAAACCAGCAACAGCGGGAAAGTGACCAAGGTCATTGAAAAGCCCCGGATTCCGAAGTCGAACTATGCGCTGGTGGGGTTGTACAAGATTGCCGACCCGGCTTGGCTGGCCTCGGCCCTGGAACGCATCATCGAGCAGGACCTGCGCACCCACAACGAATTCCAACTCACCGACGCCCTGATGCTCATGATTCAGGACGGGGCTCAGATGACCACCGCGCCGGTAGACCACTGGTTTGACTGTGGCCGCAAGGACTCCCTGCTCGAAGCCAATGCCAAGCTGCTCAACCGGCCCGAATTCCTGGGTAATAAATACCCCGAGTTTCCCGATACCATCATCATTCCGCCCGTCAGCATCGGCAAGGACTGCCAGATTTCGCACTCCATCATCGGGCCCAACGTAGCTATCGGCGACCGGACCATCGTGAAAAATACCATCCTGAGCGACTCTATTATTGGCTCGTACTCCGAGCTGCGGCAGGCCGTGATGCACGACTGTATCGTGGGCTCGGATGCCTCGTTCCGCGGCTTGAACCATAGCCTCAACATCGGCGACAACACCGAAATTGACTATAGCTAACACCGCACAAGGCTGCCGTAGTTGCCGCCGCTACCTGGTTGAAGTGCCAGGTAGCGGCGTTTTTATAAGACCAATAATCCGCCCGGGGTATGACGGAGGAATTTAAATTTCATACCAAGACTGAATCGGAAGGCAAGGTACTGCTGCTGGGCGGCCGCGTCTGCGACTGGCTGCCGATACTCGACACGCCGGCTACCCGTTCGGTAGCCGAGGTGCAGGGCCGCATGAGCGTACTGAATGCGCTGATCAACATCTCCTTTCAGGCCCCCGTCGATATTATCCGCGACTGGCTGACCCAACACGGCCTGCTGGTGTTTCTGTCGCCGGAGGAAGAGACGCTTTTGCAAAAAGACAACAGCGAGCTAACCGAGCAGGAGCTAATTAACCTGCGCTGGAGCCTGGAAAGCCTCTGGGCCCTGATGTGGGCCACCGGCATGACCGACGAGTTGCAGCCCACCGAGTGGTGCGGCGACAACATGGCCTCGCTCTTGCCCAACCTGGAGGCCGGCGAAGACAACGCCAAGTTGGCCCAGGTGCAGCAGCTACGCTCCACTGAGGAGCTCTACCGCATGCTCGACTACTACTACCGTCTGCACTGGTACTGCGTGGATGAACGCCTGCACGGCCGGGAGGCGCTGGTATCGGAAAGCTTGGTGTACGAGCGGCGCAAAGCCCTGGAGTGGGTGTTCAGCCGGGCTCAGGACTGGGACGACGTGGAAATGAGCACGTAGGCCGCTTTACCAAGCCGCAATTGGTTTATGGCTCATACGTAGGCTTGCGCAGCGAGTAACGTACTGCGCTGCTACTCAGCGTATCGACGTAGAGGGTGAGGTGGCTGCCCAGGGTAGAGGTAAGATGCAGGCGAACCTCAGTAGGACGCTGGGGAGCAGTGAATTTGCGCAGTTGGGTAAGCCGAACTGGCCGGTGGGCCCGGGGGTTGTCGCGGTTAAGTACGAATAGAACTTTGATGCCGTCGTCGAACAAATAGTGGGAGCGGGTCTGGGCCAGGTACTTGTAGGTGAAGCCGTACCCCATTTCCGCCTGCGTGCCGTGAAAGTTGAAGCGGCCTATTTCGCGGCCGTTGAGGTCGAGCAGGTAGGCATTGGGGCCATTTATTTCCCGGTTGGTCATGCCCCCATCGGCGTCAATATAGGTTTCGCCCTCATATACGGCCAGCACGGTTTGGTCATTTATCAGCAGGGTACCGGCTATTTCCAGGCCTTTACGAGCCAGCTTTACGGACCGGCCGTTGGCGTGCACAATTTCGTAGCTGGTCAGCAGAGTGCGGCCATCGGGGGTGAGGGTTATGCCGTCGGTGGCCCCGAATGCCCAGCCTTGCATGCCGATGTGGCGCACCTTGCCGGTCGTTGCATCGAGCAGCAAGAGGGCCTCACCGCCGTCGTCGGTGTCGTGCAGATAAAAGGAGACGACAAAGGCCAGGGCGTTAAACCCGGGCAGGTAGCCGTAAAAGTCGGGGGCCGCGGCAAACGACTCGTTCACGTGGGTGGGACCCATGGCGGCGGCAAAATCGGCTTTGTGTAGCGTCGCTGTAAACCGGGGCTTGCCATTGGCGGCTACCAGGCTCACGGTGTACTGCACGTCATACCCGTAGCTGCCGGCGAGTGCCATAGCTTCCGATTCGGCGGTAACCACTTCGGCCGAATCGGCTGGGTCTTGGGGCACGGGCAGGCGGCGGTTGGGGTCGGTCTTGGCGCTGGTCAGGAGCCGGTACTGCTGGCCTCCGATGGTGATGGTCGGTGGGCGGTGCGTAGAATCGGGCTGGGCGCTCAGCGTAGCAAAAGCGGCGGTTGTATCGGCTACGCCGGGCCTAGTGGGCTTCGCCGGAGCAGCCGGGGCCGCTGATGTAGCCGACTCAGTTGGAGCCGTAGTAACAGTGACTGGCTGGCGGGATTCGCAGCTTAGCAGCGTGGCGCACAGCACCACGGCCCAGGATAAAGGTTTGAACATGGCTACATCCAGCCGAGCCTACCGATGAGCTCAAGCCTGGCTTCTGCAAGATGCGCAACAGGCACCGAATTATTGCGCTTGCGCCCTGATGTCGGCCACTCGCCCGGACCGTTCTTTTTGCGGGTTGCGGACTTCATGGCACAGTTTTAACGGGCTGATTGGCATAGGCTTGGTGGCAAGATCAAGCCTATATGCGGTTTTTGCCATAAAATTTTATAGCCTTACGTACGTTCCACCCACAACCTGCCGGCCGTGCTGGCAGTACGCAGAGGGCGGCGCACCGTCGACGGCTCTTAATTTGTTCGAATGCACTTGACCAGTTCTTTCCGTCTGCTTCCGGCCCTGGCTTTAGGGCTGCTGCTTTTGCCCGGCTGCTACTCCCGCAAGGATATCAAGGAGGAAGGCGGGGCCGAAACTCCCACGGAGGTTCCGCCTACCGAAGCTCCCGGTGCCGTAGCGCCCAAGGAAACGACGGCTGCGGCAGCTACCCCCGCTCCGGCCGGCTCCGGCCCGCTGGCCCAGGTCAACGTGTTCCTGGAAGTATCGGGCTCCATGGAAGGCTTTATGCCCAAAACCGGCGCCGATGCCTCCAATACCCGCTTTCAGCAGCACGTTGCGCAGTTTTTGTCGGAAGTAAACCGCAGCAGTGCGGCCCGCAAAACGTTTTTGCGCATCAAGGAAAAACCCTACCGCGACTCCTATCAGCAACTCTCCCAGACCGTGCGCGGCGGCATTCAGCAACCGGCCAGCAGCACCGATATTCCCACGGTGCTCGATACGCTGGTAGCTAATTACTACGCGCCCAACTCGGTGAGCGTGCTGATTTCGGACTTTATTTACTCCCCCAAAAACGCCGGGGCTATTCCCTACATCAGCACCGACATTACCGACGCGCTGAACCGCGCCCAGCGCCCGGACCTGGCCGTGTCGGTGTACGGCTACTCGTCCGACTTCCGCGGTACGTATTATCCGGCCCTGAAAACGGCGATGAAACGCATCAACAGCTGCTGCGACACGGATATTCCCTACTACTTCTGGGTGATTGGCCCCGCCGACGCCGTACGCCGTTTCGACACGGCATTGCTGGAAAAGCAGCCCGCCCAGCAGGCCCATTTTGGCGTAACGTATCCGGTGCCGACGTCGTCCCTACTGAGCCGCTTCCAGAACGTGGGCTCCTGGTATTATGGTGAGAAAGACGCCAGCAAACGGGCCGCCGGGGCTACCTACCACACCGTGGCCGTGAGCAGCGTGTCGGCCAAGGAGCCGGTAGAGTTTGTGGTCGGCCTAGATTTAAAGCAGTTGCCCGGCCTGTTTCGCGACGTAAAGTACCTCAAGCCTAATCTGCAACTACAGGCCCAGGACACCGACGCCAAGATTATCGACGTATTTGCGGCCAACGACCAAACCAAAAACAGCAGTGGGGCCGAAAGCCAGTACACGCATTTTGTCAAAGTGCGCGTTACCAAGCTCGGCAAAGCCGCCCGCCCGCTCCAGTTGGTGCTGAAAAACCAGCGCCCGGCCTGGGTAGGGCAGTGGACCACCAAGAATGACAGCAACATCAACCAGGTCGGGGCCAAGACCTTCGCCCTGAGCAGCCTGCTCGACGGGGTAGAGGCCGTAACGACCTCCGGGCAGGAGAAAGCCCCGGTTTTCACTATTCCGCTCACCTTGCAGCCCGCCGACTAAGCCCAACGGCACCAGTAGATTCTCGTATCATCGGCACCCACATTACCGCTTTTCACCCTCGTTTCACGCTCTGCAAACCACCGTTTGCCCTACACTCCGCTCTATGAAAGGCTTCTTCCGCTTTATCTACGAACTCATCGGCTCGCCCCAGCCCCCGTCCGAAACGCCGGTCTACCGGGAGGTGATTTTTCCCAACGTAGGCTTGCTCACCATCGGCCTGTCCTTGGCTATGGTGCTGATTTTCTACTACCTGATTAACCGGGCCATGGGCGTGGCAACCTTTAACAAGGTGCGCCACTGGGTAACTTTCCTGGTTATCAACGCCCTGCTGGCCTTCATCATCGGTATCTGGCAGGCCAACTCCCAGGCGGTAGCTTCGCACAGCTACATCTATTGGATGTCGACCTGGAATGCCATCCTGGGCCTGTTCTGGTTTTTCCTGTTCTCGGTCATCCTCAAGCGCGGCTCCACCAACGCCAGCACGACTCCTTTTTAAGGCTTAAGAACACCAGTTACCCTCCTTAGATAAGTAGGGGTGCCCGAAGGGCGGGGTGGTTGAAACGTCAGAACGATAGTCACTCAACAAACCCCGTAAGACTTCAAACTGCATCATCCCCGCATCATCTACTGCGGGGAGATTCGTCAAAATTCAACTCCAACATGGCTAAACTGTTCATTTTCGGCATTGGCGGCACCGGTTCCCGCGTTATTCGGTCGTTGACCATGCTGCTAGCCTCGGGCGTGAAGCTGGCCAACTGCGACCGGGTGGTGCCCATCATCATCGACCCCGACGCCCACAACGGCGACATGAACCGCACGGTCGACATGCTCAAGAGCTACCAGCAGATCTACCAGCGCCTGGGCAAGCGCGACGAGGGCTTCTTCCAAACCGACATCAGCACGCTCAGCAGCATCTCGGCCGACAACAACGGCGGCGTGAAGGATACCTTCGTGTTCGACTTCGGCGGCATCAACCAGAGCTTCCGCCAGTACCTGAGCTACGACCAGCTGTCCGTCGATTCCAAGGGCCTCGTGGAGCTGCTTTTCACCCAGGACAACCTGGAAAGCCCGCTCACCATCGGTTTCCGGGGCTCGCCCAACGTGGGCAGCATCGTGCTCAACAAAGTGGTGGAGTCGCCCGAAATCCGGTTTTTCGCCGACAACTTCCAGGCCGGGGACCGGGTGTTCTTTATTTCCAGCATCTTCGGCGGTACCGGCGCGGCCGGCTTCCCGCTGCTGCTCAAGAACCTCAAGGACCAGAATACCCGCCTGAGCAACGCCCGCTACCTGCGCGACGCCCTCACCGGCGCCGTGACGGTGATGCCCTACTTCGCCCTGCAGAGCGAGGACAACTCCATCATCGACTCCAACTCCTTCCTGACCAAAACCAAGGCGGCGCTTAGCTACTACGAGCACAACCTGCAGGGCCTCGACGCGCTGTACTACCTGGCCGACACGCCCGACACGCCCTACGAAAACCAGCCCGGCGGCACGGCCCAGCGCAACAAGGCCCACCTCATCGAGCTGCTGGCCGCCCTGAGCGTGGTCGACTTCATGCAGTATTCGGATGCCGAGCTGCGCAACGGCGGCCCGCACTTCCACGAGTACGGCCTCGGCGTCGACACCCAGGAGCTCAACTTCAGCCACCTGCCCGACGAGTCGCGGGAGCTGGTAGCCAAGAACCTGACCCAGCTGCTCTACTTCTCGCGCTACCACAAGCAGCACCTGCCCACCGACAAGGCGCCCTATTTCGACAACCTGAACCTGGACCACGCCCTGCGCAACGAGCCCATCTTCAAGGAGCTCAACAATTTCCTGCACAGCCCCGAGTACGGCGTGGACGAGTGGCTCAAGGAGCTGGCCCAGAACCGCCGCGCCTTCCGTCCCTTCGATTTAACCACCGACGACTTCAACGCCATGATTGCCGGCAAGCCTGTGGAAAAGAAGTGGAACGACTTTTTCAACAAAGGCCTCAGTCAGAACTACTTCCTCAACCAGCTCAACGACGCGGCTAAGTCCGTGCAGGAGCCCGATAACTTCAAGAAGCTCGTGGCCCTGTTCGATAGGGTGACGGATAAGGCCTTTGAGGAAAAGGTGAAAGTGGTTTAGCGGAATAACTAACTCCCCTCCTCAGATGAGGAGGGGACGCGGCAGTTTACTGCCGCTGGGGTGGTTGACCACACTAGCTGATGTTGTTTGGTTGAACGAAAATCGTTGGTCATGTCGAGCAGAGCGAGACATCTCGCCTGCTAACGCTGATTAGTAACTCAACGACGCCACGCGAGATGTCTCGCTCTGCTCGACATGACGTTCTTCTAAACAACGCCGAACCACCCCGCCCTTCGGGCACCCCTCCTTGAAAAGAAGCAGGGGAATCGACGCCCTCCTCGCCGTATTCCTCCTGCGGCTCCCCTTACCCAAGACAAATTCCCGACAATGCCCAAAGTTCTTCGTCTTCATAACAACGGTTCCCAGCAGGTGCAGGGCTGGCAGAAAACCGCCCCCATCACCAGCACCGAAATCAATACCGTAACCGACCCCACGGGCGGGCGGGCCAAGAACGTGGCGGTCAGCATCCCGACGCCCTTTGCGCGGATGCACCTTTTTGAAACGGCCTTCGACTTTCTGGCCCGGGAAGGGCAGCGCAACCCCGGCTCAGTGTACCATGAGCTGGTGTCGCACTTCTGGGACCTGTTCGAAATCCTCTACAACTACAACCTCTACACCCAGGCCGGCCGCAAAATCACGCTGCGCCGCTGGAACGTGGAGTCGGAGCTGCGGCGGATGCAGGGCGACGAAGGTACTCGCCTGCTGGGCGAAACCCTGCGTTTGTTCTTACAAGACGACCGGTTCCGCGACTTCTCGGACATGTACCTCGTGTTCTACGAGTCGCCGAACCTGCCCGGCGGCCCGCAGCTGCTCGGCGGCACGTCGCCGCTGACGATGTTCTTTACCGCTCCGGCCGTGCGCCGGCTGGACTTGGAACGCGCCCAGGCCCGCGGCCATTACTTTGATGATCAGGTGGTGCTGCTCGAGGACCGTTCGCCGGCTTTCCGGGAGTTTGTCTACGAGCTGTTCCTGGCGTATCCACAGCTGCAGCGCCGCGACTTTGCCGGCAGCGTGTTTGCGGGCTTGGACCGGAATATCATCAACCAGATGCAGATGCGGGGCGACCATACGGCCCAGCAGTTTGCCACCAAGTACCCCGCCATTGCCGACTTCCAGGGCAACCTGGCCAGCGTAAAGCACGTGCCGCTGCCGAGTCGTGCCGACCAGTCGGCCGTGACCAGCTCGGACCTGTTTATTGCGCCCACGCGGCAAACTAACCAGAGCCGGCCTACGCCGCTGGTGCTGCGCCCCAACCTGACCATGCAGGGCGCCAACTACCTCAACGGCCAGCCCTGGGACGACCGCACGCCGGTGCCCTATGCCGACGAGCTGACCCTGGAAAACCGCGTGCTGCCCGGCAAAGGCTTTAAGTACCCGTACCTGACCGTCGGCGACTTTCTGGAGGATGCCCTGGTGGAGCTACCCTACGAGCTGAATTCGCAGCGCTTCCACACCGGCAAGGTCACGTTCCAGTACGGGGCCGACACCCAGGGCCGGGCGCGCTTCCCCTACCTGCTGCCCCTGCGCCAGACCTTCTTTGAGTACTTCTCCGACCACGACCTGGCCGAACTGCTCACCTTCACTATCGACTTGAACCACGTGCGCATCGCGCTGCGGATTCCGGTGCAGGGTGGCCGCTTCATCACCTTCGAGCGGAGCTACTACCAGAATCCCCAGAATCCTAAGGACGCGCAGGGCCGGGAGATTCCCGAGAAGGGCCGTATCGTGAAGGCTAACATCGGGATGGGCGTGTTTCCGTTCTACAAGATGCGGGCCCAGCCCGAGTACAACGACTTCTACAAGGTCATGCTCGTGGACGCCGACAACTCGCCCACCATGCTGCAGCGCCGCTATGACCTGACCTTCTTCGTGAACGGCGAGCGGCTCACCGACCAGGGCGCGGCCAAGCGGGCCACCAAGTTTGAGCGCACCCAAAAGAGCGTTTCCACGGCCGGCAGCACCTACTATGAAATTACCGGCACCCACTTCGACCTGGCCGAGCTGACCTGCCCGCCGGCTTTCCACGGCGCGCCGCCGGCCCGCGGCCTCATCGTGCCGCGCTGGCGGGAGCTGGACCGCGGTACCCGCCGCTTCACCTTCGCCGTCGACTTTGGTACCAGTAACACCCACGTGGCCTACGCCGACGGCCCTTCGGCCCACCCGCGTCCGTTCACCATCGGTGAAAACGACTTGCAGATGGAGCTGCTCAACGCCCCGCTGCCCGACACCGGCTACTCGGCTTTCCAGCGCTACATGCGCGGCCCGGGCCAGCTGTTCGACATTCCGTTGATTCAGAACCGCGAGTTTGTGCCCAGCATCATCGGCGAGGCCGGCTCGGTGTATGAATTCCCGATCCGGACGGCCGTGTGCGAGACGAACTCCTACGCCAACGAGCCGAGCAAGGTGCTGAGCAACATCAACATCGGCTTCAGCATCAACACCGAAACCGGGCAGCCGCCCCAGAACCGCTTCGTGACCAACCTGAAGTGGAGCGCCGAGCTGGACCCCCAGGGCGTGAACCGCATTGCGGCCTTCTTCAAGGAAATCCTGCTCCTAATGAAGCACAAGGCGGCCATGCAGGGTGGCATCCTGGAAGACACCCGCGTAGTGTGGTTTGCCCCGCTGAGCTTCGACATGTTTTTGCGCAACCAGTTCCAGCAGGTTTGGGACGAGGCCTTCCAGCAGATTTTCCGGGCCCGCCGCCCCACTCAGTGCATTTCGGAGTCGGTGGCGCCGTACTACTACCTCACGGCCACGAACCAGGTGGTGCCCAACCGCGACGAAAACGTCATCAACATCGACATCGGCGGTGGCACAACGGACTTGCTGATATTCGCCGAGCAGAAGCCGGCCTTCAGCTCCTCGTTCCGTTTCGCCGGCGACGACCTGTGGGGTGATGGTTACGCCCGAGTGCAGGGTGCGCCCAAGCAGAACGGTCTGCTCCGCCTGGGCGTGCAGTATGTGGAAAGCCTACCCGACTCGGAGGAAAACCAGGAGTACAAGGGCTACCTACGCGCCGCCCTGCAGAACCCCGACTTCGGCTCGGCCGACGTGACCAGCCTGCTGTTCACCTACAACGATGCGCTGCGCTTCACCCAGAGCCTGGGCCTGGGCAAGGGGCGGCAGCTGCGGGTGCTGTTTTACCTGCACTACACGGCCATCGTCTACCACGTGGCCCAGCTGGTGCAGCACCTCGGCCTCAAGCCCCCGCGCTACCTGTGCTTCTCGGGCAAGGGCAGCCTCTACCTGCGTTTGCTCAGCGGCGGAGCCAGTATGGCAGCCATTGAGAAAATCAGCAAAGCCGTGTTCAAGGCCGCCACGGGTCAGGAAGCTCCCCAGAACTTCCGCGTAATCTTGGCCGACAACCCCAAGGAAGCCACTACCAACGGCGGCGTACTGTTCGAGGAAAGCGCCACCAGCTCGGCCGACTTTGATCAGATCCGCACCGTGAAGCTCAACGGCGCCACCGAAGGTCAGGACATCGACACGGCCCGCTTGAAAATGCCCCAGGTGGATGCCGACCTCAAGCAGAGCGTCATCGACAACACCCGCCGCTTCCTGGAAATCGTGCTCGACAACGACGACGTGGCCCCGCTCATGCGCGAGGTCGGCGTGGACGTGGACCGCACCCGCATTAAGGAAATGCTGCTGCGCGAAATCGAGGACAGTCTCAATCTGGGTCTGCACCAGATTGGCCGCAACCTCGGCCAGGGTGAAACCCTGCCCGAAACGCTGTTTTTCTATCCGCTCAAGCAAGCCTTGTACAATCTTAGCCGGGAGCTGATTTCGAATGGGTAATGCTGGATACAAATAGGAAAGCACTGGTATTTTCTCTGTGTATTACAATACCGGCGCTTTGCCTCTTTTGGTGGGGTTACAAAGACTATTTAAAAGCAGAAAGAGAGTTGCGGCAACGTACTATTATTGTTACCGATGTTTCTAAGTATCACCGTTGGACTCTGAAAAAGGAGAACAGTCACACATACGTGTATAAGGGAGAGCTTTCTGTTAAAGGTCATCTAGATGGGGATGCGTGCTTGATCTTTGGCTCTGGGCCTTCAAGTACAAGATGTGAAGACTTTGCGCTAAAACTTAGTAAAGGAAGCATAGATATACTCGCGGATAGAGATAGAGAAACCATCCCGGGTGTGTGGTTCGATTACTATGGGTATGATGCATGCTTGGAATACTTCCCTCAAACAGCTAGGAAAGGACGATTAGAAATAGTGTGGGATATAAGATAGTTCATGAATCAAATTCAATAACCATGTGAATAGACTAAGACGCAGTGTCTCTGTATAAATTCACCCAAGCTACATTTCCACAACCTGCTTTTCGCTGTATTCATGACTCTTTCCCACCGCGTTATTGCTCTGTTTACCGGACTGCTGCTAACCACCAGCGGCTACGCCCAAACGCCCCTGGGTCAGCCTACGCTCGATGAGCAGAAGGTGCAGATCTGGTGTGCTACGGTGCGCTACGTGTACGACGACAACAACCGCCCCAACCTGAAAAGCAGCCTCAACTGCGGCGGGTCGCTAGCGGACTTCGTGACCAGCATCAAGGCCGACAGCCAGAAGGTGTACAGCATGCTCTACCAGCCTCTCGAAGGCAAGGGCACGATGTATAAGGGGCTGGGCTCGGATAAGTCGCGGCTGCAGAAGCTGACCACCGAAATTGTTACTAAGCTGCAGGCTTCCCCCGCCCGACGGGCCGACGCGGCCCGCATGGCCAAGCTTACCACCCTGAAAGAGCAACTGGACGCCTACCTGACCAACGGTACCCCGCCCGCCGACCTGAACAGTGACGTAACCGCTGCCGGCGCCGACACCGAAGATACTTCCGTTGCTGATGAAGCTTCTTTGGCAGCCTCCGACGCCGGAGTAGGGCAGGGGGCCGCAGAGGGAAATGCCATAGCACCTCGCCCAGCCGCGGCCAGTGAGAGCCTGATGAGCAAGCTTTTTGCCCCGCTGGCCCTGATTCTGTCCTTGCTCAGCATCTTTCTCTACGTGATGTTGCGGCGCAGCATCAGTGCCCTGGGTACCCGTGCCGACCGGCACCGTAGTGAGCTGGAATCGGTGAAGGCAGCGGCTCTGAGCGGCAGTGCGCCCTCGGCTGGGGTAGTTGCGGCCGCCGCTGCGCCCAAGCGCATAACGCCCGAACTGCAACGCGAAATTGAGCGAATGGTACAGCAGCGGGTAGCAGAAGAGCTAGCCAAGCACCAGTCCTCCGCAACTGCGGCTCCCAAAGTGGAGGCCCCGGCCCCACGCCAGGCCCCGCCCGTTGCCCAGGCTGCCAATCGGGCCGCTAATACCCCGGCCCGCCCGGCTGCTCCGGCACCTAAGCCAGCGCCGGCCCCGACGCCCCCGGTTCAGAACCAGTTTCAGAACATTGCCTCAGCGCCCACTACGCATGCTCCGCCGCAGGTGCCAATGCACGAGACGGCCCCAGTACCCCAGCCCATTCCGTCGGGCTCTCCGGCCTCGGCCCCGCGCGACGACTTCGACAGCCTGGTGCCCCCGGTGCAGCTGCCCGGCCCCGAAACCTGGGAAACCCCGGCTCCGGTAGCTGCGGCGCCAGCCGCCTCCACGCCGACACGCTACTACGTGAAGGTGCCCGTAAACGGGGGCTTCAGCGAGTACGATTTGCAGGAACAGCCCCAGCACGACAGCATCTACGAAATAACCCCCGACCCGCGGGTGCCCGAGCGAGCCACCTTCCGGGTTACTGCCAACACGGGCGTCCACGCCTACGCCATCCAAAGCGCCCAGTACTCCTTGCGCGAAGCCTGCGCCTACCAGCAGCCCAACGGGCCCGTGTCGCGCATTGTGACGGACAAGGATGGCACTCTGATTAAGAGCAACGGCGCCTGGCAAATTGAGCAGAAAGCCGTTATTCATTTCGAATAGAACCAAGTGACCAGCTCCCGCACGTCATGCTGAGCTTGTCGAAACATCTCTACCGCAGCAGTAAATAGATTTTACCATTGCACGCGGGATGCTTCACTGCATTCAGCATGACGTTCTAGTTTGGGTTGCGTAGAACGGTTATTGGGCGCCGGTGCCCTCAGCATCGCGCGTTTTTTTGCATATTGAGTGGCAGGTCAGCGTTTTTGCGCTGACCTTTGTGCTTTCTCCCCGTTGACGTTTTCATGCTCGAAATAATCCTCGAAGTCGTTGTGGTGGCCATTGTGGTGGGCCTGCAGATTCGCACGTTTCTGCAAACCCGGGCCCAGGCCCGCCGGCTCAGCCAGTTTTACCCCGACCGCAACACCCTGCGCGTGGAGCGCCGCCTGGTGACGCCCTCCGGCGAAGACCTACCCGAATACGCCGCCAATGCCCCGGAAGGCTCGTTTCTGGTCGACATCGTCAAGGCCGACGCCGTGACGCCGGAGTTCCAGGAAATCATTGCCGACACCAACGCCTACCTGCGCTACAACAAGGGCGCGGCCGACTTCAGCATCCTCAAAGACATTTCCGAGCGGCAGAGTCAGGTCCTGGAAAATGCGGTGCAGGCCAACGTGGCCACCCCGCTCTATCTGGGCTTGCTGGGCACGTTTCTGGGCGTAATCCTGGGCCTGGTAGGCATTGCCCGCAACGGCGTGTCGGACGACGAGGCCCTGACGCCCTTTTTGACCGGGGTGCTCATTGCCATGACCGGCTCCTTCGTGGGCTTGCTGCTCACGCTGCTCGGCAACGGCCTGGTGCGCAACGCCCACCAAAAGCTCGACCAGGCCCAGAACAACTACTACACCTTTCTGCAAGCCCGCCTGCTGCCCATTCTGCACTCGGATATGGCCGGCAGCCTCTCCAACCTGAAGGCCGTGCTCGACGCTTTCAACCAGGACTTCGTCAGCAAGGTCACCATCTTCGAGCCCGTCATCGGCACGCTCACCGAGAACGTGAAGGTGCAGCGCGACTTCCTGATGCGGCTCAACGAAATCGGGTTCGACAAGATGGCCTCGGCCAACGTGGCCGTGTTTGAGAAGGTGAGTCAGTCGGCCGAAATGTTCCAGCAATTCGTGGGCTACCAGGAGCGGCTCAACCAGATGCTGGAAGACGGCACCGAAACGGCCCGGGCCGTGAGCAGCATCCTGGACCGGCTCGTGGGCTTCGAGCGGGGCATCAACAACGTGGGCCAGTACATCGGCCAGCACGACAACCTAGTGCAGGCCCAGCTCGACTTCTTCCAGCGCCACCAGAAGGAAATGAGCAACCTGGCCTCCCGTACCGAGCAGTACTTCGACCAGGCCACCGGCCGCCTCACCGATTTGATGCAGCAGCGCCTGAGCTTCCACGAGCGCGACGCCCAGCAGGCCTACGAAAAGTGGCAGCAGCACTTCCAGAAGCTCAACGAGGACAACGTCTTCGACCGAATCCGCCAGTACCTGGAGCCTTTCAAGAACCTCAATGCCCAGCAGGACGTGCTCGGCCGAGAAGTATCAGCTACCCAGCGCGAGCTGCTGCGCAAAATCGAGTTGGACTCCCAGATTCAGGCCAAGCTGCTCTCCGAGCTTTCCAACCTGAACACGGTGCTGGTGAAGGCCACGTCCAAGAACCGGTTTCAGCGGTTTATGGACAGCTTGTTTGGTGGCGTAAAGCCAGTGTAAGTAATGCAAATCAACGCCCGTATTCGTCAGGCTATAAGCTGCTTGCAAGCAGTGGGTGCTATGGGTATAGATCCGCCGGAGAGCTTCTTGATAGAGCTAAAGGGCTGTACTGCGAATCACGTTCAGAGTATAATTGACCATTACAGTCAGAATGGCCTCCGGCCGGAGCACACAACATTCATTTGGCTTTTCCAGAAAGTACAAACAGCAGATTTACCAGTTTCAGCTTTCGCCCTGGTTGAATGCAGACGGAAAATCAATGAGTTGATTACGGTTTGGAAGGCAAGTGCAGAACTGCCATGGCATGCTGATCGTGATTTGCATTCCTTTATTAAGTACATAAACGATGCGCTTTACCAGTTGGTAGTGTATAAAGTAGGCTGGTCGGAGGAAATTCAGCTTGAGCCGCTAGAAGCTTGGTATTCGGAACTGGAGGGCAAAGTAGTTATCAGTGATGTGCATCAATGCCGCCACATAACTGGGGAAGCATATACGGGTTCAGCTACCTTGCGTCCTGCTACGAAAAGCGAGTTGATTGCCGCCAAGCTGTATGACTATTATCAGGATTTAGACTAGTAGCCTACCTAAAAACCCACCATGAACGACTCGCAAAACCGCTCTTCCAACGACTTCTTCTGGCCCAGCTACGTGGACCTGATGACGTCGCTCTTCGTGGTGATGCTGGTCTTGTTCGTGTATAGCTTCAAGCTGTTCAAGGACCGGGAACACGACCTGAAAACGGCCAACGGGGAGCTCAAAGCCAAGGCCGAAGAGCTGGAGCAGATTACCAAGATTCGCCGCTCGTTGCAGCGCCTGGAGGGCAAATACTTTAAGTACGACCCGGCGCTGGAGCGGCACGAGCTGCTGGTACCGGTACAATTTAAGTCGGGCCGTGACGAGATTCAGGAAGCCTACAAGCCGGCCTTGCTGCAGGCCGGCCGCACGCTGCGCTCGGTGCTCAAGACCATCAAAACCGAGCAGCCCGTGCGCTACCTCGTGATTGTAGAAGGCATGGCCGCCCGCTACACCGGCAACGACGCCCGCAACCGCGCCGAGGAGCAACTCACCTACCAGCTCAGCTACCGCCGGGCCCTAAACCTCTTGAATTTCTGGAAGCAAAACGGCCTCGACTTCAGCCAGGACAGCGGCGTGGAGCTCATCATCGGCGGCAGCGGCTTCTTCGGCACCGGCCGTTACCGCGGCGCCAAAGAAGGCCAGAACAAGCGCTTCCTGATTCAGGTGATTCCCAAAATCGGCCGCATGACCAGTGCCCGGTAACGGTGTACTATGTCGTTATGAAAACATGAGCGTCATGCTGAGCGAAGTCGAAGCATGACGCTCTTTCTGACTTTACTTACTGCCTACAGGAAGCTCAGGTGGTGGCAGTTGGGACAGTGCCTGCCCTAAACAAAAAGCCCGAAGCTGCGCGGGTTGCGGGTTATGGGTTTATATTCGGGCCCATCCTCCTTTCTACGCTCCGTATCGTATGCGCAAATTATCCTATCCGTTGCTGGCACTGACTGTGCTGGGGGCTTGTAAGTCGACGCAACCGGCTAACGACGTAGCCGCCCGCCGGCCCATTACGGAAGTGCCTACTGCTGAAACCAATGGTCCGAGTCGTCGCGGTGCGGCGGCCGCGGCCGACCTTCCCCGACTCGCTGTGGAATACCCCAAAACCCGCAAAACCAACCATACCGACGACTACCACGGCACGCCCGTCACGGACCCGTACCGCTGGCTCGAAGACCTCGACTCGCCCGAAACCAAGGACTGGGTGACGGCCCAGAACAAGGTCACGTTCGGCTACCTGGAAAAAATTCCGTTCCGGGACCAGATCAAAGACCGCCTCACCAAGATGTGGAACTACGAGCGGTTCGGCGTTCCGCAGATTGAAGGCGAAAACCTGTACTACTCCAAAAACGACGGGCTGCAGAACCAGGGCGTACTCTACGTACAGCAGAACGGGCAGGAAGGCCAGGCCGACGTACTGCTCGACCCCAACAAGTTTTCGGCCGACGGTACCACGGCCCTGGCCGGCACGTATTTCTCCAACGACCACCGCTACCTGGCCTACGCCACCTCGGGCGGGGGCTCCGACTGGCAGAAGCTGAAGGTACTGGACCTCAAAACCCGGCAGCCGCTCAAGGATGAGCTGCAGTGGGTGAAAGTGTCGGGGGCGGCCTGGGCCAAGGATGGCTTTTACTACAGCCGCTACGACGCGCCCAAGGCCGGGCAAAACCAACTGTCGGGCAAAAACGAGTTTCACAAAGTCTATTACCACAAGCTGGGCACCCCGCAGAGCGCCGACAAGCTCGTGTACGAAGACAAGACCATGCCCCTGGGTTTTCGCACGGTGGGCACCACCGAAGACGAGCGGTTTTTGGTGCTCTACACCACCGACGGTAAAAAGGACGGCAACCGCCTGGCCGTGCGCGACCTGACCGACCCGAAACAAGCTACCAAGTTCACCACCCTTATTGCCAGCTACGAGCACAACAACTCGGTCATTGGCAACGTGGGCGGGCAGCTGCTGGTGCTGACTAACTACAAGGCTCCGCGCTACCGGATTGTCCTCGTTGACCCCAAAAAGCCCCAGGAAACCAACTGGAAAGAGGTAATCAAGCAGGGCGAAAACAAGCTGGAAAACGTGGAGCACGTGGGCGGCCGCCTCATCGTGACCTACCTGAAGGATGCCAGCAGCCAGGTGAAGGTCTACAGTGAAAAAGGGGAGTTCCAGAACGACATCGAACTGCCCGCCATCGGCACGGCTGCCGGCTTCGGGGGCCGCCGCGACGCGAAGAGCGTGTACTACGCCTTTACCTCGTTTGCCTACCCCACCACCATCTACCGCTACGACCTGGAGTCGAAGCAAAGCACGGTATTCCGGGCCCCCAAGGTCGAGGTGAACCCCCAGGATTACGTCACGACGCAGGTGTTCTACGCCAGCAAAGACGGCACGAAGATTCCAATGTTCATCGTGCATAAGAAAGGCGTGAAGCTCAACGGCCAGAACCCGACCTACCTTTACGCCTACGGCGGCTTCAACATTTCCCTGACGCCGAGCTTTAGCGTGGCCCGCATGCTGTGGCTCGAAAACGGCGGCATTCTGGCTATTCCCAATCTGCGGGGCGGCGGCGAATACGGCGAAGCCTGGCACCAGGCCGGCATGACGCCCAATAAGCAAAACGTGTTCGACGACTTCATTGCCGCCGCCGAGTACCTCACCGTGCAGAGCTACACCGATGCCAAGCACCTGGCCATTGCCGGCGGCTCCAACGGCGGCCTGTTGGTGGGTGCCATCATGACCCAGCGGCCCGAGCTGGCCCACGTAGCCCTGCCCGCGGTAGGAGTGATGGACATGCTGCGCTACCAGAAGTTCACCATCGGCTGGAACTGGGCTCCCGAGTACGGCACCTCCGACAATTATGAGCAGTTCAAAAACCTGTACAAATTCTCGCCCCTGCACAATCTGCGCGCCGGTACCACGTACCCGGCCACGATGATTACCACCGCCGACCACGACGACCGGGTAGTGCCTGCGCATTCGTTCAAATTTGCGGCTACCCTGCAGGAAATGAACGCCGGGCCCAACCCCCAGCTGATTCGCGTCGACGTGAATGCCGGCCACGGTGCGGGCAAGAGCACGGCCCTGCAAATTCAGGAGTGGGCCGACGTGTGGTCGTTTGCCTTCCAGAACATGGGCGTCAATCCGTATCCTATGGGGCGCTAAGCCGTAGGTAGGTTTCGCGGGCCTCGCTTCGTATCTTGCGGCCCCAAAGTCCCAAACGCCTGTCTTATTTCGGCTTACTATGAACAAAAAGTTCCTGCTCGGTCTGCTGACCGGCGCTTCGCTGCTGACGCTGTCCGTTACCTCGTGCAAAAACCCCGATTACGAAACCAATGAGGATGTAGCCACCGAAGCGCTGCCCCCCATTCCGGCAGCACCCGACACGACGGGTGGCAAAACGGCCCCTCAGAACGCCGCTACCCGCGAAATCAACGCGGCCAACGCTACCGAGGACATCAAAAAGATGCAGCCCCAGATGTAATTTCAGCCTTCGGGCTTTCTTGCCAACGCCCACTTGCCCAAGTCTGAGCAGGTGGGCGTTGGTTTTTTATTTCGCTAGCCTAAAAAGCGTTTGGCATCCGGAGCCTCGCAACGGACCTTGAAAAGCAGAACGACTCTCGTAACAACGACTCGTTCTAGTAGGAGAAACCCGTTCGCCGAACTTGGGATGACAAACGGATAAAAATCTAAAAACTCATGGCAAACATTACCATTCGGCGCGGTACCCCCGACGACCTGGCCCGCGTGCACGAGCTGATTGTGGAGCTGGCCATCTACGAGCGGGCCCCGGAGGAAGTCACCAACACGCTGGTGGATATGCACCGCGACGGTTTCGGGCCCGAGCCCATCTTCGGCTTTTTCGTGGCCGAAACGCCGGAGCAAGGCATTTTGGGTATTGCCTTGTTTTACACGGCCTATTCTACCTGGAAGGGCCGCATGCTCTACCTCGAAGACCTGGTTGTGACTGAAGCGGCTCGCGGCACGGGCATTGGCAAGAAGCTGTTTGATGCCGTGGTAGCCGAAGCCCGCCGCACCGGAGCCTACCGCCTCAAGTGGCAGGTACTGGAGTGGAACGAGCCCGCCATCGGGTTCTACAAGCGCATCGGGGCCAACCTGGACCCGGAGTGGTTCAACGGCAACCTCAACGCCGAACAGCTTCAGGCGTATGCGTGCGACGCGGCCGTGGTAGCAGCCGTGGAGGCAAACACCCTGCGGAACGAATAAGCCCACACGAGCGAAACCACGAGCCACGCCGTGCCGGCTATGGCAGCGGTGAAGAACAGGTCGGAGGTGCGCAGGGCAAACAGCAGCAGGGCTAGGGAGGCCGCTACGCGCACCGGCTCCAGCAGGTAGCCGGTGCGTTTGGCTTCAAACAAAGCCCCGCAGGCTACGGCCGTCCACATGCACCAGCCCGCCACGAGGTAGCGGGTCGTCGGGGCCATGTCTTTCTGGGTGAACATAAAAACGGCGGCCACGCCCAGCAGCACCGCGTAGTGCAGTAGCACGTAGAAATTGACGGTCCGTGGGGCGTTGGTGGTGTACTTCTGCACCGTAGCGGCGCTGACTTCCGGAATCTGGTAGGGGCCGCCCAAGGCAGCGGGCCGCCAGCCGGGCCGCCCAAACACGACACGCAGCTTGTTCCACAGGCCGGGCGTTTCGCGCAGCTGCTCGCGCATCTGGAAATAGTGGCCGAAGTTGACCCACAGCGGGTTCCACGACCGTACCGGCGTGGTGATGCCGTAGACCGGCGTTTCTTCTTCCTCCTGAAAGGTACCGAAGAGCCGGTCCCAGATAATGAAGGTGCCCGCGTAGTTTTTGTCGATGTACTTGGGGTTGCGGCCGTGGTGCACGCGGTGGTGGGAAGGCGTGTTGAGTACCCACTCCAGCGGCCCCAGCTTGCCGATAAACTCGGTGTGAATCCAGAACTGGTATAGCGTAACCAGGGCCGACACGTAGACGAAAAACTCAGTTTCGAAACCCAGAATAGCGAGGGGCAAATAAAACAGGAAGGTAAAAAAGCCCTGCAACGAGCTTTGGCGCAGCGCCACCGAGAGGTTGTAGTCCTCGCTCTGGTGGTGCACCACGTGGCCGCCCCAGAAAAAGTTGATTTCGTGGGAGTAGCGGTGGGCAAAGTAATAGCACAGGTCGGCCAGCACAAACAGCACGATGCCCCAGGCCCAGGTGCGCGGAATCTGGAACAGGGCAAAATGGGTGTAGAGCAGCTCGTACATGCCAATGACGCCGACCTTGAGCAGCACGCCCGTAATCTGGGACGTCATGCCGCAGCTGATGTTGGTAATGGCGTCGTGAAACCGGTACCGCTCGGTGTGCTGCAGCCGCTCGACGAGCAGTTCCACGCCAATGAGCGTGAAGTATATCGGAATAGATAAGACGATAGGGTTCAGGCTCATGGGTGGGAAGGACTGGGGTGGGAGAGGAGTGCGGTTGGAAAAAGAAATATACTGAAAAGGGGCCGCTCCTGACAGGAACGGCCCCTTTGATTGGGCAACTGCGCCACAAGCTCGCGTTAGTCGACTACTTCCAGCATGGTGCGAAAGGAGGCGTAACGGCCACCAAAGTGCTTTTCCATTTCCCGAATCAGGGCCGGAGCGGCCACCTTCTGGTATTCTTCGAGCTGCTCCAGGCTTACGCAATAGTACTGGGAGGCGTAGGTGATGCCATTATCTTCCTCATTGAGCATGCGGCAGAGCTGGCTTTTGAGGAAAAAACCGGTGGCCATTACTTCGGGCATGTGCGTGTCGCGCATGTAAACAAGCCATTCCTCGGCAATTTCCGGGTCCAGACTGGTCGTGACGTTGTACAGAATCATAGGAGTTGTGGGGGTACTAACAAGCGCGGTTTCAGGGTTTCAGGCAAACGCCGCCGAAGCCGAAGGCCGCGGTGAAATAGGGCAACACAAAAATCGGCGGAAAAATCCAACTACCTGAATACATAGTTTACCAAATCCCAAAAATCAGACCCGCAGGTGGTCGAACTGGAAGTCCTGAATCCGGCTTTGGATGTCCTTGGAGCTGAGTTTTTCCCGAGCGGCAGCTTCCACCAGGACCGGCAGCTCGGCGTCGCCGGCAAAGCGCAACGCCAGAATCTGACTCATCTGCAGTTGCTCTTCCCAGGTCCGCAGGCTCTGGCCGGTCAGCTCGAAGTAGCGCTGCCGCACTTCCAGCCGAATCAGGCGGTCCTGCAGGGCCAGCGCGTAGTGCTGGCGCAGCATAATGATGACGCCCAGGCCAACCACGGCCAGCAGCATCACGGTAAACCACAGGCGGGAAATTTCGTCGTCGTTGCCGGCCACATTCAGGTAGCGCCTAATGCCGTAGCCGGCCAGTACCACGGCGGCCGGAAACAGCACGAAATGGTGCCAGGGGTAGTACATCGGTTTGTTTTTCGTCGGTTTGGCAGTCATGGGCAGAAGAAAGGATGAAGCAACAAGGAACATAAAAAACACTCCGACTCAAGAGCCGGAGTGCGAAAAGATTAGAGCTATATACGTAAGCAGCCTGGGGCAGCCTAAGCTGCCTTGGTAGCCTGTTTAGCCGCGCGGGTTTTCTTTTTCTCCTCACGCAGCGCCTGTTTGGCCAGCTTTTCCTGCTGCCGTGCCTGCTTGGCCGCTGCTTCCTGCTCTTTCAACTGGGCTTTCTGCTGCTTCAGTTGAGCCTTGGTATCGGCTACGGCGCTGCTGCTGGCCGAAGCCTGATTTTTTTGCGCCGACAAGCTTGCTTTGGCGTCGGCGGTGCGCTGCTGTTGCATTTGCAGGCGGGCCTGGGCTGTGTCGGTAGCTGCCACCTGGGTTTGGGCCTGGGCGGCGCCAGCCAGCAAAAGGGTAGCAGCAAGTATGGTTAGGGTCTTTTTCATGACTAGGGAGAGTTACTGTTTAGTCTGTAACGGCCCGCCTTCAGCATAGTTGGTGCTGCATCACGTTATTCTTCCAGATAATCCAGGTCCTTGCCGTAGCTCTCGGGCAAGGTGCTGACGGCCCAGAAAGCTACCAGCAACGAGGCCACTCCAATAACGGCCGCACTGCCGATAATGCCCAGTGGCTGCCCGCCCATTTGCAGCCCCGAAAGAGCTTTAAAGATAGGTACCAGCAGCACCACCGAGCCCCGGGCAAAATTGGGAGCCGTGGTGGCTACCGTCGCCCGCAGGTTGGTGCCAAACTGCTCGGCGGCCACCGTCACGAACAGCGCCCAGAAGCCCACCGTGAAGCCCAGCACAAAGCACACGGTGTAGAAAGTCGTGGGCGAGGCGCCGCGAATGGCAAACAAGTAGACGGCGCACAGCAGCCCGCACAGCACCAGAAACAGCTGCAACGCCCGGTTGCGGCTACGCAACAGCTGGCTGAGCGTGCCGCTGGCGAAGTCGCCGAATACGAGGCCGAAGTAGCACCAGAACACGCCCAGGCCCGCCGAAACTTCGCCGGTAATGCCCAGTGCCCGGCCAAACTCGGGGGCTAGCGTAATCAGAATGCCGACCACAAACCACAGGGGCACGCCAATGAGCAGGCACTTCAGGTAACGCACCAGGCGCGGCCCGTTGGTAAACAAGCTCAGAAAGTTGCCCCGCGAGGCTTCCGACTGCTTCACCTGCTCAAACATGCCCGACTCGTAGACGCCCACCCGCAACGCCAGCAGGGCCAAACCCAGACCGCCACCCACGAAGTAGGCATTGCGCCAGCCCAGCACGTCGCCCACCCAGTAGGCCAGCATGGCCCCCGATACGCCCACCGTGGCCACAATCATGGTGCCGTAGCCACGCTTTTCCTTGGGCAGGGTTTCCGATACCAGCGTGATGCCAGCACCCAGCTCCCCAGCCAGACCCACACCGGCAATCAACCGGAGCCAGGCGTACTGGTCGATGGTCTGGACAAAGCCGTTGGCCAGGTTGGCCAGGGAATACAGTAGAATGGAGCCAAAGAGCACCGAGAGGCGGCCCCGTTTGTCGCCCAGAATACCCCACAGGATGCCGCCGAGCAGCATGCCGCCCATCTGCATGTTAATCAGAAACAGCCCCTGGTCGGTGACGGCCGCTGCCTCGGTAATACCCAGGGAATTGAGGCTCTGCACCCGCACGATGCTGAACAGAATCAGGTCGTAGATGTCGACGAAGTAGCCCAGCGAGGCCACGATGACGATGGCGCTGAACAGGGAGGCGGTTTTGGGGGCCGAATCGGGGCGGGGGGAGGTAATGGCCATGCAGGAACGGGGCGGAGTGAGCAGGATTGGAAATGCAGATTACAAAGATTTACGCGCTCCGCAACTCATGATACTGGCGGCAACAGTCTTTAATTATGGCTTCAGCTACGTCGTAATCCATCCAACTGGCATCGTACTTACCGGGAACCAAGCCAGAAACTAGGAAGCCGTAATCTGCACCGCTCTCGAAAGACTGCATGTCTACGGCGTCCATAAGGCTGGTTTCCGCAACGGAAAAAGCCCATTCCTCCCAGCGGGCCCGGAAGTAAAACGGATAAGTGGTTACTGTGCCTTCGGCCTGTACCGGGCAATACCCCTCAATTGCGCCCACAAGCCTTAGCCCGACGTCGTCAATTTGGCGGAAGTGCTCTTTGGGTATCACGCGGGCTGTTTTGTAGTGACGACGCTGCCTTTCTCGGCGTCGCAGCAGCCGTGGTGGCCCAGCACGGCGGTGTCCTGCTCAATCTGGATGGTGCAGTGGCCAATGTTGAACTCGTGGACCAGGTCGTGCTGAAGGTTTTTGAGGAAGTGGTTGGCGTCGGAGCTGCCGCTGGGGCGGACTACGTGGGCCGTCAGGGCCGTTTCCTGGGTGCTCAGGGGCCACACGTGCAGGTCGTGGACTTCCGTTACGCCGGGCTGGGCCAGCAGAAACTGCCGCACTTTATCGAGGTCGATGCCGGCGGGCACAGCCTGCAGGCTGAGCTGCACCGTTTCGCGCAGCAAGCCCCAGGAGCTATAGGCAATAAGGGCCAGAATGACGAAGCCGATGGCCGGGTCGAGCCAGAGCCAGCCGGTCCAGAGCACCAGGCCGCCGCCCACCACCACGCCTGCCGACACCAGTGCGTCGGTGAGCATGTGCAAATAAGCCCCGCGCACGTTTACGTCGCCCTTTTGTCCGCTGCTGAACAGCCAGGCCGTAAAGCCGTTGACGACAATGCCCAGGCCGGCCAGCAGCATGACCATTTTGCCATTCACCGGCTCGGGGTGGCGCAGATGCGCAATGGTTTCCCACAGAATAGCGCCCAGGGCCGCGTACAGCAGGGCCGCATTAACCAAGGCCGCCTGAATCGTAGCCCCCTTGTAGCCATAGGTGTAGCGGGCTGAGCTGCGGCGCTTGGCCAGCGTGGCTGCGCCCCAGGCTAGGGCCAAGCTCAGCACGTCGCTCAGGTTGTGGCCCGCGTCGGAGAGCAGGGCCGAAGAATTGGCCCACAGGCCGCCGATAACTTCGGCAACGACGAAGGCTATGTTCAGCGCAATGCCCACCCCGAACGCCCGGCCAAACTCCGCCGGCGCGTGCGAATGGTGATGGTGGTCGTGGTGGTCGTGCGAATGGGCCATACAGTGCAGAAGGTCTTAAAAAGCGGTTGGCAGCAAGTTACCTACTTGCTGCCAACTACGGGGTATTGCGGAAAGTGCCGGGATGAACCCAACACAAAGCTGCTCAGCTCTGGAACCAGCGGGCCGGGCTTACTTGAATACCAGGGGCACCACCAGCTTCACGCTCACATTGCGGCCCATGTTGTACACCCCCATCCGGCCGTTGCCCGCGTTGTAGGCGGCGTACTTCAGGCGGCTCAAATGGCTTTGATACCCTACATCAAACAGGTTATTAGCCGTCAGGTACAAGGAAAACAAGGGCTGGCCGGTGGCATTCACCAGGTCGGAGCCCACGCCCAGATTGACCAGCGTGTAGCCGGGCGTGCTGGTTTCGGTGTCGAAAGCGGAGAAGAGCCGGTCTTGCTCGAAGGTGTGCTCCACGCCGGCGCGGGCGTAGAGGTTGTGGAGGCGGGAGTTGCCCGCCTTGCGGAAGTTTACCCGCAGCGTCGACTGCAGCCGGTCGGCCGGAATAAAGGGCAGGTACTGCTGGCCCTCGGGCTGGTTGAGCTGCAGGGCGCGCACCATAGAAAACGAGTTTTCGAAGTGCAGCCAGTCGAGCGGGTGGGGGTGAATGTCGAGTGTGGCCTCCCCGCCGGCCAGGCGGGCATTGCCCTGGCCGTACCGGAAGATCGGGTCACCTTCCGCACTCACGGCATCGGCTACCCGCTCGGGGAAGATGTAGTTCTGGATCTGGTTGCGGAAGGCATCCAGGCTCAGGCTGATGTGGTCGGTGGTGTAGCTCACCCCGCCGTCGAGCTGCAGGCTGGTTTCGGCTTTGAGGCCCGGGTCCCCGATTTCGTAGCGGATAGTGCCCTCGTGAATCCCGTTGGAGCCCAGCTCGGCAATGTTGGGTGCCCGAAAGCCCCGCGACACATTGGCCTTGAACAGCAGCTTCTCCGTCACGCTGTACGCCCCGCCAATACTGCCCGACACGTTACGGAATGTGCTGGTAAAGCCCCCGAACTTCTCCTCGCCTTCCCCGCTCGGCACGGGCTGCCCGGTGGCGGGGTCCAGGTAGAGGGCGTCGGCTGTGATGCGGCGCAAATCGTAGCGCAGGCCCCCGCTCAGGTCCAGGTTGCCGAAGGTTTTCTTGGTCACGGCAAACACGCCGCCGTCGAGCAGGCGGTAGGCCGGTATCAGAAATTCCACGCCTTTATTCACGTTTTCCTGCCGCATGCCGCTGAGCCCAATGGTCGTATTCCAGCCATTGGCTTCGGGCAAGAAATAGCGGGCGGCGTAATCCAGAGTGCGCAGTTGAAAATAGAGGGAGGGGTCTTTCGGGGCCAGCACGTCGCCAAACTCGCGGCGTAGGTTCTGCTGCCAGCCCACGTTCAGCGTCAGCCGGCTCTGGCCCAGGATAAAGTTGTTGTCGGTGCCGATGCGCAGGTGGTTAATGCGCTGCTTGGGCACGTCCAGGTCGTAGCCGCGCAGGTCCTGGTCGGCTACCGGCACTTCGGCCACGGCGTCGCCGCCCACGTTTACCTGCTTTAAAAAGCGGCCGGTTTCCTCGTCCCGCTCTCCTTCCACCAGGCCTACTTCCTGATTGAACGAGTTAAAGGTCAGGTGCGAATAGCCCCAGCTTTTATTGACCCCCACGTACCCGTTGCCGTCCAGCTCCCGAAACCCGGAGTTGTAGACCCGGCCGTCGTAGCGGTTGCGGTAGGCCCCGGCGAGTTTGCCGCTGCCCCGCACCAGCCAGTTGAAGCCGTTCTGGTTGCCGGCATTCATGAGGGAGTAGCCTTGCAGGTGGTTATTGGTTTGGTAGTTGGCTGCTACCGAGCCCAGGATCTTGCCTTCTTCCACGGGGTCGGGAGCCAGAAAGTTGACCACGCCGGCCATGCCGTCGGAGCCGTAGAGCAGGCTGCCGGGCCCTTTAATCACCTCGGCCCGGTCGATGGCATACTCGTCGATTTCAATGCCGTGCTCGTCGCCCCACTGCTGCCCTTCCTGCTTGGCTCCGTTGTTCAGGGTGATGACGCGGTTGGCACCCAGGCCCCGGATAACGGGCTTGCTGATGGCCGCGCCCGTGGTAATCTGGGCCAGGCCCGGCGTATGGGCAATGGCGTCAATGGCATTGGAGGCCGCCGCTTGGTTGAGCTGGCTCCGGTCGATGACGGTGGTGGGCACCGGTGAGCGGCGCATCTCCGTGGAAGCCGATACGCCGGTAACAACCACCTGCTCGATTTCGGTGGCGGCGGTAAGCAAGGCTACGTCCGCTAAGTGCCCCGTGCTGGTATCCACCGTTCGCACCACCGTATTGTAGCCGATAAAGCGCACCTGCATCAGAAAACGGCCCTTGGGCAAGTTCGTAAAGCGGAATGAGCCGTCGGGGCCGCTGGTGGTAGCTTGACGCAGGTCCGGGAATACGATGGTGGCTCCCGGTAAGGGCTCCTGGGTGGTTTGGTCGACTACCCGGCCCGTCACGGGGACTACCGCCGTCCGGACCGGGCGCAGGGGTGGGGCAACAGACGGGGAGAGTTCCGGGGTTTGGGCCAGCAGATTTCCGGAACAGGCAAAAAGAAGCAGGCCGGTGGCCCAGGGAGAACGAGACATACTAAACTACAAAAGCGCCGTAGCGCATGAACGGGAAATCAGCTGGGAGGATGCGTCCGGAAACACGAAAACATCGGCTACGAGCCGATGCCTTCGTTAAGTTCTCCAAACCAAACCAATGGAGACTGTATATCCCGGCTAGGCCGGGCTTTACTGCTGGGTTCTGCCCTAGCGCACCGCCGTCGGGAAATTGACCTCCACATCGGTGTCGCCGGGGGCAAACGTGCCGTTTTTAGCGCCGGGCTGGTGGCGCAGCGTGATTTTGAGAGTACCGGTGGTAGTAGCTGCGTTGGCGGCGCCGGCCACTACGCGGGTTTCGAGCCCTACCTCGAGGCCTTTCTCATCCTTGTCGGTGCGGCTGATGGTCAGGTTCACGTTGCTGGGCTCGAAGAAGAACAGGTGCTCATCGGCTTCCTCCTTCACCTCATCGGAGGTAACTACTACCGGATTCTTTGTTTCATCCAGCAGCACCAGCTTGCCCGTGTAGGTAGTGCCGGCAGCCAGCGTCAGCGTGCCAATAGTGGGGGCCGTTCCACCGTCGCCGTCCGGGTCGCGGTATTGCACCGTCACGGGCGTGCCCCCGCCCACCGGCGTCAGCTCATAGCGTACCGTCGTGATTTGCTCGTTGTCTTCATCGGGCGTCGGCTCCTCGTTGTCTTTGTCGCAGGCTCCCAGTAGGGGTGCTGCTAATAGCAAGGCAAACAGGGACTTGGAAAACAGAATGTTTTTCATGATGGAAAAGAAAGGGGAAGGGTAGAGGAAATGGTTAGTGAGGTGTAGGCGTCAGTTCCAAGGGAATGTGTAGCCGCAGCGTCACGTTGCGGCCCATTTCGTCGGTGAAGTAGCGGTAGCGGTTCAGGTAGTCGCGGTAGCGCTGGTTGAGCAGATTGGAAGCCGCCACGCTCACCGTCAGCGGCAGGCGGCCCCACTGAATGGTCGTGCCGGTTTCCAGATTTAGCAGGGTGTAGCCCGCCGGCGGGGCCAGCAGGTCGCGGGCTTCGTAGTTGTCGGGCACCCGGGTTTGGCGAGCCACCGCTACTACTCCCAGTTGGGCGTAGCCGCCGCGCAGCCGGGTAGCGGGCTTGTGCCAGTCGTGGCGTAGGGTGGTTTCAACCCGGTCGGCGGGCATCAGAATCTGCCATTCGTCGGCCCGGGTGTCGCGGGTGCGCACCACCGAGCCTTTCGCTCCCAGCAGCCAGGCAGTCGTCAGCTGGTAGCTGGCATTCAGGTCAAGGCCGCGGAAGGTGGCGTCGGTTTGCTGGTATTGCCAGCTGATGTGGCTGCCGCGCACCGTTTGCACGGGCTCGGTCAGGGGTACTTGGTAGATGAAATCCAGAATTCGGTTCTGGTACAGGGTTACTTCGCCATTGAAGCGCGGGTTGGTGTGCCAGCTCACCGTGATGCCGGAATTAAAGGCGGTTTCGGGTTTCAGCGGTGTAGCGCCGGGCACCAGGTCGTTGCCCAGTTCATACATGCCGTTGTGCACTCCCTCGCTGAACCGTTCGTTGGCCGCCGGGGCCCGCCGCGTCAGGCCCGTGTTCACGCTTAGAGTAAGGTGGGCGGTGGGGTCGTAGGTAGCGCCCAGGGAAGCTGCCGGCGTGGTGAATTGAAAGCGGGACCGGTCCACGAAGAAGGTTCCGGTGGCACTCCGGTCACCCCGTTTCACGGCCAGGTCGCGGCGGTCCAGGCGTAGGCCGCCTTCGAGCAGCCAGTTGCCCTGCTGCCACTTTTCAATCCAGAAAACGCCACCCGTCAGGTTGGTGTAGTACGGAATAAATTGGCGGCTGCCGTCGGCATAGCGGTTAAACTGGTAAGTGCCGGCCAGCCCCAGACTCCCCGTAAATTGGTGCCAGGGAGCATGCTCCCAGAGCAATTCGCCGGTGCTGGTGCGGTTGGTGTAGCTAAGTTCCGGTCGGTTCAGGGAAGCCAGATTGTCGTTGCGGGGCCGGAACTTGTCGTACTCATCCCGGTAATCCGCCTGCTGGGCCAGCGTCAGCTGCAACCGACCAGCGGCTCCGGTCCGGACAAAGCCGGTCAGCTTGGCTATATCATGCCGCACGTGCTGATAGGCCCGGTCAATATCGTAGCTGAAGCCAGTAGTTTCCAAAGGCTCAGGGCGGGCCACGGCCAGGAGCAGGTCGGTTTTGCTGCCCGCGTGCGAAGCTGGCAGAATCCCAATGCGGGTGTTGAACTGGCTATAGAATACCTCCAGCCCATACGTAGCCTTGCGCCAGCCCAGGGCAGCCGAAAAGTTTTGCTCGGCAAACCCGGAGTTTTTGAGATAATAATCCGGCGTTTGCATCGTGCCCGCCCGCCGCAGCGTGCCCTGGATTCGCCCGCTCAGGGCCGGCAGCCGACCTGCATTGCCCTCTACCATAGCCGAGGCAGCCCCCAACCCATTATTGCTCATACCCACCAGGTTTAAGTCCGCCCCGATGCCGGCCGAGTCACGCAGGGGATTTGGCTCGACCAGTACTACCCCCCCAATGGCATCGGAACCATAGCGGACACTGGCAGCGCCTTTTACCACCGTCAGGCGGGAAGCCGTGAAGGGGTCTATTTCCGGCCCGTGCTCTACGCCCCACTGCTGACCTTCCTGGCGCACTCCGTTGTTAAGCACCGTTACGCGGTTCGAATGCAGGCCATGAATCATGGGCTTGAAAATGCCCGGTCCGGTCTGGATGGCCGTCACCCCCGACATTTTTTGCAGGGCTTCGCCCAGGGCCTGCCCGCGGGTCTGTTGCAGGGCCGCGCCACTCAAAGTGGCAGTTGGTTGGGTGATGGGGGCCGTAACCCGCTGCCCCTGCACCAAGGCGCCCTTCAGCAGCACGGCATCGGGGTGCAGCTGGAAATTCCGAATCAAGGCGCCGTCGACGCGCATTTCTGCGGCTTCCGGACTGTAGCCCACGTAGGAAATCTGCAGATGATAGGAGCCCGCGCAAACGTGGAGATGGTAGTTGCCGGCCGCATCCGTCTGGGTAGCCTGCTGGGTTTCCAGCACAACCACCGTGGCGCCCGGCAGCCCCTCGCGCGACTCGTGGTCGGTGATACGGCCGCTCAAAGAGAGCATGCACTCAGGCAAAGCCTGGGTTGCGCGAGTCTCCGGTACCAATGCCAACAGCATCAGTCCAAGGGCACACGCTACCCTGGCCACTGCCAAGAAGCGAAAATCCATAAAGAATAAGGGAAGCCAGTGGAGAAAACTCGCCGCTGTGCAGGGCAGGAGTTCTGGGGCCGCACAGCAACGCTGAGCATCAGCCACTACCGACTGCAAAGCAGGGGCAGGCTGAGTACTAGCTCAGAACAGAAAGTTTACCCCTGGCAGGGCGGGCCGCGCAGGTCGGCCGTGGGCTGCGTGGCAGCTAGCCATACTGAAGCTACCGTCTGCGGAGACGGAGTCTGGTAGCTTGTAAACAACAAAAATTCCAGGGGTATGGCCGCCTGGAAGGGCATGTCGTAAAAATGGTCGACAGAGCAGTGCTGGTGCTTCACCGACAGCAGCGCCTTTGCTTTTAACAAGCCTGGCTTTTGGGCCGCTTCTTCGGTCGTGTGTTGGTGGGAGTGCAACGCCAGCACCCACGCATCCGGCAGCAGCACCCGCGTAAAGCAGAGCAGCAACAGAATAGCTAAACGGGAGCGGAGTGCGTGCATTTGCAACAATGTGTCAGAAGCCGTAACTCAAAGGTAGAAAAAATTTTGAGCTAGCAAAATCTGCTGTAGCGTGCCTGAAGGCTGTGAGGCAACTTTGGGACTGTCTAGGCTGTAGAGCGCCGTGGTGCGTCCTAATCAAGATCAAAGGTGGTGCAGTGAAGAGGTATCATTGTATTGATCAATGCATATACGTTGGACCGGGGCTTTTCTCAATGGATAACAGTACTTGGTGATACTAATTTGTTCTCTCCGTGGTAAATGCAATATGATACCCGAGAGAGGGTTACAAGTAGATTTTAATTTTTAAAGAATTTTATTAGATTAGTACAATTTATGTATGCTCGGCAAATGGATTTAGTGTTGAGGTGATTTTCGCGCTAATGCTTAACCCTTGGCGGATAGGCTTTGGGCTGGTTTAGATGGCCCGTAGTCGAAAAGTTATACAAACGGTGGTTTTATCCAGTACATTTGTTTAGACAGCACTACTCACAGTAGGGCCAACGAGTAGTATGCACAAACCCGATTCACTTTTACTTCACTACGACCAAGGATTACGCTTGCTCCGCTGGCAGTGGCGTGGGCCTATTAGCTCGGCTCAGTTTCAGGCAGCTTTCTATTATTTGCTGGAAAAATCAGATCAAGAGAGGGTTAGGCGTTGGCTGGTCGATACTTCTAGCATGCCGGTAGTAGGCATAGATGAGCAAGCTTGGCTTAGCGATACGTGGCTGCCGTTATTTGTGCGCTTGCAGGTAACTGACGTAGCGATTATTCTGCCCAACAACATGCACAATCAGCTGGTGATAGAGAATGTACTGGCTGATGGTCAGCGGTATGAGTGCGGAGATATTCAATTCTTCTCCGACGCCACATCGGCCTTGGACTGGCTGACAAACTCTTCTGGCCGTGGTCTAGAGCTGGAACAGGAATGGTCGGAGCAACACGGCGCTGATTCGGAAAAGTATAATAACGTAACGGGGCCTAAGAACTCAGTATCTTGGGAAGGTGTCCCCGATACGTTCTAAATTCCGTTCTGTGTGGAAGTTGCCGTTGATTGCTCAAAGCAGTGGGTAATAACTAATAACGTACTCGCTGGCAATGTTTTACTGGCGGAGAAGCAGTAGTTGGCAATGTAGCGCTGGTTTCCGCTGTGGGTTAAAATAGACCCTATGCAGGTGCGGGTGCGCTGTCAAACTGGCAGGCATAGCGGCGTGGAACAGGTTTTGAAGCGGGCAGATTAGTTGAAACGCCACCGCGTTAAGCTGGCGTTTCGTCCGGATTCTTATTTCAAACCCTTTTGCCAACGCGCTATGCAAGAGAAAGGTAGCATCTCGATTCATACCGAGAATATCTTCCCCATCATCAAGAAATTTCTCTACTCCGACCACGAAATCTTCCTGCGGGAGCTGGTTTCTAACGCCGTAGACGCCACCCAGAAGCTCAAGAGCCTGGGGCAGCTGGGAGAGTTCAAAGGGGAGCTGGGCGAGCTGAAAGTAAAGGTGAGCGTGGACAAGGAAGCCCGCACCATCACCATTTCGGACCGCGGCCTGGGCATGACGGCCGAGGAAATCAAGAAGTACATCAACCAGATTGCCTTCTCCGGCGCCACCGAGTTTGTGGAGCAGTACAAGGAGAAGGACGCCGCTGCTAAAGACCAGATTATCGGGCAGTTCGGCCTGGGCTTCTACTCGGCCTTCATGGTGGCCGACAACGTTGAAATCTTTTCCAAGAGCTACAAGGAGGGCACCGAAGGCGCCCACTGGACCTGCGACGGCAGCACCGAGTTCAGCCTCGAAACCACCGACAAGGCCGACCGGGGCACCGACGTAGTGCTGCACGTAGCCGCCGACTCCGACGAGTTTTTGGAAGCGGCCCGCCTGCGCACCATCCTGACCAAGTACTGCAAGTTCCTGCCCATTGAAATTGAGTTCGAGGGTGAGGTTATCAACCAGACCCAGCCGATTTGGGCCAAGCAGCCCGCCGAGCTGACCGACGAGGACTACACCAAGTTCTACCAGGAGCTGTACCCCTTCTCGGAGCCGCCGCTGTTCTGGATTCACCTCAACGTGGACTATCCGTTCAACCTGACCGGTATTCTCTACTTCCCCAAGGTGAAGGACGAGCTGCAGTTCTCGCGCAACAAGATTCAGCTTTACTCGCGCCAAGTGTTCATTACCGACGAGGTGAAGGACGTGGTACCCGAGTTCCTGATGCTGCTCCACGGCGTCATCGACTCGCCCGATATTCCCTTGAACGTGTCGCGCAGCTTCCTGCAGGCCGATGCGGCGGTGAAGAAAATCAATACCTACATCACCAAGAAAGTCGCCGACAAGCTGGCGGAGCTTTTCCGCAAGGACCGCACAGGCTTCGAGGAGAAATGGTCCGACATCGGGCTGTTCGTGAAGTACGGCATGCTTTCCGACGACAAATTCTACGACAAGGCCAAGGACTTCGTGCTGGTGCAGAACACGGCCGGCAAGTTCTTTACCCTGAGCGAGTACCAGGAATTCGTGCAGGCCAACCAGAAGGACAAGAACGAGCAGACCGTGGTGCTCTACACCACTGACGCCGAAACCCAGCACAGCTTCGTGCAGGCCGCCCTCGACCGGGGCTACGACGTGCTCAAGCTCGATACCGTGCTTGACTCCCACTTTATCGGGCAGCTCGAGCAGAAGCTGGAGAAAGTCACCTTCAAGCGTGTCGATGCCGATACCATCGGTAAGCTCATCGAGAAGGATGGCGCTACCGAGAGCGTGCTCAGCGACGAGGACAAGACCAAGCTGCAGGAGCTCTTCACCACGGCCATCAGCAACCCGCAAATGCACGTGCAGGTCGAGGCTCTGTCGCCCCAGGATGCGCCGGTTATCATTACTCTGCCCGAGTTTATGCGCCGCATGAAGGACATGCAGCGCGCCGGTGGGGGAGGCGGCATGCAGATGTTCGGTTCCTTGCCCGACAGCTACACCGTGAGCGTAAACGCCAACCACCCCGTAGCCCAGCGCGTGCTCAGCGCCGATGACGAAGCCAGCCAGAAACTGGCCCGCCAGGCCTTCGACCTCGCCTTGCTGGCCCAGGGCCTGCTGAAAGGCGAAGCCCTAACGGCCTTCGTGAAGCGTAGCGCCGACCTGCTGACCGCCTAAGCTGGTCGTAGGGAATAAAAAAACAAAGGGGCCTTCTCCATGCGGAGACGGCCCCTTTGTTTTATCACAGTTCGCCGAATACGTAGCTTCTGGCGCAGCCGACAGGTGAGTTTAAGGATTGACCTTCGCTGAGCGGCTTAGCTCCTGCCGAGGCGCGGCACTAAATCCTTCTATCTTTACGTTCGACCCTTCGAATTCAGCCCATTTCGTTGATGCGCCTCCTTCGGTTCTCCTTTCTCCCTTTTGTGCTCGTGCTGCTGTTTCTGGCCGCGGCCTGCAGCAAAAAGACGGTTTCCTTTAACAGTAAGTCCGACCAGCCCGGTTTGTCGACGCTGCTGAGTGACTCGCTGACCATGGCCCGGGACACGACCAGCGCCCCCTCCCTGGACACCAAGCGCCTGGCTATGACCAAAGAGCAGGAGCGGGCCGCCAAGGAAAAGGAGAAGGCCGCTCAGCGTAAGCCAAAGAAGAAAAAGAATGTCTTTCTGGGCGAGAGAATAAAGAAGAGCTTTACCAAGTCCGGCCCCAAAGGCCGCAACCAAGTGATTGAGCAGTTCTATTACCTTAAAGTCTTCCGACAGCCCAGCGAATACGCACCGGCTCTGTATTACTTCAATCCCAAGAAGCGTAAAATCTTCAAAGCTACCACGGAGCTGAACCCTGCGACTGACAAAGTACTACACGGGCCTTATAAGAAGCTGCAGGGTGGGAAGGTAGTTGAAACCGGGTACTTCGCCCTCGGTACCCGTCACCTGCGCTGGGAGCGGTACAACAAGGACAATGTGCTGCTGACCAAGACGCATTACGAAATGGGTTTCCCCCGCGACGCGGCCGTGAGCTACTATGACGCCGAGCGTAAAAAAATTAAAGAGGTCATTCCCTACGTGGCCGGCAAAGTGGAAGGCGACTACGTGCGCTACCTCGAAAATGGACAGCGTGACTGGGATGGGCAGTTTGAGAATGGCAAGAAAGTCGGAACCTGGACCAAGTACTGGGGCTTCCGCAACCGGCGTCACTACGAGTACCAGTACGGCGAATCGGGTTACGACCCTGAAATAGCCGAACCGGAACTGGTCAGGGAGTATAATCGCAATTCCGTGCTGGTCTACGACAAGGAAAAAGGCATTGATAAGCGCGACGCGGTGACGGACCGACCAGGAGCCAAAAAATAACCTTTTAGTATGTAAGTGCCCAAAAGCCCGTCTGTCAGCAGATGGGCTTTTTTGTTAATAAAAAGCATCTTCAAAATGCTCGACGCGGAAGCCGGTGCTGGTTTGACTCAGGGCCAGAATGTCGAAGCGAATATCCCCGGGCCAGTTCACTTCATGCTGATATTGCTCGGCGGCCATGCGAAACAGCTGCCGCTTCCGCTCCGTCACAAACTCCTCCGGAAACCCATACTGAGTTGAGGAGCGGGTCTTGACTTCCACAAACACCAGCAGTTCCCGCCCGCGCTGCACGATAAGGTCTACTTCAGCCCGGCGGTAGCGGTAGCTCTGCCGGACTACTACATATCCCAGGCTGGTTAGAAAGGCAGCGGCAGCCGCTTCTCCTGCCTGCCCGAGTTGGTGCGCTAGGTGTGCCATTGAAGGTTGGGGAAGTTCGTCCAATTGGGGTTGGGACTAAATCTAGTACCTTTACGGGCTTTCTGTGTGAAGCCTAAATTCAATCAGGGTACTCTGCATGCGAATGGGCGGAAACAGGTAGGAGAGCTAAGAAGTCACTTCTCAGCGTCGATTACCCGTTATACAAAAGCAAAGGCAGGGCCCAGTGGTTGTGAAGCTGGTGGGTCGAGGTTAGGGCCGTTTGCCAGATAGTTAGTTGTCTGGCAAGTCGGCCTGAGCCTTCCGATTCGCTGAGAAACGGCTGCTACGGTTGAGCTTCTTATTGCGTCCACTATGTCTTTGTATAGTTCCTGTTCCACCTCAAGCTTGCCTCCAGCCTCTGGCACTCGTGTCGGCTCGGCTACCGAGACGCTTGGCCGCAACCGTCAGGTCACCGTCTACCAGCTGGGGCTAGCCGACTACGAAGCCACCTGGGCCCGGCAGGAAGAACTGCTGGCCGCCACCTTGGCGCTTAAGGTTCGCAACCGGCAAGCCGCTGAGGAAGGCCGGCCAGCTGAGCCCACGCCCAACTATTTATTGCTCTGCCAGCATCCCCACGTCTACACCCTGGGCAAAAGTGGCAAGCCCGAGCATCTGTTGCTCGATGAAGCGGGGTTGCAGCAGCACGGAGCCACCTTTCACCGTATCAACCGTGGCGGCGATATTACTTACCATGGTCCAGGCCAACTAGTAGGCTACCCTATTCTGGATCTGGACAACTTCTTTACTGATATTCATCGGTATCTGCGGCTGCTCGAGGAAGCCGTTATTCGTACCCTGGCCGAGTATGGCCTTACCGCTGGCCGTATTGCGGGCCTGACCGGCGTCTGGTTAGACTTTGAAGAAGGGGCTCCCAATCCGCGCAAAATCTGCGCGATGGGCGTCAAATGCAGCCGGTGGGTAACGATGCACGGTTTTGCCCTGAACGTTACTACTGACCTGTCGTATTTTGGCTACATCGTGCCCTGCGGTATCACCGATAAGGCCGTTACTTCCCTGGCCCAGGAGTTGGGTCACGCGGTTTCGCTCTCAGAAGTAGAGCAGCGCTTGGTGCCACATCTGGCAGCTTTGTTTGAAGCCGAATTTACCGTTGCCTGATCTATGAAAGAGCACATCACTTTCGACCCTGTCGAGGGCGTATCCATTGCCGTTGTTCCGGATGAAGCCGCCGCTACGGAAGAAAGCAACCTCGGCTGGCAGGTATATCTGCTTAACCACAACGACTATCCGCTCAGCAACGTCATCGTTAGTTCCAACGGTTATGGGGTGCAGCCTACCGGCGAAAGTGTTCGGACTTCTACCCTGCGGCACGTCATCTTGGAAGTAGAACCCCGCGCCGCCGTACCCATTGAGCCTATCGACCCCGCCCTGTTTCACCTGAACAACCAGTATTGGGTGAGCTATTACCGGGGGGCGCAAATCTTCGACAAGAAGTTCATCTTCGTTCCCGATTCGATTGTGCCTGCCAACCTGATTCACATTGCCCTGCTTGAGCGCGAAGGCGTGCTGCACAGCTAACCACCTAATTGCATAAAGCCAGGGAGTTCTAATTCTTGGCTATTTGCTTAAATTTGAGCCGATACGTGATGAATGCACTCGGAATTCAGTTGGGGTTGTCCTTTCTCTGGGCATTTTTAGTGGCGCTGTTTGCGGTGCCCTCCATTATTTACATTGCCCACCTGAAGAACATGCTGGATACGCCCAATGTGCGTACTGTGCATGAGTCCTTAACGCCGCGCTTGGGCGGTGTGGCGGTATTTGCCGGCTTTATGTCGGCCCTCACTATTTTCGCCGACCTCAGCAATGGGATTCAACAACTACTAGCAGGCTGCATCGTGCTCTTCTTTGTGGGGCTCAAGGATGACCTTGTCAGTATTTCTGTTTCCAAGAAATTCGTAGGCCAGCTGCTAGCTACTGGGGTCGTCATGATTATGGCCGACATTCGGGTTACAAGCTTCCAAGGCATTCTAGGTATCCACGAGTTGCCGATTGGTATCAGCTATGCCTTCACCTTTCTAGCGATTGTGGGTATTACCAATGCCATCAACCTGATTGATGGGTTGGACGGCCTCGCCGGTACTATCGTGCTTATTATCACTAGTACGTACGGGTATTATTTTGCCCGCTATGGCGGTGCTGGTTATGGCAACTACGTATTCGTCTCAGTCTGCCTCATTGGTGGAATGCTGGGCTTTCTGCGCTATAACTTCCACCGGGCCAGTATCTTTATGGGCGATACCGGCTCCCTGGTTTGCGGCTTCATCGTCTCGATTCTCACTATTCAGTTCATCGAAATGGGCTTGAAAGTGGGAGGCCCCTTTGCTTCCTCTTCGCCAGCCGTTGCCATTGGCATTCTCTTCGTACCGCTTTTCGATACCTTACGAGTTTTCATTGTGCGGATGATGGCGGGCCGCTCGCCGTTTTCTCCCGATAAAAACCATGTGCATCACCGCATCTTGGCCATGGGCTTCCAACAGATTAGCACTGTGATGCTCCTTGGTCTGCTCAATCTGGTCGTTATCTTATTTGTTATCAATTTTGCAACCCTTGGCAATACCCTGCTAATTGGAGCATTAGTGGCATTCTCGATTCTGATCAGCATATTCCTAGGGGTTTACCAAAGCCGTAGCGCCCAACAGCGCGTCGCGTCTTAAGCCAAACAAGGCGGTGCTAAAGGCAATAAGAAGTGTTGGGTGCCGAGTATTCTGGCTGGCGAGCCTGCTGTGTATGCTGCAGTGGAAGGGCGCTCTGGCTGCCGAGTACCGTCCTTTACCTGCCGCCGCTGAAAAGGGCTTATCCGCCGACTGGCTAATTCACGATGCCGCTCGGAACCGTTTGGTTCTGTATCTGCCCAATTACCACACGCCCGTACTCGCTTATTACCAGTGGGTTACTATTAGGCCCGGCCAGGCTTTTTCCATTACGTTCGCGGCGCCCAAAGAACTAAGTATTTTCCTGGACAATAGATTAGTATTCACGGCTACAGCCTCGGCCTCGTACACCTTGGATCTAGCCAAGCTCCTGCCAACAGGTTCAGCTGTGGGTGCTCATCTGCTATGCGTGTGGCACCCTGATACTCCACCCAACTTGTCTACTTTCGCCAATGCGCTGCCTGTTGCCCACGCTGCCGTCGATAAAAGGCTAGCAGCACCTGTTACAATCCAGCCGATACCGCGGGGGCATCAGGGGCAAAATGTATTCCTGTGCTTTCTACTCCTGATTGGTCTTTTGTACGGTAGCATCCGGGCTACGTATCAGCCCGGCTTCGCACGTATTTACCATTTTGAAGGGCTCTGGAGTAAAGCCTCCAACGACCAAGACTTTCTAACCAAACCAACCGTAACGTGGCTGAATTTGCTGCTGGTTATGGTCTTCTCGTTGTCGTTTGCACTCCTGCTAGTCGCCATTCATACCAATATTCAAAGCATCATTATCCTGCGTCGGCTTTTCGACGTCCCCGAGTCTGCCATCGTCGTCCGCGTGTTACTATATGCCGCCCTAATTGCCGCTTTCGTGCTAGGCAAGTACATATTTCTGGAGGTTATGGGGTACATCTTTGATGTAACTCAACTGGTCGTGGTCCAGTATCGGGAGTTTATGCGCACCATCCTTTTTATGGGGCTCTTCCTGCCGGCTGTCATGCTTCTCTATCTGGGGTTAAACCAAACTTTACCTGAAACAGTCTTGTGGGTATCCAATGGGGTGGTTTCCTTAATGTTGTTGGGAACCGTGATTCGGATTGCCCATACGCTACACCGGCGAGCATCCTTACTAAATCTGCATTTGTTTTCGTACCTTTGCGCCACAGAAGTGATTCCCTTAATCATTCTGCTCAAGCTGATTGTATTCACTTACTAGTGGCTTTGTTGCGGAAATCTTCTACCTACCCCAGCGCCGCCTTATTGCCTTAGATTTACCCTTTTTCTTACCCTATGGCCGAGAGCACAGACAAACCGGGGACGGGCCGTCATGCCAAGCGCATCTCCAGCATTCTGGTTACCCAGCCTAAGCCCGCCAACGACGTCTCCCCATACTTTGCTATTGCTGAAAAGTATGGTATCAAGGTAGACTTTCGCGAGTTTATCCAGGTTGACCCCGTTTCGTACAAGGACTTCCGCAAGGAGAAAATCAATATTGCGGAGCACACCGCAGTTATTTTCACAAGCCGGAATGCCGTAGACCATTTCTTCCGCATCTGTCAGGAAGCAAAGCTTGAGATGCCCGCGGAAATGAAGTACTTCTGCATCTCGGAGCAAACGGCCAATTACCTGCAGAAGTATATTGTGCTGCGCAAGCGTAAACTTTTTGTAGGTCAGCGAACTGCTGCCGACCTTTTTGACGTTATCAAAAAACACAAGAGCGAAAAGTTTCTGTACCCGTGCTCCGATATCCGCAAGGATGATATTCCGGAGTTCATGCGGGCCAACAACTTCAAGTTCACGGAAGCTGTCATTTATCACACCGTAGCCAGTGACCTCTCGGACCTGTCTGATGTGAAGTATGATTGCATCGCCTTTTTTAGTCCGTCCGGCATCAGTTCGTTGTTTATCAACTTTCCTGATTTCGAACAGAACGGGACGCGCATCGCGGCCTTTGGCCCTACTACCGCCAAAGCCGTACTCGATGCGGGTTTGGAGTTAGATATTGAAGCCCCTCAGCCCAATGCCCCGTCTATGACAGGTGCGATTGAGGCCTATATTCGCCTGCATCACGGCCCGGATGTAGGGAAGGAGAAAAATAAAAGTGGCAAACAAAGCGCCTGATGCGTAAAACAAACGGAAGAGCAATTTATTGGTCTTCCGTTCGTTTTTTCACAGGTTTGTTAGGGAGGGTTTTTTGTATACATTTGGTTATGCCTACGTTGGCCTATCCATGCCCTAACGCACCATATATCAAGCAGTTCTATGAAAAGAACTTTACTATCTATCCTGCTCACCTCAGCAATAAGTTCTGTTGCTCTGGCCCAGCAGCAGCCCCAGTTTAGCCATTATGGCTTCAATGGGATGTACCTAAATCCTGCTTATGCTGGAATTAAGGGGCAGGGGGAGATTACAACCCTGGGGCGCTACCAATATTTAGGTTACACCGGGTCGTTTGATGATGGTGGTTCACCGCAGACGTACACGCTTAGCGCCTCTCTGCCAGTAGCTGCTATTGGAGGGGGAGTTGGGCTTAGTGTGTTTCGGGACAAGATAGCGCAGTCAAGTATGACGAACGTGCAGCTCTCTTACTCCAAACATGTAAAGGTGGGAGAGGGAAAGCTTGGGCTTGGGATACAAGGTATTTTTAACCATTTGAGTAAGGGTATGTATCGCCCTGCTGATAAGGAGCCGGACAGCAGCGTTCCTCGGGATGGATCAGATCAGAAGTTTGATGCCGGCGTAGGGGTATGGTATGAGTCGGACAAGCTCTATGCGGGGCTGAGCGCCAATAACTTACTGCGTTCGGAGTATCGCTTTAAGAGTGTAGGGGGAGAGAACAGTGCAAAGGTTATCGGTGAAAACCACGCCTACCTAACAGCTGGATATAATATAGAGGCTTCCCCTTCCGTTGTTGTCACCCCTACTGTGCTGGTAAAGATGGTGTTGCCCGGTGAATTTGGTAATAATAATAAATTCACTTTCAAGAACAACTCTTACGAGGGTGGTGTTAGGGCAACGTTCAATGACAAATTTTGGGGTGGGGTTAACTACCGGCATGATGAGTCTTTCACGGGCTTATTAGGCATGAGCTTTGCTAAGGATAACGCTTTGCGCTTTGGCTACGCTTTTGACTTTATTGCATTTAATCAAGAAGCACGTGCATTCAGCTCCCACGAAATTATGCTCTCGTACCGACTGCCCAAGCCGGGGCCGGCTACCCGTCCAGCTGTCCGTACGCCCCGTTATAGCTTCTGATTTGAGGGGGTACCCACAGGGTTTTCTGAGTTGTTGGTCACCTAGATGGTGAATTTGTAGGGGTTTTACACTAACTCGTTGCTTTCCATCGTTTAACCGGTATCTACGCCGGTTCGTAGACAAAAGGTAAGCATTGAGCGACAGGCTTGCTAACGAGTGTATTATTCGCTAGATTTGCCGGCTCATTAAATTGTAATCTTAGGGTATCGCCGCCTGAACAGTCTTTTCTTCCTTAACATGAACAAGTTTCTCGTATTGCCTCTCGTAGCCCTGTCGGCGCTGTTCTTGGGAGGCTGTGGTTTCGGCAAAGGACCGCAAGGCGATTTGGTCGGAGCGGAGGACCGCCCCGAGTTCAATCCGCAGGAGGTGCCTTTTGGTATGGTGCCCTGTCCCGGTGGAACATTCCACATGGGCCAGACTGACCAAGACATATCAGCTTCTATGGTCAACATGAACAAGCAGGTAACCATTGCCGGCTTCTACATGGATGAGACGGAGATTACCAATAATGAGTACCGTCAGTTTATGAATGCTATTCGCCAAGACTCTATTGATGTATTGGGCGAAGAGTATGTTATGACGGAGCTTTACCCTGATACGACTGTATGGGTTCGCGACTTTACTTATCACATGGGTGACCCATTGATGGAGTATTACTACACGCACCCTGCGTTCGATGACTACCCAGTTGTTGGAGTCGACTGGTTTGCCGCTAAGTATTTCTGCAACTGGCGCACCAAGAATAAAAATGCTGCTAACGCTGAAGCAGGCCTCGCCCCAACTCCCAACTTCCGTTTGCCTTCAGAGGCAGAGTGGGAATACGCTGCTCGCGGCGGCCGCGACCTGGCCACCTATCCTTGGGGTGGTCCTTACCTGCGCAATTCTAAGGGTTGCATGTTGGCTAACTTCAAGCCCGGTCGTGGTGATTATGCCAGCGACGGTTATGCTTACACCGCGCCGGTAGGGGCGTTCTTCCCCAACGATTTTGGTCTGTACGACATGTCGGGTAACGTATCAGAGTGGTGCGATGACGCCTACATGGAAGCATCTGTTCCGGTTGTATGGGATATGAACCCAACAAACCCGGATGACAATGAGCCCCGCAAAGTGGTCCGTGGCGGCTCTTGGAAAGACATTTCCTACTTCTTGGAGACGGGCACTCGTAATTTCGAGTATCAGGATTCTGCTCGCTCTTACATCGGATTCCGGACTGCTATGATCCAAATTGGTTCAGCTCTCTAGAAAATCTGATATCTGCATCCCCTCGTTTTTACATCATCACACAACATCTTTTCAATTTCAAACTCAAATGGCAGCAAAAGGCGGTAGTTTCCTGTATGACGTGGTTATGCCCAAGGTGTACGGCATCGGGGCCGCAGTCGTAATCGTAGGGGCTTTGTTTAAAATTCAGCACTGGGATGGCGCTAGCGAAATGCTCATCGTTGGTCTCGGTACTGAAGCACTAATTTTCCTTCTGAGTGCATTCCAGCCTGCATCGCATGAGCCAGATTGGTCGCTCGTTTACCCAGAACTGAGCGAAGGATATGATCCTTCGACGGGTAGCAAGAGCTTTGCAGCAGATAACAATAGCAAGGGCTTGACCAAAAAGCTGGACGACATGCTGAAGGATGCGAACGTGACTCCCGAAGCCATTTCTTCGCTGGGTGCTGGCCTGAACCGTCTGTCGACGACGACTCAGCAACTGTCTTCGCTGGGTGATGCTACCAACGCTACGGAAGAGTACACGACGAAAGTTCGTTCCGCTGCTCAGTCCTTGGAGCGCATTAACAGTGCTTACTCGAACACGGTAGAAGCTATTACGGCTATGTCGAGCGCTACGGCTGATGCTAAGGAGTATCACTTGCAAGTGCAGAACGTAACCAAGAACCTGGGCGCTCTGAATGCAGTGTATGAGATGGAACTGCAGGATGCCAACACGCATCTGAAGTCCATGAACAAGTTCTATGGTACCCTGAGCCAGGCCATGGAGAACCTGACCGAGGCTGGCAAAGAAACCGACCAGTTCAAGCAGGAGGTAACGCAGTTAACCAGCAACCTGGGTTCGTTGAACCGGGTGTACGGTAACATGCTGAACGCTATGCGTGCTACCAGCTAATCTGGATATAGCACCACAAGTTTCCGTCCACTACATATAGAATAGGAACGACACGATGGCGGGAGGAAAAGAAACTCCGAGGCAGAAGATGATTGGCATGATGTACCTAGTACTCACTGCCCTTCTGGCCCTTCAAGTAAACTCAGCAATTCTACTCAAATTCAAGTTCCTCGACGATAGCCTCTCTGCTATTAACAACAAGGTATCGAAGTCGAACGATGGTACAGTAAAAGGGATTCAGGCTCAGGTCGAGAAAAACCGTAACCAAGCCGCTGACTTAGCTGTGCTAAAGCAAAGCGAAGAAATTCGTAAAACGACCCAAGATGTAATTGCTTACTTGGGTACGGTTCGTGAGAAACTCCTGGCTGCCACTGAAAACAAGGGCAAAAATGAGTTTAAGAACATGAGTGCTGAAGACAAGGTTGCCAGCACTATGCTCGGCGGCAAAAAAGACGGCCTCGCTTACGACATGAAGAATAAGCTTAACGCTTACTCTTCTTACATTCAGAAGTTTGTTCCTGGGGTGGCTCCTTTGGCTCTTGACGCTAAAGACGATCCGATGGTTACGGACAAAGAGCAGCGCAACAAGAACTTTGCAGAGCTGAACTTCGAGAATACTCCGGTAGTAGCTGCTCTAGCTACGCTGGCTCAGAAAGAAGCTGAGGTACTGAAGTACGAGTCAGATGCTCTGGCTGCACAGTCGGCTAAAGTTGGTGGCAACATCATTGTATTTGACAAAGTGGGTGCATTCGCCAGTGCCGAGTCGAACACAGTGGCTGCCGGTACTAAGTACAAAGCTGAACTGTTCCTGACGGCATCGGCTACGGGCCTCAAGCCCTCGATGACCTTGAACGGCAGCCCGCTGGCAGTTGGTCCCGATGGCAAAGGTAAAGTTGAGTTTACGGCTCGCCCCGGCTCGTTTGATGCTGCTGGCAACGCCAAGGCCCAGTGGACCGGCACCATCCGCTTCAAGCAGAATGGCCGTGACACGACCTTCAAAGTGACGGTTCCTTACACAGTGACCAAGCCTGTAATGCAGATTCAGTCGGCTTCGGTGCAGGCGCTGTATTTCAAGTGTGGTAACAAGCTGAGCGTACAAGTGCCTGCACTGGGTGCTCAGTACAAGCCTGGCTTCTCGGCCTCGGGCGCTTCGGTAATCAGCGGTGCTAAAACTGGTGAAGTTACGCTGGTGCCTAACTCGCGCGAAGTAACTCTGAACGTTAGCAGTGGTGGTAACGCCATTGGCTCGCAGACCTTCCAGGTTCGCCCGATTCCTAAGCCCGAGATTAAGTGCATCGTCGGTGGCCGCGAGGCTAACGAAAAGCAGGGTACGCCTATCACGGCAGTTCGCAACATGAGCCTGAAGGCTGTGCCGGATGCTGGTTTTGCTACCTTCCTGCCGGACGATGCTCGTTACCGCGTAACTCGTTATGAAGTAACTCTGGTGCGTGGTAAGCGTCCTGCTATTCCGACCCGCACCATCAACGGTCCTGAAGCTAACCTGAACGACGTAGTAAACTCGGCCCGTGAAGGGGACCGTCTCTACATCGAAGTAAAAGAAGTTCGTCGCTTGAACTTCCAGGATCAGCAAGAGGAAGTTAACGTAGCGAAGCAGTTCAATATTCCGTTGCTGTAAGCGTTATTCATCTGAACTAACTGCAGCGCTTTTTTGATTACCACGGTATGAACAAATTCCTTTCCTTCGCCGCTCTGGCGGCCAGCCTGACGCTGTCGGTCTCAGCATCGGCTCAGGAGCAAGCTACGACCGCCAGCAGCAATGGCTCGTACCGCCCGATTCCTAATTCGGACATCATGTTCCGCAAGACGATTTGGCGGGCAGTGGACCTTCGCGAAAAGCAGAACAAGCCTATGTTCTCCGAAGGCAAAGAAATAAGCCGGGTAATCCTGGAAGCCGTAAAGCGCGGTGAATTGCAGGCTTATCGCAATGACTCGCTTACGTCCACTTTCACCCCTACTGAGGTTTCGGGACGTATGTCCTACGTCGAGGCCAGCGCTGGTTTGAGTGAAGAGGAGAAGGCAGCTGGTTTCACCGAAGAAAGCACTGATGACGGTTGGGGCAGTACTCCTTCCAAGGGTAAAAAAGGCAAAACTGCTGCTAAGCCTAAAGCTCCGGCGGCCCCGCCAAGCTACGAGTACCGCTACAAGGACTTGTATCAGATGGAATTGAAAGAGGATATGATCTTTGACAAGAAACGGTCACGGATGTATCACGACATCAAAACCGTTACCCTGCTGGTTCCTTCGACGCTCAGCTCTAACGTGTCGGGCATCGAAACGCCGATTGGTACTTTCAAATACAGCGACTTGGTTCGGGTATTCCGCGCCAACCCTGATAAGGCCATCTGGTTCAACTCACAGAACGATGCCCAGCACAAGAACTTGGCTGATGCTTTCGAACTGTGGTTGTTTAACTCTTACATCGTAAAGGTTTCGAACCCGAACGATTCACGTCTGGACGAAGTATATGGTGGCCCGCAGCAAGGTATCTTGGCTGCTCAGCAAGCTGCTTCCGACCTGATTGAGTACGAGTACAATCTGTGGAGCTTCTAAGCCACAGATTTCTCTACATTCGGTAGTTAACTACTAAGCAAAAGAAAAAGCCTCTTCCGCATGCGGAAGAGGCTTTTTCTTTTGCTTGATCTAAGCAGCTGTGGCTACTGATTAGTTTCAGCAGCTTCTTGTTCGCTGAAGTAATTGAGTAGGATCCGGGCCTTGGCCTTGCCCACCTCTTCTATGAGCTGAGCTTCGGTAAGTTCTTTGATCTTCTTGACCGACTTAAATTTAGTCAGCAGCTTTTCGGCCGTGACTGGCCCCAGACCCTTCACATCTGTTAACTCTGTTTTGAGCGTGGCGGCGTCGCGGCGGCTGCGGTGGAAGGTGATGCCGAAGCGGTGTACTTCATCGCGCATGCGCTGAAAAAGACGTAGTGACTCACTTTTCTTATCGATGTACAGAGGAAGCGGGTCGTTGGGTACATAGATTTCCTCGAGCCGTTTGGCAATGCCAATCACGGGAATCTGCCCCCAAAGATTTAGGTCTTTCAGCGCTTTGACGGCCATGCTCAATTGGCCCTTACCCCCATCGACAATGACCAGCTGCGGCAAGGAAGCCCCCTCGTCGACCAAGCGGCGGTAACGGCGGGTAACTACTTCGTACATCGAGTCGAAGTCATTGGGGCCTACCACGGTTTTGATATGGTAGTGTCGGTAGTCCTTCTTGCTAGGTTTAGCGTTCCGGAAACACACCATGGCAGCCACCGGGTTGTCACCTTGGAAGTTGGAGTTGTCGAAGCACTCTATGTGCTTAGGGAGCTCCGTTAGGCGTAAATCCTTCTTGATTGTCTCCATGATGCGGACTTCATTTAAGTCTTTGGAGCGGTCATTCATGCTTTCCTTCTCCTTGCGCAGGTACATCACGTTTTTGATGGATAACTCCAGGAGCTTGCGCTTATCCCCAATCTGAGGAACCGTGACAGTCGCGTTGGGAATGGGAAGGTCGGGTAAGGCCACGTTGACCAATATCTCGCGTGACTGGCTCTCGAACTCCTCCCGCATCTGCATAATCATAGGAGCTAAGATTTCCGCATCGGTTTCGTCCAGCTTCTTCTGTACTTCTACCGATTGGGTCAGGATAATGGCGCCGTTCATAACTTTGAGGTAGTTGATGAAAGCGCTTTTCTCGTTAGCGGCAATGCTGAACACATCAATATTGGAGAGCGAAGCATTAACGACCGTAGATTTAGCCTGAAACTCATCCAGGCGGTCGAGCTTCTGCTTCAGGGAATGGGCTAGTTCAAACTGCTGATCTTGGGCGGCAGCCATCATCTTTTCCCGGAAGTAAGCTTTAGGCACGCTTAGGTTACCGCTCAAAATATTGCGGATCTGTTGAATATTCTGGTTGTACGACTCCTCATCTACCAACCCTTCACAAGGACCTTTGCAGTTGCCAAGGTGGTACTCCAAGCATACCTTAAACTTGCCTGCCGCTACGTTCTCGGGCGTTAGGTTGTAGGTGCAGGTCCGCAGGGGATATAGGGCCCGAATCAGCTCGAGCAGGATGTTCATAGCCGTTAGATTGGCATAAGGGCCATAATAGCGCGAGCCATCATTAATCTTCTTCCGGGTTGGTAGGAGCCGCGGAAACCGCTCGTTGGTCAAGCACAGGTACGGATACGTTTTACCGTCCTTGAGCAGGATGTTGTATTTGGGTTGGTTTTGCTTGATAAGGTTATTCTCCAGCAAAAAGGCATCCGATTCACTGTCGACTATGGTGAACTCGATGCGCTTGATGTTGCGTACCAGCTGCTGGGTTTTCTTATTATGGTCCTGCTTGTTGAAGTAGCTACTAACACGCTTGCGGATGTCAATGGCTTTGCCAACGTAGATGATGCCTTCATCATCGAAAAACTTATAGATACCCGGGCGGTGGGGAAGGTGCCGGATTTGCTCTTGCAGATGGTCTTGGGCTGCCATAAGGACAATAGGCGTAGAACGGAGGTATGTTTAACTCTTAAAACAGAGGCGGGGTTGGGATAATTCGGCCGGACGCCGCTGGGAAGCATCTGCAAGGAAATAAAAAGTGGCAGGTGAAAATCACCTGCCACTTTTTAGATAGGGCGATACAAAGACTCAAAAGGCTTAAATATCCTCGTCGTCAATGTCCTGCAAATCCGTCTGGTTGAGCTTCTGGTCGTAGGGAATCGTGTCGCGCTGGCCACCATAGTAGCGGCTGCAATCAATCTCGATAGATAGCGGCTGCGCGGGCTTGGGGAACGGGCTGGTGCTGACTCCAATGCTCTTATCGGCGTAGACCTTGCGCATAAACAAGCCGTAAATGGGCAAAGCAGCCCGGGCGCCTTGGCCATAGGTACCCGTGCGGAAGTGAATGCTCCGGTCTTCGCCCCCTACCCACATGCCGCAGACCAAGTCGGGCGTAATGCCCATAAACCAAGCGTCGGAGTAGTTGCTGGTCGTACCCGTCTTGGCCCCAATTTCATAGGGGAATTTGAAGCCCGTCTTTAGAATAACTGATGTGCCGCCCTGTTCGGTTGTAGCTGCCTGCAGCATGTAGGTCATCAGGTAGGCCGTTTCCTCACTGAGCGCCTCGCGGGTTTGGGGCACAAACTCGCGCAGGACGTTACCGTTCTTATCCTCAATGCGCGTCACCATCATGGGAGCTGTCCACACACCTTTATTAACGAAGGTGCTATACGCGCCGCTAAGCTCGTAGATGCTGACGTCGCTGGAGCCGAAGCCCACGGCCGGCACTGCTTCGATAGGCGAGGTGATGCCTAGGCGTTTGGCATAGGATACTACGGTTTCCGGGCCAAGCTTTTGCACCAGCCAGGCCGTGATGGAGTTCATAGAGCGGGCCAATGCCTGGCGCAGCGTAAAGGTGCGGCCCGAGAAGCCGCCCTCAAAGTTCTTGGGTGTGTAGGGAGCCCGTCCGGCTACGGCCGGAAAGGTAGTGGCAATGTCGGGGCGTTGGTAGCAAGGCGAATAGCCCTGGTCAATGGCCGCGGTATACACAATAGGCTTGAACGTAGAACCTGGCTGGCGCTTGCCCTGCTTTACGTGGTCGTACTTAAAGTACTTGAAGTTGGTACCACCTACCCAAGCCTTGATCTGCCCGTTTAGGGGGTTCATGGCCATGAACCCCGCGTGCAGGTAACGCTTATAATAAGCCAGGGAATCTAAAGGCGACATCAAGACTTCTTTCTCACCCTGCCACGAGAAGACCATCATCTTGTACTTCTTCTTTAGATAGTAGTTGATGGAGTCCTTGTTGCCGTCAAAGCGGTTGTCGAGGGACTTGTAGCGCTCCGTGCGCTTGATAGCCGTTTGCAAGAAGTTAGGAATTACTTTGCCATTTTCGTCGCGCCAGGGCAGCTGGCCTTTCCAATGCGCGTCGAACCACTTCTGCTGCAGCTTCATGTGCTCGGCTACGGCTGATTCGGCGTACTTCTGCATCCGTGAGTCAACCGTCGTATAGATTTTCAGGCCGTCAGCGTACAAGTCGTGGTCGGTTTCCTTGGCCCACTGCAACAGCGCCTTGCTGACCTCGGCCCGGAAGTAAGGGGCAATGCCCTTGTTGGAGTTCTCGACGCTGTAATGCAGCACAATCGGCTTGGCAGTAGCCGCAGCGTAAGCTGGCTCATCAATGAAGGCATACTTCTTCATTTGACCCAATACCCAGTTGCGGCGGCGTTTGGACCGCTCCGGGTTGCGAACAGGGTTAAACCAGGACGGCCCGTTGACCAAGCCTACCAGCAGCGCCGACTCTTCCAGATTCAGGTTCCGGGGCTGCTTGTTGAAGAACGTCTTGGCGGCTACGTTGATACCGAAGGCATTGGAGCCGAACTCAGCCGTGTTGAGGTACATGCGCAGAATTTCGCGCTTGGTGTAGTTGCGCTCCAGTTGCACCGCCACAATCCACTCCTTGGTCTTGATGATAAGCGTACGTAAGCCGGGAACTTGGCTCAGGCGGCCGTCATTGAGGTCTTCGCGGGTGCGAAACAGCATCTTGGCCAACTGCTGCGTCAGGGTGCTTGAGCCGCGCCGCACGCTGCCTCTCACCATGTAATACGGAATAGCAGCCAGCCCTTTGAAATCAATGCCGGAGTGACCTTCGAAGCGCACATCTTCCGTCGCAATCAGGCCATCAATCAGGGGCTGGGGCAGTTCTTCGTAATCGACGGGAGTACGGTTTTCCCGGAAATACTTACCCATCAGTGCCCCATCAGCCGAGTATATTTCGGAAGCCAGCTCGCTCTTGGGGTTTTCCAGCGTTTTAAGGTTAGGCATGCGCCCAAACAAATTCAGGAAATTGACGCTAACCGCTAGGATATAAAGAATAGAGCCCACTATACCACCGGCAAAAAGTAGCCAGAGCGTGCGGGTAAGGTTGGTGAAGCGGCCCGGTCGTTGCGGTTTGCGCGACGACGTTTTGGGCTTGGTGGCAGGGTAAGCCATGCAGAAGTTCTACGGTCGGTAGGTTTGTTGGTAGAAGCGCTGATACTCTTCCACATCCTTGCTTTGGAGCAGCAGCGGCAGATTATCAATACCAATAATGAGGGTTTGGTAACCCGCGCCGCGCAATTTGCTTAGCGGCGACTGAGGGCCACGCAGCTTCAGGGCATAGCTTTGGGCCACTTTGGAGCCCGGCAAGGATTGTACCACCACCAAGTCCATTGCTTCCCCCAGCACCACTTGCTGCACTTGCAGGTTGTTGACGCGGTAGAAGCGGTTATTGTAAGCCGCCAGCTGTTCGGGCAAGGTCTGGACGAGGGCGGCACCTTTCGGGAAAGCCAGGACCACCGCATGCCCCGCGGCTAAGTTGGTTACGTAAGCCGTGGCCGGTTTGGCTGGTGGGGCAACAGGCTCAGTAGTGGGAGCTGGGGGGAGGGTAGTAGTGGAAGCCCCGGTGGGTGGCTCCGGAGCCGGGGTAGCTGGCGCCGAAACAGGAGCTTTGGTCGGCGTTTTAGCGGGTTTCCCTTTTTTGCTTGGTTCCTCTGTTGTAGTCGGGGTTGCTGCCGGGGCCGGAACCGAGTTAGCTGCGGGAGTAACGGGAGGAGCCGGCGAGGGCATAACGGGTACTGGTGACGTAACTGGGCTGGCGGGCGTCTCGTCGACACCGTAGAAAATGCGCAGGCGGTTGTCTACCTCGCCGGGCTTGAACATGGAAACCGAGGGCTTGTCGGTAGAGGCCAAAGCGCCGGTTATCTGCCCTTCTTCGTACCGCTTATAGCTGGCTAGCAACTCCCGGGCCGGCCCGGTAAGCGGACTTTCGGGGTACTCCTTCTGAAACTTTTCCACCGCCAGCTTGGCTGCCGCCGGGGGCTGGGTCCGAATAATAAGTAAGGTATTCAGGTAAGCTACCCGGTCGTTGAGGTCACTGACGGGGTTCTGCTTCTTGGCGCGGTTCAATACGGCCGTAGCTTTCTTAAACTCCTGCTTTTTATAGAAAGCAAAAGCCGAATCCAGCTTCACCGCTACTTGCTCATTGGCAATAGAAGCGCGTCGCAAGTATTCAGGGTCGGCCACTAGGCGCGCATACGAGGAGTTCGGGTATTCCTGGCGCAGGCGCTGGGCATACGCGTCAGCCTTGGGGTCGTTCAGCTCTTTATATAGCAGATAAAGGCTGTAAAACACCTCCGGCGAATGACTGCTCTTCGGGAAGCGGGCCACCAGCTTTTCGTAGGTTTCAACGGCCCGGGCCTGTTCCTTTAGTTGCTGGCTATAAATGGCCCCCAATGCAAACAACGCCTCTTCCACGAGTTTATCGGAGGCCTGCAGCTGGGCCGGGGTCAGAGGAATATTCTGGCGGTATTGCTGTACGAGGGCCTGAGCCTGCACTGCCGGGTCGACGGCCGGAGCCAGCGTAGCACCGGCCACTGGGTTGACGCTGGTGCTACTTGCGCCGGCAATCGACAGGGGTACATTACCACCCTGGTTAGTGGTGGGGGAGGTAGAGGCTTGGCTGCTGATGCGCCAGTTATCCTGCAATTGCCGGTCGCCCCACTTGCGGATAAAGTCAGCCCGGGCTGTACTCAGGGCCGTAGGGTTGTCGAAGTAGAACAGCGCACCACCTACCCCGTTGGCCAGCGCCAGCGGATCTACATCCGGGTCGCCGGGGCGAAGAGAGTTTACGGCTCCATTCGTAGCTTGCTGCTCACGACGGGCCGCCATTTCCTGCTGGGCCGCCTGCCGGTCGGCTTCCTTCTTACGGGCGGCCAGTTCGGCATTGGCATAGGCTAGCAGTTGATTCCGCAAGGCCGCCGAATCCAGCCGCGCCAGAGCTTGTAGGCTGTCCTGGGTTTCAATGGTGGTAATCTGCTTGGCAAACTCCTTCAAAATCTCGCTGCGCTCGGCTGTAGCAGCGTACTCGGGTACTTCCCGAGCCATATTTTGCACGGTGCTGTCGTAGTAAGCCGCCGCAAGACGATACTTCTGCAGGTTCTCGTAATAGATGCGCCCGGCCAACAGGTAGGTATAGGCTTTCTGAGCGCGGTTGTTGGAGTTGGCCCGAGCCGACTTGCGCAGCAAAGCCAGGGAGTTGTCGTAGCGCTGCTGCCGGTATTCCAGGCGCGCCATTTCGTAGTAGATCTTGTCGGTGTACTCCTTATTCTTGGTGTCCTTGAGCAGTTTGGCAAAATACTTATCCAGCCGGGCCCGGTCCGTAGCATTCAGATCCGATACTTGGCCTAGCATCAGCTTGGAGAAGAAGTCCAGCTCGTAGGGCGGGTTCTTTTTCAGAATCTTGTTGAGCTGGGCGTAGGCTTCCTTGTCCTGCCCGTTGGCTTGGTAGAGCTGGGCCAGAATGTAGCGGGTGCGCGACTGCTCGTTTTTAGGCGAGATGTAAGGAATGGCCTTTTCCAGATTGACAATGGCCTGTTTCTGGTCGCCGGTGAGCAGAAAATACTCGGCCCGGGTCAAAAACAGCTCCCGGGCATTTTCCTCAACCCCTTTCTCCTTATCTAATATGTCCGAAACAGCTGCGGCGTTTTCGTATTCTTTCAGCGCCAAAAAGGTGCGCATCAGCCAAATCAGCGCCTCGTGCTTGGTGTTTAGGCTTTTGCTGGTTGTATTGACGTACTTAAAGGTCTTACCCGCGTCCTCGTACTCCTTTTTATAATAGCGCGCTTTACCGATGAGCAGATAACTGTCGTCGGTCCAGTCGGAGCCGGGGCGGTGCTGAATCGGAATCGACGCCTTCTTGATAATATCGTCCAGATCGGCCGTAACGCGGGCCACGGTGGCGTCGTCCAGGGTTGGGAAAAGCGGCAGCACCCGGTTGTAGTCGTTGACGCGCCCTTTGTACAAGGTTTCTTCGGTGGCTCGGAGTTTCTCCCGGGCCAGAAAGAAGCCATTGTCGCGGGCGACGATATTCTCATACGCATGGCCCACTACGGACTTGCGTTCCGAAGAGCAGGCCCCAACCCCAAGCAGCACAGGCAGCACGGCAGCGGATGCGAAAAGCAGGCGGAAAAGCGGATACTTCGTCAAAACAGATAGTGGAGTCGGGGCCTCAGATTGCAGATTTAAACGCGCAAGCTCCGCTGATTCGTTCGCTCAGGAGAGAAGCACTGCTTCTACAACGCAGCACTTTGGGTAAAATTACGGTTTTTCCGTGGCCGCCACTGTTTGCTTGCGTATCGGGTAATTCAGGTAACTGTCAGTGCCCGGAAAATCAATACTTTCGCACCCCCAAACCTGCTTTCATCATGGCCGCTGCTACTCCCACCCCCCAGAATAATAACGAGTCGGACCGGCTGCGGGCTTTTGCCAAGTACTCAGGCCTGGGATTTCAGATGCTGGCTATTATCGGCGTCTGCGCCTGGGGAGGAGTGAAGCTTGATGAGTACTTTCAGAATGATAAGCCCTGGTATACCATTGGCCTGATGGTCTTTGGTTTAATAGCGGCTACGTACCAGGTTATACGCTCCCTTTCTCGCAACGAATAATACCTAATCGTGCAGTTTCTTCGCAACTTTTTGATTTTCTGCGCCATCATCTGGGTCGTCATGTATGGCCTGCAGATGCAGTTTGGTGCGGCCGTCATTCACCCGTTGGCTTATTATGTCCTGGGCTTCTTTGCTGTGCTCACCGGCATCACGTATTGGCTAACGGCCCTGCTGCTCAAAGCCAACCCGGACGGGTTTATGGTGGCCTTCTTCGGAGGTATGGTTATGCGGCTGCTTTTGTCGCTGACCCTGGTGATGATCTTCCTTTATAGAGGAGGGGGCAAGCAAGGTCACGGCACCTGGACCTTCCTGGGGAGCTTCTTCCTCCTGTATTTCTTGTTTGCCGGGTTTGAAATCTGGAGCATCCTGAGTAACTTGCGCCCGTTTTCAAAACCGGGTGAAAGCCAAATATGAAGGTTTTGTGAGCAACACCCTAACCCTCTTTGAATGAAGCGTTTACTGATAGCTCTCTTTTGCATTCTTTCGCTTCCCGTGTTTGCTAACGAACCCGCTGCAACACAGGCCGAAGCAACCGACAAGGAAGCCTTCAGCCCCGGCGAGATGATTCTGCACCACATCGGGGACGCGCATGAATGGCATTTCGCCACCCTTGGCGATGAAGAACATGGCACGCACTTCACTATTCCGCTGCCCGTTATTGCCTATCAACCCGCCAAAGGCCTAAGTGTTTTCTCTTCCTCCAACCTGGCCGAAGGCAAGTCGTACAACGGTCTGAAGCTGGAGCACGAGCACCTCGTAGCCGAAGACGGAAGCAAGGTATACGATTTTTCGATTACCAAAAACGTGGCTTCCCTCATGCTGAGCGGAATCATCCTGTTGCTGGTATTTACAGCTGTGGCCCGCGGTTACCGCAAAAACCACGGCGGCGCCCCCCGCGGCGTGCAGTCCTTCTTCGAGCCCATCGTGGTGTTCATCCGCGACGAAGTTGCCAAGAAGTCTATCGGTCCGAAGTATGAGCGCTACATGCCCTACCTGCTGACCATCTTCTTCTTTATCTGGTTCAACAACCTGCTGGGGTTGATGCCGGGTGCGGCCAACCTCACCGGCAACATTGCCGTGACCATGACCTTGGCCCTGTTGACGCTGATTATCACCCTGGCCAGCTCCAATAAGAACTACTGGGCTCACATCTTCGCTACGCCCGGCGTACCGAAGCCCCTGCTGCCCATCATGATTCCGGTAGAACTTATCGGCGTGGTGGTAAAGCCTTTCTCCCTGATGATTCGTTTGTTCGCCAACATCACGGCCGGCCACATTGTAATTCTGAGCTTCATTTCGCTCATCTTCATCTTCAAAAGCATCTTCATCAGCCCCGTGACCTTGGCCTTCGGCCTGTTCATTAACCTGCTGGAGCTGCTGGTGGCCATTCTGCAGGCTTACATCTTCACGCTGCTCACTGCCATGTATATCGGCGGCGCGGTAGAAGAACACCATGATGCCGACTACCAGATGGGCGGTGGCGACGGTGCCGAGCAGGCGCACGCTCACTAGCCTTTCTCACCCTGATTTTTTGTTTTTCACTCCCCACTAATTCTTTTTTATGCTTCTTTCTCTCTTGTTGCAGGCTATTACTAATTCGACGGGTCTGGCTGTATTTGGTGCAGCTATCGGTGCCGGTCTGGTTGCTCTGGGCGTAGGCCTGGGTATCGGTCGTATTGGTGGTAGCGCTATGGAGGCCATCGGCCGCCAGCCAGAAGCTTCCGGCAAAATCCAAACGGCTATGCTGATCGTAGCGGCTCTGATCGAAGGTCTGGGTCTGTTCGCCGTAGTAGTCTGCTTGCTGATTTCGTTCAACCTCTAGAGCTAGGGGCACTGCCTGAGCAGCCCGCTGCGCATCGCTTCGGCGCACGGCGCGGCGGGCTGCCTTGGCTTTCTGGGGTTGCTGCAACGGCTGGTTTACGGTCTTTCTCTTCCTTGATACACCCACTTCCTACTCTGAGTATATGGACTTGATAACCCCCAATATTGGCTTGGTCTTCTGGCAGCTGGTGATTTTCCTCATCGTGCTGTTCCTGCTGGCTAAGTTTGCCTGGAAACCAATTCTTGGTTCCCTCAAAGAGCGTGAGGACTCGATTGAAAATGCGCTGCGTATGGCCGAGCAGGCCAAGCTGGAAATGCAACAGCTGAAAGCCGGCAACGAAAAACTCATCGCCGAAGCTCGTCTGGAGCGCGACAAGATGATGCAGGAGGCCACCCAAATGGCCAACCAGCTCATCGAGCAGGCTAAAGACAAAGCCACTGAAGAAGGCAGCCGCATGATCATGCAGGCCCGCGAAGCCATTCAGAACGAGAAGCACTCTGCGTTGGCCGAGGTGAAAAACACCGCCGCCAAGCTTTCCATCGACATTGCTGAGCGCATCCTGCGCCGCGAGCTGACTGATGCCGGCTCCCAGCAGCAACTCGTGGACTCGTACCTGAAGGATGTAAAGTTGAATTAGTAGTGAGTACTCGGTATTGAGTACGGAGCTTCGGTCAGCCGCTGCCCATGCTACTCAATACTAACTACCAGCTACTCAATACTAAGAACGATGTCAGAACAACGAGTTGCCTCCCGCTACGCCAAGTCCCTGCTGGATTTGGCCGAGGAGCGTGGAACGCTGGAGCAAGTGAAGCTCGACATGGACCTGTTCCGCAAAACGCTGGAGCAGAACCGTGACCTGCGCTTGCTGCTGCGCAATCCCATCGTGAAATCCGATAAGAAGCTGGCGATTCTGCGGGCTATCTTCGGCGGCAAAGTGACGGAACTGACGGAGAAATTCTTCTCCATCATCACCCAGCACAAGCGCGAAGATGCCCTCGAATGGGTAGCTACTGAGTTTCAAACGCAGTACGATGCGTTGCGCGGCATGCAGGTAGCCCAGGTTACCACCGCCGCCCCGCTAGCCCCCGAGCTGCGCGAGCAGCTGAATAAGATCGTTCGCGAACAGTCGGGTTTGCAGAACGTTACGCTCGAAGAAACGGTTGATGAGTCGCTGATCGGTGGCTTCATCCTGCGGGTCGGCGACCGTCAGCTCGACGAGTCGGTCCGCAACAGCTTGCGCAAGCTGCGCAATTCTTTTAAAGAGAACCCCTACCAACACCATATAAATTAACAACATGGCAGACGTGCGTCCGGATGAAGTATCCGCCATTCTGCGGGAGCAGCTGTCCAACTTCAAGACCGAAGCCGAACTCGAAGAGGTTGGTACGGTTCTGCAGGTTGGTGACGGTGTAGCCCGCATCTACGGGCTGGGCAATGCCCAGTCGGGGGAATTGATTGAATTTGAAAATGGCCTGCAAGCGCTGGTTCTCAACCTGGAAGAAGACAATGTAGGGGCCGTAATGCTCGGCGACTATAGCGAAATCCGGGAAGGCGCCACCGTGAAGCGTACCAATAAAATTGCTTCTATTCAGGTAGGTGATGGTATCATCGGCCGGGTAGTAAACACGCTGGGGCAGCCCATCGACGGCCGCGGCCCGATTGCCGGCGAGACCTACGATATGCCCCTGGAGCGCAAAGCGCCCGGGGTAATCTACCGTCAGCCCGTGAACGAGCCCATGCAGACCGGCATCAAGGCTATCGACGCCATGATTCCGATCGGCCGGGGCCAGCGGGAACTCATCATCGGCGACCGTCAGACGGGCAAGTCGACGGTAGCCCTCGATGCTATCCTGAACCAGCGCGAGTTTTTTGAGCGCGGCGAGCCGGTTTTCTGCATCTATGTAGCCGTAGGTCAGAAGGCCTCGACCGTAGCCCAGGTAGTAAACGCTCTGCAGCGCGGTGGCGCTATGGACTACACCGTGGTAGTAGCCGCTTCGGCTTCCGACCCGGCTCCGATGCAGTTCTTCGCACCCTTCACTGGGGCCGCCATCGGCGAATTCTTCCGTGATACGGGCCGTCCTGCGCTGGTGGTTTACGACGACTTGTCGAAGCAGGCCGTAGCGTACCGCGAAGTGTCGCTGCTGCTGCGTCGTCCTCCCGGACGTGAGGCTTACCCCGGTGACGTATTCTACCTGCACAGCCGCTTGCTCGAGCGTGCCGCGAAGATCAACGCTTCGGACGTCATTGCGGCCGACATGAACGACTTGCCCGCCAGCATCAAGCACTTGGTGAAAGGTGGTGGCTCGCTGACGGCTCTGCCCATCATCGAAACCCAGGCAGGTGACGTTTCGGCTTATATTCCAACGAACGTAATTTCGATTACGGACGGGCAGATCTTCCTCGAAACCAACCTCTTCAACTCGGGTGTGCGTCCCGCCATCAACGTTGGTATCTCGGTATCGCGCGTAGGGGGTAACGCCCAGATCAAGTCGATGAAGAAGGTAGCCGGTACGCTGAAGCTCGACCAGGCTCAGTTCCGCGAGCTGGAAGCCTTCGCCAAGTTCGGCTCCGACCTCGACGCCTCCACCAAGCTCACCATCGAGCGGGGTCGTCGTAACCTTGAGATTCTGAAGCAGCCTCAGTTCTCGCCTGTAAAGGTGGAAGATCAGGTAGCTATTATCTACGCCGCTACCAACGGTCTGCTCGACCAGGTGCCCGTCAACAAGGTTCGGGAGTTCGAAACCGAATTCCGCCAGGTGATGCAGTCGCGCCACCCCGAGGAGCTCAAGGCCCTGAAGGCTGGTAAGTTGGACGACAACATTACCAACTCCATCCGTCAGGTTGCCAAAGACCTGTCGGCGGTATACGCTTCTAAGTAATTCATTGGTTGTCAGTTGTTGGTTGTCAGTTGTCAGGAACAGGCTGCAAGGTCTTTTCTAAACTGACAACCGACAACGAGCAACTGACAACTTATTTTCACAAGAATGGCTAGCTTAAAAGAAGTCCGCAACCGCATTGTATCGGTGCAAAGCACGCAGCAAATCACCAAAGCCATGAAAATGGTGGCGGCTGCCAAACTGCGTCGCGCTCAGGACAATATCCTGCGCATGCGTCCTTACGCCCAGCGGCTCAACAGCATTCTGAGCAACCTTACCAGCTTAGCTGGTGACGACATGGTGAGTGAGTACGGAGTGCAGCGTGAGGTGCGCCGCGTGCTGATCATTGCCATTACCTCGGACCGTGGTCTGGCTGGTGCTTTCAACAGCAATATCTTTAAGGGGGTAAATGCGCTGATTGCGGAGCGTTATGCTGCTCAAGCTGCGGCCGGCAATATCACGGTGATGGCCATCGGCAAGCGTGCCCACGAGTATTTTACTAAGCGCGGTCCGGTATTGGGGAACTATACCCACGTATTTGGCCAGCTTTCCTTTGATACGGTACGCGTAGCGGCCGAACAGGCCATGGAAGGTTTCCGCACCGGGCAGTTCGACGAAGTAACGATGGTGTACAACGAGTTCAAGAACGTGGCGACGCAAATCGTCCGGGCCGAGCAGTTGTTGCCGCTGCTGCCCGCCGAAGCTCCCGCTACGGCCGCGACCACCTCGAACGTTGACTACATCTTCGAGCCCTCGAAAGAGGAAATCGTGCAGACCCTGATTCCCCAGTCGCTGAAGGTGCAGCTCTACAAGGCCGTGCTGGAAAGCAACGCCTCGGAGCACGGGGCCCGCATGACGGCCATGGACAAAGCCACCGACAACGCCGGGGAGCTGCTCAAGTCGCTCAAGCTAACCTACAACCGCACGCGTCAGGCGGCTATTACCACCGAGATTCTCGAAATCGTGGGTGGAGCCGAAGCCCTGGCGGCCAGCCGCGGCTAAGGATACGCTGATTGTCAATTGCAAAAAGGCCCGCCTCCGCAAGGAGGCGGGCCTTTTTCGTGGCCGGCTCGTTGTACGTGTGCTAAATACTACCATATTCGGTAGTATTCCTATTTAAAGATGTACCTTGTCGGGCTGGCCAACTGGTTGTGGTGCAAGGAGAAATACGTGGGAAAGCAGCTACCAATGCAGCGGCCGATTTGCACCGCTTTTTCACCCTCTACTACCACCTATATGCCTACCTCTACCCCCGCTCCGAAGAGCCCGAGCCGCCAGCGGCTGCGCTGGGCCATCGGCCTGCTGGTACTGCTCCAGCTCTATTATCTGCCCCAGTCCCGTAGTCAGGGCATCGACCAGGTGCAGCTGGTGGGTACGGCTACCTCCACCGGGGGCAGCACCGTGCGTAGCAGCGTTACGGACAGCAACGGCAACCTGTATGTGATGGGCGACTTCAGCGGTTCGTTGCAACTGGGCAGCACCTCGCTTACCAGTGCCGGCTCGCTGGATTTCTACGTGGCCAAAATCAGTCCGGATGGGCAATGGCAATGGGCCGTGCGCGGCGGTGGGACAGATGCCGATAGACCTCTTAAAATAGCCCTGGACCCCAGCGGGCTATTACGGGTAACAGGACGCTTTGCGAGCCCAACCTTGGCGCTGGGCTCTACAACGCTGACTGGCAACTCCTATAACACTTACTTTGTAGCCCAACTCACCACTGATGGGGTTTGGCAGACGGCATTTACTGTGCCGCTACCAGCGGCAACCTCTGGTACGAATGCGTATGATATTGCCATCGACGCCGGGGGCAACGCCATTATCACAGGAGTATTTCTAGGTACGGTACGCTTCGGCACCTCTCAGCTGACGGTGAGACAGCCCTCCCCAGGCCACGAGGACATCTTCGTAGCTAAGCTCTCGCCACAAGGAGCCTGGCTGTGGGCCTACCGGGCCGGTAGCTATCTGCCCGATGCCCCCGTGGCAGTAGCGGTGGATGCGGCCGACAACGTGTACCTGACGGGAAACATAAGCGCCAGTGCCGACTTTGGCCCATTTAACCTCTACCCAAGCAGCGGTGGGGCCAGTGACAATGCTGACATATTTGTAGCCAAGCTAAGCTCGGCCGGCGCGTGGCTTTGGGCCAAGAACGCTGGCGGTGACTGGTATGACACGTGTGGCGGCATGACCCTGGATGCGGCCGGCAACATGTACGTGACGGGCCGCTATAGCACGGCGCGAGGCATGAGTGGCGGAGCAAGCTTCGGAAATACGGTGCTCCCGGATGGTGCCGGTGGCGACGACTTGTTCGTGGCTAAAGTATCCGCGGCCGGCGTGTGGCAATGGGCCAACCGCGCCGGTAGCAGCGGCAACGAACTGGGCACCAGCGTGACCCTCGACACCCAAGGCAACGTGTACGTGGGTGGCAACTTTAGCAACACCTGCGCCTTCGGCTCTTACACCTGTACCACCCTGGGCGGCAACGACGCCTTTATTGCCAAGCTGAACCCCACCGGCGCGTGGCAATGGGGCTTTGGTTGCGGCACCACTGGTAACGATGTTGCCACCACCGTAGCAGTTAACCCGCAAGGCCGCGTCTATCTAGGTGGCAACCTCCCAACGGCGGTGTCCTTCGGCACCCCGAGCCAAACCCTGGCCGCTCCCAAAGGATTTATTGCCCGGGTGGCCGAACAGACCACGCTCAGCAACCGGCCCGGCAGCGCATGGGCTGCGTCCATCAGCCTGTACCCCAATCCGGTTACCAACTATATCACCCTGAAGCTGCCCGCGCCTGCCGTTGCACAACAGATACAGGCCACGGTGTATAATGCCCTGGGCCAGTTGGTGCGGACCCAGCCGCTACAGCTTCCCGCAGGAGCTACCTCGTTGAAGGTAGCAGTGGACGGTATGCGGCCTGGTACCTACACCTTGCAGCTACAAGCAGCAAAGGAGGTGGTAGTACGCCGCTTTAGCATCCACTAAACTCGGCTTGCCTTGTGGCATCCAGGCAGTAAAGCCACCGACAACGCCGGGGAACTGCTCAAGTCGCTCAAGCTAACCTACAACCGCACGCGTCAGGCGGCTATTACCACCGAGATTCTCGAAATCGTGGGTGGAGCCGAAGCCCTGGCGGCCAGCCGCGGCTAGAAACTGCTGATACACTTTTTGAAAAGGCCCGCTTCCGCAAGGAGGCGGGCCTTTTTTGGTGAGTCAAAACACGGAGGAGTCCTGCCTCAAGTAGTGGCACTTATTTCGGCCAATAAAGCTGCCTCGGCACGCAGGGCTGCTACTCGAGCAGCCAGCAGCAGTCGGGCGGCGGCAGCCTGGCTGGGGTCGGGCTCGTCGCGGGCCAAGTCGGTGGCTAGCTCGCCCAGCCAGCGGGCATAGCGGGCCGTTTCGGTGGGCTCGACAGGGAAGGGAGCGGACTGTAGCTGGGCTAGCCCGCGACGGCGCCGGGCCAGCAGGGCGGCGCGGCTCTGCTGCTGCGTCAGCCGTTGGCCGTGCTGCAGCAGCAGCTGGCGGACATCCCGCAGACGCTGGCGTAGCGGCTCGAAAGCGGGTACGGTACTGGTGAGCAAGTCGGTGGCCTGAAGCAGGGCATCAGGGGTAGGCAAAGGCGCCAAGGTATCATAAATGGCCGATTCGGGGAGCTCGGGAGCAGCTGGTGGGCCCTGGCCCAGGGGAGGGGGGAGCAAACGGCCTAGGCCAAGCAGGCGTGGGACCAAGGCCGGTGGCAGGCCTTTACGGCCGGTTTCCATGTGACTAATGAAGCCAGCTGACACACCCAGATAACTGGCTAATTGGCGCACAGAGACACCGAAGTGAGCCCGTACAGCGGCCACCAAGGTGGTGTCGGGGGAATCAAGAGGAGTTGGCATACAGGCAAAGAAGAGGTTTAGGTCAGGTGCTCGACAGCAAAAATTATAGGTATATTTTATGATTGCTCCTGATGTTTTGTATACCAGCACTGGTATACAAAATATGAACGAATTAGAGTTTGTATACTTCGCCAAGTATATCCACGTCATTTTTACTTATACGTGTATACCAACGAGAATGACCATTGTACTGCTCCATCTGTGCTGTCCAAGCAGACTATTTCTACTAGGTACACCTTGCTCAGTGTTGCTTCAAGCAGTGCAAGCACACGGTTTGAGAGGTTCCAGAGTAAGATCAAGCGTCATGGTTCGCGCAGTCAAGGGCTAGACCTGCTCGAGCTGCAACTTCTCCCAACTTACCTCCGGCGATAGGTCTATGTTGAAGTAAGCTACAAACCTGTTAGCGTACTTGTAGCCGAGGTTGATAGGGACAAGGGCTTGGATATTCAGGCTTTCACGGCTTAAATCCGGACGCCCAAGCTGCTGCGGAGTAGTTGTGCGCAACCACTTGGGCCACTACATATTGACCGTAGCGGCTCTTACTGCCGATGTCAGGTTGCCCTGGCTGGTTTGCCGGCGGGTGTGTACCTGGTGCTGGTATGGGCTGGGGACGCTCTAAGCCTGCTGGTAATGCAATAACAGTAACAAGGCTCCACTCTAATCCAGAACGGGGCGCTACATGTAGCATCCCGCTTTGGGTTAGAGTTTCATATAGTCGCGCCTGGCCAGCTGCTTGCTCGGCTTGGGCGTAGCGGGATTCTGCTCCAGTAATTCTCGTACCTGCTCGGGTGTGAGGCCGGAGAAGTCGCGGATGATGTGCAGCGGGGCTTGAAACTGCTCGGGCTTCACGCCACTACTCACGGCTATGCAACGCATACCCGCTTTGTAAGCGGCCTGCTCCCCGAGAATAGCATCTTCGAACACGACGCACTGCTCGGGCGGTACCCCGAGTTTCTGGGCTACTACCGTAAAGGTTTCCGCGTGGGGCTTGCCCTTGTCTACATCTTCCTTGCCCACAATGACGTCGAAGTACTGGCGCAGATTCAGGTGGTCGATGATGTAGCTGATGGTTTCGGGGGGAGAACTGGTGCCCAGGCCAATCTTGAAGCCGGCTTTGCGGGCAGCCTGCAGAAAGTGCGAAAGGCCGGGCATTTCTTTCCGCTTGTCCCAGTACAGTACCCGGTAGAGAAACTCCCGCTGCGACGAGTATTCCTTGAGCTGCTTCTCGGGCACGGGGTTCCGAAACACCGTTTTGAGAATATTGGTGGCGGGCATGCCGTTCAGGTGCACCAGCAGGCGGCGGGCATTGGTGGTCAGGCCCAGGTCGCGAAACAGCAGCTGGAAGGCTTTGGCCTGGTAGGGCGTGTTGTCGATGAGCACGCCATCCATGTCGAAAATCAGGGCGTAGGGCAGTTGCGTAGCCATAGCAGCAGGATAGATACTTTCTGAGTCTGGCTTGGGTGTACGGGGTAGCCGCTATTTTGGCCGCTAGCGCCGTGATTCCGGGCGCTGGCTGTTACCTTTGCGGCCGCTGTTGGCTGGCCGTTACCAAAATGAAAGGCCAGGAGTAGCTTAAACGCGTTACTGATTTGAAAAAGAGCCTGTTTGTATTGTGGGCCGCCGCCCTGGCCCTGCCCGCTTTTGCCCAGAAAAAAGCCAAGCCCCTGGAGCGGCCCAAACTGGTGGTGGGCATCGTGGTAGATCAGATGCGTTACGACTATCTGTACCGCTACTGGAACAAGTACGGCTCCGACGGTTTCCGGCGGCTGCTGGGCGAGGGGTTCAGCTACGAAAATACCCACTACAACTACGTGCCGACCTACACCGGGCCGGGCCACGCCAGCATCTACACCGGCACCACGCCTTCCATGCACGGCATTGTGGGCAACAACTGGTTTGAGCGCGAAACCGGCAAAGGCACGTATGTAACCGAGGATAAGTCGGTGCAGTCGGTGGGCGGCACGGGAGCGGAAGGGCAGATGTCGCCGCGTCATATGCTGACGACCACCATTACCGACGAGCTGCGCCTGGCCACCAACTTCCAAGCCAAGGTCATCGGGGTCTGCATCAAGGATCGGGGCTCAATTTTGCCCGCCGGCCACGCGGCCAACGCCGCGTACTGGTACGACGGCACCAACGGGGCCTTTATCACCAGCACTTTCTACCAGAACACGCTGCCCGAGTGGGTGAGTAAGTTCAACGGGGAGCAGCGGGCCGCCCGGTACCTCGACAAGCCCTGGGAAACGCTACTGCCCATCGGGCAGTACACGGAAAGCTCGCCCGACGACGTGGCCTGGGAATCGGGGTTTCGCGGGGAGGAAAAGCCCGTGTTTCCCCACGATTTGCCCAAGCTAAGCGCCCTGGCGCCCCGGGCCGTGCAGGGCGCCCTGAAGGCCGAGGGTGAAAAGGCCCCGGTAGCCACGCCCCGCAACCTGGACTTGATTCGCTCCACGCCCTTCGGCAACTCCCTCACCCTGGACTTTGCCCTGGAAGCGGTGCGCGCTGAGCAGCTGGGCCAGCGTGGGCAAACCGATTTTCTGGCCCTGAGCTTTTCCTCGACCGACTACGTGGGGCACCAGTTTGGCACTACCGCCATTGAAACCGAGGACACGTACCTGCGCCTCGACCGGGATATTGCCCGCCTGCTGACCTACCTCGACAAAACCGTGGGCAAAGGCCAGACGCTGGTCTTTCTCTCGGCCGACCACGCCGCGGCGCAGTCGCCCAACTTTATGCTCGAGCACCACCTGCCGGCCGGCTCGGTGGGCCCCCGCCTGATGCGCGACTCGATCCAGCAGGCCCTGGTGCAACGCTACGGCGCCGGCAATTGGGTGCTGAGCTACGAAAACCAGCAGGTGTACCTGAACCGCCCTCTGATTGCCCAGAAACAACTCGACCTGCGCAAGGTGCAGGATGAAGTAGTCGATATTGCCACTACCTTGTCGGGCGTGACCCGCGCCATCACGGCCGACGACTTGCAGAAGTCGCACTGGGAAAGCGGCATGCTGATGTACCTGGAAAACGGTTACTACCCCAAGCGCAGCGGCGACGTAATGGTGGTGCTGGAGCCCGGCTGGCTGGAGTCGTATTCCTTCCCGGTGAACAAAGGCACGACCCACGGCTCGCTCAACAACTACGATACCCACGTGCCGCTGCTGTTCTGGGGCTGGCATGTGAAGCATGGCGAGTCGAGCGTGCCGGTGAAAATCACGGATATTGCGGCAACAGTGGCGCGCTGGCTGCATATTCAGGAGCCTAATGGCTGCTCGGGCACTCCGCTGGCGGAAGTGCTGGGCCGCTAAACCACGCGGGCGGTGGGGAACCATCTGCCGGCGTTATTTCTTTGTCAAAAATCCTTCATACCTCATTCTCATGACTCATTTTAACCCTTGGCACGATGTGGAGCGCGGCGAAAACGCCCCCGCAGTTGTGAATGGTATTATTGAAATTCCGAAAGGCTCGAAAGGCAAATACGAACTCGACAAGGACAGCGGCATGCTGAAGCTGGACCGGGTGCTGTTCTCGGCCGTGCACTACCCCGCCGCCTACGGCTTTATTCCGCAGACCTACTGCGACGACAAAGACCCGCTGGACATTCTGGTTATCTGCTCGGTGGATATCGTGCCCATGTGCCTGGTCGATGCCAAGGTAATTGGCGTGATGCAGATGATTGACGGCGACGAGGAAGATGATAAAATCATTGCCGTGGCGGCCAACGACATTTCGGTAAACCACTACAACGACATTGCCGACCTGCCCCCGCACACCCTGCTGGAAATGCGCCGCTTCTTCGAGGACTACAAAGCCCTGGAGCACAAGCAGGTAACGGTAGAGCGTTTCATGGGTCGCGAAGATGCTTACCGCATCATTGAGGACAGCATCAAGCTCTACAACGAAACCTTCAAGCAGAGCGACGTCACCGAATCGGCCGGCGTGGAGCTGTAAGGCGGAACAGGCCGCTAGACGCGTCGGAGCGCCCCGCTGACCACTTCTGGCCGGCGGGGCGCTTTTGTGTTCTTAGGTGCCTGAGCAGAAGCCCGGTAGCAAGCTCGACTGTACCAAATGCCGCGCGGCTTACGTAGGCGCGTACATGCCCACCCAACCATCTTCTTCACGAATTATCCGTTTCCTGTACGAAAATAGCCTGCTGCTGGTGGGCTTTGCACTGGTGCTGCTCACGATGGTGGGGCAGGCCCTCACGGGCTGGAAAGAGTATAACGCCGACCTGGAAGACCTGCATCTAGCCCCGCTTTCTCTCGGCCAGTACCTGACCTCGGGCCACTTTCTGGAGGCTACCTTCGAGAACTGGGAAAGTGAGTTTCTGCAGATGGGCCTTTTTGTGCTGCTCACCATCTGGCTGCGGCAGAAAGGCTCTTCCGAGTCGAAGAAGCTCTACGAGCAAGAAGAAGTAGACCGGCAGCCCGACCCCGGCAAAGAAGACGCCCCGGGCCCGGTGAAGCGCGGGGGCTGGGTGCTGACGCTGTACAAGAAGTCGTTGAGCATTGCCTTTTTTCTGCTGTTTTTCGCCTCGGTGTGGCTGCACGCCCGCGGGGGGCTGGAGGTCTACAACATTGAGCAGCGTCAGCATGGGGAGCCCACCGCAACGCTGCTGGAGTTTATGACTACTTCCCGGTTTTGGTTTCAATCGTTTCAGAACTGGCAAAGCGAATTCCTCTCGATTGTGGCCATTGTGGGCCTGTCTATCTACCTGCGGCAGCACGGCTCCCCGCAGTCGAAGCCGGTGGATGCCAGCAACGATGAAACGGGCGAGTAAGAGGCGGAACCCTATCTTTGTGGCGGGGCGTTATTGCTGTTTACCTTTCCTCCAAGCCCCCCGGAGCCATGCGCCAAGTCAGCGACAAACCAGCGGCCGTCCTGCCTGCCTTTGCAACGGGCCTGAAGCGTGGGGTCGATGCGCTTCTGTATAGCAGCTGCTTGGTTGCCACTGCCGCTACCAGCCTCACCTGGGCTACGTTTCTGGTGTGGCAGGTGCATATTCCCTTCCGGCTGGCCCTGCTCATTTTCGCGGCTACCCTGTTTCTCTATAACATCGACAGCGTGCTGCCCTACAAGTTTCGGCAGCAAGCGGTACTCTCGGAGCGCAAGCTCTGGATGATTCGGCACCGGCGGGAGCTGTTTGGGCTGGCCCTGGGGGCTTTAAGCGTAGCTACCATGTTGTTCTGGCTCGACGGCTGGCGCCACCTGACGCTGTTTTTGGGGCATTTGGCCGCTATTTCCCTGCTCTATTCCTGCCCTATTCTGAAGTGGCACGGCCGCTGGCGGGCCCTGCGCGACCTGCCCCTGCTCAAGGTGTTTCTCATTGCCTACGTATGGGCCGCTATTACAGTGTGGGTGCCGGCTCTCTACCTGAGCAAAGCCCTGACCAGCCCGGTGGTGCTGGTGCTCTTCGGCCGCCGCTTCTTTTTTATTCTGGCCCTGGCTTTCGTCTTCGATATTCGGGACTACACCAAAGATCTGCTCAGCGGTACCCGCACGTTTCCGGGCATCTTCGGTATCCGGGCGGCCAAAGCACTGGCCTTGCTCTGCTTGGCGGTATCGGGCCTGCTGGTGCCACCAGGCTTAGCCCAGGCCCACTTGCTCATCCTGGCTCTGCCCACCTTGCTGACTGGCCTTATTATCTGGTTTGCCGACGAAACCCGGCCCGATTACTACTTTGCCTTGTTGGCCGATGGTATCATGGTGGTACAGTTTCTGGCCGTGTATTGGGTGGCGTAACTGGGGCAACCGGCCTAAAACGCCTCGCTGGTGGTTAGCTCCTGCAGGGCCGGGCCGATAAACCGCGTCAGGTCGCCGGCAACGAGGCCCGCTTCGCCAGTGTGCTGGGCTGCCAGGTCGCCGGCGCGGCCGTGGGCATAGATGCCCAGCAACGCCGCATCCAGAACCGGCAGTTTCTGGGCCCGCAACGCTGTCAGGACCCCGGTTAGCACGTCGCCGCTGCCGCCGGTGGCCATGCCCGGGTTGCCGGTGCTGTTGAAATATAGCTCGCCGGCGGGGGTGCCCAGGCAAGTATAAGCGCCTTTCAGCACCACGTAGCAGCGGTGCGTGCGGCAGAAGGAGCGCAGCAGCTCCAGGCGGTGGTAGTCGTCGGGAGCCGGACCGGCCAGGCGTTCAAACTCCTTGGGGTGCGGGGTCAGGATACTGTCGGGGGGCAGGAGCTTCAACAGTTCTGGATCGGCCCCGAGCATATTCAGCGCATCGGCATCCAGGATCAGGGGCACCTGGGCCTCGCGCAGCAGCTTTTCCAGCACCCGCTTCGTGGCCTCTTGCTTATCCAGGCCCGGCCCGATGCCAATAGCGGAGTACGGTGTCAGGTCGGGCAGCTCACTGATGAAGTCGGCCGCCGGGTCGGTAAGGGCCATGGCTTCGGGGGCCGCAGTTTGCAGAATGTCGTAGCCCACGGCCGGGGTGCGCACCGTGAGCAGGCCCACCCCGCTGCGCAGGCAGGCCTGAGTCGCCAGCAGCGCCGCCCCAATCTTGCCCCGGCTGCCGGCCAGCAGCAGTGCGTGCCCGTAGGTGCCTTTGTGCCCAAACTTGGCCCGTTGCGGCAGGCGGCCGGCCAGCAGCGTGGCGTCCACGAAGTAGATTGAGCTGGGGGCCTGGGCCTGAAAAGCCCGGCTCAGCCCAATCGGGAGCAGGTGCCACTGGCCCACGTTGGCCGCGTGCTGGGGCAGCAGAAACGCCAGCTTGGGCAGCTCAAAGCTCACCGTGTGCCGGGCCCGGATAATGGCCGAATCGGCGGGCTGAGGCGCGTCGGCCAGCAGGCCCGAGGGCAGGTCGATGGCCACGACGCGGGCCCGGGCCTGGTTGATATGCGCCACGAGGTCTGCCGCCAAGCCCGAGAGCGGGCGGCTCAGGCCGGTGCCAAACAGCGCATCCACTACCAACGCCCCGGTGGGAATAGGCGGCAGGTCGGCTTCGCTCAGGGTTTGCAGCGCCAAGCCGGCGGGCAGCCGTTGGCGGTTGGCCCCAAAATCAGCGGAGTACCGGTCGGCGGGCAGGGCGAAAACCCCGACCTGGTAACCGGCTTCGTGCAGCAGGCGGGCTGCCACCAGCCCGTCGCCGCCGTTATTGCCGGGGCCACAGAAAATCAGAGTTTCGCCGGCTTCGGCCGGGGTTTGGCGGGCCATGAGCCACTGCGCAAAGGCCGTGGCGGCCCGCTCCATGAGGGCCACCGAGCTGCTATTCTCTTCCTGAATTGTGGCCTGGTCGGCCTGGCGGGTCTGGGCGGCGGTGAGGATTTTCATAGCAGGTGATGTGGATTCTTCAAGGTTGCGGCATCTTCGAGAAAACCCCAACAATTTTAGAGTATGCGGTTTTATGTATTCGTGCTGTTAGTGGTAGGCCTGCGAGCTACGGCACAGCCAGCGCCCCCAGTCTCCTACGATACGGCCACCATCAACTTTATGCGTTGGAAGCTGGCCAGCGTAAGGCAGACAACCAACATTCGGCGTCTGTACGAAAAGCCTGTTTACTGGCCCGTCGCTGGCATAAGTGGCTCCTTGGCATTGTATCCTGGTGACAGCAGCATGGCTTACGGATATGCAAGTGGCAGTGATACCAGCCGGCTTTTCAAGTATCGGCTGTTTGTGCTGCATTCGGCCGACACGAGCATGTATTCGCCGGCTCAGCTGGCTGGGTTCCGGAAAACCTGGCGCCAGCTATTTTGCCCGGCCACGCTCGGCCGCGCCGATTTACGGCAGATGGAGGCTACCTACCGCCGCCGGATACTGCCCCGGTGGCCAGCCTTCACGGCCATCCACCGCACCCGGCGTCGCACCCGGCAGCAGTCCTATTGCGCCTTTACGCTGCCTTTGTTTAGCGCCGATTACAACCGGGTTATTATCTGGCAGTACAGCTGCTGGGTAACGGGCGAATCCTGCTCACTGCTGATCTGCCGTCGCAAGCCTGGGGGAGGCTGGGAAGAATGTCCGCTGCAGAGCTGGGGAATTGACGAGTAGCAAAACTTCCCGCCCACCCGCCGCGTTTGGCTAAGGTAGTTTCCCTGAATCTCACCCCTAACCTCCCTATGCAAACCTGGAATGATGTTATCCGGCTGGCCAACCACGGCAGCCCGGCGCCCGAACGGCGCGTCGAAAAAACGGACGCCGAGTGGAAAGCCCAGCTCACGCCCGAGCAATACCACGTGACCCGCCAGCACGGCACCGAGCGGCCTTTTACGGGCGAGTACTGCGAAGCCCACGAAGCCGGCCTCTACGCCTGCGTGTGCTGCGGCACCCCGCTCTACGACTCGCGCACCAAGTTTGAGAGTGGCACGGGCTGGCCCAGCTTCACCCAGCCGGTGCAGGAAAGCGCCATTAAGTACAAGAAGGACACCAGCTACGGCATGACCCGCGTCGAAGTGCTCTGCAACGTGTGCGACGCCCACCAGGGCCACGTGTTTCCCGACGGCCCCCCACCCAGCGGCCTGCGCCTGTGCATCAACTCGGCTTCTATCAGGCTGGTAAGTGAGGCCCAGCAGGCGTAAGTACCCTTCACCGTTGGGCGGCGGCTAGGCCGCCTGACCTTGCCCTATCCAGCCCGCTGCCAGCTAACCCCGCGGCAGCGGGTTTTTTATTCCCCAAGCGAGCCAAAAATATTCCGAATTTCGCACCTGCGCCGTGCCGTGCGCGTTTGCTCCGGATAGCCTCTTTTTTCCCGCCCCAACTTTCCCACCCATTATGTCTTTATTGTTCACTGACTTTGCCAGCTGGCAGGCCCATTGTGAGGCCACCGGGCAGCCGCTCTACCAGCCCGTGCTGGAATACGAAATCGAGCAGAAGGGGCGGGCCGAAGCCGATATCTGGCCCGGGCTGCAGCGGGCCTACGACGTGATGCGCGACGCGGTGAAAACGGGCCTGACCGAGGACATGACTTCCCGCTCGGGCATGGTGAACAACGGCGCCAAGAAAATTGCTGCCTCCCCTGTTACGGTCCTGTCGCCCGAGTTCAAGCAGCTTATTACCCGGGCGCTGGGTGCCAAGGAAGTAAACTCCTGCATGGGCCGGGTGGTAGCTGCGCCTACGGCCGGCGCTTCGGGTATTTTGCCCGGTGTGCTGGTTACCATCCAGGATTTACACCGTCTCGAGGACCGCGCGATTCTGGAAGGCTTGCTGGTAGCGGCGGGCATTGCCCTGATTATCGAGCAGAATGCTTCCCTGGCCGGCGCTGTGGGCGGCTGCCAGGCCGAAACGGGCAGCGCCGCGGCCATGGGCTCGGGCGCCATTGTGTACTGCCTGGGCGGCACCATCGACCAGGTATTTGCCGCCGTGGCCATTACCATTCAGTGCATGCTGGGCCTGGTCTGCGACCCGGTGGCGGGCTTGGTAGAAGTGCCCTGCGTGGTCCGCAATGCCTCGGCGGCGGCTATTGCCTTCTCCTCGGCCCAAATTGCCATTGCCGGCGTCGACCCCGTTATTCCGGTGGACCAGTGCGTAGCGGCCCTGGGCGAAGTGGGCCAGAGCATGGAAACCCGCTACAAGGAAACGGCTCTGGGGGGCCTGGCCAACACCCCACGAGGCCGTGAAATTGAGAAAATGGTGCTGGTGCAGGACGTAAATATTCTGCCCGACGAAGACTTGCACTAAACCCTCGGCGAAACGTCTGAAAGTAAAAAGCCCCACCGTTTGCTGGTGAGGCTTTTTGGGCTGTAGTCTGGCGCCTAAGTAGGTGCATTGGGGCACTCCGTAAGGGCATGCCCCAGTGCCTAGGTATTGCTGCCCAGGCTTTTCATCTCGGGAGCCATCGTAAGCCGGCCCAGGAACTGCACGGCGGACGTGTAGCTGGTACGCAGCTCCTTATAGTGCTGCCAGGCCTTTTCCCGGTCGTCTATCAGTGGCACCTTCGCTTCGCGCAACTGGGCGTAGGTAGCATAAAAATCCTGTCGGGTTGGGTCCTCGATGGGGTCTTCCTCGGCAATGGCCGTTACCGGCTCCGCTTCGGCGTGGTCGTGGAAGTAGCGCGACACCCGATTGATGGCCACGCAGCCCGCCTTAAAGCACAGTTCCATATCCGCGTCGCGCTTCTGGTCGACTGTGCTGATAATGACCGCCGCCGCTTCCAGAATCAGGTCGGCCGCCGTCACCCAGGAACGGCCCGGCTGGGGCGAGCGGAAAAAGGAGAGAATGGGCAAGGACGTGTGCGTCTCCTCGATTTCGACAAACCATTCTTCCCAGATTTTCCACTGCGGGCCGTCGTCCGATAGTTGCCCACTGCGGTTGAGCCACATAATCAGCTCGGTGGCGGTGCGCTTGCTGCCACAGCGTAATTCCAAGCGGGCCACCACTAGCTCGCGCCGGGTAAAGGCCTGGTACATGGTGGGCAGGTAGGAAATCAGCAGGGTGATGAGCAGCAGGCCAAACGTAGCTTCGGAGTAGGTTACGATGCTGATCGGTACCGTAGAGGCTTCCACGGAGCCCAGGGTGAGCAGGGAAGACGAACTCAGTAGGTAGCTTTTGGTGAAGCTGCCTTCGCCCAAAGCCCAGTACAGGCCCGTGTAGGCAAACGAGAGGATGAGCAGCCAAATAACCGGCAGCATGACCAAGGACACCGGGGCGTACAAGGCCATTACCCGGTCCCGTTTCGCGTAGGTTGGGTAACGCGACGCCAGAAGGCTGAATAGGTAGCGCAGGGCCATAAACACCCAGTTGTTGATCAGCACCGACTCGTTGCGGGGCAGCACAAACGAGCGAATAGCGGATAAGACAACCGTAACAATCAGGAAGGCGCCGCCCAGGAAAGCGGCAGCGCGCAATAGCAAATCGAGCATAGGAAATACGCAACCGCGTGGCACCGTGCCCGCTATGACTTTCTACTGCGAAAGACCGGAATGGTTGGGCCTCACTGGCTATTGTTGAGCTAATCCCGGCTTGCCGCTAGCCCCCCGTTGCTTGCTTGCGCGCCTTCCAGAGTTGCTTGAAGGATTTGGGCGCAATCTGCACAGCCTCGCGGCGCTTGCTCCAGCCGGTTTGGCCCAGCAAGCGGCTCAGCACCCAGTTTTTGCCGCTGGCCGGGGCCATATCCCAGAGCCAGCGGTGCTTCATGCCGTGCAGCCACAGCGTAATAGCCCGTTGCTCTTCTTTATCGGTATACCCGGCCTGCACGCTCTGCTGGCGGTTTTTGAGCAGGATGTTGTGAATGTTGATTTTCACCGGGCATACCGACGAGCAGGCCCCGCACAACGACGAGGCGTAGCTCAGGTGCTTATTTTCCTGCAAGCCCGACAGGTGGGGCGTAATCACCGAGCCAATGGGGCCGGAGTAGGTGGCCTCGTAGGTATGGCCGCCAATGTTCTTATACACCGGGCACACGTTGAGGCAGGCCCCGCAACGGATGCAGTGCAGGGCCTCGCGCTTGTCGGGCTGGGCCAGCAGGTTGGTGCGGCCATTGTCGAGCAGCACCACGTACATTTCCTCGGGTCCGTCTTTTTCCAGGGGCTGACGGGGGCCGGTATAAATCGTGTTGTAGACCGTGACCTGCTGGCCCGTGCCGCTGGTGCTGAGCAGGGGCCAGAATAAGTTCAGGTCGTGGACGCTGGGAATCACCTTTTCGATACCCACAATGGCAATGTGGGTTTTGGGGAAGGTGGCCGAGAGGCGGGCGTTGCCCTCGTTTTCGGTGACGGCAATACCGCCGATGTCGGCCAGCAGAAAGTTGCCGCCCGTTACGCCCACCTCGGCCGAGGTATACTTGCTGCGCAGCAGGTGACGGGCCGTGAGCACCAGCTTCTGGGCGTCGTCGGTGGGCTCGATCTTGAGGTGCTTGACGAAGATGTCGGCAATGTCCTTCTTGGAGAGGTGCATGGCCGGCGTCACGATGTGGTAGGGCCTTTCGCCGTTGAGCTGCACGATAAACTCGCCCAGGTCGGTTTCCACCGAGTCGATGCCGTTTTTGCCCAGATACTTGTTGAGGTGAATTTCCTCGGTGGTCATGCTCTTGGCCTTCACTACGGTGCGGGCCCGCTTGCGCTGCATGATCTTGCCGATTTCCAGCAGGGCCTCGTCCGCATTCTGGGCCCAGATAACCTTGCCGCCGCGCTTGGTGAAGTTTTTCTCGAACTCCAGCAGGTAGTGGTCCAGGTTGTTGATGGCCGTGGCCTTGAGGTAGGAAGCCCGCTCCCGCGCCAGCTCGTGGTCCTGGTACCAGCCCAGGCCGGTTTGCACAGCGGCGTTATACTTGCCGATGTTGAAGCGAATCTTACGCCGGTGCTCCAGGTCGAAGGCTTTGTGCTCGGAATCGGTCAGGAATTGGGCAACTTTGGTCATAGCAGTAGGTCGTAGGAAAGCGCGGGGTGTAAACAAATATAACGCGTAGCCGCTGCGGATGCTTGCTTTCCTTGCCCAACTATTCAGCGAGGGGCAGCGTTGCGGCTGAGTTAGGGCTTGGCGGTATTCAAGGCGGGGCGGTTTTCGCGGTTGACCAGTTCCCAAGCCGTAAAGAACACCAGCTTAGTGCGTTCCGTCAGCTTGCCAAACTCAATCTTGTCCACGTCGTCGGTGGCTTTGTGGTAATCGGCGTGCAGGCCGCTGGTGTAGAAAATAATTGGAATGCCGTGGCGGGCGAAGTTGTAGTGGTCGGAGCGGTAGTAGAGCTGCTCGGGGTCTTTGGGGTCGTTGTAGTGGTAGTCGAGGCGCAGGTGGGCGTGCTCGGCATTGGCCGTTTCGCTGAGCTGGTGCAGTTCGGTACTCAGCCGGTCGGCCCCAATCAGGTACAGGTAGTTGGGCTTGCCCAGGTGGGCTTTGTCGGTGCGGCCTATCATGTCCACGTTCAGGTCGGCAATGGTGCTGCGGAGCGGAAATACGGGGTGACCGGTGTAGTACTCCGAACCCAGCAGGCCTTTTTCCTCGCCCGAGTTAAGCAGAAACAGAATGCTGCGCCGCGGCCCTTGCCCGGCGGCTTTGGCGGCTGTAAACGCCCGGGCCAGTGCCAGCACCGCCACGGTACCCGAGCCGTCGTCGTCGGCACCGTTGTAAATGGTGTCGTGCTGCACGCCTACGTGGTCGTAGTGGGCCGAAATGACCAGCACTTCGTCTTTCTTATCGGTGCCCTCCAGGAAGCCCAGCACGTTGGACGAGGTCAGGTCCTGCCGTTTTTCGGGCATCTCGACCGTGAAGGCTACCGGCTGCAGCCGGGCCGGGGGCCGTTTTAGCCGGTAGCTTTCCGTGTCGTAGCGCCACAGAGCCTGCACGGTGGTGCCCAGCAGAGCCGCCCCCAGCGGGCCGTTGGTAATGAGCGTAGTAATATAGGCCGGCGGGGTTTGCACCAGCAGCTCTGGCTCATCGGGTTGCAGCACGGGTGTGGTAAGCGAGTAAGCCGGCTCCGTCAGATCAATCGGTACGGACTCGGCCAGCTTCCGAAAGTCCTTGGGCGTAGCGTAGGAGACGACCGTCAGGCTGCGGGCGCCTTTGGTGCGGGCCAGGGCGGCCTTGCGAAACGGGGAGCTCCACTCACTTTCCTGCTTGGTCCCCGAAAGCAGGTAGCGTCCCAGGCCGTTATTCGGTTCCCCTTGCAACACGACTACGTCGCGGCCCCGCACGTCGGGTTGCCCGGCGTAGTCGTTGTAGGCCTCGGTTTCGATACCGTAGCCCATGAATACCGGGTCGGCTGGAGCCGTGGGCTGGGCCACGAAAGACGGGCCGAAGCTCACAAAGTCGCGCCCACTCACGAAGGTAGTAGCTCCCACACGCAGCTTGCCCGGAGCCGTGGGTAAGCTGCTGTACAAGCCAAATGGCTGCTGATACGGGCTGCTGCCCGCCACTGGCCCGCGCAGGCCCAGCTTTTCAAACTGCTGGGTAAGGTAGGCCGCGGCTTTCACCTGCCCGGGCTTGCCGGTTTCGCGGCCCTCGTAGGCGTCGGAGGCCAGTTCCGTAAGGTGCAGGCGAATTTCGATGGGCGAAATGGTGGCGGCAAATACCGTAGCTGGGCTGTTGGGGGGTGAAACAGGTGCTTGCTGGGCTGCTACCGGCAGAGCCAGGCCCGTGGCCAGCAGGCTGAAGAGTAAAGATTTGTGCACGCGGAAGCTGATACGGAGGGTAGTAAAAAGATCTGAGCGTAGCCCGGACCAGCACCGCCTACTTGCGGCCGGGGTCCGAACTACGCTCAGAATCAATAATTAAACCGGAAAGCTTAGGGCTTGTTGGAGTCCACTACGATGCGGTTGTCGCGGTTGGCCAGGGTCCAGGCCGTGAAAAACACGAGGCGGGCCCGCTTTTCCATCTTCGGAAACTCGATTTTGTCGACCTCGTCGCCGGCGCCGTGGTAGTCGTCGTGCACGCCGTTGAAGTAAAACGCCACCGGAATCTTGTGCTTGGCGAAGTTATAGTGGTCGGAGCGGTAGTAGAAGCGGTTGGGGTCCTCGGGGTCGTTGAAGCGGTAGTCCAGGTCAATCTGGGTGTACTTCTTGTTGGCTTCCTCGTTGATGGCGTGCAGCTCCGAAGACAGCTTGTCGGAGCCGATAACGTAGACGTAGTCGCCCTTGCCTTCGTGGTCCTTGTCGGTGCGGCCTACCATGTCAATGTTGAGGTCGGCAATGGTGCGCTCCAGCGGGAAAATGGGGTGGTCGGTGTAGTACTCCGAGCCCAGCAGGCCTTTTTCCTCGCCCGTTACGGTCATAAACAGCATGCTGCGGCGCGGGCCGTGGCCTTCGGCCTTGGCTTTGGTAAAGGCCTGGGCCATTTCCAGTACCGATACCGTACCCGACCCGTCGTCGTCGGCCCCGTTATGGACCTGCCCGTTAATTACGCCGATGTGGTCGTAGTGGGCTGATACCACCAGGATTTCATCTTTCTTGTCGGTGCCTTCCAGGAAGCCCAGCACGTTTTCGGTCGTGAACTGCTCTTTCTTCTTGGGGGCCTTGATGGTGATTTTGGCGGGCTTAAACATGCCGCTCACGGGCTTGCCGGCCTTGTTTACCGCGGCCTGGTACTTGGCTATGGTAGCCGAAGTCGTGCCCAGCATCTTGTAGCCCACCGCCGGCGACACGAAAAAAGACGACCGGGGTGTTTCCTTGCTGTCGAGGAAAGTAATGGAAGGGCGGCTGATATAGGGCGCCATCCGGGCGGAGGCCTTGGCAAAGTCGCTGCCGGGCGTCACGTCCACGAAAAACACGGTGCGGGCACCTTTCTCAGCGGCTTTAATAGACTTGGCCCGGAAATCCATGCCCCACTTGCTGCCCTGGCCGTCTTTGCCCAGCAGGGGCTTGCCGGCGGCATTCAGCGGCTCGCCAATCAGGATAATCAGGTCTTTGCCTTTCACATCGAGGCCGGCGTAGTCGGAGTAGCCTTCCTGCTCGATGCCGTAGCCGGCAAACACGGGCTGAACGGTCGTTTCCGTTTGGAACGGGGAGCTGCCGTAGGCGTAGAAATCCTTCAGCCAGGCATAGCTCTGCCCGCCCACTTTCAGCGTGCCCCCGTCGGCCCAGGTAGAGCGCTCCATGGTGAAGTGCTGCAGGTAGGGGTTGTCGGAGTTGGGCACCGGCCCGGTCAGGCCCAGGTCCTTGAAGCGCTGGGAAATGTACTCGGCGGCCATTTTCTGGCCTTTCTCGCCGGTTTCCCGGCCTTCGTAGGCATCCGAGGCCAGCACGGTCAGGTGCTCACGCAGGTCGGCCTGGGTAATGGAGGCCCCGTACACGTTGGCCCAGTCGGCCTCTTCGGGGGGGAGCTTCACGGGGGGCGTCACTTCGGCCGCGGCCGCTTCGGTCTTGCCGCGCTTGTGCTTGACTTTTACTTTCTCCGGCGCTTGTTGCGCTACCGCTGCCGTGGTACAGCACGCTGCCAGCAGCAGGGTGTAAAGAGAGTTTTTCTTCATTGGAAGGAAAGGGAGTGGAGGTGTAACGTAGTGAAGATGGACCAATCCGGGGGCGGCTTGTTTCCCAACTTCACAATTTCACCGCTAGGGTTGCACGATCAGGACGCTGGCGTAGGCGGCTACGCCTTCGCGCCGGCCCACGAAGCCCAGCTTTTCGGTGGTAGTGGCCTTAATGGAGATGTCTTCGCCGGGAATGCCCATTACCTCGGCCAGCACCCGCTGCATTTCGGCAATATGCGGATTCACCTTGGGGGCTTCCAGGCAGATGGTCGAGTCGATGTTGCTGATGGAGTAGCCCCGCTCCCGCAGCAGGCGCATCACTTCGGCCAGCAGCCGCTTGCTGTCGATGCCTTTGTACTGCGGGTCGGTGTCGGGGAAATGGTAGCCAATGTCGCGCAGGTTGGCCGCGCCCAGCAGGGCGTCGCAGATAACGTGGATGAGCACGTCGGCGTCGGAGTGACCCAGGGCGCCGTGGGTGTGCGGAATCTGAATGCCGCCGAGCCAGAAAGGCAGGCCTTCCTGTAGCTGATGCACGTCGTAGCCGAAGCCGGTGCGGATTTTCATACGGTAGGAGAGAAGTAGAGCCAGGGAAATGTGGCCCCCAAGGTACAACGCCGGCTGCGGATTGAAAGCAGCCGAAAAAAGTCAAGTCCAGCTAGGAAGCGGGCGGGCGGGGATATTTTAAAAATATAGGCGGACTTCTATAAAGTATCGGGCCGACTCATTCGTCAGCCCGAAGGGAACTGAAAGCCAGAGAAAGTTGATAGCAAAAAAAGAATGGAAACTTTGGACTCAATAAAAGTTTCCGTTGTACCTTTGCATCGTGAGTATGGAAATCAAGGACCGGATCTTAGTTGCTGCTGTTGAGTTGTTCATGCGTAACGGCATTCGCAGCGTATCAATGGACGACATTGCTACTCAGCTGGCTATGTCGAAAAAAACGCTCTATAAATGGTTTGAAAACAAAGACCAGATCGTGCACGGCGTGATGCAGAAGTATCTGCTGTCGGAGGAGGTGGAATGCGAAAACGTGTTTGCTACCGGCTCCAACGCCATGGAGGAGATGTACAACCTGATGCAGTGGCACAAGAAAACCCTGAGCAACGTGCATCCCAGCATCTTCTTTGACCTGCAAAAATACCATCCCCAGGCCTGGGCGTTGTTCGATGAGCACAAGAACACCTTCATTCTGAGCAAAATCAAAGAGAACCTGCATAGGGGTATTCGCGAAGGTGTGTATCGGTCGGATATCGACGTGGAAGTTATTGCCCGCATTCGGCTGGCAGAAATAGAAATCATCTTCGACCCCAAAATCTTTCCGAGCAAGGAATTCGACCTGCAGCGCATTCACACGGCCTGCGTGGAGCATTACCTGGCCGGTATTTCTTCTCTGAAAGGTCATAAGCTTATCAATGAGTACCGGAGCGTTACCGAACCGGAAGCCTAACCTAGAACTACTGCTCTGCCCCATTCCCTTTCCGCTTATCGTTTTTCGCTTTTTATGAAAAATACGCTTCGCTTTCTGGTCCTGCTGGCTGCCCTGGCTTTCATCGGAATCCAGCAGCTTTTAGCCCAAACTCCTTCCACGGGCCAGCCCGTGGCCACCAACACGCCCACGCAGTTTTCGCTGCAGCAGGCCATCGACTACGCGTTAAAGAACAAGTCGACCCTGCAGGCCACGCGCATCAACGAGCAGATTGCCGTAGCCCGCGTAGGCGAGATTCGCTCGGCTGGTCTGCCCCAAGTCAACGTATCGGCGGCCATTACCGACAACCTTAAGCTGCAGAAGTCCCTGGTTGACTTTGGTGCTTTTGCCGGTGGGCCGGGCACCCTGAACGGCACGACCCTGACCCAGGAGCAACTGGCCCGGGTGCAGCGCGGCGAAACCGTGACCCTGTCTCCGGCCTACACGCCCCTGCCGGCTACCGGCCCCCAGCCGCTGGCCTTCGGCCTGCAGTACGCCGGCAACGCTGCCGCTTCGGCTTCCCAGATGCTGTTCAACGGCTCTTACCTGCTGGGTCTGAAGGCCGCCAAAGTCTACGAGCAGCTGTCGGTGAAGCAAACCCAGCAAAGCGAAATCGACGTGGTGGAGCAGGTCTCGAAAGCCTACTACAGCACGCTGGTGGCCCGCGAGCGGCTGGAGCTGCTCTCGCGCAACGTGCAGCGCCTCGATACTTTGTTGTACCAGACTACCCAGACCTACAAGGAAGGATTTGTCGAAAAGCTGGATGTCGACCGGCTGCAGGTACAGGTGAATAACCTGAAGATTGAGCAGCAGAACGCCGCCCGCCTCATTGACCTAAGCGTGGCCCTGCTCAAGTTCCAGATGGGCCTCGACCAGCGCCAGCCCGTGGAGCTCACCGACCGCCTCGATGAAGCAGTAGTCGAAGCCGAGCGCGGCAGCCTGATCAACCTCTCGGACGCCTTCAACTACGGTAACCGTATTGAGTACTCGGTACTCGAAACCCAGCGCGACCTGGCCGTGCTCGACATTCGCAACCGCCGCTCGGGCTACCTGCCCACGCTCAACCTGGTAGCGGCCTACGGTTTCACCGGTTCTGATAGCCGCTTCGGGGGCCTGATGGAGTTCCGCGGCCCCAATTCCCGGAGTGAGGCGGGTTTTATTAACCAAAACTGGTTTGGTTTCGGCAACGTGGGCCTGCAACTCAATATCCCGGTGTTCGACGGCTTCCGCAAGAAGTACAGCATCGAGCAGGGCAAGCTGGCGTTGGAGCAGGTAAACAAAGGTTTTACTACCCTGCAGCAGAGCATCGACTTGCAGCGTGCCCAAACCACCACGACCCTGCAGAACACGCTGTCCGTGCTCGGCAACCAGAAAGCCAACCTGGAGCTGGCTACCAACGTGGCCCGCGTCGCCAAAATCAAGTTTCAGGAGGGCGTCGGTTCCAACCTGGAAGTCATTACGGCCGAAACCGACCTGCGTCAGGCCCAGACCAACTACTACTCGGCTCTCTACGACGCGCTGGTGGCTAAAGTCGACTACGGCAAGGCCGCCGGCACCCTGGGTCGCCGCTAATTGTTTGTGCCCATGTACTCCTCTCTTAAGAAACTTCCTTCCTTTTCGGGTAGCCTGCGTGGCGGGCTCTCCAATAGCTTTACTACTATGAAATACACTACTTCTGCGGCGGTTCTGGCAATGGCTTTTCTAGCTTCCTGCGGGGGCAAGCAAGACCCGGCTGCTGAACTGGCTAAGCTGAAACAAGAACAGGCCGACAACCAGGCCAAAATTGCGGAGCTGGAATCGAAGGTAGGAAGTGCCGGCGGGGCCGCTGGTGCCGCGGCCCCAGTGCTGACTACACCCGTAAGCGTGATGAACGTGCAGCCCGAAAGCTTCAAAAGCTACCTGGAAGTGCAGGGCCGGGCTGATTTCGACGAAAATGCCAACGTGTCGCCCCGCGTACCGGGCGTGCTGACCAGCATCCGGGTGCAGCGCGGCGACCGGGTGAGCAAAGGCCAGGTACTGGCTACCCAGGACGCGGCCGTGCTCGAATCGGGCATTGCCGAGCTGCGCACCCGCCTGGAGCTGGCTAAAGTGGTGTACGAAAAGCAGGACCGGCTCTGGAAACAGCAGATCGGCACCGAAATCCAGTACCTGCAGGCCAAGAACAACTACGAAGCCCTGCAGCGCAGCCTGGCTACCCAACAGCGGCAGCGGGCCCAGTACAACGTCATTGCCCCCTTCAGTGGCATCGTGGACGATGTGCCGGCCAAAGTAGGGGAAAACGGTGGCCCCGGCGTGCCGGTGGTGCGCCTGCTGAGCGGCGGCGGCGGCAAAATCATTGCCGACGTGTCGGAAGCCTACGCCAGTCAGATCAAAGTCGGCGACCAGGCCCTGATTAGCATTGCCGACCTGGGAGGCCAGGAAGTGCCCGCCACGGTGCGCGTGGTAAGCCGCACGATTAACCCCGCCAGCCGCACCTTCTCGGTTGAATTCCGGTTGAATAAGGCCGTGCCCGAACTGCGCCCCAACATGGTAGCCACCGTGCGCATCCAGAACTACACCCGCACTAACGCCGTGGTAATCCCGGTAGACCTGGTGCAGAAGGATGAGCAAAACAGCTACGTATTCGTCGTCGAGCAGAAAGGCGGCCAGAAAATAGCCGGTAAGCGCATTATCAAGACCGGTGCTACCTATAACGGTAAAGTAGAAGTGACCCAGGGCCTCGCGGCCAACGACCAGGTGATTTCCGCCGGGTATCAGAATCTCAATGAAGGACAGGTAGTAACCCTGTAAGGCGAGGGAGCGGGCCGGCCGCCCACTCCTCGCTTTTAGCATTATTCGCCCACACTTAACTGCCCATACGCCATGCAGGACGTGGAAAAAGAGTTCGGACCAACCAGTTGGTCTATTAATAATAAGACCAGTATTTACATCATCACGCTGCTGCTGTGCGTGGCGGGGATTTTTGCCTACATCAAGCTGGGCAAGGAGAAATTCCCCGACATCGTGATTCCGCGCATCATCGTGGCCACCATTTACCCCGGCACCTCGCCGGCCGACATCGAGAACCTGGTGACGCGCCAGCTCGAAAAGGAAATCAAGAGCGTCAACGGGGTGAAGAAAATCAACTCCACCTCCAACCAGGACTATTGCATCGTGGACGTGGAGTTTAACTCCGGTGTGGACGTGCAGTATGCCAAGCAGCTGATTAAAGACGCCGTGGACAAGGCCAGCTCCGAGCTGCCCAACGACCTGCCCACGCCGCCCACCGTGCAGGAAGTAAACCTGTCGGAGCTGCCGATTATGAACGTCAACCTGGCTGGCAACCTGCCCGCCGCCCAGCTCAAAAAGCTGGCCGACGACTTCCAGGACAAGATTGAGGCCCTGCCCGAAATCACCCGCGTGGACATCATCGGGGCCCTGGAGCAGCAGGTCAACGTGGACGTGGACCTGTATAAGCTGCGCGCCGCCCGTCTGGGCTTCGCCGACATTCAGGGCGCCATTGCCCGCGAAAATATCACCGTGTCGGGGGGCTCTATCGACGTAGGAGCCCAGAAGCGCGCCGTGCGCGTGGCTGGTCAGTACGTGCGGGCTGCCGACATTGCCGATATTCAGATCAAGAACCTGAGCGGCTCGGCCGTGCGCCTCGGCGACATTGCCAACGTGGAAGACGCCTTCAAGGACCGGGAATCGTTTGCCCGCCTCGACGGTAAAAACGCCATTACTCTGAACGTGGTAAAGCGCCAGGGGGAAAACCTGATTGACGCCTCCGACAAGATTAAGGCAATCGTGGAGGACGCTAAGCTGACCCTGCCCAAGGAGCTGAAAATCACCATCACCGGCGACACCTCCAACGACACCCGCGTCACGCTGCACGACCTGATTAACACCATCATCATCGGCTTCCTGCTGGTAACGCTGATTCTGATGTTTTTCATGGGTACCACCAACGCTCTGTTCGTGGGCTTGTCGGTGCCGATTTCGATGTTCCTGGCGTTCCTGCTCATTCCCGTGTTCGACTTCTCGCTGAACATGATTGTGCTCTTCGCCTTCCTGCTGGCCCTGGGTATTGTGGTCGACGACGCCATTGTGGTGATTGAAAACACCCACCGCCTGCTGCACGAGCACCCCGAGCTGACCACGGCCCAGGCCGCTAAGTACGCCGCCGGGGAAGTATTCGTGCCGGTACTGGCCGGTACCCTGACCACCGTGGCGCCCTTCGTGCCGCTGCTGTTCTGGCCGGGCATCGTGGGTAGCTTCATGTTCTACCTCCCCGTGACGCTCATCATCACCCTGATGTCGTCATTGGTCGTGGCCTTCATCATGAACCCGGTGTTTGCCGTCTCGTTCATGGAGCGCGAAGACCACCACGCCGAACACAGCAAGCCTAAGGTGACCCGCAACTTGTTGATCTGGACAGCCGCGCTGGTTGGTCTGGGCGTGTTATTCAACTTAATCGGTATTAACGGGCATGCTGAAGTAAATGCTGCCATAGCACCGGGCGCGTCCGTTGGGGTTGAAGCAGAGTCACCAGGCTTCTTTAGGGAGCACGGCCACTTCATTGGCAACGTGCTGCTCTTCGTGGCAGCCTTCATTTGGCTGAACATGTTCGTCTTCAACAAGGGTATTGCTTGGTTCCAGACCAAAGCATTGCCCCGCTTCATGGACGGCTATGCCAACTTGGTGCGCTGGTCCATCAGCCATCCAGCCCTGGTAATGATTGGAGTAGTCGTACTATTCATGGCCTCGTTCGTGGCCGTGGGCATCCGCCAGCCGAAGGTGGACTTCTTTCCCAAGGGTGACCCTAAGTTTATATATACCTACCTTAAAATGCCGGTGGGCACGCGGGTAGAAGTAACTGATTCGATTGCCAAAATCCTCGAAAAGCGCATCTATGGTGTGATTGGCAACAACAACCCCGACGTAGAATCGGTGATTACCAACGTAGCCATCGGGGCCGCCGACCCCGGCGAAGCCTCGGCCGCCGGTACTTCGCAGTCGAACCTGGCCAAGGTAGGTGTGGCTTTCAAGGAGCTCAGCGAGCGAACGGGCCCGGCAACCAGCATGTACATGGACAAAATCCGGGAGGTCGTGAAAGGTATTCCCGGCGCCGAAATCTCGGTTGACCAGGAGTCCAGCGGCCCGCCAACGGGTAAGCCCATTGCTATTGAGGTTATTGGCGAGGATTACCCAAAACTGGCGGCCCTCTCGAAAGATGTTATTACCTACATCAACTCGAAAAACATCGGTGGCATCGAGCAGCTGCGCTCTAACCTGGAAGACCGCAACCCCGAAATTGCGGTGAACATCGACCGGACCCGGGCCAACCGGGAAGGCATCAGCACCGCTCAAATCGGGGTCGAGGTTCGGACAGCCATCTACGGCTCGGAGGCCAGCAAATTCAAAACGGCTGACGACGATTACCCGATTCAGGTGCGCTACGCCAAGCCTTACCGCGAAGACGTGGATGCCATCATGAACTCGCCGCTGACCTTCCGCGACGCGACGGGCCAGATGCGCCAGGTGCCAATTTCGTCAGTAGCCGATGTAAAGTACAGCACGACCTACGGCGGCATCAAGCGCAAAGACGTGAAGCGGGTAATCACCATTTCCTCAAACGTGCTCAACGGCTTCACCGGGCCCGACGTGGCTCGGAAAGTAGAAACGGCTCTGAAGGCCTATCCTCTACCAGCGGGGTACACCATCAAGATGGGCGGCGCCGAGGAAGACCAGAAAGAAACCAGCGACTTCCTGCCCCTAGCCGGGCTGGGTGCCCTGGCTCTCATCTTCCTGATCCTGGTGGTACAGTTCAACTCGTTTAGCAAGCCAGTCATCATCTTGTCGGAAGTGTTGTTCTCCATTGCCGGCGTATTCTGGGGCCTGGCCATCACGGGCATGAACATCAGTATTGTAATGACCGGGGTGGGGATTATTGCCCTGGCGGGTATCGTGGTGAAAAACGGTATTCTGCTGGTTGAATTCACCGATATGCTTCGCTCCCAGGGCATGCCGCTGCGCGAAGCCATTATCCTGGCTGGCCGCACCCGTCTGAATCCGGTAATCCTGACGGCTACGGCCGCCACGCTGGGCCTGATTCCGCTGGCCATTGGTCTGAACATTGACTTCTATGAGTTGTTCAACTCCTTTGAGCCCCACTTCTTCATCGGTGGCGAGTCCGTTACGTTCTGGGGGCCGCTGGCCTGGACCATCATTTTCGGCCTGGTGTTTGCCACCGGAATTACGCTTCTGGTTGTGCCGGTAATGTACCTGATTAGCGAAAGGCTGCGGGAAAAAATAACCGGCCGCTCGGCAGACCACTTTGCAACTGATTCGACTAAAACTGACTCCCCTGTTCGGAGAGAGGTGTTGGCCGAAGCGTAATTCACTTTTCCCGGCCCCCTTATCTTTTGGTTCAACGTCGTTTTTTATGCGTTCTTCAACGACTTCCGCCCCCAAATCCATTCAGCAGCAAGTGCTGCGCATTATCAGCAAACGGAAAGCCATCAAACCAACTCGTTTGCGCGTGAGCAGCAACCTGAGCGGGGAGCTGGGTTTCGACACGGTAGATGTAGTCGATATTATCCTCGAAATCGAGCGTAACTTCCACATTACCATTCCCGATGAAGTACCGTTGAGCACCGTCGGCGACTTTGTAACTTACGTTGCCACGCACACGCCCAGCCACGATTGGGCCGCCTAGCAAGCCTAAGTGCAGGAAATAAAAAAGGCTCCCAACCAGCGGTTGGGAGCCTTTTTTATAGTTTATACAATCGGGCTATCGAACGTTGCCACCCGTGTCGAGGGCCCCGTCGTTGCCATTGCGGCTGCTGTCGCCGCGGTTGGCAATATCATCGGCATGCGGCTTTACATCGGTTTTAGGAGCCGGGTCGGTAGGGCCGGTTAGGCTGGGGTTGGGGTTGCTGCTGTCGGGGGAAGAAATCCCCGAATCGGTGTCGGATACGCGGCTATTGGTAGGCTGGCCCAAATCGACTTTACCGGCCCGCTTCGTCGACTCCGTACTTTCCGTACCCATGAGCGAGGCATCCGAGGTCTGATGTACGGAGTGCTCGGGCTTAGGGCCCGAGTTGGCCGTAGTACCATCGGTAGTCTGCAATGAGGTAGCAGGGCCGGGACGTACATCCGTTGGTTCGCTTACCACAATCGGGCGAGTACGCTCCCACTCCTTGAACTTGTCCATTTCCCCGGTCAGGGTGCTGGTAAACCAGGCTACCAAAGCTACGTCGTCGAGCAGGCCCAGCACCGGAATAAAGTCTGGAATCAGGTCGATGGGGCTCAGAAAGTAGATAACCACGGCTACAGCGGCCACTATGGTTGGGGTCGGTACCCCGGTATATTCGCCCGAAACCGACGTTTTGATGAGGCGAAATAGCACTTGCAGGCTTTCCCATGCTTCCTGTGCAATGGTGCCCACATCGTTCTTCGCACTAGCTTTCTGGTACGCGTCGTTCAAGAGCTGCTTGATACGGGTAGGCCGCTTGATATACTCTTCGGCTTTGCCGACGAACTTTTTGAAAAGGGGAGAGCCGGCTATATCGGCTCCTTTGGGATTGTTCTTATCCATGGGAGAGGGGGTTGAGAATCGGGTCGAAACTACGAAATGACAGCCTGAACATAGCGGAAATCAGTTTCTATGACCTAATACTGTTGCGGCGAGAAATGGTTATCCCGGCCGGATGCGGTGGGCCGGAAACGACAAAAGCCCCGTTCGGAGGAACGAGGCTTTTGCTAGAAAACGGTCGGCGGCCGATTAGTTGGTTTCTACGCGGCCAGCGGCGTAAAAGTTGCGGTGATAATAGGCCTGATTCAACGAGCTGATCATGACGCCACCGTTGGTAGCCGAGTGGGCAAACTTGCCGTCCTGCAGGTAGATACCAACGTGGTAGATGGGCTGGCCCGGGCCGCGGCGGAAGAACACCAGGTCACCGCTCTGCATTTCGTCCTTGCCCACGCGCTTTACCTTCTCAAACATAGAGCGGGAACTGCGCTGTAGGGTAATGCCGTATACTTCTTTGAATACCCGGGTCACGAAGCCCGAGCAGTCGGTGCCCGATTTGGAGTTGCTGCCGTAGCGGTAAGGGGTACCAATCCAGTCGGCTACGGTGCGGAGCAGGTTCTGGTCTTCGTTATAATCCAGCTTGAGGCCCAGGGCCTGGGAGTAGTAGCCTAAGGCAATAGAATCGCGGGAAGAGGCTACGGGGCGGTTTTCGTCGCCATTGTCGCCCAGAAAGTCGGGCAGAAGAGAGGCGGTGGCGGCGAGGGGCGCACGGCCAGCGCTATGGGAAGATTCGGGAGCGTATTCGAAGAAAAAAGAGAGGGCCAGCGAGGCAGCGGCGAGGCAATACAGGATACTGTTTTTCATTGTCCGTCGTAGGGTGGCAAAATCTCCGTTTCCGAGGTAGCAGGGAAGCCGAAGTACTTTGGTTTTTCGTGAGGTTTGGGATCCTTAAACCACCGAAAAGAGAATCGATTGAAGAGGTAAAGAGCGGGAAAAGCAGACGGTTTCTGTCAGTCCCGTTTGATAAAGCTAAGCCATTAAATTTTAAACGTCCTAGTTTTTACCCTTAAATCGCCAAAAGTTCTTTATAAAGTATAATATAATGTTGAAATAATAGTTGAGCTTAGAGCAACTCCGCGTGATTATTAGGCGTATACTCCGCCCTGAATTTCGTTTGAAATGGAAGAGCCCCGCATTATTGAAAATTCGCCTCTGGCCCGCGTCGCTCGGGCCAAGCTGAAGGCCAACAGCGTGGCCATGGTGCTGGGCAACAGTATTCACCTGAGTGGGGCCACCCGGGAGCAATTCTTAAGTGACCCTTACTGGGTTGCGCACGAGATGGAACACATCCGCCAATTTCAGCAGTATGGCCGCGTGGGGTTCCTGTGGCGGTATCTGCTCGGCTGGGTACGCCACGGCTATTATAATATTCCTTTCGAAGTGCAGGCCCGGGAAGCTGGAGAGCGAGACGCGGTTCTGTACGCCGCTGGTCGGCCGCTGCCTGGGCCGGATGAGCGGCACCCGACGCCGAAAGTGAAATCATAAGCACGTAACAAAGAAATTCCCCCGCCGCCCCGCCGTTTCACTGGCTTAGAGAAACGGCGGGGCGGCGGGGGAATTCCTTATTCAATGGGTAGGAGCTAAGCCTATCCGAGGCTACTCTTTTACAGAGCGGCCAGACGGCCGCCGTCGACGGCCAGGGTAGAGCCGTTGATAAAATTAGCTTCGGGCGAGGCCAGGAAGCAGATAGCGGCGGCCAGCTCATCGGGGGTGCCTACCTGCCCCGTAATTTTCTCCTTACCACTCTTCACGTTCGGGTTGCTCCAGAGCATGGGCGTATCCACGGCCCCGGGTGCCACGGCGTTGACGCGGGCCTGGGTATGCGGTATTTCCAGGCTTAGGCCGCGCACAAAGGCTTCGATGGCTCCTTTGCTGGCCGCGTAGGGCACCACGTTGGGCGTGGTCTGGTGGGCGTGTACCGAGCTGATAACAACAATACTTCCGCCCTGCATGTGGGGCAGGCACAGCTGGCAGAGCCGGAAGAAAGCCCGCACGTTCACCGCCATCAGCGTGTCCCACTGTTTAGGATCAAGCTTCAAGATGGGCTCAAAGGTCATCATGGCCGCGTCGTTGATGAGCACGTCGATGCGCTGCCAGGTAGCTAAAGTGCGCTCTACGGCCCGGCGCAGCTGCGCGTCCTTGCCCACGTCGGCCCGGATGAAGATGGCCTCACCCTGCTCAGCCTTGATGTCGCGCACAGCTTCCCGGCCTTCTTCCGCATTGCGCCCCACCACCACTACTTTGCCTCCTTCGCGGGCTAGCTGCATGGCCGTCGCCCGGCCAATACCGGAGGTACCCCCTGTTACAAAACACACCTTATCCTGAAAACGCTTTTCCATTGATGTTGCTATTAACTGCAAATGGGTTCCCTCTTTGGGCCCTTTCCACAACGTGGAAAGCCGACTAGGCATTTTTCCCGGCTTGTTGAGCATACCCGCCGCTTTCGAGCCGGTAAATGGGTCTTGTAGCTACATGACTTTTAAGAACTAAAGAGGGTGTTCATAAGTTGTACGGTACTGGTTGGTAAGCCGAAAAGTTGTGGTGCAACTAGGAATAAAAAGAGGTTTTTTATGAAACCTCTGAGTCGTGCTTTACGAATAGAGACTCACTTAGCTTGACTGCTAAGCCAATTGTTTGCCGTACTAACCCACGTATTTGCCATGGAAAACAAGCAGAATCAACCCACCTCGGGTGCCAACGCTACCGGTACCAGCAAAACTTCCAACTCGTCTTCCCAACAGTCGAACAGCGCTTCTGCCCAGGGTGCTTCCGACCCTCAACATACCACTGCTTCCACCTCATCAGCTGGCAGCTCGCCCAATTCCCGCACTGCTACTTCCGAGTCGGGTTCAAGCCGCACAAGCGCCAGCATGACGGACCAGTCGCAAAGCCAAAGCCAGGATCAGAAGCGCGGTAGCCAGGATAACCAGCAAGGGCTGCAGTCGTGGATGAACATTTCGTCCTGGCTGGATGGCAGCAAGGAAATTCCGCAGTCGGTGAAGGACTTTGGCACCAAAGCTCTGGACCAGGTGAATAAGCTCAGCACCACTCAGAAAGTAGTAGGCGGCGCTCTACTGCTGGGCGGTATCGGCTGGCTGTCGATGCGCTCGGGCGGTAAGTCGACCCACCGCGGTAGCTACCGGTCAAAGTCTGAGAATGACTATAGCTCGGGTAAGAGCTACGGCTCGGGCGGCTACAACGCTGATGAACGCGGCTATACCGGCAACAGCGCCGGCAGCAACAGCAGCTACTCGGGTAATAACTACGCATCGGGCAGCTCGTATGGCTCGGGTAGCCGTTCAGGCCGCTATAACTCTTCGCCCTCGGGCTCTTCCGACTACCGTTCTTCGTCTTCCTCGTCGAGCAATGACAATAGCAGCTCGGGCTACCGCAGTGGCAGCGCCAACACCAGCGCTTCCTCGAGTCTAGGCGACGACGACTACAGCGGCAACCTGTAAGCCATAAGCAATGCCCTCGGAAAAGGCTGGAAGCAAATGCTTCCAGCCTTTTTTTATTTCAGCAGAATCAGCCTAGCGAGATGACCTTCTGCGGGGCCTCTCTGCCCGTCTGGATTCGACAGAGGACAATGACAGTGACAGATAGTCGGGCTACAGATTTCCTCTAGAAATGGGGAGTTACTTGTCAGCTCTCGCAGCCTATTTCGGGAGGTATCCTAGCTCATGCTGTTCGTTGTCCGTCTGCTTCTGGCCATTAGCATAATTGCAGAGCCTCTATTCGTGTGCACGGCCCAGCGTAGAGTGGCCACCGAAACAGATACACTGCACCAATTTGAATCACCAATTTTGATAGCGCCGCCAGTGGTGAAGTCCTGGTACCAAGGCAACTTGGTGCGGGCTAGTGTGGTGCCTATGCTGCTTATTGGGTGCGGGGTGGCGGCCGTCGGCAGCCACAGCGCGGTAGGCAATTACACCATACGCCAGATGATTGCGCATACTTTGCCTGGCTTCCGCACTCACGCGGATGATTACTTGCAGTATGCTCCTTACTTGGAGTTAGGCGCCACAGCTTTGCTTGGAATACAGTCGCGCAATGACCGGATCAATACTCTGCTGGTTATTACTAAATCGGAATTATTGATGTGTGCCGGTGTGACGACCGTCAAGTACACCACCCGTATCTGGCGTCCTGATGGCTCAGCACAAAACTCTTTTCCTTCCGGGCACACTGCCCAGGCTTTTCTGGCAGCTAGTATCGTTCACGCCGAATTGCGCCACAAAAGCCAGTGGTATGGGGTAGGAGCCTACGCCGTAGCCGCGAGTGTGGGCACCCTGCGCATGCTGAACAACAAGCACTGGGAATCGGATGTGCTGGCCGGAGCCGGTTTCGGTATTCTGTCGGCTCATCTGGCTTACCTTAGCCACCGCAGCCGTTGGGGGCACCGGCCGGGGCTACTCGCCGGTCTGCATGCGTCCCCTACCTGGCAACCCGGTGGGGGGGTGGGCATGGGACTTAGCTGGCGGGCAAATTGATTCTTGCAGGACTGATGCCAAAGCCAGTGGCAACTTTGCAGTATATCTTCATACAGCCTTTTGTGCGGCAGGTAGAAGGCAGAATTATTATAGGTTATTTCATATATAATATACTGATAAACAATATTGCGCCCGATTCATATTGGTAATGTATCTTCCGGATTATTTACCCGGAGCTAAACACAAGGGCGCCTCTGGCCGCTGCTGTATAGTTCATTTTCTTATTCAGTAGTGCATTTCATAAAAGGCAGGTATCTACTGTTTCTGGTGGTTTTGCTGCTGCAAAGTCAGCTGAGTGAAGCGCAACACTGGTATTGGGATGCTGACTACGACTCCTTGCGGACAGTTCTGAGTGGGCAACAAGCTGATGCAGTCCGCTTGCGCACCATTGTTCATATCCTGGATGTGATTGAGCTGACTGAGCCCAAGCGTCGCCTACAAGCCTTGCCATTACTGGAAGAATTGTTACAAGTAAATAGCCGAGTTAAATCACTGGATGATACTCCTTACCGCTTGCTTGAAACAGGACTAAAGCGTTGGGGGTTACAGACCAAAGATATTCGCTCGTTGGAAGCCATAAAACAGGCTGTTGAGAGCTTCGATAAAGTTGGACATCCAATTCCTCGGCTGCTCATTGACATGGCCCCGCTCTATAATCAGCTCGAACAACCTAAGGCTCGTTACCAGTATTTTCAGAAAAAGCTGGTTTACTATCGGCTACAGGGCGCGGCAGAAAATGTGGCTGCCTGTTACCTCGTCTTAGGAGGATCTTATCGCCATATGGGTGATTATAATCAGGCTATCAATCATTACCTGAAGGCGGCTGACTTATTCAAAAATTTTGATTGGATGCTGTATACCAATGAGTTGATGGTGGCTGGTTCCACATATGCTGATTGGGGAAACGTAGATAGAGCCCTGTATTATTTGCGGCAAGCACAAGATTTAGAAACTAAACATGCCGTTGGTGGACTTAGGAAATTTTATACTCTGGCAGCTCTTTCTCGATTGCATTTACAAAAAGACCATTATACTGTTGCTCAACAGTACGCCGACTTAGCTTTAAAAGCTGCTTGGCAGGATACAGTAAATGGTAGGTTGTATGTGGCTTACGGCTGCGTTGATAACGCTAACATACTTCTAAAAACAGGTCAGCTAACAGCTGCACTACCCCTGTTGCAACGGGCCCAGTATCTTGCTGATTCCATGCAGTTGATGATAAGTGGTCGGCCGGGTGAATTGCAACTTGATGCAGCTTGGGCGCAATACTATGCCTCAACCCACCAGTATAATAACGCAGAACAATATTGGCTAACGGCTTACCAAAAGGCGACAAAGGCCCACCTTAATGGATTGAGAACAAAGTATCTGGCGCAAATTATCCGGCACTATAGCTTGCGTAAACAGTCGGCACGAGTGCAGCAGTACACACAGCTATATCTAGCCCTGGCCGATTCCATGAGTGCCGCCCAGGGCGCTTACCACGTAGCTCAGTACGAAGGTGAACGGCTCGAGCAGGCTCAAAGCGCCCAGATTGCCAATCTGCGGCAAGTACAGGCCGTGCAGGCCGTGCATCTGCGCAAACGAAACCAATTGCTGGGTGGGGCAGGGCTGACACTCGTAATCCTCTCGGGACTAGGTGGGCTTCTGTATTGGCAGCTCCGGCGCAATAAGCGCACCTTACAACAGCTGCGGCAAACCCAAAACCAACTGGTTGCTTCTGAGAAATGGGCCTTCGTCGGGGAACTGTCGGCCGGTATTGCGCATGAACTGCAGAACCCGCTGAGTTTCATGAAGAAGTTTGCCGAGGTAAGCACAGCCATGATAGACAGCATGCCGCAGCAAACCACTACGGATGGAAATTTGGAGCAGAAAATCCTGGCCGGGCTCAAGCAGAATCTGCAGGAGATAAGCCAGCATGGCGTGCGGGCCTCCTCCATCATCAAGGATATGCTGGAGCACTCCCGGGCCGGTACCGGGCAGCGCGAGTTAAGTCAGCTAAATGAATTGGTCCAGGAATATCTGCGCTTGGCGTACCAAGCCTTATTGGGAACCGAAAAAACGTTGGCAGTGCAGATTGATACAGATCTTGACCCAACCCTACTACCCGTTCAGATTGTGCCCCAGGATATGGGCCGAGTGTTGCTAAACCTGTTCACCAACGCTCTATACGCCGTTCAACAGCGCCAGCAGCTCGAAGCGGAGGGCTATATTCCTACCGTGCGCGTCAGCACCCGGCAGTTGCCCGAGCAGGTGGAAATTCGGGTGACTGACAATGGCGTTGGCATGGCCGAAAGTGTGCGCACCAAGATTTTCGAGCCCTTTTTTACGACCAAACCGGCTGGGCAAGGCACTGGTTTGGGGCTTTCCCTAAGCATCGACATTGTGAAAGCGCACAGCGGCACACTGCGGGTCGAGTCGCAGCTGGGGCAGGGCACCGAATGCATTATCAGCCTACCCCGGGGCTAGTACGCGAAAAAGCCCGCAAGATGCCGGAGCAACCTTGCGGGCTTTTTCTGTGGAGCCTCTTATTGGACTCGAACCAACGACCTGCTCATTACGAATGAGCTGCTCTACCAACTGAGCTAAAGAGGCATTTCCCGAAGCCGCCTTTTGCGGGTTGGGGAGGCAAAGATAGGCAGCTGGCCGAACAAGGCGCAAGCCTTCCGCGGAATTTTTGTGGCGAATTCCTAAAATTTCGTCTTAACCCTTGCTTCTGGTTTGGCGTTGGTGGGTATGGCGGGCCACGGTTGTGGCCTGCGATATTGCTTGCTTGCCTATGAAACGCAAAAAATCAGGTGGTTTGCTCCAAGCACTGGGTAGTGGCCTAGCGGGAGCTTTGGTCTTGACGGCCATTCACGAAACGGCCCGCCGCATTTCGCCCGATGCCCCCCGGATGGATGTGCTGGGCATGCGTGGTCTGCGCAAGCTGCTCGGCAAAGCCCGGGCTCCGCAGCCCGACCCGGCTACCTTGTTTAACCTAACCATGGCGGGGGATATTCTATCCAACGGGCTGTATTATAGCCTAGTGGGCCGGGGCAAAAAAGCCTGGGCCCGGGGCAGTATCCTAGGGTTGGCCGCTGGTGCCGGCGGCGTGCTGCTACCCGGTCCAATGGGTCTGGGGGAAGCGCCCAGCAACCGTACCCGCCAAACCCAGGTGATGACCGTAGCCTGGTATCTGCTGGGGGGCTTGGCGGCGGCCGGCACTTCCCGGTTGTGGAGCCGGGTCAGAAAACAAGCAAAGCCGTAAGCTTCGCTGGCAGAGTGCTGGCTCAGCAAGAGAACAATGGCTCCACCGGAAAAACCGTAGGAGCCGGATTTCCTCGCTTTCCAGCATCTTTGTAGCCTGATGAAAGAACTCCGCAAACTTCTGGTTCGGGCCCTGGGCTTCGAACGTTATATCCGGCTGGTGAGTCGCGTGTATCTGCGACTAGTGGGCGCGGGCTGGGGCAAGGAGAAGTATCCGGAGCTGTTTTTTCTGCAGCACCTCATCAAGCCCGGCTTTGTGTGCCTCGATATTGGCGCCAATCTGGGGTATTATTCCGTGGCTCTCTCGCGGCTGGCGGGTCCTGGCGGGCAGGTGTTGGCCGTAGAGCCGATTCCGCTGTTTCAGGAAATCTGGCGCGACAATGTGCGTCTCAGCGGGTGCGACAACGTAACCCTGCTGCCCTACGCGTTGGGGGGCGAAAACATGACAGTGCGCATGGGGACGCCTGAGCGCAATGGGCTGCTGCACCACGGGATGACCAAAGTAGCCGCCAGCAATACGGCCGAAACCTACGCCCGTACCTACGAAGTGCCGATGCGGGTTCCGGACGAGCTGCTGGCCGACTTACCGCGCCTGGACTTTGTGAAGTGCGACGTAGAAGGGTTTGAATCGGAGGTGTTTCGTAATATGCAAGCCACCCTGCGCCGCTTCCGGCCCCTAATCCAAACCGAACTCAACGGCTTGGAAAACCGGCAGACAGTAGTGACCTTACTGGCCGAAATCGGCTATAAACCATTTGTGCTGTCCGAGCGTTTGGAGCTTGTACCATGCTCGGCCGAGCAGCTTCGCAGCGCCGTTACCGCCGATTTTTATTTTCAACCTACCCTTCCTGCTTCCCCCTCGGTTTCCTGATGGTTAAGTTCCTGCTCATTCTGCTTATCATTTCTTTCGTCGTGCGGTTTTTGCTGCCGATAGTTCTCCGCTTGCTGGTCGGCAAATTCGTGCAGAAACAGGCGCGGCGTTACGGCCAGCAGTTCGGGGGGGGAGTGCCCTTCGAAGGAGCATTCGGTACCCCGCCCCCGCCTCGCAACCCCGCCCCGAGCGGAGGCAACGTGCGCGTCGACTTCGTGCCGCCTAAGGCGCAGAAGAGCAAGCCCGAGAATTTTCAGGGCGGCGAGTACGTTGATTTTGAAGAAGTGAAATAGACTGCTTTACTCCTATAAAAAGGCCCGCTGCGTATCCGTAGCGGGCCTTTTCTTTGAGGGATTGGCTGCTTAAAAGCCGATGCCTATCCGGATACCCGAGTTCAGCCGCTCACCGGCCTGCAGGGCGGTAAAATAGTCTACCCGCAGTATTTTGAATATGTGCTCGACGCCTACGCCAAGCTCGGCGTACTGGCCCGCTGTGGGCGTGTAGAGGTAGTTAAGCGTTGCTACCTCCTGCCACTTGAGCTGGCGGAAAGCGGGCAGCTTATTAAAGAAGAACCCGTTGAAATGGTGGCTGAAATGGCCCACTACATAGCGCTGAGCGGTGCTATAGCGGTAGTTGTCGAGCAGCTGGAACTGTTGCTCGAAGCTGATGGCCAAGGCAGTGCGGTTGCCGGCAAAGTGGCGGTAGTCGATAAACGTCAGGTCGGGTGTGCCCAGATAGGTGCCGGCCGTGCCGCTTAAGCGGGTTTCGCCAAACAAGCCAAAGCCCACTTCTTTCTGCACGCCCAGTTCCAACCGGGTAAAGCGTACATCGGAGCCCAGCACGTTGCGCAAGCCCTGCCGCAAGCCCAGGGAAAGCCGTGGGTAGCGCGAATTGTAGAGGTTAAACTTGCCATCGGGGCGGGTAACATACTTTTGCCCCGGCTGCCAGTTCAGACCTATATCAACCGTGACGGCACGGCTGCGGCCAAACCCCGTGCCCTGGGGCAACTCGGCCGCCTCGGGCTGGTTGGGAGTAAAAGCCCGGCCGGGCACGTCCCGGATCAGCTCCGCGGTGGTGTTGTACAGCTCCCGGCGGTCGGCGTAGCCCGCCCCCAGGTTCACGAAAAAGCCATTGAATGCCTCCGTGCGGTAGGTTAGCTCAACCCCGTCGCGCTGGTAGTACTTGTTGTAGTTGCGGTTGGCGAGCAGCGTGTAAGTAGTGTTCAGCAGGGGCGCATTGAAGGGCGTGTGCGGCTGGTTGTTGTAAGGGTCGAAATCCAGAATGGTGCGGCCCACGGCAAACCCCACCCGGCTAAAAGACTCGGGCCGGAAGGTGTAGCCACCGCGCAGGCTGGGGCTAAACTGCTTGCTGGAGAAGCCGTAGCGCAGCGCGGGCTCCAGGGAGTAGCTGCGGCGGTCTTCGTAGCGCTGAAGGAACGTGGCGTTGAGGTTGACAACCAAGCCTTCGACGGTGTTGTACACCATTTTGTCGGTCGGCGAGTCGACGGTGATGAAGCGGCGGCGGTAGGTGTTGCTGTAAGTATAGCCGCCAACAAGCACCCCAAAAAAGCTGGGCTTGTTGCGGATCCGGTCCATGGAATCCTGGTAGGGCTTGGATTTCTCAATCACCTCGACGCTGTCCTTCACCCGGTAATCCTTGACTTCCTCCTCGCTGAGTGGAATAGGCCGGATGGAGTCCCAGTAGGCTACGTCGCGCTCATTAGCACCTTTTTCAATTAGCATTACCTGGCCCTTGGGCATGGGAGCTAGGGCTACGCCCCCTTCAGGCAGCGGAATTTCTTCCTGAGCCTTGGTCCGGGCTTCGCGGCGGATGGAGCGGGTGGCTACGCGCAGCTGCGGCCGTTGCTGCTTGGCTTCGGCTACGGTTTCGCGGTGGGCGGGCTCATTGGCGGGGGGCGGCGTGGCCGCTACCACCGGCGGGTTGGGGTAAGTTGGCGTTACGCGGTAGTTAGACAGCACCGCATTGATGCTGCCATTGCCCTTGAAACCCAGCCCCCCGGCACTCAGGCTCACTTTCTGCGACTGAATAATCCAGGCCTGCGGATGGCCCGGGGCCGGGGCATACAAAATTTCGACCCGCATATTATCTACGTATTCGATGCCCGAGTTGGAGCCCAGGCTCAGGTCGAGGCTGTGCAGGCGCCAGGTGCCATCTTCGGCAATGTAGATGAAGCCCGAGAAAGCCGGGTCGATGCGGTGGCGCGGGGTCACCCGGATTTTGTTGATGGTAATGCCGTTTTGCTGGGAGGCGCCAACCAGTTCGTAGCGGTAAAACTGCATGGCATTCTGGGCCACCGGCGAAACGAATCCCCGCTCCGAAAAGCCGGATTGCAGCAGGTTGTCGTAGAAATTAAAATTCTTGGAAGCCCGGTTGAAGCTGAAGCCCTTGCTGCTGCCGCTTACCCGCGAGGAAATCATGCGTTCCTGAATCTTGTTGGGCTGGCGGAAAGTCATATCTGACACCGACTCGGACAGGTACACCACGCCGGGCTTGATGTCGGGCCCTACCTTCACGAGGCCCATTATTTTGCCCGGCACGTCGGTCAGGCGGATGATGGACTTGATGTACATGCGGGCTGTAAAAGCCGCCACTTCCGCCCGGTGATACTTGCGCCAGTCGATGGCGTGCTGCACAATGGCATAGGCCGGGTCCCGGTCAGAGGCCCGAATGAGCACTTCGCCCAGGTTGTAGTTTTCCGGTGTCAGGGTCACGTTCAGCACGGTGGCCGTGTCGCCAGCGGCGACGGTTACTTTTTCCACCCGCGGTTTGAAGCCTACGTACTGGAACACCATTTCGTACTGGCCCGCATCGAGGCGCAGCTGGTAGCTGCCTTGGTCGTTGGAAGCCGTGCTGGTGGCGGAGCCCCGCACGGCTACGTTGGCAAAGGCCAGGGGCTCACCTTTGGGGTCCGTAATCTTGCCCCGCACGATGCCGGCTTGGGCAGTTAATACAGCTAAGAATAAGGGCAAGAGTAGAAAATAACGCATCAGACGGGCATAGTTCACGGTGGTTGTGAAGGTAGATGAAATCCGGCAGCTAAAGGTTGTCTGCTGAGGGGTATGCTGCTGATAACTGGTAAGCCGGATTCATTGCCACCGACGAGCTTCGTCGCTCGGCACAAAAAAAAGGACGACCCTTGGGCCGTCCTTTTCTAGGTGTGTGTAGTGCTCGGAGGAAATTATACGAACAACGTCGTGCTGGCTGCCACGAAATTGCGGGCAATAGCCTTCACCTTTACGTAGTCCAAGGGTTCGTCGAATGCCTCTGAGGCTGCCGCTGCCGAAACGCCGCTGTCCGTCGTGATAGTACGGCCCGCCTGCACCACGTTGTCTTCGCCGGGGAAGGTGATACCGGTAGGAACTCCCGCGGGAGGCGGGTTCGTGCCAGGACCATAAACATCCGCCGTCGACGGGTTGGTTTGGGGAGAAGGCCCGCCGCCGTCGTTGCCCGAAATCCAGCTCTTGGGCGACACTTTCGGATCGGCGCCGGCCGGAGTGGTGGCCGAAGTGGGTCCACCCAGAACACCTGCTGCCAGGCCCCGGCGTACGGTGCGGATGTGGGACGAGTGGCGAGCTTCCACCGAGTGAATATTGAGGGCCGCTTCCAGGATGTCCTTGTTCGTCATCAGGAAGGGCGCACCGCCTTTGTAGGCCCGTACCCCCGTGTCGACGAAGGACTGGGCTACGCCGAAGTACAGGGCCGTACCGCCGGGCAGCAGGGCCGGCGCAAACGGACCGGTGCCGGAGCCTTTGCCACCGCTGTAGTCGAAGGCCGCCCGGCCGGGGTCAGGAATAGCGGCACTGCCCAAGGCTCCGCGCAGGGTTTTGATGTGGCCGCTTTCGTCGTTGCGAATCAGTTCGATGGCGCGGCGCTCGGGCTCCGGGATAAGGCCCGTCGTGTTCAGGCCCGTATCGTAGAAGTAAAACTCCAGGTACTCTAGGCTTAAGGCCAGGTTCAGCACGTCGTTCACCGATGGGCCAGCCGTCTGGCCATAGGCTTTGTTGAACAGAGCGGCTACAAAACCGGGGAGGGCGGCGGCGGAAAGCTTCTTGCCCATGCCCGTGAGGTGCTTGAACACGCGGCGGCGCGAGTCAAATCGTTCGTAGACTTCGGGGTCTACTTTTTCAATCTCAGTAATTAGTTGGAACAGATCCATAGCGAAAGGTCAGATTAAGGCGAAAAAGGATGACTACGGATTAGGCCAGGCCGCTCACGTTGAGTTTGGAGCCTTCCTGCAGAAACTGGTTCGCCGTCGTGATAACCTCGGCGGGCCGCTTCGATTTCTCCAGACCCGTGCCGTTGCCTACCCCTGGGGTAGAGGCGCTGCCAGTGGGCGTAAACAAGTCGACTACATCGCTGCCAACGAAGGTGTTGTAGCTCATCAGGTCGCGGATAAGAGCCGCGTGACGCGCCTCCACCGATACAATTTTACCGGCCAGGGCCAGATACACCGGGTTGGTAATATACCGTCCGGCACCGTTGTAAGCCGCTACGCCCAAATCCTCGAAGGCCATAGCAGCATCCAATACGCCCAGCTTCGTACCAGCTGGCGCCCCCGCCGCGCGCTTGCCCACATTGAAGTCAATAGCCGAGAAGTCGGGCGAGAGTTCTTTGATGATGCTGTTGGCGGGAATCGTGTTCTTGAAAAAGTCGCGGTGCGCTTTTTCGTGCGCGGCCAAGTCGGTCAGGATTTGGCGCTCGGCGCTGTTAGCACCTAGGCTTGTAAAGTAAGTACCGGTACCACCGGCTATTACCTGGGCGTAGAACGCAGCTTCGAGTTGCTCAAGGGCATAGGCGTAGTTGAGGACGCCGATGTCACTGGTGCCGACGTTGACCGTGTTATTAGCATTGGGGTCAACATTGTCATCATCGTCGCTGCAGCCGTTCAGGACGAGGCCGGTCAGGGCCAGACCGGCGCCGGTGTAGCGTAGAAAGTCGCGGCGCGGCAGGGCGTTCCGCAGCCCGCCAGAAGATTTGTCCTCTAGTTGGGCAGGATAAGTTTGTTTAGTCATAGTGCGTTGGCGTTAGTGTGAGTAACTTGCTTAGCACCTACGCGACTAGTTGTCCGACCTAGCCTTTCTCAAGGAGTAAATACGTATTAAATCAGTCGAAATACGTATGCTGCGCATTCGGTTAGTAAAGACTACGCAGAAAGATTACGTTTAAATAGCAAATCCAGGCCTATAAGTAAATACGTACTTCCAGCCTTGTTCTCAGCCCTATGGGTAGCGGCGGGCTTTCAAAGAAAAGCTTGACTTTGGGGTAATGGAACTGCGCCGGCGGTGTTCAACGATAAGTAAACCCGCATCAGGGGGTGCCCGCTCAAGTAGGTCCTCAGCAGCAGAACCAGTAGCTTGCCCACCGAACGCCAACCTTGTCTGGTGCGTTACCTTAGGAGCTGACGCTTATTCGTCGGCCCGGCTTATGTATTCGATGGATCAACCCAAAAAGAAATTTTATACGCCCGGTGAGGCCCTGCCCAAAATTGCGGCTTACTGTGCCTACCAGGAGCGCACGACGAAGGAAGTTGAGGCCAAGCTCCGGGAGTACGGACTAACCGAGGACGAAGCCGGCGAAATCATTATCCGCCTGAGCCGCGAAAAGCTGCTGGATGAGGAACGCTTCGCCAAGTCGTTTGTGCGGGGTAAGGTTGGCATCAAGAAATGGGGCCGCCGCCGCATCACCCAGGAGCTGAAGCAGAAGGGCCTGTCGGAGTACTGCATCAAGGTTGGGCTGAAAGAAATTGATGGCGACGTGTACTATCAGAACCTGCTGGACACGCTCGAAAAACGCAACCGGGTGGAGAAAGAGGGCAATCAGCGCCTGCGCCGCCAGAAGCTAACCATGTTCCTGACCGTGAAGGGCTACGAAAACGACCTGATTAAAATGGCCCTTGATGACCTGGGCAAGGAAGCGGAGGAAGAGTAAGCCGCCGCTTAGCATTCTGTACTCCGGACTTGGAAGTGTTAACGCCGGGCCGGCACCTGGGGCGGGGCGGTCTGCTGGGTAAGAACAACCCGGCGGCCGGTCATGGTTTCGAGCATGGGCCGCAGAATCTGCTCGGCATTCAGGGTAGTTTGGGCCAGGATGCCTGATTGCAGGGCGGCCCGCTGCACATTCTTTTCGGCGTACTTATAGCCCTCATCGACCAGTTCGGCATCGTTGAAAAACGAGTTCTGCGTACTGTATACCCGGCTCTGGCTATGGTCGACCTGCCAGGTGCACAGCTCAGCCGCCGGCAGGGCCACGCGTACCACCGAGTCGCCCTCAAATACCACGTCCTGGGGCTTGACTTTGCGCAAATCGAGGCAGCCAATGGCGTTGCCGGCCACAATCAGGGCCACTTTCGAATCGGGCAAAAACCGGTAGGTACTCTTGCGGTATTCCACCACATCCTTGAACTGGTAACGCACCAGCTCCAGGCGGCCCAGCGCCTCTATCTTGGTCAGCACCGTGTTGTGGGTCACCGTCACGCGCGGCTCCGGGTCAAGTGGGTTGCTGAAGTCGAAGAGGCGGGGCTGTACTTTCTTCCACAGAAACCACCCCAGGCCAACCAGAAAAAGCAGGGGCAGCAGACGGCGAAGCAAACGGGTAAGGGGCATAGGCGAAAAGCGGGGAGCAGAGCGGAATGAGAAGAATACGGTTCAGGTTAACGTTTGGCTGCCCGCAGTAGCATACGTGGGCCACCAGGCACTGCGGTGGCCGAACCGTTGCCGAAACCCCTGCCAGCCCTGCAAACCACCCGTATGCACCGCCACCACCGTGCTGCCCACCGCAAAACGACCTTGCTCAATTAGCGCCAGCAGCGCGAAAAGCAGCTTGCCCGTATAGATGGGGTCGAGGAGAATGCCGTGCCGCAGCTCGAAAGCTTGAATAAAATCCAGCAGTTCGGCGGAGAACGAGGCGTACCCACCGAAGTGGTAGTTGGTCAATAGCTCCCAGTTGTCGTAGGTTTTGCCCGTGGCTTGCCGGGTCAGCTGCTGGATGTCGTCTCGTAGAAACCCACCGTTCTTCAGGGCCGCCACGCCCAGGGCCGTGCGCTGCCCCCCCAACCCCGTGAGCAGGCCGGCCAGCGTGCCGCCCGTGCCGCAAGCCACAGCCACGCAGTCGAAGTCAGTTTGGAAGGCCAGCTCCGTTATCAGCTCGGCGCAGCCCGGTAGGGCCAGCGTGTTGGTTCCGCCTTCGGGTAGCACGTAGGCCGGGCCCGTTTCGGCCAGCAGCGTGGCCATTACCTCCGGCTCATGCTTGCGGCGGTAGGTTTCCCGGTCGAGGTAGTGCAGCTGCATGCCATCGGCGGTGGCCCGGTGTAGGGTTGGGTTCAGCGGCCAGGTCGGCTCCCCTCGGATCAGGCCCAGGGTGCGGAAGCCCTGGAGGCGGCCGGCCGCAGCTACGGCGGCTATGTGGTTGGAAAAAGCCCCGCCAAAGGTCAGCAGCGTATGGTGGCCCTGCTCTTGGGCGGCCAGCAGGTTGTACTTGAGCTTACGCCACTTGTTGCCGGGCAGGTCGGGGTGGGTCAGGTCGTCGCGGCACAGCAAGAGTCGCACCCCGCGCTGAGTAGCTATTGGCTCCTGAAGTTCCTGAATCAGCATAGGGCTGGGGAGAAAAGCGTGTGTCGTGGCGAGGCGCCGCCGCGGCAATCCGCGCTCTAAAATGTGCGGAGCTTGCTGACGTGAAAAGCCCTTTATTCCAGCTGGAGTAAAGGGCTTTTAGGTAAAAGAACGAGTCGTACTGCGCAGCGGACGGAGTGACGGCGCTTGATGCGCGGAATGTCGTTCTTCCTCGCAAGGATATACTGCTACGGCGGGGCCGCGCCATGACGCACCGTTTATGCGGCTAGGCGTACTTCCTGTTCGGCCGGTGTCGTGGGCTTACGCTTCAGGGAGTAGAGAATAGTGCCCAGCAGCGCCAGGATCAGCAGTACCGAGGATACCAGCGACACCGTGTTGCCGATGGCATATTCCTTGGGCTCGAATTTGAAATCGATGGTGTGGGTGCCGGCCGGTACGGGCAGGGCCCGCAGCACGTAGTTCACGCGCTGGTGCGGCACCAGCTTGCCGTCGATATAGGCGTTCCAGCCATCCTGGTAGTAGATTTCCGAGAACACCACAAAGCCATCCTGCACGGCCGTGGCGCGGTAAGTCAGGGCGTCGGGCGAGTAGGCCGTCAGGGCAATGGTGGAGCCGGCCGCGTTGTAGGTCGTCTTTTCCAGCGGAAACTTCGAGGCGTCGATGACGGCCGTGGTAGCCACGTTCAGGTTGGTGAGAGCCGCAATTTCCTGGTCGGGGTTCTGCACTTTCTGCACTTCACTCACAAACCAGGCATTGCCCAGGGCGCCGGGGTTGCGTTGTACCGGCTGCTTCGGGTCGCCGGTAATGATGTAGCGCGTGTTGAGCATGGCCAGCACCTGGGTGTTGTTGGCCGAAATCTGGCGCTCAATCAGATCCTGGTAGCGGCGCAGCTTGGCCCCGTGGTAGCCGCCGATGCTCTTGTGGAAGTACGACGTGTTGGCTTCGTTAAAGGGGTTTTGCAGGTTGAGTACCCGGTAGCTCAGGTCCTTGTCCTGCAGAATCTGCTGGTCGGCGGCCGTGGGCACAAACTGCTGGGCAATGGTTTCGCGCTGGAAGTTATTGTCGTTGAGGTAGCGCTTATCCACGCCCCAGAGGTCGACCAGCGTCAGGGCACCAACCAGCAGCGCGGCCATGGTTACCGAAAGCTTACGCTGTAAATAAAAGTACAGCACGCCGCCGGTCAGCAGCACAAACACCAGCGTCCGGAGCACGTCGGTGTGCATCAGGCTGGCGCGGTCGGCCCGTAGCGCATCCAGCGGGAAGCCCTGCTGCTGCAGCTGCGCATCGATGGGAGAGGCAAAATCGGCGCCCAGGCCCGCCAGGTAAGCCAGTACGCAGATACCGGCCGTGATACCCACCGCGTAGAGCAGCTTGCGCTTCAACTCGGCCGTTTCGGGCGAGGCCACCGGCTGCCCGCTCAGCGCGGCCAGGCTGGGGTGGGTGCTGGCCCCGGCTACCGGGGCCACGGCGGGCTGGGGACGCAGGATACGGGCCAAAGCCAGAATGGCCAGCAGAGGCATGGCCAACTGGGCAATAATGAGGGCCATACTCACCGAACGAAACTTGTTGTAGCCGGGGAAATAGTCGAACATCAGGTAGTTGAAGGTCTCGAAATTCTTACCCCAGGCCAGCAGGATCGACAGAATGGTGCCCACCAGCAGCCAGGTGCGGGTCCGGCGCTCGGCCACGAACAGGCCGAGGATGAACAGGAAGCATACCACGGCCCCGATGTACACCGGGCCGCTGGTGCTGGGCTGGTCGCCCCAGTAGAGCGGCAGCTGCTGCAGATACTCGCGTAGCTGCACCGGCGGAATGCCAATACCCGCCAAGGCCTTGCCCGTGGTAGAGTTTTCGCTGAGCGAACCGGCGCTGGCCCCGCCGTAGTAGTTGGGAATCAGCAGGGTAATGGTTTCGCCCACGCCGTAGCTCCAACCAAAGGCGTAGTCCCGGTCGAGGCCGTTGCCGACGCCGTCTTCGCCTGCGGCCGGGGCCTGGGCGGTAGCCGACGGAGCCGGGGTGGTCAGCTCCGACTTACCCCGGATAGAGTACTTGCCGTATTCGGCCGTCACGTAGAGGCGGCCGAAGCTGACGCCCACGGCCAGCACCGCGGCGGCCGCCAGCAAGGCCGTCCGGCCGAAAAAGTCACCCAGCCGCTTTTCGCGCAGGGCGCCAATCAACTCGATAACCCCGAATACCAGTACCAGCAGCAGCAGGTAGTAGGTAATCTGCAAGTGGTTGGAGCGCACGTTCATGGTTAGGCCCAGGGCAAACAAAGCCGCCCCCAGCCACCGGTTGCGGCGGAACGTGACCAGCAAGCCGCCCAGCACCAGCGGCGCGTAGGCCAGGGCCAGCGACTTGGTATTGTGGCCCGCCGCCAGAATAATCAGGTTGTAGCTGGTGAAGCCCAGCGCAATAGCGCCCACCGCGGCCAGCAAAGGCCGCACGCCCAGCGCCACAAACAGCACGTAGCCGCAGAGCAGGGCCAAAAAAAGATTGGCGACTACCGCCGGCAGGTGCAGGGTAAAAATCTGGTGCAGGTAGATGGACAGGTCGCCGGGGAAACGGGTGCTGATCAGGTAGGTCGGCATGCCCGAGAACATGGAGTTGGTCCACAGGGCTTCTTTGCCGGTTGCTTCCCGGTAAAGCTGGGCTTCGTGGGCCCCACCGTTGAACTGCACCACGTCGTGCTGCGCCAGGGTTTTGCCGTCGAACAGAATCGGGGAGAAGTACACGGCCGCCAGTACGAAGAAGAACACGATGGCCAGCAGGTGGGGCAGCAGCCGGCGCCACAGCGGCACCGCCGGAGAAGAAACAGTAGTCATCAGACGAAAAAAGAGTCGGAAAAGGGCCCGCCTGGCGTACGCACACGTCAGGTAGCCCGAAGGTAGCCCGTTTATTTTATTTGAAGAACGCTTGGAAGGCAGATTAGTGCCCGTCGGGTAGGCTGCCGACGGCTAGGCTCTTCTCCCCGCATGCGAAGGAAAGCGGAATATTGCGTAGCCCAGCGGGGGGAGGAGCCGCTGGTTTCTGCTGCCCAGAGCCAAGGGACAAAAGCGGTAGTCGGCGTGGCAAAAGAGTGACTTTTGCCGGAGTCGTGGCCTTAGGCCACCCGGCGCGGCTTGAACAGGTGGCCCGAATTGTACAGAACCACGGACAGCAGAATGACGGCATAGGCAATAATCTGCTTGAGGCTGGCTTTTTCACCGTAGTACAGAAAAGCCAGGGCAAAGCTGACAATCGGGTTCAGGTACATCAGAATGCCCACGGTGCCCGATGCCAGGGCGTTGAGCGCAAACAGGTTCAGAAACAGCGGAATAACCGTAAACCCCACGCTTAGAACGCCCGCCATCAGCAGCAGGTAGCCATCCTGGAAGCCAGCGGCCGGATCAGCTCCCAGCAGCTGGGCCGCGGGCAGAATCACGAGGGCCGCCAGTAGCAGCTGCACCGTGAGCAGCACCAGGCGGTCGTAGCCCTGCAGCTTGCGCTGGCTAATCAAGTAGGAGGCATACGTAAAGGCCACCACCAGGCTCATCAGCACGTTTTGCCAGGCTCCCGCCCCCAGCAAGGCGCAGCTCAGCGCGCTCAGGCCAATAGCCAGCCACTGAATGGGCTGCAGCTTTTCGCCCAGCACTACAAAGCCCAACAGCGCGGTCAGAATGGGGCAGATGAGGTAGGCAAACGAGCCCGCCTGCACGCTCACCTGATTGACGACATAAATAAACAGCAGCCAGTTGCTGGTTAGCAGGGCGCCGCCCACCACCGTGCTGAAGCCCACGCGGCGCCGCTCGGCCGGGGTGGCGCGCTGCCACTGGTGCCAGGTGGCTAGCAGCGTACTGCGCCGCGCCGTCAGGTTGATAATCAGCAGCAGGGCCAGGGAAAGCAGCACTCGGAAAAACAGAATCTGGCCGCTGCTGTAGCCGGCCATCATCCGCAGGGGAAGCGGAAAAAAGCCCCAGATCAGAAAGGCCGCCAAGGCGGCCACATGGTGGCGGGAGAGTTTCAAGGACAGGTACTAAGTAAGAAAGTTTGCAAAGGTACGCCAGGGCAGGCGCTGAGTGGTACCTGGAGTGGTAATTTGGCCTGAGTTCCCGCTGGGGCTGCCTGGGCGGCTTGCGCGGCGGCCCGCCCAAAACCCTGCTACCTTTGCCGTGGTTTTCCTTCTGCCATGCTGCTTTTCTCCGACCTCCCGGCCCTGACCAACGGAATCCTGCTTCAGGAGGCCACCGTCCCGACCCGCATTCAGCACCTGTTGCTCGACAGCCGCCGCGTAGGCCAGCCCGCCGGCTCCCTGTTTTTTGCCATTCGCGGGGCCCAGCACGACGGCCACCGCTACCTGCCCGACCTCTACCAGCAGGGAGTGCGCCTGTTCGTGGTCGACCAGCCCGCTCATATTCCCGGCGGTATCTCGGCCTTTCCGGAAGCCAGCTGTTTAGTAGTGCCCGACACGCTAGCGGCCCTGCAGGCCATTGCTGCCCACCACCGGCGGCAGTTCCGGATTCCGGTGTTCGGCATCACCGGGTCCAACGGCAAAACTATTGTGAAAGAGTGGCTGGCTCAGCTGCTGAGCTCCGATGAGCTGATCTGCAAAAGTCCGCGTAGCTACAACTCCCAGGTGGGGGTGCCGTTGTCGGTGTGGGAGCTGAATGCGACGCACACGGTGGGTATCTTCGAGGCGGGCATCTCGGAAGTTGGCGAAATGGCCCGGCTGGCGCAGGTCATTCAGCCCACGCTTGGCATTTTTACGAATCTGGGCACGGCCCACGACGCGGGCTTTGCTTCGCCGGCCGAGAAGGTGGCGGAGAAAATGACGCTGTTTGGCGACGTAGATACTTTGTTCTACTGCCGCGACCATGAGGCCATTCACACCGCTGCGCAGGCCCGGCTTGGGGCAGGCCGTACTTTTACCTGGAGCCGTCATCATAGCTACGATACTCACGTCGCGGTATCGGTGCTCGAGGCCTCGGCCGGGCGTACGGTGGTGCGCGTAGTGCTGGAGCGGCCCCTCAAGCAAGAACACACCTTTACGCTGCCCTTTGCCGATGAGCCTTCCGTGGAAAATGCGCTGCATGGTCTTACGGTGCTGCTCTGGCGGCAGGTGCCGGCCCCCGAAATCCAACGCCGCCTCGACCGGCTCCAGCCCGTGGCCATGCGCCTGGAAATGAAGCAGGCCCTAAACGACTGCTACGTACTGGACGATACCTATAATAACGACCTGGCCGGGTTGCGTCTGGCCCTCGACGTGCTGGCCCGCCAGCCCCGCCGGGGCCACCGCACCCTGATTCTGTCCGACGTGTTGGAATCAGGCTTGCCCGCCGCCGAGCTTTACGCCCACGTGGCGGCCTTGCTGCCCCCGCACGGCGTCGAGCGGCTGGTGGGCATCGGTCCCGAAATCGGCGCCCACCAGGCCGTTTTTGCCAAGGAGAAAGTAGAACTATATCCTACTACCGAAGCTTTTTTGGAGGCTTTCCGGCCCGAGCACTTTCATCAGGAAACCATTCTGGTGAAAGGAGCCCGGCGCTTCGGCTTCGAGCGGATAGTGGCGGCCTTCCAACAGAAAATTCATGGGACGGTGCTGGAAGTAAACCTCGATGCGCTGGTGCACAACCTGAATTTCTACCGGGCCCGCCTACAGCCCGGCACCCGGCTGATGGTCATGGTCAAGGCCTTTGCCTATGGCAGTGGCAGCTACGAAGTGGCCAATCTGCTGCAGTTCCACCGTGCCGATTATTTGGCCGTGGCCTACGCCGACGAGGGCGTCGAACTGCGGCAGCATGGCATCAGTCTGCCCATTATGGTCATGAACCCGTCGCCGGATTCTTTCCAGAAAATGCGGCAGTATCATCTGGAGCCCGAAATCTATTCCTTCGAGCGGCTGCAGGAATATCTGCGAGCGGCTCAGGAGCAGACTATGCCTGCCATTCACCTCAAACTCGACACTGGTATGCGCCGCCTGGGCTTTGCTGAGGAGGATATGCCCGCGCTAGGGCTGTTGCTTCAGGAAAACGCGGCGCAGTTGCGCGTAGCCAGCGCCCTGACCCACTTGGCCGGCGCCGACGAAGAGCAGCACAACGACTTTTCGCGCCAGCAGTTGGCCGCTTTTCAGCGGATGGCGCCCCAGGTAGAGGCCGCCCTGGGCTACGCTATTATAAAACACGCCCTGAACTCGGCCGGTATCGTGCGCTTTCCCGATGCGCACTACGACATGGTGCGGCTGGGCATCGGGCTTTACGGCGTGGAAGCCAGTGGGCAGCAGCCCGAGGCCCTACGGCCCGTCAGTAGCTTGCGCACCACCATTTCCCAAATCAAAACCCTGGCCCCGGGCCAAACCGTGGGCTATGGTCGGCGGGGTGGCCCCGCCGACCATGAGCGCCGCATTGCCACGCTGGCTATTGGCTACGCCGACGGCTACGACCGGCGCTTCGGCAATGGGGTAGGAGAGGTTGTGATTTGGGGGCGGCGGGCGCCTATAATCGGCAATGTGTGTATGGATATGTGCATGGTCGATGTTACCCATATTCCGGCCGCCCGGCCCGGCGACCCGGCTGTGGTATTTGGGGAGGAGATGCCCTTGCGCGAAGCCGCTGCCCGTATCGGCACCATTCCGTATGAGCTGTTGACCAACGTGAGTGAGCGGGTGAAACGGGTGTTTTTTGCCGAGTAGAGCCAAGGATAGAAGGGCTGCTGGTCCAACCTGCACAGTAATTCTGCGTAAGACCTCCCCACTTGCCTTTCCACTCCCCCTCGTCCACAACCACATGAAAAAGCATCTTCTCTCCGTCGTAGCCCTAATTGCGCTGCTTACGGCCTGCGACAACCTCAAGAATCCCGAAACCAAGGACCAGCCCCAGGAAGCCACCCAAGATACGGCTGTCGTATACCGCGACGGTGAAACGGCCGCGGGGGCTGTAGAAGGCGCTACTGCCGCCGCTACCGATGCCGTGGGCAGTGGCTGGGACATGGCCAAGCAAAAGCTGGCCGACGTGAAGTACCCCGAAGTAAATTTGCCCGACGTGACGGTGCGCGGCAACGAGGAATATAGCGTGTACGGGGTAGAAGAAGCCGTTCTATTCGACACGGATAAAGCCGAAATAAAGGCCAGCGCCAGCAAGGCCCTGGAGCAAATTTCGGCTTCTATCGGCCAGCGTTACGCTACGGGCCCGGTGTATATTATGGGCTTTGCCGACTCGCGCGGCGATAAGAGCTACAACCGGGAACTGAGCGAAAAGCGCGCTAACGCCGTGAAAACCTGGCTAAGCCAGAACGGTAAAATTGATGCTTCGCGCGTGAGCGTGGAGCCCATGGGCGAAAGTGAGCCGGTGGCCTCTAACGCCACGGCCGAGGGCCGGCAGCAGAACCGCCGCGTCGAAATTGCCGTGCGCACGAAATAGCGTGCTGCTGAGTAGTGTGCTGATGTGGACGAATGGGCAAAATGCCTTTTAAGCAACTCCTTCTCTGAACTGGCCACTAGGACAAACAAAAAGGCTGCATCCCAAAGGATGCAGCCTTTTTGTGTTACTGGCTGCGTGAGGCTAGGTAAAGCTCTGCGGCATTAATCTTTGATCATATCCACTTCGGCCTTGATCATGGCGTTGTAGCGCATGCCGTTGTTGGCCAGCGTAATCAGGCTCCAGCCCTTGCCGATGGAGTACGTCCAAGTGCGGCTTTCCTTGAATTCGAAGGTCGGGCGCATAATCTGACCGTAGGGTGTATAGGAGTCCATAAAGTTAGTGGTGTAAAATTTGTCCCCACTTACAATCCACTCCATGGCTACGAAGAAGCCCTCTTCGGGCGCTTCCACGTTGTACTGGGTCAGGTCGATAGTGTACCACTCACCGCCTTTAGGGGCCGATACCACCACGTTATCCGTCAGGATGTCGGTGTTGGGCGAGTTATAGTTGCCGTCAGCTTTGTAGAGGCGCACGCGGAAGGGCTCCCGGGGGAAGCCATTTTCCCCGATGTAGAACGACACCGAGCGCACGTTGCCGAGCTTCTTGCCTTTCTCGTTTTTCACGAAAAAAGCGTACTGCTGGCCGGGCAAGCCCTGAATCATCCCCTCGCCGGGCGTATTGCCTTTTGAGCCTAGGGCCAAGTCTTTCACCTTGCCGCCCTTAACGGTAACTTCTTTCAGCTCAATCACGCGCTTAGGTACCTCGATGATAAGGTCCTGCAGATTCGTGCCCTTTTTCACCAGAATGGCCTTGCGGAAATACCCCAGTGCAAGAACCACCAGGGAGTCCTGGGCATTCTTTTCCGGCATGGCCATCTGAAAGAAGCCATACTCATTGGTCAAAGCGCCACTTTGCTCTTCCTTTAAGCCGATAGAGGCAAAAGGGATTGGCTCTTTGGTCTTTTGGTCTACAATGCGCCCCGAGATTTTATTCTCCTGAGCAAAGCCTAGTGCTGGAAACAGCAGAACGAAGGCGAAAAGAGTAAGTAAGCGTTGGAGCATAGGTAGGCAGATTCTTAATTATATGTCAAAACTACAATGAAAAGGGCGAAGAAACGCAATACCTCCCTGAATATTTATAAATATGCAATTACACTTCGGAATAATTCTAAATCAAAGACTTAACCCATTTTAGAAGGCTCACTAGGGAAGATATCTGAGTTTTGGCTGAAACCTAAATGGGTAGTACCTTTGTTTGAACAGAATCTAAATAAAGCCCCCGCCCGTGTCCAGCCGTTCCACCCAAGTTCAGACCCGTATGCCCCGCAGCGTGAAAGACCTGCGCCTGGGGGAAAGTGGCACGATCTGCTGCCTGCAAGATGCTGAAATGGCGCTCAAGCTGCTGGAAATGGGCTGTATCCCGGGCACGCAGGTGCGGCTGAATAGCCGAGCCCCTTTGGGCTGCCCGATTACGCTGGTCGTAGGCGACGATGATTATACCTTGTCGTTGCGCGTCAGTGAGGCTGCCACGATTCTTTTGAAAGACTAGCCGCTGCCGTATGGCCCGCGCCACCCTCATATCCGACTCCTCCGGAGCGGCCGCCTCGGCCATGACTCTGGAAGCCCTGCGCGACGTGCCGCCGCGCAGTCACCGCGAGCTGACGCGCATCGCTCTTATCGGCAACCCGAACTCGGGGAAGTCGTCGCTGTTCAACCAGCTCACGGGCCTGAATCAGAAAGTTGGCAACTTCCCCGGCGTTACCGTCGACCGTAAAACGGGGATCAGTCAGCTCACGGCCCAGCATCGGGCTGAAATCGTGGACTTGCCTGGCACCTACTCGCTCTACCCCAAGAGCCTGGACGAGAAGGTAATCACGGACCTGCTCTACGACCAAGCTTCAGACCAGTATCCGGACTTTGTGGTAGTGACAGTAGACGCGTCGAATCTGCGGCGCAATTTGCTGTTGTTTACTCAGCTAGCCGACCTCGGCCTGCCCGCCGTGCTGGCTTTGAACATGATGGACGTGGCTGAGCAGCACGGCGTGCAGATTGATATCATGGCCCTGCAGCAGGAGTTGGGCGTGCCCATCATTCCGATGAATGCCCGCAAGGGTGTCGGTATTGCCGCCCTTAAAATTGTGATGTCGCGGCAACTAGGCGCACCCACCAGGGCTTTTTATGAGCCGGGTGATGACCTGCTGCCCATGATCCGGCAGATTCGGTACTACTTTAACTTACACAACGACTACCTGGCGCTGCACTATGCCCACCAGTTTCGGCAGATCAGCTTCCTGACGGCCGATGACAAGGCCTACATTGCCGAGCTGGTCGAGAAGTACGACTTTAAGCCTACCGCCCGGCAGGCCCAGGAAACTATCGACCGGTACGCCCGCATCAACGATATTCTGCTGAATACCGTGACGGTGGTGCGCACCGAGAAAAACGAGCCCTACAGCAACAAGCTCGACAAAGTGCTGACCCATAAGGTGTGGGGCTACCTGATTTTCTTCGGCATTTTGTTTCTGATGTTCCAGGCCGTATTTGCCTGGGCCAGCTACCCGATGGAGCTCATCGACGAAGGCGTGACCTGGATCAATCAGCTCATTCAAACCAATTTCGACGGCCCCCTGGTAAACCTGCTGACCGAGGGGGTGCTGGCTGGTTTGGGCGGGGTGCTCATTTTCATTCCCCAGATTGCCTTGCTCTTCGCCTTCATTGCGGTGCTCGAAGAAACTGGCTACATGGCCCGGGTGACCTTTATGATGGACCGCATCATGCGCAAGTTCGGCCTGAATGGTAAGAGCATTGTGCCCCTGATTTCGGGAGTGGCATGCGCCGTGCCGGCCATTATGAGTGCGCGCACCATCGAAAACTGGAAGGACCGTATCATCACCATCTTCGTGACGCCGCTGATGAGCTGCTCGGCCCGGATTCCGGTCTATACCGTACTTATTGCGCTAGTTGTGCCCCCGCAGAAAGTGCTGGGCATTTTCAACCTGCAGGGCATTGCTCTGATGGGCCTGTATCTGCTGGGATTTTTCGCAGCTATCTTCTCGGCCTGGGCTCTGAAAATGATTCTGCGCACCCAGAACAAGAGCTACTTCATCATGGAGTTTCCGGTATACCGTTGGCCGCGCTGGAAAAACGTGGGCCTGACCATTGTGGAAAAGGTGAAAGCCTTTGTGTTCCAGGCAGGTAAGGTCATTGTGGCTATTTCGGTAATTCTCTGGGTGCTGGCCTCCTACGGGCCCGGCAATGCCCTGGAGCAGGCCGAGGCCCGAGTGCGGACTACGGCCGCCCAGCAGCGGCTTACGCCCGAGGAAACCGACATCCGCATTGCCTCCGAAAAGCTGGAAAACTCTTACGCCGGCTTGTTTGGCCGTACCCTGGAGCCGGCCATCCGCCCCTTGGGTTTCGACTGGAAAATCGGCATTGCCCTGATTACCTCCTTCGCTGCTCGGGAAGTGTTTGTGGGCACTATTTCTACGATTTACAGCGTCGGCCAGGATGCGGATATGCGTACGGTACAGCAAAAGCTCGCCGCAGAGAAGGATGAAAACGGGCAGCCGTTCTTTACCCCAGCCCGGGCGTTTTCGCTGTTGGTATTCTACGTCTTTGCCATGCAGTGCATGAGCACGCTGGCCGTGGTTTACCGCGAAACCAAAGGCTGGAAATGGCCCCTGTTGCAGCTGTTTTACATGACGGGCCTGGCCTACGTGTCGTCTCTGCTGGTGTACCAGCTGTTCAGCTAGTTGTTGTCCTGGCGAGCTAGCAAAGCCATCGGTCCTCTGCTGATGACAAATTCCCTTTTACCAGCAAGCCCTTCACTCCAGCTGGAGTGAAGGGCTTGCTGCTTGAGAGAGGTCAGTCCCTTTGGTTGCGCCTCGCCAAGCTAGTTATTACCGGCCAAGCAGAAATACGGCGGGCTGCTTGTGAATCTGGGGAAGCTTACCCTTCCAGTTGGCTACCGTGTCGGTACGTACCAACTCGTCGGCAGCGGTAAGGTTGGCGGCAATGCAGAGGCGGGTGGCGGGCTGCAACTGGGTGAGCAGGTCGTCCAGCATCTGCATGTTGCGGTAGGGCGTTTCGATGAACAGCTGGGTCTGATGCTGGCTCAGCGCCTGTTTTTCCAGGTTTTTGATGGCCGCAATCCGTTGGGCGCGCTCAATGGGCAGGTAGCCGTGAAAAGCGAAACTTTGCCCATTCATGCCCGAGCCCATCAGGGCCAGCAGCAACGAAGATGGCCCCACCAGCGGCACCACCCGGATACCTAGCTTATGGGCCAGGCGCGCTATTTCGGCGCCGGGGTCGGCCACCCCGGGGCAGCCGGCTTCCGACATCACGCCGGCATCCTGACCGGCTACCACGGCCTTGAGGGCCTCCTGAATCTGGGCTTCCGTTGAGTCTTTGTCGATGACGCTGATACGCAGGCTTTCAATCACCTGAGCCGGCGCCACACTCTTGATGAAGCGCCGGGCCGTGCGGGCATTTTCTACCAAAAAGTACGACAGCGCCGCTACTTGCGTGGCCACTTGAGCCGGCAGCACCTGGGGCGCTGTCTCGTCGGCCAGCACGGTAGGAATAAGGTAAAGAGTACCTCTCATTGTAGTCATCTGGTTGTTGGTTGCTCGTCGTGAGGTGGCTCTATCTTGTTTTTTGCAGACAATGAACTACCCACAATACAGCTAGCTTTTCACAAAAGCTTCGACCAGGGCGTAGATCTGGTCAGGCTCCTCGGCGTGCAGCCAGTGGCCGGCATTCACGATGGTTTCGACCTGGCTGTTGGGAAACAGGGCCGGAATACCGTAGAGCTTGTCTTCGGTACTGATGTAGTCGGACTTGCCGCCGCGCACAAATAAGGCCGGCTTTACGAAAGGAAGTGGGCTGGTTATTTCGGCCCCGATGGCGGGCATGTGCTGGGTAAGCGCCGCCAGGTTGGGCCGCCAGGCGAAGGAATTGTCTTCGCGGCGGTAAAGATTCTTAAGCAAGAACTGCCGCACGCCCAGCTGCGGAATATGCTGCGCCAGGGCCTCATCGGCCTGCTGCCGCGACTCGATGGTGGCCAGGTTTACGGCGTGCAAGCCAGCCAGAATATCGTCCTGGTGGCGCATATCCGACAGGCGCGGGGCAATATCGAGCACAATGAGTTTGTCGAGGCGGGTGGGGTGGTCGAGGGCGAAGCGCATGGCCACCTTGCCGCCCATACTGTGGCCCATCAGCGCAACGTGCTGCAGCTGCAGTTGTTCGAAGAGCTCCAGCACATCCTGACTCATGAGCTCATAGCTGTGTTCGGGCGTTTGGGGCGAGCGGCCGTGGTTGCGCAAGTCAACGACGATAACCCGATGCGTTTCGGCCCAGCGCTTAGCCAGGGTTTGCCAGTTATCGGAGGTGCCGAAGAGGCCGTGCAGGATAACGAGCGGATTGCCCGCGCCCAGTTCGCGAAAGTGTAGTTGCATAGTGGCCGCAAAGGTCGTAAGAAGCGGGCAAACGAAGCAGCCCAGCTTTCGGAAAGAACCGGTTCGGGAAGTGGCTGCTGCTTGGGCAGAGCAAAATAGCCGGCGCCTAGTTTACTCCCGGCAGCTGCACTACCACGCTGGTACCCCCGCCCGGCGCACTCTGAATATCCAGGGTGCCACCGTGCCGCTGCACGAAGGCTTTGCACAGCATCAGCCCCAACCCGGTGCCGGTACGGGGGCCGACCGGAGTCGTGGGGTTGGTTACGGGCTGGTTGCTGAGTACTTCCGCTACCAGAGCCGCCGGCATGCCCCGCCCCGAATCGGTGACGGTAAGCCGAACAGTTGAGTCAGTCAAGCTGGCTTCGGCCGAAAACCGCACGGTGCCGCCCGGCGGCGTGAATTTCAATGCATTACCCACCAAGTTGCGCAAAATCGTGCGGGTCATGTTCTGGTCGGCCCAGAGCATCAGGTCATCGGGGTGAGTAGCTTGGAGGGAAATCTGCTTAGCCTCGGCGGTGGTTTGGTAGAGTTGCTGGTTCTCGGCAAACAAGTCGGCGACGACCAGCTTCTCGGGGCGGAAAGCCAGTTCGCCGGTTTGGCTTACGGCCCAGTTGAGCAGATTATCGAGCAGGTTGTTCAGGCTCTGCGCCGATTGTCGAACCAGGGCTGGCAGCTTCTGCAGCCCTTCTTCGTCCTTGCGCTTGAGGTAAAAGCCAATCAGCTCCGTAACGCCCACAAAAGAAGTAACCGGACCGCGCAGGTCGTGGGCTACAATGGCGTAGAGACGGTCTTTGGAAGCGGCCATCCGGCGCAGTTCGGCGGTACTCTCCTGCAGGGCCACGTTGTTGGCGGCTAATTCAGCCCGGCTGCGGCGCAGCTGCCAGTACAAGAACCCAAAGCCCAGCAGGCCCAGCACCAGGGCTGCAATAGCACCCCACAGCACCCGGTTGCGAATTTTTTGCAGCTCGGTTTGTTGGGTCAGCAACTGAATCTGCTGCTCTTTGTCCTGCATATCGTAACGGCTTTGCAGCGCCGTTAGCGTGGCCAGGCGGCGGCCGTTGTTTAGCGAGTCATTCAGCGCTAGGTAGTGGGTCTGCCACTTATAGGCCTGCTGAAACTGCTGCTGCCGGGCCGTGACCTCGGCCAGCATGCTGTAGGCGTCTAGGGTGCGCTCTTTGCTTTGGCCCAGCCGGGCCTGCTGCAGCGACTGCCGGGCGAGTACGGCGGCCTCCGGGGCCCGGTTAGTTTCGAGTAGTACCATGCTCAGCAGGGCCAGGTTGCCGGCCTCGTAGCGCGGCTGCTGAGCTTGCTGGGTGATGGCTAACGACTGGCGAATCAGGTTTTCGGCTAGGTCGTAACGTTTCTTGTAATAGTAGTAAGTCCCCAGGTTGGCCAGGTAGATCGACTCATTGATGCGGTTGCCGCTGCGCCGGGCCAGCTTCAGGGCCAGGTCGGTGTAGCGGAGGGCTTTGGGGTCTTGCTCAAGGTGAAAAAACAGGCTGGACAAATTGCCATACAGCGTGAGCAGGGTGGCTACCCGCACGCCTTTGCGGGTGGCTAGGTGCAGGGCCTGCTGATAGTGGCGCCAAGCAATAATCGTATCGTTGCGCTCGTGATGGACGGCCGCCATCGTAGTATAGCTCCGCACCAAACCGTCGGCGTTGTTCAACTGCCGGGCTATGCTATTGGACTTAGAGTACAGATCCAGGGCGTGCACTCCATCGGATAAAGTAGCGTAGCAGCTCCCCAGGGTACAAAGGCTTTGCATCAGCCCGCGCTGGTCGTGCAGGCGCGTGGCCAGGGCTACTGCCTGCTCTCCGTAGCGCCGGGCCGTGTCGGGGGCAACGTCGTGGAGGGCGTAGCTCAGCGAATCCAGAGCCAATAGCCGGGGGCGGGAAGCGGGCAGCACCGTTAGCCGGCGCTGTAATTTGCTGATAACTGCCCGTTCCTGTGCGTGCAGAGGCGGAGTCAAAACCTGGAGGAGCAGCAAAAGAAGTATAAGTTGCCGCATCCGGACAGGCCAAGGAGAGTACTGCGCAAAAGTAATATTCTGTCGCGTATCAGCCGCGGGTCGGTTAGTACTTTTTCGTGAAGTTGTCTCTTGTTACTACCAGGTAGGCAAACGCTATGCAAAGCAAAACCAACGTTGCCGATGCTCCAAATTGGAATTTCGGAGAAACTCCGCTACCGGGGCCAGGTTGGTAAGTAACGAAGTGAGGGTCAGGACTTCCCCCGTACTCAAATGCAGCCGCAGCAAGTTGTAGTTACTCCAGAAAAGACGCTTGGAGCGGCAGGTAATATATTCCACTTTCTGCAGATCACGCTTGCTAAACGGAATTAGCACCGGTCCTTCATATACCTCCAACCGGTTCTGCTTAGGATCAAATACGAGCGTGGTCCGCAAGTTGCGGGCGTAGTACTGGGCGTGCAGAATCAGGGCCGGTACTGAGAAACCCAGAATGAGGGCTGCCATGGCCGTTAGCAACACCAATTCGTAGGCCGACAGGGTGCCCAGATAGAAAAAGGAAATCAGGAAGGGCAGGCCCACGCTCATGCACAGCAAGGGCCAGAACAGCAGGTAAAACTGCCGCAGAAAGTTGGGCCGGTACACTTTGCTGGCCTGCGTGAAAAAGCCGGTAATAAAGCGCAGGCCGAACACAATGGCGCATACGGCCACCGCGAATTCCAGCAGGGGCCGCAGAAAGGGAAACAGCTTCACGGGTTTAGCGCACCTCTATCCAGGGTTCCCCGGCCACGTGGGTCCGCAGCGTCCCAAACGAGGCCAGCTCCAGGCCGTACTGCTCGAACACGGCTTGCACGGCCGCCCGGCCGCCGGGCTCCACGCACACCAGCAAGCCCCCCGACGTCTGCGGGTCGCAGAGCCACTGGCGCTGCTCGTCGGTAATGTGCCCGATCTTGTGGCCGTAGCTGTCCCAGTTGCGCACGGTGCCCCCCGGAATAGCTTTCTGCTGGCGGTAGGCTTCGGCTTCGGCCAGCAGGGGTACTTTGCTGAAGTCAATTTCCGCCGTCAGGTTGCTGCCCTCGCACACCTCCGAAAGGTGGCCCAGCAGGCCAAAGCCGGTAACGTCGGTCATGGCGCGCACGGCTTCCAGCTGGCCCAACTCGTAGCCAATTTTGTTGAGCTGCATCATTTGCTGGGGCGCAATCTGCTCGTGTTCGGGCAATAGGATACCGCGTTTTTGCGAGGTGGTAAGCATCCCCACACCCAGGGGTTTGGTCAAGTACAGCTCGCAGCCGGCTGTGGCCGTATCATTCTGCTTCAGGTTTTTAATGTCGAGCATACCCGTCACGGCCAGGCCAAAGATAGGCTCGGGCGAGTCGATGCTGTGGCCGCCGGCCAGCGGAATACCGGCTTCGGCGCAGATGCTACGGCTGCCTTCAATCACGCGGCGGGCTACCTCAGGCGCCAGCTTATCGATGGGCCAGCCCAGCACGGCAATGGCCATGACCGGCCGGCCGCCCATGGCATACACGTCGCTGATGGCGTTGGCGGAGGCAATGCGCCCAAAATCGTAGGCGTCATCGACGATGGGCATGAAAAAATCGGTGGTGCTGATGATGGCCTGCCCGCCGCCAATGTCGTACACGGCCGCATCGTCGCGGCTGCTGTTGCCGACGAGCAGCTTATCGTGCTGGGGCTGGGCTATGCTGGTATGCAGAATCTGGTCGAGCACCTTGGGCGCAATTTTGCAGCCGCAGCCCGCGCCGTGGCTATACTGGGTGAGACGGATCTGGTCGGTGGCGGCGGAAGAGGTATCGGAGGCCATAGCAGGGAAAAGCAAAAAGAAGGATTCGGCGTTTATACAGATGCTCGAATCAACTGAAAAGTTTAAAACGACCTTGCCTACTCAAGGTAGCTGACCCCTCAGGCGGCAGAGTAAATACGCATCAAACGCGGCGGGTGGTAAGTTCCCGGGCAACGGCGGCCAGCACCAACTCCGCATTCACAACCGGGTCGCAGGTGTCGGACGGAATGCGTACCACTCGGCTGTTGGTTTTGTTGTCGAGTCCGAAACCGTAGGTCTTATCGTAGTAGGAGAGGGCAATATCGACCATCTTTTCCATGTCGCCGGTGGCAATAGCGGTCAGGGCCTCCTTGGTGGCGAGGCCGCCCAGCCGCTTGCTGATGCGCTGAATGGCTTCGGCCAGCTGCTGTGGGTCCTCCTTGCCGTACTCGGCGGCCAGCTTGCGGGTGCGCACCTCCCGCGGGATGTCGAGCACCAGGAGCGGAGCCGCCCGCATCTGCTCAAACAGCGGCTTGGGAATATTGAGTCGCCCGATGGTCAGGCTTTCGTCTTCCAGCCAAGCCGTCACGGTAGGGGGCAGCTGGCTAAGCACCAAGGCCAAATTATTCTCGAACTGCTCGGGCGTCGGCTGCGGGGGCAGCCCAATAGCCCCAAAAGATGAGCCTTTGTGGTTAGCCAGCCCTTCCAGATCCACGATGGTTTCGCCTTGGCGGGCCAGCTCGTGCAGCACGTCGGTCTTGCCCGAGCCGGTGAGCCCCCCCAGAATAAGCATGGCGCGAGGCTCACTGAACTGCGCCAGGGCCCAGCGGCGGTAGTCCTTGTAGCCTTTGTCGAGCAGGTGCACCTTAAAGCCGGCCAGCTCCAGCAGCCAGTGCACGGCCCCGCTGCGCATGCCGCCCCGCCAGCAGTGCAGGCGTACTTCCTTGTTGGGGGCCAGTTTCTGCGCCTGCTTTACCAGGCGGCTCATCTTGGGCCCGAAGAAGTCGAGGCCGATATGAATGGCGCGGTCCTGGCTGACTTGCTTGTAAGCCGTACCAATGCGGGCCCGCTCCTCATCCGAAAACAGCGGCAAACTCAGGGCCCCGGGAATATGCCCGTGGGCGTACTCAATGGGCGCGCGCACGTCCAGAATAGGAGCATTGGCGGGCCCGGTCAGGAATTCGGAAAGCGGAATACGAGGCAAAGGCGAAATGGTGAGAAGGTAAAAAAGTGAGATGGTGAGTTGATGTTCGGATAAGCCGTTCTTTAAACCGTGCGTAACGGCACTATTCAAATAAACGCCCAGCAGTTCACCCTTTCACTGGCTCACACCAGCTGCCGACGATACAGCTGAATCGTGTTTTCCAGCCCGTAGTACAGCGCATCGCACACCAGCGCGTGCCCGATGCTAACCTCGGCCAGCCCCGGTAAGTTCTGCTTGAGGTAGGCGAGGTTCTCCAGGTCCAGGTCGTGGCCGGCGTTTAGGCCCAGACCAAGCTGCTGTGCCAGAGTAGCCGCCACCGTGTAGGGCGCTATGGCCGCAGCCGGGTCCTGGGGGTACTGCCGGGCGTAGTCTTCGGTGTAGAGCTCAATCCGGTCGGTGCCGGTGGCTACGGCCGCTTTCACCATGGCCGGGTCGGGGTCAAGAAAAATAGACACCCGGCAGCCGATAGATTTAAGCTCCGTGACCACGCCAATCAGGTATATCTGGTGGGTGATGGTGTCCCAGCCGGCGTTGGAGGTAATGGCGTCGGGCGCGTCGGGTACCAGCGTCACCTGCTCGGGCTTCACCTCACGCACTAGGTCAATAAAGTCTGGCGTGGGGTTGCCCTCCACATTCAGCTCAGTGGTTACGATTTGGCGCAGGTCGCGCACGTCCTGGTAGCGGATATGACGCTCATCGGGGCGGGGGTGCACCGTGATGCCCTGCGCCCCAAACCGCTCACAGTCACGGGCTACCTGGAGCACATCGGGGCGGTTGTGGCCGCGGGCATTCCGCAGCGTGGCTATTTTATTTATGTTTACGCTAAGTTTCGTCATGAGAGAAGGCGAAAAACTGACTCCAGAACGGCCCGCGTGAGTCTTCCAGACGCGGCCAGTCGGAATCTACGGGTTCCAGACATTTACTACTACAAACTTATGGCTCTGAAGGAAACCATCGACGCGGATATCAAAAAGGCTATGCTGGCCAAGGACAAAGTACGGCTCCAGGCCCTGCGCAGCATCAAGTCGCAGATCATGCTGGCCGAAACGGCCGAAGGGGCTCATGGCGCCGCCCTGACCGAGGACGCCGAGCTTAAGCTGCTCAACAAAGCTGCCAAGCAGCGTCGCGAAGCCGCCGAAACCTACCAGAAGCAGTTCCGCTCCGACCTGGAAGAAATCGAGCTGGCCGAGCTGGCTATCATCGAGGAGTACCTACCCCAGCAACTCAGCGAGGCTGATCTGGTCGAAAAGCTCGTCGGCATTATTCAGCGCGTGGGCGCCACCGGCCCTTCCGACCTGGGCAAGGTTATGGGCGTTGCCGCCCGGGAGCTGTCGGGCCAAGCTGATGGTAAAATGATTTCCCAAGTCGTCAGCAACCTGCTCAACAACACGAATGTCTAAAAGGTGAACTAGTAAGATGGTGAAATGGTGAGTTTTTGGTTCGCCAAGTGCAGTAATGCGCAAACCGCGCCACCAGAACAGCAACTCACCATTTCACTACTTCACCAACTCGCCATATGTCCGGCTTCGATATTCTGCTGCTGATTCCGCTGGGCGTGGGTGCTGTCAAAGGCTTCCGCCGCGGCCTGGTGCTGGAGGCAGCTTCGCTCTTGGCTTTTGTCCTGGGCATTATCGGCGGACTGGCCTTGCTGAACGACGCTATTCCGCTGGTACGCAACTACGTGGGCGAGGCGTTTGGGCTGTTGCCCATCGTGTCGTTTCTGCTGGTGTTTGTGCTCATCACCTGGGGTGTGCACTTGGCCGGTAGCTTCGTCAAGACGGCCGTGCACCTCACACCTTTGGGTATGCTCGACAACCTGCTGGGCGGCATGGCCGGGGCCCTGAAGTGGGTGCTGGGCATCAGCCTGCTGCTGCACGGCATTGGGTTCACGGGGTTGCAGCTCCTGGCGCCTACCGTCGTAGCCGACTCCCAAGTATTGCCTATGGTGCAGCAAGCTACTCCTTTCGCCCTGGAAATAGTCGGCTTTGTCATGCCCTTTGCGGCTACCTTGCTGGAACAGCTGCGCGCGGTATTCTAGCTTACTGTGCAGGTGCAATCCTTGTAGGTGAGCTCACCCCAGCACTTAGAGAAAGGCTGCCAACTTTTGCGCCGAAAAGCTGCTCACTACGCTCCTATGCACCTGTTGCTGCTCGACAACTTCGACTCGTTTACCTTCAATCTGTTGGATTACTTCCAGCAGCTGGGGGCCACCGTTCAGGTAGTTCGCAACGACGTGCCACTGGAGGAAATCCGGCAATACTCGTTCGACGCCATCGTTCTGTCGCCCGGGCCCGGTACGCCCCGGCAGGCCGGCTGCCTGATGCAGGTTATCGAAGAATACCATCAGCGGGTGCCGATGCTAGGCGTCTGTCTGGGCCATCAGGCGCTGGGTGAGTTCTTCGGCGCTCAGCTAACCCGGGCGGCCCGGCCGATGCACGGCAAGGTTTCCACCATGCGGGTAACCGGCCCGGATGCATTGTTTGCCGATTTGCCGGCGCAAATTTCTATTGTGCGCTACCATTCACTGATTATCAATTCATTACCAACTGATTTACAGCCCCTGGCTTACACCCACGACGACGACCACGAACTGATGGCATTCCGCCACCGTACCTATCCCTTGTACGGCGTCCAGTTTCACCCTGAAGCACTGCTCACAACCCACGGTTTGGCCCTACTCGGCAATTGGGTCAAGAGTTGTATCATTGCGCAGGATGGTCAGTCAGCTCTAGCCGGCTTTGAAATCTCCCCCGAAGATGGACTTGCAGATTAAGGAACAACACGGTTTTCAGTATGTAGAAGAAGGCTCCGGTGAGGTGTTGCTGCTTCTGCACGGCCTGTTTGGCGCCCTCAGCAACTGGCAGGACGTAGTAGCAGAATTCAGCACCGACTACCGGGTTATTATTCCGCTGCTGCCTATCTACGACATGCCCCTGACCCAGGCCGGAGTGCCTGGCTTGGTAAGCTACGTGGAAGACTTTCTGCGCCGGCTGCACCTCGACCAGCCCCTGACGGTGCTGGGCAACTCGCTCGGCGGCCATGTGGCCCTGGTGTATGCCCTGCGCAACCCCAGAATGGTGCAGCGCCTGGTGCTCACCGGCAGCAGTGGTCTGTTTGAGGATTCCATGGGTGGCTCTTTCCCCAAGCGGGGCAACTATGCCTTCGTGCAGGAGCGGGTAGCCTACACCTTTTACGATCCTAGCATTGCCACCAAAGAGTTGGTAGATGAGGTGTTCAACGTCACCAACTCCAATACCAAGGTGCTACGCATTATCAACATTGCCCGCTCGGCCCAGCGTCACAACCTGGGCAAGGACCTGACTAAGATTACGGCGCCCACGCTGCTGGTTTGGGGCCTCAACGACACGATTACGCCGCCGGTTGTGGCCCACGAGTTTCACCGGCTGCTACCCAATTCTGAATTGCACTTTCTTGACCACTGCTGCCATGTTCCTATGATGGAACGGCCGCAGGATTTCAACTTGTTGCTCCGGCAATTCCTGCGTCGTACTGCTTTAGAGCCCGTCCTGACGTAGCGTCCAAACAAATTACCCCGCTGCCTGCTTATTGGTGGCCCGACTCCCTAGTTTAATTCTGGCATTCAGTTCTTTCCGCCCATGCATTCGATGATTGCTGAAGACTTGCTCAACCAAATGATTCCGCCCCTGAAGGTGTCGGATTCAGCCGGGAAAGCAGCCAAATGGCTGGAAGAATTCCACGTTGGCCAGCTGCCCGTGCTCGACAACCGCCTCTACCGGGGCCTGATTACCGAAGCTGACCTGCTCGACTACGACCACCCCGATGAACCCCTGACCAACGTGCCTTTTGGCTTCGCCGAGGTACACGTGCAGCGCGACCAGCATTTTTACAGTATCATGGAGTTGGCCATTCAAAACAAGATACAGCTCGTGCCCGTGCTCGACGATCAACACGAGTACCTGGGCGTTGTGACGGTAGGCGATACGCTGGCTGCTTTCGGCCAACTGCCCATAGCCGCCGGTCAGGGGGGGATTCTGGTTTTGTCGATGGACGAGCGGGACTATTCGCTGACGCAAATCAGCCGTTACGTAGAAGAGAACAACGCCAAAATTCTCAGTGCCCACGTCGCCCAGGACGAGCACGACCCGTACAAAATCCGGCTTACGCTCAAGCTGAACACCCCGAACATGGCCCGCATAACAGCTACGCTCGAGCGGTTTGGCTACGTTATTACGGCTCAGTTCAGCGGAGCCGGCGAGGTGGGGGAGAATGAGCAGGAGCGTTTCGACGGTTTGCTCAAGTACCTGAGTCTTTAAGCATTGATACGCGCCGAATGGTGAGCTTTGCACAATGCTGGATTCAGGCAAAAAGCCCCATGGTGAGCCAAGCAGTCAATCTTAAGAGCACCGTTTGCAAACCCCCGTACGTGTGCTTGCCTACCTGCTAGTTGTTCTGCTAGGCTGGCTGCCCGCCGCTCCTGCATCTGCCGCTACTCCACCCCCCGATTCTGTTCGTCGTGCCCCGCTCGATAGCCTGCTGCAAGTGCAGTGTCCGGGTTATTCCGTGCTGCGGGTCGCTACCATTCTGTTTGTCGGCAACGAAGTTACTAAGGAACGCATCCTGCGGGCCGAGCTGGACTTTCGGGAGGGCGACACGATTACGGCCGCCAAGTTGACCCGGCGCCTGGAAACCAACCGGCTACGGATGTTCAATCTGCAGTTGTTTCATGGGGTGCTGGCCCAGGCCGTGTGCCGCAACGGGGAAATAACAGTGCTGTTTAGCGTGCAGGAACGCTGGTACACGTTTCCTATTCCCATCCTTTCCCTGGCCGACCGTAACTTCCGTTCCTGGCTCGATCGGCCCGACAGGTGGCGCCGCGTCGATTATGGCCTGCACCTGGAGCGTAAAAACTTTCGGGGGCGTAACGAGGAAATCCGGGGCAACTTGCAGCTGGGCTTCAACCGCAAGTATGAACTCTTCTACGATACGCCCGGCTACGGCAAGCTGCGGCGCCTGGGTTTTGGCGTGGGCGCCTCTTACTACCGCAGCCATTCCCTCGATTACGCCACGGTGAACGACCGGCTCGCCAACTTTCGCGACGAGGTAGGTTTCCCCATTCAGCGGCAGTACCTGACGGCCGGTCTGCGTTGGCGCTACACCGTGCAGCGGCGCACGTTGCTGGATATTTCCTACCACCGCGAAGCTGTGTCGGATTCTGTCGTGCGGCGCAATCCGGATTATTTCCTGGGTGCCACTCGCCGCGAGTACGTCGATATTGCCCTGACAACGGTTTTCAACCACCGCAACACCTTCGCCTATCCCCTGACCGGACACTATCTGCGGGCTAGTGCCGTCCAGCGCATTTTCACCTGCTCGGCTCCACCGATTACCACTCTGCAGGCGCAAATAGCGAAGTATATGGCCCTGGGTCACAACTTTTACTACAGCGCCACCCTGCTCGGGCAGGTTCGGGTAGGGCGCCGCATAGCCTACGCCGACAACCGGGCTCTGGGCTACACCGAGCTGGTGCGCGGCTACGACCAGTACGTCGTCGATGGCCGTCATTACGGGCTTTTTCAGCAAGGCGTCTCGTATCGGCTCCTCGATGCGGGCCGCCTCAAGCTACGCGGCATTCATAATCCCAAGGTCAACAGTATTCCGCTGATTCTGTATTTAAATACCTTTACCGATGCCGGTTATGTTGCCGGGCGCAATTCTGCGTATGGCAACAGCCTGCCTAACCGCTTGCAGGCAGCGGCCGGTATCGGTTTGCACCTGGTCACGTATTACGACCGGGTCATCACCCTGGAATACACCCGCAATGCCGTAGGGCAGGGCGGGTTTTTTCTGCGTACTGAATTCCCCATCTGATCCGGTCTGACGCTAGGCTGGTTATGCTTCTGTTATGAAAATTGCTATCCTCGGCAAACCTTTTGACGAAAGTACGGTGCCCTTTCTGCAGGCTTTGCTCGACGACCTCGTGGCTCGTCGTACCGAAGTCATTATTGTCGAATCGTTCCGTACCTACCTCGACAACCGGCTGAATCTGCCCGAAGGCATCGGTACGTTTCGCCGCGGCGACTCCCTGCGCGATGTGCAGTTTGTCTTCAGTATCGGTGGCGACGGCACGCTGCTGGACACCGTTACCTACGTCGGCGCCCTGCAAATTCCGATTCTGGGAATCAATACGGGCCGCCTGGGTTTTCTGGCCACCATCACCGTCGAGCGGATTGCGCAGGCCATCGACGCACTGTTCAAAGGGCACTTTGTGCTGGAAGAGCGCAGCCTGATTCGAGTTGATACTGATCCGGAGGTTTTCGATGGTATCAACTTCGGACTCAACGAGTTTTCAATCTTAAAGCGCGACACGTCCTCCATGATTGTCGTGCACACGTATATCGACGGCGAGTACTTGAACTCGTACTGGGCCGACGGCCTGATCGTGGCAACCCCTACCGGCTCGACGGGGTACTCCTTGAGCTGTGGCGGACCAGTAATGTTGCCACAAACCAACAATTTCATCATTGCTCCCGTATGTCCGCACAATCTGAATGTTCGCCCGCTTATCGTCTCCGACCGCAGCGTGATTTCCTTCGAGATTGAAGGCCGAAGCAACAACTTTCTGCTTTCGCTCGATTCTCGCTCGGTAGCCGTCGATGCAGGTATTCAGATTGCCGTTCGCCGCGAGAACTTTGCGGTGCGTCTAGTAAAGCTCAACCATGTTAACTTTCTGACCACGTTACGCAGTAAGTTGAATTGGGGGCTTGACAAGCGTAATCCGGCCGGTATCTTGCTCTAATACATTGACTTTTTCTTGTATTTCTTTTTTAAGTTCCCGGCAACTTCTACTTTTGTCACTAACTGAACTCGTGTCCATACGGATTTAACGACTCACTGACCTTCGCATATCCTTAATCTCGCTCAATATGAAGCAATTCTTCACCCACATCTTGGCTCTGCTGCTAGTGATTTCGCTGGTCGCCACGGAGGCGAGTGCGCAACAGTTTAGTAAGCGGAAGCAGTACAATTCCGTCGGCGTGAGCCTGAACGCCATGAACTACTTTGGTGACGTTGTTCCCAAGGCTAGCATTCCCAGCCTGCGTTTTGCGGCAACCCGCCCCAACATTGGCTTCAACTTCACCCACCGCTTCGCGCCCCGTATCTCGGTTCGGGCTGCTCTGGCCTATGGCCGTATTACGGGTGACGATGAGAAAGCCGCTGACAAGAACGATGCTGATGCTCGTTTCCGCTACCACCGGAACATGAACTTCCGCAACGACATCTTCGAAGCTTCGGCAGTGGGTGTGTTCGACCTGATTGCGAACCGCAACAACTACATCAAGCGCCCGGATTTCGTACCCTACGTATTCGCCGGTATCGGCGTATTCCACCACAACCCCAAAGGGTTGGTGCGTGGCGGTACCATTCCTGCCAGCCTGTCGAGCGGTGATTACGTAGACCTGCAGCCCCTGCGCACAGAAGGCGTAGACTACAGCCTGTGGAACTTCTCGCTGCCTTTCGGTGGTGGTGTTCGCTACAAAATCAACAAAAGCTTTGATATTGGCCTCGAAATCGGCTGGCGCAAGACGTTCAGCGATTATCTGGACGATGTGAGCGGTACCTACGTAGAAGATTCCAAGCTGGGCGGCGACGCTGCTAAGTACTTTGGCCGTGGTATTACCCGTACGGATGATGGTACCTTCAACAACTTCAACGTCCCCGGCGAGATGCGCGGTAAGGGCAATGAAAAAGACTGGTACATCGTTACGGGTGTCAATGTAAACTACATTCTCGCTCCTCGCGTTAAAAGCCCCAAATTCCGATAGCCACTTATCCTGGCTGTCCGTTCACTTACAGCCAGTCTAATGACGCATTCGAATCCCTTGAGAACACTCCTTGTTTGCCTCGTGCAAGCAGGGAGTGTTTTTTTTGCTCTGTCCGCTACTGCTCAAAACACCAGCGAGCTGGGTATCGGAGTTGGTGGTATGGTTTATAAAGGCGAATTGGCCCCTTCGTACCAGTTTCGCAACAACCGGCCGGCGGCCACTGTCTTCTACCGCAAGGATGTGTCTGTGCCCGTAACGTTGCGGGGAAGCCTGTTGTGGGGCCTAGTACGAGCCGATGATGCCAATGTGAAAGGAGTAAACGGCAATACGGCCCCCTTGCCCGCGTATCGGCAAACCAATACTAAGGGCAATATCCTGGAGGCTGCCGCTGCTATCGAGTATAATTTCTTCGACTACCGTAACCGCAAAGAGAAAGTCCACTTCACACCCTACGTGTTTGTAGGGGTAGCCGGCTTTCTGGCCCGCACCCGCACCGTCAGCAATGCCAATATCGAGCAGCTGAAAGAGGAGGGGAGTACCCTGGGAATAGCTATTCCGGCTGGTATTGGTTTCAAGCTGGCCCTGTCGCCACGCTGGAATCTGGGCCTGGAGGCTGGAGCCCGCAAAGCCTTTACCGATGAGCTCGACCACTTGGGAACCCAAAATCCGTTGCTGGTTAATACCCACGACCAGGACTGGTACTTCTATAATGGTTTAAGTGTATCCTACACGTTTTATAAGATCAAGTGCCCCGACTCGTATAAGGCCAATCCGAAGCTGTTGCGCTAGAACTCAGACAAGACCGGACTTAATGCAACCATTTGCGTAACTTGCAGCCTCTTTACGCAAAAAGTACTAATGGCCGCCCGGTCCGAACTAGACACCCAGAATATACCAGCCCATATTGCTGTCATTATGGATGGCAATGGCCGTTGGGCCAAACAGAAAGGCGGACTCCGCATCTTTGGGCACCAAAGTGCTATTACCGCCGTTCGGGATACGGTAGAAGGAGCCGCTGAGCTCGGCGTGCAATACCTGACGCTGTATGCGTTTTCCACCGAAAACTGGGCGCGCCCCAAGCACGAGGTGATGGCCCTGATGCAGCTGCTGGTGCACACGATTCGGCAGGAAACCCCGACGCTGCTGAAAAACAGTATTCGCTTGCAAGCCATTGGGCAGGTTGAAAACCTGCCGGAGTCTTGTCAGCGGGAACTGCGCGAAGCCATGGAGCTGACCAAAGCCGGTACCCGCATGACGCTGGTGCTTGCCTTAAGTTACAGTGGGCGTTGGGATCTAACTCAAGCGGCTAAGCGTTTAGCTGCTGATGTGGTGGCGGGTGTTGTGCAGAACGAAGCAGTGAACGAACAAACTATTGCCGGCTATCTGACCACCGCCGGGATGCCTGATCCAGAATTGCTGATTCGTACTAGTGGAGAGCAGCGCATCAGCAATTTCTTGCTGTGGCAACTAGCCTATACCGAACTCTATATCACGGATGTGTTGTGGCCCGATTTTCGGCGCGACCATCTCTACGACGCCATACAAGCCTACCAGCGCCGGGAGCGGCGCTTCGGTAAAACCAGTGAGCAGCTAACCGTTTCGTAAGTTTTTCGAATGATTTCTTTTCAGAATAAATTTTACCTGCTGCTAACAGCGCTGGCCCTGGCCGGAGCAGCCTCTGCCCCTCAGGCGTGGGCCCAGGCTCCGGTGGCTAACGCGGATGAGCCCAAGCGCTACGAGCTGGGCGGCATCACCGTCAGCGGCGCTTCCTATCTGGATACTAATACGCTTATTGGACTAACAGGTCTGAAAATAGGGGACCCTATCTCTGTTCCTGGCGAAGAAATCGGTAAAGCCATCCGTCGCCTTTGGGACCAAGGTATTCTTGGTGACGTCAGCGTGTCCATCAGCCGCACCGAAGGCTCCAAAATTTACCTTGATTTCAACCTGAAGGAGCGCCCCCGGCTGTCCCAGTTCGAATTTAATGGTATTAGCAAAGGGCAGGCAGATGATCTGAAGAACAAGATCAAGCTGATCCGTGGTAAGGTGGTCACCGACGCGCTGCTGAACAACACCAAAGCGCAGGTTCGGAAATTCTATACCAACAAAGGTTTCCTGGATACCAAGGTCACGATTGTGCAGAAGCCGGATTCGAGCTTGTCAAACAGCGTGGTCTTGAATATTAATGTAGACAAAGGCGACAAAATCCGAATTCGGGATATTGCCTTTGAAGGAAACGAGGCTTTCAGCGACAAAAAGCTGAAGGGCAAGTTGAAGAAGACCAAGGAGCGTAAGGCCTACAAATTCTTGACCTCGGGCAAGTTCCAGAAGACTGAGTATGAAGAGGACAAGCAGAAGCTGCTGGAATTCTACAACTCCCAGGGCTACCGGGACGCTACTATCGTATCGGACACCCTAATTCGGAATGACGAGGGCTTGGCGCTGCGGATCAAAGTAGACGAAGGTCCTAAGTATTTCTTCCGCAACATCACCTGGAGCGGCAATTACCTCTACGATGATAAAATGCTGGCTTCGGTGCTGGCCATCAAAGAAGGTAGTACTTATAGCAAGGAAACGCTTGACAAGCGCCTGAACTACAACCCAACGGGGCAGGATATCACCTCGCTCTACATGAATGACGGCTACCTGTTCTTCAGCATCGAGCCCGTTGAAACCAAAGTAGAGGGCGACTCCATCGACATTGAGATGCGCATCAGCGAAGGCGTGCAGGCTCGGATCAAGGAGATAAATATTGCGGGCAATACCAAAACCAGCGACCATGTACTGCGGCGTGAACTGCAGACCCTGCCCGGCGACAAGTTCAACCGGGAATTGCTGATCCGTTCCCAGCGGCAAATTGCGACGTTGGGTTATTTCGACCCGGAAAAAATCGGGTTGAACCCAGTGCCCAACCCCGCGGAAGGCACAGTTGATATCAACTACACGGTAGTCGAGAAACCTTCCGACCAGATTACGCTGTCGGGGGGCTGGGGTGGCTATGCCGGCTTTATCGGTACCGTCGGGCTGGTATTCAACAACTTCTCGTTGCGCAAGGCCGGCAGCCTACGCAACTGGACGCCCGTTCCCGCCGGTGATGGTCAGCGTCTGGCGCTGAACGTGCAGGCCAACGGCTTGCAGTACCAAGCATACTCCTTCTCCTTCACAGAGCCTTGGTTGGGTGGGCGCAAGCCAAACTCGTTGTCGGTGAGCTTGAACAAGAGCATTCAGCGCGTAGGCACCAGCCTCGACGCCAACTCCGACCAATCGATTAAGGTAAACAGCGCTTCGGTGGGTTTGGGCCGCCGCCTGCGCGTCCCCGACGACTACTTCACGCTGAGCAATTCGCTGTCGATTAGCCAGTACAAGCTGAAGAACTATCCTTACTTCCAGGGCTTCAACAATGGTAATGCGAACAACATTACCTTCAACACGACTCTGGCGCGCAATAGCATTGACAACCCGACTTTTACCCGTCGTGGCTCGTCGCTGTCGTTGAGTGTAAACCTGACGCCGCCGTACTCCATCTTTAAGGGGGCCCACCCTAACGTAAACGAATGGGTTGAATTCCATAAGTGGATGTTCGACGCCTCGTGGTTTACACCCATCGTGGGCAAACTGGTGCTGAATACGCGTGCTCACTTCGGTTTTATTGGCACCTACAACTCAAGCCGCGCTATCGGACCTTTCGAGCGGTTCAAGCTGGGCGGTTCGGGCCTGGGCTACGGCGGTTCTTCCAACTTCCTGGTGGGTACCGAATACGTGGGCCTACGCGGTTACGATGACCCCAACAGTGCTAACTCGGTACAAAATCCGAATTCCAGCGGGGGCGTAGCCTACAATAAATATGTACTGGAAATGCGTTATCCGGTTTCGCTGAACCCGGCGGCTACGGTGTACATCCTGAGCTTCGCTGAAGCAGGCAATGCCTTTGAAACCTACCGCGACTACAACCCTTATAAACTCTACCGTTCGGTAGGGGTGGGCGCCCGGGTATTTATGTCGGCATTCGGTTTGCTTGGCTTCGATTACGGCTACGGCTTCGATTCGGTACCGCGGTACAGCACTACCCAGGCTATTCAAGACAAAGGCCACTTCCACTTCATCATTGGTCAGCAGATTCGCTAATCGTTCGGCAACTGCCTGGCCAGCTACTTTAGCTACTTACCTATGAAAAAGCTGCATTCTTTGCTACTGGGTGCTTTGCTAGTTCTGACGGCTCCGGCCGCCCTGGCCCAGAAGTTTGGCTACGTCGATTCCGAATTCATTATGGGCAAGATGCCTGCTTTTGCCCAGGCCCAGCAGGAACTGAACACGTTATCGGGCACGTGGCAGAAAGAAATTGAGAGCCAGAAAAAGGACCTCGATAAGCTCTACCGGAACTATCAGGCCGAAGAAGTGCTCCTGACCGAGCCGATGAAAAAAAAGCGGCAGGATGAGATTCTGAAGAAGGAGCAGGATGTAAAAGCCTACCAGAACAAAATCTTCGGCTACGAAGGGCAATTGTTCAAAAAGCGGCAGGAACTAACCAAGCCGGTACAGGATCAGGTATTCGAAGCCATTGAGAAAGTGGCCAAGAAAAAGCAGCTGGCCATTGTCTTCGACAAATCGGGCGACTTGACCATGCTGTACACCAACCCAACTCACGACTACACGGAATTTGTCTTGGAAGAATTGGGTTTAGCTTCTGAAGACCGGAACCAGCCCGGGCAGAAAGGGGCCGTTCGTACCGTGACGACGCCTAACACGCCCGCCGGCGACACCGATGCCGCTACGGATACCGATGCTGCACCGGCCAGCAAAACCCGCCAGCCAGCCCGGCCAACAAATACGCGTCCGGCTGGTCGAAAAAATTAACTTTGCCCTTGTAACCCAACTTTTTGAAAGTTTCCCCCTTAATGAACATCATGAACAAAATCCGTCTTGCCTTGGCTGTTGCCGTTCTTACTTTCAGCACGGCCACCTCGGCACTGGCGCAAGCCCCCCTGAAAATCGGTTATACCAGCGTTGAGTACGTGCTAAGCCAGATGCCGGAGAGCCGGCAGATTGAGTCGGACCTGAAAGCGTACAGCTCCCAGCTCGAGGCCCAGCTGAAAAGCAAGTATGCCGACTACCAGACCAAGGCCGAAGCCTATCAAAAGGGTGCATCGACCATGACCGATGTGGTACGGGCTGACAAGGAGAAGGAGTTGACCAACCTGCAGACTTCTATCCAGGAGTTTCAGCGTAGCGCCGACCAGAGCCTGCAGCAGAAGCAGCAGAGCCTGCTGAAGCCCGCTCTGGACAAGCTCCAGAAGACCATTGACCAGGTAGCTGATGAGAATGGCTACACTTACGTCCTGAACTCGGACGGCGCCAGCCCCGTGCTGCTGCACGGCCCTAAAGAAGGCGACATTTCGGACCTCGTGCTGAAGAAAATGGGTGTAACTCCTGGTGCTCCGAAAGCGGCTCCAGCAGCTACTACTCCGGCTGCCACTCCCGCTCCGGCTACTACCCCTGCCAAGACTAAGACGAAAACCAAGAAAGGCTAAGTCCTGCTTGTTTTCTATACCCAGAAAGCCGGAGCATTATGCTCCGGCTTTCTTATTTGCCCTCGATTTTCTTTTGTTTGACCGATGACCACTGTATCTGATTCCCAGTTGCCTGACCCAGACCTGCCCGAGGATGACAATGCGGAAGGTGACGAACTGTATGAACACCACCGCATCCGGGTCGACCGAGGGCAGGAGTTGCTGCGCCTCGATAAGTTTCTGATGAACCGGCTGTCGAATGCTTCCCGAACGAAAATCCAGGACGCCATTCGAGCCGAGGCAGTACAGGTAAACGACAAGGTTGTCAAGTCGAATTATCGTATCAAGCCTTTCGACGTAATTACCATTACGTTGCCCGAGCCGCCGCGCGACGTGAAGGTGGTACCCGAGCCCATGGACCTCGACATCCGGTACGAGGACGAGTCCTTGCTCATCGTGAACAAGCCCGCCGGGCTGGTGGTGCACCCCGCTTTTGGCAATTGGAATGGCACGCTGGTAAACGGGCTGGCTTATCATCTCAGTAATCTGCCTACCGGGCGCAATGGCGAAATCCGCCCCGGGCTGGTACACCGCATTGATAAAGACACCTCCGGGTTATTGGTTATTGGCAAAACCGAGTGGGCTATGACGCATTTGTCCCAGCAGTTTTTCCATCACACCATCGAGCGTACCTACCTGGCGTTGGTCTGGGGTATCCCGAAAGAAGCGGAAGGCACAATACGGGGTCATATCGGGCGCAGTGTGAAGGATCGGAAGGTGCAGGCCGTGTATCCCGAGGGTGACCAGGGAAAGCACGCTGTAACGCACTATAAAGTGCTCAAAACGTTTCGGCACGTGGCTCTGCTGCAATGCAACCTCGAAACGGGCCGCACTCACCAGATTCGGGCCCACATGAAGCACATTGGTCATCCGTTGTTCTCCGATGCTACGTATGGCGGCGACAAGGTGCTCTACGGGCAGCGCACCGGGGCTTATAAGTCGTTTGTCGAAAATGCGTTTGAAGTGATGCCCCGGCAAGCGTTGCACGCCAAGTCTCTAGGCTTTGTGCATCCCGTCACTCACGATACCCTGCAGTTCGAAGCCGAGCTGCCCGCCGATTTTGAAGCAGTCCTGGCAAAGTGGGAGCAATACGCTACCCAGGAAAGCTAACAGCAGCGGCTACCAACAAAAAAGCCTGTCTCAATCGAGACAGGCTTTTTTGTTGCTAAATATGAAGGAGCGCTACTTCTTTTTGGCCGGGGCTTTCGTAGCGGTCTTCGGACGAGTCATGCTGTCAACCACCGACTTGGCATTCTGGTTGTTGGGGTCCAGAGCCAGTACTTGCTGGTAGTAGGGGAGAGCAGCCGTCTTGTCGCCTTTCTGATAGTAATAGTAACCCAGGTAGCTGTTAGCTTCTACCAGGCCTTCCTTGTACTTCGAAGGATCAGCCTTGGTTACTTCTACATATTTCTCATAGTAAGGCTTGGCTAAACCCTGCTTGGAGTCTGGATCCAGGCCGTAGTTGGCCTGAGCGCGCATCAGGTAGCCAGGCGCGTACGTTGGACGGGCTGTCAATACTAAGCCATACAGACTGTCGGCCTGTGCATACTGCTTGTTCATGCTGTAAGCACGAGCCAGCAGAACTTGGTCGGTCAGGGCACCTTGGCCTTTCATTTTAGCCTTGTAAGTGGCAATGGCCATTGGGTAGTTCTTGGCTCCTATGTAGGCCTGCGCCAGGTCATTTTGCAAATCCGCGTTGGTAGGGTCGGCAGCAATAGCTTTTTGCAGCATGGCAACGCCTTGCTCACCCTTACCACCTTTAGCCAGCATTTTGGCATAATACACGTTGTCCTCCTTAATTACTTTTTCGGGAGGAGTCAGCTTCATATACTTGTCCATGGCGGCAATGGCTTCGTCGTTCTTGCCCACCTCATACAAGGAGTAAGCCTGCAGACGGTTCATGGTAATGTTGTTCGGGTCACGAGCCAACACTTTCTGCACTTCGGTCAGGGCTTCGGGATACTTCTTGGTCAGGAAGAGAAAGGAAGCATACTTCGCATCCGTGTCAGACGACTTTTCGGCCAGGCTGGTGTACTTCTGGAAGTTAGAAAGTGCCTGGTCGTATTTGCCGGCATAGAAATAAGTTTCAGCCAGCGCATTGTAGGCCGGGGCATAGTTGGCGTCAAGGCTAATGGCCTTTTCGAAAGCAGTGCGGGCCTCGTTGTAGTTACGTGAACGTACGTTCAGCTGACCTTTACGGTAGTAAGCCAGGACGTTGTTGGCATCAGCCATAACTGCACGGTCGTAGCTGTTCATTGCCTCGCCGCCGCCGTTTTCCTGCTTCAGATAAATGTCGCCTCGGGCAATCATCAGCGCTGGGTCATCTTTCAGCTTATTGGCTTTGTGAGCCATTTCGACGTAGGACAACGCCTTCGATACGTCTTTCACGTTCGACTCGGCGTATGCTTGCGCAATCATGGTGAGCACCTTGGCATCTTTGCCTTTGGTGGCCTTCACGGCATTGTCAAACTGAATTTCGGCTTCGGCAGTCTTTCCCTGAGCCAGGGCCGCGCGGCCAGCTGCTACCATGGTCGTAGCATCTTTCGAGTTCAGCGAAATACGGTTGAAGTAGTACGCGGCCGAGTCAGGCATCTCACGCATCTGGTACAGACGGCCCAGTTCGAAAGACGTTTCATTCGATGCCCCCTGACGCAGCAGAGCCGCGCGGGCTTCATTGTAACGTTCGAGTTCAATCGATTTCTGAGGAGTCGTTTGTGCAAAGGCGGCAGAGCCGGAAACAGACAAGGCAGCGAGGAGCGAGAGCTTCCAGGGCTTGAAGTTCATGAGCGAAAGGTTTGGTGGAAAGCGTTTTTAATGGAAAGACAAACGTTGGGCTAGCGCTTATTCGTATCAATGATACGCATCTGGCCCGTGGCAGGTACTAAGCCAGACTTAAGTACAATGAGCTGGCCTTTGTTACCTGCAGCAAAAGATGCAAAACCGGTGCCAAGCCCAGCCCGGGCCTCCCGGCTAATTAAATACACCTCACGGCGCAACGGGTAGGTTTTCAGGGCAAGATAAGCTTGATAAGGCTGCAAGTAATCATCGGAGCTTTGCGGGTTGGGTTGAGCACTGATGCCCACGATCCGTACTTTTTTCAAAAATCCCTGCACCTCCGCATCGTCTCGGTCACTAATCCAGTTTACTCCGATGATGCCGATAGCATTAGGATGAGTAGCAACGTAATCCAATAAAGCAGGGTTCGATTTAGCTGCGAAAACGCGCTTAGTCAGGGCGCTGCCTCGCGTTAGGGAATCCTGTACGTAACGCGTCGTACTGGAATGGTTGGTGTCAAAAACTACGTTGATGCTCCCCAATCCCTGTTTTCCGCTTACCTGCGCCCATTCCTGCGTTTTGCCAGTAAAGATGTCGCGCAGCTTACTTACCGTAAGCAAGGAATCGGGGTTGCTCGGATGCACTACAATGGCTAGCCCATCGGTTGCAAGCCGGGCAGTGCGGGGTACAATTTTCAGGCGATCAAACTCAGCTTGCTCGGTAGCGTTCAGCTGCCGGGATACTACGGCTACTCGAATCTTGTTGGCCAACAGATCCTGCATGACCTCTTCCTCCGGCTTGTAGGTCGCGGTTATACGGGCCGACGGGTAGAGCTTCTGAAATGTGTCGATCTGTGACTTCAGGATAGGCTCGAACGTTTCGTCAACGCTGATGCTGATGGCGCCGCTGGTGGGGGTGTCCGTGAAGTTTTCAACCGGGCCGTTATACTGGTTGCAGCCAGCCAGCAATAAACCACCTAGAGCAAATGCCGAGCCTATTGCTTTGATATTAACGCGCGTCATGGGTTTTGTTTCGTTGGAAGTGCTGGCGATAGGTGCGAGCAAATCTAAGAATTCCGTAAATGATGAAGACCGCGCCTAAAATTCGGCGCGTGGTGGTGGGCAACGCAAATATATTTGCCTGGGGCAGCCACATCATAATACCCAAACAGGTATAGATAGTGGCCATAGCCAGGGTAAAGTACTGTACGAGCCGCTGAGGCGACTTCTGATTCAGGCGCTCGTCAGTAGTTGAATTGTTCAGCATAGATGATTCAAAAAGAGAGTTCTGTGCCTAGAACATAAAAACAGGCCTTTCCCGTTCGATTCAGGCACTTGCATCCCACAAAAGCACGTAGTGGCCCCCGCAAAAAAAGCCAAAAATCAGCCGGTATAACGTATACCGGCTGATTTTTGGCTATATATAGAATGATAAATTGACTAAGAGCCTAAAGATGAGGCTTTCACGCCTTTCTCTTCGGAGCATGAAGCGTTACTCATACTGGAACGTAATGGGCAGGGTGTAGCGTACGGCTACTGGTCGGCTGTTCTGGCGGCCGGGCGTCCAGGCGGGCATTTTACCAACTACACGGGCTGCCTCTTCATCAGTGCCATAGCCTAAGCCTTTCACGACCTGAACATCGGAGATGCTGCCATCGGCCTGCACTGTGAAAGAGACAAATACCTTACCCGATACGGCATTAGCCAGGGCCTGCCGCGGAAAACGCAGATTCCGCTGCATGTACTGTTGCAGTGCTTTTTGCCCACCAGCAAATTCTGGCATTACCTCGGCGTATTCAAAGGGTTTAGCCGGTGCTGCTGGCGTTACAGCCCCAGAGTCATTACCCGTCTTAGCGCCACCGATAACTCCTGTAACCGAACCTCCCACGGTGCTACCTGGCTGGGTCTCCGTCAGCACATTGTCATTGACTTGGGTCACCTCGGTGGTCGGAACCGGCTTAGTCACTTCGTCATCCTTCACCACTTTGGTAGGAATATCATTGCGGGGAGTGACCACCACGGGAGCCGGGGGCGCTACTGTAGCCGTGGGAGTTTCAATTTTCTGTTTGGGCAGCACTATCTCTGTCAACACAACCGCATCATCATCGTGCGTAGTATTCAAAGATGGTAAAGTTACCGAGGGCCACAGGCGCTGAACAACCATCGGGATGCTGACCAGCAGCAGGCACAGGGCCACGGTGATAGCCAAGGCACGGGCCAGGTGGCGGTTGTAGAGCTGGCGCAGGACGAAGGCGCCATACGCTTTGTTGCGGCCTTCAAAGACAATTTCGTCGAAGGAGGCGGTGTGCAGGTTGGTGGTGTTCATGGGACATATGGGCTAAAGGTGAAACGGTATTCACTGGCACGCATTACCCAAGCCATTTGTCTCACTGGGCCTTCTTCATCTTCCTGGCTTTCAATGCTAAAACGAGGTATCCCTATCGAAAAGTATGCGGCTAGCCGAATTCTTTTTACACGAAAAAGCCCGAACCGAGCAGTTGCTCGATTCGGGCTTTTAGAGTCCTTCGGCCGAAGCTGAAAAGACAGTGTACTACTTGATAGCGAAGGTTACCGGAACCGTGTACGAAACACTTACCGGACGGCCGTTCTGCTTACCAGGCGTCCAGGCGGGCATGGCCTTGATAACGCGAACTGCTTCTTCGTCGCAGCCGGCACCGATGCCTTTGGTAACTTTCACATCCGTGATACCGCCCGTTGGGCCTACCACGAAGCTGATGAATACCTTGCCTTCTACCTGGTTGCGCAGGGCCAGGGCGGGGTACTTAATGGTTTTGCCCAGGTAAGAGAGCAATCCTTCCATACCGCCGGGAGGAGTAGGCATCTGTTCTACATACGTGTAGACCTTATTCTCTACTACCTCTTCTACTACCTTGTTGCCTTCGTCGCCCAGACCGGTAAGGTCAGCGGGGTTGTCGGTGTTACCTTTTACGGTTTCGGTAGCAATGACCTTGTCCTCCAGTTCTTCCTGATCCGGAATCTTCTCCTCTTTTACTACCTCTTCGTCCTTTTTAACAACGGGAGGAGTAAACTTAATCGTGGAGAGCTTCGGTGGCGGGGGTGGTGGCGCCTCGGGTGGCGGCGGTGGTGGTGGCGGCTTGGTGTCGTCCAGTGGCGGTGCCTCCATCAGCTCGTTCACCTTGAGCATCTTATCATCCTTGACCACCTCGTCCTTGGCAAACATCCGCGCGATGAGCGGGAAGCTTACCAAAAGAGCCAGAAGGGCAACGGCGATGAGAAGAGCGCGGGTAACGTGCTTGTTGTACAACCGCCGGAGCACATAAGCTCCGTAAGCCTTGTTGCGGCCTTCAAAGACGATGTCGTTGAAAGACGCTTGGCTCAATTGCGTGTTATCCATCATAGCCCTGAAGTTTTAATCAGGTCCTCATCAGCCTTCGAGATGTCAACCAGCGCGTACTTCTTCTGGTCGGTAATGTTCATCTCGTCGAGGATGTCAACCATGTTCTTGTAATTGGACTTGTCAACGGGCTTGATCAGCACAACTACTTCGGGGTTGGCCTGACGACGCTGCAACAGCGTTTTACGAATGCCATCGGCGCCGTAGCTCGATGCTACCAGCTCAGGCTTCACGTTGTCGGCCAGCAAACCGTCGTAGTAAAAGATCTTGTTGTTCTCGCCCAGCAGTACCGTGAAAGCATTCGAGGCTTTAATCTCAGATTGCTCCTTAGGGTCCTTCGGCTTGACCGGCATGTTTAGCTGCATCACGGTCGGCTTGCTGAAGGTTGTGGTCAGCATGAAGAAGGTTAGGAGCAAAAAGGCCAAGTCCACCATCGGTGTCATGTCGATTTTGGTCGACATTTTCTTGGCCCGCTTCTTCCCTCCTTTACCGGAGTCGGCTTGTTGTTGTATTTCTGCCATTTCTCTGCGTCGGTTATTTCCCGGCTACCGGCTTGGATTCCAAGTCAGTAATCAGGTTGAAACGGTTGATGTTCTTATCCTGCAGCAGTTGGATGACTTTCTTCACGGTTGGTACGTCCGCGTTACCGTCGCCTTTAATAGCAATGTAAGCGGGCTTACCGAACTCCTTGCGGCTGGCGGCCTGCGCTTCTACCACCCAGTCGATAAACTGGTTGTTCAAGGAGTCGGCAGGGATGCCGGGCTGCTTGATGGCTTTGCGCTGCTCGTTGTCGCGGCTCAGGAAGTCGGGGAGCTGTTGTACCGGTACGCCAAAGCTTGACAAGTTGGAGAAGGTCTTCGCCTGAGCAGCCGTGAAGCTTACTCCGTACTTAGCACCTACCCGGGTCAACAGGTCCAGCTTGGGTTTGGCATCATCCATCCCGAAGAACACCCGCTTGTCCTTGTCCACCGAAATGGTGATAACATGGCTTTCCGGCAGGCGAATTTCGGAAGTAGATGAGGGCGTATCCACCACCACAGCTTCCTCGGGAGCAAACTTGGTGGTGAGCATGAAGAAGGTCACCAGCAGGAATGCCAAGTCCACCATCGGAGTCATATCCAACGAAGGGGACGTTCTATGAGGTTTTACTTTTGGCATTGCGAGCGTGGTTAAAGAGCTTTATTCAGAAACGTTTAGAAACGCTGCTTTAGTGCGTAAACCGCAGACTAAGCAGTATAAGTTTCTTTTTCGCCGTGCTGCGAAGCAAACGTCTGGATAATGCTGAAACCAGCTTCGTCGATGCTGTAGGTCAGCTCGTCAATCTTGCTGGTGAAGAAGTTGTAGGCGATGATGGCCAGGGCCGAGGTCAAGATACCCAGAGCCGTGTTGATCAGAGCTTCCGAAATACCGTTGGCCAGACCTACGGCGTCAGGAGCACCGGCGTTAGCAAGAGCCGAGAAGGCGTTGATCATACCGAATACCGTACCGAGCAGACCAATCAGGGTAGCTACCGAAGCAATAGTCGACAGGATAACGAGGTTCTTTTCCAGCATGGGCAGTTCCAGAGCCGTCGATTCCTCGATTTCCTTCTGGATAGCAGCAATTTTGGAGTCCTTGTCGAGGCTACGCTCACGGGCCATCTCCTGGTACTTGCCCAGGCCGGCCTTCACTACGCTAGCTACCGAGCCTTTCTGCTGGTCGCAAGCAGCAATGGCGCCGGTGATGTCGTTTACGTTCAGCTTCTGGCGCACGTTGCGTACGAAAGCTTCAATGCTCTTGCTGCCTTTCGCTTTGCTGATGGTCAGGAAACGCTCGATCGAGAAGGTAATTACCAACAGGAACAAGGTCAGCAGGATGGGTACGATGACACCACCCTTGTAAATGATGCCGAGGTAGTTACCGGGCAGGGGGTTATTCTCAGGATTACCGCCCTGGAAGTTGGCGGGGCTACCAAAAACGAATTTGTAGATGATAATCGATACGATCAACGCCAGTGGAATCACGATGGCGGCAAACGCGGAACCGCCTTTCGCTTCACCCTTGGGAGCAGCGGGAGCGGCGGGCCGCACGTTTTTATTCATGGCATTCTTTTGTTCCATTGTTCCGGAGAATTAGTGGGTTGGTGGTGAAAGGTTGAACTTGAAGGTGAAAAAGTGAAGAAATTAAACTGGAATACCCTGAAGACAGCAGCGCCCCGCTCACCCGCACACTAGGTTCGTTCTGAGAACGGAAAGTGTGGGTCTGCTCGTGCGCGGGGCCGTTAGGAAATCGGGGTATCCTTGGCAAACCTAAATAAAAACCGACGTGCTGCCAAATGGAAAATGCGTTTAAACGCTTTAAAACGGGTAGGGCCTTGAAAAAAGGCTATTTCTGCTCTTCGTTTTGTTGCTGATTTAAGTTGAGTTTTTTCGCTCGCTCCCAGTAAGTATCCATTTGAGTCAAGGTCAAATCGGCTAAACGGTGCCCCTCCCGGGCTGACTCCGTTTCCAGGTATTGGAAGCGCTGAATGAACTTTCGATTAGTGCGTTCCAAGGCTTCCTCCGGGTTGATACCGGCAAACCGGGCAAAATTGACCAACGAAAAAAGTAGGTCGCCAAATTCGGCGGCGGCCCGCTCCGGATTTCGTTGCTCGGGGTCAGTGTGTGCGTACTCAACCCCGAATTCTCCTAACTCTTCCTGAACCTTCTCCCAAACCTGCTCCGGCTTTTCCCAGTCGAAGCCGGCACCCCGGGCTTTTTCCTGAATGCGCATGGCCTTCACCAAGGCCGGTAGTGAGGTAGGAACGCCGCCAAGCACCGAGGAGTTGCCTTTTTCCTTCAGTTTTAGCTGTTCCCAGTTGCGCTTAACGTCCTCTTCGTTGTTGACGGTGGTGTCGCCATAGATGTGAGGATGACGAAAAATGAGTTTTTCACACTGGGCATCGAGCACATCGGCAATATCAAAATGGCCCGTTTCCGAGGCTATTTTGGCGTAGAACGTGAGGTGCAGCATCACGTCGCCAAGCTCTTTCTTGACATCTGCAAGGTCATCCCGCAAAATGGCATCGGAGAGTTCGTACGTTTCTTCGATCGTAAGATGACGTAAACTCTGCATGGTTTGTTTCCGGTCCCAGGGACATTCGGCCCGCAGGCGGTCCAGCACGTCCAGCAGGCGCCCAAAGGCGGCGAGCTGCTCGGTGCGGCGGTTAGGGAGAGGGTGTTGTGTTTCCATTCGGTCAAATATACGGTGCCCAACCCGGGCTGGCTATACGTATGTACTGGCGGCGACGCACACGCTGTACGCAGGAATCGGAAATACTTTCGTAGAAAAGCAGGGTCATTTCTCTACTTTTGCACCTCAAAACAAACATTGCTCGTGGCACTGATCAAATCAATTTCCGGCATCCGGGGCACCATCGGCGGCGCCGCAGGCGAAGGCCTAACTCCCATTGACGTAGTGAAGTACGCAGCGGCTTTTGGCACGTGGGTACTGGAAACAACCCAAAACAATACGATTGTCATCGGGCGCGACGCACGCATCTCCGGTGAGATGGTGAGCAAACTGGTGGAAGGCACCCTGCGCGGGCTGGGCATCAACGTTATTGACCTGGGTCTGAGCACCACGCCTACCGTGGAAATTGCAGTGCCAGCCAAAAAGGCGGGCGGCGGCATTATCCTCACGGCTTCGCACAACCCCAAGCAGTGGAACGCACTGAAGCTGCTTAATGACAAGGGCGAGTTTATTTCCGATGCGGATGGGCAGCAGGTACTGGCCTTGGGTGATAATGAAGCCTTCAACTTTGCGCCCGTAAACAAGCTGGGCCAGTACAGCACCGATACCACCTTCTTCAAAAAGCATATTAAAGCCATCTTGGCTTTGCCCCTAGTGGATGTGGAGGCTATCAAGGCCAAGAAGTTTCGCGTCGTTATCGACTGTGTCAACTCCACGGGGGGCATTGTAGTGCCGATGCTGCTGGAAGCGCTGGGCGTCGAAACGGTGGAGAAGCTGTTTTGTGAACCCACCGGCGACTTCGCCCACAACCCCGAGCCCCTGCCCGAAAACCTGCGCGATATTGCCCGGGTACTGGAGAAAGGCTCTTTCGACCTGGGTATCGTAGTCGACCCCGATGTAGACCGCCTGGCCTTGGTGAATGAGGACGGTTCCATGTTCGGGGAGGAATACACCCTGGTAGCCGTGGCCGACTACGTACTGCAGCAGAACGGCGGGGGCAACACCGTAAGTAACCTGAGCAGTACCCGCGCTCTGCGCGACGTGACCGAAAAGCACGGCGGCCACTACGCTGCCGCTGCCGTGGGCGAGGTGAACGTGGTAACGAAGATGAAGGAAACCAATGCCATTATTGGCGGGGAAGGCAATGGGGGCATCATTTATCCGGAGCTGCACTACGGCCGCGACTCCTTGGTGGGTATTGCGCTTTTCCTGAGCCACCTGGCCAAGTCGAACCTGACTATGACGCGGCTGCGGGCTTCGTACCCAGGCTACTTTATCTCGAAAAATAAGATTGAGCTCACGCCCGAAATCGACACGGACCAGGTGCTGGTGCAAATGGAGCAGCGCTACGCCAAGCAGCCGGTAAATACCATCGATGGAGTGAAAATCGAGTTCGACAAAGAGTGGGTGCACCTGCGCAAGTCGAACACGGAGCCCATCATCCGGATTTACGCTGAATCGGACTCCAACGCCACCGCCGACCACTTGGCCAATAAGATTATTGCTGACATTAAGGAGATTATCTCGGTAAAGAGCTAAGCGGCTTTTCTACTCAATAAGTGAAGGATTCCGGCTTCCAAGCTGGAATCCTTTATTTTTGTGCGGCTATACTCTCACTAGCCATCCACCTCTCTCTATTATAGTTGCGCGTATGCCTCACCACCCCGATTCGCACGCATCCTCCACGGCCACACCCATGGCCGTGTACTTCGACAATGCGGCGACTACGCCCCTCGATCCGGAAGTACTGGACGCTATGCTGCCGTTTATGCGCGAGCATTTTGGCAACCCCAGCAGCATTCACGGCCACGGCCGCAAAGTGCGGGCAGCCATCGAGAATGCCCGCAAGACTATTGCCCACCTGATTAACGCTGCTCCGGCCGAAATATCATTTACCTCGGGCGGCACGGAAGGCGACAACTACGCCGCCTTTGGCTCCATCCGGACGCTAGGCCTGCGCCACGCCGTTACTTCCAAGCTGGAACACCACGCGGTGCTGCATACGCTGCAGGCCCTGGAGAAAACCGGCGACATTAGCCTGAGCTACGTGCAGCACGACGAGCGAGGCCGCCTTGATTTGGAGCACCTCGACGAGTTGCTGAAGACCAATGGCCGCTCCTTCGTGAGCCTGATGCACGCCAACAACGAAATCGGTAACCTGAACGATATTGCAACCATTGGCGACGTCTGCCAGGCGCACAAGGCCATCTTCCACACCGATACGGTGCAGACGATGGGCCATTACCGGCACGACGTGCAGCAGCTCAAAAACCATTTCTTGGTAGGTTCGGCCCACAAGTTTCACGGTCCCAAAGGCGTAGGCTTCTTATACCGCCGGCCGGAGGTGCAGGTAAGCCCGCTGATTCACGGCGGCGCTCAGGAACGTAATGTGCGGGCTGGCACCGAGAATGTGTACGGTATTGTCGGCCTGGCCAAAGCTCTGGAAATTGCCTACCGGGAAATGGACACCCACCGCCAACACATTCAGGGGCTCAAAGACCGGTTTATCCGCCGGTTGACGGCCGAAATTGAGGATGTGCAGTTCAACGGGTTGTCGGCTGAGGCAGACCAAAGTCTGTACACGGTGCTGAGCGTGAGCTTGCCGCCGTCGGCAATCAGCGAGATGCTGTTGTTTAATCTGGACATCAGCCGGGTATCCGTGTCGGGCGGCTCGGCGTGTAGCAGCGGTGCCGACGCCGGGTCCCACGTGTTGACGGCCCTGGGCTGTGACCCGCAGCGTGGTGCTATTCGCTTCTCAATGAGCAAGTACAACACGACCGAAGAAGTTGACTACGCCGTGGAGCAATTAGCCAAAATGTACCGCAGAGTGCCCGCTTAGTCTTGGCCGTAAGCGCAAGGCGTAACCCCTGAAATTCCCGACCGGGCGCTAGCCGCATGTGCTGCCGTCCGGTCGGGAATTCTTACGCTGAGGGACACCTGTTTTAGCTATACGTTAGCTGGCGGTACCAAAGGAGAAGATTGGTGATCAAGAGGACTATATAGACTAGACCTATCTATTTTGCTTTCCTTGCGTACTCACTGGCAAAATAGCTCCTGACGTGTATGGCCGATATCAACATTCAGCGTAAAAAATCCTCTCCTAGTCCCTGGCTGCTGGTTCTACTGGTAGTAGTCGTGTTGGCAGTGGTTGGCTATTTACTGTTCCGCTCCACCGCCGCAGAAACTCCAGAAACTAGTGCCGCGCCGGCTACCAGCGCGGTACCGATGGCCGACGCCGATGCCGACGCCATGGCCCGGGCTACGCCACCGCCCGCCGATGGCAACGGTAAGGCCGCGGCCGTAGCCGACATGGCCGCCGAAGAGGCCCCGGCAACGCCTGAGGAGCTAGCCAGCTTTGCCGCCAACGAAACGGATAGCCCCGACTACGGCCGCCGGGGCCTGCAGATGCTTAGTGCGACGCTTAGTGACCTGGCCGACCGCGCCGACCTGCGCGATGCTACCGTCAGTGAGCGGCGCAACGACCTGACCAGCGCCATTAGCCGTACTTCGGAGCCCAATGCCAGCCTGCGGCCAGGTTTTGTAGCAGTGGCCGGCCTGATGCAGGCCATGCAGCAAAAGGCCTACCCCGAGCTGGAAAAACCCGTGGCGGAGCTTAGTGAGCAGGCCCGGCAGCTTTCGGGGCGGACCACGCCCGCCGACCAGCCGGCTCTGGAGACTTTCTTTACCAAAGCCGCCGACATTGTGCGGACGCTAAACGAGCCCGCTTCGTAAGAAAGCTGAACCACGCCGCCATCTTCCAACGTTTCCACCGGCTATACTGTCTTTCTCTTTATGGAACCGACGCCTTCCCCAATACCTTCTGCTGAAGGCATGCACTTGCGCCGCCTCCGCGACCTAACCGACTTTGAAGTAGCTGATGATAGTCCGGATGTGCGCGGCTGGGCCGTGCGTGGGGGCGACGGCCACAAGTTTGGCGACGTGTCCGAACTGATTGTGGAGGAAGAAGCCCTGAAAGTTCGCTACCTCGACGTCGAGCTGGATTCGTCCCTGAATGTGAATCGGCACGAGCGGCATATTCTGATTCCGGTAGGCGTGGCCGCGCTGGATGAGGAAGGCGACAACGTCTTTGTGCCTTCTTTGAATAAGGAATCGGTATTGGATTATCCGCCCTACGAGGAAATTCAGATTACGCGCGAATACGAAGAGGCCATGCTGCGGAGCCTGAAGTTGCCTTTGCCAGAGGCTCGCAGCAGCTTTTACGATAACGACCCCTACAACGAGCAGCGCTTCTACCAAAACCGCCGCTCCGCGCCGAATGACACGTTTCGTAAGCGGGTTAACTAAACCAACAACAAGGCCCTGAATTGCTCCAGGGCCTTGTTGTTGGTTTCAGCAGGGGGCTGCTTCCTTACTAGTTGCGCTGAATCATGTTGACCACGCCTTCCACCCACTGCGGGTGGGAGTTCAGAGAGGGCACCAGCTGCCAGTGGGCCCCACCGGCTTCCTCAAACATTTCCTTGAATTCTTCGCCTACTTCAATGGTCGTTTCCAGGCAGTCGGCCACGAAGGCGGGGCTGAAGGCCAGTACGTTTTTGATGCCTTTGGCCGGCATTTCTTTCAACACCTCGTCGGTGTAGGGCTGCAGCCACGGGTCGCGCAGGCGGCTTTGCAGGCGGCTCTGGAACGAGGTAGTGTACTGCTCGGGAGCCAAGCCCAAGCCTTTGGCCAGCTGGCGGGACGTTTCGTAGCACTGGGCCCGGTAGCAGTAGCGGTTATTCTTATTGTAGCTATTGCAGCAGCTGCCCAGCTTGCAATAGTTGTTGTGGCTGCCCTTGAGCACGTGCCGCTCCGGAATACCGTGGTAGCTAAATACCACATGGTCGTAGTCGCGCTTGGCCATTTCCTCTTTCCCGAGCGTGACAAAGGTGCCGATAAAGCCGGGGTCGTCGGTGAAGGTGCTGATAAAGGAAATGCTGGGTACTACCCACCACTTGCTCACAAGTTCCATTACCTTTTCCTGCACCGAGCCAGTACTGGCGGCGGCATATTGCGGAAAGAGTGGTAGTACGATAATCCGGTCGACGGCAGCTTCGCGCAGCTCTTCCAGAGCTTTTTCGATGCTGGGGTTCTGGTAGCGCATCCCGAAGGCTACGACGTAGTCTTTGCCCAGTTTTTCCTGCACCAGCTTCTGTAAATCGAGGCCGTGGTAGAGTAGGGGGGAGCCCCGCTCGGTCCAGAGCTGCTGGTAGATCTTGGCCGACTTGGGAGCCCGCAACGGCACTACCAAGCCTTGGAAGAGCGGATAACGAATGGCCGCCGGCATGTCGATAACCCGGCCATCGGTGAGAAATTCGTTTAGGTAGCGGCGTACATCACCGGTTTGGGGCGAGTCGGGCGTACCCAGATTAACAAGTAAAACGCCGATACGGCGTTGCGGAGAGGCGGGAGTTGGCATAGAGAAAGAACGGTCGTCCGTCCATAGACAAAGGTAGGGCCTTCCGGGTTTGGGACGGAGCCAGTATTTTTCCCAGATGACAAAAGTCGCCTTTCCCCCGTCCCCCGACTCGGCTTCCGTTGCCCTGCTGAACGTAGTGCTGTGGGCGGCCACCCACGCCGGCGCCGACCAGGCCGAACTGGGCCGACGGTTAACTCTTTCCCCGGCCCTGCTCACCGACCCCGACGCCCGTGTGCCCATCAGCACGATTCAGCAGCTGTGGCACGAAGCCGTGCTGGCTACCCACGACCCGCACCTGGCCCTGCACCTGGGAGAAAAGATAAATCTGGCGGCTTTGGGCATTCTGGCTTACGTGCTGCTGCACTGCCCCACGCTGGGGGCCGCCCTGGAGCAGTTAGTCCGCTACCAGGACGTGGCCTGCGCCGGGGTGCGCCTCACCTTACGCCCGGAAGCCGAACTCTGCTGGCTGGATTCAGAGCTAACCAGCCCCGCCATCATCTACCCCGAGCATGTCATCAACTCCGAGTTTTCTACCTACCTCAGTGCCTTTCGAACCCTAACTGGTCGGCCCCTTGCCCCACGCGAAGTTCACCTGGCTTACTCCGAGCCAGCCGATACCCAGGAGCACGAGCGAGTATTTGCTCCAGCCCGGCTGGTATTCGGCACGCCCATAAGCAGTATTGGTTTCGACATGACTCTGCTCCACTTGCCGGTCATCAATGCCAATCCGGTGCTGTTTCCGCTTTTTGAGCAGCATGCCGCCGCCTTGCTGGCCCGCTTGCATACGCCTAGCCTACCCGAGCGGGTCAAGCGCGAAATCGTGGAACTGCTGAAAGGCGCCGCGCCCACGCTGGCCACCGTGGCCGACCGGCTGACGATGGGCGTGCGTACGCTGCAACTAAAGCTCAAGGAAACCGGGCACACCTACCAGCAGCTGCTCGATGCCGTACGCCACGACTTAGCCCAAAGCCACTTGCGTGACGCTCAGCTCAGCACCACCGATATTGCCTTTCTGCTGGGCTATTCCGAGCCCAGCGCCTTTGTTCGGTCCTTTAAAAAATGGACGGGGCAGACACCCGGCGCGTTTCGGAAGGAGCCGGTCCGGTAGTGTGGGCGGTGCGGTTCCGGTCGGCCCAGCGGGCCCATAGTACCGGCAGCCACAGTAGCTGCCCCACCCAGCCCAGTTCAGCAACGCTGCCGGGCACTGGGCTGAAGAAATTGCTGAAGTGTACTACCACCAGAAAAGCCACCAAGGACCACAGGGCGTACCGGCCGGTTTTGTTTAGAGCTTTGGTTTGTCGCAGATACAGGTAGAGCCCCGCCACAAAAATCGGCACCTCCACCACTTGGCTTAGCAGCAAGTGGTTCCACAACCCGAGCCCAACAACTGGCGAGTGGCCGGGGTACAGCGGCAGATCGGGACCGTGTACCACTGCGTCGAGTAGCCAGTGGCTTAGCACGGCGAAGCCCAGCAGCAGGGCCGCCGGTTTGTCGCGCCGCAGCACCCAGTAGCCCAGGCCCAGCACCACGCTCCATACCACGCTCATAACCAAGCTGTGGGAAATCGGGTAGTGGGAAAACGTTACGGCTTGGCCGGCGCTGGGTCGCAGTTCTACCTGCTCAGCGCCCAGCAGCAGCAGCGTGGGCCAGAGCAAGTCGGCCAGTTGCACGGCCATAAACAGGATTCCCAGGGAAAGTTGTGGTTTCAAGGTTTTGGCTCCGAAAGCCAGCCCATAATGCCCAATAAACATGGCGGTCAGGAAGAGGGTGGGAAGTAAAAGGACTACCACACAAAGGTCTGCTGGTCGGCGGCCGGCATTGCTGACCGAATCCGTAAACCGATTGACTAAAAACGAAAATCGAGAGGCTTGCTCCGGTGTCTACCTGTCCGATTTTGGACCAGACAATGCGCATCTGCCTATAAAGCAGTACCTTTGCAGACTTATTTAGAAAACCTCCGTGAATCCCGAACCTAAACCGCACCGCGCTGGCTTTGTGAGCATTATCGGCAAGCCCAACGTGGGCAAGTCGACGCTGATGAACGCCCTGATGGGCGAGCGGCTCAGCATTGTCACCAGCAAAGCCCAGACCACGCGCCACCGCATCCTGGGTATTCTGAACGGCGACGACTTCCAGCTGGTCTACTCCGATACACCCGGCATCATTCAGCCTAAGTACGAGCTGCACAACGCCATGATGTCGTTCGTGTACAGCTCCTTGGAAGACGCCGACGTCATCCTGTTTGTCACCGATATCTACGAAAAGCACGACGAGGAGCCGGTAGTAGAGCGCCTGCGCAAGATGGTGGACACGCCGATTCTGCTGCTGGTCAACAAAATCGACCAGGCCGATCAGGCCGAGGTGGAAGCCAAGGTGGACTACTGGCGCGAGCAGCTGCCCAACGCGGCCCGCGTACTGCCCATTTCGGCCCTCGAAAAGTTCGGCACCGGCGAACTGCTCGACCTCGTGCTGGGCTACCTGCCCGAGCACCCGGCTTATTACCCCAAGGATGAACTCACCGACAAGCCGGAGCGTTTCTTCGCCGCCGAGATGATTCGGGAGAAAATCTTCAAGCTCTACAAAAAGGAAGTCCCCTACAGCTGCGAAGTCGGCATTGAGGAGTTCAAAGAGGAAGAAGACATCATCCGTATCCGGGCCACCATCTACGTGGAGCGGGCCAGCCAGAAAGGCATTATCATCGGCCAGAAAGGCGAGGCGCTGAAGAAAGTCGGCACCTGGGCTCGGGAGGAAATGGAGAAATTCTTCCAGAAGAAAGTCTTCCTCGAAACCCACGTCAAAGTCAACGAAAACTGGCGCACCGACCCCAAGGCCCTGAACCGCTTCGGCTACAGCCAATAAAGTAGAGCTTAGAACTCAGACTAAATGACTGTCCAGTCTAACTTCCGAGTTCTTACTTCTAAGTTCTAACGCATTCCGACCTCACATTCACTTAACTACTCCGGGCACTGCCGAAACTGGTCGGGCCGGCGGCTGGAGTCAGACGCATGAAGAATACCATTGCTATTGTGGGCCGCCCCAACGTGGGCAAATCCACCCTGTTCAACCGCCTCGTGGGTCACCGCAAGGCCATCATGGACAACCAAAGCGGCGTAACCCGCGACCGGCACTACGGCTACGGCGAGTGGATCGGCAAGCACTTTACCGTTATCGATACCGGTGGCTACGTGCACGGCTCCGACGACGTGTTCGAGGAAGGCATCCGCCGCCAGGTAAAGCTGGCCATCGACGAGGCCGATGTGGTGCTGTTCATGGTCGACGTGGACGCCGGTTTGCACGGCCTCGATGAGGAGTTTGCCAACGTGCTGCGCCGCTACCAGGGCAAAAAACCAATCTACTTGGTAGCCAACAAGGCCGATACCAACGCCCGGGCCCACGCGGCCGGCGAGTTCTACGCCCTGGGCGTCGGCGACGGCGACATTTTCACCATCTCGTCGCAGAGCGGCTCCGGTACCGGCGACTTACTCGACGCGGTGGTGTCGCACTTCGAAGATCCGTGGGAGGAAGTACAGGACGAAGGCCTGCCCAAGATTGCCGTGGTTGGCCGCCCCAACGTGGGCAAGTCGAGCCTGGTAAACCTGCTGCTGGGCGAGGAACGTACCATCGTAACCGACATTGCCGGCACCACCCGCGACGCCATCAAGACGCGCTACAACGCTTTCGGCAACGAGTTTATCCTCATTGACACCGCCGGCCTGCGTCGTAAGACCAAGGTGAAAGAGGACATCGAATTCTACTCCGTGCTCCGCTCCATCCGGGCCATGGAAGAGTCCGACGTCTGCATCGTGATGCTCGACGCTACTCGCGGCATTGAGGCCCAGGACGTGAACATCATCGGCCTGGCCGACAAAAACCGCAAGGGCATCGTGATTCTGGTGAATAAGTGGGACCTGGTCGAAGACAAGGAAACCAACACGACCAAAAAAATCGAGGAGCAGATTTATGAAAAGATAGCGCCCATTGCCTATCCGCCCATCATCTTCACCTCGGTGCTCACCAAGCAGCGCGTGCACAAGGCCATTGAAACGGCCATTCAGGTGTACGAGAACAAGACAAAGAAAATCCCGACTTCCCAGCTCAACGAGGTGATGCTGCGCGTGATTGAGGAGCACCAGCCGCCGTCGACGAAGGGCAAAATGGTGCGCATCAAGTACGTGACGCAGCTGCCCACGCACAACCCGGTGTTTGCCTTCTTCTGCAATCTGCCCCAGTATGTGAGCGAGTCGTACACGCGCTACCTGGAAAACCGCCTGCGCGAGAATTTCGACTTCGGCGGCGTACCCATCGGCATCATCTTCCGCAAAAAGTAAGCTGAGCGGTAGGTAGTTGAGCCAAAGGGTGGAATAATTTTTCTACTGTTGGGTTACCTTATCGGGGGGGGAAGTATAAAACCCCGAATCTAGCGACGAGCTGCCCCGCACTTGGCGTCCGATTCGGCTTAAACTGACTTGAATTTTCAACAACCCCCTTAATTCCTCTCATCATGAAAAAGGTTCTGTTCCTTGCTCTGGCTGCTGCTTCGTTCACCTTCGCTTCGTGCGACAGCAAGACTGAAAACGCTCAAGAAAACGCTGCTGAGCAAGTAGAAGAAGCTGGCGAAGCCAAAGCTGACGCTATGGAAGATGCAGGCAACGAAGCTGGTGCTGACTCGGTAGAAAATGCTACCGAAGCTAAGGCTGACGCTATGGAAGATGCCGCTGATGCTAACCCCAGCCAGGCTACTCCCGCTCCCGCCGGTGGCGCTACCACGACCCAGCAGTAATTGCACTGCCTGAATAAGGCAAAAAAGAGGCTCCCTGAATCAGGGAGCCTCTTTTTTTATGTCTGCAAACCAGGTTGACTTACCATGCTACCCCAGCCGGCGGCGCAGTAACCCATCAACGACCTGCACCAGCTTGCGTGGAGGGTAGGTGCGCCAAGGCAGCTCGTCGAGTTGTCCACCGAAGTTGATATAGTTATCCACATTGTACTGGTGCATTTCCCGGATAACGTGCTCCTGAAAGTTGATGCCCGCAATCCAGCCGTCCTCCACGTCCTCAAACCACTCTTCGTAGTACGAATCGTCGGAGCCGTGGAAATTGAATACGTTTTCGCCGACCAGAATAAACTTGCGGATACCCTCGTGCACCATCAAATCAATGATGTTGCGCTTCAGGCTCATGATGTCGTTTTCGATGGCATCGTTCCATTCCCCAATGAACTCGATGATGCCAATACCTTCGTCGTAGTCTACAAACAGGATTTTCAGGAACAGTGTGTCGGAGTCGAGGCTGTCCCACTGCGGGTGAATGTAGTAACCGTAAATAGTATTGGTAAAGGTATCGAGGCTGTTTTCAGCTTCGAACAGTGGGGAGCGGGGGTCTTCCGACGCAGAGTACTGCTCTATCCAGTTATAATGGGGCTCAATGGTATGCATGGGGCTAGCTAGATTACTGCCGGCCCCACGTAACGCAGTTGCTCGGCTAAAATGGCTTCTTGATAACGCGCAATAGGCGCTATCTGTTCGCTCAGTCGTCAAGACAGCCGCACTGCAGCCCGCCGGAATTAGTGCCCGTGGTAAGCGGCCAATGCCGCCCGCACCGAACCATGCAGCTTAAGTAACTCAGCGGCTTTGTCTTGGCCGATGCCCAACTCTTCCATAATCATTCGTTCCCCGCGGTCCACGAGCTTGAGGTTGGAGAGCTGCATATCCACCATCTTATTGCCTTTTACCTTACCCAGTCGAATCATGGTAGCGGTGGTAAGCATGTTGAGCACCAGCTTCTGGGCCGTACCGGCTTTCATGCGGGTGCTACCAGTCACAAACTCGGGGCCGGTGACAACCTCCACCGGAAAATCGGCCAGGGCCGCAACAGATGAATCGGGGTTGCACACGATGCAGCCCGTGGCAATGCCATGCCGCCGGGCTATGGCCATGCCGCCAATAACGTAGGGTGTGCGGCCCGAAGCGGCAATGCCCACGAGCATGTCGTCGTCGTTGATGTTGTGCGCGGTCAGGTCGCGCCAGGCTTGCTGGGCATCGTCCTCGGCATTTTCCACGGCCTGGCGAATAGCAGTGTCGCCGCCGGCAATAAGGCCAATGACCAGGCCTTGTGGCACGCCAAAGGTAGGAGGGCACTCCGAGGCGTCCAGAACCCCGAGTCGGCCGCTGGTGCCGGCTCCAATGTAGAACAGGCGGCCCCCGCGCTGCAGCCGTTCCACCGTTGCTTCTACCAAGGCCTCAATCTGCGGCAGGGCCCGGGCTACCACTTGCGGCACGGTCTGGTCTACGCTGTTAATGCCAGCAAGTAGCTCCCGCGTCGAGAGGGTTTCGAGGTTATTGAAGTGGGAAGGGCTTTCGGTGGTGCTCAAGGGAAGTACGGTTGGGAGATGGGGCAACGCTGGCTGTAAATACTCTATAACGTTACGAGGCGGCTGAGGTAGGTACTTTCAGTCGGCCAATGGCGTGAAACTTGTCGAAAACGTGCTCCGTGTGTGGCGCATCTTTTTGCAGCTCTTGGGTTAAGTCCTGCCCGGCCCAGTGTTCGTAATGGTTGCCGCGGCGCCACAGGCGAGAGCGGGTCACGTCGTAAATCAACCCATTGTAGCCTACCCAGATTTCGTCTCGGTCCTGCCCGTTGCGCAAGGCCAGTTGGGCCAGCGAGTATTCGGGCAACTCGGGCTTAGCGGGTTGTTTTTCGTCGTTTAACTCAGACTGGAAAGAATTCATCAGCGAAATAGGAGACAGTATATGCTGCCTAGGCAAATACGGAAAGCACGGCCAAAGTCTACCCCAACAAAGCCTGCGTGAGAATCCAGCGGTTGGGCAGGTCGCCCTGGGCCGCTTTAAAGTAGTCTTCGTAGCTGCAGGGCACAATGCGCTTCACGGCGCTGTCGGCTAGGCTTTCAACTTCCAGCCACCACTTTTCGGTGCGCTTGGCCTTGTAGAACACCAGCTTGGCCGGAGAGCCCGGTAACCCCACGGCGTAGCGGATAAAGCGGCGGCTTTGAAAGTCTGTTTCGCCGCGGCGGTGGTAGTAGCCTTCAATAAAATACCAGAGCATCGTGGCCAAGGCGCTGGCGGCTAGGCCGTGCACGTCGTGGTCGGGGCGGTAGCCGTAGAGGCCGAAAGAGCTGAGCTGGTCGTTGTGGCCGGCGTACCAGGCCAGCTTGGCGGCTTCCTCGTTGGTCAGGCCAAAGGGATTCGCCGGGTAATAGGCTGGGGCGTCGTTCCAGCGCAGAGCCGCTACGTCGAAGCTTACGAAGTCGGCTTGGCGCAGCAGGGGTTCCGCCTGGCGGATATCGTCGCGCACTTGCCCCAAACGCAGGGTCTCGAAGTGCAGCTTTTCCAGGGCGGCCAGCACGTCGGGCGCGACCAAATACTGCTGGTGGGCCAGTTGGGCGAAATTGAACACGAAATTGGGTTCGTGCATCAGGATACGGCGCAGGTGCGAGTCTTCGGCCGGAGCCGTATCGTGCTCGGCCATATCCACCCGCGAATCGACCATGGCAAAGCTCACCGGCCGCTCCAGAGTTTCGTAGGCTAAAAATTGCCCGTAGTCCAGGTCCTGGCTGCCGCCCAGCAAAATCGGGACGGTATTGTGCTCCAGCAGGGTGGCTACAATTTCGCGCAGCCGCAGGTAGGTGTCTTCCAGGGTCAGGCCGGGGCGCAGGTTGCCTAAATCTACCAGGCGAAGACTACCGGTGCCTTTTTGCAACTGGTAAAAGCGGCGGCGCACCTCATCCGCGCCGTGGGTTTCGGGCGCTGCGCCGGCGCTGCCCCGCCATTCATTCAGCCCAATAAGAGCCAAGTCAGCCGTGCGCCAATCCGGAAACGAGTCCAGAAAGCGCGTGGCATAGTTGGCAAGCGTCGTAGAAGCTGCCGTAGCGGCGGTAAGCTCCTCGCGGAGCGGATCAAAGAAGATGGCCAGATTCATCGGGCGCGAACAGTGCAGGCAGACAAAACTAAGCAAAACCCGCCACCCCATCCAGTTTTTCAGCCTTAACCCACGAGTCAACCTGATCCGTAATAGGCATTACGCCAAAAAATCTATTTATTTAAGCTGTCTTGGCACCTTGCTCCAGACACTTTAGCTCCGCCCGACGTTACAGAATCGGCCATTCTGCTCTTTTCTCCGCGTTTCCCACCAACTAGTATTTCTCTCTACAATGGAAGTCCGCCGCTCTTTTGATATTCTGTCGCACCAACTTGCCACTGCCCCCAAAGCCGACTCCCTGGCCGCCAAAATCAATGGAGACTGGCAAAAAATCAGTACTCAGCAGGTCATTGAGCACGCCAATCAGGTTAGCCTAGGGCTGTTACAGCTTGGGATTAAAAAGGATGATAAGGTCGCCATCATCTCCATGAACCGGCCCGAGTGGATGTTTGCCGACTTCGGCATTGCCCAGATAGGCGCTACCAGCGTGCCGATGTATCCCAGCATTACAGTTGAAGACTACAAGTATATCTTCACCGACGCCGGGGTCAAAGCCGTATTCGTGGCCGATGAGAAGCTTTATGCCAAGGTAAAAGAGGCCACGGCCGAACTACCCGAGGTCAAGCACGTGTTTACGTTCGACAAGGTGGAGGGAGCCCGCCACTTCAGCGAACTGCTGGAGCTGGGCAAGAAAGGCGACGCCGCCACGCTGGAGCCCCTCAAAGCCGCCGTGCAGCCCGACGACCTGCTTACTCTTATCTATACCTCCGGCACCACCGGCAACCCCAAAGGGGTGATGCTCAGCCACGACAACATCCTGAGCAACTGCCGCAACTCCCAGCCCTTCGTGCCCGTCACCAAGGACGACAAGGCCCTGAGCTTTCTGCCGCTCTGCCACATCTTCGAGCGGATGGTGACCTACCTCTACATGATTAACAGCGTGAGTATTTACTACGCCGAAAGCATGGAGGTCATTGCCGATAACCTGCGCGAGGTACAGCCCCAGATTTTCACTACCGTGCCCCGCCTGCTGGAAAAGGTGTATGATAAGATTGTGGCCAAAGGGCACCAGTTAGAAGGTGTCAAGAAAAATCTGTTTTTCTGGGCCCTGGACCTGGGGCTGAAATACGACACCCAAAAAGACCACGGCCTCTTCTACAACGCTCAGCTGGCCCTGGCCAACAAGCTCATCTTTAACAAGTGGCGAGAGGCCTTGGGCGGCAACCTGAAGTGCATCGTATCCGGCGGCGGCGCCCTGCAGCCCCGTCTGGCCCGGGTGTTCTGGGCGGCCGGTATCCGGGTGATGGAAGGCTATGGACTGACGGAAACCTCGCCCGTTATTGCCGTCGGCGGCTTTGAGCCCGAAAACAACATGATTGGCACGGTGGGCCCGCTCATCGACAACATGCAGGTGAAAATTGCCGAAGACGGCGAGATTCTGACCAAATCGGCCTCCGTGATGAAGGGCTACTACAACAAGCCCGACCTGACGGCCAAGGAAATTGACGCCGACGGCTGGTTTCACACCGGCGACATTGGCGAGTTTGTCAACGGACGCTTCCTCAAAATCACGGACCGCAAAAAGGAGATGTTCAAGACCTCGGGCGGCAAGTACATTGCCCCGCAGGTGATTGAGGGCAAGCTCAAAGAGTCGCCGCTGGTAGAGCAGTGCATGGTAGTCGGGGCCGACCAGAAATTCCCTGCCGCCCTGCTTATCCCTTCCTTCGACGACCTGAAAGGCTGGTGCAAGCGCAACGGCGTGGACTGCAACTGCTCCAACGAAGAACTCATCAAGAATGAGAAAGTGGTGCAGATGTATGAAGACCTGGTCAAGAAGTACAACCAGAGCTTCGCCCAGTGGGAGCAGGTCAAGAAAATCGTGCTGCTGCCCCAGCAGTGGACCGTGGAAACCGGCGAAATGACGCCTACCATGAAGGTCAAGCGCAAGATCATCACCGAGAATAATAAAGACCTTATCGAGAGCCTTTACCACCAAGAGGCCCACCGCTAGCCCCGGGTATTTAGAAAAATTAAAGTTTGGGCCCGGCCAGTATTTCCGTCAATGAAATGCTGGCCGGGCCCAAACTTTTTTCTGTATATTTAGTATGCAAGCATAACATATTCTTTGTATGTTTACCGGACTTCACCACCCCCATGACACCGGAAGAAACCGTCGATTATAACATCAAAGTAGCCTGGCATGCCATTTCACGCATGTACAATACCCAGGCCGCCAAGCACGATATTACCACCAGCATCGGCTTTGTCCTGCTCAATATAGATCAGGAAAGTGGTACTCCGGCTACCAAAATTGCGCCCCTGCTGGGCCTCGAAACCCGCAGCCTGACCCGCATTTTACGCTCGATGGAGGAAAAAGGCCTGATCTACAAGCAAGCTGACACCCAGGACAAACGCTCGGTCCGCATTTTCCTGACCGAGGAAGGCCTGCGCAAAAAGGAAGTTTCGCGCCAGACCGTGCGCCACTTCAACCAGAAGGTGCGGGAAAAAATCCCCCAGGCCCAGCTGGAAGTCATGTTCAAGGTCGTGGGCCAGATTACGGGCATGATTGAGGGCAAAACCCTCTTTGACGATTTCAAATTGAAACCCCTGCGCTCCGAGCCGGCCGCCTAACGGCGCCGGCCCGGAGTGTTTTTGCTTTCTGATAGTCAACCAAGTAGCGTGGCTTCGTGCTTGAATTAACTCGGCATGACGAGTAGTTGAGCACCGGGCTTTCCACCTGAATCTTTCATTTCTCACCCACCTCATTCCTTCCCGAATGAATCGTATTATCAAAAAAGTAGCCGTATTGGGCTCCGGTGTGATGGGCTCGCGCATTGCGCTGCACTTCGCCAACATCGGCGTGCAGGTGTTATTGCTCGATATTGCTCCCAAGGAGCTGACTCCCGACGAGGAAAAGAAGGGCCTGACGCTGGACGCGGCGGCGGTGAAAAACCGCATCGTGAATGCCTCGCTCGACGCAGCCGTGAAGTCCAATCCCTCGCCGATTTACCGCAAGGCCGACGCCGCGCGCATCAAGACCGGCAACTTCGACGACAACCTCAAGGACATTGCCACCTGCGACTGGACGATTGAAGTCGTGGTCGAGCGCCTCGACATCAAGAAGAGCCTCTTTGAGCGGATCGAGCAGTACCGCAAGCCCGGCACCCTGATTACGTCGAACACTTCGGGTATTCCGATTCATTTGATGGCCGAAGGTCGCTCGGAGGACTTCCGCAAGCACTTCGCCGGCACCCACTTCTTCAACCCGCCCCGCTACCTGAAGCTGCTCGAAATCATCCCGACGCCCGAGACGGACCAGTCGGTGGTGGATTTCCTGATGCACTACGGCGACCTGTACCTGGGCAAAACCACCGTACTGGCCAAGGACACGCCCGGCTTTATTGCCAACCGCGTGGGCGTATTCGCCATGCTCGATGTGATGCAGACCATGCAGCGCCTGGGCCTGACGGTGGAGGAAGTGGATAAGCTGACCGGCCCGGTTATCGGCCACGCCAAGTCGGCTACGCTGCGCACTTCCGACGTGGTGGGCCTCGACACGACCATCAACGTAACCAACGGTCTGGCCCAGGGCCTGCCCAACGACGAAGCCAAGGACGTCTTCGTGCTGCCCGACTTCGTCAAGAAGATGGGCGAGAACAAGTGGTTGGGCGACAAAACCGGCCAGGGTTTCTACAAGAAAGTGAAGGGAGAAGGCGGCAAGTCCGAAATCCACGCCCTGGATTTGAACACGCTGGAGTACAAGCCCAGCCAGAAGGTGAAGTTTGCCTCTCTGGAAGCTACCAAGGCCATCGACAAGGTAGCCGACCGGTTCAAGGTGCTGGTGGCCGGCAAAGACAAGGCCGCCGACTTCTACCGCCAGAGCTTCGGCAGCCTGTTTGCCTACGTCTCGAACCGGATTCCGGAAATCACCGACCAGCTCTACAAGATTGACGACGCCCTGCGCGCCGGCTTCGGCTGGGAGCTGGGCCCGTTTGAAACCTGGGATGCTCTGGGCGTACAGAAAGGCCTGGAACTGGCCCAGGCCGGTGGCCGCAACGTAGCTCCCTGGGTAGCCGAAATGCTGGCTGCCGGCAACACCACTTTCTACAAGGTGAATGAGCAGGGCGTAAAGCAGTTCTACGACCTGGAATCGAAGTCCTACCAGGCTATTCCCGGCGTGGAAAATTTCGTCATCCTCGACAACCTGCGCGCTACGGGCAAAGTCATCTGGAAAAACGCCGGGGCTTCGGTCCTCGACCTCGGCGACGGTATCCTGAACGTAGAGTTCCACTCCAAGATGAATACCCTGGGCTCCGACGTGATTCAGGGCCTGATGAAGGGCGTGGACATTGCCGAAAAGGATTTCCGAGGCATGGTCGTCGGCAACGACGCGCCCAACTTCTCGGCCGGCGCCAATCTGGGCCTGGTGTACATGTACGCCCTCGACCAGGAGTATGACGAGATTAACATGATGATTGCCCAGTTCCAGAATGCCATGATGCGCATGCGCTACAGCAGCATTCCGGTGGTGGGCACGCCCCACGGCCTGGCTTTGGGCGGGGGCTGCGAGCTGAACCTGCACGCCGACAAGGTGGTGGCCGCAGCCGAAACCTACATGGGCCTGGTGGAGTTCGGCGTGGGCCTGATTCCGGCCGGCGGTGGCACCAAGGAAATGACTTTGCGCACGGCCGCCAAGTACGAGGAAGGGGAGCCCGAGTTCAACCTGCTCCGCAACGCCTTCGTGACCATCAGCACCGCCAAGGTGTCGACCTCGGCTGCCGAGGCCTTCGACCTGGGCTTCCTGCGCCGCGGCGACGAAGTGGTGGTTAACAACAACCGCCTCATTGCCACGGCCAAGGCCGAAGCCATTGCCCTGGCCGAAGCCGGCTACACCCAGCCCGTGCAGAAGACCGACATCAAGGTGCACGGCAAAGGTGCCCTGGCCATGTTCCTGACCGGCGTTCATGCCATGCGCGCCGGCAACTACATTTCCGACCACGACGTGAAGATTGCCAACAAGCTGGCCTTCGTCATGACCGGCGGGGATTTGTCGTCGCCGACCAACGTGAGCGAGCAGTACCTGCTGGACCTGGAGCGCGAAGCTTTCCTGAGTCTGACCGGCGAGCGGAAAACCCTGGAGCGTATCCAGAGCATCCTGACGACGGGCAAACCTTTGAGAAACTAGAGCTAAACACTAGTTCCCCTCCTTTTTTCAAGGAGGGGCTAGGGGTGGTCCATGCGTTGAACGAATACCAGCTTTAACTCTTTAGCTCTAATAACCACCCCGCCCTTCGGGCACCCCTCCTTGAAAAGGAGGGGAACTAGAAAAAAGTAGCTCTAATCCCACCTTTTCTAAGACTTCACTACAATGAACGCATATATCGTAGCCGGTTACCGCACTGCCGTTGGTAAAGCCACCCGTGGCGGTTTCCGCTTCACCCGTCCCGACGATTTGGCCGCGGACGTCATCAAACACCTCGTAGCCTCTGTACCCGCCCTCGACCCCACGCGCATCGACGACGTGATTGTGGGCAATGCCGTGCCCGAAGCCGAGCAGGGCCTGCAGATGGGCCGCCTGATTTCACTTCTGGCTTTGCCCATGAACGTATCGGGCCTGATTGTAAACCGCTACTGCGGCTCGGGCGTGGAAACCATTGCCATGGCCGCCGGTAAAATTGCCGCCGGCATGGCCGACTGCATCGTGGCCGGCGGTACCGAAAGCATGAGCATGGTGCCCACCGTGGGCTGGAAGACGGTGCCCAACTACAACCTGTCGAAAAAGCACCCCGACTATTACCTGGGCATGGGCCTGACGGCCGAGGCCGTAGCCAACGACTACAAGATTTCCCGCGAAGACCAGGACGTATTCTCCTACAACTCCCACCAGAAGGCCATCAAGGCCATTGAGGCCGGCAAGTTCAAGGAGCAGATTGTGCCGATTACCGTGGAGGAAACCTACCTCGACCAAGCCACCGGCAAGAAGAAAACCCGTTCGTTTGTAGTCGATACCGACGAAGGCCCCCGCGCCGATACCTCGGTGGAAGCCCTGGCCAAGCTGCGTCCGGTATTCGCCGCTAATGGCACCGTCACGGCCGGCAACTCGTCCCAGACGTCCGACGGCGCGGCTTTTGTTATCGTCATGTCGGAGCGCATGGTGAAGGAGCTCAACCTGGAGCCCATTGCCCGCATGGTAACCTACGCCACCGAAGGCATCGACCCGCGCATCATGGGCATGGGCCCGATTAAGGCTGTGCCGAAGGCGCTGAAGCAGGCGGGTATGAAGCTCGACGACATCGACCTGTTTGAGCTCAACGAGGCCTTTGCTTCCCAGTCCATTGCCGTGGTGCGGGAGCTGGGCATCGACGAAAGCAAGCTGAACGTGAACGGCGGCGCCATTGCCCTGGGCCACCCGCTGGGCTGCTCGGGCGCTAAGCTCAGCATTCAGCTCTTCCACGAGCTGCGGGCTCGGGGCCAGAAGTACGGCATGGTAACCGCCTGCGTGGGCGGCGGCCAGGGCGTAGCCGGCATCTACGAGCTGCTGAAGTAGCACCTGTTGCCAGCAAAGGATTCCGAGCTTACCTGAGCAGTAACCCCGCCAGTCGTCATGTTCCAAACAGATGGAGTGCTTGGCCGCTCACCGCTACTACTGAATGGGGGCATCCTCTTCGTCTGGGTAGTATCTCTCTGCACCGATGAGGTCAAGTCGGACCATTTGTTCTACACCCTAGTCCGCTTTGGTTGTATAGCGAATCTGGTGCTGCTCGTACTGACGATGGTGCGAAACCAGTATTCGCTGTCCCGGGCACATCTGCTGTTCGCTCTGCTTACGGGGCTGTTGTGGTTCATCTACATATGCTTGAAGGACTTTGCGCGCGGCTTCACCGGGCACGGATAATTTAAAAAAACAGAGGCTGCGGCCCCTTGCTCGGTGTAGCTCGCTAAACCAAGCATTGAGCTGTTTGCCCGAGTTGCTGAAATACCCTTTTTCACTTCGACTCGGACCGGGCTGGCCGGAAAGCGTGGCAGCGCTTCTCCACCGGAAAACTCAGGCCGCGCCCGGTTCGAGTCGAAGTTCTTGCTTAGCTTAGGTCATGAAAAAACGCCTGCGTAAGAAAACCCACCGCCAGGAATTCAAGGAATTCAGCTGGAACGTATCCTACCGCTTGAAGGAGGATAAGCCCGACAGCTACCTGGATTTCTCGGATGTGCTGCTCGAACAGATTGAAACCTTCGAGTTGATTATCGGCGGAGCCCTCGACGATTTTGCCGCTACGCCCGTGAAGCGCCTTTCCGAAGCCCAGGCCCGGGAAAAGCGTGACCAGCTCCAGCAGTGGCTGACGGCTCGGCCCGAAATAGCCGAAGCCACCAGCTCCGAGTTGACCGACGCCTACTACGGTCCGTTTCGCGACCAGTAAATAAATGAACTCGGAAGCCTCAGTGCGCTGGGGCTTCTTTTTTTCAAGCAAAGTACTCGGCAAGCATAACATAATTACGTATATTTCGGTACGAATGTATTCGGTCTGCTTAGCGTTATAAATAGTAGGCAAGCCGAGCACTTCTCCCTTAGACTTTCGACATAAAACATTCCTTAACCCAACTCTCACCCTGGCCATGGAAGTATCCCAAAAGCTTGTAAAAGGCGGCGAATTCATCATCAAGGAAACCGACGCCCAAGACGTATTTACCCCCGCCGACTTCTCGGAGGAGCAGAACATGATGCACCAGACCGCGCTGGATTTCGTGGAAAAAGAAGTGCAGCCCCTACTGGAGCGCCTCGACAACCACGAAGAAGGCCTGATGCGCGGCCTGATGGAAAAAGCCGGTCAGTTGGGCTTATTTGGGGTGAGCATCCCCGAGGAGTACGGCGGACTGAACATGGACTTCCCGACCTCGCTGCGCGTGACGGAAGGCGTGGGCGGTGGCCACTCGTTCCCGGTAGCTTTTGCCGCGCACACCGGCATTGCCATGCTGCCCATTCTGTACTTCGGCAACGAGGAGCAGAAAACCAAATACCTGCCCGGCCTGACCAGCGGTGAGCTGATGGGTGCCTACTGCCTGACCGAGCCCGGCTCGGGCTCCGACGCCCTGGGTGCCAAAACCAAAGCCATCCTGACCGAAGATGGCGAGCATTACGTGCTCAACGGTCAGAAAATGTGGATTACCAACGGTGGCTTCGCCGACGTATTCGTGGTTTTCGCCCAAGTGGATGGTGACAAGTTCACCGGCTTCATCGTGGAGAAAGGCACGCCCGGCCTGAGCCTCGGCAACGAGGAGCACAAGATGGGCATTAAAGGCTCTTCTACTCGTCAGGTATTCCTCTCGGATGTGAAAGTGCCGAAGTCGGCCGTGCTGGGCGAAATCGGCAAGGGTCACCTCATTGCCTTCAACATTCTGAACATCGGCCGTATCAAGCTGGCGGCTGCCTGCCTGGGCGCCACCAAAATGGCCTCGACGCTGAGTATCCGCTACGCCAACGAGCGGGTACAGTTCAAGATGCCGATTGCCAAGTTTGGCGCCATCAAGTACAAGCTGGCCCAGCAGGCCGTGCGCATTTACGCCGTGGAGTCGGCCATCTACCGCGCCGGTATGGACATTGCCCGCATGGAGCAGGAGCTGCTCAGCAAAGGCCAGAGCCACAACGAAGCCCTGCTGGGTGCTGCCCGCGAGTTTGCCGTGGAGTGCGCCATTCTGAAAGTAGAAGGCTCGGAAGTACTCGACTACGTGGTGGACGAGGGCGTGCAGGTGTACGGCGGCTACGGCTTCTCGGCCGACTACCCCATGGACCGCGCTTACCGGGATTCGCGCATCAACCGCATCTTCGAGGGCACGAACGAAATCAACCGCATGCTGGCCGTGGACATGATCCTGAAGAAGGCCCTGAAAGGCGAGCTGGATTTGATGGGCCCCGCCCAGGCCGTGCAGCAGGAGCTGATGGCTATTCCCGACTTCTCGACCGAAGAGGAAACCGGCCTGTTTGCCGCCGAGAAAAAGACCATTGCCAAGCTGAAGAAGGCCATCCTGATGGTAGCTGGTACGGCCGTGCAGAAGTACATGAACTCCCTGGCCAAAGAGCAGGAAGTACTGATGAACATTGCCGACATGGCCATCAAAGTCTACACTGCTGAAAGCACCATTCTGCGCGTGGAGAAAGAAGCCGGCGTGAAAGGCGAGGAAGCCGTTGCTCCGCAGATTGACATTGCCCGCATCTACCTCTACGACACCGTAGACCAGGTAAACAAGTTCGGCAAGGATGCCATCGGCACCATGACCGAGGGCGACGAGCAGAAGCTGCTGGCTATGGGCCTGAAGCGTTTCACCAAAGCGGACCTTTACAATGCCAAGGAAGCCCGCCGCCGCGTAGCCGACGTGCTGATTGCCGCCAACGAGTACAGCTTCTAAGCAATAATTGGTTTTGGTTTATAAAAAAAGCCGTTCCTAAGCTAGGAACGGCTTTTTTGTGAGTTAAAGTTCGGGGAGTTATCCTTAGTTAGCCCGCACAAAATGACGGGTAGCAGTGAAGTCTTTGCCCTGCACGCGCAGGGTGTAGCTGCCGGTACGGAGGGCTTGCACGACCAATTCGACGCGGCCACTAACCAGGTGCGTGGCAGGCAGCGCCAGCACTTCCCGGCCCAGGACGTCCAGCACCTTCACGTGCAGCGGCTGGGTATCGGCCACGCCGGTAAGATGTAGCGTGAGCTGCTGGGTGGCAGGATTAGGATACAACTCTACCTGGCCTTGAGCCAGCGCCTCGCGGGTGCTCAGGGAAGGGGAAGACAGCAGGCGTACTACCGCAAATTGCTTATTGCCCAACGCGTCCGTGTTGGTACCCAGAATGGCGGTTTGTACTACGTGCCGGGAGGCGGAAAGATACGGCGTCTGGTATATAGAAAGGGTGCTTTTTAGCAAAGCCGACAGGAGCCCGGCCCGTCGTTCTTGTTGTTGCTGTGGGGTGCGCTAGAGCACACGGGCCTGAATGCGTAAGACCCGCAACCACAAGTTGTACGCTGCGGGTCTTAAATTTTTGGGCTAGTTGGCACTGGGCTACTTCACCACAATCTTGTTCAGCTGCAGGGCTGCCGACTTCTTGCTGGGCCGGCTCACGCCGATAATGGTTTTGGCGTCGAGCCAGCCGGTAAAGTCTTTCACGTAGGCCAGGTTCTGGTCACTGGCCACGCTCAGACCGAGGCCTTTGGCGGGCGTCACCACGCCGGTTTGGGCATTCACCCGGCGCACGTACAGGTCCGACTTCTTGTTGATGGTTTCCTGGGTCAGGATCTGCACTTCGGGGCCAAATACGGCGGCCCGGAAACCGATGCCGGTAAACGACTCGGCGGGCGGCGCTACCTGGTCTTTGGCAATTATGCTGTGCCAGGTCGGGCTCTGAAATTCGTTGTAGCCAAACACGTGCAATTCCCGGGCGTGTACCGGCGACTCGTCGCCGCCTTCCTCATACTTCTTCTCGGCAATAACGACCAACTGTTTTTCGCCGGTAAGCAGCAGTTCCGACAGATAAATATCCTCCAGGCGTTTCGCGCTGGTTTGTCCGGCCTTGTTTACCTCTGCCAAATATTCGGGCGTGAAGCGGAATTCAGGCGCAAACTTCAGGTCGCCTTCGCCGGCAAAGTCAAACTTGACTACTTTCAGGCTGTAGTACACCCCGGTTTCGCGCTCCGTGCAGATGGCGGCGGCGTAGAGCGTATTGTCGGGCTGCAGGCCAAATTTGGCATCAAACACCATTACGGCCTTGCCCCCAAAGCTGCCGCCCACGGCCACCGACATGACCTTGGTTTCGGGCTTATCGTTGAGGTAGCGGCGCACGGTCAGCTTTTTCATTTGGTCGCTGATGAGCGCCACGTACTGGGTGCCGTCGTTGCCAATATGCACGGTAGGGGAGAAAAAGTCGCCTAAGTCGTGGAAGTCGTAGGTGCGGTCCTTGAGCTTGGCCAGCTTCTGGTCGTAGACGGTGGCGCTGATGGCCCGGATCTGCACATCGCGGGTGAGGTAGCGGAAGGCAACCAGCTTGGAGCCGTCGGGCGAAATAGCCACGCCCGGGCGCCGGTCACGGGCCGAGGCCGCAATCAGCTTTTGGGGAGCCGCTTTCTGCCCGTTGCGCAGATCGACCAGCACCGCCGAAAGATTCTGATTGGCTTCATCCTTTTGGTGAATTACCACAAAAGCCTGCTCGGAACCACAGCCAAAGGCCTCCACACTCTCGCCCGCCGCGACGGGCACCGGGGCGGTCCAGAGTTGCTTCAGTTCGGCGTCGTAGCGCTCTACAGCGTACTGCGTGGCCGACTTGTGCGCCAGAATCACGAAGCCGCCTCCGGCTACCGGTAGCATTTTCCGAGTTACTCGCTGATTATAACGGTCTTCCGTGCTTTCGGGCAAGTAGCTGAACGGTACAGACTTTACCTTTTGGGCGGAGGCTCCTGTCGGCTGGGTGAGCAGGCTGGTCAGCAGCACACCTACGGTAAGAAGAAATTTAAAGCGCACGTAAAAAGGCAGTTAAGAGTGAAAAGGTGCAAAGAACAAAAAAATGTACTCTCCAAAGGTATCCAAGTCGGACTAGTTACCGTAAAGGCCACGCTCCCCGGTGACAACCGGCCCGGGTCAATCACGATTTGTTCACGCTATCATAACGTTTAGATAGCCAAAACTGAGGCCATTCCTACGTTACTTTGCAAAAAATAACGAGCGGTCAACCTCAGCCAGAAAGGGGTAAGAATATTGTAAAATTTGGATACAATGATTCTGCTGCCTGAACAGCTCTCTTGACCCGGCCAGGCTGTAGCTCAGTGCAAAGTGTGCACTTTTGTTGATGAAAATTTTGCCTTTCTCGTTGTAGCTCCGGCTTTTGGCGCAAACTTTGTGCTGTCCGCGCGGCTTATCGTTTAGTACTCGACCCTATGAAATTTCTACTCAAGTTTGTTCTGCTCTTCGCCCTGATTGTGGTTGGGAAATTGGCTAAAAGTCCAGTAGCACCAGTTACGGCGGCTAAGTCAGTTCAACAGGAAACGCCGGTACAGTCGGCTTCCTTTTTCACCCGACAGGTAAGGTTAGAAAGTACCTCGCAAGGAGGTGGCAGCCGCCTTTGGCAGGCAACTGCTCCCACTACTACTTCCCGTTCCTCGGAAGCTTTTGAATAACTCGGCAGGCGACTTACTTAAGTCGCCTTTTTTATGCGCAAACGTTTTCAGCTAATCCGCAGGGCCTAGCTAATCCGGCTCCAATTGACGGCCGTAGCGGGCAAAGACTCGATATGCCGGCGAATGTTCAGGTTCTGGGGTTGACTCAAGCTAGGGTCTTCAGCCAGGATCTGTTGGGCTGCCGCCCTGCTCTCCGTTAGAATCCGACCATCCCTGGCCAGATCAGCAATAAGCAAGTCCAGCACCCCGCTTTGCTGAGTGCCCATCAGGTCGCCCGGGCCGCGTAGCTTCAGGTCGATGTCGGCAATTTCGAAGCCGTTGTTGGTTCGCACCATGGTTTCGATGCGGATGCGGCTGTCTTTGCTGAGTTTGTAGCCCGTCATCAGGATACAGTAGCTCTGGTCGGCGCCCCGGCCCACGCGACCCCGCAGCTGGTGGAGCTGGGAGAGGCCAAACCGCTCGGCGCTTTCAATAACCATGACCGAGGCGTTGGGCACGTTCACGCCCACCTCAATAACGGTGGTGGCCACCATAATCTGGGTTTCGCGCTTGACGAAGCGCTGCATCTCGTAGTCTTTCTCCTCGGCCTTCATGCGGCCGTGCACGATGCTGATTTCAAACTCCGGAAAAGCCCGGGCCACGCTCTCATAGCCGTCGGTTAGGTCCTTGTAGTCCATCGTTTCCGACTCCTCAATCAGCGGATACACGATGTAGACCTGGCGCCCGAGGTTGATTTGGTCGCGCAGAAATTGGAATACTTTGAGCCGGTTGGCGTCGTAGCGGTGCACGGTTACAATGGGCTTACGGCCGGCCGGCAGCTCGTCAATCACCGATACGTCCAGGTCCCCGTAGAGCGTCATGGCCAGCGTGCGCGGAATGGGCGTGGCCGTCATCACCAGCACGTGGGGTATCACGTGGGGATTTTTCTGCCACAACTTTGAGCGTTGGGCCACCCCGAAGCGGTGCTGCTCGTCCATGATGGTCAGGCCTAGGTTCCGGAACTGCACCACATCTTCGAGCAGGGCATGGGTGCCCACCAGCATGTGCATGGTCCCGTCGCGCAGCTGCTCGTGCAGCACCCGGCGCTCGGAGGTGCGGGTGCTGCCCGTGAGCTTGCCCAGCTTAATGCCAAGCTGGTCGGCGTAGGCTTTCAGGCCCACGTAGTGCTGGTCAGCCAGGATTTCGGTGGGCGCCATCAGGCAGCTCTGGGCCCCATTGTCGGCGGCCATGAGCATACTGATAAAGGCTACAATGGTTTTGCCCGAGCCCACGTCGCCCTGCAGCAGACGGTTCATCTGCTTGCCGGCGCAGAAATCCTTGTAGATGTCGTGAATTACGCGCTTCTGGGCTCCCGTCAGGTCGAAGGTGAGGTGGTTTTTGTAGAAGTCGACCAGGGTGGGGACTTCCTTGAAGATCTGCCCGGCCAGGGTCACCTTGCGCTGGTCGCGCTGACGTAGCAGCTTGAGTTGCACGTAAAACAACTCCTCAAACTTGAGCCGGAACCGGGCAGCCTGTAGTAGCTCGGTGCTCTGGGGGAAGTGGATCTGCTGATAGGCGTCGGCCTTGCCCATGAGGTTGTACTGCCGAATCAGATCCGGCGACAACGACTCCTGCACGTGGGGCAGGGCAATTTTGAGCAGGTCGCTCGTCATCCGCGCAATAGCCTTGCTATCGACGCGGTGGTAGTTCTTGAGTTTCTCGGTCGTGTTATAAACCGGTTGCAGGTAGCTCTGCCCAGGCTTGGCCTCCGTGACTTCCTCCAGGTCGGGATGAGCCATCTGGGGGCGGCCGTTGAACATCGTAGGCTTGCCGAATACGATGTACTCCTGATGATTCTTAATAACCTTCTCCAGGTAGTTCACGCCTTTAAACCACACCAGCTCCAGCTCGGCGCTGCCATCCGACACCTTGGCCACAATGCGCTTTTTGGGACCTTCGCCAATAACTTCCCGGTTGCGCAAAATGCCCTTAACCTGCACATAAGGCAAGTCATCGTGCAAGTCGATTATCTGGTAAAACTGGGTGCGGTCGAGGTAACGAAAGGGGTAGCGCTGAATCAGGTCGCCGTAAGTGAAGATGTTCAGCTCCTTCTGCAGCAGCGTAGCGCGTTGGGTGCCCACGCCGCGCAGATTCTCAATTTTGGTGTTAAAAAAGCTACTCATGCAAAAGCTGCCGGCTATTGTTGCTAAAGGTTGTACAACCCATTCGCAGGTTGGCTAGCGGAATTTCAGGGTGTTGAGCAGGTGTACCACGTCCTTCTTCACGTAGTCGATAACCGGTGCTAAAGAGTCGTTGGCGGTGGCGGTGCGGAAATACAGCGCGCCGCGAAAGAAGTGGGTGGTGCTGTCGGTTGTGTAAAACTGAAACTGACTGGGTACTTCTCCCGACAGCTCGAAAACAGCGGCCCGCATGCCGCTGGGCGTCTTTATGACGCTTTCATCAATAGCCGATGCCTTAATCTGGTGCTTGGCCGTGAGCTTGCGCGCATCTTCCAGAAGCTTGTTAAACAGCTTCTGGTCATGCTTGACGGGCATGTAGGTTATCTGCACGTTGGCTTGCAGCTTGGGATAATAGATATTGATCCAGTGCGGCTGAGCCAGATAAGAAGAGTCGCGCAAAACCTTGGCTTGCTGCGAATACTCAAACGTATAGGGATGCCCGGGCGCTAATGGCTGGTAGCTGGCCGCCGGCAAGTCAATCCGGTTGTAGCCCTTAGGCTTGGGCGTGTAGTCGGAGGGCGACGAGCAACTCGACAGCAAGAGCCCAAAGGACAGAACAGCACTTAGAGCGCGCAGAAGTGGGGAAGCAGGCATTTAGAGCAATGCGGATTTACTAATCAAAGGTAACCAGAATCGGGTACGCATCTACGCCAGCAGCTTCGGTGGCCGAAAGCAGGGGCAACAGCCGGCTGTTGCCCCAACGTAAAAAGCCCCGGCGACGTGCCGGGGCTTTGCAGAAACCGTTGTAAAAACGCCTTAGAAGGGCAATTGGTCAATCTCAGGCTCCTGCCGGAAGGTTTGGGCTTCGACCGGCTGCTCAGCGCCTTGGCCGTTGCTTCCTTGCCCATCAGCCTGGGGCCGGCCGCCCAGCATGGAAATCTCGTCGGCTACAATTTCGGTGATGTAGCGCGTCTGATTATCCTTATCCTGGTACTGCCGGGTGCGCAGCTTACCCTCTACATAAATCTGCTGCCCTTTCTTGAGGAACTTCTCGGCCATCTCGGCTAGGCCTCGCCAAGCGGTGATGTTATGCCATTCGGTCCGCTCGACGCGGTTACCGGATTTATCTTTGTAGTAGTCGTTCGTCGCCAGCGTGAAGTGAGCGACGCTCGAGCCGCCTTCCAAGTGCCGAACCTCCGGGTCCTTGCCCAGATTACCTACTAGAATTACTTTGTTGATGCCAGCCATTGCTTGGTTGTTAAGTAGTTAAAGGGTGTGGATAGAATATCTTTACCTTCTATAAAAATAGGCAAACCCGACTATATAACCAAATATTTTAGCTTTTATTTCTGTGATTTGTCAATATAATTAGCAATCAGTATAGGTTTAGGCAACTTATGAGCCTGTTCAAGTGTGAAAGGTGCTAACCCTGAGGCTGCCAAAGCCTGGCTGGACAGCGGGTGCTCGAGCCAAACAGGGTAAAACCGGGCTTCCACCTTCTGATGGCTCAGCACGTGGCGTAAGGACACAACCGGTTCTTCAGCGCGGTTGGTGGTCAGTTGCCCACCTAAGGCAGCCACTATATCCACTAGCTCAGCTGCTGGCAACTCGGCGGCATCTGTTTCGGTCAGGGCAAAGTCATACAAGCCCTGCCAGATGTCCTTAGGTCCACGCTTCTTCAAGTAGAGCGTATCACCGTAGCGCAGCACTAGATAATGGAAGTAGCGTGTCCGTCCGGCTTTGGCTTTGCTTTTCACTGGGAGTTCTTGCACCATGCCATGCTGAAAGGCGTAGCACTGACTTTGCAGTGGGCAAAACAGGCAGTCCGGCTTCAGGGGCGTGCATTGAATGGCCCCAAACTCCATAATGGCTTGGTTAAATTCATCGGGGGCGGCAGCCGGAATCAGGGTATCGGCTAGCGCCTGAAACTCTTTGCGAGGAGCCGGGGCGGCAATGTCAGAGGTAATGCCGAATACGCGCGACAGTACCCGGTACACGTTGCCATCCAGTACGGCCACCTTCTCCCCGAAAGCAAACGAGGCAATAGCAGCTGCCGTGTATTGCCCTACGCCCCGTAGTTTAAGTAAATCGTGGTAGGTGTTGGGAAATAGACCGTCGTATTCGCGCACTACTTGCTGGGCCGTGTGGTGCATATTACGGGCCCGGGAATAGTACCCCAAGCCCTGCCAGTGCCGAAGTACCTCGTCCTCGGCGGCGGCGGCTAGGTCGTGTACCGTCGGATAAGTAGTAACGAAGTCGAGGTAGTAGGGCAAGCCCTGTTTAACCCGGGTTTGTTGCAGAATTACCTCTGAAAGCCAGATAGCATACGGGTCGCGGGTATGGCGCCAGGGTAGGTCGCGGCGGTGCCGTGGGTACCATTCCAAGAGGGCTTGGGCAAAATAGGGGTGAGCAGGGGCAAGGACGGAAAGGGGCAAAGGTTTGATATATAGAGGTTTGAAGAAGAAATGGGACGCTAAACGGATTGTGTAAAAAGTATTGCAAAACCAAAAAAGGGGACTACCTTTGTGGCCCCAATTCTCAAGCGAACAGCTTACCGGGCAAGGGCTTACGTTTTGAATGGGGACTTTTTGCCCAGCATACATTTTTCACACCTTAGTACACTTACCAACGTGACTAAAGCAGAAGTAATCGCCGAAATCGCCGACAAGACCGGCATTGAGAAGACCGACGTATCGGCTACCGTTGAAGCATTTTTCAAAGTGGTAAAAGATTCGATGGCCGACGGCAACAACATTTACGTGCGCGGCTTTGGCAGCTTCGTAAACAAAAAGCGGGCAAAGAAAGTCGCTCGTAACATCTCTAAAAACACTTCGATCATCATCGACGAGCACTTCATCCCGAGCTTCAAGCCGTCGAAGACCTTTATCGGTAAGATCAAAAACAGCAAGAAGATCAAAGAGACGGCTCAGGCCTAATTTTCTTTCTTCGTAACATTGCCGGCCGAGCCGCCGGGGATTCCACTGTTGGGAGCCCGGCGGCCTGCTTTTTCCACATGGCGTCACGTCCTTCTTCGCATCAGCTCTTAATTCTGGCCGTCGCCCTAGCGTTGGTGGCAGGCTTGTTTTTGCTACCGAAGGGAATTGTCAAACCCAAAGAAGGCAAAAAAGAGCTGAGCCAGCAGGAGGCAGCCCGCACAGCTACCCGTGACAACGGGGCCGCTGCTCCTTCAACGGCTTCCGTGGATGGCGGCGCCCCGGCTGGCGCTACTCCGGAGCAGCCGCATATGGCAGTCGCTCCGGAGCAGCGCCGGGAACTTGGCGCGTTGCTGGCAAAGTACACGGCCGAGCGTAACCCGGTAGCCAAGCTGCGGATTGCCTCCGATCTGGCCGATAAGTACCGCGCCGTGGAGAAGTTCGACAGTGCCGGCTATTACTTCGAGCAGATTGCCCAGGCTCGCCCGGGTGAACAGGCTTGGCAGCGCGCCGCCGATGCGTATTACGAAGCCTTTAGCTTCGCTACGACCGAAGAGCGGGCCAAGCAGCTAGGAGGGAAAACCCGGGAGCTGTACGAGCGGGTGTTGAAAAATAATCCTGACAACCTTAAGGCCAAAACCAACCTGGGGATGGCCTTGATGGCCAGCGACAACCCCGTAGCCGGCGTGACTCTGCTGCGCGAAGTGCTGGCCGCTGACCCCAAAAACGAAGAGGCTATCTACAACCTGGGTATTCTCTCGTTGCGGAGCAATCAGAACGACAAAGCAGTGGAGCGGTTCCGGGAGTTGACGGTGGTAAATCCGGAAAACGCCAACGGACAGTTCTACTTGGGCGTATCTTTGGCCCTGACGGGTGCCAAAGAGGATGCCCGCAGGGCCTTCACCAAGGCCAAAAGCTTGAGCACGGACCCCGGCTTCACGGCTTCGGTGGACGAGCAATTGCAGAAATTGAATTAAGTTTTTTTACAACCCTAACCTCATCAACATGCCCTGCGGTAAAAAGAGAAAGCGTCATAAGATTGCCACTCACAAGCGGAAGAAGCGTCTGCGCAAGAACCGTCACAAGAAGAAGTAAGCCCTTTCCGGGTTTGCTGGCGGCTGGTTAATTGCTTTAACTTCAGTCGTCTATCTCTCACGTAGAGTATCTCGAGAGTGGCTAAAAGTTCGCTTTTCCCGTGGCTAAGAAGGGAAGCTGGTGCCTGGCGCACTGGCTTCCCTTTGCCGGTTTCGGGGGATAGGGCTACGGCTGGTTTCGGTGCTCACTTAACTTATCTGACCCATTGAGTAACGAATTAGTCATTAATTCTACTCAGGAAGGAGAACGGATTGCCCTGCTCCAGGATAAGCGGCTCATTGAATACCACTTTGACCGCAACGACACCAACTATTCGGTTGGTGACATCTTCCTGGGCACGGTCAAGAAAGTTATGCCCGGTCTGAACGCCGCGTTCATCGACATTGGGTATCAAAAAGACGCGTTTCTGCACTACGGCGACCTGGGGGAAAATTTCCCCTCGCTGTTAAAGTGGAGCAGAGGCGTCCAATCGCAGAAAATTACCGTCGGGGCGCTCAAGAACTTCCAGTTCGAAGGGCAGCTCGACAAAGTCGGCAAGGCCGCCGACGTCTTCAAGAAGGGCCAGCAGCTGCTGGTTCAGATTGTAAAGGAGCCGATTTCGACCAAGGGGCCGCGCCTGAGCATGGATATTTCCATGGCGGGCCGTTACTTGGTGCTGGTTCCATTTTCGAATACGATTAGCGTATCCAAGAAAATTGTCAGCAAGACGGAGCGGGAGCGGCTCAAGCGGCTCATTGCTTCCATCAAGCCCGACAATTTCGGCGTGATTATCCGCACCGTGGCCGAAGGCCGCGAAGTGGCTGAGCTCGACCGGGATATGCAGAGCATGACGGCCAACTGGGAACAGCTCTTTCAATCCTTGCGTGTGGCCAAGCCGAACGACAAGGTGCTGGGCGAACTGGGCCGCACCAGCTCGATGCTGCGCGACATGCTCAACGAAAGCTTCGACTCCATTACCGTGGATTCGGCGCCGATGTATGAGGAGATGCGCAGCTACCTCCAGAAAATTGCGCCCGACAAGCTCGGCCTGCTCAAGCTCCACACCGGCAAGGTGAAAGTGTTTGAGCACGTGGGCATTGAAAAGCAGCTCAAAACGCTGTTTGGCAAGACCGTAACGGTTCCCGGCGGCGGCTATTTGGTGATTGAACACACCGAGGCCCTGCACGTTATCGACGTTAACTCGGGTAACAAGAGCAACCAGGAAAGTGACCAGGAGGCTACGGCTCTCATGATCAACATGCTGGCGGCCAAGGAGGTAGCCCGGCAGCTGCGCCTGCGCGACATGGGGGGCATCATCGTCGTCGACTTTATCGACATGAAGAGCCCCGAGAGTCGCAAAAAGGTGGAGGATGCCGTCAAGGACATCATGAAGAACGACAAAGCGCGCTTCACGATCCTGCCGATTACCAAATTCGGGCTGCTGCAGATTACGCGGCAGCGCGTGCGCCCCGCCGAGAACATTGTAACCGGTGAAGTGTGCCCCACCTGTGGCGGCACGGGCAAGATTTCGGCCTCTATCCTCGTAACGGACGAAATCGACAACAGCATTGAGGACTTGCTGGTTACCCAAAACCAGTCGGGCATCACGCTGTACGTGCACCCCTTCCTGCACGCTTATTACACCAAGGGATTGGTGTCGAAGCAGATGAAGTGGTATTTGAAGTATTATAAGTGGGTCAAGATCATGAAGGATACGTCCTTGGGCCTGACCGACTACCGCATCGAGGATGAGCGGGGCGAGGAAATCGAAATACATTCCCCCGCCGCCGCCATGAGCCGCCTCCAGGACCGGGAGGTGGAAGAAATTACTGATTGACGGTTTTTCTGCGAAAACCTTCCTGATAAGAAGAAAGCCCCCGTTACTCGGCAAGAGCAGCGGGGGCTTTTTCTTTTCACTGGGCTAGCCGGCTGGAATGGGCTGCTGTACTAACTACGTGTCAAGGGAAGCAGCGCAAAGCCATCCGTCCTCTACTGTTGATCAATGGCCTTTCACCAAAAAGCCCTCAACCGTCGACAACGATTGAGGGCTTTGCCCTCAAGGATACTCAGCACGCTTCAGAAGACGGATGACTTTGTTCCTCGCAAGGAGGCGTTGCGTAGAGCACACTAAAACTTGAGGCCCAGATCAAGGGCTATTTCATTGTTTTTGAGCGTCACATCCTCGAAGCCCCGGTCTTTGTCGAAGTATTTGTCGATGTTGACCAGGCCCCGGTGGTAGGAGAGGCCGCCAAATATTTTGGTGCTCTGTCCTAACTGATATTCAACGCCAGCGCCAATCAAGGCGGCTATGTCCGGGATGATGACGTGGTCGGAAGCATCGGTTTCCGTGTTGGAATTGCTGGGGTCGGTATAGCGCTTCTCGCCGTTGATACGCGTGGCAATAGCGCCGCCAACAGTGCCGCCGAGCTGGAAATACACTTTTGTATCGGTGGCTACGTCGTTGGTGAATAGCTTCACGGTGACGGGCACTTCCAGGTACTGAATGCCAATTTTCTGCTCCCGAGTGATGCTGGGGGTAGTGGAAACCGAGGCCGGGTCACGGTCGAGGTAGGTGATGGTGCCGCCCTTGCTCGTTAGCCACAGGCCGGAGCTGAAGGCGTAGTTCTGGCCGAAAAAATAGTCGACGACCAGTCCCCCGCCCAGGCTAAGCTTGCTCTTCTCGTTCTGGAAATTCAGGGACGAAGGTGAATCAGCCCGCAGATACGTGATGGAGGGGGAGAGCTTTAGGCCAATTTCAACCTGAGCCGAAGCCGTGCCGGCCGATGCACCCAGCACCAGCATTGCGAGAAGCAATTTTTTCATAAGAAAAGGAAAAGAGTCAGGCTTTAGACGAAAGACAGCCGTGCGGCGTTTCGTTTTGGCTATTTTCGCCCTAAAGATAGAAGCGTGACGAACATTCCTGCCTACCTGCGCCTTTTGCTGGCCTGTTTTCTGAGCACTAGTCTGCTGCTAAGCGGCTGCACGTCGAACGAAACCTGTACGCCTGACCCGGAAATAACCAAACTACCGGTAGAGGTGCAGATTGAGCGGCTGGAGCAGCCCTTCTTTCAGCTTAAGAATGTGGCCGGAGCCAAACAGTTTTTGCGCCAGCAACCCGCGTTTGCTACCTACTATTTGGGCCGTCGTCAGTTTCCCTCCGAAGATGTGCTAGCCGAGCAGCTGGTCGGGCTTGCCACCAACCAAGGGCTGCAGAAGCTGGGCCGGGAGTCGGCAGATGCCTTTAAGGACACCAAGGTATTACAGTCCGAACTGAAAAGCCTGTTTCAGCACGTGCGCTACTATTTCCCGAGCTTTCCGGTGCCGCCCGTTAAGACCTTTGTCAGTGGGCTGAGCCAGGATTTGTTTGTGAATGACAGCCTGATGGTGCTGAGCATCGACTTTTTCGCCGGGCCCAAAGCCAGCTACCGGCCCAACGTGCCCGACTACATCCTGCGGCGTTATACCCCGCCCCACCTGCTACCCACCGCCGCCTTGGCTATTTCCAGCAAGTACAACCAAAAGCAGCTGACTAACCAGACGATGCTCAGCGAGATGGTGCAGTTTGGCAAGGCGCTGTACTTTGCCGAAAAGGTGCTGCCCTGCACGGCCGATTCCCTGCTGATTGGCTTCACGGATAAGGAGCTGGCCAACCTGCAGTTCAACGAGGGCAAGGTCTGGGGGCATTTTATTGAGAAGAACCTGCTCTATAATACCAGCCCTTTTATCATTCAGAAGTATATCGGGGAGCGGCCCAACGTGCCGGAAATCGACAAAACCTGCCCCGGGCGGGTAGGGGCCTGGGTGGGCTGGCAAATTGTGCGCAAGTACATGGCCGAGCATCCCACCGTAACCCTGGCCCAACTCATGGCCCAGAAAGACCCCCAGCGCATTCTGAACGAGTCGCGCTACCGGCCCAAGCGCCGCAGCTAGGCGGTTTTCAACCTGTTCCGACTCAAGACTCCGCTGCTGTGCATATTGCCGTTTTCAGCCAGTACCACACCAATCCTGACTGTCCGGCTACCAGCCGCCATTATTCGTTGCTGGCTCACCTGGCCAAGTCGCACCGCATTACGCTTATCACCACCCGCACCTGGGAAGCCCAGCGCCTGACCCACGAGTACCCGTGGCTACCGGCCGGGGTGGAAATGCGGGCGGCCGAAGTAGCCTATGATAACAAGATGGGCGTGGCCCGTCGGGTACTTTCTTTCGGGCAATATGCCGCCTATGCCGTGCGGGAAGGGCTGCGTTTGGAGCGTCCTGACGTTATCTGGGGAATATCGACGCCCCTGACGGCCGCCTGGGCTGCCGCGCGGGTAGCCCGGCGCCGCAATATTCCCTGGGTGTTTGAAGTGCAGGACCTCTGGCCTTCTTTTCCCATTGCTATGGGGGCAGTGCCAACGCGCTGGGCCCAGAAACGGCTGTTTGCTCTGGAAAAAAGCCTCTACAACGCAGCCCAGCATATCCTGCCGTTGTCACCTGATATGACCCGCTATATCGAGGGCCTCGGTATTGCCCAAGACAAGATTACCACCGTCTTGAATGGTACCGACCTCGACTTGGCTGCTCTGGCCACGCCCCGCGCGGTGGCTAGCCTGCGGGAGCAGCACAACTTGGCTGGTAAACGGGTGATTTTGTACGCCGGTACCTTTGGACGCGCCAACGATATTCCGACTCTGGTAGCTGCCGCCGAGCAGCTCGCCCAAACCCACGCCGATGTTGTGTGGCTATTTATGGGCTTAGGTTTTCACGAGCCGCTGGTACGAGCCGCGGCTTCACGCTGCTCCGCTATTCGGGTAGTCGCCCCCCAGCCCCGTCACGCCGTCTTTGCATGGTTCAAGCTGGCCGATGTATCCGTAGTGTCTTTCCTGAATCTGCCGGTGCTTGATGCTAACTCGCCGGCCAAGTTTTTCGACAGTCTGGCCGTGGGTACTCCGGTAATTGTCACCAACCAGGGATGGACCAAGGAGTTGGTGGAGCGCAACCAGTGCGGTTGGTATGCGCCAGCCGGCGACGCGGATGCTTTGCAGCGCCTGCTTATTGCAAAATTAAGCCAGCCAGAGGAGTTAGTGCAGGCAGGGCAACATGGGCAGACAGTGGCGGCAAGCTTGTTCAACCGGAAACAAATTGCTCATACGATTCAGACTATTCTGGAAACGAGTGCCGGCCTTTAAACCCCCTAAGACCAGTTTTGTACTAAGTTGTACTAACAGCTCGGAATAGCTAAATTTCTACGGTAGTGGCAGGGCTTAAATCTTGCGTATCGGGCTTGCCAAAGTGGGTCGCGTAATACTTGCAAAAGCCTTTTAGTGGGCAAATTCCGCATTTGGGGGTGCGAGCCACGCACACGTAGCGGCCGTGTAGGATGAGCCAGTGGTGCGCTTTGGGAATGAGGGATTCGGGTATATAACGGACTAGTTCCTTCTCTACGGCCAGTGGGGTTGTCGCCTTTTGCGTGACTAGGCCCAGCCGGTGCGACACCCGGAACACGTGTGTATCCACGGCCATGGCGGGCTGGTTGTAGATTACGGACACGATAACATTAGCCGTTTTGCGGCCCACGCCGGGTAGGCGCTGCAGTTCCTCAATGGTGCTGGGCACTTCCGAGTTAAACTCCGCAACCAGTAAGCGTCCGAGGCCGGCCAAATGCTTGGCCTTGTTATTAGGATACGAAACGCTGCGGATGAAGGGAAAAATCTCCTCCGCCGACGCCAGCGCCAAGTGAGCCGGGGTGGGAAACTGCTCCAGCAGCGCCGGCATGATCTGGTTGACGCGCTTATCGGTACACTGCGCGCTAAGCACCACGGCCACAATGAGCTCGTAGGGGTTGCTGTAGTGCAGCTCCGTTTTGGGCTCAGGAAAGTGCGTGGTGAAGTAGTTCAGAAAGTGGCGGAACCGCTCGGGCTTGCGCATGGCAGAAAGCTGATAAGCACTAGGAGAGCCACAAAATAAGGCCAAAAAAAGTCATCCTGAGCGCGGCCGAACCCCTTACCCAGCCCATGAGTCATTTTCACGACGCATGATACTAGCAAGGAATTCCTGCAAGCTCAGGATGACAGAATGATGATTACGCTTTACCCAGCCTTGAGAAAGGTGCGGGAGTACTGCAGAATTGAGGCGGTGGTACGCTGGCTGGGGGAGCTTTTAAGGCCATCCAGGCAGCGCTGGGCCAGGAGGAGGTCGGCGCACACAGTTGCCAGTTCGGCGTCGTGGAGCAGGGCGCGCTCTACTTCCTGGTGCTCATTAGCCGGCAATTCGTTGTATACGTACCGGAGCAGTTTCTCGTGGGTAAAGGTTTTGATCATAGAAAACGGGTTGTGCGGCCATCTTCTTCCGCAGGTTGATCAGCGCGTAACGCATACGCCCCAGCGCTGTATTGATGCTAACCCCCGTCGCGTCCGCAATTTCCTGAAAGCTCATGTCGCCGTAATGACGCATGATGAGCACTTCTTTCTGCACGGCGGGCAGGTCTTGGATTAGCTCCCGAAGACGGGCGTGGGTTTCCTCACGGGTGATGGTAGCCTCCGCTCCCTCTTCTGCCAACGACAACGAGTTGAATGCATGACTTGTTGTATCGAGGTTCAATAAAGGGCTGCGTTTTTCCCGACGGAAAAAGTCAATAGCCAGATTATGAGCGATACGGCAAATCCAGGACGAGAATTTTCCTTCCTCGTTGTAGCGCCCACTCTTCATCGTGTGGATGGCCTTGATGAAAGTATCCTGCAGCAAATCTTCGGCAACATCCTCATCGCGCACGATCAGCATGATGGTGGTAAACACGCGGCTCTTGTGCCGGTCTAACAATAAAGCAAAGGCATCTTCCTTACCGGCGATGTAAAGGGATATGAGAGCGGAATCGCTCGGCTGCATGGTGTCCATAAAGGCTACGGGTTAGAGGAACGTAGAGCTTTAGGCCATAGACTGCAGTTGCCGGTGAAATTGAGAACGTTTCTGAAGAGGAGATGAAGTTTTCAAATGTAGAAAACGGCTACACCATTCGCAACGGATAGTTGCTTCAAGAGTGAAATAATTTTTGCCTTTTGAAACAATTTATCAAATAGTGTATATCAACTATTTAGTATTGAAAGCACTAGCCACAAAATTTACATCCCGCCTGTTCGTTTGCGCGGGCGCCAAACCATAAAAAAAGCCCGCCGAAGCGAGCTTGCACACGGGCTGCGTTCCGGGTCAGCGCCGTAGTTGGGAGTCGATGCTCTGCAGCTGGCTATCGATGGCCGCGGCCCCGGCATTCTGGCCGACTACGGCCGACGCGCGTTCGGCAAGGCGGTCGGAGAGCTGCTGGAGTAAGGCCAGGCGCTGCTCGGTGCGGCGCAGCTCAGTTGCTAGGCGCTGGGGTACCAGAGCTTGGGTAGGGCCCGGCAGCCGGGTTTCGGTAGGCTGGCCGGTTACTTGGCGGGCGCGCTGCTCAATGGCCGGAGCCGACATCATATCATCGGTAAAATTGACTAGCCCGCCTTGCATGTTAACGGCCTTGCCTTCGGGTAGCATCTGCCGCGAACCATCTTTGCCGACCATAATTCCATCGGGCCGAACGACCAGGCCATTATCCATTGTCACGGGGGCTGAAAGGCGGCTGAGCTGCCCGGCCTGCAAGCGCATCGTAACGCCCCCGCGCCGCACCACGCCATCCTTAAGCGCCGCTGTTTGGGAAGGTACAGAAGTCGGGGTCTGAGCCAGGGTTGGGGAGGCCGTCAGCAGAAGGCTTCCGAGGGCAAAGCAGGCAAGGGCAAAGCGGCGCATGGCAGGTGGGATCAGCGTGAGAAGTGGGAAGCCAACATTCAGCTTCCGGATTTTCTGCTGACGCGCTTTGCGGCGGGAAGGTTACGCGTTGTTTTCGTGGGCCCGCCGACGCGCCAGCCAATCGGCCGCCATACCCTCGTCGCTGAAAAGGCGCACGTGGCAGTCGGCATCCGAAACCAGCGGCGCCCCGTTTTCCTGGTCGACGTTACTCAGGTGGGCCGGCGACATCAGGAATGCCAGGTATACGCGGCCGCCGAGCAAGGGCGTGAGGCGGGGCAAAAAGGTAGAAAGCACCCACTGGGTGGAATCTTCGCTGATAGTGCCGCGCCGGCGCAGGTCGAGAAGCCAATACCGTACTCGTTTGGGAGCCGCCACCCGCAGCGTGGCTTCGTAGCCCTGCTGCACTTCGTCGGGGCTTACCTGGCGCAGCCACCGGCCCAGCAGCGTGCCCAGGTCTTCGCGCAGGGTAAGCTCCACAAAATCGGCAACGGTCGTGACGGTGGGTACAGGCATGGAAGAAACGGTTAGCAGCCGTGGATAACGGCTTACGCTCAGGCTAGTAAGATAAAAAAAACGGCAGGCTTTCCAAAATAGCGCCGGGCTACTACAGGTCTGGTTGCTCTGTGCTACACCGCTTAGGACTGGCGCAGCCAGTACTCGGAAAGAAGCCGGTAGAAAGCTGGTGAGCAGCGTTGTTCGACAGGACCGCGTATGCAGAGCCTACATTCGGTAAGCTGAGCCACGACTTTTGCCTGGTCTTTCGGTTTACCTTTGCCCGCTTCTCTTTGCCTGCTGCCTTATGTCTGCTGATACTTCGCTCACGCCCCACGACCCGTACGCGGCCCTCCGTATTCCTGATTTTCGCCGACTGGTTTTGGCTCGGGTGTGCTTCACTGTTGCTACCCGGGTGCAGGGCTTGGTAGTGGCCTGGCAGATTTTTCGGCTGACCAACGATCCGCTGGCCCTGGGCTTTATTGGTCTGGCCGAGGCCTTGCCCAGCATTGGCGTGTCGCTGTACGCAGGCCACGTGGCCGACTCGGTGAAGCGCAAGAACATCATTATCGTAACCGTGACCGTGCTGCTGCTCTGCGCGGCGGCGCTCTGGGCCCTGGCCTCGCCGCTGGGGTTGCCGCTGCTGGCCAAAGGCTCGTTCTATACCCTGCCGCTCTACATTGTAATCTTCATCAGCGGCATTGCCCGCGGCTTTTTGGGCCCAGCGCTGTTCTCGTTTATGCCCCAGCTGCTGCCCAACCGGGAAAAGCTGGCCAATGCCATTACCTGGAACAGCACTACCTACCAAGCCTCGGCGGTGCTGGGGCCGGCTATCGGCGGCTATCTGGTAGCCCACCTGGGCGTGGCCAACTCCTACGCGGTGGCCACGGCCCTGCTGCTGCTGGCCTTGCTGCAGTTTGCCGGTATTGCCTCGCGGCCCTTGCCGCCCCGGGAAGGCGAGAAGCTGAGCCTGCAGGAAAGCGTGCTGAGCGGGTTGAAGTTTATTTTCAGCAACCAGCTGGTACTGGCGGCCCTGGCCCTGGATATGTTTGCGGTGCTGTTTGGCGGCGCCGTGGCCTTGCTGCCCGTCTTTGCCGTGGATATTCTGCACGTGGGCGCGGCGGGCCTGGGCCACCTGGAGGCGGCACCGGCTGTGGGCTCGGTGCTGATGGCCGTAGCCCTGACTTACTTCCCCCTCAAGCGCCACGCGGGCCGCAAGCTGCTGTGGGCGGTGGCGGGCTTCGGGGCTGCCACTATTGCGTTTGCCTTATCCACCAACTTCTGGCTGTCGTTGGGGCTGCTGTTTCTGACCGGTGTGTTCGACTCAGTATCGGTGATTGTGCGCTCCACGCTGATTCATACCTATACGCCCGAGTACATGAAAGGCCGGGTGTCGGCGGTAAACAACATTTTCATCGGCTCCAGCAACGAAATCGGGGCCTTTGAGTCGGGGGCGGCGGCTAAGCTGATGGGCGTGGTTCCCTCGGTGGTATTCGGCGGCATCATGACCATTCTGGTGGTGCTTTTTACCACCTGGCGGGCCGACAAGCTGCGGAGTCTGGATATGACCCCGAAGAAGCCGGAGCCGGTGTCGTAGTGCCAAATTATGTAGCATAAGTATGTGATAGAAGTGTAGCGGAAGCGCTATATAGTGTAGCTTTGCCCCCGAATTATGCCACCTTCCGGCACTTTATAGGCTTAGCGGCCGCCCCGCGCTATGGCTACTTCCGATTCCGTAGATGCTTTAGAAGCCCGGCTGGCCCACCTGCGGACCACCGATGCGGAAGCCTTTATGGAGGTGTTGTTCCGGGAGTTTTACCGCCCGCTGGGGCAGGTCATACACCGCGTGGTCAAGGACAAAGAAGCCACGGAAGACTTGCTCCAGGATGTGTTTCTGCGCATCTGGAACGGCCGCGACACGCTCAGCATCAGCACCACCTACCGCGCTTACCTGTACCGGGCCGCCCTGAATGCAGCCTTGCGCTACCAGGAGCGGGGCAAGCGCCAAGTGGCCTGGGACGATGCCCCGCCCGCCGCCGAACCCCGGGTGGATAACGCCCTGCATGCCCTCTACCAACAGGAAACCGAAGACTCGGTAGAAGCCGCCCTGAACCAGTTGCCGCCCCAATGCCGGGTGGTCTTTACCATGAGCCGCTACGACGAAATGAGCTACCAGGAAATAGCCGAGGCACTGGAGATTTCGCCCAAAACGGTGGAAAACCAGATGGGCAAGGCCCTGCGCATCATGCGGCAGCAGCTAAGCAGCGTGCTCAAGAACCTCTATTCTTTTTTACTGCTCTAAGAGCAAGTGAAAAAATATTTTCGTGGGGCGTGGGGGTAAGGCCTGGGCAACGGATCAGCGAGAGGAAACCATCCTTTGGCTGACCTGAAACCTTACCGACGCTATGAAGACCTTTGCTACTCTCTGCCTGCTGCCCCTAAGCCTGCTGCTCGGTGGCTGTGACTGCAACGACATCTTTCCCGACAAAGTAACCGGCAGCGGGCCGGTCGTGACGGAAAACCGGACGGTGCCGGGCTTCTCCCGCCTCGAGCTGGCCGTGGATGCCGACGTGTACTTAACCCAAGGCGCTACCCGCACCGTGCGGGTGGAGGCCCAGCAGAATATTCTGGATGTGCTGCAAACCAATGTGAGCGGCGAAAGGCTTTCCATCGGCTACGGTCGGGTAAACGTGCGCAACCACGAGCCCATCAAGGTATTTATTCAGACCCCGGCCCTGAGCAATGTGGCGGTATCGGGCTCGGGCAAGGTAGTGGGCCAGAATGCGTGGCGGGCCGATGACCTGGGCCTGAGCTTGTCAGGCTCGGGCGGTATCGACCTGTCAGTAGTCGGGGCCCAGAACCTGCGCACCGACATTTCGGGCTCGGGGGCGGTGCGCCTAGCCGGCGACGCCCGCCGCCACGAGGTACATATCAGCGGCTCGGGCTCCGTCGATGCCTACCCGCTGACGGTGCAGGCGGCCGAGGTACATATCAGCGGCTCGGGCAGTACCTACCTCACGGCGACGCAAACCCTGACTGCCTCGATTAGCGGCTCGGGCAAGGTCTATTACAAAGGCCGGCCCAGCGTGACGGTGCGCACCTCGGGCTCGGGCCGCGTGGTAGATGCCAACTAACCCCACTACTGACCTGTATGCGGCGGCTTTTCTGACCAGACTCTCTTTTTCTACTTTCTATAAGCACGTGTAGCTATGCTGCGACTCTTTGCGCTTTTTTCCTTCTGTCTTATTGTGCTGAGTTCGGCTGCCTGGGCGCAGTCGTCGGGCCCGGCCGCTACGGGTAAAGTCACCGTGAGCGGCTACCTCAAAGACGCCGCCAACGGCGAGGCCCTGGTGGGCGCCACGGTAGTCGTGAAAAGTCTGGGTGTGGGCGCCACGGCTAATGAATACGGCTTTTACTCCCTGACCCTGCCCCAGGGTACCTATACCATCACCTACACCTTTTTGGGCTACGAGCCCCAGAACGTGCCGCTCACGCTTGCCGACAACCAAACCCGCTCGATACGGCTGAAGGCCCAGGGCGTGCAAACCGGGGAGGTGGTGGTGACCGGGCAGAAGCCCGATGCCAACGTGCGCAGCACCGAAATGGGCACCAACCGGCTCGATATGAAAACCGTGAAGTTGGTGCCAGCCCTGCTGGGCGAGGTCGACGTGATTCGCAGCATTCAGCTTCTGCCCGGCATCAGCACGGTGGGGGAAGGTGCCTCGGGCTTCAACGTGCGCGGCGGCGGCGTGGACCAGAACCTGATTCTCTTGGACGAGGCCCCGATTTACAACGCCTCCCACCTGTTTGGCTTGTTTTCGACCTTCAACCCCGATGCCGTCAAGGACATTAAGCTGGTGAAGGGCGGCATCCCGGCCCAGTACGGCGGCCGGCTTTCCAGCCTGCTCGACGTGCGCATGAAGGAAGGCAACACCCAGCGCCTGGGCGTGAGTGGGGGCGTGGGGCTGATTATGTCGCGCCTGGCCGTGGAAGCCCCGATTGTGAAAGACAAAGGCTCGTTTATCGTGGCCGGGCGCCGCTCCTACGGGGACCTGTTTCTCAAGCTCGTGCCCGACCAGAAAGACAACCAGGCCTACTTCTACGACCTCTCGGCCAAGGCCAACTACACCCTGGGCGAGAAAGACCGGCTCTACGTGTCGGGCTACCTGGGGCGGGACGTGTTTGCCTTCGGCAAGGCCTTCAAGAACACGCTGGGCAACCGCACCGGCACCGTGCGCTGGAACCACGTGTTCAACTCCCGGCTGTTTGCCAACGTGACGGCCCTGGCCAGCAAGTACGACTACGGCCTGGGCGTGCCCGAGGGCAACCAGTCGTTTGAGTGGAAGTCCAACATCGTTAACTACAGCCTCAAGGCCGATTTCAACTACTACCGCACGCCCCAGAGCACGCTCAACTTCGGGGCCAGCGCCATTTACTACACCTTTTTGCCCGGACAGGTGACGCCACTCAGCGCCAATTCCATCTTCCGGCCCATTGCTCTGGATAACCAGCAGGCCGTGGAATACGGGGCCTACATCGACAACGAGCAGACCTTCTCGCCCCGCCTCTCGGCCCAGTACGGCCTGCGCCTGAGCATGTTCGACTACCTCGGCGGCGGCACCGTGTACGACTACGAAGGCCCCAACGGCCGCCAGAAAACCCCAGTAAATCCGCGGCAGTACGGCAGCGGCGAGGTAATCAAGCGCTACCCTAACCTGGAGCCCCGGGCCTCGCTGCGCTACGTGCTGACGGATAATAGCTCGTTGAAAGCCAGTTACAACCGCATGGTGCAGTACATCCACTTGGTGTCGAATACCACGGCCTCCTCGCCCCTGGATGTCTGGACGCCGAGCACCACGAACATCAAGCCCGAGCACGCCGACCAGCTGGCCGTGGGTTACTTCCGCAACTTCCAAGACAACGCCTACGAGGCCTCGGTGGAGGTGTTCGGCAAGCGCATGGACAACCAGATTGACTACATCAACGGGGCCAACACCCTGCTCAATAAAAACCTGGAAGCCGAACTGCTCTACGGCGTGGGCCGGGCTTACGGGGCCGAGTTCTACCTTAAAAAGAACGAGGGCAAGATGACGGGCTGGATCAGCTACACCCTGAGCCGCTCGGAGCGCCAGATTGACGGCATCAACAACGGCAACTGGTACGTCAACAAGTACGACAAGACCCACTACCTCTCGGTGGTGGGCATCTACACCCTGTCGCCGCGCTGGACGGTGTCGGGCACGTTCAACTACAGCACCGGCATTGCTACCACCTTCCCCGATTCGCGCTACGTGTACCAGGGCCTGGTGATTCCGAACGTGAACGGCGACGTGCGCAACAACTACCGCGTGCCCGCTTACCACCGCCTTGATCTGGCTGCCACCCGGGAGGGCAAAGTTGACCCGGCCAAGCGCTGGCACAGCAGCTGGACGTTCTCGGTCTACAACGCCTACGCCCGCCGCAACGCTTACAGCATCTATTTCCGGCAGAACGAGGACAATCCGGCCAAAACCGAGGCCGTGCGCCTGGCCGTGTTCGGCTCCGTGCTGCCCTCGGTGTCTTACAACTTCAATTTCTAAGCTCGGCTTTTGATATCCAGTATATGAACCGCATAGCCACTTTTCTTCTCGCCGCCGGCCTGCTTTCCCTCTCCAGCTGTATCGACGTGGTGCCGGTAGAAATTCCGGAAGGCAAGCCCCTGCTGGCCGTAGAAGGCGAAATCACCGACCAGCCGGGCCCGTACTACGTCACGCTCACCAAGACGGCGCCCTACTTCGACGAAGCCGAATTGCCCCGCGTAACCGGGGCCGTGCTGACCCTGCAAGACAGTGAAGGCCACCTCGAAACCCTGCGGGAAGTCAGCCCCGGCCGCTACGCTACCAGCACGCTGCGGGGCAAGATTGGCAACCAGTACGTGCTGACTATTAAGGCGGAAGGGGAGGAGTACCGGGCCGAAACCGAAATCCGCCGCACGCCCGAAATCGACAGTATCCGGGCCGAGTTCCGGGCTAAGTCGCCGACGGAAGACGAGGGCTACTACATCCTGTATTATGGCAAGGAAACACCCGGAGTGGGCGACTATTACCGCTTCAAAGTGATTCACAACGGGCGGCTGCTCAACCAGCCCAACGACCTGATTGTGACCAACGACGAAATGGTGGACGGCAACTACATCAACGGCGTGGAGCTGACCGACGAGGAAGGCGCGGGCGGCGTACCGTTCAAGAAAGGCGACAAGGTGCGGGTCGAGGCCCTGTCCATCCCGCGCGACTATTTCTACTTCCTCAACGAAATGGCCACCCAAATCAACAACGTGGGCTTGTTTGCCACCCCGCCGGCCAACGTGCGCACCAACGTGCGCAACGTGCAGCCCGGTTCGGAAAAGGCCGCCGTGGGTTACTTCGCCGGCCATACCCTACGCGCCGATTCGCTGGTGATAGAATAGGGTTTTAGTTGTTGGCTCCTGGTTATTGGTTGTTCGGTCTGATTACTCCCTACCTGTATGATGTAGAGTTCTTCTAGAAATCAATGGCATATTTGTGCCACCAGTCGTCCCATAGTCCTTAGCCAGGGGTAAGGGGCTGACAACTGACAACCAACAACCAACAACTAGAATGCTCCACTCTGCGTCTGAGGCGCCCTGGGATTTGCTGGCCAAGCACTTGGCGGGCGAAGCCACGTCCGGCGAGCTGGAGCAGCTGCGCAACTGGGTGACGGCCGACCCCAAGCGTCTGGGGTTACTCACCGACGCTACCCGGGCCTGGGAGCGGGCCGGCGCGCCCCCCGTCGCCGACCTGTTCAGCGAAGCCGATGTGGAAGCGGCCTGGCAACGGTTCCAACCCAAGATGAGCGGGAATAAAGCCCCAGTGGCCCCGCCGATGCGGGTGCACCACCCGGAGCCCGTTGCTACCGGAAGGGCAGAGGCCCCAGAAGGGAAGGTGATACCACTACGGCGTAGCCCAGTGCCCGCCCTGCTGCGCATTGCCGCAACCGTTTTGCTGCTGATTGGGGTCGTGTATGCCATGCAGAAGTACCGGCGCGAGTTGCTGCCGCCGCCGCCCGTGGCCGTATCTGCCGGCGCCCAGAAGCGCCTGCTAGCCCTGCCCGATGGTAGCAAGGTCTGGCTCAATAAGCATTCGACGCTGGAGTATGCGGCAGATTTTAGCGGGAGCAGGGGTCGGGAAGTACAGCTGAGCGGCGAGGCTTTCTTCGAAGTGCACAAAGACCCGGCGCATCCGTTCACGGTCCTTAGTGCCGAGTCGCGCACCCGTGTGCTGGGCACCTCTTTCAACGTGCGGGCCTACGCGGCGGAAGACTCGGTAGAAGTGTCGGTGGTGACGGGTAAAGTGGCCTTTGCCAGCCGCCGCAGCCACCAGGACTCGGTGCTGCTCCGGCCCGGCCAGCGCGGCGTGCTGCAGACGGCCGCTGCCAACGTGGCCGCCGCGGTGCGGCAGACTCCTACTTCGGACGGCAACTTCCGGGCCTGGCAAACCGGGGAGCTGGTCTTCGACAATGCCTCCCTGGCCCACGTCCTGCGTACCCTGCGCACCACTTTTGGCACCACCATTACCGTGGCCGATAAATCCTTGCTGAAATGTCGTTTCACCGGCACCTTCCAGCAGCCCGACCCGGCGCAGGTGCTGCAGGTCGTTAGTGTAGCGACGAATGCTACCCTGGCTGGCGACGCCGTCAATGGCTACATTCTTGGGGGCCAAGGCTGCCAGTAATCCGGTGCAGCGGGGCCAGTGTAGCCCCAGCTGTCGAGTAGGCCAAGCCCTTGGTAAGGCCCCACCTGTTTCTGCGAGCCTGCCCGTTCCAATTCCTTTTATTTCCGCGCTTATGCGGTACCTGCTTAGTTTTTCCTTGTGCTTGTGCTTGCTAAGCGGTACTAGCTGGGCGCAGTCGGCGGCTACGTTGCTGACCCGGCGGGTGCGCATCGTGGCTACCAATGCGCCCCTGCAGCAGGTTCTGCGGGACATTACCCGTCAGAGCGGTGTGCCCTTCAGCTATAGCAGCACGTTTATTCCCCTGCAGAAGCGCGTGACTCTGCAGACCCAGGGCACCCAGCCGGTAGGGGCCGTGCTGAACCAGCTGTTTCAGAACCGGGGTGTTTCTTATCAGGTTATTGGAGGGCAAATTGTGTTGTGGCGCACGGGTGAAAAACCGCCCTTTGAAGCTCGCAAGGCAGCGGAACCTGGGGTGCCGCTGCCAAGTTCCGCTGCGGGCGTGAGTGCAGCATTTCGGGCGGCTAATAAGGCGCGGTCGGGAAGTGGCAAGGCGGCTGGGGCCCGGTCGGCTGTAGCCGCCAATAGCCCGGTGAAACTGAGTACGTCGACTGGCTACAAAACCCGTTCGGTGCGGCCCGTGGCTCCAGTCACGGCCAGCACGCAGAAAGCAACAGGCCCATTACCAACCCGAGTAGCCGTACCCGCCCCAACGGTATCTGCTGCGCGCCCAACAGCCGCCGCGGATACGGCGCGGCCCCCCAGCAGCGCCCTGACGGATACAACTAGCCGGGAAACTCAGTCGGCCCTGGCCCGGCTGCGGCAAAAGGCAGCTGCCGCGGCGCAGGCTGCCACCGGAGCCGTAGCCCGCACGGCCCGGCGCACGGGGCGCACCGTCGGGCAAGGGGCCAAACAAGTAGTAGGTGGAGCCAAATCGGTGCTGGATACGGTGACGGTGGCCGTTGCCGAATTGCAAGAGCCCCTGCGCAAAAGTCCGCGCCCCGGGGGGCCGGCCCTGCGCCGCGACACCCTGGCCGGGCGCGTGGTGCCCGTAGCTAGTGGCCTGCCCGCCCGCGACACCGTGCTGAAGCCGGTGCCTATGGCGGCGTCCGTCGTTGGCAAAACCTATGACCGGCATGCCTGGCAGGTTTCCTTTGTAGCTCCCTTGGGTACTAATGGGCTGCGTAGTGGCCGCAGCATCAATGATTTTTCCCTGAACATACTGGGTGGCTACGCCGCCGGCGTACGGGCCGTGGAGGTCGGGGGACTTGTAAACGTAGTGCGCGACACCATGCAGGGCGTACAGGCCGCCGGGGTCGTGAACGTAACGGGCACGGAAGTACGGGGCGGGCAGGCCGCGGGCGTGGTAAACGTGGTGGGGGGCTCGGTGCGGGGCTTGCAGGCGGCGGGCCTGGCCAATATCGTGCGCGACGACGCCCGCGGGGTGCAGGTAGCGGGCTTTGTGAACATTGTAGGCGGCGCGGCCCGCTCCCGGCACAACGACAACCGTCCGGCCCTGGCCCGGCAACTGCTGGGCCTGCCGCGCCTGCTGGCCACCGATTCGGTAGCCCAGCACCTGAGTGCTCCCAGCGCAGCGTCGCTGCCGGGGCCACTGGTGCAGGCGGCCGGCTTTGCCAATCTGACGGGCACCGATATCCGCGGGCTGCAAACGGCACCGTTGCTCAACACGGCCCGGCGGGTGCAAGGCGTGCAGCTGGGGCTGGTGAACGTGGCCAAGCATGTGCAAGGCGTACAGTTTGGCCTTATTAATATTGCTGATTCGGTGGATGGCGCCACCTTGGGCATCATCAACATTGTGCGGCATGGCTACCTGCACGGCGAAGTATGGACCAGTGAAACCCTGCCCCTGAACGCGGCCCTAAAGCTGGGCACTACGCGCTACTACACCATTTTGTCGGCCGCCACCCAGCCTTTCGGTAGCCGGGTGCACTGGGCTACGGGCTTCGGCATTGGCACGGCCAGCCGGCCGCACGGGCGCTTCAGCTGGAACCTGGATTTGCTCGACTGGTACCTGCTCAAGCAACCCGGCACGGAAGGCACGCTGCTGTCGTACACCCAGCTGCGGCCTACCCTGGTCTGGCAGATTGAGCCCCAGGGCCGTCTGGGCCTGGTTGTTTCGCCCACGCTTAATCTGGCCCTGTACGAAAACGACGGCAACGGCACGAATTCGGACTTTGGCAAGAATCAGCTGCTGCTCACCGACACCCAATGGGGGAACACGCCCGCGCGCCTGTGGCTGGGTGGGCAAATTGGACTGCGGTTTTGATAAATCGGCCTGTAGGCCAAGAAAGCATCCAGAACTATAAATACTATAAGGGTCGGCTTTCATGGCTTACTGTTGAGCTTGTGTCATAATAAAAAGATTTGATATAAAAAATACCCACATCTGGCGATTGTGCCGCCCTGGGAGCCAATCTAATTTTGACCGTGCAAAACTGTGCTATTCACAGTCGCTCTTTTCTCGGTCAACTTCTTTAAGCTCCATGAAAAAAACGCTTACCTACCTGTTTGCCTGCCTCACCGCGGCCCTGTTTGCAACTACCTCTGCCGAAGCCAAAGTATGGCGCGTGGACAACAACACCGGCACGCCCGGCGACTTCACTACCGCTTCCGCCGCCAGCACGGATAGCCGCGTAGTAGCCGGTGACACGCTGTATTTCAACGGCTCGGCTACCAACTACGGCTCCATGACCTTGTCGAAGAAGCTCGTCCTGATCGGGCCGGGCTACTTCCTGACCGAAAACCCCGAAACCCAGGTATCGGCCCTGACCGCTCAGCTGAGCAGCGTTAGCTTCGACGCGGGTTCCCAGGGCTCGGAGATAATGGGCTTTGATGGCACGCAGGTGTTTGTGAATACCAACAACATCGTGGTACGCCGCAACCGCAACGTCTACGCGTACGTGGGCTACTACGTGAGCAACGTAAGCAACGTATTCGTCTCCCAGAATTACGCTTACTACGTGGTCGTGGGCAGTGGCTGCACGAACATCTTCATTACCAATAACTACATCACCTCCAGCGGCCTGAGCAGCGGCAGCAACTCCGTGGTGCACGTGACGCAGAACGTTATTGATGGCCCCGGGTTGACTACCTACAACTCCTTTGTTTACAATAACATCATGAATAGCGGTTCCATCAGCGGAACGGGCAATTCGTACAACAACAACCTGTGTAACAGCACCCAGTTTCCGGCCGGCAACGGCAACGTGCAAAACGTGACGATGAGCAACGTCTTCGTGGGCACGGGCTCTACCGACGGCAAGTGGAAGCTCAAAAGCGGTTCGCCGGCCCTGGGGGCAGGCGTCAACGGCGAGGACTGCGGCATGTTTGGCGGCAACGAGCCCTACGTGCTGAGCGGCCTGCCGGCCATTCCTTCGATCTGGTCGTTTTCCCAGCCTTCGGTCGTGCCGGCTTCGGGCACCCTGCAGATTCGCATCAAGGCCAATTCGCACAACTAAGGTCGGTTTCGTCCTTTCCCGAATTCTCGCAGGATAATGATAATCCGACACTTGTTCGCGCCCGGCTGGCTGGGGCGGGCTACCTTGCTGTGGCTGCTAGCCTGGCTGGGTACCGCCTTCACGGCCCGGGCCCAACAGCCCCTCGACTACGCCGAGTACTACGTGGATACCGACCCCGGCTTCGGGCGCGGCACCCGCGTGAGTTTCCCCACGGCGGCTACCACCCAGGATCATACGTTCACGGCCGATTTCTCGGCCGTGGCGCCGGGTATTCATACGCTCTACGCCCGGGTACACGCCCGGGGTGGGCGCTGGAGCCAGACGCTGGTACGCTCGTTCCTTAAATCGAACACGGCTACCAGCAGCGGCACGGCGGCCAACATCACCCAGGCCGAATACTACCTCGATGCCGACCCCGGCCTGGGCCGCGCCACGGCGCTGCCCGTCACGGCCACGCGCCAGCTCGACCAGGCGTATACCCTGGATCTAAGCGGCCTGGCCGCCGGCGTGCATACCATCAACGTGCGGGTGCGCGACGCCAACAAGCACTGGAGCCTGACCCACTCGCAAAGCTTCCTGAAAATGGGCAGCAACAGCGGCAGCGGCGGCACCGCGCCCAACATTACGCGGGCCGAGTACTACATTGACAGCAACCCCGGTCTGGGCCTGGGCACGGCGCTGCCCGTAACGCCCGGCACCAGTCTGGACCAGGCGTACAGCCTCGATTTGAGCGCGCTGACCCAGGGCATTCACACGATAAACGTGCGGGTGATGGACGCCAACAAGCGCTGGAGCCTGACCCACACCCAGAGCTTCCTGAAAATGGCGGCTAGTTCGGGCTCGGGCAACACGGCGCCGAATATCACGCGGGCCGAGTATTACATTGACACCGACCCCGGCTTCGGCAAGGCGTCGGCTATTGCTGTTACGCCCGGCAAAAGCATCGACCAGGTGCAAACCCTGGATTTGAGCGCCGTGACAAGCGGCGTGCACACCATCAACGTGCGGGTGAAGGACGCTTCGAACCGTTGGAGCCTGACGCACAGCCAGACGTTTTTGAAGGTGACTTCGGGCGGCTCGGCTAGTCCGGCTCCGCTGATTACCAAGCTGCACTACCAGGTGATGCGCGGCACTACGGCCGTTACTTCGCCCGAAACCTACGTGCTGCCAGTGGCCACGCGCGCCAACAAAGTGGACGTGACGTTTTCGCCCCAACTCTGCCTGACGGAAGCGGGTGCGTACGTGCTGCGCGTGTCGGCGGTGGATGCCAATGGCAAGCCGTCGTTGGCTTACGCCCACCCGTTCAGCATCACGGCGCCCACCAAGTTTCAGCCGAACTTGCCCGACACCCTGCAGGCCTGCTCGGGCCAGCCCGTGACACTAACCGCGGCAGCAGCCGGCAACGGCAGCACCTACCGCTGGAACACCGGCGAAACCACCCAGTCGATTACGGTGAATGCGGCCGGCCGCTACTTCGTAGACGTGACCAGCGCCGGCGGCTGCATCGGCTCCGATACCACGCGGGTGCTGTTTACGCCGGGCCCGGTAGTGAGCCTGCCCGATACGACGGCCGCCACCTGCGGCGCTACCAGCGTGACGCTGGACGCCGGCGCGGGCTTCGGCAGCTACCTGTGGAGCACCGGCGCCACGTCGCGCACCATCACGACTTCCACGCCGGGTGCTTACTCGGTGACGGTAACCGGGGCCAACAGCAGCAGCAACTCCTGCTCGGCTACGGCCGGCACCTACGTGGTCATTCCCCACGCCGACATTGCCCAGAGCAACCAGACCGTGTGCGCCGGTACCACCGTAGCTCTTTCTTTGACCGGCCCTACCAACGGCAGCATCCGCTGGAGCACCGGGGAAACCACGGCCAGCATTTCCGTGGCGCCCACGCAGACGACGACTTACACCGCCACGGTACGGGCCGGTTCCTACACTTGCTCCGACCAGGTGACCATCAGCATCGTCCCGCCGCTGCCCCTGAACCTGCCCGATACCACGGCCGTGGCCTGTGGCGCGAGCAGCGCAACCCTGGACGCCGGTGCCGGTGCCACTTCCTACCTGTGGAGCACTGGCTCCACGGCCCGCAGCATCAGCGTGACTACGCCGGGCTGGTACAAGGTGACCGTCATGGGCGCCTGCCAGCAGTCGGACAGCACCTACGTGGTGCTGCCCAACGCCGACATTGTGCAAAGCAACCAGACGGTATGTGCCGGCACGAGCGTTAACCTGACCTTGCGCACGCCCATCAATGGCACCATCCTGTGGAGCACGGGCGAAACCACGGCCAGCATTTCCGTGACGCCGACCATGACCACGACCTACACCGTGACGGTGAAAGCCGGGTCGAAAGTGTGCACCGACCAGGTGACGATAACCGTGACCCCGGCGCCCACGGTGACCTTGCAGCCTTTTGCGGCGGTGTGTGCCAACCCCGGCAGCGTGCTGCTGACCGGCGGCTCACCGGTAGGAGGGTCCTACAGCGGCCCGGGCGTGAGCGGGGGCTACTTCACCCCGACGACGGCCGGCGTAGGCACCCACACCATTACCTACACCTACAGCCAGGGCGGCTGCTCGGCTTCGACTACCCAGACCCTGACCGTCAACCCGCTGCCGGTGGTGACCTTCGCCGCCCCGGCGCCGGTGTGCCGCGAAACGGCCGCCTTTGCCCTGACGGGCGGCGCCCCTGCGGGTGGCGTCTACAGCGGCCCGGGTGTGACGAGCGGGCAGTTTAACCCCGCCGCGGCCGGTGCTGGTTTGCACATGCTGACCTACACCTACACCAACGCCAGCGGCTGCCAGAACACGGCTACCCAGACCATTGAAGTGCTGCCCCGCCCGGTTTTCGCGGCCAGCGACTCGGTGGTGTGCGCGGGCCAGTCGGTGACGCTGCGCGTGACGGGCGCGGGCGCCGGGGCAACGTACGCCTGGAGCACGGGCGCCACGACCAGCACCCTGACCGCCACGCCCTCGGCCACGACGACCTACTCGGTGACGGTGACCAACGGCGCGGGCTGCTCCTACACCTTCAGCCAGAAGGTGCGCCTCAATCCGTACACGGCTACGCCGGGCATGGTGAGCCAGATGCAGCCGGTGGACAATTCCAACGGCCTGAGCCTGCCGATTCCCTTCTCCTGGGCCCCGGCCTCGGGCGCGGCTTCCTACGACCTATATATCTGGCCGGCTTCGGGCGGCCAGCCGACCCAGGCCACGGTGGCTAACCTCAACACCCTGGCCTATACCTACCACGGCAACCTGCCCTACGGCCAGCAGTACAAGTGGCGGGTGGTGAGCGTGACGCCCTGTGGCCGCACCGAAGGCCCGGTGCAAACCTTCCGCCTGCGGGAGCTACCCGATATCCGCGTCACCAACATCGTGGTGCCCGATACCGTGTACGCCGGCCAGACCATGGAGCTGACCTGGAACGTAACCAACGCGGGTGCCGGCAGCACGCTGGCCCAGCAGTGGAGCGACCGGGTGTACATTTCCCAGGACTCGGCCTTTAGCAGCGCCGCTACGGTGGTAGGCGCCCGGGGCAACTCGACCTTCCTGCAGCCCAACGGCACCTACATTACCACGGCTACCTTCCCGGTGCCGTATTCGCAGGCCGGCCGCTACTATGTGTTCGTGAAGGCCGATGACTACGGACAGCTGCCGGAGTCGAACGAGAACAACAACCGCCGCCGCGCCGCCGACCGGGTGCTGGTCATCGTGCCCGAAACCCCGGACTTCGCGGTGGAAAACTTCGTTTCGCCGGCCGACAACTCGGTGGGCAACACGATGGTGCAGCTGCGCTACCGCGTGTACAACCGCGGCTCGGTGGCCAGCACGGTGCCCCGGGTGGATAAGTACTTCATTTCGCCGGATACCATTCACAACATTGCCGCCAACACCGCCGAGCTGGCCCTGGGCCCTAATGCCCTGCTGATTGGCTCCCAGACGGTGACGGATACGCTGCTGCCCGGCGGCTACTACCAGCGGACGGTGAATCTGCGGATTCCGCACACCGAGTACGGCACGCGCTACTTCTACGTGTACACGGATGCCAACAACGCCGTGTTTGAAACCGCCTCCACCAACAACGCCAACGCCCCGGTGGCGGTAAACGTGATTCTGCGGCCCCCGGCCGATTTGGCCCCGTTCCGCTTGTCGGCCCCCACGAACACGCTGGCCGGTACGAGCATGAACGTGACCTGGGACGTGCGCAACACCGGCCTGAACGCGCCGGTGGAAACCTACTGGGCCGACAAGTTCTGGCTGAGCAAGGACGCCACGTTTAACCCGGCCACGGCCACGGAAGTCGGGACCTACAACGTCTTCAACGGCGACACTCTGGCCCCGAACCACCACTACCGCCGCACGCTGGCCCTGAACATTCCCAACGGCCTGTCGGGTCAGTACTACGTGTACGGCAAGGCCGACTTCGTGCAGAACAAGGAGGCCGGCAACGTGTTTGAGTACACCTACGAAGGCAACAACCTGATCCGCTCGGCCAGCCCTGTCACCATCGGGCTGACCTACGCCGACCTGGCTCCGGCCGCCTTCACGGGCCCCAGCACGGTGGACGCCTACGAAACCTTCACGGTGAACTACACGGTGCGCAACACCAGTAGCGCCGTGGGCAACGCCACCGGCACCTGGAACGACGTGGTGTACTTGCACCACCGCAACGGCGGCAACGCCTACTGCACCACGCTGGGCACCGTGGCCCACACCGGTCCGCTGGCGCCCGGCCAGACCTACACTGGCTCGATGACGCTGACCATTCCGCGCTGGGTGGACCCGGGCGAGTATGACCTCGTGTTCAAAACCGACGCCAACGGCAGCGTGTACGAGTTTGACTTCGAGAACAACAACGAGCAGCGCGTGGCCTTCACCTACCGCTACTCCGACGACCTGCGCGTGACGGCCCTGACGACCACCGGCGCGGCCTACTCGGGCCAGACGGTGCAGGTCAACTGGACCGTCGACAACCAGGGCGCCTTCCGCACCCTGGCTACCGGCTGGTACGACCAGGTGTTCCTGTCCCGTGACAACGTGCTGGATAACTCCGACCTGAACCTCTCCACGGTGCAGCGCAACGGCGACCTGGCGGTGGGCAGCAGCTACGCGGCTTCGGCCACGGTGCGTTTGCCCCACGGCCTGCAGGGCAGCTTCTACGTCATTGCCAAAACCGGCAACCGCAACTACTGGAGCTGCGGCTACACCAGCTCCCCGGTGCTGGTTGATTCCAACCCGGTGAACAACGTGCGGACAGTGGCGCTGCCCATCACCCTCACGCCGCCGGCCGACCTGGTGGTGCAGTCCGTGACTTTCCCGACCGACGTCGTGGCCGGGCAGCAGGTGCAGATTCCGTTTACCATCAAAAACCAGGGCATCGGCGCCACGCTGGAAGGCAACTGGAACGACGGTATCTACGTGAATACGGCCCCCACCGTGAATGGCGCTACCCGCATCGGCAACTACAACCGGGTGGGTACTCTGGCCGCCGGCGCTTCGTACTCGACCCTGCTGAACGTGACCATCCCGGCCTACCTGTCGGGCAACTACTACATCTTCCTCGTAGCCGACAACTCCCAGAGCAACGGCTACTCACCCTCCACGCTGTGGGGCGGGGCAGTGCAGTACGGCACGGTGTACGAGCACGAGCAGGAGCTCAACAACATCGAGCAGGGCAGCCTGCTGATTCGGGTGCCGCAACCCGCCGACCTGGTCGTAACGGCCGTGGCCGTGCCGGGCAGCAAGAAGCTAGGCGAAACCATGACGGTGCACTACTCGGTGAAAAACCAGGGGGCCAACCCCGCCGTGGGCTTGCTCAAGGACGGCTTGTTCCTGTCCCAGGATCTGGTAGTGGACGGGGCCGTGGACAAACTCTTTGCCTCCAGCACCCGCAACCTGACCATTCAGCCCAACCAGACCATAACCGGCGTGGTGAAAAGCCACGTGCAGGCCATTGAGCCCGGTACCTATAATGGGCTGATGGCTACCAACCTCTACGACGACATCTACGAGGGCGCAGCCAATACGAACAACGTGCTGGCCGCCGGCAATCAGCTGAACATCGGCGTGGATGAGCTGGCTTTGCGCACCAATACCAGCTTCAAGCTCGACCTCGACTCGCTGGTGTATTATAAGGTGACGCCGGGCGTGGATAAGGACATGCTGCTCAAGCTGACCAGCAACCAGCAGTTTGGTCAGAACGAGGTGTACGTGGCCCACAACCGCGTGCCCACGCCGGCCAGCTACGACTTTATCTACACCGACCAGGTGAGCCCCAACCAGGAGCTGCTGATTCCGACCACCCAGGCCGGACCCTACTACATCCTGGTCAAGACGCCCTACGTGTACGCCGGCCAGCAAACGGCCACCTTGTACGCCGATACCCTCGGCTTCCAGGTGCGCTCCATCACCGCCGACCGGGTGGGCCAGGGCCGTGTGACCACGCAGGTGCTGGGCGCCGGTTTCCGCAAGGGCATCACGCGCTTCTACCTGACCAAGGGCAGCAACCCCGCCGTGGTAGCCGAAGCCCGGGTCATCAAGTTCCGCAGCAGCGTGGAGCTGACCCTGCGCTGGCAGCTCGACTCGGTAGCCGTGGGCCAGTACAACGTGGTGGCTGAAAACGGCACCAAGCGCGTGCAGCTCACCAACGGCCTGACCGTGGAGCCCCGCCGCGCCCTGTCGGTCGACTTTGCCACCATCATTCCGAAGACCATTCGGGCCGGCTCTAGCGGCAACTGGACCTACTTCCTGAAGAACACTTCCAACGTGGACGTGCCCTACTGGGAGTTCCAGTACAACCTGCCGCCCGGCTCCAACCCGGTCATCACGCACACGCCCAACGTGCGCAAGAAGTCGGATTTCCACGCTGGGGCAGGCTCCAACACGCCTAACAACCGCCTGGAAGACGGCCTGACCGAGGTGCTGCCCTTCGTAGCCCGCGACTTGGTGCCGGACGAGGTAATTCAGGTCAACATCCGCCTGACGCCCCAGCGCGTGGGGCAGTACCCCGTTGTCTGGAACCAGGCGGCCATGACCGAGGAATGGTATTCGCGCCAGACCCTGGACCACATCGGCCGCTACCGGCAGGCCGTACTGGCCGAGCCGGCTAAGTACCCGACCGGCGTCGTGACCCTGGCTACCAACCCCACGGCCTGGCAGGACAGCCTGCAGAGCTACTATGCCAAGGCCGGCTTGCTGGACCTGAGCTGGGTGGGCCGCAACCCGCGCACGGGCTACACGGCCCAGTCGGCAGCGGTGAGCATTCCCGGCGGCATCTGCGGCGACTACGGCATTACGGAGTGTCCCCGCTCGTTCCGGCCGGATCCGTTCAGCGCCATTGGGTATCCTTCGGCTTTGATTGGCTGCGCCGACTCGATTGTGTTTACCTACAAAGGCCGGGGCCTGTCGTGCACCGAAGTGGTGGGCTCGAGTGACCCCAACCTGATTGTGGGCCCCGACGGGCTCGGCAAGCGCAAGATGGTGGGCGTGCAGCAGACCCTGAACTACCAGGTGCAGTTTGAGAATGACCCCCTGATTGCCACCGCACCGGCCCAGGTCGTGCGGGTGCAGGTGCCGCTGAGCTCGGCCTACGAGCCCCGCTCGTTCCGCGTGGGCTCCTTCGGCTGGGGCAAGTTCTCCTTCGACGTGCCCAGTAATACCTCGACCTACACCCGCACCCTCGACCTGCCCGACTCCCTGGGCTACGACGTGCGCGTGCTGGGCACCATCGACGTGGTGAACCGCCGGCTGCTGTGGCAGTTCGAAACCATTGACCCCGCCACCGGACTCGCGCCGGAAGACCCCAACAAGGGCTTCCTGCTCATCAACGATTCCACCGGCCGAGGCCAGGGCTTCGTCAACTACACCATCAGCGCCTCGACCAACGCCTTTACCGGCGACACGCTGGCGTCCCAGGCCAGCATCGTGTTCGACGTGAACGGGGCCATCAAGACGAACCGCTGGTGGAACATTCTCGACGGGGCCGCCCCGAGCAGCCACGTCAACGCCCTGGCGGCCCGGCAGGCCAGCACTGCGGTGCAGCTCAGCTGGACCGGCGGTGATGACCCCAACGGCTCGGGCCTGCGCAGCTACGCCCTCTACGTAGCCCGTGACCAAGGTGCGTTTGAGCAAGTCGAAGCCAGTCTCTCCGGCAACTCCTACACCTTCGTAGGGGAGCCCGGCGTGCGCTACGACTTCTTCACCCTGGCCACCGACAGCACCGACAACCGCGAAGCCATGAAGCTCGTCGGCGACACCTTCACCGTCATCGACGACCAGCTGGAAGTATTTGACCTGGTGCACAACCAGTGTCTCACCACCGACACCATCGTCAGCACCGGCTCGGGTCAGTGGCAGCGTCTGTATAAAAATGGCAAAGTGGTGGCCGCCATCAACGACCGGGGCCGCGCCCTGGGCAAAGTGGCCGTGCAGTTCAGCATTCAGGACGGTACCGCCGGGGCCCGCTCGATAAACGGCCTGGAAGTGCTAGACCGCAACTGGCACGTGGTGGCTCAGAATACCTTCGTGGGCGGCTCGGTCGACGTACGCTTCTATGGCCTGAAAACCGAGTTTGACCGGTTCAAGGAAGCCAACGACAACGACGCCAACGACGTGCAGAAGCTCAGTGACCTGCGCCTGACTCAGTACAGCGGCCCCAACGAGGACTGCGTGCTGAGCAACAACACCTTCTCGGGCCCGACCTCGGAGGTGCGCACGCTCACGCCAGCTACTACCGCCGCTGACGCCGACAACTACTTCGTAACTGAAGTAACGGTGACGGACCACTTCTCGGAGTTCTACCTCAATGGCCCGTCGGCGCCGCTGCCCGTGCAGCTGACCAAGTTCACCGCTACGCTGCAAGGCAATGCGGTAGCCGTCCGCTGGCACACGGCCCAGGAGCGCAACAGCCGTTACTTCGCCGTGGAAGCCACCAACGACCCTGCCACGGGCTTCCGCGAAATTGGCCGGGTGAACGGCAAAGGCACCACCAGCACGGCCAGCAGCTACGAGTACCTCGACACCCAGCTGCCGGCGGCTGGCGGCCTGCGCTACTACCGCCTGCGGCAGGTAGATCAGGACGGCACCGTGGCCTATAGCCCCGTGGCCACCGTGACGCTCGCCAAAGCCAAACTGCAGGTGCAGGCTCACCCGAACCCCTTCCGCGGCTCGGAGCTGCAAGTCACTGTCGTGGCGCCGGAAGCTGGCGTGGCTGAACTGCGCCTGGTGGATCTGGCCGGCCGCGTGGTCCTGACCCGCACGGTGAAGCTCACCGCCGGCTCGACCAGCGTGGCGCTGCCCGAACTGGCTCCGCTGCCCACCGGCATGTACCTGCTCACCACCAAGCTCGGCGACACGGTGCAGCAGCAGAAGCTGGTGAAGGAGTAACCTGTTTCAAAGTATGCTGAAAAAGCCCGTCCGCAGTTGCGGGCGGGCTTTTTGCTTGTACCCAGGCCTTCTGGTGTTCTTCTATTCTATGTGAAAAGCCCTTCCCTACATCGGCGTAGGGAAGGGCTTTTGTGTGTTGGCGTTAACGGAGAATGATAGACGGGAAATTGCCTTAGGCCCGCATGGGCACCAGGATGAAGGTGCCGCGCAGGCACTGCCGGAAGCCCTGGCGCTGGTTGTCGCGCTTCAAATCGGCGCTGCGGTAGCGGTGGTTCAGGCCCCGCTCACTCACGATCATAATGGTGTAGCCGCGGCTGCGTACCAGGTAGCGCCGGGCGTTGGTGGGCTTCACCGAGGCTTCCGGCTCTGCGGGGCCATCTGCCCGGCCGCCGCAGACCGATGCCAAATAATGCCCGGGCCAGGTAGTGCGGGCAATAATATCGTGGACCTGCCAAAGGTGGCGCATGGCCGCCCGGGCGGCAATAGCCTCGCCGCAGTGCCGACAGACGCGGGCATCGGTGAGCATGGCCTGGCGTTTCTGTTGCAGCTCCCGCAGCATCTGCGGGTGCTCGGTTTCGGCCCGGCGCTGCCGCACGACCCGGGTAACGGCCGAGAACAGGTCGCCTTCGCTCACCCCATACTTGTGCTGCAGAATGTCGAGCGTGTGGGCGCTGAGCATCCCAAAGGCAAGCAGGTCTTCCAGATCGGTGTGCAGCGTGGCCATGGTGGAGCTATAAGCAGCAGCCCCGCCGACAAGTTCCGTTTCCGGAAGCTGCCAGCGGGGCTGCGTGTATGCGGGTAGCGGCTGGCGCTAATTCTGAGCCGTGGGCTTGGATACTTTCTTCACGTCGGGCTTGGGGTTCGAGCGGGGCGTTTTCAGGATGGGGCCGGGCTTGGCATTTTCCTCCAGCCAGGTTTGCATCAGGGCCAGGGCTTTGGGCGAGAAGTTGGGCTGCTGCTCCCCGTTTACCAGCGGCCACTGCGACTCGTCGGGTTGAAAAATGTGGTTGACCCCGGCTATTTTAACCGTTTTGACGTGCCGGTTGCCGCCCGCTTTCAGGCCTTTGCTCAGCGTTGCCAGGTTCTTGGTGGCGGCCACCTGCAAGTCTTCCACGCCGTTGAGCGCCAACACGGGGCACTTCACGGCCGGGAGCTTCACTTTGGGGTCGAAGTCGAGGTAGTAGCGGTACCAGGGCGAAACGAGCTGCGCGGCGCGGGCCCGGGCCATGGTAGGGTCAATGTCCACGTTGCTCATCCGAATCATGGCGGCGAGCTTGCCCCGGGCCTGGTTGCTGTTCGGTGTCTGACGAATGATGTTGATCATCTTGTCGTGCAGCTTCAGGGCCGCGTCTACCTGCGTGGCGTTGCCGCCAATCATGCGCATAATTTCTACTTGCTGCCGCCGCAGCACGTCGCGGCCGGGCATGCCGTAGCCGGCCAGCGACACCACAAAATCGGGGCCTTTGGGTTCGGCGGCTGCTAACAGGGCAATGTTGGCGCCTTCGCCGTGGCCGATCATCCCCACGTTCTTTTTGTCGATCCGGGGCCGGCTGCGCAGGTAGTTCATGGCCGCCTCCGCGTCGGTCATCAGGTCGGCCGTGGTAGCCGCCGCGTACTTGCCGCCCGATTTGCCCACGCCCCGGTCGTCGTAGCGCAGCACCACCATGCCGTGGCGGGCCAAGTAGTCAGCCAGGATGGCAAACATGCGGTAGTCCTCCTGCAAGGCCGCGTCGCGGTCCTGGGGGCCCGAGTCCGAAACCAGCACCACGGCCGGGAAGGGGCCATTGCCATTGGGCGTGGTAATGGTAGCTCCCAAACACAAATCGGTCTTTTCGTTGGTGATGATGACCTGCTCGGTCTTGTAAGGCTGGGCCGGCTTAAAGGTAGGAGCACTGACCACGGGCGCGGCGCCCTGCACAAACTTAACCTCCTGTTTCAGGCCCGGCTGCTCCCAGATACCCGTCATCGACTTCCGGTCCTTGCTCAGCTTGCCGGTGAAGCGGCTGCCGGCTTGCTCAATCTTGAGCAGCACGTCGCTGTTGGTCAAGGCCATTTCCACCGGCATGCGGCTGACGCGCTGCTTGGGCACATCCAAGGCCGCGTAGTAGGTGCCACCCGTCAGGGGTACCACGGTTAAAATTAGATCCAACGTGCCGCCCGGAACTTTCAGTGGTCCTTTCCATTGTCCACTGAGTGGCTCGGGCCCTCCGCTGGCTGCCCGGCTCGTGGCAGGAACCCACGACACCCCAAACAGAAGCAAAAGGGTTAATACAGCGTGTAAATAATTCTTCATAAAGTCCTGTTAAAGTGTCGCCTTGGGGTGAGGTGGGAAGAAAGGTGTCCCGAAAATACCAAACTTACGGGAGAGTAACTGCAGAAGGTTCACTAGCTCGGCACTAGAACGAAGGGCCGTTGAGTGCCCAGCTGAGCAGACTTCTGTTGTGTTGAAGCCCCAGAGCCAATGGGCTTAGGAAAACAAGCTTAATATTGTATATTTCATATATGTTGGCTGTATAGCTCCGGTTCCCCTTTCCGCTTTCATTATTAGAAGGAATGCCGAAGCTTGGCTATGGCAGCTTGGGCTATTGCACCAGCCGGCTACGGCCGCCGCTAGACTCTCACAAGGCCTATATAAAAAAGGAGCGGGCGGAGAATTTCTCCGCCCGCTCCCGGGGTTGCAGACGGTCAGACCGTGCTTAGTTGAAAATGTAGCGCACGCCCAACTGACCCTGCCAGCGCGACGGCAGCGATGCTACGTCCCAGGGGTTCGAGCGGGTGGCAATGGTGCGGGGGAAGGAGAAGGTCGGCTGCACGTTGTTGCCGGTCGACTCCACGCGGAGCAGTTCCAGGGCATTGTTCTGCACCGAGTACTGGTGGCCCCAGTCGTGGTTGAGCAAGTTGCCTACGTTGATGATGTCGAAGGTCACCTGAATGGTGTTCTTCTTGCCACCAGCCTGGAAGTTGAAATCCTGGGCCAGGCGCACGTCTACTTGGTGAGTCCAGGGCAGGCGAGCCGCAAAACGCTCGGCGTACTGGCCCCGGCGGCTGCGCAGGTAGGGGTCGTTGTTGATGAAAGCCTCCAGCTGGTCCTGTACTTCGGCCAGGGTGCGGTTGTCGGTCGTTACCAGCTTGATTTCGTTTACATCACGCACGTCGCGGGGAATGTACACCAGGTCGTTGCCGGTGTTACCGTCGCTGTTCAGGTCGGTGCCGTTGCCGTACACATACGTGAGCGGCTGGCCCGCCAAGCCTTCGTACACGGCCGAGATGGTCGTGGCCAGTTTGTCGCCGGCATAGCGGAAAGTGTACCCGGCCGTAGCCAGCACCCGGTGCCGACGGTCGTTGAGCGAGAAGCTCAGCTCCGGGTCGTTCGGGTTGGTGATGATCTGGTTGAAGCCAAAGTTCGACGAAGCCGTGGTGTTGAAGCCGCTGTTTACTTCTTTCGACTTACCGTAGGTATAGGCCACGGAAGTGTTCAGGCCATCGGCAAACTGCTTCTGCAGCTGAGCCGTCAGGTTGTAGCGGTAGCCTTTGTCGGTGTTCTTCAGCACATATACGTTCGTGAAGTTGGCATCTACCCGGCGGGCAGTGCCGCTGGCGTACACGGGGCGCTGGTCGGGGCCGGCCAGCTTCCCGATGGGCGCCGCCAGGTTGGCATCCTGATAGTAGATGTCGTTGAGCGTCTTCGAGTACACGCCTTCCAGGGTCGCAATGACGTCGCCGGGCAGGCGGAAGTCCACGGCCAAGTTCGAGCGCCATACCTGGGGCAGCTTGAAATCTTTGGCCAGCACGTTGATCTGAGCGGTCTTCGAAGCGCCGGCGCTGTACGTGGTTGGAATCCGGGTTACGTCCGTCTCAATCGTCGACAAGTAGCGCGGGTTGTTCGGGTTGCTGGTGTTGTAGGCCGTGTTGTTGATGTCCAGGTTGCCCTGCAGCATGCCGCTGTTGGTGTAGCTATTCGCAATCCAAACGTAGGGCACGCGGCCGGTGAAGACACCCGTACCACCGCGCAGCTGCACTTTGGCGTCGTTGTTCACGTCGTAGTTGAAGCCCAGGCGGGGCGCCCACAGCAGCTGGCCGCTCGGCACGTTCTGGGTGTTCAGGTCGCCGTAGCTGTCGAAGGCCGTCTGGTTGTCCACCAGCGGGTTGTACACGGGCTTATCCATGAACACGGGCACGTCGAGGCGCAAACCAGCCGTCAGGCGCAGGTTTTCGAGGGGCGAGTACTGGTCCTGCACATTGAAGCCCAGCTGCATGGCTTTGAAAGCCGCCGCGCCGTCGCCGGAAGTAGCGTAGGCTGCCTGCACGCGGGTGGCCTTGTCCTGGTAGAAGTTCTGCAGCGAGGTAAAGGTGTAGGCCCCGTTGCCGTCGGCAATAAACAGGTTCCGGAACTTGAAGGCTTCATTGTGCGTGCCCAGCGTCAGGGTGTGCTTACCGAAAGTAGCCGTCAAGTTGTCGGTTACTTCCACGATATCCTGGTTCAGGCTGTTGAGCGACGAGCTGCGCTCCGTGCCAAAGAGGTAGGTGTTGCCGTTGTCGACGATGCTGAACGAGGGCAGCAGGGTGCCGCGGGTGTCCCGCCGGTCCCGGATGCGGCTATAGCTCAGCAGCAGCTTGTTGGAGAAGCGGCCCAGGCGGCTGTTCAATTCGGCCACCGAGCTGTTGGTCACGTTGCTGAAACGGTAGCCGTTGTTGCCGTAGCGGAAGTTGATGGAGGTCCGGGTCAGGTTGTCGGAGAAAGCCTCCACGTAGTTGTGCCGCAGCGTGAGCTGGTGGTTGTTCGAGAGGTTGAAGTCCAGACGGCCGAATACCTTGTTGCTCTCCGTGCGGTTCGTGACGCTGCCGTAGTTGCCCACGTCGTAGCCGTAGCGCTGCTTGGCGTAGGCCGCAATGCCGGCCAGGGTCGTCGGGTTGATGCTCGACGAAGACGAACCGGGCTCAAAACCCAGTGGGGTGCTGGCCCGGGCAATTTCGGCGTTCAGGAAGAAGAAGACTTTGTCGCGGACCACGGCGCCGCCCACGCGGGCTCCGGTCTGGTAGTTGTAAAACTCGTCGGCTTTGGTGCGGGGTTCCGTCACGCTCTTGCCAATGGAGTTCTGGTTACGGCCGAAGCCGTAAATCGAAGCGGAAAGGTCGTTCGAGCCCGAACGGGTCACGGCGTTGATACCGCCGCCGGTGAAATTGCCCAGCATCACGTCGTAGGGCGACACGACCACCTGAATTTCCTGGATTGCGTCGAGGGCAATGGGCTGGGTGCCGGCCTGCCCGCCGGGGGTAGCACTGGGCGCCAAGCCAAACACGTCGTTGTTGACCGCGCCGTCGATGGTGATGTTGTTGTAGCGGTTGTTGGCCCCGCCGATGGAGCTGCTCGTGCCGCCGTTGGCCTGGGGCGTGAGGCGCACGAAGTCGTTCAGGGAACGGTTCAGGGTGGGCAGGCGCTGCAGCTGCTCGCGCGAAACGCGGGTTTCCGAACCCATGCGGCTGGCGTTCATGATACCGTCGCGCCGGCCGCTTACCACCACTTCGTTCAGCTGCTCGGTAGCTTCGCTAAGGTTGATGTCGAGGCGCTGGTTCTGGCCCAGGCTCAGGAAGATGCCTTCCCGGGTAATGTCCTTGTAGCCAATGTAGGTGACCCGCACGCTGTAGGGGCCGCCTACGCGCATGTTGGTAATGTTGTAGCGGCCTTCCGAGTTGGTCGGCGAAATGTACTGCGTGTTGGTCGGGCCGTGGGTGGCAATGATGGTAGCCCCCGGCAGCTCCGCCCCGCCCTTGTCGGTAATGATACCGCTCATGGCTGCGGTGGTACTCTGCGCCATGCCCAACCGCGCCGACAGCAGCGTCAGCATCAGCAACACCAGATGGCGTAAACGTAATTTACTCATAAATAAGCTTTTATTTGAAAAATCCCTTTTTTCTAAGGGGCCGCAAAAGTACTAGGTGTTTTGTTGATTTGTATTATGTCGCTATAAATAACTTTTTTCTAGTACCCTATCGTGTTAATAATCAGACCCAATAACTCTGTAAAATATATTTAAACAAGTGTTTAGGGCTTGAAATGTCAGTTGTTATTGCTTAATGCGCCTAAGTGATAATTGTATTGTATGTAGTAAATCGACAGGATTAATTGGATAGATGTCCATAGGATGCGGGTTATAAAGTGCAATTGTGTATTAAAATTGTTTCCGTCCTGTAAACTGTAAGTGTCGTTCTATGATAAATCATATTAATAAGACAAATAGCTGACAGCGAGCTTGAAAAACTTCAATTAGCCCTTCGGGAAAGTTTATAAGGGCTTATAATTGAGCACTCCGCACCCGCCTCCTGCTCCCAGGTATGGAAGCAGCTTTGCGTTACGAGCATAGTCTATGCGCTATATTCCACCGTTAGCGCTGTTGCCGATGCGTATTTTCTGGTTGTATCTTGCCCTGGCGCTTGTCGCAAATAGCCCCGTTGCCTGGGCGCAGGCTCGGATTTTTGCACCGGATACCTTGTCCGACGGCGGGGTTTTTGGCTTGGCTCTTTCCAAAGATGGCCGCGAAGCTTACTTCACCGACTCGGACCGCACCCGCACGCGTCTGCGCCTGATGCAGTCGAGGCGGGTGGCGGGGCGCTGGCAGGCTCCCACGCCGGTGCCCTTTGCCAGCCCGTTCCGCGACATCGACCCTGTTTTCTCTCCCGATGGACAGCGGCTGTATTTCAACTCCACCCGGCCCTACGACGGCTCTACTACCGAGCGGCCCAATTTCGATGTCTGGGTTGTCTCCCGCACCCGTACGGGCTGGTCGGAGCCCCAGCGGGTAGCGGGCGTCTCCCAGGACTCGACCAGCGAATCGTATGCTTCCATTGCCCGCAACGGCACGATGTACTTCACGTCTACGCGGCGCGGCGGCCCCGGCAAGTCCGATATCTATGCCTCCGAGCTTACAAACGGGCGGTATCAACCCGCCGTAGCCCTTGCTATTAATACGGCGGGCTCCGATGGCAACCCCTTTATTTCGGCCGACAACCACGTACTGCTCTTTCTTTCCGACCGCCCCGGCGGCTACGGCGGTACCGACCTCTACGTGTGCTACCGGCAGGGCAAGGGCTGGAGCCAACCCTACAACCTGGGGCCGAAGGTGAATACAGCGGGTAGCGACTTTTGCCCGGCGTTGTCGGCGGATGGCCGCACGCTGTACTTCTCGCGCACCGAGCGTAGTGGCAACACCATTGTGCGCGAGGATTTATACTCGATTCCGGTAGCAGAGCTGGATTTACCCAAGGAAATACGGCGGCGGCTGCGGTAGGCGAAGTTGGTCGGGTTGCCCGGGGCGGCCCACGGCGGGTAAGTAATTTCTCGGGCTGACTGATCTTGACCCCGTAATCCGCCGTACCTTCGTTGGTCTAATTGCTGGGGCGGAAACCTTACGGGTTGCTTCGGCTGTTTACCGTTTCTATGGCCAAAGAATCTTTACAAGTAGCCGCCCCCGCGGCCGACCCGATTGACCAGCTCGACCCGCGCGAGTTCATTCTGATTAAGAATGCGCGGGTGCATAACCTCAAAAACCTCAGCGTAGCCCTGCCGCGCAATAAGTTTATCGTCGTCACGGGCTTGTCGGGCTCGGGCAAGTCGAGCCTGGCTTTCGACACGCTGTATGCCGAAGGGCAGCGCATGTACGTGGAGAGTTTGAGCTCCTACGCCCGGCAGTTTCTGGGCCGCATGGACAAGCCCGACGTGGATTACATCCGCGGTATTTCGCCGGCCATTGCCATCGAGCAGAAGGTCAGCATCAAGAACAACCGTTCCACGGTGGGCACCAGCACCGAGATTTACGACTACCTCAAGTTGCTCTTCGCCCGGGTCGGCCGCACGTTTTCGCCCGTCAGTGGCGAGCAGGTGCGCAAGGATACCGTGGCCGATGTAGTGGATTACCTGTTCAGGCTCGAAGACGGGGCCCGCGCCACGATTCTGGCCCCGCTGCTGCCCTCCGAAGAAGGCCGGCCCATGAGCAAGGAGTTGGATCTGCTGTTGCAAAAAGGCTACAGCCGCGTGGTCATCAACGGCGACGAAACGGCCTTTATCGAGGACCTCATCGGTGAAGGTAAGCCCGAGGTGAAGGGTGAAGTCTACATCATGATTGACCGGGCCGTGATTCGCCCCGGCGACGAAGACCTGCAGTTCCGCCTCTCCGACTCGGTGCAAACCGCGTTTTTCGAAGGCCACGGCACCTGCCTGGTCCGCCTTGACAACGAGACCCGCACGTTCTCCGACCGGTTCGAGCTGGATGGCATGGTGTTCGAGGAGCCCAACGTCAACTTCTTCTCCTTCAACAACCCCTACGGCGCCTGCCAGACCTGCGAAGGATTCGGCTCGGTGCTGGGCATTGACGAAGACCTGGTGATTCCCGATAAGAGCCTGACGGTGTATGAAGGCGCTATTGCTCCCTGGCGCACCGACAAGCAGAGCGAGTGGCTCAAGCCCCTGCTCAAAAACGGCATCCGCTTCGACTTTCCCATTCACCGGCCCTACAACGAGCTGAGCGAGGCCGAGCGCACCCTGCTCTGGAAAGGCAACAAGTACTTCGACGGCCTCGACGAGTACTTCAAATGGGTAAGTACCCAAACCCATAAAATCCAGTACCGGGTGCTGCAAAGCCGCTACCGGGGCCGCACTACCTGCCCCGACTGCCGCGGCACCCGCCTGCGCAAGGACGCCCAGTACGTCAAAATCCAGGACCAGAGCATTACCGACCTCGTGCTGCTGCCCATCAGCAAGGCCCTCGACTTCTTCGAGAATCTGTCGTTGACGGAGCACGAAATGAAGGTGGCCGAGCGCCTGAGCACGGAAATCACCAACCGCCTCGGTTACCTCAACCGCGTGGGCCTGGGCTACCTGACCCTGAACCGCCTGAGCAGCACGCTTTCGGGTGGCGAAAGTCAGCGGATTTCCCTGGCTACCTCGCTCGGCTCGGCCTTGGTGGGTTCCATGTACATTCTCGATGAGCCCAGCATCGGCCTGCACCCCAAGGATGCCGAGCAGCTTATTGGCGTACTCCGCTCTTTGCAGCAGCTCGGCAACACCGTTATTGTGGTGGAGCACGAGGAGAAGATGATGGAGGAAGCCGACCAGATCATCGACATCGGGCCCGAGGCCGGCAGCGGCGGCGGCAACCTGATGTTCCAGGGCACCTACCCCGAGATTCTCAAGGACACGACCACCTACACCGGCCAGTACCTGAGCGGGAAGATGGAGGTGAAGGTGCCCCAGATCCGGCGGCCCTGGCGCAACGCGCTGGAGGTAACCGGCGCCCGGGAAAACAACCTCAAGAACGTCAACGCGAAGTTCCCGCTGGGTGTGATGACCGTCGTAACGGGCGTGTCGGGCTCGGGCAAATCGACGCTGGTGAAGCGCATTCTGGCCCCGGCCGTGGCCAAGCAGCTCGGCGGCGGGGCCGGCGAAGCTACCGGCAAGTTTGACCGCCTGATGGGCGTGCAGGGCCAGGTGTCGCACGTGGAGTTCGTGGATCAGAACCCCATCGGCAAGAGCAGCCGCTCTAACCCCGTTACCTACGTGAAGGCCTACGACGCCATCCGGACCCTGTTTTCGGACCAGCCCCTGGCCAAAGCCCGGGGCCTGAAACCTTCCCACTTCTCGTTCAACATCGAAGGTGGGCGTTGCGAGGTGTGCCAGGGCGAAGGTCAGGTCAAGATTGAAATGCAGTTCATGGCCGATATCTATTTGACGTGCGAAAGCTGCGGCGGCCGCAAGTTCAAGCAGGATATTCTGGACGTGAAATTCCAGGACAAGGGCATCGACGACGTGCTGGAAATGACCGTGGCCGATGCCGTGGAGTTCTTCAAGGGCCAGCCCAAGGTAGCCGAGCGCCTCAAACCCCTCGACGACGTGGGACTGGGCTACATCCGCCTGGGGCAGTCGGCCAACACGCTGTCGGGCGGGGAGGCCCAGCGCGTGAAGCTGGCTTCCTTCCTGACCAAGGGCGCCACCTTGCAGCAGGATAAAATCCTGTTCATCTTCGACGAGCCCAGCACCGGCCTGCACTTCCACGACATTGCCAAGCTGCTCAAGGCCCTCAACGCCCTGATTGAGCAAGGCAACTCGGTGCTTATCATCGAGCACAACATGGACATCATCAAGTGCGCCGACTGGATTATTGACCTCGGCCCCGAGGGTGGCACCAACGGCGGCCACCTGCTCTTTGAAGGCACGCCCGAGGAAATGCTGGCCCACAAAGACACCAACCACACAGCCCGCTTCCTGGCCGAAAAGCTGTAAGCCTTACCGCGTGGGTTTGCCGTAAAAACTAAAAGAGCCGCCCGTAAGGCGGCTCTTTTTACGTAAGATTGACCATGATACTAGGTGCCGAAGAACAAATCCGCGTAGGCCAGCCCGAGCCGGGCCAGGAAAACCAGCTTATCAGCAGCACGGCCGCGGGCAATGAGTTTGAAGTCATGTTCGAAGACGACGGTGAAACCGGCTACCTCTACGCCCTGCGCAACGGCCCGGAGCTGGAAATTCTCGATGCCCTGCATATTTATAATGTAGAAGACGTGCAGGACCGGGAAACGCCCGTCACCGTCCAGGTTTTTTGGGACGTGGCCCAGACGACGGCTGCCCTCATTATTGCCGGCTACTGCCACGCGTTGTACGACTTTCAACGCCAGATGGGCTTTTGCCGCAATGCCTTTCCGCCGGCTAAGAACGGGCAGTCCGGCTCCCGGGAGCTGACCGATGAGCTGGTCGAGAAGTACTTCGCGGCCTAAACGGGTACGGCCACTTCCCGGCCACGCTGCTTCTTGGGCTTTTTGCGGCGGCCCCACCACACCATAAAACCCGTTACGGGCAGGCTGGCGGAAATCAGGCTGCCCAGGAAGGCCAGCATCTTGCCACCCAACCCTAGCACTTGGCCCGTGTGCAGGTCGTAGTTCACATCGGCCATCTTCTGGCCGTTGCTCTTGCTTGCGTGCGGAATGCTTTTGAGCAGCTGCCCCGACACCGGGTGAAAGTAGTATTCGTCGCGGTGGTAGTAGTACAAAGCCCGTTCGTAGGCAATGCTGTACACCGGCTGCTTGGGCGAAGCGGGCAAGCCCAGGAAAATCATCTTCGCCGTAGGGGAGGTGCGCCGGATCTGCTGGTAGTACACATCGGCCACGGGCTGACTGCTGGCGGCTACAGCTTGCAGCGTGTCCACCGTCGGCGGCGTTTTCTCCACGGGGTAGTCCTGGCCGGCATTGCTGACGAAGTACACCGATTTCATCACCCACTCGAAGCTCATCATCAGGCCGGTCAGGGCCAGAATCAGGGCAATGCTGGAGGCATAAAAGCCCAGCACGTTGTGCAAATCGTAGTTTACGCGCCGCCACCGGGCGCCCCATTTAATGGTGAAGCTGCGCTTTCGGTCGGTTTTGCGCTTGGGCCACCACAGAATGATGCCGGTAATGAGCATTACCACGAACACCAGCACCGAGATGCCCACCACCTTTCCACCGACTTCTTCAGGCAGCAGCAAGTACATGTGCAGGTCCTGGACGATGCTGAAAAAGTCGCGGTGCAGGTCGAGGTGGCCCAGCTCCTGCCCGGTATAGGGGTTCAGGGCGGTGGCAAAATACTCGCCCTGCTTATCCGTGCTGTAAAGCACCGCCGACCGTTCGGGGCCCATGTACATGAAAAAGGCGGGCTTCAGCTCCGGATGGCTTTTCCCGACTATAGCCTGCAAGCGGGAGGGCAGCAGAAACTCGGTCGGCCGGGCCGGCACTTCCACCTTGCGCCAGGCCTGAGTAGCATCCCGGATTTCGTCCTGAAACGTGAAGATGGCCCCGGTCAGACTCACGATAAACACCACCAGCCCGGTGGAAAGCCCGAGCCAGAGGTGCAGAGTGCCGACGACTTTTTTGAAGGTGGTCATACGAATACAACGAGGTTAAAACAAGCCCTTCCGCAGAACGTCATTCCGAGCGAAGTCGAGGAACCTCGCGTAGCTTCGTTTGATTACTAATCAACTGTCAGCCCGCAAAATTCCTCGACTTCACTCGGAATGACGTTCCAAGTGAAAAGTTTCCGGCCCTTAGAACTTAAAGGCCAAGCTGCCCACGATGCTGCGCAGCTTCTGCGGGTTCACGGTAGTGTAGCCCACCCAGTACTTCTTGTCGGTGAGGTTGTCCACCTTGGCCGAAATCCGGAACCGGGGCTGGTCGTAGAAAGCCGAGGCGTTCAGGATGGTGTATTCGGGCAGGGTAAACACGTTGGTAGCCGAGTTCTGCACCTTGTTTTCACTGGCGTAGTTGCCCCCGAAGCCCAGGCCCAGGCCTTGCAGCAGGCCCTGGGGCAGGCGGTAGCTCAGCCACAGGTTGGCGTTGTAGGGCGACGAAGCCGTGTTGGGGCGGAACCCGATAATACCGTCGGCCACGGCGGCCTGGGTCCACTTCGAGTCGTTATAGCTGAAGCCGGCCACCACGTTCAGGCCCGTTACGGGGTTGGCAATCAGGTTGGCTTCCACTCCTTTGCTGCGCTGGGTGCCGTCCTGGCTCTGGGCATTCGGAATCCCGTCGTTGGCCGTGGGCGAGGTGGGGTTTACCGGCGTGTTGCGCAGCAGGTTTTTCACCTCAATGTTGTAGTAACTCAGCGTCGCGCTGATTTTACCATCGGCCGCGTCCAGCTTCACGCCGCCTTCCACCTGGTTGGCCCGCTCGGCCACCGCCGTCCGGGGCTGGCGGTTGGTGTCCACGTAGGCCGAAGCCTGGTTGTTGAAGCTGTTCTGGTAGTTGGCAAACACCGACACCCGGTTCAGCACCGGCTGAAACACCACCCCGAACTTGGGCGACAACGTCGTCTGGGTGAAGGGCTCCACCGGGCCGTACAGGATGCCGCCCTTGTTTTCGAACCGGTCGAGGCGCAGGGCGGCCAGCACGCTGAGTTGCTCCGTGAGGTTGAGCACGTCGGAGGCAAAGGCGCTGTAGGTGTTCGACTTAATGTTGTTGATGTAGGTGCCGGGTGCGTTTTTGGCGTAAAATGCCGTAACGGCCGGCCCATTGAAGGTCGAGTAGTCGTAGCCCGGCACGTTCAGCGGCACATAGTCCACGATGCCGCCGAAGAAGGTAATGTCGCTATTGAGGCGCAAAAAGTCCAGGCCCAGCACCACGCGGTTGCGCAGGTTGCCCAGTTGGAAGTCGCCGTTGAAGAGCTGCTGCACCTGGTAGGTCGAGAGCGTGCTGTTGCGCGTCGACTGGTCGGCCCGAATCAGGTAGTGCATGCCCGCGGGCAGGGTTTTATCCTGGAGCACGTCGGCATCTGAGGCCAGGTAGAAGTAGGGCCCGAAGCCGTCGGAAAAGCTGTGGCCCACGCTCAGGTTGGTCGAGGAGGTGAAGCGGTCCGAAATCCGGTAGTTCACTTGCCCGAATACGTTGGCGCTGCGCGAGCTTTGCGTCAGGCCGTTGCCGGCATACGAGTTGCGGTATTCCAGGGGCAAATCTTCGGCGCGCGACACGCCCAGGGCCGCTACCGGCGAGTAGAAGAAGAAGATCTGCCGGCCCATGTTCTGGCTTTGAAACAGTTCCGCGTCCAGGTTAATGGTCAGCCGGTCGGAGGGGCGGTAGGTGAGGCTGGGGGCCACGGCCAGGTTGCGGCCAAAGCCCTTGTCCTGGAAGTTGTCTTCGTACTGGTAGGCTGTGTTCAGGCGAAATGCCAGGGTTTTGGGCTGGTCACTAGGAGTGTTGGGGTCCACCAGGTTTACGTCGGCGCTGATGCGGTGGAAGCCGTAGCTGCCGCCCGACACGCTTACTTCGCCCCCGAACTTGTCGTAGGGCTTCTTCGTGACGCGGTTAATCAGGCCGCCGTACGACGTCAGGGCGCTGCCAAACAGCGTGGCCGAGGGGCCTTTGATGACTTCGAGCTTCTCCAGGTTCACCGCGTCGATGTCGCTGCTCACGCCGCCCACGATGCCGTTGCGCAGGCGGCTCTGCAGAATAAAGCCGCGGCTGCCGTAGAAGCCGCCCCCGTCGCCGGCCCGGCCGGTAGCATCCCACATGCGCTGCACGCCCGGAGCGTTGCGGATAGCGTCGTCTACCGTGAATACCAGCTGTTCGGTCAGCAGTTCCTTGCCCACGGTGGCGTACACCTGCGGGTTTTCCAGGTTGCTGAGCGGCATCTTGTTTACAAACTCCGACTCTTTGCGGGCAAAGCGGTTGGCGCCTTTGCCTTCCACCACTACTTCGCTTAGCTGCTCGGTGCTTTCAGTCAGCACAAAGTTCTGAATGCTGGTTTCATCCGCCGTTACTTTCACCCGCCGTTCCTGGGCCTGAAAGCCCACTAGCCGCACGTGCAGCGTATAAGTGCCGGCTGCTACGGCCGTAATCTGAAAGTTACCTTCCGCGTCCGTGTTGGCTCCTAGCACCGTGCCTTTCAGGCCTACGCCAGCGCCGGCTACCGGCTGCCCGGCCGGCGTCGTAACGCGGCCCTGCAGGATGGCATTCTGAGCCTGCGTAGTCAGGGCCGATAATGAAAGTAGCAAGGTAAAAACAGCAAAAAGGATTTGCCGGGAGGATGGTACAACAGGTTGTCGCATGTGAATAGGCATTGATTAGAACGGCACAAAACTCTGTACTAAGCGCTACTATTCCAAAGTTGTTTAGACAAATTATAAATAATATTTAGAATCGGTACAATTAAGCTTAAATCTGAGGAGTTTAATATTTCGTAGGTTGTCGACTATTTCACCCTTTTTATGGCCCTTGGGCCCCGTATTGCTTATGAATTCTAGTGCATCTGCTACCCAAGTGCGCGAGTATGCTCCCGTTTCAGCGTGGCGCTGGTTGGCTTCGCTTAGCATTCTGGGCAACATTGGGCTGAATTATTGGGCCAATGCTCACCCGTTCAACGGGCAGACAATGGGAGCCGTGTCGGCGAAGTATCCTACTATGCTGACCCCGGCGGGCTATGCATTCAGTATCTGGGGCGTGATTTTTCTGGCCCTTACCGTGTATGCCGTGTGGCAATTGCTCCCGGCGCAGCGTGCCACCTCGTTGCCCGGCACCCTGGCCCGGCCGCTCACGCTGGCCAGCGTGGCAACGGCCAGCTGGGTGGTGCTCTTCGCCTACGAACTCATCGAGCTGAGCGTACTGGCTATGCTGGTACTTCTTGGTTCTCTTATTCTAACCTATGGCCGGGCCCGCAAGCAAACCTTGGCCCACAAGGTCCCGCGTTGGGTTAGCATTCCCTTTGCGCTCTACCTGGGCTGGATTTCGGTGGCTACCGTTCTCAACGTCACCATTGGGCTGCGGGAGCTGGGTTGGCAAACGGAAACCAACATTGCCGTGCTGCTAACGTTGTTGCTGCTGGCCGTGGTGGTGGGGCTGGCTTTGGTGGTCAGCAAGGTGTTTCGGGAGCTGGTGTTTCCGGCCGTGGTGGTCTGGGCCCTGGTGGCTATCTGGGTGGCCCAGCGTGGGGCGTATCCCGAACTTGGCTGGGCCGCCCTGGTTGGGGCAGGCGTGGTAGCCGTGGGAGGTACGTGGCTGGGGCTGCGCCGCTCCCGCCGCCGCACCCGCTAGCGTAAAGCGCGTTGCTCGGGTGAATTATTGTTTCTTTGCAGGCAAACGATTCATCCTTCTCCCAACCCTGATTTATGCGCAAGAACATCGTTGCCGGCAACTGGAAAATGAACATGACTTACCAGGACGGCCTCGCCCTGGTTTCGGAAATCACGAATATGGTGGCCGACGAGACGCTGGGCGCCACTGTGGAAGTAGTAATTGCCCCGCCCGCACCATTCTTGCACTCCATTGGCAAGCTGCTGGCCGAAGGCGGCCGGATTCACCTGGGTGCGCAAAACTGCCACCAGAAAGAAAGCGGCGCCTATACCGGCGAAGTATCGGCCAAGCAGCTGCAGTCGGTAGGAGTGGAGTACGTGATTCTGGGGCATTCCGAGCGGCGCCAGTACTTCGGCGAAGACGACGAGCTGCTCAGCCAGAAGCTCAAGGCCGTGCTGGCCGCCGGCCTGAAGCCCATCTTCTGCATCGGCGAAACCCTGGAAACCCGCGAAGCCGACGAAACTTTCGATTTCCTGGCTAGCCAGTTGAAAAACGGCCTGTTTCACCTCAGCAACGAGGAGTTTGCCCAAGTAGTTATTGCCTACGAGCCCATCTGGGCCATCGGCACCGGCAAAACCGCTACCAGCCAGCAGGCCCAGGAAGTCCACGCCTTTATCCGGGAGCAGATTGCCCGCGCCTACGACGCCGAAGCCGCTCTGAACACGACTATCCTGTACGGCGGCTCGGCCAACGCCCAGAACGCCCGGGAGCTGTTTAGTCAGCCCGACGTGGATGGGGGCCTCATTGGCGGCGCCTCCCTCAAGTCGCGCGACTTCACCGAGATTATCAAGTCGTTCTAAGCTTCTGCGGGGTAAAAGTCGGCGCGGAGAACGTAGACTCCCCTTGGGTGGTTATAGCGGCACGCTTCTGGCTTACGGCTGCTGCTCAGTTCTCCGCTCCGACTTCTCACCTCTGTCTTCATGCTGGCTTCCCTGCTTTTATCGGGCGTATTGGCCCTGAACCCATTCCGCGCCGCGCCAACCGTACCGTTTGTGGCCCCGGCTTCGGTCCGGTTTGGGTCCTTTGACCCCTGCCGGATTTACGGCTCCGTGTATCTGGAAACGGACCCCTACCGCCGCAGCTACTGCTTTGCCACGGTGTACCAGGAGCCCGAAGAAGCCTTTGCCGATTTGCTGGTTTATCAGGAAGACAACAAGCTCTTTGCCGACAAAGCCGGGTTCTGGTACCAAACCTCAGCCCGGGACTTTGCCGACTATGTGCTGTTCGTAACCGACCGTCGCGCCCTGGCCGACTTCTCCATTACCTACACCAAATCCCGCTCTTTTGCCGGTTGCCGTAAGCAGTAGCTCGTACTTTTTACCATTAAAAAAGCCCGTTCCATGTAGTTGGAACGGGCTTTTTTATAATTGCAATCCTGGTTACAGCTTCACCAGCTCAACCCGGCGGTTCTGGGCCTTGCCGGCTTCAGTGGTGTTGTCGGCCAGGGGCTTGTCGGGGCCGAAGCCCGCGGCGCGCAGGCGGCTGCCCGCAATGTTGTGCCGGGTCAGGTTGGCTACCACGGCCTGGGCACGCTGCTCAGACAGCTGCCGGTTGTGGGCCGCCGCGCCGGTGTTGTCGGTGTGGCCTTCCACGGAAAGCCGCAGTCCGGGATTCTGCAGCAGCTTCACCACCTCGGCCACCGTGGCCTCCGACTCGGGCTTGATTCTGGCTTTATCGGTGTCGAAGTTGATGTAGAGGGTAGCTTTACCCTCCGTATCTAGTTTTTTTTTAGCTCCGTGGCGCCCACAACGCCCGCTTGCTGAGACATGGCGGCTCTTTCCGTCACGTTGAGCTTGTACTGGTTGTCGGAGGAAGTTTGCACCTGCACCCAGACCTCTTTGTCTTTCTGGCGAATCACGTAGGTGTCAACCGGGCCATATATGCTCAGGCCGCCGCTGTGCTTACGGTACTCCGATTCGCCTATTTTCTTGATGGTTTCTTCGGGTATTTCCACCCCGGACACCTTTACGGCCCCCAGGTCCTTCAGCAGATTTTCGTAGTTGCGCTGAATCATCAGCTCGGAAGCCGCTTTTTCGGAGTCGGCGGGCCGGAAGCTGCGGCGTACAATCTTGCCTTCCACGGGAATGATGTTCTTGCCGTCGTACACGTAGGTCCGGTCGAAATCGAAGCCCGTACTGTCGCTGTCGTAGCGGATTTCATACCCCTTCAGGCGGCTCAGATACGGCCAGGTTCCCAGGTTGGCGCTGGATACTGGCACGCTGTTGAGGTCGAAGGTGGCCGTGGTACCCGTCGCGGCGGTTTCCTCCGTGGCGGTAGCCGCTGCGGGCGCAGCTGCAGGGGCAGCTTCCGTGGTGGTGGTAACGGGTGCTTCTGTCGTTTCGGATGCTTCGGCCGTTTTGGCTTTGCAGCCCACCAGCGCGGCGCTGCCTAGGGCGGCCAGGCAGGCTACGGATAAAATGGTTTGCTTCATAAAAAGGTGTTGGAATGGGCAGATAATGCAGCCGCTCTGCGCCAGCTGCGTGGTAAATAAACGAGTATTTATATTACTAAATGCTTGGGGCTGGATTTTAGAGGCCCGATTCCCTTTCGCCCGCGGAACCGGAAAGAGGAGCTTTGCTGTTGCCCAGCACTGGCAATAAGCGGCTTGGTTGCGACGCACCCATTTTTTCGTGCGAACTTGCCATCTTAATCGAAGAAGCATGTGTGGCTTCTCTTGCCTCAACAACTGATAAGATGGATTTTGTAGAAGTACGCGTACAGGCCCCCCGTGAACTTGCTGATATTCTGGTAGCCGAACTGGCCGAGGTTGGCTACGACACTTTCGAGGACAACGACGAAGGGTTCTGCGCCTACATCGGCGAAGGCGACTTTAACCCCGATGCCGTGGCCGAGGTAATGGCGCGCTACGAAGGCCTGGGCGAGCTGGGCTACGAGCACCGCGTCATTACGCGCCAGAACTGGAATGCCGAGTGGGAAAAGAATTTTCAGCCCCTCATTATTGCCGACCGGGTATCGGTGCGGGCGCCCTTTCACGAGAAGCCCGAAGGCCTGGAATACGAAATCGTGATTATGCCGCGCATGTCTTTCGGCACCGGCCACCACGAAACCACGGCTTTGATGATTGAAAACCAGCTCGACATCGACCACCAGGGCCTGCGGGTGCTGGATATGGGCTGCGGTACGGGCATTCTGGCCATCATGGCCGTGCACCTGGGGGCCCGCGAAGTGCTGGCCGTCGACGTGGAGCCCTGGACGGTGGAAAACGCCGCCGACAACGCCGCCGAAAATAACTGCACGAATATTGAGTGCCGCCTGGGTGGCGTGGAAGTCTTGGAGGGCGAGCAGCCCTTCGATATCATCCTGGCCAACATCAACCGCAACGTGCTGCTGGAGGATATGCACGCTTATGCAGCTTTGTTGCCGCAGGGGCGTCCTATTCTATTCAGTGGATTTTACCAAGAGGATTTATCCAAGATTGAAGCCGAGGCGAAAAAACACGCATTGGTCTATCAATCACACCGAACCAAGAATAACTGGGTTTCGGCGATTTTCACGAAATTGTAGCCGTCTTAGTAGGTCTTGACGGAAAAAGTATGAAGCAACTTGCTTTTGGGTGGCTATGCGCGGTGGTGTTGGGACTAAGCACCCCGGCCTGGGCCCAACAAACGAAAACTCCCTCCAAACAGCCGACGGCCGCGCCGGCGGCCCCGGCCTTGCCCAAATTCACGGGTAAGCTGTCGAAGGAACCTGAGCAGTTCATCATTGATGTGCAGTCGATGATGGTGGCCACGAATAACGCCGTGGCCAAGGCTACCGGGGCTCGTTTGCAGCAGCTTTGGGCTAGCAACAAGCTCACGGCTACCCAGCAGGGGCGTATTGTGGAGATTTCACAGCAGATGCTGCTGCGCAAGTACAAGCCCCACCCCGCCATTGAGGGATTCTATCAGGGCATCGTGGGCGGGGCAACGGTGCAGAATTTCTCCGACAAACAGATGGACGAGTTCCTGGAAGTGGTGGTGAAAACCGTCAACCGGGAGCAGCTGGCTAATGCCGAGAAGTTTCTGGTCAGCGCCGGACAGTTTCTGGATACCAAGACGCTCTACAAGTCGCGCTACAATACGTTGCGCGTAGTGGGTGGCACGTTCAGCTTTGCCTACAACGAAACCGACATGCCCCAGCCCACTCCGGCCCCGCGCCCCGCGCCGCCGGCCGCCGCCGTTGTGACGCAACCGCTCAACACCGGCGCGGCTAAGCCCGCTGCCAAGCCTGCTCCCAAGAAAAAGAGCAGTGACGGCTGGGACACCGCCGATGTGTGGGACACTGGCAGCGACGATGGCTGGGGAACTCCCAAGAAGAAAACTGCGGCCAAAACGCCGGCTAAAGGCACTACGGCTCCGGCCACTGCCCCCGAGCCGGAGCCAGCATTCGACTCGGCCCCGGCTTACTACGATAGCTACGTGGCCCCTACAACGCGTGGTCCGGTAATGCTGATCAAGGACGCGGACCTGTTTATGGCTACCGCCGGCGACTCGATTTTCGTTCGCAAAACCAGCGGGGTTGTAGTGCCCGGTACCAACCGCTTTATCGGGCAGGGCGGCCAATACGTGTGGTCGATCAACCAGAACCTGGTAACGGCTGACTTTGTCAACTACGACTTCGACATGAGCAAGGCGGAGTTTACGGCCCAGCCCGTGACGCTGACCTACCCGGCCGTACTGGAAGCGCCAATTCAGGGTGCTTTTGCCTACAAGAGCATTAAGAAGAAAACCGGGGCGGCTGATACGGGATACCCTCGCTTTATTTCGCTTACCAACGATGCCCGGGTGAAAAACATCGGGGAAAATATCCGCTACTTCGGCGGTTTTTCCCTGGCCGGGGCCCGCACACTCAGCGCCTCGCTTGATGGCAGCCTATCGCGCATTATCGTGGACGTGGACGGTAAAACCAAGTTCCGGGCTTCGTCGCGGGCTTACTTGCTGGGCGATACGCTGATTTCAGCGGACCGCGCCGCCGTGACCATCTTCCAGGACAAGAGCGACTCGCTGACCCACCCCGGCGTGAAGCTGCGCTACTCCAAGAGCCGGCAGGTGCTGCAACTGGCCCGTGAGGATGGTCTCTACAAGACCACCCCCTACACCGACTCTTACCACCAGATGGAAATTGCGACGGAGCTGCTGACCTGGCCGCTCAAGACGCCTTACATCAACCTGGCCATCCTGACGGCTAAAAACCAGGTGACGGCCAACTTCGAGTCCAAGGAGTTTTATACCAACACGCGCTACCAACAGATTAAGGGCATCAACAAGCTGCACCCGCTGCAGCTGGTGGTGGGCTACAGCCAGCAGAACGGCAACGCCAAGACCTTCACGGTGCAGGATGTCGCGGCCGCTTTAAAGGTAAAAGAGCCCAACGTGCGCTCTGCCGTGGCAGGGCTAGCCAAGGATGGCTACGTGCAGTGGAATCCGCAGACCGAGCAGATTGTGCTGCTACCCAAGGCCATGCACTACGTGAATTCGTCGCGGGGCAAGAAAGACTACGACCATATTGCCATCCGCTCGTTGTCGCCCTCGGGTAAGAATGCTACCCTGAACCTGGCCACCAACGACCTGATTGTGCGCGGCGTGGACCGCTTCAACTTCTCCGATGACTCCGTAACGGTGTTTGTGAAGCCCGACAGCAGCGTTATCCGAATTCAGAAAAACCGCGGGGTGCTGTTCAACGGCACCGTAGTGGCCTCGGCCTTTATCTTCAAGGGCAAGGAGTTCAAGTTCGACTACGACGGGTTCTACGTGGATCTGGTCAAGATTGACTCCATCATCGTGAAGGGCAAGGGCTCGAAAGGCTCGGTGATGAAGGCCCGCAAGGAAACGGACTTCACCCTGACCAACAAGAAAAAAACGTCGGCCGGTCGTCTCTACATCAACGCCCCCAACAACAAGTCGGGCCGCAAAAAGCTGGGGGCCTTCCCCTCGTTCGACGCCTCCACCGGGGCCTACGTGTTCTTCAACAAGCCCGAAGTACTGGGCGGCGCCTACGACACGACGGTGTATTTCGATATTCCGCCCTTCAAGATTGACTCGCTCAACAATAAGAACCGCTCGGCGGTAGGCTTCAAAGGCACCTTCGTGTCGGGCAACATCATGCCCGAATTCAAAACCAAGCTGAGTCTGCTCGACGACGGCTCCCTGGGCTTCGTGTATGACCTGCCTAAGGAAGGCTTCCCAGTGTATGGGGGCAAAGCCCGGCTGTTCAACAAGGTGATGATGAGCAACCGTGGTATCCAGGGAATCGGGGAGGTGAAATACCTGACCGGCGACCTGTTCAGCGACCAGTTCATTTTCTACAAAGACTCCGTCGTGACGGTCGGTAAAACGGCTACCATTGCCCAGGGGCCGCTCAACGGCGTGGAGTTTGCCAAAGTCTCGCTCCTGCCGGGCTACCAGATGAAGTGGGTGGTCAAGTCGGATTCGATGTATCTGAGCACCCCGCGCGACGGGCAGCCGATGAAGTTCTACGCCGGCGACTACAGCTACAAAGGCACGGCTATTCTCTCGCCCGGCGGCCTCTACGGCGACGGCCGCATGGATGGGCCGCAGTCCTTTATCCGCTCCAAAGAGTTTGTCTTTAAACCGACAAGCTACTCGGGTAAAAAGTCGACCCTGAGTATTAAGTCGGCGGAGGCCAACAAGCCGGCTCTGACGGCTAACGAGGTGGCGTTTAAGTACGACATCAAGCAGGGCTTTGCCGATTTCTCCCGCGAGGAGGGCAGCAAGGCCAGCATCGACCTGCCGTACTCGGAATATCGGACCACGCTGAGCGGCGGTAAGTGGGACTTCAAAAAGAAAATCGTGCAGATGCGGGTAGCCGCCGGGGCCGACTCGTCGCGCTCCTACTTCTACTCCACCAAGCCCGATCAGAAAGGCCTGAAGTTCCGGGCCAGCACCGGCCAGTACGATCTGAGCCGCTACCGTCTTATTGCCGGGGGCGTGCCCTACATTGCCGCCGCCGATGCCTGGATTGAGCCTGACAGCAACAAAGTCTACGTGATGGCCGGAGCTCAGATGCGGGCTTTCCAGAATGCCAGCATTACGATGGATACCCTGGCCAAGTACCACCACTTGTACAAGGGCGAAATCAAGATTCAGTCGCGCACTTCCTTTATAGGCAATGCGCTGTATAGCTACAAAAACGCCTCAGCCGATTCGTTTGCTATCAAGTTCACCAACTTCGCCGTCGATTCGGCGGCTGTGGCTGGTGCCAACGGCCGCAAGATCAGTGGGGGCAAGGGAGGTAAAGGTATTCTGAAGAAGAAAGACGATGACAACGCGCCTTTCTCCCCACCGACCACGGCCGTAGCTACTATTCAGGCTACCGACAAGTTTCACCTGGCGCCGCGCATTGCCTACCGCGGGGCCGTTAACCTGAACTCGCAGAAGCGCGGCTTTACTTTCGACGGGCAGAGCCGCCTGGAGTTCAGCAAGCAAGCGGCCGCCGCCGACTGGTTTCCGGTGCAGGATAGTATCGACCCGAAAGGTATCCGCATCAAGCTCATGGAACCCAAGTCGAGCGACGGTACGCCGATGGTATCGGGCCTGTACCTGTCCGACGCTACGGCCAAAGTGTATCCGTTGTTCGTGGCCGTTAAGCCGGGCATTACCGACATGAACCTGTTTCAGGTGGATGGGGTGCTGAGCTTCGACGCCAAAAAAGGCACTTACACCATCACCCGCAACGACCTGGCCGACCCGAACGTGTACGAGGGCAGCGTGATGACGCTGCACGACTCGACCGGGGCCATCGACTTCCGCGGCAAGCTGCAGCTGATCAACTCCAACAAGGATTATAACATGCAGGCTGCCGGCGTAGGTTATGCCAAGCCCGATAGCAACATCTACCACCTGAATACTTTCATGACCTTCGACATCAACATCCCGGAGAAGGCCGTGGAAGCCATGGCAACCGACATGGCCACCAATACCAAGGGCCTAGCCGAAGCCCTGGATGGTTCGCCGGAGCAGTATTACAAGATGGGGGAGTTTGTGGGTACCAAAGGCGTGCAGGGCTACATTGAACGCAAGGGGGGCTACACCCCACTGCAGAAAGTGTCGCCTAAGTTTCTGCACACGCTGGTGTTGAGCAAGGTAGACTTGCGCTGGTCGGAGAAGTTCAAGGCCTGGTATTCGGTGGGCAAGATTGGTTTGGTGAGCATCGGCAAGAAGGACATCAACGCCCAGATTGACGGCTACATCGAAATCAAGAAGGAAACGACTGGCGACGCGGTGGAAATGTACCTGGAGGCCGAGCCCCAGACCTGGTACCACATCCGCTACTCCAACAACGTGCTGCTGACCAAAGCCCAGCACGGCTCCTACGACGAAATCATCGGCTTCAAGGCCAAAGGTGATTACAACACGGCCACAGAGTACGGCTTCTACCTCGGCGACGAGCAGGAGAAGGACCTGTTTACCCGCCACTTCCGCAAGGATTACCTCGGCGACAACAGCAAGCCCAAAGCCGCTCCGGCCCGCCCCGTGAGCGAAGGGAATTTCGACTTCATGGAAGACAACAAGAAGAAGAAAAAGAAGGACAAGGATGCGGCCTTCGATGAGGGCACCGCACCCGCCGATGCCCCTGTAGAGGATACCTCGTCCAAGAAGAAAAAGAAGGATAAGGATGCTGCTGCCGACGATGCTTCGGCGGAGGATACCAGCAAAAAGAAGAAGAAAGACGAGGCCGCGGCTACCGAGCCCCCGGTAGACGAAGGCAAAACCGCCGCCCAGATGAAAAAGGAGGATGCGGCAAAAGCCAAGGAGGCTGAAAAGCTGAAGAAGGAAGAAGAGAAAAAGGCCAAAGAGGCCGAGAAAAAGAAGAAAAAAGGGGAGGAAGACCCCTTCGGCGACTCGTAAGCTTCGCCGCAAGTATAGCTAGCAGCCCCGCCCGGTTTCCGGTGCGGGGCTGTTTTTTGGCGGTGGCGGCCGATGTCGTCACTAGCCGCTGGCTGGCAGATAGCGTCGGCCTAGCCTCCCAACCCCCGGCAGGCCAGCACAACCGTGCAGATTTGCGTACAAGCCTGCTAAAGGCCCGTATCTTTGGCCAAACCGCCGTTTTTTGCCCTCGCTCTATGAACATTCCCGTTGTCCTTGGCCTGCTCGTGGCCGCCTATCTGCTGGGCTCCATCCCAACGGCCCTGTGGGTGGGCCGCCGCTTTTTTGGGCTCGACATTCGGGAGCATGGCTCGGGCAATGCGGGAGCCACTAATACGTTCCGGGTGTTAGGCAAAAAGCCGGGCTCGGTAGTCATGGCCATTGATGTGCTCAAGGGGTGGGCCGCTACCATGATGGCGACGGTTATGCTCAACCAGGGCGCTATTCGCCCCGACCAGCTGCTTTACTTTCAACTGGCCTGCGGAGCTTTGGCCGTTATTGGGCACATCTATCCGATTTTTGCCCAGTTTCGCGGGGGTAAGGGCGTCGCGACGGTGCTGGGCATGATGCTGGCCATTGCTCCGGGCACGGTGGGCGTCTGCATCCTGGTGTTCCTCGTGATGCTGCTGCTGTTCCGCTACGTGTCGTTGGCCAGCATGACGGCCGGCGTGGCCTTTGCCCTGCTGCAGCTGCTGCCCCCGTTTCGCCCCGACAACAACTTGCTGCTGGGCTTCGGCTTCGTGCTGGCTGGCCTGCTAATTTATACCCACCGCGCCAACATCGGCCGCCTGCGCGCCGGGACGGAAAGCCGCGTGCCGCTGTTTGGGCGGAAGTAGGAGAGCGTTCATTCAACTCCGGGTATATGAGTTATCAATGCGCTTGCTGCGGACAGCTTCATGATTCGCTTCCCGATTTAAGTTCGGCAGCGCCTTGGCCCATGTATACCATTTCTGAGCAAGAACGGGCTGATCGGGTTGTTTTAACAAGGGATAGATGCGTGATTGATAATCGGGAGTTTTTTATCCGTGGCGTGCTGGAAATTCCCATTCATGGGCAGGAAGAAGCTTTGGGATTTGGGGTCTGGGTAAGCCAGGCGGAAGAGAACTTTCGTAAGTACCAGAACCCGCCTGATACAGATGAAATAGGTCCTTATTTTGGCTGGTTCTGCACTGAAATAGCTGCTTTTGCTCCAACCTTGAGCCTCAAATCCCGGGCTCATTTTCGCGGTCAGGGTTTACGCCCTTGGATAGAGCTCGAACCTACAGACCATCCGTTGGCCGTGGCGCAACGAGAGGGTATCAGCTTGGCCAGAGCGTGGGAAATAGTGCACGAAACTTTTCCAAAGTGATGCACACCGCACCTTCTACTCGCGGCAAGGAAACTAATAACGGACTTTAGCCCGGCCCATGCTGCGCCCTCTGGGGGCCGCCAAGGACTACGCGGGCGTTTTATTGGGGTAGCCTCGCTTTCCCAGCCCGGCTGCTTACTTTTACGCCGTACTTCCCAACCCCATCCTGCATGGCTTCCTACCTCGAAAGTAACCAAGAACGTTTTCTGAGTGAGCTGCTCGACTGGCTCCGTATTCCTTCCGTTTCGGCCGACCCTAAGTTTCACGGCGACGTGCTGCGGGCCGCTGAATACCTCAAAACCCGCCTCGAAGAAGTTGGCGTAGAGAATGTGGAGCTGTGCCAGACAGCCGGCAACCCCATCGTCTACGGTGAGAAAATCATTGACCCGGCCCTGCCCACGGTGCTCGTGTATGGCCACTACGACGTGCAGCCCGCCGACCCCTACGAGCTCTGGGATTCGCCCCCGTTTGAGCCCGTCATCAAGGACGGCAACATCTACGCCCGCGGCGCTTGCGACGACAAGGGCCAGGTGTACATGCACGTGAAGGCCTTTGAGGTGCTGATGCAGGAAGGCGGGGTGCCCTGCAACGTCAAAATCATGATTGAGGGCGAAGAGGAAGTAGGCTCCAACAACCTGGGCATCTTCGTGCGCGCCAACAAGGAAAAGCTCAAGGCCGATGTCATCCTGATTTCCGACACCGGTATCTTGGCCAATGACACGCCCAGCATCGAGGTGGGCCTGCGCGGGCTAAGCTACCACGAAGTGGAGGTAACCGGCCCCAACCGCGACCTGCACTCGGGCCTCTACGGCGGGGCCGTGGCCAACCCCATCAACATCCTGTGCAAGATGATTGCCTCGATGCACGACGAGAACAACCACATTACCATTCCCGGTTTCTACGACAACGTGGACGAGCTCAGCGCCGAGGAAAGGGCCGAAATGGCCAAGGCCCCGCACTCCGATGAGGAGTTCAAGCAGAGCATCGGCCTGACCGACATTCACGGCGAAAAGGGGTACAGCACCCTGGAGCGCACCAGCATCCGGCCCACGCTCGACGTGAACGGCATCTGGGGCGGCTACACCGGCGAAGGTGCCAAGACGGTTATTGCCTCCAAGGCCTACGCCAAAATCTCGATGCGCCTGGTTCCCCACCAGACCTCCGACGAAATTACGGCCCTGTTCCAAAAGCACTTCGAAAGCATTGCCCCGGCTAGCGTCACGGTAGTAGTGAAGCCCCACCACGGCGGCGAACCGGTGGTTACGCCCACTGACTCGGTAGCCTACAAAGCCGCCGCCGATGCCATGGAAACCACCTTCGGCAAGCGTCCCATTCCTACCCGCGGTGGCGGCTCCATCCCGATTGTGGCCATGTTCAAAACCGAGCTGGGCCTGGATTCGGTACTGCTCGGCTTCGGCCTCGACTCCGATGCCATTCACTCGCCCAATGAGCACTACGGCGTGTTCAACTTCCTGAAGGGTATCGAAACCATTCCGCATTTTTACCGCAACTACGCCGCCGCTATGGCCAAGTAGTTTCTGGAGTATTCAACAAGCAAACAAAAGGCCCCGACTGAAACAGTCGGGGCCTTTTGTTTGCTTCAAGGTTTGGGCGTTGAGGCAGGAGTGGCGCTAGGAGCAGCTTGCTGAGGTGCTGGTCGCTTCTTGCGGAAGATGCGGAACGGGGCCGTAACCACAAACTTGACGCCCCGCCCAATGCCGCGGCCCGCGTCGCCTACGGCCTTGCCGAGCTGCCCGACGCCGGCATTATAGCCAAGGTGCAGCTCCATCACGCTGTTGCGCATGCGCAGCTGGGTTGGCTCCCCGTTCACTTCCACCGGGTTGGTCACGTTGGTCAGGTCGGCGTTGTAGCGCCAGCCGATGCGTACGCCGGCGTCGTTTTGGTAACCAAACCCTACGGCAAACCCATATACAAAGGCTTTGAAATCGGGCAGCACGGTTTCCGGCACGTTAGCCGTAGCCGAAATCAGGTAGCTGGCTTGCGGGCCGGCCTCGAAGAATACGTCATCCCAGTGGTATTGCAGCAGCAGGGGAATATCCGCGTAAGTCAGCCGGGCCATCAGGTTGGGGCCGTACAGCAGAGCATTATCACCCTTCATCGTGTATAGCGCCTCGGTTTGCAAGCCCCAGTTGGGCAAGCCGGCTGGTCGTAGCTGGGCCGTAATACCACCGTGGAGGCCCACTAGCCAAGAACTCTCCCGCGCATCAGGCCCTACGGCATTAGACACGTTGCCGCCAACTTTCAGCCCTAGGCGCAGCTGCTGAGCCTGGCTTGTGCTGGCTGTCAGCAGCAGGGCTGCCACCAGGCTAAGATTCTTCATGGAAAGCCGCTTCGAGGTCAAAGGCTGAGGAATGAGTTACTGAGGTAAAGCTAAGCACAGTTTCAGCAGGCCGGTAGTGTTAAGACATGAAAAAGCCCGGCCTCCACTAACGGAAACCGGGCTTTTGCAGTACGAGCGCCAATTATTTGTTGGGAATCAGATAGCCCAACGAAACCTGAAAGGCCGATTGCCGGGCATTCTTCAAGTCCCCGTCGAAGTAGGTGCCATTGTCGCTTTTCACAAAGTCGCTGAAGGCCCCGGTGTAGCGCAGGTTCAGGCTCACCCCATTTTCGGCTTGATAACCCAGGCCAGCCACGTAGCCCAGCTCGTTGCGGTTGAGGTTGCTCAGGTCCTTCTGGTCATGCGTGGTGGCCGTGTTGGTGTTGCCGGTAATGCCCGACTTGGTGGTGACCGTCGTTTCATCCTTCACGCTAAGCAGGTAGGAGTACTGCGGACCAGCCTCGAAAACCAGGCCGCTAGCATTGACCTTGAACAGCACCGGCACGTCGAGGTAGTTGTAGTTGACTTTGCCTTCGCGCTTCTGGGTGGTACCGACCAGATTTTTATACTCGGTAGGCTTGTTCTCGAAGCCTTTCTGGGAAAACAGCAGCTCGGGCTGTACCGACAGGAAACCGTCGCCGGTCAGGTCGGCATTGAGCATGAGGCCGCCCAAAAAGCCAAGTTTATTATTGTAGGTGCTTTCGTTCTGAACGTCGCCCGCCAGGTTGGAGTAATTGGCACCGGCCCGGAGCCCGAGGCGGACGCCCTGGGCACGGGAGGCACTAATCGTTGCGACCGATAGCAAAGAGGCTAAAACAATTACGGTCTTTTTCATGGGAGAAGGAATGAGGTACAAGGAAAGGGTTGAAAGCAGTCAGGCTAAAAATATGCCAAAGTGCAACTGTCCTAAAATACTTCAAACGTAAAAAAGCCCCGTTTCAGTGTGGAACGGGGCTTTTTTTGCGAAGTAAAAGCAGTTTATTTGGCTCCGAAGAGGTAGCCAACCTGAAACTGGAATACCGAGTTTTTGGCGTTTGACTGCTCTTGGCCAGCTACTTCTTTTTCAACTTTGAGCAGGCCGCCGTTGTAGCGTACACCCAAGCCAAAGCCGTTGTCAAACTCGTAGCCAACGCCGGCAATGTAGCCGAAGTCGAAACGGTTTACCCCGCTGAAGTCGCTGTCTTCGGCCGTTACGCCACCGGCCGTCAGCGTGCCCTTGCGCGATACCATGTAGCCCAGCTGCGGACCGGCTTCGAAGATCAGGCCATCGGCGTTGATCTTAGCCAAAATCGGCAGGTCGAGGTAGTGCATACGGTCTACTGACTCAAATCCGTCGCCTTTGAACTTGATGCCTTTGCCCGAGTACAGCAGTTCGGGCTGGATGGAGAAGAAGCCGTCGTCGGTGAGCGGAGCGTTCAGCATCACGCCACCGTTGGCATTCACTAGGTTCTCGTCAAACTTCTTCTGCTCGTCGGTCAAACCTGAGTAGTTAGACAGGTTGACGCCACCCTTCACGCCGAAACGAACTTGCGCTTGCGCAGTGGTCGTCAGACCTACGGCAGCTAAGATGGACAACAGGACAGTGGTCTTTTTCATGGGAGAAGGAGTGTGGTAGGAGTAAAAAGAAAGCACATCCTGGAATGCCCAGGATGTGCCCTCAAACGGAATTAAGACGGTTAGGGTATAGCTGAAGCGGAAAAAAACTTCTGCTCAGCACCAATACCCCCGATTGTCAGGCGGTTACTAGGCTTATTTTCCCAGGGGAAGCAAGTAGCCCACCTGCAGGGTAAAAGCGTTGTTGAATGCCTTCGGCTCGTTGTCCGCGTCTTTGGTGTCGATAACGGAATTGAAGCCCCGGGCATAGCGCAAACCCAGGCTCAGGCCGCCTTCGGTCATGTAGCCCAGGCCGGCTACCCCGGCAATATCGAACTGCGCCAGATCCGACTTATCGGCCTCATCCCGCGTGGCTCCGGTGTAATCCAAAAAGCCGCTGTTGTCTTCCACCTTGTCCTTGTCGCCGTTGGTGTACTTGGTGGTCGTCTGCTGCTTCACCTTCGAGCCAAACAGGTAGCTGACCTGGGGACCTAGCTCAAAGAACAGGCCGCCCGCGTTGATTTTGGCTAGCACCGGCACGTCGAGGTAATGCAGTACGCGCTGCTGCTCGGTTTCAACCTTGGCTACGCCCGCGGGCAAGCCGCTTTTCTGGGTCGACTGAATCTCGTAGCCTTTGCGGTTGTAGAGCAGTTCGGGCGCGATGGAGAAGAACCCGTCGCTGCTCACGGGCAGGCTGAAGCTCAGACCCGCGTTGTAGCCGAGCTTGTAAGAGCCAATTTCGCTGTTGTAGTTCGAGCCGGTGATTTGGGTGACGTTGTCGCCGGAGAGGTTGGAGTAGGTGGCACCCGCCTTCACACCGATGCGGAAACCGCCGGCATCTTGCGCGTAGCCAGCGGAAGCAGAGGCAAGAGCCAGGGCGAGGGCTGCGTATTTTTTCATAATCTAAGAGACAAAAGGGTGGCTAGTTCTGGGCTTTGTACAGGGGAGCAGGCAAACCCACAAAACCTGCTTTGATAACTACTAGCGCAAAGCCAGCTCCAAATGTTGCTGATGAGTACTAACTTTTCTTGGAATTAACTAAATGATAATTAGCTGGTTTCCCACAAGTCCTAACAGGCTCAACGGGTTGGGGTCCGCAGAATAACGCGGCGTTTCCGCGGCTGCTACGGTGGGTTTAGCTATTTTTGAGGAGCTTGGACTTTACTGTTGTTATGATGCTTCGCTATGGTTTGCTTGTGGTTCTGCTGGTGGTAGGCGCCTACTGCCGGGCCCAGCACTCCACTGCCACTGCTACCCGGTCTCCGCTGATTATCGGCGCCTACGCGCAAGGCAGCTTTATTATCGGCCACACGCCATCGGTTAAGCACTTGGTCGTGTCGCACCCCACCGGGCTGGAACTAAACCTGCAGCGGCAGACCAATGGGGCCGAGCCCTGGCACGCCTGGTATAAATACCCCAAAGTGGGCCTGGCGCTGGTTTACTACGACTACCACAATCCGGTGCTGGGCAAGTCGTACGCAGCCACGGTTTATATCAACAAGTCCTTTTACCGCACGGCCCGGCAAGAGCTTAACTTCCGCATCGGTACCGGCCTCGGCTTTTTCCCGATCCGCTTTGACCAGGAAACCAACCACCGCAACAACATCGTCAGCTCGCGGCTGAACGCCACGCTGCAGACCCGGCTGGAGTATGATGTGGCCCTTACGCCTCACTACGGCCTGCTCCTGGGCGTCGGGCTCAATCATTACTCCAACGGTGCTACTACCAAGCCTAATTTCGGCATCAACCTGCCCACGGTGTTCGTCGGAGTTAATTATCATCAGCAGCGCCCCTTCCGCCCCGTAAGCACGGGCCCCACGGCCGAGCCCGATGAGCTAGGGCACAACTTTCTGGATCTGAGTACTAGTCTGGGCTTTAAGCAGCGCAACGAGTCGGACCGGCGCAAGTACACCGCGCAGTCGGTGTCGGTGATGGTTGGGCGGCGCGTAAACCGCAAAAGTAACTTGGTGCTCGGCGCCGAAGGATTTTACGACCGGTCGTTGCTCGTGCAGTTGCGCGACACATCCAGCAGCGGCGAAAAGCTGCCCGACGTGAAAAAAGCCGGGGTGTTTTTCGGGCACGAACTGCTGTTTGGGCGCCTGGCTTTTGTATCCCACCTGGGCTTCTACGTCTACAATCCCTACAAGTCCAACAAGTTCTACTACGAGCGACTGGGGCTGAAGTACCAGTTCAGCCGCCACTTCTGGGGCGCCGCCGACCTAAAGATTCACCGCGGCGCGGCCGATGTCGTTGAGCTCAAAGTAGGAGCGAGGCTGTAGGTGCCGACCTGGGAATATTGTCTGAGGCTTAAGCTGCTTACCGGCTGGCCACCAGGGCCTGATTGATTCGCTTAACCAGCGCGGGCCCTTCGTAGATAAAGCCGGTGTAGAGCTGCACCAGACTTGCGCCGGCGGCCAGCTTTTCCAGCGCATCAGCAGGCGAGCTGATACCTCCTACGCCAATGATGGGTAGAGCCCCTTCCGTTTGCCGGTGCAGGTAGCGGATAACATCCGTGGCTCGCTGCCGCAGGGGCTTGCCACTCAGCCCGCCCGCCCCAATGCTGGTTAGGTGGTCGGGGGTGGTTTGCAGATTGTCCCGCGCAATGGTGGTATTGGTTGCTACCAGCCCACTAAGCTTGGTTTCGGCAGCAATGGTCAGGATGTCATCAAGCTGACCATCGGTAAGGTCGGGCGCGATTTTAAGAAGCAAGGGCTTGGGGCGGGCTTTAGCAAGGTTGACTTCCTGCACCTGCTGCAGCAGCTTGATCAGCGGCTCCTTTTCCTGCAGCTGCCGTAGGTTGGGCGTATTAGGCGAGCTGACGTTTACGACGAAATAGTCGACAGTATCAAACAGGGCCTCGAAGCTAGCTATGTAATCGTCGGCGGCCTGCTCATTAGGAGTGTCCTTGTTCTTGCCGATGTTGCCGCCGATAAGCATGGTGGAGCGGCGCTGACGTAAGCGTTGGGCAGCGGCGGTGGCTCCGGCATTGTTAAAGCCCATCCGGTTAATCAGGGCCTCGTCCTGCTTGAGCCGAAACAGGCGCGGGCTGGGGTTGCCGGGCTGGGGCCTCGGCGTCACCGTCCCGATTTCCACAAAGCCAAAACCCAAGGCCGACAGCTCATCGGTCAGTTCGGCATTCTTATCAAAGCCGGCCGCTAGGCCCACCGGGTTCCGAAATTTCAGCCCAAATACTTCCCGTTCTAGTTGCGGGTGGGTGAAGTCGTAGAGACTACGTAACAAGGCAGGCATGCCGGGTAGGCGGTTGCTACGCCGGAGGTTGTCGAAAACAAAGTGGTGCGCCTGTTCCGCGTCGAGCTGGAAGAGCAGGGGTTTAAGTAAGGCTTTGTACATAGGGGCCACAGAGTATCCGGTTGCAAAGCTCTTACTTATTCCGGTGGATTACTGCCTGTCAACTAATAATCAATGTTAAGTTTTTTGATGAAATTATAGTGCTGATACTAAGTGGTATAAATGAATATGGGTGAAAATTATGCAAACTTGCTTTTCCAAAATTTGGACAATAGCCCTGTTTCTGCCACTTTTGCAACCCCGAAACGCCAAACCTGTTTAGCCATCGGGAACTGATTCTGTAGCTCAGCTGGTAGAGCAATACACTTTTAATGTATGGGTCCTGGGTTCGAATCCCAGCGGGATCACCAAAGCCCGGTCTGCACTGCGCAGACCGGGCTTTTTCGTTGGGGCCAGTTCCGGACCTCGCTTCGCCTAAAATGGTCAAAGTAGCGGCCGCTCAATTAGCCAGCCCAGCCTTCCCGATCGAGGCTACGGTATTGAATCGCTTCGGCCAGGTGCTCTAATTCAATGGTTTCGGAGCCGCCCAGGTCGGCAATGGTGCGGGCAACTTTCAGAATCCGGTCATAGGCCCGGGCCGAAAGCCCCAGGCGCTCCATGGCCGTTTTGAGCAGGGCCCGGCCCGCATCGCCAATCTGGCATAGCTCTTTTACCATCTGTGAAGGCATCATGGCGTTGGAGTGAATCTCGGGAAATTCCTCAAAGCGGGCGGCCTGCACCTCCCGGGCCTTCTCGACCCGCCGCTGAATATTCTCGCTGGTTTCGGCTTTGAGTGTTGCCGTCATCTGGTCGAAGGTCACGGGCGTTACTTCCACGTGCAGGTCGATACGGTCGAGCAGCGGGCCGCTGACTTTGTTGAGGTAGCGCTGCACCACGCCTGGGCCGCACACGCACTCCTTTTCGGGGTGGTTGTAGTAGCCGCAGGGGCAGGGGTTCATGCTGGCAATAAGCATGAAATTCGACGGAAAGTCGATGCTGACTTTGGCCCGGGAAATGGTCACGCGGCGCTCCTCCAAGGGCTGGCGCATTACTTCCAGCACGGTGCGCTTAAACTCCGGTAGCTCATCCAGAAACAGCACTCCGTTATGAGCCAAGGAAATTTCGCCCGGTTGGGGGTTGCCGCCCCCGCCTACCAGGGCCACGTCGGAAATGGTGTGGTGCGGGGCTCGGAAAGGACGCGTAGTAAGCAGCGAGGCATTGGCCCCGAGCTTGCCCGCTACGGAGTGAATCTTAGTTGTTTCCAGTGCCTCGTGAATCGACAGGGGCGGCAGGATGCTGGGCAGGCGCTTGGCCAGCATCGTTTTGCCCGCGCCCGGTGGGCCTATCATAATGACGTTGTGTCCGCCAGCAGCGGCTATTTCCAGGGCCCGCTTGATGTTTTCCTGGCCCTGCACGTCGGCAAAGTCGGCCGCGTACTGATTTACGGTGCTCTGGAACACGGTGCGGGTATCCAGCGTCAGAGGCTCAATGGCTAAGCGACCTTCGAAAAAGTCGATGGCCTGCTGCATATTTTCCACCGGGATAACGTCCAGGTTATTCACGATGGCAGCTTCCTGGGCGTTGGCCCGGGGCAGCAGAATACCTTTGAAGCCCTCCTTGCGGGCCTGGATAGCAATGGGCAGTACCCCGCGAATCGGACGCAGCTCCCCATCCAGGGCCAGTTCGCCCATGATAACGTAGTCGCCCAGCTTGTCGGTGGTTAGCTGCTGGGAGGCGTGCAAGATGCCCAGGGCAATGGGCAAGTCGTAGGCCGAGCCTTCTTTGCGGATATCGGCCGGAGCCATGTTTACCACCACTTTGGTGCGCGGCATCCGGTAACCCCGAATCTTAAGGGCCGCTTCGATGCGCTGCTGGCTTTCCTTGATGGCATTGTCGGCTAGGCCGACCACGTAAAAATTGGTGCCCTGGGAGACGACGACTTCAATGGTGATAGTATTGGCATTCACGCCCTGCACGGCCGAGCCATACGTTTTGGTAAGCATAGGGAGGTAAGGATACGTCAGGTAAATATTCAGTGGCTAAGATAGGGGAGTAACCGACGAGTAACACGAAAAAAGCCAGCCCCGGATGGAGCTGGCTGAAAATGGTTGGACGGCCGGTTTGGAAGCGGCTTACTGAGCTTCGGCTACCAGCTGCTCAATCAGCATAATCAGGATGTGGATGGCTTTAATGTGGATTTCCTGGACCCGGTCGGCAAAGCCGTGGTGGGGCGCCCGGATTTCTACGTCGCTCAAGGCCGCCAATAAACCGCCATCTTTGCCCGTGAGGCTTACTACGCGCAGGCCGCTGGCTTTGGCCGCTTCGGCAGCGCGTAGCACGTTGGGGGAGTTGCCGCTGGTGCTGATGGCCAGCAGCACGTCGCCGGGGCGGCCCAGGGCCTGCACATAGCGGCTGAAGACGTGCTCGTAGCCGTAATCGTTGGCCACGCAGCTCATGTGCGAGGCTTCGGTGAGGGCAATGGCTCCCAAGGCGGGCCGGTCGAGGCGGTAACGGCCGCTGAGTTCCTCGGCAAAGTGCTGAGCGTCGCAGAGGGAGCCGCCGTTGCCGCAGCTCAGGATTTTGCCGCCCTGCTGCAGGCTTTGGGCCATCAGGCGGGCAGCTTGTTCGATGCGCGAGAGGTTTTCGGGGTCAGCCAGAAAACGGTCGAGCACGGTACGCGCTTCGGTTAGCTCGGCGCGGATGAGGTCAGTTAGCGGTGCAGTCACGCCGTAAAGTTACAACCCTGCCCGATTGTCGGAGTTGGGACCAGGGTTCGGAGTAATAATTGTGTTAGGCTGCTGCACCGGGGCATTCAGCAGGCTGGGGTCTTGCTGGGGAAAAGTGGGGTGTTCCACGTCGTGGCCGGGCACGACGGTGCCCGCCGGTACGTGGGTCGTCGTCGTGGTCGTCGTCACGGGCTCCGACTGGTAGATAGTTGTGGCGCCGGGCGTGGTGGCAACAGGAGCGGTAGCCACGCTGCGCTGCTGAAATTCCCGCTCGCGCTGCTCAATCTGCTGGTCGTAGAGCTTGGCCTTGAGCTCGTTGATTTTGCCGTTGAGCACGGCTGTTTCGCGGCGCAGCAGGGCGCTGTCCATGTTTTCGGTGATGAGGTGCAAGGCCAGCAATACGGCCCCAATGATGAAGAGCGTGTTGTAGAACGTGGCCAGGCCGGCGTCACCGCTCAGGTTGAAGGCTGAGGCGAGGGTGTCGCGGGTAGCCGGGCTGAAGATCAGCAGCAAGGCCAGCAGCAAGTACACCATGACCAGAATGGTAACAAGTCGTTTCAGAGCAAGCATAGGAAGGAGGGCTAGAGGTCCGGGTAAGCCGGCGCAGTTTCTTGGAAGAACCGGATTGGCTGGCTAAATATAGCGTTTTGCCAATCTTGAGTCGGGAAACCTGTGCGGCGACCTGCGCATAAACGCAAACCAGCCTGCCACAGTTGGCTTGGCTGGTTTTGGCTTCCTGTTACGCCCTCTGCTACAACGGCAGTACCCCGTTGGTCTGCATTGAGTTGAGGCGCTGATACACGCCACCGTCGCGCCGTAACAATTCCTCGTGGGTGCCCCGCTCCACAATGCGCCCCTGTTGCAAGACCACAATTTCGTCGGCATGCTGAATGGTGCTCAGGCGGTGGGCAATCACCAGAGAGGTGCGGTTTTGCATCAGGCGCGTCAGGGCTTCCTGCACCAGCTTCTCCGATTCGGTGTCGAGGGCGGAAGTGGCTTCGTCCAGAATCAGAATGGGCGGGTTGCGCAGAATGGCCCTTGCGATGCTCAGGCGCTGACGCTGCCCACCCGAGAGGCGGCTGCCCCGGTCGCCGATATACGTGTGGTAGCCTTCCGGGGCCTTGACGATAAACTCGTGGGCATTGGCAATCTTGGCGGCCTCAATGACCTGTTCGTCGGTGGCCTCGGTGTTGAAGCGGATGTTGTTGAAAATCGTGTCGTTGAACAGGATGCTTTCCTGAGTCACGATGCCCATCTGGTCGCGCACGGAGTGAATGGTACAGTCGCGCACCTCATGGCCGTCGATGAGGATCTGGCCGCCGGTGGGGTCGTAGAAGCGGGGCAACAGGTCGGCCAGCGTCGATTTGCCCCCGCCCGATGGGCCCACCAGGGCTACGGTTTTGCCCTTGGGAATTACCAGGTTGATGTCGTGCAGCACGGGCGTATCGCCGTAGCTGAACTGCAGGTTGCGCAGCTCAATCTGGTGCTGGAAGCTGGGCAACACCTGGGCAGCGGGCTTGTCGCGGATGGCCGGCTCGGTGTCGATGATGCTGAGCACCCGCTCGCCGGCTACCAGGCCGCGCTGAATGTTGCCAAACGACGACGACAAGGACTTGGCCGGCGTGAGCACCTGCGAAAACATGATGATGTAGGTAATAAACGAGGCGCCTTCCAGGGTGGAGGTACCACCCAGAATCAGGGTGCCGCCGTAGTAGAGCAGGCCCGCTACCACCATCACGCCCGCAAACTCGGAAAAGGGCGAGGCCAGGTCCCGGATGTTGTCCATGCGGCGGGCCGTAACGGCGTACTGGTCGTTTTGCTCCTCAAACTTGCCTTTGATGTACTCCTGGGCATTGAAGGCCTTGATGACGCGGATACCGCCCAGCGTCTCGTCAATCACCGACATCATGTAGCCCAGGGTGCTCTGGCTGGTTTTGGCCTGGGTGCGCAGGCGCTTGGTTAGCACGGCTATCATGCCCCCCGAAATAGGGAGCAGGACCAAGGAAAACAGCGTCAGCTTGACCGACATGTAAAACAGCACCACGAAGTAGGCCACGATGTAGAGCGGGTCGCGCACGACGGCCTGCAGCGTGTTGACCACCGAGACTTCTACTTCCTGCACGTCGTTGGTGAAGCGCGACATCAGGTCGCCCTTGCGCTCGGTGGCAAAGTAGCCCAGCTGCAGCTGAATCACGCGGTAGTAGAGCTCCCGGCGCAGGTTGCGAATCACCCGGATGCGGACCTTGGAGGCCAGGCGCAAACTCAGGTAGCGGAACACATTGCTGAAAAACACCGACGACACCAGCACCAGACACACAAACAGCAGGGCGCCCATCTTGCCCTGCGTGGCAATGACCTGGGAGAAGAAATAATTGAATGTACCCGTCACGTACTCCAGGGTCAGGGCAAAGTCGGGCAGCTGGGTGGGAGCTTCAAGCTGCACCTTGCCCGTTTTGTCGAACAGCAGATTTAGCATCGGCACCATCAGGGCGAAGTTGCCGAGGCTGAAAAAGATACCCAGCAGGGTGTAAAGCAGGTATACCGGCACCACGTTGGAAAAGGGCCGGGCATACTGCAGAATGCGGAGGTAGGTCTTCATTAGAAAGCGTAGGGGCGTACGTTAGCTAGGACGCCGGAACTCGGCAATTACTTCAATCAGGCCGCGAATGTGGGCGTTGAAGGCCGGTAGTTCCTCGGCCGGCACCCACAATTCATTGTGCTGCGGGTCGCCCACGTTCTGCACCGGAAACTTGTGCCTGTAAGCCGAATCAAGGGCAAAGCGCACCACGTAGCCCACGCCGTAGAAGGGCACGTTCCAGTCGCGGCTGATCTGCACGGCGTACTCTTCGTTGAGCACCGGATAGAAGATCGGCTGCTCGGGCAGACGGGGCGGAAATTCGCGCCACCCCGCTTGGGCAATCAAGTCGAGCTCCTGCTGATTGACGGGCCGGTAGAGAAGAGTGGTAGCAGACATAGTGCAGGAGCAGGTAAACCAAAGAGCGGCAAAGGTAACCCCGATTCTGGTTGCGGCCCAGGCAACCATTTATCCGGGCGCATTCGAGTGGCTAGGTAGAACGGCTCTTCTTCTACCACGGCGTTTCCCGCCTTTTTCTGCCCCCACTCCTATGGACCGTAAAGAATTTATCCAACTCTTCGGCTTTGGTGCCGCTGCAGTATTAGCCACCGGCTGCCTGGGCGGCTGTTCCAGCAGCAAAGATTCGGACCCCGCGCCCGGCGGAAACGGCGGCGGTGGGTCCGGTACCACGGATGTCGACTTCACCCTCGACCTGACCGACCCGGCCAATGCGGCCTTGAACGACCCGGCCCGGGGCTTTGTGTACGGGGCCAGCAACAAGGTTATTGTTGCCAAGCTGACCAACGGCAACTACATCGCCGTGCAGGCGCCCTGCACTCACGAAGGCTTTACCATTGTGTTTGAGGCCAGCGTTGAAAGCTTCCGCTGCCCCAGCCACGGCTCCATGTTCAATTCGGATGGTACCGTGGCCAATGGCCCCGCCAGCCGGGCCTTGAAGAAATACACCGTGACGCGCACGGGCAATTCGTTGCGGATAACGGGGTGAGGCAGTCCCGCCTAACGCAACAAGCCCGGAGTAGCTACTCGCGCAGCTACTCCGGGCTTGTTGTTTACTTTACAGGCTCGGCTTAAAACTCGTGCAGGCGCTGAGCAATATTCCAGCGCAAGGACACGGAAGCAAAGGTTTCGGTGCCGTTGCCTACCGCCTCGACCGTGCCGGTCTGGCGGCGCACAATCTGCTTGGCGTCGAGCCAGAGGTTGTGCTTCACCTGGTAGCTGGCCGTCAGGTCGAGGTGGGCGAGCTTGGTGGTATTGCCCTGGCCCACGGTGTTGCCATACTCCTGCACCCGGGTATTGTAGGTTTTGAGCACGTTGCTGCCGTAGTTCTGAGCCTCCACATCCTTATTCTCCAAATCGAGGCCCTGCTTGACATAGAAGGCTTTGGCTACTACGTTGAGGCGGGGCAGGGGCTGGTAGCTCACGATGCCAAGCAGCTCGTAGAGGTTGGCGCCCATGGGGTGGGCCAGGGGCTGGCGGTAGTGCTGGTAGTTGCGAAACCGGTCTTCGTGCTGGTAGGTGTAGGGCCGGATGTAGTTGAACTCGGCCTGCACATCCAGATTCCGGATGCCGGCCACGTCGATGTACTTGCCGCCCAGCTGGAAGGCCTGCTTGTTGGCCCACCAGCCATTGCCGGCCCGCACGTTGCTCACCACCAGCTCGTCGAGCACCACTTGGCCGTAGAGCTGGCCGCGCCGCAGAATGTTCCACTTGAAATCGAGGCCCAGGATGGCATTGTCCTCGGAGCCGACCTGCTGCTCGATGCTGCGGTAGAAGATAATCGGGTTCAGGTACTGCAACTCGAAGCGGCCCCGGCCCCGGGCAAACATCACCGACTCGAACACCCCCACGTTGAAGGTCGGGGTCACGTCGAGGCTCAGGTGGTGCAGAGCCATATACTTTTTAGGGTATATCTGGTCCTGCTCCTTCCGGTCGGCCGTCAGCTCGGCAAACAGGTTCTGGTAGTTGAATTTCCAGATGCGCGTGTTGAGCTTCAAAAAGAAGTAGGGCGCCGAGTAATCCGACAAGATCAACGAGCGGTAGCCGTTGCCGATAAAGTTCCGGTCGTGGCCCAGCTGCACGTTGATGTGCTTGGTCGCCGCGTACGTCAGGTAACCGCGGGCCGAGAGAAAGTCGTACTGGCCGGGGTTGTTTTTAAATGGCTTCCAATATCCCTCGTGGGGCACAATGGTGTCGCGGGCAATGCGGTTCAGCACGTACTCGGGCACGGCCATCTGATTGTCGGCCACGAAGGTGTAGAAGCCCAGCCGCTCATCGACGGTGCCTTCTACCTGCACCCCGCGGGTATTGATGTAGCGCAGTCCGTCACTGTCGCTGTCTTTACCCAGCTGAAAATGCACCACCGGATTGACGCGCAGAGTGAAGTCGGGAGTCTGCACGTGAAACAGGTCCGACTGATTGCGGTAGAAATAGGTCAGGAAGCTCTTTTTGCTTTCGTTGAGCGCGGCGCCCTGGGCCAAGTAGTTCCAGTTGTCGCGGGCCAGATACTCGGCGTTAAACCGGTCGGCCGCCGACAGGGAAGCCGCCCTGGCGCTGTCGTTGAGCGTTCTTTCGGCCAACCGGGCCACGCCGGCCCGGTGGTAGGGCCGCACGGCCGTGTAGGGGTCACCCAGCGAATCGGGGCCGTACTTAATGGCGTAGCGGTCGATAAGACGGTAGATATCCTGGTCGAGGGGCACGTAGGTACTGCCCTGGCTGTAGGCGCTGCGCAGGCTCGGGCCGGGGCTGGCCGGGGCCGGGCGGGGCGCTGGCGTCGCTACGGCGGCCGGAGCAGTGGGAGCCGCGGGGTCAGCGGGCTTGGGGGCCGCCGGTTGCTTGTCTTTGCCCGCCTGCTTGGGGTCCAGGGGATGGTCAAAAATCAGCCAGACAGCATCAGGGTCTTTGGCCGGGGGCGGGGTGGTTTGGGCCACAGCCTGGCGGGAGAGCAAACCCAGCGCCGACAAGAAAAGGATGAGCGGTTTTTTCATAAAGAACGGGAGGCCGCGTTTCTGGTGGGAGCACCCGGCGGGGCAAACCTACGCAGTTCGACGGTGGGAGTTGAGGGCAGACTTAAAACTAACGCGGTGACTCCGGATTCCCGTACGTTTGAGCGGGGCTTCTACTACCGCTCCAAAGCGGTACACCCGGGTAGATTGCCCTACTTTTACGTGCTCTTCTTCCAGCCTGACCAGTTCACCTTGCTGCTGCACTACCTCACTTTTTCTGAACTCGACCTGGCGGCCTGGGACGCCTGCGTGGCCGCCGCCGAGCAAGCCGTGCCCTACGCCCAATCGGCCTGGCTGCGGGCTACGGCCGGCCGCTGGAGCGCCGTGGTAGAGCGCAACGAGGCGACGGGCCAGTATCTGTCGGTGCTGCCGCTGCCCCTGAAGCGGCGGCCCTGGGGGCGGCAGGTTTACCAGCCGGCATTTACCCAGCAGCTAGGCCTGTTAACTACTGCCGGCAGCTGCCACCGCAACCTGAGCGAGTACCTGGCCGCGGCGGCGGGGCAGTTTAGGCAAGTTTACCTACAGCTCAATACGGCGAATGAGCCGCCGGTTTTGCCAACCGACTTTCGGGTTGCCAGTCGCCAAACCTACTGCCTGCCTCTGCAAGCCAGCTACGAAACCCTGCACCGGGGCTACACGGCCGACTACCGCCGCCGCCTGCGCCTCAATCAGCAACTGGAGCAGCCGTTGCAGGTTAGGGAAACTCACTCGGCCGCGGCGCTGCTGCGGCTGTTTCGGGAGCACAAAGGTGGGGAAGTATCCAGCCTCAAAACCCGCCACTACCGGCAGCTAGAGCAGCTTATACGTAATCTCCAGGACCTGGGCCAGGCCCGGATTCTGGAGCTAAAGGCTCCCACCACCGGCGAGTTGCTGGCCGGAGCACTGTTTGTTGTAACGCCGCGGGTTATTATCTATCTGTTTGCGGCGGCTTCCCCGGCCGGTAAAAAAGCGGGTGCTCCGCTGCTGCTGCTCAACCACATGATTCAGGACTACGCCGCCACCCCGGGCCTGGTGCTCGACTTCGAGGGCGGCATGATTCCCTCAATTGCCCGTTTTTTTGCCAACTTCGGGGCCCGGCCCGTTCCGTACGCGGCTCTCACCCTTACCCGCCAGCCCTGGTATCTGTCATGGAAACGCTAAAGACCCCTTCCGCAAGTCCTGCCGACCGCGTCCGTATTGTGTGCGCCGAACCTTCCATTGCCAACCATTTTCTGGCCGAGCTGCGCGACGTGGATGTGCAGCGCGACAGTCTGCGTTTTCGCCGCAACCTGCAGCGCCTGGGTGAAATCATTGCCTACCGGATCAGCTCCCAGCTCAGCTATACCGAAAAAGTGGTCCAGACGCCCCTGGCCGAGTCGAGCAGCAAGCAGCTGCGCGACTTTCCCGTGCTGGCTACCGTGCTGCGCGCCGGGCTGCCTTTTCACCAGGGTTTTCTAAACTACTTCGACCAGTCGCCCAGCGCCTTCGCCGCCGCTTACCGCATCGAGGGCACTTCGCAGGTGCAGGTGCAGGTTGATTACCTGTCGGCGCCCAATCTCGACGAGCGGGTGCTGATTCTGGCCGACCCCATGCTGGCCAGCGGCAAATCGTTGGTTCAAACCTACCGGGCCATGCTGCGCTTTGGCCAGCCCCGGCAGGTGCACATTGCCGCCGTTATTGCCTCGCCCGAGGGCGTCGACTACGTGACCCGCGAAATTCCGGAGGCCACCTTGTGGGTCGCGGCCGTCGACGACCACCTCAACGAGCAGGCCTACATCGTACCCGGCCTAGGCGACGCCGGCGACTTGTCGTACGGCAGCAAATTGTAATGCTGCCGTAACCTCGGAACTAATTACGCGGGCGTCTACCTCTTATCTTTACGCCATTGTAGTTTCCTAAGCCCCGAAAACGCCGTGTTGCCTCACCTTGCCAAATACGCTTCCGTTTTCCTGCTGAGCATGGTTAAGTTCTTTGGAGGCCCTTTGGCGGGCATATCCCTCGGGCTCAATTTTTTTCAGACGCTGGGCCTGACCGTGGCGGGTATGATGACGACAGTCGTCGTCGTTTCGGGCGTGGGGCGCATGTGGGCCCTGCACCAGCGCCAGCGCCGCGAAGACAAGGGTAAGCCTCTCTTTAGCAAGCGCAGCCGCCGCATTGTGGGCATCTTCCGCCGCTTCGGCATGCCCGGCATTGCCTTCCTGACGCCGGTGTTGTTTAGCCCGATTGGCGGCACCGTCATTGCCACCCAATTGCACGTGCCGCGCTGGCGCATTCTGCTGCACATGCTCTGGAGCGCCCTGTTCTGGGGCTCGGTCCTGACGCTGCTCACGGTAAAATTCAGCCACCTGCCGTTCTTCCACCGGTAATCAGCATCAAGCCTACTACGCAAAGCCTTGTTGCGCGAGCAGCAGGGCTTTTTTGCTGGCCGCCAATCCAAAAATACCCACTTCTAGGTATTGTAAAGGCCTCGCCGAATACGGTAGTTTTGTCGGCTTACTATACGCCCACTACGCTGTATTCAACCGCTTGAGTAAGAGTTGGACAGCTTTTTCACCTACTGCATTTTCACTTCACATTACTTGCCTTATGCCCACTTCTCCTCAACAGTTTTTTTTTGGTGTCCTGAGCCTATTGGCTGTAGCGACTATCGATGCGCAGGCCCAGGTACGGCCCGCTGCCAAGAAATTGCCTTTCCATGTCGGCGTCAGCAAGCGGGGTGCTAAAGCTACTACCGCTTCCGAAGCCCTACGTGGCATTAATACTACCATAACCCGGCCTCGGCAGAGCATGCGGTATTCTTGGGATGTTACGACCAATAAATGGGCGTATCCCTACAAGCAGGAGTATTCCTATGATGCAGCGGGCCGCCTGACCCAGGAAACCCAGCGCGACTCGGCCTTCAGTTCCCCTTCTTCCAGGACGCTTATTGCCTACAATGCGCAAGGCCTGGAAACATCGTATATCAATCAGTTCTGGAATGGCAACGCCTGGGAGAATGGCTACCGCTACTTGTCGATGTACGATGAGCGGGGAAATCAGACAGAGTCGCTAAGCCAGGAGTGGAAGAACGGCAGTTGGGTAACTACGGACGGCAGCCAGACGGTGTATACCTACAATGCGGCCGGCGTTATTACCGAAGCAGTGTATAAAGATCTGGAAAACGGAAATTTCGTTCAGGAGGACCGCCAGCTCTTCACCCTGACCAACGGACAGTGGAGCAGTATCCTGTATCAGGTGTGGGATAATGGGGCTTGGGTAACTGAGGAGCGCATCGTTGATATCGTTTGGCACGATTGGGCTAAACAGCAACCTGCTTCCTACCGGGAGCAAGATTTTAATGGCTCCAGCTTCGTGGATAATGAACGTAACAGCATTACCTACAGCGCCAACGGCAGCACAGTCGATATAGAACAGGAATACACCGGTACTGGCTGGGTCAACGAAAGCCGCAGCTCCGAGTTGAAGGATAACTTCGGCAACGACCTGGGCTATACCGAAGAAGCCTGGGAAAACAATGCCTGGACCCTGGAATACGGCTCCCGGAACCTGCTGTACTACAACGCTAACAACGCGGTGGTGCGAGAAGTACAGCAGAGATATGGCAGCTCTGGCCGGTGGGAAAATGATAGCCGCATCAGCTATTTCGACTTCCTGACCATCACCCTGGCCAACCGCAACGCCGCCCTGGAAGCCCAGAGCGCACTGTATCCCAACCCAGCCAGTGGCGTCGTGACGCTGGAAGTAGCGGGCCTTTCGAAGGCAGAAGCTGCCAGCGGGGAAGTACGCAACGCCCTAGGCCAGCTGGTACACAGCTTCTCGGCCCAGCCCCAGGCCGGCAAGCTCAGCACCCAGCTCGATCTGAGCAATCTGAAGTCGGGCGTGTACACCGTGCGTCTGCAAACCAGCGAAGGTGCCGTCGTGAAGCGCGTAGTACGCAACTAGCTCTTTTTACACTCCCTATTGCAACCAAAAGGCCTCACCAGTACTGGTGAGGCCTTTTGCGTGTACTTCAGGTCGGCGCTGGGCCTTACCGGCTACGGCGGGCGTTGCGTAGCTTGGCCGCGCCCTTGGCTGCCGGCGACTGGCTCCGGCCCGGAGAAGCCCGCTTCTTTTTGCCTTTCTGGCTGCGGTTGGGGCCTTCCACGTAGGGCAGGCCGGTGCGCTTATCAATGTCCTTTTGCAGCGGGGTTTTCTTGTCGTGGAAGGCGCCCTGGTACTCGGGGTCCAGCTTTTTGCGCCGGTCGTCGATTTCGCGGGCCATGCTTTGCTTCTCGTCGAACATGGTTTGCATGACCTTGACGTCGGCGGGCAGGGGCAGTTCCGGAATGGGCTGGTTGATGAGCTCCTCGATGCGGCCGATGTGGTGCATTTCGGCTTCGTTGGCGAAGGTAATGGCCGCCCCCGTGTGCTGGGCCCGGCCCGTGCGCCCAATGCGGTGCACATAATCGTCGTACACCAGCGGCACGTCGAAGTTGATAACGTGGCTTACCTGGGGCACGTCGATGCCACGGGCGGCCACGTCGGTAGCCACCAGAAAGCGCAGTTCCCCATTGCGGAAGGCTTCCATGGCGTTGATGCGCACGTTCTGGCCCTTGTTGCCGTGGATAGCCCGTACTTCACCCTCCACCTTACGACCCAGAAAGTGCGACACGTTTTCGGCGTGCTCCTTGGTGCGGCAGAAAATCATGACCCGGTTGAAGGTTTCCTTGTCCTTGAGCAAATAGCCCAGCAGGTTGATTTTGGTGAGTAGGTTGGGCACCCGGTACAGGGTCTGGGCCACGTTCTGGGCCGAGGTAGCGGCCGGCGTTACCTCCACCCGCATCGGGAACTCCAGGAATTCCTCGCTCAGCTTCACTACCCGCTCGGGCATCGTGGCCGAAAACAGCGCGTTTTGACGCTTGCGCGGAATAACTTCCAGGATGGCGCGAATCTGGGGCATAAAGCCCATGTCCATCATCTTGTCGGCCTCGTCCAGCACCAGCGTCTTGAGCTCCTTGAACACCAGGGCGCCTTTCAGATACAGCTCCATCAGGCGGCCGGGCGTGGCAATGAGGATGTCGACGCCCGCGGCCAGGGTTTCAATCTGGGTTTTGGGCCCCAGGCCCCCGTAGATGGCCAGGATCCGCAGGTCGGTGTACACGGCCAGCTTTTTCAGGTGGGTTTCAATCTGCATGGCCAACTCCCGGGTGGGAGCCAAGATCAAACCGCGCGGGTGAGTCCCCTGGGCGTATTTCACCTTCATGAGCAGGGGCAGGCCGAAGGCAGCCGTCTTACCGGTGCCGGTTTGGGCAATGCCCAGCACGTCGTGGCCGGCCAGCAGCAGTGGAATGGTTTGCTCCTGCACAGGGGTGGGCTGCTCAAAACCGGCTTCCGCCACGGCGTTGAGAAGCTGTTTATTGAGCTTGAAATCGGCAAAAGTGAGCGGCTGCGGCGTATCAGACATGACAAAAATTCCTAATGGGAGGGCAAAGGTACGGGGAATATAGCCAGCAAAGTGTCTGGGACTCATTATATAACTCCTTGGCTGGCAGGTGGGCCACAAAAAAACGCGCAAAAATATTTGCAAATAGCCCCGCAACCTTTACTTTTGTGCCTACAATACCAACCTGGTAGATATAGCTCAGCTGGTTAGAGCGTCGGATTGTGATTCCGAAGGTCGTGGGTTCGAACCCCATTATTTACCCACACGGAAGTCCCCGGAGAGAAATTTCCGGGGACTTTTTTTGTTCTTTGTGCCGTTGTGTACCCAACGGCATCTTGCTGAAACCCCATTTATTCCCCTGACTATGAGTTTGGTCGTAATCGGTTCGGTAGCGTTCGACGCCCTGGAAACGCCTTTTGGCAAAACCGACAAAATCATCGGTGGCGCGGCCACCTACATCAGCCTGTCGGCTTCGTATTCGCTGAAGCCCGTGAAGCTGGTTGCCGTTGTCGGCGACGATTTCCCGCAGTCCGACATTCTGCTGCTGCAAGAGCACGGCGTGGATACCGAAGGCCTGCAAATCAAGGAAGGGGAGAAGTCCTTTTTCTGGTCGGGCAAGTACTCGACGGACCTGAACTCGCGCGAAACCCTGACCACGGAGCTCAACGTGCTGGCCGATTTCGACCCCATCATTCCCGACTCTTACCAGGACTGCAAGTACCTGATGCTGGGCAACCTGGCGCCGGCCGTGCAGCGCCTCGTGATTCAGCGCCTCGTGAACCGCCCCAAGCTGATTGTGATGGACACGATGAACTTCTGGATGGACGTGGCCCTCGATGATCTGATGGCTACCATCGAAATGGTGGACGTGCTCAGCATTAACGATGAGGAAGCCCGGCAGCTGAGCGGGGAGTACTCCCTGGTGAAAGCCGCCAAGAAAATCATGGGCTTCGGTCCTAAGTTTCTCATCATCAAGAAAGGGGAGCATGGGGCCTTGCTGTTCCACAAGAACAAGATTTTCTACGCCCCGGCCCTGCCCCTGGAGGAAGTATTCGACCCGACCGGCGCCGGCGACACCTTTGCCGGGGGCTTCATCGGCTACTTGGCCGCCACCGACGACATCAGCTTCGACAATATGAAGCGCGCCGTGATTCACGGCTCGGCCATGGCCTCGTTCTGCGTCGAGAAGTTCGGCACCGAGCGGCTGCTGAACCTGACCAAAGAGCAGCTGGAAGCCCGCGAGAAGCAGTTTGCCGACCTGGTGGAAGTTATTCCCGCTACCTCGGCCCAGCCCGCGTAAGCAGAAAGCTCATCATTTTTCAAGAAAACCTGCGGGCCTGTCAAAGGGTCGGCAGGTTTTTTTATGGGCTGTCGGACACAACCAATTGCTGCTCGGGTGGGTACAATACCTAGAATCTTCTCACCTAAGCCTTTACTGCCATGAGCAAGCATCAAGATAAAGCCCCAACCAATTCTGAGAAATCGAGCAAGCAGATGGGTACACCTAACGGCCCGGAGAATGTGACGCCCAATGCCACTCCCGTGGACCCCGAAACCCGGGCCCACTCTAACAGCGGTGGCACCCAGGTGCAGAATGTGAATCAGAATGGTCTCAACCAAGCCGGCAACCCGACCAAGAATAACACGCCCGGTGGTGGCAACAACGAAGAGCAGCGCACGTCGCAGGCCAACAAGCCCCGCCATAATCCCAACCCCAGCCAGTTCGACTCCAAGTAAACACTGGCACCAACTGACTAAACCGGGCCCGGTCGACACGTCGACCGGGCCCGGTTGCGGTTAGGGCTACATGGGCAGCCGGAGCGTCACGTAGCGCGGGGGCGGCTCGGCACCAGTCTCCGTGGGAGCAAATTCCTGCTTCACAACGATGATACCATCGGGCCGCCAGCGCACTTCGGCGGGGCCCCAATTGGCAAGTTCCCGCTGCCAGATGAGCGTAGGGCCCGTGGAGCCAACCTGCAGCAGTTGTAAGCCATTGGGGTCGAAGGCGGCAACTAAATCAGTATTGCTTGCCAGAATATAGCGCCCATCGGGCGAAGCCACGGGCCGGCCCCAGATGTTGGTACGCTGTCCGGTCCGCTGGTCAATCAACACCACGGATTGGCCTTCATAAAGTCCGGCGCTGACAACCCACTGATGGACACTGGGCAGCTGGCCCCAGTAGTGATACGCCACGGCTTCTTCCGTATCGGTAGTGTCATTCTTCAGGACCACAGTTCGGCCGTTAGCGGCCTTGAACGTCAGGTTCAGCCCCGCGCGCTGCACTTGGCCATTGGTTTGAGCTACGCTAGATGCCTCCACCGAATCAGGCCATATTGGCAAGGCGTTGGGTCGGGCTCGTTCCCAGGTTGCTAGGTCGGCTGGTTGCACAGGTATTACGTGGCCAGTGGTGGTGCGCAGCGTGTCGTGGCCCGTCGCCTTACTGACGTCGGCCGAGGTTAGCACTGGGGGTGGGGCAACGGGCACGGCAGCCGGTGCCGGTGCTGCGGCGGGTGGAGCTGAAGCAGCAGGGGAATCCGTACCGGTGGGTGGGTCTTGGCTACAGCCAGCCAAGACAGCCAGGAGGGCTACTGCGCCAGTAGGAAAAAAAGAAAAACGCATGCACAAGTATAGGGATTTGGCCATAGAGGTGGCCTAGCCCACTACGGCACCACCTTCATTCGCACCACGCGCGTGTCAACGTCGCCGTTGTCGAAGAAGTCTTGCTCAAACAAAATGGTTTTGTTATCGAGCCAGCGCGGGCCCGTTACCCCCCACTCAGTCTGCCGTTCCCAGAGCTTCTCTAGTCTGGTCCCATCCACATGCCACACTTGCAGGCCACTAGGCTCATAGCGGGCCAGTACGTCAGAATTGCCGCACACAAAGTGTCGACCATCCGGGGCCACAGCCGGTGGGCTCCAGATGCGGGTGCGCTGCCCGTTGCGTTGGTCGACGAGCAGGAAATAGCCTCCTTCGTAGAGATGCACGGAAATCAGCCACTGTTTAATTTCGGGTAGGCTGCCCACGTACTCGTAGCTGATGTTTTTCTCGTAATCTTCCGCGGGGTTGTTTACCAGCCGTAACGGCTGCTTCAGGGCTGCAGGGCGCAAAACTAACGCGCGGCCCACGCGCTTCACGGCCGGGCCAGCCGTACGCAAGCGTTGCCGCTCCTCGGCTTCCAGGTCGATTTCCTGTGCTTGCTCCTGGGTTTCGGGCTCGGGTGGCAGCCAAGTTTTATGGGGCAGTTTCTCGTAAACATTGCGAGAACCTTGATGAATACTTAGTACCCGGCCCGGCAGCTGCACCAGCGTATCGAGGTGGCCCAGGCGGTAGATACGCGGTGGCACCGGGCGCGGAACGGGCACGGCGGGCGTGGCAGTCGGCACGCTGGGCTGCATTCGTTCGGCCGGACCACGAAAGGAACAACTCCACAGCAAAAACTGTGGAGTACTCAATAAAAGCAGGGCACGAAGCCGTAACATGGGGTATTGGTAAAAGACGGGCCGCTTAAAAATCCTGCTTGAGCCACTGGCGGAAGCTGGCCTGCTGTTCGGCCGTAGCTTCGGGTAGTTTCTCCACGGTGTACTTCTGCCAGAACTGCTGCGCTGGATCAGCCAGCAGCGTTACCGTCAACAGCCGGTTCTGCCGGAACACGCTGATTTCGTAGCTGGTTGCATCGTCAGCCAGCAAACTTTGCAGATTCATATCGACCCGCCGGCCATTCACCGCCACAATTTCGTCGTCCACCGTCAGGGCCGCGGCGGCCGGCGAACCGGGCAGAATGTCGGTTACTTCAGTCCGTTCATTCTTGACCACCGCCCGGAAGCCAAAGGTGCCCTCCGCTGCCGAGGCGTTGGGCTCAGCCTGCAGCGTGCAGCCTACAAAGCTCAGGGCCTTATCGAGCGGTTCTTCCAGCGGGGTCGTGCCGTAAATAAACTTGTCGAAGTAGGTTTTCATGTCGCGCCCGGCTACTTCGTTTACCAGGCGGATGTAGTCTTCCTCGGTGTAGCCAATGCCAGTCAGGCCAAACTCCTCATAAAGACGCCGCATCACGTCGTCGAGGCTGCGCTGGTGGTTGCTCAGGCGGCGCAAAGTCAAATCCAGCAACAGGGCTACTAGTGCGCCCTTGTGGTACACCGATACTTTGCGGTCGGGCACTCCGGGCTTGTAGCCGTCCAGCCACAGATCCATCGACGCATCGGCTAACGACAGGTTGTAGCGGCCGTAGTCGTCGTAGTGCTTGCGCAGCACGGTATTCAGCTCGGCAAAGTACTGGCTAGCCGTGCGCACGTTGCTGCGGGCCAGCAGATATTCACCGTAGTAGGTCGTAATGCCCTCGGCTATAAAGCAGGTGCGGAAGTAATTTTCGCGGGTGAAGTCATACGGCTGCATTTCCGCCGGCCGGATGCTTTTAATATTCCAGGTATGGAACAGCTCGTGGCAACTCACGCCCAGCAGTTCTTTGTACAGGCCTTCCGTCATCAGCAGCTCGGCCGGACCCAGCACTATTACCGTCGAATTCATATGCTCCACCCCGTGGTAGTGCTTATAGGGCAGAATCTGATTCAGAAAATGGTAGTCCTGCACCGGAAACCCGCCGAATAGTGCCAGCTGTTCTTCCGAGAAGGCGGCAAAGTCGCGCAGCAGTCGGGGCCAGTCGGGCGCGCACTCACCCTGTACCCAGATAGAAAAAGGAATGCCCTGCACAGCATACGTTTGCTGTACCAGCGTGGGGCTGGCAATCAGGGGGGCATCTACCAGCTCATCAAAATTTCTGGCTTGCAGCGTGTTAGGGCCACTCTGGGGTAGGCCACAGGCAATCTGCCAGTTAGCGGGCAACTGCAGTTGCAGCTGACACTGTTCCGCCTGCCGCCCTTCCACGTACATAAAGCACTGCACCCCGTTGACATAGAGCTGGGTTTCGTCGAGCCAGGAGCCGCCCGCGTCCATCTGGTGGGCGTAAAAATTGTAGCGCACCCGCACCGTGCGGCCCGCCGCGCCACTTACCTGCCACCGGTCTTTGGTTAGCTTCCGGAAGGGCAGGGCTTCACTCGTAGCCGCATCTTCTACCACCACGCGCTGCACTTTCTGGGCAAAGTTCTGCAGTTCGTACCGGCCCGGCCGCCAAGCGGGCAGCTGCAGCTCCAGCGTTTCGGTAGCCGTGGCAGCCACCTCAAATGTCATCTGGATCTGCAGGTAAAAGGTAAGGGGATTGTCAAACGAAACGTAGTAGTGAATCATAGAGCGCGGATCGGGGAGAGGCCGGAACGGGATGCAAAGCTACGGGGTATCCGGCGGTAACCGGCAGGCTTTGGGATATCTGTTTTACGGGAGAAACCGCAGCGGGTAAATGCCTATCTTTGCTTCTTCAGCCGGTATCTTTTTGATTATTACTCGGAAAAAGCTGCTGCAAGCATTGCCTTTTCCAAATGAAGGTCTTACCTTTGCCGGCCTTACCTGTCACTGAGTCTCTTACAATATCATGAAACGTACTTTTCAGCCCTCGCAGCGCAAGCGCCGCAACAAGCACGGTTTCCGTTCGCGCATGGAAACCGCTAATGGCCGCAGCGTGCTGGCCCGTCGTCGTGCCAAAGGCCGTAAGCGCCTGACCGTATCTGACGAAGGAAAACATAAGCGCTAAGCCGCTGACGGCGCCTGCCGTGTCGCCTTCTTCGGCTCAGATGCCGGGGGCGCGTTCATATTCGTTTCCGAAAGAAGAACACTTGTGCCGCAAAAAGCTCATTGAGGAGCTTTTCGGCCGGGGTTCTTCTTTTGGTTTGTACCCCTTGCGCATCGTGTGGCTGCCGGCCCCGGCGCCGACCTCGGCCCCGCCGCAAGTCCTGGTCAGTGTGTCCAAGCGCAGCTTCAAGCGTGCCGTCGACCGCAACTACCTCAAGCGCCTAATGCGCGAAGCTTACCGGCTCAATAAATACCGGCTGCTGGAAGCCCCCGGTGGGCATCCCGTGGGCACGATGGCCATTATCTACACGGGAAAGGAAAAAAAGCCTTTTGCGCTGGTGGAAAAAAAATTAATTTCAGGGCTAGAGCGTTTGGTAATCGACGCAACCCCCGCATCCGCGGCCGGGTCTGTTTCGTAAGCTATTTTTCTCGCTTCTAGTCTTTTATATGCGCAAAACTACCGTTGCTGGCTTGCTCCTCGGAGGCGCCGCGCTGCTCGCATCCTTTCGGACCGCTTCGGACAACGAACGGTACTTCGAGATTGCCAAGAACCTCGACATTTTTGCCACCCTGTTTAAGGAGGTAAACACGTTTTACGTGGACGAGGTAACGCCCGCCAAGTTGGTTAAGACCGGCATTGATGCGATGCTCAAGTCCCTGGACCCGTATACGAATTACATTCCCGAGGACGATATTGAGGACTTTCGCACCCTGACTACGGGCCAGTACGGCGGCATCGGGGCGGTAGTGGTGAAGCGCAGCGGCAAGACCATTGTGCAGAGCGCCTACGAGGGGTATCCGGCCCAGAAAGCCGGCTTGCTGCCCGGCGACGAGATTCTGACCATCAACGGCGTCAACGTTGAAAAGAAAAACAACGCCGATATCAGCAAGTTGCTCAAGGGACAGGCCAACTCCCTGGTGAAGCTGGAAGTAACGCGCTACGGGCAGGAAAAGCCGATTGAAGTCAACATCACCCGCGACAAGATTCAGGTTGACAATGTGCCTTACTATGGTATGCTGTCCCCGGAGGTCGGTTATTTTCAGCTAGGCAGCTTCACGGTCGATGCCGGTAAGGAAGTGCGCATGGCCGTAACCAAGCTCAAGGAGATGGGGGCCAAAAAAATCGTGTTCGATATTCGCGACAACCCCGGTGGCTTGCTCAACGAAGCCGTGAACATCTCTAACGTCTTCGTTGATAAAGGCATGGACGTGGTGAGCACCAAGGGCAAGGTAACCGAGTGGAACAAAACCTACAAAGCCCTCGACGCCCCACTCGATACGCAGATTCCCGTGGTGATTATCACCAGCAGCCGCTCGGCTTCGGCCTCCGAGATTGTGTCGGGCGTATTGCAGGACTACGACCGCGCCGTGGTGGTAGGGGAGCGCACGTTTGGTAAAGGATTGGTGCAGGCTACCCGCCCGCTGAGTTACAACTCCCAGCTGAAGGTGACCACTGCGAAGTACTATATTCCCAGCGGCCGGTGCATCCAGGAAATTGACTACGCCCACCGGGCCGACGATGGCACGTTGGGCAAATTCCCGGATTCGTTGCGCACGGCCTTTAAAACTCAGAGTGGCCGGGTAGTATACGATGGGGGAGGAGTTGCGCCGGACGTGGAAGTCCAGGAAAAGGAAATTGCCGACATCACCCGGGTGCTGCTCCAGAAAAACTACCTTTTCGACTACGCCACCCGCTACCGCGCCGAGCATGCCAGCATTCCGCCGGCGCGGGAGTTTCAGCTCTCGGATGCCGAGTACCAGAAGTTCGTGCAGTTTTTATCGGGCAAAGACATTAACTACAGCACCGACATGGAAAAGAGCCTGACGGAGCTGTCGAAGAAGGCCAAGGAAGAAAAGCACTACGACGACGTAAAAGCCGAGCTGGAGGCCATCCGCAAAAAGGTGTCGACCAACAAGAGCAACGACCTGACCCGCTTCAAGCCCGAAATCCGGGAGCTGCTGGAGCAGGAAATCGTGTCGCGCTACTACTTCCAGAAGGGCAGCATCGAGGCCAGCTTCGACGATGACCCCAATATCCTGACGGCCATGCAGGTCATCAACGACGCACCGCGTTACGCGGCCCTGCTGAAGCCCGGCACGCCAGAAGCCAAGACCCGTCCCGAAGCCACCCGCAAGACGGCTGGCGGGAAGTAGGAAGCCACAGATTGTAACCTATGGAAAGCAGCCTCATCTTGGGGCTGCTTTTCTTTTTTGGATCCGCAATGAACGATGTAATGCTCCGCGCCAAGCACTGGCAGGTATTTCTTTATATTCTTCCGATTTTGATTTTGGCGAACATAACTATTGTGGATAGCCCGCTTCTTTCTAATAGCATGAGTGCACTAGCCTATGGTTGTTATTTCACCTGGTTTGCACTTCTCGGCAACAGGCTGTTCTTGTTGTTGCCACGTAATGTGGATTTTAGTCTTACGTGGTTTCTAGTTGACACCGTAGTAGTTATAGCCACTTTTGCTGCAACGGTAATTCTCACGGATGACCGTAGCTTTCAAGGGGAAGGCCTGATGGCTTTGCCCGTGTTTTATGTGTTTTTTGCTGCTGGGCATACGTTCTGGTTTTTGGCAGCAACGCTGGTTGCCGTTGAGAAGCGTCGTAGGCCTGAATTCGGGTTCTACTTTGGGACGTTGTTGTTATTCCTGTTCTGGCCGATTGGAGTTTGGTTTATTCAGCCTCGTCTGAACAAAGTATGGAAAGAGCAGGAATGAAAGCCGCAGTGCTGTAGGAAGTGGAGATTGAAAACCAGGTCTTAACTGCAGCTTATACGTTCCGGCCGTACCTTTGCCCCATGTCCACGCTCATCCTTTCCCTCGAAACCTCGTCCCCCGTTTGCTCCGTCGCCTTGCACCGCGACGGGCAGCTGCTGGGTCAATCGGAGCTACGCCTGGAAAAGTCGCACTCCTCGCACCTGAGTCTGCTGATTCAGCAGTTACTGGACAACACCACCGTAACCCTGCGCGACCTGGCGGCGGTGGCCGTGTCCGATGGGCCGGGCTCGTATACCGGGCTGCGCATCGGGGCCGCCGCGGCCAAGGGGTTGTGCTACGCGCTGGATATTCCGCTGTTGGCTATCAGTACCCTGCAGGCCCTGGCCCAGCAGGTAGCGGCCTACACTGTCCGCGCCGAGGAGTTTTTATTTTGCCCCATGCTCGATGCCCGGCGTATGGAGGTCTATAGTGCTCTGTACACCCACGCGGGGCAGCAAGTGCTGGCGCCGGCCCCGCTCATTCTGGATTCTGATACGCTGGCCGAACAATTAGCCCACCACCGCTTGTTATTCTTCGGAAACGGGGCGGCTAAGTTTGCGTCTCTAGCGAATACGCCCAATGCGGGTTTTCTGATGGGTATTGAGCCTTCCGCCATTGCGGTAGGCGCCTTGGCCCAGCAGGCTTTCCAGCAGCAGGAGTTTCGGGACGTAGCCTACTACGAACCGTTTTATTTAAAGGAAGTACATACCACCACGCCGAAAGCCAAGTAGTGCCACCCGACCAGGGAAGCACCTACACTACCATAGTTAGCTTACATCATGGAAGATTTCATCAACCGCGTTGCGCAAAGCGCCCTGACCACGCTCAACCTGGAAGAGTTTATTCATCCTGGGGAACGGGTAGTGTATGACATCAAGGATAATCTGTTTCACGGATTAATCCTGCGGGAAAAAGATTTCCGCGAGTTTATCAAAACCCATGACTGGAGCCAGTACGACGGCAAGAACGTCGCCATTATCTGCTCAGCCGATGCCATAGTGCCAACCTGGGCCTACATGCTGCTGGCTTCCAAGCTGCAAAACCATGCCCACCGCTACGTGTTCGGCAACCTAGAAGCTCTGGAGCAGGAGCTGTTTCACGAGGCCATTGCCGCTATAAACGTGGAGGATTTCCGCGACGCGAAAGTGGTGGTAAAAGGCTGCGGCAATATCCCGGTGCCCACGTATGCCTACGTGGCCATTATGCAGAAGCTGCTGCCCGTTACGTCCAGCATCATGTATGGTGAGCCGTGCAGCACGGTGCCGCTGTATAAGCGTCCGAAGGTGCAGGCCTAAGACTTCCCAGTTCCTGTTTAAAACCGCCCATTGGTACGTTACCAATGGGCGGTTTTGTATATAGCCCAACGGTAGTGAGAGGTGGATTTGCTGGCTGCGTTTCCCAGATTATGCATCTTTGAGCTTCCAATACTACCCGCATGCCCGAACCAACCAGCCGCCAACCCTACAAGATCAGCTTTCTGACCGGCGCCGCCATTGTGGTAGCCAATATGGTTGGCACCGGGGTTTTCACCAGTTTGGGGTTTCAGGTGTTGGGCATTCAAAGCGGGTTTGCCTTACTCATGCTCTGGGCCGTAGGGGGCCTGATTGCGCTGTGCGGAGCCTTGTGCTACGGGGAGTTGGCCGCGGCCATGCCCCGCTCGGGGGGCGAATACCACTACCTGTCGCAGATTTACCACCCCGCCCTGGGGTTTCTCTCGGGCTGGGTCTCGGCCACCGTTGGTTTTGCGGCTCCTACCGCGTTGGCCGCCATGGCCCTGGGCCGCTATGCGGCCGGCGTGTGGCCCGCCGTACCGCCCCAGCTTCTTTCTATAGGAGTAGTGCTGGCCCTGACAGTCGTGCACGGGATGAGTAGCCGAGTCGGGAGTCGGTTGCAGGTGGTGGTCACAGCCGTAAAAGTCGGCGTGTTAGTTCTCTTTATTGGTGCTGGCTTGCTGAGTGCCACTCCGCAGTCAATTGCTTTTCTGCCCCAGGCCCCCGACTGGCAACAGCTACTGAGTCCGTCCTTTGCCGTTTCCCTTATTTATGTGTCCTACGCCTACTCGGGTTGGAATGCAGCGGTGTATTTGACCGGGGAGGTTGCCGAACCGCAGCGCAACCTGCCCCGCATTTTACTGGCCGGTACCGCTGTAGTACTCTTATTATATGTGGGGCTCAACTTTGTTTTCCTGTACGGCACCCCTGTTGCTGCCTTGTCGGGCCAGTTGGAAGTGGGCTACGTAGCCGCCAGTCATATTTTTGGCCCCGCCGTTGGTCGCCTGATGGGGGCTGTAATTGCCGTGCTGTTGGTATCCACTATCAGTTCGATGGTATTTGCCGGTCCGCGCATTATCCAGGTGATGGGCGAGGACCTGCCCGCTCTGCGTGGCTTGGCTGTCGTCAGCAAAAACGGCGTTCCAGTGCGGGCGTTGCTGCTGCAAACCTCCCTGACGCTCTTTTTCATTCTCACCTCCACCTTCGAACAGGTGTTGCTCTACGCCGGCTTTATTCTGAGCCTGTTCACGTTTCTGACGGTGCTCGGCCTGTTTGTACTGCGCCAGCGCCGCCCCGATTTGCCGCGCCCTTACCGGGCCTGGGGCTATCCGCTTACGCCCCTCGTATTCCTGGGCCTGAGTGGCTGGACCCTGATTTTTATTCTTCGCGACAAACCTACCGAGTCGTTGTATGGGTTGGCAACGCTGGCCGTCGGGGCGGTGGTTTACTTTGTCGGTAGGCAGCTAGCCCGCCGCTGAGCTGGTCGTGCTCCCACATACAGTCGAACTGAACTACATTTGGCTTTTACAATACTGTTAGCTGCCTCTTTAACCTTACCTACATGCGTTTGTTCTTCGTCGGGATAGTGCCGGCCTGTATTCTGCTGCTCGCATCTTGTTCTGAACAAAAACAGTCTGCCCCGGAGCAGTCTGCCCCAGCACCCACTGCTACGTCGGCTCCGGTTGATTCAGCCGTCGCTACGCCAGCCCCCCCAGTAGCCCCCGACACGACCCGTCTGCAGGACGTTGCGGCCTACATGGCCGGTAGCCGCGTCAGTCGAGGCAGTGAGTTGCGTACCCTTACGTCGCAACCAGCTTGGCAGGCTTTTGCCGCCGATGCCGATAAAAGCTGGATTAACTACCACCAAACCCGCACAACCAAGATACAGCAGTGGGCCGCGGCCGAGCTAGATTCCGTACGCGCCTCTAGCCCCACGGTTTTTTATCCGTTCAGCGGCCCCGACTTCCTAAACGTCGTCACTATGTTTCCCACCAGCAAAACCTACGTTCTGGTAGGGTTGGAGCCGGTGGGTACCGTTCCCCGGTTGAGCACCCTGGCGAATCCGAAGCTCTACTCCGCCTTGAAAGCCTCGCTCTGGTCCGTACTGAACTTTAGCTTTTTCCGGACCAATGATATGGCTGTCGACTTGAAGTCGGTGGAGCTCGACGGGGCTTTGCCGCTTCTTATGCTCTTTGCGGCCCGCACCGATCATCAGATTCAGGACATTCGCTACGTGCAGCTCAATGCCCAAGGGCAGGTTGTGGATGCCGACTCGACTACTATCCGCAAGCCCGGCTTGAAAGTCGTGCCTGGGGTAGAGCTAATGCTTACCGACAAACAGGGGCAGGAAAAGAAGGTTCTCTACTTCTCCGCTGACCTTAGCGACTGGAAGCTGGGCATTACAAAGGAGGCGGCCCTGCAGTATGTGCGTAGCCTAGGGCCTTTTGCCACGTACGTCAAGTCTGCCACCTACCTCATGCACAAGAGCTATTTCTCCAAGGTGCGCAATCTGATTCTGGAGCAGAGTAACTATGTACTGCAAGACGATTCCGGCATTGCCATGAAATACTTCCAACCCTCCGATTGGAAGTTTACCTACTACGGTACCTACAAACGGCCTATCAATCTGTTTGCCAAGCAATACCAACCGGCGCTTACCAAAGCCTACGCTGACTCAGTCAACCGGCCGCGTCCCCTGCCGTTCGGGACCGGGTACAACTGGCGGCAAAATGACTCCAATCTGTTGCTTGCCAAACGGCGTACTTCGCCAGCCAGCTAACCGAGAGCATACACCAACGGGGCGCCAACCACTCAGGTTAGCGCCCCGTTGGTATTACTGCGCCCCCAAACAGCTAGTGCTGCGGAACTCTATGGGATTGGTGGCGAAACCGACATATCAATTCCGGCCATGCGTAGTGTAGTCTTAGTTCTTAGCTTGCTTCTCTCTGCCGTGGCAGTTGCGGCTCTAATCGCGCCCCGTCAGACCACGCCAGTTCGGTCTGGCTCTACCGCCGACAGTTCTTTGCTGGATAGTCTGCTGCGCAGTGATGCCCAACTAGCTACCATTGCCCGTCGGGCCGATGAATACGAAGTCCAGATTATCTACACGCAAATAAACCGCGACGAGCAAAACCAACCCCATTTCACCCAGCACAGTTTTCACCTGAATGCTCAGCAGTACTTCAACCCGGCTAGTTTAGTTAAGTTACCCGTGGCGGCACTAGCGCTGGAAAAGCTTAATAACCTAAACCAACCCGGCCTCCATCGAAACTCTCCTCTGGCAATCGGTACCGCGTTCCGATGTCAAACTGGCGTGCCATATAGCACCTCGCCCGACTTAGATAGGTTGAATACTGTTGGCAACTACGTCAAGCGTATGTTGCTCGTCAGCGACAATGTGGCGTACAACAGGCTCTACGAATTTTTAGGACAAGGCCCGCTTAACAAACGGCTCTGGAACTTGGGCTATCCTCTTGCCCGTATTACGCGCCGCTTCGTCCCCTGCGATACTGCCGCCAACCGGCACACCAATCCGTTTACCTTTTATAGTCAGGAAGGTCAGCCAATCTACCAGCAGCCAGCAGCTGTTAATACGGAGAAGCTCGGGTTTCCACTAGGCCGTATTGTTAAAGGTCAGGCTTACCAAGCCGGTGGGCGCCTTATACGTGAGCCATATGACTTCACTACGGCTAACTACCTGCCCTTACAAGACATTACCAATGTATTGAAAGCAGTTGTCTTCCCCGAGAGCATACCGCAAAACCAGCAGTTCAGCTTATCTAGTAACGATTACAGGTTTCTGCGTCGTTATCTGCATCAAACACCCCACGGCTCCGGCTTCTCCCTATACAAAGCCCCCAGCTTTTACGACGCGTATAAAAAGTACTTCTACTATGGCCGCAACCCCACAGCCCCGGGCCAATCAGGGCTGCATATCTATAACGTTGTCGGAATGTCTCATGGCTATCTAGCCGATGTTGCCTATTTCGCCGACTCAACTCAGCGTGTCGAGTTTATGTTGAGTGCAGTCATCTATGTTAACAAAGACGGCATTCTAAATGATGGAAGCTATGAATACGCCACCGTAGGGTTACCTTTTCTGAAAAACCTTGGCCGGAAAATCTATCAGTATGAAACAACCAGGCCCTATCTAATAAAGCCAAACCTCAAGGGATTCTTCACCGAGCAGGAGCAAACTGCAGAGTAAGTAGAAAATATTTTGTGCCCAGTGAACTAACCCGTTCTTGTAACTGGTTACACCACAGCCTCCTTTAGAGGAGAACTATAATAAATAAGCCAGCCTTCAACGAAAAAGTTAGGAGTAGGGTTTGGAAGTACCGGATTGATCCTGCACTTTTGCACTCCCAACTCGAACGGAGGCGGGCCCCAGAGACCAAGTGAACTGCTTTGAAAAAAAAGTTTTCACCGGTATTTGGAAAGTAGAAAAGGGAGTTCTTACCTTTGCAGTCCCAAATCGAGTGGAGGCGGGCTACGAACAACGAAGAAAAAAGTTTTCTAAGTTGTTTGGAAAGTAAAAAGAAAGGTTCTTACCTTTGCAGCCCGCTTCGAGAGGAAGCGGA
>NZ_SRMB01000002.1 GCF_004745645.1 Hymenobacter metallicola | reverse complement strand
ACCCCGCGTTCGACTTGCATGTATTAGGCCTGCCGCTAGCGTTCATCCTGAGCCAGGATCAAACTCTCCATTGTATAAATTCCTACACTAGCTCGAAAGCTAGCTGATGTCGAGTGCTGATCCGACTTGTCTAACGAGAAAGTCTCGTTCGTTGTCGCTTGTTTTGCTCTCCTCTGTTACCAGAGAAAAGACTTACCTATTTGTCATTTCCAACTATTCAAAGAACGTGTGCCTCAGCCTGTTGCTGAAACCATGCGCTGACCAAGTCAGCTGCTTTTCCCTTTCTCTCCGCCGAGCGGCGTTCCGTTCGGGGTGGCAAAGGTACGAAGCCTTTTTCGATTCGCAAGTGAAAGTGAAAATTTATTTTTCGACTCTCGCTCTTGTTTCTGTAAGCTACTCCGCTTCCTCTCGAAGCGGGCTGCAAAGGTAAGAACCTTTCTTTTTACTTTCCAAACAACTTAGAAAACTTTTTTCTTCGTTGTTCGTAGCCCGCCTCCACTCGATTTGGGACTGCAAAGGTAAGAGGAGATTTTTAGTTTGCAAGGCCTAAAGAAAAAAACTTTCAACATGCAGCTTCTCCTTGCACCTATGTGGTAGTAAGCTCCTTTAAAGTAATAGGGCTACACTATACGCCAGTGAAGAAGGGGTACTGTTAGCCTAGCGAGTGATGTAACCGTTAGGGAGGCAGGGATAGTTCCAGAGTTGATAATTTTTACGGGTAGGACGCTGGAGCATCAGCCCGCAATTGAGGAAGGTAAGCTTGGTGTACTGGTGAGCGTGGATAGGAGTACACTACTATTAGGTATAAACTCATGCCATATAGTAAGGACGCTTCCTCAGCTACATGATTCCTTTCTCTTATATAAGAGCCTTATCCTCGACTCATGCTGTAATCTGCTCTTTATATAGAAAGGCCTGATCTTATTAGAAAGAACAGCGGTGGATATTAGGCCCTGGAGGAACGATAACTACGAAGCCACGAGTAATTAGCCGCAGGTTAGGGTGAAGTAGGGAATAGTTGGGATGAGAGCTTCGATTGAACAGATGAGCTTACAATAATCAAGTCCTGAATACTTGAGTGCTGACCTGATGCTTCGGTGAGAGCAAGACCTGCCTGTAGGGCTAGTTTACAGCTTGTTGGGACGTGCACTTGTTGGCTCTACTGCATACGGTGTTTTGATATCTGATGGCTGCTACGCTACCGGATGGCTGGTAAGTGTAGACTTAGAAAAGAGCAATTTGTGTTTATTTGATAAGTAAAATATTTATTATCGCTAATTAGGATATTAATCGGCGGTAATCTTAATTTAGAGTTGTCAAAGCCTTATAAAATAGGACTTGATTAATGTATTGGGATGGTGTAACTGATCTTTCAACATTTTCATCTTAGCTATGTACAAAACAATACTCATTCTCCTCTGTGCCTTCATGTGCTTACTTGAGCCACAAGCGACTCAAGCTGCACCTGCCGACGCATTTGCTGTACGGCCTGAACTGGTGGAAAACAACAAGGTGCCCCGCCCTAACTACAAAGCTTATCGCGGCAATAGCCGTCATAAGGCTAAGAAACTGGGTGTATTCAAACGGTGGTCGTTGCGCCGCAAGGCCATGCGTAAGCGTAAGCGCAAAATGAATCCAGTGATTCGAGTCGAAAAACCAACTCGTAACAAGTAGAATTCTGCCGAGGGCTCATTCCGAGCTTTTCGGACAACGTGTTGCGCCAAGCACTGGCCGATCTACGTCAAACTATTGAAAGCCCAACGGGCCAGTAGCTTGACATGGGTCGGCTAGTGTTTTTTGGTGTTAACTAACGGAACCTCAAGTGGTAGTATAAAGTAAAAAACAGTAGGTCCGTTCCAACTGCCTTTCTTGGTAGTCGAGGTTTGTCAGGGCCATATGCGAAAAGCCTTCTCATGTTCTATCTTGGGGTTCTACTCCAAGTGTTTTCTACCCGTTCTATGCCTGAGCAACTGAATACCGTCACCACCTTTTTGAATCTAAGCGAAGCGCTGGAAATAGACCCGGCCGCCTATGCCGATGTGCTGCACGCTGAGGTAGAGCAGATTGAATATCCCAATCTGATGAATAGAACCCTGCAGCGGCGGTCGTTCGATGATATCATTGAACATATTCGGGCTGGGCGGGAGCTAATGGTAAATCCGCGTTTTGAAATGCAGAAAGCACAGGTATGTGCCGACAATAGTATCATCGTGGAGGGCTACTGGCACGCTACGCTGGCTACCGATATAGGATCCATGGTGCGGGGACAAAAACTCTCGGCCCAGTTCTGTGTGTTATTTGAGCTGCGCGACAACAAGATTATTCAGCAGCGTACCTATGCTTGCTATGACCACGTTTAAAGCGATGTTCTGCAGAGAGCCGCTAATAGTTAGCAGTAACCGAATCCTTGATGAACTTTTTTGCGTTTGATAAAAACACCATTTTCAGACTGGTATAGTATTCGCTAGGGAAAGTGGGGAACTCGCTCAACAAGGTTTGTGAACAGGCAGAATTTACTGTTCAGGTTGTTTGTGCGAAGCGTAAAACCATTTTCTCTTCTGCGTTATGTACAAACTCTTCCTCTCTCTCATGCTTGTTCTTCTGACCCTAGTTGAGCCTGGGTCGGCAGTAGCTGAACCAATAAGCGCCCCGGCTACTACCGAGGCAAGTGTAGAAGCGCGGCCGATTCCGCGTCCGAACTACAAGCGCTACAAAGGCCGCAAAAAACACCGTAAGCCAGGGTTCTTTAAGCGCTGGGCTGCCCGTCGCAAAGCCAAGCGGAAGATGCAAGCCACTCCGCGCAAAGGCGTAATTACTGTAGATCCGCCAACGCGCAACCAATAAGAGGAACTCTTTAGCAAAGCTTTTCTGCACGTCAGCCGCATTTTCCGTAAGAGGAAAGTGCGGCTGACGCGTTTATCGGGGACTGGGTACTGCTCATCGAATCAACGACGATTATCTGAATAAAGGAGGCCAACTTGAGGGTTGGTACCCTTGCTTACAACTTTGGTACAAGGATTTTTCTTTCCAGAAGGCCTTGCCTGTTCAAACCTATGCGTGATAGTTCCCCTGGAGCAAGCCTAGATACTGGGGCGACGCTCTGGTCACCTTTTACATACTCTCTGTTTCGAGCTATTTGGATTGCGTCGGTTGTATCCAACATCGGCACCTGGATGCAGAACGTGGCGGGGGTATGGTTGGTCACTACAATGACAACATCAGCGCTGTTAGTGGCTTTGATGCAAACCGCGACCAGCTTGCCCGCCTTCTTATTAAGTATGCCCGCTGGAGCCATGGCCGACCTGATTGACCGGCGAAAGCTACTGCTGCTTACCCAGGGGTTTATGGGTATGGTCGCGTTTGGTCTGGGGGCCCTGACCCTGATGAACCAGATTTCGGCGTTGGGAGTGCTGGCTTTTACCTTTCTGCTTGGTATTGGCGGAGCCATCAACGCCCCGGTGTGGCAGACGGTGACAACGGAACTGGTACCAAGACCGGTATTGCCGTCGGCTATTACCCTCAACGGGGTAAGCAACAACATTGCCCGGGCAATAGGGCCCGCTGTCGGCGGGGTTATTATTGCCTATTACTCGCCAGGATGGGTGTTTTTGCTGAACGGGTTTTCCTTTCTGGGCACTTACGTGGTGATATATACCTGGAAGCGCAGCGAGGATGTGACCAGTGGGCCCGCTGAGAACTTTACGGGGGCACTGCGGGCCGGCTTGCGGTATGTGCAGTACTCGCCTACCATTTACGCAGTGCTCTTTCGCACATTTGCCTTTGCTTTCGGGGCCAGCGCCATGTGGGGGCTGCTTTCGGTGGTAGTAGACCGTAAGCTGCACTTAAGTTCAGGCACTTATGGAGTTATGCTCTCCTGGCTGGGAGCCGGAGCGATAACGGGGGCCTTGCTGATGGGGCGGGCCGGCAACCGGCTTAACTTTAATCAGCGGGTGCTGCTGGGTAGCTTGGGCTTCGTCGGTACCAATATTGGTTTAGCGCTCATAACCCAGGCTTACTGGCTGTACCCGGTTATGTTTATGTCGGGCTTGGCTTGGCTGATGGTGATGACCAGCTTTAGTACCAGTGTGCAGCTGCACGTGCCAAAGTGGGTACAGGCTCGGGTGGTGAGTATGTACATGCTGGTGTTTCAGGCGGGTCTTTCGATAGGCAGCATCGTGTGGGGTGAGCTAGTCGACCGGGTTAGCTTAGAACACTCTTTACTTGGCGCGGCAGTGTGGATGTTGCTTAGCATGGCGTTGGCCATTCCCTTCCCGATGCGCTCGGCAGAGGGGCTGGATCTGGCGCCGGCCGAGCATTGGCCCGACCCGGCCGTGCAGGGCTCCATTGACCCGGATGATGGACCGGTGATGATTATGATTCAATATGAGGTAGCGGCTGCCGACTTACCGGCCTTTCGTCAGGCGGCGGCCCGCCTGACGCGCTTACGGCTGCGGGACGGAGCCTTACGGGCCGGAGTATTTATTGATGTAGCGCATCCAACGCGTATTACGGAGTTTTACTCGGTGGCTACTTGGGGTGAGCACCAGCGCCAGCACCACCGCTTCACTCGGGAAGACCAGGTGGTAGAGGCCCAGGTGCGGCAGTTTCACACGGGGGCAGAAGCTCCGCGCGTGACGCATTTCCTGGCGTTTCCCAAAACCCCCAATATAGAAGTAGCCACGCCCTTTGAAACTATGGAAGGCCAACAGTAAGCTCTCCTGCCGAAGCCCTTACCTACTAACGTGGTACTACAGAAATACCAAAGAGGTGCGCCAGCCCTGGTATAGCAGCCCAAGTAGCCGACCAGAATACTGCGCACCTCCCGTAAAGTCAGAATGTTAGGCCTAGTCTTTTGGCTCAACAAGTTACCACGAACCACTGTTGTTGTTCGGGTCGTCGAAGCCGCCTCCACCCACGTCGTCCGAAGAAGAGTCATCGTAGGAAGAGCTGTCATCAGACGAAAAATAGTCGGGTGAGGCGTCGGCAGCATCCTCAGAGAAATAGTCGGGGGCCGCTGCGTCGTTAGTACCGGAGTTGTCCAGGGCTGGGAAGCCACCACTGGTAGCCGGGCCGGCTGCTCCGTAGCCTAGGGAGGGTGCCGGGTTGTCCGGGTTGAGAGGTTCGCCCTGATGGGGGGTATCGTGGCCGGAAGCCATGCGGTTGCCCAGATACGCCCCGGCAGCAGCAGCGGCCCCGGTCATCAGCACGCCGCCCATTCCGCTGCCCAGGCCGCCTCCACCCGCACGATTGGGCAGAAAGTCGGGCGCCGCTTGTTGACCACCCTGGTTATAAGGGCCAGTCGAGCGGTTGGGCAAAAAGTCGGGGGCACTACTGGGTACGGGACCTGCTGCTGGGGCCGGAGCAGCGCTACGACGGCGAAACATTCGGGTAATCAGCCAGATTATGCCACCAATCAGTAAGGCTCCTATTGCCAGGGTACCCATGCCCAAGCCCGAAGACTCAGGCTCTGCCGGGGTTACTGGGGCCGCAGGGGCTGGCTGGGGCGCGGCAGCGGCCGGTATATCCGAGTTCAGATCAGGATTTGTAGCCGCCCCACCGGTTCCGGCCAGGGGCTCGGAGGCTGTGGCCGGTTGGTTGTTGCGCGGGTTCGATTCGGGGTTGGCAGCCAGCATCAGGGTATTGAGGCCAGCCCGAAGTCCCGCAAAGTAGTTGCCTTGCTTGAAGCGGGGCGTCATATCCTGGTTAATGACGCGGGCCGTTAGCTCGGGCGTAATAGCGCTCCGCAGCCCTGAGCCCGCCTGGATAGTTACTTTGCGCTCCTGCCCACTGAGCAACAGTACTATACCGTTGTTTTTGTCGCGTTGCCCAATACCCCAGGCCTCGCCCAGCGCCCGGCCATAGTCGGCGACGTCGCGGCCGCCCAGCGTGGGCACCGTTACGACCACTATCTGAGTGCCCGTATTGTCGGCGTAGCGCCGCAGCCCGTTTTCGAGGGTTTTCACGTTTGCCTCCGTTAGCAGCTGCGCTTGGTCGTTGACAAAGCGGAAGGGCGAAGGGCGAGCAGGAAGTTCATCTGCTGGCGCGGCTCCCGCGGGCAGCCCTAGGCCAACTGAGACAAACAGAAAGAAGAATAGAAAAAGGCGGTGCATGGCGAGAGAAGTAAAGTGGACGGATGCATCAGTTTTACTTCTCTTCTACGAGCCAGCTGCTCAAGAGGTCATGCCGGGGCCAAGGCGGAGCTACCCGCCGCGCGCTGCGGAGCCAAGCAAGAATACACTGCCGAGTCCAGAAACCGGCCCTGAAAACAGTACTTCTCGCGAAAGTAAGCTTCCCGTACAAACCCGTGCTTTTCCAGCAACTGGATAGAGGCTGCGTTGGCCGGATCAACTTGCGCTTCGAGGCTGTGCAGCCGGAGCTGGGTGAAGCTATAGTCTATTACGGCTGCCAGGGCTTCGCTCATGTAGCCTTGTTTGGTAAATTCCGGGCGTAGTCCGTAACCCACTTCGGCCCGGTGGTGGGCTGGCTCCAGATTCCATAGGCAAATGATACCCAGCAAGCCTGGCTCCCCATCCCGGCTCAAGCCCCACGTAACGCCCTCATTGCCAATTCGCAGATCTTCGAGCAAGCGTAGATGCTGATGAGCCTGTTCCAGAGTCGGCTCTTTTGGCCGAGGAATGTAGCGCAGGAAATCTGCGTCGGAGCGAAAGAACTGGATGATGGGGGCATCGGCGGCCGTTAGCTGCCGCAGGGTAAGTCGCTGGGTGCGTAGCACCGGAAAAGGCGTAAACTGGATATTGAGCATGGCCAGCAAGGACTTTACTGGGGTAGTTGTCCGGGGGTGGCCGCACGGAGCAGCACTTCCGCCATGGGCTTTAGCTCCACGTCGTCCAGAAAGCCGTCGGCCACCGTCAGAACTGAAAACAGGTAGCGCTTCAGTTCCTGGGCATCGGGGCGCTCCTGGCGAAGCGCGGCCTGCACCAGATGCAGAGACAAATCAGCCAGAATCATCTTTTTACGCTGCCAATAGTCGGTTTCAGTGGCGGCCGACTGCTCTGTTAGCGCATGCGCCTGGTGCACTAAACGTAGTATTTCCTCTGACATGGGTACCGTATGAAGAGGTGAATGTAGGGCAGGAGAAAAGCGGCGCCAAGCTTTCGTTAGCGCAGAATGCTGGTATTCACCGGCGGCTCTTGGGCTTCAACGGGCCGCTCGAACTGTAGGCGGCCATCCGCAACGGAGCCTACCAGTACAAACCCATTGCGCCGCAGTACCCGCTGGGCTCCCGCATTATCAGGCTGGGTGTGGGCTACCAAGCGGCGAACCAGACCCGTATGCGCAGCTTGCTGCACAAGTCCAGCTACGAGTTCCGTCGCCAAGCCCTGCCGGCGCCAGTCGGCCGCTACCGAGTAGCTAATTTCGGCGGTGCCGGCCGCATCGGGTGGGCCCAGAAATCCTCCCGCCCCAACCAGCGTAGTAGGCGACGCATCGGTGGCTTTGCGCAGGGCATACCACCCATACCAACCCGCCGCCGTGCGGCCACCCGCCGTAAGCTGCTCCAGAAAATGGCGCATGGTGGCTAAATCGTATTCACCCGGGGGCCAATCGGAGGGAAGCGCGGCCCCGAGCAGCACCGGAAAGTAGTGGGGTTTGTGCACCTCCGCCGTAAGCAGGGCGCGGCTGGCGGCAATCAGCGTGAGGCGGGGCGTATGGGTAATCAGGGGAATCATGGCAGGCTATACGGCTGAATAGAAGCAGTGGCAAATATAGCGTAGCCAGCGGGGGAGCTGGGGCCAAAATAAACGACGCTCCGGCCGGGAAGCCAGAGCGTCGGGTTGGGTAGGTAAGACGAAAAAACTTATTTCGTTGTGGTTACAGCCGGCATGGTGGCTTCTTCTGCCAACGGGTTCCAGCCACGAAGCGCAGTCTCGTAATTGTAGAAAGCAGCTTGATCCGCATTCAGCTGCCGCGACCAGGAAGTACGGTTTTTGGCGCCTGCCCCGGGCCCCTTCGACTTGTACTCGGCAAAAAAAGCTTCTTGTTTGTTGTCTTCCTTGCCCCAGTGGTCCCAGCCTTTGGCTTTGATGATATTGCTCATTTCACAGTTGAGAAAGACAGTCTTGGCCGCTGGTTTCCACGGCCGGCCCAGAAAGTAGGATTCTTCGGGGGCATCACCCACAATTTTACAGCGCTGGAACACGTAGCCAAAGGCAATGCTGTCGGGGGTGGAAGCGGCGGTCATGCAGGTACCTTTGGGCTTGCAGAACAGGGTGCAGTCTTCGAACCACGCCGTGGCGGCGCCCAGAATAAAATCAGTGGTACCTTCTATGTAGCAGTTCTTGTAGAATTGGCGGCTACCGTACCCGTAGGTGTAGAGGGTGTCGCGAAACCCCAGGAAGCGGCAGTTTACGAAGCGGGCTTTGTCGCCGTACACCCACATGGCCGGGGCCTGGCCTAGCAAACCGGCCGAGTTTTGAAAAGTGATATTCTCGGCAGTGAAGTTGTTGCCAAAAACGCGGAAGCTAGCGGCCTCAGAAGTGCCCAGGGGCTCGGCGCCGTCTACTTGCCGGCCGTTATAATCATCGTAAACCAGGATAGTTTGCTCCAGGTCCTCGCCCAGCAACCTCACGAAATTCTGCTTTTTGGCCAGGTTAAGCTTTTCCTTGTAAGTACCCTTTTTAATGAGGATGGTAATAGGCGACGAATTGTTTTTGGGTACCGCATCTAGCGCCGCCTGCACGGTGCGGTAGGTACCGCTGCCATCTTGGGCAACGACGACTTGATTAGTTTGGGCAAAGCCAACAGTAGAGAGCAGAAGCAACCAAACGAGTAAAAGCTTTTTCATGTGAGATAAGCGGGTGGAGAATAAAAAGCATGACGATGGAAAAAGAGGGTTGCAGGATAGGTAGATAGTAAAGCGCCAGCAGACGCCAGAACAGGATTATGTGTGCAAAATAGGAGAAAAGAAAGTTCGAGCAAAATCAATCGTCGAGTAAAAAAAGCCCCTGCTAGAATTGGTGCCGACGGGATTTCCTATGATCTTATTCTATCTTGGTAGCTTCCTATAGCCACTCTCCATGAAAGAGCAACTCGCCCTTATTACCACCTATTTCAGCTTAGTTGATGCCTTCGAAACAGCCCCGACGGCCTATGCCGCCGTGCTGCATCCGGACGTGATACAGACAGAGTTTCCCAACCTGCTGTACAAAAGCATACAACACCGTTCCTTCACTGAGATTCTGGACAACCTCCGCATCGGGCGTGAACTGCTGCAAGATTCCCGCTTCGATGTGAGCAGCACCCAGCCCTGTGCCGACGGCAGCGTAGTAGTAGAAGGAGTGTGGCAGGCCACCGTCATCAGTGACGTAGGACCGTTTACCCGTGGACAGCGGCTTTCGGCTCAGCTCAGCCTGATTTTCGAGTTTAAAGACGGCCAGATTTTTCGGCAGCGGCGCTACCCTTGCTACGAGCCGTTCTAACGCGCTGAGCCAATAGGCAAGTACCTTGCGCTATCTGCCATAAAAAAGCCTTCCTAGTACTAGGAAGGCTTTTTTATGGCAGATACCCGAAGCAGGGCTAAGCCGTGACGCCGTTGCTACGGGCCTTGCTTGGCTTACCACCAGGTAAGGAGGCTGAGTCCTGTGCGGGACTAGAGGCCGCCGGGCCCGTCGTCTGAACCGCAACATCAGTAGCTTCCTGGCCTACACGGGCCGACATCTGGCCGGAGTGGTTTGGCTGGTTTCCGCGCACCTCGATCTGGTGGCGGCGGGTCTTTTGCTCGTCTTTGGGCACACTTACGCGCAGCAGACCATCTTCAAACGAGGCCTGAATGCCGGTTGCCTCCACCGTATCGGGCAGTTGGAAAGACCGTTGGAACGAGCCATAAGAACTTTCTACCACGTGGTAGCGCCGCTCGTTCTGCTCGTTACGGAAGCGTCGCTCACCGGCAATGGTCAGGCGGCCTTGGTGGAAATCCACTTTAATGTCTTCCCGCTTGAGGCCCGGCAAAGCAGCTTCAATCTCATAACTCTTCTCCGTTTCGTAGGCATCCACGTGGGGCGAGAAACTATTTACGCGGCCCCGCGACGCCAGTGAATCATTGAAGAACCGGTCGAGCATCGTGCTGAAGCTCGAGGAGGTCAGATCCGAAAACGAATCCTGATACTTCTGGATAGCCATGATTGTGAAAGGTTGAGGTGAAACAAACAAACACAAGCGCGCTTCCATACGAAGCCAAAAAAAGGTGGGTTTCATCCGAAAACAGCTTTTGGAGCTTGTGGGTGCACTTATTGGCTGGCCTGCCCAGCACGCGCCCCTGCTCGGGGCTTCGGGGCCCGAAGCACCCGGGCAGGGGCGCGTGCGGCCCGGTTTTGCACCCGGCATGCATCCTTTGGCCGCTTGGGCGTGTCAGTCCAGTATCGGCGTACCAGCTAGTACAGTTTTATGGGGGCTAGCCCCGCTTTAGTGCCTTACCAGTTAGTAATTCTTTGCGCTTGCTAAGCCAAGCTTTTCTGAAGTTCATCCGGTGCTGTGCGCGGCCGGGCCACTGCGTGGGCACTCTGTCGAGCCTGTAGCTACTGGACCAGCTAGCGTTTATCATTACTTCTTACGCGGTTGTCTATGTTCTATTTGAAGCGTTTCTACGAATACATTGGCTTTGTGCAAGGTCCTTTTGTGGGCTGCACCGCGCAAACCGTCCGTGCCCTTGAGCAGCAACTGGGTATCCGTTTTCCGGAAGCGTACGGCGAGTACCTGATTTTTGCGGGTGAAGAAGCCGGCCACCTGTTTTGCGAGGACTGTACGGCGGCCAGCCTACTACCCGAGTTGCAGCAGGAGGCCCGGGACATTCTGGCGCGTTGCGGGCAAGCACCGCTGCCGGGCAGCTTCTTGGTGTTTCTGACGCACCAGAACTATTCGATGTATGCCCTGGACCTTACCACCGGAGATGATCCGGCCGTGTACCTGTTTGTAGAACCCGAGGCCATCCGGGGCTGGCAACTCGCTTACGCGACTTTTTCGGCCTGTGTCGAGGCTCAGATAGATGCTCGTCTGGAAGCACTTGGCGTATTCTGTTAAGATGCTTATTGCCGGGCCCCGGGGCTTTCTGCGCTGCGCAAATCCGGTAGCAGGGCTTGTAGCTCCCGCGGCGTTTTACCTTCTAACGTCAACAAGGCTGCGTAGGGGTCGCCGGGCAGGCGCAGAAGCTGGGCAAAAGCGGGTTCGGTTTTCAGCCCCGCCTGCTTCAACTGCCGCACGGCGGTGCGCCATGCCTGCCCACCTGCTTCGAGCACCGCATGTTCCACAATGAGGTGACGTACCGCGTTTTGTAAAACCGACGCTTGCGGTTGCCCGAAGACTTCCCAGATAAAGCCCTCGGCCCTGAAGCTGCATACGATAGTGGGAAACTCCTGAAGCGTGGTTTCGGTGAGGGCGAAGTCGGGAAAGTGGCCGTAGTGGCGCTGCAGTAGCTGCCGGTACTCGGGCAAGGCCGCCGGGGGCACCTCGCAGATAATGTCCAGGTCGCTGCCGGGCAGGTCAATGGCCAGCGGAATAGTACCAGCCAGTATGGGCGTGTAGTTCTGTAGGGTCGATACAATACCCAGGCGGGCAATGGCGCGGAATGCCTGCTGCTGCCGGGTAGTGCCGGTTTGTAGATAAGTGAGGTCGCGCCAATCGGGCATATAGTAGGTTGCTGGCGGACGAGTAGTGACTACGGTGCCGGTCCGGACAAAGATAGTTGCCGTAGCAGCCTTCTCTTTATGCCACAGCCAGCAATGAAGAGAAGGCTGCTTTTTCATTTTCGGCAGCAAAGCCCTTGCTCAGGTAGCCCGTGGTGCGGATGGTGGGCAGAGGCAGGCTCCTATGGTCAGTAGAAATGCCGCCGTGCTGGCCAGCGTCCGGACCAGGTGCCAGCGGTTCCAGGGCGTAGCAAAAGCAGTCCGCGCCGCGGCAGTTTCAGCCGGAGTTGCTCGGGCAGTTGGAAAAGCGGCTAGCTGTTCGTTGAGTGGGATGTTGACAGCCAGCGTCACACCTAGGCTTCCAACGGTATAAACCATGGTAGCGGCACCCAGCAAAACCACCCGCCGGGAGTAAAGCCGGCGCATGTGTAAGGCCGTAGCCCAGGGCAAAAGCAGCGGGGCGCCCACAAAACTGCCGGCAAACAGCGGATTCTGAATCACTTTGTTGATGATCTGCATCGTGGTGATGTAGTCCCTGTCGGGCAAGCGGGCCAAGGCAGGATTTATTGCTACCGAGAAGCCGTAGAAGACACCCGTCACCAGCCCCGTGGTCGTGGTAGCCAGGGCTAGTATCATTGGTTTGAGAGGCATGGGAGGCAAGGGTTAGTACGATAAGCTGGCCGCTTGCCGCAGGTAGGTAGTTTCGTGTAGCTGCCGCAGCATGAAGTCGGCCACATCGGCCCGCGAAATCCTGATCTTAAGCCCGGTAGCGGTGGCCGCAAACCCGTGGTGGTAGGTGCCCGTGCGACTTCCATTGGTGAGCGTGCCGGGGCGGGCAATGGTCCACGCTACGGGGCTCTGCCGGATGTAACGCTCCTGTATTTCCGAGTCGGCGAAGGCACTGCGCAGAAACAGCGGCACGATAAAATACTTGTAGGTAAAGGGTAGCGCTGCCCGACTGTCGCCCATGCCCAGGGTAGTCAGGCAGATGAAGCGTTGCAGGCCGCAGGCTTCCATGGCCCGCAGAATGTGGCGGGTGCCGGTCGAGCGGACGGCCTCCTTCCGGGTAGCCGGGGCCCCCAATGCCGACAACACCGCGTCGTGGCCGGGCATGGCAGCCAGTACGGCGGCATAGTCGAGCACGTCGCCCTGCACCAGGCGAAGCTGTGGGTGCGCCAAGGCCAGCTTGGCCGGAGTGCGCACAAAGGCCGTGACGTGGTGGCCCGCTTCGAGGGCCTGAAGTACGAGCTGGCGGCCGGTGCCGCCGGTGGCTCCAAAGATGAGTAGGTTCATGGTGCTTGCTTGTAGTGTTCTACAAAGCACCGGTTTCCGGCTCCCGGGAAATAGAACAAAACCGCCAAGTTGGCTTACCGCACCTCCGTTAGGTTGTCCAGCACCTGTTGGGTGTGGTGGATATACTGCCCCGGCGATACCCCCGCAAATTCCTTAAAGGAACGAATGTGGTGCGACTGGTCGGCGTATTCGTTGGCAAAAGCCAGGTCCGAAAGCTTGTCGTAGGTCATGGCCCGCAGCTGGCCAAGGGAGCTTTGAAACTGGCAGATGCGGGCAAACAGCTTGGGCGACAAGCCGACGTGCTCTTTGAACTTGCGCTGAAAGCTGCGCTCCGAAAACGGCAGCGTGGCCTGGAGTGCGGGCAAGGCAATATTGCCTTGGGTACGAAGAATCTGGGCCAGCGCATACTGAATGCCGGGGTCGGGGGGAGCCATTGGAGTGCGTAGCGCGGCCAGCAGCGCCTGCGCCAGCCCGGCGAGCTGAGCCGGGAGCGGGGCCGGGGCAAGAAGGTGCTCGGTGAGGCGGCGGGCGGGCCCGCTAAGCAGGCCTACGTCTAGGCAGGTATCGGTCAGTTCGTCGGCCTTCACGTGGAAAATCGACCGTTCGGTGCCGGGGTACAGGCAGGCGCCCACCAGCCGGAATGGCCCCCGCGTCTGCAGCGTGCTGGCCTGCGTGGCTTGGCCGTAGAGCAGCAGCTTGGGCCAGGGTTTGCCTTCCGCATCGGAAACGCCGCCGGTCGCGTGCTGCAGAATCAGGCCGGGGCAGCCGTCGGCAATGGTGCGAAACGTTTTGGGCGTGGCCTCTTGCTGTTCCAGCGTCCAGAAGTAGCGGACGTGGTGGTGGAGAGGTTCGGGCGGGGCAAATTGCTGGAAGTACATAAGCGGCGGGTACTTGGACAAACCACTACAAAACACGCCCTACCCACGTATGCTCACCGGGGTAAAGGGCCAGGGTGCAAGCAAGATACAGAGTCGCAGTCTGTTACTGTGCGCGGGCTACTGCCTTGTACGGAAGCCGCGCCGGGCTTGGCCGCGGGTAGCCGCTCTCTTACTTGTCCTGTAGGTGTTCGGCCTTCCAGCGCATGGCCGTCAGCACCCGGGTACGGCCGCTGGGGTGGTCGAAGAAAATGGCTTCTTCCCAGGGGCTGGGGTCAATTTTACGGTATTCCGAGAGCTTCATAGCCGTGGAGGCAAACCCGTCGGGCTGGCGGGCGGCATTCAGGCCAAATACATCGGCTTCCTGTTCCTGGGTCCGGATAATGGTATTGAAGCCGGGCTGGGCAAAGAAGGTGAATACGCTGAACAGAGCTGCTACCAGCGGCAGTCCGCCCACGTCGCCGATGCTGCTGATGCCCCAGCGGGCACCGTAGCGGCCCAGTAGACGGTGGAAGGCCCAGTCGACAAACCACAAGCCCAGGCCCACAATCAAGACGAAGAAAATCAGCATCTTGGGAATGTGGTTGAGTACGTAATGGCCCAGCTCGTGGCCCATGACGGCCTGCACCTCGGCGGGCGTGCAGCGGTTAAGCAGGTTGTCGTTGAGCGACACGCGGATGGTGCTGCCCAGCCCGCTCACGTTGGCGCTGATGCGCTTGCTCTGCCGCGAGGCATCAAACAGATACACGTTATCGGCCGGTACGCCGTTGGCCCGGGCCATGCTCAGGATTTGGTCGCGCACGGGGCCGGCCGGCAGGTTGGTGTACTTGTTGAACAACGGCCGGATATAGATGGGCGACACAAACACCTGCACAACCAGAAAAATGGCCGCCAGCGCCGTAGCCCACACCCACCAGCGCCGCCCCGTGCGCCGGATGGCCACGTACAAGATCAGGATGACCACACTGCCCGCCACTACTGATACGGCCAGGCTCTTCAGATCGTCGGATAGCCACTGCCCGAAACTCTGGTTAGACAGCCCATACTGGTGCTCCCGAAAGTAATCGTCGTAGATGCTTAACGGGTAAGTAAGCACATGTGCCAGCAGTAGGTAGAGGGCAATGTAAGCCAGCGTCGGGAGCACCTTGGTGGGAAGGCGCTGGGTCCAGGATTTCAGGCGGGGTGAGAGGCCCAGCACCAAAAACACGGCCGCTAGGCCCAGCGCGTACAGCTCCCGCCACAGGGTGAGCCAGTAGCCGCCCTCGAAGTAGGCGTCGGAGCTGGCTTTCTGGGCCGGCGTCAGGGTGTTGAGGTAGTGCTGGGTAGCCGCCTCCACGTTGAAAGCGGCCGAATCGGCGGGTGCCGCGGCCAGCACGGGCAGGGTCAGCAGGAACAAGGATGCCGCCAGGAGCAGCCGTTTGGTAAAAAGGGGCATAGACAAGAGTAAGGACGACAAGTACAGTGGGCCACTCACGCAGCCGCCTCAAGCTACTGCTTACGTGGGTAATGTTGTAGCCCTCAGATGCCCGGGCACCCGTCCGGGTTGCCTGGGGTGTTTTCTTAAGCCGGCTAAAAAAATGACCAGGCCCGCGTTGTAGATAACGCGGGCCTGGTCATAGAAGCCAGAGCGGTACTTGAGCCACGGCCGGCTCAGTTGGTTACTCCTCCGTTTTCAGCGGAATATTCGTGAAGCTGCCCCGGAGCGTAATATCACACCGCCGCTTGGGGAAGCTGCTGTATGCCACAGTCGGGTCGTAGTTGCCGGGCATGATGACGTCGTACGAGCCGCTGAGCAACTGCCGCTTAGCGTCGTAGGCCGTGATGATAAGGTTCCCGGTAAGATTCTGTCCCTTGCTAAAGAAGAGAACCGTGCCCCCACCCAGATTTTCGGCTAACCGATACGAGTAGGTGACGTCCGCGTCTTGCACGTCAAAGTTCTTCATGTTCTTCAGCGTGTAGCTGCCTACCAGGGAGGCCTTGATCTTGGTCCGGTCGAGGATGAAGCTCACCGTTTCCGAGGAGGTGGCTGGAGCCACGCGCACATAGAAATCAGTCTTGTTCTGGATGGAAGTCGCCACAACTTGCTTGGCCTGGAACACCGTATCCCGGCGCTGCCCATTGTCGGCGTACACTATCGAGCGGTTGTAAACAACGGTGGGCTCGGGTAGGGGCTCGGGGGTCGGGTCTTGCTCGTCTTCTTTGTCGCAGCCGGTAGCCAGTAACAGAGAGAGGCCTAGGAATAAGGAATGCGTAAGGGTGTATTTCATACAAGTAGATAAAGAAGTGTTGTTAGGATACCAATCGAAAAATAATGCCAGCCCAGCTTACCAAGGCACAACGGGAGTGCCTGAACCAACGGGCATGCTGCTAACAACTTCACAAACAGCCGTAAAAAAACCGAGGCATCCGCACAAGTCGGATGCCTCGGTTACAAAGAAGTGGGCTCGGGCCCTGGTCGAGAAGACTACTTCACCAACAGGCGAGCCGTCTGCACCTGCGTGCCAGCCTGGAGGCGCACTACATAGATGCCGGCGGTGAGGCCCTGCAGCGAAACGCGCTGCTCTTGCTGACCAGCACCCTGACGTACAGCCGTCAGCGCACGTACCGACTGACCCAGCAGGTTGTGCACCGAAACAGCGGCCGTGGTGGCCGTGGGCAGGTCGTATGCTACGCGCATCGTTTCGCTGGCGGGGTTGGGCAGCAGCGCCAGGTTGAAGGTCGTCGTGTTCTGCAGCTGGTTAGCCGTCGAGGTGATGCGGGTGAACTGGTAAGCACCGGTGATGTCGTTGAACGTTACGGTGTAGTTGCCAGCCGTGGCAATCGGAATGTTTGGGCCATCCTGGGTACCGACGCCAGCGGGGAAGGTGTTGGCGCCCCAGTTTACGGTCCAGGCATCGTTAGCGCGGAACTTCGCTTCGCCAACTGTCAGGGGCAGCGTAATCGTCCACTGGTGGTTGTTAGCACCCGTGCCGGCCGTCATAGCCGTAGAAGCATCCCAGCCTTTGGCGGTAGCCGAGCCGATGATGCCCACCGTGGGGTAGGTAGCCTGGGCCATGCTCACGGAAGCCGTCAGCAGGAAAGCAACCAGAAAGAAAAATGCGCGCGTAAAATTTTTCATGTTGTGGGAGTTAGAGAAAGTGAATTAATAGAGCAACAAATAACGCAACAAAACTTGAATTGCAAGCTGTGTGAGTGTGTTTTCGCTCGATTTTTACGCTTCTTTCCAGCTTGTTTTATGAATTAATTTCCAGCGGCCGGCCGGAGCTGCCACCCCAAGCTGCTCGCTAGCGAACTTAAACCAGTAAGCTTGCAGGAGTCGGCTCCCGAATAGCAGTGTGGGGCCTCGGAGGATTAGGGGGCGCTGTCTGCCGAAGCCGAAAGCTTAAAATATTCTTCTTCGGTCAGCTTGGGCAGGTCTTTGTGCACACTGTCGAGCAGGGTGCGCACGATGCGGCCTCGGGGGGTCAGGGCGTAGGCCACCACGACGGAGTCCCGGGAAACGGGCACGTAGCTGTCGCCGCCTTCTGTATCCTGCACGGTAGCGGTAACGCGCAGGCGGCCGTCGGTATCCTGCTGCATCTGGGCCGTGGCCTTCCAGCCCTCGTCGCCACCGGTGGCCGCCACTACAGCCCAGTCCAGCACCTTGCGTCCGTCGGGGGTAAGCGTCAGGTAGTAGATGTCGGCGTAATAGTCGTACTCCTGGTATAACATGGGAACGAGCAGAAAGCCCTGGCAGCGCACGGTATCCAGGGCGTACAGGTTCCAGCGGTGGTTATACTCCGCGAATACGTGGGGCAGCTGCGGGTTCTGCTTCGCCAGCCTTGCTACCACCGCATCCGAGAGCCGCTGACTTTCCGGATGCCGCTCCTTTTCTGCACTGATGTTGTAAACGGGCAGGCGGCAAGCTGCCGGGGTAACTGCGGCGGGCGCAGCGGGCATTGGCGTGGTAACACCGGCCTCAGCCTGAATTTCCGTAGCCGAGCTGCCGCAACTGCCGGTAAGCCCGCCGAGTGAAAGCAGAAAGGGCATGGCCCATGCTTTTATATTCATAGGCTGCAATGTATGGCTTCGCGTCCGAAGCTCCGCTGCCGCAACCCGTCGGCTCTGCGTTGGCCAGGGGGGCAGCCAGCAGGGCCGGGCTTGCAGGAAACAATGTCTGTATCCAAAAGACAAGCCGAGAAGCTGTACCTTGGCTTTGAATTTTACAGCTGCTCAGGATGAAGCCCAACTCCCTCGAAGCCTTCTATGCCAAGTTCGCCACCATGCCCGACGTAGCGGCTAGTCCGGCGCCGGGGGCCATTGCGGAGCGGGAAATCGGGCACTTCAACATCTTCCGGGTGTCGGACCTGATGCGCACTTACCCCAACAAGCCCCATATGACGTTCGACCGGCGGGCCTTCTACAAGCTCAGCCTGATCCGGGGCCGTAGCCTGGTCGAGTATGCCGACAAGGCCGTGGAAGTCGAGCGTAATGGCTTGTGGTTCGCCTCCTCCCGGGTGCCCTACCGCTGGCAACCCCACGACCTAAACCAAACGGGCTACTTCTGCATCTTCACCGAAGATTTTCTGCTGCCGGCCAAGGGAGGGGTAGCTCTGGAAGAGCTGCCCATTTTTCAGCCGGGCAGCACACCCGTGCTGGAAGTAACGGACGCCGAATACGCGGCTGTTGAAGCTATTTTTGAGAAAATGGCCGAGGAAATTGCTTCTGCCTATACCTATAAATACGACCTGCTGCGCACCTACCTCTGGGAGCTGATTCACCGGGGGCAGAAGCTGCACCCCGAGCCGGCGCCGGCCCCGGCGCACAGTGCCTCGGCCCGGGTTACGGTCCTGTTTGGGGAGTTGCTCGAACGACAGTTTCCCCTGGCTACGCCCCAGCAGCAGCTGCGCCTGCGCACGGCCAAGGACTACGCCGATGTGCTGGCCGTGCACGTCAACCACCTCAACCGGGTGCTGAAAGACACCACCGGCCATACCACCACTGAGCTGATTGGCGGCCGGGTGGCCCAGGAAGCCAAGATGCTGCTGAAGCAAACCAACTGGACCGTCTCCGAAATTGCCGACAGCCTGGGCTTTGCCGACGTGGCCCACTTCTGCAACTTCTTCAAGCGCCAGACCTCCCTGACCCCCGGCGACTTCCGTAGCTAAGGCTATTGTTTGAATGATACAGTAGATGGTTTGACTCGCGCAATGCCGCCGCCGCCCGCGTCCCGGACCTTTGAGAAGTAAATAGTGCCCTCACTTTCAAAGGACCATACCATGCGTGTTTTCGTAACCGGCGCTACGGGCTTTATCGGCTCAGCCATTGTTCAGGAATTACTCGGCGCGGGCCACCAGGTGCTCGGCCTCACCCGCTCCGAGGCCGGGGCCCAGGCCCTGCTGGCCGCGGGAGCCGAAGTGCACCATGGTACGCTCGAAGACCTCGATAGTCTGCGACGCGGAGCTGAGGCGGCCGGCGGCGTCATCCACACGGCCTTCAACCACGACTTCTCGGCCTATGAAACGGCTGGGCAAACTGACCGGCAGGCCATTGCCGCGCTGGGCGAAGTCCTGGCCGGTTCCGACCGGCCCCTGCTCGTCACGGCCGGGCTGGCGGGCTTCAACCTGGGCCGTCCCGTCACCGAAGACGATAACCTCACGGCCTTGCACCGGCTGTCGGAGCCGGCGGCCCTGGAGCTGGTAGAGCAGGGAGTGCGCGCCATGGTGATACGCCTGTCGGCTTCCGTCCACGACCGGAATGACCACGGCTTCGTGCCGACGCTCATCAACATTGCCCGCGAGAAGGGCGTGTCGGCTTACGTGGGCGAGGGGCTCAATTGCTGGCCCGCCGTGCACCGCCTGGATGCGGCCCGCCTCTACCGCCTGGCGCTGGAACAGGGCACGGCTGGGGCCCGGTACCACGGCGTAGCCGATGAAGGTATCCGGCTGCGCGACATAGCTGCCCTTATCGGCCGCCACCTCAACGTGCCGGTGGTATCCAAAACGGCGGAGGAAGCTCCCGAGCACTTCGGCTGGATGAGTCGCTTCGTGGGCTTGGGCCTGACGGCCTCCAGCGCCCTGACTCAGCAGCGCCTGGGCTGGGAACCCACCCACCCCAGCTTGTTTGACGACCTGGAGCAGGGGCACTACTTCGCGCAGTAAGCACTACGCCAGCTTTTGCGTCATCAGGGCAGAGGCCCTCAGCCTGGGCCTCGTCGATACGAAAGCAGGCGTAGGGTATAGCCAATGGAGCGGTAAATGCTGGGCCGGTAGGCTGTTACCGCTCGTCTTCCGGTGGCGCGCTGCGGGGCGTAGCTCCGGGGGCAGCAGGGGGGCGGGGCACGGAAGCGGTTGGTAGGCGTAGGCGCAAGTACTGCTGTAGCCAGACCGGGTACAGATTATAGCCCACGTTGGTAACCAGAATCAGCGCGGCCCACCCCGCGTAGCCCCGCCCCAGCGCGTAAAAGCTCGCCAAGGCGAAAAACACCAGCAGGGCCAGATGAAACCGCTCCATATGGTAGCTACCGGTCACCAATGCCCGCAGCGTAGCCCGGTTGCGGACGTGGCGGTACTGCGGGTAGCGGCGCCGCAGCAGGGCATTGACCAGCCCGCCGTGCTGGGTAAAGAGGTTGACCAGCGGTACGCCCAGCCGCTGATACGGCCGCACCGCGTGGCTAAGCTGCCACCACCCGAACCAGGCCCGGGGCAGCGCATACACCAGCAGGCTTACCCCCAACAGTCCGCATAGCCAGGGCCTGGCCATGTGCTGGTAGCAAAACAGGCTCACTGGCAGCAGCCCCAGCACCGACCACAGCACGCTGGGTACGGCGTTGTAGCCGGCTAGCACGGCGGCCGAAGGCAGGGCGGGTTTCGGGGAGTTCGTCATAAGGCACCGGTTGGGCAGCAAGCCGGGCTGCCGTTGCGTATCTAGCTGCCGGGCGATTCGAGGAAGTAGTCCTGGCTTACGCCAGCAAGCTAGCCAGCGTCGGTATGTTCCAACCCGGCATGTACTCGGTTGGGCCCAGCCAGGAGGGAAGCCGTGCGCCGCCGATTCAGCCGCAGCACCAGCGGGGCAGCACGGGTACAGGACGACACCGCCACCACAGTAGGCCAAGCGTGGCCCCGTACTTCGCCAATATCACGAGCGAGGCCAGAATCATGCAGGGAAACGCTACTCGGTGGTTAGGCCAGACAGGATGATGGTGGGGGCCGGGGCCGCCGGGTTATTAGGCCACCCAGGCCCGCACCCGCGCTAACCGAAGCTACAGAATAAGCGGATGCCAGCTGCCAGCTTTCCGCAGCTGCCGGGGTTTCCCGGCAACCGGGGCTACTGCCCAACGCGGCGCCACCTGGGGCAGTATTGAATCGGCCGGCCGTATATTTGTCCGGTAATGCCCAGCTCCCGCACCCCTAAGCTTTACTTTGAGAATACTGCTGCCCGCTTGCTGCAGGACCCGCAGGGCTTTCTGCGGGTTAGCTGGAGCGCCCAGGAGCGGCGGCTGGAAGAAACTCAGGCGGTATTCACCCACATGCGCCTGGCCCTGGTGCGGTTCAACTGGAGCCGGATCCTGGTCGATCAGCGGGTAATGCCGCCCTTCACGGCGGCCGAGCAGCAGTGGATAGCCCAGCAGTGGCTGCCGCTGGCCGTCCAGGAAGGCGGCTACCGCCACGGAGCCGTGGTGGTATCGACGGAGGTAATGGTGCGGCTGGCCACGTCCTTTATTACCACTCAGGTGCTGGGCCTGCCGCTGGTGTACCGCTCCTTCGAGCGCGAGGCTGATGCCCAGCAGTGGTTGCTGGGTCAGCCCGCTACGCCTTGAGGTAGCATAAGAACGCCGCCTGAATTTCTTCGGGCGGCGTGGTTGTGAGGTGGCGGCGGTGGCTGGTAGCCCCCAGCCTACTAGCGGCCATTGGCACCATCGGCGGCGGTGTTGCCCCGAAACAGCATGATGTCCTTGTCGAACATATAAATCCCGCTCTTGTCGTCGCCGACCAGCTCCAGCTTGTCGTTCAGGGTGCGGGCCAGGGCTTCTTCTTCCAGCTGCTCCGACACGTACCACTGCAAAAAGTTGTGGGTGGCAAAGTCGCGCTCCTGCAGGGTGAGGCCCACCAGCTCGTTGATGCTCTCCGACACGGCAATTTCGTGCTTCAAGAAGTCCTCGAACACCCGCTTCAACGACTGAAACGTAACCACGGGCTGGGGCAGGGCCGGCACCAGGGCAAAGCCGCCCCGCTCGTTCACGTACCGAATCAGCTTGAGCATGTGCACCCGCTCCTCGTCGCTCTGCTGATAAAAGAAGTTGGTTACCCCGTCCAGGCCCGGCTGAATCTCGGCCCAGGAAGCCATAGCCAGGTAGGCTTGCGACGACTGGGCTTCCATGAAAATTTGCTTGTTAAGCGCGTTTTGAACGAGTTGGGGCAGCATAAGCGGGAGCGGGGGGAAAGAAGTGTGAGCAGGTAATTTACAGGTTTAGGCTCAACCCCCGTCAGCCCAGACTCCTAAAACCCGCAAATTCCCGGACTAGCAAAGCCGGCCGCCTCTCGTGTGCCCCGCCAGGGCCCATCTGCTCCTTCGGCTGCCTTCTGCCCCTGCCGGCCCTACTGACCTCACTCTACGCTGTCCTTTTCCCGCTTGTCATCCTGAGCAAAGCGAAGGACCTACCTCCTGTGCCCCACCCAGCCTGCTACCAACGCACAAAAGCCCTTTACCACCAAGGCAGTAAAGGGCTTTGCACACCGAACGAGTGTTATCAGAACATGGAGGCAGGTCCTTCGCTAATGCTCAGGATGACAGCCGCAGAAATGAGCTGCCGTAGCCGCACTACGGGCTAGTAGCTTTCCTTCTGGAACCCGAATTCCCGGAGCTTGGCCTCAAACGTATCCGGGAACTGGGCCTTGATGTAGTGAATCAGGGCCCGCAGGGTTTTGCTAACCTGCTCCTCACCCTGGTCCTGGAGTGGCAGCCCGCAACGAAGCAAGTATAGCGCGGACTGCACCAAAACGAACACGCCGACCGAGTTTTTCCGGGCGTCAGCTTTCTGATACGACCCGGCCAAGGACCGTCTGCTTATGAGTATAGTGTAGGGGCTGATTTACTGTTTAGTTGCCGGCATAAAATAAGACCTTTGTACTTGCCCAAAGCTCAACTTTCTGCCTGGTTATGAGATACAGTACTCTTTTTATCTATTTGTTTACGGTCGTTTGGGCGTTGGTTGCGGAGCCCAAAGCCTGGGCGCAGGCCCCCGACTGGCAGGCCGTAGCTGGAATTAGTGGCCCGGTGGGCAACGGCTCGCAGATAAAAGCTGCTACTACCGATGCCAGTGGCAACGTGTATATGGTCGGCACGTTTGCGGGCAAGGCCGGCTTTGGCTCAATCACGCTGACGAGTGAGAGAAACAGCATATTCGTGGCAAAATGGAGTCCGGCTGCGGGGCGTTTCCTGTGGGTGCAGCAGGCGCAGGGCTTCCTCGACAACGAGGCTACGGCCATAACGCTGAACGGCAACGACATTTACATTGCCGGACAATTTGCCAGCTCCACCATCACCTTCGGCTCTATCGTACTCAGCAGCACCAGCGTCGATTATACAACCGACGGATTTGTGGCCAAGCTTACCGAACAGGGCGGCACGGCCCGCTTTGTCTGGGCCGAGCGCATCGGCGGGACCCGGGGACAATATATTACGGCGGTAGCCTGCGTCGGCAGCAGCGTATATGTGGCCGGGCATACCAATGGCGACAAGGCTCAGTTTGGCGCTTTCACCTTCCGGAATGCTTCCTCCGATACCTACACCACGGATGCCTTCGTGGCCAAGCTCACCGACGCAGGCACTACGGCTTCCTTTACCTGGGTGCAGTACCTCAGTGGCTCCGATTTCGACCAGGCAGACGCGTTGGTGACCGAGGGTAACAGCGTGTACTTCGCCGTAACGTCGTCCAGCCCAACGTTAGCCATTGGAAACAAGGTGTTCAGCAGCGCCGGCGGCTCCGACGTCTTTGTGGTCCGGCTGACGGATACCGGGACGACCAGCAACGTAAGCTGGACGCAGCAACTCGGCGGCACGGGGGTTGACCGGGCCAGGGCGCTGGCCCTGAGCGGCGCCAACCTGTATCTGGCCGGTAGCTCGTCGAGCTTCCAGTTGCCCTTTGGCTCCAGCAGTTCAAGTCCGGCCGGTAGCTATGATGTGATGGTTGCCAAGCTTACCCAGGCCGGTGCCCCGGTATGGATTGCCCGGGGCGGGGGCGCGGGTGAAGAATCGGCTTATGCCCTAGCCGTAAGTGGGAGCAACGTGTACGTAGCCGGCTACTTGGCCAGCACCACGGCCCGCTTTGGTACTACCAGCTTAGCCAGAACCGGGGCACATTCGTCCATGGGCACCGAACTGTTCGTGGCCCGGCTCACCGACGCCGGCGCCACTGGCGATTTTACGTGGGCCCGGAAAGCAGATGGTTCAGGCAGTAGCAATTATGCATATGCTGTGGCCGTAAGCGGAGCCAATGTATACGTCGCAGGTCAGATAGAGGCGTTCAATACCTTTGGCAGCCTGCCAGTAAGTACGGGGGGAGGAACGCGGCGGGGCTTTCTGGCCCTGCTCGCCGATGCAACTCCTACCACGGACACCAAGACCCTGCTATCCGAGGTAAGTCTGTACCCGAACCCCGCCCGCACCAGCGTTACCATGCAGCTGCCCCTGATACCAAAGGCCACTCCGGTAGTGTTCAAGCTGCTCAACACGGTGGGGCAAGTGGTCAGAACCCGCGCCCTGACGCTCACCAACGGCCTGCGCCCGGAGCTACACCTGGCCGGTCTGGCCGCCGGCCACTACACGCTGCTCCTGGAGGCCGACGGTCAGTGGGCGGCCCACTCCCTGATTGTGTACTAGGATAGGTATGAATCCCCGGCCCGGCTGGTACCCATGCACAAAGCCCTTTCCTACGCCGGTAGGAAAGGGCTTTGGCACATTGGCAGGAGCAGCGGTGGGATAAGGCAGGAAGGTCCTTCACTCCGTTACGCTGCATTCTGCATAACAGAAGGCGAAGAAAGGTCCAGCGGACAGGCTAGTAGCTCTCCTTCTGAAACCCGAACTCCCGCAGCTTGGCCTCAAACGTATCCGGGAACTGGGCCTTGATGTGGTGAATCAACGCGCGCAGGGCCTTGCGGACTTGCTCCTCGCCCTGGTCCTTGGCGCTGACCTTGCCGCTGCGCTGCCCGGTGGCAGCGGTGCTGTCCTTTACCAGTTCCTTATACTCCTCTACCAAGGGTTCCCAGTGGGCGGTGCCGTACTTGTTCTTGTCGAACTTGTGGGCCTTGAGGGCCAGCAGCAGCTTATCCAGGGCCTTCACCCGCTCGGTGCGGGCCATCGGCAGCCGGTAGTTTTTACCCATCTTATCGATGCCGAACTCCCCGTAGTAGGCCGTTTTGTCGTCGTTGGCTTCGGCCAGGTAGCCTTTCACGTAGGTCAGGCTTTTGTCGAGCATCTTGTCCAGGGCCTTCAGGCGCTTGGCTTGCGGGGTGCGGGCATCCCCGGCGGCATCAGCCTTGTCGCGGCTGTCGGCGAAGGCCGCGGCCTGGGCGGCAAAGTCGGCCTTGGTGAGCCAGAGTAGCGCCGGCAGCTCGGAGGCTTGCCACGCTTTGGCGGCGTTGGTGGCTACTTCCGCCAGCGCAATGGCGGAGGTGGGTAGTTGGCTGGCCCGGTTGGCGGGCTTAGCCGGTTTGGCCGGCGTAGCAGCCGACTCAATAGGGTTAGTGGACATAGATAATTGAGGTAAAGGATACAACTTCAGGAATATACCGTTCTGCTTGTATACTGGCAAGCAGTAGCCGAGCCCGGAAACAAGTATTGCTAAGCTCCGGGGGAGCAGAGGAGCCCGGAAACAAAAAACTAGTAGCTCCTCTACTCCCCCGGGGCCTTCCAACGATTGTTTTGATGCTCCAGGGGAGTAGAGGAGCACTGAAACAAAAGTTTCCAAGCCTCGGGGCAGCAGCCAGGCTTGGAAACATTCGTTGGAGAGGACAGGGGACTTCCTACCGGCAGTCGCTCGCCAGCCGGGAAGTTATTTAAGCTCGAAATAACTGACGATGCGGTTTGCTTCTTCGGCACTAAAGTCGCCCTGATGCTGCGCGAGAGCTACTTTTACGTTTACCACGGTTTGGCCTTCTTCCAGCTTTATCGTGGAAATACTCGAACGGCCCTTGATAAAGTATTGCGCTGTAAAGTGGGAAGAAGCGGCACTCTCAATCTTAATCAGGCCGACATGGTTTGTACCTGCTACTTCCGTGAGGCAAACATCCGGCCTGCGGATATCGACTAGCCAGCTAGTATGGTTTTGCTCGGAGATGAACTTCGAAAGGGCCTTTTCTTCTCGGCGTGTCAAATCGAAGCTCTCGATACTGCTGCACCTAGTTGGCAGTTGAAGGGATTGTATCGGTTTACAGCCGTTTGCTACTATCAGGCTAGTAAGTACTAAGTAGAACTGCTTCATCTGAAACCAATATTGCTGCTGCCTCGGCAGTCGCTCGGCCGTGCCGAGTTACAACTACGTGAAGCGGCTTTGCCGCGAGGGGCACGCGCCGGTAGGAGAAACCAAATAGAGGGCCACTGCGTTTTTACAAAAATATTTGTAGGAATTCGCAACAATCCCTACATCTTTGCGACAGAAAAGCTCTGTAGCTCCCGAACGCCCAAGTTCCACTTGGGAAGTTAATGTAGGGAGAACGGAGCTTTTTCTATTTTTTATACTGTGTATTATCTACCTCTCTATCGTTCGACACGAAAAGCCAATGTCGGTACGGATGAGTCCAGTTGTTCTCTAAACTTCCTCGTAAGCCAGTAGAGATTCCGCAATTGAAGCCAGGAAGTATGCGGCGGATCCGGTTATTGATGTGCTTGTAAAGTTTTTCTTTGGCAACTGTTCGCTTGCCTCGTAGTCTAGCACCATCTGGCTTTTCAAGGTGTTTGTCGTTTAGTCTAAAAGCCATACTGCCAAGCACTACATCCAAGAATTGTAGCAGACGGTGAGTCTTTGAATCAACTTCGGTGATGTCGTCTTTACGAAATCTAATATGCGCTAAGCGAAATTCGGGTTTGGTCTGCAGGCCTTTAATGTATTCTTTGAATGCTTGGCGTTTAGGCAGGGTATCCGGTAACTGATCAAAATATGCTCTTACATACAGGGGCTTACCAGTTGTGTTGCTGTACTGTAGACCGAAAGCGTGGTGAAAGAAGTGATAATAGAGAATGAAATACTCATTCTGCAATTGCTCATCTGACAAGTTTAGAGGTCTGTTTGCATTTTGAGTAAACATGATTCGCACTTTAACTAGGTCAGCCTCCATCAAATCAAAGAAGGTGTCCATAAGGGCTATATACTTATCTAAATAATTAGCGGTAACCTTCTGCCACTTAATCTCTGTATTGAAATGATGGTCATCACAGACTTTATTTATGGCTTTTTCTACGCGTTTCAAGTCTCGGGAACGCACTAGAACGCCTCCATAAAAGTTAGAAAAGAACTTACCGTCTTTGACCGATTCGTCGCAATAGATTCGGTATTCCATAAGAAGTAGAAAGTAGAAAAGGAGGCTCAAGCCTCCTTTTCCATGATTTAAATATCCTTCTAATTAAGAACCGCAGGCCTCGCAGGCGTCCGGGTTATCCAGGGAGCAGGCCATGTCCGAGGCGTTCTGGGCCATGGCGTTGAGGGGCTCCAGGGTTTCGGCGGCTTGCTTCTGCACCGTGAACTTGATGGCGTCGGCGGCGGCTTTGGTGCGCAGGTAGTACATGCCGGTTTTGAGGCCCTTCTTCCAGCTGTGGAAGTGCATGCTGGTCAGCTTGCCGAAGTTCACGTTCTGCACGTGCAGGTTCAGGCTCTGGCTCTGGCAAATGTAGGCGCCCCGGTCGGCCGACATATCAATGATGCGGCGCTGGGAAATCTCCCATACCGTCTTATACAGGTCCTTGATGTGCTGGGGAATCCGGTCGATGTTCTGCACCGAGCCGTTGGCGGCAATGATGTCGTTCTTCATCTGCTCGTTCCAGATGCCGAGCTTCACCAGGTCCTTCAGCAGGTGCTTGTTCACCACCATAAACTCCCCGCTGAGCACGCGCCGCACGTAGATGTTGGAGGTGTAGGGCTCAAACGACTCGTTGTTGCCCAGGATCTGGGCCGTCGAAGCCGTCGGCATAGGAGCCACCAGCAGGGAGTTGCGCACGCCGTGCTCCATTACCTCGGCCCGCAGGCTTTCCCAGTCCCAGCGGCCCGACTCGGGCGTTACGCCCCAGAGGTCGAACTGGAACTTGCCCTTGCTCAGGGGCGAGCCGGGGAAGGTTTCGTAGTGCCCGTCCTTCTTAGCCAGGTCCTTGGAGGCCGTCATGGCCGCGAAGTAGATGGTTTCGAAGATGTCCTTGTTCAGGCCGCTGGCTTCGTCGCTCTCAAACGGCATGCGCAGGGCAATGAAGGTATCGGCCAGGCCCTGCACGCCGAGGCCGATGGGGCGGTGGCGGCGGTTGGAGGTTTCGGCTTCCGGAACGGGGTAATAGTTGATGTCGATTACCTTGTTCAGGTTCTTGGTGGCGTGGTAGGTCACCTCGTAGAGCTTCTGGTGGTCGAACACCAGGTGGCCGCCTTCTTCCTTCAGGAAGCGGGGCAGGGCCAGGGAAGCCAGGTTGCAGACGGCAATTTCGTTCTCGTCGGTGTACTCCATAATCTCGGTGCACAGGTTCGACGACTTGATGGTGCCCAGGTTCTGCTGGTTGCTCTTGCTGTTGGCAGCGTCCTTGAAGAGCATGTAGGGCGTGCCGGTTTCGGTCTGGCTTTCCAGGATGGCGAACCACAGGTCCTGGGCCTTCACGGTGCGGCGGCCGCGGCCTTCCTTCTCGTATTTGGCGTAGAGCTTCTCGAACTCCTCGCCCCAGGTGTCGCCCAGGCCGGGGCACTCGTTGGGGCACATCAGCGTCCAGTCGGCGTTGGCTTCCACGCGCTTCATGAACAGGTCGGGCGTCCAGAGGGCGTAGAACAGGTCGCGGGCGCGGTTTTCTTCCTTGCCGTGGTTCTTTTTCAGGTCCAGGAAGTCGAAGATATCGGCGTGCCAGGGCTCGATGTAGATGGCGAAGGCGCCTTTGCGCTTGCCGCCGCCCTGGTCTACGTAGCGGGCCGTGTCGTTGAACACCTTCAGCATCGGGATGATACCGTTGGAGGTGCCGTTCGTGCCCTTGATGTAGGAGCCCGTAGCGCGCACGTTATGAATGCTCAGACCAATGCCGCCGGCCGACTGCGAAATCTGGGCGCAGTTCTTCAGCGTGTCGTAGATGCCCGTGATGGAGTCGTCCTTCATCGTGAGCAGGAAGCAGGAGCTGAGCTGGGGCTTGGGCGAGCCGGCGTTGAACAACGTGGGCGTCGCGTGGGTAAACCACCGCTCCGACATCAGGTTGTAGGTCTCGATGGCCGAGTCGATGTCCTCCTTGTGAATGCCGATGGCGACACGCATGAGCATGTGCTGGGGGCGCTCCACTACTTTGCCATCCACGCGCAGCAGGTACGAGCGTTCCAGGGTCTTGAAGCCGAAGTAGTCGTAGCTGTAGTCCCGGTCATAGATAATGGCCGAGTCCAGGGTAGCGGCGTGCTTGTGGATGGTTTCCCACACGTCCTTGGCAATCAGCGAGGCATTCTCGCCGGTCTTGGGGTCCTCGTAGGTGTAGAGGCGCTTCATGGTGCTCGAAAACGACTTCGAGGTCACCTTGTGCAGGTTGCTCACCGCGATGCGCGCCGCCAGGATGGCGTAGTCGGGGTGCTTGGTGGTGAGCGAAGCAGCGGTTTCGGCCGCCAGGTTGTCGAGCTCCACGGTCGTCACGCCGTCGTAGATGCCATCAATGACCTTCTTGGCGACTTCAATCGGGGAAATAAAGTTCTGATTGAGCCCGTAGCAGAGCTTTTCGATGCGTGCCGTGACTTTGTCGAATTTCACGGATTCGCGGCGGCCGTCGCGTTTGATTACCAGCATAAGCGTGCGAGGTTGTGTTGGATTTATGGATAGAATACACCACGCCGTGAAAGGGCGGGGACTACGTGCAAAAGCAAGGGCGGCCGGGAACTTTTCCGGCTTTCTTGAAGCGGAAGTTATCGGCTTCCGCTGGGTAGGACAAGCTTAGAGTTTAGAAGTTTTCCACATTAGGCTAAAATGGTGCTGTTCAGGCCCTTTTTCGTGATTAGCACCTCACTATATAGGGCCAGAATGCGCCCGGAAATCGGGTTGGCAATGTCCCGCAGATTCGGTATTGTCGGGGTAGGCTCGTGCCACCGGCTGGGGCCAGAATAAGCACCGGTGGGAAGCAAATCCGGCCGCCCCAGGCCCGGTAGAACTACCGGCCCCCTACAAAAGAAGCAGCCGGATTAGTCGGGGCCGAAGTCCGCCTGTATCTTCGACAGCCGAACCCCTTGTTTCAGCCCACTTCCATTCTTCCTACATGACGTTAACCTTTACTACCTGGAGCACTGCTACCCACAAGCTGCGCACAAGAAGCCTGACCTGGAAGCGTGTGGGGAGCCTGACGGCGCTGGTGCTGGGCTTGGTTGGGGGCCCACATCCGCTCCGGGCCCAGCCGAGCCGGGCCGGCCAGAAGGTGGCTGCAGGGTATGGCCACAGCATCAGCTTGCTGGCCAATGGCTTCATTGCCACGCACGGGGAAAACCGCTCCGGGGAAATAGGCAATGGCACCGCCGGGCGCCAACTCACGCCCTTTCTCATTCCGCCGCCCAGTGGTAAGGTGTGGTCGCACGTTATGACCGGCGACTTCCGTTCCGCTGCCTTGACTACCGATGGGGCTATGTACTCGTGGGGCAGTGGGGGCTACGGGCAGCACGGCGACAATGACAGAAGCCAGTATAGCACACCGCAACTGGTTGCGGCGCCTAGTGGCAAAACCTGGGTAAACGTCAGCGCCGGTTTTGGGCACACCCTGGCCTTGTGCAACGACGGGACCCTCTATACCTGGGGGGATAATTACTACGCGCAGCTGGGCAACGGTACGACTACGCTGACGCTGGCGCGGCAGGTGGTAACGGCTCCGGCGGGCAGCTGGATGGCCGTGGCGGCTGGCTACAACTTCTCTCTGGCCCTGAATTCCAACGGCTCGTTGTATGCCTGGGGCGCCAACCGGGACGGCCAACTCGGCGACGGTACCACCATACAGCGCGCTACCCCGGTGCTCATAGCTCCCCCGGCCGGTCTGCGCTGGACCCAGGTAGCGGCCGGGTTCTGGAACTCGGCGGCGCTCTGCTCCGATGGGTCTCTCTACGTCTGGGGAAACAACTACGCCGGCCAGATCGGGGATGGGACTACCTCGGCACGGCTCGTACCCCGGCGGATAAGCCCGCCCACGGGCCACCGCTGGACGCAGGTGAGTGTGGGCTATGAGCATATTCTGGCTGTGTGCTCCGATGGGGGGCTCTACGCCTGGGGTGGCAACGACTACGGAAAGTTCGGGAACGGAACCACTACGAGCCTGACTCAGCCCGCCCGGGTAGCCCCGCCCGCCGGCCAGACCTGGGTGCAGGTTGCCTGTGGGCACAACCATTCCCTGGCCCTGGCTTCCGACGGGCAGGTATACACGGCGGGCTACAACTACAGCGGCCAGCTAGGGGACGGCACTACCCAAAACAACAGCTGCTTTGTCCGCAACTGTAGTGCTCCGCTGGCCAGTGAGCTGCCCCAAGACCTGACCAAGGCTGCTCTGCGGGTAGCTCCCAATCCCTTTACAAACCTGATCCGGCTAACGGCCCAAGCACCCGCCGCCGGCCCGGCGACGGTGACCTTGCATACTGCCGTGGGCCAAACGATGGTCACGCGGCGCATTGCTATGCAGCGCGGCGAAAATGAGGTGACGCTTGCGGGCCTGCCGCCTTTACCGGCCGGGGTGTACTTCCTGACGTTGACAACCGAACAAGGGCGGCGCGTGGTGCGGCTGGCGCATACCGAATAGGGCTGGCCTCGCCTCGCCTCGGTGGCGCTCAACGGCATTGAAGCAGCCGGTTATTTACTTTTTCCGGGTTTGTAATCCAGACCGAAGCTCTGGGCATACTCGGCTAGGGGGCCCAGGCCCATCCGGGCCCGGCGCTCGTCCACATGGGCTTCATCGTCGATGGGGAAAAATTCCATCTTGCCCGTTGTCGGGTTACTGCGCAACTGGCTGCCGTAAAGCTGAGGCTTGTTCTGGTAAGTCAGAATCCGGTCTTCCACCAGGGCCAGGCTGGCGTAGTCCAGTTCGCCTTGGGCCGCGGCGGCCCGCATCAAGGGTACGTATTGCTGCATGGTGGCCAGGTTGGAGTGCTGCACGACCAGGAAGGCCGTGACACTCCCCTCGGAGCCGACCAGGCTCCTGCCCGGCCAGCCATACTGGTCAATTATGGCCGTCACGCGCAGCAGGTTTAAGGAATCGATGCGCTGCATGGCCCGGTGCAGGGAGTCCATCTGCGGCGACTTGTAGCCGTACTTCTCCATCATGGCCCGCACGTTCTGCCGCACACCTTGGTCACGGGCGTAGATTTCTTCCAGTTCCTTTTGCAGCGGCTGGTTAAGCTTCCCTGCGGCGGCCCCCGCTAACTCTGGCAACTTTGGAGAGGAGGCTTTCTGCCCGCAGCCAACGGCCGTGGCCAGCAGGCCGAGGCTCAGTAGGGCAGCTGTTTTCATCGGTAATGCTGTAACGGCGGCGTCAACCGGATAGGACTTGCCATACGACGCCCGGGAGTAACGCCATCAGGGCCTGATGTAATGCCCTGGCTATAGAAGATAAATTACGCCCCGACCATCTGGTGCCTTACTTCCAGCGGTAGGCAAAGCAGCCACTCAGCATCCGGAGGCTGTGTGGGTAGCGGTAGCCCACCATTTCCTGCACCGCACAAAAAAGCCCGGCCACCATGCGGATGGGCCGGGCTTGAAAATCGAAGCTGAAGCGGCTTAAAAGTCTTCGTCGAGGGAGAAGGCGTTTTCGGTCCGCTCGCTCATCACGCCGGCCTTCTGGTACTCGGCCACGCGCTTCTCAAAGAAGTTGGTTTTGCCCTGCAGCGAAATCATTTCCATGAAGTCGAAGGGGTTGGTCGAGTTGTAGATCTTGCTGTAGCCCAGGCTCACCAGCAGGCGGTCGGCCACAAACTCGATGTACTGGGCCATGCTCTTGGCGTTCATGCCAATCAGGTTCACGGGCAGCGCATCGGTCACAAATTCCTGCTCGATGCTCACCGCGTCGCGGATGATGCTGTGGACCCGCTCCTCGCTGAGCTTGTTTTGCAGGTAGCTGTAGAGCAGGCAGGCGAAGTCGCAGTGCAGGCCTTCGTCGCGCGAAATCAGCTCGTTAGAGAACGTCAGGCCGGGCATCAGGCCGCGCTTCTTGAGCCAGAAGATGGAGCAGAACGAGCCCGAGAAAAAGATGCCTTCCACGGCGGCAAAGGCGATGATGCGCTCGGCAAAGTTCTCGGAGTTGATCCACTTCAGGGCCCACTCGCCCTTTTTCTTCACGCAAGGCACGGTTTCCAGCGCGTTGAAGAGGCGGTCTTTCTCCTGGGGGTTTTTGATGTAGGTATCAATCAGCAGGGAGTAAGTCTCCGAGTGAATGTTTTCCATCATGATCTGGAAACCGTAGAAGCAGCGGGCCTCGGGCATCTGCACTTCCTGCATGAAGTTGACGGCCAGGTTCTCGTTCACGATGCCGTCGGAGGCGGCGAAGAAAGCCAGCACGTGCGAAATGAAGTGCTTCTCGTTGTCGTTGAGGCTGTCCCAGTCCTTTTGGTCCTGAGAGAGGTCAATTTCTTCGGCCGTCCAGAAGGAGGCTTCGGCCTTCTTGTACATCTGCCACACATCGTCATTCTGGATGGGGAAGAGCACGAAGCGGTTGGGATTCTCGACGAGCAAGGGTTCCATAGCAAGGAAGTAAGGCGTGGAAAGATCTTCTAACAAAACCTGAACGGGCAGGAAGAACAGCTAGCCAACCCGGCGCCAACAGGAAATGTTTGGCAGTTTTTTCGGGCGGCTCAGCCAGATCGAAGCATCAAATATAAACCCCGGCCGAACCTCATTCACGTTTTTTCTCCGCTATTTTTTCTGTATAGCCTAAAGATTTCCACAAGGCGCCTTCGACTCAAAATGGGGCAAAAAGAAGGCAAATGACCCGATTTTAGAAAAGTTATCCACATTTTACCTGTGGACAATTTAGTTTATCCACAAATTTGCTATGCGTGTGCCCGCTCAGGCGTTCCTTAAGGGACTTGACGCCATAGATTTCCGGCGTCAGAATCAGCGTCCGGTAAGCCGACTGAATGACGATTAGTGAGTTAGGTTTGGTTTTGTAGAATAGAACTTCTACTTTTGCCTTCCATTTTTCAGAAACCGCGAAGACGCCGATGTACGCAATTGTCAACATAGCCGGGAAACAGACCAAGGTCGAAGCCAATAAATTTGTATACGCCCACCGTTTGGCTGGCAACGTCGGCGATACGGTAGAGCTGGGCAAAGCCCTGCTGACCGACAGTGATGGCACCATCACCGTAGGTTCGCCCACGCTGGACGTAACCGTAACCGGTACCATTCTGTCGCACGTGCAGGGCGACAAGGTATTGGTATTCAAGAAGAAGCGCCGCAAGGGCTACAAGAAGCTGAACGGTCACCGTCAGCAGTTCACCAAAGTAATGATCAACAGCATCGGCTAATTAGGGCTTAGTTGTTAGTGCTTGGTGCCTGGAGTAACTCCTCCAGCGTCGCTCGGCTCTAACGCGACATTCTAAGCACTGATAACCAAGCACTAAGTACTAAATACAATGGCACACAAGAAAGGCGTAGGTAGCTCCAACAACGGCCGCGAATCTCATTCTAAGCGCTTGGGCGTGAAGATCTTCGGCGGTCAAGATATCATTGCTGGTAACATCATCGTGCGTCAGCGCGGCACCAAGCACCACCCCGGTCAGAACGTGGGTATCGGCAAGGACCACACGCTGTTCGCTATGGTTGACGGCACGGTACAGTTCCGCAAGGGCCGCAAGGACCGTTCGTACGTGACGGTTGTTCCGGTTACCGAAACAGCTGAAGCTGCTGCTTAACTAGCGTTTAGCGGCTCTTCGAAGCTGCTTTGCTATCGAAAAGGGATAGTCCTGCCGGGCTATCCCTTTTTGCGTTGCTCCTCATCGAGAGCCTTCAGTAATCAGGTTAGTGCGTACAATACGGGCTTGCTTGGGCTGGCATCCAGCTCCAGGCTGGTTATCTGCAGGTTGAGCAGATAGAAGCCATCCGCTACCGAGTCGGGCACAAAGATGAGCTCGGTGATGGTGCTGGCGGTACGGGTTTGCTCGGGGTACTGCCAGAAGGCATGATGCGCCAGCAGCTCACCGTTGTCTTCTTCCCGGTCGACGCTGGGCAGGTCGAGCAAGAGGTGTTGAATATCCTGCGCTGCGAGATAATGCGCCAGAGCGGGTTCCAAGTAAGTGGGGTTGGTGCCGGAATACTGCCGGTGGCGCTTGGCCGGGTCATTAGGCCGTGTGCGTAAAATCACTGCCTCGGGCCTCGCTATGCCCGCTTCCAGCAGGGGCTGCACATCGGCCAGCATCACAACCAGGTCGCCATTGGCCTGCTCTTGAGGCGCTACCGACACTAGCTGGGCTACGAACAGGAAACGGTGCAGGCAGCGGTTAAGCGTTGCTTCGGGTTCGGGGCTGATGTGGCCGTAGCATTCGGTGTGGGTGCCGTTGCCGTGGGGCGTAAGGTGCACACGCTGGTAATTGGTGCTGCCGCCCAGGGCTACGCTACCCACAAAGCTGCCGACCCGAATAACGTCGAACTGCACCGGCTCAGCCCACCAGCAGTTAACCTGCCCGGGGCCGGGAGCCAGGGGCAGGGAAATGTCCAGGGGTGCCGCGGGGTTAAAGACAAAGGTGCGGCCGAGGTGAGTGTAGGTAGCAGTTGGTTCCAAGCAGGTGGAGGTAAGTAGTTAGTTTTCTACCGGCAGTGCATTCAGAATCCGGCTTATTTCGGGGGCGTGGCTAACGACCATGAAATGGGTACCCCCCGGAATAAGATGCTCAACGGGAGTAGGACCAGGTGGAAAGACCCGGTCGTGGGTTCCCAGCAGCTGAATGCTGTGGCCCACGTTGCTACTGTCCCAGTGCAGCAGGCGGTGAATGGCCCAGCGGGTGTAAGTGGGCTCCATGTCGCGCAGAATCTGGCGAAACAGCTCGTATTCTTCCCCGTTGTTGACCCCAAAATACCACTGCCCGGCCCGGGGGAACAGCTTGAGCCACTGGGGCGGAAACAGCTTGTACGCCCTAGTACCCCGAATAAGGCGTAAAAGCCGGGGCAGGCAGTCGGCGTCGGGGATGCTGGAAATCAGCACGGCCCGGGACTGGGGACGGAGGCGGGCAATTTCGAGGGCAATGACGCCCCCAAACGAGACGCCCACCAGAAAGCAGGGACGGTCGGCGGGAACGGCTGCAGCCATGCGGGCGGCGTAGTGGGGCAGGGTTTCGTCGGCCTCGGGCGTAAGCCAGGGCAACACGTGTTTCTCGCCTTCCAGCAGGGGGAGCAGGTTTTTGAATACCCGCTCATCGGCTCCCAGGCCGGGCAACAAGTAAAACACGCGGGACGAAGCAGCAGCGGGCATAGAAAACCAGGTTAGGGCCAGGAGGAAAACCAGCCATTTCACGGTTCCAGGCGCATGAACACTCCTTCCAGGTAGAAGATGTTGTGCGGCATGCTGTCCTCGTCCTCCTCGGGCTCGTCGGCCGGGTAGGTGCAGGAAAGCTTCATAGCTACGCCGTCCAGCGGTACCGGGGGCGAGTCTTCGGTGGTGTATTCCAGCAGGCAGGGCCAGTCGGTGACGGTGGCCAGGGCTTCGGCTACTTGCTCCTGTAAGGCTTCGGCCCGCAGCCCGGCCAGGCGCAGCAGCAGGTCGAGCGTCGGGAACTGCAGGCCTAAGTGAAAAAAATGAATGTCGTCGTCGAAAAACGTGGTGGCCCACACCGTTACGTCGTCGGTGTTGTCAAAGACAATAGCGGTAATCTGGACTTGCTCGACAAAAAAGTCGGTGTCATCCACCAAAGCATCAACAAGGCGTTTCATCTTCTGAACATACGTAAATCCGGGGCACAGATTAAGCGAATGAAGCAGATTTCGCGGATTTTGCTGGCAGCCGTTTCTGCTGATTTAGACAAGCAGCTAAAAGGGAAGTAGTTAGGCTACGGGCAAAGAACCAGCCTACTGGGTAGCAAGTTCTCGGCTCAGGATCAGACTACTCCTGGGGTTCCAGAAACAGCTCAAGCGTAATCTGGTCGGCCAGCAGTTTGCCCCGATCGGTAAGCACCAGCTGGGGGCCGCGCACCGTGGCCCAGCCGTTGTGCTGCAGCTCCTGCAGGTAAGCCGCGCGGTCGGTGCGCAAGTCGGTGCCCAGGGTGTGGTGCAGATAGTCCAGGTCGCAGCCCCGGCTGGTGCGCAGAGAAGTCATCAGGTATTCGTTGGCGCGGTCGGTGGGCGTGAGGGTTTCCACGGTGGCCGGCACCTCGCCCAGCTCCAGCACACTGCTTACGTACTGCGGGTTGTTGGCCACGGCATACTGGCGGCTGTAGCCATTAAAGGAGTGGGCGCTGGGTCCTAAGCCCAGGTAAGGCACGCCCCGCCAGTAATTGGAATTATGGCGCGATTCCCGGCCTGGGCGGCAGAAGTTGGAAATTTCGTACTGCTCATACCCCTGGGCCGGGAGGTTGGCCAGCAGCATTTCAAACTGCCGGGCCACAAAGTCATCGGGCGGGGCCGCGAAGGTGCCCTTGCGCAGCTTGCGGCCAAATACCGTGTCGGGCTCAATCGTCAGGGCGTAGCAGGACAGGTGGGGCACGTTCAGAGCGAAGGCCGCGGCCATATCCTGCTCCCACAGGCTGTGGTCAGGCGCCGGCACCCCGTAAATCAGATCCACGGAAATATTCTCGAAGCCCGCCGCCTGGGCCGCGCGCACTGCCGTCGTCGACTCCTGGGCCGAGTGGGCGCGGTTCATCAGGCGCAGGTGGGGCTCGTGAAAGCTTTGCAGACCGATGCTCAGGCGGTTGACGGGCGAAGCGGCCAGCTCCCGGAGCTTGGCGGGCGTCAGGTCGTCGGGGTTGGCTTCCAGGGTTATTTCCACGTCGGGGGCCACCCGAAAATGCCGGTGAATGGCCTCGAACAGCACGTCCAGCTCGGCCTCGGTCAGCAGGGAAGGCGTGCCACCACCGAAGTAAATGGTTTCCAGCGTCGCCTCCGGGCCCAGGTAGTCGCGGCGGATTTCCAGCTCCCGCACCAGGGCTTCCACCAGCTTGCTTTTCAGACCCATGGAGGTGCTGAAGTGGAAGTCGCAGTAGTGACAGGCCTGCTTGCAGAAGGGAATATGAAGGTAGATTCCAGCCATGAAAAGGAGAAAGGGCCGCTCAGATAGGCAGGCGTAACGACAGAAAACAGCGGCGGGCCGGTGGTTCGTTCACTACCGGGGCTGGCAAACGGACGGGGCCGCGTATTTTCGGGAAATTAAAAGCGCGGTTTCGCGTTTGTATTGCCAAATGTACGCCCGCGCCCTTGTTTTTCTGCTGCTGAGCGGCTGGCTCTTGCTTGCCGGGCTGAATCCCGCGCGGGCGCAGACGCCGACGTTGCCCGTGCCCAACCAGCCGGCCCTGCAAACACCGCCGCTGCCGCCGGCTACCACCAAGGTTGATTCGCTTTCCCGCAAAGTGCTCCGTAGCGCCAGCCGCAAATTCATTCGCCTGGATACCGAGGCCGCCGACCGGGCGCTGCTGCGGCGCTACCGGTATCAAACCACCGTTTCTGATTCCTTGGCGGCTTTTCGGACGGTGCGCGACGTTGTGCAGGCGTTGCAGGCCGATGCGTACCTGACGGCCTCGGCCGACGGCATGCGCTGGAGCCACGACACGCTACGGGTGCGGCTCTACGTGGGGGAGAAGTTTCGGTGGGCCCGTCTGCGCAATGGCAACCTCGGCGACGGGCTGCTGACGCGGGCCGGCTACCGGGAACGGTTTTTCACCGGCAAGCCTTTCGAGCCGACCGAATGGGCCAAGCTGCAACAGAACATTCTGGCCGAAGCCGAAAACCAGGGCTACCCCTTTGCTACCGTCCGCCTCGACTCGCTGGAGCTACGCGGAGCCGATATTACCGGCCGGGTGCTGCTCGACCGGGGCCGGGCGGTCGTGTTCGACTCAATTCAGATAGTGGGCAAGACCAAGACGAAAAAGCGGTTTCTGACCAAATACCTGCAGATATTTCCCAATCAGCCCTACAACCAGCAGCGCGTTGATGCCGTCGGCCGCTTGTTGCGGCAACTGCCCTATCTGCAGGTGAAAGCCGAGCCCGAAGTCCGCTTTGCCCAGGGGCGGGCCCGGGTGTACCTGCTGCTGGAAGACCGGCCGTCTAATCAGTTCGACGCTATTGTGGGGGTGCTGCCTAACTCCTCGCCAGCGCCGGGCCAAAGCAAGGTGCAGCTCACCGGCGACGTGACTATCAACCTGCGCAACCTCAGCGGCGGCGGCAAGCAGATAGGCTTGCAGTGGCGCAAGCTCGATGCACTGTCTCAGCTACTGGACGCCCATTATGTACACCCCAACTTTTTTGGTACTCCCCTGGAGCTGGGCGGCACCTTCAATCTGTACAAGCAGTCCAACTCGTTTCTGACGTTGCAGCCCCGGGTGCAGGTAACGTACCCGACGGTACGGGCCGGGCGCATTTCCTTTTTCACGGAGCGGCGCAGCTCCCGCCTGCTGGCCGACAGCGCCGGGGCCCTGCGCCGGCTCGAAAAGCTGCCCGACAACGTCGATTCGGAGTACACCTCTTACGGCCTCGACTACAACTGGAACAGCCTCGACGATTTGCTCTTCCCGCGCCGGGGCTTTCTGGCGGCCGGGCAGGCGGCCGTCGGTACCAAGCGCATCAGCAAAAACGCCGACCTGAATGACACGCTCTATAACCGGGTACCGTTGCGCTCCACCCAGGTTACGCTGGGTCTGCGGCTGGAGCGCTACTACCGCATCGGCAGGGGCGGGGTGCTGCTCACCCGGTTGCGCGGCGCGTCCCTGGTCAACCAACGTCTGTTTCTGAACGACATGTTCCGCATCGGGGGGCTGGCTACGCTGCGGGGCTTCAACGAGTACGCCTTCTATGCCAACACCTACGGCGTGGGAACCGTGGAATACCGCCAGTTCACCGGCGCCGACTCCTATGTTTTCGTCTTTGCCGACCAGGCTTATCTGCGGCGCGATTTGCAGAACGATAAAAGCCGGGACACTCCGACGGGCCTGGGGGCAGGCCTGAGCTTTCGGACCGGCGCCGGCCTGTTTCAGTTCGTGTACTCGGTCGGCAGCTCCGAGAATCAGCAGATGTCCTTGAGCAATTCCAAGATTCACTTCGGCATCACCAGCCGGTTTTAGCCGGGCCGTAGAACAAAACAAGGCCGCTCCTGCGTAGGAGCGGCCTTGTTTTGTAAGGCGCAAATGCGAAGCCGCCTTATTTCAGCGCGCTTTTCAACTCGCCGGCAGCCAGAGCCTGGGCTTCTTTGGCCTGAGGTACTACCGCGCCCATGCCGAAAAACTCGTGGGTCACGTTGTCGTAGTTCTGGTACTTCACCGCAATACCGGCGGCCTGCAGCTTATCGGCGTAGGCTTTGCCCTCGCTCATCAGCGGGTCGATGCCGGCCGTGATAACCGTAGCTGGCGCCAGGCCTTTCACATTCGGAGCCTTTACCAGCGAAATCAGCGGGCTGTTGCCATCAGCCGGGGTGCGCAGGTAGTGCTTGAAAAACCAGCCCATAAAAGGTTTGCTCAGGGGCTTGGCCTGGGCATTCTTCTGGTAAGAGGGCGTGTTCATGCTGTAGTCGGCAATGGGGTAAACCAGCAGCTGGTGTTTGGGTTGTTGCACGCCTTTGTCGCGGGCCATCATGCACACAGCGGCAGCCAGGTTGCCGCCCGCACTTTCGCCGGCTACCGCCACGCGTTTGGGGTCACCGTTAATCGAAGCCGCATTTTTCAGCACCCACTGGTAGGCTGCAAACGAGTCGTTGTGGGCCGTAGGAAACTTGTTTTCGGGGGCCTGCCGGTAGGCTACTGATACGAAAATAGCGTTGGTTTGCTCGGCCAGAGCCCGCACGGAGGGGTCGTACGTGTCGAGGTTGGCAATAACCCAGCCGCCGCCGTGGTAGTACACCACTACTGGTAGCGGGCCCGTGGCTCCTTTAGGCGTGTAGATGCGGGCTTTCACCCCCGGGGCCACTTCCTTGCTTACTGTGTCGAGCGGGGAGGGTGGAGTTGGAATCCCGAAATCCTTCATAACGGCCATCGTGGCATCGGTGGCCGAGGGTGCTTTGCGTACCTCAGCAGGAGTAAGGGTTTCAGGTGGCGTGGGTCCTTGCAGGCTAGCCAGCTTTTCAATAACGGTCAGCATTTCCGGACCAATGTTGGGAGCCCAAGCGGGAGCTGGACCGGCAGGCGCTACCGGCTTGGGCGCGGCCGTAGCGCCGGAATCAGCGGAGGCCTCCGTCGTAGGAGCCGAGCTGCTCTCCGCCGTTTCAGACGATTGGCCGCTATTGCAGGAAGATAATCCCAGCGTAGAAAGAAAAACAGCGGTAGCGAGGCTGGCCAGCCGGCCAGTTGTGAGCAAAGAAGAAGATGTCATGGTGTGGTTGAGATAAACGTGCGGAATAGATGAGCTTACGGACGGCCCCGCGCATGGTTTAGCTCAGCACTAACTACAGGTAGGTTTACTAGACTAGCGTCGGTTATGAAGCCCTGGTAAGCGCATAGGTATAGCGGGAGTGAAAAAATATTCTCCCTGATACTCAGGGTAAAGCCTACCTGCAAAGCCAATCTTTAGCCAGCTATGCAGCAATTGTAAAAAACCCTCGTACATTTGCATCACCAAACAGTGCGGGGTGGAGCAGTTGGTAGCTCGTTGGGCTCATAACCCAAAGGTCACAGGTTCGAGTCCTGTCCCCGCTACCTAGAAAGGCCAAGTAGTTCTTCTGAACTGCTTGGCCTTTTGCTTTAGGCGGCTTATCGAGTAAAGCGGCTACGGGCGTCTCTGCGGGGAAGGCAGTCTGGGTTCCTTGCTGGTCGGCTAACTACGAAGTAGCCGGAAGGCGCCGCGCTTGCCAGGCCTGCAGGTCGTCGGCCGTATCTACATCACGCAAAGCGGGCAGTTGGGCTACGCTAAGGCCCAGCCGGCGGGCATCGGCCAGGGTGTCGGCCAGCACTGAGGCAGTACTCCAGGCTTTATCACGAAAAAACTCGGCTATTGGCGCGCGCATGCCCAGCAGGTAATACCCCCCGTCGAGGGCCGGGCCCACTACTACGTCGTGGGTGGTGAGGTACTGGAAGGCTGCTTGGAGGTGAGCCGAACCCAGCTCCGGGCAATCGGTGCCGATAATAATAGCCGTAGTGGCTCCAGCTGCAAAGGCAGCTACAAAGGCCTGATGCATCCGTTCCCCCAAGTCGCCAGCGGGCTGCGGGCGTTGGGTATAGCCAGTCCAGGAGGAAAAGGTAGTGTCGGTAGCAAGAGGGTTGCCGGCCAGCCACAGGGTTTTAGTAGCTGCAACACCATTGGCGGCGGCATGGGTACGGGCCAGCAAGTCGCGGTACACGCGCAGGGCCTCGTGGGGCCCGACCGTATAAGCCAGGCGCGTTTTCACCTGACCCAACTCGGGGTGACGGGCAAAAATCAGCAGATGGTCAGCCATGGGGCCAGGAGAATAGGCGAGTTAGGAAAAAAGAGTACAGGCTGGGCGGTGCTAATGCTAGGCCACGGTGCCCCCACAACTAGAGCCGGCGCCGGCCGTGCAGCCGTAGCAGTGCTGGTTGACGACAATAGCCCGCTGGCTGAGGGCGGCCGCGTCAAAGTCGCGGATGTGGCGCACGGGGCTGGCCACGTGCAGGTCCAGCATCTGGTTGAAGTCGCAGTCGTAAAGCCCCCCGTCCCAGCCCACCGAAATGGTGTTGCGGCACATCACGCCGGCCGCCGCCGCAGGGTTGAAGGCGTTAACCAGCTTTTCCATGTAGCCCGCGTAGTTGCCCGACTCGATGAGGTAGTCGAGGTAGCGGCTGACAGGAATATTGGTAATGGCAAACAGCTCGTTGAAGACAATGCCGTGGTCTTTGAGCAGCACGCGCTTAAACTGCTCCTGCAGGCCCTTTTGGCCCCCGGGCAAAAAGGCGCCGGCCGGGTTATACACCAGGTTGAGCACCAGCCCCGAGCCTTGCTGTCCGTAACCGACGGCGTTGAGCATCTTCAGGGCCCGGATGGAATCGGCGAATACCCCGTCGCCCCGCTGCCGGTCGGTTTTGTCGGCGCTGTAGAAGGGCAGGGAACTAACCACCTCCACGCCGTGGCGCTTAAAGAATTCGGGTAGGTCGTGGTACTTCTTGTTGGCCACGATGATAGTCAGGTTGCAGCGCACCAGCACCTTGCGGCCCAGCTTGCTGACTTCCTCCACAAACCAGCGGAAATCCGGGTTCATCTCGGGGGCGCCGCCGGTCAGGTCTACCGTCGGAATGTCGGTTTGGGCCAGGGCATCGAGGCAGTACTGCATGGTTTCCCGCGTCATGATTTCCTTGCGGTCGGGGCCGGCATCGACGTGGCAGTGGCGGCACACCTGGTTGCACATCTTGCCCACGTTGATTTGCAGCACAGCCGGCGCCACGGGCGTCAGCGGAAACAGGCTGGCCCCGCGCAGCTTCTCATGAAACAGCGGGAGGTGGAGCGTGTCGGCCACTTCGCGCCGCAGCACCGTGAGCTGAAAGTCGGAGTCGGCGAGTTGGTGGCCAGTGGCCTTCAGGGACTTAATCATCAGCGAGAAAAGAAAGACGACGGCTGGGCATTAGGATGAGCAAGTCCGCAGATTTCGGGCCCCGGCTTATCCGGCCTACGCTCCAGATGTACGAAAACAAATGGAATGTCGATTTAGCGCCATCGTTATTCATAAAAATGTCGAAGGCGGCGAATTGTAGCAAGCACAATCCAGTCGCCGAGGCGGGGAAAGTAGGTGTGTACCAGCGCAATGAGCATTCCCAGAGCCGAAATAACCGTGCGCTGCCGCCGGCGCCGAATGTGCCGGAGAATGATGGAGGCCACTTCGGCCTGGGTTTTCTGCCAGCGGGGCGGCCGGTGGGCAATGGGTACGGGCTGCCCAGTGGCATCAAGCACCCGCTTGTCGGGGTCGTTCTGAGTAAAGCCAATGTGCACCACCCCGAAGTGGATACCGGTGTGGGCCAGCTCCAGCCGCAGGGTGTGGGCCAGATTGGCCACGGCGGCCTTGCCGGCACAGTAGGCCGAGCCACTGGGCATGCCATTGAGGGCCGAAATAGAGGAAATGAACGTGACGCTGCCCCGGGTGTGGGTAAGATAGGGCAGCGCCGCCTTCAGCGGATACACCGTGCCGTAGATGTTGCTGTCGAGCACCTGCCGAAATACCTGGGGCTGCATATCGGCGAAGTAGGCCCGCTGGGAAATGCTGGCGTTGGTAACCAGAATGTCCAGCCGCCCAAATGTTTGGACTGCCGTGTTAATCAGGGTTTCACAGGCTTCGTAGTCGGTAACGTCGGCCACGCAGCTGGCTACGCGCAGGCCGGCCCGCTCAAATTCCTGGTGGGTTTGGGCCAGGCGCGTGGCATTGCGGCCGTTGAGGACCACGGCGGCGCCCTGCTGGCACAAGGCCCGGGCGGTTTCCCGGCCAATGCCGGATTCGGAGCCCGTTATAATGGCGACCTTGCCGGCAAATAAGCCTTGGGCAACACTGGCTGGCCGCGGCGGCAGTTCCGGCGTCGGGGTAGGGGCTGGGGCCGAAACTGGCTGGGGGTCAGGCATAGTTATGCGCTTTAAACCAGTGAAAAGCTTCCAGAATAGCCTGCTCCAGCGCGGTTTGAGGCAGGGCCAACTCCGTCCGGGCCTTGTGCACGCTAAAGTAATGCTCGTCGTTGGCCACGGCTACCATGGCCGAGTTGAGCTGAGCCGGGCGGCCGGTAAAGCGGGTTTTGGCGTCGCAAGCGGCTCCGTAGAGACGGGCCAGCAGGGGCGGTAGCCGGCGCGAGGGGGGCCGCACGTTCATCAGACGGGCCATCAGGGCAAAGGCTTCGCCGTAGCTCAGGTTTTGATTGCCCAGGATATAGGATTCTCCCACCCGGCCCTGGGTCAGCGCATTGACGGTGGCCACGGCTACATCCCGCACGTGCACGTAGTTTTTGCCCCCGGCCGGGTAGCCGGGCAGCTTGCCGCGGTAGAGTTCCAGCAGCAGGGCATTGGAGGTAGGTTTGGCGTCGCCGGGGCCGAGCATGAAGGTAGGGTGCACCAGCACGGCCGGTAGCTGCCACTCGCGCACGGCCCGCAGCACCCGCTCGGTAGCAGCTAGCTTGCTGTCCATGTAATCGAGGCCGTAGCGGTGGCCGGCAAAGGGAGTGGTTTCGTTGCCGGGCTGGCGGCGGGTGCCGAAGCCGAAGACGTTGGCCGTGCCCACGTACACAAACCGGCCCACGCCGGCCCGCTGGGCTAGCTGCAGCACGGTGGCGGTGCCGGTATCATTCACCGCCCACACGGCCGGGTTGCGGGCCGGGTGTACCTGGGCCAGGGCCGCGGCGTGAATAATGGCTCCGCAGCCGTCGGCGCACCCGGCCACGCTGGCGGGCTGGCTGATGTCGCCTTCCCATACCTCCACGGGCAATGATGCAAGGGGCGGCAACGCCGCGGGGCCCGCCGTGCTGCGTACCAGGGCCCGCACCGCATAGCCCCGCAGCAGGAGCTCCTGCACAAGATGACGACCCAAAAAGCCGCCGGCGCCGGTGACAAGCACGGTGGGCAGCATCAGCGGTAGTTGAGCATGGCTTTGTAGGTGCGGGCAATGCGGGCGGGCGCCACGTTGAGAAAAAACAGGGAAAAAGCCGTCAGATTAGCCAGCTGCACCCGGAGCCAGCTGTTGGTTTCGTACTTGCGGGCCGACACAACTACGTCTTTGGGTACAATCAGGAAGCGCGCCTGCTGGCGGATGCGCCGGATGATGTCGAAGTCTTCCATAATAACGTAGTACTCATCGAACCCCCGCAGGCGCTCAAACAGCTGGCGGGTGATAAACAGGGTTTGGTCGCCGCCCCGGCTCATGATGCCCTGGAAACGGGTGCCGTAGCTGTTCAGGCGCAGCAGCAGATGGCGGGAAGCAAACCGGAACCGGTAGCAGCCCGCCTCGTAACCTTGGGCCACGGCTTGGCGAATAGTAGCCACATACTCCGGGTGAACCTCTACGTCGGCGTGCACGAAGTACAGCACGTCGCCGGTGGCGTGCCGGGCCCCGTGGTTCATTTGGGCGGCGCGGCCGGGCTTGCTGCACGTGAGTACCGTGGCCCCGGCCTGGCGGGCCAGCTCGGCGGTACCGTCGGGGCTGTTGGCATCGACTACCAGTATTTCCACGACCCGGGCAGGATCGTGCTGGCGTAGCTGGCCGATCAGTCTGGCAATGGTAGCGGCTTCGTTGTAGGTGGGAATAATAACGCTGAGCCTCATGCAAGCAAGGTAAGAGGGAACCCAGAATTCTCTTTTTCAGGTACGTAAAGAAGAGCTATTCCTCTGAGATTCTCCTCAAGGTCGGGTGCAAATCCCGTCAGTTCAAGCCCAGAGCGCTAGAGCAAAGCGCAGGACCAAGGGCCGGTGAGGCATGTACGATAAGGCGCTGCCGAGGGGTTTGCCCGGGCTACATCTTTCCACGGGCCCAGGCACGTATATGGTGGTCAACGTCTCTGCTGCCAATGACCATTTCTTCTTTCTGCCGCCTGACTGCCGCTGCCAGCACCCTGCTACTAGCCAGTGCCTTTGCCCCGCCAGCTGTGCCCGGGGTACCCTCTGCTCGGCCCATGCGGGCTACGGCGGCCGGTATCGACCACAGCGCCTTCGATAAGCTCTTGAAGAAGCACGTCAACGCGAAAGGCCTGGTTGATTACAAGGGCTGGAAAGCCGATCAGAATGCCTTCAATCAGTACCTGAACCTGTTAAGCAAAAATCCGCCGGCTGCCAGCTGGAGCAAAGCCGAGCAAATGGCCTATTGGATCAATGCCTACAATGCCTACACTATTCGCCTGATTCTGGACCATTACCCCGTGCAGAGCATCAAGGATATTGGCTCGAAAATCAAGATTCCCTTCGTCACTACGCCCTGGGCCGCCAAGTTTTTCAGCATCGGGGGCACCAAGATGAGCCTCGACAACATTGAGCACGGCACCCTGCGCAAGAACTACGACGACCCCCGCATTCATTTTGCCCTGGTGTGCGCCTCTTTGTCGTGCCCGCGCCTGCGCAACGAAGCCTACACTGCCGCCAAGCTCGACAGCCAGCTCGACGATCAAGGCCGCGACTTTCTGAACGACCCCGGCAAAAACAAGCCCGGCAAAGCCACGGCCCAGCTCTCCAAGTACTTCGACTGGTACAAAGGCGACTGGACGAGCAACGGCCAAACGGTCGTCGGCTGGGTAAACAAGTACGCGGCGACCAAAATGGATAATGCCACCAAGGTTACCTACCTCGACTATAACTGGCAGCTCAATGCCCAGTAGAGCCGCCCATCCGCTGCTACGCAAGGTGCTATGAGCCGGCTGCTTACCCGCGCGCTGAAGTCGCTTCTGCTACTTGGGCTGGTGGTGCCTGGCCCGGCTCTGGCTCAGGCGCTCCCGGCCCCCGAGACGCGCCGGTACAGCATTGAAGTAGCCGGCGTGCCGGTAGGCACCATGACGGCCACGCGCCGCTACGGGACCGGCGGCGAAGTCGTCTCGACGCTGGTGAGCGACGTGAAAGTGAACATTCTGTTCTATCATCTCAAGGTCTACTACCAGGTAGTCAACCGCTTCCGCAACGGGCAGCTACTGCTCTCGACGGTAGAGGCCCGCACCAACCAGGGCGACTTCGCCTCCCGCGCCGAGTGGAAGGACGACCATTACGACATTGTCGCCAGCCAGTACAAGCACCAGTACCGCGCCATCGAAAAGCAGCCCATTACCTACGCCGTCACTGACCTGTTTTTTGGCGAGCCGGGCAACCGTGCCAAGGCATATGCGGAATACTTCGGCGACTATTTCAGCCTGAGTCGGGCGCCGGCGCCGGCTACCTACCGGGCCCGACGCGACGGGCGGGAGGATGAGTACCACTACGCCAACGGGCAACTGGTCACCATCATCAAGAAGAACCCACTGAAGAACTTTATTATCCGTTTACAGCCGTGAGAGATTCCCGCCGGGTAGCCCTTGCTGAAATGTAGCTGGCCCAGTCCGGGTGATGCACTATTGGGTGAAGTACTGCTTAGCAAACTCCTGGGCGTAGGCTTTTATCTGGTCGCGCACGCGCCGGAACTGCCCGAGTATTTCCTCGGCGGTGCCAGTGGCCTTGGCCGGGTCCGGAAAGTTGTGGTGCAGCTGCGTCGCCGAGGAGGGGAAGACCGGACAAACCTCGCGGGCATGGTCGCACACCGTCATGACGTAATCGAAGGGCAGGGCAGCATATTCGTCCACGTGGTTGCTGGTGTGATGGGAAATATCTACCCCATCTTCCTGCATCACCAGTACCGCTTTCGGGTTCACCCCGTGCGTTTCAACGCCGGCACTATACACCGTGGCCTGGGCGCCCAGTAGCTGGGTTAAGTAGCCGTGCAGGAGCTGGCTACGGCAGGAATTGCCGGTGCAGAGCACCAGCACGAGTTTCTTTTCGGACATACCTGACAGGTAGAGAGTAGTAGTGCTTGAGCCCGGTCCCGTTCGGGGGCTTAGCAGCAGCCTCCGCCCGGCGCGCAGCTGGCCGCCGTGGTGTGGGCGGGCGTGGTTTCCACCAGCGTAAAGGCCATGGGAGCCGTGGTTAGCACTTCTTCCGCTACGGCCGGCTGCTGGGCTGCCGGCGCTATGCAGCACTGGCTGGTAGTGGCCGCCTGGTCGTACTCGGTTTGGTAACGCGGGTCGTTGAACTCGGCATCTTCGTGGAAATAGTACACCTCCCACTCCACGCCGTCAGGGTCGTTTACCCAGAACTTGTCTTGTTTGGCGTAGCAGCAGCTCGTGCCCATTTCTTCCCGGGCCACCAGACCGGCACGGTGGGCCACTGCCAAGCGCTGCTCCATTTCCGCCACGGTTTCCACCTGAAAGCCCAGGTGCCCGAAGTTGCTGGCCACGCGCTCCGGGTTTTCCACGAAGGAGATAATCAGGGAGGGACGGTCGAGCACGTACTTGGCGTAGCCCCGGCGGATTTTAGTGGCCGGTTGCCCGAAAAAGGCCGTGTAGAAGTTGACAGTAGCCGTCAGATCGGACACGTACAGGGAGACGTGCATGCGAGGAAAAACGCTGGTTTCCATACTATAAAAGGGTTAGGTGAGAAAAACTTAGCAGCAGGCCGAGCCCGGGGCGCAGACGTCGGTGTGGGTGGCCCCGGTGAAAAAGGAGGTAAACTGCTCGTGCACTTGGCGCAGCAGGTCCGTGTTCAGGCAGTAGCACACCGTCAGCCCCTCGATTTCGCCCCGAATCAGATCCAGCGCTTTCAGCTCCTGCAGATGCTGCGAAACGGTAGTGCGCGACAACGGCAGCTCGGCGGCAATGTCGCCGGAGATACACGTCTTTTTGGAAGCCAGCAGCTGGATAATAGCCACCCGGGCCGGGTGGGCCAGGGCTTTGGCTACCCGGGCCAGTTGCTGCTGTTCGTCGGTGAAGGCGGTGGTTTTGGCGTAAGTCATTCGAGAAGCTATGAAGTATGTCGTAAATATACGACATAGTTTTATATCTGGTTATTCCCGTTCCCTTTTTTCTTAGGAGCGAAGTACAGAAATAGGACCTGAACACTGAAAACGAGTTGACCTGCGTATCTTTGCACCCTGTGATACGACCTGCCTTCGCCCTTTTCCTGAGTGTGCTCATGCTGGTGAGCAGCCTGGTTCCGCAGAACGATGTGGAGGAACTGAGCAAGCTGCCGCAGCTCGTACAGCACTTCCGTGCCCACGCGGCCGCCACCCAGGGCCAGTTGTCGGTAAGCCAGTTTCTGGGCTTGCACTACGGGGCCGCCAGCACCCGCCACGACCAGTACGTGCGGGCCGTGCGCCACAGTCAGGAGCACGACAACCTGCCCCTGCGCGGGCAGCACAACTTTCCCAACCTCGACTATATCGTACCCGCCAGCCGCATTACCGTGCTGGCCTGTCGCCCCCTGCGGCCGGCGGCCGTATACCGGGCCTCGCCCCGGCCGCTGTATGCTTTTGCTTTGGCTAACAGTCTGTTGCAGCCGCCCCGGGCTTAGCTTGCCTCTGGGTTAGGAATACCGTTGGAGCCGCTGTGGCCGACGTTATTCCTGTTTTCTGACTGCTGACCCGCCCGATTACTATATCCGGCAATGGGGTTGTTGGGGCCTGTGAGGCCGCCGCAGTCTATTTTCTCTTGTTGCCTTCGCCTGCCATTCCGAAACGGGAGTGGGAAAGCCGCGTCGTAGCCATCAGCTGCTGGCGGCTGGGCTAAGGAACTACCATCCCCTTGCTTATGCTCACCAAGATTATTGCGGCCAGCATCCGCAACAAGCTTTTCGTGGCCCTGCTGGTGCTGGGCCTCATTGCCTGGGGGGGCTACTCGGCGGCCCATCTGCCCCTCGACGCCATTCCCGACATTACCAACAACCAAGTGCAGGTCATTACCCAGAGCCCGGCCCTGGCTGCCCAGGAAGTGGAGCAGCTGCTCACCGTGCCCCTGGAGCAGCAGCTGCGCACCGTGCCCGGCGTGCAGGAAATTCGCTCGACCTCCCGCTTCGGCCTCTCGGTTATTACCGTCGTGTTTGGCGACGAGGCCGATACCTACCTGACCCGGCAGCTGGTGGCCGAAAAGCTCAAGGCCGCCGAAAGCAGCCTGAGTCCCGACGCCGGCCACCCCGAAATGGCCCCCATTACCACCGGCTTGGGCGAAATTTTCCAGTACTCGATTCGGACCGAGCCGGGCTTTGAGAAGAAGTTCAGCCTGACCCAGCTGCGCGACGTGCAGGACTGGATAGTCAAGCGCCAGCTCTCCAGCGTGCCGGGCGTGGTGGACGTGAGCAGCTTCGGCGGGGCCGTGCGCCAGTACGAAGTCAGCGTGAACCCGGAGCGGCTGAATGCGGCGGGCGTGTCTCTGGCCGAGCTGTACGCGGCTTTGCAGGCTAATAACGCCAATACCGGCGGCTCTTACTTAGAGCAGGGACCCAACGCGTACTTTATCCGGGGGGAAGGCCGGGTCGGGACCCTCGACGACGTGGGCAATATCGTGGTGAAGCACACCGAAGGACTGCCCGTGCTGGTGCGCGACGTGGCCCGGGTCGGCTTTGGGCAGGCCGTGCGCTACGGGGCCATGACCCGCAACGGCCGGGGTGAAACCGTGGGTGGTATTGTGCTGATGCTCAAGGGAGCCAGCTCCGAGGAAACCATTCGGGGCGTGAAGGCGCGGGTAGCCGAAATCCAGGCCACGCTGCCGAAAGGCCTAGTAATTGAGCCGTTTCTGGACCGCACTAAGCTGATTGACAAGGCCATTCATACCGTGAGCAGCAACCTGGTGGAGGGCGGCGTCATTGTCATCGTGGTGCTGCTGGTGCTGCTCGGCAACCTGCGGGCCGGTCTGGTGGTGGCCTCCATGATACCCTTGTGCATGCTCTTTGCCCTGGGCATGATGCGTACCTTCGGCGTGTCGGCCAACCTGATGAGTCTGGGGGCGTTGGACTTCGGCCTGATTGTGGACGGGGCCGTGATTATCGTGGAAGCCATGATTTTTCACTTGGTGCACCACCGCCGGCAGGCCGAAATTGAAAGCATGAACTACGTGGCCGAAACGGCCGCCACCCGCATGATGCGCTCGGCCTTGTTCGGGCAGCTCATCATCCTGATTGTGTACTTCCCCATCCTGGCCCTGACCGGCATCGAGGGCAAGATGTTCCGGCCCATGGCCCTGACCGTGAGCTTCGCCATTATCGGAGCTATGCTGCTGTGTCTGACCTACGTGCCGGCCGTATCGGCCTGGGCGTTGCGCAAGAATATCAAAGAGGAAGGCACTTTCGCCGACCGGCTGATGAAGTTCCTCTACCGCGGCTACCGGCCCCTGATTACGGCCGCTCTGCAGTGGCGGCGGGCCGTGGTAGCCGGGGCCCTGGCCTTGCTGGCCCTGAGCGTGGTGGTGTTTCTGGGCATGGGTGGGGAGTTTGTGCCCCAGCTCGACGAGGGCGACTTCGCCGTGAACGTGACGCTCAAGCCCGGCTCCTCGCTCAGCCAAAGCATTGCCACCACTACCAAGGTGCAGAAGGTGCTGCTGCAGAAATTCCCGGAAATCGAGCAGGTGGTGGGCAAAATCGGCACCTCGGAAATTCCCACCGACCCCATGTCGTTGGAAGACTCCGACCAGATAGTGGTGCTCAAAGACCAAAAGGAGTGGACCTCGGCCAGCTCGCGGGAGGAATTAGCCAATAAAATGCAGGCCGCCCTGGCCGGTATTCCCGGCATTACGCTGGAATTCCAGCAGCCCATTCAGATGCGCTTCAACGAGCTGATTTCGGGGGTGAAGTCCGATATCAGCATCAAGATTTACGGCGACGACCTGGGCTTGCTCTATGAAAAAGCTACCCAGGCCGCTACCCTCATCCGGCCCCTGGCGGGCGTGGGCGATTTGAAAGTCGAGCAGATTGTGGGCCTGCCCCAGCTGCGCGTAAGCTACGACCGGCAGAAAATGGCCCGCTACGGCCTGAACGTGGCCGATTTGAACACGCTCTTGCGGGCGTCCTTCGCCGGCGACGTGGCCGGGCAGGTCTACGAGGGGGAGCGGCGCTACGACCTGGTGCTCCGTCTCGACTCCGCCAACCGCCGCAGCATCAATGACTTGCGCAGCCTCTACGTGGACTTGCCCGGCGGGCAGAAAATTCCGCTGGGCGAAATCGCCACCGTGGCCTTCCGCAACGCGCCCATGCAGGTGTCCAGAGACGATGCCCGGCGCCGCATCAACATCGGGGTGAACGTGCGTAACCGGGACGTGGAAAGCCTGGTGGCCGACATTCAGCAGCAGCTCAACGCCCACCTGAAGCTGCCCCCGGGCTACACCGTGGCCTACGGCGGGCAGTTTGAAAACCTGCTCCAGGCCAAGTCCCGCCTGCAGGTGGCCGTGCCCGTGGCCTTGTTGCTCATTTTCCTGCTGCTCTACCTGTCCTTCCGCTCGGTGAAGCAGGCAGCTTTGATTTTCACCGGTATTCCGTTGGCGGCCATTGGCGGTATTCTGGCCTTGTGGCTGCGGGGTATGCCCTTCAGTATTTCGGCGGGCGTGGGCTTTATTGCCTTATTCGGGGTAGCCGTACTCAATGGGATTGTGCTGGTAGCCAGTATCAACGAGTTTGCCGCCACCGGCGTGCGGGCCGTGCAGGCCCGGGTGCTGCACGCCACCTCCGAGCGGTTCCGGCCGGTGCTGCTCACGGCCGCCGTGGCCTCGCTCGGGTTTTTGCCTATGGCCTTGTCGTCGTCGGCCGGGGCGGAGGTGCAGAAGCCCCTGGCCACGGTGGTTATTGGCGGACTGATTTCGGCTACCCTGCTCACGCTGGTCGTGCTGCCGGTGCTCTACACGCTGTTTACCAAAGACGGGGAGCCTAGCCCCACCGACGACTCGCCCGAGCACGAACCCGCTAGCTTCGCCTCGGCCGGCCGGCTAGGAGCAGTGCTGCTGGTGCTGGGCAGTTTGCTGACGTTGATGCCGCACTCGGCCCGGGCTCAAAGCCAGCCCCTCGCTACGCCGCTCACCCTCGACCAGGCCCTGCAGCTGGGCGGTCAGCAAAGCTTGCTGCTGCAAACGGCCACCCTGGAAACCCAGCGCCAACGGGCCCTGACCCGCACCGGCTACGACATTCCCCGCACTTCGGTGGACTACCAGTTTGGCCAGATTTCCGGGCCCCTGCGCGACCAAAGCCTGAACGTGGTGCAGCAAAGCGCCCTGCCCCAGGTGTATGCCGCCCAGCGCAAGCTGCTCGAAGCCCAGGTACTGACGGCCGAGCAACGGGCCCGGAGTCAGCGCCGGGAGGTGAGTCAGGCCATTCGCAGCGCCTACTACCAGCTCCTGACCGACTACCGCCGCCTGGCCGTGCTCCGCCGGCAGGACAGCCTCTACCGCCGGGCCGCCCGGGCGGCCAGCATCCGCTACCGCACCGGCGAAACCAACCGCCTGGAGCAGGTGTCGGCCGAGGCCCGGGCCCAGGAGCTGCACAATCAGCTGGCTACGCTGCGCACCGCCGTGCAGGTGCAGCGCCAGCAGCTGGGCGTGCTGCTCAACACCGGCGGCCCGGTCAGCATCGATACTACCGCCAGCCTGACGGTGCTACTATCTGCCGCCGATACCGTGCTGCTGACCCCCGAGGCCAACCCCACGCTGGCCGGCTTGCAGCAGCAGGTGGCGGCCAGTCAGCAGCAGACCCGGGTGGAAAAGCTGCGCCGCCTGCCCGAGGTGCGGGCCGGCTACTTCACCCAGACCATCAATAAAGAACGGGGCTTCCAGGTGGGGCAGGTGGGCGTGTCGGTGCCGCTGCTGGGCGGGGTGCAGAAAAACCGCATTGCCGCCGCCCAGCTCGGCGAGCAGGTGGCCGCCTCGGAGCTGGCCTACGCCACGGCCCAGGTGCACGGGCAGGTGGTGGCCCTGCGCCAGCAGCTGACCCGGGCCCGGGCCTCGCTGCGCTACTACGAGCAAACGGCCCTGCCCCAGGCTCGCCTCATTTTGACCACGGCCGAGAAAAGCTTCCGGGCCGGCGACATCGACTACGTGACCTACGTGGTGAACACCGAGCCCGTCTGGCAGATTCAGCAGGCCCACCTCGACCAGGCCCGGCAGTACAACGAGCTGGTTATTGCCCTCCAAACTCTTACCGCTACCGAATAATGGCAGCTTCCTCTTTGCTTTTTCGCATGAATCGTTCTTCAGCCGCCGCCCTGGCGGTACTTCTTATCAGTGTGGCACTCAGCTCCTGTCAGTCGGGTAGTCAGGCCGAAAACCGGGCCACGCCGGCTGCCGAAACTCCTGCTGCCCCGGCTTCCCCCGACGAGGTAAGCATCAGCGCGGCCCAGCTGGCGGCGGCCGGTATCGAGCTGGGCGGCTTCACCCACAAGAACATGACCACCAACGTGCTGGCCAACGGCGTGGTGGACGTGCCGCCCCAGAACCGGGTGTCCATCAGCCCCGTTATGGGCGGCTACGTGCAGCGGGTGGATGTGCTGCCCGGTCAGCAGGTGAAGAAGGGGGAGGTCGTGGCCATTCTGCGCCACCCCGACTACCTCAAGCTCCAGCAGGAATATTTGCAGGCCCGGGCCCGGCTCACGTTTCTGAGCCAGGAGTTGCAGCGCCAGCAAACCCTCGACGCCGAAGACGTGGGAGCCAAGCGCAAGCTCCAGCAGGCCCAGGCCGACTACGCCACCGAGCAGGCCACCGAGCGGGCCCTGGCCGGACAGCTGCGCCTGCTGGGCTTGGTGCCCGAACGACTGAAGGCGTCCTCACTCACGCCCAACGTGGCCCTGACGACCCCGCTCAGCGGCTTTGTGAAGGCCGTTAACATCAACCCCGGGCAGTACGCCAACCCCCAGGACGTGCTCATCGAAATCCTCAACCACGCCGATTTGCACCTGGAGCTCAAGGTGTTCGAGAAGGACATTGCCCGCCTGCGCAAAGACCAGAAGATCCTGTTTAAGGTGCCCAGCAGCTCGGTACCCCAGGAGTTTTCGGCCCACATCTACCTCATCGGCCAAGACTTCGACGGGGAAGCCCGCACCGTGAATGTGCACGCCCACCTCGACGACAACAAGGCCCCGGTGCTGCCCGGGCAGTACGTGGCGGCTCAGATTCAGACCGGCGGCGCCCGGCAGCCCACCCTGCCCGAGGAGGCTGTTATTCAGGCCGGGGAGCTGAGCTATGTATTTGCCCGGGTGGGAAAAACCGGAAACCACTTCCGGCGTTACCGCGTTCAAACGGGCTCCGTGCAGAACGGCGACGTGGCCATCCGGCCCCTCGACGAGCTGCCCGACACGCTGCAACTCGTGCGGCGTGGGGCCTACTTCCTGGAAGCCGAGCTCAGCAAGGGCCAGCAGCAGGAAGAATAGCCCGGCGTAGCCTTGCGCCAAGCTGGGTAGCCGCTCCGGCACCCGGGAATCCGTCCCTGTACCTGCCAATTCCCCACAGTTGTACCGCCTGCGCTGCTTCGTTATCCGAGCGGCCGAGTGGTGCTTTTCATTCATAGTTGCCTGCACTACCTAGATGGGGAAAACGAAATTATTGCCGCTGGCCCTGGGTGGGCTGGCTATTGGCACCACCGAGTTTGTGATGATGGGGCTGCTGCCCAATATTGCCCACGACTTCCAGGTCACCATTCCGCAGGTGGGCTACGTCATTTCGGGCTACGCCCTGGGCGTGGTCATCGGGGCCCCGCTGCTGGCCGTGGTGGGCGGGGGCGTGCCGCCCAAAAGAATGCTGATGCTGCTGATGCTGCTCTTCGCGGTATTCAACACACTGTCGGCTTTTGCGCCCAATAACACTGTTCTGTTCGTTACCCGGCTGTTGTCAGGCTTGCCGCACGGGGCCTTTTTCGGAGTGGGCTCGGTGGTGGCCAGTCGGCTGGCTGAGCAGGGCAAGCAGGCCCAGGCCATTTCCATCATGTTTGCCGGCCTTACCGTGGCCAACCTACTCATGGTGCCCATCGGCACCTACATCGGTCACTACTACTCCTGGCGCTACACCCTGGCCGGCGTGGGCCTCATTGGGCTGCTGACGGTGCTGGCCGTGCAACTGGTGCTGCCCGCCCTGGAGCCCGAGCAGAACGGCTCCATTGCGGCGCAGATGAAGGCCTTCAACAAGCTCGAAACCTGGCTGATTGTGCTGCTCACGGCCATTGGTACCGGCGGGCTGTTTTGCTGGATCAGCTACATTGCCCCCCTGCTCACCGAGGTTTCCGGCTTTGAAGCCGACCAAGTGCCCTACATTCTGATGGTGGCTGGCCTGGGTATGGTGGTGGGCAACGTGGTGGGGGGCAAGCTGGCCGACCGGCTCAACCCGCTCAACGCCAGTTTGGTACTGCTGCTGACCATGGCTGCCACGTTGCTAATTATCTACTTCGTGGCGGAAAGTCGGGCGCTGTCTATTCTGATGACGTTCATTGCCGGGGGCTGCTCGTTGGCCGTGGCCGCGCCCATCCAGATTATGATGATCAATGCCTCCAAGGGTGCCGAAACCCTGGGCGCTTCCGTGACGCAGGCAGCCTTCAATATTGGCAATGCCCTCGGGGCGTTTTTGGGCGGTCTGCCCATAGCGGCCGGCTGGGGCTACACGTCCCCGGCGTTGGTGGGCGTGGGTCTGGCGCTGGCCGGGGCCGGTTTTGCCCTGGCCCTGGTGCGCTTGCACGCCGGCAAGGCCCAGCCCGAGCCGGTAGCCCAGCCCGTGGCGGGCTAAGAATCGTTGATTTGTGCGGTAGATGCGCGGGTTTGTGTCTTATTTGGCGTGGGCACCGTAGGTACTTTTGTAGTGTTACTTACGTCCAGACTTTCTGCGTTATGAAACCCATCGAATCGTCTACCCTGGCCCTGCTCGATCTGCGCTGCCCGCGCTGCCACCAAGGGTCCTTGTTTTCATATCCGGGCTACAAGCTTACCAAGTATGCCATCATGCCCGAGCGCTGCCCGGTGTGCAGCGTGGCTTACGAGCCCGAGCCGGGCTTTTACTGGGGCGCCATGTTTGTGAGCTATGCTTTTTCGGTGGCCTGGTTTGCCATTGGCGGCGTAGCGGCTTATTACCTGTTCAACAACCCCTCGGTGTGGGTCTACGTGCTCATCGTCACGGCTCTGGTGCTCATCACGGCCCCGGCCACGCTGCGCTACTCCCGGGCCATCATGCTTTATTTGTTCGGTGGGATTAAGTACGACCCTAGTTATCAGCGGCTTGAACCGGACTCCTCCCAACGAGGCCGCTCCAACGCCCCCGCCGTTTTGTAAGTGAAGCCCCGCTGTCAGGAATACTGGCACCGGGGCTTTTTCTTTTCGCCGCCTTGCTACCTTGGCGGCATTCCAGGCCCAGCCCCGCTACGATGGACGATTTTCTTGCTGCCCGCTCCCAGATGGCCCTTTCCCTGGGCTTTCACATCATCTTTTCCTGCATTGGCATGGTGATGCCGTTTTTCATGGCCGTGGCCCACTACTTCTGGCTCCGAACCCAGGATATCACCTACAAAAACGTGACCCGGGCCTGGAGCAAGGGCGTGGCTATCTTCTTTGCCACGGGCGCGGTGTCGGGCACGGTGCTGTCGTTTGAGCTGGGGTTGCTCTGGCCCCGGTTTATGGAACACGCCGGGCCCATCTTCGGCATGCCGTTCTCCTTGGAAGGCACGGCTTTCTTTATTGAAGCCATAGCGCTGGGCTTTTTTCTCTACGGCTGGGACCGGTTCAATCCCTGGTTCCACTGGTTTACGGGCGTTGTGGTAGGCATCAGTGGCCTGGCTTCGGGCATTCTGGTGGTGGCCGCCAACGCCTGGATGAACAGCCCCGCCGGCTTCGACTACGTGAACGGGCAATACCTGAACATCGACCCAATTGCGGCCATGTTCAACGACGCCTGGCTGTCCCAGGCCCTGCACATGACCCTGGCCGCCTTTGCCGCCACCGGGTTTGCCGTGGCCGGGGTGCATGCCCTGATGCTGCGCCGGGGCCGCAATACCGGGTTTCATACCCGCGCCTTCCGCATTGCCGCTGCGTTCGGAGCCGTGGCCGCCTTGCTCCAACCCCTGAGCGGCGACTTTTCGGCCAAGGACGTGGCCCGGCGGCAGCCCGCTAAGCTGGCCGCCATGGAAGCCCACTTCCACACCGAGAAACGAGCTGCTTTGGTGCTGGGCGGCCTGCCCAACGAGGACAAGCAGCGCGTCGACTATGCCATCAAAATTCCGGGCATGCTGAGCTTCCTGGCCCACGGCAATTTCGAGCAGGAAGTCACCGGCCTCGACCGAATTGCGCCCCAAAACCGGCCCCCGGTGGTAGTGCCCCACCTGGCCTTTCAGATCATGGTGGGTCTGGGCACGCTGATGATGGGCATTGCGGCGGTGTACTTCCTGGCGTTGTGGCGCAAGAAGCAGTGGCTTACGAGCCGCTGGCTGCTGGGCCTGTTTGTGGCGGCCACGCCGGCCGGGTTTATAGCTGTGGAAGCGGGCTGGACCGTGACTGAAGTTGGCCGGCAGCCCTGGATTATCAACGGGGTGATGCGCACGGCCGACGCGGTGACGCCCATGCCCGGCATTGCCTACTCTTTCTACCTGTTTACGGCCGTGTACCTGTCCCTGAGCCTGGTGGTCGTGTTCCTGCTCTACCGCCAGATCCGGATGGTGCCCCAACTCTACGACGTGCCCGCTGGCACGCCCGAAGCCGCCCACGCCTAGCCGCTCTTTTAGTATGGACTACGTTGTCATTGCCTACCTCTACCTGGCCATTCTGCTCTACCTGCTGCTGGGCGGCGCCGACTTCGGGGCGGGTATTATCGAGCTGTTTACCTCCCGCCACAACCGGCGCGTCACCCACGAAACCCTTTACCAGGCCATCGGACCCATCTGGGAGGCCAACCACATGTGGCTCATCATTGCCATTGTGATTCTGTTCGTGGGCTTTCCGCGCATCTACAGCGTGATGTCGGTGAGTTTGCACATCCCGCTGCTGCTGCTACTGCTGGGCATCATTGCCCGGGGCACGGCCTTCGTGTTCCGGCACTACGACGCGGTGCACGACCGGATGCAGAGCGTGTACGCTACCATTTTCGTGTATTCCAGCCTGGTCACGCCGCTCTTTATTGGCATCATTGCCGGCAGTGCCCTGGCCGGCTACGTCGACCCCGCCGCCCCGGACTTTCTCTCGGCCTACGTCTGGAGCTGGCTGCACTGGTTTGGGGTGGCCGTGGGCGTGTTCACGGTGGCTTTGTGCGGGTATCTGGCCTCGGTCTACACGATAGGGGAGGCCACTACTGAGGCCGATCGGCTCCGCTTTATTCGCAAAACCCGCCTGCTGATTGTGGTGGCCTTTGCTGCGGGCGCGCTGGTGTTTGTAGCTGCCCGCTACGAAGGCTTGCCCCTGGCCCGCTGGATTTTTGGTAATCTCGTGGGCCTTACTGCCATTGGCCTGGCTACCATTTCCCTGGGCTTGCTCTGGTACGTGCTGGCCCGCGGGCTTACCTGGCTGCCCCGGGTGCTGGCCGGCTTTCAGGTGACCATGATTCTGCTGGCCGTGGGCTATGCCCACTTCCCCAGCTTTATCCGGCTGCGCAACGGGCCGCACTTATCCTTGCTCGAGCAGCTGGCCCCGGCCCGCACCATAGAGGCGCTGGGCTGGGCCTTGCTGCTGGGCAGCCTGTTCATTCTGCCGGCGCTGGGCTATTTATACTACAGTTTCCAGCACGTGTCGCGCCCCCCGAGCCCCGAGCCGGAAGCCGCGCTGCCAGGAGCGCGCACCCTGTAGTTCGCAGTTCACAACGACCAGCCCTGCCAGGAATGATGCTCTGCCTGTGGTTTGGCGGTAGTCGTTTTGGGGCGGGGCGGCGGGCAGCAAAACTTTGCCTGGGAGCGGGTACCTTGCCGCCCGCATGAAAGCACCCGCCCTGCCCGTTCTGGCCCTCGACGCGTTTGCCCGCCCCGGCAACAACCAGTGGTACTACATTCAGCCGCTCGAAGCCCACGTGCAGCAGTTTCCGCGCGTGAGTGAGCCCCACGCCCACGACTTCTACCTGCTGCTCTACGTCACTCAGGGCCAGGGCACCCACACCATTGATTTGATTACCTACGACTTGCGGCCCGGTAGCCTGTTTTTTCTCGCGCCCGGGCAGGCGCACGCCTGGGCGCTGTCGGCCGATGCGCAGGGGTTCATCTTGTTTTTCACGGCCGAGTTCTACCTGCAGGCCTACCCGGCCCGCCGTTTGGCCGAGTACCCGTTTTTCACGCCCGGTCACCAGCCTGTCGTATACTTGCCAGCGGCCGAAACCGACATTCTGCCCCTTTTTCAGCGCATTTATCAGGATGACCAGACCGCTGCCGCCAACCGCGACGCGGTGGTAGGCGCCTACTTGTACCTGACGCTCGAGCTGGCCGCCCGAGCCTATCCCGAGGAAGAAATGGCCCTACCGCCCGCCTACGGGCAGCAGCAGGTGCGCGAGTTCAGCCAGCTGCTCAACACGCATTTTCGCCAGGAAAAATCGGTGCGCTACTACGCCGAGCGCCTGGCCCTGACGGCCAACCACTTGAACGCTATCTGCCGCCGCATCCTCAACAAGACGGCCAGCGACCTGATTCACGAGCGGGTAGTGGCCGAGGCCAAGCGCCAGCTTACGCACTCGGCCCAGTCGGTGGCCCAGGTAGCCGATGCCGTCGGGTTCGAGGATGCTTCCTACTTCACGCGCTACTTCAAAAAGTACGCGGGGCAAACCCCGGAAACTTTTCGCCAGCAGCACAAGCACTGAGTAAGGGCCTTTCCGCAGGCAAAGTTTAGAAGAAAGCAATAAGCGAAACCGCGCCGCCAGTATTTTCGTTTTCTGGCTTGAAGCTCGACAGTACAAAAGCAGAAAAAAGGCCCCTGACTAGCTATACATTCAATAAATGCTATGTCGGGTTTGAACTCTTGGTGCCGAAAATTCCGTTGTTCTTGCTTTATATTTACTTTTTGTACTTTCCTCGTTCCGCATGTCGCTTACCCTCCATCGCCCGGCTATTCTGCAGCAGTTGAGGACCGAAACCCGGCCTTACCACGATGCCCTGGAGCAGAATGAGTTCAACCGGGCCTTGCTGGAAGACTCGGTTACCCCGGAAATTACGCACCGGTTTCTGGCCAAGCTCTACGGGTTTTTAGTGCCCTACGAGGCCCGGTTGCGCCAGCACGATTTCGGGCCCGAATGGCAAATCGAGCTGCGGCAGCGGGCCCACCTGATTCCGCTGGACCTGGCTGTGGAAGGTGCTCAGCTGCCCTTGTGCCCCCAGATGCCCGAGCTGCAGAGTTGGCCCCAGCTGCTGGGAGCCATGTATGTGCTGGAAGGCTCCACGCTGGGCGGGCAGGTGCTGGCCCGGCAGCTGGCCAAAGCGGGCATCGACGCCCGGCAGTATTTCAGCGGCCACGGGGAGCAAACCGGTCCGCTGTGGAAAAGCTTCTGCCAGCTGCTGGCTGAGGCGGCTACCGAAGATAATCAAGCCCAAGTAGTGGCCTCGGCCGCCGCAACGTTTCAAACCCTGCACGCGTGGATCGAGAAACCATAATCTACAGCGACGAAAGCTTGCTGAATACGCCCGTCACGCTGACCAACTGCGACCGGGAACCCATTCATATTCCCGGCTCGGTGCAGCCCTACGGGTTTCTGCTGTGCCTGGAGCCCGAAACCGGGCGGGTGGTGCACGCCAGTGAAAACACCCTGGCCCTGATTGGGACGCCCGCCGAAGACCTGATCGGCCGGGGCCTCGACACGGTGCTGGGTGCGGGCACGATTGCCGAAATTGAGCAGCTGCTGCCTTCGCTGACGGAGGTTACCAAGCTGCTGGGGGCCCGCCTGGAGAACGTAGCCGGGCAGCCCTTCTATAAGATAATCATGCACCGCTACGACGGCCTGCTGTGGCTGGAGTTTGAGCCCGTGGACGAAACCAGCGCCAGCGTACTCGACCTGCCCTCGCTCAACCTGGCCCTGGGCCAGATGATGGGGGCGGCCGCAGTGCTGGAGTTTTGCCAGCTGGCCGTAGACCAAGTGCGCGACATTACCGGCTTCGACCGGGTGCTGATGTATAAGTTTGCCGAAGATGCCAGCGGGGAAGTGGTGGCCGAAGCCAAGCACGACGACCTGGAGCCCTTCCTGGGCCTACATTACCCGGCTACCGACATTCCGCAGCAGGCCCGGGCCCTGTACCTGAAAAACTGGCTGCGCTTTATTCCCAACGTGGATTACGTGCCCGCCAAGCTCGTGCCGGTGCTGCACCCCACGGCCAACCGCCCGCCCGACATGACCTACGCCGTGCTGCGGAGCGTGTCGCCGATTCACCTGGAGTACATGCGCAACATGGGCGTGGGCGCCACGATGACGATTTCCATCATCCAGGACGACGTCTTGTGGGGCCTCATTACCTGCCACCACATCACCCCGCGCCTGGTAAGCTACGAGTTGCGGGAGCTGTGCCTGTTTTTGGGCAAAACCTTCTCGGCCTTGCTCAAAACCAAGCAGCAGCAGGACGAGCAAGCCTACCGCCTGCATATCCGCAACATCCAGGTGCGCTTGTTTGAACTCGTAGGCCGCCACAGCAACTTTGTCGAGGGCCTGTACCAGCGTATGCCCACCATCCGGGATGCGTTCAGCTGCGGTGGGGCGGCTATCTGCTTCGAGGGCGACATCATCTCCCTGGGCGTTACGCCGACCCAGGAGCAGATTCGGGACCTGATTGAGTGGCTGAAGGTCAACGTGCAGGATAATGTGTTCTACACCGATTCCTACGTGAAGCACAATCCGGAAGGCCTAGCCATTCGCGGGGTGGCCAGCGGCTTTATTGCTATTTCCCTGGCTCAGGAAGCCGGCGACTATATCATCTGGTTCCGGCCCGAGCAGATCCAGACCGTGACCTGGGCGGGCAAGGCGCAGAAAGCCGAAGTGCTCCAGGACGGGCAGCTGAAACTCTCGCCCCGGCAGTCGTTCGAGGCCTGGGCCCAGACTGTGGTAAACACCTCGGCACCCTGGCTGCCCCTGGAAATTGAAGCCGCCAAGGAAATCCGCCTGCACCTCTCCGACGTCCGGCTCAAGGTCTTCAACGAGCTGCAGACCCGCGCCGCCAGCCTGGCCCGTCTCAACTCGGAGCTGGAGCGCAGCAACGACGAGCTGGACTCCTTTGCCTACGTAGCCTCCCACGACCTGAAAGAGCCCCTGCGCGGCATTCACAACTACTCTATTTTTCTGCTGGAGGACTACGCCGATAAGCTCGACTCGGAAGGCGTGGGCCGGTTGCAGACCCTGGTACGCCTGAGCCAGCGCATGGAGGCCCTGATTGAGTCCTTGCTGCAACTCTCGCGCGTGGGCCGTCAGGAAATGACCGTGACGGAAACCAACGTGCAGGAACTCGTCGAAGACCTGGTGGACCTGCTGCACCCGCGCTTCGAGCAAACCAACACCCACGTCACCATCGTCGACCCGCTGCCCACCTTCCGTTGCGATGCGGTGCGGGTGCGGGAAGTGTTCAACAACCTGCTGACCAACGCCATGCGCTACAGCAACCACCCCGAGAAGCAAATTCGGGTGGGACTGGCTCCCGAAGGCACTTTGGGGCCGAAAGGAACTGGACAACGGGACAATTTTTATGTGTTCTACGTTCAGGACAATGGCATCGGTATCGACCCGCGACACCATGAGGCCATCTTCAAGATTTTCAAGCGTCTGCACCCCCAGGAAAAGTACGGCGGGGGTACCGGCGCGGGCCTTCCCATCGCCCGGAAAATGGTGGAGAAGCAGGATGGTGAGCTATGGGTCGAGTCCGGGTTGGGGCAAGGCGCCACCTTTTATTTTTCTCTCTCAAAGCATCTGTAAGTGAACGTTCTACCTCACAAGCCCATCCTGGTGGTCGAAGATAGCGCCGAAGACTTTATGGCGCTGGGCCGGGCCTTTCGCAAGCATGCCTTGCCCAACCAGCTGCTGCGCTGCGAAGACGGCGACCAGGCGCTACAATACCTGCAGGGCTATGGCAAGCACGAAAACTGGCCCCAACAGTTGCCCGTGTTTGTGCTACTCGACCTGAACCTGCCCGGTACCGACGGCCGCACCGTGCTTGAAACCCTAAAGCGGGACCCGCGTTTGCAGTCTATTCCGGTGATTATCTTCAGCACCTCGACCAACAGTCGGGACATCGAGGATTGCTACCGGCTGGGCGCCAACAGCTATCTGACCAAACCCATAGAGTACGCTGCCCTGGAAGAAAAAACCCGGTTATTGGTGCGCTACTGGCTCAACACCTCGGAACTACCCTCGACGAATTAGGTTATTGCACGCGTGAAAAAAATCTTACTCGTTGATGACAACGAGCATGACCGGATGTTGTACAAGCGCTATCTGGGCAAGCAGATAGGGCACGAGCGGTTGGAGATAGTAGAAGCCTCGTCGGGGGAAGAAGGCATAGCGCAGTTTCGGACCGTGCGGCCCGACTGCGTGCTGCTGGATTATAACTTGCTCGACACGGATGGCCTAGCGTTGCTGCTGGAATTAAAGCAGCTAGCCCCGCCCGACACGCTGTGTGTGATTATGATTACGGGAGGCGGCAGCGAGGAACTGGCCGTACGCGCCCTCAATAACGGGGCTCTCGACTACCTGGTGAAGCAGCGCTTCGACCAGGAATTGCTCTGCAAAACGGTGCTGCATGCCATTGAGAAAAACGAATGGCGGCAATACGTAGCCCGCTACCACGGGCAGTTGCAAACCGTGAACCAGCAGCTGCGCGATTCCCTGGAAGAACTCACCGAAGCCCGCCGGCAGGTGCAGCAAACCAATGCCCAGCTATTGACGGCCAACCAGGAAATTGAGGCCCGCAATCAGCAACTGGCCCGCACCAACCGCGACCTGGACAACTTTGTGTACGCGGCTTCCCACGACCTGAAGCAGCCCATCAACAACCTGCGGGGCTTGTTCGACGAGTTGCGCCGCACCGCTACCTTTGATGACCCCGAGGAGTCGGAAGTGCTGCGCCTGGTCGATGCCTCCCTGGATGACCTGAACACGACCGTCACGGATTTGTCGGCGGTAGTACAGATAGACCGGGCTCAGGGTGAGCAAATAACGGAGAAAGTACTCCTGGCCGACCTTACGGCCGATGTGCTGCAAACTCTACGCCCGCAGCTGCAAACCGCGGACGGTACGGTACACACCCATTTTGAGAAGCTGCCGGAGCTGGTGGCCGTGCGCAGCAACCTGCGCACCATCTTGCTGAACCTGCTGGGCAATGCCATTAAGTACCGCCACACCGACCGGGCCCCGGAAATAACGATTGTCAGCAGCCTGCTGCACGGGCAGGCAGTGCTCGAAGTGCGCGACAATGGCTTGGGCATCGACCTGGAAAAACATGGTGCCGAGCTGTTTCACCTGTTTCGGCGCTTCCACCCCGAAGCGGGCGAAGGCACCGGCGTCGGCCTGTTTTTGGTGAACCGGCTGGTGCAGGCCCAGGGGGGGCGCATTGAGGTAGAAAGTGAGCTGAACCAGGGTACCACTTTCCGCATCTTCCTGCCCCAGTAAGAAAGAATGGAGCCGAGTAAGCTTGCGCCAAAGCCACGCGCTTAGTGGCGCAAATAGCGGCTTAGTTGGGAAATAGAGCTGATGCCCAGTTCCCGGGCCTGCTGCCGGCGCATGAGCAGAGCGTACGTGTTGTTGAAACCCAGCGGGGCCAGCCATTCCAGCCCGTAGCGCCGCCGAAACTCCTGCTGCACGTAGTGAAACACGGCCGGTGGGCTGCCGCCCAGCGAGTCGAGCACGGCGGCGGAGGGCTGCAAGAGCACCTGCAGGCCGGTGCCGGTGTACTCGGGATACAGGTCGATTTCGCCGGTGCGCAGGGCTTCAAAGCAAATGGTGGTGCCCCCCAGGCCCGTTTTGGTTTCCACGGCCAGCCCAGTGTTGCCCCGAATCAGGGCCGCGTACAGTTCTACCAGAATATATTGCTCGGCAAAAATCTTGGAGCCCAGGCGTACCACGGGTGCGCCGGGGGCCAGGGGCCGGGGCGTGCGCCACAGGCCCCGGCGCCGCAAAAAGGCGTGGGCCACGGCCCGGGGCTCCTGGTGCAGGTAGTCGACCCGGTAGTTCAGGTTGGTCATCACCGAGTCGGAAATCTGCCCGGCCAGCTGGGCCAGCACCGGAGCCAGCTCGGGATGCGCCGCCAGCACGGCCGGGCGTATGACCGGCGCGGCGTAGTAGGGCGGAAACACGCGCCGGTCGTCCTGCAGCACCAGCAGGTTGTAGGCCCGAATCCGGCCGTCGGTGGAGTAGCCGTCAATCAGGTCGACATCCTGATGGCGGGCGGCCTCATACACCAGTGCCGGGGCCAGCACTACGCTGGGCAGGCGGCGCAGCTGGTAGGCGTTTTTCAACCCCGGCAACCCATCGGCCCGGCCCACAAACTCGGGGCTAAAGCCAGCCAGCAGCTTGCCCGCCGCCTGGGGCAGCACATACAATACGCCCAGCACCGGCAGCAGCACGAGCAGGGCCGCGCCCACCCGTACCAGCCGCCGCGCACTGAGCCGCTGCAGACCCGCCAAAGCAGCATCGAAGGCCAGGGCCAGGGCCGCCGCGGGCAGGGCGCCAGCCAGAATCATAACCGGGTTGTTGAGAGCAATGCCGCCGAAAATAAACTCGCCCAGGCCCCCGGCCGCCACATATGCCGCCAGGGTAGCTACGCCCACATTGATTACGGTAGCCGTGCGGATGCCGGCAAACAGCACCGGCAGAGCCAGCGGCAACTCAACGCGCCGCAGAATCTGCCCGTCCGTGAGCCCCAGCCCGCGGGCTGCTTCAACTACCGCCGGGCTCACGCCCTGAATGCCCGTGAGCGTGTTGCGGATGATGGGCAGCAACGAATACAGGAACAGCGCGAAAATGGCGGGCCGGGGCCCAATGCCCAGCAGCGGAATCAGGAAGCCGAGCAGGGCAATGCTGGGCACGGTTTGCAAGGCCCCCGCCACGCCCAGCACGGCCGGAGCCCAGCGTGGCCGCCGCGTGAGCAGCAAGCCCAGCGGAACCCCCAGCAGCACTGCCAGCAGCAAGGAAGCGGCGGTAAGCCCGATGTGCTGCTGAATTTGGTCTCCTAGTTTGCCGGCCTGTAAGTGCCAGAAGGTCAGTAGTTCCTTTAGTGTTTCCATGCGGCCTCCTCTCGTTGCAGCGCCTGCCCAAACGCTGCCATCAGCTGGGCCAGGTCGAAGGGGTAAGACGACTTGGGGAAGTTGCCGTCGGCGTTGGTCAGGGCTTCCAGCGCGTCCTGCACCGTGGTTGGAGCTAGCCCACTCGCCGCCGCTTTACCAGCCAATGAAGGCAAGAAAGGGGCTAGGTCGGCCAGGGTGAGGGTGCGTAGCTGCAGGGCCAGCCGCTCGGCGGCAAAAAAGTGGCGCACAAAGGCGTTGGCGGGCTGAAACAGCAGCTCCCGCGGCGTACCCAGCTGTTGCACCTGTCCGGCATTGAGCAGCAGAATCCGGTCGGCCAGCTCGAAGGCCTCCGTCACGTCGTGGGTCACCAGCACAACGGTTTTGTGGCGCAGTTCGTCGAGCTCCCGAAACTCGCGCCGGATGCTGGCCCGCGTGATGGGGTCGAGGGCGCCGAAGGGCTCATCCAGCAGGATAATAGGCGGGTCGGCGGCCAGCGCCCGGGCCAGGCCCACGCGCTGCTGCTGCCCGCCCGACAGCTGGTGTGGGTACTGCCCGGCGTAGCGCTCGGGCGGCAGGTGCAGGCGGGTCAGCAGGGCCTGGGTGCGGTGAGCAATGGCAGCGGCCGACTGCCCGAGCAGCCGCGGAACCACCGCAATATTCTCGGCCACCGTGTAGTGGGGCAGCAAGCCAACCTGCTGAATAACGTAGCCCATGCCCCGGCGTAGCTGCTCGGGCCGCTGGTGGCGCACGTCCTGGCCGTTGACCTCGATAGAGCCGGCGTCGGGCTCCACGAGGCGGTTGAGCATCTTGAGCAACGTCGTTTTGCCGCAGCCGCTGGGGCCCAGCAAAACCAGCGTTTCGCCGGGCTGCAGCGCAAACGACACGTTCTGCACCACCGCGTGGGCACCGTAGCGCTTGTGCAGCTGCGTGGCGCGAATAACTGGGGCAACCGATTCAGGCATGCAGTAGGGAAGAAGGACAGCGCAACAACCGCCAAGGTATACTTTTGTGTTATGACCCCGACTCTCACCATCCGGCCCGCCACGGCCCTCGACATTCCTGCCCTGGTTGCTTTCGTCAACAGCGTGTACCGCGGCGACACCTCCCGGCTGGGCTGGACGACGGAAGCCAACCTGCTCGACGGGCCCCGTATTGATGCGGAGTCGTTGGCGGAAATGCTGGCCGCTGAAGAAGCGGTGTTGCTTATGGCTCACCAGGAGGGCGGGCAACTGGTGGGCTCCGTGTATTTGCAGCGGCAGCCGGCGGCCACGATGTACCTGGGCATGCTCTCGGTGGATGCTACTCGGCAAAACGCGGGTATCGGGCGCCAGCTCTTGGCTGCCGCCGACTCCTACGCTCGGGAGCAGAGCTGTAGTCGTATGAAAATCACGGTTATATCGGTGCGGGCAGAGCTGCTGGCCTGGTACGAGCGGCTGGGCTACCAGCGCACCGGGGCTACGGTGCCTTTCCCGGACAATCCGCGCTTCGGTATCCCGCGCCAGCCGCTGGAGCTGCTGGTGCTGGAAAAGAAGCTGTAGGCAGGTTCACCGGTTAGCAGGCCCGTTGGCTTCTAACAACAGTCGAACCTGCCATTGGCCTGATTAAGCGAGGCTGAGGATACACCTTGGCTATGCTACCGAAGTCGGCTCGGAGGGAGCCGTTAGGGGCAGCGTAATAAGAAACTCGGTGAATTCTCCTTCCTCCGACTCGACGGTGAGCGTGCCGCCGTGCCCTTTGGTAATCAGGTCGTAGCTCAGGGCCAGGCCCAGGTCGTTGTCGCCGGTTTTGGCCGGGGAAAACCGCTCGAAGACCATGGGCAACTGCGACGCCCGAATGCCGATACCGTTGTCGCGCACCCAAATTTCGATGTGGCCGGGGCTGCTGCGCGTACCGACGGCGACTTGGGGCACATAGCCTTCCTGGGCTAATAGTTGGCGCTGCTGCACCGAGAAAAAAGCACTGGTAAACAAGCTGACCAACACCCGGCCCAAGTCGTGGCGAAGGATGGATAAGTTGCCCACGGCGGGGTCGAGAGTGGGTAGCAGGGCCGCGTAGAAGTTGCGGTTTTTGGCCCGGATGTCGTGGTAAGTTAGCCGCAGGTAGTCTTCCACAAAAGCATTGACATCGGTAAGCTGCCGGGGGCCGGGGCTGCTCTGCGCGTATTCCACCATGCCTCGCACAATAGACGCCGCCCGCTGGCTGGAACGGATAATGCTGTTCTGATACTGGGTCAGCATCAGTAGCTTGTCATTCAGAGCGCCGGGGTCTTCCATCTGCACGTCCAGGCCGGCCAGTTCTTTGCGCAGGTCCTCAATCAGGTCGGCGCTGACGCCGGCCAGGTCGCGGGTGTTGTTGACGGGCGTCTGAATCTCCTGGGCCACTCCGGCCATCAGCTCGCCCAGGGAAGCCATTTTTTCGCGTAGCACCAGTTGGCTTTGGGTGGTTTTGAGCTCGTGCAGCATCTGGCCCAGCCGGTCGCGCTGCTCGGTAATTTCCTGATTAAGCGCCGACAGCTGGCGGTTGGCCCGTTGCTGCTGTCGCACGTTGCGCCACAGCAGCAAGGATACCAGAATCAGAAAGCCCAGCCCGGCAGTCAGAAAGAAGAGCCGGTTGCGGGCCTGGGTTTGCCGCTGCTCGGCTTCGAGCTGGCGCAGGCGCTGCTGCTCGGCAAAGCCAATGGCATCTAGCTGCTTGATGCGCTGCGGGTTGTACAAGCTGTCCTGGGCCTGGCGCAGCACGCGCATGTACTTCAGGGTGCTGTCGGAGTTGGCCTGGGCCTCAAAGGCGGAAGTTAGCAGCTTGCTGGTGTGCACTACCCCAATCACGAAGGGCAGGGCCTGCCCCAGGGCCAGCGACTTGCGGGCATAATACACGCTCGAATCGGTTTGGTAGCGGCGGTGGTAGAGCTCGGCCATGTACTGATAGGCCCGGCAAGCACTGCGCAGGTCGTTTTCCGGAAATGCCACCCGGGCACTCTGGCGGTAGTAGTCCAGGGCTTGCGCATCCTGCCCGCGCGAGGCCTGCAGCAAGCCCAGTTCGCGCAGCACGTAGGGCCGCGGGTTGCCCCAGCAGCTCTGGTGCACCGTGCCCGACTGCCGGGTGAGGGCATAGGCCTTGTTGAGATAATACGCGGCGGAGTCGAGTTGGCGGCGACCTTCGTAGCTGGCCCCCAGGTTGGTAAACACGCTAATCAGCTGGGAGTCGTCGCCCACGCCGTGCTGCTCGTAGAGGTTTTTGGCCTGGAAATAATAAGCTAGGGCGGGCCGGTAATCTTCCAGGGCGTGGTAGAGCAGGCCCATTTGGTTGAAAGTGCGGGCCATGCCTTCCCAGTCGTGACTTTCTTCGTGCAGCTGCAGGGCCTGTAAGTCAATGCGCAGGGCCTGGGGCAGGTTGCCTCGCTCACTGGTTAGAATGCCCAGGCGGGAAAGGCAGCGGCCCTCGCCCTTGGGGTAGCCAATTTGCCGGGCCAGCGCCAGGCCTTTGCGGGCGTAGAACTCGACCGAATCGAAGCGGGAGTAACGGTAGGTGCTGCTCAAGTCGGCCAACAGCAGCACGCGGGTAGTGTCGTGCCGGGCGGCCGCCAGGGCCCGGCGCAGCCCAGCCGTCTGCGGGCTTTGCGCCTGCAACCGAGTACTTAGCAGCAGGCAGTAACTAAAAAATAGTACGGTAAATAGTCTCCGCATGTGTAAAAGTAAGAAACAACTATTAGCTGAACCGTATATTGTTCAGCTAATAGTCATTTGACTCTCACCCAAGCTATTCTACTTTGTTTTTAAACCGGAACAGAGCCGGCCGTGCCGAGCCCCTTAGGAAGGCTGCCCCACCCCGAGCTACACCCCAAATTTGCGGAGCGTGTAGGTAAAGCTCAGCAGAAAATACTGGGTCAGCACCCGGCTGCGGACGTCTTCCAGGTAGGTGTCGGTCACGTTGCGCACTACGCTACGGTTCTGGTTCAGCAGGTCATACACCTGTAGTTTCACCTCCGCTTGCTGGTTGGCCAGCAGCTGCTTGGCCACACTCAGGTTCCAGAGCCCGACCCGCTGGTTGTAGCCCGCCGAGCGGCCCGTGTTGTTGACTACCCATACATCCGAGCTGACGACAACATGGGCGGGCAGCTGGTAGAGCACATCGGCCGTCAGCGTTTGGGTGAAAAAGGCCGAGTTCTGGCCACCCAGCAGCGAGTAGCGGGCCCGTTGGTAGGTAACGTTGGCGCTGAAGCTGAATTCGAGCTGGTCGTTGTAGGCGGAGTTCACGCTCAGGCCCTGGCCGAGGGTCCAGGTGCGGGCCAGGTTGGTTTCGCCGTTCACGAAGCTGGGCCCGTGGGTGTAGCTGCTGCTGGTGGTCAGGTTCAGGTTGATTTTGTGGGCCGCCAGGCGCTGACCCAACGACAGAAACCCGTTCAGGGCCCGGTAGCCGTCGGCATTCACCGGCTGGGTAGTTTGCACGCCGGTGGGGCTGATGGTGGTAGCAGCCACAAGGCGGTTCCGGACCTGGGCCGCATCGAGCAGCACGAAGACGCTGCGGTTGTTGCGGGCGTTGAACTGGCTGTAAGTCGTGAGCAGGGAGTGGGCGTACTCGGGGGCCAGGGCCGGGTTGCCCAGCTGCCGGTTCAGCGGGTTGGTGTTGTCGACAACGGGCTGGAGCTGGGCCGCCGATGGCGCGTTCAGGCGGGTACGATAGTTCAGGCGCAGAGTGCGGTTCTGGCCCCCGTTCAGGGTGAGTAACGCATTGGGAAGCAGCTTGCTAAAGTTTTGGCCGAAGGTAGTGGCGGCCGTGCGGTCCGTCGTCCGCAGGCGACCTTGCAGGGCATCGAGGCCCAGGGCGTAGGTGTAGCGCAGGCGGCGGGTCTGCCAGGTCAGGCCGGTGCGGTGGGTCTGAAAGCGGCTGTCGAAGCGGTTGCTGAGCTGGGGGCTACGGGCATCGTAGCGGCCGGTGGCTTCGGAGTAGTCGTACACGGCGCGGTCGGCCTGGTGGCCGATGTCCGTCAGGTTGTAGTGCGCTTCCAGCCGCCGACTCAGCGACAGGGGCTCGGTGTACGACAGGTGTAGCACGTTGGTCTGGCTGCCGCTGCTTTCTCCAATCTGCTGGTCGAGCCGCGTGGTGCGGGTGGGGCCGGCATCGGTGAAAAACGTGTTGAGGGCCTGGTTCGTGGTGTGCTCGTCCTGATCCGAAAGCACGGTATTTAGGTTGGCCGACAGGGTGCGGCCGTCCTTGGCGAACTTGCGCATGAGCAGCAGGTTGTTGGCCCCGTTCAGCACGGGGCGCTCCGACGTGTAGCGTAGCTGGCCCTGGTTGAGCACCTGCCCGGCCCGGGTGGCCTGCTGGGTACTGGTCTGGATTTGCCCCGGGCGCTGCCAGGCTACGAAGGGCGTCAGGCGCACCGTGGTCAACGAATCGAGCTTGTAGTCGAGCCGCAGGTTAAGCCGCTGACTCAGATTCGTTTCCCGGGCGTTCAGTTGCTGGTCGGTGATAAAAGGTGGGGCTCCTTCACTGCCCAGGTCGGGGGTGGTGGTGGCAGTTTTCCGGTGGCGCTGCTGCTCGGTTAGCACCCGGGTGCGGCTGCCCAGGTAGCTTGTTGCCACTTCGGCCCGCTTGCCCCAGGCGTCGCGGTAGTTCAGCCCCACCGCCCCCGATTCGAGCAGGTTATTGGGCTGCTCATTATCGGAGTCGGGGCCGCGGCTGTCGGGGCCTCCCACGCGCACCCGCCCGCTGCCGCCGTTACCGCCGGCGGGCGGGCCGGGCGTCATCGTGGCCGGACCGCCGTTGGAGGAAAATCCTTGCTGGTTGATGTTGTTGGCCATGCCCAGGGCCGAAAGCTGGCGGCCGTTGTTGAAGCGGTTCACGCCCAGGCGGGCCTGGTAGCGGCCGTCGGTGCCCAGGCCCGCGCCGTTGGTCCCAAAGTAGCCGCGGCGCTTGTCGCGCTTGGTTACCAGGTTAATCGTCCGCTGCTGCGAGCCGTCGTCGATGCCCGAAAAGGCGGCCTGGTCGCTTTGCTGGGCAAAAAGCTGCACCTGGTCGATGATGTCGGCCGGCAGGTTGCGGGTGGCCATCTTGGGGTCGTCGCCGAAGAAGGGTTTGCCATCCACCAGCACCCGGCTCACGGCCTGTCCCTGGGCCCGGATGTTGCCGGCCCGGTCGACTTCCACGCCTGGTAGCTTTTTGAGCAGGGCCTCGACGGCGGCATTGGGCTGGGTTTTGAACGCCCGGGCGCTGAAGGCCAGCGTGTCGCCGGAAATGGACACCGGGGCTCGTTCCTGCTGCACCACAACTTCGCCCAGGGACTGGCTATAGGCGCGCAGCCGCAGCAAGCCGAGCGTAACCGTGGGGTGGGCTGCCGTCAGCTGCACGGCCACCAGCCGGCTGCGGTACCCCAGAAACGTAACGAGGACCTGATAGGAGCCCGGGGCCACATTGCGCAACACAAACTGCCCGTCGCCGTCGGTGATAGTGAAGGTCAGGTAGGATGAGTCGCGGGCCGCCAGCAATGACACCGAAGCTTCGCGTAGCACCTTGCCAGTCAGGGAGTCGATGGCGGTGCCGCTGATGCTGCCTTTGCTGGCCGGGGCCGGCTGGGCCTGGGTAGGCGCCCCGTAGGCCAGCAGCATTCCAACAAGGAAAAGAAGCCGGCCCATGCTTATCGGCGGCCGGCGCCTTCGCCTTCCATGAGCTTGAGGCGGAAGTCGGCCCGGGCCTTGTCGCGCAGGTCGTTTAGCTCGGCGGGCGTCACGGTCTGGGCCTTTTCGGTGGGGCGCACGTCCTGCTCGGCCACGGCTTTGAGGTCTACTTTGCTGGCTTTAAACTGTTCCCGCGGGCTTTCCAGGGCCAGCACCACGCCTTTGTCGGGCAGCAGCTCACTGACGGGCGAATAGGTGAAGGGTAGCTCGGTGGTGTACCAGATGGTGTAGGTCTGGTTCTTGAACGGCACCGTGGCCTTGCGGCAGGTGTAGCCCGCAATTTTCTTGGTCTGGTCGGTCGTCTGCCAGCCGGCCGCCTGGGTTAGGGGCTTGTCGGAGCGGTAGGTGGTCGTGGTTTCGTTTTTCTTCACCGTTACCACCGTGCTGAGCTTGTTTTCGGGCTGACTCACGTACACCACTTCCTCGAAGGGCTTGCCCAGGTTGGTCATCTGCGGGGCTGCGCCGGGGCCGCCTTCCACAATCGTGCGCATGGCCGCATTCTGGCGCTCCTCGCGGGCGTAGCCCCCGGAAAAGCTGACCGTTACGCCAAAGTTGCGCACGTCGGAAATGTCGGTGGGAAAGTCGGGGCTGCCGGGCTTTACTTCCTGCCCATTCACGACCACGCGCATCTGGTTGGGGTTTACCTTTTGGGCCGCTTCGTACTGAATGAGGCCGGAAACGGTTTGGGCCCGGGCGGCCGAGAGCAGAGCGCCGGGGCTGAGCAGCAGGAGCAGGAGCTTTTTCATGGGGATGTAGAAAAGTGAGTTGACGGCTCAAACCTCCCACATCGGCGTGTTAAGCACTGTTACAGAGTGTTAAACAGTGTTAACGCCGCGCCAAAACCCTGGAGCATCCGCTATTTTCGTAACCTACTCTAGCCCCTTCGCCCCATGAAACGGCGCATCCGCTCCATCTTCTGGCTCATGACGCTCTGCATTCTGGGTATCAACGGCTTTCAGGCGTACTGGCTCTACACCACCTATCAGCTCACCAACTCCGAGTTTGCGCGCACTGCCCGCGAAGCCCTGCGCGCCGTGTTGCAGCAGGAGCAGATGCACTTTGCCCGCCAAGCCCTGCGCACCACGACTGGCAAAAAACCCGTGCGCCTCATTGTTCGCCAGTACGACGATGCTGGCGAAGAGGACCAAGCCAACCAGTTGCAGGTGCTTACGCGCCAGCAGGTTACCAAATCCAATGGGGAGCTGCGCCTGGTGAAGGTAGAAAAGCAAGTGCGCCTGCATCCGGGCGCCCGCACCGGCCAGCCGGCCGACTCGCTGGCCCGCAATATCACCCGGCTGCTGCTGCAAGACTGGACCGGGGAGAACAAGGTAAATGTGGCCCAGCTCAGCAAGGCGTATCAGGCCGAGCTGCGCCTGCGCGGCGCCGATGCCCCCTTCGTGCTCGACACGCTGACGGCCCGGTTCGACCCGCGCGCCGGCCGGCCGGCCCGGCTGGTAGACCAACCTCTGCGCCCCGGCTATGCCCTCCAGACGCCGCCGGTGCTGCTCAACCCCGTGCGCGAGCAGTACGTGCAGGCCTCGTTTGCCGCCCCCACCTTCTGGGTACTGCGCCGCATGGCGGGGCTGCTGGGCGGCTCGGTGCTGTTGCTGGGCCTCACGACGGGCTGCTTTGTACTGATGCTGAGCACGATTCTGCGGCAGAAAAAGCTGTCGGAAGTCAAGAACGACTTCATCAACAACATGACCCACGAGCTGAAAACGCCTCTGGCGACGGTGTCGGCGGCGGTGGAGGCCCTGCAGCATTTCGGTGCCCTGCACGACCCCCAGAAGACGGCCAAGTACCTGGCTATTTCGCACCAGGAGCTGCAACGCTTGTCTGACCTGGTCGAAAAGGTGCTCACTATTGCCGTGGAGGAGCGGCAAACCCTGGAGCTGCACCCCGAACCCGTGCAGCCCGCCGAGCTGGTGCGGGAGCTGGTGGTTCGCCATCAGCTGAAAGCCCCCAAGCCCGTGCGCTTCGACCTGAGCCTACCGGCTACCGGGGCCGTGCGCCTCGACCGGCTCCACATCAGCAATGTCATCAGCAACCTTATCGATAACGCCATCAAGTACTCCGGAGAACAGGTCACGGTGGGTATTCGGGGCGAGCTGGACGGGCAGGGCTGGCGCCTTACCGTTTCCGACAATGGCATTGGAATTCCCAAAACCTACCAGGAGGCCATCTTCGACCGGTTCTTTCGGGTGCCGACCGGCAACTTGCACCCCGTCAAGGGCTTCGGGTTAGGCTTATACTACGTGCGGCAGGTAGTGGAGCGCCACGGCGGCCACATCGACGTGCGCAGCGCCCCCGACGAAGGCAGTGCGTTTTCCTTCTGGCTGCCGGCTTAAAAATGACTGTTCTGCCGCACGCCGCCGAAGCGGGGCAGTAGAATCTTAAAATACCCTCACCTATGTCCACCGTTCTACTGATTGAAGATGAGGCCGCCCTGGGCATGATTGTGAAAGACAGCCTGGAAGTGCGCGGCTTCGCGGTGCAATACGCCGCCGACGGGGAGCAGGGCCTACGCCTGTTTCGGGCCGGCCCACCCGACATTGTGGTTGCCGATGTGATGATGCCCAAGCTCGATGGTTTTTCCCTGGCCGAGCAGATTCGGGCTGAAAATCAGACGGTGCCGATTCTGTTCCTGACGGCCCGCTCCCAGACGGCGGATGTGGTGCGGGGCTTTGAGCTGGGCGGCAACGACTACCTGAAAAAGCCCTTTAGCATGGATGAGCTCATTGTGCGCATCAACGCCCAGCTCAGCCGGCGCCCGGCCCCGGCTCCGCCCACCGCGGGGCCCCTACCCATCGGCCGCTACCACTTCGACTATCCCAAGCAGAAGCTCTACCTCGACGGGCAGGCCGCGGATTTGTCGAACCGCGAAGCCGAGCTGCTCAAGCGTCTCTACGACCAGCGCAACCAAGTGCTGGAGCGCGGCACCGTGCTGCGCGAGCTGTGGGGCGACGACAGTTTTTTCAACGGCCGCAGCCTCGACGTATTTATCACCCGGCTGCGGCGCTACGTGAAAGACGACCCCCAGGTCCAGATTCTCAACATCCGGGGTATTGGCTATAAGCTGATTGTTTGACCACTTGAAAACACCGGCGGAACCGATAAGCGGTATAACTTTCGCGGCAAGGCCAAGTACTAGCTCCTCTGGCCTAGTCCCCGCTTTTCCGCTTTTTCGACCCGCACCCGTGAAAACACCGCTATTCTTCATCCTGTCATCGGGGCTGCTGACGGGCACTCTGCTTGCCAGCTGCACCCGGCCGCCATCTGCCTCCAATTCCACCTCGGCGCCGGCCGCGGCCACCGCCCCACCGGCTTTCAGTGCCATTCAGGAGGCCGAACTGCGCAAAGACCTGTTCGAGCTGGCCAGCGACAGTCTGCGCGGCCGCCGGGCGGGCACTGCCGATGAGTTGCGGGCCGCCGTGTGGGTAGCCGAGCGGGCCCGGCAAATCGGCCTGGAACCCGCCGGCGACGACGGGACCTACTTTCAGTTTTACCCCCTGCGCCGCCTCACCGTAGCGGCCTCTACCAGCATCCGGATCAATGGTCGGGCCCTGGCTTTGTGGCAGGATGCCTGGGTAACGGCCCCTATCAAAGCCCAGTTGGATGCCCCGGTTACCTGGCTCAACTCCCTGGCGGACACCGCTCGGACGAACCTGCGGGGCAAGGTGGTCGCCATGAACCTGGTGGCTCCCCGCCCGTTGCCCGCCCCAAAGATGAGCTTGTGGGGCTTCCGCTACATCCTGGCTGCCTTGAATCAGCAAACCGCCGTGCTGCGCCGGCAGGGCGTGGCGGGCATGCTGCTTGTGGCCGACGATACGGCCGAGCCTCAGCTGGGCTTTGTGGGCCACCGCTACAAAGATGGAGTCTACCAGTTGCCCGCCATGGCTACGGCCCCGCCCACCGTGCCGGTACTGCTGCTGCGCCAGGCCGCTGGGGCCGCCCTACGCTCCGGCAACGCCCAGCTCAAGGCCGACCTGGCCGCCAATACCTTTATTTACCCGTCGGTCAACGTTATAGCCCGGGCGCCGGGTACTGATGCGCAGCTACGCCAGGAAAACGTGCTCTTCAGCGGCCACCACGACCACGACGGCGCCGGTGACCCCGTCGCCGGCGACTCTATCTGGAACGGGGCCGACGACAACGCCACGGTGAGCGTGGCCATGCTAGCCATTGGGCGGGCCTGGAAGCAGCGGCCCGGCCAACGCTCGGCGCTGTTTGTGTGGCACGGGGCCGAGGAGCGCGGCCTGCTGGGCTCCCGCTGGTACGCCGAACACCCCACCGTGGCCAAGTCGTCCATCGTGGCGGTGCTCAACGCCGACATGATTGGGCGCAACGCCCCCGACTCGGCCGCTTTGCTGGGCTCGACTGGTCCGCACCGCAACTCCACGGCTTTGGTGGATATGGCGCTGCAAGCCAACCGGCAGTTCACCAAGTTCACCATCGACACGTCCTGGGACGACCCCAAGCACCCGGAAGGGTGGTACTTCCGCAGTGACCATGTGCCCTACGTGCGGGCGGGCATCCCGGCCTTGTTCTTTACCACCCTGCTGCACCCTGATTACCACACGCCCAAGGACGAAGCCTCGCGCATCGATATCACCAAGCTGGCCCGCATGACGCGCTGGATGTATGCCACCGGCTGGGCCGTGTCTAACACCCCTCAGCGCGTAACCGTTGACCCCGGCGCCAGGCTGGAACGATAAGCACACGAGCCAAACTGATACGACACTAATAGGGCCAGCTGGAGTACTCCAGCTGGCCCTATTAGTGTCGTATGCATACTTGATACTAGGTATGTAGCCAACTCTATCCTGCAGTAGGCGCGACGGGCAACGGGCAGAACATAGTTGAATTTCCCTCAAACCACTGACCTACTGCGTGCAGTATTTCTAAACGGAATGGAGCTAACCAAAAAATAATGTGGAAAAGATGATCAGAGCAGACCATTTAATCATTGTTTTTTATCTGGGTGGGGGGTAGAAGAGAGAAGGTTGCTAGAAGAGGCGAGGACCGGGTTTGCGTGTGTTATAAGTGTATAAGCAGCTTGTGAGGCAAGTTGCAAAACCGTTTTTTCAAGCTGATTAGCGGGTTTTTATACTTGCATTTCCCAAACAACGTCTGAATATTTGACCTGCCGCAAACGTTTGTGGTGCTTGGTCTGCCGATTTTTTCCAGTGGCCGCTGCCTACGGGTGCAGCCTTGGTTAGAGTAGCTTACCCGCCATCAGATCTGCCTTTCCGCTCTGCCTTTTCAGGCTCCGAATACCCGCTCCGCTTTCTACCCTGTCTCATCCCACCTATTGCTGCCCGGGCAACCCCATGCCCTGGTCTCAATGCTGATTCCCCACCAATCCAGCTTAAGCAATATGAGAATACCTTTCTACGCACGTCGGGCGTTGCACAGCGCGTCCGCTTCCTGGAATGTCAGGGTAAGCCGGTTGCTGCTAGCCGCGCTTTGGGTCCTGTTTGCCCCCGCCACTGTTTGGGCTCAGTGCAACCAGCTCGTGTGGGCTGATGAGTTCAACACCCCCGGCGACTTGAGCAAGTGGCGCGTTTACGAAGGCGACGGCTGCGAAACGGGCTTATGCAACTTCGGAAACGCCGAGCTGCAAGTGTATCGCCCCGGCAATGCTACCGTGTCGGGTGGAAACTTGAATATCGTCACCCGCTACGAAAACTCGGTGCAGGGTGGGCGCACCTACAATTATACCTCTGCCAAGCTGTTTTCGAAAACCGCTGCGGGCGCCCTGCAAACCTTTCGCTTCGGCCGCATTGAGGCCAAAATGAAACTGCCTTCGGCCCAGGGCGTGTGGCCCGCTTTCTGGATGCTGGCCGACCCCGGCAACTGGCCCTTTACCGGGGAGATTGACATCATGGAGGCCAAGCATAAGAACCCCAAGTCGGTGGCGGGCACGATTCACTACGACGCGGGCGGCTGGCACTTCACGGGTCGCGAGTACAGCAGTACCCTCGACTTATCGGCTGATTTTCACGTGTATGCCATTGAGTGGGGCCCTAACCAGATTAAGTGGTCGGTAGACGGAAACGTGTACCATACGGCCTCGCCCGAAACCACGGTTGGCGGTTCCTGGCCCTTCAACGACGGCAACTTCTACCTGATGCTGAATTCGGCCGTAGGCGGCCCCGGCACGGGTTTCACCGGCTACCAGAACGCCACGCCCTCGGACTACCCCACCACTATGCAGGTCGACTACGTGCGGGTGTATACTGGCCCCTCGAACTACGCCGTGCTAGGTGACGGGCAAGTGTACCAGAACGAGCAGGGCAAAACCTACCGCCTCGATACCATCGCCGGCGCGACGTATAGCTGGACGGTACCCGGCGGCGCTACCATCACCAGCGGGCAGGGCACCAACTCGATTCAGGTGAACTGGGGCACTACCGGCGGCACTGTTGCGGCAACCGTGACGGTAAACGGCTGCCCCACTACTACCTATACTAAAGCCGTGACAGTGAGCACCCCGCTGCAGCTCGACCGGGTGTTTGAGGACTACGAAGCCAACCGCGCCCTGACCTACGGCACCATGACCGGCGTGCTGACCCAGGCCGTGGCTAACCCCGGCGCGGCAGCCCCGAATACCTCGGCTCGCGTGGGCAAATACGTACGCAACGCCGCCGAGCAGTACGACGTGCTGTATGTGCGGGGCCTGACCGTGAGCAATGCCTCCGACTTTGCCGCCGGCCGCCGCAAGGTCTACATGGACGTGTACTCGACGGCTCCTGTGGGCAGCAAAATCACCATGCAGTTTGAAAACAGCCGCACGGTATTGTCGACTAACTACCCCACGGGCCGGCAGAGCTCTTATTTTGCTACCACCAGCCGGCAGAACGCCTGGGAAACCCTGGAGTTTGATTTCGAGAAAGTTATCGACGCCGGTACCAGCGTGTATGACGTCGACAACGTCGTGTTCCTGTTTCAGCCGGGCGTCGCCTCGGGCTCTACCTTCTACCTCGACAACATCTTGGTAAAGAAGAAGCCCGACCAGCCCGTGGTAGCTACTGACATCCTGGAAAACTACGACGGCACCAGCCGCCTGACCTTCGATGCCACGCTCACCAACGGCACCTACACCCCGGCTTTGGCCAACCCCAGCGCCACGGCCCCAAATACTTCGGCCCGCGTAGCCCGCTACGTGCGCAACGCCGCCGAACAGTACGACGTGCTATTCTTTACGGCCGGCACGCCCGGCAGCGTGATTGAGGATGCCGGCCTGTTTAAGGACCAAACTAACCAGATTCTGGTGGACGTGTATAGCACGGCCCCGGTCGGTACGCCGGTGGTGCTGAACCTGCAGAACAAGGCCGCGGCGGCTAACTCGTACCCTGCCGGCCGCAACAGCAGCTACGAAGCGCGCACCACCAAGCAGAACGCCTGGGAAACCCTGGCTTTCTCCTACACCTCCTCGCCCGACGCGGGTACGGCCAATGTAAGCATCGACCAGCTGGCCTTCCTGTTTGCCAACAACTCCCTGACCGGGGGGACTTACTACCTCGACAACATCCGGGTGGCCAAGTACGCCGCCCCGCCGACCTACACGGCCGGCGCCATGTTCGAAGACTACGAGGCCACCCACAACCTGACCTTCCTCAACGCCGACGGCACCTACACGCCGACGGTGGCCAACCCAGCGGCGGTAGCACCCAACACCTCTGCCCGCGTGGGCCGCTACGCCCGCAATGCCACGGCTACCTACGACGTGCTGGCCTTCCGCACGGGGGCAATCAAAGACGGCGCCGCCTATAAGAAAGGCGACAAGGTGTTTGCCATTGACCTCTATACTACGGCCCCGGTCGGCACGGTCATTTCCTGCCAGCTGGAGAATGTGGCCCAGTCGAACACGGGTAACTACCCCACCGGCCGCCACAGCATCTACCAAGCTGCCGTGAAGCAAACCAACGCCTGGCACACGCTCACCTTCACCTTTGCCAGCGCCCCGGATGCCGGCACGCCCGATGTGGACGTTGATAAGCTGGTGTTTCTGTTTGCGCCCAACTCCACGACCAGCCATACCTACCACATCGACAACATCCGCAGCCTGGTAAAAACCGGCACCCCGCCGCCTACCAACGCCGCGCCTTCCGTCAGCCTGACTTCGCCCGCCGGCGGGGCCACATTTACGGCACCCGCTACAGTCACCCTCGCGGCCACTGCTGCCGATACCGACGGCACCGTGTCGAAAGTAGAGTTTTACAACGGCGCTACGCTGCTCGGTACCGATACCAGCAGCCCCTACAGCTACAGCTGGACGGGTGTAGCGGCGGGCACGTACTCTATCACCGCCAAGGCTACCGACAACGGCAACGCTGCTACAACATCGGCCGCGGTCAGCATTACGGTGAATGCCGCTGGCAACACGGCTCCGACGGTTAGCATCACGGCTCCCGCCAACGGGGCCACGTTCACGGCCCCGGCCAGCGTAACCATTACGGCCGATGCCGCCGATGCCAACGGCACGGTGAGCAAAGTGGAGTTCTTCCAGGGCGCTGCCAAGCTGGGCGAAGACCTGACCGCGCCCTACAGCTACAGCTGGACGGGCGTAGCCGCCGGCACCTACTCCCTGACGGCCAAGGCCACCGACAACGCCGGGGCCGTCACGACTTCGGCCGCCGTTAGCATTACCGTCAGCGGGGGGACCTCGACCGGTACCAACCTGGCGCTGAACAAGCCCACTACGACTTCCTCGACGGAAGCCCCCGAAATGGGCGGTGCCCTGGCCGTGGATGGCAACGCCACCACCCGCTGGGCCAGCGCCTTTGCTGACCCGCAGTGGATTTACGTGGACCTTGGGGCCCGCTACAACGTAAGCCGCGTCAAGCTCAGCTGGGAGGCTGCCTATGGCAAAGACTATTTGGTGCAGCTCTCGAATGACGCGGCTACCTGGACTACCATCAAAACCGTGGCCGGCAATACCACCCTCACCAACGACCACACCGCCCTGGCCGGCGCCGGCCGCTACGTGCGCATCTACGGCACGGCCCGCGGCACCACCTACGGCTACTCGCTCTACGAGCTGGAGGTGTACGGGACGCCCGCTACTACTGGCAGCACCGTCTGCGGCGGTACCGTGGCTAACGGCGACTACCGCTACGAGGTAAGCACCGCCAATGGCACGGTAAGCTGGAAGTTTGTGCCCCTGGCGCCTATTGCCGGCAGCACAATGGCCCTGCTTTATGTGAAAGTAGGCACGGGCGGCTACGCAGGCTACAATATGACGGCCTCGGGCTCCGACTTCGTTTTCTCCCAGCCCCAGGCTGCCGGCGCCGCGCTGTCGTTCTACTTCACCTACCGCGTGGGTACCACCATGGCCGAGCGTAATTCCAGCGCCACCCCGCATAGCTACACCGTAGGTACCACCTGCGCCGCGCCCCAGGCCGCGCTGGCCGCCGCTACGGCTCGGGGCAGCGTGGTAGGAGCTGCCTACCCCAACCCGGTAACCAGTGAGCTGACGGTAGAGCTGCGCGGCACCTCTGCTCACCTGCTCACCATCACCGACGTGCGTGGGGCCATTATCCGAACGGCCACGGCCGCGGCCGGCACTGCCACCACCAACCTGGACTTGACCACGCTGCCCCGCGGCATCTATCTGCTGACGGTACAAAGCGGCAGTGGGGTAGAGGTTCAGAAAATTATCAAGCACTAAGCCAATGCCCAGCCCCATGACAACCACTGCTGGCATTGCTTCACAATAATAAATGGGAGAGGTGAAGACCCTGGGTGGGACTTCACCGAAACGGGGCGGGATATTCCCGTCCCGTTTCTATTTCCGGCACTTGCCTATTAACTGATTACGTATGAAACACTCCGACTCTCAGCCGCCCTTCAAGCGGCGGTGGCGCAGCGGCTTGAGCCTGGCTTTGCTGATTGTATGTTTGTTGCCGCAGTTGAGCTTGGCCCAGCGCCTGAGCATGCTGCATGCCCAGGGCAGTAAGGTGGTAGATGCTAGCGGCAAGGAAGTCGTGCTGCGCGGCTTCAACGTGGGCGGCTGGCTGCTGCAGGAAAGCTACATTCTCAAAACCGACACGCTCGATTCCCAGGCCCGTATCCGCGGGGGGCTGCTGCGCACCATGTCCGACCAGGAACTGGAGGCCTTTTATGCCCAGTACCGGGCCAATTTCGTGACCAAGGCCGACATCGACTTCGTGGCGGCCCAGGGCTTCAACTGCGTGCGGCTGCCCTTTCACTACGACCTGTTTCTGACCCGGCAGCAACGGTTGGAGCGCAATAAAGTCAGCCGCAGCCCGCGCAACCCCCGCACGGTAGATGCCTACGTGCAGAGCCTGAGCCAGTGGTACGACCAGAACCAGCTCTTTACCGATACCCAGAATCTGGACGGTTTCCGTATCATCGACGAGGTGCTGAACTGGTGCGCGGCCAACAAGATGTACGTCATCCTGGATTTGCACGCCGCCCCCGGCGGCCAGGGCTACGACCGTAACATCAACGACAACTTCGTGCCCCTGGACCTGTGGAAGCGCAAGGACCGCCAGGGCCGCCTGATTTATCAGGACATCACGGTGCGCCTGTGGGAAAAGCTGTCGGCCCGCTACCGGCAAGACCCCCGCGTGGCCATGTACGACTTCATCAACGAGCCGCATAAAGTAAACCCGGAGAATGGCTTGTCGAACGACAATGCCGAAATCAACGGGCTTTACAGCCGCCTTATCAACGCTGTGCGCGGCCAGAACGACCAACACCTTGTGCTGCTGGAGGGCAATGGCTACGGCAACGAGTATACCAACCTGACTCCCGACAAGCTGCAGGTGCAAGACCGGCGCAACATCGTCTACAACGCCCACCGCTACTGGTGCCCCAACGACCCGAAAGCGGCGGACCCCAATCCCAACCAGATCAACCTGCTGGCCAACCTGGTGGCTTTCCGCGACAAGTGGCAGGTGCCGGTGTGGGTGGGCGAAACGGGGGAGAACTCCAACGAATGGTTTGCCGGGGCGGTGCAAGGACTTAATAGTCAAAATATTGGCTGGTGCCATTGGAATCTGAAACGGGTGGAAGGCGTCACCAGCCTGCTGCGGGTCCGCCGCTACGGTAGCATCCTGACGCCGGAAGGCCGTGCCGCCCTGCTGCGCAATGTCCAGTTCAAGGAGTGTCAGCCCAACCGCGACGTTATTGCCGCCCTGACCGGTCCGGCCACCGTCCGCACGCCTTTTGCCGCTCTCCGCATTCCGGGCACCATCCACGCCACCGACTACGACATGGGCCGCAACGGCATTGCCTACCACGATGCCTACGCCGAGCGAACTGACTACCGCAAAGAAGCACCCACCAACAACGGCAGCGTCTACCGCAACGACGGCATCGATATTCAGCCTATTGCCGATAAGCCATCCAATGGCTTTGCTATCAGTGACATGGCGTCTGGTGAATGGGTAAACTACACTGTGAATGTGACCAAGCCCGGAACCTACACCTTGCAGGCCCGGGTTAAAAACGACGCCAACACGCCCGCCAAACTCAGCGTCAAGCTCGACGACGTTGTGGTGGGTGCTCTAACCATTGACCAGACCACTTCCACCACGCCCTGGGTTACCATTGCGGTGCCCATTACTGCCTTGCCCGCCGGAAAGCACACCCTGCAGCTCTACGTGGAGCAGCCGGGTGCTAGCCTGAGCTGGCTACAATTCAACCCATCCACCACCCCGACGAATACGCAGGGTGGGCAATAAAGCCCACTAGCCCAGTCCGCCGCCACTTCCCAGTGGCCGCTGCATGCGAGTATCAGGCCGAAGGCTCCCGCCTCCGACGGCGTTACTGGTAGCCCTGCGTTCGTTTCCTTAAATTGGGAGCTACATGAGGCCCTCCATCTACCAATTCCCCCACCTCCAGGCTGCTGGCTTTCCAAGCTGGCATATATTAGGCTGCCTGAGCCTGCTCGTTCTTCTATTTGGTACGCCCAGCCGGGCGGCTTCCCGCGAAGATACCCTGCGCATAAGGTCAGGTATCAACGAATTATATATGGAACCGGCCCGGTACGGCGTGCTCGAAGACCCCACGGGTAAATTAACCCTGCAGGACGTGATGAGCCCCCGCTGGAGCAACCAGTTCCAGCCGGGCGACCTGACTTCGGGCGGCAAGCTAGCCGGCAATATTGAGAATACCGAATCGGCTTATTGGCTCAGAGTCAGCGTGCTGGCCGACAACTCCGACGAGCATCACTGGTATCTGGAGATGTTCGATTCGCACATCAACGACCTGACTTTTTACGGGGCCAACGCCGTTGGGCAGTACACCGGCGTGCGCACCGGTGCCGACTTGCCCTTCTCTACGCGGCCCTATGCGTACAAGAACTATCTGTTCAGCCTGCACCTGCGGCCCGGCCAAACCCAAACGTACTATCTGCGGCTGAAGTCGGATTCTAAAACCAGCTTTCTGGGCCGGCTACGCAACGAGGCGGTGCTGTCGTCGCACTTCCAGAGCGAGTACGGCATGTTGGGCGGCTTCTACGGCGTGCTGCTGATAATGGTGGTGTATAACTTGTTCATCTTCTTATTCATAGGTGAGCAGACCTACCTGCGGTACGTGGCCTATGTACTAAGTTGTAGCCTGCTTTTCCTTTCCGAAGATGGATTAGGGTTCCAGTACATCTGGCCCATGCTGCCTTGGCTGAACCGCATAGTGAATGCCGGTGCCCCCATTCTGCTCCTCCTTACCTTCGGCTACTACGCCCGTCACTTCCTCGATGCGCCCCAGCGGTTGCCTCGATTCGACCCCATACTGCGGCTCGTCGTGCTGTTTAGTGCTGGTCTGCTGCTGCTCGACACCATCTTTATTCAATCAGGTTTCAGCTTCTGGTTGTATCTGCTACCCTATGGCATGCTCTACTACGCCGCTATCGAGGTATATCGGCAGGGGTTCCGTCCCGCTCGTATCTTTCTATTGGCCCAGGCTGGCGTTGTAGTCAGCTTATTATTCTTGATTACCAGAAAGTTGGGGGTTGATTTCTTTAACAACGCCTTTACGGTATATAGCATGAATGTGGCCTTCGTGTTTGAAGTAGCCGTGCTATCCTACGCGCTGGGCGAGAAGATCAAAAGCATTAAGGATGCCACCATTCGGGCCCAGGAGAAGCTGGTAAAGCAGTTACATAAGAAGCACTTAGCCCAAGACCGGCTGGTTGAGCAGCTGCACCAGAATCAGGCGCTGAAAGACCAGCTCAACACGGAACTGGAAGAGCAGGTAGCCCGCCGGACGGAGGAACTGCGTCGGCAGAGCGAAACCATCGTGGCCCAGAACCGGGAGCTGCTGCAAGCCAATGGGCTACTGGCCTTGCAATCGGCCGCCATCGAAAAACTCAATGCTGATTTGCAGCGCGACTTGCAGGAAGCCCAGACGGCGCGGGTGTTATCGAAAGAGGTCGACTTTGGGGAGTTCAGTCAGATTTACCCGGATAAAGATGCTTGCCTGAGCTATTTAGCCGATTTGAAATGGGCCCATGGCTACCGCTGCCGCAAATGCGGCCACGAGAAGTATTGCGATGCCCGGGAGGCGCACGCCCGCCGTTGCACTAAGTGTCGCTATGTGGAATCGGCGACGGCTTACACAATGCTGCAGAAATGTAAGTTCTCTATCATCAAGGCGTTCTACGCTGTCTTCTTGATTTACACTCACAAGGGCAACTACTCTTCCCAGGAGCTGTCTCGGGTACTAGAGTTGCGGCAGGGCACTTGCTGGAGCTTTAGCCAGAAAGTGCTGGAGGCAATGCGGCGCCGGCGGCAAGCTCCTGATTACGATGAAAATGAAGGGTGGACCCATGTATTGCTCGACGCAACGACAACCGTCGAAGAGGAACACACTGTGGTTGAAACAGCACGCTCTTGAGTAGCTGCAAACGTTTGCAGCACAAATCTTTTCCGAAAGCAAAAATATTTTTTGAAAAGGGGGCCTTAGGGCCTCTTTTTTCATTGTTTTTTAGCCGTAAGTACAATTTGTCAACAAAACAGGGCTAGGCTTGTGTATAGCATGAATTGGAAGGTGTGATGTGTGTAGTAAGTGTATAATCACGATGTGAAGTAGGTGAGAAAACCTTGTTTTAAAGCTGTATAAGCGGTTTTTGCTATTGCATTTCCGGAACAAGGAAAGATATCTTTGGGTATTCCCCCCGCTGAAATGACAACTCCCCACCCTTTCCTAGAGGCTCCCACTGGGGCTACTGCGGAACCCTCTGTACTTCGTAACATCGTGGCCGCCCGCGCGGCGCGTACGCTTCTTCTTGGTGCTCTACTTTGCGCGTGGAGTAGCTGCCAGCGTGCTGCCGTAGCTACTACGGCTGCTCCCGCGGTATCAACTATTTCATCCTCGCCGACATCTGCGGCCAGCAGTGCCCTGCCCCCCGCTGTGGTGAGTGAGCGGGTAGCTGCGCTGCTGGCCCAGATGACACTCGAAGAGAAAATCGGGCAAATGACCCAGCTCGCCAATACGGTTATCAATCCGACCGGCGTGCAGCGCGACGTTGCCCTAGATTCGGCCAAGCTGGTGCCCCTGATTCGGGACTTCCACGTGGGCTCCTTTTTAAATGGAGAAGCCGTGCCCCCTACGCAGTGGGTGAAGTACTCGGCGGCCCTGCAGCGCATTGCCATGCGTGAATCACGTCTGCATATCCCCATCATTTATGGTATCGACCATATGCACGGGGCCAGCTACGTAGCCGGTACGGCCATCTTCCCGCACAATCTGAATCTTGGGGCCTCCTTCAACCCCGAGTTTGCCCGCCAAACGGCCCGGGCCACCGTGCTGGAGTCGGCCGACCTGGGCCACCACTGGGTGTTTGCGCCCGTGCTGGATCTGGGGGTGAATACCTATTGGCCCCGCGTATACGAAACCTATGGCGAGGACCCACTGGTAGCTTCCGTAATGGGGGCCGCTTTTGTGCGGGAGCTACAGGAAAACAAAGAAATAGCGCCCTACAAAGTAGCCGCTTGTGGCAAACACTTTCTGGGCTACTCCGACCCGCGTAACGGCTGGGACCGGACCAACGCCATGATTTCGGACCAGCGCCTGCAGGAGTTTTTCCGGCCCTCGTTTCAGGCCGCTATGGATGCGGGTCTGAAAACCATCATGATCAACTCGGGCCTGATTAACGGCGAACCGGTGCATTCGTCCAAGGCCATTCTAACTGACTTGCTGCGTCGACAGATGGGCTTCAAGGGGGTGGCCGTGACCGACTGGGAGGACATCATCCGGCTGGTGCGGGTTCAGAAGACGGCGGCCAATGAGAAGGAAGCTACCTATATGGCCATCGAGGCGGGGGTAGACATGGCCATGACGCCCTACACGACCAATTTCTGCCGCTATGTGAAAGAGCTGGTCCAGGAAGGCCGGCTCACCGAGGAGCGCATCAACCTGTCGGCCGGCCGTGTGCTGCAGCTGAAAGATGAACTAGGACTTTTTGAAAATCCCATGCCCCGCACCGACCGCCTCAACCGCATCGGTGACCCTGCCCTGAAGCTGCTCGCCCTTGATGCCGCCCGGGAGTCTGTCGTTCTGCTCAAGAATGAGCAAAACACGCTGCCCCTGGCGCCGGGCAAGGTGAAGCGCCTGTTGGTGGTGGGTCCCTCGGCCGATTCGCGGGCCAACCTGGCCGGCGGCTGGACCTTGGCCTGGCAGGGGCGCCCCGAGGCTGAGTATCCCAAAGACGTGTTGACTATTTATGCAGCCCTGAAAAAAGAGTATCCGGGAGCCCAGGTGCAATCGATTCCGTACCGTGATGCCGCCGGTAAACTAAGCTTAACCAGCATCAGTGCTGCTGCCCGTACTGCTGATGCTGTGGTACTAGCCATAGGTGAGCGTCCTTATACCGAGGGCTTGGGCAACACCAGCGACCTGACCCTACCCGACGATCAGCAGCAGCTGGTGCGCACTGTGCAGGCCACCGGCAAGCCCAACGTACTGGTAGTAGTAGGGGGGCGACCCAGCATTATCCGGAGCGTTGCCGAGAAGTCGTCGGCCATTATATGGGGCGGGCTGCCCGGCTTCGGGGGCGGGCAGGCTATTGCCGAAATTATCAGTGGCAAGGTGAACCCCAGCGCGAAGCTTTCCTTTACTTATCCGCAGTTTGCGGGGCATATCTCGCCTTACCACCACGATAACAACGAAAACTCTCTGGATCTGAGCGACTTCGGAGCCGGCTTCGAAAACCGTGGGCCCAAATTCAAGCCCGCCATGCTCACCGAATACGGGGAAGGGCTGAGCTACACATCCTTTAAGTACAGCAATCTGCAGCTCAGCGACTCCGTGCTCAGTGGTAATGGAAAAGTACGGGCCACGGTGCAGGTGACCAACACTGGCCGCCGGGCGGGTAAGGAAGCCGTATTGTGGTTCCTGACCGACGAAGTAGGCCGCATTACCCGGCCGGTGCGCCTGCTCAAGCACTTTGAAAAGCAGGAGTTCAAGCCCGGAGAAAGCCGCGAAATGGTCTTCGAAATCCAGCCGCTGCCCCACCTGTCTTACCCAAATGCCCAAGGCCAGCCCCAACTGGAGGATGGCTACTTCACCCTGCGTGTCGGTGACCAGACCAAACGCTTCCGCTACGCCGGCCCCGCCGCCACAACCCGCAGCACCGACGGGCAGAAAGGCTCCGGTTCGCAACCCTAGATTCTTCGGCCCCGGCCGGCGTGAGTCTGGCCCGGGTGCATTGTTTCATATTGCTCTCCACTTCCAATTCCTACCCTCATGAATTCAAATCATTACCCGCATTTTCTGCGGCGGGCTTTGTTGCTGGCAACGCTAGGCTTGCCGGCGCTGGCCGCGCCGGCGCTGGCTGGCTCTCCCGCCTTGCCCTTGCCCACCTCCGGCCGCCCGTCGTTAGCTGATATTCAGGTATCGGGCCGCGTGACGCAGAGCACCGGCGAGCCCCTGCCGGGCGTAACCGTACTCGTGAAAGGCACTACGCTGGGTACTTCCACCAACTCGGATGGTACCTTCGTGCTGACCGCGCCGGAGAACAGCACCCTAATCTTCAGCTACGTAGGCTACCTACGGCAGGAAGTAGTGGTCACTAGCAGCAACAGCAGCAGCCTGGCCGTAACGCTGAACGAAGACCTCAAGGCGCTGAGCGAAGTGGTAGTAGTGGGCTACGGTACGCAGGAGCGCGCGAGCGTAACGGGGGCTGTATCGTCGGTTTCGGCCCGCGAAATTGCTACCCAGCCCGTAGCCGATGCCACCCAAGCCCTGCAAGGCCGGGCTGCTGGGGTTACCGTAACTTCTAACGGGGGAGCCCCTGGTGGGGCTGCCGGTACGTCTATCCGCGTGCGGGGCATTACGTCGGCCGGCAACAACAACCCGCTCTATGTCGTCGACGGCTTTCCGCTGCCCGAGGGCGGCGAAAACCAGCTAAATGCTATTAGCCCCAACGATATTGAGACAATTGACATTCTGAAGGACGCGTCGGCCACGGCTATTTATGGGGTGCGGGCGGCCAACGGGGTAGTTATTATCACGACCAAACGGGGCAAGGCCGGCGTGTCGACCATCAACCTGGACGCGTACCGCGGTGTGCAACAGGTGTGGCGCAAGCTCGATCTGCTTTCGGCCAAGGAGTACGCCGTTATCAACAACGAAAACCGCATTGCTGGCGGGGAGCGTATCGTGGTGGACCGCCTGCGCAACCCTGATGCGCTGGGCGACGGCACCGATTGGCAGGACGAAGTGTTCCGCCGCGCCGCTATTCAGAACTACTCTTTGTCGGCTACGGGCGGCAGCGAGAAAGCGCGCTTCGCCGTGTCGGGTACCTACTTCCAACAGGATGGAACGGTTATCGGCTCGCAGTTCGAGCGGTTTACGCTGCGCGCCAATGGCGATTTGCAGGTAAACAAAATCCTGAAGCTGGGCAGTAACATCTCCCTGACCAACCTCAACGACCGGCAGATTCCTTCCGGTGGAGGCACCGAAGGCTCACGCAACGGTGAGTATGGCACGATTCAGCAAGCCATCCGAATTCCGTCCATCATTCCGGTGTACCGCCCCGATGGCTACTACTACGAGCCCCGCGGCTTGCAGGACAACTTCGTGGAGGAGAACCCGCTGGCCTCGGCTACTATTGCCAACCAGAAGTTTGTGCGCAACCGCGCCCTGACAACCTTCTTCGCGGAACTTGAGCCCCTGAAAGGTCTGCGCTTCCGCACCAACGTGGGCGCCGACCTGATTTTTGACAACTACAATGCCTTCCGCCCCGGGGTACCGGAGCTGATCGTCAACGGCGAAACCTTCTCCACGCGCTATTCCCAGGCCACGGCTGGGGCTTCGGCCACGTCGAACTACAACCGCAGCCTGCTGATTGAAAACACGCTGACCTACGACCACCTGTTTGCCAGCAAGCATCAGCTGACGGTACTGGTGGGGCAGTCGGGGCAGACCATCAACCGGCAGAATGTGGAAGCCTACCGCACGGGCTACCTGCGCAACGACCTGCAGGTAATCAACTCGGGCCCGGTAAACACGCAGCTGGCCAACGCTGGCACCCTGGAGCCCGAGCAGAAGCTGGCCAGCTACTTCGGCCGTCTGAACTACGAGTTTGCCGGCAAGTACCTGTTCCAGACCATTCTCCGCTACGACGGGGTGAGTAACTTCCAGCCCGGCGAGAAATTTGGCTTCTTCCCCGGCGTATCGGCCGGCTGGCGCATCTCGGAAGAGGAGTTCATGAAAGGCAACCGCGTCATCAGCAACCTGAAGCTGCGCGCTGGGTACGGCAAAGTAGGCAACCCCAACAACGCCGGCCGCTTTGCTTACCTGTTCTCGGTTAACTCCGGTATTCAGTACCCCTTCGGCCCCAACGGTACCATTCAGACTGGCGCGGCCCCAACCCGCCTGGCCAACTACGACCTGCGCTGGGAAACCAACAACCAGGCGAACATTGGCTTGGACTTCGGCTTCTTCGACAACCGCTTCGAGGCCACGATTGACCTCTACAACCGTAGCTCGCCCAACCTGATTGCCCCCGTACCGGTGTCGCTGGTATCGGGCACCTACGAGCCCGTAAACCGCAACGCGGCTTCGGCCTACAACCGCGGCATCGACTTTTCCTTCACCTCGCGCAACCTGCGGGGGACCGGTTCGGATCTGAACTGGACGACGACCCTCAACATCTCGGCCTACAAAACGGAGCTGGAGTCGCTGGGCGTCGGCAAGCCCTACGACGGTCTGAGCGTGCTCAGCGGCGTAATTGTACGCTACGACCAGGGCCAGGCGTTCGGCTCGTTCTACGGCCTGGTAGCCGATGGTCTGTTCCAAACCCAGGAAGAAGTGAAAAGCCACGCAGTGCAGTCGGCCGGCGACAACCCGGCTAAGAGCACGGCCCCCGGCGACATCCGCTTCAAGGACCTCAACAACGACGGTGTTATCAATGCTGATGACCGGACGTTCATCGGTAATCCGAACCCCGACTTCACCTACGGCCTGAACAATACGCTGACCTGGAAAGGCTTCGACCTGAACATGTTCCTGCAAGGCTCGCAAGGGAACGACATCTATAACCAAAACCGTTACATCCTGGAAAGCGCCCTGTATGGCAACAGCAACGGCAGCGCCCGGGTACTAGGCCGCTGGACCGGCCCCGGTACCAGCAACGACGTGCCCCGCGCCGTAGCAGGCGACCCCAACGGTAACCTGCGCGCCAGCAGCTACTACGTGGAAGACGGTTCTTACATGCGTATTAAAACCCTGACCCTGGGCTATACCCTGCCCGCCAGCCTGATGGGCCGCATTTCGGCCAAGCAGCTGCGCTTGTACGTGAGCGGCCAGAACCTGCTGACCCTGACCAAATACAGCGGCTTCGACCCCGAAGTTGGCTCCCGCGGGGTTGACCTGGGCGTGTATCCACAGTCGCGCGTGTTCCTGGCTGGCCTGAACATTGGCTTCTAACTCCCTCTAAATTCCCACAACAAGCAAGATGGCAACCATCACGAAATATTCCTGCGGCGCCTTTCTCCTCTCCTTGGGGCTGCTCACGGGCTGTGGCGAGAAGTTTCTGGAAGAAACTCCTACCGACCAGGTAACCGACGCAAACTTCTATAAAACGACCACCGACGCCATTCAGGCTACCAACGCTATTTACAGCGAGCTAGGCAAGGCCGGACAGTACAACTCGGCCCTGTGGGGCATCGGCGACATCGGTTCCGACCTGTCGACCACCGGTGGTGGGGGCGGCGGCGACGGCCTGGAGCAGCAGCAGCTCGATAACTTCAACATCCCCTCGACCAATACGCTGACCACCCGCTTGTGGGGCAGCTGCTACGTGGGTATTGGCCGCGCCAACATCGTGCTGGAGAAAGTGCCCGGCATGAGCATCGACCCGGCCATTCAGGCCCGTAGCATCGGGGAGGCCGAGTTTCTGCGGGCTAAATACTACTTCGACCTCGTGCGTGCCTTCGGGGATGTGCCGTTGCTGACCAAGCCACCGAAGACAACCGAGGAAGTAAACATACCCCGCACGCCGGTGGCCCAGGTATACGCCCAAATTGAGGCCGACCTGAAAGACGCCATTACCAAGCTACCCACTTCCTACAGCGGCGACGACATTGGCCGGGCCACTAAGTGGTCGGCGGCTGGCTTGCTGGCCAAAGTGTACCTGACTGAGGGCAAACTCTCGGATGCGGCTACCCAGGCGCGTAGCGTCATTGCTTCGAGCGGCAAATCCCTGTGGGCCGACTACGGCGACAACTTCAAGGTGGCCAACGAGAACGGCAAAGAGTCGCTGTTTGAGGTGCAGTACATTGCGGGTCGCAACCAGTGGACCCAGGACGGACTGGGCTGGAGCGGCAACGAGTTTATGGGCCCCCGCGGCCAGGGCATCGTGCCCCAGGGCGGTTACGGCTTCAACATTCCGGAGCCCGACTTCGTGGCAGGCTACGAAGCCGGCGACACCCGTCGGGCCGTGACCATCTGGATGCCCGGCGACAAGTACCCGGATGGCCGCGAGCAGCCTTCTTCCCTGCCCGGCTCCCCCAATGGCTACGGCGTGAAAAAGTGGTTTGTGGGCAAGGTGAATACCAACATCTGGGATTCGGAGCTCAATATTCCGGTGATGCGCCTGGCCGAGGTGTACCTGATTCTGGCTGAGGCCGTGGGACCAACCACCGAAGGCCTAGACGCCATCAACACCGTGCGTCGCCGTGCCTTCGGTGGTGCTACCAACCGCGACATTGCCGCCGGTATCAGCCCCGACGATTTCAAGCGGGCCGTGTGGCGGGAGCGGAAGTACGAGCTGGCCTTCGAAATGGACCGTTGGTTTGATATGAAGCGTACCGGTGAGCTGCTGACCTCGCCCCAACTGCGGGCTAAAGGCGTGAAGCCCTTCAACGTGCTGCTGCCCATTCCGCAGTCGGAGCGCGACGTAAACCCCGGCCTCTCGCAAAACCCTGGCTATTAAAAAAGCGGCCGGCCGGCTGGGTATCAGTCGGCCGGCTAGCCTGCCCCACGACATATTCTCTCTGAATTCCCATGAAAAACATATTCCGTTTAACAGCTTTGGGCTTGCTGGCTGCGCCGTTGCTGCTTAGCTCCTGCGAGAAAGACGCCAAAGACTATGAGCTGGAAGGCCCCGTGCCCCAGTCCAACTTTACTTTTCAAGCCAATACCACCGAGTTTCCCACGGTTGTCTCCTTTACTAGCACCACGCAGGACGGCTTCATCTACCAGTGGAATTTCGGCGACAATTCCATCGGCTCGGGTGCTACAGTGCAGCATACCTACGCCCGGCCCGGCAGCTACCAAGTCGAGCTGACGGCGGCGGGCCGCGGCGGCACGGGTATTTCGGCCAAGCAAGCTGTTACCATCCCCGATGCCTGCGCCAACACGACCTTCGCCAACCTGGTGGGCTGCGCCGGCAGCGGTGTTCGGGTGTGGTCCCTTTCCAATGACCCTGGCGCCATTATTCGCGAGGCTGCCAACGGCAGTCAAATTTCGGCGTCGGGCACGCTGCTGCCCTGCCAGCTCGACGACCAGTTTTCGTTTACCAACAACTTCACGATCAACTACGAAAGCGCCGGCGCTACTTTCCAGAGCGGTACCACGTGTGGTAAGTCGCTCAACCACTCGGGCAACTTCGTGTTCCGGCCCAACAACGGCAACCCCCAGATTGTGCTGAAGGGCAACAAGTCCTTTATCGGCGTGGCCGACTCGGTGGTCAACAAAACCTACGACATCCTGGAGGCCAGTGACACCAAGCTACGCCTGCGCGGTACCAACCCCGACGGCACGCGCACCATTGTGACGCTGACTCCCTACGACGCTACGGCTCCTTACAAGCGGCTGCTGACCGGTGGCTCGTCGAAAACCTGGATGCTGGACGACAACGCGGATGCTCCCATTACGGTAGGTACGGAGGCGAATCCGCTGGAGTACTTTGCCGGGGTGAAGGCCGGAGAGCTGCCCGACTGTCAGGCAGATGACGAGTACACCTTCTCGATGACCAACACGCTCAACTACGACGCCAAGACGGAAACCTTCTCGGCCGCGGCCGGCTACACGTGCAAAGCCCCCGAAACGGCGGCTACGCCTTTCGTGTTTGGACCTTCGGCGGGGGCTGGTCTGGCGCAGTTCATACTGAGTCGTAAGGGTGCCTTTATTGGGGCCACCGACGCCTCGCCCACGGAGCAGGTATATCGTATCTTGAGCATCGACGAGAACAAGATGACCATCCGGGCCGGCAGCGGAGCCAACGGCGGTACGGTGTTCACCATTAAAATGGTAGCCAAAAAATAGCGGAACCAGCTTCCGCACTGTAGTTTATTACTTGTAGTTCATGACAACACAATCCCTGTTCGGACAGCGGAGCACCCAGCTCGGGGCCAGCATAGTGCTGGCTCTGAGCCTGCTGGCCTGCACCGAGACGAAAACCAAGAACGTGCCGGGTCCGGTGACTCCGCCGAGCAACCCGGTCGTCAACGAAGAGCCGCGCGACTACGGGCAGTACACCACCCTGGTATGGAGCGACGAATTCGACGGCGGTTCGCTGGATCAGAGCAAGTGGGTCTACGAGCTAGGCGGCGGGGGCTGGGGCAACAATGAGTTGCAGGCCTACACCAATTCGACCGACAATGCCTACCTGAGAGGGGGCTACCTCGTGATTGAGGCCCTGAAGAAACAGTCAGGCAACAACGCTTACACCTCGGCCCGCCTTATTACCAAAGGCAAGCGGGACTTCCAGTACGGCCGCATCGACGTGCGGGCCAAGCTTCCTAAGGGCAAAGGCATCTGGCCCGCCATCTGGATGCTGGGGTCCGATATCGACCGTAACAACTGGCCCGTGTGCGGCGAAATCGACATTATGGAGTTGCGCGGCAGCCAGCCCCGGGAGTTTCTGTCGACCATGCACTTTGGTACCAGTGCGGCTACCCGTGTTTACAAGGGTAAAACCCAACCCGTGGACTTCGACTTGTCGGAAGACTTCCACACCTACAGCGTGGTGCGCAGCAAGGACTTGCTGCGGTTCTATCTGGATGGCGCCAGCCAGCCCTTCTACACCTTCACCAGCGCCGACGCCAGCCCTTTCCCGTTCAACAACCCGTTCTTCATGATTCTGAACGTGGCCGTTGGGGGCAACTTCGACGGCGACCCGCTGCCCAACACCGAGTTTCCGGCCCGGATGCAAGTCGACTACGTGCGCTACTACCAGTACAAGTAGCCTACAGCCGTTCGAACGAAGCAGGCCGCCGTGCCAAGTAGCACGGCGGCCTGCCGGACGAAACCACCATTCTTTATTGGCTTGAAAGTAAGCGTGCGTGCTGCTGATCCAGCATGCTACTTGCCCTTGGCTTGCCCAACATATTTCTATCTGAGTTGCGCTTGAGTGCCGGCCCGAAGCCGGAAGTTTCCGTTTCCCACCGTTAACCCACCTTCGATGACGCAATCTTTTACAAAATCAGTTCTACTGGCCGGCGCTTTACTGGCACTGGGGCAATCGGCCGTCGGGCAGGTGCTCTACGAGAATTTTGAGAATACCCGGCGGGTGTCCTACTCCTTTACCAGCGGCGTGTTCACCCAGCCCATAGCCAATCCGGCTGTGTCTGCCGGCAACAACAGCGCCTCCGTGGGCCGGTACGTGCGCAACGCGACCCAGCAGTTCGATGTCATTCTCATCAACCCGCTGGCGCCCCGCCTGGCCGACGTGTCGCCTTACCTGGCGGGCACTAAGAAGATTACCCTGAAGATGTACAGCCCCGCCGCGGGCAAGGCCGTGCAGATTGTGGTGCAGAACAAAGCCAAAGTAGCCGCCGGCTACCCCAACGGCAACCTGGGCGGCACCTTCAACGCCACCACCACCGTGGCCAACGCCTGGGAAACCCTGACATTCACCTACACGGCGGGCAGCCCCGGTACCTTCGACCCTACCGTGCTGCCCACCGACGCCGACCAGCTGGTGATGCTCATCGAGCCTGGCACCAGCAGCAATGCCACGTATTACCTCGACGATATTATAGGCCCCGAGCTGGTGGCCGCTGCCCCGGTTGTCGACCAGCTCTACGAAAACTTCGAGAACGTGCACCAGTTGAACTACGTGCTTAAGAAAAGCAACGGCGGCTTCAACGGCGACACGCTCAACAACTCTGTTTCGGCGGGTAACACCAGCCCGCGGGTGGGCCGCTACACCCGCAGCAACCTGCAGTACGACGTGCTGGTGGTGCGCCCCAAGCAGCGCCCGGCCGACGTGTCGGCCTATCTGACCAACAACAAGCAGATGACGCTGAAGGTGTTCAGCCCGGCGCCCGGCATTCAGTTCCAGATTACCATGCAGGACTCGACCCGGGCCGGGGCCACCAACTACCCCGTAGGCCGGCACTCGGAGTACGTGGCGACTACCTCGGCGACCAATGCCTGGGAAACCCTGGTGTTTACCAACAGCGGCCGTCCTGACGCGACTATTTCCTCGACTTCGGTCAACGAGCTGGTGCTGCTCATTGCGCCCAATACTACAGCTAGGGGCCGCTACTACCTCGACGACTGGTACGGCCCGACGCTGCTAACGGCTACCCCCACCACGGCGACCAAGTCCGTAGGCGCTGAGCTGGCCGCCAGCTGGCCCAACCCCGCCGCTGACCACGCCAACATCCGCTTTTCTCTGGCGAAGCCGGCTACCGTGACGCTGGCCGTCTACGATGCTCAGGGCCGGCACGTGGCTACCCTGCTCGAAAACCAGGCTACGCTCAGCGGCGAACATACGCTGCGCCTCAATACGGCCAAGCTGGCTGCCGGCCTCTACCACTACCGCCTCGAAGTGGAAGGCCGGGCCGTAAGCCGTTCCCTGAGTATCACGCACTAAACCCAGCGCATTTTCCACGTTTTGCCTGCTCATGCAGACGGGCACCGTGGTGTAGAGGCCGGTTCCGCAATGGTTAGGAGAGCGGACCGGCCTCTTTTTGTGCCCAGCTATTCTAACTTACGCTCACCGAACCCTTATTTTCATTTCGTATGGCTCTTGTTGCTCCTTCCGCCGTCGGCTCCTCCCCGGATACGGGCCAGGACGCGCCGCGCTACACCTCAGCCCTGGCCTCGCTGACGGTGCTGTTTTTCATGATGGGCTTCATCACCTGCCTGAACGACATCCTGATTCCTTACCTCAAGGGCCTCTTCACGCTCAGCTACGCCAAGGTCAACCTGGTCAACTTCTGCTTTTTTGGGGCTTACCTGGTCATGGGCATCCCGGCCGGGCAGGTCGTCAAGCGCCTGGGCTACAAGCGCGGCATGCTCGTGGGCTTCCTGGTGGCGGCCCTGGGCTGCTTTTTGTTTTTTCCGGCCGCCGCAAGCCGCACCTTTGAGCTGTTTCTGGGCGCCTTGTTCGTGCTGGCCACCGGCATCGTGACCCTGCAGGTGGCCGGCAACCCCTACGTCGCCATTCTGGGCCCGCCCGCCACGGCCTCCTCCCGGCTCACGCTCACGCAGGCCTTCAACTCGCTGGCTACTTTCCTGGCCCCGATTCTGGGCTCGGCCCTGATTCTGTCCCACCTGCCCGACCTCAAGCAGCTCTCGGCCTCCCAGGCCGCGGCCCTGGACGTGACGGCGGTGCAATACCTGTACCTGGGCATCGGGGCCGTGCTGGTGCTCATCAGCCTGCTGCTGGCCCTGCTGCGGCTGCCCCACATCACCCATGCCCCGGCCCCGGCCGGCGACACCGAGCGGGCCTGGCACTTTCGGCACCTGCGCCTGGGCCTGGTGGGCATCTTTGCCTACGTCGGGGCCGAGGTGGCCATTGGCTCCCACATCGTGAGCTACCTGGGCCAGCCCGAGGTGCTGAACATGCCGGCCCGGGAGGCGGGCGTGCAGGTGGCCTTCTACTGGGGGGCGGCCATGGTGGGCCGCTTCCTGGGCATCGGGCTGCTGCGCAAGCTCCAGCCCGGCCGGGTGCTGGCCGTGGCCGCGGTGGGGGCGGTGGGCCTGGTGCTGCTTTCGATTACCACGTCGGGCCCGGTCGCCATGTGGAGCCTGCTGGCCGTGGGGCTGATGAACTCGATTATGTTCCCGGTCATCTTCACGCTGGCCGTGGCCGGGCTGGGGCGGCACACCGAGGATGCCTCGGGCCTGCTCTCGGCCGCCATTGTGGGCGGAGCCATCATTCCGCCCCTGTTTGGGCTTATCGCCGACAGCACCAGCGGCGGCGGGGGGGTGCACGCCCTGCGTCTGGCGTTTATCCTGCCCGTGCTCTGCTACCTCTACATCGTCTGGTACGGCCTGAAAGGTAGCCGCCCTGCGGCAGCCTAGTTAAGCTCCGAGCTAGATATAAAAAAGCCGCCCGTCGAGCTATCGACGGGCGGCTTGTGCTTTATAGAACTGCGGCTCAAGCCTGGTTGAACAGGCCCACGCCGTCTACAATAGTGGCTTCGTAGGTTTCCAGGGACAACCCCAGCTCCTGCTGATACTTGGTCTTCATGTATTCCACAAAGGCCGGTACTTGTTCAGTGGCTACTAGGTTGATGGTGCAGCCGCCAAAGCCCCCGCCCATCATGCGCGCTCCATATACACCGGGCACGTTCTGGGCCAGCCGTACCAGTACATCCAGCTCCTTACAACTTACTTCATATTTTTCGCTTAGGCCGGTGTGCGAAGCGTATAGCTGTTTCCCCACGGCCGTCAGGTCACCCTGCATGAGTACGCGGCAGGTTTCTTCCACCCGCTGATTTTCCTCTACCACGTAGCTGCAGCGCCGGTATACCACGTCGCCTAGCTCGTTGCGGTGGGTTGCTAGCTGGGCCAGGGTCACGTCGCGCAGGGTTTCAATCTGGGGGTAATGCTGACGCAGAATCGCCACGCCCTGTTCACACTCCTGGCGACGGGTGTTGTACTCGGAGCTGGCCAAACTATGTTTCACGCCCGAGTTGCAGAGTACGATGCGGCAGGCCGTGGTGTCGAAGGGGAAGTATTCGTACTCCAGGGAGCGGCAGTCGAGGCGCACCACTTTGCCGTCGCGCCCAAAGACGCTGGCAAACTGATCCATCAGCCCGCACATTACCTTGGCGTACTCGTGCTCGGCCGTTTGTCCCATTTTGGCAATCTGCATGGGTTCCAGCTGGGTATGCAGCAAGTGGTCCAGCGCAAACAGCATCCCGCATTCCAGCGCGGCCGACGACGACAAGCCCGCCCCGGCTGGCACCGTGCCGCCGAAGATGCAGTCAAAACCTGGCACCTGCACGCCGCGCTTGTGCAGCTGAGCCACTACGCCCAGCAGGTAGTTGGCCCATTCCGTTTCACTGGGAGCCACTGCGTCGGCGGCCACCTCGAAGGAGGCGTCGAAATCGTAAGCTCGCAGCCGTATCAGGTTCTGCTGGTTCAGGGCCACCGCGAAATACATTTCCTTGTCGATGGCCGCCGGCAGCACATAGCCCGCATTGTAGTCGGTGTGCTCTCCAATGAGGTTAATACGGCCAGGGGCGCGCACCAGCAACGGTTCAGAGTCAAAATGTTGGCGAAATGCAGCGGCAATATCGTGGGCGAGCATAAGCAGAAACAGAGTGGGATAAAAGAATAGGGTGGAAGCCGGCCGCGCAAGTTGGCGCGAATCCGGATGATATTTTACGCACCCCCGCCGACTTTAGCTGAAGCTTTGGCGCATTGCTACGGCAGAGCGGCCAAAAATAATAGGTGTAAAGTCTTGGCCTTAAAACTGCCGGAAAGCCGGGGTGGCGCCGAATATTCTTATTCAGCTGCTGGTAATTATTGGTTAAATTATATTAATGCTGAGTTTTGCCTGTGCCGTTTATTTAGAATGGCCCGAATTATGCTCTACCATTTCGGTAGTATCAAGCTTGGGTCTTTCAAGTAAATAGCCTGAATTGAACCAGTTTTGCGCCTTTTTGCGTTGCGAGGCATTCTGATAAAAATCAGTCGCCAAAAACAGGCAAAACAGATAAGGCTGCTTTGGGTTGTATCAAAAAAATACACTTGTTTGCTTGCGAATAAAAGTAAAGTAGTACCTTTCGGTTTGTTGCAGTAGGTAGGGCTCGAAAATTCCATGTTCTAACCTCTTTATTAAGAAGCTAGCCCCGAAAGGGCCGACGAGTTGTGTAGTGTTTTGGTACTGGCCCTGCAGCTGGTACCGTCCCCCCGAAAACCTCTTTCGTTTCCCACTCTTTCTTCTTCCTATTGTGTCGTTCGACTTCGAAAGCGGACCCTCCCTCGAGCTGGTCCCCACTGTAGACTCTTCGACTGAGTATGCTGCCGTTGCGCCGCAAGTCGATGCTACTCCCACCGTGGCCCCGCCCGTAGAGGCTGAGCCCACCAACTATGCCAACATCGTCCTGCCCGGCGACTTCCCCGACCCGACGATTGCCAAAATTGGCAATACGTACTGGGCCAGCGCGACATCGGCCGAGTGGGGGCCCGTATTTCCGCTGTTCAAGTCGGATAATCTGGTCGACTGGGAGCTGGTTACGCACGTTTTCCCCGGGCAGCTGCCCGACTGGTGCGACGCCAACTTCTGGGCGCCGGAAATCTTCTACGAAGGCGGTAAAACCTATATCTACTACACGGCCCGCAAGAAAGGTGGCCCGCTGTGCGTAGCCGTGGCCAGCGCCGACCAGCCCGAAGGCCCCTATACCGACCACGGCCCGCTGGTAGGCCAGCGCCTGGGCTCCATCGACGGCTTCCCCGTGCGTGATGAGCACGGCGACCTGTATCTGGTGTGGAAAGAGGATGGCAACAGCAAGAGCAAGCCCACGCCGATTTGGGCCCAGCGCATCAATGAAAAGCGCATGGCCCTGGTCGGTAAGAAGGTCGAGCTGTTCCGCAACACCGAGAAGTGGGAAGGCTGCCTGGTCGAAGGCTCGGCCATCGTCCGCCACGATGAGTACTTCTACATGTTCTACGCCGGCAATGGCTGCTGCGGCAAGTGCTGCAACTACGCTACCGGCGTGGCCCGGGCCAAAAGCCTGCTGGGCCCTTGGGAGAAGTGCCCCCAGAACCCGATTCTGGACAAGAACAAGACTTGGAAATGCCCCGGCCACGGCACCGTGGCCGAGTACGAGGGCCGCTGGTTCCTGCTCCACCACGCGTACTACACCGACAGCCACGAGTTTGTGGGGCGCCAGGGCATTCTGAGCGAGTTTACCTGGAACGCCGAAGGCTGGCCCGAATTTGAAGGCAAGAGCCCCCAAGCAGCTCCGTTGCCCGACCTGAGCGTGCTGAACGTGACGGATGACTTTGCCTCCAGTCAGCTGGCTCAAACTTGGCAGTGGCCCGTGGGCGAGCAGCCCGAAGTAGGCGTCAGCGACGGTCAGCTGCTGCTGACGGCCAACACCACCGGCCTGGGCGCCATGGTAGCCCAGCGGACGTTTGCCGCTACCTACAAAGCCGTTACGTCTCTGGATTTCGCCAATCTGGCTCCCGGTACCTTTGCTGGCATTGCCGCCATCGGCGACCATTTCAACGCCTTATCGTTGCTGGCCGGCGACAACAGCCTGCAGCTCTGGCACGTGAAAGGTGGTACGCAGCAGTGCCTGACCAAAGTAGCTCTTTCCGACTGCAAGCAGCTCTGGCTGCGTCTGGAAGTGTGGGGCGGGCAGCGCTACCGCTTCTGCTACAGCACCGACGGCACCAGCTGGCTGGCCATGCCTACGGAAAGCTTCGCCATTAATGGCACGTACCTGCCGCCGTGGGACCGGGGCATCCGCATTGCGCTGTTGGCCCAGGGCCCGGCTACGTCTACGGTAGCCTTCAACCACTTCTCGCTGCGTAATAAGCGTTAGGAAAGAAGCACTCCAATACTAAAAAGCCCCGGCGACTTTAAGTCACCGGGGCTTTTTAGTTGCCAAGTACATAACTCGATGGTAAGCGGTTAGAGCTTGAACTGCAGGCTCAGTTTTACGCCAAAGTTGCGGGCTTCGGGGTTATTACGATAGGTTAGCCGGTGCAGAAAATCCACGCGGGCTACTTTAAAGATGTTTTCTACCCCGTAGCCGACCTCGGCGTAAGGGCCGTGGTCTAGGGCTTGGAAAGAAGGTTGGGGCTCACCCGTGTCGGGATGTTTCGGAGGCGTCAGGTTACGGTTGGCCTCGCTAACTCCCCCAAACAGAACGTTGCCGCTGGCCAGCAGGCGCCAGTTAAGCTTGCGCAGCAGGGGCACGCTGTTGAGCAGTAAGCCTTCAAAGTGGTCTTCTACCCGCAGCGAAACGTACCGGTCACTCACAAACTCGAAGTAACGCATCAGATTGAAGGCCGCTCCGTTGTAAAACGGCGACTGGTTGCCCATGTGCGTCTTCAGAATAGGGTAGGGCACGGTGCTGGGAATATAGCCGGCCTCAAACCGGTAATCGGCCCGCCCCAAAAGGCCCATTTGTATGCTTTGGGTGGTGATAAATGAAAACTTCTGGTACTTAAAGTCGCTGCCAAGCAAGTGGTTGGCGCCTAGGGTGTAGCGAAACACAAACACGGGCCAGCGCATTAGGCCGATGGCCCGGCGGCGGTTGTCGGTTTCAACCATCATTTCGTCGTGGGCGTAGCGCGACTCCAGAATGAGCTCCGAAAGCGTAATGTTGGCGGCCGTGGGCGCGCCGGGGGCCCGCTGCTCGGTATTGTAGTAGGCGAAGTTGTAGAGTGGGGTAAAGCGCTGGTGGCGCACAATAATCTTCTGGGTAAAGCCCCGGATAATATCAGTCTGCAACGACAAGCCCGAAATATCGCGCATCAATGGGCGGCTGCCCCGGATGCGGCCAATGCGGGCGGCGGCGTCGAACAACGGGTTTTCCTGCCCGAACTCATTGTCGAGCAAGGCTACCTGGTCGAGGTCGTGGCGGTATTCGGCACCGAGTACGGTCCAGTGTTGCCGCTCGATGATGCGGCTGACCCGGGCCGCATATTTAAGACGCCCGTCACGGAAGCCGTAGGCAGCATACGCCCGAATCAGCCAGTCGCGGCTTAGCTCGGGCGTGGTGCGGAAGCCAAAGCGCAGGCGGTGGCCCTCAATATCGTTGAAGCCGTAGGTGGATAAGATAGGTCCAAGGTCAAAGCGCCCCACCCGCTTATACCCATTTACGACGATGTCGGCCAAGTCCAGGATAGAGCGCACACTGGGTAGTTCCCGCACCGAGTCGAGCACGGCCAAGGTGGTTTGGTCTTCGGCGCTAAGCGAATCGGGGCGGTTCTTATCAAAAAAGTCTTTTGGTACGAGGTTGGCGTTGGGGGCCGTTTCCAGGGCATTGTCATAAAAAGCCAGGTCCCGCTCGTGGTTGCGTTCAAAATTAGAGTTAATCGTCACGAACTGTACCTGCATACCGGCCTGGTTGTCGACGGGCTTTACCCCAACTACCACGCGCACCCGCTCCGGCAAGGCCGGTCCCTGCCCGGGCGGGGTGAGTTCCTGGTAAATACGTAGGTCGCTGACAAAATTGATGTTGGCCTCAGGGCTTTTCGCCAGCTCTACTTTGCGCAGAGCGTAGGTGTCGGCCGTAATCCAGAGGGTGCCGGTAAAGGCCAGGTCTTGCGGACGCCGGGGCTTTACGGCCAGCCGGTAGCACCAGTCCTGCCCCACAAACACGGAATCTTCCAGCTCGTATTCGTAGGCCAGTTTCCAACCGTCGGCAATGGGCGAGATAAAGTCCTTGCCCATGATGGGCAGCCAGTTAGTATAGAAGTTGTAGTCTTGAAACGATGAGCCCAGAATCTGGGAAGCCACCGAGCCTTCGCGCGGCCCCAGGCCCCGCATCTGCCGGCGCTTTATTTCCTCCCGCTTCCGAATAGGGTGGTTCTGCACGTAAAAGCGGGACAGGACTTCGGAAGCGAAAATGGGTAGGGCCTTGGTGCTAATTCCAGTATTGCCCTTGCTCATGCTATCCGACAAGGCCAGCATATCGCGCACCACTTTGCGCTTGGCCAGGCGACCAGGCAAATCCGTAATCGTCGTCTGAATACGGTTGTAGCTGTCGTATTCAAAAGCCTTCAGGCCGCGCTTATCGTTCTGAGCTTTGCGCGCCTGCACGCGGCGTAGAATAACGTAGGCCGGGTTTTCGGTAGGGCGTACCACTACCTCATTCAAGGTTACCGCCCCCGAGCGGAGGGCAAAGTTTATCGTTTGCTGGGCCTGACTGCCTACGGCCTTTTTCAGAGCCACAAAGCCCAGAGCCGAAGCGGCAAGCGTATCAATAGGCTGCGTGAGGGAAAGTTGGTAGCGCCCTTCAGCATCAGCGGTAAGGCCAATAGTCGTGCCTGGTACAAAAAGAGAAGCAAAAGGCACGGGCTGACCGGTAGCCGCCTCCGTGATGCGCCCCAATATCACTATGCGCTGTGCCTGAGAAGGCAATGCTAAGCTTAAGAGTAAGAATAGTAGCGCATAAATATTCTTCATAAGAGGCGCTGAAACCGGAACTAGCAATACGAGTCGAGAATGGCAACTTCTAAAGTTACAGAATATAGTGCAAACAGGAAATGCCAGAAACTCAGTGATGAGAAGATAGTGGGTTTATGACACTACCGCGCGCTAATTGGCAATAAAATCCTCTTTTAGATAAAACCTTTCAGGCATAGGGGGCCTTTTTTGGTAAATCACTCGAAAGACAGCTACTGTTTTCCCTGGCAGGGAGAAGCCAGAAAAAGCACTATAGCGGGTATTGTATTGTTGAGCTTAGGTTAATCTGCTAATACAACCAGATTTCACCGGGTGCAACACCTGCTTTAACTCGCAGCTAAACCCTTTTACCGATTACAAAGGAGGTTTTATATACTGATTCAGAACATTTATCGAATATCATTAGTACTAGGATTATTCACAGTATAGATTGCCCTGCCTTTAGCTCCTTGCTGGCGGTAGCCGCGCCTTCCTTCTCACACCTTTATTCTACAACAATGGCATTAACTGCTTACCCTTTTCATCCTATCACAGGAGAACTACTTTCTACCTATCGTGACGCCTACCTTCGGGGAGATTTGTCGGGCCAGAATGCAGATCTAGTAGATGCCTACCTCAAGGCTAACCCAGCCCAGGGCGACGAGGCACTAAAACGTTTTTATGCCCTGCGCGAGAAGGGACACGCCGTTCGCCCCGTGGGCTGGCTGCAGCACCAGTTTCACCTGATGCGGACGGAACCGGTTCGTTTCCGTCGTCGGGCGGGCTCTATTGTGCTGGTGGGCGCGCTGCTGAGCGGAGCCGTACTGGCTGGCACCAGCTTACCCCGCCCCGAAAAGATTGGGACTCCGGTCGCCACTATTGCCGCAACCAGCGAAGAAATCGTTAGTGTGGCCGCCGAAGCCGCCGCAGCCAAGAAAATGGCTGTCGTAAACGGTCGGATTCTGGACGAGAACGGGCGGCCGCTTGTAGGCGCTACGGTGCTCGACAAAACCAGTGGCCGGGGTGTGACGACCAATGCGCAAGGCACCTACTCCCTGCTGGTTCCGGCCAACCAAACTTCGAATCTGCAGTTCGGCTACGGTGGTTACACCGAAGACGAAATTCAGGTAAAAGGCCGCAGTGTGCAGAACGTTACCCTGCTGCCCCGCACCGATAAGGTTGCCAAGGTGAAGAAGCGCCACTGGTGGCAGTTTTAGTTGGCCGAGAGGACCAACAGCGTATAACAAAAAAATCTTTCGGTTGTATCAGTTAGCATAATGGCCTAACAAGGCTCTTCGAGAAATCACCCCCTGGTTTTTGGTAGAACCTTAGGCCGTAGCAGCAACCTGAAGTAAGTGGACGTACCTGTTTTACCACCGCGGTCAGACGCGTACATCCATTCCGAAACTCTTAATTCTGTACCGAAGAGTACACGCGACGTGCTAGCGGCTCAGCCGGCAGCGGGTCGCGTTGCTCTTCGCTCTTCGCTAATGAATATTCCGTTTTTCAATCGTCTTCAGTTAAAGAAAGTAACCGTAGCGGTAGCCGATGAAAACGGGAAGCGGGCTCAAAAAATGCTGGAAGGCTTGCTGGCAGACATTCCGGACTTGCTGATGAGCTGCGTGGTCGACACGCAGTCGGGCAAGGTGCTGGCATTTTATACCACAAGCAATACCTACAATCCTAACCAAATCAGCCTGCGCAATGCCAAGCTGCTGCGGACTATGGATGACGCCCTGGCAACCAAGGCCTGGGTGGGTGGTCCGCTAACCGATGCCTCTATTATTCTGGAAGACCAACTTCACCATTTGCGTCCCATAAACGACGGAAAATGGTATTGCTTTTTGGCCGTGCGCATGGCCGATGCCAACCTGGGTATTGCCAAGGAAATCATGCGCCGGCACACGAGCTAGCTTTTGCATTCTCATCACACCCTTTATTTCACCCGTACGTCTCGACATGGCGACCCCCAAACAAACGATACAAGATATCCTGGCTGAACTGCCCACCCTGCTCGCAGTAGCAGTAGTAGAAACCGAGACGGGCATGCCCCTGGCCTCGCACGCCAATATTGCCGATTTCGATATCGAAACCGCCGCCGCCTACAACACCGAAGTGGTGAAGGCAAAGCTGAAAGCTATTCAGGCCCTGAAGCTGAACCAGACGGTGCAGGACATCCTGCTGACCCTGACCGACCAGCTGCATTTGCTGAAGCTGTCACCCGACGGGCAGAAGTTTATTTACCTGGCTGTAAATGCCCGCGACACGAACTTGGCTCAGGCCCGCCAGATTCTGAAGGCTCACTCCGCAGTGGTAAACAGCTAAGAAGTAGAGCTCCTAAAAAAGCCTGCCGGTCGCATTACCGGCAGGCTTTTTTGTGTCCAAAAAGGCAGAAGGCTCCTGTCAGACTTACTTAGGGCATTCTTCGCGCGTCAGGGCTTCGTGAATAGCAATGGCGGCCTGCATACCCTCGGCCGCCGCCAGCAGGGCCTTCTGCGGGCCGGGCGTAATGTCGCCGGCCGCGTAGAGGCCGCCGACGCTGGTTTGGGCGTGCTTGTTGACCCAGACGGCTCCTTTACTGGTCAGGCGGCAGCCGAGGCTTTCGAGCAGGCCAAAGCGCTGGTGCTGGTGGGGATGAACAAAAAGAGCATACCGAGCTAACTTCTCCCCATTTTCAAAGACTATGTGGCGCAACTCCCCGTTTGGCTTGCCTTCAAGGTGGCTAATAGGGTCTTCCCGCAGCTTGATTTTTTGCTGGCGCAGGCGCCGACGGGCATTCTCGCTCAAATGACCCGCCCCGTCGGTGCACACAATAACGTCGGTCGTCCAGCGGCTGACGAGCAAGGCCATGCCCGTCACAATCTTGCCCCGGCCATAAATGGCTATTGGCTGGTTACGCACTTCCCAGCCGTGGCAATACGGACAGTGAAGTACCCCGCGGCCCCACAAGTCCCGCATGCCGTCGATGGGAGGAAGCTCATCTTCAACGCCCGTGGCCAGTAATACCTTGCGTGCCGTTACGGTGAAGCTCCGACCCGTTTCTCCCTCCGCAACTAGCTCAAACAGGCCCGTCTGTTTGCGGAGCTGCGTCACCTGCGCCGTCCGTACTTCCACCGTTTCGTAGGGCTGCAACTGTTGCAGCCCGGTTTGCAGAAGCTCGGCCGGCTTGATTCCGTCGCGGGTGAAGAAACTGTGGACGCCGGGCGAAGGGGCATTACGCGGAGCCCCGCCATTGCAAACCATAACCCGCCGTAGGGCTCGGCCTAGGGTTAGGGCCGCGCTTAGGCCCGCGCTACCCGCGCCAATGATGACAACGTCGTAGTCGGTGGTGGGCTGAGCTGGGGCGTGGCGGCGGGGAAGAGAAGCAACTTGGTGTGGCATAATGAAAGAGAGTAGACTTTCTATACCCCAAAACGGCTCCTACGGTTAGCGTTGAGCCACCTGAGCACGGGTGTGTTGGGCAACAAAAAAGCCCCTCCGGTATGGGAGGGGCTTTTGTTGCGAGCTAGTAAAGCCTTAGTTCTTCACCAGGCGCTTAGCAAGCTTCACGTTGTTGCCGCGGATTACGACCAAGTAGGAACCCGACGTCAGGTGGCGGGCGGCGAAAGGATGCACGATGCCACCGGTGTAGGTTTCGGTGCTGAGCGTACGGCCCGTAGCGTCTACCAACGAAACCTGGTAGCTGCCGGCTGGCAAAGACGTCAGGTCGAGCTGGGTGTCTTCTACCACTGGGTTCGGGTACACTGCGGGCTCGGTGAGAGCAGTAGCGGAAACTTCGCTGCCGAACTGTACCGTGCGAACCGGACCCTGGTTAACCGTGCCGTCGGTATCGACTTGCTTCAGGCGGTAGTAGATCGTGCCCCGGGCTTTGGCGCCGATACCGGCGTCGGTAAAGCTGTAGCTGTGGCCCACGGTGCTCGTACCATTGCCTTTCACGGTGGCAATCGTGGTGAAAGCCTGCTCACCATAGGCGCGCTCCACTACGAAGTGGTCGTTGTTGGTTTCCGAAGCCGTAGCCCAGGTTAGCTGAGCGTTCTGGCCCACGGCGCGTACATCGAATTTGGTTAACTCAACGGGCAGCGGAGCGTTGTTGGTCACGGCAATTACTCCCGAGAATTCCGAGGTGTTACCAACTGCCAAGCCATTTACCGTGGTTGGCACCGTAGCCGTAGCCGTAAGCTTGTTAGCAACCAAGCTGGTAATCTGAGTAGCCGTAACCGGAATCGAGAAGACGAAGCGGCTGACGCCAGTTTCCGAACCATGGTTCAGCCCGGCTTGGCCACCGGTGTAGCTGGCAAAGCGCGTGTCGGTATCAGCCGAAGAGCCTTCCGTAGCATTGAACAAGTAAGTCGAGCCTTCCCCGAAGTTGGTGGGGTCGGCGCTGGCTACGAAGAATTCGATGAGAGCACCAGCCCGGGCATAACCCGATACAATCAGACGGCCCGCGTTGATAGTAGCCTGGGTGAAGACCGGGAAGTTCAGCATGCTGTTGGCGCCGCTAGCGGCCGTCTTGCCGTCGGCATTGAGCGAAACACCGTCGCCGGTGGCCGTGGCATTCGGCGAGAGGTCGATGCCCAGGTTGCCCGTGGCGGTGCTGCCGTTGTTGCCGCCCGTGTTGTTCTGAGTGAAACGGTTGCCCGAAGTGCCCGACATAGCCACGATACCGTCGCCGGAGTTGGTGGTGATGGTGTTGGCGCTGATCAGGTTGTTGTTGCCGCTCAGAATGGCGATACCCGCGTCGTTGTTAGTGAAGGTACCGGCACCATTCGAAGTAATGGTGTTGGTGCTGATCGTGTTCGTCGAGCTACCGTTCTGCAGTACGATGCCGTAGCCGGCATTGCTGTTCATCGTGTTGCCGCTAATGGTGTTGGTTGAAGAACCGTCCACGACAATACCAGCTCCATCGGAGGCCAGGAAGTTGAAGTCCGAGCCGTTGGTCACGCCCGTGCGCAGGATGTTGTTGCTCACCGTAACGCCGGTAGCGCCGCTTTGCAGACGCACGCCACCCGTGAAGTTAGCCGTCGTCGTGACGTCGGTTACCACCGAGCCCGTAGAGTTAGCACCGCTGAAGGTGATGGCCGTGCCCTCGGCTGGAATGGCGGCACCGCCCGCGTTGGCATTGCTGTTGATGCCTTTACCTAAGGCGTTGCTCATAGCCAGCGAGGCAATGCGGGTATTTTTGCCGTACGAAATCAGGCCAGCGTTGCGGTTGAAGTCGATGGCAATTTCAGCCCCGGTGCTCGTACCAGCAGTTGCCGTGGCAGTTTCGCCCGTGCGGTTGCTTTGCAGCTTGCCATCAATAACGGTATCGTCGTCGTACATCGGCTCGAAGGCCGAGCTCAGCGTGATAGTGAATACGCCCGTGGTGGCGTTGTAGCCCGGGGAGGCAAAGCCAGCCCCACGCATACCGTTGGTAGCAGCAATGCCGTTGTTGATCATGAAAATAGCGTGCTCCTTGCCGGCCGTCAGGCCTTCCTGGGCCAGACCCGTGTTGGCCAGGTAGCTGCTGTTGTGAATGAACTGCGCCAGCGAGCCTTGGCCCGAGCTGTTGGTGTTCACTACCAGGTCGAAGTTGTAGCCAAAGTCAACCGAGGTCAGCGGACCCGAAGCCGGCGTAGTAACCGCTGTCAGTGACTGCACAATCGTGGTAGCCGACTGGTTTTGCAGCGTGGCAATGGAAGCGCCAGCACCGTTGCTGGGAACATCAACCTGGTTGGGGTTGGCGCCGCCTACCTGGTTGTTGTTGCCGTTGATATAAGTTTGCACGCCAACCGTGGAAGCCCCGTTGGGGTTCGGACGGCTGCTGAATACCGAGCTGTTTACTACCCGTACCTGATAGTTGGTGTTGATACCCAGGGCGGCACCGCCGGCGCCAGTGGTAAACTCGTAATTGCCGTTGGCATCCGTCAGCACTGAGGTCAGGAAAGCACCGCCGCCGCCGTAAAGCTCTACCCGCACGTTAGCCAAGCCAGGACCGTTGCTGGTAGCCTGGGTGCGGCCCAGGCCGCCGCCGAAGTTAACATCTTCAAAAACAGTACCCTGAATAGCGGTCTGGAAACGAACCGGCGTAGGCGTTTCGCCGTCGCCGTTGGGTGTCGTGGGGAAGGAAGCCGAGTTGTTCGACCGGTCTTCGGCCAGCAGCGTGCCGGGAGGCAGAATCGTACCGTTCGTCAGCTGTACGTGGCCCTGGTTGGCCGCCGTGCCGCCGATGGTGGAGGCGTAGGCGTAGTTGTTCTGTACGGTAGTCGGAGTGCCAGGGGTAGCCGGGAAAGTTACCGTCACCGTAAAGTCAATCAGGGCGCTCTGGCCGGCGGTCAGGGCTTGGGTACCGGTTAGCAGGTCCGTATTGGTACCCTGGCCGTTGAAGGCCGTGTTGAAGGCCAAAGTAGGCGCAGCACCCGCGTTAACCCCAAAGTTGGTTACTGAACCCGAGTTGGCTACCAATGTCACGGTGCTCGACGTCGGGAAAGTAGTATTCACCGTGTTGCCACGCAGGAAGTCCGATACCTGCACGTTAGGAGCGGTAGAGGTACCGGTGTTTTTCACCCGGATATTGAAGCGTACGTTGAACTGACGAGCCGTACCGGTCGGTACTACGCTGATGAGCTCCTTTACCACGTCGATGCGCTGGTCGGGGTTGATGCAGCTGGCGCCGTCGCTGTTGTTGGCCGCGTCAACGGTACTAATCAGGGTAGCCGCGCCCGTGCTCAGGTTTATTGAGTACAGACCAGCCGAGTTGGCGGTGCCTACGGTACCGTTGGAGTAGGCATACATGTTGCCCGAAATGTCGAAGAACGACGAACCGAAGATTTCAGCCGAAGTCGACCCCGAGCTAATTGGGGTTACTACAGCATTTGTAGCTCCTACGGCAATGCGCGACACGTCGCCCAGGCGGGCTACCGAGTAAAGCGTGTTGTCAGAAGGGTTATAGCCAATGTCGGTGAAGTTGTCATCGGCGGGGCCGCCCTGCGGGTCAACCATAGGAAACTGGGTATTCGACGTCAGCACGGTGGCGAAGTTGGCCACGTTCAGACGGAATAAGGTATTGCGGTAGGTGGCGTCCGTGCTGTTACGAGTTGTCAGGTAGTAGTTACCGCTTTTGTCGAAGGTGCCGGAGTTGTACTGCGCCAGGGGCAGGTTCGTGCGACCCAAGTCGCGGATGCCGCCTTGCCCAATGCGGAACAGGTGAATTCCATCGGGTAAAATGGCCGGGTCGCCGTTGTCGGAGGGGTAGGAAACGGCGTACATAAAGCCATCCTGGGAGTTGTAGCCCAAGGCGTTCAACACCCTACCTAGGTTGCCCGTGGCATTGGTGCCACCAAAGGTGTAGGCGTTGGTCGTATACACCGCCGTCGAGCGGTTTACTACGAACAAGGCCGAGTAGGCGGCGGTGCCAGTTCCCACCTGGCGAATCTGGTAGAACGTACCATCACACGAGAAAGCCGTGCCTTCTTGCGCTTGCACTTTCGTCGGGGCTACCACCAACCAGAATAACAGCAGAGCTGTTATGCGTAAGATTGTTGTCATAGAATGTTTATAAAAAGAGCAGAGAAAATTCCAAAAAGAGCAAAGATGTGGGCAAGACACAGTAATCAGTATGCAAACTTACTCTGTACAACTCAATTACCCGTCATTTTTTCGGTGAACGTTCCTGTGTTCTCGCTGAAGTGCAACTTGTTTTGCCTAAACAGGCCTACTTTTTCCAGTGTCTGATAGTCGAGATTTAAAGCAAAAAGTGCAATTGTAACCGTGTGTTTTACAGATAGGTGGTGAGTTGGATGGAGTGAGGAAAGAGGCCGGAGTCTGGCTCGCTCCTTTAGAACACCACACTCAATATAGATCTTTACCGATACGAATAGGATTACAGAGTGGATTTAGTCACCGTCGAGAAAGCCCGGGGGACAAACAAAGGCGTAACACTAAACCCGACAGAATTGAGCCTGCAGAACTTACTGCCAAGAATAAAAAAGCCTCTTCCTGTTGAGGAAGAGGCTTTTTTGCCTGGGTACCGGAAGAAATACGCTAGTTTCTTTCCAGGCGCTTCGACAGGCTCAGGTTTGCGCCCTCTACCCGAATTATGTACACACCCTGGGGCAGATGCTGCACCTGCAGGGGGTGCAACGCGCCACCCGAGTAGCGGCTCGTGCTCAGCGTGCGGCCGGCTGCATCGATAACCGAAACCTGATAGGTGCCACTAGGCAAAGCAGTCAGGTCGAGGTTCGTGGTAGTGGTTGCGGGGTTAGGGTAGAGGCCGATGGTGGCTACGACAGCTACCTTTTCGGTGAACGTCACCACGCGCACAGGGCTGTGGTCGCTGGTGCCGTCGGTATCTACCTGCCGCAGACGGTAGTAAACCGTGCCCTGGAACTTGCTGCCTACGCCCGTGTCGCTGAAAGTATAGCTCTGGCCCTGGGTGGTCGTGCCGTGGCCTTTTACCTGGCCGATTGCCTCAAACTTGCTACCGTCGAAAGAACGCTCTACCACGAAATGATCATTGTTCTTTTCCGAAGCCGTAGTCCAGGAGAGCACAGCAGTGGTCTGCACGGCCTTGGCCGTAAACTGGGTGAGTTCCACGGGCAGTACTCCACTGGTAACGGCGGCATTGCCCGAGAATTCCGACGTGTTGCCAACGGTTAGGCTGTTCACGGTGGCCAGCATCGTGGCCGTGGCCGTGAGGCGGGCACCGGCGCCGGTCAGGGCCGTGCGCTGCGCCGCCGACAGGCTGGAGAAGGGAATTACGAAGGCAAAGCGGTTAGCCAACGTTTCGCTACCCTGGTTCAGGCCGTTGATAGTGCCTGAGTAGTCGCCTTTCTTGGTGTCGACATCTTCCGTGGCGCCTTCGGTGCGGGCTCCCAGGTAAGTACGGCCTTCGCCGAAAGCAGCCGTGGTTACGTCGGCCACGAAGAACTCAACCAACGAACCAGCCGGGGCATAGCCCGTGATGCGAAGGTTGGTGCCGTCCTGGGCTACCTGCGTGATGATGGGGAAATTCAACACCCCGTTGGCGCCCGTGTCAGCGTCGGTATTGTCGTTGATGTTGGTGCCTTCGCCCGTAGCCGTTGCGCCGTTCGACAGGTCGATGCCCAGGTCACCGTTGCCAAACAGAGAGTTCTGTGTGAAGCGGTTGCCCGAGGTGCCGTTCAGGGCTACGATGCCGTCGCCGCCCACGCTGTTGCTGATGGTGTTGCTCTGAATCAGGTTGTTGTTGCCCGCCTGAATGCTCAGGCCCGCATTGCTGCTGGTGCCGCCGCCGCCGTTCGCGTCGATGGTGTTCGACGAAATGGTGTTGGTGTTGCTGGCCGTACCCGTCAGCTCAATACCGTAGCCGGCGTTGTTGTAGACGATGTTACCGTTAATGGTATTGGTCGAAGCGCCGTTCAGGCGGATACCGTCGCCGTCGGTGGCGGTGATGCCCGTAGCCGCAACCGTCGCCAGCGCGTCGCGCAGCACGTTGCCCGACACCGTGACGCCCGTAGCGCCGCTGGTCAGGAATACGCCGGCTGTGGCGTTGCTCTTGGCCGTTACGTCGCGCACAACCGAGCCCGTTACGGCTGCTCCGCTCAGGGTAATGGCGGCGCCGTCAGCAATAGTGCCGGCTGTGGCCGTGCTGCTGCCCTTGGCGTTGTTGAATTCCAGGGAGCTGATGATAGTGCTGCCCCCGGTTACGACTAGGCCTTTCAGGGAGTTGTAGTTGATAATAACCTCGGCGCCCGTCGTGACGCCAGTGCCGGTCGTTACGGCCGCTACGTTGTTGCCGGTTGCCAGCGACTGGCGGAATCCGTCCAGCGTTGTGTTGGCAGCAGTAATCTCGGGCAGGGCACCGGTGAGTGAAATAGTAGCCGTGGTGCCCACGAAGCCGCCGTTTACGCCGGTGCGGAAGCCGTTGCCCGCCGTAGTGCCCGTGCTGATCATGAAGATGCTGGTTTCGCGGCCAATGGTGAGGGGGGAGCCCGAGAAGGCACTCTGCTGACCCAGGGTAGCACCGGTGTTGCCCACAAAGTTGCTGTTGGGCAGCGTGTTGCTGTTCAAGATGAACTGAGCCAACGAACCCTGGCCCGACGAGTTGGTGTTGCTGATAACGTCGAAGTTGAAGCCAAAGTCCACATTGGTGACCGGCGCCAGGGTTTCGGCCAAAATGCTGACCGCCGTAATCGACTGCGCCGTCTGGGTTGTCGTGGTCAAGTCGGCCAGTAGCTGGTTGCCCGTGTTCTGGGGCGCGTCAATTTTGCTGGGCACTTCGCCGCCTACCTTGTTTTGGTCACCATTGGCGAAGGTCTGCACCGGCAGTACACCCGAAGCGGTGGCACTGCGTACGGAAGTAACGGAGGAGTTCACCACCCGCACGGCGTAGTCGCCGGCCAGCACGTTGGTGAAGGTGTAAGTGCCTTCCGTGCTGCTGGTAGTAGTGGTCGCAATCAGCAGATCGGTGGCCTTGTCGTAGAGCTCCACCACGGCGTTGCCGCGCAGGATGCTGTTGTCGGCAAAGCCCGAGGTCATGGCTGACGTGTTGGCCGTGGCGTAGGAGCGGCCCGAGCCGCCGCCGTAGTTCACGTCGTCGAATACCCGCCCCGTAATGGTGGTAGCGTTTTCAACCAGGATGGTGTAGGTGGCCGGCGCCAGGCTCATCTCGCCGCTGTTGTCGATGGCGCTGAACTGGAAGCTGGCCGTGCCTACGTAGCCGGCTACGGGGTCAAACTTGAGCTGCGCGGCTTCGGCTGCTGTAATGATCTGGCCAATCTTCACTACTACGCCATTCAGCGTGAGTGAACCTTGCGTAACGGGGTCCAGAACGCTCTGGAACACGTAGGAGCTAACTACGCCTGGGGCCGTATCCGTACCCGACAGCGAGGGAATAGTGGTAGCGCCGAGGCTGTTGGCAATGCGGAACGACACGTCGTTGGCAACGGGCAGCGTGTTGGCTGCGCAGTTAGTGCCGTCCTTGGCCTGAGTAGCCACGGTAGCATTGTTGATAACCACGTCGTCGATGATGGCCACGCCGTTGGTTGCGCCGTTCACCGTGGCGTCGAAGGACACCTCCACGCGGTACACTCCCGACTGGGCCACGTTGGCCGTGATGGTGGTAGCCGTCGTGTTGGTGAAGGCCGCGAAGGCCGTAAGCACCGTGCGGTTGCCGGCGGCGTCGAGCAGAGCTACGCGGTAGCGGGGCGTGTTGGTTGTGGCCGTTACCCGGGTCAGGAACGAGACGGTGGCCGAGCCCGTCAGGCGCAGCAGGGGCGTAGCGTACGACACGGCCGTAGTGCTAAGCACGGCATTTGAAACCAGGGAGGTGTTGTCGGCCAGAGCGTTGGTCGTGCCCGTGAGCGACATACCGGTGTAAATTTCGCAGTAGTCGGTCGTGGTGCGGCCTTCGAAATCCTGGGCGTAAGCCGCCGTACCGGGGTTTACTACTTGGCTGGCTTCGTTGTTAAACGGGTTCGAGTCGGTCGTGGTAGCCGTGATGGTCGAGACATTGGTAAACGTCCCGTTGCGGGTAATGGTGGCCGTGATGGTCAGCGTGGCCGAGGCACCGCTGGCAAAGGTGTTCAGACCCGAAACCACGTTCCATACGCCGGTGGCAGGGTCGTAAGTGCCTTGCGAAGGTGCTGCACTCACAAAGCTCAGGCCCGCGGGCAAGGCGTCTTTCACTTGCACACCCGAAGCCGCCGAGCCCGTGTTGCCGGCCGTCACGGTGAAGGTTACCTGGTCGCCAATCTGGTAGGGGCCGAGCTTAACTTGCTGGTTTACAAACAGGTCGGTGGCGCCAATGGCGGTGTTGACCGGAATGGTGTAGGTCGCCGTGTTGGAGGTAAGGCCCAGGTCGTCGGTAGCGGTGTAGTTGAAGGTAGCGTTGCCGATGTAAGTACCCACGGGGTCAAACTGCAGGGTAGCCATTTCGGCCGGCGTCAGCGTCCGGTTGGCTAGGGTCGAAGTGTTGCCCGTTGCCAGCGTGACGGGAGCCCCATTGCGGGTGTAGCTCAGCGTGCCCTGGGTTGTTGTGTTGGGCAGGTTGGTCAGCAGGTAGCTTGCAATGGTGTTGTCGCCGTCGGGGTCGGTGCCCACCAACGACGGAATAGGAGTAGCCGCGTTGGCGTTGCTCATCGTCGGGGCCGTCACGTTCTGCACCACCGGTGGCTGGTTCACGACTGTCGTTACCTGGGAGTTGCTCAACGAGCCGTTGTTGTTGGCCGGAGCCTCGTCGGCGGAAGTGGCGCTGTTGCGGGCAATACCCGTTACGGTGCTTGTGCCGATGGTGTAGCCCACGTTGTAGGCCACGCTGGCGCCGCTGGCCAGGTTGGTCGTGGTGGGCAAGGTCAGCAGGCCCGTCGTGGAGTTGTAGCTGGTGCCGGCAGCTACCCCGTTGATGGTGACGTTAGTCAGGCCGGCGTTCAGCTGCACCGTCGGGATAACGCCCGTGGCCGTGTAAGGGCCGGTGTTGGTGCTCGTGGCCACGTAGGTCACGTTGGTGTTGGGGTTCACGCGGGCCGGGCCGGTTAGGGTCGTTACCACGTCGGGCGTATACCAGGAAAAGGCCTCAATGGTCATCAGCTGCTGGGCCGGATTCACGTTGGTCGTCGTGTTGGCATACGCCAGGGTCACGCTCACGATGGGCTCGGGGAAAGTTACCACCGTATTGTCGTCGGCCGTCGAGGAGCCGGCGTTGCCGGTCAGCACGTTGTTGCCGGTGTAGGTTACGGCCGTACCCAGGTCAATATTAGCAGCGGCCAGCACCACCGTCGTGCCGTCGGCGCGCTTGCCGGTGATGGTTACCTGGTCGGTCCAGGCGTTGGCCGACAAGTCAATGTCGCCCAGGCTCAAGCTGAAGCCACTAACGGGCTTACTGAAGTCAAAGGTCACGCTGGCCGTGTGCGAAGCCACCGGCGTGCCGTTGATGTAGTCGGCCGTCCAGGTCAGGGCCCGGCCGGGCATGGTGGGGTTGTCTTCGATGTGCAGGTTGGTTTCCGGGCCGCTGCCCGTGTAGTTGCTTACCGAAACCGTGGTACCATTTACCGTAATCGACTGGGCCGTGCTGGTCCAGTCTTCCAAGATCGGGCGCGAATAAAACAGCAGGCTCGAGCCGAAAGGGCTGCCCACGTTGGAAACCGGAATGGCGTAATTGGCGGCCGTAGCATCGGAAGCCGCGTTGTTGTCGATGGCCTGGTACTGAATGATGGCCGTGCCGAAGTAGGTGGCTACGGGGTCAAACGTGAGCTGGGCCGCCTGCGCCGCCGTAATGGTCGTGTTGGCCGCAATTTGAGCGCCGGCCGTCCCGATACGCAGAACGCCTACCGTGGCCGGGTCGGGCACGGTGGTGATGAGAAAGTTGTCGACGCTGCCGTCCGTATCGACGCCGAACAGGCCGGGCGCCAGGGGGCTGGGACCGAAGCCTTTGGCCATAATCTGGTTGGTCACTTCGCGCGTCAGGGGCAGTTGATTTACCTTGGCCGCCGTCGAAACGGGAATGTTGTAGGTACCAATGGCCGAGGTCAGGTTGTCTTCATCCGTGGCCCGGTACTGAAACGAGTACGTAGCCGCCGCGGCCGTAGCCGCTGGAGCGTAGGCAATGCTGGGGTACTGAAACGGGTTGAACGTCTGCGCGGTAGACGTAATGGCGATGCTCTCGTCGCTGGCCACGTTGTAGGCGTACAGCTGCCCGCTGGTAGGCAGGGTCGTAACGCGGTAATACGACAGGCTGGTGTTCCCGTCGGCGTCGTTGAAGAGCGTGGCCGTCACGGAGGTGACGAGCACCGTCAGGCCGTTGTTGCGCGGAACGGTAGCCCCGGTAATGGTTGGTGTGATAATGGTTGGCGCAACAGCCGCTTTTACCGCCGCACTGCCGAAACCAGCCCAGATCAGCAGCAAGACCACTAATCGTAAAGTTGTTTTCATGATATGTTATGGGTGAAAAGAAACGAAGTGGGTAACTATCCTCGCAGGGCAGCAGGCAAAAAGGGATGCGCTACGAGTAAAACTATTCCAAGGGTATTGGATTGTTCCAAGTCTACGCAGCGGGTACTAAAGCGGATTTAGCTCCGGATAAACACGCACGTATTTTTCTCACACAAACGTATCAGGCTGCTCATGCTGGCGCGCACATTTTGGCTGAAGGACCAATACCTGTGGCTGAAGGGCGCTGGCTTCTGTGCGAATAAAAAGAGCGAATTCCTGGCAGCGACCTCAGAATAGTCACGCAGAATCCTTTTTAGGACAGGACAGGGCATAAAAAAACGGTTTCATCAGGGCGATGAAACCGTTTCGGAAAACCAAGGAGAGGCTGGCGCGCTTAGTAGACGCGCAGTCGGCCGCTGTGGCTGATAAGCTGTTGCACTTCGTTGTTGAAGCCAACTTCCTGCACCAGGTCCTCCAGGTTCAGATGGAGGCGGTACTTCCAGAAGTGGGTCGGGTTGCTGGGCACGTTAATTTGCTCATCGAGCGGATTTTGGCGGCGCAGGTCCGCATCGGTGGCCAGCAGGTCCTGGAGCGGAAACACGGCCCACATGGCCGGCGACTGCAGGTGCTGCACCGTAATTTCGCGGGCTACCCAAGGCTCGCAGTAATACGGAGCGGCCTCGCCCCAGTGGCCCAGTGTGTTTTCGAAGAAGCGCTGGGTCCGGATGGGGTCTTCTTCCCACCAACCCCGCACCGTGCTCATGTCGTGAGAGCCGGGGCTAACCACCGAGAGGTAGGGCGCCCGGCCGGGGTGGCCAAACTCCACCTGCGGGTCGGAGGGCATGCGCTGGATGTTGAGGCCCAGAATACCCAGGGCCTTCATCACGCCCGGCACCGACTCGGGTACCATGCCCAGGTCTTCGCCGCAGATCAGCATGTTGGTGGCAAAGCGCACGGCCGGCAGCTTCACCAGGCCCTGCTCGCGCCAGAACTCCTCGTGCCGCCGGTAGAAAAAGTCGTTGTAGAGGTCGTGCAGGCGGTGGCGCGAGGTTTCGTCCAGCTCCCGGAAGGCGTAAGTCTTGGGCAGCGTAATGCGCGGATGGTAGAAGTCGGCCTGCTCGGCGGGCACAAACAGCACCTCGTTGACCAGCTTGTAGAGGCCCGTGCGCAGCCACACGTAGTGCTCTGTGTTTAAGGGGTCGGCGGCAATCTTCTGCTCGAACACCGCTTCAATTTCCCGCTGAGTCTGCAGATGCTGTTTGAGGTGGAATACCCCGTAGCTGGCCTCGTCCAAGAACTCGTTTTTGACGGCTTCGGCCTGCTCTTTGAAGATATCAGCCAGGATGTGCCAGCGGATGTAGGGCTCGCACAGGCGGCCGTAATCGAACCAGCCGAGGCGCTGCTCAATTTCGTGGCGGTGCAGGGGCAGGGCGGGGGAGAAGTGGCCCAACAGGCCTTCCACCGAGTGGCCGGGCATTTCCCAAATGCGGAAAAAGCCCAGGATATGGTCGATGCGCAGGGCGTCGAAGTAGCGGGCCAGGTGGCTCATGCGCTGCTTCCACCACAGGTAGCCGTCCTGGGCCATCCGCTCCCAGTTGTAGGTCGGGAAACGCCAGTTCTGGCCCGTGGTCGAGAAGTCGTCTGGCGGGGCGCCGGCCTGCTGGTCCATGTGGTAGAGCTCGGGCTGGGTCCAGGCGTCGGCCGAGTGGCGGTAAATGCCGATGGGCAGGTCGCCTTTCATCACCACCCCGCTCTGGCGGGCATAGGCTACAGCCTCGCGCAGCTGCTTGTCGAGGTGAAACTGGGTGAAGAAGTGCAGGCCAAACTCGTCGAAGTCGGGTTGGGTTTCACTGGTCAGCTCCTCCAGGTTCTGAGGCGTCCGGAACTCGGCGGGCCACTGGGAGAAGTCGGCCGTGCCAAACCGGTCCCGCAGCGCCGAAAAGGCCACGTAGGAAACCAACCAGCCCTTTTGCTCTTCCCGGAAGCTGTGAAACTCGGGGTCGGCCAAAAACCGCACCTTTTCCTGCTGATACAAGGTCTTGATAAACTTCCACTTGGCGTTCATCACCGGCTCGTAGTCCACAAAGTCCAGCTGGTTGAACTCGTCGCGCAGCTTGTCGAGCTCCTGCCGGTCAGCAGCTTCGTCGAACTCGGCAATTTCGTCCAGGTTCAGGTACTGCGGGTGCAGGGCAAACACCGAAATGGCCGCGTACGGGTAAGAGTCGACCCAGGTATGAGTGGCAGTAGTGTCGTTGATGGGCAGGATCTGCACCATCTTCAGCCCGGTGCTGGCGGCCCAGTCGATGAGCAATTTCAGGTCCGGGAACTCGCCCACGCCCAGGCCGCGGCGGCTCCGCAAGGCAAACACGGGCAGGGCCACGCCGGCCCCGCGCCAGGCGCCGGTGGGGTAACGAAAATGCTCGTCGGCCCGCACCCGCAGGGTTTTGCGGTCGGCCGAAGGCGAAATCACCCGGTCGTCGCCGGCTTCCAAGTGCAGGATCTTTTTTTCCCGCGGGTCCCAGATACCATACTTATACAGGCTGATTCGCTCGGGGTGCTCCAGGACTACATCGGCCGTCCAAGTTGGGTACGTAGCATCCGAGAGCAGCACGGCCTTGCGGGCATCCCAGGCGCCCAGGGCCGGGTCGGAGCCAAGCACGCAAAGCTGATGGTCGGAGTCGACGCGGGGCGCTACCAGCTGGAAACGCACTACGGAATCGGCCAGGCGGGCGGCGGGCTTGGTGGCCGGCTTAGCGGCCGGACGGCGCATCAGTGCCTGGGTAAAGGCGGCCGTGTGCAGCTCGTTTTCGGGCTGCGCTGCCGGGCGCCAGTAGTCCTCCAGCACTAGGCGGCTGAATTGGCGGCCGTCGTAGTCTACTTTCCGGTTTTCACCCCACTCCCAGTCTTCGTTGCCGGTGCGCTCATCCAGCAGAATGTACTTGTACTCTACCGTGCCGGCCTGGTCATCGGGCAGGCTTATTTCGTGACTCCAGAGGCCGGAGGACGGGTTGTAGTGCAGATTCAGGGCCTGAGCCAGGTTCCAGGAACCCAAGGAGGGCTCGGAACCGCATACTACCAGCCGCTGACCCCAGGCAGTGTAAAAAGGCAGGGTAAAACGAAGAATCATGGGAGGGTGGAAATCGAATTGGAGGCGAAAGATAATAGAGTGAAAGGGGAAGTTTTACCTGGTCGGAAGGAATTGATTAGTTGCGTAATTAATTGCGGGGCTGACAAGGAGATGTTATTGAGTTAAACAGTGGATTAGCAGAAGGTTATCAGAAGACGAAGGCCATTGGTTCGGTGGGTGGAAAGCAGAAAAAATTATTCATGCGCAAAAGCCTATGTATTTGTTCTTCGCCGGCCATCCGGCTAGCAGGATTAAGCGTGGACTAAGCCAACCCCAACCCCACTTTTTGCGTTGGGACGGGCGGACCTTTATTCTGTTTGCGCCATTAACTCTCTACCTACTTACGCCCGCCGCGCCCTGTATACTCTATTGGGACTCGTGGCTTTTGTGCTGCTGCTGGTACTAGTGGCCGTGGTGGCTTTGCAATTTCCGGCTACCCAGGACTTTGTGGCCCGCAAGGCCGAAGGCTACCTGCGTGATAAGCTGGGCACGGAAGTACGTATCGGTAAGTTTCGTACCGACTTTCGCAATGCCATTTCACTCGACAACGTGTATCTGGAAGACCAGCAGCGCGATACGCTGCTGGCCGTGGGCCACCTCGGGGTGAACCTGGACTTGTGGGCCCTGACCAAGTCGCAGATCAACGTCAAGTCCTTGGAGCTCAACGACGGCACGCTGCACATCAAGCGTACCGAGCCCGACAGCGTATCGAACTACGACTTTATCGTGGCCGCCTTTGCCACTGGCGACACGACAACTACCGCCCCGGCCGACTCGACCGGGGGCTTTACCTACAACATCGGCGACCTGCATTTGTCCAACATCTTCCTGACCTACCAGGACCAGGTCGACGGCAACGACATCCGCACCAAGGTGGGGGATTTGGCCGTGACGATGAACGAAGTGGACGTGGATAAGTCCATCTACCGCATCAACACGGCCGCGCTGAAAAATACCAGCATCGGCATTGTGCAAAGCAAGGTGCCGCCGGACACGCCCTCCGAGCCGCTGACTACGACGTTTGGGCTGAACACTGCGGCCCTGAACAACGTGAGCCTGACCTACCGCAACAACGTGGCCGCCCAGTTTATCAGCACCCGCATCGGCGAGGCTGAGGCCACGGCGGAAAACATCGATTTGATTCGCAGCCGCGTGGATCTGAACACGCTGCGGCTGCGCAATACGTCCTTTGCCTACGCTCAGAATGAGAATGTGCCGGTGGAGCAGCGGGTGGTGAACCCCGCCGAAGCCGTGCGCGACCTGAACGAGTCGGTGGAAAAAGCCACGGGCTCGGCCACCAGCTGGGTCGTGACGCTGAAGAAGTCGGATATCAGCGGGGTGGACGTGGCCTTCGACAACTTCAACCAGCCCAAGCAGCGCACCCGCGTGCCCGGCATGGACTATAACCACCTCAAGTTCACGGACCTGGTGTTGAACACGGAGAATCTGTTTTACTCCGAGAACAGCACCACCGGCCGTATCGTGAACCTGGCGGGCAAGGAGCAGAGCGGCTTCCAGGTAAACAGCGCCACGGCCGACGTGGTGTTCGACTCGGTGCAGACCCGCCTGGACAACCTGGACCTGCAAACGCCCCATACCCGCATCCGCCAGACCCTGGCCATGCGCTACAAGAGCCTCGACGCCCTGGCCGACACCCGGCAGCTGCCCAACCTGGGCATCGAGGGCGACCTGCGCAACGTACGCCTGGGCTTCCGCGACATCCTCTACCTGGCTCCTGACCTGGCCGGCACCGCCCCGTTCAACACGGGTGCCAACCAGTCGGTGCTGGTGAGTGGGCGCGTGAGTGGGCGCGTGGGCGACATGCGGATACAGAACCTGGAGTTTGTGGGCTTCCGCAACACGGTGGTGCGGGCCAGCGGCCGAATCGTGGGCCTGCCCGAAACCGACCGCCGCCTCTACACCGACCTGAACATTGCCCAATTCACGACTTCCGACGCCGATATCAAGAGCCTGCTGCCCAAGGGCACGATTCCGGCCGAGTACCGCCTGCCGGGCCGCATGACGGTGGCCGGCACGTTTAAGGGCCGGCCCACCGCCCAGATTTTCGACGCCAACCTCCGGGCCACGACCTCCTTCGGCAACGCCACGGCCAAGGTGGACATGGGCGAAGGCCCCAAAGGCGCCGAGCCCATCAATGCTACCTTCACCACCCAGGGCCTCGACGTAGGGAAGTTTCTGCGCGACCCCACCATTGGCAAAATTACCGCCAGTGGCCGCCTCAATGCCCGGGGCCTCGACCCGGCCCAGATGCGCGGCAAGCTGGTGGCCAACGTGCAGAGTGCCCAATACAACGGCTACAACTACCGCGGCATTACGGCCAACGTGGACATCGACCGGCAGATTTACAAAGTAGACGCCCGCAGCAGCCAGGACCCCAACCTGAACTTGGACCTCTTGGCTACCGTGAACCTGCGCGACGCCAACAACCCGACCTACACCGTGGACCGGCTCAACCTGCGCGGGGCCAACCTCACGGCCCTGGGCTTCTACACCGGCGGCGACCTGCGCATTCAGGGCGACTTGGCGGCCAATATCAGCGGCTCGGACCTCAACTCGCTCAACGGCACGTTCTCGGGCCGGCGCGTGGTCATCGTGAAAGACAATCAGCCCTTTGCCCTCGACTCGCTCAGCGGCCGGATTTTGCAACGGCCGGGCCGAACCGAAGTTTACTTTGCTTCCAACGTGCTGGATGCTACCCTGCGCGGCAACACCCGCCTGGGCGACTTGGCTTTGGAGCTGCAGCGCCACATCGACCGGTACTTTGATTTGCCCGGGGTGCGCTACGCGGCCTCCAGTGTCTACCGGCAGTTCACATTCGACGCCAACCTGAAGAACCCCAAGATTGCCACCCAGCTGGTGCCCGGCCTCAAGCAGATTTCGCCCTTTAAGCTGACTGGCAGCTACGACAGCCGGGCCGCCAACCTGACGATAAACAGCCGGATTCCGCTGATTGTGTACGATACTTACCGCCTCGACTCGCTGCGGCTCAACGTGGCGTCGGACCCGCAGAAGCTGGACTACGCGCTGCGGCTGCGGCAGGCCAGTCAGGATACGTCGTTGCGGTTGCCTAACCCCAGCCTGACCGGCAGCATCGCCAACAATAAGATTGGGACCAACCTGCGCATCGCCGAGTCGGACAGCGTGGAGCGCCTGAACGTGGCCGGGGTGTTGCAGGTCTTCAACCAGGGTGACGCGTACGCCTTTAGCTTCGGGCCTAACCTGGTGCTCGACAACCAGAAATGGGACGTGGCGCCCGATAATGAGGTGCGCTACACCACGGCTACCGGCGCCATCTTCGCCCGCAACGTGCGCCTTAGCCAGGGCAACCAGGTGCTGGCCCTGCAAACCCTGCCCGGCGCCCAGTATCCGCTGCAGGCTACCATTACCAACTTTGACCTCAACGGCCTGGCCAAGGCCGGCGGCATGCCCGACTCTATGGTAGCCGGTACCATCAACGGGCAGGCCGTGGCCTTCAGCATCGGCCAGCCCCGGCAGGCGTTTACGGCGGATCTGGCCCTGACCAATTTTGCCTACAACAAGGCATTGGTAGGCGACGTGACGCTGAAAGCCACCAACCCCACCGCCAACCGCTACAATGTGGATGCCCGCCTGACCAACGCGGCGGGCACCGACGTGCGGGCCGTGGGCTACTACCTGGCCACCCCGCCCGACCCCATTCAGTTTGCCGTAACGGTGAACCGGCTCGATATTAAAACGGCCGAGGCTTTTTCGGCCGGACAGCTGCGCGAATCCACGGGCGGCATTACCGGCAACCTCGACGTGCGCGGTACCCTTGCCCAGCCCCTGATTCGCGGCGCCATTACGACCACACCCGACGCGGGCTTTACCGTGAGCCAGCTGGGCGCCCCTTACCGGCTGCCGAGCCAGACCGTCAACTTCAGTGAGCAGGGCCTGACCTTCGACAACTTTACGGTGCTCGACTCGGTGGGCAACAAGGCCGTGGCCTCGGGTACGGTGTTTACCCGCAACTACGTGGATGACTACCGTTTCAACCTGAACGTGACGACTGACAAGTTCCTGGCCATTCAAAGCTCCCAGCGCGACAACCCGCTGTTCTACGGCAAGCTGGTGGTGGACTCGGATACGCGCATCAGCGGCAACATAACCCTGCCCGTGGTGCGCACCCGGGCCGTGGTGGCCGAGGGCTCGGACCTGAAAGTGGCCGTACCCAACGACGAAGCGGGGTTGGTGTCGACGGAAGGCATTGTGCAGTTCGTAGACCTGAGCGCGCCCGTGGATACCATGCTGGCCCGGCAGGTCGCCCTCGACTCGGTGAAAACTGCCGCCGGCTACGACATTACGGCCACCGTAACGGTGAACGACAACACACCCTTTACCATCATCATCGACCAAGCCTCGGGCGACAACCTGCAGGTGCGGGCCGCCGGCACCCTGCGTACGGCCATTGACCCCAGCGGCACCATCACCCTCAACGGCCGCCTCGACGTGACCGAGGGCAAATACGCCATGTCACTCTACGATTTGGCTTCCCGCGAATTCGACATTGCCAAGGGCAGCACCATTTCCTGGACCGGGGACCCCTACAACGCCCAGCTCAACGTGTCGGCTATTTACAACGTGAAGGCCCCGCCGGCCGAGCTGCTGGCCGCCCAGGGCCTGGCCGACGAAACGCTCAACGCCGTGGGCCGCAACCAGCTGCCCTTCCAAGTGTTTCTCAACGTGACCGGGGAGCTGCTCAAGCCCGTCATCGGCTTCGACATCAAGTTGCCGGAAGGTGCCCGCAGTGAATTGCGCGGCCCCATCGAGGCCCGCCTGGCCCAGTTGCGCCAGCCCAGCGAGACGACCGAACTCAACAAGCAGGTATTCTCGTTGCTGGTCTTGAACCGCTTTATGTCCCAGGACCCCTTCCGCTCCAGCAGCGGCAGCTTGGTCGCCAATCAGCTGCGGGGCTCGGCCAGCCAGGTGCTTACCCAGCAGCTCAACAACCTGACCGGCAGCTACCTGTCGAACCTGGGCGTGGAGCTGGGCGTGAATTCCTACGCCGACTATTCTTCGGGCGCCGAGAAAACCCGTACCGACCTGAACGTGGCCGTACGCCGGCAGCTGCTCAATAACCGCCTCACCGTGCGCCTCGGAACGGATGTGCCGCTGGGCGGGGGCAACCAAGCTTCCGGCGGGCAAAGCCAGGCCGGGGTGAGCAGCTTTGCCGGCGACGTGAGCGTGGAATACAACGTGCTGGCCAACGGCCGGATCCGTCTGCGGGCCTTCCGCAACAACGCCTACGGCGACATCGACGGGCAGTTTGTGCGCACCGGGGCCTCGCTCATCTTCCAGCGCGACTACCGCGACCTGGCCGACCTCTTCAAGGGCATCGACGACGTGGTGAAGGAGGATGTGAAGCAGGAGCGTCGGCAGCAGCGCCGGGAGCGGAAAGCCGCCCCCGACTCGACTCAGACGCCCGCCGCCCTCACCCGCCGCGACTCGGTGCGGGCCACGCCGCCTACCACGTCCAGCCGCTAGCCTAGCCGTTTTTTAAGAGAGTTTTTGTTTTCATCTAGTTCTGTTCCGTGTCCGTAATTCGCCGTCTTTCCGCTGTTTCTGTTCCGTCGTTGCGGGTGCTGGGCCTGGTGGCCGGGCTCCTGGCCAGTGGCTGCTCGGGCACGAAATACATTCCCGAAGGCGCCAAGCTCTATACCGGCAGCACTGTTAAGATCAAGTCGGAAGTGGCCGTGCCGAATGAGGCCGCCCTGCAAACCGAGCTCGAAGGTACCATTACCCCCAAGCCCAATGCCTCCATTCTGGGGCTACGGCCCAAGCTGTACTTCTGGCACCTCGGCGAAGGCAAAACCAAGGGCCTGGGCAAGTGGCTGGCCAATAAATACGGCGAGCGGCCCGTGCTGCTGAGCGAAGTTGATACCAACCGGGTGAAAGGCCTGATGGTAAACCGCCTGAACAACAACGGCTACTTCAAGCCCAGTGTAAGCAGCAAAGTGCAGGTGAAGGACCGCACCGCCTCGGTCGACTATACGGCCACGGTGGGCAAGCCCTACACCATCAAGGAAATTCACTTCCCCGAGCGCGACACCCTGATTGACCGCGCCATCCGGGCCACGCAGGCGGCCTCCCTGCTGAAGGTCGGCGACAACTACAACCTGCAAACCTTCATCAACGAGCGGGCCCGTATCGACGGGGTGCTCAAAAACCAGGGTTACTACTTCTTCACCCCCGATTACCTGTTGTTCCAGGTCGACAGCACCCTCGACAATCAGGTAAACGTGTACCTAAAGGTGAAGGCCACCACGCCGCCCCGGGCCGCCAAGCCCTACATTCTGAACAACATCACCCTGAACACCAGCTACAACCTGTCGGATACCACCATCACGGACAAGCCCATTCGCTACCAGGGCTACCGCTACGTGCCCGACGAGAAGGTGTTCAAGGCCAAAGCCATTACCAACGCCGTATTCCTGTATCCCGACAGCCTGTACCGCCGCCGCCGCTCCGACCAGACCCTGAGCCGTCTGATGAGCCTGGGCACATTCAAGTTTGTGGACATGCGCTTCCGGCCCGCCCGCGCCAAGGCCGACTCGGCCGGCTACGGCTTCCTGAACTCGTTTGTGCGCATGACCCAGGTGCCCAAGCAGTCGTTGCGAGCCGAGGTATTGCTGGTCAGCAAGTCCAACGGCTTTACCGGACCGGGCTTCCAGGTGCAGTACCGCAACCGCTCGGCTCTGCGCGGGGCCGAGCAGCTGCTGGTAAACCTCACGGGCACCTTCGAAAACCAGACCCAGGCCGAAACCAACACCATCGGCATCACCTCCTACGAGCTGGGCATCGATGCCCAGCTGCTGGTGCCCCGCCTGATTACCCCGCCGTTTAATATCCGCCTGGTCAACTCCGACTTCCAGCCCCGCACCACCTTCGGGGCCGGCTACCGCTACGTGCAGCGGGTGCAGGCCTTCCAGGAAGATGTGTTCAACCTGAATTACGGCTACACCTGGAAAACCAAGCTCACCAACGAGCAGGAACTGCGCCCCATCGACCTGCAGTACATCCGCCTGGCCGACTCCACCCGGCAGTTTAGCAAGCTGCTGGAAGCCAGTCCCTTTTTGGCCAATAGCTTCCGTCAGCAGTTTATTCTGGGTAGCAGCTACCGCTACACCTACAACCAGCAAGCTCTGGAGCAGCGCCGCAACCAAGTGTACTTCAGCGGGGGGCTGGAAGTGTCGGGCAACCTGGCGTACTTGGTCAGCAACCTGACCGGGCAGACCAAGACCGTGAACCCCACCGACCAGCGGGCCGCCTACACGCTGATCGGGCAGGAGTTTTCGCAGTACACCAAGGTCGACCTGGAATTCCGCAACTACTTCCGCACCAGCGCCAACCCCACCAGCGGCAACAAAATAGCCACCCGCCTGCTGATCGGCACGGGCATTCCGTACCTGAACTCCAACGTGATGCCCTACCTGAAGCAGTACGGCATCGGGGGGCCCAACAGCGTACGGGCTTTCCGGGCCCGGGGCATCGGGCCCGGCACCTATACGCCGACTACCACCGAGAAAAGCAATTCTTCTTTCTACGACCAGGTGGGCGACATGCGCATAGAGGCCAATGCTGAATACCGCCAGGATCTGTTTCCGTACGTGAAAGGGGCCCTGTTCGTAGACGCGGGCAATATCTGGTTGATAAACGATGACCCCACCCGCCCCGGGGGCAAGTTTGAGGCTAGTAGCTTCCTGAAAGAGCTGGCCGTGGGCGCCGGGGCCGGCATCCGCATCGACGTGCAGTTCTTTGTCATCCGCTTCGACGTGGCCATGCCCGTGCGCACCCCCAACGGGGATAAGGGCGGCTCCACCCCAACCTATAACATTGCCATTGGCTATCCTTTCTAGCCGCTGCTACTGAGCCCGGAGTGCGGCAATACGCCGGTGAAAGGCGAGTACCTCTTCCGGGCGGAAGTTGCCTGGCTCCAGGCTGCCGCCCCGGCCGGTTGGCGTTTGAATACCCAGAATTTCCGTCTCGGCCAGCTGGTTGCCGGCTGCGCTGAACGCGGAGTAAACCGCGTCGTCCAGAAAGCCGGGCAGGCGGTTTTCCGGCAGCCCTTCGCTGAGCAGACTGGCAAAGTCCAGGCCCTCTTGCTTGGTATAGGTGCCCTGCCAGGGGTCGAGCAAGCCGATGGGGGCGTCGGTGCCTTCCTCGGTGGTCCGCTCGGCGACTAACAACGCCCCGTAGGCGTTGCGGCCAATGACCACGCGCTCCACGCCGGGTTCCAAAAGATCCGTCCAAGCATCGAGGCAGACCGTAAGCTGGGGCAGATCTGTGCCGAAAAGATAAAGAAACCCATTCCGGTACCACCCCGCGCCTACCTCGTCGTACATCATGCGCCACAGGCTCTTGTCGAACTTATCGGCAAAGAAGTCGCCGGGGGGGACGGCGGGGTTGGGGCGGCCGAAGTGGTGGGTAAAGATGGAGATTTCAGAATCGGCAGACATAGCAGCGGGCGTGTAGCAAACAAGATTACGAAAGGAACGAGAGTTTTACCGTGTAAGCGGGTGAAAAGTGTAGCGGTACCAAGCCTTTTGTTCCGGCGAGGCCGCAGGGCATTCCGCGCCTCAAACGATGTGGCTTCATCTGCTAGGTAAGGCGTCAGGTGCTCTGAAGCGAAAAGCCCCTTACTACACGCAGCAGTAAGGGGCTTTCCGGCAGAAGGATGTTTATTCCCTGGCGAGGACAGCTGGCGCCGGCCTCGCCAGGGCGCTGGGGTTCTCGAGGGTGCTTACACGGCCTCGGTAGCTGCTACCCGGGCTTCCAGGTATTCGCGGCTGCTGTTCACGGCCAGCGTGGGCACTACTGTCACCACCACATACTTCGACGTAGGCGTATTGCTCACTTTAGCCACCGAGCCGACCGGTACTAGCGGGTTGGCTTCGGGGAAGTAGGCCGCCACGTTGCCTTTCGGGATGTCGTAGGGTACGGCAAGGAACTTCTCCACCGTGCGCTTTTCACCCTTAAAGTGACTGGTAATGTCAATCAGCCCTTTGGCCTCGATGCCGCGGGCGGCCATGTCCTGCGCGTTCATAAACAGCACGCGCCGCTCGCCGTGGACGCCCCGGTACCGGTCGTTGTACTCGTAAATCGTGGTGTTGAACTGGTCGTGGCTGCGCACGGTCATCAGCACCAGCTGGTCGGGTTCCAGTTGGTGCTTTTCAAAGTCGGTGGTCGTGAAGTTGGCTTTGCCGTTCTTGGTCGTGAATTTCCGTTCCCGGGGGCCGTTGGGCAGATAGAAGCCGCCGGGTCGCCGCAGCTTCTCATTAAAGTTGTCAAAGCCCGGAATGACGCGGGCAATATGGTCGCGGATGACGTCGTAATTTTCCGTCATGGCCACCCAGTCAGCAATGTTAATCTTGGTGCCTAGCGTGGCAATGGCTACCCCGCAAAGGATAGCTACTTCGCTCATCATCTGGCCTTCGAGCGGCACGAGCACGCCCTTATTCTGGCTGACGACGCCCATGGAGTTTTCGCAGGAAGTCATCTGCTGCCCCGACTTTTGCATGTCGATGTCGAGGTGGGTGAAGCAGGGCAGCAGCAGGCTGGTTTCGCCGGTCGTGAGGTGGCCGCGGTTGAGCTTGGTACCCACAAACACGGTCAGCTTCTGCTTGCGCATGCCTTCGGCAATGATTTCAGTGTCGGGGCCGGCGGCCAGCAGGTTGCCGCCCAGGCTAAAGAATACCTTGGTTTTGCCTTTGTACATGGCCTTGATGGCCTCCACCGTGTCGTAGCCATGCTCGTAGGGCGGCTGGAAGTTGAACTCCTTGCCCAGCGAATCCTGAAACTCCTTGGTGGGCTGCTCCCAGATGCCCATGGTCCGGTCGCCCTGCACGTTGGAGTGACCCCGCACCGGGCAGGTGCCCGCACCCGCCTTGCCAATGGCGCCCTTCATCAGGTGCAGATTTACGATTTCCTGGATGGTTTGCACGCCCTGGCGCTGCTGCGTGACGCCCATGGCCCAGCAGGTGATGATCTTCTTTTTGGTAGCCAGCATGTTGGCCGCTTCCAGCAGCTGCGCCCGGGAAATGCCACTGACTTCCTCAATATCTTCCCAGCTGGTATTGCGGATGTTCTGCTCGAACGACTCGAAACCCGTGGTGTACTGGTCGATAAAGGGCCGGTCGACGACTTGGCCGGGGTTCAGGTCCTCGGCCTCGAACAGATGCTTCATGATGCCGCGCAGCACGCCCATGTCGCCATCGACGCGCACTTGCAGGAAGAGGTCCGTAATCGGGGTGCCGTCGCCCATCAGTGCGCCCAACGCCCGTAGCGGGTTCATGAAGTCCTGGGGGTTCTTGAAGTGGTTGAGGCCAGCTTCCAACAGCGGGTTGATGCTGATGATCTGAGCGCCATTGCGCTTGGCTTTTTGCAAGGCCGTGAGCATGCGCGGGTGGTTGGTGCCCGGGTTTTGGCCGATAATCAGAATGACCTCCGCCTCGTGAATGTCGTTGAGCGTCACCGAGCCTTTGCCCAGCCCCAGCGTGGGGCTCAGGGCGGCCCCGCTGCTTTCGTGGCACATGTTGGAGCAGTCGGGCAGGTTATTGGTGCCGAGCAGCTTGGCAAACAGCTGAAACAGAAACGCCGGCTCGTTGGGGACTTTGCCCGAGGTATAAAACACCGCCTCGTGGGGCGAAGTCAGGGCGTTGAGGTGGTCGGCAATAAGCTGGAAGGCCGCGGGCCACTCGATGGGGGAGTAGTGGTTGTCGCCGGGGCGCTTCACCAGCGGGTGCGTCAGGCGGCCGGCATTGTTCTGGTCCCGGTCGGTCATGCGCGAGAGTTCGGCCAGGCTGTAGCGGGCGAAGAACTCGGGGCCGGCGGCTTTGTCGTCGGCGTCGGAGGCAGTGGCCTTGGCGCCGTTTTCGCAGAACTCGGCCACCGAGCGGTGATGGTCGGGGTCGGGCCAGGCGCAGGAGGAGCAGTCGAAGCCGTCCTTCTGGTTCATGCTCATCAACCCCCGGGTGCCCCGGCTCACGCCGCCTTCACTCCAGCTAAACTGCATCGACTTGATAACCGCCGTAACGCCGGCGGCTACTTTGGCCTGAGCTTCCAAGCGCAGGCCGGTGAGGGCGTCGGGCGGCTGGGCCAGAATGGGCTGCTTGTACTTGGCGTTGGCAACGTCGGGGGCTGGTATCACGCTTTCGTCTCGTTCGTGCTGGGGGTCGGGGCGGTAGTGGTCGGGGGCAGGGGCAGCGCCTTGGTCGGGTCGTTCCCCGCTTTTGGGGGCGTTGGCCTGGGCGCCTTGCTGTTCGGTTTTGCCAGCTTGGCTGGGGTCTTCGGCGGGTGACTTTTCCATGGTAGCAGAACAGGTAAACTAGAAAAAGGATACGCAAACCGGCCATTTTTCTGCCCTGGTCTGCCCGGCTACTGCTCAACTCCACCAGAAGACCTGTTTCCAAGGTGTTTCCCAGGCTTCGGGCTGAACAATAGACACTCTACCAGACGCAGAAGCCCCGGCTGAGGTTGTCGAAACCTCATTGACTTGCTAGCACTTGTGGGCATTGTGGCCCGCTGAGCCAGCCCCGCAAAAAAGCCCGGCCGCTTCCGCGACCGGGCTTCCTCTAACGCTTTACGCCGCCGTTATGCCGGTACGGCTATTTGCTGCCCCGCCGGAAGCTGGGTGCCGATGGGTAGCTCTACCGGCGCTACGGTCACAATCACAAACTTGGACGTGGGCGTGTTGCTCTTGTAAGCCACCGAGCCAATGGGTACCAGCACGTTGCCTTCCGGAAAATACACGGCGCAGTTGCCCTTCGGAATGTCGTAGGGAATGGCAATGAACTTCTCGGCGTGGCGCTGCTGCCCTTCGAAGTGGCTGGTAATGTTGACCAACCCTTTCTCCCGGATGCCCCGCTCGGCCATGTCCTCGGCGTTGAGGAAGATGACGCGCCGCTCGTTGTGAACCCCGCGGTACCGGTCGTTGTAGTCGTACACGGTGGTGTTGAACTGGTCGTGGCTGCGAATGGTCATCAAGACCAGCTGGCCGGGTTCGAGCACGTGCTTTTCCAGGGGCGTGCAGCTGAAGTTGGCCTTGCCGTTCTCAGTCGTGAAGTTTCGCTCCCGCGGGCCGTTGGGCAGGTAGAACCCGCCGGGGTGGCGCACCTTCTGGTTGAAGTCCTCGAAGCCGGGAATGGTGCGGGCCACGTACTCCCGGATCAGGTCGTAGTTTTCGGTGCAGCCCACCCAGTCGACGGTGCTTTTCTCGCCCAGGGTGGCCAGGGCAATGCCGCAGACAATGGCTACTTCGCTCAGCATCTGGTCGGAAATGGGCGTCAGTACGCCCTTGCTCATGCTGACCACGCCCATCGAGTTTTCGCAGGTCATAAACTGCTGCCCGGACTTTTGCATATCAATATCAATGCGGGTTTTGCAGGGCAGCAGCAGGGCCATTTCGCCATTGACGAGGTGGCTGCGGTTGAGCTTGGGCGTCACGTGCACCGAAAGGCGGAGCTTGCGCATGCCTTCGGCCACAAATTCGGTGTCGGAGCAGGCCGAGAGCATGTTGCCGCCCATGGCCATAAACACCTTCACGCGGCCGTCGTGCAGGGCCTTCACGGCTTCCACCACGTCGAAACCGTACTCCCGGGGCGGCTCGAAGTTGAATTCCTGGGCCAAGGAGTCGAGGAAGGTGTCGGTGGGCCGCTCCCAGATGCCCATGGTCCGGTCGCCCTGCACGTTGGAGTGGCCCCGCACCGGGCACAGCCCCGCACCCGGAATGCCCACGGCCCCCTTCATAAAGTGCATATTCACGATTTCCTGAATCGTGTAGACGCCGTTTTTCTGTTGGGTGAGGCCCATGGCCCAGCAGGTGATAATCTTTTTGTGGCGGGCCACCAGGTTGGCCGCTTCCTGAATCTGGGCCCGGGTAATGCCGCTGGCTTCCTCGATGTCGGCCCAACTGGTGTTGTTCAGCGTTTCCACCAGCTCGGGGTAGCCGGTGGTGTATTCCTGGATAAAGCCCTGGTCGAGCACCTGGCCGGGGTTCAGGGCTTCGGCTTCGAGCAGGCACTTCATCAGCCCGCGCAGCACGAGCTGGTCGGAGTTGATGCGGACTTGCAAATAGATATCGGTGATGGGCGTCCCGTCGCCGAGCAGCACGCCCAGGGCCTTCAGGGGGTTCATGAAGTCCTGGGGGTTCTTGAAGTGCAGCAGGCCGGCTTCCAGCAAAGGGTTAATGCTGATAATTTTGGCCCCGTTCTTCTTGGCTTTCTGCAAGGCCGTGAGCATGCGCGGGTGGTTGGTGCCCGGGTTTTGGCCGATAATAAGGATGACCTCGGCCTCGTAGATGTCGTTGAGCGTCACCGAGCCTTTACCCAGGCCGGTGGTGTTGCTCAGGGCGGCCCCGCTGCTTTCGTGGCACATGTTGGAGCAGTCGGGCAGGTTGTTGGTGCCAAACTGCCGCACAAACAGCTGGTACAGGTAGGCTGGCTCGTTGGGTACCTTGCCCGAGGTGTAGAAAATGGCCTCGTGCGGCGACTTCAGCGCGTTCAGCTCCTGGCCCACCAGCGCAAACGCCTCGGGCCAGGAAATGGGCGTGTAGTGCGTGGCGCCCGGCCGCAGCACCATGGGGTGGGTCAGGCGGCCGGCGTTGTTGAGGTCCCGGTCCGTCATGCGCGAGAGGTCCACCAAGCTGTGCTTGGCAAAGAACTCCGGCCCCACCGGGTCCGACTGGGCGTCGGAGGTGGTGGCCTTGGCGCCGTTTTCGCAGAACTCGGCCACCGAGCGGTGGTCGTCCGGGTCGGGCCAGGCGCAGGAGGAGCAGTCGAAGCCGTCCTTCTGGTTCATCTTGAGCAACGCGTGCGTGCCGCGCACCGGGCCTTCGTAGTCCATGGCAAAGGCCCCTGACTTAAGCACGGCCGTGATGCCGGCCGCTACTGTAGCCGGTTTAGTCAGCTTCAGACCCGTAAATTCTTCGGGAGGCTGGGCCAGAATGGGGAATTTATGCTTGGCCCCGAGCGTGTCGGGGGCTTCCATCACCCGGTCGTCCAGCGTCTGGCGTTCGGGTGAGGTGCTCCAGTTGTCACTGGTCGGGGCGGAGCCCTGGTCGGGCCGCTCGCCGCTTTTGGGCACGTTATTACTAGCCGTCTGCTGCTCGGTTTTGCCAGCCTGGTTCGGGTCGTACGCGGGTGATTTGTCCATGAGGCGGAATAGAAATAACGGTAAAGCGGTGGGCGACCTAGTCCGCTAATGGCGGCAGTCCAGGTCTTTTTCGACTAAGATTTTCAAGGGTTGGTCGTTGGCCATCATCAGGGTGGCCGCCAAACCATTTTGGTCGGTGCCGGTCCAGTGGAGGGCCAGCGCGGCGGGGACTTTCACGGTAATGGCCCCCGCGCCGTGGGTGATGCGGAACTCCTCCGATTCGGCCCGTTCCAGGGCGTAAGTGAGACTGTCCGAGTTGGTAGGGCCCAGCGAGAGGCTGACGGCTACGCGGCCGGTTTCGGCAAATTGCTGCACTTCGGCTTCGGAAAGGCGCAGGCGCAAGGAGTTGTCTTCGAGACGAAGTTTCATGAACGGTGGCTTAGAACAGATGAAATAAGTACGCAGGTTTGGTCGCTGAGGTAAGGCAAAAAATCGGATTTGCCGACACTTTATTTTGCCAAGCGCCACGGTAAAAACCGCACGGTTGAGGTTGTAGGGGCTTTTTTAGGGCGGGGTAGCGGGCCTTGGGGCGGGTGCCGCTGCCGGGGCTGGGGTCGGGTCTTTGTGGGTGGTAAGACCGGTATTGCACTGCGGTAGTAGCCGGCTCAGCGGCTATTGCTTTTGAAAGGCTGCCGTAAATCGTAGCTTACACCGGTATTATGCTAAGAATCACAACGTAAGTAAGCTAGATGCTAAGAAAAAGTACCCGTTATCTGAGCATCTGCCTCGGCCTGCTGCTGCCCGGCGCTGGAGCCTGGGCTCAGGCCCTAAGCGCCGCTGCTCCGGCCGCCGCTACGACCATGGCCGGCCTGCGCCAGCACTACGCAGCGGCGCTGGGCTACGAGTCGCGCCTCTACAACGGGCCAGAGTACGTCAATTACGTGAAGCGCTTCATTGTGGGCCATCCGTTTTTCGGCTCAGTTCAGCCCCTGGCTGCTACGGTAGAGTATGCGGGTTCCACGTACCACGGCGTGCCCCTGCGCTACGATATAGTGCTCGACGAACTGGTACTGAATGCCCCCCAAGGTGCCCTGACCATGTTGTTGATTAAGGACAAGGTTCGGGCCTTCACCCTGGACGGTCACCGGTTTATTCATCTCTCGTCCACCGATTCGGCCCAGAGCCTGCCCGGTCGCCCCGGCTTCTACGAGCTGCTGGTGGATGGGCCGGTGCAGCTGTTGGCCCTGCGCCGCAAAGACTTGCAGGAGAGGGCCTCGGCGGGGGTGCTGGAGGGGGAAATAACCGAGAAAGATGAATTCTTTCTCCGTGCCAAGGGCCGTTACCACAAAGCCGGTAAGGCCAGTACGGTGCTGGCGGCCCTGCCCGAGCAGAAAGCGGCGCTTCGCAAATACATCCGGGCCGAAAAGCTCAGGTTCGGCGCGGCCCAACGGGAAAAGTCGCTAACGGCGCTGGTGCGCCATGCTGCCACGCTCGGCGGCGCGGCACCGCAGTAGGGCTGCTTGGCGGGTAGCCGGGAGCCAGTAGAGTTACTTCTTGACAATCAGTGTGTAGTGCATGAATTATATTTACCGGTTTACGCTGCTTATAGGTTTAAGCATTCTCGGCTTCGGCAGCTACGGGCAAACCCCGGAGCCCGTCGTCAGCGGCAGCTTTCAGGGCCTGAGCCTGGAGCAGTTTGTGCGCCAGCTCGAAGCCCAGACTCCCTACCGGTTCTTTTTCGACTCGGCAGCCGTAGTGGGTGTGCAAATAACCGCCCAGGCCCAGGCCCAGCCCCTGAGCCTGGTGCTCCAGCAGGCGCTGGCGGCTTCCGAGCTGCGCTTTGCCATCGACGAAGAGCACAACGTCTTTATCACGCCCCGGCAGGCCGTGCCCACCGAGTTGCCCACCGACTATTTCCGGCCCGGGGCCGTGGCCGCGGCCCGGGCCGCTGAGAATACGCCGGCGGCTAGCCCGCCGGTGCGGGCTGCCAACGTGGCCCGGCTCTACGAAATAGGCCGGCCCGGCGCTGCCACTGCGGGCAAGGCCACGCTGGCGGGCCACGTGCGCGAAGCCAAGTCGGGGGAGCCGGTGCCGGGTGCTTCGGTGTACGTGGAGGCCCCGGCCGTTGGGGTTTCCACCGACCAGTTTGGCTACTACGCCCTGACCTTGCCCGCGGGCCGCTACACGCTCAACATCCGGGGCATCGGCATCAAGAACACCCGCCGCCAGGTGCAGCTGCACGCCGACGGCAAGCTGGACGTGGAGGTGGAAGAGGACATTACGAATCTGAAGGAAGTCGTTATCGAAGCCGAGAAAGACAAGAATGTGGCCGGTATGCAGATGGGCCTGGAAAAGCTCGACATCAAGAGTATTCGGCAGGTGCCCACGGCCTTCGGCGAAACCGACATTCTGCGGGTGGTGCTCACGTTGCCGGGCGTGAAGTCTATTGGCGAAGGCAGCACCGGGCTGAGCGTACGGGGCGGGGCTACCGACCAGAACCTGATTCTGTTCAACGACGCGACGGTATATAATCCGTCCCACCTGTTTGGCTTCTTCTCGGCTTTTAATCCCGACGTACTCAAAACCGTGGAGCTGTATAAAAGCGGTATTCCGGCCCGGTTTGGGGGAAGGCTGTCGTCGGTGCTGGACATTGCCACGCGCGACGGCAACAAAAAGAAGCTCAGCGGCTCGGGCGGCATCGGGGCCCTGACCAGCCGCCTGACGCTGGAAGGGCCTATTATTAAGGATAAAAGCTCCTTTCTGATCGGGGCCCGGGCCTCGTACTCCGACTGGCTGCTGCGCTTGCTCTCCAACCAGGAGCTGCGCCAAAGCTCGGCCGGGTTTTACGACCTAAGCGCCCACCTCAGCCACGAGCTCAACGACAAAAACACGCTCTACGCCACCGGCTACCTCAGCCAGGACCGCTTCCGGCTGGCCTCCGATACCTCCTACGCCTACCAGAACCGCAGCGGCAGCCTGAAGTGGAAGCACATCTTCGGCAACAAGCTCTACGGCGTACTCACGGGGACTTACACAAACTACGAGTACCAGATTGCCAGTGAAGGTAATGCCGTGACTTCCTCGGAGCTGACGTTCGGCATCCGGCAGCTGGGTGCCCAGGCCGATTTCAGCTACTTCCACAACGCCAAGCACACCCTCGACTTCGGGGCCAGCACCCTGCGCTACCGCGTGCAGCCGGGCAAGCTGGTGCCCCGGGGCGGCGAGTCGCTGGTGGCTACCGACGAGCTGGCCCGGGAGCAGGCCCAGGAAAGCGCCCTGTATGTGTCCGACAAAATCGAGGTGACGCCGCGGCTGGCCGTGGTGCTGGGCCTGCGCTACTCGTTTTACCAGGCCCTGGGTCCGCGCGAGGTGAACCAGTACCTGGCCGGGGCCCCGCGCACGCCCAGCACCATTACCGACACGCTGCGCTACGGGGCGGGCACCAGCCTGGCCACCTACCACGGCCCCGAGTACCGGGCATCGGTGAAATATGCCGTGTCGGACAACTCCTCGGTGAAGGCCAGCTACAACCGCACCCGCCAGTACATCAGCCAGTTGTCGAACACGACTTCGCTCTCGCCCACCGATACCTGGAAGCTGAGCGACGCCTACGTGCGGCCCCAGGTGGGCGACCAGGTGGCCCTGGGCTACTACCGCAACTTCCGCCACAACACCATCGAAACCTCGGTGGAAGCCTACTACAAGCGCATGCGCGACTTCGTGGACTATAAGAGCGGGGCCAAGCTGCTGCTTAACCACCACCTGGAAACCGACCTGATCAATGCTCAGGGCAAGGCCTACGGAGTCGAGTTTTCCATTCGGAAGGCGACGGGCAAAATCAACGGCTGGCTGAACTACACCTACTCCCGCTCCTGGGTGCGGGCCAACGCCGGCTCGGCCGCCGAGCAGATCAACCGCGGCGAGTACTACCCCAGCAACTTCGACAAGCCCCACGACGTGACCCTGGCCGGCAACTACCGGTTCAGCCGCCGCTTCAGCACCTCGCTCAACTTCAACTACAGCACCGGCCGCCCCATTACCCTGCCCCTGGCCCGCTACTACGTCGATGATGTGGCCCGGGTGTTTTACTCCGACCGCAACGCCTACCGCGTGCCCGACTACTACCGCGTCGATTTTGCCATGAACATTGAAGGCGGGCACCAGGCCAAGAAGCTGGCCCACAGCTCCTGGACGGTGGCCATCTACAACCTGACCGGCCGCCGCAACCCGTACTCGGTGTATTTCCGGTCGCAGGGCGGGCAGATTAAGGGCTACCAGCTCTCCATTTTCGGGCAGCCCATTCCCACGGTTACCTACAACTTCAAATTCTAGCGTCCGGTCGTATGCCTCGTTTACACGCTTATCTGCTCGGGTTGCTGCTGTGGCTGACGTTGCCTGGCTGCGTCGACCCGTTCGAGCCCGACGTTATCAGTTCGCCCCCGAGCTACCTGGTCGTGAGCGGCTTTATCAACCTCAGCGGCCCGACTACCATTCGGTTGTCGCGCACCCAGGGCGTGGCCAATACGGCCGCGCCGGCCGTGGAAGCCAAGGCCACCGTGACCATTCGGGACGAGGCCGGCACTTCCTACACCCTGACCGAGCAAACCCCGGGCACCTACACCTCGGCGGCGCTGAGCCTGAACCCGGCGCGCAAGTACCAGGTGCGGCTGCGCACGGCGGCGGGCCGCGACTACGCCTCGGCCCTGGTCACGCCCAAACCCGCCCCGCCCATCGACAAGATTACCTGGGCCGTCGAAAACCGGGGTGTGCAGCTCTACCTCAGCACCCACGACGCCAGCAACGTCACGCGCTACTACCGCTGGACCTACACCGAAACCTGGGAGTTTCATTCGGCCTACCGCTCGGGCTTGCAGTACGTGAACGGGCGCATGGAGCCCCGCACCGAGGATATCTTCCAGTGTTGGGGCACGGCCGGCTCCATAACCATCGAGCTCAACTCCACGGCCCGGCTCAACCAGGATGTGGTGGCCAACTACCCGCTGATTCTACTGCCGCCCAGCTCGGTGAAGCTCCGCTTTAAGTACAGCGTGCTGGTGCGGCAGTACGCCCAGACGCCGGAAGAGTACGCCTACTGGGAGCAGCTCAAGTCGAACACGGAAAGCGTGGGCGGCCTCTTCGACCCGGTGCCCACCCAGCTCACGGGCAATGTGCAGTGCCTCACCGACGCCAGTGAGCCCGTCATCGGCTACGTCGGGGCCGGGTCGGTCACGGAGAAGCGCATTTTTATTGCCAGCACCGAGCTGCCCCTCACCCAGCGCTACGAAACCGGCTACAACTGCGCCGCCCCCGATACGGTGCCGCTGCCCAGCGTGCCGGCCGTGTTCAGCAGCCCCGCCGTGCTGCCGCTCTACACCGTGTACGCGCCCATGTCTAACACCATTGTGGGCTATTCCTCAGCCTCCACCGAGTGCACCGACTGCCGCCGCCGTGGTACCAACGTCCGCCCCGACTTCTGGCAGTAGCCTGCTGCCTTTCCCACCGCACCTCTGACACGCTACCGTGAATTTTTCGCTGACTTTTCCCCGCTTGCTGCTTACCGGCCCAGCCCGCCTCCGGCAGCTGTTGCTGCCTGGGGTGCTACTCGTGAGCAGCACCGTTCCGGCTGTTGGCCAAGTCGATTCGTTGCCCCAGATCAGCCGTAGCCTGGCCCGCTACAGCCAGCAGCGCCCCTCGGAAAAGCTCTTCGGGCACCTGGACCGGCCCGGCTACGTGAGCGGCGAAACCCTGTGGTTTAAGCTCTACGCCGTGGACGGCCGCAGCCACCAGCCGCTGGCGGCCAGCACGGTAGCCTACGTAGAAGTGCTTGACGCCGAGCAGCGGCCGGTGGTGCAAACCAAGGTGGCCCTGCGCCACGCCACTGGGCGCGGCTCCGTGGTGCTGCCGGCCACGCTGGCCGCGGGGGCCTACACGGTGCGGGCCTACACCAGCTGGATGAAAAACGTCGACCCCGAGTTTTACTTCCACGCCCCGGTTACCATCATCAATACCCAGGCGCCGCTGGGCCTGCCCGCTACCCGGCCCGCCCTTACGTTCGACCCACAGTTTTTCCCCGAAGGCGGCTACCTTGTGCAGGGCCTCAGCAGCAAGGTAGGCTTCAAGATAACCGACAGCCGGGGCCGGAGCGTGGCCGCCGAAGGCACCATCGTTGACCAAAACGGCCAGCCGGTGGGCAGTTTCAGGACCTTGCGGTTCGGGCTGGGCAGCTTTTCATTCACTCCCGTCAGCGCCGGGGCAGTCTACAAGGCGGTTATCCGGCTGGCCAATCAGCAAACCATAACCTGCCCGCTGCCCGCCGTGCGGGAGCAGGGCTACGGGCTGCGCCTCGAAGAAGCCGGGGCCGAGCAGTTGCGCCTCGTGGTGCAGAGCCGCGGGGCCGCCCTGGCCAATGAAAGCGTGTACCTGCTGGGCCACACCCGGCAGCAGATTGCCACGGCCGCCAGCACTTCGCTTAGTCAGGGCCAGGCCGTGTTCATCGTAAATAAAAGCACGCTGGCGGCGGGAATTACCCACTTTACGCTGTTCAACAGCCAACGGCAGCCGGTGTGTGAGCGGCTCTATTTCCGGCCCCCAACGACCACCTTGCCGCTCACGGCCCACCTCGACAAAAGCCAGTATGCTGCCCGCCGGAAAGTAACCCTGCAACTGGCTGCGGGGCCCGCCCCCGCCAACCTGTCGGTGGCCGTGTACCAGCTTGATTCGCTGTCGGCGGCGGGCGGCCCCGATGTGACCAGCTACCTGTGGCTGACTTCCGACCTGAAAGGAACTGTTGAGCAGCCAGCGTATTACTGCGGCGCCCCCACGGCGGAAACGGCCGCGGCGGCCGACAACCTGATGCTGACCCAGGGCTGGAGCCGCTTCCGCTGGGCCGACGTGCTGGCTCCCCGCCTGGTTCCGCCGACCTACTTGCCCGAGTTGAACGGTCATTTGGTGCGGGGCCGGGTCGTGAACCGGCTGACGGGCATGCCCACGCCGGGTATTTCGGTGTATCTGGCCGCGCCCAGCCGGGCTATCCAGCTCTACAACTCAGTTAGCCAGGCCAATGGCAGCGTCCAGTTTGAAACGGCCGACTGGTACGGCACCCGGCAGCTGGTGGCCCAGACCAACCCGGCGCGCGACAGTAGTTACCGGGTTGACATTCTCAATCCTTTCTCGGAGCAGTACCCGGCCCGTTCTGGGGCCGCAGTCGAGCTTTCCGAGCGGCTGGCTGCCAGTCTGCGCCGGCGCCACGTGCAGGCCCAGGTGCAGCAGCAGTATTTTGGCAGCCGCCCGGGGCGCTACCAGCTGCCGCGCATCGACAGTTTGGCCTTCTACGGCAAGCCCAACGAGCAATATTTGCTCGATGCCTACACCCGCTTCAAGGTGATGGAGGAAGTGATGCGCGAATACGTGCCCGGGGTGCTGGTGCGCATCCGTAAAGACGGCTTCCACTTCCTGGTGCCCGACGACAATGCCCGCATTACCCAGGAAAATCCGCTGGTCCTGCTCGACGGGGTACCCGTATTCAATACCAATAAAATCATGGCCTTCGACCCGCTGAAAGTGCAGAAGCTCGACGTCGTGACCAAGCGGTATTTCGTGGGCCCGTTTACCTACAACGGCATTGTGAGCTACACCACCTACAAGGGCGACCTGGCCGGGTTTCCGCTGGATGCCAACGTGTTGCTGCAGGAGTACGAGGGCCTGCAGGGCCAGCGCGACTTCTACGCCCCTCGCTACGACACGCCCCAGCAGCAGCAAAGCCGCCTGCCCGACTTCCGCAACCTGCTCTACTGGAACCCTGAAGTCAGGACCGCTGCCAACGGTGAGACGGCGGAGCTGACGTTCTTTACTTCCGACCAAGTGGGCCGTTACCGGGTGGTGGTGCAGGGCCTAAGCCAGAACGGCCTGGCGGGCAGCGCCAGCCTGACATTCGAGGTAAAGCCGGCTTTGTAATCTTAGGGAAAAAAGGGCCCGGTATCAGGGTTAGCCCACAACCTACGCCGGCGCTACTGCGGGGCCCGCAGGCGCCACTCGCCGCCGTACACGTTGTAGCGGCCCTGGCGCACGAAGCCGCAGAGGGTCATACCGAAATCCTTGGCGGCCTGCACGGCCAGGGAGCTAGGCGCCCCCACGGCGGCTAGTATCGGAATACCGGCTACCGCCGCCTTCTGTACCAACTCAAACGAGGCCCGGCCACTGACCAGCAGCACCGTGTTGTGCAGCGGCAGCCATTCCTGCAGCAGCGCCGCCCCGATTACCTTGTCCAGGGCGTTGTGCCGACCGACGTCCTCGCGCAGCAGCAGCAGTTCGCCGGCCGGTGAAAACAGGGCTGCCGCGTGCAGGCCGCCGGTTTGCTCAAACAAGGCCTGGGCCGCCCGCTGCCGCGCCGGCAGCTCATGAATCACGTCGGGGGCTACGTAAGGCCCGTCGGTAGGGAGCACGGGGCAGGCCGCGGCGTGCACAGCCTCAATGCTGGTTTTGCCGCACACGCCGCAGCTCGACGAGGTGTAGAAGTGCCGCTCCAGGCGGGGCATCGACACGGCCACCGCTTCGGCCAGCTCGGCCCGCACCACGTTTTCGCGCTCTTCCTCTTTGTCCACGTCGGGGCAGTAGCGGATGCCGTTGAGTTCGGCCCGGCTCCGGATGAGGCCTTCGGTCAGCAGAAAGCCGGCCGCCAGTTCCATGTCATGGCCCGGGGTGCGCATGGTAATGGCCAGGGTGCGGTGCTCCCGCTGCCCGGCCGGCCCAAAGCCCACGCGGATTTCCAGGGGCTCCTCGGCGGCTACAACGTCGGAAGCCTCGGTCAGGTCGGCGCCCGTCACCTTGTGCACCGTGAGGTAGTCGTAGCTGGTCGGGGGCAGAAAAACGGGCGGTATCGGCATTGGAAAAGCTAGCTGGGAAGGCGGAATGTTGAAGTAGAGCAATGAAACGGGGCTGGCCGCAATTTTTGCTCCGCCGCAGAATAACTTTCCGCCGGGAACGTAAGTTTGAAAACCGGGTAGAATATGGTGCCTACTTGGGGCAACAGGTCCCCCTGCGTTGTACGGGGTTCTGCCCGATTCAACCTGCGAGCATCCTTCATTTATTAGTTTTTCTGCTGTGCTTACTCCCGACGAACGCCAACGTTACCAACGCCACCTGCAGCTGCCCGAAATAGGGGAGGCCGGCCAGGTGAAGCTCAAGGCCGCCCGGGTGCTGGTAGTCGGTGCCGGGGGACTGGGCTGCCCGGTGCTGCAGTATTTAGCGGCCGCCGGAGTCGGCACCCTGGGCATAGCGGACGGGGACCGGGTGGAAACCAGCAACCTGCAGCGCCAGATTCTCTTCGGCCCCGCCGACCTGGGCCGCAGCAAAGCCGAAGCCGCCGCCCAGGCGGTGGTGCGCCTCAATCCGCTGGTAACCTGCGAAATAATTCCTCGTCGGGTCGACCGGGCCACGGTGCGCGAGCTGGTGGCCCAGTACGACGTGGTCGTCGACGGCTCCGACAATTTCCCGACCCGTTACCTGCTCAACGATGCCTGCGTAAGCCTGGGTAAGCCCCTGGTTTCGGGCGCCATCTATAAGTTTGAGGGCCAGGTTTCGGTCTTTAACTACCAGGGCGGGCCTACTTACCGCTGCCTGTTTCCGCAGCCGCCCTCGGCGGCCGAAGCCCCCAACTGTGCCGCCACCGGCGTGCTGGGGGTGCTGCCGGGCCTGGTGGGCTGCGCCCAGGCCACGGAAACCCTGAAAGTACTTCTGGGGCTGGGTGAAACGCTGAGCGGCCGGCTTTGGCTTTTCGATGCCCTGTCGTTCCAGACCCGCACCCTGCGCTTCGCCCGGCAGCCCGAGCGGGCCAGCATCAACCTCGACACGGCCGACGCGGCCGACTACGCCGAGCTGTGCCAGCCGGTTCTGGCTAGCATTGAACCCGCCGAGCTGGGGCGCCTGCTCGACTCAGAAGGGCCTCCTTTTTTGCTGGATGTGCGCGAACTGGAGGAGTATGCCGGGGGGCACTTGCCTAATGCTGCTCATATTCCCTTGGGCAGCCTGAGTCAGCGAGTAGCCGAGCTGCCCCGCCACCACCCCATCGTGGTGTACTGCCGCAGTGGGCGCCGTAGTGCTTCGGCCATCACCCAACTGCAGCAGGAGTTTGGCTTTGATAACCTGACCAATCTGACGGGTGGTATGCAGGGGTGGGAGAGTGTAGCGGCGCCAGAAGAACAGTAGCCCGCCCTGCTAAGCTTGCGGATTCATGCTGCGGAAAGAATTCGTTCAGAATGGCGTTTTTCTCTACACCCACTACCCTCGTCAGCCCGCGGGATGTCTTACTTTCATGCGACAAGCAACAATCCTGTCGAACGGCGCCCTCTAATTGCATCCGCCTGTGCCTCCCCAACCATCACCTGTCATCACGGCCCAAGCCCCACCCTCCCGCATTCGTTTCGACCGCAATGAGCTGGCCGGGGCTTTCGGCGACTTAGGTACCGATCTGCCCCTGCTCATCGGCGTTATTGCCGCTTCGGGCGTCGACAGTGCCGGGCTGCTGATTGTGTTTGGGCTGTTGCAGATGTTTTCCGGCTTCTGGTACGGCATGCCCATGCCCGTGCAGCCCCTGAAAGCCTTTGCCGCCCTGGTTATTGCCCAGAAAATTCCCGGCCGCATCATCTTCGGCGGCGGCCTGGCTATTGGCCTGAGCATGCTGGTGCTGTCCGTGACGGGCCTCATTGACGCCCTGGCCCGCCTGATTCCCAAGCCCGTGGTGCGGGGCATTCAGTTTGGGCTGGCGTTGCAGCTCTCCACGCTGGCATTGAAGGAATATGTGCCGGCCGATGGCACGTCGGGTTACGCCCTGGCCGCCGCCGCGTTTGTCGTCACGGTGCTGCTGCTGGGCAACCGCCGGTGGCCCGCTTCTTTACTCGTTATTAGCCTGGGCGTGGTCTACGCCCTGGTGTTCAAGCTCGACCTGGCTACGGCCCAGCAGGCCCTGGGCCTGCACCTGCCCACCTGGCACATTCCGCAGCGGGCCGACATTCTCACCGGGGCCGTGCTGCTGGCCCTGCCCCAGATTCCGTTGTCGCTCGGCAACTCCATTCTGGCTACCCGCCAGGTTATCCACGACCATTACCCCGCAAAACAGGTATCGGTGCGTCAGATCAGCTTTACCTACGGGCTCATGAACCTGGTGGCGCCGTTCTTTGGGGGCTTTCCGGTGTGCCACGGCTCGGGCGGCATGGTGGGGCACTACGCCTTCGGGGCCCGCACCGGGGGCTCGGTTGTTCTCTACGGCGGGCTGTTTCTGGTGCTGGGGCTGTTTTTCAGCCAGGGCTTCGCCGATATCGTCCAGATTTTTCCCCTGCCCATTTTGGGCGTGCTCCTGCTTTTTGAGGCCCTGACCCTGGCCACCCTGCTCCGCGACCTGACCTCGTCGAAGTCCGACCTGACGGTGGCCTTGCTGGTGGGCGTGCTCTGCAGTGGCCTGCCCTACGGCTATTTGGTGGGACTTATCGTCGGCACAGCCGTGTACTACGCCATGCGCCGCGGCTGGGTGGGGCTGGGCAAGTAAGTCGTAAGCAGCCACGAACAGTTACCCGTGCTCGAAAACAGTTGTTTCGGTGCTGGTACGAGTTTTACCCAAAGCAAAAACAATTGTTTCTGAGCTCGGGGGCAGCAGCTGAGGGCAAAAACAAAAAAATATAGACTCCGCTGCTGCCCCCGGGTATTCCAACGAATGTTTCGGAGGCCAGGGGGAGCAGCGGAGCTCGTAAACATTTGTTTTCGTGTTCAGCTACTGGTAAAGAGCAGCAGTTGTTTTAGCGCCGGAAGTAGGTGGAGTCTAGCGTAAAGGTGCGGGTCGTGTTCAGAGTCCGGGTTCCGTATAAGCCCGTGTACTTCACTCGCCAGCGCAAACGGTAAGTGGTGGGAGTAGCGGCCAAAACCGTTACACTGCCTCGCACATCTTTTACCTCCCGACTAAAAAAGGAACCGCCCATGTCAGACCCGTACCCAATGATACCGAGGTTGCCGTCAGGAAATGGTAGTTGACGATTTAGTGGTAGTTTCTCTGGGTTTTGGACCTTCAAATAAATAATCAGGTGGTACACCCCGTGTGGTACACGAGGCTTTTTGTACCAGTAAGCATATCTGAACAGGGTGTTATTTCCGGCAACTACTGGTTGGCGCTCCGTAATGCCAATCAAATCCGCTTTTGCCAAGAAGGTCGTAAAAATCCGCCGGTGGGGAAGTCGGGTAAGTTGCTGAATGGTTTGGCAGGCACTACCGCCAAACAAGAGCAGCCCAAGCAGCCCAACGGATGAAATTCGAAACGAACAGTCTGGGTGAAGCTTCATAACAAGCGGGACGAAAAGCGTCCTGAAGCTACTTATTTCTTCTCCCGCTCCAGCACTTCGTCAATCAACCCGTACTCCCGGGCTTCGTCGGCGCGCATCCAGTAGTCGCGGTCCGAGTCGTCGTGGATTTGCTGGTAGGTTTTGCCGGTGCGCTCGGCGTAAATCTGGTAGAGCTCCTGGCGCAGCTTGACTACTTCCCGGGCCGTAATTTCGATGTCGGCCGAGGGGCCCTGCACGCCGCCCGAGGGCTGGTGAATCATGACCCGGGCGTGGGGCAGGGCCGAGCGTTTGCCGATGGCCCCGCCGCAGAGCAGAAAAGCGCCCATGGAAGCGGCCAGACCGGTGCAGATGGTGGCTACGTCGGGATTCACGTATTGCATCGTGTCGAAGATGCCCAGGCCGGCATACACCGAACCGCCCGGCGAGTTGATGTAGAGCAGAATATCCTTCTTGGCGTCAGCCGACTCCAAGAACAGGAGCTGGGCATTGATGATGTTGGCAATGTTGTCGTCGACGGCTTGTCCCAGAAAGATAATCCGGTCCATAATCAGGCGCGAAAACACGTCGATTTCGGCAAAGCGCGTAGGCCGTTCCTCGATGACGGAGCGCGTCATACCCGTAAACTGCGCTTCAACGTGGTGCTGGTACCGGTCGAGGCTGGTGCTGGTAAGGCCCTGGCCACGCACGGCAAATTTTCGGAATTCCTGGGAGTGTAGCATGGTAAACAGTGGAAAAGAAAAGGACAAGGGAAGCCCGGCTGCCTTGATTTTTCAAGGCAGAGCAGGGGAAAAAGCTAAAAAGCAAGAGTTAGAAACGGGGCCGCTTCAGCAGCTGGCGCAGGTGGTCGGTGGCGGCCTGCACCCAGCCACGGCGCCGGGTTTGCCGCTCGTAGCGGCGGTGAATCTGCTCCAGCTCCTGGCGCAGCTGTTGGCGCCCGGCCTCGTGCAGGGCGTGGTAGAGGTGCTGCTGAGTAGCGGCATCGGGGGCCAACTCGGGGTCGGTGAGGAGCTGCAGCTGCCACTGCGCGGCTTCGACGGGGGTGGGGCGGCCCAGCAAGTGGCGCTCAATCAGGCGCAGGCGTTCTAGGGCGGGGCGCATGGCGTTAGTGCGCTACGGATTCGGCCACTGCCGCCCGCACCGATTTGCGCAGCCGCTCCAGGCACTTAAACTTCTGCACCGTAGCCGACCGGATACTGCCGTACTTGAGGGCTCCGGCAATCTGCTCCAGCGGCTGCTGGAAGTAATAAAAAGCGAGCAGCATATCCTTGCACCGCGCCCCGAGCCGTTCCACGTAGTCGAGCACGGCCAGCGCCTCCCGGCCGTCGGTGCCCGGCTCGGCTTCCTCGGCAACCTCCTGGGTGTGTTCTTCGCGCAGGCTGGTGGCGGGCAGCTGCTGGCGCCGGCTCAGCTCGCGCCGCCACAAGTTGCGGCTGATGCCCAGCAGGTAGGTGCTCACCGACGAAGACAGTACGAAGCTCTCGGCCACGGCCTTTTCGTAGAAAATAACCAGGGCATCCTGAAACACATCCTTGGCGTCTTGGGCCGAGCCGCCTTGCTGCTGCACGTAGCGTCGTACCAGCGGAAAAGTCCGGTGGTAGATCAGCGTCAGGGTGTGTTCCCGGTCTGTAAGTAGCGCCTGCCGTAGCGTTGCTGAAGTATCCATATGAGTGAAAGCCTGCCTACTGGGTTGAAAAGCACCGTTCTGCTAGTTAATCCGCCTTTTTCACAACTATCACCCTAGGGGTTCCGAAAAAAACTTTTGCGGCCCGCCGCTGCCTACAATTCGCCCAGAATCCGGCGGATACCGGCCTGGTACTCCGGGTTGCTGGTCATGCCGTTGTGGCCGGCGCCAGCGAGGGTAATAAATTGGTCCTGGGGCTTGAGCAGGGCTTTGAGCTGCATCGTGGTTTGGTAATCAATCACCTCGTCGTGCTCCCCGTGGAAGATAACAATCGGGCAGCGCACTTGGGGCAAAACGGCATCGGTACCCAAGGGGTAGCGCACGATAAAGCCCGGCACAAAAGGATAGTGCTGCCGCGCCGTGGCTCGCATACTGAAGTAGGGAGCCTGCAGAATCAGTAGGCGCGGGTGGTGGCGGGCAGCCAGCCAGGCCGCCGCGCCCGTGCCCAGGGAGTAGCCCAGAATGATAGTGCGCTCTTCGGCAAACTCGGGCCGCAGCTGTTGGTAAGCCGTCTGCACGTCGGCTAAGAACTGCTCCTGGCTGCTGATGGTGCCGCCGCTTTTGCCGTAGCCCCGGTAGTCGAGCATAAATACGCTGTAGCCGAGCCGGGTGTAGAGCGAAGCCGCCTCGCCCCAGCTGTCGAGGGCGCCGGCGTTGCCGTGCAGGTAGAAAATCAGGCCCCGAGCCGCGTCGGCCGGAAAGAGCAGGCCGTGCAGGCGGGTGCCGTCCGGGGTTGTTATCCAGCGTTCCTGGGCGGGCTGGTTAAAGGAAAATCGGTAGTCGGCTGGTAGCTTGGTAGGAAAAAATAAGAGCCGCTCCTGCTTGAAATACAGCAGTACCAGCACCGCCACATAGCAGAAAGCAATGAATCCGACGGTTCCGAGCAAAAACTTCATAGCAGCCTAAGAATACGAAGTTCCGGTGGATTGCGCTGCTTTTTGGTCATGGCCAGGAGGCATCACGAAGCTGAGTTTGTGTCATTGCGCGCTGCTTGCCATGACACGCCTTTTAACTCACCATCTCACCACTTATCCGCCTATCGTGCTCATCGACTCGAAGCTGAGCTGATGCACGGGGCGCTGCTGCTCGGCTTCGAAGCCGTTGGCGGCCCGGTTGCGGAAGGCGGCGGCCAGGGCGGCGGTTACCTCGGCATCCGAGGAGCCGTTGCGTAGCAGGGCCCGCACGTCGAGCACGCCCTGGTCGTAGAGGCAGGTTTTGAGGCCGCCTTCGGCCGTGAGGCGCAGGCGGTTGCAGGTGCCGCAGAACGTGCGCGAGTAGGCCGCAATAATGCCCAGCCGGCCCTGGTGGCCCGTGGCGGTGTAGTGCGAGGCCGTGTCGCCGGGCTTGGTGGCCAGGGGCGTGAGCAGGCCCAGGTGCTGCTCCAGATGCTCGCGGATGCGCACGTGGCTCCACGGAATCTGGATGGTGCCGTGGCTGCCGCCGTTGAAGGGCATTTCCTCGATAAAACGCACATCCACGGGCAGGTCGCGGGTCAGCTCGGCCAGGGGCACGAGGTCCTCAATGTTCTGCCCGTCCATTACCACCGCGTTGATTTTAACCTTGATACCGGCCGCCAGCAGGGCGTAGAACGTGTCGAGCACGCGGGGCAGTTCGTCGCGGCGGGTGATGCGGGCGAAACGGGCCCGGTCGAGCGTATCCAGGCTCAGATTCACGGTCCGGATGCCCAGGCGGGCCAGCTCCGGAATGTGGGGCGCCGTGAGTACCCCGTTGGTCGTCAGGCTGATGTCATCGATGCCTGGTATTGCGCTGAGGCGGCCGATAAAGGGCACCAGGTCGCGGCGCACGAAGGGCTCCCCGCCGGTCAGGCGCACTTTGCGCACGCCCAGGCCGGCCAGCAAAGCCACGGCTCGTTCCATTTCCTCGTAGCTCAGCACCTGCTCCCGGGGCAAATACTGGATGCCCTCCTCGGGCATGCAGTAAAAGCAACGCAAATTGCAGCGGTCCGTGACGGCCAGGCGCAGGTATTCCAACGGCCGGCCGTGGTTATCAAACAGAACAGGGGTAGCAACGGACATACAAGCAGCTGGAATACAACTAATGCCTCAACGCAGACATAGCTAAAAGAGATTCAGAACAAAAAACCGAAAACCGGCCTTTCTGTTCCACGACCGGCCGCGTATACTGGCTCCGGAGTAGAGATAAACAAATGAAACTGAAAATTGCGCTTTTTGGCATTGCCAAAGAAATAGTAGGCAGCGCCTCGCTCGACCTCGACACCCCCGACCAGCAGTCGGTGGCCGGCCTGATGAACCAGCTCCGCACCCAATATCCGGCTTTGCGTGAGCTGAGCAGCCTGGCCATAGCCGTCAACAGCGAGTATGCCGCCGATGAATATCAGCTGCAGGAGCGCGACGAAGTAGCCCTGATTCCACCGGTGAGCGGGGGGTAAGCAGCTTAACCAAAATACGCTTGGCATCCTGAGCTTAGGATGACACGCGAAAAAAGAACATTGCCGAAGACAGAAATGCACATCTACCTTACCGACCAGCCCATTGATGTGGCCGCCGTGCTGGCGTCCGTGCAGGACGATGGCGCCGGGGCCGTGAATACCTTTATCGGCACGGTCCGCAACCAGAGCACCGGCCGCCGCGTGGTGCGCCTCGACTACGAAGCCTACGACGTCATGGCCATTCGGCAGATGGAGCACGTGGCCGGGCAGGCCCAGGAAAAGTGGCCCATGCTGCGCCAAGTTGCCATTACCCACCGCAAAGGCCGCCTCGAAATTGGCGACGTGGCCGTAGTGGTGGCCGTATCTACGCCCCACCGCGCCGACTCTTTTGCCGCCTGCCAGTACATCATCGACACCATCAAGCAGGTGGTGCCCATCTGGAAAAAGGAGGAGTACGAAGACGGCTCTGTCTGGGTAGCGGCCCACCCCTAGCATATGGAAGCATCGGCTACGTTTTCGGCTCGTATTGAGCTGATTGGCGTTAACCCGTACGTGCTGGTGCCCGAACCGCTGCGGCAGGCGCTATTTGCCGCCGCTGGCAAAGCCAAGGGCCCGATTCCGGTGCAGCTCACTATCGACGGGCACGCTTTCCCCCAAACCCTGGTAAAATATGCCGGGCAGTGGCGGCTGTACCTGAACGGCCCGATGCGGCAGGCTGCCGGCAAGCAGGTCGGCGACACGGCCACTTTCACCCTACGCCACGACCCGGAGTCGCGGGAATTGCCGGTGCACCCGCGGCTCAGCCAGGCCCTGGCCGAAAACGCAGCCGCGGCAGCAGTGTTCAACAGCCTGCCCGCCTCCCGCCGCCTGGAAATCGTACGCTACATCTCCTTTCTGAAAAGTGAGGAAAGTGTGGAGCGGAACGTGCAAAGAGCCATCCGCTTCCTGCTGGGCCAGGAACGGTTCATCGGGCGCGACAACCCTTAGAGTAGCTCCAGCCGGGCGGCCGCGGCTTCTTCGGGCGTGTTCACGTTGCGCAGCTCGTTGGGGTCGGGGGCAGCCAGCAGTTCAATGTCGGAGTTAATCAGGGCTTTGCGCGGGCAGGAGTAGCCCAGGCCCAGAAACCGCAGCAGCGTGCCATAGCCACGGGGTTCCCAAATGGTGATTAGCGGCTCGGGAAACTCGTTTTCGGGGCTCCGAAACGCGGTGGCAACTTTGGCGCCGTTGCGGTGGTGGGCCAGGTGTTGCAGGGTGGCGGCGGAAAGGAAAGGCAGGTCGCAGGCTACCACCAGCCAGGCCGCGTTGGGGTCGAGTTGGAAGGCTGAGAGGATGCCGCCCATGGGCCCCAGCTCCAGAAACCGGTCGGGGAGGGGAGCAAGGCCGGCGGGCAGTTGGGCAAGCTGGTCGGGGCGGCAGGAAACGTGTACGTCGGTACATACCTGCGCCAAAAGCTGGGCGGCGTAGGCGCGCTGCTCCAGGCCGTGGTAGTTCAGGCGGCCCTTGTCGGTTTGCATGCGCTGACTCTGCCCCCCGGCCAAAACCAGGCCCCGCAAGGGCGGCAAGCTGCGCTGCCACCACTGGTGAATAAACTCGGCAATGGCCACGGTATCGGCCAGGTCGAGCGTAGGAATTGCTTCTTGGCCGGCAAAGTGCTGCTGCAATACCGCCGGCAGCTCGCCTACGCCTTCGGGGCGTAAAATCAGCTGCACGTCGGTGAGCCGGTCGAGCTTTTTATCCAGGGGCTTAGCCGGGTCCAGAATGATAATCTGCTGCCGGGCCCGGAAGTGGTTGCCGTTTACCAAGACCAGACTTTGGTGGGCCAGCAGCTCCTTCTGGGCAAAACCGTCCAGCTCCCGGCGCTGGTCCAGGCGGCGGAAGTGAATCTTGTCGGTCAGTTCGGCGCTGGCCCCGGCCTGCAGGATGGGGCCAGCGCCACCGGCGCCACCACTCTCGGCCTCGTCGCCGGCGGCGTGGTCGGCATCCACGTAGCCCACCGTTAGCCGGGGGCTTAGCAAGGGCAGCAGGCGCATTACCAGATCTTTAATCTTGCCACAGGGCGCGCCCAGAATAGCCAGCTCCTGTCGGCCAAACTCGCCGATGGCGGGCCGGGTCAGGGCGGCGTGCTTGGTGCGGGGCTTGGACGAGTCGGGCGTAGGGTTAGTCGACATGGTGAAAGTCGCTTTTGCCGCCGGTTTTGTCCAGCAGGCGGGTTTCCTGAATAACAATGTCGTGCGACAGGGCCTTGCACATATCGTACACGGTGAGAGCCGCTACCGAGGCACCCGTCAGGGCCTCCATTTCTACCCCGGTTTTGCTCGTCACGGTGGCGGTGCAAATGATGTGAATAGCTTCCGCACTCACTACGTCAATCTGAATCTGGCAGTCGTCGAGGCCCAGCGGGTGGCAGAGCGGAATCAGGTCAGCCGTTTTCTTGGCGGCCATAATACCGGCCAGAATGGCCGTTTGAAACACCGGGCCTTTGCGCGTGGGCAGGTCGCCGGCCTGCACCAGCTGCAGAATCTCAGCCCCCAATATTACGCGGCTGCGGGCCCGGGCCACGCGGCGGGTTGGGGTTTTGGCACCCACATCGACCATGGCCGGCTGGCCGGCGGCGTTTAGGTGGGTAAGGGAGCGGGAGGAGTCGGACATAGCGCAAAAGGAGAATAGCTTACAAAGCCAAAACAAGGGTAAAAGTTGGAACAACCACTGCCGAAAAGCCGCTGGAAGCTGGTAGAGAGACGCATATTTGCGCTCCCGCGTTGGCTACTACGGCGCCCGGGCTTAAACTAAACCGGCTTACTTGCGTCTTTAGCCCGGGCCGGCCCAGCGGGGTGGCCCGGCTTTGTTCTTCATCGGCGCATACCTGCGCACTTTCTCTGCCCCCATGATTTCTGTCGAAGAAGCTACGCGCCGCGTGCTGGCCACCGCCCGGCCGCTGCCCGCCGAAACAGTGCCGTTGCCCGCCGCTGTTGGCCGCGTGTTGCTGGAGCCTCTCTACGCCGACCGCGACTTTCCGCCCTTCCACCGCGTGGCCATGGACGGTATTGCCCTGGCCTTCGAAGCCGTGGCGGCGGGGCAAACCACGTTTCCTATTGCTGCTACCCAGCTGGCCGGCATGGTGCCCCAGCCCCTGGCCGATTCGCAAACAGCCGTAGAAATCATGACGGGCGCGGTCCTGCCACCCGGCACCGATACGGTAGTGCGCTACGAGGACCTGCAGTTTCATGAGGTGAACGGACAGCGGGTGGCCGCCCTGCAAGTAGCCCCGCCCGCCGCCGGCCACAACATTCATCACCAGGCCGCCGACCGGCGGCAGGGCGACTTGCTATTGCCGGCCGGCGTGCGGCTGAGCCCGGCCGAAATAGCGGTGGCGGCTACTATTGGGGCGGCCGCGCTGCCCGTGGCCCGGGCCCTGCGGGTGGCCGTGGTCAGTACCGGCGACGAGCTGGTGGAACTGACCCAAACGCCCTTGCCCCACCAGATTCGCCGTTCCAATGCTTACATGGTGCAGGCGGCGCTGCGCCAGGCGGGGGCGGAGAGTGAGGCATTTCATTTTAACGACGACCAGGATGCCCTGCGTCAGGGGCTGCCCCCGCTGCTCGACTCGTTTGACGCGCTGGTGCTCAGCGGCGGGGTCTCGAAGGGGCAGGCCGACTTTCTGCCCGCTATGCTGCAGGAGCTCGGGGTGCAGCAGCTTTTTCACGAAGTGCGGCAGCGGCCGGGCAAGCCCTTCTGGTTTGGGGAAAAGCCCCGTGGCGCGGTAGTATTTGCCTTGCCCGGCAACCCGGTGTCCACGTTTGTCAACTTCTACCAGTATGTGCTGCCCTGGGTGCGCCGCTGTCAGCAGCCCCAGGGGTACCGGGCGCAGCCCACGGCCCTGCTGGCCACCGACTTTTCGTTTGCGCCGCCGCTTACTTACTTTCTGCCCGTGCGGCTGGAACTTGCCCCCTACGGCCATTGGCTGGCCCACCCCCAGCCCATAGGAGGCTCCGGCGACCTGGCCTCCCTACTGCATTGCGACGCCTTTTTGCGCCTGCCCCCCGAGCTAACCGAGTTCAAAGCCGGCGACGCCTTCCCACTGGTGCAGTTTCGGGGGCTGGGAAGTTGATTGGCCTTTTACCGCTCCGGGCGTTTAAATTCGTGGCGGCAGTGGAAGCAGTGGTAACGTTTGCCGCGCAGGGGGTAGCCCAGCAGCACCGACAGAAGCAACATGGGGAAACTGTACGTGTTGCGCGTGGCCGGCCCGAAAGCCACGTCTGCCGAGTCGCACTGGGGGCAGTGCACCACATCGGGCAAGGGCTCGTCGTCGGGCCGGGTAACGGCCATGGGCACAATCTCATAGCGCAGAATCTCGACGGCGGCGGCTACGTCCTGGGCCCGCACGTGCAGGCGCACCCCGCCCGTGGCCGGTCCGTAGAGCGGGTTGAGCGACACCAGGTTTTCGTTGGTTAGAAAGCAGGGAATCTGCTCGGCTTCCAGGCGGCCTTTAGCCAGGTGCGCCGTAATGGGGTCGGCAAAGGACTCAAGCACCACAATGCGGTCCTCGGCGGGCTGGGTTGTCATGGCAAGGGGCTACAAGTCAGATAAGTAAATAACAAACAAAAGAGCATTCGGCGGCGTGCCAAATGCTCTTTTGTTTTCCGAGCAGACGAATTCGCTGACGCAGCAGGGTTACTTGAACAGCGCCAGGGCCTTGATAAAAGTCTGGGAAACGCCCCAGAGCAGGGGTACGCCCACGTAAATCCAGGCCAGGGCTACCTGCAGGCCCGAGGAAGGAGCAGCCGCTTGCGGCGTCGAAGAGGTCTTGGGTTCCATAGATAAAGAGCTTAAAACAGCTACGAATACGAAGAAAACTACGCGGCTACCTTCGGGGCAGTCGTTTCCTGAACGTGGTAGCGGGCATCCACGGCCTTTACCAGCAGGTTGGCCAGGAAGCCTATCACCAACAAGCCCGCCATGGTGTAAAACACCGTTTGGTAGGCCGCCGCCCCCGTCAGGCCCTTGGACTTCTGGCTTTCGTGCAGAAAATTCACAATCAGTGGGCCCAGCACGCCGGCCGTGCTCCAGGCCGTGAGCAGGCGGCCGTGGATGGCGCCTACCTGCATGGTGCCGAACAAGTCGCGCAGATACGCCGGAATCGTGGCAAAGCCACCCCCGTACATGCTCAGAATCACGCAGGATACAATGACGAACAACGACAGCGAGGCGCTGGCCGCCAGCGTGGGCACCAGGGCGTAGAGCACGATGCCCAGCCCGAAATAAATCATGTAGGTCGGCTTGCGGCCAATCTTATCGGAGGCCGATGACCAAAAGAAGCGCCCGAGCAGGTTGAACAAGCTCAGCAGGCCCACGAAGCCCGCGGCGGCGGCGGCCGTTACGCCCAGCCCAGCCCCCATCGACTTATCCGAGAAAGTCTCCTGAATCAGGGGGGAGGCCGTTTCCAGGACCCCGATACCGGCCGTCACGTTCATGCAGAGTACCACCCACAGCAGCCAGAACTGTGGCGTTTTGATGGCCGTATCGGCGTCTACGTTGTGGGTGGTAATCAGGGCGTTGGAGGTGGTGGAAGGCACGTAGCCCTCGGGCTTCCACCCCTCGGCCGGCACCCGAATGGTGAAGACGCCGAAGAGCATGAAGAGCAGATAAATCAGGCCCATGGTCAGAAAGGTGGGGGCCACGCCCATCGGGGCTGAGGCTTTGTAATGGTCCATCAGGGCCACGGCCAGCGGGGAGCCAATCATGGCGCCGCCCCCGAAGCCCATAATGGCCATGCCCGTAGCCACGCCGGGCCGGTCAGGAAACCATTTGATGAGCGTACTAACGGGCGAGATATAGCCGATGCCCAGCCCGATGCCGCCCACGAAGCCGTAGCCGAAATACACCAGCCACAGGTTGTGCAGGTGCACGCCCAACGCCCCAATAAAAAAGCCGCCGCTAAAGCATAAAGCGGAGGCCAGCATGGCCTTGCGGGGGCCCACGCGCTCCAGCCATTTGCCAAACACAGCGGCCGACAACCCCAGCAGCACAATGGCAATGGAGAAGATAACGCCGAGCTGGGCCGGGGTCCAGTCATCGGGTGCGGGGGCATCTACATTGCCACTGATAAGGGCTCCCATGGGCTTTTTGAAGACGCTGAACGCATAGGCCTGCCCGATGGCCAGATGAATTGCCAGCGCGGCCGGTGGAATCAGCCAGCGGTTGAAGCCCGGCCCGGCAATGGTGCGGCTACGGTCCAGAAAAGAGTCGGTTGCCATGGGAGTTTTTTGAGGGGTTGGAGGTGGACGGAACACGCAGCCGCTCCTGTTCCGAGGCGTGGTGGCTGCGAAGTAGGCTGATAACCAGGCTGAAGCAAGGATGTTGGGGTCTTTAACGCGGTATTTGGCTTACCGGCTAATGTTTTTTGCTAAACAGCTATAGGTTGTGCGGGTCAGTTTGGAGCGGGCTCCTGCTGCAGCCAGCCCCGCAGCCCCTTGGCCCGGTTGGCTTTCAGGAATTCTTCTACCCCGTCCTTGATGCGCTCGGCCAGCTGCTGCTGAAAAGCCGGGTCGTTGAGGCGCTTCTCATCCTCCGGATTCGAGACGAAAGCCGTTTCAATCAGAGCATTGGGGTATTCGGTAGGTCCGCTCAGGTTGAAGTTGAAGCTGCCCACATTACCAAAGCCCTTGAGGCCGGTTTTGAGCAGCTCGTTGTAAATAGCCAGGGCCAGCGGGCGGTAGGCCACGTAGCGGTAGTACGTACTGGTACCCTGCACGGCAGCACTGCCCGAGGAGTTGACGTGGATGCTGAGCAGCAGGTCGGGGTTGAGCTGGCGCATGAGCAGCACCCGGGAGCCATTCTCCACCGACAGATCCGTCTCCCGGGTCATCAGCACCCGGGCACCTTCCTTTTCCAGTACCTGGCGCAGCTTCTGGGCGATGGCCAGGGTCAACACTTTCTCCTGGCTGCCGCTGGCCGAGGTGGCTCCCACGTTGGTACCGCCGTGGCCGGCGTCGAGGCCGATGGTGAGGCTCTGCAGCCGGAGCCGGGCCGGGGGACGCTTCACCCGAATTACCAAGTTGTTGCCCCGGTAGCCGATGCTGTAGCCCCAGGCCTGGGCGTGGCGCAGGGGCAGGACCAGCCGGAACACGTCGGGCTGCACCTGCTCGTAGTGCACGTCGCCCAATTCCCGGATACCGGTGCGCTGGGTTATCCAGTTGGTATTGGACGTGGCCCCGAACACGTCGACTACCAGGCGCGTGGGGTTGGTAAGCAGCTGGGAGCGGTAGGGCAGGCGGGCATCCAGCGGCACCTGCACGTAGTCGTAGAGGGAGTCGCCGGAGACGCTCCAGGAACCGGTCAGGGACGTGGGTACAAAGCCCCCGGGCGGCAGCAGGCGCACCACTTCCTGGGGCACCCAGGCCTGCTGATTTTCGGCCAGCCGCACCCGGTACTGGTTGCCCACCATGCCGGTCAGGTGGAGCACCACGGCCGAATCGAGGTAGCCCAGCTTGGCCCCACCGAGCCGGTCTTCGCCCAGGCCGTAGTTCAAATAGGCCAACTGTCCCTTGGTAAGAGCCAGCTGGGGCGTATTCGGACTTAGAAACCGCACCCGGCTGCGGCTGAAGGCGGAGGCCAGGGCCACCGTGTCGTTGCGCAGTACCTGAAACAGAATCGGCCGGTTGTTCAGCGTATCACTTGGCTGTACCACGTAGGTGCCCTGGTAAATTCCGCGTTGGCCTTTGGTCAGGGTCGGGGCCAACTCGGTCATGGGCAGGCCCTTGAGGAAGGTGACGCGCTGCCCCGGCCGCCCCTTCAGGCGCACCTGGAGCCGGTCGCCGGGTTGCAGCCACTGGTTCACGGCCGGAACGGTTTCAACGGTTTCAATCAGGGCCTGGGCGCGCAGCAAGCCGGGCAGCAACGTAAGCAGCAGCACGAGCAGCCGGGTGCTGAAAGAGGGAACGTAAGCCATAATACAACGCAAAAAAGCCCCGCGAATACGGGGCTTTTGGGGTACAAATGCAGATTTACTCCTTAACTGCCTGACCGAGGTCCTTCAGGTCGCGGCTAGATTCGTGGGTTGTAAACTCGGCCTGCAGGGCCCGGATATGAATTTCATCCCGGCCTTTCACGTCCAGGCGAATGGCTTTCAGCCGCTCGTTCAGGCGCTTATAAATGCTGGTAGCGTAGTCCCAGTCGCGCTGGCTCCATTGCTTGCGCTGGGCGCGGGTTTGGCGCAGCAGCTGCACATACGCTGGCTCGATGGTGGCGGGCGTCAGGTTCTCAACATCGGCGTAGGTACCGAGCAGCTGCTGGGCGAAGGTAGCGGTGGACGCCGCATCGAGGGGTTCCCGGTTGCGGGCCCGCGACACGGAGTCGAAGCGGGCCGCCCGCCGGCCCGCGTTGCGCAGCTTATCGGCGGCCCGGTCGGCTAGGGTGTCCAGCTTGCGGGCTTCATCCCGCACGATTTCCTGCCGCTCGCGCGGCGTCGTGTCGCAGCCCGACAGCGAAATAGTGCCTACCAGGGCCACAACGGCAAAAGAAGAGAGGCTGAGTCGTTTCATGCTGCTCTCTACGTAAGCCGCGCGCCGAAGATTAGCTCACGCCAAGCTCAGCCCTTACTGGGCCACTGCCTGTAGCCGGAACGTGAAGGGTAGTTCGTACACCACCGGCACGGCCCGCCCATCTTTGCGGGCCGGAATCCATTGGTTGGGAATGGTGCGGCACACGCGCATAGCCTCCTCGTCGCAGCCTCCGCCGACGCCCATTACCACTTTATGGCCGGTAGCCTGCCCCAAGGTGTCGATGGCAAAGGAAACCAGAACTTTACCCTGAATCTTGCGGTCCTGCGCCGCGGGGGGATATATCAGCTTAGTGGTGTAAGTAGCCAGGGCCGGGTCGCCCCCGATAAACAAGGGCGGCTGGTCGACGCGGCTGCGGCTCCATTCGCCGGGCTTGAGCTGCACGTCGTACATAATGTCTTCTACAGGACGGTAAAAAACCAGCTTCTTGGCGGTGTGGTCGTACTTCTGCACCGTCACCTGCCGGCCGTCGCGGGTGTAGGCGTAGTATTCCCACACGCCAATTTTGTTGCCCTTTTCAATCATGCCGCTTTCAAACTCAGTTTTGCGGAGGCGCTGGGACCAGCAAACTGTCGGCAACGCACAAGCCAACAGTACTACGAGTACAGTTTTTTTCATAGAACGGGTGGGAAAACTGTTTCAACCGGACCGGCACACGTAAAACCAGGGGGGGATTGGTTTATACTGTGTGCTTGAATAGTCCTATTGATAACAAAGGTCTAGTAAAGTTAAAACTTCAGTAGAAAGACGGCTAAAAGGTGTGAATCAACGAAAAAGAGCAAAAGTTGCCTGTCTTTTAACATTTCTGTAAAAGGCAGGTGCTCAGTAAAGTTAAAGATTAATATAGAGTGCGCAAGAATAAAATGTGCTATATATTTTCGTCGAGCTGGTCGCGCAGGTCGTGCAGCCGAGCTTGCAAACCCGGCAAATGGGGGCAGATGGTTTCCAGGCGCCGCAGGATCCGCAAGGCCCCGCGGTAGTCGCCCAGTACCTGCAGGATGGTGGCCCAGCCCGACAAGGCGCCGAAGTGTCGGGGTTCCCGCTGCAGGGTTTGGGTGATGTCGAGCAACGAGGCCCGGTACTCGCCGCGCAGGTAGTAGGCCGTGGCCCGTTTGTTCCAGCCCTCGGCCAAGTTGGGCCGCTCCTCAACCATAAAGGTGAAGCTTTTGATGGCGGCAGTATAGTCGCCGGCCGCCAGGGCCCGTAGCCCGGCTTCCATTTCTTTGTCCAGGTGCTGGTCGCCCGTCATGAGCCAGATTTGCCAGATGCCGTTTTGCAGGGCTTCGATTTCAGCGGGGGTAGTGGCCGCGCGCAGTTGGGCAAACAGGTCGTCGAGAGTAGACATAAGGGCAGTACAAACCAGGTAAAACTAGCATGGCCTTACGCAGAACGTAAGGCCATGGTACAGAGAGCCGAAAAAGTAGCCGTTAAAACAATGCCGCCGCCACCCGCCGGATGGATTCGGACTTGCCCATAGAGTAATAGTGCAGGCAGGGCACGCCGTGGGCCATCAGTTCCTTGCTTTGGTTGATGCACCACTCAATGCCGATTTGCCGGGCGGCTTCGTTGTCGGGGGCCAAGTGCACGGCCTCGGCCAGTTCCTCGGGAATATTGAGGTAGAAGGAGCGGGGCAGCATGGTGAGCTGGCTTTTAGTCGTCAGGGGCTTGAGGCCGGGAATAATGGGCACGGTGATACCGGCTTCCCGGCAGCGCTTCTCGAAGTTGAAGTACTGCTCGTTGTCGAAAAACATCTGGGTCACGATGTACTCGGCGCCGCGGTCTACTTTGTGCTTGAGGTAGCGCAGGTCGGCTCCGTAGTTGGGAGCCTCGAAGTGCTTCTCGGGGTAGCCGGCCGTACCGATGCAGAAGTTGGTGGCCCAGGTGTCGTCCTGCTCCTCGTCCAGGTATTCGCCCTTGTTGAGGTTAGAAACCTGCCCGATCAGGTCGCAGGCGTAGGCGTGGCCGTCGGGCTCGGGCTTGAAGTGGCCTTCGCTCTTGATGGGGTCGCCGCGCAGGGCCAGCACGTTGTCGATGCCCAGAAAGTGCAGGTCAATCAGGGCGTTTTCGGTTTCCTCCTTCGAGAAGCCCCCGCAGATCAGGTGGGGCACGGTGTCCACGTCGAAGCGGTTTTTGATGGCCGCGCAGATGCCGACCGTGCCGGGGCGGCGGCGCACGGTTTTCTTTTCCAGCAGGCCGTTGGGGTGCTGGCGGTACACGTATTCCTCCCGGTGGTAGGTCACGTCGATAAAGGGCGGCTTAAACTCCAGCAGGGGCTCGATGTTGGAAAACAGCGTGTGGATATTCTCGCCCTTCTTGGGTGGCAGCACCTCGAAGGAAAACAGCGTTTTGCCGGCAGCGCGGGACAGGTGTTCGGTTACTTTCATATAAAGCTCCAGCCAACAGCTGAAGAGTTGTTGCAATGGTATATCTAGCTCCCTTCCCCAGATGAGGAGGGATTGGGGGTGGTTGACCAAAGCGTTGAACGATGCTGGGACTAGTGCTACAACGTCGTTCAACGAGTCAACCACCCCGCCCTGCGGGCACCCCTCCTTATCTGGGGAGGGGAGTTTCGTGCTTACAGCGCCGTGACGGGCACGGCGGTGGGGTCGTAGTTCAGGTTGGGCGACAACCACCGCTCCAGCTCGGGCACCGGCATGTTTTTGCGGCGGGCAATATCCTCGACCTGGTCGCGGCCGATTTTGCCCAGGCCGAAATAGCGCGACTCGGGGTGGGCGTAGTAAAGGCCGCTGACCGAGGAAGCCGGGTACATGGCCAGGTTTTCAGTGAGCTTAATGTCGGTCTGGTTTTCGGCGTCGAGCAGCTGAAACAGGGTGATTTTCTCGGTGTGGTCGGGGCAGCCGGGGTAGCCGGGGGCGGGCCGCACGCCGCGGTATTTCTCCTGAATCAGGTCGTCGTTGCTGAGCTTTTCATCGGAGGCATAGCCCCAGAATTCTTCCCGCACCCGCTGGTGAAGGCGCTCGGCAAAGGCCTCGGCCAGGCGGTCGGCCAGGGCCTTAATCATGATGACGGAGTAATCATCGTGGTCGGCCTCAAACTGCTCAATCAGCTTCTCAATGCCCAATCCGGCCGTGACGGCAAAGCCGCCGAGGTAGTCCTGCCGGCCCGACTCTTTAGGCGCCAGGAAGTCGGAGAAGGCCAGGTTCGGGATGCCGGGGCCTTTTTCGCCCTGCTGGCGCAGGGTGAAAAACTCGGTAGCCAGCGTGTCGCGCTGCTCGTCGGTATATACTTCGATGGTGTCGTAATCCACGGTGTTGGCCGGCCAGAAGCCCACCACGGCCCGGGCCGTGAGCAGGTTTTCGCGGATAACCTTTTGCAGCATGGCCTGGGCATCCGAGAAGAGCTTGGTGGCGGCTTCGCCCAGGGTTTCGTCTTCCAGAATGCGCGGGTAGCGGCCCTTCAGCTCCCAGGTGTGGAAGAAGGGCGTCCAGTCGATGTACTCGGCCAGCTCGGCCAGGGGGTAATTGTCGAGGACTTTAGTACCCAGGAAGGTGGGCTTGGTAATCGGCACCGCGTCCCAGTCCGACTTGACGCCGTTGGCCCGGGCCGCCTCGATGGGCAGGTAGTTTTTCTCGCGCTGCCGGCCGGCGTAGTCGTTGCGCAGGGTCGTATACTCGTCGTGGACGGCGCGGGCGTAGGTTTCGTGGCTGGAGCCCAAGAGGCTGGCCGCCACGCCCACCGAGCGGGAGGCGTCGTGCACGTGCACCACGGGGCCGGAGTAGTTGGGCGCAATCTTCACCGCCGCGTGCAGGCGGGAAGTGGTGGCCCCGCCGATGAGCAGCGGGGTTTTGAGGCCGCGCTTTTCCATTTCCTGGGCCACGTACACCATTTCGTCCAGGCTAGGCGTAATCAGGCCGCTGAGGCCGATAACGTCAACCTGCTGCTTGACGGCCTCGTCCAGAATCCGCTCCAGAGGCACCATCACGCCCAGGTCCACGATGTCGAAGTTGTTGCAGGCCAAGACCACGCCCACGATGTTCTTACCGATGTCGTGCACGTCGCCTTTCACCGTGGCCAGCAGGATTTTGCCGGCCGTCTGTCGCTCCGAGCCCTGCTTGTCGGCCAGCAGGTAGGGCTCCAGGTAGGCCACCGCCTTTTTCATTACCCGAGCCGACTTCACGACTTGCGGCAGAAACATCTTGCCGGCCCCGAACAGGTCACCCACCACGTTCATGCCGGCCATCAGCGGGCCTTCAATGACTTCGAGCGGGCGGCCGACTTGCTGGCGCACTTCCTCGGTGTCCTGGTCGATAAACTCGGTAATGCCTTTGACCAAAGCGTGTTGCAGCCGCTCGGCCACCGGCAGGATGCGCCAGGCGTCGGCCACTACTTCGGTCTTGTCTTTTTGCTTGACCGTGTCGGCAAACTCGACGAGCCGTTCGGTGGCGTCGGGGCGGCGGTTGAGCAGCACGTCTTCCACCAGCTCCAGCAAATCCTTCGGAATTTCGTCGTACACGCCCAACTGACCGGGGTTGACGATGCCCATATCCAGGCCGGCCCGGATGGCGTGGTAGAGGAAGGCCGAGTGCATGGCCTCGCGCACCACGTCGTTGCCGCGGAAGGAGAAGCTGATGTTGCTGACCCCGCCGCTGGTCAGGGCGCCGGGCAGGTTGGCTTTGATCCAGCGGACGGCCTCGATAAAGTCCAGCGCGTAGTTGCGGTGTTCCTCCATGCCCGTGCCGACGGTCAGGATGTTGGGGTCGAAAATGATGTCCTGGGCCGGGAAGCCGACTTCGCCTACTAGGATGTCGTAGCTGCGCTTACAGATTTCGATGCGCTTCTCAAAAGAGTCGGCCTGGCCGTTTTCGTCGAAGGCCATGACCACCATAGCCGCCCCGTAGGCGCGCACGGTGCGGGCCCGCTCCTTGAAGGCTTCCTCGCCTTCCTTGAGCGAAATCGAGTTGACGATGCTCTTGCCCTGCACGCACTTGAGGCCGGCTTCGAGCACGCTCCACTTGGAGGAGTCAATCATGACTGGCACGCGGGAAATGTCGGGCTCGGAGGCAATCAGGTTCAGAAACGTCGTCATGGCCTGCTCCGAGTCGAGCATGCCTTCGTCCATATTCACGTCGAGGACCTGGGCCCCGCCTTCCACCTGGTCGCGGGCTACCTGCAGGGCCTGCTCGTAGGCGCCGGTGCGGATGAGGCGGGCAAAGGCGCGGGAGCCGGTCACGTTGCACCGCTCCCCGACGTTGACAAACAGCGAATCGGGGTAGATGCCGAAGGGCTCTAGACCGGCCAGGCGGGTGGCCGGGGGCACCTGGGGCAGCTGCCGGGGCTGGTATTTCTCGGCCAGCTTGGCCAGCTCGGCAATGTGCTGGGGCGTGGTGCCGCAACAGCCGCCGGCCACCGTCACGATGCCGTCCTTGAGGTAGTTCTCCACCACGGCCGCGAATTCCTGGGCCGACTCGTCGTAGCCGCCAAAGGCGTTGGGCAGGCCGGCGTTGGGGTAGGCCGAAATGTGGACGTCGGCAATGCGGCTCAGCTCTTTCACGTACACCTGGAGCTGGTCGGCGCCCAGGGCGCAGTTCAGGCCCACGCTCAAGAGCGGTAAGTGGCTGATAGAGTTCCAGAAAGCTTCTACCGTTTGCCCGCTCAAAGTCCGGCCGGAGGCGTCGGTAATCGTGCCCGAAATCATGACGGGTACTATTTTGCCGCCCTCGTCGAAGAACTTCTGCACCGCAAACAGGGCGGCTTTGGCGTTGAGCGTGTCGAAGATGGTTTCGATGAGCAGCGTATCCGAGCCGCCTTCCACCAGGCCGCGCACCTGCTCGAGGTAGGCCGTGGCCAGCTCGTCGAAGGTCACGGCGCGGAAGCCGGGCCGGTTCACGTCGGGGGAGAGGGAGGCCGTGCGGTTGGTGGGCCCGATGGCGCCGGCCACGAAGCGGGGCTTGGCGGGGTTTTTCGCGGTAAACTCGTCGGCCACTTCCTTGGCGATGCGCGCCGACTCATAGTTGAGCTCGTAGACGATATGCTCCAGGCCGTAGTCGGCTTGGGCAATGGTGGTGCCGCTGAAGGTGTTGGTTTCCACCATGTCGGCCCCGGCGGCGAAGTAGTCGGCGTGAATGCCCCGGATGATGTCGGGGCGGGTCAGGCTGAGCAAATCGTTGTTGCCGCGCAAGGGCTTGGGGTGGTCTTGGAAGCGGGTTCCGCGGAAATCGGCTTCCTCCAGCTGGTGGCGCTGAATCATGGTGCCCATGGCCCCATCGAGCACGAGGATGCGCTGCTGGAGAATGTCGTAAAGCGGGGAGTCGGGGCGGCGGAGCGTCGTCGGTTGCATATCGGCTCAGTTAAGGAAACTAGCGGCGAAAAAGTGCCTATCCAGAAAGAGCCGCGCAGGGGCGCGTCCTGTTCTTATCTTCTTCCAGGGCCGGAGCGCTGAAATGGGAGTTGGCACCTTGTTTTATTTCAGGTTGCCAAGACGTCGTCGGGCCCAGTCCCTCGGTCTTTCTGGATAAGTAACAAAGCGAAGATAGCGCAGGAAATTCCGGAATCCAATTTTCCGGGTTTCCGCTTCGTTCCCTATGGGCCCTACTTGTCTTTATCAGGGCTATAATTCTTACTTATCCGTCGTTGTTATGCGCCCACCGCTACTACTCCAGGTTTTCAGTGTCATTGTCCTGCTCCTGCGCGGCCCCCTGCTGCCCGCCCAAACGCCGCCCCGGCCCACCGAGCACGGCCTGCGCGGGCAGTACTACGCGGGCAAAAGCTTCGAAAAGCTAGTGCTGACCCGCGTCGACCCGGCCGTGAACTTCGACTGGAGCCGGCGGCAAAACGGACCCGGGCAGCCCATCCAATACTTCGTGGCCCCCGGGCCGGACGTGCCTAGTACCTGGTTTTCGGTACGTTGGACGGGCTTTGTGCTGGCCCCCAAAACCGGCACGTATACCTTCACCTTTACATCCGACGACGGAATGCGCGTCTGGGTCGGGGGCCGTCAACTTCTGGATTCCTGGGTTGACCAGCCCGTTACTCGCAGCAGCGCCACGATGAATCTTACGGCGGGCCGCTACTACTCGGTGCGGGTGGAATATTACCAGGTGGAGCGGGATACGAAAGCCCTGCTGGCCTGGCAGCTGCCGGGCACTACGGCCGAGCCGGTCCCGGTTCCGACCAGTAATTTGTACGTGAGCTTGCCTGCCGCCGCCCAACCGTTTGTAGCTCCTGCACCAAAAGCTGCTTCGGCCGACGGCACCATTCGGATTGTATCGGCCCCGCCCAGCAAAGCCGCCCCGACTACCGCCACGCCCGTGAAGCCGACCCGGGGCGTGGCGGTGGCCGGCAAGCTGCCGGGCGGTATCGGACTGCAGGCTACGTACTATGCGGGCTCGGTGCGCGGGGCCGCCGTGCACAGCCGGGTAGAGCCGGTGGTGAACGTAACCTGGAACGGAGCCGCGCCCGCGCCCGGCGTGCCCGGGCAAGGTTTTTCGGTGCGCTGGACGGGCTACCTGGTGGCACCCGAATCGGGAACCTACGTGCTGCACACCGAGTGAGACGATGCCACCGACGTGCGCTTTGCCGGGGAAAGTGTGCTGGAAATGGAGAAATACGAGCCCGAATACTTCCGGCCCCGAAAGCCGCCTATTCCCGTGGATATGGTCTACCAGTTGGAGGCCGGGAAATTCTACCGCATTGACTTGGCCTATAAGAACATCCAGGGCGTGTCGCGGGCGGTGCTGTCGTGGGCTAGGCCAGGGGCGCTGGGCAACCCCGCCACGCTGGAGGCCGCCTTTGCCGCGAAAGACCGAACGAGGCTGACGGTAATTCCCAAGCAGTTTCTGTATCCGGAGTTGCCCCGGCCGCTGCCCGCGCCCGCGCCGGTTGTGGCCGCCAAACCGGCGAAAATATCCGTCGCCGTCCCCAAACTAGCCGTGGCCGCGGCCCGCCCCGCCAGGCCGGTCGTAGCGGTGCCCAAGCCAGTTCCTGTTCGGGCGGCGGAGCCCGTGATTGAGTTGCCCGACCTGAGTGCCCTGAGCAAAGGCGCGGCCGTAACCTTGCCAAACCTGTATTTCACCCAGAGCACGGCCGTGCTGCTGCCTTCTTCCCGGCCCATGCTGAATGCCCTGGTTCGAAACCTGCAGGAGCAGCCCGCCCTTCAGCTCGAAATTGCGGGCCATACCGACAACGTAGGGGAGCCAGCCAAAAACCTGCGCCTTTCCGAGCAGCGGGCCCGGGTCGTGCGCCGCTACTTAGTGCAGCAGGGCATCGACTCGGTGCGGCTCACGGCCCGGGGCTACGGCGGCACCCGCCCGGTAGCCGATAACCGCGACCCGCAGCAGCGGCCCCGCAACCGCCGCGTGGAAATCGTGGTGCAGTAACGGGAAAGTTGAGCCGTAAAAACATTTATGTAGCTACATCGGTTTGGAAGCGTCAACCAACCGGCCATTATGGCTGGTCCCGTATAGCCTGACGTTACGATTTGCACCCATGAGCCAAGCCTCCAACCTCTTCACGCCCTTCCAGATGGGCGCCCTCACGCTGCCCAACCGCCTGGTAATGGCGCCCATGACCCGCAGTCGGGCCAAAAATGACGGCAATGTACCCACCGACTCGACGGTGAAATACTACGAGCAGCGCGCCTCGGCGGGCCTCATCATCACCGAAGGCGCCCAGATTTCGCCCCAGGGCGTGGGCTATGTGTTTACGCCCGGCATCTACTCCGCAGCCCAGGTAGCGGGCTGGCGCAAGGTAACCGATGCGGTGCACGCCGCCGGGGGCCGGATTTTCATCCAGCTCTGGCACGTGGGCCGCATTTCCCACCCCGACTTCCACAACGGGGAGCTGCCCGTGGCACCGTCGGCAGTGCAGCCTACCGGCGTGCAAGCCTATACCATCAATGGCATGCAGGAAATTCCGACGCCCCGCGCCCTGGAAACGGCCGAGGTGAAAGCTGTAGTCGAAGACTTCCGTAAAGCCGCCGCAAATGCCAAGGAAGCGGGATTTGATGGGGTCGAAATTCACGGCGCCAACGGTTACCTCGTCGACCAGTTTATTCAGGATGGCAGCAACCAGCGCACCGATGAGTATGGCGGCAGCGTGGAAAACCGCGCCCGTTTTGCCCTGGAAGTCGTGCAAGCCGCTGCCGAGGTTTTCGGTGCCGACCGGGTCGGCATTCGTCTTTCGCCCACGGGCGCTATGGGCGGCATCAACGACTCGGACCGGGTGAAGACCTTCCGTTACGTGGCCGAGCAGCTCAACCAGCTGGGCCTGGCGTATCTGCACGTCATTGAGGCCCTGCCCGGCCACCCCATGGCCCCCCAGCCCGGCCAGGAGTTGGTAGCGGCTCACCTGCGCAAAGCCTTTACCGGCCCCTTCATTCTCAACGGCGGCTACACCCAGGAAACCGCCGAAAAGGCCCTGGCCAACAACGAGGCCGACCTGATTGCCTTCGGGGTGCCCTTTATTGCCAACCCCGACCTGGTAGAGCGCCTCGAGCAAGGAGCCGCCCTGAACACGCCCGACCCTGCCACCTTTTACGCTGGCGACGACAACGGCTACATCGACTACCCCACGCTGACGGAAACGCCCGTAGCCACGGAGCAGTAGTCGTATCGTAAATAACCCTAAAGCCCTGCTGCGCATTGTCCGCGGCAGGGCTTTTTTGGGCCCCGCCGCTAGGGCCGGCGGCGTACAGCGGCGGAATCGGGCCGGATTTGCAACTGCAGCAGCTGGGCATCCAGGGCATGCAGCCGCAGCTGGGGAAGAGCCCGGTGCTGCCGCAAAAAATCCGCTACCGCCGGGCTAGGCGCTGCATTCGGGTTAAGGTCGAATAGCATCAGCACGGGCCGGCTGGTGCGCAGGGGCTGGTGGGCGAGTAGCGAGTCGGCATCAATGATGATATGACCGGCCAGGCGCGCCGCTATTTCCACCCGCTTGTTATAGTAATTACGGGCAAACAGCACCGGCTCTCCGGGCCGCACCTTGCGCAGCAGTTCGTCGAGCTGGCGCACGTCGGAGGGGTAGCCGGGCCGCTTGTCCATTGAAAAGGCGGGCTGCTGCCAGACCAACTGAGCCGTGCGCCGGTTGCGCGTGACCAGTGACAAGAGCAGGGAAGCACCCAGCAGGGCCAGGGCCGCTGCCCGCAGCCCGGGCGAAAGTCGGGGCGGCCGGGCCAGCACCAGCACCAGCAGCATAGCCGACACACTCAAAAAGGCGGGTAGAAAATAGCGGGTATCAGCTACATAGGTCCACACGCCGCCGGCAAACCAGCCCACCAGCGCCGCCGGATACCGCAACGACAAGGCCACGAGCAACCCGGCGCAGAGCAGGGCCGTGCCGAGCAAAAGCAGGTGAAACAGCAGCCGGGGCGTCAGCTCCCGATGCCCGTCGCGCCGGGCCGCCCGCACTTCGTTGCGCAGCCCAAATACCACTACCGCCCCCACCAGCACCGATACAAGTCCTGCGCTTATTCGCCGGATAAATTCGCCCTGGGGAAGCCGGCTGAAGTCCAGCTCGTTCGAGAAAAAGCTGTGGTAGAGGACCGGGTCGAGTTGCAGCAGGTGGTGCCAGTACACCCCCCCGGTAGCGCGGGAGCTGGGCTCGGTGCTGAGCTGGGTATAAAACTGGGTGATGTAGTAGGCGTCGCCGGCCACGCGGGCCTGGTACACGAGCAGCCCGCCGACCAGGGCCGTGAGCAGCAGCAGGGCCGCCCCGGCCGGCCGGAGCAGCCCCGGCCGGCCCCGCCAGGCCACGAGCAGCAAAACGAGCGGCAGGAAAAAGGCCAGCGGATAGTAAGCAAACCGGAACAGGCAGGCGGCAAAGCCCAGCCCGCTCATCAGCAGCGCCGCTTGGATAGCCGCCGCCGGGCGTTGCTCGGCCGCGGGGCGGGTAAGCAGATGCAGTAGCAGGGCCAAGCCTCCCGAGTAGCACGCCAGGGCCAGCAAATCGGTGCCGAAAAGCAGGTGGAAGGGAGCATTGCTCAAGCCCCAGAACAGAAAGAATACGGCCGGTGCCCAGGGTACCAGCGTGCTACGCAAGGGCCGGAGCAGATACCACCACGCCGTTAGCAAGCCCAGCAGGCCGGCCCAGTGCATGAGCTGGGTAGCCAGCAGCACGCTGGGCGAAAGCTGCAGCAAGCCCGCCATAAGCCAGGCGTAGCCGGGCGGCCACAGATTCAGGGGCTCAAAGATGGGTTGGGAAAGATCCTGCCAGTTGACCCGCGCCAAGCTCACGCCCTGGCCCCGTAGCAGATTCACGGCGCTTTCCGTCTGGGTTTGCATGTCGCGCGTGAGCTGGGGCATCGCCAGCTCGTGGGCCCAGCGCAGCAGCACGGCCAAGCCCAATGCCAGGCGGTTAAGCAAATTCCAGGTGGGTTTCGAGGGCATGGGCCGGGGAGTGAAGCGGCGGCCGAACGAAGGGCAAGCTGCGAGGGAGGCAAAAGTATCCGGATTCGGCGGGGCCTGCAACCGCCCGTGAGCCGGCTCGACTATACGCCGCTTTTTACGTAAGTCCAAGCTCCAACCCTTACGCTCTGCCCCATGGCCGCCAAAAAAGCATCTACTTCTGCCCCAACCCCGAAGAAAACAGCCGCGCCCAAGCCCGAAAAGCGGCCCACGGCCAAGGATATGAAAGCCGAAAAGCTACCCTATCCGGCCAAGCAGGCCGATATGAAACAGCAGCCCGATACCGATTTTGCCAACTACAAAGCCGCCGGTAAGCTCGAGGGCAAGATTGCCCTCGTCACTGGCGCCGACTCCGGCATTGGGCGGGCCGTGGCCATTGCCTTTGCCCTGGAAGGCGCCGACGTAGCCGTGCTCTACAACGAAAACGACGTAGATGCCGAGGAAACCAAGCGTCAGATAGAAAAGCGTAAGCGCCGCTGCATCCTGCTCAAGCTCGACGTGCGCGACCCGGAGCAGTGCCGGCAGGCCGTGCGCCGCACCCGGGCCGAATTGGGCGGGCTCAACATTCTAGTCAACAACGCCGCCTTCCAGATGGCCCAGGAGAAATTCGAAGACATTCCCGAGGAGCAGATCCGCCGCACCTTCGACACCAATATTCTGGGCTATATCTGGATGGCCCAGGCCGCCGTGCCCCACCTGCAGCCCGGCGACTCCATCATCAACACGGGCAGCATCGTAGGCCTCACCGGCAACCCGTTGCTGATCGACTACACCGCCTCCAAGTCGGCCATTCACGCCTTTACCAAAAGCCTGGCCACCCACCTGGGCGAGCGGAATATCCGGGTCAACTGCGTGGTGCCCGGCCCGGTCTGGACGCCCAACATTCCGGCCACCATGCCGGCCGAGGAAATCGAAAAGTTTGGCTACGAAGTGGCCCTGCAGCGCCCTGGTCAGCCCGAGGAACTGGCTCCGGCCTACGTGCTGCTCGCCTCCCAGGATGGCTCGTTCATGACCGGCAGCCTGGTCCACGTCACGGGCGGTAAGCTTTCCAGCGACCAGTAACTACACTCGGTGCCCTTTCAGCAGTAGAAGGCTCAGCCGGACGTTGATAAGGAAAACAAAAAAGGCGCTTCCAGTGCGGAAGCGCCTTTTTCGTGAAAACAAGCCGGGTTATTCTACCACAATCCGGCGGCCCGTTGTCTGGCCCTCGGTTGTGAGTCGGAGCAGATAAATGCCTTTAGCCAAGCCCTGCAGATCAACCGGGTGCTGGGTCAGGGGGGCGTCGTGGCGCACTTGCAGGTGCAGCACCGGGCGGCCCAGGGCGTCGAGCAAGTCGGCTGAAATGGTCCGGGCCGGGCCCTCCACCTGCAGCGTCAGGCTGCCGTGGGCTGGGTTGGGGTAGCAGGCCAGGCGCAGGTCGCGCAGGGCCGACACCGTCGCGTCGGGACCCAGAATCGTCAGGCGCACCGCGGTGGCGGGGCTCACGCAGGCATTCAGCGAATCGACCACGTAGTACGTGTAAGTGCCTTGAGCAGTGCGGCCCGTGGCGAAGCTGGCGCCGGCAAACAGGCGCTGGGTCAGGGCAGCGTCGCTGTACCACACGGCTACCCCAAACGGGGCCACCGTGGCGGTCAGGTCGGGAATGGCCTGGCCCTGAATACCCGACTTGTTGGAAGCAACTGGAGCCGTGCGGGCCGCGGCTGTAAACTCGTAGGCGCCAATGTCGGGCGTCGTGGCATTGCGTGGGTTGCCGGCAATATCGGTCGTAACCCCCGCTACGGGCCGGGCCTTGCCGTCGAGGTTGCAGTTGGCGTTGGCCACGGGCCGCAGGTCGCCGGTCAGGGTGAGGCTGAATACGGGGTTGGTTATCAGGCTGTTGGCGTCCTGGGCGGTAGCCGTGCGCAAGGCAGCCAGGGTCGTCTGCTCGGCGCCGTTGAGGTAGGCCAACCGGGCCCGGTTGCCCTGGGCCGAGTAGGCGTTGTTGTTAATCAGGGTGAAGGGCGAAGCCGAGCCCGCCGCGTAGAGGGCGTAGGCCTTGCCCCCGGTGGCCGTGGTGGTCTGCTGATTCACCAGAATGTTGTTGACCAACGACACGTCGGTTACTCCGCTGGCTACCTGTACGGCCGCGGAAATAGGCGTGGCGCCCTCGGCAATATTGCCCGTGAGGCGAATGGAGTTGTAGCCCAGCCGGTAGCCGCCCCCCGAGGTCAGGTAGATGCCCTGGGGCACAAACTGCACGCCGTTGTCGCCGGAGCTCATCAGGTCCGAAATCATGTTGTTGACCACCGCCACGTTGGCATTGGCCCCGGTGGCCGATAGCCGGATACCGTAGGCGCCGAAGCTGCTGCTGGTGCCCGTGCCGGTGTGCACGATATTGCGGATCTGGTTGGCCGCAATCACGCCGTCGGAGGACGTTGTGCTGACGATGATGCCGGCCAGCGAGGGGCTGCTGGCCCGCGTGATGCCGGCAATGGTGTTGTTGTTAATAACAAAGCCCTGGGTAGCCTGCACCACAATGCCGTTGGCTCCCACGGCCTCGGTGCCCGTGCCGCCGATGGTGTTGTTGGCCGCCGTGAAATTGGTGCTGTTGGTCTGCACCTGAATACCGGTGGCGGTACGGGCAATGGTGCAGCCCCGCACGACGCCGTTGGCGGCCCCGCTGAAGGCCACGCCATAAGCCGAAGTCGCGCTGCCGCCCAGAATGCCCAGGTTGCGCAACGTCACATTGTCGCCGGTTACGAAAAGGCCCCCGCTGCTGCTGGCCGTGCCATTATTAACTAGGGCAAAGCTGCCCGTGGCATTTTCGATGGTTACGTTGTCGGCATCCACGATGAGCAGTGGGCTGGTAGCGGTAGCCGGTGCCGTCAGGGTCACATTTTGGGTGAGGGCCGGCCGAATAGTAACGGTGTTCGTGGTGCTGGAGCCGATGTTGGGGTTTAGCGTAATGGGGTAGGTTTCATTCGGATACGTAGCATCCTGCAGCACCAGCGTCAGCGGGCCGCCCAACTCACTGCCGTTCAGGTCGGCTACGGCAGCCGTCAAAGTGGTGTAGTCGGCGGTGGTGGCGGTACCTACCGTTTTGAGGCCGCTCAGCAAGCCCAGCACGCGGTAGGCATTCGGCTTGGTGGGGGCGCTGCTGATGTTGGCTACCGAAGTAGCAGCAAAGCCGGGGCTGGGCGTCGCACTCACGTTGGGTGTGGCCACCAGGTCCTGGGCCGTTACAAAATACTGGATGGAGTCGCCGGCCGCCGGAGCGGAGCGCAGCTTGCTAACATCCAGGGTGAAGTCGTAGCGGGTGGCGGTGCTGGAGCTGCCCGCTACCCACTTCCAGCCGTTGCCGGTAGCATCATTCGAAGCCGTGAAAACGTTGGCGTCGGTTTTCTTTTTGTAGTACAGGCGGGGACCAGTCGCGCCGGTGGCTACGCCGCTGGGGTCGGTTATGACGACATTAGCCAGGGTGCGGTTGCCGGAGTTGGCCATGCTGGGCAAGGGCTGGTAGGCAATGCTTGGGCCCGAAACATCCACTACCTGGAAGGCGCCTTCGTCGGCACCCAGGTCGGGCGACGTCACGGTGCGCGGGTTGCCGTCGATATCGGTCGGCACGGGCAGGGGCGAGCCAACCAGGCTCAGGCCGGCGCTTTCAACCTGGGTAGCCACGCCGGGCTGCAGGTGGGGGTCGGTCAGCGGGTTCACAAACGGCACATTTTCCGTCACGGCGCTTTGGTCGGCCGGGGCGGCGCGCTGCTTGTACTGGGCCAGGGTCTGGTCGACGGCCGGGGTGGTGGCTACGCCGTAGAAAATCGGTTTCTCGGCCGAGGGCGTGCCGGCGTAGAACAGGTTGTTGTTAGAAGCCGCCGCCAGATTGCTCAGCACGGCAGTGCTCTTGAAAAAAGCCGCGGCCACGCCGCCCCCGCCGCTGGGCAGGGTTAGCAGGTTGACAAAGATGTTGTTGCGCAGATCAACGCCCGGGGAGCCCGAAATGTAGAAGGCGCCGCTCTTGTTGGTTGCAGCCGTCGGGGTGCCCGTCAGCACCACGGTGTTGTGGTAGCAATAGTTGGTCGTGCCACCCCGAAAGCTCAGGGCGCGTACCGAGGTGCCGGCCGTGCTGGCCAGGGCCCGGATGTCGTAGACGAAGTTGTTGTAAACGTAGTTGGTGGTGCCGGCCGTAATGTCCATGCCCGAGGCAAAGCCCGAGGTGCCGGTAGCCGCAATATCGTAGGTGTAGTTATTGTAAATGCTGTGCACCGTGCCGCTATTCACAAAAATGCCCTGCGAGGCACCCGTGCTGTTGGTGGCCGTCATGGCGTGCACGCGGTTGTCGAAGATGTCGGCGCTGTTGCTGGTGCCCGTCGAGTAGATGCCGTACACCGCGCTGGTACCCGTCAGGCCCGCCACCTCCGTGGATGCCACCTTGGCCGCCGTCTGACTGCGCAGGTAGATGCCGTAGACGATGCCCGTGGGCACGTTGGCCGGTCCGGCTCCAATGGTCAATACCCGGCTGGCGGCCCCGCCGGCCAGGGCCCCGATTTCGTTGCCGTTGTCGTAGTTGGTGCCACCCGCGTCGAGGTTGTAGCCGTAGAAGCAGTCCTGGATGGTGTTCGACAGGAAGCGGTTGCCGTTGTTGTTGCCGTCCTGCACAAACACCCCGGAGGTTTTGGTCGTGTTGGCCCGGTTCAGGTCCACGGTGCTGTTCAGCACCAGGTTGTTGGTGGCGCCACCTTTCAGCCAAAAGCCAAATTCCAGCTGCTGGGCCGCTGTGGTATTGCTGGCCGCATCCACCACGTCGATACCGTTGATGGTTACGAAGTCGGCCCCGTCGAGGGTGAGGCCCGCGTCGGTAGCGCCCGTGCCTGCGCCCTGCAGCTTGGGGTTGGCCCCGGGGCCTTCTTTAAGAAAGATAATGCGGCCCGTGGCCGTGCCGCTCACCGTAATAGCCGGGGGGATTTCGGCAAACACGGCCCCGCTTTTTACCTGAAACAGCACGCCGTCGGCGCCCACGCCCCCGGCGTTGAGGGCCGTAATAGCGGCGCTAAAGCTGGGGTAGTTGTTGGTTCCGGTACCGGCCGGGTCAATCGTTTTGATGCCGCTGAGCTGGGCGGCCGCCGGGTGAGCCAGCCCTAGGGCCAGCAGTGAGTAAAGAAGATGCTTCATACGCAATAGGAAGGGGCAATGAGTGGTAGTAAATCCTGTTCAAGGTAGACAAAACCTGGCTTACTGTGGGGCTTTTGCTATATAGAAATAAGCCCTGCTCTGCGATTCTTATAGCCCTGCTCAGGCCGGCTTGCAGAGTAAAGATCCTGCATAAGCTGTTGATTATTTTGAGGATCCGTCGCACAAAATCGCGCTGAGCTGGTTACTCATCCCGAACAAAGCTCGACGGCAATAACCTTCCGGGCGCTTAGCTCGTCAGTAACGTATATTCTATGGCATCCCTTTCCGATATGGCTTCTTCTCCTTACCCGGCGGGCACCGTGCGGGCCCTGTTGGCTACCGACCTGGTGACCGAAGCCACGCGCACGGCCCTGCTGGCCCGCCTCGGGGCGCCCGAGTACGAGCCGCAATATTTTGACGCGGCTACCTATGAGCTCTTGCGCATGGTAGCGGCCCGCCTGTTTCCGCAGCCCGACCGGGAAGCGCCCATCGAGCTGGCTCCGAGCATCGACCAGCGCCTGTTCACCGGGGGCTCCGACGGCTGGCGCTACGACGTGCTGCCCCCCGACCGGGAAACCTACCGGCTGGGGCTGGGCGGTATTCGGGAAAGTGCCCGGGTCATGTTTGGGCAATACTTCGAACTGCTGACCGGCGCCCAGCAGGATGCCGTGCTGCGAGCCGTGCAGAACGAAACCGCGCCGGGCCCCATCTGGGATACGCTGTCGGCCAACCGCTTCTTCGAGGAGCTGCTGGCCGAACTGACCGAGAACTACTACGCCCACCCCCTGGCCCAGGAAGAAATCGGCTACGTGGGCCTGGCCGACGTGCCCGGCTGGACCAAGATTACCCTCAACGAAAAAGAAGACCGGGAACCGGAGGAAGGTGAGATGGTGAACTGGTGAGTGGTCGTCTGAACTGCGCATACTGCGCAGGACCGCTCTTTCAGAACATCAAGCTCACCAGTTCACCATCTCACTATTTCACCGCTATGCCCGACGAAGAAACCCTGGAAGAAGGTGTGCTGAACCCCGTGAAGCCGGAAATTCAGGATCCGCTGTTGCAAAGCCTGCTGGCGGACAGCGCCGCGCCCAAAACACCCATCGTGCCCGAGCCCGCCCCGCTGGAAATTCCACTGCCCGCCGAAACCGTAGACTGCATCGTCATCGGGACCGGAGCCGGGGGCGCGCCGCTGCTGGCCCGCCTGGCTATGGCCGGCCTGAAAGTGGTGGCCCTGGAGGCCGGCCCCTGGCACGACCCCAAGAAGGATTTCGCTACCGACGAAAAAGCCCAGGAATTCCTGTTCTGGAACGACGAGCGGCTCTCGGCCGGTCACGACCCGGTGGCATTCGGTAAAAACAACTCCGGCACCGGCGTCGGGGGCTCCACGCTGCACTACACGGCCTACACCCCCCGCCCCCAGCCCGAAGACCTGCACCTGCACCGCGACTTCGGCGTGGGCCAGGACTGGCCCTTCGGCTACGAGGAGCTGGAACCCTATTTTGAGGAGCTGGAGCAGTTTCTGGGTATTTCGGGCCCCACACCGTATCCGTGGGGGCCGGCCCGCCGCAAGGGCTACCCGCTGGCCCCGCTGCCGCTGAACGGCGCCGCCCAGCTCATGCAGCGGGGCTGCGAGGTGCTGGGCATCAAGACTTCCCCCGCGGCTAATGCGGCCCTGTCGGCGCGCTACTACCAGGAGGGCGTGGGCTGGCGCGAGGCCTGCACCAACCGCGGCTTCTGCCAGGCCGGCTGCAGCACCGGGGCCAAGGCCAGCATGGACGTGACCTTCCTGCCCCTGGCCGCCGCCCACGGCGCCGACATCCGGCCCAACTCGTACGTCACCGAAATCGAGCGGGACGAGACGGGCAAAGTCACCGGCGTTATTTACCAGCAAAACGGGGAGGAGCAGCGCCTGCGCTGCCGCCACTTATTCTTGTGTGCCGGCGCTGTGGAAACTCCGCGGCTGCTCTTGCTCAACGAGTTGGCCCTGAGCAGCGGGCACGTGGGCCGCAACTTCATGGCCCACCCGGGCGTGCAGGTCTTCGGCACGTTTGCCGAGGAAGTGCGGCCGTTTAAGGGCATTCCGGGCTCCCTGATTTCCCAGGATACCTTCCGGCCCAAGGATGCCGATTTTGCCGGCGGCTATTTGCTGCAAAGCATTGGCATTATGCCCGTCACCTTTGCCGGGCAGGTGGCCCGGGGCCGGAAGCTCTGGGGGGAGGCGCTGCGCCAGTACATGCAGCAGTACAACCACATTGCCGGCATCAACATCCTGGGCGACTGTCTGCCCCACGTTGACAACTTCCTGGAGCTGGCCGAGGAAAAAGACGCCCGCGGCCTGCCCAAGCCCCGGCTGCACTTCACCAACCACGAAAACGAAATCCGGATGAACGCCCACGCCGAAAAGCTGATGCGCCAGATCTGGGAAGCGGCCGGCGCCACCGACATCTGGGCGTTTCCCCGCTCGGCCCACGTTATCGGCACGGCCCGCATGGGCCTCTCGGGCGACGACGCGGTGGTGGATGCCAACGGCAAGGCCTTCGACGTGCCCAACCTCTACATCTGCGACAACTCGGTGTTTCCCAGCGCCCTGAGCGTCAACCCCGCCCTGACCATCATGGCCCTGGCCCTGCGCACCGCCGATAAATTCCTGGAGAATCAGAAGTAGGCAATAGAACATCAATTCCCCTCCTTTTCAAGGAGGGGTGCCCGAAGGGCGGGGTGGTTCAGTCGTTGTTTAGCAGCACGATCTGCGTCTGCCTAAAACAACCGCCTGATTTTATTGATTATCAAACTAAACAACGTGGTCAACCACCCCCAGCCCCTCCTTATCTAAGGAGGGGAGCTACGTTCTACCAGAAACCTATGGCCAAAGACTTTCTGAAGCATATCAAAGCCCGGTTTGGGGAAGGCAACTACGCCGGTGACGAATTCGGCGGGGCCGGGGGGCGCGACGGCAGCGGCCTGCCCACCGGGGAACCCGGCAACTTCATGTTTGCCACCGGCATCGAGTGCTCGTATCCTACTATCGACCACGGCAAAACCCGCCGCGACCTGCTGGCCGAGTGCGGCCACTACGACCGGTGGAAAGAAGATTTGGCCTTGGTGAAAGACATGGGTCTGAAGGTGTTGCGCTATGGCTTGCCGTATTACAGCATCCATAAGGGGCCGGGGCAGTACGACTGGGAGTTTGCCGATCAGGCTATGGCCGAAATCCAGCGCCTGGGCATCACCCCGATTCTGGATTTGCTCCACTTCGGGGTGCCCGACTGGCTGGGCAACTTCCAGAACCCCGAGCTGCCGGTGTACTTCGCCGAATATGCCGAGGCCGTGGCCCGACGCTACCCCTGGGTGCGCTACTACACACCCGTCAACGAGATTTTTGTGACGGCCCGCATGAGCGCCAAAGACGGCATCTGGAACGAGCAGCTTACGTCGGATAAGGGCTTCGTGACGGCTATCAAGCACCTGGTGGCGGCCAGCATCATGGCCAACCAGCAGATTGCTCAGGTCCGGCCCGACTGCATCATCGTCCAAAGCGAGTCGGCCGAGTACATCCACGAGCTGCGGGCCAACCCCTGTGCCCGCATCAAGCTGGAAAACAAGCTGCGCTTCCTGGCCCTCGACCTGCTCTACGCCCACCATCCCGACGCCGACGTGCTCAACTACCTCTACGACAACGGCATGACCCGGGAGGAGTACGACTGGTTTATGGCCGGTGAGCCCCCGGGCTACCAGGTAATGGGCAACGACTACTACGGCCGCAACGAGCGAATCATCTTGCCCAGCGGTGAGGAATGCACCAGCATGGACGTGCTGGGCTGGTACAACATCACCCACGAGTACTACCTGCGCTACCGCAAGCCGGTGATGCACACCGAAACCAACGTCTTCGACGCCCACGACGCGCCCACCTGGCTCTGGAAGCAGTGGGTCAACATCCTGCGCATGCGGGAAGAGGGCATTCCGGTGCTGGGCTTCACCTGGTATTCCCTCATCGACCAGGTCGACTGGGACATCGGCTTGGCTCAGAAAGTGGGCAAAGTCAACGCCTGCGGCCTGTTCGACCTCGACCGAAACCCGCGCAAAGTCTCCGACGCCTACCGCCAGCTGCTGCAGGAGTACGGCCAGATTACCATCGTGCCCCACGGCGAGATGTTCCAGGTCACCAAGCAGCCCGCCACGCTGAAAGTGGAGGTGTAGGCCTGAAAAACGTGTCCTTGCGAGGCGCAGCCGAAGCCCTCCGTCCTCTGCGAAGGTAGTCACGCCCCTTACCTAGAAAGCCCTTTCCCCTAGCAGCAGGAAAGGGCTTTTTGTTGCCTGCTGCAGCGTCTGGTCGTCCGCGCAGTTACGATGATTTTTGTTCTTCAATGAAGAGACGCAAGTATGCGTCTCTTCATTGAAGAACAATCAAATGCTTTCCGGTAATAGGGCGGGAATACTCGCGTAGAGTACGAGTGGCCGCACTTCGCTCGTAAGGATAGGCTAAAAAGGCTTGGCCAAAACCAAAACAGCCGGCCTCCTCACGGAAGCCGGCTGTTTGGTGCAGAAAAAGGTAGGTCAGGTACTTGCTAAGCTAAACCGTAGCGGCGGCTACATGTTGCGTAGGCATCTCCACATCCACCCCCAGGCCTTTGGCAATGGCCATGCCCAGGCGGATGTCGGCGCGGAACCAGTGGCACAGCTGGCGCTGCACGATGAGGTCCTTCTTGGGGCCGGTGATGCCGCTCATCGAGCCTACGATGTTGGTGATGAGGTTCTGCTGGGCCTGGGCGTCGAGCAGGCGGAACAGGTTGCCGGGCTGGGTGTAGTGGTCGTTGTCGCCGGGGCCTTCGTTGCGGTCGAAGCGGTCGGCGTAGAGGCCGTCGAGCTCCTGGGCGGGTTCGCCTACCGTTTTGTCTTCCACCGGGCCGTCGAAGGAGTTAGGGAAGTAGTTGGGGCCGGGGCCGCCGTTGTCGCCGAGGGCCATCTGGCCGTCGCGCTGGTAGTTGCTGAAGCCGTAGGGGCAGGCATTCACGGGCAGGTGCTCGTAGTTGGCCCCCAGGCGGTAGCGCTGCGCGTCGGGGTAGCCCAAGAGGCGGCCCTGCAGCATTTTATCGGGCGAGTAGCCGATGCCGTCCACCACGTGGGCCGGGGCAAAGGCGGCCTGCTCGACGTGGGCGTGGTAGTTGACGGGCACTTCGTTGAGCTCCATCACACCCACTTCCTGGAGCGGGAATTCGCCCTGGGGCCACACCTTGGTCAAATCGAAGGGGTTCCAGCGGAAGGTGCGGGCCTGCTCCGGGGTCATGGTCTGGATGAACAGCTTCCAGCGGGGGAAGTTGCCGTTGTCGATGGCCGTGACCAGGTCGTGCTGGGCGAAGTCGGCGTCCTGGGCCTTCATCTGGGCCGAGTCGTCGCTGGTGAAGTTCTTCACGCCCTGCTCGGTGCGGAAGTGGAATTTCACCCAGGTCCGCTCGTTGTTGGCGTTGATCAGCGAGAAGGTGTGGGAGCCGTAGCCGTGCATATGGCGGTAGCCATAGGGCGTGCCCCGGTCCGACATCAGAATCGTGACCTGGTGCAGGCTTTCGGGGTTCAGGCTCCAGAAGTCCCACATCATCGTCGGCGACTTTAGGTTGCTCCGGGCCTCGCGCTTCTGGGTGTGGATAAAGTCGGGGAACTTCACCGGGTCTTTCACGAAGAACACCGGCGTGTTATTGCCCACCAGGTCCCAGTTGCCGTCTTCGGTGTAGAACTTCAGGGCGAAGCCGCGCGGGTCGCGCTCCGTATCGGCCGAGCCTTTTTCGCCGCCCACAGTGCTGAAACGGGCAAACATGCGGCACTCATTCCCAATTTTGCTGAAGAGCTTGGCCCGGGTCAGGTGGGTGATATCGTGGGTTACGGTGAAGGTACCGTAGGCCCCCGAGCCCTTGGCGTGCACTACGCGCTCCGGAATCCGCTCCCGGTTGAAGTGGGCCAGCTTTTCGTGCAGGAAGTAGTCTTGCAGCAGCAGCGGGCCCCGGGCCCCGGCCGACACCGAGTTCTGGTTGTCGAAAATCGGGCGGCCCGCCGCCGTGGTCAGCTTCTTGGGTTGAGTGGATTCTTCCATTGGAAAAGAAATGCAGAAAAAGGTTGGAGGTCGACTGCGCCCAACTGAACCGGCGCGGAGCAAAGGTTGAGCTTACTTGCCTATAATGAAAATTGATAATTTTGATACTTGTATAGTTTTTGTTGATGTTAAAACCGGAAAGCCCCGGGCTAGCCTGCTGCAGCAGACCCGCTCGGGGCTGATAGTGAGTAAGGTAAGTTGGTTTACCGGGCTTGTGCCCGAAACAAGTGAATCATAGCTTCTCCCGAACCTTTCCCGGCCTCGGTGGCCACGTACAGGTCGCCGCTGGCAGTAAAAGTCATGCCTTCCGCCTGGGGAAACAGGTCGTCGGGTAGGGGCTGGGCGGCCAGCAGTTGCCCATTCGTATCGAGCTCCACGATGCCGTTTTGTTTGGCCGATAATACGAATACGTGCCCGGTAACGGGGTGTACGGCCACGGCTGAGGGTGAAAAGGCCCGGCCGGAATCTTTCTTTTTGCCCTTCTTACCCGACTTCTGGGAACCAGCCTCGGGGGCCGGGCTGGCGTTGCGAATAGATTCTATGTCAAGTATATACGCGGGCTTAGCTTCGGCCTTGAAGGTGCCGGGCTGCAGGCGGTAAATGGCGCGCTGCCCGTAGGAGAGGCCGGCGCCGGGCTCGGCTTTGCAGGCCACCAGCAGGGTTTTGGAGGCGGCGTCGTAGGTCAGGCCTTCGGTTTCGTTGGCGAAGCTCAGGCCGGTTTCGAATTCCTCGGTTTTGCCGTTGGAGTAGCGAAACAGCTTTCCGTCGCTGCGCATAATGAACCAGTCGGAGCCCACGCGGGCCACGTCTTCGTAGTCGCCGCTGCCGGCGAAGGGAATCACCCGGTCGACTTTCTTGGTGTGGAGGTTGTACTCGTAGAGGTTGCCGGTTTCGTCTTCGATGCCGGTAATGTGGGTGGTACCGGCCAGGGCAATGCCCGACAGCTCGGCTAGCTCCGAGGGCATGGCGTAGGTAGCCGCCGGACGAGTAAAATCATAGCTCATCGTAGCCCGAACGGCGGGCTGAGCCGTGCGCTGGTTTACGTTCCGCACGGGTAGCGTAGCTTCGGCGGCGACATATTCACTTGACTTAGCCGCGGGGGAGCTGCACGCGGCCGACAGGGTGAGCAAAGCAAAAAGCAGGTTTTTCATAGGAAAACAGGTAAGAACAGGGAGCGGAAAATCGGACGGGTGGAGAGTTTATTGGCTGACAATACGGTGGGTCGGCGCCGGGGTACGGCCTTGGCATTCGGCCAGTTGGCGGCGGGCCTGGCGCAGCTCTTCGCTGAGCGCCACCCAGGAAGCATCGTCTTCCTCGTTGGTATCGTCATCGTCGGCGGCCGGGTTGCTGACGAGCCGCGCTGCGGCGGCCGGGACTGGCTGGACCGGGTTAGGGACCAGCAGCAGGTACACGTTGAGGCCAAAAGAGAGCAGCAGCACGGCCAGCCAGGCCAGCACTGGGGGAGAAGCATGCGTGGTGGGTTTCATGGGGTGTTTGCGTAGGTTCTCTGCAAAGCACCGGCCCCGACATTAACGTGGTCTGACTACCACATTAAAATAACCTGAACGCCCGGGCGCTTACGCGGCCGGCAGTAGCACCGTAACCGTGGTGCCCTGCCCGGAGCGGGAGTCGAGCAGTAGCCGGCCGGCGTGGACCTGAATAATCTTCTGGGTAATGGCCAGACCCAGGCCGTAGCCGGGCTTATCGTGCCCGTTGCGGCCCCGGAAGAGCGGCTCTAGCACCCGGGCGGCTTCCTCGGGCGGCAGGCCCGGGCCGGTATCGGCCACGGTAAGCCGCAGTGTGCGGCGCGACTCGTAGCCGAGCTGTACGCGCACGGCCTGGTCAGAATATTTGCAGGCGTTGTCGAGCAGGTTCAGCACGGCCGTTTGCAACAGCTGGGCATTGCCGCGCATCCCGAATACCTCTTCCACCGACTCGGGCCAGGTGCCGAAATCGACTTGAATGCTGCGGCCGGGGTAGCGCAGCTTGGCGGTTTCGACGGCCTGCAGCACCACCTCGTCGAACGACACGGGCGCGCGGGCAAAGGAGGTGTCGTCGGCTTTGGCCAGGGCCAGCAGTCCGTTGGTCAGGTCAATGACTTTCTGGATTTCCTCTACCGCCGAGTCGATGCTGCGTTTGGCGGCGGGCAGCTCGGTGTCGTAGGCCGAAGCCGTTTCGAGGGTGCCCAGCACGTTGGCCAGCGGGGTGCGCAGTTCGTGGGAGGCGTGGGCTACGAAGCTTTTCTGGTTTTCGAAAGCCTGCTCCAACCCGTTGAGCATCTGGTTGAACGTCATGGCCAGCTGGGCAATTTCGTCTTGCCGGTTGCCCTCGTCTACCCGCCGCTTCAGGTTGGAGGCCGTGATGCCCTTCACCTCGGCCACCATGCGCTGCAAGGGCCGCAGAGACCGGTCGGCAAACAGCCAGGCCGCCCCGATGATGAGCACCAGCGCCCCGAGGTTACCCCAGAGCAGAATCGAGGTCAGCGTATCAAATTCCCGGCCCCCGAACTGGTCGCGCCCGGCCACAAACACCAGGTATTCCCGCTTCTTATGCCGGTACACAATACCCAGGGTTTCGACCTTACCCTCCCGGAACCGAGCCGGCTTTTTGCGGGTAATCTTGGTGAAATACTCCGCGTCGCGGGCCGGGGCCGGTTCGTCTTCCTGGGCCAGGTGAAACACCAGGCGGCGCTGGGCATCGTAGATGCTGATCCGCTCATTGTGCATAGTCAGCAGGTCCTTCTTGCGGAAGCTGCGCAGCACCTCGGCGTCCAGACTGAGGCGACGAATCAGCAGGTTGGCCGTCTGCTCGGCCTTGCCCTCCAGGCGGTGGTAGAAGCGCAACTCCCGCGCCCGGGCACTGTAGTAATAGATGAACCCCGTCAGGCACAGCTGAATGGCAAACACCAGCACCATAAACCGCAGAATAAGCTTGTTGCGAATCAGCATGAGGAGGTGGTACTAATGGGGTGGAATGTGCTTAGGGGCTAATAACTACTGTGAGCAGTATGGGAAATGGGGAGAAGGTGTCCTTGCGAGGCGCAGCCGTGGCAATCCGTCCTCTGAAAGGTGCCGAGTTTCTATTTTGACAAGCCCTTTCTATAGCTGATATCAGGGCTTTCTGGGAAAAAAGTATGACTACCTTCGCTGAGGACGGATTGCTTCGCGCTGCTCGCCATGACGCATTATCCACATTCCGCACATTCCCCCGCATCAGCACATTAACTGCTTATTCCTCCCGCATCACGTAGCCCATGCCCACCACGGTGTGGATGAGCTTGGGCTCGTGGCCTTTGTCGAGCTTGCGGCGCAGGTGGCTGATGTAGACGTCGATGACGTTGGTATTGGTGTCGAAATCCAGCTCCCAGACTTTCTCGGTGATGTCGACGCGGGAAACGATTTTGCCCCGGTGCAGCAGCAGGTGTTCCAGCAAAGCGTATTCCTTGGCCGTCAGGTCGATGCGCTGCCCGGCGCGGGTCACGGTTTTGCTTTCCAGGTTGAGCTCCAGGTCGGCCATGCGCAGGGTGCGTTTCACGGCCGAGGCGTCGGCGTTGCGCTTGGTCAGGGCCCGGGCCCGCAGCAGCAGCTCCTGAAACTTAAAGGGCTTGACCAGGTAATCGTCGGCCCCGGCCTCGAAGCCCTGGGTTTTGTCTTCGAGGCTGTCGAGGGCCGTGAGCATCAGTACCGGCACGCGGGCGTTGTCGGCCCGGATAAGCTGGCAAAGCGCGAAGCCGTTGATGTGGGGCAGATTCACGTCGAGCACAATCAGGTCATAGCTGTTTTGGCGGAACAGCGAGAGGCCCATCTGCCCATCGTAGGCCACATCCAGCTCGTAGCCTTCGTTTTGGAAGCCCTTCTGAATGAATGAAGCCAGCTTGGGCTCATCCTCGACCAGTAGTAATTTCATGCGGCACGGGTGCGGTATTTCTGGAACTACGGTTGGGGTGGCAGGTTGTTGTATAGCGTAAATCAATTGACTGCAACACCACTATAACCGCCGGTTATATTTGCGCCATGACCGTACAGCAGCTGGAATACCTTGTGGCCCTGGATACGCACCGGCAATTTGTGCTGGCTGCCGAGAAGTGCTTCGTAACCCAGCCCACCCTGAGCATGCAGCTCCAGAAGCTGGAAGAGGAGCTGGGCGTGCTGCTTTTCGACCGAACCAGCAAGGGCGTGCGGCCCACGGCGGTGGGGGCTAAAGTGGTGCAGCAGGCCCGGCAAGTACTGCGCGAGGTGCAGCAGCTCCAGGAAGTAGTGCAACTCGAGAAAGGCGACCTAGTGGGCGAGCTGCGGCTGGGCGTCATTCCCACCCTAGCGCCCTACTTAGTACCGCTGTTTCTGGTAGAAGTGGCCGAGCGTTACCCTGGCCTGCACCTGCACGTGGAAGAGCTGCAGTCGGCCCAGATTATGGAGCGGCTCAAGGGCCACACCCTCGACGTGGGCCTGCTCGTGACGCCCCTCGACGACCGGGCTTTGCGCGAAATTCCGGTGCTGGAAGAGCCGTTTCTGGGCTACGTGGCCGAAGGGCACCCGCTCTACGCCAAAGACCTGCTGGAGCCCACCGACCTCGACGCCGACGGCCTGTGGCTGTTGCAGCAGGGGCACTGCTTCCGCCACCAGGTGCTCAACCTCTGCAACCCGCCCGCCCCGGCTACCCCGCGCCCCTACACCTACGAAAGCGGCTCCATCGAAACGCTGAAGCAGCTGGTGGCCCGCACCAACGGCTACACCCTGGTGCCGGAGCTGTCGGTGCTGGAGGAAGTGGGCCATAACCCCCGCATAAAACGCTTTGCCGCCCCCGAGCCGGTGCGGGAAGTTAGCTTGGTGGTGCACCACGGCTTCGTGCGGCTGCCGCTGCTGGCTACGCTGCGCGACGTTATCCTGGCCAAGCTGCCGGCGCGGCTACAGGTAGGCCAGGCCGGCCAAAAGATTCGGTGGAAGTAACGGTTGAGCTTGCCCCAAAGGCGGGGCGTTTCCGTACGTGAAGGAAACGCAACTGTCCTGCCTCATGCCCCAACCCATTCCTTTACCCGCCCTGGAAGCCGGCACCGGGCCGCTCACCTTTGTTTTGCTGCACTACTGGGCCGGCAGCGGCCGGGAGTGGGAGCCGGTCATGGCCGAGTTGGCGCCCGACTTTCACTGCCTGGCACCCGACCTGCGCGGGTTTGGGCAGGCGCCGGCCCCGGCCAGCGGCTACGCCGTGGAAGACTACGCCGCCGATATTCTGGCCTTCATCGAAAGCCAGGGCCTAACGAACTACGTGCTGGTCGGCCATTCCATGAGCGCCAAAATGGCCATGTGGGCGGCGGCCGAGCAGCCGGCCGGTTTGCGCGGGCTGGTGCTCGTTGCGCCCTCGCCGCCCACTATCGAGCCCATGACCGATGAAGAGCGTACGGCTTCCCTGAAAGCCTTTGGCCGCCCAGCCGCCGCTGCGGCCACGGCGGCCCGAATCTTGGTGCGCCCGGTGGACGAAGCCGTGAAAGTGCAGGTAATGGAAGACAACCTGCGCGCTTCCCACCTAGCCTGGGACGCGTGGCTGCGCTCCGGCAGCCGCGAGGATATTGCGGCCCGTCTGTGTCTGGTGCAAGTCCCCTGTCTTATTATCACTGGCAGCGCCGACCCGATTATGTCGCCCTCGGTGCATGGCCTGGAAACCTTGCCCTACCTGCCCGAAACTACACCCCTGGAAATCCTGGGCGGCGTAGGCCACCTGCCACCCCTGGAGGCGCCGACCGAAGTGGCCGACCTGCTGCGTGACTTTGTCGCTAAGCATAGAATAGATATTGCTACCCGGTAACTCTGCCCAGCTGTATCCGGACATATTTACTAGTGATGTTGGTAAACAATACCTGGTATTAATATATTTAGTATACCTAAGTTGGTAAACGACTATTAATTGATGAATAAGTTGTTTACCAACACTGTATTATGGCTTGTAATAAGGTATACAAGTGGAAACAATTTCAAAAGGATGTTTACTATTTTTGGTATACAAATTATGTTTATAACACTAAGCATTTACCAAAACAATACCCGAATTCACCCCGCCATTCCCTAAAGGAGTATAGCAACGCCTTATTAGCTGATAGGGACGACTGGCAGGCTCGGCGGGATGCTAGGGGCAGCAAGCAAGAGCGGCTCCCCCAGGCTTAGCCATTAAGGCTGAAAATCCTCTGGGCTTTTGAGCAACTTTACGGGTATGAAATTCCTGTTATTACTCAGTTTCCTAAGTGTGGCTACGGCCTGTACTGTTGTTCCCAAAGGCGCAAAAATTCCTGATTTTGCGGCCTACCCCACCTACACCGGCTCCGATTTGGGGCTGACATTTGTGCGGGGGCAGGCGCGGCTGCGGGTGTGGGCGCCGACGGCCGAGGCCCTACAACTCAAGCTCTACGCCGAGGGTACGGGCGGGGCGCCGGTGGCTTCCTACGCCATGGAAAAGTCGACGGGCGGCACCTGGGTATACCAGCTGCCGGCCCAGCCGCCGGGGCGCTTCTACGTGGTGCAGGCTACCATCGGGGGCAAGCCGATGGCCGAAGTGCCCGACCCCTACGTGCATGCCGTGGGCCTCAACGGCCTGCGCGGCGCCCTGCTCGACCCGGCCACCGTCAGCCCCGCCGCCTGGCCCGACGACCGGCGCCCGGAGCTTAAGCAGGCCACCGACATTGTCATCGGGGAAGCCCACGTGCGGGATTTGAGCATGCACCCGCAGTCGGGCATCGAGCACAAGGGTAAGTTTCTGGGTTTGACGGAAACCGGCACCGCCGGCCCGCAGGGCGTCAGCACGGGCTTGCAGCACTTGCAGGACTTGGGCATCACCCACCTGCACCTGCTGCCGACCAACGACTTTGCCTCCGTCGACGAAAGCAAGCTGCCGGAAAACCGCTACAACTGGGGCTACGACCCGCTGCACTACTCCGTGCCCGAGGGCTCCTACGCCACCGACCCCGCCGACCCCGCCGCCCGCATCCGGGAACTGAAGCAGCTGGTACAAACCCTGCACCGCCAGGAGCTGCGCCTGGTGCTCGACGTGGTGTATAACCACACGGCTGATGCGGCCCGCAGCTCCTTCGACCAGCTCGTGCCCGGCTACTACTACCGCCAGAGGCCCGACGGCACCTACTCCGACGCGGCGGCCTGCGGCAACGAGGTGGCCTCCGAGCGGACCATGGTGCGCAAGCTCATCGTCGAGTCGGTGGCGTACTGGGCGCGGGAGTACCACGTCGACGGCTTCCGCTTCGATTTGATGGGCGTGCTGGACTTGCGCACCATGCGGGCCGTGCGCGTGGCTCTGGATGAAATTGACCACAGCATTTTCGTGTATGGGGAAGGCTGGACGGCCGGCGGCAGCCCTCTGCCCGAAACGGAGCGGGCCGTGAAAGCCAACGTGCCCAAGCTGGACCGCATTGCGGCTTTTAGCGACGAGCTGCGCGACGGGGTAAAGGGCCACTACGCCCGCCAGAATGAGCCGGGTTTTGCCAGCGGGCAGCCGGGGCTGGAGGAAAGCGTGAAGTTTGGCATCGTGGGGGCCACCCAGCACCCCCAGCTCGACTACGCCAAGGTAAACTACTCGAAGGCGCCCTGGGCCAAGGAGCCGAGCCAGGCCATCAACTACGTGGCCTGCCACGACGACCGGGTGCTCTGGGACAAGCTCGCGGTGGCCAACCCCGGCGCCTCGGAAGAAGAGCTCATTCGGATGGATGTGCTCAGCAACACCATCGTCTTTACTTCCCAGGGCGTACCGTTCTTGCCCGTCGGCGACGAATTTCTGCGGACCAAGGGCGGCTCCCACAACTCCTATAATCAACCCGACAACGTGAACCAGCTCGACTGGGCCCGCAAGGCGCAGTACCCAACCGTGTTCGAGTTCTACCGCAAGCTGATCGGGCTGCGGCGCACCCATCCGGCGTTCCGGCTCCCCACGCGGGAGCTGGTCGAAAAGCACCTGCGCTTTCTGCCCGATATGCCGGCCAATACCATCGGCTACCAGCTGCAGGGCCACGCCGGCGGCGACGACTGGGGCACCATTACCGTGTTGTTCAACGGCAACCGCACGGCGGCCGCAGTACCCGTGCCGGCCGGGGCTTACACCATCATGCTGCGGGGGCAGGAAATCAACCAGAAGGGGCTAAGCCAGCAGGTGGTTGAAGCCGGCAAGCCCCTCAGCCTGCCCGCCTCCACGGCCCTGATTCTGGTGCAGCCCTAACTCGCTGTTCGTAACCGCGCTGCCGGGTTGCCGTTGTAACGGGAGCTCAAGCGCAGGAATACGTACCTAATGACAATCTTTTCGGAAATGGGCCAAGCCTGGCGCCGCCATTGGCCCCACTACTTGGCAGAAGCAGCTGGTATCGGCTTTTTTATGCTGTGCGGCAGTCTGCTCACCATTCTCTTCGAGCATCCGGAGTCGCCCGTGCACCAGGCGCTAGCCGGCCACGACCTGCTGCGTCGCGCCCTGATTGGGCTGGGCATGGGCCTGGTGATTGTGGTACTGGTATATAACCCCTGGGGCAAGAAGTCGGGAGCCCACATCAATCCGGCCGTGACTATTGCCTTCTGGCAGATGGGCAAAATCCGGCGGGCCGACGCCGCATGGTACATGCTGGCCCAGCTGGCCGGGGCCCTGCTGATGGGGCAGCTACTCAAGCTGGCCCTGGGCGCGGCCTTCGCGCATCCGGCCGTCAACTACCTGGTAACGGAGCCCAAGGAGCACGGGCAGCTGGTGGCCTTCGGCGCCGAGTTCGTCATTTCCTTTATTCTGATGGTCGTCATGCTGCTGGCCCTGCACCACGAGCGGCTGAGAAAGTCGACGGGCTGGCTGATTGGCATACTGCTGGTGCTTTACATCACCTTCGAAAGCCCGCTCTCCAGCATGAGCCTCAACCCGGCCCGTACCCTGGGCAGCGCCGTGGCCGCCCAGCGCTACACCGGTCTGTGGCTCTACTGGGTAGCGCCCATCGGGGCTATGCTGTTGGCCACCGTTTTCTTCAACAAAGTCTACAAAGGGCAGGAGCTAGCCTGTGCCATCCTGGCCGGCTGCGACGCCGCTCCGGATAGTCCGCACGCCACTACCCCTCACGCCACCGAGCCACCCGTGTATCCGCAGGCAGTAGCGGAGTAGGGGTGAGATAGGGAAGTGGTGAGATGGTGAGTTACACCCCCTGTCCTTGTGAGGAGGCACGACATTCCGCCCATCAAGCGGCGTCAATCCGTCCGCTGCGCAGTACGACTCGTTCTGTTACCAGAAAGCCCTTTCCCGTCGCAACGAGAAAGGGCTTTTCAGTTTAGAAAACTCCGCACATTTCAGAAGACGGATGGCTTCGGCCTTTGGCCTCGCAAGGACAGGCAAGAAAGGCTGCGCCGTTCGCGCCAGTAGCGCATCAACTCACCATCTCACCACTTAATCCAGCGACCGGTCGCGGAAGAGGACGTAGCCGATGTGGGCAAACACGCCGAATTTGTTGTCGGCGTCGTCGTAGTGAATGAACTGCAGAGAGGCCGGGCCGACGGGGGTTTGATACACGAAGCCGGTCATGGCCGTGAGGTAGGGGCGGCTGATGGTGTTGCCGCGCTCAGCCAGCAGGGTGTTGCCCGGCTGCCGCTCCCACTGCCGCACCAGCACGTGGGTATATACTTCCGTGCGCCACTCCACCGGGCCTAGTACAGCGCGGGTGTAGCGCAGGCCCACGGCAGCGTAAGCCGTGCCCCGGTACCGGTCTAGGAAGAGCGTGCGCGAGTCGGGCAGGGGTAGGAAGGCCGGGGCCGAGGTAAGGGAGGCCCGATACGTGGCAAAGGGGCCCTGGGTGGTAGCCACGGCATCGAAGATGTAGCCCCAGGCATTGACCTTGCGTCCCACCGAATCGACCTTGTTGAAGGTGAAGTACTGCTCGATAAAGATGTTGCCGCGCAGAAAGTTGTGGGTACGGCTACGTTCGGTCAGCTCGCCGGCGGTGGTGCCGGGCGTGTATTTTTCCTGCGCCGAGACGGCCCGCACGCTGAAGTCGGCGCGGCGGCCACTGACGGCATACTGCCGGCGGTTCAGGGAGTTGCGCTCGAAGCGGCCGGCCGCGGTCAGGCCCTGCAGGCGGTCCAGGTCGAGGGTGGCATTGGAGCTGATTTCGTCGGTGTTGGCGTACTGGTCGCGGTTCGTAAACAGGCCCCCGCTCAGGGTGTAGCGGCTGCGGTAGTTGGGGCTGAAGCCAATCTGCAGCTCGGTCTTGAAGTCGCGCTGGCTGAGCTGGGTGTTCTGGGCCGTGGAGCCGAGCAGGCCCCCCGTGTCCTGGTAGTTGAAGTTGTTGAAGGTAACCGTAGGCTCGAAGTACAGTGGAATGCGGCCCGGAATACTAACCCGGAACGAGCCGCGGGCCCCGTTGTAAAAGCGCCCGATGGTGGCATCGGCCCGCACGGTGTAGAGGTAGCGGTTCAGGTAGCGGTAGGCGCCGCCGATGTAAAAGTTATTCATCGAGCGGGTCGAGAGCATCACCCCCAGGTCGGCGGTGAGGTTGCTGTTTTGGCGCGCATCAATGCCGAGTACGTAGCCTTCCTGCTTCTGGTCGTAGCGGATGCGCGGGTACACGTTGTTAAAAAAGTCATTGTTCACAAGTCGGTAGTACCCTTCTTCCACGTCGCCGGGCGAGTAGCTGGTGCCGTTTCTGACGAAGAAGCGCCGCACGAAATCCTGCTGCTGCCGGGGCAGGCCCTGCACGGTGATTTGCTTGAAGTCGGGGCGGGGGGCTTTTTCCTGGAAAGCCCGGCGGCGCTGCTGCAGGGCCAGGGTGTCTTCGCGCCGCTGAATGCGCCGCAGCATCAACTCCATCTTTTTATCGGCGGCCTGCTCGCCCAGCTGCAGCAGCTGCCGCACCTTGTTGAAGTCGGCGGCGGTGATGCCGTCCAGGTCGGGTTGAATAAAAATACCGTTTTTGCCCACCGACGTGGTATCAGCCACGTTCGAGCCCAGAAATACCAGGGTGCTGGTCAGCAGCTGGTCGTCTTTTTCCTTGGGATACTTGTTGAAGGCCACGTCGCCCACGTTCACCCCGATGATGATGTCAGGCTTGAATTCCTCGCGCATCACGCCGGTGGGGAAATTGTCCACCACGGCCCCGTCGAAGAGGTAGCGGCCGTCGGCCTGCCGAATAGGGCGGAAGGCCAGCGGAAAGGCCATGGAGTTGCGCACCGCATCCGACAGGGAGCCGCTGCGCTGCACCACCTTTTCGCGGGTAAACACCTCGGAGGCCACGGCGCGGTAGGGCACCAGCAGGTTGTTGAAGTCGTACCCCGAAATGGCGCCAGCTGGGGCCAGCATGGTGGCCAGCACGTAGTTCAGGGTCACGTCGTCGACGAGCTTGGGCGTCACCCGGGTTTTCAGGGTCGAATCCACGGCCAGGCGCAGGTGCAGGGCGGCGGGGGTGGGGTCTACGTCGTAGTAGTTATAGACCTTGCCTTCGAGCGGGGTGCCCGACACCCAGTTCTGAAACTCGGGCTTGAGCACGATTTCCTCGATTTCCTTGGGCGAGTAGCCCGCTGCGTACAAAGCGCCCACAATGGCGCCCATGCTGGTGCCGACGATGTAGTCGATGGGGACCCGGTTTTTCTCCAGCTGCTTGAGTACGCCCACGTGGGCCAGGCCTTTGGCACCGCCGCCACTGAGCACGAGGCCCACCTTCTGGGCCGAAACGGGAGATATGGAAAAGGCCGATACCAGCAGAAGCAGGAACCAGCAGCAGACGTTGCGCATACGTGTAGGAGAGTAAACGGCCCGAGCTCGGGTGCGGCTTTCCCTACGCATTCAAATAAGACGAGTTGCCTCGCGAATAGCGAAACGGGTAGGTTCCGAAACGGCGGCCAAGCTGAACCGGTACTGGAACGGGGCAGGATGCTGCGCCCAGACCCTAACCACCCTGATGTAGACGCCCCAAAGCCGCATAAACCGGAAAAAGTTGTCGGGACCAGACCAGCAGTACGCAACAGGAATTACCCACGCATGATTCCGGCTACCAATTCCGGGCCACGCGTCTGCCGGCCCGAACTGTTGCCGGTAAGACAGGTTGGAAAAGGTGGATCCGAACTACCGTCAGGTCGAGCGAAACGAAGTATCTCGCGGGCCGAGCTTGGAATAAGAATCCAACGGCTGCCCCCGAGGTGCCTCATTCAGTCCGACCTGACGACCTTGGTGTTTCGACTCTCCTGCCATTTCTGCTCTCCGGGTATTGCCAGAAGACGATGGCGGTCGGCGTATTCCGCGGCCGGGTTGTCGCCGGTGGCCGCGGTGGCCAGGGCGCGCCATATTGCCCACGAGTACCTCCTTCCTGGGGTGACGGGTAAGCTGGCAATGACTTTGGCTACCTCCTCGGCCCGCACTACGGGCTTTAAGGTGGGCCAGCACCGCCCGCCTGCCATGAATGGTGCCCATCAGGTTTGCCTCCAGTGAATACCGACGAAAGCAGCCGAAGCTAGGGGAGCTTCGGCTGCTTCTGTGGTGGCGGCCTGTGCCGCGTGGGGCAGGTGGCGGGACTATTTTACTACCGTCGCTTCTACTTCCACGGTTAGGCCCGCAAACAGGCCCTGCACTTCCAGCAGCGTGGTGGCCTGTCTGACGCCGTGCCGGGTAAGCCAGCCCTGGTAGACGTCGACGCAGGTAGTAAAGAACTCTGTCGTCGAGGTGGTAAAGATATTCAGCCGTACGATGCCCCCGCACTCGTAGCCCGCCTCGGTGATAAGCTGCTCCAAGTTCTGAAACACCTGGATGAGCTGGGTCCGCATGTCGGCGGTGCTGGGCTGGCCTTGGGCGCCGATGGCCACTTGCCCCGAGCAGTAGAGTGTGCCCTCGGCCTGCTTAATTTCTACGGCCTGGACAGAATTGGTTTGCTCACCCCATTTCCAGGGGTCAATAGTGCGCTTTTGCATGTTGTTGCTCGCTGCGAGTGGATAAAAGGAGTGTTTGTCACTTGACTCCACAAACGTCGCGGCCAATACTGACAGCCCTATGTCAACCTCTGGAAGGGGAAGCAAAAAAATAGTGAGCCCGCTGAGCCAGCTCCCGCAAGTGCTCGTGTAGCGCCGCCGGCTCTACTACGGTCACGGCCCCAGCATAGGGCAGCAGCCAAGTGGCCAGGTAGGGCAGGGAGCCTAGAAACAAGGTCATTTCCAGGTCGCCCCCGGGCAGCGCCTGCTCGTGGGCCCAGCCGTACTGGTACTTGGTATCGTGCAGGTGCTGCAGGGTGGCCGGCTGCAGGACGGCCGGCTGGAAACGCAGCACCACCTTTTCCTTGTGCCGCCGGGTGGCCTCGGCAGCCCAGTACTGCTGCAGGGTGTCGAGGCGGGGCGCAAAGACCTCTGAGCTCAGCGCGACCTGCTGGATTCGGTCGAGCCGAAAGTTGCGGAAGTCCTGCCGCAGCCGGCAATACGCCACCACGTGCCACTGTTGGCTCAGATACAGGCCGATGGGCTCGATGTCGCGGGAGGAGGGCACGTCGTGGTCGGCGGCTTGGTAGCGCAGGTGCACTACCTGCCGGGTCGCCACGGCTGCTACCAGCAGCTGGTAGGCGTTGGGGCGGCGGGCTTGGTCGCGGGGCTCCAGTACCTGGATATGAGGGGCCAGGGTGGCCAGATGGTCCCGGTCGGGGTGGCGCAGCACGGCCCGTACCTTGTCCATGGCTGCTGCGCTGCGCTGGGCCGTGGATGCGTCGGTGAGATGGGCCGCTAGCTTTTCGGCTGTGAGCAGGGCCGTGGCTTCGTCGCGGGTAAACATGACGGGCGGCAGCCGGTAGCCCTCCACCAGGGAGTAGCCCGCCCCGTACTCGGCCGTAACCGGCACTCCGGCTTCTTCCAGGGTCCGCATGTCGCGGTAGACGGTGCGCAAACTCACGCCAAACTGCTCGGCCAGGGCCGGGCCGCTCACTACCCGCTTGGCCTGTAGCTGGATGAGTATAGCCGTGATGCGGTCAAATCGATTCATGTGGGAGGCGGCGGGGTAAAAGGAAAAAACTGAGCAGAGCGCCCGCCCAGCGAGTGGTGCAGGGCGCAACAAAAAAGAATGCCTGCTTTAGCAACCTCAGCGCGTGGCCTGTCTGGTCAGGGCCTGCCTGATGTTTGGGTTAGCCCAGCCTCAGTCAAGTGGTCTAAGCCAAGCGGTCAGCTTCACCACTTCTTAAAAATAACGTAGACGGCCGCCACCAGCAGGGCAAAGCCCAGCACGTGGTTCCAGCCCAGTTTGTCGGTTTTGAAGACGTACACGGCGCACAGCGTGAAGACCGTCAGCGACACCACCTCCTGAATCACCTTGAGCTGAAACAGACTGAAGGGCCCGCCGTTTTCCTCAAAGCCGAGGCGGTTGGCCGGCACCTGAAATACGTACTCGAAGAAGGCCAGGCCCCAGCTGATCAGAATAACACCTACCAGGCCCAGGCCGTGCAGCCACGAAATCTTCTTGAACTGCAAGTGTCCGTACCAGGCAAAGGTCATGAACAGGTTGGAAATGGTTAGCAGCAGGATAGTATAGAAGCCTTTCATAAGCAGTGGACTAAGTCGTATAAGCCGTGGCCGGGCCCCCGGTGGCGTCGGCTAGGCCGCGTCATCTGCCCTACCGACAGCCCGCCGGGTAAGCCGTAAAGCTACGGCGAATGCCGCAGCAATGGGCCGCGGCCCGGAAACAGGCAAGGGGTGCCTTGGGGTAAGCTCTGGCTATGCATTAGCTTTGCTGGTCCTGCCCGCTTATACCTGATTCGGAGGTACAGCACTGTCTTTCACATCCGGGCAGGTATAGCTACCGACTTGCGCCATGTCTACTGCCTTCCTTCCCTTTCGCTGGTCTGATTTCGGCCGTTCTCTGGCCCTGGCGGCAGCCTATGCTGTGCTGCTGGGTGGAGTCGCCTTTCTGCTGGCGCCCCACACGGTGGGCCCGGTCTTCACCCAGGCGGGCTTCAGCAATTGGGACGTAATCCACTATCTACGCATTCGCGACACTGGCTTTTCCCCCGAAAGCGCGGCCTTTTTTCCCCTTTTTCCCTTTGTATGGCGCTGGCTCGGGGTGTCGCCCATGGCTATGGCCGGGCTAAACCTGGGCCTGTTTCTGCTGGCTTTTGCGGCCCTAAGTGCTGCCTTCGCTTTTTCCCGGCCTCATCAGCTCCTACTGCTGTCCATTCCCACGCTGGTGTTTATGGGGCTGCCTTACAGTGAGGCCCTGTTTTTTGGGGCCGGCGTTCTGGTGTTGCTGGGCTGGCAGCGCCAAAGCCTGGCCCTGCTGGCGGTGGGCTTGCTGCTGAGCTGCCTGACCCGCTCGGCGGCCTTTGTGCTGGTGCCGGCCACCTTGCTCACGGCCTACCTCACCAGCCCTGACCGGCCGGTGTTCTGGCGGCAGGCCAGCGTGGGTACGGGGGCGGCTACTGCGGGCCTGCTGCTCAGCGTGTACCTGCACTACCGCGACACGAAGCGGTGGTTCGTGTTTTTTGAGGCCCAAAAGCTCTGGGACAACCGCCTGCGCTGGCCGCAGCTACCCCTGAGCAATTGGGGCGGCTCATTTCCGACGCACTACGAAGCCGTCTGCTTTTTTCTGGCGCTGGCGGCGGCCGTCTATCTGCTCTACCTACTGAAGCAGGGTCCTGCCTTGCCGGCATCTACCTGGGCTCCGCGGGTCTTCTCCCTGGCCTACGTAGCCGGGGTCACCTTCGTAACCGTGGCTACCAAAGGTGGGGTGCTCGTGAGCTTGAGCCGCTACGTGCTGGCCACGCCCTACTTTCTGCTGCTGGCCGTGGCCGCTCTGCAAACCCAGTGGATAACCAACCGCCGCCTGCTCTGGGCAGTTGGCCTAACGGAGGTGTGCTGGCTGCTGGGCTTCGGCTCCTATGGGCACATTCGCTCCGTGCTGGGGTATTCCGTCCTCACGCTCTACCTGCTGCTGGTGCTGGCCTGCCTGCATACCCACCCGCGCATCCGGCAGGTCGCCTACGGGGTGCTGCTGCCGCTAAACAGTGTGCTGCTGGTCGTGTTGCTCTACCGGTTTTTGCAAAACCAGTGGGTCGCCTAAATCGGGAAGTGTGCATAATTCGTTTCCTGCCTTCGGTGGAACGGCTAGCTTTCAGTACTTTGGGTTCCTGACCTTTGACATGCATTAGTCCGAAAGTCCAGCCCCAACCTTGTCGTATGCCAGTACCTCCCGTTGATCCAGACTCGGCGCAAGGTCCGCCCCCGGTATTGAGCTATCCGCCGCCCCCGGCCCACGCCACGCCGGCCCAGCAGCACGAGTACGAGCGGGGCCGCTGGAACCACTTTTTGCTCGACGATACCTGGCGCCGCACCCGTTTCAATGCCCAGCCCAATGCGCTGCTGGTCGAGGCCGTGCGCCACCAGCCGCCCGGTCGAGCCCTGGATGTGAACATGGGTGAAGGTCGCAATGCCCTGTATCTGGCCCAGTTGGGCTGGCAGGTTACGGGCATCGATTTTGCCGAGCAAGCCCTGGCTTTTGCCCAGCAGCGGGCCCAGGCTTTGGGCCTGGTCCTCACCACCATTGCCCAAGATTTGCGAACTTTTGCCTGGGACCCAGACCAGTGGGACCTGCTGGTACTCAGCTACGCCGACGACAGCGCCCACGTGGCCGAGGTGCACAGGGCCCTCAAGCCCGGGGGGCTGGTGGTGTTCGAAAACTTCCACGCCGAGGTAAACCAAGCCTGGAACACGCCGCCCGACCAGCAGGTTGGCTTTGCTACCGACGAGCTGCCTGCTCTCTACACGGCAGCCGGCTTCCGAATCCTGCACTACAAAGAGCCGGTTAAGGCTGCCGACTTCACCCGCGAAACGCACCGCTTGGTGCAGCTGGTAGCTCAGAAGTGCTAGCGCCGCGCTGGCCTGCTGCCGGCTCACTAGGAATTAAGAAGGCATTAACATTAATAAGATCTGGCTATGAATCCAGTGTTTATTCGAACCAGTAAATTTCTCGGGCTCCTGTGTGTGTGGCTGGCCCTGGCGGCTTGTAAAAAGGATGCCGCCGAAAGGCTGTATTGCGCTCCTTATCAGGCGCCCGTGCCGGCCGATACCTACGTGTTTCCCCTTGTGCCAGGTACACCGGCCTGGGCCGAGCTGAAAACCGGCGCCGAGATGGTCCAGGCTTGCCAAGTGCCCGACGCTACGCTCAAGAGCATGTCGACCCCGGGCCTGATAGCTACCTGCCTAAGCTACCCCCTGCTAAACAATATTTTAGCGGGCTTTACGCTGCAGCGCGGTACCCGGTCCGTACTAATTAACTTCAACGGGTTTGGCGAGCTGAGCCAACGCCCCCAGGCGGCAGCCCAGTTGCTGAGCCGCTACCAGCTTATGCGGGCCTCCTGCGTACCGGCCCGTAGTGAATGGGGCCGCTATTCGCTTGATTTTGCGTATTTTGAATTGGTTATGGCGCAGGAAGAATACGTAGCCCAGCTCTCCTCAGTGGAGCGGCGCAGGCTCGTACAAGAAGCGCTGATTAAGTACGCAGAGAAAGAGAGGCTACAAGGGGACATCTACGGGGGGCTCAACCTGGAAACGGCCGCCTTTATCATGGCCCGCGTTATGCAGGCCGAGCGTTACGCGCCCTTCATGACCACCGTTAGCACCACCCCAGCCGTGCAGGATTTTATCAAAGAAGCTCAGGTGCTAGGCCGTTGGGAAGTGCTGGCGGTTGTGGTGAGCCACGCCCAAGAATTTGTCAAGTAAACGGCTCGGGAGCGGCTTAGTCCTCGTGGCCGGGCACGGCGGCTTCGGCTGGCGCGGCTCTAAGCTCCGCCGCTTCCTTAGCGAGGCGCTGCTTTTCGGTTTCGGAGGCGGTGCGCGGCAGCTTGCCCAGGTCGGGCTGGCCGGCGTCGACCCAGCAGGTGTACCAGTAGCTGCTCACCAGCTTCACGGCCAGGCGCATCTGCCGCTCCACCTGCCCGTTTAGGCGCTGGTGATACTCGTTGGTGAAGTCGCGCGAGTACACCCGCACGGTTTGGTTGCCGCGCTCCTCAAAGCCAAACTTGCGGTCCTCTGCAAACTGGGCGGTCAGCTCCTTTTCAAAGCGCAGCACCGAGTCGACGGCCGCGTTGGAGCGGGCTACGGCGTCCCAAATGGTCTGGGTCGGGTTTTTCAGGTACACCGGCTGCCCCACAAAGAAGTCGTAGTTGGCACTCAGGATTTCGGGCAGCCTACTTTCCCAGAACCCGTGAATTCCCCGCTGCCCGGTGAGCTGCCCGTTGTAGTTGTGGGTGGTGTGCAGCGGTACGCAGGCGTCGGCAATGTAGTGGCCCATATCGGCCGAAAGGCTCAGTATCCGGTCGGCGTCGCGCTGCTTGAAGGCGTCCGTCAGCTGGTATTTCATCTTGACTACCTGCCAGGGCACAATCCCGTGCTTCAGCAGCGAGTCTTCGCCGTACTTGGCTACCGCGTCGGCCCAGTTGTGGGGCAGCCGGGTCAGGGCGCTGTCGCCGTACACGTCCACGTCCAGAAAGTGGCGCGGCGCTTCGCCGGGCACCACCGAGCGGCGCGAATCGGGCCGGGTGGCGTTTTCGGTCAGGTAGTCAATATTCGATTTATAAAACCCGACCATCTCGGGCGGCAGCGTAAACACCGACAGCCGGTTGATAAGCCGGTGCCCGAAAAACCCCCAGGCCTGGGGCCGCTGCGGCAATAGCACTACAAGAAGTAAGAGGATAAGAGTAATGGTTTTACGCATAGAAGCAGGATGACAAAGTAAACCACGGCCAGCGGCGGGCCGCCCGGCGTTTGGCAACTCCCAAGTAACGAAAAACTCGCCGGCCCGGCGCGCTTTCAGCGGCCCGACCGGCGAGTTTATTTCCTGGTTTAGCGCCGCTTAGCGCCGGCCCTGCCCGGGGAAGCGCATGCGGTAGTCGGCACTCACATCGCCCTTGCTGATGCGGGTGAGCTTGCCCTTGATCAGCTGCTTTTTGAAGCTGGACAGGTGGTCGGTAAACAGCACGCCTTCCAAATGGTCGTACTCGTGCTGAATCACGCGGGCCGTCATGCCCGAGAACGTGTCTTCATGCTGCACCCGCTGCTCGTCTTCGTAGCGAATCACGATGGTTTCGTGGCGGTACACGGTTTCGCGCACCCCCGGAATGCTGAGGCAGCCTTCTTCAAAGCCCCACTCTTCGCCGGTTTCGCTGACAATGGTTGGGTTGATAAACGCCCGCTTCACCGGGGCTTCCGACGGGTCGATTTCCTCTTCCTCGTCTTCCTCGTCCTCGTCGCCGGCCACCATCGGGGCCGAGTCGATAACAAACAGCCGCACGCCCTTGCCAATCTGCGGGGCGGCGAGGCCCACGCCGTTGGCGTGGTACATGGTGGCAAACATATCGTCCACCAGCTGCTTCAGCTCGTCGGCGGGCAGGTCGGCCGGAATGTCTTTGGCGCGGGTTTTCAGGACGGGGTCACCGAAGGCAACAATAGGGTAAATCATCGGGATTCGAGGAAAGATTGCAAAATCAGGGTGGCGCTTACCCGGTCGACCGTCGCTTTGTCGCGGCGGTCTTTTTTGGATAAGCCGCCGGCCAGCATCGCGGCGTGGGCCATGCGCGAGGTATAGCGCTCATCGATTTCATGCACCGGTACATCGGGGAAATCCTTGCGCAGGCGTCGCACCACGCCCACCACGGCGCTGGTTGAGTCGGTCGCTTCGTTGAGCAGCGTTTTGGGCATGCCAATAACTAGGGCGGCTAAAGGCTCTTTCGCGTGCAGGGTTTTGATGTAGGTCAAAAGGTCCTGGCTGTGAATGGTTTCGAGCGGCGTGGCAATCAACTGGAGCGGATCCGTGACGGCCAGTCCGACTCGCTTGTGCCCGTAGTCAATGGCAAGAATACGTCCCATGGAATGCGTGAAAAAGGCGGAAACTGGTGGTATAACCGGCTTCGCCCGGCAAAGATACGACAGCCCAGAAGAATGGTGACATAGCTGGCGCTGGTAAGCTCAACCGCATTGGCCCGCCAGAAGCCCAAATCGGTCCTGTCGAAACATACATTCGTCTAAACCAGGCAGGCTTCGAAAAATCATAGATTTATCTTTGCCATCCAGTCGTTTACATAGAAGCAGGTTTTGCAGAATATTGAGCTGTAAGAGGTTTTTATAGTTTTTAAACTATAAAAATTTGCACTGTTATCGGAAAATCCGGATACACCTATGTAGCGGCTGGATTTCTCGGAAAGTTTCAATAATTTTGAAAGCTTACCTCAGTTTAACTTATTTCATTATCGCTCGAACTTCTACAATCTCAGTTGCTTATGAAAGTTGAGCCAAACGATGCTCAGGTCTCCAGGCCAGTAAGTCAGCCGGCCCCGGCCGCCCGCAACACGCGGGCCCAGGTGCGGCAGCCCTTGCTGCTGGCCGTGGTGCTGGCCTGTGGTATTTTGCTGGGAGCAAATCCGTTTCGGCCCTCCGATCAGAACCCCGATGGCACGGCCCGGGGCTACCTAAAGTTCAAGGAAATTCTGAGCTACGTTGATCGGGATTACGTCGATTCCGTCGACGCGGAAGCTTTGTCTGATTACGCCATCAGCCGCATGCTGGAGCGCCTCGATCCGCACTCGGTTTTTATTCCGGCCCGGCAGCAGCAGCAGGCCTCCGCTTTCCTGCAGAGTGATTTCGACGGGGTGGGAGTGGAGTTCAATCTGTTCCGCGACACGGTTACCATTGTTTCGCCCCTGAGCGGCGGGCCGGCCGAACAGGCGGGCCTGCAGCCCGGCGACCGTATCCTGGCCGTGAATGGCGAACAGGTATCGGGCGTGCACATCACCAATGAGGAGATGTTTGGCAAATTGCGCGGCCCCCGCAGCAGCAAAGTGCAGCTACTGGTACAGCGCCGTCGGCAGGCCAAGCCCATTACTGTGCTGGTAACCCGCAACCGGATTCCCAACAGCTCGGTGGATGTGGCTTACATGCTCGACAACCAAACTGGTTACATCAAGGTCAGCCGCTTTGCCAGCGGTACCTACGACGAGTTTAAGCAAGCCCTGGGCGACCTGCGCCGGCAGGGCCTGAGCCGCCTCGTGCTCGATTTGCGCGGCAACCCCGGCGGCTACCTCGACCGGGCCACCAAGCTGGCCGACGAGTTTATCAGCGGCACCAAAAAAATCGTGTACACGGATGGCAAGGGTGACGTGTACGACACCCAAACCTATTCGCGCACCCTGGGCGAGTTTGAGGAAGGGCCGCTAGTAGTACTCGTGGATGAAGGCAGCGCCTCGGCGGCCGAAGTAGTGGCCGGTGCCCTGCAAGACCACGACCGGGCGTTGGTGGTAGGTCGCCGGACCTTCGGCAAAGGCCTGGTGCAGCAGCCCATTGCGCTGAACGACGGCTCGGAGCTGCGCCTGACTATTGCCCGCTACTACACGCCTTCGGGCCGCTCGATTCAGAAATCGTACCGCGGCGGCTACGAGGAATATGAAAAGGAACTGGCCCAGCGCCAGAAGCACGGCGAGTATTTCCACGCCGACAGCATTCATTTTGCCGACTCGCTGCGCTACCGCACCGATAAGGGCCGCACCGTGTACGGCGGCGGCGGCATCATGCCCGACTTGTTCGTGGCCCGCGACACCTCGGCCTATTCGGCTTACTACACCCGTTTGCAGAGCCACAACTTGGTGCGGGAATTTGCCCTGAATTTCTACCAAGACCACAAAGGCGAGCTGGAAGGCCTGCGCTTCGAGCAGTTCAACAGCACCTTCCGTATCTCCGACGCCCAGCTACAGGCTCTCTCGGCCCAGGCTGCCCACGACGGCATTGCGGCCGATGCGGCGGGTTTGCGCCGCTGCTCCCCGCTGCTGCGAAGCCAGCTCAAGGCGCTGATTGCCCGCAGTGCCTACGGCAAAACGGCGTACTATCAGGTGCTGCGCGACCAAGATGCAGAGTTGCAGCAGGCCTTGCGGGCGCTGCAAGGCAATGGGGAAGCTTCGACCCTGCTTGGGTTGGCAAAGTAACGGCCACTACTTCAGCCTAGTAAGCCGGGCCCTGATTTCCTGCGGGAAGTTGGGGCCCGGCTTTGTTTTGCGCCCATAGCCGGGGAGCAAAATACCCACAAGTTGGTATTGCGAACCGCCCGGAAGCAGGGGACTTTTGAACTGGCTTGCTGGCACTTCAGCAAGCCGCTTATTTCAGCTCAGTACCTCTTTTTTACTTCCTCATGAAACGAATTGGCCTGCTCCTGCTTCTCGGCGTCGGGTCAGCCACGATTTGGGGAAGAATGTATCATAAGCCCCACCCCGACCGGCGCATCGAGCTGCTGCTGAACCGGCGCTGGACCTGGATTAGCTGGACGGAAAAAACCGGCAACCAGCAAGCCCTAGAACGGATTCTGCCCTGCATGCGGGATAACGTCATTCGCTTTGAGCAAGTCAACGGGCAGAACGTGTATACCGAGGACTCGGGCCGGCAAGACTGTGCTGAGCCGAGTGCCTTCCGGTCCCGGGGCTCCTGGAACCTGAGCCAGGATGGACAAGTGCTGACTATTACCGGTCGTACGGCAACTTTCGAGGACAGCTGGTACATAGCCGAGCTAACCGCTACTCACCTGAAACTGGCCTACCGCACCACCACTTCCCAGGGCCCTTTTGTAATGACTATGACTTTTGTACAGCGCTGAACTTTAAACCAGTTTTCCTATCTGACCTATGAAAATGCAACGCGGGGTCTGTTCTACTGGCTGCAAACAGTAGAACAGACCCCGCGTTTGTCAGGAATGCGCTGGCGGGCTTATTTGGAGCCCTGCGTCAAATCGTGGTAGCGGAACTGCTTGTCGACTGAGGCAAAGGGCTTGCCGTCGACCTCGGCGTAGGGGTAGATGAAGTAGTTGAGGGTTTGGCCCTGCTGGCGCGGCGCCAGGGTCAGGTCGCGGCCCCGGGTAAACTCGACGCGGTTTTCGTCGTGAGCCCCGAAAAAGTAGTTGCGGCGCGAGGGGTCTTTGGCGGCCTCGGAGGCATCGACGGGCACCCAGCCGGTGGCTTTGGTGTAGAACTCGGCCCAGCAGTGGTAGCCTTTCACTTCGCCCTCGCCCCGCTCGGTGGGCAGGGGGAAGCCAATGCTGAAACGGGCCGGAATGCCCACGGCCCGGCAGTAGCCGATGAACACGGCGTGAAAGTCGGTGCAGTTGCCGCGGCGGGCGTCGCAGGCGTAGTAGATGTCGCCGCGGCCCCAGCCCTGGCCGGTCTTATCGTACTTCACGGTGCTGACCACGTGGTTGTAGATGGCCTGAGCTTTTTCCAGGTCGGTTTTAGCCTTGGCTTTGGCTACTACTTCCTGGGCCCAGAGCCGGATTTTGTCGTCGAGGGGCACGAGCTGGTCGGCCTGCAGCCAGCGCTGCATATCGGGGTCGGTGGCTTCCTTTTCCTTCTTGCCCCCGGCCTCGGGCATCAGCACGGGGTTCTTGTGCTCGCGCCGGGTAGCGTTGAACTTCATGGTCACCGAGAAACTGGCCGGCTCGGGGTTGGTCACGCGCAGGTGCAGCACTTTGTTGCCGTGGGCCGCGTCGAGCAGCTCGTAGGGGTAGGGTGAGGTAATCGACAGATCCTTAATGTCCTGGGACTTGTCGGAGTGAGGAACCGGAATCCAGAGGTCGGCTTCCTGGGCCTGGGCCGGCAGGTCTTTTACCGTAGCCGTGTACTCGAAGGCAAACGTGCGGGCGTGCACCGGAATAACGTTGGTGGGCTTGCCATTCCAGGAGAGCAGGGTGGCGGCCAGCGCCAACAGCGAAACGGCTTTAGGCAGGGAAGTAAAGTGAGGCACAGCGAAAAGACAGGTATAGTGAGCGGGCAGGCTGGCCGCCGAAGTGGCGGCCGGTAGCAGTTGCAAGGCCCCACCGCACAAAGGTACGGCGTTGCGCGTAGCTACTACGACACAACTATCACGAGGAGAATTCATTTTCGCCGATGTTGTTTAGAGAGTAAGGGTGATTATAGCCGCCATGTGGCTACTGCCGCCTGCTTTTGACCCGTAGTGCTTACCTTCACCAACCGGAGCCCACCCGTTTTCCCACCCGAAAATTCCTTTTGTATGGCTTACTACCATCGTATTGGTCAGATTCCGCACAAGCGCCACACCCAGTTCCGCCAGCCCGACGGCACGCTCTACTCCGAGCAGCTCGTGGGCACGCTCGGGTTTCACGGCGTCTCGTCGCTACTCTATCACATCCACCCGCCCACCCAGATCAAGAAAGTTGGCGAATCGGTGCCCTACGCACCCAAGCTGCTCAAAGACCGGCCCCTGGAACCCAGCCACCTGCGCACCCTGGGCCAGACTACCACCGGCGGCGACTACCTGCAGGCCCGCCAAACGCTGATCGGCAACGCCGACGTGACCATGAGCATCTGCAACCCCACGGAGCGGCGCATGGACTATTACTACAAGAATGCTCTGGCCGACGAGGTGATTTTCGTGCACGAAGGCAGTGGCGAGCTGTGGAGCCAGTTGGGCATCGTACGCTTCGAGCCCGGCGACTACGTCGTGATTCCGCGCACCATCATTCACCAGCTCCACTTCAACGAGGGCCCGGTGCGCCTGCTCATCATCGAGTCGTTCAGCCCCATCGAAACCTGCCGGCGCTACCGCAACCACTTCGGGCAGCTGCTCGAGCACTCGCCCTATTGTGAGCGGGACATCCGGCCGCCCCACGAGCTGATTTCGGGCGACGTGCGCGAGTCGGGCGAGTACCTGGTCAAGATCAAGAAGGAAGGCTACCTCCACCAGCTCACCTACGGCCACTCGCCCTTCGACGTGGTGGGTTGGGACGGGTATTTCTACCCCTACGCCTTCAGCATTCACGACTTTGAGCCGATAACGGGCCGCATTCACCAGCCCCCACCCGTACACCAGACCTTCGAGGCCCACAACTTCGTCATCTGCTCCTTCGTGCCCCGTTTGTTTGACTACCACCCCGACAGCATCCCGGCGCCCTACAACCACTCCAACGTGGATTCCGACGAGGTGCTCTACTACGTGGCCGGCAATTTCATGTCGCGCAAGGGCATTGATCTGGCCTCGTTTACGGTGCACCCCAGCGGCATTCCCCACGGGCCACACCCGGGCACGGTGGAGGCCAGTATCGGCAAAAAGGAAACCCACGAGCTGGCCGTCATGGTCGACACGTTCCGGCCCCTGTACCTGACCGAAGCCGCCCTGCCCTACCTGGATGCGAATTATCCCATGAGCTGGAACCCCGACTTCAAGCACGAGCCGCCCCGCTCGGCCGATATGATGGACTAGCAAGAAGGAGAGAAACGCAAAAGCTCTATGAGTAAACCCACCACCACGCCGGCACTAAACCACGAGGGCCGGCGTTGTGCTTTTCCAACCTTCTTTGCACTATCTGCAACAACTGACCAACATGAAAAAAGTACTGCTGCTGGCTCCTCTCTTGCTCCTGCTGGGCGTGATGAGCTGTAAAAAGCTGAATGAGCTGCTCACCTTCGACCTGGACTATAGCCAGAATATCACCGTGCCGGGCAGCCCCATTTTCGTGCCGACGCCCGTGGTGCTGGCCGTGCCCGTGACTACCAAGTCGGACGAGACCTTCAAGAATAAAAACACCGCGGCCGACCTGGTGAAAGACGTGAAGCTGAGCCGGCTTGCGCTGACCATCACCGACCCCGCGGCCGAGAACTTCGATTTCCTGAACAACATCGAAATCTCCATCGGCACCGACCAGAACGACATCGTGCCCCTGGCTTCGCTGAGCAACATACCCAAGGGAGTATCCACGATTGAGTTGAAGCCCAGCGGCACCAAGCTGGATAAGTACCTTAAAGCCTCGAGCTACACGCTGCACACCAAGGTGACGGTCAACAAGGCCATTCTGCGGGACATCACCGTGCGCGCCGACTCCAAGTTCACGGTGACGGCCGACCCGCTGTAAGCCTCCACTGATAGTACTCTTACGCCAAAGGGCCGCTGCTACCAGCGGCCCTTTGGCTTTAATGCAGCACCGTAACGCGGCGGTGCAGGCTATTAGAGCCGACTTTTACTTCCAGCAAGTACACCCCAGCGGCCAAATCCTGCACCGGGACGCTGAGCTGCTGATGGCCGGCGGGCAGGTGTTGGTGCAGGGCCGTACGCACCAGGCGGCCGGTCGGCGTACGCAACTCAATGTGGGTAAGCGCGGCGGCGGGTAGCTCCAGGGCCAGGTGCAGGGTGTGGGCAGCCGGGTTGGGGTAGCTTTGCAGCGTCATGGCGGGTAGGGCCCCGGGCTTGCCGGCGCTGAGCACCGTGGCATCAATCAGGGCCGTCCAGACGCTCGACTGGGTGTTGTCCAGGCGCGTCCAGACGGGGCGCACCACGTTGTTGTGGGCCGTAATGTTGGTGTAGTCGCCGAAGAAGACGTTTTGGTTGGGCGTGAAAGGCGTCTGGCTTAGCCGAAAATTCTGGAAGGTCTGGCCCCCGTCGGTGCTGCGGGCCGCATACACATCGGTGCTGGTGTCGGCGTGGTGGCGCCGGTCGTAGAAAACAAACCACAGGTAGCCGGTTTTCTGGTCGATGGTCATCCAGGTGAAAAACTGGTGGCGGCCCGGCGGGTCGTCATTCACCCGGATAGGCGCGCTCCAGGTCTGGCCGCCGTCGGTGCTGCGGGCCAGCCACACGTCGGTGTCGGTGGGGCCGTTGCGCTGGTCGGTCCAGTTCACGTACAGGTTGCCGCGGTGGGGGCCGGGGCTAACGTCGCAGGCCGTAACGGGCAAACCGTTGGCGCGGTAGATGCCCGGCACGGCGTAGTCCCAGCCGCCGGGCTGGCTCACGATGGTTCGCTCGCGCGGCAGCCAGGTCTGGCCCCGGTCGAGGCTGCGGTTAAAGACAATGCCCCGCGGCCCGGCCCAGGCCGTGTAAATTTCGCCGTTGGGGCCCACGGTCGGCACGGCCCCTTCCACGGTTTCGTCCTCGTCCACGGCGTTGCCGCTGTAGAAGCTGAGGCGTTTGGGACGGCTCCAGGTCTGGGCCTGGTCCTGAGAGCTGGAAAACATAATCCGGCTGCTGTCGCGCGGGCTGAAGCTGCCGTACTGGTCAAACTCGGTCCAGGTGACGTACAGGGCGTTGGTTTTCCGGTCGATAGCCACCCATTCCTTGTCCTGCTGCTTGGGCGTGTTCAGGCCGAAGTAGCTGCGGTAGCGAAAAGCCGAGCTGGCCGTGGGCTGCTGCTGCACCACCAGCCGGTCGATAAACGAGGTGGCATTGGGATTGGAGAGGTGGAAGTAGTAAAAAGCCCCCGTCGTATCGACGACCACGCACGGGTCGCCCCACACCGAGTAGGGCGAGGTCAGGGTGCGCCACGTCCAGGTGCGGCCCCCGTCGAGGGAGGTGTACTGATTGTTGAGGTTGGCCCCAGCTATCAGTTCCTGCGTGTTCTTGGGGTTGATGGCAATAGCCGTTTCATTCGGGGAGTTCCGCACGCTAATCAGCACGTTGGGGTGGACCGATTGGGCGTGCAGGGTGATAGGCAGGCTTAGCAGCCCAAATAGTATACGTCTTTTCATAGCCGGCAATAGGGAAGGAGTAGAAGCGGAGGTAGTCATAAGGACTGCGCCGGGCCGCAAAGCGTTGCCTGACGGATAGAGAATAGGGTGGCGCTGGTACGGGCCTAAAACGAGGCTGTCATCCTGCGCCTCGACCCAGGATGACAGCTACTATGGTACCTCCGGCCGAAGGAAGCTTAGCGGTTGCGCCCGTACTGCTCGTGGCTGCTGACCCAGTCGGAGGAAGAAATGGCCGCGCCCAGGCTTAGCTCCCCGGCTAGCACCACGCCCGCCACGATTTCGGCAAACTTATTCACCGTGCCCCGGCCCACGCAGCCCAGCATGCGCAGGCACTCGTTCTGGGTGGCCAAGCCAGTACCGCCCCCGTGCGTAGCCACGATGAGCGACGGAATCGTAATGCTCAAATACAGGTCGCCCTCCTTGGTTACTTCCGAGTAGAGCACGCCCGCACTGGATTCCGAGACGTTGGCCACGTCCTGGCCGGTGGCAATGAACAGAGCCGTAATGCCATTGGCCGAGTGGGCGCCGTTGTTGTTGGCCCCGCTCAGAAAGGCGCCCACGTTGCTCACCTGCCCGTGGTAGGCCAGCTGCTCGGGCGTCACGCGCATGCGCTGCTGCAGTACGTCGCGCTTGATAACCGCCTCGGCCACCACCCGTTTGCCCCGGGTGCGCATCACGTTGATCTGGGAGGCTTTCTTGTCGGTGGCGAAGTTGGACTCGAGGTAGAAGTGGCGGATGGGCGCGCCCTTGTAGTTTTCCAGAATCCAGGAGCAGGCCGCAAACGTGGCCCTGCCCACCATGTTCTGGCCGGCCGCGTCGCCGGTGCTGTAGTTGAAGCGCAGGTAGGCAAACTTGTTGGCCAGATACGTGTCGATGTACTGCAGCTTGGCCACGCGGGAGGTGCTTTCGGCCTCGGGCCGGATCTTCTCAATTTCCTCTGCCACCCACTTGCCAAAGTCGCGGGCCCCGCGGGCGTCGTCGAACACGAAGACGGGAGCCCGCTGCATGGCGTCGCCGATGACGGTGCACTTGACGCCCCCGCAGAGGTTGAGCACCTGAATGCCACGGTTGTAGCTGGCTACCAGGGTGCCCTCGGTCGTGGCCATCGGGATGAGGAAGTCGCCCTGGGCATGTTCGCCCTGCACGTGCAGGGGGCCGGCCAGGCCCACCGGAATCTGGGCCACGCCGGTGAAATGCTCGCAGTTGCCCTGCAGGGTGTGGGCGTCGAAGGAGTAGTGCTTCAAATGCTTAAACTCCTGGCCCGTAAACTCCTCGGCGAAGCGCTGCCGGGCCTGCACGGCGGCCTCGGAGTAGTCGTCCTGCTCCTGGCGCGGAATGCGGGTGCGGTTGTCGGGAATGTTGACAATGGCGTCTTCCACCTCCACGCTCAGGTCGCCGAAGGGGTCGGCCGAGAACTGCACGCACACTGTATGAATGCCTTCCTTGAGCTTGTCGGTGGCCAGGTGAAAGGTCGCGGCCTGGCCCACGGGCAGCTCGTAGCCCTTGCTGTCGGCGTTGAAAACAGTAGCGGGCCGCACGTCGCCTTCCCCGAAGTCGAGGGCAATCTGCTCCACGCCCAGGCGCTGCCCGTCAATGAGCACGGCGTCGATGCGGGTGATGCGCACCGTGTCGAGGCGGTTCTTGATGCTGAAGGCCACGCCCTCGGGCGTGTTGTGCAGGCTGCCGCGGGTGTAGAGCAGCTTCAGGAGCATGGGGCTGGGCGTGAAAATCATAAGGCGCAGAGGATGGGGTTCAGTGGGAATAAGGCGGGATTAATGTGCGAATTTTTCGCGGAATAGCCGATGTTACCCCAAGAATAGCGCCTGTCCAGCCACTGCCCGGCGCCGCGCCGCCTCTATTGATGGGCTACCCTGCGTTTGCCTTTCCGCTTTTGAGGAGCCATATCAGGCTCCCGGCTGAAGGTAATGGGCAGCGTGTAGGTTACTTCTACCGGACGCCAGCTCTGCTGGCCCGGCTCCCAGGCCGGCATCTGCCGCACCACGCGCAGGGCTTCCGCATCAAGCCGCGGGTCGACGCCTTTTATCACCCTGGCGTTGGTTACGGCTCCGGTCTTGGTAACCAAGAAATTGACGAAAACTTTACCCGAAGCCGTGGTGCTGTCGGGGTAGCGCATGGTCTGCTCTAAGTAGGACCGCAGGCCCTTCATGCCGCCTTTAAACTCAGGCATCTGTTCTATCACCATACCCAAGAATGGCGGCGGCTGGGGCAACGAGCCAACTGGCGCCAGAGCCTGCTCCGTCTCGGTCAAAGCCAGCGGGCTGAGCTCCTCGGGCGTCTTAAGCTGCAGCTCCGTGGTGGGCTCAAAGCGGGTATTCAGCGCTGCTTTGCGCACCTGCGCCCATGCCGCGCCAGCACTCATTCCTAACCCGCACACCAACACTAGGGCTACTACAAACCGGCGCAACTTCGGACGCAGGCGAACCGGTAGTGGCCGGGTCAGTTGCTCCGCCAGAAACCGGCCGCACAGGCGCCCATCCGCCGAGGCGGCGCGGGCCGCGTCCAGGTCAGCTTGGGTGGCGGTGGTCAAGTCCACCACTTCCCGGTCGCAGCTGCGGCAGTGCCGCCCCTGCTGGGTAGGCATCATCTGCTGCCAGTCTTCGGAACAGGCTTGGAGGCGGACGTTGAGAATAGGCAGCTCGAGCATAGCAGGTAGAGGTAGAGGCCGTAAGCAGACAACGCCGCTCCCGGCCTTACCCATATCCGCAAGATAGGTTTCCGACCGAATTTTTAGCTCTGCCCCGACGTGGTGAAGACCTGCCGAAGTCTCCAACAGCAAGTGCCGCGCGTGACACGCGTAGTGAAGGCGCCCCGGGGCAGATCCTAGTCGAAAAACTCCCGGCCGCGGGAGTCGATATAGCCGGTGCGGCCGTCGGGCGTCGTCACGCGGGCCACACTGGCTATGAATGGCTCGGCGGCGCTGTACTTGAGCGGTACCAGCAGCTTGCCGTCCTCGGCCAGGTACCCGAAGCGGCCCTGCTGCTCTACAATGGCGAAGGCGAAGTTGTTGGCTTCTGTGGCCTTAATAGCGTCGTATTCCAGCGGCAGCACCACTTTGCCCTTGTTGTTGACGACGCCCCACTTCGCGCCCTGGCGCACGAAGAGCAGGCCGTTGTAGTTCTCCTGAATTTCGTCGTAGACGGGCGGCACCACGGCCTGGCCCACCGTGAAGCGGAAGCCGACCTTGCCGTTTTGCCGCGTCAAGTCGCCCTGGGTGAGAAACTCGGTTTCGGGCTCCGGCTCGGAAGGCGTGGTCACGCGCTTGCCGCTGCCGTCAATCTGAAAGGTCTCGCCCTCCAGCTCCACCGTGGCCCGGTCGTGGTGAAAGGTGCCGGCCTTGGTAAACTGCATGGGCGTAACCGGGTTGCCGCCCCCGTCGATGTAGCCGTAGAGGCTGCCGATGCGCACCCAGGCCAGTTCCTGCACAAAGGGGCCGGCCTCGTCGTACTGCAGGGGCAGCACCAGGCGGCGGTTTTGGTCGGCGTAGCCCCATTTTGTGCCTTTGTGAAACGGAATCAGGCGGGGCGGGGCCGTTTGGGCCGTGCCGGGCCGGGCCAGCAACAGCGCCAGCAGCAGCGCAGGCGTAGAGCGAGGAATAAGAGAGGAGAAGAAGCCAGGCATTGCCCCGAAGATACGGGGCTGGGCGCAAATGGGAAGGCTATTCGCTTCAGTCGAAGCCGGTTGATGGCCCAGCGGGGTACTTGACAAACCACTGGGCCGCCCGCGCTTTTCCCTGCAACGCGGGACTGAATCTTCGTCGGCAAGCTGCAGCGCGGCTCCGCCAGCAAACTACCGCGTTGGGAAAGTGCCGGCCGCTTCGGCAAATGCGCCCCGCATTGTACCTTGGCAGCTTACTATCTGCTTTTCCCGTTTCGGATGAAACAACGTTACTTTTTCGGGGTAGCTGCCGCTCTGCTGGCCGGCGCCGCCGCTTCCCCTGCCGCCGCCCAGAATGCGGCCCTCGACGCCCGAATTGCCAAGCTCTCGGCCCAGCAGGAAGCCAAGGTCATAGCCTGGCGCCGCGACCTGCACGAGCACCCCGAGCTGGGCAACCAGGAAACCCGCACGGCCGGCATTATTGCCGCCCACCTCAAAAGCCTGGGCCTGGAAGTGCAGACCGGCGTGGCCCGCACCGGCGTGGTCGGCATTCTGAAGGGCGGCAAGCCCGGCCCCGTCGTGGCCCTGCGCGCCGACATGGACGCCCTGCCCGTGACGGAGAAAAACGAGCTGCCCTTTGCCAGCAAGGCCCGCACCCAGTACAACGGCCAGGAAGTGGGCGTGATGCACGCCTGCGGCCACGATACCCATGTGGCTATGCTCATGGGCGCGGCCGAGGTGCTGAGCCAGGTGAAAAAGGACTTGCCCGGCACCATCAAATTCGTGTTTCAGCCGGCCGAGGAAGGGTCCTTGCCCGGGGAGGAAGGCGGGGCCCGCCTGATGGTAAAGGAAGGCGTGCTCGATAACCCCAAGGTAGACGCCATGTTCGGGGTCCACATCAACGCCCAGACCGAAGTGGGCACGCTGAAGTACCGGCCCGGGGGCGAAATGGCTTCCTCCGACGTGTTTACCATCAAGGTAAAGGGCAAATCGGCCCACGGCGCCTACCCCTGGCTGAGCGTGGACCCGGTCGTCACGGCTTCCCAGATTGTAATGGGCCTGCAAACCATCGTCAGCCGCCAGGCCGAGCTGACCGAAGACGCGGCCGTTCTTACGGTGGGCATGATTCACGGCGGGGTGCGCAACAACATCATTCCCGAGCAGGTGGAGCTGACCGGCACCATCCGCACGCTCAACAAGGACATGCAGCGCAAAATCTGGGAATCCATCCGCCGCACCGCTACCAATATTGCCGAAAGCGCCGGGGCCACGGCCGAGGTGGAGATTGTGAACTACGCCCCCGTCACCTTCAACGACCCCAAGCTGACCGAGCGGATGCTGCCCTCGCTGCGCACGGCCGCCGGCAGCGCCGATAAAGTAGTGCTGCAAAAAGCCGTGACCGGGGCCGAAGACTTCGCCTTTTTCCAGGAGAAAGTCCCCGGGCTGTTTGTGTTCGTGGGCGGCATGAGCAAGGGCACCGACCCCGCCACCACCGCTCCCCACCACACGCCCGGCTTCCGCATCGACGAAAGCGGCCTGACGCTGGGCGTCAAAACCCTGGCCACCCTGGCCGCCGATTACCTGACTACCAAAAAGTAAGAGCTGAATGAACATTGCCCTCGTTACCTGCGAAAGCATGGCCCAGTATGCGGCGCCCACCGTTGAAGACGAAGATTCCCTGCTTACCCGCCACCTGCGCCAGCAAGGCCACCAGGTAGCTCCCCGGGTGTGGACCAACCCGGCCGTCGACTGGGCCGGCTACGACAAAGTGGTGGTGAAGTCGCCCTGGGACTACTTCGACCGGGTCGATGACTTTTATGCCTGGCTCGACCGGATGGATGCCACCGGCATCAAGCTGCTCAACCCTTCCGCCACCATCCGCTGGAATGCCGACAAGAAATACCTGCGCGACATGGAGCAGGCCGGCGTAAAGATTGTGCCCACCCACTGGCTGCCCAAGGGCAGTGCCGTGGTTATCGACGAGCTGTTCGACATCCTGCACAGCGACCAGCTGGTGGTAAAGCCCGCTGTCAGCGGCGGGGCCAAAAACACCTTTACCCTGACCCGGGCCGAAACGGCCGAGCGCCTGCCCCAGCTCACCGAACTGGTGCAGCACGAAGACTTTCTGGTGCAGCCCTTCCAGCCCGAAATCCAGACCGAGGGCGAATGGTCGCTCATTTACCTGGGCGGCGCCTACAGCCACTGCGTGCTGAAAACCCCCAAATCGGGCGACTTTCGGGTGCAGCACTACCTGGGCGGCGGCATCGAGCCTCGCGAGGCCCCGGCGCACCTGCGCCAGGCGGCCGATGCCATTGTCGCGCAGTTTGCCCAAGGCTGCCTCTACGCCCGCGTCGACGGGGTAGATGCCAACGGCGAATTCCTGTTGATGGAGCTGGAGCTGATTGAGCCCTTCCTTTACCTGGCTTCCAGCGAAGGCGCCCTGGCCCGCTACGAGGCGGCGTTGAGCCAAGGCGTGTAACGGGCCGCCATAAACTCCAAAAACAAAGAAAGGCACTCAACCTGAGTGCCTTTCTTTGTTTGATATGGTAAACTTTAGAAGCCGTTCACGCTGAAACCCCCATCGACGCTCAGGGTCTGGCCGGTGATGTAGCTGGCGGCGGGCAGGCACAGAAAGGCCACGGCGCTGCCAACTTCCTCCGGCTCGCCCACCCGCCGCATGGGTGTGCGGCTCAGCACTTCCTGCAGATACTGCTCGTTGCTCAGCACCCCGGCGGCCAGGGGCGTGCGGATGTACCACGGCGCCACGCAGTTGACGCGGATATTATCCGGCGCCCATTCCACGGCCAGGTTGCGGGTTAGCTGAATGATGGCGGCTTTCGTCATGCCATACACCGAGCCGGTGCGCAGGTGGGTTTGGCCAGCTACCGAGGAAATATTCACGATGCAGCCGCCCTGGTTTAGCCGCAGCAGCTCGTAGGCCGCCTGGCACATGCCAAATGTAGATTCCAGATTGGTTTCCATCACGTGGCGGTAGTCGTCGGCGCTGTACACGGCCGTCGACTTGCGGATGTTGGTGCCCACGTTATTGACCAGGATATCGAGCTTGGGCCACTGCCGGCTGAATTCGTGGAGGAGGTTCTGCCGTTCGTCGGGCCGGCTTACGTCGGCTGTCAGGGCGTGAGCGGCGAGGCCCTGGGCCTGCCAGGCGGCTACCTGAGCTTGCAGGTCGGGGGCGTGGCGAGCCACGGCTACTACGGTGGCCCCGTAACGCAGCAGCTCCTCGGCCACGGCCGCCCCGATACCCTTGGAAGCTCCGGTGACCAGGGCTGTGCGCCCTTCCAGGTTCCATCTATTATTCATCTTTGGCTATGTAAAAGTGGCAGTACTGAGGATTTGCGGGAACGTATAAAATTTTGACGATAGACTAGGCCGAATCTGAAAAAGTTGCTCCGAGTAATCTGTCCTAAGCGAAGAATACAGAGGTATGGCGTGTGCAGATCTTGGTAAGTGCATTAAAAATATTACAAACTAAAGCTGCTTTGGTAATAAATATTTCAATAAAAGTGGCTATAAGTTTGAAGAGTTGTTATCTTGCTAACGCTCGGTAGCAATTCCGGGCTCCGTTCCTTTCCAACCATCTTCCAAACCACACTTTCATGAAAAAAAAGTACTCAGCAGTAGCCGTGCTACTGGCTAGTGGCCTTGCCTGCTCCACCACCCAGGCCCAGGACAAGTCCGCTGTTCTGCAGAAAGTCCTGTCCGAGCGTGGCACTCCCGAATTGGTGGCTTTCCGCGTCGATGCCCCGGCGTACACGCTCAATGATGCCCGCAAGGCCTTTACCGAGCAGCTCGGCCTGCGCAGCAACGACCAGATGCTTCGTAGCAAAACGGAAATTGACCCGCTTGGTTATGCCCACGAGCGGTACGAGCAGTACTACAAAGGCGTCAAGGTGGAGCATGCCTCCTACACGCTGCACGCCAAGCAGGGCGCCGTGCAAAGCATGAGCGGCAGCTTCGAGCAAATCGGAGAGCTCAACGTGACGCCTTCTCTGAGCGCCTCGGCGGCGTTGCAGGCAGCATTGCAGTTTGTAGGCGCCAAGAAATACATGTGGCAGGATGCCGCGGAAGAAGCGGGACTGAAAGCGCAGGAAAACAACCCTGCCGCTACCTACAAGCCCCAGGGCGAGCTGGTCATTGTACAGAACCAGAGGGCCGTGGCCGCCGGACAGCTCGGGGAGCCTACCCTGGCCTGGAAATTCAACATCTACGCCCAGCAGCCCATCAGCCGGGCCTACATCTACGTCGATGCCCACTCGGGGCAGGTGGTCATGCAGGATAATATTATCAAGCACGCCGCCGCCACCGGCACTTTCGCCACCAAGTACTCGGGCACGCAGAGCAGCGCCACCGAAACCACCACCGGCGGCTACCGCCTGCGCGAGCTAACCCGCGGCCTGGGTATTGAGACCTACAACTGCCGCAAGAGCAACAGCTACACCGCCGCTGTCGACTTCATTGACGCGGATAACAACTGGACGGAGTACAACAACGCCAACTTCGACAACGCCGCGCTGGACGCGCACTGGGGCGCCCAGGGCACCTACGACTACTTCAAAAACGTGCACGGCCGCAACTCTTACAACAACGCCGGCGCCAAAATCAGGAGTTATGTGCACTTCGATGACACCCCCGGCGGGGCTGGCTACGAAAACGCTTTCTGGGACGGCACCCGCATGACCTACGGCGACGGCGCCACCCGCTTCGACCCACTAACTTCGCTCGACGTTGCCGCCCACGAAATTGGTCACGCCGTTTGCTCCAACACGGCCAACCTGACCTACCAAGGCGAATCGGGGGCTATGAACGAAGGCTTCTCCGACATTTGGGGGGCCTGCGTGGAGTACTATAAGGCGCCCACCAAGCAAACCTGGCTCATTGGTGAAGACATCGACAAGGTGCGGCCCTCGCTGCGCTCAATGAGCAACCCCAACGCCGAAAACCAGCCCGATACCTACAAGGGCACCTACTGGTACACCGGCACCGGCGACAATGGCGGGGTGCACACCAACTCGGGCGTGCTCAACCATTGGTTCTACCGCCTCTCGGTAGGGGGCAGCGGCACCAACGACATCGGCACTAGCTTCAGCGTAACCGGCATCGGTATTGATGCCGCCGCCAAAATTGCCTACCGCACCGAAAGCGTGTACCTGACTGCTTCGAGCAACTACGCCGCGGCCCGGACCTACTCTATCCAGTCGGCTAAGGACCTGTACGGAGCCGGCTCGGCCCAGGAAATTGCCGTAACCAACGCCTGGAATGCCGTTGGGGTGGGCGCTGCCTACGGGGGCGGTACCACGCCTCCGCCCACCGGCGTAACGTACTGCACGTCGAAAGGCAACAGCGTCGCCTATGAGTTCATCGACTACGTGGGCCTGGGTTCTTTGACGCGCACCTCGGGCGCGGATGCGGGTTACTACAACGGCACGGCCCTGGCCGCTCCGACCCTGACGGCTGGCTCGACTCAGACTATCAGCTACAGCGCGGGCTTTGCCGGTACGGCTTACTCGGAGTACTTCAAAGTGTACATTGACTACAACCAGAATGGCGTCTTTACCGATGCCGGTGAATTGGTGGTAAGCGCCGCGGCCAGCACGTCTAGCGCTACCCGCAGCTCCAGCTTCACGGTACCCGTTTCGGCTAAAAATGGCAAAACCCGCATGCGGGTGGTAATGAGCGACAACTCGGCCACGACCAGCTGCAATGCCTACAGCTACGGCGAAACCGAAGACTATAGCGTGACCATCAGCGGCGGCACCACCTTCGACGGAGTAGCCAGCCTCTCGGGGGCCACGGTGTCGAGCCAGTTCGAGGTGTACCCGAACCCGGCAGCCGACCGCCTCAACATTGCCCTGCCCGGCAACGCGGCCATTACCTCGGTGCAGGTAATGGACGTGCGCGGCGCCATCAGCAAGACGGCCCGCTACGAGGGCAACGGCCTGCTGAACGTAGCCAACCTGGCTAAGGGCATGTACACGCTCACTGTCAGCGACGGGCAGACAACCTACCGTCAGCGCTTCGTGAAAGAATAATTTGACTGCCTGGTAACTGAAAAAGGCCCGCCATTCGGCGGGCCTTTTTTATGTTGGTAACCCAAATGGTTAACGCCAAGGCGAGTATTCAAGCTTGAGCTCGACCAAGCCAAAGCCGTCGTTGCGGGTAGCATTGCCGCGCTGGCTGATGTCGTCGAGGTGGTCGGTGGTTGTGAAGTAGTAGGAGCCTTCAGCCGTAGCATTCAGGTTGGGCAGCAGGCGAACTACCAAACCCAGGCCGACTGGGGCAATCAGGGCCGTGGCGGGGTAGTCGTTGCGCTCGGCCGTCAGGAACGTGGTGCTGGGCACCGGCCGCCCGTCGCCCAAGTATGATTCGGGTGTGTAGAGCAAAAAGCCGGCTCCGGCCTTCACGTAGGGCTTGATAAGGGCCGCCGACCCGCGGGAATCGGCAAACTGCGACTCATCCCGGACCAGCTCGTAACGGACGAAGCCCGTTAGAGCGCCATTCTTGCCCTGGAAGGCGTAACCACGCTCCGGCAGCTGGTCTTTAGCCCCGAGCTTAAACAAGGACAGCTCACTGCCCACCATCACCCGGGGGCGCACCAGGTACAGCACGCCAATGCTGCCGCTGGGGCCGGGCAAGTTGTCGGCAAAGCTTTCCGCCAGATCCCCGTTGTAGAAAGCTGCGCCACCGCCCAGCGTGAAATACAGCGGCCCCCGGTGGTAGGGCCGGGCCGAGTTGGTGAAATGACGCTTGCGGCGCTCCGGGCTCTGGGCCTGGGCTGACTGGGCTACGAGGGCAAAAAGCAGCAGGCTGCTGAAGAATATCTGACGAAAGTTCACGGCCGAATGAAGTTGGTGAGCAGCCCAGATACGCACACCAGCTCCTTGCCGTTACCGCCGAGCCTGCCGCAACCGTTTATTTGAACATGCCTTTGGGGTCGGGCAGCTTGGCCGAGAGGTCACTGATCAACTCAAAATCGAGGCTGCTCACGTTCAGGCTTTGGCCTTTATGCACCGCTTCCCAGGCCTTGGTGTAGTCTTCCCGCAGGTAGTGCACCCGGCCCATCTGCTGCCAGGCAAAGGCGTTGGTCGCATCGGTGGCCAGGGCTTTTTCCAGGTGCTTCTGGGCTTGATCCAGGTCTTTTTTCTTTTTCGTTTGCTGGTAGCGGATCAGGTAGCTGGTGCCCAAGTCGCTGAGCATAAGCGTGCTGGTGGGCGCTACTGCCAAGCCCTGGGTCAGCAGGCTGATAGACTCGTCGGGCGTGTCGTTGCGGCTGGCAATAACGCCCAGCCCGCGGTACACGTCGGCATTCTTCTGATCCAGCAGCCAGGCCAGGTTGAAGCGGTACAGGGCCGTGTCGGGCTTGTTTTCGGTGATGTACTCGTAGCCTTTGTCGGAGAAAAACTTGCTGGCCTCGGCTCGGGAAGGAAAATTCCGGTCGATGTCGGCCAGAAAAGCCGGGCCGACCACCTGGGTTGCCGCTTCTACCGACAGGCCCCCGAACAGGGGCAGCAGGCGGTTGGCGGTGCTGCCCGCGGCACCTTCGGTTTTCACCTTGACCTTGGACTTGCGCTGAGCCTGGGCGGGGGCCATGGCCAGGGTAACGCCGCAGACCAGGAGCAACAGGAATTTTTTCATGTAGACAGAAAGCAAAAAGAGAACGGAAAGAAAAAATTGGGGCCGGCCCAAAGGGCTGACCAAGCAAATATAGCGCGGGGCCCGGCAACCTGAGGTGCGGGCCTGCGTTGAGCGCCAAAGCCTGGGCAAAAGCAATCCGGCGACCTGCTCTACAAAGTATATACGCCCCCACCGGGTTCCTTTCCGGTACTTCTTCCTCGTATTTCTCTTACATGACCTTATTTCGATTTCTGGCCCTGCCGGCCCTACTGGCAGTGGTTGTGTTGCTGCTTGTGGCTACAGAGTTTGCCCAGGCCCGGCCCAGCCGCCGCACGGCCGATGTGGCCTACGTTTCTAGCACGGAGCCCGACTTCGACCCGGCGCGCCACCGCCTCGATATTTATGCCCCGCGCAAACGAGCGGCTGCACCTTACCCGGTCGTGGTGTTCATTCACGGCGGTAGCTGGAACAGCGGCAACAAAAACTTTTACTCCTTCATCGGGCGTCGGCTCGCCAAGCAGGGCGTGGTGGCCGTGGTTATCAACTACCGGCTCGCGCCCCAGGTGCAGGTGCCCGCCATGGCCGACGACTGCGCCCGGGCCGTGCTCTGGACCACCCAGCACATTGCCGAGTACGGGGGCGACCCGCAGCGTTTGTTCACCATGGGCCACTCGGCCGGGGGCGGACTGGCCGCGCTGCTAGCCGCCGACAACCAGCTGTTTGCCCGCCGCGGGGTGGCTGCCAACCCCGTGCGCGGCGCCATCCTCGACGACCCGGCGGGCCTGGACATGTACGACTACCTGCAGAAAATGCGCTACGATGGCGACGAGCAGTACCTGGTGCCCTTCGGCAAAGACCCGGCGGGTTGGAAGGCCGTGTCGCCGATGTATTTTGTGACGGCCCAGACGCCGCCGTTCCTGCTGTTTGTCGGTGGCGAAACCTACCCGTCTATCAGTAGCAGCTCGGAGAAGTTTCGGCAGAAACTGAAGGGACTGGGCCGCGAGCCGCAGTTTTCGGTGCTGGCGGGCAAAAAGCACGTGCCCATGGTGCTGCAGCTCTACTGGCAGAACAATGTGATATACCGGGAGCTGCTCAAGTTCGTGGGTGCCCCCGGCTAGCCGAACAGTTCCCCCTGGGCCGCCGGCTGCTCGTGGGCCAGGAGCCATTTTTTGCGCGGCAGGCCTCCGGCATAACCCGTCAGCTGGCCGCTGGCACCGATGATGCGGTGGCAGGGCCACACAATGGCCAGCGGGTTTTGCCCGTTGGCCGCGCCCACGGCCCGCACGGCGCCGGGGTTTTCCAGCAAGCGGGCCAGGTCCAGGTAGGAGGCGGTGCGGCCGTAGCCCACGCGCTGAAGCATGTGCCACACCCGCTGCTGAAACTCGGTACCCCGGGGCTGGTCGTAGAGCAGGGAAAAGTCGCGTAGCTCGCGGCCAAAATAGGCTTGCAGCTGGCGGTGGGCTTCGCGCAGACAGCCGGCCACGGCCAGGGGCGACGTGGGCGCCAGGCTCCCGGGCTCATCCAGGAAGGTAACGGCCGCCAAGCCCGCGTCGGAAGCTTTCAGCTCCAGCAGCCCCACCGGCGTGGACAGGTAGGCATACGCAAAGTCGGAGGGGGAAAGGATTGAAGCAGCCATAGCGAGGCCAAGATACTTGACGCTCGGCTATCTACGCGCCCTCAAAAACCGCCATGGCGTCCCAGAGCCGGTCAAACTCGGTGCTGTAGCGCTGTACGGCCGTGGGGTCATCGGTGATAAGCAGGTTCTCCAGGTTAACCGTAGCCGCCGACCGGGTCCAGTTGTAGCTGCCCGTCAGCACCAGGCGGCGGTCGGCCAGGGCAAACTTATGGTGCATGTGGTCGGTGGTCTGGTCGATGCGGACCGGCAGGCCACTGGCGCGCAGCTGCTCGATATCGGAGCCCCGGTCGTGGAGCTTGTCGTTGTCGGTGAGCAGGCGAATAGCCACGCCCCGGCGGTGGGCCGCCAGCAGGGCGTCGGTTATCCGGTCGTCGGAAATGGTGAATACGCACACGTCGAGCTGGTGAGCCGCCTGGCCGATAAACTTTCGGATAGCCTCCACACAGGCATTGCCCGGGCTGAAATGCACGGTAGTATGCGTGGGCTGGGGCGGGGCCAGGGGCAGCAGTAGGGCGCTAGCCGCCTCCAGCCATTCCACTACAGCCTTGTCCTCGAAGGAATTGAACCGTTCCCGGGCCATGGCAAACAGCTGGTGGCGCAGCGTGGTCAGGGCCGAGCCTTGCTGCCCGTGCGCGGCCAGCCGGGCCCGCAGCTCGCGGGCCTCCGCCGCCGACAAGGTGGAATCGGCAAAGGCCTGCTCAAAGTGGCGCAGCAGGTCGGCGGTGCCGGCCGGGTCGGAAGCGGAGGAGTTCATACAGCGACTAGGTTAGCGACAAAGACAAGGCCACGTCCGATTCCGAAATCCGCTTGATGGGCTTGGGAATGGCGGTCGACACGGTTTCCTGGGCGTCGAGCAGGGCCGAGGCGTAGGCCGTATCCAGCACGCGGGTCAGGCCGGGTTCCGCAGCTGTGGTGTCGGCATCCCAGAGGCCAGCGCGGTGCCAGGGCGTGAGGTGGTCCCAGTCGGGCCGGTCGATGATGGGGTAGAGGCAGGCTCCGAATACGGGCACGCCCGCCTGCAAAGCCGCGGCGCATTCCCGGCCAATCATCTCAATCCACAGGGGCCGGTCGATGCCGGGGTGGCTGGTTTCGGTGAGCACCACGGGGCGGTTGTAGCGCTGCCAGGCCCGGGTCAGCAGGAAGCTCAGGGGGCGGAAGCGCGGGTCGTTGTGGTCATTGGCCCAGGGCAAGGTCTGGTGCGGGTCGAGCTGCCACTGGTTGTCGTAGTAGTAGTTGAAGCCCAGCAGGTCCAGGTACTCAGGCTTGCCGCCCAGGTCGGGGCACAGGCGGCCCGAGAGCATATCCACGGCCTGAAACTGGTTTTCATCGAAGTCGCGGGCCCGCTGCCGCAGCTCGGGCGAAGCATTGGGTGCCGCCACAATATGAATCAGGGGTTCGGTGGTCAGGATGCGGATGCCGGGGTCGGCCTCGCGCAAAGCAGCCACCCCTTCGATGTAGGCGCGCATCAGGCCCCGCTTCACTTCCCAGCCCTGGCCCACGCAGTAGGGCGAGGTACCACGCACGTCGCCGCCGAGCCAGCTCATAAAGCTCACCTCGTTGATGGGCGTCACGATGAGTGTATCGTTGGGGCGCTGGGCGCGGTAAAATGCCACAAAGGCCCGGCAGAGGTGGGCAAAGCGGCGGGCAAACATGGGGTGCAGGGGCGTCAGGTCGTCGGGGTAGCCGAAGTGGCACAGGTCCCAGACTTGCTGAATACCGTGGCGCTGGCCCGCGTCGAGCATGTCCTGGACGGTGCTCCAGTCGTACTGATAGGCAGTTTTTTCCACCTGGCTCCAGCGGATGCCTTCCCGCACGGTTCCGATGTTGAAGGGCTGTAAATCCTGGTAGTCGGCGTCAATACGCTGCAGGTGGCCGGTTACGTGCAAAAAATCGACGCGGTGCCCGAAGGCATTCAGCTGGTCGGTGCATTCGTAGCCGCCCATCCAGAAGGTGTTGAACGGGTTAGCCGGGAGTGTGGCGGTTGTGGGTTTGCGTTTCGGCATACAGAAAGGGTTTCAGAGGAAAATCACCGCCGGGCGGGTACAGCGGCAGCGACAGGAAGAGCGGGAAACGGCAATAATATACAGCCAAAAGTCAATTTAAGACGAAGCGTCGATCTGGCGCTGCTTCTGACTGAGGGACTTGGCTTCGATGAAAATACGCTTGAACTCGGGGTGCTTGGCCCGAATGGCATCCTGCAGCCGGTCGATGGCCTCTTCCACCTGCCCGGCCGTCAGGTCGCGGCGGAACTGTACGTCGAGGGCCAGCACCACGTCGGCAGGACCCAGGTAGGAAGTTAGCGGGGTGCGGATCGTTTCGACGGCCTTTTCGGCCCGCGAAATAGCATCGATGCTAGCCAGGGTTTCAACGTCTACGCCTTCCCCGACAAGCAGGCCTTTGGTTTTGTAAATCAGAAAAATAGCCACGGCAACGAGCAGCACGCCGATGCAGATGGACGCGGCGCCGTCGAGGTAGGGGTTGTTGAGCAGATGCCCAAAATAGACGCCCAGCAACGCAATGACCAGGCCCAGCAGGGCGGCTAAGTCCTCCATCATGATGGCAAATACCGAGGGGTCTTTGCTGCGGTTCAGCGTTTGCCAGAAGCCGGCCCCGCCCCGGCTCTTGTTGAACTCGCGGAAAGCCAGGAAAAAGGAAATACCCTCAAACAGCATCGACAGGCCCAGCACCCAGTAGTTCCAGGTAGGGTCGGTGATGGGCGCCGGGTGCTTCAGGTGCTCGATGCCTTCGTAGAACGACATGCCGCCGCCCACCGAAAACACCAGCACGGCCACAATCAGGGCCCAGAAATACAGCTCCTTGCTGCGCCCGAAGGGGTGGTGGGCATCGGCCGGCTTCTCGGCTTGCCTGACGCCGTAGAGAATCAGCAGGCCGTTGCCGCTGTCAACCAGGGAGTGAATGCCCTCGGAAAGCATGGCCGACGAGCCCGTGAAAAAGGCGGCTACGAACTTGCTGATGGCAATGGCAATATTGGCCCCGATGGCCCCGTACACAACCAGCTTGGAAGAGCTTCCAGCCATAGGAAAAGGTAAGTTTAGGTACCCGTCGTACGCGCCCCGCCAAAGCGAGGTTGGAACCGGGGGCTGAACAATCCGCTTTTATCCGACTTTTACGCCTCTATGAACAATACCTCTACCGAAAACCCGGCGCCCCTGCGCCGCCGCCTGGGGCTGGTGCAAGCCACGGCCCTGAACATGATTGACATGGTCGGTATCGGGCCTTTCGTGACCCTGCCGCTGGTCATGGGCTTCATGGGGCCGTATTTTCTGCTGGCCTGGCTGGTAGGGGCCGGCCTGGCCATCGTCGACGGGCTGATCTGGAGTGAGCTGGGCGCGGCCCACCCGGAGGCGGGCGGCAGCTACAAGTTTCTGAAGCTGGCCTACGGCGAGAAAAAGTGGGGGCGGCTGATGTCGTTTCTCTACGTGTGGCAAACCCTGGTGCAGGCCCCGCTGGTAGTGGCCTCGGGCGCCATTGGCTTTGCCCAGTACTTCGGCTACCTGGTGCCGCTCACCGAGTGGTGGCAGCCCAAGCTGGTGTCGGGCGTGGTCGTGCTGCTGCTTATTGCCCTGCTCTACCGCCGCATCGAGGACATCGGCCGGCTGGGCGTGCTGCTCTGGGTGGGCGTGCTGGGTCTCATGGGCTGGCTGATTTTCGGAGGACTCACCCACGCCGAGCACCCGGTGGCCTGGCTGCCGGCGGGGGGCTTTTCGGCCTTGCCGGGCCTGTTGCTGTCGGCGGCTATGGGGCAGGCGGCCGTGAAAACGATTTACTCCTACCTGGGCTACTACAACGTGTGCCACTTGGGCGGCGAAATTCAGAACCCGCAGCGCGTCATACCGCGCAGTATTTTTCTGAGCATTCTGGGTATCATGGCCTTGTATCTGCTGCTCAACTGGAGCGTGGGCACGGTTATTCCCTGGCAGCAGGCCCAGCACTCTGAGTTCATCGTCAGCACCTTCGTCGAAAAGCTCTACGGGGCCGTGGCGGCGCAGTGGGCTACGGCCCTGGTGCTGTGGGTGGCCTTTGCCTCCTTGTTTGCCGTGCTGCTGGGCTACTCCCGCATTCCCTACGCGGCAGCCGCCGATGGCGAGTTCCTGCCTATTTTCGCCAAGACCCACCCGACCAAGCACTTTCCCCACGTGTCGCTGCTGATTCTGGGCGGGGTGGGCTTCGTGTTCAGTCTGCTGTTCCGGCTCGGCGAGGTCATTACCGCCATTCTGGCCATGCGCATTCTGGTGCAGTTCGTGGGGCAGGCGGTAGGGCTGGTGTTGCTGCGCCGGCGCAACGGCACAGCCAGCTTGCCTTTCAAGATGCCGCTCTACCCCCTGCCCGTGGTCATTGCCGTGGCGGTGTGGCTGCTCATTTTCTGGAGTACCGGCCCCACCTTTATGCTCTCGGGCCTGACGGTTATCAGCACGGGTATTATCGTATTTTTACTCTGGAGCCGGCGGCGCGGACAATGGCCGTTTGCGAATCGTTAAGCCATACGCTACTGACCGAATACGCTAGTGCAACATCCTTTTCGTTTTCTGCTGCTACTCCTGACTAGTATAGCGCTGGCCGCCCCAGCGGCCCGGGCCCAACAGGTGGCCAACGCTGACGCGGACTTTCTGGAGTGGAGCGCGACCCGGCGCATTACGGCCGCCGATTTTCAGCTGAAGCTTCAGCCCCATAGCAACCTGCGCGGCAGCAATGCCAGCCTCCACTGTAGCCTGAACGGCCCGGTGTTCGAGCTGCTGGGCAAGGGAGGCAACAAGATCTTTCATAATCAGATGCTGCGCTCCGCCTCGTGGCTCGACACAACAAACCGCGCCGACATTCCGCAGCAGATTCGCTTTCAGCAAACCCTGTTTGATATCCAGGAAATATACCTGCGGCGGCTGCGGCAGCAGGCCCGGGCCAGCGCCCGGAAAATGGTGCTGCTGGGCAAACCTGATATCAACGAGCTGCTGGCGGGGCAAATGAAGGAGTGCCAGCTGCGCCAGGTTCGCTACACCGAGGAAACGAACTACGCCACGCTGCCGGACAAGCAAGCGGCCTGGGAACAGCAGATACGGGCGGAACTGCAGGAGCTGCAAGCCTTTGAGGCTACCAATTAATCCAGCCGCTTCTCGTAGCAGAAAAACCGCAGCCCCGGCCGAAACGCCAAGGTGATTTCGCCCGCAAACCGGTAGCCCAGCTTCGGAAACAGCCGCTGGGTAGCGGCATTTTCGGAGTTGGTATCCACCCGCAGGGCGTGCAGGCCCCGGGCCACGGCCAGCCGCTCGGCCTGCTCCAGCAAGGCCGCCGCCACGCCCCGGCCTTGGGCACTGGGGTCCACGGCCAAGCGGTGGGTGACAATGGCCGTTTCGGTAGCGTCCCAGTCGGCCTGGGCGTATTCCGCGTCCTGGTCCTGGGTGAGAGCTGCCACGCCGGCTACATTTCCTTCCAGTTCGGCCACCCATAGCTGGTTTTGGCGGATGTCGTGGCGGAAAACTTCCTCATTGGGGTAGTCGGCCGACCACTGCTGGTTGCCGCTGGCCTGCATCAGGGGCACCACGCGGCGTACCAGGTTCAGGATGGCGGGCAGGTCGGCGGTTGTGGCGAGGCGGATAGTAGGCATGGGTTGATTTTAAGCCCTGAACATACACGATTCAACCTACATTCGGGTGCTGCTCTTTGCTAACAGAGCAGCAAAAAGCCCAGCACGACGAGTCCTCGGGACCCGCCCTGCTGGGCTTGTGCAAAAGAGTAACTCCCTATTAGTCGGCTACTACCAAGCGTTGGGTAGTGCTACCGGTAGCCGAACGCACCGTTACCAGATACACGCCCGGGGCCAGATCCTGCAACGGCAGCTGCCATTCGGAGTGCCCCAGAGTTGCCGTGTGCGCCGCGTCCAGTAGCTGCCGGCCCAGCGCGTCGAGCACGGTCACGCGCACCACCTGGGCTTCGGGTAGCTGCAGGCCCAGCGTCACGAAGGTGCGGGCCGGGTTGGGGTAGAGCTCGAAGGGCAGGGAGCTGGACTGAGGAGCCCTCTCCCGCTGTGCCGGTTGCAGCTCCGAGGCGGGCAGCAGGTGAGCCCCGGCCCAGTCGGCGTGGTCGTAGTTGCTGTTGTCGTCGGCGTTGGTAACAACCAGGCGCAGCTGGTTTTTGCCAACCACATTCAGGTCGAGGCGGGCCGGGGCGGAGGCGCCCGTCAGCGTGCTGCTTTCGTAGGCCAGCGTACCGTCCAGATACACCTGAAACCTCACGCTGCCGTTGTTGTCGACTTCGTCATCCACCCCCATGTCGCTCAGTAGGCGGGTGTAGGCGCCGTTTAGGGCATATACTATTTCGGAGGCCGCGTGCACGCCCAGGCCTTTCGTGTACGTGACGCCGCCCAGACTAATGGTTTTGCTGTCGGCCGGGTCCAGCTCCCCGTTGCTGCCGTCGCGCTCCACCGGTCCCCAGCCGCTGCTGGCCGAAACCCAGGGAAGATCCGACAGATAGATGGCCGCCGGCGCCGTGCCGGGCCGCGACAACGCCGCCCCCGGTATCGGCTGCTTCGCTAGGCCCGGCCCCGCGTAGCTCACGCCCAGCACCTCGGCGCCCGTGCGCTCAAAAAAGGTCACGGTAATGGCATGTACGCCCGCCCGCAGCCCGATGGTACCCGACTTCTCGGCCGCCCCGTGCAGCCCGTCGTTGTTGACCACCAGTTGCGTGCCAATGAACAGCTGGCTGCCGTCGTCGGAGTTGGTAAAGAAGGAATAAACCCCATCGGCGGGCACGCGCACGTAGCCGGTGTAGCGGAAGGCAAAGTTTTCATCCCGGCTGCGCGGCCCCAGGTCAAAGCCCGTTACCGTACCCGTTTTGGCGGGTGTTAGGGTGGCAAAAGTGGGCAGGGCGCTCCAGCCAGTGCCTTCGTAATACCCGTAGTTCAGGCCCGCTACCGTGTTGGCGGGGTTGTCGGGCGTGCGTAGGGCGGCATCGGTTACGGTGAAGTTGACGGTCAGGGCCTGGCCGGCCGTGCCCGTAGCATTGGCGGCCGTGTAGGGCGTGGCCGTTAGGGTGTGGCTACCCACGGTGGGCGTCCAGGGCAAGTAATCGGTAGGACCATTGTCGCCGGCCAGGGCGTAGGGCACCGTGTTTTCGGTCCGGAAGTTGGCGTTGGCATCGTAGGCAAACCGCACGCTGCCCACGGTGCCCGGGTTGGTGTTGGCCCTGATGCTGAGGTTGCGCGAAGGCAGCGTAGCCAGGTTGAGCACGGCCCCGGCCGGCAGCGGGTCGTAGCCGACTATGGGCTGGTCGGTATCGGCGTTGAGCAACGTGAAGCTCGCCACGGCCTGTCCGGTCGGTACCACCCGGAAGCTGGCCGTGTAGGTGGCATCGGCGGTAGGCGTGGTCAGGGTTTGGGTGGCCGTGCCGCCCTGGCTCCAGCCCGTAAACTCGTAGGTAACCCCGTTCACCGTCTGCGGACTCACCACGCCCAGGGTCCGCAGCACGCCTTCCACGCTCGTCACGGCGGCCGGGGTATTCAGGGGCTGCCCGTCCAGAGTCAGCCGCAGGCCGGCCGGGTTGGTGGCAAAGCTCAGCACCGAGGTGCGGGGGTAAATGTCGCGGTACACGGTGGACGTCAGGCCGCCGGCGTCCGTCACGGTCAAGTAAAGCCGGTACCACACGTTGGCAGCCGTTTCCCCGGTGTTGGGAATGGCAAAAGAGCCGGTTTTCAAGCCCTGATTGAACGCGGTGCCGTCGTGCACGTGGGTGTCGTGGTGAAAGTCAACTTTCCAGCTGAAGGCGCTGGCTGGCAAGGCGCCCTGCTCGGCGTCGGTGGCATCCCCGGAGAAGGTAATGGTCGTGCCGGCCACGTAGGTTGTGCCGTCGGCCGGCGTCAGGATCTGGGCCGTCGGCGCGGTGTTGGGCGCCGTCACGGTGAGCGTAGCCACGCTGCTGGTTGCCGAGCCCACGGCATTGGTTACCACGGCCCGGTACTGGCCGGCATCGGCAGCCGTGACGCTGGCAATAGTATAGGTGGCGGCCGTAGCCCCGGTGATGTTCACCCCGTTCTTCTGCCATTGGTAGCTCAAGGGGGCCGTGCCGGTGGCCGCGACGGTAAAGGACGCCGCTTGCCCCGGGGCCACACTCACATTGGCCGGCTGGCCGGTAATGACGGGGGCACTGGTCGAGGGCGTATACACCACTTTGTAAAGGGCCCCGGCGCTGCGGCTCAGGTAGTAGAGGTTGCCGTCGAGGCCGGTAGTCAGGCCAACGGCGTTGCCGGGCAGGGCCGTGGCAAAGGGTGAGCGGACGGGCGTGCTGCCCGATAAATCAATGTAGTTGATCCACTGGTTGCACAAATCCTGGTAGAAGTACTTGCCGACGTAGGAAGCGGGGTAAGTAGTGCTGGCCGGGTTGAAGAAGGTGCCGCCCGTAATGGCGCAGCCCTTGCCGTCGCCGGTGCCGTGGGGGTAGCTGAACACCGGGCTCGTGACGCCGGCAGCCGTGGTGGCGCCCTCGGTGGCGGGCCAGCCGAAATTGCGGCCCCCCGTGGTAGCGTCGTCGATTTCCTCCCAGGTGTTCTGGCCCACGTCGTTGAGGAAAATCCGGCCCGTGGTGGGCTGAATGGCAAAGGTGTAGGGGTTGCGCAGGCCGTAGCTCCACACGCGCCGCCGCTGCTCCGAGCCGGTAGGGAAGGGGTTGCCGGCCGGTACCGAGCCGTCGGGATTGATGCGCAGAAACTTGCCGTGGTAGGTGTCCAGGTTCTGGGCGTGGCTGCCGTTGGCGTTTTCCCCAATGGCGACGTATAGCTTGCCATCGGCCCCGAAGCTCATGGCCCCGCCGTTGTGGTTGGTGGCCGAGCTCAGCGGGTCGAGCTCCAGCACCACCACCTCGCTGCCCGCCACGGCCACGTCGCCGGCGGCCGTGAAACGGCTGATGCGGTTGTGCAGCGGCGCCGTGCTGACCGTGTAATAAAGGTAGATGTACTTATTTGTACTAAAATTCGGGTCGAGGGCTATGCCAATCAGGCCCCGCTCCCCGCTGGAATTTACGCTCAAGCGCACAAAAGGCGTGGCCAGCAGGCTCCCGTTCTTGATAACGCGCAGGGCCCCGCCCTGCTCCCCCACGAAAATTCGCCCATCGGGGGCAAAGGCCAGCACGGTAGGGTTGCTGATGCCGTTGGCGACTGATACTTGGTTGAAGCCGGCCGGGAAGGTTTGGCCCACGGTTGTCAGGGCCAGCAGACTCAGTAAAAGCAGCAGCAGGGCCGTTTGCAGCTTAGCCGTCGACGGGCGGATCCGGCAGCCGACGGGCCGCCCAATACGAAGAAGTGTTTTCATAGCAGGGTTGGTAGAGGTTGTGGAACATAGAACTGAAGCGGCGTTGCCGTAGGTGAAGTGCGGGCGGCATCAGGCCGACAGCAGCGGTAGGAAACAGGAACGGGTAAGCGCAGGGCAAGCGTAAGGCAAAGAGAATGTTACGGTTGAGTTGTAAAAAGCAAGAATCGCCTATATCTAATGAAGATAAGTAAAGCCAGCGGTTTGCCCCTGCGTTGAGGTGTTAAGATTATGTCATTGTTGCTGGTAAGGCTCGTAGCTATGTTTCTGAAAGTCAGTAGAACCCATCAGCTAGCTAGCCAAATGCCGGTAGCATGGTTCTGCTCCGCAGGCAACGCGGGGCTTGCCTGGCCGCAAAAAAGCCCGGAGCCCCTGCTTGAACAGGAACCCCGGGCTGCTTATACACCTCAGCTCAGAGAAGCCAGCCTAGGTGGTTTGCACAAACTTCTTGATGTCGCCGCTGGCAATGTAGGACTTGCCATCGGGAGCAGTATTGACGTGCTCTACTACAAACAGGGTGCTTTCGTCGCGGATGCCACGGGGGAAGCGCATGTTCCAGTTGGGGTCAAATCCGTCGCTCACCACGCGGGCCCGCAGCTTGCTGCCGTCTTTCACGCACTGAATCAGAATGCCGGAGCCAATGGTGTCGGTTTCTTCCAGATCGGCCAGCGTCGTGGCGGGCTTGGCCGCGCGGGAACTGCTGCTACTGGTGCTCCGGCTGCGCGACGAGCCGTGGTGGCCACCGGCCAGCGGGTCAGTTTCGCCCGGCCGCACGAGGCGGGTAATAGTGCCCTTGGCCCGGTAAAACGTACCATCGGCACTCCGCTCCAGTTCCTCAACGATGTAGTGCGCCCCCTCGGCCCGAATGGCCCGGGGAAACTGAATGTTTAAGTCGTCATAACCGGCCGAGACAACCCGCACGCGCAGCTTGCCGCCTTCCCGGAAGCAGACCAGCTCCACGCCCGTGCCCGGCTCGCTCACTACTGGCAGCGCGTGGGCCGCCTGGTCGACGCTCACGCCGCGGCCGGCCAAGTCGACCCGGGCCCGGCGGCCCTGGAAGGCCTGGTCGCGCAGCTCCTTGCGGCTCTCGTTGTCGAGGTGGCGGCTGGCAATGCGCTGGGCGTAGTGGTTAATCTGGTCGATTTCCTCGGCAATCTCGAAGTGCTCGTGCAGGCCTTTGGCGGTCAGGTCGGCTACTAGCTGGTGCAGCAGGGCTTCGGCCTCGGCGTGCTTGCCGGCATCGGCCAGGTCCACGGCCTGCTCTTTGTCGCGGGCAATGCGCAGGCGGGCCAGCTCCAGCATGACGCCGCCATCGGAAGCCGTGGCTACGGCCTCAATGCTGCCGGCCGTGAATTGAACCGTATGCTCGCCCGTAATGGCCTCGATGCTGCCGTTGCGAATGGCATCGGCGCGGTAGGCGACCTGCAGCAGCTGGTGGGCACCGGTGGGCAGGGCCGGGAGCTGTAATTGGAGCCCGAGCAGCTTGTCCTCGTTCTCGTACACATCTCCCAGGTGCAGCACCATGCGGCCACCGGACTGGGCCTCCTGCCGGGCCAGGCTCAGCACATCCCCGAGTACCGTGGCCCCGAGGGGCGTGAGCGTAACGGTCAGGTTTTGGGCGGCAATGGCTTTGAGGCTGTCCAGCTCGATACCAAACACGTCGGCCGCATCGTCCAGGGACTGAATAAAGTAAAAGTTGCCAGCCGCGGCTCGGGCCATGCCAATCAGCAAATCTTCCTCGAAGTGGCTGCCAAAGCCCAGGGTCGTCGTCGTAATGCCTTCTTCTGCCTTCTTGCTGGCAGTAGTAATCAGAATAGCCGGATTGGTGATGCCGTTGTTGGCCTGCCCGTCGGTGAGCAGCAGCACGCGGTTCACGTGCTGGTCGGTTTTGTGCTTGGCCACCAGTTCGCAGCCCTGCAGCCAGCCGCCGCTTAGGTTAGTTAGCCCCCCGGCCCGCACACCCTGCAAAATGCGCTTGATATTGTCCTTATCGGTCACGAGCTGGGCATCCAGCAGCGTGCTCACTACGTCGTCGTACACTACAATGCTCAGCCGGTCGTCGGCGGTGAGGCGGTCCACGAAGTTGGCGGCCGCCTGCAAGGCGTAACGGAGCGGGGCGCCCGCCATGCTGCCGCTGCGGTCAATGACCAAGGCCACGTTGAGGGGCCGGCGCTGCGGGTTGGGAACGTCTTCCCGGAATTTTAGGAGCAGGCTGGTCGTGTCGGCCAGGTTTTCGAGAAGTACCGGGGAGGTAGGCTGCTGGGTTATGTGCATAGGAGAAGAGAAAGGAATAGGAAAAATAGGGCAAGTAACACCCGGCCCGTCGCCGGGAGTGGGGGCGGGAAAATAGGTAAGAAATCAGATATTCAGCTGGCGCTATACGACCGGGCCGCTCAGGTTTCAATCAGGGGCCGGTAGTCGTGCTCGTTCTCGAAGCCCGCCAGCCACGCGGCGGCCCGGCGGCAGGTACGGAGGTGGGGCGGCACCCGCAGCACGTAGGTGTGGGCCGTGGAAGGACAGATAACGCGCAGGGCCACAATGGGCTCGTCGCCTTCCAGCGGAATGCTCAGCAGCTGCCGTTCCCCACCGGCGTCCCGGTCCCGGTCGATAATCAGGCCGCCAACTTCCTGCACAAGCCGGTCGAGGCCAAACCGTTCCAGCAGTACGCGGCGGCGCGTCACGTTGCGCACATTGAGAATATCCACGGCCTTCAGGTCTTCGGGGCGGAACGCGGTGCGCTCGTCCACGGCCGTGCCCTGCCAGTGAATATTGACCCGCAGACCGCTGGGCAAGCCCGTCAGGCCGCTGCCCGCTACTTCCAGCCAGTGGGTAAGATGAATCGTAGCCGGGAGTTGGGTAAGCAAAGGGCAGTTGGAAACGTCGAGCGAACGAGCGGTGAGGCGCTCGGGCAGGCGCCGCAGCTGCCGGCAGCCGCTCAGGTTGAGGCTCTCGCGCACCAGCCAGTCGCCGGTGAGCTCCCGGATGGCGGTGCGGGCGGCCTGCACGCTGGTGGCACGGAGGCGCTCGGGCAGCAGCTCCAGAGTAGAACAGTCGTTGACCTCCAGGTGGGTGCATTCCAGCAAGCGGGGCAATTCCCGGAGCCGCTGCTCCCCGTTCAGCCGCAGCGCCCCGCTCACAATCAGCTCATCCGGCATTCGACCCGATAGTAGCAGAGCCCGCGCCACCTCCGGCGTAGCGCGCACCGGACCGGCCGGCTGAGCTACCTGGGGCGGTGGGGTGGGCACCCCGGCCGGGCGGGGGCGGTAGGCCGCGGCCGGTTCGGCAGCCGGCGGAGCTTCGGTAGCAGGCCGGCGTAGCTGGCGGCCCCGGGCGTTGATGCTGAACATAAGCGGCAGATGTCTAGTCTACGACGGTCCGGATGGCGGAAGGGGTGTACTCGCGCTGCTGCCAAACGCGGTAGACACCCACCGGCAGCTCGATGGGGCGGTGCTCTTCGTGGACTAGCGTGGCCGAAGGGGCCGAAACCAGCAGGTATAATTCCTGGCCATACACGTACAGGCTGGCCGCCCCAAACTCCCGGATGCGGTGGCTATGCCCCGTGTGCTCCCCATGAGCCAGCACTAAACCCGTGCGCGGAACCGAACCGGCTGGTAAGGCCGCAACCGGGGCAAGCAGGACGTCGCCGTGGCGATACTGAAAAGGGGACTGAGTCATGGCTTTTGCTAAAATGATTTGCTAAATAATTTTGCTAACACCGTGTAGTAGGCAGCTGTGGCGTTGCTCTGGTAATAATACGAAATAACAGTGGAAAAGGCTATATACGGAGGAAATATTTACTAATGAAATTAGTATAAAGCCTCTGCTTAAAACAACAAAAGGCCGTTCTGACTAGCAGAACGGCCTTTGCGGCAGCCAGCCTTTTAGTAGGCTTCAGCAGGCGGTTTACCCGCGGCGCAGCACCTCGGCGGCTTCCTTGGCAAAGTAGGTTAGAATGGCGTCGGCGCCGGCCCGCTTGATGCTGAGCAGCACTTCCATCATGGTCTTCTCGCCATCGACCCAGCCATTGCGGGCAGCGGCCTTAATCATGGCGTACTCGCCCGATACGTTGTAGGCCGTTACGGGCAGGTGAGTGTGCTCTTTCACGGTGTGAATTACGTCGAGGTAGCTCAGGGCGGGCTTTACCATCACCATGTCGGCGCCTTCCTGCTCGTCGAGGGCCAGCTCGCGCAGGGCTTCGCGCTTGTTGGCCGGGTTCATCTGGTAGCTTTTCTTGTCCCCTTTCTTGGGGGCCGAGTCCAGGGCGTCGCGGAAGGGGCCGTAGAAGGCCGAGGCGTACTTGGCCGTGTAGCTCATGATGCTCACGTGCGAAAAAGCGTTGCGGTCCAGCACGTCCCGAATCCAGGCCACGCGGCCATCCATCATGTCCGAGGGGCCGATGATGTCGGCGCCGGCACGGGCCTGGGCCAGGGCCATCTGACCCAATACTTCCAGGGAAGCGTCGTTCAGGATTTCCCCCGATTCGGCATCCACTACGCCGTCGTGACCGTCCGAAGAATAAGGGTCCATGGCTACGTCGGTCATGACAACCACGTCGGGGAACTGCCGCTTGATGTCGGCTACGGTTTTCAGATATAAGCCTTCGGGGTTGGCCGACTCTTTGGCCAGGCGGTCCTTCAAGGCGTCGTTGATGCTGGGGAAAGGAGCAAAAGCCTTGATGCCCAGCTCTATGGCCTGCCCGATTTCGTCGATGAGGCGGTCGGCGGTGAAGCGGTGAATGCCCGGCATCGAGCTTACTTCCAGCGTTTGGTTCTGGCCCTCAATCAGAAAAACCGGGTAGATGAAGTCGTGGGTGGTCAGGTTGGTTTCCTGCACCATGTTGCGAATGACTTCGGACTTGCGGTTACGCCGAGGGCGGTGTGTGGGGAGAATGGCCATTGATACGTTTGGGAAGATTCAACCGGGTAAAACAACGTCGGCAAAGGTAAGGTTGCGAGCGGCAGCGAGTTTACTCCGGCCGGGCCTTGCCATAGCCTTTCGATACCAGCAGGAAGCCGCCCGCTATCAACACCAACCCGCCCACTACGCCCAGCAGGCTCCCCGCGGCTACCGCCACCAGTACTCCGGCTCCGGCCACGGCTATGCCGCCAAACAGCAGAAAGTCATTATAGCCGATTCGGGCCGGCTGGCGCAGGCGGAGCCGCTTGGCCCGGGGATGCGCCGCGGCAGGTGTCTTTTGAAGCGGATGAGTGCTGGTAGTTGCGGCGGCCTCCCGGTGCTGCGGCGGGCGCACCAGCAGGCGGCGGAGCCCAGGGGCCGGGGTCGGGTGGGGCGCTGCTGCTGGGAGTGGGGTGCCGCTGCCGCTACTAGGCGCCGCGGCGCGGGCGGGTAGGGCCGCTACCGATTCGGAAGGGGTAGATGCGGCCGACGTGGGACTAAATTGAAAAGCCGCTTTCTGGCTCTGGCAGCTGGCCAAAGACCCGAGAAGAAGTAAACAGGAGAGGCGCGCTAGGTGCGTGAAGCGGGGCCGGACAGGGAAAAGCAAAAGCGTAGCGTGAAGTGTGAAAAGAAGGATTCTCTTCGGTAGCCGAAGAGCTGCAAGAAGCTCATTGCGAAGCTCAACGCTACTATAAGCTGCCAAATTTTTTCCTGTCCCCGATTTCAGATAGGCCGTAAAACGAGGTAGGTGACCCCACCTTCTGCTCTCTTACCAACCAACCTCAAAGCCATGAAAGACAGCAAGCAAACTCCCAAGACGCCCAACAGCGGCGAAACCGGTAAAAAAGCTCCCGGCGTAGCCGGTCAGCTCAGCGGCCCCCACGAAGGCCCCGTAGCCGGTGATGCTACCAACACCCGCGGCGAAAACGTGCCCAGCGCAGAAGGGCGCAGCGGCGGTGCCAAGAAAGGCAAGAATAATTAGCCGCCCCAGGCAAGCGTAATAAAGCCGAGGCCCGCGCCCTGTTCAGCAACAGGACGCGGGCCTTTTCTTCGGTCCCATTATCAGGTAATGACTTCGTAGCAGCGAGCCAAGCCCAGTTACATGTTGAAAAACTCCTGGAATATTTCCCGCCAGGCGTGCGGGCCCCCAAAACCCATCACCAGGAAATAGTAGCCCAGAATAACCACGGCTGCTCCCAGCCCCAGGCCTAGCCAGCCGCCCAGCAGCAACCCCAGAATGATACCCCCAATGATTAGTAAGGAGCCCAGGAGCACGTGAAAAACGTCGGCAGTACCATCAGCCGTTCGGCCCGGCGTACGCGCCTTTTGCCAGGCCCGCACGCGCTGAGCTTCCGACCGGGCCTGCTGCCGTAGAGGCCGGGAAAGGTGGGCTCGGCTCAGGGCCACGGGCCGGCTAATCCGACTGGTCTGCCGCTGAGGTGGCGTAGCTGGCGCTGAGTGAGGAGTTGTCGGTGCCCTCGGAGCTAGTGCCCGAGTAGCTGGAGCTTCCGCGGGAGTAGTGGGGGCAACGGCCGGGGCGGGTGGCTGAAACTGAAAAGCAATTTTTTCACTGCGGCAGCCCGCTAGCAGAATGATAGAAACCAGAAATACGCGGCTTGCGGAAAATACGGGCATGGACAAAAAATAAGCGGACCGCCAAGATAAGGCAGTCCGCTCAGCTTACGGGAAAAGCTTAAAACGAGGTTGGGGGAATGAAAAGGCTCCGCTATTCACTCGGCCTGCTATTTTCCGACCTGGCTATCCGGCGCGCGGTTGGCCGTTTGCTCTAGCCCGTTGGTAGCCTGCTGGCATATGCGCGTCGGCGTCTGGCCCGTTAGCATTTCTTTCGCCTTGGCCCCCGCCAATCTTAATTGATGCGTAGCCGGCAAGTCACACATTGGCTGAGCCGTAAAAAAAGCGGGCTTTCCACACTGGAAAGCCCGCTTTTGGTAAAATGCAGCTGGCGCCTTAAAAGGCCAGAATTACCTCTTCAATAATGTCGCAGGCCTCGTGCATCTGCTCCTCGGTGATGACCAGGGGCGGGGCAAAGCGGATGATGTCGCCGTGGGTGGGCTTGGCCAGCAAGCCCCGCTCCATCAGGCTCACGCACACGTCCCAGGCAGTGCGGCCGTCGGCCGTGGGCCGGATAACCACCGCGTTGAGCAAACCCTTGCCGCGCACCAGTTCCACCACTTCGGGGCGCTTGGCCATCACGCGGCGCATCCTTTCGCGGAACACTTCGCCCTGGGCTTTCGAATTGCTGATCAGGTGCTCGTCGTGCAAGACGTCGAGGGCGGCGCGCAGCACCACGCAGGCCAGCGGGTTGCCGCCAAACGTGGAGCCGTGCTGACCGGGTTGAATCGTGAGCATGATCTGGTCGGAAGCCAGCACCGCCGATACCGGCATGGTACCACCCGATAAGGCCTTGCCCAGGATCAGAATGTCGGCGTGCACGCCTTCGTAGCACACGGCCAGCAGCTCGCCCGTGCGGCCCAGGCCGGTCTGAATTTCGTCGGCAATGAAGAGCACGTTGTGTTGTTTGCACAGGGCGTGGGCGTGGGCCAGGTAGCCGTCGGCAGGCACCATTACCCCGGCTTCGCCCTGAATCGGCTCCACCAGAAAGCCGCAGATGTGCGGGTCTCGTAGGGCTTCTTCCAGGGCGGTCAGGTCGTTGTAGGGGACCACCTGGTAGCCAGGCATATAGGGCCCGAAGCCGCCGGTGCTGTCGGCGTCGGTGCTGAAGGAAATGATACCGGTGGTGCGGCCGTGGAAGTTGTGCTCCGCCACCAGGATGCGGGCCTGGTTGGGGGCAATGCCTTTTTCCTGGTAGCCCCACTTGCGGGCCAGCTTTAGGGCGGTTTCCACGGCTTCGGCGCCGGAGTTCATCAGCAGGGCCTTGTCGTAGCCAAACAGCTCGCACAGTTGCTTTTCGGCCGGGCCGAGCTGGTCGTTGAAAAAGGCGCGCGAAGTCAGGGTCAGCTTCTGGGCCTGTTCTACCATAGCGCCCACAATGCGGGGGTGGCAATGCCCTTGATTTACAGCCGAATAGGCCGACAAGAAGTCGAAGTAGTGCTTGCCGTCTACGTCCCACACGTGCACGCCTTCGCCCCGGCTCAGCACCACGGGCAGCGGGTGGTAGTTGTGGGCGCCATAACGGTCTTCCAGGGCCATCAGCTCCTGGCTGCGGCTGGTAGTGGGGGCGGTTGGGGTGGGGGTAGCGTGCATAGTGGGTGGGAGTTAGGCCAATAAACGAGTTCAGCTAGCCCAAAACTACGCAAAAGCTTGCAAGGCGTTGGCGGAGCTGAAACGGGCAGCTGGACAATAACAAGACAGGGGGCGAAACACGTAAGGTTAAAATGTATGTGGTTGAATTTCAATAAGTTATTGTTGAGCTTCAAGTGCGGTGTTTCATCCTTTATTCTTCTTCTGATGACTACGAACTCCTCTTCCCGCCGCCACCCCGGCCTCTGGATTCTGGTGCTGCTGGTGCTGGTAGGCACCGGCGCGTATCTGTATTTCCGCTCCGACAAAGGCCAGGAAGTCTTGGCCGACAAGGGCCAGGAACTGCTGCCCACCCTGGAAAACGCCACCATGACCGTCGGCAACATCACGCCCGACGAAGTGAAGGCTCACATGAAAGTGGATTTGCGCAACCAGATGCCCATTACCCTCCAAGTCGACAGCTTCAGCTACGTGACCAAAGTGGATGGCACGGAGCTGGCCCACGGCGCTAAAGACCAGGCCACCGTGCTGAAAGGCAAGGGGATAAGCCATCTGAGCGTGCCCGTGTCGATGGATTTAGGCAAGATCAAAGACAAGATCAAGACCAGCCAGCAGGATTGCGTCGACGTGCAGATGGTCATGACGCTCTTCACGACCTTGCCCATTGCTGGCTCCAAGAAGATTCCAGTGGAAGTTACCAAGCGTATCTACGTGCCCAAAATGCCCAGAATCGAAGTGGCCGACATCGACGTGGAGCACTTGGGTCTGAAAAATGGAGAAGCCGTGGTCAACCTCAAGATTACCAACTACAACCCGTTTCCCTTCACCATTCGGCAGGTGAAGTACGACTTCCGCATCAGCGACGATATGCAGGTGCAGGGCGTGGAGGAAAAGGATGTGTCGTTTCGCAAGAAAGGCACCGAGATGATGCCGATTCGGGTGCGTTTCGAGCCCAAGGGCATGCCTAAAGTTGCCTTCAAAACCTTGTTTAAAGCCGAAAAAACGCCCTACACCCTGGATGGACACGTGGTAGTGGCGGCCGGTAAGCACAATCCCAAAGACATGACCATGAATTTCGCCAGCAACGGCAGTCTGCAGGATTTAAAGAACATTCCTAAGAGCGGGGAATAAGCTACCGTTCCGGCTTTTACTCTCCCAGCCGGTCCAGCCGACTCTGAATGTCCAGAAACTTGCCCACGTAGTTGCCTTCCTCCGAGCCGTCGGCCCGCACGATGGTCCAGTCGTAGACGGCGCTGGTGGTGAATTCCAGCGTCTGGCCCGTGGTGTAGCTGCGCACGGTTTGCAAGGTGTTGGCAATGGTACCCTGCACGTAGGCGTCTTCCCACTGCAGCACCTGCACAAAGACCTGCTCAAACGTGCCGTCGGCATCAATCACCCGGGTCGTCAGGTAGAAGGTTTCCCCCGGCTTCAAGCCGGCCTGGTACCGTTTGCGGGCCTGCGGCAGGGTGCGCAGGGCTTCTTTCATCGGCTTGGCAATGAGTTGGTCGAACAGCACCATGGACTGCTGCGGACTCACCGAACCGGTTTCAGCCGTGGGCTTGTCGGCCGCGAGTTGCTGCGCCCCAGCGGGCAGGGCAAGGCCAGCACACAACAGAAGCAACAGGTGGGGGCAGTGACGTAGCAACATGGCAGGTGACCCGGTAATGCATTGCGGGACTGGTTGAAAGGTACGGAAAAGCTCGTGCTTGGATAGGGCCGCTACTCCTAGCCCGCCGCCGTAACCAGGCTTGTGGGCTGGGGCTTCTCCAGGCTAGCAATCAGCCGCTTGCCCAGGGCCATGCCCGGCTTTTCAATAAGATGGTAGGTGGTCGTAGCAACCAATAGGTCTAGCCCGAGTAGCGTCAGGTAGCGCAGCGCGTAGTTCAGCAGGCCCGGGCTCAGGCCCGGTTGCATAATAAAGTCGGTAAGGTGCAAGTGGGTCATCAGGTGCAGCACGGCAAAATGCGTCAGGTACATGCTGTAGCTGATTTTGCCGGCATAGATAGTCAAGGGGTTGACCAGCAGGCGTATCGGGTACAAAGAAAGAGCATAGGTAAGCAGCACAAAAACTACCCCGAAGCACAGGTAGTTGGGTACCAGGTCGCCGAAAAGCAGGCGGGCTACCAGCAGGCCCACAGTCAGGAGCAGCAGCCAGGCCCGGCTAGGGGCCGATGAAAGCGGGTCGGCTTGCGGAGTGCGCAGCAGGAAGAACAGCACGATGCCCATGGCAAATATGGGCAGCTGGGTAGGGAAGGCCAGAAACAGGAAGTCGGCCCACAGGCTGGCCTCCGGAATCAGGGGGTGGCGGCCAAACCACAGCACGAAGGCCACCGCTCCCAGCGTGGTAAGGGCCACGAGCCACACGGCCCGCTGCAGCGAGTTGACCCACAGAAAAACCAGGGGCAGAATCAGATAAAAGCTCATTTCCACGGCTATCGACCAGCCGCCGGGCACAATACTATTAATCCAGCGCGGGTTCCAGCCGTTGCTGAAGCTCATCGTCGACAGCACTTGTGGCAGAGTCACGGCCGGCGCGTCGCCCAGCCAGGCGCGGGGCCCCCAGCCATCCTGCCATAAGTAGTACAGGATAGCGCAGTAGAACAGGGGCGCAATCCGAAAAAAACGCCGCAGAAAGAAGTTCAGGGTCGGGTGCTGTTCCTGCCGGGCCCGGCTGCCCATCGACAAATACAGCGTCAGAGCACTCAGCACGTAGAATAATTGGACCCCACGGGCTCCTTGTTGCACTACTGCGGCAAACAAAGGATGATTGGGCGTATTGGTACCAAACAAGGCGCAATGCACCAGCAACACCGCCAAGACTGCTACTCCCCGCAGCGCATCGATATAGTCGTATTTTTTCGTTTCCATAGGCTGGGTACGCTCGGCAAAACAGTTTCTTCCCCGGTGAGCCAGCTAAAATAAGGACTAGTTTTTATAAATAAAATATAAATAATAATGAGAATGGTTATAGCAAGGTTGAGCAGTGCTTGCTTCGTCAATCTGGCAACTCCTCATTTTCTGGTACCTTGCCCAGCTATGGCACTGAAACCCCAGCCCCTGCAGCCAGGGGATTATTATCTGACCCCAGAAGGTTTTATGGTATTTACTGAGCAGTATCATCGGCGGCGCGGATTCTGCTGTAAAAGCGGTTGCCGGCACTGCCCGTGGGGTTTTTCAAAGGCCACCACGACTACGCAAGGCCCGGCTTCCCAAGGCTAACCGCTTATTTTTCAGCATCCCGGTTTGTTACTGTCGTACAAATACCGATATTTGCGTCCCTTTTTCCAGCATTGAAACCTCTAAGTCCCTCGATATCATGGCACGAGTTTGTGATCTGACCGGCAAGCGTACCCGCGTAGGCAACAACGTTTCGCACGCCAACAACAAAACCAAGCGCAAGTTCTACCCGAACCTGCAGAAGAAGCGCTTCTACATCCCGGAAGAGGATGCTTGGGTAACGTTGAAAGTAGCTACCAGCACCATCCGGACCATCAACAAGAACGGCATCATGTCGGTCCTGAAGAAGGCCAAAGAGCAGGGCTTCATCGTTTACTAGGTTTTTTCGGAAGCCTGGAGTAGTAACTTACGGCCAATTACGCTGAATTGACCCCGCACGCAACGTGTTGGGCATTTCATAGTCTTTGTGCCATATGTTCTACTCTCTTCTGTTTAAAACGCCCCGGGTCCTTTTAACTGTCGCCTTAACGACGGTTTCATTGGCTGGCCTCTCGTCGGAAGTTCGCGCCCAGCGCACTGCCGCTGCCGAACGTCCCACTGATTTTTTAGAACCCGCATTTCACCGGCAACGGAGAGAGCTGCTGCGCCAAGCGCTGCCGGCTCGCTCCGTTGCCGTTTTTTTTGCGGCTCCCGTCCGCAACCGGGCCAATGACGTTGACTTTATCTACCATCAGAATCCGGATTTCTACTACCTGACCGGCTACACCGAGCCCCATGCCGTGCTAGTCCTCTTCAAAGAGCCCCAAACCATTGGGGGACAGAGCGGGATTACGGAAGCTTTATTCACGCAGCCCCGGGACCCGCAGCGCGAGTCCTGGACCGGGCGCCGTATGGGCTCCGATGGGGCCAAGCAGCAGCTCCAGCTCCAGTATACGGCCGATAATAAAGCCTTCCCGGAAGCGGGCATCAAGTGGGCCGACTTTAGCCAAGTGCTGTTCCTGGATCTGCCCACCGACGTGCGCGACGATACCCGCGACCCGGCCGACCTCTACAACCTCGTGGCCGACTTCCGTCGGCAGGCTGGGGTGCCCGCCGATTACAACCCGGCGGTAGGGGAGCTGCGCAGCCTGATTCAGCGTTACGGCGCCACCAACTCGGCTAATCTGCTGCCCTACCTGGAAATGCAGAGCAAGGCCCAGCCCGCCGTGGCCGCCGACCCCTATATCCAGGCGTATCGGCAGGCTACTACCGATGCCGACCGGCAAAAGGCCATTGCGAATAAAGCCGCCGCCGGCCGCTACGACGGGTCGACCCTGGGCTCAGTGCTGGACGGCATGCGTGAAATCAAGACGCCGGAGGAAATAAAGCTGTTGCGCCGCGCTATTCAGATTTCGACGACGGGGCAGCAGGAAGTAATGAAAGCCCTGCGGCCCGATATGTCGGAAAACGCCGTGCAGGGCATTCATGAGTATGTATACCGCACTTACGGCGCCGAGTTTGAAGGCTACCCCAGCATTGTCGGGGCCGGGGCCAATGGCTGCATTCTGCACTACGAAACCAACGACAAGCCCCGCCTGGGCAACGACCTGATCTTGATGGACTGCGGCGCCGAATACCACGGCTACTCCGCCGACGTGACCCGCACGGCCCCGCCTAGCGGCAAATTCTCGCCGGCCCAGCGCCAGATTTACGAGCTGGTGCTGGCGGCCCAGGATGCCGCTTTCAAGGAGTGCAAGCCCGGCAGCGAGTTTCAGGCGCCCCACAAGGCGGCCCTGCAGGTTATTACCGATGGTCTGCTCAAGTTGGGGTTAATTAAGGACGCAACCGAAGTACGCAAGTATTTCACCCACGGCACGTCCCACTACCTGGGCCTCGATGTGCACGACCGGGGCACCTACCAGCCCCTGCAGCCCGGCGTGGTTATCACCGTTGAGCCTGGCATCTACATTCCGGCCAATAGCCCCTGTGACCCCAAATGGTGGAACATTGGTGTGCGAATCGAAGACGACATCCTGATTACCAAAACCGGCTACGAGAATCTGTCGGCCGGTGCTCCGCGCACGGTAGCCGACATCGAATCGTTGATGGCTAAGTCCAGTGCCCTGGATAATTTTAAACTGCCCAACCTAAAATAGTTAAGCCGCTGCAAGGGCCTCGCAAGCAGAGCAGCACAGGTTTTTTCGCTTTGTAGCGGCAAATGGTAACACCCTCTGCGCTAAAATTGGAAAAATCTATGCTACTATTCGGCTGACCATTTGACAATTCCGAAAACACTTGTACCTTTGCAGTCCTTAATCCAAAACCCCAAGTCGAGATGGCTAAGAAAGGAAACCGGGTGCAGGTAATCCTGGAGTGCACCGAGCACAAGAACTCGGGTATGCCGGGCACCTCGCGCTACATTACCACGAAGAACCGTAAGAATACGCCTGAGCGTGTTGAGTTGAAGAAGTTCAACCCCGTGCTCAAGAAAATGACCGTCCACAAGGAAATCAAGTAATTGAGCGATGGCTAAGAAAGTAGTAGCAACCCTGAAAGTAGCAGGCGGCAAAGACTGGGCAAAAGTCATCCGCGCTGTAAAGTCGCCTAAAACTGGCGCTTACACCTTCCGCGAGGAGATGGTACCCGTTGACAAAGTGCAGGAATACATTGCTTCCGGCACGAAGTAATTCAAGGCCGCTGGCATTTTGAATGAAGTGAAGAAGTCCCGCCGCCGTGGGACTTTTTTGCGTTGTAGCGTGAAGCTCCAGCTTCGCGCGTCGTTGAACGTACAGCGTTGAACGGAAACATATCGAGCAACGACCTGCGAAGCTGGAGCTTCGCGCTACATCTGACCGTATGGGCCTCTTCGATTTTTTCAAGAAGGACAAGGAAAGCAAGGAGCAGCAGCAGGCGCTTGATGAAGGCCTGCAAAAAACTAAAACCAGCTTTTTCGACCAGCTCAGCAAAGCCGTAGTGGGCAAAACCACCGTGGATGAGGCTGTGCTCGACGATCTGGAGAGCGTGCTGGTACACGCCGACGTCGGCATTGATACGACCGTGAAGGTCATTGACCGCATCGAGAAGCGGGTGGCCCGCGACAAATACGTGAGCACCTCGGAGCTGGACCGTATTCTGCGCGAGGAAATTGCCGGCCTGCTCGATGCCAACAGCGGGGCCACCGGCTCGCGCGCCATCCTGGACCGGGCCGACAATACCGGGCAGCCCTTCGTGATTATGGTGGTGGGCGTGAACGGGGTGGGTAAAACCACCACCATCGGCAAGCTGGCCCACCGCTTCCACTCGGCCGGCAAGAAGGTAGTGCTCGGCGCGGCCGACACCTTCCGAGCCGCCGCCGTGGATCAGCTCATCATCTGGGGGCAGCGCGTAGGCGTGCCCGTCATTTCCCACGGCATGAATACCGACCCGGCGTCGGTGGCTTACGATGCAGTACAGAAAGGGGTGGAAATGGGTGCTGATGTAGTCATTATCGACACGGCCGGCCGCTTGCACAACAAGGTGAACCTGATGAACGAGCTTAGCAAGATTAAGCGCGTGATGCAGAAGGTGATTCCCGATGCTCCGCACGAGGTGCTGCTGGTACTCGACGGCAGCACGGGGCAAAATGCCTTTTTGCAGGCCAAGGAATTCACCAAAGCCACGGAGGTTTCGGCCCTGGCCATTACCAAGCTCGACGGCACGGCCAAGGGCGGCGTAGTTATCGGCATTTCCGACCAGTTCAACATTCCGGTGCGCTACATTGGGGTCGGCGAGAAGATGACCGATCTGCAGCTCTTCGACCGGCATACGTACGTCAACTCGCTGTTTTCGAAGAAGTAAACCTGCCAAAGCGGACATTCCGAGCGAGGCGAGGAGCCTGGGCCTGCCGGTTGGGCAGTACCCGGATTTCTTGTTTCGCTCGGAATGTCCGTTTTACGGGTTGAAAAGCCTGGTTGCCGTGCGTCTATTCATCTTCCTGGTCCTGCTGCTGCGCATAAGTCTACCGCTGCAAGCCCAAACCGCGTTGCAACAACCCGTAGCCGGCCGCATCGAGCACCTCGGCAGCTTTGCTTCCAAGCTCGTGGAGCCGCGGGCCGTGGACGTGTGGCTGCCGGCTAACTACGACGGTAAGCGCCGGTTTGCGGTACTGTACATGCACGATGGGCAGATGCTGTTTGACAGCACTACTACTTGGAACCAGCAGGCGTGGAACGTAGATGATGTGGTGACCCGGCTGCAACGCGACGGGCAGTTGCAGGACGTACTAGTAGTAGGCATCTGGAATGCCGGCCCGCGTCGCCACCCGAATTACTTTCCGCAGAAGCCGTTTGCGCAGCTCAGCGCGGCCGAGCGCGACACCGTGTAGCAGCAGCTCCAGCAGGCGGGCCGCGCTACCGAGCCGTTTCAGCCCAATTCCGATGCTTACCTGCGTTTTCTGGTGACGGAGCTTAAGCCCCTGATTGACCGCAAGTACCGCGTGTACACCGACCGGCGGCATACGTTTGTGGCCGGTAGCAGCATGGGGGGACTGATTTCGCTGTATGCCCTGTGCGAGTATCCGAAAGTATTCGGGGGGGCGGCCTGCCTGTCGACGCACTGGCCCGGCACGTTCACGCTGCGCAACAATCCTATGCCCGCGGCCTTTTTGCGCTACCTGCGCACCGCCCTGCCCAGCCCGCGCACCCACAAGCTGTATTTCGACTGCGGCGACCAGACGCTGGATGCACTGTACCCGGCTATTCAGCGCGAAGTAGATGCCGTGGTGCAGGCCCGGGGCTACACTGCGGCATCTTGGCAGACGCGCTACGTGCCGGGCCAGGACCACAGCGAAAAAGCCTGGAGCCGCCGCCTCGACTGGCCCCTGCGGTTCCTGCTGGGCAAATAGCCCGGGCTGGCGCCACTGCTACGGTGCTGTGCAGCCATGGACCCTGCCACGCAGAAGCCGGGAGTGGCGGTTCTGTCACACAAAGAAACCTTCCGAGTAGGAAAAGGCGTTGCCGGGTGCGTACCTTTGCGCTCCAAATTCCGCTGCGGACTTCAACCGGCAACTTTCTCAGTGCTAAGAAATTGTCCGGCCGTCCGCTTATACCACTCGCATGAAAGTAAGAAGCCAGCTGGCCAATAAAGTCAACGTCATCACCCTGGGCTGCTCTAAAAACCTCGTCGATTCGGAGGTGCTGATGGGGCAGCTGCAGGCCAACAACTTCCAGGTAACCCACGAGGCCGACAAGAGCGACGCCAACATCGTGATTATCAATACCTGCGGCTTTATCGACAACGCCAAGCAGGAAAGCATCGACACCATCCTGCGCTACGCCGACGAGAAGGAAGCCGGCCGCCTCGACAAGCTCTACGTAACGGGCTGCCTCTCGCAGCGCTACAAGGACGACCTGGAGGTGGAAATTCCGCAGGTAGACGCCTACTTCGGTACCCTGGAGCTGCCCCAGCTGATGAAGACCCTGGAGGCCGACTACAAGCACGAGCTGGTGGGCGAGCGGCTCATTACTACGCCCCGCCACTACGCCTACTTTAAAATTGCCGAGGGCTGCAACCGGCCCTGCTCGTTCTGCGCCATTCCGCTGATGCGCGGCAAGCACGTCGACCGGCCCATCGATGACCTGGTGAAGGAAGCCAAGCGCCTCGCCTCCATGGGCACCAAGGAGCTGATTCTCATTGCCCAGGACCTGACCTACTACGGCCTGCAGGCCTATGGGGAGCGGAAGCTGGCTGATTTGCTGCGCAACCTCTCCGACGTGAACGGCATCGACTGGATTCGGCTGCAGTACGCCTACCCCTCGCAGTTCCCGCTGGACGCCCTGGATGTGATGATGGAGCGCGAAAATATCTGCAAGTACCTGGACATGCCCTTGCAGCATATTTCGGATAACATGCTCAAAACCATGCGTCGCGGCATTTCAAAGCGCCGCACGGTGGAGCTGGTCGATACCATCCGGCAGCGGGTGCCCGGTATTGCCCTGCGCACCACCCTCATTGCCGGCCACCCCGGCGAAACCCAGCAGGACTTCGAGGAACTCTACGACTTCGTGGAGCAAACCAAGTTTGAGCGCCTGGGCATCTTCACCTACTCGCACGAGGACAACACGCACTCCTATACCCTGGCCGACGACGTGCCCGCCGACGTAAAGCAGGACCGCGCCGACCAGATCATGGAGTTGCAGCAGGGTATTTCGATGGAGCTCAACGAGCAGAAAGTAGGCAACACCTACAAGGTCCTGTTCGACCGTAAGGAAAGCGGCTACTACGTGGGCCGCACCGAGTTCGACTCGCCCGAGGTCGACAACGAAGTGCTGGTGCCCGCCACGCCCGACACGTACGTGTCGCTCGGCGGCTTTGCCAACGTGCAAATCACCGATGCTTCCGACTTCGACCTGTACGGCAAGCTGGTGTAACGGCTTCCAGTAACCTTGCTAAAGAAAAAAGCTGCCCGTTCAGGCAGCTTTTTTTCGTTTGGACCTTCGGCGGCGGTGGCCCCGGGTCCAGTAGAGCACCAAGCCGATAACTGGCTGAGTAAGTACGGTATGAAACCAGCGGCGCTTTTCCCACCGCCCCGGAAAATGACCTCGTTGGATGTAAATGAGCGTGTATATCCAGGGCAGGGGCACCACAATGAGGAGCCACAAGCCCAGGAGCTGAAACAGATTCATGCGGATGCGGTTTGACTCCTATTCAAGACGGGCGTAGAGCTTTGTCAACAGCAAAACTGGTGGCGAGGTGCGCCCGGGAGTGCCGGAAATTGCCGCTGCGCTGTATTTTTTTCCGGACCTTGCACCGCCAATTGTTCTCTTCGCTATGCCCCTGCATCATCTGAGCTACGCCGCCACCGGCGCCTTCTCGTCCTTTATAGCCGATTATATCACTCAGAACCCCGCGCTGCAGTCTTTTTACCACCGGTTTCCGCGGCTGGAGGAGTTTGGGGCCCAGATAGCTGAGAAGCAGGCCGCCTACTCGCCCGCGGCCCGGCAGCGGCTGGTAGCGGCCCTGCGGGAGCAATACCAGGGGCTGGACGAAGTGCATCCGGCCGTGGCCACCAACCTGGAACTGCTCAGCCAGGATACCACCTTCACCGTCACAACCGGCCACCAGCTGAATTTGCTCACCGGGCCGCTGTATTTCATCTACAAGATTATCACGACCCTGAAGCTGAGCCGGCAGCTCAAGGAGCAGTACCCGCAGTACGACTTCGTGCCCGTGTACTGGATGGCCACCGAGGACCACGACTTCGCCGAAATCAACCACTTTCACCTCTTCGGCAAAAAGCACGAGTGGCACAGTGAGCGGGTCGGTGGGCCGGTGGGCCGCATGGCCCTGGATGGCCTCGCGGAGCAGATTCTCGACCAGCTGCCCGCCGACGTGCCGGCTGCGTTTCGGGAAGCCTACCAGGCCGGCGGCACTCTCGCCGACGCCACCCGCCGCCTGGTGCACGCCCTGTTCGGGCAGTACGGGCTGGTGAGCATCGACGGCGACAGCGCCGCGCTGAAGCAGGCCCTGGTGCCGGTGCTGGAGCGCGAAATCCAGGAGCAGGCTTCTAACCACGCAGTACAGGCTACCAATGCGCAGTTAGAAGCCGCCGGCTACAAGCCCCAGATTTACTCCCGGCCGCTGAACCTGTTTTTCCTGACCAAGGAAGGCAAGCGGGAGCGGCTGGAACTCGACGGCGACTGTTATGCCGTGCGCAATACGGAGCTGTGCTACAGCCAGCAGGAGCTGCTGGAGCTGGCCCGCCGCCAACCCGAATGCTTCAGCCCCAACGTGGTGCTGCGGCCTCTGTACCAGGAAATGCTGCTGCCCAACCTGTGTTACATTGGCGGCGGGGCCGAGGTGGCCTACTGGTTTCAGCTCAAGCAGGTATTCAGCGACAACCAAGTGCCCTTTCCGATGCTGCTACTGCGCAACTCGGCCTTGTATCTGGGCAAGGCGGCGGCCGGCAAGCTACGCAAGCTGGGCCTCACACCCACCGATATTTTCCGGCCCCTGGCCGAGCTCAAAAAGCAGGTGGGCGCCACCCTGGGCCAGGAGGAAATCAGCCTGCGGGACCAGCAGCAGGCCATTGCCACGGCTTTTCAGCAAATCACCGACCTGGCCCAGCGCCTCGACCCGACCTTGGTGAAAACCGTGGCCGCCGAAGCCCAGAAAACGGCTGGCGGCGTGGCCGGCCTGGAAAAACGCCTGAGCAAAGCCGCCGAAGCCAAGCACGAAACCGCCTACTCCCAGCTCACGGCCGTCAAGGAAAAACTGTTTCCGGGCGGCGACCTGCAGGAACGGGTGGATAACGTGTTGTCCATTCTGATTAACAACCCGGGGTTTATAGCCCAGCTGCTGGATGGCTTCGAGCCGCTGGCCCTGGAGTTTGCCGTGGTGGAGGAAGAGTAACCGGCGGCCCGAGGATTTAAGCCCTAGGCGCATTCGGCTATTCCGGGTGCGCCTAGCGTGCTTTATATTGCTCTGCATTTTATCTGGGTATCCCTGCTAATCCTCGTCGTGCCAATATCCTCTCTACGTCCAGCCCTGCTCTTACCGGCCTTGCTCTTGGTTGCTGCTCTAGCGCAAGCCCAAACCATTACGGGCACGGTGCTCGATGCCAAGACCCACGAGCCGCTGCCCTATGTCAATATCGGGGTGCTGCGCAAAGGCGTGGGCACGGTGGCTAACGAGCTGGGGGCCTACCAGCTGCGCCTCGAAACGGCTCAGGCCACCGACACGGTACGGGTGTCGAGCCTGGGGTACCGGCCGCGCCTGCTGCGGGTGCAGGAGCTGCAGCAGCGGCCGGCGGTGGAGCTGAGCCCCGAGGCCGTGGTGCTGCGCGAGGTGAAAGTGAAAGCCAAAGGCCTGTACAAGCGGACCCGGGTACTGGGCTTCAACAAACCCGATGCCAGCGGCACCCTGTCGATGTCGTCGAACGACCTGGGCACGGAAATCGGCTCGGTTATCAACCTGAAAAACAAGCCAACCCGCCTGCTGAATGCTAACTTCAACGTGGCCTACAACCAGAGCGGCCCGCTGACTTTCCGGGTCAACATCTACCGCCTGCTGCCCAACGGCAAGCCCTCGGAGGAAAAGCTGCTGCGCCGCGACGTCATCGTGAAGACCAGCGTGGAGAAAGGCCCCATCAGCGTGGACCTCACGCCCGACCAGCTGATTCTCGACGAGGACTTTATGCTGACCCTGGAGTGGATTGGCGGCCCCGAAAATGCCAAGGTGAAGTCGCAGCTGGCCTTTGTAGCGGGGCTGGGCTACGCCAACAACGATTTTTACCTGCGCCAAACCAGTCAGGCGAGCTGGGAGCGGGCCTCGGTAGGGGCGGTACTGGCGGGCATGCAGCCCAAAATCAGCTTTTACGTAACGGTGCAGGACTAATTAACTCCAACAACTACCTCTGAGGGCTTCGTTGCTATATGGTGAAAAGTGAACTGCGCCGGCAGATGCTGTCCTGGCGCCGGGCCCTGTCGGACCTGGAGCTGGCGACCCGCAGCCAGCAGGTGGCCGCGCGGCTATTCCAGGAAACCGACCTCACCCGCCTGCAGACCGTGCACGTGTTTTTGCCCATTCAGCGGCAGCGCGAACTGGATACCTGGGGCATTATTCGCCGCTTCTGGCGCGAGTACCCGCGGGTGCGCGTGGCAGTGCCCGTGATGCAGGAAGACGGGCTTTCCCTGCGTCACTACCTGCTCACGCCCGAAACCGAGCTGGTTGAAAATGCCTGGGACGTGCCCGAGCCCCTGAATGCCGAAGAAGTGTCCCCCCAAGAGCTGGACGCGGTGCTGATTCCGCTGCTGGCCTTCGACGAGGCCGGCCACCGCGTGGGCTACGGCAAAGGCTTCTACGACCGGTTTCTGCAGCAGTGCCGCCCCGACGTGCGGCGCATCGGCCTCGCCCTAGAAGACCCCGTGCTGCGCATTACCGATGCCTGGGCGGGCGACGTGCGTCTGCATGCCTGCGTGACTCCCACGCGCGTGTGGCGCTTCGAGCAGTAGCGGCTTTAGAGCCTCGTACAACAAAGCGCCACAGTGAGCCGTTGCCTGAACGTCAGGTTTCTATATCTTACTCGCTATGGCCAACTCCCAACCCGCTCCTAATACCAGTCTGCGCTCCGCCCGCCGGAGCTTCCGCCGCATTCTGCACCCGGACATGACCCCAATGGTCGGGTTGGGCTTTCTGCTGGTGACCTTCTTCCTATTGGCCGCGGACTTTAAAAAGCCAACGGTAATGCAGCTAACGATGCCGGTTTCCAGTCGTGAGGAAGGAACGTGTTGTGGATGTAGAAGTGCCGGTGCTCTAACATTATTACTTGGTAAAGGCGGACAAGTGCATTATTACAAAGGAATGTACTTCGAGGAGATGCCGAAGCTGCATACTATTTATGGTGGTTCTAGTGGGCTGCGCCGGTTTATACTCGAAGAAAGGGCCTCAAACCCTAGCGTAGTCATTCTGATTAAGCCTACCGCCGATGCTAAGTATCGTGACTTAGTGGACGTGCTAGATGAGATGAATATTACCGACCAGAAAAAGTACGCGGTAATGGACTTGTATAAACTCGATTATGCCCTGCTGAAGCGGTACAACCTCTAGCTTTTGCCTTCACTATCCCTCAATGGCTAATTTTCGGCAGTTCGCTTACCAGCGCTCCGCCCGCCGGAGCTTCCGCCGGATTCTGCACCCGGACATGACGCCAATGGTCGGGTTGGGCTTTCTGCTGGTGACTTTTTTCCTATTGGCCGCGGACTTCACTAAAACGACCGTACTGCCGTTGTCGATGCCGGTGAAGCCGAAGATGGATCATGAACAGTCAACACTAGGACCGTGTGTTGGGGCAATGACGCTAATCCTAGGGGAGAACAACAAGGTGCATTACTACTACGGCCTACTGTCAGTAGATGTTAAACCTGAAATGCACACAACCAGCTTGACAGCTACGGGCCTGCGGCAAGTATTGCTGCAGGAAAAAGCAGAAAGCGGCAAATTTATCGTCTTAATCAAGTCCTCGGATAAAGCCAAATACCGCAATATGGTCGATGTGTTGGATGAGATGAACATCACTGATATGTACCGTTACGCGCTGGTAGACATGGCGCAAGGGGACTACGACTTGCTTCGGCAGCACGGCTTATAGCGCCAGTCACCGAGCTACTTCGGCAGCTCCTCAACCTTGGTAATGCGGGCCTGCCCCCAGGGCGCTACGCTGACGCGCACGAGCAAGGGGCGGCGGGCACCGGCTTTTTCCAGCGTCTGGCCGGAGTTTTCGGGTACGTAGTACCGCTCCAGGTTATAGCGCAGGCGCAGACCATGACGCCAGCTGTCCATGACCCAGCCGCGCAGAATAGCTTGTTCCGGGGCCACGGCGGGTTCGGTGGCATACACGCCGGCGGCTTCATACACGCCATTCTGGGCGTGGAGCACTACGTACACCGGCTGGTGTTTTTTGGGAGCCTCGGGGCCGTGCCAGAGCGTGGGCTTCACCTGGCTGATTGTGTAGTTGAGCCGCACGTAGTCGCCGTAGAGCAGGTCGCGCGGGTCGACGGGCGTGGTGCGCAGCGTGATGGTACGCCCCAGCGCGGTGGTGGCGTAGCCGGCGGCGGCTACGGCCAGCAGAAAGAGCATTTGTGCCCCTACGGCCAGGCCAATGAGGCGGCGGTGCGTAAAAAAGGTGCCGGTAGGTGACATAGCTATTCGGGCTGCTTAGACGACAACGACTGCGCGTTTTTCCGGCGCAAATACCAGCTCAGGCTCAGCAGCAGGGCCCCGCCGAGCAGGAAGAACAGCGACTTGTCCATAAAGGCCCAGGTTAGCTTGAAATAAGCCACCATCGTCGTCACAATAAAGAGCACCGTGCCCAGCGTGACTCGGTCGGCGTTGTTTTCCTGGTGGGCCCGCCAGAGCACCGTGCCCGAGTAGGCATACAGTACCACCAGCGTCGCAATAGCCAGGGCCAGGCCCCCGTGCAGGTAAAAGCCCGGCAGCAGCAGCAGCCAGTCGGTGGCGCTGCTTACCCGGCCCCGCTGGTACTTGCCCGCCACCGACAGCCCAAAGACTAGCAGCAAAGCACCGATGTAAGCCAGAAACGGGGGCCGCAGCATGCCCGCGTACGTATCGGCCTCGCCATACAGAGCCAAGCCCAGGGTAAACAGGAAAGCCGCGACAATGGGCGGCGCCTGCAGCGCCCGGCCGGCTGATCGGTCGGCCTGCCAGTCGCCGACGGCGTAGATCAGCATGGCCGGAATAAAGAACCAGGTGATTTTGGCGTGCAGGTGCCCAATCAGCAGGCCGGCCTGCCAGAGCAAGCCGGTGGCCAGCACCGTGCCCAGCAGCGCATCGGGACGGCGCCACCAGTAGTAGCCCAGCCCAAACACGGTCAGGGCCGCGGTGAAATAGCTGAAGCCCCCGAGCTGCCCGGTGCTGTAGCCCTGCACGATGCCCCCGATGCAGGCCATCAGAATAAACAGGAAGCGGCTGTGGTAGAGGTAGGTAAGGGCCGTGCCGGCCAGAGCCCAGGCCAGCAGGCCGGTAGCGTCATAACCAATGAGCTGGTACATCTGACTGGTCAGGATAATGCCGCAGCCGAACAGAATCAGGCCCAGCCCAATCAGGCCCATGCCCAGCGACTCGTTGCGGCGGGCCAGGAAATATTCGCCCCCGGCGTAGGCCCCGCCCATGCTACCCAGCAGCAGGAGCAGCCGCAGCCACTCGGGCAGGCCCTGCCAGTTGGCCGCCACCACGCTCAGCGCGCTAAGGCCCACCAGCAGGCTGCCCAGCAGGGGCAGCAAACCCACCACTTTCCCCTCGTTGGGGTAGAGGGCCAGGAGCTGCTGGTGCTGCTCGGGCGTGATGATGCCTTTGCGCACCCACTCGGGGCCATCGGTTTCAAGCAGGTTTCGACTCATCGGTGAAGGTAGGCGGTGGTAGCAAGTACGGGAGAATAGGGACAGAAGGGGCTAAAGCGGCTTGCGGGCCCGGGTCATTTCGCGCTTGCCGGGTGGGCCAGGCAGCTTTTCTACCAGCCAGCCGGCCGCTTTCAGGCTGCGTCGGAAGCTGCCCTTGGCGCAATAACTCACCAGGATTCCATCGGGGGCCGTTGCCCGGAGAAGCTGCTCAAACACGGCTTCCGTCCACATATCGGGCTGCTTTTCGGGAGCAAAGGCATCGAAGTACACCACGTCGTAGTGCCGGGCCGGCAGGCTGGTTTCCTGTAGGGCCGAGTGCAGCTTGCGCAGCCGGAAGCGGGGCGTCAGGGCGGCGGTTTGCTGCCAGGGCGCGGCGTGCAGCTGCTCGTGGTAGGCCAGCAGTTCGGGGTTCAGGACGTAGCGCTCCACGCCCAAGCTTTGAATAACGGCCGGCGGCAGCGGATACTTTTCCAGGGTGTCGTATTCGATGACCTGACTGGCACTCAGGCTGCGCTGCAGCGTCAGCAGGGCATTCAGGCCGGTGCCAAAGCCGATTTCCAGTACCCGCACCGGGGTAGCCGCGTCGAGCTTGGGCTCCAGGCCGGCACCGAGGTACACGTGCTGGGCTTCCTGCAAAGCGCCGTGGGTGGAATGGTAATGCTCATCCAGGGCTGGCACGTAGAGCGTGCTCGAACCATCTGCTGTGGTTCGAACCTCTACTTTTACGCCGCCTTCGGTTTCGTGCATCATATCTTCTTTCGCTCAGTTCTTGCAAAATGGCCCGTGTAAAAGTAGCGTTACCCGCCGCATATTCCCTGACGGTGCAGATTCCGGTCCGCATCACCGACCTCAATTACGGCGGACACCTGGGTAATGATGCCCTGCTCAGCGTGCTGCACGAGGCCCGGGTGCAGTTCTTGCAGCACGTGGGCCTCACTGAGTTGGACCACGCGACGCGTCTGGGTACCATCATGGCCGATGTAGCCATCGAGTACAAGGGCGAGGCCTTCTACGGCGACGTGCTCCACATTCAGCTCGCCGCCACCGACCTGAGCAAGTACGGTTTCGACGTCGTGTACTGGGTTAAAAACCAGGAGGGCCGCGAAATTGCCCGGGCCAAAACCGGCATGCTGCTTTTTGACTACAACACCCGCAAGCTCCGGAGCATGAACTCGGAGCTCACCCAGCAACTGGGCGGCGGAGCCGAGTAGCCATGTTTCAGCTGCTGCTTATTTCCCCGCCCGAGCCGGTGCCGCACGAACACCAGTTGCTCAAGGCCCTGTTTGACGCTGGCCTTACCACCTTTCATCTCCGCAAACCCGGCGCAAGCGTAGCTGAGGTGGAATCCTACCTGCAGGCTGTGCCCCGGGAATTTCACAGCCGCATCATGCTGCACCAGCACCACGCGCTGGCCGGGCAATTGGGGTTGCGAGGGGTGCATTTGCCCGCGGCGGCTCGGGCCGTTTGGGAAGGGAAGCTTGGGCCGGGTCAGCGTCTGTCCACCTCATTGCATAGCCTGCCCGAGCTGGCCGCCGCGCCGCCGCGCTACGACTACGTGTTTCTAAGCCCGATTTTCGACAGCATCAGCAAGGCTGGCTACAGGGCTGGTTTCGAGTTGGCGGAGCTGCGGGCCGCTTTGCAAGGGCCGGCTCAGCCGCTGGTACTGGCTCTCGGCGGCGTGGACGCGGCTACGCTGCCTATTGCGCAGGAGCTGGGCTTTGCCGGGGCCGCCGTGCTGGGCGCCGTCTGGCAGCAGCCCAACCCGGTAGCCGCGTTTCGGGAGTTGCAGCGGGTAGCCACCGCGCGAGCTTAGTGGTTCGCGCTACTGTCGTGCTATAGCCGTTAGGGTGGGGTCCCAGTCCTTCCAGACCGGCTCGTAGCCCTGGCGCCGGAGCATGGCGGCCATTTCCTGGGGGCTGCGCTCGTCCGAAATCTCGAATTGCTCCAACGATTCGGGAGCCACGGCGTAGCCGCCGGGGTTGGTTTTGGAGCCGGCGCTGATGCTGGTAATGCCCAGGCGGATGATGTTGTCGCGGAAGGTGGGGCTTTCCCGGGTTGAAATGGATAGCTCCACTTCCTCGTTGAGCAGGCGGTAGGCGCAAATCAGCTGCACCAGCTCCCGGTCACTCATCTCAACTTTGGGCTGCAAAAGGCCTTCCGCCGGACGCAGGCGCGGAAACGAGAGGCTGTACTTGGTTTGCCAGTAGGTTTTTTCGAGGTAGTCGAGGTGCAGAGCGGTGTAGAAGGCATCAGGGCGCCAGTCTTCCAGGCCGAAGAGCACACCCAGCCCCATCTTGTGAATGCCGGCCCGGCCCAGCCGGTCGGGGGTGTCGAGGCGGTAGTGGAAGTTGCTTTTCCTGCCCTTGGGGTGGTGCTTTTTGTAGCCCTGTTGGTGGTAGGTTTCCTGGTAAACGAGCACCGTATTGAGCCCCTGCGGAATCAGCCGCTCGTAGTCCTGCTGGTCGAGGGGCTGCACTTCCATCGAAAGGTGGGCGAAGTGGGGCCGCAACGTGCGCAGCGCTTTTTCCAGGTACTCTACGCCTACGGTCTGGTTGGCCTCGCCGGTGACCAGCAGCACGTGGTCGTAGCCCCAGCCCTTGAGCACGGCCGCCTCCTGCAGCATTTCCACGCTGCTCAGGGTGCGGCGCCGAATATTGTTATCCAGGCTGAAGCCACAGTAGGTGCAGATGTTCTGGCACTCGTTGCTCAGGTACAGGGGCGCGTAGAGCTGCACCGTGTTGCCGAACCGCTGGCGCGTGAGCTGCTGACTGAGCTGGGCCATACGTTCCAAATACGGGGCCGCGGCCGGCGAAATCAGGGCCTGGAAATCATTCAGCGTCCGTTTCGAAGCGGCCAAAGCCCGCTCCACATCGGCCGCCGTCTTAGCGTAGATACCGGCTTTAACATCGTCCCAGGCGTGGGCTTCGAAAATAGGGCGGAAGGACATAAGTGAAAGAAAGAAAATAATTGACCGTCCTGCTGAGCTTGTCGAAGCAGGACGGTCTGATAGAGCGGTTGGACTTCCAGCTAGTCCAGAAAAGCCGTAAGCGGGGAGCTGGCTACGGCATGAGTAGCCGGTGCAGCCAGCTTGGCTTCGTAGGCCAGGCGGCCGGCTTCCACGGCCAGGCGGAAAGCCTGAGCCATGGCCACGGGCTGCCCGGCCACGGCAATGGCCGTGTTGACCAGCACCGCGTCGGCGCCCATTTCCAGGGCCGCCGCCGCGTGCGAGGGGGCCCCGATACCGGCATCGACTACCACCGGCACCCGGCTCTGGCCGATAATGATTTCCAGAAACTCGCGGGTCAGCAGGCCTTTGTTGGAGCCGATGGGAGAGCCCAGAGGCATTACGGCGGCCACGCCCACTTCTTCCAGGCGCTTGCAGAGCACCGGGTCGGCGTGGACGTAGGGCAGCACCACGAAGCCGAGCTTGACGAGCTCTTCGGCCGCCTTCAGGGTTTCGACCGGGTCGGGCAGCAGGTACTTGGGGTCGGGGTGAATTTCGAGCTTAAGCCAGTTGGTTTCCAGGGCTTCGCGGGCCAGCTGGGCGGCAAACACGGCTTCCTTGGCCGTGCGTACCCCGGAGGTGTTGGGCAGCAGGCTGAACTGCTCGTGGCCCAGGTGACGCAGCAAATCGTCGTCGGCCGACGTTACATCCACGCGCTTCAGGGCTACCGTCACCAGCTCCGAGCCAGAAGCCAGCAGGGCTTCTTCCATCAACGCGGCTGAACTGAACTTGCCGGTGCCGGTAAACAAGCGGGACGAAAACGTGCGGCCGGCAATAACCAGGGGGTGGGTTGTCATAGGGGAAGTAGATGTACTGGTTATTCGTGGTCAACTCGCCAAAAATCCACGTGCTCCACCAGTTCCTTGGCGGCTGCGGTAGGATCTGTTGCGCCCCCGATGGCGCCCGATACTGCCAGCCCGTGTACAAGGGTTGACAGTACCAAAGCCACATCATCATTTTGTATGCCGCCAATGGCAACAACTGGGACATGAATTCCTGCTTCCCGGCATTGTTGCATAATGCTGCTGTACCCTTCCAGCCCCAGAATCGGACTCAGCTTTTCCTTGGTGGTCGTGAAGCGGAACGGCCCGAGCCCGATATAATCCACGCCGGCCTGCACGAGCTGCTCAATGTCAGCAAAGGTGTTGGCCGTGCCCCCGATAATTTTACTGGGTCCGAGCAGCACACGGGCCTCGATGGGGCTCATGTCCTGCTTGCCCAAGTGTACCCCTTCGGCCCCGATTTCCAGGGCCAACCCGGGGTTGTCGTTGATGATGAGCGTGGCCCCGTAGCGTTGGCACACGGCCTGGGTGTCGAGGGCCAATTGCCGCCACTGGTCCGGCGCGGCGTTTTTCACGCGGAGCTGGACCCAGCGCACCCCGCCGCGGCAGGCCTGCTCGGCGTGCTCGGGCCGGTCGGTAATGAAATGAAGGTTGCTGATCTGCATAGCAGTAGTTAGCGGAAAGAGTGGTAGCCCAGCAGCGTGTCGTTGCTGGCCAGAAAAGCGGTGGTGTACTGCTTGCCCAGCCGGCAGGCCTCGGGCAAGGATTGGCCCAGGGCCAGCTGGGCCAGAATGGCGGCCGACAGCACGCAGCCGCTGCCGTGCTTTTCGCCCTGGGGCAGGCGGCACTGGCTGAAATGGTACTGCTCCCCGTCCAGAAATAGCGCATCCGTGGCCTCGTTGCCGCTGGCGTGGCCGCCTTTGAGCAACACCGGGCAAAAAGTAGAGGCGTCGGTGGCTGCCGCCTCGGCCGAAGCCGTGGGCCACAGCCGAAGCATCTCCGGCAAGTTGGGCGTAATCAGGCTGCATTCGGTCAGCAGCTCCAAGACCAGCTTCCAATCGGGCTGCCGGTGAAATTCGTAACCGGCCGTGGCCTTCAGCACCGGGTCCCAGACGATGCGTTGGCCGGGGTAGTACTGCCGCAGCCACCGCAGCAGCGCCAGTAGCTGGGGCAGGCTCTCGAACAGGCCGATTTTAACGAAGTCTACCGAAAACCGGCTTAGCAGCACCCGAATCTGGTCCTGCACGTCGGCCAGCGGCACCCAGTTCACCCGCTCAAAGGCCACGTCGTTCTGCACCGTCAGGGCCGTGCACACGCCCAGGCCGTACACGCCGTGGGCTTCCAGCGTTTTGCAGTCAGCTAGCAGGCCGGCCCCGGCACTGGGGTCGAAGCCGGCAATACTCAGGGCGTAAGGGCGAGTCATTGAGCTAGAGCTTAGAACTCAGAACCGAGAACGTAGAGTTTAGAAGTTGTTCTTAATGAGCAAGAACGATTCTAAGTTCTAAGCTCTCAGTTCTGAGTTCTCCATTAAAGACTACAGGTAGATTTCACTGCCTTTGTCCACGAACTCCCGCGACTTCTCGGCCAGGCCGGCGGCCAGCACCTGGGCGGCGGTCAGGTCCTGGGTGGCGGCGTAGTCGCGCACTTCCTGGGTGATTTTCATCGAGCAGAAGTGGGGGCCGCACATGGAGCAGAAGTGGGCCACCTTGGCGCCTTCGGCGGGCAGGGTTTCGTCGTGGTACTCCCGGGCCGTGTCGGGGTCCAGCGAGAGGTTGAACTGGTCTTCCCAGCGGAACTCGAAGCGGGCCTTGCTCAGGGCGTTGTCGCGGTACTGAGCACCGGGGTGGCCCTTGGCCAGGTCGGCGGCGTGGGCGGCTATCTTGTAGGCAATGACGCCGTCTTTCACGTCCTGCTTGTTGGGCAGGCCCAGGTGCTCCTTGGGCGTCACGTAGCAGAGCATGGCCGTGCCAAACCAGCCAATCATGGCCGCCCCGATGGCCGAGGTAATATGGTCGTAGCCGGGGGCAATGTCCGTGGTCAGCGGGCCGAGGGTGTAGAACGGGGCCTCGTGGCACTCCTTGAGCTGCTTGTCCATGTTTTCCTTGATCAGGTGCATGGGCACGTGGCCGGGGCCTTCAATCATTACCTGCACGTCGTGGGCCCAGGCAATCTTGGTCAGCTCGCCCAGGGTTTCGAGCTCGGCAAACTGGGCCTCGTCGTTGGCGTCGGCAATGGAGCCGGGCCGCAGCCCGTCGCCGAGCGAAAAGGCCACGTCGTAGGCCTTCATGATCTGGCAGATTTCCTCGAAGTGGGTGTAGAGGAAGCTCTCCTTATGGTGGGCCAGGCACCACTTGGCCATAATCGAGCCCCCGCGCGACACGATGCCGGTCACGCGCTTGGCCGTCAGCGGGATGTAGCGCAGGAGCACCCCGGCGTGGATGGTGAAGTAATCCACGCCCTGCTCGGCCTGCTCGATGAGCGTGTCGCGGAACAGCTCCCAGGTCAGGTCCTCGGCCTTGCCGTTCACTTTTTCCAAAGCCTGGTAAATCGGCACCGTGCCCACCGGCACCGGGCAGTTGCGGATAATCCACTCCCGCGTCTCGTGAATATTCTTGCCCGTGCTCAAATCCATGAGCGTGTCGCCGCCCCAGCGGCAGCTCCACACGGCCTTGTCTACCTCTTCCTCAATGCTCGACGTGACGGCCGAGTTGCCGATGTTGGTGTTGATTTTCACCAGGAAGTTGCGCCCGATAATCATGGGTTCGGCTTCGGGGTGGTTGATGTTGGAGGGAATCACGGCCCGACCCGCGGCAACTTCCTGGCGCACAAACTCGGGCGTGATGTAACCCTGGGGCGTGTTGGCCCCGAAGCTGTGCCCGCGGTGCTGCACCCGCAGCGGGTCATCCTGGGCCAGCTGGTCGATGCGCTGGTTTTCCCGGATGGCAATGTATTCCATTTCGGGCGTGATAATGCCCTGCTTGGCGTAGTGCATCTGGCTCACGTTGCGGCCCGCTTTGGCCCGGTACGGCCGCCGGATGTGCTCGAAGCGCAGGGCATCCAGCGAAGCATCGGCGGCCCGCATCTGCCCGTATTCCGACGAAGTGCCAGGCAGCTGCTCCACGTCGCCGCGGTTCAGAACCCAGTCCTCGCGCAGGCGGGGCAGGCCTTTTTTCAGGTCGATGCTGACATCCGGGTCGGTGTAGGGGCCGCTGGTGTCGTACACCGTCACGGGCAGGTTCTGCTCCGTGGGGTTCACAAAGTCGAACTTGCGCTGGGTGTCGCTGAGCACGATTTCGCGCATGGCCACCCGCAGGTCGGGGTAGAGCTGGCCGGGCACGTAGATCTTGCGCGAGCCGGTCAGGGGCTGGCGCTCCACCAGCGTCTGCTGGGGGGCTTGGTCTTTTTTCTTCATCGGAAAAGGCAGTGGAAACGGGACGTGGCGCGGCCTAGCCCCCTTGGGTGGCGCGAATAATCGTAATCCGGTCGTGGGCCCGCAGCTCGTGGGCGGGCCAGTCGGGGCGAGGTACCACCACGTCATTCACGGCCACGGCAATACCGCGCAGGTGCAGGAGCTGCAGCTGGTCCAGGGTAGCCGTTAGGGTAGGGGAAGCCGGAGCCTCGCAGGGTTTATCGTTGACAAATAGCGTCATGCAACAAGCAGAGTAGCAGGTTGATGGAAGTCAGAACAATAAACAGTAGGAGGCGCACGCCACGAGCCCGAAGAGACAGGGTCCCGTTTCAGTCACTTTTCCCTTCGCCAGCATTACCTGGATCAGGTTCAAAGGGTATTTCTCAGTCCTGCGCGGCAGAACACCCCTAAAGTTTATGCCGGCAAGGTAAGCGGTAATGTGCTGATGTGCTAATGTGGAGAATGTATAAAATGTAGGGAATGTGGATTGAATGTGGAAAATGGGCGGAATGTGCTCAGGTGCTAATGTGGATAATGTGTCATTGCGAGCAGAGCGAAGCAATCCGTCCTCTGAAATGAGCTGAGTCTTCTCTTGTGAAAAGCCCTTTCCCCTCGAGAAAGGGTTTTGTGGGTAAAGAGCGGATCTACCTTCGCAGAGGACGGATTGCTTCGCTCTGCTCGCAATGACACGTCATTTAGCACATCAGCACATTAATCATTAGCACATTAGAAAAAGGCACTATTACTGGTGCGGATATGTTGGAGGCCAGCGACATAGTGGGAGGTGAGTAAACCTAAAACTCACTAAATCACTATTTCACTAAATCACCTGTCGTATCTTTGCAGCTATGATGATTGACCTGCCTGTTGTTTCCAAGCGCGATATTCGCAAACTCACGCCCGACGAGCTCAAAGCCTTTATGGTGGAGCACGGCGAAAAACCCTTCCGCGCCAAGCAGGTGCTGGAGTGGCTGTGGAAGAATACGGCCGGCTCATTCGAGGAAATGAACAACATTTCCCTCTCGACCCGGGAGCTGCTGGCCAAGCACTTCGTCATCAACGGCGTGGCCGTCCAGAATCAGCAACTCAGCAACGACGGCACCATCAAGTCGGCCTTCCGCCTGCACGACGGCAACATCGTGGAGGGCGTACTCATCCCGCACGACACGCGCATGACGGCCTGCATCAGCTCGCAGGTGGGCTGCTCGCTCACGTGTAAGTTTTGCGCCACGGGCTACATGGAGCGCAAGCGCAACCTCGACGCGGCCGAAATCTACGACCAGGTGGTGCGCATCCGCGAGCAGTGCGAGGCCCAGTACGGCACGCCCCTCACCAACATCGTGTACATGGGCATGGGTGAGCCCCTGCTCAACTACGCCAACGTGGTGAAGAGCGTGGAGCGCATCACGGCCCCCGACGGGCTGAACATGGCTCCGCGCCGCATCACTATCAGCACCGCCGGCATCGCCAAGATGATCAAGAAGCTGGCCGACGACGACGTGAAAGCCAACCTGGCTTTGTCGCTGCACGCGCCCAATGATACCAAGCGCAACGAAATCATGCCCATCAACGAGGCCAACTCCCTGGCCGCGCTGAAGGACGCCTTGCAGTACTACCACCAGAAAACCGGCCGCAAAGTCACTTACGAATACATTGTATTCGAGAACTTCAACGACACGCTGGAGGACGCCGCCGAGTTGTACCAGATTTCGAAGTGGCTGCCCTGCAAGGTGAATTTGATTGAGTACAACCCCATCGAAAACGCCAGCTACCAGAACGCCGAAGCCGACAAAATCACGGCCTTCCATAAGTTTCTGGCCGACCGGGGTGTGCAAACCAACATCCGCCGCTCGCGTGGCAAAGATATTGACGCGGCCTGCGGGCAGCTGGCGGTGAAAGAGAAGACGGAGGCCTCTGCTTAATTCTGCTTTTTCTTCTCTACTTCGTCTAGGCTAACCTGCATCAGGTAGCCGGGGCACTGCTCGGCCATGAGCAAGGCTATTTTGCGGCCAATAAGCTCGAGGTCGGCTTGCTTTTCCAGCACTTGATTGCCGTAGATTGTCTTGACGGCTTTTTCGTGGATGGTAAACGTCGACTGCATGGCCTGAGTCATGATGTCGGTCCGTTCCTGAGGCGTGCGGCTGGCCAGAGGCGCCTTCTGATTCTCTTTGTCCATGTATTCGCAGACGGAGACAGTCATTTTCTGCAGCAAGGGCTGCTCTTTAGCGCTTATCGTAGGCTTGCCTTGGTAGGCGTTCATGCCCATGCGCATAATCAGGCCCTGGGCAATCTGGCATTCGCGGCCCAGCAGCAAGATTACGTCCGTGCCAACGGCGCGGCCAATAGCCTGCGAATCGCCATTATTCTTGGTAGCCTGCTCCAGAAAAGCCGTGAACTGGTCGGCGTGCTGGCTCATGCTGGCAAAAAGGCTGCTGGTTATCAGAGACTTTCCTTCTTCCGGCGTCAGCGTATTCAGGGGTTTTTTCTTGTTTTCTTCTTCAAGCCGGGCACATAGCGTGGCCGAGAGGTTGCGCACTAGCTTGCCCTGACCGGCCAGGGTATCGGGTTGCAATACGGTAGCAGTAGCGGCATGAGTAAGTCCAACGAGGATGCTGAGCGTAAGTAGCGTTTTTTTCATCCCGGCAAGATACTGCTCGGCTGGCTGGCTAGCCGCATGTTGCCCAGCGAGTTTGCACTTTTATTTGAGTCGCTCGAGCAGAAAGTAGCCCAGCGGCCCGGCCGGGTGGGGCACAGCCCGGATGGGCTCGGCGGGTGTGGTAGGCTGATCCGCGGAGGCGTAGTCGGGGCCACTGTCGGTGCCGGCATCGTAGGACGCGGCCGGAATGGTGCGGGTAGCGGCCCAGGTCTGGTCGGCATTCAGCAGGCTTTCACCGGTAATGCCGACAAACCAGTCGGGGCTGGGCGCTATCATCGTCACGACGGATACCAGCGGGTGCGCAAGGCTTACGCGCAGCGTATCGGTCAGGGTGCCGGGCGAGGCCGTGGCGACGCGGCCATCGAGCAGGCGAAAGGCTTTTTGCTGTCCCCGCAGCGCGTTAATTTCCGTGCGCAAAGCGGTGTTGTTGCCCAGCTCAGCCATGTTCTTAATGCCCGGGCTGGCCGGAGTGCCCACCCGGAATAGGCGGGTTTCGTCGCTGGCCTCGTGGGAAGCTCCGATAAGCGGGGAGAAGTGTGCCCCGGCCGGGTAGCTGCCCGGATGGGTGGCGGCGCTCCAGGTAGCCACGAAAGACACCCGGTACAAGGCCGAGCGTTCCGGCTCCGGCTTTGCCTCAGGTGTAGGGGCACAGGCCGCCAGCACCAAGGTCATTATCAGAAGCAAACACCGCTGCGGCATGAGCAAAAGGGTATAATGCAGAACGATAGGCTAATGCAACGACCTGCCGGAGCGGATTGGTATGGAGCGGGTAGATTTTATCTGGCCAAATCGGTAAGCTACCTCCAGAAAGGCCGGGGCCACTGTGGAGTTATCATTCGTGTACACCAGCCCCAGGCTGCCGCTGAGGCGCGGCGCGGCGACGCGCGCCCCGAACAGGCCCAAAAAGGTGCTGCCAACGATATAGGTTTCATTTATCAACGACAGACGCCGCAAAACGCGGGTAGCCCCCCCGATTACTAAGGTTGGGATGTCGCTGAACCGCCGGAAGGCATAGCCGTAGCCCAGGCCGGCCGTTAGGTTGTGGTCGGCGGTGCCGTAGGTACCCAGGCCGTACACGGCACCGAAGAGCAGGTCGTAGGCCCGGAACACACCGGCGTGGGCGCCGATATGGAGTTTTTCGCCCACCGGCACAGCAAACTTGCCCGACAGTGACAAGAGCCCAGCCCTGGTAAAGTTATTGCCTACCGGAATGTCAAACTCGGCCCCGATGGAAAGCTTGTCGGAAAGCCCGTGACTGGCGGCCAGCGTCAGCACGCCTACGGCCTGCACCAGGGTTTCGCCGCGGCGCAGGGGGCGGGCCGTAGGGGCCAGAAGCAGGCGGGTGCCATTGCCAACCGGGTCCCAGCCCCGCCGTACCTGATGCGGGGTAAGTCGCTGCATCTGTTTAAGGTCTGTCCGCTGCACGGTGCGCGGCCCCACAATCTGGACGGTGAACTCGAGCGTTGTAAGGCGCTGATCGGTTAGCTCGCCCACGAAGGAAGTACCGTCGCTTAGCTCTACGGCATAAGTAGCCCCAATCTGGTACTGACCGGGCAGGGCCACGCGGGGCGCGGTAAGCTCCTGCCGCCGCTGCTCAATCGTTTGGCGCACTTGCTCAAACTGGGCCGCCGTGAAAAGGCGGGAGCGGGTGGTGCCGTTGAGGAAGGTAGCGTGCAGCGTGATGGTGCTGTCGGAGCTGAGGCTTTGCGTGAAGCGCCCTTCGGCGAAATCGTTAGTGGCAAAGTAAGGAAACAGTCCGAAGTAGCGCTTTTCCTGCTGGTCGATGGTTTCGCCCACCAGCGGACTCACAATAAGCACCCGGGAAGTGGCTTGCTGGGCTTGGGAATAAGCAATAGAAACTACATACGCCCCACTAAGCAGCAGCAGGCGGGAAAGGAATAGCCGAACCATAAAGGAGAGTTAATCTCCTAAAGGTAACCGCATCCGCAAAGGCCCAACAATAAAAAACGGAGGGATGGTGCTTACTGCTTGAAGCGGCCCGTGGAACGGGGGCGGCCCGTGCTGATTTCCTCCTTGGTTTCGCCCTCGGGCACTTCCCGGGTTTCGATGCGCACGGCGTGGGCTTTGGGCTGCACCTTCTGGCCGAAAGCATCGGCAAACTCCTGGGTAAACTCGGCCCCGAAAAAAATGATGAGCGCCGAGTAGTTGACCCAAACCAGCAGCACAATGGCCGAACCGGCCGCCCCGAAGGCGGAGCCTGGATCGGCCTGGGCAATGTAAAAGGCAATCAGGAACTTGCCCAGCACGAAGAGCAGAGCAGTAATAAAGGCGCCAATGCCAACGTCGCGCCAGCGGATGATGGCGTCGGGCAAGAAGCGGTAGATCAGGGCGAAGAGCAGGGACGTAACGCCGAGCGACAGGATAAAGTCGACCAGCCGAATAACCACCACCCCGACTTCGGGAAACCACTGCTGGAGCTTGCCCGTGAAGGCGCTGAGTACGGCGCTAACCACGAAGGAAATGAGCAGCAGCAGGGCCACGCTCAGAATCAGGCCGAAGGAGAGGAGCCGGTCGCGCACAAACTGCCAGACGCCGTTGCGGGGCTTTACTTTCAGATTCCAGATGTCGTTGATGCTTTCCTGCAGGGTGACGAAAAACGTGGTGGCGGCGAAGATCAGCGCCCCGATGCCAATGATGGAGGCCAGGCCGCTTTTCTGCTGCTTGGTGAACTCGGCAATGGAATCCTGCAGAAACTTGGCCGAGTCGGCGCCCAGGAAGCCCCGCATCTGCCCGTAGACCTGGCCCGTCACGGCTTCGGCCCCGTACAGGGAGCTGGCTACCGTAATGACGATGAGCAGCAGGGGCGGCAGCGAGAAAATAGTGTAATATGACAAGGCTGCGGCGTGCCGAAACGAGTTATTGGTCATAAACTCGCTGGCCGTGGTTTTCAGGATGCCAACGATATCAGAGAAGCGGTAGTGTGTGGCCATGGGGCGGAAAGCTGAAAGGATAGTACGGGGTAGTACGGGCTAACGGCAGCGGCGTTTAGTTGAGCTGGCCAAAACCAACCAGGTTGCGTACTGTTGCTAGCTTTGTTGCCCTACCAACCCCTCCATCCTGACCGTCGCTTTATGCCTGTTCTCCGCTTTGCCTCCAGCCTGCTGCCCAGTGTGGCTATAGTCCTAGTTCTGAGTGCCCCCAGTGGCTGTAGCTCCAGCAAGCCGCTGGGTTCCGGAACCGGAGGCGGGTCGGCAAAAGTGGTGGCCTACCCGGCCGCCGAAGGCTTCGACCAGGCCGGCTCCGATGCCCGCGCCCAGGCCTGGGCCGACACGGTGATGCAGCAAATGGGGGGCTACGCGGCCTGGCAGCAGACCCGCCTGCTGGGCTGGGACTTTCTGGACAACTCCTACCAGCTCTGGGACAAGCAGACCGGGGACTTCCGCTGGCAGAAGGACACGCTGGTGGCCGTGTACAACCTCACTACCAAGCAGGGCCGGGCCTACAGCAAGGGGCAGGATATTTCCACCACGGAAAAGGGTCAAAAACTGCTTAATCGGATGTACCCCGTGTGGGTCAACAATTCCTGGTGGCTGCTGATGCCCTTCAAGCTCAAGGATTCGGGCGTCACGCTGACCTACAAGGGCCCGGGCCAGCTGATGGACGGCACACCGGCTGAGGTGCTGAACATGACCTTTAAAAACGTGGGCGTCACGCCCGACAACAAGTACGAGGTCTACATCAGCCCCAAAACCAAGCTGGTAGAAGAGTGGGCGTATTTTCCGAAAGCTACGGATGCCCAGCCGGCCTTCCGCCGCCGCTGGACCGAGTATAAACAATACGGCCCCCTGAAGCTGGCCGCCGACCGCACCGATGGCAAAGACGGCCGCCGCCTGGGGCACATCACGGCTAGCACCACGGTGCCCGCGGGCCTGCTGCAAAACCCGGCCCCCATTGCCCGCCTAGAGTAGTTATTGGGCAAAGTCCCAGCGCAGCGTCAGGATGGGGGCTGTGCGGAGTGCCTCACTAAGCTCGTCGTCATGTTGAAACTGCAGCTGATTGAGCTGGCAGGCTTCCACGCTCACGCTGAACGCCTTGGCCGTGAAAGGCCAGGGCCTAAGGCTCACCGGGCCGTCGGCGGTGGGCTGCGCCACTTCGTAGCGGCGCCCATCGGGCCCCTGGCTGACTTCGAGGTGGCGGCCCATTTCGGGTAGTTCCCCCCGGCACAGAATCAGGCTGAGCCGGTCGCACCACTGCATCAGGTCGTAGGCCTGCTGGGCACTGGCTTTGCTGACTTTCAGCTCTTTGCGCCAGCGCTGCTGCCCGGCGTGCTGCTCGTCCAGAAAGGCATCAATTTCCGGTTTCTGGCCCCGCAGGCTTTCGTAAAGAAAGCTCATGTGCATGCTGGTAAGCAGGCAGCGCCAGCGGCCCTGGAACCGGGCCGCCTTCATCACGCCGGTAGCTTGGGCCAGCGAAAACTCCTTCATGGTGAAGTTGGCCGGGGCTCCTACTGGGGTAAGTCCGTAGTGCCCGTTCCAGTCCTGCTGCTGGTCGTCGTGCTGGGCCGTGGCCGCCAGCAGGCCTACCCACTGGTCGGCGGGCAGGAAGGCGGGCCACTGGTGCAGCAGCTGGGCCGCCAGCAACGCATGCGCTTGTTGGTAGATAATCTGCCAGCCGGCCGGAACGTAATTGACAATCATACACGAAGAGAAGACGGGTTCACCTTCCCAAACGAGCCCGACCGAACTTGGTTAGCCCCGGCCTAGGCTCAAGAAGCGGGCGGGTGGAGTGGCGCTTCGGCAGCTGCCAGGTGGCGAAGCAGCTGATCCGCTAGTTCCGAGGGCAAGCTTATGTCAGCCCCGTCCACGCGGAATATGCCGTCGGTGCGAAACGAGAAGCCCAGCAGCGAAGACGTGGCCGGGGGCGTTACTACAGTGATGTGGGCATACGGAATCCGGATCTGGGCACTGGAGAACAGGGTTTTGCGCAGCACCAGCGCATCGGCAGCGAAACCTATTTCGATGGTGTTTTTGTACGTCCAGAAACCGATTTGGGCGGAAGCCAGCGTCATGGGCTGGTGGCTTTGCGCACTGGCGTAGCGGTGGTGCAGCTCGCCCCAGCCGGGCTGAAACGGATGCACCAGCTTTAATCCACCGCCGGCCCGGATGGCCTGCACCACAACGTACACCAGCCCTAGCTGCAGGCCAAAGACCACTGCTTTCACCAGCCAGCCTCCTAAGGTTGTGTTATCCATCTGCCGGAAAGCTATAATACTACCGGGGCTTTCCAATCCGGTGAATGTGGCGGCCCGCTTGAAAGTGGTTGCTCGAGGGGGGCTGGGTTCGGCAGTTGCGCTGTTGGAGTACCGCTAGGGTGGGCCGACTGCCCGAAACATTTACCTTGCGCAACTTTGGCAGGTAGTTATGCCTTATCCTGATAACCACGCGCTGCGTCGGGGCCGTATCAGGAAGGCCGGTTGCATTTTAGCTGTTTCATATGAATCCACACCTTCAGCAAATTCTCGATAATCCACTGGCGGCGCTGGCCATCGTGGGCAACCTGGTCATTATTGAAAGTCTGCTGTCGGTGGATAATGCGGCGGTGCTGGCTACCATGGTCGGTGATTTGCCCAAGGAGCAGCGGCAGAAAGCCTTGCGCTACGGCATCATCGGGGCCTACGTCTTTCGGGGCCTGTGCATCCTGTTCGCCTCTTTTCTCATCGAGTTTTGGTTTCTCAAGCCCCTGGGCGGCCTGTACCTGGTGTATTTGGCCTACAACCAATTCAAGCCCAAACGCTCGTCCTCGGATGACGACGGCGAGGAAATCGACAAGGACAAAAGCTGGCTCTACAAGCGCACCCTGGGCTTATTCGGCAAGTTCTGGGCTACCGTAGCCCTGATTGAGCTCATGGACCTGGCCTTCAGCATCGACAACGTCTTTGCCGTAGTGGCCTTTACCGACAACCTGATTCTGATTTGTCTGGGCGTATTTATCGGTATTCTGGCCATGCGTCTCGTGGCGCAGGCCTTCGTGCTGCTGATGGCGAAATATCCGTTTCTGGAAACGGCGGCCTTTCTGGTTATCGGGGTGCTGGGCCTGAAGCTGATGCTGTCCTTGTTTGAGCACTACCTGCCTACGCATCCGTTTAGCGTTTTTCTGGGCAGCCACGCCGCCGACGTGGGCCTGACCCTGTTGACCGTAGGCTTTTTCGTGGTGCCCCTCCTCACGTCCTGGCTGTTTAACGTGCCCCGCCACGCCAACATCCCGAAGCTGCCCAAGCGCAAGTCCGATGCCCAGGGCAAGCAGAAGGTAGGGTAAGACGGCGGGCATCCTTCATCCGGCGCCTGCTTGCGAAGGATCTTACTGAGCTGATTGATAAGGTCTATTACACGTAAAAAGCCCTTTACTACTCGCGTGGTAAAGGGCTTTTGTACGTTTGGTGCCAACCATTAATGGGGTAGGCAGTGCCGCTATGCCAAGGCGGCTTCGATACGCTGCTGAAGCTGCTGGGCCCAGTGGGCCGGTAAAATTATTTCGACGCCGGCGGCCTGGAATCGGCCGGGGCTATACTCTGGCTCACTGAAGCGCGTCACCTGAAATTTTTTTCGGAGCCTGTAGTATCCAAATTTCCCGGTACGGAATGCGGACCAGAGACGAGAAGCCAACGGGGTTGCGGATAACGACGTCATCGGTGTCGAACCCAAGTTGAAATCCGCGCAAAGCGCCGATTCGCCCGTCAACATCTTTCATTCGCAGCACGTTGTGTACGCTCTCGTACTGGTCGTGCAGTTTTCCCCAGCCCGGGTGTAATGGATTGGGAACCAGCTGGCCGCCGTTGCGCCGAATCATAGTGCGGGCAATCCAGGAAACCACTCCAATAAAAATAGCCAAAACGGCCAGTTGGGCTAGTCCTTGGAAAAATCCTCCTATGCGCAACAACATCCTCTGGAATAGTTACGCCGGCTGCAGCTGCTGCTTCAGATGCAGCAGCATGTCGTCGGTCATCTTATCCAGGTCAAAGTCGGGCTGCCAGCCCCAGTCCTGGCGGGCGCGGCTGTCGTCGATGCTGGCGGGCCAGGAATCGGCAATCTGCTGGCGGGAGTCGGGCTGGTAAGTGACCTGGAAATCGGGCACGTGGCGCTGGATGCTGGCCGTAATTTCCCGGGGGCTGAAGCTCATGGCGCCCAGGTTGTAGGAGCTGCGAATCTGGATTTGTTCGGCCGGGGCGTGCATCAAATCCAGCGTCGCCTTCAGCGCGTCGGGCATGTACATCATGGGCAGGTAGGTGTCCTCGGCAAGGAAGCACTCGTAGCCCTGGCCGGCCACGGCCTTGTGGTAGATGTCGACGGCGTAGTCGGTGGTGCCGCCGCCGGGCAGGCTCTTGTAGCCGATCAGGCCGGGGTAGCGCAGGCTGCGCACATCCAGGCCGTGCTTCTTGAAGTACCACTCGCACCACTGCTCCCCGGCCAGCTTGCTGATGCCGTACACCGTGTTGGGGTTCATCACGGTGAGCTGGGGCGTATTCTCGCGGGGCGTATCGGGCCCGAACACGGCAATGCTGCTAGGCCAGTACACGCGCTGCACGCCCAGGTCGACGGAGGCGTCGAGCACGTGAAACAGGCCGTCCATGTTCAGCTGCCAGCCAAACGTGGGGTTCTTCTCGGCCGTGGCCGACAGCAGTGCGGCCAGGTGATACACCTGCGTAGGCTTGTACTGGCGCATCACTTCTTCCAGGCGGTTTTTATCCAGCACATCGAGCAGCTCAAACGGCCCGCTTTCCTGCGTGGCAGCATCCTTGGGGGCCCGCACATCGGCCGCCACTACGTTGGAAGCCCCGTAGCGCTGCCGCAGCTCGTGGGTGAGTTCCAGCCCGAGCTGGCCGCCGGCGCCGATGATGAGGATAGTGTCGCTGGGAGTAGATTGCATGTTGACTTAGGGGAAGAGGGTGGGATGGGGGCTACAAAGATACCGCACGGCGCGCTTACTCCACTGCCGTTGGCAGGGTTGAGCTGGTACGTAAGTCGCCTGGGCCGGGATTAACCGGGTAAGTGGCTAGCGGCTAATTTCTTGCTGACCGGTACATGATTTTGCCCTCTTGGCAACCATCGGCGCCCAACCGGGCTCCGCCTCTGTACCACTGCCGGCTTCTTCTCTTCCTTTTTCTTTCCTGACATAGTATGATGCGCCATGTATTCCTCGTAATCGGGGCCTTTCTCCTGGCCCCGGCCGGTTTCGCCCAGCCCAGTTCGACTCGTAGCTACTGCAACCTGGTGATGGAAGGCGGCGGAATTCGGGGCATTGCCTACGGCGGCGCCCTGGCCGAGCTGGACAAGCAGGGCGTGCTGGCCGGTATCCGGCGCGTGGGCGGTACTTCGGCCGGGGCCATTCAGGCGGCCTTGCTGGCGGTGGGCTACTCGCCCGCCGAAATTATTACGATTGTCAACGACATGCCGGTGCAGCGCCTCAACGACGGTCGGCTGATGTTCTTCGGGGGCAGCACCCGCCTGCTCAAGCAGTACGGCTGGTACCGCGGCGACCAGTTTACCCGTTTCATGGGCGAGCTGGTGGCCCGCAAAACCGGCTCGGCCGACCTTACCCTGGGGCAGTTGCACCAGCTGGCGGTTCAGCACAAGGGCCGCGACCTGTATACGACCGGCACCAACCTGACCCGCCAGCAAGTGCAGGTGTTCAGCTACGAAACCCACCCCGACCTGCGCGTGGCCGACGCGGTGCGCATTTCGATGAGTATTCCGCTGTATTTCCGGGCCGTGCTCCTCGATGCCCAGGGCCACGTGGTGCACAAGCCGGCTAAGAATCAGGCCGTGGAAGTGCTGGTCGACGGGGGCCTGCTGGCCAACTACCCCATCGACTTGTTTGACCAGCCCCGCTACCTGCCGGCTTCCCTGGCCGCGGCCAAGCAGCCCGTCGTAAACCCCGAAACCCTGGGTTTGCGCCTCGACCGGCCCGAGCAGATTGCCTACGACACGCTGGCCAGCGGCCGGCAGCAGCTGGCCCCCTACCGTATCAACAGCTTCGGTAGCTACGTGGGAGCTTTGTACAACGTGGCCCTGGAAAACCTGAACCCGGCCCGCCCCGCCGACTGGCCCCGCACAGTGAGCATCAGCACAGCGGGCTTCAACCCCAAGATCAAGCGGATGAGCACGGAGCAAAAGCAGCAGCTCATGGACAGCGGCCGGGCCGGGGTGCAGCAGTTTCTGGCCCGAAGGCTGTAGCGGTAGTATCCGCCAAGTCCTTTATCCTAGCTGTCATCCTGGGCATGCGCAGGACCTTCTCCCGCCTGAACAAACTATGCTACCAATTGTCGTTCTACGGTGGTCAGGACTTTCGCTTTGCGTAGAATGACAGCCGGGAAACGACAGACAAAAGTCCAAACCTCCGAAGTCCGTACTTTTGCCGTATCCCACTCACCACTACCCTACATTCCAACCTCACCATATGTATACCACCCTCCAGCCCGATCTGCAGCAGCAGCTCCAGGAAATCAAAGACAATGGCCTCTTCAAGAAGGAGCGGGTTATTACCTCCGCCCAGGGCGCCGAAATCCGGACCGACGAAGCGGGCGAGGTGCTCAACTTCTGCGCTAACAACTACCTGGGCCTTTCCTCTCACCCTGAGGTGATTAAAGCCGCAAAGGAAGCCATTGACACCCACGGCTACGGCATGTCGTCGGTACGCTTTATCTGCGGTACTCAGGACATTCACAAAGAGCTGGAAGCCAAGCTGGCCGAGTTTCTGGGCACCGAGGACACCATCCTCTACGCCGCCGCCTTCGACGCCAACGGCGGGGTGTTCGAGCCCCTGTTCAACGAGCAGGACGCTATTATCTCCGACGCGCTGAACCACGCCAGCATCATCGACGGGGTGCGCCTGTGCAAGGCCCAGCGCTACCGCTACAACCACAACGACATGGCCGACCTGGAAAAGCAACTCCAGGACGCCACCGCCAAAGGCACCCGCCACCGCATCATCGTCACCGACGGCTCGTTCAGCATGGACGGCACCATTGCCCAGCTTGACAAAATCTGCGACCTGGCCGACAAGTATCAGGCCCTGGTCATGATTGACGAGTGCCACTCCATGGGATTTTTGGGCAAAACCGGCCGCGGCACCCACGAGTACCGCGACGTGCTGGGCCGCGTCGACATCATCACCGGCACGCTGGGCAAAGCCCTAGGCGGGGCCATGGGTGGCTTCACCTCGGGCCGTAAGGAAATCATTGAGATGCTGCGTCAGCGCAGCCGGCCGTACTTGTTCAGCAATACCCTGGCTCCGGCCATCGTGGGCGCCTCGCTGCGGGTGCTGGAGCTGCTGACGGAAAGCACCAAGCTCCGCGACCAGCTCGAAGAAAACACCAAGTACTTCCGCAAGAAAATGACGGAAGCCGGCTTCGATATCAAGCCCGGGGAGCATCCCATCGTGCCCGTCATGCTCTACGATGCCCGCTTGGCCCAGGAGTTTGCTGCCAAGATGCTCGACAAGGGCATTTACGTGGTAGGCTTCTACTTCCCGGTGGTGCCCAAGGGTCAGGCCCGCATCCGGGTGCAGCTCTCGGCCGCCCACACCCGCGCCCACCTCGACAAAGCCATTCAGGCCTTCATCGAAGTTGGTCAGGAGCTGGGCACGCTCAAGGACCGCTCGGCCGCCCGGCCCGAAGCCGGCCAAGTGGTGACGAACACGCCGTAAAGGGAGCCGCCCGAAAGTATCAAATAACGGTTCTTAAAGGGCCGGTTACCTGGGCGGTAACCGGCCCTTTTTTATCTGGTGTGCTGCTCAAGGGGTAGCTTTTAAGGATACGGTGTGCCGGTGCTAGTGCTAGTGATGATTGGTCGGTGCATCCAGCGTAGTCTCCTGCGACGAGGCCGCCGGGCCGGAAGCCACCCCGGAAAACAGCCGGAGCAGCAAGGCCACCAACCCCGTGAGCAGGGCCAGGTACTGCTGGGCCACGCTCAGGGTTTCGCCCTGGGTAGCGGCCAGGAACACGGCCGCCGATGCCAGCAGCAACAGCAGGGGCAGGCTAAGCTTAGCCCACAAGCCTTGCCGCCGCTCTTTGGCTTCAAAGGTCAGGGCCTGCTGCCGGGGTACGGTGGAGAGAATATAGGCCCGAAACCCTTCGCTCATGATGCGCAGCCGGTCGTCGTTGCCGATGATGAGGTAGCCCTTGCGCACCAGCGAGTCGAGCACCGGCCAGTTGTTGGTGTTGATGATGCCATCCTGGGCCAGATCAAACAGCAGGAATTGCTCGTGGGCCGAGAGCTTGCGCCACAGGCTGCGAAAATACAGCATGCCCATGCGCTTGATGGTCAGCGTGACGATATCCCGCTCGATGCAGTAGCCGATTTGCTCCAGATGCTGCAGGTTCGCTTTAATGCTTGGCTCGATGCGGTGAATAAAGTCCAGGTTGTGGCACTCCCGGGTCAAGAAATGCTCGGGCAGCTTAGCCAGGTTCGGGGCCGCCGCACCGGCTGGCTGCGGAACGTGCTGTAGCGGAAGGTGCTGAATCCGGAACTGACTTAACTCATCCAGCAGTTCGTTGCCGGCCCGCCGCAGGGCGTGGTGGTCGTTGTCGTGGCAGTCTTTTTCAAGCGGGTGGCCGCAGTCGACAAAAGCCCGTGGGTGCACCCTTGAGATGACCACTATTCGCAGGTCGGAGTAGTGGTTGAGCCAGCGGAGCAAGGCCGTTTTCTGGGCGGTAATAGCGGGCTGCTCGGTCTGAAATTCAAAATGGTCGACCAGTACTATCCGGGGATGGGGCGCGGGTTTTTCCGGTTCCAGGTGCAGGCGCTGCAAGACGTGGTGGGCGGTTTTGAGCAAACGGGTGCCCTTGGCTTCCTGTGGCAGGTGCAGGGGCTGCAGGGCCTGCGGCCACTTGGTGCTGCTGTCCAACGTCCGGCAGTCAAAGCAGGGATAAGGGCCCGAAAGTCCTAGATAGCTGAGCACCCCGGCACGGGCCGCCCCGGCCGGATTGAAGACATAGTACTGCGGGTCGGTGCCCAGGGGCCAGCCCTGCAGGGCATGGTGGGGAGGCTGGTTCAGCAGCGGTGGCGCAAAGACCTGCCGGATCAGGTGATACAGCAGCCACACCACCAGGGTAAGGGCAGCCAGCGTGAGCAGGGCAGCGGCCCAGGCGTAGTGGGAGCCATGCCACCAGTCGGCGCTGAACAGGGGCTCCGGCAAGCGGGACAGCAGGTATTCGTCGTAGCCATCGGCCGGAATAATCCGACTGTGAACATTCATAAACTGCTCGACCGGCTGCCAGGACCAGCTATTGGCTTTGTTCAGCTTGGGCTGGTTTAGGCGGGGCACGATGTAATCAGGTTCCAGCAGAGTTTCCAGCCGCCCGACGGCGCTGGGGTAAAAGCGGCGCACAAAGTCTTCGGGCTGGAGCGGCGGCGCAGGGGTAGCTGGCCGGATGTGGGTACCAAAGAAAAAATCCAGGTAGGTGTTAACACAGCCTATTTTATAGGAAGGCCGGGCGGCCCGGTCGATACCAGCCGCTGCGTTGGTGGCATTGTTGAGCTGGGCCATCAGGTGCAGGTGGGCGCCGCGTACGTGCAGCAGACGCACCAGCTGGTAGCTGGTTTGGTAGCACACCAGGGCCGGAACGATACCCGCCACTCCCAGCCAGCCGAGCAGCAGAAAGGCATATACCAGGCGGTAGCGGCTATATAAGACCTGCACAACAACCTTGAGTACCGGGTGCAGCCGCGCCACGCCACGCTGCTGCCAGGACGCGGCGGCGGCGGGCTGGGGTTTGGGAAGGGGAGCCAGCGGTCGGACGTGGCGCACAAGCCGCCGTAGGCCTGCCAAGGCAACATAGCCGACGCCGACCAGCCCCTGTACCAGCAGTGCCCAGCGCCACGGATTGTTCCACAGCTCGAGGCTTTCCGGCCCTTGGGCAACGTAGATAACCCCATTCACGAGCACGAGCACGCTGCACACCACGGCCACCTGCCGCACCGGACTGCGGTTCAGGTGTTCCTCCGAGTCGGGGTCGTTTTCCGGTGCCGGGCGCGTGAGCAGTACCCGCGTAACGGGATACAAGGCCAGGGGCAATACCAGCACCAGCAGCAGCCGCACGCTCAGCAACAGGTTGGGCAGAATCAGCAGCACTACGACCAGCACTACCCCCAGCAGCAGGGCCAGGCCCGTATAGAGAGGGGCGCGCTTGCGCCGGGGCCACAGGGCATGAAACCGGTAGCGGGGCAGCACTTCTACCTGGCGCGAGGGACGGATGGCGCGCAAAATTAGGCCGCCCAGGAGCCACACCAGCCACATGCCCGTGAGCAGGGCGGCCCCCAGGGCGTAGGCCTGCGAATGCTGGGCGCGCGACACCCGCAGATCAGCCAGCGTGACCAGCGTAAGACCCAGCGACGACAAGGGGCGCACGTAGAGGCGATGGTCGTGCCCCTGGTAGCGTACCGAGAGCGTGGCCGGCTCATGAGCCAGCAACGCGGCCAGCAGCTTGGGCGAGTCGCAGTCCTCCAGCAGGTTCTCACTCAGGCCCAGCTGCGCGTCCGAATGAAACAGGATTTCTCCCTGCTCATCAATCAGGCAAAAGGCGTAGTCGGGCGGCAGGATGGGCGCCTGGAATGTGCGCAGATGCTGGGTCAGCAGGGTGCAGGTGGTACTATCAGCGGCGGGTTGCACCAAGGCAGCCGTCTTGACGGCCTGCCGGTAAGAAATAATACCATCGAGTGTGAAAGGAAGGGTAGAGTTATAGGGGCGGGGCAGGTGCATCCATTGGCGCCGCCGGGCCATGCGGAAGTATTTTCGGTCCTTGAGCGTATTGCCGTACAGCAGCGGCTTGGTGAGTTGCGGGTCTCGCAGGTAGCGGATGATGTTGCCCTTCTGATCTACCCGAATGATCATGTCTTCCTTTACCAGCGGCCGGGGCAGGGTACTGGGGCTGGCGAGTAGATCATGCGGTGGAAGCCGGTTAACCAGCATCGTGGCTTCCTCGGTGTTCTTGGCGAAGAGGCTGTCGGTGGCCCCCATACTATACTCCCGTCGATAGTAGGCTAAGGTAGTATTTAGCTCGCTCAGCTCCTGGTATAACTTGTTTTGGACCTGCGCACCCAGCTGCTGCAGCTGTTTGTCCAGCTCATCGGTTTCCGGGTAGCGGCGGGTAAGCTCGGCTACCAGGGTGAGCGTAAGCAGGCCACTGCCCAGCAGCAAACTAACTCCGCACTGCACCACGTCGCCGTAGTTCAGCCGCTCGTGCTCATTAAGCAAGCTCACTTTTAGAAAAGGCAGGCTCAGCAACCCCAGCAGCAGGCCTCCAAACAGCAACTCCTGTAACCCGCGCGGCAGGTTGTGCTGCTCGGTGCGAAACTCTTGCTGCGACACGGTTCCCGCCAGGTACCACACCTGAGTCTTATCGGCCCGCAGCCGCAGGGGCAGCATAAACAAGATGCTGGGCTGCCCGTTGATTTCCAACTCCTGCACCTGCCAGTGCGTGGTGTCCTGCTTGCTTTCCAGGAATCTGGTCAGACCAGTGGGCCCGTGCGCATGGTTCGCGTAAATCAACTGCCCGTTGGCGTCGGCCACGTAGAAATTCTGGAAAGCTTCCTGACGCACAAAGGGCTGTACAAACCGGCTGGCCGAAATAATGGTGAAAAGCGACCAGGCCGAGGAATCGGCCGCCAGAAAGCGGTTGGCTTTTGCCTGATCCAGGGTAAGAGGCTTCCAGAGCCGGTGCTGAAAAACCAGATTTTGATCTTCCGGACGGTAGGCAAATGTGGGCCGGGTCGCATCAAACTGCTGGACTCGGTCGAAGCGCAGGTCAGCGCAGAAGGGCAGCAGCCGAAACCAGGCATCCTGAATTGCGTCTACCGTAGCAACCGAAGTCAGAGCCCGCGCCGGGTCGCGCTGGATTTGGTCGATGTCCCGCTTGATATCGAACAGGGTGTCCTTGGGAAAGTTGCGGATGCTGAAGACACTGGCTACTTGCTCACTGATGCGCTGGTGCACCCGAACCCGATCCTGAATATTATGTCCTACGCGGGCTAACACCCGAAAGTAGCGCTGCTCCAGCTCGTGGCGGCGCTGCGGCAGATAAACCAGGGCATAGTAGGCCACGCTGGCCGCCAGCACCAAGCTCAGAATAAGGGTGCCGATGTGATGCTGAAGGGCACCCGATAAGGAAGACAGGAATTTCATGACTACACCGCGTGGCCGACGGCGGGGAGTTGCTGGGCCGCTATGGCAGGCTTCATGTAGGTTGGCATCACGCAGGGCCAGGTTAAGTCCGTCGGCCGGGGCTCGGGCAGGCGCGTCTTGCTGTCGTCCATAGCCCGGGACTGCTGCACCACATCCACTTTCGCCTTGCGCAGCTTTTTGTAGGCTTCCCAGTCAAATTTTGTCAGGAACTCAACCGCGCCCCGCACGCCTACCAGGAAGAGGTTGACCTTGTCGCGGTTCGGCATATTGAAATCCAGCCAGTTGAAGCCGTCCACGTTCAGGCAGTGCACCAGGTGGCGGTAGTCGGAGTTACGATGAATAAAGTCGAAGTCGTACTGGGTGCGGGCCGCATCAAACATGGCAGCTAGCACACCGGGCAGGTTGCGGGTAGCGCGTGCCATGCCCCGGTCGATGCCCAGCTTGATGCCAAAGGTTGGAGCAGCCGGCACCTGGGTGTTGTCGTGAAACAAGTCGATAGGGAAGTTCGACATGATACCACCGTCCATAAACATGACGGATTCCGGAATGGGGCCCGTGTAGCCCAGGGCTGCCCAGGCGTCGGTGTAGGACTTGGCCTGGACCGGCGGCAGGTTGTAGCCCGGCATGTGCCGGATCTGGTAGGGCTGAAAAAACAGGGGAATCGACATGGATGCCCGCACCAGCTCTGCCGGGTGCACGTGCCGCCAGTCGCCCCAGTAGAGTGGGGCCATTTCCGGAAACACCACTTTGGTTTGCGTGGTAATGTCAGCGGCCACAATAGCCACACGGCACAAGTCCTCAGGAGTGTAGGGGGTTTGCGCCGGCGCGTTATCGGCCGTGTGCGTACGGTGCAGGCCCGTCGCCGGCACCTGCGCACGGAGCGTCACCAGTCGTTCAATGGTGTTGACACCCCGCTGGTTGAGCAAGCGGGCCAGCCAGGCCTTGAACACCTCTCCCCGGTGGAGACCAAAATCGTCGCGGATATTGTCCACAATCTGCAGCCCGTCGCTGATAAGGCCGGCTTTGCTGGCCGTACGGTTCAGCCAACCCCATATACCGCGCCCCGTTTGGGTAGGCTTCAGCAGGTCGGCCGTAAAGTCGCGGGCATCGTCGTCTCCATCCACGAAGTCGTAAAAGTTCTGATTAGCCAGCTGCTCAATAATCCAGGTTGTGCTGGGCTCCTGCCGGGGGGCTGCCACGGCCATCAGCAGGGCATTGATGGAGCCGGCAGAAGTACCACCCAGGCGCAAAAACCGAATTCCGACCTGTTCCAGGGCATACACGTACCCAACCAGGGCTATGCCGAGCATCCCGCCTCCTTCCATTACCAAGTCCACGTACTGCAGTGCATAGCTGCGCTCGGGCCGCTGCGGGTCGGGGGTGTAGGCAGGGCCACCCCCAATGTCCGAAACGCGCCACCCACCCGTTTCCAGGGTTTTCAGGGCTATATAGTCGTGGAGTTTTTCCAGGGCCTCCAGCACTTGGGGGTGCCGGGTGAATTGTTCGGGTTGCAGCAGCTCAGGTTGGGGGGCAGGCATAGCGGTTGGGATATAAATAGTGACCGGAAATTCCAAAGTGGATAGAGCGGGGGCTCTGCTATTGCGCGTAGTCAATAAAGCCAACGTTGATACCGTTGACCTTGCGCTGAGTTTGCCGATAAACGCCGCCGCCATTGTCGGAGCCGCCGGCGTTGGTATTGCCTTCGATAGTTACCAGTTTGCCTCCGTTGACTTCAAGCACAATGCCGGTGTGGCCGGCGTTAGCAGTGCCGGGCCGGGCGGTGCGGATAATAAATATCTGACCGGGCCTTACCACGGCCGGGTCCTGGCGGGCCATAGCAGCCGTGATACGACTTACCCGCCCCTTTGCGCGCTGCCAATGGTCGAGACAGCCGCCCGTGCGAATGCAGGGATTGGCAACGCCAAGCTGGGCCGCCGCCTCGTCGAAGCACCAGTAAACAAAGCACATACACCAGAATACACCGGGTTGGAGCCCGGTACGCTCAATGTAGCGGTTGACCCGCGGACCCCGGTTGCTGAAGGGCGGGTGCTCGCACACGCCTAGCTCGCCCATAGCTATCTGCAGCACGCGGGCCAACAGTGGGCGAGCAGGGTCGGGGGTAGTTTCCCGGGTAATGCTCTGCTGGCCAAAAAGCGCCGTCCACGTCAGTGGCCCAAGCTCACCGTCTATCTTAAGCGGAATTCCATCCTGATCAGTAAAGCGGGCCTGCAAGCCCCGGACCGCGTCGCGGGTTTCGGGGCCAAATTGGCCGTCTGCTTGTACCGGCCCGCACCCGAGTCGGTTCAATTGCTGTTGGATGCGCCGCACGAGGCCAGCATTGTTCTCCCCTACTTTTACAATATGCCCGGGGTACCCCATGCCGGGCTTGGCCAACGGTGCCATAACGGTTGAAGGTAAGACTGGTCAGAAAGGGCCACAAATCCAGAGCAACATGCCATGCCCGTGCCCGCCGCATATAGCTTGCAGGCGTTCAAATCGGGCAGCATAAGTAGGAGAGGGGTGTGCGCCTGTCCCGGGAAGGTGGCAACGCTGCGGTTACCATAGGGCCATTACACGGGGTCGAACCGTGGTAAGGCGGAGCTTGAAGTGAAAATACGAACTTATTCCAATATTTACTTTAATTATTCTTATAAAAAAATCTAAGGCTACCCACCTCTTGTTGGTCGAAAGGGTGAGAAGCAACCGACCCGTCGGGGCGCCTACCTACCTAGCACTAGAAAGGCGCCTGCTGCTTGGTTCGAGAAGAAACAGACTAAATTCTCTTCACTTTTAGGCGCACACCGAGCGTAGCCACTGCTGAGCGGCTTGGCGGTTGTCAAAAACCTGGGCCTGGAAAGCAGTAAGCTGGCTGTAGAAGGTTGAAGCCGACTCTTGGGCCAGGGTTTCGGGTGTGGTTACCATCGCAAAAAAGCGCAGTCCGGCCCCCGCCGCGCTGGGGGCCCACTCATTGATGACCCAGTCCATCGAATGGTCCCAGGGCCCGCGCACCGAGCGGGTGTCGTTTAGCACGCACGAAAACCCGGATTGGGCCAGGGCTGCCGTGTAAGCCTGGGCCCCGGCCTTAATGCTGTCGGCCGTCAGGTAGCCCATCCAGTTCACCAAAATCCAACGGTTTTCCGTATCACTTTCAATAGTAAGATAAACGCGTCCGGTGGGAGTGGTCAGGTCTTGAGTCATAGGCTGAAAAACGTAACCCTGGCCTAAATCGTTGACCAGGCCGGCTAAACTGCCTGGCTAGCCAATGCTTACGCGGCTACTTCCGTGGCCGAAGCGGAAGCATTGGCCGGCTTGGGCGCCGCATCAAACAGGAACTCGTTTAGCCGGGCCCGCAAATCCGACGACGACAGGTTGCGGAATACTTCCCCGCCCCGCACCAGGGAAATCTGCCCGGTTTCCTCACTCACCACTAGCACCACGCTGTCGGTCACCTCCGTCAGGCCGATGGCGGCGCGGTGGCGCAGGCCCATGGAGGCCGGCACATCGGGGTTTTCGCTCACGGGCAAAATGCAACGGGCCGCCTTGATGCGGTTGTTGTTGATAATGACGGCCCCGTCGTGCAAAGGGCTAGTTTTGTTGAAGATGGACATGAGCAGGCGCTTGCTCACGGCGGCATCAATCAGGTCGCCGGAGTCGGCGTAGAATTTCAGGTCTGAGACCATGGTAAAGGCAATCAGGGCCCCGGTATTCTTACCAGCCAGGCTCTTGGCCGCCTCCACGAAGGGTGTGATGCTCATGCGCTCGGACGGCACTTCGCGGCGCCAGGGAAACACCCGCATCCGGTCGAAGGCCGTGGCCTTGCCGATGGTGAGCAGAAAGCGGCGGATTTCCTGCTGAAACAGGATGATGCTGGCCAGCACGCCCACACTCATAAACTGCCCCAGGATGCTGGTCAACAGCTCCATACCGGCGGCTTTGACCACGAGATAGAGCAAGTAGATAGACATCAGGCCCAGAAAAATCTTCAGCGCCACACTTCCCGTCAGCAGCTTGTAGAGCTGATAGAACAACACCGTAACCAGCAGCACGTCCACGACGTCTATCCAGCCAATGCGCAGGAAGCCGATGCTGAAGGAGCCAATCACGGGGAGGAAGGTAGCAGGGTGTTGGAAACGAGCCGAACGGTCTGCACCGCTTCGGCTACATCGTGTACGCGCAACAGCCGGGCTCCGTTGAGCAAGGCAATAGTATTTACCGCTACTGTTCCGCTCAGGGCGGCTTCGGGTGTAAGTCCCAGAGGCTTGTAAACCATGGCTTTACGCGACAATCCCGCCAGGATGGGCAAACCCAAAAGTTGCAATTCTCGTATACGACCGAGCAGCTCGTGGTTCTGGGCGGCCGTTTTGGCAAAGCCGAAGCCCGGGTCCAGAATAATATCGGCTACGCCCAAGGCGCGGAGCTGGGCTACTTTGTCGCGGAAGTAGCGCACCAGCTCCAGCACGAGGCCGTCGGGGTAGTCGGTGAGCTGCTGCATGGTTTGGGGCGTGCCGCGCATGTGCATCAGCACGTAGGGCACCTGCAGGCGGCCGGCGGTGGCAAACATGGCTTCGTCCAGTTCGCCCCCGCTGATGTCGTTGATGATGTCGGCCCCGGCGGCTACGGCCGCGCAAGCCACGCTGCTGCGGAACGTATCGACGGAGAGAAAGGCGTCGGGAAACGCGCGGCGCAGGGCTTCCAGGGCCGGCAGCACCCGCTGTTTTTCCTCGTCCTCACCGATATGCTCGGCCCCGGGCCGGGAAGAGTAGCCGCCCACGTCGAGGATGCCGGCCCCGGCCTGCAGCATGGCTTCGGCGCGGTGCAGCAGGTCGGTGTGGCCGGCCACGCGGCTCTGGGCAAAGAAGGAATCCGGAGTCAGATTCAGAATGCCCATTACCTGGGGCGAGGCCAGATTCAGGACGCGGCCACCGGGGCAACGCAGCGTTTGCCTCGGAGAAAAACACGTATCTTTCGCGGCCTGGGCAGACATGAGCGGAGAGGCTAAAAACCGGGATTCTTAAAAGTAGGCTGAAAATTTTGAGTAACCAAACCCAGCACGAGTACGACCAGGTGATTGGTCAATGCCGGAGCCTGTTCCTGGCCAAGACCCACGACTATGGCACCGCGTGGCGCATTATGCGCCTGCCTTCGGTCACGGATCAGATTTATATCAAGGCCCAGCGCATCCGCTCCATTCAGGAGAAGGGCGTGCAGCTGGTGGCCGACGGCGTGGAGGAGGAGTTTGTAGCCATCATCAATTACTGCATCATTGCCCTGATGCAGCTGCGCCTGCCCGCCGACGCGCCCCTGGACCTGCAACCCGCCGACGTGGAAGCGGCCTACGACGAGCAGGTGGCGGAAAATCGCCGGCTGCTGTTCGCCAAAAACCACGACTACGGCGAGGCCTGGCGGCAAATGCGGGTGGAAAGCATTACCGACATTATCCTGATGAAGCTGCACCGCACCAAGCAGATTGAGGACCTGGCCGGGCTTACCCGCGTCTCGGAAGGCGTGGACGCCAACTACCGCGACATGCTCAATTACGCCGTGTTTGCGCTGATTAAATCGGGGTTTGCGGAAGCCAAAGCGTAGTGATTAGGGCGCTTGGTAGTAGCCGCCATACCTGACAACTTTGCAATGAGAGTAACCTATTAGAAGACTGCTAGGTTAATTGCTCGTATGACACGACGGCCCTAGCCGGGCCCGTTGTCCTATCCAAGACCCTAAGCTCCCAAGACCATAAGTCCCCATGAGACTCCTTACCCGTATCTGCTGGCTGCTGCTGGGCGTGCTGTTTATCTTCTCCGGCCTGGTGAAGCTCAACGACCCCATCGGCACGGCCTACAAGCTGGAAGAATATTTTGAAGTGTTTGCCGCGTCCGTGCCCAGCATGGCCGGCTTTTTTCTCTGGTTCAAGGACAGCTCCCGCACGCTGTCCATCGTGCTCAGCTCCCTGGAAGTGATTCTGGGCGCGGCCCTGCTGCTGCGCTGGCACCTGCGCCAAACCCTGTGGGTGCTGCTGACCCTGCTCGTGTTCTTTACCTTCCTCACGTTCTACTCGGCCGCCTTTAACAAGGTAACCGACTGCGGCTGCTTCGGCGACTTTATCAAGCTCACGCCCTGGACCTCGTTTAGCAAGGATGTGTTCCTGCTGGTGCTCTGGGCCGTGGTGTTCTTCAACCAGCGCTACCTGCGCCGGGTATTTGCCCGCGGCATGCTCGGCATTATGTACATGACCCTGGCCTCGGCCGTGGCCATCGGGATTGGGGTGCGGGCCCTGGGCCATCTGCCTTACTTCGACTTCTTGCCCTATAAAGTCGGCAACGACATCGGCAAGCTGATGAAGGCCTCGGAGCCCTTACGCTACAAGTACATCATGGAAAAGAACGGGGCCACTCAGGAGTTCACCGAGTACCCCACCGATACCACCTGGAAATACAAGCAGATGGTGGCCCTGAACCCCGAGGCCGGCCCAAAAATCACCGACTTCAAGGTGTGGAACGACCAGGGCGACTACACCCAGGAGCTGCTGAAAGGCAACAAGCTGGTGCTCATCATTCAGAACACCGACAAGGCCGACCGGGACCGTTTCCTGATGATCAACAAGCTGTTGCAGTCGGCCGACTCCTCACAGAAGAAGATTTCCCACCTGGTAATTACCAGCAGCAGCCCGGCCGAATTCGACGCCTTCCGCCACGAGGTCAATCTGTCGGCCCCCTTCTACTACGCCGACGCCACCGTCCTCAAGTCCATGATTCGGTCGAATCCGGGTTTTATGCTGCTCAAGGACGGGGTGGTGAAGGGCAAGTTCCACTACCACGATATTCCGACCCGGGCTACCCTGGAAGAGCTTCTGTAGTTGGTTGTTGTTGGTTGTCAGTGGTTAGGGGTAGACGAGACACCAGCACATGCTAACGATTGACAACCAACAACTACCAATTAATCTATGATTTCTTTCGTGCTGCGGCGGCTGTTGCAAGGAGTGTTGGTGCTGGCTGGTGTGGCCCTGACCGTCTTCTTCCTGTTTACGGTGCTGCCCGGCGACCCGGTGGCCTTGCTGGCCGGCCAACGCTCGGACGTGGCCACCCGCGCCGCCATTGCCGCCGACCTGGGCCTCGACCAGCCCGTGCCCGTGCAGCTGGTCGGGTACCTGAACGACGTGTCGCCGCTGGGCCTGCACCCGCGCGACTCGGCGGCCGTGGCCAAGTACGGCGGCGTGGCCGTGCTGCCCCTGGGCGAAAAGTCATTAGTTGTGAAAGTGCCCTATCTGCGCCGGTCCTTTCAGAGCAACAAGGATGTGCTCAGCATCCTGCTCGACCATTTTACCGGTACGCTCTGGCTAGCCCTGGCGGCCATGCTGCTGGCGGCCGTGCTCGGTATTGGCTTCGGCGTAGTGGCGGCCCTCAAGCCGCATTCCTGGCTCGACCGGGCCCTGATTACGACCTCCGTGCTGGGCATTTCGGTGCCTTCGTTTGTGGCCGGTATTCTGATTGCCATGACCTTTGGCTTCTACTGGAGCCACTGGACCGGCCTGAACCTGACCGGGCAGCTCTACGAAACCGACCCGTTCACGGGCCGCCACCTGGTGCTGCGCAACCTGCTGCTGCCCGCCTTTGCCCTGGGCATCCGGCCCCTGGCCGTTATTACCCAACTCACCCGCAGCTCCATGCTCGACGTGCTCAGCCAGGACTACATCCGCACGGCGAGGGCCAAGGGCTTATCGGGCTACCGCGTAGTGGTCGGCCACGCCCTGAAAAACGCCCTGAACCCGGTTATTACGGCCGTGTCGGGCTGGTTGGCGTCCCTCATGGCGGGAGCTTTCTTTATCGAGTATATCTTCAACTGGAAAGGGCTGGGCACCGTTACGCTGCGCGCCGTCGAAAACCTGGATTTTCCGGTGGTAATGGGCGCCACTATCTTCATTGCCTTCCTGTTTGTGGTCGTCAATATCGTGGTCGACGTGCTCTACACCGTGCTTGACCCCAGGGTAAAGCTCAGGTAGCGTCCTGCTGAGCAACGTGCCATGGCGAGGCACGAAGCCATCCGCCTTCTGTGAAGGCCGCTCCGCCCTTTTACCGCGAAGTCCTTGCCTGACAGTACCTTCTTCTCATTAGCACCCTGACCACAATGCGGCTTTATTTGATTGGTATGCCGGGGGCGGGCAAAACGACGCTGGGCCGGGCGCTGGCCGCCGCCTACGAACTGCCCTTCCGTGACCTGGACGAAGAAATTGTCGCGCGCGAGCAACGCAGCATCGCCGATATTTTTGCGGCCGAGGGAGAGGCGTATTTCCGGCAGCGCGAAGCCGCTGTGCTGCGCGAGGTGGTGGCCGAACTGCCCGGGGTGGTGCTGGCGACGGGCGGGGGCACACCTTGCTTTCACGCCAATATGGACTTGTTGCTCCAAACCGGCTACCCGCTCTACCTGGAGGTGCCCATCGAGGAGCTGCTGCAGCGGGTGCAACGGGCGGCGGGTAGCCGGCCGCTCCTGGCCCAGGTGGACAGCCCGCAGGCCCTGGAAACTCGCTTGCGCGAAACCTTAGCCGCCCGGGAACAGTTTTATAGCCGCGCGCCGCTACGCTGTAGTGGCAGCGCCTGCACGGTTGCGGCTGTGCAGCAGCTGTTGCACCAGTATCGGGTGAGCGGCTAACTTGAGCCCGGCTGCGTATTCGGCGCAGTGTTTGTGCGGCTCTGTGTACTTTTGCTTTTTCTAATAGCTGATCATTGCTTATGAATTCCGCTTCCTCTACATCAGCCCCCGAACTAGCTCCTTCCCCGGTGAAAACGCCTGACCAGATCAAGCCCAAGCACAAGGGCTCGGCTCAGCTGTTCAAAAACCCCGTGCTGGAGCGCCTTACCCACACGCACATTGCGCTGCCCGTATCCATCTTCCTGATTACGGCGGTGGTAAGCCTCTACTACGGCCTGACCCACGGCTTTATCAGCGGGCTTTCGGCTTTTGGCCTGTTTTTGCTCGGCTGGTTTATGTTCACTTACGTGGAGTATGCCATGCACCGCTACCTCTACCACATTCCGGCCACTACGCCCCGCAAGGCCAAGTTCCAATACACCCTGCACGGCGTCCACCACGAGTATCCCAAAGACAAAACCCGCCTGGCCATGCCGCCCATCATTACGGTGTTTGTGGCCTCGCTGCTGTTCTTCATCTTCCGCTTCACGTTTGGCAGCTACGCCTTCGGTATTCTAGCCGGCTTCACCTTTGGCTACGCCCTGTACCTGTTTGTGCATTACGCCATTCATGCCTACGCGCCGCCGAAGAACTTCCTGAAAGTATGGTGGACTCACCATGCCCAGCACCACTACCGGCAGGACGAAATTGCCTTTGGCGTTTCGTCTACCCTCTGGGACCATATCATTGGCACCATGCCCAGCAAGAAGGCCGAAAGCTAAGCCGCTACTTTCCTAGCAAAAGCCTGACTGGAAACAGCCAGGCTTTTTGCTTTTATCTGCTCGTGCCTCTGTAGAACGCCCCTGCCAGCTACAGGCACCAGAAGTAGGAGCGAGGGTTGTAAGCCAAAAAGGGCGCCTACAAGGCGCCCTTTTTTCGTGCATGACTATTGGGCAGGCTTAGCGGCGGATTTTACGCACTAAGAACCACAGCAGCAGCACTACCAAAAACACCCCAATGAGGGCCGTCCAGGCGCCGGCTTTGAAGATGTCGCCAACTAAGTCGCAGCTGCTGAGCGAGAAGGTGAGAAGCAGCAGGCAGAAAGGCAGGAGAAAACGGTAGTTTTTCATGGGAGTGCGAAGAGAAGTGGGAGAGCAGGCCACTGGAAGGGCCTGACTCTGCTTGAATACTGGCCGGTGGTGGAAAAGGTTGAGGCCGCGCTTCCCGCCCGAACCGCCCTTCGGGTCTTAGCCGGCAACATGGTCGGGGCTCGCCCACCAAAAAAGGCGGCCCGCGAGGACCGCCTTTCTGGTGCGTGTGCTACTGAGTGCTCCTACTTTACGAAGCGGCGCAGTACCTGCTGCTGGTCTTTGGTAACTACCGACAGCGTGTAGATGCCCGCGGGCAGCGCCGCCACGTTCACCGGGCCCTGGTCGAGAATGCCCCGTTGCAGCACCCGGCCGCTGACGTCCCGAATCTGGTACTGGCTGCCCGTAAGCTCCACGGCTGCGCGCAGCTGCAGGTGGTCGGCTACGGGGTTGGGGTACAGCTCCAGGGCTTCGGGTTGGCTGAGCCCAGAGTTGGTAGCCAGCGTGGTGCCGGCCGTGCGGGCCGCGGCGGCCTTGCTGATGCGGACCCAGTTGATGTTCCAGCCGCCGGTTTGGGCGTAGATGCCGAAGTTGTAAGTACCCGCGTTGATGGTCACCGTGCGCGACACCGTGGTCCAGTTCTGCCAGCCGCCCGTGCCAGGAATAGCCGAGTTGCCCAGTTGAATGGCGCCGGCGTTCAGGTCCGAAGAGATAGTGCCCCCGCTGCCCCCGCTGGCCACGCGGTACTCGATGGTGTAGCTGCCCGAGGTGGGGAAGTTGATGCCATTCCAGACCAGGTAGTCGCCCGCGTCCACGTAGCCCATGTTCTGGCCGCCGCCCGCGTCGGTGCAAGTTTCCACCGTCATGCCGTTGTTGACGCTGGCCGCCTCGGCCTGTAGCGTCACGCTGAAGGTAGACGTGCTGGCGGCTCGTACCCGCAGCGAAGTAGCCTTGTCGTTCCAGTTGCCGGTGCCCAGCGGGTTGTTTACCAGGCAGCCATTACCGGCGCTGCCCACTGTCAGGGCGCTGCCGCCGAAGTTGTCGTTTTCGTAGAGCACCACCTCGTAGCCGGCATTTACCTTGAGCGAGGAAATGTCGTCGTTGAGAATGCCGCGGCTTTGCAGGGCGGCCAGGGTATAGTCGCCCACGGGCAGGTTAACGGCCGTGCCGGTATAGTTGCAGTCCTTGTACATGGTGCTCACGCCCGCCACTGGGGGCGGCGTGCTGCCGGCGTAGCCGCCGAAAGTAGCAATAACCCGGGTTGGCTGGGGCGTGTGCAGGGTGGCCGACTGGTCGTTCACGTCGTCGTAGGCAAAGCCGTACGAGAGGTTATCCACGCTAATGCCGGGCAGGTGCCAGAAGCGGGCGTAGTAGTTGGCTGGCGCGGCCTGGTAGTACTTCGAGGCATCGTACCAGTTCTGCTGGCCGGGGGCGGCGGTGGTCACGTCTACCACGTGGCGGTTGATGGCGGCCGTCATCTGGGCTTGTACTACCAAGTCACAGTCGCCGTCGCTCACGCGGTTGTCGAGCAGGCCCTTGCCTTCAAACGCCATCTGGGTGGTGGGGCGGCCGTTAATAATGCCCGTACGGCCCGCAAAGGCCCCTGATTGGCCCACCACAACCAGCCGGTCGTTGGCGTCGACGCGGCCCTTGAACACGCCCGCGTTGCCGGCGTAGAAAATCAGGTCCGTAGTCTTGTACTTGTTCCAGATGGCATCGATGTAGCTCTTAAAGTAGTTGCCGTAAGGGCCCGCTACGGTGCCGTTCGAACCGTCCTGGAAGGCAGGCGTTTTGGAGGGGAAGGTGATTTCGCCGGTGGTGCTGTTCACCGTGCCCTGAAACTCGGCCGGCACGTTAGCTTTGTAGGCGGCCACGATGTCGGCGGCTGACTTCAGCTCACCCGTGCGCTTCTGGTAGCCGTTGCCAATCAACTCCAGCCCCATCGGGTAGCGGAAGGCGTCGACGCGGGTCGTATTGCCGAAGAAGCCGAACTGGTTGTTGGTCAGCTCGATAAACTCGTACATGATGCCCTTGTTCGGGTCGTTCGGGTTCTGGTGGTTGGGGGCCGCGTAGCCCGAGGGCGCCCCCGACGAGCCAAAGAAGTACAGATAGAGCTGCTGGCCCCGGGAAATGAACACCCGGCAGCCGGCAATGTAGGGCAGGGTGAAGGTCTTATTGGGAATGCTGCTCAGCCGCGTGAAGCAGGCCGCGTACTTGGAGTTCTGGCCCGGGCCGGTGTTGCCGTTGTAAGTGGGGCCGGTTACGGTATTGTACGACGAGGACATGGGCAACACCTGGCTGTTGGCCGCGTTGATCCACACGTGGTTGCCGGCCGGGTCGATGCCCACGATGGCCACGTAGAGGTCGGTGTCGGGGAAGGGCGAGTTGTTGGCAATGGTAAACGGAATGCTGCCTTGGGCCCAGCTGGCCGTGGTCAGAAGCAGCGCGCAAAGCCCGGTAAGCAGGCTCCGCAACAAGGTACGGGTAGGGGTTTTCATGGAGATTGGGTAAGAGTGGGAATTGGGTTGGAAAGGGCAAGCCCCGCCTGGCTCACCTAGAACTAGGCGGGTAAGTGGCCACGCACTGGCACGGGCAAAAGACGCGAAAGGGCGAAAAGGCAAGTAGAATAAAGGGCGGGAAGCGCCCTGCGCAGGCCGGATATGAGGCGCCAGATGACTACAGCGGGGCCTGGTGTGATTTAAATATAATAGCCTTTTTCGAAGAAAAACAAGTGCGGAAACGAGGCTGTACTGCTGTCAACGGGTTGTGGGGGCGCCTACGTCGCACGCGGGCTACAACTACTGCACACACTTTTTAGCCCGTAATCGAAAAAGCCTTGTTTTGCTAATAAGGGAGATAATTAAGCAATTCGTTTAAAAAACAATCAAAAAACAGGGTTGCAGGACGATAATTTTAGAAATGTGATAATGTATAGCCGGAAGCTCGTAGAGCAGACTACCCGAGCCTGCTCTACGGACCATGGTGCCAACGGGTGATATTTACCGCCGGGCCAGCCTGCTACACCCCGACTGGTTTTAGCGGGGAGTGACAGGGCGCACGCATAGCAGCCCTAGTCCCAGCAGGTGCACCAGGGCCACGCTCAGCAGTAGCTTCAGGAGCCCGTGCTGCACAGTAGTTAGCTCCGGGGCACTGATAAAAGTATGAGTTGGTTCCTGAGCATAGTCGGCGTGGGTAAACGCAACCCGGCGGAAAAGAAAGGGGTAGTAAAACGCCCGCAGCGCGTCGTGGTGCCGTTCCGCGCTGCGCTGAAACTGCAAGTGGGTGGGCAGGTCGGTGCCGGCCAGGGCGTTGAGGCTGCTTTGGGCGCTGATGGCTGGCGACAAAAGGTTGAGCTTCTCAACCAGGTCGTAGCGTTGCTGCAGGCCCTGCGCATACGCAGCCGCCTGCCGGGCCACGGCCAGGTCGCCCAGGTGCTGAAAGGCGTAGTACCAGCGCCACGCAAACCGCTCCCGGATGGTGGTCGTGTCGCGCCACTGGGGGTAGAGAGCAAAAAAACGGCTCATGGTCTGGGCCTTGGGCCGGTCCCAGCCGGCATGAATTTCTTCGCGCTGCTGAATGGTCAGCGCAATACCCTGCGGCACGGGCCGGGCCGCGGCGACGCCCAGATTCAGCAGGCTGGGCACCAGCACGACCAGTAGCAGCCACACGCCCAGCAAGCTCACGGCATTCACAGCTGAAGGGCGCTGCAGGCCCGCGACGACCAGCACCACGCCCAACCAGAACAGGCAGTAAAGTGTCGTCAGGACCAGCCAGCTGGCCACCCGCCCATCCGGGGGGACCCCGGCCCAGAGCATGCCCACCACCGAGAGCAGCAGGGCCAGGGTCAGTACCAGCACCAGCCGGAAAGCTAGTTTGGCCCCGACCACCACCGCGGGGCGAACCGGCTGAGCCAGCAGCAGCGGCAGAACGCCTTCCTCCCGCTCCCCGGAAAGCAGGTTGAAGCTCAGGGCAATGATAAGGAGCGGAAACAGGTATACCAGCACAAAGGCCAGGTCGAAGTTGCCGCTGAGCGTCTTCATTGGGTTGGTGTTGTCGGCGGCGTAGAGCTGGTTTTGCAGGCCCAGCAGGCGCAGCTTCACGTACGTGGGGTTCACGTCGCGCAGGCCCAGGGAAAGCGCCGCCCACGAGTCGGGGTGGTGCACGGCGAATGTTGAGTGGTAGTAGCCGATGTCGCCGGCATCAGCCGGACCGGGGAATTTCTCTTTCAGCTCCGCAATGTTGCGGCGGGTAAGCTCGGGCAGGGTAGCCAGGTGCTGGCGCTGCCGCTCAATTTCGGTGGTGCCGTAGTAAATACCGTAGAGGCCCGTGGCCAGCAGCAGGCCGCACAGCAGCACCAAGCCTTTGGCCGCGCGGAAGTGGTGCCACTCGGCGGAAAACAGAATCCGGAATGTGTGCATACATCAGGTAACAGAAGTGGTAGAAATGAGCCGCAGCCCCAGCCAGCTCAGGCCCACGCCCCAGAGCAGCAGCGCCGCGAGGGGCAGCAGCAAGTGGGGCCAGGCCCAGCCCAGCGTGGGGGCGTGGTAGGCAAATACCGGCAGCTCGCGCCAGGTGCGGGCGTCCAGCCGCCGCTCCTTGTCGCCGTAGCCCATGCCGGCTTGTAGGTGGTTGAGGCGCTGCACCAGCATGTAGCGGTAGGCTTCGGCGGCCTGCTGAAAGTGCACGTAGTGGGCAAAGTCGGAGCCGGCCAGGCCCATCGACAGCGGCCGGATGGCTTGGTAGGGGTTCAGCAGCCCGGCCCAGTCGGAAAGGCGGTTTTGGCGCTGGTACGTGGCATTCAGAGCCGCAAAATGCTGCTGATACACCTTGGCCGAGTATGCTTCGCCCGCCGCCATTTGCAGGCCGGCCACGCTGACGGGCAGCTTTTCCTCGGAGTCGACCCCGTACTGTTTAAGTAGGGCGGCTTTCAAAGCGGCGGCGCGCTGGTCGTGCGGGTCGTGGCCATTGATGCCGTGCTGGGCCTGCTCGTGTACCTGGGCGTCCATTTGCGCTTTCGTGGTAGTCGGATACAGGGAAGCGCCCAGGTTGGCCGTGGCTTTGGGCAGGATGATGCAGCCCAGAATCCAGAGGCCGAGTAGGGTGACCAGGGCCGCCCGGGAGCTGGCCTGCCGCGCCGATACCACCACGGACCCCACCACGAACAGAAAGAAATAGAGGGCGTAGCTCAGGCCAAACAAGAGCAGGCGCAGCAGCAGGTCGGGGCCGGCGGCAAATTCCTCGCCCGTAAACAGCAGCGCGGCGGCCAGCCCCAGGGCCGGGGCCACCACCAGGGCCACGGCCTGGCTCAGACCCCGGATTTTGCCCCAGGCCACCTGGCGCAAGCTGACGCCCTGGCTGAGCAGCAGCTTCAGCATGCCGGTTTCGCGCTCCTGCGTGAAGGCGCCGAAACACAGAAATATAATGAGCAGGGGCACCAGCAGCTGCAATACAAAAGCCACGGTCATCTCCCCAAACCGAATCAGGGAGCCCGACTGCTGGGCCTGGCTGAAGTTGACGCTGTTTTGCTGGTGGGCTTCCAGGTACACGACGCTGCCCGTGTAGGTGTCTACGCCCGCGTCGAGCAGGCTCAGGCCCGACTTGGGCCGGAAGGCAAATGAGCCGTAGTGGGCCACCCGGTGCGGGTGCCGGGCCGGCTGGTTGCGAAACTGCTCGTTGACGGTGCCCTGGGCCAGCTCCCGTTCTTGCTGCAGGCTGCGGTAGGAGGCCCGGCCCACCAGCGTAGCGGCCAGCAGCAGGGCCAGCACCAGCCCGCTCAGCACCACAAAGCGCCGGTCGCGTAGGGTGCTGACGAATTCTTTTTGCGCAATGCTATGGATCATCAGCGGGCTAGTGCATGTAGGTGAGGTAAAGCTGCTCCAGTTCCTGGGCGTTCAGAGCGGCGGTGGGGCGCACATCCACCAGCTCTCCTTCCCGCATGATGCCCACGCGGGTGCCTACTTCCTTGGCCCGGAAAATGTCGTGGGTGGCCATGAGCACGGCGGTGCCCTGGGCGCTGAGCCGCCGCAGCAGCTCCGAAAACTCGTTGGAAGCTTTGGGGTCGAGGCCGGAGGTGGGCTCGTCGAGCAGTAGCACCTGGGCGTGCTTGGCCACGGCAATGGCAATGCCCACTTTCTGGCGCATGCCCTTGGAGTAGGTGCCCACCCGCCGCCGCACCGCTTCGGCGGGCAGGCCGGCATCGGTGAGGTAGCCCTGCAATTCCGGTTGGGAGTACCGGTAGCCAGCCAGGCTGCTGAACAAAGCCAGGTTTTCCAGGCCCGTCAGGTGGGGGTAGAGCATGACTTGCTCCGGAATGTACGCCAGGTATTCTTTGATTTTGAGCGGGTTGGCCGCTACTTCCAGCCCATTGACGAAGGCGGCGCCCGAAGTAGGCGATACAAAGCCCAGGAACAGATTAATCGTCGTGGACTTGCCGGCCCCGTTTTGGCCCAGCAAACAAAAGATTTCGCCCGGAGCAATCTGCAAATCCAGCCCGCGCAGGGCCAGCTTGTCGGCGTACTGCTTGCGCAGAGCCCGGGCTTCGAGAAGGTAAGTCATATAAAAAAGAATGGGTGCCGTTAGAAAGTGTAGCCCAGCGTGGCCAGGAAGTTGCGCGGGGCCCCGGGGCTGGCCCGGAAGAAGTCGTAGCCCCCGACGAAGTAGTACTGGTCCAGCACGTTATTGACGTTCAGGTGGAAGTTGAATTTGCCGGTGGTGTAGAACAGGGCCGCATCGAGCACCGTGTAAGCGGGCCAGTACGCCCAGTACAGCTCGCCCGTAGTGGTGTTGGCCACCTGGTTTTCGGTGCGGCGGCGGCTCACGTGGTTGCCGCCCACGGCCACGCCCAGCCCCCGCAGGGCCGGCGTCAGAAAGGTGTACTTGGTCCACAGGCCGGCCGAGTGCCGGGGGGCATTGGCCAGGGGCTGCCCGTTTTCCACGGCCAGATCCGCCTCCAGCACCTCGGAGTGGTTGAAGGCGTAGCTGGCGTTCAGGCTCAGATTAGGGAGGATGTTGCCGGCCAGCTCCAGCTCCGCTCCGCGGGAACGGGCTTGGCCATTCTGCCGGTACACGGGCGCCCCCTCGGGCGTGAGGGAACCGGTATTGACCAGCTGGTTGCGCTTCACAATCTGGTAAGTGGCCACGGTGGCCAGCAGGCCCTTGTTGAAAAATTCACCCTTGAGGCCGGTTTCCAGCTGGTAGCTGGTTTCGGGGTCGAAGGCGGTGGCGCGGCCGTAGCGCTCCGGAAAGCGGATGTACTCGGGCTTGAGCGGCCGGAAACCAGCGCTGTAGGAGGCAAAGTACTTCAGGTTGTCGCGCAGGGCGTAGGTCAGGCCGGCCCGGGGCAGCAGCTGGCGCTGCCGGATGTTCTGCTTCCCGTCGCCGTAGTCCCGCTCGTCGGCAAACAGCTCGTAGCGCACTCCCAGCAGCAAACCCAGGCGTTCGGTCACGTCCAGCTGGTCCTGCACGTACACGCCCGTGGTGTGGTACACCGAGTTGATGTAGTCGGTGAAAAACTGCGGCAGGGGCCGGCGCACGTACTTGGTCGGGTCCTGTATTTCGTAGAGCGGCTTTTTTAAATCGAACGTCAGGGATGAGGTGACGCCGTTTACCACCTTCTGCCGGGCCTCAAACATGGTGCTCTGCGGGTCGGTATTGAAGCGGATGTAGTCCACGCCCGCTACCACTTTGTGCGCTACCGGACCCGTAGAGCGGTTGAGCACGAAGTAGGCGGCCAAGTTCTTAGTGTACTCCTCGGCGCGCCGGTCGAAGTAGCGCAGGTTCATCACCGTATTGGCCGGGGCGTCGGCGTAGGTGTTCAGGGTGCGATGCTCGCTCAGATCCTCATGGTAAGTAAAATCCAGGTAAGAGGCGTTGAACGACAGCCAATTGGTGAATTTGTGGTTGAGTGAGGCGTTGAGGTAGTAGGTGCTGGTGCGGAAATAGTCGCTCGGCTGGCTCAGGGTAAAGGACTGGGGCAGGGCGTACAGGTCGCCCCCGCGGATGGGCAGGCCCCGGTCCAGGTAGCCGTCGATGTGGGTATACACCAGCTCGGCGTTGACAGTCGTCTTATCCGTGGGCAGAAACGTCACGGTGGGCGCCGCCATCAGGGAGCGGGTATCGTTCACGGCCCGAAACGTATTCGACTTCTCAAAACCAGCGTTGAAGCGGTAGAGTAGCGTTTTCTGGTCGTTGAGCGGGCCCGTAAGGTCGGCCGTGGCGCGCAGGGTATTGAAGCTGCCGGTAGAGAAGCTCAGGGCCTGGCGGGCCACGTCCAGCGGCTTTTTCGTCACCATGTTCACCGTGCCGCCCGGGTTGATGTCGCCATACAAGGCCGCGCCGGGGCCTTTGAGGATTTCGACCCGCTCCAGATTCACCGTCAGCGGCGTTTGGGTAAAGGAGTTGCCATAGCTAAAGCCCGAACGCAGCCCGTTCAGCAGCCGGAAGCCACTCTCGTAGCCGTTGCGAAACCCCCGGATGGTCAGGTCGTCGTAGTGCGAGTATTGGGTTACGCCCGCCACATTTTTCACTACCTCGGTCAGGCGCAGGGCCTGGCGGTCCTCCATCAATTCCTTGGTCACGGTCGAAATCGACTGGGGCACGTCGATAAGGCGGGCCGCCGTTTTGGTGCCCACAAAGCTGTAGTCGCTCTTGTAAGAGGTTTCCTTGCGCCCCAGCACCTCTACTTCCTGCAGGGCCGTGGTGCTGGGCTGCAGCACGAAATCCAGGGTCAGGAAGGGCGAATCGGGGCTGAGCGCCACAACGCGGCGCTGCTCCTCGTGGCTAAGGCTGCGGACAATCAGGGTGTATTCGCCCTGGGGCAGGTCTAGCGAGTAATGCCCATCGGCCTCGCTGAACGCCGAAAATCGACCGGACAGCTCCACGATGGAAACTCCCTCCAGGCCCCGTCCTCCAGCCTCGGTAATATGACCATCGAGGTGGCCGGACAACCCTTGGGCGCCCGCAAAAAGAGGGCACAAAAGCCCCAGAAACAGAAAAAGTCGTAGCATGAAAAAACGGGAAAGCCCGGCATAGGCGGCAAGCCCACCGCGCGGGTGAAGTCGGTAAAAAAGAGAGGGAATGGGGTGCCCAACCGGTTACAGCACAATTGGGTAGCTACCCAGGGCGGCTGTCAAAAGCAGCGGCTGAGCCAGAAGCTGGCTACCCCAGCGGCAGATGGGCTGGTCGGCTAGGAGGCGAAAAAAGGGCGATACAACCCGGACCCTGCTGGCCGCAGCGGGCGATGGGGCCACGGAGCGCCGCGGCAGACTGCGCCCAGGCAACCGGGCGGTAGGCCCGGGCACGGGAGTGCCAGCGCAACGCTAGCCGCTCACCAAGGGGGCGCCGGCCTTAAACTTGAAAAGCAGGGGGGCCGCGCAGGGCCGCGCCGTCGAGCAGGTGCGAGGCCCGGCATACGGGCGCCTGGGGCCGGTACTCGGCGTAGGTCAGCACGCGCCCGGGCGCGGGCAGGCTAACTGGCCCAGCCGGCTGAAAGGGCGCATTGTAGAGCTGCTCGACGTGGCAGTGCTGGTGCTGGGCTGATAGCACGGCTTTGGTACGGCCGGTCACCGCGAGTGACTTCACGGGCCGGTCATCGGTGTGCTGGTGCACGTGCAGGCGCAGGACGGCCGCCTCGGGAGTCAGCACCCGAAGCAGCAGCAATAACAGCCACCACGCTACAATTTTACGCCCTGTATGCACTCGGCCTTACCAGTTGATGGAAAGCAAATGTAGGTAGTTTTTTTCCAGATGCATCATTGATGCATCTGGAAAAAACGCTGCACCTGGGCCGGGTACTCGCTATATAGGGTAGCGGGCCTACCCACCAGGGTAAGCCCTGAGGCCGCTAACCGCCCTGGGCCGCGGTCTACATTGTTTGTGGTGCTTCCTCTATTCCTTCATTCAGCCTTAATGTAACGCGGGTTGCTTTGCCCTCTCAATCACACGGCATCCGCTAGAATCACCATTCAGGTTCTTATGAAAAGAACAATCATGCTCATGGCTCTGGGCCTAGGCTTCTTGTGCAGCACGACCAGCTGCTCGAAGAAAGAAGAGGAAAAGGAAGAAAAGGTCAAGTTTCTGGTCACCAGTCCGCTGCAAAAGGACACGACCATCACCAAGGACTACGTCGCCCAGATTCACTCCATCCAGCACATCGAGCTGCGGGCCCTGGAGAAGGGCTACCTGCAGAAGATTTTTGTCGATGAAGGCCAGCAGGTGAAGCAAGGCCAGGTCATGTTTCAGATCATGCCCCTGCTCTACCAGGCCGAGCTGAAAAAAGCCGAGGCCGAAGCCAAATTCGTGAGCATCGAGTACCAGAATACCAAGAAGCTGGCCGACGGCAATGTGGTGTCGCCCAACGAGCTGGCCCTCTCGCAGGCCAAGCTGGAAAAGGCCCGGGCCGAAGTGGCCCTGGCCCAGACGCACCTGGGCTTTACCACCATCAAGGCCCCGTTCAGCGGCATCATGGACCATTTTCAGGCCCGGCTCGGCAGCCTGGTCGATGAAGGAGATTTGCTCACGACCTTGTCGGACAACAGCAAGATGTGGGTGTACTACAACGTACCCGAAGCCGAGTACCTGGCCTACAAAGCCCACGTGCAGGCCGACGCCAAGCCTCAGGTAAAGCTGCGCATGGCCGACAACGAGGTGTTCGAGTATCCCGGCGTGGTGCAAACCATCGAGGCCGACTTCAACAACGAAACCGGCAACATTGCCTTCCGGGCCACTTTCCCCAACCCCAAAGGCCTGCTGCGCAACGGCGAAACCGGCTCGGTGCTCATGACGGTGCCCCTGAAAAACGCCCTGATTGTGCCCCAGAAAGCCACCTTCGAGGTGCTCGAAAAGAAGTTCATGTACGTCGTCGACGGCAAGAACCGGGTGCATCAGCGCGAAGTGACGGTGGCCTCCGAAATGCCCGACCTCTACATCATCTCCGCGGGCCTGAAAGCGGACGACAAAATCCTGCTCGAAGGCATCCGCAAAGTGAAAGACGGCGACAAAATCAGCTTCGAGTACCAGGAGCCCAAGTCGGTCATTGCCCACTTGAAAGTGTATTCTGAATAGCATTAACGGCCTAGGCAAGTCCGATGGAGAGACGCGTATTCGCGTCTTCCGTCGGGCCGGCCGGTAAACAACATCAGCACGCAGCAGACGCGAATACGCGTCTCTACAGCCCCTAGATCATGTTTAGTAGATTCCTTCGCCGACCCGTGTTTGCCATCGTCATATCGGTGGTCATCCTGTTCCTGGGCATGCTGGCTATCAAGACCTTGCCCACGTCCCAATTCCCGGAGATTTCGCCGCCCATGGTGATGGTGAGCACAGCGTATCCCGGGGCCAGCGCCAAGGTGCTGACCGAATCGGTGCTCATTCCGCTGGAGCAGGCCATCAACGGCGTGCCCGGCATGAAGTACATGACCTCCGACGCCGTATCGGCCGGGGAAGCCAACATCCAGATTGTCTTCAACCTGGGCACCGACCCCGAGCAGGCCGTCGTGAACGTCAATACCCGTATTGCGCAGATCCTGAACCGCCTGCCGGTGCTGGTGCAGCGTGAGGGCGTGGTGGTCAACCGCGTGGTGCCGAACATGCTGATGTACGTGAACCTCTACAGCAAAGACAAGAATACCGACATGCGGTACCTCTTCAACTTTGCCGGGGTCAACATGCTGCCCGAAATCCAGCGCATCGACGGTATCGGGCGGGCCAGCATCCTGGGCAGCCGCCAGTACGCCATGCGCGTGTGGCTCAAGCCCGACCGGATGCGGGCCTACAACCTGTCGGTGGATGACGTAATGGAAGCCCTCAACGACCAGAGCGTCATTGGCTCGCCGGGCCGCATCGGCCGCTCGGACGGCAAGGAGGCCTCGGCCTTGGAATACGTGCTGACCTACAAGGGCCGCTTCAACGACGTGGAGGAGTACAAGAACGTCATCATCAAGGCCAACGCCAACGGCGAAACCCTGCGCCTCAAGGACGTGGCCAACGTGGAGCTGGGCTCGGAGTTCTACGACATCTACTCCAACCTCGACGGCTACCCCTCGGCGGCCATCATGCTGAAGCAAACCTACGGCTCCAACGCCTCCGACGTCATCAAGAGCGTGAAAGCCAAGCTGCAGGAGCTCAAGAAAACCATGCCCCCCGGCATGGACTACAAGATCAGCTACGACGTGTCGAACTTTCTCGACGCCTCCACCGAAAACGTGATTCACACCCTGCGCGACGCCTTTATTCTGGTGGCCATTGTGGTGTTCCTCTTCCTGGGCGACTGGCGCTCCACGCTCATCCCGATTATTGCCGTGCCCGTGTCGCTCGTGGGCGCCTTCATTGCCATGCAGGCTTTCGGGATGACCATCAACATGATTACCCTCTTCGCCCTGGTGCTGGCCATCGGTATCGTCGTCGACGACGCCATTGTGGTGGTGGAGGCCGTGCACGCCAAGATGGAGGAAAAGCACCTCTCGCCCTACGGGGCGGTGCGCGAAGTAGTGGGCGAAATCAGCGGGGCCATCATTGCCATTACCATCCTGATGACGGCCGTATTCGTGCCGGTGGCCTTTATGAGCGGCCCGGTGGGGATTTTCTACCGGCAGTTCTCCATCACCATGGCCTCCAGTATCGTCATTTCGGGCATCGTGGCCCTGACGCTGACGCCGGTGCTCTGCGCCATGATTCTGAAGAACACCCACGGCCAGCCCCGCAAGAAGACGCCCATCAACCGCTTCATCGACTGGTTTAACCGCGGCTTTGAGCGCCTGACGGGCCGCTACACCAACATCCTGGAAAAAGTCGTCGACCGGCGCGTGTTCACCTTCGCCATTCTGATTGCCTTCGGGCTGGGCATCTTCGGTATCTCCTCGACGCTGCCCTCGGGCTTCATCCCGGCCGAAGACCAGGGCATGCTCTACGCCATCATCCAGACCCCGCCCGGCTCGACGCTGGAACGCACCAACGCCTTGTCGCAGCAGCTTTCCAAGCTGGCCGAGAAAGTGCCGGGCATTGAAAGCGTGTCAAGTTTGGCCGGCTACGAGGTGCTGACCGAAGGCCGGGGCTCCAACGCCGGTACCCTGCTCATCAGCCTCAAGCCCTGGGAAGAGCGCAAGGAATCCGTGCACGACATTGTGGAGAGCCTGGAGAAGAAAGCCAAGGAAATTCCCGGCGCTACCATCGAGTTCTTCGAGCCACCGGCAGTACCGGGCTACGGCGCGGCGGGGGGCTTCCAGTTGCAGCTGCTCGACAAAACCTCCACCGGCGACTATAAGGCGCTGGAAAAGGTGAACGAAGACTTCATGGCCGAGCTCAAGAAGCGCAAGGAGCTGGCTGGCCTGTTTACCTTCTTCTCGGCCAACTACCCGCAGTACGAGTTGCAGATCGACAACCAGCTGGCCATGCAGAAGGGCGTGAGCATCGGCAACGCCATGAACACGCTCAGCATCATGGTGGGCTCGACCTACGAGCTGGGCTTTATCAAGTATCAGCGCTTTTTCAAGGTGTTCGTGCAGGCCTCGCCCGAGTACCGCCGCCTGCCCAAGGACATCCTAGACATGTGGGTCAAGAACGACAAGGGCGAGATGGTGCCGTTTTCGGCCTTCATGAAAATCGTGAAGGGCCAGGGCGCCAACGAAATCAACCGCTACAACATGTACCCCACGGCCTCCATCCGCGGCGACGCGGCTCCCGGCTACAGCTCGGGTGAGGCCATCAAGGCCGTGCAGGAAGTAGCCCAGAAAACCCTGCCCCGCGGCTACGACATCGACTGGGGCGGGCTGTCGAAAGACGAGGTGAGCCGGGGCAACGAGGCCATCTACATTTTCCTCATCGTGCTCGGCTTCGTGTACCTGGTGCTGGCCGCCCAGTACGAAAGCTTCCTGCTGCCGCTGGCCGTTATTCTGTCCTTGCCGGCCGGTATTTTCGGCTCCTTCCTGCTGATCAAAACCCTGGGGCTGGCCAACAACATCTACGCCCAGGTGGGCCTGGTCATGCTGGTGGGCCTCTTGGGCAAAAACGCGGTGCTTATCGTGGAATTCGCGGTGCAGAAGCACGAGGAGGGCATGTCGGTGCGGGCCGCGGCCATTGAAGGCGCCAAGGTCCGCTTCCGTCCGATTCTGATGACCTCGTTTGCCTTCATTGCCGGCCTGATTCCGCTGGTGCTGGCCCACGGCGCGGGCGCCATCGGCAACCGCACCATCGGCACCTCGGCCCTGGGCGGCATGCTGTTCGGGACCATTTTCGGGGTCATCATCGTGCCGGGCCTGTACTACATTTTCGGCACCCTGGCCGCCGGCCGCAAGCTCATCGGGGATGAAAACGAGCACCCTTTGTCGGAGTTCGAGCCCCACGTTTTAGTTGAAGAAGTTGAGACTCATGCTTAAAAGACGCATTTATCAAAGCCTGAGCGCCGCCGTCCTGGCCCTGACGGTAGGAGCCTGCAAAGCGCCCCAGCTGGTACAGAAACAAGAAAGCCGCACGGTACCGGCCAGTTACGCCGGCAGCCCCCAGGATTCAGCCGCTACTGCCGGCAATATCCAGTGGAAGGAGTTCTTCACCGACCCCCACCTGGTAGCCCTGATTGATACGGCCCTGCTGCGCAACCAGGAGCTGAATATCACCCAGCAGGAAATCGAGCTGGCCCGCCAGGAAGTGCGCGCCCGCAAAGGCGAGTACCTGCCCACGGTAGGGCTTGGGGCCGCCGCCGGGGTGGAAAAAGCCGCCCGCTATACCCTGCCCGGGGCCACCGAGGAAAACGTGGACATCAAGCCCGAGCGCCGCACCCCCGACCCGCTGACCGACTTTCAGGCGGGCGCCTACGCCAGCTGGGAAGTCGACATCTGGCACAAGCTGCGCAACGCTAAAAAGGCGGCGGCCTCGCGCTACCTGGCCTCGGTAGAAGGCCGAAATTTCACGGTGACCAACCTCATTGCCGAAATTGCCAACTCCTACTACGAGCTGCTGGCCCTCGACAATCAGCTGGCCATTGTGCAGCAAAACATCGACATCCAGACCAATGCGCTAAAGGCCGTGCGCCTGCAAAAAGAGGCGGCCCGGGTAACTGAGCTGGCCGTGCGGCGCTTCGAGGCCCAGGTCCACAACACTCAAAGCCTGCAGTACGGTATTCAGCAGCGCATCATTGAAACTGAAAACCGGCTCAACTTCCTGGTAGGCCGCTACCCGCAGCCGGTAGCGCGCAATGCGGCTTCCTTCACCGAACTGGTACCCCTGGCCGTTCGGGCCGGGGTGCCGGCCCAGCTCCTGCACAACCGGCCCGACATCCGGCAGGCCGAGCAAAACCTGGTGGCCGCCAAGCTCGATGTGCAGGTGGCGCGTACCAACTTCTACCCCTCGTTGCGCATTACCGGCGCGGTGGGTACGGCGGCTTTCCAGCCGGGCTTGCTGGCCACCTGGCCTGAGTCCATGCTGTTGTCGCTGGCCGGGGATGTAGCGGCTCCGCTGATCAACAAAAACGGCATAAAAGCCTTGTACTACAGCGCCAATGCCCGCCAGACCCAGGCGGTGTATAACTATGAGCGCACGGTGCTGAACGCTTATGTGGAGGTGGCCAACCAAGTTGCCAGTATCCGCAACCTGGAGAAAAGCTACGGGGAGAAAGCCCAGGCCGTGCAGGCCCTGAACGAGTCGAACACGATTTCCAACAACCTCTTCCGCTCGGCGCGGGCCGACTACACCGAGGTGCTTTTCACCCAGCGCGACGCCCTGGAATCGAAATTCGACCTGATCGAAACCAAGATGCAGCAGCTCAATGCCTCGGTGAATGTGTACCGGGCCCTCGGCGGGGGCTGGAACTAAACAGCCCTGATCCTAAAAAGCCCGCGGCAGTAGCTGAGCCCACGCTATGGTGTGGACCCGGCTATTGCCGCGGGCTTTTGTACTGGAGGTCTTTTATAACAAGGTGACGCGCTTCACGACCCGGCCAGCTGGCGTCTCAATCACCACTATGTAGAGGCCGGCCCGGCAGTGGGTCAGGGGCAGGGTTAGCTCATCGGCAGCAGCCGACGATACCAGCGACGTGGCAACCAAGCTGCCGATAGTGTCATAGATGCGCACCTGCTGAACGACAAAGTCGGCCTGGCGCCAGCTAATGGTCACCTGGTCGGGGGTGGGGTTAGGATAAACCGTAACCGCCTCGTGTAGCGGTAAGGTACTCATCGTAAACGCCTCGCCCGACTGCCCCCGGCCCCCGGCCCCGGCCGCAGTCAGGATTCCGGAACTAGCCCCGCGGGGCACTACCACTTCCGCGCTGGTGGCCGTAGTCCGGACAATGCGGGTGGCTAGTCCGCCGAGCAGGATGGTGTCGTTCAGGCCTTCTTCCCGGAAGTTACGCCCAGTCAGGATGACCGTAGTACCCACGGTTCCGTGCGTGGGGCTGAAGCTGGTTATAACCGGGGCCGGAATAACATGCAGGCTCGTGGTAGTAGTGGCCAGCCCGCCGGGCGTTTGCACCTGAATAGGCCCGGTTTGGGCGCCCGTCGGCACTTTCACCACCAAGCGCGTGGCCGAAGCTTGCAGCACCTGCCCGGCCTGGTTGCCCCCGAACATAACCACGTTGCGCGTCCCCGAATCGGCGAAGTTGGTTCCCGTCAGGGCTACAGTAGCCCCGGTGCGGGCCCGGCCCGGGGTGGTAGTGCTAAGGGTGGGCGCGTACCAGACCATGAAGGGCTGCGGGCTTTCGGCCTGCCCGCCCAACGTCCGGATTCGGATCTTACCCAGCGTAGCCCCCGCCGGTACTTCTACCTGCAAGCCGCCGGCAGTGACCTGGAGCACCCGCGCCGGAACCCCGTTGAAGGTAACGGTATCCTGCGCCGCCACGGCCGAGAAGTGCGCCCCGGTCAAGGTTACGATGGCGCCGGGTTGGCCCTCGCCCGGGCTGACGCTGGTGAGCGTGGGGGGCTGAAACACGGTGAAGTCGGTGCTGCGCGTTCCGCCGTCAGACGTGGTCAGGGTAAGCGCGCCGGTCGTGGCACCCGCTGGCACCCGCACCGTAAGCGTCGTGCTGGTCGCACTCAGGACGGGTGCCGCCACGCCGTTGAATAGTACGCGGTTTGTAGCGGGCGTTGGCGAAAACTTGCGGCCCGTGAGCGTAACCACGGTGCCAAAGCGGCCCTGGGCCGGCGCCATAGCCGTAACGACGGGTGAGGCCAATACATCCGGGTACGTAAGGGCTACGGCCGGCACCACGCTCCGCGGCATGTCGTAGATGCGGTTGGTGGTGGTGTCGGTCCGGACGGGTTCGTTGTAATCGAAGAAAATATCGGCGAAGTTGTCGATGCGGGTCCGGGCGGGCAGGCCAGCCTTAGGCTTGATGCTGAACTGCACAAAGCCATTGCTGCCCGCCAGATTGCTGGCGCTATCGGGCAGCATGATGTTGTCGAAGGTAAACGTGAGCACCGGGCGCTGCCGGCCACTTACGGTCAGGCGGTAGGGGTGCGACACGGCTCCCACCTGCAGGGTGCTCAGATCCAGGTTGGCGGCTAGCGTATCTACCACGGCCACCCGGTAGGCGACGTCGTTGCCCGTATTCTGAAACCGGATCTGATACCGAAGCACCTCGTTGGTAGGAGTGTAGTGCTGGGCCGTGAGCCCCTTCGGCACCACCTGCTTATCGTTCGGGTCGTACGAGTCGAGGATTGGCTGGCAATCTTCCGCTGCCGTGGGCTGCTGGTCGCCTGCCGACAGGGCCAGCATGGCCGCGCTGGGTAGGCTCGAGGTCCGCAAGGCAGCCAGCTCGACGGTAGCACTGGCAAGCGGCCCGTACGGGTGGTTGGTGGGTTGGTCTACTTCTACCCGCACCACGGGCCCGGTGGCCGTCCAGCGCAGCACCAGGCTGTCGGCCGCAGCCAGGGAGATGTTGCGCATCAGGGCCAATTGCGCGTCCTGATAAATGCGCAGGCCCAGGCTGTCGGTGGTGGCGGCGCTGCCCCGATTGGTGATGGCAAAGCGGACTTGGCTGCTGCCGACCACGGCGCCCGAAACGGCCAGGGAAGCCCGGTTCCAGCCCGCCGGCGCCGGGTAGGCATTGCCGGGCCGAATCCAGGCGCGGGTGCACACGGTCAGGCCCCGGATGGCGGGGTTGCCACACGTTACCGAATCCTGAATGGTGATGGTGCCGCGCTGGCCGGGCTGCAGGGCCCCAACCTGAAATACGTAGTGGCCGGCCGCATCCAGGGTGTGCGGCACATTGGCTTTCACAAAAACGACTTCCGGCGGCAATGCCACCGTCACGGTGGCGTTGGGGGCCGCCGCAAAGCCGGTGTTGGCGTAGCTTACGGCCGTGGTGTTGCGGAAGCAGCGCCGCCGCCGATCCGAAGCCACGTTCACCGTCAGATACGGGGCCGTGCTTACCTGATTCCCAAAGTTTACCCCGCTCACGGCATTGCCGTAGGAACTGAAGACAACGGCCGACGGGCCGGCGCAAACTTGCTGCACCACCCGGCCCGGCTGCGGCGGTGGCAGCAGCTGCTGCACGGTATACGCCCCCGTGTCGACGGCCACCGTGTAGTTGCCGTTTTCATCGGTCAGGCCGTACGAGCCGCCGGGCTCGGCTACCACCACCATGTTGGGCAGGGCCGGCTCGTTGGCTTGCTGCACACAGTCGCTGTTCAGGTCCTGGAATATTCTGCCGCTCACCAGGTTTTCGGGTGGGCGGGTCGTGGGCACGTACAGCCGCAGCACGTCGTGCCCCCAGGTGGCCGAGGTGAGGCGGGTACCCGTTTGATTAACGGTTATCAGGGCGGGGCTGCTTCCCACGACCAGCTTCACCTGCCGGGTGCTGTTGCCCTCAAACATGGTGATGTAGTTGTTTTTGCCAACGCTGGCGTACACGTTGCCCGCCCCATCTACGGCCAGGCCCGCGTCGCCGGGCGACAACGAAGCGGAGCCTTGGAAGGAGGGCGGAAATGTCGAGAGAAACTCGCGCAGCACCTGACCACTGGGGCTGAATTTCTGCACCCGGCTGCCGGCCCCGTCCGATACGTAGATGTTGCCGCGGTAATCCAGCACTACCCCGCGGGGCGCATAAAACTGCCCGGGGCCGGGCCCGCTGCCACTGCCGCCCGCCCCAATCATCTGCAGCAGCCGCCCCTGGGCATCGTACTTGCGCACCGCGCTGTAATAATCGAGCACAAACAAATTGCCGCCCGCGTCGACGGCCAGGTCGGTGGGCCAGTAGCCGTTGGGGTTGGTCTGCGGATTGGGCAGCGAGACTTTGCTGATAAAACGGCCCTGTGGGTCAAACTTCTGCACGCGGGGCGGAAAGCTCTGGCCTTCCAGACTAAATATGTTGCCAAACAGGTCGATGGCAAAGCTGGTGAGCGCGCCGAATTGGCCATCGGCCTGTCCAGGCCCGCCTATCGTGGCTATCTGCTCGCCGGCGGGGTTCAGCTTGACGATGCGCGCCAGGTTTTGGTCGAGGTAGTAGATATTGCCCGCCTCGTCTTGGCGCATGCGGTTGCCAAATACCCGCTCGTTGCCCCACTTGTTGAGCAAAGCGCCACCTGGGCTCAGCTTGCGGATGGAGCTCACGCTTTGGTCCCGGTCAAAAGAATCAATAGCGTATACGTTGCCGTCTTTGTCCAGGGCCAGGGCCGCGTGCGTGCCGCCAAAGGAGCCGCCGCTTGCTCCGAAACTTCCCAAATGCACGCCCTGGGCATTGTAGCGCTGAATTGCACTCATCCGTGAGCTAACCACGTAAAGCGTATTGGCCGCGTCGATTCCGAGCCCTATCGTTTGGCCAAAAGCCGCCGACCCCGCGAAGCTTAGGGATAGGGTGCCGAGCAGCTGTCCCGCGGGGCTGAGCTTGACAGCTGTCGAGTTTTTGTTGAGCACATACACGCTGCCGTCGGGCGCGAGCTTCACGTCCGAGGGCTGCACCAGGGCTTGGGTGCCGCTGGGGGCATACACCCACTGCACCTGCCCGCTGGCGCTAAGCTTTTGCAGGCGGTTGTTGCCCGTGTCGGCCACGTAGATATTGCCGGCCGCATCGACAGCTACTCCTTCGGGCTGCTGCAACTGCCCCGGTGCCGCGCCCACGCCGCCGATTTGCGTGAGTGAGTCACCGGCCGGGCTGTACTTGCGCACAAAGGACTGGGCCCGGTTTACGACAAAAATGTTGTTCTGCCCATCCAGGGCCAGGGCCCGGTAATCGGGGGTGCGCGTGGCCGAACGCAGAGGAATAGTTTGCAGGTAGCGGCCCCCGGCATCAAGCTTTATGAGGCCGGCGCGGTCCAGTACGTACAAGGAGCCGGTTGAGCTGACCTTGATGTCTTGCGGGAAGTCGACGGGCGTGCCGATGATCCGGTCGAGCCGAAAGTTGCGCAGCTGAGCCGAAGCCGAAGTAAAGGTTGCCAGCAAACAGGATAGCAGTAAAAGTTTCCTCATATATAAGGGAGTAAGAAGCGGATAGGAGTTGCGCCCTCGGGCCGCGCCGAGGGTAATTGGCGGCCCGACGCGGGCCCTAATAACCGTATGGTTGACCTGCTGACAAAGGTAGGCGAACAGCGGTATCAACCATTGTTTTAGGCGAGCTTAATCGTTAGTGCCCAGTGGCCTGGCCGGGGCGCGCGGACCCGCCGCCCAACCAGCTCTGACCTCGGTAACTGCTGCTCCGGCCGGGGGCTGCTCAGGTCAAAGCAGCCAGTGCCCAGCGAGGGGTAGGGCGGCAAACTTATGCGGGTAGGGTTGGGTGCACGCAAGAAAGCGGGTACCCAAGCTTCTACAGCTCATAATTTGGTGTCACCTTTGAGGTTCAGTCAACAAGAGCCGCACGTGATGAACGCCACCGAACAAGAAGAAAAGGCCTATCTGGAGGAAATCAAGGAGAAGCTGGCCTTCGCCGTCAAGCGGATCGATGATGCCGTAAAGCAGTTCTCCAACGAGCTGCGCCAGAAAAAAGAGTACATCCATGAGCACCAGTCCGGCATGGACGACGCCGACATGGTAGCCGCGGGCCAATCCATTAACCGGATGGCTTTCACGGGCGAAGCAGCCGTGGCCCGGAAACGCAAGCTGATTAAGCTAAGTCAGTCGCCTTACTTCGGCCGTATCGATTTCACCACGCCCAGCCAGGTGACGACGCCGGTATACATTGGAGTGCATTCTTTCTCCGATGAGCAGCAGCGCCAAAATCTTATCTACGACTGGCGCGCCCCTATTTCCTCCATGTTCTACGATTTCGAGCTCGGGGAAGCGTCCTACGCCACTCCTTCCGGCACAATCCAGGGGACCATCGGGCTGAAACGGCAGTACAAAATCCGGGACGGCCGGCTGGAGTTCATGCTCGAAAACGACGTGAACATTCACGACGACGTGCTGCAGCGCGAGCTGGCCAAGTCGTCCGACGACAAGATGAAAAACATTGTCGCCACCATTCAGCGCGACCAGAATGCGGTAATCCGCAACGAGGACGCCATTGTGATGGTCATTCAGGGAGTGGCGGGCTCGGGCAAAACCTCCATTGCCCTGCACCGCATTGCCTTCCTGCTCTACCGCTACCGCGAAACCATTGCGGCCAAAGACATTCTGATTATTTCGCCCAATAAGGTCTTTGCCGACTATATCTCGAACGTCTTGCCCGAGCTGGGGGAAGAGCATATTCCCGAGATGGGCATGGAAGAGCTGGCCGCCGACCTGCTCGACAACCGCTACACCTTCCAGACCTTTTTCGACCAGGTATCGGCGCTGCTCGAGCAGCACGACCCTGCCTTTATCGAGCGTATTCGGTTCAAGTCATCGTTTGAGTTCCTCAGCAAGCTGAACCAATATCTGATTCATATCGAGAACAACTACTTCTCCTTGAGTGAGCTACGGGTTGGTAGAACGGTGGTTTCCGGCGTCTTTCTGCAGCAGAAGTTCAAGGCCTACCACCGGGTGCCCCTGCTCCAACGCTTTGCGCTGGTGGCCAACGACGTGCGGGCCTACGTGCGCGACGCCGTGGGGCGGAAGCTGACCGGGCAGGAGAAAGCCACCATCGGGGAGGGAATTCCGCGCATGTTCAAGTTCAACAATGTGCTGGACTTTTACCGGGACTTTTACCGCTGGCTTGGCAAGCCCGAACTCTTCAAGATAGACCAGCGCCTGAAGCTGGAATACGCGGATGTCTTTGCCCTGATCTACCTGCGCATCCGGCTGGAAGGGCTTACGGCCTACGACCAGATCAAGCACCTGCTGGTCGACGAAATGCAGGACTACACGCCCGTGCAGTATGCGGTCCTGTCGCGCCTGTTTCGGTGTCGGAAAACCATTTTGGGCGATGTAAGCCAGACGGTGAATCCGTACAGCGCTTCCTCGGCCGAAACCATCGAACGGGTTTTCCCGCAAGCCGACATCGTGAAGCTCTACCGGAGCTACCGCTCGACCCTGGAAATCACGACCTTCGCCCAGCGCATCACCCCCAATCCCGACATCCTGCCGCTGGAGCGCCACGGGCAGCCACCCGTACTAACGTCCTGCACCAGTCAGGCGGAAGAGCTAGCGACGATTCAGCAACTGGTTACGGCCTTTGCAAGCTCGGGCAGCCACTCTTTGGGCATTATTTGCAAAACTCTACGGCAGGCAACCCAGGTGTATGAGGCTTTGCAAGGAGCCGGAGTTCATTTGCTTACGGCCGATTCCACTTCGTTCAAGGAAGGTGTCATCGTCACCACCGCGCATCTGGCCAAAGGATTGGAATTCGATGCCGTTATTGTGCCCTTTGTCTCCGCCCGCAACTACAAGACGGAAGTAGACCGGAGCATGCTCTACGTGGCCTGTACCCGGGCTATGCACCAACTCACCCTCACGTATTCGGGTCCTGTCACCGCCTTCCTGGCCTCCTAGCTACCTGCTGCCGATTTCTAACAGGTCGTTTCGCGCCTCGGCACCGTGCGGGTATTAGTGCTTCATGCCGGGCATGCCGGGCGCGGCTTTGCCTAGTTGGTCGAGGGCGGCCCGAAAGCCGGCCGCTAGCTGCAACGCCGGCCCCCGGCCGTAATAGTGCAGAAACAGCATGCGGGGCTGGTCGAAAAGCATGTGGTTGTGTACGGCCACTACTTCCAGGTTGTGGGCGCGCAAGGTCCTGATAACCGGGTTGACTTCGTGCTCCAGCATGGCAATGTCACCGGCAATGTGGGCATCGGCCTGCCGGCCCGCAAACGAAGCCCAGGAGTTCAGGCCGATGGCCGCCGTCATTTCCGTATGCATCATGACCACCTGCAGGTCGGCGCGGCCTACGGTGTACTTGTAGGTGGGGCCGTTGGCGGTGCCCGAGTAGCCCACCAGCTTGTCGAGGGCGGCAACGTCGAACAACTCCTTGCCCGTAGGAGCTGAGCCGGCGGCTGGGGTGGCCGTGTTGCCAGCTTGTCCCGCCGCTGCCGGAGGGCTGGGGGGCTGGTTGGCGGGCAGCAGCTTGGAGTCTTTCAGGGCGGCGGCAAACTTGCGGGCCAGCTCGGCCGGGCTGCCCATGCCGTGGATGTGCATGTAGAAGATCCGCGGTTCTTCGTAGAAGAAATGGTTGTGCACGGCGCCCACCTCCAGCCCCTGCGCCAGGGCCGCCGACATCAGCGGGTTCACCTCTTCCTGCAGCAGCACCGTGTCGCTCATCAGCATGGCCGACTTCCCATCCAGCGTGTGTTTGATGGCCACCCACCCGCCAAAGCCAAACGGAATCGGAACCGGCTCGCCGTTGATGCGCATCTTCAGGTCGTTGCGGGGCAGGGCGGTGCTGTGGGTAGCCTGAGCCTCTACGTAGGTGCCCTTCTTGCCCAAAGCGGATTCGATGCTGGCTATTTCGGCGGCACTAAGCGGCGGGGTTGGGCCTTTGCGCAGGGCCGGGGTGGCGGGGGCAGCGGCGGGGGCCAGCCAGGAAGCGGCGCCGAGCAGCGCCGTAGCCCGGACGGCTTCACGCCGGGAAAGAAGGTGGCTCATGGGAGGAATTTGGGCGGGAAGGAACGGGGCAATATACAAGTTAGAGCGCCGCCTGCGCCAGGTAATACAGCAGGCCAGCCGCCGCGCTGATGCCAATCCACAGAATCATATTCAGCTTGAAGCGGTAGAGGGCGGCCAGCGACACCAGCACCCATACCAGGCTGGGCCAGTGCACCCCGGCGAGGTGAGGCGTGCCGGCGGGCAGCAGAACACTACCGCCCAGGTACACGGCCAGATTCAGCACCACACCGACCACTGCCGCCGTGATAATGCTCAGCACGGCCTTCAGGTGCAGGTTGTGTTGGGTACGCTCAATGAGCGGCGCCCCCACGAGGATAAACAGAAAGCAAGGCAGAAAGGTGTAGTACGTAGTGGTAAGCAGCCCAAGGCTACCCAATGCCAGGGAGGCGCCAAAATGCGTGTAGCCCCCCATGAAACCCACAAAGGCCAGCACCATAATCAGCGGGCCGGGCGTGGTTTCGCCCAGGGCCAGGCCGTCGAGCATCTGCCCCTGCGTGAGCCAGTGGAGCTTTTCTACGCTCACCTGGGCCACGTAGGGCAGCACAGCATAGGCTCCGCCGAAGGTAACCAGCGCCGCTTGGGTGAAAAAGAGCGTGAGCGTGCGCCAGAACGGGAAATCCGAGGTGGTGAAGGCCAGCACGGCCAAAGGTAGGCCCCAGAGGGCCAGCGCGGTGCCCAGCTGCCCCAGCAGGCGGGGCCAGGAAAAGCCGGTGCCCGGTATCACGGAGTGAGTGGTCAGGAAGTACCCTGCTTCCGCCTGGGCGGCCCGGGCCTGCGCGGCACCTGCGTGGGTGCGAACCGGAAAAAAGCGCTGAGCCAGCAGCGCCACGACGGCCGCCCCGATGATGAGCAACGGAAACGGCACATTAAACCAGAAGATGCCCACGAAACTGGCGGCGGCTACGGCGTAGTGCAGCAGGCTCAGCAAGGACTTCTGCCCAATCTTGACCATGGCCAGCAGGATAATAGCTACCACGGCGGGCTTCAGACCCATAAACACGCCTTGCAGCGCCGGCAACGTGCCCACCGTGACGTAGAGCAGGCTCAAGGCCAGCAGGATAAACACCGAGGGCAGCACGAACAGAATGCCGGCCGCCAGTCCGCCCCGGGTGCCGTGCAGCAGCCAGCCAATGTAGGTGGCCAGCTGCTGGGCTTCGGGGCCGGGCAGCAGCATGCAGTAGTTCAGGGCGTGCAGAAACTTGGCATCCGAAATCCAGCGTTTTTCATCCACCAGTACCTGGTGCATAATGGCAATCTGCCCGGCCGGACCGCCGAAGCTTATAAAGCCCAGCTTCAGCCAGAAGCGCAACGCCTCGGCAAAGGTGGGCTTGGAAACGGGAGTGAGCACCTGGTTCATATGCAGCGGAATGGGCAGGAGTGAAAACTGCCCGCTCCCTGGCGCAATGATACGTCTGCCCCATAGGAGAAAATAGAACGGAATTTTCCCTTGGTAGAATCTTTACCTCTTAGCTTGTTTTTTCCGGTGGGCAGCCGGGGCCTCCCCCGTGTGCTGCTTGAAGATGCGGGTGAAGTGGCTTTGGTCGGAGAAGCCGGTCAGGTAGGCTATTTCGGCCAGCGAATAACGGGTGGTGTCGAGCAGGTGCAGGGCCTTGTCGATGCGCAGCTTGCGGATGTACTCGCCAAAAGAGAGGTTATCAAAGTAGCGGGCAAACTCGCGGGAGAGGTAGGTGGGGTTGACTTGCAAGGCACTGGCCACGTCGGTCAGGCGCAGGTTCAGGTTGGTGTCCACATGGTCCTGGATCAGCTCGCGCAGCTGCCCGGCCCAGGCGGGTGGAGTGCTGCCCCGCTCTTTGCTGCGCTGCACGTAGGCTGCGTAGGCCTGCACGAGCAGCTGCTCCTCGGGCTGCTGGGTATGGGCTTGGCCTTGCAGATGCTGTGCCCAGGTATACAGCGCGTCGTAGAGAATGAGTCCTTGCTGCAGCAGTTGCTGGTCGTCGCGGATATTGTAAGCCAATCCTGCCGAAATAGCCCAGAGGCCGGCGGCCTGCTGGGCCAGGGCGTGGTGGTCGGTGTCGGCCCCGCGCACAATGGGGGCCAGTGCCTGCAGTGCCGGGTCGGCGAGCTGGTACTTGCGCAGAAAGTAATCGAAGGTACACTCCGCACCATAGTGCGTAAACTCTACACCCGGCACGTCGAAAGGAGTAGCCCCCGTGCGAGTTGCCGTCGGGATTACCTGCTCGGCGGGCACGTACAGGATTTCCGCCGCCGGGTCGATAAACCGCAAGATTAGCCACGGGCACGCCAGGCGGTCAATTTTCGGACACTCTCGGGTAATCCACTGCATGGCTTGGGAGAAAGAGGGGCTTTGAAGACCAGTATCCGGGCAGCAAGGTATCCGCTTTGCCCCATAGTTGGCACCAGCCACAAAGAGAAAGCCCGGTAACAGACTGGGTTAAAGTCTACTACCGGGCTTCGTGGCGCTCCCTCCTGGGCTCGAACCAGGGACCCTCTGATTAACAGTCAGATGCTCTAACCGGCTGAGCTAAGGAAGCGGTTATGGCGACGTTTATCTGTCGTTGCGGGTGCAATATTAGCAGGTCGATTCAGTTCCTGCAAGCATTGCCGTAAAAATAATTGCAAATAATTTTCTAGTTTGTGATTGTCAGTACGTTGCCAGAAAGCGACGTGGGGTAGCGGCGCAGGGGTAAGTTGGCCGGCCCACCCTGTACCTGGCCTTGGAAGTTGAATTGCGACTTGCAGCAAGGATCAACTAGCTGCACAAACGGGGAAATCTTAACCCGGGCGCAGGTATCGGCCGAATTATAGGTGCAGGTGCGCTCGAAGGCCAAGTAGGTGCTGGCGTTCTGACGAACTACAATCAGTCCGCGTACGCCGCCTTTGTGGTACACGGCCCCATTGTCGAAGCGCAACGCGCTATTCTGCTGGTCGGTCAGGTAGAGTACCTCGCTGAAGGCCGTCAAGGGAATCTGGGGCTGCGCCTCGGAAGTGCCCTCGCAGCTGGTGAGCAGGCCCAGGCACGCGGCCCCCAAAGCAGCCGTAAAACTCCGAAAGCTAAACCATGTCATATGCAAAGTGTCTTAAATAAGGTAGCCAACGTGCGTCCCCGGGTTCTAGTACGTAGTCGGGCAGGCTTCTAGCAGCAGGCAGAAGCCGCCTTGCAACGATACAGCGCGGGCTTCTCGTTCCAAGGCGGCTTCGGGCTTGCCGGTACTTTCCTTATTCTATTACTGCACGCCTTCAAACTGGCGCAGGAAGCGCATATCGTTTTCCGTGAACAGGCGCAGGTCTTTAATCTGGTACTTCAGCATCGTGATGCGCTCAATGCCCATGCCCCAGGCGTAGCCCGAGTACCGCTCCGGGTCGATGCCGGACTGCTGAAGCACGTTGGGGTCGACCATGCCGCAGCCCCCAATTTCAACCCAGCCGCTTTGCTTGCAGATGTTGCAGCCGGTGCCTTTGCAGATCAGACAGGTAATGTCGATTTCGGCGCTGGGCTCGGTGAAGGGGAAAAAGGACGGGCGGAAGCGGATCTGGATATCCTGGCCAAACATTTCCTGCACGAAGTAATACACCGTCTGCTTCAGATCGGCAAAACTGACGCCTTCGTCAATGAAAATGCCTTCCACCTGGTGAAACATCATGTGGGCCCGGGCCGAAATAGCCTCGTTACGGTATACCCGGCCCGGCATGATGCTGCGAATCGGGGGCTGCTGACTTTCCATCACGCGCACTTGCACGGTGCTGGTGTGGGTGCGCAGCAGGGCATCGTGGGTAGGGTCGGCGGGGTTGCGGGTCACGAAGAACGTGTCCTGCATGTCGCGGGCCGGGTGGTTTTCCGGGAAGTTCAGGGCCGTGAAGTTGTGCCAGTCGTCTTCTATTTCGGGCCCTTCGGCTACGTTGAAGCCGATGCGGGAGAAGATACGCACCATCTCTTCCCGCACCAGACTCAGCGGGTGGCGTGTGCCCAGGGCGTTAGGCACCACGGGCAGTGTGTAATCGAACGTCGGGTCGGCCGGAGCATTGTTGGCCGCCGCTTCCAGCTCCTGCTGGCGCTGGGTGAATTTGTCCAGGGCTAGCTGCTTAAGCTGGTTGAGCTCCTGGCCCACGGCCCGGCGCTGCTCCTGGGGCACGGTTTTGAGAAGGTCAAACAAATCGGCCAGTTGCCCTTTGCGCCCGGTGAAGGCAATGCGGAACTGCTCGAGCTGGTCGGGGGCAGCAAGGTCGTAAGCTTCGATTTCGGCGCGGAGGCGGTTGATTTGGTCCTGCATAGTGCTGCAAAGGTACGCTTCCGCCGCAAAATCCGCCCGCAAATCCGGGGAGGAATCCGGGGCGCACACCAGGCCGGAAAAAGTTGGTATGATTGCTGCAAAACCCCTCTTATAAGCGGCAAAGAAGGCTGAACGCGGGGCGCCACCCGTTCGAGTTAGATGCCGACGGCCCCAGGCCGAATTTATTTTCATCCTCCTTTCAGTCTTCCCTTCGTTATGAACCGTTTCCTGACTTCGGCTTTCTTCCTGTTTGTAGTAGGCACTGCCTCGGCGCAGGCCCAAACCCGCAATACTTCCGCCGCTCCGGCCGCCGAGTGGGCCGAGCCCGTGCTGGACCCCTGGACGATGAACATTCCTACGGCCGCCGAAAAAGCCGAAGCCGCTACCACTACTACGGATGAGGCCGCCGGCTACAACACGGGTTGGAGTAGCGCCCCCGGCATTAGCCTGAGCCTGCACGACAAGCCCAGCACCGACTGGTGGGGACGGCCGATCAAGAAAAAGGCGAAGAACAACCTCACTACGGCTCCCGTTGCCCAAGTCGCCACGGCCGACGAAGCCAGCGACGACCCGATGATGCACTCTTCCGGCGTGATGATTGCGCCCGGCATGAACACGGCGCCTTACCGCGGCACCAGCACCGATTACTGGGGCCGGCCCGTCCGCAAAGCCAAGCGTCAGGATGCCAAAGTAGCCGCCAAGATTGCCAAGTCTTCAACCGTAGCTACCACGGCCGTATCGGGCGAATAATTCAGGTGCCGGTTCGCCGAAAGTTCGGGGGTACCGTATTAGCAACCAGGAGTGTATGTTTCACTTTTTCCTGGTTTCTGATGCGGTACCCTCGACTCTTTTTCTGCTTATTGAGCTTCATTGTGCTGGCGCCGACGTTGGTGGCCCAGGCCCAAACCAAACGCGCCAGCGGCTACCACAAAAAGGCTTCGGCCAGCCGCTCCCGGGCCGTAGCCCGCGTCTCCAACTCGCGCCGCTATACCGACGAGGATCGGCAGCGCCTGGCACCCGGTATGCGCATCAACATGCCCACCCCGCCCAGCACCGATTACATGGGCCGCCCCATCAAGAAAAAGGCCCCTAAGCCCGCCTCTACCAACTCAACCATTTCGGCGGCCAAAGAAGCTCCGGCCCCGGCCCCGGCGCGCAAGCGGCGCTAAGAATAAATATGGCTCCCGGCCCCATACTTAAGGATGGAGTAGATATTTTTGTGCTTTCAGGCACAAATTTTACTGTTTCTGCGTAGTGGGGGAGAGAAAATCTTCTACTACCACTCTTTTTTAGCTATGCTACGTCCCGTTTTTTCGTGCCTTTTGTTGGCTGCCGTGTTGAGCACCTCAAACGCACTAGCCCAGCAGAGTAAGGCCAAGGCAGCTGCCAAGCCTGCCGCCGCTCCGGTAGCAGTCGAGCCGGCTCCTGCCGCTCCCGAAACCGCACCTGCCGCCAGCAGTGGGTTTGCTGCTCCCGCCGCCGGTGTTGAGTCCAACCCCCAGTCCAACGGCTTTGCCATTGCCCCGGGCTTCACGGCTGCTCCTTCCCACCGCGTGCGGATGGACTACCGGGGCCGCCCCCTAGCTCCCTACATCAAGCGTAATGTGAGCACCAACACTTCCACGACGGCTCCGGCTCCCATGGTGGAGGCTACGCCTGTAGCTGCCCCGGCTGCCCCCGCCGTAACGACTACCGAAGTAGCCGCTCCGGTGGCTGCTCCGGCAACCAAATCGGCCTCGGCTTCTGCCACTAAGAAAGTAAGCAGCGCTGGTGCTACGGCAGCACCTGCTGCTAAGAAGGCCGCTCCTGCCAAAAAAGCACCGGCTAAGAAGGCTGATGATGGTTGGGGTTCTTCCGGCAGTGGCTGGTAAGCCGTTCATGCAACCCATATAAGAAAAAGGCCACCCGGAATTCCGGGTGGCCTTTTTCTTTTGCTACTACATGCCGCGCTACTCTTCGGCAGCGGCCGTAGCTAGTGCGGGAGTGGCTATTTCCGATTGGGCCCGGTAGTAGAGGGTGCTGCTGTTCTCGGGACGTAAAACTTCCTGGGCCATAGCCAGCAGGCCTTCCGGCGTTACGGCTTGTACCTTGGCGCTTTCCTGGTTAACCAGGTCAGCGTCGCCCAACAGCTTGGAATAAGCCAGCGCCATGGCGCGGTTGAGCAGCTCGATTTCCTCGAATACGATGCTGGCTTCGGCCTGATTTTTTACTTTTTCCAGCTCTTCGACCGATACCAGCTCCTGGCGCAGTTCCGCTACCACTTCCTCGACGGCGGCGGCGGCTTCTTCCATCGTGGTGCCCGCATTGAGGCGGCCACTGATAACGAGCAGGCCCGGCTCCAGAGAACCGGTGCAGGAAGCTGATATCGAGTTGAACAAGGGCCGGTCTTTTACTAGACGCTGATACAGGCGCGACGACTTGCCGCGGCCCAGGACGTCGCTCAGCAGGTCGGCCGTATGATAGCCTGCATCGGTGCGGCCGGGCATATGATACACCCTATACAAAGCACTGACAGGCACATCGGCCGTAATATCGAGGTGGCGGGGCGCCTGCTGGCGGGGTTCGGCGGGCAGCTGCCGCTCGTAGCGGGTGCCCGCGGGGATGGGCTCAAACCACTTCTCGGCCAAGCGGCGGGCTTCGGCAACCGTAACGGCCCCGGCCACAACCAGAATAGCGTTAGAAGGCGAGTAGTGCTTGGCAAAAAAGGCCCGTACATCGTCCATCACCGCATTTTCGATGTGACTAACCTCCTTGCCGATAGTGGGCCACTGGTAGGGGTGCACCTGATAAGCCAAGGGACGCAGCTTGAGCCACACGTCGCCGTAGGGCTGGTTGAGGTAGTTTTGCTTGAACTCCTCGACCACCACTTTGCGCTGTACTTCCAGGCCGTTTTCGGAGAAGGCCAAGCCCAACATGCGGTCTGATTCGAGCCAGAAGCCGGTTTCGAGGTTGGCCGCCGGCACCGTGAGGTAGTAGTTGGTAATGTCGGGGGAGGTGAAGGCGTTGTTTTCGCCGCCCACGTACTGCAGGGGCTCGTCGTAGCTCGGGATGTTGACCGAGCCCGAGAACATCAGGTGCTCAAACAAGTGTGCAAAGCCGGTGTGCCGCTCGTCTTCGTCGCGGGAGCCGACGTTGTAGAGCACGTTGAGCACGGCAATAGGGGTGGTATGATCTTCGTGCACAATGCAGCGCAGACCGTTGGCAAGAGTGAATTCTTCGAAGTGAATCATAAGGCAAGATAGGGGGAAGCGCAAAGAAGTAACGTAATAACCCGCGCCGGGGTGCCCGGGTTCGGGACTACGGCCCGCGTTATGGACTAAAACTGCCCGCGCACACCCAGCTGCCACACCCGGGCCACGGGGTACACGCTGGCATCCTGGCCCGCCAGCAGGGGCGAGGCGCCCCCGCTGCTGACGTTGGGGTCGAAGCCGCGGTAGGAGCCCGTCACGAACAGGTTCTGGCCGCCTACCCACACGCTCAGGCGGCGGGACCGGCTGTTGAGAACCTCGTAGCTAACCGCCAGCTGGGACAGGCGGAGGTGGTTGCCGTTTTCCAGGTTGTTGTCGCCGAGCCGTAAAAAGGGTGTGTATACCAGGGGCCGCGGTATAGACGTGTTCTGATTGGCCGGCGTCCAGTAGTTGAGGGCCCGCGCCGAGGCATTGAACCCGCCACTGGGCCGGTCCAGGCCCAGCAGGGTAGGATTGTAAATCTGATAGCCAAAGAGCCCGTCGAACTGGGCCTGCAGCTGCCAGCGTTTCCAGCTCAGCTGCTGGTACACGTTCAGGGTGCGACGGGGCAGGCCATTACCCTGGTACACCCCGTCGCCGTTGTCAATTCTCCCATTGTTGTCCTGGTCGCGGAACCGAATCTGGCCGGCGTTGGGCGAGCCGGCGGGGTAAGTGCCGTCCTGTTCGAAGACGAAGAAGCGGCTCACCGGCTGGCCTTTCTCCAGATTGTCAATTTTGTCAACTGCCTGGTCATTGAAGCGCAGGGCGGTTACCTTATTCTGGTTGGCGGCTACGGCCACCGTGCTCAGGCCCCGCAGCTGCCCCAGCTGCCACGACCCTTGCAGGGTGAGTTCCAGGCCCTGATTTTGCAGCCCAACCAAGGACTGGTAGTAGTAGGTTTGGGGCCCATTGGTGCCGTAAAACTGCCCCGACAGCAAGGTTTGGGCATCCTCTGTCCGTCGGCGGTATACCTGCGCATCCAGCGTTAGTTTATCCTGGAGCACGCCCAGGAGCAGGCCGGCGTCCAGGTGGTCGGTCTGGTCAAATGAGTAAAAGCTGCGGGTGCGGCCCGCGCCCGTGCGCAGCGTCAGGGTGCTGACCACCGATTGATGAAGCAGGAAGTTTTCCCGGCCCAGGTGCCAGCGTACTTCAGCCCCCGGAAACCACCGGTGCTGTTCGCTGCGCTCATCGGTGGCCAGCAAAAAGTCGGCCCGCATGGAGGCCTGTAGCTCGTAGCGCCCGTCGTAGGCGTACGTCACGGAGCCCGTGGCATTGTGCAGCGGGTCATTGTCGAGCTGCGTTTGGAAGTACGACTGTCCGATGGTGGGGGACGGTAGATTCGGGTCGTTGGAGTAGATATCCTGTTGCAGCCGTAGTTTCCGCTTATACCGCTGCTGTTGGTAGTGCAGACTACCCGTCACGGCGTGCCGGTCTTGCAGCGTCTGCTGGTAGCGCAGCTCGGCGCCGTACACGCCCGTCTTGGTGTCGGAGGTGGCGCGTTGCTCGTAGTTGACCACAGGGCTGTTTGGCGGCGCAAAGGCGGGCTGGTGCAAGTCGCCCTGCAGCTCGGCCAGCTCCCGGCTGGCGTAGGCCCGTACCGCCAGGGCCGGCATAATCTGGTAGTGCAGTTGCAGCTGGCCCTGCAGGCGGCGGGTGCGGGGCGCGAAGTACACCTGCTCCAGATTGCGCAGCGGGTCGTAGGTGTAATACGGGTCTGGGGCGGGCGGCGGCACCAGAGGTTTGGCCTGCAGCAGGCTGGTGAGCAGGTTGCCCGCATCCGACTGGTAGCCGGGCTGGCGCTGGTCGAGCTGGCTGCCTGCTACCCGGGCCGTGATGGTCAGCTTGCGGCCCACTGGCTGCTCCACGTTGGCGCGCAGGCTGTAGCGGCTCAGCGCCGAGTTGCGCAGCACGCCCGCCTGCTGCAGGTAGTCGGCGGCCACGTAGTAGCGGGTGAGGTGGTCGGTCAGGCCGTCCAGGCTCAGGTTGTGGCTTTGCATGCCCGCCACCCGGAACGCCTTGTCCTGCCAGTCGGCTTCCGGTAGGCTGTTGAGCTGGGCCGGGCTGTAGGGCGGCGTGAATCCATCGTTACGAGCTGCTTCGTTGGCCATTTCGGCGTATTGGCGGGCATTCATCAGCTCGTAGCGCTGGCGCACCTGCTGCAGCCCGCCCCAGCCGGCGTAACGCACCCGCAGCTTTTGAGCCAGGGCGAGGCCGTCAGCACCGCGGCGGGTGCTGATGCGGATAACCCCGTTAGTACCCTGCATGCCGTACAGGGCGGTGGCTGCGGCACCCTTAAGCACTTCCACCTGGGCCACGTCTTCCACCGGCAGGTCCAGCAGCGGATTGCCCATGGGCGAAAACGGCACGGCCGACTCCACGGGGTTGTACGGGTTCGAGTTGATGAAGCGGTAGGGCCCAGTCCACTCCTCGGGCTTGGCATCCAGGTTATACACCGGAATACCATCTACCACATACAAGGGCTGACTGTTGCCCGCCACGTTGGCTACGCCCCGAATGCGCACCGTCGCCCAGGCTCCCGGCGCCCCGGAAAAGGGCGTTACCTGCACGCCGGCAATGCGCGACAAGGCCGGTTGAATGGTGGTGCCAGGCTGTGGGCCTTGTCTGGTTGCCTCAGTGATAACAACTCCTGCCGTTCCGCAGCTAAGCAGTATCCCAAGGGCAAAACTGTCGGGCTGCTGGGTGGCGCTTGGCTCCAGCTGTAGGGCAGGCTGCCGCGGCGCTAAAGTATCAAGCTGCTGGGCACGGGTTAAAACAGCTCCGAGTAGAGCCGTGGTAGTGAATAAAATTCTCTTCATAAAAGGATAGCAGGGAGGAAATCAGCCCCGAAGATAGATGCAGTAAGCCCGTGCTTTTCACAATGCCGGCTCAACAATTTTCCTTTCGCCCAAACCTGTACTTTTGCCCCGATACCACCCACCCTCCTGCTGATTATGAACTTCGACCGGAAAGACTACTCCAACGACATTCTGCTCCACCTCTACCAAGGACTGCTCAAGCCGCGCATGATTGAGGAAAAAATGCTGATTCTGCTGCGGCAGGGCAAAGTTAGCAAGTGGTTTTCGGGCATTGGGCAGGAGGCCATTTCGGTGGGCAGCACCCTGGCCCTGAACCCGGACGAGTACATTCTGCCCCTGCACCGCAACCTGGGCGTGTTCACGGGCCGCAACATTCCCCTCGACCGGCTTTTTGCCCAGTGGCAGGGCAAAACCACCGGCTTCACCAAGGGCCGGGACCGGAGCTTTCACTTCGGCACCAACGAGCACCACATTGTGGGCATGATTTCGCACCTGGGCCCCCAGCTGGCCGTGGCCGGCGGCATTGCCCTGGCCGATGTGCTGGACAAGGAGCCCCGCGTAACGGTAACGTACAGCGGCGACGGCGGCGCTTCCGAAGGCGACTTCCACGAGGCCCTGAACGTGGCCGCCGTGTGGCAGCTCCCGGTCATCTTCATCATCGAAAACAACGGCTACGGCCTGAGTACACCCAGCAAGGAGCAGTTCCGCTGCAACTACTTTATCGACAAGGGCCCGGCCTACGGCATGGAAGCCGTGCAGATTGACGGCAACAACGTGCTGGAAGTCTACGACACGGTGCGCCGCCTGGCCGAGGACCTGCGCCAGAACCCCCGGCCCGTGCTGCTGGAGGCCCTGACGTTCCGGATGCGGGGCCACGAGGAAGCCTCCGGCACCAAATACGTGCCCCAGGAGCTGTTTGAGGAGTGGGGCCAGAAAGACCCGGTCGAGAACTACGAGAAGTGGCTGATTCAGGAGGGCATCCTGGACGAAGAGGCCCGTATGCGCTTCCGCGAAACCATCAAGCGCGAAATCGAGGAAGGTCTGCGCGTGGCCGATGCGACGCCTATGCCCACGGCCAGCATCGAGCAGGAAGTAGCCGATATGTACCAGCCTTTCGACGCGCCCGAGCAGAACCCACCCGCCGACGGCCCCAGCACCGACAAGCGCTACGTCGATGCCATCAGCGACGGGCTGCGCCAGAGCATGGAGCGGTTTCCGGAGCTGGTACTCATGGGCCAGGACATTGCCGACTACGGTGGGGTGTTCAAGGTGACCGAAGGCTTTGTGGCGCAGTTTGGTAAAGGACGGGTGCGCAACACGCCCCTGTGCGAGTCGGCTATTGTGGGGGCGGGGCTGGGCCTGAGCATCCGCCGCAAGAAGGCCATGGTCGAAATGCAGTTCGCTGACTTCGTGACCTGCGGCTTCAACCAGATTGTGAATAACCTGGCCAAAAGCCACTACCGCTGGGGCCAGAACGCCGACGTGGTGGTGCGCATGCCCACCGGGGCCGGTTCGGCCGCCGGGCCCTTCCACTCGCAGAGCAACGAAGCCTGGTTTACCCACACGCCGGGGCTGAAAGTGGTATTCCCTTCGAACCCCCACGACGCCAAAGGCCTGCTCAACGCCGCTATTGAGGACCCCAACCCGGTGATTTACTTCGAGCACAAGCTGCTCTACCGCTCCATCAGCGGCCCGGTGCCCGATGCCTATTACACTACGCCCATCGGCAAGGCCGCCCTGGCCCGGGAGGGCTCGGAGCTGAGCATCATTACCTACGGCGCGGGCGTGCACTGGGCCACGCAGCTGGCCGACGAGCTAAGTCTGGACTGTGATATTCTGGACTTGCGCACCCTGCTGCCCTGGGACGAAGAAGCCGTGCGCCAAACGGTGCTCAAAACCGGCCGGGTTATTCTCTTTCACGAAGACACGCTGACGGGCGGTATCGGGGGCGAAATTGCGGCCTGGATTGCCGAACACTGCTTCGAGCACCTCGACGGCCCCGTGCAGCGCGTGGCTTCCCTGGATACGGCCATTCCGTTTGCGCCCCCGCTGGAAAAGGCCTTTCTGCCCCAGCAGCGCCTGCGGGAGCGGGTCGAGAAGCTGCTGGCTTACTAAGCAACCTCTCAATGAGCACCCGCCCGGCCGCTCCTACGGTTGGCGGGCGGGTGCTGGTAGAGTCTGGGTTGTTCTTTATCTTTCCGAATTTCCCGGTCGCCTTATTCTGAAGTATACCCTGCATGAGCCCGTTGTTTGATAAAATGCGCCGTGGGAGCTGGGCCATAGGGCTGGGTCTGCTGCTGCTGTTGGGGGCCGAGTCCTGCCGGCCCTACCGGATGCCCAACCCCAAAGGGCCGCCCCAGCCCAAGGTCAAGGCGGGCAATAAGGACGAGGTATCGGCCGATGGGCGTAGCACCGCCGCTTCTTCGGAGATTAAGCCCATCCGCAATAGCTACGACAAGAAAGGCCTGCTGAAAAAGCCTAAGTATGAGCGGCGCCGCCTCAAGAAAAAGGTGGGGCAGCGCACTTTCCTGGGGGTGCCCTTGCCGTTTTAACTTTTCAAAGATCACCGCAACGGCTTTTGCGTATCAGGCAGAAGTCGGTCTAAACCATTTAGGTACCCAATCCTCTAACCGGCTCAGCCTTCCTAATTGTAGCCTCTATGCGCTTCATCTACTTAGCCACCGGACTACTGCTGTGCGCCAGCACGGCCGCTCTGGCCCAAACCGAGGATATGTATCCGGCGCGGCAGCGCGCCGAAAACCGCAAAGCGTTGCGGGATGCCCGCAAGGTAAAGGCCGAGTACAAAGACTCGCATTTGGCCGTCAGCAAAACGGCCCTGAAACCCGGCGGTACCGGGCGCCCGCAGCAACCTAAAGACGGCCGCGACAGTTATAAGTTTGACAAAACCGGTGTACCGCGCGTGAGTGAACCAGCCCACGTGGGACTGGGGTTGCGCAAAAAAAAGAAAGCGACGAAAGACTAATCCTATGAGCACTCCCTGGCTGCCTCTTACCGAATCCGACCAACTCACCGACATCGTGCGGGAGTCGCATGAGCACCCGGTGCTCATCTTCAAGCACAGCACCAGCTGCTCGATTAGCGCCGCCGCCAAAAGCAAGCTGGAGCGCCAGTGGCCCGATGCCGATTTAGCCGACGTAAAAATTTACTACCTCGACTTGCTGCGCTTTCGGCCTATTTCCACTGAAATAGCCACCAAGTTTGGTGTGCGCCACGAGTCGCCCCAGCTGCTGCTGATTCAGGATGGCGAGTGCCGCTTCGACGCTTCGCACATGGGTATTCGCCTTAGCGACGTGAAAAGCCAATTGGCCTAACGGGGTAGCTACCAACGGAAACTGGGCGTAGTGCCACTCTTCCTGCAAGAGCTTGCACCACGCCCAGTTTCCGTTGTAAAAGCAAGCCTAGAGGTCGTACGAAAACTGAACCTCCTGCCGGATTTCAGGGTTCAAGCTTAAAGCCACTGGGCAAGTGCGCGCGGCATTTTCAAGCAGGGCGCGGTCCTTGTCCGACAAGCTGGCCGGAAGACGAAAGTTTACATCAATCTGGGCAATGCGCCGTGGCTCTGAGGCCATGTGCTTGTTCACCTCGAAGCTAACGCCGGTCATGTCTAGCTGGTGCCGCTCGGCCACGATGCCCATAATGGTCATCATGCAAGCGCCCAAGCTGGCACTGACCAGGTCGGTGGGGGAGAAGGCTTCTCCCCGGCCGTGGTTGTCGACGGGGGCATCGGTGAAAATGGTAGTGCCGGAAGCCGTGTGAACAGCTTCGGTACGCAGTTTACCGGTATAGCGGGCGGTGGCGGTGCTCATAGTCAGAAAGTTGGCAAGACAATGCTCACAAATTTACGTACTTTAGATTGTAAGGCCCTACTGCCAGCCTTTTCGCGGTTTATTTCCCCATCTTTAGCTAGCCTACCCACCGTGCGCAACCTTTACAGTTTTGGTTTTTGTCTGTTCGCTCTGCTTGGCGCAACGTCTCAGGTGCAGGCCCAGAGCTCCGATGAACCGTCGTACCGAAAGGAATTTACCTACGGAATCAACTTCAATACCCGCGGCGGTCTGATTGGCGGAGTAGCCGTGCGCTCTACCCGGGTACTAGACGAGAAATGGTCCCGCTTTTGGGGAGTTGAGGGCGTGGAAGTAAAGCACCCTAAGGAGCAGCGCCGGCTGAATCCTAATTCGGGGGGCTCTTTCGTGTATGGCAAGTCGAATTACTTGTTTGTGTTGCGGCCTTCCTACGGGATGCAGCGGGTTATTTTCCGCAAAGCGCCCGAGTCGGGGGTGCAGGTGAATGCCCTGCTCGGGGCCGGGCCGTCCATTGGCCTGCTGATGCCGTACTACATCTACTACGATTATACCGTGCGCGAACGGCCGGGAGTAGCAATCCAGGAAGACATTCGCAGTGAGCAGTACGACCCGATGATCAACTCTTCGGAAGCCCGTATTCTGGACCGTGCCCCCCTTTTCTCAGGGGCCAGCCAAACGCAAGTCAAGGTTGGGGCTCATTTGCGCGGGGCCCTCAGCTTTGAGTACGGCCGCTACCGCGACGCCGTAGCTGGTATTGAAACCGGGTTCCTGTTCGAGCTGTATCCCAAAGAACTGATGATTCTGCGGGCCCAGAACATTGACGACAAAACACTGAACAACAAGTTTTTTCCTTCCGTGTATCTGACCCTCTACATCGGGCATAGAAGCTAGGCGGCTAGCACTACATTTTCTGCTGCTAAAGAGGACTTTTCGGGCGTTTGGGTGTTTAGTACCTGACGACTGAAAAGTCCTCGTTTTTTAGCCATCTGCCCCGGGTGGTACTCATAACTGCTAACTGACTGCTACCTTTGTAGTATGGATGACCTGTTGCTTACCCTACCCATCATTCAAGCCGAAACGGCCGCTCCGGCGGTGCCGGCCAAGCCCCGCAAGCCCGACTGGCTGCGCGTGAAGCTGCCGGTAGGGCCTGAATATGCCAAAGTCCGCCGCTTGGTGGACGAACATAAGCTGCACACGATTTGTGAGAGCGGCAATTGCCCGAACATGGGGGAGTGCTGGGGTGCTGGTACTGCCACGTTTATGATTTTGGGCAACGTGTGTACGCGCTCCTGCTCGTTCTGCGCCGTCGCTACGGGCCGCCCCAATGAGTACGATACCGACGAGCCCCGCCGCGTCGCCGAAGCCATTCAGCTGATGGGCGTTAAGCACGCCGTCATTACCAGCGTCAACCGTGATGAGCTCAAGGACCGCGGCGCCAGCATCTGGCACGAAACAGTAGTGCGCATTAAGGAACTCAGCCCGGCCACCACAATTGAGACGCTGATTCCGGATGTGAAAGCCAACTGGGCCGCCCTGGAAACCATGATTGCCGGTGGCCAGGAGGTAGTGTCGCACAACGTGGAAACGGTGGGCAGTCTTTACCGCCTCGTGCGGCCCCAGGCGAAGTACGACCGGAGCTTGGAGCAGATTCGCCGCACCAAGGAAGCGGGCAAGCGTACCAAGTCGGGTATCATGCTGGGCCTGGGTGAGACGAAGGAGGAAATGTACCAGGCCATGGACGACCTAGCCGCCAACGGCCTCGACATCCTGACCCTGGGCCAGTACCTGCAGCCCACCAAGCGTCACATCGAAGTCGCCGAATTCATCCACCCCGACCTGTTTGCCCACTACCGCGAGGAGGGTTTGCGCCGGGGGCTAAAGTACGTGGAGGCCGGCCCGCTGGTCCGCAGCAGCTACCACGCCGAGCGTCATGTCAACGTGCCGATTTAAGGTAGCTACCATACCAGAAACAAAAAGAGCGGCTCCGTTATCGGAGCCGCTCTTTTTGTTTCTAATACCTAGAAGGAATTACCGCTGCGCCTGGTTGTCGGTCGGCGGGTAGGTGCTCAGCACACTGCCCACAATACGGTAAGCTTCCTGCTCGGAAATGGTCTGCTGGTCGATCTGCGCCTCCCCGAAGCCGCGCCAGGCCAGCTGCTTGCGCTTAGCGTCCACTAGGTCGATGATAACCGTACCGGCTTTGTAATCAGTAACGGGCTGCTGGTAGAAGCCGCGGCCGTAGCCATAGTAGCCGTAATAAGGGTAGCCCCAGGGCGAATAGGTGTTGTTCGCGCGCTGCTTGTCCTCGACTTTGGCGCTGTAGGCCACGTACACATCGGGGTTTTTGTCAACGCGGGTCAGGCCTTTCTTTACCATCTCCGACTCCACGGCCGTGCGCAGACGCTTGTCGAGAAAAGACTGGTAGCCTTGGGCCGGGCCGCCTTCACTATCCTGGGGCTGCTGTGGATACCAGGCCCAGGTTTTGAAAGTGCGGAAGTTTACGGAATGGTCAAAATCGGAAGTAACCCCCACCCGGGAAGAGGTAGCGCAGCTGGTAGCACCCAGCAGCAGGGAAAGACCCACAGCAGCCATAGCCACCGGGCGGGTAAAGAAGCGGGATATGCGGTTCATCGTCGTTGATCAGATAGTGAAAGGAAGAACCCAAGGAGCGAGAATCAGCCGAAGACAAAGGCTGAAAAATCCAGCTTTCAGGGTCTGCTGTTTTAACGTTGGGAGGCCTGCCAACGTTCCCAAAGTAGTAGGCTAGCAGCCTATTCCGGGAAAGAATTTTTACTGGAAAATTCCTTTTACCCTTGAAATAGCCCTATCTTAACGGACCTAATAACACCTTATGCGCAAACATCTACTTTACTTCTCAAGCCTGGTCACCTTAGCCTCCTGCAGCGCTGCCGGTGAGACGGCCTCCTCTACTCGCCCCAACCGAACTCCGGTTGCCTACAATACCGTGGTAGAATGCACCCTGTACGACGGCATGACTAAAACCTCGGCTCAGCTTACTACCATTGGCTCCGGCATGGAAGTGCAGGTGATGGACACGGTAGATGCTTATTTTGTGAAGGCCAAGGTAACCAAAGACGGCAAGCCGCTGACTGGCTACATGTACCGCACCTGCTTCCCGCAGCGTTAGGCTACTGCTAAGTCGGCTGCCTGGCTTCACGCCTGCTTCCAAACTCAAATAAAAAGAGCCGCCCCGAAAGGAGCGGCTCTTTTTGCTGAGCAATAAGGCTTAGTAAGACGGGCCTTTATCCGTGGCGACCAGCTTTTCTTCCTGGTCGGCATACTCTTCGAGCGGGGTGCAGGAGCAGATCAGGTTCCGGTCGCCGTAGGCCGAGTCGATGCGCGACACGGTGGGCCAGAACTTGGCGGCGCGCACGTACTCGAGCGGGTACACGGCCTGCTCGCGCGAGTAAGGGCGGGTCCACTCGTGCGTCAGCACCGTGGCGGCCGTGTGGGGAGCGTGCTTGAGCACGTTGTCCTTGGCATCGGCCTTGCCCGACTCGACGGCAGCAATTTCCTTGCGGATCGAAATCATGGCGTCGCAGAAGCGGTCCAGCTCCTCCTTGCTTTCCGACTCGGTCGGCTCTACCATCAGGGTGCCGGCCACGGGGAACGACACGGTGGGGGCATGGAAGCCGTAGTCCATCAGACGCTTGGCAATGTCCTCGACCTCGATGCCGGCTTTTTTGAACTGGCGGCAGTCGAGAATCATTTCGTGGGCGCAACGGCCATTGGCGCCGGTGTAGAGCACGGGGTAGTGCTCCTCGAGGCGGGCCTTGATGTAGTTGGCGTTCAGAATAGCCGTCTGGGTAGCGGCTTTCAGCCCCTCGCCGCCCATCATGGAAATGTAGGCGTACGAAATGGGCAGAATGCTGGCCGAGCCCCAGGGGGCCGACGAAACAGCGCCGGTAGCTTTTTCGTGGCCTACTTCGACCACCACGTGACCAGGCAGGTAGGGCGCTAGGTCGGCTACTACGCCGATGGGGCCCACGCCGGGTCCACCGCCGCCGTGCGGGATGCAGAAGGTCTTGTGCAGGTTCAGGTGGCACACGTCGGCCCCGATGGTGGCGGGCGAAGTGAGGCCCACCTGGGCGTTCATGTTGGCCCCGTCCATGTAGACGCGGCCCCCGTGCTGGTGAATCGTCTGGCAGATGTCGATAATGGTTTCCTCGTATACCCCGTGGGTGCTGGGGTACGTCACCATCAGGCAGGAGAGGTTGTCGGCGTGCTGGGCAGCTTTGGCCTTGAGGTCCTCCACGTCGATGTTGCCTTCCTCAGTGCTTTTCACGACTACCACCTGCATGCCGGCCATAACGGCCGAGGCGGGGTTGGTGCCGTGGGCCGAAGCCGGAATCAGGGCAATGTTGCGGTGACCCTGGCCGTTGCCTTCGTGGTAGGCGCGAATGACGAGCAGGCCGGCGTACTCGCCCTGGGCGCCCGAGTTGGGCTGCAGGCTGACGGCGGCAAAGCGGGTTACTTCGCAGAGCCAGGCTTCCAAGTCCTCGAAAATCTGCTGGTAGCCCTGGGCCTGTTCGCGCGGGGCGAAGGGGTGGAGGCTGCCGATTTCGGGCCAGGTCACCGGAATCATTTCGGCCGTGGCGTTGAGCTTCATCGTGCACGAGCCCAGCGGAATCATGGAGTGAGCCAAACTCAAATCCTTGTTTTCCAGCTGCTTCATGTAGCGCAGCATCTCGTGCTCGGAGTGGTGCGTGTTGAAGATGGGGTGGGTCAGGTACTCCGAGGTGCGCACCAGGGCCTTGGGCCAGGTCAGCTCGACTTCCTCGGGAATTTCTACGGCTTCAGCAGCCGACTTGCCCAGTACTTTGGCAAACACGGCCACGATGAAGGCTACGTCGGCAGCTTCGGTGTTCTGGTGCAGGGAAATGCCCACGTTCGACTCGCCGAAGTAGCGGAAGTTGATGCCGGCGGCTTCGGCCTCGCGCTTCACGGCCTGCTGCAGCTCGGCGCTTTCCAGCTGGATGTTGAGCGTGTCGAAGTAGAACTCGTTGGCTTGCTCCAGGCCCAATGCTTTCAACTCCGTTTCCAGCAGCTGGGTCAGGGCGTGGATGTTGGCGGCAAACTGGCGGATGCGCTGCGGGCCGTGGTACACGGCGTACATACCGGCCAGCACCGACAGCAGCACCTGGGCGGTGCAGATGTTAGAAGTGGCTTTTTCGCGGCGGATGTGCTGCTCGCGCGTCTGCAGGGCCATACGGTAGGCCTTGTTGCCGGCCGCGTCGATGCTCTGGCCGATGATGCGGCCGGGAATGACGCGCTTGAAGGCGTCTTTGGTCGCCAGGAAGCCGGCGTGGGGGCCGCCGTAGCCCATCGGCACGCCGAAGCGCTGGGAGTTGCCCACGCAGGCGTCGGCGCCCAGCTCGCCGGGAGGCGTGAGCAGAGTCAGGGCCATCAGATCAGCGGCTACAGTCACGAAAATGCCTTTGTCGTGGGCCTGGCTGATAAAGTCTTTGTAGTCGAAAATCTGGCCGTCGGCGGCGGGGTACTGCAGCAGGGCGCCAAACAGGTTTTCGTCCGAGAGGTCTACCGAGCGGTGGTCACCTACCACCAGCTCGATGCCGAGCGGGGTGGCGCGGGTGCGCATCAAATCGATAGTCTGGGGCAGCACGAGGTCCGAGACGAAGAAGCGCGAGGCGTTTTTCTTCTTGCTCTGGCTGTGGAACATGTGCATGGTCTCGGCGGCGGCGGTGCCTTCGTCGAGCAGGCTGGCGTTGGCAATTTCGAGGCCCGTGAGGTCAATTACCATCGTCTGGTAGTTGATCAGGGCTTCGAGGCGGCCCTGGGCAATTTCGGCCTGGTAGGGCGTGTAGGCCGTGTACCAGCCCGGATTCTCCAGGATGTTGCGCTGAATCACGCCGGGCAGCTGGGTGTCGTGGTAGCCCAGGCCGATGTAGTTCTTGTAAATTTTATTCTTTGCGGCAATGCCTTTGAATTTCGCCAAAAAAGCCCGCTCCGTAAGGGCAGCGGGCAGGTTCAACTCGCGCTTGAGCCGGATGGCGGCGGGCACTGTTTCGTCGATGAGCTGCTCGACCGAGTCTACCCCGATGGTGCGGAGCATGGCGGCCACTGCCTCGGCGTCCGGACCGTTATGGCGGTCCACAAATACGTCGGCGGGCTTGGTTTTGAGAATCATAGAAAAGGGCTAGAAATGGCGGGGAAATGCCCGATGGGAGGGTGGGGCACACAAAGGTAAGATGAAAAGACGAGGCTGCCTTACGGCAAAAGGGCTAGTTTTACCCGAATTCCTTCCTACTCAAGTTGCTACCACCCAACCCCAAACCCATGCGAAAAGTTACCCTTGGCATTATCTGCGAAGGCAAAAATCCGCCGGACAAACGCGTGCCCCTGACCCCGAAGAAGTGCGTGGAAGCCCAAAGCACCTTTCCCGGCCTGACCATCGTGGTGCAGGAAAGCCCCGTGCGCAGCTACTCCGACCAGGAATACCGCGACCTGGGTATTCAGGTCAGCCCCGACATGAGCCAGTGTGACATTCTGATGGGCGTGAAGGAAGTGCCGGTAGCCCAGCTGATTCCGAGTAAGACATACATGTTCTTTTCGCATACCGTGAAAAAGCAGCCCGCTAACCGGGAGCTGCTGCGGGCCATTTTGCAGAAGAACATTACTCTGGTCGACTACGAAATGCTGACCAACGCCACCGGGGAGCGGATTGTGGCCTTCGGGCGCTACGCGGGCATCGTGGGCGCCTACAATGGCCTGTTGACCTATGGCCGCAAGCACGACCTCTACCGCCTCAAGCCCGCCTACCAGTGCGTGGACATGGACGACATGCAGGAAGAGTTTTTCAAGGTGAAAAAGCTGCCGCCCATCAAGATTGCCGTGACGGGCTCGGGCCGGGTGGCCCAGGGCGCGTTGGAGGTGCTCGACCGGATGGGCATCCGCAAGGTCAGCGTGTACGACTATCTGTACCTCGATTTCACCGAGCCCGTGTACGCCCAGTTGCGCAGCTCCGACTACAACGCCCGTATCGACGGCCGGGTGTGGGACACGCCCGACTTTCACCGCCACCCCGAGCTCTACAAGAGTACGTTTGACAAGTTTCTGCCCGTCACCGACCTGCTCATTGCCTGCGCCTACTGGCACCCCACGGCGCCCAAGCTGTTCACCGAAGAAGATACCCGCCAGCCCAACTTCCGCATCAATACCATTGCCGACGTAACCTGCGACGTGAACGGCTCTATTCCGTGCACCAAGCGCAGCAGCAGCATTCAAAACCCGCTCTTCGACTACAACCCCCAGACCGGGGAACTGGAAGAGCCTTGTTCCCGCCCCGGCAACATCACCATGATGGCCGTGGATAACCTGCCCTGCGAGCTGCCCCGCAACGCCTCCCGGGACTTCGGCCGCCAGTTGCTCGACGCCGTGTTTCCCCATCTGCTCAGCGACGATGCCGACGAGGTGATTGAGCGGGCCACCATTGCCCGGGGCGGCCAGCTTACCGAGCGGTACCAGTACCTGAGCGACTACGTGGCGGATTGATACGCCGAATGTGCAACAAAAAGACCCGCTTTCGGCGGGTTTTTTTGTTGGAAGCAATACCAGTACAGGGGCTAAACGCCATTCAGCACGGGGTACTTGGCCTGCACAATCTGGTAGACGCCGTACGCCACCAGTCCCAGGGCCACCACCCCTAGCACCATCGGGCCCATGGAGCTGAGCAGGTCGAAAGCGCCTTCGGTGTCGTTTACTTCGCCGGGGTTGGAATGGCGGGCAGCTTGCACGAAAAAGTAGCCGATAATGGCCATGACAATGCCCCGGGCAGTGTAGCCCACTTGGCCGGTGCGGTACACAACGCGCTGCTGTTCCGCGGGCAGGGAGCTGGCATTTACGTGTTTGGCAAACTTGCCCGAGTAAGCCCGCCAAATCTGGTACAAACCTGTTCCGATGATAAACAAGCCGATGGCGCCCACCAGCCAGGGGCCGTACGACTGCTCCATCAGGGTAGCGACCAACGACTGCTTGGTGTTGCCACTGCCACCCGCGCTACTGACGGACGTGTTTTCCCAGGCTGCTTTGCCCGCGTAGTAGGCCAGAGCCACATAAAATAAGCCGCTGGCCGCGTAGCCGATACGACGGGCAATGCCCTTGGCCCCATTGCCTTTGTTTTCGGTGTCGCGCAGGGCCTGGGTGAAGCGCCAGATAACGTAACCCGCTAGGCCCAGCGCAATCAGGCCCAACAGGAACCGGCCCATGGGCAAGTCCTGAATGGCCTGTACCGCTTGTTGCTTGTCGGTAGTTTTGCCACCCTGCATACCGGTAGCGGCCAGGAGTGCCAAAATTCCCATGGTGAGGTACACTGCACCTTTGGCCGCGAAGCCAAAGCGGGCCAAGGTCCGGATGCCTTGGGATGGAGAAGGATGAGGAAGAGTGGAAGAAATGGATGCCATAGCGGTAGGGTCTGATTGAATTAGACTACCGCTTACGCAGCAGCTATGGTTTAGGTGCAACTCATAGCGGTAACCCATGCAGGCCCAAAATGCCGCTGGAATGAAAAGGGGCTGCCCCACGTTCCAGCAATGCCTGGTTCTGGGGAATGTCGAGGGTCAGAATGGGCTTATGCTGGTGCTGCAGCTGCAGGGTATCGAGCAAGCGCATGAGGTTGCCTTGGGGCGAGATGTAGGGGATGAAGAACTGATCGGCCAGGTCAGCAATTAGCAGATTGCGGATGTCTGCCGTGTCTTGGGTTACGGTACTCTCGTTGGGCTCGAAGGGAGTGATGAAGAGGAGGCGGCCCGCCTCAATTTCCGGCCCGTACTCCATGCGCAAATTGGGCTGAATGCCGCGGCCCAAGGCATAAATGATGGGCTGCTGGGGACCTTGCAACAGGTACCGAAACACCTTTTGCTCCAGCATCGAGTGAAATCCTGATAGCACGCACAGGCCTTGAGCACGTTGCTCCAAGGCCCACAAGTAGGTCAGTGGCTCGACGGTGTCCGGGTATTGTCGGGAACAAAAAAAGGCGGTTTTAGGTAGCTCCAATAAGGTGGCATTGCCCAGCTTACGGAACTCTTCGGGGGCAATAGGCATAGACAGGGGCTATAAATCGGAGCTTCGTAAAGCTGTTGTAATTTTAATAAATTAATATATAATACTGTATATGTGCTATTTGTTTGGTCGCCCTCTCGGCAGCCTGCCACCTGTAAAGTAGAGCCGTTACGCGGCCGTAGCCGCCGCTTGTTGTATGATTACCAATGCGTGGCCGATGCTAGCAGGACGGCTAGTGCTACCACTATAACCCCCATACCGGTACCAAACCCGGCGGCAGCTTTACCCAGCTTTTTCCGTTTGGCCTGCTGCTGGTAGCTTTTCACGTAGGTTGGGTTTTGGAGTAAGGTGGGCTCCGGGGTTACGATATTGCTTCTGCTGGGCACGTTGGCGGCAATGGCAGCCCCGGTAGCAATACCGGCAATCGGTGAAACAACGGTGGCTCCCATCGTGCCCCAGAAAGCCCCGGGCGCTTTAAAGTAGCGGCGGGCATCTCGGGTTCCGCGGGTTCGCGCCTCGGCTTCCGATAGGCTGGCAGGCAGCACGGGCGCGTGGGCTATAACTTCCTTTGTCCCATTGGCAAAGCGAACCATGAAAACCTCGGCGGTGGCAATGCGCAGCGTATCGGCAGCAGCGGCCGGCTCGGCGGCCAGGTAGCTGATATCATTAGGTCGGATGACGAGAACTTTGGCTTTGAGTTCCTGCCCATCCATGCGTAAAATGACATCGTGCTGGGCTTGTAGGCTGGTCGCCAACAGGCTGAAAAGGAAAAGTAAAAGGCAGCGCATAGGGGTGAGAAAAAAGGGTAGTAGGAGTAGGCGTTAGTTTCGGCGCGAATTGAACCCAAACAACAGGCTGAAGCGTGCGCCTCCGTTACCGGGCACCACGGCAAGGTTTACCGGGAAATTGATTCCGTGGGAGCGAAAACTGGTGCCCACAGCCAGAGCTATGCTGGCACTGACCGGACTTAGGTTCGGACCTAAGCCGAACTCCAGGCCTTTGGGGCCTCGGATGCCAATGAGGGCATTCAGGCTGGGAATGAACTTGTTTTGCTCCAGGCCCGCTATCAACGGCACAATTTCCACCAGGCCGGCCGTGCCATTCGGTAAGCGGAAGAGTCGGGTTTCGAACTGCCAGCCGAACTGCGTCAGAAAAGGCTTGACATGGTACTGCGTCTCGGCCTTATTGGCGATACCACCCGTGAGCACCGTGAAGCCGATGCGCGGGCCTCCTAAGTGGACTTCGTCGAAAGCAGGCTCTTCGTCGCCGGGCACCACGGGGCCCGAAGCGGGCGGAACCACGGAAGATAGCGGAGTCGGGGCGGCCGTCGGCTTGCCAAACACTTCCTTGCTGCCATTGGCGTACCGGATCATAAAGACATCGGATTTGCGAACAATAATCAGGGGGCCGTCGAGGTAGTCGAAGCGCTTATAGTGCACTTCCGAGGGCGTGATTTCCAAAACCTTGACCTGGATTTCTTCCCCGTTCTGCTTGGTCAGCAGGTCTTGGGCGTGGGCAGTAAAAGCCAGCAGGAAGCTGATCAGTACCAGAAAAATGCGGGGTAGCATGGTAGGGAGCGTAGAGGTGTGTTGCATACCTGAAAGATGCAGGAAGTTTATGGGTTACTGGTAGCCATCTTATGAGTTTGTAAGACTTTTGATTGTTTGTTTAATATGATATAAGTTGCTGATTTGAAGCAAATTGTAGGAATTATATTTAGACTTTAGAGAATTCTATGCATCTTGAGGCAAGCTCATGGATGACTTACGTACTACCCTCGCCACGTTTTCCGCGGAAGACCGCAAAGATTTCGGCCGCTTCATTCAGCGGCAGCGCAAAAAGCAGAAGGGGCGAATGGACTCGCGCCTGTACGAACTGCTGCTGCACCAAAAAGAGTACAGCACCGAGGAACTGGTGGCGCGCCTGTACCCGGAGGAGCCCAATACGGTAGCCTACTACGCCCTGCGCAAGCGCCTGATGCGCCACATTACCGACTTTCTGCTCCTGCGCCAGCGCCAGCAGGACCCAACTGCCGCTTCTTCCGTGCGCGGGCAGCTCACCCTGGCCCAGTACCTGTTTGAGGCCGGCGTACCCCGCATGGCGTGGCTCACGCTGCGCAAGGCCGAGAAGCTAGCCCAGACCAACGAGCAGTACGAGCTGCTGAACACGATTTATAACCTGCAGATTGCCCAGGCCGAGAGTGAGTATGCCGAAGACCTGGACGACATCATCCGGCGGCGCAACCTGAACAAAAAGGCCGCTGATGAGGAAGAGCGGGCCGGCATTGCGCACAGCCTGATCCGGCAGCGCCTGCGCGAGGCCCGGGTGCGGGGCCGCGCCGGTGAGTCGTTTGATGGCATCATGCAGGAGGTGCTGCGCGAGTACGACCTGCAGGAGGCCTTTGCCCGCCGCCCGTCCTTGCTCTACCGGCTTATGGCCATTGCCCGCAGCTCCATGCTGGCCCGCCGCGACTTTGCCTCGTTTACGCCATTCGTTATCCGGTGCTACAAGCTGATGGAAAAGCGCCACGGCTTTGCGCCGGCCCACCGCTACTACCAGCTCAGCCTGCTCTACATGATTGCGCACGGGCTCTACCGCACGCGCCGCTTCAACGAGTCTATCGAGTACCTGGAGCAGCTGCGCACGGCCCTCTACGCAGGGCCGCGGGGACATTATGCCGACTTTGTACCCAAGTACACGTTTTTGCTGGCGGCCAACTATGCGTTTCTGCGGCGCAATACCGAAAGCATCAAGCTGCTGGAAGAAGCCCTGAAAGGCCGCGACGTCGTGCTGAACCCGCGCGACCAGCTGACGGCCCGGCTGGGGCTGGGCTTTCACTATTTTGCCGAGGGTAAATTTGCCAAAACCAACCAGGTGCTGATTGGCATCGGCCGCTCCGACCGGTGGTGCGAGCAGCAAATGGGCCTGGAGTGGGTGTTCAATAAAAGCCTGGGCGAAATGCTGGTACAGCTGGAAATGGGCAACCCCGACCTGGCCCTGAACCGGTTGCGGGCCATCGAGCGGATTCTGCGCGAGCGGCTCGGCGAGCAGGGCGGCGATTACCATTACGTGCTGAGCTACCTGGCGTTGGTGCGCGAAATAATCGACGACCCGGCGGCCCCCACCCGTCCAGGCTTTGTAGCACGGATGGAAGCCCTACCCGATTTTTTGCCCCTGGAGCGCGAAGACCTGCACGCTATGAGTTTTTATGCCTGGCTCAAGGCCCGCACGCTGTCTAGGCCCTATTACGAAGTCTTGCTGGAGCTCTCGGGTGGAGTGTCGGCATGATCAGGCTTCTGTCAAAAGCAACGGGCCCGTGCTACGCTAGCACGGGCCCGTTGACATTAAAAAGCGGCCGAAACTACTGCTTAGGAGTTTCTTCTACCAGCTTGTCAGCTTCTTTGTTCTGAACGACAGCCGTGTCGCCGGCCTCGGGAGCCATATCGGCTTTCACTTCGCCAGCAGCGTTGCTGGTTGCTTCAGCGGCGTTGTCTACGGCGTTTTCAGTGTTGTTGGCAGCGTCGGTAGCGGCGCTTTCAGCCGTTGCTTCAGCATTCTCCTGGGTTTTCTCCGAGCAGGACGTGGTAGCAAACGTAGCGAAGGCAGCGGCAACAAACAGGGCTTTAAAAGAAGTTTTCATGGCTAAAAAGGGATGTTTAAGGGTTGAATTTTGCCTTCATACGGTCCTTTTTTAAAAGTAACCCAACCTCGCCAGTGAAATGGCAGAAAACTTGCGCTGGGGCGGCTCCGTACCGTAGCACTATTCTTTACTCACCCTGTTCTATTGTGGCGTTCAACACGTTCTTTTCACCCTTGCTCTTGCTAAGTAGCCTGGTGCTGAGCCTTTCAGCCTGGGGGCAAGGCCGCTCCGCGAATGATGGATTTCAGCGGCGGGACGGGGCCATGTACGTTATTCGCAACGGGGTGAAGCGCCCCATGACCCACGACGCGCACTTGCCTAATGGCCGTGTGATTACCCGCGACGGGTTTGTGGTCGCGCGCGACGGGAGCCGCCAAGAGTTAACGGAAGGCCGCGGCTGCAATCTGAGCGGAGCGGTAGTGCCCGTTACTACGGGACCCGGCGGGCAATTGCTGCTGGCCGCCGCCCCTCCGGCTCCGGCGGCCGCTGGCCAAGTAGGGGCAGCGGCATATCTGCAACAATTGCTCATGAGCAACACCAAGCGCCGCGGCTGGGGCTATTATAAAAAAGGCAAGCACGGCAAAGGGCGGGGTAAACATAAAAAACACGACGATTGAAACTCAGGGTCGTTATTCGACCGGGTCTCCGTCCTCGTCGATATAGAACGTGCGCCCGTCTTGCGTAACGCGGGCCTTGCCATCGGCAAAGTCGGTGGCACTGGAGTAGCGCCCGAACGGCTTGGTATCGGGCTCCGTGCTGCTGAGGTAGTCCTTGGTAATGAAGGTGTAGCCATCGGCCAAGCGCACCCGGGCCAGGCCCTGGTGGAAAGAATACGCCTCACGAAAGAGCTTGGGCTTTGAGGCTGGTTCGTCGGGGCCTTCGATATAAAACCAGCCGCGGTAGTCGAGCACGGCCGCGTAGCCTTCCGCAAAATCGAGGGCATTGTAGTAATAGGAGGGAAACTCCTGGCCCTGCTCATCAATAAAGGTGTAGGTATCACCGATGCGGACCCGGGCGTACTTGCCACTGTAGGAGTTTAGCGCGTCGTAGGTAGGGGGTAGCACTTCCTGGCCATCTTCGTCGATGAAGCCGAAAGCTCTGGCCTGTTCTACCACGGCCCGGCCGTCCTGAAAAGGCCCAATAGCTGAGTAACGGGCCGCAACCAGTGTATCTCCGCCGGCCTCGAGCAGGCCCCATTTGCCGCCCTGCGAAAATGATGTTGGCGGCCCCGCCGTTAGCGACTTAATGCCGCTCACAACCAGCGCCAACGCCACTACCCCGGTGCCCAGCGCCGCCAGCCGAGGAAGCCGGCGCCGCCAGGCACGTACTTGGCGAAAGGCAATTTGCGCATCCGAGCGTTTGCCGGGGGCAAAGCCGGGCCGGGGGCTGGCCGTTTCGGTCGCCAGGGGTGGGGCTGTAGGGGCGCCTGCAGTGGCTGGGGCCGTTTGCAGGCGTTGCATCAACTGTTCGAGCTGCTCGATCTTGGCGTCTAATTCCCGGTTACGAGCCTCCGATTCGGCGCGGGAGGCCTGGATGGCGGCATCCAATACCTCCTTCTCCCGATTTTCCACCGCCAGCCGTTCCTGCAAAGCAGCGGCTTCGGGTGCTACTGCCGGGGCTGAGGCGAGCTGTGCGCGTAGTTGGGCAATGCTTTTCTCCCGCTCAGCTTCCCGGGCTTCCATGGCCCGTAGCTGGGCGGCCAGCTGCTGCTGCATGGCGCTCCGCATCCGTTCCAGCTCTTGTTTCTCCTGGTTGCGGGCTGCCAAGGCCGACTCCGTATAGCCATAGGGGGCCGAGTCCAGGTCATCGATATCATCGGCCCCCAACCAGCGCCAGAGCTGCGTTGCTTTTTGCTGCAGAAAATTACTCTTGTCTTGGGCAATGACATCTTCGGCCTCGTCAGCAGCTGAGGTATCACCCGGTTCTTGGTCTGTTGTGGGCGTCTCGGCCGTAAGCTCGGCGGCCAGCTGCTCCAGGTCAGCTTCACTGAGGTCAATTTCCGGGGTTGCCAACTGAGCCAGCCGGCGGGTAAAGCGGCTCGGGTTGGCCAGCAGTTGAAAGTTGTTGGCAGCCGGTACGGCGCTCATGCGCTCCTCCACCTCGGACCCAAACACCACGGGTTCGCCAAATAGCAGCAGGCCGCTGATGAAGTTCAGGTTGGCAATGCCGGGCGGTAGGTGGGGCAGCAGGGCCTGGGCCACGACCGTTTTCTGCTGCACAAACTGTTGGAAAGGATTGTCGGCCTCGGCTTTGCCCGTCAGGGGGCGGCCATCCAGCTGCCAGGCAGCGTGGGTAAAGTCGCGAATGGCCAGCCGGCCCCCGCGCGGTTCGAGTAGCAGAACGGTAATCAGATGGGGGCGAAGTACCACCGCATCCACTTCATCCTCATCCAGGCGCCAGTTGCCCAGCAGCAGGGTAGTGGGGGCGTTAGGCTCGGCCGCCAGGGCTTCTCGAACGGCGTCAAACTGCTCCTGACGGGCTTTATCGGAAAAGGGGGACAGAATGGAAACGTGCAGCATATAAGAGAAAGGCGGCTTGATAAGGCCGAGTAGGAGGTCCGGGCGCTGTGTACGCAAGCTGGTCCGGCTTGGCCGCTTAACTTTTCTGCAAAGAAGCCAGTATAGCAGAATAACTTCTTTTGTTTTTTCGCCCTAGCCATGGATTCAACTGCGCCCACGCCCCAAAATACCCCCACGCCCACGGTTCCGTTGGACGTAACTGACCAGCAAAACTCCGCCCTGCTCGACGATACGCTGGCGCTGCTGAACAATGGTGTACCGGAAAAAGCCGACCAGCGCGGCCTCGGCGAAATTGAACGTTGGGAACAAGTACTGCGCGCCTCAGAGCGTCCCGGTCTGGCCAAAATCATTCAGGAACTGACCACCTTGCGCGAGCAGCTGAGCAGCCCCGGCACGGCCGCCCACGACATTGCCGAAACCCTGGCGACCCTGGGAGCTGAAACCGTGAAAGTGGCCGATGAAACGTCGGATGACTACAGTGGCCCGCTCACCCAGCTCGGCAAATTGCTCATCAAAATGGGTTCTTCACTTTCCCGCTAGTTCAGGATTGCTCCCCAACCAAAAGCCTCCGCCAAACACTGGTGGAGGCTTTTGGTTTTAAGGCGCGCCGGGCAGTGGGCACATGCTGTACCCTAGTCCGGGCCGACGTACTTTTGCGCCTCTTTACTCTTCAGTGCCGCTTATGCCTGCCACCACGCCCGACCTCTCGCTCTACGACCCGTTCACGGGCATGCGCTTTGCCCAGCACTGCTTTCTGTGCGGCACGCCCACTCCGCAGCCTTCCAATTCGGTGCTGGTCTTTGCCGAGTGGCTGCTGGAGCGGTATCAGCTAGCCGATCTGCAGATCAAGCTGCTCGACCAGAGCGTGCTGGCTTACCCCGAACTGCGGATGCCTTGCTGCGCCGAATGCCAGCAGCAGCACGTGGAGCCCTTGGAGCAGACAGTAGCCCGGGCCGTGCAAGCCGGTCCGCAAGCCCTGCGCGCCCTGGACGAAAAAACGCTGTTTCTGTGGCTGGGCAAGATGTTTTACGGCGTAATGCTGCTCGAAATTCTCAACGAGCTGGACCCCTTGGTAAAACCCTTGTACCCGCTGGCCGAAAACACCCAGCTGCTGCGCAAGCTGCAGTGTTTCTTTCAGGTGTTTCAGGCCTTGCGCGTCCCTATTGTGTACGAAGACTTTACCCCGGCCTCCATTTTTGTTCTGGAAACCGCGCCGCTGGAAGACACCATTCCCTTCGAGTACGACGATGATCTGAGCACCATGGCGTTCAGTATCAAGCTCGACGAAACGGTGCTGATCAGCTGCCTGATTGACAATGGTATTCTGCGGCAGGCAATGGGCCGCGTGTATCGGGATGCGCAGCGGCCTTTGCACCCGGTGCAGGTTGCTGAATTCAAAGCCCGGGTGTACTACGGGGCGTATCTGCTAAACGTGGTGCCGGATTATTTCCCACGCCCGGTGCAGCCCGGTGACACTCATCTGGTATTCGATACGCTGATTGATGACGTGACCCGCGAGATTTTCAACCCCTGGGAAAATTCGGCCTACGGCCAATCGTTGCAGGAAATGTGGAAACGGTGGCAGATTCCCTACACCGAGATTATGCGCAACCCCCAACAGCCCCTAAGCTTCTTGTACGACGCGGAGGGCGAGCCGCGCCTTATGGAGCATTGGGAAGGGCTGGCTAGGGAATAAGGCTACCGCAGAAAGGGCAGCAGGCCAGGATTGGGGAAGGCGGACGAGGAAAAAATACAAGTTAGCTGGCGCGCCACCGGGGCTCGACCTTTGTAATCTTAACGTTTTTCCACATTTCGTCGAGGTTTTCCCACTTGGCCGCCAAGATGTCCATGCAGTGGCGGTGCCGACGATTCATCGTGTCGTGGACGATGTACACCCCATCGAGCTTGGGGGAAATACCGCTAACGCGTACGGAGTCACCGTAGTCAAAGTCGCCGCCCCACTTCTTGAGCAGGTCGCGGGACAGGGCCATCCACCGGTCTTTGCTGGAATGTTTGCGGCGGATGCGGGAGTTGTCGGCCGTTACAAAAGGGTCGGAATCAGTCTGCCGAACCTCTGGCTCATAAATGGTGGCCGTTACTCGGTAAACCGGCAGCCGGCGCGGGGGGCGTTTGGCGATAACTGGAGCAGAAACGAAAGCTACCGTGCGTGGGCTAAGATGAGCAACGGTAGAAGGGAGAGCAGCGGAAAACGTGGGCCGCGGGGGGAAGAGAAGGGTCAGTAGGACTAAGGCAATAGACATGACAGTTAGATTCGTGGACTCTTCTTCACACCCGAAGAGAATGGGTTGCCTATGTGGAAGGCGGGCAAGATGGGGTTAACTCTCTAGACGACTAAAAGGTTGCCAAAGGCGGGTATTTGTCAGGGTTAGACGATTAAAACTTATACCAAAGTAATAATAATTATTGTAAAACCAATAAAAAAACCCCTGGTACGGGTAAAAACGGGCTGGAAGCGTGGGATAGGCTAAGACAAGGAGAACCCCGGAAGGACGAAGTCGTAAGCAATAGTGCAGGGGTCTAACCTGTTTTGTTACAAATTACTTTCTAAAAAATACAATCCGGCATGCGTAATCTTTCCCTTTCCCAGCCTAGCCTGCGTCTTTTAACCGGCAGCAGTTTGCTAGCATTCGTGAGTATAGTCGGTTGCTCTTCCCCGAGTAAGCCCGACGGTACGACGGCTGCTTCATCTTCCGATTCGACAGCCGTTGCCGGTTCGGTAACCCCGGCCAACTCGCCGCTGCAGGTAGTGGCGGAGTTTCGCGAACCGCAAATTGTGGGCGTAGCCGTACTGCCCGACGGACGCGTGTTTGGCGACTTTCCGCGCTGGGATGATAACCCGGTAGCTCCCATTGCCGAAATCGGCAAGGATGGCTCGGTGAAGCCTTATCCGGATGCAACGTGGTGTACGTGGAACGAAACGACCCGCAACGAGCCCCAGAAGCACTGGATTTGTCCGCAGAGTGTGTACGCCGATAAAACGGGTATGCTCTGGGTGCTCGACCCGGCTGCGCCCGGCCTGAAGGCCACGGTGCCCGGTGGACCCAAACTGGTCAAGATAGATCCGAAGACCAACCAAGTGGTGCTGAATATCAGCTTTCCCGAAAGCGTCGCTCCGCGCAAATCCTACCTCAACGACGTGCGCATCGACACCGAAAATAAGTATGCCTACATCACCGAGTCGGGGGAAGGTAGCCTGGTAGTTGTGGACCTAAAAACGAGCAAGGCCCGCCGGCTGCTGCCCAAACATGCTTCCATGCTGGCCGATACCACCCTGAATATTAAAGCTGATGGTCATGAAATGATAAACGCGGCTGGTAAGCGGGCCCGTATCAATGCCGATGGCATCGCCTTGAGTCAAGACTTGCAATATCTGTATTGGAAACCCCTGACCAGCTACAAGCTGTACCGTATCAAAACCGACGCTTTGCGTAATGCGGCTTTGTCGGATGCCCAACTAGCTCAGCAAATAGAAGACCTGGGCCAAGTGCCCGCCTGCGACGGAATGGAAATCGATGCGGCCAACAATCTGTATTTGACGGCTTTCGAAGACCACTCTATTAAGCGGCGCACTCCCGCCGGCAAAATTGAAACGGTAGTGCAGGATGAACGCCTGCAGTGGCCCGATACGTTTGCCTTCACTGCCGATGGTACTGTGTATGTAACTACCTCGGCTATCCACAAAACACCAACCTGGAACAAGGGCGTCGGGCGTCAAGACCAGCCGTATCGAATTTTTAAGATGGCAATGCCAAAATAATAAGCCCCTGAAGCGCAAAGCTTTCCGTTAACGCAGGAAAGCTTTGTGCTTTTTTTAGATAGATTGTCTGGCACCAGAAACCGAAATGCATGGTTACCGAAATAAGCTTTTGATAAAGAGCCATATTTGTGTAATCGAATTTAGGTTTTTGCCTTATTGTGAAGCGTAATACATTTACGCCACTTCACCCAGCTCCTTCTTCTATGGACGCTTACTCCTATATCGCCAACGCCCATGGCGACTACATCGACCAGCTCTACAAGGCTTATCAGGCCGACCCCGAATCGGTAGACTTCGGCTGGCGCAAATTCTTTGAAGGCTTTGACTTCTCCCAGCAGTACCCCGCTGAGGGCGAAGCCCAGCCCGCAGGCTCCGGTGTGCTAAGCACCTCGGCCTCTACCGACGGTGCCGGCCCGATCCGGGCCGTGGATACGGTGGCCGCCGACAAGGAAACCCAGGTCAGCAACCTGATTCATGCCTACCGCAGCCGTGGCCACTTGCGCGCCAAAACCAACCCGGTGCGGGAGCGCAAAGACCGCAAAGCCCGCCTCGACATTGCCGACTTCGGGTTGAGCGAAGCCGACTTGGATACCCCGTTTAAAACCGGCGAAGTGCTGGGCCTGGGCACCGGTGCCAAGCTGCGCGACATCATTGCTGCTCTCGAGAAAATCTACACGCGCAGCATCGGCTTTGAGTACATGTACATCCGCGACCCGCAGATCCTGGATTGGTTCCGGGCCAAGGTGGAGAAGGACTCGTTGGCCTTCAACCCCGGCGTAGAGTACAAGAAGCGCATCCTGAAGAAGCTCAACGAGGCTGTGGTCTTCGAGAACTTCCTGCACACCAAATTTCTGGGCCAGAAGCGCTTCTCCCTGGAAGGCGGCGAAACTACCATTCCCGCCCTCGACGCCATTATCAATAAGGCTTCCGAGCTGGGCGTGAATGAGGTGATGATTGGTATGGCCCACCGTGGCCGCCTCAACGTGCTGGCCAACATCATGGGCAAAACCTACGAGCAGATCTTCTCGGAATTCGAGGGGACGGCCGTACCGGATTTGACCATGGGCGACGGCGACGTGAAGTACCACATGGGCTACTCGTCGGAAGTCGACACTGAAGGCGGCCGCAAGGTGAACCTGAAGCTGGCGCCCAACCCGTCGCACCTCGAAGCCGTAAACCCCGTGGTGGAAGGCTTCGTGCGGGCCAAGATTGAGCACCAGTACGGCGGCGACTACCACCAGATTCTGCCCATCCTCATCCACGGCGACGCCGCTCTGGCCGGCCAAGGTATTGGCTACGAAGTGACGCAGATGTCGCAGCTGGAAGGCTACAAGACCGGCGGCACGATTCACTTCGTGATTAACAACCAGGTTGGTTTCACCACTGACTTCGAGGACGCCCGCTCATCCATCTACAGCACGGACCTGGCCAAGATTATCGACGCGCCGGTGCTGCACGTGAACGGCGACGACCCCGAAGCCGTGGTGTTTGCCGTGCGCCTGGCTACCGAGTACCGCCAGCAGTTCCACGCCGATATCTTCATCGATATGGTGTGCTACCGCCGCCACGGCCACAATGAGTCGGATGAGCCCAAGTTCACCCAGCCCACGCTCTACAACATCATCAGCAAGCACCAGAACCCGCGCGAAGTCTACAACGCGACGCTGGTGCAGCGCGGCGACGTGGACGCACAGCTGGCTGCTCAGATGGACAAGGAGTTCCGCGACACCCTGCAGGCCCGCCTCGACATGGTGAAGCAGAAGCCGCTGCCCTACAACTACCAGGCGCTGGAAAACGAGTGGCGTAGTCTGCGCCGCTCCAAGCCCGAGGACTTCGACCAGTCGCCCGAAACCGGCATCAGCGAGGAAATCGTGCAGAAAGTCGGTAAGGCGCTGACCACGCTGCCCGAAGGCTTCCGCCCCCTGAAGCAGATTGAAAAGCTGATGGAGGAGCGCAAGAAGATGTTCTTCGAAACCCGCGTGCTGAACTGGGCTGCTGGCGAGTTGCTGGCCTACGGCTCCTTGCTCAGCGAAAAGCACATTGTGCGCGTCAGCGGGCAGGACGTGCAGCGCGGTACCTTCTCGCACCGTCACGCCGTACTGCACGACGCCGAAACCTCGGCCCCCTACAACTCGCTCAACTACATCGGTGAAGGCCAGGAGAAGCTGAGCATCTACAATTCGCTCCTGAGCGAGTACGCGGTGCTGGGCTTTGAATTCGGCTACGCCATGGCCAACCCCACGGCCCTGGTGATTTGGGAGGCCCAGTTCGGCGACTTCGCCAACGGCGCCCAAACCATGATTGACCAGTTCATCGTATCGAGTGAGAGCAAGTGGCAGCGCATGAACGGCGTAGTGCTGCAGCTGCCCCACGGCTACGAAGGCCAGGGCCCGGAGCACTCCAACGCCCGTCCCGAGCGGTTCCTGCAGCTGGCGGCCGAGAACAACATCATCGTGGCCAACATGACCACGCCGGCCAACTTCTTCCACGCCCTGCGCCGGCAGCTGACCTGGAGCTTCCGCAAGCCCCTGGTGGTAATGTCGCCCAAGTCGATGCTGCGCCACCCACTCTGCGTGTCGCCGGTGGAGGAGTTTACCTCGGGTTCGTTCCGCGAGGTGCTCGGCGACGTGTACGCCGACGCCAAGAAAGTGAAGCGTGTGCTGCTGTGCTCGGGCAAAGTGTACTTCGACTTACTGGAAGAGCAGCGCACCTCGGGCCGCACCGACGTCGCCATCGTGCGCCTGGAGCAGCTGCACCCCTTCCCCAAGAAGCAGCTGGACGCCGAACTGGCCAAGTACCCCAAGGCCAAGCTTTACTGGGTGCAGGAAGAGCCGGAGAACATGGGTTACTGGAATTACCTGCTGCGTTTCATGCGCCGCGAGTTGGAAGACGTTATTGCCCGCAAGCCCTCGGCTTCGCCCGCAACCGGCTACAACAAGGTGCACGTCAAGGAGCAGAAAGACCTAATTGGTCGTGCCTTTGACAAGCCCAAGGAAGCCGTAGCCGACGAGACCATTAAGGAAACGGCGGCCAACGCCCAAAAAACTGACTAGCGGTAGCGCAAACCGGCTTTCCTGCTTAGCTTGCGGGGGCCGGTTTGCTGTGTTCCGTGCGTAGGGCCCTTGCGGTTCTGCGCGGCGCGAAGTCAGTGCTTCGTGCTTTACTTTCACTTGAAACTCTTCTAACTCCCTTCCCATGGGTCTGGAAATTAAAATACCCGCCGTCGGCGAATCCATCACCGAAGTAACCATTGCCAAATGGCTGAAGCAGGACGGCGACACGGTTAAGCGCGACGAAGTTATTGCGGAGCTGGAGTCCGATAAAGCCACGTTTGAGCTGCCCGCCGAAACCGACGGCATCCTGAAGATCAAAGTGGCCGAGGGCGAAACTATCGGCATTGGTACTGCCATTGCCAGCATCGATGGCGACGGTGCCACTGCCGCTCCGGCGGCTCCCGCAGCTCAGCCGCAAGCTGCCGCTGCGCCGGCCGCGGCCCCTGCTGCCGACCCGGTTACCCAAGGTGAGCAGAACCCTCAGGCCAGCAACCAGTCGGGCTACGGCGGGTCGCAGGCTGGCTCGGCCGATACGCCTACGGCCGCGGCCCCCGCTGCTCCCGCCACTGGTGGCGCTACCGTCGAAATGAAGATTCCGGCGGTGGGCGAGTCTATTACCGAAGTAACCGTAGCCAAATGGCTCAAGCCCGACGGAGCCCAGGTGCAGCGCGACGAAGTCATTGCCGAGCTCGAATCGGACAAGGCTACGTTTGAGTTGCCCGCCGAAGGTGCCGGCACCCTGCGCCACGCCGTGAAGGAAGGCGAAACCATCGGCATCGGGGCCACTATTGCCCGCATTGAGGGCGGCAGCGGGGCCGCTAGTGCCGCGCCGGCTCCGGCTGCAGCACCGGCTGCGACGCAAGCGGCCCCGGCGGCGGCTCCCGCTTCGGCCAGCGCCAGCAGCTACGCCACGGGCACGCCTTCGCCGGCGGCAGGCAAGATTCTCGGCGAGAAAGGCATTTCCGCCGCCGACGTACAAGGCTCGGGTCGTGACGGCCGTATTACCAAGGAAGACGCCCTGAACGCCCAGGCCCGTCCGGCGGCGCCAGCTCCGGCCGCTGCTCCGGCTTCGGCTGCCCCCGCTGCCAAGCCCGCGGCGCCAGCGGCTCCGGCTGCCTCAGGCAACCGCAACGTGCGCCGGGAGCGGATGAGCAACCTGCGCAAAACCGTGGCCCGTCGCCTGGTATCGGTGAAAAACGAAACGGCCATGCTCACCACCTTCAACGAGGTGAACATGCAGCCCATCATGGACCTGCGCAACAAGTTCAAAGACAAGTTCAAGGAAAAGCACAGCGTGGGCCTCGGCTTCATGTCGTTCTTTACCAAGGCCGTGTGCGTAGCCCTGAAAGAATGGCCCGCCGTGAATGCCCAGATTGACGGCACCGATATCGTGTACAACGACTTCTGCGACATCAGCATCGCCGTATCGGCCCCCAAAGGCTTGGTAGTGCCCGTGATTCGCAATGCCGAAGAGCTGTCGTTTGATGGCATTGAAAAGGAAATCGTACGCCTGGCTACGCTGGCCCGCGACAACAAGCTGACCATCGAACAGATGACTGGCGGTACGTTCACCATCACCAACGGCGGCGTGTTCGGCTCCATGATGAGCACCCCGATTATTAACGCGCCGCAGTCGGCCATTTTGGGCATGCACAACATCGTGCAGCGCCCCATTGCCGAAAACGGGCAGGTGGTAATTCGGCCCATGATGTATCTGGCCCTGAGCTACGACCACCGCATCATCGACGGCCGTGAGTCGGTGTCGTTCCTGGTGCGCGTGAAAGAGCTGCTGGAAGACCCAACCCGCCTGCTGCTGGGCGTGTAATAGGTAGGACCTACAATCTTAAAAAGGGCGGCTCAGATTTCTGAGTCGCCCTTTTTTATGCTCATAACGCAGCAACCTGAACAAAATCAGCTAGTTTACGCCGCTGCCTTAGGCACTTAACTGGAGTAAGTATGGAAACTACCACAACGAAGATTGCTATTCTAGGGAGTGGCAACATTGGCATTTCACTGGCCAGAGGCCTGGTAAAGGCCGGTATGTCGGCCCCCGAATCAATTACGCTCACCCGCCGTAACGCTGCCGCTTTGCTTCCGCTGGCCCAGGCCGGGTTTCATACCAGCACCGACAATCTGGCGGCGGTAGCAGGAGCCGATATTGTAGTGCTGGCGGTGCTGCCCCAACAACTCAATAAGCTCCTGGACAGCATCAAGAGTGCTATCAGCCCCGACAAGCACCTGCTGATTTCGGTTATTTCCGGGGTTAGCTGCCAGGACATTCGTACCCAGGCGGGGGCCCCGGTGCGCGTAGTACGAGCCATGCCCAACACCGCCATCGGCATTGGCCAATCCATGACTTGCATCGCCAGCGACCAGGATGTGGAAGATGATATTGCCTTGGTGGAAAAGCTGTTCGATACGGTGGGCATGACGGTGCGCATCAATGAAGAGCTCATGACCTCGGCTACGGCCCTGTGCGCCTGCGGGGTGGCCTTCTTCCTGCGCGCTATTCGGGCCGCATCGCAGGGCGGTACCGAAATTGGTTTCCATGCCCACGATGCGCTGAAGATGGCCGCCCAGACGGCTAAAGGCGCGGCCGATTTGCTCTTGCAGCTGGCATCCCACCCCGAGCAGGAAATCGATAAAGTGACCTCGCCCAAAGGTTGTACCATTGCGGGCCTGAATGAAATGGAACACCACGGTTTCAGCTCGGCCATGATCAAAGGCATCCGGTTGTCGGCCGACAAGGCGGGCAAGCTGTACAAGGAAGACTAGGGCGTACAGGCGCTTCATACTGGCCGGTAAGAACCCGGTGGCTGGGCAACCTACGACGTGATGCTTACTCTATAGACCCAAAAAAGCCCGTGCCATGATCGGCACGGGCTTTTTTATGGGCTAAACTTCAGAGTGTGGTGGAGAGCTGAAGTTTGATTGGGTGGGGAGAGTGAAAAGGAGGAACCAGAACAGGATTGCGGAAAAAGGTTGGGTGGGAAAGGAAAGCGGGTGGGAGGGTATTAGTCGACGGGCAGCTCGCGGGTGCGGCTCATGCTGAGGCGGGTGGCCATTTGACGGGCCAGCTTTTTAGCTTCTTCTGCTTTCGAGCCGGCGAAGCATTCTTCGACGGCCGAGGAAAAGAGCTTCAGCCAATGTTCGATGTGGGGGCCGCTGGTAGGCAGGGCTAGTTGCTCGGGTAGGGGCTCACCTTCCTGAGTGCCGTGGCCCAGCAGAGTGCTGCTCCAGTAGCGGTATTGGGTGGTCAGGTAGTGAGGCCAGTGAATCCGGGCGGCGGCACCAAACCGGGCACCCAACAGGGTGTCGTTGGTAGCTTTGGAACACAACGTGTCAACCAAAGTTTTGATGTCACCTTCGGTCCGGATGTCGGGGAGAGTAGCGGATGTTTTCATGAGCAGCAGCTAAGCGTATTGGACTACCAAATACGTAGCGAATTTACGCAGGTTACACGAGTTTCGCTCTATTTTTATGAATATTTATTATAAAAAATAGTAATAAGAGCATGAAAAAACGTTTGCACACGTGCTAAGGCCTTTTAGCAAGTAGTTGGGTATACCCACCAAGCCAAACTCCGTGGGGAGGAGCTAGGCTTTTTTTCGGCCGCCCAGCACGACCAACACGACGGCTGCGACGATAAGCGCCGCGCCGCCGAGCATGCCCACCGTCAGCTGCTCGCCGGCAAAGGCCCAGCCGAGCAGCACGGCTACTACGGGGTTGACGAAAGCGTAGGTGCCCGCCAGAGCCGGCTCTACGGCCCGGAGCAGCCAGATGTAGGCCGAGAAGGCCACGATGGAGCCAAACGTCACCAGGTACGCATAGGCCAGCCAGGATTTGGTGGTCACGGCGCTTAGCTCAAAGCCCGCGGCCTCGCCCCGCACCAGGCCGATCAGCAGCATGGCCCCGCCCCCGCACATCATTTGCATGCCCCCGGCCAGGAAAGGCGAGGAAGCCGCCTGCTTTTTCTTGGAGTACAACGAGCCAATGGCCCACACCAAAGCTGCTACCAGCACCAAAGTAATGCCCACCGCTTCGTGCCCCGGAATAGCCACGTGACTGGCCCCCGGCGTGCGGGCCAGCAAGTACACGCCCACCAAACCCAGGACCAGGCCCAGGGCTACCGAGGGTGTGGGCCGGGCGGCCACCCCGCTTAGCCAGCCCAGCAGAGCCAGAAACATCGGCACGGTGGCTACCAGCAGGGAGGTCATGCCCGAAGGAATGTACTGCTCGCCCAGCGTGACGCCCCCGTTGCCGAAAGACAGCAGGCAGATGCCAATAATAAGGGCCGTGGCCCAGCCCTGCCGGGTAGGAGCGGCCTCGCCCCGCCACCGCATAAAGCCGTAGAGCAGCAGGCCGGCCAGCAGGTAGCGCGACCCGGCCATGAGCAGGGGCGGCATACTGTCGATGGCAAAGCGGATACCCAAATACGTGGAGCCCCAGATGAGGTAGACGATGGCAAAGGCGCCCAGAATGGCAGCCCGGGACGGAGTAGCGGCGGATGGCATGAGCAACGAGTTGAGGCTGTAAACCTACGGCAAACTCGGGCAGGTAGCCACCCGAATCCTGCGGACGTGTACCTTCGGGCTCCGTAGCAGGCGCAACCTCCCCGTAACCGGAGGGTCTGTTTAGTGCCCTAGTTCCTTATTTTTTGCCCTTATGCTCCGAATCCTGGTTATACTGGCCTCTTTGCTGGGCCTGCGCCACGGCTCTAACGCCCAGCTGCTCCAGCCCAAGCCCGACTACACCCGCGCCGACTCGCTGCGTGGCACGCTCACGCCCCTGCGTACCTGCTACGACATCAACTACTACCACCTCGACGTCCGGCTCAACATCGACGATAAGTCGTTAAGCGGCTCGAACCTGTTCCGCTTCACGGCCACCCAGGATTTCACCCGTCTGCAGTTCGACTTGTTTGCCAACCTGACGGTGGAGAAAGTAGTCTACAAGGGTCAGAATTTGGCTTTTACCCGGGAAGCCAATGCCGTGTTTGTCACCTTCGCCCAGCCCGTGCGCAAGGGTAGCCAGGAAGAATTTACGGTGTTCTATTCGGGCAAACCCCGCGTGGCCGAGCGGGCCCCCTGGGACGGTGGCCTGGTGTTTACCAAAGATGCCAACGGCAAGCCCTGGGTAGCCACCGCCGTGCAGGGCCTGGGCGCCAGCGCCTGGTGGCCTACCAAAGACCACCAGGCCGATGAAGTCGACAGCATGCTCATCAGCGTGACGGTGCCCAAGGGGCTGAAAGACGTCTCGAACGGCCGGCTGCGCAAGGTGACCAAGCTCAAGGGCGGGTCCACCCGCTTCGACTGGGCCGTGCGCAACCCCATCAACAACTACGACGTGGCCCTGAACGTGGGCGACTACACCAGTTTCTCGGATTCTTACGCTGGCGAAAAAGGCCGGCTGACGCTAGAATACTGGGTGCTGCAGGAAAACCTGGCCAAGGCCAAAACGCACTTTGCGGCCAATGTGAAGCCCATGCTCAAGTCGCTGGAGTCGTGGTTTGGGCCCTACCCGTTTTACGAGGACGGCTACAAGCTCGTGGATGCGCCCCACCTGGGCATGGAGCACCAGAGCGCCGTGGCCTACGGCAACAAGTACCAGAACGGCTACCTCGGCACCGACCGCTCGGGTACGGGCCTGGGCCTGAAGTGGGATTTTATCATCATCCACGAAAGCGGGCACGAGTGGTTCGGCAACAACATCACCTCTAAGGACATTGCCGATATGTGGATTCACGAGTCGTTCACGACGTATTCGGAGGCCTTGTTTACCGAAAGCCAGTTTGGTAAGCAAGCTGGCCAGGAGTACCTGCACGGGCAGCGCCGCAACATTCAGAACGACGGCTCCATCATCGGGCCCTACGGCGTAAACCGGGAGGGCTCGGGCGACATGTACGACAAGGGTTCCAACCTGCTCAACATGGTGCGCACCATCGTGGACGACGACCAGAAGTGGCGGCAGATCCTGCGGGGGCTGGGCCAGACGTTCTACCACCAAACCGTCACGACCGAGCAGATTGTGGGCTACATCAACCAGCAGAGCGGGAAAAACCTCACCAAGGTATTCGACCAGTACCTGCGCTACCCCGGCATCCCGACCCTGGAAATCCGCCAGGAGAAAGACCAGGTGCTAGTCCGGTGGGTGGCCGACGTGCCCGACTTCGACATGCCCGTGCGGGTACGGGTGAAAGGTGGGCAGTATGGCTTCATTCAGCCCGGTAGCCGTTTTCAGCCCCTCGAGTTGCCCGGCGCTACCAAAGACAACCTCGAAGTCGACACCTTCAACTACTACGTCGGGGTATTGGTGGATTAGGGCGCCGGCATAGGATGTCGACAGTACGTTCTTTTTCCTAGGATATGAGGAATAGAGTGGGGCCTGGGAGTTTGTATCATTGCCCTTCCTTTCATCCGTATTCCTGCATGCTAAAAACGGTTCTACTTCTTTTGCTGTGTTTCTGCACTGCCGCGGCCCAGGCTGCCGGCTTTGCCGACCTCAAGCCCGGCCCGCACCCCGTGGGCTTCCGGGTGGTGCAGCAGTACGATTACGCCCGGGCCTACAAAGGCCGCACCGACGCCGTAACCGGAAAACCCACGACTGGCGAACTGGCCCGCCCCATCCAAACCTTGGTGTGGTACCCGGCCCCGAAAGGCGGGACGCCCCTGCGGTACGCCGATTATCTGCGCACCGAGGCCACCGACGACAATTTCAGCCGAACCGATGCCGAAGCCGCTGCCTTCCTGGCCGATAAGCTGCAGTGGGCCGCCGCCCTAGTAGGCCCGAAGCAAGCCCAGCAGCTCTTTGACCAGCGCATGTGGGCCGTGCGCAACGCCCCGGCCGCCGCGGGCAAGTTTCCGGTGGTGATTTATGCCGCCGGCGGTGGCGGCACGGCCCACGAAGCTGCCGACCTGTGCGAGTACCTCGCCAGCCACGGCTACGTGGTGCTGGCCAGTCGCAGCCTGGGCACGCGCACCAAGAACATGAACTTCGACGCGGAAGGGCTGGACACGCAGGCGCGGGATATCCAGTTTCTGCTCTCCTACGCCCACACCCTGCCCCAGGCCGACATGGCCCACGTGGCCGCCGCGGGCTGGAGCTGGGGCGGCCTGGCCAATGCGCTGGCCGCCACGCAGGACGTGCGCCTCGACGCCATCGTCAGCTTTGATGGAACCAAAGCCCAGGAAGACACCAAACCCGTGTCCCGAGTGCGCCTGACCGTGCCGTGGCTGTACGTGCAGCGCCGCTCCGAATCGGTGCGCGAACTGAGCGCCAAAGGGATGCAAACCACGGGCATCCTGCTGAACGAAGCGACGTATGCCGACCTCTACCACATGGTTATGAACCCGATGGAGCACATCGACTTTTCCACCATCGGCCTGCGCTTTGCCGAGCCAGCGCACTTCACGGAATACTCCCGCGCTGAGGTGGAAGCGGCCTACCACTGGACCTGCCGCTACACCCTCGAATTTCTCAACGCCACCTTGAAAGGTGACGCCGCCGGCCACCAGTTCCTGGGCCGCACGCCCTCCCAGAACGGCGTTCCGGCCCACATGGCCCGCCTCGACCACCTGCCCGCCCGGCCCGGCCCCGTGCCCACGCAGGCCGGCTTCGCGGCGGCCCTGGCCCGGGACGGTTTCGGCCAAGCCCTGGAAATCTACCGCCGGCTGCAGCAGCAGGAGCCCACGTTTGCCTTGTCGGAAGGCGAGCTAAACACATGGGGCTACCAGCTCCTGCGCGAGGCCCACGACGTGCCCGCCGCCGTGGCCATCTTCCGCCTTGGCACCGAACTCTACCCCAACGACGCCAACCTGTTTGACAGCCTGGGCGAAGCCGACGAGAAAAACAACGATGTCCAGTCAGCCATTACCCACTACCGCCGCTCCCTGCAGCTCAACCCCGCCAACCACAACGCCCGGCAGCGCCTCCAGGAATTGGGCCCGCCGCGGTAAGAAAGTGTCCTTGCGAGGCCGAAGGCCGTGGCAATCCGTCCTCTGCGGAGGTAGACACGTCCTTTACCCAGAAACCCTTTTTTCTCTGTCATTGCGAGCAAAGCGAAGCAATCCGTCCTCTGCTGGTGACAAACGCCCTTTACCCACAAAGCCCTTTACTACCGCGTGTAGTAGAGGGCTTTTCACTTAAGGAAGCTCTCTACATTTCAGAGGACGGATTGCTTCGTCCTTCGTCCTCGCAAGGACACGTCTTTTACTAAGACCGAAGACTTACCCCAGCAAGTCAAACAGGTCAATCCATTCTGGATTGAAGGCCTGGATCAGGTCCAACTTCTTTTGCCGGGAGCCGGCTTTGAGCTGCTTCTCCCGCTCAATGGCGGCTTTTACGTCCGTAAACTGCTCCCAGTACACCAGCTTGTGCACGTTGTACTTCTTGGTAAAGCCGGGGTGCAGGCCGCTTTTGTGCTCGTAGACGCGGCGCTGCAGGTCATTGGTCACGCCGATGTAGAGCACGGCGTGGTTGGCATTGGTGAGAATATAGACATAGTAGGGCATAGCTTGTTAAGATAAAGGGCGTTGTGGTGAAAGGGAGTGTGGCGCTTCGCAGAGGACGGATTGCTTCGCAAGCTCGCAATGACACCGGGTTTGCTGAACACATCCGAACAAAACTCACTCATTCACCACTTCACAAATTCGCCGTTCGTACCTTCGCCCCTAGTTGATTCTCACCGAATTCATCGTAGCATGAACCAATACGACGTTACCGTCATCGGCTCCGGCCCCGGCGGGTATGTAGCAGCCATTCGCTGCGCCCAGCTCGGCTTCAAAACGGCCCTGATTGAGAAATATCCCACCCTGGGCGGCACCTGCCTCAACGTGGGCTGCATCCCCAGCAAAGCCCTGCTCGACTCGACCGAGCACTTCCACAATGCCAGCCATACCTTCAAGGAGCACGGCATTGAGCTGAGCGACTTGCAGATCAACATGAACCAGCTCATCGACCGCAAAAACGGGGTGGTGAAGGCCAATACCGACGGCATCCAGTTCTTGATGAAGAAGAACAAGATTGAGGTGCTGCGCGGCGTGGGCTCGTTCGTCGACAAGAACCACATCAGCATCACGCCCACCGAGGGCGGCGAGGCCCAGCAGATCGAAACCAAGCACGTCATCATCGCCACCGGCTCCAAGCCCACGGTGCTACCCTTCATTGCCCAGGACAAGGAGCGCATCATCACCTCCACCGAGGCCCTGAACATCCGCGAGGTGCCCAAGCACATGATTGTCATTGGCGGCGGCGTTATCGGCCTGGAAATGGCTTCCGTGTACGCCCGCCTCGGCGCGAAAGTATCGGTGGTGGAGTTCATGGATTCCCTCATCCCGACCATGGACCGCGCCCTGGGCAAAGAGCTCAAGCGCATCCTGGGCAAAATCGGCATCGAGTTCTTCATGAGCCACAAGGTGACCGGCGCTACCCGCGAAGGCGACGCCGTGACCGTAACGGCCCTCAACCCCAAGGGCGAGGAAGTGAAGTTTGAGGGCGACTACTGCCTGGTGGCCGTGGGCCGCTCGCCCTACACGGCGGGCCTGAACCTGGAAGCTGCCGGCATCGAGCTCGAAGAGCGCGGCCGTATCAAAGTCGATGAGCACCTGCAAACCTCCGTGCCCGGCATCTACGCCATCGGCGACGTGATTCGCGGCGCCATGCTGGCCCACAAGGCCGAAGAAGAAGGCGTGTTCGTGGCCGAAACCCTCGCGGGCCAAAAGCCCCACGTGAACTACCTGCTGATTCCGGGCGTGGTCTACACCTGGCCCGAAGTGGCCGGCGTGGGCTACACCGAAGAGCAGCTCAAGGAGCAGGGCAAAGCCTACAAAACCGGCTCCTTCCCCTTCCGCGCCTCGGGCCGCGCCCGCGCCTCCATGGACCTCGACGGCTTCGTGAAAGTGCTGGCCGACAAGGAAACCGACGAAATCCTGGGCGTCCACATGATCGGCCCGCGCATCGCCGACCTCATTGCCGAAGCCGTGACGGCCATGGAGTTCCGCGCCTCGGCCGAGGACGTAGCCCGCATGAGCCACGCCCACCCCACCTACGCCGAAGCCATGAAGGAAGCCTGCCTCGCCGCCACCGAGAACCGGGCCATTCACATGTAATTCCTGGCCGAAAGGCAGAAAACGCCAAAGCGGCTGGAGCTCTAGGAAGCTTCAGCCGCTTTTTTGTGTGGGTAGCAGACGCAAGCTAACCTCTTGTCAAAGTTGGTTAGCAGAAAACGAACCCAGTTTAGTTTGCGCCCCGGTAGCTTACGCGCCACACAATGCCGTTACCATCTTCGGCAATGAGTAGGGAACCGTCGGGGCCGGTGATGATGCCCACGGGCCGGCCCCACACCTGAGGCGGAGCGGCTTGGCCCTCGTTGAGTTGCCAGCCGGTTACAAAGTCTTCGAAGCTGGCGCCGCGGCCATCAGGGCCGGCGGTTTCGGGCAGGCCGGCGCTGTTCATGCGCACGCGCACTACTTTATAGCCCGAGCCCACCGAACGGTTCCAGGAGCCGCGCATGGCTAAGAACAGGTCGCCGCGGGCGTCGACGGGGAAGGCCGTGCCCGTGTAAAAGGCTAGGCCCAGGGCGGCACTGTGGGCGCGCAGCAGCACTTCGGGGGTGCGGGTATTGGCAACTTCCGGCGGGGCGGGGGCCGTGATGCGCGGGTCGCGCTTGTCAGGGGCTAAGTAGGCCCAGGGGTAGCCGAAGAAAGCGCCGCGGGGCACGGCAGTGGCGTAATCGGGCACGAGGTCATCACCCAGGGCGTCGCGCTCATTCACCACGGCCCAAATTTCGCCTGCCCGGGCCGGGTTTACATCCATGCCCTGGGGGTTGCGCAGGCCCGAGGCATAGGTCACGCGGTTGCCACCCTCTAGGTCAAACTCCTGAATGGTGGTGCGGCGTGGGTCCTGCTCCACGCTGGCATTTTCGGAGGAGCCGATACCCACGTAGAGCTTGTTGTTGTAGAGGAGTAGGGAGCGGGCTGGATGTTGGCCGCCGCCGGGTAGCTCGGCCAGCTGCCGGGGCTGCCCGGTGGCCTGCTTCTGGCCCGAGGTGTAGTCGTAGCGCAGCAGAGCGCCGGAGGTGGCCACATAGAAGTAGTTGCCGTTGAAAGCCATGCCCATCGGCCGGCTCAGGGGGCCGCCGGTGGCCCATACCGTGCGCTCATCGGCCCGGCCATCGCCGTTGGTATCGCGCAGCACCATAATCTGGTTGAGCATCATCTGGGCCACGAATACGTCGCCGTTGGGGGCTACGGCCATCCAGCGGCCCTGGGGCAGGTCATCGGCAAATATGTTGACGGCATACCCCTGGGGTACTTTCAGGCGGGCATTTTCGGGCCGCTCCTGCAAGAGCTGCGGGTAATTGGTAACGGACTGACTGGCGAAAGGGGCAGGCAGGTCGCTGACGCGAATGGTGACGGGACTGGCGGTAAGGGTTTCGGTGGGAAAGTCACCGTTCTGCGGCTCTTCGGCTGCATCGTCGGAGTCACAGGCCACTAGGCTTAGGGCCGCAACCAGGAATAGGAAGTTAAGTTTGTAATGCATAGCAGGTTGGTATAAGGGTTGAATCCTGCTATACGTTCTGGTATAGGTAGTGTTGTAATTCTTTGTATGCTAGATGGTTACTGGTAGTGCAATTCTTGGTCACTGCCTTGTGATTGTTACTGCTTGATACCCAAACCTAAAAAAAGCCGCCCACCACGAGAAGCGGCGGGCGGCTTAGGGCTACTGCGGTGGCTGCTTACGCCGAAAGGGTAGTGCGGTGCTGGGCGATGCCGGCTTTGATGTCGTTCAGGAGCGCGACTTGCTGGTCGTTCTGGGCGATGTCGACGTCGGTGAGAAACTCGGCCAGGCCCGAAACCTGAAGCAGGCGCTTCTGGAGCTTTTTGCGCTGTATTTTCAGGGAGCTGAGCTCATTCTCCTTTTTCTCGCGCTCGTCGGCCGTGAGGGAGGGCAGGGCCAGGATGGCTTCGGCCGAGGCCAGGCGGGCTTCCACGGTAGCCAGCTGGGCGGTGGCCGAGCTTTGCAGACGCTCGGCGCGCTTGTCGTCCAGGTCGCTGTTCACGTCGCGGGCCGAGTAGGTGAGCAGCTCGAAGTCGATTTCGGCGGTGGCCGCGTCGCAGAGGGCGCGGTCGGTAAGGGAGGAATACACGAGGGGCATATGATAATAGGTTAAGGGGTTAGTAATGCCCGAACATAAGAGGGTAAGTAGCTGATAAAAAGGCCAACAAGGCGGTTTTTGTGACATGCGACAAGCCCGGTTCGGCCGCCGTTGCACCCCGGTTCGGCAGGCGCAAAACCAGCTCCTTATGGTCCAGTTTCGGCTATACCGGGCTTGGTGAAAACGCCCGGCCGTTGTCAAGTATTCAAAAAGCGGAATGTTTGCGACAAAATGGGACAAAGCCCCTGCGCAACACATTGTCGCGCTGCCTCAACAAGCCCTCCCTCTCCTGTCCTTGCGAGAAGGCACGACATTCCGCGCATCAAGCGGCGTCAATCCGTCCTCTGAAATGTGCTGAGCTTCCTTCCCTGAAAAGCCCTAGCGTCTACTCAGACGTTAGGGCTTTCTGGTCAAAGAGCATTGGTTACTTCGCAGAGGACGGCTTGCCACGGCCAGTCGGAACGCCGACGGGCTACGAAGCAGCCAGCAGGGCGGCTTCGGCTTCGAGGGCCCCGGCCTGGGCCTGAAGCAGGTGCCAGCGGGTAACTTCTTCCGGGGTGAGGGGACGGGCGCGGCGCTGTAGCCAGCCGGTCAGCCAGGCGGCCTGCTCGGGGTCGGGTGCTTCGGGCGGGGGCAGCAGCTGGGGCAGGGCCTGCTGCCACCGGTGGGCGTAGTGGGCCCGGCTGGCCAGCTTGGCGGCCTGGGCGCGTAGCTTGGCGGCCCGCTGCAGGCACACCCGCCGGCGAAAGTCCAGCTCCCCGGCATCGGGGGCCGGCGCGCTGGGCGGCAGGGCGGCGGGCAGGGGCTCATCGAGCCGCGTAATGGGCTCGGGCAGCTGCCGGGCCAGGGGCAGCATGGCGTCGGCCACGAGGTAGCTCATATGGTGCCGGCCCGATTCAATGCTGTGCACCAGTTGCTGGCTGATACCCAGATACAGCGCCAGCTCCTGCTGCTGCAAACCAAACCAAGCCCGAATCCGGGCCAATATGGAAGTCGAGGGGGCGGCGCGGCGCGGCATAGATAGGCTTGTTGTGTATTTTTGTTTTTTGTAAAAATAAACAACAAAATGAAAAACGGATTTTTTGTTTATTTTTTGTTTTGACCTAAATAAACAACAAACCCATTTAGCTACATCCAGGAGCTGAAACGCAAAAACGTTCGGAGCTACCGAGAGCTCCGGACGTTTTTAAACTGGCACGCGCCGCAAAATACACTGGACTCAAGGCCACATAAGATGTTGCTCCCGCTGCTGGGAGCAGCCCTCGCAAGCGCCTACTCCAGCACTGCGCGCTGGGTGGCCAGGTAACCATCAGGCCCTTCGAGGCGCAGCAGATACAAGCCGGCCCGCTGCGAACCCAGTTCGACCCATACCTCGGGGCCGGGGGCGGCCAGGGCCTGCTGGCTCACCACCCGGCCGGTGGCGTCGAGCAGGGAGAGGTGCAGGCCGGTGCGGGGGGCCTGCTCGGGCAGGCGCAGGCGTAGGCGCTGGTGGGCCGGGTTGGGATACACGCCGAGCTGCTGCCGCCCGGCCGCGGGCCGCGCGCCCGTGATGGTGCCGAAGGGGTTCAGCTTCATGACCCAGAAATCGGTGCTGCCCCGGCTGCCCTGGCTTTTGTCGCCGCCGAGGCCCGACAAGGTTTCGCTGCCGAGCAGGGCACCGCCGTCGGGGGTGGGCAGTATATCCACCAGGTAGTTTTCGGCGGTGCCGCCGAAGCGCTTATCCCAGAGCTTGGTGCCGCTGGCATCAATCTTTACCAGCCAGAAATCGACGAAGCCCCGGCGGGACTCGGTCACGTCGCCCTCATTGTTGGAGCGGATATCCCCGGCGAGCAGGTAGCCGCCGTCGCTCAGGGGCAACACCAGAGACAGTTGGTCGATACTTTCGCCGCCGAAGCGCTTATCCCACTGCTTATTGCGGTTGGCGTCGAGCTTGACCGCCCAGTAGTCGCCCACGCCCCGGCTGCCCTGGGTTTTGTCGGCGCCCACGGGCGAGTCGGATGAGCCAGCCAGGAGGTAGCCCCCGTCGGCAGTCATCAGCACGTTGTTCAGGTAGTCGTTGGCGGTGCCGCCCACGGTTTTGTCCCAGAGCTTGGTGCCGCTGGCATCAACTTTCACCAGCCAGTAGTCGCTAGCCCCCCGGCTGGCTTCGGTTTTATCGTTGCCGATGGCGGAAACGGACGAGCCCCCGAGCACAAAGCCACCGTCGGCGGTGGACGTCAGGGAGTTCAGGCCGTCGTCGGCCGAGCCGCCCAGGCGCTTGTCCCAGAGCTTGGTCCCGTTGGCGTCAATTTTCAGGAGCCAGTAGTCGACGCCGCCCCGGCTGGGCTGGGTGATGTCGCCGCCAACGGGCGAAATGGTGGAGCCCCCGAGTACGCAGCCGCCGTCGGCGGTGGGCTGCAGAAAGCGCAGGAAGTCGTCGGCCGAGCCCCCGAAGCGCTTATTCCAAAGCTTGTTGCCGTTGGCGTCGATCTTGACCACCCAGCCATCGAAGCCGCCCCGGCTGTCCTGGGTGATGTCGCCGCTGAGCAGCGAGCGGGTTGAGCCGACCAGCAGGTAGCCCCCGTCGGCGGTGGGCTGCACGGCCGACAGGTAATCGTCGGAGAAACCCCCGAAGCGTTTGTCCCAGAGCTTGGTGCCGCTGGCGTCAATCTTGACCAGCCAGTAGTCGAAGTTGCCGATTTCGGCCTGGGTCACGTCGCCGCCCACGGACGACACGGTGGAGCCGGCGAGCAGGTAGCCCCCGTCGGGAGTACGTTGCAGGGCAGAGAAACTGTCCGATTGATTGCCGCCAAAGCGCCTGTCCCACTGCTTGGTCGGGGTTTGGGCGGCGGCCTGGTAGCTACTGCCCAGCAGACCGACGGTCAGCAGGAACCCGGCGGGCAGGAAACGTAGTGCAGAAAACATAGAAAATGAGGGTAGAAGTATGGGTATGGGCAAATAGGGTTAGGAGAAGAAAGCGCCGCGGGGCAGTGAGCTAGTAGTGGTCAAGGCGCAACGACAGACTACAGGCCAAATCAGCATAGCTCAAGGCTTCTGCAAAGTATGAATTTACCTGCTTTTTGCCCCTTCACGCAGGCCCTCTGGGGTGGGCTTGGGCCGGGGGCGGCACGCGTAGCGCTACCCGCCCCCGGCCCTAACCACGCGGCGTCACAACCGTACCTGACAAGGAGAGCTAAGCTGGGCACCGAGTGCCGGCAGCGCACTGTTTCCTCCTCTTGTTCTATCTACCCAACGGACTCTGGTATGCCCGACACCACCAACAAGCAGGTACTCGAAAAGGCCAATGCCGCCATTACGGCCGGCGACTATGAGGGCTTTCTGGCGCATTGCACCGACGACACGGAGTGGACCTTTGTGGGCGAGCAAACGCTGCGGGGCAAGGAGGCGGTGCGGCAGTGGATGGCCACGGCGTATGAGCAGCCGCCCGTGTTCATGGTCAAGCACCTCATTGCCGAGGCCGATTTCGTGACGGCCCTGGGCACCATTACCCTACCCGATGAGCAAGGTGAAGCAGTGGAATACGCGTATTGCGACGTGTGGCGGTTTCGCGCCGGGAAGATGGCCGAATTAACCGCCTTCGTTGTTCAGGCCTAACACTCGCCACACGGCCAGCGGCTGCACTATACCGCCTGCCCCTCCAAGGGCTTACCCGCCTACCGAACTTCTTGCTATTTTGACGTTCGGCAAGCTTTTCCGCCGCTTTCGTTGTTGCCCTTTCATGAGTGAGCGTATTCCCACGTATCAGCTGCAGGCCTTTGCCACCGACGCCGCCGGGGCGGTGGAGGTATTTTTTCCCGAGTATGGCGGGCCCAAGCCCACGATTCCCCTGCACCAGCCCTACCGGGGCGACTACTACAAAATCAGCCTCTGCCTGCGGGGCACTGCCGAGGTGAAAGTCAACCTGGAATCTTACCACGTAACCCCGGGCTGCCTGGTGCTGGCTACCCCCGACGTTATCAAGGAGTGGGGCCGGGTGGCCGACGACTACGAAACCCTGTCCATCTTTTTCACCCGGGACTATATTACCACCCACAACGCGGCGACGGGCAAGCTGCACTTCTTTGTGGCCCCGCCGACCCACGTGCTGCCGCTAGCCCCGGCGGAGGCGGCCAGCATTGCGGCTTCGTTTCGCTTTTTGCAGCAGAAATACCGCGCCGCCAGTGCCCAGCGCGACAACATCGTCAAGAGCATTCTCACGAGTCTGCTCTACGAAATAGGGGCCCTCTACGAGCAGCAGCCGGCTGGCTGGGCCCAGGGCAAAAGCCGCGGGCAGCAGCAGGCCGCCGCTTTTCGCCAGCTGGTGCAGGCCCACTGCGGGGCCGAGCGGAGCGTGCAGTTTTACGCCGCCGCGCTCTGCATCACGCCCAAGCACCTCACCGAGCTGGTGAAACAAGTAACCGGCCGGACCGCCAGCGAGTGGATAGCCGAGGCCGTGGCCCTCGAAGCCAAGGCCCTGCTGCAAAATCCCGCCCTGAGTGTGGCCCAGGTGGCCGCGGGCCTGCAATTCACCGACCAGTTTGCCTTCAGCCGGTTTTTCAAGCGCAGCACCGGCCTCTCGCCCACGGCCTACCGGCAGGCGGGCTAAGCCGCGCTTACCGCCTTTTCGCCACAGATTCCCGCCCTCCGGCTATTCTGCTCCCGGGTCCTGGCGTCGACTTTTGTAGCTGCCGCCGCGGCCCTGCTTCCTGCGGGCCGGCGGCAACTATCTTGTCCACGCTAACCCTTCTTGTCATGATTCTAGTAACCGGAGCCACCGGCCATTTAGGCACCGCCGTTCTGCACACGCTGCTCCAGCACACGCCCGCCCAGCGCGTGGCGGCCCTGGTGCGCGACCCGGCCAAAGCCGCTGCCTGGCAGGCCCAGGGCGTGAGCCTGCGGGTGGGCAACTACTCCGACCCGGCTTCCCTCGACCAGGCCATGCAGGGCATCGAGCAGGTGCTGCTCATCTCCGGCGGGGGCGACGACGACGGTCTGCAACAGCACCTGAACGTAATTGACGCCGCCAAAAAAGCGGGCGTGCGCACGGTGGCCTACACCAGCCGGGCCCTGCAAGACCCCGCCACCCTGGCCAACAAGCTGATGGTGCGCCACTTCCAGACCGAAGATTACCTGCGCGCCAGCGGCCTGCGCTACATTCTCTTCCGCAACATTCTGTACATGGACACCCTGCCCGTGTTTACCGGCCCCACGGTGTTCGACACGGGCATCAGCCTGCCGGCCGGGCCGGGCCGGGTGGCCTTTGCCCTACGCCAGGACATGGGCGAGGCCATTGCCAAAGTCCTGCTCCAAAATACCCCCGGTAACCGCATCTACCACTTCACCGGAGCCACCGCCTACTCCTTTGCCGACGTAGCCGCCGCCCTGACCGAAGCTTCGGGCCGCCCCGTGGCCTACCACGATGTGGAACCCGAGGTGCTGGCTTCCCGCATGCGGGAGCGGGGCGTGCCGGAAGTAGCCATTCAGCGCACCATCGGCTTCATGACCGACATTAAGCACGGGCAGGAGTCCATGGTCAGCCCCGATCTGGCCACGGCGCTGGGCCGCCAGCCCACCTCCCTGCTCGAGGGCGTGAAACAGCTGTATCAGCTGTAGCAGCGGTAGAGGTTCGTGTAAAACGCCGCACCCGTCAAGCAGCTGCTTCCAGTCGCTGGGCGGGTGCGGTGCGGGTACCGGGGCCGGTTTAGGCGCGCCGGGGCTCGTAATGCAGCACGACGATGCCGCAGGCAAAGGCCGTGGAGTTGACCAGCGTGAAGTTTTGCGGGGCGGTCAGCTCCCGGAAAATGGGCAGGCCGGTGCCCAGGGCGGCCGGGTTAAGGAACAGGTGGTACTCGTCGATAAGGCCGGCCTGAATGAGGGCCGATACGAACGTGGCCCCGCCGTAGGCAATGAGGTCCTGGCCGGGCTGTTCTTTTAGCCGGGTAATTTCGGCAACCAGGTCGCCCTGGGCCAGCACGGTATTGTCCCAGGCGGTCTGCGCCAGGGTACGGCTGAATACCACCTTGGGCGTGTCGGTGAACTTGCGGCCGGCGGCTTGCTCCGGGTTGGCCGCGTCGGCCGCTACCGAGGCCCAGTAGGGAATAAAGCCTTCGGCCAGCTTGCGGCCCAGCACCAGGCAGTCGACCGGCTCGGTAAGGGCCGCCACGTAGGTCTTAAGCTCCTCGTCCCAGTTGAACGTCATCCAGTCCATTTCGCCGTTGGGGCCGGCAATAAACCCGTCCAGGGTTAGTTGCACCTGTAGTTTGAGTTTGCGCATCGTCGTGAGGTGAGTCGATTACAAAGCAAAAGTAGTACGGGCTGCCGCGGGTCCGACTGGGTAAATGCGGCAACCAACGGGGGCATTTGCGACAATTTTCGGCTCTTTCAGTGGCGGGGCTGCCCGTACGCCACGGCCACTCGGGTACCTGCCGGGGCCGGCCTATACTACCTGTTGCTCGCCACGTTCAGGGTTTTCTATACAGCGCCAGCTTTGTTCTTGCAGGAAGTTGCCCCGGTCTTCTCAGAAATAGCCGGGGCCAGGCAACGGCCAGGGGCCAAGGACTATCTAGACAGATGTTCACCTCTACCCCTCACCTGCTATGAAGCTCTTTCCCTTCCGGCGTCGTACCACGCCGCCCCCGCCGCCCAAGGGCCTGGTTCGCGAATGGCGCGACGCCGTGGTTTTTGCCGTACTGGCGGCCACCCTTATCCGCTGGACGGCGGTGGAGGCCTACACCATTCCGACGCCCAGCATGGAAGGCTCCCTGCTGGTGGGCGACTGTGTGGTAGTTAGCAAGCTGCACTATGGGCCCCGCACGCCCCAAACGCCGCTGCAGGTACCGCTCACCCACCAGACACTCTGGGAAAAAGGCCCACCGAGCTATTCCGACGCTATTCAATTGCCCACCTTTCGCCTGCCCGGCTTTAGCTCGGTACAGCGCAACGACATTGTGGTCTTCCACGTGCCCCACGAGCAGCAGCGCCCGGCCGATTTGCGCACCAACCTGATCAAGCGCTGCGTCGCTGTCGCCGGCGACACCCTGGAAATTCGGGGCGGGCAGGTCTTTCTCAACGGCCAGCCCGGGGCCGTAGCCGGCCAGCAGCAGCACACGTACTTTATGCAAGTCGACCAGCCCAACGATGCCGTGCGGCAGGCCTTGCACGAGCACGGCGTAGTCGATTATAACGAGCCCGACGGTATTCCGCGCGCCGGGGCCGATCCGGCTACGGGTAAAACAGGCTTCCTCATCAGCTGCTCGGCGGAAGTGGCTGCCTACTTCCGGGGCCAGCCCTACGTGCAGGCCCTGACCGTGGCCCAATACCCGGCCCGCCTGTTTCCGGAGGTAGCCGACTTTCACCACCCGGCCGCGGCACCCAGCCGCCAGCCCCAGAACTGGCAGCTCGATACCTACGGCCCGCTGCCGGTGCCCCGCCAGGGCCAGACGATAACGCTGACGCCGGCCAACGCGGCGGCTTACTACGCCATTATTGCCCACTACGAGCCCAATGCCGACATCAGCTGGCAGCACGGCCGGATTTACCAGCACGGCCGGCCGCTGACGCGCTATACCATCCGGCAGAACTACTACTTTATGATGGGCGACAACCGGCACAACTCCGAGGATTCGCGCTTCTGGGGCTTCGTGCCCGAAGACCACATCGTGGGCAAGGCCGTGCTGGTGCTGTATTCCCTGGACCCCTACGCCAACCTGCTGCACAAAATCCGCTGGAGCCGTTTACTGGAGCCCGCTAGCTAAGCCCACCCGGCCTTCTGCAGGGCAGAATGAAAAGCAAAAGCGGCTGCAGCTCCCGGGCTGCAGCCGCTTTTGCGGGTACCGGGAGTGGCCGCCTGAAAGCGGGCGGGCCCGGGCGAGGTGGTGCTACCAGGCTGGGGCCGGCCAGCAGCGCCGGTTGAGTTGCAGAATGTGCTAATGTTGCCAGGTTTGTGCCCGCATAGTCCTACCGCGGCGGTGAAGGCCAGGGTGGCCGCCTAATGCTGCCGTACCCGCCGCAAGCACTTTGTAAAGAGTAAAGCTGTTGCCTGATATAATACAATAAAGTGTATGCTTTACACCAGCTGCTGGGGGTAGTAGTAGGGGCATTTCGCGCCGCTCAGTAAGTAGGGTTGGGGGCACTAAGTAATAAAAACATCCTCTTTTTGAGCTAGTATGAAGATTCTTTTTATTATGTTTCGGTAATGAAGAAACTCTACTTACTGCTGACGCTGCTGCTGTTGTCTTTTTCGGGTACGGCGCAAAAATACCATTTCAAGGGCCTGCACAACTTCCCCTACGACAGCACCACGCGCAAGGTCAGGTACGTGGAGGTTATCAGCGTGCCTGGCACGTCCCGGGCCGACCTCTACCGCCGGGCCCGGCAGTGGCTGACGGATAAGAATGGCCCGCTGGGGCTAGGAACCCTTATTTCGGTGCCGGAAGAAGGGCAGCTGCGCGGCCGTTTGGTGCTGACCGGAGCCAGCCAGCCTTTCCGGGCCTTCTTTCTGTTCGAGGTCCTGGAAGGGCAGCTGCGGTGCAGCCTCACCGACTTCACCGCCTCTATGGACGGCATGCGCCTGGAGGAGCTGGCCGCCAAGGGTGGGCGCCGCCTCGACGAATGGCTGGAGCAGAACGACGCGCGGTTCCGGGAGTCCCTGGCCAGCCTGCGGCAGACCGTGCAACAGTAGCCCCGTTAGGGCAGCGCCGCGGCCACGGCCAGGCCGGCAATGCGGCCCGAGTAGAGGCACCCGCCCAGAAAGGTGCCTTCCAGGGCCCGGTAGCCGTGCATGCCCCCGCCCCCGAAGCCCGCAATTTCGCCGGCCGCGTACAGCCCCGGGATAGGCTGGCCATCGGGGCCGAGGACGCGGCCGGACAAGTCGGTTTCGAGGCCGCCCAGACTTTTGCGGGTGATGACGTGCAGGCGCACGGCAATGAGCGGGCCCTTGCTGGGGTCGAGCAGCTTGTGGGGTGGGGCCGTGCGGATAAGCTTGTCGCCGATGTAGTTGCGGGCTCCGCGGATGGCCGTAATCTGGGCATCCTTGCTGAAGGGGTTGTCGAGCTGCCCGTCGCGGGCCCGGATTTCGGCTTCCACCTGGGCATAGTCGAGCAGGGCTTCCCCGGTCAGCTCGTTCATAGCCCGCACCAGCTCGGGCAGGGTGTCGCGCACCAGAAAGTCGACGCCGTGCTGTTTAAAGGCCTCCACCGGGGCGGGGGCACCCTTGCCGAAAGCCCGCCCCAGGGTCTGGCGCCAGCTTTTATTGGTCAGGTCGGGGTTCTGTTCCGAGCCGGAGAGAGCAAACTCGTGGCGGATAATCTTCTGGGTCAGAATAAACCAGCTGTAGTCGTAGCCCGTCTGGCGCAGGTGCTGAAGCGTGCCCAGGGTGTCGAAGCCGGGGTAGAGCGGGCCGGGCAGGCGGTGGCCGCGGGCATCGAGCCACAGCGACGAGGGGCCGGGCAAAATCCGGATGCCGTGCCGGGGCCAGATGGGGTTCCAGTTGTGCACGCCTTCGACGTAGTGCCACATCCGGTCTTCGTTGATAACGTGGCCGCCGGCGGCCTGGGTAATGCCCAGCATCAGCCCATCGACGTGCTCGGGCACTCCCGAGAGCATGTGCCGGGGAGGCGGCCCGAGGCGGGCGGGCCAGTTTTTGCGCACCAAGTCGTGGTTGGCCCCCAGCCCGCCGGCCGTGACAATAACGGCCGGCGCCCGAAAGCGGAAGTCGCCGACGACCACCCTCGACGTGGCCGCGCCCCGCTCGGCGGCGCTGGGTTCCAGCACTTCGCCCCGGGCCCCCACCACCGCGCCATGTTGCAGGAGTAGCTCCGTGACGCGGTGGCGGAATTTAAAGGTGAGCAGCCCCTTTTTGGCGGCTTCCCGCACGCGGTAGGAAAAGGGCGCTACCACGCCCGTGCCCGTGCCCCAGGCCACGTGGAAGCGTGGTACTGAGTTGCCCGGCCCCCGGGCCCCGTAGCCGCCCCGCTCGGCCCAGCCCACCACCGGAAACAGCTTGATACCCATCTGTTGCAGCCAGCTACGCTTTTCGCCGGCCGCCCAGCCCACGTACGCCTCGGCCCAGCGCCGGGGCCAGACGTCCTCGGGCCGGTCGAAGTCGGCGTTGCCCAGCCAATCGGAGAGGGCCAGCTCGTAGGAGTCGTGGATGCGCATGCGGCGCTGCTCGGGCGAATCGACCAGGAACAGGCCCCCAAACGACCAGAAGGCCTGGCCGCCCAGGTTTTGCTCGGGCTCCTGGTCGAGGAGCAGCACGCGTTTGCCGGCGGCGGTTAGCTCAGTAGCCGCTACCAGGCCCGCCAGGCCCGCGCCAATTATCAGTACATCCGCCTCGGTTTGCATACGCAGCTGGCTACCATCTGCTACCCGGAGCAAAGTACTCGGGCGTCAGATACACGTAAATAGGTTTCTTCTCTGCCCAAGATATCCATTCCAAGGCCTATTCAGTACCGGTAGCCCGGAACAAACCGCACAAAGAAGCCCGAACTGCGGCGGGGCAGTTCGGGCCTTGAGGCTTGGGGCAGCCGGCTAATAGGCCACCCGTTCCAGGTCGATGCGCTGGGGGCTGCGCTGTTCGTGGTACAGCAGTAGGTGAGTGGGCTCCACAAACCACACGTCGAAGTAGCCGGTCGGTGGGGTCTGCTGCACCGTGGTGGGCTGACCCGAGCGTACATCCAGGGTCATAATCCGGTTGGCGGTGCGTAGCACAACCCGGTTGCTGTCGGGGGTGAAGCCGCGCAGGCGAAATACGCCCGCGGCGGCGGCGGCCTGGGCCATGCGCCGGGCCTGCAGGTAGCCCCCCACCGTGAACGAGCCCCCATCTTTTACCGGCAGCACCCGCAGCTGGTCGACCTGCCCGGCGCTGGTAAGCCGCAGCGACACCACGTCGCGGGGGCGCAGGGTGGTGGTGCTGACGCGCACAATACCCAGGGTGGCAATGCCCGTGACGACCCCAATGGCAATGTGGCCGCCCAGCGAGGTGCTGGTGTAGGTTTCGCCCACCAGCCGCACGCTGCCGTCGGGCTGGGGCTGGATGGTTTGCCAGAGCACCTTGCGGCCCTGGGCCGTGAGCAGGCGGGCTTCCTTCGACAAGGCCACCAGCCGCTCGTCGGTGCGGGAGCTGTCGGGGTGGAAACGGGCGCTGAACAGGCTGCCCGTGCTGGTGCGGCTGGGGCGGTTGTTGGGGTAGGAGTAGCCCGCCAGTAGCAGGCTATGGCCGGGGCCCATGGCGGCCACGCCCGGCACCCGCCGCTCCCCGTTATAGTCGAGGGGCATGCGGCAGAGCACTTTGCCGGTGGCCAGCTCCAGGCAGTAGGCCTTCGTAGTTGCCCGGCGGCTGCGGGCGTTGTTGGTCACCACAAACCACACGTGGGTGCTGTCAAGGATAGTCTCGTCGACGGCCACCTGGCCCTGCGGGGAAACAAAGCGGTGCTCCCACTGCGTCTGCAGCTGCGGGCTCACGAAGCGCACTAGCAGCTGGCTGTGGCCCGAGCTGGGCTGGGTGAGCAGAAAGCCATTGGCCTGCGGGGCCACGGTGCCGCCTAGCTCCCGCCAGCGTACTTTCCGGCTCAGCTCGCGGTGCAGTTTCACTACCTGACCCGTGGTATCGAGCACCACGGTTACCATCGAGTCGGAGGCGCGCTTGTGGAGCTGATAGAGCACGTGCTGGCGGCTGCTGGCGTTGGTGCCCAGCTCGTAGCGGCCGGCCAGGCGCAAATCCTGGCGGCGCTGCCGGCCCAGCGTGGGATTGAACACGTACTGGCGGAAGTGAGTAGCGCCAGCTTCTGATTCCAGCGTGAACACCATGGCCCGGTGGGCAGAAGGTAAGTACAGCCCGCCGGTACGGGCCAGCTTGATGCTGTCGATGGTGACGCGCTGGGCGTAGACCCGGCCGGCAAACAGGCTCAGCAAGGCCAGCACCACAATTCTGTGGCGTAAAGAAAGAGGCATAGAAACAGGGAAATAAGAAACTGCGCGAAAAGCGGCAAAATGGGTTCTAATGTACAGCTTAGTGAGCAGGCTTTCACACTTTTGTGAGGAGCAAGCTGCCAACAATTTACCTAGGAGCCCAGGCCCAGATTGGCCGTCAGAGCTAAATGGACCATGAGAAGGGCGACAAACAGAAATTTGGCGAGGCGGCGGACCAGACGAGTCGAGGCCTGCTGCTGGTCGATGGCCGCTACCAACACCAGAAAGGCCACCAGCAGGCCGAAGAACAGAAAAACGTGGACGAACCCCTGGCCCTCGGTGTCGTGCGTGCCGCCCCCGAAGAGTTTGATGCCGCAGTCGTGCAGCGCAATAAGGGCCGCACTGAGGGCAGCTTGCAGCAGCGGGTAGCCCGGCCGGGTAAACGCCACCAGCCGCACGGCGCCCCCCGCAACGACGGGCGTGAGCAGAATGCCCCAGGGCGCGAAAAAGTGGTCGGCCAGCACGTTGGCTACAACGAGCCCCAGGGCCAGGGTAACGCCACACGCCAGCGGCAGGCGGTAGGGTAGAGCAGAGGGATGAAGAGTGGGCATGCGCAGGGGGATAAATGAGGTGCCCAAAAGTGCCCCGCCGCGGCCCGGCTTTTCTTGACAAATGTCATATTCGCTCCGGCGCAGAAGTCTAACTTGGCTTGTTGCGCAGGCGGCTCAGGGTTTCGGGGGCCATGCCCAGGTGAGAGGCAATGTGGTGCAGGGCCACCCGCTGAAACACGGTGGGAAAGTCGCGCAGCAGCAGCTCGTAGCGCTCGGCCGCGGTGCGGGAGCGCAGGGTCTGGGCCCGCTGTTCACTGAGCACGTAGTATTTCTCCAGCACCCGCCGCCCAATGAAGTTGAACTCGGGAAAGTCGTGGTAGAGGCGCTGTAGCTGGTCGTAGGTGATGGAATGAACCACCGAGGGCTCCAGCAGCTCCAGGTATTCTTCGGACGGCTGCTGGGTGAAAAAGCTCAGGATGGAAATCACAAAGTCGCCGGCCTGCATAAACCAGGACGATATTTCGCGGCCGTGCAATAGAGTGTAGCCCCGCACCAGCCCGGCTTCCAGGAAATACACCCGGCGCGCCACCTGCCCGGGCTGCAGCAGGCAGTGGTGGGCCGGCAACCGCTCCGGGGTGGTGCTGGCCAGCAGGGCCTGGGTCAGGGCCGGGCTCAGGGGCTGCAGCGTATTCAGGAAACTGATAAAGCTGGACATACAGACGAGAGTTTACCGTAAAGATGCCGCCGGCCGGCCACTTTTGCGGCCCCGCCGCGGTAGCGCCACCATAACGCAGCCGGGGCCAACCTGCGTACAACCGCGGGGCCGGCCGCAAAAGTGGCCCGGGCCCCTGCTGTCATGAAACTCCTACTCCGGGCTGTTCTCCTGATGCTGGTCGGCGGGTGCTGGCCGGTGCTGGCGTATGCCGGGGAGAAAGACGTAAAAGCTACCTTCCTGCTGGTTGGCGGCCTTGGCGGCCTGCTCATCGGGGCGGGCTTGTACGCCCTGCTGCTGGTGCTGGCGGCCGTATTCGTGCGGCCCCGCCTGGTGCTGGCGGCCGTGTTGGCCCTCTGCACGGGCCTGTTTGGCTACATCCAGTACTGGTCGTTTTACTTTCTGGCCATTGCCACGCGCTTTCTGCGCACCCACCAGATGCGCTACGAGTTTGGGGAGCTGCCCCCGCTGCTGCAGTGGGGGCTGGGCGGGGTGGTGCTGTGGGGGCTACTAGTACTAGTAGTGGCCCTGCGCATGTGGCAAAGCCAGCAACGCCGCCTTCTGGCCCTGAACAAAGCCGCGCCGCTCTAAGCCGGGAGCCGCGCGGTTGCCGCCGCGGAAACCTTCGGGCCCCGGCCTGCGAATACCTTACTCGCCAGGCCGTCGGCCGCCGGCCCGCCGTGGGGCCCGGTTTGTGGCCGTATCATCCGCATCAAGTATGGGCAAGCACAAGAAAAAGCACTCGAAGAAAGACTCCGTATCGGACGACCTCCTGGATACGGCCGCACTATCCATTCGGAAGTATCGGAAAGTAACCGATGAAATAGCCAAGCTCAGCACCGGTCAGAAGCTGGTCGGGGGGCTGATGCTGCTGGGGGCGGGCTACTTCTACCTCGACAAGCTCCGCAGCGACGACAGCGCCGACTCGCTGCTTTCCAGCCTCAGCCTGCTGCTGCCGGCACAGGCCAAAGCCGCCAAGGCCGCCCCGACTCAGGACGAGGAGGATACACCCGCCGAAAAGCCCGCTGCGCCGCGTAAAAGTAAAAGTGCCAAGTCTGGCAAGGCGCACGGGGCCTTTGGGCGCCAGCCGGCCGCCAGCCCCGATGAGGACTTCTAACCCGAGGCGCTGCTTGTGCCCGGGTCCCGAGCCGGGCTTCAATGTTAAGCTTTGCCGGCTAAGCAACCTTGAGGGCAGCGCCTGCGAATACCTTCCTCCGGCAGCCCTGTAGGGGGCGTTCCGCCTGTCCCTTTTACCTTTTATAGAATAAGCCATGAAAAAGAATAAAAAGACGAAACCTGCCAAGAAAAAGTCCCTGCTGAGCGGCGCCGCCAAGTCGCTTAAGAAACTGGGCAAGGGCCGCGGGCTGGGCAAGCTGAGCACTACCCAGAAAGTGGTGGGCGGAGCCCTGCTGCTGGGCGGCATCGGCTACCTGGCCCAGCGCCGCCGCAGTGGCAGCGCCGCCCCGGTAACTACCGACGTGGATGCCAACACCGGCGAAACCCTGCTGGGCACGGAAGGAGCCACTGTCTAGGCATTTCACCTGAAGCCCTGTTGCCCCAGCGGCGGCTGTTCTCCTGGAGCGGCCGCCGCTGGCTGTTTTAGGGTAGTTTCTGTATTTTTCCCGCCGCGGCCGGCTGGTCGCCCATCTTCATTTGTGTTCTGTCATGGCCCGTCCCGACCACTACGCCGATTTTCATCCCCTGACCCGGGCCGACTGGCGGCAATGGCTGGCCCAGCACCACGCTGCCAGCCCCGGGGTTTGGCTGGTGTATTTCAAAAAGAGCAGCGGCCAGCCCCGCGTCAGCTACGCCGAGGCCGTGGAAGAAGCCCTGTGCTTCGGCTGGATCGACTCCCTGCCCCGCAAGCTCGATGCCGAGCGGACGGCCTTGCTGTTTACGCCCCGCCAGCCCCGCAGCGGCTGGAGCAAGGTGAATAAGGAGCGCCTGGAGCAGCTGACGGCGGCCGGGCTGATGACGCCTGCCGGGCTGGCCGCCGTTGAAAGAGCCCGGCAAAACGGCGCCTGGGAAAGCCTGGACGCCGCCGAGGCTGGCCTGGTGCCCCCGGACCTGACGGCCGCCCTGGCCGAAAACGAGGCGGCGGCCCGGCAGTTTGCCGCTTTTAGCCCCAGTGCCCGCAAGCAGCTGCTAACCTGGGTGCTGGGAGCCAAGCGCCCCGAAACCCGTGCCGCCCGGGTAGCCGAGGTAGTGCGGCGGGCCGCCGTGGGCAAGCGGGCCAATTTCGACCGGGACTAGTGGGCTCGGTGCCCGGGCCGGAAGTAGTAGCGGTAGTATCGGCTGGCAAGAGCGCGGCTCCATTGCGTAATTAGCGCCTATGTCTGACTTGCTCTATTCTTTGCGCTACCGATTTCTGGTCCTGGTGCTGCTAGCCTGGGCGCCCCTGCCGCTGGTGGGGCAGTCGGTGCCGCTCACGCCCGCGCAGTACCAGCAGGATTTTGAGTACTTCTGGACGACGGTGCAGGACAACTACTGCTACTTCGACAAAAAGCAAACCGACTGGCCCCGGGTGCGCCAGCTCTACGCGGCCGAGCTGCCAACGGTGACGACCCGGGCCCAGTTTGTGCGCCTGTTGGAAAATGCCCTGGCCGAACTCTACGACAGCCACGCCTCCCTGTCGACCAATCGGCCGGACTCGCGCCGCCTCATTCCTACGGCTACCGACGTGTGGGCGCAGTTTGTGGGTTCCACAGCGGTGGTGTTTGACGTGCGCCGCGGCTACGGGGCCGCCCGGGCCGGGTTGCAGCCCGGCATGGAGCTGGTGGCCATCAACGACGTGCCGGTGGCCCAGGCCCTGCAGCCGTTTCTGGGGCGCAGTCTAAAAACCGTGGATGCCGCCGCCCGCGAAGTGGCTCTGAACCTGGCCCTGGCCGGCGACCATCGTACCCCGCGCAAGTTTACGGCCCTGGTCAAGGGCAAGCCCCGGCACTTTTATCCCGACCAGGACGGCCTGCAATTGGAGCATATCGGTTCTTCAACGCTGCTGGAAAGCCGGCGGCTCGGGACGGTAGGCTATATCAAGCTGCACAACAGCCTGGGCGACAACCGCCTGATTGCCGCCTTCGACAGCACGCTCACGACTTTGCAGGGCACCACCGGCCTGATTCTGGACCTGCGCGAAACGCCCAGCGGGGGCAACACCACCGTGGCCCGGGCCCTGATGGGACGGTTTATTACCCAGGAACAGGTCTACCAGCGCCACGAGCTGACGGCCGAGCAACGGCAGTTTGGGGTGAAGCGCAGCTGGCTTGAGCTGGTTTCGCCGCGGGGCCCGGTCTACTCCGCGCCACTAGTCGTCCTGGTGGGGCGCTGGACGGGCAGTATGCCCGAGGGCATTACCATTGGCCTCGACGCTATGAAGCGGGCCACCACGATGGGTACCGAAATGGCGCGGCTGAATGGGGCCATTGTTTCCTACCGGATGCCTAACTCGGGCATTGGTTTCAGTATTCCGACGGAGCGGCTGTTTACGCCGGCGGGCTTGCCGCGGGAAAATTTTGTGCCCGCCGAATATATCCAGCCCAGTGCCGCCCCGGCCGACCAGGTGTTGGAAGTGGCTTTGCAACGCTTGGGCGGCCGGGGCGGTAAGCCCTAAGGGGGCCGCCGCAACCGGGCCGACAACCCTGGACCCGGCTACTGCGAATAACCAAAATGGCTGGCTCCCCGGCCCGCTTGGTTTCCCCACCCTCATTCCGCTACCAGTATGGCTAAAGACAAAGACTCCGACAAGGGCAAGAGCAGAGACAAGAAGAAGCCGAAAAAGAACCAGCAGCACGACGACCTGCTCGGCAACGCGGCTAAGTCGCTCAAGAAGTTCAGGAAAGTGACGCGCAACGTGACCAAGCTGACCACCGGCCAGAAAGTGGTGGGCGGCATAGCCTTACTGGCCGCCGGCCTAACGTACCTGGCTAAAAAGCAAAGCCAGAGCCCCCAGCCCGCCGCCGATACGCCCGATGCCCAGGCCGCCGAAGCCCACCTGACGGCCCTGACCAGCCCCGAGGACACCGGCGGCGAATTCTCGCCCCCGCCGCCTGCTGCCGCCCCGGCGCGGCCAACTCCGGCTGCTAAAAAGAACCGCAAGGGTCGCTGAGCCCATCTGTGCGCAGTAACCCAACCGCGGCGGCCCCAGGGTCGCCGCGGTTGTTTCCAGGAAGGCTCAACCTGCAGCCTACAGCGTTTTGATGAGCTTGAATTCCTCGTTGGTAATTGCGGGGCCCAAGAGGGTGATGGTTTCGCCTTCGAGCGTGCGAAACGTAAAACCCTGTTTGCGGGCCAGGGCGCTGCCGTCGTTTTCGGGTGCGACCCCGCCCCGGCCTACCTTACCAGCTGCTACCGGCCCCGCCGCCCCCGGAGCTGCCCCCGCTGCTGGACGAAAACGACCCGCCGCTGGAAAACGAGGACGAGCCACCGGACGAGGACGAGCTGCCGGATGAAGACAGCTTGCTGATGGTGTACTTTTCTTTTTTCACGTGCTGGCAAAAAGCGCACTCGTGCACGTGCCAGCCCCAGCCGGCCGCTGCCGTAGTAGCTACCTGCACTACCTCGTCGGGCTGGGGCTGGGCGGTGCGGTGCCGGCACTGGGTGCAGATTTCTACGTCGGTGCTCAGGTTGGCGTAATCCAGGATCAGCTGATGCCGGCAGCCTGGGCAGGTCCACACGTCGTAATCCACGGCCTGCACCTGCTCCTCCGTCCGCTGGCCCGGCTGCAGGGCGGCATCGTCCTGGGCTTCGTCGAGGCGCTGCATGGGCTGGGCGCAGGTGGGGCAGGCGTAGGGGGCCTCGCGCAGTTCGGCCAGCTGCTGCTCGTAGCGGGGCCAGTAGGAGGCAAGTTTCACCGGAAACAGGTAGCGCATAAAGCCCAGCCCGTGGTGCGCCTCGTGCAGAAACCGGTAGCGGGCATGGCGGCTTTGGCCGGCGTAGCGGGTTTGTAGCTCTTGGTTGATCAAGCGGAAATAGGCGTGGGCATACAGGCCCGGCCAGAGGTAGCACAAGGCCATTAGCCCCACGGGCGGGATAGGCAAGGTGGTGCTAATAGCCACGGCCACCAGGAGCAGAATCAGCAGGGTGCCCAGCCCCAGCGCCGGGTGGTAGGCTTGGGCCCGGGGCGTATTCAGCCACAGTACCAGTACTGAGAGGAGCAGAAAAGAAACTCCGGCCGTCACGCCCAGCACGGTCCACTCGCCCCAGGCCGCCGCATCCACGGCGGCTACCGGCTCGGCGGGTAGCTGCTGGTCGGGAGCCGCATATGAATCCGAGGCTGCCAACAGGGTGTCTGCGGCCGTGGCCACCGAGTCCGTGGGCTCTACGTGGCCGGTCTGGAGCTGGCGGATGATGGCGGCCACGCCCTGGCGCACGGCCTCGTCGTATTGCTCCTCACGCAAGTAAGGCAGCATGTAGCGCTGCTGAATGCGGTAGCAGAGAATGTCGGGCAGGTCGGCTTCCAGTCCGTAGCCGGTTTCGAACTCGACCCGGCGCTGGTCGAGCACGAGCAAGAGCAGCAGGCCGTTGTTCTTGTCCGGGTCCCCGATCTGCCAGCGGTTGAACAGGGCCGTGGCGGCGGTTTTGGGCACTGCCGGGCCGATGCTGCGCGTGAGCACCACGTCGATATGGGCCCGCCCCCGCTGGTCGAGGCCGCGCAGCACCTGGTTGAGCTGCTGCACCGTGGCGGGCTGCAGCACGTGGTCCGGGTCACTCACGTAGCGTTCCCCCAGGGTTTTGGGGTCCGGAATAGTCGTTAAGTAAGATTCGGCCGGGCGGGTCTGGGCGCGGGTAGCCGGGGGCAGCAAGGCCAACACCAGCCAGGTCAGAAAGAGGATATACTTACGCATGAGCAGAAAGCGCCGGGCACTGAACCCGTTGAAAGGACTCAAGATAAAAGACCAGCCCAGCCCATTAGGGTAGGTTGGTCAGGCCGGCGCTACTGCGCCACCGTTATCCAGCCCCGGTACGTTTGGCCAGTGCTATGGTGCCGCAATAGATAATAGTACGTGCCGGCCGCCACACCCGGGCCCCACTCCTGGTGGTAAACGGCGGCCTCGTATACCTTGCGGCCCCAGCGCGTGTATATTTCCAGGGCGTAATCCCCATTGGGCAAACCCTGGACGACCCACCGGTCATTTACCTTGTCATCGTTGGGCGTAATGATGTTGGCTGGCGGCTGGCAGTCGCCCAGACTGATGCGGCGCTGAATGGTTTCCGGACCGCAGGGAGTGGTGTAGGTCAGGGCGTAGGTGCCCGGCTGGCGCGCCGTCAGAAGAGGCGCCTGGGTGCCATCTGACCACTGGTACGGGTAGCCCGCCGCCAGCAGGGCCGCGGGCACGCGCAACACCAAGGACCGGCCCGCGCACAAGGTGGTGTCGGCCCCCAGGCTGGCATTTGCAAGAGTGGGCTGCTGCACTTGCTGCTGGGCCTGGTTGCGGCACCCGTTGGCATAGGTAGTTTCCACCGAATAGGTCCCGGGCTGGCTGACGCTGATGCTGGCCGTGGTAGCCCCGGTGTTCCAACGGTAACTCACGGCCCCGGGCGCTTCGGCCGTCAGGGCCACGGGCTGCTGAGCGCACAGCGTGGGCCCGCCGATAATGCGTAGGGGAGCCGCAGCCATTGTCACAACCTGGGTGGCCGTGGCAGTGCAGCCGTTGGGGAAGGTGGCTACCACGCTGTAGGTGCCGGCCTGGCTTACGGGCAGCGTGGCCGTGGTGGCACCCGTGCTCCAGCGCAGCTGCGTAGCGCCGGGGGCCGCTACCGTCAGCACCCCGCTGGCCCCCGTGCATAGTTGACTGGGCCCGCTGATGCTGGCGCCCACCTGCTGCACCACAATCTGGCGGGTGGCCGAGCAGCTGACGCCGAAGTAGGCCGTGACAGTGTAGGTGCCGGGCTGCTGCACGGTAATGGTAGCGGCGCTGTCGCCGGTGCTCCAGTAGTAGCCGTCGGCCCCGGCCGCTATACCGGTCAGGCGACCCATGCGGCCGGCACACAGCACCGAGTCGCCGGTGATGCGCACTTTTTTGGTGAAAGGCTCCACTACCTGCTGGTCGGTGGCGGTTTGGCCATCGGGGAAGGTAACGGTGACCGAATAGGTCCCGAGCTGGGTGGCCACGAGGCTGCGGGTCGTCGCGCCGGTGTTCCAGCGGAAAGAGGCGGCCGGTACACTCGTGGTGGCCGTCAGCAGTACCTGCCCGCCGCAGAGCACCGAGTCGCCCCGGATTTCGGTGCGGGCCGGGCTAGCGGCGGGTGTCGCGCCGAGCTTTAGCACCCAGAAATCCGTGTCGCCGTAGCTGGGCCCGGTCCGGTCGCCGGAAAAGCCCCCGCTCGAAAGGCCGCCCACCAGAAAGGTGCCGTCGGGGTTTTGCAGCACTGCGCCAACCTGGTCGGAACCGGCCGTGCCGAAGGTGCGGTCCCACTGCTTGCGGCCCCGCCCATCGAGTTTTAGAACCCAGTAATCGTAGAAGCCGCGGTTGGGCTGCGACTTATCGGGAGAAGTGCCACTCGATGATTCGCCGCCCAGCAGGTAGCCGCCGTCGGCCGTCGGCTGCAGGGCCCGCAAGTCATCCTGCCCGCTGCCGCCAAAGGAGCTGTCCCATTCTTTCTCGCCCCGGGAGTTGATCTTTACCACCCAGTAGTCGTCGCTGCCCCGGTTGGGCTGGGTTCGGTCGCCAGACAAGTCGGAGCCCGAGTAGCCCCCGAGCAGGTAGCCATCGTCGGGCGTTTGGCAAATCTGGGTCAGAATATCCGTGACATTGCCCCCGTAGGTGCGGTCCCACTCCTTGGTGCCGTTGCCGTCGAGCTTCACGGCCCAAAAATCCACCGAGCCGCGGATAGCCTGGGTTTTGTCGCCCGAAATGCCTGACAAAGCGTAGCCGCCCACCAGGCAGCCCCCATCCCGGCTCGCCGTCAGCGTGAGGCCCTGGTCCGACTCGCTACCCCCCAGAGTTCGGTCCCAGAGCTTAGTGCCGTTGCCGTCAATTTTAACCACCCAGTAGTCGTCACGGCCGCGGCTGGGTTGGGTTTTGTCGCCCGAGATGCCCGAGGAGGAGTAGCCACCCAGCAGGTAGCCGCCGTCGGTAGTGGGCTTGACAGCGCCCAGCAGCTCGCGGGCAGAGTCCCCGAAGGTGCGGTCCCACTGCTTGCTCCCGTTTTTATCAATCTTGAGCACCCAGTAGTCTTCGGCCCCGCGGCTGGGCTGGCTTTTGTCGGCCGAAGCCCCCGCGGCCGATGAGCCGGCCAGGATGTAGCCCCCGTCGGCAGTCAGTTCCATTCGGGTGAGGCCCAGTCCCACGCTGTTGCCATGTACTCGTTCCCACTGCTTGGTGCCGCTGGCGTCGAGCTTGATAACCCAAAACCCAACCTGCGCGGTGGTTTTATTGCCCGAAAGGCCGGAGTCGGAGGGGCCGCCCAGCAGGCAGCCGCCATCCGGGGTCGGCACCATCTGGGTCAGGTGGTCGCGGGAGGTGCCCCCGAAAGCCTGTTGCCAGAGCGTGGTGGGCGTTTGGGCTACGGCCGTTTGAAAAAATAAAAAACACGCGAGCAGCAACCCGCCCCGGCGGGCCAGCTGCCTGAGTAGACGTACCATGCAAAGGGTAGTAGTAGAGCCAAATAGAGGGTATAAGCCCTAAAAGTACGGCATTGCTCTGGTCATTCTGCCCTGGCCGGCCACCAAAACTAGCTGCTCAGCCAGCGCCGCTGCCGCCACTGCTGCTGGGCTTCGGCGTCCAGAAACGTCCAGGCTACCAGGCGGCTCACTTTCTGGCCCTGGCTCATGCCAATGGTGCGCACATCGGCGGCGCCGAGCTTCTGCAGGGTTTTGTAGAGGCCCGGCAGGGTTTCCTTTTTCGAGATGAGCGTCGAGAACCAGAGGCAGTTGGCGCGGTGCAGGGCACTGTCCTGGGCCAGGCGCCAGGTAAAGGTGGCCTCCCCGCCCGGGTACCACAGCTCGTTGGGCTGCCCGCCGAAGTTGGGGCCCGCCGCTGGGCCGCTGCCCAGGTTCTGGTTTTTGCGCCGGTTAGTAGCCTCGGCTTCGGCTGGGGAGCCGTGAAAAGGCGGGTTGCACAACGTCAGGTCAAACAGCTCCCCGGGCTTAATGATGCCGGTGAAAATGTCGGCCGATGCGGGCTGCAAACGCACGTCCACGGCCCCGGCCAGGCCGGGGTTGCCGGCTACAATCTGCTTGGCCACGCGTACGGCCACGGGGTCGACGTCGGAGCCCACGAAGCGCCAGCCGTACTCGTGGTGGCCGATAATCGGGTAGATGCAGTTGGCGCCCACGCCTACATCCAGCACCCGCACCCGCTTACCGGTCGGGACGGGGCCCTGGTTGGTTTCGGCCAGCAGGTCGGCCAGGTAGTGCAGGTAGTCGGCCCGGCCCGGAATGGGTGGGGCCAGGTAGCCGGCCGGAATATCCCAGAGCTGCACGTGGTAGAAGTGGCGCAGCAGGGCCTGATTCAGCGCCTTTACCGCCGCCGGATTGTTAAAGTCAACCGACTCGTTGCCGTAGGCATTGACCACGACAAACCGGGCCAGCTCGGGCGACGTCTGCACCAGGGCCGGAAAGTCGTAGCGGCCCCGGTGGCGGTTGCGCGGGTGCAGGCCGTCTTTGTCGGCGGGCGTATCAGGGGAAGGGTGGGTCATCAGGCCAGAAAGTAAGAAAGCAAAAGCCCGGCGCGGGCCGGTACCCGCCAAAGCTAGCGAGACTTGCCGAAACGGGGCGAAACATCCCGGCCAAACAAAAAAGGCTGAAGCTCCCCGGGGAGCTTCAGCCTTTTCGCAGCTATGGAATAGGGTAGGGGTACCTACAGCGCCGGCGCAGCCGGAGCCGGGGGCACGGCGGCTTTCACGCGCACGGCCGTAGGGCCTTTCTGGCCCATTTCTACCTCGAAAGTCACCTTGTCGTTTTCCTTGATAGGGTTCAGCAGACCGTTGGCGTGCACAAAAATGCTTTCCTGGGTTTCCTGATCCTTAATAAAGCCGTAGCCCTTCGACTCGTTGAAAAAGGCCACGGTGCCTTTGCGCAGCGGGTCTTCCTGTTCCATGTCTTCCTGCTTGGCTACCGCAATGCGGATATCCTCGGCCTTAATTTCCTGCTTTTTGCGGGTCGGGTCGGGCGGGGTCGAAGAAATATTGCCAAACTCATCGACGTAGGCGAGCATCTCGTCCAGGCTCTGTCCTTTTTTGGCGCTGGCCTGCCGCTCTTCCTTGCGCTCAGCTTTTTCGTTTTTCTTCTTCTGGCGCTTTTTTTCGTTTTCCTTTTTGCCAAAGGATGCTTGGGATTTCCCCATAGTGTTCTTGGTTAGGTGGTTAGGCGCGGCCCGAGACTAGGACGGTAGATGCGCCGGAGGTGTAGTAAATATACTATACTACAGCTATATATCCGCGAAAGTTCGGGCGCTGCCGCTTCGGTTGGTAAGGTACGCAAAAAGCGGCGCGCGCCACCTCCCCAACCTCACCCCGACCTCCTCCGTACTAGCGCCCAACGGTGGGCCGCCTGGTCCGCGTGTTTTCTCAACCTATTGCTTGAATCATGAAAAATACCCTGCTTCTGCTTTCCTGCGCGGCCGCCCTCACCCTGGGCTCTTCCTGCAACCGCGACAAAGCCGCCGCCGTGGATGCGGCCCAGACGCCCTCGGCCGATACGGCCGTAGTGGCCGACAACGATGTGCTTTACCGCGACCAGGGCTACCGCGTAGCCGATCAGGTAACCAGCGACCTGGGCATCACCGATACGGCCCAAGTGCGCCAGGTGCGCCGCGTGTACTACACCCGGGCCCAGCGCCTGGGCGAGCTGCAAAGCCGCTACTCGACCGACACCACCGGGCAGTACGTGGCCATGCGCCAGGTGGATACCGACACGGATAATGAAATCAAGACCGTGTTCAACGACGAGACCCGCTACAATACCTACCAGAGCAACCGCAGCCGCTACTACGGCTCGGGCTACGACGATGGCACGGTGACAACGACGACCACCGAAGAAACCACCACGACTACTACGGCCGCCGCGCCGGCGGCCCGCCCCGCCCGTCGCGGCTCCCGCATCGTGGAATATGACCGGGACAAAAACGGCGAAACCAAGATTAAGTACGCCAATGGCAAAACCGTCAAGATTGACGCCGACGGCGACACCAAGGTGGAATACCGCAACGGTACCAAAGTGAAGCGCGACGCCGACGACGGCCAAGTGAAAATCAAGAACTAAGCGGTAGTCTAACAACCCGCTCAAGGCCCTTGCCACACGGTAAGGGCCTTTTGCTGGCGAATTACTACGAATTATTTCGTAATTTATGAAATCTGCTTAATATTGCCAACCCCGCATACAGTAGTAAAAACTATTCCCGACGCGTATTTCAATGAAAAGCTATTCTTTATGGCTGGCTCTGCTGGGCGGTACGCCAGCCCTGGCCCAGTCTCCAACCCTGCCCGCGCCGGCCGACAGCGGCACGTTTGTATTGCACAAGTTTGAGCAGCCCATCGGCAAGGAAACCTACCGCCTCACGCGCACGGCCCAGGCTCTGACTTACCACGTGGACTTCAAGTTTGTGGACCGGGGTTCCCCTGTGCCCCTACGCGCCCGCCTGGCCGTGACGCCGACCGGCGAGCCGCTGACGCTGGTGGTGAAGGGCAAAACCTCCCGCATGTCCAGCATCGGCGACTCTATCGAGATTCGCAACGGGCAGGCCTACGTGCGCGTCGACGATAAAGTAACCACCCAGCCCGTCGCGCCGCTGAGTTTCCCGGTGGCGGGCTACTCGCCGGGCACGGGCCAAATGCTGCTTTTGCGCTACTGGCAGCAGCACGGGCAGCCGGCTTCCATTGCCACGCTGCCCGCGGGGGCGGTGCAAATCAGCCGCGACGGGCAGGATACGCTCACGTTTCAGAACAAGCCCCTGGTGCTGGAGCGCTACGTTATCAAGGGGCTGGTGTGGGGCAATGAGCTGCTCTGGACCGACCAGCAGGGCCGGCTGTTCGGCATCATTACCAACGACGCCGAGGGCGACAAGCTCGAAATGGTGTGGCAGCCCTACGCAAGCCTGCTACCCACGCTCATTGCCCGGGCCGCCACCCACGGCATGCGCCTGTTTACGGCCGAGGCCGGGGCTCAGGCCGCCCAGCCCAAGGCCAAAACGGTGCTGGCTATAACGGGTGGCGCGGTGCTCGATGTGGTCAATGGCAAGCTGCTGCCCAACCAGGTGGTGCTCATCGAAAACGGCAAGATTACCACTGTGGGGCCGGTGGGTAAGGTGAAAGTGCCCCGCAAGGCCGAGGTCATTCAGGCGGCCGGGCAAACCCTGGTGCCGGGCCTCTGGGACATGCACGCCCACTTTCAGCAGGCCGAGTGGGGCCCCGCCTACCTGGCCGCCGGCGTGACGACCGTGCGCGACTGTGGCAACGAGTTTAGCTACATCAACGCCATTCAGCAGGCCATCGACAGCAACAAAGGCGTGGGGCCTCGCATTCTCAAGGCCGGTATCATTGATGGCGACGGCAAGCGGCCCCTGGGAATTATCCGGGCCAATACCCCGGCCGAAGCAGCCCAGGTAGTGCAGCGCTACAAGGATAATGGCTTCGCGCAAATCAAGCTCTACAGCTCCCTGAAGCCCGAAATCGTGAAGGCCATCTGCGCCGAAGCCCACCGGCTGGGGCTGTCCGTTACGGGCCATATTCCCGACGGCATGAACCTCTACCAGGGCGTAGCGGCGGGCATGGACCAGGTAAACCACTTGCCCTACGTGGCTTCCGTGCTTAAGCGGAATGCCGACCGTTCCATCGACTTCCAGGATACGACCAGCCTGCGGGCTTACCGGTTTTTGAAGGCCCACAACACCGTACTCGACCCGACGCTGGGCGTGTACGAACTCTCGCTCCGGCCTACCAACGAGGATATTACCAAGCTGGAGCCCGCCTTCGCCAGGTTGCCCCAGCCCCTGCAGGTTCTGTTCCAGACCATGGGGGCCGAACCCAAGGTGGTGGCCGAGTACAAACCCATGCTGCTGAGCCTGTACCAGCTGGTGAAAGTGCTCTACGACCAGGGCGTTACCCTCGTGGCCGGCACCGACATGGGCTTCCCCGGCACCAGCCTCGACCGGGAGCTGGAGCTCTACGTGCAGGCCGGCCTCACGCCGCTGCAGGCCCTGCAAACGGCCACCATCACGCCGGCCCGGGTTATGAAGCGCGACCAGCAGAGCGGCTCTATCGACGTGGGCAAGCAGGCCGACCTCGTGCTGGTGGAAGGCAACCCGCTGGAGCAAATTCAGAACCTGCGCCGCGTGAAGCTGGTAGTCAAAGATGGCCGTGCCTACGACCCGGCCCGCATGCGGCAGCTGGCCGGCTACCAGCAGTAATTCGGCTGGCTCAGGCCTTTTGCTTTTCGTCGAGCCAGTTCAGGATAACACGCATAAACTCGAAGTTTTTCTCCGGGTTGGGCCGCTCATCCATGCGCAGGGCTTCGGCCAGGTCGCGGGCCCGGTTGAAGTGGTGGTCGACGTCGGGCAGCAGCACAAACGAAGCCCGGCCCGGGTGGGCCCGGTTTACCGCGTCGGCAATGAGCTGATGGTCGACGGAGTAGGAAATGTAGTCGGCGGCGCCGCGGAGGGCCAGCACGGGGGTGTCGAGCCGCTGCCAGAGGGCAGGCAAATTCAGGTCCTGCCACTGCTGCATATAGGTGTAGTGCTGCGGAAAGGTGAGCAGGCGGCGGGCCGCCGGGTAGCGCGCCAGCACCTGGGCGGGCGTCTGCTTTTCCTGCAGCAACAGGTGCAGAGCGGCCGAGTACGTACGCATCAGGGAGTTGATGGAGTCGTAGGGCAGGCCCTGGAGCTGGCATTGGTTGCGCTTGTTTTCGAGTAGGTACTCGATAAAGGTGCGGCTCACGGTGCCGTATACCACCACGCCTCTCAGGTTTTCGCCCTGGGCCACCAGGGGCGCCATTACCCCGCCAATGCTGAAGCCGGTAATAAACACGTTTTGCTGATCCACAAAAGGCAGCCGCCGGATGGCCGCCAACCCGGCTTTGTAGCCACCGGCCTCCGTGCGCAGGTCCGATTCCAGGCAGGGCGTGCCTTGGCTGTCGCCCATGCCGGTTTTGTCGATACGCATGGTGGCATAGCCGTGGCGCGACAACGAGTCAAGGATGCGGTTGGTAGCGTCGGCGCGGCTCAGCGGATTGTCTACCGAGAAGCAGCCCACGCCCTGGATAAACAGCACCAAAGGAACCTTGGCCCGGGAGCTGCTTTTGGGCCGGGTAATGATGGTGCGCAGTTGGTTGGGGCCGTAGGTCACGGACCCGTATTGCACGTCGTAAAAGGGGCTGTTGTCTTTGGGGTAGGCGGTAAAAGCTACCCGCTTGCGGATTTTCCGGCCGTTGCGCAGCAGCTGGAACGGTACTTTGTCGCCGACTTGGTACCGCTTGAGCTGGCCGATAAACTCCCCGACGTTGCTGCCCACTTGCGCGTTGCCCAGCTGCAGAATGATGTCGTTGGGCAGCAGCCCGGCCGCCTGCGCCGACGACCGGGGCCGCACGCCCCGCACCAGAATGCCGTTCTGGTCGGGCAAGTGGTAGCGCCGCTGGATACTGTCGTTGATGCCCTGCAAATCGATGCCGACAAACACGCGGCGGGGCAATTCCTGGGCCACCCCGGGCCGGGGCAGCAGGGCCGTAATCAGCAGCAGGAGTACGCAAAGCAGGCGGAGTGTCATACGGCAAATGGCAGGAGCGGAGTTGGTCGGGTAAGATGGATATCCCAAAAGATGAATGCAGGGCCGGCCGGTTGCACTTTATCACCCGATTATGTGAGAGTCGCCGGGGCGCCGGGGGCTGGCAACGTTGCCGACATCGTTTGCATAAAGAAATACCCGCTCCGGCTTCGGGCTGCTCCGGCAATTCGGTAATATCAGGTTGCCGTAGCGCCCAGCGTGCCGCCCAAGCAAGGGGTACTGCTGCTATGGCCTTCTGCTCCGCGCCTTCCTAACCACCTGTTTCATGTCGATGCCCTTACCCTCCCGCGGCTTTTCCTGCTTCCTGCTCTCCCGTACCGCGGCGGCCCTGGCTTCGGCGTTGCTGCTAGGGCCGTTACCGGTTCTGGCCCAGCAGCTGGCCTTTCCCGGGGCCGAGGGCGCCGGGCGCTTTACCTCCGGCGGACGAGGCACGGCCCAGGCGCCCACTACGGTGTTTGAGGTAACCAACCTGAAGGACGATACCCAGCCGGGCAGCCTGCGCTACGCCCTGACGCAGCCCGCGGCGGCCCGCACCGTCGTGTTTCGGGTGTCGGGCACTATTCACCTGACCGCGCCCCTGGTGCTGGAAAAGGCCAACACGACCCTGGCCGGCCAAACCGCGCCCGGCGACGGTATCTGCCTGGCCGACTACCCCGTGAGCGTGAAAGCCAGCAACGTCATTGTGCGTTTCGTGCGCTTCCGCATGGGCGACAAAAACCAGAACCAGGGCTTCGTGGACGGGGCCGGGGGCGACGATGCCTTCAGTGGCATGCGTCAAAAGCACCTGCTGATTGACCATTGCTCGATGAGCTGGAGCACCGACGAGGCGTTTTCCTTTTACGAAAACGACAGCACCACCCTGCAGTGGAACCTGATTAGCGAGCCGCTCAACTATTCCTACCACTTCGAAAAAGGCGACAAGGACTTCGAGCACCACGGCTACGGCGGCATCTGGGGCGGGCAGCACGCCAGCATGCACCACAATCTGTTTGCCCACTGCACTTCCCGCACCCCGCGGTTCAATGGCAGCCGCTACACCCACGCCCCCGGCTACGAAAACGTGGACTTCCGCAACAACGTCCTCTACAACTGGGGCGAAAACAACGTGTACGGCGGCGAAGGGGGCAACTACAATATTGTCGGCAACTACTACAAGCCTGGCCCCTCCACCAAGGCCAGCGTCCGGGCCCGGGTGCTGAACCCCTACAAGCTGGAGGAACGCGGGTTGCCCTACGGCAAATACTACGTGGCCGGCAACGTGGTGGAGGGTAGCCCCGCCGTGACGCGCCGCAACTGGCGCGGCGTGGCCATGAACGGCGGCACCCGGGCCGATACGGTCCAGGCCCAAGTAAACACACCCTTTGCCCTGGGGCCGGTGGCCACCCAAACCGCCGAAGCCGCCTACGAAGCCGTGTTGCAGGGCGCCGGCGCCATCCGCCCCGGGCGCGACACGCTCGACCAGCGCATCATCCGCGACGTGCGCCGCGGTGCCGGCCGCATCATCGACGTGCCCGGGGGCTATGCCCACGGTACGCCCTACAGTGTTTCGCAGCAGGCTTGGCCCGTGCTGCAACCCGGTCGGGCTCTGCCCGACGCCGACCACGACGGCATGCCCGACGCCTGGGAAACCAAGCAGAAGCTGAACCCGCAGAATGCCGCCGACCGCAGCAAAATCGGGCCCGGCGGCTACACCATGCTCGAAACCTACCTCAACAGCCTGGCGCCAACGCCCCGGTAAGAAGACCGGGCGAAGTCTTGCACCGAGCGACTTTGTGGCAGCTTGCTATTCTGATTATACCCCTTACCGCGCCCGGCCTTCCCCTGGCGGCTACTTCCAAGCCCGGCGCCGGCCTTGCTGTTATTTTGGCTCGAACACAACCCCTGGTAGCAGCTCAGCCGTAAGAGCCCCAGAACTCTTGGCCCCGGCCAGGACGTTAGGCTACCGCTGGTGGCATCAGTTAGGAATAAAGCCGTTATTTGGGTTTCGGCGCCCTTTGTTCTTTATCCAGTTGTGACCAGCTGATTTCCCTTGCTCACCTTGGCTGTCTGTCGGGCCAGCTTCTGGCTATTTGCAGCCACTGAATACTTGCCTGGGCGGGCAGCCGGGCAACCTATAGTACGACACGTATGCGGAAGTTCTTCTTGGTAGTTCTGGTAGCGTGCGCGCCCGTGTGGGCCTGGGGCCAGCGCGTCGATACCACCAAAACGCCCCGTCCGATCCGCAAAGTGGAACTGGAAAACGTGGACATTGCCCCCGGGGCCCGCGACGGGAAAGGCTGGCTGATGCTCGACAAGGATATTCAACTGGAGCTGGAGGGGGCCATGCACAACCTCTATAACTTCAAGTACGACAAGGCCGAAAAGCAATTCCGCTCCCTGCGCCGCCGCTACCCCGAGCACCCCTTGCCCTATCTGCTCATGGGCCTGAGCCAGTGGTGGAAGATTGTGCCCACCAACCTGCAAACCAAGCAGTACGACAAGCCGCTCTTTGCCTACATGGACACGACCGTGCGCAAGGCCGAGGTGCTCTACGACCAAGACAACAAGAACTACGAGGCCTGCTTTTTCCTGTCGGCCGCCTACGGCTTCGATGCCCAGCTGAACGCCGAGCGCAAGAACTGGACCCAGGCCACGCTCAGCAGCCGCAAGGCCCTGCGCTACCTGCAGGAAAGCAAGGAAGCCAACGGCCTGAGTCCGGAGTTTCTGTTCGGCCAGGCCCTGTTCAACTACTACGCCGTCTGGATAGCCGACAACTACCCGCTGCTGAAACCCGTGCTGCTGCTCTTTCCCAAGGGCAACCGCACCCTGGGCTTGCAGCAGCTGCGCAATGTGGCCAGCAACGGCTTTTACACCGGCCTGGAAGCCAAGTCGTACCTGATGCGCATTCTCTACACCGAGGAGAATAACCTCGACGGAGCCTTGCCCACGGCCCGCTACCTGGCCAACAACTACCCCGACAACGCCTACTTTCAGCGCTTCTACGCCCTGCTCTGCTACCACCAGGGCGACATGGTGGAGTGCGAGCGGGTGAGCCGCGAAATACTGGATAAGATTAATCGGGGCTACGCCGGCTACGAGGGCATCAGTGGGCGCTACGCCACCTATTTTCTGGGCTCCATTGTGCAAAACAGCTACAAGGACGCAACCAAGGCCAAAGACTACTTTCAGCGCTGCGTGGTGTTTTCGGAATTGACCGGCGACACGAACAGCGGCTTCTATATCTCGGCCAATCTGAACCTGGGCCGCATGGCCGAAGACGAGAAAGACCCCAAAGCCGCCCGTCGCTACTACAGCACGGTGGTAGAAAAGGCCGAGAAAAAATCGGCCCAGTACCGGGAAGCCAAACTCTACCTGAAAACCCACAAAAAGTAAAGGCCGCCCACCGGGCGGCCTTTACTTTTTACTTCTGCTTGGTTACTTCTTTGGGGCCGCGTCCTCTTTCTTGCTAGAGCTGTCCTTGAGGCGTTGGGTACCACGCTTTTTCTTGTACCCCCCGTTGGCCAGCGCAAACGACAATTCGGCGTAGCCATTGAAGCCGTAGGGGCTGCTCGAGTCGAAGTAGGCGCCCAGGTCGTTGGAGCCCACCACCAGCGGGCCCAGGCGCAGCATCAGGCCGTAGGCAAAGGTCTGGTAGCCGTTGATCATCGACAGGGGCGTGGCTACTTCCAGCCACTTGCTCTCGATGCGGGGCGTCACGGAGGCGTACGAGAAGTTGCGCATGCCCACGGCGTAATTGCCGCGCAGGTTCTGGCTTACCGAGGCATTGGCATAAATCCACTTGTAGACGTGGTAGTCCACGTCCACATTCAGGGCCGTGGGCACGCCGGCCACAAACTCATTTTCCCGCACCTGCTTGTCGGTGCGCAGGATCTTGTTCAGCCGGGCCTCGTAGTTGTCAATGTCAATGCCTTCCAGGTCGGCCTCGCTCACCCCGCTTTTCGTGGTTTTGATGTTGTTGAAGGCCGTCGCATTTTCCTTGTAGCGGATGTAACCGATGTCGGTAACCGACACGGCCACGCGGTAGAGGTACTTGTTGCGCGAGTAGTCGAGCCGGTCCACGCCCTTCTTGTCGATGTAGCGGTACTGGCCCATGTTGGGGCGGTATTCGTACACCACGCCCAGGTCGGCGCCCCAGCCGCCGCCGGGCCCGCCGCCCGTGAGCCACTTCAGCACCTGGTCGGCATCCACGTTGTCGAACGCATCGGGGTTGGAGTAGCCAAAGGCCGCGTTCAGGTTATTGATGCGCACAATCGTGTCGCCGGTAGCAGCGGTCTTGTCGATAATCTGATAATCCGCGTTGTCGCTGCGCAGATAGCCCGAGCCAAAGCCGATGTAGCGCTTGGCCGTCACGCCCGCTTTCAGGAAGTGCAGGCTTTTGTCGATAATGACGCGGCCGTAGGTAAGGTCGTACTCGGAGAAGGCGTTCAGGTTCATGTTGAACGAGTTATCTGCCGAGCGGCCCTTGGACTTGAACTTGTCCACCGCGTTTTGAATAAAGGATTCCGACACGGCATTGCCCTGAACGGCGGTGCGTACCCGCGTACTGAAGGCTACGCTCTGGGTGGGGCTGATGCGTACCATCAGCCCGGGGCCGCGCACGTTCAGGCCGGCACTAAAGAGTTTGGGTTTGTCGCTCTCCCGGCGGGTCAGAAACTCTTTGGTTAAATCCAGCTGAGCGCTGCTGTTCTGCGGGCTCCAGGGGCCGGTGTAGCGGTACGCCGTGTTGGTGGCGTGGGCGTCGAAGCTTACCAGTTGCAGCTGGAAGAAATAGCGGTTATCGACGATATTGGCCGGGTTCCAGGTCGCCCCGGCCAGGCCCGAGTAGTTACTACGGGTACTGTTGAACAGCTGCTGAGCCGAGAGGCTCCCGGGAAGCAGCGTGAGCAGCAGCCCGCACAAACGGAAATTAATCATGTAGTTATGTTGCGTTAGGTTCAGATGTTAGAGCGTGGGAAGACCGAAAAAATGAAACTTCCGGTCAGGAGGCGGGCACAGGGGGTAGTTGCGCCCGTAGAAAGTAGGTGGCAGGCCGGGGTATGGGGTAATCTATTGAATGTAAAATGGTTGTGTGTGGAAGATTGGCGCTGTACAGCGTACAGAAGCCCTAGGCAGGTTGGGCCAGCCCGAGGTAGTTGCAGGAAAGTTGGAGTAGCTGCCGGCTTTATTTCCAGGCAAAGTTATAGGAGCCCGAATCGGGCTACAATACCTACAAGTAGGTATTGTGTAAGCTAAAAAAGGGAGGTATTAGCTCGGCAGTGAGCTGGTAGAAGCCCTCGTAAAGTATCACCTGGGCTATAACCTGCTGACGGGTACTGCGTTTTCTACAGCTTACGCACTCCTTATCACACCTTACTATGGAAACTAAACCAACCTCTCTGCCTCCCCAAAAACAAGATCAGCAGCCGGGGCTCGAAACCGAGATGACCCCGCAGCCAGAATATATCCGGGCCACCTACAAAGGCAGCGGCAAGCTGGAGGGCAAGGTAGCTCTCATCACGGGCGGCGACTCCGGTATTGGCCGTTCGGTGGCCGTGCATTTTGCCCGCGAGGGTGCCGATGTGGCCATTACCTACCTGCCCGACGAAGAGCAGGATGCTTACGACACCCGCCAGCTGATTGAGCAGGAGGGGCGGCGCTGCCTCACGCTGCCCGGCGACCTGCGGGAGCCCGACTTCTGCCAGCAGATCGTGGAGCGTACCGTGCAGGAACTGGGCGGCCTGAATGTACTGGTCAACAATGCGGCCGAGCAGTTCGTGAGCCAAGACGTGACCGAAATTCCCGACCAGCAATGGCTGGATACGTTCCAGGTCAACTTCTTCTCGTTTGTGCGCGTGACCCGCGCGGCCTTGCCGCACCTGAAGGAAGGCGACTCTATTATCAACACCTCGTCGATTAACGCTTACCGCGGCAACCAGCAGCTGGTCGACTATACTTCTACCAAAGGCGCCATTACGGCCTACACCCGCTCCATTGCCCAGCAACTGGCCGAAAAGAAGATCCGGGTGAATTCCGTAGCTCCGGGGCCCATCTGGACGCCCCTGATTCCGGCCAGCTTCCCACCCGAAAAAGTGGCTTCGTTTGGCCAAGACACAACCATGAAGCGCCCCGGCCAACCTTCTGAAGTGGGGCCCTGCTACGTGTTTCTGGCCAGCGAAGATGCTTCCTACATCACCGGGCAGGCAATTCACCCCAATGGCGGAGAGGTACTCAACACGTAGGCGGCCTTACCATAACCCCCCAAACGCGGCCGGTACCTCTGAGGGGCCGGCCGCTTTTTGCGTGTTGCGGCCTACGCTATTTACCAGCGGTACTGCATACGCAGGCCGTAGTTGCCTACGCTACCAGTGGGCGCCACCCGCACCTGCTTGTACCAGGGCCGGGGAATGACCAAGCCGGTTTGCTGATCTTTTTGCACCTGGGTGCGGCCGTGCATCACCGCAATTTTACCGAAGCCATAGCCCAGGGCCACCGCCAGCGGATAGTCGCTGGCCCAGTGTACGCCATTGTTGAGCATGGCGTAGCTCAGCATGCCCATCAGCGAATATCCCACGGGCCGCACAAAGCGGTATTCGGGGTAATTTTCGGCTATGACCGTTACCGTCGCCATGGCCGTGCTCAGGTGGCCCGAGGGGTAGGCGTCGTAGTTAGGAACGTGTTTGCTATAGGTTACCTGGTTGGGAAACAGTCGAATGCGGCCCCGGGGGTAAGTAGTGGTATAGGGGCTTTCCCGCCCGGTCATGTGCTTGAGTACCTGCACGACCAGGCCATTGGTATAAATAGCTTCCATGAGCTGACTGGCCGTTTGCGAGGCGCGGTTGTCGCGCCCGAGCAGGCCGTAGCCCCAGAAGCTACCGGCAATCGTCAGGTGGGTCCAGCCGTCGCCCAGAAAGTACATGGCGCTATTCAGATTTGAAGGATAGTTGAATTCCAGGTCCAGTTGCTTGTCGCTGCTGTAGCGCACCGGCACGCTGAATAAGGTCGTTTGGGTGCTGGCCGACGAAAGGTGCATGTGCCGCCCAAGTTGCTTGGCTCCGTCCAGAATCTGTTGGTCGAAGGCATAGAGCAGCACGGTGCTGGCCACTACTCCGCCTAGCATAGGCAGGTTTTTCTTCTGGAAAGTAACCTTGGGATACGCCACCACATCCCGGGGAATATTGAGCAGGAACCGAAAGGGCTTGGGCCGCTCGTAGTGGTAGATTTCTCCCGTTGGTATAGCGTACTCACTGCGCCGCGGAGGGCGGCTCGTTGTGTCGGGAGCTGTCGGGGCCAAGCCAATACCATACTGGAAAGGGGCAGCCTGCGCCCCGCTAAAGGTAGCCAAGATGCTCATCAGGGCGGCCGAGAAAGGAACAGCGCGGCTACAGAGGCCGGTAAGCAGGTGAAGAGCCATATGCAGCGTGCAATCAGGATGCAAAAGTACGGTAAAACACTGCACGACGACCGGTAAAAGCGCGGGAATTTATTAGGTAAATGACTGTATTGTAGTGAGTTTCATATGAGTTATTCGTGAAGATCAGGTGAAGTTTTACCTGGGGTTATGGCCTTTGGTTAAGTCAAGAGTCTGCCGGTTGTTGCTTGCTGCCGCGCTACGCCCTGTTTCTACTGTGCCGGCTTTGGGTTAAATCAATCGAGAAATGCCTTAAAAAGCGGATAAATATCATTTTGTGAGCTATGTATAGGTAATGATTCTGCTGCTTTGTGCTGCCTTTTAACTCTATTGTGAATTGTTTAATCAATATCTGTAAAGTACATATAGATTGACTCGGTAAATAATCTATATTGTATCATAATCAATTGATATAATGGTGGTTGTCTACATATAGTTAACAGAATAATATAAAATTAAAATAGATAAAGTAAAATTTTTATGTTTGGAATTAACCCTGTTGTTTTACATCCGTCAACCAACCACATTTACCCTTTAACCATTTAATGCATTATGAAAAAATTACAAAAACTCAACCGCATGTTTGCCGTTGTACTGCTCAGCGCAGGTCTGTTCGGCATGGCTTCCGCCAGCAACAAAGCAGTAGGTGCTTCGGTCGGCACCGGCCACACGCTGACTGGCTCGGTCGCCGCGCAGGATGAAGCTGCCTGGGCCTATGAAATCGGCTACGTAGTAGGCGAGGTTCTGCGCGCTGCCGTCAACACCACGCTCGTTCTGTTCGAAGCCGAGCAGTCGACTGGTGATAACTACAGCTCGTCCGACTTCTCGTCGTTCGACAAGTAAGCCTCTGCGGCCCCCGTTTACCTTTCTTATCTCTTCTACCTTTTACTCTACCTTATTATGAAAAAGCTCTCAACTCTTCCCAAGGCTCTGGCCATCGGTGCTCTGTCGGTTTTCATGTTCATCGCCTCCTCTAACAGCCAGGTTGCCATGGGCGCTTCCCTGTCGACGGAACTGGCTTCCGAGTCGCTGGCCGATGATCAAATCTGGGGTGACGTGCAGGATTTCTTCCGCGGCATCGTGGATGGCTTCAACTCCAAGCCTCCGGTTAATTCCCTGAACCGCTCGATCGAGCAGTCGTACTCGAGCAACGACTTCTCGTCGTTCGATAAGTAGTCGGTGCAGGCGCTGGGAGCTGCCAAGCAGTCATACCCGGCGCATGTCAAGGCGTAGATACGCTGTCCTTTTGGTGAGAGAATCTGACCGGGGGACAGCGTATTTACTTGCCTGATTTAGTGGGTACCAGTTCCATCGGTATCCTGGTCGTTGTCGGCTTCTGTGCTTCCCCTTGCCGGCCTGGCCTCCCGCCCGGATGCTACCGTGCCTGAAGCAGAACGCTCTGCCTTTTATTTAGATAGTTTATCCTCTATACCGACCCTATTCCATGAAAACTGGTATCCGAATCTTATTTAGCACGCTGCTGGGAGCCCACTTCCTGATTGTTGCCTTCTCCCTTCTCCCCGACAACCCTATCAAGCATCAGTTTAAGCGGGAAATTGCCGAGCACATGTTTCCCATCTTTCAGCAGAACTGGAACCTGTTTGCTCCCAACCCCGTCAGCTCCAACTGGACGGTGATGTACCAGTACAAAGTGTATGCGCAGGGCCGCGTGCACACCACCGAATGGCAGGACGCCGTGACGCCCCTGCTGCAAGAGAAAAAAACGGCTTTCTGGTCCCCGGTGCAGCGTGTGCTCAAGCACATTTCCTCCGGTGTCATCGACATCATGGAGTTCAATCGGAAGTTTAAGGACTACGTGGCCGAAAACGATACTCTCAAAAACGACAGCCTGAAGGCCGAGCGCCTGTATCCTATTGCCGTGCGCGAATGCACCGGGCATAAAGGACTGCTGCAATATTCCAGCTATGTGTACTCCCGCCTGGGCAAGCCGGCCGGCTTCGGCCGCCCCGACTCGGTGCGGGTGCGCTATAGCATCCAAAATGCGCATTTCCCCCGCTTCTCAAAGCGTGATCTGGATTACTTCGACAAGAAGAACTATACCTATACCCATAGTACCAGCAAGGAGTATAAAATTCTGTAAGTCACGCGTTTGAAGCTATACTATAGATTATGAAAACCTTATCGAACGATACAAGCTCTATTGGCCTGTCCATCTACCGGGTGATTTTATCCTTCCTGGTGATGAAGAATATGATCTTCTACTACGGCATGGCCGACAGCCTTTTCGGCGCCAATGCTATTGCTAACTACAGCATCTACCAGCAGGCCATGGGCGCCAGTTTCTTCCGGTATCTGGAATATCCGTTCTACCTGCCCCATGCTTCCCAGCTGTTTGTGGTGCTGATTTTTGTGCTGGCCTTCCTGTTCCTGTTCGGCATTTACCAGCGCGTGGTGGGTACCGTGTTCTTTGCCGCGCTGATGATTCTCAACATGCGCAACAACTTCATCCTCGACGGCTCCGACAATGTGATTCAGGTGACGCTGCCCTTCCTGGTGTTGGCCCATTCCTACCGCCACTTTATCTACGACGTGCGGCTGCGCGGTCTGGAGCGTTTTCAGGACAATAAGGTGATGTCGGCCCTGATTGATGTAGTAACTTCCCTGGCCACTCGCGGGCTGATGATTCAGGTGTGCTTTATCTACTTCTTCACCGCAGTAGCCAAAATGCAGGGCACGATGTGGCTCAATGGTACGGCCACTTACTACACCATGCGGGTCGAGGAGTTCCGCCAGACGGACTGGAACATTCCGCTGACTTCCAACCACTACTTCGTGGTGCTGAGCACTTACTTCACCGTGTTGTGGGAACTGTCGTTTGCCTTCCTGGTGTGGTTCCGTCAGACTCGCAACATCGTGCTGCTCTGCGGCGTGCTGCTGCACGTGGGCATCTGGGTCTTCATGCGTATCGACAACTTCTCCTGGATTATGATTGGTACGTACTTCGTGTTCGTGCCCGACCGGGAGTATCAGCTTGTGGGAGCTTATTTCACCAAATGGCTCAACCGCCTCAAAGGCGCCCTGGGCCGGGTAACGACTGCAGAACCTGCGGGCCTGGAGGCCCAAGTGCAAGCCGTCGAGGTGCCCCAGCAGTAGCCAACTGCACACAGCAAGCCGGTTTTTTGCCGGCTTCTGTTTTTATCCTTTACCCAGAGCCCCCACGGCTCGCTCTATTAAATTCTATGAAAAGAATCGTTGTATCTGCCTTCTTTCCTTACGCGCTGCTGAGTGCTCTGGGAGCTTTAGTGCTGATGTATGGCGCGGCCTATCTGATGATGGACCAGGGCAGCTATACCTACCTGCAAACTTCTCTACTGGCGCTGCTGCCGGGCCTGATTCTGTTCGGGACGACCATTGCGGTGGGCCTCAGTGCCTACAGCCGGGTATTTGCCCTGGATGACACCTACGTGCTGGCGCAAGTCCCCAAAAAGTACCTGTACGCAGTGCTGGTTCTGCTCACTGTCGGGCTGGCCTACGGAGCCGATTACCTGTTCTTCGGCTTCGTGGACCAGACGCTGTCGGTGGCCTATGCCGATGGTATGCGCCAAATGATGGAATCGAATGGCCATGTGGTAAATGAGTTCGAAATCAATCGATTTGCTACCACGGCTTTTTTCTCGCAGAATTTGGAGGCCAACATATTTTTCGTACTATTGGGCTACCTGATAGCGCTGCCAATAGCCCGCTCAGTGTCGAAACGCCGGGCGGTTATCGCCTGACGCCGGAGTTAGCCAGTAGTTATAATTATAGAAGTGCGTAATAAGGTAGTGCCATGTATGTATTGGAGATTGATGCCCTGACCAAGGTGTATGGTCGTGCCACCGCCGTGCAGGCCGTATCGTTTCAGGTGCCAGCGGGCAGTGTATTTGGCTTGCTCGGGCCCAATGGCAGCGGCAAAACCACCACCATGGGAATGGCCCTGGGCGTGCTGCACGCTACTAGCGGTTCGGTTCGCTGGTTTTCCGAGCCACTCTCGGAAGCTACCAAGCGCCGTATCGGGGCCATGCTGGAGGCCCCTAATTTCTACCCCTACCTCTCGGCTTACCAGAACCTGGAGCGGGTGGCGGCCATTAAGCGCGTGGCCAAAAGCAGCATTGCCAGTGCGCTGGCCGAAACGGGCCTGCTAGCCCGGCAGCACGACCGATTTCAGACCTTTTCCCTCGGTATGAAACAGCGACTGGCCATTGCCGCCACGCTACTTGGCAACCCCGAGGTGCTGGTGCTGGATGAGCCCACCAATGGCCTCGACCCCCAGGGTATTGTGGAAGTGCGCACGCTGATTCTGGACCTGGCTGCCCGCGGCAAGACGGTTATCATCTCCAGTCACTTGCTGGATGAAATAGAGAAAATGTGTACCCACTTAGTGGTGCTCAACAAAGGCCAGGTGTGCGCTACCGGCCCGGTAGAGTCTTTCTTCGGCACCGCCGGCCGCACCCTGATTCGGCCCCGGCCCGAAACTACCACCCAGCAGCTGCGGCAGGTGCTGGGTGGCTTGCCCTGGGTGACCGATCTGCAGGACGAAGGCAATGGCTATACCAGCCTGAACATGACCAGCGGCTACCACCCCGGCGACCTGAACATGGCCTTGTTTGCCCAAGGTATTGTGGTATCCGAAATCACGCCCGTGCGCCGAAACCTTGAAACGCAGTTTTTCGCGCTTATCAACCGCTAACCGCTAAGCTAGCTGCTCATTAGGGTCTATTTTATTAGGCTATTATTATTCTTTATTCCTGTTTGCTATGCTTGTCTTAGAAGCTCGTAAGCTCGTGCAATACCGCACGGCCGCGGGAGTGCTGCTCCTGTACGTGGTGTTGTTTTTCCTGTATGTTCTGGAAGGCTACAAGCTTAACCAGCCAGTTGGTCAGGCGCCAGAACTTACCTATGCCTTTCCGGTGCTGTGGGGCCGGCTGGCCTCTACGGGTAGTTTGTTTAGCCTGCTGCTCGTTATTCTGTTTCTGATTTTGACCACCGACGACTTTCAGTACCGCATTTTTCGCCAGCAGCTCATTGATGGGGCTTCTTATGGCAAGTTGCTGCAAATCAAATTTTTCGATGCCCTGCTGCTCGTCGTTTTTGCCCTGCTGACCACAGGAGTTATCGGCTTGTTTTATGCGCTGCGCTACGGCGCCAACCCCGTGCCAATGGCTACTAGCTTGCTGCCTGTCGTATTCGGGGCCGTGCAACTGGTCGGTTTTCTGTCGTTTGCGCTGTTTATCGGGGTGTTGGTGCGCAAAAATGGCATGGCCACGCTGCTGTTCTTCTTATACATTTTTTTAGTTGAGCCCCTGGTACGCAACCGGGTGCCCCGCAACCTCGCCAGTCTTTTGCCCTCCAACATTCTTTTCACTCTTACGCCAAGTCCGGCGGTGGGCATTACCCAGTTGAATATGCAGGCCCCGTTGAGCGTGCTGCCCTTCGCCCTGGCTTACATTGGGCTTTTTTGGGCGGCTGCGTATCTGCTCTTACGCAAGCAGGATCTCTAAAGAAGAGCGCTCCGCACCAGCTGCTTGTTCGTCGGCTGCGAGGTGCCTTGTGCAGGTGTCATTGAGCACCCCCAGGCAGGTGTATATTGCAATTATTATACGATTATTTATTATTTTATTTATATACTTTATGTTCTACCACTATGAAATGTGCACGTTGTGACTCCGAGAATTACATCAAAAACGGCATTGTATTAGACCGGCAACGCTACTGCTGCTTGGCCTGCAACTACAATTATACCACCAACATCAAGCGTGGTTATCCGACTGAAATCAAGCGCAAAGCCATAGATCTGGCCATAGCCGGCTACAACCACCGCGCCATCGGGCGGCTGTTATCGGTGAGCAATGTGACTGTTGCCAAGTGGGTCCGTCAGCACAGCAACGCCGACTATCCTAGCTACGTGCCGCAGCTTACCTAGCCGTTGGCGCTAGTAGAATAGGGTATAGCCTAAAGTAGGCAAACGACAGCTTTTACGGCTCGTTTGCGTACTTTAGGCTATTTCCCATTTATTTCTACCTGCCCCGATGATTTCTGGCCCGGCTGTAGTTCCTACTCTAGCCCCTGTGGCTGATTCGCCTGCCGCTCTGTTTGCGCGACAACAGCTGCGGGCCCCAGTACTGCGCCGGGCGTCCGCCGAAGACCGGGCCGGGCGACTGCGCAAGCTTGGCCAGTGGATTGAACAAAACCGCGTCGCCATTCAAGATGCCCTGTACGCCGATTTTCGCAAGCCCCGGGCTGAAACCGATGTTACCGAAATCTGGTCGTCCCAGGTGGAAATCAAGCACACGCTCGCGCATCTGAAGCAGTGGATGCGCCCGCGCCGGGTCGGTACGCCTATGTCGCTGCTGGGCACTACTTCCTGGGTGTACTACGAGCCCAAAGGGGTTTGCCTGATTGTAGCACCCTGGAACTATCCTTTCTATCTGGCCATCGACCCGCTGGTTTCGGCCCTGGCCGCCGGCAACTGCTGCATCATCAAACCCTCGGAGATGACGCCGGCCGTGGCTGCACTGCTCAGCCGCATGGCCCGGGAGCTATTCGACCCCGCCGAGGTAGCCGTCGTGGAAGGCGACAAAGACGTGGCCACGGAGCTACTTCGCCTGCCCTTCGACCACATTTTCTTTACCGGTAGCCCTGTCATTGGCAAAGTCGTGATGCGGGCCGCGGCCGAGCACCTGACCAGCGTGACGCTGGAACTGGGTGGTAAGTCGCCGGTGCTCATCGACGCTACGGCTAACCTGCGCGACGCCGCCGAGAAAATCGTGTGGGGCAAGTTCATTAATGCCGGGCAAACCTGCGTGGCGCCCGACTACGTGCTGGTACACGAAAGCGTGCAGGAGCGGTTTGTGCAGGAGGTGCGGCAGGCCGTCGGGCGCTTCTACGACCCCCAAGGTGAAGGCGTAGTGCATTCCGATTCTTACGCCCGCATCGTTAACAAGCACCACTTTGCCCGGCTTTCGGGTTTGTTGGAAGATGCCCAGCGCGAAGGGGCCCAAGTGGCAATGGGCGGGATTGTGGACGGTAGCCAGTGCTTCATCGAGCCCACGCTGCTGCTGGGAGCCTCGCCCGAAAGCCGGGTGATGCAGGAAGAAATTTTCGGCCCTCTGCTGCCCATACAGCCCTTCCGCACGTTGATGGAAGCCGCCGACTTCGTGAATGCTCGTCCGCGGCCGTTGGCGCTGTACCTGTTCACGCAGAATGCCGAGAATCAGCGCTACTTGATTCAACATGTGGCGGCGGGTGGCTGCTGCGTCAACGAAACCATCCTGCACCTGGCTCACCCCGAACTGCCCTTTGGCGGAGTGGGCAACAGCGGCATGGGCAAAGCCCACGGGCACTACGGCTTTCTGGCTTTCTCCAATGAAAAGGCAGTGCTTAAGCAGCGTACCGGCCGCACCGGCATCAAGCTAATGTATCCGCCCTACACGAGTAAGGTGCAGAAGATGATCGACTGGCTGATGCGCTTGTTCTGAGCGTAGACAAGTGCAGGGGCGAAGTCGGCGGGCTTAGCCCGGAAAATATAGGAGGCATGCCTACTATCTGGGAGAAATTGACGAACTTTTCAGAACCCCGGCTTGCCACACCGGTCCGGGGGCTCCGCGCTTTTCTCTCCCGCCCATGACTCTCTCCGCTGCTCATCATCCCACCTTGCGGGCCCTCGCCGATACCTTTATTCCGGCCCTGCCCGGGCGCTCCGAACAGCCCGACTTCTGGGCCCGGGCCGGTTCCGAGGGTATTGATATGCAGAAGGTGGCCGAAGTGCTGAGTGCCCAGCCCCGGGGTGCTCAGCAGGAGTTTGAAAAGCTGCTGGGGCTGCTAGCCAACCCGATGCTGGGCTTGACGTGGTTTGGTCCGCTGAAGCCATTCGTGCGCCTGGATATGGACCAGCGCCAGCACCTGCTACGCAGCTGGGCTCAGAGCAATGTACCGCAACTGCGCAAAGGGTTTCATGCCCTGCGCAAGCTGATGGTGTTTTTGTACTACGGTTCTTCCTCGGCCGAGCTGGGCAACCAGGCCTGGCAAGGCATGGGCTACCCCGGGCCGCTGCCCGATGAAGTAGTGGATACCCCCAAGCCAATTCGCACGCTGCAGCCTACTACCGACACGGCGTACGACTGCGACGTGCTGGTTATCGGCAGTGGGGCCGGTGGTGGGGTAGTGGCCGGCGAAATGGCGGCCGCGGGCTACGACGTGCTGGTGCTGGAAAAAGGTCCCTACTGCCACGGGTGCGACTTTACCCAGCGCGAAGTAGATATGATGGGCAAGCTCTACGATGCCAAAGGTGCCCTGACAACCCAGGATGGGGGTGTCGCGCTGCTGGCCGGCAGCTGCCTGGGCGGCGGCACTACCGTCAACTGGGCCGGCTCCTTCCGCACGCCCGACTATGTGCTGGAGGAGTGGGCCCGGGAACACCAAGCGCCGCATTTCACTTCCCAGCAGTTCAAATACAGCCTCGATGCCGTAGCGCAGGCCCTGAGCGTAAATACGGCCTATACCCGGCACAATGGGCAAAATCAGGCGCTGTGGGATGGCTCCCGTAAGCTGGGGCAAGACGTGAAGCTGATTCCGCGCAACGAAAAGGGTCTTTCCGACTCGGAGCAGCACTTCCAGGGCTTGGGCTATAGCACCATGGGCGACCGGTACGGCATCAAGCAGGGCACTTTGAATACGTATCTGCTCCAGGCGTTTCAGCACGGGGCCCGGCTGCTGGCCGATACGTATGTGGAGAAAGTGACCGTGCAGGCCGGAGCGGCAACCGGGGCCGAAGCCCTGCATACCAGCGCCGACGGGCGGGTGGTACGCATTACGGTGCGGGCCAAGCGCGTCATTGTGGCCGGGGGCTCGGTGCAGACGCCCGCCTTGCTCTTGCGCAGCGGGCTGCAGCACCCGCACATCGGCCAGCACCTGCACCTGCACCCCACGGTGGCCGTTTCCGGAGTTTATCCGCATCCGATGAACCCCTGGCACGGCCCTAGTATGTCGGTCGTGAATGACAGCTTCACCCGCCTGAACGGCACCAACTTTGGCGCTAAGCTTGAAACGCCGCCCGCTCACGCCGGGCTGATGGCTATGGTGCTGCCCTGGCTTAGTGGGGAGCAGCACAAGCAAATGATGCTGGAAGCCGCGCACCTGGGCAGTTTCATCGTGCTGACCCGGGACCGGGACGGCGGCCGCGTCAGCATCGACAAGCACGGCGCCCCCCTTATCGATTATGTGCTGAGCGACTTCGACCGGGCCAGTATGCTGGCCGGGGTGCGGGCCGCCGCCCAGGTTCATGTGGCCGCCGGAGCCCGCAAAGTATACCTGCCCCACGGCTCCTTGCCCACGCTGCACGCGGCCGAGGGAGTGCTGCACAACCCCGAGGTGCTCGATAACCTGCCCCACTTGGGCTGGAAACCCAATCAGTTCAGCCTCTACAGTGCCCACCAAATGAGTACCTGCCGTATTGGCGGCAATGCGGCAACTCACCCGGTAGGCCCCAACGGAGAAACGGTGGAGGTTCGCAACCTGTTCGTCGCCGATGCCTCGGCCTTTCCGGCCTGCAGCGGGGTAAATCCCATGCTGACAATTATGGCCCTGGCCCACCATACGGCCCAGGAAATGAAGGCCAGCACCCCGACGGTTAGCTTGTCCAGCAGCCGGGTAACCGTGGCTGGGCAATAGCGCATGAGGAATGCTCAGGCAACACAAAAGCCAGCCGGGTAACCGCCGGGTATGGTTTTCGCGTATGCATGCCCAATTCACCTCCTCGCCCTATGCTCTTTTCCCGGTCCTTGCTTGTATTAGGGGTGCTCAGCACCGTCACCTTTGGTTGTGCCCGTCGGCAAAAGGCGGATATTCCGGAAGCCAAATCGGTGACGGTGGCGCCGGCCCCCGTACCCAAAGCTGCCGCCCGCGACCTGACCGACGTGATGACCGACGAGCTGAAGCTGCTGCCCGACCAGCAGGGCAAGGTGCGGGCAATTTTAAGCGGAACGGTGGAAAAAGTAAACGAGGCCCGCAAGCAATACGCCGGCAACCAACCCGCACTGATGACGGAGCTCAAGAAAATTAATGCCGACTCGGAAGGGCAGCTCAAGGCCACCCTGACGCCCACGCAGTACAAGCAGTACCAAGCCAAAAAGCGCCAGATGCAGGCCCAGATGCAGGCCCGCCGCTCTACCAAATAACTTCTGTTAGCGCACCTGGGCCGTGCGCAGCACCCGGTTGAACAGGCCGGGCACAAACCGCTTCAAATACACGCCCAGGGTTTCGCGGCCCCCGATATAGACCTCCTGCCGGTGCTGGGCAATGGCCCGTATGGCTTTACGAGCCAGCTTTTCCGGTGCCAGGCCCTGCTTGGTGGCCTCATCCATGGTGCGCTGCGGGCTGCCATCTGCCGTCAGGGCGTTGATGGAAACCCCCGTGCGCACAAAACCCGGGCAGATGATGGTCACGCTCACGCCGGTTTGCCAGATTTCGGCCCGGAGCGAGTCGAAGAACCCGTGCAGCGCGTGCTTGGAGGCCGCGTAGGCACTGCGGTAAGGCGAGCCAAACTTGCCTACCAGGCTGCTGACCACTACCACCTGGCCCCGGCCCTGCTGAATCAGGTGCGGCAGCACTTCTTTGGTCAGGGCTACCGTGCCGAAATAGTTGACCTCCATCAGGCGTCGGTGCACCTCCAAACTGGTTGCCAGGGCCAGGGAGCGTTGGCTGATGCCCCCATTGTTGACCAGAATATCCAGGCGCCCATAATGAGCCAACACCTGCTCGACGCAGGCGGCAAACCCGCTGCTGTCGGCCAAATCGAGGGGAAGGATAAGAACGTGGGCCGGGGCGCAGGCGGCTCCTACCCGCTCTAGCTCTGCCTGGTTGCGGGCCGAAAGTACCAGCCGGGCGCCCGCGCGGGCAAATTCGCGGGCCAGGGCCTCACCAATGCCGGCTGAGGCTCCGGTAATCCAAACAACTTGCTGGGTAAAACTCATGGCTACGGGTCAGAAGTGGGGGAGTGGCGCCCCCAAGGTAGGAGTTTAGGAAGGTCAAAAAGGATTCTTCTGTAATCAACTTTTGCTATATTCCACGGCATCCAGGCAACCTTTGGGGTGGCGCCTCCATCTATCCGCCAGTTGCCACCACCAAGCATGGTCGCGGCTTGCAGAAAAAGTACTCGGATTTCTTTGCTTTTCGCTGGAAAACAGCATACTTTGTATTACATGCTACCTTGTAAAGCATATTACATAGTTCTACGGTTGCCCTTATGATCCAACTCCGGAATATTCGCAAAACCTACGAAGTGGGACACAACCGGCTGGAGGTGCTTAAAGGCATCGACATGCATATTCGGGAGGGCGAGCTGGTAAGCATCATGGGTTCCTCGGGCTCGGGCAAAAGCACCTTGCTCAACATCCTGGGCATCCTCGACGATTTCGACCAGGGTGACTACACCCTGGCCGGCACCCGCATCGACCGGAACCTGTCGCAGGCCCGGGCGGCGCAGTATCGGAATCAGTTTCTGGGGTTCGTGTTTCAGTCGTTTAACCTGCTGAATTTCAAGAACGCCCTGGAAAATGTGGCCCTGCCGCTGTATTATCAGAAAGTAAGCCGGCGGGAGCGCAACAAGCTGGCCTTGGAGTATCTCGACCGGGTGGGCCTGGCCGACCGCGCCGACCACCTGCCCAACGAGCTTTCGGGCGGGCAGCGGCAGCGCGTGGCCATCGCCCGGGCCCTGATAAGCCGGCCCAAGCTGATTCTGGCCGACGAGCCCACCGGGGCCCTCGATACGCAGACCACGCAGGAGGTCATGGATATTTTCAAGGCCGTGAACAAGGAAGGCATGACGGTCGTCATCGTGACCCACGAAAATGACATTGCCGACCAAACTCAGCGCCTGATCCGCATCCGCGACGGGCTGATTGTGAACGAGTAAGTTGGTGCTATAGGTTGTCTTCGTTCTTTTCGGTTCTTATCATGAAAACAGTTCTTTTCGCCTTGACATTCTTGGGCACTTTAGGCGCCGCTACCCGCAGCCAAGCTCAGGGCACACCGGCCGAGCAACAGGCCCTGATGAAGCAGCTCGACCAGCTGATGCAGAATCCGCAGAAGCCCAAGCAGTATGTGCACTTGGCGCTCAAAGGCTGCCGGGCCGAGCAAATCATTCGCGACAAGGAGGCCGACGTGGATATGCCCAAGCCCCTGGCCGTGAGCTACGGCGGTAGCGGCTCGGGCTGGGCTGTGAGCATGGATAAGGGGTACTTCGAGCTGAAGATGAGCTTCGATTGGGCCGACGTCACGTCGCTGACTTATGCCCTGGAGAAAGGCGACGAGGACGAGCCCCGGCACTACGAAATCAAGATTGCCAAGCAGAAGAAAGGCAGCTCTACCAGCTTCGAGCTGCCCCTGTACACGACCAATGAGGCCACGGTAAAAGACGTGGTGCGCCGCCTGGAGAAAATCCGTCGGAGCTGCGGCGGGGAGTAGAAGTAGTAATCAAGAAATAAGCGTTGGCAGGTGGCTCAATAGGCGCGGTAAGGCTAGCCGTAGAGCTTTCCTGACGCGTCAATCGGGGCCTCGTTCCTCTAATAGCACATCAGCACAATAAGCACCCATGTTTGACCTCGACAAATGGCAGGAAATCCTCGGGACGATGCGTCGCAACAAGCTGCGCACCTTCCTGACGGCTTTCGGGGTATTCTGGGGTATTTTCATGCTGGTGCTCCTGCTGGGCGCGGGCAAGGGGATGGAGAACGGTATCTGGAAGGAGTTTGGCGGCGGGGCCATGAACAGCATGTTCGTGAGTGCGGGCAAAACCTCGTTGCCCTGGCAGGGGCTGAAGCCGGGCCGGGAACTCAAGTTCACCAACGACGACATGGAAGCCATTCGGCAGCAGGTGGATGGCGTGGAGCTGCTGGCTTCCCGCAACCGCCTGTTTGGCGAGTATACCATCGTTAATAAAACCAAGAACGGCTCCTACCAGGTGTTCGGAGCCACGGCCGAGTTTTTCCAGCTCAACGGCGAAAAGCTGACCGAAGGCCGCCTGCTCAGCCCCCTGGATGGCATCGAGCGGCGCAAGGTGATAATCATGGGGGAGAAGGTGCGCAAGGTGCTGTTTGGCGACCAGCCGGCCATTGGGCAGTACGTGCAGGTGAAGGGCGTTTTCTTCAAAGTGGTGGGCATCTTTACCCACACCGGCAACAACGGGCGCAACGAGGAGCGGGCTTTCGTGCCGTTCAGCACCTTCCAGACCACCTTCAACCAGTACAACCAGGTGCAGCGCATCGGCATCAGCAGCACCAAGGGTACGCCCGTCAAGCAGCTCGAAGACCAGGTGCGGGTGCTGCTGGCCCGGCGCCATCAGTTCGACCCGGCCGACAAGCAGGCCCTGGACCTGGAAAACAACGAGGAGGAAGTGAAGCGGTTTGAAGGCCTGTTCACTGGTATTAAGTTGTTTGTGAGTGTCATCGGGGTGCTGACGCTGGTAGCCGGCGTAGTGGGCGTGAGCAACATCATGCTCATCATCGTGCAGGAGCGGACCCGCGAAATTGGCGTCCGCAAGGCCCTGGGCGCCACGCCCTGGAGCATTATCAGCATGGTGGTGCAGGAGTCGGTGGTTATTACCAGCCTGTCGGGCTACCTGGGCCTGCTGTTTGGCGTGGCCCTGCTGGATTTTGTGCGCTACATGCTCGAAAAGGCCGGCGGCACGTCCTCCTACTTCGACCATCCGGAAGTGAATCTGACGGTGGCCCTCAGCGCCACGGCTTTGTTAGTCATTTCCGGCGCGGTGGCCGGCCTGATTCCGGCCATGAAAGCCGCCAACGTAAAACCCATTGAGGCCTTACGGGCTGAATAACCCTACCTGCTGACTTAGCTGACAAGTAATGTTTGACCTCGACAAATGGAGCGAAATCTGGGCCACGGTGCGCCGCCACAAGCTGCGCACGGGGCTCACCGCGTTTGGGGTATTCTGGGGTATTTTCATGCTGGTGGTGCTGCTGGGCTCGGGCAAGGGCTTCCGCAATGGGGTCGAAAAGGAGTTCGACGTGGCCAAAAACGCGGTGTTCGTCTGGACCCAGCGTACCAGTGTGCCTTACGCAGGGCTGAAAGTAGGCCGCTTCATCCAACTCAATAACGACGACGTGGCCGCTATTCTGCGGGAAGTGCCCGAGGCAGGCGTGGTGCTGCCCCGCAGCTCCCTGGACGGGGCCTTCACGGTGCAGTATGGTACGAAAAGCTCAACTTTCTCGGTAAACGGAGAATACCCCGGCTACCCGGCCGTGAAGGCCCTGAACCTGACGGCCGGCCGCTTTATCAACGATATCGACATCAACGAGCGGCGCAAGGTGGCCATCATCGGCGACCGGGTGGCGGAGGTCCTGTTTGGCGCGGAAAATCCGCTGGGCAAGGAAATCCGCATCAAGGGTATCTTCTTCCGGGTGGTGGGGTTGTTCAAGGCCGAAGGCAAGCCGGAAAATGCCCAGCAGGATGCCCAAACCATCATGATTCCGCTCACGGCCCTGCAGGTCACGTTCAACCAAGTCAACAAGGTGGGCTACTTCGCCCTGATTCCCAAGCCCGGCATTCCGGCCGCCGTCGTCGAAACCAAGGTGAAGCAGCTGCTGGCCCGGCAGCACAAAGTAGCCCCCACCGACGACCGGGCCTTTGGCTCGGCTAATGTGGAAGAGGAATATGCCCGCGTGCAGGGGCTGTTTACCGGTATTTCGGGCTTCAGCTGGCTGGTCAGCATCGGTACTATTCTGGCTGGCATCATCGGGGTGAGCAATATCATGCTCATTGTGGTGAAGGAGCGCACCAAGGAAATCGGCATTCGCAAGGCCCTGGGGGCCACGCCCTGGAGCATTATCAGCCTGATTGTGCAGGAAAGCATCGTCATTACCGCCGCCGCGGGCCTGATCGGGCTGTTGTGCGGCACGGCCCTCATGGCCGGTATCAATTCGCTGATTGCGGGCCAGGACGTGGGCTTTTTTGCCAACCCCCAGGTTGATCTGGGCGTGGCCCTCACGGCGGTGGTTTTGCTGGTCGTGGCCGGTGGCGTGGCCGGCCTGGTTCCGGCCACTATTGCCGCCCGGGTGCAGCCCGTGGTGGCCCTCAAAGATGAATAACGGCATGTATTTGCTACTCAACTTCTCTTAACCTAACCCCCGGAAGGGCCCGGCTATGAACAACCAAGCACTGTCAGACGAAACGGTCGAAGTGGAGTCCCGCCCGGCTCCGGCGCGTCCGCCCCACGACTACCAGGCGCCGTATGAGCCGCCCAAACCCCCGTTTATTACCATGAAACGAATTTTCCTCGGCATTCTGGTGCTGCTGCTGCTGGCCGGCTTCGGCTGGCTGGTGCGTTACTTCTGGAAGCAGGCCCACACCGACCCGGTGACCTACAAAACCGAAACCCCTTTTCTGACCGACATCGTGAAGAAAACCGTGGCCACGGGCAGCATCGTGCCCCGGCGCGAGGTCCAGATCAAGCCCCAGGTGTCGGGTATTGTGGAGGAACTGTTCGTGGAAGCCGGGGAGCCAATTAAGGAAGGGCAGCTCATTGCCCGCATCCGCACGGTGGCCAATGCGGCCAACGTAAACAACGCCCAGAACAACATTCAGGCGGCTCGCGTGGCGCTGGAAACTTCCCAAATCGAGCTAAACCGGCAGCGTCCCTTGTTTGAGCAGAAAGTTATTGCCGAGCAGGAATACAACCGCCTGCTGGCCGACGTGCGCGCCAAAAAGCAGGCCCTCGACGCGGCCGAAAACGACCTGCAGATTGCCCAGCGCGGGGCTTCCCGCAATACCGGCGGGGCCTCCAATATGGTTCGCTCCACCATTACGGGCCTGGTGCTCGACGTACCCATCAAAGTCGGCTCCTCGGTAGTGGAGCGCAACAACTTCAACGAGGGCACCACCATTGCCGCCATTGCCGATATGAAAAGCCTGGTGTTTGAGGGCAAAATCGACGAAAGCGAAGTGGGCAAGGTGCGTGAAGGCATGGACCTGAACCTGAAAGTAGGTGCTCTGGAAGGCGAGGATTTTCCGGCTACGCTCGAGTACATTGCCCCTAAGGGCATCACGGAGGAAGGCGCCATCAAGTTTCAGGTGCGGGCCAACGTGCGCCTCAAGCCGGGGCAATTTCTGCGGGCCGGCTACTCGGCCAACGGCGACATCGTGCTGGGCCGCCGCAACCAGGTACTGGCCATTCGGGAAAGCCTGCTCCAATTCGGGAAAGTCAACAAGGACAGCGTGTTTGTAGAAGTGGAAACGGCCCCGCAGCAGTTCCAGAAGCGCCTGGTCAAAACCGGTTTGTCGGACGGTATCAACGTAGAAGTCCTGTCGGGCCTGACCAAAACCGACAAGGTAAAAGTACTGGGCCCGCCAGCAGAAGGCGAGAAGAAAGGCTAGGTCTGCTGTGCCGTGGGGTTGCACTTCGCAGTGCTCGACAGTACCCGGCTTCCCAAACGGCCCAACCCTGCACGGGTTGGGCCGTTTGCTGTTTACTCCTAACCCTTCCCTGATCATGCGCCCCCAAGCCTATACCCTGCATTTCAACCCCAAGCTGAGCCTGAACGCCGACGAAAAGCACGTGCGCGACGGCCTGTCGACGGTACTCTGCACCGGCGACAACCTGTGGCTGAGCTGTGATGAGCGCACCACCATTGAACGGTTGCGCCGTACCGGCCCGCACGAGTACGGGCAGCACGCCTCCTTCCAGCTCACCGACCTGCTGGACTTGCCCGCCGACGAGGAATGTGAAATCGACATTGAGGGCTTGGCCGAAGCCGACCACTACCTCTGGGTCATTGGCTCCCACAGCCTCAAGCGCAAAAAGCCCGACCACGAGCACGAGGACGTTGCCAAGCAGATTGCCAAGCTCACCAAAGTGAGCAGCGACCCTAACCGCTACCTGCTGGCCCGGATTCCGCTGGTGCTGAATGAAAAAACCGGCGACTTTGAGTTGGTTAAATCGGCCCCGCACCCCACCAAGGCCGGCGAAGTGCTGGAAGCGGCCCAGCTGCACGGCAGCACCGAAACCAACGAGCTGATGGACCTGCTGGCCGAAGACCCCCATTTGAAGCCGTTCATGAAAATACCCGGTAAAGACAACGGCTTCGACATCGAGGGCCTGGCTGCTACCACCGACGGGCGCCTGTTTGTGGGCCTGCGCGGGCCGGTGCTGCGCGGCTGGGCCATTGTGCTGGAGCTGCTGCCCGAGCTCGACAAGCACGGCCGCCTGCGTTTAGGCAAAATCGGGGGCGAGCAGAAGTATTACAAAAAGCACTTCCTGGCCCTGGGGGGCATGGGGCTGCGCGAGCTGCGCCAGTCGGGCGAGGACCTGTACCTGCTGGCCGGCCCTACCATGGACCTCGACGGTACCATTGCCGTGTACCGCTGGCCCAACGCCCTGAGCCAGCCCACCGACAGCCTGATTGGGCCCGACCAAATTCGCCGCCTCTTCGATGTGCCCCACGGCCACGGCCCTACCGCCGGACAGGACAAGGCCGAGGGCATGGGCATGATTGACAAGGACCACCTGCTTATTGTATTCGACAGCCCGACGGATGCCCGCAAAGCGGCGGCCAACCAGGTGCGTGCCGATGCATTCCGCCTGCCGGAGTAGCCGAAATCGGCAGTCTGCGCCGTTTCCGCGAACTTTGCCCCTCTACTCCATACGCCCAACCTACCGCACTATGGCTGCCAAACTGTTGCAAACGCCCGAAACCACCTACCGCATCCACTTTCAGGACTGTGACATGCTGGGCCACCTCAACAATGCCCGCTACCTCGACTATTTCCTTAATGCCCGCGAAGACCACACCACCGAGCACTATGCCCTCAATCTGGGCCAACTGGCTAAGGAAGAAGGCGCCGGCTGGGTTATCACCAAGCACCACATTGCCTATCTGCGCCCCGCCAACCACGGCGAAACCGTGCGCATTCGCACCCAGCTCATTCACTTCGACAACTCCAACTTAGTGGTGGAAATGCAGATGCTCAGCGAGGATGGGCAGCGCCTGAAATCGGTACTGTGGTCGGAAATGGCCTTTGTGCGCGTCGCCAGCGCCACCCGCACCGACCACCCCGATGCGCTGATGGACATGCTCGACCAGCTCGACGTGGAAGACGTGAGCTACGACCCCGACGGCTTCGACGACCGGGTGAAGCGCCTGCGCAAGCAACTCAAGCGCGACCGTAGCGGCTCCGATGAGTAACCTAGCTCCACGGTTGCCGTACTAGAAAAGCCGGTTCTGCCTTGCGCAAACCGGCTTTTTCGTTCTCACTCTACTTCCCAACCTAAACAACCTATTTCTATGAGCATCTTTGGCAGTGATAAACTCAAAGGCAAGAAAATAGCCATTGTCGCCACCGACGGCTTCGAGCAGTCGGAGCTGGAAGAACCCAAAAAGTATCTGGAAGGCGAAGGCGCCGAAACCCACGTTATTTCCCTGAAAAGCGGCTCGATTAAGGGCTGGGACGAGAAAGACTGGGGCAGTAAAGTATCGGTCGACAAGACCATCGACGAAGTGAGCGTGGCCGATTACGACGCCCTGGTGCTGCCCGGCGGCCAGATGAACCCCGATGTGCTGCGGACCGAAGCAAAAGTCGTCGATTTTGCCGCCGAGTTTATGCGCTCGGGCAAAGTAGTGGCCGCCATCTGTCACGGCCCCTGGACGCTGATTGAAACCGGCCTGCTGCGCGGCCACAAGGTAACGAGCTGGCCCAGCCTGAAAACCGACCTGACCAACGCCGGTGCCCACTGGCAGGACAGCGAAGTAGTGGTCGACAAGGGCCTGATCACCAGCCGCAACCCCAGCGACTTGCCGGCCTTCAACAAGAAGATTGTGGAGGAAATCCTGGAAGGTAAGCATGCTCCTCGTTCGTAAGCCAACAGGCTTACTGCACAAAAAAGGCCCCGTTCAGTACTGAACGGGGCCTTTTTTGCGGTTAAGGGAGCTTACAAGTCTACGGCCATCCGGATGTCGCCGCGCTTATACATAACGGTGCCCAGCGGAATTTCCACGAAGCCCAGCTTGCGGTACACGTGCAGGGCCGGCAGCAATATGCGGTTCGAAACCAGCTCGACCCGGGTTACGCCCATAGTCCGGGCACGCTCCAGGATGGCCTTGCACAGGGTATAGCCAATGCCGCGGCCCTGCATCTGGTCGGTGACGGCCATTTTAGCCAGTTTCCAGCTGTTGTCGTCGGGGTTGTGGAGTAAGGCTCCGGAGCCCACAATCGTGCCGTGGTAGCGGGCCAGCAGAATAAAGCCCCCGGGGTCGAGTAGGTGGGTTTGCGGGTCGCCCAGGGTGGTGTGGTCGGCGGGCTCCAGCTCGAAGTAGCGGGTAATCCACTCGTGGTTGAGGCGGCGGAAATCGGCCTGGTACTGCGGAGCGTAGTCGATTATCTCCAGGTCGGCAGCAGCAAAAGTGTCCATGCCGGAAAGATGGCAAAATTTGGGCTACGGCTGCACTAGCCCGAGCAGCTGGGCGGCAAAGCGGTGGTAGAGCAGGTAGAACCCCAGGTCGAAGAAGAGCAGAAAGCCCCCCTGCAGCCACAACGACTGCCCGAAGCCCAGCAGCCGTTCGGGGCGGCGCTCAGCCGTCAGGCTACGGGTGCGCAGCCAGCTACCGGTTACTAAATAAGCAACGTCCAGGCCCACGTTGAGCAGCAGCAGTTTTTCAAAATCGAACTGGGCTGTAAGGCTGGCCGCCAGCGTGAGACCCGCTACCTGGTAGGGGTGGGCCCGCAGCATCCCCACAACGGCCAGAATGGCATTCACGAAATTCCAGCCCACGTTCATCTGGTGGAAGTAATGGCTGGCCGAGCGCGCATCGGTGCGGGCCACGTAGTAGCCGCTGACCACTAGGTTCAGCAGTGCCCAGGCCCCCAGCACGGCCATACCCCGTTCGGCCAGCAGCTCCCGGCTTTGGTTCAGGGCCGGCAGCGTACCCGCGGGAAACGTGTCGAGGAGAAAGAGCGAGGAGAAGAGCATAGCAGACAACAAGGAGACACAAAAAAAGGAAGCCCACCGGACTTCCTTTTTCTACTGGTAATAAGGGGCCGCTTATTGCGTGAGGCCGATGCCCAGGTATACCTGGAAAATGCTGTTTTTAATATCGCTCAGGGCCTTGTTACCCGTGCTGGCCAGGTTCTGATCCTTAATCATTTCGGCAAAGCCAGCCGTGTAGCGGGCACCCACGCGGGCCGGACCGATACGCGCCTCGGCACCGGCGGCCACGCCGTAGTCGAAGCTGCTGTAGCTGTAGCCGTAGGCATTGCCTTCGTCGGCAATCTTACGCTCCTTGCCATCTTCCACTACTTTGGTCAGCAGCGACACCTGCGGGCCGGCATGAATGCTGATGTTGTCGAAGATATTGAACACGACCAGAACCGGCAGCTGCAAGTAGTCGAGGCGCCGCTCATTCACGGTTGTGGTAGTAGTTGAGGAGCCGGTCGTGGTGGTCTTGGTGGAGTTGCCTTCAAAGCCCTGGCGGCTGTAGAGCAGCTCGGGCTGAATCGAAATCCGGTTGTTGAAGCCATACTGACCATAGAAGCCAGCGTGGAAAGACTTGTAGTTGGAGCCGTTGGTGAAGTTCTTCTTGTCGTCGCCGTACACGTCGGCCAGGTTAAAGCCGCCTTTGATACCGAAGCCCGTATTGCGCGAGCCGGTAGAGCCGGTGCCGTAGTCGGTGGAAGAGCGGACGCCCACCGGACCGTTGGTGTCGTTGTTCTGGGCAAAAGACGAGAAACCAGCCAGGGAGAGGGCGAGGAGTAGGGTTACTTTTTTCATGGGGGAGTGAAGGTCTGGTGTGGCAACAGGGCTGACCTTGGTAAAGTACAGGGCAGCATTTGTATGCGACTATACTTGTCCCCGGGGATAAGGTTACGCCCAAGGTCTTTTCCGACGAAAAAATATTGCCTCAGGCAGTAGGATGAATGCAAAGAGCCCGTATCTTTGGCGCTTTCCGGCCGCCGCCAGAGTGTATTGATGGGATATTAGCTCAGTTGGTTCAGAGCACTACCTCGACAAGGTAGGGGTCACTGGTTCGAGCCCAGTATGTCCCACCACTTCACACAGAGTACCAGAATAACTGCCCCACAAGGCAGTTATTCTGGTTTTAGGCCCTAGCTTTCCCGTATGCTCTCCATTGCCTGGGACCCGCTCTACGCCCATCCGCTGCCCGAAAACCACCGGTTCCCGATGCTCAAGTATGAGCTGCTGCCCGAGCAGTTGCTGCGGGAAGGCATTATCACCGAGGCCAGCCTGTTTGTGCCCAAGCCGCTGGCCGCCGCCGAGATTCTGCGCACCCACCACGAAGGCTACTACCAGCGGCTGCTAGCCGGGCAACTGACGCGCCAGGAAGAGCGGGCCACGGGTTTTCCGTGGTCAGAGCAGCTGATTCGGCGGGAAGTAACTATTCTGGGCGGCACGGTGGAGTGCGCCCGGCGGGCTCTGGAGCACGGCATTGCCCTGAATGTAGCCGGAGGCACCCACCACGCCTTTGCCGACCGGGGCGAAGGATTCTGTTTGCTCAACGACCAAGCCGTAGCGGCCAACTACCTGCTGGCTCATGCGCCCGGCATTCGCAAAATCCTGATTGTAGACCTGGATGTGCACCAGGGTAACGGCACAGCGGCGTTGTTTCAACAGGAGCCCCGGGTGTTTACCTTTAGCATGCACGGGGCCCGCAACTACCCGCACCGCAAGGAGCAGTCGGATCTGGACCTGCCCCTGGCCGACGGCACCGACGACGCCACCTACCTGCAGCTGCTGGGCCAAACCCTGCCCCGCTTGCTTGATGCGGTCCAGCCTGATTTCGTGTTTTACCTCGCTGGGGTGGATGTGCTGGCAACCGATAAGCTGGGCCACCTGGGCCTGAGCCGGGAAGGCTGCCGCCAGCGCGACGAGCTAGTGCTGCGCCAGTGCCAGCAGGCGCGGGTGCCGGTGGTGGTGTGCATGGGCGGGGGCTACTCGGTGCGCATTGCCGATATTGTGGAAGCTCACGTTAACACGTTTCGGCTGGCGGCTGAGCTATTTGGGTAAGAGCTGGCGTCAGAAGATGACCTGCCAGCGGAAAGCCCAGCACCAGCGCAGCGTATACCGCTCGATGCCAGCCGCGGCCAGAATCTGCTGCCAGTCCTGGCGCGTGAAGGACCGGGCTACCGACAGCGGGGCATCGTTCTGCACCAGGTAAGAGCCGCCAAACAGGCGGGTGAGCCACTTAATGCTGTAATACGCCAGGGTCTGCCGGTGCAGGTCGTTGATGATGACACCTACGCGTGCCTGTTCTTTAAGCTGGCGTAAAAGCCTACCTAGGGCCTCACTGGAAAAATGGTGGCAAAACAGGCTGCAGGTAATAATATCAAACTGTTGCCCGCGGAATTCTGCCGAGAAAATGTCCTGCTGCGCAAAGCTGATTTCCGGGTAGCCGGCCGCTTTTTCAGTGGCGTAGTCTATCATAAAGGCGTTGGCGTCGATGCCCACCAGTTGCACCGGTACTGCCTGGCGCCGGGCCCAGCTAGCCATGTGGCGCAGCGTGTCGCCGCCGCCGCTGCCCAGGTCGGCCAGGTGCAGGGCCCGGCCCTTGGGGAAGCGGGAGCGGAGGCGCTGCAGGCCATTGAGCACCACCCGGTAGCCGCCCAGCCAGGTGTTGATGGTTTCGAGCTCGTCCAGATTCTGCCGCAGTGCCTGGGAGGCCAGCGTCAGGTCGTCCATGAGTTCTTCCTCGGTGGCACGCTTGCTTAGGTCGGGCATAGAGCGGGCTAGGCGAGGTGAACCTGCAGCAGCATGGCTTCCAGCGTCAGGCCGGGCCCGAAGGCAAAACTGAGTACTGGCGCCCCAGACTCGGCAGGCGTAAGGGAGCCCAGCAGTTCGCGCAGTACAAACAGCACCGTGGCCGACGACATGTTGCCGTAGTCGCGCAGCACCTGGTAGGCAAAGCGGTTGTCGTGGGTGCTCATGCCTAGTTCCTGTTCGATGGTTTCCAGAATCTTGCGGCCACCCGGGTGAATGGCGAAGGCGTGAATATCCTTGAGCTTGACCGGCAGCTTGCGCAACAACCCGTCGGTGAGCTGGCGGATACCTTTCTGGATCATTTTGGGAACGTAGGACGACAAGGTCATTTCAAACCCGAAGTCGTTGATGTGCCAGGCCATGTCGGCGTGGCCATCACGCTCCAGTTCGCAGTGAAAGGCCTCCAGGCTCAGACTGTAGCCACTTTTGGCCGGCTGAGCCTGAACCACCGCCGCGGCCGAACCGTCGCCGAACAAGGCATTGGAAACCAGGTGGTCCTCTTCTTTATTCTTCTGAAAGTGAATGGTGCACAGTTCGGTACACACCAGCAGTACTTTGGCCTGCGGGTCGGCCAGGCAAAAGGCCTGGGCCAGTTTCAGGGCGTTAAAAGCCGCGTAGCAGCCCATAAAGTTGACGCAGGTACGGCGCACGTTCGAGCTGAGCCCCAGCTTTTCGACCAGCTCAATATCCAGCCCCGGCGCATACATTCCCGTGCAGCTAACCGTAATCAGGTGGGTAATATCGGTCACCTGTAGTTCGGGTAGCTGCTGCAAGCAGTTCTGCACGGCTTCTACCGACAAGGGCAGGGCATATTGGCGGTAGGCGCCCATGCGCTGCCCAACGGTTGGAAAAGGCTCCAGATCCGGCGTATTGGGGAAAAATTCGAAGGAGCCGTTGGTTCGTCCGTAGTCGGCCAGCACCGAGTGGCGCTGCGCAATACCCGTCACCCGGTACAGTGCCCGAAGCTTGCGGGTGTCGGCCGCGTCGAGCTGCAGGCCCTCGGCCATGAAGCTGGCAATCTGTGGTTGCGGAATACGGTGGGGCGGGGTAGCAGTGCCAACGGCACACAAGTAGCTCGTCATTGAGGGCAGTATACGGAATTACCGGTGTTTCGGCTTAGCAGAGCAACAAACTAACCGACGGGCGGTTTGGGCTCAGAAGCTGCTGCCGTGGGTGCGCCGCATCAGGGCCTGTACCCCGGCGGGCCAGTAGCGCATGGTTCCTACCACAGCTTCGCTCAGCACGGGCCGGCCAAACAGGCGCTGCACGGCCCGCCCCACCCGCAGCCGCGCCCCGAAGTGCTGCCGCCAATCCTGGGCGTAGGCTGCTTCCAGGGCCGGCCGGGTGCAGTGGCCCCGCAGAAACTGCTCGATGTGGAAAGCCGCCCGCTCGGCCCCGTGAATAGCCATGGCCATGCCATTGCCGCAGAGCGGGGTGATGAGCCCGGCCGCGTCGCCGCACATCAGTACGTGGCTTTCCACCGGATTTTTGGGGGCAAAGGATATTTCGTTGATGACCTCGGGCTGGTCGTAGAGAAATTCCGCGTCGCGCAGCACAGCCTTCAGGTAGGGGTTGCGGGCCAGCACCTGCTCCTGCATGGCCGCAATAGTACCGTGGGCTTTCAGATTTTGGCGGGTGGTGAGGTAGCAGAAGCAGTATTTGTCATCCTCAATGGCCGACAACCCCGCGTAGCCGTCGGCAAAGTTGTGCAGGGCAATAACGTCGCGCGGGAAGTCCAGCCGCAGGTGATATTTTACACCTAAGTACGGGGAGCGTTCCTGAAAAAAGGCCCGTTGCAGCTGCCGGTCCAGGTTGGCCCGCTTGCCGTAAGCCCCCAGCACCACCCGGGCCGGGAGGCGGCGCCCGTCGGCCAGCACCACGGTGTGCTGATTGATCTGCTCATCAAATTCGACGTTGGTAACCGTGGCTTGCTGGTAGAAGAGTACTCCGCGGGCCTGGGCCTGCTGAAACAGGAAATAATCCAGCGAGTAGCGGCTTACTCCAAAACCGCCCAAGTCGAGCGGACAGGTAAGGGTGCGGCCCGCCGGGGAGCTGAGCCAGAAGCGGGAAATGGTGGCGGGCCGCAGCGGGGCCGGGTCGACGCCCAGGCGGCGCAGGTAGGGCAGCACTTCGTTGGAAACGTACTCGCCACAGACTTTGTGAAACGGGTACTGCTTGCGTTCTACCACGGCTACCGCGTAGCCACGCTGCCGCAGGTCCAGGGCTGCCGTGAGCCCACCCAAGCCACCACCAATAATGAGAACGTCCAACTTAATTTGGGTAGTAACAAGGTGAAAAACAGAGTGAAAACAAATCTTTTATCAGCGCGTAATTATATTTCGCAACGCTAATGCATATTCCGTATTATCTTTGTAAACCTAATTGAGTGTTGGCCGTTAATCTATCAACTTATTCGGCTGGTGCTTGTTCCACTCTACAGGATGCTATGATGCAACGCTTACGCTTTTTTTGTCTACTACTAGTGCTTGGCTTCGGTTTCGTCCGGAGCACGGTGCCCGCCGCTTCGGCCCAGCCGGCTACGCGGATTCCAGCCCCCGTGCGGGTTGCGGATGAAAAGTCTTTCTTGGTGTATCCTAATCCCAGCAACGGTATTGTGCACATTGCCATTAATGGATTTGAGGGCCGCCGGCTGGAACTGCGTATCCTCAACGTTATTGGTACCGTCATTTACCGGGAGTCGCTCACGGAGCTAACGGGCCCCAAAACCTTGGATTTGAGCAAATTTGCCAGCGGCTTGTACTATGTAAAGCTCGAAGGCGAAAATGCCAGCGAAATGCGTAAGCTGGTCATTCGCTAATACCTGTTGCTTTGAATAAGCAAGTAAAAAGCAGCTCCAGTGGCTGCTTTTTCGCTTTCGTACAGCTTGATGGCGGGCACCATAGCTACCAGCAAAAAGGCCTCCCGAGGGGAGGCCTTTTTGCTGGTAAAACCAAGTGGTTTATCGGTCATTGCGCGACCGTACACGAACCGGGACAGGCTTGAGCAGCGCCTTCAGGTTGTCGAAAGTATTCAGGGCTAGCAGAGCGGTGGCTACGAGCAGCCCGCTGAAGATGAGAAGAGACATAAGAAAAGTATTAGAGACAAAACAAATTACAACCTGTAACGGTACCGAACAACTACTAGTGTCAAGACCTGTAACTGGTTATTGAGTAGCTAACCCTAAACGCAACAATTCGGTTTCTATATAATTATGTCCTTTTCGTAAGGGCCTCCACTACGTAGCGGGCATCGGCTCCCACGCCACCCATGAGCGCCGAGCTGCGTGTGTTAAGCCAGGGCAGCCCTAAAAAGGCTAGGCCTGGTGCCGCAGTAAGGCCCCGGTGGTGCCGAGGGTGGCCTTTTTCATCAAACACCGGCACTTCTATCCAGTCGAAAGCCGGGCCGTAGCCAGTGGCCCACACAACGGCATCGAGGGCCGGAGTTGGCTGATGAGCGCCTTGCAGCCGGGTGCCGGCTTCTACTCCCAGTGCTTTGCCGATAAAGAAAACATTGGTGAAGCTCCGTACCCGGAGTAAGTCGGCGCTGACAACGCCGTCGGGGCGCCCGTAGAAACGCTTGCCGAGCCAGGAATGGCGGGAAATTTTCAGCAGCCCCGTCGAGGTAAGAAAAACCCACATTGCCGTGTTGTTGGGCAAGTGTGGCGTATCCTCTTTGTAAGCCATATATACCGGGCGGCCCGTGGCAGCCAGGTCGGCTCCAATCTGCAGGGCTGAGTTGCCGCTGCCGACCACGGCCACGGGGCCGGTGCCCGGTACGGCGGCGGGTTGGCGGTAGGCACTGCTATGTACTTGAAAAACAGCGTCGTCGAGTTGGTCGGCAAAGGCCGGGCGACGCGGGGCGTTGAAAGCTCCCGTACACACCAGCACCCGGCGGGCCTGGTACTGCTGCCCGGTCGAGGTAGTCACCAGGTACCCTTGCGCACCGGTCGGGGCGGGTACTACCCGGGTGGCCCGCTGCCCCAGGGCCAGGGGAAACTGGAAGTGGGCCGCATACTCGCGCAGGTAGGCCGAGGCTTCGTCTTTGGTGGGGTAGCGTCGCGCGTTGCCCGGCCAGGGGTAGCCGGGTAGCCCACTGGCCCAGGCCGGTGAAAACAGCGTAAGCGTCTCGTAGCGGGTTGCCCAAACGTCGCCCACTGCGGGCCGCTCATCCAGAATAAGGAACTGCTGGCCGTGCTGCTGTAAGTAGTAGGCCGCCGCCAGCCCCGCCTGCCCGGCACCAATAATAAGGGCATCAAGCGGCAACGCAGTAGAAGAGGGCATAGAAGAAAATAAGGAAGTCAGGGGGCAAGGTAGGTGGCTTTACGTGGGAAACTCCTGCCGCAATTGGGCAATGACCTGCTCGGTAATGCGGAGCACCTGCTGAACGAGCTGTTGTATCTCCAGGAGTTGGCCCGGGCCGGGGGAGGGAGGCACAGCTTCCAGGCGCCGCACGGTTTCGCTAAGGGAGTTTATCTGTAAGCCAGTAAGAGAGCTTTTTAGATGGTGAGCGGTGGCACTCAGCGTAGGCCAGTCCTGCTGCTGTAAGGCTTGCTCAAGCTGGGCGAGAATCGGTGGGGTCGTTTGCATAAACACCCGTATCAGATGAACCACAAACTCCTCGTTGTCATGTGCCAGCCGGCGGATACCGCTTAAGCTATAGAGGGGCGTTGCTTCCTCGCTCGGGACCGGCGGCGTCGGTACAGGCTCGGCAACGGAGATGGAGACGTTGAGTACCTGAGCCAGCATCCGGAACAGCTCTTCCTCCCGAAACGGTTTGGACACGTAGCCGTTTAGCCCCGCCGCGTAGTAGCGTTCGGCTTCTCCCTGCATGGCGTGGGCCGTCAGGGCGATGATGGGGGTAGCAGCCCGTTGGGGGTCGGGATGCTCGCGTAGCAGGCGGGCAGTGGCAATGCCGTCGATGCCGGGCATTTGAATGTCCATCAGCACCGCGTCGTAGCTGCGCTGCTGAAACAGAAGCAGGGCTTCGCGGCCATTGCTGGCAATGTCGACCTGGCAGCCCCACCCCTGCAACTGGGCCTGGACCAAGAACTGGTTAACCGAATTATCCTCCGCCAACAGAATGCGCCGCGGCCCCAGGCTGTGGAAGTCGGGCTGCATTCTGGGTGGTACTGTGGTCCGGGCCAGGGTTTCCACTTTTTCGAAGGGCAGCGTGAAATAAAAGGTACTACCCTCATGCAAACGACTCTCGACCCGGATGCTGCCCCCCAGCAACTCGACCAAGCCCCGCGAAATGCTCAGCCCGAGCCCTGAGCCCCCGTATTCGCGGGCGGTGCTGGCCGTAGCCTGGGTAAATGATTCAAACACTTGCTCGAGTTGGTGGGGCGGAATGCCAATGCCGGTATCGAGCACCGAGAACTGAAACACGGGAGCGTCCTGGGGCGCACTCAGGCGGCGGCAGGTGAGCAGAACGTGGCCCTGGTCAGTGAATTTTACGGCGTTGCTGAGCAGGTTCAGCAGAATTTGCCGCAGCCGGTACGGGTCGCCAATCACCAGCATGGATTCCTCGGCCGGCGGCAGTTCCAGTTCCAGGGTAATGCCTTTTTCGGTGGCTTTGGGCAGCAGCAGCTGGCGGCTGGCGGTTAATACTTCGCGCAAGTCGAAAGCGGTGGTGTCAACTCGGACCTTACTTGCTCCCAGCTGGGCCATGACCAGGATATCATCGATAATGACCAGCAACTGCTCTGCCGAATAGCGGATATGTTCCAGGTATTGGCTTTGACGCTCGTCGAGCGGCGTTTTGTGCAGTAGTTCGGCCAAGCCCAGAATGCCATTCATGGGCGTGCGTATTTCGTGGCTCATGTTGGCCAGAAAGTCCTGCTTTACCCGGGCATTTTCTTCGGCCGCCTCTTTGGCCTGGCGCAGCGCCTGCTGGGTTTCCTTCAGAGCGGTAATGTTGCTGTCGACGCCCAGCACCCGAGTAGTGCCATCGGCCAGCATGAAGGGGCGTTTGATGCTATAAAACCACAGTACTTCGCCATTGGGCCTAGTAAAGGTTTCTTCCGCCATCAGCTCCTGCTGGGTCAGAATAACCCGTCGGTCGGCGCGTAGGTAACGGGCCGCGTCTTGCGGAGCAATGGGCAGCTTAGCCGTATTTGCCTGCGTCACCTGTCCTACGCTGAGGCCATAAAGGTCGGCAGTAGCCTGGTTGGCGAGCAAGTAGTTGCCCTCCCCGTCTTTAAGGTAAATCAGGTGGGGCGTGGTGTCAATCACCTGGCGGAACAGATGGTTTTGTTCGGCCAGGCTCCGGTTGGCCGCCCGGCGCTGCTCCTCGGCTACTTTCCAGTGCGTAATATCCTCGGCTACCCCCACCACCAGCTTAACCTCACCCGCGGCGTTGCGCTCAAAAGGCGTATTGTTCAGGTGCAGCCAGCGCAAGCTGCCGTCGCGGTGATACAAGGTCAGTTCCAGGGAGCGGGCTTCCCCATCGGCACACTCGGCTATCTGCGCAAAATGATCCTGTAGCACCAGAAGCTGATCGAGGGGAGCCAGCTGTACCAGCAGGCTGCTCCCCATCGACTGCAGGTCGGCGGCCGAGTAGCCCAGCACCTGCTCGATATATTGGTTGCAATACACGTTGCGGCCCGCTTCAATGTCAAAAATGTAAATGAAGTTGGGCGCCATGCTGGCCAGGCGCTCCACAAACAGCTGGCTTTGGCGCAACTTGGCCTCGGTAGTGCGCCGGGCCGTAATGTCTTCCCCGCTGGCCACCATCTGGTGAACCCGCCCATCGGCATGCCGCAGAAAAGGAGTGCTCTTAAACTTCATCCAGCGCCAGCTGCCGTCGCGGTGCCGTATCTGATACTCCGCCTCCAGAATATGCCCATCGGGCGTTTGCGCCAGCTCAGGGCCTCGCTGCTGCAGACTGCGTAGGTCGGCCGCCCGCAGAAATACGGGAAGCACGCGCCCACCGAGGGCCACCATCTCCACGTCGGTATAGCCGAGCAAGGCTTGGCTCTGCGAATTGCAGTACAACAGGCGGTTATCGTCTAAGTCCATCAGCACCACCAAGTTCGGAATGGTGTCGGTGATGCGCTGGGCAAACAAACGGCTGTGCTCCAATTCCCGCTCGGCTTCGTAGCGGGCCGTGATGTCGGTCAGATATACGTTGGCGCCCCCTTCGCCGGGAAGAGGGGCAATGGTCCAGAGGTAACGCACTGCGCTCAAACTGTACTCGTAGACCCGGGGCTGCCCATCGGTGAGGGCCGCTGTAATTTCGCTACGCAGAAAGGAGTGGCAGCCTGCCTCGGCCGAACTCTCCAGGGCTTGTTGCACGGCCTGGGCGGCCGAGTTGGCGTAGCGGGCCCGCCCATCGTGGGTAAAGCAGATGATGGGGTTGGGGCACTGCTCGGCGAGGCGGGAAAGCTCCTGCACCCGCTGCTGGGTGCGCTGCTGCTGGGTTACGTCCTCGTAGCTCCACAGATGGAGCACCGTAGCGCCATTCTGCACAATCGGCAGGTAGTCGACCTGCAGAATCATGCCATTTGTCAATTCTTGCAGCATGCCTTTCACTTGCTGCTTCCCGTCGATGGCCGCCTGCATCTGGGCTCGGGTCCATCCCGGGTTGCTGAGCGGCACCTGGGCAAAAACCACTGAACTAGGCTGCCCGATGTAGGTTTCGGCAGGATCCGGTAGTTGTAATAACTGACTCAGGCGCGAGTTCAGCGTTGCAATACCTTGAGGATTTTCGATAAGCAAACCCGTGGTAATGGTTTGCAACAAAGCCTCAGTTTGCCGGGCTGCGGCGGCCTGGTGGTGCTCCACCAAGGCGCGTAACGCCTGTAGTTCAAGTTGGGCCGCTGCCTGCAGGCGTTGTGCCTGCTGCAGCCGTCGTCGCATCTGCCGGTAAGCTATAGAAGTCATATGGCTCGAGCTACAGTTCAGATTACGGGAGGTGAATCTCCTTGTTCTGTAGCATACGATAAATTGTGGACTTCCCGATTTGCAAGCGGTTCGCTACTTCCACAATATTTCCGTTGTGGACCTGTAGATACCGCTGCACAATGGCGGCGGTCTGGTTTCGCAACGACTCGCCTTCTCCCGGTACGGTCAGCGCAGCCAAGCCAGGCTGCTCTCCGCGCAACGAGAGGTCCTGGGGTTGAATAATGTCGCTCTCAGCTAGCACGGCGGCCAGCTCGACCACGGCTTTCAACTCGCGCACGTTGCCAGGGAAGTGGTAGTGGAGCAGCAGGTTCTGCGCCTCGACCGACAAGCTGCAGGCGGCCATGCTATTTTGCCGGCAGAAGTCGTGCAGAAAGGAGTTGGCCAATAATAAAATGTCGTGGCCTCGTTCGCGCAGGGGCGGCAGCACAATGGGCAGGCCCAGCAGACGATAATATAAATCTTCGCGGAAACGACCCTCCTTCACCTCCTGACTCAGGTCGCGGTGGGTAGCCACCATCAGCCGGGCATCAAAAGGAATGCGGGTATTGCCCCCCACCCGGGCTACTTCCCGCTCCTGCAGCACCCGCAGCAGCTTGGCTTGCAGGCTTAAATCCAGCTCTGAAATTTCATCCAGGAAGAGGGTGCCTTTGTGCGCTTCCTCAAAGCGGCCGATTCGGCGGTTGATAGCTCCGGTGAAAGCGCCTTTCTCGTGGCCAAACAACTCACTTTCCAGCAATTCAGCCGGAATGGCGGCTACGTTTACAGCTACAAAGGGGCCATCGCGCCGGTCGGAGCGGAAGTGAATAGCTTTGGCTACCAGCTCTTTGCCGGTGCCCGTTTCGCCGCTTATGGATACGGAAATATTCGCCCGCCCGGCTTTATCGATGAGGGCAAAGAGTTGCTGGATTTGAGGACTTTCGCCCAGGATAGCACGTTGCGGATCGTATTTTTTACCAATCTGCTCGCGGAGCCGCTTATTCTCGCGCCTTAATAAGAGCTGTTTGCGTAAGTTACCCACCGAGTTCCAAAGCCGGTCCAGGGTTTCCTCATCCTTCACCAAGTAGTCGTAAGCCCCTTGGTGTAGCAGGCCAATAGCAGTTCGCACGTCTTCCTGCCCTGAAATAACAATGACGGCCACATCGGGCAGCCGCTCCTTAATGAGCCGTAGAGCTTGGTCGCCCTGCCCGTCGGGCAAGGAATAATCCAGCGTAATGAGGTCGGGTTTATCAGCTAGGTTATCCAGGCAGGCCTGCACCGTAGTGAAGCGCCTTATCTGATGGTCAGGGTTTTGTGCCAGCCGATATTCTAGCAACTCCCCATACCAGGCGTTGTCTTCAACAATAAAAATAGTCACACTAGTAGAGGTAGGCATACTGGCTGACGGCAAGCTTAAAAAGCAATTGAGTTCCTGCGCTGTACCAGAATGGGAAAAAGCTATTAGCGCGGAAATATTCAATTATTTTAGGCTGAGCTCCGAGTTTTTGGTGGGTGAAAAGGCTTATAAACGCGAGTATAGGCCTAAAACAAGGGGTTTGCAAGAATTCCCAATTTGGGAAGTACAATCTAAGATTGAGAATATATTAAAATTCATCTATGTATTTAATTATCTGATTTGTAGTAGGTTGAAGATTGGTATACCACATGGATGATAAATTGCATTATACAAAGGCATCTGGTCTGTTGGTAAGACCATTTACCTCCTCTTATTTTTGTATGAAGCACTCTTTACGCCTCCCCATCCACCTGGTCAGTGCCTGCTTGGCTACGCTGCTGACTGGTCATGCCGCTTCTGCTCAGAGCGGCTCCGCCTATTACTCCAGTTTTGTAAATCCGGTTGCCCCCAACAACTACGCCGTTGGGTCTACCGATAACGGGTTGTGCCTGGGCTGCTTTGTGGCAAACCCGGAGCGGGCCGCCGATAAGGACCTAAACAACTACGCCGTTATCCAGAATACCCTGGGTGTCGTCGGTGGCGGCGTGTCGTTGAACCTGGGCCTTTCGGGCACGGGCATGGTCAACTACCGAGCCGGGGTGGTTATCAGCACCGGTAGTGCGCTCAATGCGACGGCGCTGGCTACGCTGACGCTACGCACTTACCTGAATGGTAATCCGCAGCAGGAAGTTCAGGGTAGCGACGCTATTGTAAGTACCCGGTTGCTTTCCGACAGCCGCTACAGCGTGGAGTTTGTATCGAGTCAGGCGTTCGACAAAATAGAGTTGACGGTAGGCGGCGTGCTGAATGGAATTAACACGGTGCGGGTGCTGTATGCCTACGCCGTACCGGCTGCTACCCAGCTTACCCAAGCCATTGGCTACCTCTCGCGCAGTGCTCAGCCGGCCGCCGGCGACTACGTCGTGCGCTCGGGTGGGGGCAGTCCTGTGGCTGTGTGCTTGGGCACGGGCGTAACCAGCCCCGAAAACACGGTTGATCTGGATCTGAACAACTACGCCACGCTGAAGACCGTGGCTGGGGTGAATGCCTGCTCGACGGCGCTGCGGGTGAAACTGGAAGGCACTGCCCCGGCGGGCTACCAGGCTGGCTTCGTCGTCGGCAACAGCAGCGTAGTGGATCTGAACGTGCTGGATGGCCTTCAGCTGACTACCTACCTGAACGGCGTGGCCCAGGAAACCCGCAGCGGGGCCAGCCTGCTGCGTCTCACGCTGTTGCCCGACAACCGCTACCAGGTTAGCTTCAAATCAAACCAGGCCTTCAATCAGGTCGAAATCAAGCAAGGGGCCTTGGTTAGTGCCCTCAATACCCTGCAAGTATATTACGGCTTCGGTATCGAGCCCCGCGCTTTCCGCGACATTACCCCAGTGCTGTCCGATTTTGCGGCTCCGCAGCGCGGCTCCGAGTATCAGGAGTCGGCGAACGGCTTGGCTTGCATTGGCTGCTATTCCTCCACTACGGCCAAAGCTGCCGACAACGTGTTTACCCCCGGCGACTACGCCCAAGTGCAGTTTCCGGTACTGGCGCTGGGTACGTACCGCCTCAAGTTGCGCCTGAACGGCGCTGGCAAGGCCGGTAACCTAGCCGGTATTGTATTGCGCACCAACAAGGGCCTGCTCAATACCACCTTGCTGCAGAATGTTCGCATCAATACTTACGCGGGCGCCACTGGTGACCAACTGGTGGAAAGTGCCTCGGGAACGGGCCTGCTCGATCTAGGCTTGATTAGCGACAATCGTCGGGAAGTGGCTTTCCTCACCAAGCAGGACTTTGATTGGGTAGAAGTAGAGTTGACGGGTGGCGTGGGCTTGTTCTCGGATGCGCGCATCTACTACGCTTTTGCCGAAGACCCCAATCCGGCTTTCCCAACGCTGGTAGCGCCTGCCGGGGATACGCCTCCGCCTCCGCCTGCCGAGTTGCGCACTTCGCGTACCGGTGCTGCCTTGGGTTCATCGGCCGGGGTAATGCAAGTATTCCCCAACCCCGCGACGGGTGGGCAGCAAGTGGAAATTGCCCTGGCTACGCCGCCGGCCGCCGGCTCCAAGGTGCTGGTCTATAACATGCTGGGTAAGCTGGTCCGGAGCGTGGCCGCTGCCGAACGCACCGTGCGGTTACCTGTTGCCCAGCTGAGCGCCGGCCTTTATCAGGTGGTGCTAGTCGATGCCAAGGGCAGCCGTGTAGGTCATCAGCAATTGATTGTGGCCCAGTAAGATAATTCGTACCTCAGGCAAAAGGTCCCGCTACAGCAACTGTAGTGGGACCTTTTGCTTGACTATCCGTTAAGTCGAAGCTTACCTGGGTGGGTTGAGGGAGTAAGTGGTTCAAAATGGGAAAAAGCCGCTGGCTGATAACCCTGTTCACATATCGGTGGCTAATAAGCCTAGGCAGTTACTAAAGAGCTGGCCTACAGGCCGGAATCGTGGTGCCGGTTTTTTCTCAAAGTGAGAATAGACTTCTATCAGTGGGAGAGTATTGAGTATAGCAAATGTAGGTAAGTTGTTGTTTTTTAGGTAGATACTGCATGTGCGGGGTTTTGGCCGCAGGCTTGTCACTGCAGCAGATATCAGTTGCTAAATGAACTGATAATCTGATGGATATGAAAAGGCTACTCTACTACCACCTCCTAAGCGTATGCTTAGTCGGCTTACTTCAAAGCCGGATTGCACTTGCCCAAACTGGAGCACCTTATTATTCCTCTTTTGCCGCGCCCGTAATGCCTGACAACTACCGCACCAGCGGTACGGGTGCCGGCGTGTGCCTGGGTTGTACGGTTATCAACCCCGAGCGAGCCGCCGATACTGACCTAGATAACTATGCCACCGTCCAAAATACGGTGGGGGTAGTAGGCGGCAGCGTAGGGTTAGCGCTGAGCCTGTCGGGCACGGCCCCGGCTACTTACCGGGCCGGAGTAGTGCTAAGTAGTGGCAACGCCTTGAATGCCGGCACGCTGGCTACACTGACGCTGCGTACCTACCTGAATGGGAGCCCGCAGCAGCAGTTACTAGCCTCCGATGCCCTGGTAAGCAGCACCGCGCTTTCCGACAGCCGAACGCGTTTGGAGTTCGTTGCCAGCAAACCCTTCGACCAGGTTGAAATTGTGGTGGGGGGCCTTCTAAATGCTGTTAATACGGTGCGGGTGCTGTATGCTTACGGCGTACCGGCCAGCACGCAGTTCACCAAAGCGTTGGGCTATTTGTCGCGCCGTACAGAGCCCAGGGCTAGCGACTATAAGGTAACCACGGGAGGCGGTTCTGTTGCCGCTTGCGTGGGCACGGGCGTCACCAATCCCAACAATGCCGTAGACGCGGGCCTGAACAACTACGCCACGCTGACCACCGTGGCTGGCGTTGGCAACTGCTCGGCCGGGCTGCAGGTGCAGCTCGAAGGCCAGGCCCCGGCGGGTTATCAGGCTGGCTTTGTAGTCGGTAATGGCGGCGTGCTGGATGTGAATGCGCTGAATTCCCTGCAGGTGACTACCTATCTGAATGGGGTGGCCCAGGAGACCCGCCTCGGGGCCGATCTGCTGCAACTGACGCTGTTGCCCGACAACCGCTACCAAGTCAGCTTTAAGTCGGGCCTGCCTTTCGACCGAGTCGAAATCAAGCAGAATGCCCTGGTCAGCGCCCTCAATACCTTGCAGGTATACTATGGGTTTGGTATCGAGCCCCGCGCTTTTCAGGATGATGCCCCGGTGCTGTCCGATTTCACTGCTCCGCAACGAAATACGGACTATCAGGAATCGGCCAGTGGGCTGGCCTGCGTAGGCTGTAGCTCCACCAGCCCCCACAAAGCGGCCGACAATGTCTTTTCCGAATCTGATTATGCCGAAGTGCGCTTTCCGGCGTTGGCCCTGGGCACCTACAAACTTAAGCTGCGCCTGAACGGGACGGGTAAGGCCGGCAACCGAGCCGGTATCGTGCTACGCACCAATGATGCCTTATTGAGCAACACGTTGCTGCAAAATATTCGCATCAATACTTACGGAGGCGCGAATGGGAGCCGGTTGTTAGAAAGCTCTACTGCGAGCAGCTTATTGGATCTGGGGCTGGTTGGCGACAACCGCCACGAGTTGGGATTCCTGACCACGCAGGATTTCGATTGGGTAGAGGTAGAGGTAACCGGGGGCGTGGGGCTGTTTTCTGCCGCCCAAATCTTTTATGCTTTTGCCGACGACCCCAACCCGGCGTTTCCCGCCGAAGTAGCCCCACCCGCCGCCCCGCTGCCGGTAGAGTTGCGCGCTTTCCAGGGGCGGGTGGTTGAAAACGGGGTGGAGCTGACTTGGCGTACCGCTTCTGAACTCCAAAACAAGCACTTTGTAGTAGAGCGGGCCCAGGGCAATGAGCCCGTCTTCCACGCCATTGGTCAAGTAGCCGGCGCGGGCACCAGCACTACGGGGGCTGGCTACCGGTTTCGCGACGAAGCCGCAGGCCGGCAGGAAGCCCAGGTGCTGTACTACCGCCTGCGCCAGGTCGATTTGGATGGCAAAGAGCATTTGTCGCCTGTAGTTGCTCTGGAGTGGCAAAATTCGACGTTGGCTACGATGCAGCTATATCCCAACCCAGCCACCGAAGTACAGCAAGTGCGGATTCAACTGCCCGCCGCTCCCACGCAGGGCTCCTTGCTGGAGGTGTACAGCACCTTGGGCGACAAGATCTGGAGCGGTCCGGCCACTGAGCAGAACGTACAGTTACCACACATCAACCTTGGAAAAGGGCTCTACCATGTTCTACTGCTAGACGCTGCCGGGCGGCGGGTTGCCAGTCAGCGCCTCCTGGTTACGGCCCGCTAAATCACAGCTATACTAGGAACACCCCAAGGCAAGGCTCCACTGCTAGTGCAGTGGAGCCTTGCTGCTTGGTAAAACGTTGGAGAATGGACATTACTTGCCGCAAAGCTTAGATGGCCAAGCGGAAGTTTTTGTATTGGATATATACATGATTTCACATGTATAAAATTATGATATAGCATAAAGTCTAGTTTGCTTCTAAATATGCTATTGGGGCGTTGTAGTGCAGTTTTGTTATAAAAAATTTAATTACTGGCCCGGTAAAATATGAATATAGCAAAACTGGATTTGTTGAGCAGGCAATAAATGGTAATATTTCGGTAACATCTTTACCTATTGGTCCTGGCATCTTTGCGCCCGGTTTCTGCTCCAGCTGCTTTCCTTCTCTCTCACTTTCCTGTCACCCAACCAAAACTTCTTTCGAATGAAGCGTACCCTCTACCGCTTGCTCAGCTTTGGCCTGCTCGGCACCTTGGCAGTTTCGTGTTCTAAAGACGAAACCGTTGCTCCTGCCTCTCCCAATGCTGTTTCACAGAGTTTTGATGCCACTCGCGACGGTAATCTGGCCATGGGCAACCCTAGTGGCGCCGTTACGAGCACAACGAACTACACCAACTACCTGATGGTGAAGTCGCAGTATACCCTGTCGTACCACCGCGACCGGGCCATTCCGAACTGGGTAAGCTGGCACTTGAGCAGTGCATGGTTGGGTAGCACCCCACGCCAGGACAATTTTGCCGCCGATGCCACGCTGCCAACGGGCTGGTTTCGCGCCACTAGCAGCAGCTATACCGGCTCGGGCTTCGACCGGGGCCATAATTGCCCCTCAGCTGACCGTACCGGTTCAGTGGCTGATAATTCGGCTACCTTCCTAATGACCAACATGATGCCCCAGGCGTCCGTCAACAACCAGCAGACTTGGGCCGGGCTCGAAAACTACTGCCGCACCCTGGTGAACCAGGGCAATGAGCTCTATATCATCTGCGGTAGCTACGGCAACGGCGGAACCGGGGTAAACGGCTACGCTACTACTATTGCCGGTGGTAAAATTGCCGTACCCGCCCGTTGCTGGAAAGTAATCGTGGTGCTGCCCGAGGGCTCCAGCGACGCAAGCCGCGTAACGACCAGCACCCGCGTTATTGCCATCAACACACCCAACACTACTTCTATTGGCACCAGCTGGGGCAGCTACCGCACTACAGTTGATGCCATTGAGCAGGCCACTGGCTATAACATTCTCTCGGCCGTGTCCTCCACGGTGCAGGCCACTATCGAAGCCCGCGTGGATGCCGGCCCGACAAGCTGAGGCACAATGGGCGATTAGCTCTAAAAATGCCCTCATTACTTCTTGGTAGTGAGGGCATTTTAGCTATCTTGTAGCTCAGCTAGCCCGTCCTGCCAAAAGTTTTGTCACCGGGTTTTTCTTATAAACCTATCCGCTAACCAGTCGTACTCTTTGCTAGTGTAACATGAGTGAAAGGTGACGAATACCGGAAAGCCGCGCTGCAACGCGGCTTTTTGTATTGTTGAGCTAAGCCTTTCATTCTTAACGCATTCGTAATGCGTGCATAACGCTTGCCCAATATTTAGGAGAGAACTTTGTAGAGCCGCCGGTGCCCGCTGAACTCCGGGCCGCCCGGACCTACTGCCGATGGATTTTCTCTCTTCTTCCCAATTCCCCTATCCGTCTTTTTTTGGGCGCCGCTCCCAGGAGCTGCTGCAGCCGCTGTTGCACCAGTTGGCCCGGGTGCGCGAACTACGGCATCTCTACGAGCAGAATGCTCATCTGCAAGGCCGCGAGTTTATCGGTAGTCTGCTGCGTAGCCTGAGTATCAGGGTCGAGTATGAGCCTGCCGAGCTGCGGCAACTGACGGCAATGGGAAGTTTTATGGCCATGGGCAACCACCCTTGCGGCCTGCTCGACGGACTGGTGCTGCTCTACGTGCTGCTCGAAGTTCGTCCCGACTTTCGGCTCGTGGCCAACGAAGTACTGGCTCCGTTGCTGCCCCAGCTTGGGGGGCAGCTGGTACTGGTCAGCCCGGAGCGGGCCGATGCTGGCAAAAATGTGCCGGGCGTGCGGCAGCTACTGCATTACTTACACAATGAAGTCCCGATTGGGCTGTTCCCGGCGGGGGAAGTAGCCAGCCGGCCGCGCCCTTTCCGGCCTACTACCGAGGCCGAGTGGCACCCAACCGCCGGCCGTTTGCTAGATGCCGCCCGTGTTCCGGTAGTGCCAGTCTGGTTAAGTGGGCATAATAGTGAAACCTTTAGCCTGCTGGGCCTGATGCATCCGTGGCTGCGCACGGCGCGCTTACCGGCCGAGCTGCTCAACAAGCGCGGCCAGACGATACGAGTGCGCTTCGGACAAGCTATTGCCCCGCAGACGTTGGGAGCCATGGCGCCCGCGCAGCGGCTAGCCTACATCCGGGCCCGGGTTTTTGCCTTGAGCTCGGCGGCCAGCGGGGAAGAACCAGAGCTGGCTACCCTGCCGCTACCGGTCATAGACGAAACCGATGCGGCCCTGGTAGCCGCCGACATTGCTGCGCTACGGCCCGCCTGCTGCCTGCTAAAAGCTGGTAGCTGGGAAGTATATATTGCCAGCAAAGCGCAGGCCCCCCATGTGCTGCGCGAGCTGGGCCGCCTGCGGGAGCTTACATTTCGCCGCGAAGGGGAAGGCACCCAGCAGCCCTGCGACCTGGATAAGTATGATGAATATTACCGGCACTTATTTCTGTACGACCGTGCAGCCGGCCGGCTGGTTGGTGCCTACCGTGTAGGGCGGGGGCGGGCTATTTTGCGGCAGCACGGTCGCCGGGGCTTTTACCTGCACTCCCTGTTTCGAATGAAGAAAGAACTGGAGCCCTTCCTGAAAGAATCGTTGGAGCTGGGCCGCTCGTTTGTGCGGGCCGAGTACCAGCGGCAGGCCCAGCCCCTGGCCCTGCTTTGGAAAGGCATTGCCGAGTACCTGACCCGCCACCCCGAATACCGGTACTTGATTGGTCCGGTGAGCATCAGCAACCGGTTTTCAACTGTGTCGCGGGCGGTGATGGTTGATTTTCTGCGCACCCACTACTTCCATGCGGAGCTAGCCTGCTTGGTGCAGCCGCGCAAGCAGTTTCGCTACCGGCCTATCGACTGCCAGGAGCAAGCTGCTACCTTGCAAGCGGGCTTGGCCAACGTGCAGGACCTGCACAAACTTATTGCCGCTTTTGAACCTGATGGGGCTGGTATTCCGGTATTGCTGCGCCATTATCTTAAGCAGAACGCCCGGCTACTGGGCTTCAATGTCGACCCGGCTTTCTCCAACACCCTGGATGGTTTCATTATGGTCGACGCTCGTGAACTGCCCGAGCGGACCCTGAACCTGCTGGAGCGGTAGGGGATAGGCTGAAATAGCGGCCACAAAAAAAGCGGCCTCAACAGAATGTTGAGGCCGCTTTGGCTAATAACCGAGCTCGTCGCGCTATTCCTTATCGGAGGCGGGAAGGCCTACTGTGCTTTCCTCGGCGGCCGGCATGGTGTTCATGTAAGAGCGGAAACTCATGGCAGCTTCGCTGGCTAAGGCATTGGCCTGAGCCGTCACGCGCCGGTCGTTGTTGGTCTTACTATTGCCTTTTTCAGTGGCGAGTTGAGCGATATAGTCGCTTAGCATTACTGCTTCCTCTGGTTTCTTGGGGTCGGCAATAACGCGGAAGGAGCCCACGCTATATTCGTAGCCTTTGTCGCTGGCGCGAAACACGAAGTCAAAGCGGATAACCTGCTCCTGTTCCTTGCCATTGGTAGCTACTGGCTTCACCTTGCCCGTGCCCGTCACGCGCACCATACCGGCCGCGGCATCGGATTTGGCGCCCGTTTTAGGACCATACGCAAAGTGATTTTCCATCCAGTCGAGGGCCCGACGATACAGTACATCCTTACCAGCTTCCTCTGCCAATACATTCTCCGTGTAGCTTACGGCAGTTCCGGAGCTCTGGGCGAGAGCAGCCGGGGCGGTAGCTACCAAACCAGCTAATAACAAACCAAACAGCACTTTTTTCATGACGCAACGAAAGCAAAGTGGTAGTACAAATATGACAGAAGCAAAAAAGCTTGGGTGATGTGAAGTTGAACTTTTAGGTGTTGAGCAGGAATAGGTTAAGCTAGCTGTAACCGCGAAAAGCAATCGGGTGGGGTAATAAATTCCGAGGTGAACCGGTACAGCTATTTTATCCGACCCGACAAGGGTAAGCTTATCAACCCGTACCTACTTGTGCAGTTACATATATAATTGCACTTTGTTAAGTAAAGATATTGATATGCTTAAGCGGTGTAGTTGAATTTTGTTAAGTTTAGACAAAGATACACAACTAGTATAAAACATGAGTTTGATTTTTTGTATGGTTTCTAAAAAACTGTGGATCATGAGTTTATGCACCAGTATAATAATGTGTAGCAACTGGGTTTAGGTGCTGAATAGCAAGGTTGGTAACATTTTGGTAACATAAAGTTAATGTTACCAATCGGCCGGGGCTGATAACAATTAGTACTTTTGCGACGTGCTTCACCCCAATCAACAACATTTGATGGAGCGCGGGACCTTCTTTAAGAAAGTCTTGCGAGATGATCGAAAGGTCATTTCCCCCGTTGGTTTTTCTGTTTTTCTGGATTTTGTCCCGTTCCCCGCTCCGGCTCCCGAAGCGGTTTTTTTATGTCCTGTCCGTTCGTCCGTCGGGATAAGGCAGGCCTGCAACGAGGATTTTTCGAACGCTTCACACCTACACTGGTAATCCTATGAACGACACCACCCTCGCTCAGCCGATGCTAGCCGCCGCTCCTGTTGCCACCCGCAACGGGATGCTATACTTAGGTGCTGGCGTAGGCATGGCCCGCGTAGCCCAGGGCATCCTGGATCAGAACGGCATCCGGGACTGCGCGTCCTTCCTGATCAACTGCAGCAACGTCATCTAGTCCGGTAACAGGCAGAGCGCTCGGCTTCTACCGGGCGCTCTGCTTTTTTTACAATATAACCTGCCGTCCCGAGCTGGCGGAGGAAGTTCTGAGTAAGGGCGCGGTGGGTTTTTGGTGAAAAAAGAGGCTGCCGTCCCTGGTCATATTCCTTCGTCAGTTCTGGATGGCATCTTTCTTTACAAAGCAAATCATGCAACTAGGAACTCTCACTCTACAAAATCCCATCTGTTTGGCGGCTGCCCCCTGGCAGTTGGATGGGGCCGGTTACGAGCGGCTAGGCGCTATTTTTACCCGGACCGTCACAATGGAGCCCAAGCCCGGGCTTTATGAGGAAGGCATATGGCAAGTAAACGAGCAAACATTGCTCAATGCCACCAATATGCGCACCGAAAGTGCCGAAATTCTAGTGCAGGAGCACTTGCCCCACCTGCTTAGCTACGGGGTGCCGGTGTTTGTCAGCATCACGGCGCCCGGCATTCCGGGCTTCCGCAAAATTGCCCGCTTTCTAGCCCGCGAAGTTGGCCGCCAGATTGCCGGCGTCGAAGTTTACATGGCCCAGCCCGACACGGAGAAAGGGGCCGAACTCAACGCCAAGTTTGTGCGCGAAGCCACCCAGGCCGTGCGCAACGAGTTGGGGCCGGAGTCCATCATCGTGGTGAAATTGCCGCCGTGGCCCGAGCATATCCGAGGCCTTGCCCTGGGCGCTCAGGAAGGTGGCGCCACGGCCCTGGCTGCCACCAACGTCCTCAAAGCCTTGCACCTATCCGACGACGCCACGGCCGCCCCCGTAACCGGTGGCCTATCCGGCGAAGCCCTGCGGCCCGTGGCTTTGCGCTGCGTGTGGGAACTGGCCCACGATTCCCGCATCACCCTGCCCATTTTCGGCACCGGCGGCGTGTTTACGGCGGCTCATGTGTCGGACTATCTGCGTTGTGGGGCTACTGCCGTGCAAATTGCCAGCGGCGAATGGCTAGAGCCTGGCTTGTCGGCGCGGTTGGCGGCCGAGTGTGGTCATTTGATACCGGCCAGTCTGTAAGGCGAGTTTTCGCTGTGCGGGTCGGTCGGGGTATTTTTGCTTTCCCACCCAATTGTTAGTTAATGCCTCGCGAAGTAGAGCTTCGCGTTATTCCCAATCAAAAATGGAAAAGCTCATTCAACGCGCCCAGTACGCCAACTCCCTGCTCTGCGTAGGCCTCGACCCCACCGGCGACGACCAGCAGGTAGCCCGCCGCTTGGCCGAAGTAATCGACCAGACCAGCCCCTACGCCGCCGCTTTCAAGCCCAACCTGGCCTTTTTTCTGAGCCGGGAAGACGGGGTGAAACTGCTGCGCGAAACCGTGCAGCGCATCCCGGAAAGCATTCCGGTGATTCTGGACGGCAAGTTCGGCGACATTGCCAACACCGCCGACCACTACGCCCGCTTTGCCTACGACGTCATCGGGGCCGACAGCGTGACGGTGAACCCCTACATGGGCGACGACGCCATTGTGCCCTTCGCCCGGCCCGGCAAGATGGTATTCGTGCTGGCTAAAACCTCCAACAAGCCCGTGCACTCCCTGCAAGACGTAGCCCTAACCCGCGGCGGCTACCTCTCGGATTACGCCGCCCAGGTGGCCCGCAAGCTGGATGAGGAGCACGGCGGCATCGGCTTGGTGGTAGGCGCTACCAATGCCGCGGCCGTGGCCCGCCTGCGCAGCCTCAGCCCCGAGCAGTGGTTTCTGGTGCCCGGCGTGGGTGCCCAGGGCGGCGACTTAGAAGCTACGCTCCGCGCCGGTCTGCGCCCCGATGGCTCCGGACTCCTTATTAATACGTCGCGCGCTTTATGGCAAGCCGCTGATGCCGGAGCCGCGGCCCGGGAGCTGGTGGAGCAGATTAATAAGTTTCGGCCTACAGCGGTTCACTCATTGGTATAAGTGAAAAGACATACTGCTGATACTGATAGAGGCCTCTTTCAAGCCATTGACAGCTTCGCCATAAAACGTAGAGGTGAGTTTTACATCGTTGGGCAACTCATTGAAGGTGAGGTGCAGGAACAATGGTGTGCCAATATTGCTTTAAGTGCAACTTTGGCTGTAAGCCTCACCATCAAGCAAATTGAAACGATTGATATGGCAGGTGAGTCACCATCTTATCAGCTTCTGATTGTAGCAGCAGATGCAGAAGAAATAAGTCTTCTTCTGGCATTGAAAATAGGCTTTGAGCCAATAGTGATTTCAACCCAAGGCACCGCATAAAATCTTAATGACCACCACCTACACCACCTTGACCTCCGAAACCCTGGAGCAGCAGCTTCTTCAGGAAGACGCGCTGCTGCGCGGGCACTTCCGCCTTTCCTCGGGCCTGCACTCCGATACCTACGTGCAGTGCGCCCGGTTTTTGCGCCGGCCCGACCTGGCCGCACCGGCCGCGGCCGAGCTGGCCCGGCAGATTCAGGCCGCTGGCTTGCAGCCCGATGTGGTGGTGGGGCCGGCCATGGGCGGGGTGGTTATTGGCTATGAATTGGCCCGGCAGCTGGGCGTGCCCGGCATCTTTACCGAGCGCGACGACACCGGGCAGATGACCCTGCGCCGGGGCTTTACGGTGGAGCCGGGGCAGAAAATAATTATTGCCGAAGACGTGGTAACTACCGGCAAGAGCACCAACGAAGTAGCCTGGGTGCTGGAAGGGCTGGGCGCAAAAGTTTTGGCCGTGGCCAGTTTAATTGACCGCACGGGTGGGCAAGCTTCACTTTCTTTTCCGAACTTTGCCCTGCTGCCGGTAACGGCGGCTACCTACGCACCCGATGATTGCCCGCTGTGCCGGGCAGGTATTCCGGTGGTGAAACCGGGCAGTCGGCCCGATAAAGCGTTTTCTTAAACCTACTGCGGCGCAACCGGCGCTTCGGCAAGGCATTTTCGGCGTACCCTGCGCGGGTATGCTTCCTCACGGCGGCGACTTTGCCTCAGCGTGGGAAACCCGAAAAATAGACAAACCTCCCTCTTTTGGACGCTACCCAAAGAACCATTCAGCTTCTGCTCAAGCCCGGCCAACACGATGGCGAGGGCCAACGGGTAGCCGAAGCTGCCTCCCGCCACCTGGGCCTTGCTACCGGCCGGGTGCAAAGCACCGCCCTCTACACGGTGCGCTACCCCGTGAGCGACGAGCAGCTGCGCGATTTCGCCACCCGCTGCCTTCAAGACCCGGTGCTGCACGAAGTCGCCCTCGACGAGTTCCGCCACGGCGCCGACTACAAGAGCTACATCCTGGTGGCCAAGCTGCCCGGCGTGACCGACGACGAAGGCATATCGGCCCAGAACGCCCTCGGCGACTTTTTGAACGAGCCGCTCGATACCCATACCCAGCACATCTTCAGCAAACGGCTCTACTTCCTGGAGCAGGAGCTGCCGGAGAGTAGTCTGCGCCGCCTGGCCGAAGAGCTGCTCGGCAACAAGATGATTAACCGCTTCGAGGTCGGCCCCATAGCCCAGATTCGCGACTACACGCCGCGGCCGGGCGGTGGGGCCGAATCCATTACGGACACGGTGCGGCTCGTGGGCTTGTCGGACGAGGAACTGGTCAAGCTGTCGAAAGACAATCTCTACGCCCTCAACCTGGAGGAAATGCGCGCCGTGCGCGACCATTACACCAGCATCCAGGCCGAGCGCCAAGCCGCCGGTCTGCCCCAGGACCCCACCGACTGTGAGCTGGAAATCGTGGCCCAGACCTGGTCGGAGCACTGCAAGCACAAAGAGTTTTCGGCCGTTATTAAGTACCGGGACGCCGACACGGGCGAGGAGTTCGAAGTAGACTCCTTGTTTAAGACCTACATCAAAAACGCCACCTCGGAAGTAGACCGGCAGCTGCGGGCCAACGGCAACGACTGGCTAATTAAGGTGTTCAGCGACAACGCCGGGGCCGTGCGCATCAACCCCGAGTCGCTGTTCGTGTGGAAGGTCGAAACCCACAACTCGCCCTCGGCCATCGACCCCTACGGCGGCGCCATTACCGGCATTCTGGGCAACAACCGCGACCCGCTGGCCACCGGCATCGGGGGCGCGCGGCTGCTGTTTAACACCAACGTGCTCTGCTTCGGCAACCCCGAGTTCAACGGCACCTTGCTGAGCAACCAATTGCACCCGCGCCGCATTTTCGAAGGCGTGCGCAAGGGCATCGAGGATGGCGGCAACAAGTCGGGCGTACCGACGGTGAACGGGGCCATTGTATTCGATGACCGCTACGCCGGCAAGCCGCTGGTGTACTGCGGCACCGGCGCCGTGATGCCCATGCAGCTGGCCGGCCTCGACTCCTGGGAAAAGAAAATTGACGCCCAGGACCGCATCATCATGGCCGGCGGCCGGGTGGGCAAAGACGGTATCCACGGCGCGACGTTCTCCAGCATTGAGCTCGACGAAACCTCGCCCGCCACGGCCGTGCAGATTGGCTCGCCCATCACCCAGAAGCTGGCTATGGACTTCCTGATCTTGGCGACCCGCCGCGGCCTGATCAAGTGCAGCACCGACAACGGCGCGGGCGGCTTGTCCTCGTCCATCGGCGAGCTGGCGACCATCAGCGGCGGGGCCGTGGTGGAGCTGGAGAAAGTACCTTTGAAATACCCGGGCTTGCGGCCCTGGGAAATCTTCGTGTCGGAGTCGCAGGAGCGTTTCTCCCTGGCCGTGGAGCCCGCTAAAATGGACGAGCTGCTGGCCCTGGGCCGGGAAATGGAAGTGGAGCTGACCGACATCGGCTACTTCACCGCCGACGGCAGCCTCGACGTGCGCTTCGACGGCAAGTCGGTGGCCCGCATCGACATGGAATTCCTGCACAACGGCGTGCCGCGCAAAGTGCTGGAAGCCGAGTGGCAGAAGCCCGCGGCCCAGGAACCTGCCGTGGAAATCCGTCAGAACGGTGTAGAGACGCATATTTGCGTCTCCCCGTTGAACGACCAGAGCCGCGCTATCTGGGCCAGCAACCTCAGCAACGACGAGACGCAAATATGCGTCTCTACAACCGACGTGCTGTTTAAGCTCCTTGGCAGCCTCAACATCTGCTCCCGCGAGTCGGTGATTCGGCAGTACGACCATGAGGTGAAGGGCCGCACCATTATCAAGCCCCTGATGGGCGCCACCGGGCAGGCTCCGCAGGACGCCGCCGTGGTGCGCTTCAACTTCGAGTCCTGGGAAGGCGTGGCCGTGAGCAACGGTATTCTGCCTCGCTTTGGCGACTTGGACGCCTACGATATGTCGGCCGGGGCCTTCGACGAGGCTGTGCGCCAGATTGTGGCCGTGGGAGGGAAGCTGCCCAACCTGAGTTACGGGGACGGCAACTTCTGGTCGGTCAACGACAACTTCTGCGTGCCCGATTCGGTCTACGACCCCGCCACCAACCCCGACGGCAAGCTCAAGCTGGCCAAGCTGGTGCGTATGTGCCAGGCTCTGCGCGACGCCACGGCGGCCTACTGCATCCCGCTCACGAGTGGCAAGGACTCGATGAAGAACGATTTCAAGGCCGACGGGGTGAAGATTTCCGTGCCGCCCACGGTTCTGTATTCGATGACCGCCAAAATCGAGGACGTGCGCCGCACCATCACCTCCGACTTCAAGCAAGCCGACGACGTGGTGTACCTGCTGGGCGAAACCTACGACGAGCTGGGCGGCTCGGAGTTCTACCAGCTCTTCCATGAGCTGGGCGCCAACGTGCCCAAAGTGCGGTTCGAGGAAGCCAAGGCGCTGTACACGCTGATGGGCCAGGCCAACGACCAGGGCCTGATTCAGTCCTGCCACGACGTGTCGGACGGCGGCCTGGCCGTGGCCCTGGCCGAAGCCACCTTCGGCTACGGCTTCGGGGCGGAGGTAGAGCTGCCAGAAGGCTTGCCGGTGTCCGTGCAGCTGTTTGCCGAGTCGCACTCCCGCTTCGTGGCCACGGTGGCTCCCGAGGACGTGGTGGCTTTCGAGCAGCACTTCGGCCCGCGCGCTACCCGTTTGGGTGTCGTTACGCAGGATAGCCAGCTCACGGTGCGCCACGCCGGTCAAACAATCATTTCGGCCAGCACCGCCGCCTTGCGCCACGAGTGGACCAACGGCCCCGTGAATCGAATTATCGGCTTTGGCCAGCACGCAGAAGCTTAGTACCATGGAAGGCCAACAACCAAGAACCACTACCCAACAACCCGTCCAGGCCCTGATCCTGACCGGCTTTGGTATCAACTGCGAGGAAGAATACGCGGCGGCCTACCGCCTGGCCGGGGCCGAAGCTACCATCGTGCACCTCAACGAGGTCATGCACGGCCACGTCAGCATCCACGACTACGACATCCTCAACTTTCCCGGCGGCTTCAGCTTCGGCGACGATTTGGGCTCGGGCGTGGTGCTGGCCAACAAGCTGCGCTACCGCAAAAACGCCGCGGGCCGCACGTTGCTGGATGACATCCGGGAGTTCATTGCCAACGGCAAGTTCGTGATGGGTATCTGCAACGGCTTCCAGGTGCTGGTCAAGCTGGGGCTGCTGCCCAACCTGGGTGGCGACGTGACGCCCGAAGTAACCCTGACCCACAACGCCTCGGGCCGCTACGAAGACCGCTGGGTGCGACTCAAAGTCAACCCCAAGTCGAACTCGCCCTTCCTTAAGGGCATCGACTCGCTGGAAGTGCCCGTGCGCCACGGCGAGGGCCGCCTCATTATCAAGGGCGAAGAAACGTTGGCCGAAATCGAAGCCCGGGGCCTGAACTGCCTGGCTTACACCGACTACGACGGCTCGCCCACCGACGTGTACCCGCACAACCCCAACGGGGCCGACCTGAACTGCGCCGGCCTGACCGACACCACCGGCCAGGTATTCGGGCTGATGCCCCACCCGGAGGCCTTTCTGTCGCTCTACAACCACCCCGACTGGGCCCGGCGCAAGCGCCAGAACCCCGGCCTGAGCGAGGAAGGCGACGGGCTTAAGCTGTTCCGCAACATCGTGGAGCACGTGCAGGGCCAGCGCCAAACTGTTCCCCAGGAAGCCAGCCAGTTCTCATCCTAGACCTCTCCGCCTGCCGCTGACCTCGGGCCGGCGGCTACCCCGTCGTATGAACACCCTCAACCACTTCGATACTCCCCAGCTCGAACTTCTGCACCGCGGCAAAGTCCGCGACTCGTACCGTGCGCCTTCCGGCGAGCGGCTCATCGTGGTAACCGACCGGCTGTCGGCCTTCGACTCGGTGCTGGAAACGCCCGTGGCCCACAAAGGCGCGGTGCTCAACGGGCTGGCCGCTTTCTGGTTCGACAAGACCCGGCACATCATCCCCAACCACGTGATTTCGCTGCTCGACCCGAACGTGACCCTGGCCAAGGAAGCCGAGCCGATTCGGGTGGAGATGGTGGTGCGCAACTACCTCACGGGCTCGATGTGGCGCGGCTACCAGCAGGGCCAGCGCACCTTTTCGGGCGTGACGGTGCCCGACGGCCTGACCAAGCACCAGCAGTTTGCTGAGCCCATCGTGACGCCGACGACCAAGGAGGAGTCGGACCGGGAGATTACGCCCGAGAATCTGGTGGCGGAAGGTTGGGTGACGGCGGAGCTCTACGAGCAGATGCGGGTGAAGGCCCTGGAGCTGTTCAACTTCGCCTCTGCGTGGATGGCCGAGCGCGGCATTATCCTCGTGGACACCAAGTACGAGTTTGGGTTGCTGAACGGGGAGCTGATTCTGATTGACGAAATCCACACGCCCGACTCGTCGCGGTTCTGGAGCGCCGAGGACTATGCCCGGAACCCGGAGACGGCCGAGCAGATGGACAAGGAGTACGTGCGCCAGTGGCTGATTGCCCACAAGCAGGACGGCCAGTATCCCCGCGCCCTTACCCCCGAAGTTTCCGCCGAAGCCACCCGCCGCTACCTCGACATCTACGAGCGTATCACGGGCGCCCCACTGCCCACCGGCACCGACACTGCTGCCGACGGCGACGTTCGGGCCCGCCTCGTGAACAATCTGGTGCAAGCCGGTATCATGAAAGATGCCTGATAAGCCCAAGCCCATGGACGCCGCGCAACAGAAACAACTTGTAGAAAGCTACATCGACGCGTACAACCGCCTCGACGTAGCCGGCATGCTGCAGCCCCTGCACCAGGAAGTGGTGTTTCGTAACATCTCCAACGGGGAGGTCGACCTGACGCTGACCGGTAAGGGCAGCTTCCGGCAGCAGGCCGAGCAGACCCTGCAGTACTTTTCCCAGCGGGAGCAGCGCGTCACCGATTGGCACATCAGTGTCGACAAAGTAGAAGTGCAGCTCGACTACTCCGCCGTAGCCGCCCTGGACTTCCCGAATGGCCTGAAAGCCGGCGACCTGCTGCAACTGCAGGGCAAGTCAGTGTTTGAGTTCAAGGACGGACTTATTGCCTCCATCACCGATATTAGCTAAGCCGCTACTGCCAGGCCATGTCCACCGCCGCTACCACCATCCAGCTCGAAGTTTCCTCGCCCCAGGCGGCGGAAGCTCAGCCCCTGCTCGACGCTTTGTCGGAGCAGCTGGGCACGCGCTTCGGCAGCGACGGACGGGCTTCGTTTACGGAGTGGCAGACTGGTGATTCGCGCTACATTTTCCTGCTGGCCCGGCTGGAGGGCGAAGCCGTGGGGTGCGGGGCGGTTCGGCCCTTGACGGATACGGTGGGCGAAGTGAAGCGTATGTTTGCCAAATATTCCCGGCAGGGTATCGGCGAAGCTGTTTTGCAGCAGTTGGAAACCGAAGCTTCCCAGGCGGGCTACACCGAGTTGTGGCTCGAAACCCGGGAGGCCAACACCGAAGCCTGCCGCTTTTACCTCAAAAACGGCTACCAGCGCCGCCCTAATTACGGCCCCTACATCGGCCGCGACCATTCGGCCTGCTTCGGCAAGCTTCTCACTTCTTCTGACGCAGCTGAGTTCCTTTCTCATGACTAGTTCTTTACCTAAAACCATAGTTCTCCTCGGCGGCGGGGCCCGGGAACACGCCATGGCCTGGAAGCTGACCCGCGACGGGGCCACGGTGCACGTGCTGCCCGGCAACGGCGGCATCCCCAACAGCCACCCCGACATCAGCGCCACCGACTTCCCGGCCGTCCAGGCTTTTTGCGAGCAACACGGCGTCAAGCTCATCGTGGTGGGCCCCGAAGCCCCGCTGGCGGCCGGCGTAACCGACTACTTCGCCGGCTCCGACATCCGCGTGTTTGGCCCTTCGCGGGCCGGGGCGGTGCTGGAAAGCTCCAAGGTGTGGAGCAAGGACTTCATGCGGCGGCACGGCGTGGCTACGGCCCTGTCGTGGCAGTACCGCAGTGATAAGCTGGCCGATGCCCGCGCCAAGGCCACCGAGCTGAACGGGCAGGTAGTGGTGAAGTACGACGGGCTGGCCGCCGGCAAAGGCGTGTACGTTTGCTCGTCCATCGAAGAAGCGCAGGCCGCCCTGGATGACTTGCAATTGCAGCACACGGGCTGGTTTAGCTTCCTGCTCGAAGAAAAGCTCAGTGGCCCCGAAATCAGCATTATCGGCGTCACGGACGGCAACCGGGTGCGGCTGCTGGCCCCGTCGCAGGACCACAAGCAGCTGCTGGCCGGCGACCAGGGCCCCAACACCGGCGGCATGGGCGCCTACTGCCCCGTCCCGTTCTGCGACGACAACGTGCTGGCCGCCATCCGCACTAGCATCGTCGACCCCACCCTGCGCGGCTTGCAAAACGAGCAGTTCGACTTCAAGGGCTTTCTCTACTTCGGCATCATGCTCACCGACCAGGGCCCCAAGCTGCTCGAGTACAACGTTCGCCTCGGCGACCCGGAAGCCGAAGTGCTCTTACCTGCCCTGGAAAGCTCGTTGCTGGAGCTCATCGAAGCTACCCTGGACGGCAAGCTCCAGCAAACCGTGGTGCGGCAGCGGCGCGGCTGCTACGTGGGCGTGGTGCTGGCCTCGGGCGGCTACCCGGCGGCCCAGTTCCCCACCGGCTTCCCCATCACCGGCCTCGACCAGCTTCACCCCAGCATCCTGGCTTTTCATGGGGCTACCAAGCAGCAAAACGGCGAGCTGGTAACCACCGGCGGCCGGGTCATGGTGCTCGTCGGGCACGGCGAGGAGCTGGAAGATGCCGTAGCCCACGTGTACCGCGAAGCCGGAAAAGTAACGTTTCAGGATGTCTACATCCGTACCGATATCGGCCAGCGGCCGGAACCGACCCTTGCAGCCAACTGGTAACCATACCGCCCACAAAGCCCGCCTGGCCATTCTGCTGTCGGGCCGGGGCTCCAACATGGTAGCCCTGGTACAGGCCGTGCAACACGGCGTGCTCCAACCTTTGGCCGAGGTAGCCGTGGTGTTCAGCAACAAGCCCGACGCGCCCGGCCTGGAAACGGCCGCCGCCTTGGGCTGCCCCACGGCCAGCCTGAGCAGCCAGGGCCGCAAGCGGCAGGAGTTTGACGCCGAGGTAGTAGAGGTGCTGCAGCAGTACCGGCCCGACTACATCGTGCTAGCCGGCTACATGCGGATTTTGTCGCCCACCTTCATCCGGGCCTTTGCCGGGCGCATCCTCAACATTCACCCCGCCGACACCCACGCCCACCAGGGCCTGCATGCCTACGAATGGGCATTCGAAAATCAGCTGCCGGAAACCAAAATCACCGTGCATCTGGTTGATGAGGGCCTGGACACGGGGCCAATCCTGGCTCAGCATCCGGTTGACTTACAAGGGGCTGACACCCTGGCCGAGGTAGAGCGCCGCGGCCTGGCCGTGGAGCACTTTCTGTACGCCGATACCCTGGCCCGCCTCATCCGCGGCGAGCTGCCCAACCCTAGTACCGAACCCGTAGCGGCTTCCGCGGCGGATTCAGCTTCCACCCCCGAACCTCTGGTGCCATTGTCGTCCGGCTCGGCTTCTCCCGCGGGAGAAGGGCTGGGGGGTGAGGCTTCTCGTTAAAACTAGTACCACCCACCACCCCGGAACCCTGGCCTTCTTTAGCCAGCAACTGCTTTTTTTGAAACTGCCATGTGCGGAATTGTAGGTTTTTACGGCCCCGATGACGTTGCCCACGACATCGTATTCGGCTTGACGGCGCTTCAGCACCGCGGCCAGGACGCGGCCGGCATAGCCACCTTCGACGATAATTTTCACCTCTGCAAGGGCAACGGCCTCATTGCCGACGTCTTCAAGCCCAAGCAGCTCAAAAAGCTCAAGGGCAACATCGGCATCGGCCACGCCCGCTACACCACCCAGGGCTCCAACGACGCCGAGCTGGCCCAGCCCTTCACCACGAGCTACCCCTTCGGCCTGGCCATGGTGCACAACGGCAACGTCATCAACTTCCGCTCGGCCGCCAAGCGCCTGCACGAGAAGTACCACGTGCTGCCCAAGACCAGCAACGACCTGGAGCTGATCATGTACACCTTCGCCTCGGAGCTGCGCCTGAAAAACCTCGACAACCTCTCGGTTATCGACATCTTCGACGCCGTCGAAACGACCCAGGAGCTGGTGAAGGGCGCCTACGCCACCATTACCATCATTGCCGGCCACGGCCTGCTGGCTTTCAACGACCCGCTGGGCATCCGGCCCCTGGTGCTGGGCCGCCGCGAAACCGAGAACGGGCCCATCTACGCCTTTGCCTCCGAAAGCACCTGCTTCGACTACCTGGGCTTCGAGTTTATCAAGAACGTGGGGCCGGGCCAGGCGGTGTTTATCGATAAGGACTACAAGGTGCATTACAAGAACCCGTACAACCTGCCCAAGGCGTTTTGCGTGTTCGAGCACATCTACTTCGCCCGCGAGGACTCCACGATTCACGGCCGCCTCGTGGCCCGGGAGCGGGTGCGCCTGGGCAAGATTCTGGCCCGTAAAGTAATTGAGTCCGGCATCCAGCCGGATATGGTGATTGACGTGCCTTCGTCGGGCTACTTCGCGGCTTCCGGCCTGGCCGAGGCCATTGGGGTGCCCTACCGGCGGGCGTTGGTGAAGAACAACCACATGGGCCGCTCCTTTATCGTGAGCAGCCAGGCGGGCCGGGAAGACATTGTCAAGAAGAAGCTCAACCCGATTCGGGAGTTTGTGGCCGGTAAGAAAATTGCCGTTGTCGACGACAGCATCGTGCGGGGCACTACCTCGCGGCGCATCGTGCGCATCCTGCGCGAGGCCGGGGCCAAGGAGGTGTACTTCATCAGCAGCGCCCCGCCCATCATTTCGCCCTGCATCTACGGCATCGACATGGCCATGAGCACCGAACTGATTGCGGCCAACTACACCGAGGAGGAAATCTGCCGCTACATCGAGGCCGACAAGGTGATTTACCAGTCCATCGAGGACTTGCAGGAGCTGTTTTCGGAGGAAAAAGGCAACGGCGGCAACTGCTTTGCCTGCTTCACCGGCAAATACCCCACCGGCGACGTGACCAAGTACCTGCGCCATATTCAGGAGGAGCGCCAGAGCCACCGCGGCGACAAAAAAGGCAGCTCGGTCGAGCCGGTAACCTCGGTCAGCGCCAAAGCCCCTGAGCCAACCGAGCATTAAAAATGTATTGAACGAAACGGCAGCTATAGACTAGAAAGCTAGTTCCCCTCCTCAGATGAGGAGGGGTTAGGGGTGGTTGACAATCGTTGAACATCTACTAGAAACTAATTCTAAAGTCGTTCTGGTGTTTCAACCACCCCTAACCCCTCCTCATCTGAGGAGGGGAACTAGCTTTCTAGCTTTAACCCAGCTTCTCGCATGTCCACCAACCTCAAAGAAACCGCCGGCTACTCCATCGAAGAGGGCAACGCCGCTTCGAAAAATGCTTACCACTGGGCCCAGAAAACCTTCTCGACCCGGGCCGGCAAGCCCGGGGAGCCGGCCCAGGATTTGGCGGGGGGCTTCTCCAACGAAATCCGCTTCGGGGCGGAGCGGCTGGGTATCGGCTCCGATGGTATCGGGACCAAGATTGAGGTGGCCGAGCGTCTGGACCGCTACGACACGCTGGGCTACGACCTGATTGCCATGGTGGCCGACGATTTGGCGGTGGCCGGCTTTGTCCCGACCAATCTGTCGAACATCATCGACGTGAACACGCTCAACTATGAGGTGGTCGATGAGCTTATGCGCGGCCTGCACGACGCGGCCCAGTTCAGCCAGATTGCCGTGACGGGCGGAGAAATTGCCGAGCTCGGCAACCGCATCGGCGGCTACCCCGGCGCGAAAATGAACTTCAACTGGTGCTCGACGGCCGTGGGTGTGCTGCACCCCAGCCTGGAGCGGCCCCTGAGCGGGGCCAACGTGCGGGCCGGGCAGGCCGTGGTGGCACTTCGCTCCCCCTCGTTCCGCTCCAACGGCTACTCCCTGGCCCGCCGCGCCCTCACCAAAGCATTCGGCGAAGCTTGGCACAACGCCCCCTACACCGGTCCCGACGCGGCCGAAATGGGCCAGACCTGGGGCGAAGTGATGCTGGCACCTTCCCTCATCTTCTCGCCCGGCGTAGCGGCCGTGCTGGATGCGGGCCTGCCCCTGCACGCAGCGGCCCACATCACCGGCGGCGGCATTGCCGACAACTTCAAGCGGGTGCTCAAAAACGGCGTGGGGGCCGAGCTGACCAACCTCTTCGAGCCCCTGCCCGCCATGCAGCAGCTGGCCGAGTTGGCCGGTATCACGCCCACCGAAGCCTACCTCTACTGGAACATGGGCAACGGCATGCTGCTCGTGACCGACGAAGCCCAGGCCGAGGCCGTAGCCGAAAACCTGCGTCAGAGCGGCTACCAGGCTCAGGTAGCCGGCCGCATCACCGCCGATCCGGGCGTGCTGCTAACGGTGGGTGCGGGTGAGCTGAGCTACGAGTAAAAACCGTGTCATTGCGAGGCGTGAGCCGAAGCAATCCGTCCTCTGAAATGTGCCGAGTGTTCTGATGTGAAAAGCCCCTTCTTACATGCGGTAGGAAGGGGCTTTCTGGTAAAAGGTTGTTTGTCACTAGTAGAGGACGGATTGCTTCGGCTCACGCCTCGCAATGACACGTCTTTTAGCACATCAGTACATTAGCACCTTCCAACTCATTCGCACATTACCCGGCCGGCTCAATGTCAAAGCCAGCCTGGGAAACGGACTTCATGATGAGTTCGGGAATGGGGTTTTCGCCTTCCACGGTCAGGACCTTATCGGGGCTGGTAGTATCGACGCTCCACTTCTCGACGCTGGCTTCGGCGTCGAGGAAGGGGGTGACGGCGCGCACGCAGTTGGCGCAGTTGATGCTGGTTTTGAATTTCAGGGTTGACATAGAGGTGTAGAAGTAAGACCCCGGCAGTGGCCGGGGCGGGTGAGAGGTTGCTAGTACAACGAATACGCCGCAAAAGTAGCGGTGGGGTACCGGAGGAGAAGTACAGGCTTTGGCTGCCGGAGTGTAGAGTTTTGCCGTATTTCACAGCTCTGAATAGTAGCACCGACTAGTAAAATCGGTTGGCAGTTCCGCATACGATATGACAAATTCTGAATTCTGGCAGCTTATTAATGCCTCCAAGAACACCACCCACGACCAAACTGCCCAGGCCGATTTCCTGTCCGAACAGTTGGCTACTTGGGAGCCGAACCAGATAATCGAGTTTGAGTGCCGGCTGCGGGAGCACCTGCTCGAAGCGGATGACTATAAGATAATGGCCGCCCTGAAAATACTGGATGGCTACGTGTCGGACGACTCCTACCTGTACTTCCGCGCCTGGCTGGTAGGGCAGGGGGAAGCGGTGTTCCGGAACGCGCTCCGGGACGCCGACAGTCTGGCCCAGATAGCCCAGGAGCCTTATCAGGAGTTCGAAAACCTGCTCTACGTAGCCACGGAGGCTTTCGGGCGGCGCACCGGACGACCTGCGGAAGATGATACCTTCCCGCGCGCCGTCGCGGCGGCCCGTGGCCTGGACTACGACCTGGGCTCGGAAACCAAGGGTGAGGACTGGCGGGAAGAGCAGCTGCCCAAGCTACTGCCGCGGCTGTGGAAGAAGTTTAGTGCGTAATGAAGAATAGGCAAAAGGCCCACGCTGCGGATGCAGCGTGGGCCTTTTGCCTACCAACTGACTGGACTACGCCGGGCGCTGGGGCCGTTTCTCCAGAATCAGGTTGGTGCGGAACGTGTTCAGGCTTTCCTCCAGGCCCACCGGGTACACGTGCGGGTTGAGGAAGCGGCGGATGCTGGGGTCGAGGCTGGCTACTTCCCGCTGCGCTTTGGCCCGGCTTTCCTGCAACGTGGGCAGCTCGGCCACCAGCTTGCCCTGGCGGAACACGGGCTCCAGCAGCTCCCGGAACTGGGTGCTGCGAATGGGCCGGCGGCGGGTGGGGTCCACGGGGTCGACGATGGTGAGGTCGGCGGGCAGGGGCTCGGCCGTGTTGTAGAGCATATCGGCCCGGGGCTGGCCTTTCTCGGTTTCGTAGCGCCGCACCTGCAGAATGCCCGGGATGCTGGTTTTGGCCAGCTGCTCGGAAATCTTCACGGTGTATTCCCAGCCCGAGTCGTCGGCTTTGCGCAGGGCCGCCAGCTTGTACACCCCGCCCAGGGCCGGCTGGTCGTAAGCCGTCACGAGCTTGGTGCCAATGCCCCAGGTATCAATCTGGGCGCCCTGCTGCTTGAGGCTGGTAATCAGGTTTTCGTCGAGGTCGTTGCTGGCTACGATGCGCGTGTTGGGGAAGCCCGCCTCGTTGAGCAGGGCCCGGGCCTCACGGCTGAGGTAAGCCAAGTCGCCGGAGTCGAGGCGGATGCCGCCCAGCTCATGCCCATTTGCACGCATGCGGCGCGCCACGCTGATGGCCCGGCGCACCCCTTCCAGCGTGTCGTAGGTATCGACCAGGAACACGGAGTCGTCGGGGAAAGCGGCGGCGTAGGCTTCGAAGGCCTGTTCTTCCTGCTCAAACGACATTACCCAACTGTGGGCGTGGGTGCCGCGCACCGGAATGCCGAAGCGCAGCCCGGCCAGTACATTGGAAGTCCCGTCGACCCCGCCCAGGTAGGCGGCCCGACTGGCGCCGAGGCCGCCGTCGAAGCCCTGGGCGCGGCGCAGGCCGAATTCCAGCACCTGGTCGTCGCCGGCCGCCTCCCGGATGCGGGCGGCTTTGGTGGCAATCAGGGTCTGGAAGTTGACGAGCGTGAGCAGGGCCGTTTCCAGCAGTTGTACTTGCAGCAACGGGCCTTTGATGCGCATCAGCGGCTCATTGGCAAACACGACGGTGCCCTCGGCAATAGCATCCACGTCGCAAGTGAAGCGCAGGTCGCGCAGGTAGTCCAGAAACTCCTGGGGAAAGAGCGGCACATTCTTCGAGCCCCGCAGGCTGGCCAGATAACGCAGGTCCTCTGCCGAGAAGCGCAGGTTCTGCAGCCAGTCGGTGGCGTAAGCCAGGCCGGCGCACACGGCATAGCCGCCGTTGAACGGCGGACGGCGGAAGTACAGGTGAAAAACGGCTTCCCGGTCCTGCAAGCCCTGTTTCCAGTAGCCATAGCTCATCGTGAGCTGATAGAGGTCGGTAACGAGGCTGAGTGAAGATGAGTAAAGGCTGGAGAGTGGGGCGTTTTCCGGGTTTGAAGACATCGTAGTTGGTAGTGGTGAGGCAGAACAGGGAGAGTGTCCAAGCAATACGGAACCGGCATCGACATGGTAGCCTGTAAGGGTAGGCGTAAAGGTGCTGCTAAATATAGAATGAACCGGATGATTGGCTTTTGCCAAGTACCAACAGATGAGCTTATGGCCTGTTTTTTTTCGGTATTAAACACAACTATTCCCCATTTTTGCCCTCCTGCATTCTTGTCTAAAATTATAACCTTGCGAAATGAGTGTTTATTACTAATATCATGATATTATTGCATTAAAGTTTGAAATATTCAATTGCCGATGCAGGGCTTGAATGCTTCTGTTATAGCCACTTATTACCCTATCAACACCTTTTGCAGCGTATGAGAAAAATTTTACCCGCTTTCACCTGTGGGCTGCTATTAATTTCTGGAATTGAGGCAACCCTAGCCCAGCAGGCGTCTGTTGGGTTTTCAAACACTGGTCAGCTGGAGCCAGGCAGGCCAATGCCGGTTTCCGGACCGCTGCCGCTCACGGCTCGGCAGCTTGTGGCCCTGGGGCGCCTGACTGAATCGCGCACATTGGCGCCCTGGGTTAGCCTTGCCAATCTCAGTCAAATTCGGGGGCAGCATGCCGCCGTGGCTTCCGGCAACAGAATCTACGTGTGGGGAGGCTATATTGGTAATTCCACCTCTACCGTTACGGAGTTCAGTAGTCTGGAAATCTACAACCCTGCTACCAACACCTGGACTACCGGAGCGCCGGTTCCGAAGATCATGCGTGGCCAGGCCTGCGCGGTAGGGGCCGATGGCCAAATTTATAGCATCAGTGGCGTTAACAATGGCTCCCCCACGCTCACCGATACTTACCGCTACAATCCAGCTACCAACGTGTGGACTAGTGTGGCCCCAATCCCAGTTGGGCAGTGGGAATCGGCGGCCGCAACGGGCCAGGACGGCAAAATCTACGTCTTTGGAGGTACCTCCAACCAATTACTGACGCAGATCTACACCCCGAGCACCAATACCTGGACTACCGGGGCCAATATGCCCGTCGGGCGGCACGGCCACGTGGCCGTCACGGATGCCAATGGGCTGATCCACCTTATCGGGGGCATGACCGAACTGGCCAGCGCGGCCCTGGCCTCGCACTCAATCTATAACCCCGCAACCAACACCTGGACCTCGGGCACTGATTTGCCCAGCGCGGTCAATCAGCCGGGTGGTACGCTGGGCGCCGATGGTAAACTATATATTACCGGGGGCAAAGGCAGCTACTTCAACAACGAAGGGCCCTTCTACAATTCGGTGTATGTCTATGATCCGGCGACGAGCAGCTGGACCTCCGGCACCAACTTGCCGATAACCTTGGCCGAAACCCGTTCCGTTTCGATTGGCTCGGATATCTATACCATTGCCGGGGCCAATGGCTCGATGCAGAGCGTGTTGTACCGCAGCTCGGTGGTAGTCAATAGCTTCACCTGGACGGGCACTACCTCCACCGCCTGGAATGTGGCATCCAACTGGTCGGGTGGGGTAGTGCCCACGGCCAATGACAACGTGACGATTCCGGCCGGCCTGTCGCGCTATCCGGTCGTCAGCGCCTCTTCAGCGGCCAACCTGGTAACGGTGAGCAGCGGGGCCAGCCTCGGTATAGCCGACGGCGGCACTCTATCGGTCAGCGGCAACTTTGTGAATAATGGCACCTTCTCGGCTACCGGCAATGCTACGGTGAACCTGAATGGTGGCGCCGCCCAAACAATTGGAGGCAGCAGCATCACGCAGTTCCGCAACCTGACGGTAGGCTCAGCCGGGGCTTCCCTCGGTGGGCGGGTCGAGATTCAGCGCCTGCTGACGCTGAATGGCAACCTGACGACCACGGGCCAGCAGTTCCTGATTCTGTCGAACAACGTCGGGACGGGCATGGTGTACAACAATGGCGGCGTGGTAAACGGTGGGGCTATCATGCAGCGCTACATCGACCCGGCCAGCAACCCGGGCTTTGGCTACCGCCATTTTGCCCCGGCCGTCAGCGGCGCTACCTTCAACACCCTGGCCGTATTTCCTATCCTACCCGGCGCCCAGAGCCCGGGCCCGCTGCAACTCAACGCAGCTTACAACTCTGCCGCCGAACCGGGTCTGGTAACGCCCTTTCCAACGGTCTTTTCTTATAACCAATCCCGCGTGGTGGCGCCAGCCTCGGGCAATGCCAGCTTCGACCAAGGGTGGGAGTCGCCGGTGTCGGCCAATCAAACGCTGCCGCCTACTTTCGGCCTCACCATCAACCAGGTAGCGGGTAATTTCTTTGAACTGACCGGCACATCGCTAAACAACGGCGGCATCACGCGGACCTCCCTGACGCGCGGAGCGCAGCCCGAATCGGGCTGGCACCTGCTGGGCAACCCCTACCCGTCGCCCATCGACTGGAACCGCGTAGGCCGGACCAACGTGGATGCGGCAGCCTACGTTTACCGCTCCACGGGGCAGTACGACGGTGGCTATACGGCCTATGTTAATGGGGTGGGCACCAACATTATGCCCATGGGCCAGGCCTTCTTCGTGCGGACAAGCGCAGCTGGGGCTAGCGGCAGCGTGGCCTTCACCAATGCCTCGCGCGAAACTACCTACACCGACCCCATCTACGCCCGGCCGGCCCAAACGGAAACCCGCCCCTTGGTGCAACTCACGTTGCAGCGCGTAGGCGCCACCGGCGCGGCCAGCCAGGACGACTTCTATGTCTACGAGCAGGCCGGGGCTACCTCCGGGTTCGACTCGGAATACGACGCGCTGAAAGTGCAACTCAATGGTGGAGCCCAGCCCAGCCTCTACCAGCAAGTAGGAACCGACGCGTTGGCCATTCAGGGCCTGCCGGCCGGCAACACGCCCCGCAGCCTGGCTTTAGGCCTTAATGCAGCCGAAGCGGGCACCTATGAGTTTAGCCCCACCCAGCTGCTGAATCTGGCCGCCACCGAGCCGGTGTGGCTGGAAGATAAGCTTACCGGTACCTGGCACGACCTCCGTCTGGGAGCGTACCGGGCGACCTTGCCACAGGGCCTGAGCACGACGCGCTTCGTCTTGCATCTGCACCAGGCCAAGGCGCTGTCCAGCGGCAAAGCCTCGACCTGGGCCGGAGAGCTGCAGCTTTATCCGAACCCGGCCACCGCGGCTCCGGTAACGTTGGCTGCCAGTGGAGTAGCCGGCTCGACGGCTGAGCTGGTGCTCGTTAACAGTGTTGGGCAGCAGGTGTGGCAGCGCACGGCACCACTTAGCGGGCGTGAGTTGCGGGCAGTAGTGCCGGTAGCCGGTCTGGCGCAGGGTGTGTACACGGTGCAGGTGCGGAGCGCAGCCGGGATTCTGACCCGTAAGCTCGTCATTCAGTAAACCTTTTGTTAAGAATATAAGCCTCCAAAAAAATGATCAAGTCGTTACTTCGTCGCACTGCTGTGTGTGTATTATTTCTGGGTGTGACCCAACTGCCGGTATTGGCCCAGGGCCCCGGTACGGGCGGCCCCCGTCCCGGGGCTACGGCCGCCCCTATCGACGGCGGCGTGAGCCTGCTGGTGGCTGGTGGCGTGGCCCTGGGGTTGCGTCGTTTGCGTCGGCGCTAGTCGAACCCAATGCCGGCGGGCGTGTACTACGCCGTAGCCGGTAGCTGCTGATACCGCCCCTTGTGCCTGGCACAAGGGGCGGTTTTTTTATTCTTTCCTGGGTGAGAATCGTCTGGCGCGGGAGTGGGCACCGCGCTTTCCGGTTTCGAACAGAATGTCCATTTCTGGACAAAGTTTTGGGACTGAGTTGTTTGGTATCTGGTTGTAACCTATTGATTAATAGATAATTAATCGAATGGCACGCCTCTTGGCTAGTAGTACAGGAAACCACCACCTTTCTGCACGAAAATGGACAGAGCAATTTCCCCCGCCACTCACTCCCGCCGCCAACGCCGGCGCTGGATTATAGCCGTAGCTGGCTTGGCGCTGGCCGTAGCGGCCCTAGTAGCCTTTCGCTCGGTGCTGCAACCCAGCGTGCAGCGCGACCAACTTCTGACCGCCCGGGTTGAAGTCGGCGACGTAGAGGCGTCCCTGACCGCTTCGGGCCTGATTATTCCTGGGCACGAGGCTGTCATTACCAGTCCCATTCAGAGCACTATTCGGCGTGTGGCGCTGCAGGTGGGGGAGAAGGTGCGGCCCGGCCAGACCATTGTGGAGCTCGACAAGGACCTGACCAGTACGGCCCTGGCTAAGCTCCAGGATGAGCAGCAGCAGAATCGCAACAAGAACGGGCAGCTGCAGCTCACCCTGGAAAAAGCCCTGAACGACCTGGAGTCGCAGGAAAAAGTGCAGCAGGTAAAGGTGCGCAGCCTGCAGTCGACCCTACGCGACGAACAATACCTGCTCAAAATCGGGGGGGGGACGGCCGAGAGCGTGCGGCAGGCCGAGCTTAACCTGAAAGTGGCCCAGCTGGAGCTGCAGCGCCTGGGGGAGCAGATTCGCAACCAGCGCGCCGCCAACGCCGCCGACGTGCGCGAACTGGGCTTTACCATGCAGATTCAAAACCGCAGCATCACGGAGCTGGCCGGCAAGCTGGCCCAGGCCAACATCAGCACCCAGCAACCCGGCGTGCTGACCTGGGTAAACGAGGATATTGGCAGCACTGTAAACCAAGGCGACGCCCTGGCCCGGGTGGCCGACCTAAGCCGCTTCCGGGTGCGGGCCACGATTTCGGATACCTATGCCGATGCCCTGCACCTGGGCGACCCGGTCGTGGTCCGGGTGAATAGCACCGATTTGCGGGGCACCGTCACTAGCATTAGCCCGGCCGTCGACAAAGGCGTGGTAACGTTTTACGCCAAGCTGGTCGAAGACCACCATCCGGTGCTGCGGGCCAACCTGCGGACTGATGTGTTTGTGGTAACCAAGGCCAACCACGGGGTGGTGCGGGTCAAAAACGGCCCCTTCTACCAGGGCGGTAAGGAGCAGAAAGTATTCGTGGTGAACAACGACAAAGCCGAGCAGCGCACCGTGCGCTTCGGCGACAGCAACTTCGATTACGTGCAGGTGGTCGGCGGCCTGCAGCCCGGCGACGAAATCGTGCTCAGCGAGCTGAAGCAATACACCGACACGCCTTCCCTGACCATCAAAAACTAGGCGACGCGCTATGAAAACGATTTTTCCTCTCCGGATGAAAATAGGGCTGAGCTGCCTCAGTGGCCTGCTGCTGAGCAGCTCGGCCTGGGCCCAAACCAAGCCGGCTCTGAGCCTGAATCAGGTAATAGACCTGGCCCTGGCTCAGTCGTCCATTGCCAAGCAGGCCGTAACCAACCGCGAAACCAGCTACTGGCAGTACCGCACGTACCAGTCGAACTACCGGCCCCAGCTGGCTTTGCAGGGCACCGTGCCCAACTTCCGCCGCGAAATCACGGCCGTAGTGCAGCCCGATGGCAACACGGGTTTTCGGCCGGTACGCTACAACAACGCCACCGTGGGCGTGACCATGACCCAGGCCATCGGCCTGACCGGCGGGCAACTCTCCATTAGCTCGGGGGTACAACGCTTCGACGACTTCAACAGCCGGGAGCGGATGTATAACAACCAGCCCTTCGGCATTGGCCTGAGTCAGCCCATCGGGCGCTACAACAGCCTGCGCTGGGCCCGCAAGATCGAGCCCCTGCGCTACGAAGAATCGAGCCGGCAGTACGTGGAAGAGCGCGAAAACATTGCCCAGCGCGTTACGGAGTTGTATTTCGACGTGCTGCTGCAGCAAGTGAATGCGGATGTGGCCCGCCAGAACGTGCAGGCCAATGAGGAAATGCTGCGTCTGGGAAAGGAGCGGTTTCAGCTGGGCCGCCTTTCCCAGAGCGACCTGCTGCTGCTGGAGCTCAACCTGCTCAACTCGCGGCGGGCCCTGGGCCAGGCCAACCTGGCGGCGCAGAATGCCGCCGTAGACTTGCAGAGCTACACGAGCTTGTCGGCAGAAGCCCTGCAGCTTACCATTCCGGAGGCCACCGCCAAGCTCAGCATCGGCACCGAGCAAGCCCTGGCCCAGGCCCGGCAAAACCGCCGCGAGACACTGGCTTTCCGCCGTCGGCTGCTGCAGGCCGAAAGTGAAGTGGCCCTGGCCAAAGGCACTACGGGCTTGCAGGCCACGCTGGTCGCCAACCTGGGCTACGTGAACAGTGCGTCGAATTTCTGGTCGACCTACAACAACCCGCAAAACCAGCAGCAGGTAAGCCTGGCCTTTGCTATGCCGCTGGTTGATTGGGGCCGGCAGAAATCCATTGTGAAAACCGCCGAGCTGAACCGGCAGCAAGTCGAGCAGACGGTGATGCAGGAGCAGAACACGTTCGAGCAAAGCGTCGTAACCCAGGCCGCGCAGCTTGGCAGCCTACACGAGCAGCTGCAACTCTCGGCCCAGGCCGATTCGTTGGCCCAGCGGCGGTACGCCATTGCCCGGGCTACTTACCAGGTGGGCCGCATCAGCCTGACCGACCTCAACATTGCCTTGTCGGAAAAAGACCAGGCCAAGCGGGCCTACATTGCCGCGCTGCGGGCCTGCTGGGTAGCCCGCTACCGCCTGCGGGCCCTCACCCTCTACGACTTCGAGCGCCAGGAGCCGCTGTTGGCTGCTGCTCGGTAGGGAGAGCAGGCAAAATCTGTGTTTAGGCCAGGGAAAGGGTATTTCCATGGAATAAGCGGCGTTGCTCCCAAGTGTTTACCCAGCCTCTTCGCTGTTGCCTTCTGTAAGGCCGCACAAGGCTATCCGTCATCTGCGAAGTAAGTCCCAATCTTAACCCGAAAAGCCCCTTACTGCTGCGTGTAGTAAGGGGCTTTTCGGGTTAGAACATTGCGCAAAGTGCAGCGGCCGGATTGGCGCTGCTCGCCATGCCACGGGCTAGTGGTTCCAGATGCTTTTAAGCGGCGGCCGGGGCGGGGAGGTTGGTATTCCAGATATCCTGGTGGAGCTTCCAATGTCCTTGCTGCTCTTTCCAGACTACCAAGTACTTGCCCTGGTCCATGGGTTGGTGGTTTTCGTCGAAGAGAGTGTAGCTGCCTAGTTCGATGGCCGTGTCTTCCAGCTCCTCAATGTCACGGGTTTTGAGCTTGACCTGTTTGACGCCCATGCTCATAGCCCCCTGCCAGAACGCCTGAATGCCTTGGGGCCCTTCGATAGGCTCCATGCCCGTGGGCAACAGCACGCTGGCAGTCGTATAGAGGTCGGCAATGGCGGCGGCATCGCCCCGCTCGAAGCTGGCTTCGAACGTGTCGTTGGCACGCCGGATTTCGTCGCGGATACTAGTGGCTGTGGTGGGCATGAGAAATGGGTTTAGGTCGGTGAATACTAAGTAGATATAAGATAGGGGTTTTTAAGTCAATTAAAACCTGAAACCTGCCCATGGCCGGTTGTCGAGGCTTGGTAGGCCGCTTCCGCAGAAACCTTAGAGCCCTGAGCTGAGCGGCTGCCCAGAGGGCCAACCGGGCTGATTTTTTCCTGGTGGAACGGCGTACCGGTACCTACCGGATAGTGAGTTTGGGCGGATAGAGAGGCGTTTTAGTGGTAAATTAGGTATAATTCTAATTTTAGTTTATATTTTACCTATATTAAGTACTGCTTCTTCCCCCTCGCTGCTTTTGCTGCCTTACTCAAATCCACTGCTGCCCGTGTCAGTAAACCATTCTCACTTCAAATCCCACACCTTATGAAAAACAGAATAGTACTTGCTGTAGCTGCTGCCTCGCTGCTGGCTGTAAGCTGCCAGAAAACCGATCTGGCACCCAGCGCCACCCCAGGCTCCAACTTGGTAGCAAAAGCACCCGCAGTTGCGCCTGGCTGCGATGTAATTGACTTTGAGCGTTACAGCGGCTTCACCGGATTCGGCGGCCTGCTGTCGTCGGTAACCAGCGCCGGCAACGCTGGCCCCATTGCCATGACCAGCTACAATGCCAACTACCCAAGCCAGCCGGTCGCGGCCATCGTCTTTGAATCGTCCAGCACGACACCTCCCGGGCCAAGCAGCCAATCGTACGGAGGTTGGGACCCCTTCCAGAATGCTGCCGAAGACCTCGACTTGGGCACGCCCAATGAGCTCTACGGCGGCTACGGTCGGGGAGCCGGCGGCGCGGCAACCAACAAGGTGCCCTTGGGCAACATCCTGGTGATTCAGGACTTTATCTGGGGGCAGCCCAATGACGACGATGGCCGCGGCTACGTCACGTTCGACTTTAGCACCATGGGCGCCATTACGGCCTCGGGCCTGACCATCATTGACGCCGAGACGCTGGCTCCGCCGCAGGGCGAGAATGAAGGCGGCAGCGTGGAGCTGTGGACGGCAAACCCTATGGCCGGCGGCACCCTGCTTACGACCGTGCCTTTTGTAAATACCGGCTCCAACGGGGTAGCCCGCCTCAGCCTGGGCAACACGCCGAATGTGGGCTTTATCAGGGTGAATATCATCGGCTCGATTGGGATTGACAACCTGGAGTTTTGCCGCCCCCAGCCCCTACACTGCAACTACACCCAGGGCTACTGGAAAAATCACCCCGAAAGCTGGCCCGTGAGCAGCCTGACCATCGGCACGGCCAATCCGCTCAAGTCGTACACCAAAGCGCAGCTGCTAGACGTGCTCAAGACCCCCGTGAAAGGCAATGGCCTCATTGCCCTGGCCCACCAGCTTATTGCGGCCAAGCTGAATGTGGCCCTGGATAATGACCCGGCTATTCAGACGACCATTGCCCAGGCCGATGCCTTAATCGGTAACCGCAGCCTGTTTGGCGGTACTCTCACCACGGCTCAGACCAGCGCCCTAGTTACTGCTCTGGATGCCTACAACAACTCCAACCACTGCAACTAACCCCCGCACGAGTGGTCCGGCAACCGGGCTGCTACTACAACAATCAACCACAAAAGCCGGCCTGTTTGTCCGGCTTTTTTGCGTTCTGGGCGGAGCCCAAAAGGGAGAAATCGGGGTGTGCGTTCAGAAACGCACAACGGAGCTTTCATTTTCGAACACCTTGTCCGATTCCGGACAATATTTTGGTTGGTCTATTTTCGGTATTTGCGTGTAATTATTTGTAATACAGTTATTTATAAAGTTGGCACAGGCATTGGGTATTTGTAGTAGAACCAGCCGGCTTGCCCCACAAAAACGGACACGGACAGCTGGCCACTTCTTCTCAAACGTTCCATCGACCCTACACTGCTCCAGCCCATGAATTCCACGACTGCGCCCGGCAACCTGTTTGCTTCCTCCGAAATTGGGGTGGCTGCGGCCCCCACTACCCCCATGATTAAGCTCACGGATATCGAGAAGGTCTACCAGACCAAAACCATCGAAACCGTGGCCCTGAACCGCGTGAACCTGACCATCAATAAGGGCGAGTTTGTCTCGATTATGGGGCCCTCGGGCTGCGGCAAATCGACCTTGCTCAGCATCATGGGCCTGCTCGACGAGCCTTCCTCGGGCCAGGTCGAAATTGCGGGCCGCCCCGTCACGTCCTACTCCGACAAGGAGCTGGCCCACCTGCGCAACCAGAAAATCGGCTTCGTCTTCCAGAGCTACCACCTCATCAACGACCTCTCGGTGCTCGACAACGTGGAGCTGCCCCTGCTCTACCGCAGCAGCGTGAGCGGCAAGGAACGCCGGCAGCGCGCCCACGCCGCCCTCGACAAAGTGGGCCTGAGCGCCCGCACCAACCACTTCCCCAGCCAGCTTTCGGGTGGGCAGCGTCAGCGCGTGGCCATTGCCCGGGCCCTGGCCGGCAACCCTGAGCTGATCTTGGCCGACGAACCCACCGGCAACCTCGATTCGGTGATGGGCGAGGAAATCATGGACCTGCTGCTGGGCCTCAACCGCAACGACGGCGTGACCATCATCATGGTAACCCACGACGAGCAGCAGGCCCTGAAAACCGAGCGGGTTATCCGCTTCTTCGACGGCAGTCAGGTTAGCTAATCCCTCTTTTTTTCGCCTCCCGCCTTTCTTTTTTAGCATCATGGCAACTGTGCTTTCTTCTCTGTCTCTGCTTTCGGAAACCGACCTCCTAAACGAGTGCCGCCGCGGCAACCCCCGCGCCCAGAAAGTGCTCTACGAGCGGCTGGCCCCGGCCATGCTCGGGGTGTGCCTGCGCTACCTGCGCCACCAGGAAGACGCCGAGGAAGCCTTGGTGCTGGGCTTTGTGAAAGTGTTTCGGGCCCTGGAGCAGTACCGCCACGAGGGCAGCTTCCGGGGCTGGGTACGCCGCATCATGATCAACGAGGCCCTGGGCCAGTTGCGCCGCAAGCAGCCTATGCACGTCGATATCGACGAGTGCCACGACGGAGTGGCCCCCATTGCAGCCCTGGCCGAAAGCAACCTCGACACGGCCGACCTGCTCCGCCTGATTCAGCAGCTTCCAGCCGGCTACCGCACCGTCTTCAACCTCTACGCCGTGGAGGGTTACAATCACCCCGAAATAGCCGCGCTGCTGGGTATTTCCGAGGGTACTTCCAAATCCCAGCTTAGCAAAGCCCGCGCCCTGCTGCAGCGGCAGTTAGCCGTGCTACACCACTCATCCTTTCAGCCCCAGTCTTATGCTGCTTAGTTACCTCAAAATTGCCTGGAAGGTGCTTTTGCGCCGCAAGTTTTTCACCTTCATCAGCCTCTTTGGCATCAGCTTCACGCTCATGGTGCTGCTGGTAGTGGTGGCCCTGTTCGACCACGCCGTGGGGGCCCACGCCCCGGAAGCGCGCCTGGACCGGATGCTGTTTATTGACTTTGTCCACATCAAGTTCAAGGACGGCGGCAACCAACAGTCTCCGCCCAGCTACTACATCCTCGACAAGTACGTGCGCAAGCTGCGCACGCCGGAGCGGGTGGCTTTGTGTTCCCGGTTCCACTCCACGCCCAGCTACGTGGGCAACAACCGCATCGACCTGGACCTGAAGTACACCGACGACCAGTTCTGGCAGGTGCTCGACTTCTCCTTCACCGAAGGCAAGCCCTTTACGGAAGCCGATGTGAAAGCCGCCGCCCACGTAGCCGTCATCAACCGTACCACGGCCCGCAAATACTTCGGTACTGACCAGGGCGTGGTCGGCAAGATGATCGAGGTAAACCAAACCAATTTTCGGGTAATGGGCGTGGTGGAGGATGTGGCGGCCATACGGATCAGCTCCTACGCCGACGTCTGGGTGCCGCTTACTACCAGCCCCAACAACCTAAACCAGGTAAGCCTTACGGGCGACTTTTCGGCCATTATTCTGGCTAAGTCAAGCGGGGATATCAAGGCGGTGCAGGCCGAATTCGACCAGATGGCGAAGCGCATTCCCTTGACTGACCCTAAAATCATGCTGTACCTGGATATGCACGCCGACTCCCTGCTGGGCTCGTATTCGCGCCAGATCATGAGCCCCCTGACCGACCGGAAGTCCGACGGCCTGCACATTCTCTACGCCATTCTGGCTGGCCTGGCCGTGCTGTTTATGCTGCTGCCAGCTCTGAATCTGGTCAATATCAACGTGAGCCGCATTATGGAGCGGTCCTCCGAAATCGGGGTGCGCAAGGCCTTTGGGGCTACCGGCAGCACGCTAATCGGGCAGTTTCTGGTCGAAAATGTGTTCCTGACCGCCATTGGGGGCCTGTTGGGCCTGCTGCTGGCCTACGTAGCCCTGCAGCTGATCGGGGGCGCCCAGATTCTGGCCTATGCCCACTTCGGGCTGAACTGGCGCATTTTCGGCTGGGCCCTGCTCGTGACCTTGTTCTTCGGGGTACTGTCGGGGGTGTACCCAGCCTTTAAAATGTCGCGTCTGCAGCCGGTGCAGGCCCTGAAAGGCGGCAGCAAGTAATTCCAATTGGTGTAAAAAAGAAAAATCATGATACGTCACCTATTTACCCTGATCTGGAATCGGAAGCGGTCCAACTTCCTGCTCATGGCCGAAATTCTGCTGTCCTTTTTCGTGCTGTTCGTCGTGAGCGTGCTGCTGGTGAGCAACTACTACAACTACCGCCAGCCCATGGGCTTCCGCTCCGACAACGTGTGGCAGTTCGATATTGATGCTGGTCAGGACACGGTGGACCGCCGGGGCAAGCTGCGCCTGCTGGTGCAGGAGCTGCAGGCCACACCCGGCGTGGTGGCCGTCACGGGCACGAGTGGCAACACGCCCTTCTCCTTTAGCACCATGAACACCGATGAGTACCGCTACAAAGACAGGAAGGCCGGCTACACCGACCGCTACGATGCCGATGATGACATGCTAAAAGTGCTGCACCAAAAAGTGGTAGCCGGCCGCTGGTTCGACCGGCGTGACGATGCCGCGGGCCGCCGCTTTCCGGTGGTAATCAACCAGGTCTTTGCCCGGCAGATGTTCGGCGACGAGGCCCCCGTGGGTAAGGTGCTGACCAACGAAAAGCGCGACGAGGAATGGCACGTTATCGGGGTGATTGAGGCCTACCGCTCGGGCAGCGACTTTGCGCCCAACGAGGGGGCCATCTTCCACCGCAAAACCCTGAATGATACGTCGCGCTACGTGCAGCAGGAGGTACCCCTTTTGCTGGTGCGCGTGCAACCCGGCAGCGGGGCCGTGCTGGAGCAGCAGCTGGTGCGCAAAATCAAGAGCGTGACCAAAGGCTGGAGTGCCAATGTGAACACTCTGGAAGAAAACCGCGGCGACAAGCTCAAGTTTATCATGACACCGCTGGCGGCCCTGGGCCTGGTAGGGCTGTTCCTGATTATCAACGTGGCCCTGGGCCTGTTCGGGGTGCTGTGGTACAACATCAACCAGCGTAAAGCCGAAATTGGGCTGCGCCGGGCCCTGGGAGCCACTGGCAACGGCATCAGCAAGCAGTTCCTGGGCGAGATGCTCGTCGTCACGACCCTGGGCGTACTGGGTGGGCTGGCCCTGGCTGCGCAGTTTCCGCTGCTGGGCGCCTTTGGCCTGGCTTCCGGCATCTACGTGCAGGCCATGGCCTTGTCTACCGTGCTCATCTTCGTGCTGACGGCCATCTGCGCCCTGCAGCCCAGCCGCATAGCCGCCGGTATTCTGCCGGCCGTGTCGCTCCGGGAAGAGTAGCCGCAAAAGCGGCGCTGGGCCACCCGCACAGTGCCGCTTGGCCTTTCCTTTCTGATTCCCGTTCTTCGCGCTACTGCTATGATTCTGATTGTTGATGACGACCTGGCCGTCCGGACTTCGCTAGGGCTGCTGCTGAAGCAGGCGGGCTACTCCACTAAAGGCGTAGCCACGCCCGAGGAAGCGGTGCAGGTGGTGCAGGCCGCGCCGCCGGCCCTGGTGCTCATGGACATGAACTACTCCCTGGACACTTCCGGCCACGACGGCCTGCAGCTGCTGGGCCAGGTAAAGCAGCTAGCTCCGCAGGTGCCCGTTATCCTGATTACGGGCTGGGGTTCCATCACGCTGGCCGTGGAGGGCATTAAGGCCGGGGCCGCCGAGTTTGTGACCAAGCCCTGGAACAACGACTCCCTGCTCCAAACCATTCGTACCATCCTGAGTTTGCAGGAGCGGCCCGCCGAAACCGGCACGGCCCCCAGCCGCCGCGACCTGGACCGGCAGTTCAACTTTCGCAACATCGTCGGGGCCGATGCGCACTTGCTGCACGTGCTGCGCAACGTGGGCCAAGTGGCCGCTACCGACGCTTCGGTGCTGATTGAAGGGGAGAGCGGTACGGGCAAAGAACTCATTGCCGAAGCCATTCATCAGAACAGCCACCGCCGCGACAAACCCTTCGTGAAGGTCAACCTGGGCGGAATTTCGGCCTCGCTGTTTGAGAGTGAAATGTTCGGGCACCGCCGCGGAGCCTTTACCGATGCCAAAACCGACCGGGTGGGCCGCTTCGAGCTGGCCAACAAAGGCACCATCTTTCTCGACGAAATCGGAGAGCTGGATATGGGCTCCCAGGTGAAGCTGCTGCGCGTGCTGCAAGACCGGACCTACGAAGTGCTCGGCGACAGCCGGGCCCGCAGCCTCGACATCCGGGTGATTTGCGCCACCAACCGCAACCTGGCCGAAATGGTGCGCGAGGGCCGCTTCCGCGAAGACCTGTACTACCGCATCAACCTGATAACCGTGCGCCTGCCCGCCCTGCGCGAGCGGCCCGACGACATTCCGCTGCTGGTAAACCACTTCGTCAGCAACCTGCGCGCCACCTACAACCGGCCCTCGCTCAAAGTCGGCACCAAGGCCCTGCACTGGCTGCGCGAATTGCCGTTGTCGGGCAACATCCGGGAGCTGAAAAACCTGGTGGAGCGGGCCGTGCTGGTCAGTGGCAAGGATGAGCTCAGCCCCGAAGACTTTCAGGCCCAGTTCACCAAAACTCCGGCCAAGGCTGCCGCGTCCGGCGAGCTGCCGCCGGTGGGCTCCATGACCCTGGAAGAAGTAGAAGTGCAGATGATACGCAAGTCGATGGAGTTCTACGCCGGCAACGTGAGCCGGGTGGCCAAAGCCCTGGGCCTGAGCCGCGGGGCCCTCTACCGCCGCCTGGAGAAGTACGCTATTCCCTTCGACGCCGCCTCGTAGGGCCAAAAGCAAGACCAGTATTCCCTTCTCAAACGAGCAGGGGTACCGGCCTTACTTTTCGTCTTAGCTTTAAGAGCTAACAATTCATTCCATGACCCTGCGCGTCAAGTTTCTGCTGTTTGTTGTCATTATTCACGGCGTCCTTATTGCCCTGGCCGCCCAGGTAATGCGCTCCAACGTGCCCCTTTTTATTGCGACGGAAGTCCTGCTGCTGATTTCCATTGTCCTGACCGTGCAGCTCTACCGCGGCTTCGTGCGGCCGTTTCAGCTCATTGCCGCCGGCACCGAGGCCATTCGGGCCAAGGATTTCTCCATGAAGTTTGTGCCCGTGGGCCAAAAGGAAATGGACCAGCTCATCGACGTGTATAACCACATGATAGACGAGCTGCGGCAGGAGCGCGTAACGCAGCACGAAAAAAGCTACCTGCTCGAACGGCTGATCCAAGCCTCGCCCGCCGGCATCCTGCTACTCGATTTCGACGGCCGCATTGAGGCCGCCAATCCGGCCGCCGAGCGCTGCCTGCACCTCTCGCAGGCGGAGCTGCTGCGCCAAGCTCCGGCCGAACTACCCGGGGAATGGGGCCCGGCCCTGGGTTCTTTGCAAGTCGGCCAGCCCCAGGTTGTCCAGCTCTCGGGCATTCAGACCTACCGGGCCCACTGCTCCCACTTCCTGGACCGGGGCTTCACCCGCAACTTTATCATGCTCGAGGAGCTGACCCAGGATTTGATCCGGCAGGAAAAGCAGGCCTATGAAAAGCTGATCCGGATGATGTCGCACGAAATCAACAATTCCATCGGAGCCATCAATTCTATCCTGCAAAGCTTTGGCTACTACACCCAGCAGCTGCGCCCCGCCGACCAGACGGATTTCTCGGAGGCCCTGGAGGTGTCCATCAACCGCAATACCCACCTGGCCAACTTCATTGCCAACTTTGCCAACCTGGTGCGCCTGCCCCCGCCCACGCGCCGCCCCTGCGACGTGCACGACCTGGTGCGCTCCATTCACCGCCTCATGCAGGTGCAAAGTGAGAAACGGCGTATTACCTGGCACTGGGAGCTGGCAACTGGCCCGCTGTGGGTCGAGCTCGACTGTCAGCAGATCGAGCAGGCCGTGCTTAATATCGTGAAAAACGCCCTGGAGTCTATTGGCGAGGACGGCAACCTGACCGTGCATACCAGCCTGCAGCCGCCCATGCTGCGCATCGAGGACGACGGCGCCGGTATTGCGCCCGAGGTGCAGCGCCGCCTGTTCACGCCCTTTTTCAGCACCAAGCGCGACGGGCAAGGCATTGGCCTCACCATGATTCGCGACATTCTCTTGCAGCACGGCTTCACCTTTAGCCTCGAAACCACCCCGGCCGGCACTACGGCCTTTACCATCTGGTTTGGGGCCACCAGCTGGGCTGAGTAACATAAGGAACTGCTCTGACCCTGTATTGCCCTAAAGGAAGCTGTAGGGCGGGAGAAGGGCCGCCGCTGTACGTGGTTTCTATCGGAGCAGTATGGTACCGGGTGAGTGGCTGTTAGTTGTTTTCGTTTTGGCCAGCCGAATAGCTACTACCGTTGCCGCTGTATCAGCCGTGGGGTAGGTAATCTGAACTTGTCCGATGGCCTCCGGCGCAATGCGAAGGGTAGCTACTTGCGCCGCGCTAAGCCTGTGCCCGTTGAGTACAAAGTCCAATGGGCCACGCAAGCCGTAGCTGCTACCTAACTGGGCGAAGGTCTTGCTGTCAATTTTTCCATCGTAGGTAGCAGCAATAATGCCTGACGACGCTAGGCTCCTAAGCAGGCCGGGCACGTCTGCGGACTGGTCTTTATAGACGATAATGCCCTTGATATTCTTCGGGTTAATCCGCGGGGCACCGGCATTGATAATAACCGTTGAATTCATAATGAAGAACGGTTCGGGTAGTTGCTGTAAAGCCTGGCTGGTGGTGGGCTGCTGGCCGTAACTAACCAATGACGAGGTGCTTAACGCAGTAAGAACGAATAAGCGGCGCACGAAACTAGGCATGGTGAGAGGAGAAGGTAAGGGCCCAAAACCAGGGGCGGCAGGCAATGTACAGGCGGAACAGATAAGCCCCACAGGTAGAAAATATACGCTGAAAAGCCGGGAAACTGCTTTCTTGCTGAGACCAGAAATGGCCAGCGGCCACCAAGAAATGGTCAGGTTATAATCTGGCCCCGGACCCCGCAACAAAGCCGCTCTACTGGGAAGGGCGGTTTGTGAAATCAACAACTGAAGACCGGCTTTATTGCGCACTTTTGGCGACTAGCCACTGCCTATGCCGTCTGCCGTTTTTCGTCTTGTTCACCACCTGGGCCAGCTCTCGGCGGCCACGCGCCTGGTCGTGGCCCTGGTACTCGGGGCCGTAGCCTGGGTGTTGCTTTCTGCTGACTTGCGGCCGACTGCCCGCGTAGTAGCGGCCTGGGATGCCTTCGGCCTGACTACGTTGCTGCTGATCTGGGCCGCTATTACCACCGCCGAGGTAAACCATATCCGGGAAACGGCCCGCCAGGAAGATACGAGCCGGGTGTTGTCATTTGCCTTCGTGCTGGTGGCGGCGCTGAGCAGCCTGCTGGCCGTAGTGCTACTCCTGAGCTCGGTGCACGAGTTGAGTCGGGCGGCTCGGCAGCTACACGTGGGCTTGGCCATTGCGGCTGTGGCCCTAGCCTGGCTCCTGGTACATACCATGTTCACGCTACGCTACGCCCACCTTTACTACGATGCCACGGCTGAGGGCGACGCCGGCGGCCTGGAGTTTCCCGGCCCGGAGCCGCCCGATTACCTCGACTTTGCCTATTTCTCTTTCGTCATCGGCATGACGGCCCAAACGGCGGACGTCAGCATCAGCAGCCGGAAGCTGCGCCGTTTGGCCTTGCTGCACGGCCTGGTGTCGTTTGGTTTTAACACGGCCGTCGTAGCCCTGAGCATCAGTGGGCTGGCCGGGGTGCTATAAGATGGGTTGAAAAAGCAGTGCTGGAAGTAAGTACTCAGCGGACGATGGGGCGGGGGCCGGTATAGGCCTCGGCTGGCTTCACGGAAATCAGGTTGTTGAGCCCCGTTGCCTCGAACTGCTGCAAAATAAGGGGCTGCAACCCGCACAAGGTGAGCTTAATGCGGGCATCCTGCAGAAACGGCAAATGCCGCAGCAACGCCTGTTGGGCCCGAATATCGATATGCGTTAGTTCCTGGCAGAGCAGCCAGAGTTGGCCGGCTCGTTTTTGCGAGGCTTCCAGCAGCAAGTCGATTAGTTGCCTGGCCCCTTGGTCGCCTTCACATCTGCCCCGCAAACTCGCAACAAATACGTTGGGCTGCGACAATTTCAGTATATCCATGCCCTTATCTGTGATAGTATGAAAAGTCGTTGCTACGGCTTAGGTCCGTAGTACACACGACGGATTCATACAAAAGTAGGGCAGAAGCATAGGCTTGAGTAGGAGGTAAGTACGGCTTTTCGGGCCGGGGTTTATACGTAATCTGTTGTGGAGCCCCGGCCCGCAAGTGCTTAGGCCGCTGGCTCGTCTACCGAAGCCAGGTCGCTGTTGGCCGGACCAATGAGGAGCTTACCCAGGGCGTCGAAGCGGGAGCCGTGGCAGGGGCAGTCCCAGCTGCTTTCCAGGCCATTCCAGTGCACCACGCACCCCAGGTGGGGGCAAATGGCCGAGCACTTATGGGTCTGGCCCTTTTCGTCGCGGTACACGGCCACCTTCGTAATGCCTTCGCGCAGGACGGCGCCGCTGCCGGGCTTGATGTCCTCCTCCCTCGATACATCCCCGCCGGTTAGCAGCTCGGTGTACTCGGCGGCCACATTCAGGTTCTCGCGGACAAACTCATAGGCCGAAGCCGGCTTCAGCGTCACGCGGCCGGGGTCGTAGAGTTCCGCCCAGGGATTTTGCCGGCCCTTGATCAGGTCGGTAATAATCATGGCGCCCAGGGTGCTGTGCGTCATGCCGTGGCCCGAGTCGCCGGTGATGATGTACACATTCTCGCTATCCAGCGGATTAGGGCCGGCGTAGCCGAGGCTGTCACTGGGTTCCTGCACCTGCCCCGACCAGCGGTACTCCACGCTCTGTACCATGGGGAAGTGCTCCCGGGTCCATTCTTCCAGGCAACGCAGGCTTTCCTCGGGGTCGCCCTGGCCAACCTTGTGGTCTTCGCCGCCCACAATAAGCAAATCGTAGCTCGGGGTGCCCCCGCGCGGGCCTTCCTTCACCTCCTGAATCCGGATGTAGTGGTAGGGGTCGGGGGTGTCCCAGTACAGGGCCAGCGTAACCGAGCCCTTTGAGATGCGCGCCCCAATAACGTAAGTACGGTAGGGGTGCTGCTTGGTGTGCATCACCACCCGGTCGTTGACGGGCGTATTGGTTGCCATTACAATGGCCTGGGCCGTTACGGTGGCGCCGGTGACAACGGTAGCCGTGGCCTCGGCGCCGCCTTTCACTGCCGTGACGTGGGAGTTGGTGAAAATCTGACCTTTGCGCCGCACAATGGCTTCGGTCAGGCCCTGCAGGTACTTCAGAATGTGGAATTGGCCCTGATTCGGGAAAACCAGGCACTCGCCGGTTTGAAAGCCCTTGGTCGGCGAGTCGGCCAAGCGTTCTACCTCGGTCAGGCCGGCGCGGTGGGCCGCTGCCAGCTCCTCGTCCAGCTCTTTGGGCTTGCCGTCTTTGGGCAGAAACAGATAGCCGTTCAGGCGGGTAAAGTCGCAGTCGATTTTCTCCTCTAATACAATTTTCTCGATCTGGTCGATGGCGCTGCCGTGGCTTTCGGCGGCCAGCTTCGCGCCTTTTTCGCCAAAGAGGTGCTCCAGCCGCGTGTAACGGTCGTCCAGGGCATTGGAGAGGTGGGCCGTCGTGCGGCCCGTTTCGCCGCTGCCCAGTTCGCCGCTTTCCAGTACAATTACCTTCTTGCCTTCGCGCAGCAGCAGATAAGCGGTGGTCAGGCCCGCAATACCGCCGCCTACGACGATGACATCAGTCTGGGCATTTTTGGTGAGCGGCGAGAAGGTGGGCAGCGCCGGGCCGGTGCCCAGCCACGAGGAGAGAGTGGCGGCAGAAGTACGTTGCATAAAAATAGGGTTGGTGGAAACCAGTACTACGGCCTCCACCACCGTTGCGGTTGCTACTGTCGGGCTTGGGTGCTGGCATCCTACAGATGCAGCTCGGGCGGCCGCGGCAGCTCATATTTTTCCCCGGCCGCCAGGAAGTGCAGAGCCAAGTCCCGAATCGAAAAAGGAGTATTCGGGGAGATATCGTAGATGTTGGTGGCCGTGCAGTTGTTGCCTTCCAGAACTGTAACCAAGCCACTGCCGATGACTTCCACTTTATACCCTTCGCTTACTACTACGCCGGTGTCTTCTTCCAGGCCCAGGCCCAGGCAGGTCGGGTTGGTGGCAATAATCTGCGCCATGCGAACGATGCGCCCCCGGGCAATAAAATGCGTGTCGATGGCCACGTCGTGCATAAACTGCAGCCCAGTGGTAATAGCAATTTCGCCCTTGCGCATGCCGGCATCATTGCGCCCCTCATAAATCATGGGCGTCGACATGGCCGAGGCCCCGGCGCTGGTACCGCCGATAATGATTCGCTCGTAGGTGTAGCGCTCCTTCAGGCGCTGCAGCAGCTGGGTGCCGCCCAAAATGGCGGTAAGGCGCAGCTGGTCGCCGCCGGTAAACCAGAAGCCGGCCGCCTCATTTACTAGCTTCAGCGTGTCTTCGTGGTTGGCATCGGCCCGCTCCTGAATGTCAAGCGTTTCCACTCGTTTCACTCCCAGGCGGCCAAAGACCTCGTGGTAGTCGCGGGCGGCCTCTTTGGGCACTGATGATGCAGTGGGAATAACGATGACTAAGGGGTCGTTGCCGGCCAGCTCTTCCACAAAGCGCGTCAGGATGCCATCAGGCACGAAATTGCGGTTCTGATCCTGATTAGATCCTTTTTCTGGATCCTCTCCTTTGTTTTCATGGCCACCGACGGCAATCAGAATACCTTGGGGAATCGGGCAAGTTTGGCGGGTGGAGTCGAGCGAAGGAGTGGGTTTGTTCTTACGACCAGGCATACGGCAGCAATTAAAAAGTAGAATCCTGCCGGTAATGCGTAGAATAAGGGGGGTGGGTTGTGTTGCCTGATTGCCAGCCCTAGGAAGTGTGGGCTCATGTGGGGCGACGATGAACGGCAGGATCGTGCCAAAGAAGCCTTGATAGTAAGATGATTAAGCATTTTTGGCAGCAAGCGGCTTTTGCTAACGCAGCCGTACCCGTGCATTTATGCGGACATAAAAATCCGTAATGCTACCAACCAAAATACGTATCTGACCAGCTTCGCTGTCAAGCACACCCCTTATTTCACCAAGCCATTATTGACGGCGAACTTGATGAGCGCGGCGGTATTTTTGACCTGGGTTTTCTCGATGATGTTTTGGCGGTGGGTTTCGATGGTGCGCTTGCTGGTAAAGAGCTTATCGGCAATTTCGGCGTTGGTCAGGCCTTCGGCAATAAGCTGCAACACTTCCAGCTCCCGCCCCGACAGCTCCGAGTGTCCTTTTTCGGCTTCTTCGGTCCAATGCTTGTCGGTGGTCAGAATAAGCTTGCGCAGCACTTCCAGGCCAATTTCAGTGCACAAGAAGGGTTGTCCGAGCACTACGGTCCGGATGGCGTGGATAATTTCAGCAATGGCCGCGTTTTTGAGCACGTAGCCCAAAGCGCCCAGGTCCAGGGCCTGGGCCACGTACCGTTCGTGGTCGAGCATGGAGAGCACCAGTACCCGGACCTGAGGGTACTGAGCCAGTAACAAGGGCAGGGCGGCAAACCCGTCTAGCTCGGGCATCGTGATATCGAGCACGACCACATCCGCAGGGGTAGTCGCCAACAATTCCAGGAGTTGGTTGCCATTGGCCGCTTCTCCAACCACATCAAAATCGGATTCGGCAACCAAAAGGGCCCGGATGCCCTCTCGTAAAATGGTATGATCATCGGCCAGAATAATTCGAGTCATACCAAGCAAAAACAAAGAGGGGAGAGAAGATCAGGCAAGTTGCCTAGTATAACAGCCGAGTAAGAAAAGTGCTTTCAATCACCATGTTGTCGGGTGATTTTTTGCAAAAACCTATCCAATCAGGTTTTTCAAACAGCTACTGCCGGGTAGAGTAGCCTTAAAGATACTAAGTCGATACGTATTTATACGTAGTAAGGGTGCTCGGCTGTAAATTTCGCTGGTAAATGCCGAATAAATACTGCTTTTACTGATTGGCCAAGCGAGCAGCTACCCGAAGCCTGTAATATTGCCGTACACAAGTTTTGGCTTTTCCGGCAAACAACTGCCAAAAAGTGTATAACCAGCGGAGTGGTAGACTGCCATGCGTGCAAAGCTTGCGGGGTGTTTAACTATAGCCCGCACGGGCGAGCACAGTGTAGTCGTGGTGTTTTGCAAGCAACCCAAGCGTATTGACTTTCAGGTATGATTCAGATTATTCTCACCGACGACCACGCTATAATCCGGGACGGTATCCGCTCGTTGCTGCGGGATGAGCCCGGCCTGGAAGTGGTAGGCGAGGCTAGCAATGGCGAAGAGCTACTAGCTATGCTACCCGAAACCCCGGCCGATGTAGTGCTTCTGGACCTGAACATGCCGGGCATGGACGGCTTTGCTACACTGGCCGCCCTGCGCGAGCAGCACCCTCAGGTTCGGGTACTGGTGCTCTCCATGCTCGACCACGAACGGTACGTGGCCCAGGCCCTGGACGCGGGGGCCCTGGGCTATGCTCTCAAAAATACCGGCCGTAGCGAGCTGATTTACGCGCTGTATACGGTAGCCGCCGGGCAGCCCTTTTTGTGCACCTCTATCGGCATTGGCTTGCTGCGCAAATACCAGAGCCCCGACCCAGCTGCCTATGACGGGCCAAAAACCAACAACAGCCTTTCGAAGCGGGAATTGGAAGTGTTGCAGCTTATTGCCGAAGGCCTGACCAACGCCGAAATTGCCGATAAGCTCTTTACCAGCAAGCGCACCATCGAAACCCACCGCCAAAACATCATTGAGAAAACCCAGGCCAAAAATACCGCCGCGCTCATCAAGTTCGCCGTCAGCAGCGGGTTGTTGCCGGAATAGACGGCCTGTAGCGTCGGCATAAAAAAAGCCCCTTGAACTCTCAAGGGGCTTTTTTGCGGGGGGGTTAGCAGCGTTTACTCAATAATGAGGCGCTTGGTAACCAAACCGGCTTCGGTGCTCAGGCGCAGCATATACACGCCGACCGGCAACTCGTCCAGGGTCAGGGCGTGGGCTTTGTTGCCCGCGGCCGGTAGCTGCTGGGTCCGAACTACACGGCCCACTGCGTCGAGCAGCGTCGCCGTCACGGGCTTGCGGCCCAGTGTAGCGGGCAGCTCTACCCAGGCCATTTTGCGGGTGGGGTTCGGGTAGAGGGCTACGCTGGCAGCCAACGAGCTGTTGCCCGTCGCCAGCGGACGCAAGCCGCCGAAGGTCAGCGAGAAGCGGCCCGTAATCAGGGCGGCGTTGCTGGCCGCGAACCGGTAGCTGGGCTGCTGCTGCAGGTTTACCTGCTGGCCCGTTTCGGCATCGAGCAGGTAGACGGCCGTAGTACCGAAGTTAGCCAGGGAAGCGGCCTCCAGGGTGTAGGTGCCCGTTACGGGGACGCCCACGGTCAGGGGCACAACGGTGTTGGTCGTCAGCACGGGCAAGCCATTGACGGCTAAACCCGTACCGGCCGCTACCGACGCCAGATTCAGGCCCGTCGTGTTAGGCAGTTTCTCGGCGTCGTAGTGGTTATCAACCCCCGCCGTGGCGCCTTCTTCGAAGTATACGTAGGCCGGGTCGTGCACGCCCTGGCTGCTCACCAGATCCAGCTGCAGCGCCGGGCGGGCATCGGCGGCGGGACGGTTGACGCTGGGGTCCTCGTAGGTCGTCGAACGCCAGGTATCCTGGAAGCTGAACGAGGCTACTGGCTGGCTTACTCGCACGAAGAAGCCCTGCATGGAGCCGATAATGCCGCCAGGCAGCGTGCCGAACCCGTTCTGGTAGAACTGGTAGGTGCCATCGTACTGGCCACTCGACTTATACACGTAAATGGCATCCTGTACGCCCGTGGGCAAGCCGGTACGAGCCTTTTTCCAGTCCAGCGGGGCTGGGTAAGGGTTGCCCAGCAGCTGCCAGCCCGAGGCCGCCTCGGCCCCGCGGCTCAGCGCGCCAACCGACACGGTGCCCGAGTTGAGCGTGCCCACCAGGTCTACTTTCTGGTCGGCGGCAATATTGACGGTGTAACCGCGGCCGCGGTTGAGCGTCGAGCCCAGGCTGCCGGGCGAGAAGTAGCCAAACTCGAAATCCTGGGTCGTAGCATTAATGCCGGCGATGCGCGACTCGTCGTAGCCGTACACGGTCGGGAACGGATTGACCGTATTGCCCTGGGTGTTGTAGTCGGGGTTGACGACGGGCGAGAAACCGCTCGTGGCCAGGTCCGCTACCGTCGTGGCCTGCACGGGCGAGCTGTAGTGGCGGTAGCCCAGGCCCGGGTTCAGGCTAGGGTTGATGTAGCGCTGCACCGTGGCCGTGCCCAGTACCAAGCCGCCGTTGTTCACGACCATAGCCGTGGCCGTGCTGTTCGACAACAGGGTAAAGGTCCGGGCAATAGTGCTCAGGTTGCCGTTCAGGGTCAGCAAGTGCTGAATATCCACGGGGCCGTCCAGACGTGCGCCCGAAGTACCCACGGTCAGATCCCAGAAAGCTGTGCGGGTGCCGCCGATGCGCTGTTCGGTGCCGCCGGTCAGGCTTACCAAGCCGCCGGTAGCATTGAATGTGCCGTCGATGGCGAACCCATCACCGTTCACAACCAAGACACCACCGCTCTGCGTGAGCGAAGCATTGGTAGCTAAAATCAGATTCTTCACCGAGGCCGTACCCGTCGTCAGAACGGGGTAGCGGGGAGAACCAGCGTTGATAAAGGCATCCAGAGTGCTGGTTGGCACCCCGGCGGTCCAGTTGCTGGCCGTAAACCAATCGGCACTGCTGCTGCCGGTCCAGGTGGTAGCCGTAGCCGGAGCGTTGTACTGAATGCTGAACTGAGTAGCAGCCGTGTTTCCATTGCCGGCCGCATCCTGGGCCACGTTGGCCGGTACGTTCACCGTAACGGTACCAGCCGTAGCCGCGGTTACCACAAAGGAATACGTGGAGCCACTGCCCGAGAAGGCCGACAGTGTGCCATTTGTTACCGTTACGTCAGCAGCCACGAAACCGGTTACCGATTCCGAGAAGGTCACCGTTACCGGAACCGCTGGGTTGGTGGTCGGGTTCGAGGCCGTCGAGCTAATAGCCACCGTAGGCTGCACCGAGTCGATGGTGAAGGTATTGGTGCTGCTGTTGGCACTTACGGCACTACCGCTGAGCTGCGCCGTGGCATACACAGTATGGCTGCCCTGAGCAAGAGCCGTGGGTTGAGCCAGGCTAAAAATACCGCCGCCGTTCGTAAAGGTGGTTCCAATGCTGGCACCATCCACATAAATCGTGACGGTGCTGCCGGCTTGAGAAACCCCGAAATAAGTAGGCGTCGTCGTGTTAGCCACGCTGCCATTTGAGGGCACCGTTACCCGGGGCGCATCGGGAGTGGCAATAAAGCTCACCAGGTTGCCATAAGTGGTACCTGCGCCGTTGATGGCATAAGCCCGCACGTAGTAGGTAGCGCCGGGTGTGAGCCCCGACACAGCGACCGAGAAAGCGCCCGTGCCCGACCCGCTTGCGGCTTTGGCGTCGGCAGTAGTCGGGGCCGCAGTGGTGCTGCTGTATACTACTCCACGTTCAGTTACCGCAGCGCCTCCGTCGGCAGTCACATTACCTCCCAGCACGGCACTGGTCGTCGTGATAGTAGTAGCTGCAGCCGTGGCTACAGTTGGGGCTACAATCGGAGCATACTGAATACTGAACTGGGTAGCGGCCGTGTTGAAGTTGCTCGCGGCGTCCTGGGCCACGTTGGCCGGTACGTTCACCGTTACCGTTCCCGCAGCAGTAGGCGTCACGTTGAACGAGTAGGTGGTTCCCGAACCGGAGAAGCCCGAGAGGGTACCGTTGCTTACGGTCACATCCCCAGCCACAAAGCCTGTCACGTTTTCCGAGAAGGTCACGGTCACCGGGATGGGCGAAGTGCTTGTCGGGGTGCTGGCTGTCGAGCTGATGGCGGCTGTAGGCCGCACCGAGTCTACCGTGAAGGTGTTCGTGGCAGAGTTGGCACTCACAGCCTGGCCGCTGGCCTGGGCCGTGGCGCGCACCGTGTGCGAGCCTTGGGCCAACGCTGTCGGCTGGAGCAGGCTGAAGCTGCCGCCGGCCGTGGCCGTGGTGGTGCCGATGCTGGTGCCATCTACATATACCGTTACCGTCGAGCTGGCTACGGCCGTGCCCGAGTAGGTTGGCGTGGTGCTGTTGGTCAGGCTGCCGTTGGCGGGTACAGTTACCACCGGCGCCGCCGTTACGGGCTGGGCGTAGGTAGCACTGAACAGGGTAGATTCTACGTTGCCATTGCCTGCCGCATCCTGGGCCACGTTAGCTGGTATGCTTACCGTGAAGGTGCCAGAGGTGGTGGGCGTCACGTTGAACGAGTACGTGGTACCCGATCCGGAGAAGCCCGAGACGGTGCCATTGCTCACTACCACGTCAGAAGCCGTGAAGCCCGTGACGGCTTCAAAGAAGCTTACCGAGAAGAAAACAGGCGAAGTGTTTGTGCTACCGCCGTTTACCAAGCCCGGGGAGGAGACAACCACCGTAGGCGGTATCGAGTCCACTGTGAAGGTGTTCGTGTTGGAATTAGCACTCACTGCCAAGCCGCTGAGCTGGGCCGTGGCGTAGACCGTGTGCGAGCCTTGGGCCAAAGCTGTCGGCTGAATAAAGCCCCAAGTACCGCTCCCATTGGCCGTTGTTGTACCAACGGCTGAGCCATCTACATACACCGTCACGGTCGAGTTGGCGGCGGCCGTGCCACCGTACACCGGCCGGTTGTTGTTTACCAGGCTGCCATTGGCTGGCTCCACTACTACGGGCGCAGGCGTTACCGGCTGCGAGTAGATAGTACTGAACTGGGTAGCGGCCGTGTTGCCGGTGTTGTTGGCATCAACGGCGCTGTTAGCCGGTACATTCACCGTCACGGTGCCGGAAGTTGTCGGCGTCACGTTGAACGTATAGGTGGTGCCTGAGCCGGCAAAGCCCGAGAGCGTGCCGTTGCTCACCGCCACATCCGAGGCAGTAAAGCCCGTTACGCTGGCTGAGAAGGTCACGGTCACCGGGATGGGCGAAGTGCTCGTCGGGTTGCTGGCAGTTGAGCTAATCGTTGCCGTCAGGGCCGGGGCTGTCACGCTGAAGGTAGCCGAGGTAAAGGTGCCGTACGTAGGGATATTGTTGGGCTGAAGGCTACCCACAAACACGTCGTTCACGAACACGTTGAGCCGCTGGTCGAGTGCGGTGTAATTGCGCTGGATGGCCTGGAAGCTGACCTGGTAGCTGCCCGTGGGCACGGCCAAGCTCTGCGATACGCTGCCGTTGTTGCCGGCCGCGCTCTGCAAGAACGCCACCGCGTCGCCGCTGGCGGCCGTCGAGCCGAAGGCGCTGTTATTGCGCGACACACCAGCCTGGACGCCAAAGGTCCAGGGCGCGGCTATTACGCCTTGGCTTTGGTACAGATAGTTGCCAGGCGCTACGTTATTGGTTTCGAAGCTGTTGTTTTGCAAGGCATTACCCACTGCAGTGCTGGTTGCGGTGTTGAGCACCTGCACCACGTCCACAAAGGCCGTCACGTCGGAGTTGTTGCTGGCACTGCCCGCCGCCTGAATGCGCAAGGTGGGCGCGGCCGCGAAACTCTTGGTAATGGTATAGGTTTCGCCGCTGGTGTAGGGCAAGCCAGTTACCGAGGGCGAAACGCCAGCGCTGCTCTGCACATACAGCGTCAGAATGCCGTTACCAGAGCCGGTATTTACCTGCACGGTATAGGTAGTGCCCGAGCCCGACACACTGGTCACGCTGGCACCCGTGGAACTTGCTACCGAGAAGTTGCCGGTCGATATGCCCGTTACGGCGGCCGAGAATACAACCTGGTAGTTCACCGTAGTTGTGGCCGTAGGCGAAGGCGTCAGGCGCGTTACCGATACCACCGTCGCGCTAGGCTGGTTGTACTGAATACTGAACTGGGTAGCGGCCGTGTTGAAGTTGCTCGCGGCGTCCTGGGCCACGTTGGCCGGTACGTTCACCGTCACCGTTCCCGCAGCAGTAGGCGTCACGTTGAACGAGTAGGTGGTTCCCGAACCGGAGAAGCCCGAGAGGGTACCGTTGCTTACGGTCACATCCCCAGCCACAAAGCCTGTCACGTTTTCCGAGAAGGTCACGGTCACCGGGATGGGCGAAGTGCTCGTCGGGGTGCTGGCTGTCGAGCTGATGGCGGCTGTAGGCCGCACCGAGTCGATAATGAAGGTATTTGTGTTCGAGCTGGCACTGGCGCCCGACCCGCTGAGCTGGGCCGTAGCGCGCACCGTGTGCGAGCCCTGGGCTAAGGCCGTGGGCTGGGTGAGGGTCCAGTTGCCGGCCGCATTAGCCGTGGTGGTGCCAATAGCGGAGCCGTCCACAATGACGGCGACCGTGCTGGTGGCTAGGGCCGTGCCGTCGTAGGTCGGTGTGGCGCTGTTCACTAGGCTGCCGTTGGCCGGTACGGTGACCACTGGGGCATTGGGGGGTGTCGTGAAACTCACGACTGAGCCGTAGCTGGTGCCCGCGCTGTTGATGGCATAGGCGCGCACGTAGTACGTAGTGCCGGCCGTCAGGCCAGTGATAGATTCGCTAAATGTGCCCGTACCCGACCCATTCGCGTCCTTCGTGTCGCTGGTGGTAGGGGTGGTATTGGTGCTGCTATATACTACGCCGCGGTCGGTTACCGTCGAGCCGCCGTCGGCCGTCGCGTTGCCGCCCAGCACGGCGCTGGTCGAGGTGATGCTCGTCGCGGCAGTGGTGGTTACGGTCGGGGCCGTCACCACCAGGTTGGTCACCTTGCGAATCCGGTAGTTGTCGCGGTCAGCAATGTAAATGTCATTGCCTAGGGCGCTCATGTCGATGGGTGAAGCCACCTGGGCGCTCGTCGCGGCGCCGCCGTCGCCGGAGAAGCCGGCCGTGCCGGTGCCCGCCACCGTGGAGTGCACGCCGGCTGGGGTAATCTTGCGAATGGCATGGCCATTGCCGGCCGCCACCAGAATGTTGCCCGCGCCGTCTACTGCCACCCCGTTCGGGAAGCCGATGCCGTTGCCGCTGATGTTCGTAGTACCGTCGCCGGCCACCGTGGTAATAACGTTGGTCGACAGGTCGACCTTGCGGATGTACCGGTTGCCCAGGTCCGCGATGTAGAGCGCATTGCCGCTGACAAACACGTCGACTGGGGAGTTCAGCTGAGCCGAAGTGGCCGCTCCACCGTCGCCGGAGAAGCCGGCCGTGCCGGTGCCGGCAAACGTTGAATGTATCCCCGCCGGGGTAATCTTGCGGATAACATGACCGTTGCCCGTTGCCACGTAGATATTGCCCGCAGCATCAGCGGCGGCTCCCTGCGTAAAGCCGATACCGTTGCCGCTAATGCCGGTGGTATTGTTGCCGGCCACCGTGGTAATAACGTTGGTCGACAGGTCGACCTTGCGGATGTACCGGTTGCTCAGGTCGGCAATGTAGAGGTTGTTGTTGATGACGAACACGTCGACCGGCGAGTTCAGCTGAGCTGAAGTGGCCGCCCCACCGTCGCCGGCATAGCCGGCCGTGCCGGTGCCGGCAAACGTCGAGTACACCCCGCCGGGGGTAATCTTGCGGATAACGTGGGTATTGCCACCCGCCACGTAGATATTGCCCGCGGGGTCGATGGCTACTCCTAGAGTGTAGCCGGTGCTGTTGCCCGAGTTAATAGCGAAGTTGCCGTTACCGGCCACCGTACTAATTGTTTGAGAACTGCCGGGAAGCCGTAGCCCTAGCACTAGCAGCAACGCCAGACACAGCCTGGTTAGTCCCTGCCTCATAAAGTATGAGTGGTTCACAAGTGAATAAAAATGAAGTGAGAAGAAGGGATACCAAGCAGGAAGTAGCGGTGAGCCGCTAAGGGCACCGCCCCACCCGTCTTCAAACGTAGGATGGAACGGTGCCCCAGACCTGGGCTGACTGGCAGGTACTAGTTGCGCGATGGGTAAAGGCCCTGCAGGCAAATAATGTAGTTGATGCCCAGGTAGGGCTGCATCACGCTAACGGGCTGGCTATTGCCGGCGGCCGACGTTTGGCCGCCCGCCACGGGCGTGCCGCTCGACCCGTAGATGTTAGTCGCGGTAGTATCGCCGGTGCTTGGCACCGAGCCGTTGGCTTGGGCCAGCGACAGGCCGGCGGCCGGGGCCGCGGCCGTAGCCGCCCCCGACATAAACTGCTGACCGTGCGTGTGCGCGGGCAGCTGCTGGCTATTCAGCGTCACGCTGTTGGTGCCGGCGCGCTCACCCAACTGCACCGCTGCAACACCTGGGCCCGCTTGGCCATTGTTGGCGTGTACGGGCGTGCGGCCGCGCAGGTCGGGCAGGGCAAAGGTAGTCTGACCATTGCCGCCGTAAGTGGTACCTAGGATGGAGAACAGAGCCGAGTTTTGCGCGATGCTCAGCAGGGAGCCGTCGCAGAAGGCCCAGCCACGGGGGGCAAAGTTGCCGGCAAACAATACAAGTGAACCAATGTAAGCTTCGTCCATAATAGAGAGAAGAAAAGAAATGAAGGAATAGAGTGATGACAATACCAAAGCCCGGCAGAACCTGGGCTTATGCTAGCTGAGGCGGCGGGTTTGGTGCGGCATGCGCAATTCTGCCAGAGCGGTAACGACGGGAGCAGCGGCTATTTTTACCGCGGGCAGCCACGTTGACAGCTGCGTTTCGGTAGTGGTGGGCAGCAGTTTAGGCAGGGCAAAGGTAGTCTGACCGTTGCCGCCGTACATAGCACCGAGGGCCTTGTACAAAGCTGGGTGTTGGTCAACGCGCAGCAGGGAGCCGTCGCACACAACCCAGCCCGCAGGCAATTCGGGACCAACAAAGAGCTTCACTGTGCCAATCGGCTCGATTCCTGCGGCCGGCGTTGCGGCTAGCTTGGCTACGGGGGACGATACGGCGTAGGTTGATCCGCCTAGGAGGGTGGTCCCCATCAACGCGCCTAGGCCCTTAAGCCAGCTACGTCGTGAAGCCTGTTGGGGAGAAGAAGGGGTAACGAGGGTAGAGGGTTGCTTCATGCAGGAAAAAAATGAGGCTGGAAGTAAAAAATAGGATAGAACAGGGTTTAGCTGCTCTAGTTGGCAGGTTCAATAATGGGGAGGGTGGTAGGTGCAACAGATAAATCCTATTGATTATGAGTAGTATAGCTAGGATAAAGACAGTTGGCAAACTGGGCAGAACCAGGTTGGTGTGTAGACAAGCAACAAGACAGAAGATAGAGAGTGGTTACAGCGTGCGTAACAAGTGCGAAACAAATCTGCGGAAATAATTCGAGTTTTTATATAACTCTGGTAATATTTATATATTCCTTCCTGTTCCGCTTACGCTCTGTTTTATTCTAGGGGGAAAAATAGAAAAAAGACGAGTGGCAGTGTCCAAAAATGAAATGCCAAAGCCCCTGACTGTGAGAAGCAACAGCAGGGGCAGCAAGGATAAAAAACGCTAGTTATCGGGCGGCCTTCGCCAGAGCATGCATGGCGGCCCGGGCCCGAGTTTTGACGGTGCCCAGCGGTACTTGCAGCTCATCGGCTACTTCGGCTTGCGTAAAGCCCCCGAAATAGAGCAAGTCAATGATTTTTCGGTCGTTGGGCTTTAGGCGCATTACTAACTCGCGCAGGCCGATGTGCTCGGGCTGAAACCCCGTGGCGGCTATTTGGTAGCAGGCCATTGTATCTTCCAGGGGCTGGGTTTGCTGGCCCTCATGGTAGTGCCGCGTCCGGATGTGGTCGATGGCCGCGTTGCGGCACACGTTGAGAGCCCACGTAAAGAGCCGACCCCGGGTAGCATTGTACGAGGCGAAAGAATACCAGATTTTCACCATGCTTTCCTGCAGCACGTCTTCAGCTGCAATTTCCTGGCGCACGATGCGTAAAATGACGTTGTAAAGAATGCGGCCGTACTTGTCGTAGAAGAGTGTCATGGCCGATTCCTCCCGTGCGTAAAGCCGCTGCACTAATACATCTTCACTAATAGGTAGCATTAACGCAATAGGACTAAGGTTGAGGAGAGGTTACTCCGTGGTACTGGCCCCGCACAGCTATGAGGCAGGCATAGGATCAAGGGGGCTGGGCTTTGGTGTATACTTACTTGCTTTCAAGAAGTTGTACCGGTTCGGCGGGAGTCGTTATAAGTCTTTTTTCGCTCGGTTAACCTGGCAATTTGCCCTGCAAAAGCGGTATTGTGCCGGGTGAGCATCCTGCAGTTGAAAGCGGATAAAGCAAAAAAACCTGCTCCCGGATAATAAGGAGCAGGTAATGTTAGTAGCCGCGACGGGAATCGAACCCATATCAAGCGTTTAGGAAACGCCTATTCTATCCGTTGAACTACGCAGCCATTCTGGCATTTACCACAAAGGTAACTCTAAAGCAACCTATGGCCCAAACCTGCTACTCCAGGCCTTGCGTATAGGCCGCTAGCCTCTCTTCGGTTTATCAGGTTTCACTATGGGTTTATTGGATGACATGCGTGCGGCCCGTCGGGCTGCTGGTAGCCGGCCTACTACCACCGGGGCGAGTGTGTCCGACGACGGCATGGTGCCCGCGCTGCTGTTCATTCCCGATATTAGTGGCTTTACGCGTTTTATTCAGGAGTCGGGCAGCACGCTGGCCCCCCAGCTTATTGCCGACCTGCTGGAAATTCTGGTGGAAGCCAATACCCTGGACATGGAAGTCAGCGAAATTCAGGGCGACGCTATTCTGTTTTACCGGCTGGGGCCCCCGCCCACGGTGCAGGAGGTCGTGACCCAGTGCCGCCGCATCTTCCTAGACTTTCAAAATTACGTGCGGCTAGTAGAGCGCGACCTGGACTCGGAGCTGAGCGCGGCCCTGCGCAGCCACGACCTTACTATAAAAATCATTGTGCACTTTGGGCAGGTCAGCGTGGCCCAGATCCGGCAGTTTACCAAGCTCATGGGGCGCGACGTGATTGTGGTGCACCGCCTGCTCAAGAACAACGTGACCGGCAACGAGTACATCCTACTTTCCGACGGCTACCTGCAAACCCAGTCGGCGGCCGACATTGCCCGCAGCTTTTCCTGGACGCGCCTGCTCCGCGGCACCTGTATCTACGACTACCTGGGCGAAATCTGCTACCGCTACGCCTACCTCTCGCCGCTGCGCCTGCTGCTCAACGACGGCGGCCCGGACAGCGGCTCCCCGCGCGGCGTGGACGGCAATGCCCTCAAGGTGATGAGCACAGTACGCGTGCCGGCGGCCTATGCCTTGCGGGTGCTGAGCAACTTCCGCCTACGGGCCCACTGGATGCCGGGCGTGAGCGGGGTGAAATACGACTTGACCAAAGCCGGGCGCCTGGGCACCAGCTACAAAGTAAACCTAAACCGGGGGCAGATTGACTTCCAGACCGTGCAGCGTTTCGAGGATGCCGACCGGATTGAGTATGTCGAGAAAATCTCCCTGTTTCGGCTGTTTCCCAATTCTTTCCTGTTCTGCTTTATTGAAGTAGTTGACGACCAGACCTGTTTCGTGACGCTGGAGTTTCGCTACGGCTACATTGCCAGTCAGCACCCGCTTATTCGCTTTGGGCAACGCCAGCGGATGCGCCGGTTTCTGGGTCATTCCATCCGGCAGTTTGCCCAGCTCTGCGAGGGAATGAACCGCACGCAGCGCCTGCCGAAAAAAAGCTAACGGACCGTTCGACGCACAGAAAAGCCCCGCTGACAGTTCAGCGGGGCTTTTCTGTGGGTTTTGCCGAGGAGTTAGGATTTGTAGAGCAGCACAATGCCGAACGACAGCACGGTCAGAATCAGGCCGACCATGAAGATGGTGTAGCTGATGCGCAGCAGCCGGTACTTGCGGGCCAGCACCTCGCCCAGGTAGTAAATGTCCGTCACCATGTTGGTGTACAGGTTGTCCTTGTTGCGCATCAGGCCGGTCATGCCGCTATGAAAGTCGTCGAGGCTGAGCTTGGTAAAGTTGCCGAAGAACAGCAGGTTCACGCGGCGGTTGGTGGCCACCTGCGGACTTTTCTTGAGCCACTTGAAGCTGGTCACGTCGGGCTGGGCCGAGAGGATGGCCGACACTACCGAGCCCAGGGCCGTAGCCAGCAGCAGGCCCATGGGTACCGTCAGGATGGGGTTGCGGGTAAAGGCCGGGCCGATGGCCGTGGTTTTGGCCCCCAGGTAGGTGATGATAATCGACATGATTACCGCGTTGAGGCTAATCATCATGCTGGCCTTTTTATCGGCCATGTCCGAGAGCTTGATGTGGTTGTTGTACGTCGTCCGGAACATCGTTTCAACGCCCCGCTTGCCTTCGGCAAAGTTGCCCTGCTCTTCCTGCTCGCGCTTTTTCTTCTTCTTTTCGGTCTTCTTCAGCAGCTTGCGCTGCTCCTTGATATTCTCCTTGAACTGCTCCTTGTAGCGGTCCTTGGCGGCATCCGTCAGAAACTTAGACGAGAGCAGAAAGTCGAGCTGGGTTTCGGCCCACTCCACGCTGTCGTAGCTTTTGCCCAGCACCGTTTCCCACTCGGCCCGCAGCAGCTCACCGTTGGCAAAGAATTCCTCCCGGCCCATGCTGCTCATGTCGGCATCGACGAGCAGCTGCTGCAACTCGGTTTTGGGCGTTTCGTCGCGGTGGGTAGCCCGGATGATGTCTTTGACCACGGCAACGCGGTCGGCGGGGTAGCCCTGCGCCTGCAGCCACTGCTCGGCCAGCTCCATGCTGCGGTATTCGTGGCCGTCGTACACTTCGGTGTAGCCCGCGTCGTGAAACCAGGCGGCCAGTACCAATGCTTCGAGGTCTTCGGGGCTCAGTTCGGTGGCTTCGCCCAGGGCCTTGGCCTCCTTGACGGTAGTAGCCGTATGCTTAAAGGAGTGGTACACGAGTGGCTTGGGTAGCTTTTCCTCAAACAGGGTCGTGATATGGGCTTTGGCCTTTTTTATGATTTCGGCCTTGGTCGGTTTTAAGGTCTCAGTGGTTTCCATGGGGCGGAAGTAGAATGGGGCCGGCAGCAATGCGCCCGTGCCCCTTATTCGGCTTAGAACGCGAATCAGAGCGTGAAGTTTTTACCAGGGCCGAGCCCAACCGTGGGCCGGCGGATTGCGTAGGGCAGCGCACAGCCCGTCAACGCCCGATGCGCGGCGCCGTATGCAGTAGTTTACGACTTTTCCCGGGCTTCGACGCGGCGCTGCTCTCCTTTCCTCTTACACTCCCGCGCTGCATTTACGTTCATTGCTTCTATATGAGAAGACCTTTTCTGCTCAGCTGCTTCCTGCTTTTACTAGGGAGCCTGAATACTGCCGTAGCCCAGAAGAAAACCCAGGCGCCCCACCCCACGCGGCCCAACTATAACCATGGCGGTGAAAACTGGGAAAGCAAAACCCCGCCCGATAGTAACCGCATCCGCTACTCTATCTTTTTGATCGGCGACGTGGGCAAGCCCATCAAGAAACAGGATGGGGGCGAACCGTCGCTGAACTTCCTGAACCAGCAGATCGTGAAGGCGGGCCCCAAGAGCACGACCATCTTTCTGGGCGACAACATCTACGAATACGGCATGCCCCGCGAAGGCGCCTACGACCGTAAAGAGTCGGAGGAGCGCATGATCGGGCAGCTCGAGTCGCTGCGCGGCTACGCCGGCGAGAAGTACATGATTCCGGGCAACCACGACTGGAAGCAGGGCCTGGCCGGGGCCGTCGACCAAGTGAACCGGCAGCAGGCCTTTGTCGAAAACTACCTGACCAGCGACTCGGCCGCCTTCCCCTTCACCGGCGACTTCTTCATTCCGCGCAACGCCTGCCCAGGTCCCTTCGAGGTGCGCCTGCAGGACGATATTCTGATGATTGCCATCAACTCGCAGTGGTTTCTGCAAACCAGCGGCGAGCGGCCCTATGGCAACAACAGCGGCTGCGGCGTAGCCAATGAAACCGACTTCTTCACCCAGCTCGAAGACATCATTCAGCGGAATCAGAACCGCAACATCATGGTCATTGCCCACCACCCGCTCTTCTCGGATGGTATTCACGGGGGCTATTTCACCTTGGCCGACCATTTCTTCCCGCTCTCCATTGTCTATAAGTACGCTTTCCTGCCCCTGCCCATCATTGGCTCGGTATACCCTTTTGCCCGCAAGTACGGCGGAGTAAGCCAGGATATTCCGCACCCCTTGTACCAGGCCTACAAGAAGGGCCTGATGGAGATTTTCAATAAATACCCCAACATCATCTACGCCGCCGGCCACGAGCACAACCTGCAGTATTTCAAGGAAGGCGCCCTGCACCACATCGTCAGCGGCTCGGGCTGCAAAACCCAGCACGTGCGGCCCGGCAAAAGCGGCGACGCCATCTTCTCGGACAAGGAAAAAGGCTGGGCCCGGGTGAATTACTACGACAACGGCGAGGTCTGGACCGAGTTCTGGATTCCGAATGACAAGGGCGAAAGCGGCCGGCTGGTGTTCCGGACCCCCCTGTATGCCAAAACCACCCAGGAGGTAGCCCAGATTCAGGAAGTGAAAAACGTGAAGCGGCCCAACTTCCAGGACAGCACCGTGACCCTGGCCGTGAACACCGACTACGACAAGCGCGGCGGCTTTCACCGTTTCCTCTTCGGCGAGCATTACCGCAAGGAATGGGCTACGCCGGTGAAGTTTGAGGTGCTGGACATGGCCACCGAACGGGGCGGCCTGGAGCCCTACAAAATCGGGGGCGGCAAGCAAACGGCTTCGCTGAAGGTGCGCAACGAGGAAGGCCGCAACTACACTTTGCGCGGCCTCAACAAAGACCCCGCGGCCGTGCTGCCCGAAGCCCTGCGCGAAGGCGCGGCCAAGGACATTCTGCAGGACCAGATTTCGGCCCAGCACCCCTTTGGGGCCTTCCCGGTAGCTACTTTGGGCACTACCGCCGGTATTCTGCACACCAACCCCAAGCCGGTGTTTATCCCGCAGGACCCCTTGCTGGGCCAGTACTACGAGCGGTTTTCGAACACGCCGGCCATGATTGAGGAGGATGCCAAGGACGACCAAAGCAACGTGGAATCCTTGGGCAACGCCGAAAACCTGGTGGGTACCGACAAGGTGATGGAGCGCCTCATCGACGACAACGACAACCGCGTCAACGAAAAGGCCTTTGCCCGCTCCCGCCTCTTCGATATGTGGATCGGCGACTGGGACCGGCACGAAGACCAGTGGCGCTGGGCTGAAACCAAGGACAAGGACGGGGACCGGAAATTCACGGCTGTACCCGAGGACCGCGACATTGCCTTCTTCAAGGGCGACGGCCTGCTGCCGTATCTGGCCTCGCGCAAGTGGGCCATCCGCAACTTCCAGAACTTCGGCTACGACTACGCCGACTACAAAGGCCTCAACTTGACGGCCCTGGCCAACGACCGGGTGTTCCTGGCCTCCGTGACCAAGGAAGACTGGGTGAAGATTGCCGAGAAGATGAAGGCCGACCTGACCGACGCCGAAATCGAAAAGGCCTTCCGTACGCAGTGGCCCAAGGAAATCTACGACCTGCACGGTCCCGAAATCATTGCCAAGCTCAAGAGCCGCCGCGACCTGCTGCCCCAGCTGGCTGCCGACTACTACGGCACGCTCAACGACATCGTGGAGGTGAAAGGCAGCTCCAAGCGCGAGAAGTTTGAGGTAGAGCGCCTCGACGGCGACAAAACCCGGGTGAAGGTGACCAAGATCAACAAGGAAGGTCAACTCACCAAGACCCTCTTCGACAAGACCTTTGACAAGGAAACCGACGAAATTCGCCTTTACGGCTTCTCCGGCAACGACGTGTACAACGTTACGGGCCAGTCGAAGGGCGGGGCGTTGCTGCGCATTATCGGCGGCACCGACCGGGACTCGATTACCGACAACTCCCGCGTGGGGGGGCTGCGTCACAAAACCCAGATCTACGACGCCGATACCGGCAACGTCATCACCGCGGGCAAGGAAACCCGCCTGCGCCTGCAGCCCGGCACCGAGGTAAGCCAGTACGACACCCACCCGCGGACCGACCGCAAAGACTATAGCCTGAACTACCTCGGTCCGGCTCTGTACTTTGGCTACAACATAGACGACCGGCTGTTTTTCGGCGGCGGCGTGACCTACCGTACCTACGGCTTCCGCAAGGCCCCCTTCTCGACCGAGCAAACGCTGGCCGCCAACTACTCGCCTTCGCAGCGCGCCTACAATGTGCGCTACAATGGGCAGTTCGTGGACGTCATTGGCCGGTTTGACCTGCGCCTGAACGCCCAGCTCTACGGCCCGCAGTTGCTCTACAACTTCTTCGGCGAAGGCAACAACTCCCAGAACCAGCTGCTGGGCTCCGACGACCGGGTGCGCAACCGCGACATTAACGACACATATCGGGTGCGCTTCTCCCGCTTCTACGTGAGCCCCGTGCTGGAGCGGGACCTGTTTAGCTTCCTCAAAGTCGGCATCGGGCCCCAATACGACCAGTTTCGGGTGGAGCAAAACGCCATCGGCAGCGAAATTGCCCGGGGCCTCAATCCTATTACCAAAAACGGTGAGAGCGGGGCGGCCCTGGGCATCCGTAGCACCGATTTCCAGCTCAACCGTTACCTGGGCGGCCGGGCTTACCTGAACATCGACGCGGCCAGCTCGCCCAAGAATCCGCGGATCGGCCTGCGCTGGTACAACGAGGTGCAGCAGAACTACCAGCTGAATGCCGAGCAGCTCAACTTTGGTCGTATCACCTCCGAATTCCGCTTCTACCTGAGCCCCAACTTCCCCTTCCAGCTCACCTGGGCCGGCCGCATCGGGGCCGCCCGCAACTGGGGCGACTACCGCTTCTACCAGGCCAACACGCTGGGGCAGTCGACCAACCTGCGTGGTTACCGCCGCACGCGCTATGCCGGCCGCGCCTCCGTGTATGCCAACGCCGAAGCCCGCCTGCAGCTCTTTAGCTTCAATGCTTACCTGGTGCCCGGTAAGTTTGGCATTCTGGGCCTGGCCGACGCGGGCCGGGTGTACTCGAGCTACGACACGCGCACCGGCATCGACGCCTTCCACACCGGTTTCGGCGGCGGCATCTGGATTGATGTGCTCAAGCAGGCCGTTATCAATGCCACGTATTCGGTAGGAGAAGAGAAGCTGGTGTTTGTCGGCTTCGACTTCCTGTTCTAGCTGCACTCCATTCGCCTAAGACGCCCCGGGTAGCTTGTGTTTAACAGGTTTTCCGGGGCGTTTTTGCCGACTTTCCTGGCCATAGTGTCCAGCTTTTTTGCCCATCCTTTTCGGCTTATCCACGTTTACAACCGGGTGTTCCGCTTCCGCGAAAATCCCGCCTTGCTCTGTTCTTCATGAAGACTCGCTACGTTTTGCCGGTTTCTCCTTTTGCTTGCCGTGCCCTGCTAACCCTCAGCCTAAGCGGCCTTGCTTTTACGGCCCTGGGCCAGGTTACGCCAACTACGCCCGTCTATCCGCTGCCCGCGCCCACCAACCCCGATTCGGTAGCACTAGGCACTACCGACCCCCAGCAGTTTGCCACCCCCTCGGTAGTGGGCATGGGACCCAGTAAAGGCCTGATTTTTCACTACGAGCGGGTGCCACGCTTCAACGTGACTTCCGCTGGGCAGACCGTGGGGCTGCGGGATTATAACACGGACGCTACCAAGAATGCCCGTTTGGTTATCAAAGGCTATATCCCGATGCTCAACCACCCTCACCTGAAGCTGATTCTGGGGGTGAACTATGAACGGGAGGAATTTCAGTTCAGCAACCGGCCTACCGGCTATGAGCTCTACGATAATATCGAAAACAAGGGCCTCAAAACCCTGGGCACCCAGCTGGCCGTTATCCGGCCGGTGAATGCGGTAAACTGGTACATCTTCCGGGTAAAAGGGGAACTGAGCGGCGACTATACCTCTTCGGAGCTCAACGTAACCGACTACCTGCGCGTGTCGTCGGAGTTTCTGTACGGCTGGAAGCGCAGCCCCACGTTTTCCTGGGGCGTAGGGGTGCAGCTGGGCTACACCTTCGGGCGTTTCAGTCCGTACCCGGCCCTGCTCTACAACCGCACCTTCAACAAGCACTGGGGTATTGAAGCGCTGTTTCCGGCCCGGGTTACGGCCCGCTACAATGCCTCGCCCCGGTCGTTGTTTTTCGCCGGTTACTCCGTGGACGGCCTCAACTACATCGTGAAGCTGCGCACCCCGTTGCAGCGGGAAGGCGCTACGCTCAACTCCCTGGAGCTGCGCGAAACGGAAGTCAAGTTTCGGGCGCGCTGGGAGCGGGAAATCTATGATTTCTTGTGGTTTGGGGTCGAGGGCGGCTATCGTTACAATTACGCTTTCGACGCCTTCGACCGTACCAACGACAACCGCATCAAAATCATCGACAGCAAGCTGGCTAATGCCCCATATGCCAGTTTGGAGCTATTCATCGTGCCGCCGCGCAAACTCCTCAAACGGCAGTAGCACCTGAGTGACGCGACCTAAAAAGGCCCGCTTCCAGAATTCTGAAAGCGGGCCTTTTTAGGTCGCGTTACTCAGGTGGCCTAGGAGGCCGCCGTTTTTTTGCGTTGTTTGCTAAGCTTACGTAAGTAAGCATACGTTTCAAACTGGGCCCGAATCTGCGGAGCGTTGGGGTCGTCCTGGCCCAGGAAGTTGTTGTGGAAGTCGCGGGACTTTACGTTGTCCTGGCGCTGCAAATCCAGCAGGTGGCGCACTTCGGCCCGGAGCTCGTCGTTATAAATCGGGAAAGCCACTTCCACGCGGCGGTCCAGGTTGCGCGCCATCCAGTCGGAGGAAGCCACGTACACTTTCTCTTTGCCATTGTTGCCGAAAACGTAGACCCGGGCATGCTCCAGGTACCGGTCTACCATGCCCCGCTGCTGAATGTTTGCGCTCTGGCCTTCGAGCTGGGGCACCAGGCAGGAGATGCCCCGGATGAGCAGCTCGATGCGCACCCCGGCCTCACTGGCCTCGTAGAGCTTCTTAATCATGCGGTCATCCTGCAGGGCGTTGAGCTTCAGAATGATGTAGGCATCTTTGCCGGCCTTGGCCAGCTTGATTTCCTTGTCGATGAGGGCATTAAGCTTTTCACGGAGCTCGAAGGGCGCCACCAGCAGGTGCTCGAAGCCTGATTTGGGCTGCCGGTCGTGGAAGTAGCGGAACACTTCGGCAGCTTCACGGGTCAGGCGCGCGTCGGCCGTGAACAGGCCGTGGTCGGCGTAGATGCCGCTGGTCACCTCGTTGAAGTTGCCGGTGCTGAAGTACGCGTACAGGCGGTTCTGGTCTTCCTCGGTGCGCGTCACGAGCAGCAGCTTACTGTGCACTTTCAGGTCCGGAATGCCGAAAATAACGTTGGCCCCGGCCTTTTGCAGCTTCTCGGCCCAGTACATGTTCGACTCCTCATCGAAGCGCGCCTTGAGTTCGACGACCACCGTCACCTGCTTGCCGTTCTTCACAGCTTTGAGCAGGGCTTTGGCTATTTCGCTCTTGGCCGATACCCGGTAGAGCGTGATGCTGATATTGGTTACCAGCGGGTCGGCGCCGGCTTCCAGAATGAAGCGCGTCACGTAGTCGAACGACTGGTAGGGCAGGTGCAGCAGGTGGTCCCGCTCGGCAATGGCAGCCAGCATCTTGCCGCTGGTGCGGGGCAGGGTGGGGTGGGGCAGCGGGGGCTGCTCCTGATACTTAAGTTGCTCCAGCCCCAGGTCGGGGAAGCCGAAAAAGTCGCGGAAATTGTGGTAGCGGCTGCCTTCTACCAGCTCTTCTTTGCCGATACCGGTTTTCTGCATCACGGCCCGCAGCACGGCTTTGGGCATTTCCGGGTCGTAGAGCAGGCGGGCTGGGTAGCCGGTTTCGCGCTTTTGCAGGCTGCTTTTGATTTTGGCCATCAAATTGCCCGATACTTCCTCCTGGATATCCAGCTCGGCGTCGCGCGAAATCTTGATGGCGTGTACTTCGACCTGCTGGTATTTCGGAAACAGCTCGGCCGCGCAGCAGCGAACCACGTCGTCCAGAAACATCACGTACCGCTCATCGCCCTGGGCAGGCAGCTCCACAAAACGGCCACCGTGGCGCTTGGTGGGCAGCTCCATTACCAGCACCCGCTCTTCTTCCAGCGCCTTCTTTTCCTTTACCGGCCGCGTAAGCAGAAACGTGAGGTACACGGTCTGGTCCTTCAGAAACAGGTGGTGCAGGTTATCGTCCAGAATGACCGGAGACAGCAAATCCTGCACTTTGTCGCGGAAATACTGGTGCACCCATTCCCGCTGGGGCTGGTTTAGCTCGTGCTCCGCAACCAGGTGAATATGCTGGCGGCCCAGTTCGGGCAGAATCTCGTTGCGGAAGGTGTCGCCAAACTCCTGCTGCTGCCGCTTGACTTCATCGAGCAGGTTTTTGAGCTGCTCGCCGGGGTCTTCCCCTAGCTTGGCGCGGGTTTTTTTCTTGAGCTTCACCAGGCGCCGCAGCGTGGCCACGCGCACCTTGAAGTACTCGTCGAGGTTGGACGAGAAAATAGCCAGAAACTTCAGGCGTTCCAGCAGGGGCACGTCGGGGTTCTGCGCTTCCTGGAGCACACGGCGGTTGAACGTAAGCCAGCTCAACTCACGGTTCAGCAGCACGGGCGGGGTACTATTTTTGGGTGATTCCATACAAGGGAAAGCAGGCTTGCGGGCAAAACAAAAGCGGGTGGACTTTCCTGCTTACGCATTCCAGGTGATCTGGTAATTACTCCGGCTGATTGCGGGGGTAGTCGTAGAAATAGAACTCGGCGTTAGCCCGGTCAATATCGGCCCAGCGTGCGGCTCCAAACTTCAGGCACACAATGGCCGACGTCGGCAGCTCGTTTAAAGGGCTGGGCGAAATCACGTTGGCAAAGTCCGTAATGGTGGGATTGTGGCCTACCAGCAATATGGAGTCGGCCGCGTCGGGCAACTGCCGCACTATCTCCAACAGATCGGGCACCTCGGCGCGGTAAATGGGGTCCAGAACCTGAATTTGCTGGTGCGGATACTCCAGCTCTTTGGCGACCAGGGCCGCGGTGCTCATGGCCCGTACCGCCGGCGAGCTGACCAGTAAATCGAGCTGAATGTTGCGCTTGGCCAGGGCTTGGCCCATGCGCGGGGCATCGGCCCGGCCCCGGTCGTTGAGAGGTCGTTCCTGGTCGCTCAAATCATCAAAGTTCCAGCTTGATTTGGCGTGACGCATCAGGTATAGGGTTTTCATACGGAGAGCTTGGCAGGGTGGGCAGGCCTCTTTACTGTTGGCCTTGCGAAATGGTTATGAAGAATGAATTACGGTTGGCTTGGGCACCAAAACAAACAAGGCCCGCCGGTTTCGGCGGGCCTTGTCGGGCAGTAGCAACGGGTAGCATCACGTAAGGCTTCGATGCCGCCCAGGCTAGCTACTTATTGCTTCACGAAGCGCTGGTGCGATACCTGCTGGCCGTCGGCAATGGTGACCATGTAGACGCCCTTGGCCAGCGAAGACACGTTCAGTTGACCATTGGCAAACTGAGCCTGCTTCATTTCCGCGCCGCGTACGTCGTACACTTTCACCGAAACAGCCGCCGCGTCGTGGTCCGAAGGAACTACTACGTTCAGCACATCGGTCGCCGGGTTGGGATACACCGAGTACTCGGTAGCACCACCCTTGCGGGCAACCGTCTCTTCCATGCGGGCCGTGCCGCCGGTAATGTTCACCGTATAGTCTTCGGTTTCGCCGTAGCTGTAGGCATTGCAGCTGGTCGTGGCCGAGTTGTCGCTCATCACCACCCGCATGCGCGTCGTACCCGACTTCGCCGTGGCGGGTACCGTGAAGCTGGAGCTGCGGGTAGCGCTAGACGTGCTGGCTGCGGCGCTTACTACCAGTTCACCGGCATCGGTGAAGACGCCGTTCTTATTGTAGTCAATGTACACTTTGAAGTACTCCGAGTAGGCCGTACCGGCAAAGCCTGCGCTGTAGCTGATAGTCTGAGTCGAGCCAGCCGCCAGGGTCGGAGCGGCCAGGGCCGTGCCGTTGTAGTAACCCGCATCCGCGCCCGAGGTGCGGGCCAAAGAGCCCAGGCCCACATAGTCGATGAACTCATAGGCGACGCTGTTGCCTTTCGAGCTGCAGTAGGTAACCGGGGTAGGCGTGGTGCCACCCCCGCCGGGAGCCGTGCCGCCTACCGAGGTGAGCAGACCCGCGCGGGCGCCACCCGAGGCAAACAGGGCATTCATACGTGCCGATTGTCCGTTCGAGAACATATACATGGCCGCGTCATCCACATAGTCCATGTAGTTCATGAACATGTCGCTCGTGTTCGAGCACGATGCCTGCGGGTAAGCCGGGGTGCCGTAGTTTTCGTCGGCTTGGTTAGGCGTATCCGATACGTTGTCGGTGCCGGTGCAAGACGTTCCATCATCCCCCCAAATGTGGTTCAGGTTCAACCAGTGGCCTACTTCGTGGGTGCCAGTGCGGCCCAGGTTGAAGGGCGCCTGCGCCGAGCCACCTTTACCGAAAGCGGTAGTCAGGATTACCACCCCGTCGGTAGAGGCGGGGCCGCCGGGGAACTGAGCATAGCCCAGCACGCCACCCGACAGGTTGCACACCCACAGGTTGAGGTATTTCGCCGAGTTCCAGGCATTCAGGCCACCCGTTGCGGTGTTCTTCATCTGGTCATCGGTGCCCCAGGAGGTTTTGGTGGTTTGCTTGCGCTCAATACCGGTCGTAGCGGCACCCGTTGGCGTCTGCTTGGCCAGTACAAACTGCACACCTACGTTGGCTACCAGGCCGGCAAAGGCCGATGGAGTCTTGGTATAGTCGGGGTTGGTTTTGCTGTAGTCCTGGTTCAGTACGTCGAGTTGGGACTGAATCTGGGCATCAGAAATATTCTGGGCGGCCGTGTTATACAGCACGTGCACCACTACCGGAATTGTTACCACGGCGTTAGTGCGCTGGGCCGCTGGATTATCCTGAAACTCCCGGGTTTGCTCTTCAATGGCGGCCCGGCGCTGGGCTAAGCTAGGGTCAGCGGCCATCTGGGCCTCCAGTACGTCGGTGGTGGCGCACTGGCGTTTGAGAAGAGTTTTCTGGGCCTGGGCCTCCGAGGCTAGTCCGAGCCCAAGGCAAGCCAAGGCTACTGCGTAAAAGGTTTTTTTCATGCGAAATGAAAGGTTTGGTTGTGGAAAGAGAGAACGAGGGCACCAATGTATTGAAAATTTGAGCAGTAAAGAACCATATAGATGTAATATTTGTAATTTTTTCACTGAAACATTTCCACTTGCCTAACGTAGCAGCGGCTTTGCTCGTGAGTTTCGCAATACTGATAAGCTGCTGAATCAACTTATCCGGAAGGAGGTAGTTCTCGTTTCCAACGCAGAGTGGGCACAAAAAAGAAAAGCCCACCGATATCGGTAGGCTTTTCCGGTGAGTGAAGTTCAGATCTTAGGTCAGAGGACTAACAGGCGCTGCAACGGCTGCTAGCGCTGCTAAGATAGGACTTTATTGCTTTTCGAAACGCTGACGAATGGTCTGTTCTCCGTTGGAGAGGGTCATCTGGTAGAGACCCTTGGGCAGCTGGCCTACCGACACCTGGCCTTGGCCGTTGTAGCGGGCCTGAGACATTTCGTGGCCGCGCAGGTCGTATACCTTTACCACCCACGAGTTTTGGCTCTGGGGCAGGGTCAGATTCAGCACGTTATCAGCTGGGTTCGGGTACAGGGCTACATCCGAAGTCGTGGTAGCGGCCACCATGCGGGGGGCCGTGCCGCCCAGGGAGGTCGTCAGGCCCACGCGGGCACCGCCCGCCGAGAACAAGGCATCCATACGAGCCGACTGACCGCCGGTGAACATATACATGCAGGCATCATAGGTGTAGTCCATGTAGTTCATCGACATGTCGCCCTGGTTGCCGCAGGTTACGTGGGGGAAAGTAGGGCAGCCGCCATTGGAGGTTTGCTGGGTAGGGGTATCGGCTACCAAGTCATTGCCGCAGGTGGCATCACCCCAGATGTGGCGCAGGTTCAGCCAGTGGCCAACTTCGTGGGTAGCCGTGCGGCCTTTGTTGTAGTTGCTGGCCGTGCCGCCGGGTACCGAAGAGTACAGGCACACCACCCCATCGGTAGCCGCCGCGCCGCCGGGGAACTGGGCATAGCCCAGCAGGCCCTGGCCGAGGTTGCACAGCCACAGGTTCAGGTATTTGTCGCGGGGCCACGCATCACTACCGCCTTTGCTCGTGTATTTCACAAAGTCGTTGCTGCTGAACGAGCGGGTTTTGGTCGACCGGCGGACAACGCCGGTTGTAGCGGCACCGTTGGGGTCGCGCTTGGCCAGTACAAAACGCACATTGGTGCCGGCGGCTACACCGGCAAAGGCGGCTGGAATCAGGCTGGCGTCGCTGTTGGTTTTCGCAAAGTCTTCGTTCAACACCCGAATCTGGGCATCAATCTGCGACTGGGGCACGTTCTGAGCAGTGGTATTATACACCACGTGTACGACCACCGGGATAGTCACAATGGCATTCGTGCGCCGAGCCGTGGGGTTGGCTACTACTTCCGCTGTATGACGCTCTACGTCGGCCATACGCCGGGCCAAGGTGGGGTCGGCCGCCATTTGGGCTTCCAATACTTCCATCGTAGCGCACTCGCGCGTTGGCGCGGCAGGGGCCCGATCAATAGACAACATGTGCTGATCCTGGCCTTGTGCTGTAAGAGTACCCAGCCCGAGACAGGCCAGAGCAATTGCGTAAAGGTTTTTCTTCATGTGATAGGGAGGAAGGTTTGGTGAGAGAAGAGTGGAATGAGTCTCAATGTAAAAGCCTTATATGTAACTCCCTATTTTTGGTTGCGTTTATTTTGTTAAAATAATAAAATAATGGTCTTTTAATGATATAAATTGTGCTATATATGCCTATTGGTTGCGAATGTTGCAAAATATAGGCCGATATGTTTTTGCCCTGTTCTGCTTGCTGTACGCGGGATTCAGAATAGTATTACCCACCAAATGAAGGCGTGCAGATCCGGGGCGGGCGTTTACTGGTCTTCCCACTTACGCAGATAATCCCGCGTGAATAGCCAGGCGGTGGCGGCTGAGCTGCCTTAGTACGCTCCTAGGTTTTGCCCCAGGCTCCAGGCTTACAAAAGCCGGGGTAGAGCAAACAAAAGCCGCCCGAACGAAACGTCCGGGCGGCTTTTGTTTGAACGGCAACGAGTTAGTTATTCCGCCTCGTCATACGATTGATAGGGGTAGCGCTGCTCCTGCAGTACGGCCACGTGGCGCACGAGTAAAGCCCGTAGCTCATCGATATTCTGCCGCTCCTGGGCCGAAATAAAGATTACCGGGTCGTGCATCTTGGCCATGTAGCTGGCCTGCAGCTGCTCCAGGGTGGGGCGGGGCTCTATATCCTCATCCACATTCATGCCCTCGAAGCCGCCGTGGTGCTCCTCCTGTCCGGTGTCGTACCGGTCAATCTTGTTGAAGACCAGTAGCATCGGTTTGTCGGCCGCCTCGATGTCCTTGAGCGTGTCGTTGACAACGGCAATCTGGTCTTCGAAGGACGGGTGGGAAATGTCTACTACGTGCACGAGCAGGTCGGCCTCCCGGATTTCGTCGAGCGTGCTTTTGAAACTTTCAATCAGGCGGGTGGGCAGCTTGCGGATAAACCCTACCGTGTCGGAAAGCAGGAAGGGCGTGTTCTCGAGTACTACTTTGCGCACCGTCGAGTCGACGGTGGCGAAAAGCTTGTTTTCGGCAAACACGTCGGAGCGGCTCAGCAGGTTCATAATCGTGCTTTTGCCCACGTTGGTATAGCCTACCAGGGCCACGCGCACCATACCCCCGCGCGCCTTGCGTTGGGTGTTGCTTTGCTTGTCGAGTTCCTTGAGCTTGTCCTTGAGCAGGGCTATCCGGTCGCGCACTACGCGCCGGTCAGTCTCGATTTCCGTTTCCCCCGGTCCGCGCTGACTCACGCCCCCACCACGCTGCCGGCTCAAGTGCGTCCACAAGCCCGTGAGGCGGGGCAGCAGGTACTGGTACTGGGCCAGCTCCACCTGGGTGCGGGCCGTGGCCGACTTGGCCCGGCTGGCGAAAATGTCGATAATCAGCAGGCTGCGGTCCACGATTTTGACTTGCAGCTCGGCTTCGAGGTTACGCAGCTGGGAAGGCGAGAGGTCATCGTCGAAAATAACCATGCTGGCCTGGGTGTGCTGCACGTAGGCTTTGATTTCCTCCAGCTTACCCTCCCCCACAAAGGTGCGGATGTCGGGCTTTTCCAGGCGCTGCACAAAGCGTTTGGTGACCTTGGCCCCGGCTGTTTCGGCCAGAAAAGCCAGTTCGTCGAGGTATTCCTGGGTTTGACTGTCGGGCTGGCGCTTATCGGGCACGGCCACGAGTACGGCCGTTTCCTGTTCCAGGGCCGTGTCGTAGGTGCCTTCTTTGTTGGCCTTGGCCAGAATGCGGCCGACGCGGCCACTGACCCCATCAACGGCGCCGGGGTGGCGGGTACTATTGCCGGGCTTACGGCCTTTGGAGGCGGGTTTGTTAGCCATAGAATTGCGGTGGGTGCTAAGAAAAAAGCGGCAGGGGTGCCGGGGTGAACAACCGGGGCGGGCCGCCTATTTCAGGGTAAGAGAATAGGCCACGACCTGCTGGATCTGTTCTTCCGTCAGCTGATTTTTAAAGGAAGGCATCTTGCCCAGGCCCTGGGTTACCATATACACGCGGCCGGTGGCATTCAGGTTGCTCTTGGTCAGGTCGTGGGCGCCGTTGAGGCCGAGTTTGCCGTCGGGGCCGTGACAAACGACGCAGTTTTGCGTATAGAGGGCTTTTCCGGGCAGCTCGGCGGTAGGTGGCGGGGCGGCAGCGGCCGTTTCTTCGGGCTCGGAGCTGCCCGCCGAAGAACAGGCGCTACCCAGCCCAAAGAGGGCCAGCGCGGAAAAAAGAAAAGAGGCAAAGCGAATCATAGGGCGAAGGTAAGCAACCCGGCCAGGGTGGCTGCTGCTTATTTTTTGCCAATACCCTAACCTGACCTGCTACCTTTGCGCCCCGAATCCCGAATCTGCCCCATGCGCGTTGCCATTGTTATTAATACTTCCTGGAACATCTGGAATTTTCGTCGGAGCTTAGTCAAGGCTCTGCAGGCAGCCGGGCACGAGGTGCTGGCCATAGCCCCGCCCGACGCCTATTCCGAGCGGCTCGAAACCGAGCTGGGCTGCCGCTACGTGCCGATTCTGATGGAAAACAAGGGCACCAACCCCGTAAAGGATGCCCTGCTCACGCGCCGGTTCTACACTATTTACCGCCGCGAAAAGCCCGACGTGGTGCTGCAGTACACCATTAAGCCCAACATTTATGGCACCCTGGCGGCCAAGCTGGCCGGCATTCCGAGCGTGAACAACGTGTCGGGCCTGGGCACGGTGTTCATTGTGCAGAACCTGGTGAGCAAAGTGGCCCTGGGCCTGTACCGGTTTGCGTTTCAGTTTCCCAAGCGGGTGTTTTTCCAGAACGGCGACGACCGGCAGCTGTTCTTGCAACACGGCCTGGTGCGCGCCGACATTACCGACCTGCTGCCCGGCTCGGGCGTGGATACCAACCGGTTCCGGCCCGCGGCCGAGTTTGTGCGCCACGAGCCGTTCACCTTTCTGATGATAGCGCGGGTGCTCTACGAAAAGGGGGTTGAGGAATATTTCGAAGCAGCCCGCATCGTGCGTGATGCCTTGCCCGGCACCCGTATTCAGCTGCTCGGCGGCGTGGATGAGTCGGGCAACATCGGGGTGAAGCGCGCCGTATTCGACCAGTGGTTGCAGGCCGGCCACATTGAGTACCTGGGCACGTCCGACAACGTGGCCGAGCACATCCAGCGCGCCGACTGCGTGGTGCTGCCCTCGTACCGGGAAGGCACACCCAAAACCCTGCTCGAAGCTGCGGCGATGGGCAAACCCATCGTGACGACGGACGTGCCCGGCTGCCGCGAAACCGTGGTCGACGGCGTCAATGGCCTGCTCTGCCAGGTGCGCGACGCGGCCGACCTGGCCCAGAAAATGCTGCAGGTGCAGCGCCTGTCTACGGCCGAGCTTGAGGCCATGGGCAAGGCCGGCCGGCAGCTGGCTGAGCAAAAATTTGATGAGCAAATTGTCCTCGATAAGTACCTGCGTATCGTAGAGGCCGTTGGTTTGGGCAAACGCTAGCCCGCGTTTCTGCCTACCTTGCCCCCTCGAAAACCGTGGTTTCGTATCAATAACCTCTCTCCCTGAATGGAAATTAAGCACCACGCTCTGGCTGGCGTAATCGAGTTTACGCCCCGGGTATTTGGCGACGCGCGCGGCGCCTTCTTTGAGTCTTTCAGTGCCCGAATTATGCAGGAGGCCGGCGCCGTCGGTGAGTGGGTGCAGGATAATCAATCCAGCTCGGGGGTGGGCGTGTTGCGGGGCCTTCACTTCCAGCGGCCTCCCTACAGCCAGGCCAAGCTCGTGCGGGTGGCTACCGGCCGCGTACTGGACGTGGTAGTAGACTTGCGCCGCTCATCGCCCACTTATGGGCAGCACGTGAAGGTGGAGCTCGACTCGCGGCGCTGCAACATGCTCTACGTGCCCACCGGCTTTGCCCACGGCTTTATGGCCCTGGAGGAAAACACGCTGTTTCTGTACAAGTGCACCGACTACTACACGCCCAGCTCGGAAGGCGGCCTGCTCTGGAACGACCCAACCCTGGCTATCGACTGGGGCATTGAGGCACCGCTCGTGTCGGACAAGGACCGGATGCTGCCCGCATTCGCCGGCTTCGACACGCCTTTCGCGTAAGATCCTTCGTTAGGGTAGCCCAGTAAAAAAGGCCGGCAGAAGTACTTCTGCCGGCCTTTTTGCTGCTATACTCAATGGCTATACCAGCGGCAGCAAGGTTTCCAGGCCCATGCCGCGGGAGCCTTTAATCAGAATCTGCTGGCCGCTGAGTGGGTTGGCTTCCAGCCACTGCGCGGCTTCGGCTTTGGTCGGGAAATGGTGAAAATCGGGGTGCAAGGCCGCGTAGCGCATATCCGCGCCGCAGAGCAATACCGTGTCAAAAGCCTGGGCGGCCAGCAGTTCACCCAGAGCCCGGTGCTCGGCCTCACTTTCCTGACCTAGCTCAAACATGTCGCCCAGAATAACCACCTTCTTCGGGGGCGCAGGGCGGGCGGCAAAGCTGGCCAGGGCGACGGCCATCGACGAGGGGTTGGCGTTGTAAGCGTCCAGAATGACCTCGTTGCGGCCGGTGCTTACCAACTGGGAGCGGTTATTGGTCGGCGCGTAGCCGGCCAACGCTGCCGCAATATCCGCCGTTGGCACCCCAAAGTGCGCCCCGACGGCGGCAGCGGCGGCCAGGTTCGGGAAGTTGTAGCCGCCCGTGATTTGCGCTTCTACCACCGTGCCGTCGAAGAGGTGCAGCACCACATTGGGGGCCGCTGCCCGCAATTCGGCCGGGTAGGTATCCGCCGGGCCGGGGTAGGTGATACGCTTGGCTACGGGCGCGGCCAGCGTCGGCAGCTTGGCGTCGGCCGTGTTGACGAAGGCCGTGCCCCCGGTAGACGCTAAAAAGTGGAACAGCTCCCCTTTGCCCTTGGCAATGCCTTCCACGCCGCCGAAGCCTTCGAGGTGGGCCTTGCCAATGTTGGTAATCAGGCCGTGGGTGGGCTCGGCCAGGCGACTCAGCAAGTCGATTTCGCCCTGGTGGTTGGCGCCCATTTCCACAATGGCCAGCTCATGCTCGCCGGGGCGAATACTAAGCAGCGTCAGCGGAACTCCGATGTGATTGTTGAGGTTGCCTCGGGTGTACTGCACGGCATAGCGGCGGCTCAGTACCGCGTGTACCAGTTCTTTGGTCGTGGTTTTGCCGTTGGAGCCGGTGATGCCGATAACCGGAATAGCCAGCTGCCGCCGGTGGTGGTGGGCTAGGCCCTGCAAGGCTAGCAACGGGTCGGGGGCGTAGGTGTAGCGGTCGGGGGCCGAAGCCGCCAGCTCGGCATCGTCGACCACGGCGTAGCGGGCTCCTTTGGCTAACGCCTGGGCGGCAAAGTCGCGGCCCCGGAAGGACGGGCCATTCAGGGCCACAAACAACGTGTCGGTCTGGTCCTGGCGCGAGTCGGTGCTGACGGCCGCGCACTGCTGAAACCGGGCGTATAAAGCCGCTATATCTTGCATGCTGATTGTGCGTAACTTGGAAGTACTTTCGTTCTGCTGTAAACCGTGAATAACCTATGCGACAACCCTTATTTAACTTGCTATTTCTAGGCGTGTGGCTCGGGTTGCCGCTGGCGGCTACGGCCCAAACTCCATTTGGATTTGAGTACCGGTCGGTGGCAAAAGTAGTACACGGCACCGATACCCTGCGCACGCCCTGGGTGGGGGGACTAAACACGACCCAGTTCTCTTCCATCGACCTGAACGGCGATAATCAGAACGACCTCTACCTCTTCGACCGGCAGACGCGGCGCTCCTATACCTACCTGAACGAGGCGCGGCCCGGTGGCGGCCGGCAGTGGCAGTACGCCCCCGATTACCAGTCGCTGTTTCCGACCGACCTCGCCAACTGGGTGCAGCTCCGTGACTACGATTGCGACGGCCGCGCCGACATTTTCACGATGGGGGCCATCAGCGGCAGTATCCGGGTGTATCGGAATGTGGCCGGCGCCGGGGGACGGCCCACGTTTCAAAAGGTCAGCGACGAGCTGGAGTTTTTCGACCCCGGCCCGAACGGGGGCATGATCAACATCAACACCGGGGGCTACAACATGCCCGCCATTGAGGACGTGAACGGCGACGGTCGGCTGGACATTGCCACCTTCAACTACATCAACAGCACCACCGTCCATTACTTCGTCAATACCAGCACGGCGGCCTGCGGCGGGTTGGCCTTTCAGAAAAGCACCGAGCGCTGGGGCGGCCTCAAGACCTGCTATACCAGCTGTACTTCCTTCGTATTCGGCGCCGACGAATGCCGCAGCCTGCTGCGGCCCAACCATACCAGCGGCAACAACCTGCTGCCCATCGACCTGGACGGGGACGGAGACAAAGACCTGCTCACAGCCCGCGACAACTGCCCGGAGCTGGTACGCCTGACCAACGAAGGAACCCCGGCTACGGCCCGCTTCACGGCGGCGGGGCAAAGTACCAACTTCCCGGCCGCAGCCCCGCTGCGCCTGCCTAACTTTCCGGCCCCGTACTCCCTGGATCTGACCTTTGACGGCCGCCCCGACCTGGTCGTGACCCCCAACGTGTTCGACCACCTCGACACCATCGATACGCACCAGAATGTGTGGCTCTATGAAAATACCAGCACCACGGCCGTGCCCAACTTCGCCTTCCGGCAAAACGACTTCCTGCAGCGCGACATGCTCGACGTGAGCGACAAAGCCGCCCCGGCCTTTGGCGACCTGACCGGCGACGGGTTGAAGGATATGCTCATCGGGGGCGTGAGCCGCACCACGGCCAACGGGTTTTATCGGGCCTCGCTGTGGTTGTACCAAAACGTGGGCACCGCGGCCAAACCTGTCTACAAGCTCATCACCAACGACTACCTGGGCTTGTCGGGCGAGAAGTACGGTTCGTTGCGCCCGTCGTTAGTCGATTTGAACCGGGACGGGGCCCTGGATCTGGTGTACTCGGCCTTCACGCTGCGCAACAGCTCCTACAACTTCATTGCCTACGTGCTCAACACGGCCCCGGCCAACCAGGCCGCCGTCTACAACCCGGCCGCGCCGGTGCTGCTGGAAAACGTGCCGGCCCGAGTGTACGATACGCCCTGCTTTACGGATGTAGACGGCGACGGCAACGTGGATATGCTGCTGAGCACTAACACCAACTCCAGCGACTTCCCCGGGCAAGCGTTGCGCTATTACCGCAATACCGGCACGCAGCCCCTGAGTCGGACCTTTGTGTTGGTCAATGGCGACTACGGGCACATTCGCACGCCTACCGACGAGCGGCCCAACAACCTGGCCGCCACCGTAGCCGACTTCGACGGTGACAATCAGCCCGACCTGGTCACGATAGACGAGCTGGGGACGCTGCACTTTTTTGCCAATTTCCGCAACCAGAACACTATTTTCCTGGACCGCACCGACGTGCTGTACAACACGACGCTGGCCCGCTTTGAAAACTTGGAGTTGGGTTCGCGCATCGAAAACCTGTATACCCTGGCTTCCGCCGACGTCAACAACGACGGTACGCCCGAGCTATTTGTGGGCACCGAGGACGGGGGCGTGGTGGCGCTGGGCGTGCGGGGCCTGGTGCTGGGCACCAAAACGGCTGCCCAGGCGCTGGCGCTAAGCGTTTATCCTAACCCGGCCACGACAACCGCTACCATCGAAACGCCCCGGCCGACCCGGGTTGTGGTGCTGGATATGATGGGGCGCCACGTACGCACCGAAGCAACCTTACGCCAGCGCCATACCCTGGAACTGAGCGGCCTGGCGGCGGGCGTGTATCTGGTGCAGGCCGAGGCCGCCAATGGCCAAACGGGTGTGCAGCGGCTGGTGGTGCAATAAACGATTAGTTCGGCTGAAGCACAAAAAGCCCCCGGCGCTGCGCCGGGGGCTTTTTTAATGCGTCGAGGCTGGTTATGCCTGGTGCGTCAGCTCCGAAACGGGTTGGCCCAGCGAGAAGGTATCGGCATCATTCAGGGCCGGGAAACGCTCCCGGAAGGCTTCCAGGTCGGCGCGGCGCAGGGTGCGGGTGATGCTGGTTTCGTGGTTGCCGACTTCCACCAAGTATTCTCCGCGCATGTCGAGCAGGGCCGAGTCGCCGGCGTAGGCCAGGCTGTTGCCGTCAATGCCGACAACGTTCACTCCCATGGTGTAGGCCAGGTTTTCGATGGCGCGGGCCCGTAGCAGCGTTATCCAGGCTGTGCGGCGCGCCGCGGGCCAGTTGGCCACGTACAGTAGCAAGTCGTAGGGCTGGCTGGCGAGGTTGCGGCTCCAGACCGGGAAGCGCAAGTCGTAGCACACCAGCGGGCAGATGCGCCAGCCGCGCCATTCTTCCACCAGCCGCTCATTGCCGGCCACGTACACTTCCCGTTCGCCGGCCATGCTAAACAAGTGGCGCTTGTTGTAGTAGCTCAGCGTGCCATCGGGCCGCACCCAGAGCAGGCGGTTGAAGTAGCGGTCCTGCTCCCGGATGATCAGGCTGCCGGTCACTACCGCGTCGCGGGTGGCGGCCAGCTGCTTCATCCAGGCCACGGTGGGGCCATCCATGGTTTCGGCCAGCGTGGCGGCTTCCATGCTAAAGCCGGTCGTGAACATTTCCGGCAGCACAATCAGGTCCGTCGGAATGGAAATCTCCTCGATGTGCTGCCCCAGCTCGGCCCAGTTGGCGGCCGGGTCTTGCCAGTGCAGGGAGGCTTGAACAAAGGATACGGTTAAGTCAGACACGCGCAGTAGGTTGAGGTAGTGAGAAATAGGGCAGGGCTTCTACTGAGGAATATACTGCTTCTGAAAAGAAAAATGCAAGCTGTTTTCCGATAGATCCTATTATTTCCCCGTCCTGGGTTAAACAGCAATATCGCCAATAAATTGACTTTGCCCGCCGCGTTACAGCTGCCGTAGTCGTTCGGCGGCCTGGGTTAGAGTTTCATCACGCTTCGCAAAACAGAAGCGAATCAGGCCGTGGTCCTGGGCGTGGTGGTAAAAAGCCGAAACCGGAATGACGGCCACCCCGAACTCGCGGGTGAGCCGTTGGGCGAAAGCCAGGTCGCCTTCGTCGGAAATGTGGTGGTAGCGGGCCAGCTGAAAGTAGGAGCCGGGCGTGGGCAGCAGCTCAAATCGGGAGCCCTGCATGAGCTGGCCAAACAAGTCGCGCTTGTGCTGGTAGAAAGCCGGCAGGGTGGTGTACTGCTCGGCGTCGGCCAGCACGTCGGCCAGGGCGTGCTGGGCGGGCGTGCTCACGGCAAACGTCAGGAACTGGTGGACGCGGCGCACCTCGGCCGTGAGCGGGGGCGGGGCAATGCAGTAGCCTACTTTCCACCCGGTTGCATGGTAGGTTTTGCCAAACGACGACAGCACGAAGCTGCGCTCGGCCAAGTCCGGAAACTGCAGGGCGCTGGCGTGGCGCTGCCCGTCGAATACCATGTGCTCGTACACTTCGTCGCTGAGTACGAGTGTGGTGGTATCGGCCAGCAGCTCGGCCAGGGTGGTCAGATCCTGGGCCGTGAGCACAGCGCCGGAGGGGTTGTGCGGGGTGTTGAGCATCAGCAGGCGCGTGCGCGGCGACAGGGCGGCTTTCACCAGGTCCCAATCCGGGGTAAACTCGGGCACCCGCAGCGGCACGTAAACGGGGATACCGCCCTGCAGCCGGATGGCCGGCCCGTATAAATCGTAGGCCGGCTCGAGCACCACTACTTCGTCGCCGGGACGCACTACGGCGGCCAGCACGGCGTACAGGGCTTCGGTAGCCCCGCTGGTAACGGTAATTTCGGTGTCGGGATTTGGGGCGGCTACCCCGTTGACGGCCGCCGTTTTGCGGCTGATGGCCTCGCGCAGGCGGGGTAGGCCGGGCATGGGCGCGTACTGGTGGTGGCCGGCGGTGCGGGCGTGGCGGGCCAGGGCTTCGGTCAGCGCCTGGGGTGGGTCGTAGTCAGGAAATCCCTGGGCCAGATTGATAGCACCACACTCGGCCGCCAGCTGCGACATAACCGAAAAAATGCTGGTGCCCACATCGGGCAGTTTAGAGGGGATAGGGGGAAGGGGCATAGGCAGGTAGATGTACCAACGACAAGAAACGAAAGGTCGCCCCGCAAAGGCTACTGCAGCCCAAATTAAATGAGCAACACTGGTTCTTCGGGCACTGGCCTTAGGGGCTGGCCCACCAGCGGAATATAAATGTGGAAGGTAGAGCCCTTGTCCAGCTCACTCTCCACCTCCACATGCCCGCCGTAGCTTTGCACAATGCGGTTAATCAAATACAGCCCCATGCCCGAACCCGAGACATGGCTGTGGAAGCGCCGGAACATTTGAAACAGCTGACTTCCGTACCGCTCCAGGTCAATGCCCACCCCGTTGTCGCGCACGGAAATGACGACGTGGTCGTCGTGCCGGGTGCTGAGCAGGTGAATGCGCGGCGTGCGTTTGGGGGCGGCATACTTCAGGGCGTTGCTCACCAGATTGTAGAGCACACTCTGCAGGTTGGGCCGCACAAACTCTACCACCGGAGCCAGGGCGAAATCCGTGGTGACGATGGCCCGCACGTTGGCTAGCTGCTCGCCAATGCTTTCGAGTACCTCCCGCGCCAGGGGCTCCAGGGCCACCGGTTCCTTGGGTAGCTCGTGGCGCAGCTTCTGCACCTGTACCAGTTCCGAGAGGTTATAAATCGTGTCGTAGATCTGGTGCAGAGCCCGCTCAAACATGCTGACCAGCTTAATGGCGTCCGGGTCGCGGAAGTAGGCCGTGCGCGTGAGCTCCTCGAAGATGCCGGCCATGTTGTGAATGGGCTGCTTGAGGTCGTGGGAGGCCGTGTACACAAAATTGTCCAGGTCCTCGTTGATGCGCCGCAGCTCGTTGTTTTGCTGCTCGAGCTGCTGTTGGGCGCGTTGGGCCTCGGTTACGTCGGTATTGGTCCCAATCCAGCGCACTATTTCGCCCTGCTCATTGTGAATGGGCTGGGCCCGCGACAAAAACCAGCGGTATTCGCCCTCGTGGCTGCGCAAGGGGAAGGTGTCTTTCCACGGTTTTCCGGTCGTCAGGGCCTGGCGCCAGCTCTCGATTACGCCGGCCAGGTAGTCGGGGTGGTGGACGCTGGCCCAGCCCCAACCCTGCATTTCTTCCAGGGTGGTGCCTGTGTAGGCATACCACCGTTCGTTGTACCAGAAGATGTTGCCGTCGGGCTCGGCCATCCAGGCCAGTTGGGGCATCGAATTGGCCAGGGCCGTAAACTCCTTTTCGCGCTGGCGCAGGGCCGTTTCCGCCTTGCGCTGCAGGGTTACATCCTGCATGGCGCCAATCATGCGGGTGGCCCGCCCGTCCTCGTCACGGGCCACGTGGCCCCGGTCCAGCACCTGGGCATAGGTGCCGTCGGCCCGGCGGAAGCGGTATTCATCCTGCCAGTCTGACTGCCCGCCATCAATTACGGCGTGAATACCGCTAGTGACCCGCTGGACATCATCGGGGTGAATCTGGGAGTACCACCAGGTAACTTTGTGCTCGACGGCAAACACGCGGTGGCCCAGAACCCGCTCAATGGCCGGGGTCCAGGTTAATTGGTTGGTAAGCAGGTCCCAGTCCCAAATGGCGTCGTCGGTGGCCAGGGCCGCCAGTTCGTAGCGCTCCTGGTTCCAGCGCAGGTTAGCCTGAATCAGTTTCTGCTCGTGAATGTCGGTCGAGGAGCCGTACCAGCGCACTACTTCGCCCTGCTCGTCGAGTACCGGCACCGAGCGGCTCAGGTGCCAGCGGTACTCGCCATCGTGGCGGCGCAGGCGCAACTCGCCGGTCCAGACCTGTTTGGCCGCGGCAGCTTGCTGAAAAGAGGCGGTGTTGCTCAGGTCCTCCGGATGGATGGCCTGTAGCCAGGCCTCGTCCAGGGTGATGGTCAGGTCGTGGCCGGTATAGGCAAACCACTGGGGGCTCAAATACAGCGGCCGGCCCTCCAGGTTGCTGATGTATGTTATCAGGGGCAGGGCCTCGGTCATGGAGCGCATCTGCTCGTCGCGCTGGTGCACCGTTGCGTCCAGAAGCTGGGCGCGGCGCCGGGCCAGCACCCGCTCGGTGGCCTCGACGGCAAAAATGAGGATGCCCTGCACCCGGCCGGCCTCGTCGAGCAGGGGCTGATAAGTGAAGTCGAGGTAGTGGGTTTCGGGTTGGCCGGTCAGCTCATTCTCAATGAGGGTAACCTGCTCGACGCCGTAATAGGGCTGGCCGCTGGTATAAACCTGGTCCATGAGCGCCACAAAGCCCTGTTCTTCCACCTCGGGGAAAGCCTCCGCAATCTTGTGCCCCGTCACGGCCCGGCGGCCATACAGGCGCCGCATGCCGTCGTTTACGAAGCCGATGATGTGGTCAGGGCCCAGCAGAGTAGCAATGTTGGCCGGCATCTGGCCCAGAATCCGGTGCAGCAGCCGGTCTTTCTCCTGCATCTGGTGTAGCACTTGCCGGCTTTCGTGGATGTCGGTGTTGGTACCTACCCACAGTATGATCTGGCCGTCCTCGTCGCAGATCGGTTCGGCCCGGGCCAGAAACCAGCGGTAATTGCCGTGCTTGTTACGCCAGCGGTGCTCCTTTTCAAACAGGGTGCCGTGCGCCAGGGCGTAGCTCCAGTGCTCCAGCGTAGCGGGAAGGTCGTCGGGATGAATAAACCGTTCCCAGCCCCAGTCCTGCAACTCGGCCAGCGTGCCGCCGGTAAAGTCAAACCAGCGCTGATTGTAGTAGGTCACGCCACCGTCCGGGCGCGAAGTCCAGGCCATCTGGGGCAAGGATTCCAGCAGCTTGCTAACCTGATTGATGCTTTGCTTGAGCGAGTGTTCGGTCCGCTTCTGGTCGTTGATATCGGTAGCTGAGCCCACCCAGTGTACCACTTGGCCCGCGGGGTCGAGGGCGGGCACAGCCCGGCACAGAAACCAGCGGTACTCGCCGGTTTTGGCACTGCGCAGCCGCGCCTCCGTGGTGAAAGGAGTGCCGGTAGCCACAGAGTGCAGGCGCTGAGCCCGCACCCTGGCAAAGTCGTCGGGGTGGGCCTGGTGCTGCCAGCCCGATTCGCGCGCCTCGGCCAGCGTGGAGCCCAGATACTGCTGCCAGTAAGGATTCACGTAGTCGATGTTGCCGGCCGCGTCGGTGGTCCAGATAAGCTGCTGCTGCACCTCGGCCAGTGCCTGAAACCGCACGGCATTCTGACGGGCCTGCCGTTCGGCTTCCCGCTGCTGGGTCACGTCCTGCATGGCCCCGAGCAGACGCACGGCCTGGCCCTGCGCATCGCGCACGATGTAGGCGCGGTCCAGCACTTCGGCCCAGGAGCCGTCGGCCCGCTGAAACCGGTATTCGTTGTTGATAACCGAATCCTGCCCGGCAAAGGCCGCCGCCCGTTGCGCTGCCACCACGGGCCGGTCGTCGGGGTGCAGGTGCTGCCACCACAGCTCAGAGTTGCCAAATTCGCACGGGTGGTGTCCAAACAAGGTCGTGAACATCTCGTTGCGCCACACCTTGTCGGTGCGCAGGTCGGCATCCCAGATGGCATCGTGGGTGGCCTGGGTAAGCAGGCTGAAGCTTTCCCGGCTCAGGTTGCCCTGCTCCTGGGCCAGCACCTGCTCGGTTACGTCCAGTACCCGGCACACAATGTTGCGCAACGCCCCACTCTGCAGCATCGGCCGCAAGGTGGCCTGCCAGTAGCGGGTACTGACCGAGCCATTGGTGCGGCGCAGATCGTAGCGCTGAATATCGAGGGTCTGCACCGAGCGGTGCTGTAATACGTCGAGCAGGGCCGTGCGCCACACGGTAGCGGTGTGCTCGGGGCCGGCCGCCGAAGCCGGTAATACCGCCAGGCCATCCAAGCCCACGAGCTGGGCCGGGCTGCGGTGCAGGATCCGGCACATTGCCTCATTGGCCGCCTCCACTACCAGCGCCGGCGACAAAATTAGGTGCGGGGTCGGAAGGGAGTCAAAGATGAGTTGAAAGTCAACAACTTCGGCAGGCATGGAATCTCGCGAAAAGAATGAGCAGGAGATTTCTTCGGCCTAAGCAGCGCAGAAAAAGCAACCTGAACAAATATAAGCCCGGGTGCCGGCAAGTTGGCTCGACGGGCTCGTAAAAAAGCGCGGCGGCTCCTGGCTAGGGTAGGCACAAAAAAAAACCGGCCGGAAGAACCGGCCGGGAAGCTAACTAGTCTGTGGTTATTTTGTCTTTGAACGCCTTGCGGAATTTCTCGATTTTGGGCGTGGATACCGACTGGATGTAGGGATTTTCGGGGTGGAGGCGGTAGTAGCCCTGGTGGTAGTCTTCGGCGGGCCAGAACTTCTGAAAAGGCACTACCTGGGTCACGATGGGAGAGGCGTAGTGCTTCGAGGCGTCGACCCGTTTGATGGTGGCCTCAATGAGCTGCTTTTCCTGCGGGGTGCGGTAGAAAGCCACCGAGCGGTACTGGGCGCCGGCATCAGGGCCCTGGCGGTTCAGCGTTGTGGGGTCGTGGCCGGCCAGGAAAAACACGTCGAGCAGGGTTTGGTAGCTGATCTGCTTGGGGTCGTAGTACACCTGGATGGACTCGGCGTGGCCGGTTTGCCCGCTGCCGACCTGCTCATACGTGGGGTTTTTCTCGGGCCCACCGGCGTAGCCCGACACGACTTGCTTGACGCCGCGCAGCTCTTCAAAGATTTCCTCGGTGCACCAGAAGCAGCCCCCGGCAAAGGTAGCCACGGCCAGGCCCGTCAGGTTTTTGGGTTCACCGCCGGTGGTAGCCCGGCGGAAGGTTTGGGCATCAGAACGATTCTGAGTGCAGGCCGAGATGATAAGCACTAGGCCCAGAAGGTATATTTTCAGTTGTTGCATCACGAAGACTATCTACGAAATCCATGCTGGTTTGGTCGTAGCTCGACCATGGGAGTGTCCCGGCCGATAACCCCGAAAGGACCGGGTCCGTTCCGGGCACGACAGATGGGTTTGCCGTTTACATTTGTCAGACAGCCGGGCCGCTACTTTGTTGTGGCCAACGCGCTACTATGTTGCCTGCTCGCCCGTGCGCCGGCCCACCGGGGCGCTTATTTCCTTTGTATGCTCATGCACAAGTTTCTTCTGGCCACCGCGGCTGCCACCCTAGCCGTTGTAGGGGCCTGGGCCCAACCCACGCTGCCGGTGCTGCCGCAAAATCCGGCTTCCCTGCGCTGGTACCAGGTGCGCACCCCGCACTTTCAGGTGGTATATCCCGAGGGGTTTGCGGCCCAGGCCCAACGCACGGCCCGGCGGCTGGAGCAGGTCTACAAACCAGGAAGTGCTTCGCTGGAGAAAGAGCCCCGGCCCATATCGGTGGTGCTGCAGAACCAGACGACAGTGAGCAACGGCTTCGTGACCATCATTCCGCGGCACTCCGAGTTCTTTACCACCACGCCCCAGGACCCGTTTCTGACCGGCACGCTCGACTGGCTCGACCAGCTCGCCATTCACGAGTACCGCCACGTGGTGCAGTACGAGAAAGGCCAGCAGGGCCTGGGCCGGCTGGCTTACTCGCTCTTCGGCTACGGCGGGCTGGGCGTGGTCACGCTGGGCATCCCGGACTGGTTCTGGGAGGGCGACGCGGTGGGCACCGAAACCCTGCTCACGCGTAGCGGCCGGGGCCGAATTCCGTATTTCGACATCGGTCTGCGGGCCAATCTGCTGGCGGGGCGCCGCTTCAACTACAGCAAGGCGGTGGCCGGCTCTTACCGCGACAATGTGCCCAACCACTACGTGCTGGGCTATTTTCTGACCACTCACTTCAAGCGTACCAACGGGGCCACGGCCTGGAGCAAGGTACTAAACCACTACTACCGGTTTCCGGTCTACCCCTTCTCGTTTTCCAACAGCCTGCGCCTGAACTCGGGCAACGGGCTGCGCACCGACGACCTGTATGCCCGCACCATGCAGGAACTGGACTCGACCTGGCGCGCCGAGCAGCAGCAGCTGACCCTAACCGAGGGCACGGCCTTTCGGACTGCCCCGGAGCGCAACGTCTTTACCGAGTACCAATACCCGCAGTACGTCGACGACAGCACCGTAGTGGCCGTGAAGACCGGGCTGGGCGACATTTCCCAGCTGGTGCTGCTGCGCCGCCACGCCCCCGAGCAACGGCTCTTTGTGCAGGGCCTCGTGAATAACCCGGAGATGCTGTCGGTGGGCGGGGGCAAGGTGTGCTGGCCCGAGTTTCGGCCCGATGCCCGTTGGGGCCAACGCATTTTCTCCGATATCAAGGTGCTCGACGTTGCCAGCGGGCAACTGACCAAGCTAACAACCCAGCAGCGCTATACCGCCGCGGCCCTGTCGCCGGATGGCAGCACCATCATTGCCGTGCGCTCGGGCACCGAGTACCAGCATCAGCTCGTGGTGCTCGATGCGCGCACCGGGGCCGAAACGCGGGTGCTGCCCAATCCTGGCAACGACTTCTACCTCCACCCACGCTGGCAGGCCGACAACCGCTCGGTGGTGGTGGTAACGCTGAAAACCGGGGGCAAAACCATCGAGAGCATCGATACCGAAACCGGGCAGCCCCGGGCCCTGCTGCCCGTGCGCAATATTAACCTGAGCCACCCCCAGCCCTGGGGCCACTACGTGCTCTACAACTCGCCGCAGTCGGGCCTCGACAATGTGTACGCCCTCGACACCCGTTCGGGCCAGGTGCGGCAAGTTACCTCGCGCCCTTTGGGAGCCTACCACGCCGCCGTAGCCCCCGATGGCCGCCACCTGGCGTTCCACGACTTTCGGGCCGAGGGCACGCGGGTAGCGGAAATGCCCCTGTTGCCCGAGCAATGGCCGGTAGCGCCGCCCGCGCCGGCCACGCCCGCAGCCTACACCGACCCGCTCCTGACCCAGGAGCCCGGCACGCGCACCGTGGGGGTCGTGCTGCCCGATTCTATTGCTGGGGGCGCCGAAGCTACGCCGCTGACTTTGGCGCGCTACCACCGCCTGAGCCACGCCTTCAATGTATTCAGCTGGGGCCTCGTACAGGCACCTTCGGGCCAGGCGCTGAGCGTCGGCATCCGTTCCCAGGACATTCTCAACACGACGCAGGCCGTGCTAGCCGCCGGTTACGACCAGACCGAGCGCACGGCCAACGTGGCGGCCGACGTCAGCTACCAGGGCCTGCTGCCTATTCTGGATCTGGGTTTCCAGCGCGGCGGGCGGCGGCTGTCGGCCTACGTTGGCAACCAGCTGCTGACCGACACCTGGAGCTACAACCGCCTGACCCTTGGGGCCCGTCTGCCCCTGAACCTAACCCGCTCCAAGTACCAGCAGGGCCTCACGTTGGGCGCCTACTACAGCGGCGAGCAGGTGCAGGGCTACGATTTGCCGGTGCGCACGATTACCGAAGTCGGGTTTGGCAACAGCCTGCACGTGCTCAACTACACCCTGGCCTATTCGCGGGTACTCAAGCAGAGCAAGCGCGACGTGGCCCCGCGCTGGGGCCAGGCCCTGACGGCTTCCTGGCGCAACACGCCGTTTGCGGCGGGCCTGCAGGCCAAGCAGTGGGCTGTGTTTGGCAGCCTCTACCTGCCCGGGGTGGGCAAGCACCACTCCCTGCGCCTGCGCGCCGGCTACCAGCGGCAGCAGCAGCAGCAGTACCGCTTCAGCCCGGCCGTGTTCTACCCGCGCGGCGAAGGCTACGTGAGCTTCAACGAGCTGCGCACCGGTAGCGTGGAGTACCGCCTGCCCCTGGCCGACACCGACTGGGAGCTGGGCCGGGTGCTCTACGTGCAGCGCATCAAGGCCATGGGCTTTTTCGACGTGGCCACGGGCGTCAGCGCCGTCAACCGCACCTACCGCACCACGGGCCTCGACGTATCGTTCGTGTTCAACCCGCTGCGGCTGCGCACGTCCCTGGAGGCCGGGGTGCGCACCATCTACAACCTGCGCACCGGGCGCTGGGAGGTGCAGCCCCTGGTGCTGAACATCGGGTTTTAATTTTTTAGCCTGGTAAAAAGCTCGGCAGTAGATGGTTTGATCAAGTTGCCGGCGTTTGGGAATACGTAGGAGAAAGGGAAAAGCAGAGAAATATATAGGTCAGGAAATCCGGAGGCAAAAGCTCCTGCGTAAGTGCCCCCAGTTCCGATCCAACCTTTTTCTGCAAAAAGTACCATGAAAAAAAATCTGTTTTCCCTCGCCCTCGTTGCCCTGCTGGGTGCTGCTTCGGTTCAGTCGGCTTCGGCTCAGGCCAAGATGACCCCCGCCGGTACCGTAATGGTCGGTGGTGAAGCTATGTACGCCAACAAGAATATCGTTGAAAACGCCGTCAACTCGAAAGACCACACCACGCTGGTAGCAGCCGTGAAGGCCGCGGGTCTGGTAGAAACCCTGCAGGGCAAAGGTCCCTTCACGGTATTCGCCCCCACCAACGCTGCCTTCAACGCCCTGCCCGCCGGCACCGTGGAGACGCTGGTGAAGCCCGAGAACAAGGCGACCCTCACCAAAATCCTGACCTACCACGTGGTAGCCGGCAACCTGACGGCCGACAAGATTATGGCCGCAATTAAGTCGGGCAAAGGCACGGCGGCCCTGAAGACCGTCAGCGGCGGCACCCTGTACGCTACCATGAACGGCCCGAAAAACGTAGTGCTGACCGACGAGAAAGGCAACGTATCCTGCATTTCCACCTACGACGTGATTCAGAGCAATGGCGTGATTCACGTAATCGACAAGGTGGTAATGCCCAAGTAAGACCAAGTAGCATTCTACTCTTCATCAAGTAGATTTCCTCCCGAAAAAGCCCGGCTCAATGAGTTGGGTTTTTTTATGGTAATACCCAGCGGGCTACTCTATTTCCAATGTGGCGGGGCCGCCCACGGGGTAGCCGGTGCAGGTCAGGACTAAGCCGCGGGCCGTTTCCCGGTCAGTCAGCACTTCGTTGGTAGTCATCCAGACGGTGCCCGCGGTGCAGCGGGCGGCGCAGTTGCCGCACTGCCCGGCCTCGCAGCTATAGGGCAGCACCAGCCCCTGGCGTTTGGCGGCCTGTAGGATAGTGGTGGGGTAGTGCACGGCCAAAGTGTGCTCGGTGCCCCGCAGGCGAATGGTTACCGGGTGCTCGTCGGTATCGGGGGGTAGGCGAAACGGGGCCGGGGCCGCGGCGGTGTAGAACAGCTCCCGCCGGATATGGCTCAGGGGCAGGCCCGCGTCGTGCAGCCCGTAGGTGCCCATGCGCATGTAATTCAGGGGCCCGCACAAGTAGGCCAGGGTTTGCGCCGGCGGGCCGGGCGCGTGTTCGGCCACCAGCTGTTCCAGCAGTTCCTTGTGGAGGTGGGCCCGGCTCAGGTCGGGGTTGGTGCTATAGAGCAGCTCCAGGTGTAGCCGGTCGGGAAACTGCCGGGCCAGCTGCTGCAGCTCGGCCAGAAAAATGGTGGCGGCCGGGGTCCGGTTGCTGTACACCAGCAGCACGCGCAGCTGGGGGTAGCCGTGCAGGGCCGTTTTGAGCAGGGCAAACAGCGGGGTGATGCCGCTGCCCGCCGCCAGCAGAATGAGCTGCCGGTAGTCTTCAAGCGAATCGGGCAACACGAAAAAGCCCGCCGCGCCAGTGGTCTGCAGCTCGTCGCCTACGCGGGCCTGGTCGATGAGGTAGCGCGAAAGCACGCCGTTATCGACGCGCTTTACCGTGATGGTCAGCGGCTCGGCCAGCGCTGGGGCCGAGCTCATGGAGTAGGAGCGCCGCACTTCCTGCCCGTGCTGGAGGCAGACCAGCGTGAGGTATTGGCCGGCTTGATACCGTAGCTCGGTACCGGCCGCCGGCTCCAGTACAAAGCTTTTCGTGTCGGGGGCCTCGACGCGGATAGCTCGGATGCGCAGAGAAAGATACGGGGAAGTCATGCTCGGCAAAGGCAAAAAATAAGGTCGGAAAACGCGTTTCCCGACCTTATGGTACAAACAATTCCGGAGCCTACGCCTTGGCTGGCTGCAGCTGGCTGAGCTCCTTGCCGATAAAGTCCAACTCCTCGCTCGAGAGCTTCACCTCAATGGCTTTGGCATTCTGCACGGCCTGCTCGGCGTTGCGGGCGCCCACCAGGGCTACCGTAATGCCGGGCTGCGAGATTGTCCAGCGAATCACAATCTGCGAGAGGCTGGCATTCTTGCTTTCGGCCATGGGCCGGATCTTCTCCAGGAAGCTGTTGACGCGGGTTACAAACTCGGGCTTGAACAGCGGGTGCGTGGCCCGCAGGTCGCTGGCGTCGAAGTGCTGGCCGGGCTTGATCTTGCCGGTCAATAACCCCAGTTGCAGCGGGCTGTAGGCCAGAATGGCTTTGTTGTGCTCGATGGAGTAGGGCACCACGTCTTTCTCGATGTCGCGGCGCACCATGCTGTAGGGCACTTGGTTGGAGGCCAGCTTGACGGTTTTTTCGGCTTCGGCCATTTGCTCGGCCGAGTAGTTGCTCACGCCCACGGCCCGCACTTTGCCCTGCTCCACCAGCCGGGCCACGGCTTCCATCGTCGCGTCGATGGGCGTGGTTTTGTCGGGCCAGTGAATCTGGTAAAGGTCGATGTAGTCGGTGCCGAGGCGGCGCAGGCTGTCTTCGCACTCTTTGATAATGCTTTCCGGCGCCGCGTATTTGTACACGTCCAGGTCGTGGCCATTGTTGTCCTTGGTCTTGAACCCGAAGTCGCCCTGGGGCGCGGCCAAGTCCCAGCGCATGCCAAACTTGGTCAGGATCTGCACCTTGTCGCGGGGCAGCCCCTTGATGGCCTCGCCCACAATTTCCTCGCTCAGGCCCATGCCGTAGATCGGGGCCGTGTCGATGGAGGTCACGCCCAGGTCGTAGGCAGCCCGAATGGCGCCCACGGCATCGTTCTGTTCGGTACCGCCCCACATCCAGCCCCCGGCAGCCCAGCTGCCAAACGTAATAACCGACGCCCGTACGCCGGAGTCGCCCAGCTCTTTGTATTCCATAATTCAGTAGAAAAAATGATCTGACAGAAGCCCGCCTTGCGGCCGGCACATAGCCAGACTAACCGCTTCCCCGGCCCGAAGGTTATGGTTCAGCTCCGACCGGAGTCCTACCTTTGCCCACTTCGCCCCTTTATATATGCCCGCTGCCGTGCCCGAGCCACCGCCCCTGACTACCGATGATTTTCGCCTGCCCCTCGACGACTTCGAATTGCAGGTGCGCCGGTTTGGGCTGCCCGGCCCGGCCAGCGGCCCCACCTTGGTGCTGCTCCACGATTCGCTGGGGAGTGTAGCGCTGTGGCGCGACCTGGGGGCGCAGCTAGCCCTGGCCACGGGCCGGCCGGTGCTGGCCTACGACCGGCGGGGCTACGGGCAGTCCTCGTCGTTTGGCCCGGCACCGCGCACCAGCCGCTATCTGGAGGAAGAAGCCGAAACCGTGAACCGGGTGCTGGCCGCCTGCGGTCTGGCGCAAGCCGTGTTGTTTGGGCACAGCGACGGGGGCACGCTGGCCTTGCTGGCCGCGGCCCTGGAGCCGGCGCGCATAGCGGCGTGCGTCACCATCGGGGCCCACGTGTTTGTGGAAGATGTCACGCTGGCCGGCATTCGGGAGGCGCAGCGCCAGTACCAAACCACCAACCTGCCCCAGAAGCTGGCCCGCTACCACGGCGCTAACACGGACGCCGTGTTCCGGGCCTGGACTGAAACCTGGCTGGCACCCTCGTTTCGCACCTGGAACATCGAGCGGTATTTACCCGCCGTGGCCTGCCCCGTGTTGGTGCTACAGGGCAGCAACGACGAATATGGCACCGCGGCGCAGGTAGAAGCCATAGCCCGCCAGACAACGGGGCCCGCCACTGCCCGCCTCTTGCCGGGCCGGGGCCATTCGCCCCACCGGGAAGACCCGGGGCTGGTAGTGCAGCTCACCGCCGATTTTTTGAACTCCAATTGGTCCGTCCTCGGCCAGGAGCCGGGCCTGGGGTAAGGTAAGCGGAGTAATTGGCCTGATTTTCTTAGCTTTGTCTGTTCCGCTGTTCTGGCCTTCGGCTTGCAGCTTCCGCTTCTCTACTCGCTATTTTCATGCCCTTACGCATCCTGCAAGAGCTGCCCTACCTCGACGTGTACTACGACTATACCAACGAGTGGATATATGCGGAATGGCGGGGCGAAATTACGTTTGAGCGGGCCCAAGAGGGTGGCGAGGTGGTCCTACAGCTGGTGCAGCTCGAACACGCTACCAAGCTGCTGAACGACAACTCGCAGGTAACCGGAATGTGGTTGGAAGCGCCCGAATGGCGGCAAATGAACGTATTTCCCCGCCTGCACACGGCCGGCTTGAGCTACGTGGCCTGGGTGTACTCGCCCGATCTGTACAGCCGCTTCTCCGTCGACCGGGCCATCAGCGCCGTTAATCAGCCGGTGGCCCTGCCCTTCGAGGATATGCAGATGGCCAAAAACTGGCTGCGCCTGGTGTAGCTGGCACTTAGCGGCGGTAGGGAAAGGTGCGGGCCGAATTGCGCACCAGCACCCGGGCCAGGGCCGCCGGACTGGCGCTCAGGTCGCCCAGCTGCTGGTGGTTGAACGACCAGACCAGGTCTCCGCTCTGGCAGTCGTGAATGGTCACGTTGGTAAGCACTTCATTCTGGGGAATACCCGCGTTGGTCAACACCAGCAACGCCACGGCTACCCCGTTGGGCATGGGCTGAAACAGCGAGGTTTCGCCCGACAAAATAGCGTCTACGCCCAGCGCCGCCTTGAGCTCGGCCATGCTGTGGTCGTTCAGGTTGGCGTAGGTGATGCCGGCCCGCTCCAGGCGGCTGTTGGTTTCGGCCACATTCTGAAACTGCACCGAGTAGGGGTGCTTGGCCTGGCGCTGCACCAGCTGGTTGAGGAGTTCCTGCTGGAGCTGGTAAGCCACGAGCTTGCGCTGCTCCTGCTGCTTTTCTTCCCAGCGTTGCCGGCGCTTCTCCACCTCGGCCTGACTGAGCTCTTCGCCCACGTAGGAAATGGTCTGCATGTTGAACTGGTCGAGCTGCACCTCGAAAGGCAGAATGGCCACGAGCTTGTGCTGCGACAAGGCCTGGGGTACCAATTCCTTGGTGCTGTATACCCGCTGGCTGCAAGCGGTAGTAAGCAGAACAGCTAGAACGATGGACAGGGAGCGAAGCATAGCAGCTACAAGGAATGGTGGCTTACAAATATCTGAATTCAGGCCAATTTCATGGTTGGGTAGCCTTTTTATTCCTCGTCGGGCATGGCCCGAAACGGGTGGGCCCCCGCCGCCAGCCGCCGCAGAATCTGCACGGTACGCTTCAAGCGGGTTTCGTTTTGCTTGCCGCTGCTGATGTGGTAGGCAATGGCGCGCTTCATGCCCGGGGTCAGCCGCTCGAAGCTGGCCTGGGCATCCGGCCAGGCTTCCAGGCCGTCGGCCAACTCGGCGGGTAGGTCCACGGCGTTGGGCGTGGGGTCGGGGGCCAGGCTCACGGCTACCTGCTGGCCCAGCTGGATGCCGGCGGCTTTGCAGGTATCCTTGTTCACCATCAGATACCGTTCTCCGGTGCTCAGGGGCAGCAGCCCCAGCCGGACCGGGTGTTGGTTGAGGGTGCCTACCACGCGCTGCGTGGCTTTGCCGCCCAGGGCCTCCACCACCTCCAGGGGCACTATCACAATCTGGGTTGGCATAAAGCTCGGGCCGCCAGGTTCGAGCAGGGCGCTGAAGGAAACGGGAGAGAAAGCCATGAGCCGGAATTTTAAGGCCAAGATAACCCTGTTTGGGCGGCGGGCCTACTAAGGCGGCTTGGCCGGGGCTGTCCGGAACCCAGCCGGCGGCTCTTCCTGTTGGCGTATTACCGGCCGGGCAAACATTCCGGCGACTTTTGGCTTATTAGGCCTTCCAAATTCTTCCGACATGCAACTAGAAATCTGGTCTGATATTATGTGCCCGTTTTGCTACATCGGCAAACGGCGACTCGAAACCGCGCTGGCGCAATTCCCCCACCGCGACGACCTCAATATTGTGTGGCGCAGCTTCGAGCTGGACCCCACCATGCAAACCAAGCCGGGCCAAAGCATCCACGAACTGCTGGCCGAGCGCAAAGGCGTTTCGCTGGCCCAGGGCCGGCAAATGAATACCCACATGGCCCAGATTGCCCGCGAAGTGGGTCTGGACTTTGACTTCGACAAGGTCGTGCCCGTGAATACTTTCCTGGCGCACCGCTTTCTGCACTTGGCCGCCCAGCACGGCCAGCAGGACGCGGCCAAGGAGCGGGTATTGGCGGCCTACTTCACCGAAGGCCGCAATGTGGCCGACCTCGACACGCTGGCCGAGCTGGGCACCGAACTGGGCCTGAATGCCGCTGACGTGCGCACCGCGTTGCAAGGCGACGCCTACGCCCAGGACGTGCGCCACGACGAGTACCAGGCCCGGCAGATTGGCGTGCGCGGCGTCCCCTATTTCGTGTTCGACAACAAGTACGCCGTATCGGGGGCCCAGCCCAGTGAGCTGTTTTTGGAAGTGCTGGAAAAAGTCTGGGAAGAAAAGCACCCGGCGCCCACGGTGCTGGCCTCCGGGGACGCCTGTGGCCTAGATGACAGTACCTGCTAGCCTGTCCGGCATCATCAATGCAAAAGCGGCTACCTCGATTGAGGTAGCCGCTTTTGTTGGGTAAGGGCAAAGTGGGAAGCTTTGGTGGCAGGTACTTACAGCACGCCTAGCTGCTGCAGCTCGGTGCGCAGCTGTTCAGGCGAGCGGAAATGTACCGTTTGCATGCCCACGGCCTGGGCCGCGTGAATGTTCCGCTCGTTGTCGTCGATGAACAGGGCCTGGCCGGCTTCGATGTTGTAGCGCGTGAGCAGGGTGTGGTAGAACTCGGGGAAAGGCTTGCGCGACTTCTCCGTACCCGACACCACGATGCCTTCAAACCACTGTAGAAACTCGAACTGCTGCTGGGCCACCGGAAACGTTTCCTCCGACCAGTTGGTCAGGGCGTAAAGGTGGTAGCGCCCACTGGCCCGCAGCTCAGTCAGGACCTCTACCGTGCCCTGAATGGCCCCGCCCAGCATTTCGGGCCACCGTCCGTAGAAGTGCTCAATCAGTTCCTGGTGCTGCGGGTGCTGCTGCACGAGCAGGGCCGTGCCCTCGGCCAGGGTGCGGCCCGCATCCTGTTCCTCATTCCAGTCGGGGGTGGTTACGGTGTTTAGGAAGTGGTCCATTTCCTGCTCGTCGGTAAACAGCTTGCGGTAGAGGTAGCGCGGGTTCCAGTCAATCAGGACACCACCGAGGTCGAAAACGATGGTCGTAATCGGGGTAGAAGTCATATGAGAAAAAGCTGAGGCCGTTGGGGCACTAGTTGTTACGCCTGCCACCAACCGTTTCGTTAAATTTGGGGGGCGGAGTGCTTCCTGAGTAGGGCCGCCGGTGCAAAGTTTAGGATTCTCTTTTTACCAGTCACTATATGTCTTACGGCTTATCCCGCCTTGTCACGGCCGGCCTGCTCGTGCTGGCCCTGCCCGTGTGCAGCTTCGGGCAGGAAACCAAAAAAGTTACCAAGTATAGCCAGTCCCCGATCAGCAACGAGGTGTACTATGTTCTCAAGTCGGACAAGAATGTAAAGCACGGCCCCTATGCCCTCTACCGCGGGCAGCAATTAAAGCTGGCTACCGAAGGGTATTACAGCCAGGGCCGCAAAGACAGCATCTGGACCAGCTACGGCTGGAATAGCACGACCGTTACGGCCAAAGGAGCCTACGCCAACGACCAGCGCACGGGCATCTGGGAGTTCTTTACCAGCAAAGGCGAGCTAGAGCAAAAGTACGACTACACCCAGCGCCAGATGCTGTTTATCCGCCCTGGCAAGAACAAAAGCATGTCGGTTACTTTGCTGCAGCCTACCGCCACGGGCCAAACCTGGCCCGATGTAGCGCCCGTTTACATCGGGGGCTCGGCCGCCATTACCAGCGAAATGATAACCATGCGCTACCCGGCGGAGGCCCTGCGCAGTGGCGTGAGCGGCACCGTGCAGGTGGCTTTCACTATCGACAAAGCCGGTAAGTGCTCTAATTACCACGTTTCGCAGGGCATTGGCGCGGGCTGCGACGAAGAAGCCCTGCGCATTGTTCAGGCCCTGGCCAACGGGTGGATACCGGCCCAGCTAGCGGGCCAGCCAGTAGCGGTAGAATGTGAGTTTCCAGTCAAGTTTGGCTTGCAGAAACCAGTCAGTACCCCGGCCAAGCCGATGAACTAGCCCGGCTACTTACACGAAAAAAGCCTGCTCCGATTGGAAGCAGGCTTTTTTTGTAGCTGATAGGCGCCGCTATTTCTTCACCGTAGCGGCCGTGCGTAGTTTGTCCGCGGCTTTCATCACCCGAAACAAGTTGCCGCTCCAGATCTTGTTGATGTCTTTTTCCGAGTAGCCGCGCTTCACCAGCTCCAGCGTCAGGTTGGGCAGTTCCCCTACGTCGCTGAGGCCGTCGAGGCGGGTGCCCCCGTCGAAGTCGGTACCGATGCCCACGTGGTCGATGCCGGCTACTTTCACGATGTGGTCAATCTGATTGACGGCATCCTGTACCGTAGCCAGGGCCACCGGAAACTTGGTTTCCAACTCCACCGCCTCAGCCTGGGCCTGCTGCTGCTCGCTGGCCGGCAGGCCGTAAATGTTCAGGAAGCCCTTGATTTTCCACTTGGTGAAGAACGCCTGCTCGGCGGCCAGGCGCTCGGGCGTCTTGGTTTCGGTCTTCACATAGGGGCTGTACAGGTTCACCTGCACCACGCCGCCGTTGCGGGCCAGGGCCTTGAGCATGTCGTCGCTCAGGTTGCGGGGCGAGTTGCCCAGGGCTCGGCTGCTCGAGTGCGAGGCAATGATGGGGGCCTTGGTCAGGCGCAGCACGTCGTAGAACGTCGAGTCGGAGGTGTGCGACACGTCTATCATCATGCCCAGCCGATTCATTTCTACCACGGCCTGCTTGCCAAACGCGCTGAGTCCCTGGTGCTCCGGCCCGGTGGGGTCGGTGGCCGAGTCGCAGATGTCGTTGTTGGAGGAGTGGCACAGGGTGATGTAGCGCACGCCCAGGTCGTAGAACGACTTGAGCGAGTTGAGCTCCTGCCCGATGGGGTAGCCATTCTCCATCCCGATGAAAATGGCCCGCTTGCCTACCCGCCGAATCTGTAGGGCCTGTTCTTCCGTCGTGGCCAGATCGAGCCGGTTGGAATTGGCCTGAATGGCGGAACGAATAGCGTTGAAAATTGTCAGGGCTTCCTGCTTGGCCGCCGCGTTGCCCTCCGGCGTGCGAGGACCCTGGCCAATGTAAACGGCCCAGAAAGCGCCGTCGAGGCCACCGCGCTGCATTTTAGGCAAGTCTACTTGGGCTTCCTTGGCCTCATGATCCTTCGTCAGGTCGAAGCCCGGCTTCATCAGGTTCATGGGCGTGTCTTCGTGCGAGTCCAGCACAAAAGCCTGGTTATGGATAGTATTGGCCTTAGTGACCAAGGCGGGGTCAACTTTCTGAGCCTGGCTTACTACCGGACTCAGCAGAGCCAGCAGTACGGGAAACATTCGCAAGTAAGATTTTTGCATAAAATCAGGGCATAAACTATTGCTGCCCCGCAAATTTACTTAATCCTGCGCAGCTTAGCACGACTCAGGCAATTTTAGGAAAATTGAATTAATATGTAAAATGTTGATTATTAAATTATTGTAAGATGAAAATAATTAGGCATGACGACTATGTTTTGATTGCAGCCACGTGCTCCGGCCATGTGGAAAAGAAGCTCATTGAGGTATAGTAGTACTTTTTAAAGTAAAACCCTGGGATTAGCAGCGGTGGTCTGCCGTAGCCTGCACGTGCTGTTGCTTGCTCGGTTTGAGCCTGGGCCAACAAAAAAACGCCCGGGGCTGCCGGGCGCTTTTGACTTTGCTGATGGAAAGCTTAGCGAATTCCGCCCGTAGAGCCCCCGCTGGTCGACGAGCCCGAGGTGCTACGGCCGCCGGTAGTGCTGCCGCTGGTGCTGGAAGAGCGCGTGCTCTTGGTACGGCGGGTCGAGTTCGACGACTTGCGGGTCGAACTGGAAGTCGTCGTACCGCTGGTCGACGAGCCGGAAGTCGTGCCCGTGCCGCTGGTAACGGTGCCCGAAGTGGAACCGCTGGTAGTACCGGCCGTCATCGAGCCCGAGGTCGAGCCGCTGGTCATCGAGCCGGAAGTAGTACCACTGGTCATGGAACCCGAGGTCGAGCCGCTGGTGGTAGTGCTGCCCGAGCCGCTGGTGAGCGAGCCGGCCGTGGAGCCCGAGGTTGTGCCCGTGCCAGTTGTTACGCTACCGGCTGTTGAGCCCGAAGTCGTACCGCTGGTCATTGAACCCGAAGTAGAACCGGAAGTTGAGCCCGAGGTAGTTTGAGCTTTGGCAGTAGCCATCGAAGCGGCCACGAGAGCGACCATAATCAGGACCTTTTTCATAATACGGATTTTTAGGGTTTGGAAGGAGTACAGCTCAGGTTTTGGCTTGTATGTCAGTTGATTACGGTCAGAACCTGGTTCGTGTTTTAAATTTATTTTATGGTTGAGCTCCAATTTGCTCAGGCTCAAGCCCTTGCCGGGAGCTACCTGTAGAGCTTGGCAAAGTGCCTCCGGCTCCGCTGGTAGGCCTGTGGGCAGCCGCTGCCGACTCTAGTGCCGGAGCAGCCAGCTCGGCTATTAACATTGGGGTTTGGCGTTGCGTAAAACCAGGCATAGTTCACTTGTGATAACGTAATCATGGCCCAACATCAGAACGATAACAACGCGGGGTGGACTTCCCCCGGCGGCTTGTCTCCAATTCCCAAAGAAGAGCTGTTTCGGATGCTCGACGAGGAAAACATCCAGGAAAAGGACTTGCCCAAAAAGACCAAGCACCTTGCCGACCAACTCCGGGAAACCTACGAGAAGTCGAGCGGGCAAAAGCTACAGGCCGCCGACCTGGAAGGTTTCCGGGCCTTGGTCGGCCGGGAAGCCGCCGAGTGGCTGTCGCGCCGACCCCACGTGTAGGGGAGCTACTCACTCCAGCACCAACGAAAACGGCCGCCTCAGTAAGAGGCGGCCGTTTGCTGTAAAGCCTTTGTGGAAAACTCAGGCAGCTTATAATTCGGGCTTCGTGGCCGGCTTTTTAGCGGTGCCGGTGCTCGACTTGCCCTGGCTGTTTTTGCCCACCGTTTCGCTGTTGGTGCTGCCCGTGGCGCTGCCCTGCCGCGCCGACTTCATCGTGGAGCTGGACCGGGAAGCCCGGGTGGGGCCCGTAGCGGGGGTTGTGTTCATGGGTTTGCGGGTAGCTGCCTGCGTTTTGACGCCGGCCTGCCGGGTGGTTTGGGTAGTAGTGTTGGGCGAGGTGCCCGACTGAGCGGCAGCGGTGCCGAGGGTGGTGGCCAGCACGGCGGCGAGGGCAAGAATGGTTTTCATAGCAGAAGCAATTGAGTGGAAATGGTCGTAGGAAGGAGCCCGCTCCGGCATGCCGGGGCGGGCTCCTTCCTACGACGAACTGCCTCGGTACGTTGGAAATGAAGGTGAGCCAGCACGTTTGCGCTCCGCTTTGGATGCCCCGCAATGAGTACTGGGCCAGAACCCGGCGCTGCCCCGGCCAAGGCACCATCAAGTAGCAACAGGGCTTATTGGGCCGCTGGCAGGTCGTAATTAAGCATCCAGTCGATGCCGAACCGGTCGGTGAGCATGCCGAATTTAGCGTTCCAGAAGGTGTCGGCCAGGGGCATGGTTATGTGCCCGCCTTCGCCCAAAAGCTGGTAGAGCCGAGTGATTTCCTCTTCACTGCGGCAGTTGATGGACAAGGAAACCATAGTGCCTTTGGATACGGGCTCCGCGCCCGTATCCGAGGCCATGAGCACCAGACTCTCGTTGGTCAGAATGGCGTGCAACACACCATCGTGGTACTCGGCTGGCATGTGCTCGGCGGCCGGGCTGCCCGCAACGTTTTGAATTTGCAGGTCGCCACCCAGGCAGCGCTGGTAAAAGGTCATGGCCTCGCGGCAGGTGCCGTTAAAAGTGAGATAGGGAGTGAGCGGGTGCATGATGAGCTGGAAAAGAAAAAGGTGAAATGTATGTTGGAAAGACGGCGTACTTTTTACTAATTTGTGTAGTATTGCTGCGCAGAAAGCAGGGCTGAACGCCAACAAAATTAGCAACGGCGCGCTGCTATATAGGGGGAAATCACGACGAATTCAGGGTTAATTGCGACACCGGTTTCACAAGCTCCAACTACCATGAAGCACATCACCATCCTAGTTCCCAAGGGAGCTGTTCTGGGCAGCATTGAGGGCCCACGCCTGGTTTTTTCGGAAGTGAATTCCCTGCTGCGCCGCATGAACAAGCCCGCGCTGTTCGACATTCAGTTGGTAGGGCTGGAGCACGAAACGCCCGTGTGCGGCGGCATTTATTCGGTCTACACCGAGCTGCTGACCCGGGACGTGGCCCGCACCGACCTGGTCATTATTCCGGCCGTGGATGGCGACCCGGCCCTGGCTCTGACGAATAATCAGGACTTTATTCCCTGGATTATTGCGCAGTACCAAGCGGGGGCAGAGGTAGCCTCGCTGTGTCTAGGGGCCTTTCTGCTGGCTTCTACCGGCCTCATCGACGGGCGGCAGTGCACCACGCACTGGGCCGCAGCCAACGACTTTCGGCGCATGTTTCCGCAGGTCGAGCTGGTCGAAGACCGCCTCGTGACCGATGAGCACGGCATCTACTCCAGCGGCGGGGCCTTCTCCTACCTGAATCTGGTGCTGTACCTGGTCGAGAAATACGCGGGCCGGGAAATTGCTCTGATTTGCGCTAAGGTCTTCCAGATTGACATTGAGCGGGTTAGCCAGTCGGCCTTCATCATGTTCAACGGCCAGAAAGAGCACGGCGACGAGTCCATTAAGAAGGCCCAGAGCTTTATCGAAGACAATTACCAGGAAAAGATAACCGTGGAACAGTTGGCCGACATGCTGGCCCTGGGCCGCCGCAACCTGGAGCGGCGCTTTAAAAAGGCTACCTCCAACTCGGTAGTCGAATACATTCAGCGGGTCAAGATTGAGGCGGCGAAAAACAGCCTCGAATCGTCGCGGGAGAATGTGAACGAGGTGATGTACCAGGTGGGCTACACCGACCCCAAGGCGTTTCGTAGTACTTTTAAGCGCCTGACGGGCTTGTCGCCGAAGCAGTATCGGAACAAGTACAACCGCAGCCTAGCCCCGGCGGGGTAGGCGGGCCTTTCACCTGATCTAGTTCTCTTCGGCGCGTATGAGTTGGTTAAGTGTTTCGGAAATATCGTTGCAGGAGAGAGAAAACGCGGTTTTACACAACATCAGTTTCAGCCAGCGGCAGTTTCAGAAGCTGGCTATAGCCGGCGAAACCGGGGCGGGCAAAAGCACCCTGCTGCAGATTATTGCCGGCCTTACCCAGCCCACGGCGGGCACCGTGCACTTTGAAGGCCGCCGCGTGAAAGGCCCCCGGGAAGTGCTGGTGCCCGGCCACCCGGGCATCGTATTCTTGTCGCAGCACTTTGAGCTGCCCCATTCCCTGCGCGTCGAGCAGGTGCTGCGCTACGCCAATAAGCAGTCGGCGGAAGCGGCCCAGCGGCTTTACCAGCTGTGCCGCATCGAACACCTGGCCCAGCGCCGCACCGACCAGCTCTCGGGCGGGGAGCGGCAGCGCATTGCCCTGGCCCGCCTGCTGCTCGGGGGGCCGCGCCTGCTGCTGCTCGACGAGCCCTTCTCCAACCTGGACCGCGGGCACAAACAGCTGCTCAAGTCCGTTTTGCACGACCTGGGCGAGCAGCTCGACATTACCTGCCTGCTGATTTCCCACGACCCCACCGATACCCTGTCGTGGGCCGAGGAAATTCTGGTTCTTAAAAACGGCCAACTCGTGCAGCAAGGCTCGCCCCGGCAAGTGTACCAGCAGCCCGTAGACGAATACACGGCTGGCCTGTTTGGCGACTACAACCTGCTTAGCGGCAAAGCCGCGGCGGCCCTGGCTACGGCGGCCGGTAGCCCTGCAAAACGCCGGCCTCTGCTGGTGCGGCCCGAGAACTTCCGGTTGCAGCCCGCCGCAGGGGAAGGCCTGGCCGGTACCGTGCTGGCCGTTCGGTTTTTCGGCAGCTACTCCGAGGCGGACGTGCAGGTGGTAGGTGCCAAGCTGACGGTAAAAGCTCGGCAGGTGGCTGCCCAGGTCGGAGAAACGGTAGCCGTATCGGTAGCCGCCGAGGGACTGTGGTACTTGTAGAAAAGCTGCTCGTGGTCTGGAGATATTCCCAGTCAGCGACTGGCAGCAGCTGCTTGCTGCTTTGGGGGCGTGCTGAGCCGGGCCCGTGGCCCCTACACCAGCACCCGCACCTGCTCGGGGGCGTAGAGCTGCTGCCAATCGCGGCGTAGGATGGCGTAAAGCAACTCGTCCTCGAACTCACCCTGGTCGTTGCGGCCCGATTCGCGCATGATGCCCTCGAACTGCAACCCCGGAGTTTTTTCCAACGAGCGTTTCGACGACAGGTTCGACACGCGGCAGCCGGTAGCTACCCGGTTCAACCCCAGCAATTCGAAGGCCAGATAAAACAGGTGGGGCTTGCTGCCCGGCGTAACGCCCCGCCCGCGCATGTGCGCAAACACGTCGGCACCCGTGGAGCCGGCCCGCTCTTCCCAGCTGTCGACGGTGAGCAGGGTCATGCCAGCCAGTTGCCCGTTTAGTAGGGAGTAGAAGCCGAAATTGGTGCGCCGGCCCTGCTCGTAGCGGGGCATATAGTTGCGAAACAGCTCGTCGAGCATGGCCCGCGAGTCGGGGTAGCCCTGAAACAAGGTAACGATGTCGGTCAGGTTGTCCTTGTTGATCAGGTACAGAGTTATAAAGTCGGTTTGCAGGGCCGTAAACATGGCGGGGTAGGAACTACGGTGACACAAAGCAGCGGCCCAGTAAGTTAACTCCTGTTGCCGAAGCACCGCACACCCTTACTCCAGCCAGTACACGGTGAAAGTGGTGCCTTCGTTCACGGTGCTGCTAGCTTCCAGGTGCCCACCGTGGCTGTCGAGGATGCGCTGCACCAGGTAGAGGCCCACGCCGGCCCCGGCCACGCCCGGGTGCTGGCGCTCAAAGAGGTGAAAGGTGGTCGTCACGCCGGGCCGTAGCTTCATGCCCAGACCGTTATCCTGAATCGTAAGCAGCGGATTGCCGGTCGCGGCCGACAAGGCGCTGGCCAGGTGAATCTGCGGGGGGCGGTGGGGGTGCACAAATTTAAGGGCATTGCTGAGCAGGTTGTGGAGCACACTGCGCAAGTTGGCCCGCCCATACACCAGCATAGGCGCGGCCTCGACATCCACGGTAATAACCGCTCCGGTTTCCTGCACCTGCGTCCGCAGGCCCAGCAGTACTTCGTCGATGACGCTGGCCAGGGCCAGCACCTGGGTGGGGGCCGCCAGCTCCCGCTGATCCTGCACGGTGGCGGCCAGTTCCTGCAGGGTGCCGTCGAGCTGACTGAGCGCCTGGTCGACCATGCCCAGAATTTCCTCCTGCTCGGGGTCCTGGAAAGTGGCCGTGCGGCGTAATTCGTCGAACAAACCCCGTAGATTGAACAGGGGCTGCTTCAGGTCGTGGGAGGCAGTGTACACGAAGGTATCCAGGTCGCGGTTGGTGCGGGCCAGCTCGTCGTACTGGGCCTGCAGTACTTCGCGCAGGCGGTGCTGGTCGTCCACGTCGGTGCAGGCCCCAAACCAGCGCAGCCCCCGCTCATCGGCCAGGCGCCGGGCCCGGATAATGTGCCAGCGGTACTGCCCGTCGTGGCGGCGCATGCGGTATAGGCCCTCGTAATCTTCCCCCGACGCCACGCACTGCACCCAGCGGCGGGCGGCCGGGGCCTGTTCGACCGGGTCGAGCAGGCCGATCCAGCCAGTGGGGCCCAGTTCCTGCGTGCTCAGCCCGGTATACTCAGCCGTGTGCTGGTTGTAGTAGTCGATAAAGCCCTCGGCCGAGGCCGTCCAGATCAGCTGCTGAATGCTGTCGGCCAGAAAGCGCAGCTCCGCTTCGCCCCGGCGCAAGACCTCGGCCAGTTCGCGCTGGTCGTGCACTTCCGTCACGGCTCCGTGCCAGAACACGGGCTTGTCGGGGGCGTGCAGCTCGGGCAGGGCTCGGCTCAGGACCCAGCGGTACTGTCCGTCGTGGCGGCGCAGGCGGTATTCGAAGCTCCAGCCGATGCCCCCGGCCCGGGCCGCATCCGATTGATAGAGCACCCGCAGCCGGTCGTCGGGGTGAATGAGCAGGGGCCAGATGGCATTCAGGTCGGCTGTGGGGGGCTGGCCGGTAAAGTAGTACCACTGGGGGCTGACGTACTCGTACTGGCCTTCCGCATCCACGCTGAACGTAATCTGCGGAGCTGTTTCGGTGAGCACCCGCAGGCGGGCATCAAGGCGGCGCGTTTCCAGGGCCAGCACGTGGGCGCGCTGGCGGGCTTCTTCCTGGGCCGTGACATCCACCGCAAACACGAGCAGGCCCTGGGCTTTGTCGTCATCATCCTGTAAAGGCTCCAGGGCCAGATCGAAGTAGCGCACCGGCCCGGCCCCACCCTCGGCCGTGCCGTCGGTTAGGGAAGGGGGCATGGGGTGCGCTTTTACCACGTAGGGGCGCCCCGACTGGTACACCTGCTGCATGACCTCGAGCAGGTCGGCGGCCAGCAGGCCCGGGTGCTCAGCCAGCGACTGGCCTTCCGGAGTGTGGCCGCCAAGCAGCGTCTGCATGGTTTCGTTTACAAACCCGTAGCGTAGCTCCGGCCCGATCAGCGTGGCAATGCCCGCCGGCATATACCGAAGAATGTTCTGAAGCTGCTGTTCGCGCATGCGGAAATGAAAAGCGGAGTGGGATGGCAAATATCTGCCGATTTAAGCCAGCCTGCCACTTCCGGCCAGGACTGTACACCAACGCGAAGAAAGGCTACTCCGCAGACGGCTTCTCGCCGGTGCCGAAGACGGCCTGGCGCACCAAATCCACAATCAGGGCGTCGGCAATGGTAAGCGACTCAGGCGTGGGAGGCAGGTGGTGGGGCAGGAAAAAGCCCTCCAGGGTTTGGAATCCTTCGCTTTCAATGGGGTGAAAGGCCATCGACCAGTCGGCAAAACTGCGCTGGGTAATGCCCTTGTTGGCCAGCATCGTCACGTTGGAATGACGGCCGTCCCGAGCAATTTTCTCATACAGGGGCTCAATGACGGCCGGGTCCCCCTCAATGAGTTGGGCAATATTGCCGTGGCTGTAGAACAGGATGCCCGTGACGTTGTGCAGAGCGTTGTCGCGGCGGCACTGGGCCAGTAATTCCTGCAGGTCCTGGTCCGACAAGGGACGAACGGCCCGGCTCATATAAACAATGTGGTTCATGCGAAATAGAGTGCCGCCTACCCGCACGTCACTTGGTAAGGCTGTGGTTCCGATGGGGTAGCGCTCCAGCACCGGTCGAGTTTGCAAGATACGAGTGGGGGAGAAGTATGGGTTCTTATGGCTGCGCTTATTGCAAAAAGTGCTACCCACGAGGTCGGCTCGATAAGCCATTTCCGCCAAGCTGGGCTATATCCAGGCGGTAAACCTGCCCGTATGCCAGTAGACGATATTTTTTACTCAGCCCTGATTTGCTATGTCGGCGAAACCTACTTTTCGAAGTCAGCCCTCTTCTGTTTTCAGCACGCCGGGGTTGGCCCCGATTCGGCGGCACACGCTGCGGCCCCGGCCCCAGGGCGCGGGAATTCTGCTGACCGTGCTCCTGCTGCTGGGGCTGCTGCTGAGCAGCTGCGCTACCTCTAGGCCGGGCGCGGCGGTACAGAAGCAGGTGCAGGTCAAAACGTACGTCATCATCGGGGCCTCGAGCGGCTTTGGGCGGGGCATGGCCGAGCAGCTGGGCGCCATGAAAGCCAACGTGGTGCTGGCCGCCCGCCGCACCGAGCTGCTGGAAGAAGTAGCCGGCAAGGTGCGGGCCGGAGGCGGGCAGGCCCTGGTCGTGACCACCGACATCAGCCAGCCCGAGCAGGTGCAGCGCCTGGCCGAGGCGGCCCTGAAGCAGTTTGGCCGCGTCGATGTATGGGTCAACGACGTGGGCGTGGGCGGCATCGGCCGGTTCTGGGAAATTCCCACGGCCGACTATTCCCACCTGATTGATGTCAACCTGAAGGGTATCGTGTACGGCAGCCAGGCGGCCATCAAGATTTTTCAGCAGCAGGGGGCCGGCACGCTCATGAACCTGGGCTCGGTGGAAAGTGAAGTGCCCCTGGCCTACCACGCCGTGTACGCCGCCACCAAAGGCGCCATCCGCAACATGGACCAGGCCCTCAACCACGAGCTGCGCCTCAACGGCTACAAGAATATCAAAGTCGTGACCATTGAGCCCTGGGCCGTGGATACGCCCTTCTGGGGCCACGCGGCCAACTATAGCGGCGGCACCCCGCGCATGGCCGCCCTGGACCCGCCCAGCAAAGTCGTGCATGCCATGGTGCGCTCCTCGGTGCGGCCCCGGCAGGAGCTGCCCGTGGGCTGGAAAGCCCGGGGCGCATTTTTCTCCCACGGCATCCTGCCCCACTTCACCGAGCGGCTATCGGCCAACATTGCCCACCGCTACCAGATCAAAACGGCCCCGCCCGCGCCGGCTACCACAGCCTCGCTCTACCAGCCGGTGCCCCAGGGCCGGGGCGTCGACGACGGGGTGAAAAAGCGTATCAAAGCAGAAAACCGGCAGCGCAAGCAGAAAAAGTAGCTGCACGGGCCAGCAAGCCGGCCCACACCAGAAAAACGGAGTAGCCTGTCAGGGGCGGTGGGCTATGTGGTTTTTCCGGCGTGGGGATGGTGTTCTAACACAACCAGATTCCCTCGTGGCTAGTCTGCGGCTTGAATTAGCTAATAGGGCGCTGCTCAACAGGGACCCAGGTTGTCCCGTATCTGCTAATCCGCACCTGTTGGGAGTAGACTGGCCGAGGCGGCGCCCAAACGTCTGGAAGAGTCGTTTAATCGAGACTTGGATATGGCAACTAAGAAGAAAGGAGCCGCCCCGCCGCCCAAGCGGGATATCGTGGTTATTGGGGCTTCCGCTGGTGGAGTCGAAGCCTTGCTGGAGCTGGTCCGGTCGTTGCCGCACGACTTTCCGGCTCCCATCTTTGTGGTGCAGCACATGGCGCCCTACGCCAACAGCATCTTGCCCCAACTGCTGAGCGAAGTGTCGCCGCTGCCCGCCAAGCACCCGTCCGATGGGGAAGCCGTGCAGCCCGGCGTTATCTACGTGGCTCGCCCCGACCATCACTTGCTGATCGAAAACGATACGGTGCTGATGAAGCGCGGCCCGAAGGAAAACCGGTTCCGGCCTTCGGTCGATGCCTTGTTTCGCTCGGCGGCCTACGGCTACGGGCCCCGGGTAATTGGGGTGGTCCTGACCGGCTACCTCGACGATGGCACCTCCGGATTGTGGTGCATTCAGCGCCTGGGCGGCGTTACGGTGGTGCAAGACCCCGCCGATGCTACCTCGCCCGCCATGCCGACCAACGCCCTGGAGTTTGTGGCTGCCGACTACGTAGTGCCGCTGGCCGAACTGAGCGGGCTGCTGGTAAAATTAACTGCTGTCGAGTCGGCGGAGCGGGTGCTGACTGTGCCCCAGGGCTACTCAGAGCTGATTGGTATTGAGGTCAACATCGCCAAAAACAACAATGCCTTCGAAATGGGCATTATTGACCAGGGCCAACTCACCGCCTTTACCTGCCCCGACTGCCACGGGGCGCTTACCCAGCTGATTGAGGGGAAGATGATTCGGTACCGTTGCCATACGGGCCACGCCTACACCATCAGCGCCCTGCTCTCCGAAGTATCCGAGTCGGTGGAAAGCCTGCTTTACCAGTCGATGCGGGGCCTGGAGGAAAGCAAAATGCTACTGGAGCACCTGGGCCAGCATTTCGCCCAAGAAGGCCAGCAGGATGTAGCCGACCGTTTTCAGGCCAAGGCCGAACATACGGCCCAGCAGGCCCGGGTAATACACAAGTCCATTTTCAAGCACCAAGCCTTCAGCGGCGACCAGCTCCCGCCCAAGCGCCAACGAAAAGCCAAACCCAAGAAATAAGGAGCAGCAGGTAGGGCGCCTGTCGGGACAAGAAGCGCGGTACTGGGCGGTTGGCAACTATCCGGCCGTTGCCAGATTGTTTGAGTCCCCTGAAGCATCACCAGCACCGGAGTATCGTGCTGCTTTCTCTGCGCTTGGCGTCGGGTTGCCGAGTAAGCCGCTGCCGGCTCCGAGTGCTGGAGTCAGGTGGGCCAGGTCGGGCTTTAGCGGGTGTAGTACTCTTTCTCCATGAAATAGCCGCCCAACGTCTTCCAGGTGTAGCGAGTAACCAGGCTGTGCTCCTTGAGCTCGATAATAGAATAATTTTTCTCCGTCAGCGGCTGATTCTGGTAGGTATAGTACGTGTAAGCCGTGCTGTCCGAAGTCCGGGTGTAGAAGTACTCATGCCGGTTGCCGGGCCACGCGAAGGCAAACGTGGCATCGGAGATAGTCAGGGTCGTGGCCGGGGCCGTACGGGTGCCACCGCCTTGGTTGGTCGTCTTGCCCTGGTCGTCGGTGTACTTGTAGTACGACTTGGTGAGCGTCCACTTGCCCTTAAGTTCGGCGGGGGCGGGAGTCGGCTCCGCTTCTTTATCCTGCTTGCAGGCGCTCAGTAGCAGGGCTGCCAAGGGGGGCAGCAGTACGCGTAGAAGCCAAATAGGGTAGTTCATCTAACAAAAAAGGTAGGGTAGATCAGCGGGACGCTACTAATTATATGTCAGCTGCAAACTATAGAAACCTTCTTATAAGTGCCCCATATCCGGCTCCGCCAATTGCGGCGGCGCTCGGCGGTAAGCAAGGTGCTACCTGGGTAGTGGCAGGGCCCTGCTATCCACACGCTGAGGGCAAAGCTGGCTGCCGGGTTTTTACTATATTGTAATCTTTCAATATTAAGTTGGAGACGAACTACTCGGGTGTCTATGAAAAAGCTACTGTGGAGCGTACTTAGCGGGTGGCTGCTCAGCACCCCCGCCCTGGGGCAGCAGCCCGCCGACCTGGTCTTGCTGAACGGCAACCTGTTTACGGCCGATGCGGCCCGGCCCAAGGCCCAGGCCCTGGCTATCCGGGGCGAGCGGATTGTGGCGGTGGGTACCACGGCCGACATCAGCAAGCTGGCTGGCCCCCGTACCCGGCGTATCGACCTGCAGGGCCGCACCGTGACGCCGGGCTTCAACGATGCCCACAACCACTTCACGCCCGAGCCCCGCGGCACGGCCCTGGCCTTCAAAACCATGGAGCCGACCTGGGAGGAAACCACCCAGGCCCTGGCGGCGGCTGTGCAGCAGGCCCCGGCCGGTACCTGGGTATTTGGTAGAATTGGTATGGTCGTCGTTACCAATGCGCAAGTAGACCGCGCCGCCCTCGACCGGCTGGCGCCCAACCATCCCGTGCTGCTGCGGGCTTACTACGGCCACGGCTACATCGCCAACTCCCGGGCCTTGCAGCAGCTCGGTGTCGGGGAGCAGCAGCCCGACCCCCTGGGCGGGGCCTACGAGCACTCGGCCACCGGCCAGCTCAACGGCCGCTTCTGGGAGTATGCCCAGTGGCTGCCCAGCCGGGCCCTGGCCGCCCAGGCCTCCGACTCCCTGGCCCTGGCCGGCCTGCAACGCCTCTCCGACGAAGCCCTGGGGCTGGGAATTACCTCGCTGCAGCTGTTTTCCTTTATGCCCGTCGAGCGGTTTACCCGGCTGCTGGGGCAGGCCAGGCTGCCGGTGCGGGTGCGGGTCATTCCGTTTGCGCCCACTTCGCCCCAGCAGCGCGACCTGAGTGAAGTGCGCCAATTGGCTTCCCTGACCAAGCTGCCGCCACAGGTGAAAGCCAGCGGCATCAAGTGGGTGCTCGACGGGACGCCCTACGAGCGGGGCGCCGCCCTGCGCCAGCCCTACCAGGACCGCCCCGGCTGGACGGGCAAGCTCAATTTCAGCGAAGCCGAAGTAGGTCGCATGGTGCAGGAGTCGGTCGATTTTAAGCAGCAGCTCCTCGTGCACTGCGCCGGCGACCGTAGCGCCGAGGTGGTCCTGGCCGCCCTGGAGCGCAACGGGGCCGCCGGCAGCTGGCCCGCCCGCCGGGTCCGGATTGAGCACGGCGACGGAATCATCGGCGACCTGGTGCCGCGGGCCAAAGCCCTGGGGGTGGTCGTGGTGCAGAACCCCAGCCACTTCACCGAGCCCCAGGTGTTTCACCAGCGCTGGGGACCGAAAATGCAGCCCCTGGGCTCCCTGCTGGCGGCGGGCATTCCGCTGGCCCTGGGCTCGGATGGGCCCCTGAACCCGTTTCTCAACATCATGCTGGCCGGTATCACGCCCAGCAACCCGGCCGAGGCCCTGACTCGCGAGCAGGCGGTGCGGGCCTATACCTACGGCTCGGCGTTTGCCGAATTTGAAGAGCAGCACAAGGGGCGGCTCGCCGTGGGGCAGCTGGCCGACGTGGTCGTCTTGTCCCAGGATATCTTCACCGTGCCCCCGCCGGAGCTGCCCCGGACTACCAGCCTGCTCACCATCGTGGGGGGGAAGGTGGTGCACGATGCCAAGGTGCTGAAGTAGGGGAGTAGCAGCCGCAGAAAAGCCAAGCGCCCGGCTTCTTCTCTCTGGGAAGCCGGGCGCTTGGTTTATGGACTAGCTAACGAGTGGAATCGGGGCTTACTGCTTTACCGGCAGGTTTTTGAACGAGCCGCTCAGCTGTAGCTTGAAAGAGGCAGCACCCTTCGTAACGGGAGTCAGATCTATCCATGCTTCCCCGCTGGTGCGAAAATCGCCGCTGATCAGGTGGCGCTTGGCGTCGTAAGCTGTGATGCGGAATACCCCGGGCGTATCGGCGCTGCCGTTGGCATCAAAATAGGCGAAGGCGTTTTGGTGGTAGCGCAGGTACAGGCTGCCCATCACGTGGCCGGTGAAGGTGGGAGGGGAAGTATTAAACCGACCATATACAAACTGGTAGTCGCCCACCCAGCCCGGGCGCAGCTTGCTGACGGGAATGTTAAGGGAGATGATGTCCTTCTGCGTGGTCGTGCTTATGGAGGCGCCGGAGGTGAACTCCACGAGCAGGTAATCCTCCTGGGGCGTAAACTTGCTCACGTGGGCCTTCACCGGAATCTGGGAGGTGGTGTAGGTCGTATCCAGCCGGATACCCTCGCCGGGAAACTGCAGGGAGCGGGTCAGGCTGTGCTCCTCGGGGCCGGGCTCGGGGTCCGGAGCCTGCTCTTTCTGGCAGGACGCCAGAATTGCTAGCAGGCTAAGAATACGTAAGGTGTGGTGCATGGAGGACAAGATATTCGCGGCTCGCAGATATTCCTAATTTCTTCAGTTGCCCGTGGGCCAGCGGGGCGGGGCTTCTACGGAGTTCTACTGCCCCGGTCGCCCATTAGCGCTGGGCCTGGGCCCCGAGCAGGGCTTCGAGGCGGCGCAGGCGCTCCTCCAGGGCCGCCGTATTCGTTGCGGCCGGTGCTGCTGCCGCCGAAGCCGCGCGGGACTGTAGCTGCTGAATCTGCTGGTGCTGCCGGGCGTTTTCTTCCTTCAGTTCCAGCACCTGCCGGTAGAGGGCCTGAATGGCAATCAGGTTGACCCCGTCGAAGTCGGCCTGGTTGATGGTCGAGTCGTTGCCGATGGTGCCCAGCGCGTCGTGGCCGAAGGCCTGGTAGAAGTCCTGGGCCATGGGGCCGTAGTGGCGCATGGTGCGCGGGTCCTGGCCACGGTAGTTCCACGAGCCCAGGCGCAGGCCGTTGATGCGCTCCAGGAACTGGTTGCCGTCGGCCGGGCGCACCAGCTCTTTCTTGGTCGAGTCGGAAGTAATCTGCCAGGAGTTGCTGCCCGCGTTCAGGACCACCCCGATGCTCATGGCCGCGTTGGAGTAGAGGCGGTAGCCGCCGGCGTAGCGGGCCGAAAACTGGTTGTTGGCCGAGGCCCGCAGCGTGTCGTTGACGGAGGCATCGCCGATGACGAAGGTACCCGACCTATCGCCGGCCGAGGCGTAGCGGCCCATGGCAATGGCATTATCCGCGTCGGCGGTGCACCGCTCGCCCAGGGTGAAGGCGGCGCGGCCCCGGGCCAGGGCGTTGATACCCGCGGCCAGGCTGTAGCTGCCCTTCACGCGGCAGAGGTTGCCAAACGCGGCCGAGGCACTCGAGGTTTGATCCACAAAGCTGTTGGAGCCAACCGTTACGGAGTAGCTGCCCTGCACGGTATTCCTGAACCCGCTGGCCAGGCTGTAGTTGCCGCTGGCCAGGTTGTTGTAGCCGAAAGCGGCCGAGTAAAAGCCCAGGTTGCCAGTGTCCCACTGCGTGCCATCGACGCCGCCGGCCCGGAAGGCCCCATAGTACGACAGCCACATCAGCCGGTCGCCTTGGCCCGAGAGGGGTGGCGTGGGGGAGCCGTAGCCAATGGTGGTGCGGACCAGCAGGCCGGCATCGGCATCATCGAGGCGGAGGCCGGCGCCGTTGTCGTAGGTGTTTAGGGGGCGAATGGCGGTGCGCAGGCGGACCAGGCCGTTGGCGTCGATGGTCAGGCCGTTGGTGCCGGGCGCGGCGGCCGTGCCGCCCACGATGCGCTGGCCGTTGAGCACCAGATTTCGGCCAAGCACGTGGTTGCCGAGGTTGTCGCCGGCGCGGGCTTTGTCGGGGATGAAGAGCCAGCTGCCGCCGGTGGCATACCAGAAGCCCTGGCGGCCGTCGGTCTGGAACACCATCAGGCCATCGGGTGGGGTGGGGATGGCGGCGCGGGCGGCCGAGTCCATGCGGGGGATGAGCAGGCCCTTGCCGGTGGCCGAAATATCGAGGATGGCGGCGGCATCGGGGGCGCCGGCTGCGCCGATACGGACCCCGCCGGGCGTGGTTTGGGCCAGGGCGGCGGACGTGAGCAGCAGACCGGGTAGTAGAGCGTAAAGTGTTTTCAAAGCTAGCGGGTTGGGTAAGTATAGTCGAGCAAAAATATTCTAACTGTTTGAAATATAGCTGCCCGGTGGTGCAATAAAATCCTGGGGATATACCGCAGGGTTGTTGAAGGGAATGAAAAAGCGCCCGGCCTCCCTGTGAGGGGAAGCCGGGCGCGGCTGTTGCAGTAGGATAGTGCGGTAGGATAGGGGAGGCAACGCGGCAAACGACCGGGCGGGGCGCTAGCCGACCGGGGCCGGGGTAGTTTTGGCGGCGGGGCGGGCGGCGGTATTGACCACCTGGCGGGCCGACTGGTAGGCGGTGTGGAACTGGGGCTCGGGGCGCTGGTAGCGGATGAGGAACTTGTCGATGCGGTTGCGGAGCAGGGCGGAGGCCTCGCGCAGGTCGGCGTTGATTTCCTGTTTCCGGGCTTTGCCGTCGGCCATGCGGGTGCGGGGCGTGGTTTGCTCCTGCTGGAAAGCCTGGATGGCGGCTTGCAGGTCGCTGAGCTCCTGGGCCGTGACGCCTTGCTCGGCCAGGGCCTGGGCGTGGTCGGTGGCGCGCTGGTGCAGGTTGTGGGTGATGCGCAGCAGGTCGGCGTCGGGCTGGCGGCGGAGCTGGCGCTCGGTGTAGTCGCTGTCGGTGTGCAGGCGGATGTCGTTGAGCTCATCGGCGAGGGCGAGCAGGGCGGCGGCCACGGCGGCGGCGCGCTCGGCCAGCTTCTCCTTGGTTTCCTTCTTGACGGCGCCGGGCTTGGCGGGCGTGGTGGCGCGCTGCTGCCGCTCGGCGGTGGGGTCGAGGTCGGCGACGAGGGCGGCCAGCTCCTGGCGGGCCTTGCCGAGGGCTTTGTTGGTGGCGTAGAGGTCGGCGTGCTCGTCGAGCACGCGCAGGGTGGTTTGCAGCATGGCAAGCTTGGCCCGTTGCGAATCGTTCATAGTGGGTATAGGTTAGGGTAAATACTTGAGGGTAAGGTAGTCGGATTCGGGGTTGCTTGTATTCGGGCGGGTGACTATTTATGCGGCCCGGGTTGGCAGGAGCTTCAGCGGAAGCGGCAGCAACCTCAGCGGCGGTGACAGGAACTTCGCCGGGGCTGACAAGGGCTTCGCCAGCGGTGACACGAACCTTGACGAGCGTGGCAAGAACTTCAACAGGGGTGACATGAACCTCAACGGGGGTGACAAGAGGTTCACCGACCGTGGCAAGAGGTTGGCGCGGGGTGCCAGGAGCTTCGGCGGGCGCGGCAAGAGGGTGGGGCGGGGTGGGGTGGGGTGGCAGGAGGGTGGGATGGGTGCGCGAGTGGCGGGGAGCTAGCGCGCGTTTTTGATGCGTGCTTGGCGGTTTCGCGTCTCTGACGCGGCTGGCAGAACGACTTGCCTCAACGATTCGCGTCAGAGACGCGGTGCCGGGAGTCACGCGTCACAGACGCGCGCCAGCAGGGTGAGATGTAACCACAGCGGTATGAGAGACACGAGCTATAAACCTACACTAAATGTGTAAATGTAAAATCCACATAATACTTATCTTGGCAACAGAAACACACCACTCAGTGAATATTAAATCTTCATAATATATGGCTAACGATTACGAGCAGTCCAGAAGTAATATGGAGAAGCTTGATGCACTTTGTTCCGCATCAGATCATGAAAGAAATGAAGATACTACTAGAATTCAAATGATAGATGCTCTATTACTTGAATGCTTGGGGTGGAGCAGGGAAAATCTTATTACTGAAGAGAGTTATCAAGGAAAGTATGCGGATTATATACTAACTATCCATCGGCCTGTTGCTATACTAGAAGCTAAAAGGGAAGGTGATTATTTTACCCTTCCCATCGGAATAACAAATAACAATATTTATAGCCTAAAAACCCTTTGTAAAGATAATAAAAATCTTAAAGATGCTTTAGAGCAGGTAAGTGGTTATTGTCAAAAACGTGGAGTTGAGGTCGGGATAGTTTGTAATGGTTGGCAACTAGTAATTTTTGTTGCTAATAGAATTGATGGAGTTCCGCCTTTGGAGGGCAATGCTATTGTCTTTGCGTCAACACAAGTTATGTTGAATAACTTTCAGTTATTGTGGAATGTTCTGTCAAAACCTGGTCTTGAATCAAGATATGTTATTAATACGCTTGTCGGCAACCAAGTGCAAAGCCTTCCAGCAAAATTGTCCTCAACAATAAATAACTATCCTGGTGTAAAGAATAGAAATCCGTTTCAAATGGATATGCAGATTATTAGTGATTTGGTTCTGGAAGATGTTATCAGGGAGAAGGAGGTAGAGTCACGTTTTCTTAAAGCATGTTATTGTAAGAGCGGTCCTTTGTCTCAATTCGCCATGGTGAGCAAAGAAATACTTACTACAAGGTATAAATATATATTTGAGAAAGAGGAACAAGCTGGTTATGTTGAGCCGGTAGTAACGAAAAATGGTATATCTAAGGATTTGTCAGATATAGTGGCGAATAGTTTAAGCCGTAGACCAGTGTTATTACTCGGTGATGTTGGTGTTGGTAAAACAAGTTTTATTAATAATCTTATTAAAGTAGAAGCTAAGGCAGTATTTGATAATGCGCTGACTTTTAAGATAAATCTTGGTGCACAGGCTGTTCTTACTACTTTGATCGAAAAAGTAGTGATTGATGAAGTTGCTACACAGCTTAAAGAGGATTACAATATAAATATTGATGAAAACTTATTTGTAAGAGAGGTTTACAAGGATGAGTTGGCTTCATTTAAAAATGGAATATACAAACCTTTGTATGATATTGGTAGTCCTGATATTATAATGAAAGAAATTGAATTTCTTGCTGGAAAAGTTATGGACAGGCCTCAGCATGTGAGAAAATCATTGGAGCAAGCGACCAAAATTAAGAAGAAACAGGCTATTATATTTTTAGATAATTGTGACCAACGTGGTGATGATGCTCAACAACAAGCATTTCTGATATCACAGGAACTAGCGGAGCATTGGCCTGTTACTGTCTTTGTTACATTGAGGCCTGAAACATTTCACCGTTCAGTTAAAGTTGGTGCTTTAAGTGGATATCATCCAAAAGCCTTCTCAATTGCTCCTCCTAGATTAGATGAAGTAATTAACAGAAGGCTAAATTTTGCTCAGTTAATTACAAGAGGTGAAATACCTCTATCTTCTCTGAAGATTAATACAACTTTTTCCAAGCTTGATACATTGATTCAAATATTAAAAGATTCCTTTGCAAGGAATCCAAGATTGTTTGAGTTTATTGATAATATATCTGCTGGCAATATAAGGCAGGCTATAGATGTTGTTAAAAGTTTTTTTGGAAGTGGTCATGTTAATACAGAGAAAATACTGCATATTTTCTCTACTGATGGCGACTACGATATACCTTTTCATGAATTCTTACGAGCAGTTATATTTGGTGATAATATCTACTATGATCCAAGCAGATCTTTGATAACGAATGTATTTGATATACATTATAACGACACTAAAGAGTATTTTTTAGGTTCTATCGTTCTAGGTATGTTGCAGAGTTCAATGAATTCTGGTCGTGGTGATGGTTATTTAGAGAGTGAAAAAATTTACGCTCAACTACAGGGATATGGCTATACTGTTCCTCAAATTGATTTTTTGATAGGGTACTATGTGTCGCGCAAACTAATTGAATCTACGTCTAGAAATTCTGTTGGTAGAATGAGTGCTAGTCAAGTTGTAATAAGGATTACAACAATTGGCGCATACCATTTTACTACGTTAATTAAGTTGTTTACTTATGTTGATGCTATGATTGTAGATATTCCATTTATATCTCAACGATATAGGGCACAAATAGGAGATGCAAAACATATTGCACAAAGACTTGATCGGGCCGAGTTGTTTGTGGAGTATATGGATGGGTTGTGGGAGCCTATTAAGCATCTGAATACATATTTTGACTGGTCCCGGGTTTCGTACGATTTGAGGAGAGATATTGATATAGCAAGAAGGAAATTCAATAGGTCAATTAAGAGTTAGTTTTCATATATAAAAGATAGAGCGAAGCAATTAACTAAATGCCTCGCTCTATCTTTTATATATCAACTCTACACGCCCACCTTCTCCTCACTCCCTAACTCACTCAGAATCCGCTTGGCGGCCCCCACGCTTTTCACCTCGTCGATGCTGATGATGAGCTGTTCCTTGCGCTCCTTCATGGAGGCGGAGCGGGGGTGGGTCTGGATGTAGTTGAGGATGGTGCCGAAGGTTTCGCCTTGGAAGTAGGCCTCGTTGTTGGTGGCCGGGATGTAGCCTTTGAGCAGGTTCTTCTTGAGGGTGAGCTTTTCGAAGCCGACCTGGCAGGCCTGCCAGCGTAGGCGCACGATATCGGCCAGCTGCTCGACCTCCTGGGGCAGGGGGCCGAAGCGGTCCACGATGCCGGCCACGAGCTTGCGCAATTCTTCGGGGCCCTTCACCCTATCGAGCTTGCTGTAGAGCTGGAGGCGCTCCGAGACGTTGCTCACGTAGTGGTCGGGGATGAGGATTTGCAGGTCGGTTTCGATGTTGCACTCCTTGGGGCCCTTGGTGGCGGCAGCTTCCTGGAGGCGCTGGGTGGGGTCGCCGAGGAACAGGTCGCGGAACTCGGTTTCCTTGAGCTCCTGCACGGCCTCGTCCAAGATCTGGTGGTAGGTTTCGAAGCCCAGGTCGTTGATAAAGCCCGACTGCTCGCCGCCCAGCAGGTTGCCCGCGCCCCGGATGTCGAGGTCGCGCATGGCCACCTTGAAGCCGTCGCCGAGGTCGGAGAATTCCTCCAGGGTGCTCAGGCGCTTGCGGGCGTCGGAGGGCAGGCCGGCCACGGGCGGGGTGAGCAGGTAGCAGTAGGCCTTTTTGTTGGAGCGGCCCACGCGGCCCCGCATCTGGTGCAGGTCCGAGAGGCCGTGCATGTGGGCGCGGTTGATGATGATGGTGTTGGCGTTCGGAATGTCAAGGCCCGACTCAATCAGGTTGGTGCTCACCAGCACGTCGTATTCGCCATCGACGAACTTCATCATGCGCTTTTCGAGCTGGTCGCCTTCCATCTGGCCGTGGATGGTGGTCACGCGGGCGTCGGGCACGAGGCGCAGAATCATGTTGGCCAGCTCGTCGATGTCCTTCACGCGGTTGTGCACGAAAAACACCTGCCCGCCGCGCTTCAATTCGCGGGCTACGGCGTCGCGCACCAGCAGCTCGTCGAAGACGTGCAGCTCGGTCTGCACCGGCTGGCGGTTTGGTGGGGGCGTGGCAATGACCGACAGGTCGCGGGCTCCCATCAGGGAGAAGTGCAGGGTGCGCGGAATGGGCGTGGCCGAGAGGGTCAGCGTGTCCACGTTCACCTTGAGCTCCTTGAGCTTGTCCTTGGTCTTGACCCCGAACTTCTGCTCTTCGTCGATGATGAGCAGGCCCAGGTCCTTGAACTTGATGTCCTTGTTGGTGAGGCGGTGGGTGCCGATGAGGATGTCGGTTTTGCCCTCGGCCACCCGGGCCAGGGTTTCCTTGATTTGCTTGGTGGTCTTGAAGCGGTTCACGTACTCCACCGTTACGGGCAGGTTGGCGAGCCGCTCCCGGAAGGTTTTGTAGTGCTGCATGGCCAGGATGGTGGTGGGCACCAGCACGGCCGCCTGTTTGCCGTCGGCCACCGACTTAAACGCGGCCCGGATGGCTACCTCGGTTTTGCCGAAACCCACGTCGCCGCACACGAGGCGGTCCATGGGGTGGGGCTGCTCCATGTCGTGCTTCACGTCTTCGGTGGCCTTGGCCTGGTCAGGGGTGTCCTCGTAGATGAACGAGGATTCGAGCTCGGCCTGCATAAACGAATCCTGGGCGAAGGCGTGGCCGGGGGCAGTTTTGCGCTTGGCGTAGAGGCGGATCAGCTCGGCGGCAATGTCCTTGACCTTTTTCTTAACCGACTTCTTCTTGTTTTCCCACTCCGGGGAGCCCAGCTTGCTCATGGTGGGCGGCGTGCCCTCGGCCCCCGAGTACTTGGCAATCTTGTGCAGGGCGTGGATGCTGACGGTCAGCACGTCGTCGTCGCGGTAGACGAGGCGGATGGCTTCCTGCACCCGGTCGTTGATTTCAACCTGGGTCAGGCCGGCAAAGCGGGCAATGCCATAGTCCTGGTGCACCACGTAGTCGCCGGGCACCAGGGTGCGCAGCTCCTTTAGGGTCAGAGCCTTTTTCTTGGAGAACTTGCGGCCTTCCTGGGCCCGGTAGAACCGCTCGAACAGCTGGTGGTCGGTGTAGACGACGAGCTTGAGCGTGTCATCCACGAACCCCTCGCGCAAGCCCAGCAGCAGGTGCTGAAACTGCACGTTGTTGTCGAGCTCGTCGAAGATGGTCCGGAGCCGGTCGGCCTGCCGCACCGACTCGGCCGCAATGACGTTGGTAAAGCCCTTTTCCTGGTTGTCGTGCAGGTTCTTGACCAGGCGGCTGAAGTCCTTGTTGAACGAAGGCTGGGGCTTGGCGCTGAAGGTAAACTCCTCGGCCCCGGCCTTGAAGTGAAACCGTTTGCCAAACTCCACGATGGGGAACCCGTCGAGCAGCTTCTTGAACGTCTTGCCCGACTCGAACAAGTCCTCGGGCTTGCTCACAATCTGCACGCCGCCGGCCGAGGCCAGCATTTCCTTGAAGCCCTGCTCGGCCCGGTCGAAGCTTTCCTCCACGATGTCCAGGGTCTGGCGCACGTCCTTGGCCCAGATGGCGGTGTTGCGCGGGATGAAGTCGAGAAAGGCTTCCCGCGTCTCTTGCAGCAGATTGGTTTGCACGTTGGGGATGATGCTCACCTGCTGCCGCTTCTCCACCGACAACTGGCTTTCCGGGTCGAAGGTGCGGATGGTTTCCACCTCGTCGCCGAACAGCTCGATGCGGTAGGGCAGCTCGTTGGCGTAGCTGAAGATATCCACGATACCGCCGCGCACCGCGAATTGGCCCGCCTCGTACACGAAGTCGCTCCGCTCGAAGTCGTACTCGGCCAGCATGTCGCTGATAAAGTTGACGTCGAGCTTGTCGCCGACTTTCACAATAAAGGTGTTGGCAACTAAGCTTTTCTTGTTGATAACCTTCTCGAACAGGGCCTCGGGGTAGGAGACGATGAGGGCCCCGGCCGTGTCCTTCACGCTGATTTTCTTGCCTTTCTTGCTTTTCTCCGCGCCTTCGGGCAGGGCGTCGTCGGCATCTTCGGACGCCTTTTCGGCCGTGGTTTTCGGGCCCCGGTGCGAGTTCAGCTTGTTGAGGACCTCGGCCCGCATCAGCACGTTGGCGTTTTCCGTCTCGTCGAAGGCGTAGGGGCGCTTGTAGGAGCTCGGAAACAGCAGGGGCTCCTCGTCGGGCAGCAGGTGCTGGAGGTCGGCCAGGAAGTAGGCGGCCTCTTCCCGGTCGTGCAGGATGAAGAGGTGGTGCTGATCCGGAAACTCCTGGTGCAGGGCGGCGGCCAGCACCGCGTCCTGGCTCCCTACGAGGCCGCGCAGGTGGAGGCGGGCCGTGCTGGCCTCGGTCTGGGCTGCTTTGGCGCGCACCGAGTTGGCGGTGGCCGGGTTCAGGCGGGCGCCCACGGTCAGCACGGTGGGGTCGAGGGAGTAGAGCTGGAGGAAGTCGGAAACCTTCAAAACGACAAGCGGCTAGGAGAAAGGCAAAAGGGAGAAGCCCGGCCGAAGACAAATCCGGTCGGGCAGAAGCAGGCACTGTGGTAAGCAATACCGCCGCCAAGGTCCGAAAGTTTCCGCGAAGCCCGAATGAAAAAGGTTACGGTTGAGTTGGCAGAAAATTCCTAAATTGGTCTTTGCTTTGCTCTGCCCGCCGCTTCTAGTACCCCCAAATTCCCCCTGTTGCGTATGGACCCCACCCGTAACCCCGCCGAGGACCAGGATTTCAATTTCGACGCCTGGGTGCGTTGGCAAACCCTCAACCACGCCTGGTCTAAGCTCAGCCAGGCCCGCCGCAAGGCCGCCCGCTACCCGGCCCGGCCCACGGAAGCCCCCGAGCCCACCTTCGAACCGGAAATCGTGTACCTGCTCCCGGTGCCCAACTAGCCGCCGGGCCGCGTACCTTCGCGCTTTGTATTATTCCTCGTAAGCTCTTTTCGTGCGCGGCTCTTCTCACCTGGCCATTGGCCTGATTACCGGCGTGGCCGTCGGCGGCCTGGTTGCGGGCGTGCCCTTCTCGCCCGCGGGCATTGCCCTGGCCGGCTTCTCGGCCCTGGCCCCCGACCTCGACCACCCCAGCTCCCGGCTGAGCAAGCGCCTGAGTTTCTCCCAGAACTACGTGCGCTTTGCCTTTGCGCTGGTGGCGTTGGGCCTGGCCGGTTACACCCACTACATGCTGCCGCTCGGTACTTCCGACCGGCGCATGGGCTTTACCGCGGCCCTGGCTTTCGGGCTTATCGGGGTGGCTATGCAGGGCGGCTCGGCCCGCAAGCTGGCCCTGATGTTTACCGGCATCTGCACGGGTTTGGCCGGGCTTTACTTCGGGTTTTTGTGGCTAAGCCTGCTGGGTACCTTCGTGGCCCTGGCGCCCTACACGTCCCACCGCACCTGGACGCACACCATCTGGGCTGCGGCCCTCTGGACCTACATTGGCTACCTGGCCAACAACACCCTGGGCTGGCACGGGGTGGCTCACTTTGCCGGGGCCGGCTACGTTTCCCACCTCGTCGCCGACTCCCTGACCAAGGCCGGGGTGAAGTGGTTTATGCCCTTGTCGGACTATGCCTTTAAGCTTCCGCTGATTCGGACGGGCTCGACTTCGGGTAACGTGATGGAAGTTGGAATCTGTATCGGGTACGCGGCTCTGGTCCTGGTGCTGGTAGTGAGTCGTATGCACTTCTAAGTCTACTGCTTACCTTCTTCAGGAGTAGGCCACCCGGTAGGCAAGCTGCCGAAGCGGCTTCGGTAGGACACCGGATTTGCCGATAATTGCCCCGCGGCGAATCTTAGGAAAAAAAAATATGTTCATTCAAATGAAAATGAGATTAAAAAAGTAGACTGTGCGGAAGATGATGCGAAGATGAAATCTAAAAAATATTGCATTATGATGATATGACTAAGGCAATATAGGGTGAAGCTGGCGACGCCTATAATGTTGAATAAAAGGATAATGTCAACGTATAGGATTATTCCAAATCGTAGGTAGGGCTGTTTCTTTTTTCGGGGATTTGCACTAATATGATTAAGATAGTAGCTTCGCACCTCTCAGGGCACCCTCGGGTAAATTGCACTCGATAGGTGATAATGTAATACGTGTTTTTGCTATTATTGCCTTTAATCTCTGTAACTTCATGGAGGGGAGCTTGAATTGGATATAGGATTTTATAAATGACAGGATGTTTATTGTCCATCCTTAGGCTTCTAAGTCGACAATTTTCAAACAAACTGGTATTTCTGTCTTTGGCCTCCTCACATAATCATGTAGGAGGATAAAGGCCCCGGTCATGCGAAGGCTTACCTACGACCCAAGGTGCGTACCTTTGATCATAGCAACCTGTAGCATTTCATAATTCAACTCTCGCTTACCTGCCCTGATTACACACCTCTCGCATTAACGCTTTTTTGTATGAACCAGATGAATAGCCCACTGATAAGGATCGGCGTCTTCTATGACGGCAATTATTTCCTGAAGATCAGTGATTACTACTACTTCCAGCACGAGCGCAAGGCCCGGATCAGTTTAGAAGGTCTGCACGAGTACATTCGGCACCAAGTAGCCGAAGAAGAAGATGTAGATGTTCGCCTGAGCCAAATCACGGACTCTCACTTTTTCCGGGGCCGTTTGTCTGCCACGGAAGCCCGCGATAAGGACCGTCTGTTCCACGACCGTCTGCTGGACGATATTCTGATGAACCTGGGTATTGCTACCCATTATATGCCCCTGAAAACGCGCGACGGCCGGTTGCAGGAGAAAGGCATTGACGTATGGCTGGCCCTGGAAGCCCTGGAACTGGCTATGCACAAGAGCTTCGACGTCATTGTGCTCATCGCCGGTGATTCGGACTACGTGCCTTTGATCAAGAAGCTCAATACCATCGGCACCCGCGTGATGCTGCTGAACTGGGACTTCAAGTACGTAGACTTCAAAGGCGAAAACCGGGTAACCCGGGCTTCCCAGCAGCTGCTGGAGCACGTGACCTACCCAGTGGCCATGCACGACGTGATTGACAGCGGCCTGGCCAGCAACGACGAGCTGATTGAGAGCATGTTCGTGAACCAGCCCGAGCCCGTGGCTTTCCCCTCCGTAAAGCCCGTGCGCCCCACCGGCCCCACGGCGGCTGGTCCGGTAGGCACGGTGGGCATGAGCACCATCAAAAACCTTAAGAACGGCTTCGGCTTCGTGGTAATGCCGCCCAACAACCTGTTCTTCAGCTATGCTGACATGGCCGAGGGCGACTTCAACGATTTGCGCGAAGGCGACTGGGTTGAATTCACCGTGGGCCGCAACCACCGCGACGAAGACTGTGCCCGCAACGTGCGCAAAGTGCAGCCCCCGCAGGATGGCGACGAGTACGAAGAGCACGAGCACGAATCTGCCTCTTCGGACCTACTCTAGGCGGCTGCCAGCGCTAGAATCGGGTAACTGAAAAAGCCGGACATCCCACCTGCGGGAGTGTCCGGCTTTCATGTTTTAGCCTGTTTAAGCTAGATATCCAAGGGGGTAGAGTCGGCATCGGGAAACAACAGGCGGTGGAAGTCGCGCTTGTCGGCCGGGTAGCGGTTGAACGTGCCCATGCCGCGGGCTACCACCAGCTCCCGGTTGGCGCAGGTGATTTCGGCGCTGCTCACGACCAGCGTCTTACCCGAGTGGTCGACGCGGGCCCGGGCCACGAGGTGGTCGTGCAGGCGGACGGGGTGGAGGTAGTTGATCTTGAATTCGACGGTACTGACCAGTTCGCCGCTCTGGAAGGAAAGAGTGAGGGCCGCCGCCCCCAGGGCCGAATCCATCAGCCCGGCTATAACGCCCCCGTGGCAGGTACCCGGCGACGAAAGATGCTCGGGCCGCACCGTCATGGTGTACTCCACCTGCCCCGGGCTGGCCACCTGCAGCTGCATGCCATTGGTGCGCCCGTAGTGGTTGATTTGGTTATAAATAGCCACCAGAGTAGCTACGTCGAAGGATTGCTCCATAGGAAAACGAGGTGAGCGGGAATGAGCTGGATATTGGCTGAAAAGTTAGGTTTCTTTACGTACATAACCCCACTGCCATGTCTGCTGCGCCACTGACCTTTGCCGAGTTCTACCCTCGTTATCTGCGCGAGCACAGCAAGCGGGGCACCCGGATTCTGCATTTTATCGGCACCACGCTGTTCTTGGCTGCTCTGGGCCTGGCTCTGGTCTGGCAGCGCTTCAATCTGATTCCGCTGGGCGTTGTAGCCGCCTATGGCTTTGCCTGGATTGGGCACTTCTTCGTGGAACGCAACCGCCCGGCCACGTTTCAGCACCCCTGGTACTCCCTGCTGGGCGACTTCCGCCTGTACTTCGACTTGCTGCGGGGCCGGGAGAAGTTTGGAGCCTGAGCCTACTCCAGGCCCGTTGCTGCCCCGGCCGGCTTAGAGTTCTTTACGCATCAGAAAGTGCGGAATACTGCCAAACAGCGTGTGCGAGGGAGCCACCAGCTGATAGCCCTGGCGCGTGTAGAAAGGCACGGCAGCCTCCCGGGCGTGTAGGATGCACTCGGCCAGGCCTTGGCGGCGGGCGGCTTCTTCCAGATACTGTAGCAGCGCGGCCCCAATGCCCTGGCCCTGGTAGTCGGGGTGCACCGCCATGTAGCGCACCTGCGCCTGCCCGGGCCCACAGGGGTGAAGCCGAGCTACGCCGGCTACGGCGCCATCCTCGGCCGTGAACAACGCGTGTACTGTGCTGGGGGCCGCGTCGTCGTCGGCCCGCTCGGAGCCCAGGGGCTGGTTCCAGGGTTGGCGCAGCACCTCGTAGCGCAGTTGGTAGTAGGCGGCGAAGTCGGCAGGGGAGTGGGGCGGGCGAACGGGCATCGGAGCGTGGGGAAGAGCTAGAGCGCGCAATTTGGGCAATGCCTACCGAAATTGTGCGTGGGTTGCCGTGCGCATTTGATACTTTTGCGCCCCATCTGCGTACGCAAAGACCGGGCTTTGGCTGCCGGCCCAGGTAGTAAACCGCGGATTGTGGCGGCCACCCACTCACCCAACTAAACGACTATGCCTTCTTTCGACATCGTAAGCAAAGTAGACCCCCAAACCCTGGAAAACGCGGTAAACACGGCCAAAAAAGAGCTGCAAACCCGCTACGACCTGCGCGACACCAAGGGCGGTATCGAGCTCGATAAAAAGGCCAATACCATTCTGCTGAGCTCCGAAAACTCGATGCGGGTGAAGGCGCTGGAAGATATTCTGCTGGGGCGGGTGGTAAAGCAGGGCCTCGACGGTACCTGCCTCGACTTCTCGGCCGAGGAGCAGCCCGCCGGGGCCTTGGTTAAGAAAACCATCAAGGTGCGCGCCGGTATCGACAAGGAAGCCAGCCGCAAAATCATGAAGCTCATCAAGGACAGCAAAATCAAAGTCGACGCCCAAACCCAGGACGAGCAAATCCGGGTGTCGTCCAAGAAGATTGATGAGCTGCAGCAGGTTATTGCCCTGCTGCGCCAAAAATCGGCTGAGGTTGGTCAGCCGCTGCAGTTTGTGAACATGAAATAACGGGCTCCTGGCCTGGGCGGGCCGCCGCCCCGTGCGGTCCACGTTTGTTCTATCCTTACCACCTTCGCCTCGTTCCTCATGTTCGACTTTTCTGTTTTCGCCAGCGCCGAAGCGTGGGTGAGTTTGCTCACCCTCACGTTTATGGAAATCGTGCTGGGTATCGACAACATTATCTTTATTTCCATCGTCGTCAACCGGCTCGACCCGGCGCAGCAGAAGCGCGGCCGTACCATCGGGCTGGTGCTGGCTCTGTTGATCCGCATTGGCCTGCTGATGAGCATTTCGTGGATTGTGGGCCTGAAAGATCCGCTGTTCTCCATCGACGTGCCCTGGGCTTCCCACGATTTCGGCGTCACGGGCCGCGACATTATCCTGCTCATCGGGGGCTTGTTTCTGATTGGCAAGAGCACCACGGAGATTCATACCAAGCTGCAGGGCGAGGAAGAGCACGAGGGCGCTACGCCCACCTACACGTCCATGGGCCGCATCATCGTGCAGATTGTGCTTATCGACATTGTTTTCAGCTTCGACTCTATTCTGACGGCCGTGGGCCTGGTCGACAATGTGCTGATCATGATTCTGGCCGTGATTCTGTCGATGGGCGTGATGCTGGTCTTCTCGGGCGTGGTCAGCGACTTTGTGAACCGCAACCCGACCATCAAAATGCTAGCCCTGTCGTTCCTGATTATGATTGGGGTGATGCTGGTGATGGAATCCTTCCACAAGGAAATCGAGAAAGGCTACATCTACTTCGCCATGTTCTTCTCCCTGATTGTGGAGCTGATGAACATGCGTCTGCGCAAGAAGTCGCCGCCGGTGCAGCTGCGCGAGTCGCAGTACGACTAAAGCGGGGTGCTACCGAAGAGCAAGGCCGGCCATTGTATAATGGCCGGCCTTTTTTTGCATCAGAAGTTAGATCCGAATCATCATCAGGACCAGCACGGCAAAACTCGTGGCAAAAATGGCCGCGTTTACCCGGCCCGCGTCGCCCAGGATGCGGCCTTGGGTAAGCCCGGCGGAGACGAGCAGCAGGCCGGCAAAAAAGAACAAGGCCTGATGGCGGAACAGCACGGGCAGCGCCGGGCCAGCCGCCGACCGGGCCCCGCGAATAAAGCGGAAGAGCAGGGAAACGTCCAGCCGTAGGGGTTCCCCGGGTCGAAACACGGCGGTGGTGGCCGTGGGGTCTTCCCAGGTTAAAAAACGGCCTTTGCTCGTCCGAACCACATAGGTATCTGCCCCACTATCGTAAATAGTGGTATTGATCAACTCGGCGGTAGTGGTATAGGTGAAGCCATAATAGTCGACAAAGACAAGCAGCCCCAGCAGCACCAGAATTTTACCCCACAACCGAATGGGGCGCTGATACGGGCTGAAGTCGATGGGCTTGCCCCGGAAGCGGCGGGAGGGCTTTACGGTGGTGAAAGGAGGCCTAGGCCGCGCCGCAGCCGGCGGGGGCGGAGCCGTAACTACCGGGCGGGCCGGACTCCGCAGGGCTGCCAATAGCGCATCGTAGCCCCGGCGGCGGGCGGGATTACTGAGCACGTCATAGGCTTCGTTGATGAGCAGGAACTGCTGGTGGGCGGTTGGGTCGGTGGTGCGGTCGGGGTGGGTCAGCAGCACCAGTTTGCGGTAGGCCCGGCGAATTTCATCGGGCGTCGCCTGCTCCTCAACTCCCAGCGTGCGGTAGTGGGTTTGCATCATCAGCCCTTGCCCGCAGTGGTCAGCAGTTCGGTTAGCTCGGCCAGCTGGCTTTGCACCCGCTGGGTAGTCAGCTCCAGAACCCGGCGGTTGATTTCGGACCGGTGCTGACGGTAAAACTGGTGTTCAGCCTGCGTAAACAACCCTATTACGGAGCCGATAATAGTGTAGCGCAGCTTTACATTGCGCCCCAGCAACTCGGCCACCAGCCGCTGCTGCTCAATGGCGCTGCGTTCCTGAAAACCAATGTGGTGCTCCCGCACAAAGTCGGCCACCAGCGCCAGCAGCACCTGATTCTGCAGTTTGAGCACGGGCCGTAGCGTGCGGTGCAGAAAGTCACCGGCGGAAGCATCCGGCTCGTTCGGAAGCTCCGCCCCAACGGTGGGTCGCAAGGCAAGCAGTGCGGTATCGTGGGCAGCAGGCGTAAAAGAGGTTGGCATAGATTGAAAAGTAATGAGTCGGCCGATGGGGAACAACAAAAAAGCCCGGCCGGCACAAAGCCAGACGGACTTTTTTTGAAGGGGGGTAGCAGAATCGTCAGCGGAGCTGAACCTTGGCGGTCAGGCCGGGCGTGCTAGTGACGAATAACAATTTGACGGGTAGAAACAGCATTGCCCTGGCTGAGTTGCAGGTGGTAGATACCCTGCGGCAGCGTGCTGCTGTCAAGCTTCAGGAGGCCATTCTGGGTGGTGCCTGAGTATTTGAGCACACCCTGGGCATCGTATAGGTTGATGTGCGCCTGGGCGACTGGCGTGGTGGCCGTGCGCCGGGTGGTCTTTTGAGCGGCTTCGGCCGTTCTGATTTCCAGGTAGGTATCGGCCGGGTTGGGGTACGTGGTAATGGCCGTCCGGGAAGTTTCAGCCTGGTTGCCGCAGCTGCGGGCTTCAATCACCTGGTTGCTGGCGTCCGTTACCCGCACGATTGCGCAGATTTGGTCGGCATTGTCGGGGTGGCCGCCGCTGATGGAGAACTGCGAGCCGCCGTTACGCGAAATTCCCCAGGGGCCCGTACCGGTGCGGATGTCAGCAGTCCAGAGGTAGGTGTAAGGGGGCACACCGCCCAGGCCACCGGCGTAGAAATCGACTCTAACCGCGTCGTCGAGCTGGGGTACCACGTTGCTGCTGACACTCACCGTGAGCGGGGCGGGCAGCAGACCCTGCAGCCAGGATGCGTAATTTTTGATGCGGGTGCAGATGCTGGGGTACTGGTCGCGCGGGTCGCGGCTCCAGCTCGAGCAGCCGGCCAGCACGGGCTCCGTGCCGTTGTAAATAACCATCGGCCCGCCGCCGTCGAGGTTGCCGGCGCCTTTACCCGACTGGAACACGGCAATCATGTTCGCTGATACCAGGGGCACGGGGGGGCCGGGGAAGGGTACGTTGCCCTGGTTGCGGTTATTAGCATCTAGATTGGAAATGATGGACATATCTGCCTTACGAAGCTGATTGGTAACGGTATAACTCCCATCAACAGTGGCGCCCCAGCCCAAGAGGGAAGCCGAAACACCGGCGTTCATCAGGTTATCGGGCAGTGTCGCCGGGGAGGCGTATTTAATCAACTTAACGTCCGCGTTGAATAGAAGCGGAGTGCTGAGTTGCAGTAGGGCAATGTCGTTTTCGAAGGTCGAAGCATTAAAGCCGGGGTGGCGGATAATCTGAGCTACCTGCACCAGTTGCCCGCCCGTAGCCTGATCGGTGGCGCCGGCGCGAATCTGCAGGTTCGCGGCCGACTGACCAATCAGGGCGCTAGCCGAGGTCAGAATCCAACGGGGCTCCACAATAGAGCCACCCCCGATAGGCTGGTAGTTTGGGTTGGAATGCAGATTGCTTTTCACCGATACCGTCCAGGGTGCCTGGCTGATAGCAATGGGCTGCCCTCCAATAATCAAAGCCTTATTAGGCTCCTCGGCAGACTGAGAAATGAAGTCCTGAGCGACGGCCTGCACGGCCAGCAGACACCAAAGCACTACAAACGTAAAGAATTTCATGGGTAGCTGAAAAGAGGATAAGGCGAGTAAATAGACGCTATTGAATTTGTAACTTGCTGATAGATACAGAACTAGCCAGCGGGTGGTTAGGGGCTCCTTTCAGGCCTCTGGCCCCACCAGCTGCACCTGCCCGGGCGAATCTAAGCCGGGTGAGCTGCTGGTGGGGCCGCCTGCGGCGAGGCCAGCGGTACTTACCGCGACTCCATTGTGGTCAGGAACAAGGGGTCTGGACCGTTGTAGGAGTAGATATAATACCGCCAGTCCTGATCCTGCACATGAATGGACTGCTCTCCCACAATGTCATCGTTTTCCCAGCGGGAGAAATCAACGGTAGTGGATCCTCCAAACTTGATACCGTCCTTCTCATAACCCGCATTCAGGGTCAATGTCACCGTGGGGCCACCATCTTCTTCCAGCCACTTCACTGTGTAGAAGTCTGAGAATCTGGTGGTCCAGGTGAAGAGCTGCACGTTCGGGTCGAAGCCGTAGTCGAATTTCTTACGCTTACCCGTGAACAGCGTGCCGTTCTGAATCGTGTAAGGAGTCACGACCGGTGAGCCGGTGGAAAAGCTGTTGTTGTAAGAGCTAGCCGCATACATGCGGAATTCGGGTTCGCCACGAATCCCTGGTTCGTAGACGTTCAGCCGGTCGCACTTGATGCCGCGCAGATATTCGACGCGGCCGCCACCCCGAGCAGCCGTATTGGCTAGTGCTTCCTGCTCCAGGCGCAGCCGCTCCTGGTAAGCTTGCGTGAACTCAACCCGTACCTGGCCATTCTCGTCCAGTCGTTCGCCCAGACTGGTCACGATAAAGGGAGCCGCCGACTCTACTTCATCTTCCCGCGTGGAAAGCGTGGCTTCCAGCGGCACCAAATCGGGTGAGAATGCGGCCGTATTGCCCTTCGCATCGTAGACCGTTACCTCTTTGAGCTCAGAGTCGCGCACGCCCACGGGAATGAAAGTCCCCTTGATTTGTGAGGCGCTTGCCCAGTTTTCGATGTTGAGCGGGATGGAAATAATCAGGCGGTTGGCCTGCTGTTCCGTGAGCCCGGCTGCCAAAGGCTCAATCTCGAATCCTTCTTGCGTAAGCAGAGAAGCGAAATTCTCCCCACCGACCCGCGCTTCCAGCAGGGTCTTGTAAGCTACATCATAGTCGCCGTCGAACCGCTTCAGCGCCAGCTCACCCAGCACGTACTTCGCCTCGGCGTTTTCGCTAACAATGCGTGTGAGCGTGGCGGTGAGAGAGGCTAGATAGTCGCTGGCAAGACGGTCGGAGTCGCTGGCGCTGCGGAGCGCGCTGGATGCTGTGCCAGTAGCTTCGGGAGCTACTTCGAGTTCTGGCTTCTCGCAACTTACCAGGCCCAGGGACGTCAGGCTGAGGGCCAACGCCACCCGGGAGAAATGCCTCATTCTTTTCGATGGTATCATTTTCTATTGGTCAATAAAATGATCAGTGAGATAATGCCGCAATACACAAGGGCCCTTTGCGTACCGCTGCGCCAAGTTGGCCAGAAGCAGCAGCGCCCCCGATTTTATTACACCAGCACTGGTTTTCCCAGGACCAACCTTGCGTTTGGCTATAAAAGCGGCCGGCTGGTAAGATCCGCTCCGTGTGGGGCTTAGTTGGGGCAAGACTTGGGTAAATAGCCTCAATGCCGTAGCTTTAGAGTTCTTACCTACTGTTAATATTTTTTGCCTTGATGAAAAAACTACTCTTGCTGCCAGCGTTGGTAGCTGCTTGGCTGCCAGGCCAGGCCCAAACTTTCGTGAAAGTATCGGCTCCGTCCCCAACGACTGTTTGCTACGGTCGGGCCGAGGATATGCATACCAAGCTCGAGCTGCCCGCTGCTTACCTGGAGCAGCAGCGTACGGGCCGGCGCCGCAGCACGGCCGCCAACATTGAAGTGACCTATACCGGCTTCTCACCCGAGGCGCAGGCTGCCTTCCAGCACGCCGTTGAAATATGGGAGTCCCTGCTCGTGTCGCCGGTGACTATCCATGTGCAGGCCACCTGGACGCCCCTGGGCACCGGCGTACTCGGCTCAGCCGGGGCCACGGCCTATTACAACGATATAAGCGGTGCTACTCGTAGCGGCGTATCGTACCCGGTAGCCCTGGCCGAGAAAATTACCGGCCAGGAGCTCAACGGCGCCAACCTGCCCGATATCAACGCCCGCTTCAGCAGTACCTTCAACTGGTACTACGGCACCGACGGCAACGTACCCGCCGGTAAGCACGACCTGGTATCGGTGGTACTGCACGAGCTGGGCCACGGCCTGGGCTTTATTGCCAGCACCAGCTACAGCGGGGGCGCGGGTTCTTACAGCATCCCACCTTCCATCTTCAGCACGTATCTGGAAAACCAGGCCGGCTCTCCTCTGGTCAATAACAAGGTTTTCCCCAACGCATCGACAGCCCTGGGCGCTCAGTTCACCAGCGGCAATGTGTATTTCAACAGCAACCTGGCCAAGGCCGTGAATGGTGGCCAACGGCCCCGCATCTACGCGCCGGCCACGTACTCGAGCGGCTCCAGTATTTCGCACCTGAACGAGGCCACCTACACGGCCGGCGACATCAACTCGCTGATGACGCCCAGCATTGGCTCGGCCGAAGCCATGCACAACCCCGGCCCCATCACGTTGCGCATGTTCGACGAAATGGGCTGGTTCAACACTGCCATTCGCCACACCAAGCTCCCGGACACGGAAACGGCGCAGAACTACACCGTCAACGCCTCCATTATCAGCGACGGTACGATTACGCCCGGTTCGGTAAAGCTCTTCTATGCCATCGACAACGGCCCGCTGACGACAGTTGTAATGACCAGCACGGGCGGCACCACTTACCAGGGCATTATCCAGAACCCCGGGCTTAACCATACGGTGAGCTACTACATTGCCGCCGCCGACAACGAAACCGGCCGCACATATACCGCGCCGGCCGCGTTCCAACCCAACGTGAGCACCCTGGCTCGCTATTCCTTCGTGGTTGGCCCCGACGCCACGGCTCCCGTGGTGAGCCACAAGCCGATTACCTATGTTTTCGCTGATAAGCTGCCCTACCAGATCCTGGTGCAGGCTACCGACAACGTGGGCGTAGGAGTGGCCCAAGTAGAATGGACGGTGAACGGGACTCCCCGCACCCCGATTCAGCTCACGCGCCAGGGCACTAGCAACAACTTCGTGGGTACGTTCAACACCAGCGCCGGTCCGCTCGTGGCCGGTGATGTTATCAACTACCGCGTGGTAGTGCGCGACGCGGCCGCCAATGCCAATCAAACGGCTCTGCCGGGCTCGGGTACCAGTGTGCTCAACGTGGTCAGCTTCAAGCCAGCCCAGGCCGCCTACAGCAACAACCTGAACAACCCCGCGCCGCTCGACTTCGTGGGCGAGGGTTTCTCCGTTGCCCAGCCCACGGGCTTTAGCAACCCGGCCATTCACTCCGACCACGCGTACTCCAACGATACCACCCTGATTTACCAGATGTTGGTGCCAATTACGGTTCAGTCGAGCCCGCAGGTGCTGTCGTTTGATGAGGTGGTGCTCGTCGAGCCCGGTGAGCCCGGCAGCGTGTTTGGTACCCCCGATTTCTACGATTATGTGGTCGTCGAAGGCAGCAAGGACAATGGTGCCACTTGGGTGCCCCTGGCCGACGGTTACGATTCCCGCCTACGCCCCAACTGGCTGGCCGCCTGGAACAGCAGCCAGGCCAACAGCAATTCTACGGCGGTAGGCACGGCCGACCTGTTTACGCCTCATTCCTTCGGCCTGCAGCAAAAGTTTGCGCCCGGCGACGTGGTGCGTCTGCGCTTCCGCCTCTTTGCCGACCCCGGCTCTTTCGGTTGGGGCTGGGCTATCGACAATGTGAACGTGCAAGTCGTGACCGGCGTCGCGGCCGACTTGAAAGCCACTGGCGGCCTGAGCCTGTATCCTAACCCGAGCACCGGCTTGTCGCACCTGCGCGCTACGTTCGTTAAGCCTGCTTCGGGTCTGGAGCTGCTCGTACGCAACAGCCTGGGCCAGGTCGTATCCCGTCAGATCGTGTCGGCTGCGGCCGGCCAGGTCGATTTGCCCGTGGATCTGAGCAAGCTGGCCAATGGCCTCTACCAGGTTAGCCTCGGCAGTGCCGCCGATGTAATTTCTACCAAGGTGCTGGTGCAGAAGTAAACGCCCAGTCATTGAGAAAGCGGCGCTCCTGGAAAGGGGCGCCGCTTTTTTTGTGCCGAAGCAATAGGCTGCTATCCTTGGTGGCTTGCTGGGCCGGTCAGCTTGCTGATGAAGTCCCACAAGACCACGCCGGCGGCTACGCTCACGTTTAACGAATGCTTGGTACCAAACTGCGGAATTTCCACGGCCGCGTCGCACAGGGCCAGTACTTCGTCGTCGACGCCGAACACCTCGTTGCCCATCACCAGCGCGTAGGGCTGATTGGGCTGGGGACGGAAGGCGGGCAGCAGCTGGCTGGCGTCGGTTTGCTCCACAGCCACCACCACGTAGCCCGCGGCTTTGAGCTGCTCAATGGCTTCCATCGTAGTCGGGGCGTATTCCCAAGTCACCGACTCGGTCGAGCCCAGGGCCGTCTTGGTGATTTCGCGCTGCGGGGGGCGCCCCGTGATGCCGCAGAGCCAGATTTTCTCGATGGCAAAGGCGTCGGCGGTGCGGAAGGCCGAGCCCACGTTGTGCAGGCTGCGCACGTTGTCGAGTACCAGGGTAAGGGGGAATTTTTGCGTACTTTTGAAGTCTGCCACCGAGAGCCGGTTCAGCTCTTCCATTGTTCTTTTGCGCATTGCCAGCAAGGTAGTTTGCCCAAAGGTAGGATGCGCCACCCGATAGGCCACCGGCCGGAACTGACGCTTCGGCTGCCGCTGTTGGCAAGTAGTCCTTTCTCTAGTAATCCTCGCGCTTTCGGGCGCCTTATTTTATTTAATTCCTTTGCGTACTGCCTCTACTCCGAAGAAGCCGGTGCCCATGCACGGCACGCTGGGGCCCGCCCCGGTGATTGATACGCCGCTGATGAAGCAGTATTATCAACTCAAAGAGCAGCACCCCGGCGCGCTGCTGCTGTTCCGCGTCGGCGACTTCTACGAGACCTTCGGCGAGGATGCCGTGACGGCTTCCCGCATCCTGGACATCACCCTGACCAAGCGCGGAGCCGGCACCTCGTCGGAAACCCCATTGGCTGGCTTCCCTCACCATTCTCTCGATACCTACCTGCCCAAGCTGGTGCGGGCCGGGCAGCGCGTGGCCATCTGCGACCAGCTCGAAGACCCCAAACAGGCTAAGGGCCTCGTCAAGCGTGGCATTACCGAGCTGGTTACGCCGGGCGTGTCCTTCAACGACAACGTGCTGGAGCGCCGCTCCAACAACTACCTGGCCGCCGTGCATTTCGGCAAGCAGGAGTGCGGCATTTCCTTTCTCGACATCAGCACCGGCGAGTTCCTCGTAGCCCAGGGCGACCATGCCTACCTGGGCAAGCTGCTCCAGAATTTCTCCCCGGCCGAAGTCTTGTTCTGCAAAAAGAGCCGCTCCGAGTTTGAGCAGCACTACGGCCCGGACTACTGCCACTATGCCCTCGACGAGTGGGTGTTTGGGGCCGACTACACCTACGAAACCCTCACCCGCCACTTCAATACGGCTTCGCTCAAGGGCTTTGGCATCGACGGACTGCGGGAAGGCATTACGGCCGCCGGCTGCATCATGCACTACCTGGCCGAAACCAAGCACACCGACATCGGCCACATTGCCAGCATCGGCCGCCTGGAGGAAGACAAGTACGTGTGGCTCGACCGGTTTACGGTCCGCAACCTGGAGCTCGTGCACGCCCAGCACCCCGGCGGCGTACCCCTGATTGACATTCTGGACCAGACCGTGACGCCCATGGGGGCCCGCCTGCTGCGTAAGTGGGTGGTGCTGCCCCTCAAGGAGCCCGCCCAGATTCAGCGCCGCCTCGATACGGTGGAAGGCCTGCTCGACAACCCCGAGCTGCTAGGGGAATTGGTGCAGCAGCTCAAGCAAATCAACGACCTGGAGCGGTTGATTTCCAAAGTCGCCGTGCGCCGCATCAACCCCCGGGAGCTGCTGCAGCTCAGCCGCGCCCTCGACGCGGTGGGCCCGATTCGGGAGCTGCTGGCCGGTTCGGGCATGCGGGCCTTGCAGAAGCTGGCCGACCAGCTCAACGCCTGCGAGACGCTGCGCGAGGAAATCAAGGCCAAAATCCGGCCCGACGCACCCATTCTCACCAACCAGGGCAACGTGCTGAATGAGGGCATCGACCCGGAGCTGGACGAGCTGCGCAGCATTGCCTTCTCGGGCAAGGACTACCTGTTTCAGCTCCAGCAGCGCGAAATCCAGAACACCGGTATTTCGTCCCTGAAAGTGGCCTACAACAAGGTGTTTGGCTACTACCTCGAAGTTACCAACGCCCACAAGGACAAGGTGCCCGCCACCTGGATTCGGAAGCAGACTCTGGTGAATGCCGAGCGCTACATCACCGAGGAGCTCAAAACCTACGAGGAAAAGATTCTGCACGCCGAGGAACGCCTGTTCGTCATCGAGCAGAACATCTATAACGAGCTGGTCTTGTCGGCCATCGACTTCGTGCCCCAGATTCAGCAGAATGCCCGCGCTATCGGTATCATCGACTGCTTGGCCTCGTTTGCCGCCACGGCCCGGCAGCAGCGCTACGTGAAGCCCGTGGTAAACGACTCCACGCTGCTCGACATCCGGGCCGGCCGTCATCCCGTCATCGAGCGGCAGCTCCCGCCCGGCGAGGCCTATATCCCCAACGACATCCGCCTCGACCAGGAAGAGCAGCAGATTGTGGTCATCACCGGGCCCAACATGGCCGGCAAGTCGGCCCTGCTGCGCCAAACGGCCCTGATTGTGCTCCTGGCCCAGATTGGCTCCTTCGTGCCCGCCGACGCGGCCACCATCGGCGTCATCGACAAGATTTTCACCCGCGTGGGCGCCTCCGACAACCTCTCGAAGGGCGAGAGTACCTTCATGGTGGAGATGACCGAAACGGCCAGCATCCTCAACAACCTCTCGGACCGCAGCCTGGTGCTGATGGACGAAATCGGACGGGGCACCAGCACCTACGACGGTATCAGCATTGCCTGGGCTATTGTCGAGCACCTGCACAACAACCCCAAGGCCCGGGCCAAGACCCTGTTTGCCACCCACTACCACGAGCTCAACCAGCTGGCCGAAGACTGCCCACGGGTGCGCAACTACAACGTGGCCGTGCGCGAGGCCGACGGCCGCATCCTGTTTATGCGCAAGCTCGTGGAAGGTGGCTCCGAGCACAGTTTCGGCATTCACGTGGCCCGCATGGCCGGTATGCCCACGGCCGTGGTGCTGCGGGCCAACGAAATCATGCACCACCTCGAGCAGGAGCGGGCCTCGACTGGCATCGAAGAAGGGCCTACCGAGTTTGATGAAGTGCTGGCCGGCCTGGAAACCGAGCCCAAAAACGGCAAAGCAGCCCGGGGCCCCGTTGCCCAGCCGGCTGCGGCCGTCGCTTCGGCACCCCGGCCCAGCCTGCAGCTCAGCATGTTCGAGCCCGCCGACCCGGTGCTGGAACGCATCCGCGAGCAGCTCCAGCAACTAGATGTAAACACGCTTACGCCCATCGATGCCCTGCTCAAGCTCAATGAACTGAAGCTGGCTTTGGGTGCTAAAGGCAAGTAGTCACCGTAACAGCTCTTTTCAGGCAGAAGATTCTTGAAAAATTTTCTGCCTGAAAATGAGCTAGAAACGCCTATAGGAGTAAAATTTTAACGATTATTTTTGGGGTAGCCCTTGACACAAAGGAAAACGGTAGTACCTTTGTCACATCAAAACGCCACTACGGCGCCAAGATCAAAAGCGAGAGTAGCTCAGTTGGTAGAGCGCGACCTTGCCAAGGTCGAGGTCGCGAGTTCGAACCTCGTCTCCCGCTCAAAAAAGGATGTTGCTCCAGCAGCATCCTTTTTTTAGTTTAATACCTTTTTGGTTCACCTGCCGGAGTGGTGGAACTGGTAGACACGAGGGACTTAAAATCCCTTGCTTTCACGAGCGTACGGGTTCGATTCCCGTCTCTGGTACGAAAAGCCCCGCAGCTCGTAGTTGCGGGGCTTTTTTATTCCGGCCGAGTTCTACCTTGCCCTGGTAATAGCGTACACCACTCCGCCTGCTGGCCAGTTGCCACCCTGTCGGCTGCCGATTATCACTATGGGTCAACAAGTTCTCTACGAAACACCACAAATCAGCATTCGCTACGATGATTATGCGGAGTGGCTCCATGTGGAATGGATCGGCGACCAGGATTACGAGTCCGTGGTTTCGGGGGCGACCAAGATGCTGGAATATCTGGAGCAGCAGGGCTGCCGGAAAGTGCTGAACGACAACACCCTGGTGACCAGTATGTGGGCCGATGCCGCCGAGTGGGGCGGTAAAGAGTGGTTTCCGGCTATGCGGGCGGCGGGCTGCGAATACTTCGCCTGGGTATACTCCTCTAATGTATACAGTCGGCTGTCAACCGATCTGACTATTCAGTATACGGCTGCCGGCATTGTCATTCTAACCTTCGACGACATTAACATAGCCCGCCTGTGGCTGCAGCAGATGTAAAGAAGGCTAGGAGCGGGCCGGGACGTACCAGCGCAGCAGGGGTACCAAAATAATAACCGGTAGCGGCGACACGATAAAGTCGATGAGGCGGCGCGCGAGCTTATAGGCCCAGGCAACGTCGCCGGCCAGCTTACCAGTCAGCACCAGGACGGCGCAGATGACGAAAACGGCGCCGTAAAGCACAAACACCAACCGGATGCGCCGGGCGCTGTTGAGCGCCACAACCAGCAGCAGCAAGCAGGTACTGGTGTAGAACAGGGCGTAGGTTATCACCGAAATCAGACTGCGTTTGGTGACCAAGCCACTGATGCCCTGCTGCACGGTGGCCGCGTGGCCCGCTAACCCAAGCAGCCCCAGCAGATTGTGCCAGAACCGGTCGATGGCAGCCAGCACGGTGTCAGAATAAATGCCAATACTGAACAGCGCTACCACCAGGACAGCGGCCACGGCCCAACGCAGCAGCTCGGCAGTACGCCCGCTCTGCCGGGGCAGGCTAGGCTGGAGCTGGGTGGGGCTAGTGGGCATGAGCAGCAGAAGGAGAGGCTAGGCGCCGGGCCCACAGCATCCAGAGCAGAAAAATAAAGCCGTACACGACAAATGTGAACGTGTAGTGGTGGTTAAAATCGACGGTTTGGTGGGAGTAGAGGTGGTTGAGGGCCAAGGCCCCGACCCGCACGATGTTGATAAGGTAGATAACCACGATTCCCAGGGGAATGAACCACAGCTTGCGCCGCCAGGGCCCGGGAAACGCCAGTACAAAAGCCGTGAACAGCGCATAAAGCACCAAGCCGTTGCAGGGGTTGCCGACGTGCACTACCGGTTGGCTGTTGAGCAGCAGCAGGTACGGATCCAGGCCGTGCACGGCGCTATCGTAGCCCAGCAGGCGCAGCCCGCCCGCGCTGGCCGCCGTAATATTGGCTGATAACGCCGCATCGAGGCGCCCGTCGACAGCCAGCCACTGCTCGTAGCCAAAAAACCAGAGGACATAAAAGCCGACCGCCAGCAGTAAAAAGCGGCGTAAGTCGGCGGGAATAGTGGAGAGGATAGCTGACATAGCGTAGCCACGAAAAATACGAGAAACAGCCCCCGAATATACCGTATGCCGAGCAAAGCTCAGGTGGAAATCTGCGGCTTGGGCAGGGAGCCGCTGCCGAGTAAATCAAAAAAGGCCTTCAGATGGTCGGCCGGGTTTTGCTACCTTTAACCGTATCTACTGTTATAGACTCGTATGTCGTTGCCTTCTTCTGACCTCGTGCCGCCGCTACAAGCTGCTGACTATCAGCAAAAGATCAAGCAGGTTTTTGCCGAAGTCGGGAAAGTAGTGGTGGGGCAGCACTATATGGTGGGCCGCCTGCTCATTGGCCTGTGCACCGGGGGGCACATCCTGCTCGAAGGCGTGCCGGGCCTAGCCAAAACCCTGACCATCAGTACTCTGTCGAAGGTGCTCCACCTGCATTTTCAGCGGGTGCAGTTCACGCCCGACCTGCTGCCCTCCGACTTGGTCGGCACCATGATTTACAACCAGAACCAGTCAGTCTTCGAAGTAAAGAAGGGGCCTATTTTCGCCAACCTGGTGCTGGCCGACGAAGTGAACCGCTCCCCGGCCAAGGTGCAGAGTGCTTTGCTCGAAGCCATGCAGGAAAAGCAGGTAACCATCGGCGAAACGACCTACCCCCTGGACTTGCCGTTTCTGGTGCTGGCTACCCAGAACCCGGTGGAGCAGGAGGGAACCTACCCGCTGCCCGAGGCCCAGGTCGACCGGTTTATGATGAAAGTGCACGTTGACTACCTCAAGAAGGCCGACGAGCTGGAAGTGATGCGCCGCATGGCCAACATGAGCTACGTGGGCGAGGTAAACCCGATTCTGACCAAGGAAGACATCTTCGGCATCCGGAGCATGATTAACCAGGTGCAGATTTCTGAGACGCTGGAGAAGTACATCATCGAGCTGGTGTTTGCCACGCGCAAGCCCGCCGAGTACGATTTGCCCGAGTTTGCCCAGTACGTGCAGTTTGGCGTGAGCCCGCGGGCCAGCATTGCCCTGCACCGGGCGGCCAAGGCCGTGGCCTTCTTCGACGAGCGCGACTACGTGCTGCCCGAAGACATCAAGGACGTAGCCGGCGACGTGCTCAACCACCGCATCCTGCTCAACTACGAAGCCGAGGCCGACGGCATCCGCACCCAGGATTTGATTGACGCCATCCTGCGCAAAGTCCCGATTAGCTAATTCCCTTTTCGTGTCGAAAATTTCTAAAACCCTGCGGGCCCTGACCAGCCTCGTGCGCAATCCGTGGCTGCTGAATCATGTGCTGGCGGCCGATGAGGCGGGCTGGCAGGAACGGGCGCGGGCCCACACGCGTCGGCAGCTAAGTGCCCAAGGTCTGCCCATGGCCCCGCTGTCGACGTTCTTGTCGGCTGCCGATGATACCGTGCAGCCCTTTGCCTTTCGGGAAGGTGGCTCGTTGCCCACCGATTTGCTGTTGCTGCGGGCTCTGGCCCGGCGCGTACCCCAGGCCCGCTACTTCGAAATCGGGACGTGGCGTGGGGAAAGTGCGGCCAATGTGGCGGCCGTGGCAGCTTCCGTGCACACGCTCAACCTCTCGGCCACGGAACTGCGGGCGCTGGGGCTGCCGGAACGCTACATCGAGCTACACGGCTTTTTTTCCTGCCCCCTGCCCAACGTGACCCACCTGCACGGCAACTCGGCTACCTATGATCTGGCAGGATTGCAGCAGAAATTCGACGTCATCTTTATTGATGGTGACCACCGCTACGAAGCCGTCCGGACCGACACCCGCCGGGTGTTCGAACACGTGGTTGGACCCGACACGGTAGTAGTATGGCACGACGCCAGCCGCCAGCCCGGGCAGCCGCGCTGGGAAGTGCTGGCCGGTATTCTGGACGGGCTGCCGGCTTCGGCGGCCGGCCAGCTGGTGCAGGTCGAAAACACGCTCTGTGCCCTCTACTCGCCGCAGCCCGTAGCCACTACCACCCCCGACCCCCTGGCCGACCCTCAGCACTGGTTTGAAGTAAAGCTTCAGCGGCTACCAGACGCCCTCTAAGAACGGCGTAGCAACTGGCGCAGGTAGGCGAAGTCGGCCGGGCCGGGTACCAAGTCGCCCACGCCCGCCCCGGTGGCCCGGGTAAACTGGTAGAATAGGAAGGCAGTGGAGGCCAAGTAGGACAAGCTGGTAGCCAGGGCCGCGCCCTCAATGCCCAGGTCGGGAATCAGCAGCCAGCACGCCGGCAGGGTCACGGCCAAGCCAATGGTAGTCGTCAGGTTGTTGACGCGGTAGCGGCCTACGCCGGCAAAGTAGGTGCTGCACATAATGTTGACGGCCATAGCTACCACGCCTGGCCCCAGCCGCACCATAACCGGGCGGGCCGCGCCAAACTCAGGCCCGAATACCGTTGTCAGCACCGGGGCCGGCAGGGCAATGAGTGCTAAAACGGCCACTGTAGTACTGAGCAGCGTGAGCCGGGCAATGCGCAGCGTAGGAGCTACTTGGGCGTGTTTGTCAGTAGCATGCACCAAGTCGACGTATTGCACCAGGGCGGTGCTGCGCGGAATGAGCCAGATGGCCTCGGCCAGGGCCACGCCCACCGACAGCACTCCCAGGGCCCGGGCATCGGCGTAGTGGGCCACAAAATAGTAGCTCAGGCGGTAGTTGGCGAAGGCCAGAATATTCGACAAATGGGCCCCCCGACTATGATAAGCCAGCTCTCGGGCAGTAGCTGGCAGCCCCCGACCACCCAACCACTGGTCGGGCAGGCGGTAGAGGGCCCGGAAGCTGAGCAGCAGCGGCACCCCGTAGGCCACGTACGCCGCGTAGTAATACACGGCCACTTCCCGCCACTGCAGCCCAATTAGCGCCAGCGCCAGGCCCCCGGCAAGCAGGCCCACCTGCAAGCCGTTCAATAAATTGTAAGTGCCTTCCTGCTTGCGGCCCAGCAGCAACGAGCTGTTGATGGAAAAGAAAGCCTGGAGCAGGGCCAGGGCCAGCAGGTGCGGGAGGTAGCCAGGCTCCACCGGCCGCAGCAGCCCAACCAGGGCCGTGCCCGCCCCGCATACCAGCGTAGCCCAGCTATAGGCCGGTACCAGCAAGTGCCAGACGCTGCGGTTGGGCGCCAGATAAATGAGGGAAGAGCCGCCGAGCAGACCAATGAAAAGCAGTAAAGCCGCGCAGTCGGTTACGAATAAGCTGACGGCACCCCGGCCGGCCGCGCCCAGGTAGCGGGCCGTGAGCCACACGATGCCAAAGCTGAGCAGGGCCGTGAGCAGGCGGGTAGCAAAATTGTGCAGTATGCGGCGCAGCATGCGGAAAGAAGGGCGAAACGGCCGCTAAGATGGGGCGGTTTCGGCGGAATCCGGCGTAGCGCGGGCCAGAACCCGGGCGTAGAGGCCCGCAAATTCGTGGCCTACGTGCGCGTAGCTGCACCGCGTTTGGGCATCAGCCCGCAGCAAAGCCGCGTCGAAATGGGCAGCGCCGCTCAGTATTGCCGTCAGCGCCTGGGTTAAGGCGGCTTCATCATCGGGCGTTACGAGCAGGCCAAACTGGCCAACGGGCCGAAACAGCTCGGGTACGCCGCCCGTGGCCGGGCCCACCACCGGGCAGCCCGTGGCCCGGGCTTCGAGCAGAACGCAGCCAAACGTTTCGGCCCGGCTAAAGGAAACCAGGGCCGCCGCCTGTTGCATTTCGTGCGCTACTTGCCCGTGGGCCAGCTTGCCCAAGAAAACAACGGTACCGTCTTGCAGCAGGTGCAGCTCCTGGGCCAGCCGGCGCAGGGCCGCCTCGTCTGGACCGTAGCCAGCGATGCGCAGGCGCAGGCTGGGCCACTGGGGGCGAAGCCGCGCCGTTACCCGCAGCACCCCAGAAATATTTTTCACCGCGTCATGGAAGGCCGAAACGTGCAGCAGCTGCCCAGCTACCCGGGGCGCTGGGCCGGGTGCAAACAGCTCGGTATCCACTACGTTGGCAATAACGACGGTGGTCTTATGCCCGAAGCCCAGCCGCTGCATCGCGTCGCGTAATCCTTCCGAAACCGTGTGCAGCGCCGCGGCCCGCCGCACAACCAGCCGGGTCAGGGTTTGGCGCAGCCAGCTGATACCGGCCGCCCGCTCGGGCAGATACAGGGTCCAGTGCTCAGTAATCAGGTAGGGAATGCCCCGGGTCAGCTTGAGCCACCAGGCAAACAGGCCCGTACGCAAGAGCACATGCACGTGCACTAGGTCGGGCGCAGCGCCCCAGTGCCGCACCAGCCGCCCGTAGCCCCGGCTCAGGCACCAGAAATACAAAACCACCTTGAGCAGTTTGTCTAGTGGCGCTACTCCCGTGGGCTGGGCCCGGTAATAGTAGCGTAGCGTTGGCACCGGCGTTTGCAGCTCAGCCTCGCAAACGGTTAGGCCAGCCAACGGGCCGCGGGCTACGGCGGCAAAAAGCACGGCTGCTTGGGCATGCGGGGCAATGGCTGCCACGTGCCGGGCCACGAAGTCCCCGTCCTGGTCGTCGTAGCGGTGGGGGTACCACTTGGGCAGCATCAACACGCGGGGCTTCATAGTCGGGTGCAAGCTACGGGGTTTGCTGGGGTGGGCCAACGGCTTGGATCAATAAAAAAGCCTGCCCCGTAGTAGGGCAGGCTTTCGAGTACACAAGTATTCTTCTAATAACTCAGCAGATAAGAATTGGCTAAACGCTACTGGGCTACCACAAAGCGCACCGTTTGGCTGGCTTCGTTGGTCGTGACAGTTGCCACATACACGCCGTTCTTCAGCGAAGCGGGCAGGGCTACCTGCTGCAGACCTGCACCCAAGCGGCCGGCTTCGATGGTAGCCACTTGGCGGCCCAGCGCGTCGGTAATCCGCACTGCAGCCACCGTACCGGTTTTCAACTCGAACGAAAGCAGAGCCTCGCCAGCCGTGGGGTTGGGAGCTACGCTCAGGCCCTGCAGCTGCTCGGAGGAAGCAGGCTTGTTAGCCAGCGTCAGGCCGGCGCGGTTGTAGCAGGTAATCTGGGGATTGAAGTTGGTCCAGCCCGCGGCCCAGTTTGTGGCTCCGAAAGCGCCGCGGAAGGTGGGCGTTTTGTCGAAGAAGGAGTCGGCCAGCTTGGCGTCGGTGTAGGCAGCACCCGAAACCAGGGGCGAAGCTGCCGGCAACTCGAAGCTCGGCGTGCCCGAGGCCGTGCCGTTGCTGTTGGTGGCGTTGAAGTTGTCGGCGTACAAGTTCAGGGCGCTGATGGCGGCGTAGGTCGTGTTCGAGTTGGCAGCCGTGTTCCAGAAGCCGGCCACGTCGTACGTGGTTGTGCCCGTGCCAGCGGCCTGGAAGTTGGTCGACATACCTGCCAGGACGTTATTCTTCAGCACGAGCGAGCCAGCCGTAGCGTTGCCTTGGGCCCCGGAGCCTTCCAACGTCAGACCCACGGGCCAGCCCGTCAGCACCGAGTTGAACAAGGACAGCTGGGTGTTGCGGCGCAGGTGAATGGCCCGGGTAAAGTTGGCCGTAGCCGACGGGTTCTGCAAAAAGGCGCTAACGTTCGAGAAAACGGGGGCCGTAATCGGCGTCAGAGAAGAGCCTTGGGAGTCGTTGTCCGATTCAAAGGCCGTAGAGCCCGATACGTCGGCCGCGTTGGGAGTGCGCACCGTTACGGCGTACTGCACCTTGCCGGTGTAGCCGAAGTCGGTGTCGAAGTCGTCGTCGGTTGCCGATACGGCCACCAGGTGCTTGGCATTCACCGTGCCGCCGAACCACTCGAAGGAGTCGTCGCCGGAGGCGTATACCTGCACGTAGTCAATGGTCGTGCCGCTACCCACGCCGGCCAGGGTCAGACCGTTGATTTCGTTGTTGGTAGCCAGGGCAATGCCGGGGTACTCAATCCGCACGTAGCGCAGAATACCGGAGTTGTCAGCGGGCTGGTTGCCACCGAATACGGCCCCGGGTACGCCTTCTACCGACGGAGTGCCCGGCTGGTTGATGGGGGCCCGGCCGCAAATAACGATGCCGCCCCAGTCGCCGCGGTTGCGGCTGCCGGCGGGCTGGTTCGAGGTGAATACAATCGGTTGAGCGGCCGTACCGTCGGCAATGATCTTGGCGCCCTGCTCCACTACCAGCGTACCGCCGGGCGTTACGGCTTTGTCGCCCTTGATGATGGTGCCGGGGTCGATGGTCAGCGTAGCACCGCTGCGCACGTACACGTAGCCTTGCAGCAGGTAGATGTTGTCTTTGGTCCAGCGCGTATCCGAGGTGATATTGGTAGCTACCACAGTGGTAGGAGCAGCCGGGCAGGTCGTCTGGGCAGTAGCTCCGGGAGCTACGGCGGCTACGGTAGCAGCGGCAAGCAAGATGGGTAGTAGAAGCTTTTTCATAAGAGGGTGAAGTGGCTTGAAATGGCGTTGCGAAGGTCTGAAACGAATACGCCCGGCAGGGTCTGCCGGGCGTTATGCTTTCGTTAGGAATGTGTTACCCGAATGTTTAGAAGTTGTACACCAGGCCCAGCGTGGAGTAGGTGCCGCGGCGGTAGGTGCCAAACGAGCCCCGCTCGTTGCTGTCAATCTTGCTGTTGGCGTTGAAGTCGTAGAGCTGGCGCACGGGCTGATTCAGCAAGTCCTGAATGCCGGCCTTGATCTGCAGGTGCTCCCCCACGCCCTTGGTAATGGCCAGGTCAATCACGTGGCGCGGCATCTCGATGGCCGAGTAGTTGTCGGTCTGGTCGCCGATGAAGGTAAAGCGCTGCCCGATGACGTTGTACTGCGCCGATACCTGCCACTTACGGTCCGTGTCCTGGTAAAACAGGCCGGCATTCACCACGTAGGGCGACTGGCCCTGCAGGGGGCGGTCCGACAAGGCAAAGCCTTCGTTGGTAGCATTCGACTCCAGCTTCACCCGGCTCTTGATGACGGAGGCATTCAGCACGAACGACAGGTGCTGCAGGAAGGAGCTTTCGGTCAGGTCAATCAGGCCCTTGCGCACCTCAATTTCAGCCCCGATATCATAGGCGGAAGCCGCGTTCTGGTACGTCATATACAGCTGGGTCGACGTCTGCTTGTAGGTTACCTGCTCGATGGCGTCGTTGAACTTCTTGTAGAACACGCCCACCGAAATCAGCTCCGAGCGCGAAGGATAGAACTCGTAGCGCAGGTCAGCATTGTAAATCGTGGCTGTCTTCAGGGTGGAGTCACCCAGGATAATGGCGTTGGTCGTGTAGTCGTAGTAGCGGTAGGGGGCTACTTCCCGGAACTCGGGGCGGTTCACCGTTTTGCTACCGGCCAGGCGCAGCAACGACCGGTCGTTGAAGTTGAAGGTCGCGTTGAAGGAGGGCAGCGGAATGGTGCGCAGCTCGCGGTAGTCGCCGTTGCCCCCGTCGCGCAGGCGGCGGTTGTTATGTTCTACCCGCAGGCCCCCCGAGATGTTGAATTTGTCGGATATCGGTGCCACAATACCGATGTACTCAGCATACAGTGTGTTTTCGGCCTCGTAGCGGTCCTGAGGTTTGGTGCCCTCGTCCACCGTGAAGCCTTTGATTGGGTCCAGGTTCTCGGGTGCAAAGATCCGGTCGATGGGTAATAGCTCCAGGTCGGTGTTCTCGAAATTTGTGCCCCGCACGTAGGAAAAGTAGCGGTTGGCCAGGCTGCGGGCTTTGTGTTCGGTATAGAAGCCGGCGCGCAGCTTATACTGATTGGCCCGGGTAGAGTCCCGGCCGGCCCAGCGCCGCTCCCACTGCCCACTGGCCATTACCGTGTTTTCGTGCAGCTCGGAGAAGAAGCGGCTGGCGTCGGCAATGTTGCCTTCGTTGGGAATATTCACCAGCCAGGGCCGCTCAACGCCGGGCAACTGTTGCTGCTGGTTGCGGTAGCGGCTGTAGTCGGGCTCGTCGCGGTACACGTAGTTGTAGCCCGCCGACCATGACACGGTGGTGTGTTCGTTCTGGCCCAGGTCGTGGGCACCCTGCAATTGGCCGGCATAAATCGTGCGGCTCTGGTAGTGCATGGCGAAGTCGTCGCGTAGCTTGTCTTCGTCGCGGCCGGTGCGGTGCACTACTTCGTCAGTAGCATACTGATTCAGGAAGTTGCGGAATTCCAGGCGGTTGCGGTTGTTGAGGCGCACCTGCCAGTTGTGGATAATGCCCAGACGCACCCCGGTTACTGCCCGCTCGTCATTAAAGGCATACTGCTCGGCCGGTAGGCCCGTGCTGGGGTCAATTTCCTTGATGTAGCGGTTGCGCTGAATGCTGTACTGCTCCCGGGTATTCGAGTAGGAGATGGACGTCACGTTGCTCAGGTAAGCCGAGCCGATTTCGTAGCGGCGGCTTAGCCCCAGCGAGGCCCGTAGATCGGGCTTGGCCGAAATGTAGCGGGGCAGCCAAGTGGTGCTGCGCAGGTTGCGGCTAAGCTCCCCGCGCTGTTCGGGGCTAGCGTCGCTGGTCTTCACCAGGCCGCTGGGGGCATTGTCCGACAGCTGCCGCTGGCCGTTGTCGAAGCCCAGCCAGTCGGTTTTGCTCCGGTTGCTGACCATGTAGCCGTTGTCGAACGTCGTGCCGCCACGCACCCAGGACGAAACGCTCAGGCTGGTTGCGTTTTCCAGCACACTATTCTTGGTGTATACTTTCACGACGCCACCACCCATCTCGCCCGGCAGCTCGGGAGAGCCCGACTTAAAAATCAAGATCCGGTCGATAACTGAACTGGGTAGAATATCAAAGGAGAAGGAGCGGGTATCTACTTCGGCTGAGGGAGTCAGGGCGTCGTTCAGCAACACCGTATTATAGCGTTCCGCCAAACCCCGGATGACAATAAAGTTGTTGTTCTGAATCGTGACGCCTGGAATGCGCTTCACCACCTCCGCCGCGTCGCGGTCCAGCGTACGCACAATCTGGTCGTTGCTCATGCCACTGACCACGACTTCGCTCTTTTTCAGGTCCTGAATCATCGCGACTTCCGTGCCCGTCTGCTTCTGCCCCGTCACGGTTACCTCCTTCAGGTTCGTAACGTTTTCCTCCATTACCCCATTCAGGGTGGTTTTGCCATTGGCCGTTACTACAATGCCGCCGAATGTCAGCGGCTTGTAGCCGATGTAGGTCATCGTAATATTATAGGTGCCGGGGTCGAGCTTGAGTTCGTAGTTGCCCTGCACATCAACTGGGGCTGCCTGTACCGTGCCAGTTACCAGGACGGTAGCGCCAATTACGCCTTCCCCCGTCTTTTTATCGGTTACCTTACCGCTGATTACTCCTTGTTGACCGAAGGCCAAAGAGTTGATAACCAGAAAAATAAACAGTAGTCCTAAACGGCGCATACAGCTGTGGTTTTTTCGTTTCACAAAACTACCGCAGCCCTATTATGTCAATATTTCGACAACATTACGCTTATGTTATTCCCAGGGGTACATATACATACTATGTTGAAAACCATTACTTTTGCACCCGCTTTCACCCGACCCTCTTTCCCTGTTCTCCATGCTTTTGTCCATGACCGGTTACGGCATCGCACACCGCGAAACCGACCGTTATTCGGCCACGGTCGAAATCAAATCGTTGAATTCCAAAACGCTAGATTTGAGCCTGCGTTTGCCTCGCTTTCTGCAGGATCGGGAGTTGGAACTTCGAAATCTTATAACCAAAACCCTGGTTCGCGGTAAAGTCAACTTAAATTTTGACTTCGTGCGGCCCCGTAGCGCAATCCGCCCCAGCGCCGCACTCAACCAGGAAGTCCTGCTCGCCGCCTACCGGGAACTGGAAAAGGCCGCCGAGCTGGTTGGCGCCCCTAAGGACCAGCTTTTTGCCCTGGCCTTAACTATGCCCGGTGTGTTGCAGGTTCCGACTGAGGCGGCCGTCGCCGAGGAAGAAGAGGAGATAAGCTGGGAGGAATTGCTTCCACTCGTAACCGAATCACTCGAGCGAGTCAATCAGTTTCGTCACGACGAAGGCCAAACGCTGACTACCGAAATCATCGGGTATGTAAGACGGATTCAGGAGTTTTTAACCGAGGTAGAACGCCACGACCCTAGTCGCATCGAGCAAGTCCGCCTGCGTCTGCAGCAGCATCTGGCCGAGCTTACCAGCCACGAGCAGTTCAACGCCGTGCGTTTCGAGCAGGAGGTGCTATACTATATTGAGAAGCTTGACATTGCCGAGGAAAAGGTGCGTTTAGCCAGTCATTTGCAGTACTTCATCGAAACCGTAGCCCTGCCCGAGCCCAGTGGTAAGAAATTAGCCTTTATTTCGCAGGAAATTGGGCGCGAAATCAACACAATCGGCTCAAAAGCAAATGATTCAACGGTTCAGCACCTCGTCGTAGGAATGAAAGAGGAGCTCGAGAAAATCAAGGAGCAGATCAACAATATTCTCTAAGTCCAGTTGCCCACATCTTTCCCGCTGAAGTATGTAGAATTGAACTTTTGACATAAATTTTGGTATAGTTGTATGGCTATGCCTGAGATGAAAAATTTATATAGTCTTCGAGGACATCCAGAAATGTATATTTTCCGTAAATGCCCTCTACAAGCTTAAAACCAGGTTTTAGCGACTGTTAAAGCCGGTAGAAGCTTTCGAAGTGAATTATTTTCGAATGAAAATTTGCAGCTTCAGATTTTCTGCGTAAATTGTGTTATCCGAACAGAGTGACTGCTCAACATTCGGAGTTTTCTTACCCTTGAATTCCATGTTTTTTTCAGCCAATCCTATGAAAAAAGCCTTACTAGCCCCCGTACTCTGCCTGACGCTGTTGCTGACGGCATTCCGTCCTTTCGCCGAGGTGGAAATGATTAAAAAGCGTGTTCTCAGTGAGCGGGTTGAAATCTTGATTCCGAAGGGTTTCGAGGTGATGAGCGAGCAGCAGATGGACTTTAACTATGCTAAAGCCCAGAGCCGCCCGAGCGTTATCTATACCAACAACAAAGAAGCCAGCATCGCCTTCACCTACACCGATAACACTGCCGATCAGGACATGATCGACATGTACGCTGACAACTTCTACAAGATGTACTCCAAGCAGTACAAGGAGGCGAAGTGGTTCAACAAAGGTGTTAAGGAGATAAACGGCCGTAAAATCGGTTTCATGGAACTGATGAAGCCTGAGTTGGGACACGAAGTGTACAACCTGGTTTTCTTCACCGACGTGGAAGGCAAACTGCTGATGTGCAATTTCACCTGCGCCGACCGTCAGAAGCCGGAGTGGGAAGCCGTAGCCAAGCAAATCATGTCTTCGTTCAAGTCGAACGGCTAAGCCTTCGTCAGAGCTAGACATCGTATAGTTTAACAATCCTGGAATTGTCGGTCTTCGGGCAGACAGTTTCAGGATTGTTGCGTTTTGCTCAGATTAGCCAAATCTGAGCTTATTGGCGCGAAGTCAAGGAGTCAAAGAAGCGGACAACGAGTTGAAAAACCCCCGAAAAGGCCGTTAAAGGCAGAGCTTCGGGACGGTCATCCACATCGTGATAGGCCTTGCTGCCTCCGCGGGTATAAAGAAAGAAGGCAGGCACACCTTGCTCCGAAAAGGGGTGATGGTCGGAGTTAGCTGCCCGGCCCCGGGCGGCCACGTTTGCTACATACTTATACCGGGTATTAAGCTGTGCCAGGGTCTTGTAAGCATCCTCTAGAATACGACCATTTACGACCGTAATTCCATCTTGACCGGTGCCTGCCAAATCAAGGTTCATCAAAAACCGGATGCGAGCCAGGGGGAAAAGCGGGTGGTGCACAAAATAGGAGGAGCCTAACAATCCCGCTTCTTCGGCGCCGAAGGCCATAAATACAACCGAGTAGGCCGGCTGGTTGCCGGGCTTAGCGTAATGCGCAGCCAGTTCCAGCAGCAGCGAGGTACCACTAGCATTGTCATTGGCGCCCGGAAAGTAAGTTGCCTTGCCCATGCGCCCCAGGTGGTCGTAATGGGCGGAGACGACCAGAAAAGAGTCGGGCTGCACGCGGCCGGGGACGTAGCCGATAATATTCTGGGTTCGGTAATTGGTAGCCAAAACAGCATCAACTCGGATGGTGGCTTGTTTGCTTTGGGCAGGCCACCGACTGGCTACTACCTGAAGTCGGGGCTGGGTTTTCTGCTCTGACGCCACAGATGCCGTGAGCTTGTCGGGAACCAGGGTGATTAAGGCCGCCGCTTGGTTTAAGTGCTGAGCGAAGGAGTCGGGGAGTGTGCGAATGCGCTCCGCGTCGCGCTGGTGCATAAGCAGCACGTGCCCCTGCAGGCTACGGGCCAGGAACTGCTGTCCAGCCGTTTCATTTGTAAAAATAAGCGTGTCGAGCACGGTAATGGCCCTGGTGAGTTTGCCCCGACCAGAAGCAGGTTCCAGAATGAAGTCGGTCCCGGGCACTAGGGCTTTTCCATCAACCTGCAGTTGGCAGGTGTTGGGAAACGTATTAATCGTTATGGGAAAATGTTGGGCGTACTTGGGCGTAAACGATGATAACCCTAATTCCCGAAAACGGTGCCGAATAAAGGCTGCTGCCCGCTGGTCGCCTTTGCTGACGTAACCTCGGCCGTGCATAGCAGGAGAAGCCAGGGTGGTAATAGTGGCCCGGGCCCGCCCCATATCCTGGGCATCAGTACCAGCCGGAATAGCAAGGACCGTGGCAATGCTCAGTAATCGAAAGGCTACTTCGGGAGTGCGGGCTCGGGGCATACGGAAGACGGTTAAAGCCACCAGCGGCGGCAGGCGCGGGCTAGCAACAAACCGGCTGCCGTGCCGATGCCATCACTAATCACATCGGACCATTCGCCATGGCGGCCTAGATCCATGGTAATCTGTAACAGCTCAATGAAGGCGCCTAGTAGCAGCCCCTCAACTAAGACGAGGGCAAAGGCCTGCCGCTGGCGCCAGAGGTAGCGGATTTGACGGACGCTAGAGAAATAACTAAGAGCGGCCAGCACAAAAAAAACAAAGGCATGGGCAGCCGTGTCGAAGGAGAGAAGCTCCCACGGTGGTACGGCCGGCATGTCTTTCGCAGGCGTAAGGGTAAGCAAAAAAATCAGCGCCGCCCACGCCAAGGGCAGAGCTACGAAAGCCCGGCGACGTGGCGAAGGCGGCGCGGAAGACAGCACAACGAACGAATTAAGCGCCGATCAGTTCACCGTAGCTTTCAGCAGTCAGGAGGGCATCAATCTCAGCGGGGTTGGAGAGTTGCATCTTGATCATCCAGCCGTCGCCGTAGGGGTCCGAGTTTACGGTTTCGGGGCTGCTGTCGAGCTTGTCATTGATTTCTACCACCGTGCCCGATACTGGGCTAAACAGGTCAGAAACTGTCTTAACGGCTTCTACGGTACCGAAAATCTCGTTTTGGGCTACTTCTTTGTCGAGCGTATCAATGTCTACATACACAATGTCGCCAAGCTCTTTCTGGGCGTGGTCGGTGATGCCGATATAAGCAATGTCGCCTTCCACACGAATCCATTCGTGCTCTTTGGTGTACTTCAGATTAGCGGGGAGATTCATGGGGTATTGGTTTGGTAGGAAAGAAATGCAGGCCTCGGGGGCCCGGGGCCAAAAGTACGCGTTGGTATGCGAAATGGCTAAAAGCAAATCCAGGCAAATTGCCTGATGGGTAAAAAAACAGCCACCGGCTTCGGGGAAGACCAGTGGCTGAAAGCTGTGAAACCAGGAAATGCTACTCCTTGGCTTACTGCGATAAGCTGTAACGAAGTTGCAGGCCCCCCTCGGTAGCCGAGTTGCGGAATGAGTTCTGCACCCGCGGATCAGTGACGGTGCGGGAGAAGAAGATCTGCAGGTTCAGGCGCTGATTCAGGATGTAGTCGATGGTGGGGCGTAGCTGCAGCTGGCGGGTGCCGTTGGTCGTAAGACCCCGGGGACGACCCGCATTGCCGCCATTGCCGCCCGTCAAATCATCTTCGACATCTTCAATCGTGCGCTGAATCGTGGTGTTGTCCCGAATCGACAGGTCGAGGCGGGCGGTGAGTTCATTCTTCAGAATGCGCTGCTCGCCGCCTAATCGGAAAGGAATTTTCAGACGGTTGGTAGCATAGCCGAAGCCAACCACCAACTCCTGGGAGTGAAGCTCGGTTACCTGGGCATTGGTCGTGTTCAGCACGATATTACGCTCAGTGCGCAGCTCCAGACGACCGGTTACTTTCTGCAGGGTCTGGAAGTTTAACCCGATCAAAGGAGAAAGGCGCTCGGCAATTGTTACCTGCCCAATCAGGTAGTAAGGAATAAACTGACGGGCCTCGTTCGTTAGGTCGGGCAGCGTATTGGCCGCCGGCTCCTGGCTGTAGACCGTGGAGGTGGTATAACTCGGAATCGTGTAAGTCGAGGCATACGCGTGGTTCAGGGTAATCGAACGGAAGTAACGCTTCATGAACGGCAGCTCCGCCAAGCCATTGTAGTCGATGCGCCAGTTGGGAATGGGCAGCATGGCAAATGGGTTGAAGCGCTTGGCCTTGTAGCCATCCGACGAGCGACCCTGGTAAGCATCAATGAAGGCAGGGATGAGCACGTCCTGGGAATTGTAGCTATACAAGCCACTGGCCTTGTTGGCCTCCTGCAAGCGCTGCCGCACAAAAACCCGGTTTTCTACGAAGCGGTTGAAGGCTTTGGAGATTTCCCCGTTGGCGGTCCGGTCGCCAAACAGTGTTTGGATGGAGATGAAAGAAGTGCTGAACGTGCCCGACGTGAGGGGCAACAGAGGAGCCAGAGAACCGGGGCCGAAGTCCCCAACCTGACGGTCGAAGGGTTCCAGCGTCAGGGTATCGACGGCTAAGCGGTAGAACGTTTCGCGGTTGCGAACCCGCTGCCAACGGCCATCGAGCTGAATGTTAAAGTCGCGGAAAGGCTCCAGGGCCGTGCGAAGCGTAAGATTCTCCGTCAGCAGGGAGCTGAGTGGCGTGTTCAACAAGTCACTCCGATTCGTGTACCAGCCGCGGGAGCTGGCCCGGTCGTAGAGTTCCTGCAGCTCATACTGCTTACCCAGTACGAAAGGCAAGCCGGGTGCGTCGAAGTCATCATTCAGACCAAAGAAGCGGGTACCCGGCAGGTAGCCCGGCAGCAAAGTGCCGGTGCTACGAGTGTAGGTAAAGTTCAGGGACCGGGCCGTCATTAAGGAACGGAGCACGGCCTTGAGAGCCCGCAGCTCGGGCCCCTTCGCCGAATCCTGCGGGGCCGCAGCCTGGTCCCCGCTCTGTGGCTGGCCTACGCCGGGCGGTGTCAGGGTGCCTTTGCGGACAGGGTTCCGGTCCGGCTTCTGGCCGGGCGGCGGGGCGTTGTTGATGATGTTGAGGAAGCGCACCTTGTTGTAGAGCTTCACCAGATCGATGCGGCCGTTGGCACTGATTTCCGCGTTGTTCTGAATCGTGTTGCCCAGGCTTACTTCCTTGGTCGCGCTGCTATCCGGCTGGGTGGGGTACAAGGGTGCCCGTAGCGCGGTAGAAGCGGCCTGCCAGGTATAGTTGGCCGCGTAGCGAGTATCGGCCGACAGCCAGTCGGTCAGCGGGAACTTGTCGAGGGGCAGACGGTAGGTAAGCGCGACGGTCTGGTTGAAGTTGGTCGTACGACCACCCCGCCGGAACAGGTTGTCGCGCAGCATCTGGCGGTTGGCTTCCGAAACGGGGTCATCTCCCAACGTCGGGCCGGCGCCTTCATCAATTACCGCCCGGTTATTGGCTGTATAGTCGAAGATCAGGCTCTTGGTCAAATCCCACTTCAGGTCGTAAATCCGGTTGAAGAAGAAGCTCTTCTGGTAGATTGGGGCAATACCGTCGATGGTTGGTACCTGGCCGGGCTGAAGGGTGCGCTGCAGCTGCCGCTCGTTGTAGCGCCGGTCCAGGTCGGCCCGGAAGGCAAAACGGCTGGGCAGCGGGGTGAAGTTCAGATCCTGGAAAATCTTGAGGTAGGGCGAATCCAAGGCCTTCACTTTCGCCAGCGGCGTGTAGTTCTTCGGGGTCGTCTGATACACGTAGGCCAGCGCGCCGGTATAGGTCTTGGTATAGTCCCGGTCGGTGCGGATATCAGTGTGCAAACGCTCGGTCAGGGCATAGCTGACGGCGAAGTTCTCGATATCGTAGGGGCGCACCTTCTTCTCGGGGTTGAGGCGCTCTTTCCGGACGTTGAGCAGACTGATACTTCGACTACTGGTCTGGTCGATGACTTCCTTGCGGTACGCCGCCTTTTCCTCGTTCGACTCAAACTTCTGGAGCGACTGTTCCAGCTTGGTATCGGGGTCGAGAGGGTCGTATTGGGGGCTGCGGGTTTCCTTGCCAGCCTGCACCAGCACCGGAATCCGCAGGCCCAGCTTTCCGGGCAGCAGCTTGTCGGCGGCTACGGCGGCGTTCAGGTCGCCGCGCATCACGTTGTCGAGGGAGCGTTGCGCTACTTTGTCCTGCAATCCCCCAAAACCCACCGAAGTGAAGCTACCGGTAGCCGTGATGTTGGCCAGGTCGGCCAGTTTGGTGTTGAAGCGCGCCGTGGCGGCCCACCCATTTTCCCGGTCGTAGTCGAACACCCGGAATTCATCGGCCCACAGGCAGAGCGACTTGCTGGCATTGTCATCCTGAGGGTTCAGTATCCCGATCATCACGCCTTGCACGGCGCTGAAATCGGGGTTACCCACGATGGTAATAGTTGTGCCGTTGGCCAGCTGCTTCACGTAGGGCACTTGAAAGTTGCCGGGGTTGTTCCGGTTGCGCTCCGCCTTGGCATCAATGAACTCCTGGAAGGAAATCCGGACCTCGTTTTCCTCGGGCCACACTTCCCGGTCGCTGCGCTGGCCGGGCTGCGTGAATTTCAGGGGCAGCGAGTACTCGTAGTAGTTCTGGGTGTAGTCGGTGCCGATGCGCACAAAGGCCCGCACGGGGGTCGAGCTGTTGCGCACGTTCGGGTCGTCGCTTTCGGCGTGCAGGAACAGGCGCAGCTGCTTGTAGCGCAGCATGCTGATGTTGATGTTCTTGTAGGCCGCCTTGCCCACGCCGTCGCGCAGGTCTTCCACGCACAGGCGCAGCGACTGTTCGTTCTGCTCCCGGTTTACGGTGCTGGAGCCATACTCCTTGTCGCGCTGAATATTCGGGGGCAATACGTACGGAATAGCATCATTCCCGTTGGAGCCCGCCACGCCGTTTTCCTCGATGCTCACGGTTGAAATCGTGAAGGGAGTCCGGTCGTCGCCGCAGTTCACGCAAATCGAGCCGGGTTCGGAAATCGGGCTCAGGAAGCGGCGCCACTGGTTGGCCACAAACTGGGGCTGCACCAGGCGCAGGACCACGGGCTGCTCCCAGCCGGTGAGGTACATGCGCACGAAGCGAATGGATTTGAAGCCAAACTCCTTGCCGTCGTTGCCGCGCACGGCCGAGGGCTGGCGAATCGGAATGCGGAACTGGTACCAGTTTACCTGGTTGCCATTCTTGGAGGCCGTTACCTTATCGACGATGTAGTTCTGGCCCACTTCCATTTGGTTGGGGCGCAGCGACATGCGCCACTCGTAGTAACGCTCCGTATCCGAAATAACGTTGTCGCGGTTCAGGTCTTCCTTGTCGGGGAAGGCCGTGGAGCTTAGCTGGCTGTTCTCCTGCGAGTTGCCTTCCATGCCGTTATACTGCTTATAGCGGCCCAGAACCTGGTAATTATTGTTGGTGTAGAAGTCGTCGAGGTGGTGACGGAAGTTGTCGGCCGAAGGGTCGGCTACGTTGCTGTAGGCTCCGGCAAAGAAGGTTTTTTCCTCGTTGTCGTCCAAGCCTTCCAGGCCGATATCCTGCCGGGCCCGGCCGCCGGGTGTAGTGTTGAAGGCATCGGTCAGAAACTGCTGCTTGGTAACCCGGCCCCAAGGGGTTTCGCGGGTGTCCTGGGCCACATCGTTGGGGTTGGTAGGCAAGCCGTTTTCAAACTCGTGCTGGTTGGCGTCGCGCAGCACGTCTTCCGACACGTTGCCCAGGTTGAGGTAAAGTTCACCGCCCGTCGTGTTGTTCGTTGGGTTGGGGTTTTCCGAATCGTCCACCCGGCCCAGGTCGCCGGTGATGAAGGGGTCCATCATCCAGAACTCCATGTACTCGACGTTGGCATTGTCGAAGTCGGTGTCGAAGGTGATTTCCCGGCTGATGCCCGCGTAGTTGTTGCGGTTGAGTCCCAGGTTGTTGGGGTTGAGGAACTTGCCGTCGGCCGAAATGTCCGGGTTGTAGTTGTACTGGCCCCGCTCATTGGGGAAATAGGCCAGGTCCAGGGAATACTCAAAGCCGTTGCCGGTTGCGCCCACGTCCCGGTTCGGGAAGATTTCGGTGCGCTCAATACCCCGCACGTAGTGGTTCTTGAGGGCATTGTCGCTGATGTTACCCGGTTTGCCCGGTCCGCCGGTGTAATAGGTCTGGTCGACGGTGTACCAGGCCAGCTTGGCCCGGTTGTACGAATACCGCCGAGGATCTATCCCGGGGCCCGTCAGGTTTGGAATCAGGGGTAGGGGAGTGGACGACAGGCGCCAGGCCGTAGCGGCGCTGATGCCGCCCAGGGAATAAGGCGTGCGGGCGTTTTCAAAGTCGTCGATATACGACACCCCATCTTCCCCCCGCCCGAGCTTGGACCGGCCGGGCACTAGCTGGGCAATTTCCCCGCTGAAGGCCACCGACGAGGGTTCTTTGGTCGAAATCAGCGGCAGCATGTCCAGGTACTTGGTCAGGGCCCGCGACTCGCGCCGCATGTTCACGTCGAAGCCGTAGATGGTGTTGTTGCCCGGCTCGTCGCCAATGTTGACGCGGTTGATGCCGGGCGCCTGGTTTTCGAGCAGGTGGAGCACGGTCGCGCCGAAGTTGATGTCCTGGTTCAGACGGTAGTCGAACCGGGCCCCGAGGAGCTTGCGGGGCTGCACCTGCACCAGGGCATTCTTCTCAAAGGATATCTTCAGCTCGTTGGCCGAATTCAGGTAGCTTGGGTTGAGAATTTTAACCTTAGCCTGGTCGTAGAACACCTGGTAGTCGCGGCCTTCTTCCAGCAGCGTACTACCCGAGGTGACGCGCACCGAGCCTTCGGCAATGCCAAGGCCGGGTAGGTTGATTTCGTCGGTAGCCGTAGCCTGAAAGCGGCCCCGCAGGAAGAACTTGTCTTTTTCCTGGCGCTGCTGGGCGTCGCTCTGGGTTTGGTTGTAGAGCTCCTGGTACACGTACTTACGCGCCAGCTCCCGTTCCACCTGCGCATTGCCGCCAGCGGCCCCAGTCGTGTCGAACTGGGCGCGCAGGTAACTGCCGAAGGGCTCAACTACCGGGAAGATGATTTTACCCAAGTCGGGGTCGATGGTCGTGCCGGGGAAGTAGTCGAAGTTGCCGTCCGGGTTCTGGTCGTTGTTGGGGTTTACGTTGTCCAGATTCAGTACCTCCACCAGGGGCCGGTTGGCCAGCTTCTGGCCTTCCTTCAGCGAGATAAGGTCGACGCCAGTCTGGTCGTCTTTGTAAACGATCTGCAGCTGGAAGTTGTCCCGGTTGAGCTGGCTGGCGTTCAGGGAATAGATGTTTTTCATCATCAAGTCCCAGGTCGGCAGATTGCGCGAAGCCAGGTTAGGGTTGAGCGGGTTCAGGTTAGGCTCGGCCAGGCCCACGCCGGGGTTCGTCGCCTTCAGCATCTTCAGGTAGAGTACCTGATCCTGGCGGACCTGGGTGTTGTTAGTCGAAATCTCCCCAACCGTATACGTCTTGCCGTTGTAGGTATACTGATACGCCACGGCCAGCACCTGCTCCGGCAGCAGAGGCGTGTTGAGGGAAAGGTAGCCTAGCTGAGCATTGAAGGTGTATTCCCGCGCGTTCAGCAGCCGGGCCCGCACCCGTTCGTAGTCGATGGTTTTTACCAGGCCCTTCGTATTCTGCAGGTAGTCATCCACCTTCTCATTGTCGCGGGCATTGTCGCCGCCATTGGTGACTACGTCGCGGTACTCGGGGTTGGCCTCGTTATCGGCCGGTTGCCGGCTGATGCTGCGCTGAAACTGGGGGCGGTACACGCGCACGGGCTCAGCCACGTCCATCAGGGACACCACGTTGCGCAGGTTGTCGCTCTGGCGGTTGTCGTTGGTAACGTAGACCTCGATGTAGTTGATTTCTACCCCCGATTGAATCGTGGGCAGGTTGCGCAGGGTAGCGTCGTACCGGTCGCGGAAAAACTGCGAGAGGAAGAAGTGCCGGTCCCGCTCGTACTGGCTCGACTTGATTTCGAAGTTGCGACTCTGAGCACCGTTCTGCACACTCACCGCGTCGGCGGTACCACGCAGGGTGCTGGCTACGGCCGTTACGGCCAGCTTGCCGAACTGCAGCTGGGTTTTCACCCCAAACAGGTTCTGCCCGCCCTGAATCAGGGAGTTGTTCAACGGTAGGCTCACGTTGCCCAGCTCTACTTTGCGAATGATTTCGGTTTCGTAGCCCGTGTAGTCGAGCTTCATGTTGTTCTCGAAATCAAAGGCGGCCTTGGTGTCGTAGTTGAAGGTGAGCCGCAGTTTCTCCCCGATCTGGCCGGTGAGGTTGAGGTTCATGTTCTGCTCGTACTGAAAGTCGCCGATGCGCTGCTGCCGCAAGGTCAACGTCGGGTTGAGGTTGCGGTTGAAGCGCGCCCCCATACGCAGGGTCACGGCACCGTTGGGCCGAATATCGACGTAGCTGCCCCCAAAGAGGCGGTCGGCCATGGGGCCCAGGTAAATTTTGGGAATCAGGCGGCGGTTTTCGGGCGTGTTTTCGTCGCCGGCTACCCCGCCGGCCGAGCGGGTGCGGAAATAGCTGCGAATGGCTTCGCGCTGCTGCCACTCGGAATAGTCCCGGAAACTCAGGCGGCTAGGGTCGCGAAAATCAATGTCAGTCCCAACCTTTTCCCGTACATCGTAGTATTCTAAACTGTCGTCGGGCGTAACCTGCAGGTTCACGTTCGAGGGAATGTCCAGAATCAGGGGCGACTGCCGCCGCTGGGGCCCAAACGGCGAGCCGGGCCGATCCTCCGGATCAACCTTGGGGCGCCGGCTAGGCCGGTAGCGGCTCGTGTCGGGCAGCACGGTCCGGGGGGTATCGGGAGCAAGGGTCAGGCGGGCCAGCCGGCCGGACTTAGGCAGCCAGGCCCACAGCTGACGCAAGGCAAACGGACCGGCTCCGGTAGGTGCCGCCTGTGACCACCAGGCCAGCAAAGACGCGACAACAACTACCGTAACGGTGAGGGACTTCTTACCGGAGTTCAAGTGTAACAAGCAGACGCGGGGCCAGGTAAAATTCTAATGAGACTTCAGCGCAAATTTAATTAGTTCCTCCACGCTCAGCTCGTTGCCGTGCTTCTGCTGGATCTGGTCCAGGTTCTTCTCGGCAGCTGCGCGGGCAAAGCCCAAAGTCACTAATGCCGCTAACGCTTCGGCTCGGTTCGTATTGTGCGCCCGTGCCAGGGGCACGGTATCGACGCCCGCTTTGCTGAGCAACTCGTCTTTGCGCAGCTTGTCGCGCAGCTCCAGAATCACGCGCTGCGCCGTTTTAGGTCCTACGCCCTTGATGCTCTGAATCGAGCGGACATCCTCGTTGACAATGGCGTGGCGGATTTCGCCCACCGACATCGACGACACCATCATAATACCCGTACCCGGACCGATACCCGACACCGAAATCAGGTGCATGAACAAGGCTTTCTCATTCGGGTCGAGGAAGCCGTACAGGGCCTGGGCATCTTCCTTAATGTGCTGGTAGGTGTAAATCTTGGCTTTCTCGCCCTCACCCGGGAGTTTGGAGTACGTAGCCAGGGAAATTTTAATCTCGTAGCCCACCCCGTTCACGTCCATAACGGCCATGGTGGGGTCTTTGTAAGCTAGTTTTCCGTCGATGTATGCAATCATGCAGGCAAGCTAAGAATAAGAAACTGAACGCGGCAGCAATTAAGCTATGGTAGGATAGCAATACTACCATGCAAGCTCAACCGAAGGGCTGCGGAAAAGGCAACACCCGCCGCGGGGTTTTCTATCCCGAAATTACTGGGTTTTTCCACTAAAAAACGGGATGTTTCCGCCGTTTTACCGGACCGGAAACATCCCGTTTTCGGAATGCTTAACGATTTTATAATCCTGCTGCTACAGGGGCTTGCTGTACGTCTGCGCGTCGACGACGGCAATGGCGGTCATGTTCACGATTTCGCGGACTGAGGCCCCGAGCTGCAGAATGTGTACCGGCTTGCGCATGCCCATCAGCACGGGCCCGATAACCTCGGCCCCGCCGATTTCCTGCAGCACCTTGTAGGCAATGTTGCCCGATACCACGTTGGGGAAAATGAGCGTGTTGGCACCTTTCTCGGCTAGCTCACTAAAGGGGTACTGCTCGCGCAGCAGGTCGGGGTTCAGGGCCGTGTTGGCCTGCATTTCGCCGTCGAGCAGCAGGTCGGGGTAGCGCTTTTTGGCTAGCTCAGTCGCCTGCCGGGCCTTGTCGGGCAGGGGGCCGGGGTTGGAGCCGAAGTTGGAATAGCTTAGCACGGCCACGCGGGGCTCGGTGTCGAAGAAGCGCACGGTGCGGGCCGAGAGGCCGATGATGTCCACCATTTCCTCGGCCGTGGGGTCGATGTTCACGGTAGTATCGGCGAAGAAGAACGGGCCCTTGCGGTGCTGGATGATGTACATACCCGCCACGCGTTTCACCCCGTCTTCCACCCCGATAACCTGCAGGGAAGGCAGGATGCTCTTGCCGTAGTCTTTGCTCAGACCGGTGATGAAGGCGTCGGCCTCGCCGGTTTCGAGCATCATCGAGCCGTAGTAGTTTCGCTCGCGCAGCAGGCGGCGGCCTTCGTAAAGGGTGATGCCGCGGCGCTGGCGCTTGCGGAAAATCAGCTCGGCGTACTCGTCGCGCTTGGCGTCTTCCTCCAGTATGTCGATAATCTGGCAGCCGTCCAGGTCGAGGCTGTTGGCGCTGGCAATGGCCTCAATTTTCTTGCGGTTGCCCAGCAGAATCGGTACGGCAATACCTTCGTCGTAAACAATCTGGGCGGCCTTGAGAATCTTGTAGTTGTCGCCTTCGGCAAAGACCACGCGCTTGGGGTTGGCCTTGGCCGCGCTGGTAATGCGGTTCATCAGCTTCTGGTTTACACCCAGGCGGCTGCGCAGCTCGTCCTCGTAGGCCAGCCAGTCGGTGATTTCGCGGCGGGCTACTCCGCTGGCCATGGCGGCTTTGGCCACGGCCACGCTCACGGTGGTTATCAGGCGGGGGTCGAGGGGCTTGGGAATAAGGTAGGTGCGGCCGAAGGTGAGAGTATTGTCGCCGTAGGCCTTGTTTACCATGTCGGGCACGGGCTCTTTAGCTAGCTCGGCCAGGGCCTGCACGGCGGCCAGCTTCATGGCTTCGTTGATTTCGGTGGCCCGCACGTCCATAGCCCCCCGGAAGATGTAGGGGAAGCCCAGCACGTTGTTTACCTGATTGGGATGGTCACTGCGGCCAGTAGCCATGATGATGTCGGGCCGGGTGGCCAGAGCCAGCTCGTACACGATTTCCGGGTCGGGGTTGGCCAGGGCAAACACAATGGGGTTGTCGGCCATCTTCAACAGCAGATCGGCGGGCAGCACATTGGCCGCCGATAAACCCAGGAATACATCCGCGCCTTCCATGGCTTCGGCCAGGGTAGTAACCGAGCTGCTGGTAGCAAACTGCATCTGCAGCTCGGCCAGGTCGGTGCGGTGCTGGTTGATAACGCCGTCCTTGTCGAACACCGTCACGTTTGCCACATTCAGGCCCAGCTCCCGGTAGAGGCGCAGGCAGCTGATAGCCGCTGCGCCCGCGCCGCTCACGACGAGTTTAATCTCCCTGATGTCCTTGCCTACTACTTCCAGGGCGTTGAGCAGGGCTGCCGACGAAATAATGGCCGTGCCGTGCTGGTCGTCGTGCATCAGCGGAATCGACATCTGCTCCCGTAAGGCCTTTTCAATCACGAAGCATTCCGGAGCCTTGATGTCTTCCAGGTTGATGCCGCCAAACGTGGGTTCCAACGACTTAACGATGCGCACAAACTCTTCGGGGTCGGTCGAGTCGATTTCAATGTCGAAGCAGTCGAGGCCGGCGAATTTCTTGAACAGTACGCCCTTGCCTTCCATAACGGGCTTGGAGGCATCGGGGCCGATATTGCCCAGGCCCAGCACGGCCGTGCCGTTGGAAATCACCCCGACCAAGTTGCCTTTGGCCGTATATTTATATACGTCGTCTTTATTGGCGGCAATGGCTTTGCAGGGCTCAGCCACGCCGGGCGAGTAGGCCAGGGCCAAATCGAGTTGGGTGCTGACGGGCTTAGTGGGGACTACCTCAATCTTACCGGCGGGGCTTTGTTCGTGGTAGTTGAGGGCGTCCTGTTTGTTTATTTTGAGCATACGGGCGGAGCAATAAATGAGGGGTTGCTACAAAGCAAGTAAGCAAGTTGGGGCGAAATCAGCCGGAATCAAAGCCCAGTAGCCCGCTACTGCTCTACCACAACCCAGGAGCTACTCCACGAGCTTGGCAGAAATCAAACCGTCCTGCCTACCTCTGCTACACGCGCAGCATGGCCGACAGGACGTTCTTAGTACCTCAGCGGCACCTAGCTAGGAGCTTGAGGCAACCAACTCATTGTGGCCCCAGCTTCAGCAGGACAAAAGCGGACTGCTTGATGAAACGGGGCAAACGAAATATTATCCCTGCACCAGCAGCTTTTGCCCTGGTTTTACCTCGTCCGACTTTAGGTGGTTGAGCTTACGCAACTGCTCAACGGTAATGCCCTGATAGCGGCGGGAAATGTTGTAGAGGGTGTCGCCGGGCTGTACTAGGTGTACTTTGGGGGCCGGCAGCGGTTCAGTCCGGGTGGCGGGTGGCGCTGGGGTGCGGCGGGCTACAGTCTTAGCCGCCGCCGCTTCCTCTTCGGTAGGGGCTCGGAACAGCAGCTTTTGCCCGGGCAGTACGGCTTCGGTTTCGAGGCTGTTCCAGGTCATCAGTTGCGCTACTGTCACGCCCCGCTCCCGGGCCAGCCGGCTCAGGTTGTCGCCCTTGCGCACGGTGTACTCGGCGGGTAGGCTGTCATCGGTAGCCTCGTGGGCCACTTTGGGTTCCGTTGGGGCCTCCCGTTCCCGGCTGTTGCGGGCGGCGCGGCTGGGCGCGGCTGCCACGGTCTTTTCTACCTCGGCCGGAGCCGGCTCCGCCGTACTGCTGACCTCAACGGCGGGAGTACTCTTGGCCGGCTTGGCACTAGCAACTTCCTTTTCCGCCGCTTCTTTCGCTGCCTTCTCACCGGGCAGCGGCAACTTAGTCGGCACCGTAGCCTTGCGAACAGCTACCACTGGAGCTGCCGTATCGGTTGTTTCCACGGGTACAAACACCACAAGCTGTTGCTTAGGAATAAGCGCTTTGCCACGGCGAAGCTTATTCCAGCGCAAAATCTGGGCTTGGCTCACATCGTAGCGGGCAGCAACATCGGCTACACTTTCCCCACGGCGCACGGAGTGCCGTACCCGGCGGTACTTGGGTTTGTCGGCCGCCGCTTTTTCAGCGGCCGCTACCGCCGTGGCGGCTGAGTCAGCAGGGGGCAGGCCCGGTACCAGGGGCGTGATTGGGCGGGGAGGGGGCAGTACTACTTTGCAGAAGTCCAGTACCGTGTTGCGGTCCAGTAGAGCCATTTCCGTCCGGACGCAGGCCGGAATGGTTAGCTTATAGTCGCGGACGGTTTCGGGCAGGTAGGTTTTCCGAATCTCCGGGTTGTAACGAGCCAAGGCGGCTGAGTCGAGGCCAAACTGCGCGGAAAGCTTACGTAAATCGAGGCTGCGGCCCGAAATCAGCAGGGTGTCCGTGGCCTCGGGATACTGGTAGCGCAGCGAGTCGTTGTGTAAGCCGTGTTCCTTGGCGTACTGCAGCGTATACATGGCTGCTGTAAAGGTGGGCACGTAGTTGCGCGTTTCCTTGGGCAGATGCGGATACAACTCCCAGAAAGTACGCTTGCCGGTGCGTTTAATGGCCCGCTGCACGTTGCCACCGCCCCAGTTGTAGGCCGCCATTACCAGTTCCCAGTCGCCAAACATGCGGTACAGGTCGCGCAGGTACTTGCAGGCTGCCTCCGTCGACTTCTCCGGATTCATCCGCTCGTCGATATACTCGTTCTGTAGCAGGCGCATGTCGCGCCCCGTCGGGCCCATAAACTGCCACAATCCCACGGCCCCCACCCGGGAGCGGGCAGTGGGCAGCAAAGCCGATTCTACCACGGCCAGATACTTCAGGTCCTGGGGCAGGTGGTATTTGGCCAAGTACTTCTCAAACAGCGGGAAGTACAGGTTCTGCCGCTCCAGAATACGCTGGGTATAGCTGCGGTTGCGCAAGGTGAAGTAATTCACAAAGCTCATCACCGTGCCGTTGAACACATGCGGCATGTCGGTATCGAGGCAGCTGACCCGGTCCCCGACCAAGTCGCGCAACTCGGGTGGCGTTTGCAGCCACACCAGGCGAGCCGAGTCGATGGCCGTTCCCAGGGAGTCGAGCGGCTGGATAAGCTGCACGCGGGTACTATCGTCGGTGCGCGTGCCGGCCTGATTCAGTTCGGGTTGTATTTGCGCCGCCCCAGAATGGGCAGCAACAGCCAGGAGCAGAAAGGGGGCGGCAACGCGCAGCAACGACTTTTTCATCAGGGAATAGCTGGAGTGAGGGATTCCGTGAGTGAGTTGGCAAAGGCCAGCAGATGCTCTTCGCGGAACGCACCGCTGAGTACCTGCAAGCCAATCGGTAGGCCGGCCGAGTCAACGCCGGCCGGTACGGAAATAGCCGGTACGCCGGCCAAAGAAGCCTGTACGGTGAAAATGTCGGCCAGATACATAGCCAAAGCATCCTTCTGATTTTCACCGATGCGGAAGGCCGTAGTGGGCGTGGTAGGCAGGACCAGAAAATCGTACTGCCGCAGGAGCTCGTCGGTCGTATCCTTAATCAGGCGGCGCACGCGCTGGGCCTTGGTATAGTAGGCATCGTAGTAGTCAGCCGACAGCACGAAGGTGCCGAGCAGAATACGGCGCTGCACCTCGGGGCCAAAGCCCTGAGCCCGGGTCTTCTTGTAGAGTGACTCCAGATCGGTGGCGTCGGGGGCCCGGTAGCCGTACTTCACCCCGTCGAAGCGGCTCAGGTTGGAGCTGGCTTCGGCCGTGGTTAGAATGTAGTACGAGGGCACGATGTAGTCCAGGTAGGGAAAATCGACGGCATCTACCACGTGGCCCTGGCCGCGCAGGGTGTCGAGGGCTTCTTCCACCGCCGCTTTGATTTCGGGGTTCAAGCCCGGCCGCTCCAGCGTGTCGCGGATGTAACCAATGCGGTAGTGCGGGGCCGGCGTGAGCCGTTCGCTATAAGCCGGCACGGGCTGCTGGCTCACGGTGCTGTCGAAGTCGTCGGGGCCGGCCATCACTTCCAGCAGCAGAGCCGCATCTTCCACCGAGCGGGTCAATGTACCAATCTGGTCAAACGAGGAGGCGTAGGCCACTAAGCCATAGCGCGAAATGCGCGAGTAGGTTGGCTTGAAACCCACAATACCACAAAAAGCCGCGGGCTGGCGCACCGAGCCTCCGGTATCGGAGCCTATAGAGGCCAAACACAAATCGGCCTGTACTGCCACCGCCGAGCCTCCCGAGGAGCCACCGGGTACTCGCTCGGGGTCAATCTCGTTACGGGCCGGTCCAAAATAGGACGTCTCGTTGGAGGCGCCCATGGCAAATTCGTCGCAGTTCTGGCGGCCAATAAGAATGGCGTCCTCATCGAGCAGGCGCTGCACGGCCGTCCCGGTAAAAAGCGACTTGAAGCCGTCCAGGATGTGGCTGCTGCTTTGCAGGGCGTGGTCTTTGTAAGCCAGCACGTCCTTTAATCCGATGACCATGCCAGCCAGCTTTCCGGCCGTACCGGCGGCTAGTTTGGCATCCACGGCATCGGCCTGGGCGCGGGCTTCGTCGGGCCATACTTCCAGAAAAGCATTCAAATGGCTTTTCTTCTGGATGTTATCCAGATAATACTCCACGAGCTGACGGCAGGTGGTAGTGCCTGCCGTCAGCTCGTTGCGAACTTCCGTAAGAGAGGTAAAGCGTCTCAAGTGGTTGCTATCAGTTGGTCATTTGATCAAGGCGGGGCCGCTCTTCCGTGGTCGGAACCGGGGGCGTGATGCCTCCATCCATGGGCGGAGCTACCGTAGTAGCGGGAGCGGTATAAGCGGTAGCGGCGTCGGGCATGTTAGGATGCACCGGCGTTGTAGGGTCGGTAGTAGGAGCAACGGGAGCAGCGGCCGGATACACCGGCGGCGCCTGATACCCCTGATTGGCGCGGGGCTGATCGGCGTTTTCAAATTCGCTGCGGATTTCGCGCGAAGCGTCTTTGAATTCGCGAATGCCTTTCCCCAGGCCCCGGGCCAACTCCGGAATCTTGTTGGCACCAAAGAAGATCAGGATAACGACCATGATCAGCATAATTTCGCCGCCACCAAGGTCGCCTAAGAAAAGAAGCGTGGGAGTCTGCATGGCTGTTATGGGTTACAGACGGGGTTGCGTAGGGTCATTAGGGTTCACTGGCCGGTCGCGAAACTCGGGTTGCTCGTCCTTGGAGGCATCTTTGAACTCACGGATGCCCTTGCCCAAGCCCTTGGCCAACTCCGGAATACGCTTGGCTCCAAACAACAAGATAATAACAAAAAGAATCAGCAGAATTTCGGTAGTGCCGAAGCTGCCAATCAGGAAAAGCGAGGCAAGTGTCATAAACAGGTGGCCTAGGGCCGTTTTGGGGGTGGCAAAGCTTATTGTACGCTAATCAGTGCCGGTTAGGATTGGTAAAAGTACCCGATAATTTTCAAATGGGTTTAACCCGGTAAATTCTGGAGCAAGTTTTCTGCGCGAAGAGAAATCCACTGCTTGGGCCAACTTCGTATATCTCCGAATCTTTAGGCGCCACAACAAGGGCTTCGTCGGTTTTGTGCCAGGTTTTTTCCACTGTATTCGGATTTAAAGGTGGTCTTACGGTACTTTGTTCTGAAGCTTTTTTCTTTTCAAGCTGTTATGGTAGCCGCTGCTTCATCCTGCCTTCATCTGTAGTCCTAATGCCAGTAAAACCGAGCCCGACCATTTCCTCCGATACTGCGACTACTTTTTTTCAACGCAACGCGAGTGAGGCTGAGCGCCTGGAGGCCCTGCGTAACTATCAAGTATTGGATACGCCTCCCGAGGAGGTCTTTGATGACTTGGCTAAGCTGGCGGCCTATATCTGCGGCACGCCCATTTCGCTGGTTTCCTTGATTGATACGGAGCGGCAATGGTTTAAGGCCAATGTTGGGCTGGACGGGGTGGAAAGTACTGAGCGGGAAGTGTCGTTTTGCCAGCATGCAATGTTTGGCAACGATGTATACGAAATTGAAGATGCCGAGCAGGATCCTCTATTTCGTACTAACCCATTAGTAGTCAACGACCCGGGTATTCGTTTTTACGCCGGTGCACCACTCGTAACGCCTGAGGGACACCCTTTGGGCACGCTCTGCGCTATCGACCGGGTGCCGCGCCGCCTCAATGAGCAGCAGCGGGCTGCATTGCGGATTCTGGCGCGGGAAGTTGTGTCGCACCTGGAGCTGCGCCGGGCCCGCCTGCAGCTGGAGCTAGAGCAGCGCAAGCTTGACGGCTTGCTACGCATGGCCAACGATGCGGCCGACTCGCTGTATATGGCAAGCCGCAATGAGCTCTTCATCAAGCAGGACCATAAGCTGGTACGGGTTAGTGCGGCCGATATCCGGTACGTAGAAGCCTTGGGCGACTACGTCAATATTTATGTGGGGCGCGAGCGGCACACGGTGTATAGCACCATGAAGGAACTCGAAACCAAGCTGCCGCCCCGCGAGTTTGCCCGGGTGCACCGCAAATACATTGTGCGCCTCGACCGAATCGTGGCCATTGAAACTGATGCGGCCATAGTCGACACCGGCCGCGGTGGCGAACCCGCTACCAACTTGCTGCCGGTTCCAATTGGCAGTTCCTACAAGGCGGGTTTGCTAAACCGATTAAATTTGGTGTAAACCTGCGCCGGATACAAAATCAATTCCTTTAGCGAGGAAAATTACACTTTCAGCGAAATCGGCTGGTAGTTGACAAAGGTTCAACTATCTTTCGTCCTGTTATCAAGGAATGCTCCGTTGCTGGCGGAGGCTGCGTAAGTCTAAGCGGTTGCGAAGAGGTTTCTGGTAGCTAAGTTTGTTTTCATAGCTCAGAAAGGCACCGTGTACTGCACGGTGTTTTTTTATGCCCAGCCAGTAGTTTCTATTTCCGACCCAGCCAGTTTTCCGGGTTCAGGTTGGAGCTGTTGCGCCACACCTGAAACTGCAGTTCCGAGGTGCCGTCGGGCGAGGTATAGACCGTGCCGATCTGTTGGCGCATATCAACCTGTTGGCCTTCCGTTACGCTAACCGTACGCAATTTGGCATACACGGTGAAATACTCGCCGTGCTGAATCATGACGATGTTGTTCATGCCGGCAATGCTGGAAACGGTCAGGACCTTGCCTTCGAAAATTGACCGCACCGGTTCCCCCGCGCTGGTTTGAATGTCGACGCCCCGGTTTTCGACAATGACGTTTTTCAGCACCGGGTGGGCATGGCGGCCGAAGCGCTGGGATATGAAGCCTTTGGCCACGGGCCACAGCAGACGCCCCCTGTTTTCGGCAAAAGAAGACGATAATTCGGCCGTTTCGTGTGTCAGCGTTACTTTATCCACCCGTTCTACGGCCGCTTCTTCGGCGGCTTCAGCCGCTGCCGTAGCGGCCCGACTGGTCGCAGCTGGGCTGCGCGCCGCAGAGCCCGAATTGCCGGTATTGGCGCGGGCGGCATTAGCCCGGGCTTTCGCTGCCGCGGCGCGGGCGGCGGCCCGGGCGGCTCGGGCAATTTCTTCCCGAACCCGCTCGGCAATCAGGTTGTCAAGGCGGCTGACGGCCTGCTGCCGCGCAGCCAGCTCCTGGCGCAGACTTTCCTCTTGCTGGCTAAGCTTGGTTACGACCTGAACCTGTTGGGTTTTGAGCGTGACCAGGTTGCGGTTTTCCGACAGCTGCGTGGTCAGCAAACTGCTTTTTTCCTGCTTTTTCACCGTTAGGCCCGTAAGCTGCTGGCTGAGGCGCTGCTTGGTGCTGGAAATCTGAGCCGCCTGCGTTTTGCGCACTTCCGAATACTGGCGGATGTAGCGCAGGCGCAGCATAAACTGGTTGAACGACTCGGCCGCAAACAGAAACATGATGCGGTTGTAGCTGTTCGCTGTTTTCGACGAGGCATAAATCATGCGGGCATACTCGGCCCGGAGCTGCTCCAGGCTCTGCTGGGTTTTCTGCACCTGCGTCTCGGTTTGCCGCACATCCGACTCGATGTACTTCAGCTCGGAGGAAATGTTCTTGATGACGCCCTGCTGCACCGTCAACTTCTCTTTTAAGGCATTGAGCTGGCCCACGGAGGCTTCTTTCTGCTTCTGGGTTTGCTCCAGAATACGGCTGGTTTCCTGAATGCGCCGCAGTGTGGCCCGCCGTTCCCGCTCTAGCTGCGCTTTCGATTTTTTCCGCGGAGCCGTCGTCGTGCGGGTGCTGCGCTGGGCCCACACCGGCTCACCGGAGTACAGCATTACTAAACTGGCTACAACTACGAAAAACGCGGTACGCTTACTTTTTGCGAACATAGCCCTTGGGAACCGAGAAGGGGAAGGACAGACTTTCCTTGTCCACATCCACGTTTCGGTAGTTAATAGTAGCCGTCGAGAGCTTGCCCTTGGTGGGCTGCCCTTGGACCAGCACGGCATAAGCAAATGGAAGCCCGCTCGGATCGAGGGGACGGAAGTCGGAGTAATCGACTGTAAACTGGTTCTGCGACTGTTGTTCGGCCAGCTTGATCTGCTGAACCCGGTTGCGGGTCAATTCAATCAGTTGCGTAATCAGGACATTGCCTTCCTGAAACTCCACGCGCTGCATGGGTCCTTCATCCCCGATTTTGGGCGAAGTAGTGGCCTCGGCCGGTAAATAGTTGCCCAGCAGCAGCGCCTGCACCCGGTCGAAGGTGACGGGCACGTTCAGCAAGCGGCTCAGATAGGCATAGTCGCCGGCGTAGTACTCGCGCTGCAAGTAGTTGATTACCTGCACTGAGTCGCGGGTGATATAAGCCCGGACGCCTTCAATACCCAGCGATACCGACAGCCAAATGGCACTGTCCTTCCGTACCCGCACGTTGAGGTTGGCTGTCTGCTGCAGCTGGGGCATATCAATTTTAATCTTGCCCTTGGCCTTCAGATAGCGAAATTCCAGGTTTTTGGCTTTTACCAGTTCAGAGCCTTTAGCTGGGGCTGCCGTTGTGGCCGACTTACTCGGAAATATCTTGTTGCTGCAGCCACTCAGCAGCAACCCCACCCACAGCAATACCAGCGGAAAGCACTTATTCATATAGTTTTTTGTCTTTGATCTTGCGGTCAATCAGGGCCGACGCCCCGCCCGCTTTTTTGGCTCGTTGCCATTCGGCCATGGCCAGTTCTTTTTCGCCGAGCTGGAATAGCACGTCGCCATAATGCTCGATGATGGTGGCGTCGGTGCTGGTTTTCAGCGCCTTTTCCAGGTTCTGACGGGCTCCGGAGTAATCCTTGAGCTTATACAGAACCCAGGCGTAGGTGTCGAGGTAGGTGTCGTTGTTGGGAAACTGCTTCACCAGCTTGCCCGACATTTCCTTGGCTTTGTCCAGCTTTTCGCCCCGCATCGAGAGGAAGTAGCTGTAGTTATTCAAGGCCTGGGCATTATTGGCATCAAACGTCAGGGCCGCCTCGTAGGCCGCGTCCGACTTGGCGTATTCCTTAAGCTCGTGGTAGGCGTCGCCCAGCTGGGTATCAATCTGAGCCAGCAGTTCCGGGTTATCGGTGGCCAGCTTGCGGCCATACTCCAGGGCCTTGACCCCTTTAACGGGCTGCTTTTTCAGAATTTGGGCCACTCCGTTGTAATACCACAGCGGAGCCTGGTTGGGAAATAATTCCAACGCCCGGTCGGAGTGCTGCAGCAGCGAGTCTATCTGGTTCAGTTCGGCATCAATGAGTACTACTTGCTGCCAGATCTGAAACTTGGAGTTGTCGAGCTTGATGGCCTTCAGGTAGTTGGCGCGGGCCAGCTCCTTGCGTTCAGTAATGGTTTGAATGTCGCCGGCTACGGAAAAGGCCTTGGCTTCTTTCGGGTGTACGCGGGTGGTAATGTCGGCCAGGTCCAGGGCAATTTTCTCCAGGGCCGGGTTGGGCAGCTGCTTGATGTAGTCAACCAGGATGCGAACCTTCTCGTCGATATCCAGGGCCGGACTCTCGAAGGCCAGCTTGATTTGCTTGTCCGACTCGGGCCGGTTGTTTTGCTGCCGGTAGATGTCGGCCAGAATCATCCGTGCCTGGGGGTTGTCGGCATCCTGCTTCAGGGCCTTTTCGGCCACCCGGATAGCATCCGCAAACCGGTTATTGGCCGCGTACATTTCGGCCTGGGCCAGCACGTAGCGGATTTCGTCGGGGTTGGACGCAATCAGGGCCTCTCCTTCCTGCAGGGCCTTATCCAGGTTGTTCTGCTTGAGGTAGATCTGCTGCTTTTTAAACGATACTTCATCCAGAGGACCAAACTGCTTTTCGGCCTGCTCGAACGTCGTCAGCGCCTCGTTCAGCTTACCCTGAGCCATATATAAGTCGGCCAGGTTGAACAGGTAGTACCCCGAATCGGGCACGTCCCGAATCAGGCTGGTGTAGACCTTGGCCGCCTGGTCGTACTGCTTTTGGGTCGAGTAAATCTGGGCCAGCAGCAGGTAGTAGTAGGAGTTCTTGGGGTCGAGCTTGACGGCCACCTGCGCGAAATTGGTAGCATCCTTGAGGTTGCCGCTGAGCAGGTTGGTTTCCGCAATTTTGTAGTTGATGGCCGCGTTGGTCGGGTTTAGCGCGTAGGCCTTCAACAGCCGCTCCAGGGCTTTGTTGTAGTCTTCGAGCAGCACGTATTTCACGCCCTCCACAAAGAACGACTCGCTCATCTCCCGGTCTTTTTCTGACAGCTCCCGTACCTGCTGCCGGGCTGCATCGACCTCCGCTCGGCGGGCTAGCTCCTTGCGCTCTTTGCGCGAAAGTTTTTGCGGTTTGGCATCGGCCGGGGCTGCTTCCGGGCTGGCTGACTGCTGGGCGTAGCCTGGCCCGGCCAGCAGCAGGCTCAGCAGGAGAAGCGTAAAAGGGGCAAATCGACTCATGAGCGCAGTAGCACGGACGGCGGTTGGCCGTTCAAAAAGGAGTTACGCTAAATAAACAAATCTGCGAACAGAAGTCCGCGCTACTGCTAACATCAAGAGCGACAAAAATATCACACGCGCAGCGTGTTGTAATCACCTAGGCTTAGGTCGTTGGGGGTGCCGGTTACGGTAGCAAAGTTGCCAATCATGGAGTTGGTTACGTTGCCGTGCAACACCGAGGCCGACTGCTGCACAATGGAATTTGATACCACCGAGCTCCGGACGTTGCTGTTGTCGCCCAAAGACACGTGTGGCCCAATTACAGAATCCGTTACTACCACGTTTTCGCCGATGTATACCGGGGGGATAACGACGGAGTTGACCAGCTTAGCCGATTCGGCTACCAGATTTTCGCTGCGTTCCTGCAAATACTCCAGGTAACGCTGGTTGGTGTACACGGTAGCATCCTTGTTGCCGCAGTCGAGCCACTCGGTGACGCGGCCGGGCACGAAGGTCGTACCCTTGTTTTTCATGTTTTCCAGGGCGTTGGTGAGCTGGTACTCGCCCTTGTCCTTGATGTCGTTGTCGAGCAGGAACTGCAGCTCATCGCGCAGGTAGTCGCCATCCTGGAAGTAGTAGATGCCGATAATGGCCAAGTCGGACACAAACTCCTGGGGCTTTTCCACGAAGTCAGTAATCTGGCCCTTGTCGTCGAGCTTCACCACCCCAAACGGCTTGGGGTCGTCCACGCGCTGCACCCAGATGGTGCCGGCGGCCGAGCTGTCGAGGGTAAAGTCAGCCTTGAAGAGCGTGTCGGCAAAGGCTACCACCAGCGGGCCGCTCAACGAATCTTTGGCGCACAAAATGGCGTGGGCCGTGCCCAGGGGCTCATCCTGGTAGTAAATTGAGCCTTTGGCGCCTACGGATTCGGCAATCTGCACCAGGCTTTTCTCCACTGTTTCGCCGAAGCGGCCAATAATGAAAGCCACTTCCTCTACCTGCTCGCCGCATACTTTGGCAATATCTTCCACTAAACGCTGCACGATGGGTTTACCGGCAATTGGAATCAGGGGCTTGGGAACTGTCAGTGTGTGGGGGCGCATGCGCTTACCCATGCCGGCCATCGGAACGATGATTTTCATAGCGGAAAAAAGAGAGTTGGTTAAGTAGTTGTCTTAGGTGTTCTGCAGTACGGAAAGAGCCCGGGGTGCGGTTACTTGGTGCCCGTGCTCCCGTAGCCCCCCGCGCCCCGTTCGGTTTCGGTGAGTTCGGCCACTTCCTGCCATTCGGCGGTTTCGTGGCGGGCTACGACCAGTTGGGCAACTCGTTCCCCATCCTGCACCTCAAAATCGACGTCGGAGAGGTTGACCAGCAGGACCTTCAGCTCGCCGCGGTAGTCGGCGTCGATGGTGCCCGGGCTATTCACGATGCTGATGCCATGCTTGTAGGCCAAGCCGCTGCGGGGGCGCACCTGCACCTCGTAGCCTACGGGAATTTCCAGGTATAGACCCGTGGGGATAAGGGCGCGTTGCAGGGGCTTCAACGTAACAGGCTCCGTGAGGTTGGCCCGCACGTCCATTCCAGCGGCATGCGCCGTCTGGTAAGCGGGCAGCGGATGGTGGGAGCGGTTGATAACGGGAATGTGCATGAGAGGCGACAAAGCAAATCAGGTTTGGCCGCAAAGATAGGCCGAACCAAATATGAATAAGTTTAAGAAGATTTATTGCGACAAAAAGAATGAGGGCGTCGCCAATACGGCTAGGAGCGAGCCATCAGGCGGCCGGGGCGCTCCACCAGATACAGCAAGGCCACAAACAGCAGGCACAAACCCACGTGAAAGGCGTGGCGCAGCCAGAAATCAGCCACGGGCACAAACCACCCCAGCGCCACAATTCCGCAGGCCAGCGCCAACCACAGGCCCAGGCGGGCAGCAGGGTAGGGTACCGGAAAATGCTTGTCGCCCAGGCGCCAGCACACAATGGCCATCATGGCGTAGCAGGCCAGGGTCGTCAGAGCGCTGCCCAGATAGCCCAGCACCGGAATCAGCAGGAAGTTGAGAGCAATGGTCAGCAGGGCCCCGCCGAAGCCGATGTAGGTGCCGTAGTAGGTCTTGTCGGTGAGTTTAAACCAGACCGACAAATTCCAGTAGACGCCCAGAAACAGGTTGGCCAGCAGTAGCACGGGCACTACGCCCAGCCCTTCGCGGTACTCGGCCCGGTGCAGAAACAGCAAGCCAAAGTCTTCCACGTTCACGCTGACCACCACAAAAATGACGGCGCAGCTCAGCGTAAACCATTTCAATACCAAAGCAAAAGTGCGGGGCGAGTTCTTATCGGTGCTTTGGGCAAAGAAAAATGGCTCGGCCGCATAGCGAAAGGCTTGGGTGACGAGCTGCATAAAGATGCTGAGCTTGTAGCAGGCCCCGTAAATACCAACTGCCGTGAGGCTGCTTTTGCCGGGGTAAAACCCTTCGGGCAGCCACAGCGGCAGCAGAATCCGGTCCAGGGTTTCGTTCACCATGCCGGCCAGGCCCATGAGCATAATCGGATAGGCGTACTTGAGCAACGGCCGCAGCGGCTCCAGATTCAGGCGGAAACGGAAGTCGGTCAGCTCCCGGCCCAGCAGTAGCAGCGTGAAAGCACTAGCGGCCAGGTTCGACAGAAACACATAGCCCACGCCTACGCTCGGGTCGTAGAGCTGGGCTACCAGGGGCTGCAGGCCCGTCAGGTACTTGCCGGCCAGCACATCGGGGCAGAAGACAATGAAAAAGATGTTTAGCCCAACGTTGAGCAGGATGTTGGCCATGCGAATGGCCGCAAACTTACGAGCCTTGTTTTCGAGCCGCAGACGAGCAAACGGAATAGCGGCCACGGCGTCCAGACCCAGAATCAAGGCTATCCAAATGGCGTAGCGTTCCTGGCCCGGGGGCAAATCGAGCAGGCCCATCAGCGGCCGGGCCAGCAGGGCCAGCAGGGCCGTAAGGGCCGCGCTGCTGAAGAGCAGCAACGTCATTACCCGGTCGTAGAGCTCCTGCCGGTCGGTGCCGGTGCGGTTGGCAAAGCGGAAAAAGGTCGTTTCCATGCCGTAGGTAAACACCACGTTCAGAAACGACACATAGGCATACAGGCCCGTGACGATGCCATATTCGGCTGCCGCAAACCGCGCCGTGTAAATCGGGACCAGCAGGTAGGACAGCACGCGCCCCACAATACTGCTAATGCCGTACACGGCCGTTTGGCTGGCCAGCTTCTTTGCTATACTCATGCTGCTATTCGCTCATCAGGCGTGCGCCGGGAGCTGTTTGCCTCCGCTGCCGCACGCCTGATTCGGATGTGAAATCTATTTGCCGGTGAAAACAGCCGGGCGCTTTTCCAGGAAAGCGGTGGTGCCTTCGCGGAAGTCGTCGGAGGCGAAGCTGTGCCCAAAGGAGTTGGCCTCGGTCTGGTAGCCGTTCATTTCCTTGTCGTAGTAGGCATTCACGCAGTCGATGACCAGGCCCACGGCCAGCGGCGCCTTGCTTAGAATTTTGGTCATCAGCTGCTCACAAAACGGGAGCAGCTCGGCCTGGGGCACTACGTGGTTGACCAGGCCCAGGCGGTGGGCTTCCTCGGCCTTGATCTGGTCGCCGGTTAATAGCAGCTCCAACGCTTTGCCCTTGCCTACGAGCTGGGTCAGGCGCTGGGTGCCGCCGTAGCCCGGAATCAGGCCCAGGTTCACTTCCGGCTGGCCGAAGCGGGCATTTTCGGAGGCCACGCGCATGTGGCAGGCCATGGCCAGTTCGCAGCCGCCGCCCAGGGCAAAGCCATTTACGGCGGCAATAACGGGCTTGGTGCTTTCTTCCAGCATGCAAAAGGCTTCCTGTCCCCGCTCGGCGGCGCGCCGCCCGCTGATGTCGTTCAGGGCCGCCAGCTCCGAAATATCAGCTCCCGCCACAAACGCCTTTTCACCACTGCCCGTCAGAATAATACCGCGCACCTGCGAGTCATCCAGGGCTTGCTGGGTAGCCTCCCGGATTTCCTCAATGGTGGCAGCGTTCAGCGCATTCAGCTTGCTGGGCCGGTTCAGGGTGATGGTCAGGATGCCGGTGGCAGCATCGAGGGAGTAGAGCAGGTTTTCGAAGGTAGCCATGCGAAGGGTAGGACAGAAAAGGAGTGAGCAATAAAGGCAAAGATAGCGCAAAAGCCCGGCCCTGACCGGGCAGCCCGCGCCTCGCTCAGCGACAATTGCTTGCCCTTCAGCTATCAGGGCCTGCCATCTGGCGAGAGAATAACAAGCCGGTAGGGGATAGAATATATTTTGCTGATATGATATAAGAAAAGCCTAGTATCACGAATATATTATATTTAGCAGCATTACTTCCTGGCTTCTCACCCTAACCCCCCTCTCGACATGGGCTTTGTATCGGAGTTTAAAGAGTTCATTTCCAAAGGTAATGTTCTCGATTTGGCGGTCGGCGTAATCATTGGCGCGGCGTTCGGCAAGATCGTAAGTTCGCTTACCGACGACATTCTGATGCCCATTCTGGGGTTTGCCACCGGTGGCATCGACTTCAAGGAATGGTACCTGCCCCTCGACGGCAACACTTACGCCAGCCTCGACGCAGCTAAAGCCGCCAAGGCGGCAACCATCAATTACGGACTGTTTCTGAACGCCATTTTCTACTTCGTCATTATTGCCTTCTGCGTGTTTCTGATTGTGAAGTTTGCCAACCGCTTCAAAAAGCCGCCCGTCGTAGTGGCCGTGGCCGATCCGGCTCCCACTAAAGATCAAGCCCTGCTCATGGAAATCCGGGACGCGCTACGAGCCCGATAATTCTGCTTGTAAGCCCTACAGGCACTCCCACGCTAAGCAAGGCCTTGTAGGTAGGGCTGTACAAGAGCGATTCCCTCCGGTTCGGTGCGGTTGGCTAAGCCAAGCCCGTTTGCGCAGAGCTAACCAGAAGGTGGAGCCCTGGGGTTGCTCGTCGTTAGCAAGAACTTGTTGGCTGACCTATCGTAAAGCAGCTGCGCATCAGCTCCGAAGAATATGATATTTCAAAGTGAACTGCATCGGTTGAGCAATTGCCCTGTAGCTTCTCAGTTAGGTAGACGGGACCAAGAAATCCAGGTTGCCTCAAGCACAACAGCGTGGATAAGGCCAGAAATGTCGGATCCCGAGTGCTAACGGGGATGTTCTGCTGCCTTCGAATGCAAAATGCAGGCGTGTCGCTTCAGCAGTGAAGCCCTGTGGTACGGCCACGAACTGTGAAGTAGTGGCTTGATTCATAGGATTTAACGAAATTGAACTATCTTTGGCAGGGGCCGGTTTTGCAGTCCGGAATTAATTGGTGCGGATGTTGCGTCGGTGCGGCTACGCTTGCTTGTCTTTCTCTCACTCTATTGCGCATGAAAAAGCTGATTGCCGCTATGCTGCTGGCTGGTTCAAGTCTAGTTGGCTACCAGGCTCAGGCCCAGGTATCGGAGCCGCGGCCAGATACGCCGGCCGGCTCCCGCAAGGCCTCCCGTAAAGCCTCCGGGGCTGATATTGCCCGCATGCAGCGTCGCATGAGTATGAATCCGGATGACGTAAAGCGCGACCAACAGCTCGAAATCTTAGAAGCTCGCTCGGGCGGTACTTCTAACACCAGCTTTGGGCGTGCCGCGGGTCCGGCCCGGCAGTATGATAAAGGCAGTTCCGGGTTTGTGGTCCGCAAATTCAAGGATAAGCGGGGCACCGCTCAGCAGAAGCGTGGCCAGAGCCGCCGGGCCCCAGGCATCGACCCCAAAGGCAAGCCGCTAACGCACAAAAAGAAGCACCGCTTCCTATTCTTTTAGGCACTACGGTTCAACTAGTCAATAAAAAAGCCCCGCAGCAATACTGCGGGGCTTTTTGCATCTTCAGCTGCCTCAGGGCCACCGTTCGCCCCCAACGCTGCTGAAGAAGTATTGTGTTGAGTTGTCTCCGGTAGCATCCGGTCATTGTATGCAGGTCAGCCTTCTGCTTTACGATTGATTTGGCGAGCAGGTAACACTAGCTTAAGAAAATCTCGCACCGGCCTTTGGCCGCATACACGCGCCGCGGTAGCAGCTAGTTAGAACTTCGCCGCCAGACCTACTTTCAGGTACGACATGTCGTAACCCAGCTCAGCGAAAGCGCCGATGTTGTTGGTAAAGAAATACCGGGCCCCAGCGAAGATGCCGGAGTGGGCGTAGGTGCTGCTAGAGTAGTAGTCGGCCGAAGAGTCGTCGTTGTCCGAATACGAGAAGACGCGTACACCCAGCGTCAGGCCGGCGTAAGTGTCCAGCTTGGGCGTTTGAAAGATGTTGTAGTGGTAGGTACCGCGCAGGGCCACGTAGGTGTTGCTCCAGGTGCCACGGTAGCCAGCGTATTTCCAGGTGTCGGCGCGGTAGCCGACTAGGCCGCCTACGCCAATCGTGCCGGGGCCCAGGCCTTCCTTGATACCGTGCTCAAACGAGACACTCATTACTGGCGTGGAGCTGTAGTTGCTGCCTACTATGGAATAGCCGTAGCCTACGCCCAGCAAACCAACGCCCAGGTTGACCATGTTGGTACCCTTGCGAAACAGCTCACCCGATGCCTCCGTTGTGCTGGTTGTGGTACTGGCCGGAGTTGTCGTTTCGGCGGGGGCGGGCGTTGCGGCGGGTGCAGGGGCCGGCGTGGGTTTGGTAACGGGTTTAGCCGTTGTAGCAGGCTTAACGGCGGGCTTAGTCGTTGCTTTTGTCGTCGTAGAGGTCTTCGTGACGGTCGTCTTCGTAGCCGGCGCCGAGCTAGTGCTGGCCGCTTTGGCTGGAGTTTTGGTTTGCGCAACGGCCGATCCGCAGGTCGCAGCAGCAGCTAAGAGGATGGTAGTAACAAGTGCTTTCATAATGGTTGGTAGGTTTTGAGGCGCAAGTTGGTTGATGTTGTCCAATTATTTCCTGAACTGATGCAAAATTAGGCTAGCGCTAGACCTGAGGCAATAACATGATGATGTGAGAGTATAGATAAACTACTGTATATGAGAAATTAAATACTTTAAAGACTAGTTGAAGCTCAAGCAAAAAAAGTTGGGCCAAACAAAAAAGGAGAGCTGCTAGGCTCTCCTTTTTCTTAGATCAAGCAGATCAGTTCTTCTAGTGCTTGTCGTAGCGGATACTGCTCCACTGGGCCCACGAGCCAGGTGCCGTATCAAAATAGATGCCTTCCCAGTCGCCTGCCGCCGGACTGTTGGCCGCCCCGTTGCCATTCGAGTCCCCGCCCTGGGTGTCGTCTTTCACGGAAGTGAAAAGCACTCCGGTGCCAGTAGCGTTGAGTAGCTGGCCAGGGGTTCCTTCGCGCAGAATTACTTCCACGTCACGGGTAAACTTAAGCACCACGTTATTGGCTAGTGCCAGAGTTTTGTTTTTGGCAACATCCACATCAGTGGTATTTACATACGCCAGCTCGGTTTCACCCCAGCTCACGTTTGGCTTGCTGACATTATTATCCCAATAGACAATAATGCCCTGATACATGTTTTTCTCGCTGCTATTGACTGGGTTGTGGAAGGTGTTCGAGTTATCCAGGTCAAAGCTGGAGGTAATAGACAGCGGCCGGATATTGTCATAGAAAATATTACCCTGAATAAGGGTGCCGGCATCGGCCCGATAGGCATCCAGGGCCGCGTCCGTCACAATTGAAACATCTTCCCCGTTGTGGGCAAACGTACACTGCGTTACCGTAGCCGAGCCCCCAAACAAGTCGAGCGTAGAACCTCCCGAGCCGCCGTACAAAAATTGGCAATGCTCAAAAGCCGACCCGTTGGTGCCATTGATCAGAACAGCCCGCCAGTCTTTCTTGGCCGGAGCCGTGGTATTGCCGTCGTGGTTGGTGTCGCCCCCGTGGCTGTCGTCGAGGTAGCTGGTCACCACAATGGGCTGCGCGGCGGTGCCCCGGGCCAGCAGGCGGCCAGCGCCGTTGAGTTGTACACTGGTGCCTGCTTTCATTTTCAGCGTCACGCCTGGCATTAAGGTCAAAGGAGCGTCCCAGCCCGTATTTTCCATGACGAAAGGCACTTCCGTTTCCCCCAAGGTCAGGGCCGGGGAGTTACCGCTGGTATCTTCCATCCAGATGCCATTGTAGTCGTTGGTTTGGCCGGTGTTTTGGGGGTTATGAAATACGTTGGAGTCGTCGAGGCTAAACAAATTGATGATGCGCATCGGCAGCTCGTTGCCGTAAAACGTGTTGTTTTGGATGACGGTACCCGCCAAGGAATTACCGGCATCCAGCGTGCCTGAGAAGGAGGGAGCTCCCCCGCCATTGCGGGTGAAAGTGCAGTTCTTGACGGTAGCAGCTGCGCCCCACAGGTCGAGCGCACTACCACTGCTGCCGGCGTACATAAACTGGCAATGCTCGAAGCGGGAGCCACTTTGCCCACTCAGGCTTATTTCGGACCAGTACTTTTTGGCCGGCGTGGTAGCGGTGCCGTCGCCGTTGGTGTCGCCGCCGCGGGCATCGTCCAGGTAAGACGTAAAGAAAATAGGCTCGGCAGCGGTGCCGGCCGCCTCAATCCGGCCTCCCGAGGTAAGAGTTAGCCCCGCCCCATTTTTAAACTTGATGACGGCGCCGGGTTGAATCGTGAGGGTGTTGCTGATGCCTACTGAGCTTTCTACCACGTACACCTTGCAGCTTTGCCAGGTGGTTGGCGTTGTTATGGAGCTATTTACTGGTACCACGCTGTAGCTGCAGGCAGCTCCGCTCCCAACCACGATCTTACGGCTTGTTGTGTCGCTGCCACCCGCACCTTCCACCAGCAGCTTCACCCGGAAAGTCCCGGCCTGTGCATAAGCATGATCAAACTGCACCTCCGACTGCGTACCGGTAGTGCCATCACCAAAGTTCCAGGTATACTTGGTGGCATGCTGGGAGGCGTTTTTGACCGTCACCGGGCAGGTACCCTGGCAGGTACTGCTGGTCAGGGTAAAAGTGGCGGTGGGCTTGGGAGCAGGATCCTCCGGTTTGTCTTTACAGGAGTTGAGGATCAGCAGGCTGATTGCAAGCAGCAATACCCGCTGAGAGAAAAGCGTCGACATTAGTCAGGTATAAGATGTGAAAGGATGCACTGGCAGGGGCCGCCTAAGGACCGCGCAACTCGGGTCAGTAACAGCAGCAGGAAGTGCGACAAAATTATCGGACCACTTTGCTGTCATCAATCACATCATCAGGCGCTAACACCCCAACCAGTATGCTAGTAAGCTGAGTAGCTTGCTACAACTTGCGCTAGTGTGTTAAGTATAGTCAAGTAACCTTGCTGAGTACAGTCTTGTACTTCAGGTAGTTATTGTATAATAAAATAAGTAGAGTGCAAGTCGCCGACAAAATCCAGTCAGGCCGACATATCACATCAATTAGGGAGGTGAGCCCATAGAAATAGCCACAAAACAAAACGCCCCGGCTGTTTTCAGCCAGGGCGTTTTCACTATATGATTGGAAAGCTTCTTACAGCGTCCGCTTAACTTCTTTCTCTTCGAAGCCCTCAATGTTGTCGCCTTCGCGCAGGTCATTGAAGCCTTTAATCGAGATACCGCACTCGTAGCCTTGGCGTACTTCCGACACGTCGTCTTTGTAACGCTTCAGGGCCGAGATGTCGCCCGAGTGCACCACGATACCATCGCGCACCACCCGCACTTTGGTATTGCGGGTGAAGGAGCCTTCCGTTACCATACAGCCGGCAATGCTGCCCACTTTGGTAATGTTGAACACCTGCCGTACCTCGGCGTTGGCTACCACTACTTCCTGCACCGTTGGGGCCAGCATGCCTTCCATGGCATCCTTCACCTCATTGATGGCATTGTAGATGATCGAGTAGAGACGGATATCGATCTGCTCGTTGTCGGCCAGCTTACGGGCACTCTGCGAGGGCCGCACCTGGAAACCGATAATGATGGCGTCGGAAGCCGAAGCCAGCAGTACGTCCGATTCGGAGATGGCCCCCACGCCTTTGGAGAGGATGTTCACCTTTACTTCCGGCGTCGAGAGCTTGAGCAGCGAGTCGGAGAGAGCTTCTACCGAACCGTCCACATCACCCTTCACAATAACGTTGAGCTCCTTGAACGAACCGATAGCCAGACGGCGACCAATTTCATCCAGCGTGATGTGCTTCTTGGTCCGCATGCTCTGCTCGCGGGTGAGCTGCTGACGCTGGGTGGCCAGTTCGCGGGCTTCGCGCTCAGTTTCCATTACCTGCAGCTTATCACCGGCCTGGGGCGCGCCCGTCAGACCAAGCACCTGCACCGGGGTGGCCGGGCCAGCTTGCTTCATCTTTTTGCCGCGGTGGTCGGTCATGGCCTTCACGCGGCCGTAGTGCGGACCTGCCAGTACTACGTCGCCTACTTTCAGCGTACCGGTTTGCACCAGCACCGTAGTTACATAGCCACGGCCTTTGTCCAGCATGGCTTCGATAACAGCACCTACAGCGTTGCGGTCGGGGTTAGCCTTCAGTTCGAGCAGTTCCGCTTCGAGCAGAACCTTCTCCAGTAGATCCTCGATACCAAGACCGGTTTTGGCCGATACTTCCTGCGACTGGTACTTACCACCCCATTCTTCCACCAGGATGTTCATCTGCGACAGTTCTTCGCGAATCTTCTCCGAGTTGGCGCCGGGCTTATCAATCTTGTTCATCGCAATAACGATGGGCACGCCCGCCGCTTGCGCGTGGTTGATGGCTTCCCGCGTCTGGGGCATTACCGAGTCGTCGGCTGCTACCACGATGATGGCAATGTCCGTAATCTTGGCACCACGGGCACGCATAGCGGTAAAGGCTTCGTGACCCGGGGTATCGAGGAAGGTGACGCGCTTGCCCGATTTGGTCATTACGTCGTAGGCCCCGATGTGCTGGGTGATACCGCCGGCTTCCCCTTTGGCTACGCTGGCATTACGGATGTAGTCCAGCAGCGAGGTTTTACCGTGGTCGACGTGACCCATGATGGTCACGATAGGCGCCCGGGGCTGCAGATCTTCTTCGTTGTCGTCGAGGGTGGTATCTACTTCCTCTTCCTCCGCCGACAGGAATTCCACGTCGTAGCCGAATTCGTCGGCAATGACGGTAATGGCTTCCGCATCGAGGCGCTGGTTGATGGAAACGAACATGCCCATGTTCAGGCACACCTTGATTACCTCGTTCACCGAAACGTCCATCAGCGAAGCCAAGTCATTGGCGGAGATGAACTCGGTTACTTTCAGGGTTTTGGCATCCAGCTCGTTCTGAGCCCGCTGGGCTTCACGGTCTTCGGCTACCCCGGCCCGCTTGTCGCGGCGGTATTTAGCGCGGTTGTTCTGGTTGCCACCACGGCCGCCGCTGAGTTTAGCCAGCGTCGCCTTGATTTGCTCCTGAATCTGCTTGTCGTTCTGCTCAGGCGTATTGGCCACTGCTGCCGGGCGGGGAGCATTCTGTCCGCCACCCTGGCCGGGGCGCTGACCAGGCCCACCGGGGCGCTGACCGGGGCCGCCGGGGCGCTGACCGGGCTGACCACCACCGGGGCGGTTGCCCTGGTAGCCGCCACCGCCTTGGCCCGTGTTCTGACCACCTTGGCCGCCTTGGCCTCCTGTAGTAGGAGCACCCGGGGCAGGCATACGCTGACGCTTCTTTTTGTTGTCAGTGCCGAGGCCGCTCTTGCGAACATCGGATGAGGCTACAGGGCGAGCATTGCGGCCTCCTCGACGGGAGGAATCCAGGGGAAGCTCGATCTTACCAAGAACGGTGAGGCCCTTGAGTTGATCCGCTTTAGCGACAATGGTACCGGCGGCCTCTTCCGTGGGCTGCTCGGGAGCTGCGGGCTCAGAAGCAGGCGCTGGGGAAGCAGGAGCCGGCTGAGGCGCTGGGGTAGGAGCGGGCTGCGGAGCTGCGGCTACTGGAGCCGGAGCCGCTGGTGCGGCAACTGGGGCTGGCGCGGCCGGCGTAATCTCCTCTTTGGGCGCAGGTTTGGTTTCCGCCGCTGGAGCTGAAACCGGAGCAGCAGGTTTGGTTTCTGCTACAGGAGTAGGAGTTGGAACCGGAGCCGGTGCGGGCTGAGGCGCTGGGGTAGGAGCGGGCTGCGGAGCCGCGGCTACAGGGCGCGGAGGCACCGGGCGGCCCTTCGAATCCAGCTCAATCTTGCCTAACACCTTCAAGCCGGGCACCTTAGGTGCTTCAGGCTCGGCCGGAGCAGCTGCTACTGGTGCCGCGGGGGCAACCGGCTTCACCTCAGCCACTGGAGTAGGCTGGGGCGCTGGCGTAGCAACGGGCTTTGCTTCTTCGGCTGGTTTGGGAGCTGGGGCCGGAGTGGGCACGGCGGGGCTCGTAGCTTTGGGCGCTACAGGTTCCGGCCGGGGGGTAGGGGCTACTTCCTGCTCATTCTGGCGCTTAGCCTGGCTGAGTTTGGTAGCCTCCATCTTGTCTTGCGCCGAGGACGCAAACTCCCGTTCCAGCAGGCCTACCTGTTCGGCAGTCAGCTTCGTGGTAGGTTTATTTTCTACCTGATGTCCTTTCCTGGCCAAAGTCTCGACGACTGTGCCCATTCCAATATTCAGGTCTTTGGCTGCCTGCTGGAGCCGTTTAGGTGCTGCTTCCGCCATTCTATGCTCGCGAACGATACTCGTATTCAGATGCAAAGGTACTACATTAAATCTTGCCAGCCGACGCCAAATCACGCCGGCTGGCGTGATTTAACGTCTTTGCTGTACCGGCCGCCGCGCATTCATTGCGCGTCGCCGGAATTTGTGGTTTCTTCTTGGTCGTCGTTATCCTCGAATTCGTTCCGAATAATGCGGAAAACCTCATCTACGGTGACGTCTTCCAGCTCGGTACGCCGAACAATATCTTCTTTACTCACGGCCAATACGGCCCGGCCGGTGTCGAGGCCAATTTTCTTGAGCTCGTCGAGTACCCAACCTTCAATTTCGTCCTGGAACTCGTCGAGGGCAATATCTTCGTCGTAGTCGCCGGCCTCGCGGAACACGTCGATTTCCATGCCTACCAACCGGCTCGCCAGCTTGATGTTGGCACCGCCGCGACCAATGGCCAGACTTACCTGGTCCGGCTTTAAGAACACCGAAACCCGGCCGGTTTGTTCATTAATGCGCATCGATCCAATCTTGGCCGGCGACAGGGCGCGCTGGATGTAGAGTTCGAGGTTATCGGTGTAGTTGATTACGTCGATGTTCTCGTTTTCCAGCTCGCGCACCACGGCGTGAATCCGGGAACCCTTCATGCCGACGCAGGCCCCTACGGGGTCAATTCGGTCGTCGTAGCTTTCAACGGCCACTTTGGCTCGCTCGCCCGGCTCCCGCACGATGTTCTTGATGGTAATCAGGCCGTCGTAGATTTCGGGCACTTCCAGCTCGAACAAGCGCTCCAGGAAGGCCGGAGCGGCGCGCGAGAGGATAATTTTAGGCGTGCCGTTGATGATTTCCACGCGGTGTACTACGGCGCGCACGGTGTCGCCCTTGCGGTAGCGGTCCTTGGGGATCTGCTCGGCCTTGGGCAGTACCAGCTCGTTTTCTTCTTTATCCAGAATCAGGGCCTCGCGGCTCCACACTTGGTACACCTCGCCCGTAACAATTTCACCGACCTGATCTTTGTAGGCCTGGTAGAGGTTATCGCGCTCCAGGTCCTTCACGCGCTGAATCAGTGTCTGGCGGGCCATAAGCACGGCCCGGCGCCCGAAGTCTTCGAGCTTCACTTCCTCGGCTACCTGTTCCCCTACCTCGAAGTCGGCTTCGATCTTCTGCGCTTCGGCCAGCGGAATCTTGTCGAAATCCCAGATGTCCTCGGAGTTGTCATCCACGATTTCGCGGTTGCGCCAAATCTCCAAGTCACCTTTGTCCACGTTGATGATGACGTCGAAGTTCTCATCGGTGGTGTACTTTTTCCGGATCATCGTGCGGAACACGTCCTCCAGGATACTCATCATCGTGGGACGGTCGATGTTCTTGGAGCGGGCGAACTCGGCGAACGATTCTATCAGGACGTTGCTGTTCATGGGGTTAAGCTATTAACTGAAGAGGGGTGGGCCAGGTTTTGAAGCCTACGCGTGCTCGACAGTTTGCGGTTTAGATGAATTTCAAAACGAAGACTACTGGCTACTACTAGTAGTAGCTGGCGGCCTTCGACCTTATTTAAAGGAAATAACTACGCGCGCTTCCTTAATATCCGCAAAAGGAATGAGGGCAGCGGGTAATACTTTCTTTTTGTTTTTCTCCTTGATTTCCTCGGCCAGTTGAATGCCTTCAGCTTCAATAGCCTCCATCACACCATTCTTTTCCGTGCCGTCCTGCAGCTTTACGTTCAGCGTACGGCCCACGTGGCGGGTGTACTGGCGCTGATCGGTAAAGGGCTGGTCGGCACCGGGTGAGGTGACTTCCAGCGTGTAGCTGGCTTCCTCGCCGTAAGCTTCATCGATACGCCGGGCCAGCCGCCGGCTAACCAAGGCGCACTCGTCGATACCGAAACCCTGCTCACTATCAAGAATCACGGTAATCTTGGGCCGAATGGCGTCAGAAACGGTCAGGGCGACAACGAATAGCTCAGGGCCGGGGAGGCTGTCCTGTAGCATTTCGGCTATTTGGTCGCGGTCAAATTTCATGGAGATGAATAGGGGGACAAAAGAAAGAGGGGACTGTGTGTCCCCTCTTCATAGTCAGTTTGCTGGTGCAAAGATAAGCCGAAAAAATGCCGAAAGCAAGCCACCGTGATAACGGCCCGGGTGCGGGACAAGCCGCTGCTTTTCCGGGTGGGGCCAGGCGGTTAGCGGTTTATCTCCAGCCAGCCTTTAACAACGACGCCGTCGAACTGGCGCAGATGGTAGTAGTAGGTGCCCGCGGGGACCTGTCCGCCGTTCCAATCGTTTTGGTACTTGGGGGCCTCAAAAACTTTGCTGCCCCACCGTGAGAATACCTGGAGGTGACCAGGGCAGCCGTTGGTAGCCCGGAAAACGTCGTTGATGCCGTCGTTGTTGGGCGTAATAATATTGGGTATTTCGTAAGCCGGCGTCACCTGAACCACTGGCAGCGTAAGCTCTACGGTGCACAGGCCATTGTTGTAGGGCCGAATAATACGGGGAGTGTAGCTGCCTTCCTTTTGGTAGACGTGGGTAACGGAGTTGCCCGCGCCTTGCGTGCCATCGCCAAAGTCCCATCTAACTCCGGAAAAATTGTTGAGTGGATCGGAGAAGCGCACGGCTAGCGGGGCTTGGCGGGTTTCGGGACACGCCTCCGTGGCCCAGGAAGCAGCATACATTGGGACAGGTGCCACGCTTACCCGGCGGGTACCACTACTGATACATGGCCCGCTGGTGACCGTGTAGGTGAGAACAGCGGAGCCGCTAAAGCCCACGGGCGGCGTGAAAACACCCGCGCTGGTGATATTGCTGCCCGACCAGGTGCCTCCTGCCGGCAGGGCCCGCAGGCGGAAAGATGCGGTGGTACCTACGCAGATGAGCGTGTCGGCGGGCATGCTCACGGGCGCGGGTGTACTGACCGTAACGGGCACTGTGCCCACGGCGTCGCAGAGCGTATAGCCGGTGCGGTAACTGATGCTAAAAGTGCCGGTGCCGGCCTGGGAGGGTGTGAATATGTAACCGGAGCTAGTGGCCTGTACACCCCGCCCGCTCCAGACGGCCCCTGCCGGTAAAGGCACGGCAGTGGTAGTGGTGCTGCAATACGCCAGCGGAGCCGGAGGCGTGAAGCCGACGCTGAGCTGCACGTTGGCCGTAATAGAGGCCGTACTGGTGCAGCCCTCGGTGCCCGTTACGGTGTAGGTAAGCACCCGCGTGCCCACCAGTGCCGCACTGGGCGTAAAGAAGAAGCCTGCCGTAGCTGAGCCGGAAACTCCTGGCCCGCTCCAAATGCCACCCTTGGGCAAGCCATTTAGCAAGGCAATGGGTTCGGCGTTCGAGCAGGCCGTAATGTTGCTGCCGGCAGTGGCGCGCAAAACCGTGACCGTACGAGTCGCCTGCAGGATACAGCCACCGGTAACCACGTTGTAAACCAGCGTGTGAGTACCGGGACCAGCCAGGTTAGGGTTAAAGATATTATTGCTGACGCCAGGGCCGGAGAAGGTGCCACCAGTAGGCGTTGCTGTTAGCGCCACGCTGGGCACTGGGTTGTTGTTGAGACAAAAGGAAGTCTGGGTGGGGGTCGTAAATGCGGCGGGTGGGGGAGCGGCTACCACCGTGAGGCGCAGGTTGGATACTCCGCCGCAGGGACCTATGCCCGTAACGGTATAGGTCAGGGTATTTACGCCGAGCAAGGCCTGCGTAGGCGTGAAAACAAACCCGGTCGCCACGGAGCCCGATACGCCCGGGCCCGTCCAGACGCCGCCAGCGGGCGAGCCACGCAGGGGTTGGGGGGCGGCGGCTACGCATACAGTGGCGTCGGTACCGGCTATTACATTTGCCGTTTCAAAGTTGAACTTGAAAGCGGCGTTGTTGCACCCGCCAAATATGCCCGAGGTGGCCGAGAACGTACCGGCCCCCGGGGGCACAGGAAACCGCCCGTCGCCAGAGAAATTGCAGGCGCACACTGCCTGGTACACGAAGCCTCGCGGGTCGAAGCGGGAGGTACCCCCGTCGACATGGTCGCCCACGTCACCCTGCTGACCAAAGTAGGTAGCGTAGTCGAGGCGGGTAGCATCGGGGGCCAGCTGCATCAGGTAGAAGTCGCTGCCATCGGTGGTGGGCTGCACGGCATTGGCCGTCACGGGCAAGCCGTGGACGTAGCCGTTGTAGAACGGCAGATTTGCATTTTCGCCCCCACCCCAACCACTGATGTAGATGCGGTTACACTGGTCAACCAGAAAGGCGGTGGGGGAAATATCGATGGAGGACCGGCCGCTGCCAAAGACGGTGGAAAAGCTGGTGGACGACAAGTCTTTGTCCAGCTTGTGGAGAAACTGCCGGCTGCCGGCATTTAGGTAGCGCCCGGCCGTGACGGGATAGTTGCCCAACGACTGCCCCAGCACGTAGACGGATCCGCTGGCATCGAGCTGCAGAAAATAGGCCTGATCGTAGGAAGAGGTGCCCAGGTAGGTGGACCGCTGGAGTTGGTTGCCGACGCTGCTGATACGCGCCACAAAACCGTCGGTATCGCCGCGGGTAGTGGGGTGCAGCGTACCGGCTGTTGTGGGAAAGTTGGAGCTGGTGGTGCCACCACTCACGTACAGGTTGCCGGCGCCATCCAGCTGCAGGGAGTAGGCCGCCTCTTCGCCAGACCCGCCCAAAAGATTGCCCCAGAGGAGGCTGCTCGCCGTGGAGTTGAACTTGCAAACGATGGCATCATAGTCGCCACCCCGATACGAGTTGTTGAAGCCATTGGCCGCCGGAAAATTGGCGGAGGAAGTATTGGAGGCGATGTAAATATTGTCGTTGGCATCGAGCAGAATATCGCCCCGGAAACCGTCGCCGTAGTTACGCACCAGTTCCGAGTAGCTGGTTCGCAGCAGGCCTTCGTTGCCCTCGCCGCCCAGGTACGTGGAGCCGACTAAGGTACTACCGTTGGCACTCAGGCGGGTCACGACTATATCGCTGCCCCCGGGCAAGAGATACTGGCTCGAGCCAAAGGGTTCGACATAAGTGCCCCCGTTGAAACTACGGTCGTAGGCGGTACTCGAAGTGGGGTAGTTTGCAGAGCCAGTCGTGCCCAGCATGAATAAGTCGCCCTGGCTACCCACGACCAGGCTCTGCGGAAAATCGGCGGAGGAGCCGCCGATGTAGGTGGCCCACACGCGGGAGGCCGGGCCGGTGGTAGCGGTGTTGTACTTGATGATGCCAATGTCGATCAGGCCGGCAAAGGTGGTGCGGTAGGCACCCGTGGTGGTGGGGTAGCCCGCTCCGAAGACAATACCGCCCGAGTACATATTGCCCTGCTGGTCGTAGGTGGCCGTAAAGCCCCAGTTGTTAGCCGTCGAGCCGGTGTAGCTAGAAAAAATAACCGTGGGGTCGATGGTCAGGGGCAGCTCGGCGTTGTATTTGCCCAGCCGAAAGCGCACCGTACTGCCTTCGAGCACATAGGCGCAGGCCACGGCCACACGCTGCCCGTTGGCCGTAGTTTGCCAGGCCTGGGGCGCCAGTTCCCGCAGAATGCCCACGGTGGTACTTACTTCCAGCGCGCCTTCCGCCGTCAGATGGATGGCATCGGCCCCGGTGTAGCGCAGGCGAATAGCGGCCGGATCGGCTTGGGGAGCCAGCTCGAAGTCGTACTCTAGTTGCTGCTGCCGATTCTCGTAGAAGTGAGCCCCGATGCCGGGCCAGATTTCGGCGTAGCGTACTTGCCGGAAGCCGGGCACGTTTTGGGCCCATTGCTTGGGGTCGTTGCCCCGCAGATAGTTGCGCACCTCGGTGGTCTGGTTGTCGGAACGCAGCTGGGGTTCGGGGGTGCCGCCCTGAAACGTGACCCGCAGCGCATGGGCTTGAATACCGGCAGCGGACTTAGCCTTGTCCTGTATTGCGCTACCGTGGGCGTGCGGTACACCAGCCAGCAAAGAATAGGTAAGGCCTCCGGGCTCCAGGTACAGGCGGCCGGCCGGCAACTCGGCCATGTAGCGCACGGCAGACGGCCACTGGCCCCGGTTTTCGATAAACTCCAAACTCGCGCCAGAAGCAAGATTGGTTTGAGCCCAACTCGCAGTAACCCAACAACTCAGTGTAGCTGTCAGACAGAGTAATTTTCTCCACATAGATGCTGTGGTAAAACAATAGAAAAAAGGGAATCAGTAGTAGGCAGACTAACGCAGTAGAAAGAGGGGGCCACTCAGCGCTTGACTTCCACCCAGCCTTTGGCCGTGCGGCCGTCTTGGTCGCGCAAGAGGTAGTAGTACACCCCGTCGGGCAGGTTCTCGCCGCGCCAGTCGTTGCGGTAAGTGCTGGTTTCGTAGAGCTTGGCGCCCCAGCGGTTGAAAATCTGCAGGGAGGCGGGCTGGCAGCTGAAAACCGGAACAAACTGCTCGTTCAGGTCTTTCTGGTCGGCATTTGGGGTGATGATGTTGGGAATGAAAACTTCTCCCACAATGACCGGCGCAAACTGGGTCACTACCTCACAGTTCGAATACCGGGCCGTGAGCTGCACCGAGTACTGCCCGGGCTTTTCGTACACGTGGGAAGGGTTAGCTAGCGTGGAAGGCGTGCTGCCGTCGCCGAAGCTCCACTGGTAAGTGCCGCCCGGCAAAATGGGCGCAAAAGTGCAGGTAAACGGTGCCAGCCCCGTGTACTGGGGGGCCGCCTCGCAGGCCGGCACGCTCAGGGCCACGTTGGTTTCGGGCGAGGGAGCCAGCAGCACGGTGCGGGTATCGGTGTTGCTGCAGCCGTTGCTGTTGATGGTATAGGTCAGGGTAATAATGGCGCCGCGGTTGTTGGTATTGGGCGGGGTAAACAGGCCCGAAGGGGTGACTCCCTGACCGCTCCAGGTACCCCCGGCCGGGCTGGCGCCCGTCAGTTGCAGGGAGGCCGTTTCGTAGGCGCACAAGGTGAGGTTGGGGCCGGCTTCCACGTCCGGCAACTGATTCACGACCACCGTTTGCGTAACGGCCCCACAGCGGGTTGTGTCGCCGGGGAAAGAATAGGTCAGCGTGTGGGTGCCTACCTTGGCTTGGGCCGGGTTGAAAGTGCTGCCTGCCACGCCGGTTCCGCTGAAGGTGCCGCCGGGGGGCGTAGCGGTAAGCTGCACGGGTACGGTGCTGCTGATGCACTGGGGCGGAATGGGAGTGAAAACCGGAGCTACATCCGGCGTAACGGTCATGCGCAGGGTGCGGGAACTGATGCAGACGCCGGTAGAAGCCACTGAATAGGTAAGCGTATTGGCCCCGACCAAGGCCGCCGAAGGCGTAAACTGGTAGCTGCCGTTGGCCCCCAGCGACACGCCCGGACCCGTCCAGGTGCCGCCGGCCGGGCTGCCCCCCAGGACTACGGGGCCCGCACTGACGCACACGTAGCGACTGGGCCCGGGGTCGGCCAAGCGCGTCCCGAAGTCAATCTTGAAGGCGGCGTTGTTGCAGTTGATGCTGCCGTTGATGGTAGAAAAGCTGGCGCCGGGCAGGGTGGGAAAGCCCGAACTAGAAGAGCCAAACCCGCCGTTGCAGCCCCCACAAACCGCCTGATACACCAGGCCGCGCTTGTCAAAGCGCGAGGTGCCGCCGTCGACGTGCTCGGCCCGGCCGCCCTGTTCCCCGAAAAAGGTAGCGTATTCCAACGCTTTCATACCGGGTGTAAACTGGGCCAAGTAGAAGTCGGAGCCGTCGGTGGTAGGCTGAATAGCGCCGGGCGTAACGGGTAGCCCCGATGTAGTGCCGCCAAAAAAGCCGTTGTTGGTGGTGCCGCCCCAGCCGCACACATAGATTCGCTCACAGTCATCTACCAGAAAGGCCGTTGGCGAGAGCAGGGTGTTGAGGCTAGGATTGATGCCGCCAAATTGAGTAGCGTACAAGCTCCGCGTCAGCGTAGGATCCAGCTTCTGGACAAACTGGCGGCCGTTTGGGGTTGCGTACAAGCCGGCCGTGGCTGGGTATGTCCCACTGGTTTGACCCAGCACGTACACGTTGGCGGCCGCGTCGAGCTGTACGAAGTAGGCCTGGTCGTAGGAGGAGGTGCCCAGGTAGGTAGCCTGCTCAATGCGGGTACCGTCGGCGCTGATATGAGCCACAAAGCCGTCGGCATCGTTGGTCGGGTGCTGCGGTTTGTAACTGCCGGGCGTCGTGGGAAAGTTGGTGCTCGTGGTGCCGCCGCTCACGTACACGTCGCGCTTGGCGTCTAGCTGGATGGAATACGCTGCATCCGTTGCGGTGCCGCCCAGGTAAGTGCTCCAGAGCAGGGTTTTCAAATCAGGACTGAGCTTGCACACTACCGCATCGTAGCCGCCTGCATTCCGGCTTTGGATGCTGGTAGTCGAGGCCAGCGGAAAGTTGACGCTGGTGGTGGCCGAAGTCAGGTACACGTTGCCGCTGCCGTCGGTGATGACGTCGCCCCGGAACTGGTCGCCGTAGTTGTGCACCAGCGCGCCGGCATTGAGCAGCATTAGCCCATCGGTGTCGGTACCGCCCAGAAAGGTAGACGCGGTAAGCTTGCTGCCGTCGGCGCTGAGTTTGCTGACGACAATGTCGCTGCCATTGCCATAGTGGAGGGCATTGAGCTTATTAATGCGGGGTCCGCCATTGAAGGTAGCATCGAAGGCGCCCGGGGTCGTGGGGTAGTTCTGGGAGCCCGAGGAGCCCATCACCACCAGTTCCCCGGCCGAGTTGACCACCAAGCTGTGGGGGGCTTCCGTGGAGTCGCCGCCCAGGTAGGTGGCGTAGAGGCGGGAAGCGGCGCCGGTAGCGGCCGTGTTGTATTTAATGATAGCAATGTCCCAGATGCCGTTAAAGGAGACATCGTAGGCGCCGGGGCTTACCGGGAAGCTCAACTGCTTGATGATGCCGCCGGAATACATGTTGCCCTGCTGGTCGTAGGTGGCCGTAAAGCCCCAGTTGTCGCCGGTGGCGCCGGTAAACGAGGAAAAGATAACCGTGGGGTCGATAACCAGGGGCAGCTTGGGGTCGTACTTGCCCAGGCGGAACGACACCACATTGCCCTGCAGCACATACGCGCAGCTGACGGGTATCCGCGTGTCGCCGAGTCGTTGCCAGGCTTGCGGGGCCTGCTCCGTAACGCTGCCCACCCCAGTCTGAATAACCAGGTTGCCCTGCTGCAGGCTGAGCTTGTCGGCCCCGGCGTAGCGTAGCCGAATCTGCGCCGGGTTGGCCCCGGGCTGCAGGTGGAAGTCGTACTCGAGGCGGGCACTGCTGTTTTCGTAGAGCTGGGCGCTGATGCCGGCGTAAATATTCTCGTAGCGCACCCGTCGGAAGGCCTGCACCCCGCTGGCCCAGTGCCGGGCGTCGGAGCCCTGAAAGTAGTTACGCTTGTCAGTGGTAGCCTCGGTTGGTACAAACGTGGGCTTGGCATTGCCGCCCTCAAAGGTCATTGAGTAGGCATGGGCCCGCACCCGGTTGGGCGTGGCCGTGTGCTCGTGTTGCTGCTCTACGGCTTTGGGGTCGATGAAGGCATAGGTAAAGCCGCGGTTTTCGAGGAACAGTCGCCCGCCGGGTACTTCGGCCAGGTAGCGCACCCGGCTGTTCCACTGGCCCTTATTTTCGGTGAATTCCAGCGTGCGGCCCGGTACCTCGCTGGCGGGGCGGGCCCAGCCAGGTAGTTCGGGCAATAAGAAGGCAAGCAGCAAAAGAATGCGTAGCGTAGAGAGTCGACCCATATCCGGAAATTATAATTCGAAAGATACAACCAAAACCCGGAGCTAAAACAGCCGTAGCGGCCATGTGCTCGTAACCTATACCTTTGCTTTTCCCGTCAGGGCTTTCTGCTTGTGCGTCGTTCCTTTGCCTTTAAATGTACTCTGCTCGTACTAGCGTGGCTGCTACTGGCCATAGCCTGCGTGCAAATTTCGCCTCGGGTGTTCTGGCCCGCCGCTTTTGGGGCCCTTACCCTGCCGGCGGCCCTGGCCCTGAATCTGGCGGCGGTGGGCTACTGGCTCCTGCGCAACTGGCGCGTAGCGGCCCTGCCCGCCGTGGTAGCCTTTCTGACTTGGCCTCACTTTCAGCGGGGGCTGGCCCTGCATCCGTTCCGACCGGCCCCGGTGGCCGAAGCCGGCTGGCAACCCGTGCGCCTGGTCAGTGCCAACGTGCGCATTTTCAACGTGTATCCGCAGCTGCGCGACAAAGACTCGGAATCTTCGCGAAAGTTCATTCAATGGCTGGCTGCTAACCCGGCCGACATACTGTGCCTGCAGGAATTTTACAACGAACCCGCCGGTGGCCGCAGCACCGAAGGCAGCTTGTTTCGGAGCACCGACAAAATTGGACGTCAGGCCGGGCGCCAAGCTTTTGTATCCAAAACCCTGACCAACTGGGCGGGCTCCGAGTTTGGCATGGCCATCTTCTCGCGCTTTCCTATCGTGGGCCGGGGCACGATTTCCTTCGATAAGCTCACCCAGAACCACGCCATGTTCGTGGACCTGCGCCTGCCCGCCGGCGACACGATTCGCGTCTACAACTTCCACCTGCAAAGCATGAGCATGGACGAGAAGGACATTGTGGATAGCTACTCCAGCAAGGAGGGCCTGAAGAAAAAAGGGCTGGGCCTAATGCGCCGCTTCAAGCGTGGGATAGTCGCCCGCAGCGTGCAGGTCGACACCCTGGTTCGGCGCTTCGAGCGCTGCCGCTACCCCATGCTGCTCTGCGCCGACCTGAACGACGTGCCCTACAGCTATACCTACGACCAACTAGCCGACCGCTTCCAGAACGCCTGGGCTACGGTGGGTACCGGCGTGGGCGCTACCTACAACGGAGCCTTGCCCTTCGTGCGCATCGACAATCAGTTTGCCAGTCCGCAGTGGCAAATTGGGGAGTTGGAGGTGAACTACGAAATTCCCTTCTCCGACCACTTCCCTACCTCGGCTATCTACTGGCTGCCGAAGTCCGCTACTGCAACTGCTGCCGGCGTGGAGTAGCGGGAGAACCTCAAATGGAACCCGTTGTACTAGCTACTGAACTTTTTGTACTGCAAAAGCGGGTTTATGTACTCATTTTGTGCTGAAAAGGGCAGACGTAGGAAGGGTCGGTAGTTCTAAAATTAGGATGCTTGCTGATAACACGGGCGTTGAAGTTTGTTTACACGCCGTAATCGGCTCAATAATCACAAGTAATTTCGCTTCGGGCTGACCGCTAAAACTTCCTACTTTTGCCAGATGCAGCACCCGCTTTCCCTCTACAACACGCTTACCCGTCGCAAAGACCCGTTCGAACCCGTTAATGCCCCCTTTGTCGGCGTTTACCTCTGCGGCCCGACCGTGTACAGTGAGGCGCATTTGGGCAACGCCCGCGGCCCGGTGGTGTTCGACGTGCTGACGCGCTACCTACGCCACTTAGGTTATACCGTGCGCTACGTGCGCAACGTAACCGACGTAGGCCACCTGGAAAGCGACGCCGACGAAGGCGAGGACAAGATGGCCAAGGCCGCCCGGGCCCAGCGCCAGGAGCCCATGCAGATTGCCCAGCACTTTGTGAACCTCTACCGCCAGAACATGCTGGCCCTGGGTTGCTTGCCGCCCGATATCGAGCCCCAGGCCAGCGGCCACATCACCGAGCAAATCAGCATGGTGGAGGAAATCATTGCCAACGGCTTCGGCTACGAGGTCAACGGCAGCGTGTACTTCGACGTGCCCCGCTACAATGCCGAGCGGGAGCGGTACGGCAAGCTTTCCAACCGCAGCATCGACGACCAGTTGGCCGGCACCCGCGACACGCTGGCCGGGCAGGATGAAAAGCGCAGCCCCCTGGATTTTGCCATCTGGAAAAAAGCCGCGCCCGAGCACATCATGCGGTGGCCCTCGCCCTGGGGCGAAGGATTTCCGGGCTGGCACCTGGAGTGCTCGGCCATGAGCCGCAAGTACCTGGGGCAGCTGTCCGACATTCACGGCGGCGGCCTGGATTTGATGTTTCCGCACCACGAGTGCGAAATTGCCCAGTGCCAAGGCAGCCACACCCACACCGATGAGTCGCGTTTCTGGGTGCACCACAACCTGATAACCGTGGATGGGACCAAGATGAGCAAGAGCCTGGGCAACTTCGTGCTGCTGGGCGACATGTTCAAAGGTCCCACGGCTACGCTTACGCAGGCCTATTCGCCCATGGTGGTGCGCTTCTTTTTGCTGCAGGCCCATTACCGCAGCCCCGTCGACGTGAGCGACGAAGCCCTGCAGGCCGCCCGCAAAGGCTACCGCAAGCTGATGAACGGCCTGCGCCTGCTCGATAAGCTGCAGCTGCCCGAAGGCACCGAACGCGCCGCCGATACCGAGAAGCCGGATGCCGAACTGCGCAAGCTGGCGGCTGATATCTTCACCGGCCTCAACGACGATTTGAATACGGCCCGCGCCGTGGCCAGCCTGTTCAACCTGCTACGGAAGTTCAACGGCTTCTTCGCCAACCCGGCCACCCTGGGCACCGTGAGCGAAGCTGCCCTACAGGAAGCGCTACATTCCTACCGCACCGTGGTGACGGAGGTGCTGGGCTTGCAGGACGAGCCCCGGGCCAATGCGGAGCAACTCCTGGAGCTTACCCTGGGCTTCTACCAGGAAGCCAAAACAGCCAAAGCCTACGACAAAGTCGACCAGATTCGGGCGGCGCTGAAAGGGCAGGGCATTGTGATTAAAGACTTAAAAACCGGCGTTGACTGGGCATATGAAGAATAAGAAAATTGGGCTGGCCCTGGCCGCAGCCGTGGGAGTGCTGCTGGCCAGCTGCGGCCCCGATAAAAAGGAAACCGCCGATACCACCACGCCGCCAGCCACCCCAACCGTAGCGGCCCCCGCTTTCAACGCCGACTCGGCCTATGCCTTCACGGCGAAGCAGGTGGCCTTTGGGCCGCGCGTACCCAACACCAAAGCCCACGTAGCTACCGGCGACTGGCTGGTAAAACAGTTCAAGGCGTACGGGCTGGCGGTGAAAGAGCAGAAGTTTGAGGTGATGGCCTTTGATGGCAAAACGCTTAACTCGCGCAACATCATTGCGCAATTTGCGCCCACGGCGGCCCGGCGGGTAGCTATTTTTGCGCACTGGGACACGCGCCCCTTCGCCGACAAGGACAAGGAGAAGAAGAATGCTCCGCTCGACGGCGCTTCCGATGGGGCCAGCGGCGTGGCTATAGCCCTGGAAATGGCCCGCTTGCTCAGCCTGCAGCCCGACAGCCTGCAGCCCGCCGTAGGGGTCGACTTCATCCTGTTCGATTCCGAGGACTACGGCTACGACTCCTCCACCCAGAGCGACCTGAAAGACCAGCTCAGCGCCCAGGGCAAGGACAGCTGGTGCCTGGGCTCCCAGTACTGGTCGCGCAACCTGGTGCCCGCCGGGTACAAGCCCAGCTACGGCATTCTGCTGGATATGGTAGGGGCCAAGAACGCCAAGTTCAGCCGGGAAGAAACCTCGCGGCAGTACGCCCGCGACGTGGTGGACAAAGTGTGGAACACCGGCGCTCAGCTCGGCTACTCCGACTTCTTCCTGTTCCAGGATAGCCCCGGCATCGACGATGACCACGTGTATACCAACCAGGCCGGGGTGCGCACCATCGACATCATCGACCACCTGCCCGTCGGCGACGATTATTTCCCGGCGTATCATCACACCACCCAGGACAACATGAGCGTCATCGACAAGCGCACCCTGAAGGCCGTGGGCCAGACCGTGCTGCAGACGATTTATAACGAGTAGTGCTGCCGCATCAGATAAAGAAAAGGCCCGCAACGGAAGTTGCGGGCCTTTTCTTTATCTGATGCGGCTCAGGTCAGCAGCTTGTAGTAGATAACCGTGGCGTGCAGCTCACCGGAGGCACTACGGGCAAAGTCCGGGATAACGCCGCCGACCTGGTAGCCCACACTCTGGTAGAGCCGCTCACCGTGGTCGTGCTGGCGGGTGTCCAGAATCAGGGTGGTGCGCTGCCGCTCCCGGGCTTTGGCCTCAGTGGCTAGCAGCAGCTGGCGGCCCACACCCCGGCGCTGGGCCTGGCGGTGCACCATCACCTTGCAGACTTCGGCCCGGTGCAGGCCGTTCGACTTGGTGGCCAGATCCAACTGGGTGGTGCCCAGCACCTGCCCGTTTTCTTCGGCTACCAGCAGCACCCGATGGCCGGCGGCCACCGCCTGGGCTACTTCCTGCCAGTATTCCTCCAGCTCACCAGGAGCCAGCGGGGGCAGAAAGCCCAGGGCTGCTCCCGAGTCCAGGGCGTCCTGAAACAAGGCCGTCAGGGCGGGCACTTGCGCCATGGCTTCCGCCGCGGAAAGTTCTCGAATGACTATCGACATAACAAACGGTTAAAGGTAGCTGAGCTTGGTGCCAGCGGGTGTAACGCTTAGCTGCGCGGGCCGGCCGCAAATCAGGGCCACGTTTTGGGGCTCGTGGCCGACTGGGAAGCCGTAGGCTACCGGAAAATGATACTTGTTGGCGTAGGTAGCAATGATTTCGTAGGGCGTCTGGCCGAAGGGCACGGCGTTGTCGAGCGAGTCGGTGAAGTGGCCCACCAGCAGGCCGGCCAAGTTGCGCAGCTTGCCGCTACGGTCGAGGTGGACCATCATCCGGTCGATATTCATGAGGTATTCGGCCACATCCTCCACAAATAAAATGCGGCCAGCCAGGGCGCAGTCCGAAGCGGTGCCGCTCAGGTTTTGCAGCAGCGTCAGGTTGCCACCGACCAGCTCGCCGGTAGCCGTGCCCGGGCGGTTGAGCGGGTGGGCTGGCGTGGAGTAGGCTGCCGGCTCGCCAAACAGCGCCTGCCGCAGGGTTTCCAGGGCCTGCTCGCCACCAGTCTGGTTAAAGATGAACGGCATCACCCCGTGGATACTTTCGTAACCCAGGTTGAGCAGGTGGCAGTTGAGCGTGGTAATGTCGCTGAAGCCGGCTACCCATTTCGGGTGCTGAGCAAAACCCGAAAAGTCAATCTGGTCGATGATGCGGGTGGTGCCGTAGCCGCCCCGGGCGCACAGAACGGCCCGAATACTGGGGTCGTCGAGCTGCTGCTGCAAGTCGCGGCGCCGCACTTCGTCGGTGCCGGCAAACTGGTGGTGTTCAGCCGTGGTAGACTCACCCAACACCACTTCCAGCCCCCAGCTGGTCAAAATATCGACGGCAGCAGCCATTTCCTCGCGCGACACTTTGCGGGCGGTACTCACAATGGCAACCCGGTCGTGGGGACGCAGGGCAGGAGGGGTAAGAGGCATAGCAGGGAAGCTGACGGAACAGGGCAAACCTACTCAACCAGGGCCGCTACCCCAAGCGTTTCCGCATTGAATCACGGTATTTGTACCCAAACTCCGCTAAAGAGCTGCCTGGGTAAGCTCCTGAATAGTAACCTTGCACCCCCGGGCTTCGTCCTACCTATTCGTGTTTACTTCCGCTTCAGATGAAAAAACTTCTCCTCTTCCTCCTGCTGCTGGTACTGGCCGTGCCGCTGGTGCGGGCCCAGGCCCAGATTGATACCACCCGGGGCCGTTACCACCAGCCCATCTTTCCGGCCCTTACTACGCGCAGCAACGTGGTGTTTGGCTCGGCCGTGAATTATCTGGGCAATACCCAAACGCTGACCATGAACATCTACGAGCCGACCGGCGACACGGTGCGGCGCCGGCCGCTACTAGTGTTTGCCCACGGCGGAGGCTTTGTCAGCGGGGCCAAAACCGACCAGGACGTGACCGAGCTGTGCCAGCGCTACGCCCGCCTGGGCTACGTCACGGCCAGCATCGACTACCGCCTGCTGTTCTTTCCCTTCGATACCGTCAACATTGCCCGGGCCTCGATTCGGGCCAGCCAGGATATGCGGGCGGCCGTACGCTTTTTTCGGCAGGATGCGGCTACCACCAAAACCTACCGTATTCATCCAGGCTATATTTTCGCGGCCGGCAGCTCGGCCGGCGCTTTTATGGCCTTGCAGCTCGGCTATCTGGATAAGCCCAGCGAAGTACCCGACTACATCAACTTAGACCAATTAGGCGGTCTGGAAGGCAACAGCGGTAACCCCGGCTACTCCAGTGCCGTGCGGGGCGTCGTTAATCTGTGCGGGGCCCTGGGCCGGCCCCAGTGGATAGAGCCCGGCAATGTGCCCTTCGTGAGCCTGCACGGCACCGCCGATGGCACCGTGCCCTATGGCAAAGGCACCGTCGGAAGCGGGCTGCCACCCCAGCAAGTGTACGGCAGCGGCGCCCTGAAGCCCCGTGCCGATGCCGTGAGCGTACTCAACCCGCTCTATAGCTTTAAGAATGCCGGGCACGTGCCCTACAGCGGCACCAGCGCCCGAAACCTGGCATACATGGATACGACCTTTCGCTTCGTGCGCGACTTCCTGCGGCCCGTGCTCCGCCAGCCCGGTACCGTTACGGGCACCCGGGCGGCGGCCAGCCTTACCTCCCTGGAGTTGTATCCGTTGCCCGCCGCCGAAACCGTGAAGCTTACTGCGGCTACCGCCACAGCTTTCCGGCCGCGGGAACTGGAGCTGCTGGATGCTACCGGCCGCGTAGTACGCCGGATTCGTTGGGAGAAGGCCGAGCAGCTCATTCGCCGGGAACAGTTAAAGCCGGGCGTGTACCTGCTACGGGGCCCCGGCCTGACTCCGCACCGCCTCGTGTTCGAATAAGCGGGTTGTTGCAGCATGTATTAACGTGAAAAAGCCTTTCCCAGCTGGGAAAGGCTTTTTTCGTGCAGAAAAAAGGACGGGGTATTATTCCACCTCCGCCAGCGCCAGCGTATCGGCGGGCTGGGTGGCGGGGCGCACGTTGCCGGTGCGGGCCACAAAGGCCCCTGCTTGGCGCAGCCGGTCGCGGTGCTGCAGCAGGGCATCGAGCGGCACAAACCCGACGATGTAGCCATCTTCGTCAGCTTCCTCCGTAATGTCGGTAAAGCCCAACTGGTCCAGGATCAGTTCGTCGTCGGTGCGCAGGTAAATCTCGATTTCCAGGTCGGTGGTGTAGCCCAATTGAGCGGCGGCCAGCTTCGGATAGGCGTAGTGAAAGTTGCCCCGCAGCGCCGCCAGATCGGCTAGCACGGCCGAGCCGGTGGGGTGGCCGCCGGCCCCGCGGCCCCGCAAAAACTGCGTGCCGGCAAATTCGGCTTCAATAACCACCCCATTGAATTCATCGTCCACGGCGTAGAGCGGGGACGATTGGTCCACAAACTGTGGGGTCACCAGCACCGTCAGCTGGTTGTCGGGCAGCAGATACAGACCCGCTACCACCTTGATTTTCTGGTTGGCAATAGCTGCGTAGGCAATGTCGGTGGCGCTGACGTTTTCAATGCCCAGGTTCAACACTTGGTCGGGCTGCAACAGCACCCCATACGCGTGAGCCGCCAGAATAATGGCCTTGGAACGAGGGTCGAAGGCGGCCATATCCAGGGTGGGGTCGGTTTCGGCAAAGCCCTTGAGCTGCGCTTCGGCCAAGGCCGGGGCGTATTCCGAGCCATCCTGGCCCATGCGGGTCAGTACGTAGTTGGAGGAGCCGTTGAAAATGCCGCTTACGCTGCGCAGCGGCTCCTGCCCGAAGTAGGCATCGAGCGTGCGAATAATGGGAATACTGCCGCACACGGCGGCTTCGTAGAGCAGCGTGCCGCCATACTCATGCTGCAAGGCTACCAGCTCGGGCAGGTGCTGGGCTACCATAGCCTTGTTGGCCGTAACCACCCGCCGGCCCTGGCGCAGGGCGGTGCTAACGAGGCGAAATGCTTCCTCGGCGTCGTCAATCACCTCAACCAGTACATCCAGCGCGGGGTCGTGCAGCAGCTCATCGGCCTGGAAGCTAAACGCCTCCTTGGGCAAGGAGCGAGGTTTGTCGGGGCTCTTTACTGCAATGCGGCCCACCTCAAAACCCAAACCCGGCACCTGCTGCAGAATAGCGTAGAGGCCCTGACCTACGCAGCCAAAGCCGATAAGGCCGATGCGCAGAGCTGGGGCTGGGGATGCCGCCGATATAGTAGCGTTAGTGGACAAGGCTAGGGACATAAAACTGTTCGAGTAAATGCGTGATTTGGGCCGTTTCAATCAGGAATCCGTCGTGGCCGTACTCCGAATCCATTTCGGCATAGGTGGCACCCACGACGTGCCGGGCCAGAAACTGCTGCTCGGCGGGCGGAAACAGCACGTCGGAGCTAATGCTAATAACCAGAGTCCGGGCCCTGATCTGGGCTAAGGCCAAGGCCGCACTACCCCGGCCGCGGCCTACGTGATGGGTATCCATGGTGCGGGAAAGTGCCACGTAGCTGTAGGCATTGAAGCGGGCCACGAGCTTGTCGCCCTGGTGCTGCTGGTAGGAGCTGGCCCGAAACGCATCAAGCTTGCTGGCATCCGGCTCGGCCTGAGTGCGGCCATACGCCTCGTAGCTGCGGTAGCTGAGCAGGGCCGTGGCCCGGGCGGCTTTCAGGCCCTGCTGGCCGCCGGTTGGCGTCGCCTGGTGGTAGGTAGGGTCGGCGAAGATGGCCAGGCGCTGAGCTTCGTTGAAGGCAATGCCCCAGGGGGAGTGCTGCGCATTGGTGGCTAGCACTACCAGGTGCGCAAACACCTGGGGCTGCTCAATAGCCCATTCCAGGGCTTGCTGCCCCCCGAGTGAGCCGCCAATCAGGGTATGAATTTTCTCCAGGCCCAGCTGCCGACGCAGGGCTTCGTGCGCCGCTACCATATCCCGGATGGTTACCAGCGGAAACTGCTGGTACAGGGGCTGGGCGGTTTCGCTGGCCGCTGTTAGCGGGCCGGTGCTGCCGTAGCAGGAGCCCAGCACGTTGGCACAGACGATAAACCAGTCGGCCGGGTCGTAGTAGTCGCCGGTGCCAAACAGGCCGGCCCACCAGCTGAGCACGTCGGCGTTGGCCGTCAGGGCGTGGCACACCCAGACCACGTTGTCGCGGGCGTCGTTGAGCGTGCCGAACGTATGGTAGGCTATCTGCACCGGAGCCAGCGTCGCGCCGCTTTCAAGCGCGAGTCCCGCCGGAAGGTTCAAAAGCCGTGGCTGAGTCATGTTGCAAAAGATGGTTAGCGAAGAAGCAGGCTAGTCAAGGCCAGCTGTTCCTCGGGGATGTCAGTACAATAGCGCGCGGGCTGAACCGGCTGGTCGGTCCTCTCTAGCATCAGTCCCACCCAATGAAGGATTTGGACCGCCGCTACCGGCTCAACCCGGGCTATTGCGGAATGGTCAGGATGATTCCTCTCTCACAACTCCTCACCCTGCCATTCCCAGTGCTGCCGTAGCTGGAGCAGGCCAGTCCATATGGGGCTAGCCACGTCTCCTCTCTACTTTAGACCTCCAGCGGGGCAGCGTGTTCTACTTCGGGCTGCACCAGCGCCTCGTCTTCGTTGTCCGAAGTCACGGGGGCAGCATTGCGCACGGCTTCGAAGGCCTGGGCCAGGTCGGCGCGGATATCGTCGAAATGTTCGATGCCAACCGACAAGCGCAGGGAGGTGGGCGTCACGCCGGCGGCGCGCTGCTCTTCCTCGGACAGCTGCTGGTGGGTAGTGGCCGAGGGCTGAATAATCAGCGTCTTGGCGTCGCCCACGTTGGCCAGGTGGCTCACCAGCTTCAGGTTGTCGATAAACTGCGTGGCCGTTTCCTTGCTGCCCTTGATGCTGAAGGTCAGCACGCCGCCGAAGCCGCGCTTGAGGTATTTCTGCGCCAGCGCGTTGTACGGGCTGCTCTTCAAGCCCGGATAATTTACACTCTCCACCTGCGGATGCTGCTCGAGCCAGGTAGCCACGCGCAGGGCATTCTCCACGGTGCGGTCCACGCGTAGGCTCAGGGTTTCGAGGCCGATGAGCAGCTGCCAGGAGTTGAAGGGGCTGATGGCCGGGCCAAAGTCGCGCAGGCCTTCTACCCGGGCCCGGATGATAAAGGCGATGTTGCCAAACGGCCCGTTCTTGCCGAACACGTCGTTGAAAACCAGCCCGTGGTAGCCCTCCGAAGGCTCGGTAAACTGCGGAAACTTGCCGTTGCCGAAGTCATACTTGCCCCCGTCGACGATGACGCCGCCGATGCTGGTGCCGTGGCCGCCAATCCACTTCGTAGCCGACTCTACCACAATGTGGGCGCCGTGCTCCAGGGGGCGAAACAGGTAGCCGCCCGCCCCAAACGTATTATCGACCACCAGCGGCAGGTCGTGCTTGTCGGCAATGGCCGCAATTTTTTCAAAGTCCGGCACGCTGAAGCTCGGGTTGCCAATAGTTTCCAGGTACAGCGCCTTGGTATTCTCGTCAATGAGCTCTTCGAAGGACGCCGGATTGTCGCCGTCGGCAAAGCGCACTTCGATACCCAGCCGCTTGAAGGCTACCTTAAACTGATTGTAGGTGCCACCATACAAGTGCGAGCTGCTCACAAAATTGTCGCCGGCCTGCAGGATGTTGTTGAGGGCAATAAACTGAGCCGCTTGTCCGGAACCCGTCGCCAAGGCCGCCACGCCGCCTTCCAAAGCGGCTACGCGCTGCTCAAACACGTCGGTCGTGGGGTTCATCAGCCGGGTGTAGATGTTGCCGAACTCCTTCAGGGCAAACAAATTGGCGCCGTGCTCGGCATTCTTGAATACGTAGGAAGTCGTTTGGTAGAGCGGCACAGCGCGCGAACCGGTGGTGGGGTCGGGCTGCTGGCCGGCGTGTAGTTGCAGGGTCTCGAATTGCAGGGCTTGCGTAGACATGATGGAGCTGGGTTAGGAAGTGTCTTGGAAAGAAGTTTCGGATTGTCAGCAGGTTGCGCTTGGTAAGGCGGCAACCGCAGTAGCGTCCGGAGCCCGCGTAAGGCTGCGTCGGAGCCAGACCAACCCCTGCGATGAAGCGTGCCAGCAACTGGCCCTGCACCGTGGGTAAGTCAGAAAGTAACAAGGAGGGAGGGGGACGCTAAGCGCTCAGCGGGCTAGCAACAACACTGGTTCCAACAACACATTCGCATTCGCCCGTTGTGCTGGCCCAGGACCGAAGCAGTGGCAACACGAAAACCCATCGGCAATTCAGCCGGCGCAAAGGCAGCTGAAGCGGACGGGGCAAAAGAGACGAAGGGGAGGTTATTTTCCATGGTACTCGACTTATAGCTCCCGCGGGCCTTACGCCATGCGGGCAGGAATTGGCACCTTTCATTCAGATGAAGGTTGCCAGCGGGTCAGGGAGCCTGTTCTCTCGCCGCTTCTGTATAAATTCTTTCAAAACTGCCCCATCGTTCTGGGGGAGTACCGGGTTGGTGACTGCAAATGTACGGGTGGAATTGAAAAGACCAAATCCTGGAAAAAGTTTTTTTGTTTTTCCAAAAAATTGGGCAAGAAAAAACGCCGTCCTAAGCTAGGACGGCGTTTCCAACCTTTTTCTGCAAAAAAGGACCTAAATAGTAGGTAACGTTAACTGTTGCCCAACTTCGATATGGTCGGGGTTATTGCCAATGATGGCTTTGTTAGCTTCGTAAATCTGGTGCCACTTGGAAGCGTCACCGTAGTGGTTTTTGGCAATCTTGGACAGCGAATCGCCACTTACTACGGTATAAGAGACGCCCTTTGCGGCAGCGGGTTGCGCGGGGGCAGCGGCCGGGGCCGCATTATTGCCAAAAAAATCGGTGCCCCCGGCGGGCTGAGGTTTGGCGGCGGGTTGAACGGGTTTTTCTTCGCCTTTATTGGTCAGGAAATCAAACAGTCCCATGGTTGTGTGTCGGTTAAGGTGGGGGAGTAGAACTACCGCATGTGCCTGACGGCCACGGTATCAGGGCTTCTTACGCCCTTAGGGTAAATAGGTTGTAGGCGGCCAAGCCCAACGGTCGGGGGCTTAACTCTTTAGCTTCTGCCGCGTAAGAACCGCAGCAATGGCCCCTTGTGCGGGGCCAGCACAGTGTTTTTGTCCTCCCCTAAAAACCCTTTCTTTCCCCATGAAAACTCTCCCCACTTCCTTTCGTCTGCTGACCAGCCTGCTGGCCCTGGTCGTGTTGTTCCTGTCGGCCTGCGGTAGCAAGGAAGGCAAAGTAGAAGGCGTCAACATGCTCTACGGCACTGAAAGCAAAGTCTGGAAAACGGATAAAGAGCTCAGCGCCGGCGGCGACAAAGTAAAGCAGACCGACGCCCAGGAAGACGAGCGGATCACCTTCTTTGCCAACGGCCAGTACAACATGACCTCGCCCGCCGGGGCCGTGAATGGCAAGTACACCTTTGACCAGCCCGGTAAGAAAATCATGCTGACCCCCGACGGCGCCGCCACTAGCAACAGCTTCGACGTGGTGACGCTGACCGACGACAAGCTCACGCTGAAAAGCCCCGAGGGTGCCGAGCTGCGCCTCGAGAAGGAATAGTTTCCGGTTTAGCTACCCAGCAAAAAAGGCTGCTTCCCACCCCGGGAAGCAGCCTTTTTTGCTGGGTACAGCGCCAGTTGAGCTGTAAATTAGCTTGGTAAGCTCGACAGGTGGTCAAGGCCCGGTAAAAAGAATTAGATTAGCTCTATATTTTTTGTGACGCTTATCTATAGGGCATGTTTTTTATTTCCCGTTTGCTGGCCGCCTGCGTTCTGTGGGTGGCCTTTACTACCGCAGCTCGAGCCCAGGCTTCTTTGCCGATACACCCTGTTCGCAGCATCAGCCCCACGGATACCAGCTTGGCCGACCTGGAATTTCTGGCGCGGGAAATAGGCCAGGCGCAGGTCGTGATGCTGGGCGAGCCTACCCACGGCGAAGGGAATGTGACCGAAGCTAAAATTCGGCTGATACGCTTCCTGCAGCAGCGGCTGGGCTTTACCACCGTGGCTTTCGAAAGCGGATTCTACGAGCTGGACAAGGCCCAGCGGGAGATTTCGGCCGGCGTGCCCGTGCAAGAGGCTATTGAGGCCAGCGTGTTTCATGTGTGGACCGGCACCCAGGAGTTTCAGGCCCTGCTGCCGCTGCTGGGCAAAGGGCGGCTGCGGGTCGCGGGCTTCGATTATCAGCTCAGCGGAGCTTACCAGGAAAGCCAGTTAGAGGAGTTGGAAGCGCTGCTAAAACCCGAAAAAGGCAGCAGCGAGTTAGCCTACGACTACCTGGAAGAGTGCCTGAGTACGATGGGGGAAAACTTCCTTTTTCCGCCCACCCACCAGCTTCTGATTTTTGATGTGCAACTGGGCAAAGCCCGCCGGCTGCTGGAAAAAATTGCGGCCGGGGCCGATGCGCCGCGGCGGGAGCGGGCCACGTTCTGGCTGCAAAACCTGCGCAGCCTGCAAGCCCTGGCCCACGACTACGCCACCAACGACCCCGGCGTGCGCGACTCTACGGAGTGGACGGCCACTACCAGCAACCCGCGCGATGCCCAGATGGCCGATAATCTGCTTTGGTACGTGCGCCACCACCCTCGGGAAAAGGTGATTTGCTGGGGGGCGCTAGGGCACCTGGCCAACCAGGTGCCCGTCCTGAGTGGCGATGATGTAAAGAAATTTCGCTCGATGGGGCAGGCCGTGAAAGCCAAGTTGGGCCCGGATGCGGTGTACGTGCTGGGCACCCTGGCGGGCGGCGGCACCCACGGTTTTGGCTCCTGGGGCAAACCCCTGGCCGTGCCTCCGCCCGCTGCTGGTACGCTGGAAGCGCAGCTATTGGCCAAAGGGCAGGAGTACAGCTTCGTGAGTCTGAAGCACGATGCTCCGGGGCAAATGCTCACGACTTACGCTTTCGAGTACAAGCCACTGACGGGGCCCTGGAGTGAGGTTGTGGATGGGTTTCTGTTTCTGGCATCCGTTAACCCACCGCACGCGGCACTGGGCGCTACGGTGGCACCTGCGGCGGCTACTGCCGGCCCAGCAGGTGCCGCAACGAGTCCGCCGCGGCGTGGGTTGAACCCCGCCACCCGGCCCGTGGGCAAGGCCGGACCAGCCTTGCTGCTGACGGGCATCGTGCTCGACCGTAAAACCGCTGCTCCCGTTCCGTTTGCGACCATAGCTGTACCCAGCCGAAGCACCGGAACCATTGCCGACGCCCAGGGCCGTTTCCGGTTGCCGAGTCAGCCGGGCGAAATCGTGCAGGTCAGCAGCCTTGGCTACGAGCCGGTTGCGTTGGCGGCCCGCTCGGCGGCGGCTCCGCTGGTGGTCCAGCTTGTGCCCGCCGCCTTTGCCCTGGCTGATGTTCGGGTGAGTGCCCAGTCGCAGGACCCGCGGCGGATTATGAAAAAGGTAATTCAGGCAGTGCCTGCCAACTACGAGCGGCAAGCCTACACTGCCCGGGTCTACTCCCACCGCCGGATTACCAATTTCGATACCCTGCGCTACGAGGTAGAATATGTAAGTGACGTGCTCGACCCGGCCGGGTTCAAGGACTGGGGCGGGGGCTTCCTGATGCTGGGACCCAAACAAACCCATGTGGTGCGGGAAAAGCACGCGCTGGTACCCGACCAGGAGCCGGCCAATTGCTCGGTATACCTGGAACCCGGCCATGGCTTCTTCACGGCCGGCTCCGACCCCGTGCGCATTTCGCCCCTCTTCAAGACGGGTACGCTAGGCAAGTACCACCTGCAGCTAGACAGCATCCAGCAGCGGGGCGGTGAGACGGTCTACGTGATTCGCTTTGCCGTGAAGCGCGCGACCAATCGGGCGACGGGCATGTATCTGGTCAGTGGCTACGCCGGGAAAGTGTACGTGCGCCAGCGCGATTACGCCGTGGTGCGCTACGAAGCGTTATGGCAGGAAGACACGGTGAAGAACAATGCCATTGCCCGGAAATACCACGGTACGAAAAGTGACATTGCCCGCCTGTATTCCGACGTTTTTTCCGACCATCGTAAGGTCCACGTTGTCACGTATAAGCAGCAGGGCGACAAGGGGCGTTACCACGTGGTAAGCAGCGTAGCGCAAGCGGTGAGCATTGGCCGTCGGCTGGGCGGCAAACCGTTCTATGCCCAAAAGTCCTGCGAGGAGTATTTTACCCCACTGCCCCAGCCCGCCGCGGCCGATTTGCTGGCTGCCGAGGCAGACCCGGAGCTTCGCCGCGGAGAGCTTTGGCAGGTGGCGAAGGTGCCTTACCGGCTCCTGTTCTGGCAAAGCTACCAACGTCCGCAGCCCGCGGAACCAGCTCCGCAACTGGAAATCAGCAAACCGTAATCATTACGAGCTCACCCTTTGCAAGGAGTGACTGGGATGCTCACGCGGAAAGCCCGCCGGTTGTAGAGCTGCGCGGGTATGCTCTACCTAGCCCCAGACTGCCGCCCACGAAACACCCGGGCTACCCAACGGGGCAGGAAAACGGCCCCGAGTATCAGGTACAGGTAATACGTAACCATGCGGTAGAGCAGGACCACGAAGTTAGTCATAGTAGGCGTGCCGATAAACTTGCCGAAAAAGGTGGGGAAAGCTCCTTCGGCAATGCCGGCGCCGCCGGGCGTAATGGCAATGAGCAGGATAACCTTGTAGGTGAGGTTACGGCCAAAAATCAGCAGAAACTCGTCCCAACTCACGTGCACGAAGGCGGCAATAATGCAGCCGATAACCAGGTAGCGGGCCGTCCAGACGAAAAAGGTGGAGCCAATGGCACGCAGCCAGTAGCCGGCCCCATTGCCGCGCAGCTGGGCCGAGGCCCACACTACCTCGTTGCCGTGCTGGTAGGCCTTGGCCCGCCAGCGGCGCAGGCCCTTGATAGAAAAGAGCCGTACCAGTAGCCGTTTCACCGATTCAGGGTTCACGAAGATGGCGTAGAGCATCAGCAAGGCGTAGAGCGTTACCAGTACGTAACTCACCACAAAGGCTATTTTGAGTGTGGCCACCAAGCCGCCCTGCAAAGCCTCGTGCGGGTACAGCGCGTTGCCCGCCAGCCACACCACCAAGGGTACCGTCACGACATAGTAGAGGTTGTCGAGCAGGGCCGTCACCATCACGTAGGCCATCGACTTGCCCAGCGAAATACCTTCTTTGTTGAGAATAAAAGAGGCCACGGCCGTGCCGCCCACCGCCGAGGGCAGCACGCAGGAGGCAAATTCCCAGATCATAATTACGTCCAGGCTTTGGCGCCAGCTCAGCACTCGTTCCGAAATGTGGCGGATGCGGTAGATGTAGCCCAGGTCGCGCGCCAACAGAACGGCCAGCATGATGAGCAGCCAGTGCAGCTTGGCGTCGGCCAGCGGGGCCAGGTCGCCGGGCTGGTAGCTGCGCCAGAACATAAAACCTACCACGCTCAGCCCGATAAGCACCGGCAGGATGATGCGCGACGGTTTAAGCTTGTCGAGCAGTTGCTGCTCCTGATTGTTCTGCTGGGTGAGCGGCATAGGTGGGAGAGGGGGTGAGGCTGGCAAAAATAGGCATTAATTAAGCCTTTCGGGTTAAAGTCTGATTAAGCCCCACTAGCCAAAATCATGCTTTACTGAAGGCCTGACTCTATGGCTGAGCTGCCCGGGTCGGCGGCAGTGCCGACGAGCAACAACCGGTAGCTGCGAAAAGTCGTACCTTTGCGCGTTACAGGCGGGGAAATTTCCGAAAGGCTTAACCTTTAGGCTCCTCTGTCTGTTGCCTTGCTGAACCTCTCCTCCTTGCTCCTCTTCCAAGATGATTGTCGAACCCGGTGAACTGCTGGCGGCTATAAACTCGCCCGACGACCTTAAAAAGCTCAGTGAAGACCAGCTGGTGCAAGTCAGCCAGGAGCTTCGACAGTTCATTATCGACTCAGTGTCCATCTACGGGGGGCACTTCGGCGCCTCGCTCGGAGTGGTGGAGCTGACGGTAGCCCTACACTACGTGTTCAATACGCCCTACGACCAGCTCGTGTGGGACGTGGGGCACCAGGCTTACGGCCACAAAATCCTGACCGGGCGGCGGGAACAATTCCCTACCAACCGGCGCTACGGCGGCATGTCGGGCTTTCCCAAGCGCAAGGAGAGTGAGTACGATGCTTTCGGTGTGGGCCACAGCTCCACCAGCATCGGGGCCGCGCTGGGCATGGCCGTGGCTTCCGATTACAAAGGTGAAAAGGACCGGCAGCACATTGCCGTTATCGGCGACGGCGCCATGACGGCCGGTATGGCCTTCGAAGCTCTGAACCATGCCGGGGTGGCCAACTCCAACCTGCTGGTCATCCTCAACGACAACTGCATGAGCATCGACCCCAACGTGGGTGCGCTCAAGGAATACCTGACCGACATTACTACTTCCCGCACCTATAACAAGGTGCGCGACGAGCTGTGGAACGTGCTGGGCAAGCTCAGTAAGTTTGGCCCCAACCCCCAGCAGATTGCCCGCAAGGTAGAGTCGGCCATGAAAGCCACGCTGCTCAAGCAAAGCAACCTGTTTGAGGCCCTCAAGTTCCGCTACTTCGGCCCCGTGGATGGGCACGACGTGCAGCACCTGGCCACCATTCTAAACGACCTGAAAAGCATTCCCGGCCCCAAAATCCTGCACTGCGTGACGGTGAAGGGCAAGGGCTACGCGTTGGCCGAAAAGGATCAGACCCTGTGGCACGCCCCGGGGTTGTTCGACAAGATTACCGGCGAAATTCATAAGAAAACCTATTCCACGCCCCAGCCGCCTAAGTATCAGGATGTGTTTGGGCACACGATGGTGGAGCTGGCCAAGGAAAACGACAAGGTAATGGGCGTGACGCCCGCCATGCCGTCGGGCTGCTCGCTGAACATCATGATGAAGGCCATGCCCGACCGTGCCTTCGACGTGGGCATTGCCGAGCAGCACGCCGTGACTTTCTCGGCGGGCCTGGCTACCCAGGGCCTGGTGCCGTTCTGCAATATCTACTCGTCGTTCATGCAGCGCGCCTACGACCAGGTGCTGCACGACGTGGCGTTGCAGAATCTGAACGTGGTGTTCTGCCTCGACCGGGCTGGTTTTGCCGGCGCCGACGGCCCCACCCACCACGGCTGCTACGACATTGCCTACATGCGCTGCATCCCGAACATGGTGGTAGCCGCCCCTATGAATGAGGAGGAGCTGCGCAACCTGATGTACACGGCCCAGCTGCCCGACATGGGCCCCTTCACGATCCGCTACCCCCGTGGCGAAGGCGTGATGCCCGAGTGGCGCACTCCGTTCAAGAAAATTGCCGTGGGCACGGGCCGCGTGGTGCGCGAAGGCGAAGGCGTGGCTATTCTGAGCATTGGCCACATCGGCAACTACGCCGTGAAAGCTACGCAGCAGCTGGCCGCCGAAGGCCTGAACGTGGGGCACTTCGACATGCGCTTTGCCAAGCCCCTCGACGAGGAACTGCTGGCCGCCGCCTTGAGCAAGTACAAAGCTATTGTCACGGTGGAAGACGGCTGCCTGCCTGGGGGCTTCGGCGCCGCGGTGCTGGAGTTCATGGCCGACCACGGCTACGCGGTGCCCGTGAAGCGCCTCGGCATCCCGGACCGGGTAGTCGAGCACGGTACCCAGGATGAGCTCTACAAAGAGTGCGGCTTCGATGCCGACGGTATTGCCGCCGCTGTGCGCGAGATGCACGGCAAGGTAGTCGCCAAAGCCGCTGTAGAAACGGTGGTTCTGTAGAAAGCAGCAGCTTCTTTTTTTAAGGCCCCACTGGATTCGTCCGGTGGGGCTTTTTATGTGCCTGTGGAGGAGCAAAGGATAGTGTGAACAGGACGGCGAAAATGAAAGCGGATGAACGAAATAAAAATAAATGATGTAGGTACATTGATGTATGTACACTAGTTGTATATTTGCAGCATCACTCAGCCGCCGGGAGCTTCGGCGCCTACGGCTGAACCAGTTTTAACCCGAAATCAACAACCCCCAATTTCACCGCATCATGGCCACTACCACTTGGGTTCTCGACCCTACGCACTCCGAAGTTCAGTTCAAAATCAAGCACCTGGTTATTTCGACCGTTACGGGCTCGTTCAAGAAGTTTGAAGGCAAAGCCGTGACCGAAAATGACAGCTTCGAGCACGCCCAGGTAACCTTCTCGTTGGATGTACACAGCATCGACACCAACCAGGAGCAGCGCGATGAGCACCTGCGCAACAACGACTTCTTCGACGTGGCTACCTACCCCCAGATTACCTTCGTATCGACGGGCCTGACCAAGACCGGCGACGACACCTACAAGCTGCTCGGCAACCTGACGGTGAAGGACGTGACCAAGCCCGTGACCCTCGACGTGGAGTACGGCGGCACCGCCACCGACTTCTACGGCAACGAGAAGGCCGGCTTTGAAGTAACCGGCAAAATCAACCGCAAGGAGTTCGGCCTGACCTTCCACGCCGTAACCGAAGCCGGTTCTATCGTGCTCGGCGACGATGTGAAGCTGTTTGCCAACGTACAGTTTGTGAAGCAGCAGGCCGAAGTAACGGCCTAAGTATAGAGGAATCCGGACCTAAGCCGGCGGATCTGCCCTGTTGGTTTAGCGCCGCCCCACCGATATAATTCCCGAAGCCGAGGTAGCCTGTGCTGCTTCGGCTTCCTTGCGTTTGGGGCGTAGAGAAGCATATTTGCGTCTCAGTCGTTGAACGACACTCCTTGGGGCCGCCCGTCCGCGTCGCTACCTCGTTCTTATTTCTCCTTATGCCTACCCAACCTACCCTTGTCTTCCTCCACGGCTTTGCCGAAAGCCGCGAAATCTGGTCCGACTTCTGCCGCGACTTTCCCGACCAATACCGCATCATCACCCTCAACCTGCTCGGGCACGGCACCAACATCCACGACGTGCGCGACTACTCCATGGAAGCCCAGGCCCGCTACATTGCCGAGAAGCTACACAGTGCCGGCGTCGATAAGGCCCTGCTGGTGGGCCACAGCATGGGCGGCTACGCGGCCCTGGCCTTTGCCGAGCGGTGGCCCGAGCGGGTGGCCGGCCTGTGCCTGCTCAACTCCTCGGCCTACGCCGACTCCGAAGAGAAAAAGGCCAACCGCGAAAAGAACGTGGCCTTCGTGGAGCGGCACGGGGTGGAGAAGTTTATGGAATCCTTTATCCGGCCCTTGTTTGCGCCCGTGCACCGCGAGGCCATGAGCGCCCAGCGGGAGTTTCTGGAGGAAATCGGCAAGGCCACGCCCCCGGAAACCATCGTGGGCGGCATGCGGGCCATGGCCGCCCGCCCCGACCGAACCAAACTCCTGCGGGCGGCTAAGTTTCCGGTATTGCTTATTGCCGGCAAGGAGGATGTAGCCGTACCGCTGGAGCAGTCGGTGGCCCAGGCTCACCTGGCCCCGGTAAGCTACGCCCTGTTTCTGGCCGATGTAGGGCACTTGGCCTACTACGAAAAGCCCGCCGAAACCCGCCGCGCCGTGCTCGACTTTGCCGGGGCCGTGTTTCAACTGCCGCAAGCATAAAAAAAGGCGCCGAATCCTCGGCGCCTTTTTTTATGCTTGCTTTCGGAGCTTACTGCTTCGAGGGCAGCGGCTCCATTTTCTCCCGCAGGGGCAGCGGCACGTCTTCGATAGACACAATTTGCAGGCTGTTCTCCATGGAAGGAGCCATGCCTTGACCACCGGTTACGAGTACGCCCTGTACTTCCTTGTCGGTGATGCGGTACATGGCGCCCGTCAGCGGGTCGACGATGAGCAGACCGATAAAGCCCCCGAACAGCAGGTTGCCGATGTACCAACCGTTGAAGTCGGCGCTGATGGTCGTGGTTTTGGTTTCGTAACCCGGCATGGAAAACTTAATCGTGTACTCCTGCTTCTTGAAGTAGCCGGCGCCGGGCTTCAGGGGCACGGCCATGGGCGTTACGCCATTGAACACTTCTTTGCCGTCGATATCGGTAACGGTAAAAGTAGCGCCCGGAGGCTGGCTGGAAATAGCTACGGGGTAGCGCGACTTGCTGACAATAGTAGCACAGCTGTTGCCTAGCAGCAAGGTAGCGGCCAGGGCTAAGGGTAGCGTTAGACGCATAAAAAAGAAGAAAAAAGAGGGATAAAATAAAAAAATGCGGCCGGGGAGCGAGTCCACAAAGAAGCGGCAGCGAAAGATACTTCTTTCACTGCCGCTTGCCAAAGTTGAGCTTCAAGTGGTACCGGTAGTTGCGGAACGACCGGAAGATTGTTCTAAAAAAAGTCACTCAGTGGGTAGTGCTGTCGGGCTTGAGCGCGGCTCGCTCGGCTAGAATCTGCTCCACGTTGGGCGGTAGGCGGAAGCCTATGGGAATCGTAAAAGCTACGCGCACCGGGCGGCCTAACTGCTTACCTGGAGTAAAGGGGGGTAACTGTTTTACAACTCGCATAGCTTCAGAGTCTAGCAAAGGATGAATACCTCTAATGAGTTTAACATCTTCTACCGCACCTGAAGCGCCGACCACAAAGCCAACAAACACCTTTCCCTCCAGGCGCTGCCGTAAAGCATCGGTTGGATAATAGATGTTACTGCCAATAGTATGATAAAGGCCTTGCTGTCCGCCAGGAAACACTGGCTGCTGCTCTACATAGATAAAAACCTTGTCTCCTAACCGTGTGGTGTCAGGTGCAAAAGAAGCAATTGCTTGTGCCGAGGCACCAGCTGGAATTAAGAGACTAATTAATGCAGGCAACAGCAGACCGTGTTTCATGAAAAGCAGGCTGAAACTAGCTGGGCAGCAAACCCAGCTTCACCATGTGCTCGGCAATCTGCACGGCGTTGGTGGCCGCCCCCTTGCGCAGGTTGTCGGCTACCACCCACATGTTCAGGGTGCGGGGCTGGCTTTCGTCGCGGCGCAGGCGGCCCACCAGCACGCTGTCTTTGCCGTGGGCGTCCTTGGGCATGGGGTAGCTGTTCTGGGCCACATCGTCCACGACTTCCACCCCCTCGGTTTCGCGTAGCAGGCGGTACACTTCGGGCAGCTCAAATTCCTGCGCAAACTCCACGTTCACCGACTCCGAGTGCCCGCCCATGACGGGGATGCGCACAGCGGTAGCCGTTACCTGAATGGAGTCGTCGCCGAGAATTTTCTTGGTTTCCTTCACCATCTTCATTTCCTCTTTGGTGTAGCCGTTGTCCTCGAACACGTCGATGTGGGGCAGCACGTTCAGGTCGATGCGGTGGGGGTAAGCCGGGTTGCTGGCCGTCTGGCCGGCGCGCTCCTCCAGGAGCTGGTCTACGGCCTTTTTGCCGGTGCCCGTCACGCTCTGGTAGGTGCTCACCACGATGCGCTTGATTTTGAACGCCTCGTGCAGCTTGTGCAACGAGAGGACCATCTGAATGGTGGAGCAGTTGGGGTTGGCAATAATTTTGTCCGCGGGCGTGAGCTCCTTGGCGTTGATTTCGGGTACGACCAGCTTCTTGGTGGGGTCCATGCGCCAGGCCGAGGAGTTGTCGATTACCACGGTGCCGACTTCGGCAAAGCGCGGGGCCTGCTCTTTGGAAGTGCTGCCGCCGGCCGAGAAAATGGCCACGTCGGGGCGGGCTGCAATGGCGTCGTCCATGCTGATGACGTGGTAGGTTTTGCCCTGGAACTCAATGGGCAGGCCCACGGATTTTTCCGAGGCAACGGGCAACAACTCGGTGACCGGGAAATTTCGCTCGGCCAGCACTTTCAACATTTCGCCCCCGACCAGGCCGGTGGCACCTACTACGGCTACTTTCATGGCAATAAGAGAAAAAAAGCGTCAGCCAGCTGGGCTGTACGCATGGCAAATGTCGCGAAAAGCAAGTTACTTAGGCAGTTCGTGCACTTGCGAAGATGCACTGCCTTCCGGCTTTTTTACAAACCTACTATGCAGATAACTTCTACCATAACAAGAATATTCCGGGCGTTAGATTTTAAAGGCAGAATTATCCTTCTTCTGGTGGCGGTGCTCGGCCTGCCGGGCCCCGCGGCGCGGGCCCAACTCATCGAAAGCTTTACCGACGGCAACTTTACCCAAAGCCCCGAGTGGATTGGCGGTACGGCTGATTTTCAGGTGAATACAGCCCTGCAACTGCAAAGCAACGGCCCGGCCGTAACCCCCAGCAACACCCACTTGGTAACGGCCAGCCTGAATGCCACGGGGACTACCTGGGAGTTTTGGGCCAACCTGCGCCTGGCTACTTCCGGCTCTAACTACGCCGAGGTGTGGCTGGTTTCGGACCTGGCCGATGTGCGGGCCACGGCCAACAAGGGCTATTTCGTGCGCCTGGGAGGTACCGATGATGAGGTTTCCTTGTTTCGCAAAAATGCCAATACCACGGCCGCAGTTATCATCGATGGGCAGAACGCCACGCTCAGCTCGACAACCAACAACCTGGTCCGGGTGCGGGTGACGCGCTCCGTGCAGAACGTCTGGACCCTGGAGCGCGACCTGACCGGCGGCCAGAATTTTACCGCTGAAGGCACCGTGACGGACGCCACCCATCAGCGCAGCAACTACTTCGGGGTAGCCTTGACCTACTCGGCCACCAACAACCGCAACTTCTACTTCGACGACTTCCGCATCACCGATAATGATGCGCCGCTGTTGCAAAGCGCCAGTATCGTGGGGGCCCGGCAGGTAGATGTGCTCTTCAACGAACCCGTATTTCTGCCCCGCGCCACCGATTTTCAACTCAACGCCGGGGCTCCCGCCGTGCTGAGTGCCGTGCGCGATGCCGCCGATTTGGGTTTGGTGCACCTCACGCTGGCGGCCGACTTGCTGCCGGGTACCAACACGCTGACGGTAGTGCGCGTGGCCGACCTGATTTCCCGAAGCGCAGGCCCTTATACGACAACCCTGACGTATACGCCCCCGGCGGCCGCGCCGGGCTACTACCAGCTGCTCATCACCGAAATTCTGGCCGATGAGCTGCCGGTGGTCGGGCTGCCGGCCTCCGAGTTTGTTGAAATCCACAACCCCTCGGCGACCCAAGCCCTGGACCTGGGCGGGGTGCGGCTGCTGCGCACGTCCAGCACTGCTCCGCCCGCCGTGTTTCCGGCCGGGGCCCAGCTACTGCCGGGCGAGTATGCCGTGGTCTGCGGCAGCACCCGCGTTAGCCAGTTTGCGGCCTACGGCAAAGTGTTTGGCCTGAGCAACTTCCCGTCCTTGACCAATGCCGGCGACGAGCTGCTGTTGCGCGGGCGCGACGGACGGACCGTATTCGAAGTGCGCTACGCCGATGCCTGGTATGGCAACGCAACCAAGAAGGAGGGAGGCTGGACGCTGGAAATGATTAACACCGGTAACCCCTGCGCGGGTGCCGCCAACTGGACGGCCAGCACCGACCCCAGTGGCGGCACGCCCGGCCGGGCCAATTCGGTGCGCACCACCAACCCCGACCGCACCGCGCCCCTGCTGCGCCGGGCCACCGTGGTCAGCGCCACCGTGGTGCGGCTGGAATTCGACGAGAAGCTCGACAGCGTGCAGGTGGCCGACCCGGCTCTATATAGCATGCAGCCCGGCCTGACCATTCAGCGGGTGACGCCGGTGCCCTACGATTTTCGGGCGGTGGAGCTGACGCTGGCAAGCCCGCTGGCCCCGGCCCAGGTGTACACTGCTACCGTGCAGCGCGCCGTCGACTGCGTAGGCAATGCTACCGGGGCCGCTGCTGCCGTCACGTTTGGTTTGCCTGCGGTGCCAACCGCCGGGCAGGTGCTCATCACCGAAATTCTGGCCGATGAAACGCCAGTGGTGGGCTTGCCGGCCTCTGAATACCTGGAAATTCACAACCCGACCACCCGCATTCTGGACCTGGGCGGCGTGCGCCTGCTGAAGCCCGGCAGCAGCAGTGCCGCCGTGTTTCCGGACACGACACGCCTGCAGCCGGGCCAGTATGCGGTAGTGTGCAGCAGTACCCGTACGGCCTTGTTTGCCCGCTACGGCACCGTGTTTGGCCTGAGCAACTTCCCTAGCCTGTCGAACGACGGCGACCAGCTGGTGCTACGGGCCCGCGACGGCCGCACGTTGTTTGAAATAAGCTACTCCAGCACCTGGTACAAGGATGCCGCTAAGAAAGAAGGCGGCTGGGCCCTGGAAATGGTGGATACCGCCAACCCCTGCGGCGGTATCGAAAACTGGACGGCCAGCACCGACGCCAGTGGCGGCACCCCGGGCCGGGCCAACTCGGTGCGGGCCGGCAACCCCGACCGGACGGCCCCCACGCTGCTGCGGGCGGTGGCCATCAGCCCCACGCTCGTGCGGCTGTTTTTCGGGGAGAAGCTCGACAGCGTAGCCGCGGCCAACCCTGGGCTCTACACGCTGAGCAACGGGGTGCGCGTGGTGCAGGTGGCGCCAGCCGGCCCCGACTTCCGAACGGTAGATCTGGCCCTGGGCTCGGCTTTGACCGCCAGCCAGACGCTTACCGTGTCGGTGCAGCGCGCCACCGACTGCGCCGGCAATGCCACCGGGGCCGCAGCTACGGCTAGTTTTGGCTTGCCCTCGGCGCCAACAGAAAATGATGTGGTCGTCAACGAAATCCTCTTCAACCCCCGCACCGGCGGCGTCGATTTCGTAGAGCTGATTAACCGCTCCGCCAAGTACCTGAACCTGCAGGGCTGGGAGCTGGGCAGTCTGACGGCCAGCAGCCTTGCTACCGAACCCATCAGTACCGGGCCCTACGTGCTGGTACCCGGCCAGCTGGTAGTGCTGACCACCCGGCCCGACGTGGTGCAGAGTCAGTATCCCACCCACGACCCGGCCGCTTTTCTGGCTATGCCCGCCCTGCCTACTTTCCCCGACGATGAAGGCACGGTAGTGGTGTTCGACTCGCAGAAGCGCCTTGTGGACCGCTACGCCTACACCGCTGCCCAGCACCTGGCCCTGCTCGATTCCAAGGATGGGGTGTCGTTGGAGCGCATCCGCACCGATGGGCCGAGTGTGGCCAGCAACTTCCACTCGGCTGCCAGCACCGTGGGCTATGCCACTCCGGGCCGCCGCAACTCGCAGTACCAAGACGACCCCGGGGGAGACAAGCTCTTCAGGCTCGAGCCCGAAGTATTCACGCCCGACGCCGACGGCCAGCAGGACTTTACTACCCTCAACTACACCGTGGACCAGCCCGGTTACGCCACCAGCATCACCGTCTACGACGCCCAGGGGCGGCTGGCCCGGCGCCTGGTGCGCAATGAAAGCCTGGCCACGACCGGCTTTTTCCAGTGGGACGGCCTCAACGACCAGGGCCGCAAGGTGCCCGTGGGCTACTACATCCTGCACATCGAGCTGCTACGCCCCAGCGGGGAAAAGCAGGACTACAAGAAAACGGTAGTGGTAGGAGCGCGCTTTTAAGCTCGAAGCCTAGCAGGCAAGGTGTTGCTTGAGGTTCGGCGCTGAGCCCGAGCAGAAACGTCGGGCGGGTCGGGGATTAAACCCTTGGTTCAGAAACGCGTCCAACCAGCATGATGAACCAGCAGCAACTGCAGCATTTGTACTGGCGCGCCGGCTTCGGGCCGCGGCCGGCCGACGTGGCCGCCAACCTGAGCCCGCGCAAGGCGCTGCGGCAGCTGCTGCGCGACTCTGCCACCGTGGAGCCGTTGCAGGGCCCCCAAATGCAGGCGGCCGAAATGCAGGCCATGCCCCCAGCGCCTACCCCCGATCTGCGCCAGGACCCCCAGGCGCCGGCTCTGCGGAAAGGGGAGCTGACCCCGGCCCAGCGCAAAGAGCAGAACCGCCAGATCCGGGAGGCATTTTACGAAATGAACACGGGCTGGCTGGCCCGTATGGCAACTTCGCCGGCCCAGCTGCGCGAAAAGCTGACGTTCTTCTGGCACGGCCACTTCGCCTGCCGGGTGCGCCGCCCCGCTGCCGCCCTGCAGCTCAACAATACGCTGCGCCGCCTGGCCCTAGGCAAGTTTGGCGACTTGCTGCTGGCCGTGTCGAAAGAGCCGGCCATGCTGCAGTTTCTGAACAATCAGCAGAACCGCAAGCAGCGCCCCAACGAGAACTTCGCCCGGGAGGTCATGGAGCTGTTTACCATGGGGCGCGGGCACTACTCGGAGCAGGACGTGAAGGAAGCCGCCCGGGCCTTCACCGGCTGGAGCTACGATGCCCAGGGGCAATTCACGTTCCGGGAACGACAGCACGACGCCGGCCCGAAAACCTTTCTGGGCCGCACCGGCAACTTTGGCGGGGAAGACATCCTGAACATCATCCTGGAGCAACCCCAGACCGCCGAGTTTCTAACCACGAAGCTCTATCGGTTCTTTGTGAATGACACGCCCAACCCAGCCCATATTCAGCCCCTGGCCCGGGCGTTCTTCCAGAGCAACTACGACATTCAGGACCTGGTGGAGCGTCTGTTTTCGGCCGACTGGTTTTACGATGCCGCCCACGTGGGCACCCGCATTAAGTCGCCTATTGAGCTGCTGGCGGGCATAAAGCGCACCCTGGGCGTGGAGCTGCCGGACAAACGCCCGCTGATTGTCTTTCAAAAAGCCTTGGGCCAGACTTTGTTTGAGCCCCCAAACGTGGCGGGCTGGGCCGGGGGGCGCACCTGGATAGACTCCTCGACGCTACTCTTTCGCCTGCAACTACCGCAGGTGCTGCTCCGGAATGCCGAAATCAGCATTTCCCTCAAAGAAGACGAAAACGACCTCGACCCCCAGGTAGCCCGCTCTGCTCGCACTTTTCGCCAGCAGGTGCAGGCCCAGGCCAAGCTGGCCCCGCTGGGTCTGCTGCTAGCCAACACGCCCGAAGCCCAGCAGCCCGCCGAGCTAAGCCGGTTTCTGTTGCAGGCTCCTATCCGACCCGATAATCTGCAGCTGGTGCAGCAAGCAGCCCGGCAAGCTCCGGCTGATGGGCGGCTGCGCACGATGGTGACCAGCCTGCTCAGCCTGCCCGAATACCAGTTGATGTAAGGGCGTTTTCACTTATAGAGCGTCAGGCCGAGTGCCGCCGCGGCCTGACGCTCAAAACTCAATGCTACCCATGTCCACTTCCCGCCGCGACTTTCTGAAAACTTCGGTACTGGCCAGCTCCCTGTTGTTTGTGCCCAAATTTCTGCACGCCCTCGATGCGCAGGGCGTGCAGCAGCTGCGCCATTCCAACGGCAAGCGGCTGGTGGTGGTACAGCTCGGCGGCGGCAACGACGGCCTGAATATGGTGGTGCCTTTCCGCAACGACCTGTACTATAAGGCCCGCCCCACCCTAGGCATCCGGGAGCAAACTGGCATCCTGACCCTGGACAAAGATCTGGGCTTCAACCCGGCTATGGCCCAGCTTAAGGCGCTCTACGACCAAGGCCAAGTGGCCGTGCTCAACAGCGTGGGCTACCCCAACCCCGACCGGTCCCACTTTCGCTCGATGGACATTTGGCAGAGTGGCTCGGCCGCCGACCAGTACGTGACGACAGGCTGGCTGGGCCGCTACCTCGACTCGGACTGCAAGGGCTGCGCCGTGCCTTACAACGGCCTGGAAGTAGACGACACCCTGAGCCTGGCGATGAAAGGCGAACTACGCAAAGGGCTGGCTCTGAAAAATCCGGAGAAATTTCACCAGATAACTCAGAACCGGTTTATCCGGCAAGTCAACAGCGGTGGCAGCAACGGCAGCGGCTCGGAGCTGGACTACCTCTACAAGACCCTGGCCGAAACGGCTTCCTCCGCCGACTACCTTTACCAGACCTCCAAGGTGTATAAGTCGGCCGTGGCCTACCCCAACACCGAGTTTGGCAAAAACCTCAAAACCACCGCAGAACTGATTAATTCCGGTATCGAGTCGCGGGTGTTCTACGTCTCGCTCACCGGCTTCGATACCCACGTGCGCCAGCAAGAGCAGCAGGGCAAGCTGCTCGGCGACTTGTCGGGCGGGCTGGGGGCTTTCGTGGAAGACCTGCAGAAAAATGGGCAGCTCAACGACACCCTGATTCTGGTGTTTTCTGAATTCGGCCGCCGCGTTACGCAGAATGCCAGCAACGGCACCGACCACGGCACGGCCAACAATGTGCTGCTGCTGGGCGGCGGGCTGCGGCAGCCGGGCATCGTGAACGACGCGCCGGATTTGCTTAATCTGGACCAGGGCGACCTGAAGTATCAGCTCGACTTCCGCAGCGTGTACGCCACCATCCTGCGCGACTGGCTGGGGGCCGACGACAAAGCCATTCTAGGCAGTGAGTTTCGGCGACTTGCCGGGCTGGTGTAGCTGATCTGTGTAGGGTGATAAGCTCATCTATTAATTATATTTTTTATTAGCTCAACAATATCTTTTCGTTTTAAGGGGCGTAAAAAAGCGCAGTTACTACCACTTCCAACCCTTAAAACTTCGCACCATGAAAGTTATATCACCTCGCGTCCACGGGATGCTCGACTACGGAACCATCCTGTTGTTTGCCCTGGCCCCCACGCTCTTCGACCTCGACGGCACCTACGCCACGGTCTGCTACATCCTGGCGGCCGGCTACCTGGTCGTTACCCTGCTGACCGACTTCCCCATGGGTATGGCCCATCTGATTTCTTTCCCCATGCACGGCTGGCTGGAGCTGATTAGCGGTATTGCCCTGTTGGCGGCTCCCTTCCTGTTTGGCTTTGCCGATGACAACGAAACGGCCCGCAATTTCTTCATGGCTATGGGCGCCCTTTTCGTGGGCAGCTGGATGCTGACCGACTGGCGGGCCGATACCCACACCCAGACTCATGGTCATGGCACGATGATGCCCAACCATCACTAAGCAGCTAGTTGAGCGCCTAAAAAAGCCCGGTTTTACTCGTGAAACCGGGCTTTGTTGTGTATAACAAAATGAAGGTCAACAGTATCCTTGCAAGGTGGCCGGCGTAAAGAAGCCTACTTCGCTCCACTCTAATCCTAACTAGCTATGAAAATTCTCTCACCTGCGGCCCATGGTGTTATCGATATCAGCTTTATCACCTTTGTGGCCCTGGCCCCGGTTATGTTCGACCTGGAGCCACCCATCGACACGGCTTGCTTTGTTCTGGCCGGGGGCTACTTGCTGGTCACGCTGCTCACCGATTTTCGCCTGGGCTTGCTGCGCCTAATTCCCTTCCCGGTGCACGGCTGGCTCGATTTGCTTACCGGTCTGGCCCTGGCCGCAGCCCCGTTTCTGTTCCGCTTCCGGACCGGCAGCGCCGAATTTAATCTGTTTCTGGGCCTGGGTATTTTCTCCATCATCGTCTGGTTTATCACCGACTGGAAAGCCCAAACCCGCTCCCTGATGACCGACCCGGGCTAAGTCCAGTTGCTTTGCTGCCCATACAAAAGCCCCCTCTTTCCGGAGGGGGCTTTTGTTTTTGGACGGGTTAGCTAGTTACCGACGGAAACTAACGCCCAGAAAGTACTCATGGTCACTGTCGCGGGTCAGGGCCAGGTGGGTACCGAAGTCCAGAATCAGGTTGTCGCTCAGGTGAAGCTGGGGGCCGACGTTGAACGAGGCCTGCCAGGCATCCTGCCGCGTATTCCAGATGCCCACTACTTCGCCGAAGGCCGAGAGAAACTCCGAAAACTCGTAGTCGACGGCCGTGCTGGGCGCCAGCATCAGGTAGCGCTGCTCTGCCTGCTGGTCGTAGTCCAGGTCGGAGCGTAGCTGGAATTGTAGGTTGAACTTCTTGCTGAAATCGTGGCTGTAAGGCACAATGAAGCCATATTCGGTTACGCTGTTGCCCACGGTTTTGCCCACCGGCAACCGCACGAAGCCAATGACGGCCAGGGCATCGGGTTTGCCGTCTTCGCCCAGAAAGGTATGCTTCACCCGCAGCGTCAGGTCGCCGAAGCCCCGGTGCTTCTCCTGGGGCTGGTCATCGTCCCACTCTTTCTCTATCGAGTAGGAGTCCAGTTCGGCCTGCACATCGGTACGGGTTGTGATGCCCAGCTTCAGCAAGGCATGATTCAGGTAGAAATTCCGCTCGTGGTGGTGGTCTTCCCGCTTGTTTATCAGCCGCAGCAAGTCGCTTTCTATCTGAAAATGGCCCGGGTCGACGGTAAACGGGCTTTCGGAAAAGCCCGGCCGGTCGGGCCGCAGCTCCCGCATCATGTTGCGGGGCGTCGGATGAAACAAATTGTAACCGGCTTTGGCCGTAATGGAATCCTTATTCTGGGCCGCCGCCCAAAAAGGAAGTACTAGTGTGGTTAGGAGTAGAGCGCAGAACTTCATAGTGCGGAGAGAAATTGTACTATTCAGCCCGCATACGTAGAATAAGCTCTTCAGGTCCGCCTTTTTTTGGAATCCTTCCTGGGGGCTGGGCTACCTACTACAGCGTGTAGCGCAGCCCCAGGAAGGTGCGGCGGCCCTGCACCGGGGCGTAGTTGTACTCAGTGTCAAAGGAATAACCGTTCGGGTTGTCCTGATCTACATACTTATCAAAGGGGTCGAAGGCGCGGATCAGCACGTGGCGGGGCAGAAAGTTGAGCAGGTTTTTCACGCCCCCGTAGAGTTCCAGGTGTTCCCCCAGTCGTTTGGTCAGCTGCACATTCTGCAACGAATACCACGGCGAGCGGGCCGGGCGGTAGTCGTTGGGCTGCACGGGTAGCTGCATCGGCCCGTTCACCTGCCCGGTATAGTCGACCACCACGCCCAGGCGGGCCAGGGTGTAGCTTACCGCGTACGTCCCCGAAAACCGGGGGGCGTGCAGCTGGGCCACGCGTTGCCGCGGCCCGCCGCCCTCGGGCCGCTCCTGCCGAAACACGTCCATCAACGTCACGCCGGCAATGATTTTCAGCGGCCGGGAGAAGGTGAAATCCGTGTTTAGCGTCAGCCCCCGCGACACGGCGTAGCCGTCCAGGTTGCGGTACACTATCTGGTTGACGTTGGTGGTGTAGTCGGGACTGATTTTGTTGGTGAAGTAGGTGTAAAAGGCGCTGGCGTCGACGGTGAGCATGCCGGCCCCAGTGGTAAAGAAGCGTTGGTAATTCACATTGGCATTCCAGCTTCGCTCAGGCTTCAGCGCTTCGGGCACCACTACCTGCCGGGCCCCAGTCAGGGCGGCGTGGTCTTCCGTGAACAGGTTCACGACCCGGTAGCCGTTGCCCACGCCCACGCGCACCACCTGGCTGTTGTCGGGCTTGCTCCATTTGTAGTTGAGCCGCGGGGAGAGGATACTGCCGTGCACCGAGTTATAATCGTAGCGCAGGCCGGCCAGCAGGGTGGCATTTTCGGTTACTTTCCACTCGTCCTGGGCAAAGATGCCCGGTAGGCTGGTGATGTCGGGCTGCGTAGTGGTTTGTTCGCCGGTGGTAGTAGCTGTGGCGGGCGTGTTGTCGTCGTACCAGGTGTAGCGGTAAGTAGCGCCCAGCAGCAGACTATGCCGAATGTTCAGGTCGCGGGCCCAGGTAAGCTGCCCGAAGCCCACGCGCTGGGTGGCCCGGTACAGCGTGGTGCCGTAGGCCGAGTTCTGCCGGTGCTGGTTAAACGAGCCGCTGAGCATCATCTTCTGCCCCGCCACCGGCAGTTGGTATTGCCCCAGCAGCTCGTAGCGGCTCGTATACACGCTTTCCCCGTAAATACTGTCGCCGCCCCGAAATGCAGGAGTCCAGCCCAGCTGCCCGCCAAACCGGTCCTCGTAGTAGTAGCGGCCGGCCAGGTTGGCAATGCGCTCCTGGGGCCGCTGAAACGACCATTTATTGAACACCGAGGCCCGGTGCTGGGTGGGCAGATCCGTGAAGCCGTCCTCGTTCACGTCGCGCCGCTGGTTGTAGCCAAACAGGTTGGTGCTGAGCAGGGTAGTGGCCCGGCCTACGGTGGCGGCCGTGCCCAGGTCCACGTTCAGCTCCCCGTGGGAAGTGCCGAAGGCGTCGGCTGAAAAGCGCGGGGCTTTTGCCGGGTTCTTGGTAATGACGTTGATAAGGCCACCCACCGCCTCCGAGCCGTAAAGCGTCGAGGCCGGGCCTTTGACCACCTCAATCCGGTCGACCATGCTGTTGGGAATGCCGCTCAGGCCATACACCGTGGAGAGGGAGCTAACGATGGGCATCCCGTCGATGAGCACCATGGTGTAGGGTCCTTCCAGCCCATTGATGTGGATGTCGCCGGTGTTGCAGATGTTGCAGTTGAGCTGAGGCCGTACCCCGTTCACCATCGTCAGGTTCTCAAACAGGCAGGCGCTGGGATTTTTCTGGAAGTAGCGCGGCGTATAAATCTCCACGGCCACCGGCGACTGACTTTTCACCACTTCGCTCAGCGTGCCGCTCACCACCACGCTGCCCAGCTCGTTGCTGGCGCTGTTCAGCGAGAAATTGACAGTGGCTGTCTGCCCACTGCTTACCGTTACGGCTCGTTCGGTAGGTAGGAAGCCCACGGCACTAACTACTACCCGCTGCGGCCCGGCGGCCACTTTGGTTACAGTAAAGCTGCCGGCCTCGTCGGCTGTGGTGCCCTGGGTGGTGCCTTTCAGGCCGATGCTGGCAAAGGGCACTACTTTTCCCTCGGCCCGCACGGTTCCTCTGATTGTGCCAGTCTGGGCCCAGCCTGGAATGGTAGTGAGCAGATAGAAAGTGAAGTAGAAGAATGTTTTCATAGTGGGATAGGAGATTTAGCAGCGTCTTTGACTTTTATTTAGACGAGTCTAAAAGTTGGGAGAGTAAAAAGCGCAAGACTGCACCAGCCTTGCGCTTTCGGGCTACTTGAAAAAGGTGTTGAAAAGCAGGTAAAGGTTCAGCACAATGATGACCCCGGACACTGCCCAGGCAATCAGCTGCAGCAATGGGCGGTTGACGAAAACCCCCATTTTGGCTTTACTACCCGTGAAGAGCACCAGCGGCACTACCGCAAAGCTGAGCTGCAGCGACAAAATCACCTGGCTGAGTACCAGCAAGTCGGCCGTGCCTTTTTCCCCGTACAGGATGGTGACGATAAGCGCGGGCACCACGGCAATGCCGCGGGTAATCAGGCGGCGCACCCAAGGCTTGAGCTTGAGGTCCAGAAACCCCTCCATCACAATCTGCCCGGCCAGGGTGCCGGTTAGCGTCGAGTTTTGGCCCGAGGCCAGCAGGGCAATGGCAAACACGGCGCTGGCCGCCCCGGCCCCGAGCACCGGAGCCAGCAGCTCGTGCGCATCGGTAATGTCGGCTACGTGAAACAGGCCATTGGTATGGAAAGCCGCCGCCGCCGTAACCAAAATGGCCGCATTGACAAAGAAAGCCAGAAACAGCGCCACCGTCGAGTCGATGGTAGCAAACTTGATGGCCATGCGCTTGCCGGGTTCGGTTTGCTCAATGGCCCGGGTTTGCACGATGCTGGAGTGCAGATACAGGTTGTGGGGCATCACTGTGGCACCCAGTATGCCGATGGCAATGTAGAGCATGCCGGGGTTGGTTATCACTTCCTTCTGGGGTACCAGGCCTTTGGCAATGCCCAAATAGTCGGGGTGCGATACCAGGATTTCGTAGACAAAGCAGCCAAAGATGACCACAATCAGGCCCGCTACGATGCTCTCAATAATCCGGAATCCTTTGTTCTGGAAGAATAATACCACCAGCACATCCAGAATAGTGAGCACCACGCCCCAGGGCAGCGGCAGGCCAAAGAGCAGATTCAGGGCAATGGCCGAGCCGATAACTTCGGCGAGGTCGCAGGCGGCAATGGCCACCTCGCAGAACACCCAGAGCACCATGGCCACGGGCTTGGAATAATGGTCGCGGCAGGCTTGGGCCAGGTCGCGCCCCGTGACGATGCCCAGCTTGGCCGCCAGGTGCTGGAGCAGCATGGCGAACAAGTTGGAAATCAGAATCACGGAGAGCAGCGTATACCCATAGCGCGAGCCGCCGGCAATGTCGGTGGCCCAGTTGCCGGGGTCCATGTAGCCCACGGCTACCATCAGGCCCGGCCCCCAAAACGCCAGCAGCTTGCGCCAGAAGGAGGCATTGGCCGCCGGCACCCGGATGCTGGCGTATACTTCGCTCAGGGAGTTATGCTTGCGCTCCTGGCGCCAGCCGGAGTTATTTTCAGTGAGGGGAGGAGTAGGAGAGGCCTGTACGAGTGGGGGCATAACGGATAGAAAGTCAGGTAACTCTACAAAGAAACAAATTTTTAGGGTAGCCTAAACTATTTTTTAAGCCAATTGAAATACTCGTTTAGCCGAAAAAGGTTGCAAACCGTAAGGAAGTGGGTTTTTTCCCGGACTTTTGCGGGCCCTATTTTGCCCACTCCACCCTCGTCATGACTTTTACCCAATCCAAGAACCGTCTTGGCTTATTGTCGCTGGTCGTCAGCGTTGGGCTGGTAGCCATCAAGTTCTACGCCTACTTTCTCACCGCCTCGCAGGCCGTGCTGACCGATGCGCTGGAGTCGATTATCAACGTTTTTACCAGCGGCTTCGCCCTATACAGCCTGTATCTGTCGGACCAGCCCAAGGATGAAAACCACCCCTACGGGCACGGCAAAGTCGAGTACCTGTCGGTGGGCTTCGAAGGCGCCCTGATCCTGATTGCGGGCGTGTATATTTTCTACAGTGCCGTAATGGCCATGCTGCACCCCCACACGGTGGCCCGGCCCGACGCGGGCATGCTGCTGCTGGCCATTACGGCCCTGGTAAATCTGGGAGTGGGCTTTCTGCTGGTCAGCTCGGGCAAAAAGATGAACTCGGCGGCCCTGGTCGGCGACGGGCAGCACCTGTACATCGACGCCCTGAGCACCCTGGTATCGTGCGTGGCCCTGGTACTGGTTGTGGTTACGGGCAACGTACTCTTCGACGCCGGAGCGGCCCTGCTGCTGGGCGTGTTCATTGTAGTAAATGGCTACCGCATGGTGCGCCGCTCGGTATCGGCTTTGATGGATGAGTCGGATGTGGCTACCGTGGAGCAGGTTATTGCCGAGCTGCAGCAGCACCGCCTGCCCCCGTGGATAGACGTGCACAACCTGCGGGTGCTGCGCTACGGGGCCAATCTGCACATCGACTGCCACATGCAGATGCCGTATTACTTTAGCCTGGAGGAAACCCACAACGAGCTGAACCGCATCGAAGGTCTGATCAAGCAGCGCTTTGACGTGGAGGTGGAAATGTTTGTGCACGCCGACCCCTGCACGTTTGCCGCCTGCTCGCTGTGCCACATGCCCGAGTGTCCGGTTCGTCAGCATCCCTTTGCCCACGAGGTACCCTGGACGCTGGCCAACGCCGTGAAAAATGAGCGCCACAGTCTGGAGAAGTAGCCTAATAAACACCACAAAAAAGGCGCTGTACTGGGTACAGCGCCTTTTTTGTGGCATTTGGGCACGGACGGTTTTCGCTAGCGTACCAGCTCTACCCAGCCCTTGCGCGTGGAGCCGTTCACGTCCGTCAGCACGTAGTAATACACGCCCGCGGGCTGCGCATCCCCACTCCAGTCGTTGCGGTAGCTGGTGGCGCTGAAGACCTGTCGGCCCCAGCGGTTGAAGATCTGGATGTTGCTGTTCAGGGCCTCCGTCGACAGCACGAAGGCGTCGTTGATTCCGTCCCCGTTCGGGGTAAAGACGTTGGGCATCTCCGAGTCCGGCACCCGTACATTCAGCTCGGCTACGGCTTCCTCACAGGGCGTACCAGTGCCGATAGAAACGCCGGCCCGCAGCCGAATGCGGTACACCCCGGCCACGTCGAGCTTTTGGGTAGCGGTGGTGGGGCTGGTCGAGAAGAAGTTTTCGGCCTCCGTTACGGGCTGGCCCTTACTGTTGAGCAGGCGTTGAAACGACCACCGGTAGCGGGTAGAAGTACTGGCTTGCCGGTCATTTTCCTTCGACAGGTTGGTGAAAGTAAACGTGAGGGGCGGCTGGGTGATGCTGCGCCCGGCCGCCGCCACTGAGTCGGCTTTGAAGGCGGGCGTAACCGGTACCGTTACCCGCACCAGCACCGAGGTGGTATCGGTGCCGCAAGCCGTGGCCTGGCTGCCCGTAACGGTAAGCTTAAAACGGGTCGTAACTCTGGGTCGGACGGTAATAGTGGGTTTGGTCAGGTCGGCGCTGCTGAGGCCCTCGGCGGCGGCCCACTGGTAGCTCAACGTTTCCTGGGGGCTGCCGCCCGGCCGGGTGGCCGTGGCCGTAAGGGTAGCCGTGCTACCCGAGCAAACGAAGGGCTGCGAGGCTTTCACTGCTGCCTGAATGGGCTGCTGCACCCGGATCAGCACCGAGGTGGTATCGGGCGTGCAGGCCGTGGCCAGGCTCCCGGTAACGGTGAGCTTGTAGCGCGTTGTTACGGTTGGCCGGACGGTGAGCGTCGCCTTGGTCATATCTCCACTGCTAAGTCCCCCGGCGGCGGCCCACTGGTAGCTAAACGTTTCTTGGGCACTGCCTTCGGGCCGAACTGCGCTGGCTGAAATAGTGGTCGTATTGCCGGCGCAAAGCTCATTGTGGTCAACACTAAGCTTGGGCTGAATCCGCTGCTGCACCCGCACCAGCACCGAGGTGGTATCGAGGCGGCAGGCCGTGGCTTGGCTCCCGGTGATGGTGAGCTTGTAGCGCGTCGTGGTGGTGGGCTTGACGGTAATGGTGGGCTTGGTCAGGTCGGCGCTGCTGAGTCCGTTGGCAGGGGCCCACTGGTAGCTGAACGTTTCCTGGGCGCTACCACCGGGCCGGGTGGAGTTGGCCGTGATGGTCGCCGTAGTACCGGCGCAGATGAGAGGGGAAGTGGTGGCCGCCGTCGTTCGGATGGCCTGCTGCACGCGCACGAGTACCGAAGCCGTGTCGGAGCAGGTCCCGGCCCGGAAGTCCAGGCCCAGGATGCGCACCTTATACCGCGTCGTTACCAGTGGGGTCACGGTCACGTCCTGGCTTTCGAGCTGGCTGGTCGGCAGGCCTGGGGCGGCTTCCCACCGGTAGCCATACCGGGCGGGCACGCCACTGGTTGAGTCGGGGCGGAAAGGAGCCGCCGACAGCTTCAGCGAGGTGCCGGCGCAGATTTCCGGGTTGGCCGTCGAGGTTACCACCCGGGCGAAGTTGCCTTTCTCAATTTTCAGCACGATGGTCCGGTACTGGATGCCCTTGTTAGGACAGGCATTATCCTCAATCTTGATGGGAATCCGGTAGGTTTTACCCAGGAAGGCAATATCGGGCTGGATGCGCAGAATACCGGCTGGGGCCCGGGTGCCATTGCCCAGTAGCTCGAACGTGGCTACGTCGGCCGGCAGATACGTGGGCTTCTGCAGGGTCGGGATGGAAGGGTCCAGCTCCGGGTGCGTTACCGTCAGAATATCGTTGGGGTTCGGGTCGCTGAAGCGGAAACGGACTTCGGTGTAGTTGCAGGTATAGGCCGTCACGAAGGTAGAATCCCGCGAATTGACGATTTGTACCCCCGACTTCACAAAACCGCTGCCGATGGGCGGCCCGGGCTGGCTGTTGGTGTTGCAGTCGATAACCACCAGCAGCATGTCGCGCCGTACCTGTCCTACTTTGTAGTACTGCTTTTGCTTGGTAATCGGGTTCACCAGGCGGCGATACTCCGTTACCTGACCTACTACGATGTACTTGTTTTCCGGTGAGTTAACAGTCGTATTGTAGCTGGCCGGTGTAAAGGTGAAGGTACCCAGCGAGGCATTGAAGTTGAAGGCCTTAACTGCGGTTTTCAGCGGGCAAGTGCCCGAAATATTATACGAGGAAATGGGGTAGGTAGGGCTGTACGTACCCTGGTTGTCTTGAATATACGCCAGGCAAGGCGCCCCGCCGGGCGGAGTCAGGTCGATGGCCGGAACCCCGTTGCTCGAATAGGATTTGTAGGTCGCCGGGTCGTTGCAGCCAACCAGGGGAGCAGCCAGGCTGTACACCAGTGAATCTCCATCGGGCTCGGTGGCCGAAAACGTGACGGTGCGCTCCTGCTTGTAGCACACGAAGGGAATCGGAATATCGAGGACCTGGTACTGGGCCGACGTATTCTGAATGCTTTGGCCCTGGGGAAGCAGGTTATTAAGCCGGGCTTCGTAGTAGAGGTTGGGGCTCCCGACGATGTTGGCCGTGGCGGGGCGTACCACTCCGATGACACTCAGGGTCCATTCCGGGGCCGGGGGCAAGGTCACGGTTGCTTCGAATACGCCCCGCTCGTAGTTGGTCAGCAGGCCGCTGCCGCACTGGCTGGGGCCGCCGGGGGTGCTGGCGCAGTAGGGGCTGCCGGCCTCCGGCCGCCCGACCAGCGTCATCGGTGCATCCGCGCCCTCGGTGCAGCCGGTCGTGCGGTAGTTCAGAACGGGGTTGATAGTGCTGAAGGCCTGGCCGCCACAGTCGCGAAATACGGTGAGGGAAACCTTGTAGCGGTTGTTTCCCAGCGCTTCATACGTTAGTTGTCCTCCCTGAAAGTGGGAAGCCCGTGCGTTCGATATTCCGGCAAGCGATGCACACCATGTAACTACCAGCAGGAAAGTGGCTTGTAAAAGTTTCTGCATACAAGAAAGGAAAGGTTTAAAGGATAGTAACCAGAAGCATAGGTGTGCAGAACATTGCCGTAATATAGAAGTAAATTGTTTTTGTAGTATTAAAATAGGTTGTTACGTTTAAGCAAGACTAGGAATTGTATAAAACGCAGGATATAAGAAAGCTGATTTTATAGTGAAATTTCACTATATAAAAACTCTATAGTAGATTTAGCACACTCGCTCCATCGGTGAATCAGTCCGTATTCGCCCCGCCCTGCACTACCTGCAACCCCCTCTTACTTACTGTCCTTTCCTTTTCACTGCATCTATCCGTTGATGATGGAAAAATCTCTACGCCATTTGATTGGTCCTGTAACGCCTTGCCTTTTAGAGAGGAATAGGAGGTGGCCGGCAGCTCTGCTTTTTCTACTCAGCTTATGGCTGGGAGCAACGGGCTTCGCCCAGGGCCAGGTCAACACGTACACGCTGGCTGCCTCGCAAGGTACTTTTACGCCCGTAAGCGGGGGAACCGTGGTAACCGGCCTGACGGCCGACACCTACTTGTCCGGCGTTATTCCACTAGGATTTAGCTTTGTTTTTGACGGCGCCGCCTACACGCAGGTGAAAGCTTCGTCCAATGGCTGGCTGACCTTCAACACGACGGGCACCAGCAATCATTCGGGCACGTTGGCGGCTGCCCCGGCCGCTACCCGGCCGCTGGTGGCTCCCTTGCTCGACGACCTGGATGGTAACCCGACCGGAGCCACCGCTTCGGGCAGCTACACTACCACGGGCACCGCTCCAAACCGGGTATTCACCTTTGAGTGGCTTAACTGGGAATGGCGGTATGCGGCCAATGCCCCGGTGCTTTCCTTTCAGGTAAAGCTCTACGAAGGCTCAAACCGGGTTGAGTTTATATATCGTCAAGAATCCGGGGCCACTACGGCTACTACTGCGCTAGGAGCTTCTATTGGGCTGGCCGGCCTCGGAACCGGCAGCGGCTCCTATCTGGCCCTGAGTGATGCCTCGGCCGCACCGACGGCCAGCTCCACCGCTGAAAACACCAATATCAATACCAAGCCGGCTACCGGCCAGGTATACGCCTTTGTACCAGCGGCCCTGCCAGCCTGCCCCCAGCCGCGCAACCTGAGCGTAACCGCACTGACCAACACAACGGCGAGTCTGGCCTGGGCATCGGCCGGCAGTGGCACGTATAGCATTCAGTACGGTCCTACGGGCTTCACGCCGGGTTCGGCCCAGGCCCTTACGGTGACATCGGCTAGTACTGCCGTGACGCTTACCGGGCTGGCTCCCAGCACGGGCTACGACTTCTACGTAACCCAGCTGTGCGGCGCCAACGGCACTAGTGCTATCAGCAGCGTTGGCTCGTTTATCACGCGGGCCGTAGCTCCTCCGAGCAATGATGCCTGTACCGATGCCGTAACTCTGACCCCGGCGGCGGGCAACACGGCCTGTTCGGCCGCTACCAATGGTACGGTGGAAGGTGCCTCGCCTACGGCGGGCTTACTCACCCCGGTCGGCACGGCTGATGATGACGTGTGGTACAAGTTCACGGCTACTTCCGCGGTGCACACCGTCACGCTTACCGGCTCGGGCGACTATGTGCAGGAGCTGCTCTCGGGTGGATGCGGCACGCTTACCTCGGTGGCTTACTCCGACCCCAACGTCAGAACCTACACCGGCCTGACGGCTGGCGCTACCTACTACGTGCGCGTATACTCCTACAGTGCGGCGTTGCCCTCGGCCACGGCGGCAGCCTTCACGATTTGCGTAACGACAACGGTTGCGCCTCCCAACGATGCCTGTGCCAATGCCGTGACCCTGACGCCTGCGGCTGCTAACACAGCCTGTGTGGCTGCTGCCAACGGCACGGTGGAAGGTGCTACGGCTACGGCCGGGCTGGCTACGCCGGTCGGCACGGCTGATGATGACGTGTGGTACAAGTTCACGGCTACTTCCGCGGTGCACACCGTCACGCTTACCGGCTCGGGCGACTATGTGCAGGAGCTGCTCTCGGGTGGCTGCGGCACGCTCACCTCGGTGGCCTACTCTGATCCTAGTGTTAAAACGTACACCGGTCTGAGTGCCGGCGCTACTTACTACGTGCGCGTGTATTCTTATGGAGCCACAGCACCCACGCCGGCAGCGGCAGCCTTTACGATTTGCGTTACCAGCTCGGTAGCTCCTGCCAACGATGCCTGTGCCAACGCTGTAACTCTGACGCCCGCCGCCCTCAATGCGGCCTGCGCCTCGGCCACCTCGGGTACGCTGGAAGGTGCTACGGCCACCACGGGCCTGGCTACTCCTTTCGGCACGGCCGACGATGATGTCTGGTACAAGTTTGTGGCCATCGGCGCCAGCCACACCATCACCCTGACTGGCACCGGCAACTATGTGCAGGAGGTTTTGGCGGGCACCTGTGGCAGCCTTACCTCCGAGGGATTCTCGGACCCGAATGAGCGCACGTACAACGGGCTGACGGCGGGCACCACATACTATGTGCGTGTGTACTCCTCCGGCTCGACGCCCCTTGTGGCTCCGGCGGCCGAATTCACGATCTGCATTACAACCCCCACTGTAGTACTGCCCCCGGCAAATGACGAGTGTGCCAATGCCGTTACGCTGACTCCGACTCCCAGTGCGACCTGCACTACCGCTACCAGTGGTACGCTGGAGAATGCCGGCTCAACAGCTGGTTTGGCTACGCCGGTCGGCACGGCCGACGACGACGTGTGGTACAAGTTCACGGCTACTTCCACGGTGCACACGGTCACGCTCACCGGCTCGGGCGACTATGTGCAGCAGCTCTTGTCGGGTACGTGTGCTACCTTAACCTCAGTCGGTTTTTCGGATCCGAACGTGAAAATCTACACCGGGCTGACGGTGGGCACCACGTATTACGTGCGCGTGTACTCCTACAGTGCTACCGTGCCCTCAGTCACGGCGGCTGCTTTCACGATTTGTGTTACTACGCCCCAGCTCCCGGCAAACGACGAGTGTGCCAATGCCGTTACGCTGACTCCGACTCCCAGTGCGACCTGCACTACCGCTACCAGCGGCACGCTGGAGGCGGCTGGCCCTACCGCGGGGCTGGCTGCGCCCGTGGGCACGGCCGATGATGACGTCTGGTACAAGTTTACCGCTACCAGTACCGCTCACATCATCACCCTGGATGGCACCGGCGACTATGTGCAACAGGTATTGTCCGGGAGCTGTGCTACGCTGACCTCGGTCGGCTTCTCGGATCCGGATGTAAAGGTATACACGGGCCTGACCATAGGGGCCACCTACTACGTGCGCGTGTTCTCCTACGGTTCCAGCACGCCCTCGGCAGCAGCGGCGGCTTTTACTATCTGCATCACCACGCCCCCGCTGAACGACGAGCCCTGCGGAGCAATTGCCCTAACCGTAGCCGCGGGCTGCCCCTCCCCAACTCAGGGAAGCAATGAGGCCGCCACTACCACCGCGCCGGTGGGCTACACCAACCCGGGCTGTGGCATTGCCGCTTCCCCGCTCGACGTGTGGTTCAAGTTTACGACAGCCGCCGCCGGACCAGCCAGCCTGGGCGCTAGCGTCGTGGCCACTGGTACGCCCGCCGGTCAGGTGCGCGTGTTTTCGGCCAGCACCTGCGCCGGACCCTTCACGCAGATAGCCTGTAAGTTTGTTGCTGGCACGGGCGGGGTAGGGGCGCTCGACGTAACCGGCCTGACGCCCAATACCACGTACTACGTATCGGTAGCCGGGTATTCGTCTTCTAGCGTTGCGGGGGCTTTCAGCATCTGCGTCACGCCGCCGACTACGTGCGTTGCTCCCACGAACTTAGCCGTATCGGGCATTACCCAAACGGAGGCTACCCTGAGCTGGTCGGTTACGAGTGGCACCGGGCCGTTTACCGTGGAGTATGGCCCGACTGGGTTTACGCCCGGCTCGGCCCAGAGCACGACGGTGACCACGACCAACAACCTCATTCAGCTGACTACGCTGGCACCAGGGAGTACGTACCAGTTCTACGTGACCCAGAACTGCGGAGGGGCCAGCGGCAGTAGCCTGCGTTCCAGCCCAGCCGCCTTCACGACCCTGGCTAACCCGCCGGCTAACGACGAGTGCGCTACGGCTACCCCGGTACCTGTACAGTTTGGCAGTGCCTGCACTACGCGTATCGTGGGTACCAATGCCGGGGCTACGGGCTCTAGTGGCGTGCCGGCCCCGGGCTGCTCCACCTATTCGGGCGGCGACGTCTGGTTTCGGGTGGTGGTGCCGGCTACGGGAAGCCTGATTGCCTCTACCGACTCGGTTGCCGGTAGCCCCGTGCTCGACACGGGTATGGCCATTTACGCGGGTACCTGCGGCGCCCTGACGGTGGTAGGCTGCGACGATGATGGCGGCCGGAATAATTTTTCCATGGTCACGCTTACCAACCGGGCTCCCGGGGAAGTGCTCTACATTCGGGTGTTCGAAGATGGCAACAACGTCTTCGGGCGCTTCAAGCTGTGCGTACGCTCCGAGACGCGCTGCCCCGAGCCAATAGGGCTCAATGCCAGCAACCTGACGGCCACTAGTGCCCGCCTCAGCTGGGCCGTAACTGCTCCGGTGGCCGGCGCTACCTTCACGGTAGAGTACGGCCCGCAGGGTTTCACGCCGGGCTCGGCCCAGGGCACCCGCCTTACCGGCCTGACGGATACCTTCACGGACATTTCCGGGTTGTCGGCCAGTACGCCGTACTGTTTCTACGTGAGTCAGAACTGCGGCAACAGCGGCGTTACGGCGGGGGTGAGCATCGCCTCGGGGCCGATTTGCTTTACAACGCTGGCCCCCGTGCCGGCCAACAACGATGTCTGCGGGGCTATTACTCTGCCCATTACCAGCAATACGTGCACGCCGCTGACGGCCAGTAATTTTGGAGCTACCACCAGTGCCCCCAACGGGTACGTGAACCCGGGCTGCACCACCTCGAATGCGCCCAAGGATGTATGGTTTGAAATGACCACCGGTCCTTCCACGGCGGGTATTCAGATGACTACCACGGGCGGGCCAGCGGGGCAGGTGCGGATTTTCACGGCCGCGGCCTGCTCGACGGCCCTGACCCAGGTCGACTGCCGGGCCAGCGCGGGCAACAACCAGACCGTCGGGACTTTCGACGTGAACGTAGCCCCCAATACCAAGTATTATGTGCTGGTGGCCGGCTACGGCTCCAGCGACGCGACGGGCACCTTTACTATCTGCGCCCGGCAGACCATCCTGAGTACTGCCCAGGATCTGCCCGGGGGGGAGGTCAGTGTGTATCCGAACCCCAGCTCGACGGGCTCGGTTACGCTGCGCATCCGCGGGGCTGCGCAAGCCAAGGCCGTGCAGGCCACGCTACTCAATGCTCTGGGCCAGCAGGTGCTGACGCAGGCGCTGGCCGTGCAGGCCGGGGCGGTAGAAGCTCCTATTTCGGTGAAAGGACTGGCTACCGGCATCTATACGCTGCGGGTGAAAGTCGGCGACTATACCATCACCCGCAAAGTAGTGCTGGAGTAAAGCCTTCTGGCAGTAATGCATACAAAAAAGGCGCTGCGGAATCCGCAGCGCCTTTTTTATGGTTCTTGAGTTTGCTTATCGAACGACCAGTTGCTGGGTGTAGTAGGCCGCGCCCGTCTGGGCACGCACGGCGTAAATACCCGGGGTCAGGCCCTGCAGGTTGAGCGACAGGTCCGTTTGGCCGGCCGCAAAGCGCGTCGTGTAGGCTACCCGGCCCAGCGCATCAACAATCGAGGCCTGAACGGGGGCCGTGGCAGCTACCGGCAGGCGCATCAGCGCCGTGCCCTGCGCCGGGTTGGGCCACACGCTGAGCTTCTGGGCCCGGGCCGCCGATTGGGTGGGCGTAGATACATACGCCCGGTTTTCCAGGACGAAGACCCGGTCATCGTTGGTGGCGCCACCGCCGCGGCCGTCCCGGTTGCTCGTCGATAGGTACACTTTTCCCTGGGGCGAGACGCAGATAGCGCGCAGGCGGCCAAAGGTGGTGACGTAGCTGTTCTCGGTGCTGATGGCGTCTCCGGCGGCATTGAGGGGCAGGTGCAGCAGCTTAGAGGCTTTCAGGTTCACCATCAGCAGGCTGTTGCTCCATTCCGGAATGGCGGGGTGGTTATAATACGTTAGGCCCGCCGTGGCAATAGTTGGGGTCCAGACGCGCAGGGGCTCGCGCACGTTGTTGGCGGCGCAGAAAGCTTGCTCGGCTGCCAGGTTGCAGGGGCCTTCCACGTTGGGCCAGCCATAGTTGCGGCCCGGCTCTATCAGGTTAACCTCGTCGTCGTTGTTGGGCCCGTGCTCCGAACTGTAGATTTTGCCGCTTGGCACCCGCACCAGGCCCTGGGGGTTGCGGTGGCCCCGCGTATACACCAGGCTGCCGGGAGTGGGGTTGTCGGCCGGAATGGTACCGTCCAGGTTCAGGCGCAGGATTTTGCCGTTGAGCGAGTTGATGTTCTGGGCTTCGGGCTGCAACTGCGCATCGCCGGTGGTCATCAGCAAGGTGCGGTCGGGCAGGATAAGCAGGCGCGAGCCGCTATGCGTGGTTGTCGCCGTGATATTGCCCAGCAGCACGAGCGGCGCGCTCAGCGTGCCCGTTCCGGCCGTGTAGGTGTAGCGTACCAGCTTCTCCTTCAGAATGCTGCCCTCAGTGTAGTTGTACACGATGTACACATAAGGCGAGGTCGTAAAGTCGGGGTGGAGCACCATGCCCAGCAAGCCACTCTCGCCGGTTTGGGTTACGTCGGCCACCGTGAGCAGGGGCAATACTTGCCCGGTGTTGGGATTAAGCCGGCTGATGCGGCCCCCGCGCTCCGTCATCCAGATAAAGTTGTCGGGGCCCCACACCAGTTCCCACGGCACGGACAGATTATCGGCCAGTGGCGTCATCGAAACCGTCGTAGCGCCTACCTGAAAGGTCGTGGTTTGGGCCCGGGCCGCCGGCGCCCCGGCCAGCAGCGTGGCGGCCAATAGCGTAATCGAGGCAAAACGTTTCATAAGCAAGTAGTTGATGATGAAAGAATAAGCGTAGATCTGTACTAACGCAAGGTAGGGCCTTAAGGATTAGCTTGCTTGTGAAGCCGGGGCGGGTAGCTTTGTAGTAGGTCCGGCTTTACTGCCAATAACCGGTTTTTCCTAGCTTTTCAGCCGCTCTTCTCTGCCATGCCTATTGTCGAACACCTGCACCCGCAGCACTTCCGCATCAGTACCGACCCCACCCAGCTCGATATAGAGGCCATTCACCAGTACTTGTCCCAGGATTCATATTGGGCCCAGAATATTCCGCGGGAAACGGTGGAGCGGGCCCTTGCGCATTCCCTGAACTTTGGCCTGTATGCGCCCGACGGCCGCCTGGCCGGCTTTGCCCGCATCGTGACCGACTATGCCACCTTTGCCTGGCTCTGCGACGTGTTCGTGCTGCCCGAGTTTCGGGGGCAGGGCTTGTCGAAATGGCTGATGGCGTGCGTGTGGAGCCACCCCGGGCTGCAGAATCTGCGGCGTAAAATGCTGGCTACGCTCGACGCCCACGGCCTTTACACCCAGTTTGGCTTCGTGCCCCTGCCCAACCCCGAGCGTTTCTTAGAACTTCGTACCCCCAATCCTTATGGCGTGCCTACGGCCAACTAGCCCGGCGCGTGTTCCTATTCTTAGCCCTTAGCCGATTCTGTAGTCCCATGATTCCTACCACCCTGGAGGCGCGCTGGCGCCATCTTACCACCCAGTTGGGCGTGGCCGAGCCCCTGCGCGACGCCACGTTTCGGCAGCTGACGGCTGCTTACGAAGGCTCCGGCCGGCACTACCACAGCCTGACCCATATCCGCACGCTGCTCGAAACCCTGGAGCTGCACAAAACCCTGGTGCAGGATGCGGCGGTGGTGCAGCTGGCCGTGTGGTTTCACGATGCCGTGTACAACCCCATGCGCGACGACAACGAGGCGCGCAGCGCCGTGCTGGCCCAGGAGTTTCTGGCCAAAACCAGCCTGCCCGCCGAGCGGCGCCAGCGGGTGACCTTTCTTATTGAGCGCACCAAGGACCACACCCAGCCCCAGCCCGCTACCGATACCGACCTGCACCTCTTTCTCGACGCCGACCTGCAGATTCTGGGCGCCGCCGAGGCCGATTACTGGCAGTATGCCCGGCAAGTGCGGCAGGAGTACCGCCTGGTGCCCGATATTCTCTACCGGCGGGGCCGTAAGCAGGTGCTGGAAAAGCTGCTGGGTGCCTCGGTGCTCTACCAAACCCCGCTGTTTCGGCAGAAGCTGGATGCCGCCGCCCGCCGCAACCTGCAGGCTGAACTGCGCCAGTGGGAGAAGGGTGGCTTGTAACCCCCTGAGTGAGCGTATACAGCGGTTTTTGCAACGGGGCTGGTATCGGTAGTGTCCTTGCCGGAGGCTTGCGTATTTTGCGCTCCTCCACTCGTTTTCTGCTTTCATGCGCCCTACTTCTATCCTGCCGTTGCTGGCCGGCCTGCTACCCGTGGCGGCCGCGGCCCAAACACAGTCTGCCGCGGTCCTGACTACGCTTACCGTCGAAAAAATCATGCGCGACCCGGCCCAGTGGATGGGCTCGGCCCCGACCAATATTGGCTGGAGCGAGGACGGGAAGCGGATTTATTTCAACTGGAACCCCGAAAAAGCCCGCCGCGACTCGCTTTACTCAACGTCTGCCGGCGGTGGTGCTATTCGCAAAGTCGGCCTGGCCGAGCAGCGCACCTTGCCGACCACCAGCGGCGACTACGACCAGAAATATACCCGCAAGGTGTACGAGAAGGACGGCGACATCTTCCTGCTCGACCTCAAGGCGGGCAAAACGCGCCGGGTGACGCGCACGGCCGAACGGGAAACCGACCCCGCCTTTGCCTTACAGGGTAAACTCATTAGCTACACCCGCGCCAGCAACCTCTATACCTGGGACCCGGCTACCGGCGAGACGGTGCAGCGCACGGATTTCCGCCGTGGCAGCCGCCCCGGCAGCGGGCAGCCCACCGACAAGGCCGAGAAGTTTCTGCGGGCCCAGCAGCTGGCGCTGTTCGACGTTATCCGGCAGCGCGACCAGGACCAGAAGGCCCGGCAGCGCCTGCAGAAAGCCGTGGCCCGGCTCAACCCCAAGGCTATCTGGCTGGGCCAGCAAACCGTAGAAAACCTACAGCTCTCACCCGACGGCCGTTTTGTAACCTACCGCCTGGCCCAGGAGCCGGCCAGTGAGAAGGTAGCCATTGTGCCGAGCTTCGTCACGGCCTCGGGCTTCACCGAAGACCTCACAACCCGCACCAAGGTAGGGGCCCCGCAAACGGCCTACGAGCTGGGTATCTACGACATCGGGCGCGACACGACCTTTGTGCTGGGCTACAAGGAGCTTAAGGGGCTTGATGAGCAGCCGGCCTACCGCAAGGAATATGCCCTGCCGGCCAAGGCTCCGGTGGCCGCCGAAGCCGATAAGAATGGCACGAAGAAAGACAAGCCCGCCACCGAGCTGCGCCGCGTGGAACCCTACGGCCCCTACTGGTCCGACAATGGGCAGCACGCCTTTCTGGTGATTCGCTCCTTCGACAACAAGGACCGCTGGATTGTGCGCCTGGACCCCGCGACCCAGAAAATCAGCCTGCTCGACCGGCAGCGCGACGAGGCCTGGATCAACGGCCCCGGTATTGGCTACGGCCCCGGCAACGTAGGCTGGCTGCCCGACAACAAGCGGGTGTGGTTTCAGAGCGAGGAAAGCGGCTACTCCCACCTCTACACCGTGGACGTGACCACCGGGCAGAAGAAAGCCCTGACCAGTGGCAATTTTGAGGTGCAGAAAGCTCAGCTCAGCCGCGACAAAAAGCTGTGGTACCTGACGGCTAACAAGACCCACCCCGGCGAGCAGCACTTCTACCGCATGCCCGTGGACGGCGGCGCCCTGACCCAGATTACAACTATGCCCGGGGCCAGTGAGGTGACCATGTCGCCCGACGAGAAAACCCTGGCCGTGCGCTACAGCTACACCAACAAGCCCTGGGAGCTGTATGTAATGGACAACAAGCCCGGCGCCAAGGCCCGGCAGATTACCAGCTCCCTGACCGATGAGTTCAAGAGCTATGCCTGGCGGGACCCCGAAATCGTGACCATCAAGGCCCGGGACGGAGCCGACGTGTATGCTCGTCTCTACCGCCCAGCCAAGGCCGAAGCCCAGGGGCCGGCCGTTATTTTCGTGCACGGGGCCGGCTACTTGCAGAACGCCCATAAGTGGTGGAGCCAGTACTCGCGCGAGTACATGTTTCATAACCTGCTCGTCGATAAAGGCTACACCGTACTCGACATCGACTACCGCGGCTCGGCTGGCTACGGCCGCAACGTACGCACGGGCATCTACCGCTACATGGGCGACAAAGACCTGACCGACCAGGTCGACGGGGCCAAGCTGCTGACGGAGAAATACGGCGTGAGCCCCCAGCGTATCGGCATCTACGGCGGCTCCTACGGCGGTTTTATCACCCTGATGGCCATGTTTACCCAGCCCGAGGTGTTCAAGGCCGGAGCGGCCCTGCGCTCCGTCACCGACTGGGCCCATTACAACCACGGCTACACCGACAACATCCTCAATTCGCCCTACAACGACAGTATTGCCTACGCCCGCTCGTCGCCCATCTACTACGCCGAAGGCCTGAAGGGCGCGTTGCTCATGTGCCACGGCATGGTCGATACCAACGTGCATTTTCAGGACATCGTGCGCCTGAGCCAGCGCCTGATTGAGCTGCACAAGGAAAACTGGGAGCTGGCCGTCTACCCAGTCGAAGACCACGGCTTCGTGGAACCCGCCTCCTGGACCGACGAGTACAAGCGCATTCTGAAATTGTTTGAAGCCAACCTGCGGCCCGGTGCGGCGGCTACCTCCGCCGGCGGGCAGTAGCTAAGCGCTGTTTGATAGTAGTAGCAGCCACCCGGTAGCAATACGGGGTGGCTGCTTTTTTATGGCTTTAAACCGGTTTCGGGTCCACGATTATAGCAGTAGTGCTATATTGCCTATCCGTAGTGCTATGCGCTGCCTCTATCCGCATTCGTTTCATCCATCCTATCCCCCTTTCTTATGAGTCAGTATTACCAGCCTTCCAATCGGATAACGGTCGGCGGAGTTCTGGGCCTGGTGCTGTTGGGCGCCGCCGCCGCCGTGCCTTTGGCCTTTCTGTACGTGTATGCCGTCTGGTATATTCCCTTTATCTACATCAATGTGCTGCTCACGCTGGGCTTCGGGGCGGCCCTGGGCTTTGTATTCAAGAAGCTGACGAAAGCGGGCAAGCTGCGCAACCCCGCCCTGGTCGGCTGGCTGACGCTGGCCCTGGGCCTATGGGCCTGGTACGTGCAGTGGGTCGTCTACATTACCCTGCTCAGCGGTGCCGGCGAAACGGAGTCCTTGGGTAGCCGGGCTTCCTTCACGCATACCTCGTTCGATACCGACATTTTCCTGGGCGCGCTTACTTCGCCCTCGGCAGTGCTGAGCATGCTGCCGCGCCTGGCTGAAAGCGGAACCTGGAGCATTTTCTCGGTTACCATCAGCGGGTTTTTCCTCTATCTGGTCTGGTGTATCGAAGTGGGCATCATCGTCCTGTTCTCGTGGTTCCGCCCGCATGCGCAGGCCGCCGCGCCTTTCTCCGAGTTGGCCGGACAATGGGCCCAGAAGCTCACGTTTCCGCAGTCGGCCCTGGCTTTTGCCGATACCGAGGCTACCAAAAAAGCCCTCGAAGCTGCCGACTGGGACCATATGGAAGTATTGCCTTCCGATACGCCCACCGCGCATTTCGGCCGGGTTCACCTCTACCACGTCCCCGCTGACCCCGACTGCTGCTATCTGTCGCTGGAAAATGTGACCATTGAAACCGATAAGAATGGCAAGCCCAGCGAGAAAACGACCGACGTGCTGGAGTATCTGCGCGTACCCGAGCCGATTCGGCACCAGTTGTGTGCCCGCTTTGGGGCCCAGCTCACGCCCGCTTAAGCTCTGCCCGCCTCGGCGTTGAAACGCAAAAAGCCTGCTGTTGTCAGCAGGCTTTTTTTACGCGTGTTATTCTGCGTCTGTAGCCGGGCGCAAGTCGGCCGGGTCGGGGCGGTGCTCCAGGATGTCGGCGGGCTGGCAGTCCAGCGCCTGGCAAATGGCGGCCAGCGTACTGAATCGAACAGCTTTGGCCTTGCCACTTTTTAAAATAGACAGGTTGGCCAGTGTGATGTTGACGGTACCAGCCAAGGTGCTCAGCGACATTTTGCGCCGGGCCAGCATCACGTCCAGGTTTACGATTATCGGCATATTAAACGGTCAGTTCGGCTTCCCGCGCCATGATGACGCCCCGCTGGTACACGGCCGCAATGACCAGCAAAACTAAGCCGAATTTCCAGGCCCCGGTTTCTTCGGCCGGGTCCAGCGTCAGGTATTGCAAAACCGTGCCCCGCAAGCCGGGCGCCCGGAAATGCGGCACGATACTCAGCATGTAGCGGAATGCCACGTACTGGTACAGGTCGACGCCAATCATGAGCAAGCCTAGCCAGCGGATACGGCGGGCGTTTTTCTCCGTGAACGGCGACTCAATCTGCATCTCATTCAGAATGCGGTACAGCAGCATGCCCGTGAGCATAGAGTAAAGCGCAAAGGCGACAGAGCTACGCCCCCCGGCATGGTTGTTAACGCCCAGAAGCATCAGGCCCACCCGTTTGCCAAAACTCCGCTCAACATACACCAGCGCGAGCTTTTGACTTTTGGGCACCACACGGAACGTCCCGGGCATAGTCTTCAAAGAATCGAGGGCCGCACCGTGGACCTGCCCCTGCCGCGGATGCTGCACTTCCAGCGTCAGAGAAGGCAGCGTGAAGGAAGCCAGTTGGGAGCCTGCTCTCAGGTCGGATATACTTATCAACGCATAAAACAGCAGGCCAATGGCCGACAATACGTACTGAGCCGCGGCCAGCACGCGCACAAAGCGCAGGAAGGGGGGAAGAGAGGTATAGCTAGAAGGCATAGCAAAGAATATTAGGTTCGCTCAAAGGAAGAAAAGTATTTATTGATAAACAATAAATACTTAATGCTTATCAGATAGTAATAGCTGTAAAACAGTAAGTGCAGTTAGTGGTGGGCTCTGGCCGGAAGACGCAAAACGGACCAATTGGCAAGCTTGCTATGGTTGCCTTAAAATTGCCTTGGTGGTAGCTTATTTGCTTTCTGCCAATATCGGCTGGTATATTCACCGCACCTACCTGCGCCTTTTTAGTTAGCTTTGCGGCCCGCCGCCGGCTTATACGCCGCCGAGCCTTATTTCCCGACCCCGTCGCTAGATCGAACTCTGATGCCGTATCTATTCACCTCCGAATCCGTTTCGGAAGGCCACCCCGATAAAGTAGCCGACCAAATTTCTGACGCCATCCTGGACGAATATTTACGGCAGGACCCGGCTTCCAAAGTAGCCTGCGAAACTCTCGTTACTACCGATTTTGCCCTGGTAGCCGGTGAAATCAAGTCAACGGCCCACGTAGAGGCCGAACCCATTGTGCGGGGCGTTATTAGCCGCATTGGTTACAACAAGCCCGAGTACCTGTTCAACGCCGACACCTGCGAGGTGATGAACCGCCTGCACGAGCAGTCACCCGACATCAACCAGGGCGTAGAGCGCGCCAGTGACGAAGAGCAGGGTGCCGGCGACCAAGGCATGATGTTCGGCTACGCTACCCGCGAGACGGCCAACTACATGCCCCTGGCCCTCGACCTGTCGCACCGCCTGCTCGATGAGCTGGCCAAGATTCGCAAGATGGGCGAGGAAATGACCTACCTGCGCCCCGATGCCAAAAGCCAGGTAACCATTCGCTACGCCGACGACAATACGCCCGAGGCCATCGATACGATTGTAGTCAGCACCCAGCACGACGAGTTCGACGAGTCGGAGGAGAAGATGCTGGCTCAGATTTCCGATGATATTCGCCACATCCTGATTCCCCGCGTGAAAGCCGGGCTGGACGTCGAAACGCAAAAGCTCTTCACCGACCAGATTACCTACCACATCAACCCCACCGGCAAGTTCGTCATCGGTGGCCCCCACGGCGACTCTGGCCTTACCGGCCGCAAGATCATCGTGGATACCTACGGGGGCAAGGGTGCCCACGGCGGCGGGGCTTTCTCGGGTAAAGACTCGTCGAAAGTAGACCGCTCGGCGGCGTATGCCACCCGGCACATTGCCAAAAATCTGGTAGCAGCCGGCGTCGCCGACCAGGCCCTGGTGCAGGTAGCGTACGCCATCGGGGTTGCCAAGCCAGTAGGCCTCTACGTGACGACCTACGGCACAACCAAAGTGCAAGGCTCCAATGGTCAGCTGCTCACCGATGGCGAAATTGCCGAGAAGGTCAACAAGCTGTTCGACATGCGGCCTTACGCTATTGTGCAGCGCTTCGGCCTGCGCAATCCCATCTTCGCTGAGTCGGCTGCTTACGGCCACATGGGCCGCCCAGCCGGTACCAAGGAAGTGGTTATGCCCTCGGGTGAAACCAAAACGTTCGAAACCTTTACTTGGGAAAAGCTCGATTACGTCGACAAGATTAAGGCAGAGTTCGGCCTGTAGTTTCCAGAAATTTGGTTACTAAAAAAGCCCCGTCAGCTGGTCTGACGGGGCTTTTTCATGCAGCATATCCTCTATGCGGCCGAGGATAGCCTAGTGGCTGGTTATTTTCTCTTTATGCTTAGTAATCTGGCGGCGCAGGTTGTCGGCGGCGGCGTCGGCGGCGGCTTCGAAGGAGGGGGCGTCCTCCTGACTAAATAGCGTCGTGCCGGGTACAAACAGCTTAATTTCGACCGTCTTGTTGTCGATGCCGTCTTTGTTATTGAGTTTCAGAATCACCTCACCTTCCGTGACACGGTCATAAAAGGTTTCGAGCTTATCGAGGCGCTTCTGGATGAAATCGAGCAATTTTTGGTCGGCATCGAAGTGTACCGAATGCATCTGTACTTTCATCTTTTTTAGGGGTTTGGGTAAAAAAAGAAACAACTAGGCCTTGGGGTGGGCCTTTTCAAACACGGATTTGAGCTTGTCGATGGATAAGTGCGTGTATACCTGCGTGGCCGCTAAGTTGGCGTGCCCCAGCAGCTCCTTAATGGCGTTCAGGTCGGCTCCTTTGCTTAGCAGATGCGTCGCAAAGGAGTGGCGCAAAACGTGCGGGTGCTGTTGGGACGAGGCCGTCGTTATTTGACTTAAATAGTGCTTTACAGTACGATACACGAGCTTTTCGTAGAGAGGCTCTAGCTTCTCCGTAACGAGTAGGGGCCCACGGGCGTTGTCACTGGTCCCAAATTCAGCCTGCTTTTGCGCTATATAGCGCTCCAGCACTATTATCAGAGATGGGTTCAGCGGTACAATGCGCTGCTTGTTGCCTTTGCCCGTCACGCGCACGGTTTTACTGCTCAGACTCAGGTCTTCGTGCCGGATGCCGATGAGCTCGGAAAGACGAATACCCGTGCCGTAGAGTAACTCCAGTACGGCCTGGTCGCGCGAGCCAACAAAGGTGGGCGGAAACTCGAAGGAGTTGAGCAAGCCATTGAGCGAGTCTTCGGGTACGAAGTCGGGCAGCTTCTTGGCCACCTTCGGCGACTTGATGCGCAGCATCGGGTTTTTGCTCACTACCCCAGTGCGGAGCAGAAACTTGAAATAGGAGCGCAGGCAGGCAATCTTACGGTTTACGGTACGCGGATCCAGCTGCTGTTGCATGAGCGTCACCACCCAGGAGCGAATCAGGGTGTGGTCGGCCTGCTCGGGCTGTGCCATCTCATAGGTAGCTTTCAGATAGTCGCTGAACTGCCGCAGGTCGGTTTGGTACGAGAGCACCGTGTGCGGACTGTAGCGCCGCTCGAACCGCAGATAATCAAAAAATAATTCCATACGCTGAGTGCCGTGCCACCAGGGCCGGATACCCAATGTATGGAATTATCCTGGAAAGTACGAACGCGAAAAAACCGCCTGATTCGCTTAGGAAAGCAAATCAGGCGGTTAAATTCTAGCTGGCAGTGAACTGCTCCCTAGTAGTTGTCGGTAGCGTACATCGTCTGCTTGTACACGGCCTTCTCCTTCTGCTTACGCTTGGTAACCGAAGGCTTCTGGAAGAAGGTGCGACGACGCAGTTCCTTCAGAACGCCGGTGCGCTCAAACTTTTTCTTAAAACGCTTCAAGGCACGGTCAACAGACTCGTTATCCTTAATCTGGACGATGATCATATGCTCAGTTGGAATGAAAAACTTTCTTCTTTAGGGGTCGCAAAGATAACAGGCTCTTTCTTACCGTGCAAGCCCTAATCAAGTTGCGGGGTTTTACTTCAGCAAAGTACGGGCAATTACCAGCTTCTGAATCTCCGAGGTGCCTTCGCCAATGGTGCACAGCTTGGAGTCGCGGTAGTACTTCTCGGCGGGGTAGTCCTTGGTGTAGCCATATCCCCCAAAGATTTGTACGCCTTCATTGGCAGCTCGTACGCACACTTCTGAAGCGTAAAGCTTGGCCATGGCCGACTCCTGATTCACGTTCAGGCCGCGGTCCTTCATATCGGCAGCGCGGTAGGTGAGCAAGGAAGCCGCTTCAATTTCGGTGGCCATATCGGCCAGCTTAAAGGAAATGCCCTGGAAGTTGGAAATCGGCTGGTTGAACTGGTGGCGCTCCTGGGAGTAGCGCAGCGCGGCCTCGAAAGCCCCCTGAGCAATACCCAACGACAGCGCCGCAATGGAAATCCGGCCGCCGTCCAGCACCTTCATCGACTGAATGAAGCCCTCACCGACTTTGCCCAGGATGTTGGCCTTCGGGACGCGGCAGTCGGTGAAAATCAATTCAGTTGTTTCCGAGGCGCGCATGCCCAGCTTATCGGCTTTCAGGCCGTGGGTAAAGCCTTCAGTAGGCTTCTCGATTACGAAAGCCGTCATGCCGTGCGAGTCGCCGACTTCCCCGGTACGGGCAATAACAACGGCAATGTTGCTGCTCTTGCCGTGGGTAATAAAGTTTTTGGCACCGTTCAGCACGTAGTCGTCACCGTCTTCCACGGCCACGGTGCGCATGTTGCCAGCGTCCGAGCCGGTATTGGGCTCGGTCAGGCCCCAGGCGCCAATCCATTCGGCCGAAGCCAGCTTAGGCAACCATTTGTGCTTCTGCTCTTCTGAGCCGAACTGCAGAATGTGGCCCGTGCAAAGCGAGTTGTGCGCCGCCATGCTCAGCCCGATGCTAGGGTCAATCTTGGACAGCTCGGCAATAGCCGTGACGTACTCCACGTAGCCGAAGCCTGCTCCGCCGTACTCCTGGGGTACTAATACGCCCATTAGTCCTAACTCGCCCAGCTTTTTGAAAACCTCGACGGGAAACTCCTGGCTTTCGTCCCATTTCATCATATCAGGTTTGATGTGGGTCGCGCCAAAGTCGCGCACCATCTGGGCAATCATCGTTTGGTTTTCGGTGGCTACAAGTTCCATGAAAAAAGCAGTTGGGTGGGGAGGGTTAGAGCATAACCGGATTGGCCCGGTTTTGGGTTTGCGAAAGTACGATTTTAACCGCAGAGAAGCCAGTTCGGCCCGGCCCAACACCGACCCGATTTTGAAAGGGCGCGCCAATTCGGTTACTTTGAAGGTTTTTTAGGGAAAAATGCACCCACCTAACTGGGTCTTTCCCATAGCTTTCGAACTAGACTTCGGCTTTATCAGCCTGCATGCAACAAACCGCTCTTTACCGCCTTCTGCGCCTCTGGCTGCTGTGCGTGCCCTTCGCCGTACTATTTTCTTCCTGCGTGACCGGCAAGTACTACCGGCAGAACATTATGTTCTCGACCCCGACGGGAGAAGGAGTTGATACCATGAAGCTGCGTACGCTGGTTGGTCGCACCAGCCGCAACTACATCATCCAGCCCAATGACTATCTGGATGTGCGGGTGTACACCAACAAAGGGGAGCGAATTCTGGATCCGAACGGAGAATTGCAGTTTGGCTCTCCCGGCGGAGTTTCTGGGGCTACCGGTGGTGTTACTAACCGCGTAGGACAAAGCAGCGTAGGCTCGCGTAACGTTGGGGGAGCTAATCGGGGTAACCAAGGCGGGCAGGCCCCCAGTACCAGCGAGTTTCTGGTGCAGGCCACCGGCTTTGTCAATCTGCCGATGGTGAATATGGTGAAAGTGAGCGGCCTGACGTTGCTTGAAGCCGACAGCCTGCTAAAAACCAAGTACGATGTCTTCTACAAAGACTCGTACGTGGCTACTCGGGTCACCAACAACCGCATCATTGTACTAGGGGCGCCCGGTGGGCAGGTTATTCCCATGTACAACGACAACATGAACCTGATTGAGGTAATTGCCTCGGCCGGTGGTCTGGAAGGTGGCGGCCTCGGAGGAGGCGGAGGAATTGGTGGTGGCCGTGGCCGGGCTTATAACATCCGACTGATTCGGGGCGATTTGCGTAATCCCCAGGTGCAGGTAATTGACTTGTCGACCATTGAAGGGATGCGCCGGGCCAACCTGCAGGTGGAGCCCAATGATGTTGTCTACATCGAACCGGTACGCCGGCCCTTCTTTGAGGCACTAACTGATGCCGGATCGGTGTTTGGTCTGATTGGAGGCGTAGCAGGTTTGCTGACGACTTACATCTTGGTGAGAGATCTTATTAATAAGTAGTAAGAGGTCTGCCAGGATCCGTAGAAGTTCCGGCCCTAAAGACTCTGATACTAACTTGTAACGACGGAATGGCAGTAAACGAAAACGCTGAGCTGGAAGAACTTATTCGTAATGCCGGCGGCGCTGAACCTAATGCAGCGGAAGACGAGGATGGCGGTTTGGATATTGCCACTCTATTGCTGGTTGCCCGCCGGAGCCTGCTCTGGATAGTTTTGCTTATTGCGCTGGGCCTGTCGGCCTCGTGGCTGCTGCTGCGCTATACCAAACCGGTGTATAAGTCGTCGTCACTGCTCAAAATTGACGAAAAAACAGAGGCCGGCGTGCTGGGCCTCGACGGTGCCTTGGGCCAAGCCGTGGGTGCCAGCAGCCTGAATAAGTTGTCAGGCGAGGTAGAGCTTATCAAGTCCAACATCATCTACCAGCGCCTCAAGGATTCCCTGGAGCTGAACGTGAACTACTACGTGGAGGGTACGGTGCTGGAAACAGAGTTGTATGGGATTTCGCCCTTCAAGGTTAGCTACACCATCAAGGACCCGAACTACTACAACACCAAGTTCAACCTGAACTTTACCGGGCCTCAGCAATTTCGGTTGTCTTACCTCTATCAGGGCCAGGAAAAAACGGGCGACTACACGTTGGGCCAACCCATCATCGTGCCCGGCATGGAGCTTAAGGTTACCTCTACTGCGCTGCTCGACGCGGACGCCCGGGAGAAAAATTACCATTTCGTCATCAACGATGACGGGGCCGTTAATGCTTACTTGAATACCAACCTGAGCGTGGACATCGTCAACCCAGACGCCAACACGATTCAAATCTCATTTACCGACTTCAATCCGGCCAAGGCCCGCGAAATTGTCAACAAGATTGACACGGTGTATCTGCAGGAGAAGCTGGCCAAGAAGCAGGAAGCTACGGCCCAGACCCTGAAGTTCCTGGATCGTACCTTGGCCGAAAACCAGGATAAGTTGCAGGATGCGGAGGCTAATCTGCAAGCCTTCGTGCAGCAAAACAAAACCTACGACGTGAAGGGCGAGGTGTCGGCTATTACCGAAAAGCTGGCCAAGCAGGAGGAAGAGCGCCTCAAGATTGTGGAGAAGGCCCGGCTGCTGGGAGAAATAACCCGCCTGGTCGAGCAGGACCGGCTCACGGCCAACGAGGACGCCACCCTGGAGCAAAGCATTCCGGGTATTGCGGCCATCGAAGACAACCAGCTGACCAGCCAGCTCACCGAGCTGAATAGCCTGCAGTGGAACCTGCGGCGCCTGCTGCGCTCCTACAACGAAACTACGGAAGCCGTCAAGCAGCAGCAAGCTGCCCTGGCCTACGTGAAAAACAACATCCGGCGCTTGCTCCAGCAAAACCGCCGCCTGTTGCAGGAGCAGATCAATACCATGAACCAGCAGCGCGAGCAGTTCAATGCCGAACTGCAGACTCTGCCCCAAAAGGAAACCGAGCTGGCCCGCCTTAAGCGCCCGTTTGAGCTTTACGAAAAGTCGTACCTGATGCTGATGGACCGCAAAGTCGAGTTCAGCATTGCCAAGGCGGGCACCACGCCCGACTTCCAGATTCTGTCGCCGGCCAGCATGCCCAGCGCGCCTATTTCGCCGGTGCGCATGATGATTTATGCCATTGGTCTGGCGGGTGGTATTGCCCTGGGCCTGACGCTGGTGGCCGTGCGCTACTTCATGCACAACACCGTCACGAATGTGCGGGAGCTGGAGCGGTCTACCTCGGCCTCGGTGCTGGGCGTAATTCCGACTTACGACAAGGAAAAGATGACCGTGTCGAAATTGGTGGTCGACAAGAACCCCAAATCCGCTATTTCGGAGTCTATCCGCTCGATTCGTACCAACTTGGACTTTATCAGCTCATCCAAGAAGAAGCGGCTGATTTCAGTTACTTCCACGATTTCTGGGGAAGGCAAAACTTTCGTAACGGTAAACCTGGGCGGTATTATTGCTTTGTCGGAGCAGCGCGTAGTCATCCTGGACCTGGACATGCGTAAGCCCAAGGTAAACCTGGCCTTCGGGGCCGAAAACGTACGCGGCGTGAGCACCATTCTCATCGAGAAGCATACCATTGCCGAGTGCATTCAGCACACGAGCATTCCGACGCTGGACTTTATTTCGGCAGGGCCTACGCCGCCCAACCCTTCGGAACTGATTCTAAGCTCGAAGTTCGACGAAATGCTGGAGGAGCTCTACCAGCACTACGACGTGATTCTGATTGATACGCCCCCGGTTGGCTTGGTGACGGATGGCATTCTGATCATGCGCAAAGCCGATATTCCAATTTATATCGTGCGGGCCAACTACTCCAAGAAGACCTTCCTGAAAAACATCAACAAGCTGATTCGGGCTAACAACTTCACCCGCCTCTGCGCCATTCTGAACGACTCCACGGCTAGCGGCCTCTACGGGTATGGGTATGGCTATGGCTATGGCTACGGCTACGGGTATGGTCAAGGGTATTACGAGGAGTCGCGCCCGGCTACGGGCATGTTCTCACGGCTGCGCAAGCGGTTTTCTTAACCTTTGCCGTTCCGCACAGCATGGCATCCTTCTTTCAGCGGCTTTTCGGCAGCTCTTCCACCTCAGCAACTCCAGAGTCCGCGTTGGCCGAGCTGGAAGTGGATATGCACTCCCATTTACTGCCTGGCCTCGATGATGGTGCCGAAACCCTGGAACAGTCTATCGAGCTGTTGAAGGCTATGCGCACCTTGGGGTACCGCAAGCTAATTATGACGCCCCACATCATGGGCGACTTCTACAAAAACACGCCTGCTGGCGTGCGGGCGGCTTTGGCCCGCTTGCAGGAAGCCGCCACCGCGGCCGGTATTACCGATGTCGAACTGGAGTGCGCCGCTGAGTACTACCTAGACGAGTGGTTTCAGCAAAAGCTCGACAGCGGAGAGCCGCTGCTCAGCTTCGGGGGCGACAAAAAATACGTGCTCTTCGAAACCTCCTACATCAACGAGCCCTTCAACTTCGAAGAAACCGTATTCAACCTAAAATCGGCCGGTTACCAGCCGGTGTTGGCTCACCCGGAGCGCTACACTTACTTCTACGGCCGCTTTCCCGCCCTGGAAAAGGTGCGCGAGAACGGGGTACTGCTGCAAGTCAACCTGAACTCGCTGGCGGGTTATTACTCGGCGGGTGCCAAGCGCGTAGCCGAGAAGCTCATCGATGCTGGCATGGTCGATATGCTCGGTACCGATGCCCACAACCTGAAGCACACCGATACCTTGCTGCAGAAGGTGGTGCCCACGCCGTACCTGAAAAAAGTGCTGACCCAGCCGCTGCTCAATAATTCCTTGTAATAAAGCCCCGTATTGGGGTTGTTTACTTCCATTGTCTAACCTGATTCTGGGAACATGATTTTCGTTACCGGTGGCAGTGGCCTGATTGGCAGCTTTCTTATTTCTGCCCTGGTGGCGCGGGGGCAGGCAGTGCGGGCGTTATACCGGCGGCAGGTGCCGACTTTTCCCGCTGCCAGCCAGGTAGAGTGGGTGGAAGGCGACATTCTGGATGCGTTGGTTATTCGGCAGGCGTTGGAAGGAGTGGAGCACGTTTTTCATTGCGCTGGCCTGGTGTCGTACGCCCCGCAGGATGAAGCCGCCCTGCAACAGATTAATGTAGAAGGCACGGCCAATATCGTGGATGCTTGTCTTGACCGGAAGGGAATCCGGTTGTGTCACGTGTCGTCGGTGGCCGCCCTGGGGGGCAATGCCGCCGCCGAGCAGGAGCCCGGCAAAATGCAGGTGTTGACCGAAGAGGCCAAGTGGGATTTAGGAGCTGCGCATCCGGCCTATGCCACTTCCAAATATCTGGGGGAGCTGGAGGTGTGGCGCGGGGTAGCCGAAGGGCTATCCGCCGTTATAGTGAACCCCTCGGTAGTACTGGGCGCGGCCGACTGGGACCGGAGTAGTACCCGGCTGTTTCGCTACGCCCACAACGAGCACGCCTTTTATACGCCCGGCAATATTAATTTTGTGGATGTGCGCGACGTGGTGGAAGCCATGGTGCACTTAGCCTTTCAGCCAGCCATTGCCGGGCAACGGTTTATCCTGAATGCCGGGGCCGTACCACTGCATGACTTTCTGGCGCAGGCAGCGGCTTGTTTCGGTAAGAAAGCTCCCCGAATTGCCGTGCCCGACTGGGCAGCCGAGCTGATCTGGCGCACCGAGCATGCCCGCTCCCTGCTGACTGGTGCCCGCCCCCTGATCACCAAGGATACGGCCCGCGCCGGGCGTAAGCCCGTCGTATATCAGAGTCAGAAAGTGCAAAACACCACCGGGCTGCGCTTCCGGCCTTTGGCTGAAACGATAGAATGGTGTTGCCAGGAGCTCAAGACGAACTCCGCGGCCTCCGGTGCGGTTGTTGTATATTAGGCCAGGAGGCGGCAAAACAAGGCCGTCGGAAAAAATAGTCGCAGAACCTGCCTTTCTGGCGTTTTTTGCGTTGTTTGTAGTAGCATGAGAATGAACGAAAACTTTGAGGACCAGGAGCAAGTGCTGGACACCGTCCGCCGGTTTGAGCGGATGGTAGCCAACAACGAGCCCGTGTTTTTTGACCTGGCCGATTTTGAAAGTATTATCGACCACTATACTTCCAATACGCAATACGACAAAGCTTTACAGGCGTGTGAAGCAGCCATTGTTCAGTACCCTTTCTCAACCGAACTGCTCATCGACCGGGCTCAGGTGCTGGCCATGAAGGGCGAGTACACGGCCGCGGCCGAGCAGATTGAGGCAGTTGCCGAGCTGGACCCTGCCAACCCCGATGTAGCCGTAACGCGTGGGATTATTGCCACGCAAAAAGGCGATTTTGCCCAGGCGGTCGACTTTTTCCGGGCGGCCTCCGAAACAGCCCCCGACCGGGACGACATCTACTTTAATCTGGGCCTAGCTTACCAGAGCTGGCAGAAGTTTAAAAGTGCTGCCAAGTATTATAAGCAGAGCCTACGCCTGAACCCAGACAATGAAGTGGCGGTGCAGGAACTGCTGTACTGCCTGGAAATCTCGGAGCGGCTGGAGAAAAATCTGGAGTTTTTCCGCCGCTTTACCGATGAGGACCCGTATTCAGTTACGGCCTGGTACAACCTGGGGCAGGCCTACTTCCGGGCGGGCAACTTCGAGGAAGCCGTGGCCGCGTTTGAGTACGCTATTCTCATTGACGCCAAGTTCTACGATGCGCACGGCTTTCTGGCCAGTACCTACGTGGGGCAGGAGAAATACCGGGAAGCCATTGCCGAGTTTCACTTAAGCTACGAAGAGGGTAAGCCCACTCCCGAAGCCCTGTGCAACATCGGGGAGTGCCACGAGAAGCTGGGCGAGTGGGACGACGCCCGCAAAAACTACCAGCGCGCCATCGACCTGGACCAAACCATGGATGAGGCGTGGTTTGGTATCGGCATTGTGCTTAACGCCCAGGAGCGGTGGTTTGAAGCGATTCACTTTTTCCGCAAGGCCGTGTCGCTCTACGACGAAAGCGTGGAGTACTGGCTGGCTCTGGCGGCGGCCGAGTACCAGATAGGGGCCGTAGTCAGTGCCCTGGAGTGCTACGACAAAGCCACTCAGGTGGCCCCCGATAATAAGGATGCTTGGCTGAACTGGAGCATTATTCTCTATGAGCAAGGCGACTTCAACGGGGCCATCGACCTGATGCGCAACGCCGTGGAGATTCAGCCCGGCGAGGCGGAGCTGCACTACCGTCTCTGCGCTTACCTGCTGGCGGCGGGCCGTTACCGGGAGGCATATCAGTACCTGGAAAATGCCCTGGTGCTGGATTTCGACAAGCACCGCCTGCTTTTTGAGTACTTCCCGGAGCTGGAGTCGCAGCGCGCCCTGGCCCGCCTGATTGACCAGTACCGCAAGTAAGCGTTGAAGCGGGTGACCCGAAAAGTCCTGAGCATAGGGGAGAACCCCAAGGCTCAGGACTTTTCGGGTTTTAAAGCGGTTACAGAATTCGGGCGTACTTTTGGCGCGGCTCTGGGTGACGAATACGCACCAGGCGGGCCGCAACGTGTTTTTAAGACTCTAAGATTCTAAGTCGCAACGCATGAATTACAGCCTCAATAACCTCCCCGAACGCACCAGCAAGCCTCGTGAGCAGGGCTACACCATGGTCATGGACAAAGGCCTGAGCATTCGGGAAGTCGAGAACTTCCTGGAAGTAGGAGCCGAGTATACCGACATTGTGAAGCTGGGCTGGGCTACTTCGTATGTGGTGCCCAACCTGCGCAAGAAACTGGATGCCTACAAGGAAGCCGGCATCCCGGTGTACTTCGGCGGAACGCTGTTTGAGGCTTTTATCATCCGTAATCAGTTTGATGACTACCGCCGCCTGCTGGCCGATTTCGGCATGGAATACGCCGAAGTTTCCGACGGCTCCATCGACCTAAAGCACGACCGGAAGCTGGAATACATCCGCACCCTGGCCCAGGATGTGAAGGTCCTCAGCGAAGTAGGCTCGAAGGATGCCGAGAAGATTATTCCGCCTTACAAGTGGATTTCGCAGATGAAAACCGAGCTGGAAGCCGGGGCCATCAAGGTAATCGGCGAAGCCCGGGAAGCCGGCAACGTGGGCTTGTTCCGCAGCACGGGCGAAGTTCGCTCGGGGCTGGTCGAGGAAATCCTGACCCAGATTCCGTTCGAGAAAATTCTGTGGGAAGCTCCCCAGAAAGCCCAGCAGGTGTGGTTTATCAAGCTGCTCGGCGCCAACGTAAACCTGGGCAACATTGCCCCCAACGAGGTAGTGTCGCTGGAAACCATTCGCCTGGGCCTGCGCGGTGATACATTCACGCATTTCCTGGATATGGACAGCGTAGAAGATGATTTTAAGCCCGAAAAGCCCACCGGCAAGCCTGGCACCTCAATGCCTCGCGGCTAAGCAGTATACCCGAAATAAAAAGGGCGGCATAATCTATTATGCCGCCCTTTTTATTTCGGGTAGTGCCGAGGTTACCAAGTTGCGCAGATGCTGGTGCTCGGAGTCCGGCACCACCGGGCATGCTTTGCGAGAAAGCTCAACAACCATCTGCCTTCCCAACAGTAAAAGCAGAAGACATTCTTATCTGCTTTTATGAAACTACTCCCTCTATGCGCGTCTTTTGTGGCGCTGCTGGCGGCCTGCAGCGGGCCGAGCAAAGAAGAAAAGGCCCAGGCCCAAGCCGATACTCCCGCCGATACGGTGGCTACGACTACCGCTCCAATACAACTGCCCGAGCCCTACGCCTCCAAGTCGGTGACGAAGCGCAGCAAGGTTATTGGCTGGCCTGCGGGCCGCACGCCCACGGTGCCGGCCGGCTTCACTATTACCAAGTACGCGGATAGCTTCGATAGTCCGCGCTGGCTGTACGTAACGCCCAATGGCGACGTGCTGGTAGCCGAAGCCAATACGGTACCCACGACGGTAAAGAAAAAGGTAGCTGCCGCCCTCGGCCTGGACCCCTCCAAGTCGTTGAAGCCCACGAGTGCCAACCGGATTACGCTGCTGCGCGATGCCGACAAGGACGGGAAGCCCGAGGTACGGGAAACCTTCCTGACCGGCCTCAATCAACCGTTGGGCATGCTGGTGCTGGGCAACTACTTCTACGTAGCCAACACCGACGGCGTGGTGCGCTACGCCTATCAGCCCGGACAAACCAAAATTACCGGTCCCGGCCAGAAGATTCTGGACCTGCCGGCCGGTGGCTACAACAATCACTGGACCCGCAACCTGCTGGCCTCCGCCGACGGCTCCAAGATCTACGTGTCGGTGGGCTCAGGCTCCAATGTGGGCGAGCATGGCATGGAGAATGAAAAACGCCGGGCCAACGTGCTGGAGATAAACCCCGATGGCTCCGGGGAACGAATCTATGCCGCTGGCCTGCGCAACCCCGTGGGCATGGACTGGGCACCCGGCACTACTACCCTGTGGACGGCCGTGAACGAGCGGGATGAGCTGGGCGACGAACTGGTGCCCGATTACCTGACCAGCGTGCGGCCGGGGGCTTTCTACGGCTGGCCCTACGCGTATTTTGGCAACCACGAAGATCCCCGCCGCAAAGGCGAGCAACCCGAACTGGTGAAGAAAACGGTGGTGCCGGATGTGGCTTTAGGTCCGCACACGGCTTCGCTGGGGCTGGCCTTCTACGACCAGCAGGGCTTCCCGGCCAAATACCAGAACGGTGCCTTTATCGGCCAGCACGGCTCCTGGAACCGGTCGAGCTTTTCGGGCTACAAAGTAGTATTTGTGCCGTTTCGTAACGGACGCCCGGCCGGGCAGATGGAAGACTTCGTGACTGGCTTTGTGGCCAACGAGGCGGATAAAGAGGTGTATGGTCGGCCGGTCGGCATCACTGTGCTGCCCGACGGAGCTTTGCTTGTGGCCGATGATGCCGGTAACACTCTGTGGCGGGTTAGTGCTACCAAGGGCAGCTAGCCGCAAGGGGAGGGAAAAGAAAAATAAGCGTTGTATTTTATATAACAATGCTTATATTAGATTGAATTAAATACGGTATAGCTGGCTGTCTTCAGCGCATACCCATTTCACTCAATCTTAGATTCTCTTACCTCTAACTTCTTCGCGCATGCACACAGTCGCCCGCCCCGCCCTGCCAGAGCAGACCCGCAACCTGGCCAAATCGTTGATGAACCGGTACCTGCGCGACGTGATTGTGCGCAACTGGGAGCAGGACGGCCGCCCGTTGCCCCCGCCTCATCAGGTCAAGCAGACGGTTATTGAAGAATACCGGCGGCGTTTCAACTGCCCGGTCTTGGTGGAAACCGGTACGTTTCGGGGCGACATGGTAGAAGCCCACCTGCGGAATTTTGCCCGTATCATCTCCGTCGAACTCAGCCAGGAGCTGTATGAGAAAGCCTGCTACCGGTTCCGCAAGTCGCCCCACGTGACCATCTACCAGGGCGACAGTGGGGCGGTGCTGCCCCGCATTATGCGGACGCTCAACGCGTCGGCTATTTTCTGGCTCGATGGGCACTACTCGGCCGGCGACACGGCCCAGGGCAGCAAGGAATGCCCGATTTACGAAGAGCTCGAAGCCATTTTTGCCCAGGGTACCCGCTACGCCCACGTGCTGCTCATCGACGATGCCCGCTGCTTTGTGGGCCAAGGCGACTATCCCACCGTGGCCGCCCTGACGGAGTTTATTCAGGCCCACGATGCCCGTTATACCGTGGAAGTAAAAGATGATATTATTCGGGCCGTGGTCGGCAAGTAAGAGCTTCCTCTACGCGTACTAACTTGGAAAACCCCGTCTTGACCCGGGGAATAAATCGGTGCAAATTACCCTGACAGGCTGCCACTTTCCCGGCAGCCTGTTTTCTTTGTGGGATATTTGCTGGTTACACCTCAGTCACTTTACTCACTTACTTCCCTTCATGGAGCTGATTAAGCATTTCCTCGACATCATCCTGCACCTTGACGTGCACTTAAAGCTGCTTGTAGGTGAGTATGGCAACCTGATTTACCTGATTCTGTTTCTGATTGTCTTCACCGAAACCGGAGTGGTGGTGCTGCCCTTCCTGCCCGGCGACTCGCTGCTGTTTGTGGCCGGTACGCTGGCAGCCCAGCCCGTAGCGGCCGGCTCGCCCGACACCCTGCTGAATATTTTCTACCTGATTCCCCTGCTGATTGCCGCTGCTTTCCTGGGCGACAACCTCAACTACTTTGTGGGTGATTATCTGGGGCCGCGGGTGTTCCGGGAGGATTTCCGCTTCCTGAAGCGCAAGTACCTGGAGCAAACCCAGGACTTTTACGCCAAGCATGGGGGCAAAACCATTATCATGGCCCGCTTTATTCCCATCGTGCGCACATTTGCGCCCTTCGTGGCCGGCGTGGGCACCATGAAGTACAGCTACTTCATTGGCTATAGCATTGCCGGGGCCCTGCTGTGGGTGATTTCGCTGACCCTGGCGGGCTTTTTCCTGGGCAATATTCCGTGGGTACAGCACAACTTCACCTACGTGATTTACGGCATCATTCTGTTCTCGATCCTGCCGCCCGCCATTCAGTTCCTGAAGGAAAAGCTCCGGGGTAGCTCCGCTGCTGCCTAAGCTGGTCAGTTGGATTTATTTTCTAAAAACCGCCTTAAGCTTTGTAGCTTGGGGTGGTTTTTTTTGTTTTTTCGAGACGCCATTTTTCATTCCACTCATGCGGCAGTTCGGACTCATCGGGTTAAAACTCGAGCACTCTTTTTCCCAGACGTATTTCACCCAGAAATTCGAAGCCCTGGGGCTCGACGACTGCCGCTACAGCCTGTTTGAGTTACCGAGTGTCAAGGAATTGGCGGCCCTGGTAGAGCGCACCCCCGATTTGCAGGGGCTCAACGTTACGATTCCCTTTAAAGAGCAGGTCTGGCCTTATCTGGACGAAGTAGCGCCTTCCGCGGCCCGCATCGGAGCCGTCAACGTCATTGAATTCACGGCCGACAACAGGCGCATCGGCCACAACACCGACTATATCGGCTTCCGCGACTCGTTAAAGCGGTTTTATCCGGTGCGCGGGGAAGCGGCCGGGGCACTGGTGCTGGGCACCGGAGGCTCGTCGAAAGCGGTGGAAGCGGCCTTGCGCGAATTGGGAATTCGCTACTGGCTGGTGTCGCGCAACCCGATGGGCAACGGCCTGACGTACCAGGACCTGACGCCCTCCATTATTGCGGCCCACTCCCTGATTATCAACACTACCCCGCTGGGTACTTTTCCCAACATGGAGGAGTGCCCGCCTATTCCGTACCAGGAGCTGACTGCCCAGCACTACCTCTACGACCTGATTTACAACCCAAGCGAAACGCTGTTTATGGCCAAAGGTGCCGAGCAAGGTGCGCAAACCAAGAACGGCTTCGAAATGCTCTGCCTGCAAGCCGAAGAGTCCTGGAATATCTGGAACCGAAGGTAACGCGGAGGATGCTCTACACCGGTGTTATGGTGCGCTGTGTGAGGCAATCCGTCTTCCGCTAGTGACCAATATCCTTTTACCAAAAAGCCCTACCGTCTGAGCAGACGGCAGGGCTTTTTACGTAAGCAAGCTCCACGCATTTCAGAGGCCGGAGTGCTTCGGCCTTGCGCCTCGCAAGGACATCAGGAGCAAGTATCAGTACACTGAAAAATTACTGCTGCCCCTGGCCCTGGCCACCTTCTCCTTGTTTGGCGTCGTCGTTCTGGATGCCTTTGCGGCGGCGCTGGGGCTGGGCCGATACTTTGCCGAAGCGGTAATTGAAGGCCAGCCGCACCCCGCGCAAATAAATATAGTTGTTGCTTTCCTGCCGGAAGTCGCGGGTGTCGAGCACCGAGTTCAGGTTGCGCGTGGCGCTCAGGAAGTTGTCGGCATTCAGGGTCAGGTCGGCTTTATCCTTGAGCAGGTTTTTGCGCAAGCCCACCGAGTAGAACGTCCAGGCAGCCTGCCGGCCCTGCAGCTGCACCCGGGGGGAGTTCAGCCCGCCGAAGAATTGCAGGCTGATGCCTTTCTCGAACTTGTAGCTGGAGTTCAGGTTCAGGTTGTACATCACCCCGTCGTTGTTCAGACCTAGGGAAGGACTTTTCAGCGACACGTAGTACACGTTCACGTTGCCGCTCACGTCCCATTTGGCAACGGGCTTTACCGAGCCAAACAGGCTGATGCCGTAGGTGGCGTTGCGGCCGATGTTGCGGAACGTTTGGTTGTTGACGCCCTCCTCATCTACAAATCGGAAGCTTTCAATAGCATTGCCCGTGCGGCGGGCGTAGGTCGAAATGTTCAGCACCGAGCCCTTGATAAAGGTCGTGTAGTTGACCTCGTAGCTGTCGGTCAGCTCCGGCTCCAGCTCGGGGTTGCCGTAGCTGATGTTTTGCGGGTCAGAGGTGTTGACGAAGGGGTTCAGGTAGAAGATCTGGGGGCGCTGAATGCGGCGGGAGTAGGCCACGCGTACGGTCTGCCCCGGTTTTTTCGGATTCTGCGGCTGGTAGCTCAGGCTCAGGTTGGGCAGCAGGTTGGTGTAGTCCTGCGACACGGACGAGTTCTGGTCGGCCTGCTGCTGGAAATTGCCGCTGATGCGGGTATTCTCCACCCGGGCTCCGAGCTTGAAGCTCAGCTTTTTCGAAGCCGAAAATCCGTAAGTGCCGTAGCCCGATACTACATCCTGGTTGTAATTGAACAGGTTGGAGCGGTTGAGGTCGTAAGCAACGGGTAGACCGGTATAGACGTCGTAGTCGCTGCTTACGCGGCGCAGGATGGCCTTGGCGCCGGTTTCGAGCAGAGCCGTTTCTGAAAACGGATGCGCGTAGTCAGTCTGCAGCGTGGTTTCGAGGTTGCGGGCCAGGTTGTTGCTTTCCTCCCGGTACTCCAGGCTGGCCGGAGAAGTGAAACGACCATCGAACTGGTCCAGGTTGTAGGCCTGCACGTTGCGGTTGCGGGTGTGCTGAGCCAGCACGCTCCACTCGCGGCGCTTCTGCTCGAAGGTGCGGGTGTACGAGCCGCTCATATCGTAGCTCTGGGTCCGGAATTTCCGGTCGGTAGCCCGCGTAAACTGCTCTGCCGTTGCCGCGGGCAGCAGGATGTTGTTGAGCTGGTCGTATTCGCCGCTGTTGCGGAACAGGTTGCCCTGCAGGCTCAGCGTCAGGTTATGGTACTTGGCCGGGTCGTAGTCGAAACCAAAGCGGGCAAAGCCCCCGCCGCCCAGGGTATTGCCGTCCCCTTGCTGCTCCAGGGCCAAACTCTCCACTCCGCGGTCATCCTTCAGGTAACGGGTCAGGTCGTTGCGGTTGGGGCTGTAGAAACCAAACCCGCTGAGCGAGCTGCTCAGGCCCACTTTGCCCTTGCGGTAGTTTAGCGAAGCGTTGCCGTTGGAGCTCCGCGTACCGGCCGCCAGCCCTACGCTTCCGTTCAGACCTTCCAGGTTATTCTTCTTCAGCGTAATGTTGATGATACCGCCCGTGCCTTCGGCGTCGTACTTGGCCGAGGGCGTCGTAATAACTTCTACGCTCTTGATCTGGTCGGCCGGAATCTGCTTCATGGCATCGGCCACGGAGGACGCTACAATCCCCGAGGGTTTGTTATTGATGAGCACGCGCACATTGCTCGTACCGCGCAGCTCCACATTGCCATCCGGATCGACGTTCACCAGCGGCACTTTGCGGAGCACGTCGGCGGCCGTGCCCCCGGTGTTGGTCAGGTCCCGGTCGGCGTTGTAAACAATCCGGTCGGGTTTGGTTTCCACCACGTCCCGCTCGCCGGTTACGGTTACCTCGCCCAGCTTTTGGGCTGTCGACGTTAAAACCAGCGTGCCAAGATCGGTAGTGCCGTCCGTCACGGTGACATCTTCAGTGCGCGCGGCGTAGCCGATAAAGCTAATCTGGACGCGGTAGGCCCCCGGAGCCAGGTTTCGCAAGGTGAACCGGCCCTTGTCGTCGCACACGCCCCCGTCGATAGGGGTAGAGCCCGTCAGCGGCAACAAGGCAATTGTGGCAAACTCCACGGGCTTTTTGCTGGTGGCATCCAGCACCGTGCCCGTTACCCGGCCAGTGCCTTTAGGGGCGGTGGGCAGCGCTAAGGGCTTCGGCGCGGTAGGCGCACCAGGTGCCGGCTGACTAGCGGGGGGCGTTGGAGTGGTCTGAGCCCAGGCCGGAGCCGTTAACAGGCTGGTTACTAGGAGGGGTAAATAAGGCTTCATATGCGTAGGAAGGAGGGGCAAGAAATCGGTAGTGCACCGGTCACACTGGAATCAAATAAGTAGGATGCTTGCAGATGCCTCAGAGTCGACTATCCGAGGAACCAGGTTGCATAGCGGAGCTTGCCGGCAGCAAATTCAGTGTAGTATGAATCGTCGGACGGGCGCCGCTATTACAGGGTACCTATAAAAAATGTGAGGCTCGCGGAGTAATAGCCATTCAGCTGGCACAAACCTACTCAGTAGGAATAGGATAGGCCAACTTATTCTACCAATGGGCCTATAAGAAGGATAACCTACCGGATTACTTATATCAAGCCCCGGGCGGGCAGGAGCCAGGGCAGTACATAAAAAAGCAGCCACCTCTGGGGAAGTGGCTGCCGGAATTGCAGGTCGGTGTGCAGAAAGTATTCGGCTAATGTAGCATTATCTGGCTATGCAACCAGTTTGCGGGCAATTTCGGAAGTGTGCTGGCCCTGGAATCGGGCGCCTTCCAGTTCGTTGGCACTAGGCTGCCGCTCGCCTTGGCCCCCGGCTACCGTGCTGGCACCGTAGGGTGTGCCGCCGGTTACTTCTTCGTGCCCCATCTGTCCTTGCCAAGCGTAGGGCAACCCCACAATGACAAAGCCGTGGTGAAGCAGTTCGGTGTGGAATGAGCGGATGGTGGTTTCCTGGCCGCCGTGCTGGGTGGCGGTGCTCACGAAAACGGAGCCTACTTTCCCCACCAAAGCGCCTTTCGCCCACAGGCCGCCGGTGCTGTCCATGAAGGCCTGCATCTGGCCGCACAGGTTGCCATAGCGCGTGGGTGTGCCGAAAATGATGTTGTCGTACTCCACCAGCTCATTGGGCGTTGCTACCGGGATGTGCTCGAAAGCTTTCTGCGCTTGGGTAGCCCCGATTTGGTCGAGCAGGGCCGGTGGCAGCGTTTCGGGTACCCGTTTGATAACAACTTCGTTGCCGGCCACCTGACGAGCCCCTTCCGCTATGGCCTCCGCCATTTTATAGATATGACCATACGTGGAATAGAACAGAACAAGGGTCTTCATGGATGTGGGGTGTGAGTAGAACAATGGAAAAGCTACGGCTCCGGGCTTGCTTTGTTTCCTGGGCCGTCGGCCGACGACAAGCCCACGCGAAAGAAATTTATATTTGAGGCGTAAATACTAGGTTGAAAAACAGTCGTTTACAAAATTGCCGGGGATTTTTACCCGCCTTATGCAACCGCCGAAAAGAAACCGGCCTCTTCCTACTACAACACCCCAACTTTAGCGAGTGTCACGTTCAGTTTCTATCGGCTCATTATGCTAGTAGTGGTTACTTCCTTTTCCCGGCCGCCGCAAGTAGGGCGTGGGTCGGCGCTTATCCTGGGCCCGGCCGGCCACCTTTGCTGATGGGAGCCTTATCTGCTGCCTTGAGTTCCGTGAGCGGGCTCCGCAGCCTGCTTCCGGATGCCGCTTCCGCCGCTAAGCCAGCCGCCGCGCCGGCCCCCGTGCGCCACCTCACCCCGCCATCCTCTATGACTGAGGCCGAGATTATCGATGGCTGTCTGGCAGGCAGTCGGGCTATGCAGAAACAGCTCTACGACCGGTTTGCCGGCAAGATGATGGCGGTGTGTCTGCGCTACGCCCAAACCACTTTCGAGGCGGAAGATGTTCTGCAGGAAGGCTTTATAACCGTATTCAACAACCTGCGCAATTTTCGCCGGGAGTGCCCCCTCGAATTCTGGATCCGCCGCATCATGGTGAATGCCGCCCTGCGCCAGCACCGCCGCAACGCGCCACTGGTCGCCGTGAGCGAAGGGGAATACCCCGAGGAACTAGCGGGCGAGGAATTTACCTTGTCCAACTATGCTTTTGAGGAAATGCTGGCCATGGTGCAGGAGCTGGCGCCCCGCTACCGAATGGTATTCAACCTGTTTGCCATCGAAGGGTACGGGCACAAGGAAATCGGGGAGCTGATGGGCATTTCCGAAGGCACCAGCAAATCACAGTATGCCCGCGCCCGGGCAATTTTGAAGACCAAATTAGAGCGCCTCGACGCGCATCGTCCCAATGGTACCTACCGCAAATAACTACACGCCTACCCCGGAGCCTACCGGCGACTTAGAGCAGCTGTTTCGGCAGAAGCTGGGCGAGGCTGAGGTAGCCCCCCGGATGCACCTGTGGGAACAGATTGACCACGAGCTGCTGGTGCAGCAAAACGAAACCTTCCGCCGCCGGCTGGTCTGGCACCGCTGGGTGGCCGCGGCCTGTATCCTGCTGTTTTTGGGAGCCGGCGGCTGGTTTACGCTACGGCCCACTGGTTCCGCCCCCGTTTCGGCTGACTTGGCCACCCGTACGCTACCTGCCACACACCAAGCCGCTACGGGAGCATCATCGGGTGCTGGGCAAACGGCTGGCTCCCGGTTGGCCTCCGGGGCCCCGGTTCCCGACCAACCGGGTGGCAACAGTGACCTGGCTGCCACCGGCTCCGCCGATGCGAACCCCATGCTAGCCACGGTCGGTGCGGAGTATCCCGTCGACGTGCTTGCCCGGGCTGAGTCTGCGGCCCAGGCCCGTGCGCTTGGCCGTCAGGGGGAAGCTAATCCGGAGCTTGCTGCAAGTCGTTTTCGTGTAGCGTTGCCAGCCGAGCCCGCACTAGCTGAGCCAATAGGGACCTTCTTCGACCGGGTGGTCGGTACTGGGCGCACTGCCTCCTCGACCTCAACCGCCGGAACCACAACCTCGGCAGCGTGGTACGCCGCGCTGAACAGTCGCGCCGCATCGAATAGCAGTTCAGTCGGGTTGCCGGGTGTGCTGCGCTCAGCCCAGCCCGACACGGCCAAGGCCAGTTTGCCCACTACGCTGCCCGCTGCTTTCGCCCAGGTTGTGCCTGCCCATGAAGAAAACAAGCCGGAGATGAGAGCAACCCGGCCCAAGCGCTGGCGCCTAATGGGGTCGTATGGGGCCGGAGCCTACAATCCGAACATGAGCTTTGCCTCGGCCCAGGGAGTTGCCGCTAGCGCACCCAATGGGGTTGCCACCAGCCCCAACAGCTACCTGCGCGCGAATGCTACCTACGAGCAGGCTGCCGCCGAATACCGGCAAAATCTGCGCCCGGGCTTTGCCCAGCGGGTGGCGCTTACGATCAGCTACGCCGCTACCAAGCACTGGACCATGAATGCCGGGGTGCAGGCCGCCGAACAGCAGGCCACTTCCCAGACCTCTTTCAACTTCCTGGATGGGAAACTGCCCGCCCAGGAGTATGCCCTGACCGCCGACAAGTACAATGCGCTGCCCCCTCCGCGGCCTACGCAGCTGCGCACCACGCAGTACCGCTACCGCACGGCCGGTATTCCGGTGAGCGTGCGCTACGGCTCGGCCAAGAATGGGTGGTCGCTCTACGCTAAAGTAGGGGCTGCAGTCAATGTGCTGTTCAACAGCCGCTCGGAGCTAGTGGGCGTACCGGAAGCAACTACCACGTATTCGCTGGGCTCAGTTGGCTCGCCTTACCGCAAGGTGCAAAGCTCCGTGAATGGCGGCGCGGGACTGCGCTACAAGCCGGCGGCGGCGCAGTGGAGCGTCGCTCTGGGGCCAACCGCCGAAGCTGGCCTGACGACGCTGAACGCGAATACCAGCCAGTCTTCTGCCCAGGCCCGGCCCTACGCGGTGGGTATGGAAGCCAGCGTGGAGTTTGGTGGCAAAGCAGCCAGTGTCATCCACTAAGCCTTGTCCTTTATTCACTCATAGACAGACACTATGCAATGAAAAGTCTACTCTTTCTTCTTGGTGTGTGGGGTTGCCTGGGCATGGTGCAATGCCAACAGGATCCGGTAGCCCCCGCTGCTCAGCCCGACAGCCCGGCTGCCCAAGCCTGTAAGGATGCCCGGGCCCAGCCGCTGATTGATGAGCTACTGCGCACGCCCAAAGCCAACCCCGCCGGGGAAGTATGGCGCTACACCTGGGAAGGCCGCACGGTGTTTCTGGTGAAGTCCTTCCGGCCCGATGATTATGTGAAAGTGTATGATATACGTGACCATCAGCTAGTGTATGTGGGAGCCCCCAGCGGCGGCCTCTCGGGCAAGGGCGACGGGAAGTGCCCCAACTTCACGACCCAGGCTACCAATGGCTGCCAGCTGTGGCGCGACTCGCGCTGAATTTATAGTGCCCGTTACTGCAGAAAAACCTGTTCGATTTGCTTCGGGCAGGTTTTTCTGTTTCCGAAGAAACCTACCTTGCCGCAACAGAGTTATCCTAGGCTGTCTTAGCTGCCACATTTTTGCCTGAATGGACTACCAACTAACTTCCGAATTCAAACCCACCGGCGACCAGCCCAAAGCCATTGCCCAACTTGTATCGGGGGTGGAAAGTGGGGAGCCGGCCCAGGTGCTGCTGGGGGCCACCGGCACCGGTAAAACCTTTACCGTAGCCAATGTGGTGGCCCAAACGGGCAAGCCCACCCTGGTGCTTTGCCACAACAAAACCCTGGCTGCCCAGCTCTACGGCGAGTTCAAGTCGTTTTTCCCGAACAATGCCGTCGAGTATTACATCAGCTACTACGACTACTACCAGCCCGAGGCCTACATTGCCAGCACCGATGTCTTCATTGAAAAGGACCTGGCCATCAACGAGGAAATCGAGAAGCTGCGCCTGCACTGCACCTCCACGCTGCTCTCGGGCCGCCGCGATGTCATTGTGGTGGCGTCCGTGTCCTGTATCTACGGCATTGGCAACCCCGAGGAATTCGGCAAAAACGTCATTTACCTGGCCCCGGGCCTGAAATACTCGCGCAACAATCTGCTGTACCAGTTTGTGCAGATCCTGTATTCGCGCACGGAGGTGGAGTTTACCCGCGGCACGTTCCGGGTGAAGGGCGACACGGTAGACCTGTTTCCGGCCTATGCCGACTTCGCCTACCGCATCTACTTCTTCGGCGACGAAATCGAAGCCATTCAGAAAATTGACCCGGTCAGTGGCAAAAAACTGAGCGACGAGGATAGCATGACGCTGTATCCGGCCAACCTGTTCGTGACCGGCAAAGACACTTTGAACCAAGCTATCCAGGAAATTCAGTTCGACATGGTGCAGCAGCACGCCTACTTCGAGAAGGAGGGGCGCGACTCGGAGGCCAAGCGTATTATGGAGCGCACCGAGTTCGACCTGGAGATGATTCGGGAACTGGGCTACTGCTCGGGCATCGAAAACTATTCGCGCTACTTCGACGGTCGGCAGCCGGGCTCGCGCCCCTTCTGCCTGCTCGACTACTTCCCCGACGACTACCTGCTGGTTATCGACGAGAGCCACGCCACCATTCCGCAGGTGCGGGCCATGTGGGGCGGCGACCGAAGCCGCAAAACGGCGCTGGTGGAGTATGGCTTCCGCCTGCCCTCGGCCATGGACAACCGTCCGCTGACCTTCAACGAGTTTGAAAGTATGTACCGGCAGGCCATCTACGTATCGGCCACGCCTTCCGACTACGAGCTGGCGCAGGCCAACGGCGTGGTCGTGGAGCAGATTATTCGCCCCACCGGCCTGCTCGACCCCGAAATCGACGTGCGGCCCAGCGTGAACCAGATTGACGACCTGCTCGATGAGGTCGATAACCGCGTGAAAATGGGCGACCGGGTGCTGGTGACCACGCTCACCAAGCGCATGGCCGAGGAGTTGCAGAAGTACATGGAGCGCCTGGGCATCAAGTCGCAGTACGTGCACTCGGATGTGAAAAGCCTGGACCGGGTCGAAATCCTGCGGCAGCTGCGCCTGGGCGTTATCGACGTACTGATCGGGGTAAACCTGCTGCGCGAAGGCCTCGACTTACCGGAAGTGAGCCTAGTGTGTATTCTGGATGCCGATAAGGAAGGTTTCCTGCGCGACCAGCGCAGCCTGATTCAGACCATGGGCCGGGCCGCCCGGAACGACCACGGCAAAGTAATTATGTACGCCGACCGGATGACGGGCTCTATGCAGCGCGCCATCGACGAGACGAACCGCCGTCGGGCCGTGCAGATGGCTTACAACGAAGAGCATGGCATCACGCCGCGCACGGTGAAAAAGTCGCACGACGAGATTATCGGGCAGACTTCGCTCTCGGACAAGCGCCGCATCGAGCCCGCACCCTACGTGGGGCCGGAAACCGACACGCTGGCCCTGGCCGCCGAGCCCGTTATTGCCATGATGGCCCGCCCTGATTTGGAGAAGCTCATCAAGCAGACGGAAAAGCAGATGGAAGCCGCCGCCAAAGACCTGGACTTCCTGCAAGCCGCCAAGTTCCGCGACGAGCTGGCTCAGCTACGGCAGCTGCTAAAAACGAAGCGCGACTAACGCCTGGAACAAGGCTGAAGCAACCGACCCTAATTGCCTGCGAAGGACGTTAGGGTCGGTTTTTTATAGGGTTGGGAAGGTGTTAGGCGGCGCGGCAGGAGGCCGGAAACGGGGTGCCAGGCCGGCAGATGCAACGGCGTCGGTTTCGTAGGCAGCAGGGTAGAAAGGGTGCTTATACTGCCGGCCGGAAAGTAAGTTGTTAGTGTCGGGTTTGGGGGCGTGTATTGTTGCGCGCAAACTCCTATTTTGCCTCGTTCACTTATTCAACCCCTTCATTCAGTACCGTATGCAGTCTTCTTTTACCCGTTTAGTGCTTCTGCTCACTTTGCTCATCCTGCCCTTGCTGCCCCACCGGGCCGCGGCCCAGGCTGGCAAATACACCTACCTGCAGATGACGACTATTGAGTCAGTAATTGCTGGTGGCATGGGCCGCTCCAAAGTTTCGTTTACTCCCGAATTCAAGGGAGCCAAAGAGGCGCCTATGGAAAACCTCTTCAGCCTGACCGGCTTGAACATGGGTAATCTGCGCAAAAACGAAGAAACCATCCACTCCTACATGCAGCAGATTTCCGAGGACGGCTGGGAGCTGGTTACTTCCGTTCCCCTGACTTACTCGCTGCAGGGCAGCGGCCTGTTCATGACGCGCTACATATTCCGCAAAGCCAAGTAGCCTGTGCGAAGTAGTGCGAAATAAAAAGCCCGGCCGTGAGCCGGGCTTTTTTTATACTATCAAGCATCAGAACTCGGCCTAAAACGACAGGATAGAGCCGTCCTCCAACGCCCGGCTGTAGTTGTCCAGGTCAAACTCATATAGGAAAGGGGAGCGGTGCGGCCCGATCTTCCTCTGCTCGTCGAGCTGCCGGATCAACCCCAGGGTGAGCAGCTTCTTGCGGAAATTGCGCCGGTCAATCTGCTTGCACAGGATGGTTTCGTAGAGGGAGTGAATTTCGGGCAGGGTGAATTTGTCCGGCAGCAAGTTGTAGCCGATGGGCTGCTGGAAAATATGGGCCCGCAGGGTTAGCAAGGCTTTCTGGATAATCTCGTTGTGGTCGTATACCAACTCCCGGGGAATGTCAGCCACGTTCAGCCAGCAGTAGTCATCCACCAGAAACTCCGGGGTCACGACCACCTGCAGGTAGTCGACCAGGGCGTAATACCCAATCGAGAGGGTGCGCTCCGACAGCCAGTGGTCGGGGCTGAGCGTGACGCCTACTTTGGAGTAGGTCGTGTTGTGGGTCTGCTCGGTTTTGATGCGGTTCATACGGGTGGCGCTGTCGCCGAAGGTGTAGAACTGCTGCAGGAACAAGCCCGTGAGCTGGGTTTTTTCGGCCAGAATGCGGTGGGCCGCTTCCGTCAGGGTTTCGTGGCGCCCGATGTAGCCCCCGGGCAAGCTCCAGTTTTCCTGCCCGTGGTGGCGAATCAGCAGGGTTTTGAGGTCGTGGTCGTGGTAACCGAAAATGGCGCAATCGATGGAAAGATGGGGCAAAAACCGTTCTGCGCCGTGGTGCACAAAATCCAGAACCTCCTCACGGGTATTCATAAGCGAAAGATTATTGCGTAGAATTTACGCATTGTAAGCAAATGTTTCTATATTCGGCCCGTAGACAGTGCCAAGAACGGCTGCAGCTTGCCCTCGCCCGATACGCAAGTTCCCCTTTTCCGGCTTAACCTCTACTGCCGCGCCCCCGAAATTCCCACTTTTAATCTTCACTGCATGCAAAAACCTACGTTGGCTTTCTAGTCCTGCATGGTGCCGCTCGACTGTCTTGTCACCTGAGCGTGAAGCCCGATGGGCCCTTTCTCGTACAGCAGCTCTGATGCTGGGTTAGTTGCACTTATCCTATCCTAGCATCATCTTGGGCTATGCCTGCATCCGCTTATTCCAAGCGCCATGCAAAGGCAAGTCTTTCCTACCGTGCCCGATTCGGGCACACCACACCTACTTGTCCTGTTTTTAAAGGCGCCTATTCTGTCGCCTGGCTCCGTGTGCCTATACCCGTCGGAATATTGAATTTTCCGGCGAGTGAGTTATCCATTCCGGTTACCACTCCTTTGCTTCCAGATGCTCTTCCGCCTCTGCTCAGCACCTTATTGCCTGCTTTGGTCTAATACGCTCCACTTAAAATCCCACTTCTATGCTTTCACAATCACACAGGAAAATCCTTTTACAGGGAGTAGTGCTGCTGACGGCGGGCAGCCTGCAAACGTTTGTGGCTACGGCAACGCCGCTCTACGCCAGAACTGCTGCCAGCCTGCGGCTGCAGCAGGCCGACGTGCGCGTGGCCGGCCGCGTAACCCAGGCCAACGGCGAGGGTCTGCCCGGCGTCACGGTTGTCGTGAAAGGCGGCACAGTGGGCACCAGCACCGATGCGGCCGGTAATTTCAGCCTGGAAGTTCCGGAAGGCAGCGTGCTGGTATTCAGCTTTGTGGGCTATACACGGCGGGAAGTGCCGGTAACGGGCGCTACCACCAACTTCAACGTGACGCTCGGGGAAGATGCCCAAGCGCTGGAAGAGGTAGTTGTGGTAGGCTATGGCACCCAGGAGCGCCAGAGCGTAACGGGGGCCGTTTCTTCCGTATCGGGCCGCGACGTGGCCACTCAGCCCGTAGCCGATGCGGCCCAGGCCATTCAGGGTCGGGCAGCGGGGGTGCAGGTTGTGTCCAACTCCGGGGCACCCGGTGGGGGCGGCACCTCGGTGCGGGTGCGGGGCATTACCTCGGCCGGCAACAACTCTCCGCTGTACGTCGTGGATGGGTTTCCGCTGCCGGCCGCCGTTGATGGCAACGGCAACGCCACGGGCAATGAGCTGAACAGCATCAACCCCAACGACATCGAAAGCATTGACGTGCTTAAAGATGCCTCGGCTACGGCCATCTACGGGGTGCGGGCCGCCAACGGCGTTGTTATTATTACTACAAAGCGGGGTAAGGCCGGGGTTTCCTCCATCAACCTGGATGCCTACGTGGGCACGCAGCAGGTGTGGCGCCAGATTCCGTTGCTCAATGCCCAGGAATTTGCCCAGCTCAACAACGAGGCGCGCCGCAACGGGGGACTCGACGTGATTCCCAAATATGCCAACCCCGGCGCCCTGGGCGCGGGCACCAACTGGCTGGACGAAATTTTCCGGCCGGCCAAAATTCAGAACTACGCCATTTCGGCCACCGGCGGCAGCGAAAAAGCCCGCTACGCGGCCAGTGCGGGCTATTTCCAGCAGGATGGTACCATCATCAATTCCAGCTTTCAGCGTTTTACGCTGCGGGCCAACGGGGAAGTGCAGCTTAGCAAAGCCCTGAAAATCGGCAATACCCTGGGTCTCACGCACCAGGAGGAACAGCCGCTCAACAACGAAAACAACGAGTTTTCGGGCGTTATCCAGCTGGCCCTGCAGGCGCCGCCTACGGCCCCGGCCTTCAACCCCGACGGTACGTACTACGAGTTTACCAGCGCGGATAACTACGGCGAGGAAAACCCCGTGACGGCGGCCCGCCGACCCCAGCTCAAGAACAACCGCAACCGGGTTACTTCCACGTTTTACGCCGAGCTGGAGCCTCTGAAGGGCTTGCGTCTGCGCACCAACGTGGGCACCGACCTGCAGTTTTTGCAGGGTGACCAGTTCTTTCCCTCCATCGTGGGCTCGTCGAAGTACCCAACGTCTCAGGCCACGGCCAACAGCAATTCCAACTACAGCCCCAGCTACCTGATTGAAAACACGCTGACCTACGACAAGCTCATTGGTACCAACCACCAGTTCAGCCTGCTGGTGGGGCAGTCGGCCCAGCAGTTCGACAACTTCTACCTGGGCGGCGGCCGTATCGGCTACAGCACCAACAACCTGACGATTCTGGACCGGGGCCCGGTGAATTCCCAGCTCAGCAACAACGGGGGCAACAGCCGCACCCGCCTGGCCAGCTACTTCGGCCGGGCCAACTACGAGTTTGCCGGCAAATACCTGTTTCAGGCTATTGTGCGCTACGACGGCTCCTCGGCTTTTGCCCCCGGCAACCAGTTTGGCTTCTTCCCCGGGGCCTCGGCCGGCTGGCGGATTTCGGAGGAAGAGTTTTTGAAGGACAACACCTACCTGAGCAACCTGAAGCTGCGCTTCGGCTACGGCCGGGTGGGCAATCCGCTCAACGCGGGTACGTTTGCTTACCTAACCACGGTGAACTCCACGCCGCAGTCGAACAACGGGGTGCCGGGCACGGGCTACGTGTTTGGTACCGGCAGCCAGTCGCAGGTAATCGGGGGGGCGCCCACGCGCCTGCAAAACACGGATCTGCGCTGGGAAAACAACGAACAGTTTAACCTGGGCATCGACGTGGGGCTGTGGCAAAACCGCGTTTCGGGCTCCATCGACCTGTACCGGCGCACCTCGCCCAACCTGATTGCCGCCGTGCCGGTCACCTACGTGTCGGGTACCAGTGAGAGCATCAATACCAACGCCGCTTCTTCCACCAACAAAGGGGTTGACTTCACCGTGACGACCAACAACTTTGCGGGCGAAGCCGGCGGCCTGACCTGGACAACCTCGCTGAACGTGAGTGCTTACCGCAACGAAATTACCTCCTTGGGTGCCGGCAAGCCCTTCGACGGACAAAATACCCGGGGCGGGGGCAACCTGGTGCGCTACGAGGCCGGGGTACCCTTCGGCTCGTTCTACGGCTACGTGGCCGATGGCCTGTTTCAGACGCCGGAAGACGTAAAAGGCCACGCCGTGCAGGTAGCTGGCAATGACCCCACCAAGAGCACGGCCCCCGGCGACATTCGCTTCAAGGACCTCAACAACGACGGCATCATCAACGACCAGGACCGTACCTACATTGGCGACCCGAATCCCGACTTCACCTACGGCCTGAACAATACGCTGGGCTACAAAGGGTTCGACCTGAACGTTTTCTTGCAGGGTTCCCAGGGCAACGACGTGTATAACCTGAACCGCTACTACACCGAGGGCGGCCTCTACGGGGCTTCCAACGCCAGCACGATTACGCTGGACCGCTGGACCGGGCCGGGCACCAGCAACGACATTCCGCGGGCCGTGGCCGGCGACCCGAACCAGAACCTGCGCATTTCCTCGCACTACATCGAGGATGGCTCCTACCTGCGCCTCAAGCTCCTGACGCTGGGCTACACCCTGCCCGCCACCCTGACCAAGAAGGTGTACACCCAGCGGGTGCGCCTCTACGTGAGCAGCCAAAATCTGCTGACGTTCACCAAATACAAGGGCTTCGACCCCGAACTAGGCAATCAGGGCGGCAGCTTCGGCGTCGACCGGGGCGTGTATCCGCAGGCCCGCACTTTCCTGGCCGGTATCAACATCGGCTTCTAGCAGCTGGCAAGCTGGCGTGAGTGTCTCATCCTATCAAATCTGAATCCCATGTTGCTAAAACCCACTACTCTCATTTCCCGGAACACGCTGGCCCTGGCCGTGTGCGCCCTTGGCCTGCTCAGCGGCTGCGGCAAGGAATTTCTTGACTTGCAGCCCCGCAACGCTGTGACGACCGAGATATTCTACAAAACGCAGAACGACGCTATTCAGGCTACCAATGCCGCGTATTCGCAGCTAAGCCAGAACGGCATGTTCAATTACTCGCTCTGGGGTATTGGCGACGTGATGTCGGATAACTCCTTTCTCGGTGGGGGTGGGGCGGCCGATGGTATCGAGTTTCAGCAGCTCGACAACTTTACCATTCCGGCTACCAACCCCCTGACCACCAGTCATTGGCAGCGCGCCTACCTGGGCGTGGGCCAGGCCAACCAGGTGCTGGCCCGCGTGCCGGCCATTGAAATGGACGCCACCATCAAGAACCGCTGCCTGGGCGAGGCGGCTTTTCTGCGGGCTCTGTACTACTTCTACCTCGTGCGCGGTTTCGGCGACGTGCCCCTGGTGCTGACTCCGCCACAATCGGCGGCCGAAGCCGCTGGCCTGAGCCGCACGCCCCAGGCCCAGGTGTACGCCCAGATCGAGAAGGATTTGCTGGACGCCATCACCAAGCTGCCCGCTACCTACTCGGGCGAGGATGTGGGCCGGGCCACCAAATGGGCGGCCATGGGCTTGCTGGCCAAGGTGTACCTGACCGAGGGCAAGATGACCGATGCTGCCACCCAGGCCCGCCGGGTTATTGCCGAATCGGGCAAAAGCCTGTGGACCAACTACGGCGACAACTTCAAGGTGGAAAACGAGAACGGACAGGAGTCCTTGTTTGAAGTGCAGTTCAAGAACGGCCTGAGCAGCTACACCACCGACGGGCCCGGTTCAGTGATGAACGAGTTCTGGGGAGCCCGCTTCTTTGGCAGCCCCTACGTGGTGTCGTCGGGTGGCTACGGCTTCAACATTCCCGAGAAGGAATTTGTCGACGGCTACGAGCCCGGCGACCTGCGCAAGGGTCCCACGGTATTCGTGCCCGGCGACAAGTATCCCGACGGCCAAGTGCAGCCCGCCTCCTTGGTCGGCGACCCGTTCGGCTTCAACATCCGCAAGTTCTTTGTGGGCACCGTGAATGTGAACAACTGGGATTCGCCCCTGAATGTGCCGGTGCTGCGCCTGGGCGAAATCTACCTGATCCTGGCGGAAGCCGCCGGCCCGGCCGACGGACTCGCCGCCATCAATACGGTGCGGCGCCGGGCCTTTGGCAACTCCCAGCACGATTTGCCCGCTGGCCTGAGCCCCGAGGCATTCCAAAAAGCTGTGCTGAAAGAGCGACGCTACGAGCTGGCCTTCGAAATGGACCGTTGGTACGACCTGAAGCGCACCGGCACGCTAGTTTCCACGATGAGTGCGTTAGGCAAAACCGTGAAGGAAACCAACAACCTGCTGCCCATCCCGCAGTCGGAGCGCAATGTGAATCCTAACTTAACCCAAAACCCCGGCTACTAAACCGCTTGCCGGTAGGCACTGACTGTGGGGTGTTCCGTATTGTGGGAAAAGTGGCGTCTGGCAACGGGCGCTGCTTTTCCCCGACGGCCACCCCAGCCAGCCCGGGGTTGTATCATGCCGTAAACCGGTTGTTACGTACAAACTCGTGCTGCCTTTCACTGCCATCTACTGTTTATGAAACCAACCCCAAATCCTTGCCCAACCGCCCAGCCCCAGGACTCCTCTCCGGCCACGGCTACGCTCCGCCGCGTTGTCGGTGGCTTACTCTTTCTGGCTGGCCTGCTGCTGACTACTGGCCTGCCGGCCACGGCCCAACCTGCTAAGAACGCTGCAGGCGTAGCCGCTACCCAGGTCCGGGTGGCCGAGGGCGTGCTGGAAGGCAGCGTTGGAACGGGTGGTATTCGCCTGTTTAAGGGGGTGCCGTTTGGGGCGCCGCCGGTAGGGGCGCTGCGCTGGAAAGAACCTCAGCCCGTGCAAAAATGGACCGGGGTGCGGGCGGCCAAGCAGTTTGGCCCCCGGGCTATGCAGCTGCCGCTCTACGGCGATATGAATTTCCGCTCGAATGGCGTCAGTGAAGATTGTCTGTATCTGAACGTCTGGACTCCGGCCAAGTCGGCCCAGCAGAAGCTACCCGTGCTGGTGTACTTCTACGGGGGCGGCTTTCAGGCCGGGGATGGTTCCGAGCCGCGCTATGATGGAGAGAGCATGGCGCGGCGAGGAATCGTGGCTGTTACGGTAAACTACCGCCTGGGCGTGTTCGGCTTTCTGGCTCACCCCGAGCTAAGCAAGGAAGCAGCCTACCACGGCTCCGGCAACTACGGCTTCATGGACCAGAGTGCGGCCCTGCGCTGGGTGCAGCAAAACATTGCCGCTTTCGGCGGCGACCCTCAGCAGGTAACCATTGCCGGGGAGTCGGCCGGCTCGATGTCGGTAAGCGCCCAGATGGTGACGTCCCTGGCCCAGAATACCTTCGCCCGAGCCATTGGGGAAAGCGGCTCAATGCTGAACACCGGCTTCGGGCCCGTGCCCCTGGCGGAAGGTGAGCAGGCGGGCGTCGCCTTTGCTACCAGCATCGGGGCTACTTCCCTGGCCGCCTTGCGGGCCCTGCCGGCCCAGCAGCTGCTCGAAGCCGCCGGCAAGCCCGGCGCCGGCCGGTTTGCGCCCACCATCGACGGCTACTTCTTCCGGGAAAAGCCTGCGGCCACCTTCGCGGCCGGGCGCCAGGCCAAAGTGCCCCTGCTGGTGGGTTGGAACTCCCAGGAAATGAGCCCGGGCTTTCTGCTGGGCCCCTTGCCACCTACGGCCGACAACTTCCGCGCCGCGGTGCAGAAGCTCTACGGCAGCCAGGCCGACCAAGCGCTGAAGCTGTACCCGGCCACCACCGAGGCCCAGGCCGAGCAGTCGGCTACGGACCTGGCCGGGGACCGGTTTATTGCCTACAGCACCTGGAAGTGGGCTGACGCGCACCTGCAAACCGCCAACCAGCCCGTGTACCGCTACCTCTACGCCCGCCCGCGCCCGGCCATGACGCCGGAAATGGGCAGTGCCACAGCTGGCCTGGCCGGAGGCGTTATCAAGAATGCCGGTACGGCTCCCAAGGCACCGGCTCCACCGGCTAAAGGTGCGGTGCACTCGGCCGAAATCGAGTACGCCCTGGGCAACCTGGCCTCCAACAAAGTGTATGCCTGGACCCCGGACGACTACAAAGTATCGGAAACGCTGCAAAGCTATTTTGCCAACTTCATCAAGACCGGCAACCCCAACGGCAAGGGCCTGCCCACCTGGCCCGCCGCCAAAGCCACCGAAGCCGGACCGGTGCTGCGCGTGGACGTGACTTCCAAGCTGGAGCCTGATGTGAATCGGGCCCGCTACCTATTCCTGGATCAACAGGCCGGCAAGTAGTGCCCGGCTCCTAAGCAACTTCTTTTCTCGGCAACTTCTGGGCAAGTTGTTGCCTGCCAATAGCCTGCCCAGCAGTGCTAACGGGCTGGCCTATGCCCCTGGCTCCGGGCTAGGCAACTACCACCGAGCTTTAGTCAACCTCTTACCCTTTCCTCTATGCCTTACCCTTCTCCACGTTTTGCATCCCTCTTGGGGCTTACTGTTTGTTCCGCTATGATGAGCATCTACGTTGCCCAGAGCAAGACGGGCCCGACCCCCAAAAAGCCCACGCCCAGGGAAAATCAGCAGGCCCGCCTCACGGCCAACGACGATAAAGTAAACGCGCTGCTCAGCAAGCTTACCCTGGAAGAGAAAATCAAAATGGTCCACGCCGTATCGTCGTTCAACTCGGGCGGCGTGGAGCGCCTCAATATTCCGGAGCTGGAAACATCCGACGGACCCCACGGCGTGCGGTTTGAGCACGGCCGGGGCTGGACGGCCCAGCAAGGCGTGGACGACGCCGGCACCTACCTGCCCACCAACAACACCCTGGCTTCGACCTGGAACCCGGCCCTGGGCTACGCCTACGGCTCGGTGCTGGGCGCCGAGGCCAACTACCGCGGCAAAGACATCATTCTGGGCCCCGGCATCAACATCATCCGGGCCCCCTTGAACGGCCGCAACTTTGAGTACCTGAGCGAGGACCCCTTCCTGGTCTCGAAGATGGTAGTGGGCTACATCAAGGGCGTGCAGGACCAGGGCGTATCGGCCTGCGTGAAGCACTACGCGGCCAACAACCAGGAAATTCACCGCAACGACGTGGACGTGGACATGAGTGAGCGGGCCCTGCGCGAAATCTATTTGCCGGGCTTCAAGGCAGCCGTGCAGGAAGGCGGGGTGAATACGCTGATGGGTTCCTACAACAAGTTCCGCGGGACCTGGGCCACCGAAAATGCCTACCTGATGAACGACATCCTGAAAAAGGAGTGGGGCTTCAACGGGCTGGTCATGAGTGACTGGGGCTCGGTGCACAACACCATGAACGCCCTGCGCAACGGCACCGACCTGGAAATGGGCACCGACCTGGTGCTGGCCTACCAGGGCACCTCCCAGACCTCGGGCAGCATCAACCAAGCCAAGCTCAGTGAAACGGTGTACGACCGGTTTTTCCTCGGCAACGCCGCCCTGGAAGCCGTGAAGAAAGACCCCTCGTTGCAGCCCCTGCTCGACGACAAGGTGCGGCGGATTCTGCGGGTGATGTATGCTACCAACATGCTGGACGGAGCCAAGCGCAAAGCCGGCGCCTACAACACCAAGGAGCACCAGGCCACGGCCCTGAAAGTAGCCGAGGAAGGCATCGTCCTGCTCAAAAACGACGGCAACATTCTGCCCCTGAAGAAAACGGTAAAGTCGGTGGCCGTCATCGGGGCCAATGCTACCCGGGAAAACGCCATGGGCGGCGGCAGCGCCCAGGTGAAGGCCAAGTATGAAATTACGCCCCTGCAAGGCCTGAAAAACACGCTGGGTACCAAGGCCAAGATTACCTACGCCCCCGGCTACAAGGTGGCCCCGGGCCAGAAAGCCGATGCCAAGCTCATTGCCGAAGCCGTAGCCGCGGCCAAAGCTTCGGAAGTGGCCATCATCGTCGGCGGCTGGATTCACGGCTACGATTACAGCAAGTGGGACCAGAATGCCTACGACGCCGAAAGCGTGGACAAGCCCGACATGAACATGCCCTTCGGCCAGGACGAGCTGGTGCAGGCCGTGCTCAAGGCTAACCCCAATACGGTCGTCGTGCTCATGGGCGGTGGCCCGATTGACGTGTCGGCCTGGGCCGGGCAGGCCAAGGGCATTGTGGAAGCCTGGTACCCGGGTATGGAAGGCGGCAACGCCCTGGCCCACATCCTGTTCGGCGACGTGAACCCCTCGGGCAAGCTGCCCCTGACCTTCCCCGTGAAGCTGGAAGACTCGCCGGCCCACAAGCTCGGCGAATACCCCAGCACCCCCGGCAACCCGCTCAAGCAGTTCTACAAGGACGACATCTATGTGGGCTACCGCTACTTCGACACCTACAAAGTCGCTCCGCAGTTTGCCTTCGGCCACGGCCTGAGCTACACCACCTTTAAGTACGACCAGCTGAGCGTGACGCCCGGCAAGCAAAGCGCCACCGTGAAGCTGCGCGTAACCAACACCGGCAAAACCGCCGGGGCCGAAGTAGTGCAGGTGTACGTGCACGACGACCAGGCCGCCGTGAAGCGCCCCGAGAAGGAGCTCAAGGGCTTCGACAAGGTCTTCCTCAAGCCCGGCGAGTCGAAAACGGTTACGGTGAACCTCGACTCCAACGCCTTTCAGTACTACGACGAAGCCAAAAAGCAGTGGGTGCTGGAGCCCGGCAAGTTCGACGTGCTGGTCGGCAGCTCCTCCCGCGACATTCGTCTTACCGGCAACGTGACGCTGTAAGCAACCCCCTGGCCGTCCAATTTCTTCCGCCCCCGGGTACGTCTGCTCGTGCTTGGGTGGCGGAAGAAAACGGACGGTTTAGGGTAAGCCTACTTATTCGCCCTCTATGGTCAATTCCTATTCCCGTGTTTTTCTTTTAAGTGGCGCTATCCTGCTGCCTGCCGTTGCTTCGCTGGCTCAAAAGGCCACGGTGCAGCGGCAGGCCGATGGCGTTGTGGTGCATCTGCCGCGCCGCAACGACCACGACCCGCGCACAGTGCGCCTGCAGGTAGTGTCGGATCAGATTATCCATGTGCAGGCCAGTCCGCAGGAAAGCATAGCCGCGCCGCCCAGCCTGATGGTCGTGGAGCAGCCGGCTACCGCCGTGAAGTGGCGGTACAAGGAGAAAAAAGGCTTGGGCACCATCAGCACGGCGGCCTTACGGGCCACGGTTTCGCTCAATACCGGCGAGGTCAGCTTCTTCGACTCAAAAGGCCAGACCATTCTGCAGGAGCGGCCGGGCGGGGGCAAAACCTTTCGGCCCGTGGTGACCGACGGACAGCCGCTCTACCAGATCGAGCAGGTGTTCGACTCGCCGGCAGGGGAGGGGCTCTACGGCCTGGGCCAGCACCAGAACGGCACGATGAACTACCGCGGCCAGCAGGTGGAGCTGGCCCAGAACAACACCGACGTGGCCGTGCCCTTCCTCGTGTCGAGCCGCAACTACGGCCTGCTCTGGGACAACTACTCCATTACCAAAGTCGGCGACACGCGCGACTACCAGCCGCTTTCTTCGCTCAAGCTCTATTCCAAGGACGGCACCCCGGGCTGGCTTACGGCTACCTACGTCCGCAAAGACAAGCCCGCGGAAGTGCTGGCGCAGCGGCCCGAGTCGGTGCTGAGCTACGAGTACCTGGAAGATCAGAAAAACTTCCCGGCGGGCCTCAAGCTCGGTCAGGCGCTGGTAACGTGGGAAGGCTCGATGGAGTCGGGCACGACGGGTTTGCACCACTTTCTGCTCAAGAATGCCGGCTACGTCAAGTTCTATGTCGACGGCAAGCTACAGGTCGATAAGTGGCGGCAGGCCTGGAACCCGGGTACTTCGGTCGTAGCCCTCAACCTGGAAGCGGGGCGGAAATACCCGGTTAAAATCGAGTGGAATCCGGACGGCGACGAGTCCTACCTGGGCTTGAAATGGCTGGGCCCGTTAGTCGGCCAAAGCCAGCACGAGTACGGTCTGGCTTCCGAAGCCGGGCAAAGCCTGGATTACTACTTCGTGCACGGAGCTAACCTTGATGAAGTGGTCAGCGGCTACCGGCAGCTCACGGGCAAGGCCCCGATGGTGCCGCGCTGGGCTATGGGGCTCTGGCAAAGTCGGGAGCGGTACAAAACCCAGCAGGAAATGCTGGACGTAGCCGCCGAGTTTCGCCGCCGCCGCATTCCCATCGACAATATCGTGCTCGACTGGTCGTACTGGAAGCCCGCCGAGTGGGGCAGCCAGGAGTTTGACCCCAGCCGCTTCCCCAATCCCGACGGCCTGATCAAGAGCCTGCACGAGCAAAACCTGCACTTCATGATTTCGGTGTGGGCCAAGTTCTACGAGGGCATCCCGGCCTACCGCGACTTTCAACGCAAGGGCTACCTCTACCCGCGCAACATTGCCAACCGCACCAAAGACTGGATTGCGCCCGGCTACACCTCCACGTTTTACGACGCCTTCAACCCCCAGGCCCGGCAGGCTTTCTGGGAGCTGATGAATACCAAGCTCTTCACCAAGGGCATCGACGCCTGGTGGATGGACGCCTCCGAGCCCGACATCTACTCCAACACCAACGTGCAAACGCGTAAGGAGCTGATGACGCCCACTTTTCTGGGCTCGGCCACCCAGTATTTCAACGGCTTTCCGCTTCAGAATGCCAAGGGAATCTACGAGGGCCAGCGCGGGGCGGCACCCAACCAGCGCGTGTTCCTGCTCACCCGCTCGGGCTACGCCGGCTCCCAGCGCTACGCCGCCGCCATCTGGAGCGGCGACATTGGCTCCCGCTGGGAAGACTTCCGCAACCAGATTCCGGCCGGGTTGAACTTGTCGTTGTCGGGCATTCCGTACTGGACCACCGACATCGGGGGCTTTGCCGTGGAGCGGCGCTACGAAAAGCCCAATGCCCAGGACCTGGAGGAGTGGCGGGAGCTGCAGGCGCGCTGGTTTCAGTTCGGGGCCTTCTGCCCGCTGTTTCGGGTGCACGGGCAGTTTCCGTTCCGCGAAATGTTCAACATCGCGCCGGAAACCCATCCGGCCTACCAAAGCATGCTCTACTACGACCAGCTGCGCTACCGCCTGATGCCCTATTTCTACTCGTTGGCCGGCCGGGTGCACCACGAAAACTACACCCTGATGCGGGGCCTGCAGATGGACTTCGCCGCCGACCCCAACGTGGGCAGCATCGGCAGTCAGTTTATGTGCGGCCCTAGTCTGTTGGTCAGCCCCATTACCGAGTACCAGGCCCGGGAAAAGCCCCTGTATCTGCCCGCCGGCACGGGGTGGTACAACTTTTACACCGGTCAGCACCAGGCCGGGGGCCGGCAGATTACGGAGGCGGCCCCGCTGGAACGCATGCCGCTGTTTGTGCCCGAAGGCGCCATTCTGCCCTGCGGCCCGGAACTGCAGTACGCTACTGAAAAGTCCGCTGACCCTATTACGCTCTACGTCTACACCGGCCGCGACGGGCAGTTTACGCTCTACGAAGACGAAGACGTGAACTACAATTATGAGAAGGGGGCCTTTGCTACCATTCCGCTGCGCTACGAGGAAAAAGCCAAAACGCTGACTATTGGAGCGCGGCAAGGCTCCTTCCCAACGATGACTGCCCAACGCACCTTTCAGGTAATCTGGGTTAGCCCCGACCGGCCGGCGCCGGTCGATTTCAAGCAGGCACCTCACCACACGGTTACTTATTCGGGGAATGCGCTTACCGTTCGTATGGAATAAGGTGCTGTACAGCTAGTATTTTCTGATACTCAGCGACAAGTACCCGCCCGGGTTGTAAATATGCTGACCTTTGTTACAGGTTTTTTATGGTGAGTGAATTTCTTCTGTGGGTGCTGCCTCTGCAAGGGCGGCATCCCACGGAAGTAATTAGGCCTGAATTCGCCGGACGTTTGGCGTCCCGTGGTAGCCCGTAGAGCAGATAAAGCCGCTAGCTCCGCCTTCCTCGCCCCGCCTCTGCTACTTCCCCATTGCCCGAAGAGCCAGGCCCTTCCAACGTACGGTCAGCCTCCGCTACCCTGAATGCCCTGGTGATAGGGTAGTTCTGGCATTCCAGGTCCTCTGCAGAATTTCGGACAGTTTTTTTTGTCCAACGCACAGTTATTCGGCCCAGCCCTTGGCTCAGATAGCCTTACTTTCGGTCTTGTCGGCCTACGGCCTCCTTCGCCGCAGCAGAGCATCTACGGCAGGTCAGTTTCGGGGCTTTGCTGTACGTGCTACCTTACTAGCCGCTTTTAGTTAATCAACCTATGCATAGCAGCCCGGTTTTTGTCATTATGGGAGTATCAGGTAGTGGCAAAACCACGGTAGGCCGCCTGCTGGCCGACCACCTGGGCCGGCCTTTTTTCGATGCCGACGACTTTCATTCTCCGGCTAACGTGGCCAAAATGCGGGCCGGCACCCCGCTCACTGACGACGACCGGCGGGGGTGGCTGGAGAGCCTGGCCGCCGGTATTCGGGAATGGAGCCAAACCACCGGGGCCGTGCTGGCCTGCTCGGCCCTCAAGGAGAAGTACCGGCAGCAGCTTGGGGCCGCTGCCACTGCCAGCCAGCCGCTGCAGTGGGTATTCCTAGATGGGTCCGAAGCCTTGGTGCGGCAGCGTCTGCAGCAGCGGCAGGGCCACTACATGAACCCCGCCCTGCTGGCTTCCCAGTTTGCGACCTTGGAGCGCCCCGCCTACGGCCTGCATTTGCCCATCGATGCTGCTCCGGCTGCTCTGGTCAGCCAGATTCTGGCCCACATGCCGTCCGTGGGTCTGACTCCCTAATAGCTACCCACTCGCCCGGCCGGTACCCCTGCTTTCCGGTGTTTCGAGAACGTACCTGTCTTATTTTCCGCTATCCGGCTCGCCCTGCCTTTCGCTATGACGTTTCTGATCCTGCTACTGGCCGTCCTGGCCCTGATTGGCCTTATCAGCTGGGGCAAGGTGCACGCGTTTCTGGCGTTTCTGCTGGTATCCATTGGGGCGGGCCTGGCGCTGGGCCTGGCTCCAGCCAAGCTGCTGGCGGCCATCTACCAGGGCCTGGGCGACACGCTGGGCTCGGTGCTGGTCGTCATAGTATTGGGGGCCATGTTGGGAAAGATTGTGGCCGAAAGTGGAGCCGCTCAGCAGATTGCCGCCGCATTAATTTCCACCTTCGGCACCCGCTACATCCAATGGACGCTGATGGTGGCGGGCTTCATCATCGGTATTCCCCTGTTTTATAACGTGGGCTTCGTGCTCATGATACCCCTGATATTTTCGGTGGTGTACAAGTACCGGTTGCCGGCCGTGTACGTGGGCCTGCCCATGCTGGCCGCCCTGTCGGTAATGCACGGCTTTCTGCCGCCCCACCCGGCCCCCACAGCCCTGGTTGCGCAGTTCCATGCCGACTTGGGCCTGACCTTCTGCTACGGCTTACTCATTGCCTTGCCGGCTATTGTGCTGGCCGGGCCCGTGTACGGCCGCACGCTGCGGGGTATTGTGTCGGTGCCGCTGTCGGGTTTTGTGGCTCCCCCGCTGCCCGAGCATGCGCTGCCCGGCCGCTGGAACAGTTTCCTGTCGTCGTTGCTGCCCGTGCTGGTGTTGGCAGTGGTGCTGGGCAGCCAGGCCTTGCTGCCCCCGACCAGCCCCCTGGCCCCAACCCTGGCATTTCTGGCGGAGCCGGGTATCGTAATGCTGCTCTCGGTGGGTGTAGCTACGGTAAGCCTGGGCACCGCGCTGGGCAAATCCGTAGCAGTAGTCATGGATTCCTATTCGGCCTCGGTAAAAGATGTGGCCCTGATTCTGCTCATCATCGGGGGCGCCGGGGCCTTCAAGCAGGTGCTGGTGGCCAGCGGCATCAGCAACGACATTGCCACGGGCCTGCAGAATACCGGCTTGCCGCCGCTGTTGCTGGGCTGGCTAATTGCGGCCGTTATCCGGGTGTGTCTGGGCTCGGCTACCATTGCCGGCCTCACGGCAGCGGGCGTCATGCTGCCCGTTATGGCTCATTCGCCCACCAACCCCAACCTGATGGTGCTGGCTATTGGGGCCGGCAGCTTGCTGCTTTCCCACTTCAACGATGCCGGGTTCTGGCTATTCAAGGAATACTTCAACCTCTCGGCCCGCGACACGCTACGGTCCTGGACGGCCATGGAAACCATTGTTTCGGTAGTTGGGCTGGCTGGCGTACTAGTACTCGATTGGCTGCTGTAGTGCTCGGCGAATGGAGCGGCCCGCCTACCCCAGCCAATACAGCAACCCAGCCGTAACGGCTCCCACGGCGGTGTTCAGCGTGTTAACGGCGTTATTGGACACGTAGTGTTGCCGCTCGACGGTGGCGCCCAGCAGGGAATCGGCCAGGTTGCCCACGGTGCCGGCCACCACTAACCAGAAAAAGCCGCGGTGCCAGCCCACGCCCAGACTATAGACCACCGCTATTAGCCCGCTGCCCGCCACTCCCAGCAAGGTTCCTTCCAGGCTGACGACGCCATTCAGCCCGCGCGTGTCGGGTCGCAGCGTCCAGGCATTGTAGTAGCGGCGGCCGTAGATATTGCCCAGCTCCGAGGATAAGGTGTCTGCCGTAGCCGCCGCGAAGCTGCCCGCCAGCATTAGCTGAAACAGGTCTTGGTGCGCCGGGGAATACCAACTCAGCGCCCCCAGCAGCGCTGCTATACCCGCATTGGCCAGCGCCTGGCCCGCCGTGCGCCGCCCTTTGTTTTCTTCGGCCAGACCCAGCCGCCGCTTCTCGGCAACCTTCCACGCCGAGGCTGCCGTGCCCAGCCCGAAAAACAAGCCTAGCAAGGCAATGCCCCACCAGCCGGCGCCCAGAAAAATCAGGGCTCCCAGCACCCCGCCCGTCAGAGCCCCGGCCGGGGTGAGTTTTCGGGCGCGCACGCTCCAAAGCATGCCGAGCGCCAAAATTCCCAGTAACACGGCCCATTGTTGCCACAAGCTCATTGCGGAGTTGTCGGGTTGGAGCAGCTCCAACGGTGAGTAGCATCCTGCAGCGGATACCGATGGGCGCAAAATACGGCTGAATTTCGATTGGGGCGCAGGACGAAAGTTCGTCGGCCTTTCCCTTTCGGGCCTGCTTCCCTGAAGCCGACGGAATCAGCCGGTTGCTGCCTTTTGCAGCACGCCTAACCCATTGGCTCTGAAAGCACAAGCCATGAGAACGTTGCCGGGAACGATTGCACAGATAAAGTATCTGGTTTTCTTCCATTCAATCCGTAAATCCGCCAGTTTACTAAGGTCAACAGGGTGGGTGAAGGCCCTGGCCCCAGGCCGCCGGGAGTAGCAACGACCCGTGCGTTGACGTTTCATCCCTTGTGCTTGCTAACCCACAATTCCCATGCATCGCAGAACATTTCTTCAAACCACCGGCACGGCCCTGGCCGGTACGCTTCTCACCGATAATGCCTTGGCTGCTGCGCTGGCGGGCTCCCGCAAACGCGTGGCTATGGTCGGCACCGGCCACCGCGGCCTGGGCATGTGGGGCACGTCGGTGCTTAAGGAATTCGGCGACCAAATCGAATTCGTGGGCTTGTGCGACATCAACCCCGGCCGGGTAGCAACTGGTAAGAAAATGCTGGGTGTAAAGTGCCCCACCTTCACCGACTTCGACCAGATGATGAAGCAGACCAAGCCCGAGCTGCTCATCGTCACCACCGTCGACTCTACCCACAACGAGTTTATCATCAAGGGCATGGAATACGGGGCCAATATCGTCACGGAAAAGCCCATGACCACCGACGAGAAAAAGTGCGAAGCCATTTTGGACGCTGAGCGGCGCACGGGCAAAACGGTGATGGTCACTTTTAACTACCGTTATTCGCCCCACCGCCAGAAGCTGTATGAGCTGTTGCGGAGCGGCGTCATCGGCACCGTTACCTCCGCCGACTTCCATTGGTACCTCGACGTGCACCACGGGGCCGACTACTTCCGGCGCTGGCACCGCCGCCGCGAAAACAGCGGCTCTTTGCTGGTGCATAAGGCTTCCCACCACTTCGACCTGCTCAACTGGTGGCTCGACTCGGATCCTGAGGAGGTCTACGGCAATGGGCAGCTCAATTTCTACGGCAAAAACAACCCCTTCCGCCATACGCACTGCCGGCCCTGCCCCCACAAGGATAAGTGCCAGTTCTACTGGGATATCACCAAGGATGAGCGCCTGACCAAGATCTACGTCGACAATGAGAAGTACGACGGCTACCACCGCGACGGTTGCGTGTGGCGCGAAGACGTGGACATCTTCGACAAAATGGCCGTGCAGATCAAATACGCCAACAATGTGCAGGTCAGCTACTCGCTTACTACCTATTCCCCTTACGAGGGCTACCGCATCTCCTTCAATGGCACCAAAGGCAAAATCGACGCCTGGATCCATGAAAAGCAAACCTGGGAGATGGAGAAGTTCGACGAGATTCAGGTAACCACCAACTTCGGCAAGCGGGAGCTGATCCAGATTCCAAACACCGAGGAAGGCCACGGCGGCGGGGATGTGCGCTTGCGTAAACAGATCTTCAATCCCGACGGTAAAGACCCGTTCCGGCAGGCCGCCCGCAGCCGCGACGGGGCCCTGGCGGTACTTGTGGGCATTGCAGCCCGCAAGAGCATCGACACGGGCAAGCCCGTCAAAATTGCCGACCTCACCTCACTCAAGCCTCAAGCCCAGCGGGTTTAAAGCCTAAGCCCAGCCGGGGCCTCTCGCCCACGAAGCCCGCTAAGGCGCTGCATCACGCAACGCTTTGGCGGGCTTCGTTAGCTATATTGGTTGGGTATTGAGACGGAGCTAATTTCTCTGCATTCAGGACTATAAATTATTCATCATAAGGTCGATTTTATCGAATAGCTCTCCCACTCCGATAGCTGCCCAAAGGATGAAAAGCGCTAGAACCCATTTTACAACTCTGTGAATAGACAAGCCGGTCTTATCTTTAATAAAGGTTGTCAGAGGAGGAAAAAAAACGAGGGCTAGTAGAGAAATAAAAATTCCAAAACCTGGGTCATTGCCCCAAAAAATATTTACCATGCCGATTGCCAAAGCAATAAAACCAAAAAGCCAGCTCACTAAATTGGCAAAGGGTGACGAGAGGTTTGATGTGTTGTTCATGGCATTTTTGTGTTAAAAGGTGAGATTTATTTTACTGTGGTTTGTGGAGAAATATTCTTGGTATGGCTTCGCAACATAGCAAAGCGGAAAGCAAAAAGTGATGACTATTATTTTGGGCTCGGAACTCGAATGGTATCTTTTCGCGCTTTGTCGTATTCGTCCAGACAATTAGCCAGAGGCTGGCAGTTCTTATGAATACAATCACAGAATTCGTAGCAGGTTTGGGGGTTGCCACTGTCGGAACACTGTGACCGGCAGTCTTCCAGGGAATTACGGGGCATTATCTCGCAAGAGCTCGTGAGTACCAGTGCCGCTAGCCAAAGAGTGGGAAAAGCTCTTGTAAAGAATTTCTGTTTCAGCACGGTATATATAAGTGTCATTTGCATAAGAGCCGGTTGTGAAAGAATAGAAGTGCGACGCCTGCGTAGTTAAGCATCAATTAAATTGTTTCATGCCTGTAAAAGGGAAGAATAAATTTTAGCTTGTCATAATCCCAGCACAGAAGGTACAAATTAGCCAATACCATTAAAGGCGACGTAATCAGGGAACCTTCAAAGCGCACGGCTAAGGATAAAATGCAGATGTTTAGAATGATTGGAAAGTAAATAAAAGCCCCTAGCATTGCTGTGCGCGGCACTAGCAGTAAGCAGGCTGCTAATATTTGCATGATTCCCACAAAAGTGTAGTAATAGCCAGTTTGATAAAAAGCATCCAGGTAATGACCCATGGGATGGCAAACCGGCAAATTTGTGAACCGCTCTCCCGCAATTTTGACGTAGCCCGATGGTAGAAACCCGGCGGCCAGGGCTATGCGGTTGAACACGGCAAAATCCCGGAGCAATCTGCTTTGCTTCGCCTGCGCGTGGATTCGGTCAAGTATGGAATAGAGACTCATAGGGTAGCTTTAAAAGCTCTTTGAAATGCAAAGTACGTGAGCGTGCATTGTTAGCTTTCGACAATCATTTAACAGCCGGAATGGGTGAAACTTAAGGTTTGGGGGCAAGCTACTCTTGGAAGAAAGAGCCCCGAGCTTGCTGAGTTTTAGCAGCGACGGTACAAATAAAGCAAAAGTACTTTGCAATTCAAAGCATGCGAGGTTATTGTTTTGCCTTTTCTACCTGACTGCAAATTCGGTGGACTGTTACTTCATTTCGTCCTTGGCAAGTGTGTCTATATAACAGGTTGCCAGTCGACTAGCTAGCTGAGTCGATGATGCAACGGTAGCGTATGTGGGCTTTATTATAGTGGTGTGTTTTTTGGATAATACCCCGCATCGCTGAGTGCAGAACTGCTTCAGAAAGCGGTGAGTATGGCCCTGCTGTTGGGTAGAGTGCCCCGTCGTTTCTCCAAGTTTGAGCCACAGTAATGGAGAAATGTGAAACGCTTATATACTGGTATCTATCCTGCCTTCTAATGAGCCTAGTATATCAATCATACTCCGAGCACATGTCAACGTGTAGGCCATAAACGAAATCAGCCACCCAGACTTTCATCTAAGTGGCTGATTTATGATGAGCGAGAAACGAGGTTCGAACTCGCGACCCTCAGCTTGGGAAGCTGATGCTCTACCAACTGAGCTACTCTCGCTTGGGTGTTGGTGCAGGCAAAAGTACACAGCATTCGGCAGATACAAAACACTTGGGAGGCGTTACTTTCGAATTCTACTGGTGGGGCATAAGGGTGGCTGGAGAAGATGACCACACCCGGTGGTGCTACCCAGGGACAGGCATTGCGTATGAGGACATAGTTCAACTCCTGGGTAGGGAGTCACTCGTTGTTTCGCCTCATTCTTCTTCTATGAAAGTCCTTATTTTTGGTGCCTCCGGCGCTACTGGCCGCCAACTGGTGCAGCAAGCCCTCGACCAGCAGTACAGTGTAACGGCTTTCGTACGCAACCCGGACAAGCTGAAACTGAAGCACACGAATCTACGGGTAGTGCAAGGCGACGTGCTGGAACCCGAAACGGTGGAGAAGGCGGTACCCGGCCACGATGCGGTGCTGCTTGCCTTGGGCGTAAGGAAAAACCAGTCGGGGGATACAACCTTGTCTGATGGCACCCAGCACATTCTGGAGTGCATGCAGCGCTACGGGGTACGGCGTTTGATTTGTGAATCCTCGCTGGGCGTGGGCAGTAGCAAGAATGAGGCAAGCTTTGTCTTCAGTAAAATAATTGCGCCCCTGTTTCTGAAGCACATCATGGCCGATAAAGAACGACAGGAAGCCTTGATTCAGCATAGTAACCTAGACTGGACCATCGTGCGGCCGGCGGGCCTGACCAATAGCAAGGCTAGTGGAGGCTATAAAGTGGCGCTTAGCTTCGCCAACGCCAAGATCAAAGGGCGTATTTCCCGGGCCGACGTCGCGCAGTTTATGCTCCAACAGCTTACGACCGACGCCTTCGTGGGACGGGCCGTGGGAATTTCGTATTAAGTTTGACCTTCTAACTCTGCTCTGATGGCGTATCCTCCTACTGGTCGGGCCCGTACGACGGGCGCACTTTACCTGTTGGCCGGAGTGCTGCTGCTCGTGGCCCTGGCTTTTCGCTCCCCCGAGCTCTATGCCGCCTGGCAAACCGGGACGCTGACGACTGCGCGAATCGGGCTGAGCCTGGTGTTTCTGGTGGGCGCCTTGTTTATGCTCCGCATGGGGTGGCGCATGCGCCGCAACAACCGGCAAAACGACGTTATCGATTAACCAGCCGTTCCCTTTCATGTCTTCACCTCTTCGCATTACCGTCGCCAAGCGTACCCCGGCTGTTGCTACCCAGCTGGCCGAACTAGGCCGCCAAACTTTTCACGATACCTTCGCCGCCGACAACTCCGCGGCCGATATGGCCGAATTTCTGGCGGCAACCTTCAGCCCTGAAAAGCAGCTGGCCGAACTCAATGCCCCGGATACTACTTTTCTGGTAGCGCAGATGCAGCAGGAACCCGTGGGATATGCCAAGCTGAAGCTAGGCTCGGCGCTGGGGCTGGAAGAAGGCAAGGATGCCACGGCACGCCTGGAGATAGAGCGCCTCTATGTGCGGCAAGACTGGATAGGCACCGGCCTAGGCGCTTCCCTAATGCGCCGGGCCATTGAGGAAGCCCGGACTCATGCCTGCCGCACCGTTGTGTTGGGCGTTTGGGAGCGGAATGAAGCCGCCATTGCGTTTTACCGGCGGTTTGGGTTCAAGGAAATCGGTAAGCACGAGTTCCGGCTGGGGCAGGACATTCAGACCGATTTGATTTTGCGCAAAGGCCTCTAGCGGCGCTACATTCCGAAGGCCCGTTACCTTTGTGCCCGGTCACCTTTCCGCAGCTTGTGAGAATACCTCCGCTTTTGTCCTGTGCTACGTACCCACGCGGGGCCTGGTGGCTACCCGGGTTGGTTATAGGAATGTTGAGCGGCTGCTCGTCGGACCAAGCCAGTACCACAACGCTGCCCCTGCCCACGGGCCACTACGAAGGACCGATTAGCTACCAGGGTACCGACGTGCGGGTGGCGCTGGACCTGCGCGAAACTACGCCGGGCAAGCTGGAAGCCGATATGCACTTTCTGGAGGCGGGCGGACTAAGCTTTGCCGCGGCCAAGGTGCGCTACAAGGAGCCCCAACTGATGTTTGAGCAGCCCGGGCAGCGGAGCCAGGCCAGTGTCAATGCTATTCGGGAGGGCGACTTTCTGCGCGGCGTCTTCACGCTCGATAGTATCAAGGCCGAATTCGTGTGGGTCCGTCGGGGCCAGCCAGCGCCGCGGGCCTATCAGGAAAAGACGTTCACCTACTCGTTGCAGGGGCGCCGGCAGCGCCTCACATTGTTGGTACCAACCGACACCCTGGCCCAGCATCCGGCCGTAGCCTTGCTGGCCGATGCCGCCTCGGCTGCCAGCGCCACCATGCGCGCCGATTTGCTGGCCCGGCAAGGCTTTCTGACGGTCGTGGTGCCGGTCAGTGGGCCTGCTCCCGAACCCGACTCCACAACGCTGCAAGGCATTGTCACGGCTTTTCAGGCCCTGCGCAAGGAGCCCGGCGTCGACTCTACTCAGGTGGGCTTTTGGCTCCGGGGCAGCATGGCGGCTCAACTGGTACCAGTGGCCAGTTTAACCCAACCCACGGCTTCGTTTGTCGTGCTGGAAAATGTTCCGGTAGCTTCGGCGGCCGAAGCCAAGCCCTTTCAGGCCCTGGGGCGGCAGCGGATTCCGGTATTAGCCTGTTATGCCGCGGCCGATACCAGCCTGAATGTGCGCGACAGTTCCCGCCGGTTGCGGACGGCTCTGGGTGCGCGCCGGGGCTCTATAGTGCGTAGCTTTCCGTTGGCAAACGCCGATTTTGTGATGCCGGGGCGGCTGAACAGTGACGGCAAGTGGAGCTGGCCCCAACCTGCCCCGGGCTTCGTCGAAACGATGGTTACCTGGCTGCGTCAGCGCGCTTCCCGCTAGCGGATAGACCGGTTTTATAAAACGAGCAAGCCCTTTTCGCGCAGCAGCTGCCAGGCTGGAGTAGTCAGGAAAGCCTCGAAACTTAGCCCCGCCACGCTGGTTGGGAAGGTGGCCGCCGCCTCTTTCAGCAGCACTTTGGTATCATACTCGGAGGTAAGGCCGGTGAGGAGGTGGTGCAGCCACGCCCCGACGGGGCCAGAAGTTTTTACCTCGAAGTCTTCGGCCTGCTCATAAAAGGTCAGCACGGCGCGTTGGCCTTTCTTGTGCTCGGTGTAGGTCAGCTCGGGGGCGTTGCCGAGCCAGAACAGCCGCTGGTTCTGCTTGGCAAAGTCGGGCTTGCCCGGGTCCTGCAGGGCCTGCTGAACCAAGTGGCGGGGCACGGTGGAGCGCGGCGTTTTAAAGTCAAACCAGAAGCTCAAAGGCTCATCCAGGGCTACACCGTGCATGTAGTTGTAGAGGGCCTTGGCCAAACCGGTACCAAAACGCTCGTGGTCGGTGCCGGTCGGGTCGTCGTGCCACAGGTCGTTCCAAGCAAAGTCGCCGGGCTCGGGGCCGATGGGCACCACCTGATATTTCGCCGGGTTTTTGCCCACGGGCGAGTGGGCCGTCATGGCGAAGCGGTGCCAGTAGCCACTTTGCACGATGCCCGCCCCGAACAGCTGCCGCACCACTTCCAGAGCATCCACGGTTTCCTGGGTCGTCTGAGTCGGGAAGCCGTACATCAGGTAGGCGTGCACCATAATGCCGGCCTGGGTGAAGCCGTCCGTGACGCGGGCCACCTGGGCAATGGTAACCCCTTTTTCCATGAGGGCCAGCAGCCGGTCGGAAGCCACTTCCAGCCCGCCCGATACGGCGATGCAGCCCGAGGCAGCCAGCAGACGGCATAGGTCGGGCGTGAATGTTTTCTCGAAGCGGATATTACCCCACCAAGTGATTTTCACCTGCCGCTTGAGCAGCTCAATGGCTAGGTCGCGCAGGGCCAGGGGAGGAGCGGCTTCGTCGACGAAGTGAAACCCAGTCTGCCCAGTCTGGGCTACAATCTGCTCAATCCGGTCGACGAGCAAGGTGGCCGGGGCGGTTTCGTAGCGGGAAATATAGTCCAGGGTCACGTCGCAGAACGAGCAGCGCTTCCAGTAGCAGCCGTGGGCAATGGTAAGCTTGTTCCAGCGTCCGTCGCTCCAGAGCCGGTGCATGGGGTTCAGTACTTCAATGACCGACAGATACTCAGTCAGCGGCAGGTCGCTGTAATCGGGGGTGCCAACTTCAGTATGCGGAATATCCACGGCCTGGGCGGTATTCAGATACTCAACCTGACCGTGCGCATTGCGCCGGAAAGTGCGCTGCAAGTCGGCCGTAGTCAGGGTGCCTTGCAGGTATTCGAGCAGGCGCAGCCAGGGACCTTCCCCGTCGTCGAGGGTCAGAAAGTCGATATAGTCGAAGAAGCGGGGTTCCTTGATTTGGCGCAGCTCGGTGTTGGGGTAGCCGCCGCCCATCAGAGTCTTGGCCCGGGGCCGGATTTGCTTTACTCGGCCCGCCAGCCGCAAAGCGCCGTAGAGGTTGCCGGGAAAGGGCACCGAAAAGCCCACAACATCGGGCTCCACGCGGGTTACCAGCTCGTCGAGCAGTTCCAGCAGCATCTGGTCCAGCAGGTTCGGGGCCGTTTGCAGCGCTTCGTGCATGGCATCAAACGTAGTAGCCGACATGCCCAGCCGCTCGGCGTAGCGGGAAAAGCCAAACTGCGGCCCCACGGTTTCCTTGATTAAGTCGCCCAGGTCCTCCAAGTACAAGGTGGCCAAGTGCCGAGCCTGGTCAGTGAGGCCCAGGGTACCGAAGGCAGTTTCGAGGTCGGCAATGTTGTCGAAGCGGGCGGCTTCGGGCAGAAACCGGCTGTGGCAGATGCGGGGCGCCAAGGTGTTGTCCTTGTTCTGCAAAAACCGGATAACTGGCCCGATGGTGGCCAGGTAGCTGCGTTGCAGGCGCACCATGCGCCGGGCGTTGTCGGATAGGTCGAACCCGCCGGCCGCAATGGCGGCAAATACCCGCCGGAGTCCGCTTTCCGAAAACAGCTTCAGCACTAGCTCCAGGCCTAGGTCGGCCTGGGTAACCTGATAGCCGCGGCCTCCCAAAAAGCCCTTGATGTAGGGCGTGGCCGGGTAAGGCGTGTTGAGCTGGGTTAGCGGCGGGGTAATGAGCAGGATTCGGGGCGAAGCAGAAGACACGGCAGCACGGCAAAGAGAACCACAAAGATACGCCCGAACAGTGTAGCGCGCCGCGTTGGTTCAGGCCCGCCCGACCAAACTCCTGTAAACACCCGTGGGGCAACCGAGAAAGCCGAGCTTCTCAGTTACCCCACGGGGTATGAGCTAAATAGGTAGAAGGTCAGCTTAGGCCAGCTGATCCAAGGAAAGGCGCTTGGGCATCAGGTCCCGGCGGAACTCGCTCACGGAGCGGCCCGTCACCTGGCGGAACTGGTTGCTTAGGTGCTGGCCGCTGCTGTAGCGCATCTGGTCGGCAATTTCGCTCAGGGTCATTTCCCCGTAGCTGAGCATTTCCTTAACCCGCTCGATTTTGAGGCGAATCAGGTATTTCTCAATTGTAAGGTTGGCCGTGCGCGAGAATACCTTGCTCAGGTGGGAGTAGGTGGCCGCAAACCGCTCAGTCAGGAAGGCGGAGGTGGTCAGGGGCATCCGGGCCGTGCGCAGGTGCTCAAGGTATTCGCCCAGGGCTCCTTTGATTTGCTCGGTGAGCTGGTCGGCCCGGCCCATCAGCACTTCAAAGCCGGCTTCGTGCAGAATCGGGGCCAGCACTGCCGGATCAGCCGGGGTGGTGTGGTCGAGCTGGGCCTGACCCAGCGTTACCTGAGTCGGACGGTAACCTGCCTGTTCGAGAAGGTGCCGTACCGCGTCGATGCACCGGGGGCACACCATGTTCTTAATGTGGAGAAGGGTCGTTTTCACGGGTGTTTTGGAGTGTTCTGCCGCGGCACAGGCCGCGTGGGTTTCCGATTATTTGATGCAACCGAAGCCGAAGCCGGTCGGGCACGCCGCGCAGGCTCTGCGGGCACTTCCGACCATTCCTTACCAAACCAACGAGTAGCTGCCCAGTTCACAAACGGCACAATGCCGAGGAACGTAACAGCTAGGAGCCAGAATATTACGAAAAAAGCGCTGAATAATCGACCAAGGAAATGATTCGAGAGGCCAAAAACGTAGCTTATCAGCAGGAGCGCCAATAAAAAACTTACCCCGGCCAGCACCCCGGTACGACGTAGCAGGGCGGGGGAGAAAAAAGACAGGGTGGCGAAACGATTCATAAGCAAGGCTGAGCAACAAAGATATTGGGAAAGCAGTTTCGGCGCCCATCTGGCTCCGCCTGCCTGGCCAAGGCTTCTCTGATTCCCGGCCGGCTCTACGCAGACCGTGCATTCAGAATTAAATAGGAATTGGCCTATATTAATGCCGCTCATGACATTCTCCCACCCATACGCAAGAACCACGGCGGCGGTCAGCCGTAGGATATACCTCAGCTCCCTACTTTTCAGATCCAACCCATGAAAATCTTTCTGCTCCGTCCCTTGGCTTTGGCCTTTCTGCTAGCATCAGCATCTCTCACGGCCTGCGACACGGGCACCGACAGCGGTGATACCAACGTGGAACGCGGTGACCATAAAACTAAAGACCCCGCTCCCGGGGAAAGAAGCTCCTCCAACACCAACGGCATGGCCGGCGACACCGCAAAAGTCACGACGGGCCAGGATTTGTACGACCACGCCGGCGAAGCCAAAGACCGCAACAACGACGGCCTCGAAGACTAGTGCTTCCGGGGTCTACTGCAGAAAGGCCCAGCCGCTCCATGAGCGGCTGGGCCTTTCACTTATCTAAAGCACCTAGAATAAGACTACGCTAGCGGATCGACTAATAAAAAATAAAGCCGTTGGGGCCGATGCCGACTTCAAACGAGTCGATGGCCGTGCCCGTGGTCTGGTAGCGAATCAGCTTGCCGTTGTTGGTGTAGGAAGGCGAAACCCCGGCGTAAATCGTGTTGTCCTTGGGGTCGAGGTTGAAGCCGCTGAAGTTGCGCTGCAGGAAGGGTGTGGTGGGCAGGGCGGCGTCGGTGGTATTCATGCGGTACACGGCGGCCCGGTAGCGGTAGTAGAGCTGCGTACCCGTACCGTCGATGCGCAGGCCGCCGGGGTTGCTGCCAGGAAACAGCAGGGTGCTGCCGATGGTGCCGGTGGCCGGGTTGACCTTGGTCAGGCTGCCGGGCGTCGAGGAAATGACGTTGTAGGGGGGCTGACTGTTGTATACGGTAAAGCCCGCGCCCAGTACCCAGATGCTGCCGGTTTTGTCGACCACCAGGCTGCTGGGGCCATCCGGAACGGTGATGGTGCTTTCCACCGCGTCGGTAGCCGGGTTGATAACGCTCAGGTTGTTGTCGCCGGAGTTGGCCACGTACACTTTGCCATTCACGGCCACCAGTTGCTCGGGCTGCTTGCCCACGGGAATCGTCTTGGTGATGGTGTTGGTGCGCAGGTCCAGCACGGCCACCCGGCCCGGGCTGCCGTATTTCACCCACTCCGTAATGTAGGCCTTATCGGTACCGGCGGCTACGGCGTAGCGGGGCTGCTCAAGGCCCGTGACGGTGGTAATAGTCTGGAAGGTGGTTAGATTCACGACCTCCAGCTTCTTGCTGTTATTCACCACAATGTAGCCCTGGTTGCCTACCACCAGCATCGACTGCACCACGTCGCCCAGTTCCCGTTGGTTTACGGTCTGGAAAATGCTCGGGTCAACGACCTTCTTGTCGGACTTTTTGAAGTAGGAAATCGAGCCGTTGGGCGTCAGGAATTTGCCTTCATTCAGCACGAAGACGTTGTTGTCATCTTTGGCAATGTTGTAGGCCGGGCCTTGTTCCGGGTCATCGGAGCAGCTGGCTAGGGCCAGGACCACAGCACCGGTCAGGGCTAGGCGGGAGAGGGTTGAAAGCGGGTTAGCGAAGCGCATGTAAAATGGAAAAGGTGAAGTATTAAGAAGAGTTAGTGCCAGCTGACGCGTAGGCTCAGGTTGCCTGAGCGGAGCGGCATGGCGCGGTATTCGTAGCTCTGGTACACCAGATTGGTCAGGTTGAAGCCCTGGGCCAGCACCGTCACGGACCAGTGCGGGGCCAGTTGCAGCGTATGGCCTACCGAAGCATTGAGCAGCAGGTAGCCGTTGAGCTCGGTGCGGGCGGTGGCATCAATAAAGCGGGGCCCCGTGTATGTGAGTACCGAGGAAAGCAGCCAGCGCCGCCAGTGGTGGTCGGTGCTGAACGAGGCCGCGTGCAGGGGCACGTAGGCCAGCTGCTTGCCCACGGGGTCCGGGTCGTCGTTGTAGCCCTGCACCTTTCGCGACTGAGTGTAGGCATACTGCAGCCCCGCCTGCACGGCATAGCGCTGGTGCTGCCACCGCAGCCGGGAGGCTGCTTCCACGCCCTGGGCCCGCACCTGGCGCAGATTCTTGGGAGTGTAGCGCCCTTGCTGGTCGGGTAGCCACTGCACCCAGTCGTCGACTAGCTGGTGGTAGCTGGTCAGATCTGTCTGGACGGAAATACCGTTGGCAGTTTGCCAGATATGGGCCAGCCCGGCTTCGTAGCCCAAGCCCGATTCGGGGCGTAGATTGGGGTTGCCAGTGGGCCAGAACCGCTCATTTAGCGTAGGGGCCCGGTAGCTCCGGGAGGCGTTGGCCTTCACCGTCAGGGTTTGCGTCGGGGTTTGCCAGAATTGCCACTCAGCGCCTAGGGTGGGGGCCAGCGGCGCCCGGTGCCCGGGCAGCACGGCCTGCCGCAGATTGGCCGTCAGGCGCAGGGTGGAAATGGGGTCGAAGCGCAGCAGGCCAAAACCGGCGTACCGGTTTTCATCAATGGCCTGCCGGTAGCCGCTCACCCGGCCGCCGAAGTGCTGGGCTTCGGCTCCCAGGCGCAGACTAAAGTTGGGCTGAAAAGTAAATGTGTGCTCGGCCTGGGCCTGCGTAGTCCGCACCCGCGACGTGCTGGTCACGTCGTCCGACTGATAGTTGAGCACATCGTCGAACCAGGCTACCCGTACGCCCGTCTCGTGCTGGGTCGTTAGGTGTCGGTAGCTGGCCAGCAGGCGGCGGCTCTGGTCAAGCTGCCGGGCGTGGTTGTTGGCCGAGCCAGTCGACGGTTGAATCTGCCGGTCGGAGTCGGTAAGCCACGCCGCTGCCATCCATTCGCCATGCTGACCGGTGCGCAGCGTTACATCCTGGCTTAGGCTCCACTGCCGAAAAGCGGCATTTTCCTGCCGGTGCCGCACCATCCCTGTGGCTTCGCGCACCGAATAGGGAAAGTCATTATCGGCTGCGCGCTGCGAAGCCGCGGTGCGCACCGCCACCTTCTCACTGCTAAAGCTGCCTTCGAGGTTGTGGGCCCGCAGCCCAAAGCTGCCTACATCCGTTTGCGCGGCCGCATGAGGCCCGGCTTTCCAGCGAGTAGGAGAGGAAAGCAGTACGGTGCCGCCAATAGCGCTGCTGCCGTATAGGGCGCTGGCCGGGCCGTGCTGCACCTGTACCTGGGTGGTGCTGCTGGCCGGAAAAAGCGCGAAGTCGGATTCTCCCAGGGAAGGCAGGGCAATGTTGAGCCCGTTCCACAACACGGCCGTGTGGCGCGCCGAGGTTCCCCGAATCGAAATGGATGCCAACTGCCCCGGCCCGTAATTCTTGATATAAAGGGGAGTGCGGGCCGATAAGACATCGGCTACCGTGCCGCTGCGGTACTGGGCCAAGGCTACCGAGTCGATGGTCGTGACGCGGCTGCCCACCGCAAAGCGGCTGGGTCGGCTTCCCTGTACCCGCACGGTGGGTAGCTGCTGCACGCGCGTCAGCTGCCGCGCCGAATCGGGCGGGGCCTGCTGGGCCCGGGCAGTAGCCGGCAGAGCCAGCCCCAGAGGCAGAAATAGCACGTAAGACCGCCGAAGCAGCAGATGGCAAAAACCTATCATCCGAACCAAATTTCCGGTTTAGGAAAATTCGGTTCAAAACTTCACGCACAGCCTTCCCCGCACGAGGAAAACCAACGCGAAGCCGAGCCTGAAAACAGGGAAGAATAACCCGTCGGGGTTACTGCTGTAATCATTCTCCGCCTTTCACCCGAAAGCGCTGAACACTAAATCTGTATAGGCAGGTCTCCTGGCTTGCTTCTGGTAGGCCGCCTTCCCATTTCTGGAGCTCTCCTTGCGGAATAGCCCGTGGCGAAACAGTGGCAGCTTGTGGCCTACCCACACTCGAAGCGTACAGTTGCGGGGACAGCTCCGGAATTGAACCGGATTCCCTTTTCAGCCTCGCCCCCCAATCGGGGTCTGGCCACCTATAACGGCACAAAGATACGCTGATTTTGGAATGTGTAAGCTAAACGTTCGGCTCCGGAAACCGTTTGGCTCCCCTAGTGCCCTGTGTGTAGTTGTTACTAGTATTTTCTCGTTGCCATGCCCAAGATTCCCCTTGCCTTTTACCAGCGCCCCGACGTTGTCCAGATTGCCCGCGAGCTGCTGGGTAAATACCTGTTCACTGCTATCGATGGTGTGCTGACCGGTGGCCGTATTGTGGAGACGGAAGCCTATGCCCATATCAACGACCAAGCCTGCCACTCGCACCTGGGCCGCTACACGACCCGCACCAAAGTGATGTACGAAGCCGGCGGCGTGGCCTATACCTACCTGATTTACGGCCGCTACGTGCTGTTTAATATCATTACCAACGAAGCGGGCAAAGCCGATGCGGTGCTGATTCGCGGCTTGGAGCCCGTTGAGGGTGTGCCCGAAATGCTGCTGCGCCGGGGCCTTAGCCAAGTGGCCCGCAACCTCACCGGCGGGCCGGGCTTGCTTACCCAGGCCCTGGGCATCTCTACCAAGCACTACGGTACCGACCTGTCCGGTGACCTGATCTGGCTGGAAGACCGCCAGGAGCCCGTTGCCGACGAACAGGTTCTGGCTAGCCCCCGAATTGGTATCGACTACGCCGGCCTGGACGCCGCCCTGCCCTGGCGTTTTCGCCTGAAAGGCAGCCTCTGGACTAGCCCGGCAAAAAGTTAACGGAAGTTTTACTGCATCGTGAGCAGTTTGCTCCTGAAACAGACGCGGGCTACCTCCCTAGAAAAACGTGCTGGGCCTTTTACTGGAAAAGCCCTTTCCCGTGCGTCACGGGAAAGGGCTTTTCTTGTTAGTAAGGCGAGTTGTATTCCGTAATGGATGGATGTCCTACCTGCGTACTTAAAGCTTTTCGCACACCAGCACTACTAGTTTGCCTTGTAAATCAGTGGTGGCAAACATGTACAGGTGCCCGCCTTCTCGAATGCCGGTGCGGTGCCGGAAGTCGGCCACGGAGTCCGGGAAGTTGCGAGTCGTTACGTGGGCCCGGGCCTCGGGCCCCAGGTGGGCCCGTAGCGCGTCCCGGTCGTACCGCTCCGTGGCCACAATGCGGAAGATGCGGCCGGGAAAGTCGGCGCGTAGAGTATCGGAGGTGTACAGGTGACTGTGCTGATGCAGCTTGAGCAGCTCGAAGGCCGTACCAATGCTTTTAAAGCCACCGGCTTTCAGCACCGCGACGTTGGGTTCGTACAAATAGCCCTGGGCCTCGGCATACCGGGCAATGGCGCGGGTTTCGCGGGCCTTGTTCAGCCGGAACTCCTGTTGGTGGCCGTTACGCAGCAAATTTACTGTGTAGCGTTCCGGGTCGACGGCGGCGTCGGGGCTGAGTTCGTACAGTACTTCCTTGCACTCATTGTCAACGGCTACCACCCAGAGGCGGCGCACCTGCTTCAATTCCAACAAAGCCTGCTCAATATCGAGCATGGGCGAGGTCTTGAGTAGCACCCGGCGACCTTTGTGCAGCAGTAAAGGCAAAATCCGCAGTACGTCGGGCTCACAGTCCTGCAGGCGGAAAATCTTTTTGTCGGCCGAGCTACGACGAGCCGGATCCAAGTAGATCCAGTCGAACGTGTCGGGGGTACTCTTCAAAAAGCTCAGCGCGTCGTTGGCGTGGCAGGTGATATTGGTGATACCCAGCTGAGCCAGGTTGTACTGCACAACTGCCACCAGACCTGGGTCCCGTTCCACGTAGTGTACTTCGGGTATGCGGGCGGCAAAATGGCTGGCATCTACCCCAAAGCCGCCGGTGAGGTCTACCAGGCGCTGGCCTTGCACCAGGCTGGCTTTGAAAGCCGCCGCCCGGGCCGAGGAAGCCTGTTCTACGGATAGTGCCGGCGGAAAAATCAGGTCTGGGTTATCGGCCCAGGCCGGTAGTTTGGTGCGAGCCTTCTGGCGGGCTTGTATTTGTCGTACCAAGTCCGGTACCGGCAAGCCCGGATAGCGCCGGGCTTGCAGGGCCAGTTTAGCAGGATCATCATGCAGATGGTCGGCCACGTACTGCCGAGCCGCTGCAGGAAGCGGATAGTTCATGAAAGGTATTTACGGGAAAATTGCGCGAACGGCTTACCGCACGTTCCAGCGCAAAGCTAGCAGCGGCTGGCCACTAGGCGACGCCGCGATGCCCACAGTAGAGGGCGCTAGGCGCTGCCACATGCCGCCGTGGGCCGAAGAAAGCCCCGCATTATGCGCTTCTACCGCCCGCTGAAAATGCTGATTGGTGTGGCGGGTAATCAAAATATTGGAAAGCAGGCTGGCAGCGGCTACGCCAATAGCTGCTTTTTGCGTGTCCTGAAAGTACCGCTGGTCCCCGTCGCCGGCCAGGACTTGTTGCCCGTACAGGCTCAAGGCGCCCAGGAAAGTGATTCGCTCCCCGAGGTACAGCCATTTCTGTAAGCGGTAGCGGTTCAGGTTTTCGAGAGCTTCCTGGTTGCCGGCCAGATACGGCCGCAGGCGCTGGCCAAAGAACCCTGCATTCTTGTAGTCCTCCTCGCGGGTGCTTTCGCCGGTAGTAAAGAAGAAGTTGTGCTGTACCCCATTCAGCCCCCGGTCTTGATCTTCGGGACTTAAGTGAATAACGGGAGCTCCGCTGGCAGGCCCTTGTTGGGCGTATGCCGCCACCGATGGCAACGAAAAACACAGCAGAAAAGCAGAGCGACGAAGAAGCGACATAGAAGGTTGCAAAGGTAGAATAGGCGTGAATACAAATGTACTATACTGTGCAGTAGCTTGCTAGAACGTTAGTCGAGGAAAAAATCCTATTCGTCTAGAAAAACTTTGCGGTGCTCATCCAACAAAAGCGCTAGGTCTTACGTTCTGTCGGCAGTTGAATATGCACCCTCTTTTTTACTTCGCTTATGAAAACCCTCGTAAACATCCTGCAGCGTCACTTTCTACTAGCAGCTTTACCCGCTGCCTTAGCATTTGCTAGCTGCGGCAACGACGATGATTCACCAGCGCCGGCACCTGATCAGGGGAGCATTCTGGCCGTGCATGCGGCTCCTTATGCCAGCCGCGTCGATTTTCTGGTGGATGACAAGAAGCTCGGCGACATCGAGTATGGCAAGAACAGCGGCTACCAGAACGTCAACACTGGCGACCGTAATGTTAAGATCAACAACTCTACTACCAGCGCCGTGCTGCTGAATGCGACGCAGCCAGTAGCCAAGAACGTGCGCTACACCGTGTTTGCTTACAACACCAGCAACAGCGCAGTAGCTTCCCTGGCTACTACCGACGACTACGGCACCATTGCTTCCGGCAAAGCCAAAGTGCGCGTGGTGCACCTAGCGCTGAATGCTCCCTCTGTTGACTTAGGTCGTACCGGGGTCGGCGCTACGCCTATTGCCACGAGCGTAGGCTTCGGCCGGGCTTCGGCCTACTCCGAAGTAGATGCCGCGGCCTACGACCTGATTCTGCAGGAGTCGACCAGCAAAGCGGTTATCAAGACTCTGGGCAGCAAAACCTTCGCCAGCGGCAAGGCCTACACCGTTGTGATTCGCGGTGATGCTACTAACACGGCCAACTCGGCCGTCGCCCTGGCCGTCGATTATATCGAGAATAACTAACAGGCCATCCTTTCATGCCAAGCCTGTTTTGAAAAGCCCGCGCCATTTTGGCGCGGGCTTTTTGTTCTTCAGGGCGCCCAACAAAAACCGTATCTTTGTGGTTGAATCGCAAATATCTTCTGCATCATGGTAGAAACTACGACGAAAACGTACGTTCCGTACAAAGTAAAAGACATGTCGCTGGCCGAATGGGGCCGCAAGGAAATCCGGTTGGCCGAGGCCGAAATGCCGGGCCTGATGTCTTTGCGCGAAGAGTTCGGTGCCTCGCAGCCGCTGAAAGGCGCGCGCATTGCCGGCTGTCTGCACATGACCATTCAAACGGCGGTTCTGATTGAAACGCTTATCGCCCTGGGGGCCGACGTTACCTGGTCTTCTTGCAATATCTTCTCCACGCAGGACCACGCCGCGGCGGCTATTGCGGCTGCCGGCATTCCGGTGTACGCCTGGAAGGGCATGAATGAAGAGGAGTTCAACTGGTGCATCGAACAGACTCTCTACTTCGGAGAGGAGCGTCAGCCCCTGAATATGATTCTGGACGATGGTGGCGACCTGACCAACATGGTGCTGGACCGCTTCCCGGAGTTGGCTGCCGGTATCAAAGGCATTTCGGAAGAAACCACCACGGGCGTACTGCGCCTGCTGGACCGCGTGAAAAACGGCACGCTGCCCATGCCCGCCTTCAACATCAACGACTCGGTTACCAAGTCGAAGTTTGACAACAAGTACGGCTGCAAAGAGTCGGCTGTAGACGCTATCCGTCGGGCCACCGACGTGATGATGGCTGGTAAGATTGCCGTGGTAGCTGGTTACGGCGACGTAGGAAAAGGTACTGCCGCTTCGCTGCGTGGTGCCGGCGCCCGCGTTATCGTGACCGAAATTGACCCTATCTGCGCTCTGCAGGCGGCTATGGACGGCTACGCGGTAAAACGCATGGAGAATGCCATTAAGGAGGCTGACATCGTGGTGACGGCTACCGGCAACTGCGATATCATCACCGAGGAGCATTTCCGGGCCCTGAAAGACAAGGCTATTGTCTGCAACATCGGTCACTTCGACGATGAAATCGACATGGCTTGGCTGAACTCGAACTACGGCCACACCAAGGACACGGTGAAACCCCAGGTTGACCTCTACAACATCGACGGCAAGGAAGTTATCATCCTGGCGGAAGGTCGTCTGGTGAACCTGGGCTGCGCTACGGGTCACCCCTCGTTCGTGATGTCAAACTCGTTCACGAACCAGACGCTGGCGCAGCTGGAGCTGTGGCAGAACTCGGCCGCCTACGAGAACAAGGTGTACACCTTGCCCAAGCACCTCGACGAGAAAGTTGCCCGTTTGCACTTGGCCAAAATCGGAGTGGAGCTGGACGAGTTGAAGCCCAAGCAAGCTTCCTACATCGGCGTAGAAGTACAAGGCCCGTTCAAATCAGACCTGTACCGCTACTAAGCCAATAGGGCTTACTGCAAATTTAAACTCCCACTCCGGCTGCCGGGGTGGGAGTTTTACTTTTCGGCCACAACCAGAAACTGTTTGCCCATAAAGCGCCACGCCAGGGGCATATTCAGGTAGGTTTTCACCGTGAGCGGGGTAACGGGTAGGTAGCCGCCACTACGAAACGACAGGGGGAAAAACCGGTCGATGACCTTGACAATGTTGAAACCTGCTCCGTATAGGTGTTCGGCCACGCCCAACTCGGTCAGAATCACGGTATGGTCGGCAAAGTCGAAGTACTCTTTATAGGTGTGCTTGAAGTTGGGACCCATAATGACGATGCGGCCGCCTTTTTTCATGCTGGCGTACATGCGGCCCAATAAGTCCGCAACCTGAAATTGCGTGTCGAGGTGTTCTAAGAAATTGGAGATGAACACAGCCTCAAAATGGTCCTGGGGAATGTCGACTTCCAGATTGTTGCCCACCCGCACCGTAACGCTGGAATGGGCGTATTTGCGAATAAATTCGCCCTCCATATCAATGGTCCACTTGTCGGCGGCCGGAATGGCATTGATGAATTCGCACATCCCACCGGCGGGGTCCAGCACGCTTTGCGGCTGCTTTAGGTAGCCACTGTAAAGCCAGTTGGCCAACTCCTGCCAAACCACTTGTTTCTTGGCAGCATTGGTATTCTGAAAGCGGTACTGGTAGATGCGGTTGTAGTTCATAGCGGGTCAATGGAGAGAGGAACATTCCGAACGCAAGTGAGAGGGCGTCGCGGTTAAAGCTAGCAATATCAGTTAGAATAGTAGGGCGCGGCTATACTCATCTTCCCACCAGACTACCTTATCACCGCAAACTAGAGCAGGCCTAACCGGTCAGATCGATTAGCGAATCGGCCGGCATAAGGTGGGGGCATCCATGGCTTTGACCAAGCCGACGAGAAAAACACCCCCATGCCAACCTTCAGGCTGGCTGCCTACTTTCACTTTGTAACAGGAAGGGTACGGCCAGAAATACCATTACTAACGCCATAGGTGGCGCTAAGACGTAGCCCAACAGGGACCAGCCCTTGGCAGTGTCTTGTTCCTGCAGGGTGTGCACTTGGCCAGGCACGGTCGGGTAGCCATGAAAGCCAGCAGATGGATAGGATAAGACTTATATGGCATGAGGCGCCAAGATCTAACCTAAAATGAGGGCTTGTAGCTGGCCATTGGCTGCAACTTGCGCCCAAATCCGGATATTTGAAGTTCCTATGCCCATTTCACTCTCGGTTGTTATCATCACCTTCAATGAGGAAGCCAACATTGGCCGTTGCCTAGCAGCCGTACCCGACGTGGCCGATGAAGTGCTGGTAGTTGATTCCTTTTCTACGGACCGCACCGTCGCCATTTGTCAGCAACACGGGGCGCGGGTGGTGCAGCACGCCTTCGAAGGGTATGTAGAACAGAAAAACTACGCCACTGCCCAGGCCCGGCACGACTATGTGCTGCAACTCGATGCCGACGAAGTCCTGACCGATGAGTTACGGGCCGCTATAACGCAAATCAAGACCAACTGGCAGCATGCGGGCTACACCCTGGCCCGGCTGACCAACTACTGCGGTTCCTGGGTACGCCACGGCGGCTGGTACCCCGACCGGAAGCTGCGCCTCTACGACCGGCGCCTGGGGCAGTGGGAAGGCCTGTTGCTGCACGAGCGGTTTGAGGTAGCGCCCGGCCAAACGGTTGGGACTCTGCCCGGTGATTTGCTCCACTATTCTTACCATTCTGTCGAGCAGCACGTCAGCCAGCTCAACCGGTTTACCAGTATTTCCGCGGCCGAGCTGGCCTTGCGGGGTAAGCGCCGCGTCACGCTGTTTCACTTGTTGCTCAAACCTGTCTGGAAGTTCACCCACGGCTACTTCTTCCGACTGGGCTTTCTCGATGGTTTTGCAGGCTTGTGCATTGCTACTATTTCGGCCTGGGGCGTTTTTTTAAAGTTTGCTAAGCTGCGTACTGCCGCCGCTGCACCTGCTCAACCGCTATGAGAACTTTTCTGGTTAGCCGTACCGATGCCATTGGCGACGTCGTGCTGACGTTGCCGGTCTGCGGCGTCCTCAAACAGCAGGTGCCTGGCTGCCGCGTTGTTCTGATTGGTCGTACCTATACCCAGGCAGTTGCCGAAGCCTGTCCGTGGGTCGACGATTTTCTGAATTATGATGAGCTGCTCACGCTAAGTGCTGCCGAGCAGGTCAATGCTCTGCGCCACTACAAGGCCGAAGCTATTCTGCACATCTTTCCCAACAAGGTGCTGGCCCGGGTGGCCCAGCAAGCCGGCATTCCCATCCGGATCGGCACCCGCAACCGTTGGATTCACTGGCTGACCTGTAACCGCCTAGTGCCCCTGAGCCGTCGGCATTCTGCTTTGCACGAAGCCCAGCTCAACCTGAAGCTCCTGCAGCCCCTACGTCTGCCTGTAGAACTGTCATTGGCGGCCATTACCCCCTTGGTCCGCTTACAAGCCGTAGCCCCGCTGCCGCCGGCTATCAGCAGCCTGCTAGCCAAGCAGTCAGCCCAGCAACTGAACGTGGTGCTGCACCCCCGGTCCCGGGGGAGTGCCCGCGAGTGGGGCCTCGACCATTTTGGGGCTCTGGTTCGGGTGCTTCACGGAGCTGGGCACCGGGTATTCGTGACCGGAACGGCTGCGGAGGGGGAGGAGTTAGCACCTTGGTTACAAGAGCATAGTCCCTTTTTGGCTGGTAACCTCACTGGGCAGCTTTCGTTAGGCCAGCTCCTAGCTTTTATTCAGGGGGCCGATGGGCTTGTGGCGGCCAGTACCGGGCCCTTGCACTTAGCGGCGGCCTTAGGGCGGCATGCCCTGGGATTGTATCCTCCTATGCGCCCAGCTCATCCAGGCCGGTGGGCGCCGTTGGGGACTTATGCAGAGTATCTGGTATTCGACCGTCCCGACTGTTCTGATTGTCGGCAGCAGCCCGCGGCCTGTACCTGTATCAAAGCCATAGAACCACTTCAGGTAGCCGGCCGGGTGCTAACTTGGCAGCCTTTATCTGCTTTACAACATAAACTCCCTACCGGTCGCTAAAGCCAGTTTGCAACCCGTATAGCATCGTAAACCGTAGGTAGTATACTTTCTGTTCAGGTGAGGAGCTTGGTCGTGGCCCCTGCCTTTGGGCTTTTCTGCTCGCAATTCTATTTATGGAGCTACCATGAAGCCCTAGAAGCGGCGGTCTTGCATTCCCAACAAAACCCTTCTTGAGCGGATTAGTATAACCTGTACATTTGTTTACACGGCTGCAATTTTTTAATCTAGCGTAGCCGCAATCTTTTACCGCCCATGAGCGATTCTCCCGAACGGGTTCCAAAATTGAGCAAAGAGGAAAAAGACCGCCGTTTTCAGGCGGAATTGATGCCTGTGCTCGATTCACTGTACAATTTTGCTTTCCGCCTTACTCTCGATGAAGACGATGCCAATGACCTCGTACAGGAGACCTATTTGAAGGCGTACCGCTTCTTTGAGTACTTCGAGCAGGGAACCAACGCCAAAGCCTGGCTGTTTCGCATCCTGAAAAATTCGTTTATCAACGACTTTCGGAAAAAGAGTAAGCAGCCCGCTAAAGTTGACTACAGCGAAATAGAGGGCTACTACAATACGGAAGACGTAGAGGCCGAAGGCGACGTGGGAAGCACGTCGTCGGACATGCGGCAGCAGGCCGTGCGCGACCTGATCGGGGATGAGGTGGCCAGTGCCCTGAATTCCCTGCCGGTTGACTTTCGAACTGTCATTATCCTGTGTGACCTGGAAGGGTTCACGTATGAGGAAATGGCGAAAGTTTTGGACATTCCAATCGGGACTGTTCGCTCCCGCTTGCATCGTGCACGCAATTTTTTGAAGGAAAAACTAGAAAAATACGCAAAATCAATGGGCTACGGTAACGATATCGATGGCTCTGATGTTGAGGACGAAAACGAATAAACTTTACACCGGGCTCGGTTATGGAAAACACTGCTACTACATCAACCAATCAGCAAGCTGCTTCTCAAGTGGAAGGGGCCGATTGTGAACGCGTGAATACAATTCTCGACCAAATCATCGTAGGCCAAGAGCCTAGCCTGGAAGACGAAGAGTACTTTGTCAGCCACGCCGAAGATTGCTCACCATGCTTTGATAGCATTGAGAAGCAGCAGATTTTCATCGACTTTTTGTCCCAGCATGTGGGGCGTAAGGGAGTACCAACTTCGCTTTCGCAAACAATTTTAGCGCGCGTTCAAGCAGAAATGGCCTAATTTTACCCCATGCAGGGTAAAATCATAGCTTTTTCGGCTCCTTCCGGCGCTGGTAAGACTACTATCGTTCACCGGCTCATGGACCAGATTCCGGAGCTGAGCTTTTCCATCTCGGCCTGTACCCGCGACAAGCGTGGTCGTACCGAAGCCAATGGTAAAGACTATTACTTCATTTCCGTCCAGGAATTCCAGGAAAAAATTCGTCACGACGAATTTGTTGAGTGGGAGGAAGTATACGAAGGCGCCTTTTATGGCACTCTCAAATCCGAGATTGAACGCATCTGGGAAAGCGGCAAGCATGCAATTCTCGATGTAGACGTGAAGGGTGGCCTCAGTATTAAGGAGTTCTACAAGGATCGGGCTTTAGCCATTTTCGTCAAGCCTCCGTCATTAGAGATTTTAGAAGAGCGCCTGCGTACTCGTGCTACCGATTCCGCATCCAGTATATCCGCTCGTCTCTACAAAGCCAACTTCGAGTTGACGTTTGAAGACCGGTTTGATGTAACAGTGGTGAACGATGACCTAGATCATGCCACTGAACAAGCTGCCAAGCTGGTGCGTGATTTTATTACCGCTGAGCCCGCTATTTTGTGAAGTCAGCACCGAAAATAGGGTTGCTCTTCGGCTCTTTCAACCCTATTCATACTGGGCACGTCATTTTAGCCCACTTCATGGCTACGCACACCGACCTCGATGCCGTATGGCTAGTCGTGTCGCCGCAGAGCCCCTTTAAAGTGGGGCAGGAGATGCTCAGTGAACTGGAGCGGTTCGAGTTGGTGAAATTGGCCATTCAGCACAACGAGCAGTTGCGGGCTTTGGATATCGAATTCGATATGCCCAAGCCTAGCTACACAATTGATACGCTGGACGAATTACACCGTCGCTACCCCGACCACAGCTTTGTGTTGCTGATGGGTGAAGACAACCTACCAGGCCTGCCCCGTTGGAAACAAGCCGACCGGATTTTGGCGGAATACGCGGTATACGTTTACCCACGGCCCGGAGTAGATGCCACTGACGTAAACGCCCATCCCGGAGTACAGGTGGTGGAAGCCCCGCTGCTGGATATATCGGCCACATTCATCCGCGACTGCGTGCACACTGGAAAGTCAATTCGTTACTTGGTGCCCGAAGCGGTGGAAGCCCAGATTCTGGCCAAAGGCTTCTGGCGTTAACAATATCTATCAAGCAAAAAGCCCCGACAGGTTTCTGTCGGGGCTTTTTCGTGTGCACTAAAATTGCTAATCAGATGGTCATGATTTCCGCTTCCTTCTTGCTAAGCAAGTCGTCTACTTTACTGATATAAGAGTCAGTGGCTTTTTGCACTTTGGCTTCGGCATCTTTCACGGCATCTTCGGCGGCGCCGTCTTTCAGCAGCTTGCGAAGCGAGTCATTGACATCCTTACGGATACCGCGGATGCGTACTTTGCCCGATTCGGCTTCGGTTTTGGCCTGCTTTACCAGGTCGCGACGGCGCTCCTCGGTCATAGGCGGAATGTTCAGACGCACACCCTCGGCATCCGACTGCGGATTCAGGCCCAGGTCACTGTTCTTAATAGCCTTGGCTACTTCAGCAATGATGTTTTTCTCCCAGGGCTTAATAAAGATGGTGCGGGCATCGGGAGTAGAGATATTCGCTACTTGGCTAACCGGCGTGGGAGTGCCATAGTAATCCACCCGCAGGCCATCCAGCATGGCAGGCGACGCTTTACCGGCCCGGATGCGGCTCATCTCGAGGCTGGTGTGCTGCAGCGACTTGCCCATCGACTCTTCGGCTTCGCTGAGGTAAAACTGAATTTCTTCGTCCACTTTTGAAAGGTTGAGTGTTGAATGTTGGAGATTAAATAACAGAAATGCTGGGAGTCGAATGAAAGAGTCCTCATTCAACTTCCAGCATTCAAAAGTTCTTAGGCTTGCTCAGTAGGGGTAGTCAGGGAAGGTTGTAGGGCACTGTGCTTCGCATCGGGCTTTGGCGCTTTCGAACCGCTCATCGAAACCCGGGTACCTACCGTTTCACCCTCAATCAGGCGCTGTAGGTTGCCGGCTTTGTTCATGTCGAATACGATGATGGGCAGATTATTCTCCTTGCAGAGGGTGAAGGCCGTCATGTCCATTACGTTGAGGTTCTTCTCCATTACCTCATCGAACGTAATTTCGGGGTACCGGGTGGCCGTCGGATCTTTTTCCGGGTCGGCGGTATAGATGCCATCCACGCGCGTACCCTTCAGGACTACGTCGGCTTCAATTTCGATGGCGCGCAGTGACGCTGCCGAGTCGGTTGTGAAATAAGGCGAGCCAATGCCTGCTCCAAAGATGACGACCCGGCCTTTTTCCAGGTGGCGCAGGGCCCGCCGGCGGATATAGGGCTCACATACCCGCTGGATAGTGACGCCGGAGAGCAGACGGGTGTTGACGTTGAGTTTTTCCAAGGCACTTTGCAAAGCCATCGAGTTGATGACCGTTGCCAGCATGCCCATGTAGTCGCCCTGTACCCGGTCTAAGCCAAAGGCTTCGGCTTGAACTCCCCGGAAGATATTGCCCCCGCCAATGACCACTGCTACCTGGGTACCGGTCGCGGCGGCCGTCTTGATTTCCTCGGCATATTGCATCAGGCGGGCCGCATCAATACCATATTGCTGCTGGCCCATCAGGGCCTCACCGCTCAGTTTCAGCAGAATTCGGTTGTACTTCAAAGGGAGAGGGATTAAGCGTGAATACGTTGATTGTCGGAAGTGAACAAGCTGTGTGCCTACAACACTCGTAGCCAGGGTATACTACCCAACAACGAACTGGTTAAAAACTTAACTGAATTGAATCAGTACCTGGCCCTTATTGACATTGTCACGGAGCCCAACTTTAATGGTACTTACGACGCCATCCGTAGGAGCTTTGAGAATATTTTCCATTTTCATGGCTTCCAATACAAGTAATGGGTCACCTTTCTGCACCGCCTGGCCGGCCTCCACGCGAATGGCAACAATAAGCCCGGGCATGGGAGCTTTGAGTTCATTCACTTTGCTGGCCGCGGCATTGCTCATGCCTAGCTTATCCAGCAGCAAATCGAAACGGTCTTTGGCTTGCAGTTCGATAAGCTGGCCGTTCAGCTTCAGAACAAATGTTTTGGCCGTGTAATCAGCACTGATTACCTCCGCCGAATAAGAACGGCCCTCATGTAGTAAATGGTAGCGGCCATTGCCAAGCGAAACCAAGTCCCAAACAAATGGCTCACCATTGACGAGGGTCGAGCCAGTGGGGCGATAGTCAATATCCCAGGTCTGATTGGATCCGGTGCGTACCTGTAGCATAGAGTGGGGGCAGATGGGCGGAAAAGGGCTTAAAGATAGGCCAAATCTGAAATATTTTCGGAACTTTAGCCCACTTACCCCTATTGCCACTCTGCATGAAATATTCGGTCCTCGGCATTATTGGCCTGGTCCTTACGTCCCATCTGACTGCTCCGGCCCAAACCGTGAAAACGGTCAAACCGTCTTCGGAGAAGCCTGCGGTACGCAAGAAAACTACGCCTGCGGCCGAACTGCCCGCTACGGAGTCTGCTTCGAGTACCATCATCGTACCTTCTTGGTTGCCACCGACTAATCCCGTTCAGCCGGCTGCCACTATCCTAACCGACCTGCTTGATACCAAGCTCGATGTCCGGTTCGATTGGGCCAAGCAATGGCTGCTGGGTACGGCTTCCCTGACACTGCGTCCGCACTTCTATCCCCAGGGCCAAGTTGTGCTGGACGCGAAAGGCTTTGACATTAAAAGTGTCCGCCTCGTAACTGCTGGTAAGGAAAAAAACCTGAACTATAGCTACGACAAGCGCAAAATCACCGTCAACCTAGACCGGCAGTATACCCGCACCGAGCCTTATCAAATCCGGATTAGCTATACGGCTAAGCCTAATGAATTGGAAGCCGGGGGTAGCGCCGCAATTACGGGCAACAAAGGCCTGTACTTTATCAACCCGTTAGGCACGGAGAAAAACAAGCCCAAGCAGATCTGGACCCAAGGCGAGACGGAGGCCAATTCCTGCTGGTTTCCCACCATCGACAAGCCTAACCAGCGCATGACGCAGGAAATTGCCATGACCGTGGATGCGCAGTACAAGACGCTATCCAATGGCCTGCTAATTTCCTCGAAGAAAAATGCCGATGGTACCCGTACCGATGTATGGAAGCAAAGTCTGCCAGCCGCGCCTTATCTGACGATGATGGCCGTAGGAGACTTTGCCGTCGTCAACGACTCTTGGCACGGCAAGGCCGTTGATTATTATGTCGAGCCTAAATTTCAGAGTACTGCTAAAACCATTTTTGGCAATACGCCGGCTATGATGGATTTCTTTTCCAAAAAGCTTGGCGTGGAATTTCCCTGGGAGAAATATGCTCAGGTCTCCATTCGCGACTTTGTTTCGGGAGCTATGGAAAATACGTCTGCTACTACCATCCGCCAGGAGTGGACCCAGCTCACGCCCCGCGAAATGCTGGATAAGACGTACATCACCGAAGGCACTATTGCCCACGAGTTGTTTCACCAGTGGTTTGGCGATTATGTAACGGCCGAATCATGGTCTAACCTTACGCTGAACGAAGCTTTTGCTGATTATTCAGAGTTACTCTGGGCCGAGCATAAGTATGGCGCCGACGCGGCCGACTTAGTGCAGCAAGAAAAGGTAATGCAGTATTTGAGCGAAGCTGACAGCAAACGGGAGCCGCTGATTCGCTACCGCTACGCTGAGCGGGAAGATATGTTCGACCGCCACTCCTACGACAAAGGCGGCCGGGTACTGCACATGTTACGCAAGCATGTCGGCGACGATGCCTTCTTCGCTTCCTTGAACCGTTATCTGACGACCAACAAGTTCTCAACCTCGGAAATAGCTAAGCTGCGGATTGCTTTCGAGGAGACGACCGGGGAGGACCTAATGTGGTTTTTCGACCAGTGGTTCTTGCAACGGGGGCACCCCGAATTGCGCGTAACCCATTCGTATGCCAATGGGCAGGTAACTATGCGGGTACAGCAAGTGCAAGACTCTACGTTTACACCCATTTACCGGCTGCCGGTTACTGTTACAACCTGGATCAATAAGCAGGCGACAGACACGCGCTTAGTTATAACGAAAGCAGACCAAACCTTCCAGTGGGCCGCTCCGCAGCGCCCCAACCTCGTTAAGTTTGATTCCGAAGGGCAGTTGCTGGCCAAAACTCAGGAAGAGCGCACGCAGGACGAGTTGTTGTTTCAGTATTACAATGCCCGCAATTATCTTCAGAAATATGAAGCCATTGATGGGCTTCGCAATAAAGTAGGAGACTTGGCAGTGAGTGGCATGCTTCGTAACGCACTCAACGATAACTTCTGGGCAGTCCGCAATGCCGCCTTGGAGGCCTTACGTAAGTACAAAGGGCCTGAGGGCAATGCAGTTCGCAATGATATTAAGCGAGTGGCTGCTACTGATGTAAAAAGCCAAGTTCGGGCCACTGCGCTTAGCACCCTTTCTACTTTCCCGAACGAGGATTTTGGCGACGTCTACAGTGTTGCCCTCAACGACAGCTCCTACTTGGTTGCCGGCGCCGCCATCACTGCCTTGACCAAGGCCCCAACCGTGGGTACCCGGGACCGAATTAATGCACTGCAGGAAACCTCCAGCACGACGATTCTAAATGCGCTGGCTAATTATTACTCCCTCAACGGCAACCTTGATCAGTATCCTTGGTTCCTGCGCCGTTTGAACGATGTACCCGAAGAGGATCTGTACAACTACCTACAGCACTTCGGAACCTTAATGACTCGCATTCCTCCCATCGAGCGGGAAAAAGGCATTCAAAAGCTTGAAACGTTAGCTCGGACCCACCGAAACTACGCTGTAAAGCTAGGTGCCTACCGTGCTTTGAATACCCTTGTCGCAAGCACACCGAGTTTGAAACCGGTGTTACAGGATATCAAGGCCAAAGAAAAGGACACGCAGTTAAAAGCTTTCTACAGCTTGCTTCAATAAATTTTTAATAAAAAAAAGAGGTCATTTAGCGGGGGAGTTTGAAGCGTTAGTGCTCCCAAATCAGCCTCTTAGCCTCTCAAATGCGGAAAAGTCAGGCTTGCGGACAGAAAAATATTACAACGATTTTTGCCCGTAAGCTTGACTTGCATCAGAAAGTGCCTAATTTTGCAACTCCTTTAGCAACCACCCCACTTTTAAGGGGTAGCATAAAGGAACAAACTCAGTGCAATCGGCACTGAAAAACTAACTGGGGGTATCGCATAGCGGCAATTGCGGGTGACTGTAACTCACCTCCTTCGGGTTCATAGGTTCGAGTCCTGTTACCCCCACAGTAAGTGAAACGTTGAAATAGAGGTTCGATAAAGTTCTGCATCGAACCTCTATTTTGAAGCTCACAAATGCGGGAGTAGCTCAGTTGGTAGAGCGGCAGCCTTCCAAGCTGCAGGTCGCGGGTTCGAACCTCGTCTCCCGCTCTAAAGTAAATCCCGAGTACAACAGAATAAGCCGTTTTAGCTCAGTGGTAGAGCACTTCCTTGGTAAGGAAGAGGTCATGGGTTCAAATCCCATAAATGGCTCACATTACATTACAAATACCGACGGAGCAGCGCGACTGCACTGTTTGGATCTGACAAACAGGTAAAGCGACGTGCAGGCCCTAGGTGGAGCTGCGTTTCGCTTTCTTGTAGTATAGCTCAGTCGCGTTTTAGTCTCATCCCCACAAAATCTCCTCTTAATCTCTTTACAATGGCCAAAGAAAATTTTGATCGTTCCAAGCCGCACGTGAACATCGGTACGATCGGGCACGTCGACCACGGCAAAACCACCCTGACTGCTGCTATCACCACGGTACTGGCGAACAAAGGTTTGGCTGCTAAGCGTGACTTCTCTTCGATCGACAATGCTCCCGAAGAAAAAGAGCGTGGTATCACCATCAACACCGCTCACGTAGAGTACGCTACCGAAAACCGTCACTACGCTCACGTTGACTGCCCCGGTCACGCTGACTATGTGAAGAACATGGTAACGGGTGCTGCCCAGATGGACGGCGCTATCCTCGTAGTAGCTGCTACCGACGGCCCGATGCCCCAGACCCGTGAGCACATCCTGCTGGCTCGCCAGGTAGGTGTACCTCAGCTGGTCGTGTTCATGAACAAAGTGGACATGGTGGATGACCCCGAGCTGCTCGAGCTGGTGGAAATGGAAATCCGCGAACTGCTCTCGTTCTACGACTTCGACGGCGACAACATCCCCGTTATCCAGGGTTCGGCTCTGGGCGGCCTGAATGGCGATGCCAACTGGGTTCCCAAGATCGAAGAACTGATGGACGCTGTTGACTCGTTCATTCCGATTCCTGCCCGTCTGACCGACCTGCCCTTCCTGATGCCCGTAGAGGACGTATTCTCTATCACGGGTCGTGGTACGGTAGCTACCGGCCGTATCGAGCGTGGTATCATCAACTCGGGTGAGCAGGTTGACATCCTCGGCATGGGTGCTGAAGGTCTGAAGTCGACCGTAACCGGTGTTGAGATGTTCCGCAAGATCCTCGACCGTGGCGAAGCTGGTGACAACGTAGGTCTGCTGCTCCGTGGTATTGAAAAAGAAGCCATCCGTCGTGGTATGGTTATCTGCAAGCCCGGCTCGGTAACTCCTCACCAGAAGTTCAAAGCTGAGGTGTACGTACTGTCGAAAGAAGAAGGTGGCCGTCACACGCCCTTCTTCAACAACTACCGTCCCCAGTTCTACCTGCGTACCACGGACGTTACCGGTATCATCACCCTCCCAGAAGGTGTTGAAATGGTAATGCCCGGTGACAACATCACCATCCAGGTTGAGCTGATCAACAAGGTGGCCATGGAGAAAGGTCTGCGTTTCGCTATCCGCGAAGGTGGCCGTACGGTAGGTGCTGGTCAGGTAACTGAAATCCTCGACTAGTTTCTACTGGATATCCAGTAAATCAAGACAATCCGCCTCTGATTTTTTCAGGGGCGGATTTGTTTTGTATAAAGAGTTCAGTACATTTGCAGTCCCAATCCGGCTTTACTAGGAAAGGGACGCATCCACGGGCGTAGTTCAAGGGTAGAATAGAGGTCTCCAAAACCTTTGATGGGAGTTCGAATCTCTCCGCCCGTGCAAGATTGGTTACGGAGAAGTAACCGCAGTAGTTAAAGCCAAAACCGGCACCATGAGCAAGCTGACGAAATATTTCCGCGATACCACGGAGGAGATGCGTTACAAAGTAACGTGGTCTTCTTTTGAGGAACTGCAGAAGAGTGCCGGTCTGGTGCTCATCGGTTCGCTCGTGTTTGCCGCCGTGGTAGGCATTATGGACGTTGTGTTCAATAAGAGCCTCGAAGCGTTTTACAACTCATTCCGTTAATCGAATTCAGTAGAGATGGGAGAGTTGAAGTGGTACGTGGTGCGCTCGGTTAGCGGCCAGGAGAAAAAAGCCAAGCAGTACTTGGAAACCGAAATTGGCCGGCATGGCCTTTCGGATTTGGTTCCCCAAGTGCTGATTCCGGCCGAGAAGGTTTACGAGATGCGCAACGGCAAGAAGCGCGTTCGGGAGCGGAACTTCTTCCCCGGCTACATCCTGATTCACGCTGACCTTACCCACGGCGAAGTTGACCACATTATTACCAGCACCCCGGGCGTAATTGGTTTTCTGAGCGACAAGGAAGGCAAGAGCACCAACACCAAGCCGATTCCGCTGCGCCTGTCCGAAGTAAACCGGATCTTGGGCATTGTCGACGAAGCTGAAGAAGAAACGGCCAGCCTCGAAACGCCTTTTGTGGTAGGTGAGCTGGTGAAAGTTGTCGATGGAGCCTTCAGCGGCTTCTCCGGCAACGTTTCGGAAGTATTCGAAGAGCGCAAGAAGCTCAACGTAATCGTGAAAATATTTGGCCGTAGCACGCCCATGGAGCTGAGCTACACCCAGGTCGAGAAAGAATCATAAGCCAGACAGTACCAGACGAGAGCGTAGAAGTAGGAGAGTCCTCCTGTTTCTACGCTCTCTGATCTAACTTCTGCAAAGAACGTCGTCGGTTATTCGCTCTGAGCCGGCGGGGCTTCCACTAGAGCACACATAAAATAAAACGGAGGGCTGCTTGTGTTACGACATACAGCCCGAAGCCTTTCAAACCAATGGCCAAAGAAATTAGAGGTTATCTGAAGCTTCAGATAAAGGGAGGCGCTGCGAACCCCTCGCCGCCGGTTGGACCTGCACTTGGTAGCAAAGGCCTTAACATCATGGAGTTCTGCAAGCAGTTCAACGCTCGCACCCAGGATAAGGCCGGCCAAGTATGTCCCGTATTGATCACCATGTACACCGACAAGTCGTTTGACTTCGTGGTGAAAACCCCTCCGGCGCCAGTAATGCTGCTGGAAGCTGCCAAGCTCCAGGGTGGTTCGAAAGAGCCTAACCGGAACAAGGTAGGTTCGGTTACGTGGGACCAGATCCGCACCATCGCCGAAGTGAAAATGCCCGACTTGAACGCCTTCCAGGTGGAGTCGGCCATGAAGCAGGTGGCAGGTACGGCCCGCAGCATGGGTATTACCATCAAGGGCGATTCTCCCTTTGCTGAATAACTTTAAAGGAGAAGAAAACTGATGGCACAAGTTAGCAAAAAGCGCAAGGAAGCCCTTGCCAAACACGACCTGACGCAGGTACGCAACCTTGTTGAGGCAGCCAAAGTGGTGAAGGACATTACCTACACCAAGTTTGACGCTTCCGTTGACATCGACGTACGTCTGGGCGTTGACCCCCGCAAAGCCGACCAGATGGTTCGTGGCGTCGCCACGCTGCCCCACGGTACCGGCAAAACCGTACGCGTTCTGGCTCTGGTTACTCCCGACAAGGAGGCCGAAGCTACCGCTGCCGGCGCTGATTTCGTAGGCTTGGACGACTACATCTCGAAAATCGAGAAAGGCTGGACCGACATCGACGTGATTATCACGATGCCGTCGGTAATGGCTAAAGTAGGTCGCCTGGGTCGCGTACTTGGTCCCCGTGGTCTGATGCCGAACCCCAAGTCGGGTACGGTTACGACCGACGTGGCCAAGGCAGTGCAGGAAGTGAAGGCTGGTAAAATCGACTTCAAAGTTGACAAAACCGGTATCATTCACACCAGCATCGGCAAAGTGTCTTTTGATGACCAGAAGCTGGCTGAAAACGCCATCGAAGTAATCCAGACGCTCCAGCGTTTGAAGCCTTCGTCGGCTAAAGGCACCTACATCAAGAGCATCACGCTGAGCAGCACGATGAGCCCCGCCGTTCCGGTTGACACCACGGTTACTTCCGCTTAATTCACAATCAAGACGATATGACCCGGGAAGAAAAACAAGCCCTCGTCGACGAGTTGAGCGAAAAGTTTCAATCGCACAACGCGTTCTACATTACCGATGCTTCGGGAATGTCGGTGGCGAAAATCAACGAATTCCGCCGGTTGTGCTTCAACCGTGGCCTGGAGTTCAAAGTGTACAAGAACACGCTGATCCGCAAAGCCCTCGATACGCTGGGTACGGACACGGCTGAACTGGACGCAGCGCTGAAAAGCCAGTCGGGTGTACTGTTCTCGAAAGAGGCTGGCAACGCTCCCGGCAAACTGCTGAAGGACTTCTATAAGGCGCAGAACTACGGCAAGAACGTAGAGCCCAAGCCTGCTCTGAAGGGTGCTTACATCGACGCCAGCATCTACCTGGGTGCTAACCAGCTCGAGACGCTGAGCACGCTGAAAGGCAAAAACGAGCTTATCGGTGAAGTCATCGGTCTGCTCCAGTCGCCCGCCAAGAACGTTATCAGCGCTCTGTCGAGCGGTGGCAACAAGCTGGCCGGCATCCTCAAGACGCTTTCCGAAAAAGAAGAGGCGGCTGCTTAATTGCCCCTACCTTTTTCTCCCTAAATCAAATTCAACAACCCCCTCTTTTTTTAACAATCTACAGAAATGGCAGATTTGAAAGCATTCGCTGAGCAGCTCGTTAACCTGACGGTGAAAGAAGTAAACGAACTGGCTACTATCCTGAAGGACGAGTATGGCATCGAGCCTGCTGCTGCTGCTCCCGTAATGGTAGCTGGTGGTGGCGCTGGTGCTGCTGCTGACGCTCCCGAGGAGAAGACGTCGTTCGACGTAATCCTGAAGTCGGCTGGCGCAAGCAAGCTGGCCGTAGTTAAGCTGGTGAAAGACCTGACCGGTCTGGGCCTGAAAGAAGCCAAAGAACTGGTTGACGGTGCTCCCAAGCCCCTGAAAGAAGGTGTTGCTAAAGACGAGGCTGAAGGCCTGAAGAAGCAACTGGAAGAAGCCGGCGCTGAAGTAGAAGTTAAGTAAGCTGCCCCGCGCTTTTTCTCATACAAATAAGGATAGGCCTGGCAACTAAGCCAGGTCTTTTCCTGTTTGTAGGCTACGATCTTTACCAGATTGCCCCCAGACGCCGCATTGCGGCTTTTTGTGCCTACGGGTAACGGACGAGGGCGCGGCAGGGTTTGCCGATAGTTTAGTACGCTTCAGTGTCCATTTTTAACCTTCAACGCATTGGCTACACCGAAAGCACAGGCTTTGCAGAAAGCCGACGAGCGAATCAATTTCGCCAAGATTAAGAAAGTTATCGAGTATCCGGATTTCCTGGACGTGCAGGTTCGCTCGTTCATGGATTTCTTCCAGTTGGAGACGGCGGCCGAAAGCCGCACCGACGAAGGCCTGTTTAAGGTATTCGCCGAGAACTTCCCCATCTCGGATTCCCGCGAGAACTTTGTACTGCAGTTCATGGACTACCACGTCGATCCGCCGAAGTATTCGGTTGACGAGTGCATCGACCGTGGTCTGACGTATTCGGTTCCGCTGAAAGCCAAGTTGCGCCTGATCTGTAACGATACGGACAACGAGGATTTCGAAACGATTGAGCAGGAAGTGTTCCTGGGGAACATCCCCTACATGACCGAAAAGGGCTCGTTCGTGATTAACGGGGCAGAGCGCGTTATCGTTTCGCAGCTGCACCGTTCGCCCGGCGTGTTCTTTGCCCAGAGCAAGCACACCAACGGCACCAAGCTGTATTCGGCCCGTATTATTCCGTTCAAAGGCTCGTGGATTGAATTTGCCACGGACGTGAACAACGTGATGTACGCTTACATCGACCGGAAGAAGAAATTCCCGGTTACCACGCTGCTGCGCGCCATCGGCTACGGCACCGACAAAGACATTCTGGACCTGTTCGGGCTGTCGGAAGAGGTGAAGGCTGAGAAGAAGGCTTTGAAGAAAGCCGTTGGCCGTAAGCTGGCTGCCCGGGTGCTGCGCACCTGGACTGAAGACTTCGTGGACGAGGATACCGGGGAAGTGGTATCTATCGACCGGAACGAAGTGCTGCTGGAGCGCGACTCGACCATCGAGGAAGAGGACATCGACACCATCCTGAATGCTGGCGCCAAGTCGGTCATTCTGCACCGCGAAAATGTGAACATTGCGGACTTCGCAATCATTTACAACACGCTGCAGAAAGACAACTCCAACTCGGAGAAGGAAGCTGTTGAGCAGATCTACCGTCAGCTCCGGAACACGGAAGCTCCCGATGAAGAAACTGCTCGTGACATCATCCAAAAGCTGTTTTTCTCGGATAAGCGCTACGACCTCGGGGACGTAGGCCGCTACCGTATCAATAAGAAGCTGGGCCTCGACAAGAACTGGGAAGCTCGGGTACTGACCAACGAGGACATTGTGCTCATCGTGAAGTACCTGATCGGCCTGATCAACTCGAAGGCAGTAGTCGACGACATTGACCACTTGTCGAACCGTCGGGTTCGGACCGTAGGCGAGCAGCTGTACGCCCAGTTTGGCGTCGGCCTAGCCCGTATGGCGCGTACCATCAAGGAGCGCATGAACGTGCGTGACAACGAGGACTTCAAGCCCGTTGACCTGATTAACGCCCGGACGCTGTCGTCGGTAATCAACTCGTTCTTCGGCACCAACCAGTTGTCGCAGTTCATGGACCAGACCAACCCGCTGGCCGAGGTGACGCACAAGCGTCGCGTATCGGCTCTGGGGCCGGGAGGTCTGTCGCGCGAGCGGGCTGGTTTCGAAGTGCGAGACGTTCACTACACCCACTACGGCCGCCTCTGCACCATCGAAACGCCGGAAGGACCGAACATTGGTCTGATTTCGTCACTGTGCGTGCACGCCCGCGTGAACTCGATGGGCTTCATCGAAACGCCCTACCGCACGGTAGAGAGCGGCAAGGTGGATACCAGCTCGAACGTAAAATACCTGACCGCCGAAGAAGAAGATACCCACCACATTGCCCAGGCTAACGCCCGCATCGATGAGAACGGTAACTTCATCAACGAGCTGGTAAAAGGTCGTTTCGAAGGTGACTTCCCCGTGGTAGGTCCCGACGAGTACAGCTACATGGACGTAGCCCCGAACCAGATTGTATCGGTGGCTGCTTCGCTGATTCCGTTCCTGGAGCACGACGACGCCAACCGTGCCCTGATGGGTTCGAACATGCAACGTCAGGCCGTACCGCTGCTCCGTCCGCAGGCGCCCATCGTGGGCACCGGCTTGGAAGGCCGTACCGCTATTGACTCGCGTGCGCTGGTAGTAGCCGAAGGTGACGGGGTTATCGACTACGTTGACGCCAACAAGATCGTCGTGAAGTACGATCTGACCGAGGACGACATTCTGGTGAGCTTTGACGCCGAGCGGGTTTCCTATGACCTGATCAAGTTCCGTCGGACCAACCAGGATACCTGCATCAACCTGACCCCCATCGTGAAGCGCGGTCAGCGCGTAACGAAAGGTCAGCCGCTGTGCGAAGGCTACGGCACCAACAACGGTGAGCTGGCCCTGGGTCGTAACATGCAGGTGGCTTTCATGCCCTGGCAGGGTTACAACTTCGAGGATGCCATTGTTATTTCGGAGCGCGTTGTTCGCGACGACATCTTCACCTCGATTCACATTGAGGAGTTCGAACTCGAAGTGCGGGAAACCAAGCGTGGCGAGGAAGAGCTGACGTCGGAAATTCCGAACGTAAGCGAAGAAGCCGTGCGCAACCTCGACGACAACGGTATCATCCGTCTGGGTGCTGAGGTGAAGGAAGGCGACATTCTGATCGGTAAAATCACGCCCAAGGGCGAGACGGACCCGACTCCGGAAGAGAAGCTGCTCCGCGCCATCTTCGGTGACAAAGCCGGCGATGTGAAAGATGCCTCGCTTAAGGCGCCACCATCCCTGAACGGGGTTGTAATCGGCACCAAGCTGTTCTCGCGTCCGAAGAAAGACAAAAACCTGCGGGCCAAGTCGAAGAAGGAAGTAGAAGAGTTGAAGGATTCCTACGCTAAGGAACTCCGCGGGGTGAAAGCCGTGATGATCGACAAGCTGGTGCAGCTGCTGGAAGGCAAGACGTCGCAAGGCGTGAAGCACAAGTTTGGCGACGAAATCCTGACCAAGGGTGTGAAATTTGGTAAGAAGAACATCACCGATGCCCTCTTCCCCGACAAGAACCCTTACAAGGACGAGAGCAACTACGCCGTACCGGAAGAGGTGAACATGTTCAAGGACCTGATCCTGGAGAACTGGACCGCCGACGAGAAAGTGAACGGCATGCTGCTGCAACTGGTGAAAAACTACACCAAGCGCCGCAACACCATCACGGCTCGTTTCAAGCGTGACCGGTTTACCCTGGAAGTAGGGGATGAGCTACCCGCCGGTATCGTACAGCTGGCCAAAGTCTACATCGCCAAGAAGCGCAAGCTGAAGGTGGGTGATAAAATGGCCGGTCGTCACGGTAACAAGGGTGTGGTAGCCCGCATCGTGCGCGATGAGGATATGCCTTTCCTGGCCGACGGTACGCCGATGGACATCGTGCTCAACCCGCTGGGTGTACCAAGCCGGATGAACATCGGTCAGATCTACGAAACCGTACTAGGCTGGGCCGGCCTCAAGCTGGGCCGCACCTACGCTACCCCGATTTTCGACGGTGCTACCGAAGAGGAAGTATCGAAGGAACTGGCGGAAGCCGGTCTGCCCCACTTCGGCCGCTCGTACCTGCACGACGGTCTGACCGGTCAGCAGTTCGACCAGCCGGTAACGGTAGGCGTGATTTACATGCTGAAGCTTGGTCACCTTGTCGACGACAAGATGCACGCCCGCTCCATCGGTCCGTACTCCCTCATCACGCAGCAGCCGCTGGGTGGTAAGGCCCAGTTCGGTGGTCAGCGCTTCGGTGAAATGGAAGTGTGGGCCCTGGAAGCCTTCGGTGCGTCGAACGTGCTGCAGGAAATCCTGACCGTGAAGTCGGACGACGTGATTGGTCGGGCCAAGGCCTACGAAGCCATTGTAAAAGGCGACGTTCTGCCCAAGCCGAATATCCCCGAGTCATTCAACGTACTCATCCACGAGTTGCGCGGTCTGGCCCTGGAAATCACGCTTGACTAAAGCCACTTAGAAATTAGGAGTTGTTGGTACCCCGGTATCGGCAACTCCTATTTCGGGCTTTATACGATAGATAATACCGCGGATCGGGCAACCGATACCAACTGCGGCCGGCGTCGTTCCGAGATATGGTCAGAACGACATAAGCAGCCAGCCGAGGTTGACCGCAAAAGCTTGGGTTTGCCAAAACCCGGGCTCTTACCCATCAGACCTGCTGAAACCTGCTGCTTGGCGTACCTATCCGACCGGCAGAGCACTTTTATCAGAGTCGAACTGTTTTGGTTTTTCGGACTCCTCTTAAGAAGAGCCGATCATTCAAGGCAGCCACAAAGCCAACAGCTAACAGCTCTACTACATGGCGTTTGCAAAAAACAAAAAACTGGTACAGGACTTCTCGAAAGTCACCATTTCGCTGGCCTCGCCCGAATCCATCCTGGAGCGGTCGAACGGCGAGGTTGTGAAGCCGGAGACCATTAACTACCGGACGTACAAGCCCGAAATGGGCGGCCTGTTCTGCGAGCGGATTTTCGGTCCCGTAAAGGACTGGGAATGCCACTGCGGCAAGTACAAGCGGATTCGCTACAAAGGCATCATCTGTGACCGTTGCGGCGTGGAGGTGACCGAGAAGAAAGTACGTCGGGAGCGGATGGGCCACATCGAACTGGTGGTGCCCGTAGCGCACATCTGGTACTTCAAGTCGTTGCCAAACAAAATCGGCTACCTGCTGGGCCTGCCCACCAAGAAGCTCGACCAGATTATCTATTACGAGCGGTACGTAGTTGTTCAGCCCGGTGTACTGGCTGAAGAAGGCGTACAGCAGCTCGACTTCCTCACCGAAGACGAATACCTCGACATCATCGACAAGCTCCCCCGGGAGAATCAGATGCTGCCCAACGAGGACCCCAATAAATTCATTGCCCGGATGGGGGCTGATGCCCTGCAGCTGCTGCTGGAGCGCACCAACCTCGACGAGCTTTCCTATAGCCTCCGCGACTCCGCCGCCCACGAAACTTCGCAGCAGCGTAAGGCTGAAGCGTTGAAGCGTCTGCGCGTCGTAGAAGCGTTCCGCGACGCGGCTACCCGCATCGAGAACAAGCCCGAGTGGATGGTAATCCGCATGGTGCCGGTGATTCCGCCGGAACTGCGCCCCCTCGTGCCGCTGGATGGTGGCCGTTTCGCCACTTCCGACCTGAACGACCTGTACCGTCGCGTTATCATCCGGAACAACCGCCTCAAGCGCCTGATCGAAATCAAGGCTCCCGAGGTGATTCTGCGGAACGAGAAGCGCATGCTGCAGGAAGCCGTGGACTCGCTCTTCGACAACTCGCGCAAGGTAAACGCCGTGCGCGCCGAAGGCAACCGCGCCCTGAAGTCGCTGTCCGATATGCTGAAAGGCAAGCAGGGCCGCTTCCGTCAGAACCTGCTCGGTAAGCGCGTCGACTACTCCGGCCGTTCGGTAATCGTGGTAGGTCCTGAGCTGAAGCTGCACGAGTGCGGTCTGCCCAAGAACATGGCCGCCGAGCTGTTCAAGCCCTTCATCATCCGCAAGCTCATTGAGCGTGGTATCGTGAAGACGGTGAAGTCGGCCAAGAAGATTGTGGACCGCAAGGACGCCGTGGTATGGGACATCCTGGAGAACGTGCTGAAAGGCCACCCAGTGCTCCTGAACCGGGCTCCTACGCTGCACCGCTTGGGTATCCAGGCCTTCCAGCCCCGCCTCATCGAGGGTAAAGCTATTCAGCTGCACCCGCTGGTGTGTACGGCCTTCAACGCTGACTTTGACGGTGACCAGATGGCTGTGCACGTTCCCCTGGGACCGGCCGCTATCCTGGAAGCCTCCATGCTCATGCTGGCCTCGCACAACATCCTGAACCCGGCCAACGGCGCGCCCATTGCGGTACCGTCGCAGGACATGGTTCTGGGTCTGTACTACGTAACGAAAGGCAAGCGCAGCACCGACGACGAGAAGATTCAGGGCGAAGGCCGCATGTTCTACTCGGACGAGGAAGTGGTTATTGCCCTCAACGAAGGTCAACTCTCGAAGCACGCCTATATCAAGGTGCGCACGCAGGTTCGCGACGAGGACGATAACCTCGTCACGAAGATCATCGAGACCGTAGCCGGCCGCGTGCTGTTCAACCAGCTCGTGCCCACCGAAGTAGGCTTCGTAGATGAGCTGCTGACCAAGAAAAAACTGCAGCAGATCATTTCGATGGTGTTCAAGCGGACCGGCATGGCCCGCACCGCACAGTTCCTCGACGACATCAAGACGCTGGGCTTCCAGTCGGCTTACAAAGGTGGTCTGTCGATGGGTCTGGGCGACATCCAGATTCCGAAAGAGAAGGATGCCCTGGTTCTGCAAGCGCAGAACGACGTGAAGGCCGTTACGCAGAACTACCAGATGGGTCTGATTACCGACAACGAGCGTTACAACCAGGTTATCGACATCTGGACCCGCATCAACAACCAAATCACTGAAACCCTCATGGGTCGCCTCGAAAAGGAGAACCAGGGCTTCAACTCGATTTACATGATGATGCACTCCGGCGCCCGTGGTTCACGTGAGCAGATTCGTCAGCTCGGCGGTATGCGGGGTCTGATGGCCAAGCCCCAGAAGTCGCTGCAGGGTTCGGTAGGCGAGATTATCGAAAACCCGATTCTGTCGAACTTCAAAGAAGGCCTGGACGTAATCGAGTACTTCATTTCGACCCACGGTGCCCGTAAGGGTCTGGCCGATACGGCTCTGAAGACGGCTGACGCCGGCTACCTGACTCGCCGTCTGGTAGACGTGTCGCAGGACGTAATCGTAAACGAAACCGACTGCGGTACGCTGCGCGGTATCGAAACCTTCGCCCTGAAGGACAACGAGGACGTCGTGGAGCCCCTGGCTGAGCGTATCCTGGGCCGCGTGGCCGTTCACGACATCGTGGACCCCATCACGGACGAGGTCATCCTGCCCGCCGGTAGCGAAATCACCGAGGAAATCACCCGCCGCATCGATGCTACGGCTATCGAGTCGGTGGAAATCCGCTCGGTACTGACCTGCGAATCGAAGCGTGGTATCTGCGCCAAGTGCTACGGCCGTAACCTGTCGTCGGGCCGCATGGTCCAGAAAGGGGAAGCTGTCGGTGTAATTGCCGCCCAGTCGATTGGTGAGCCCGGTACCCAGCTCACGCTGCGTACCTTCCACGTAGGTGGTACGGCTTCTAACATTGCCGTTGAAGCCAGCCTGCGCGCCAAATTCGCCGGTGTGATTGAGTTCGAAGACATCCGTACTGTTGACTCCGTAAACGCCGAAGGCGAGCCGGTGAAAGTAGTAATGGGTCGTTCGGGCGAAATCCGCATTGTAGAAAAAGGCACCGGTAAGGTCTACATCTCGAACCACGTGCCCTACGGCTCGTTCCTGCTGGTCAACGAAGGCCAGGAGGTAGAGAAAGGCCAGGAGCTCAACAACTGGGACCCTTACAACGCCGTTATCTTGGCCGAGTTTGATGGTACCGTTCAGTACGACGCTATTACGGAAGGTGTGACCTACCGTGAGGAGTCGGATGAGCAGACCGGTCACCGCGAGAAGGTAATCATCGAAAGCCGCGACAAGGCCCAGAACCCCTCCATCATCGTGAAGGCTGGGAAGAAGGACGCCGAGGAAGGGCAGCGTGGGTACAGCATCCCGGTAGGTTCGCACATCAACGTGGAGAACGGCGAGAAAATCAAGGCTGGTCACATTCTGGCTAAGATTCCCCGCGCCGTGGGCAAAACCCGTGACATCACCGGTGGTCTGCCCCGCGTTACCGAGCTTTTCGAAGCGCGTAACCCCTCGAACCCGGCTGTTGTGTCGGAAATCGACGGTGTAGTAACCTACGGTACGGTGAAGCGTGGTAACCGCGAAATCTTCGTCGAGTCGAAAGACGGGGTCAAGAAGAAGTACATGGTGCCGCTGTCCAAGCACATCCTGGTGCAGGACAACGACTTCATCCGTGCCGGCATGCCGCTGTCGGATGGCGCCATTACGCCTTCCGATATCCTGAGCATTCAGGGCCCCGGCGCCGTGCAGGAATACCTCGTGAACGAGATTCAGGAAGTATACCGCCTGCAGGGTGTGAAGATCAACGATAAGCACATCGAGGTGGTCGTTCGCCAGATGATGCAGAAAGTTGTGATTCTGGATGCCGGCGACACGACCTTCCTGGAGCACCAGGTTATCGACAAAATCGTCTTCATGGAAGAAAACGATACCATCATCGACATGAAGGTGGTAACGAATGCCGGCGATTCGACGAACCTGAAGCCTGGCCAGATTGTGAGTGCCCGTCGCCTGCGCGACGAGAACTCCTCGCTGCGTCGTCGGGACCTGCAGCTGGTGGAAGTGCGCGAAGCACAGCCGGCCGTATCTCGTCCTACGCTGCAGGGTATCACCCAGGCGTCGCTGGGTACTCAGTCGTTCATCTCGGCCGCATCCTTCCAGGAGACGACCAAGGTGCTGTCGGAAGCTGCCATCCGTGGCAAGGCCGACGAACTGCTGGGCCTGAAGGAGAACGTAATCGTAGGTCACCTCATCCCGGCCGGTACCGGCTTGCGCGAGTACACGCGTCAGGTCGTGGGGTCGAAAGATGAGCCCGAGGTTACGGCTCCCGCCAAGTCGGAGGCTCCCGAGCCGAAGACCCGCGCCTCGCGTGCCAAGCGTGAAGTATCGGCTGACTAAGCTGAGGAATGATTAGGAGAAGCCGACCGGAGAAATCTGGTCGGCTTTTTCTTTTTAGTAGCTTTCGAAGTATAAGGGCTATTACCCTACTCAGAACAATCCCAGCTCATGAACGAACCCCAAGAAATTCCCGGCCCTCAGGACCCCAATGCTATTAACATTGAACTCTCCGAAGCCATAGCCGAGGGCGAGTACGCCAACTTGGCCATGATAGCGCACAGCAGCAGTGAATTCGTCATCGACTTCATTCGTCTGATGCCGGGCGTGCCCAAAGCCAAGGTCAAAGCCCGCATCATCGTCACGCCTGAGCATGCCAAGCGGCTGCTATCGGCCCTGGCCGATAATGTAGAGCGCTTCGAGCAGACGTTCGGCCCAATTAAAGCGCAAAACGACATGCCCAGCTACCCCATGGGCTTCGGCGGCACGATGGGGGAGGCCTAGAAACTCAGAATAATACAGTGTATGAAGCGGCTTTTATCGGGAAGATAGAAGCCGCTTCTTCGTTGAATGCAAAATTAGGGCGCGAAGAGCAAGCTGAGTCAAGTGACATGACGGGAAGGACGTCAAGCAAAAGGCTCCGCAGCAACGAACGTATTTACCCTGAAAAAGCCTTATGGACGAGTCTATAAGGCTTTTTTGCGTTTGGCAGAAGTCTGGAACTGACCGGAAGATGCGCTTCAGCTGTTTCCTAAAACAAACTATTTCAACCTGTTTGCTATTTCCGAGCAACTTTTATACCTTTGCAAGCCTAATTTTTTGGGAGAGAACCCTCCTTGACAAACCATTCCGTAGATGCCTACCATTAACCAATTAGTACGAAAAGGCCGCGAGAAGCTGACGACGAAGTCGAAGTCGCCGGCTCTTGACTCGTGCCCGCAGCGCCGTGGCGTTTGCACCCGGGTGTACACCACCACGCCGAAGAAGCCGAACTCGGCTATGCGTAAGGTTGCCCGCGTGCGCCTCACCAACGGCAAAGAAGTTAACGCCTACATCCCTGGTGAAGGCCACAACCTGCAGGAGCACAGCATCGTGCTGATCCGTGGTGGCCGGGTGAAAGACCTTCCCGGTGTACGTTACCACATCATCCGTGGCGCCCTTGATACTGCCGGTGTAAACGGCCGTACCCAGCGTCGTTCGAAGTATGGCGCCAAGCGTCCCAAGCCAGGTCAGCCTGCTGCTACGGGCAAAGGCGGCAAACCAGCACCCGGCAAGAAAAAGTAATTGAATAGGAGTGGAGTAGCGCGCTGTGTTGGATAGCACATGGTTCTTATCCCACTTCCCGCTACACCCCGCTCATATCTAAACTCATGAGAAAGTCAAAACCAAAGAAGCGCATCCTGCTTCCCGATCCTAAGTACAAGGAGACCCTGGTAACTCGTTTCGTCAACTACATGATGTACGACGGAAAGAAGAACCTGGCCTACGGTATTTTCTACGATGCCTGCGAACTAGTTGAGCAGCGCACCAAGGAGAATGGCCTCGAAATGTGGCGCAAGGCGCTGAACAACGTGATGCCGACCGTAGAAGTGAAGAGCCGCCGCGTAGGTGGTGCTACCTTCCAGGTGCCGATCGAAGTTCGTCCCGACCGTCGTATTGCCGTAGGTTCGAAGTGGTTGATTCAGTACGCTCGTCGTCGTGGGGAGAAAACCATGAAGGACAAGTTGGCCGGCGAAATCATTGCCGCTGCTAAAGGTGAAGGTGCTTCCGTGAAGAAGAAGGACGACACCCACCGCATGGCCGAAGCCAACAAGGCCTTCTCGCACTTCCGCTTCTAACAATAGAGATTAGGCACCTGGGGTCTTAGGGACTTGGATTTTTTTAACGGATTGTTCTGTTGAGTAGCCCAAGACCCTAAGGCCCTAAGTATCTAAGACCCCCATAAAAGCAATGGCTGTTAATAAAGACCTGCAATACCTCCGGAACATCGGGATTATGGCGCACATCGACGCCGGTAAGACCACGACTTCGGAGCGCATTCTCTACTACACCGGTAAGACCCACAAAATCGGGGAAGTGCACGAAGGTGCCGCCACGATGGACTGGATGGAGCAGGAGCAGGAGCGTGGTATCACCATCACGTCGGCTGCTACTACTACGTTCTGGAACTATCCTACCGTACAGGGCGACCCTACCCCGGAGACCAAGCAATATAAAATCAACCTGATCGACACCCCCGGTCACGTGGACTTCACCGTCGAGGTAGAACGTTCGCTGCGCGTGCTGGACGGTGCCGTGGCCCTGTTCTGCGCCGTATCGGGTGTAGAGCCCCAGTCGGAGACCGTATGGCGTCAGGCTGACAAGTACAAGGTGCCCCGCATCTGCTTCGTCAACAAGATGGACCGGGCCGGTGCTGACTTCTTCAAGGCTGTAACCGAAATCAAGGACAAGCTCGGCGCTAACCCCGTGCCGCTGCAAATCCCGATCGGTGCCGAAGATACCTTCAAGGGTGTAGTTGACCTGCTGACTGGCAAAGCCATCGTGTGGGACGACGCTACCCAGGGCAAGACCTACAGCGAAGTTCCCGTTCCCGAAGACCTCGTGGACACGGTAGCCGAGTGGCGCGAGAAGCTCGTGGAAAGCGTTGCTGAGTACGACGATACGTTGATGGAGAAATTCTTCGACGATCCGGACAGCATCACCCGCGAGGAAATGATGACGGTAATCCGCAAAGCGGTTATCGACATGAAGTTCTCGCCCGTAATGTGCGGCTCGGCCTTCAAAAACAAAGGTGTTCAGGCTATGCTGGACGCGGTAATGGCTTACCTGCCCTCGCCGCTCGACATGCCCGCCATCATCGGTACTGACCCCGACACGGGCGCCGAAGTGGAGCGTCACCCCGACAACGACGAGCCCTTCACCGCTCTGGCATTCAAAATTGCTACCGACCCGTTCGTAGGCCGTCTGTGCTTCTTCCGCTGCTACAGCGGTCAGCTCGACGCTGGCTCGTACGTGTTCAACAACCGCACCGGCAAGAAGGAGCGTATCTCGCGCCTGATGCAGATGCACTCCAACAAGCAGAATCCCATCGACAAGATTCAAGCCGGTGATATTGCTGCTGGTGTTGGCTTCAAAGACATCAAAACCGGTGACACGCTGACCGACGAGAAGTCGCGCGTAGTACTGGAGTCGATGTCGTTCCCCGAGCCCGTTATCGGCTACGCCATTGAGCCCAAAACTCAGGCTGACGTGGATAAGATGGGTATGGCTATTGCCAAACTCGTGGAAGAAGACCCCACGCTGGTTGTTCAGACCGACCCCGAAACCGGCCAGACCGTGTTGAAAGGGATGGGTGAGCTTCACCTCGAAATCATCATCGACCGTATGCGTCGGGAGTTCAAGGTGGAAATCAACCAGGGTGCTCCGCAGGTAGCGTACAAAGAGGTGCTGACCAAAACGGTTGAACACCGCGAGACTTACAAGAAGCAGACGGGTGGTCGTGGTAAATTCGGCGACATCGTATTCGAACTTGGTCCGAAACTGACCGAGCCCGAAAAGCCAGGTCTGGAGTTCGTAAACGATATCACCGGTGGTGTTATCCCCCGCGAATTCATTGCTCCCGTTCAGAAAGGTTTCGAAGAAGCCATGAAGAACGGTCCGCTGGCTGGCTTCCCCATCGAAGGCATGCGTGTGCGTCTGTTCTTTGGTTCCTACCACGACGTTGACTCGGACGCCCTGTCGTTCGAACTCGCGGCCCGTGGTGGTTTCCGCGAAGCCGGCCGTCAGGCTGGTCCAAAACTGCTCGAGCCTATCATGGCCGTTGAAGTAGTTTCGCCGGATGAGTACACCGGTTCCGTAACGGGTGACTTGAACCGTCGTCGTGGTATCATGAAAGGCATGGATACCAAAGGTGGTGCTAACGTTATCAAGGCTGACGTTCCACTGTCGGAGCTGTTCGGCTACGTAACGGCACTGCGTACGATTTCGTCGGGTCGCGCTTCGGCGTCGCTCACGTTCTCGCACTACGACCAGGTTCCCCAGAACCTCGCCGAAGGCATCATCGCCAAGCAAAAGGGTAACGCCATTCGCTAATCCGCTTCCACATTACAGACATGAACCAGAAAATTCGCATTAAACTCAAATCCTACGACCACAACTTGGTGGACAAATCGTCGGAGAAGATTGTGAAGGCGGTGAAGGCTACGGGCGCTATCGTAAGCGGTCCAATTCCATTGCCGACCGACAAGGAAAAATTCACCGTTCTTCGTTCGCCCCACGTGAACAAGAAGTCGCGTGAGCAGTTCCAGCTCTGCACCTACAAGCGCCTCGTGGACATCTACTCGACTTCGTCGAAGACGGTAGACGCCCTGATGAAGCTTGAACTGCCCAGCGGCGTTGACGTTGAAATCAAAGTCTGAGGACCGGTTTCAATAAATAAGTAAGATAAACACCCCATCTGTTTTCGAGCAGGTGGGGTGTTTTCTTATATATACTTGCCAACTTGCACCGTTGAGTTAATCTCTATTCGTAAACAAGCCGACATTTTCTGCTCCTATTCTTTCCCTATGAAGTCAGTTCTGACAATTCCACGTCTTACCATTGCCGCGGCAGTTTTCTGCTCATTCATTATCGTGGGGTTGTTCATTGCTGAGTATTTCCGCATACTCCCCAGTATTGGTATTGCCGGCATCACCCTGACGGCTATAGCCTACGCAGTGCTGCATCAACAGCCAGTAGGAGGAAGAAATGATTGGCGACCATACGCCGCTGTGGCAGCCGTCTTTTTTATCCATGCGGCAGCCGGCCTGAATACGGAGGCCACCAATATGAAGGAGTACAGCCGAGACGTAGTATTGCAGTCCCCGTTTCTATTACTGCCGCTGGCGTTCTGGTTGCTGCCGGGGCTGCCCGCGCACTACTTAAAAATGCTTTGGTTGCTGTTTATTGGCTGCACCGTAACCGCGGCGCTGGCTGCCACTGGCAACTACTTGCTGCATCAGGCCGAAATCAATGAAATGTATCTTCATTCGAAGATTATGCCGACGGAGCCTGACCATATACGGTTCAGTCTGATGGTCACCCTCGCTGCGGCTGCAACAGTTGTGCTGCTTCGTTTTGACAACCAGTTAACGCAGCTTAGCCGTTGGCTGCTATTAGGGGCTATAGTTTGGCTTGCGCTGTTTCAGCATCTGCTGGCTGTCCGAAGTGGCTTGGTTACGTTTTATGCAGTAGGAGTAGTAGTAATAGCTTGGTTACTTTTCAAGGCAAAAGCTTACCGCCATGCTGCTTTGGTAGCAGTAGCGTTGGTGTTACTACCTGTTATTAGCTACGGCAGCTTTCCAACTTTTCGAAACAAGTTTGTCAATACTCAGGAAGACCTAAGCAAGGTCGACAACACGGATGCGGCGAATAACTATTCGCTGGTAGCTCGGGTCTACTCTTATAAGGTGGCGGCAAAAATCATCAAGGCAAATCCTTGGTTTGGAGTTAGCAAGGCAGATATGGCTGATGAAATGGCCGTGCACTACAGTCAGGATTACCCAGTCATCCGGCCTGAATCCTATATTCAGCCGCACAACCAATTCATCTACTTAGCTGTGGCTTTCGGCTTGGTGGGAGTTGTGGTATTTACTCTTTGCTTCTACTATCCTCTGCTGTGGACGTGGCCGCGCTTCGCTCCATTGGTTGTAATTCAGTACGGTATTGTTTCTCTCTCCTTTCTGGTTGAGTACACCCTTGAAACCCAGATTGGGCTTACCTACTCGCTCTTCTTTATTCTATTAGGACTAAACGGTCTGATGTCTGCCCGTGAACGAATGAATAACTGGCGACCTGCATAGTGAAGGCAGGCGGTATTGTACTTTTGGGGAGCCCAACTGTGGCCCGCTAACACCGGGCTTGAGTTGGGCCTCTTTGTGCAGTGCTTACAACCAGGATACCCATTGCTGGGAAGCCGCTGAAACTGAGATAATAGCCGCTCGCGGAAGCCAACTACATGATTCTGAAAATATTTCGGAGCGGGGTTGGATTATGCCCTAACTATTTGCTAGCTTTGCACTCCCATTCCGAAAACGCTATTTGGGCGTTTTCTTATTGCGTCTTTTCATAAAATCTAACAGAATGCCTGGCATCATCGGTAAAAAAATCGGTATGACAAGCCTCTTCACTCCGGACGGGAAAAACATTCCCTGCACGCTCATCGAAGCGGGTCCGTGCGTAGTGACGCAGGTTAAAACGCTGGCCAACGACGGGTACACCGCCGTTCAGGTTGGCTACGGCGAGAAAAAAGCGAAGAACACGACCAAGGCTCTGGCCGGTCACTTCGCCAAAGCCGGTACCACCCCCAAGAAAAAGCTGGTTGAATTCCGCCTCGACGCGGAATCGACGTACGCAGCAGGCGCCACCATCGACGCGAGCCTCTTCGAAGAAGGCGAGTTCGTGGACGTAGTAGGCACCTCAAAAGGTAAAGGTTTCCAGGGCGTAGTAAAACGCTACAACTTTGCCGGTGTAGGCGGGCAGACCCACGGTCAGCACAACCGTCTGCGTCACCCTGGTTCTATCGGTGCTTGCTCCTGGCCTTCGCGCGTATTCAAAGGAATGCGCATGGGTGGCCGTATGGGCAACGACCGGGTAAAAGTGCAGAACCTGAAAGTAATGCGCGTAGTAGCCGACAAGAATCTGATTCTGGTAAGCGGCTCTATTCCCGGTGCCAAGAACTCTTACGTGGTCCTGGAAAAATAACGCGAGATGGAACTGTCAGTATATAACATCAAAGGTGAGGACACCGGCCGCAAGGTAACCCTGTCCGACGCCATCTTCGGCCTCACGCCGAACGAGCACGTGATGTACCTCGACGTGAAGCAGTACTTGGCCAACCAGCGCCAGGGTACGCACAAGTCGAAGCAGCGCAATGAGGTGCACGGCACCACGAAGAAGCTCAAGAAACAAAAAGGTACGGGCGGTGCCCGCGCCGGCAGCATGAAGTCGCCCGTTTTCGTTGGCGGTGGCCGTGTATTCGGTCCCGAGCCCCGCGACTACGGCTTCAAGCTGAACAAAAAGACCAAGCGTCTGGCCCGTCTGTCCGCTCTGTCGGTACTGGCCCAGGATGGCAAGGTTGCTCTGGTGGAGAACATCTCCCTGGACGCTCCCAAAACGAAAGATTTCCTCTCGATCTTGAACGGTCTGAAGCTCAACAACGGCAAGAAAACCTTGTTCGTTGCCGCTGAAGCCGACAAGAACGTGCTGCTCTCGGCCCGTAACATCCAGCGCGTGAAGGTTGCTACCCCCGTAGCCCTGAACACCCACGACCTGCTGAACACGGACACCCTGCTGCTGTCGGAAGACGGGTTGAAATCCTTGGAACAACTCTATACTACCGCTGAGTAATGAGCACGCTGAAGAAACCTATCGTGACCGAGAAGGCCACGGCCCTGAACGAGAAAGGTCAGTACGCTTTCGAAGTAGAGCGCACCGCCAACAAGGTTCAGATCAAAAAGGAAATCGAGGCTCTGTACGGGGTAACGGTAACGGGCATTAGCACGATCCGCACCAACGGCAAGCTGAAGTCGAAATTCACCAAGGGCGGCTCCGTTTCGGGTCGTCGCCCCCACGGGAAAAAGGCTATTGTAACCGTGAAAGAAGGCGACGTAATCGACTTCTATAACGGTATCTAAGGTCGGGCAACCGACGAAACGCGCATTTTAAGATAAAATGGCACTCAAAAAACTAAGACCAACATCACCGGGTCAGCGCTTCCGCATCGCACCGGGCTTCGACGAGATTACGACGTCGACGCCGGAGAAGTCGCTGTTGGCACCCCTGAAAAAATCCGGTGGCCGGAATGAATCCGGAAAAATGACCAACCGCTACATCGGTGGTGGTCACAAGCAGAAGTATCGGGTAATCGATTTCAAGCGTGACAAGGCTGGTGTTCCAGCTACTGTCAAGACGATTGAATACGATCCGAACCGCACTGCCCGCATCGCTCTGTTGAGCTACGCCGACGGCGAAAAGCGCTACATCATCGCGCCCGCTGGTCTGGAAGTAGGCACCACAGTAGTATCGGGCCCTGGCGTGGCTCCCGAAGTTGGCAACGCTCTGTCCCTGCGCGAAATTCCGCTGGGTACGATCGTGCATAACATCGAGTTGATGCCCGGTGGCGGTGCTTCTATCGCTCGTTCGGCTGGCACGTATGCTCAGCTCGTAGCTCGCGAAGAGAAATACGCAACTCTGAAATTGCCTTCCGGCGAGATGCGCATGGTACTGGTTACCTGCATGGCTACGGTTGGTACGGTTTCGAACGGTGACCACATGAACGTACGTCTCGGCAAAGCCGGTCGTAACCGTTGGTTGGGTCGTCGCCCACGCGTTCGTGGTGTAGCCATGAACCCCGTGGATCACCCCATGGGTGGTGGTGAAGGTCGTTCGTCGGGTGGTCACCCCCGCAGCCGCAACGGTATCTTCGCTAAGGGTCAGAAGACCCGCAACAAGAACAAGTACTCCGAGCAGCTCATCGTTAACCGTAAAGGCAAGAAGTAACCAATGGCACGTTCGCTAAAAAAAGGGCCGTACATTGACTTCCGGCTCGAGAAGAAAGTCACGGCAATGGAAGATTCCGGCAAAAAGTCGGTGGTGAAGACCTGGTCGCGCCGCTCGATGATTTCGCCTGACTTCGTAGGCCACACCTTCGCCGTTCACAACGGCAATAAGTTCATCCCGGTGTATGTAACGGAGAACATGGTAGGTCACAAACTCGGTGAGTTTGCCCCGACCCGTAACTTCCGTGGCCACATCGCCAAGAAAGATAAAGGCAAGCGCTAATATGGAAGCTACCGCTAAACTCCGTAACGTGCCTACCTCGCCTCGTAAGATGCGCATGGTAGCCAACCTGGTACGTGGTCAGAAAGTGACCCGCGCTCTGGGCTTGCTGAAGTTCGAAGCTAACTCGGGCGCTGAGAAAATCGAGAAACTGCTCCTGTCGGCCTTGGCTAACTGGCAGCAGAAGAACGAGGACGAGCGTATCGAAGATGCTAACCTCTACATCAAAGAGATTTTCGTTGATGAAGGTCGTCAGCTGAAGCGTCTGCGTCCCGCCCCTCAGGGCCGTGGTCACCGCATCCGCAAGCGTAGCAACCACGTGACGCTGACCATCGACACCAAAGTAGAAGCACTGGGTAGCAAGGCTGCTGTAAAGCAGGCTGCTGAAACCAAACCTGCTACTGACGCTGTTGCTGAGGCTCCGAAGAAAACTACTCGTCGTAGCTCGGCTAAGAAATCCAACGAAACCTCGGCTGAAGCCACCGCATAAGCACTATGGGACAGAAAGTAAATCCGGTTGGCTTCCGTCTGGGCGTCATCAAAGGGTGGGACTCGAACTGGTATGGCGGCAAGGACTTTGCCGACAAGCTGGTTGAGGACGAAAAAATCCGCAAATACGTACTCGCTCGTATTCCGAAGGGTGGCATCAGCCGCATCGTAATCGAGCGTACCCTGAAGCGCATCACTATCACCATCAACACGGCTCGTCCGGGTGTGGTAATCGGTAAAGGCGGTCAGGAAGTTGATAAGATCAAGGACGAGCTGAAGCAGATCACCAGCAAAGACGTTCAGATCAACATCTTCGAAATTAAGCGTCCAGAACTCGACGCCAAGCTGGTAGGAGAGAGCATCGCGCAGCAACTGCAGGCTCGTATCTCCTTCCGCCGTGCCATGAAGCAGGCTATCCAAGGCGCTATGCGCGTGGGTGCTGAAGGCATCAAGGTACAGTGCGGTGGCCGTCTGGGCGGCGCTGAAATTGCTCGTTCCGAGCAGTACAAAGAAGGCCGTACCCCGCTGCACACCCTGCGCGCCGACATCGACTACGCACTGTCGGAAGCTCAGACCGTGTATGGTAAGATCGGCATCAAGGTGTGGATCATGCGCGGTGAGGTATTCGGCAAGCCCGACTTGTCGCCGAACCAGCAGCCTGCCAACCAAGGCAACGAAACCCGTGGCGGCGGCAACGACCGTGGCCCCCGTGGTGAGCGTGGCGACCGTGGCGGCGACCGTGGCCCCCGTCGGGACCGGAACGACCGTGGCGGTGAAAACCGTGGCGGTGGTGATAACCGTGGCGGCCAGGGCGGCGGCCAGCGTCGTGGCGGTGGAGCACCCGGTGGTGCCAACCGTGGCGGCGGTCAGGGTGGCCCCCGTCGCTAGTCCTTTTCTCTTTTCAAGAATTTCAATTTTCGATAACTCATGTTACAACCGAAAAGGACCAAGTATCGCAAGATGCAAAAGGGTCGCGTAACAGGCCTAGCCTACCGCGGCAGCTCCATAGACTTCGGTTCCTTCGCTATCAAGTCGTTGGAAGTGGCTTGGATCACGGCTCGCCAGATTGAGGCAGCTCGTATCGCCATGACCCGCGCCATGAAACGGGAAGGTCAAGTATGGATCCGTATTTTCCCCGATAAGCCGATTACCAAGAAGCCCGCTGAGGTTCGGATGGGTAAGGGTAAGGGTAGCCCCGAATATTGGGTAGCCTGCGTGAAGCCCGGCACCATCATGTTCGAATCGGACGGCGTGCCGCTGGAAGTGGCTCAGGAATCCCTGCGTTTAGCTGCGCAGAAGCTGCCAGTGAAAACTAAGTTTGTTGTTCGTCGCGACTACGAAGAGAACAAGTAAGATGAAGAACGCAGAAATCCAAGCCCTTTCGCTAGAAGCGCTGAAGGAGCAAATCAAGACTGAACAAACCAGCGGCCAGGCCCTGCGCTTCGCACACGCCATTTCGCCCCTGGAAAACCCAGTTCGCCTGAAGCACAGCCGCCGTACCGTAGCTCGTCTGAAGACTGAGTTGACCCGTCGCGAAAACGAGCAGGCAAACCAAACTGCTAAATAACGATGGCAAGCAACGAAGAACAGCAGGTAGTAACCGCCGAAGAGCGGAACCTGCGGAAAGAAATCATCGGGCGCGTTTCCTCGACCAAAATGGACAAGTCCATCACGGTTGTGGTAGAAAGCAAAATGAAGCACCCGATCTACGGTAAGTTCGTTACCAAGTCGACCAAGTTCATGGCCCACGACGAGAACAACGAATGCGGCGAAGGGGATACGGTTCGCATCATGTCGACCCGCCCCCTGAGCAAGAATAAGCGCTGGAGATTGGTAGAAATTCTAGAACGCGCCAAGTAAGATGATACAGCAAGAATCCCGTCTGACCGTCGCTGATAACAGCGGCGCCAAAGAAGTTCTCTGCATCCGTGTCCTCGGTGGCACGGGCAAGAAATACGCCAGCGTAGGCGACAAGATCGTAGTTTCAATCAAGTCGGCTCTGCCCTCCGGCAACGCTAAGAAAGGCACTGTGTCGAAAGCAGTAGTTGTTCGCACTAAGAAGGAAGTACGCCGCAAAGACGGTTCCTACATCCGCTTCGACGACAACGCCGCCGTTCTGCTCAACAACAACGACGAGCCCCGCGGTACCCGTATCTTCGGCCCCGTAGCCCGTGAGTTGCGTGAGCGTCAGTTCATGAAAATTGTTTCACTAGCTCCTGAAGTTCTCTAAGCAAGATGGCAACGAAGACGAAAGCTCAGCCCGTGAAACTGCACGTTAAAACCGGTGATACCGTTCTGGTAATTGCTGGTGATGAGCGTGGCAAGACCGGCGTTATCAAGTCGGTAAACCGTTCGACGCAGCGCGTTATCGTGGAAGGCCTCAACCTGGTGACCAAGCACAACAAACCCAGTGCTAAAAACCCGCAAGGGGGTATCACCAAGATCGAAGCTCCGATCCACGTATCCAACGTGAAGGCAGTTGAATCGAAAAACGCCTAACCCGGTACGACGACAATGGCCCGACTGAAAGATATATATCAAAAAGAAGTAGTACCCGCGCTCCAGGAGAAATTCCAGTTCAAGAGCATCATGCAGGTACCACGCATCACCAAGATCTGCATCAACCGCGGTATTGGTTCGGCAGTAGCCGACAAGAAGCTGGTTGACAATGGCGTAGACGAACTGACGACCATCACCGGTCAGAAAGCCGTTGCTACCATTGCCAAGCGTTCGGTGTCGAACTTCAAACTCCGTGAAGGCATGCCCATCGGCGCCCGCGTAACATTGCGCGGCGAGCAGATGTACGAGTTCATGGACCGTTTGCTGACGGTTGCTCTCCCCCGGGTGCGCGACTTCAAAGGCATCAATGATAAAGGCTTTGACGGCCGGGGTAACTATACCCTCGGTATCAAGGAGCAGATCATTTTCCCCGAAATTTCGATCGACAAGATCAAGTCAATCTCGGGTATGGACATTACCTTCGTAACGACCGCCGAGAACGACGAGCAGAGCTACGAGCTCCTCAAAGCTTTCGGAATGCCGTTCGCTAACGCCAAGAAACAGAACAATGGCTAAGGAATCCGTCAAAGCAAGAGAAAGAAAGCGCATCGCTACGGTAGAACGTTACGCTGAGAAGCGTAAGGCTCTGAAAGCCGCCGGCGACTACGAAGGCCTGGACAAGCTGCCCCGCAACGCCTCGCCCGTGCGCATCCACAACCGGGATAAAATCAACGGTCGTCCTCGTGGTTACATGCGTAAATTCGGCATCAGCCGCGTTACGTTCCGCGAAATGGCGCTGGCTGGTAAGATCCCCGGCGTAACGAAGTCGAGCTGGTAATACAGCTTTGGTCTTATTCACAATAAGACCGTGATATTTGGCAGGTTGCCGAAAGAAACCATTGGCCGAGCCTCAATAAGTCGAGCCAAGTAGTCTTAACCGAAAATTTCGTCGCCACTTTCAAATGGCGGCGAAATTTTCATATCTTTGCGGCTCCCTAAAAATGGGCTGCTCTCATCTACACAATGAATACAGATCCAATTGCCGACTACCTGACCCGGGTACGCAATGCCATCAAGGCAAACCACCGGGTAGTAGAAATCCCGGCCAGCAACATCAAGAAGGAAATCACGAAAGTGCTTTACCACAAGGGCTACATCCAGAGCTACCGCTTTGATGACTCTTCGGTACAGGGCACCATCAAGATTGCCTTGAAGTACAACCCTACTACGAAGCAGCCTGCTATCACCAAACTGGAGCGCATCAGCACCCCCGGTCTGCGTCAGTACGCTCACGTGGAAAACATGCCGCGCGTACTCAGCGGCTTGGGTATTGCTATCCTGTCGACCTCGAAAGGGGTGATGACGGAGAAAGAGGCGAAAGCCCAGAACGTGGGTGGTGAAGTATTGTGCCACGTTTACTAATCGAGGAGAAACGAGACTATGTCACGCATTGGTAAACTGCCCATCAGCCTGCCCTCGGGCGTTCAGGTTGAAGTGAGCAACGAAAACACCGTCACGGTGAAGGGCCCGAAAGGCACCCTGACTACCCCGGTTGACCGCGACATTACCCTTACCCAAGCCGACGGCCAGCTGGTTGTCGAGCGTCCTACCGAGCAGAAGCGCCACAAGGCCATGCACGGTTTGTACCGCTCGCTGATCAACAACATGGTCAATGGTGTAAGCAACGGTTTTGAGTTGAAGCTGGAACTGGTAGGTGTAGGTTACAAAGCAGCAATGGCCGGTACTACGCTGGAATTGTCGCTGGGTTACTCGCACAACATCTTCCTGGCCTTGCCGAAAGAAGTTACCGCTACGGCCGTAACCGAAAAAGGTAAGAACCCCATCGTTACCTTGAACAGCATTGACAACCAATTGCTGGGTCAGGTAGCAGCTAAGATTCGCTCGCTGCGCAAAGTTGAGCCCTACAAAGGCAAAGGCGTGCGCTTCGTGGGTGAGCAAATTCGTCGTAAGGCTGGTAAAACGGCTTCGAAATAATTTCGCATCATGGCTTTCGATAAAGCAACTAGAAGAAAACGGATCCAGCGCATCATCCGCACTAAGGTGGCTGGCACGTCCGAGCGTCCACGTTTGTCAGTGTTCCGCAGCAATACGGGCATCTATGCTCAGATTATTGACGACACCACTGGCCGTACGTTGGCGGCTGCTTCCTCGAAGCACGTTTCGGTGGAAGAGGGCAACGGAGTCGCCCTGGCTGCCGCAGTAGGCAAAGAACTTGCCTCCCGTGCTCAGGAAAAAGGAATTTCGAAAGTGGTATTTGACCGTTCGGGTTACCTCTACCACGGCCGCGTAAAATCATTGGCAGAAGGAGCCCGCGAAGGCGGCCTCAATTTCTAAATCATCATGGCAGAATTCAACAACAACCCCCGTGGTGGTGGCAATGACCGTGGCGGCAATGACCGTCGGGGTGGTGGCAATGACCGTGGTGGCAACCGTGAGCAGCAAGCTCCCCGCGCCGGCGAATCCGATCTGAAAGAGAAGGTAGTCGCTATCAACCGCGTTGCCAAAGTAGTAAAAGGTGGTCGTCGCTTCAGCTTCTCGGCTATCGTAGTAGTAGGTGACGGCAACGGCACCGTAGGTTACGGCCTCGGCAAAGCCAACGAAGTAACCGACGCTATTGCCAAAGGCATCGACGACGCTAAAAAGAACCTGGTGAAAGTGCCGCTCTACAAGCACACGGTTCCCCACGTAATGGAAGGCAAATATTCCGGTGGTTTCGTACTCGTGCAGCCCGCCGCGGCTGGTACCGGTGTAATTGCTGGTGGTGCTATGCGCGCCGTATTCGAAAGCGCCGGCATTAAGGACGTACTGGCGAAGTCGAAAGGTTCTTCGAACCCTCACAACGTAGTTAAGGCAACCTTCGACGCTCTGCTGAAGATGCGTGACCCGATGCAGATTGCTCAGCAGCGTGGTATCACTCTGGCCCAAGTTTTTAACGGTTAAGCAGCGATGGCGCAGATCCAAATCAAACTCGTGAAAAGCGTTATTGACCGCCCCGAGCGTCAAAAGCGTACCGTTAAGGCCCTGGGCCTCGGTAAAATCGGTAGCACGAAGGCTGTAGAAAATACGCCCCAGGTTGCCGGTATGGTAGCCGCTGTGCAGCACCTCTTGGAAGTAACTGAACTCTAGGATTCCCCTCGATATGAATCTCAGCAATCTATCACCCGCCGTAGGCTCAACGCGCAATAACAAGCGTCTTGGCCGTGGTACGGGTTCCGGCCGCGGCGGCACGTCGACGCGTGGTCACAAAGGTCAAAAGTCTCGTTCGGGTTACTCCAAGAAGTCTGGCTTCGAAGGTGGCCAGATGCCCCTGCAGCGTCGTGTTCCGAAGTTCGGCTTCAAGAACATCAACCGCGTGGAGTATAAGGGCATCAACCTGGATGCTCTCACCAGCCTCAATGAAAAGAACAGCACTTCCACGATGGACGTTGCTTACTTCGTATCGGCTGGCTTGGTATCGAAAAATGCCAAAATTAAAATTCTAGGCCGTGGTGAAGTTACCACTGCTCTGGAAGTACATGCCCACGCATTCTCGAAGTCGGCTATTGAGGCCATCGAGAAAGCTGGTGGTAAAGCTGTGACGCTGTAAAGTCTTATCGGCGATGAAAAAGTTTATCGAAACGATAAAGAACATTTTTGCGATTGAAGATCTGCGTACGCGGATCTTCAATACGCTTTTTTTCATTGCCATCTATCGGCTGGGTTCCTACGTGGTACTCCCCGGCGTCGACGCGTCGCGTTTGAAGCAGGGTGGCGCTGAAGGTTTGTTCGGCATTCTGGATACACTACTCGGTGGTGCATTCAGCCATGCTTCGATCTTCGCCTTGGGTATCATGCCCTATATCTCAGCTTCTATTGTATTGCAACTGCTAACGATTGCAGTGCCCTACTTCCAGAAGCTGCAGAAAGAAGGTGAATCAGGTCGCAAGAAGATTAACCAATACACGCGGATTCTTACGATTCCGATTGTAATGGCGCAGTCAGTCGGCTTTATTGCTACCATCAACGCTGAAGCTATTATTGCTCCAGGTCCTCTTTTCACTATCTCCACAATGCTCATCATTACGGCCGGAACGCTGTTTTGCATGTGGTTGGGAGAGAAGATTACGGATAAGGGTATTGGAAACGGTATCTCCATGATCATCATGATTGGAATTGTATCACGATTCCCTGGAGCTATCATTGGTGAAGCTGCTGCCAAAGGCATGCGTGGCTCATTGATCTTCCTGATTGAACTGGTGGTGCTGTTCCTAGTTGTAATGGCCGTAATCGTGCTAACGCAGGCTGTACGCCGGATTCCGGTGCAGTATGCTAAACAAGTTGGTGGTACTACCCAGTTGAATGCTCAGCGGCAGTTTATTCCTCTCAAAGTGAATGCCGCTGGTGTAATGCCAATCATCTTCGCTCAGTCGCTGATGTTCGTGCCAGCCATTCTGGCCTCAGTCTGGCAAAACGATAGTGATACAGCCAGCTATATTGGTCAGAAGTTCTCTGACTATACTTCTTGGCAGTATAACCTAGTATTCGCCACTCTCATCATTGTCTTCACTTACTTCTACACGGCTATCAGTGTTAATCCCAATCAGATTGCGGATGACCTAAAGCGTAGTGGTGGGTTTGTCCCTGGTGTAAAGCCAGGCCGCGATACGTCGGAACACATTGATGAGGTGTTGACCCACATTACGTTACCTGGAGCAATTGTATTGGCCTTGATTGCCATCTTCCCGGCTCTAGCCCTATTGGCAGGGGTGACGCGTCCATTCTCTGCTTTTTATGGTGGCACTTCACTGATCATCATGGTAGGTGTAGTATTGGATACGCTGAACCAGGTAGAAAGCTACTTACTCATGCGTCATTACGATGGCATGATGAAGACCGGCAAGCTGCGTGGTCGTTCTACCCAGAACGTAGCGTTGGCATCCTAATTCGGTCATGATTATCTACAAGACCGAAGAAGAAATAGAACTCATCCGGGCCAGCGCTAAGGTGCTGGCTCAAGCCCACGGAGAAGTTGCGGGCATGATTAAGGAAGGAGTGACGACGCGCGCCCTCGACCAGCGCGCGGAAGAATTTATCCGAGACCATGGCGGACAGCCTTCTTTCAAAGGGTATAATGGTTTTGAATATAGTCTCTGCATCTCGCCTAACTCAGTCGTGGTGCATGGTTTCCCGAGTGACTATCAGCTGAAGAGCGGAGATGTTGTTTCGGTCGACTGCGGAGTCTTATTGAACGGCTACCATGCCGATAGTGCTTACACTTACCCAATAGGGGAAGTGGCACCAGAAGTGCTCAAGCTTCTGGAAGAAACCAAAAAGTCACTGTATCTGGGCATTGAACAGGCAGTGGCAGGCAACCGAATGGGCGACTTAGGTTACGCCATCCAAAACCATGTTGAGAAACAAGGTTATGGAGTAGTGCGGGAACTTGTTGGCCACGGAATTGGTCAGAAACTCCACGAGCGGCCCGAAGTACCCAACTACGGTAAGCGTGGGGCGGGACTGAAGCTGCAGGAGGGCCTGGTGCTGGCCATCGAGCCGATGGTGAACCTGGGCACGAAGAGCGTAATTCAAGAAAAGGATGGCTGGACCATCCGAACCAAGGATTTCAAGCCTTCGGCGCACTTTGAGCACACGGTCGTAGTACGAAAAGACAAAGCGGAGATTCTCACTTCCTTTGAATACATAGAAAAAGCCTTACAGTAGCCTTATGGCCAAACAATCCTCCATTGAACAGGACGGAGTCATTCTGGAAGCCCTTTCAAACGCCATGTTCCGCGTGGAATTGGAAAACGGTCACCAGCTCGTTGCTCACATTTCGGGCAAAATGCGAATGCACTACATCAAAATCCTGCCGGGCGATAAGGTGAAGCTGGAAATGTCCCCTTACGACTTGTCGAAGGGCCGAATTGTTTACCGTTACAAATAACCCGACGACATGAAAGTCAAAACCTCGGTCAAGAAACGCAGTGTTGACTGTAAGCTGGTTCGCCGCAACGGCAAGCTGTACGTCATCAACAAAAAGAACCCCCGCTTCAAGCAGCGTCAGGGTTAGTAGCACCAGACTTTTTAAGAAAGCAAATGGCTCGTATTGCAGGGGTAGATATCCCGGACAACAAGCGCGGTGAAATCGCGCTGACCTACATTTTCGGCATCGGCCGTCCATCCGCTCAGAAAATCTTGACCCAGGCCGGCATCGACCTGAACAAGAAAGTAAAGGATTGGACGGAAGCAGAAGCTGGCGAAATCCGCAGCATCATTGCTGCCGAAATTAAGACTGAAGGTGTTCTGCGCTCGGAAGTGCAGCTGAACATCAAGCGCCTGATGGACATCGGTTGCTACCGGGGTCTGCGTCACCGCAAAGGTCTGCCAGTTCGGGGTCAGCGTACCAAGAACAACTCGCGCACGCGCAAAGGCAAGCGGAAAACCGTTGCCAACAAGAAAAAAGCTACTAAATAAATTGTAGCGGGAATCGAAGCCGGTTCAGGACTCTGAACCGGCTTCAACACCTTCCGCAGTTTTTTGCGATAACCAAATGGCACAAAAGAGAAAAGACAAAGCCAAAAAGCGCGTTGTCGTTGTTGAGCAGGTCGGCCAAATTCACATCAAGGCTTCCTTCAACAACATCATCATCTCCATCACCAACAATAATGGTCAGGTTATTTCCTGGGCATCGGCTGGTAAGATGGGTTTCAAAGGTTCTAAGAAGAACACGCCCTATGCTGCCCAGATGGCAGCTACGGATTGCGCCAAAGTAGCCCACGATCTGGGCATGCGCAAAGCCGAAGTATTCGTGAAAGGTCCGGGCGCTGGCCGTGAATCGGCTATCCGTACCCTCCAGAACGTGGGCATTGAGGTAACCACCATCCGCGACGTGACCCCGCTGCCCCACAACGGCTGCCGTCCTCCTAAGCGTCGTCGCGTCTGATATACTGAACTCGCGAACTATTCAGTTCGCCCCTGTGTCGGGTTTCCGATCCGGCTTGCCCTGCGGGTGAGCCGCATCCGAGGAGCCCGACACGCGTGGTTCAACCCCTGCAAAACTCAAATACCCCGAAATGGCACGTTATACTGGTCCTAAAACCAAGATTGCCCGTCGCTTCGCAGAGCCAATCTTCGGCCCGAGCAAGGCACTCAACAAAAAGAACTATCCTCCTGGCCAGCACGGCCGTGGCCGCCGCAAGAAGCAGTCGGAATACGCGGTGCAGCTGATGGAGAAGCAGAAAGTAAAGTACATGTACGGTGTACTGGAGAAGCAATTCGAAAACCTGTTCCACAAGGCCGCTACGCTGCCCGGCATCACCGGCGACAACCTGCTGGCGTTGCTCGAGTCGCGGCTGGACAACACGGTGTATCGCTTTGGCATTGCTCCGACCCGTCGCGCTGCTCGCCAGCTGGTGTTGCACAAGCACATCACGGTGAACGGTGAAGTAGTAAACATTGCCTCGTACAAGCTCCGTGCTGGTGACGTAGTAGGTGTTCGCGAAAAGTCGAAGTCTCTGGAGGCCATCACTACCAGCCTGAGCGCCCGCAACTCGCGTGCTTTCTCGTGGCTGGAGTGGGACGGCAAGGAATTGGTGGGCAAGTTCCTGAACGCCCCCTCACGTGACCTGATTCCGGAGAAAATCACGGAGCAGCTCATCGTCGAGCTTTACTCGAAGTAATTCTTGGAACCCGGCTTATGGTCGGGTTCTTACTTCGTTTTTTCCTTGTTGTATTTTTAAAGCCCCACTTATGTCAATCTTAGCTTTTCAAATGCCGGAGAAAGTAGTGATGGAGAAATCCGACGACTTCTACGGAACATTTGAATTTAAACCGCTGGAGAAAGGCTACGGCGTCACGATCGGCAACGCACTGCGCCGTATCCTGCTGTCGTCGCTGGAGGGCTATGCCATCACGTCGGTCCGCACTTCCAGTGTGCTGCACGAGTTCATGACGATTGAAGGCGTGATTGAGGACATGTCCGAAATCATCCTGAACCTCAAGCAGGTTCGCTTCAAGAAGGTGAGCGACGCCATCGAGGACAAAATCACGGTCCGCATCAAGGGCCAGGAGACGTTCACGGCTGGTGATATCAATAAGTTTACTACCGGCTTCGAAGTGCTCAACACAGATATGGTTATCTGCAACGTTGATCCTTCGGTAGAGCTGGAGTTTGAATTCACGATTCAGAAAGGCCGCGGCTACGTGCCCGCCGAGGAGAATCGCCCTGCCGACCAAGTGTTCGGGCAAATTGCCATTGATGCCATCTTCACGCCCATCAAGAACGTGAAGTACAGCATTGAGAACACCCGGGTAGAGCAGAAGACCGACTACGAGAAGCTCCTCATCGAGATTCAGACGGACGGTTCGATTCACCCCGAGGACGCGCTGAAAGGTGCGGCCAATATTCTGATTCAGCACTTCATGCTGTTCTCGGACAACACCATGACCTTCGAGACGGCCAAAGCCGAGGAAGAAGAGACGGTAGACGAAGAGACGCTGCACATGCGTAAGGTACTGAAGACGCCGCTGGCGGATATGGACCTGAGCGTACGGGCTTACAACTGCCTCAAGGCCGCTGACATCAAGACGCTGGGCGAACTGGTGCAGCTGGACATGAGCGACATGATGAAGTTCCGCAACTTCGGTAAGAAGTCGCTGACCGAACTTGAAAACCTCGTGGAGGAAAAAGGTCTGACCTTCGGGATGGACCTGGGCAAGTACCGCCTCGACGAAGACTAGCATCTGAATGTGCTAATGTGGTAAATGTGGGTAATGTGCTAACGTGAGTTAGCCAATCATCCACCGCCACATTAGCACATTTTGCTTGTTAGCCTATGCGCTACGGGTTCTTTGCGGTACCTTTGTACTGAAAAGCGCCCCGGCGCATTTTTTACATATTACAATTCACACTTTTTCACCAGTGTGCCCGAGGTAGGATGGTTCTAATGAGGCCGCCTAACCAACTTGCAGCCCGCCGTGGTCGTCCTACGCAAGCACACACATTCCTGCTGAGAAGCACAACCCAATGAGACACGGTAAGAAAATCAACCACCTCGGTCGTACCACCTCCCACCGCAACGCGATGCTGTCGAACATGGCTTCGTCGCTGATTCTGCACAAGCGTCTGACCACTACGGTGGCCAAAGCCAAAGCCCTGCGCAAGTTCGTAGAGCCCCTGCTGACCAAGTCGAAGAGCGATACCACGCACTCGCGTCGTACCGTATTCGCTACGCTGCAGAACAAAGAGTCGATCAAGGAGCTGTACGACTCGGTAGCCGCTAAAATTGCTACCCGTCCCGGTGGTTACACCCGCATCATCAAGCTGAGCGACAACCGTCTGGGCGACAACGCCGAGGTGTGCATCATTGAGCTGGTGGACTACAACGAGACCCTGCTGGAAGCTAAGAATGCCGGCGAAGCCAAGGCTACGACTCGTCGCTCGCGCGGCAAGAAGAAGTCGGGTGCTGACGCTGCTGCCCCCGCCGCTGAAGCTACTGCTGCTGCTCCGGCTGCCGTAGTAAGCGAAGAGGCTGCTGCCGCTACAGATGCTCCGACCGAGACGCTGACCGAAGGCGAAACCCGCGACGAGAAGACCGAAGAAGCTGCTTCGTAGTTTTCGAGCAATTCAATACAAAAAGGGACGTGCCATTCGGCACGTCCCTTTTTTGTGCGTTCAGGTGATGGCAGCAGGTCAATGGTTTTTTGTCGAGGTTCGTGCCCGGTTTTCCCCAGTTGGGCAGAATGAGGTAGGGCTTCGGGGCTCAGTAAGCGTGCTTTGAGATAATCATTCCACCTTAAGCTCAATCAAGACAATGCGCACCTTTCTTACCACTTGCTACTGCACCCTCGTAACTGGCGCCTTGCTCCTAAGTAGCGCTGCCGCTCTTCGGGCCCAGGCTCCCAGCCCAGTGGCATCCGCTGTATTTGCCGGAGTGCCACAAGCAGCCTTGCCACTGAAGTCTGCTTCCAGCTTTGACGTATTCGATAAAGCATTTTATAACAACGAACTGTTTCTGCTGGGTGAGGCACACGGGGTGGCTCGGCCCCAGGAGGTGGACTTTGAGTTGTTCAAGCACTTGAACCAGCGGGCAGGGGTGCGGCACTATGCGGGTGAGTTTGACTGCGCCAAGGCCTTTTACCTGAATCAATACCTGATAACGGGTAATGACAGCACGCTGCACCGGGTATTCCGCAGCTGGGTGCAGGCCGAGTCGCAGTGGGCGAATAAGGACCTGCTGAACAAGTTTCGGAAGCTGCGGGCGTTGAACCTGACGCTGCCGCAGAAACGGCGGATTGAGTTTGTGGGCCTCGACGAACTGCAAGACTTGCCCCTGGCCGCCGACTACCTGGAGCGTCTGTTGCAAAAGAAGATGGCCGGGTCGGTTAGGCTGTTTGCGCTACGCGATTCGCTTGCTACCCTGATGCGACAGCCGGCTTCTCCCTTGCTGACGGGTGTGGCGCGCCGAACCATTACGGAGCTGGAGCAGCACCCGGGAACCTACCAGTTCAACCTGGGCGCGTCGTACGGGGCGCTGCTACACTTGCTCCACAACCTTACGTACCGGGCCGACGGCTTGGGCCGGGAGCAAAGCATCTTTGCCAATTATCGAGCAGTAAGTCAGACCAAGAAGCTGGCCGGGGAGAAGATGTACGGGTTGTGGGGCCTGGCGCATGTGCTGCAAAGCCCGTTGCAAGGCGGCTATTTGACATTTGCAGCCATGGTGCGGCAAAGTAACCTGCCAGTGCGCAATAAGGTAGTATCGGTGATGTGCGCCTTTTCGGGCTGCCAGATGCTGTACCCTAACAGCGGCCTGCCGGCGCCCTGGCGAACCCAAGGGCAGGTGTATGGTAGCACCAATAAATTCAACCACGACGGGCCACTGACAGTTATTGAGGGCATCGAGGAATTGAAGGCCCAGACCGCGCCCGGTAGCACCACCCTGTTCCGCCTCGACGCCCCGAGTGCCGCTACTACCCGCCAGCCGATTCGGGTGACGTACGCGCCGGGCATCCCGGCAACCCAGCAGATGCAGTTTGACCCCAAGCTACCGGCCGCCGCCTACGTGCAATACCTGGTGCTGGTGCGCAACTCGGAGGCGGTTCAACCCCTGCGGCCCTAAAAACCTGTGCGTAGTCTATTCGATTCCGCGAGTGCTGCGCTGGCCTATACTTCCCACCAGCCGACCAAGCGGCAACAGTCGGAGGCGGGGCCGAGTAGTGCGGATCTGGGGAAAGAATGGCAACTTTCGGCGCGCCAGACGGCCTGGCTTGCTCACCTGCGTTCTATGCTGCTTGCCCGTCCTTCCCGCTCCGATCTGCTGACTGCCGCTGCGTACTGGCCCGTGGCGACGGCCATTATCCTGCCCACCTACTGGCAGCAATTTAGCGAGCTGCGGGCCCTGAGTTGCATGGCTTATACCGTGCTGCTAGATTCGGCGGCCGTGTTTGTCATTGTGTTCGGCCTGCTTCCGAATCTGCTCACGCCACGTTACCGGTTGCGGGCCCTGGGGCTGCTGATGGTTTTCTTGCTGACCAGTGGCGTGCTCTACGGTGGGGGCTATTCCTTACTGCTCAGTCAGCCCGTGACGTGGGGCCCCCTAGATTTGGTGCAGAACATTATCCGTCATGCGTTCAGCTACGGTATGCTGGCTGTGCTGCTTACTGGCAAGCGGTATTTTGACCTGCAGCAGCGGCTTGTGTTAGCCCAGAAGGCCCACGCCGAAAGTGAGCTGCGGAATCTCAAGGCTCAGATTGATCCGCATTTTCTGTTTAACAACCTCAACGTGCTGCGGGGCCTAATTCAGCACGACCCCGTAGCGGCCGACGAGTACCTGACCCACTTTGCTGAGCTTTACCGCTACCTGATTCGCCACAAAGACGAAGACGTGGTGCCCCTGGCGGCTGAGCTGCAGTTTGCCAACGAGTATGTATACCTGCTGCAACACCGCTTTGGCAGTGCCTACGGCTTTCGGCAGCACCTGCCCGCCGCGGCAGCCCTGGATACGCTGCTCGTGGTGCCCGGTACCTTACAGCTGCTCCTTGAAAACGCCATTAAGCATAACGCCGGCGACGAGGACGACCCGCTCGTGATTACCATCGAGGCCACTGAAACGCAGCTGGTGGTGCGGCACCCACACCGGCCCAAGCGCACGGCCGTCGATTCGACGGGTACCGGGCTGGCCAACCTACGGGAACGGTACCACTTGCTGATCGGGCAGACTATTGCCGTGCAAAGCGCTGGGCCCGAGTTCCAGGTGACCGTACCGCTGCTTGCCGCAGCTGAGCTTGCGCCAGCAGAAAACACTCTAACCACGCTTGTCCCGGCTGCCAAGCGCCGGTGAGTGAAAGCTACAGTTGGGTGAGAAAATGCCGTTCTGCGCACTGTTTTACTGTTTTACCCAGTTACCCTAATTCATGCGTATTCTGATACTGGAAGATGAAGAGCCGGCGGCCCGGCAGCTGATCCGCTTTCTGGCGCAGGCTGGCCTGGCTGCCGAAGCTCCGCCGGTGCTACGCGGGGTAGAAAAAGCCCTGACCTGGTTGCGGAATAACCCCATGCCGGACTTAATTTTTTCCGACGTTGAACTGCTCGACGGCAACGTATTTGGCCTGTACGAGCAGTTTCGGGTGACCTGCCCGATTATCTTCACCACGGCCTACGACCAGTTTCTGCTGCCCGCCTTCCGGGCCAGCGGCATCGCCTATCTGCTCAAGCCCTATACCTATGCTCAGCTGGCAGAAGCCCTGGCCAAGTACCGCGGCCTGCAGCAAGCCTTTACTCCGCCAGCCGCGCCTACGACACCCACGCTGAGCGGGGAGATGCTGGAAGCCCTGAGCCAGGCCCTGCGTCAGGGTACACAGCCAGCCTACAAGCAGCGCTTTTCGGTGCGAATGCGCCAGGGCCTCTACGTATTACAGACCGACGATGTGGCCTATCTGCAGGCTGATGAGGGCGTGGTTTTCGCCGTGGATAAAGCCGGCAGCCGCTACCCGCTCAACGGCACCCTGACGGAGCTGGAGCGCCAGCTCGACCCCAGCCGCTTCTTCCGGCTCAACCGCTCGGAGCTGGTCAACATCAGCTACGTAGAGAAAGCTGAGCCCTATTTCAACAACCGGCTGAGCGTTAAAATCCGCCACGGGACGGCCACGCTACTGACCAGCGCGGCCCAAACCCCTGAGTTTCGGAAGTGGCTGGAAGGATAGCAGGGTACTGGGTGAATTCCTTACCTTTCGGCCCCGCAGCCGGATGTGGGGCCTAGGTCTAGGTTCGGCGGCTGCGGAAACGAATTCCTCACCACAATTCTTTTCAACATGAGCATTATATCAGCCATTCATGCCCGGCAGATTTTTGATTCGCGCGGTAATCCGACTATTGAGGTAGATGTGACTACCGAATCCGGCGTAGTGGGTCGGGCCGCTGTTCCTTCGGGAGCCAGCACCGGCAAGCACGAAGCCGTAGAGCTGCGCGACGACGACAAGTCGAAGTACATGGGCAAGGGCGTGCTGAAGGCCGTGGAAAACGTGAACAGCAAGATTGCCGAAGAGCTGCTGGGCTTCTCGGTATTCGAGCAGGGCCTGCTCGACAAGATCATGCTCGAAATTGATGGTACGCCCAACAAGGCCAATCTGGGTGCCAACGCCATTCTGGGCGCTTCGCTGGCTATTGCCCGCGCCGCGGCCCAGGAAGCCGGTATGCCGCTCTACCGCTACGTGGGTGGGGTAGGCGCTACCACGTTGCCCGTGCCGATGATGAACATCCTGAACGGGGGCTCGCACGCCGACAACAGCATCGACTTCCAGGAATTCATGATCATGCCCGTGGGCGCTCCTTCTTTCTCGGAAGCGCTGCGCTGGGGTACCGAGATTTTCCACCACCTGAAGAACGTGCTCAAAAAGCAGGGCTTCAGCACCAACGTGGGCGATGAAGGCGGTTTTGCGCCCAACATCAAGTCGAATGAGGACGCCATCAAGATTGTAATTGAGGCCATCGAAAAGGCTGGCTACAAGCCCGGCGACGACGTGATGATTGCCATGGACGCGGCCGCCTCCGAGTTCTACGACGGCACGCACTACCACTTCAAGAAGAGCACCGGCGACAAGCTGACTTCCGACGAGATGGTAGCCTACTGGACCGACTGGACCAAGAAGTACCCCATCATCAGCATCGAGGACGGCATGGACGAGGACGACTGGGCTGGCTGGAAAAACCTCACCAACAGCATCGGCAGCACTACCCAGCTGGTGGGCGACGACCTGTTCGTGACCAACGTGACCCGCCTGCAGCGTGGTATCGACGAGCAGATTGCCAACGCCATCCTCATCAAGGTAAACCAGATTGGTACGCTCACCGAAACCATTGATGCTATTAACCTGGGCCGCCGCAACGGCTACAAGAGCATCATGAGCCACCGCTCGGGCGAAACCGAGGACAACACCATTGCAGACCTGGCCGTGGCCCTGAACACCGGTCAGATCAAGACCGGCTCGGCTTCGCGCTCCGACCGGATGGCCAAGTACAACCAGTTGCTGCGCATCGAGGAAGAGCTGGGCGAAATTGCCTACTTCCCCGGCCGCAAGATGTAGTTGGATACTTCCCCGGCAACAAGTTGAATGTAAAAGGGTCCGGTCTGTATGCAGACCGGACCCTTTGCGTTATCTTTGGGTGTTATGCAGCTGTTACAGGTATTTCAGCGGGTGCCCCGCTTCTTACGCAGTTTCTACTTCCTGACGGGCGCCGCCTTTCTGATCTGGATGCTGGTGTTCGACGCCAACGACCTGCTGAAGCAGTACGATATGTATGCCAAGTGGCGGGAGCTACAGGCGGAGAAGGAGTATTACCTGAAAAACATTGATGTCGTGAAAAAAGACCGGGCCGAGTTGTTGAGCAGCCCGGAGCTCCTGGAGAAGTTTGCCCGGGAGAAATACATCATGAAACGCCCCGGCGAGGACGTGTTTATCCTGGTACCGCAAGAGGAAGAATAGCCCCGCGTTAGCCTGAACAGCGGTGCGTATACGCGCCGTAGTGCGGACCGGACCTGATAAGTGTAGCCCAGCGCATTGTCGTTTGATACTGCGAAGGAAATGGCCCGGCGGCCCCGGCTACAGCTGTGGATTCTGGAGCCGGGGCCGCCGTTTTACGTTATTGCCGTGGGCGTGGCGTTGTATTTGCCAGCTCCGCTTCTATGACCATAATCCGAACCCTCAGAGCCTGGCGCCGCGCCGGCGTCCTGCTGGCCGTGTGGCTTTTGTTGGCTGTGCCCGCAGTAGCTCGTCCTTCGCAGGTGCAGGTGGCCCGGCAATTTCTGCTCGCGGTGCTGCGGGGCGACTACACCGTAGCGTATCGGCTGCTAGCGCCCGAAACCCAGGCTACGCTAACGGCCAAGGAGTTTCGGGCGGCAGCGCGGCCGTTGCACGCGCAGGGCCAGCGGCGTGGCCAGCCCATCGACCTGTATAAGCTTGGCTACCGCATCGGGGAAACCCACGAGGTGACTAGTTTCTACAGTTTCATGTTCAAGAGCGACACCCTGGCCCGCCTGCCCCAGGTGCAGCTCGATGTTACGTTCCGCGACTCTACGGCCACGGCCATCATGGGCTTTGGGCTGATTCCGGCTCCGCAAACCAAACGGAAGTAACCGGCTGCTTACTGCGGGAAGGATATTTTGCCAAGACTAACAGCAGGCACCGCCTGAATGCCGTTGCCAATGGGCAGCGCGTTGCCTACCAGGGTTTCATTGGCCAGAATAGCGAATAGCACGGCTTCTTTGGCATCGGGAGCAACACCCAAGTCGGCAGTAGTGGCGAAGCGGCAGTGGGGCAGCTCCCGTTGCAGGGTTTCCATCAGCGTGGGGTTGTGCATGCCGCCGCCACTGGCGTAGATGGTAAAAGGCCGGGCCGGGCCGAAAGCCTGCTGCACGGCCCGGCCTACGGCCGCGGCACTGAAAGCGGTTAGCGTGGCCAGCAAGTCGGTAGGAGGGAGGCTGAGCGTGTCGGTCTGGCGCTGAGCGGCCCGTACATAGTGCTTGCTGAAGAGCTCTGGTCCGGTTGTTTTGGGCAGGGGTTCCCGGAAAAAGCTGTGGCTTAGCAAGGCCTGTAATAACCCTTCGTGTACCCACCCCTGGGCTGCCAAGGCGCCATTTTCGTCGTATTGCGTGCCCGGGTACAGCTCGCGCACGAAGGCATCGAGCAGGGTATTGCCGGGGCCGGTATCGGTGCTGAACACCGCCGCCGCATCGAGGCTGCCCGCCAGGTACGTGAAGTTGGCAATGCCGCCCAGGTTAAGCAGCAGCCGGTCCTCCCCGGCCTGGGAGAAAATCAGGTAGTCGCCGTACACGGCCAACGGAGCGCCTTGCCCACCCGCGGCCACGTGTTTTTGGCGAAAGTCGCTCAGGGTAAGAATACCAGTGCGCACGGCGAGGTGGTCGGCGTCGCCGAGCTGCAGCGTGGCATTGGGCCACTCAGCTAGACCGTGCTGGTGTTGCGGGGCGTGAAACACCGTCTGGCCGTGGCTGGCTATAGCATCGACTTCGGCGGGCTGCACCTGCCACTGGTCCAGGCACCGCAGCACTAGGTCGGCGTGCAGGGTGCCCAGCCAGGCGTGAAGCAGAGTAAGGTGCTGCAGCTCAACCTGCGGCTGGGCAAACACCCGGCGAATTTCGTGGCGTATGGCCTCCGTATACGGCACCGTAGCAAAGTGCTCGACTCTTACCTGCGTGGCCGCGCCGTGGCCTGCAAACCGGCACAGGGCCACATCCAACCCGTCGAGCGAGGTGCCCGACATCAGCCCAATGATGCGGCGAACTGGCTTTTGCGCCGCCGCTACCAACCGGGTAAGATTTGCATTCATGGTAATGGCAGTGAAGTAGAAAAAGGGGGATACGACAAGAGGCGGTAAAACTTAAGGTGCCTTAAATTCTACCGCCTCTTATTGAGCATGTGCAGTCTATTCAATCTTTTTGCCGGTCATAGCCTGCTTGATGGAAATGTTCATCACCCGTTCGGCGAAGGGGCTGGTGAGGTGCTCCAGCTCGTCAACGGCCTTAAGAATGGTATCCTTATCGTTGGTTTCCAGGCTTTCGCGCAGCACCTGGGTCTGGGCGGCGGTCAGCGTGATTTCGTCTTCGGTCAGGTACTGGGAGTTTTTCTCCACGAAGCGCTCCACCTGATACAGCATCTGCTCGGCCACGGTGCGGGCCTCAATGACCATGCGGGCGGCCACATCCTCGCGGGCGTGGGTGAGCGAGTCCATCAGCATCTGCTCCACCTGCTCGTCGGTGAGGCCGTATTGGGGCTTAATTTCCACCGCCTGCCGGGTATTAGAGCGCAGCTCAATGGCTTCGACCTGCAGAATACCATCGGCGTTGAGCAGGAAGTTGACATCAACTTTCGGCAGGCCGGCGGGCATGGCCGGAATGCCGCGCAGGATAAACTCGGCCAGCTTGCGGTTTTCCTGCACCAAGTCCCGCTCGCCCTGATACACGGAGATTTTCAGATTCACTTGCCCGTCGACCGAAGTAGTATACTGCCGGCCGGCCTTGGTCGGAATCTTGGAATTGCGCGGAATAATGGAATCCATCAGTCCGCCCAGGGTTTCGATGCCCAGCGTCAGGGGCGTCACATCGAGCAGGAGCACGTCGCGGCGGTTGCCGGCCAGGATGTCGGCCTGAATGGCGGCCCCCAGGGCAACTACCTCGTCGGGGTTTAAAGAACTGTTGGCGGGCTGCTGAAAAAACTCGGACACCGAATCGTAAACCAGCGGCACCCGGGTAGAGCCGCCTACCAGCAATACGGCGTCGAGGTCGGCGGGCGTGAGTTTGGCGTCGGCCAGGGCCTGGCGGCAAGAGGCAATGGTGCGCTCTACCAACGGCTGCACCAGCTCGTTGAACCGGGCTTTGGTCAGGGGCAGGAGGGTGCCTTCAAAATCGGCTTCAAACGAATCGTTGCTGCTCAAGTGCCGCTTGGCCTGCTCGGCCAGTAGCCGCAGCTGCTGCTGGGCCTGGGGGTTCTGGTAAAGCACGGTGGCCAGCTGGTAGTCCCCGGTCCAGTAGTCGATAATGGCGCGGTCGAGGTCGTCGCCGCCCAGATAGGTGTCGCCGTTGGTGCTCAGGACTTCGAAAATGCCCTGCTGAATGCGCAGAATGCTGATATCGAAGGTGCCGCCGCCCAAATCGTACACGGCTACTGTTTTCTCCTCGTCGGGGCTCAGACCGATGCCGTAGGCCAGGGCTGCCGCTGTCGGCTCGTTCACGATGCGCAGCACTTCGAGGCCTGCCAGGCGGCCGGCGTCGCGGGTGGCTTGGCGCTGGGAGTCGTTGAAATACGCCGGCACGGTAATTACGGCCCGGTTGACGGGCGTTTTCAGGGCGTGTTCGGCCCGGGCCCGCAACTCTTTCAGAATCTCGGCCGATAGCTCGATAGGCGAGTAGAACCGGTCGCCGACCCGGATTTTAACCAAACCCTCCGAGTTGTCGTCGATTACTTTATAGCCCAGCTGAGCGGCCTGTTCGCCCAGGTCGCGGTACGACTTGCCCAGCAGGCGCTTAACCGAATAAATCGTGTTCTGAGGCTCGGTTAGCAGATATTGCTTGGCGTCGGTGCCCACAATCGGGTCGTTGGCATCGGCCGGGAAGTGCACGACCGACGGCACGATGGTGCCCCGGCCCTGGTCGTTGATGGCTAGCGGCTGGCGGCTGTCGGGATGGATATAGGCTACCAGGCTGTTGGTCGTGCCCAGGTCAATGCCGACGATAATTTCTTCCTGCTGAATGCTCCCCGTAGAGAGGTTGATTGCGACTTTGGCCATGGGGTAAATAAACCGGCGCGCCGAAACGCGCGATAAGCGAAACGAGAGAGAAAAGTAGTGCTACTTCTCCCTACGATGAGGGGGCAAAAGTAGCGAAGAAATGCGGCTAGGGCAGCTAACAAACCATTGACGGAGTTGGCTTTGCCGGCAGTTCTATTTTTTTAGAAAAAAAGTTCCATTCAACACAATCCAGGCACGGCAGTAGTTGCGTATAGCTCAACAACTCCGCCCCGCTTTCTCAGCACCCGAGTTGCTGAGCGCTATGCTCATGCCACTACGCTCACACCAGCGTGTGGCTTCTGCCCCAGTAAGGGCCTCACGGCCCGTTTTGCGCGTTTTTTCGGCTTCTTTTTTTAAATGCCTCCTGGCATGCCGGGAGGAGTACGCTTTCTTTTTTCCACTCAACCTTTTCACCATGAAGAAGACCTTTACGCGTCCCATACTCCATATGGGGTTAGCGGCCACTGCCATTGTCGGCGCCCTCGCCTGGAGCGGACAGAACACCCGAATAGAAGCTTCCAGCCACCGGGAAGCGCCGCTGATTGCCGACGACCCGCTGGCCGACAACACGGACTTGTACGCCTTCCGCGACCCGAACAACGCGGAGATGATCAATATCATCGCCAACTACATTCCGCTGGAGCTGCCCCAGGGTGGCCCGATTTACAACACGTTCGGCGAAAATATTCGCTATGAGATTCACATCAAGAACAAAACAACCACGACGGGTGATGACCTGACGTACCGGTTTACGTTCACGCGGACCAACGAGGACCCCACCACGTTTTTCCGCACCCGCTTGGGCAAGGAAAATCAGAAAACCACCTACCGGGCCGAGCTGAGCGTGAACGGTGGCGCCTTCACAACCATCGTCAACAACGGCGTGGTGCCTCCGCCCAACATCGGCCCCCGCTCCATTGAGGGGGCTGCCGGTCTGGGTACTCCCTACAATACGCTCATGACCAATGCTATTCAGACATTGGCCAATGGCACCAAGGTATTCTGCGGCCCGGTCGACGATCCGTTCTTCGTGGACCTGGGAGGTATTTTCGACCTGGGTGGCGTACGCCAGACCGGGGCCCGCGACGGGGTAGCGCGTAAAAACACCCACACCATTGCCCTGCAAATCCCGATTTCGGTGTTGCAGAAAGACGGCAAGACCGGTGCGCAGGCAGCCAACATTCTCGACTCGGATTACATCATCGGCGTATGGGCTTCGGCCAGCCGGCAGGCTATCCGCACGCTCAACGTGGACGGTACCCAGACGCAGTCGGGCAACTTTGTGCAGGTGTCGCGCCTGGGCATGCCGCTGACGAACGAAGTGGTGATTCCCATCGGGCAGAAAGACGAATGGAATGCGGGCAACCCGTACGGCGCCGTGGCTAAGTTTGACGAAAACGCCATGAACCCCGAGCTGGCCCTCTACATGGACGACAGCCGCTTCGGTGGGGCCGTGCCCGGCCTGGGGGATCTGCGCATCCAAACCAACTCGTTGCAGGCATTCGACTTCCGCAACGGCAAGGACGGCCTGGCCAACCTGACGGCCGCCCAACGCGCCAACACCGTATTTGCCGACCCCACGTTTGGCCCTTACCTGCTGCGCGCCGGCAAGCCCCGCTCGGTCGACATTCTGCCCATCTTCCACACGGGCGTGCCCAACCTGCCGCCCTACCAGCTGGCCACCGGCAAGCCCCTGCGTAATCCGCTGGCCGCTGGCAAGCCGTTTATCAACAACTTCCTGCCCACGTTGGGCGACATGCTGCGCCTGAACATGGCCGTGCCCGCCACGCCCCGCACCCTGGCCAACGGCACTCCGAACCCCGAGTTCAGCTCCGAAGGCCTGCTGGCCGCCGCCGTGCTGGGCCTGACGGACTCCCGCTTCAATGGTAGCGCGGCCCTGCAGGCTATTCCGAACATGGACGGCTTCCCCAACGGCCGCCGTCTGGAAGACGACGTAACCCGTATCGAGCTGCAGGCCGTGGGTGGCGCCGTACTGGCCGCCATTGGCCTGTTCTATGATGACTTCTCGGCCACGGCTGCGAGTCCGCTCACGCCCCAGCTGCTGCGCGTGGTGAACTTCCGGACCGGGGTGGAAGCCAACGACACGACCCTGCGGGCGGCTTTCCCCTACATGCAGACGCCTTGGCGCGGCACCAAAGCCCAGCCTACGGTTACCTCGCAGCGCGGCAACGTGGGCCTGGGCCTGATGGCCTCGCCCGTGGAAGTAGCCCAAAACTACCCCAACCCCTTCACCGATAAAACCACGATCCGCTACGAAGTGGGTGTGAAAGGCCCGCTGACCATCGTAATTACCGACATGATGGGCCGCCCGGTGAAGACACTGGTAGATAACAAGGAGCACAAGCCCGGCACCTACGAAATGTCGTGGAAAGTGCAGAACCTGGCCGCCGGTACCTACATTGCCACGGTGAAATCGGGTGAGACGGTGCTGCAGTCCATCAAGCTGGTGCACACCAACTAAGAAATTGACTGCTTCAGAACGGCCGGGTGAAGCTTGCTCCGGCCGGCCGTTTTGGAAGTAGCCTCTCTGCTAGCCGAACCCGGGTGAGTTCGGCTAGCTTGCTGGTAACTAGTGAGCCTGGCTTCGGCTGGGCTCATTTCCCATCTTCTAGCCCCTGCTGCTTTGCGTAAATATTTTTACCCTGTACTACTCGTTTGCTTTGGCCTGGCCGTAGCAGCGCTGTTTTTCTTCCGCAAGCCCGAGCCTATTCCAACCCTGAAGGAACGGCACGGCGACCTGGCGCTGGGCGGCGAGTGGCTGAACACCAAAAACGCCATTGGTGGTCTGCTGGCCCAACTGCGCGATAAGCCCGACGATAACAAGGCCAAGCTCATGCTGGCCCAGGCCTACATGCAGGAAGCCCGCGTCACCGGCGACCATCCGTACTACGACATGGCCGCCATGCAGCTGCTCAACGGCATTCTGCAACAGGAGCCCGAAAACTTTGAGGCCCTGTGCTGCAAGGCTTCCCTGTGCCTGACCCAGCACCACTTCTCCGAAGGCTTGGCTGTGGCCGAGCAGGCCGTGGCGCTGAACCCGCACAATGCCTTCGTGTACGGCTTGCTTTGCGACGCGAATGTAGAGCTGGGCCGCTACCCCGAAGCCGTGAAGATGGCCGACAAAATGAACCAGGTGCGCCCCGATTTACGCTCCTACTCCCGCGTGTCTTACCTGCGCGAAATCCACGGCGACTATCCGGGCTCCATCGAAGCCATGGACATGGCCGTGAAGGCCGGCTACCCGGGCCTGGAGCAAACCGAATGGTCGCGCACGACGCTGGGCCACCTCTACGAAAGCACCGGCGACCTGGCCAACGCTGAAAAGCAGTACCAGATGGCCCTGCTGCAGCGGCCCTACTACGCCTATGCCCTGGCGGGCCTGGGGCGGGTAGAAAAGGCCCGGAAAAACTACCCGGCCGCTATTGAGTACTTCCGCAAGGCCCGCGCCACGGTGCAGGACTACGCGTTTGCCGACGAGCTAACCGACTTGTATCGCCTCAACAAGGAGCCGGCCAAGGCTACTCAAATGGCCAAGGAAGCCATCAGCATGCTGGCGGATGATGCCAAAGAAGCCGATGACAACGAGCAGATGGGCCACTACGCCGACCGGGAGCTGGCCTATGCCTACCTGAAAGTAAACGAGCTGGATAAAGCCCTGGCGCACGCCAAAATTGAGTACGAGCGGCGGCCCGACAACATCGACGTCTGCGAAACCCTGGCTTGGGTGCATTACAAGCGGGGCGAGTACAAAGAGGCGCAGAAGCTGATAACAACGGCCCTACGGACTAACTCCCAGAACCCCACGCTGCTGTGCCGGGCCGGGCTGATTGCCTCCCGCAACGGGCAGGCCGAAAAAGGCCAGGCCTTGATCCGTCAGGCCCTGACCACGAATCCCTATCTGAACTTCGACCTGGCCGACGAGGGGAAGAAGCTGCTGGCGTTCAACTAACCGACTTGGCCTGACTGTTATGAAGGCAACCTCCGGGCAATTCTCCTGGCTCGTGCGTGGTGCGGGGCTGCTCCTGCTGGCGCTGTTGCTGCCCCAGCTGGCCGCGGCCCATGTGCTGGATGTCGACGTGAGCAAACTCTCCCGTACCGACATTATCAGTACCTACCTTAAGCTGGGCTACACCCACATTCTGCCGCTGGGGCTCGACCATATTCTGTTCGTGCTCAGTATTTTTTTTCTGGAACCCCGCCTCAAACCCGTACTCTGGCAGGCCACGGCTTTTACCATTGCGCACTCCATCACGCTGGGCCTGGCCATGTACGGACTGATTTCGCCACCAGCCTCCATCGTTGAGCCGATTATTGCGCTGTCCATCCTGTTTGTGGCCATCGAAAACATCATGGCCGACAAGCTCAACCCGTGGCGGGTGGCTATTGTCTTCGGCTTCGGGCTGATTCACGGCATGGGCTTCGCCAGCGTGCTGACCTCGCTCGGGCTGCCGCGGGCCATGTTTGTCGAGTCCCTGATTTCCTTTAACGTAGGCGTCGAGCTGGGGCAGGTAACGGTGATTCTGCTGGCCTGGCTGCTGGTGGGCCGCTGGTTTGCCGACAAGCCCTGGTACAAGCAGCGCGTGGTCGTGCCCATGTCGGTCCTGATTGGTCTTATTGCCGCCTACTGGACCGTAGAGCGGGTATTTTTTGCTTAAGCTAACCTTCTCCGATTCTATCTAATGCTGCGCTTCTGGCTCGTGTTGCTGTTGCTCGCCAACTACCTTCTGGTGGTAGGAGCCGGCCTCGTGAACCGGCCCGAAGCGCCGCGCTACTCCGCTGCCCACCCCTACGTGCACAGCGCCGACTGCCAGCAGAAGCATTATCTGATGGTCGACTGCTTTGACCAGTGCAACGGCGACCAACTAGAAATTCATAAGCGCACGGCTGGGCAAAATGCCCAACATCTGCTCTTGGTTAGCAAAGGTGTGGATGCGCATTGTCTGGGCGAAACGGTGCAGGTACCGTTAGGCCATTATCCTACTACCTCTCTCTTGCCCGCTGCCCGCCACGAAGCGGTAATAGCCGGGTACCGGGCGCTGCTAGATGCGCCGCCCCGTCGGGGATAAGCCGAGTCTGGTTCCAAACCGGACCAGCAGACTGCGCGTCGAGTTATCCGCGCGGCTCGTCTTATCTTAAAATTTGCTGTACTGACGGGCGAAGTATGCCCGCATTGCAGCGCATCTGCGACGGTATGAATTGCTTTGCTACTTCCTGCTCCTTTGGGGCTGCCTTCGGGCAACTTACGGTTTCTCAACACTCATCAATACCTTCCCAGGTAGTTTCGCCTTCGGGGCTGCCTACCACATCTCCCGTTCGGCAAGCCTACAAGTCGCGCGAATTTGCCAGCCAGGCAGCACACCGGGCGCAGGTGCTGGCCCGGCGCCGGGGGGCTATTCCTACGTCTGCTAAACGCTGGTAGGAATGAAGCCTGATTCTACTCTTGCCTCGCTGAAGGCCTTGCACCCACCCCTTGGCTGCGCCGCACTGTTAAGAAGTCTGTCGTTCCTCCTGCTGTTAAGCCTGACCAGCCTGCCTGCCTTGGCCCAGCGGGTAGCTGGCGCGGCCGTGCTGCGCGGTATCGTCGTCGACTCTACCTCCGGCCAACGTTTGCCTGGCGTGGGCATCCGGCTCGACGGGCAGTCGGCAGGTACGGCTTCGGATGCCTTGGGCGCTTTCCGGCTCGATAACCTGCCGGCCGGTAGCTACACCCTGCGGGCCACCGCGCTGGGCTACCGCAGCCCGGCCCTCACCGTGACGCTGGCTCCGGGAGCCACGCAAACCGTGACGCTACCCCTGGCCACGGTGGCCCTGAACCTGCGGGAAGTTACCGTGTCGCAGCCCCGCGACCCGAACCAGTCACTGGCCACCATCACCCAAATCGACCGGGTGCTGCGGCCCCTGAACTCGGCCCAGGATCTGTTGCCGCTCGTGCCGGGGCTCTTCATTGCCCAGCACGCGGGTGGGGGCAAGGCCGAGCAGATTTTCATCCGGGGCTTCGACGTAGACCACGGCACCGATTTCAACGTGAGCGTCGACGGGCTGCCGGTCAACATGGTCAGCCACGCCCACGGCCAGGGCTACGCCGACTTTCACTTCACGATTCCGGAAACGGTAGAGGCCTTGAAAGTTTACAAAGGACCCTACACAGCCCGGTTTGGTGATTTTGCCACGGCCGGGGCCGGCGAGTTCAGCACCAAAACCAGCCTGAGCCAAAGCCAGGTGAAGCTGGAAGTAGGCCAATTCGATACCCGGCGCGCCCTGGTACTGCTCGATTTGCTGCCCAAAGACAAGCACCTGCTCACCCAGAACACCGAAAGCGCCTATCTGGCCACCGAGTACTATTTCAGCAACTCCTACTTCGATGCCAAGCAGGACTTCAGGCGTTTCAACGGGCTGGCCAAGTACACCGGCCTGCTGTCCGACCGTACCTCGCTGATGGTACTGGGTTCTCATTTTACTTCCAGCTGGGATGCTTCGGGCCAGGTGCCGGAGCGGGCTATCCGGGAAGGCAAGATTTCGCGCTTCGGCAGCATCGACCCCAGTGAAGGGGGCCGTACCGACCGCACCAACGCCACGGCCGTGCTTACGACCACTTTGCCCCACGATGCCGTGCTGCGCCAGCAGGCCTACTTCGTCAACTACAACTTCAATCTATATTCCAACTTCACGTTCTTCCTGGAAAACCCTGACGATGGGGATGAAATTCGGCAGAAAGAGCACCGCAACATCTACGGCTATTCGGCCGCCTACGAGCGTGACACACCGGTGGGCAGCCGCACGCTGCACTCGGTGCTGGGCGTAGGCACCCGCCTCGACGACCTCGACGTGGCCCTGCAAAACACGGTGAATCGGGCGGTGCGCGACACCATCGTGTCGGGCCACGTCTACGAGCAGAACTTCAACGCCTACCTCGACGAAACCCTGTCCCTGACGGATCGGCTGACGCTGAACGCGGCCCTGCGCTTCGACTACTTTCGCTTCAACTTTCAGGAGCAGCGCGACCCGGCGCAATCGGGCCGGGCCGGTAAAGGTCGGGTTAGCCCCAAGCTGAATCTCTACTACGACGTGACGCCCGGCGTGCAGCTGTTTGCCCGCTCGGGTTTCGGGTTTCACTCCAACGATGCCCGGGCCGTTGTGGTAAACCCCGAGGCCAACGTGCTGCCCCGGGCCATTGGCTACGAGGTCGGCAGCACCTTCAAGCCCGTACCGAGCCTAGTGGTGAATACGGCGCTGTGGGCCTTGCACCTGCAGGACGAATTGGTGTACGTCGGCGACGGGGGCTTTACCGAAAGTGCCGGCCGCACCCGCCGCTACGGCCTGGACCTGGCCTTGCGCTACCAGCTGACCCGCACCCTGTTTCTGGATGCTGACCTCAACTACAACCACGGCCGCCTGGTGGAAGCTCACCCCGATTCCAACCGGATTCCGCTGGCGCCTACGTTCACCAGCATCGGCGGCCTCACGCTCAAGCAGCCTACGGGCCTGAGCGCCAGTCTGCGCTACCGTCACATCAACGACCGGCCCGCCAACGAATACAACTCAGTACGGGCCCGGGGCTACTTTTTGCTCGATGCCGTAGTGAGCTACACGCGCCGGCACTTCCAGGTGGGCGCCAGCATCGAGAATCTGCTGAACGTGGAGTGGAACCAGGCCCAGTTTGACACCCAAAGCCGCCTACCCGAGGAGGCCGCCGAAGGGGTATCCGAGCTACACTTCACGCCGGGTACGCCGTTTTTTCTCAAAGCCAACGTCAGCGTATTCTTCTAAACGCTGCGTATTCTGGTCGAAGAAGCAGGAGAAGTCGGAAACAAGGTTCGTACTTTGGGAGAGAATGAACCGCTTGCTTATGCCCGCCCTGTTGCCCCTGCCCCGAATCAGCCACCGTTGTCAGCCCGTAAAACAGCCCTTGCTGGTGCTGCTGGCGCTTGGCCTGGGTACAGTGCTGGCCGGATGCCAAGCCGTGGAAGACAACGGCCGGGAGGCAACGGCTGCCGGACACGCGGTGCAGCAGCTTCCTGTCGCCGCCGATACCTCCCGCGCGGTAGCCACTGCCGCCGTCGATTCTCTGCGGCCGGTAGCCCTGGCGCCGGTTCCGGATTTGCCGGCTTCGTTGCGGCAGGAAGTAGCGGCCTTGCACCAACAGTTGGGCCCCGAGGCCCAGGGACTGCGACTAAGTGTGCTGGAGCGGGCCTGCGTGGGCTATCTGGCGCTGCGCCAGCAAGGCCGGATTCAGCGCCCGGGTGTGCTGGCCGTGGCCGATATGGACCTGCCTTCCACGGAAAAGCGGCTGTGGGTGCTGGATTTGCGGGAGCAGAAAGTGCTGCACCATAGCTACGTGGCCCACGGCCGGGGCTCGGGGCAGCTGCGGGCCCGGCGCTTTTCCAACCGCATCAAGTCGGCCTGCACGGCCCTGGGCTTCTACCGCACGGCCGATACCTACGGCGGCAAGCACGGTTTGTCGCGCCGCCTGCACGGCCTCGACCCCGGCCAGAACAGCAATGCCCTGGACCGCTACGTCGTGCTGCACGGGGCCGACTACGCCGGGCCCGAATACATTCAGAGGCACGGACAGCTGGGCTACAGCCGGGGCTGCCCGGCCCTGCCGCCCGAGCAGTACCGCGCCATTATCAAATCGGTGGGAGAGGGAGCCTGTCTGTTGTTGAGCGGCCCTACCCTGGAATCGAAGTGGCTGGATGGGGCCGCGGCCGGCCGGCAGTTTGCGGCCCGGGGCTGGCGCTAGGTTTCCTGGCAAAAGCCATTTTCCGCTGTTCAGCTGCAAGCTGGGCCGTTGCAACTTCCGGTTTTTCAGGGCGTAAGCAGGTATTCAGATCTATATCCCCCACATCCAAAACCTGAATTGTCATGGCCCAGTTAAAAGATTTGCACGACCTGCTTTGTCACGAAGTACAGGCTATGTATAGCGCCGAAACCTTAATCGTAGCCGGCCTGCCCCGCATGATTGAGAAGGCCTACAACGAAGAACTCAAGCACGCCTTCCGCAAGCACCTGACCGAAACCCAGAAGCAAGTAGAGCGTCTGGAAGAAGTAGCCAAGCTGCTCGACATCGATGCCGATGGCGACGGTAACCCGGGTATGAAGGGCATCATTGCCGAAGGGGAAAAGGTGATGCAGCAAAACTCGGAATCGGAGGTGCTGGATGCCGCCCTGATTTGCGGCGCCCAGAAGATTGAGCACTACGAAATTGCCGGGTACGGTACGGCCGTTTACTTAGCCAAAGAACTCGGCCTGGACTCGGTAGCCCGGATTCTGGAAGCGACGCTGGAAGAAGAGAAAACGACCAACGAGATTCTCAACAACCTGGCTAAAAACACGGTAAACCCCATGGCTGAGTAGGTCCCGGCTCCTTGGGTGAAAACAAAAAAAGCCTCCCCGAAACCGGGGAGGCTTTTTTTTGAGTTGAAGCGGCTATTTTATTACCAGCTTCTGCGTCAGGCCAAACTCAGCTACCGTTACCTGATACACGCCAGCTGCCATGGTTTTGGCGGGCACCAGGTGTACCTGGTTGGAGCCGGGGTAGAGGCGTACCGTTTCTTGGTGCACCTGGCGGCCCATCACGTCGAAAAGACGCACCGTGGCCGTTTTCTCCAGGGTAGTTTGCAGCACCAGCTCGATGCGGTCGGCCGTGGTCGGGTTGGGGAAGAGCTGCATTTCCGCCTTCAACTGCGTGGATGCCGCGGCCGTCGGCGTCGAGGTGGCCAGCACTTCCCGGGCGCTCATCGAGCCGCTCACCACCGTGGGGGCCGTGTATGTGGCTTTCACAAAGGCCCGCTGAGCCGGGTTGGTCGATACAGCATTTTTGGCGCGTAGCGTAATCCAGCCAGCCGTCGTGGGTGTGTAGGTTCCCGTCAGGGTACCCGTGCCGGTTTTGCTGCTGACCAACGTACCGGCGCTGTTGTAGAGGCCCACAGTCAGGCTGCGCGTAGCATCGGTGGGAAACAGCGTATAGGTAATAGCTTTGTTGGCATCGGCGTAGATGCGGCCCGCCGTGCGCAGGGCCGTGGAGTTGGCCGGCAATTGCCCGCCCTGCTGCAACGAGCGGGTGTCACTATCGCCTAGGTCGTCGGCCAGCTCCCATTCCTGGGTGGTAGCCATGGCGGCCCGCACGTAGTTGGTGCCAATATTAACCGGTGCCCACACCGAGTAGCCCCGGCGCCCCCCGGTGGCAGTGCCATTGCAGGGCGGCGTGTTGATGGCCACCGTCTGCGAGCCGCTGACCGTTACAGTGGCCGTTCCGTTGGCGCCCGAGTAGTCCTTCAGCACGGTGCCCGGGGCAAAGTCGCACGAGACGGTGCTATTCTGCCAAGCCGAGAAGTTGTCGTTAATACCGATGATGGCTTTGGTGCTGCGTTCAATCACGAGGTGGTCGGCCGCCTGCCAGCGCACTTTGTAGGCGCCGTCCTTGAAGCGCAGGTTCTGGTGGCACCAGATCAGGTTTTCGATGTCGGAGCGGGTGGGCAGGTCTACGCTGCTCTTGGGGCTGTGCGAGTAGCGCTTGCCCGTGTTGCCGATGTTAAAGAGGTCTTCAAAGAAAATCTGGGGCGAACCATCCACGGCTAGGGCCGCCGCGTAAGCTGCCGACAGGCGCGGGTCGAAGGGGTCGATGTGGGGGGCCAGCTCCGAGCCCGTATTCCAGCCCGTGTAGTTACCGGTGCTGCTGACCTGGGGGCGGAAGGTGTCGTGGTTGTTGACAAACGGCACCGTGCGGTGCACGTACTGCCCGTTGATCAGCACCACGCGCGTGCCCTGCTGGTAGCCCGGCAGACTACCGATATCGAAGTTGCCGCCGCCGCTAACGATGTTATACAGGCCGTTGCGCAGGGAAAAGTCGAAAGTGCCGGCCCGGTTTTGCACGTTGCTTACCCAGCCGTCCATTTGGGCGCTGGAGCCTACCCATTCGCCTACGGCGTACATGCTGGTGCCGCCATTGGCCCAGCCGGCATTGCTTTGCAGGTTGTAGAGGAAGTCTTCCATGGCGAAGTCGGGGAAGTGCTTCACGGCATCGAGCCGCACGCCGTCGAAGCCGACCTGCTTTTTATACCACACCAGCCAGTTGCGGGTGTTGTTGCGCATGTAGTCGGCGCTCTGGGCCGGGTTAAACGTGGCGTTGGAGCTCGTGCCGTACGAGCCGTTGTAGTAGCTCACGTCGGGCCCGAAATACACGGCGTTCCAGTCGCCGGAGTACGAGTTGTTGCCGGGGTTGGGGTTGAAGTTCTGCCAGTTTTTGGAGAAGCGGCCGTTGCGGGCCAGGTAGTTGGCGGCCGTTTCGTCGGTGGCGGGCTTGGTGTAGCTCACGTACCGGAAGTTCTTGTACTTGCTGGTCGTGTAGTCTTCCCAGGCGGCCGGGTCCTGCCCGCCCTGGCCAGTAGCCGAACCAGCATTGTCGACGTGGTTGAGCACAATATCCTGCACGACCTCAATGCCGTTGGCGTGCAGAATGGCCACGCCGCGCAGGAGTTCATCCTTGGTGCCGAGGCGGGTGGGCAGAAAGCCCTTCTGGTACTTATCCCCGAGGTCGTAGTTGTCGAACGGGGAGTACCCGTTGCCCTGGTTGCCGTTCTTGATAGAGGGTGGCATCCAGACCGCGTCAATGCCCATGGCTTTCAGACGCGGAGCCAGATCGGCTATGTAGTTGGCCCAGCCGTTGGGGTAGTTGGTGTTCCAGTAGTCCCACCAGAAGCCCTGGAGTACTACTTTTTGGGCGCGTACCGGACTGCCGGTCAGCAACAGGAATAGGGAAAGTGCGGCCAGCAGCCAACGGCTGGGTCGGAGGGTAAATCTTTGCATGCGTATTGTGGGAATTGGGTTGGAAAAGGAGCGAGGCGAACTAGATTACTTGCGTAATTTATTTCGCCTGTAAGGTAATGCGTTATAGGAATAAAGCAATAAGCTAGGCTGCTAAAAAGATTATGTCGTCCCCCGCGTAACCCCTGGGTGGGGAATCATTTATATAGGGTCATCGTTGTATATCTGTGGCCTAGTGGTTTTCACCCTCGAGGCCTGTTTCTACGTATAGTCTGTTATTCAGGGCTTTTGCCCTCTATAGTGACTATATCTCGACAACTGAAATCGATTAGCTACATGGAAAAGCCAAGTGTAACCCAGCGTAAGCGACTCAAAATCCGGGCGCGTCGGCTGACCCGCCGGGTGCTGCCGTTTGTGGCTTCGTTGTTTATGGCTACTCCGCTGGCCTCGCCCATTGCCCACACGACGGCCGCCGGCATGGAAACCAAACTGCCTTCGCCCCGAGATCTGCAGGCTGCTTTCTTCGACCAGCGCCTGCACGACCTGTACCGCGACCTACAGGTAGAGCAGCAGGGCCTACGCTACGATGTATTTGAAAAGGCCGTAACGGGCTACTTCAACCTCAAAAACGAGGGCAAGCTTAATGAGAAGCAGCTGCTGACGGTGGTGGATTTTAGTCTGCCTTCCACGGAAAAGCGCCTGTGGGTGCTGGATCTGGCCGGCAAACAAGTTGTGTTCAATACCCTGGTAGCCCACGGCCACAATTCCGGCGAAAATATGGCAACCAACTTCTCTAATGAGAACGAGTCGAACATGAGCAGCCTGGGCTTCTACGTGACGCAGGCCGAGTACGTAGGTAAGCACGGCCGTTCGCTGAAGCTGAACGGCGTGGATGAAGGCTATAACGACAACGCGCTGATGCGGTCCGTCGTGATGCACGGCGCCGATTACGTGAGCGAGGAGTTTATTCGCCAGAATGGGCGCTTGGGTCGTAGCCTGGGCTGTCCGGCTTTGCCCATGGACCAGTATGCCCAAATTATTGATACGGTTGGTAATGGCACCTGCCTATTCCTGAACGGGAACGACACATCATACTCCTCGAAATACCTGGATCAGGCCACGGCCCAGGATGTAGCCGTAAATACGCTGCTGAGCTTCAATAGCTAAGAGTTGATTACGCAAAAAAAGGCTGCCCGTGCAAAACGGGCAGCCTTTTTTTGCGGGTCTGTTTCGGCTTCACAGCGCTACGCCAAACTTCTTACCTACGCTTTCCAGATCCTGAATTACTGGGTCGAGCAGGGGAATACCATCCAGCAGGCGTTGCTGGGCCATTACCCGTTCCGGGTCGCCGGGAATGATAACCTGCTTGCCTTCCACGGCCTGCGCCCCTCGGAAGGTGCTGATCCAATTATCCATATGGGCCTTGAACTCGGCGGCGGGCCGGAAGGCATCCACGCGCATGGCCCCGAAGAAGTGGCCGATGCCCTGACCAACCGGGTCGGCCGGGGGCTGCAGGAAGGCCACGAAGGGCGGTACCCAGGGCCCGTAATTAGCACCCGACAACACGGCCGAGAAAATATCGACAATGCTGCCCAGGCAATACCCCTTGTGGGAGCCGGTTTCGCCACCCAGCGGTAGCAGGGCACCCCCGTTTTTCACCGCGTTGGCATCCGTCGAACTGCTGCCGTCGGCATTCTGCACCCAGCCTTCGGGCACGGGAATCTGCTTGCGTTGGGCAATTTCCAGCTTACCGTTGGCCGCGGTGGTCGTCGCAAAGTCGGCCACAAAATCAGGCTGTTCCCCGGCCGGAATGGCTACGGCAATGGGGTTGGTGCCCAGCAGGCGGTCCAGGGAATAGGTAGGCGCTACCAGCGGGCTGGCGTTGGTCATGGCCATGCCGATCATGTCGTGGGCCAGGGCCTTCATGGCGTGGTAGCCGGCTATGCCGAAGTGGTTGGAGTTCTTGACCGACACCCAGCCCGTACCGGCCACCCGGGCTTTTTCCAGGGCAATGGTCATTGCCTTGGGTGCTACGACCAGCCCCAGGCCGCCGTCGCCGTCCACTACGGCCGTGCTGGGCGTTTCGTGCACAATACCCACGCGCGGCGTAGCATTGATCCGGCCGGCTTCCCAGAGGCGCACGTAACCGATGAGGCGGGCTACGCCATGCGAATCGATGCCGCGCAGGTCGGCGGAAAGCAGGACCTCGGTGGCGAGAGTAGCATCCTCGGCGGGGCAGCCGATGCTCAGAAAAACAGCCTCAGTGAAAGTGAAAAGCTGGTTGTAGGGAAGAATATGGGTCATAGAAAAGGGCAAAGGCAACGGGTAGAGCGTCGTGCTAAGCGCAGCCGGAGCATCTCCACCCTTTGTTGCAGTAATAGGTAATCAGCCTTGCGGGAGGTTTTGCTTCACAGGCAGCCGCCGAGGCTAGCAGGGCACAGGATTTGCTTACCTACTGCGTCAGCATTTCCTGCAGCAGGCCTTCTTTCAGCGCATAGGCCGAGGAGCGAATGTGGAGGAAGTCGTAGGTTTTGAGCACGAAGTCGATGAGCACGCAGGCTACCACTATCATATCAGCGCGCATGGGCGTCATGCCGGGCATAGCTACGCGCTGCTCGTGGGTGCTGTGCAGCACCTGGTGGTAGCTCTGGTAGAAGCTGTCGAGGGAAATCGGTGTTTCCGGGGGCAAGTTATTGCCGCGAGGCTGCCCGTCGCGGGCAGCCTGCAGGTCGCCGAGCGTGTCGAACGTACCGGAGGCACCTACCAGAGCCGAAGGGCGAAAGTGCTGCACGGCCGCGGTCAGGGCGGTGAGCTTGCTGGTCAGATATTCCTGCAGGTCGCGCACGTCCTCGGTGCTGAGCGGGTCGTGCTTGTAGAACTTGTCGAGCAGGCGCTGGGCTCCGATTTCAAAGCTCTGCTTCCAGAAAATGGTGTCCTGATTGGCCACGATAAACTCCACGCTGCCCCCACCAATATCCATAATAAGATGCGGCTCGGGGCCCAGCGGTACGGCCTGACGCACCCCCTGGCAAATCAGCTCGGCCTCGCGGGCCCCGGGAATAATTTCCACCCGAATACCGGTCTGCTCGAAAATGTCGTGCACCAAGGCCTGGCCGTTGTTGGCATTGCGCACGGCGCTGGTTGCGGTGGCCCGCACCTCCGTTGCTTGGTGCAACTCAATTTCCTCTTGAAAAGCGGCCAGGGTGTGCAAGGCCCGGGCGTAGGCCTCCGGCGCTATTTCGCCTTTGCTGATACCGTCTTCGCCCAGGCGCACGCCCACTTTGGTGCGCAGCAGCACTACCGGCTCGGGGTGGCGGGCTTCGGGCAGCTCTACGATCATCAGATGAAACGTATTGGTGCCCATATCAATCAGGGCCAGGCGTCGGTGTCTTGGCGTAGTCATTCAGGCAATACTTAGAGGCAGCAATAGCAACAACCTACCCTTGGATAGGGCAGCGCGGTTGCCGGCAAGGTACGTAGCCAGCAACCAACCCGGTAAGATTTAGTTTCCGGTGCTGAAGCGGCAGAACGTGCCCAGCGGTAGCTTGCGCTGGCCCCGGTCGTGCAGGTAGATTTCCCCGATTTCGCGGTTCGTGTACTTCTTAGGAAAGATTTCCGTCACCAGATTGTCCAGAATCAACGCTGAAAAGCCCAGGGAGTAGAGGTTAATCAGGAAGAAGTGGTCTTCCGGGTCGAGCAGCTGCTGGCAAAGCTTGAGCATCTCGTTGAGCTCATCTTCCAGCTGCCATTTCTCCCCATTAGGCCCCCGGCCATAGGCGGGCGGGTCCAAGATCAGGCCCTGGTATTTATTGCCGCGCTTTACTTCGCGCTGCACGTACTTCATAGCGTCTTCTACGAGCCAGCGCACCCCATCCAGGCCCGATGCCTCCATGTTGTCGCGGGCCCAGAAGTTGACTTGCTTCACCGAGTCGAGGTGGGTCACGTCAGCCCCGCCGGCGCGGGCGGCCAGGGTAGCGGCCCCGGTGTAGGCAAACAGATTCAGCACCCGCGGCACGGCGGCTTTGCGCTGCTTGGTTTGTTCGTAGATAAACTGCCAATTGGGGTCCTGCTCCGGAAATAACCCCACGTGCTTAAACGACGACATGCCCAGGCGAAACCGCAGCTTGAGCCCGTTTTGCCCGTAATTGATGATCCACTGCTCGGGCGTACCGGGCTTGATCTTCCACTGGCCTTTCTCCTGGCTGCCTTTTTCGCGGGTAAACGTAGCGTTGGCCCGCTGCCACTCGCTGGCGGGCAGGTGGGGGTCCCAGATGGCCTGGGGCTCGGGGCGGGCCAGGACGTGCTTGCCAAATCGTTCGAGCTTTTCGAAGTTGCCCGAGTCGATCAGCTCGTAATCAGGCCAGTTGCCGGTCGTCAGAAAGGAATACATACGGATGCGCTAAAATGCCGGGCTGCGGCCCCTCAAAGGTAGGGCATCCGATTTGAACGGCGGTTGTTGCCGCCCAAGGCAGTATATTGAGGTCAGCCCATACCCCGTGTTGTTTCCAGTACCAGCTACCCTTCTACCATGAGCGAAATCACCCGCATTCACGACCAGCTATGCGCGGCTTTCGACGGCGAACCGTGGTCGGGTCCTTCGCTGCTGGCCACACTGGCCCACCTTACGGCCAGCCAAGCCGCCGCCCGACCCGTTGCCGGGGCGCATAGCATCTGGGAAATCGTCCTGCATCTGACTTCCTGGCTGCATACTGTGCGGCAGCGCGTCGAGAGCCGAAGGGTGGTAGCATTGTCGGCCGCGCAGGACTGGCCCCCGCAGCCGACCACGCTCGACCAGGAACTGTGGGAAAATACCTTGCAGCAGCTGCGCGCAGCTCACCAGCAGTTGATTTCCTACTTGCTCTCCGTCCCGGATGCTGAGCTGCACGACAGCGTAAGAGAGGAGCCGGCCGGTGAACCGGGCACTGGCTACTCGGTTTATGTGTTGCTGCACGGGCTGGCGCAGCACAACCTCTACCACGCCGGCCAGATTGCCCTGCTGCGCAAAGCCCTGGGCCTGCCGCAGCCATCCTGAATTTGCTTCGCTCCAACCCGCCATTCCTGCCATCTTTGCACCTGTTATGACCATGACCACGCTTACCTTCCATAAATACCAGGGCACCGGCAACGACTTCGTGATGCTGGACGACCGCGCCCAACAGTTCGACGAGCACAACAACCGCCTCGTGCGCCACCTCTGCGACCGGCGCCTGGGCATCGGGGCCGACGGCCTGATCTTGCTGCGCAACCACAGTGAGTACGACTTTGAGATGGTGTACTTCAACGCCGACGGCTTTGTGGGCTCAATGTGTGGCAATGGGGGCCGCTGCACGGTGGCCTTTGCCAAATACCTGGGCGTGATTGAGGAGAAAACCCGGTTTCTGGCCGCTGACGGGCCCCACGAAGCCCATGTGGACGAGCAGGGGCTGGTGCACTTGCGCATGCAGGATGTGCACGGGCAGCAGGAAGTGGAGGGCCACGGTATTTTCCTCGACACCGGCTCGCCTCACCTTATCCGGTTTATGCCCAACAGCTCTTTGGTTGATTTGAATGTTTTTGCTGAAGGCCGGGCCATTCGCTACAGTGAGTTGTTTCGCGAGAAAGGCACCAATGTCAACTTCGTGGAAACGCCCGTTACGGCCGACCAACCCTGGCAGGTGCGGACTTACGAGCGGGGTGTGGAAGACGAGACCATGTCCTGCGGTACGGGCGTTACGGCGGTGGCGCTGGCCGCTTCCCGGCGCGGGGCCAGCAGCCCGGTGCACCTGCGCACCCGGGGCGGCGATTTGCACGTGGCCTTCGAAGCCCGGCCCGATGGCTCCTTTACCAATGTGTACCTCAGCGGCCCCGCGTTGCGGGTGTTTGGCGGCACTATTGAAGTTTGACTGAGTAAGGTGCACCTGCCCCGGAGGCGCTTAGGTTCTAAGGCTGCCTCTGGGGGCTTTTTATATCTGGAATAATGCTGCAGCGCGGAGACATATCCTTACGAGCACTGGAAGAGTCTGACCTAGACTTTCTCTATGCCCTGGAAAACGACCCCAGTATCTGGGGCGTTTCCGATACGCTGGCACCGGTTTCGCGCTTTACGCTACGCCAGTATCTGCAGCACGCCGGCGCTGATTTCTACGAAGTGCGCCAATTGCGTCTCGTTGTCTGCGCCGGGGGCGCGGCGGTGGGAATAGTGGATTTATTTGGTTTTGAGCCCTTGCATCAGCGGGCTGGTATTGGGATTACTATTATAAAAAGTGCGCGTCGTCGGGGATATGCGCAACGCGCGTTAGGACTTATGCTAGAATATGCCCAAACTACTTTGCGTCTGCATCAATTGTACTGTACCGTGGCGCTTGACAATAAACCTAGCCTAAAGCTGTTTCGGCAGGCCGGGTTTCGACGGGTTGGAGTCCGGAAAGAGTGGCTACGCAAAGATTTTTTCTGGCAGGACGCCGTAGAACTGCAATATATTCTTGGCAAAAACTCAGCTGATACCGAATAAGTTAAGCTATGGCTCTGCCTAACCCTAAGTGGTAGTGTCGAGCTTGTATTATATGAAGATTACCGCTCGTGGGTCGAGCATGTATCCTTTTTAGAAGTCTTTGCGTAAAAAAGTGTGCCGCGGGGATTGGACTTGTGTTGAACACTTTTTCCGCGGCGCATCTACCTTTCCAGCTTCTTTGATATGCCGCTATCTACTCCGGCGGAGGCACCACCACGCGCTTCCTCGACTACCACAGCCAACCCGAATTCTGCCGCTAAGGCAGCTGTTGTTTCTTCCGAATTTACATATACGCTACCCGATTTTGTGTGCTTTGCGCACTTGTATTGGGATTTTGTATGGCAGCGGCCTCAGCATTTGTTGTCGCGCTTCGCCCAGCACGGGCGGGTGTTCTACGTGGAAGAGCCTTTTCTGCACCACGACCAGACCGCGCCGGAATTTGCGCATTTCGAAGTCAAAGAGCGTCAGGACGGCCAGATTAAGGTGCTGGTGGCCCACTTGCCAGTCGGCTTATCCGAAGAGCAGGCTGACGAGTTGCAGGCCCAGTTGCTGACCAAGTATTTTGCCGACAACAATATCAACCAGTACGTTTTCTGGTACTATACGCCGATGGCGCTGAGCAAGTCGCGTCATCTGAAGCCCTTGCTTACCGTGTACGACTGCATGGACGAGTTGGCGGCTTTCAAGTTTGCCCCGCCCAAGCTGCGCGAGTTGGAGCAGGAACTGTTTAAAAAGGCCGATTTGGTGTACACCGGCGGTCAGAGCCTCTACGAAGCCAAGAGCTTGCAGCACCACGATGCCCACTCTTTTCCCAGCAGCATCGACAAGGCTCACTTTGGCCAGGCCCGTACCAACCTGCCCGAGCCTGCCGACCAGGCCAGCATTGCTCACCCCCGCGTTGGGTTCTTCGGCGTAGTCGACGAGCGTCTGGACATCGAATTATTGGGAAAATTAGCGGAGGCGCATCCCGAGTGGCAATTCGTCATTATTGGCCCCGTAGTCAAGATTGACCCCGCGGTACTGCCTCGCTTCGCCAACATTCATTACCTCGGCGGTAAAGAGTACAAGGAACTCCCGGCATATTTATGTGGTTGGGATGTAGCAACGCTTCTTTTCGCCGACAACGAAAGCACGAAGTTTATCTCACCCACCAAGACGCCCGAATACCTCGCGGCCGGTAAACCAGTGGTGAGTACTCCTATCCGCGACGTTGTCCGCCCCTACGGCGACCTGAACCTGGTTCATATCGCCTCTACTGCCGAGGAATTCGGCCAAGCCATTGCCAAAGCCCTCGTTCAAAAAGACGACCAGGACTGGCAGAAGCGTACCGACGACTATCTGGCCACCATTTCCTGGGATCTGACCTGGCAACGTATGGTAGAGCTCATGCAGGACAAGCTGAAGCACAAACAGTAAGCTCGACCGAACAGAGACTTCATATCCTTCGTATTGCCTTCAACTATCCTTTCCACAACTGCACTTTTCAGCCACCAAGACACGCAGCACTATGTTTGACTATCTCATCGTTGGGGCCGGATTTGCCGGCAGTGTACTAGCCGAGCGGCTTGCTACGCGTTCAAATAAGAAAGTGCTTATCCTGGATAAGCGCAACCACATTGCTGGTAATGCCTACGACCACTACAACGAAGAAGGCATTCTGGTCCATAAATACGGTCCGCACATCTTCCACACCAATTCCAAGGACGTATTCGAATACCTCTCCAATTTCACTGACTGGCGCCCCTACGAACACCGGGTACTGGCCTCCGTTGACGGCCAGATGGTGCCCATGCCCATCAACCTCGACACCATCAACAAACTGTACGGCCTCTCGCTGAACAGCTTCGAAGTAGAGCAGTTCCTGGAGTCCTTGGCCGAACAGATTCCGGTTATCAAAACGTCGGAAGACGTGGTAGTTAGCAAAGTAGGCCGCGAGTTGTACGAGAAGTTCTTCCGCAACTACACCCGCAAGCAGTGGGGCATGGACCCCTCGGAGCTGGATAAGTCGGTAACGAGCCGCGTACCTACCCGCACCAACCGCGACGACCGGTACTTTACCGACACCTACCAGGCCATGCCCCTGCACGGCTACACCCGCATGTTTGAGCGGATGCTGGACCACCCCAACATCAGCATCATGCTGAACACCGACTACCACGACGTGGTGGATTTCATTCCCTTCAAGGAAATTATCTTCACCGGCCCAGTAGACGAGTACTTCGACTTCAAGTTCGGCAAGCTGCCCTACCGTTCGCTCGAGTTCAAGCACGAAACGCTGAACACCGAGAAGTTCCTGGCCGCCCCGGTCGTGAACTACCCCAACGAGCACCTCTACACCCGCATTACGGAGTTCAAGGCCCTCACCGGCCAGCAGCACCCCAAGACCAGCGTGGTGTACGAGTATCCCAAAGCCGAGGGCGACCCTTACTACCCCATTCCACGCCTCGAAAACGCCGAGTTGTACAACAAGTACAAGAAGCTGGCCGACGAGACGCCCAACGTACACTTCGTAGGCCGTTTGGCTACCTACAAGTACTACAACATGGATCAGGTGGTAGCGCAAGCCCTGACCCTGTACAAGAAGCTCACCGATAAGGCCGAGAAAGTGGCCGATAAGCCCTCAATCACCGGTTCGGCTTCCATTATGGAGAAGCTCGTACCCCGTGACCCGGCCAAAGAGTAATATTTAAATACACCGACGTATGTCGGCCGCAGGTGTACTGTCATCCTGCGCAGCAAGCAGCACTTTTTCTGCGTCCTGAAGTAAAATCAGCGCAGAAAGCAGGACTGTAGGGCTGCGCAGGATGACAGTCCTGTTTTCTGCCCGCCTTAACTGAACACTACGGCAGGGTCGACACACCACTACGAACCGACAACTGTGATGGAGAAAGTAGAAGTATGGGGTGGAGTAGAGTGTACCATTCGGCGGGTTGGCAATGGCTACACCGACCAACTCGTGAGCAGTGGCCACCGCACCCGCATTGAAGACCTCGACGCGTTTGCCGAGCTCGGCATCCGCAAGCTCCGCTACCCCATCCTGTGGGAGCAGGTGGCTCCTGAGAGCCTCGATACCCCCGACTGGACCTGGGCCGATGAGCGTATGAACCGCCTGCGGGAGCTGGGTATCGACCCAATTGTAACTTTGCTGCACCATGGTAGCGGCCCGCGCTATACGGCGCTGAACAAAAAGAACTTTGTGCCGCTGCTGGCCCGCTTTGCCCGTATGGTAGCCGAACGCTACCCCTGGATCAAGCACTACACGCCCGTCAACGAGCCCCTGACGACAGCCCGGTTCAGCGGCCTCTACGGCATCTGGTACCCGCACGCCCTGGACGACAAGACTTTCGTCCGCATCCAGCTCAACCACATCAAGGGCACCCGGGCCGCCATGCAGGCCATTCGGGAAGTGACGCCCGATGCCCTGCTGGTGCAAACCGAAGACCTGGGCAAAACCCACTGCACGCCTAAACTGGCCGAGCAGGCCGAGTTTGAAAATAACCGCCGCTGGCTCACCTACGATTTACTGTGCGGTAGGCTCGGCGAAAGTCACCCGCTGTGGGGATACCTGCGTCAGCACGGCGCATCCCAGCGCGAACTGCTCGATTTAAAGGCAACACCTTGCCCCCCGGATATTCTGGGAATCAACCACTACGTCACCAGTGAGCGGTTTCTGGACGAAAACCACCACTACTTCCCAGCCCACCACCTCTGCCAAAGCGAAGCCCGCGTGGATTACGCCGATGTGGAAGCCGTGCGCGTGCGGCTCGTGCAGATGGCGGGTTTCCACGACCTGCTACTCGAAGCCTGGGAGCGGTACCGCCTTCCGATTGCTATTACGGAAGTGCACCTCGACTGCACCCGGGAAGAACAGATGCGCTGGGTACAGTATGCCTGGGATGCGGCTAATAAGCTCAAAGAAGAAGGCGTGGACATGCGCGCCATTACCATCTGGTCGTTGCTCGGCGCCTACGACTGGAACACGCTGCTAACCCAGGAAGGAGCCTTTTACGAAAGCGGCGTATTCGATATGCGCGGCGGTAAGCCTCGACCTACGGCGCTGTTTAAAATGGTCAAAGGCCTGGCTACGCAAGGTTACTACAATCACCCTCTGCTCCAGGGCAAAGGGTGGTGGGAACGGGATGACCGTTTCCTCTACCACCACCTCAGTCCCACTTCCCAATCCACCACCTAAGCTATGAAAATTCTTGATCTACAGGAGTTGAATACGGGGCCCGTGCAGCCTCCCGTTCAACCGCTGCTCATCACCGGTGCCAACGGTACCCTCGGGCGGGCTTTTCAACGCATTTGTGCCATCCGGGGCATCGAAACCGTGGCCCTAGGCCGGCAGGAGCTTGATATTACTGATCCGCAATCGGTAGAGCGGGCCCTGACCCAGCACAATCCCTGGGCCGTGGTCAACACGGCCGGCTACGTAAAGGTAGATGAGGCCGAAAAAGACTTTGCCCGCTGCTACCGCGAAAACACGACCGGCCCGGCCATTCTGGCGGCCACCTGCGCCTACCGCGACCTGCATTTCCTGACTTTCTCTTCCGACCTGGTCTTTGACGGGAATAAGTCGGCAGCCTACGTGGAAAGCGACACGCCCCGCCCGCTTAACGTGTATGGCAACAGCAAGCGCCTGGCCGAGCGCGACGTGCTGGGTTGTATGTCCAAGGCTCTGGTGGTGCGTACCAGCGCCTTTTTCGGACCCTGGGATGAGTACAACTTCGTGTACAACGCCCTGAAAGCCGGCCATCAGAAACAAGCCTTCGAAGCGGCCGACGACGTGCTCATCTCGCCTACTTACGTGCCTGACCTGGTAAATGTAGCCCTGGACTTGCTCATCGACGAGGAGCGGGGCGTGTGGCACTTGGCCAACCAGGGCTCTTATACCTGGGCTGATCTGGCCCGGCTGGCCGCTGATATGGGCGGCCTGGATACCTCCTTCGTCACGCCTCGCTCTATGCGAACCTTTGGGCTGGCCGCCGCCCGGCCCGTATACAGCGTGCTGGGCAGCAAGCAGGGAAATTTGCTGCCCAGCGTAGAACAGCGGCTCCATGGCTGTGTAACTGAAATGATGCACCTGCTCCGCACGACGCCGGAAGAGCCGATGGCCGTGGCCTCCTAAGCCTAAAGCCCGTCATTTCTAGCATAAACTGCCTTCCCGACCTTAAAATACCTGACATCTTTTCTTTCGCAGAAACCCCGCACACTCTTTGAGGTGGCGGGGTTTTGTCGTTTAAAGGGTCGGAGCGACGCTATGGCCGGGGAATTCCCAAAAAACGCCGTAAATTTGGAGTACGCCCCGGCGTTTCAGTTAAAAACTAGCAGCATGTTTGATTTTTTTGGGAAGACCGTCGCCAAGCTTTTCGGTACCAAAGCGGACCGGGACTTGAAGGAGATTATCCCGTATGTGGCACTCGTTAATGCCGAATATGCCAAACTGGCACAGCTATCCGACGATGAGCTCCGCCAGCAGACCGACGACGTGCGCAGCCGTATCGATGCGCACCTGAAGGGTATCGACGACCAGATCGGGGCATTGCACCAGCGCATCGCCGATGATCCAAATCTGGATATCACGCAGAAGGAGCAGGTCTTTGACCAGATCGACGCCCTGGAAAAGCAGCGCAACAAGGAGCTCGAAGTAGTCTTGTTGCAGGTACTGCCCAATGCGTTTGCTATTGTAAAAGAAACGGCCCGCCGCTACACCCAAAACGGGCAGCTGGTAGTAACGGCCACTGATTTTGACCGCGAAATTGCTTCGCGCAAAAGCAATGTTACCATTCAGGGTGACAAGGCCATTTGGTCGAACAAGTGGACCGCGGCCGGCGCTGAAATCACCTGGGACATGGTGCACTACGACGTGCAGCTCATTGGCGGCGTAGCACTGCACCAAGGCAAGATTTCGGAAATGGCCACGGGTGAAGGTAAAACCCTGGTTTCGACCCTGCCTTCGTTCCTGAACGCCCTGGCCCGCCGCGGCGTGCACGTAGTAACGGTGAACGACTACCTGGCCAAGCGGGACTCGGAGTGGAACGCGCCCTTGTTCGAGTTCCACAAAATCACCGTGGACTGCATCGACAAGCACCAGCCCAACACCGATGCCCGCCGCAAGGCCTACGCTGCCGACATCACCTACGGTACCAACAACGAATTCGGCTTCGACTACCTGCGCGACAACATGGCCCGCGAAACCAGCGAGCTGGTGCAGCGCAAGCACCACTACGCCATGGTCGACGAAGTGGACTCGGTGCTGATTGACGACGCCCGGACCCCGCTCATCATCTCGGGCCCCGTGCCCCGCGGCGACGTGCACGAGTTCTACCAGCTCAAGCCCCGCATTCAGATGCTGGTGGACGCCCAGCGCAAGCTGGTGCAGAATTACCTCGTCGAAGCCCGCAAGCTTATCAAAGAGGGCAAAGACGGCGTGAAGGAAGGGGAGGGCGGCCTGGCCTTGTTCCGCGCCTACCGCGGCCTGCCCAAGAGCAAGCCCCTGATTAAGTTCCTGTCGGAAACGGGGGTGCGCTCGGTGCTGCAAAAGGTGGAAAACCACTTCCTGCAGGACAACTCCCGCATGATGCCCGAGGCCGACCTGCCGCTGTACTTCACCATCGACGAGAAGAACAACCAGATTGAGCTGACCGAAAAAGGCATCGACCTGATTACGGCCCAGGGTGAGGATCCGCACCTGTTCATCATGCCCGACATCGGGATGGAAATTGCGGCCATCGAAAACAACAAAACCCTCAACAACGAGGACAAGCTGCACCAGAAGGAGCAGCTCATGGCCGACTACAACGAGAAGTCGGAGCGGGTACACACCGTGAACCAGCTGCTGAAGGCCTACACCCTGTTTGAGCGCGACGACCAGTACATCCTGACCGAAGACGGCAAGGTGAAAATCGTGGACGAGCAGACCGGCCGCGTAATGGAAGGCCGCCGCTACTCCGACGGCCTGCACCAGGCTATTGAGGCCAAGGAAAACGTGCGCGTGGAAGACGCTACCCAGACCTACGCCACCGTAACGCTGCAGAACTACTTCCGCATGTACCACAAGCTCTCGGGCATGACGGGTACGGCCGAAACGGAAGCCGGCGAATTCTGGGAAATCTACAAGCTGGACGTGGTGGTCATCCCGACCAACCGCGGCATTCAGCGCAAAGACGAGCACGACAAGGTTTACAAGACCGTGCGTGAGAAGTACAATGCCGTAGCCGAGGAAATCCAGACGCTGGTGAAAGCCGGCCGCCCGGTACTGGTAGGTACCACGTCGGTCGAAATTTCGGAGCTGGTGAGCCGCATGCTCAAGCTGCGCAACATCCCGCACCAGGTTCTGAACGCCAAGCAAAACCAGCGCGAAGCCGAAATCGTGGCCGCCGCCGGCTACCCCGGTACCGTGACCATTGCCACCAACATGGCCGGCCGGGGTACCGACATCAAGCTGCGCGAAACCTCGAAAGAGTCGGGTGGTTTGGCCATCATCGGTACCGAGCGCCACGAAAGCCGCCGCGTGGACCGGCAGCTGCGGGGCCGCGCCGGCCGCCAGGGCGACCCGGGCTCTTCGCAGTTCTTCGTGTCGTTGGAAGACAACCTGATGCGCCTGTTCGGCTCCGACCGCATTGCCAAGCTCATGGACCGCATGGGCCTGGAAGAGGGCGAAGTGATTCAGCATTCGATGATTACGAGCAGCATCGAGCGGGCCCAGAAGAAAGTCGAGGAAAACAACTTCGGCACCCGTAAGCGCCTGCTCGAGTACGACGACGTGATGAACGCCCAGCGCGAGGTGGTGTACAAGCGCCGCCGCAACGCCCTCTTCGGGGAGCGTTTGGAACTGGACATCTGGAACATGATTTACGACGTCTGCGAAGACATCGTAACGGGCCACAAGGTGTCGGGCGACTACGAAGACTTCAAGCTGGCCATCATCCGCGTATTTGGCTACGATACCTACATTACCCCGCAGGTATTCGGCTCGCTGCAGGTTCCGGCCCTGGTGCAGAAGCTCTACGACGAGGCCATGGGCTACTACCAGAGCAAGAACGAGCACATTGCCGGTAACACCCTGCCCCTGGTGAACGACTTGCTGGCCAATAACGCTCCTTACGAGAATATTGCCATTCCCTTCACCGACGGCCGCAAACAGGTAACGGCCGTCGCCAACCTGCGCAAGGCCCAGGCCAACGGCGGCCACGAGGCCATCCGGGGCATGGAAAAAGTCGTGGTGCTGGCCATCATCGACGAGGCCTGGACCAAGCACCTGCGTGCCATGGACGACCTGAAGCAAGTGGTGCAAAACGCCGTGTACGAGCAGAAGGACCCGCTGCTGGTGTACAAGTTCGAGTCGTTTGAGCTCTTCAAGCAGATGATTGGCAAAGTGAACGAGGAAACTGTATCCTTCCTCTTCAAGGCCGACATTCCGATGAACCAGGAAGCCGGCCACACCGACGAGGTAGAGTACTTCGTGGAGGATGAGCTGCCGGCCCCAGCTCCCGCACCCAAGCTGAAGGCGCAGAAAGAAGTTTCTTCTGTGTCGCTTGGCGCGGGCCCCGAGGACATTGGGCCCGAAGACATGCCGGTAGCCGAAAAGCAGGTGCCTATACGCAGTCAGAAAGTGGCCAACCGCAACGACAAGGTGAACGTGCAGTACATGGACGGCCGCATCGTGCGCGACGTGAAGTACAAGAGCGTAGAGGACGACCTGCTCAACGAGCGGTGCGTGCTGGTCGACTAAGGTAAGAGTCGGCGCTTTTCGCCAGCAGTAAAGCAAGGCCGGTGGTTTCTTCGGAAGCCACCGGCCTTTTTGTGCATCTTACTCTCAAATTTCATTTTTATACAGCGCGCTTATGAATCAGAGCTACGCACAGTGGTGGTACTTTGTCCGGATCCTGACGCTGCTGCTGCTTGGCCCCGTCGTGGCCCACGCCCAGGCCCCTGCGTGGCAAGGCCTCGTTACCCCGACCCAGGCGTATGGGGAAAACACAGCCTTTGTGGAAGGAACCGCGGCGGATGCTAATGGAAACGTCTACATGGTGGGGACGTTCAGGGGCACCGTAAAGTTTGGTACTGTTACGCTGGTAGGAGGTGGCCCCACAAATGCAAAGCTTTTTGTTGCCAAGTGGAGCAAGTCCAGCAACTCCTTTGTGTGGGCACAGGCTATAGGGGGCAACAGCGGCATTAATATATACGACGTGGCCGTCGATGGAGCCAACGTTTTCATCACGGGTTCTTTCAGCCAGGGCAACGTGCAGTTTGGGGCTACTACACTAACCTTGACAACGCCCTCTGGCAGCGCGTTGTATGTGGCCAAGCTGGTGGATGCTGGCAGCACCGCCAGCTTCACCTGGGCCCAGCAGTCGGCCAGTTCCAGCACAGGTTCCATTTCGGCGGGCTCCATAGCCGTAGCTGGCACCAATGTGTACCTGGCCGGTTCGCTGCGCGGAACTATTGACCTCGGAGGGGAAGCCCTGAGCACGTCTACCCCTGATGACGTCAGTTCCGGTGCCGATACCGATGGATTTGTCGCTAAGTTCACGGATGCTGGAACTACGGGCAGTTTTGTATGGGCCCAGCAGATCCGTGGCGTATCCACTGCCGTGATTGGCGATGTGGCCACGGGCCGCAACGGACTGGTGTACATCTGCGGCTCGTTTAGCGGTCAGGCTAGTCTTGGTAGCTTAAGCCTAACCAGCGCCGGGGACTATGATGGGTGCGTGGCCAAGCTCACTGACAATGGTGCAAGCGGCAGCTTTACCTGGGCCCAGCGCCTGGGTGGCCCCGAAACAGATATGGCCAGGGCACTGGCTGTTAGCGGTTCGGCAGTATACGTTGCGGGTTCTGCCGAGCAAAACGCTGAGTTTGGAAGCATCCGGCTAAGTAATCAAACAGGCGAGCAGATGTTTGCCGCCAAGCTTACCGATGAAGATGCTACCAGCAGCTTTACTTGGGTTCAGGAAGCGTATGCCGAATGCAACGATATTGCCGTAAAGGACAACAACGTTTACCTCACGGGTCGCACAGGATATCCGGGCTATTTTGGTACTATCTACTCTCCTCGCTCCGGCGATATATACATAGCCAAGCTCAAGGATAGTGGCAGCACCAGTGAATTTACGTGGTTGCAGACTGCACAGGGCGGCTCCTTATATGCGTTCAACCTGGCTATAAGCGGGGCCGATGTGTACGTCAGCGGAGTGGTGTCTTTTTTGAGCCTCAAGTTTGGCACCTTGCCTCTAATCACTGTACCGAAGTCATTTATTCCGCTCAGTTATCTGGCTTACCTAACGGACAACACGTTGCTGGCCAGCAAAACAGCAGTTCGTTCGGAGGTCAGTGTGTATCCCAATCCGGCGCATGGAACGGTACAGATACCCGGGGCCAATGCGGCCACAGTCCTGCGGCTGCTCGACAACCTGGGCCGCGTGGTGCGGCAGGGTAGTGGCACTACGCTGTCGATACTGGGTGTAGCGCCAGGGCTTTACGTGCTGCACGCCAATACCCCTGGCCAACTGGCCCGCACGGCCCGCCTAGTGGTGGAGTAGGGCGGCATTATCTTTGTGCCGGGCGGGCAGCCCCGCGTCTCAACCTTCTCAAAAGCTCTTCCCCCCTCCGGCTTGCCGGAAAATGAGTAGTATTAAGTGGCAGGCGGCTCGTCAGGAAGCTGTCTGCCACTCTTCTTTTTACCTCCCACCCCGCCCTATGAGTCAAAATTCTACGAATGGATTAGCTGCCCGCATCGACCACACCCTGCTGCGGCCCGATGCTACCGAAGCGCAGATTACCCAGCTTTGTCAGGAAGCCGCCCAGGCCCGGTTTGCCTCCGTGTGCGTGCCGCCCTGCTACGTGCGGTTTGCCGCCGACAAGTTGCAGGGCTCGGGCGTGCCCGTGTGCACCGTTGTGGGCTTTCCGCTGGGCTACCAGATTACCAAAGTCAAGTTCTTTGAAACCCACCAGGCCCTGGCCGATGGGGCCACCGAAATCGACATGGTTATCAACGTGGCCGCGTTTAAGTCGGGGCGGCTGACGGAGGTGCAGGACGAAATCGGGCAGCTAGCCGAACTGTGCCACGTCAAGAAGGCCATTCTCAAGGTCATCATCGAAACAGCTCTGCTCACGCCCGAGGAAATTATTACCGCCTGCCAGCTTTGCGAGTCGGCCGGGGCCGACTTCGTAAAGACCTCTACGGGCTTTGCCAGCCGCGGTGCTTCCGTGGAGGATATTGCCCTGATGCGGCGCCATTTGCCGGCCCACATGCGTATCAAGGCGGCGGGGGGCATCCGGACCCGCACGGCGGCGCTGGCCCTGGTTATGGCCGGCGCCGACCGGTTGGGTTCTTCAAATAGCCTAGCTTTGCTGGAAGAAAATGATACACTTAGTTCGTAACGTGCTGCTGTTCTCCGCTTTTTTGTCGTTGGCGGCCTGTGCTGCGTCGGCTCCGGCCGGTTCGGTGGCGGCTCCCGACACGGCTCGTAAGCCTGCTTCCCAAACCGCCCCGGAAGATTTGAGCCGTTTCCGGCCGGTGTTTACCCCGCCCAAAGCCTCGGTTGTGCCCGCAGCTCCGGTCAGCCGTACTCCCGTCACGCCGCTTAGCCACGTCAACCCGCAGATTGAGCAGCGGCTGCGCGACCAGGCCTACACCAACCAGAACGTGAAGTATGCCCAGGGCTACCGGATTCTGGCCTACGTAGGCTTGGAGCGGGAGCAGGCTATGGCCGTTCGGCGCAGCATTATTAGCCGTTACCCCGAGGAAACCGACTACATCACCTTCAAGCAGCCGGTCTTCCGCCTCTGGATCGGGGACTACCTCACCCGGCTGGAAGCGGAGCAGGCCATGCTGCGTATCCGGCCCATCGCCCCGAAGGCCGAGCTACAGGCCGCTCAGGTGTTGTTAAACAAAACGGCCTACTAGAACAATACGCCGCCCCGCCGTGCCCGGCCTGCTCAACGCCCTGAGCAGGCCGGCTTTTTTATACCGCTTGCCAACTGAGGTAGCAGGGGAGCGTTCAGTTGCCCTGTACTACTGTTAGCCGGCTATAACCTATTTCGGATGTACTTTTGCGCGCCGCCCCACAGGTGGTATGTTTGAGAAAATACCATCCTTTTCAGCTGCGAAACGCATGTCTTCTGCCGAATCTGTGCTCCACAAGATAAAGTCCCTGGCCGCCGCTGCTGCCGCCGATACCAATGCCATCCGCCAGCACCTGCATGCCCACCCGGAGCTTTCCTTCGCCGAAGTAAATACGGCCGCTTTCGTAACCGAGCAGTTGCGGCAACTAGGTCTGCAGCCCACACCGATGGCCAACACCGGCGTAGTAGCGCTGATTGAGGGTCGCAACCCCGGCGCCCGGACCGTAGCCCTGCGCGCCGACATGGACGCCCTGCCGATTCAGGAACAGAATGACGTACCGTACAAATCGACAAACCCGGGTGTGATGCATGCCTGTGGCCACGATGTGCACACGTCTTCCTTGCTGGGCACGGCCCGTATTCTGAGCCAGTTGCGCGACGAGTTTGAGGGAACCGTGAAGCTGATTTTTCAGCCCGGCGAAGAATTATTGCCCGGGGGCGCTTCGCTGATGATCAAGGAAGGCGTGCTGGAAAACCCCAGGCCGGCCAGCGTCATGGGCCAGCATGTGTTCCCGATGCTGCCCGCCGGCAAGGTCGGGCTGCGGCCCGGGCGCTACATGGCCAGCACCGATGAGCTCTACCTGACCGTGCGCGGCAAGGGCGGCCACGGCGCCATGCCCGAACAAAACTTGGACCCGGTGCTAGTGGCGGCGCACATTATAGTAGCGGCCCAGCAGATTGTAAGCCGCCGGGCCAGCCCCAAGCTCCCTTCGGTACTCTCGTTCGGGAAGGTTATTGCCAACGGCGCCACCAACGTGATTCCCAACGAGGTGTATATCGAAGGCACTTTCCGCACGCTCAACGAGGAATGGCGCCGCGAAGCCCACGGCCACTTGCGCAAGCTGGTCGAGGGCTTGGCCGAGTCGATGGGCGCCACGGCCGAGCTGGAAATCCGCTACGGCTACCCCTATCTGGAAAACGAGCCCGCGCTAACGGCCCGTACCCGCGCCGCCGCCGAAGCTTACTTAGGCGCCGAAAATGTAATTGAGCTGGACCAGTGGATGGCCGCCGAAGATTTTGCCTATTTCTCGCAGGCCGCCGACGCCTGTTTTTACCGCCTGGGCACCCGTAGCGAAGACGGCCGCCATGCCTCTTCCGTGCACACGCCCACCTTTGATATTGACCCCAAGGCCCTGGAAGTAGGGCCGGGCCTGATGGCCTGGCTGACTCTGCAGGAGCTGGCTCAGTAGCTACTCCGTCTATCTATTCTTACTACTCGTTTCCCCCGCAATGCGCTATTTCCGCTGGTTTACGCTTGGTTCCTGTGTTCTATTCTGCGGTGGAGCCGCCACGGCCCAGCGGCGGAGCGTGAGCGACCTGACTCTGGCGCCCGAAGTGCAGGTAGAAGTAGCCCTGGCCGGCGACGACTACCTGTTTGTGGGATACCACAGCCTGCTGCTCCCTAACCAAAGCGGCCTGGATGGCGGGCAAATACGGGCGGGGTACGAGCATTTCTGGAATGAGAACTGGAGCGGCGGCGCTACGCTCCGTTTCCTGGGCAGCAGCCGGGAAGGCCTGGGTGATTTTCTGGGCCAGCCGGGTTTTGTGCTGCCCGGTCTGCTGCTGCGCCACCGAAGCAGCCTTGGCAAGTTCACCTTGGGGCAGCGCCTGGGCGCGGAATACGGCATCGGAAGCAATACGCGCAACAGCCAGGGCCAAGCCGAGGCCCGTTCGCTGGTCCGGTTGCGCCTGGATGTGGAACGGATGCTGCCCCTGGGCGCAACCGTAGCCTTGCGCCCCCGCCTGGCCTATGAGCCAGCCGCGTACTTGCGTTTGCAGCGCGACGACGAAGAAACCAAAGAGCGGGTACTTGACTTTGGAGCCTTGCGGGCCGAAGTGGGCGTACGCGTAGGTGCCCACGTCGAGGTCACGCCCTGGGTAGCTACCCAAACCCGCTACCTGAACACGCTGGCTCAGTTTGATGCCGATGGAAACCAAACCGGCGGCGGCCGCACTAATCTGGTTACGCCCCTGGTCGGCTTGGATGTGCGCTTTACTGTATTGCCAATGAGCAGCACCGAGCGACGGCAGTTGCCGACCCAGCACTAACAAGCGGTAAGCAAAAGTTCAGTTTAAATGACAAAAAGTCATTGCTGGCTAGTGTCTATAAATGGCCTTGGGTTGTTGCAAATAACATTTTACTAAAGCCTGTCACGAGTGTTCGGATAGTAAGTTTTATTTTATAGGACTTTTTGTCATGTAAGAGCACTGGGTTTGCGACTGGTACAGAATTTATAGTGTAAGGGTGTCCTCAGATGGGGACAAGCAACCCACAACAACATTAAATTCTTACTACCATGGCCACTATTCTGTATAACAACCAGCCTGCTCTGCGGCCTGCCCGCGCTTTCAATAAAGTACTCAACGATTTGTTGCGCGACACGCTACCCACGGTAGCCGAGCCCACCCAGAGCTTCGTTCCGCTGGCCGACATCCTCGAATCGGAGCAGGGCTTTGAACTGCACCTGGCCTTGCCCGGTGTGGCAAAAGAAGATGTCAAGATTGACTTTCAGGACGGGAATCTCGTAATTAGCGGAGAGCGCAAAGCCCCGGTAGCCGAGGAAAACGGTCCGAAGTTCCGCCGCATGGAAATGGCCTACGGTACCTTCACCCGGTCGTTCCGCCTGCCCGACACGGTCGAGATTACCGCTATTGAGGCCCAGCTCGCCGACGGTGTGCTCCGCCTGAAGCTGCCCTTCGACAGCAAAAAGGTGACGAAACATCATATCGAGATTCAGTAATCGCCCAGCGGTCTGCAAAAAAGACACCCGGCGTGGTGTCTTTTTTGTTGGCGCGGGTGTTGTAGATAAAAAGAGGCCTGATGCAACCCCTATACCAGCAATTGCATCTTCTGCGTTAGTGGCGTAAGGTTCATTGAGGCCTCATTTTCCTACCCTAGATTCACTCGTCTTTTTCTTAAAACCATCTTTTTATTACCCATGCAAGCAAAACAAATGATGCTCGGCCTACTCGGTTCTGCCATTCTTGGTGGCGGTGTGGCTGTGGGTGGGTATAAGCTGCTGGAGCCTGAGCGTAACAATGCCAATCAGGTAGTGGCGGCTGACCCCAATGTGCGTTACACCAGTGAGTTGCGTAACAGCAACTACGTGGTGCCGGAAGGCCTCAACTTTGTAGCGGCGGCCTCTTCGGTGACGCCCGCAGTCGTGCACGTAATGACTGAGTACGCTCCGAAGATGAGCAGCAACAATGCCCAGCGCATGGATCCCTTCCTGCGCCAGTTCTTCGGGGATGACTACGACCAGTATCATTCGCCCCAGGCGGGCCCGCAGGTAGGGTCTGGCTCCGGCGTTATCATTGCTGCCAACGGTTATATCGTGACGAATAACCACGTGATTGACAAGGCCGACAAGATTGAAGTCGTGCTCGATGATAAGCGCAAATACAAAGCTGAGCTGGTGGGTGCCGACCCAACCACCGACTTGGCTCTGCTGAAAGTAGAAGCCACCAGCCTGCCTTTTATTCGCTACGGCAACTCCGATAACGTGAAAGTAGGGGAGTGGGTATTGGCCGTGGGCAACCCCTTCAACCTGAACTCGACCGTTACGGCCGGTATTATCTCAGCTAAAGGACGCAACATCAACATCCTGCGCCGCGAGGACAATATGGGCATCGAGTCCTTCCTGCAGACCGACGCCGTGGTAAACCCCGGTAACTCGGGTGGGGCCCTGGTCAACCTGAACGGGGACCTGGTTGGCATCAACTCGGCCATTGCCTCGCGCTCTGGCGCTTTCGAAGGCTATTCCTTTGCCGTACCCAGCTCCATTGTAAGCAAGGTTGTCGACGACTTGCTCAAGTACAAAGTGGTGCAGCGGGCCCTGCTCGGCGTCAATATCCGGGAGGTGGACGCTACGCTGGCTTCGGAGAAAAAGCTGGCTACCCTGAACGGCGTATACGTGATGGGCATGAGCAAGAACAGCGCCGCTGCCGATGCCGGTATCAAGGAGGGCGACATCATCACCGAAATCAACGGGGTGAAAGTGAATACCTCCTCGCAACTGCAGGAGCAAGTGGCCCGCTTCCGGCCTGGCGACAAAATCAAGGTAGCACTGTTGCGCGGCAACGACACGAAGACCGTGACGGCCACCCTGCGCAACTCGACCGGCACTACCGACATCGTGCGCGAGGAAGTAGCCAAGTCTATCAAGTATGAAGGCGCAGTGCTGGCCCCGGTATCGAAGCAGGAGCTGAGCAAGCTTGGCATCGAGGGGGGCGCTAAAATCAGCGGCATCAAGGGCTCTAACTTCAAGGAAACGGGCATCGACGACGGCTTCATTATCACCCGCATCGACAAGAGCAAGGTGACCAAGCCCCAGGATGTGCAGCAGTACCTGGAAGCCGCCAAGGAAAACCAGGGAGCCCTGGTGGAGGGCGTGTACCCCGACGGCCGCAAAGCGTACTACCCAATTGGGCAGAACTAAGCAGCCTTAAGATCCAGTTCTCAAAAAGCCTCACCCCGCGGTGGGGCTTTTTGTTTGGGGGCGCAGGTGGCTGGGCTGCTTGCTCACATGCGGCCGTCCGCCACTGCCTTTAAGCCGGGCCGGTGTGTTGAAGCCCTTTTTGCTAGCTTTGTTCACCCTTTCAGAACTCCCATCCATTCCTTTCTCTGATATGAAATTAGCCATCGAAGAAGCTGCCGCTACCGGCACCGACGTGCAGGAACACGATCCGCACAATATTCAGCAAGTACTGCGCGAGCTGGGTGTAGAGGCCGAAAATGCCGCGTATAGCACTGGTTTGCAGTGGGGCGGGGCTGGTCAGAACCTAAAGACCATCTATTCGCCCACCGACGGCCGCAAGATTGCCGCCGTGGCCATGGCCACCGAAGCCGACTACGACGCGGTGGTACGCACGGCCCAGGAGGCCTTCAAGACGTGGCGCCTGGTGCCGGCCCCCAAACGGGGTGAAATCGTGCGCCAGATCGGCAATAAGCTCCGCGAGTACAAGGAACCCCTGGGCAAGCTGGTCAGCTACGAGATGGGCAAAATCCTGCAGGAAGGCCTGGGCGAAGTGCAGGAAATGATTGACATCTGCGACTTTGCCGTAGGCCTCTCGCGCCAGCTCCACGGCCTGACCATGCACTCGGAGCGGCCTGCCCACCGCATGTACGAGCAGTATCACCCGCTGGGCCTCATCGGCATCATCTCGGCCTTCAACTTCCCGGTGGCCGTGTGGAGCTGGAATGCCATGCTGGCCGCCGTTTGCGGCGACGTGAGCATCTGGAAGCCTTCGGAGAAAACCCCGCTGGTAGCTGTAGCCGTGCAGCACATCATCAAGGACGTGCTGCGCGAGAATGAGCTGCCCGAGGGTATCTTCAACGTCATTATCGGTGGGCCCGAGGTAGGTGCCGCTATGGCCGCCGACACCCGCGTACCGCTGGTATCGGCTACGGGCAGCACGCGCATGGGCAAGAAGGTAGGCGAAGTAGTCGGAGCCCGCCTGGGCCGCGCCTTGCTCGAGCTGGGCGGCAACAACGCCATCATCCTGACCCAGCACGCCGACCTCGACATGGCCATGCGGGCCGTGGTATTCGGGGCCGTAGGCACGGCCGGGCAGCGCTGCACCACCACGCGCCGCCTCATCATTCACGACTCAATCTACGAGGACGTGAAAAATCGTCTCATGGCTATTTACCCCAAGCTGCCTATCGGTAACCCCTTGCAGGAAGGCAATCTGGTGGGTCCGCTCATCGACAAGCAGGCTGTGGAAGGCTTTACCAATGCTCTGAAGGCCGTGCAGGCTGAGGGCGGCACCTTGCTCACCGGCGGCCAGGTGCTGGAAGGCGAGCAATATGCCACCGGTACCTATGTGCAGCCCGCCCTGGTAGAAGCCAAAAACGAGTACCACACGGTGCAGGAAGAAACCTTCGCGCCCATCCTCTACCTGATTAAGTACTCGGGTGGAGTAGAAGAGGCGCTGGAAGTGCAGAACGGCGTGAAGCAGGGCTTGTCGTCCAGCATTTTCACCCTGAACATGCGCGAAGCCGAAGCCTTCCTGGCCGCCACCGGCTCCGACTGCGGCATTGCCAACGTGAATATCGGTACCTCCGGCGCCGAAATCGGCGGGGCGTTTGGGGGTGAGAAGGAAACTGGCGGCGGCCGGGAGTCGGGCTCCGATGCCTGGAAGATCTACATGCGCCGCCAGACCAACACCATCAACTACTCCGACCAGCTCCCGCTGGCCCAGGGCATCAAGTTCGACGTGTAAGGTGGCTTAGCGACAATAAGAAAAGGCCCGTTCGGATATCCGAACGGGCCTTTTTTGATAAAAACAGGTTATTGCTGATGCACAAATACGTCGCCGTGGCCTTTGTACACCAGAGTGCCGTCGGGTTTGTAGAGCACGTAGTAGAGCCGGTATTTGTGCTCTCTGGGAAAAGTGCTTTCTGGGAAACTGTCCTGGACCACTAATCCGGATCCGGCCGCTATGGGGAATTTTCGATTACTGATAATTTTATAATTCTTGTTGACCCATATCAGGTTTGCCGTTGCCCCGTGGAGGGAATTGCCAAGGTTAAAGTTCCCTTTGCCACCGGGCGCTACCGGATTGGGAAAATAGCTCAGATATGAAATACCGCCTGCCTGTGGCCCATCCAGGTTAACGGGAACATCTAAGCTGAACAGGCTTTTTTCCTGTGCCTGCCACTGCCCATCCGAAACCCAGTCGGAGGCGTCGCCTTTCCCCATTGGGTAGTTTTGTCGGTCGCGGTAAAAGATGCCTTCTCCGGGCCCAAAATCAATCGTTGCTGCCGGAGTATCTTTTTTACAAGCCCCGGTCAAGGGCAATAGAAGGAATAGCAACGGGATTGTTTTTCTCATAAACGGAGTTGACGCATCGTAAAATACCGTGCAAGGTAGCGAGCCAATGCCTCCAGCCACAACTTCTGCAAGTATGTGCAACTTCTTGGCCTCCACGTTGTCTTTCTCCTGCTTACCCGTCATCACTAGCAGCTTAGCCCGGAAAGGTGGATATTTACGATCCTTCTGATACTACCCTTCCGCCAACCGAACAGCATATGGAGGCATTCGCGTACACTGATATCAACGCCCCCCTGGTGGAGCGCTGCCGCCTGGGCGACCGGCGCGCCCAGGCCGAGATTTACAAACGGTATGCTAAGGCGATGTTCAACGCGTCGCTGCGCATCACCGGCGACTATGCCGAGGCCGAAGACGTGCTGCAGGAGTCGTTCCTGAGTGCTTTTCGGGAGCTGCATAGCTACAAAGGCGATTCTTCGTTTGGCTCCTGGCTCAAGCGAATTGTTATCAACAAAAGCATCAACTGCCTGCGCAACCGGCGCTTGCAACTGGTGCCCCTGGCCGACCAGCACGACTCCGTGGGGCCGGAGCTGGAAAGCGGCGAGTATGACGCGGAAGAGCTGGGCTGGCGGGCCGATGTGGTGCGCCGCTGCGTGCAGGAGCTGCCCGACGGCTACCGCGTGGTGTTGTCGCTCTACTTACTGGAGGGCTACGACCACGCCGAAATAGCCGGCATCCTGAACATCACTGAGTCGACGTCCAAATCACAATACAGCCGGGCCCGTAAGAAGCTGTTGGAGCTGGCCCGGCAGCACGGTCTTTAACGAATCAACGTAGTAACAGAGTAGCCGCTGCCAGCCACCCAACCCAGCTAGCAGTAGGCTAAGGGGAGAAACGTGCGAATAACCACCTGTATGAAAGAGAAGAAAACCGGACTTGAGGACTTTGTTGAGCGCCACCGCGCCGACTTCGACGCGTTCGAGCCCCGCCCGGATTTGTGGGATGCCATTGAGCGCCAACTGGGCACGTCAGCTTCGCTGGGTGAGGCCGAGGAAGCCCCATTGCGCATTGTGAAACTGCAGCCCGAGGAAGAAACTACTACTTCAATTGCCACCAAGCCCCGCCGCTACGCCTACGGCGTGGCTGCTACCATTGCCCTGCTTATTCTGGCTGGGGTAGGAATCTTCTGGTCGAAAACGACCCAGCCCCAATCCTGGATGCGGACTGGCTCGGCGCCTTTGGTACTAACTGCACCCGAGGAGGCTTCGTCTGCGGGCTCCGCCGAGTTTGGGGCCTCTACCGTAGGCATCGAAGCTGCCAATCCGCAGAAGCGGCTGGCCGTAGCCGTGCAGCGGATGGAAGAGTACTACGCTACGCAGATTGAGGAGAAAAAAGCCGAAATCAGCCATGGAAGCGGTGCTGCCACGCCCGCCGCCGACCTGAGCCGGGAGCTGGCCACGCTGGACTCGACCTACCGGCAGCTGAAAGTAGAGCTCTACCGCAACCCCGAGCCCGACGTGGTGCTGGAGGCCATGAACCGCAACATGCAGATTCGGCTGGATATTTTGAACCAGCAAGTGCGCTTGCAGGAGCGGATGAAAGAATACGATGCCTCCGCCTCGGCGGCCGACAGTCAGCCCAAGCCATGAAAACCAGCGCCCTAACCTCCCGCAATACGTGGTGCCGGCTGCTGCTGAGTGCTGGGCTGGTAACCGGCTCCCTGGCTGGCTTTGCCCAAAGCTCGGACGCAGTGGCTGGGCAGTACAGCTACCTGGCCAGCCCCGAAACAGAAGCCTTTCTGCACCGCGCCGACAGGGAGCCGGACCCGGAGCAAACGGCCCAGACAGGGCAGAATGGCACCCAGGGCCCCCAGCAAGGCCCCCAGGACGAGGCCAACAGCTCGGTGCCGGCCGTAGAAAAAAGCCGGAAGCTGAGCCGCACTTACGCCGCCAACAACCGGCCTTACAACCTGGAAACCCGCTACGGCCGCGTCCAGATTAACACCTGGAGCCGCAACGAGGTCAGAACCGACGTTGAGGTTATCACGCGGGCCGACACGGACGAAAAGGCCCAGCAGCTGCTGGACATGATTCAGGTGCAGATGACCGAGACGGATGCGGCTACCGGCGGCATTTCGTTTCGCTCGAAATTCGGCGCTATGCCCCGGGAGTGTTGGAGCCGCACCAAACTTTACGAAGTAAACTACACGGTGTGGCTGCCCAAAAACACGGCGCTGCGGGTGTACAATACCTTTGGGGATATCAGCATTCCGAACGACTTAAGTGGCTCGACGGAATTGGCTGTGGAGTACGGCATTCTGCGCGTAGCCCGGCTGGAAGGCCCGCAAAACCTGCTGCGGGTGGGCAATGGGCAGGGCGCCATCAGCTACGCCCGCAAAGCCAGCATCGATGCCTCTTACTCTAAGCTTCGCCTCGACCAGGGGGAAACAGTAGACCTGCGCAACAACTATTCTGATATTGACGTGGGCACGGTGCAGGACCTGACGGTGCACAGCAAGTATGGGGACGTGGCCTTGGGTACCGTGCGCAACCTGCGGGGCTCGTCGGGTTATTCCAAGTTCAGTATCGACAAAATCAGTGAGCGGCTGGATATGACCGTGCAGTTCTGTCCTTCATTTGAAGTGCGCAATACGGGGCGCAATTTCCGGCAAATCAACGTGGATGGAGGGTATAGCACCATTCTGCTCAATTTCCCGGATGGGGCCGGCTTTAACTTCGACGTAAATACTCAGCACGGTAAGCTACTGCTCGACAAGCGGCTGGTAAAAGTGGAATCGGAGGAGAACAGCCCTTCTTCGAGTGATATGCAGGGTAAGTTTGGTGCCATTACGGTCCGCAACCCGGCCAACGTCAACATTAAAGTGCGCTACAGTGATGTGCGCTTCAACCGGTAGCCCCCACGGCTTCCTGGTCCTGTAGTAAGAGCCGACTCATGTCGGCTCTTTTTTATTGCCTAATCTTGCCGGTAGTTTCGCCCGCTTGCCGAGTCAGCCCGCTTGGCAGCGTCTATCCTGCCGCCGTTAGTATGCGTATCGTACTTTTCTTGTCCTTATTGTGGCTGAGCACCTCAGCTGCGCTGGCCCAACACCCCATGGCTCCTGTGGCTCCTTCGGCTTTGTCCTCATCCATGCGCAGCTACGCCCTGCGGCTCGGGCCGGGACAAGACCTGCGCCAGCAGCTCACCGCTTTTACCGAGGCGCACCAGCTCAAGGCTGCGGCCATCGTCACCTGTGTGGGCAGCCTGACGACGACAACCCTGCGCCTGGCGAATCAGAGCGGGCCGACGGTGTACAAAGGGCATTTCGAGATTGTATCGTTGGTCGGCACGTTGTCGGTAAATGGCAGCCACTTGCACCTGGCCGTGTCCGATTCTACGGGCCGCACCTTGGGCGGGCACCTGCTCGATGGCAATATCATCTACACCACGGCTGAGCTGGTAATTGGCGTATTGGAGGAGCTGGATTTCCGGCGGGAAACGGATCCGGTGTCAACGTATAAGGAATTGCGGGTCTATCCGGCCAAAAAACCGGCCCGGTCGGGTCCCCGGGCTTCCCCCAAAAAGCCCTAACTTCCCCGGCTTCTTTCTCCCTGCTCATGTCTGCTGATACCACTTCCTCCCGCGTACCGGCCCCGGCCGATACTCCCCAAGCCGCCGCGTTTCGCCGCACCATTGCCAACCCGCTGAAGCTGCGCCTGTTTATGCTGCGCAGCCTGCCTATGGCCTACCTGGCGGGTTTGCGGGTGCGCGAAATCACCCCGGCCCGGGCTACGGTGACAGTGCCCTTCAAATACCTGACGAAAAACCCGTTTCGCAGCATTTACTTCGCCTGCCTGAGCATGGCGGCCGAAATGGCCAGCGGGGTGCTTTCGATGATGAATACCCGTAGTGGCTCCCCCGTGTCGATGCTGGTGGTGGGCATGGAGGCTGAGTTTACCAAAAAAGCCGTGGGGCTGATTGCCTTCACCAGCGAAGATGGGCTGCGCATTGCCCAGGCCATTGCCGAAAGCCGGGCCACGGGCGAGGGCCGCACCGTCGTGTGCACCAGCACCGGCACCGACGAAGCCGGCGACACGGTAGCCGTGTTCCGCATCACCTGGTCGTTCCGGGCTAAGAAATAGTAGCGGGTTTCTGCTTTTGCTGGCAAGCCTAGGCGCGGCCCAGCTTATACAGCATGCGGTAGTGGGACTGGAGAGCCCCGACAAACGAGGGGTTTTCCAGGTACGGTAGCCCGAATTCCTGAGCCGTGTCGCGCACAATAACGGCCAGCGCCGGGTAGTGAATGTGGCAGATGCGGGGGAAAAGGTGGTGCTCAATCTGCCGGTTCAGGCCGCCGCACAGAAAGCTGGCCAGCTTGCTCCGGGGCGAAAAGTTGGCCGTAGTCTGCAACTGATGCACTGCCCAGGCCTCCTGAATCTCGCCTTGCTCATCGGGTAGCGGAAACGCCGTGCCTTCTACCACGTGGGCCAGCTGAAACACCAGGCCCAGGACGAGGCCTTCTACGAAATGCAGGAACAGGAAGCCCAGCACAAATTGCCACCAGGTGATGGGCAGCAGTACCAGGGGCAGCACAATAAACAGCAGGTAGTACAGGGCTTTGTAAAAGAACAGGTTGAAGTATTCTCTCCGGGGATGGTTAGAAACCTGCTCCCCGATTTTAGGTTGAAAGAACTTCACGTAGTCTTTGCGCAGCACCCAGGACAGGGAGGCCAAGCCATAGAGAGGAAACGCGTAGAACTGCTGAAACCGCTGCCAGGGGCGCAGTGGCTCATCAGTCGACAGACGAACCAAGCCGGGCGCTACTTCAATGTCTTCGTCGTGGCCCGGAATGTTGGTGTAGGTGTGGTGCACGATGTTGTGCGTGATGGTCCACACGTAGGGATTGGCCCCAATCAGGTTGAAGAGCAGACTAAAGGCCCGGTTCACGCGCTTGTTGGCCGAAAACGACCCGTGTAGCGCATCATGACAAATATTGAAGCCAATAAAGGCGCAGGTAGCCCCCAGGAGCCCGGCTAAAACTAACATGGTCCACAGCCCAAACTGCCCGGAAATAATAAGGGCGTAGAGCGCTACGAAGCAAGACAGGAAAAGAATGGTTTTGAACCACATGGCCGCGTTGGCGTGCCGGGAAATCTGCTGGCCCTGGAAGTAGGCATCGACCCGCTCCCGCACCGTGGCAAAGAAAGTGGAGCGCTGGGTATTGGTAAACTTCAGGGATTTTGACATCGAAACGGTACTGGGCTAGAGCAGTACAGACCGCTTCGGCTATGAAAACTAGGAACTCGCAAAACTAGCCTTTTAACAGCAAAGCCCGGAAAAAGCTCCGTGGTAACACGTTTTTACTGTCATAATTATTGTGGGGCTTGCGTCATGCCCTATCTCAACTACAGCTGACGGGGGATGTTGTTCAAACATTTAGCAGAATTAGGCGCCACTATAACGAAACAAAGCCCTGGCTGGGCAATACCAACCAAGGCTTTAGGTATGTGGGCAAACGCCTGGGCAGCCCAGCTTACTCCCGCTCCAGTAGGTTGTCTTTGGTAATCACATCGACCAAGCCGTCTTCGCTGACCACAATGGCCATGCAAGGGTAGGGGCTGCTTTCCACGTAGCGGATAGCCGAGTTGTAACGGGCTCCGCGGGTACTGGTACCGTGGCCCGAAGCCTTGCCGTCCAGAATAACCCCGATGGAATAGCAGTACGCGTCCGGATCGACGAGCACGGCCCCGTCGATGGCCGTCACCAGGCGGGTAATGAGCGGGGTCAGGGGTACGGGCTCGATGAGGGTGCACTGCAGCTTGAGGCGGTCGGCTTCGGCCAGGGCTTCCGTCGTGACGACCACCAGGGTGCCGTGTTTCTGACGGCTGGCTTCAACGACGACATCCCAGAGGCGCTCTATTTTTTCGGGAGCGGTCAGGTTGAAGATGCGGCGCAGGTCTTTGCGGAACTGCAGGCGGTTGAGCCGGGGGCGGGGCAGGCTGGGCTGGCCGTAGTGGCTGCGCATGAGCACCTTACCGTCGTGCTGAAACTCCCAGGCGTAGTGAGTCACGAAGTTAATCATAAACAAATCCTCGCGGCTGGCATCGTAGGTGCCCACCAGGCGGCCCAGGGCATACACATTCTCGCCGTCGGCCAGCAGGCTCACGTCCGCCGTCGTCATTTCGAGCAGCTTGCGTACGGCCCGGTAATCGGTGAGGGGAGTAGGGCAGGTAAGGGCGAATACTTCTTCCAGATTGGGATGGCGCCGCCGGGCCAGCAGCAGCTTGCCGATGCCTTCGGCGCCTTCGTAGCGCAGGGAGGAAATGGTATTGCAGGTAGCAAACAGCTTGGCCGTGGACGGCGGAATGCCCAGGGCCTGGGCGGGCGTATCCATTAGCAGCTTGCCCGCGGCGCGCACCAGCTCGTCGGTTTCGCGGGGGCGCACCAGCATCCCCGAGCCGGGCTCGGGCTCGGTCAGGGCCTTTACGCACTCTTCCTGGAAGCGCAATACGGCAGCCAGCACCAGTGAGGGAGCCAGGGGCTTGCCGTCAGTGTAATAGCGGTTGGGGTGCAGCGACTGGTGAATCTTCAGGGCCTTGCGGTTGAGCTGCAATACCGTCACGACGAAAAACTTGCCCACCAGCACCGGCCAGCCGGCAAAATACTGATTCTTGCTGCCGACCGCGTCCAGGGCTTCCTGCATGGCCATGCGCAGCCCTACGCCTTGGTAGCGCCGCCGAATGGTTTCCTCGGTCAGGTGTTCCCGGTCGGAAGGAGCCCAGGCGTAGCTATGCTGCATTTCCTGGCCCCGGGCCAGAATGTTGCCGAAATGCTGAAAGTCCAGGCCGCAGTCGGCGGGCTCCAGGCATACCACTTCCTCCGTGCGGCCCTGTTCGGTCGGAATGCCGATGAGGGTGACTTTGGGCTCCAGGTCATCATCCAAGGCATTGAAAATTCCTTCGGCCATGGCCTGGGCCGCCTGCTGAAACCGCGCCTGGTAGGGCCAGATGGTGAGCGGACCAGAAACCGGTGGAGCAGGAATAGGAGCTACCGGCGGGGCTGATAACAGGGGTAAAGGGGCCAACATAACAGGAATAGAAAGCAGGTGAAGGAAGCAGCAGCGCGGAAAAGGGCAAGGTCGTACTCACTAACCGAGTCGAAAACTAGCCAGTGGTATGTGGGCAGACGACCCAAACAGAAGGATATTTTACAGCAACGTGAATAGAACCGGTAAAACCATCTTTTGCTTTACCGGCTGCCCCTGGTAGAGGGCGGGTTCCCACTTGGGGGCGGCTTTAATCAGGCGCAGGGCCTCTTCGTCGCAGCCCGCGCCCAGGCGCTTCACCAGCTTTACGTCGGTCAGGGACCCGTCTTTCTGCACCATAAACTCGACCAGCACCTTGCCCTGAATATTCTTTTTGCGGGCCAGGGCCGGGTAGCGCAGGTTCTGCTGAATCCAGGCGAAAAAGGCGTCGGTGCCGCCCACGGGCCGGGCCGGCTGCTCGGCTTTAACCACGGTAGCCCCGCCAGGCCCAGTAGGCTTGAGCTCCTCATTGGCATCGGAAGTAGCGGGGGCGGGGCCGCCGGCGCCCAGAGGCAAGTGGAAGGTGATGGGCACCGTAACCCGCTGCCGGACCTTGGCACCCTTGTTTTCGGCGGGCGTCCACTTGGGGCCGCCTTTTATCAGCCGAATGGCTTCGGCATCCAGGGCCGGGTCCACGGAGTTCTTGGCTACGACGTTGGATACGCCCCCCGATTTTTCAATGACGAAGCTTACTTCCACCGTGCCTTCCCGCCCGCCTTGCAAAGCCGCAGTGGGGTACTGCTGGTTTTTCTCCAGGTAGTCGGCGTAGGCCTGCAACCCGCCTACGGGCACGGCCGGCTTAGCCACCGCGTCGTAGATCTGGTCGGACTGGGTTTTCGGGTATTTCAACTTTTGCTGGGCTTGGGCGGCAGTAAGGGACACGGCGCTCAGGGCAAGCAGCAAGGCAATACGACGGGCAGTAGAAGGCATAGCAAGTGGGGATTAAGGCGAGCAGCTGAACGGCGAGGCAACAACCGCACCAGCTCAGAAACGGACTAATATCCTACGCATTGCGTCCGAAATCGGTAGTTTTGACGGTATGCAACCTGACGAAACCTCTACCGCACACAATTCTTCCCGGGCCCCCGAGCCCGTTGGACTATATCCGCACGCCCGCCGCGTGGGCAACCTGCTGTTCCTGTCGGGCGTGGGGCCGCGGCAGCGGGGCCAGAAAGCCATTCCAGGCGTGGAGCTGGGGGAAGATAGTAAAATCTTGCGCTACGACTTTGAAAGCCAGTGTCATGCCGTGTTTCAGAATGTGCGCTACATCCTGGAAGAAGCCGGCTCCCGCTGGGAAGACCTAGTGGACGTCACCGTATTTCTGACCAACATGAAGGATGATTTCGCCACCTACAACCGACTCTACGCCGAATATTTCCAAACCAACCAGCCCTGCCGCACCACGGTAGAAATCAACTGCCTGCCCACGCCCATTGCCATTGAGCTAAAATGCATAGCGGTGGTGGGAGAGGGGCGTTGATCTTCGGCGGTTATGCGTACTTTTAAGGTTAAGGAAACGATACCGTCGATGAAAAAAACTATACCGTTCGTATTTGCCACTTTATTCGGGTTTGAGCAGGCCCAGGCCCAAACCAGCAACCCCGACACGCTGCGCGTTATTGGCTTGAGCGAAGTAGTAGTGTCGGCCAACCGCGTGCAGGAGCGCAAGGCCGACGTGCCCCAGCAGATTGACGTGCTGCGGGCAACCCAGATCCGGCTGCAGAACCCGATAAACACCGCCGATGCGCTGCTTAATACCGGGCAGGTGTTCGTGCAGAAATCCCAGTTTGGGGGCGGCAGTCCGGTGCTCCGCGGCTTCGAGGCCAATAAGATTCTGCTCGTCGTGGACGGGGTGCGCATGAACAACGCCATTTACCGGGCCGGCCACTTGCAGAACATTCTCAGCACCGACGCCAACAGCGTCGAGCGGATAGAAGTGCTCAGCGGCGCGGGCTCAGTGCTCTACGGCACCGACGCGCTGGGTGGGGTTATCAGCATCCTGACCAAGAACCCCTTGCTCTCGGACAGCGCCACGGCCACACTGCCGCGGGTGCGCACCGGCAGCTTTGTGCGCTACGGCACGGCGGCCCAGGAAAAAACGGCCCATGCCGACCTGAGCCTGGGCTGGCAGAAATTCGGCTCCCTGACCAGCATTACCGCCTCCGATTTCGACGACCTGCGCAAGGGCCGCCGCGACTATAAGTCCTTCCCGGGCTTCGGCGAAAACCTGCGCTACGTGGAACGCCAGGACGGCAAAGACGTGGTAGTGGAAAATGATAACGTGAACATTCAGCGGCAGTCGGGCTACCGGCAGCTGTCGGTGCTGCAAAAGTTTCTGTACCGGCCCAGCGCGGCCCAGCAGCACACCGTGAATGTGCAGTACTCGACCACCTCCAACGTGCCGCGCTACGACCGGTTGCAGACCTACCGCAACGGGGCGCTGCGCTACGCCGAGTGGAACTACGGCCCCGAAAAGCGCTTTTTTGCCAGCTACCAGTACCAGTACACCGGGGCCACCAAGCTCTTCGACATGGTTCGGTTTACGCCCGCCGTGCAGAAGGTAAACGAAAGCCGCCTGGTGCGCGACTTCGGCAAAGACCTGCGCGACGAAAACCTGGAGGAAGTGCGCATCGGCTCGCTCAACCTGGATTTGTTTAAGCAAATCGGCCGGCACGAGCTGCGCTACGGGGCCGAGGCAACCCACAACAAGGTGGAAAGTACTGGCCGGCGCGTCAATATTGTAAGTGGGGCCAGCACGGGCATTGCCACGCGCTACCCCAACGGCTCGACCTATGCCACCAAGGGCGTGTACGTGTCGCACAACTGGGAAATTACGCCCCAACTGATTCTCTCCGACGGTTTGCGCTACAGCTCGGTACGGCTCAAGGCCAACTTCAACCCCGAGTTTTTCAAGTCCAACCTGTTGAACTCCGACCAGGAGTCTTCGTCGCTAAACGGCAACCTGGGCCTGGTCTGGATGCTGCCGGCGGGTTTCCGGGTGAGTGGGCTGGTATCGACCGGCTTCCGCAACCCCAACCTGGATGACGTGAGCAAGACCTTCGAGCAGAACAACGGCACGCTCATCATTCCTAATACCAGCCTGAAGCCCGAGCAGATTTTCTACCGCGAAGCCGAGCTCTCGAACACTATTGAAGGCAAGCTGCACGTGGCCGTAACTGGCTTCTACAGCACCCTGACCGACGCCATAGTGGTGCGCCCCTACACGGCCCCCGACGGCAGCACAACCACCGTCTACAACGGCCAGGCCTTCACGACTGTGGCCAACACTAACACCGGTAAAGCCCGGGTGTACGGCTTCAGCGGGCGCTTCAACGCCGCCCTGGCCCGGCACTGGGGCGCCCAGGCTTCGGTCACCTACACCAAGGGCCGGGACCTGAGCCTCGACGTTCCGCTAGACCACATTCCGCCCGTGTACGGCCGCGGCGCTATTACTTACCAAAACCGCAAGTTCACGGCCGAGGGCTCCATGCTCTTCAACGGCCGCAAGGGCATAGCCGAGTACAGTCCCTCGGGCGAAGACAACCTGATTCAGAATACGCCGGTGGGTGCTTTGGGCTGGCAAACCTTCAACCTGCGCACTACTTACCAGCTCACCAAGAGCTGGAGCGTGCAGTCGGGCCTGGAGAATATTCTGGACCAGAGCTACCGGGCCTTTGCCTCGGGCATCAACGGGGCCGGCCGCAATTTCTACCTGACGGTGCGGTTTGAGCGGTAAACCAAGCCGCGCCGCGTACTAGGGAGGGTGAGAGTGTTACTTTTGACGCTCTCACCCTCTTTTGCGTTGTGCCCGTAGCCTCTTCCGCCTTCCGCCCGCTTACCGTTGCCCCGGCCGAGCTGTATACTGAAAACCTGACCGCCCATACGGCCCGGGAACGCTACTACGCCACCCGGCACCGCGTGGTAGCCTGGGTACGGGTAGCGGCCTTTGGCGCCAGCATAGCGGCCGTGTGGTGGCTGTTTTCGCAGGGGCAGTTGCGGGCTGCTTTTGCCGTGGTGGGCCTGGCCTACGTCGTGTTTCTGCTGCTGGTGCGCTGGCACAGCACCGTGGGCTACCAGCGGGAACACTACCGCCTGCTGGCCCAGCTCAATCAGGACGAGCTGGCCCGCCTCGAGGGGAAGCTCACCAGCTTCGACCCCGGTACCCGCTACCTCGACCCGGCCCATCCCTACACCGCCGACCTGGACGTGTTTGGCCCCCATTCCTTGTACCAGCTCCTGAACCGGGCTACCTCCCGCCTGGGCCATGACTGGCTGGCCGGCTGGCTGCTGGCCGGCGCGGCCCCGGCCGTCGTAGCGCAACGGCAGCAGGCCGTGGCCGAGCTGGCCCCCGATGTGGCCTGGCAGCAGGAGTGGCAGGCCCGGGCCCGGCATTACCCCAAGCAGGATACCGACCCGCGCCGCTTTACCGAGTGGCTGCGGCAGCCTGATTTCTTTCAGGGCAAAGCTTGGTTGAAAGTGTTGCTGCTGATACTGCCACCCTTGGCTACGGCCAGCGTGTTGCTCTGGCTGCTGGGCTACTCGGCCCGGCCGGTACTGCTGGCCGTGTTGGTACTGGGTGGTCTGAACGCCGTGTTCGGGCAGGCCCGGGCCGAGTACTTCCGCCACAGCTCCTCCATGCGCGACGCCCTGCGCGCCTACCGTGACCAGCTGGCTTGGTTTGAAGCCCAAACCTGGACCTCGCCCCGCCTGCGCGAGCTGCACACCACGCTGCACGCCAGCACCGACCAGAAGCCCGCTTCCCAGCTTATCGGACAGCTCACGCGCATTGCCGGGCTGTTTTCTTTGCGCGAGAGTCCCTTGGTAGCAGTAGTCATCAACAACATTCTGCTCTGGGACCTGGGCTGCATGTGGCTGCTGGAGCGGTGGAAAAAGCGCCTCGGCGGCCAGCTGGATGCCATGCTGGAAGTAGGGGCCGAGCTGGAAGCTCTGGTAAGCCTAGCCGGGTTTCAGGCGGCCAACCCCACGTATGCCGTACCCGCGCTGAGCACCACCCCGCTGGAAGTAACGGCCCAGGCCCTGGGGCATCCGCTGATTTTCACCCGGCAGCGCATCAGCAATGATTTCAGCACCAAAGGCGCGGGCCAAACCGGCGTTATCACCGGCTCGAATATGTCGGGCAAAAGCACGTTTCTGCGCACCGTGGGCCTGAACATGGTGCTGGCCCAGGCTGGTGCCGTGGTGTGCGCCCGCGCCATGCGTTTGGCCCCGGCCCAGGTGTACACGGCCATGCGCACCCAGGACAACCTGGCCGAAAGCACTTCCTCGTTTTACGCCGAGCTCAAGCGCCTACGCCTGCTGCTGGAGCTGACGGCCACCGGGCAGCCCGTGTTGTACCTGCTCGACGAGATTCTGAAAGGCACCAACTCGCTGGACCGGCACCGCGGGGCCCAGGCCCTGATTCGGCAGTTGCACCAGCGCCCGGCCAGCGGCCTGGTGAGTACCCACGACCTGGAGCTGTCGGCCATGGCCGAGGAGCTGCCCGGCGCCGTGACTAACTACAGTTTCAACAGTACCATTGAGGGCGACGAAATCCGCTTCGACTACCGCCTCACCCCCGGTCCCTGCCGCGAGTTCAACGCCAGCAAGCTGATGCAGCTCATGGGCATCGACGTACAGCTCTAGGGCCCGAAAGTCGAACTCCAAAGCTTGCCTTTCGGGCTGGCGCCTGTTAAACGCTACACCAGCACCCTGCGTAAGCGTACCTACTTCAACACAGACGAGCTGTTAGCCAGTATTGAGTTGACAACCCGTTCTTTCCACCTCCTCCTAACTGCCTGCTTGTGTACATCCGTGAAAATCTTCGTTGGCGCGTAATCTGGAAATATGCCTGGCGTAGCGTGCTGCTTTTTACGCTGTATTCCCTCTTTATCTGCTTTCTGTACGCCTCGGTAGGCATGCGCTTCATTGCCATTCCCTGGCAGCCCGTGGCTACGCTCGGCATTGCTGTGTCGTTTTACATCGGCTTCAAGAACAACGGCTCCTACGACCGGTTCTGGGAAGGGCGGCAGCTGTGGGGTGGTATCGTGAATGCCAGCCGCACCTGGGCCATCAAGGCGCTGGAATTTGTTACCTCAGTGGTTGATGCGCCCAACGTGCAGGCGCCGGCCGCCAGTGCCCACGAGCTTAGCCACCGCCACCGTCAGCTCGTGTACCGCCACATTGCCTGGTGCAACGCCTTGCGCATCCACCTGCGCCGGCAGCCCGAGCTGTGGGACGATGAAGTGGCGCCCTTTCTGGACCCGGAGGAGTCGGAGGTGATGCGGCGCAAGCAGAATCCGCCGGCTCACCTGGTGCGCCAGCAGGCCGCCGAGTTGCGCATCCTGCGCGAGGAGCGGGGCCTGCTCAACGACTTTCAGCACGTCTCGATGGTCGAAACCCTGGAGCAGCTCTACAACTTGCAAGGCGGTTGTGAGCGAATTAAGAATACCCCGTTTCCGCGGCAGTACGCCTTTTTTAGCTACGTGTTCGTGTGGCTGTTTACGGCCCTGCTGCCCCTGGGCCTGCTGGGCGAATTCTCCAAGCTGGGCCCTTCGCACGTGTGGCTTACCGTGCCGTTTTCCGTGCTGGTATCCTGGGTATTCAACACAATTGAAGTGGTGGGGCACACCAGCGAAAATCCGTTCGACAACCTGATGAACGACGTGCCCATGACGGCGTTGTGCCGCAGCATTGAAATCGACCTGCGCGAAATGCTGGGCGAAACCAAGCTGCCTGGCCGCCTCGAGCCCATCGACGACATTCTCTACTAGCCCGCTGGGCGCCTGATTGGGTATTATATAGAATATGAACTATATGCACGGCTGATGTTTTCAGCTGCTCGGCCTGGGTGTGCCCTGGTAATAATCTGATTATCCGGCTAATAGGGCTGCTTTTGGAGTAAGCAGGCACCGGGTACAAAGCCAATAGAAAGGGCGCGGTGCCAAGTTGTAATTATCTAAGTAAATATGTGACCAGGAAACTATTAATTTAATAATGAACGTCTTACGTCTGAAAATTATACCTTGGGCATCTCAGACTAATCACTGCCAAAATCGTATTTAGGGTGCCAATTGTAGTCGACTGAGAGCTGATTTTTTCCTCGGTACTGTTGCCACGCCCTCGGCTGATTTTTCCGCTCTGCCTCCTTCTCCAAACCCCGCCAACCATTCTTGACAAGTACGCATGGAAGTTTATCGAGAGATTCTGCCGGAAAGCTACCTCCTGATTCTGGCCGACGATGTGCCCACCTCCCCCGACCACGAGGATGATGCCCTGGACCGCGCCCTGAGCCGGGCGGCCCGGAGTGGCAAATCTAGCGTCTGGGTCGACTGCAGCCACCTGCACCACTTGCCCTCCGATTCCGCCGAGCTTCTTACCTATTATTATCATAAACTCAGCAAGCACGGCATGAGCCTGGTGTTGTGCCACCTTAACGACACGGTGCGGCAAGAACTGACCGTGCTGACGCCTTCTCTGAACCTGCCTATTGTTCCGACACTCCTGGATGCCGAGAAGTACTGCCAGCAACACGTGAACCTGCGCAGTTCACAGTCCGACGCGGCATAATCCATCAGTGGCCCATGTTGCAAACCCCGCCCTCATCCGGCGGGGTTTTTTGTGGGGCCTGGGTAGGAGTGGGTCACCACCATTCTAGTTCCGTCGCGAGCAGCCAGTTGCAAGCATTACCTTAAGTATAGCCAACAGCGCTTACCTTGCCGGCCGTATAAGGAGCCATTCCAGCACCCACCCGATACGCCGCCGTAATGAACGAGCAAACCCGAAAAATCCACTACTTCTTCTTTGGACAGGATTTTTCCGACGGTTTGCGCATCACCTTCGCTATTCTGCTCCCTGCCCTCGTGTTTGCCCGCCTGGGGCAGTTCGAAACCGGGTTGGCCCTCTCTACCGGCGCCGTCTGCATCAGCATCACCGATTTGCCCGGGCCCATTGAGCACAAGCGCAACGGCATGCTCTACGGTAACCTCTGCATTTTTCTGGTGGCCCTGCTCACCGGTTTGGTACAGCACTCCAACCTGCTGCTGGGCCTGGAAGTAGCCACCCTGACGTTCATCTTCACGATGTTTCTGGTGTATGGAGCCCGGGCCGGAGCACTGGGCTCGGCGGCTTTGCTCATTATGATTCTGCTGATGGACCAGCCCCGTACGCCGGCCCAGATACTGCCTCACGCTGCGCTGGTGCTGGCTGGGGGCGCGTGGTATATGGTGCTGAGCCTGTTGCTGCACCAGGTACGGCCCCACCGGGCGGCCCGCCAGGCCCTGGCCGAGTGCATTCACGCCATTGCCCAGTTCCTGACCGTGAAAGCGGACTTTTATACGCTGGAAACCTCTTTGCAGGAAGATTACCGCCACCTGATAGCCCAGCAGGTAATTGTCAGTGAAAAGCAGGATGCCGTGCGGGAGGTGCTTTTTAAAAGTCGGCAGATTGTAAACGAGTCGACGAACCGGGGGCGGCGCCTGGTGGTCACTTTTATCGACGTAGTCGACCTCTACGAGCATATCACGGCTACCTACTACGACTACGCCGCCCTGCGCGCCCAGTTTGGTCATACCGGAGTGCTGGGGGAAGTAGCCCAGATGATCCGGCACATGGCCGTAGAGCTGGACCACATCGGGGCCGCCATTCAAGCCAACCGCCCCTATACCACCCGCGCCGACCTGAAAGGCCAGCTGGAAGCCCTGAAAACGCACATCGATGCCATCGGGGAGGCCGGCACCGCGGGCAGCAACCTGGTACTGAAGAAGATTCTGGTGAACCTGCGCAACCTCACCCAGCGCGTCAACGACATCCTGAAGTACTTCGACCCGGCCAAAGCCGGGCAGGTCCAGGGCCGGGAGCTGGAATTCTCGCGCTTCGTGTCGCACAACGAGTTTGAACTCAAATCCCTGCGCGACAACCTCACATTCAATTCCTCCGTGTTTCGCCACGCCGTGCGCATGACGCTGGCTTGCTCCGTGGGCTTTATTGCCTCCAAGCTGCTGTTTCCGGGCTACCACAGCTACTGGATTCTGATGACGACGACCTACATGCTCAAGCCCGGCTTTAGCCTGACCAAGGAGCGCAACTATCAACGGATTCTGGGCACTCTGGCCGGCGGGGCCCTTGGGGTGTTGATTCTGCTGCTCATTCCCGACCAGACGGTGCAGTTTGTGTGCATGGTGGTGCTGATGGTCATTTCCTACAGCTTCCAGCGCACCAACTACATCGTCACCGTCACCTGCCTCACACCCTTTATCCTGATTATGTTCAGTCTGCTGGGCGTGGGCTACGTGGGCGTTGTCGAGGAGCGCATCCTCGACACGTTTATCGGTTGCGCCATTGCTTTCTCGGCGGGCTATTTCCTGTTTCCAAAGTGGGAATCGGAGCAGTTGGAGGACTTTATGCGGGCCGTGCTGCGGGCCAACCTGCACTACCTGCACAAGCTGGCGGAGAGTATTTCGGGCGTCTCCTTCCGCCAAACCGACTACAAGCTGGTGCGCAAGGAAGTGTACGTCAGCTCGGCCAACCTCTCGGCCGCGTTTCAGCGCATGCTCTCCGAGCCCAAAAGTACCCGGCGCAGCAGCAACGAAGTGCACGAGTTTGTGGTCCTGAACCACATTCTGGCCTCCAATATTGCCTCCATTACCTCAGCCGCCACCGCCCAGCCTATGGTGCCCGTGGTGCGCAAGCCCCTACGCCTGGCCCTCTCGACGCTGGTGCGCAGCCTGAAAAAGCTGGACCCCGAAGCTCAGGAGCCCGCCACCGATTTTCTGGCCGTCGAAGCTGATGCTTTTCCTAAGCAGGTGCTAACGCCGGAAGAGAACCTGGTGCGCGAGCAGCTAGAGTTTATTCAAAAAGTCAGCAGCGACATCAGCAAGACCACCGACGCCATTCTGGCCCGGTAAACTACCTGGTTACAACCCGTAGTCAAACGCGAACTGCAGCAGGGCCGCCATATTCGGCAGCTCCAGCTTGTGCATGATGTTGCGGCGGTGGGTACCCACCGTGAATTCCGACAACGACAACCGGTCGGCAATTTCGCGGGTAGTCAGCCCACCCCGAATCAGCCCCACTATTTCCCGCTCCCGCACTGAAAGCCGGTGTAGGCGTAGCAATGGTTCGGTGGCCGTCAGGGTCGGTGCGTGCTGCCGGGGCCGCTGGGGAAACATCTGCTCGCCGGCGTGCACCCGCCGAATGGCGGCCAGCAGCTGGTCGGCGTCCGCCGATTTGGGCAGGTAGCCCTGGGCCCCGGCCGCGGCCACCCGCTCGATAAGCTCGGGGCCGGTGGCTGTGCTGAAGACCAACACCCGCAGCTGGGGCCACTGCTGGCGCAGCTGGGGCAGCAGGGTCAGGCCGTCGGGCCCGGGCAGGTGCAGGTCCAGCAGCAGCACATCGGCAGGGGAGGGGGCGGCGGCATGCAGCCAGGCTAGCAGCGCCCCACCCGAAGCCAGCTGCCCCACCACTGTAATGTCGGCCTGCTCGGCCAGCAGTAGGGCCAGACTTTGGGTTAGCATGAGGTGGTCATCAACGATAAGAAGGCGGCAGGGAGCAGCGGGCATATAGGTCGTTGAAGAGAGAGCAGGAGAAAGTGAAAAAGCGGCTGGATCTCCAGAAAGGGATTAGCAGGGAAGGCGTACGATGATACTAGTACCGTGGGATGCGCTGTCGATATGCAGCTGCCCGTGCAGGTAGTCGGCCCGGGCCCGCACCCCCCGCAGCCCGATACCGGCGGCCGGGTGATTTTGTTCGAAGCCGCGGCCATTATCTTCCACCAGGATTTCCAGCTCTTGCGGGTGGCGCAGCAGCTGCACCGATACTTCGGTGGCCCGGGAGTGCCGAATGGCGTTATTCAGCAGCTCGGCAGTAATACGGTAGGCCGCCTGTTGCACCGCGGCGGGCAGTTCATTGACCCCAGCGTCGCAGTAAGGAGTTACCTTCGGAGTGCCATACGCATTGTGCAGCTCGGCCAGCACCGCCACCGATTCGGTTAGGGTGCCCTGGCCGGGTTCGACGGGCAGGATACTGTGGCTGAAGGTGCGGACATCGTCGCGCAGGTGGCGCAGCAGCAGCTCGGTGTGGTGGGCTACGGCCGTGGCGGCCGGGGAGCTGGCCAGGGCTTCGCGCATGGCCGGGCCCTGCCAGGCCATGTGCAGGGCCGCCAGGTTGGGGCCCAGGGCATCGTGCAGCTCCCGGGCCAGCTGGGCGCGCTCTTCTTCCTGGGCGGCAATCAGTCGGGTGCCTTGGGCATTGCGCTGGCGCAGCTGGCGGATGCGCAGCTTCTCGTTTTGCCGCAGCGTGTGCCGAAACCGGCCCGTGAGCAGGGCACTCAATACAATAAGCTCTAGCACCAGGCCCCAGGCTAGGGCATTGGGCCGAATCAAATTAAAATTGGTCAGGCCCAGGTGATTGAGCCAGAAGAGCATGAACCCGACGAAGAAGAAAAAATACGTAAGCGCGTAGTAGGCGGCCAGCTGCTGACGGCGGGAAAGCAGCACCGCTATCAAGGTGCCCCAGCTGTAGATGGCCAGTGTGAGTAGCAGTACTTCCCGCGCGCCGTTGAGCACGGTGGCCAGCGTGGCACTGGTTTTCACGGCCCAGGGAAAAAGAAGGGAATACGCCAGCACGAACCCGGCCGAGCCAGCCGCCAGCCAGTTGCCCAGGCGGTAGAGGCGGGGCCAGCCGGTCCGCAGCCGCAGATACGACTGCATAATCTGCACCCCGCAGGCGGCGGCCAGCAGCAGCAGGTTAAATTGCCCCACCGACCATATCAGCTGGTAGAGGACTGCGGGCAGCACCAGGGCATCGAAGCCGTCTTCCATCAGCAGAAACAGCGTGATGCAGAGCACGTACAGCACGTACCAGATGTGGATACGGTCGCGCAGAAAGGCGAACAGCACCAGGTTGAACAGGGCACTGCTAACGTAAAAGCCCAGCAGCCAGATCCAGTGCCGCTCAAAAGGAGCCTGCACTTCCGAGGCCAGAAACTGCTCGGTGGTTTCGATGTAGGTGGGCAGGTAGAGGGCCCCAGCCCGGTGGTCGACGCGTAGGTAGAGCACGGCCCGCTGACCTGCTTCCAGGGTGAAGGGAAAACTCAGGGAACGGGCCGGAAAGGGGCGCTGGTCGGCGGGCTGCCAGGAGCTGGCCGTTACTTGGCTGAAGCGCTGCTCACCGGCAGTACGGATGTAGAGGGTGGCCGAGTCGGTGAAGTTGTAGATGCTCCACACGTAGCGGCTACGCTGTGGCGAGGTATTGGCCACGGCAATTCGCTCCCAGACGCGCTGGTGCAGAAACCCCAGGCTAAGCGCCTTGTGCCAGCGGCCCGGGGCAAAGGCGCCGGCCCGCCACAAGCTGTCGGCGTGCTCCGGGCTGGGCTTGACGGAAAACGGCTCGGTGTAGTAACGGTACACTTCCGAGACGTGCCGGTGGTTTTCGCCTTCCAGGAATAGTGTATCCAGCAATGTCTGAACCTCAGCTGTTTGAGCTATACCGCGCACCGAAAAGCCAAACAGGAAGGCACACAGAGCAAGCAGGCGAAGAAGCACGGGAGCGGAAAAAGCGGGGTGAAGGCAAAGAACAAGGGAGGAACTGGCTGTATAGTACTGCGGAAGCCCTTGCCACGTTGCCTTGCCGCCCAACTTAAGGGCCGTAGCAAGCATAAACGCCCGTTTCCACAGCAGGAAACGGGCGTTGGCAAGGCGGCCCTAGTAGATTTACTTGGCCACCGGAGCTTCGGGCTTTAGTGTGCGGCCCAGCCACTCAAAAAACACCCGGTTCCAGAGCACCGCATTCTGGGGCTTCTGAATCCAGTGGCCTTCGTTGGGGAAGTACAAAAAGCGGCTCGGAATACCGCGCAGCTGCGCCGTGCCGAAAGCTTCCATGCCCTGATCTTCGGGCACCCGGAAGTCTTTGCCGCCGTGAATCACCAGAATCGGGGTGTCCCACTTGCCCACAAACTGCTGGGGGTTAAACTCAGTGTAGCTTTTGTTGAGCGGGGTTTCCCAGGGCGCCGCGCCCAGGTCGTGCTTGGCGAAGAACATTTCCTCGGTGCTGGGGTACCAACTCGTCAGGTTGAACAGGCCGGCGTGGGCAATGAAGGTTTTGAAGCGGCCTTCGTGGTGGCCGGCCAGGTAGTACACCGAGTAGCCGCCGTAGGAGGCGCCCACGCAGCCGCGCCGGTCCTTGTCCACAAAAGGCTCCTTGCTCACCTCGTCAATAGCCGAGAGGTAGTCGCGGATGGGCTGTCCGCCCCAGTCGCCCGAAATGCTATTGTTCCACTCGGTGCCGAAGCCCGGCAGGCCGCGGCGGTTGGGTGCCACCACAATATAGCCGTGGGCGGCCATGAGCTGGAAATTCCACCGGTACGAAAAGCTCTGGGTAATGGGGCTCTGCGGGCCGCCCTGGCAGTAGAGCAGGGTGGGGTACTTCTTGCTCGGGTCAAAATCGGGCGGGTAAATGACGTAGACCTGCATCTGTTTGCCGTCGGTAGTCGTCACGCGGCGGTTTTCCACCTTGCCCATTTTCACCCCGGTCAGCTGCTCCTGGTTGAGGCTAGTCAGCGACGTTTCCTTGCCGGTCTTCAGGTCTAGGCGGACCAGGTCGGCGGGGCTGCTGATGGTGGTTTTGTTGGCCACCGCCTGGTCTTTGCCCACCAGTTCAAAGGCATTGTAATTTTGGGCGCCCTGGGTCAGCTGCCGGATTTTGCCGCCCTTGCTCGGCACCGAGAAAATCTGGTCGGTGCCCTGAATCACGCTGGCAAAGTAGATAGTCTTGCCGTCGGGGCTCCAGCGCAGGTTGGCCGCCGACTGCTCCGAGCCTGTGGTAATGTCTTCGCGCTTCTTGGTTTTGAAGTCGTACACCACAATGCCGTTGCGGTCGGCCTCGAAGCCCGGCGTGGCCATGCTCAGCCAGGCCACCTTAGTACCGTCGGGCGAAAATACCGGCTCCACGTCGTAGCCCTCCAGACCCTGGCTCAGATTTTCGGTTTTACCGTCCCGGATGCTGTAGAGGTAGATGTCGGAGTTGGTGCTTTCGGCCTCGGCCTTGCCCGTGAGCTTGCGCGAGGTGTAGGCAATGGTGTAGCCGTCGGGCGAAAAGGCGAGCTGCTCGGAGCCGGCCAGCGGGGCCAGCGGCGAGTCGAATTTCTCCCCGGCCATGGCGTCCTTGCCGTAGCCAGTGGGTTTGCCATCAGCGGCCAGGGGTTGGAAAAACACGTGTGAGACTTTGAAATCGTCCCACACATTCCAGTGCCGGTAGTTCAGATCGTCGATGATACGGGCCTCGGCCTTGGGCAGGTCGGGATACCAGTCCTTCACCTCCTTGCCCGTCTTTACATCCTGGGTGTAGAGAATAAAGTTGGCTTTGGGGGCGTATTTCAGGTTAGCCAGTCCTTCCTCCGGAAACTGGCTGAGTTGCTGCTTGCCCGAGCCATCGGCGTTGATGACGTAGAGCTGGTCGGTGCCGCTTTCCCCCGATACAAACGTCAGCTTGCCGTCGGGGCGCCAGTTCAGGGTGTTTTCCGAGGTAGGGGTGGTGGTAAGTTGCTGTACGGCCCCGCCGGCCACCGGCACCAGGTAGATGTCCGCGTTGCCTTTGTTGTCGCCCAGGCTGTAGCGCGTCACGGTGAAGGCTACCGTTTTCTGGTCCGGCGACACCTGCATCTCGCCCAGGCGGCCCAGCTGCCAGAGCTTTTCCGGTGTCAGCACCGATGGTTGGGCCACGGCGGCCAGGGGGAGCAGGGCCAGTGCGGCGAGGAAAGGTTTATTCATGGAAACTGTGGAAATGGGAATTGCTCAGGAAAGGTAAGCAGAGTTCGTTTTGGGTAGGCCGAACGTAAGCTTTGAGCAACTGATTAACCGACCAATACCCTCTAAAAGCCCGGCCCGGCCCAGCGTAAACAACGAAATACCAAAAACCGGCAGCATCTTGCACCCATGCCCGATTTTCGTCTTCGCGTTTTTCAGTCGGTGGCGCGCCACCTGAGCTTTACCAAGGCCGCCCAGGAGTTGTTTATCACCCAGCCTGCCATAACCAAGCACATCCGGGAGCTGGAGCGTAGCTATGGGCAGCGCCTGTTTGAGCGGCGCGGCAACCGGGTCAGTCTTACCGAAGCGGGCCGCCTGCTGCTCAGCCATGCCGACGCCGTGGAAGTGCTGCACCAGCAACTCACCGACCAGCTCCACGGCTTGCACGCCGAGGCGGCGGGCCGCTTGCGGCTGGGAGCCAGCACCACGCTGGCCCAGTACGTGCTGCCCCCGATTCTGCCCGGCTTTCAGGCCCGCTACCCCAACATCGAGCTGACCCTCTACAACGGCAACTCCGAGCAGATTGCCGAGTCCTTGCTCTATGGCCACGTCGACCTGGGCTTTGTGGAAGGGCAAGTGAAAAACCGCGACCTGCACTACGAGCCGCTGCTGGACGATGAGCTGGTCGCCGTGCGCCGCACCACGCCCACGGGGCCGCCCACCGAACCCATGTCGCTGCGCGAAGCCCTGCAACACCCGCTGGTACTACGAGAGCGGGGCTCGGGTACGCTCGAGGTCCTGGAGTTTGCGTTGCGAGCCCAGAAAATTCGCATGTCCGATGTGCAGGTAGCACTGTACCTGGACAATACCGAAGCCATTAAATCGTACCTGGAGGCGGCACCCAACTGCCTGGGCTTCGTGTCGAAACAGGCGTTGAAAAAAGACATTGAGGCGGGGCGGCTGGAAGTGGTGCCCGTGCGCAACCTGACCCTGACGCGGCAGTTTGAGGCCGTCTGGTTGCAGGGGCAGCCGCTGGCCGTGCCGGCCCGCCGGTTTTTGCTCCACGCCCAGCAGGCATTTAGTGAGGTTTAGTATTACTTTAAGTAATAACTAATAATCAATTTTGATTATCGAACGGGCTGGGGTGCACGTACTTTTGGGGCAGTAATTGCTTCTGCCCTACCTATGAAGGTAACCCACCCCGCCCCACCCGTATTGCCTCACCCCGAAGAAGCGCGTAGTGCTTTTTCGGCTTTTCTACGGCATCCCTTTCCCCTGTTGGGAGGAAGCCTCACGCCCCAACGGCTGATTTTTGCCGCGGCCTTGCTGGTCTGCATTTCGCCCTTGGGCTCGGCGCCCCTGGCTTTGCTGCTGGGGCTGCTGGTGGCCTTGGTAGTTGGTAATCCTTTTCAGGCGCAGAGCCGGCGCCTTACGAGTAAGCTGTTGCAGTGGTCCGTCATCGGGCTGGGCTTTGGTATGAATGCCCAGGCGGCCGTGCAGGCCGGGCAGCAGGGCTTTGTCTTTACCATTGCCTCTATTTTCGGCACGCTCACGCTGGGCTACCTAGTTGGGCGCTGGTTTCGCCTTGATACCAAAACCTCCCACCTGATTGCCAGCGGCACGGCTATTTGCGGGGGCAGTGCCATTGCAGCCGTAGGCCCGGTGCTGAAAGCCAATGAGTCGCAGATGTCGGTGGCCCTGGGGGCGGTGTTTATCCTGAACTCTATTGCCCTGTTCGTTTTTCCAATGCTGGGCCACGAGCTGCACCTAAGCCAAACCCAGTTTGGGCTCTGGTGCGCCATTGCCATCCACGATACCAGCTCGGTAGTAGGGGCGGCCAGCCACTACGGCGACCAGGCCCTGCAGATTGCCACCACCGTTAAGCTAGCCCGAGCCCTGTGGATTATTCCCGTAGCTCTGGGCACCGCCTTTCTGTTCAAAACCCCGGGCGCCAAGGTCAAGCTGCCGTACTTCATTTTGGGCTTTATCGGGGCCATGCTGCTCAATACCTACGTACCGGCGCTGCAGCCCGTAGCTCCCTGGGCCGTGAAGCTGGCTAAAATCGGCCTGACGCTGACCTTGTTTCTAATTGGAGCCGGACTGTCGGCCCAGGTGCTGCGCTCCGTTGGGGTCCGGCCCTTTGTGCAGGCGGCCCTGCTCTGGGCCGTTATTTCGCTGGTTTCGCTGTATGCCATCCTGCATACGGTCGTTTAGCCCTCCAAAAACCGACTTAGCAAAATCCAAAAGGCCCATCCTGCGCAGGATGGGCCTTTGCTCTGTGGGTACACAAAACAGCTGACTACTCGTCGGCTTTCTTGCGGCCGGAGCCGCTTTTCTTACCGCCGCCGTCGTTCTTGTTGACCGTGGCCCAGGCCCGACGCTCGGCCTCGTCTTCCGACAGGCCCCGCTTTTCGTAGCCTTCTTCGATATGTTCAGCCTGCCGCTTCTGTTTGTCGGTGTAGGCCGATTTGTCTCCTCTTGGCATGATGGAAAGTCGTTAGGTGCGAAGAATCACTAAACTGGTTTTCAAGCTATACGCCCCGTTTTTTGTGGTGTTATGTCGAGCTTGGAGCCCGGGAGTTGCCAGCCGGTGCCTATCTTCGCCCCTTGTTCGTTCCTTATGACCTGTTGCCATGCGCCAACTTGCTGATATTCCGCATCCGGAGGCTAAAATCACGCTTTTCTCCTGGAATGGTAAATACCTCATTAAGCTGGAACGGGGCCCGTTTGAGCAAACCTATAAGGTGAGCGAAATGGATGTTGCCAGCGAGGCAGAAGTGCGCGCCCTGCTCGATGAGGAGTTTATTGCAGCCGCAGTGCAGCGCTTTGCCCAGATGCACCACGATTTGCAGGCTGCCTTCACCCGGCACGATATTTATTAACCAGCCGCCACTGGCCTGGTCGTTCCGTTCGTTTGAATCCTTTACTATGAAATTCTTTGTTTCTACCATCCTGCTAGCCTCGTTGTTGGGCTTGTCGGCCCCGAAGGCCAGTGCCCAACTCTACGAGGCCCGCACTAGCTCTGTCAACTTTGAAAAGAAGGAGCGCGACGCAGTGAAAGTGCAGATAGAAGCCACCGCCGCCTGGACGCGCGACTTCTGGCAGTCGTGGCTAAAGGACACTTACAACATCCGGCTCAAAGGCGACGGAGTGCTGGGCGTTGGCAAAAAAGACGTTCTCGTGGCCAAACAAACCCCCGCTTCCAGCGTGTCGGGCAAGCTGATTGACTTCTATTCCATGGTTACGGCGCCCTCCGATTCGACTTCGGAGCTCTCGGTTTTTGCCGCTTTTGGCCCCGACACGTTTCTGAACCCCGACAAAACTCCGACCGAGTTTGCCGCCCTGCGCAGCATGGCCCAAAGCTTTGCGGGTGCGGCCCGCATCAAGGCCTACAAAGAGAAAATTGCCGAAGCCGAAAAGCAGCTCAAAGAGGCTGAAAAGGAAAAGGAGCGCCTGCAAAAGGAAATTACCACCCTGGAAGCCAATACGACCAGCAACCTGGCCCGGATTGAGGCCCTGAAGCAAACCAACATCAGCAACGCGCTGAAAGCTCGCGAAGACTCGGTCAAGCTCGTCACCAACGCCCAGCAAATGGAGCTGCGCAAGGTGCAATTGCAAAAGCGGCGTGACCGTCTGTCGGCCCTAGACCGTAAATAGGCTGCTGCTTGCCAGCCAAACAGCTGATTCCTATGGAAAAAGACCCTTCTCCCCTTGATACCCTGCGCCAGCTCAAAGAGTGGCTCGACGCCGGTACGATTACGCCGGCCGAGTTCGACACCCTGAAGCGCAAGCTCCTCTTCAGTGAACAGAACGCGTCGGCTTCTGCTCCGCCTGCGCCAGCTACTCCGGCGACTCCTGTTGCGCCACCACCGGCACCAACCGAGCCGCCCGTGGTTGTAGGTCCGCCGGCGTCTCCGGTACCACCCTTGCCAAGCTCAGCGGCTGGTGGCTTCGGGCAGGAGCCGCCCCGCCCGCCGGTGGTAATGAAGCCCGTGGAACCCGAGTTCCGGCCAACTCCTCCGGTTGTGCCACCCGTAACTCCGCCACCCGTCCACCCGGTGCCGCCCGTAGAAACTTACAGCTACACGCGCGACCGGCCGGCCGAGCCAGTGTATACCAACGTTCCGGCCCCGCAATTCGAGGCCAACGAGCTGCCCGATGAGCCGGACGAGGCGGCTTATGTGGCCCCGGCCCGTAGCCCGTTGTCGACCATTCTGATTGTGGGCGGCATTCTGGCTCTGCTGGCTCTTATTGCTTACCTAACCCTTGGTAACCGCGAATCGGAGCGTCTGAGCAGCTTGTCGCGCACTGAGCAGGATAGCCTGGCCACTAAGCCGGAAGAAGGCCCCCAGGCCGAGCAGATTGATTTGCCGCCCGCCGCCGCGCCCGAAACGGTGCGGGTAGCTCCCGCGCTGCCGCCGGCCGCCGCCCCGGCCCAAGACTCGGCTGCTACGGTTCCGGCTACTAGCCCTGCGCAGGAAGCCACGCCTGCGGCTGCCCCAGCCGTCGATGAAAGCGCCGTGCGCAGCCGTATCGAAAGCACACTGTCGGCTTACTACGAAGACATGAAAGCCGCACCCTTCAGTGCTGCTCAGTATTTCTCGCCTACGGTCGAGCGGTTTTATACGCTGCAAAACACCACGCCGGCCGCCATCAATGAGGAGCTGACCCGCAGCCACTTCCCGGAGTTTCTGGAGGCGTCCACCGAAATTGAGCCAGGCAGTTTGCAAATCAGCGACGTGGCCAACGACGGTTCGCGCGTAGTGACCTTCCTGGAGAAAAGCCAGGCCTTGCGCCAGTCGCTGCAGAAGCACCAGCAAACCCGGGCGCAGGTGCGGGTGCGCTTCGATAAGAACTACAAAATCAAGTACCTGCGTCAGGAGCGGTTGCTCGAAAATACATTTACGGACTAACCTACTTGGGTTAGTGCTTCTGGAAATAGCTCACGCAGTCGGCTGCGTGAGCTATTTTTGTGTTCTCCTTATCCGTTGGCAATGGTTACTTCTGCTCTATATCGGTCGGTTTGGGTAAGTGCAGCATTGCTGACTCTGCCAGGACTGAACGCCTGTATTTCGGTTATCAAGCCCGGCAAGCAGTTCGCCGATACCCAGCCCGCCTCCCTGCCCGACTACGCTCAGCCCGACAACTGGGCCGCGCTGCCGACCCGGCGCGACTCGGCCGACGTCGTGCCGCTGGGCTCCGGGCTGCGCGACCAGCAGCGGCAGGCGTTGGCCGATGTGTTCTACGTGCACCCAACTACTTACTACAAGCGCGAATCCTGGAATGCCGACCTCACCGATGAGCGCCTGAACCACTTCACCGACAACAGCACCATCCGCAAGCAGGCTACGGTTTTCAACGCGGCGGCTCGGGTGTATGCCCCGCGTTACCGGCAGGCTACGCTGTATTCTTTCTTCGATGAGAAAAGCAGCAACGGTAAGGAAGCGCTGAATCTGGCGTATTCAGATGTTAAAGCCGCTTTTCAATACTACTTAGCGCACTACAACCAGGGCCGTCCCATCATCATTGCCGGCCACAGCCAGGGTACGTTCCATGCCACGCGCCTGCTCCACGAGTTCTTCGACAATGACCCCAAGCTGCGCAAACAGCTCGTCGCTGCCTACCTCATCGGCTTCAAAGTCAAAACCGACGAGTACCAAGCCCTGCGTCCCTGCGAAGACTCCACCCAAACCGGCTGCTACGTGGGCTGGAATTCGGTGGAGTGGGGCAACGAGTATCCGCCTTTCGACGGTGGGGTGGCCACCAACCCTCTGACCTGGAAGCGCGACACCGCCGCGGCGCCTAGTCACCTGAACAGGGGAGGAGTCCCACTGGCCTTCAACCGGATTGACACCGCCGTTGTCGGGGCCCAGGTACACAACGGCTTGCTGTGGATCAACGTCCCCAAGCCCATCGGCTACCCGCGCTTTCTGCTGCCCGGCCAGCCCGAACTTCGCCATTCCTTCCACATTGCCGACTACGGCCTGTTCTACCTCAACCTGCGCCGCAACGCTGTTACCCGGGTGCAGGCTTATACTGCCCAGCCCCAACGCCCGTAAAGCCTTCCTATGAAGAATATCAATTGGCCCCGCGTCCTGATTGGCCTGCTGTTTTTACTGCTGCTGGCTGCGCTGGCTAAGAATTTGGTTGGTGGCCTGAATCGGCGGAAGCAACTGCGTACGACGACGCAAAGCCGCTGATTGACTAGCTGATTCTGCCTTCTAAGATTCCGTCGAATATTCGTCGGAAGTGGCTTAAGTTACCTTGAGGCTCTCGTTGATTGTATGCCTCAATGTTTGCCCAAAACGCTGTTTCGTTAAAGCCTACGAAATCAGTAGCAGCTTGTAAGGCAAAGTTGTGTAGCAGATAAGCAACTGAGCCAGCATACCTCAACCGGTTATCCCGCTGTTCAGCTGTCCATTCAGTGGGCAACGCTGATTCAAAGATTGGGGTAGTTCGAATGTCGAGCAGAAACTGGTATAGTAAGTACCGGTACGCATTCTTTCTTCTTTCCTCCATAGTCGTTAGATGAACGAGTAATCAATAAAAAGGCCCGCCGGTTTTCACCAGCGGGCCTTTTCAATAAACTAAACTTCTACCGCTTAGGCACCGATGGCCACGCGCTTGAAGTCGGTTACGGTCATGCCTTTCGACGTTTTGTCGAGCAGCTGAGCGATGGTCAGCGAGTTGTCTTTCACGAACTCCTGGTTCAACAGGGTGTTTTCCTTGTAGAACTTGTTCAGCTTGCCCTGCGCGATTTTCTCCAGCATAGCCTCGGGCTTGCCTTCGGCACGCGCCTGCTCTTTGCCGATTTCGATTTCGCGCTCGGTGATTGAAGCGTCCACACCGTCTTTGTCAACGGCAACGGGCTTCATGGCTACGATCTGCATAGCAACGTCGCGACCAACGGCGGCGGTGTCGGCACCACCTACGTTCTTCAGGCCCACGAGTACGCCTTTCTTGCTGTCGGAGTGGATGTAGGAAGCTACTTTCTCGGCGCTCAGGGTAGCGTAGGTCAGGTTCAGCTTCTCGCCGATTTTGCCCATCAGGTCGGTGATGTGCTCCTGAATGGTCAGGCCATCTTCTTCCTTGGTAGCCAGCAGCTCTTCCTGGCTGGTAGCGTTGGTGCGCACAGCAGCATCCAGGATGCGCTGCACCAATTCGCGGAACGAGGCAACCTTGGCTACCGATTCCGTTTCGCAGGCCAGGGCCACCAGCTTGCCGGCGGTGCCGTCTTCGCTTACGGCTACGGCTACAAAGCCTTCCGACGTTTCGTTGTCAGCACGCTTGTCAGCAATTTTCTGACCCTGCTTGCGCAGAATGTCACGAGCAGCTTCGAAGTCGCCATCGGCTTCGGTCAGCGCTTTTTTGCAATCCATCATGCCTGCACCGGTCATGGTGCGGAGCTTGTTCACGTCTGCGGCGGTAATTGCGGCCATGTATTTAGAACTTAGAGTTAAGAGCTTAGAATGTAGAATGGGGAACGGGAAGGGCTTAAAAGCAAGAAGAAGTTAGAAGCCAAAAACAGAGAAGTAAATCAACTCCTGCCGTCTCTAACTTCTAACTTCTCAAGTCTCACTTCTAAGAAGACTATTCGTCGGCGGCCAGCTTCTCTTGGATGCCTTCGTCTTCCGACTGCTTCTTGTCTGCTTCGTCTTTGTCGACTTTGCGCTCCGACAAGCCTTCTTCGATAGCCTTGCTGATGATACCTACGATCAGCGAAATCGACTTCGAGGCGTCGTCGTTAGCGGGAATCGGGAAGTTTACCAGCTCGGGGTTCGAGTTCGTATCGCAGATAGCGAAAACGGGGATACCGAGTTTCTGGGCTTCTTTAACGGCAATGTGCTCACGCTTTACGTCCACAACGAACAGAGCAGCGGGCAGGCGGCTCAGGTCGGCAATGCCGCCCAGTACACGCTCCAGCTTCTCCCGCTCGCGCGACAGCATCAGACGCTCACGCTTTGCAAGTGCTGCGTAGGCCGTGTTTTCCTTCACCATCTTGTCGATGGTGCTCATTTTCTTCAGCGACTTGCGAACCGTGGCGAAGTTGGTGAGCATGCCACCCAACCACCGGTCGGTAACGAATGGCATTTTCAGGCGCTTGGCCTCTTCGGTAACGATTTCCTGAGCCTGCTTCTTGGTAGCAACGAACATTACTTTCCGACCGCTCTTGGCGATGTTGCGGATAGCAGTGGCGGCTTGCTCCAGCGAAACCAGGGTTTTGTTCAGGTCAATGATATGGATGCCGTTCTTCTCCATGAAGATGTACGGCGCCATTTTCGGGTCCCACTTGCGCGTAAGGTGACCAAAGTGGGCACCTGCGTCGAGCAGTTCTTTATACGTGGTGGACTGAGCCATGATAAAATTCCTCTGGGTTTAGCGTTTCGAGAACTGGAACGAACGACGAGCTTTGCGCTTGCCGAACTTTTTGCGTTCCACCATGCGGGGGTCACGGGTCAGGAAGCCTTCTTTTTTCAGGGCGGGACGCACGTCGGCGTTGTCACCCACGAGGGCTTTCGAGATGGCCAAACGGATAGCCTCAGCCTGAGCCGAGATGCCACCACCGCGCACGTTCACCTTGATGTCATACTGGTTGAGTTGCTCAACCGTGTTCAAAGGCTGGTTCACGATGTTTTCCAGGAGTTCATTGCCAAAGTAGGCTTTCATTTCCCGGCCGTTGATAGTGATATTCCCTTGCCCGGCTTGCATGTAGATACGAGCCACCGAGGTTTTTCTTCTACCAGAGGTGTTGGAGATTTCCATTAATGAAAAATTAGAGAAAAAAGGAAAGCTGGTGAGGCTTACAGGTTCTTCAGATCAACAGCTACCGGCTGCTGAGCTTGGTGGGGGTGCTCGGCACCTTCGTACACGAACAGGTTGCGGAATTGCTCCCGGCCCAGACGGTTGCCGGGCAGCATGCCGCGTACGGCGTGCTCGATAACGCGGGTCGAGGATTTCTCCATCACCTCACGCATCGACTTGCGCTTCTGGCCGCCGGGGTAGCCCGAGTGCGACACGTAAATTTTGTCGGTCATCTTTTTACCCGTCACGCGCAGTTTGTCGGCGTTGATAACGATAACCGAATCGCCGCAATCAGAGTTGGGCGTGAACGAGGGCTTGTGTTTGCCGCGCAGAATGTTGGCAACTTGGCTGGACAGGCGGCCCAGGGTGTTGTCACCAGCATCAATCACGACCCAGCCCTTGTTGGCGTTGGCTTTGTTGACGGACACCGTCTTGAAGCTCAGATGATCCATTGGGGAGTTGAGTAAGCGTTTGAAAATGAGATAGAACCCAGCAAGGGTTCGGGAAAAACGGACACAAAGTTACCCTTTTTCGCTTACGAAGCAAAGGGCTGTATAGAATTATCCGCTTAAAACCCATTCACTTACCGGTTGCAGCGGTTTTCAAGTAACGGTATAGCGGGTCGTTACTACCTTTAAGGCTCTTGCTGCATCCTTTCTATGCCCGTACTTCCGGAATTACCTGTTGCTACTGCCACCCCGACGGGGCAGCGCCCGGCTCTGCTTTTACTATTGGCTTTATTTGCCTTGTCCATCGTGTTGGCCGCTACCACAGCCACTACCTACGACAGCGGCGACAGTATCAACCACTACCTCTTTAGTCGCTACGCTTTTCAGCACCCCAGCAACTTCCTGGATTCCTGGGCCAAGCCGTTGTTTGTACTGCTCACGGCGGGGCCTTCCCAGCTGGGCTTTCTGGGTATCAAGCTCTTCAATTGCGTGGTAGTAGCCGCCGCCGCCTGGCTGGCGTACCGGGTGGCCGATAGACTGCGGCTGCCCTGGCCCTGGCTGGCCGTGCTGTTCAACTACGCCGCTCCCGATTATTTCCGAATTCAATTTTCGGGGCTGACGGAGCCCTTGTTTAGTTTGATTTTAGTCGCGGGCGTGTGGCTGGCCGTGAGCAACCGGGTCGGCTGGTCGGCGCTGCTTATGTCGTTTCTGCCTTTTGTGCGCTCGGAGGGCTTTTTGCTGCTGGGGGTCTGGGCAGTGTATCTGGCGCTCAGCGGGCAGTGGCGACAGTTGCCCAAGCTGCTGGTCGGTTACGTGGTGTATAGCTTAGTGGGCCTGCTGGTTTACCAGGATTTCCTGTGGGTTTTCACCCATAACGCCTATCCGTACCGCGCTGCTCAATACGGGCACGGCACGCTGGACCATTATTTCATTCAATTACCCGGGGTCATCGGGCTGGTCCTGTTCGGGCTGTTCTGGCTGGGCGGTGTTCGGCAGATACTGCTTTGGCTGCGGCCGCAGCTCCGGTCGCAGCCCGCGCTATTTTGGGCCGAGCTATTTCTAATTTATGGCAGCGTGGTGGTGTACTGCGGGGCGCATATCCTCTTCTGGTGGAAAGGAATATTTGCCTCCTTTGGCATGGTGCGCGTGCTCAATGCCATGGTACCGCTGTTTGCGCTTATTGCTCTTCATGGCTTGGATGGGTTAGCCTCCCTTTTCAAGAGTCCGCAAGCGCAGCACCGGCTACGCATTTTCTTCACGGCAGCGGTGGTGCTCTTCCTGTTCACCGGGGCCCGCACGGCCTTTCGGTGGAAGCGCGACTTCTATGCCGCGGCCGATATCCAACTGGCCGACGAAGCCGGAGCTTGGCTTCGCCAGACCTACCCCCAACAGAAACCCCTGATTGTGCTGGAGCATCCTTACTTGGCGCTGGCCCTGCAGGTCGACCCGTTTGATTCGGAGCAGCGCCGGAATATGGGCTTTTTGCATCCTAACGGCCCCAAGGAGCCCGTGCCAGCTGGTTCGCTCATCTTCTGGGACAACTGGTTTTCGGTAACCGAAGCCGGTGTGCCCCTGGCCCGCCTGCAGAACGACCCGCACTATCGGCTGCGCTGGCAAGGCGCCAAGCCCAGCAACCTGACGCGGCCCGACGCCGACTCCTGCCGGCTGATGGTATTCGAAAAACTCTAGCTTAGCCCCAAGCTAGCTGTATTGGCGTAGCGTATCGACCAGCACCCGGAAGTCCTTGGGGTAGGGGGCTTCGACCGTTATTTCTTCCCCGTTAAGACGAGCGAAAGTCAGCTGGGCCGCGTGCAGGGCAAACCGCTTGATGAAGGGCTGCTCTTCTTCGCCGTCCTTCATGTTGAATTTTTTCTTGAGCGAAGACAGGTAAAAATCCTCGCCTCCATACACGACGTCGCCCACAATCGGAGCCTGCAGATACATCAGGTGCAGCCGGATCTGGTGCATGCGGCCCGTGATGGGCACGCACTGCACCAGCGTATGGCGAGCAAAGGGCTCTAGCGTCGTGAAATACGTTTCGGCAGGCTTGCCTTTGTATGCCAAGCGGGCTTTGCCTTTGGTCGTGGTTTCGATGCTGCGGTCAACCAGCTTATTATCGAACTGATGCACGCCCCAGGCCACGGCGTGGTAGCGCTTCTTGACCTCCCGGTTTTCAAACTGCATCGAGAGGTGCCGATATGCCTCCGGGTTTTTGGCCAGCGCCAGGGCCCCCGATGTTTCCTTATCGAGGCGGTGGCAGGCCTGCATATCTTCGGAGTACTCCCGGGCCAAACGCAGAATGTTCGGGGCGCCGCCCACCCGCTCATCGAGCGTGGCCAGAAAAGGGGGCTTGTTGATGACTACGAAGTCGTCGTCTTCAAACAGAATGAGGTCTTTAAAATCTAAGTGCTTCTTCATAGCGGGCCGCAAAGGTACGCCGAAGACTTGGAAGCTCAGGCTTCGGAGGTACTTACTTCATCGGTACTGATTTTCTGGGCGCGGGGTTTGGGCAGCTTAAACTCCAGCGTGGTGCCAACCCCCACCTCACTGCGCACCCGAATTACGGATTTATGCGCTTCAACAATGTGCTTGCTGATGGCCAGCCCGAGCCCCGAGCCCCCTGAGTCGCGGGAACGGCTTTTGTCGATGCGGTAAAACCGTTCGAAAATGCGGTTTTGGTGCTGCTTGGCAATTCCCTCCCCATCGTCGCGCACCGCTACGCGCACCACTTTGCCGCTTTCCACCAGGCTGACGATGACGTGGCCCTCTGCCCGGCCGTACTTGATGGCGTTATCAATCAGGTTGACCAGTACCTGCCGGATCCGGTTGCGGTCGGCCAGTACCATAAGGGGCTGGGTGGTCAGTTCGGGGGGGGAAAGCTCCAGGGTAACGTGGCGCTGTTTCGCTTTTAGTTCAAGCTGCTCGAATATCTCCTGCACCAGCGCCGCTAGGTTGAAGTTCTGCTTGCGCATGCGCACCACGCCCTTCTCCAACTGCGAAATCGTGACCAGGTCCTGCACCAGGGCGTCGAGGGTATCGAGGCTGGTAGCAGCTTTGGTGAGAAACTTCTGGCGTAAAAATTCGTCATCAACATCTCCATCCAGCACGGTGTGCAAAAAACCTTGGGCCGCAAAAATTGGAGTTTTTAGCTCATGCGACACGTCGGCCAGAAACTCCCGCCGTAGCACCTGCAGGCGCTTGAGTTCGTCAATTTCCCGCTGCTTACGCTCGGCCATTTCCAGAATCTCGTCGCGCATGCGCTTCAACGGCTCGGGTCGGAACAGAAACTTATTAGACATCCGCCGAAACTCCTTACGCTTAATATTTTCCAGGCCGGCGTAGATATTGTTGATTTCCCGGAATATCAGGGCCTCAAAAGACAAATACACCAGCAAAAAGCAGGCAGCCACCGTTATGCCCGTAGCTAGCACCGCCTGGCGCATGGGCAGCGTGGGAGCCACCCAGGCAAAAGTGCTCAGCACGCCCGCCACGAGCAGGGCAATGAGCAAGGCAATAGTGCGGGACGAAAGATTCACGCGCGGAGAAAAGTGGTATGGGTATTAAAAATACGACTGTCACCCCAGAATTGGAAGGATGACAGTCGTGAAGCTGAAAAGCGGTTTGGCAAGCTGCCGTCTTAATCGGCGTTGAACTTGTAGCCTACGCCCTTAATGGTTTGGATATGATGGTCGCCCACCTTTTCCCGGACTTTGCGCACGTGCACATCCACGGTGCGAGCCAGTACGAATACGTCGTTGCCCCAGATATTCTGCAGCAGCTCTTCGCGGCCGAATACCTTGTGGGGTGAGGCCGCCAGGAAGGCCAGCAGTTCGAATTCCTTCTTGGGCAGTGAAATCTTACGCCCTTCCTGGAACACGGCAAAGCCCGTGCGGTCGATAGTCAGGCCGTTGATTTCAATGGTTTCTGATGCGGCCGAGGTTTCATGGTCGCGGCGCACGTAAGCGGCCAAGCGGCTCATCAGGGCCCGGGGCTTAATGGGCTTGGCAATGAAGTCGTCGGCGCCGGCATCGAAGGCGGCTACTTCCGAAAACTCTTCGGCCCGGGCTGTCAGAAAGATAATGTAGGTTTCCTTGAAGCGGCTCATGGCCCGTAGCTGCCGGCAAGTATCGATGCCGTCGAGGTGGGGCATCATCACGTCGAGCAGAATGATGTCGGGGCCAAACTGGGGGGCTACTTCCAGGGCCTTGCGCCCGTCGGGGGCACTGGCCACGAGGTAGCCTTCTTTGCGCAGATTATATTCCAGCAGTTCCACGATGTCCGGGTCATCATCGACTACCAGGATTTTGTAGGCGTTGGAGGAAGGGGTAGGGTGCACGGGTCGTGGGGTTTGGGGGTAAAAAAAAATGCGCGACGACAAAAATACCTCTTGCCGAATGGTAGCGCGTGTTACCTTTTTGTGAACTGCGCCGCCCGGTGCTGCTGTCTGCCGCACGTTCTGCGCGGGTCGAACCACCGTTGGCGGGCAGTGTCGGTTCGGGACCAGATTCTGCAGAAGGGACTTAGCGCTCTTTGGCGGCAACGTTTCAGTCAGCGGCATAGCGTGGTGCTAGGGTGAGTAAGCGGAAAGGGCGTTTGGGACAGCAGCATAGGAGCATAAAAAAAAGCGACCCGGACGGAGTCGCTTTTAGAAACAGAATCAATTTTTGGCCACCAGATTCAACCGGTTTCGCAGGCCTTGGTATTTATACATGTCGACTTTCACGGAGCCGACAAACATTTCAGCCTGAAACAAAACCGGTATTTTATTTCGGTCGTCGGAGAGGTATACTGATACGGCATTTTCTCCTTTAAAAATCTTGTTTTCAGGCATCTTCGGCACCAGGCGAATGGCCCGAATGACGCCGGCTTTGGTTTCAACCGTTTCCTTGCCTTTGTAGGTCACGTCCATGTTGAAAACCTCATCGTCGAAGAAGCCCTGCACCCGAATAACCTCGCCGACTTTGCGGTTGTCGTAGTTCAGGGTCCGCAGAAAGTAAAAGCCGCTGACGATGTCCTGAATGTTGTCGGGCGTCTTGAAGGTTCCTTTCTTGGCCGGGTCCTGCTTGCGGTGAGTTTCTACCTGCACCACGTTTTTGTCGTGGTCGAAATCCATATACTCCTTTTTGCGGAAGCTGTTTTCCTCAATACTCTGGAAAAAGCGCTGGGGCAGGATGCTGGTCGTATCAATATAAGACCGCCACGTGTCGCGGATGCGCAGGAAAAAGTCGAAGGAGCCGGTCGTCTTACCCGTAACGGTGGCCTTGTAGCAGGGCCGGTCGTTGACCTTGTGAATCTCGTCGGAGAGCTCCACCGTAGCTTCGGCTGCGTTGATCAGGCCGTAGTGCACCTTGTAACGCAGCACTTCACCCTTGGTAAAGCTGTGATTAGAAACGGCACGTTCGGTTTTGGCAGTGTCAAAAGACCACAACGAGGCGCAAAAAGCAAGAAGCAACGGAGAAAACAGGAGCCAGCGACGGTTCATGGAAAACGGCAAAATGGTTTTGGCCGATGCTTATTCAAACGAGATGCCAGCAAAGATACCAGTAACCGGATAAACTACATCGTACTTGGGCAAAAGGAACGGAAATGGGGGTATTGAGTTCCGTTACGCTTTTTCCAGCCTGATAAGTTACGCACAAAAAAGCCTCCCCGCTTTTGCAGGGAGGCTTTTTTCGATGAACCGGGAAGTTTACTCGTCGTCGTCCTCGTCCGTCGACTCGTCGGTGGGAATGGCGGCCAGCGCAGCGGCAGGCTCGCCTTTCACCATGGCCCGAATCTTCTGTTCGATTTCGTCGGCCAGCTCAGCGTTGTCGAGCAGAATTTGCTTCACGCCTTCGCGGCCCTGGCCGAGGCGGTTGCCATTGTAGGAGAACCAGGAGCCCGACTTGACGATGATGCCCATGTCGACGCCCAGGTCCAGAATCTCACCGACCTTGCTGATGCCTTCGCCGTAGATGATGTCAAATTCAATGACCTTGAAGGGTGGGGCCACCTTGTTTTTCACCACCTTCACTTTCGTGCGGTTGCCGGTTACGTTGTCCTTGTCTTCCTTGATCTGGCCAATCCGACGGATGTCGAGACGGACCGAAGCGTAGAATTTGAGGGCGTTACCACCGGTCGTGGTTTCGGGGTTACCGAACATGACACCGATTTTCTCACGCAGCTGGTTGATGAAAATGCAGCAGCAGCCGGTTTTGTTGATGGTACCGGTGAGCTTCCGCAGGGCCTGGCTCATCAAGCGGGCCTGCAGGCCCATTTTGGAGTCGCCCATGTCGCCTTCCAGTTCGCCTTTGGGCACCAGAGCGGCTACGGAGTCAATTACAATAATGTCGATGGCACCCGAGGAAATCAGGTGGTCGGCTATTTCCAGCGCTTGCTCGCCGTTGTCGGGCTGCGCAATCAGCAGGTTGGTCGTATCGATACCCAGCTTCTCAGCGTAGGTTTTGTCGAAGGCGTGTTCGGCGTCGATAAACGCGGCGATACCGCCTTTTTTCTGAGCTTCGGCAATGCAGTGCATCGTGAGCGTGGTTTTACCGCTCGATTCAGGGCCGTAGATTTCTACGACGCGGCCGCGGGGTAAGCCGCCGATGCCGAGGGCAATATCAAGACCGAGAGAGCCGGTGCTGATGGCCGGAATGTCGACCACGCGCTCATCGCTCAGCTTCATGACGGTGCCTTTACCGTAAGCTTTGTCAAGCTTGTCCATCGTGAGCTGAAGCGCCTTCATCTTCTCGACGTTGGCATTGACAGCTTTATCAGTGGTGGGTGCAGCCATTGGAATGGGGTTAGAGATAAATGCTTAGGTTTGGTGAATGTAGGCGTTTTAAGCCGCTAAAACAACCCGACAGGGGCCTTTTACGACGTCGGCCGCAGGGTGTTCCTGGTCGGCAATGGGTAACACAACGGGACTATATTTTGTCCCCGCAATGCTAAAAAAATTTGCTGAATTTCGGGGTAAAGAATGATGCTAAAATTTTTATCAAAGATACTCCCTGATTGCCAGGCAAAACCAGTTTGGTTGGCTTTTTTTACTTGCTTTTTTTTCCTGGCAGCGGTTCCCCAAAGCTGGGCGCAGCTCAACAACCGGGCCTTCTACCGCCCCATTGAAATCAAACCCGAGTACGACCAGCAGCTCTGGCTCGACGTGCAGGGCCTGCTCTTCAACAAGGACAACGAGTACTTCAACAAGATTGACGAGGGGCGCACGTATTACGGTACCCAGCTGGCTCCCCGCCTGGTGTATTTTCCCAGCCCGAAGCTGCGCCTGGAGGCCGGCGTGTTTCTGCAGAGAGACTACGGCACCGAGCGGCTGCGCCTGGTACGGCCCTTGTTCACGGCTATCTACCAGCACGGGCCGCACCGGCTGCTGCTGGGCAATATTCAGGGCCACTTGCAGCACGGCTATATCGAGCCGCTGTTCGACTTCGAGCGGGTCATGACCCGCCCGCTGGAAGAAGGCACCCAGTATCAACTCACGACGCGCCGCCTCAAGCTCGATGCCTGGGTGGACTGGCAGCGCCAGCAGTATGCCTACAGCGACTATCAGGAAGAGGTAGCCGGGGGCCTGGCCCTGGAGGCTACCGTGCTGGAAGATTCGCTGGGCTGGCGGGTGGGGGTTCCGTTTCAGTTTACGGGCTTCCACCGGGGCGGACAGATTGATACCGTCGCCAAACCCTTGCAGACCTACTTTAACCTCGCTAGCGGGCTACGGGTGCGAAAAAAGCTGGCTTCGGAACTGGTGCAGGCAGTGTATATGGAAAGCTACCTGACGCAGTTCATTGATTACTCCTTTACCCAGGAGCTGCCGTATGAGAAAGGCTACGGATTATACCTGAATGCCGGCGTGGACACGCGCTTGTCGAACCTGCAGGTAGGCTACTGGAAAAGCAACGGGTTTTATTCCCCGCTCGGCGGGCGGTTGTACCGCTCTACTTCCTCAACCGTGAGTGACCCCAACTACACCGAGCGGCAGCGGGAGCTACTGATTCTGCGCGTTCTGCGCGACTACCGCCTGACGGACAACTTTGTGCTGAGTACCCGCTTTGAGCCCTTGTATGACTTTGGCAACAAGTCCATTGACTTTTCTTTTGCCCTCTACCTGAACTTCAACCGCAGCTTCGTGCTAACGACACTGGGGCGAAACAAGTAAGCCTGTGCTTCCACGGCCGAGGCGGGGTCAGGACTTGCTTAAGCTGTAATAATAGATTTCGGGCTGCTGGCGCTGCAGCCACAGCCGCGGACGGGGTGGTAAACGCCGAAAGCCGACGCGCTCAGCCACGGTACAGCTGCGCGGGTTGGTAGCGTAGCACCGGATGTCGAGCCGGCTGGCCCCAAGTGGGGAATTGAAGCCGAAGGCTACGGCCGCGGCTAGAGCTTCTTGGGCATAACCCTGGCCTTCGGCCGCGGCGGCAAGGTAGTAGCCTATTTCGGCCGTAACCGTGCGCCCCCATGCGGGCTTTAAGCTGATGTCGCCCAAGTAGGTGCCCGATTCGGAGTGCCAGATACCGAAGACGAACAAGCGCCGCGTGTGCCAATCCTGGGTGTAGGAAGCAAGAACCTGCCGGGCATCGGCTAGCGTTTGGACTGCGCCAACCCGGGAAGGGAAGGCTGGCAGCAGCCGGGGCCGGTTCTGGTCGATAACCATGAAAAAGTCCTCCGCATCCGTGGCGACATACGGCCGCAGCGTGAGGCGGAGGGTGCTGAGGGGCGTACGGGGCGGGGCTTGCGGCAGCTCAGCAATACTCATAAGGCTAGGACCTGAACACCTTGGACTAGACGTAGCAGCGGGCGGAAGGTTGGGCCCAAAGAGGTGTCAGTCCGATAACCTCCACTGGAAAATGTCGTTATGACTAAGGGCATCTGCCGGCTACAGCACGTGCGTTGAAGGCCGTTGCCGGTGACCAAACCGTATTCTGACACATATAGATTCATCGTTATCATGACAAAAAGACTGGAAGGAAAAGTGGCTATTGTGACCGGGGGCGGTGCCGGCATAGGGGAAGCCATTAGTAAAAAGTTTGCCCAGCAAGGAGCCGCCGTCGTGGTTGCTGGCTTTGCCGAAGACCCGGTAGGTGCCGTAGTCGAGGAAATTGTGGCGGCGGGTGGCCGGGCCGTAGCCTTCACGGGCGACATTTCCGACCAGACCACGGCCGAGGCCTGCGTCCAGATGGCGCTTTCCCAGTTTGGCAAGCTCGACGTGCTGGTGAATAATGCCGGGGTTTTTCCCGCCACCGACGAGCTGGATAAGTACCCGGTGGAAGCCTTCGAGTACATGATTAAGAACAACATCTACACCGTGTTTCACATGAGCCGGGCGGCCTTGCCGTACCTGCAGAAAACGCGGGGCACCATAGTCTCGGCCGGCTCGGAAGCCGGGAAGATGGGTTCCCCCAATATCACGCCCTACGGTGGGACCAAAGCTTGGGTCATGACTTTCTCCAAAGGGCTGGCGGTAGAGCAAGCCAAGTACGGAGTACGCGTCAACTGCGTGGGCCCGGGCCCCATCGACACGGCCTGGACTCATAAGGAAACCGGCCCGATGGACAAGAAGATGGAGAAGAACACGGTGGAAGGAGTACCGATGGGCCGCCGCGGCACGCCCGAGGAGGTTGCCAACGTGTACTTGTTCCTGGCTTCCGACGAGGCCAGCTACGTAACCGGCACCACGTACTTCGTTGACGGGGGCGTAACGGTTTCCAAAAGCTTGTCGGGGGAAGAAGTGCCGAGCGACTTGAAAAAGGAGCCGGCGGGCGAGCTGGTTTTGGCTCATTCTAAGGAAGGCCACGCCGAAATTCGCCCGCAGGACGGCGGACACATGAGCAGTTAAGGCACTTCTGGTCTTAGTAGCTACCAACAAAAAAAGCCTCCCGCGTGCGGGAGGCTTTTTTTGTTGGCTCTGGCAGAGCTATTACTTTTTCAGGGCAACGCCGGTGCTCAGGTGGGGGTGCTTGTATTGGGTGGGGCTGCCCAGGGCCTGCTGGGTGCGCATCACGTTTACTAGGCGGGCTGTTTCGTTGAAGTACTCCAAGCGCCGAATCATCATTTCCTTCGTCAGGACGCGGCCTTCGGGGGTACGCATAAAAGAGCGTTTGTCTTCCAGAATGCGGCGCATGATGGCCTCTGTCTCGGCTTCCTGGCGCAGATACTGCTCCTCGAATTCGGCCAGCCGGGCTACGCCTTCGGTCGTGAGCCGGTAGGTGGCCCCGCCTTCATTGAGCACTTCGCACAGTACGTAAACTTCCAGGGGCAGGGAAACTTCCAGCGGAGTCGTGCGCAGATCCAGGCCGGCCCGCAGCGCGTCGAGGATGATGCCAATATTACGCTCAAATTGCTGATAGTAGCCGAGAACTTCCACGGTAATGAATCTTGAAAAGGTGAGGAAAAGTTGAGGGAAAGCCTGGAGGAAGGATGCGCTTAGCCGGCATTCAACGCCCAAAATTCAACATTTCTAAAGAATTTCTTTTACGATTTGGTCAATGCTGATGCCTTCGGCTTCGGCCTTGAAGTTGCGCACCAAGCGGTGGCGCAGAATGGGCAGGGCAATGGCCTTGACATCCTCAATGTCGGGGGAATACTTGCCGTTGAGTAGGGCGTTGCACTTGGCCCCGACGATAAGGTGCTGCGAAGCCCGCGGGCCCGCTCCCCATTCCAGCAACTGATTAATTCGAGCCGGAGACCGTTCGGTGTTGGGCCGGGTTTTGTGCACCAGGTTCACGGCGTACTCCACTACGTTGTCGGCCACGGGCACGCGGCGCACCAGCTGCTGGTAAGCCTGAATCTCGTCGGCGTGCAGAATTTTGCTTACCGACGGCTTCTTATCGGAAGTCGTGTTCTTGACAATCTGCAGCTCGGCCTCGTAGCTGGGGTAGCCCAATTCGATATTGAACATAAACCGGTCGAGCTGGGCTTCGGGCAACGGGTAGGTGCCTTCCTGCTCAATCGGGTTTTGGGTGGCCAGCACAAAAAACGGGCGTTCCAAACCATACCGCTTACCGGCCACCGTTACGGCGTACTCCTGCATGCTTTCGAGCAGGGCCGCCTGGGTTTTGGGCGGTGTCCGGTTGATTTCGTCAGCTAGTACAATATTGGCAAACACGGGGCCTTTCACAAACTGGAAGTCGCGCTGCTGATTCATCGTCTCCGAGCCCACAATGTCGGAAGGCATCAGGTCGGGCGTGAACTGGATGCGGTTGAACGACAGGTCCAGTGAGTCGGCTATGGTTTGAATAAGCAAGGTTTTGGCCAGACCCGGTACCCCCACCAGCAAACAGTGGCCTTGGGAGAATACCGCCGTCAGTACGAGGCGAACCACGTCGTCCTGGCCAATAATAACTTTGCCGATTTCCTGGCGCAACGTACGGTAGGAGGCTGCCAGGGCATCGGCGGCTTCTTTATCAGAAGAGAAAGTGCGCATGAAAAGAGGAAGTGGTGAAGATGTGAAATTGTGAGATGGGGAAATGGTGAGTTAGGATTCGGTTAGCGCCATCAGGCGCGGCTCGAACAGCAAACTCACCACCTCAGACTTCACAATTTCACCATTTAATAAACCGTATCCAGCAGCTTGCAATCGGCATACTGAGGGTCGGCTTCGAGGTAAACCGAGCCGCGGTTCTTCAAAAACCACTCGTCCAGCGCCTTGTTTTTCTTTTCGGTCAAAGCGGCCTGAGCAATTTTCTGGTAGTCGTCCTTGAGGTTGGCCTGGTGGGGCGGGGTGTTCGACTTCAGCCAGATAATGCGCATGGCGTCTTTGCCATCGTCGGTACGGTAGGGCAGGGGCGGCGTAATGTGGCCCACTTTCATCGTATCGATGGTAAAGAAAATGGCCGGGTCGAGCTTGTCCAGGGGCAGATACGTACCACCGTCCTGGCGGTTGGCCAACAGCCCCCCGTTGCCGCTGGTGGGCTTGTCGTCCGACATATCCTTCGCCGCCTTAGCAAACGTAATGCTGTCGGCCAGAATGCGGCGGCGCAGCTTGGTCAGCTGGGCGCCGGCTTCGTTTACGTCGTTGCCACCGGCAGCAGGCTTGAGCAGAATGTGACGGGTGCTGTAGCTGTCGCCCTTGCGCTCGATAAGCTGGATCAGGTGAAAGCCGAATTGGGACTCGACGATGGGCGACAGTTGCCCGGGCTCCAGCCGCAGGGCCGCCGCTTCGTACTCGGGTACCAGTTCCTTGCGCTTGAAGAACCCCAGGTAGCCACCCTGCGCCCCCGAACCGGGGTCTTCGGAGTACTGCTTGGCCAAGGTTTCAAAGCTTTCCCCGGCCTGAATCCGGGCGCGAAGGTCGTTGAGTTTGGCAACAGTTTCCTGCTTAGCCTTCGGGTTTACCTGGGCCAGCTTCACAATCTGACCAACTTCCACCTCGGTCGAGAAGTAGGGCAGGCTGTCTTTAGGAATGCGGTTAAAGTACTGGCGTACCTCGCGCGGGGTCACGGTGACTTTACCGGCAATCTGCTCCTGCATCTTCTGCTGAATCAGCTGCTCTTTTACCTGGGGCCGCAGGTCGTCCTTGAGCTGCTTGATGGGTTTGTTGTAGTATTCCTCCAGCTTTTTTTCTGAGCCGATCTGCTGCACGAAATAAGCCATGCGGCGGTCCAGCTCATTTTTTACCTGATTGTCATCTACCACCACCGAGTCCGTTTCGGCCTTGGCCAGCATCAGCTTATTGAGCACGATGCTCTGCAGAATCTTGCAGCGCAAATCGGGGGGCAGTGGCTTGCCCTGCGCCTGCTGCACCTGCTGGGCGTAAGCTATTTCCAGGTCGGAGCGCAGCACAATCTGGTTGTCCACCTTCACAATGATGGCGTCGGCAATCTGGCGGCCGACGGGGCGGCCAATACCAAGCTGCGCGTAACTAGTTGTAGCAGTGCCAGCCAGCAAACCCATGCCAAGCAGGGCCGCGCGGGCCGACGAACGAAGGAATTGAATCATGGAATCGTAAAGAGTAATGCTCGCGGCAGCTAGAAAGAAAGCACTTGCCGGAGCCAGCCGACTTCTGAAACGCAGAAAGCCGCCCGTAAATTTCAACATAAATCCTTTCTCCGGCAAAAACAACGGTTTGGATAGTCCAAGGAGTCGGATGAGGGCAATGGCGTTGCATTGTGGTCAACAAAGAACAAGCCTCGGTGGTGGCCGAGGCTTGTTCTGAAGGGGGCTGGCAGGGCCAAGAGGTTACTTAGTTACAAGCTTATCCACTTCGCCCTGATTGATTTTTACGGGGTACTCTTCGCGCAGCTGCGAAATCCACTGCTTTTCCAGGAAGTTCTGGTAGTCGGAAGTGGCTTGGCCGCGGGCTTCGGCCAGGGTTTTGGGGCCGGCTGGCAGCACCTTGTCAATCGTAACGGCGTAGTAGCGGCCGTCCTTATTGACCGTATACGTGCCAGGGCCCTTGCTCACGAGCTCGTCTACCACTTTGTTGTCACCCTTCTGGAAGCTGCGCTGCTGAATCTGCACTGCCAAGGGATTCTGCTCGTTCAGATTTTCTTCCAGGGCCGTTGGGCTGGTGCTCGTCATCGACAGTGCAATGGGGCTGCTAGCGGCCGTCTTGCTGGTTTTGGTGAGCAAGCGGCGGGCGGGCACTCCTTTCTGCACCAGGTAGGACTTCACGCTATTGGCGCGGGGAGCGGCCAAAGCCGCCGACTCACCCTTTTTCGGCCGGCCCGTAATAGTCAGGGTCAGCGTGGTGTCCGACTGCAGACGGCTAGCCAGGCGGTCCAGGTCAGCCCAGCCGCCTTTCGCAACATTCGATTTGCCCGCCAGGAAAGGCACATTCTGTACCAGCCCGCGCTTCACCTCGTACCGGCCGGCTTTGAGCTGGGCCTGGGCCTGGGTAAGCAGCTGGGGCGTAGCCGCGCTAATGACAGTACCCTGCACGCGGGGTTCCCACTGGTATTTGCTTTGATTGTCGGCAAAGAACTTCTGCAGGCCTACTGTGTCTTCAATGGCTTTCGACCATACTTTCTCGTCCATCAGCTGGAAAAGCAGAATACCGTCGCGGTACTCCTTGACGAGCATGCGGTAGTCTTCGTACTTGGTTTCCAGGTTGGCTTTCTCGAAGTCGGTCAGGCTCTGATCCACGTACTGGTCGTAGAGCTGCTGCATGGCGTAGCGGGGCTCGGCGCCGGCCTTGGCCCGCTGATTTTGCTGGGCGTAGGTCAGGAAATCTTTTACCAAGTAGGGCTTGCCCTTAATGGTAAACAGCGTGGAGTTGTCGTTAACCGTCTTGCTGGCCTTGGTTGGAGTGGCCGGAGCAGTGTACTTGAAGCGGCCCCGTACCAGCGACGTGTCGGCTTTGGCAAAGACGAAATCTTTGCCGGCCTGGTTTTCGGTGAACTGGTTTTCGGTGCGGATGCGCTTGAGGAAAGCCGTGCGGTTCAGCTCCGAACGGGAATCTTTCGAAACCTTGCCTTTCAGGGAAGCTTCCATGTCCTCGAACTTGGGCACCGGCTGTTTTTCCAGCAGGCGGATGATGTGCCAGCCGTAGGGCGTCTGCACGGGCGACGACAAGTCGCCGGGGTTCTGGAGGCGGAAGGCGGCTTCTTCGAACGAGGGAATCATGCGGCCCGTGCCGAAGGGCGGCAACTCGCCCCCGTTGGCAGCGGAGCCGGCATCTTCCGAAAACTGGGCTACCAGCTTATCCCAGGGCTCCTTGCGCTGCAGGCGGCTGTAGAGCTCGTCAATCTTTTTCTTGGCCGTAACCGAATCGGCCTTGGGCATGCCCGGCGTGGCCCGGATCATGAGGTGGGCTACTTTAATTTCGCCCTGGGCCGTGCGCACATCGTTTACCTTGATGATGTGGTAGCCAAAGCGGGTACGCACGGGCTGCGACACTTCGCCTACTTTGGTGCGGTACGCCGCCGACTCAAACGGATACACCATTTGCATGGCCGTGAAGTAGCCCAGCTTGCCCCCGTTGTCCCGGGCTGAGGGGTCTTCGGAAGTTTCGGCGGCTACTTTGTTGAAGTCTTCCCCACCGGTTACGCGCTGGCGCAGGGCCACGATCTTGTTGTAGGCGGCCAGCGTGTCGGCCGGCGTGGCGTCGGGAGCCATCCGGATCAGAATGTGGGAGGCGTTGACCTCCTTGCTCATCCGGTCGTAGGCTTCGCGCACCAGTTGGTCGGTCACGCTCTTCTCGGTGAGATAAGGCTGGGCCAGTTGCTGTTTGTAGCCTTCCAGTTCGCGCTTGAATGCTTGAGTGGTATCGAGGCCGCGCTTCTCGGCTTCCAGCACTTTCAGTTTGAAGTTGGTGTACAGGTCTAAGTATTCCTGCACGCTGGGCCGGGTGCCAAATTCGGGGGCGCTGCCGTTGTTTTTCCGGTAAACATAGGCAAACTCCCCTGCGGGTACCTCGTAGGTTCCCAGGGTCTCAATGACGGGCTGTTTGGCGGCAGTAGTAGTCGATTTGGTCGTCTGGCAGCCAGCGGCCAGCAGTGCAGCAGCCAAGGGGCCGGCGTACAAAATGCGTTTGTGCATACAAAAAATAAGATACTACAAAGCGTGCAGTCCTCGTAACAGGGTAAGACGGAGGGCTGACTGACGCAATTTTACGCATTTTTTTCGGGCCGACGCTGCCAACCAAGTTCCACGTCGGGCATAAAAAAAGCACTCCGCAGGCGAAGTGCTTTTTCGGATAAGCTCGGGGCTCACACAATGCGTTTGTAGAGCCGGCAGACGTTGTGGGTACCCGTTGTGGTAAACTCTACGCGGTCCATAATTCGGTTGACCAGCGTCATACCCACCCCACCTTTTTTACCGATGCGGATGTGTTCCTGCAGATCGGGTTCTTTGTAGAGCGAAGGTTGGTAGGACGACTTGCTGTCGTCTTCGATTTCGATTTCAAATACCTGATTGTCCATGCCCATGCGCAAATCCAGAAACTGGGATTCGTCCTCGTGGTTGGCATGAATAATTAAGTTAGCTACGACTTCGTCGACAGCCAGGATAATCTGGTTGAGCTGCAAATCCGACAGGCGGTAAGCCGCCAGATAGGCGCTTACAAAGTCGCGCACCACTTTTAGGTTGTGGCGGTTACAACTGATACGGATTGCGTCTTTCATTCCCTACGATACCCCTAGAAGCTTAAAGAGCAGTGGCTTCGGCCTCCGAAGGCACGATGGTCATCAGGGCATCCAGGCCCAGAATTTCAAATACGTTGTGCACTTTCTCCTGCATGTTGAAGAAAATCAGCTTCACGTTAGCATCTTGAAAGCGTTGCAGATGGGAAATAAATACGCCCAGGCCGGCGGAAGAAATATAGTTCAGGCGCTGGCAGTCTACCAGAACCTTCTTATAATCAAGAACTTCAGGCTTGGTCAACTCCGTGTCAAGCAGAACGGAGGAGCTGGCATCCAGTTCGCCATCCAGACTGAGGGTGAGGGTATCTTCGGTGGTTTGTTGGTTAATTTTCATGCCTCCACTGTACGTTAGATAGTTGCTTCTGGTTGAGCTGCCTTAAACTTGATGACCAGTAGAGTCTGGTCATCGTGCATGGGCTGGCCTTTACTGAACTCATTCAGGTCGTCCAGAATCTGTTGCTTGATTTCGTCGGCCTCCAGGTAATACGTGTGTTCGAGCATTTGTTTGAGGCGCTCCTCGCCGTATTCTTCCTGGTTGGCCCCGCGGGCCTCCACAATGCCGTCGGTATAGATTACCATCACGTCACCGGGGTTGTAGTCGTAGAACTGGTTCTTGATGTGCTTCTCGTACGAATCGTTCCGAATGATACCCAGGCCCAGACCAGCGGTGCGGAAGTAGGACACTTCCTCCTTGATGGAGTGGTAGTAAAGCGTGTGGCAGTGGCCGGCGCGGGCAAACACGAAGCCCCCGTGCTCGTAGTCGACGATGTAGAGCGCGGCGGTAATAAAGGACGACTTCTCCAGGCAGTGGGTCAGGGCGCGGTTGGCCATCGACATGAACTTGCTGGGCACCGGAAATTTCTCCCGCTCGTCCTTGGCCAGCGGGTTTTCCTGCATCAAGGCGTGGAAAATGCCCTTCATCTGGGCCATGTGGAAGGCCGCCGTGATGCCCTTGCCCGATACGTCGCCGATGAGAATAGCCAGCCGCTTGCCGGGCAAGTGCAGGAAGTCGTAAAAGTCGCCGCCTACTTCCTTGGCCGCCAGGGCGTGGGAGCCAATTTCAAACCAGTTGTCAATAGGCAAGTCCTTCGGAATCAGGCTATCCTGCACCGAAGAGGCAATTTTTAACTCCTCTTTTACCCGCTCATTTTGCAAGGAGGCTGCCACCAGCTGCAGGTTTTCGATGCTAAGCACCGTCTGGCTGGTGAAGGTTTGCAGAATGCCTAGGTTTTCGCGGTCAAAGCTCTGCCGCTGCTCTTTCAGCATGTACAAGGCGCCGTACTGCCGCTTGGCCGAGCGCATAGGCATCACAATCAGGGAACCGTAGGGTAGCTCCAGGCTGCGGAAGCCGCTGCTGTTGGGCAAGTCGTTATTGAGGTATTCAATCTGACCCAGATTGTAATCGGTAAGCAGGGTCCGAATAGCCTGGGTATGCTCGGTACTGACGTTGAAGAGCTGGGCGGGGTGGAGCTGGCCCTCGTTCTCGATATCCAGCCAGGCCGCGTCGGCTTCTACCGTTTGAATGGCAGCCTCGAACAGCATCTGGTAAACTTCTTCTTCCGTCTGACCTTTCTGAATCAGCTGGGTTAAGCGCTGTAGGCTCAGAATCTCGTCCCGTTTCTGCTCAAAAACGCCGGCCGTGGGCAGGTTGAAAAAAGTAACCAGCAGCCCCGCCAGGGAATAGAACCCGGCAAAGAATACGGTCAGCAGCAGAAAAGCATGCTGGGGCGCGGGCGCAACTAATTTGGGGTCTTGGGCAATGCGCAGAAAGTAAATCGTGAAAATGCCCAGGCACAGCAGCAAGGCCAGTTGCATAAATACTACTTCCCACTTTTGACGGCGGTTCAGGTAAGCCACCCACTTTTGATTGCCACTCAGATACACCCCAAACACCGCCAGACCGCCCAAAATAAAGTAAGCTACCGGCACGGGCGGGGTCCAGGCAAACAGGCGAAATAGTAAGGTTCCACCCAGCAGGAGTTCAAACCACTGCCAGTCGCGGCGTAGGCGGGCCGAGGAACGGAACAGCACCAAGGAGCGCCAGGAGTAGTTGGTATACGCCAGAAAAACGACGAACAGGCCCAGATTGATAGTGTAAACGCAGGCAAAGAGCGTCCGGTCGGCAGTAGGCTGTCGAAACTCGATGAGGCGCTCAAGCAGGTGCAGGCCGACACAGACGGTAGCCAGCAACCCCGGCCCCAGTACCAACCGCCGCAGCAGGCCCACAAAGTCGGTGCCCCGGAGCGGGTCGGGCTGGCTGCGCTGGTACACAAAGACGCCGGCCACGAAAGCTGCTTGGGCCAGCAGCGTGACCCATTGCGGGGGCAAACCAAGGGATTCAGCAGTGGCCGGACTAGCGTGTAGCAGAGTGCTGATAAGCAGTATCAACCAGCTCAGCACGGTGAAGGGCAACACTATAGCTTTCAGCTTCTGTCGGAAGGGCATGAATAGGAATAAAATACGAACGGGCTTCTGAGTTAGTAGCGCCCGTAATGTATCCGCAAGATACGGCCTGATTAGCAAATTGGCCGATAGGCTTTCCGGGATGATAAGATTACCCCTACGAAAATGCAAAAAAAGAGGTCAACCGCCCTGGGGCAACTGACCTCTTTTTTTGTAATAATTACCCCGAAAAGTTAGCGGCTGCTATAATTAGGCGCTTCACGGGTAATCTGCACATCGTGGGGGTGACTCTCGCGCAGGCCGGCTCCGGTGATGCGCACCATCTGCGCCTGCTGCAACTCCTCGATGGTAGCCGCCCCGCAATAGCCCATGCCGGCCCGCAGGCCACCCGCCAGCTGGTAGAGTACCTCCCCGGCGCCGCCCTTGAACGGCACCCGGCCAACAATACCTTCCGGAACCAACTTTTTTACGTCGTCCTCGGCATCCTGGAAATACCGGTCCTTGGACCCTTCTTCCATTGCTTCGACCGAGCCCATGCCCCGGTACGACTTGTATTTGCGGCCTTCGTAGAGCGTTACTTCCCCGGGCGCTTCTTCTGTGCCGGCCAGCAAAGAACCGACCATAATAGACGATGCTCCGCCAGCCAGGGCTTTCACTGCGTCGCCGGAAAACTTTACCCCGCCGTCGGCAATAAGCGGGACGCCCGTGCCTTCCAAGCCGCGGGCCGCTTCCATTACCGCCGAAAGCTGGGGCACCCCGATACCGGCAATAATGCGCGTCGTGCAAATTGAGCCGGGGCCCACCCCTACTTTCACAGCATCGGCCCCGGCGTCGGCCAGGGCTCGGGCTCCGGCGGCCGTAGCCACGTTGCCGGCAATAACCTCTAGCTTGGGAAATTTGGTTTTGATATTGCGCACGGCGTCCAGCACGCCCTTGCTGTGGCCGTGGGCCGTGTCGACGCTTACCACATCCACGCCCGCGTCAACCAAGGCGCCTACCCGGTCTAGCAGGTCGGGCGTGACGCCTACGGCGGCCCCCACGCGCAGGCGGCCGAATTCATCTTTGCAGGCATTGGGGCTGCGGCGGCGCTTGCGAATGTCGCGGTAGGTAATCAGGCCAACCAAGCGGCCTTCGGTATCAACCACGGGCAGCTTTTCAACTTTCGAATCCTGCAGAATCTCCTCGGCATGAGCTAGTTCGGTGCCGGCGTTGGCCGTGACCAGCTTGTCTTTGGTCATTACCTCGGCCACGGGCCGCTCCATGTCTTTTTCGAAGCGCAGGTCCCGGTTCGTCAGAATGCCCTTGAGGCGGCGCTGGTCGTCGACAATCGGAATACCGCCAATTTTATTGTCGCGCATCAGGCGCTTGGCATCCCCCAGGGAAGCGGTTTCCTGCAGGGTGAAAGGGTCCAGAATCATTCCGCTTTCCGAGCGTTTCACGCGGCGCACCAGCTCGGCTTGCGCCTTGATGCTCATGTTCTTGTGAATGATGCCGATGCCGCCTTCCTGGGCCATGGCAATAGCCATTTCCGCTTCGGTGACGGTGTCCATGGCAGCCGAAATAAAGGGCAGCTTCAGGCGGATGTTACGGGTGAGCTGGGAGCTGGTGTCCGCGTCGCGGGGCAGTACCTCCGAATAGGCAGGCAGCAGCAGGACGTCGTCGTAGGTAAGGGCCTCGAAGGCAATTTTGGGCAGCGCGTTGGCCATGGCAATAAGATGATTAGGTACCGCTTATTGCCGGGTAAAGCTACGACGAAAAATCGGGTAAGCGCGTGTTAAGGTTTAGCTACCCCTGATTTTGCGTTGCGTAAGACGAAGATGGCCTACTGTGGCTGGGCGGAAGCCAGGGTGCCAGTGGGGCGAAACTCCGGGTTGAATGTCAGGCCTATCTGCACTGAATGCATGCTGCCAAAGTCAGTGGCGCTGTAGGGTTGTAGCAGTTGATTCAGGTAGCCCGCTTCCAGGGCCAGGGCCTTACTAATCTGGTAGCCCACCGCTGCATAAGCACGGTTTTGATCGAAGATGCCGTGCTGCACATTGGCCCCGAAGCCCAGAAACAGTTCATCGGCAGCTACTAGGTAAGCCCCACCGGGTTGTAAGGTCGGAGCCGAAAGCGGATAAGTCAGGCGGAGCTGGTAGCGGATGCGGTTAAGGTAAACGGGCGCCGGTTGGTCGGCAAGCTGCACCCAGCGCTGTTCGAGCCGGTAGCGGTGCAACAACTGCAGGCGGCCGTGGGAGTCGTGCAACTGCAGCTGCTCGTACACCCGGTGCTCGGGCAACTGCGTAACGGCAGAAAAGTCACCGCTCGGAAAAGTCAGTACGTGCGCATACCCGGCCGAAAAGACCAAAGCAGCGCTGGCATGATAGTTTATGCCTAAGCGTAGCAAGTTTTGCCGGGCGGCGCCACCGGAAGTTCGGCGCCCCTGAACTTCGGCATGAGCACCCCAGTGGTCGGCAAGGCGTGTATCAGAGGTAAGGGCTAGCCAAGTGGCAGTACCTGCCCGGCGCGGCTGGCCCAAACCTGGACCCGACCCTGCACTTTGCGCCCATGCCTGTTCCGTCCCGGTGATGAGGAGGGCTAACGTAGCAAACAGCAGAGAGGTAGGGCGCGCAAGCATCCACTAATGTTACGCAATTGTTACCTGCATTACCAAATTGTTACGATTGTATTTTAGCTATTACCGGTAGCAGCAGTTAATTTTTTTCGAAACGAGGTGTCTTCGGGCAAGTACAGGGTGTTTTCCCGATAGGCTGGCCTTACCGGATCAACCGGTACAGTTGGAGCTGATGGGAAGAGAAAAGCAGCGCGCCCAACTTCGTGCGTTAGCCATAAGCAGTGTATTGCATTTTACCCCGGGCGTTTCTTAGTGCCCCGAGTGGCGGGAGCCTCCAACGGGTTGTCGGGCCAATGATGCTTGGGGTAGCGGCCCCGTAGGTCTTTGCGTACTTCAAAATAGCCCGTAGACCAAAAGCTGCGTAGGTCGCGCGTGACCTGCACTGGGCGCCGGGCCGGGGATAATAGGTGCAGGGTAAGCGGAATTTTACCGTGGCCCACCGTAGGCGTATCGAGCAGGCCAAACACCTCTTGCAGGCGTACAGCCAATACTGGAGCTTCCGGGTTAGAATAGTCCAGGGTGATATTCGAGCCGCTGGGTACCAGGCAATGGGCCGGGGCTAGGCGCTGTAATTCCTGTTGTTGAGCCCAGCCACCAGGCAGCCAGTTCAGCAGGGCTTCGCCCAATGGCAAACGGTTTACTTCGGCCATGCTTCGCACACCGGCCAAGTAGGGGCCAAGCCACTCGGGCAAAGCTTCGGCCAAGGCCTCGTCCGACACATCGGGCCATTCCGCCGGGTTCCAATAGTGCGCAAAAGCCAGCCGTTCCCGAACCTGCTGGGCTTCCTCAGTCCAGGGCAGGCGCACTATACCGCCTTGGCGCAGGCCTTCCAGCAAGGCCGCGGCCACTGCTTCGGCGCTGGGTTGGGCTAGGATAGTTTCGGAAAGGGTAACTGCCCCGAGGCGGCGGAGGCGGCGGGCCACCACGCGCCCGGCAGCAGCATCCCAGCGGACTTCCTCTAAGTTTTCAAGTAACGCCGTGAAATGCTGCTCCAACTCTTCCCGCTCCACGGGCGCGGCCAGGGCAGCGCGCGGGGCGTGGGGCGGCCCATCCAGATGCGCTATGGCGAAAAAGGTAGTGCCCTGACTGAAGTACTCGGCGGGCAATGCGGCCCGCTGCCCCGTAATAAGACGTACTCGTTCGGGAGTTTCGCGCTGGGCCAGGCGGTCGGGGTAGGCCAGGGCGGCCAGCAGCCCCGCCGCATCCGGCTCCAGGGGGGTGTCGCGGACGTGGGCCCGGTTGCGCAGTACTGCTGCCGCTTCCCGTACGCGGCGAACCGCGCCGGCATCGGGGAGCAAGCCGGGGAGTGGGGCCCGGCCCGTAGCCAGCGCCTCGACCCGTAAGCGCAAATCGGGAGGAGCCGGGGTACCATCGGCTAGGCGCAAAATGTCACGCTCCGTAAGCAGGGCGGCCAGGGCGCAGGCCGTAGCACCGTGGCCGACGGCCTTGCCCTGAATAACCAAGTGGCCCAGGCGAGGAACCAGGCCCAGACCGGCCAAGGTGCGGCCGTGGGGCGTAGGTTGCCCTTCCTTTGTGAGAGCCCCCAAGCGCACCAACAGCTCCCGGGCTTGCGCTAGAGCGGCCGCCGGCGGGGCATCGAGCCAGCGGAGCGCGGCTGGATCCTGCGTACCCCACAAAGCCAGTTCCAGCGCCAGCCCACTCAGGTCAGCAGTTAAGATTTCGGGTGGCAAGTGGGCTGGGCGCATGCTGTGCTCGGCCTCGGTCCAGAGCCGATAGCACGTGCCGGGGCCGAGGCGGCCCGCCCGCCCCCGGCGCTGGTCGGCGGCAGCCTGACTGACGGGCACCGTGGCCAGGGTCGTCAGGCCGGTGCGGGGCTCAAACTGGGGCACGCGGGCAAAGCCACCATCGACCACAATCTGCACCCCCTCGATGGTCAGGCTGGTTTCGGCTATGCTGGTGGCCAGCACAATCTTACGCCGCCCTTTGGGCGCGGGGCGCAGGGCGGCATCCTGCTGTTCGGCGGGCAACTCCCCGTGGAGCACGTGAATATCCGTTGTGGCAGAAACGGCTCCGGCCAGCTTCTCCGCGGTGCGGCGCTGGTCGGCCAAGCCCGGCAAAAACACCAGTACGTCGCCTTCCGGGTGCTGGTGCAAGGCTTCCCGAACCACGGCCGGGGTGAGGTCGGCCAGGCGCTCCGAAGGCCGGCTACCGGCGGCGGCTACCCGGGCCGGCGTCAAGTAACTAGTGCTAACGGCGTGTTGCAAGCCGGCACTGCGGACCACCGGGGCCTGCAGCCAGCTGCCCAGACGCTCGGCTTCCAGCGTGGCACTCATAATAAGCAGGCGTAAGTCGGGGCGGAGCACAGCCTGGGCATCAAGGGCCAGGGCCAAGCCCAAGTCGGCTTGCAGGCTCCGTTCGTGAAATTCATCGAAGAGCACGGCCGCTACGCCTTCCAGGGCCGGGTCGTCCTGCAGCATCCGGGTCAGAATAACCTCGGTGGCCACCTCAATGCGGGTGTGGGTCGATACGCGGCTTTCCAGCCGAACCCGGTATCCGACCGTTTGCCCCACCGGCTCGCCCAGAAGGCTGGCCATGCGGGCGGCGGCGGCCCGGGCTGCCAGGCGCCGGGGCTCGAGCACAATGATGCGGCCGGCGGGGGGCATCCAGTCGGCTGCAAGCAAGGCCAGCGGTACTACCGTGGTTTTGCCGGCGCCGGGCGGGGCCTGCAGCACGGCGCAGTTAGTGGTGGCCAGGGTAGCCAACAGCTCGGGCAGAGCCGCACAAATAGGTAAGTCGGGCAGGCGCACGGGGCGGGGAAGGGGAAGTATTCGGAGAAAAGTCGCTGAACTAGGCAGCGGTTGGAAGCTGCTATTTGCCAGGTGGCCTTAGTACACCGGCACGGTGGGGTCGACGCGCACCGACCAGGCGTGAATGCCGCCGCGTAGGTTGAGCAGATTGCGCAGGCCGTGACGGTGCTGCAAAAAAGCCAGGGCCTGGGCCGAGCGGACGCCGTGGTGGCAAATCAGTACCACGGGCTGGTCGGTGGGCAGCTCTTCCCAGCGGCGGGCAATTTCACCCAGCGGAATAAGTTGGCTGCCCGTAATCTGGCAATAGTCAAATTCCATGGGCTCCCGTACGTCGAGCAGGTGCAGGGCCTCGCCTTGCTGCAGGCGGGCGTGCAAATCTTCGGGAGTAATTTCGGGGAGCATAGACTAAGAAAAGCAAAAGTGAGATGAGACCGTAAAATTAGCGGGTCACTGGTTAGCTTTGGCCTCGGCCCGGCCCGGTCGGCCCGAATACTTCCCTACCGCGTCATTCTCTTTCACTTTGTTACACGCTCTCTACGAGTTCTGGACTTCCGCTGCCGGCGGCACCCCGCTGGAGTGGGTGGCTGTGCTTACCGGGTTTGCCTGCGTCTGGCTGGCGGCCCGCGAGTCGCTTTGGAACTTCCCGGTGGCCATCTTCAGCTGCGGCCTCTACGCGGTGGTCTACTTCCGCACCCAGCTGTATTCGGACAGTCTGCTGCAGGGATTTTTCATTTTGATGAGCCTCTACGGCTGGTACGAGTGGCTCTACGGCGGAGCCCGCCAAACGGCCCTGGTCGTGAGCCGGACGCGCCCCTGGGAGTGGGCGGCCGTGGGGCTGGGCGTGGCCGCCTTCACCCTGGGCTTCGGCTATTATCTGCAACACAACACCGACGCGGCCCTGCCACACTGGGACAGTTTCACGACGGCCGGCAGCATGGCCGCTCAGTACCTGCTCACCCGCAAACGCCTGGAAAACTGGCTGCTCTGGATTGTGGTCGACCTGCTGTACGTGCCGATTCTGTGGTATAAGCAGCTGTATCCAACCAGCGGCTTGTATGCCGTGTACCTGGTGCTGGCCGCGTATGGCTACATTGAATGGCGCCGTACGGCCCGCCTGGCGGCCCCCACTGCTAACTCCGTTTCTGCCTGATGCTGCGCGTAGCCCTCACCGGACCCGAATCGACGGGCAAAACCACGCTCAGCCGCCAGCTGGCCGAGTACTACCACACCACCTGGGCCCCGGAGTATGCCCGCGAATACCTGGAAAAGCACGGCTCGGCTTACACCATCGACGACCTGGAACGCATTGCCCGCGGGCAGGTAGAGGCCGAGGAAAAAGCCGCTGCCGGGGCCAACCGCGTGTTTTTTTGCGACACCGACCTGCTGGTCATCAAAGTCTGGTCGGAGCATGCCTTCGGGCAGTGCCCGGAGTGGGTCAAGCACCGGATTCAGCAGCAGCACTACGATTTGGTGTTGCTGCTCGGTATCGACATTCCCTGGGAAGCCGACCCGCTGCGGGAGCATCCCCACCACCGGCAGTATTTCTATACCATCTACCACACCGAGCTGAGCAGCCAGATGTCCAACTTCGCGGAAATCAGCGGCTCGCCGGCCCAGCGGCTCGAGCAGGCCTGCTTTTACGTGGATGCCTTGCTGGCGGAAAAAAGCCGCGCTGTGCCGCCGCCCGACGCCTTGTCGGCGTAAAAGGAGCTTTCCTGAACCAATGGTAGCTTATGAACTATTCGCTCGAAAACGACCAGTGCCGCGTTACGATAAATAGCCAGGGAGCCGAACTGAGCAGCCTAGTGCGCAAAGACCTGCCCGAAATTGCTGATCTGGAATACATCTGGCCCGCCGACCCGGCCGTGTGGGCCCGGCACGCGCCGGTGCTGTTTCCCATCGTTGGCCGCCTGCCCCAGGATACCTACCGCCACCAGGGCCGGGAGTACCGGCTGCCCCAGCACGGTTTTGCCCGGGACCGGGAGTTTATGGTGGTAGAGCAAACGGCCGAGTCCCTGACCTTCGAACTGCGCGCCGATGCGCAGAGCCGCCAGGTGTACCCGTTCGATTTCGTGCTGCGCATCGGCTACCAGCTGCGCGGGCTGCAGCTCACGGTGCAGTGGCAGGTGCAGAACCCGGATTCCGCCCAGGAGTTGCTGTTTAGCATTGGGGCCCACCCGGCGTTCAACTGCCCGCTGATGCCAGGGGAGAAATTTGAGGACTACTTTTTTCACTTCGACCACCCCGTTACCCTGGAACGCCACCTGTTGGAGGGCGGCCTGCTGAACGGCCAAACGGCCCCGGTGCTACAGCAAGAAACCGAAATGCCCCTGACCTACGAGCTGTTTGCCCAGGATGCGTTGGTGTTCAAGCACTTCGACTTCACGCACATTTCGCTGCGCAGCTTTGCCTCCGACCGGGCCGTGCGCCTGCGCTTCGATGGGTTTCCATTCCTGGGCCTTTGGACCAAAGGCGAAGGAGCCCGGTTTGTCTGCATCGAGCCCTGGCAGGGCATTGCCAGCAGCGTGGGCGGCCCCCCGGAACTAGCCGACAAGGAAGGTATCTTGACCTTGGCTCCCGGCCAGGAATATTCGGCGCAGTATGCAATAGCCATAACCTAGCGGCCACCCCAATGACCACCTCAGTGCCGGAGATTAGGGCCATTGCGGCGGAGCAAACGTACCCGCTGCGCCATGCTGTGCTGTGGCCGGAGAAGCCTTTCGACTACGTAAAAGTTGAGAATGACGGCGAGGGGCAGCATTTTGGGGCTTTCCTTGACCAGCAGCTGGTGTCCGTTATTTCCTTGTTTGTGGACGACGAACAGGCCCGTTTTCGCAAGTTTGCCACTGACCCCAAGTTCCAGCGGCAGGGTATCGGCTCGGTGCTGCTTCAGCGGGTAATCGACGAGGCCCGGCGACTTGGGGCACGCAGTCTGTGGTGCGATGCCCGCCAGGATGCTACGGCATTCTATCAGCGTTTCGACATGAGGGCCGAAGGGGCGGTTTTCTACAAAGGCGACATTCCTTACCAGCGCATGCGGCTGGCCTTGTAAGCTTGCGCAGCGCAACCATAAAAAGCGGCCTTTCTGCCAGTTTTTTCCAGTATCAGCCACGATTAACCGGAAGCAACAAGGCAAAAAGGCCGCTTTTTTATACCTGCGAAATCAGAAGGTGATGGTTTCCAAAGGCCGGACCGGGGTGGTGGGGCGGCCGTAGTCGGGCTCCCAGTCGTTGATGGGCCGGGAAATGCCGGGGGGCAGATCCAGGTCGGGTAGTCCGTCGTCGAGGGGCTCCCCGCCGTCGTCGTCACCGTCGGTGTATGGAGGCTGCTGGTAGCGGTGGCGCGGAGCCACGATGAAGTAGGCCAGAATGGCAAATACCACGAGCGTGTAGATAAGACTGATCATGGCAGCAACGGGTAAAAGGCGACGGAAAGGGGGACGAGCCGGCGGGCTTTAAAAATCTAACGGAGCGAACGGCAAGGATGTTTTCAGAAGCCGTAATTTTTCCGGCTTGCCTTACCGCTAGCCTAATATAGGTGATTATCAGGCGAAAGTAAAGCGTAGAAATACTGGATTTGGAACTCCCCGGCCGCGGCTCTAGCTTTGCAGAATAGTTTTAGGGGTGCCCTACCAGCGGCTTGCTGCCGTGGGGCTGAGATCATACCCATTGAACCTGTCCGGGTAATGCCGGCGAAGGGAACAAACGATCCGCGAACGTGAAAACCTAGTGCGCCGACCCCTGGCGCAGGGCCCGTTCCACTTTTTCTTTACCCATTTCCTTGAAAAATATATTGGTTTTGGGCGCCGCCACCCTGGCGTTGCCCCTGCTGGTTGCTCCGGCGGCGTGGGCCCAAGGGCCCCTGACGGGCACCGTGACCGACGCCCGCTCGGGCGATGCCCTGCCCGGCGCCACGGTGCTGCTCGACGGCGCCGTAGTGGGCACGACCGATGCGGCCGGCACTTTCGTGCTGCCTGCCGTAGCAGCTGGCCCCCACGCGCTGCGCATCTCGTTTCTGGGCTATGAGGTGCTGCAGCGCCAGGTACAGGGCCAGGCCGAAGAGCAACGCCTCGCGCTGGGGCTGCAGGCGGGCGTAGTGCTGACCGGCGAAGCGCTGGTAACGGCCAGCCGCGCCAACGACCGCACGGCCACGGCCTATACCAACGTGAGTCGGGAGGACTTGGCCAAGCGCAACTTCGGGCAGGATTTGCCTTACCTGCTCGACCAAACGCCTTCGGTGGTCGTCAATTCGGATGCCGGAGCCGGGGTGGGCTACACCGACATCCGGATTCGGGGCACCAGCAACACGGGCATCAACATGACCATCAACGGGGTGCCGCTGAACGATGCCGAGTCGCACGGCTCGTTTCTGGTGAACCTGCCCGATCTGGCGTCGTCCATCAACAACCTGCAAGTGCAGCGGGGCGTGGGAACCAGCCAGAACGGTGGGGCAGCTTTTGGGGCCAGCATTAACATTTCAACTCTGGAAAACCGGCGCGAAGCCTACGCCGAAACCCAAAACACCTACGGCTCTTTCAACACCTGGAAAAACAATGTCTCGTTTGGCACGGGCCTGCTCGGCGGGCACTTCACCGTTGATGGCCGCCTGTCGCGCATTGCCACCGACGGCTACATGGTGCGGGCCTCTTCCGATTTGAAGTCGTACTATCTGGCGGCGGGCTACCAGGCCAAAAACACGCTGCTCAAGTTCATCACCTTTTCGGGCCGGGAGAAAACGTACCAGGCCTGGAACGGGGTGCCCGAGCCCTTTATCACCGGCAATAAGCAGCTGTTGCAGCAATTCCTGGACAATGGGGAGCTGAGCGAGGCCGATGTGGCCCGCGGCCTGCGCGAAGGGCGCCGCTACAGCTACTATACCTACGACAACCAGACCGACAACTACCAGCAGAACCACTACCAGCTTCACCTTTCGCAGGGGCTGGGCGCCGACTGGAACATCGGGGCGGCCCTGCACCTGACCCGGGGCTTCGGCTATTATGAAAGCTACCGGGCCAACCGCAAGCTGGTCGATTATGGGCTGGAGGATGTCGTTATCGGCACCCAGACCATCAAGCGCACCAACCTCGTAGACCAGAAGTGGCTCGACAACTACTTCTACGGCGGCACCTTCGCCCTGAACTACCAGCCCCACGACAACGACAAGCTGCAAGCCACTGTGGGCGGGGCCTGGAACCGCTTTACCAATGACCACTACGGGGAAGTAATCTGGGCCCAGTATGCTTCCAACGGCAGCATCCGCCACCGCTACTACTTCAACGACGCTACCAAAACCGACTACAACGCCTACGCCCGCGCCACGTGGCAGGTGCTGCCCTGGCTGAGCGTGTACGGCGACCTGCAGGTGCGTCACATCAAGTATGCCATTGATGGGGTAGAGGACGACCAGAACGACGTGACCACCCGCGCCGACTACACTTTCTACAACCCCAAGTTCGGCTACACCATTTCCCTGGGGCAAGGTCATCAGGTGTACTCCAGCTTTGCCGTAGGGCAGCGCGAGCCGGTCCGGTCCGACTTCACCGACCGGCCCGCCGGCGACCAGACCGCTAAGTCGGAGCGGCTGGAGGACTACGAGGCGGGCTACCGCTTCACGCGGCCCGGAGTGCCCCTGTTCGGCCGCCCGACGGCGGTGCGCTTCGAGGCCAACTACTTCTACATGAACTACCACAACCAGCTGGTGGCCACGGGGCAGCTGAACGACGTGGGGACGGCCCTGCGTACCAACGTAGCCCGCAGCTACCGCACGGGCCTGGAGCTGAGCGGCTCGGTGGCCGCCCAGGACGTACTCAGCCTCAGTAGCACCCTGACGCTGAGCCGCAACCGGATTCTGAACTACCGCGAAACGGTGTACAACGAAAATTTTGAGCCCGTAACCGCCTCGGAAGGCCGTTTGTCCACTATTTCGTATTCGCCCGCCGTCGTGTCGGCCCACACCTTGGAAGGCCAGCCGCTGAAGGGCCTGCGCGTGGCGTTGCTCTACAAAACGGTGAGTGAGCAGTTTCTCGACAACTCGGCCAGCGACGCCAAGCGCATAGCGCCTTACCAAGTCCTGGACCTGCGCCTGCGCTACACCATTCGGCCAGTATTCGTAAAGGAAATCGAGCTGGGCTTGTTGGTCAACAACCTGCTGAACCGGGAGTATGTGGCCAATGGCTACACCTACGGCTACCCCGACGCCACCGGCCGCCAGCAAATTTTCAACTTTTACTTCCCGCAAGCTACCCGTAACTACCTGGCCTCGGTCGGCGTGAAGTTTTAATGTGCTGAGCTACTAATGTGCTACATGTGGGGAGCGTGTCGTTGCGAGGCGCAGCCGTGGCAATCCGTCCGCTGAAAGGTGCTGAGTGCTCTAAAGTGAAAAGCCCCTTCCTACCGCGTGTAGGAAGGGGCTTCCTGATTTAAGGGCGTTAGTCGCCAGTGTAGGACGGATTGCCACGGCCTCCGGCCTCGCAATGACACGTTTACCAGATCAGATAATCAGCCGCACGCCGCCCAGCTCGGATACGTGGTAGGGAAACTGGTTGCCGGGGGAGCCGATGAACATGAAGTTTTTGGGGATGTTCCACTTCTGCGACAAGTCATCAATCAGCTGGGGGCCGAATTGCCCTTCGATGGTCACAAAGTCTACTTCTATCTGCTCGTAGGCGCGGTCCAGTACGTGAATGTCGGTGAGCAGCTCCTGCGGGTACTGCTCGCCGGGCTTGAGCAGGGTCACGATTTTGAGGCGGTTGGTAAACTCATTCTCCACCACGTAGGCCATAACCTTGTTCAGGTTGGAAACATTGTCGCCTTTGGTGAAAAACACAAATTCCTGCTTGTGCAACTCCCGCAGCTGCCGACGCACAAACAGCCGGCCCAGGCGCGAGAAACGGGAGTGTTCGGCAACGGAATTGATGGCCGCCAGCCCCAGATTTAAAATAGCCGTGCGGTTGAGCATAATATACACCAGCGCCATGGTAGGCAGGAAGTACTGCAGGAAGACAATCAGGTAGTCGGGGTGGATTTTGATATTGCCGTACAGGGCCACCAGAATGCTGATTAAAGCAAGTGTCACGGTGAAAATGCCCGCGTACACTGGTCGGGGCAGCTTGGGCCGCTTACTCTTGAGCAGAAAGTTGCCCAGGGCAAAAAAGGCCATTACCGCCAAAAACGAAATAGTATACACCCCCGACAGCGGCCCTAGTTGCCCGCTCGTAATAAAAAGCACCGACGCGCAAAGCAGGAAAAAAGTAATCAGGATGAGGTAGTTGCTCTTGCGCTTGTTCTCCTTCAGAAAGAACTGGGGCAGAATCCGGTCCAGAGTCATGCGCTTCATCAGCCCGCTTACTCCCACGAAGGACGTTAGCACGGCCCCGCTGAGCACAGCCACCGCATCCACCGAAATCAGCGTGCCCAGCCACCGCCCGCCCGTGGTAGTGCCCAGGTGGGAGAGCAGGGTTTCGGTGTGCTGGCCTACTTCCTGCATGGGTAGCGCGGCAATGGCCAGAAAGGCGATGACCGGGTTGAAGAAACTCACCACAATCCACATGTTGCGCAGGGTTTTGGGGAATACCCCCCGGGCTTGCTCTTCAACAAAGTTAGCCGAGCTTTCGAAGCCCGAGATACCCAGCATGGCGGCGCTAAAGCCAAAAAATAGGGCGTTAGCAATGCTGCCCCCTTTCACGGGCAGCTGAAAGTTCAGATTCAGGTTGGCCAGCCCGTGCGTAGCCAGATACCAGACAGCACTGCCCACCAGCAGGGTGAGCGAAACCAGATGCACCAGGAAAATGCCCACGGCCACCTTCGCCGATTCGGAAATACCCAGGATGGTCAGCACCAGAAACAGGCCCAGCAAGCCCAGCGTGGCCCCGATAATAGGCAGCCCGTGCCAGAGCGTGTGCAGGTAGTGCATGGCCTCGGAAGCCGAAATAACGGCCGTAGCCATGTAGGAGAGAATGGTGAGGCAGGCAGCCAGGGCGGCGTTACGCTTGCTGGTCGTGTTGAGCAGCACGTTGTAGGCCCCACCGTTGAGCGGCAGCGCCCCCACAACTTCACCGTAAATCGTGCGAAACAGAAACAACACGGCTCCCACAAGGAGCAGGGCAATCCAGGCGTACTGCCCGGCGTAGGCTATGGCCAGGGCCGACACATACAGACACGACGAAGAAATGTCGTTGCCGCAGATAGCCGTGGCTTCCAGTTCGTTTAGTTTCTTTTCGTGACTCATAGATGCAGGGAGGGAAAGGGCGGATGGGAGAATGTGCCCTCTACGGAGAAATTGGGGTTTTCGAATATAAAAACGAATGATTCTCGGGCTGAGCAGGAGTTGCTACTGGTGGAATCAGGATATAGCATACACTGCTCTACTTGCTGCGCCACGGCGAACCAACCCCCCGCAGAGCCTGTTCCGCATTTTGAAACTTCTATCTTTGAGGCTGATTCCCACCCAATCCCCAGTTATGTCTTCCCAATCCGACGTCCTCTCGCCGAAAGCTAAAGCTGAGCACCGCAGCGGTTCTTTGAATGCGGCCGGCTTTACCGACTACTACGACATCGACGGCCTGCTAACCGAAGAGCACAAGCTCATTCGGCAGAGCATCCGCGACTTCGTTAAAAAGGAAATCAGCCCCAGCATCGAGAAGTGGGCTCAGGACAATCATTTTCCCTCCGAAATCGTCAAGAAGTTTGGCGACGTGGGCGCCTTCGGGCCCACCATCCCGACTGAGTACGGCGGCGGCGGCCTCGACTACATCAGCTACGGCCTGATTATGCAGGAAATCGAGCGGGGCGACTCCGGCATGCGCTCCACGGCCTCGGTGCAGGGTTCGTTGGTGATGTACCCGATTTATGCCTACGGCTCGGAAGAGCAGCGCAAGAAGTACCTGCCCAAGCTGGCTTCGGGCGAGTGGCTGGGCTGCTTCGGCCTCACCGAGCCCGACCACGGCTCCAACCCCGGCGGCATGGTGACCCGCATCGAGGACAAGGGCGACTACTACCTGCTCAACGGCGCCAAGCTCTGGATTTCGAACTCGCCCGAGGCTCAGATTGCCGTGGTGTGGGCCAAAAACGAGCAGGGCCGCATCAAGGGCCTGATTGTGGAGCGCGGCATGGAAGGCTTCACCACGCCCGAAATTCACAATAAGTGGAGCCTGCGCGCCTCCTGCACCGGCGAGCTGGTATTCGACAACGTGAAGGTGCCCAAGGAAAACCTGCTGCCCAACGTGGAAGGCCTACGCGGCCCCCTCGGCTGCCTCGACTCGGCCCGCTACGGCATTGCCTGGGGCGCCATCGGCGTGGCCATCGACTGCTACGAGTCGGCCCTGAAATACTCTCTGGAGCGGGAGCAGTTCGGCAAGCCCATTGCCGCCTTTCAGCTCCAGCAGAAGAAGCTGGCCGAGATGATTACCGAAATCACCAAGGCCCAGCTGATGGTGTGGCGCCTGGGCATGCTCAAAAACGAGGGCAAAGCCACCAGCGCCCAAATCAGTATGGCCAAGCGCAACTCCGTAGACATGGCTCTGCAGGTAGCCCGCGAAGCCCGCCAGATTCACGGCGGCATGGGCATCACCGGCGAGTATCCCATCATGCGCCACATGATGAACCTGGAGTCGGTCATTACCTACGAAGGCACCCACGATATTCACCTGCTCATCACCGGGGCCGATATTACCGGCATTCAGGCGTTTAAGTAAAGCTTTCTGACAAGAAAACAGAACGTCATGTCGACCAACAGAAACGGCCGTCCTGGAAACCGGGCGGCCGTTTTTTGCTATAATGCTGACATGAATCATGAGACGGTAGAGTATATACTCACATACTTTTCACGCCTGCTGTCAGACCAGGAGAAATTGCTGTTGCGGCACATACAGTCAACAGAAAAATTAGGCGCAATGGCTGATGCCAGCCGTCAAAGGATGCTGTTACTCTTTCAGCGTAAGAACTGGCTAATCATGGATAAGCACCTGTTGGAAAGGCTGGCCGACGGGCCGGAGGCTTTTCTATATAATACGGCCGTTGCGGTCTTCAACGCACATGGCCGCGAGAAGCTCTTGAACCTGTGCCCCCGATGCGGCCGGCTAGCTCGCACGCCCAATGCCCGCCAGTGCCGTCATTGCGGCCACGACTGGCACTAGCCCGATCTGCGCACTTATTTAGCAGACTCAACGCAAAAGGCTGCCTCGTATCCAGCTCAGCGCCGCTCCAATAAATACGTGGCCGAGCTCACCACGTCCGGGCCCAGCAACGGGTAGTTCAGGTTGGGCGTGCTGGTTTCGGTCTGCTGCATGTCGACCACCGTCCAGCCCTGGCTGCGCAGCTCGTTGAGTTTTACCAGCAGCAACGCCTGGTATTTGTAGTCCCCCTTGGCTTTGGTCGTCAGCTTTTCCTCCGTGACCTCCCCACTGGGTGAAATGGTGACCAAGACAGGTTTGCCAGAGCCTGCGTACATCGACACCTGCATATAGCCCCCAGCAGCACCAGAGCGGGGGTAAAAGGCCCAGCTACCCAAGGCTACGAGTAGTAAAGCGGACACAAAAAATACATTTCTCATAGCGTGAGCGAAAGGTTAGAAGGGAAACTACATTGGCAAAGACCCCGGCGCGGTCTTAATTCGCTGGACCATCCTTGCGGAATAAATAACGGATGGTCTGGGCTTCCTGAGTGGTGCTCACCAATTGCCACCCTTGGGCGCTCAGCTCGTTGAGCTTTTTCACCTCGGCCTGATGCACGATATTTTGGATGTAACGCTGCCGCCGCAAGAAGTTATTGGTCGAGTCCGGTGTGAAACGGGCAATACTGGCATTGACGGCCTTTTTGCTCACTTTGTTGGCTTCCACCTGTAGTTCCTCGGTGCGGAAGGTGCCGTCGGGCGCAATGACCGTGAGCGATATGCGGCGGCTGGCATTGGCATCAGAGGCATCCACTTCGCGCACCAGCATCAGGTAGCGAGCCGCGGGCGTAGCCTGCCCTTGGGCAACGGCCAAGCTGGTCGTTAGGCCGAAACCCAGCAGATAGATAAATTTTTGCATAAGACAGGATGAGTAAATGAAAGAATAACAGGCTTCCTCAAGCTTTTTTCGGCTAGCAGGGGCGCAGAAATTACGCCAGATCTTGCCGCAAACCCATGCGTCACGTACCGCAGAGCACCGGCTGCTCCTGATAAGATTTCGGTCTTTGCTATCCGGCTGCGGCAGTAATCGTATAAAGAGCTGATTTCCACCACCAACCTCAACGCTATGAACAACGACCAGCAGCACGAAAACGCCGAGTCGCGGCGGCAGGAGCGCCGGGAGCACGACAAGGAGCAGTACCGCCAGCAGGGCGACGAAATGCGCCAGGGCGGCCCCGACCCGAACATGCGCCACCACGACCGCACCCGCGACGGCGACGGCAGCTTCCGTCCCGACAGCCAGTCGGATTCGGGTTCCTCAGATGGCATTGCCAAGACCACGGCCGGCAGCGGCGGCAACAATGGCGGCCGCTACGACAACCTCGATGAGGTGAATAACAGCAGCCCCAATGCCGACCAGGGCGGTACCACCGGCGCGGGCCAGAGCCGGGAACCCCAGCTGCGCACGCCCAGCGCCCAAACCTCCCACACCAGCAAAGGCCCGCAAAGTGAAGGTGGCGAAAGCCAGAGCCAGGGCAGCAAGAGCGGCAACCAAGCCTAGCAAGCTGCCCTAGTTTCTGTTAAAAAAGGCTGCCTCTATCCGTAGAGGCAGCCTTTTTTGTGAAGTTTAGCGCAGGTCGTCGAAGGCGTATTGGGCCCCGCTCCAGAACTCATCCAGAGCCATAAGGCGGGGTTTGAAAAAAGAAATCAGCTGGGGCCAGTCTTCGCGGTTAAACATATTCACGGGCCGCAGCTCCTGGTAGATACGACTCAGTGTCTGCCCGTTCTCATCCACGAAACTCGGTTCCCAGATCCAGGCTTCCCCCAGACTTTCCTCCAGCATGCCTTTCAATTCCTGAAACTGGTGGAAAAACAGCTCCCGAATGCCTTCGTCGGGGTGGGTGATGTCGATGCTGATGGTGGCGTGGCGCACGTCGGCCCGCATGCGGAAATACACGTGCTTGAGGCCGGTTTTGTAGTTAATCCAATTGGTTGGCAAGCCTTCAGCGGATGGCACGGGCGCCATGTACTGGCCAAAGGTCGTCCAGAAGGCCTGCCGGAGCTGGGCTGCTTCGGTTTTGCTATACATCTGCTACAGAAAAGATCAAGAGAGTAGGGGTGTTTGGGCCCGAGCTTAGCCCCGTAATACGACCGTTCGCACAGCCCGATAACTGAAAAAAGCAGAAACCTTGCGCGACTCCCGTAAATTGGCCGCATGACTACTGCTTCTGTTTCTTCAACCCAGGATTTGATTTTGCTGGAATGCCTGGTGGCCGGCACCACGCACCGCGAGAATCTTAAACAGCACGAGCCCCAGCTGTACGTCGGCCAGGCCCTGCAGCTACTCCGCGAGGCCGACAGCAAATACGACGACTGGGCCGTGAAAGTGCTGACTACCGACGCGGAAGGGGCCCTGTGGCTGGGCTACCTGCCCGAAGTGCGCAACGAAACCGTGGCCCGCCTGCTCGACGCCGGTTATTCCCTCGGAGCCCGACTAGTGCACAAGGCCTGGGAAGATGACTGGCTGTATCTGGAAATAGAAGTGCTGCTGCCCGCCGGGAGTAGACAGTAGGGCTCAAGCTCAGCCTCAGACCAGATCCGTCAGATCCGCTATTTCCTGACGTGCCTGCGCAATAGCAGGCTCTTCGGCGAAGTTGGCCTGCACCCATTCGGTAAAGCCACTCACCATTTCGCCGACGGCCTGCCGGCTGCTCATCGGGCCTTTACCAGTAGCGTCGGCGGCCGTGGCTCCGGAGGGTTCGGGTGGCCCCGACATGAAGTCTTCCAGCCCCAGGGAAGCCAGTACGTCCGACACGAAAACCAACCCGCAGACCTGCATAGCCTGGTAAAGCTGTACCAGTTCGGGCATCGTGAGGGTCAGCTGCTCGCCGGCCTGCAAGGTGCCCAGCCGCTCGGCTGTGGCCTCGAGGTGCTCGGGCTGCAAGGCGGGTAGCTGCAGCACGGCCTGTAGAAACGGCACTTCCGAATCTGCCGGGAGGCTGTGTACCAGCAGTACGGCCAGGCGCACCATCTGGAGCTGCGGTTCGTTGAAGCGCACCGACGCTACCGAAGGCAGCGGCTCAGCTACGGCTTCCAGGGCACGGCTGTGCGTGAAAAACACTTCTTCCACCTGCAACCGATGCTGACCCAGGCGGCCGGCTACGGCGCGGTCCGTTTCGGCCAGGTGCTGCTCCACCGATGCCAGAAAAGCCTCGCTCAGGTCGATACAGTAGCCTTTAATCGCCTCTATCTGCTCCTCCGAAACGTACATCTGCTGGCGTACAAAGCGCAGCACGGGTTCGGCCAGGGAGGTATCGAGGCCCAGGCGGCCCAGTAGGAGCAGGTCGTACACATGGGCGGGCTGCTGGCGCAACGCATCCAGCAGCTGCTCCTGGCTCAGAATGGCGTTTAAATCGGCTACGGTGGCAGCATTAATAGGTGTCAGGAGCGTGAGCTGTTGCACCAGGGCCGAGTCGGGGCGGCTAAACAGCTCGGCGCACACCATACCATGCAACGACAGGCAATGGGCCAGCTGGTCATAGATGTCGGCCGGCAGCTGGGTCAGCCAGGTATCGGAAAGAGTGAAATTCATCATTGCGGCGAATAAGGGCGCAAAGAAGAGAAGAAAGCCTTGTTTCCAGCCTATTAAAACACAAAAACAGCTGCATTGCTAATTTGAATAGTAGAACGGCCGAGGTTCTTGCTAATTTTTACTAAAAACAGGGAGCATTTTGGGCGTGTAAAGCGTTACCTTTATTCAACGCAATACCTGAATATAGCCCCGCTATGCGCGAACCATTCATGACCGGTGGCAACGACCACATGGACTCCGGCGAAAAAGAAATTGACAAAGCGCTACGTCCCCTCAGTTTCGCCGACTTCACTGGCCAGGCCAAAGTAGTCGACAACCTGCAGATCTTTGTGGGGGCGGCCAAGCAGCGTGGCGAAGCCCTCGACCACGTGCTCCTGCACGGGCCTCCCGGCCTGGGCAAAACGACCCTGTCCCACATCATTGCCAACGAGCTGGGTGCCGGCATCAAGATGACCTCGGGCCCGGTGCTCGACAAGCCCTCGGACCTAGCCGGCCTGCTCACCAACCTGGACCCGCACGACGTGCTGTTCATCGACGAGATTCACCGCCTGAATCCCGTGGTGGAAGAGTACCTGTACTCGGCCATGGAGGATTACCGCATCGACATCCTGCTCGACTCGGGCCCGAATGCCCGCTCGGTGCAGATTTCTCTGAGCCCTTTTACCCTTATCGGGGCCACCACGCGTAGCGGCATGCTGACCTCGCCGTTGCGGGCCCGCTTCGGCATCAGCTCCCGCCTGGAGTACTATGACGCCAAGCTGCTGACCGACATCGTGATGCGCTCGGCCGAAATCCTGGCCACGCCCATCTACGAGGATGCGGCCTTCGAAATTGCCCGCCGCTCCCGCGGTACGCCCCGGATTGCCAACAACCTGCTGCGTCGTACCCGCGACTTTGCCCAGATCAAAGGCACCGGCACCATCACCGTCGACATTGCCCAGTTTGCCCTCAACGCCCTCGACGTGGACCACCACGGCCTCGACGACATGGACAAGCGCATCCTGACCACCATCATCGACAAGTTCAAGGGTGGCCCGGTGGGTATCAGCACCATTGCCACGGCCTGCGGCGAGGAAGCCGAGACCATCGAGGAAGTGTACGAGCCTTTCCTGATTCAGGAAGGCTACATCAAGCGCACCAGCCGGGGCCGCGAAGCCACCGAAGCCGCCTACAAGCACCTCGGCAAGCTCATGCCCCAGCACCTGCGCGGCAACTCGCCCGGGGACTTGTTTGAGCAGCAGTAAGCAGATTCATTTATTAAGGGAGCTAAAAGGAAGCTTTTAGCTCCCTTTTCTTTTGTCTTTGCTCTGGTGAATGGGTCGGCCGCAGACCCAGCAGCGGCGATGCCCATATAATGGCAAACCTCTAAAACCCTTTTTTAATGGAGAAAGTAAAGCTGAAATCTTTTCTTGGGACGACTCAGGCTCCGGCTGATACAGAGCAGAGGGAAAACTACTGGCAGCTGATTGGCAAAAGCGGGGAAATCATTGATGCAAATGAAAATCACGACGGGCGGGTACTGGTACTGTTTGACAACAATCTGGACGACTATGATTTAGAGAGTCATAATCCTGTCAAGAACTCGCTCTGGATTCGCCTTTCTGATTTGGCAATAGAAGGGTAAGTGAGACAACAAATGCGTTTTTTCGTCCCAACCGGTCGTTGGTAAAAGGCAGGCGTACCCGAACTACCCGGGTGCGCTTTTTTGTTGTCCCCGAATTACGGCAAGCTCCTAATGTGGAAATCTGCGGGTAGCTGCCTCGTTCTCCCGACCTTTGCCTGATGCTGGCCTCCGATCTTATCCGCTCCGACCGAACTGCCTTTATCAAGCGCCGCGCGGCGGAGCTGGGCTTTATGTACTGCGGGATTTCCAAGGCTGAGTTTCTGGAAGAAGAAGCGCCCCGGCTCGAAAGCTGGCTCAACCAGAACATGAACGGCAAGATGGCCTACATGGCCAACCACTTCGACAAGCGCCTCGACCCGCGCCTGCTCGTGGATGGGGCCAAGTCGGTTATTTCCCTGCTGCTCAATTATTACCCGGCTCCGGAAGACCAGCAGCCCGCCGACGCCGATACGCTCAAGATCAGCAAATACGCCTACGGCCGCGACTACCACTTTGTCATTAAGGACAAGCTCAAGGAGCTGCTCCAGGACATGCAGGCCGAAATAGGGGAGGTGGGCGGCCGGGTCTTTGTCGATTCGGCGCCGGTGATGGACAAGGTCTGGGCCAAGAAGAGTGGCCTGGGCTGGGTCGGCAAAAACTCCAACCTGATTACGCCCGGCGTGGGCAGCTTCTACTTCATTGCCGAGCTCATCGTGGACGTGGACCTGGACTACGACGGGCCCATCAAGGATTACTGCGGCACCTGCACCAAATGCGTAGATGCCTGCCCGACAGACGCCATTACCAACCCCTACGTGGTGGATGGCAGCAAGTGCATCAGCTATTTCACTATTGAGCTCAAGGACCAGATTCCGCAGGAAGTGGCGGGCAAGTTTGGCAATTGGGTTTTCGGCTGCGACATCTGCCAGGATGTATGCCCCTGGAACCGCTTTGCCAAGCCGCATACCGAGCCCCAGTTTCTACCCCATGCCCAGCTGCCCCACCTGAAGACCAACGACTGGCAGGAAATCACCCACGAATTGTTCACGGAGCTGTTTCGGCAGTCGGCAGTGAAACGAACGGGCTATGCGGGCCTAACACGAAACATCCGGTTCGTGACGAACGAACCGGATGCACCGTTTGGGGATGAATAGATGGTGGAAAGAAGAGAAAGGGTGAACGAAGGACGAGTTGCTCAGGCGGCCGTGGCAAACACTCGATTCAGGATGCCGCGGTAGATTTTAGCAAACTGTTGATAGCACCAGGCTTTCAACTCGGCTAACTCCGTCGGGACAAGCATGCGGAAACCTTTGCGCAGCTCTTTCTCAAATAGAATTTTGTCGAAGCTGACTTTTAGCAGGATGGTTTTAACGTATTCCAGCATCGGTCAAGGTTGTTTTGGGTAGGTTGGGTAGGTTGGGGGATGAGGGCAGGCACTGTATACGAGAGCCGCTGAAAAAGCTGCGGCTGGGAGGCTGATACGGAACAACTTTACTGAAAGATACAAGAATAAACTCTGATAGTACAAGCTGAGCGGTGACTTTAACCTATTAGTAATACAAAAAAAGAACGGCCGAAGCCGTTCCGAAGGTCTTGTTCCAAAGTGTACTTAGCGCTACACCAGAAAGAGCCCCGCAATAGACGTGGCCGTGGGCGCCGTCATAGGCTCGTCGAAGGCCTCGCCTAAGCTAATCGTGGCTTGCTCGCGCGTGCCCGTTACCACTAAGGAAGTGGCTTTGGGAAAATAATTAACAAGGTCGGGCAGGAGCTGACGGGCTGCCTCCTCTCCGGCATACACGGCATCGGTTACCCCGGCTGTGGTAATGCTTTCATCCTTGGTGCTGATCCAGGGACGAACGTTGGCGCCAAGTGCGCGGCGCATGCCGCGAATGTGGGCGGCGTGACGGGCTTCTACGGCATGGATGCGCAACGCGGCGTCGAGTAGGTCGTTATCGGTTATCAGCGCGTCAACCTGACCTTTATAGGCTCGCACGCCCGTGTCTTCCAGCAGTTGAGCTACTTTCAAAAAGGTGCCAAAATCCTGGAAAACCGTGGGAAACAGGGGCGTCCGAGTGCCGTTTTTACTGCCCGTAAAATCAAAAGTCGGTTTCGCTGGCACTTCCACTCCGGAAGCCCTTAACGTAGCCTGCAGAAAAGCAACATGGTCTTGCTCGTGCTTGGCAATCTGCTCGATAACGGCTTTTGTGGTACCCGGGAAGGCTAGAGAAGAACTCAGGGCCCGGCTGTAAAAGTCGCTTTCCAGGTACTCCAGCGTGAGGGCTAGCGTAAAAGCATCCAGAATAGTCGACGACTTGCGGCCATAAGCCTTGGTGAGCACCGCGCCAAAAGCCAGGGGCACGGCGGCGGCTACGGCCCGCCGGCCGGTCTGGCCCAGGCTGGTAAGCGCCCCCCGGCGGCCACTAAGCCGCTCGTAGGAATCAGGGTCGACAGCAACCAGGTCAGCGAGTAATTTGAGAATATTCATGGGCAGAAAAATAGCAGAGCTGAAGCCTGTGCTTAGGCCGTCGGCAACCCGGACGTAATGACGGTGAAGGGAAAAAACTTAACGGCGGCCTCGATTACCTGTAGTGGGGTAAGAGCCGTAGCCATGCCCGTGTACCGGCCGCTGGTTTCAACGACACCGGTAAAAGCCGGAGCCTGAGCCAAGTCGTGGATAAAGGCCGCGTGCCGGGCCTCTACCGAGGCAATTTTGCCGGCGGCTACCAGAAACGCCTTGCTCGTAAAAAGCTTGCCGGCTCCGTTGTAAGCCGCTACGCCCAGGTCCTCAAACGTGCGAGCTGCGGCCAGCACGCCGGCCCGGGTAGTCAGGGTAAGCGAAGTAAAGTCAAACTCAACGGTGGGAATAGCATTGGCACCCAGCAACTCCTTTAGGTACTCGCGGTGAATGACCTCATGGTCGCGTAGCTCCGTGAACAGGGCCAGCTCTTCCTTAGGCATGTCGGCTGGGGGCGTATCCAGCACCTTTTGGTAGAATGCCGCCTCCAGTTGCTCGAGTAAATAGGCGTAATTCAGCACGCCCGCGTCGTTGGAGCCCAGGTTGAGGACGTTGGTAGTTGTGGGCTGCACCACTTCGGTGTCTTTGCACCCGGCCAGCACCAGCGTAGAAGCGGCCACGGTAGCGCCGGCTACCTGGAAAAAGGAGCGGCGCCGCATTGTACGGGCCAGAAAAGAAGTTTTCATAAGCAGACTAACTCCCAACACTACCGCACCAAGCACGGCTCTGGGTTCAACAAAGGTAACTTGTTCTGATGGGATCCTCTAATGGGGCAGTAGGTTGCATAAAAAAGGCGTCTTCTGTTCGAAGACGCCTTTTTTGGTAGGCAGAAAACTGTTGCCAGACTAGAACGTGGCCGTTGCGCGGGCAATGGCCGTTACGGTCGTGTTGTCGAGGCCTTCGTCGAAGGCCGCGCTTACATCTTCCACTGTGTAAGTAGTACCCAGGCCCGTGGCTAAGTTTGAAATACCGCCCTGAGCTAGGTTGCTTTCTGCCGGGAAGGTAGCTACGGGGTTGCCGGCGCCATACACAACAGCCGGTGCGCCATTGGCATCCGCGTTGTTGATCCAGGGGAAAATGGTGGATTGGGCACCTGCCGTGGCACCGCGCCGCATGTAGCGGATGTGGGCGGCGTGACGGGCTTCTACCGAGTGAATTTGCAGGGCTACAGTGAGCAGGTTTACCACGGCACCACCAACAGTGGGGTTCAGCGTGCGGGGAATGTTGCCAGCTTGGCCTTTGTAGGCGCGTACTCCGGTATCTTCCAGCGCCTGTGCCACGGTCAGGAAACCGGGGTAGGTAGCGAAGGCCGAACCAAAGTCGAAGCCGTTGGCCGGAGCCGGAGCCGCATTCGAGCCCAGGGCCGCCGTCAGCAGGTTCACGTGGGCCAACTCGTGGGCCCGGATGGTTTCGATGGCCGTGCGGGCTGCCCCGGTCAGCGTGCCGGTGAGTGTAGCTGCTTTCAGAGCCTGGTCGTAGAAGCTGTACTCCAGGCGCTCGAGCAGCAGCGCGTAGTTCAGAATGCCGTTGGCATCGGTAAGGGTATTCTGGCCCATGGCCTTGTTGAAGGCCGAACCAACCGCAATAGGAGCCGCGGCCAGCGCCATTTTCTTGCTGAAGTCACCCAGGGCCGACAAGGCGCTGCGGCGGTGCGAGAGGCGGTCCATCACTTCAGGATCCACCTTTTCCAACTCGGCAATTATTTTGAACAGATTCATAGCAGTGAGAAGTCAGTTGTGAGAAGGTGGATTACTTGCCGACGTTGTCGCCGTTGATCTTTTCCTTGATGTAAGGCTGGGCGGCGGTCAGCACGGCCGACACCGAAAGGGCCTGGTCAAGTCCCGACGTATTTACCACATCGTTGCCGGCGAAGCTGCCGGGGGTGAGCAAGTCGCGGATGTAGGCCGCGTGCCGGGCTTCTACCGACACGATTTTACCGGCCAGCAGCAAGTAGGTTCCGTTCTGGATAAGCTGTCCGGCACCGTTGTAAGCCGCTACGCCCAGGTCTTCAAAGGTCTTGGCGGCGGTCAGTACCTGGGTGCGGTCGGTGAAATTGATTTTGCTGAAATCCGGATTCAGGCCAGGAATTGCCTGATTGGTTGGAATTGCAGCTTTAAAGAAGTCACGGTGGATGGCTTCGTGCTTGGAAATAGCAGTCAAGGCTGCGCGCTCGTCAGTAGTGATGCCCGTGTAAGGAGTTGCGATTACCTGCGCGTAGAAGGCTGCCTCGAGCTGTTCCAACGCGTAGGCGTAGTTCAAGACGCCGATATCCCCCGAGCCCAGGCTAACCGTGCCGGGAGCCGTTACGGTGTCCTCGTCGTCGCTGCAACCGGAAAGGATAAGGGCCGTGGCACCTGCCGTAGCGCCGGCATACATGAAGAAAGAACGTCTTTTAATCGGAGCATAGAGAGGCTTGGTGAAGTCAGCCTCATCCCCACCGGAGTTGATGATCTTGGACATGGGAGGAAAAATTAGGGGTGAATGGAAAGTAAAGACAAAGCGCTGCCAGGACGGCCCAAAAGCCGTTTTTTGCGCAGAGCAACCAGTAAATTTGTTGTGGTTGAGGTGATTTACGGCGCAGCTAAAAAAACGGATTGCTATTGTCGAGCTTTTTATGTATACCTATTGGGGTATATTGGGTGTCGGACTGAGCCGGTAAAGGCGCCTCCACACTGGCAGACACGTTTTTACGTAGCTTTGCAGCCTCTTTTTTTCGTTGAATGGCTGCCACACTTCGTTTGATTTTTTTGCTGTTGCTGCTCTGGGGCACTGCTGCTCCCGAGCTGCGGGCCCAAACCGGGGCAGCCCAGGCCGATATTGTGCTCGGCCGGCCAGCTTTTCCGGTCAACGACTATTTTACCATCAGCTTTCGGCTGCGTGGGGCCAAGCTGGAGCGTTATTCGCCCTTCCCCGATATCGAAGGATTCAAGAAGAGCAGCAAGTCGAGCACAACGACTACGCGGATCGTAGGGGGCCAAACCTCGACCGAGCTGACCATTACCCAGCGCTACGCGGCCTACGCGGAAGGTGAGTTTGAGTTGAAACCCTTCACCATGACCGTGAACGGGCTGACGGTGCAGTCGGCCGGGGCCAAGCTGCAGGTGCAAGCCCAGCAGGCTGCAGCGCCGGCACCGCCCGGCGGCGCTACCCAGGGCATCGGCCTGCTCGACAAGCTCTTCGGCAAGCCCAAGCCGCAGGAATATGTAGAGCCGCACGACAATGCGTTTCTGGCCCTGGTACCCGATAAAACCTCAGTGTTTGTGGGCGAGGGAGTGCACGTGGGGTTGTATTTCTACCTGACCCCCGAGGACCAAGGCTTGCTGAGTTTTTACAACTTTGGGGGGCAGCTACCCGAAATTCTGCAGCTGCTGCGGCAGCGCACGGCCTGGGAAGAGCCGTTCAACGAACAGGAAATATTGCCCGAGACCGTAACGGCGGGCGGCAAAACCTACCTGCGCTACCGCCTCTACGAAGCCGAGTATTACCCCCTGAACACCCAGCCCCTGCAGTTTCCGGAGGTGCCGCTGCAAATGGTGAAGTACCGGGTGGCCAAAAAGCCCGAGGCTGGCCTCGACAACCGCATGGAAGGCTTTAAAACCTACCGTACCGTAGCCCGCACCATTACCGTGAAGCCGCTGCCGCCCCACCCGCTGCGGGACCAGGTGCCCGTCGGCGACTACCGCCTGCGCGAAGCCATTGACCGCACCGCTTTCCGGACCGGGCAGGCATTCACCTATTCGTTTATGGTAGAGGGTGAAGGCAACCTGGCCGCGGTGTCCGCCCCGGTGCCGGTGCTGCCGGCTACCGTCGAAGTATACGGCCCCGACAGTGAACTGGGCCTGACCCGGCAAGCCGGGCGGGTAGGCGGCAGCAAGCGGTTCCGGTACCGCCTCATAGCGCGCCGCCCCGGGGTATTGGCACTCGATAGTATCTTTTCACTTATCGTGTTCAACCCGACCACAGCCCGTTACGACACGCTGCAGCCGGAGGTGCGCCCCACTATCAAAGGAGCCGCTAGCAGTTCGGTGTCCTTTTCGGCACGGCCAGATGACCCGTTTTATCAGGATGTGCTTGAGTCGGCCGATAACACCCTGCAGCCCCTGGATACTTATACACAGGTGCAGCGCTACGCGAATTATATTCTGCTGGTGCTGGGTGGGCTGGCCCTGGTTGGGTGGTGGCGCAGCGGCCGGGCCTCCTAAAGCCTTTCGAGTTGCTCTCTAGGACGAAAAAAACAGCAGCCAGCCGGTAGCTTCCGGCACAAATCAAGTTTTTAGCGGTTCCTTTGCGGCATCCGAACTGATTTTTTTGCCCATGAATACCTTTGGCACTTTATTCCGCATTACCACTTTCGGCGAGTCGCACGGGCCGGGTATTGGGGTTATTATCGACGGTTGCCCGGCCGGCATTGCCGTGGAGGGGGCCACCATTCAGGCAGCCCTGGACCGGCGCCGCCCCGGGCAGTCGGAGCTGACTACCCCGCGCCGGGAGGCCGACCAGGTAGAGATTCTGTCGGGCATTTTCGAAGGCTATACCACCGGCACGCCCATTAGCCTGCTGATTCGCAACCAGGACCAGGCCAGCCACGATTATTCGCATATCGAGCACGCCTACCGTCCCTCGCACGCCGACTATACCTACGACCAGAAGTACGGCCGTCGTGACCACCGGGGTGGGGGCCGTAGCTCGGCCCGCGAAACGGCCGCCCGCGTGGCCGCCGGGGCCATTGCCGCCCAGTTTCTGACCCAGCACGGTATTACAGCGCTTAGCTACGTGTCGCAGGTAGGGGCCGTAGCCGTGCCCGTGGGGTACGAACAGCTCGACCTGAGCCTGATTGAAAGCAACATGGTGCGTTGCCCCCACCCCGAAACGGCCGAGCAGATGACCGAGCTGATTCGCCAGACCCGGAACCGGCACGATACCGTGGGGGGCCTGGTAACGGGCGTGGTGCGGGGCGTACCGGCCGGCCTGGGCGAGCCGGTGTTCGATAAGCTGCACGCTGAGCTGGGCAAAGCCATGTTGAGCATCAATGCCGTGAAGGGCTTCGAATATGGTTCCGGGTTTGCCGGCACCCTGCTGTTTGGCTCCGAGCACAACGATGCCTTCTATACCGATGAGCAGGGCACCGTTCGGACCCGAACCAACCACTCGGGCGGCATTCAGGGCGGCATTAGCAACGGACAGGATATTTACTTCCGCGTGGCCTTCAAGCCAGTGGCAACGATTTTGCAACCCCAGACGACCATCAACGACCAGGGCGAAGAAATAACCCTGGCCGGCAAGGGCCGGCACGACCCCTGCGTGCTGCCCCGGGCCGTGCCTATCGTGGATGCCATGACCAACCTGGTGCTGGCCGATATGCTGCTGCGGGCCCGGGCCAATAAGGTGTAGGGCCGCAAATAAAGGCGGGAGTAAAAAAGTTGTCCTACTGGTCCTGCAGTAATACTAGAGCTCCTGCCAACCCCGGCACGAACCTGGATATCGCAGTTTTATATCAATGGTGACGGCCAGCTTGGTATCACCGGAGTGGTTCCTTCCGTACCTTTGGAACATATAGCCGGTGGCACGGTTTTACCGCCGTTGCTGTTTACTTCTACAGCGCTACTCCTGCGTCTTCTCTTTTGTCTCCAAGTCTTTCAAACATGGCTGATACCCTCACTTCCCCCGCTGCCCCGGTTTCTATCTACGCCGAAGCCAGCCCCAACCCCGAATCCATGAAGTTCGTGCTCAACACCCAGCTGCTTAGCGAGGGGGTGAGCGTGGATTATCCGAATCTGGAGGCGGCTGCCAATTCTCCCCTGGCCCAGGAGCTCTTCAATTTCGACTACGTAGGCCGCGTCTTTATTGCCGCCAACTTTGTGACCATCACCAAGACCTCGGACCTGACCTGGACGCACCTCATCCCCGAGCTGCGCACCTTCCTCAAGTCGTACGTGGAGGCGGGTGGCCCCATCTTCACCGTGGACCCCGCCGCCGAGCAGAAAGCCGCCCAGCACGCTGCCGCTACCGGCGACGCTTCGGAGCAGGATCAGCAGATCAGCCAAAAGGTTATCGACCTGCTCGAGAACTACGTGCGCCCCGCTGTGGAGCAGGACGGTGGCAACATCACCTTCCGTTCCTACAAGCAAGGCGTGGTGACCGTGAACCTGCAGGGTTCGTGCTCGGGCTGCCCCTCGGCTACGGTTACGCTGAAGTCGGGAATCGAGAACCTGCTCAAGCGCATGGTGCCAGAGGTAACCGAAGTCGTAGCCGAAGGCATTACGGTATAGGTTCTTGCTGAAAGTTTATAGAAAAAGCCCGGCTGGAGCATCCAACCGGGCTTTTTCGTGCAGAATACTTTCTGTCAGGAGAGCCAACCGGACTTATTTGTTTGGCCCTGTCGGGTGGGTGCGGTCTAGCGGCTTTTTACGGTAAAGGCCCGGCTGACATTGAAGCCGAAGTAAATATCGCCGTCGAAAAAGTTGCCGGTGGTCTGGGGCACGAAAAACTTCTCAATCATGCCCTGAGCGTTGGTGAAATGCAGCTGGAACACGTGGCCGCCGGTTTCGATATCCACGCCGAGGCCCAAGGCGTTCCGTGTATCGTCGGCGGTGGCGCCGGGCAGCAGGTAGAAGTAGTCGGCCGTGAGGGCCAGCCGCTTGGTGATTTTCTGGCGCACGGCAGCTCCCAGGGCGTACACGTCGTTCTGGTCGCGGCGGGTTTCTACGAAGTTGCGGTGAATCAGCGTGGGCATGAGCTGCACCGACAGCGCGGGGCTAAACTTGCGGGCAATCAGGGCCTGGTAGGTGTAGGTCAGCCGGGTGCGGGTGGTGCGCTCCGCCTCCCGGAACCGGAGCGAGGTAAGGGCCGAGCTAGCCAGCAGCGTCACCGAAATCGGCATGGCCCTTGGCCCGCTGCTTTGCCGCAGCGCGCGGTATTTCACAAAGCCGTCGAAGGTTTTCTCCTGGGAGCTGCGCCCGATACCCAGGGCCAGCCGGTCGTTGAGGCCGTACTCAAAGCTGAGGCGCAGCACCGCCTGGTCGAGCCCGAAGAAGTTGTAGGCCCCGCTGTTCAGGGTGCCGAAGCGGTGCTGAATCAAGAACAGCAGCGTGCCCTCGCCCGGGGTTTCAATCGACTGGCTGTTGATGATGTGGGTGCCTTTAAAGGTGGCCTGCGTGATATCCGGCGCCTGGCTACTGTCAACTTTGGCTTCCAGTTCGTTGAGCAAGTCGTTCTGGGCCAGCGCCGGGGTGGTGCTGGCCAGCAGTAGCAAGCTGCCTAGTAGCCTCCAGGATAGAAAGCGGGGTACCTGTCTCATCGGGAGAAAGAAGTTTGGGGTGGGGTGGTTGGGGCACAGGTGAAAGCCAGGGTTACCTCCACGGTTTTGGCAATATTGTCGCGCACCAAGGCCGGAATCTCAATGTTGTAGTCGGCCGGCGCTACCGTAAACTTCGACCGGACCAGCAACTGGTGGTCTTTCACCTCCAGGGTGCCCGGCACTTTCACGCGGCGCTTTACCCCGTGAATGGTTAGGTCGCCCTCCACCTGCACGCTCTGGGGGCCGGTCGGCGGAAGCTGCCCGGGCTGGAAGTTGACTACCGCTCCGGAAAAAGTGGCTTTCGGGAATTTGTCGGATTCTACATAGTTCTCGTTGAAGTGCTCCTGCATTAGGGTGCGCTTAAAGACGAACGACTTCATGGGCACGCTAAAGGCTACTTGTCCGGTACTTAAGTCAAGCACGCCGGCGGCCTGGTTGCTGCGGGCCTCAATGTCTTCGAGGGGCGTACCGGAGAAAAAGCTGATGAGCCCGGCCCGGGTGGAGTATTTGCCCTGGGCCTGAGCGGTCGGCAACAGCAGCAGGCTTAGCCCGAATGCTAGTAGATGTCTCATAAGAAGCACGGGTTAATTATTAGGAGCCTTATCCTCAACCCACTTTTTGATGCGGGCAATGTCACAGTCTGAAAGCTTGGGCATGCCCTGGGGCATGGGGGAGAAGCCGTCGGCGTGGCTGACGACGCCCACTAGCAAGCCGCTGTCGGCGTAGCGCTTCACCTGGGTGTAGCCCTCCAGATTTACATTGCCGCTCGGGAAGCGGGAACTGTGGCAGGTGCGGCAGTTCTGGTCCAGAATAGGCGAGATGGTAGCGCTGTAAGTAGTGCTGAGCACCTCGCAGGCTACGGTAGGCTGGTTTTCGAACAGTTCCTCGGCGTTATCGTAGGCGCAACTGCTGAGCATAGCCAGTCCGCCAACCAGAAAAAGCACTGGGCGTAGCATAGGAAATAGGAAATGAGGGGAGAAGACCGGCGCTTAGTGCGTCGGCAGCAAGTGGTATTTAAGGCTGAAAAACACACCGGCGCTGCTGAGCTTCACCTTGCCGAAGCCCACGCCGCCCAAGGGCACCTTCACGAACGGCTCGACTTGCCCCGACCAGCGGCTGGCCAGACTCCGCTCGTAGCCCGCCGACAGGTTTACCACGCTCAACCAGTGGTTGGAGCCCCTGGTCACGTTCCAGTCGCGCGAGTAGTACTTGCCGTAGTACTCGTAGTCGTAGGAGTACTGCTCGTCGCGCATGAGCAGGGAGGTTAGGCCCGCCGACACAAACACGGCAGTGTGCGCACTATGCACCACGTCGTAGCGCAAGTTGATTGGCAAATCGGTAATACGGCACACGGCGTCTACCTTATCAATGGTGTAGTTGCCGGTCCAGGTGCCGTCCGGTACGGTGTAGTCGCTGCCCCGGGCCACGTAGCGTTTTACCGAGCGAATGGCCGCCACGTTCAGCCGCAGCCGGTCGGTGAAGCGGTATTCAACCAACACGCCCAGGTTGCTGCCCGGCGAGGTCGTTTTCGTCCAGCCCACTGTGCTCAGTTCCGGCGCATACAGCCCGCCAATACTCAGGCGGTAGGTCGGCTTGCGGCTACTGGGTTGGTTCTCGTTGCGCACGGAGTCGGCGGGTGCCGGCAGCGCCGGAGTGGTAGCGGGTGCCACAGCGGGCACCGCCGCAACGGCCGAGTCAGCCACCAGGGTGGCTCCTGAAGAGCGGTCGGGGAGGGGCTCACTACCCGGCTGCGTAGCCGCTGCAACAGCTGTTTCAGGAGCCACCGGTGCGGGCGCCGTGGTATGATTGTCGTCGGCAACCAGGGGGGAGGAAGGTGAAATTAGCGGGCGAGTTGGATCTGTGGCCGCTCCCGTTGCCGCCCCGCCGGGTACGGCCGGTAGCGGCTGGCCGCTCGGCTGGTTTTCTGCCAACTGAGTCGGAGCACTGCTTTCAGCCGATGCCATTGCTATAAGCCTGTTCTGGCCGACCACGGTTGTCGAGCGGGATTCTGCCGCTGCCCGAACCGTAGCCCTTTGCCGCTGGGTTCGGGTTGCCGCTATCAACAAGCGAATTGGACGACGCTCTGGCCTCGCTACGCGGGTGGGCTGCTCTATGCTGGTCATTGGGCGGGCAGCGGGCGAGGCGGGGGCTTCTTGCTGAATGCTAGCTGCTACAAGTGCAGCCCTTGGTGTGCCCGACTGCGGCCGGGTGGGAAGGGCCGTAGCAGCTGCTATCCTTGCTTGAGTGGCTGGTTGGGGGTGGTTGGTTTCCGCTGGGCTCGTAACCGCTGGCAGGGTGGAAGCCAGGGCAGCGGTTTTTTCGGGTTGCTGATACTGGCTAAGGCCAAACCAGCCCAGCAGGGCCAGTAGCACTACTACGGCTTCGAGGGCAAAAATGCGTAGCACCCGCTGGCGCACCAGCTGCTGAGCGGCCGCTGCATCCAGCTTCCGTTCCATCTGCAGCCAGGCGCTGAGGTTGTATTCGTCGGGGTAGTTCTCGGCGCCCCGCTGAAACAGCGCGTCAAGTTCTTCATCCGACATATCCGGCGTACGCATGGTGACTAGTTTTTTTAAGAATGTATTTGAGGTGGGCGCGCGCCTTAGACAAGTTTGATTTGGAAGCGCCTACCGAGATACCCAGCTGGCTGCTTACTTCTTCGTGCGTGTATCCGTCAATGACGTACAGGTTGAACACCGTACGGTAAGCGGGGGAAAGCTGCTGAATCAGGCGCAGCAGCTCTTCGTAGGAAAGGTTGTCGAGGGCCGGGTTGCCAGCATCAGCCTCGGCATAGGCCGCGTCGGTCAGTTCCTGCTGGTGCTGGTGTTTTTCCTGGCTGCGGTACTGGTCGATGGCCGTGTGAATCATGATGCGCTTCAGCCAGCCACGGAACGAGCCACTGACCTCGTGGCGGGCTACGTCGAAGCGGCTCACGTCGCGGAAAACCTTCATGAACCCGTCGTTTACGGCTTCCATGGCTTCGTCGCGGGTGCGGGTGTAGCGCAAGCAAATGCTCATGGCAAAGCTATAGTAGAGCCCATACAGCCGCCGCTGCGCGTCGCGCTCCGCCCGCCGGCAACCAGCCAGCAGGGCAGTAAGCATCTCGGGGTCGTGGTCGGTATGGGGCACGGCAGCGGGGGTTATATCTAGCGACTCGGGGGCGCCCGCGAAAAGGTTGCCTTGAAAATTAAAATTTAAGAATATGACGGATAGCCAGCTCGGTTTTGGCTATAAAAAAAGCCCGGCCGTTGCGGGCCGGGCTTTTTTAAGCGGATAAAGACAATCCTTATTGTACCGTGGTCGACAGCTTGGGAGCGTCAGCATCGGTAATAACGGTCGAGGTAGTCGTGCCCCGCTCGCGGGCTTCCTTGCGGCCGTAGGTGTCGAGGATAATCGGCGTAGCGATGAACAGCGACGAATACGTACCGAAGATGATACCCACAATCATGGCGAAGGAGAACGAGCGCAGCGTCTCACCACCGAAGATGTAGAGCACGATTACTACCAGGAATACCGTGGTAAACGTAATCATCGTGCGGGAGAACGTGCTGTTCAGGGCGGGGTTCACTACCTGCGCAAACGTCAGGTGCGGATTCTCGCGCAGGTATTCCCGAATTCGGTCGTAGATAACCACGGTATCGTTCATCGAGAAGCCGATGATGGTCAGCACGGCCGCCACGAAGATCTGGTCCATTTCGTAGTTCAGACCGAACAGACGGGCAATGGGGTAGGCGGCAATAACCAGCAGGGCATCGTGGAAGAGAGCAATTACGGCGGCCATCGAGTACTGCCACTTTTCGAAGCGGAACAGTACGTAGACGAAGATACCCAGCAGGGTCAGGCCCAGGCTCAGCACCGAAGTCTTCTTGATGTCGTCGGCAATAGTAGCGCCTACTTTCGAGGTGCTCTTGATCTGCGGGTTGTCGGCCCCGTATTGCTTCAGGCCGGCCAGCAGGGCGTTCTGTACTTTCTCGTCGGCGGCTACACTCTCGTCTTCGGCCAAGTAGCCGGTAGTGATGCGCAGACGGTTCGGAGCACCGAAGGTTTTCACCTCCGTACCAGCACCCTTGAAGTCATCAGCCAACGATTCTTTCACATCGGAAGCAACCTCGGCTTTGTTAAAGTCAACCACGTAGCTGCGGCCACCGCGGAAGTCAACCCCCAGGTTGGGACCACCTTGCACGGCCATCAGCACAAAGCCAATGATGATGAAGATGGTCGAGGTGATGTAGGCAATCTTACGCTTGCCCACGATGTCGAAGTTCAGGCCCTTAAACAGGTGACGCGAAATCGGGGTGCTGAAGGTGATGCTGGTCGTTTCCTTGCCTTTCGTGAGCCACTCAATGATAAGGCGTGACACAAACACGGCCGACAGGAACGAGGTCAATACGCCGATACCCAGCGTGATGGCGAAGTTCTGTACCGGACCCGTACCGAAGAAGCCCAGGATGATGGCAATCAGCATCGTCGTCACGTTCGAGTCGAAGATGGCCGAGAAAGCACGGGCGTACCCTTTGTTGATGGCATCCTTCACGGTCAGGCCGTGGTCAAGTTCTTCGCGAATCCGTTCGAAGATCAGTACGTTGGCATCCACGGCCATACCGAAGGTCAGTACCAGACCGGCAATACCAGGCAGGGTGAGGGCCGTGCCGAACTGAGCCAGAACGCCCAGAATCAGGAAGCCGTTGAAGAGCAGGGCCGCATCAGCCACTAGGCCAGCCTTGCCGTAGTACACGGCCATGAAAATCATAATCAGCACTAAGCCAGCCAGCGACGAGTACAAGCCCTGGTTGATGGCTTCCTGACCGAGCGAAGGACCTACTACGGCCTCTTCCACGATGCGCGTCGGAGCGGGCAGCTTACCGGCCTTCAGTACGTTGGCCAAGTCCTGAGCTTCTTCGATGGAGAAGTTGCCCGAGATGCTGGAGTTGCCACCGGCAATTTCAGCCTGCACTACGGGAGCCGAGTACACATAGTCGTCGAGCACGATGGCTACCTGACGGCCAATGTTGGCGGCCGTCAGACGCTGCCATTTCTTGGCGCCCGAAGGGTTCATCTGCATCGAAACCTCGGGCCGGCCGCCCTGGTCGTAGTCCTGGCGGGCGTCCGATACTACTTCGCCACCCAGCGGAGCCGTAGCCTCGCGCGACTTGCGGATAGCGTAGAGCTGCAGGTATTCCTGGCCCTCGATTACTTCAGGCTTCACGCCCCACAGGAAAGTCAGGTTGGAAGGCAGTACAGCGCGTACTTCGGGAGTCTTCATCAGCGAATTCACCCGGGCCGTGTCGCGCACGTTCGAACCCAGGGCGCCGGGCATGGTGAAGAGCTTGGCCAGGGCGCTGCTCTGCTGGGGGTTGGCCGAATCGGCTTTGGCCGTGGTAGCGGCGTTCTTTTTAGCCAGCTGGCTGGCCAGCGAAGTAGAGTCGCCAGCGGCGGCGGCAGCTGTAGCAGTAGTGTCGGTAGTTGCCGGCGTAGTAGCGGCGGTGCCGGTGAGTTTCTCCGCAGCTTCTTTGGCCGTCAGCACTTCGTTGAGCTGGTTGAAGTAAGGACCGAACTCGTCGGTGCGCCATACTTCCCAGAACTCCAGCTTGGCCTGGCCCTGCAGCAGCTTGCGCACCCGGTCGGGGTTGTCTACGCCGGGCAGCTCAATCTGAATGCGGCCCGTGCCTTTCACGCGCTGAATGTTGGGCTGGTTCACGCCGAACTTGTCGACGCGGGTCCGCAGAATGTTGAAGGAGCGGTCAATGGCTTCCTCCTCTTCCTTGTCGATGGCGGCAATTACTTTCTCGTTGGTCGAGTTGATGTCGATGCCGCGGCTCTTGTTGGTTGTGTTAGCGAAGATGCGGGCCAGACGGTCGTTGGGCGCGATAGTACGGTAGGCCTGAGCAAACAGGGCTGTGAAGGGAGTCGAAGGGTTGGTCTTCTGCAACTCCTGGGCCTGGGCCAGGGCTTTGTTGAAGTTCGGGTCTTTGGAATTGCCCGACATAGCCCGCACGATTTCCACCGGCGAAACTTCCAGTGTCACGTGCATGCCGCCTTTCAGGTCAAGGCCGAGGCCCAGCTCCGAGGCGCGTACGTCGCGGTACGTGTAGGGGCCAAATACGGGGGCGCGCCACACCGAGTCGAGGTAGTGCTGACGCTGGCGTTCCACCAGCTTGCCACTCTTGGAGGCATAGTTTACCGCATCTTTCTGCACCCCACGCGAGATGTAAGTGAAGAAGAGGAAGTACGCGCATAAGGCCGTAACAACGGCTGTCAGCGCGATAATAAGTCCTTTATTACGCATTGAAAGAAAATAAAATGAAGTCGGGGAAAAGCAATCCGGATTGGGCGTCTTAGCCTACACACGAGTCTGCTGCACTTGCAAAAGCACGCCGGCTACCGGGAGCCGGTCGGAGTTGGCCGGCCCCGCTACGGAGCGTGCGGCGACAAGGCTGCGACCAGCAGCCGGGAGCGGAACAAATCGGGGACGGCACTGGGGCGGGGCTGCAGGGAGGCCGTGCGCCCCAGCGGCCGAGGCCATACCAGTGGTTCGATGCTTGGCTGCCACGCTTCGGCGGCGGGCGCCAGCCACAGGCCCAGGGGGGCTGTGGCTTCCAGGGTTACTTTTTGCTTTACTACCGCCGCTTTGGGCCCCACGCCCACGCGCGTTTCCTTGCCCACCGGAATCCGGAAGGTGGCAACGGCCTGGTGGTTCAGCGAGAGCACAAACAGCAGGGTAGCTGTGAGCAGCGTGAAGCGCAGGCGAGGCAAAAAGTGGGAGATACAGACCGACATTCTCAAAGCAATGGCTACAAATATAGCCAAACCCGGCAGCGCGGGCAAGGCAAACTGGGCAGAACAGGCATTAAAAGACTAACAAACGTTGGCAAAATCCGTAGCCATCGGGCAGTTCGGCTCAGCTTAGAGGGCCAAACCCGACTTCGGGGCTTCTGGTGCCAAGCCCTCAGTTTTTTCACAAAAAAAGTCCTGACCAACTGCTGGTCAGGACTTCTCAGGTAGTTCTGCAGGCTTCAAAGCCCACACAAAGACTTTACTGCTTGGCTTCCGTCACCTTACTGCGCAAATACGAGACGAGTACTTCCAGCCCCCGCTCGAAGTGGCGGTTGTTGGGAATCACAATGTCGGCATCCTGCTTGAAGGGCTTGATATATTTCTCGTAGGTGGGCGCTACGTGGTTGGTGTAGCGGTAAAGCACGTCCTCCAGGTCGTAGCCCCGCTCATCCCGGTCGCGCACGATGCGGCGCTGCAGCTTCACATGTTCCCGGGCGTCGATATAGACCTTCAGATCGAGTAGCTTGGCCACCTCCTCGAAGTAAAACACGAAGATGCCCTCTACTACCACAATAGGCGCGGGCCGAAACACCAGCTCGGCCGGCTTTACGTTGGGATTATTAAAGGTGTACTCCAAGCGGCGCACTTCCTTGCCCTGGCTGATTTGCAGCACATCGGCCGCGTAGGAGGCCGAGTCGATGGAAGAGGGCAGGTCGAAGTTGGTTACGCCATTGACATCAATCGACTGACTTTCGCGGGGGTGGTAATAGTTGTCCTGGGAAATCAGACAGATGTCTTCTTCCGGAAACGAGGCCAACAGGCGGCGCAGAAAGGTGGTTTTGCCCGAGGCGCTGCCGCCCGTGATACCGACGATGAAAGGATGTTGCATGGGGGTGGGAAGTGGCCCGTACCGACAGGGCCAACCCTGCAAAAGTAGCAAAATGACTTGGGTGCCGACGGTTTCTGACCCCAGAACAGCGGAAATTTTCCGCTTCCGCTACTTTTTTGCCTCTATTTTCTGGAAAAAGGCAATTAATTGCTCGACTGCCCGGGCCCGGTGGCTCAGGGTGTTTTTTTCGGCTAAGCTCATTTCCGCGAAGGTTAGGGTGTGTCCGGTAGGCTGGAAAACGGGGTCGTAGCCAAAGCCGTCGACGCCGCGTATTTCGGGGGTAATTTTCCCCGCCACGGCACCGGCAAATTCGTGCACGCTACCGTCGGGCAACACCAAGGCAATAACGGTCCGGAACTGAGCCGCCCGGTTTAGCTGCCCTTGCAACTCGTGCAGCAGCTTGGCCACGTTGTCGGCGGCGGAGCGCTGGGGGCCGGCGTAGCGCGCCGAGTACACGCCCGGCGCCCCGCCTAATGCGGCTACTTCCAGCCCGGTATCATCGGCAAAGCAGGAGGTCTGGTAATGCTGCCACACATACTCGGCTTTCTGCCGGGCGTTGCCTTCCAGGGTAGACTGCGTTTCGGGCAGCTCTTCGTAGCACCCGATATCCTGCAGGCTGACCAGTTCGATACTGGCCGGCAGCATCGCCCGGACTTCGGTGAGCTTGTGCTCGTTATTGGTCGCAAAACAAATCCGCATGAGTGGTAGGGTGGTGAAATAGTGAGTTAAAAAGCGGGGTTGGCAGCAGTTTCAATCTGCACCGAATACGACCAAGCCCGCCGGCCAAAGATACGGGCACAAAAAAACCGGCTCCGCGCCGGCTTGGTTATTCGATACCTCCGCGTCTCGCTGTTTCACCGAAACATGGACTTGATGCTGCCCCACGAGCGTTGTACGGCACTAGGCGTGGTACTCAGCACCGTAGTATAGGTCTGGTCGCCGGTAGAAGTGTGTACCACTAGTCGGTAAGTAAAAGGGCCACCGTTGATGCCCCGGTACAGGTTGGTGTCCAGAAATTGGTAGCGGCGCAGGCTGCCGGGCTGCATCGTAATCATGTGGGCAAACGAGGGCTCGTTGTTCGCCTTGCGCCAGATATCGTAGGACTGCACCCCGGCCTCGTTGGTGGTTTCCCATTCTACCCGTACGTTGCTACCGTCGAAAGTGGCCTGGAACAGCGTAATAGTGGCCCCGTACGCCAGCGTAGCGACCAGCAGCCAGAAAACAGCGAATACAGTAACCTTACGGGTCATAATGGAAGCAATAAGAGCGCGATAAGGAGTAGCTGAGCAGAAACCAAAAATAAACATTTTCCACTGCTAGCCGCTGATAATCCAACCAAATATAGAAAAGACGACTTACGTTTTTAAATTCCGGAGCTAACGTGTACTTTTGCAGTCCCTTCCGCAAAATCGGCAGGGCCAGAAGGTATTAACGGCATCACGACCATGAAAAAGAACATCCACCCCGAGTATCGCGAAGTTGTGTTCCAGGACACGTCCAGCGACTTTAAATTCATCACCCGCTCGACGATGAACTCCAACGAAACCATCACGATGGAGGACGGCAAGACTTACCCCGTCATCAAGGTGGAAGTTAGCAGCGCCTCGCACCCTTTCTACACCGGCAAAAACGTGTTTATCGACACCGCTGGCCGCGTTGAGAAATTCCGCAACCGCTACCAGAAGAAGTAATTCTGGTCAGTGGCCGCACGCGGATGCCTGCAGCTTACTAGCATATCTAAAACTCCTTTCGGCTTCGCCGGAAGGAGTTTTTTGTTGGCCGAAAGCAAAGCTGCTGGCCAATTTTAAGCCGCAAAGTTGGGCCAGTAGCAAGTGGTTCTACCCCCAAGGCGCTAACTTGCCGCTTCAAATTTTGGCCTCCGCTTTACGCTTATTTCTCTCCGCTTCGCATGACTGTTCTGCTTTTCGATGACCCCGCTATCCGGCCCAAACTGCTGCCTTTTACCTTCACGCGCCCAGTGGCGGCTCTGCGTTGCGGCATCCTGACGGTAGCCGAAAAGTGGCAGCACCGCTTGCAGCAGCCGGTGCATTACCTCACCGAAACGTATCTGCAGGGCAAGTATCCCGCGGGTCCCATCGGCGGCCCAGCGCTGGTTATCAACGGAGCCGTGTGCCCCGATGAGTTGCTGACCAAACAGGTGCAGGCCCTGCAGCCCGGCCAGGCTCTAATGGATGGCAGTCTGCTCGTGGCGGCGCATCTGGCCGAGGCCACCAATATTGCCGAACTGATTCAGGATGGATTTGCGGACACCAAGGAAGTAGCCGAGCCCGTCATTGCCTTGCGCGAGGTATGGCACCTGTTTTTGCAGAACGGCGCCGAAATCCGCCGCGACTTTGCTTTGCTTACCCAAGGTCGGGTGTCGCAGCCGGTGGGTGATGCGCACACCATCGTGTATGCCCCCGAGAATATCTTTATCGAGGAAGGGGTAAAAATCCGGGCCGCTATTCTCAACGCTGAGGACGGCCCGATTTATCTGGGTAAAAACTCCCAGGTACACGAAGGCGCCATCATAAAAGGGCCCTTGGCTCTGTGTGAAGGCTCGCACATTAATGTCGGGGCCAAGATGCGCGGCGACAATACCGTGGGCCCGTACAGCAAAGTAGGGGGCGAAGTTGGCAATTCCATCCTGCTGGGGTATTCCAACAAGGGCCACGACGGCTACCTGGGCAACTCCGTCATCGGCGAATGGTGCAACCTGGGCGCCGATACCAATACCTCCAATCTGAAGAATAACTACGCGCCGGTTAAAATCTGGAGCCACAGCGCTGGCCGCTTCGTGAGCACGGGCCAGCAGTTCTGCGGCCTGATGATGGGCGACCATAGCAAGTGCGGCATCAACACGATGTTCAACACCGGCACGGTGGTAGGCGTGGGCGCCAATATCTTCGGGGCGGGCTTCCCGCGCACGTTTATTCCGTCCTTCAGCTGGGGCGGTTCCGCGGGTTTCGAGACCTTCAAGATGCCCAAAGTAGCCGAAGTTGCCGAGCGCGTCATGGCCCGTCGTCACCTCGAGTACGACGCCACCGAGCAAGCCATCATGCAGCACGTGTTTGAGGCCACGGCCAAAGACCGGATTTGGGAAAAAGCCGTCGGCAAGGACGTGCCCACCCAAACAGCTGAGTAATCAATTACCAATGCGCTTTTCTGCAATACCTGGTCAAACGGATGTCAAGCGCGTGCTGGTGCAAACGGTGCACCGGCAGCACGTGGCCCACGCTCAGCTGTTTCGCGGGGCCGAAGGTTCGGCAGCCCTGGCCTTGGCCCTGGCTTACGCCACCTTTCTGAATTGTGAGCAGCGGGGCCCCGCCGCGCAGGATTCCTGCGGACACTGCGCCGCCTGCCAGAAATCCGATAAGCTGATTCACCCCGACCTGAACTTTATTCTGCCGGTTACCACAACTAAAGCCGTGGCCAAGGATGCCGTCAGCAGCAAGTTTGCCGCCGACTGGCGCAGCTTCGTGCTGGAGAATCCGTATCAGGGCCTCAACGACTGGATGCAGCATATTGGCGCCGACAACAAGCAGGGCAGCATTTCCAAGGAGGAAAGCCTACAGCTCCTCAAGCTTGTGTCGCTGAAAGCCTTCGAGGGACAGTTCAAGATTGTGGTCATCTGGCTGCCCGAGCTGATGCATCCGGCGGCCGCTAACGCCGTGCTCAAACTCCTGGAAGAGCCGCCACCCGCCACTATTTTTCTGCTGGTAAGCTTTTCGCCGGAGCAGCTGCTGCCAACCATTATCAGCCGGGTGCAGCCCGTGGTAGTGCGGCCTTATTCCGAAGCTGAGATTACGGAGTTTTTGCGCGACCAGCACCACGTGCCCGAAGTAAAAGCCCGGCAAATTGCCCAACTAACGGAAGGCAACTTAGGCGCCGCGCTGGCCGCCCGGGAAGCCACCTCGGATAATGACTACTTTACATTCTTCGTGGAGTGGATGCGGCAGTGCTATGGCTATAAGGTGGATTTGATTCTGGCCAAAACCGATGAGTTTCAGAAGATGGGCCGCGAAAACCAGAAGGAATTTCTGCAATTCGGACTCGGTATTCTGCGCAAGGTGCTCCTGTTTGGCATCGATGCGCAGTTTGTTCCTCACTTGCCAGCCAATGAGCAGCAGTTCGTAACGGGTTTCAGCTGCTTTGTTCACCGGGGCAATGCTGACGCACTGAGCCAGGAACTGAACGATGCCCACTACCACATTGAGCGCAACGCCAATCCTCGCATGGTCTTCGTGGATATGTCGCTACGCATTGCCGAGCTGCTGAAAATCCCGGCCTAGAGGCCAGAAACGCAGAAAATACAGTTTGCTAAACTGCTATAGCTAGTGCTAAACCACCTATAGCCGGCTTAGACTTGGTAAGCATCGTACCTTTGCACAATCAATAATGCGTAGTCTGGCGCAGGAATCCAAAAGCAGTTTTTGCCGTTTGGGTAGCTTCCGCAACCGGCTCTTTTTTCTTCCGCATGAATCTTCACCGTCCTATTCGTATCGGTACCCGTGGGAGCCGTTTGGCTCTTTGGCAGGCGCATCACGTAGCTGCCTGTTTGGAGCTCGCCCAGCTTTCAACCGAAATCGTCATTATCACCACCAAAGGAGACGTGGTCTTGGACCGCTCCCTGGATAAGATCGGGGCGAAGGGCGTCTTCACCGAAGAGCTGGAAGAGAGCCTGCGCTCAGGAGCAATTGATATTGCCGTACACAGCGCCAAGGACGTGCAAAGCAGCATTCCCGAAGACCTGGAGCTCCTGGCTTTCATGGAGCGTGAAAAGGTGAACGACGTTATTATCAGCTTCGACCCCGACTTGTCGCTCGACCGGCCCGACTTGGTATTGGGCACCAGCAGCACTCGTCGCAAAGCCATGCTGCGCCGCTTTTACCCGAACGCCACTACCGCCGAAGCCCGGGGCAACCTGCAAACCCGCTTGCGCAAGCTGGAAGAAGGGCAGTATCACGCCTTAGTGCTGGCTTATGCCGGGGTACACCGCATGGAGTATGACGAGCTAATCCGCTTTGTGCTGCCCGAAACGCAATTCGTACCCGCTACCGGCCAGGGTAGTGTAGCCGTAGAGTGCGCCCGTAGTTTGGAGCCCGCCTTGAAAGCCGAGCTGCACCGGATTCTGGACCACCAGCCTACGCACACCTGCCTGCTGGCCGAACGGGCTTTTTTGCGCACTATGGAAGGGGGCTGCAGTATTCCATCTTTTGCGCTGGCTACTTATACCGCCGAAGGTGCTCTGCAATTACATGGCGGGCTGATCAGCCTCGATGGGGAGCAATACCTGGAAGAAATCCTGACTACCGCTGATTTGGGGCAGGCCGAAGTCATGGGCATCGAACTGGCCGAACGTGTCTTAAATCGGGGTGGGCGCGAGATACTGGAGGAAATTCGCAGCCAGCGGGCCGTGAGCTAACCAGTACAAACGTTGCAACCAACAAAAAAGACCGACGCTAGCGCCGGCCTTTTTTGTTGGTTATGCGGCCCTCGCAGGGGCTGCAGGTTCAGTGAATGAGCTGCGCAGCCAGTAGAGCAGTAAGGCAAAAACAGCCCCGCTGGTATCGGCCAGCATATCTTTCTGAGCGTCCCAGATGTCACCTTGGCTACCCAAGAAAGCGGCACCGGCGTCGCCCCCGGCCGTCTCAGCGTACACCCATTCGATTAGTTCGTACGCCATGGCTACCGTACCAATTACGCAGAGCGGAAACAGGTAAGCCACCACCCGATTGCGAATAACCTGGTATCGGTCGATAAGCTCTATAATGGCAAACGCGTAAAAACCGACGCTAAAGTGAGCTACTCGGTCGTACATGTTGCGCTTAAAGCCGAATAGATTATTGAACCAGGCAAACGGTACTTTCTCGAAGGTATAATGGCCGCCTATGGTATGCATAAACAACAGCACGCTCATCAAGAGGTACGCTAAGTTAGAGAACCGGACTCCACGTGCGTACAGCACTGCCAAAGCAGCGGTAATGGCTACAATCGGCAGATTTTCGGCAACCCAGGTGCCACGTTCAGCCGGATTAATAGCCAGCACGATGAACAAAATCACGTAGGCAAGTAGTAAAAGCTTAGGAAACCAGTGTGGGGGAGGAGTAAGCAGAGTAGAAGAAGGCATAGGAAAAAGATAAGGTCGAGCTTGGCGTCAATACGAATATTTTCCCGCTTCGCCGATTAATCAGCGAAAAAGTGGCGTAGGCTATGGGTATGGCCAAGGCCTGGTAGTAGACGAGTGCTTTTCAAGAGTCGCGCGCGGATGGTACGTAAGCATGGTGCCAGCCAACTACAGACCAATTTTATAGCGTCGGCTGCTGAAACCATGTAGTTTTGCTTTCTACCCTCCACTAACTCCCCGCTATGAAGTTCATTTCCCGCGCTACGGCGCTCTGCTGGCTGCTAATTTGCTTGTTGACCCCAGTATTGCACGCTGCCAAAGCTCCTAAAAAAAGCAAGAAGGATCAGGTCGTCACCATCAGCACTTCGCAGGGTGATATCAAGCTGATTCTATTCGACGAGACGCCCCAGCATAAGGCCAACTTTCTGAAGCTGGCCCAAAGTGGTTTCTACACTGGTACTACCTTCCACCGCATCATCCAGAACTTCATGATTCAGGGCGGCGACGGCAATTCCAAAGATTCCGATCCGAGCAACGACGGTATGGGCCCCCAGAATGACAAAACTATTCCGGCTGAAATTCGTCCCGAGTTCTCGCACAAATTTGGCGCGGTAGCCGCCGCTCGTCAGGGCGATATGGTGAATCCGACCAAAGCCAGCAGTAGCTCCCAGTTCTATATTGTGCAGAACCACAGCGGCACGCCCCACTTGAACGGTGGATACACCGTATTTGGCCAGGTAATCAGTGGTTTGGATGTTATTGATAAAATAGCTGCCCAACCCAAAGATGAGCGCGACCGGCCAATCACCGACATCAAAATGACTGTGAAAGTGGAAAAGCTGAAAAAGAAGAAGATTACCGAACTCTACAGCTACAAATACGAGTAGCATGAGCAAACGCATTTTAGTGACCGGCTCTAACGGCTTGCTGGGACAAAAGCTGGTAGAACTGCTGCCCCAGCAGACGGGAGTAGAGCTTATTGCCACTTCCCGCGGCCCGAACAAGTTGGCAGAGCTTTATCCGCAGGTGCGCTTTGTGCCGCTGGATGTAACTGACCGTACCCAAGTAGAGCAGGTCTTGGCTGCTGAGCGCCCTACCCACCTCGTGCACACTGCCGCCATGACCAACGTGGATGAGTGCGAGTTAAACCAAGAGGCGTGTTGGGCGCAAAATGTGACAGCTGTCGAGAATTTGGTAGCAACCTGCGTGCAGCTGGGTATCCACCTGACCCACGTCAGCACCGACTTCATCTTCAGTGGCGAAGAAGGGCCTTTGTCAGAAGAGGCCACGCCGGCCCCCGTCAATTTCTATGGGCAAAGCAAGCTGGCGGCCGAGCAGGTGGTGCAAGCCAGTACCGGCGCCTGGGCCATTGTCCGTACCGTGCTGGTCTATGGCACCGCCCACGACTACGGTCGGACCAATATCGTCCTGTGGGTGCGCGACTCGCTTCGGGCCGGTAAGCCTATTAAGGTGGTCAACGACCAATTTCGGACGCCTACCCTGGCCGAAGATCTGGCCCTGGGCTGTTGGTTGGTAGCCAAGCATGATGCAACCGGTATTTTCCACATCAGTAGCAGTGAAATGCTGACACCGTATCAAATGGCGCTTCAGGTTGCCGACTACTTTAAGCTGGACAAGACGTTGATAACAAGGGTAGACAACAGCAGCTTTTCGCAGCCGGCCAAGCGCCCGGCCCGTACCGGCTTCATCATCAGCAAGGCTCAGCAGCAGTTAGGCTATCAGCCCCATAGCTTTCAGGAAGGTATTGCTGTTCTAGCGCGTCAAACAGAAGGCTGAGCCGCAGAAGCACCAGTACCAGAGGCTATAAACGCAAAAAAACCGGTGGCAAAGCCAGCGGTTTTTTTACACACCTATTGCAACAACCTTTAGGTTGTATCGCTGCGAGCAGAGCTGCGATACGCCCTTTTACTTTTATTTTTCGCCAATTTTTGGCGGATTATTCTTACTTTTTTTCTCAGTTTATCTACCTTGATAAGCGCCGTTAGCGTCGTACCAGCAGTAGCAGCGTCATCACCTCTTTGTGATTAAAGACCGACAAGACACTGTGCTAGGATTGAAACTCACAGCACGCTGAGAGGCTGAAGAAAGGGAGCCGCCCACTTGGCTAGCTGTTTCTTATGACAATATTAGGGCAATAACCGAGGCCTGTAAAGGATGATTTGGGTGTAATTGTGACATGGGATTTGAAACCCGTTTTTGTAGCATACTTTGAAGGATTTGGAAGCTGCATGAGCCGATATGGCGGCATTTTGCATAAGTACACAGCTACAGAAGATATTATAACTATTTTCTGAAGTACGGGGGAGGTTATGTAAGAAGACAATATTGCCTCTGTTGTGACGTGGCTGCAGAGCTTATCCCTACTCTTGCTGAGATGAAAATGTTATTTGTCGCAGAGCTAGCATCGTAAATACGATGCAGGTGCTGGGAAACACAATCAGCCACCATGCTGTCGGATCAAGACGGGCTGTAGCTAGTATGCGTCCCCAACTAGCAGTTTGTGGGGGTAAGCCTACGCCTAGAAAGGAAAGAGTTGTTTCAATACCGATAAGGGCTGCTACCCCAAGGGGAAGCGTGACCTTGATACTATTCCATATGCTTGGTAAAGCATGTCCGATAATAATTCGCCAGTTGGGAAGGCCCAGTGTATAGGCAGCCTCAATGTATGACAAGTGACGAATGCGTTGCATCGTCGCGCGGGCTATTTGTGCCGTCACTGGCCAGTAAGTCAGGGTTAGGACGATGAGTAGGGCCAACTGAGATGGTTCTTGTACAGCTGCTAGAGCCAAGACGAGTATAAGCCGGGGGATAGCCGTCAGAAAGGCAATGAGCAGCAAGACCAACTTATCAACGGGAACCGGCCAGGTAGCGGCGTACTTGTTTCTAGTGGCCAACCACAGGGCCAGCCCGCCTAATACTGCCAGCCCCAGCCACCATACCAGCTCAGGAGTCGGTAGGGAAATGCAACTGGCTCCGGCTCCAAGAATCACTAGCCAGCCGGTTACCACCGCTGGAACGCGTAGGCGGGAATTGCCCCAATAGCCCGCCATGCTACCTAAAAACGTGCCCAGCAGGGCTGCCGACAGGGCGGCTGGTACACTTGTTAGAAGAGTAGTACGAGCTCCAAAAATAAGCCCGGCTAGAATGTCTCTCCCCGCTAAGTCAGTGCCTAGCCAGTGGGAAGGCGTGAGAGGCGGCTGCGTAATAGCACGCAAGTCGGGTGCATCCGGTGCAGGTAAGGGTAACATCGTGGCACTAGTGCCCGCAGCGACTAGTGCCATCAGCCATAGAATTGCCAACCACCGTTGCCACAAACGTCTTGTTTCTGGCCGCCTCATGCCTCAAGCTTGATTCGCGGGTCGGCCTGATAGTAAAGCCAATCGGCCAGAATTTGTGCTAGTAACCGCACTAAAGCAATGAGTACTACGCCGCTGAGCACCACGGGAAAGTCGCGCGCTGCTGCCGACTCTGCTATCAAACGTCCCATACCGGGAAGTGCGAATATCAATTCTACTACCACTGCTCCTGCTACCAAAGCCGGTAATAAATCTGTCAAGTACGTAATAGCGGGTAACAGCGCATTCCGCAGGGCATGACGGCGAATCACTAAGCTGGGACGTACTCCTTTCGCCCGCGCCGTCAGAATGTAGTCAGCCTTTAACTCTTGCTGAAGCGCGTTGTGCCACTGCACCACAAAAGAAGGCAGACTAACCAGGACTAGGCTGAAAAGCGGCAATACCGAGTGGTACAGGGAACTTAGCAACTGATAAAGCCCAGTAGTACTATTTTCCGGTCTTGCTAACCCATAAGCTGGAAACCAGTCCAAAAAATCAGGGTTTGCTAGCAGGAGTAGCAACAGCAGGGCCACCACAAAAAGCGGCAATGTCTGTAAAAAGTGCAGCGCAGTTACGACCACTGGGCGTATGGAACGATAGTGCGCCAGCAGCAAGGTAAGCCCCCAGCCGGCTCCGGCTATGGTAATAAAAGCCCCTATTGTTAAGGGAAGGGTGCAGGTCAGCGCCCGGCTTACCAGCGTCGTTACGGGTTGATTGTCCCGAAAAGAACGTCCCAAATCCCCACGTAGCAATCCGCACAACCATACATGGTACTGGTTGTGTACCCCATTCCAACGCCAACGCCACGCCACGCCCCCTGAAGCCGGTGTGGCCCGGGACGATACGTAAAACAAAGGCAAGTCCAGGCCCCGACGCTTGCGCAAGGCGTATTCTGCCAGTCGGTTTTGGGTTGGAGTCGTGACATGAACAGCTAAGTTTCCTGCTAATGAGCCGTCTGCTTCTGTCGGCTGATTGGTTAGCCCTCGGCTAAGCAAGAAAATAACAGACAGAATTACCCACGCGGCGGGCAGCGCATGCGCTAAGCGGGAAATCAAAAAGCCCCGCATGCGTTACTGAACAGGAGCTGACTTGGTCTGAATAGCAGTAGCCGAGTAGCCCGGTCGCAAGCCCGATACCTGCAAATTGGTGAGCCGACTGCTAGCGGCTAAGCGGGAGCGAAGAAAGAAAAGTACCGTCAGAGGCTTTTCTTCGTGCAGGATCCGCTGCAAGCGCCGGAGTAACTGCGCTTGACGCCTTGGCTGTTCCTCGGCTGCTATGGCTTCAATTAGCTGGTCGCTGGCAGCTGTGCCAAAGCCCGTATAGTTGCCCGAACCAATGCTTTGTGTGTGCAGAATAGGGGCAAAGTTGTATACAAATGGATTACCGGTTATGGTAAACAGATACATATCTACGGTGCCCGATCGTAACCTGTCCCAAAATACAGAAGACTCCAGGGGCTGGGGCTGCACCGGAATACCAAGTTTACTGCCTGCAGTGCGCAGTTGCAGCGCTATAGTTTCAAATGCGGGGTCAGTAGTTCGGTAACTTAGGGTCAGTGCCAATTTCTGTACCTGCCCGTCAGTACTACGACGGGACCAGCCGCCGCTGGGTTGGCGTTGCCAGCCCGCCTGACGCAGCAGAGCCGTGGCAGCCGTCGGATTATAGGCAGGGAGGGGTAAGCTGTCATTGTATAGCGGCCCCAATTTAGGGCTTATCAAGCCCGCACTTGGGTAAGCCATACCAAGTTGAGTAGCTTCTATAAGTGCTGGTACATCAAACAAAAGCGACAAGGCCTGACGGGTCAGCTTGTCCCGTACAATAGCCTGCTTGGTATTAAAACAAGCCGTTATCATTTTGTATGAATCGGCAGTATAGAAGCTCAGAGCAGGTTGGTTTGTTGAGTCCTGCCGCAGGTGCTGAAATTCCCGCGCGGGCATCATCGGGTACACATCAATATCACCACGACGCAGAGCCAGCACCGCAGTGGCTACATCCGGAATAATTTGGTAGTCCAATTTCTGGGGATATGCCTGCAATGGAAGAAATTCGGAACGCAGCGCATCGGCCCACCAGGTGGGTTTTCGCTTAAAGGTGAGGTAGCGGCCGGGTTCCCAAGCCTCAAGCACGTAAGGTCCGCAGCCGGGCAACCGCTCGGGGTGATGGTCAAGCTGGGCTTGTTTGTAACGAGTTACGAATGCCTTGATGGCGGGTGTATGTCGGTCACCGGCCGTATCAGCGCGCAGCGAGGCCAGTGAGAAAGGGCGTAGTTGCCCCTGGGGATCTAGTGGATATTCAGGTAAAATAATATAATCGCCGGAAGACCACTTGTATTCGGGTGAGCGGCCTGCGCAGATCAGCGTGAAACGCCGAGGATCCTGAGCGTCAAGCTGAATGTCCTTAATAAAGCCCCATTGAGATTGATTAGACTCAATCGGCAGGCCTGGACAGTTCATCACCTTAAGCGTAAAAGCCACGTCCTGAGCTAAGACGGGCTTACCATTGTCCCAAACTGCTTCACGCCGTATGCGGTATGTAAGCAGAGTTAGGGAGTCTTTTAGCTGTACGCTTGGCAGTGCTTCGGCCAAGCAAGGCGTGAACTGCTGCTTGCTTGGGTCGACAAACAGAAGGCTTGAATACAGTAAATTTGCGGCTTCAAGCGCGTTTTCGTTCGGTAGGATGAGCGGATCCAGATTCTCAGGGTCTCGCTCCCACCGAATTCGAATAGGAGAGGCTGACTTTTGCTGGGGAGATGAGCAAGCGCCTAAGACGCTGCTCATCACAACCAGAAAACCAAATAAAAGCTGCTTCATGAAGAGGTTACTGCGCCGAATGAGTGCCGGGCAAGTTAACTAACATTCTACAGGAAGCCGAACGCTACAATGCTAGAGTACGGGAGTCTTAGTCACCACCCCAGCCGCCACCGCCTTGCTGGTTTTCGGTTGGAACAACAACAACGGGAGTATCGCTGGTGGTAGACTTTGATTCGGGCTGCTCGGGAGAAGAAGTAAAGCTAGCGAGTTGAAGCAGGGCAATTGCGATGAGTTCTAACATGGCGCTTTATGAGGTTGGGTCGTTCGAAGGGTTTGAATGACACAAAGTTGCTTTACATCCGGGCTGGCTGAAAGGAAAGATATCGTGTAAAAGTGACTTGGATAATACAGATATAAACGAAGGAAAATTTGCTCATACAGGCATATTAAGGCGTTGATAGGGTGAATTGCAACCCGTTCAGAGTGGAAAAGTGCCAATAGACCTTTCAAATTGTGACTTTCTCATCTTGGTCTATGCAGATGTCCTCAAGTACAAAGGTGTAGAAGGCGGCCCAAAGTAATAAAGGAAATATTTGGATTATTTGTGACGTGATTTCTGTTCCTTTTTCCATCTTGCAATAGCAATCAGGACGGCTCCAAAGCCATTTATACTATGGAAAAGCTTAGCAATCTTGCTAGAATTGTGACAGACCGTCGCGTGAAAGAATCACCGTTATTTGATTTTTCAGCTAAAAAGTCCTCTAACAAAGATCTGAAGCTCATCCGGCTCTTGGAGGAGGAGCCAGATAGCACTCAACTGCAACTGACTAAAGCCCTGTATGGCAAAGTCTCGACAGCTAGCAACACGTCTTTTCGTAAGCTTAAGTCGCGCGTGCAGCAGAAACTACTGAATCACTTATACTTTCTGGAGCAGTCGGACCCGCGGTACTTGGTATCAAGAAGATACGAATTACAGTGCATAGGGTTATACCACCAAGTCACTATTCTATATCGGGAAGGCGAGTACATGCTAGCCGAGCAACTCCTGCGCAAATGCCTGCGCCAAGCTTTGGAAGGCGAGTTTACGGAGTATGCTGTAATGGCCACGCGCTTATTGTGTAAGCTTTACGTGGATCTGCGGCAACCCGCCCGCTACCGGGCTGTTAGTAAACAGCTCAAGCAACTGCAGCACCTTATGGCACTGGAAGATGATGCTGGGCAGATATACCTGAGTAGTAAAATGGCGCAAGCACATACCGTTCGAACCCGGCGGGCTTTGTTGAATGAGCTGCCAGGGTACTTAGCTCAGTTGCAGCAGCTACACGATAAAGCGCAAAGCTATACTACATTCAACTACCTGTATCTGACCCAACTGACGTTGCTGGAGTTTACTGGCAATTACGAAGAAATTATCAAAATCACGACGTCGACTGAGAAGCTGTGGACGAAGGGAAAAATAAACCGTCGCAGGTTCGATAGCCGGTTTAATAACTACATGTCGGCCTATGCTTATTTGCACAATAAGCAGGCTGCAAAGGGGCTACAACTGTCGGAAGACTACCTGAAAGATTTTCATCCTTCCTCAGGTAACTGGTTTTTCTTTATGGAAAACTATGTGCTTTTGGCCTTGCATGCGGGCCAGTACAGCCAAGCGCAGCAACTACTGGAAATGGCGCACAAGAACCCGTATTTCCGCAAACAGCGCGCCGCAGCCCGGCAGCGCTGGGACCTTTATAAGGCCTATATATACTTCCTGCAGCCCGAGAACTCGCCTCTTACGCTACGGCACTTCAACCAATTTGTGCAAACAGTTCCTGACTATAGTCGCGATAAGCAGGGGTATAATGTCGCAATTTTAATTCTGCAGTATCTCAACTTCTTACGGCGGCAGGATGTAGAGAACCTGCTGGCACGTTTAGAAAGCCTGCGTAAGTATGAACAACGGCATTTAAGGGAATCTGCAACATTACGAAGCCAACTGTTTTTCCGGCTACTAGTGCTGACTGTAAAGGAAAATTTCGATCCGGAAGTTTGCCAGAAAAAGGGCCAGCCTCTGCTTAATCGTCTGCATGAGGCTCCACAGCCCGGAGAAGCCTACGCGGAAATCGAAATCATTCCCTACGAGGCCTTGTGGGGACTCACGCTAGATATTCTGCGGGCCAATATGGCGGAAAATAAAGCCGTTGAGCAAGCCCAGCGGGCCCGAGTTGGCTAACGGTTAAGGACGGCGGGAGGAAGTGCTGGCGTGAGTTGCCGAATTCACTTTCTTGGTCGTTGGAAGCGGCGCCGTCTTAGCGTTGGGCTGGGCCTCAGGCTTGTTGACAGGTAAAACTGGAACACTGGCGGCGGGCGTTGGTGCAGCAGCCGTAACAGGAGCTAGGGCTGGAGCTTTTAAGGCCATGAAGCGCTGGAACTGAGCATCCGTTAGTACAGCTTTCAGTTTCTCAGCGTAGTCTTGCTCTACCACCACCATTTTGCTTTGCAGCAGGGCTGGGTCAATGCTATACATCTGCTTAAGCTCATTTTCCTGCACCAAACGATCATAGGTTAGGTTCTTAACCTTGGTTGTGCGGGCGTCATCAAGGGCAATCTGTTGGGCCAGTTTGCGGGTATTTTCAACCGCCTGCATACGCAGGTTTGGCGCTTGTTGAGCTTGAGCAACTGAACCGCTCAAAGCGGCTGCAAGAAGGCAGAAGAAGAAATATTTCTTCATGTGAGGATGAGCGGGTAGGGCAGAATACAATATGAATGGCACAAATAAACAAAATGATATTGATATAATGCAGTATGTTGACAATAATATTGGAATTTGTGTAGAAATAATATGGCAGCTCGTGCGTAGTTTGTTCTTTGGGGTATTCAGATGATAGGCGCAGATATTCTAACCCGTATTGGCTTTAAACACGACAAGCGGTAGCGCCTCGTTTTGGAGGCGCTACCGCTTGTCGGAATAGCTTAGGCAGTAGATGCAGCTACCAGCTGCCTTCAGCTTGAATATTCTGGCTCAGGGCTAAAACTTATTCAGGCGCTGCAATACGTCCCGCAGATAGGTTTGCCCAATGGGAATTTGTTTGTTTTCGATAGTAATGGTGTTGTCTTCGATAGCCTGCACCCGTTTGAGATTAACAATAAACGAGCGGTGGGCCCGCACGAAAACAGATGTTGGAAATTTTTCTTCCACAGCTTTCATAGTGCTATAAACGATGAGCTTGCTATGGGGCATTACAATGTGCACATAGTCGCCGAGGGCCTCGACGTAGCAGACGTCGTTGAAAAGCACTTTGACTAGCTTCGTATCAACCTTTACAAAGGTAAAATCAGGATCGGTGCTGGTCGCAACTGCATTGGTCGTCGCCGTTGCCGTGCTGGCATCGGTTTCGGAGAGTTCAAGGGCCTTTTGTGCGGCTTTAAGAAAGCGGGCATAGCTGATGGGTTTCACCAGGTAATCAACTACATCGTGCTCAAAAGCTTCGACGGCGTAGTGCTTGCTGCTGGTAATCAGGATTACCATGGGCGGGTTTTGGAGTGTACTCAGCAAGTCGAGGCCAGACATCAACGGCATCTCGACGTCCAAGAATAATAGGTCAACGGGTTGGTTGCGTAGTACTTCCGCGGCGGCCAAGGCGCTGTCAAAACTGCCTACTGTAGTTAGAAAAGGAGTATTGTTGATACAATTAATAACGATTTGAACTGATAGAGGATCGTCGTCGACGACAAGGCAACGCAGAGGGGAAGGAGGTGTTGACATAACGCCAAAGGTATAAGAAGACTTGAGAAGTCAAATACTCGTCTGCACTGGCGTTTTATTTGGGCTGAAAACGGTCTAACCGGTGCTGTAGATAGGGGTACAAAGCCGCGAGTTGCTGGCCAATCTTTTCAACCCTATGGAGGGGCAGGGCGGAGTCGGAAACAGTAGACGGCCGCTCCAGCTTCTCGAGGTGGTACTCCATGGCCGGAACCCCAAAATACACCACCTGTCCTTTAAGCTTATGCGCAAGACGCGCCAGGGCAAGCTCCTCTCCTGCGGTGCAGGCGGCAACTAGCTGCTGGTAGAGCAGTGGGGTTTGTTCTAAAAACGTAGTAACGAGTTGGGCAATGAATGATTCATTGCCCGCGGCCAGCTCCTCCAACAACGTCCAATCGGGTTGGATAATAATTTCTGGTTCTGTAGCTGGCTCAGGCGTAGACGAGCCTGCTTGGCTGGGCTGAGCGGATTTCGTTGACCGCTGAGTCGTATAGTGCACCAGGTTCGCGTGCAGCAGAGCTGGGTCAAACGGCTTGGCCAAGGTAGTGTTCATACCCGCTTGGAGAGCCTGAGCTTGGTCTTGAGCAGAGGCCGAAGCCGTTAGGCCGATGATGGGTAGCAACTGCAGGTGCGAATGGCTACGAAGCCGGCGGGTAGCTTCGTAGCCATCCATTTCAGGCATCTGAATGTCCATCAAGACCACATCAAAAGGCTGCGCGATGACAAGCTCCACGGCCTGACGACCGTTATCGGCCAGGGTTGCTTCCACATTCCAGTCTTCCAGGGCCCGGCATACTACCAGCTGATTCAGCTCATTGTCGTCGACAACGAGCACGCGCAGAGCGGGCTCGAACGGGGGCAGATGGGGAATGGAAGCGGGCATGTAAGCAAACGGACAGCAAAGACAAACGGCATTACTTACCTGTTACTTTAAACTCGGTGCGCCGGTTTAGCTGACGCCCTCCTTTGGTAGTATTTGTTGCTACTGGCTGGGTGTCACCGTACCCCGCATACGTCAGCCGGCCTTTGTCAATTCCCTTGGTTACCAGATAGTCCACTACTGCTTTGGCGCGGCGGTTAGACAAGTCTTTGTTGTACTCCGCTTTGCCAACGTTGTCGGTGTGGCCGGAAATTTCCAGGCGCAGGGCCGGGGTTTCCACCAGCAGCTTCTGCAGGCGCTCTAGCTCGGCGGTGCTTTCCTTGCGCAAGGTGGCTTTATCGAAATCAAAGAAGATGTTGTTTAACACGACTTTCACGCCGACATCCAGCTTCTTCAACGCTATGTCTTTTACGACCTCTGAATAGGCTGCTCCCGCGGGCAAATCGAAGTTTTCGGAGTGAAACAAGTAGCCTTCTTGGCGCACGACGATACCGTAGTTGATGCCTGAAGGCAGCGAAACCAGGTAGCGGCCCGACTGGGCATTAGCCCGGAAGGAGGCAATCAGCTCGTTGCGCGAGTTGTCGACCACGTCGATAGTAGCCTCCAGAGGCTGCTTAGAGGCTGCGTCGGTGACGACTCCCTTTAGAATCGTAACCTGGGCCGTTGCTATCGGAACCGGCGGAGCCAGGGAAGCTTCTTTCACCGGTTGGGCACGGGAGGCCAAAAGCTGGTCTTCCTGCGACAATACCGGTGGCTTTTCGGCACCCAGAAAAGTAATCTGATAAATGTCCTTGCTGCCCAGGCCGTCGTCGCGGAAGGACGAATAGTAGCCGTGGCGGCCCGAAGCCGAAGTCACGAAGAACACGTCGTCATCGGGCGTGTTGATGGGCCAGCCCAAGTTTTCGGGCTCACTCCATTTGCCATTCTCAAACACCGATTTGAAGATGTCGTAGCCGCCCATGGAATTATGACCCTCCGAGCTGAAGTACATCGTTTTACCATCGGGGTGCAGAAACACGCCTTCCTCGCCGTAGGGCGTGTTGATGGTCGAGCCCAGGTTGATGGCCGGGCCGCGACCCTCAATTTCAACCTTGTAGATGTCGCGGCTACCCAACCCGCCTTGTTTGTCGCTCACGAAGTACAGGCTGCGCCCATCGGGCGTGTAAGCCGCCGACGACTCGTGGTACTTGCTGTTGATGCGCGGGCCCATTTTCTCCGGCTTTTTCCAGGCCGCGCCGCGCAGCTCGGCTTCCTGTAAGTCGCCGCCATTGTCTTCCACATACACCAGCATGCGCTGGCCATCGGGAGCTAGGCCCACCGTGGCATCATGCCCTTCATTATTTACGGGTTTGCCCAGGTTGCGGGCGGCCGACCATCCCGAGGAGGTGCGGGTGCTCTGGTAAATGTCCTCGAAAAAGCCGCCAGTTTCCGGGTCCCGCTCTTTGCCCGTCGAGTTGTCGCGCCGGGAGGTGAACAGAATAACGGATTCGTCGGCCGAAATAACGGCGCCGTAGTCGGCGTAAGGCGAGTTGATGGCCGCCCCAATGTTGTCGATGAACACCCGGGAAGGCTTTTTCTCCAGCTTCAGGCCGTTTTCACACTCTTTAATCTTCTTGCTGATGGCCGCCAGGAACTGCGTTGAATTTTTGCCGGCCACAGCCGGTTGAGCCGCTTTATACTCGGCAATAGCCTCGGTCCATTTGGCATTCAGGTGCAGGCCTTGACCCAGCAAGTAGTGAATGCGCGGGTCGATGTCGGCATTGAGCTGGTAGGCTTTCTGCAGGTAGGGCAGGGCCCGGGGCTTGAAGCCCGAGTGCAGATAACAGTCGCCGATGCGCAGGTTGAGGCGGGCGTTGCTGGGGTTAAACTTCTGCGCCTCGAGGTAGTGGGGAAGGGCCTGCTCGTAGCGGGGCGGGTCCATATCGTACCACTCGTCGCCGGTCCGAACTTCTTTTTGGGCTTCTTTCAACCCGTCTTTGTTGGACTTGAAATTGTCTTTGTCAAACTCCACGTTTTGAGCAACTGTGACCTGGGCCAGCAGCAGTAGAGCTATGAGCAGAATTCTAGACATGGTACTTGCTAGCAGAAGAGAAGAGGGAAGGAAGCAGAAGAGAACAGGCTAGTCGCCGCCGCAGCCGGAATTAGCTGCGTAGCTGGTGCCGGTTTCCAGGCCCAGCTCGGCCGCTTTCCGCCAATCCTGGCAGGCGCCATCGGCGTCGCGCAGCATTTCGCGGGCGTGGCCCCGGTTCATGTAGGCTTCGGCATACTGCGCGTTCAGGGCAATGGCTTTAGCGGCATCAGCCGCGGCACTCTTGTAATCTTCCAGCTTGAGGTAGGCCGCGGCGCGGTTATTCCAGGCAAAGGCGTAGCTACCGTCTAATTCAATAGCCTTAGTGAAGTCTTCCACGGCTCCTTTGTAGTCGCCGGCCTCGTAGCGCGTACTGCCCCGGTTGGTGAAGGCCGTGGCGTTGTCCTGCTTTTTACTCAGGTAGGTGTTATAATCGGCCAGGGCGCCTTTCAAGTCGTTGTCCCGGCGCTTGGCGGCGGCCCGGTTGAGCAGGGCCGGCATAAAGTCGGGCTGCAGGCTCAGCGCTTTAGAGTAATCCTGGACGGCCGCATCGAAGTTGCCAAGCTTGCGCTCCGCACTGGCCCGGTCGTGGTAGGCATAGGCGTAGTTGGGGTCAACTTTGATGGCCTGGTCGAAATCGGCTTTGGCTTCCTTAAATTCGCCTTTCTCGAAACGCAAAGCCCCGCGGTAGTACCAGGAGGGTGCGTAGTCAGGCTTGATTTCGGCCGCTTTGCCGTAATCCGCCTCCGCTTCAGTCTTCTGGCCCAGCGCTTCCTGCGCCTGGGCCCGGCCGAAGTAGTTGCTGAAGCCCGTCGTTTCCAGCTTGATGGCCTGGTCGTAGTCCTGCACGGCCTGCTGGTACTCCTTGAGCTCGTAGCGGGTCGTGGCCCGGTTGTAGAAGGCCTTGGCAAAATCTGGGCGTAGCGTCAGGGCTCGGTCGAAGTCCTGAATAGCGGCCCGGTAGTTTTTGCTGTTGAACTTCGAAACCCCGCTGTTATACAGTTTTTCGGCCTGCTGAGCCGGGGGCAAGGTAGACGCACGAACGGTATCTACCTGGGCCTGCACTGCCGTAGCCGACAAACATAAGCTACTGGCAAAAAGTAAGAATTTCTGCATAATGTCTGGTCTAGTCGACTGGCAGGTTAAATGTACTTTTATTTACCCTAACGCGGCAACGCCGTCATTTCTTTCTTGGAAAATGTAATTCTGACGTTACCTGAGTCTAATTGTCAGGTACCGGACTTTGCTTCCGATTCGATATCAGGCTGAGCCTTTACCAGCTGCATCCATTCATCGGGAAGAGGGCCGGTAGCCACACTGCGGCCGGCGCGGCGGTACCAATAAGCGGCATTGGCTAGGTCGGCTTCCTGGCGGTGCAGGTAGGCGTGCAGCCAGTTGTGCATGGGGTCGTAGTCGTGGTCTTGAGCCACGGTGTGGGCCAGGTCCCATTCCTGCCGCCCGGCGTGCCAGAGCCCGCGCAATACCGACGACAGGCCCGCAGGGGGCTGCGTGGCCGACAGACTGGCTACGAAGTTTTCGTACGTCATACCAACAAATATATTGAACAGGAAATACAAGAACCGGTGTTAGGGAGCTAACCATTCGGCTGGTCGGCGGTTTATGCAAGCGCAGCCGCCAGAGTTTGCGTATTTTTGTTTCGCCTACGGGCCTTACTTCTGATTTCTCTCTTTCACTTTCAGCCCATTTTTTAACAATGGCAACGTATCCTGAATACATGGTAGCTCCTATTCGGCAAGACCTCACGTCGGCTGGTTTTGAGCAACTGATGACCCCCGAAGAAGTTGATTCGGTTCTCAACACCCAGAGCGGCACGGTGCTGCTGGCCGTCAACTCGGTGTGCGGCTGCGCCGCCGCCAAAGCCCGTCCGGCCCTGAAAATGGCCGTGTCGAGCTCGGAAAAAAAGCCCGCCAAGCTCGTAACGGTATTTGCCGGTATGGAAACCGAAGCCGTAGCCAAAGCCCGGGAACACATGCTGCCGTACCCTCCCTCGTCGCCCAGCATTGCCTTGTTCAAAGACGGCGAGCTGGTGCATGTCATCGAGCGCCACCACATCGAGGGCAACGACCTGATGCGCATCGTGGACAACCTGCAGGGCGCTTTCGAAGAGTACTGCTAGGTGTAATCTTCCGCTTGAAACACAAAAAGGTCCGGTAGCAGCTGCTACCGGACCTTTTTGTTGGGTGTCGTACCTACTTCTACAAACCCAGGGATTTGAAGAAGGCGTCCTGGTTGGGCTCCCGGCCCAGGAAGTTTTTTACCAGGTTGTACTCTTCCTCAGTGCCACCCCGGGCCAAGATCATGTCACGGTAGCGCAGGCCGGTTTTCTGGTCCATGATGCCGTTCTTCTCAAACACGGAGAACATGTCTTCGGCGTATACTTTCGACCACATGTAGCCGTAGTAGCCGGCGCCGTAGCCGGTGAGGTGGCCGAAAGCGGCCTGCATGTTGGTGCCCTCTACGTAGGCAAAGGGCGTAATCTGGTTTTGCAGGCGTTTCACCACATCGGTAGTCGTTTCGGTACCGTTGGGGTCAAACTTGTCGTGCAGGGTCATGTCGAGCGTGCCGTACAGAATCTGTTGGGAAGCGGCCAGGCCCGAGCCCACGTTGCGGGCTGCCCACATCTTGTCGTAGAGGGGCTTGGGCAGTACTTCGCCGGTTTGGTAGTGCTTGGCAAAGGTCTTCAGCGCGTCGTAGTTCCAGGCCCAGTTTTCCAGAATCTGGGAAGGCGCTTCCACGAAGTCGCGTTTCACGCTGGTGCCCGACTGCGAGGACAGCTCGGCCGTGGTCAGCAGGTTGTGCATCACGTGGCCAAACTCGTGGAAAAAAGTCACCACTTGGCTGTGGCTCATCAAGGCGGGTTTGCCCGGCGTGGGCGCATTAAAGTTGCAGAGTAGCACCGCCGTGGGCAGCTGGTAGCCCTTGGGCGTGGCCTTGCCGCTGCTTACCCCGAAACAGGCCGCGTGGGTGTACTTGTTGTCGCGCGGAAACAAGTCGATGTAGAAACGGCCGATAAGCTTGCCGTCGCGCTGCACTTCAAACATGCGGGCATCCGGGTGCCACACCGCCGGGTCTTTCACCTCGTTGAACTTCAGGGCAAACAACGACTGCGTGGTCTGAAACAAGCCGTTCACCACGTTATTCACCTCAAAGTATTCCTTGGTTTTCTCAGCGTCGAGCTGGTATTTCTCCTTCATCAGCAGGTTGCCGTAAAACGAGCTTTCCCAGGGGTTAATAACCTTGGCACCGGGGTCCTTGGTGTAGGCGCGCTTCACGACGAGGAGCTCTTCCAGGTCCTGTTGGCTTTTCTGTTTCACGCGGTCCACCAGCTTGGTTTCGAAAGCCCACACCGTTTCGGGCGTTTTGGCCATGCGGCTGCTGGTTTGGTAGGCGGCGTACGTCTTATAGCCTAGCAACTGGGCCTTCTTCTGGCGCTCAATCAGCAGCTGCTTCAGTACGTCCAGATTTTTGTCCGCGGCCCGGTTGTTATACAAGGTGTAGAGCTGCTTGCGCATGGCATCCGACTCGGCATACTTCATAAACGTGCCGTAAGCCGGTCCGTCCAGCCCGATACGGTAGGCGTCCCCCGCCTTGGGCCGGCTCTTGACGTAGTCCTCGGGCAGGCCTTTCATGTCGGCGGCATTTACCAGCAGAAAGCCCTGGTCTTTGGCAATGTTGGCTCCGAAGGCAATAGAGAGGTCCCCGATTTTATCATTGATGGCCTGCAATTCCTTGCGCTTCTCAGGCGTCAAGGCAAAGCCGTTGCGCTCATAGTCCTCCACCGTCTCAGTCAGGTACTTCTTCCGGGCGCCCGTCAGGCTCTGGGCCTCTTTGGTTTTGGAGTAGTCTTTCACAGCCCGGTACAGCTGCTCGTCCAGCTCCAGCTCGTTACCATACTTGCTGATCAGGGCAATGCTTTTCTGAGCCTGATTGCGAATAGCCGAGTCGGGGCTGGCATTGAACAGGATGCTGATGGGCCCGGCCACGTTGCCGATATGGTCGCCCAGGTTGTCGAGGGCCAGCATGGTGTTGGCGAAGGTGCGTTTGGCGGCCGGCACCTTGTAAATAGCCTGCAACGAGGTTTTCGTATCACTGATAACCCGGTCGGTAGCCTGCTTCACGTCGGCCTTGGTGGCTCGCTTGAAGTCGATAACCTGGTTGAAGCCCGGCGTGAGCGGGTTGGTGGGCGGGGCAGGCTTGTCGGCGGCCGTGCTCAGCAGCGCGGCCAAGCTGGCTAGGGCCGTAAAGCCGAGGCGCCGGGCCCCGGAAGGGGAGAAGTGAACCATGCGGGTCTGGGTTAAGGGGATGGAAAGCCGAAGATAATTCTTGCCAAAGACATTCCTGTCTTTCAAATGTTGCTGCCAGTCAGCCACAAACAACAAAGCCACTCCCGCGGGAGTGGCTTTGTTAACTAGGTAAGGAGTTGCTCCTAAAGGCCGCCTCAATTGAAACGTCTGCCGGGGCTAGTTAGCGTATTCGCTCAAGAACTTGATACGCATCAGGCGTAGGTCTTCCTCGGTGTACTCGTCGGCGCCGAGCTCCTTCAGGGCCACGGCAATATTGTCGGTGCTGGCCTGCAGGAAGTAGTCGGTAATTTCCTCCTGCCGGTCCTGGTCCAGCACCCCGTCGATGTAGTAGTCGAGGTTGAGCTTGGTGCCCGAGTAGCAGATGTGCTCGATTTCCTCCATCAGTTCCCGCATATCAATGCCCTTGGAGGCGGCAATTTCCTCCAGGTCCATCTTCTTATCAATTTGCTGGATGATGTAAATCTTGATTTTCGACTTGTTGACGGCCGACTTCACAACAACGTCCGCAGCCGTTACGATGTCGTTTTCTTCAACGTACTTCTGAATCAACGCCAAGAAGGGCTGCCCAAACTTCTGCGCCTTGCCCAGGCCCACACCGCCCACGTGGGCGAGGTCGTCCATTTTGGTGGGGAAGGTCGTGGCCATTTCCTTCAGGCTGGGGTCCTGAAACAGCACGTAGGGGGGCAGGTTTTTCTCCTTGGCTATCTTCTTGCGCAAGGATTTCAGCATCTCAAAAAGGGCGGCGTCGTGGCCCGCGGCTTCCTGGACTTCCTCTTTTTCTTGCTCTTCTTTCACCTCTTCCTCGTAGTTATGGTCCTTGGTGAGTTTGATAGAATGCGGATTCTCAATGAAATCTAAGCCTTTCGGACAAATTTTCACAACGCCGAAATTCTCAATGTCCTTCTCCAGGAAGCCATTCAGCAAGGTCTGCCGCAGCAGCGAGTGCCAGAAGGCCGCGTCGTGGTCCTTGCCGGCCCCGTAAATCGGCAGGGCATTGTGGCCGTAGCTTTCCACGTGGGCGTTATTCATGCCCATGAGTACCGTGCCGATGTGCTCGATACCGAAGCGCTCCTCGGTCTGCACCACGGCTTTGAGGGCCATCAGTACCTCGTCCTTGGCCTCAAACCGCTCCTTCGGGTGCTTGCAGTTGTCGCAGAAGCCGCAATCCTTCTCGAAATGCTCGCCGAAGTAGTGCAGCAACTGCTTGCGCCGGCACACCGCGGAGTCGGCGTAGTTGGCCATTTCCTGGAGCAGCAGCTTGGAGTTGTCGCGCTCGGTCACGGGCTTGTCCTTGTTGAACTTCTCCAGCTTCACGATGTCGTCGTAGCTGTAGAACATCAGGCAGTTGCCTTCGAGCCCGTCGCGGCCCCCGCGGCCGGTTTCCTGGTAGTAGCCCTCAATCGACTTGGGCGTGTCGTAGTGAATCACGAAGCGCACGTCGGGCTTGTCGATGCCCATGCCGAAAGCAATGGTGGCTACCACTACGTCGGCTTCTTCATTCAGAAAGGCGTCCTGGTTGGCCATGCGCACGTGCGGGTCGAGGCCGGCGTGGTAGGGCAGGGCCTTCACGTCGTTGACGCGCAGCAGCTCGGCAATTTCCTCTACTTTCTTCCGGCTCAGGCAGTACACAATGCCGGCCTTGCCCTTGTGCTGCTTCACGTACTGAATCAGCTGCTTCTTGGTGTTATGCTTGGGCCGTACTTCGTAGTAGAGGTTGGTGCGGTTAAACGAGGTCTTGAACACCGAGGCCTCGTCCATTTGCAGGTTCTTCTGGATGTCGAGCTGCACCTTGGGCGTGGCCGTAGCCGTCAGAGCAATAATGGGTACCTGGCCGATGTTGTCGATGATGCCCCGGATGCGGCGGTACTCGGGCCGGAAGTCGTGGCCCCACTCCGAAATACAGTGGGCTTCGTCGATGGCCACGAAGCTGATGGTAGCCTTCTGCAGGAAGTCGATGGTTTCGTCCTTGGTCAGGCTTTCGGGGGCCACATACAGCAGCTTCACTTCGCCGCTGATGACGTCCTTTTTCACCCGGTTCGTCTCCGACTTCGACAAAGTCGAGTTCAGAAAGGCCGCGTTTACGCCGAAGGCGTTGAGCTGGTCGACCTGATTTTTCATCAGGGCAATCAGGGGGGAAATGACGATGGCCGTGCCGGGCAGAATCAGGGCGGGCAGCTGGTAGCACAATGACTTACCGGCACCAGTCGGCATAATCACGAAGGTGTTATTGCCCTCGATGACGTTCTGAATAATGGCTTCCTGGGTACCGCGGAACTGACCGTACCCAAAAACTTCCTTTAACTTGCCTTTCAGATCAGCCTCACGCTTGACTGCTTGTTTTACCGCTGGCATCGACATTTCCACTTGCTCTTTTGAGTTGCAGACTTGAGCACCAACACCACTCGTGTTGGTTACTCAATCTAGACAAATTTAGATTGAAACAGCAGAACGACACCAACACAATTGCAAAAAAAGTGCTTCTCGAAGAAGCAGACGCCGTTCGGGGCGTGGCCGAAGCCATTGCCCAAACGCCGGATTTTGCACAATGCGTAGCCGCCATACTCTCTTTACGGGGTCGGGTGGTGGTTACCGGCATCGGTAAGAGTGCCCACATTGCGGGCAAGATGGTCGCCACCCTGAACTCCACGGGCACGCCCGCGCTGTTTATGCACGCCGCCGATGCCATCCACGGCGACCTGGGCATGATTCAGCCCGAGGATTTCGTCATTGCCATCAGCAAGAGCGGCGACACGCCCGAAATAAAGGTGCTCGTGCCCCTGCTCAAGCGCAAGGGCGTGCCGCTGGCGGCCCTGGTCAGCAATGCCGACTCCTACCTGGGCGTGCAGGCCGACTACGTGCTGCACGCGCCCGTGACCCGCGAGGCCTGCCCCCACAACCTGGCGCCCACTACCAGCACCACCGCAGCCCTGGCCCTGGGCGATGCGCTGGCCGTGTGTTTGCTCGAGTCGCGGGAGTTTACTTCCGCCGATTTTGCCCGCCTGCACCCGGGCGGTACTCTGGGCAAGAAGCTTTATCTGAAAGTGGGCGACTTGAGCCGGCAAAATCAGACGCCGCAGGTGCTGGAAAATGCCCCGCTCAAGGACATTATTCTGGAGATATCGGGTAAGCGCTTGGGCGCCACGGCTGTGCTGGCCCTGGCCGACCAGCACCTGCTGGGCATCATTACGGACGGTGACCTGCGCCGCATGCTGACCAACTTTACTAAGCTCGAAGAAGTGCGAGCCCGCGACATTATGACGCCCCAGCCCATGACCATCGACGTGGAGGACTTCGCGGCTGAGGCTTTGGTTCGAATGCAAAATCGTAATATCACCCAACTCATTGTTACTGAAAGAGGTCAGTTCAGCGGGTTCATTCACTTACACGACTTGCTGCGTGAAGGCTTGGTATAGTCGAATTGTTACATTACTTTACGCTTAAATACCATGTTTGCGTTTTGTAAGCATGGTCAGCACCATTTAATCAGCTTCTTCTGATGAATCAAAATACGTTCCTCGTCGTGATGGCCGGCGGTATCGGTAGCCGCTTCTGGCCCTTTAGCCGTACGCACCTGCCCAAGCAGTTTCACGACGTAATGGGCGTGGGCCGCTCTATGCTGCAGCTCACCGTGGACCGGTTCAGGGAGATCTGCCCGCCCGAAAACGTGTTTGTCGTGACCAACCGCGACTATATGGAACTGGTGCAGCAACACTTGCCCGAACTGCCCGCCGACCAGATTCTGGGCGAGCCAATTGGCCGGAACACGGCTCCTTGTATTGCTTACGCCAGCTACCGCATTGCCAAGCGTAATCCCCAGGGTATTATCATCGTTACACCCGCCGACCACGCGGTGCTGCACGAGGACGAGTTTCGCGCCATTATTCGCAAGGCTGTCGACGTGGCGCAGAACCATGAGGTATTGCTTACACTTGGCATTCAGCCCTCCCGCCCCGATACGGGCTACGGCTACATCCAGTACATTGATGAGGACGGAAAGAGCGGCTTGCCCAAGGGCCTGGAGAAAGTGAAAACTTTTACGGAAAAGCCGAATCTGGAGCTGGCCCGCATGTTTGTCGACAGTGGTGATTTTCTCTGGAATTCGGGCCTGTTTGTGTGGCGGGCCGATGCCATTATCCACGCCTTCCACCAGTATCTGGGCGATATTGCCGAGGTATTCGACGAGGGAGTCAACGACCTGGGTACTGAGCGTGAAACCGATTTCATCACCCAGGCCTACACGCGTTGCCGCAACATCAGCATCGATTACGGGGTGATGGAAAAAGCCGACAACGTGTACGTACTGCCCGCCGACTTTGGATGGAGCGACCTGGGTACCTGGGACTCGCTGCACCGCATGGGCCACCACGATGCCGACAACAACGTGGTCGACGGCGACGCGCTGCTCTATGACACCCGGGAATGCGTGATTAAAACGCCCTCGGAGCGTCTGGTCGTGGTGCAGGGGCTGGATGGCTATATCATTGCCGAATACGACAACGTACTGCTGATTTGTAAGCGCACGGAGGAGCAGCGGGTTAAGGAGTTCGTAGCCGACGTGAAGTCGAAAAAAGGAACGGGCTATAACTAAACCGGAAGCTGATGCTACGCAGCCGTGCTACGCAAGAAGGCCGCCCCACCTGGGGCGGCCTTCTTGCGTTTGGAAGACAAAGACAAAAGATAAAGCCCGAAAAGCCCCGGCTTAGCGGCCGAAGTCGTCCTGCACGCGCACAATATCTTCTTCATCGGAGGGCTGCTGGGCGTCGGTATGCTGCCAGATTTCGGCTATCATGCCCCAATCGTCGAGGCCCACGAGCCGGTGCCGCTCGCCTTGCTTGAGCGTGATGGTTTGACCGGGCGAATACGTCTTCAACTCACCTTCCTCATCGGTTGGGCTGGTGACAATGCCCACGGTGCCGCGCACTACCTTCCAGATTTCGGCCCGGCGGTGATGGTATTGCCACGAGAGGCGCTGGCCGGGCGCTACGAGCAGCACTTTGGGGCTTAGCTTGCCCGAAATGCGCAGCTGGTCGACCGAAAGGCCGTCGAAGTAGGTGTCGGCAAATTGCTGGGCCTGGTTTTCGTCGAGTACGAAAAAGCCCCCCCAGGGGCGGGTTTGGTCTTGTTGGGCAATGCCGAAGCCTTGCTCCTGTAAGTGTTGCTGAGTTTGCTGAAACAGTTGTTGCTTGGACATATCAGAGCTCATAACTAGGTCGGGAAGTGTGCAGTGGGCCCGGGTTGGCAAGCCACGGGCCGCGGCAGCTAGCAGGTAGTAGAGTTTGAAGTAAGATAGAAGTCTTATTTGGACTCTGAAAGCTCTACCGCAACCTGCGACTGGTGCAAGGACGAGCTACGGATAATCAGCTCGGGCTTGAGCACCAAGTGCGGGGGCTCGTACGAAGGACCGCGCTTGAGCAGCTGCAGAAATAACCGGACGGCAGTTTCGCCCATTTGCTCGGCCCGCTGGTCCACGACTGTCATTTGCGGCTGGGTCATGGTAGTGAAAGGCTCATTGCTGAAGCAGGCCAGGGCAATATCCTGGGGAACTCGCAGACCTTTTTCACGCAGTACTTCCAGCGCACCCACCGAGGGAATGGCGTAGGCGGCGAAGATACCGTCCAGGGGCGGCTCCAGGGCCAGCAGGTGCTGCATGCCCAGGCGGCCAGCGTCGTGGGTCAGGGCGGGCAAGGAATATACCCAATCGTCTTGGAAGGGCAAACCGTGGGCTTCGAGGGCGGCCTTGTAGCCCAAGAACCGGTTGCGACTGGTGTTCAGGTGCTGAGGTCCGGCCAAGTGTACTATCCGCTTGCAGCCCTGGGCAATCAGGTGGGAAACGGCCTGGTAAGCGCCCTGAAAATCGTCGAGCACCACGGCCATGCTGCGCGGCAGCTCCGGAGCCCGGTCGAAAAATACCAGCGGCGTACCCTGGCGGCGCACCTGCTCGAAATGGTCCATGTCGGCGAAGGTGGTAGCCGACACCGATACCAAAATACCCTCAACCTGAGCTGCCAGCAGAGTTTCAATGTTTTTTTGCTCCCGCCGCAGCTCTTCATTCGATTGACAGAGCAACACGTTGAAGCCTTCCAGGGTGGCTACTTTTTCAATACCGTTCATCACAGCCGGAAAGAAATAGCCTTTGATGTGCGGCACTATCACGCCAATAGTCTTGCTATGGCCCCGGCGCAGGGCAGCCGCTAGCTGGTTGGGGCGGTAGTTGAGTTCCTGAGCCATTTGCCGGACCCGCTCCTTCGTGGCTTCGCTAATGTCGCGGTGGTCGGCCAGGGCCCGAGAGACGCTGGAGGTCGATAAATTCAGGTGCCGGGCTAAATCCCGTAGCGAGATTTGCTGCTTTTTAGCGGCCATAATTCGGTGCGTTAAGGGCGGAAGGCAATGCCAGTCGGGGTCAAGGAACAACACAGACCGCAAACGCCCAAGAAAACTGCGAAACATCGGTCCGGTACCTGTCAGTAGAAAAGCACAAGCTGGACAATACCGTACGGAGAGCTATAGCCGATTCTTCTACCTTTGGTGGATATACATTCCTGATTATCCCGGTATGAGCACAAAGGTGAAGAAGCGGACCCTGATTAATGACATTGCCAGTCATCTGGAAGTGTCTATTGCCACCGTCTCGTTGGTACTGAACGGGAAAGCCAAGCAAAACCGCATTAGCGACGCCGTCGCCGAACGGGTGCTCAAGTACGTGGAGGAGGTCGGCTACAAGCCCAACCACCTGGCCAAAAGCCTGCGCACGGGTAAAACCAACATTATTGGGTTGGTCGTGGAAGATATTTCCAACCCGTTTTTTGCCACGGTAGCCTGGCTGATTGAAAAACAGGCCTTTGAGCGGGGCTACCGGATCATTTACTGCAGCACCGACAACAACACGGCCAAGACCAAGGAGCTGATTGCCATGTTTCAGGAGCAGCACGTGGACGGGTTTATTATTGTGCCCTCGGAAGGAATTGAAAAAGAGGTGAGCAATATTCTGCGCGAGCAAACGCCGACGGTTCTTTTTGACCGCTACCTGCCCGGGCTGGCGACCAATTATATTGTAGTCGATGGGGCCCAGGGAACCTACGAAGCCACGCGTCACTTGCTGGAACAGGGCTTTGCCAACGTGGGCTTCGTCACGACCGACTCTACCCAAACCCAGATGGAAGCCCGTTTGCACGGCTATGCCCGGGCCCTAACCGAGCAAAACCTAGCGCAGAAAGTAAAACGCGTGACCGTGACCAAAGACACGCAGCCCATTGTTGCCGACATCCACGCATTTATTCAGGCTAATCCTGAACTAGACGCGCTTATCTTTTCGACCAACTATCTGAGTATTTACGGGCTGGAAGCCATTGGGCGCCTGGGTCGGCGGATTCCGGACGACCTGGCCATCATTTCCTACGACGACCACGACCTGTTCCGGTTGTATACGCCCGCTATTACCGTTATTGCCCAGCCCGTTGAGAGCATAGCCAAAAATGTCATCGATATTCTGCTGCACGAGCTCCAGGACTCCGGCAACCAGAGCTTAGCTCGCCCGCAAAGTGTAGTATTAGCACCAACGCTCATTATTCGCAAGTCGTCGGTTCGGTTGTCAAATGCCTAAGTTGCGTTAAAGCTGATTCAGCCCTAAAAGCAAGAAGCCCGACCAAGTGCTTGGTCGGGCTTCTTGCTTTTAGGGCTGAATCAGCCTACTGCCCGCTTTTCAGGCGTTGGCGCAGTACTTCAAAGAGCATGATGCCGCTGGCTACCGATACGTTCAACGAGCCAATCTGACCGGCCATCGGAATGCGCAGCTTGTGGTTGGCCAGCTTCAGGTATTCCGGCGAAATGCCATCCTCTTCGCTGCCCATCAGCACGGCCACGGGACCGGTCATGTCCACGGTTTCGGCTTCCAGGCTGGCATCCGACTTCTCGGTGCAGGCAATAACCGTTACGCCCGACTGCTGCAGAAACGTGATGGTTTCCTTTAAGTTGGGCTCTCGGCACACCGGAATCAGGTTTAGGGCGCCGGCCGAAGTCTTCAGCGCATCGCCATTGATCTGGGCCGCTCCCCGGCTGGGCACCACAATGGCGTGCACGCCCATACACTCGGCGTTGCGGGCAATGGAGCCAAAGTTGCGCACGTCCGTAATCCGGTCGAGCAGCAGCAGGAGCGGGGTTTTGCCTGCCTCATACAAGCCCGCCAGAATACTGTCGAGGGGCTGGTAGTCGATAGGCGACACGAAGGCTACGGCGCCCTGGTGGTTTTTGCGGGTCAGGTCGTTGAGCTTCTCAATCGGCACCAGCGACATGGGAATGTTGGCCGCTTTCGCCAGCTCGGTAATTTCCTGGGTGATGCTGTTTTTGGTGCCGCGCAGCAGGTAAATTTTCTCCAGGGTGCGGCCCGCACTCAGGGCCTCCAGGATGGGGCGCAGGCCAAACAGCATCTCAATGCTGCGGTCGGCCGCCGGTTTGTGCGGGTAGCGCGGTTTGTAGTCGCCACCCCCGCGCGCGTCGCGGCCTTCGCCCCGGGGCTCACGCCGGTCGTCGCCAGCCCGGTCATCACGGCCGATTGGGCGGTTTTCGCTGTTGTAGTACGTGCGCCGCTCATTCAGCGGCCGCTCCGGGCGGTCAGTCCTTTTCTCCATTGCTCAACGGCGGCATACCAAAGCATTTCGTACTCCGGCCGGCGCACCAATTCATAGTGTTCAGGGGCAAAGGTACTGGGTTTGGGCCGGAACGTATACGTACCGTTGCTGCCATCGGCGTCGCGGTATACCCAGCGCTCCTCGGCGGCCGTGCGGTACACGGCATCAGGGGCGCCCAGGGCCACGTAGAGCATGCCCCGGTCGGTCATCCACCCCGGTTTGTGAGCAGTAAATAATTGATTGGCCGCCGTTACCCGGCCGTAGTAGGTACGGATCAGTTGGCGGGCTACGCCTTGGTTGTCGCCGGCCACGCGCAGCCAGAACTGGTCAACGGCGCGCTTGGGTTCGGGCGCATCGTACAGCTTTTTGCGCTCAGCGGAAGTAGTCAGGTAAATAAGCGGTTGAATGAGCTCATCGGCAGTGGTAAGCTCCGGAAAGTCGGGGTCGGTTACGAGCAAGCCGTACCCGCTTGGGGCGCCATCGACGCGCAGCATGTACAGGCCGGCCTGGGGTAGTAGTAGCCGCTGCCCGGCCCGGAAAAAAACGGAGTCACGAGCGGGCAATGTGCGTGATACTGGTTGGGCGGCTGGGTTGGCCATAGGGGGCAGGGCGGCGTTGAAGCCCGAGTCGTAACGTTTGGCTACAAGCGGCCTTTCTGGTCCGTAGCAGTCGAGCATAAAAGGCTCGTTGAGGCGCACGTAGCGGCGCAGCAGCGGGTCGCCCACCGAGTCAGTTACCAGAAAAGTGCGCCCCAGCCGCTCTTTGGTAATGGGCAGCCAGGCCGCCTCGCTGGCATCGGCCTCATCGGGCGGGGCGCAGGCCATGCTCAGCACCTGCCCGGGCTGCAGGCTGGCCGCCGCTACGCAGAACTCCACCCAGGCCGCCGATTTATCCAGGCGGGTACGGTTAGCCAACTGCCGCAGCTCCTGGCGCCACACCGGCCGCTTGGCCTCGAAGCTGGCCCAGGCGGCCACCCGCAGCGGATTGCCCCGCTGCAATACACTGCCATCCGGAAAACGCAGGTAGATGCGCAGACTGTCGCCCTCCCGACGGGTTTCCGCTAATATCCGGCGCTGGGGCTGGTACTGGCCCGCAAAGTCCCGCCGCGGGTCAGCTGCCAGGGGCTGTAGGCCTCCCGTTAGGAAAAGCAGCGTGTTAAGCAGCAAACAGTGTAGTAGAGTACGCATCGGGGGAAGAGAGGTAATTCGGCAGCCGACACGTGCCGGGTTGGTAAGCAACGAGTACGTGCAAGGTATAGTACGGCAGCCGGTTACAAAGTAGCTAACATAAAAACAGCCATCCCGGGGGCAGGATGGCTGTTTTTATGTTAGGTCGAAACTATTGGGCATTACTGCCGCGGATAATACTGGTTGAGCAAATCCAGGGCTTTTTTGGCGCGGGCTTGGTCTCCTACTTCCTCGGCGGCGCGGTACACACTCTGCAGGGCCAGCAGGTTGGTTTGCACTTCCATGTCAAACAGGGCACTGCTGCGGGTACTGTAGTATGCCAAGGACTGCTGGGCCCGGTTGGTCATGGTGTCCATGATTTCGTTGGCCCGCTGCTTCTCGCCCACTTGTACCAGCGGCACCACAAACTGCGGCACGTAGTAGTCGTAGCGAATCGACTTGTCCGGCATTACCTGGAAGCACTTGTCGAGTACCTCTTTGGCTTTGGCTTTGTCGCCGGCGGCCAGGTACGCCTCGGCCAGGCGCGAGAACTTGTCGCGGTAGTTGGCCGGGAAGCGCAGGTTGTTTTCGTCGTAGAAAATATCGGCCCGGTCCAGGTTGCGGTAGGCAAACTTCTTCATCATGTTTTCAAACATGAGTTCCTTCGACACGTAGCCTTCGTTACCGCGCGGGTCGTAGTTGGGGTCCTTGGCGGGCAGAATGCGGTAAGCCATGCCTTCGAGCTGGAAGTAGGGCTGCAGGCTCATAAAGTCCGAGGAATTTACCGTGCTGGAGAAGTAGATAGGCCGCTTCCAGTTATTGGTGGCCAGCATATCCAGAATTACCAGGTTCTTCTTCTCGATGGCACCTTTGCCCATATCCCACTCCATGCGGCTCACGAGCTGCTTGCGGCGGTCCTTGGGAATAATACCCAGGGCTTCCACGGCAGCGGTATCCACGGGCAGGTAGAATTTACGCGTCGGGAAGGACAGCAGCGGCCGGCCGCTCTGGGTCTGGACCTGCAGCAGCGGGCTGTTCTGATCCACCAAACCGATGAACTCGCGCAGGTTTACTTCCTGCACCGCCGGGTTTTCCACGTAGGGCAGATAATCGTTGGTGCCCTGCGCGTAATTGTCGCTCTTCATCGAGATGGGCAGCGGCTGCGACAAGTAAGCGCGGCGCTTCATCTGCTCGATATACCAGTCGGTGTTCAGGTAGCTTAGTACGGCTACGCGCACGTCGGTCCGTACGCCTTCCACTTCCTGGGCGTACCAGAGGGGGAAAGTGTCGTTGTCGCCGTTGGTGAACAGAATAGCGTTTGGAGCGCAGGAGTTCAGCAGGTTCTTGGCCGAATCTACCGAGTTGTACCGGTCCGAACGGTCGTGGTCGTCCCAGCCCTGGGCTACCATCAGGCCGGGGGCCAGCAGGCCCACCAGGGTAGCCACCACTGCGCGTGAGCCATCGGCTTTGAGCACGGCCTTCAGCAAGTCGGCCAAGCCCAGCACGCCCAGCCCAATCCAAATGGCGAAGGCGTAGGTAGCACCGGTGAAGGTGTAGTCCCGCTCGCGGGGCTCAATTGGGGGCTGGTTCAGGTAGAACACAATGGCCAGGCCCGTAAAGATGAACAGCAGGCCAATGACCAGGGCGTTGCGTCCGTCGCGCCGCACGTGGAAGAACAGGCCAATCAGACCCATAATCAGCGGAATGGCGAAGAAGTTATTCCGGGCCGGACTAGTGGCAATCCGCTCGGGCAGGCCGTTGCTGCTGGCATTGGTAGGCCATACTACGCCTGCCTGCTGAATGTCGCTTTCGCGGCCCACGTAGTTCCACAGGAAATAGCGCCAGTACATATGGCCCATTTGGTAGCGGGTCAGGAAGCTCAGGTTCTGGCCCATGGTCGGCTTCACGCCCTCCTGGATGTCGACCCACTTCTTGTAGTTATAGATGTGCTCGGGCGCGGGGCTGTAGATGCGGGGAATCAGCATCTTGTCCTCGTCGCGGTAGATGGTTTCGAGGCGGCGCTCGGCAATGACGTATTTGTCGCCCTTGCGCACGTAGCGCGGAGCGCCTTCCTTCTGGTCGATGGGCTCGGCGTTGAACTGCGGCCCGTAGAGCAGGGGCCGGTCGCCGTACTGCTCGCGCTTGAGGTAGCTCACGAACGACAGCACATCCTTGGGCGCGTTTTCGTTGATGGTCGGCTCGTAGCTAGACCGAATGGGTACAATCAGGTACGACGAGTAGCCAATGAGAATGAACACGAAGCTCAGCATGGCCGTGTTGACCAGGCGGCTGTGGTTGCGGAACGAGTAGCGGAAGCCCAGCCAGATCAGGGCCACAAACAGCAGCAGGAAGAAAATCAGGCCCGAGTTGAAGGGCAGCCCGATGCTGTTGACAAAGAATACCTCGAACGCCCCGGCCAGGGTGGGCAGCCCGGGAATAATGCCGGCCAGAATCAGGCCTACAATCACGCTGCTGATAACCAGGGTCAGGATACCACCCCAGGTAGTCGGGTTTTCGTGACGACGGTAGTAGTAGATAAAGCCCAAGGCCGGAATAGCCAGCAGGTTCAGCAAATGGACGCCAATGCTCAGGCCAATTACGTAGGCAATCAGAATCAGCCACTTGTCGGAATCGGCCTCGTCGGCGCGGTTTTCCCATTTCAGCATAATCCAGACGACGGCTGCCGTGCACAGGGCCGACATGGCGTATACCTCGGCCTCCACGGCGTTGAACCAGAACGAATCAGAGAAGGCGAAGGCCAAAGCGCCCACGACGCCCGCACCCTGAATCAACAGGGTCTGGCCGCTGGTGGGCTCCACGGTGCGCGCGTCGCGCAAGCCCGGGGCCTGCACCACGAGCTTCTTGGCCAGCATGGTAATCGTCCAGAACAGGAACAGCACCGTGAACGAACTGCTCAGGGCCGAGAGGAAGTTGATTAGGACCGAAACCTTGGTGACGTCACCGAAGGAAAAGAGCGAAAACAGGCGGCCCAGCAGCAGGAAGGTAGGGGCCCCCGGAGGGTGAGGCACCAGCAGCTTGTAGGAGCAGGCAATAAACTCGCCGCAGTCCCAGAAGCTGGCCGTGGGTTCTAAGGTGAGCAGATAGGTAATCGTGGCAATGGCAAAAACAAGCCAGCCGACTAGGTTATTCAGGCTTTTGTAACTCCGCATACTGGTTTAATCAGAGAAGGGCCAAAAGTAGGCAATAAATCTGGCCATGCCGCACCCGGCTTGCAGACACCTAAAAGGAGCTATATTCCGGTACAAGCATAAAAAAAGCAGCCAGGGGTACTGGCTGCTTTTCAAAAAGCGTCGGGCGTCAGAAAGTTCAGTTCTGCAAAATCAAGCGTTTGGTGCTGATGACTTTATCGTTGGCCAGCAGGCTGTAAAAGTAAACGCCGGCTGGCAAATCAGTCAGATCTAGTTGCAGGCCATCAGCCATCAGTTCGGGTTTCAAAGCCACCATCCGCACTTCCCGGCCAATGATATTGCTGAGGCGCAGCTTGTAGCCTTCACTTACTTTCTGACCCAGGGAAACCGTTACCAGGCCCTTGCTGGGGTTAGGGTACACACTCAACGTGGGAGTAGCTGGGCGCGCCTCAAGCACGGGCGTCACGGTGCTGACGGTAATCGAGCCTATCATTCCCTGCCAGGTGTTGGTGCTGGGGTCCAGGAAGGAATGGGCCGTACAGTGGTAGCCAAACGTACCCGGCGTATTGAAGGTAATGGACTTGGTACGGTTGGCCGAGTTCATCTGAAACGTGGCCCAGGCGGCGTTGTCGGAAGCCGTGGGGTGGCTGCCGGCCTGCCACTGCCAGACCACCACGTCGCCGGGGCGGATGGTGACATCCTGGGGCGCGTAGAAATTGTCGCCCACGGTAATGGTAATGGTAGCGGCCCAGGCCGAAACCTGCGCCAGAACCAGAAAGAACAATAAAAAAAGACGAGTAGATGTTTTCATGTTTCGGGGGCTGTGAGCAAAAGAACAAATCGTTGCCTCGCAGGAGCGGCTTTTTACCAACCCTGCCAGGCCTAAGACAAGCACCGTGCCCTTTTCTGTGCCTAGCTGAGTACCCTGCCTCGGCCGTCGCGACCAGGTCGATTAGAGTAGTTAGCCGGCGAAGAGTTTAAAGCAGCAGTAGCTAAGCTTGCTTTGTTCATACTCGGGGCAACGGCCGGAATGGTTGTCACCCCCAGAAACTATTTATGTATATATTTAATTTCCTGCAGCGCGAAACTTCTCAACTCTTTGTTTATTTCTACTACCAAGCGGCCCGTTTCGTCCACGCCCACAATCTGCCCGCTTACCTCTTGGCCGTCTACCTCATAGGTATGCCGCTCTTGGTAGCGGTACAGCGCCTGCAGATAATCGAAGCGCAGCGCCGCCACACGGCCCGCCCGTAGCATCAGGTAGCGGCGCTCTAGGCACTCGAGTAGGCGGGTGATAAGGACTTTGAGCGGGTAGGCCCGACCGGTAAGCCAGGCCAGCGAAGTAGCCGTAGGCATGCCAAATTCCCGCTGATTGACATTTATCCCGATTCCGACGATGCTATATTGAATCTTGGCGCCGCTTATGGTGTTTTCAATCAGGATGCCACCCAGCTTCTGGGAACCGTAATAAATGTCGTTCGGCCACTTCAGGCGCAGGGCGGCATCGGGGCCCAGCAGGTCCCGGGCCCAATCGAGTACGCCCAAGGCCACGGCCTGGCTCAGTTGAAACTGATTGGTCGGGGCCAGAAAGGTGGGCTGCCAGATAACCGATAATGTCAGGTTTTCGCCCGGGCTGGCCTCCCAGCGGTTGCCCCGTTGGCCCCGGCCAGCGGTCTGTTTGTCGGTAATCACCGTACAACCATCGGTGGCGCTGTTTTTGACAATGAGAGCTTGTGCTTCGCTGTTTGTCGAGGCGCATTCGGGCAACCAAACAATTTGCTGGCCCGTGAATAGGGTTTGGGGGGATAGTGCCTCCACCTGATTTTCTTACTTTGTGCGTTCAAACCTAATAATACCCTATGAAAAGTACCCTGGTTCGGCAGGATTCAGACAGATTGGCAGACGTAGTCGTACGCGGCATGCAGGAGAAAAAAGCGGCCGATATCGTGGTGCTCAATCTGAAGGACCTTAAAAACGCAGTAGCGGATTATTTCATCATTTGCTCTGCTTCCTCCGATACCCAACTGGACGCCATTGCGCGTTCCGTGGAAGAAGAAGTTGAAAAGCTTACCGGCCAGAACCCCTGGCAAACCGAAGGCCGCATGAACCGTGAGTGGGTACTGCTCGACTATGTCGATGTAGTGGTACACATCTTCCTGCGCGACCGTCGGCAGTTCTACGCACTGGAAGAGTTGTGGGGCGACGCCGAAATAAAATATATCACCGAAGAAGCCGAGGCCGTTTAAAGTAAAACCGGCTCTGGTGCGTCTTAACAATTAGCGCGGGCGGCGGTTCCGCCTTTGTTCTTCGTTTAGAATTCCTTTTCATGCCAGATACAACCCCTAAGAAGAAAAAACCAATGCTACCCTCGCCGGCTCCCCGGCCGAGTATGCAAATGTGGGTGCTGGCTGGGCTGGTGGTGTTCATCTTCGGGATGCTCTTCATCAACCGCAGCAGTTCCACCATTGAAATTAACCAGCAGAAGTTTAAACAAATGCTGCTGGCCGGTGACGTGCGCGACGTAACCCTGGTGAATGACCGGGTGGTAGAAGTAGCCCTGAAGCCGGAGGCAGCTCGTAATGCCAAATACACCCAGGAGCTACGTCAGCGTGGTCCGCTTTCGACTGAATCCGGTCCACAGTTCAGCTTCCGCGTAGTCGACGGCAAGACGTTCAAGGAAGACTTGGATAAGATGCAGGCTGCGCTGCCCGATACGCAACAGGTAGGGCTTAATATTGATACCCGCCAAGGCTACGGCGACTTGCTCACCAGCTGGGGCTTTATCCTGATTTTGTTTGTCGGCTTCTGGTTCCTGATGCGCCGCATGAGTGGCGCCGGCGGGCCGGGTGGTCAGATATTCAATATCGGCAAAAGCCGCGCTGCCCTTTTTGAAGGCGGCGACAAAGTGAAGGTGACTTTCAAGGACGTAGCCGGCCTGGAAGAAGCCAAGGAAGAGGTAGAAGAAATTGTGGAGTTCCTGAAGAACCCCTCGAAATTCACCGTTCTGGGTGGTAAGATTCCTAAAGGCGCCTTGCTCGTTGGGCCTCCCGGTACGGGTAAGACCTTGATGGCTAAGGCTGTGGCGGGTGAAGCCGATGTGCCGTTCTTCTCCCTGTCGGGCTCTGACTTCGTGGAAATGTTTGTCGGGGTAGGCGCGGCCCGGGTACGGGACTTGTTTAAGCAAGCCAAAGCCAAGGCCCCCTGCATCATCTTCATCGACGAAATTGACGCCATTGGTCGTAGCCGCAGCCGGGGCAACGTGCCCGGTGGCAACGATGAGCGCGAAAACACCCTGAACTCCCTGCTGGTAGAAATGGACGGTTTCGGTACCGATTCCGGGGTTATTATCCTGGCGGCTACCAACCGCCCCGATACGCTGGACTCGGCCCTGCTGCGTCCCGGCCGCTTCGACCGGCAGATCAGCATCGACAAGCCCGACATCAACGGCCGCACCCAGATTTTCGACGTGCACCTCAAGCCCCTTACCTTGGGCCCTGATGTGGATGCCCGCAAGCTGGCTGCCCAAACTCCGGGTTTTGCCGGTGCTGAAATTGCCAACGTCTGCAACGAAGCCGCCCTGATTGCGGCCCGTCGCGACAAGAAGATGGTAACCATGCAGGACTTCACCGATGCCGTCGACCGGGTGATTGGTGGTCTGGAGAAGAAGAATAAAATTATTTCGCCTAATGAAAAGCGGATTGTTGCTTACCACGAAGCGGGCCACGCTATTGCCGGCTGGTTCCTAGAGCACGCCGACCCACTGGTGAAAGTAAGCATTGTGCCTCGTGGGGTAGCAGCCTTGGGTTATGCTCAGTACCTGCCCCGGGAACAGTTCCTGTACAACACCGAGCAACTGACCGACGAAATGTGCATGGCCCTGGGTGGTCGCGCTGCCGAAGAGTTGGTATTCGGTAAAATCTCGACCGGTGCGTTGTCCGACCTGGAGCGGATCACGAAAATGGCCTACAGCATCGTGACCATGTACGGCATGAACGCCAAGCTGGGCAACATCTCGTACTACGACTCCAAAGGCCAGAACGAATACGGTTTTTCGAAGCCCTATTCCGAGTCGACTTCCCAGCTGATTGACGAGGAAGTACGCACGATCATTGATAATGCCTACACCCGCACCAAAGAGCTGCTGACCGAACGCCGCCACGAGTTGGAGGTGATTGCCAAGGAGCTGTTGGAAAAAGAAGTGCTGCTACAGGAAGATTTGGAGCGACTAGTGGGCAAGCGCCCCTACGACAATCAGACTTCGTATCAGGCGCACATGGCCGGCACCGACCGTAGCGAAACCCTGAGCGAGCGGAAGCAGGAGCACCCCGTGCCCCTGAGCAATGACCTGCCGGAAAACGACCTGCCGGGCCTTGACAGCCGCCCCCGCGATACTGGTTCGAGCACGGATGTACCAAGCGGCAGTACGGTGTCGTTTGATGTTTAAAAGTTATTAATGCCTTGAAAAAAGCCAGCCTGTCTCAGGCTGGCTTTTTTTCTGTTACCCTCTCGCTCAGCTAAGCGGGCTGTTGCCTCTCGGTCCGTCTTTCTATCTTTGATAACCTCTTCACCTCTTCCAGCCGGTGCTTTCTATGTCTGAAACCTCCCGCGACATCATCCTGCGCCGTATTCGGGAATCGTTGCAGCAGCCTGCTCCCCAGCCGGCCGCTCCCGATTTTACCATGCCCTTGCACCCGGTGCCCCACGACGATTTGGCCGTCCTATTCGCCGAAAGTTTTGTGCGGGCCGGAGGACTGTTCTACTACTGCGTGTCCGAAGATCATTTCTACGACCAGCTCTTCACGTATAAAAAGGACAAGGCCCTCGATAACTTGTACGTATGGGAGCCCGAGTTGAAAAAGCTGCTGCACACCGGCGGAATCGGGTTTATCGGTGATGAGTCGGACTGGCTACAGAAGGCAGATGCTGGGCTGACCACTTGTGAAGCCTTGGTAGCTCGAACCGGGAGTGTGCTAGTGAGCGGCGCCAGTGCCAGCGGCCGCCGCCTGAGTATCTACCCCGATCAGCACCTGGTACTGGCCCGCACTTCCCAGATAGTACCCGATATCGGCGACGCCTTAAAGCGGGTACAGGAAGAGTATGGGAGTAAATTACCCTCGATGATTTCGCTCACGACGGGCCCCAGCCGCACGGCTGATATTGAAAAGACGCTGGTGCTCGGAGCCCATGGCCCGCGCAGCATCGTGTTGTTTTTACTGGATGACGCGCCCGAAGCAACTACCTGATTTGGCCCTGCCGCCCGGCCGCAACGTATATTTTGCCTCCGATTTTCATCTGGGAGCCCCCGATGCCGCCCGCTCCGCCGAACGGGAACGAAAGATTGTGCGCTGGCTCGACCAGATTGCCGCGGATGCCGCAGCCATCTACTTGGTTGGGGATATTTTCGACTTTTGGTTTGAGTATCGCCACGCCATTCCTCGCGGCTTTGTGCGGCTGCAAGGGAAGCTGGCCGAGCTGACGGACGCCGGTATCCCGGTGACCTTTTTCACCGGCAACCACGATATGTGGATGTTCGACTACTTCACCCAGGAACTCAACATTCCGATTTTGCGCCACCCCGTTAGCCAACGCATCGGTACTCAGGAATTCCATATCGGGCACGGCGACGGGCTCGGACCGAAGGATTATACTTATAAGGTGCTGAAGCGCATTTTTGCCAGCCCAGTTGCCCAGTGGTTGTTTGCCCGCCTGCACCCCAACTTTGGGATTGGTCTGGCCAATAAGTGGAGCCAGCACAGCCGCATTCAAAACGGAGCGGCCGATGAGAAGTATTTCGGCGACGACGAATGGCTAATGGTGTATTGTCGGGAGCTGGAGCAGCAGTACCACCACGACTACTACGTGTTTGGTCACCGCCATTTACCGCTCGACGTGCCCGTAACACCCCAGAGTCGCTACGTGAACCTGGGCGAATGGGTCAATTATTGCACCTACGCCGTATACGATGGGCATGAATTGGCACTGCGACACTTTGAGCAATAGGGCAGGGCACTGGGCCAAGCGCTGGGTGGCCACCGTCGTTGTGGCTATGCAGTGCGTGGTTTCGGGCTGGGCGCAAACGACGGTGCCTTCTGCCGCCTCGGTGGCCCCGGCGGCCAAGCCGCTCCCGGCTGCCGCAACACCGGCCGTTAATGCCGCGGCTCAGCCGACCGCAGTAGTTGATGGCAATGGCTGGACGCTGGTGCACACCATAGCGTTGCCCAAGCCCGGCCCGGCGTCCTTGGACCGGCGCGGCAACCTGTACGTGGCCGACAACCAGGATAATATTCATCAGTACGGGCCCGATGGACAGGCGCTGAATACATATTCGCCGCCCCAGCCGGGGCATACCGCTCAGCTTGAAGCCTGGAATACGACCAAGGTGCTCCTATTCTATGACGACCGGCAGGAAATTGTGGTGCTCGACCGATTTATGGCGCCCCTGACCCAAGTACGGCTTACCGATCTGCTTGACGGCATGGTGCGCACGGCCACGCTGGCCCCCGACGACCGGCTTTGGCTGCTGGATGAAAGTGACCTGGCCCTGCGACAGTACGACCCCTCCGGCCAGCGCATGGCGCTTTCCACCCCGCTGGATATTCTCATTGGTCGTTCCCGGCCCGACTTCCGCTTTCTGCGCCAGTACCAGAACAACCTCTACCTGGTGGACCGCACCAGCGGCATCTTCGTGTTCGACAACCTGGGCAACTACCGCAAGAAGCTGCCTTTTACCGGGCTTACCACTCTGGGTTTCCGGGGCGACGAACTGTATTACCTGGCGGACAAGACGGTGCGGTTTTTTCAGCTCTACACGATGGCCGAGCGTAGCTTGCCGCTGCCCGTCACGGCCAGCCCGGCCCAGCAAGTACTGCTGGGGGAACAATATGCTTACGTTATAACAGCAGCCGGCGTGGCCGTGTATCGGCTCTAAACAGAGCTGACTTATGCTGCCTCGCACTGGTAGGACCTTTCTGGAGTTTCTCCGGAAGGGTTTTTTTATGCCTTCCCCGCAGCTGGCAGTAGAAGTAGCGCTTACAAGAGTCGTAAGCAACGGAGCTTAAGCTCAGCGGTAGAACCCCTAAGCCCACTAGAGGTAACCCGACTGTAAAGCTGCGCGTTAGCGTAAGTCAGGGTGCTTGCCACTCTACGCCGTGCCTCATTTTCCCAACCAAACCCTATCACTATGAAAGCCTTAGTATATCATGGCATGAAGGATGTCCGCGTCGATACAGTGGATGATCCGGAAATTCAGGAATCCCGCGACGCTATTATTCGCGTCACCAGCACCGCCATTTGCGGCTCCGACCTGCATATCTACAACGGCAGTATCCCGCAGCCCCGGCCCATGGTGCTGGGGCACGAGTTTATGGGCATTGTCGAAGAAGTGGGCAAGGGCGTAACTAACCTCAAACGTGGCGACCGGGTAGTGGTGCCGTTTCCCATTGCCTGCGGTACGTGCTACTTCTGCAACCACGAGCTGCCCGGCCACTGCGAAAACTCCAACCCCGACCATTACGGCCCCGAAGGCGGGCTGCTGAGCGAGAAAGGCGGGGCCCTGTTTGGGTATACCGACATCTATGGGGGCTACAACGGCGGACAGGCCGAATTTGTGCGGGTTCCCTACGCCGACTTTGGCCCCCGCGTGATTCCCGACAGCCTCACCGACGAGCAGGCCTTGTTCCTGACCGACATCTTTCCTACCGGTTACTCTGGCATCGACTGGGGTGAAGTGAAGGGAGGAGAAACGGTAGCCATCTTCGGCGCCGGCCCGGTCGGTATTATGGCGGCTAAGTCGGCTTGGCTGCGCGGAGCGGCCCGGGTCGTTGTTGTTGATACGCTGCCTTACCGCCTCGATAAAGCCAAAGCCTCGGCCAACGTGGAAACCATCCTCTGGGAAGATGCCAAGTCGACGATAGAACAAATCAGGGCTCTGAGTGGCGGCCGGGGCGCCGATGTCTGCGTGGAGTGCGTGGGCTTCGAGCCCGACCGGGATTTGCTGGACCGGGCCAAGGCCGTTATCAACCTCGAAAAAGGCTCCGACAAGGTATTGCTGGCGTGTATGAGCGCCGTACGCCGTGGCGGTATCGTTTCGGTGCTCGGCGTGTATAGCTCCCCCTTCGACAACTTCCCCATCCATCAGTTTTTCGACAAGGGTATTACCCTGCGTGGCGGCCAAGCTCCGGCCCAGAAGCACATCGACAAGCTGCTGCAATACGTGGTGGAAGGCAAAGTCGTCCTCGACGACATCATCACCCACCGCCTGCCCTTGGCCGAGGCCGCTCACGGCTACGATATTTTCCGCAATAAGAAGGATAACTGCGTGAAGGTTGTGCTCAAGCCCTAGCCTGAACCGCTGCGTTGCAGAACGCAAAAGAGCCTGCCTGGTGCAGGCTCTTTTTTGTCCTGCTCCGCCCAGGCTTTGAAATGTTTTTAAAATAGCAGCGCCAATATTGCGAAGTATCCCGCTGCCGTCGGAATGCTGCCGCTGATTTTTCTATCTTTATCAGGACCACCTGCGTAAGGCCGGGCATTTCTTTTCGATTCCTTTAGCTTGCTTGATGCGCCACCCTGCTGAGTTGTTTTCCCGCTTATTCATTTCTCCCATAGTCATTACTGCTGCTGCTCTACTAGGTTCCTCGTTGGGAGCAGTAGCCCAGCAAGACCGGCCAGCGCCGCAAAAAATAGCCCCACTGGTGCGCCGGGCGGCTCCCGGACGTGTCCAAACTGTGCGGGTAAGCGTCCGGCAAAAAGAGGCTTTTTTAGCCTGGGCCCGGCAGACAATGCCAGCCAACATTATTAAGACGGTGCCAACGGCCGATGGGGCGGTGCTGCAGGTAGAAAACCTGACGGAGGCCCAATTACAGCAGCTTAGCGCTTCGCCCTACGTCAACTTTGTCGATGCCCCCAACCGCCGGGCCTACGAGGAGCGGCAACTCAACCAATCCGACTTGTCGGTCAACCGGATTACTACTGTCCATAGCCGGTTTCCTCAGTTGGCCGGCCAAGGACTGACACTTTCCATCAAAGAAGACTCCTTCGACCCAACCGATATTGACTTTAAGGGACGAGTAATACCCAGCAACCTGTTTAAAGAAGCAGCTTCGCCCCATGCCACGGCCATTGCCACCTTGGCCGGAGGAGCGGGCAACTCGGCCCCCTCCGGCAAAGGAGTCGCCTGGCAGGTGCGGCTCGCTACTGCCAGCTACGACAACCTACTGCCCGACAACGGGGCCATGCTGACCCAAACCGGCGTTTCGGTGCAGAACCATTCGTATGGCGTAGCCGCTATTGAAAATTACTACGGGCTGGAATCCCAGGCTTACGACCAGCAGTGCCAGCAATTCCCAAGCTTGTTGCATGTGTTTTCGTCGGGCAACGTCGGCACCCAAACCGATACGCAAGGCCGCTACGCCGGTATTCCCAACGTGGCCAACCTGACCGGACAGTTCAAGACCTCCAAAAATACGCTGAGCGTAGGCGCCACCGACTTGCTGGGCCAGGTTGCCCCGCTCAGTTCCCGCGGCCCGGCGTATGATGGTCGGATAAAGCCCGAGCTGGTAGCTTTCGGAGCGGGCGGTACCTCCGAATCGGCGGCTCTGGTATCGGGAAGCAGCGTGCTGGTGCAGCAGGCGTATCAGCTTCAGAACAACGGAGCCTTGCCGCCGTCGGCGCTGGTTAAGGCGGTGCTGCTCAACAGTGCCGATGACACCGGCCGCCCCGGTATCGACTTTGAAACCGGATTTGGGCAAGTAGATGCCGCTGGAGCCGTACAAACCGTGCGCGACCAGCATTTCTTCCAGGGCTCGGCCGCAGCAAACACGCTGCGGTCCTTTTCGCTCACGGTGCCGGCCGGGCAGCAGGAGTTGAAAGTAACCCTCGCCTGGACCGACATTGAAGCTTCGCCCACGGCGGCCCAGGCTCTGGTCAATGATTTGGACCTGGAGCTGGTGCATCTGGCTTCTGGCCGCAGCTGGAAGCCCTGGGTGCTGAGCGCCTACCCGCACGCCGACTCGCTGGAGCAGCTGCCCAAGCGCCGCGCCGACCGTCTCAACAACGTAGAGCAAGTTAGCCTAGCAGCCCCCGATGCCGGCGAATATGCGGTACGGGTACGGGGTGCGGCCGTAACCGGTAGCCAATCGTTTAGCCTAGCCTATGAATATAGTGGGGGCTTTGAATGGGTGCGCCCCGGCGCAGCCACCAACCTCCGGCCGGGGGCTACCAATCTTCTTCGCTGGCAATGGTCGGGGCCCGCTGTTACGGGCCAGTTGGAGTATCAGCCACTGGGCTCTACCAAGTGGCGCCTGCTTCAGGCTAATGTACCGCTGAAACAAGCCGCCTACGCCTGGGCCCTGCCTGATACGACTACTCTGGCCCGGGTGCGGATGCTAACCGGAAACGGTACGTTTCTCTCCGATACCTTCTCTATCAGCCAGCCGCAAATGCTGACCGTAGGCTACGCCTGCGAGGAAGAAGCGCTGCTTTTGTGGCGACGAGTGCCTGGCGCCACGCAGTACCAGGTGTACCAACTCGCTCAGGATTATCTGGAGCCTTACCTCGTAACCACCGATACGGCCTTGGTGCTCAGCAAAGCGCAAATGCCGATTCACTACTACGCCGTAGCGCCCGTGTTTGGCAAGATACTGGGCGAACGGGGCAATACGATTGAGTTTACGGAACAAGGCACGGCCTGCTACGTCAAGAGTTTTCTGCCGCGTACCGTCGTAACCGATACGGTTCTTCTTGATCTGGAAATCGGTACTACCTACGGGGTGAAAGCCATTACCCTGGAAAGACTCTCAACTCAAGGGCCCCAGGAAATCCAGACGATTTCGCCGGTACCCGACAGGCAAGTAGTCTTTGTGGATGATACTCCTGAACCAGGGCGCAATGAATACCGGGTGCGGCTTGACTTAGCCAACGGCCAGGTTGTATACAGTCAGGTCGAAGCCGTCCAGTTTACGCGCTCTGGGGAAGTACAAGCGTATCCCAACCCAATTGTGGCCGGCAACCTGCTTCAAGTACTAGTAACCGAGAGCGGTCCGGCACGGGTACAGCTCTATGATATGACGGGCCGCATCGTTCGTGAAACTACCGATGAAGGCACCGTGCGCACGTTATCGACGAATGGGTTGGCAAAGGGAATGTATCTGTTACGCGTGCAAACAGCAAGCAACGCTGCCTTAACAACCCGGGTAGTAGTACTCTAACAGGCGCCGGCCCCGGCGGAGAACAGCCACTGCTACTGTCGTGTTTGGCCGGGGTCGGTGCCTGTTCAGGGTATTGTCTGATTGATTAGTACAGACTTGGCGCTGTGTTGGGCCCCTGCTGCCTGTTCAGCAAAGTGCTGCCTACCCCCAAGTCCACAAGTAGAAGGCGAGATACCAGCCGGGCAGAGGTGGGATGCATGGGTATCAAATACCAAAAGAAAAGGCCTGGCTCCTCACGGAACCAGGCCTTTTAAGCTAGGTACTCGACCTACTAATATACGTAGCGCAGAGCCGTTACGTCGTTCGTGTTGAACGGACGGTTGCCGCCCGAGCCAATGCAAGCCAGCATCCACGAGCTTGGATCAGCCGTGGTAGGCGTGCCGGGGATGTGTACGGCGCCAACCGTGCTGGCACCTTCGTTGGTGTAAGCACCACCGCAGCTGTAAGCGCGGTTCATGTAGTCGGTGTGACGGAAGCCGATGCAGTGACCAACTTCGTGCGCCAGGATAGTGGCAATGTACGTGCTGGCGTTAGCCGTGCCGATAGCGCCTACGTTTACCAGTACTTGGCCGTAAGGATTGCCGCCCGAGGGGAAGCCAGCAGAAGCCAGGTAGCCCGAGCCCGATGGAGCAGGGTTAAAGACGATGTTGCCACCCGAGGTTACGCGGCTGAAGCGGATCAGCAGACCTTGGGCATTGTAACGACGGATCAGCTCGTCGGTAGCTGTTACATAAGCAGATGGCAGCGAGGTCGATACGCGGATGGTTACGGTACGGCCCGAGCCTACGCTCACCAAGTTGTTGGTGCGGTACTGCTCACCCTCGGCTACGCGCATCAGCTTGTAGTCAGGCTTGCTGTTCAGAGCTTCCTCAGTCAGCAGGATGTCACCTTCCACGAGGTAGCCATCTTCAACTTTTTGGGCATCCTTGGTAGTGAAGCCCAGCTGCTGAATCTTGCTCAGAGCATCTGCCGAAATTTCGTTTTTGGCAGTGACCTGCTCCGACTCTTTCGAGCATGACGACAGGGCGGCTACCGAGCAAGCGCAAATGGCTACTGCGGAAAGTACTTTGTTGATTTTCATAAAAGGTTTGGTTTGGTAGGGTTGGTGATGGAAGGATGAATTGTGGGCTTAAATAGGGGATAAAAATTATTAATGTCAACAGTATTTTAATGAAACTTTAAAATAATTGCAAAGTATGCGGGTGCGCATGGGTGTGATTCGTAATATAGAACAAGGTGTGTTTATAGCATATTAGCAATACTATGTAGGAATCAGTGGTGGTTGATGCCTACTTTCGGCAGCATGGTGCAGAGGTATTCTGGCCCGGTCTGATCGTGCGTATTTTGCGGCCATGCTTACTTCTACCCATCAATGCCTAGAGCACTTAAGCGTCAGCCGCCCCTTAAAGCATGGGGCAATACGTGGCACTAGGGGCTAGTCGGAGGTCGTCGACGTGGTCTGCGTTGCGAAAGCAAACCTTTCGGCAATAGATTGTTGTTAGGCAATCTGGCCCTAGAAAAGGCCATAAATGGGCAGAATCGGCCGTTTTTGCCTAACTCTGGGCATGGGGCCGAAATGCTTATCTTTGTTCAAAACCGATTCCGTGTGAACCCTGAGTTCACCTCACGATATAACCTTCCAAGCCGTGGCTTGCACTTCTTGTTCCTCCGGGGGCTGCTCTACCTCTGCCAAGGGCTGCGGCTCCAAAGGCAGCTGTAGCTCTGGCGGCTGCACGCGTCTGAACGTATTCGACTGGTTGCAGGACGTCGACCTGCCCGTTGATTTCAAAGAGTTTGATATAGTTGAAATCCGCTTTAAAGGCGGACGAAAAGAATTTTTCCGCAACACCAACCGGTTGCCGCTGGTAACAGGTGATGCCGTCGTGATTGAAGCCGGCGGCAATGGCTGGCACCTGGGCCACGTTTCCTTGAAAGGGGAGCTCGTGCGCCTGCAGATGCGCAAAAAGAAAGTCCCCACCGACTCCAGGGAAATCAAGAATATCCTGCGCGTGGCCACGGAGCAGGATGTGGAACGCTGGAATGCCGTGCGTGACCTTGAAACCGGCACGATGTTCCGGGCCCGCTCGGTAGTGGAGGAGCTGCGGCTGAAAATGAAGCTTTCCGACGTAGAATACCAGGCCGACCGAACCCGCGCGACTTTCTTTTACTCCGCCGACGACCGGGTCGACTTCCGGGACCTGATTAAGCGCCTAGCCGATGAGTTTCGGGTGCGCGTAGAAATGCGGCAGATTTCCCTGCGCCACGAAGCCGGCCGCCTCGGTGGCATTGGCTCCTGCGGCCGGGAGCTGTGCTGCTCCACCTGGCTCACCGATTTTAAGAGCGTGAGCACAACAGCGGCCCGCTACCAAAACCTGAGTTTGAACCCGGCCAAGCTCTCGGGCCAATGCGGCCGCCTGAAATGCTGCCTCAACTATGAGCTCGATACGTATCTGGATGCCTTAAAAGACATTCCGCAGGTATCGCGGCCTTTGCAGACGGAAAAAGGCGACGCCTTCCTGCAAAAGACCGACATCTTCAAGCGGCGCATGTGGTTTGCTTTCCGCGGTGATAACAACTGGGTGATGCTGGCCACGGATCGGGTGCGCGAGATTCAGGATATGAATAAGCGCGGCGAAAAGCCCGAGAATCTGCTAGCTCCGGTGCTGGAAGCCGAACGTGAGCCAGAAGTGTCGACCCACGTAGAAGGCAACCTCGACCGACTCGACGATAAAATTAAGGGCAGCAAGCGCTCCAAGCGGAAAAAGAAAAAGGACGGAGCCAGCAATAGCAATCAGCCGGCTACTTCGTCGCCGCCTTCCGCACCGCGTGCGGGCGTGCGCACCGATGGCGCCGCTAAGGCTCCGGCGCCCATGCCTGCTGACAGCACCACTGCCAGCGAAGCTCCGGGTAGTGAAGCGCGGCGCCCGCGCGGCGCGGCGGCGCGGCCACTAAATCGGCGTAACAACCGGGGGCGGGGCGAAGGCAGCCGAAGTGCAGACGGTGCGAAGCCGGAAGTGCGTGAAGGTCGCCGCCCCGAGGCTTCACGTCCGGAAGGAGAGGCCCGCCCGCCCCGCGGAGAAGGCCGCCCGCCCCGCCCCAATGCTGGTACGCCCGCCCCAGAGGGCGCCGCAGGCCGCCCACCCCGCGACGAGAATTCGGAGCGTGGTAGCCGGGGCGGCCGGTCGTCGCGCCGGGGCTCGCGCCCACCCCGCCAGAGTGGGAGCGAAGGAGGTAACGCCGGTTCAGCACCAGCAAATTCCTAAGCTATGCGGAAGAGCGTACAGTTGCTGGTAGCACTAGCCCTGCTTTTTATCCTGCCCGCTTGCGATGCAAACCAGGTGTATGAGAAAAACCTGGACCTCGACAAAGCTGTCTGGACAGTGCAGGAAAAGCCTACTTTCGAGTTCGAGGTGCTGGATACCACTCAGCGCTACGACATTTACTTTAATATCCGCAATGCTTCCCTGTATGGGTACTATAACCTCTACGTGAAGCATACCCTGCTCGACCCAAGCGGGAAGCGCGTCTCGCAGTTGCTACACCAGATGCTACTCATGGATCCGCAGACCGGCGAGCCACGCGGGCAGGGCTCCGGCGACATCTTTGACCACCAGTTTTTGGCCTTACCTCAACAGCAATTTCACCAAACGGGTACCTATAAGGTGGTTTTGGAACAGTACATGCGCCAAGACCAGCTGCCGGGTATTATGGCCGTTGGGGTACGAGTAGCCAAAACCGCAAAATAAGCGCTAATGCCACCATAAAAAAGACCTTCCCTGCCGTAGCAGGGAAGGTCTTTTTTATGGCTCAAGCCGGGGGCTGTAGCCAGGATACTTTAGCCAACCAAACGCACGCTAACGGCGTTCAGGCCTTTTTTACCCTGCTGTACTTCGAATTCTACGCGGTCAGCATCACGCACAGGCTGCTTCAAGCCCGTAGCATGTACGAAGATGTCCTCACCACCGCCGTCCGGCGTGATGAAGCCAAAGCCCTTGGCTTCATTGAAAAATTTGATGGTACCGGTACTCATGTTGGAAAGTGGTGAGATGAAAGAATGTGGTAAATGTAAGAGGATTTTCTGCTAATCAAAGGAAGCGCGGCAGTGAATGAATAACGGCCTGTGCCACCAACGGCGCCCAATGGCTGCTAATATCAGAAATATCAACCAAAAAAGCTGCCGCCCCATCTGATCTACAATGCAGAGGTGGCGGCAGCTTTTTAGTCCGGCAAAAAGCAGGGGGGCAACGTATTAAATACGCTCGACTTTAACGGCGTTCAATCCTTTCTTGCCTTCGATTACATCGAAAGTAACCCGGTCATTTTCACGAATTTCATGAATCAGACCGGTCTGGTGGACAAAAATATCCTGGTTGGTGTCATCCTGTACGATGAAGCCAAAGCCTTTGGACTCGTTAAAAAATTTCACTTTGCCAGTTTTCATAACTAGGGCCTGGTTGTGTGGGGAAAAGGTTGATTGTTAAAGAATGCAGTAAAACTAAGGGGATTTTTTAATCTACCGCAAGCTGTAATAAGAATATCGGGGCAGAAAATAATACGAGTTAAAAGACCTTTGCACCGGCTCAGCGCAGCTGCTTGTGCAAGCTATGCAAACCGGCCACAGCGCTACAGGGCCCGGTTTGTGGCCTTACAGTTACGTGCAAAAGGGTAGCGTTCTGTTATTTACTAGCAGGCCTTTCTGCTTTTCTGTCGTAGCATGACTCAGGCAGATAAACCCTCTACGATAGACTCGCCGCTTGCCCATCCGAGTTCATGAGGGTCACTCAAAATTTAATATTGAACACAGTTGCTGCCTCCCAGTTCGAGTTGGAAATGCCGGCCCAACACAGCGGGGCAGCCGTATTTGTGGGAAACCAGCGGTTTGCTAAAAAGGGCCCCCACCACACGGTGAAGGCCCTTTTGGGAGTTGAACTTTTGCGGAGCAACCCCTTAATTCGCTTTGAAATGCTGGCAATAGTCGTGAGCAAACTGCTCAATGGTGCGTGGGGGGCAGCCCGTAATGGCCTCTACGGCGGTGGTGATACCAGCGGCGTAGCCCGCTTTCGAAATGCCGTACAACTCCATCATTGCGTCGCGCATCCAGGCCGGCGACTGGCTCATGGCTTGCCGAGCCGCTTCTTCGGATACGTCTACGTAAGCAATCGGCCGTCCAGTGGCCTGACTCAGGGCGGTGGCTACCTCTGTCAGGCTTACTGCCTGTGGGCCCGTTAGCTCATAAGCCTTGCCGTGGTGCTCGGAACTATCGGTGGCTAATAGCTGGGCCGCCGTAGCAGCAATGTCGCGCACGTCGATATAGCTGACTTTCGCCTCTCCCAAGGGCATATACAATTTCCCTTCGCGGCAAATAGAGTCTGCATTGTAATTGACAAAGTTCTGCATAAAGCTACCCGGTCGCAGAATGCTGTAGGCCAGGCCGCTTTGCTCCAGATATCGTTCTACTTCCCGGTGCCAGCGGCCCAGCTGAATGCCAGGTTCAGCGTCGGCTCCGGCGGCCGACAGCCGCACAATGTAGTTTACGCCCACGTGCTTGGCTGCATCAAGCAGGCGTTTCCCCACCGCTACCTGATCTTCCGAAAAAGGAGTAATCATCAGCACCCGGTCGACGCCGGTAAGGGCCACGTGCAGGGTTTCGGGCTTGCTGTAGTCCATCTCAACAAGTTGAATATCGGGGTAGAGCTGCTTGAGCCGGTCGCCCTTGATGACGGAGTGCACCCCGGCCCGCACCGTCAGGCCGCGGTTGGTAAGGGCTTTTATTACTTCGGTGCCCACGTTGCCAGTGGCGCCCGTAATCAGAATGGTGTGTGGCATGATAAGAACAGTTAAGGGGAGAATAGGCTAGGCCCCGATCAACAAACGGGCTTACTGGCGGAAGGTGGCCCGGTAAATCTTGCCTTTCTCGTTGCTGAACACAAAGTCGTGGTCGTTGACGAAGACCAGGGCCTCGGCTTGCCCGCTCGCGGAAATCGGTAGGCAACTTTTGGCCCCATCGAACAATTTCCGTCCGGAAGCTACTTCGATCAGATATACGTGGCCGTAGCCCAGCAAGGCCACTGTGCGGCCGTCGGGGCTGATGTCGGCGCTGGTTATCCAGGTGTTGATCCGCACGCTGTCGACGAGGCGGGCCGTATGATTTCCGGGCCGGGCCGGTAGCACGTACTGCTTCACCCAGTCGCCTTCCCCACGGTTCTTGGTAAACAGATACAGGCTGTCTTGGTGGTAGAAGAAGGCTTCGCAGTCGAAGTTGCGGCGGGGTTTCTTCGGCGGGAACTGGTGCTGGTCGGGGTAGCGAAACCGGATGGTATCTACATCCTGCAGGTTGGGGCCCGCCAAGCGGTAGATGGCCAAGTTGCGGCGCTTGTTCTGATTGTTGCCAAAATCCCCGATGTACACGTGGTTTTGGTCGTCGCGGGTCAGGTCTTCCCAGTCAATATTGGTCAGAGGATCCAAATCCAGGGTCTGGAGCAGGTCACCCTGGGGGGTTACTTTGTAGAGCTTGGCCGTATTACCCCCGTCGCCGTGGGTCCACAGGTCGCCGGCGGAGTTGGCTAGTTCCAGGCCGGAGCTTTCCACAACCTCGTTTTTGTTCAGCCGCCCTATCTGTTTTACCTCGTAGGCCTGGCTTACTTTGTCAAAGTTACCGCGCGCCTCATCCTTGGCGCAGCCGCAGAGTACAGACTGGAGAAATACCAAAACCGGAAACAGCTTGTCGCGCAGTAGAAACAACATTACAGAAGAAAATTAGCGGGAAAACAAGCCCAGTTAAGCACAACAGGGAGTATCGTCCATACGCAGGCGGGCTTGGGAAAGGCCAGCTGCCCAGAAAAAAATATTCCTCTAGTACAAGTCTGTGTTTTTTTAAGCGTCAGATTAGCAGTATATTGCTACGATATACGCACCTCATTTCTGCTTTCTTAATGGGTTTTCGCTTCGTTTTGCTGCTGGTTGGCAGCCTGCTCAGCCTGCCAGCTGCAGCACAAACTCCAACGGCTCCTATTACGCCCGATTCCACGGTTGCAACGGCTCCTGCTCCCGCACCCCTGCAACTGCTGTATCCGGCGCGCCAACGCCCCCAACGCCTCTGGACCCAGCCAGCTACCTTGCGCGTCGCGGTGCCGCTCACCCTTGTTGGCGTAGCTTGGCTTAGCAGCCAGGACAATGCGCTGCGCCGGATGAAGCTGGAAATTCAGGAAGAAACCCAGGAGGCTTTTCCCGCTTTCAATACCCACGGGGCCGACGACTATACCCGCCATGTGCCCGTGGTGGCGGCTTATGCGTTGCAGGTAGCCGGCGTAAAAGGGGAGCGGGGCATTGTGCCGTTTTCCTTGATTTATTTGCTGGCGCACCACTTAAATATGGGCGTTACGAGCAACTTGAAGCGGCTGTGTCAGGAGCAGCGGCCCGACAACCCCACGGATTTCAGTTCTTTTCCTTCCTCTCATACCAGTGAGGCGTTTATGACGGCGACGCTCCTGCACGAGCAGTACGGCAAGGTGAGTCCCTGGATTAGCGTGGGCGGCTACGCCGTGGCTACGGCCACGGGCACCATGCGCGTACTGCGCAACCGTCATTGGGTAACGGATGTGGTAGCCGGGGCCGGTATCGGGTTCTTATCGGCCGAGGCGGTATGGCGCCTTTATCCGGCCATGACGCGGCTGTTACCTTCCAAGTTGGCCCACAAGCTGCTGCTCGTGCCCACGTATGCGCCTGGTGGTGGCCTGGGCGTATCCATGGCCATTCGGCACTAGGCAGCCGGTTTTCCTACTTCAGAATCGGAGGTAGGGCCGGAGCTTATCCAGGGTTTCCGCGTCCAGAATGCGGATTTGGCGCAGGTCGTCGGGCTGGCGAAAAGGCGGGTGCTGCTGCCGGAAAGCTACCACCACGCGTGCCAGCCGTTTGCCCAGGTACGGATGCGCCTGCAACTCTTCAAACGAGGCCGTATTGATATTAAGTAGCGCCGGGCCAAAGCCGGGAGCAACAAACGAGTACTTGCGCAGGCTGTCGACTAGGTCGGGGGCGTCGCGCAGGCTGTAGATTTCGGTGAGCTGCTCTTCCCGCAAAAAGCCGCCCAACCGCGCCCGGTATTCAATGACACGCTTCGACAAGCCGCGCCCGATGCCCCGAATCTGCATGAGCTGAGTGGTGTCGGCCGTATTCAAATCGAACGGAGCTAGGTGGGTAGGCTTGCGCGGGTATTTACTCGTTGGGCGAGCTTCACCGCCCGTATTTGCGGTGGCGTAAGCCGGGAAAGTTCGTTTCTCCCGGGGCGGCAGTTGGTCGGGCAGCTGGATATAGGGCGCCAAGCGGGCATACACGGAATCGGGCAGGCCGTAGGTCCGACGAATTTGCTCCTTGGCTTTGAACCCACCAATAACGTCACGAAAGTGCACGACGCGCTGCGCAAGGTAGTGCGAAAGCCCGCGCGCTTCCCAGTCGGGGGCCGACAGCGCGTTGGGGTCGAAAGGGGCAAGGGGTACCTGGGCCACGGCGGGGCGCCGGGGGTAGGCGCGTTTGGTAAAGCGCGGAGCATAGGTCCGGGGCTGGCGCTGGGCAGCCAGTTGCGCCGCCAAAGCATTAAGACGCTGCTGGTCGGGGGCCGGATCATAGGTGGGCAGCGCCGGGCGCAGCAGGGCTGGGCCGACGAGCAGCACGAGCAAAAGCAGCAGCAGCACCACGAAGCCAGACGTTTCCCGGCGCGAAAAGCCGAACTTGCGACGTATCCACCGCTGCCAGCCCGGACCGGCGGGTGTTTTCTTACTCTTATGTTTCACGTAGGATAGGATAATTAGCGCCGCAGTATAGATATTTTGCCGCAGAGCGCCCAGGCTTCATAGCCGTAAATTTGGGGGCGGCGACAGTTGGTACGACAAAAAAGGAAGTGCTAACCTGAACCGTAACCCCAGGGCAGAGTATACCCCTACGGCCGCGCAAATTCAGTATCTAAAGCCGCGGCAGCGCGTAATTATCAATAAACCGGCGCCAGCACGTAATATTACGTTCAGTTGCCAGCTACCCGTCTTTTCTTTGCCTGCCATGAGTAAGTCCGCCCCGCGTACTCCCGACTTTCTTGACCAACTTGCTGCCGATCTGCAAACCCTGCGGGAAATTACGGTACGCCGGTTTCGGCCGCTTTCTGATGACCAGCTCAACCGCCGCCCCGCCACCGATAAGTGGAGCGTAGGCCAGTGCCTGGAGCATCTCAACATCGTGGGCGGTCATTACCTGCCTACCATTAACCGCAAGCTTAAGCAGGCGCAGGAGCGGGGGAGCCGGCCGGCCGACGTAGTGAAATCAGGTTTTTTCGGCCGCAAGCTGATTGAGGCGATGCGGACGCCGGCCAGCGAAAAACCGTTGAAGTCGCCCCAGCAATATGCCCCTAGCGGCAGCCGCCTGCCCCGCACGGTGGTTGAGGTATTTGGCCGTCAGCTCGATGAGTTGATTAACATTGTGCAGCAGGCCCGCGGCGTCAATGCCAATGCCATCCGCATTCCCAACCCCATCATCCCGCTGCTCTACTTGCGCCTGACTGACCAGCTGGAGTTTATCGTTGCTCATCTGCAACGCCACGTGGCCCAGGCCGAGCGGGTACTAGACGGCAGCACCCGGTAGAAGCTTTCGACAGTCCATAAAAAAAGCCTCTCCTACCCAGGAGAGGCTTTTTGCTTAGCAGTCAAAGCTATTACTCGCCGAAGAAGTACGACAGGCTCAGCTGGAAAACCCGGTTCTTCACCTTGGACTCAGGCTCCTTATCATCCTCGCTGTTCGGAATCAGGTTGGAAAAGCCCAGGCCGTAGCCCAGCTGTGCCTGCACCGGGCCGGCTTTGTAGCCGACACCCGCATTCAGGCCCAAGTCCAGTGTGCGCACATATTCTGTGTCGTCGTCACCGTACTTGTTGGCAAACTTGATTTTGTCATCACCGCTCTCGTTGATGCCGCCGCCGGAGTACTCATACTTGTACTTGCCCCCGATGCCGATGCCGATGTAGGGACCCGCAAAAATCTGGAAGCCTTCGGTTTCGCCGGTGGTGTAGACGAGGTTCACTGGAATTTCAGCGTAGCTTAGGCGCAGGCTCGTTTCTGACTTGAACGTGGTGCCGCTAAACGTCTCTTCTTCTTTGGTCTGAAATCCTTTCTGCGAGAAAAGCAGCGAGGGCTGGATCGACAAGTTGCCGAACTGCGCATTCAGCGTCAGGCCAACCTGAGGGCCGAAAAGCATTTTCGTGTCTGCTTTCTCGTCGCCGTCGCCGGGGTCCTGAGCAATGTCAGCGACGTTCAGGCCCACGCGCGGACCAAAAGTAACTTGTGCTTGTGCCGTAGTGGCACCTGCCACAACTAATGCGGCGGCCAGCAGGCCATTCTGTAGATTCTTTTTCATAGTACTCTAGAAAGAGATGATGAATAATAAATGAAGCGTTGTGATTGAGCTGACAAATATAAGGTAGGCCAGGTTACGCCACCTCATCTTTAATAGGGTGCCGCGAAGAAGTGCCGCCCCTACTTTCGGCACTGAAATGCCGGCAACGCGACGCATAAAAAAAAGCCCCTCTTAAATAGGAGAGGCTTTTTTTATGTCATTGCCGGAGCTATTACTCGCCGAAGAAATACGACAGGCTGAGTTGGATAACCCGGTTCTTTATTTTGTCTTTGGGCTCTGTGTCATCCTCATCGTTCGGAATCAGGTTAGAGAAGCCCAGGCCGTAGCCCAGCTGTGCCTGCACCGGGCCGGCCTTGTAGCCGACACCCGCATTGAGGCCCAAGTCCAGCGCGCGCACGTAGTCCGTGTCGTCCTCGTCGCCGTACTTGTTGGCAAACTTGATTTTGTTTTCGCCTTCTTCGTTGATGAAGCCGGACAGCTTGTACTTGCTCTTGCCACCCAGACCGATGCCGATGTAGGGACCCGCGAAAATCTGGAAGCCTTCGGTTTCGCCGGTGGTGTAGACGAAGTTCACTGGAATTTCAGCGTAATTCATCCGCTGGGTTACTTCGTACTTGAGAGAAGCACCGCCGCTGGTTTCTTCTTCTTCAATTTTGAAGCCTTTCTGCGAGAAAAGCAGCGAGGGCTGGATCGACAAGTTGCCGAACTGCGCATTCAGCGTCAGGCCAACCTGAGGAGCCAACAAAAACTTGGTGTCAACTTCATCATCCGAGTCCTCCAAATCCTGCGAGATGTTGGCCAGGTTCAGGCCCACGCGCGGACCAAAAGTAACTTGCGCTTGTGCCGTAGTGGCACCTGCCACAAGCAAAGCGGCAGCCAGCAGGCCGCGTTGTACATTCTTTTTCATAATACTCTAGGGAGAGATGATGAAGAATAGGTGAAAAATTTGTGCGTTTAACTATGCAAATATAGGATTATGAGAAGGATTTAATTTCACACTCAGGGATAGGTTGTTGTTAAAATCTTGTAAAATTTTATATTCATTATATAAAATGCTTATAGTCAATGTAATACTAGCTGTGAAAACGAGTGTGGAATTGAGAAGCTGGGAGCATCATAACTTGGCAAACCATTCGTTGCTCTCCACATGCGTGCATTCCCCGTATTTATCTTAGCTAGCTGTATCCTTTTTTTTGCGCTGGCCGCGCCCATAATGCCTCCCAAACCGGACCCTCGAACCTGGAAGCAGATCGACGAATTGCTGGCCAAAAACCAGACAACCTCGGCTGCTAAGCTGCTCGAGCCCCTCTACCAGGCCGCTCGCCGTAAGCAGGATACGCCGGAGTACCTCCGGACCTTATTGTATAAGTTGCGGCTACTGGAAGCCAAAGAAGAAGAAGCCAACGCCAACGCCATAGCCTTGGTGGAGGCGGAGTTGAAGACTGCCAAATTTCCGACCCGCGCTATTCTTCATAGTCTGCTGGGGCAGCTCTACACGCAGTATTACGAAGAGCACCGCTACCAGCTATACGACCGTACCGTCGCTGCCGCTGCTGGCAGCGCCGATATACAGACCTGGGATGCGGCCCGACTCGGTAGCGCCATCATTGACCACTACCAAGCTTCACTGGCCGACGAGCCCGGGCGCCAGCAGCAACTACCGCTGGCCAGCCTGGGCTACGCCGTGCGGGGCGGCGACCAAACCGGCCGCGCCCAGCGCCCCACGCTCTACGACTTGCTGGCGCACCGGGCCATCGATGCGCTGGGCAACGACGAGTTCTACCTCACCACACCCGCCGCCCAGTTTGAGTTGAACTCGGCCGCGTTGTTTGGCCCGGCTGCCGACTTTGGGAAGCTCCCGCTCGAAGCGCCCCGCGCCGACTCCCTAAACGGACAGTTCTATGCGTTGCGGGTACTGCAACAGCTGACGGCATTTCGCTTGGCCGAGTCCCAGAACCCGGCCGCGCTGGCCGATGTAGACCTGAAGCGCCTGCGCTTTGTGTATGCCCACGCGGCGCTGCCCACGAAAGACTCACTCTACCAAGCGGCCCTGGCCCGGGCAGCCGAAACTTACCGCACGCTGCCTATTTCCACCGAGTTTCTGTTTGAGCAGGCTGCCAGGCTGGAAGGCCCCAATCCGGCGGCCGCCCGGGAGCTGGCCCTGCAGGCTGAAAAACGGTTTCCGAAGTCGTTGGGAGCCCAGCAGGCCCAGGCCCTGCGGCAGCGCCTGGAGGCCGTAGAGCTGAGCTTTACCACGGAAGAAGTGGTGCTGCCCGCCCAGCCCTGGCTGCTGAAACTGCAGGTGCGCAACGCGGCGCGGCTCTACGCCAAAGCCTACCGGGTCAGCAACGCCTACAACTTACGGCTTACGCAGCCCGGCCAGAGCGACGAAGCGTATAGCTTCCAGAAGACTCATGCCCAAGCCCTGGCCGCCAAGCCAGCTGCCGCCTGGGAGCTGAATACCGGTATTGCCACCGATTATCGGAGCCACCAGGTGCAGCACGCCGGCCCCGCCCTGCCGTTGGGGCACTACCTTATTATAATAAGTACCACCGCCGAGAAAGCCACCACCGAGCGTCCGGGCGTTACTACTGCTTTCGGCTTCGTGTCGGTCAGTGAGCTGAGCCACGTGCAGCGCGGTGCTACCGAGGGCACTGATGCCGAAGTATTGGTGCTGCACCGGCAAACCGGAGAGCCGCTGGCCGGGGTGAGCGTGCTGCCGCTTTACATGTATTATGATGCTAAAACCCGGACGACCAAACAACTGCGCGGGAAAACGCAGCTGACTTCGGCGGAGGGCAGTGCCCCCCTTGTGGCGCGGGGCACTGCCGAGCAAGACCGGTATTTGCAGCACGTCTTTCTCACCAAAGGCCCCGACTCTTTGGTGGTGGAGAATTTCAACCGCGTGTATTCGCCCCGCCGGAACCGCCGGGCCGAGCCCGAGCAGCCCCAGCGGCGCACCTTTCTCTACACCGACCGCGCCATTTACCGACCCGGCCAGACGCTGTACTTTAAAGGCATTCTGACGGAAACCAACGCCGGCAAGTCCCGGCTGCTGACCAAACAGCCCGTTTCGGTAAACCTGATGGATGTGAACGGCCAGACCGTGCAGACGCTGCCTTTTATAACCTCGGAGTTTGGCAGCTTCCACGGCTCGCTCGTGTTGCCAACGGGCTTACTCAACGGGGCCATGAGCCTACAAACGGAGTATGGCGTGGCCGTATTCGACGTAGAAGATTACAAGCGCCCTACTTTCCAAGTGACTTTTGAACCGGTAAAGGACACCCCGGTACTGGGGCAGGAAGTAACCGTGCGCGGGAAAGCCACTGCCTATGCCGGGCAGCCTATTGATGGAGCCGCGGTGCAGTACCGCGTGGTGCGGCGCACTTTCTGGCCCATGTTCGGGCACGGTATCTATCCTCCCGGGCCCCGGCCGGGTCGGAATGGAGAAGTAGAAATTCTCAACGGCACCGTCCAGACCGGCCCGGATGGAAGCTTTGCGGTCAAGTTTCGGGCTCAGGCAGAGGAAGCCAGCCAGAACAAGCGCGGACCCTGGCAGCCGGGCTACGTGTTTGAACTAACGGCCGACGTAACCGATGCCGCCGGCGAAACCCGCAGCGGACAGCAAAGCCTAAGCCTGGGTACCGATGCCCTGACCCTGCGCCTAACGGTGCCCGAGCTGCTAAACCGTGAAAAGCTGCCGAAGCTGCAGCTGCTGAGCACCAACGCGGCGGGCGAGGCCTTGCCCGCCCGCGGGCAGCTGCGCCTGTACCGCCTGACCCCGCCCGCCCGGGCCCTGCGCCCCCGCCCCTGGGAGCGGCCGGAGCGCGAAGCCCTGAACCAAGACGAGTTTAAGCGGCAGTTTCCGCTGGATGCCTACGGCCGGGAAGACAACGACTCTACCTGGGCCCGGACCTTGGTGCTCACCCAGGAGTTTGACACCGAAAAAAGCCCCGTGCTAACGGCATTGCCCGCCCAACTGGCCCAGCAGGCTCCCGGCCGCTACGTGCTGGAAGCTACAGCGCCGGCCGCCGGCGGCAGTACGGAGCCGGTGAAAACCGAGCAGGCCTTTACCCTCTATTCAGCTGCTGCCACGACGCTGCCTATGCCCACGCCCAGCTGGTTTGTGGCCTTACAAGACAGCGTAACGCCCGGCCAGTCGGCCCGGTTTTTGGTGGGCAGCTCGGAGGCGGGAGCCCAAATCCTGCTGGAAGCGGAAGTAAAGGGGGAAAGTCTGCGCCGGGAGCGGCTCACGCTGGCCGCCGGCGAGCAGCGGCTGGTTGAAATTGCGGTACCGGCCTCCCTCGATGGAAGTCAGCTCTACGTGCACTTGGTGCAGGTGCGCGACAACCGCCTCTATACCCGCACGGCCGTGGTGCAAGTGGCTACGCCGCCTGCTCCGCTGGTATTCAGCTTTGCCACGTTCCGCGACAAGCTGCAGCCCGGGCAAAAGGAAACCTGGCGTATCACCATCCGTCAGGCCGACGGCAAGCCCGCCGCGGCCGAGCTGCTGGCCACGCTCTACGACCAGTCGTTGGATATCTTCCATCCGCATTCTTTTACAGCGCTGGATTTTTCGCCCTCGTATTATTCGGCAACCCTGGCTTGGAACGGACGGTTTGGGACGGAAGAATCAATCATTCTAATTGAAGCTGCCACGGCTACAGATGATGCTTTGCGGCTTTATCCTCATTTGAACTGGTGGAGTTATTCGCTTGGTGATGAGGAAAGCAGCCAGGATTATCGACTCTTGCCGCCTAAATCAACTACCGTCCGGTTTACGTCGCCAGTTGTGAAGCAAGATGAAGAAATGGCCGTGGCTGGTGCAGTAGCAGCTCCGCAGATGGCTATGGCGCGCAAGATGGCGGCCCCAGCAGCTCCTTCCGCAGCCGGAGCTGCTGATTCAGCCGAACGACCAGCAGTGCCGGACCAGCCCCGCAACATTGACCTCTCCGCCGTGCAGGCCCGCAAGGACTTCCGCGAAACTGCCTTCTGGCTGCCCGAGCTGCGCACCAACGCCCAGGGCGAAACCGTACTGGAGTTTCAAATGCCCGAAGCCGTGACCCGCTGGCAGCTGCTGGCCCTGGCCCACGACCAGCAGCTGCACAGCGGCCTGCTGCGGCGGGAGCTGGTTACGCAAAAGCAGCTGCAGGTGACGCCCAATGCCCCGCGTTTCTTCCGGGAAGGCGACCAGCTGCGCTTCTCGGCCAAAATCAGCAACCTCACCGACCAGCCCATGCGCGGCACAGCCCAGCTGTTCTTGCTGGATGCCCGCACCCAGCAGCCCCTGGAAGGCCGCCTGTTGAAAGGGGCGGCCCAACAAGGATTTCAGCTTGCGGCCAAGCAGAGCAGTGCCCTGGAGTGGGAGCTGACTATCCCCGAAACGGCCGAAGGCCAGCTGCCCCTCGAAGCCGTGACCTACCGGGTGGTGGCCCAGACGGAGCCCGCTCAAAAGCCCAAGCGCAAAGCCAAGACGCCGGTGGCAACTTTCTCCGACGGGGAGGAAAACACCGTGCCGGTGCTGTCCAACCGTCTGCTCATCACCGAAAGCTTGCCGCTGCCCATAGTAGGGCCGGCCACCCGGGAGTTTGAGCTGACCAAGTTGACCAGCACGACGTCGGCCACCCGGCGCAACTACTCGCTCACGCTGGAAATGACGCCCAACCCGGCCTGGTACGCCGTGCAGGCGCTGCCGTACTTAATGGAGTACCCCTACGAGTGTTCCGAGCAGGTATTCAGCCGCCTCTACGCCAACCTGCTGGCCACCCGGATTCTGCAGCAAAACCCTCGCCTGCAAACGGTGCTGGCCGAGTGGAAGCGCGCTGCCCAGGCCGGCAACCCGGCTGCGCTGAGCAGTAAGCTCGAGCAAAACCAAGAGTTAAAGGCGCTGTTGCTGCAGGAAACGCCCTGGGTGCGCGACGCCCAGAGCGAAACCGAGCGGATGCGCCGCCTCGGCGAGCTGCTCGATGCGCCCCGCCTGCAGGCTGAAACGGCAAAGGCCCTGACCAAGCTGGCCCGGATGCAGCAGCCCGATGGTGCTTTCCCCTGGTTTGAGAAAATGCCCGCCGACCGCTACATCACCCAGCTGATTGTGGCTGGTTTTGGCAAGCTGCAGAAGTTGGGGGCTTTCGATGCCAGCCAGAATGAGCAGGCCCGTCCGCTGCTGCAGAACGCCCTGCGCTACCTCGACGAGCAGCTGCAGCGCGACTATACCGAGCTGCGCAAGTTGAAAGGCGTAGACCTCAAGCAAAATCACTTGGCCGATGTGCAAGTGCAGGCCTTGTATGCGCGCAGTTTCTGGCCCCAGCCCGCCGTAGCCACCGCGGCCCAGCCCGCCCAGGCTTACTATCAGCAGCAGGCGGGCAAGTTCTGGGTGGGGCAAACCCGCTATGTGCAGGCGCAGATAGCCCTGGCTTTGCAGCGTCGAAAAGTGCAGCCGACGGCCGTAAAAGACATCCTGACGGCCCTGGTGGAAAATGCTCTGCACTCGCCCGAGCTGGGCATGTATTGGAAGGAAGTGCGCGGCGGCTACTACTGGCGCGATGCCCCCACCGAAACCCAGGCCACGATGATTGAGGCTTTTGACGAAATCCGGGACGACCAGAAAGCCGTGGACGAAATGAAGCTCTGGCTGCTCAAGCAAAAGCAGACCCAGAACTGGGAAAGCACCCGCGCCACCGCCGATGCCTGCTACGCCCTGCTGCTGCGCGGCTCCGACTGGCTCCGGCCCACCCAGGCGCTGGAGGTGCAGGTAGGAGGCGAACCGGTGCGCCCCACAGCCCAGCAAGCTGGCACGGGTTATTTCAAAACAATGTGGGCCGCAGCTGCCATCAAGCCCGCGCAAGGCAAAGTAAAGGTTCAGAAAACGGATGCCGGAGTGGCCTGGGGTGCGCTCTACTGGCAGTATTTTGAGCAACTGGACAAGGTGACCCCGGCCACGACATCCTTGAGCCTGGAACGGCAGCTATACCGGGAGCAGCGTACCACGGGTGGGCCGGTACTCGTGCCCCTCACTGCCGCTACGCCGCTACGCGTGGGCGACGTGCTGGTGGTGCGCCTGGTGCTGCGCGCCGACCGGGACCTGGAGTATGTGCACGTGAAGGATCAGCGCGCCGCTGGCCTCGAGCTAATCAGCCAAACCAGTGGCTACCGCTACCAGGGGGCGCTAGGCTACTACGAGAGTCCTCGCGACGCGGCCACCAACTTCTTTATCAGCTACTTCCCCAAAGGTACGCATACCTTTGAGTACCGACTACGGGCAGCGCAAAGCGGTAATTTCTCGGGGGGGCTGAGCCAGCTGCAGTGCTTGTATGCTCCCGAATTTACGACCCACTCGGCGGGCATCCGCCTCCACATTGACCCAGTAGCAGGGAGATAATGAGAAATTGTATTTTTTAGGATAAAATCGGGGCTGAGGCCGCTGAAAAGGGCTTTGCCATAGGTTAAAAGCGAAACAGGTTTGCTATTCGAATAGGGCAATAGTAATTTTGCCATTTCCTAGTCCTTTGCAACGATGCTTATGCGTACTCTATATGTTCTGGCTAGCCTGCTCCTGTGCAGTGCTTCAGCTTTTGCTCAAGGAGGAAAAAAGACAGCTCCTGCCGATCATAAAGGCCAAGTAGCACTACCCGTTACCGCCACTCTGCCGGGAGAAGAAAAGCTCTCAGCCCAGGAGCGAGCCGAGCGGGATTTCCTGATGCCAGTGCGCCGCAAGCAAGCAGCAGCCCTTAAAGCGGCGGCTCAGGAAGAAGCCGCTACGCAGCAGGCCGCCTCTACTGCTGAAGCCACGGCCCGCAACTTTATCGGCCCGGAGGAAGCTAAGGTGGAAGAAGCGGCGGCCCCAGCTGCTAAGCCCGCCAGCCGCCCGCACACCACTCGCCGGCGCCATACCACGCACCGTCGCTCCTCGAGCTCATCGGCCCGCAAGCATACAGCCAAAAAGAAATCCAGCTCGACCAAGAGGAAGTCTAGTTCCAGAAAGCGCCGGCGCTAAGACCGAGCGGGCACTAACCCAACAAAAAAGGAGAACCAGCTACTGGTTCTCCTTTTTTGTTGGAAAGCTACGGTGGCCGCTTGCCTAGGTGTTCTGGGGCATCAAACGTACCACCAAGCCGTCGAGGCGGTTGGTGATGCGAATCTGGCAGGAAAGGCGGCTACCCTGAGTCATAATGGGCAGACTTTCGAGCATAGCCAGTTCATCGTCGCTGGGCTCGTCGAGGGCGGGGCCGGCCAGTACTTCCACGTGGCAGGTACCGCACAAAGCCATGCCACCGCAGGTAGCCTGAATGTCGTAGCCGCTGGCTTTGAGCACCTCCATCAGGCTCAGGGCCATGTCGGTGGGGGCTACTACCTCACGCCGCTGACTGGGCGCTTCCTCTACATATACGCGTACTTCGTCGGTCATATTCTTAAGTTAGAGCTTTCTGTTTGGCGGTCTGGGCGGTTGCAGTAAGTCTACTCTGTATCAACCGCCCAGGCTGCCAAATCAAAAACTACAGCGTAGGTACCCCGTTCACAGTGGTGTATTTCAGCACGTACTTTTTATCAGGGTTGATGTATTTGAACGCGCCCTGGGCCATCAGAGCTGCTTCGTGGAAGCCGCACAGAATGAGCTTGAGCTTGCCAGGATACGTATTTATGTCGCCGATGGCGAAAATACCGGGTACGGAAGTCGAGTAATCCAGCGTGTTTACCTTCACCGCATCGTCTTCCAACTCCAGACCCCAATCCCCGATCGGGCCTAGTTTGGGCGTGAGACCAAACAACGGAATGAAGGCATCCACGGCCAGGGTTTCGGCCGTGCCGTCGTTGGCGGTAATCGTCACCGCTTCCAGGCCATCTTCGCCGTGCACGTGCGTCACGTTCGACGATAGGACCAGGCGGGCCCGGCCGGCTTCGTGCAGGTTTTTTACTTTTTCGGCCGAATCGGCCGCGCCGCGGAAGGTCGTGCCACGGTGCACCAAGGTCACTTCCTTGGCTACATCGGCCAGGAACACGGTCCAGTCGAGGGCCGAGTCGCCGCCGCCGGCAATGACGATGCGCTGGTCGCGGAAGGTTTCCGGGTCGCGCACCATGTAGTATACGCCCCGGCCGCCTTCGTAGTTTTCCAGGCTTTCAATGGCGGGCTTGCGGGGTTCAAACGAGCCCAGGCCGCCGGCAATGGCAATGGCCTTGCAGAAGATTTCGGTGCCGTCGGTGGTGAAGAGCTGAAAAGAGCCGTCTTCCAGCTTGGCCAGCCGCTCTACCCGTTCGCCCAGCGTGAAGGTGGGGTGGAAGGGCTCGATCTGCCGCATCAGATTCTGGACCAGGTCGCCAGCCAGGATGTCGGGGAAGCCGGGAATGTCATAAATCGGCTTCTTAGGATAAATCTCGGAGAGCTGCCCGCCCACTTGGGGCAGCGCGTCAACCAGATGGCAGCGCAACTTCAGCAAACCGGCCTCAAATACCGCAAATAAGCCCACCGGGCCCGCTCCGATAATGCAGATATCGGTCGAAATGGAATTGGTCATGAACAAAGCAATAAAATGAGCGGCCCAGGGCCAGCAGGTTAACAGTTAAACCCCTGGAAACGTTGGAATAAACGCCCGCTAAGCGCTAAAAAAGCGGCGCCAAACGAGCCCAGGCCTTGGTGGCTTTACGCTTCGTGCAAAAGCCTAACGGGCGGCAAAGATACAAACAAGCGGCCCGTTTTCGCAGCCTTGCTTAGGCTTTGGTCAGCCAAGCGGCGGCCTCGGATAAGTCGTTGAAGAATTGAAATTTGAGTGGCACCGCTACCTCGTCGCCTACGGCCCGGGCGGCTAGGCGACCCAAGGGCGTCTGGTTTTCGATAATAGCGCAGTGGCTGTAACCGGCTTCGCGCACGGCCTGGGGTATCCACTGCTGGGAAATCCAGTGCTGAGCTGTCAGGGGCAGGGGCTGGCGCAGGCGGTGGTCGGTGAGGAGCCGGCCGGTGCGGTGGTGCTTCAGGACTTGCAGCGTGTGGCCATAAAGTGCCTGTAGCTCATCGGCAGTAGCAGCAGCTTCCGACCAGACTAGTTGCACGTAACCGGCCTCGTAGTAAGAAATGGTGCAGAGGGCATTGCGGAAATAAATAGAGGAGGCAGCGGAGAGTAGCATGGGGTAAAGAAACAACGACTAGCTGAAGAACCCATGAGGAATCTTACGGGTTGGCTTGCCAGTTGCCAACCACCGCTTCCTATGGCGCTGCTGCCCACTCTATCCGGAAAGTTTTTGGACGCTAACCGGGGCAAATACCGCCAGCTGCCCGAAAAACTGTTAACCCTGTCAAACTGTTTCTGCCCGTCTTTTCGCTGCTACTCCTACCTTATCCGGAGTGGGGGAGGCCCGGCAGGAGCCCTGGTGGACGGGTGCCAACGCTGAAACAACGCCTCTCAAATTCCCTGGATGTAGCCAAGGCCTGGTCCTTGGCTACAGCTTGGCAAACATACCCACCGCGTCTTTGCTAGGCAGCGCCGATTTGCCCGTCAGCAGGGCATCGACCTTGCGGGCCACTTCCCGCCCTTCCGAAATGGCCCACACCACCAACGACTGACCCCGGCGCATATCACCGGCCACAAATACCTTCGGCACGCTGGTCGAGTAGGCTCCTTTCTGGGTTCGCACGTTGCCCCGGTCATCCAGTTCGACGCCCAACTGCTGGAGCATGCCCTCATATTGGGGTGCGGCAAAGCCCAACGCCAGCAGCACCATAGTGCACGGAATTTCGCGCTCCGAGCCTTCTATTTCGGTAAAGCGCAGGCGGCGGCCCAGCACGTCGGTTTCCCAGGTAATATCCGTCACCAGCAGGGCCCGGAGCCGGCCGTTTTCGTCGCCCAGAAAGGCCTTGGTGTTGATGCCCCAGTAGCGCTGGCAGCCTTCCTCGTGGGAGGTGCTGGTCCGGAAAATGGCGGGTTCCTGGGGCCAGGGCGTGTGGGCGGGCCGCTCGGTGCCGGGTTGGTGCATGAGGGCAAACTGCGTGATGGAGCGGGCCTGCTGCCGATTGGCCGTACCCACGCAGTCGGAGCCCGTGTCGCCGCTGCCGATGACTACCACGTCGTGGCCTTCTGCCCAGATGGCCTCACCGGCCACGTCCAGGTTGCTTACGCGGCGGTTGTGCTGGGTGAGGTAGTCCATGGCGAAGTGAATGCCCAGCAGCTCCCGGCCCGGCAGGCTTAGGTCGCGGGGGAGGGTAGCGCCGCCGGCCAGCACCACCGCGTCGAAGGTGCGGGTTAGCTCTTCGGCGGCTACATCTTTGCCTATTTCGGTATTGCAGCGAAACACAACTCCATCTTCTTCTAAGAGCTGAATGCGCCGGTCAATTACCCATTTATCGAGCTTGAAGTCGGGGATGCCGTAGCGCAAAAGGCCACCGGGCCGGTCGTCGCGCTCAAACACGGTGATGCTGTGGCCGGCCTTGGTAAGCTGGGCTGCCGCGGCCAAGCCGGCCGGACCAGACCCCACCACCGCCACGGTTTTGCCCGACTTGAGCACCGGAGCGGTGGGCTGCACGTAGCCCTTGCTGAAGGCAATTTCGATGATGTGCTTCTCAATTTCCTCGATGGCCACCGGGGTGCTGTGAATGCTCAGCACGCAAGCCGATTCGCAGGGCGCCGGGCAGATGCGGCCCGTAAATTCCGGGAAGTTGTTGGTCGACGACAAAATCTGGTAGGCTACCTGCCAGTCTTGCTGGTGCACCGCGTCGTTGAACTCGGGGATAATATTGCCCAAGGGGCAGCCGGCGTGGCAAAACGGAATGCCACAGTTCATGCAGCGGGCCGCCTGCTGGTTGAGCTGGGGCTCGGTATACATAGCCACAAACTCGTGGTTGTGCTGCACCCGTTCCTGGGGAGCCGCCTTGGCGGGCAACTCACGGCTGAATTCCTTGAAACCGGTAATGTGTCCCATGTGCTGGTATATTGTGGCTGTCATGCTGAGCGCAGCGGCGCACCTTGCTTTCGGTCGTTGCAGCAACCGAAATTCAGCTTCGCCCGAAGGGTACCACCGCTGCGCTCAACATGACGTTCTTGTTGCTGTGAGGTATAACTTAGCTGGCCGTGGCGTACTGCGCCTGCTGGAGCACTTTCTTGTATTCGGAAGGGAATACTTTCACGAAGCGCCCGGCTTCCTCCGGCCAGTTGCCGAGCAGGTAGTCTGCCAGTTGGCTGCCCGTAAGCTGCTGGTGCTTGCGCAGCAGGGCCTGAATCTGGGATTCGTCGGCGGCATCGAGTGGGTCGAGTTCCACCATTTCCTGGTTGCAGTTGTCGGGAAACGTGCCGTCGGGGTCGTAGACCCAGGCAATGCCCCCGCTCATGCCGGCGGCGAAGTTGCGGCCCGTGCGGCCCAGAATCAGGGCCCGGCCGCCGGTCATGTACTCGCAGCCATGGTCCCCGACGCCCTCCACCACGGCGGTGGCCCCGGAGTTGCGCACGGCAAACCGTTCCCCGGCCTGCCCGCGCACAAACAGCTCGCCGGAGGTGGCTCCGTACAGGGCCACGTTGCCGATGATGATGTTGTGCTCGGGCACAAACTTGCCGTCGGCGGCCGGGAAAATAGCCAGCTGGGCCCCGGACAGGCCTTTACCTACGTAGTCGTTGGCTTCACCCTCCAGGGCAAACGACAAGCCCTTCACGCTGAAAGCCCCGAAGCTCTGGCCCGCCGAACCGTGGAAACGGTAGTTGATGGTATTTTCGGGTAGGCCGGCGGCGTGGTAGCGCTTGGCAATTTCGTTGGAGAGCAACGTGCCAATGGTCCGGTCGGTGTTGCGCACCGGGAATTCGGCAAACACGGGAATTCGCTCCTGCAGGGCCGGCTGGGCGTGCGCCAGCAGTTGCCAGTCCAGGATGTTGTCGAGGCCGTGGTCCTGGTTTTCGCTGTGGTAAAGCGTGCCACCGGAGGGGTTGGCGGCCGGTTGGAGCACCCCCGACAAATCGAGGTGGCGGGCTTTCCAGTGCGTGATTCCTTCGCACACCTTCAAAAACTGCGCGCGGCCCACCATTTCGTGAATGGTGCGAAAGCCCAGTTCAGCCATGATTTCGCGCAATTCCTCGGCCAGAAAGCGGAACAGATTCACGATGTGCTCGGGCTGCCCGCTGAAGAGCTTGCGTAACTCCGGGTCCTGGGTGGCTACGCCTACTGGGCAGGTGTTGAGGTGGCATTTGCGCATCATCACGCAGCCGCCCGCTACCAAGGCTGCCGTGGCTACGCCCCATTCTTCGGCCCCTAGCAAAGCGGCTACGGCCAAGTCGCGGCCGGTTTTGAGCTGCCCGTCGGCCTGCAGCACTACCCGGCTGCGGAGCTGGTTGCGCAAGAGTGTCTGGTGGGCTTCGGCCAGGCCCAGTTCCCAGGGCAGGCCGGCGTGCTTGATGGAGCTGATGGGCGAGGCGCCGGTGCCCCCGTCGTAGCCGGCAATGAGAATCACGTCGGCGTGGGCTTTGGCCACCCCGGCGGCAATGGTGCCCACGCCCGCCTTGCTCACCAGCTTCACGTTGATGCGGGCGGCGCGGTTGGCGTTTTTCAAATCGAAGATGAGCTGGGCCAGGTCCTCAATGGAGTAGATGTCGTGGTGGGGCGGGGGCGAAATCAGGCCTACGCCGGGCGTGGCGTGGCGGGTTTTGGCAATCCAGGCGTCGACCTTGTGGCCCGGCAGTTGCCCGCCTTCCCCCGGCTTGGCGCCCTGAGCCATCTTGATTTGCAGCTCGTCGGCGTTGGTCAGGTAGTGGGCCGTGACGCCGAAGCGGGCGGAGGCAATTTGCTTAATGGCCGAGCGCATGGAGTCGCCGTTGGGCAGCTGCTCGTAGCGCATGGGGTCCTCGCCGCCTTCGCCCGTGTTGCTTTTGCCCCCGATGCGGTTCATGGCAATGGCCAGGGTGCTGTGGGCCTCGTGCGAAATCGAGCCAAACGACATGGCCCCGGTGGCAAAGCGCTTCATGATGTTTTCGGCCGGCTCTACCTCATCCAAAGAAATGGCGGGCCGGTGATGGGCAAAGTCGAGCAGGCCGCGCAGGGTAAACATCCGTTCGGGCTGCTCATTGACCAGCTTGGCGTAGCGGCGGTAGGTGTCGTAGTTGCCGGTGCGGGTAGCCAGCTGCAGCAAGTGCACCGTTTCGGGGTTGAACATGTGGGCCTCGCCCCGGCGCCGCCACTGGTACACGCCGCCGTCGGGCAGGAGCTGCTGCTCCTCGGGCGTGCTGCTCTTGAACCCCTGAAAGTGCTTGTAGAGCGTTTCGCGGGCAATTTCATCCAGGCCCAGGCCACCAATGCGGGTCACGGCCCCGGTGAAGTAGTGGTCTACCACTTGCTGGTTCAAGCCCAGAATCTCGAACACCTGAGCCCCGTGGTAGCTTTGCAGGGTGCTGATGCCCATTTTGGAGAAGATCTTCAACAGGCCGTCGCACACGGCCTTCACGTAGTTTTTGACCAGCTGCGGCGCATCCTGACTGGTGTTGAAGCTGCCGTCCTGCTGCATGGTCTGGATGGTGGCCAGGGCCAGATACGGGTTGATGGCCGTGGCCCCGAAGGAAAGCAGGCAGGCAAAGTGGTGCACTTCCCAAATATCCCCGGCTTCCACGACCAACCCCACCGAGCCCCGGTGTCCTTTGCGGATCAGATGGTGATGCACGGCCGACACGGCCAGAAGCGACGGAATCGGGGCGTGCTTGGAGTCCAGGCCCCGGTCCGAGAGAATCAGCACTTCGAATCCGTCGTTTACGGCGTCTTCGGCGTAGCGGCACAGGCGCGACAGACCATCCTGCAACGAGCCCGGCTTGCCGTCGGCCTTGAAGTAGGAGAGCAGCGTCTTGGCGTTGAACATCCCCGTGTCGATGCTGCGCAGCTTTTCCAGCTCGTGGTTGGTTAAAATGGGCTGGCGCAACGCCACGCAGTGGCAGTGCATCTTGTTCTCGTCGAGGATGTTGCCGTTGTTGCCGATAAAGGTGGCCAGGCTCATCACCAGCCGCTCCCGAATGGGGTCAATCGGCGGGTTGGTGACCTGGGCAAAGAACTGCTTGAAGTAGCTGCTTAGATGCTGGGGCTGGTCGGAGAGAATAGCCAGGGGCACGTCCACGCCCATCGAGCCGATGGGTTCCTTGCCCTCCAGGGCCATGGGCGTAATAATCGTGTCGATATCCTCCCGGGTGTAGCCAAATACCTGGTGGTACTTAAACACCGAATCGGTGGCCAGGTCGGTAAACACCTGCCGGGGCTCGGGCAGCTCTTCCAGTCGAATCTGGTAGTCGGTGAGCCACTCGCCGTAGGGCTGCCGGGCCGCCGCCTGGGCCTTGATGCCCTGGTCGGTGATAATCTGGCCGGCCACGGTATCAATCAGCAGCATTTTGCCCGGCTGCAAACGGCCTTTCTGCAGCACGGTCGACTCCGGAATGGTCAGCACGCCGGCCTCGGAGGCCACCATTACCCGGCCGTCGTCGGTGACAACATAGCGCAACGGGCGCAGCCCGTTGCGGTCCAGCATGGCCCCGATCTGCTGGCCGTCGGTAAAAATCAGCGCCGCTGGGCCATCCCAGGGGGCCATAAAGGTGGCGTGAAACTCGTAAAAGGCCTTTTTCCACGGGTCCATCTGGGTGTTGCCGTCCCAGGCTTCGGGTACCAGCATCATCATCACGTGCGGCAACGACCGGCCCGAGTGCAGCAGAATCTCCACGATGTTGTCGAGGCAGGCCGAGTCCGACTGCCCCTCGTCGATGACGGGCAGCAGCATGTCCATTTCCTCGGCCGAGAAGTACGGCGACGCGTAGCTGCGCATGCCGGCGTAAAACCAGTTCAGGTTGCCCCGCAGCGTGTTGATTTCGCCGTTGTGGGCCAGCAGCCGAAAGGGCTGAGCCAGCTTCCACGACGGAAACGTGTTGGTTGAGAAGCGGGAGTGCACCATGCCAAAGGCCGAGGTGACCCGCTCGTCGCTCAAGTCGGGGAAGTAGCCCCGCACCTGATAGGTGGTAAGCTGACCCTTGTAGACGATGGTTTTGCAGGACAGGGAGGCCACGTAAAAGTCGGCGCCGGCCTTGAGGTTGGCTTCCAACACCAGTTTGCTGATGTAGCGGCGCAGCACGTAAAGCTTCCGCTCGAAATCCTCGGGGCTCGAAACGCCTGCGGGCCGGCCGATAAAGACTTGCTCCATGTCGGGCTCGGCGGCCAGGGCCGTGGGGCCAATGCCACTGGGGTTGACGGGCACCGGCCGGAAGCCCAGCACGGCCATGCCCAGCTTGCTGGCCGCCTCGTGTATCAGCTGGCGGCAGGCTTCTTTGGTGGAGTGCTTTTTGGGCAGAAACACCAGGCCCACCCCGTAGCTGCCCGGCTCGGGCAAGCGGATGCTCAGGGCGGTGCATTCTTCCAGGAAAAACCAGTGGGGCACCTGCAACAGAATGCCGGCTCCGTCGCCGGAATCGGAGTCGCAGCCACAGGCACCGCGGTGCTCCATGTTTTCCAGCATGGTCAGGGCGTCGGCAATAATCTGGTGCGACTTTCGACCGTTCAGATAGGTTAGAAAGCCGGTGCCACAGGCGTCGTGCTCAAACTCGGGACGATACAGACCCTGCGCGCTAGTTTCGGGATTCATCGTAAATCGGTGTCGTGGGGAGTCTGTCGGCCTTGCGGACAAGGCCGAAATGGCAAGATATTCCCCTGCCCGACCCAGACGCGCCACGCTTGCCCGTTTCTACGATTTCCAAACCGGGAATACGAGGCCCCTGAGGCTTGTGAAAAGCTTGTTCCTGGCCCGTTAAGCTGGTTTTGCGAAGGTGCCTCGTTACGACGGCCGATGCGGCCTGCCGGCTGTAGGAGCCCTGCGTCGCAGCAGCTGCCGTTGGGTAGGGCCGCAAAAGCGTCAGCCCGTAGCTCCGTCGTGAAAGCAACCGGGTTTGCAGCCCCGAATTGCGCAACGACGAAGGCTACGGGCTGAAATCCGCGCCACAAGTCACTAACTATAGCGTCTGTATAAATCTATTATCAAACCGCCCGGTCCTCGAGAATGTAGCCGATACCGTTGAGGGTATGAATCAGCTTGGGCGTAAACTCCCGGTCAATCTTTTTGCGCAGATAGTTGACGTACACGTCTACCACGTTGGTGCCGGTGTTAAAGGACAGGTCCCAGACCTTGTGCACGATTTCTTGGCGGGTTACGGCCCGGCCCTGGTTGTGCATGAAGTATTCGAGCAAGGCCAGCTCCCGGCCCGTGAGGTCGATGCGCTTGTCGCCCCGCTTCACAATCTTGCTGCTGCCGTGCAGTTCGAGGTCGGCCACCTTCAGCACTTTTTCCGTGTGCACAACGGGGTAGCGCCGGTGCAACGCCCGCAGGCGGGCCAGCAACTCGCCAAACTCGAAAGGCTGAACCAGGTAGTCATCGGCGCCGGCCTCGAAGCCCTGAAGCTTGTAGTCCGTCGAGGTATTGGCTGTAAACATCAGCACCGACAGTTTTTCCGAGTGTTGCCGAATAAAACGGCACAGCTCAAACCCGCTGCTTTCGGGCAGGTCCACTTTCAGAAGCACGGCCGTGTAGGTGGCCGAGGTCAGCATCTGCTGGGCGGAGGGCACGTTCAGGGCCACGGCTACTTCCAGGCCCTCTTGCTCGAGGCGGCCCTTCAGCAGAGCCGCCGCCATCAAGTCATCTTCTACTAGCAATAATTTCATCCTCGCGTAAGCCGTTGGGGTTGCGGCTGCCAGTAGCCAAAGTGGCCGGTCGGCAGCCGCAACGGGGTTAAGAGTGGGTACTTAGGGTGGGATGGGGTGGGTGGGGCAGAAAGGAGAGCGTCGCTATGGCACACCCAGAGCCGCGTCGCCGTCGAAGGGCGGAATGGCAATGATGGGGCCGCGCCCGGCGCCGGTACTAACCGAGTAAATCGAGGGCGCCTGCGTTAGGTTGCCGGCCAGGCGGCGCAGTCCGTCGGGCGCTACTTGGTAGCGGAAAATAGTGTCGTATTCGGCGAAGTCGCGGCGCACATCCACTTCCAGGTCCCGGATGACCCCGCCGTGGATATCGTACACCCAGCCGTGGAGGTGCAGCGGCCCGGCGGCGTTCTGTACCGTGGTGGTTTGCTGCAGATTGTAAACCTGCTCAATGACGTTGAGCTCAACCAGGCGGCGGTACCGTTCGTCTTCCGTTTCCAACTCGCCCAGCTCGTGGTTGTGCTTCTGCATTACCTCGCGCACCGTGTTCAGCCAGCTGCTCACTACCCCCTCGTCCTCGTTCTGCATGGCCGCTTTCACGCCCCGGCAGCCGTAGTGCCCACACACGATGATGTGCTGGATCTGAAGCTGCTCGACGGCGTATTCCAGTACCGAGGCCAGGTTCAGGTCGGTGCTGACGACCAGGTTGGCCACGTTGCGGTGCACAAATACTTCCCCGGGCGCCGTGCCGGTCATCTCACTTACGGATACGTGGTTGTCGGAGCAGCCGATGAAGAGGAACTTGGGCGTCTGCTGGGCGGCGGCTTCGAAAAAGCGGGGGTTGCGGCGCAGCTTTTCGGCTACCCAGTTACGGTTGTTCTCGAAGAGCTTGTAGTAGGCTTCGAAGTCGGCCTCCTTGCTGCTGACGTGGGGCTGCCCGGCAATGTTTTGGGCGTAGTCGTCGCCTTTGCGCAGGAAAATCAGCCGGATGTTGCGCTGCCGGGCCGTTTCGCGGAAGTTCTCAATGGCACCCAGCACGTCCCGGTCGATGTAGGCCGAGTTGGTACCATCAATTTCCACGGTCGTATTCACCGGAATGTCCTTGAGCACAGTCATGATGCTGGCCTTGTTCAGAAACGAGACATGCTCGCCCAGGCTGATGCGCAGGTGCTCTTCGCCCTGCACTGTGTAGGTCTGGAAAAAGTGGGCATTCTTGTAGGTTTCGCGCAGCACGAAGAACAGGCCCACGGCCGCCCCGATGCCGATGCCGATGAGCAGGTCCGTGACTAGAATGGCGGCAATGGTCACGATGAAGGGCAGAAACTCGGTAATACCGGCCTGGAAATGCTGCTTAAAGATGCTGATACGGGCCAGCTTGTAGCCCGTCACGAGCAGAATACCGGCCAGGGCCGCCCACGGAATCAGGTTGAGCAGGCTCGGAAACAGCACCACGCTCAGCAGCAGCAAGCTGCCGTGCACCAGGGCCGCCAGCTTGGTACGGCCCCCGGCATTGATACTCACCGAGCTGCGCACAATCACCGACGTCAGGGGCAGGCCGCCCACCAACCCACTCACCATATTGCCCACACCTTGGGCTTTGAGTTCGTGGTTGGTAGGGGTTTTGCGCTTCAGCGGGTCCAGCTCGTCGGTGGCTTCCACGGCCAGCAAGGCTTCCAAGCTAGCCACCAGCGCAATGGAAAAAGCCGCCGAGTACACCTTCAGATTAGCCAGCTGGGAGAAGTCGGGCAGGGTAAAGAGGCCTACAAAATCGGCGGCGCTCTTGGGTACGGGCAGCTGCACCAAGTGGGTGCCGCCCAGGGCGTAAGCCGGGCTCAGCAGGCCCGCCAGGAAATTCAGCGTGATGCCCACGATAATGACAATCAGGGCGGCGGGCACGGACGATAATACCGGGTTGCGTTTGAAAGCAGGCTGTTCCCAGGCAATCAGGATGCTCAGGCTGACTAGGGCAATAACCAGGGCAGTGGCGTTGAACTCGCGCAGGGCGTGTTCCAACAAGGTTTCCAGGTTGCCGCCGTTCCAGGAGAACAGGGCCAGGGACTCCACCGCGTCGGCATCGTAGCCCAGTACGTGGGGCAGCTGCTTTAGAATCAGAATGATGCCAATGGCCGCCAGCATGCCTTTGATGACCGATGAAGGAAAGAAATTGCTGATAATGCCGGCTTTGGCCAGGCCCATAATCACCTGCAGTACGCCCGCCACGCAGATAGCCAGCTGCAGGGTCTTAAAGGAGCCCAAAGACTCCAGGGAGCTAACCACGACCAGAATCAGGCCGGCTTCGGGCCCGGAAATACTCACGGCCGAGCGGCTCAGCGCCCCTACTACCAAGCCCCCAACGATGCCAGCAATGATGCCCGAAAACAGGGGGGCTCCCGAGGCCAGCGCAATGCCCAGACACAGCGGCACCGCTACCAGAAACGACACAAGGCCCCCTTGCAAGTCGCTTTTGAAGTAGGAAAAGTCCCAGGTTTTGGAACCAACGGATGGAATAGACATAGGCTTACGAAAAGGCATGACGGGTCTGGCACTGCTCAAAAGCAGCGAAGCGCAGGACTAGAAAAAGGCACTAAAAAGCAGAGCTGGTACTGAGGCCAGTTGCGCGTAGAGCAGAACTAAAAAGGAGTTGTTAGAAGGGTTGGTCTGCTAAAGGGATGCGGGAATCAGATGCTTAAATGTTCATTGCAAAAGTATAGTCCTTGTACGGGCACTGAATTAAAGGAATATTATAAGGTGATTAGATCTTTATTAAAAGCGTATTAGAAAACGATAAGAAATTTATAGCGAGGTTATAAGGCTAAATATCGGGATAAGATAAATTTAAGGGTAATTTAACCTCAACAATAAAGTAATGTAATGATTTTATAATCAATGTGTTGAAAATGTATTGCGTTGGTCTGTTACACAAGTGCAACGTGTTTGTAAAGTGTTTATAGTAATATATGAAAGCGTTTTAATCAGGTCGTTTTGCCAATTAATGCTGGCTTTTGGCTCTAATTATCGTGCTGGTTTTTGGTGAGAATAGCTGCTGATTAGAGAAAAATTAATTTGTGGTAGGGCCACGGGTAGTAGCTTTTTTGTCTTTGAAGGATTGCTTAACAGCTGGCTTGTAAATAGGTTTGCTATAGTCATAAAAAAACACCCCGCTACACTTTTTTAAAAGTGGCGGGGTGTTTTGCGAAGCGAAGCTGCCTAAACCTGCTGCTTACGGCGACCTTCCAGAATACGGAAGAAAGAGCGGGTGTGAATCTCTTCCAAAGTGAGGCCGGTAGCTAACACTTCCTCTTCGGTAATGGCCCCGCAGTTCATGGCTTTGAGGAAGAAGTTGAGCAGGCCCTGGCCCGTGGCGGCATCGTCGAAAATGTCGCCGGTGAGGGTAGAAATGGCGGCCCGCTCCACGAAGGTCTTCAGGCGGTGCACCGCGTCGTCGTAGGCGCTGAGGAAGAAGTTGTAGGTGGCCGCGTAGCGCATCGGCAGCTGGGCCGGATTCAGGTCCCAGCCCTGGTAGAGGCCGTTGATAAGGGAGTGGGTGGTGTGGTGGAAGCCCTGGCGCCAGGCGTTGTGCACCGAGTCGCGGTTTTCCTTGAGCTGCTCAAACGTGAGGTTGTCGCCGCGGTGCGGGCCGATGGGCATTACGTTGGTAGCCCCGTCGGAGAGGAAGATACCGGTGCCGCCCAGCGCTACCTTGGTCATGTGGTGGGCAAAGTCGCAGACGGGGTGGGCCATGGTCTGGTACTTGGCCGTAATGCCGGCCGAGGCCGTGTAATCGTAGGTGCCGAAGTGGGCGGCTACGCAGCGGCCCTCACTGGCCCGGATAATGCGCATCAGGGGGTTGCGGCCTTCCTCATCCATAATGATCTGGGTGGCTTCCACCATGGTTTCCATCTTCAGGGTGCCGGGCGCCAGGTTGTTGGCTTGCTCAATCAGCTCAAACAAGCGTACCAGGGTGGTCATCTGCTCCGGAATCGTCACCTTGGGCAGCATCACCACGAAGTTGTCGGGCAGCTTGCCGCCGGTAGCTTCGAGCAGGGTCGTCAGGAAGATGTCGAGGGTGCGCACGCCCCGGGCCTTCAGATCTTCGGTGAAGGGCTTGATGCGGATGCCGATGAAAGGCGACAAAGTGCCGTTCTGCATACCCTTGGCTACTTCCTGGGCGGCGCGCACGGCGGTTTCGTCTTCTTCCGCATCGGGGCGGTTGCCGAAGCCGTCTTCGAAATCGACCCGGAAGTCTTCCACGGCTTCGCGCTGCAGCTTCTTGATAATCTTGTTGTAGACGGAATAGGCCAGCCAGGCGTGTTCCTGCTTGCGCTCGGCCTCGCTCATGGTATCGAGGCGCTCGGTCAGGGCCTGGATGTCTTTTTCGAGCGTGGGCAGGTGCTCGTAGCCCTTGAGCTGCAGCACGCGGGCCAGCTCGGTGAAGTTGGGAGCGTAGGTTTTGAGGTTGTTGAGGGCGATTTCGCCCATGCGCACGCAGGTATCTGCCTTAAACAGGTTGGCGCCGCCGTACACGGTGTGCACCGGCTGCCGGTCGGGCTTGTCGCCAGGGTATGTTTGCTGGAAGTGGCGGTTGGCCACGCCGAGCTGCTCGAGCAGCTGGCTTTTGTCGGTGTCTTGTAAGCTGAGTTTCATATGGGAAGAGAAGGCGGGAATTCTGAAGAGTGGGGAGAGTGTTTTGCCCGTGATGCTGAGCCCAAGCCAGGCATGACGTAGTTATGGATAACGCTGGTTAAGAATCATGAGCCGCGGTAGGTGCTGTAGCCGAAGGGGTTGAGCAGCAAAGGGATGTGGTAATGCTCGGCGGCCAGCACGTTGAAGACGATTTCCACGAAAGGGTAGAAGATGGTGGTGCCGTGCTGCTCGAAGTATTCCTGGGTGAAAAACTTCATTTTGTAGGTGCCCAGCGGCAGCTGCTGGTCCTTGGCCAGCAAGTCGGGGATGCGGCCATCCTGATTGGTGCGGCCCCGGGCCAGCTCCTGCCAGGTGTCGCCTTCGAGCAAGCCGGCAAGGGCAATGGTGACGCCCTGGGCCGGGCGGCCCAGGGTAGTGTCCAGGATATGGGTGGTAATCTGGCTCATGCGGCTAAGAGTTTTTCGAGGCGGATACGGGTAATTTTGTCCTGTTCGGCCATGGCCACGTGGATTTCCTGCGTGGGCGAATTTGGCAGGCGGGCCTGCAGCAAAGCCAGCATTTCGTCGGCCGACTTGCCCGTGGCGCAGACGATAAAGATGTAGCCGAACTTTTGCTCGTACGCGTCATTGCCGGCCGCCAGGGCTTCTAAGGTTGCCTGGGAAGCCTGCTTCACTGCTCCTTGTTCCCCCTCGGCCCAGGTGCTGGTGCTGGCAAACTTTTCCTTGAGCGAATTTACATCCCCGATTTTGGGGTGGTGGGTAAACGCCTCGCGCCAGTCGGCTTCCGCGAGGCGGTACCAGATGTCGTGGGCCTGCTGAAACAGTGTGTCGGCGTCGGCTACCGGGAAGGCGGCGTTCAGCTGCTGCACCCAGGCCGTGGCCCCGCAGCACTTGCCCAGGGCTTCGGCCCGGGAGGGGGTAGGGAGAGAGTTGAGTTCGGAAAGAGTCATGAATAGTTATTCCAGCAAACAGAGCGCTAAAAAACGTCTGTCATCCTGAGCAACGCGAAGGACCTTATGCTAGTTGAACGACTTGTGCCAGCGTAGTAAGGTCCTTCGCGTTGCTCAGGATGACCACTTTACTATAAGAAACGCCAACTCACTGCACCGTAGGGAAGCGGTTCACGTTTTTGTAGTAGATGTACACCGAGGGCTCCTTGCCCAGGGTAGTGGCCCACTGCTGGCAGTAGGGCGCCATCCAGATAGAGTCGCCCTTTTTGACTGGGTACCACTGCTGGTCGAGCACGTAGATGGCCTGGCCTTCCAGATACAGCAGGCCGTGCTCCATGATGTGGGTTTCGACCATGGGCAGGTGGCCACCTAGGTCGTAGGTGAAGATGTTGACGGCCATATCGAAGCCCAGCTCATTGGGCAGCAGCTCCTGAATCCGCAGGGCCTCGTCGTTCATGTAGATGGGCGCCTTGGCCAGGTCGCGGGCCCCGAACAGCACCCCGGGCGTTTCGTACCCCGCCAGCGGCTCGTACACTTTGTGGAAAGTCAGCACCTGCGTGCCTTCCGAGGGATTGTGAAACAGGTAGGTCTTCTCCACCGGCACGTACACGTAGTCGCCCTTGCGCAGGGTTTTTTCCTGGCCGTCGATGCTGACTTGCAACTGGCCTTCCACCACGTAGAAGAAAATCTGGGCAGCCTGGGTCTGGCCTTTCAGCTCCCCGCCTTCGCGCAGCGTAATCAGCGTCTGGGCCAGGCGGGCACCCATCTGCTCGTTGATGATGACGTTGACCGTGCAGCCCGTCCAGCCGGGCACGTTGCTGTTGATATAGCCGTCGGGGGCAATAATGGCGTGGTTGTGCTTAACCACGGAGCGGGTCAGGGCAGAAATTTCCATCAGTTCTATTCGGAAGGGGTGGTTTGGTAATGAGAGAAAAGCAGCTGCAAAAACCGCTCGGCCACCTGCACGGCAGCAGCCACGTCGGCCAGCTCCACGTTTTCGAGCGGGTTGTGGCTGATGCCCTTAAAGCAGCGGATAAAGAGCATGGTAGCCGGCGAAACGGCCGAAATCGGTACCGCGTCGTGCCCGGCCCCGCTCACCAGCTTCACTACCTCGTAGCCTGAGTCACGGATAGCCTGGCCGAGCAAGGTATTCATTTCCGGGGCGCAGGCGACCGGAGCCGTGTACTGAATCAGGTTCCAGTGCAGCGTTAGGTTGCGCTTTTGGGCAATGCTGCGCGCTTTTTGCTCCAGCTCGGCGTAGGCCGAGGCCAGGCGGGCCGCGTCGGCGCTGCGCAAATCCAGGCTGCAAACCACCTCGCCGGGAATGACGTTGCTGGCCGCGTGGCGCACGTCGAGCTTGCCCACGGTGGCTACCAGCTCGTGCTTATACGTTACGCCAAACTGCTCGGCGGCCAGTACAAATTCGGCGGCCCCGGCCAGGGCATCCTGGCGCATGTGCATGGGCACGGTGCCGGCGTGGCCCGCCATGCCCTGCCAGGTGAGCTCCACGCGCTGCTGCCCGGCAATGGCTGTGACCAGAGCCACCGGAATTTGGTTTTCCCACAGCACCGGGCCCTGTTCAATATGCGTTTCGAAGTAGCCCAGCCACTGGTCGGCGGGAATAGCTTCGGCGGCCAGCAGTTGGGGCGTGCCGCCCATGGTTTCAATGGCCTGGGTTATGGAAATACCCTGAGCATCGGTTTTGGTCAGCAAGCCGGGGTCGAAAGAGCCGGCCACGACTTTGCTGCCCAGGTAGGTGGTGTGATACCGCACACCTTCCTCGTCGCTGAAGGCAATGAGCTCGACGTGAAACGGCAGCTCGGTTTGGCCCAGCACGAGCTGCTCCAGCAAATCCAGACCCATAAGCACGCCCAGGGGCCCGTCGTATTTCCCGGCGTTGACCACCGTATCGATGTGAGAAGCCATGACGAAGGTCTTGGCCGCGCTGTTGCGACTCACCAGCCGCCCCCGCACGTTGCCGACACTGTCGACGCGGGTGCTCAGCCCGGCCGCGTCCATCCAGGATTTGACTAAGGCGCTGCCCTGCAGGAAAGCCGGGGTGCCGAAGGTGCGCGTCACGGCCTGGGGGTCTTCGCTAATGGCGGCCAGCGCCTCGATACGGCGCAGAATTTTCTCGGCCCTTGAAGTGTAGTTGTCGTCCACTAGGTGGGAGTGGGTTAAGTTGTAGTGAATATTGACCGATGTAGAGACGCATACTCGCGTCTCAATTGTTGTTTGGCAGGGGCGTGAAGATGTCGTTCAAGCCGGGAACGCAAGTATGTGCCTCTACATCGGTCGGCTCAGCAGCAGCTGCCCTTGATTCAGGGCCCGAAACTCCGGCCGCTCATACACCAGCTGCCCGGCCAGCCAGGTCTGCTCCACCACGCCGCGCAGCTGCTGCCCCACGTAGGGCGACACTTTGTGCCGGTGCTGAATCAGGTCGGTTGTGACGTCAAACGTCTGCTCGGGGTCCAGCACCAGCAGGTCGGCGTCGAAGCCCGGGGCAATCTGGCCTTTTCTGGAGCTTTGCCCAATGAGCTTGGCGGGGTTGGTGCTGAGCCAAGTGGCTAAGTCGTTAAGCGAAGCGCCCCGTTGTTGGGCGGCGGTCCAGAGCACCGGCAACGCCAGCTGCAAGGAGGCAATGCCGCCCCAGGCCGTGGTGAAGTCGCCGGATTCAATCTGCTTCAGGTCGGGTGGGGCGGGGGAGTGGTCGGTGGCTACAAAGTCGATGATGCCCTGCTGCAAGGCCCGCCAGAGCTGGTCGTTATTGGCTTTTTCCCGAATCGGTGGGGCGCACTTGAACTGGGTTTGCCCGTCGGCAATGTCCTCGGCGTTGAAAAACAGGTAGTGCTGCCCGGTTTCCACCGTCAGCGGCAACCCCTGGGCCTTGGCCGCGGCAAGGGGCGCAATAGAGTTGGCCGACGATAAGTGTACGATATGTACCGGGCAGCGGAATTCCGCGCACAGCCGGATCATCAGCTTTACCGCGTCGTCTTCCCAGTGTTTGGGCCGCGAAGCCAGGTAGTTCTGGTAGGAGCGAGGGTCGCGCTGCTTCCACTCCGCGTCGTCGGTGGTCAGCTCGCAGTGCACCAGCAGGGGCAGGCCGTGACGGGCCAGAATAGGCATTATCTGCCGTAACTCGTCTTCGGTTGCGTTCGGGAAATCGTCAATGCCGGAGTGAGTCAGGAAGGCTTTGAAACCCAGCACGCCCCGGGCAATGAGGCCCTCTACTTCCGCCGCGTTGCCGGGCACAATGCCGCCCCAGAAACCTACGTTGGTGTGTAACTGCCCCTGGGTAGCGGCCAGCTTAAGCTCGAAATTGGCTACCGACGTCGTGACCGGGGCCGAGTTCAGGGGCATATCTACCAGCGTGGTGAGGCCGCCGGCCACCGCGGCGCGGGTGGCCGTATTGAAGCCTTCCCACTCGGTACGGCCCGGCTCGTTGATGTGCACGTGCGGGTCGATGACGCCGGGCAGCACGGCCCGGTTTTGCACGTTTACCACGGGGCAGTTTACCACGGCGTCAATCGGCAGAATCTCGGCAATCCGACCGTTTTCGATAAGTACCACGGCGGGCTGCTCACCCTGGGGCAACACGACACGCTGGCTTTTTATGGCTACCTCTGGCATACGGAAGGGACTTTCTCTTTAAATTGGAGGCTTTTCCAAGCCAGGTTTCCACGACTTTCCCCTCGCGGCACGGGTATTCTGCTCAAGGCCATGCGACCGGAAATCAGCTGTAGCGAGGTGCTGGAGCTGTTTTTTGCCGGAAAGCAGTCTGCTGGAAAGAAAAATCCAATTTCTCCCACTTTCTCAATGGTTTCGCCCCGGCGGCCGGCTTTCTGATTGCATGACCCAAATTTTACTGTTTTCTGCCTTCCTGCTGGGCCTCGTGCTGTTGCTGGGAGCAACGTATGCCCTGCAACGTTTCGCCAAAGTCGACAAAAGGGGCGGTAAGCTAGGAGAAAATGGCCTGACGATGCAAGGCTTCTCCTATCTTCTTATTCTGCTGACGGTTATTTACGTGCTGGCCGTGTTCTACATTCTCATCAAAGGCACCCCCTGGGAAGGCCACCTGATGGAGTGGCTCAACATTGTGGTGCGCCTGATGCACATCACCTTCGGCATCGCCTGGATTGGAGCCTCGTTCTACTTCGTCTTCCTGGAAAACGCCCTCAACCGCACCGACAACGTGCGTGAGGAGCTGGCCGGCAACCTCTGGGCCGTGCACGGCGGGGGCTTCTACTACCTCGAAAAGTACAAGCTGGCCCCCAAGGAAATCCCCCGCGACCTGCACTGGTTTAAGTACGAGGCCTACTTCACCTGGCTTTCGGGCTTCAGTCTGCTGTTTGTGGTCTATTACTTCAACGCCGGCTCCATGCTCCTCGACCCTAAGGTGCTCGACGTGGCCCCGCTCACGGGCGTAGCAATTGGCGTGGGCTCGTTTATCGTGGCCTGGCTGATTTACGACCTGCTCTGCAAGTCGCCGCTGGTGAAGAATATGACGGCCTTTTCCCTGCTGGGTTTTCTGGTGATAGTGGGCTTTGCCTTCTTTTACTGCCAGGTGTTCAGCGCCCGGGCGGCCTACATTCACTTCGGAGCCATGCTGGGCACACTGATGGTGGGCAACGTGTTCTTTACCATCATTCCGGCCCAGAAAGCCATGGTGAAGGCCGCCACCCTGGGCCAGCCCCTGGACCCGACCCTGGGCAAAAATGCCCTGACCCGCTCCCTGCACAACAACTACTTCACCCTGCCGGTGCTGTTTGTGATGGTCAGTAACCACTTCCCCAGCACCTTCGGCCACAGCCAGCCCTGGCTGATTCTGGCCGCCATTTCCCTGGGCGTGGCCGGGGTGAAGCACTGGCTCAACCTGCGCGAAAAAAAGCAGGCCACCACCTGGATTCTGCCCGCCTCAGTGGTGTTTCTGCTGGCCGTAGCCTTTGTGTCGGCCCCGCCGCAAGCTGCCTCCACGGGGGCCGCCGCCTGCACGCCCAACGTGAGCATTGCGCAGGTCAACGCCATTGTACAGAACCGCTGCGTGCGCTGCCACTCGTCTAACCCCACCGATGAGGTGTTTAAATCGGCGCCGAACGGGGTGAAATACGACACGCCCGAGGACATTATCCGCCTCCAGGACAAGATCATGCAGCGCGTAGTCGTCACCAAAACGATGCCCCAGAACAACAAAACCAATATGACCCAGGAGGAGCGCGACCTGATCCGCTGCTGGATCGAACAGGGCGCCCCAAACAAATAATGCTTTTGTCGCAGTAGCAGACGGATTTTGGTTACCCCAGATCGAGCAGCCAGCGAGGTGGCTCGGCTTCCAGCGCCAGGGCCGCCAAGTTGAGCCAGCTGCCGGCGCGGTCGAGTACGGCCGAGTCGGAGGTAACGATGATATCGGTGGTTTCGGCCAGGTTCCGGTCGGGGTTCATGACTACTTCCGCCGTCCACTCTAAGCCCAACTCCAGGCCCAACTCGCGCAGGCGGGCTGCCAGTCGGCCGCTGTTGGATACTGGCTGATCGAGAAGCCACCGCACGGGCCCGGGTGCAAGGGGCTGCAAGGCTGCTGCCGCTAGCCGGATGGCCCGGTCGGTTTCCTGCACCGCCCGGTACGTGCCGTGAATGCTCGACAGGTCGCGCAAGGCCCCGTCGCGCCCGCGCAGCACTATGCCCCCGCTCAGAGCTGTTTCAAGCGTGATGAGTAAATTAAAGCCGTCGATAGCCACGCGGCGGCCGCCCAGGCTGGTAGCCGGCCGCCGCGTGGCCGCGCGACGTGCGTACTGTTCTTCGGTACAGGCGGCGCGGCCCACCGCCCAGCGTTGGCGCTCAGTTAGCGCATACCGGTCGCCGACCAGCTTTAGGGTGGCCGCCGGTGGGTAGCCACGCGTCAGCAACCAAGACAACTCTACCACGGCGCCCCGTAGCACTGGCACCCACTCGGGCGAGAATAATCGGGTATCGTTGGGGTGGGGGCCACGGTGGCGGGTATCGGCTGGGCGCATAAGCAAGGTGGGGAAGAGTGGCGAAGGTAAACCGGGCTGTAAAAGCAGGTAACGCTAGTCGGTAGGGAGGGGCTACGGCTTCCCGGCCGCCCGGGCTGTTTGCGTGGGATGTGGATGTCACAATTAGGCCTATACTGACCTTGTTTGGTGCTGTACATAGAGTGAGTTTTGCCTATCCATTCTACTTCCTCCTTTCCACAACCTCTTAGAGAAGCCCCGACCCTCCGGCCGGGGCTTTTTCGTGCCCAGTCCAACCCAGGCATACGTATGGTTTAAACCCGTATAATGCTGAGGAAGAATACGCCACGCCCACCGCCAACGACTAATGCCGCGGCCAATGCGAAAATTCCCAATCTTTGGGTACGACTTCACTAGCGGGCTAAGCCTGACTGGCCAGGCCGCGACACCTAACCCGCTTATCCGGAAAAGAAACCCAGATTGCCAGCATGAAATTGCCAGGTGCTCCTCCGCAAAGAATTACTTTACTACGCTCAAGCCGGCGTTGGCTCGGGCTGGAGGACCAGAATAAATCAATATGAAATGGAGCACCGCGGAGGTCGCGCAGGTGCGGGGGCAAAGCCGCCTTATCACCTGCCACAACCTGCAACCCCTGAAGCTGCTGAACCCCAAGTCGCCGACCCGGGCCTGCCACGTGGTGCTGAGCAGCTACGGCGGCGGTATGGTGGCCGGCGACGCTATCCGGCTGCGCATCAACGTGGGAGCCGGGGCTCGGCTCTTCGTCAGTACCCAGGCTAATACCAAGATTTTTAAGTCAACCAGCGGGGCCGTGGCCGAGCAGCTCGTGGCCGGCACGGCGGGCGAAGGGGCGCTGGCTGTGGTGTTTCCTGACCCCGTAGTGCTGCAGGCCGCGAGTCGCTACCGGCAGCAGCAGCATTGGCAGCTGCATCCCGAAGCCACCCTGCTGCTCGTCGACTGGTTTCACTCCGGCCGCATGGACCAGGGCGAGCAGTTTGTTTTCTCCAGCCTGCACTCCGAGCTGCGGGTTAGCCGGGGCGACCAGCTGGTGCTGCTGGACCGGCTCAGCTTCGAGCCCGAGCACCACATTGCCGCCTCGCCCGCCAACTTTGCCGGCTACCAGACCTTCTTTTCCCTGTACCTGGTCGGCAACCCGGATAATGCCCTTTTCCAGCGCCTGGGCGCCTGCCTGGAGCGGCAGAGGATGCCCGGCAGCACGGGCCCCCACTTCCAGATCAGCAGCCAAAACTGTTTAGTAACCGTGTCCAGGGCCAAGAACGACGTGCACCTGCTACGGGCCGCGGCCCACAGCCGGGAAGCGTTGCAGCCGCTCTGCGAGGCTCTCCTGCAGGAACTGGCTTCGGAAGAAATGCTGGGCTACAACCCGCTGCTGCGCAAGTATTAGCCCGGGAGCAGGGTAGTACCCTCCCTACTTGTTATTCCGAGTGCTGCGCTGCCAGGCCCGGTCATCCTACTCAGCTGCCAATATTGATTTCGGTCAAAACAGAACGTCATGGTACGCGCAACGCAGCCGAGCCGAAGCATTTCTACCGCTTCATTGGAGCGCTACTCATTCACCATTGCGGTGAAGAGGCTTCGACTGCGCCCAGCAGGACGTTGGTATAGACCTTACTGCTTAGAAACACAGGTTTTAAGCCCTGAAGACATTCATGCCTTACCGCCGGTCTTCGCGCACCGAGGCCAGGGCCCGGGCTTTGGCGGCTTTAATGTGGGCAATGATGTCGTCGAGGCCGTGGCCGTCGATGGCGCGGGCGAAGAGGAAGGGACCTTCCCCGCGCATTTTGAGCGAGTCGCGCTCCATCACACCCAGGTCGGCACGCACGAGGTCTTTAAGGTCGATTTTGTTGATGACCAGCAAATCGGACTGGGTAATGCCCGGGCCGCCCTTGCGGGGAATTTTGTCGCCGCCCGATACGTCGATGACGTAGATGGAGTAGTCGACCAGCTCCCGGCTGAAGTGGGCGGCCAGGTTGTCGCCCCCACTTTCGACAAACAAAAAGTCCAGTTTGTTGTCGAAGCGGGCCATGAGGCCTTCCAGGGCGTCCATGTTCAGGGAAATATCCTCCCGAATGGCCGCGTGGGGGCAGCCCCCGGTTTCGACGCCCACAATCCGGTCTTCGCTCAGGGCGCTGTGGCGGATCAGAAAGTCGGCGTCTTCGCGGGTGAAAATGTCGTTGGTGACCACGCCCAGCTCGTGCTCGTGGCGCATCCGCTCGCAGAGGGCCTTGAGCAGGGCCGTTTTGCCCGTGCCCACCGGCCCGCCGATGCCCACGGTAAAGGCCCGCTGGCGGAAGTTGCGGTAGGAGGGCAGGCGGCGGGTTTCGCGCTGGGCAAAGTCGCCCGGCGACTCGTAGGCTTCGTGGGTGTGCCCGTGCAGCAGCAGGGCCAGCTTATCGACAAAGGCCATTTTGGTTTTTAGTTGTTGGTTTTTAGTTGTTGGTTGTTCGTTGGCAGTTGTGTGTCAGTGAGAACGACCTAACAACGAACAACTGACAACTAATTCTGAAACAGTTTGGAGTAGATGTCGTCGTGCAGGACCTGGGCCGCGTCGAGGACGAAGGCCGAGCGGGTAGCTTGCAGGTAGGTTTTGCCGGCCTGGGCCGAGAGGATGTGTTCGAAGACGGCGTAGAAATCGTGCTGAAGCTGGTGCCCTTCCAGGGGGCCGAGGAAGCCCAGGCGAATGGCGGCGCTGAGCTGGTCGCGCAGGAGCATGTGCAGAAACATGGTCTGGACCTCGGCCAGGGCAAAGCCCACCTGCTGCAAGCCCAGGGCGAACACCAGGGTGAAATGCAGCGGTACTTGCTGCTCGGCGAACCACGTCTGGATTTGGGACAGGGTGGCTTCCGGGTAAAAGGAGACGAGCAGCTTGAGCCAGTTGCGGCCTTGTACCGTGCTGGCCTTGTGCATAGCCGGCACCAGCAGCAGGGCCTCGTATTCCTGGGCTACGGGTTGCAGCTCAGGACTCAAGCCTAATTCGAAGCAGGAGCGCATAAACGGCAATTCCAGGCTGCCGATTTGCTGTAAATGAGAGTACAGAAAGTTGCGCAGCCCACTTTGCGACTGAATCAGCCCGAACGTAATACTGCTTTCCAGCCCGTAAGAATAGGCAAAGGCCCCCGTCGGGATGGACGAGTCGACGAGGTGGAGCAGGCGGGCAAATTGCATTTGGGTTGGTCGTAGAGACGCATAGTTGCGTCGCACTCGTTGCTGAAGTTGTTTATTACAGGAATGCCGGCCGTTCAACGACGAGACGCAAGTATGCGTCTCTACATCTTGCTAGAACAGGCTATACAGCTGGGCCAGGGGCAGTTTCGTGGCCGGCTCACAGGTCAGGTGCACGCCGTCGACGGTGACGCGGTAGGTTTCGGGGTCCACCTGAATGTTGGGCAGGTAGTCGTTCAGGGCCATGTCTTTCTTGCCCACGGTGCGGCAGCCCTGCACGGCTACCACCTGCTTTTGCAGGCCGTAGGTGGTGCGCACTTTTTCGACTGAAGCCTGGGACACAAACACCATCGAGGCCTTGCCGATGGCCGCGCCCAGGGAGCCGAACATAGGCCGGGAAAAGGAGGGCTGGGGCGTGGGAATGGAGGCGTTGGCGTCGCCCATCTGGCTTTGCACGATGATGCCGCCCTTAAGAATCATTTCGGCCCGCACCCCGAAAAACTGCGGTTTCCAGAGCACCAGGTCAGCCAGCTTGCCTACTTCAATGGAGCCGATTTCGTGGGAGATGCCGTGGGCCCGGGCCGGGTTGATGGTGTACTTGGCCACGTAGCGCCGGGCCCGGAAGTTGTCGGCAGTACCGGCGGCGTCTTCGGGCAAAGCGCCGCGCTGCTGCTTCATCTTGTGGGCCGTTTGCCAGGTGCGGGTAATGACCTCGCCCACCCGGCCCATGGCCTGGGAGTCGGAGCTGATGATGCTCAGCGCGCCCATATCGTGCAGGATGTCTTCGGCGGCAATGGTTTCCTGCCGGATGCGGCTTTCGGCAAAGGCCACGTCCTCGGGAATGTTCTTATCCAGGTGGTGGCACACCATGAGCATGTCCAGGTGCTCGTCGATGGTGTTCACCGTGAAGGGCCGCGTGGGGTTGGTGCTGGAGGGAATAACGTTGGGCTCCCCGCAGATTTTGATGATGTCGGGGGCGTGGCCACCGCCGGCGCCTTCGGTGTGGTAAGAGTGAATGGTGCGCCCCTTGAACGCCGCCGTGGAGGTTTCCACAAAGCCACTTTCGTTGAGCGTATCGGTGTGGATGCAGACCTGCACGTCGTATTCCTCGGCAATGGTCAGGCACTGGTCGATGGCCGCGGGCGTGGTGCCCCAGTCCTCGTGCAGCTTAAAGCCCAGGGCCCCGGCCTCGACCTGCTCGCGCAGGCCCTCGGGCTTGGAGGTGTTGCCCTTGCCCAGAAAGCCGAAGTTCAACGGGTAGGCCTCGGTGGCCTTGAGCATCATTTCCAGGTAAAACGCGCCGGGCGTGCAAGTGGTGGCCGTGGTACCGGCCGCCGGGCCCGTGCCCCCGCCGATCATCGTGGTCAGGCCCGAGGCCAGGGCTTCGGGAATCTGCTGGGGGCTGATGAAGTGAATGTGGCAGTCGATGCCGCCGGCCGTCAGAATCTGGCCTTCCCCGGCTATGACTTCGGTGGTCACGCCCACGGTCAGGCCGGGCGTTACGCCGGGCATAATGTGGGGGTTGCCGGCCTTGCCGATGCCGCTGATGCGCCCGTTTTTGATACCGATGTCGGCCTTGTAGATGCCGGTGTAGTCGAGCACCAGGGCGTTGGTGATGACCAGGTCCAAGGCCTCGTCCTGCCCGATGCCGGCGGCCTGGCCCATGCCGTCGCGCAGCACCTTGCCGCCCCCGAACTTGCATTCCTCGCCGTAGACGGTGTAGTCCTGCTCAACCTGAATCAGCAGGTCCGTGTCGCCCAGGCGGACTTTGTCGCCGGTGGTGGGGCCGTACATATCGGCGTAAGCGCGGCGGGAAATGGGGAGGGACATAAGCTGTATTTAGTCTTGACCGAGGTAAAGAAAGGCACCGGTTTTCTTGCTGATAAGGCCGAATACCGTGTTGTTATAAGCTACGCTGATGACTTCGTCGCCTTTGCGAAATGCTGGCTTTTCATCGTGGTCTGATTTGCTGAGCGAGAAGTGCACAATTATCGGCCTTTGCACTCGATAAGCTTCCACTTTGGCAGCAGTGTAAGGATCGGTACGCCAGAGCTTCTTTCCGTTCTTATCAATTGCGGTGATATACACTCTAGATGAGTCCAGTAAGAATCGGGTGCCGGTTTCTTCATCAACGAGCGTGTGACTCTTAAGGCGACTTTTTAGTGTGTAATGACCAACGTATTGGGCCTGTGCACGGCAAGCACCGACGCTCATAGCAAAAATGATGAGTACACTAGCTGATAGGTGCTGCATGAGGTTGCGCTTAAATAGAGGCAATTGTACCCTAGGTTAGGGCCGAACCCCTGCCGCCTTCTCTATAGCAGCACTTCGCCTAGAATCCTCACTCAACCGCCCATCAATCCACCCATTCCCCCCGTACACGATTCTCTCGCCGCCCAGGGCTACCAGCATCACCCGTTTCCGTTCGCCGGGCTCGAAGCGTACCGCCGTGCCGGCCGGGATGTTGAGCCGGAAGCCGTAGGCCTTGGCGCGGTCGAACTGCAGGGCGGCGTTGGTTTCGGAGAAGGGGTAGTGGGAGCCCACCTGCACGGGCCGGTCGCCCATATTCACGACGTCCACTTCCACCGTGTCGCGGTTTTCGTTCAGGATCAGCTCGCCGTCGGTTAGCTGGTACTCGCCGGGCGTGTCGTTGATGTGGTTGTCGGGCTGAGTTACGGCGGCCACGCGCGTCATGCCGGAGCCGTAGAGGGCCAGGGCCGGGTCGCCGGTTTCGCGGCAGATGGGGTGGTGCACCGTCACGAGCTTGGTGCCGTCGGGGAAAGTGCCTTCTACCTGCACCTCGTGAATCATTTCGGCCACGCCGGGCATCACGTCCTGCAAACCTAGCAGCAGTTTGCCCTTGTTCATGAGCGTCGTCACCGATTCCCCGTCGCGGATAAACTCCAACAGCTGGGTCGCCAGCAGGGCCAGGGCTTCAGGGTAGTTCAGCAGCAGGCCGCGGGCGTAGCGCTTCTGGGCCACGAAGCCAGCCTGGTGCAGCACCAGTTTGTCGAGGTCTTTCGGAGTTAGGTGCATGGGTCGTTGTCAGTTGCTAACTGTTTGCGTTGGGATAAAAGTTGTTCGGCGCCTATTTAAACCGCCGACAATCAGCAGTCACCAGCTTACATTCTCATAAATCATCCAGGTGCCGTAGCCCACGCACAGCCCCGAGGATAGCAGGATGCTGGTGAACTTGAGGGCCCGGTTGATTTTCATGCGCCGGGTAAAGGGAATGCTGCATAAGCCGGCCACCACAAACATGCCCAGAATAGAGCCCACGCCAAACACCAGAATATAGAGGATACTGGGCAACGGGCGCCGGATTTCGCTCATTACCAGCAAGACCAGGGCGCCGCTACCGGCCAGCCCGTGCAAGAGCCCCACCGTGTACGCAAAGCTGTGCTGATACCGCGAAGGCCGCACTTGAACGGGTTTGTTCCACTTCGCCAGCCGGCTCAGGCCCATGGCAATCAGCAGTACCCCCACGGCCGCCTCAAAGTAGCCGGAAGTCAGAAACGTGGCTCGACTCAGAATAATAACCGAGCCCACCAGCACGAGCATGGTCGTGTGGCCCAGGCCCCAGTAGAGTCCGTCGCGTAGGGCCAGGGCCGTACTGTCGCGGCGCGACACCATGTTGCCCACGGCCAGCAGATGATCCGGCTCGAACGCATGGCCCATGCCCGCCACGGAGGCAAACATAATTGGAACTAAAGCTTCCATTTCAGCAGGCGCATAAGTCAGGCTTGAGGGCTCAATATAGAAGGTAGCCCGGTTTTTCAAGAATAATGAAGCTGTTTTTCCCGTCCTAAGCAGGCTGGCAGGGCAAACCAACTGTCTATATAGCGGACTATCAATGCCCTGACGGTCGGGCAAGCCTAAGTTGCGGCGGCGTTCAACCAGCCTTGGCCGTCGTTGGCACGGTGCCAGGACGCATTCAGCCAAAAATCCCCTTTGCTGTCTGTAAACTCTATTTCTTGCATAGTTGCCCCATGTCCAGTGCCCATCATGTCCGAATTATCTTCTCGCGCCGCTACCCCTTCCCTCACCGATTTTACCCAGGCCCAGGCGCGTATTGCGCAGCTGGAAGAGGAGCTAAATCGAGCCCATGCTGCCAAGCGTGTTGCCGATGAGCGCATGGCTTACTACGCCGACTATCTGACCGAAGGCGTGGTGTTGCTTAATTCGGCAGGGAAGATTCTACTGCTGAACGAACCCTACTGCCGCTTCTTTGGCGTACCGCTGCCCGCCAGCCAGTGGCTGCAGCGCCCCGTCACGGAGTTGAGTGCCGCCATTACTCTGTGCAGCGACGACACTCAGCAGCTGGCCCAGGAGTTTGCGCAGGCTGTGCTGCAGGGGCAGCCCTCGCACAACGTGCAGATATGCCTGACCAGTGGCCGGGTCCTGGACCGCGACGTAGTGCCCCTGCAGGCTTTGGAAGTAGGCTCTACCAATGTGCTGCTGCGCTACCGCGACGTGACTGCCCAGCACCAGGCCGCCGCCGAGTTGCAGACGATGTCCCGCATTCCGGAGCAAAATCCCAACCCGGTGCTGCGCTTCAAAAAATCGGGCGAAACGCTGTTTGCCAACGCTGTTATACGCGAGTTGCGGGATGGGCTGCCCGCCGCCGAGCAGGAGCAGGTGTGGGCCACCATGCGGGAGGCCGCCTTGTCGGCCCTGACGCACAACCAGCCCCAGAAGCTGGAAGTGACCTTTGGGGAGCGTTTATTTCGGGTGGCCGTAATGCCTTTCCCGACGGAGGAATACGCCAACCTCTACCTGCAGGAAATTACCGAGCAACGCCAGGTAGAAGCCCAGCTGGCCAGCCAGCGGCAGTTTTATGAAACCATCCTGGATGAGCTGCCGGTGGAGGTTGTGGTGCTCGACGAAGACCAGCGCTACCTCTACGCCAATCCTAGCGCCGTACCCGACGCCGAAGCCCGAGCCTGGCTGCTGGGCCATACGATTACCGAGTTCTGCCAGCGCTACAACTACCCGCTGGCGTTGGCCGAGGCCCGCCACCGCATGTTCGAGCGGGCCCGGCAGCAGACGGGCCTGGTCATATGGGATGATATTACGCCCTATCCTGAAGGCCAGCGCTGTCATCAGCGCCATTTCAAAGCTATTGCCGGCTCAGACGGAGCTTTGCAGTTTATGCTGGGCTACGGCCTCGATATTACGGACCGGGTGCAGGCCGAGCAGCAACTTCTGGATCAGCAAAAGTTCACGCAGCAGGTGCTCGACACGGCCCCCAGCCTGATTTATGTGCGCAATGCGGCGGGCCAGCTGGTCTTCACCAACCACGCCATGCAGCAGCTGCAAGAATTCAGGCAGTACCGGTCGCGGGCGGCCCAGGAGCCGGGCAGCATTATTGCCCGCGAAGAGCAGGAGTATACCGCCGCCGATGCTCACGTGCTGGCAACCGGCGAGGAAATCAAAAAGGAGGACCCCTACACGCTACCTACCGGCGACGTGCTGTGGTTTCAGACCATCAAACGGCCCTTGCGCCGGCCCGATGGCTCCGTCGAAGTACTGGGCGTGAGCACCGACATTACGGACTTGAAGAAAGCCACCGAGGCCGCTCAGGCTGCTGCCACGGCCCGGGAAAACTTCCTGTCCAACATGAGCCACGAGATTCGCACTCCGCTCAACGGGGTGCTGGGCATGGCCGGGCAGCTGGCCAAAACCCGTTTGGATGCGCGGCAGCAGGACTTACTGAAAGTGATTCGCTCCTCGGGCCAGCATTTGCTGGGAGTACTCAACGATGTGCTGGATATGGCCAAAATCACCTCGGGCAAGCTGGAATTCGAGCAAACGGCCTTTAATCTGTGCGACTCGATGGGACAGGCCGTGGAACCGCTGGCCTTGCTGGCGGCTGAAAAAGGCTTGGCCTTCTCCGGTACGCCGCTCCGGGAAAGCTGCCCCAACTCCTGGGTTGTTGGCGACCCATTCCGGCTCAATCAGATCCTGATCAACTTAGTTTCCAACGCCATTAAGTTTACCGAGCGCGGCAGTATCAAAGTGGGTGGCTACTACGTTGGCGAAACCGATACGCACCTGACCACCGAGTTCCGCGTGACCGACACTGGCATCGGCATCGCCCCCGATAAAATTGCGCGCATTTTTGAGGGTTTCACCCAAGCCTACGCCGATACCACCCGCCGGTTTGGCGGCACAGGCCTGGGCTTAAGCATCAGCCGGGCCCTGGTCGAAAAACTGGGTGGTATGCTGAAAGTAGAAAGTGAAGTAGGCCGTGGCAGTACCTTCTCGTTCACGCTCACACTGCCCAAAGCCGAGGCACCGCGTACAAAAAAAGAAGACGTGATTGATAATGGCTCCCTGGCCGGTCGTCGGGTGCTGCTGGTCGAAGACAACGAAATCAACCGCGAGGTAGCCCGCCTGATGCTGGAAGAGTGGCAGGTGGAGGTCGACGAGGCGGCCGATGGGCTGGAGGCTGTGCAGTTGCACGCTGAAAAGCCCTACGACGTGATTCTGATGGACATTCAGATGCCCAACATGAACGGCCTAGAGGCCACGGCCCGCATTCGGCAGCATCCGGAGTGGCAGCGCGCCCAGGTGCCCATCCTGGCCCTAACCGCCAATGCCTTTCGGGCCGACAACGAGCTGTACTTGGCGGCCGGTATGAACGACTGTCTGGCTAAGCCCTTCGAGGAGGATATGTTGTACCAGAAGTTGGCAAACCTGGTGGCTTCGGCCTCGGCCGGAGCTGCGCGCAGCTACAACCTGACCAGCCTGCGGGAGCTGGCCCGGGGCAAGCAAGCCTTTATCGACAAGATTATCCGTTCCTTCCTGCGCAATATTCCCGACTCTGTGCAGGAAATTCGAGTGGCGGCGGCCGAGGGTCACTGGGCCCGCGTAGCCGAACTGGTGCACCACATCAAGCCCAATCTGGTGCAGTTAGGGGTGGAGGGCGTCGATGAAGCCGTGAAGCAGTTGGAACAGGCGCGGCAGGGCATTGGCTCCTCCGAAACGCGCACGGCGGCCGTAGCTCATCTCACCACCTGCCTCGACCGGGTAGTGCAGGAGCTTCCCCAGGAACTGTCGCTGGAATCGGAATAAGCGGCGCTACAAGCTGCGGAGCTTGCGGAAGAAGTCATCCTGGTAGGATTTGCCTACCGGGACTTCATATTCGCCCAGAAGCAGCTGATTATCTTCCACGGCCTCGATACGCTTGGTATTTACAATGAAAGAGCGGTGTACCCGCACAAAGTGCGCAAACGGCAACCGCTCTTCCAGGGCCTTGAGTGTGATATAGACAATGTGCTTGTGTTTGGCGGTTACAAACACGGAATACGTCGACATGGCCTCGATGTATAGCACATCATTGAAATCAAGCTTCACCAGCTTGTTATTCACCTTTACGAAGAGCTCCGAACCCTCCACGGCCGTAGTGGTGTCGGCTGCGGCTGGCGCGGGCTCGGGGCGTTGGGCCAGTACCCGGGCGACGGCCTTGCTGAAGCGGGCAAAATCGACGGGCTTCACTAAGTAGTCGGCAACGGCTAGTTCGAAGGCCGCCACAGCAAAATCCGCGTGGGTGGTAACTAAAATCACCTGGGGCTGGGGTTGGGGCAGGGCCCGCACCAGATCCAAACCACTGAGTCGGGGCATCTCAATGTCCAGAAACAGCAAGTCGACGGCCGTGTCGTTGCGCAGCAGATTCAGGGCCTGAACCGCATCGGGCAACGAAGCCACCAGCTCCAGGGCATCAGTCATTTCCACGAAATGCTCAAGCGTCAGACGATTGATTTCATTGTCGTCAATGATCAGACAGCGCAGGCGAGCAGCAGGGGCGGGCATAATAAGAGCAAGAAAAGAGAATACGGAACAGGGCAAAAAAGTCCGTTGGCATAGCCAAGGCTACTGTTCAGAAAGCCAGGGGTTGGGTTGGGCTAAAAATGCCAACTTCAAGATTTGGTACAATTTACGTTTGTGCAGTTTAGTTACGCAACAACTTCTCGCTAACCTCTTTCTGCCACCCGATGAAAAACGTATTGCACCTGTTGATTGGATTTACCTGCACTGTATTTAGTGGAAACCAGGCCCAGGCCGCTACGTGCGCAGTGCCGGATACAGACGAGCAAACTAGCCCGGCGCCCAGTGCTGAATGCTGGGCCCGTTCCCTGAAGCTGACCTGCTACTACACAGACGCCTTACGCCTGAACAGCATCCAGGCCGCGGCCGTGAAGCAGGCCACTCTACAGGAACTGCAGCAACTGGAGCAATTAAGCCAAGCTGTTCTGGCACCCTCCGACTTAAGCAAGTCGCTGGCCTTTACCGAGTCGCAGGTAGTTGCCCAGTACGATGCGGCGATGCTGCGGATTCTTACCCCGGGTCAGTACAACACATTTCATCTGTTGCAAGAGCGCCAGGCAGGCCTGAAGCTACAGCCGACCGACCATATCGCCCGAAAGTAAACACCTGTCCAGGTTGGGTCTTCATGGGGGTGAGCAAGAGGGATAGCACCGGCCGCTACCATTTTTTACCTCTGCCCAGTCAGAGACAGGCTTGGGAGCTGAGCTACAGCTCTTAAGAATAGAGAAAATAGTTTTTATTATTATTTTTTCTTAATCTTAAGGGCCGCTTTCTTCAACCCGCGCCCATGAAATACCTGGCTGTATTCTCGCTTCTGCTGGCCCTGGCCGGACCCGCCAGTGCTGCCACTGGCAAACAACCCAGCCGCATTCTGGAGCAGCGCCAAGCCGCTTTGGGCACGGATATCCGCAAATTCCGGCATTTGGTGCCCGAGCGGGTAGAACCCAGCACCCAAACGGTATACTACACCAACAAGCGGGAAAACCTGCGAGTAGGCGCCTACACCGTTACCGGAATTAGCTATGGTTTCTACAAAGACAAGCTTTGCTCGATTGAGTTGCGCGTCATGGGCGACGGAAATTGCAAAGGCATTCATAACCTTTTGCTGGCCGAGTACGGCCCCAGCCAGCGCGTAGCGGCCAAAAGCGAGAACTGGACCGATCCGCAGGTAACGTTGCGCTACACGGAAGTTCCTCAGGGCTTTGCCACCATTGTGCTGGCCAGCAAGACCCTGATGGAACAACGCCTAGCTGAAAGCAAGCTGCCCGCCTTTCACAGCGCCTAAGCAAACCGGATTTTCAGCCTTTACCAAAAAAGCAGGAGCTCCTTTCGGGGCTCCTGCTTGCGTTTTTAACGCTGGGCTTACTTCAGGTGACGAAACTTGCGTTGCATGATTTCCTGCACCGAGACATTCTCAATCTTGCTTTCCAGCCAGGAAATAATGTCCAGGTACAGAAAAGGGCGCCGCTCGAATGGCTGACTGGCAATGCTGATGAGCTTCTCTTTGAGCTTGATAAACGCCTCTTTCAATTCGTCGGGGGCAATGTCGCCGACGCTGCGCAGAAACTGGAAAATGGCCACTTGCATCTGCTGCTGGTCGTTCATTTTGCCCAAGAAGCGGTACACCGATTTAATCTGGTATTCGAGGGCTTCGTCGCGGCCGGCTTCGTAGTGGGCAATCAGGTTCAGAATCCGGGCGAAGCACTGGATGTCCTCGCGCAGGCTTACATCCCGAAACTGGATAATCTTGGTCAGATACTCAATGGCCTTGTCGTTGTTGCCGCTGCCAAAGTAGAGGCTGGCAATCTTGTAGTAAAACACCAGCCGTCGGTGCGAATCGAGCTGTATCTGAAACCGGTCGAGGTTATGGAGCAAATCGGGAATCAGGGTGAGGCCGGCCGTGAAACGGCCCTGCAGGAAGTAGGCATTGATGCGGTTGGTGTAGATGTACAGAAACAGCAGCATCTCCGTGTTGGGGTTGGTGCGGCGCTCCGGGTCGGCGGCAAAGGCTTCCAGGGTTTCCAGTACTTCAATAAACTTGCTGAAATAGAGCAGGTTGTAGAGTGAAATCAGCAGGTTGTGCAGGCCTTTTAGGTAGAGCATGGTTTGCTGCTCTTTCATGACTGGGTTCTGCTCAAACAAGTCGACCCACTTTTGGGCATACCGGAAGCAGGCCGGGAAATTCTGGGTGATAGTATGGTACCACACGTGGGCCTGGTAGTAGTAGAGCTGCTCGTAGAAACCAGCCTGCTGCAAGGCTACTACCGGCAGCGCCGCCTGGAAGTAAGCGGTAATAGTGTCGTAGTCTTCCTGGTTGCGCACGTGCCCGATTTTCAAATACAGGCCGTACATGCGCAGGGCCACGTTCGACAGCTCATGCATCTGAGCGACGTGAGCGGCCGTATCCGATGCTTCAGCTGATAATACTTCGGCCCGGTCGCGCAGGCTGCGAGTGATGTACTGGGCTTCAATCAGCTTCTCAAAATCCAGGGCCAGCAGGGCAATGTGGGGCATTTCGGCCTGCTGCGCCGTTTGCTTTACTTTTTCCAGCATTCTGAGGCTTTGCTGGTAGAGGCCCCGGTTGTAGAGCACCCGGGCGTAGTCGAGCTGTTCGTGGAGCTGAATGTCCAGGTTCTGGCCCGAATGGTACATGCGCAGGCTGGCCAGTAGCTGCTTATAGAGGTTCGCCTTGAGATTGGCCACTTGCACTTTTTTGATGGCCGGCACCTGGGCCAGCACCCGCTCCTCGTCGTAGGCCATTTGGCCGTCGAGGGCATCGAACAGCTGCAGGAACTTCAGGCCCTCGTTGGAGCCCTGGCGGTTGGTAAACAGCCGGAAGTGGCGCTTTTCGGAGCGGGTTAGGGACTTAATTAACTGAAAAACAGGGTCAATGCTTTCGTTAGGCATTGTAGAAGCAGGTTTGGTAAAAATCTGTATTTCAGTGACTTGTGGAATGTGTTACCACAATTGGAAATAGTGATTAAAAGAGATATTGTTTTTCATGGGGCAAAGCAAGGTCACTACTTGCGTGCAGCTTCGGGCAATAACCAGTTGCTTCCAGGCAAGTTACAACTACTTCTGATTTTGGCTGCCGACCGGCAAAAAGTTCTTTAGCAGCGGTACCACCTGCACTGAAAGCCGCCCCTGGATATTGTCAGCAAGTGGGAGTAGCTGACTGCCAATTTATACGAAACCAAGTGGATTGTTGGGCTTCTGAAATTTGTAAACATTCATTTTGTCGTCGACCAACCCGTTTTCATGTTTTCTACTTCGCTACTCGTCATTCAGGTCATTATTCCGCCGCCGCTGGGCTGAAGGAACTGCTTCTGTTTGCCAAAACAAGCCTTTCTAAGCCCCGCGCTCAGGAAGGCTTTTTACTACCCACTACTTGCATCTGCTTCCACTTAACGCCACCGTTCTATGTATTTTAACAGTAATACCGTCGCCTTCCTGGATGGTGAATTCGTGCAGGCCAGTGAAGCTACCTGCGGCGTGTATGCCCAGTCGCTGCACTACGGGTACGCGGTTTTTGAAGGCATCCGGGCCTACAATACGCCCCAGGGCTCCCAGATATTCAAAGCTGAGGAGCACTTCGAACGGCTCCACTACTCCTGTAAAGCCGTTGGCTTGCCTTTGGACTACTCGGTGGCCGAGCTAACGCAGATCAGCTACCAGCTGCTGGAAAAAAACGGATTGACCGACGCCTACCTCCGACCCCTGGTGTACGCGGCCACGCCCAACATGAGCCTGAAGCATGCCGCGAGTAGCAACCTGCTGATGGCCGTGTGGGAATGGGGCAAATACCTCGGCGACCAAAGCCTGCGCCTGACCATCTCGCCCTACGAGCGGCCCAACCCCAAGGCTGTGCCGATTGAAGCCAAAGTAGCTGGGCACTACGTTAACTCCATCATTGCCAGCTCCGAAGCGAAAGGCCGGGGGTACGATGAGGCTTTGCTGCTGGATATGCACGGCTACGTGGCTGAAGGGCCTGGCGCCAACTTTTTCTTCGAGAAGAACGGGGAGCTGTATACGGCCCCGGCCGGCAGCATTCTGCGCGGTATCACCCGCAATACCATCATCGATTTGGCCCGGGAAGCCGGTATCACCGTGCACGAGCAATTCTTTACCCCAGCCGAGCTGCAAGGGGCCGAAGGAGCTTTCATGACGGGCACCGCCGCTGAGGTTATCGGCGTGTCGTCGGTAGATGAGCTGGTGTTCGAAAAACCCTTCGCCGAAACCATCGGCGCCCAGTTGGCCAGCCGCTACCACGCCCTCGTAACCGGGCAGCCAGCTAGAGCGCAGAGCTTAGAACTCAGAGCTTAGCTCGTTCTACGTTGGCCTGAGCCCCCCATTCCATTCACTTCTAAGCTCTGAGTTCTCAACTCTGAGCTCTTTACAACCATGGCGCTGAACCCGTATAGCCGCATTTACACCCAGGACGACAGCCTGCCGGCCTCCCAAGCCATGCTCATTGGCTCGGGTTTGTCGGAAGCCGATTTGCGCAAGCCCTTCGTGGGTATCTGCTCCACGGGCTTCGACGGCAACACCTGCAACATGCACCTCAACGGCCTAGCCGACCATGTGAAGGAAGGCGTGCAGACGGCTGGCTTGGTGGGGCTGCGGTTCAACACGATTGGCATTTCGGATGGTATTACCAACGGCACGCCGGGCATGCGCTACTCGTTGGTGTCGCGCGAAATCATTGCCGACTCTATCGAGGCCATGGCCGGGGCCCACAACTACGACGCCCTGGCCTGCGTGGTGGGCTGCGACAAAAACATGCCCGGTTCGCTCATGGCCCTGGCCCGCCTCAACCGGCCCGGGCTGATGGTGTACGGCGGCACAATCAAGGGCGGCTCGTTTAAGGGGCAGCAGCTCAATATCGTGTCGTGCTTCGAGGCCTACGGCAAAAAGCTGCAGAACGCCATTTCCGACGAAGACTACCGTGGCATCATTCAGCACGCCTGCCCGGGGCCCGGGGCCTGCGGAGGCATGTACACGGCCAACACCATGGCTTCGGCAGCTGAGGTGCTGGGCATGTCGGTGCCGTTTTCGTCCTCGGCCCCCGCGGTGAGTGAGCAGAAGCGCGAAGAGTGCCTGCGGACCGGCGAGTACCTGCTGCGCCTGCTGGAAAAAGACCTCAAGCCCCGCGACATCATGGTGCGCGAAGCCTTCGAAAACGCCCTGGTGCTCATCACCGTGCTGGGCGGCTCCACCAACGCCGTCATTCACCTAATGGCCATTGCCGACGCGGCCGGGGTGAAACTCACGCTCCAGGACTTCCAGGCCGTGAGCAACCGGGTGCCCCTGCTGGCCGACCTCAAGCCCAGCGGCAAGTACCTAATGGAGGACTTGTCGGCCCTGGGCGGGGTGCCCGCGGTAATGAAAACCCTGCTCAATGAGGGGTTACTAACCGGCAACCTACCCACCGTGACGGGCAAAACCCTGGCCGAAAACCTGGCTGGCATTGCCGCCTTGGGTGAGGAGCAAGACCTGCTACGGCCGTTCTCCAATCCCATCAAAGCCGATGGCCACATCCAGATTCTCTACGGCAACCTCGCTCCGGAAGGCGCGGTGGCCAAAATCACCGGCAAGGAAGGCTCCCGCTTCGAAGGCCCGGCCAGCGTGTTCGACTCGGAAGAAGAGCTGAACGAAGGCCTGAGCCGCATTGAACCGGGGCAGGTAGTCATCATCCGCTACGTGGGGCCCAAGGGCGGACCGGGCATGCCCGAAATGCTCAAGCCCACCTCGGCTATCATCGGGGCCGGGCTGGGCGACAAAGTGGCGCTGGTCACCGACGGGCGCTTTTCGGGCGGTACCCACGGCTTCGTTATCGGCCACGTGAGCCCCGAGGCCTACGACGGCGGCCCCATTGCCCTGGTCCGCAACGGCGACCAGGTGGTACTCGACGCGGCCAACAACACGATGAGCGTGCTGGTGGACGAGGCCGAGCTGGCCGCCCGCCGGGCCCAGTGGACGCCGCCGGCCGTGAAGGCACCCCGGGGCGTGCTACGCAAATACATCCGCACCGTGGGCTCGGCCAGTGCCGGGTGCATCACCGATTCTTGAGCCAAAGAAAACGCACGAGTATGCTGACCCAGGAAAAAACAACCCCGCTGGCGCCCGATACGGCTCGGCAGACCCTTTCGGGGGCGGAAATGACCCTGCGGGCCCTGCTGGCCGAAGGCGTGGACACGATTTTCGGCTACCCCGGCGGGGCCATCATTCCGATCTACGACGCCCTGTACGACTTCGAAGGGCAGCTCAACCACGTGCTGGTGCGCCATGAGCAGGGCGGTATTCACGCCGCCCAGGGCTACGCCCGGGCCTCGGGCAAAGTCGGCGTCGTGTTTGCCACCAGCGGGCCGGGCGCTACCAACCTGGTCACGGGCCTGGCTGACGCCCAGATTGACAGCACCCCGCTGGTGTGCATCACGGGCCAGGTGTTTGCCCACCTGCTCGGTACCGATGCCTTCCAGGAAACCGACATCATCAACATTACCACGCCGGTAACCAAATGGAATTTTCAAGTCACCGAGGCCAGTCAGCTGCCCGAGGCTCTAGCTAAGGCCTTTTACCTGGCCCGCAGCGGCCGGCCCGGCCCCGTGCTGATTGACATTACCAAGAACGCCCAGCTGCAGCAGTTCAACTTTGCGGAGTACCAGCCGTGCACCCACATCCGCAGCTACCGGCCCGCGCCCATCGTGCGGCCCGAGTACGTGCGGCAGGCAGCTGAACTAATAAACCAGGCCCGGCGCCCCTTCGTGCTCTGGGGGCAGGGCGTGACGCTGGGTCAGGCCGAAGCAGAATTCCGGGCTTTCATCGAGAAAAGCGGCATTCCGGCGGCCTGGACGATTCTCGGCGCTGGTGCTTTGCCCACCGACCACCCGCTGAACGTGGGCATGCTGGGCATGCACGGCAACTACGGTCCCAACGTGCTGACCAACGAGTGCGACGTGCTCATTGCCGTCGGCATGCGCTTCGACGACCGGGTCACGGGCCGCCTCGACAAGTACGCCAAGCAGGCCCAAGTCATTCACCTCGACATCGACCCCACGGAAATTGACAAGAACGTGGCCACCACCGTGCCGGTGTGGGGCGACTGCAAGCAAACCCTGCCGCTGCTCACGGCGCTGGTCGAGGCCAAAACTCACCCGGAATGGCGGCAGCGTTTCGAGCAGTTTCAGGCCGAGGAAGTGGCTGCCGTTATCCAGGACGAGCTGTTTCCGACCTCCGACGAGCTGACCATGGGCGAGGTCATTCAGCAGCTCAACGAGCTAACCCAGGGCGAGGCCATTGTGGTGACCGACGTGGGTCAGCACCAGATGGTAGCCTGCCGCTACGCCCGGTTCAACCACTCGCGCAGCAATATTACCAGCGGGGGCCTGGGCACCATGGGCTTTGCCCTGCCCGCGGCCATCGGCGCCAAGTTCGGCCGCCCCGACCGGCCCGTGGTAGCCATCATCGGCGACGGGGGCATGCAGATGACGATTCAGGAGCTGGGCACTATCATGCAAACCGGCGTCGAGGTGAAAATTATCATTCTCAACAACCAGTACCTGGGCATGGTGCGGCAGTGGCAGGAGTTGTTTCACGAGCGGCGTTACTCCTTCGTCAACATTGCCAGCCCCGACTACGTGACCGTGGCCAGTGGCTACAGCATTGCCGGCCGGCGGGTTTCGGAGCGGCAGGAACTGCAAAACAGCCTACGGGAAATGCTGGACCACCCCGGCTCTTTTCTGCTGGAAGTCATGGTGACCAAGGAAAACAACATCTTCCCCATGGTGCCCCAGGGCTGCAGCGTGAGCGAAATCCGACTGCGGTAGCGGTGAGATAGTGAGATGGTGAAATACTGAGTTGTCGTTCGGCTGACCTAAGCTGTGCGGAACCGCGCCACCAGAACATCAAACTCACCAATTCACCATCTCACCATTTCACTATCTCAGCTATGACCCGGCAGGAATACAACATCACGGCCTATACCGAAAACCAGATTGGCTTGCTCAACCGCATTGCCATCATCTTCTCGCGCCGCAAAATCAACATCGAAAGTCTGAACACCTCGCCCTCGGAAATCGACGGAATTCACCGCTTCAACATCGTGATGCACGAAACGGAAGAGGTGGTGCGCAAGATTGCCAAGCAGATCGAGAAGCAGGTGGAAGTGCTCAAGGTCTACTACAACACCAACCAGGAAGTTATCTGGCAGGAAATGGCCCTCTACAAAGTGCCCACCGACATCATTGCCGAAAAAGCCTCCGTGGAGCGCCTGCTGCGGGAGCACGGGGCCCGGGCCGTGGTCATCCGCAAGGACTACACCGTGTTTGAAACCACCGGGCACCGCGAGGAAACCGATACGCTCATCAAGGTTTTGCAGCCTTACGGCCTCATTGAGTTCGTGCGCTCGGCCCGCATTGCCATCATCAAGCACAGCGACGGGTTCAACCGCAAGCTGCGCGAGTTTGAGCGTACCGAGCCCGGCTCGGAAGTCGTGGAAAACGAGTTTCTCAACCGCCGCGACGAGGTGTTTGAGATGTAGGTCGGTGTCAGAATACACCATGGGAACGTCATGCTTCGCCAGGCCCAGCATGAGGGCCTTTTCCCAACAACGTCAGCACGCGAGATTCCTCGGCAAGCTCGGAATGACGTGCTGATTAGCAAGAAACATTCACCTCTCATCATTCACCCTTTACCCATTTCCATTATGGCAACCATCAACTTTGGCGGCGTAGAAGAAACTGTAATCACCCGCGACGAGTATCCGCTATTTAAGGCCCAGGCCTACCTGAAGGACGAAGTCATTGCCGTGATTGGGTACGGGGTGCAGGGGCCGGGGCAGGCGCTCAATCTGCGCGACAACGGCTTCCACGTCATCATCGGCCAGCGCCAGGACTCGCCTTCCTGGGAAAAGGCCCTGCAGGACGGCTGGGTGGAAGGTGAAACCTTGTTCTCTATCGAGGAAGCCGCCGCCCGGGGCACTATCATTGCCAACCTGCTCTCCGACGCCGGCCAGATTGCGCTGTGGCCCACGCTGAAAGCTCACCTGACGCCGGGCAAAACGCTGTACTTTTCCCACGGCTTCGGCATCACCTTCAACGACCAGACCAACATCATTCCCCCCGCCGACGTGGACGTGATTCTGGTAGCGCCCAAGGGCAGCGGCACCAGCTTGCGCCGGCTATATCTGCAGGGGGGCGGGTTGAACTCGTCGTACGCCGTATTTCAGGATGCTACCGGCGAGGCCCTGGAAAAGGCCATTGCCCTGGGCATCGGCGTGGGCTCGGGCTACCTGTTCGAAACCGATTTCAAGCGCGAAGTATACTCCGACCTCACCGGGGAGCGGGGCGTGCTGATGGGGGCCTTGGCCGGCATCATCGAGGCCCAGTATCAGGTGCTGCGCCAGCGCGGCCATTCGCCCTCCGAGGCCTTCAACGAAACCGTAGAGGAGTTGACCCAGAGCCTCGTGCCGCTAGTGGGCGAAAACGGCATGGACTGGATGTTCAGCAACTGCTCCGTCACGGCCCAGCGCGGCGCCCTCGACTGGAAAGGCCGTTTCCGGGAAGCTACGCTACCGGTGCTCAATGAGCTCTACGACAGCGTGGCCTCGGGCAAGGAAGCCGAGCGCACCATTCAGCGCGGCTCTACGCCGAATTACCGGAAAGAATTGGAAGCTGAGTTAAAAGAAGTGCGCGAGTCGGAGCTGTGGCAAACGGGCGCCACCGTGCGCCAGCTTCGCTCCCTGAAGAAAACTGCCGAAGCCGATGCCTAGCGAAACTATAGCCCCAGCGGCCCCCGTCGTGCGGCTCGCCAACGTGGAGCAGGCCGCCCGCACTCTGCAAGGCGTGATTTACGAAACATTGCTTCAGCAGAATCTGGGCCTCTCGGCTGCCTATGGCGCGTCGGTTTACTTGAAGCGGGAAGACTTGCAGGTAGTGCGCTCCTACAAAATCCGGGGTGCCTACCACAAGATTTCCCAGCTGGCAGAGGAGCAGCAGGTGCCGGAAGTAGTGTGCGCCAGTGCCGGCAACCACGCCCAGGGCGTGGCCTACGCCTGCCAGCTGCTGGGGCTGAAAGGCTATATTTTCATGCCGGCCAACACGCCCGCCCAAAAGGTGAGCAAAGTGCGGCTGTTTGGTAAAGAGCAGATCGACGTTATCCTGACCGGCGCCACCTTCGACGACACGTTTCAGGCCGCCAAGCTGTTCTGCGACGAGCGAGGCAGCGCCTTTGTGCATCCGTTCGACGACCTCGCTATTGTGGAAGGCCAGGCAACCGTCGGGCTGGAAATCCTAAAGGCCGCCCCCCAGGCTATTGACTACGTGTTTATGCCTATCGGCGGGGGCGGTTTGGCCTCGGGCGTGGGCAGCGTGTTCCGGCAGCTCAGTCCCCAGACCAAGCTGATTGGCGTCCAGCCTTTGGGCGCGCCCTCCATGCAGCAGGCCATTCGGGCCGGCCGGCGGCAGGCCTTGGAGCACATCGAAAGCTTCGTGGACGGCGCCGCCGTGAAGTGCCCCGGCGCCCTGACTTTCGAGCTGTGCCGCGAACTACTCGACGACGTGGTGCTCGTACCGGAAGGCCAGGTCTGCGAGGATCTGCTGCGCATGTACAACGAGGAAGGCATTGTGCTGGAGCCGGCCGGTACGCTCAGCATCTCGGCCCTGCGGCAGTTTGCCGACGAAATCCGGGGTAAGACAGTAGTCTGCGTGCTCAGCGGCAGCAACAACGACATCACCCGCATGGAGGATATCAAGGAGCGGGCCATGCGCCACCAGGGCCTCAAGCATTACTTCATGGTGACCTTCAACCAGCGTCCCGGGGCCCTGCGCCGCTTCGTTAACAACGTGCTGCACCCCGACGACGACATCATTCACTTCCAGTATATCAAGAAGAACAACAAGGAAAAAGGCCCGGTCTTCGTCGGTATTGAAGTTAAAAAGCCGCACGAAATCATGGGAATCCAGCAGCGCATGCAGGATGAGGGCTTCGCGTACGAGTACCTGAATGAGAAGCAGGATTTTTTGAGCTTGCTGGTGTAGGAATTGCTTAACAGAACCGCAAGCCGAGCCCGCACAAGCACTGCGCAGGTCAGCTTGTCGACTATCCCAAGCCACAGAACGTCATGCTGAGCTTGTCGAAGCATCTCTACCGCAGTAATAAGCATGATTACTACTGCAGGCGTGATGACTCGCCGGGCTCGGCTTGGCGTTCTGTTTTTGCAATGAAGTAGTAGAGTTGTTTCGGTCGGCTCAGCATGAAGTCCTTTGTGCAAGCGCATACGCAACAATTTATCCGTTAGCCGTTGTATTTCAGTAAATAATAACTAACTGTTTATTAATAACTTATGAATTAAAAACCCATTATTGGAAATAGTAGGCGTGCCGAGAAGTTGTTTTCCTGACCACGTTTTGCCGGTGTTCTTGCGGGCAGCAATTCGCTGAAAGTACTCCGACAACATGGCTGCTCAGAAAATTCAGATCTTCGATACCACCCTGCGCGACGGGGAGCAGGTGCCCGGCTGCAAGCTCAACCAGGACGAGAAACTGGTAATTGCCCGACAGCTGGAGCTACTCGGCGTCGACGTGATTGAAGCGGGCTTTCCCGTATCGAGCCCCGGCGACTTTGCGGCCGTGGCGGCCATTGCGGCCCAAACCCGGGAAGCCACGGTCTGTGGCCTGTCGCGGGCCGTGGAAAACGACATTCGGGTGGCCGCCGAATCCTTGCGGCACGCCCGTTACCCGCGGATTCATACCGGTATTGGCACCTCCGAGTCCCATATCAAGTTCAAGCTCAACTCCACGCCCGAGCAGGTTATTGAGCGGGCCGTGGCGGCCGTAAAGCTGGCCAAGTCGTTTGTGGAAGACGTGGAGTTCTACGCCGAAGACGCCGGCCGCACCGACAACGAGTACCTCGCCCGCGTCTGCGAAGCCGCTATTCGGGCCGGGGCTACGGTGCTCAACATTCCGGATACTACGGGCTACTGCCTGCCCCAGGAGTACGGGGCCAAAATCAAGTACCTCTACGAAAACGTGCAGGGCGTGCACAACGTCACGCTTTCCACGCATTGTCATAACGACTTGGGCTTGGCTACGGCCAATTCCATTGCCGGCGTCATGAACGGCGCCCGGCAGATTGAGTGCACCATAAATGGGGTAGGGGAGCGGGCCGGCAACACGGCGTTAGAGGAGGTCGTGATGATTCTGCGCCAGCACCCTTACCTCAATTTGGGCACCAACATCACCACGCAACTGCTGGCCGAAACCTCGGCCATGGTGTCGCATATGATGGCCATGCCGGTGCAGCCCAACAAGGCCATTGTGGGAGCGAATGCCTTTTCGCATTCGAGTGGGATACACCAGGACGGCGTAATCAAGCACCGCGAGACGTACGAAATCATTGATCCGCGCGAGGTGGGCGTGGCGGATTCGTCGATTGTACTAACTGCTCGCTCGGGGCGCGCCGCCCTGGCGTACCGCCTGCAAAAAATTGGCTACGACTTCGATAAAACCGCGCTGAACAAGGCCTACGCCTCCTTCCTGCAACTGGCCGACCGCCAGAAGGAAGTAGTCGACACGGACCTGCACATTCTGGTGGAACAGGAAAACCTGGTCGCCGCCACTTAATACGCTTCCGCTTATGAACATGCCCTTGCAACACAGCCAGGTTACGCCTCGAACCATGGTTCGTTCGTCCCGCTGCCCTGATTGGATTACCTACGCTACCGAGCAGCTGCGCCAAACCAGCCAGCAACCGGCCCCTGACCAGCCTAAGGCCTTAAAGTAAGCATCATGGCTAAGTCCTTATTCGACAAAATCTGGGATGCCCACGTGGTGAAAGCCATTCCGGGTGGGCTGGAGGTCTTTTACATCGACCGGCACCTGATTCACGAAGTCACCAGCCCGCAGGCCTTCGATGAGCTGCAGGAGCGGGGCTTGCCCTTGAGTCGGCCGAAGCAGATCCTGGCCACGGCCGACCACAACGTGCCGACCCGCAACCAGCACTTGCCGATTCAGGACCCGCTGAGCCGCTCCCAGGTCGATAAGCTGACCGAAAACTGCGCGAAGTTCGGGGTCGAGCTGTTCGGGCTGGGCCACCAATATCAGGGTATCGTGCACGTCATCGGGCCGGAACTGGGTGTGACCCAGCCGGGCATGACCATTGTGTGCGGCGACAGTCACACCTCAACCCACGGCGCGTTTGGGGCCATTGCTTTCGGTATCGGCACCAGCCAAGTAACGCAGGTCATGGCTTCGCAATGCCTGCTCATCAGCCGGCCCAAGCGCATGCGCATCACTGTGGACGGCGAATTGCGGCCGGGCGTCACGGCCAAGGACATTATTCTTTACATCATTGCGCAGCTTGGCACGGGCGGGGCCACCGGCTACTTCGTGGAATACGCCGGCAGCGCCATTCGCAGCCTGAGCATGGAAGGCCGCATGACGGTCTGCAACATGAGCATCGAAATGGGCGCCCGCGGCGGCCTTATTGCCCCGGACGCTACCACGTTCAACTACCTCAAGGGCCGGCCCTACGCCCCCCAGGGGGAGCGGTGGGAGCAGGCTGTAGCATACTGGCAGACGCTGTATTCGGAGGAAGGCGCCGAGTTTGAATCAGAACTGACCTTCGATGCCGCCGCTATTGCCCCGATGATAACCTACGGGACCAACCCCGGTATGGGCATCGCACTGAACAGCTCTATTCCGGTGCTCGGTACCGACGGAGAAGCCGCCAGCTTCAACAAGTCGTTGGCTTACATGGGCTTCAAGCCGGGCGAGTCGTTGCTCGGCAAGGAAATAAACTACGTCTTTATCGGTAGCTGCACCAATTCCCGTATCGAGGACCTGCGGGCCGTGGCAGCCTACGTGAAAGGCAAGCACAAGGCCCAGCACGTGGAGGCCATCATCGTGCCCGGCTCCAAGCTGGTCGAGAAGCAGGCCATTGAGGAAGGCCTCGACCAAGTGCTGGCCGAAGCCGGCTTCGAGCTGCGCGAACCGGGCTGCTCGGCCTGCCTGGCCATGAACGACGACAAGATTCCGGCGGGTGCCTACTGCGTCTCGACCTCCAACCGCAACTTCGAGGGCCGGCAGGGTCCCGGCGCCCGCACCTTGCTGGCCAGCCCGCTGGTGGCGGCTATTACCGCCGTGGAAGGCCGCATCGTCGACATCACCCAGTATGTAAACTAACTGCCACTTTGCCGCGACAAATACGTCGCCCGGCACGCAAGCGAGAGGAGGAATCGGTTAGGGAGCTGGCCTCGGGCCCGCCGGACCAGCCCGCTACCGGAAACTGGTTTCTCCTTTCACTTGACGCAGGCTAGCCTCTCACTTCCATTACGTCCCACCCATGGAAAAATTCCAAACGCTCCGCTCGGGCGTCGTTCCGCTGCCCATCGAAAACGTCGATACGGACCAGATTATCCCGGCCCGTTTCCTGAAGTCCACGACCCGGGAGGGGTTTGGCCAAAACCTGTTTGCCGACTGGCGCTACCAGCCCGACGGGCAACCCAAGGCCGACTTTGTGCTCAACAACCCGCGCTACCAGGGGCAGATTCTGCTGGCGGGCAAGAACTTCGGCTGCGGCTCGAGCCGGGAACACGCCGCCTGGGCTCTGTATGACGCCGGCTTCAAAGTGGTTATTTCGAGCTATTTCGCCGATATCTTCCGCGGCAACGCCCTGAACACGGGCCTGCTGCCGCTACAGGTTTCCGACGAAGTGTTGCAGGGCCTTTTCCGGCAGATTGAGCTGGAGCCTGAAACCCAGCTGGTGGTGGATTTGCCCAGTCAGACGCTGTCTATTCCGGTCTGGGACGCGGCCATCGGCTTCGAGCTGGACGCCTACAAGAAAGAGTGCCTCATCAACGGCTACGACGATATTGATTACCTGGTGAGCCAACGGGACGCCATTACCACCTACGAACAGCTGCGCAAATGGGTATTTTAAGCAAACGAATCGTGGTGCTGTCCGGCGACGGTATCGGGCCGGAAGTGTGTCAGGAGGCGGTACGGGCCCTGAAGGCGGTGGCCGATAAGTTCGGGCACGAGTTCGTCTTCGACTACCAGCTCATGGGCGCCTGCGCCATCGACGCCACCGGTGACCCGCTCCCGGAAGCTACCCTCGAGGCCTGCCGCCGCGCCGATGCCGTGTTGCTCGGGGCCATCGGCGACCCGAAATACGACAACAACCCCAGCGCCAAGGTGCGCCCCGAGCAAGGGCTGCTGCGCCTGCGCAAGTCACTGGGTCTGTACGCCAACATTCGGCCCGTTACGGCCTACGACCGGCTGCTGGAACACTCGCCGCTGAAGAAAGACCGGATTCAGGGCGCCGACATGCTCATCTTCCGCGAGCTGACGGGCGGCATCTACTTCGGCGAAAAAGGCCGCCGCGAGGATGGCTCGGCCTACGACAACTGCACCTACAGCCGCTATGAAATTGAGCGGGTGGCGCACCGGGCCTTCCAGGCTGCCGAAGCCCGCCGCGGCAAGCTGACCTTGGTCGATAAAGCCAACGTGCTGGAAACCTCCCGCCTGTGGCGGGAAGTAGTGCAGGACCTGGCCCTGCAGTACCCCAAGGTGCTGGTCGATTACCTGTTCGTCGATAACGCGGCCATGCAGATGATTTTGAGCCCGAAGCAGTTCGATGTGATTCTGACCGAGAACATGTTCGGCGACATTATCTCGGACGAGGCCTCAGTTATTGCCGGCTCGCTAGGATTGCTGCCCTCGGCTTCCGTTGGTGATGACGCCGCGCTGTTCGAGCCCATCCACGGGTCGTATCCGCAGGCAAAGGGCAAAGGCATTGCCAACCCGATTGCTACGATTCTGTCGGCGGCCATGCTGCTGGAGCACTTCGGGTTGCAGGAAGAAGCCAACTCGGTGAAGAAAGCCGTGGACAATGCGCTGGAGCAGGGGGTACTGACGCCGGAGCTCAACGCCCGTTCCCCCTACACCACCGAGCAGGTTGGGAGCTTCATTGCGTATGGCATCCTCGATATTCTGGACTGCCAGCTGCACAAGAACAACATTGCCTTGGGTTTGAGTACGATTATTTAGGTTTGGTTTATAATCGTAAAAAGGCCGCTACCAGTCTGGTAGCGGCCTTTTTGCGTGTTTAAGAAAATAATGGTGACTGTCCTGCTTTAACTCTGCGGACGCCAGATCAGGCAGGACTTTCTAATTACTCCGCTTCTTTAACAAAGCGGCGGGTTACAGTGGCTTGGCCTTCAGGGGAAAGCCGCAGCGTGTAGACTCCCGCCTTCAACGAAGAAACGTCCAGGTCAGGGGCCGAGAGCTGCCCGTTTAGCACGGTACGGCCGGTTACGTCCACGACCTGGTATGGGCTGCCGAGGAGGCCGGCTTCGGTCCGGAAATGCAGGGTGCGGCCAGCCGGGTTGGGGTACACTTCCAACAGGTGGTCAAGCTTGGGGGCCGTGGCCAGCGTGGTACCGGCCGAGCGGGCGGCCCCGGCTTTGGTGATGCGCAACCAGTTGAAATTCCAGCCCCCGGCCTGGGCGTACACGCCAAAGCTGTAGGTGCCCGCATTCACGTTCACCGTTTGCGACACCGTCGTCCAGGTTTGCCAGCCGCCCGTAGCCGGAATGGCCACGTTGCCCAGTTGAATCGAGCCAGCATTCAAATCGGAGGACAGGGTGCTGCCGCTAGGGCTGGCCACGCGGTATTCGATGGTGTAGGTGCCCGAGGTGGGGAAGTTGACGTTGGCGTAGGCCAGCCAGTCGGTGGCGTCGATGTAGCCCACATTTTGCCCGCCGCCCGCATCCGTGGTAGCTTCGACCTGCACACCCTGCATGCTGGTAAAGGCTTCGGCCTGAATGGTGGTTGAGCTAGGCGGGGGCGGCGTGGCGCTAGCAAAGTTGAGCCAGTTGACATTGCAGCCGGTAGAGGCCGCCGCGTACAGGCGCAGGGTTTGGCGGCCAGCGGGTAGGGTTACGGTGGCGTTGATGGTCTGCCAGTTCTGCCAGCCGCCCGTATTGCCCACGTTGACGCTGCCCAGCACCGCGCCGCCGCTGTTGCGCAGCTGCAGGGTAGCTCCGCCGTAGGCCGACGACACCCGGAAGCCGACCGTGTAGGAACCCGCCGAAGCCACGTTTACGCTGTAGTCGAGCCAGTCGCCGGTTTCGTACCAGGCTACGTTCAATCCGCCGCCGGTGTCGGTTGTGGTTTCGGTTTGGGTGCCCGATTGTGCCGAAGATCTTTCGGCCTCAATTCGCCCCGGAATGGCCTGGGCGGGGGGCGGAGTCACGCCGTTGCGCTGCACGACCACCTGGTTGATGGCCGTGAGCAGGGAGTTGGCACCGGTAGCATCCTGGGAGAGTTCCCAAATCATGATGCCGCTGCCCTGGTCGAAGGCTAGGTTGGTTTTGCTTTTGATGGTCGGGATGCCGTTATAGCCTACGCCGTTGAACACGTCGGCATTGGGGCTGGCGCCGCGGGCCAGCAGCTGGGCGTACGATTCCCAGGTGGGCCGGCCGTAGAAAGGCACGCCGAGCACGGTTTTGTTGGCCGGCAGGCCCCGCCCTTTCCAGTAGTTGATGGACTGCACCGCGTAGTCGTAGGTGGAGTGGTCGAAGTTGTTGAAGTCGTAGGCCATCAGGTTCAGAAAGTCTACCGACGTGAAGACGCTGTTCAGGATGCTGGCCCCGTTGGTGCCCACCACGGCGGCCGTAAGCAGCTTGCCGCGGTTGTGCATTTCAGTGGAGAGCTGCTGCATCAACAGGGCGTGGTTGTTGGCCGAAGCCCCGGCGTCGGGGTATTCCCAGTCGATGTCCACGCCGTCGAGGTTGTACTGGTTGGCGAAGTTGACCAGATTCGTCACGAACGTGTTGCGGTACGTGGCGTTGGCGCCGATACTCTCGAAGCCGCTGTCATTACCGTCGTTCCAGCCACCCACCGAAATCAGCACTTTTACCCCGTTGGCATGGGCCAGCGACACTAGGCTTTGCAGCTTGGCGGGGTTTTCGATGGGCTGCAGGCCGCCCGTAGCCGTAGGCAACAGAAAGGCGTAGTTGATATGAGTGAGCTTGGTGTACTGTACGCTGTTCACGTCGCCGGCCCAGGAGGGCACGTAGCCAATAACCCGAAACTGGGCCAGGCCCGGCACGGCGGCAACTAGCAGCAGCAGAAGCAGCAGAATCCGCTGGAGGGGAAGGTTTGTTTTCATAGTAGTAGGAGTAGAGTGAAACAGAACTCGTCAGGATGCGGCCCCACAGCAGTTTGCCAGTGAAAGCCGGCCGCAATGCAGGATTGCCTGGGCTTCCACTGGCAACGCTTTAGGGTGCCGCTGGGCTTATTTCAGGAAGCGTTTGGCCGGCTGTGCTTTGCCCTCAATGACTAACCGCAGCGTGTACATACCGGGCTGCAGGTGGCTCACGTTCAGGCGGCCACTGGCGGCCGAGCCCGTGGCCACCGTTTTGCCCCAGGCGTCCAGGATCTGATAGTCGCTGCCGGCCAGGCTGGCATCCGAGCGGATCTGGAGCTGGTCGGTCACTGGGTTCGGGTAGATTTCCAGCGTCGGCGCAGTTTCCGGCGCGGCTACTTCCGAGGCCAGCATCGTGCGGGCTGCTCCAGCCTTGCTGATGCGGACCCAGTTGATGTTCCAGCCGCCGGTTTGGGCGTAGATGCCGAAGTTGTAAGTACCCGCGTTGATGGTCACCGTGCGCGACACCGTGGTCCAGTTCTGCCAGCCGCCCGTGCCAGGAATAGCCGAGTTGCCCAGTTGAATAGCACCGGCGTTCAGGTCCGAAGAAATAGTGCCCCCGCTGCCCCCGCTGGCCACGCGGTACTCGATGGTGTAGCTGCCCGAGGTGGGGAAGTTGATGCCATTCCAGACCAGGTAGTCGCCCGCGTCCACGTAGCCCATGTTCTGGCCGCCGCCCGCGTCGGTGCAAGTTTCCACCGTCATGCCGTTGTTGACGCTGGCCGCCTCGGCCTGTAGTGTCACGCTGAAGGAGGAAGCGGCGGGCTGTACCCGCAGCGAAGTAGCCTTGTCGTTCCAGTTGCCGGTGCCCAGCGGGTTGTTTACCAGGCAGGAGTTGCTGGCCGTCAGCGTTAGGGCCGCCCCCGTAAAGTTGTCATTTTCGTAGAGTACCACCTGGTAGCCCCCGTTCACGGTGAGCGAAGACACGTCGTCGTTGAGGATACCGCGGCTTTGCAGGGCGGCCAAGTTGTAGTCGCCCACGGGCAAAGCCACAGCGGCGCCGGTGTAGTTGCAGTCCTTGAACACAGTGGCCACGCCGGCCGTGGTTCCGCCCGCCGGCACGGTTCCCGAAATCGAGAAGGTGCCCAGGGAGCCGTAGTCGGAGTAGCCTTCGGTAGTTGGGTTGCCGTAGCTGGTGCCGTCTATCTGTAGGTAGTAAGTGCCCGCCGCCAGGTTGGCCGATACGGTCGTGCTCAGGCTGCCCTGGGTATCGTAGGTGCCGATGAGGCCGCCGCTGCTGTTGAACAGGCGCCCCACGATGTCCAGGTCGCCGTGCCGACCTACTGTGTTCAGGTTCAGATTGACGGTGCCGGCGCCGCAGGTAAACGTGAAGTAGTCTTGGTCGGCAGTACGCTCAATAATGCCCGAGCCCGATACGCTGGTGCCGTTGCGGCCCAGGGCCGTAGCGCCGCTGATGCCGTTGGCGTGGTCGTCGTTGCGGTAGCCTACATTATAGGTGGCCCCGGCCATGATGGCCAAGTCGTCCTGGGTCTGGCTGGCGTAGGCGTACTCGCCGCGGCTCCAGTGCGTGACGGGTTTGTAGTAGCCCGCGCCCATAATCGGGGCCCAGTTGCCGGCCGAAGTGCGGGCGTCGTAGTACTCTTCCTTGGGGTTAGTACGGCCGTCGTGGCTCAGGCCCAGGGTGTGGCCCACCTCGTGGGAGGCAGCTTCGCCGCCGGCTTTGGGCGAGGTCATGAACACCCAGCAGGGCGTATCGTCGTTCCAGTTGAAGGACGTCAGGTAGGCCACGCCACCCGCGCCGGGAGCCGCCGTGTTGGTCGGCGTGATGATGCAGCGCATGCGCATCGTCTTTGGGTAGGAGTTGAACACGGCCTCGTCGGTGGTCACGTTCATGTTGAAGGGCCGGAAATCCTCACTGACCAGCTCCCAGAACTCCTGGATGGCGGCATCGGTCATACCGGCCGGGGCGGCGTTGATAGGGTTGCCATTGTTCCAGGGCGTGCCCGACACGTACTGTCCGTCGAAGTCGAGCATGATGCAGCCCCGGGCCCCGGGGTAGCTCTGCAGGGAAACCACCGCGGCGCGGCTGGCCGTGTTATCCCCCCGCAGCGTGGGCGTTGCCAGCCCCACGGGCTCGTTGTAGTCGATGCAGATAACCTTGTTGATGTCGGCGGGCTGAATCCGGACAATTCCCCGGGCATCAGCCGAGTACTGGTAGGCTTGCCGGGTCTGCCGGAAAATAATGTTGCCCTGCACTGTGCTGCCTTCAATGCGCAGCAAAAACGACGAGCCCGGCACATTCTGAATTTCCCCGATGAGATATTCCCCGTCAGTCGACAGATCCTGGCGGAAATTCACCTTGCCGGTAAAGGCTTTCGTGGCCGACACGCGGAGCGTGACGGTAGGCGTACTGCGCTGGGCGGCGTCGGGGGCCACCTGCGCTTCCAGTTGCCGCACCAGGTCCTGGGTAGAGCCCAGGGAGAAGGACGCTTTGGCATCCTGGGCTCGGGCCCGGCCGGGGGCCGCAAGTCCGCCCAGAAGCAACAGACCGCTAAGCCCGTACCGATACACTTGTTTCATAGTGGTTGGAGAAAGAAAGGGGGATTGTGGAAAGGATGGAAGACTAAAAAGCCGGAATCGAACGGCAATAGGGTAGCAGGCCGCCTCTGCGGGCCGCCTGCTACGCCAAGAAAGAGCTGGGTTATTTGCTGAAGCGCCGGGTCAGCTTCTGGTTGTCTTTGGTGACGATAACCAGGGTGTAGAGCCCGTTTTTCAGGCTTTCCACGCTCAGGCGGCCGTTGCGAGGCGTGCCCGAAGCCACCACCTTGCCGCGCCCGTCGACAATCTGGTACTGGCTGCCGCTCAAGTCCAGCTCGGTCTGAATGTTGAGTTGAGTTGTAGCCGGGTTCGGGTACACATCCAAGGATTTCGAGGGCGCCGCCGTCACTTCGGCCGCCTCCGGAGCCGCCGTGCGCGCCGCTCCCGACTTCGTAATGCGGATCCAGTTCAGGTTCCAGCCCCCGGCTTGGGCAAACACGCCGAAATTGTAGGTGCCCGCATTCACGTTCACCGTTTGCGACACGGTCGTCCAGTTCTGCCAGCCGCCGGTAGCCGGGATGGCCACACTGCCGAGCTGAATTGAGCCAGCATTCAAATCGGCCGACACCCGGCCCCCGCTGGCGCCGCTGGCCACGCGGTACTCAATCGTGTAAGTGCCCGAGGTCGGGAAGTTGATGCTGTTGTAGGCCATCCAGTCGTTGGTGTCAATCCACCCGACGTCCTGGCCGCCGCCCGTATCCGAGCACCCTTCCAGCTGCACGCCGCTCATGGCGCTGTAGTTTTCCGCCTGAATGGTAATAGAGGAAGTGGGGGGCGGGGTGCTGGTTTTCTGGTACACCCGCACGTAATCCACGAACATGGTGGCCGGCAGCTTGCTTTCGTCTACCGTCTGGCCAGGCCAGTTGCCGGCTACGGCCAGGTTCAGCAGCAGGAAAAAGGGCCGCTGAAACTCCTCGGTGCTGCCCGTGCCGCCGCTGATGTTGATTTCGTGGTACTTCACCCCATCCACAAACCAGCGGATATAGGCCGGCTCCCATTCTACGGTGTAGACGTGGTAATTTTCGGGCGAGGTGATGATGTTGCCGCCGTATTCGGCGTGGCCGTTGCTGTCCCAGTGTACCGTGCCGTACACCTTATTTTCGGCGTTGATGTGCTCCATTACGTCGATTTCGCCGCAGGCCGGCCAGCCGACTTGCCCGATGTTGGCGCCCAGCATCCAGAAGGCGGGCCACAACCCCTGGCCCAGGGGCAGTTTCATGCGGGCCTCAATCTTGCCGTAGGTAAACTGCTTCAGCCCCTGGGTTTTCATGCGGGATGAGGTGTAGGGCATGCCTCCCACGTTTTCCCGGCGGGCCGTAATCATCAGGTCCGTGCTGTTCACGGTAGCGTTGGCCCGCTGGTAATACTGCTTCTCGTTGTTGCCCCAGCCGCCGCCGCCGGTTTCGAACACCCAGTTGGAGCTGATGCTACCGTTAAATTCATCGGCCCAGACTTGCTGGTAGGTTTGGGCTTTGGCCGGAACGTTGCACAATGCCAGGAAGGCCGCGGCCCGCCAAAGCGTAGTAAGAGTTTTTTTCATGATTGGTGGGATTGGTTGGAAAGAAAAAAGGACGCACACGCAAGTCTCCGCTGGGCGAAGGCCAGGAAGAAGGGTAAACTCAGGAAGCGTGATAAGGATGGCTAAACGACAGGGCGAGCGGCTAAGACAGCCAGGCAGCAGGGCGGATAAGTCGGTAGCAGTAGGGGTGGTGTAGCCAAATATACCCTTTTTAGGGAGTCAAAAGCAAGCCGCTAAATAGGTTTAGCAATCCTTGCAAGCTGTGCCAAGCAAGCCGCTACACGCTTAGGACACACCTTGTTGCCAAGCGTTAACCTAGAAAAACGGCCAGATCTGGCCTTTTAAGGCACAAGGGCCTACGTTTAAAAAACAAGCAAAAAACTTCGTCGAATGGATTGCCTTATTGCTATAATTTTAAAAGAGGCGTTTAAATAGTATAAATACGGTAATACGTGTCGGCCGGGTATGAACGCTGCTACGAGGGGGACCAGAGGCGGCCAAACGCCAACGAGGCTGGCCCGCGCACAGACCAGCCTCGTTGGCTTAATAGGCTCCGGGCATGGCCCGCACCGGGCGGGAATTAGGCCTGCTCCTGGTACTTCGACTTGATGAAGTCCAGCATTTCCTGGATCTGCTCGTCGGTTTTCTGTGCCTGAATTTTCCACAGGGCGTCGATGAGCAGCAGCAGCAGACTGACTTCCTTGTCGGCCTCGGCGTAGCCCAGCTTCTGGAAGGCGCGGTGCAGCAGGGCTGGCACCGGCTGCAAAAACCGCTCGTGCTGCTTCTGGGCCACTTCGCTGTTGGTCAGGCGCGATTGTAGCTTCCAGAAATGGGGCTCTTCCTTTACCAGCTTATAGGGCAGCTCGATTACGCTGTGAATCAGGCCCAGCGGGTCGCGCTCTTCCAGCCACCCCCGGTTCGACTCAATAATCCGCTTATAGCCGTTCTTAATGATAAATTCCAGGAGCTGTTCCTTGGAACCGAAGTACTTGAAAATAAGAGCTTCCGAAACGCCCGCCTCTTTTGCAATCAATTGCGTGGGCGTGTGCTCGAAGCCCTTGTCGCCGAATAGCTGCAATGCTACCTGGGCAATATGCTGCTTACGGTTCGTCATGGGCGCGTGTGGGTTTGGCCGGGCGAAACCCGGCGGGTGCTGTTAGTCAGCAAAAAGGGCGGATGGAATGTGCAGAAGTAACCAAACAACTGCGGTGGCGCTGGCGGCGCTACCGCACGCCCCAGACAACCTTGCAAATCTATCAATCTGCAGCTTGCCAACCACAACCATAAGCCGGCAAACTACAATAGTTTTACCATCGGCCGCCAGTGGCGGTTTGCCTACAAGACAAAAAAAGCCCCTGCATGGTTTTGCAGGGGCTTTCGGTAAGCGGGCTGCGGGCAGCCAAGCCGTTATCTAGGGCCGGCGGTTCAGGGCGTTCAGGTCTTCGAAGGCCTGCTTCAGACGGGCCACGAAGGTGTCTTCGCCTTTGCGCAGCCACACGCGCGGGTCGTAGTACTTCTTGTTGGGCGAATCGGCGCCGCTGGGGTTGCCGATCTGGCCCTGCAGGAAGGCTTCGTTCTGCACGTAGTAGTCCTTGATGCCTTCCCAAAACGCCCACTGCAGGTCGGTGTCGATGTTCATCTTGATGGCTCCGTAGCTGATGGCTTCACGGATTTCCTCCTGTGAGGAGCCCGAGCCGCCGTGGAATACGAAGTCGATGGGCAGGGCTTCGGTGATGTTATGCTTTTGGCGCAGGAACTCCTGGGAGTTGTGCAGAATCTTGGGCTGCAGCTTCACGTTACCGGGCTTATACACGCCGTGCACGTTGCCAAAGGCGGCAGCAATGGTGAAGCGGTTGCTTACTTCGCTTAGCTGCTCGTAGGCGTAGGCCACTTCCTCGGGCTGGGTGTAGAGCTTGCTCGAGTCCACGTCGGAGTTGTCGACGCCATCTTCCTCGCCGCCGGTTACGCCCAGCTCGATTTCCAGCGTCATGCCGATTTTGGCCATGCGCTCGAGGTAGCGCTTGCAGATTTCAATGTTTTCCTCAATTGGCTCTTCCGACAAGTCCAGCATGTGGGAGCTGTAGAGGGGCTGGCCATACTGGGCGAAGTGCTTTTCGCCGGCGGCGAGCAGGCCATCAATCCAGGGCAGGAGCTTCTTGGCGGCGTGGTCGGTGTGCAGTACCACGGGCACGTCGTAGAGCTCGGCCATCAGGTGCACGTGCTGGGCGCCCGAAATAGCGCCGGCAATGCTGGCGCGCTGGTCGCCGTTGGGCACCGATTTGCCCGCGAAGAACTGCGCGCCCCCGTTCGAGAACTGGATAATAACCGGCGAGTTGACGGCCTTGGCCGTTTCCAGCACGGCATTCACCGTGTTGCTGCCCGTTACGTTGACGGCCGGCAGGGCGAAAGACTGAGCCTTGGCTACTTGAAACAGGGACTGAACTTCGTCGCCGTGGAGCACGCCGGCGCGCAAGCCGGTAAGCGTTGATTCTGCCATTGAGGGAGAGAAATTAGGGTGCAAAACAGAAGTGGAGAGTGGAAAGCTACGGCAAGGCGGGCTAACGTCAGCGGGGAAAAACCGGGCAGGAATGCAGCATTCCGGCCCGAAAGTCAACCGCTGGGGTCGGCCCTAAGAGTAAGGCAACTACGCGGGTACTTCTCAGAAAGCCTCTAAAAAAGCACCCCAATGTTCCGGGGCTGCTGAGCCCCGGAACTGGGCTAAAGATAAGGCAGATTTCAAACAAGCGTGGATTTAGATAGGAAATTGGCTCTATCTTCAGCCCCGGCATCTGTCCACCCAACTTTTCTGTGCATGGCAAACCGTCGGGCCTCCATTACTGATTTAGCAAAAGCCCTTAACCTGTCGGCTTCTACCGTATCCCGGGCCCTGGCCGACCACAACGACGTTAGCGAGACAACCAAGGAGCGGGTACGGCAGCTGGCCAAGGAAATGCACTACCAGCCCAACCAACTGGCGGCCGCCCTGCGCCGGGGCCGCAGCAAAACCCTGGGTGTGCTGGTGCCCCACATTACCGGCAATTTCTTCCCGCACGTGGTGCACGGCATTGCCACCGAAGCCAGCAAGTCGGGCTACAACGTGCTGATTTGCCAGTCGGATGAGGACGTGCAGCAGGAGAAGAAAAACATTGACCTGTTTATGCATGCCCAGGTTGAAGGCGTGCTGGTGTCGTTGGCCAATACCACCCAGGATTTCACCCATTTCGACGCCGTAAAGGACCAGCGTCTGCCCCTGGTGTTTTTCGACCGGATCATCGAAGGCTTTCAGGGTCCCAACGTGAGTGCCGTGGTGCTCAACGACTATCTGGGCGCCTACCAGGCCGTGTCGCACCTGATTGAGCAAGGCTGCACCCGCATTGCCATTTTCAGCGGGCCGCTGCATGTAAATATCAACAAGAACCGCTACCAGGGCTACCTCGATGCCCTAGAAGCCCACGGCCTGCCTCTGCGCCCGGAGTACGTGTCGCACCACGCCGATATTAACCTGAAAAGCGGTACTCAGGCCATGCGCAAGCTGCTCCGCCTGTCGCAGCGCCCCGACGCGGTGTTTGCTTCCAACGACCTAGCTATTGTGGGGGCTATGCAGGTGGTCAAAGAGCAGGGGCTGCGCGTGCCCGAGGATCTGGCCCTAGTGGGCTTTAGCAACGAGGCCTTCACCGAGCTTACCGAGCCTACTCTAACGTCAGTCGACCAGCGTAGCGAGCAAATGGGCCGCACCGCCGTGCGCCTCTTGCTCAAGCTGCTAAACCGCCCCGCTACGGCGGCCCCGCTCAAGCCCGTCGTGCTGGAGCCCAAGCTCATTATTCGGGATTCATCGGTGCGGCTGCGTAAGAAATAACCCAGCTCCCAACGGCTAGTGTAGCCAAATGGATTCCACGTCGACGTGCAGCGGCGCGGCGCCCGGGGCCACGGCCTCGACCAGCAGTTGCAGCACTTCGGTATCGGGCAGGCGTAAGGCGGCAGCGGGAGCCTGGAAATGCAGCGGCAAAAAGCCGGGGTAGGGCCGGGGGCTCAGCAGCAAGGCGCTGGGCTGAAAAGCCCGCAGCGGAATTCGTACTTCCTGCCACTCTGTCGTCAGCGCCACCGGGGCGGCAAATGCGGCGGCATCTTTGGTAGCTAGTACGAGGTGCACCCCCACGGGCTGGCTGGCCCGCGCCTTCACAACCACTGCCTGAAAGTCCCCTACGTCCGGCTGGCGCCCCAGCAGCTTGTCGGCGTAGTAGACGCGTAAGCTAGCCGCGGGCCCTGTTTCCACGGGCTTCGGTTCTTCCGCTTTGGAAGCGTTCTGCACAAAACGCAGGGCCAGGGCTCCGGTAGCTTCGGTGGTGATATACTCAGTCCAGGTAGTGCGGTGCAGGCCGCGGGCTTCGATTTGTTCTTTGTCGGCAGCGGCGCTGAACAAGTAAAGCGGCGTTTTGGCTCCTACCAGGGGCACTTCCCAATGGTCCCGGGGAAAATAGTCCCAGTCGCGCGGGGAGCCGGCAAAACCGCCGGGAAACGTGAGCTGCGCCCCGGTGGCTTTCTTGAGCACAATCCAGTAGCATAGCAGCCCCGCATACGTCAGCTCGGCTGGCACGGTCGCCTCCACCGTAGCATAGCCCGGGCGCCGCATAGGCAGCCGCAGCGTGCGGCCGTAGTAATGCTGCGCCAGCAGAAAAACGCTGTCGGCCGCTCCCAGGCCCGTGAGCGTGGCCCGAATAAGTAGTGGCTGCCCGGCCGTGGCCTGGGCTACGGCCGTGTGCCGCACCTGCGGGCCTAGCGTGGTGGGAGCCGGGGCCGCAAACTCGCCCAGGCGCAGGTTGCCAAATACAGATTGGGAAGTCCAGGCTCCGGTGCTCTTACCCGAGGCGGCCAGCAAATACACGCCGGGCCGCACGCTCACCCAGCCAGCCGTAGCTTGAGCGGCGGCATTGTTGCCCTCATTGAGTCCGCGTAGGCGAAAGCGGCTGCCCAGCTCGGCCAAGGAAAGGCGCAACCGCTGCTCATTCCACAGAATCTGAGTGACTGGCTTTTGCAGAGAAGCGGTTTCGAATGGGTCCCGGATGGGCACCGCGTCGGGCAGCACTTCCAGGCGCCAGATGCCCGGGGCCAGTCGGTCGAGGAAATAGGCGCCGCTGCCTTCGTACTGCGCTACCGGTGAGCTGCCCACGCCCGCGAGGTGCCGCAGGCGGTTGGCGCGCCGGGGCTGGGTTGTAGTAGAAGCCGTGTAGTAGAACTCCTCGTCGGTGTTCATCTCGCTCAGCCCCTGGCGGTAGCTCACCCGAAAGGCGTCGAACACGGAGTCGACCGGGTAGCGGCCGAAAGTCTGGCCCCGGCCCACTTGCCGAAACACCTTACCCGCAATGAGCAGGCTCAGGGCTTTGGCCGGGGTGTAAGCCAGGTTCAGGTAGTGGGTCTGGTACTCGGTGTTGGCAAAGGCAATGGCCATGGGGTCGTAGGCAAACTGGGTGGCCCACTGGAAGCCCGCCTCCCGAAAGCTGCGGGCCATAAACGGATACATGACCGGCTGGATAATGTCGCCCGACTCAAACTCGTAGACCATCTTGGCCCGGCGCTGAAACCGCGGGTCGGTGCGGTACGGGATGGGGTACTGGTCTACGTAGGGCAAAAAGTTGCCGCGCAGGGTATGCCCGCTCACCAGTCCGGACGGGTACCACTGAAACGTCAGCCCGTCCACGTTGGCGGCCAAAATAGCTTCCGCTACTTCCGGGTTTTCGGCAATGTTGTAGAAAATGGGTTTGCGGTAGCCCGTAGCTCGCATGGCCGCTACCATCTTGTTGGCAAAGGCCGTTACCGCGGCTTCGGGCTGGTGGTAGCGGGGCTCGTTGCAAACCTCGTAGGCAATGATGTCGGGGTCTTCGCGGTTGAGCTGCTGGGTGTAGGGGTTGCGGTGGTTCAGGAACTGGGTCAGGTAATTCTCCTGGGCCCGGATGGCCCGCGGGTTGGTATAGGCCTGCACCTTGGAGTACACGCTGGAAAAGCCCGTGCCCGAGTCCTGCTCCGGGTAGCCGTTGTTCCAGTAGGCAATAGGGGTAAGGATAATCTTGATGCCCCGCTGCTTGAGCTGAGCCACTAAATGGTCGAGCAGGCGCAGGTGCTCATTCTGCTGCAAGTTGCCCAGCGTGTCGGTTATTTCCACGTCCCAGACGTGGACGCGGAAGGCATCGACGCCCAGCCGGGCAAGGTGGTACACATCCTGGGTTATGGCTTTTTCGGCCTCGGCTCCCACGGCGCGGCTGGCCCGGTAGGCGTGGGCAAACGGGGCGGTGTAGTTTACCCCGAACAGGGCGACTTCCCGCTTGTTCTGCTGCCAGCGCAGCACGCCCTGCGGGTCGACGAAGACGTCACCGGCGGGCAGGCGGGCCGCGGCCGGGGTTTGTGCCGATACCAGCTGCGTAGTTCCGAGCAGAACTACCAGCCACAACAAACGGGTCAGAGACGAAGCCATAGAATAAAAAAGGCCCTCAGTGTAGTACTGAGGGCCTTTTTTGGTGGTCGTATAAGGACTTATCAAGTGCCTTTCGTTTCCCTCCATAGCCATCAGATACCACGCTGGGGCGGTGTAAACGGCTTTTTTCATGCATCGGATGGAATCTGTTGGAAACCAATTGCGTGAAATCTGCCACTGATTTATGCCACTGACCGCTGCATGCCCGGTGACCGGCGTGCATACTCCTGCAGGAGCTTCATCGTGTCGACACCCACATAGTGGTTGAAGCTGCTCTCAGTGGTGTGGCCAGTAGACTGCATCACCAAACGTGAAGGTACACCCTGATAGAGCTTCAAGGTTACAAAGGTTTTTCGGCCCAGCTTTGTTGTAAGGGGAAGTCGGGTCAGGCCGGCCAGCTGCTGCACAAATTTCAGGAACTCATTCACCCGGTAACAGGTCGGCAGCAGCAGGTCGCCTGGTGCCCGGCCTTCGTACTTGCCAGCCAGCTCTACCATGTGGAATAAGTCGTCGTCGTAGAAGGGGATGTAGCACTCGTGCTGGTTTTTGCCGGCTTTGATGTGAATCATCTGGCCTTTTACGTGCTGCCAGGCCAGTTGCTCTGCGTCGCTGATGCGCAGGCCTGTGTAAGCACATTCCAGAAACTTGTCGCGGGCTAGCTCGACGTGCGCGGCCCAGGCCTGGTAGCGCTGCAGCTCGGGCGAGTGCATCGTGCTGTAGTGCTGTTCATGGATCTTGAGCAGTTGCTCCTTCACCTGCTCCGAGGTGAAGTCAATTTTGATTAGGCGCCGCAGCTCATGCTCCGTCAACGCATCCACCCCCACGTATTGGGAAGGCGACTGGAACTTGCGGTACTTCTTATTCACGTCCAGTTCCTGCTCCTCCTCGCACCAGGCCAGGAAGGTTTTGAGTCGGCTGATGTGCTTGCCAAAGGTGTTGATTTCCTGATCCAGCTCATCGAGCATATACGCCCGGAAGTCAGCGTAGAAGTCATTCGTCATTTCCTGCAGGCTGAGCTCTACCTGCCGGGCCTGCGCATACCCTTCGAATCGGGAGCGGGTAGCACCTAGGCCGTCCAGCGTGCTCTTCGCAATTTTGCGGTAGGTGTTCGGGTTCAGCTTCTTTTCATATGCCTGGATCCACTGGTCCATGAGCTGGAAGAACTGTGGCCGCGACTCATCGATGTCGGGCTCGGCTGCCGGCGCTACAAAGGCTTGCACGGATGGTGCCGGCTGCAGCAGGTTCTTCAGGATGCCATCCAGTTCGGCCTTATCCAGTCGGCGTCGCTCTTGCTCGGCCGTATACAGAGCCTGCTCCGCCGCTTCGGAGATGCTGTTGAGCACCGGGTTGATGTGGTTATAGTGGCTGCCCTTTTTGGGGAGCACCTTTGACTCGGCTTCATCCCAGAACTCGGGCCGGCACAGCTGACCGGAGCTGATGCGCAGGCGGTTGCCCTGCCAGCAGATCGTGACCTGGATGGGAGCAAAGCCCGTTTGGTTCAGCAAATCCTTACGGAGTTGACGAGTAATTTTCATTGGTGGTGCTTGCTTTTTCGAAGCACTCCGCTGTAAACAGAGGAGATAACTATAACCTTATCTTGTATTTGCACACATCAACATTCTAGGTTCCTAATTGGGTGTTGACTTATTTATAGGTTATGTTGCCTTTGGCTTGCTACTGTGCTGGAGTAGTCGCAAAAGAAAAGGTGTAAAGTTTACTTAAAAAGCTATTCCTTGCTGTTAAAATGGATGTTATAAGAGACTTGTGCTGAGTTATATAGTCTTCATCAGTAAAGACTGCCAATGTATCTATCAGGGTATCACGCAATTCATCGAAAATCGCTTTATTCTCATTCGCGACATCGTGATCGATACTGTCAAAATAGGTAAGAAAGCGGCGTTCGAACTCATTGAGGAGTCGATGAGTCGCTTCTACCGCTCGCTTACGTGAAACTGGCAGGACAGGAGTAGCATTCATCACTGCCATGGCTTCCTCCAAATCAGTAAAGAAGCTAAGAATGTATTCACGATTAGGTTCGATTAGCAGCAGTCTCACCCATTCCTGTTTAGCAATGCGTTCTTGTTGTTGAGCTGCTCGCACTTGCTCCTGTGTTTGAATATGGGCTGCCCGCTCTTGTTCTTCTTGTTTGATTAACGCTGCTCGATGCTGCTCCAAGCGTTGCTGCTCATAGTCCCGTTTGTCCTTATCCTGCTGATATCGATAAACAAAAAACGCTATCAACACACTCATCAAGGCGATGATTGAGTTGATAGCGTCGCTTAGTTTAAACTCCCAAAAGCCAGGTTCAGGAACTGGAGCTGGGGGAATGTAAAAGACGATATGCATTGAGCCAGTAAACTATCGGCTCAATGCGCTGCTCTTCCGCAGAATGCGTTCAATAGCTAGCTGTAAGTTGTCTTTGACCTGATATTCTCCTTTGTTGTCAAAGCTAAACTTCTGCCAGAAGGCAGATGCACCCATTTTCTTCACGATATTACGGAAGAACTCCTCCAGAAAGGAAGGGTTGATTGAGAAAGTATCCTCGGGGATTCGAACAATTACATGATCAGCTGATTCTGCCAGCTCATCAACGCGGGATTTCTTACGCACTTCTTCTCCACGGTCACGACCAGTGTAGACGAGGGCGCCAGCAGTGCGGTAATCGGCTAAATCAATTAAAACGTCCTCTTTCATACTGTTAGTGCGGTTTGAGGTGATCGGCAGTAACGTAGACGTCAGCATAAAGTAAGGTGCCAGGAAAATACTGGGATGCAAAGGTAACAAATTTCTCGTCAGGCTTTTCTTCTAGAGAACCAGCCTTGTTGAAGGTTATTACAGTGTGTGTATCGCCTTTATCGTTGAGCTTATCTTGCAGATGGTGAGTGCCATCGAATTGGATACGGGTGTGTCCTGATATTAACGTCATCACAGACCTTTTGTTTGACTCCTTGCTACGAAGATCTAAGAAGTCCCGAATGAACTGGATTGTGCCGTTCCCTCTATGAGGGGCGACACTGCTCACCCCGTCTTGGAGAGCATATAGGGTCCAAAGGGTCTCTTCCTCGAAAGGAGCATCTTTAACCCCAAACCAGCTTTTCTCGGTGTAGCGTTTTGATAAACGCTGCATTTCAGGAAGAATATCCTTGTTTTTACAATCATTCGGGTCTTTCAACCGCTCATAGATCGTTTTGCCGAAGTTTAAGATTACACACTGGAAACGCCCAGAATGTTCCCCATTACCGTTGAGTTCATTGAAATGGCCTATTGAATAGTTGTACGGTAGGGAAGAGTGGTCTTCAGCATTGGCAAGTACCTCACCAATGATGTCGCTGAACCGCTCTCTATCCTTCGCATTCAGCTTCTTATCGAATCGAGCTAGGCAAGCTTGCAAATACTGCACGAGCTCAGTAGTTGTGATCTCTTTTGTACCCTTCCGGTGGGGAGATTTGTAGCGAGTTCTTAGGGGGCAAGAAATGATGTCTGGGAATGTAGCATTTATTCCTTGGATAACCTGGCCTGATCCGGTGCTTTGTAAAAACTTTCTTACTTCTCTACTATGCAGCATTATTGCATCAATGATGCGAATGCGCTTAAGATCAGCTCCAAGCTTACGGGTGCGTTTATAATGGGCAATAAACCGGGTCAAAAGGACGTCCATACAGACAGACGCATCCAAGTCTATCCTAAGACATTGCCCATAATCCAGTACAAGGTGCGTATCATCGGCCTTGTGTAGGGCATAGAAAAGCTTGCGCAGGAAGGCAAAGCTTTCTACTGGATAATGAGTTAGAGAAAAAAACATGGGGACACGTAGAGGTTTGCCGTCCAGCTTCTTATCAACGATCCCTGGAGAAAGCTTTCGATAGTGTTTCAAAAGATGCTCCAGGGTGCTGTCGTAGCGGGGGAGGTTTCGCTTTGTACGTGCCCACCTCGTCGCCTTAAGTGGATCAGGAAGGGTGTCCTGATATACTTTATCCTGGCGTCGAACACTGTTTAAAAAACGTTTTTGCCCTCGAGCAGTTGCCCTTACTTGTTTTTGATGTGATCCCTTACTCATAGAAAAGATAACCAAAGGTGCTTATAGCGGTAGTCGGGCTACTCCACGCTTAGCTTTTGCTGGAGCGAATGTGCTAGAACAGCGTCCTTCGTAGTGTTGGGGTGGACAATTGTTAAAAAAGTATGAGGATACCGTGCAGCTTCGCAATTTTCTGTATGAAACCCACCACAGACTATAGCCTGTAGCGAAGATACCGGCAAATATGTCAACAGCCTTCACTACTTCTTAATTGATCATGATCTTCCCACCGCCACGGCGGGCCCTGGATAAGCGGGTCAGTGGGTACAAATAAGTTAGTTCAGTCGGTTATCGCCGCCACCCGCAACCCCAGCATCTGGGGCCTCTTCGGCAACTTGTTGCGCTGTAAAGGCTTCCATTGATACTCTGTCGCTGATGCCGAAGCCCTTGAAGATGACCACCACGGCCCACAGGGAAAGCAAGAATTCAGTGCCGAGCAGGAAAGCTTTGAGTGGAGTATCGTAGTTCCTGTCGAAGGGTAGCGGGGTAGGGCTGAACACGCTTACAAGGTAGACCAAGGCCATGATGAGCGTAGTGGTCAGGAAGATAACTTTGACCCACATGAGTCCCCTGCGCAGGCCAAGACCGAACAAATACTGAATGCCTATGTAGAGCACGAGCAAGAAGGCTAGTGCCATAAGTAGCGCTTCCGTGTCAGTTTTGGTAATAGCGAACTTCAGAACTATCCGAGTATAGAGTGTTACTGCCACCCGGATGACGGCAAACACACAGCTTGCGAAGTAGAGGTTGGAGGCTAGAACGTTGTTCTGGCGAATAGCTGGATGCATCAGTTCGGCCGGTTATAGCCGCCCCCCGCAACCCCAGCATCTGGCGCTTCGTCAGTGTCTGGAAGGTCAGTAGGCGTTTCCTGCGATATGTGATGCATTTTTTTTAGAGCATCAACCTCTCCAAATACAAAGGTTGCTAACGCCACGGTATTTTCATTTTGGTGCTCAGGAGTCTTAAGCATAACCGCAAAAGATTCTATCATAGCGTCAATCTCAGTGTGGTCTCCATCTTTATACTTTTCGATGGCTTTTTCGAACTGCTTGTAAAATTCGCTGTCTTTGATCCGCTCACGAACTTCGTTTGCCTTCTCTTTAGCGGATTTACATGCTTGAGCAGGCCTTGTTTCACCTAGTCTAGTTACCAGACGTGTCGATAAAGTGCGTCCTGCTCGAATGAATAAAAATCTGAGAAACTCTGGCTGACGTGTTGGAATTTCGGCACTAGGGTAGAATAGTTTAGCGAAGGCAATGACTTGATCGGCAGTAGCAGTCGAATCGAAGAGTACATCAAATCCACGTCCTGAGCGGTCAAAGTGAGCCGCTTTGTTCCGTATTCGCTGAACTATGCGAAGAGCATCTACTTCTTCATCATGTATTAGTCCGAATGCATGTGCTATAAGTATTCTGGAGTCAAAATCACCAGCAGGTTGGCGATGAGCTAGGATTTTGTCAGCCTGTTCTGGGCTTGTGCAACCAGCATTTATAATCAGACCAAGCAGCTCCTCATAATAGGTAGCTAGTATTAGAATCACCCCTCGGTCTGATTCCTTCTCTAGTAATTCTGTAATTTTTTTAGGCAACCCTGCAAAAGCTGCTATTCTAGGAGGTTTATCATTTGCCCCTCCTGGCGACTTCTTGCTCATGATATTCTACTTGCTGAGTTTCTCTTTCTTCACTGCTAGACATGCAGTGGAAGAACCAATTTAATTCGGCCGGTTATACCCCCCACGCAGCAGCACGAGCATCTCGTCCTTAGCCGCAATCAGTGCATCCTTCAGAGCCAGCTGCTCCCGGAGCGACTGGGCCTCCTGGCGTGCTAGGTCACGCTCGGCCCGGTAGGTATCGCGCTCCTTCTCACAGTCGGTGATACTGTAGTTGTTCTGGGTGGCTTTGCCTCCAGCTATGTTCACTGCGTTCTTTTTGCCCGAAACGTTAGTCTGGGTTTGCAAGTCACCAGCTTCTTCCTTGAAGGGTTTGCCTTCCCCAGTCACAAGCCAGTATGCATCTACGTTGCTAAAATGCTTAAGCACTTTAGCTAAGTATTCATGCTTTGGAGCTAATTGCCTTGACCCGATATAATTGTTTGTGTTGCCTGTGCTTTCGCCGATTTGCTCGCTAAACGCCCTTACGCTTTCTGAGAGCGTCTCTATCAAAAATTTAAGTCGCTGATTAATAGTGGTTTGTTGCACTAGTGTATATTTTATTCAAAAGTGATTACGCACTTGTGCGTATCAATCGTATGTTTGTGTGGTGTACAGTACTCAGCAACTGCAAGAAAGCAATTGCGCGGTGAATTGTGCCAAACACAAACATGACTGAGCGTCAGAAATACCTTCGGCTCCTGTCGATCGTCATCGAAGACCTGCCCACCAGCGCCATCGACACGGCCGTGCGGGCGGGCTACGAAGCTACCACTACCATGCTGGCCAACGTGCGCATCGGGCGCGTGATGAACCTGGAGCACCTGGTGGCGCTCATCGGCTTCGGCCTGCCCGATTTTCAGATTCCCGAAGAACTGCTGCCGGTGGCCCCGGCCCGGGTCAGTGTGCCCCTGCCGCTCAACTTATAACCGCTATTTCCTCACTCTTTATCGCTCAATCCTATGCGCCTCAACACCGACGCCCCGGCCGGGCCGCGTAAGCCCTGCCTCCGCGACATGGCCACGCTCGTCAACGAGCACCTGCCACCCGCCGTGGTACAGCTCACGCCCCTGAAGCAGCTCAAGCGCCGCCTGCGCGAAATCGACGCCACCCACCCGCAGTACCAGGAAGAAACTCCGCTGGTGCTGGCCTACGAACAGCGCCGCCGCGCCCAGCTGGGTGGGCAGCTCCAGGTAGTCACCTCCCAACGGGCGTCGCAGGCATGAAAAAGACCTTTACAACCCCCGTTTCGCTCACCGATGCCCGCACCGGCAAGCGGGTGCGCGTGCAGGAGCTGCCCGCCGGCAGCGCCCTGGTCGCCGCCCCCGAGCCCATCCTGGGTTACTGCTACCGGCAGGGCCACCTGACCGTGTACGTGAGTGGCCCCATGCCCGCGGCCCTACGCTCGGCCCAGGAAGAAGGTCGCACCCAGGACGAGGTGCTACTGGTGGACGCGCTGCCCGCCGGCATCCGCGAGATTGACCTCACCGACTGCCGCCGCGAGTTCCGGCTGCTCTTACCCCAGGCCGCCTGATGGAAACCCTGCCCGGCCCCCGCAACCTCTACGCCTCCGTCGCGGCGCTGCTGCGCGGGCTTGGCTTCACCGTCTGGGAGCAGGCCGCGCCCACGCCCAGCCTTTCGCTGGTCACCGGCACCTGGACCGGCCTCACCGGCGAGCAGTTCCACTTCCAGTACGCCCACCATCACCCCGCCGGCGGCCCCGTGCACTGGGCCGGGTGCAGCATGGGCGTGCTGCCGGCCGGGGCCACGCAGCCCACGGTCTGCTTTGCCACCACTCAGGTGCGCCGCCTGCGCGAGGTGCGCCTGCTCTTACTGGCCAACGACCAGTTCGATGCCGCCCGCCAGCGCCTACTGGCCACCCATCCGCTACCCCATTCATCCACTTCCTCGACTGCCCTGCCATGTCCGTCGATGCCAACCAAATAGCCACCAAGGGCGACCTGGAACAGCTCCTGCTCAAGCTGGAGCAGCGCCTGGCCGCCGCTCAGCCCGCAACCCCAGCCGCCGACGAGTACCTCACCCTGGACGAAGTGGCCAAGGCCACGCGCACCAGCGTGCGCACCGTCAAGAAATGGATTACCGAGGGCAAGTATGACCTGAAGGGCAAGCGCATCACCCTCTTCGCCCTGGAGTTCTCCGACGGCTACTACCGCGTGCCCCGCGCCGCACTGGTGGCCTACGGCTCCAAGATGGGCTTCACGGCCGCTGATCTGACCACTATTCCGCCCCTGCGTCTGGCCTCGTAGGGCGCGCCACTGCTATGCACTTTCAGACCATCACCCTCTATACCTCCGACCCCACACTGCCCCAGGCCCTGACGGCGGCCGAGCTGCTGCGCCTCAAGACCGGCCTGCCCGTGCAGCTGCTCTCGCTCAAGCACCTGCCCGTGGCCGACCCACGCCAGCGCCAGCGCGCCCGCCTCGAGCACGAGGCAGTCGCCCTGCGCGGCCAGCTCCAGGCCGTGGAGTTCGTCCTGGAGCAGGGCCGGCAGAATCCCGTGCGCTACGCCACCGACCTGTGCCTGGCTCAGGAAGACAAGCAGCGCTACGAGCGCCGCCTGCACCAGGTGCAGGGCGAGCTACTGCTGCTGCAAGTCAAAGCAGGAGAGGGGTAGGCCCGGCGTGGGTCCAACTGGACCCACCACTCCTGCATATGCTTTTCCCTGCCTGTAGAAGAGCTACCACTTGGGTAGAGCTGGCATCGTGGCCAGTCAGGGAACCACAGGGCCTGCCGCAACGCAGCTCGGCGATGGTGCCACCAGAGGAATACCCGCCTCGGTTGCTTCTCCATCGCCTTTTTCAGACCCCGACCAACATCGGGGAAATCCTATATACCTGCTCTAATACCAATGCTCCCCTCGCTCCGAACCCTGGCCGCTTCCCGTCTGGATGTGCATAAGCGCATCAAGCAGCTCAACGCGAACCGCTCTGTTCGCACCCACACGCGTACCTACAAAGACGGCAGCACCAAGCTAGTGAAGCGCTATGGTCCCCGCGTTATCTGCGACGGGGCGAAGACGCTGTTCGTGGAAATCCTGCTCCCGCGTGCCCGGGCCGAGGCCCAGAAGATGCTGGCCACCCCGCTGCTCTGGGATCAGCTCGTGACGGATACGGGCTACACGAGCCCGCGCATCGAGGCCAACGGCCGCGAGCTAGGGGAGGCCCGCGACATGTGTGCCCGCACCACGCGCAACCACCTGCAGCAGCTCAAGAAGCACGGCTTCGTGGTGGACTATAAATTCCGCGGCAGGACCCACAGCTACTGGTTGTGGGTAAACCCTGCCCTGGTGTGGGAAACGCCGGTGGAAAGCCTAAAAACGACCCTGACGGGCCGTTCTAAAACATCCTCACAGCCCCTTTCTTTATCCACAAACGGTAAATATTTTCCACCTAATGAGGTTCTTGAAACACTAGAAACTCAGATAAGGAAAGTCGTTCCAGTGGATAAAATGCCACTCCAACCCGCGCAGGAACGGACTGGAACCCCCTTACTGGAACCACAGGGCCACCGCGAAGGGGCAGGCGACGCCGGCCAGGCGTCGAAATCTCGGTACAGGGGGCGCGCCGTGGCTCGGGCGGCCCGAACTACCACCGCGCCGCAGCCCTCGCCAGAAGCCACAGGAACGGCCCGTGTGGACCGCTTCGTCGTCGAATTCTGGGCCATGGCCAAGCAGCTGCTCTACCCAACCCACCAATTCACCGAGCAGGAAACCCGCAAGATCCTGCGCGCCATCTGGCTGGGCCAGTACAAGCCGGCCCTGATGGCCGCGGCGCCGGCGAAGTGGGACCAGGTGCACCGCATGCTGCTCGACCGCGTCGAGCTGGTGCGCCACCACCTGCAGCTGCACCCGGAAGTGTACCTGCCCTTGCCCTACGCCATGGTGCAGGCTGGCGCCGGCTACTTCGACCAGGAGAATACGCATGGCTTTGCTGGCACGCGCTTGTGGCTGGCCCGCAAGATGAACCGCCCCAAAGGGGGCCTTACGCCCCTGGACCGCGCCCTGCAGCTGGCCGAAACCGAACTGCGCCAGCGCCAGAGCCTGGACCGGGGCGAGAAGGTGCCCGCCTCAGACCGGGCCAAACGCAAAGACCTGCTGGCCCTGCACTGGTACCACCGCACCGAAGTCAAGCGCCTCGGTGGCGCCGAAGGCCTTACCCTCTACCATGCCCGCCTAAGCATGCTCGGCCTGGCCACGTCGCTGGCCGCCAGCGCGCAGGCTTAACCTAGATTTTTTCACCTCACATCTTTTCCACGATGAATACCCAGCAAGCCCGCTCGTCTGCTCCCCCTATCAACATGCGCCAGAATGCCCTTACCCGCGTTTGGGTGGTGTGGAAGGACGGCAATAAGAAGCACTTCACCTCCTTCGATTCCAGCGGCCGCTACCAAGTAGAGTCTCCCCGCGAATACGGCATCCGTGGCCTGCGTAAAATGGTCGAGAAAATGGGCTCCACGGTCAAGGAAGCCATCCTCTACGACAACCAGACCGGCAAGCAGGAGGAGGTGTGGGTGAAAGACGGCGTCTGGAAATGAACCTGCGTCAATACGACCAGGTGCTACAGCTGCACCAGGATGAAGCCGTGGCCTTATGCCACTCGCTCCGGATGTACCACCAGGTGCTGACCTACTACAGTGGCCACCGGCGGCTCTACGTGCTGGAGTTGCTCAGCGTCGAGCCTACGGCCCGGCTGCTGCGCCAGCTGGAGCGACTCACTGCCGGCACGTGGCCACGTGATAAGATGCGCCGGCTAAAGCCCCGGAAGTGGCGCCTGCAGGTGCACGAGGTGGTACTCCTGAACTCGCTCTATATCCAGACCTGGATTTTCTCGGCCCAGGATGCTCATGATGTGCCTTTTATGAACCTGCTGGCCAAGGTGAACTCGGCCGCCCACAATGTCAAACAGTTCTTCGAAATCGTCTGATGAAAGCGAGAATGCCCACCTCCGCTGGCCAGGATCCGCGCCGGCAGCTGCAGCCCAGCACCAGTGGCCCGCTGCTGCTCGAGCACCTGAGCGACGAGGAGGGCTGGGCGGTGCTCACCGAGCAGGGCCGCCAACTCAACCCCTTCCTGCGCACGGCGCCGGCGCTGGCTTACTACCTGGCCCGGGAGAAGCTCGGAGCCCATGTGACCAACCTGGAAGCCCTGGGTGCAGAGGTGCTGCAGCGGATTGCCCGTGGCGAAAAACGCTCAGCCATCTGGCAGTAGGATAGTTGTACTCTGATGCTAAAAATATATAGCCTCATGCTGGCTCAGCATGCGGCTGTTTTTGTTCGCGGGCGCTGCTGTAAACACCAATTTGAACCTTTGGCATAGCGTTGGAGATTGGCTATATTGTTCGGCTGCGAACACTGTATAATTCTAAGATCTATGAAGAGACAAATACCCCCTCCAGTACCCGTTTGGGTAGCTGGCCTGGAGTCCTTTGGGCCGGTGTGCGCACGCGCTACGTTTGCTTACTCTAATCCTCCGATCCTGTGAAAAGCCTCCAGATTCCCGTTAAACCGCATGTGTTAAAATATCTGCAGTTCTTCCTCGGTGAGGAGTACAGCTTATCGGAGAGTGACCCCTACGGCCTGATGCTGTTCAACCTGCTGCGCCGGCCTGTATCCGACAGCCGTAAGGACGAGGTAGTGGCCAAGTACACGGGCCGCTTCGCCGTGCACTACGGCAGCTACAGCCCCCAGCAGTTTGGGTTGAAAAACCTCACGGGCAAGACCGTGTATCAATTTAACAACTTCGTGCATAGCCTGATCAAGCTGGATCTGCACTGCTACGTTGACCTGATGACCGACCACGGCAATCAGGTCAAGTACTCCATCGAGTGCTTCATGCGCAAGTATGGCTTCGAGGAAAGTGACATTGCCTATGATACCCTGCTCAAGAGCTACCAGCGCTTTGTCGAGGAGCGCAAGGCGTCAAAAAAAAAGGCCGCGGCCGTGACTCCCCGCAAGGCACTTAAGGACCTGCAGAAGAAACTCACGACGATGGTGGCCACCACCCACCTGTCGGCCGCGGCACCGCTCCACGTGAGCCTCTAACAATCGCTCAAGCGTTTGTCCATTTCACTAAAGCGTTTGTCCAGAATTTTTTACCATTTGTCCAGTGCCTGAAATCACCTCTGATCCGTTCGGTCTGCGCAACATCGACCAGGTGGTCGACGAAAACGTCGCCGGCATCGAGTCGGCCTGGTACACGGAGGCCGGCAACATCCTGAACTGGTCGGACCTGGGGCCGCTGCTCATCGAGCAGGACTTGGCCATGAAGCAAGGCACGGTATGGTACCAGCTCGTGAGCGTGCGCCGCTCGGTGCGCTACAAGCAAAGCGGCAAAGACCTGGGCAAGCACGGCTCCATCTGGGTGCACAAGCTCACCGGGGCGCTGGCTCGACACACCGAGGGCCTGGCCGGCGGCCTGGAGACGCTGGAGGGCCGCAAGCTCGTGTGCCTCTACCGCGACCAGAACGGGCAGGTGCAGCTGGTGGGTACGCCGGAGCACCCGCTGACTTTCGCCGACGTGTTCGACAGTGGGGCTGAGCCCTTCGGCTCGCGCAACGGCTTCGACTGGACCCTGCAGGGCGAAACGGCCCGCCGGGCCCGGCCCTACCGCGGTACCTGGACCGTGTGCGGCCGCGGCCTGCAGTACGCCGTGGTGCTGCAGCAGGGTGGCAATGGCTCGGTGCAGCTGCGCACGGCCGGCGGCCGGCTGCTGGCCACCGTGGCCGCCGGCAAGACGGTGGTGCTCAAATCCGGTTTCAAACTTACCTACACCATTGCCTGATGGCCCTTCTGACGCCCGACGCCTTTCTCAACAAGTGGAAGGACCGCTTTGCCGACAACGACACGTTCGAGATTGACGAGGCCGACCTGCGCGAATTCTCGGCTGATATCAAGGACTCCTTCGTGTTCCTGCGCGACCTGCACACCAACAAGGTGCGCGGCTCCCTGAAAATCGTGCGCGACCTGGACTTCCGGGCTGCCCTGCCCCTGAGCGTGCTCACCATCGGCACGCCCTGCACCGTACTTAACGCCGTGACCGGCGAGGAGGATGATGCCGGCAAGGTGGTCGGCATCAAGAACTACGTGCTCGTCACGGCCAGCAGTGATGATCCGGACCGCCTGCTGCTGCCGGCCGACCCGATCATCAACCTGGGCATCAACGCCGTGAAGTGGGTGCTGGCCGACAGCAAGGAGGCTGCGCTGCCCAACGTGTCGTACTTCGACCCGAACCGGGCCAAGTACGAGCTGGGTGAAACGGTGAAGTTCAGCCTGAACGGCTACGTCGATTTCTACGAGCCCAAACTGCAGCTGGTCAAGCCGGCCGGCGGCACCATCCCGGCCCCGATCAGCGGCCTGGACAACGACGCGAACTGGCGCCTGGTGGGCGGGCTCTCGCCCTCGCCGCTTTACAGCAACGTGACCTGGGCGCAGCTGTATCAGCTGCAGGGTGAGGAAGCCTTTGGCCCGGGCCGGGTGTATTTCAAGTATGACCCGACCGGGGCTATGCCCGTAGTGCGCCTCGAGGCCTTGGACGGGGCCCGGCTCGATTTGAAGAACGCCCGGCAGTTCAATGCCGACTACGGCACCTGGGACCGGGGCACCTTCGATCTGTATAACGACCAGTTTGTCCCGGATCCCATAGGGGAGGTGTCGAACACCCAGGCCCGGCGCATCCGGCCGCTGGAGCCCGCGGTGTCCTACACCAGCGTGGAGCTGGCCAACGAGGAGGCCGATTACGGGGATACGGTAGAGGCCGTCGGCACGGGTCAGGTGCCCACGCTGGTGCTGCGCGGGGGCGTAACCTACGCCACCAAGGGACTGATGGTGAACTGGAACCTGCTCACCGATAACGGCAATAAGGTCATTACCTGCAAGGTGGTCGGTAACAGTCCCGAGGGCCGCTATGGGGGCGGGGCTATTTCGGTTACCGGGGTAGATTCCGACATCATCGTCGAGAAAGACCTGTTTCCGGACTTTGGCAATGCTGTATATCAGACCAACGGCACGCTGACCCACCGGGGCAAGCTGCGGGGTAATGGTTCCTCGCAAACCATGCTCTACAGCCGGGGCGGGGTGTTCCGGCACCTGGCCGGCCCGGTGCGACTGGGTGGCTCCGTTGGCTTTGACGTAGCTGGTACGGCCGACGTGCTGATCAAGGCCGACACGGAAATCCTGCAGGCCTTTCACCGGCTGGTGGACTGCAGCGGGGCCGCGGCCAAGATCCGGATTGAGGGCGGCAGCCGCTACACGGGCCCTTCCTATGCCGCTGGCTACGTGGTGGTGCTCACGGCCGGCGAAGTGACGCTGGCCAACGGCACCTACGACAACACGCTCTCCAATACCGCCGGGGCCCAGCTCAGCGGCGGCACGCTGATCCTGGACAAGGGCACGCTGGTGGGCAACATCGTCGGCTCGGGCGGCACGGTGATGCTGCGCAATGGCGGCAAGTGCCTGGGCGCTATTTCGGCCGATATCGTCGTGGTGAATCAGAACGGCGACAGTGGCGAGCCCGTGGACCTGAGCGACTACTACACCAAGGTGCAGGTCGATGGCAAGGTGGCCACCGTGCGCACGACCATTGCCCAAAGCACGCTGAAGGCGGCCGACTATACGTTGGACCTGGCGGATGCCGGCAACATTGTGCCGGTGAATGCTGGTGCAGCTGTAACTGTATGGGTACCGACGGATGCGGCCGCAAACTTTCCAGTCGGCACCGTGCTCGAAATCGAGCAGCAGGGAGCTGGGCAGGTCACGGTGGCCGCCGGAGCTGGCGTAACGCTCAACGGCTACGGGGGGCTGAAAACGGCCGGCCAGTATGCCTCGGTGGGCCTGCGCAAGGTGGCGGCCAATACCTGGATTCTGAAAGGAGGCGTCGCATAATGGCCGCGCATAGTTTATATCGGCGCACGCTGCTGGCAGCGCTATCGGCTGGGCCTCCACCTCCACCTCCAGTTACCGTTGCCGGAGACACTGAATATGAGGCCTACCGCCAGCGCGTTGAAGCCGATGGGGGAACCATCATCGACCCGACCTACACGCGGGGCTGGTTCCGGCTCACGGTGCCGCGCGGGCTGTATGCCAAGTGCGCCACCTGGTACGACGCGCTGATGGGCATCAAAGTCGTAGGCGGCGTAGTGGTGAAGCTCTATTGTGTGCAGAACAGGACCAATATGACCGGCTGGGACTACGTGTCGCACGTCCCCCCCGTCGGCAGCCAAGGCCCGGCCCCGCTCTGGGTTAGCTCAGGGCTGAATTCGCGGCCTGAAATCCGCTACCGTTCCGGCGAATTGAGCCGTCAGGAAGTCGATTTGAGTGGTTCCAACAACGTGCATTGGTTTACCCTGAGCCAGGTTAATCAGACCTATGGCTTTATCGTTGAGCACTCGAATAACTACGCCATCAATGGCACGATAACCACGCTGCGGGAAGGTGACTTGATATCGGGCATTCAGCAGCTCGATAGCGGCAATGCGTGTCTGGTCTACGACGCTCGGCCTCAGGGTGTGCCATACCTGATTAGCTCCTCGGCCAACCGCAACCGCACCAGCCAACAAGTGCGTCAGCGCGTGAATGGGACGCTAAGCACGGTGTATCCCTTCAACGGTAGGAGCACTGGCAACTTCCCTAGTTCTTACCTGGCTATCGGTGGGCGTTCGGACATTGCCAGCTACCGCCTCGACAATAATTCATTTGTCAATGTGGCTGGGGCCTTCACGGCCGAGCTGTCGGAAACCCACGAACAGGAAATAGAAGCATTCATCCGCGCCGGGTATGGCTATACCGGCATTTAAACTTGCGCACCATGCCTTTACTGAAACCTGAAGTACCCATCATTGAGATGCCCGTATCCGACCGCATTTCCGGCGACACGCGTATCAAGCAAAAAGCCCGCTTTGTGTCTTTCAATCACTTGCAGGACCTCAATGGCCGCTGTGAGGCCCGGATCACGGTCAACGTGACGCTGCACGCGGCCGATGGGGACGGTTTTGGTCAGCCCCTGACCGGATTAGGCTTTATGTCCTACAACGCCGACTTGGTGGCGGACAACAACACCGTCGTGGATGCCTACGTGCCTACAACCTATTTCCGCTGACGCCCCTGAGTACGTTGGAGCACCAACTGCTCCAAGTAATGTCAGCCCTGGAGTTAGAGCTGGATAAGTACGAGCCTCGAAACGAGGAATAAAAGCATAGCCCTGGCTGCCCTCCGCATACTGGGAGGTAGTGTCCCCCATCGCTCTTTTTAACGAAAACGACCCTTTCAGTGAACGGTGCGCAGGTGGCTAACTGTAAGTGAGGGGGTGTATCTTCCGGCCTTATGCGTGCTTCTTTCTTCCTACTAGCTGCACTAGGTGCGTGCACCACCCAGCGCGTTTCGGTTCCGGCGGCGTCCACGTGCCATGTGATGTGGGAAAAGGAGCCCATCGAGTACGCCGCGGCAGACACCACGTCAGCCGCCTATGCAGCCGTGCAGGACTTTACCCAGCACCTGGGCGCCCCGTATGCGCTGCTCTACATGGTGACTGTGTCAGGACGCCCCAACCAGAGCCGTTGCCTACGCATCATGCAGCGCGGCCCAGACCGGTTTACGGTCTACACCTACCGGCGACCAGGGCAGGTGGATAGTACCGACTTTTCCAGTTCAGCCCTGGGAAAGCTTGTACCCATCCCTTCTGGGCACTTTACCACCCTGTGCCTGGACTATCGTTCCGCGGTCCGGCAGGAGATGCTCTGGGTAAAGCAAGGCGCCGTCACCACCTGCAGCTTAGCGGGCGAATTTGCTGATGTGCAGGTGCCCCATCCGCCTGGTCCATCCTTGGAACCCCTGGCCGGGGCCCGCACCAGGGAAGGAGTGCCCTTTTTACTACCGGCGGACAGCGTCGTATTGCAACCGGCCTTGAACCTATTGCACGAGGTGAAGGACTTGAAGTGGTAATCAATATCTCTTCCTTTCACTATTCGGACCGTTTTAATGAACACAATGCGGATTTATGCGACAGGGTAATCCTAGCGAATTTTTCGGGGGCGTACCCATAGTTGGGTAATGGAATCCCCTCGGATGAGATAATAATTTTCGTTTGTCCCGAAGCGCGGAATGGCTAACGCTTCTATACCCATAGAATCCTGCCGCAGGATGCAGATAGCGTTCGCGAAAAAAGGCTCTCGTGCGAAAAGGGAGTCCAGACGAGGCTCTTGCCGCAGCTTATGGCGAAAGATGACTGCATTGGTATAGGTGGCCTCATACTCTACGCTGCCCCTTTCAGGGATTTCTCTTACGGTGCCGGTAGGTGCTCCTTGCCGGTAGGTCGCTAGGCCAAATCCTGCTACTAGGCCTAGCAGGAGAGCCCCAATAATCCGCCAGGCAGTTGCTGAAATAGTCATTTTTCACGGTAAGTCCTTAGCAGGCAAAGCTAGTGTGAAGCATAAGCCTAAATAACGCTCGTTTTTCTGAACCGCCACCCAGGTGTACCTATTAGAGCGGCAAAGTAGCGCTACAGCCCAGATTGAGTTTAAGAAACTGGTTCACTTTTCAAAGTTCACGAAACTCAAATTGTCGATGAGTTTCGTGAACTGTTCGCGCTACAGGAATCTTAGGTAAGCCCCACCCGCAACGGTGGGGCTTTTTTGTGTCCTTTTTGCCCGAGGTAGGCGGTGGCAGTTTTGCTGCATGACTACTCTACAGATCTGGGGCACAAGCTACCGAGTGCCCACTACCTGGAACGAACTCACCCGGCCCCAGTTACTGGCCGTGGTACGAATTCTCTACGGACCAGAAGGCCAGCTGCCGCGGCCGCTGTGCCTGCTCAGTGTGCTCAGCGGCGTGTCGCTGGCCCAGCTGCTGCAGCTGCCGGCCGTGCAGTGCGTGCAGCTCTATAGCGTCACCGATTTTGTCTTCGACGAGGAGCAGTGGCTAACTCAGCAGCTGCTGCCGGTGCTCAAGGTTGGCGTCAACAAGTACGCCGGCCCGCGCAGCGTGCTGGGCAACGTGCTCTTTGGTGAGTTCATTTTCGCCGACACCTACTTCCGGGCCTGGGCCACGGGCCGCTCCGCGCAGGCCCTGCACTTGTTCCTGGCCACCTTGTACCGGCCCGTGGTGCCCGGGCTGAGCCCCAGCGACCCCCGCTGGCAGGGCGACCAGCGCCAGCCCTTCAATGAGCACCGCCTGGAGTACTTCGCCGCCAAGCTCCAGCACCTGCCCGACGACCAAAAGCTGGCCATCACCACCTGGTACCGCGGCTGCCGGGCCCAGCTCGAGCAGGAATTCCCGGAAGTCTTCGACGTGCAGCAGCAGGAAGCCGGCGCCCGCCAGGATGGGGGCGACTGGGGCCGGGTGCTACGCAAGCTCAGTGGTGGCGCCTTCGGTACGCTCGAGCAAACCGCCCGCCAGCACGTGCGCACGCTGCTGGCCGAGATGCAGGACGCGGCCCGCGACTACCAAAAAGCCCTCAAGAACTCCAAACGCTAAGAAGTATGCTTCTCCGTCACTCGCACTACATCGGCCTGCTGCGCACGCTGGCCACCACCCACAAAAAGATTCAGCATACCGAGGCCTTGCCCCGCTTCGTGCGCATTGTCGTCTCCCAGGACCCGACCATGCGCCAGGTCGACATGCACGAGCTGATCAGCAAAATCACCGGCCGCCCCAGCAAGTCCCGAATTCCGGTGGGCAGCCAGGTGCTCGTGGCCGAGTCGCTGGTCACCGACTACCTCGATAACGGCGGCGACAACCGGCAGCGGGTGCGCTTCGGCGCCTTCCTGGTGCTAGTGCAGGTGCCCAGCGCTACCGACCACGACGCCATCGAGCAGGCCCTGGACGCCACCGAGCAGACGGCCGAGGAGCTGATGGGTGCTATTGAGCACGCCCTGCAGGGCCAGGTGAAGGTGCGCATCACCCCGGGCAGCCTGGGCGGCGAGTCCATCGGCCCGCTGGGCGACGGCACCTGGTACGGCACCCGCCTGGACTTTCAATTCACCACGCCGGCTTCGGCCGCGCTGACTTACAACCCCGACGCTTTTACGGCTTAACCCATGGCTATTAAACTGCTAAAACTAAAGTGGTTCGGCGCCGGCGTCTTCCAGGACCCGGATACGCCCCAGGACTACGGCAACCTCTACGAGGCCGAGCGCTACGAATTCGATACGGCCACCAGGAAAGTCACCTTCACCAACGCCAGCGGGCCTGACGTCGGGCGTAATACCTACCGGCAGAACCTGGGAAACAACGACCCAGACCCGGTGGACGTCAGCTGGCCCCTGAACGTGCCCTTCTACTCCGAGTTTGCCGGCGCGATCTGGTCCGGCTACTACCACGATGGGGAAGGGGGCTTTACCATTACCGAAGTCGTGCTCCAGGCCACGGCCGTGGCCACGTCGGCCACATGCTTCGGCTTTGCCGATGGCAGCATCGTGGTCACGCCGGCCGGCGGCACCGGCGTGTGGAGCTACGAGTGGGCCGATGGTCCCATTACCAAGGACCGGGCCGGCATCAAGGCGGGCATCTATAGGGTAACCGTGCGCGACGCTAACTTCACCCAGGTCGAGGTAGAAGTAGAGGTCAAGCAGAGCCCCCAGCTGCAGGTGCTGCTTAAGAAAACGCCCGACTCGGTCATGCTGGAGGTCTCCGGCGGCGTGCCGCCCTATAGCTTCCTGTGGGACGACGGTCCCACCACGCCCGGGCGTACCAAGCTGGGCACTGGTTCCTACGCCTGCGTGGTGACCGACGCCCAGCTTTGTCAGGCCGAAACAGTGGTCTTCGAGGTCATCGAGAACAACTTCTTCTGGTCGGGCAACCCCATCACGCTGCCGCTCGATGCCGGCGACGACTACCGGGCCGACCCCTCGACCAAGCCCAACCTGAGCTTTATCTGTGAGGTCTGGATCGAGCTGGAGTACGGCAGCGACGTGTTCGTGCAGGTTGGCAGCACGCTGGAGCAGCCGGCCGACCGCCACGGTCGCACCACCTTCCAGGTGCAGCAGCTGCTGGCCCGCTTCCTACAGCACCACGTGCCGGCCGTGGGGCAAACCGCCATTACCCGGGCCGATGGCCTGTTCAAGCGCTTCTACCTCAAGCACGCCGAGGTGTACGGCACCCCGCCCGTGCGCAGCGGCACGACCAGCCTGGTGCAGAACTACGTGGCCCTGGGGGGACTGAACTTCCACGAGCAGCAGACCCGCACCTGGTTTAACTACTTCACAGAGGCCAAACCCTTCCTGACCTGGGAGGTAAACCCTAAGCCGGCCGCCGCCGACCAGCCCGAGTTTCTCTACTACCTGGTGCCCTCGCTGCAGGTGACCAGCTTTGCGCCGCGGGTGGCGGTAACCTTCAGTGACGGCAGCCAGGAGGCCTTCCTGCTCGACACCGTCTTCGGCGCCGGCCTGTTTGAAATCTACTGCATCCCCGCCGGCTTTCAGCAGCTGGGACTTTCGGACCGGGCCGCCAAGCAGGTCGTCAGCTGGGAAGTATCCGTTGTCGACGAGGACGGCGTGCTATTAAGTGAAAAACGGCACTACGTGCTGGATCGGCGGCCCGTAGCTCAGCGTCGGTACCTGCTCTACGCCAACTCGCTGGGCGGCATGAACACTTATGTGGCCACGGGCGAGGCCGATCAGGAAGCCGAGGTCACTGGGGAAGAAGCCCAGCTGGACCTGGCCCTGGACTACGACCCCCTGCGCGGCGACACAGCCGTGCAGGAGCGGCAGCTGCGCCCCGTGCTCAAGCTGGCCAGCGGCAAGCACCTGACCCGGGTCACGATGTACGGACTGCAGGACTTGCTGCTCAGCCGGCGCGTGCTGCTGCGCAACGGCCTGCGCTGGGTGCCGGGCTTTCTGAAAACCAAGCAGGTGCCCATCGTCAGTGAGGGCAAAGCCATCCAGACCCTGGATCTGGAGTTCTACCTGCCCCGGGAGAGTTTCTTCACCCCGTACCTGCCCCCGGTACCGGCCAATCAGCCGGTGCTGCCCGTGGGCCCAGAGAGTGGCGCGCTATGATCCGGCTGAAAACCCGTGCCGGCGGTCTGGACCTGACCGCCGGCAGCATTAATATCGAGCTGGCTAATCCGTACTTCAGCTTCGACTCAGTGCCGGGCACGACGACTTACCCGTTCTCGATCCCGCTGACGGACAACAACGCCGTGAAGCTGAACTTCCCGCACCTGCGGGCGGAGCAGGGGCAGAAGCCCGCGCCCGAGCCGGTGCGGTTCATTATTGAAAACCTGCTCTGGCGCCTGGGCAGCCTGGTGTACCGCGACTTCGACGAGGAAAAGCAAACTCTGCAATACCACTTCGTGGCTGATGCCACGGACCTGCAGACCAAAATCGACGGCTTGTCGCTGGCCACCATGGACCTGGGCTGGGTGCCCTGGACGGTGACGCCCACCGCGGCCGACTATGCCCTGCCCGTGGTGCAGAACACGGCCTTCTTTGGCGACAAGAATCCGGGCTATAAGGGCTACCTGAACTACTATACAAACGGGGAGTATAGCGCCGTCAGTAGCCCGAATGAGCACTTTCTGACCCCGTTTCCGCGGCTGATTCCCTTGCTGCGGCGCGTGCTGGCCGCGCTGGGCTACACCGTGAGCGGCTCCTGGTTGGAGGATCCAGAAGCCCAGAAGCTGGTCGTCTACTCCGACCGGGTGGCTCAGCCCTCGGCCGATGGCCTGCTCCAGCTCAACCGCCACGTGCCTGACATGGGCCCGGGTGAGTTCCTGATTGCCCTACAGAAAGTGCTGGGCCTGGGCTACGACTTCAACCCGGTGCGCAACGAGCTGCTCATTACCCGCCTGAAGGACGTGGTGGCCGACCAGGCCTACATCGAGCGGACCGGCGGCGCGGCCCGCAACACGCCGGCCGAGCAGCTGGGCTTTACCCTGCAGTTGCAGCTGCTCGACGACGAGCTGAACAAAACCCTGGACACGAGCTGGAGCCAGTTCAAGGTCGGCGCCGGTAAAACGGTCATCGACTGCAATGCCGGCACGCTGCACATGGTCCGGGCCAAGGACCTGCTGGAGCCCGACGCCCGCCAGTGGCTCACGCCGGCGGTGTCGGCTAAGGGTGCCGCGCACGTGTTCGAACTCGGCGACGACAGCCGGGCCGGCCTGGCCCTGCTCTTTGACCGCGGCCTGCAGCCCGACTCCACCGGGGCCCTGTACCCGCTGGCCACCAGCGGGGCCCAGACCTGGCTGGGCAGCAGCATCGGTACCGACACGCTGCACTGGGCTGGCCCTAAGGGTCTCTACGAGCGGCATCACAAGCCCTGGCTCACCTTCCTGGATAGCGCTGGCACGTCGGAGCGGGTGATGCAGTTCGACGTGGCCGACCTGCTCACGCTCTCGCCGGCGCGCAAGGAGATGGTGGGCATGCGCAAGTTCCTCTGGCAGAAAGTCTCGCTGAGCATTCCCACCACCAAGCGGCTGGAAACGGCCCGCTTTACCTATCGCACGACCCTGTTATGAGCGAAACCCTCAACCTGCAGGCCTCCGAGAAGGAGCTGGCCCTGCGCTGGCTCGACATCACCGTCGAGCGGTTCCAGGCCAACATGCGCCAGCTGCGCATCAAGGACACCGGCGCGCTGCTGGCCAGCTTTAAAAAGCAGGTCATCGGCTCGGCCGAGGGGCGCCTGCAGCTGCAACTTTCCTACGCCCTGTATGGCAAGTTCGTCGACATGGGCGTGGGCCGGGGCATGGGCGCCAGCGTGAAAAAGGGCGACGATGGCTATGACCGAATCCGCACCAGCCGCGGCCGGCTGAAGCGCTATGAGCGCAAGGCCCGCAAGTGGTACTCGAAGGAGCTGGCCTACCAGACCAAGCGCCTGGCTGAGCTGATGAGCGAGTTGCACGGCACCATCCTGATCAGCGCCGTGGCCGATGCCCTGCCCGAAACCGTGGAAATTACCTTTTAAGTGCATGCGACAGAACCCACAACCCGAGTCGCTCCGCAGCCTGCAGATCCAGCAGACGGTGCTGACGAAGAATCTGGCTGCTCAGCCAGCAGATTCCCCCGAGTTCCTGGCGTGTGCCCAGGAAGTGCAGCAAGTCGCTGCCACAATTATCACCCTGCAGCAAGGCCGGAACGGCCGCTAACCCCATGGCAGAGAATAGCGAAGAACGAAAGATAAAAATCCTGCTCGATGCGGTGCAGCCCAACGCATCGATTAAGGAAATGACCGCCGGTGCCAGCCTGATGAACAATCAGTTGGCGAAAATGAGTGCGGACGACCCGGGCCGGGCCAAGCTCCAGGATGATTTTGCGCGGCTCACGGCCCGCATCAACGAGGCCCGGGTGGCACAGCGCACCATCCTCAAAACCACGGAGGAACTGGCCGAGGAGCAGCGCCAGCTGCAGGCCACCACCGAGAAGGTCAACCAGGAAAACCGCGAGGTAATTCTCAACGGCCAGCGCGTGTCGGCCACCTTCACCGAAATGAAATCGGCCGGCCAGCTGCTGGAGAAGCAGCTGCACGACCTGGCCCAGGATGACCCGGGCCGGGCCAAGCTGCTGCAGGACTACCATGCCCTGCAGGACCGCATCGGCGCCGTTAAGCAGGAACTGAACGGCATGAAAAAGGGCCTGGGCGACGCGACGGAGAGTGGCGGCTTCTTGAAGCAGACCATGGCCAGTGCCCTGGGCGTGTTCACGGGTATCGGGCTGGCGGAAGTGGCCCAAACCGTGGGCGGCTTTTTGAAGGACTCGCGCGAGGAGTTCCAGGCCAGTGCCCGCATCACAGCCGACCTGCAGGCCACGCTGGAGAGCACCAAGATGGTGGCCGGGCTGACGGCCGACGAAATCACGCGCATCGGCGAGGCCCGGGCCAAGGTCACCTTGTTCGACGACGACGAGACCAACCGGGCGTCGTCGCTGCTGCTCACGTTTACCAACATCAAAAAGGGCGTTTTCGAGGAGGCCGTACCCGCCATTCAGGACCTGGCCCAGAAGATGGCCGGCGACGGTCCGGCCGACCTGAAGGGTGCCAGCATTCAAGTGGGCAAGGCCCTGAACGACCCGGTGAAGGGCATCACGGCCCTGACCCGGGTAGGGGTGACCTTCACGGAGCAGCAGAAGGAGCAGATTACAGCCATGGTAAAAGCCGGCGACACGGCCGGGGCCCAGAAGCTGATCTTGGCCGAGCTGAACAAGGAGTTCGGCGGCTCGGCCGAGGCCGCCCGCAAAGCCGCCGGCGGCATGGCCACGCTCTCGATGCGCTGGGGCGAGTTCAAGGAGCAGGTCGGCGAGAAGGTGTCGGCCGCCCTGGACGTGGCCAGCCAGTGGCTGGGCCGCTTCCTAGACAAAGCCGAGCCCATTGTGGAGGTGTTCAGCGACTTGTATGACGAGGCTGCCAAGTACGTCGGCACGCTGTGGGATATTGCCGAGAGCCTGGGCCTAGTATCGGAGAAAGGTGACTCGGCCGGCTTCGTGGTCAAGCTGCTCACGTTTCTGTTCACGTTGCTGCTGGCCCCGGTGAAGGCAGGCTACGTGGCCCTGAATGCGCTGGCCAACGGCTTTATTGACCTCTATAATACGAGTGAGGTGTTCCGGGGCGGTGTGGGCGGTCTGGTGGAAGTCTTCAAGCAGGTGGCCCTGTCGGCCTGGAACTTCCTGGGCGGCGTGGGCGACCTGCTCGTGGGCATCTTCACGCTCGATACCAATAAAATCAAGGCCGGCCTGAGAGCCACCTTCTATGGGGTGGCCGATCTGACTTATAAGTCCGGCATCAATGCCGCGGAAAACTTCGCCAAGGGCTACGCCGACTCGAAGGACAAGCGCATCGTGCGCAAGGCCTCGGCCACGACCAATGAAAGCGAGGGCATGGGCGGGGGCACCACAGCCGCTCCAGACGGAGCACCGGCTGGGCCTTCGCAGAAGGAGCTGGAGAAAGCGGCCAAGGAGCGCAAAAAGCTACAGGACGCCGCCGACAAGGCCCGGCTGGAGGATATCAAGCAGTGGGTGAAAGAGGAGGGCGACCTGATGAGCGGCCGCAATGCGCTGCTCACCCAACTCGGGGAGCAGGCGATGAATGATGAGATGCAGCGCCGGGAACTGCAGCGCCAAAAGCTCTTTGACGACGCCACTAAGAAAGTCGAGCAGCTCACGGGTCTGGAGCTGGACCACACCGAGCAAGTCATAGCTATCGTCGCGGAGCGGGACTTGGCCTTGCGCGAGTTATCGGCCAAGTACGCGGCTGAGGAGGAGCAGCGGCGTGTTGCCGGCATCGAGCAGAAGCGGGTGCTACTGGAGGCGGAGAAACAGGAGAAGTTGGCCGAGCTGGAACTGAAGCTGGCCGATGGCACGCTGAGCCAGGAGCTGTATGAGGCTGCCATTTTTGCCGTCAAACAGTCAGCCGCCGAACGGGATCTGGCCCTGCTTAAGGAGAAAGCCGGCGTAGAAACGGCCGAGTATAAGAAGGCCAACGCCGAGAAGCTGCGCGACCAGGCGGACTTTGCCAGCAAGAAAAAAGGCATCGATGCGGGCCTGGCCAAAGAGGAAGCTGCCCTGAACAAGCTGCGCAAGGTGCTGGCCTCGGAGGAGGTGAACATGCTGGTGGAATTCTTCGGTAAGAAGTCCGCTATTGGCAAACTGGCCATGGCCGCCCAGAAGGCCCTGGCCATTTCGGAGATTCAGATCAGCCTGACCAAGCAGATGATGGCCAACGGCGAAACCGGCGCCAAGATATCGGCTTATGCCCCGCCGGTGACTGTGCCCCTGGGCGCAGCCTACACCATCGGCGCCAACATCCTGGCCGGCGGCGTCGCGGCCGCCTCGATATCTAAGGTGCTGGGGTTCCGCTCCGGTGGTCGTACCAGCGCTGGGGGTGGCAGCCCCTTGGATATGGCCGGCCTGCAGATAGCGCCCAACGGGGAGCTTCTCGATCAGGATGGTTTTGCCGTGGCCGGCCTAGTGCACAAGAATGAGTACGTCATTCCGGAGTGGATGCGGTCGGATCCGAAAGTGGTGCAGGTTGAGCAGTGGCTGGAGACCCGGCGCCTGCAGGGACGGAACACGGGCTTTGTTGAAGGCGGCCGCACCAGTGACGACGGCAGTGTGGTGGATCCGGTAGAGGAACTGCCTGGCTCGGGCGACGTGGTAGGGTTGCTCCAGCAACTGGTCGACGGCCAACGCCGGCAGGATGAGCGCATCAACACCTGGGCCAGCGAGCTGCGTGTGGTGCAGGATACCATCGGGCTGAGCAAGGAGCTCGACGTGGTCAAGGAGGTGCAGCAGAATAACGGCATCACCGGCTAAGAAGGTGTTCGAATTAGAACTCTTTTCCGAACGCTTGAACCACCCCGCCGGAAGGTCCCGAAAACGCTGTTTTTTGGGACCTTTTTTGGTAGGGTAATACGAACACCCTCGAATTCTCAGAAAAGTCTCATGTATGAGGAGTGTAGGCAGTTGAAAGTTCATAGATTTGAAAACCCTCAACTCTATACTAGCAGCCCCTATGGATGATTTTAGCATCAGACAACTTCTTAGCCATGTAAAAGATGGTTTGCTCAGAATTCCAACATTTCAGCGAGGGTTTGTGTGGGACGCAGAAAAGGTTGCTTTCTTGATGGACAGTATATATAAAGGCTACCCTATCGGCTCCCTGTTAATATGGAGAACACGGGAGCAGTTAGATTATGATCGAAAACTGGGGCCTTTTGTATTGCCTACGCCAAAAAAGGAATATCCTATAGATTATCTATTGGACGGCCAACAGCGTGTTACTTCAATTTTTGGTGTTTTTCAAACTGAGATTCAACAAGACGAGCGAGATAGCTCAGATTGGATGAATATATATTTTGATCTATATGCAAAATCAGATGCTCAAGAATCTCAATTTGTAGCACTTGCACCCGATCAAGTAGAGTCTCCAAGGCACTTTCCACTCAAGCTGTTTTTCAATGTAGGTGGCTTTGGCAAGGCTATGAGAGGGTTACCTGAGGATTTAGCATTACAAATTGATGCTGTTCAAACAAAGTTCACAGAGGCAAGGATACCCGCTGAGCTACTAACTACAGACGATAAAACAACAGTTGCAATTGTCTTTGAACGGGTCAATCGCAGAGGAGTACCTTTGGATACTCTTCAACTTCTTACAGCATGGACTTGGAGCCAAGAATTTCACCTGCAGAAACAATTTGAGAATCTGACTTTAGACTTAAAACCATTTGGTTTTCAAGATGTCGGTGATGATAGCAACCTCTTGATCAGATGCTGTTCAGCGGTACTAGCTGGAAATGCGTCAACCGATACATTAATGAAGTTGAATGGTGCTTCTGTTAGAAGTAGGTTCAATGAGGTTGAGAGTGGCTTGAAGGGAGCGGTAGATTTTTTGAGGAACAATTTACATGTCTATTCCTTGGAAAATTTGCCATCACCATCCATTCTGATACCTCTAGCAGTATTCTTTGCTACACCTAATGAGTCCCAGCTTCGAGTAAATCATACGCAGAAGTCAGCTATCATACGTTGGTTCTGGCGAACATGCTTTAACAGGAGGTATAATAGTCAGCCAGCAAAGACTATACAAAGCGATATCGAGAGCATGCTCAAATTAAAAGCGAATGAGCCATCTAATCTTGGCATTTTTCCATATAACCAAGCTACACCAGAGTGGTTTAAGTTGGAGCAATTCCGAGTGGGTACTGTATTCACGAAGACATTCGTTTTACTTCTGGCCCAAAAAAAGCCATTGACGTTCATTAGTGGTAGCCCTATATCATTAGCTTCGACATTGAAGAGCTATAATAAAAATGAGTTTCACCATCTATATCCGAAATCCTTTGTAAAAACTCTGTCTAATCCCAGTTATGATGTTAACTGTTTAGCGAACATCTCATTCATGTCTCGCGTGGACAATAATACCTTAGGAGGGGTTGCACCTAGTGTTTACAGGGCTAAAATGGAGCCAAAGCCTGAAGTTCAGTTCAAGATTCTGAGTCATGCATTCTGTTATCCTACGATATTTAATGACGATTTTAATGCCTTCATTGATGAGCGAGCAACGCTTTTAGCAAATGAAGCAAATCGATTAATGAATTAGTATAACGATATTTTAAATATTGTCAAATATCGAGGCTGTGTCTAGATGAATATTAAAAAATTACCATTAGTAATAGTAGGGGCTAGTCTTTTGCTTATTGGTATATCAATTTGGTGTGTCTATTCACTTCACGATGAGGCTAAAACTGTTTTTGGCGACACAGGAACAGTAGGGGATACAATAGGTGGTATAGCTGGACCTATTCTAAATCTAGCAGGAATGATCATTGTTTACTTTTCTCTGCTAGAGCAGTTTAGGGCAAATAATGATCAAAATGAAGCAATCCGAGTTGAAATCAAAAGATCTAATGACGAAGTGGTTTTAAAATCTACCCAACAAGTGATTGAAGCCGCAAGTCAAGAGTTAGGCATTCAAAAACATAATCTGGATTCTTTGTTGGAAAAGGTTGCATCCTTTGATGAGGACTTAGATAGACGAAGAATTTTGGATCATGTTGATGCTACTAGTGAACTAAAAGATAAACTACAAAAGCTGGATGCAGAACTTGTAGTTGCGGCTTCTATTCTTACCCTAGCCTATAATAGAATAGTTGTAAATTCATTTCCGCAAGAATATAGAACTTATACATTTTATCTTTTCAAACGCATTTGCTTTGAAGGTGTTCCTAATATTATAATATGGGGGCGCTCAACCAAGATGAACAATGATTGGATACCTAACTTTATGAGAATACAAAGGATCCTTATAGCCACAAGATTGATACAGGATGAGATATATAGTGAGGCTTTTGCACTAGGAATTCCTATTCAATGAAGGTAGTCCTTTACGCCCGGGTGTCAACACTCGATAAGGATCAGGACCCAGAAAACCAACTGCTGGTGCTGCGTCGGGTAGCGGAAGCCGCCGGCGATGTGGTGGTGAAGGAGTACGTCGATCAGGACTCGGGCCGCAAATCGAGCCGAAAGGCCTTCCAGCAACTGCTGACCGACGCCGGCAAGCGCAAGTTCGACCTGGTGCGCGTGTGGGATCTAAGCCGCTTCAGCCGGGAAGGCATCCAAGCCGTGTTCGAGCACACCTCGCAGCTGGAGCAGTGTGGTGTGAGCTTCTGGAGCTACTGTGAGCCGATGCTGAATACGGCCGGCCCGATGAAGGACTTCATGAAGGCGGTGCTCAGCTGGGCCGCCGGCTACTACAGTGAGCGGCTGAGCGAAAACGTGAAGCAAGGCCTGGCCCGCAAGAAGCTCAAGGCTGCTGAGAAAGGGGAGGCCTACGTGCACGGCCGCCGGGCCCTGGCTCCGGAGCTGGTCGCTCGGATCCGGGAACTGCAGGCCGAGGGCCTGAGCGTCCGCAAAATCAGCGCGGCCGTCAGCGTGCCGGTGGGCACGCTACACAAGTACCTGGTGAAAGAAGAAAGCCCTGCCAAATAGCTTGTCCTTACCCAAAAACGTCTGGAGCGCGAGGAGTTCACAAAACTCATCCCGAATCCGAGTTTTATGAACTTTGAAAAATGAACCAGTTTCTTGAACTCAAACTGGGCCGTAGGGCTACTTTGCCACGCCAATAGCCCTACTTGGGCAGCAGTTCAGGAAAAGGAGCTTTCCGCTGTAATGTGAAATCTACTTGTAGCGAAACATTATTACCTGCGTGTCAGCCGTGGTAAGTTTCATTGGCACACAACCGCGGGCCCGGAATTGGTCTCTGCGCTCCAGCATTGCCTTTACCTGCCGCCAGTTTTTTACAAGCACCAGGGGGCCGTCGTGGCCGGTGGGACGTACGTAACTTACCATATTATCGAAAGAGAGCTCCTCGGCGTAGTGCGGCGTGGTCGTACGGACAATGGCCCGGGAAGGCAGCCCCTGTTTGTTTCGCTCATACTGCACTTCCTGGACCCACAGCAATTCCCGCACGGCCTGTTCGCCGTCGGGGAGGGATAGGGCCTCCCGCTGGCGCTGTTCGCAGTCAGGAATAGGAACCACAGGGTGGACGCTGCCGAAATACAGCGTGTCGCCGTAGCGGTGGGGCAAGTGCATAAAATAGGCTTCCACGCGCTGCGGCTGGCCCTGCCCATCGTAGCGGTAGCGCCAGACGGTGCCGTCGCCAAGCATGCGGGCCAGTAGCAGCTGCCCGGTGGGACCAAAGAAGCTCGTAATGCCATAACTGGCTTCCGATGTGAAGTAGTCGCCATAATCGTAGTCGGGGCGCCGGGGCCGGCCAACATAGGGGTCATTCGGGGGCAGATGCTGCAGCCGGAGCCCCGGCGTCTGGGCCGTGGGCACACGCGGTTGCCACCACCGCCCGGGCTGGTAGAGCCACGCGGTGTCGGCCGCCCCGGCCAGCGTGTCGGGCGTAGCCAAGTGCCAGTCCCGCCGCGGGTCCAACGGCACGGTGTCGGCCCAGACCACCGGCCTGTCGGGGTTGCTGGTGGTGTGGCTGGTGAAGGCCACCACGGCTCGGGGCAGTTGAGCCCGGCCGGCCGCGTCGTAGTCACAGGTGATCGACCGCAACTGCCAGGTATCAGGGAAGAATTCCCGAAACTCGTTCCAGGGCGGCAGGCGGTGCCGCGCCCGAAAGGAAGCGTCAGGCTTGCGCCAGCGGGCGTACGCTTTGCTACTGAACAGGTCGGCCACCGCCTGCAGGGCGGTGGTCCCGTTTATCTGAATCTCGCGCACGCGGTGCTGGGCGTCGTAGCGGAACTGGTTGCCCAGAACGGGCCCCGAACGGCCGAGTTTGCGGGGCCGCAAGGCGTAGCTATAACGCACCAGGTACCCGTGGGTGTCGTAGCTCAGTACCTCCCGCACCGATTGCCCTGGTTGAGCCGCTTGATGTCGGTTGCCCAGCAGCTGCAGGGACTGCCTGACGTCCCGTTTAAACGTGCGCGTCACCTGGCAGACGCGGACGGCCGCCAAGTCGGGGCGGTACCAATCAGATCGTGGCGCCAAAACCTGGTCGGTGAACCAGCACGCGGGTGCTTGGGGATGCACTTCCTGAGCCTTGGCCGCAACAAGGGCAGCCAGAACGAGCAGGAACACCCGAAAAAGGCGCAAAACCAACATGAGAGTCTCCGGAAAAAATCTAGACGTTCAGCTAAACGGTGGTTCTAGCGAAAGGAGGATAGAGTAGTACCTGTAGTGGACACCCAAGATGAACTCTGCTAGGCAGCGTTGGCGAGCGGCCGCACGCTTACTTGATTTTCAATTCTGGAATCAGCGGGTC
>NZ_SRMB01000001.1 GCF_004745645.1 Hymenobacter metallicola | reverse complement strand
CCTGAACTGCTGCCCATGCACGTCTACTGGCCTAGTAAAGTAGTCCTACAGACCAGATTGAGTTCAAGAAACTCGTTCACCTTTCAACGTTCATTTAACTCAGGATGGTGATGAGTTTCCTGAACTCTTTGCTTTTCGGAAGTTTGGGTAAGGACAAGCCCCCAGCCGGGGCTTTTTGTTAGTACACACTCCACAGCATTACTGGCCCGGCGAATACGTCCGCTCGGCGTGCTGCCGAATTTCCTCGGGGTAGAACAGCACGTCCTTGAAGTTCTCTTCCACGTACAAGCCGGCCTGGTCGGTGAAGTGGGCCGAAGTGGGCTGGTTGTTGTTGCCGCCGGCCAGCACCGAGCGGGCCTTCACGCGGGGCCCAAACTCAACGACGGCAATAAAGCTGTTGCCCACGTAGCCGTAGCGCTTCTTAGTATTGGGTGCCGTTCGGGCGCCAAAAGCTGCCAAGGAGCCCCAGGCGGAGGAAGTAAAAGCCACCGGCAGGCTGGGCTTCGTGTCGTCGTAAGTTTCCTGAATCTTGCCGGTTAGGCGCTGGAAGCGGTTCACCTCGCCCCAGGGCATCTTCCAGGTGCCGAAGTCCTTGGTCAGCTCGTCGAGGGTTTCCTGCAGGGCCGCTACCTTTTCCGTGGGCGTGGTTTTGGCAATTGTAAAAGCCGTGAAGGAGAGGTTGTCCAGGCGCAGATCGGGCGTGACGCGGGTGCGGGCCAGCTTCTGGATTCTTTCGCCCCAGTAAATGGCCAGGGTCTGGGCCACGGAGGTTTTGCTGTAGCGTTTGTCCCAGCTACGTAGCAGCTTCATGGCTTCTACCACCTCGCCTTCGGGCGGGTTAGAACTGTCGACCACAAACTGGAAGTCCTTGGCCAGGGCGGGCAGCAGGTCTTCGAAGCCAGCCAGGTAAGGGTCCTTGGCGGCGGCAATGAGCGTGTCGAGGGTAAACATCGGCTTGCGGCTCAGCACCCGCACGGCATTCACGCCCCGGTAGTTTTCCGCGTCGGGGGCCATGTAGGCCGGGTACTGCTCCCGCTTGGGGCTGCTAGGGCCCGACACGGTAAAGGGCGTGGCGTTGCAGTTCTGAATCCAGCCGCTGGCCGGGTTTTTCACCTGCACGATTTCCTCCACCTTGTGCAGGCCTTTCCAGTCGGTTTTGGGGTTGCTGCCATCCACGGGCATGCTCCAGTCGAACTGCGCATCGCGCCGGGGCATGAAGTTGCCATGCCAGTAGGCAATGGTACCCTTGCTGTCGGCAAACACGGTGTTGTTCGAAGCGTTGCCGTTGAGCTGCATTACCTTCTGGAACGAGGCGTAATCCGTGGCCTTGGTCCGCAGATACGACTGCTGCAGCGCCTCCAGGGGCGTATCCATCATGCGCACCGTCACCCACTTATTCTCGGCCTGCTGACCCACTACCGGCCCGTGGTGGGTGCGGTAGGTCGTGAATTCCTTGCGGGCCAGGGTGCCGTCGGCCTGCTTGTAGGCAATGGAGACTTTAGTGGTTTGCACCGGCCGCAGCTTGCCGCCGTAGCGGTACATCAGCTTGCCGTCCTGTTGCTGCTCAATGGTTTCCAAGTATTCGTCCATCGAGTCGGCAAAGCTGGAAGTGTGCATCCAGCCGCAGTGCTCATTAAAGCCCTGATACACAAAAAACTGCCCCCAGGTCACGGCCCCGTAGGCGTTCAGGCCCGTGGCGCTGGTCATCTGCACCTCGGGCCGGAAATAGAACGAAGTGTGCGGGTTAATCAGCAGCAGGGCGTGGCCGCTGGCGCTTTTGGCCGGGGCAATGGCAAACCCGTTGGAGCCCACCGGCTCCCGGTCGGGCCGCTCGAAGTCGGGCCGCATCCACGACGTAGACTTGCGCTGGCCGTAAAAGTTCTTGAGCCGCTCCAAGGGCACTACGCTGATGTTGCCGCCGATGCTGCCTTCACTAAACATCAGGGGCATCCAGGGTTGGAAGCGGCGCAGCAGCCGGGGTTTCACGCTGGGGTGGGAGTAGAGGTAGTAGTTGGTGCCGTCGGCAAAGGCGTTGAGCAGCTGCTTCATCCAGGCCGGACTTTTCTGGTAGATGCTGATGGCCTGGGTGGAATCCAGAAACAGCCGGGCCCGCAAGTCCTGGTAGATGGCCGCCTCGCCTTCCACCTCGGCCAGCCGCCCGATATTGACGATGTAGTTGTCCTCGACGCGGGCAAAGTCGTCCTCGCACTGGGCGTAGAGCAGGCCGAATACGGCGTCGGCGTCGGTTTTGCCCGTTACGTGCGGCACGCCCCAGTTGTCGCGCACGATGGTGATTTGCTTGGCCTGTTGCTGCCAGCGGGCAATTTCGGCTGATGTAAATGCCTGGGCCTGCCCTAGCGTCGGCAGGGCGCAGGAAAGGGAAAGGGCTAGTACAAAGCGGTTCATAGTCGAAGCGTAAAAGCGAAGGGCAACCTTGGGTTTGCTGTGCCAAAGTAAGATAAAGGCTGCTAGCTCTACGTAGGGCGGGTAAAGCAGGGTAGATACACGGGGTTGCCAGCAAGGATGCTTACAACCGGAAGGAATTTTTTATCTTATTTCTATAATTATTTGTCTTGTTGTGTTGTAATGCTTAATTACAAAGACATTAGGCTGTATTCACCTATTCGAAGCCATGACCACTCTGCAGCGAAACAATGTTCGGGTACTGGGGCAAGGACCGCGGCCGATAGTTTTTGTGAACGGGTTTGGATGCGACCAAAGCATGTGGCGCTACCTGATTCCCGCCTTCGCCGACTCCCGCCAGTTTACCCTCGTGCTCTACGACCATGTGGGGGCCGGACAGTCGGTAGCGGAGGCCTATAAGCCCAGCCGGTACAGCTCTTTGGAAGGCTACGCCCAGGATCTGCTTGAAATCTGCCACGAGCTGCACCTGACGGCCGTAACCCTGATTGGGCACTCGGTAGGCGGCATGATCGGGACCTTGGCCGCCATTGCCGAGCCCGCCCTATTTCAGCAGCTGCTCTTGCTCTGTCCCTCGCCTTGCTACGTCAACGAAACCGACTACCACGGGGGCTTCGACCGGGCCGATCTGGAAGCCATGCTCACCTTTATGGAAACCGACTACGTGGGCTGGGCCGACACGTTTGGCCCTTTCATCATGGGGGCCCCCGACCGGCCTTCGTTAGCCGCCGAGCTTATTCACAGCCTTTGCCAAACCAATCCGGCCATTGCCCGGCAATTTGCCCGGGTTACCTTTCTTTCTGATAACCGGGCCGATGTGGCCCGCCTGCAGCACCCTTGTCTGCTGGTGCAGTGCGAGCAGGATTTGATTGCCCCCCTGGAAGTGGGTACCTACCTGCAAGAAGTTATTCCGGGCGCCAAGCTGGTGACGCTGCCCATTGCGGGCCACTGCCCCCAGCTGAGCGCGCCTATACACACGCTCAATGCTATAGAAGATTTTCTGGCCGTATAAGTCGGGCCGACGAGTACTACACAAAAAGCCCCAGCCGCAAGGCCGGGGCTTTTTGTGTAGTTGGTGCTCTGGGGAAGGCTTAAGCCGAAAACGACGAGCCGCAGCCGCAGGTGCTCTTGGCCTGGGGGTTGTTGAACACAAAGCCGCGAGCATTCAGACCGTCCTGGAAGTCGACTTCCATGCCCAGCACGTACATAGCGTGCTTTTTGTCCATGATCAGCTTCAGGCCGTCGAGGTCGTACACTTCGTCGTTATCCTTGGCCTTGTCGAAGCCAAGCAGGTAGCTCATGCCCGAGCAGCCGCCGCCCTGCACGCCGATGCGCAGACCGTATTCGGTCGGCACTTTCTTTTCCTCGATGATATTCTTTACCTCAACCAAGGCCCCCGGCGTGAGGGTGATGGGAGCAATTTTAGTTGAAACGGCCGTTGCCATAGTGCGTTCGTTGTTAGAAGAGTAAGCGCAAAGATACGAAGCCATGTGCATACACCATTCGCTCCGACCCGTATAGAACAGCAAGAATGGGTATCCGGTTCACCGAATATTTCCCGACCTTGCTTCCTCTAAAATAGCAGTTTTCCTTTCCGCATGGACACCACCGCGTACATTTTTGACTTATTGAAAATTATTCTGCCCGCCCTTATCGTCGCTGGCTCCCTGTTTTACCTGATTCAGCAGTACCTGGAAAAAGAGCAGCAGCGCCGCCTGATTGAGCTGCGACTGGAAAATTCCAAAACTACGCTGCCCTTGCGTTTGCAGGCCTACGAGCGGGTGACGCTGCTGCTGGAGCGCATCACGCCCAACAACCTGCTGGTGCGCCTGAGCAGCGCGGGCCAATCGGCCTCAGAATACCACCGCCTGCTGATAACCGAAATCCGGGCCGAGTACGAGCACAACCTCAGCCAGCAGCTCTACATGAGCCCCGAAACCTGGGAGCAGGTCAAGCAGGCCAAGGAGAACATCTTGACTATGATTAACAAAGCCTACCACGCCCTGCCCACACCCCAGCAGGCGCGCGGCACCGAGCTAGCCAAGCGGGTGCTCGAAACCCTCATCACCGATGAAGTAGACCCCACTACGCAGGCGCTATTAGCCGTGAAGCGCGAGGCCTCGGGCTTGTTTTAACCGTGTCATGGTGAGCGGAGCGCGGCCGTCCATCCTCTGAACTATGCGGAGCCTTCTAAAGTGAAAAGCCCTTAATCGGTAGCAACGATTAAGGGCTTTCTGGGTAAAGGGCATAACTGCCTTCGCAAAAGACGGAGGCGCTTCGCTCGCCAGGACTGGCGTACCTACACCGCCGCCAGCTGCGCGTCGATAGCGCGCTGGTAGCAGGCTTCGTAGAGCGGAACGATATTCTCGACGGCAAACTCCTCAGCCCGGGTGCGGGCGGCCTCCTTGAAACGGGGCAGGTTATCGTCCTGTAGCACGTACAGGGCGTTTTTAACCATATCCTCCACGTCCCCGATTTCGCTGAGCATACCCGTCACGCCGTGCACGTTGAGCTCGGGAATACCCCCGGCGTTGGTACTGATAACGGGTACTTCGCAGGCCATGGCTTCCAGGGCAGCCAAGCCGAAGCTCTCCTTCTCGGAGGGCATCAAAAACAGGTCGGCGATGCTGAGCACTTCCTCCACGGCTTCGAGCTTGCCCAGAAAGCGGATGTCGTTGCAGTAGCCTATTTCCCGGCACAGCTTCTCGATGCGGGGCCGGTCGGGGCCGTCGCCCACGAGCAGCAGCTTGGCTGGAATCTGCTTCCGTACTCCGGCGAAGATGTTGACCACGTCGTCCACGCGCTTCACCGAGCGGAAGTTGGACGTATGCACCAGCAGCTTTTCGCCCTCGGGCGCAATAGCCGCCTTAAAATGGCCTTTGTTCTGCTTTTTGAAGCGCTCCAGATTGATGAAGTTGGGAATCACCTCAATGTCTTTCTCGATGGCGAAGTACTCGTAAGTTTCCTTGCGCAAATCGGCGGATACGGCCGTCACCCCGTCGCTCTGGTTGATGCTGAACGTGACAACCGGCTCGTAGCTGGCATCCTTGCCCACGAGCGTGATATCGGTGCCGTGCAGGGTCGTAATAACTGGCACCGTCAGGCCCTTGGTGCGCAGAATCTGCTTGGCCATAAAGGCCGCTGAAGCGTGGGGAATGGCGTAGTGCACGTGCAGCACGTCGAGCTTCTCGTTCTGCACGATGTCGACCATCTTCGAGGCCAGGGCCAGCTCGTAGGGCGGAAACTGGAACAGCGGATACGGCGGAATATAAACCTCGTGGTAGAACAGGTTTTCGTTGAAGAAGTCGAGCCGTACGGGTTGGCTGTAGGTAATAAAGTGCACGCGGTGGCCTTTCAGAGCCAGGGCTTTGCCTAGCTCCGTGGCTACTACGCCGGAGCCGCCAAACGTAGGGTAACAGACGATGCCGATATTCATGGAGAGAGGAAGGCAGTAGTGTGAAGCTCCAGCTTTACACCTCGTTAAACGACACTGCAAGGGGGAAATAAAGGGGGCAGATCGGGGCAAAGCTGGAGCTTTGCCAGGAAAACAAAATCGGCGGTAAGCCGCTCAGAGAAACGTCTTACCGCCGATTGCGGAGTCAAAGAAACAGAAATGCTGGGCAACAGATCATGTCTTTTGTAAAGACTTGTAAATAACGTCGTGGATGCGTGTGCGGATGTTGTACTGGCGCAATTTGTTGTTGCCGCCGTCGGGATACACCCGATTGGAAAGAAAGATGTAGAGGATTTTGTTTTCGGGGTCCATCCACACGCAGGTGCCGGTAAAGCCCGTGTGACCGAAGGTGCTGGCCGGCGACAGGTTGGAGGTGGGGCCCTCGGGCTTTTCGGGGTTGCCGTGGTCCCAGCCCATGCCGCGCTTATTGCCCGCTACCTGAGGGCGGGAAAACTCTGTTACAATTGGGCTCTGGAAATAGCGCTGTCCACCGTAGCGGCCGTTCTGCAAATCCATCTGCATCAGAATGGCCAAGTCGTTGGCGTTGGCAAACAGCCCCGCGTGGCCGGCTACGCCACCCAGCAAGGCCGCGGCCTGGTCGTGCACCGTGCCTTGCAGCTGGGTTTTGCGGAAGTACGTGTCGTTTTCGGTGGGGGCAATGCAGGACTTGGGAAAGCGCTCCAGCGGGTTGTAAGTCATGGAAGCCAGTCCCAGCGGCTTGTAGAAGGTGCGCTGCAGGAAGGCATCAATCGGCTCGTTCAAGACCTTTTCACTCAGACGCTTGAGTACCATAAAGCTCAGGTCGCTGTACTCAATGGGGTACTTACCCTTGATTTTGGGTAGCATGCTGCTGCGCACAATCCAAGTCCAGACGGAATCATCCACGGCTTTGGTGCTGAATGTGCCGGGGGCTACCTCATTGGGAAAGTCATCGGAGCGGGTGCTGGCGTAGAACGTCGGTTTGAGTCCGGCTTTGCCCACGGTCCGCTCCCAAGTTGGGATGCCGGGCTTGAGGCCCGCCTGGTGCAGGAGCACGTCGCGCACCGTCATGTCCTTCTTGTTCGAATTTTTCAGCTCGGGCAGGTAGTCGGCCACCTTGGCATCGAGGTTGATTTTGCCCTGGTCTTTCAGATACATTACCGCCTGCAGGGTCCCGGCCACTTTCGTTACGGAGGCTAGGTCGTAGAGCGTGCTGCTTTCTACCGGCTGGCTCTTGTCATAAGTACAGTAGCCGTAGCTCTTGTCGAAGACCACGGCGCCGTCTTTGGCAACGAGAACCTGACAGCCGGGCGCCGCTGCATACGCCACCGACTCCAGGGCAATGTTGTCGATCTGACTCAGGATTTTCGAGTCCAGGCCTTCACTCTCGGGCGTGGCGTAGCGCAGGCGGCGGAAGTCGGGCGTGGGCAACCCAACCCCGGCTTTGAGCAGGGGCGACACCGTTACGGGCAGGCGGCCCTTGGCTGGCAGGGCGCCAAACAAGACCTGTGGCACCACCAGCTGGGACGGATAGTTGTCTTCGTAGCCGCAGACCAAGTTGCGGGCTTCCTCCACGTATTTCAGGGCGTAGGCGTTGCCCATCACCACAACCACCGTTTTCAGCTTCGGATTGGCCTGCAGGTCTTTCAGAAACTTCAGAGCTCCTTCGCCGATGCCGTAGTTGTGCGCAGGCGTATTGTTCATGCCGTGCAGGCTCACCACCACTACGTTGTAAGGCGTCAGGCGCGCCTGCAGCCGGGTAAAGGTAGAGTCGAGGGCGTACCGGTTGGGCACGGAGTATACCGGGCCGTTCTGGTACTTGTTCATAATGGTCCCGAAGGTGCTGCCCGTGCCAGTCCCAATGGTAACGGTGGCAATGCGCAAAGTATCGAGGCGGTGGAAGGGGAGCAGGTCGTCCTGGTTTTTCACCACCGTGGTGGCGTGCTCATAGATCTGCTGCTGCACCGTGCGGCTCAGCGGCCGGTTCAGGTTCTCCACCAGGTTGGGCACGTCCACGGGCTGGTAGCGGTTCAGGCCGGCCCAATACTTGGCCCGCAGGATCTTGCGCACCCGGTAATCAATGTCTTCCTGCGCAATCGTGCCGGCCGCCACTGCTTCCCGGATTTTCTGCAGGGCCATGGGCACATCTTCCGAGAACAGCAGCACGTCGTTGCCCGCCAGCAAGGCCAGCGCGTCCAGCTCGCCGGGCTTGTAGAGGTTAGCCACGCTCTTCATGTTGAGCGCATCGGTGAAAACCAGGCCTTTATAGCCCATTTTCTCCTTGAGCATACCCGTCACCAGGTTTTTGGAAATAGTGGCCGAGACGGACTGCACCGTGTCGAAGAGGGGCATGTAGAGGTGGCCTACCATCACGCCCATTACTCCCGACTGAAACGCCTGCTGAAACGGGTACAGATCCACGTTGGTCAGGCGGGCCAGATCGGAGTTGATAACCGGCAGGGCTACGTGCGAGTCCACGTCGGTGTCGCCGTGCCCGGGAAAGTGCTTCACCACGGCCACAATGCCATGATCCTGCAGGCCGCGGATGTAAGCTACCCCACGCTTAGCTACTTGCTCCTTGTTTTCGCCGAAGGAGCGGTTGCCGATAACCGGGTTGTCGGGGTTGGAGTTAACGTCGATAACGGGCGAAAAGCTCACGTGCACCCCCAGGGTCTTGAGCTTCAGCGCAATTTCGCGGCCCATCTGGTACACGTACTGGTCGTCGTCCATGGCGCCCAGGGTCATCTGCTTGGCGAAGTGCATGCTCGAGTCCAGGCGCATATCCAGGCCCCACTCGGCATCCATGGCTACCAGCAGCGGCACTTTGGCTTCGGCCTGGTAGCGGTTGGTCAGGGCCGCCTGCCGGCGGGGGCCGCCCTGCAGAAACATCACGCCGCCCACGCCATACACTTTCACCAGCTCGTCGATGCGCTGGACGTGCTTTTTGTCCTTGTTGGAGTAGGCCGCCACCATAAAGAGCTGACCCAGGCGCTGGTCGGGAGTGAGGGTTGCAAACACGCTGTCTACCCAGCTTTGCTCGGCGGCGGAAATAGGGGGGATGTCCTTGTCCTTGGGGGCCGACGACGAGATGATTAGACCCGTGACGGCCAGAATAACCAGTAAGAGACTAATCCGAAATTCCTTGAGCATTGACTCCCGTGGTAGCGTCGTAAAGTTGAATCTGAGCGGAAATAGCCCTACTTTTGTGTTCCTCTGAAAGGAAAATCGTGCCAGGGATTTGGCCGCTGTTGCGGGCTTTCTTTCCCCTACTTTCCTCTCTTCTAACGCGTCAAAACCAAGAACGGTATGGCGCGCGGCACACAAAAGTTGGCCGCAAACTTACGGATAAATTTCCGAGGTCGGACGTTTTCTGCCCTCCGGTTTCCGTAGTAAGCGTTGCTAACCAATTCAGTATCACCTTCAGTTCCCGGTCGATGGCGGATGTAATTCAGTTGCTCCCCGAATACCTTGCCAACCAGATTGCGGCAGGAGAGGTGGTCCAGCGTCCGGCGTCGGTAGTTAAAGAACTACTCGAAAACGCCGTCGACGCCAAGGCTACCCAGGTGCAGCTTATTGTGAAAGAAGCGGGCAAACAGCTCGTGCAGGTGGTCGACAACGGGGCGGGCATGTCGCCCACCGACGCCCGGATGAGCCTGGAGCGGCATGCGACCAGCAAGATTCGCACCACCGAAGACTTATTTAAAATCCGGACCCTGGGTTTCCGCGGCGAGGCCCTGGCTTCCATTGCCGCCGTGGCCCAGGTAGAGCTGCGCACCAAGCAGCGCGACCAGGACACGGGCACGCTGCTGCTCATCGAAGGCTCCCAGGTAATGAGTCAGCAGCCCGTGGCCTGCCCCGACGGCACCAGCATTGCCGTCAAGAACCTGTTCTATAACGTGCCGGCCCGGCGCAACTTTCTCAAGACCAACGCGGTGGAAATGCGCCATATTCTGGACGAGTTCCAGCACGTGGCCTTGTCGAACCCCCAGATTGCCTTTTCGCTCTACCAGAACGATTTGGAGGTGTTCAACCTGCCGGCCGGCCGCCTGAGCCAGCGCATCGTGGCCCTGCTGGGCAACGGCTACAAAGAGCAGCTGGCTCACTGCGAGGAAGTCACGCCCTTTATTTCGGTGAAAGGCTACATTGGTAAGCCCGAGTCGGCCAAGAAAAGCCGGGGCGACCAGTTTTTCTTCGTCAACAACCGCTTCATCCGCTCGGCCTACCTCAACCACGCCGTGCTGGCCGCCTACGAGGGCCTGCTGCCCAAAGACACCCACCCGTTCTACGTGCTGTTTCTGGAGCTCGACCCCAAGGCCATCGACATCAACGTGCACCCCACAAAGACGGAAATCAAGTTTGAGGACGAGAAAACCGTGTATGCCATTGTGCGGGCCGCCGTGAAGCAGTCCTTGGGCATTCACAACATGGCCCCGTCCCTGGACTTTGAGGGTGACGTCAATTTTGCGCCCATTCAGCCCCTGCGCGCCTCGCCCAACGCCAACCCGTTCGGCGACGATTACCGGCCCGACGCGCTGGCCTCGGCCGCCGCCCGGGCGGCCGCCCCAGCGCCCAAGGAGGGCGGCGGCAAGGGTGCCGGGGCCGACCGGCAGGTACCGCCGCGGCCTACCGAGCAAGCCAAGCGGGACCTGGAAGCCTTTTACAAGTCCTTGGGTCAAACAATAGTGCCCGATTTGCCGGAAACGGCGGCGCCTGTTACGATTGAGAAATTCGAAAAGGCCACCAATCCGCTGGTGATGTCCAACCCGGTACCCGCCGCCAAGGCGGCTCCGGAGTTGCCCTTGCCCGAGCAAACCAGTGGGCCGGGCAACCGCGCCGTGCAGATCAACCAGCAATACCTGGTGGTGCCGGTGAAGTCGGGCATGATGCTTATTGACCAGGTGGCGGCCCGGGAAAGAATTCTCTACGAGCAGTACGCCCAGGCGCTGGAGCGGCAAAGCGGCAGCTCCCAAACGCTGCTGTTTCCGCGCACCGTTACCTTCACGCCCCAGGATTTTGCCATTCTGCGCGAAGTATCGGCGGCCTTGCACGATTTGGGCTTCCGTTTCAACGAGTTTGGGCCCAATACCATTGCCGTCGAGGGTATTCCGGCCGACGTGGCCAACCGGGACGAGCGGGAGCTACTGGAAGGGTTGATTGAGCAGTTTCGTACCCACGCCGGCCCCGTCCGCCTCGACCGGCGCGAGCAGCTGGTGCGGGCCCTGGCCCGGCGCCTGGCAACCAACAGTGACAATGCGCGGTTATCGGATGTAGAAATGACGGCCCTGGTCGACCGGCTTTTTGCCTGCTCCGTGCCGAGCTACACGCCCGACGGCCGCCGCACCCTGGTTCTGCTGGAGTTAAACCAGCTGCAGGACCTTTTCCGTAAACCCTGATTTGGCCCCAAATTCCCTGCATGTTCAACCTGACCCCGACAGTCCGCATCCTGCTTTTTATCAACCTAGGGGTGTATCTGCTGCAAACCCAGCTAGCCCGGCAAATGAATATGCTGGCGCTGTTTCCCGTCACGTCCGACTACTTTCAGCCCTGGCAATTCGTAACCTATATGTTCATGCACGGCGGCGTGATGCACCTGCTCTCGAACATGTTTGGGTTGGTTTCCTTCGGGCCTCTGCTCGAGCAGCGCTGGGGTGGCAACCGGTTCCTGACGTTCTGGATGATTTGTGGTATCGGGGCCGGGGTGCTGTATTCGGGGGTGCGCTACTACGAGCTGAACCGCATGCAGCAGGATATTGCCGCGTTTCAGCAGAATCCGAGCGACGTGAACCTGAAGGACTTTGTGGAGCGCAACCTGCCGCAGTACGAAGCGGCTTTTGAGCCGGTGATTCAGCAGCTGCACAAAACCCCCGACGACCAGAAGCTGATTCAGGGAGCCCTTACCTCCATCCAGGAAACCTTTCGGGCCGGGCTCAACTCTCCCATGCTGGGGGCTTCCGGCGCCTTGTTTGGCATCTTGTTCGCCTTTGCCTACCTGTTTCCGAACACTGAGCTCATGCTGCTCTTTTTGCCTTTTCCCATCAAGGCCAAATATTTCGTGGGTTTGTATGCCCTTTATGAGCTGTATAACGGGGTGCACCGGACCCCGGGCGACAATGTGGCGCACTTTGCCCACTTGGGTGGATTGTTGATTGGGTTTATTGTGTTAAAATTCTGGGAGCGGGGTCGTACCCGGTTCTACTAGCGTAGCCCATCCATGAGTATTGTCAACGATATCCGCACTGCCTTCAGCCGGCGCGACAACGCCCTGAACCAGCTGCTGCTGATCAACGTGCTGGTGTTTGCCGTCCTGATTGTGCTGCGGGCCATTCTGTATGTAGCCAGTGCCAGCGGGGCGTACAACGTGGTAATGCGCCAACTGGCCATGCCTTCCGACCTGCCCAGCCTGCTGCGCCACCCCTGGACCATTCTCACCTATGCCTTCACCCACGAAGGCTTTCTGCACATTATCTTTAATATGCTGAACCTGTACTGGTTTGGCATGCTGATCCGAGAGTATCTGGGCAACCGCAAGCTGGTGAGTATCTACATTCTGGGCGCTTTGGTCGGGGCCGTATTCTTCCTGCTGAGCTTCAATCTGATACCGGTTTTTCAGGTGCGGCTGGGCATTCCGATTGTCGGCGCTTCGGCCGCCGTCACGGCCATTATCGTGGCCGCGGCCACCTTGCTGCCCGACTATACCTTCAACCTGATCCTGATCGGACCGGTGAAGATTAAATACATTGCGGCCGTTGTGGTGCTGGTTTCCATTGCCGGCATCAACGGGGGCAACCCCGGCGGGGAGCTGGCCCATATCGGCGGCGCCCTGATCGGGTTTTTGTTTATCAAGCAGCTGCAGGCCGGGCGCGACCTGGGCCGCCCCGTACAGGCCGTCGGCGACTTCGTGGGCAATATCGTTTCGGGCCGGCCGCGCATGAGCGTAACGCACCGCAGCCGGGCCGCCGAGGCGCCCACGGCGAAGAAAGCCGGCCCGGGCCGCCCCGAGCAGGACGAAATCGAACTGATTCTGGACAAGATTTCCCGCTCGGGCTACGAAAGCCTGTCGAAGGAAGAAAAGCAGAAGCTATTCAAGGCCAGCCAGAAGTAAGCAGGCCCTGCGGACCAGAAAAGACCTGTTGAGGATACTCGACAGGTTTTTTTGTGCTCCGGTATGCAAAAGCAGAAGCTCGGCGGTAACTAGCAGCTATGAAGTCATGTTACATAGCCTTGCTTGCACTTAGCATCAGCAGCTCGGCCGCCGCGCAAAAAAGCCCGAAGCCTCACGGCTATAGCCGCCTGCCCCAGGTAGACTACAAAGTGGTCTACAGCGGCATAGTGCCCGCCGATGGTATTGCCCAGAGTGTCTTGTTTGAGCGCGCCAAGCAGTGGATGGCCCGCAACATAACCGGCAGCCCCGACACGAGCCAGACCCGTAACAGAGAAACGGGCACGCTGGTAGCCCACGGACTGTTGCAGCAACCGCCCGTCGGGTTGTTTAAGGACCCCAATAGCTACGCCTACGACTGCACCGTGCAGGTGAAAGACGGCAAGTTCAAATACCAAATTGACCACATCCAGTGGACCTATAGCACCCTGGATGTCAGCGGCAAGACTCTTCAGGGGCCTTACACGCTGGCCGTCGAATACCTAGGCTCTATGAAGCCGGGCTACGCTGAAGACCGCGCAGCCTACCTCGACGAGCAAGCCAAAGCATTGATTAAGTCGCTGGAAGAAACGATGGTGCCCAAGCGGTTAGAAACCTGGTAGCGGCTACACCCAACCAGGGGCATTATGCCTGCAGATGAAACTGTCGCCGCGCGGGCGGCAGCCGTTCAATGGCATAGCGCAAAGCCGTGCGGGGTAGCTGCCCGTGGTGGTCGATCAGAAATTCTTCTAGAGCGTCCTCGTTGCGCTTGCCCACTTCCCGCAGCATCCAGCCCATGGCTTTATGAATCAGGTCGTGGGGGTGGGAGAGAAGCTGCTCGGCCAGGGCAAACGTGTCCTGAAACTGCCCTTTGCGAATAAAGGCCAGGGTGGAAACTAAGCTCATGCGCTGGCTCCACAGGTTGGGCTCGACGGCCAGCTCGTAGAGCAGGGCTCGGTCCTTATCCAGCAGATGCGTGCCTACCAGCAGCGGGCAGGTAATATCTACCAGGTTCCAGTTGTTGACCCGGCTGCGGTTGCGCAGATAGCCCTCGTGAATAAGCTGCTGCTGCGCCGGGCCGGCCTTGGCGAATTGCAGCGTCCAGATGATGAGGGCCGTTTGGCGATGCTCGTGCCAGGGGCTGGCCAGCAGCGTTTCTGTCTCGTTCATGGGCAAGTGCCGAAACTGGCGGGCCAGCTGCCGCTGCTGGGGTAGGGGGAGGCCCAGAAACTGGTCTCCTTCGCCGTACTGGCCCGGGCCGGTTTTAAAAAAGCGCTGCAATAGTATTGCCCGTTTGGGGTCGGCTAGGCTGTCGAGGGCTTGAGCAAGGCTGGCGGCTGTCATGTGCTATTCCGAAGCAGGTGGAGCAGCGAATATAAAAAAGCGGCCGTCCTGCTTCTGCAGAACGGCCGCTTCTATTGGGTCAATTTCCGGAAAGCTAGGCGCTGGCCTTGCTCATGTTGTCCAGCGCATCCATGACTTCTTTCACGTGGCCACGCGAAGTTTCCAGCAAGGCCTTCTCGTCGTCATTGAGCTGGAGCTCAATCACCTTCTCGATACCGTTCTTACCCAGGATAACCGGAGCTCCCAGGTATACGCCGTTGATGCCGTATTCGCCCTGCAGTTCGATGCACACGGGGAACACGCGGCGCTGGTCGCGCACGATGGCCTCGACCATCTGGGCGGCGGCGGCGCCAGGAGCATACCAGGCCGACGTACCCATCAGCTTTACCAGTTCACCACCACCCACGGCGGTGCGCTGCACAATGGCGTCCAGTTCAGCTTTGCCGATCAGCTCGGTTACCGGGATGCCGCCCACGGTGGTGTAGCGGGGCAGGGGCACCATCGTGTCGCCGTGGCCACCCATCAGCACTGCCTGAATATCTTTGGGGCTAACGTTGAGGGCTTCGGCTAGGAAGGCGCGGTAGCGGGCCGTATCCAGGATACCCGCCATGCCAAACACCTTCTCGCGGGGCAGACCCGAAGTGAGGTGGGCCTGGTAGGTCATCACGTCCAGCGGGTTCGACACCACGATGATAATGGCGTTGGGCGAGTATTTTACTACCTGCTCGGTTACCGATTTGACGATGCCAGCGTTGGTCGAAATCAGGTCGTCGCGGCTCATGCCGGGCTTGCGGGGTAGGCCCGAGGTAATTACTACCACGTCGGAGTCAGCCGTACGGCTGTAGTCGTTGGTGACGCCTACCGTGCGGGTGTCGTAACCGATAACGGGAGCCTTTTGCCAGATATCCAGGGCTTTGCCTTCCGCAAAACCTTCCTTAATGTCAACCAGAACAACTTCGTTGGCGATTTCGCGGGTGGCTAATACGTCGGCGCAAGTAGCGCCCACGTTGCCAGCCCCAACTACGGTAACTTTCATTGGGTGAGGGTTGGGTTGAGAATTTTATTCGCAGCCGTAAAAGTAAGCGAAAACCCGTAGTGGCCTAGAACAAGTTACGGGAACGATACCAGTCGGAAATTACATGCGTCGCACCGTCAGTACGCGCTGGGTGTCTTCGGTGATTTTGAACCGGTCATCGGGACGGAAGCCGATAACCCAGGCAATCTTCTGGTCGGCCGTGACGAGCACGCGCACGTCGTCCTTGAGGTTGAGCGGCACTTTCTGGTCAATCAGGAAGTCCGAAAGCTTCTTCTTGCCCTTCATACCGATGGGCATAAACCAGTCGCCCTCCTGCCAGCGCCGCACCGTGAGTGGAAAGCTCAGCTTATCGGCGTCCATGGTAGCCACCTGTTTGCTGCGCGGAATCTCCTGGTCCGAGGCTTCGCTCAGCTCGGCGCGCAGGTTGAGGCCCTCGGCCTTAAGCTCGGTCTGCCCGGCCTGCAACTGATAGGTGCCGAATTTGGTCAGGCTGCGGGGCTTGATGACCAGCTGCTCCCGGTCCTTGACCAGCAGGTGCGTCGGCGACTCAAACCGCCGGCCCGACTCGCCCTGGAAGGCGGCCACAATGTCCTTTACGACCAGGTAGGAGAACCCGAAGGGTTTGAGCAGTTCGTGCAGGACCAAGGTAGTGGCGGCCGTGCGCTGCAGCGTCGGGATGTTCAGGTACACCACCTCGGCTTCGTCGCGGCGGACCTGGGTCTGGGTGTCCTCTACGTAGCGGCGCAGAATTTCCTCGGCCCCGCCCACCCGCTCGGCCGTAATCTGCAGGGTCTGGTCGAGGTTGGGGTTGATGTCGCGCAGCACCGGCAGCACGTCGTGGCGGAGACGGTTGCGCTGGTAGAGGGTGCTGTCGTTGGAGGCGTCTTCGCGCCAGATCAGCCGGTTTTCCACCAGGTAGTCGTACAGATCTTCCTTGCCCATACCCAGTAGAGGCCGGATGATGCGGCCATTTTTGGCCTTAATGCCGTGCAGGCCGGCCAGGCCGGTGCCGTGGGTCAGGTTGAGCAGCATGGTTTCGGCCGCGTCGCGCTGGTGGTGGGCCGTGGCAATATAGTCGAGCTGCTGGGTCTGGCGAATCCGCTCAAACCAGGCGTAGCGCAGGGTGCGGGCGGCCATTTGGGTGGAAATTCCTTCCTGGGCCGCAAACTCCTTGGTTTGGAAGAACTCGGCGAAATAGGGCACTTCGTACTTTTTAGCCAGCTTGCGCACAAATTCCTCGTCGGCATCGGCTTCCTCGCCGCGCAGGCCGAAGTGGCAGTGAGCAATGGCAAACTTAACTTCAAGGCGGTGCAGCACATCGGCCAGCACTACCGAGTCCATGCCGCCGCTGACGGCTACCAGCAGGTAATCGGTAGTGGGGGCGAAAAGCTCCTGCTCTGCAATAAACTGACGAACACGCTCAAGCATATAAAAACTGATTCGGGAAGGCAACATTGGGCACTACGCTGCAAAGATGGGCGTTACCAGCGGGCCTTCCGTACCTTTGCCCCGAAATGCGTTTTGTAAAGTTTGTTTTTCTGGTTTTTCTCGCCGCGCTGCCCCTGCTCAGCTGGGCTCAGCAACGCCCCCGGCCGGCGGCCCCACCCGCACCCCCCAAAGGCCAGCGCATCGAGCTGCTGCCCGGTACCGAGAAGCTGATTGGGGGCACCTTCAACGGCGTGGAGATTCGTAAGCTCATTGGCAACGTGAGCTTTAAGCAGGGCACCACCTTGCTTTACTGCGACTCGGCCTACCAGTATCTGGAGAAAAACGCCCTGGAGGCCTTCAGCAACGTGCGCATCATCCAGAACGACACGGTTACCATTACCGGCGACCGGGCCACCTACGACGGCGACACCCGCAAGGCCCGCATGACGGGCAACGTGGTGATGCGCGACCCCCGCATGACCCTGACCACCACGCTGCTCGACTACGACCTGAACAAAAACCTGGCGTACTACAGCACCGGCGGCCACCTCGTCGACCCCGAAAATACCCTGGACAGCCAGTTTGGGTACTACAATACGGTGTCGAAGGTGTTCAGCTTCAAGCGCAACGTGAAGCTGGTGACCAAAGAAAACAACATCGACACCGATACGCTGCAGTATAATACGGTGTCGAAAATTGCCTACTTCTTCGGCCCTACGCGCATCACGGGTAAGCAGGGCAACCTGTACGCCGAAAACGGCACCTACAATACCATTACTAAGGTTTCTAACTTCCAGCGCAACGCCAAGATTGAAACCCCGAACTACCTGCTCGGCGGCGACAAGCTGGTGTACGACGAGGCCCGGCAGTACGGCGTGGCTACCGGCCACGTGTCGATGATTTCGAAGAAAGACAACCTGGTGCTGCGCGGCGACGTGGGCAAGTACTGGCGGGCCCAGGGCCGGGCCAAGGTCTACGGCAGCAGCCCGGTAATGCGCAACATCACCGACAACGACACCTTGTACCTGGCCGCCGATACGTTGGTAAGCGTGGAGGGCCGCCCGCCCCAAAACGCGGCGGGCGTGCTGTATGCCTACCCCAGGGTAAAAATCTTCCGCACCGACCTGCAGGGCCGCTGCGACTCGCTGACCTACGACCGGCAGGACTCGATTATCTACCTCAACAAGCGCCCGGTGCTGTGGTCGGATAAAAACCAGCTGACGGCCGACAGTATGGAAATTCGGCAGCGCAACAAGAAAATTGACCAGATGCGCCTGTATGCCAACTCGTTTATCATCGGGCAGGACACGATTCTGAACTACAATCAGGTGAAGGGGCGCAACATGGTGGCCTACTTCGTCGACAACAAAATAAAAAAAGTGGATGTGCTTGGCAACGCCGAGAGCCTCTACTATGCTCTTGAGGGAGATACGGCTACCACGGGCCTTAACAAAGCCGTGAGTGCCAACATGGCCCTGCGCTTTGCCGACAACAAGCTCCAAACCATTACGTTCCTGACCAACCCCGACGCCAGCTTTATTCCGCCCCACGAGCTGAAGCCGGAAGACCAGAAGCTCAAGGGCTTTACCTGGCGCGCCACGGAACGCCCCACGCGTCGGCTGGTGTTAGGCAAGCACTTTGCCCTGCCCGTGAAAGCCAAAGCCAAGCCCAAGGCGAAAGTCAAACCTAAAACGGCCGTCAAAGCCAAGTCGAAACCCGCAACCAAGCCGAAGACTGCCGCGCCGAAAGCCACTTTGCCCAAGCCGGCCACTCCGGCTCCGAAGCCGAAAGCGCCCCTGACCCGGGCCGCTAAGTAGGCCACCGGCCTTCACCTTTGATTCGGCCTTGTAATCCGTTACCTTTGCCCCCCTTATGCTGTCTTTTCGCCCCGCCTTCTTTGTTCTGTTAGTGAGTACGTTGCTGCTTGGCTCGTGCTCCGGCTACCAAAAGCTGCTCAAGAGCAGCGACGTCAACAAGAAGTACGAGGCCGCGGTGCAGTACTACGACAAAGGCGACTTTTTTAAGGCTGGTACGCTGCTCGAGGATCTGATTCCGCTGCTGAAAGGTCGTCCCGAAGCGGAAAAAGCCCAGTTCTACTTCGCCAACACCAACTACCGGCAGCGCAACTACGTGCTCAGTGCCTACTACTTCAAGTCGTTTGCCGACACGTATCCCAACTCGCAGTACGCCGAGGAAGCTACTTTTTTGAATGCCAAGTCGCTGTTTCGCGACTCTCCGGAGTTTGAGCTGGACCAGACCAACACGTATTCGGCCCTCGAATCCATCCAGGACTTTCTGAACCGCTATCCGTCGAGCCAGTTCCGGCCCGAGGCGGAAAATATGTCGCAGGAGTTGCAGAAAAAGTTGGAAAACAAGGCTTTCCAGAGCGCCAAGCTCTACTACAACGTGCGCTACTACCAGGCGGCCGTTACGGCGTTCAGCTCCTTTCAGCAGCAGTACCCAGCTTCGGCTTTCAACGAGGATGCGGCTTTCCTGAAGCTAAGCGCCCAGTACGACCTGGCCAAGGAAAGCGTGCCGGAAAAGCAGCGGGAGCGGTACCTGGACGTATTGTCTTTTTACCAGGCCTTCATCGACAACTATCCGCAGAGCCGGAACCTGAAAGCTGCCGAATCCATGTACACCGCTTCGCGCGACGAAATGGCCAAGCTGAAGCCCGCCGATACGGCTGCCAAGTAAATTGTAACGAGCTGATGTCGTATTTTGGGCGGAAGTTGACCGCTCGAATGGCCTCGGCTCATTTTTTAAGTAGTACTTAAGACCCTTCATCATATGAAAACTCCGAACAACGTCTCTGCTTCCATCGTGACCCGCAACATGTCGGACTTCACCCACGAAACCGGCAACGTGTACGAGTCGATTGCCATCATCTCGAAGCGCGCCAACCAGATTTCGGTGAAGCTGAAAGAGGAGCTCAACGGCAAGCTGGCCGAGTTTGCTACCACGGTCGACAACCTGGAAGAAGTATTCGAAAACCGGGAGCAAATCGAGATTTCCAAGCACTATGAGCGTCTGCCCAAGCCGACCAACCTCGCCATTGAGGAGTTTCTGGAAGGCAAAGTGACGTTCCGTACGCTCGAAGAAGAGGCGCTGCCAGTAGTTCGTCCTACTGAATAAGTAGCCGCGCGATGCCGCTACAAGGCCGCAAAATCATTCTGGGCGTGTGTGGCAGCATTGCTGCCTACAAATCCGCCATGCTGGTGCGGCTGCTGATCAAGGCCGGGGCTGAGGTGCAAGTCATTCTGACGGCCTCGGCCTCGGCCTTTGTCACACCTTTAACCCTGGGCACCTTGTCTAAAAAGCCCGTGCTGACGGGTTTTCTGCGCGACGAGGCCGCCGGCGAGTGGCACAACCACGTCGAGCTGGGGCTCTGGGCCGATGCCTTGGTCATTGCCCCGGCCAGTGCCAACACGGTAGCCCAGCTAGCCAACGGGCACTGCCCCAACCTGCTGGCGGCCGTTTATCTGTCGGCGCGTTGCCCGGTGTTTTTGGCTCCCGCCATGGACCTGGACATGTACGTGCATCCGGCCGTGACCCACAACTTCGAGCGCCTGCGCAGCTTCGGCAACCACGTGCTCGAGTCGCCGGTCGGGGAGCTGGCCAGTGGCTTGTCGGGCCCGGGGCGCATGCTGGAACCCGAGGATATTGTGGCCCGATTGGAGCAGTTCTTTAGTGAATAAAAACCCAACGCCTCATGCCTCGCTACGGCACGAGGCGTTGGCATGCAAGCAAGTCAAGCAATGCGCGTCTTACTTACGGCCGGCCCCACCTACGAGCCGATTGACCCGGTTCGATTTATTGGCAACCATAGCACGGGCAAGATGGGCTATGCCCTGGCCGAAGCATTTGCTGCAACCGGCGCGCATGTAACGCTCATTAGTGGCCCCACCAGCCTGTCCAACCCCAGCAGCCCGCTGATTCATACTACGCGGGTCCAAACTGCGGCCGAGATGTTTGCCGCCGCCGCCGCTGCCGCGCCCGAGGCCGACGTGTGGGTTTTTGCCGCCGCCGTGGCCGATTACCGGCCGCGCACCGTAGCCGAAAACAAGATCAAAAAGGAGGGCGACACGCTGACCCTGGAGTTGGTCAAGAACGTGGACATTGCGGCTACGCTCGGCCAAACCAAGCGGGCTGAACAATTTTCCGTGGGTTTTGCGTTAGAAACCAACGACGAGGAAGCCCACGCCCGGGGCAAGCTGCAGCGCAAGAACTTCGACCTGATTGTGCTCAACTCCCTGCGTGACCCCGGGGCCGGCTTCCGCCACGATACCAACAAAGTGATGCTGCTGGACGCGGCGGGCCAAATGACTATCTTTGAGTTGAAGCCCAAAGCCGCCGTGGCCCACGATATCGTCCGCACCGTTCTTGCCCGCCTTTCCCTCCGCCATGCGTAAAGTTCTGATTCCGCTGCTGTTTGTGCTGACCCTGCTGACCCGCCCCGGGCAGGCCCAGGAAATATTGGCCGATGTGCAGATTACGGCCGAAAACGTCAACATTGCCGACCGGCAACTGGTGCAGCAGATGAAGAACGACATGCAGGCGTTTTTGAACACGCGGGCCTTCACCAACCAGACCTACCGGCCCGAGGAGCGGATCCGGTGCCGCATCTTTGTGGGTATTACCAACGTGCCCCAGACCGGTACCTACGAGGCCACGGCCCGGATTGTGTCGACCCGGCCCGTGTACGGCACCAGCTACGAAACCAACTTGCTGTCGTTTGCCGATAAGCGCTGGGTGTTCAACTATTCGCCCCAGAACCCGATTGACTACTCGGAAAACACGTTTGTTTCCAACCTCTCGTCCTTGTTGAGCTTCTACGCCTACATCATTATCGGCATGGACCAGGACAGCTTTTCCCGGCTGGGCGGCTCGCCTTACTACGACCGGGCCCGCAACATTCTGAATAACGCCGCCAACCAGACCGTGACCAATGAGGCCGATCCGGCCTGGCAGGATGCCGAGTCGCGCAACCGCTACTGGCTCCTCAATAACCTGCAGGACCCGCAGCTGGAGGCCTTCCGGACCGGTATTTACGCCTATTACCGGCAGGGGCTGGACATTTTTATTCAGAAGCCAGAAGAAGCCCGTACCAGCCTGTTTACGGCGTTGCAGGGCGTGCAGCAGGCCGCCATTCGCCGGCCCGGCACCCTGCTGGCCCGGGCCTTCTTCGACACGAAGTCGGATGAAATTTCCAATATTTTCCGCACGGCCCAGGACCAGCAGCAGAAGCAGCAGGTGGTCAATATGCTCACGGAAGTAGACCCCACCAACTCGGCCCGTTACCAGACAATTCTGCGCCAGCCGTAGTATTAGCGGGTGCGAATATAGAGCTGTGAGTTGCTAAAGTAGTTGGCGTAAGGTGGTTGTATCGTGAAAATCAACTAATTTTATTAGTTGGAACCAGGCTGCAAGAAGTTTTGGTGCTACGAGCTAGCTTTCCGTCTTTCTAGAGAAGGCCGATGGAGTAGTTGGGCACCAAGGCAAATCCGGCCTGCTTTCTATCCCCGCCAACTAATTGCAAAACCGTGCTGGTTGATCTTCGCATACAGAACTACGCTCTGATTGAGCAACTGGAGCTGCGGCCTTCCGCATTGCTCAATATTATTACCGGCGAAACCGGGGCTGGTAAGTCCATCATGCTGGGCGCTATTGGCTTGCTGCTCGGCAACCGGGCCGATTCCAAGATGCTCTTCGACACGCAGCGCAAGTGTGTTATCGAAGGCCAGTTCGATATTTCGAACTATCAGCTCCAGGATATTTTCGACTCCGAAGATCTGGACTACGACGCCCAGTGTATTCTGCGTCGCGAAATCAGCCCCTCGGGCAAGTCGCGGGCCTTTGTGAACGACACGCCCGTAACCCTGGACACGCTGCGCAACATCGGGGCTAACCTGATGGACATTCACTCCCAGCACGATACGCTGCTGCTCGGCGACGCCGTATTTCAGCTGAATCTGCTGGACCTTTATGCGGGCCTGGTGCCCACCCGGGCTCATTACAGCAACGCTTACCGGCAGTACCGCAAGCTGGAAGCCGACCTGAAAATGGTGGAGGACCAGATTGCCCAGGCCAACAAAGAGCTGGACTACCATAGTTTTCTGCTGAGCGAGCTGGAGGAGGCCCGCCTCGATGATGAGGATCAGGAGTCCCTGGAACAGGAAATAAAGCAGCTGGAGCACGCCGAGGAAATCAAGTACAAGCTCACCCAGGCCTTGCACAGCCTGAGCGAGAGTGAGTACTGCGCCGCCGGGAGCATGAAGGAAGCCGCCACGCTGCTCGGTCAGATTTCGGGTTATGCCGACTCGTTCAAAGTACTCAAAGAGCGCCTCGACAGCTGCCTGATCGAGCTTCACGATATTGCCGATGAAGTGGAAGCCACCGAGCGGCGCACCGAGGGCGACCCGGCCCGTATCGACGAGCTGCAGAGCCGCCTCAACGTACTCTACAACCTGCAGCGCAAGCACCAGGTGCGCGACGTGCCCGAGCTGATTGCCGTGCGCGACGACCTGCGCCAGAAAGTGGGTTCGGTGCTAAACCTGGACAAGGAACTCTCCCGCCTGCGCAAAGACACGGAAGGGGCCCTGGCCACCGTGACGCGGCAGGGCAGCAAGCTTTCGGAGAGCCGTAAAAAGGGCTTTCCTAAGTTTGAGAAGGAACTGGCCGGGTTGCTGGCCGAGCTGGGCATGCCCCACTCGCGCATCGTGGTGCAGCACAGCACCGGGCAGCCGGCGGCCAGCGGCATCGATATTATCAGCATTCTGTTTACGGCCAACAAGGGTGCCCAGCCCCAGACGCTGAGCAAGGCTGCCTCGGGGGGCGAATTCTCCCGCCTGATGCTGTGCATTAAGTATATGCTGGCCGACAAAACCGCGCTGCCGACCATCGTCTTCGACGAAATTGATACGGGTATTTCGGGCGAAATTGCGGTGAAAGTGGGCCGTATGATGCAGCAGATGGCCAAAAAGCACCAGCTCGTGGCTATTTCTCACCTGCCCCAGATGGCCGCCGCCGGCGACGCGCACTACTTCGTCTATAAAGAGGACCGCGCCGACCGCACCGTAAGCCGCATCCGCCAGCTGACGACCGAAGAACGGGTGCGGGAAATTGCCCACATGATAGCCGGGGCTAAGCCCAGCGAAAATGCCTTCCAGAGTGCCCGCGAGCTGCTGGCTATGCGGGGCGAAATCGTGGCTGCCTAATCCGGAACCGTCCGAATCAGAAGAGGCCCTGCACCATGCGGGGCCTTTTTTGTGTGCGTCTTAGCCGTTTGCAAACCCGGGAAAAGCGCGGGTGCGTGATGGAACCGTTTGAAAAGCTATTTTTGCCCACCATTCCCCTGCAAAACACAACCTCATGTCCAATAATCTGCTTGCCGGCAAAGTCGGTATTATCTCCGGCGCCCTCGACGAAAAATCCATTGCCTGGAAAGTTGCCTTGAAAGCCCACGCTGAAGGGGCCCGGTTTGTGCTGACCAACGCCCCGCTGGCCATGCGCATGGGCGAAATCAATAAGCTCTCGGAGCAGTGCGAGGCGCCCATTATTCCGGCCGACGCTACCTCGATGGAGGACCTGGAAAAGCTCTTCACCGGTGCCCAGGAGCACCTCGGCGGCAAGCTTGACTTTGTGCTGCACAGCATTGGCATGAGCACCAACATCCGCAAGGGCAAGCACTACGGTGAGCTGAACTACGAGTGGTTCCTCAAAACCCTGGATGTATCAGCCCTGTCGTTTCACAAAATGATGGCCGTAGCTGAAAAGCAGGACGCCCTGAATGAGTGGGGTTCGGTAGTAGCCTTGTCCTACATTGCCGCCCAGCGCGTATTCCCCGACTACACCGATATGTCGCAGGCCAAGGCCGTGCTCGAAAGCATTGCCCGCAACTACGGCTACCGCCTCGGCAAGCAGAAGAGAGTGCGCGTAAACACCATCAGCCAGTCGCCGACCAAAACTACGGCCGGCACCGGCGTGGGCGGCTTCGACGCTTTCTACGACTACGCCGACAAGATGTCGCCGCTGGGCAACGCCCCGGCTGAAGCCTGCGCCGACTACTGCATCTCGCTGTTCTCGGATCTGACCCGCTACGTGACCATGCAGAACCTGATGCACGACGGCGGCTTCAGCAGCACGGGTATTTCGGAGGATATCGTGGAGACGATTACCAAGCTGAATTCGTAATTACGTTTCAGTGCTAACGCAAAAAGCCCGGCCAGTTGGTCGGGCTTTTTTGATGCAATTGCGCCTGGCAATTAGGCATAAGCCAACCTCAGTCAAACCGAATTTCGGTGGGCCACCAGTAGAACAGGCCGCTGCTCAAGAAAAAGCCTGGAAAGTATTGCTGCATAAAGGCAGCGCTGGGCAGGGGAGACATAGTTCTATTGGCTAATACCCGCGCCCCAGCTCCACCAGATTCTCCAGCGGCTCGCCGCGGCGCAGCAGCTCCAGGTTGTGCAGCAGCATTTCCACTTTGCCTTCGTCTTCCCGGGGCTGGCCGCCGCCGGTGTGCTGGGTGAGCAGCACGTTGGGTAACGTCCAGAGCGGGTTGTCGGCGGGCAAAGGCTCCTGCGCCGTTACATCGAGCACTGCGCCCCCGAGGCGGCCGGCTTGCAAGGCGGCTAGGAGGGCGGGCTCGTCGGTGGTATTGCCCCGGCCTACGCTGGCGTAGATGCTGCCGGGTGCCATAGCCGCTACCAGCTCCGCCGAAAAGAAGTTTTCGGCGCTGCCCGGCAGGCAGTTGACAACGATGTCGGTTTCGGGCAGCACGGCCAGCAGCTCGGCGGCGGAGTGGAGCTGGGCCTGCGGATCGGTGCGGGCCAGCAGCTGCACTGTGCACCGAAAGCCGCTGAGCTGCTCGCGCACGGCCTGGCCGATGGCTCCGGCGCCCAGAATCACGACCCGCTTGTGGCGCAGCAGCCCGGTTTGGGCCCGCAGCGGGGCACCTACCCAGCGGCGTTGTTGCTGGAGCACGGCCAGCTGGGGAATCTGCCGGTACAAAGCCAACAGGCCCGCTACCATGGTTTCGGCGCAGGGCCAGGCAAAAAAGTCGCCCATGTTGGCCACCGGAAACGGCAGGTGCAGCCCCCGGTACCGCTCAAAACCGGCCGAGTCGATTTGCCAGAAGCGCAGCGGCAGCGGGGAGGAACTGGTAAACCAGGCTGGCGGCACATTGCCCAGGACCACTTCTGCCCGCTGAAAGGCCGCTAGCTGCTGCTCGGGAGCCAGATCGGTGCGAAAAACTGGCATGACCCCGGCCGGAAGCTGCTGCATTAACGCGTGGCGGGCGGCCGGGCTAAGCGCCGAATAAATGAATAGGTGCATGGTTGCTGGGGCTGCCTAGATGAGCTGGTTGGCAGCTACATTTCTCTAGTCGGTCTGGGTTTTATGGTTGGGCGCGTAACCACGTCTGGGCCTCGGTGAGGCTGGCGAAGAGCTGAATGTGCAGCAGGTCGCCGATGCGGTGTTGCAGGTCTTCAATGGAAAGCTGACCAAACACGTCGGGCGACAGGACCTGGGCGAAGTAACGGAGCCCGGCACTGATAATCAGCGGGGTCCAGACCTGCTGAATCCAGTCGTTGGCTTCCGTAAACGTGCCGACCAGGTCGCGGTGGTCGTTGAGCAGCTTGGGGCAGGGCGCGGCGCGCAGCATGTCCACGTAGGTGAGGCCCCCGTCCATGATAGTGCCCATGGTCTGGCGACCCTGCCAGCGGGCATGAATCCAGTTTTCCTGCTGATTGCGCTCCACGGTAAGGTATACTGACCCGTCGCCCCGGTAAAGAGATGTTGTCATGGTTAAGCGAATGGTCTGTAGCCGATCAATTGGCTAAAAACGCGTTATTGGCACAAAGATGCAGAATTGTGCGGCCCCGGCCGGGCGGGGCTGAACTACTGGCCTCCCCGGCATCGTTGTGCAACTAGCCTGGCAGTTTAGTGTCTTACTGTCTGCTGTTTCGGCACCACGAGTTGGAGCAGAGCCAGGGCACCTACCACGCATCTTGGGCTGAGAACCGGCCATCCTCTACGTTGTTATATCTTTTTTGTCCATAGCACATGGCATCATTTCGCTCTTCTCTAGGTTTCTCAGCCCTGCTGCCGGGCCTGTTTGTTTTATTGCCCAGCGGGGTATTGTCGCAGCAACCTGTAGATGATCTGCCGCCGCAGAAAAAAGAAGTGCTGCTGGCTACCGTTACGCAAGGCCTGGGCGTGGCCCACGTGCAACCCGAACAGCTCAATGACGATTTCTCGCGCCGGGTATTTTCGCTTTACCTCAAGCACCTCGACGGCAGCAAACGATTCTTACTGCAGCCGGATATCAAGCAGCTACAGCAGTTCGAAACCAGCATCGACAACGAGCTCAAGCAGGGCAAGCACGGCTTTCTGGACTTGAGCACCAAGCTTATCAACCAGCGGGTGCAGGAAGTGCAGAGCCTGTACCGGGAGCTGCTGCAGCAGCCGTTCGAGTTTACGGCCAACGAAACCCTGGAAACCGACGCCGACAAGCTGAATTACCCAACCGATGCCGCTGCCCGCAAGGAGCGGTGGCGCCGCCTGCTCAAGTACCAAACCATGATGCGGGTATCGGAGCTGATGGACGAGCAAAACCGGAAACAGACCAAGTCGCTGGCGGCGGCCAAGGCCAAGCCCTCGGATGCCAGCATCTCGCCCCCGGTGCGCACACCCGCTCAGCTCGAAGCCGACGCCCGCAAGCAGGTGCTCAAGTACTACGACGAGTCGTTCAGCGACCTGCGCCAAACCGATGAGGCCGACCGCCTGGCCGAGTTTGCCAATACCATTGCTAATACCTTCGACCCGCACTCGGAGTATTTTGCGCCCAAAGACAAAACCAACTTTGACCTGGCCCTCACCGGCCGCCTCGAAGGCACCGGGGCCCAGCTAGGGGAGAAGGACGGGCAGGTGTTCGTGGCCAGCATCGTGCCCGGCTCGGCTTCCTACCGGCAGGGCGAGCTAAAAGCCGGCGACATTATTCTGCGCGTGGCCCAGGGCGCCGCCGAACCGGTGGCGGTGGAAGGCATGCGCTACGACAAGGTAGTGCAGATGATTCGGGGCAAGAAAGGCACCGAGGTACGCCTGACGGTGAAAAAGCCCGACGCCAGCACCAAGGTTATTTCCATCATCCGCGACATCGTGGTGCTCGAGGAAACCTACGCCCAGTCGGCCGTTATCAACGAAGGCGGTAAGAAAATCGGCTACATCCTGCTGCCCAGCTTCTACGCCGACTTCAATCACAACGGTGGCCGCAACTCGGCCGACGACGTGAAGGCGGAGCTGGCAAAGCTGAAGCGCGAAAACGTGGACGGCGTAGTGCTCGATCTGCGCTTCAATGGCGGGGGCTCCCTGCAGGACGCGGCCGAAATGGCGGGCCTGTTTGTGGCCAGTGGCCCAATGGTGCAGGTAAAAGGCCGGCAAGGTGCGGCCCAGCTCGTCGGCGACCCCGACCCGCAGGTGCAGTACGACGGTCCGCTGGCCGTGCTGGTCAATAAGTACAGCGCTTCGGCCTCCGAAATTCTGGCCGGCGCTATTCAGGACTACAAGCGCGGGGTAATTGTGGGCAACACCACCTACGGCAAGGGTACGGTGCAGCGTGTGTTCGAGCTGGACGATATTATGAATCCGCAGCTGGCCAGCCTCAAGCCGTTTGGCTCGCTGAAGATGACGATTCAGAAGTACTACCGGGTCAGTGGCTCTTCCACCCAGTTTAAAGGCGTAACCCCGGACATTCAGGTGCCCGACGCCTACAGTGCCCTGGCCGACGGTGAGCAGGATACGGACTACCCACTGCCCTGGGACGAAATTGCCCCCGCTACCTACCAGACCTGGGCCGCCGCCCCGGCCGTAGAGAAGCTGGCTGCGGCCAGCCGCCAGCGGATTGCCGCCAACTCTGCGTTTGGCTTGCTCACCGATGCGGTGCAGGGCATGGTAAAGCGCCAGAAAGACACCCAAGTGTCGTTGAACCTGACGAAGTACCGCGCCGAGCAGCAGCTGGCCCACGAGGCCGCTGAGAAATTCAAGCAAACCCAGCAGGCCGCGCCTACCCTGGAAGTAGCGCCGCTGCTGGCCTCGGCGGCTACCCCAGCCGACAGCCTAGCCAGCGGCCGAACCGCCCGTTTCGTGCAGCCGCTGCGCAAGGATCTGACATTGCGCGAGGCCGTTGCCGTGTTGCAAGACGAGTTAGTGAAGTAACTGGCCTTCCTGTTGCTTCATAACAATGCCCAAAAGTCGCACGACACGACGTCGGAAGCTAGGAAAGAAATCTTCTACAGTCACTCACGCAACCAGTACTTGGATTCCGTCTCGGTACTGGTTGATTGGGCTCGTAGGAAGCTTGATTTTTGTGTACTTCATGCCACGAAAGGTTCTGTATGGAGAATGGTTTGGTCATGACGTATTCTTGCTTAGCTTAATTTTTGGCCTAGTGCCTGTCCTGGTATATCTCACCATCCAAGCATTTGTGGTGGGTGGAAAGTGGGCATCTATAGTAGCGTACGCAACCCCGCTGCTTGTTGGCCCAACCTTTGGTCTGCTTATGGAGCATAGAGAACAGCAGGCTTTACACGAACAGGGTGTGTGGACTAAAGGCATCGTTAGGCAGCGGGAGCAGGTCAGACCCAGAAAAGGAAAACCTTATTGGCAGTTTTACTGCACCTTCACTGTGGAGGGAACAACTTACCAAACAGCCTACAGACCGGAGAATAACTATTCTCACGCTCCAGGCGACACCCTAGACATTGTTTACTGCCAGGACTTCCCGAAAATCAATGAAGTCGGGTTTCTCTACCAGCGGTAGTAAGCTTGTGCTGTAAACACTTATTCTTTAAAATACACTTATACAAAAGCCCGCCACAAGAACATTGCGGCGGGCTTTTTCATGACCAACAGGTAGCAGCGCTACTCCCGTAGCCACCGCTCCATGCGCGGAAACCCAGCAGTAGTCGTCAGGCCCATCCATACCAGCAAGGGCAAGCCAATATTCTGACCCGAGCGAAAGTTCTCAATCAGCCAGTCGCTCTGATTACGGTAGCCGGCCGGATGAAACACAACTTCGGGCGGCAGGCCCAGGGCTAGGGAGGCGGCATAGGACCATCCCAGTACGGCCAATTCATCACCTTCTTTCTCAGGAGTATTTTCCGTCACGTTGGCTTGCAACAGGTGGCGCTCGGCGGCGGGCGTCACAGCAATGTGGCCGGCCTCGTGCAGAATGTCGCCGGGGTAAAGCAGCAGCAGCCGGTCGACCACCAGTACGCCCCGGTCGATGAGCAGGCCGGGCAAAAAGGTCGCGCGGCCTGTCAACTCTTCTTCGCGCACCTCCAGGCCAATGTCGCGCACGAAAGCTAACAGCGGGTCAATCTGGGGGTTGGGGGCAGCCAAAGTGGTGAAGGAACGAAGCATGGGCGCAAGATAAGACGCGGCTGCCGAAGCCCTGCCGCCAAAGTCTCAAGACCGGGTGCCAAGCTCCACGCTAACACCTGATTCCTATGTCAGGCGTATCCTGGAGGGCGAATGGACGTATGAAAAAAGGCCCCTACCGTCCTATTAGGGCCATGCTCAACTGTAGTGGGCGTGCATGTCGCATGTCAGCTGCTTCTGTTCCTACTGCCTTTTCCTATCCACAACTGCTATGCAAACAATACCCCGTGACTCTAGTCTGGACAGCACCCTTGATGTGGTGCGCGAAGGGTTTCCATTCCTTTGGAACCGTACCCGCCGTCTGCATTCTGATATTTTCCAGATTCGCTTACTGGGTATGAAAACCATCTGCCTGCACGGTCCGGAAGCAGCGCAGTTGTTCTACGACCCGGCCCGCTTTGTTCGGGAAGGCGCCGTGCCCCGCCGCATCCAGACAACGCTCATGGGCCTGGATGCCGTGCAGACCAAGGATGGGGCCATGCACCGCTGCCGCAAAGACGCGTTTATGTCGCTGATGACGGACCAGAGCCGCCGGCAGCTGTTGCAGCTGCTGGCCGACGAGTGGCAAGCCGCCGCCGCACAGTGGGAGCAGCAGCCGGAAGTGGTGCTGTTTGAGGAAGCCCAGGAAGTGCTGTGCCGGGCCGCTTGCGCCTGGGCCGGCGTGCCGCTCAAAGACAAGCAAGCCCGGCGGCGGGCCCGCGACTTTGGGGCCATGGTCGATGGTTTTGGTGGCGTGGGGCCTCGGCACTGGCGCGGCAAACGGGCCCGAACCCGGACCGAAAACTGGATTGAGGGCATCATCAAGAAAATCCGTAAGGGCAAGCTGCCGGTAGTTAAAGGCAGCGCCGCCGACGTTATGGCCTACCTGCGCGACGCCGACGGGCAGCAGCTGGATGCCCGCATGGCTGCCGTTGAGCTGATGAATGTGCTGCGGCCGATTGTGGCCATTGCTACCTATATCACCTTTGCGGCGGTGGCCTTGCACGAATACCCGGCTTACCGCGGCCTGCTGCGCGCCACTCACGAAGACTATACCGAGTTCTTCGTGCAGGAAGTGCGGCGCGACTTTCCGTTTGCGCCCTTTCTGGGGGCCCGGGTGCGGGAAGACTTTACATGGCGCGGCTGCCAGTTTGCGAAAGGTACCCTGGTACTGCTCGATGTGTACGGTACCAACCACGACCCGCGCCTGTGGCACAACCCCAACCTCTTCTGGCCCGACCGGTTCCGCAACCGCCCCATCAGTCCCTTCGACTTTATTCCGCAGGGGGGCGGGCACTACGAAAATGGCCACCGTTGCGCCGGGGAGTGGATTACCATTGAAGTACTCAAGCAGGCCGTTACCTTTCTCAATACCGGCCTGCGCTACGACGTGCCAGCCCAGGACCTGCGCTACAGCCTCACCCGAATGCCCACACTCCCGGCCAGCGGCTTCGTGATGCGCAACGTGCGGGTTACCGGGCAGCTGGCTCCTACGGCGGTGCAAACCAGCGCCTGCCCGTTTCATCATCACTCGGCCGCCCATACGGCCGTCCGGCCACCGGCTGCTTAGCCAAGCCGTTGCCGGTAGCTTCAGCTAGTAGCACCAGGCAAAGGCTACTGTTTTCACTCTTTTACTTTCCCCCATGCAAGAGCAACATTCCCTGGAAGATGTGCTAAACACGCCCCAGAAGAAATTATCCTTTTTTCAAAACCTGGTTCTTATAGCCGCCGCCGATGGCGAATTGGACGAGCAGGAAAGCCAGTTGCTGCTCCAGATTGGCAACCGGCTGGGGTTGAAGCCGGAAGAGGTGCAGCCCATTGCCGACAATCTGGACATACTGAGCTTTATCGTGCCTTCCGAAGGCCTGCAACGCACCCTGGAGCTGCAGACGCTGGTGCAAATGATGCTGCAGGACGGACAAATTGACCCCCGGGAGTACGGCCTGTGCATGGAATACGCCAACCGCATCGGCTACGGCAAAGACATTCTCGATGACATGGTGTCGCAGCTGGCCGGCGGGGCTCCGCTGGGCCCGCGCAATCCGCCCACCGTGTAAAGTGACTGGTGGCGCTACAGTTCTATTCCTGGGCGGCCAGTTCCTGTAGCACCTGCAAGGCCCGGTCGGCGTCGGTAGCGGCCACGAAAATATGGTCGTGGTAGTAGGCCGCTACCACGTTGCAGCTGATCTGGGCGCGAGCCAGGGCCTGGGCAAAAGCAGCGGTGAGGCCCACGGCTTCGAGCGAGGAATGCACCGTCAGGGTAAGCCAGGCGGCCCGGTAGGAGTAGGGCAGCTGCAGCCGGTCGGCCGTAGCCTGGGGCAGGATGACCGTTGGGCCCTCGGCTTCGCGAAACATCCCAATACACTCGCTCAGGTCGACGCCGGCCAGGGAGGGCAGGGAACAAAAGACGTAAGTGCCCGGCTGCCGCACCGGCCGCAGGGTGCGCAGCAGTTGCGCAAGGTTGGTTTCACCGCTCATACGGGCGAAGGTAGGGCCAAACGGGCAAGGGCAACCGGCGCGGCCGCGAACTAGCGGCGGTTGCGGCCCAGCATTACCTCCACGGCAATCAGGACGAGGCCCAGCAGGATGAGGAAAGCCAAGCTGCCGTAGCCAACCCACTTTTCGCCGGTTTTGCTGAACAGGTAGGCCCCGCGCTGCCCGCCATACAGCGTTTCGGCCTTAATGGTGCCGGCCCGGCTCAGGGTGCCCACCACGAATACCTCACTGCCCCGCTCGAAGCCGTTGTAATTAGCGCGTTTGGTTTGCTTCTGCCGGGCGGTTTTTTCCAGGGCATAGCCCGGCTCAACGGCCACGGTGCCATCGGCGGTTTCCAGCAGCAGGGCGGGTACTACCCGGTCGTCTTCCACCCACACGCCCGGCTCTTTTTCCGAATAGCGTAGCTCGCTGCTGCGCACATAGGCTACCAACGTGCTGTAGCGCTGGGGCATTGTCTGGCTAATACGGCCTTCTACCAGCACGTCGCTGCCGACGGGCAGCCGGCGCACGGCCGCGGCCGACAAGGGCTCAAGCCGACGAAGGCGGGACAAAACCGAATCAGAAAAGTTGAACAGCACCCACAACTGTACCAGGGCGTAGCCAATGGCCAGCAGCCCCATCCACACGAGCTTGTATCTTTTGAGCATTCCGGTTACAACGCATCCACTGAGTAGGCCAAGTAAGGCGGCCGGGCGGGAAAAAGCAACTACTGCGGCTGTTCACCCACTCCTACTGAGCCCGCAGCCAGGACTGGGCCGTGGGCAGGCTGTCGAAGAGGTAAATATCCAGCTGGTCGCTGATGCGGTGCTGCAGGTCTTCAATGGAGAGCTGCCCGAAGATATCCGGCGACACTACCTGGCCAATAGAGTGCAGCCCGGCACTGATAATCAGGGGCGTCCAGACCTCCTGAATCCAGGCGTTGGCCTCACTGAAGGTGCCCACTAAGTCGCGGTGGTCGTTGAGCAGCTTGGGGCAGGGCTGCTGGCGTAGCATGTCGAGGTGGGTCAGGCCGCCATCCATTACCGTACTCAAGGTTTGACGGCCGTACCAATGGGCATGAACCCAGTTATCAGCGGGCTGGTACTCAAGTGTAAGGTAAATGCTACCGTCTCCCCGCCGCAACGAATGAATCATAACTACGCTCTTCCAATAGGTGTTTCCGCAACCAAGCAGGGAAACACGTGCCGCAAATAACGCGGCAAAAGAAGAATAGTTGGCGAATCGAAGCCCTAAATATCTACTGTTGAGCTACCCCAAAGGCTCGGAGTGCGGGGAGTTGCTGAGGTAACGCCTGGCATGCCGACTAAAAATTAAGCTGGGCCTGCAGGCGCAGCAAGCCGCCCCGCTGCCGGTTGTCGGGCCGTTGGAAGTCCTCAAAGCGGCGCGACGACAGCGTATACATCGTTACCAGCTCGAAGCTGCTGAAGGGCTGCCATTCTACCCCAAACTCGGCTTCGCGCACGGTGTAGCTGCGCGCATCCCGCTCGTGTTTCTTGCCCCCGTCGTAGTACTGCATCCGCACAAAAGGATAAAACTGCTGCTGTTGGTACTGCAGGCGCATGTTCAGCAGCACGTAGCCACCGTGCAGCCGCTGGGTTTCGATGCTGTCGGTGCTGGGGTTGAATTCCGGGCCGCGGCCCACATTGTACTCGGCCTGTACCCCAAATGGCTGGGGGTAGAGCACGAAGGTGGCCGCCAGGCGCTGGTCGGGGTAGCTCAGGTCGGGGCGGTGCTGCACGCCGGTCGAGAGTTGGTCTTTGGCTACTACGTACTGGCCCGTGTAGGCCTGCACCGAAGGCTCCATCAGCTGGCTGCCCAGTGCGAAAGGGTAGGCCACGCGGGCCACCACGTGGCGCTGGTCGTTGAGCTCAGGGCGGTTGGCCGTTTGCCCGTTATACACGCCCAGGCCCAGTACGCCGTAGTCGCCCGAGCCTTTCAGGCCATCCTTCACCAGCTGGCTGAAGCGCTTCCGAATGTTGGTCGGGGCCCAATAAAAAAAAGCGCCCAAATCCCGTTCATTGGATAGGGCGCTGTTCAGCGCATCGTTGCGGTCCAGGGCCAGGCGGTTCTGGCTCGACTGCATGTTTTCGAAGCCGTAGGGCACTTTGCTTTGGCCCACCCGCACCCGAAACTGACTCGCCTTGTCCAGGCCCAGGTCCATGTAGGCGTCGCGCAGCAGCCCCACGTTCAGGGTCGAGTTGCCGCTGAGGGTGCTGGCAAAGTCGGGCTGCAAGTAAAAGTAGATCCGCTCGTTGAGCTGCCCGAAGAAGATCAGGCGCACCCGCCGCAGCGAGAAGCCGCCATTGGTGCCCCAGGATCGGTCGCACTGCTCGCACTGCAAATTGGGGTTGGTTTCCAGCAGACGGTTGTAGCGGGCCTGCACGTAGCCGCGAATGGCGAAGCTCTCAAACCACTTTTTAGAGGCCGGTGGGGCCTTCATTACTGAGTCAGCAGCTTGGCCGTGGGCAAGGCCGGCTGCAAAAAGCAACAGGCTGGTTAACAGTTTCTTCATAAAAAGGTAATGCTGGCGCAAAGTGCGGCATTACCTGTTACCTAAATGTGATGAGTGTGTTAAGAGAATGTTTCCAAATTAGGCCCCCAACGACGCCGGTGAGCTAAGCCGCGGGACTCATCTTACCCTTGGGCCCAAACAAAAGGTCTGCCGGGGTAGGGGCAGACCTTGCGTTGGCTGTTGCTGTGCGGGGCCGGAGCCTAGCGGGCTTCTTCGGCTACGGTATCGGCTTGCGTGGTGGCCTGGTAGGTATCGGCGTATTTAAAATCGTCGAGCCAGTAGGCTGAGCCCACCACTTCCAGCACCAGCACGCAGGCTTCCTGCCGGATGGTTTTCAGCTGCCAGATGATAAACTCCGCCTCCGGGAAGCTGTTGCCCGCCAGCTGCTCGCCGAACAGGCGCTTGAGCAGAGTATTGCCGGGCATGCCGGGGGCCAGCAGGCGCAGCAGCGGGGCTTCGGGCTCGGCAGTCAATAGCGTGAGGTCGTCGGGTTGATCGGCGGTGAGCTGTACCTGAAACTGTACGGCTTCAGCCCGGGGAAATTTGCCGTTGTAGGCTTCGTACAGCAGTTGGGTGGCCTTGAAGAAGCCTTCGTGCTGGTGCAGCTGCGGATTTTCTTCCCAGAGCTTTTCCGTCAGCATCTGGTGGGCCAGGTTCTCGATTTGTCCGCTGCTGAGCTGGTCGGCAAACAGGTAGCCCAGCACCAGGGCCGCGGCTTCGGTAGGCTCCAGGTCGGTGAGGGCCATCAGGCACATGGCTTTCAGCTCGGCGGGCTCAATCTCGCCGGCTTCCTCAAAGCTCATCAGGCGCAGCAGCTCCAGATAATCCTGGTTGGTCCAGGAGCCGGGCAGCACGCTCAGGGTCGTAAAGGAAAGGCGTTCAACAGTGAAGTTTTTCATAGAAGCACTAGCGAAGGGGCGACGGTAGCCGCGGCGGTCCGGAAGTTCCGGGTCGTAATTGCTTGGCTTACGCGGTATTTCACCAAACACGCACGAAATCCTCGGATATAAAGCTGAGCCGGTGCGCTGGGTTGCCGCCCGCTGGGCAAATGCCTGTGTTGTGGGGGAAGTACGTACACTATGATTTGCCTACCTGCCATGCCCTCCGACGACAGTTCTTCTTCCGCTAATACCAGCTCTCTGGAGCAGGAAAACCAGGTGCTACGGGAGGAAATCCGCCTGCTGCGGCAGGGCAAAAAGGCCACCGCCAGGCGCCGGGTGCAGCAGGAGCAGTACGCCCAAAGCCAGGAGCGCTTCCGCACTGTGTTCGAAAACTCCCCGCTGGGACAGAAAATTATTACCCCGGATCTGACCATCCGCCAGGTGAATCAGGCCATGGCCGACATGCTGGGATACGCCACGGAAGAGCTTATCGGGCATAAGATCCTCGAGTTTGCCCACCCCGACCACCGCCCCGACTGGCACGAGCTGCAAACCAAGTTGTGGGAGCACCGCTTACCCAATTTTACGCTGCAAACCTGCCTGGTGCGGGCCGACGGCTCCAGCTTCTGGTGCCAGGTAACCTCCGTGCTGTTTCCCGACGAAGGCGCCGAGCTGGGCTACACTGTTCTGGAAGATATTTCCGAGCGCAAAAAACTGGAAGCTGACCTCAAGCGCCTCTACGACGCCCAGGAAACCATTCTGCAGCTCACTACCCACGACCTGAAAGGCCCCATTGCCCACATCGAGCTGCTGGCCGACTTGCTGCAGCGCGAGCTGGTTGGCCGCGCCGCCCTGCTGCCCGAAATGGCCCACTACCTGACCCTGGTGCAGCAGTCGTGTATCCAGGCCAATACCCTGCTGCAAGATATCCTCTACGTGGGCGACCTTGATGCGCACGGTCTGCACAAGCAGGCCACCGACCTGAACGCCTTTCTAACCGCGCGCCTGGAAGTGCACGAGCTGGCCGCCAAAGAGAAAGGACTGCAGCTAAGCCAGGAGCTGCCCGCCGGGCCTCTGCACGCCCGAATCAACCCGGCCAAGTTCAGCCGGGTGCTCGACAACCTGATCAGCAATGCCCTGAAGTTTACCCCGGCCGGGGGCACTATTACGCTGGGGCTGCAAGAGCACCGGGGCAAACCCCGGCTGTGGGTGAAGGATACGGGTATCGGGATTCCCAGCAAGCTGCACGGCAGCCTGTTTGAGAAGTTCAACCCCACCCGGCGGGCCGGCCTGCACGGCGAAACGACTACGGGGCTGGGCTTGTTCATTGCCCGGCAAATCGTGGAGCTGCACGGAGGCTGCATCTGGCTGGAAAGCCGGGAGCAGGAGGGAGCCTGCTTTTTTATCGACCTGCTCTAGCTCAGGGGTATTACAGCTGCGCCGCCAGGGCCTTGCACTCGGCGTGGCGGGGGCAGCTGAGCAGGTGGTCGTTGACCAGGCCGGCGGTTTGCAGGATGTTGTAGCAGGTCATGGGGCCGGTCATCACGAAGCCGCGCCGCTTGAGGTCCTTGCTCATGGCCTCACTCTGCGGGGTGGTCAGCGGGGCGGGGTTGGCGGCACTGCGTTGGTTATCGACGGGGCGGCCGCCTACGTACTGGTAGAAAAACGGCAGCAAGCCGGCTTCGCCGCCCACCTCGGCTTGCAGGCGCAGCCAGGCGCGAGCGTTTTGCACGGTGGCTTCGAGTTTGCGTCGGTTGCGCAAAATCCGCGGGTTCAGCAGCAGCTCGGCCAGGTCGTCGTCGGTGAAACGGGCAATCCGCTCGGGCTCGAAGTTGGCCAGCAGCTCCCGAAACCCCTCGCGTCGCTTGAGCACCACCGGAAAATCGAAGCCCAGCTGAAAGGTGTGGAGCACCAGGTACTCGAACAGGATGCTGGCCTCAGCCACCGGCTCGCCCCACTCGTGGTCGTGAAAGGCGCCGAGCAGCTCGTTGTGCTCGGCCCAGGCGCAGCGGCCGGTGGTTGAGCCACTAGTGGCGAATGGTGGTGTAATCATGGCTCTGTGTACTGGTATGGAGCTGCGCGGTTAAGTCAGCAAGCATATTCAGTATGCTGTAAAGCAGCAAAACTTCCCCTAATACTCCAGCACGTCGTCAATCTTATACCCGTCGGGCGTCTTGATGACCTTAATATCCCCTTTGCCGTCCACCTTGTAGGTCAGGTCCCGGGTGGTGACGGCGAAGAGCAGGCCGTTGTCCTTGGTGCGTGTCTTTAGCGCACAGCGCGTTACCTTAACGGTGCCGTAGTCCTGGCCCGAGAACAGAAAGCTGCCCGTACCCACGTACTGAGTTTGGTAGCGGGTGTCCCATTTCTTGTGGAAGGCGGCGTCTTCTTCCTCACCCCCGTATTCCAATTGGATAGCATCGAGTTTGTACTCAATGTACTGGCGGGTATAAATGCTGCGAGGGTTATCCGGGTCGATGTTTTTTCCGTCGTTTTCTTCTTTGAAGTTGTCCTCAATGCTGGTAATCAGCCACTGGCGGGCCTGGGCGGTATCAGCGGCGGGGGTAGGGTCAGGTGCTGCAGGAACCGGGGCAGTTGGCGCGGCGGTAGTTTCGGCCACTACGGGGGCGGCCGCCGGCTGTTCGGCCTGCGGGCCTTGGCAAGCCGCCAGCGCCGTTAGCAACACGCCGATAGTAAGGGTATGTCTCATGGTAAGGGAAAGCAAAGCTGTGGACGGCACTACTTGCGGCAAAGCAACCCCAGCTGCCAAGGATAGAAAAAATCAAATATAATAGGCCCTTGTTGTACTCTGGCCCAGGCCCAGACTTTAAGCCAGTACGATGCGCTTGGGGGCCATTTCTGCCGCATAGTCCTGCATTACCCGCCGCAAAATGTTCATGTCGTGGGGACAGTGCGCCGCAAACTCCTGCCAGTGGACGAGGGTAAGCTGCTCCGGCATATCTACAATGGCCACGGCCGAATCCCAAAAGGCGTCCCAACTGGGGCCGTACCACTCCGGAAAGCCCAGAGCTTGCTTGAAGAGTTGGTGCAGGGCGGCTTTGGTTTGAATACCAGTCAGGTCGAGCGTCATAAATAGATGGGCTAAGTAAACGGTTGCTATAGCACCTGTGACAAATACTACTGGCTACGATACGGGTATCTATCCAAAATAGCACCCGTGCATCGGTATTTGTATTCAATCTGGGCCGACCTTTACGGCCTGGCCTAGCCGCTTTACTTACCCGGCCCTCGATCCTGCCTTATGTCTACTTCAGCCCGCTTTACGTTGCCGGCGGTTCCGGCCGTGTTGTTTTCAATTGTCAGCGTGCAGGGCGGCGCGGCCATTGCCAAGGGTTTGTTTCCGGCGCTGGGAGCGGCCGGTACCAGCAGCATCCGCATCGGCTTGTCGGCTTTGGTGCTGCTGCTGGTGGTACGGCCCCGGCTGGGGAAACTACAGGCGGCGCAGTGGCGGGCGGTAGTGCCCTACGGACTCACGCTGGGGGCCATGAACTTTCTGTTTTACTGCGCCCTGGCCCGCATACCGCTGGGGCTGGCCGTCACCCTGGAGTTTGTGGGCCCACTGGTGCTGGCCTTGTCGGGTTCCCGGCGCTGGCTCGACGGGGTGTGGGTGCTGCTGGCCGCGGCCGGCATTGCCCTGATTGCCCCCTGGCAGGGCACCGGCCTCGACCTGCTCGGTCTGGGCTTTGCCCTGGCGGCCGGGGCGTGCTGGGCCTTCTACATCGTGCTGGGGCAGCGCACGGCCGCGCTGCTGCCCGGGTCGGTAGCCGTGACCGTGGGCATGCTCGTGGCGACGGTGCTCGTGCTACCCTTTGGCCTGGCGGGCGGCCGCCTGCTCAGCCTCACACCCCACTTGTTGCTACTGGGTGCCGGGCTGGCTTTGTTTTCCAGTGTGCTGCCCTTCACCCTGGAAATGCAGGCGCTCAAAACCATGCCCACCCGCACCTTCAGTATTCTGATGAGCCTGGAACCCGTCGCCGCCGCCGTATCGGGGTGGCTGCTGCTGGGCGAGCAGCTCACCCCGGGCCAGTGGCTGGCGGTGGGCTTCATCGTGGTAGCCAGCGCCGGGGCCACCCTGACCACGGCCCGCCCCCAGCCGGCCCTGCACGGGGAGTAGCCGCGCTACGGAATCAGCCGGTCCTGGCGCAGCTGGGCAAACAGGTCGAAGAAGGAATCCTCGGTGGGCTGGTACACCAGAAAGCCCAGCTTCCGGCTTTTGGCCATGTCGGTCATCACCTCGATGGGGCGGCCCAGGTCGAGGTCGGTGTGCCAGGCGGAGGCCAGGCGGTGCAGGTTGGGCTCGGCCAGGTGGTGGCGCTCGGCAATGTTGCGCCACAGGTCGGCATCCTGGGCCAGCTCAGTTTCCAGCGGGCGGATGGTGCCATCGAAGCCGGCGGCTTCCACGCCAAACCAGTCGGCCAGCCGGCCCCACAGCCAGCTCCAGCGAAATACGTCCCCGTTCACGATGTTGAAGGCCTCGTTGCGGGCGGCTTCCGTCGTGGCCGCCCACACCAGCTGCTTGGCAATGATGCGGGCATCGGTTACGTCGGAAAGACCGTTCCACTGGGCCTCGGAGCCAGGAAACTGAAATTTGCGGCCCGTTTCCTTGCAAATGCTGGCGTACACGGCCAGCGTCACGCCCATGTTCATCTGGTTGCCCACCGCTTTGCCGATAATGGTGTGGGGGCGGTGCACGCTCCAGCCAAATCCGTCGCGGGCCGCGGCGGCGTAGACTTCGTCTTCCTGGGCGTAGTAGAAGTTGTCGAGGGGTAGGCGGGGGTGTTCTTCGCGTACGGGCGTCAGGGGCAGGGTGCCGCTCTTGGCGTAGGCATCGAATGGCCCCAGATAGTGCTTTAGGCCCGTTACCAGGGCCACGTGCTGCACCGTGCCTTTGGGCGACAGAGCATCGAGCAGGTTGCGCACCATGCCGCCATTTACCCGGATATTTTCGGCCTCGGTGTCCTGCCGCAGCCAGCTGGTGATAAACACGTGGGTGGGCTGCACGTCGGCCAGGGCGGTTTGCAGACCGGCCGGGTCGAGCAGGTCGGCGGCCACGGGCCGCACGCCGATGTTGGTGCTGCCCGGGTTGCGGGCCAGGCCGTAGGTAATCCAGCCGTGGGCCAGCAGTTCCTGGCAGAGGTTGCTACCGATAATGCCGCTGGAGCCAACGACGAGGGCTATGTTAGTGTTCATGGATTCCGATATCTGAGTTGCAGCCAAGCCGCTTACGGGGCGGTGGAAGCTGTTGTAACAACTGAAACGTAGAATCGGCCGGCGGTTTACGCGAAATTAGCTAGCAGACCCTGGTGCGGTCCAGCTTTGGCAGGTCAATACGACAAGGAGCTACCCAAGGGCGTGGCGGCTAATGGCGTGGCGGGATTAGATGTGGAGTGCTAGTTTCGCAACCTACCTATGACCACTATTCCTTTAGTATCATGCCTACCAACCTCGAAAAACGGGTAAATTTCCTCACCGCCTACGCCATCGGCAGTACCGTGGCCTTGGGCCTGCTCGTGTTGACTTCCTTCGCCAGGAAAGACAAAATCCAGACCCTGGACGAGCTGACCGTCAAGCGTGTTAACGTCATTGGCGAAGACGGGAGCCTGCGTATGGTCATCAGCAACAAGGACCGGCAGCACTCGGGCCGCATGAACGGCAAGGACTACCCCAAGCGCGAGCGGCAGGCGGGCATGATTTTCTTCAACGATGAGGGCGACGAGTGCGGCGGCCTGGTGTACGCTGGCGAAACCAAGAAGGGCGAAACCAACTCCGGCATGTCCTTCACCATGGACCAGTACCACGACGACCAGGTCATCCAGATTCTGAACGCCGAATCCTACGCCGAAGGCAAGGCCAGCATCCGCCGCGGCATCAGCATCAACGACTACCCCGTGGGCTCCAACATCGACGTGCGCAACGCCAAGCTCCTGGAGCTGGAGAAAATCAAGGACAAGGCCGAACGGGACCGGAAAATAGACGAGCTCTTCGCCCAGGAAGGCTCCAAAAACCGCGTTTTTCTGGGCCGCACCGGCTCCAACAACTCCGGCCTCTTCCTCTCCGGCCCCGACGGCAAGCCCAAGCTCAAGCTCTACGTGGACGCCAGCGGCAACCCCCGCATCGAAACCCTCAACGAGAAAGGCGAAGCCAAAAACCTACTCGACGAGAAGAAGTAGAAGGGGGCAATGGCAGCCACGCGTAGTCGTCACTCGTCTCAGCCGGGTAACTGACGCGGGCCAGTAAAGCAAAATAGCGTTCTGGCTGGTCAGCAGCCGTTTTTCAGAATGCATAAGGGCCTGCTGACCAGCCAGCGGCCCCTTACGAAAACCCGGAAGTGCCTGCTGACCAATCAGCAAGCTGTTAAAGAAATAGTGTAGCCTCCGCTGACCAGCCAGGGCGTACTTTCACAACGCTAAAAATGCCTGCTGACCGGTCAGCAGGCATTTTTGTAGAATAAAAACGAGTTGCTGAGCAGTCGGGAAGCACTACTCGATAGTAGCAGCGGCCGCTCTGGCCTTAGCAGCCTTCAGGGCCCGATTCGATTTATTCACCTTCCCAAAGTCAAAGAACCGGTACACCTGTTCGGGCTCCTCGAAACGCAGCTCCAGCTGGGCCTTGAGGCGGCGCAGGGCGCGGGCCAGCTTTAGCCAGTCGGCCGAGAGGGCCACGCGGGCCTGCGACTTGGCCGCGCCGGCGGTGCTGCGGCTGTGGTCGGCATCAGTGAGCTGCTGGTAGGCGGCCTTGGCGGCGGCGGGCAGGCCGGGGTAGCTCAGGGCCGCCGCGTGCTGGGTATAGAGGTCGAGCAGGAGCTTGGAATCCTGGAGTAAGTCGGCCTGCTCCAGGGCCCTGAGCTTGCTCTTGCCATACTTTTTGAAATCGGCGTAGGCGGGCAGCTTCCGCAACTTGGGCGTCACGTAGTCCTTCATCGTGTCATCCACGAAGGCCAGCCACTGCTTGCGGGCCGCGCGGAAGCCCTCGGTGCCGCCCGCCGTCGATTCGCCGGCATCGGTCAGGTTCACGTCGAAGCCGGCCAGGGCCGTTTGCAGGGCCGTGAGGTGAGGCGTGACGTCGCTGCCGAGGTCGGCCTGCTGCACGGCCGCGTGAGTAGCCGCGCCCAGGGCTTTAAAGTTGGTGCGCGACATAGGCAGGGTCGCGAAGAAATTGTCGAAATAACTTTGGTAAGCAGACATAAAGGAGAAATAAACAGGTATATAAAATAGCCCGACCCGGCGAGGCCGGACCGGGCGTAAGGTATTGGGTTTGAGATGGTGGGCAAGTGGGGAGGGTAGGTTTATTTTTCGCAGGAAGGTGCAGTCACTCGGCACAGCCGAGCGACTGGGCGGGGTTCTTCGGATATGGAGAATTTAGAGTAAGCCTGACGGGCTTACTGGGGCCACATCGTCCGGTCCCAGGCTTCAGAACGCCCCGCGCTGAACCGGGCGACGGATGAAAAAATACCGGGCGCTTAGCGTCAGGCTAGGCTTTATACTGTAATAGGCGAAGTGTTCTATCGTGCGTCTAACGGTTTCTAAGTTTTGATTGATAACCAGATTAAGCCCTACATCTACCCGCTGCCGCACCGTGAGACCTGCCCCCAGCCCACCGGTGAGGTACTTATTCCAGGCCGTTTCATCAATCAAGTAGTGGCTGTAGGGCACGCCATCTGCGGACAGAATAATTTCCTGTCTGTACACATGATATAAGATGCTAATGCCCAGCAGGCCGTCGATGTGGAAGGCCTGCTGTGGCCGCGTAAGTCGGTAGCGCGCCAGCAGAGGAACGGCCGCATCGTACTCGCGGCGGCGGTCAGTGGATTCGAGCAACTGCCCATCGGGGGAGTAGCCGCTGCTTGAGACGTTCCGGTCGGCCGGGTCGCGCTGGCTAAACTCGGCCTGCACGGCCAGGCGCGGCGTAAGCTGGTACCCACCCGACACGAAAAAGGGCGTCAGGCCGACTTTGCCCAGGTACCGAATCGGGCCCGGCCGCGAGATAGTCTCGTAAAGTTGGAGCCCGGTGGCCACCCCCGCAAACCACCGGTAGTGTGCCGGCGGCTCCACAGCAGGCAGGGTCTGGGCTTGCGCCGCGCCGCTAATGAGCAACCCCACCGGTAGTAGATAGGTCTTCATACCAAGATTGTTAAAGCAAGAAACTGCTCGCCACTAAGGCGGCCCACTGCCTAACGCGGCTGAACTGCTTGGCTATATGTAGCCTCCGGAAAAACGGCTTGGCTGTGCCGAATGACTGCCGAGGAGAGCCTGAAACACACCGCTTCGAGGAGCGGACGGGAATTCATACTTCGTTAACCTTCCCCTTCCCGAAGCGGCTCGTAGTTTACTTTTCGGCGCTTGTTCTGGCACCGAGTGATTCCTTGGACGCATTGATAGCCTATATTTCTCCGCTAGAGCATCAGCAACAACTTCCTTACAGTCAGTACCCTGAGGAAGCTTGACGCAGCTAAGTAAGCTGCGTATCTGCGGCGACAGTTAGGATTGAAAAAGACAGCTATAGCAAGTGTATTTAAAAATGGATTCTTAGAGTAACCATCTACGCCGCCGTATCGCCCACCTCGTCCTCATCATCGACCATCACCCGGGCCAGCTTCTCGATATTGAGGCTCCTTGCCGAGGCGTCGAAAATCTCGCGGTAGGTACCGCGCAGGTCGTAGAGCTGCTCGTGGGTGCCGCTTTCCACCATGCGGCCCTGCTTCATGACGTAGATGCAGTCGGAGTCCACGATTTGGGCCAGGCTGTGGGAGATGATAACCACCGTGCGGCCTTTTTTAATTGCGTCGAGGGAGTTTTTGATTTGCTCGGTGGCAATGGCGTCGAGCGAGGCCGTGGGCTCGTCGAGGAAGATGATGGGCGGGTTTTTCAGAAACAGCCTCGCAATGGCAATGCGCTGCTGCTGGCCCCCGCTGAGCTGCTGGGCGTCGCTCTGGTAGCCCTTGGGCAGCTCCATAATTTGCTCGTGGAGGTAGGCCTGTTTGGCGGCGGCCTGAATTTGCTCCAGCGTGGCGTCCATCACCCCGTAGCGGATGTTTTCCTCGATGGTGCCCTTGAAGATGTGGTTTTTCTGGAGCACCAGCCCGATGCGCTGCCGCAGGGCGTGGGTGTCGTAGTCGGCCAGGGGGCGGCCGTCGAGCAGCATTTTGCCGTGGTCGGGCTCGTAGAACTTGCAGAGCAGGTTGATGATGGTGCTTTTGCCGGCCCCCGAGAGGCCCACCAGGGCGGTGGTTTTGCCTTCCTCGATGGTCAGGCACACGTCGTGCAGGGCCTGGGTGCCGCTGGGGTAGGTGAAGTCCACGTTGCAAATCTCGAAGGTGCCGCGGAGCTGGTCGGGCTGGATAGAGCCGGTCTTCTCGCGGGCGTCGTCGGCGTCGAGGATGTCGAAGAAGCCTTCGGAGTAGGTCAGGGCCTCGTTCATCTCGTCGTAGATGCGGTGCAGCTGCCGGATGGGGGCCGACACGTTATTGAAGAGCAGAATATGGAACATGATGGCCCCGATGCTGATCTGCCGGTCGAGCACGAGGTAGGCCGTCAGGATGATGATGAGCACCACGCCCACCTGCTCGACAAAGGTTTTGAGTCCGTCGTAGAGAAAGTTGGTTTTGCGGGTCTCAAGCTGGGCGTTCTGTAGGTTCTGCTGCACCTGGGCCTGTTTCTGCTCCTCGTAATCTTCGCGCACGAAGCTCTTGATGACCACGGCCGAGTCAATCAGATTCACCAGACCCTGGCTTTTGGCTTCGCGCAGGCCGCGCAGGGCCCGGCGCGTGCCGTTGAGCTTGTCGGCCTGCTGGTAGCTGATCCAGAAGTAGACGGGCAGCACCGCCACGGCCACCAGGCCCACGTACACGTTGGCCATAAACATGACCACCAGGGCCACGGCGGCGTTGGCAAACAGGGGCAGGATGTCGATAAAGAAGTTCTGCACCAGCTTCATCAGGCTTTCCACGCCCCGGTCGATGCGGGTTTGGAGCTTGCCGGCCTGGTTGCCACTGTCGGAGTAAAAGCCCAGCTCGTAGCTCAAGAGCTTGTGAATGGCGTCCTGCGAGAGGGTACTCGACACGTTGATGCGGATTTTCTCCCCGTAGAACTTCTGCCCGAACTGGATAAAGGTGTTAATAACCTCCTTGCCCAGCAGCAGCCCACTCACCCAGAGCAGCATGTTCAACCCTTGTGCCAGCCCCAGGTTGCGGTTGAGCAGGCTTTGCACCGTATCGACGGTGTAGCGCAGCACGAAGGGGTTGACCTGGGCCGCCAACGAGCCCACCAGGGTCAGCAGCAGGGTGCTGATGATCAGGCGGCGGTAGGGCAGCACGTAGGGGTAGAGGCGGCGGATAATTTCCCAAAGACTCATGAGCGGCAGCGCGGACGGTGTGGTAGTGTCCGGTTAGACGCGGGGAGGGGCAGTGGGGTTATTGGGGGCTATTCTAAAAATTCTTGGCTGCCTTGCTAACCACCCGCTGGATGTCGACAGTGCGTTGGTTTCCAACGGCCATCCGGCTCTTCGCCTCCCGCAAGGCCTGTTGGTCATTGAGCATCGGATTGGCACCGTGCTCCAGTAATACCCTGACGTTGTCTAGTCGCTGATAAATAATAGCGTTAACCAGTGCCTGGCCCTGCGCCCTGTTGACGTCGGCACCTTGTTCAATCAGCCATGTAAGAAACTCGGGTGGCATGCTGATGGCAGCCCTGTTGAGTACCATTCCATTATGCACATTAACAGCAATACCCCGAGCCAGGCAAAATTTTGTGGCTGCTACCTCGCCATTTTCCACTGCATAGCGCAGCGGGTCATCGTCGCCCCAACTTAGCTGGGCGGCGTGCTCTAAAAGATATTCGGCTAATTCTAGGTGTGAATAGGCCACGGCACAGGTTAAAGCCTGATTCAGACTATCCTGGTCAAGCCCAGCGGCTACTAACGCAGCCACAGTGGCCCGGTCATCATCAGAAGCCGCACTCAGCAGTTCAAGCGTAGCCATTATTACTCCACCACCGCGTAGTGGTTCATCTCCTGAATGCTCTGGTAAAACGGCTTCACCAGCTGAAAGAACGCCCCAAAGGCCGGGCTTTTGCGGAAGCCGTTGAGGTGACGGTCTACCGAGGTCCACTCGATGCGCCAGATGAACAGTTCGGGGTCTTCCTCGCAGTGCGTCAGCTCGTAGCGGAGGCAGTCGGGGGACTGGGCCAGCAGCTCGTTGGCCTGGCGCAGGGCTGCTACAAAGGCCGGCTGCTGGTCGGCGGCAATGCGGTAGCGGATGTATTCGACGGTCATCGTAGTAGCAGTGAGTAAGCTGTTGAAGATAAGCTTTCTGCCGTACTTCCGCCCCTGCCTATGCGTTACGATTACGTTACCGGTGGATGCTGCCGGCGGTACTGGGCTACCAAGCGCAGGAGGTAGGCATGCAGCGCGAAATGGTGTGCTGTATTCGGCACGAAGGCTTTGTAGTGGTTGCCGCGGGGCCCCAGGTTGAGTTCCACCGTGGCCGAAAGGTCGCCAGCAGCGGCCGGAGGGGGCGGGAGGCTGTCGGGAGTCAGGTTCTGGGCGGGGGGCAGCGCAAACAGGGCCGTGGTCAACGAGTAGAGCGTATCAAGCTGCCCGGGGCGCAGGGCCAGGCGCGTGGTGTCGCGCGGGTCGGCCAGCTGGCGGATTCTTTTCTGCCTGTTCGAGGAAGTAGCATACTTCACCAGGTGCAGCGTGTCGGGGCCCAGGCGCACGGCCGGCCCGATGCCGCTATTCTCTCTTCGGTTTGTGGGCTTGAGGTTGGCCAGAATATACCGTTCCCGGATGCCGCCCACCGCGTCGCGGATGGTAACAATCAGGTCGAAGTCATAGAACCGAAACTGCCGGGCTGCCGGCTTTTTCTCCGCGCAACCAGTCCAAAGTGCCGTTAAGCTTAGGTAGAGCAACCACTTCATATGCTCTGCTAGTACGGGCAATACGCCCCCTTGTCCGATAATTCTTGCCAAGCCCAAGCGTAGGCGGGGGCCCATTGTCGGGCTGTTGGGCTAAATTGTTTTTATCAAGGAAAAGTGACCCAACGGTGCGTAAATCAGACCGCCACGCAACACGAACCAGTGCGCGACCTACGCGTACGTTCAACTAGAATAAATGCCCACCTCAACCATGTAGTCGCCATCCGGGGTGGTCTGCCAATAAATTTCTACTCACACACGAGGGTATGCTGGATATAGGCCAATTTTTGCTGGAGCAAGCCCAGACCCACCCACAGGTGCAGTTTGTGTACGACCTAGCTAGCGGCCGGGTGGTGTTTGTGAATGCCGCCTACGAATGGGTGTTGCACGGCCGTCGGGACCAGGTGAATGAGGAACTGCCCGCCTTGCTCAACCGCCTGCACCCCGACGACCGAGACTACCTGGCTGAATGCTGGCACCGGTGGCGGCAGGGGGAGTTGCACGAAGAAGTCGTATTTCGGCTGCTGTTGCCAGGCGAGCGGGTGCAATGGCTGGAGCTTACCCCGAGCTTTCTGCCGCGTAGTGCGGACGCGGGCTGGGTAGGAGGCCAGCTGCGCGACGTGAGCGTGGCCCAGCAGTACAAAGCCCACGCCGATAGATTCAACGCCCGCAAAAACTTGCTGTTGGAAATTCTGTCCGTCGACTTATCCGACATGCTGGTGCTTTCCCAGAACCTGCACCAGAATGCTGAGGACGAGGTAAACAGCTTTATTCGGGTGCGGCTGCTTCAGAGCCTGGAGCGCATCGAGGCCCGGGGGCAGGAAGGCGTGCGGCGGATTCAGGAGTTTGTCAGCGAGGAGCTTCAGACTTCGGCGGCTGTTTCCTTGCATCTACAGCGGGTCGACCTCGGCGAAAAGATCCGCCTGCTGCTGCAGGACTACCCCAAGGCGGCGGACCTGGCGGCCCACACCCTGAAGGTGCAGTGTCCTTCGTACCCGGTGTATGCGAAGATTGACGTCAACAAGTTTCTACAGATTCTGACCAACCTGCTTAGCAACGCCCTGAAGTTTACGCCCGACGGAGGCGAGTTGCTCATTCAACTTATGGTCGTTGGCAGTCAGTGGGTCCAGGTAACGGTCAGCGACAACGGCATCGGGATTCCGGAGAACTTGCTGCCCCGGGTGTTTGAGCGGTTCACGCCCGCCCGCCGGCCCGGCCTACGCGGCGAAACCACACTAGGTGTGGGGCTATCCTTATGCAAGATGCTGGCTGAGCTGCACGGGGGAAGTATTTCGGTGCGCAGCCGGGAAGGAAACGGCACCACCTGCCTGGTTATGCTGCCCCTGGTACCCTAGCCACCGGCTACGGATTACCCGTCGCAGCCGAATGTTGTACGTAAGCTGTTGAGAATGGTGCTACTAGAAAGGGTGAGGGCAAAAGGAAAGCGGAATTTTGGAATTTCTTGCCAACAGTACCTGCTTTGTTACGTATGCGGGGAATTAACCGCTGCCGAAAGCGGTTTTTGCGCACTTTTCCTTTCGCATGCAAAAGCTTTCCTGTGTCTTGCTTGTTGACGACGATCCTATCACCAACTTTCTCAACCAGCGCTTGCTCGATGAGCTGGGCCTGGCTGAAAAACTATTAGTGGCTCTCAACGGCAAAGAGGCAATTGCGCTAATCGAGGAAAATTGCGCCTCGTCTTCCCCCGCCGATTGCCCGGCCCTGGTACTGCTGGATGTGAATATGCCCGTAATGAACGGCTTCGATTTTCTGGATGCCTACGAGCAGTTGGAGGCGGCGCAGCAGCATCCAAGCGTGATTATTATGCTCACTACCTCGCTTCATCCCCGCGATGTGCAGCGGGTAGAGGCCCTCAACATTGCGGGCTTCCTGAACAAGCCCCTGACTAAGGAGAAAGTAGAGGGCATCCTGCAGGCGCATTTCAGCCAGCAGCTTCCCCACTAGCGGCGCAGCACGCTGCAACGGCCCGGCGGCTTCTGTTACTTTAGCTTCTGAAACCGTTGTGCCTCTTTCTTGCGTGCTATGAACCAACTACTCCTCTTCACAGGGGCGGCCCTGCTCGCCGTTCCGGCCTATGCCCAGTCGGGCCAGAAACTCGACCAAGCTGTACTCGATAAAATTCGGGACGAAGGCCTGAACCGCTCCAAGGTGATGGAAACCGCCTTCTACCTTACTGACGTCAGTGGGCCGCGCCTGGCTAATTCCCAGGGGCTGCAGCGGGCCAACGAGTGGACGAAAAAGCAGCTCACCAGCTGGGGCTTGGTGAATGCCAACATTGAGCCCTGGGGCACTTTTGGCCGGGGCTGGGATATTGAGAAGTCGTACGTGGCCATGACGGCGCCCTACTACCATACCCTGATTGGGGCGCCCAAAGCCTGGACGCCCTCCACCAGCGGCCCGGTGAAAAAGCAGGTAATCGTGGTTAAAGCCAGTACCGAAGCCGACCTCGACCAGTACAAGGGCCGGCTGCGGGATAAAATCGTGCTGACGGAAGTAGCTACCCCGCCCCAAACGACCTTCGAGCCGGATGCCCGCCGCTACACCGACGAGGAACTGAAAAAGATGGCCGAGGCGCCGGCTGCCTCGCCCGCGGCCCCGGCCGATGCCGAGCGGCTGGCGGCCCGCCGGGCCCAGATTGCGCTACGAGCCAAAATGGCGGACTTCTACCTCAGCGAAGGGGCCGTGGCCGTGCTCAGCAGCCGCGGGGGCTCCGACGGTACGTTCTTTACCAGCAACGGCGCGCCCTACGCGGCCGATGCCAAACCGGTACTGCCGGAAATGGAAATGGCACCCGAAGATCAGCTGCGGCTGATTCGCCTGGCCGAGGCCGGGCTACCGGTGGAAATTGAGCTGGAAACCCGCACCCGCTTTCAAACCCAGGACCTGAAGGGCTACAACGTGGTAGCGGAAATTCCCGGCACCGATAAAAAGCTCAAGAATGAAGTCGTGATGCTGGGGGGCCACCTCGACTCCTGGCACGCCGCCAGCGGGGCCACCGACAATGCCGCCGGCTGCGCCGTGATGATGGAAGCCGTGCGCATTCTGCAGGCCACCGGCGTGAAGCCCCGGCGCACGATTCGCATTGCCTTGTGGGGCGAAGAGGAGCAGGGACTGCACGGCTCGAAAAACTACGTGAAAAACCACTTTGCCGACCCGGCTACCATGCAGCTGCTGCCCGACCACGCCAAGGTGGCCGCTTACTTCAACCTGGACAACGGCGCGGGCAAAATCCGGGGCATCTATGCCCAGGGCAATGAGGCAGCGGCCCCCATCTTCACCGACTGGCTCAAGCCCCTGGCCGACCTGGGTGCCTCGACCGTGACGCTGCGCAACACCGGCGGCACCGACCACCTTTCCTTCGACGCGGTGGGCCTGCCGGGCTTTCAGTTCATTCAGGACCCGCTGGACTACGGCACCCGCACCCACCACACCAACATGGATACCTATGAGCGGCTGCCGGCCAACGACCTAAAGCAGGCCGCCGTGGTCGTAGCTTCCTTTGTGTACAACGCGGCCATGCGCGACCAGAAACTGCCCCGCAAGCCGCTGCCCACCGCCAGCAAGACCCAGTAAAGCCGGCCGTTTCCGGCCGCTTTGCCAACGCCCCGGTTGCTCGTCTGCCGGGGCGTTGTGCGTTGGGGCCGGCGCCATTTTTTCCATTCGGCGCGTAGCTTAGGGGCCCGCCACGTCTGCTTTGTATGAAATTCCCCGCCCGCCTATTCCTCTCACTGCTCGCCTTAGGATCCTGCCAGGTGCACAAGAACCCGCCCGCCCTTTCCTCAACCACTACGTCGGCCCCGGCCGTGCCTGTCTGGCAGTCGGCCGCCTATACCGTGTACCCCGACTCAGTGGTGCAGGGCCCGCACGTGGCCCGGGCGGTGTCACGCCGGGAGCTGACGTCGAACTACCGCAGCCCGGCCAACGCGTTTCAGAGCCCGCGCATCAGCTTCAAGTTCAGCCTCAACGGCAAGGACAACGAGATGCCGCCCGGCCAGGACCACGTCATCGTGGCGCTGCCGCGGGCCGGGCAGCCGCTTGAAACGCCGCTCATCGTATTCGGCCAGCAGTACCTCGACCCGGCGCCCGTGCCGGCCGATACCTACCTGGCCCCCAACACACCGCTGAAGATTCGGCTGGACTTGCGGCCCATGCGGGCGGCTTTGCAGCGGCAGGGCTTTTATGAGCTCTACAACGGGCAGAAGCTCTACCAGGACGACTTCAAGCACGTCTTCGTGGCCGGCAACGCGGCCCCGCTCAGCTGGGACTTCGACAACCTGATCAACAAGCCCGGCCTGGAGCTGACCGACCCCGACGGCAACGGCATCTTTGAAACCACGGTGGTGCTCAACGCCCATTCCGACCAGGAAACCACCGCCAGCCGCTGGCAGGCCTCGCTCGACGTGGCTGCCTTTCCTCAGCTCACCTCCGACTACCCCTTGCTCGACGCGCTCTATAACCTGGCCCTGGAAGAAGCCCGGCGCGCCGTCGAGCCCGACGGCACTTTCCGCACCGGGCAGGAGTGGGCCGGCGTCTGGACGCGCGACATCAGCTACTCCATCATTCTGGCCCAGGCCGCTTTGCAGCCCGAGGTGGCCAAAACCAGCCTGCTGCGCAAAGTCACGCCCCGGGGCCGCATCATTCAGGATACCGGCACCGGCGGAGCCTACCCGTGCTCTACCGACCGGATGATCTGGGCCGTGGCGGCCTGGGAAATCTACCTGACTACCGGCGACGAAGCCTGGCTGCGGCAAGTGTACCCGATTATCAAGAATTCCATCGAAGATGATATAGTAAACGCCTACAACCCCGCGACGGGCCTGGTACGGGGCGAGTCGTCGTTTCTGGACTGGCGCGAGCAGACTTACCCGAAGTGGATGCAGCCGGTGGATATTTACCAGTCGGAAAACCTGGGTACCAACGCCGTGCACTTTCAGGCCAATCAGGTGCTGGCCCGCATGGCCGAAAAGCTGGGGCAGGCTGAAGTGGCCGGCCGGGCCCGGGAGCGGGCCGCCCGCCTCAAGGTCGGCATCAACGAGTACTTGTGGCTGCCGCAGGCAGGGTACTATGCCCAGTTCCGCTACGGCCGCGCATATCCGCTCATCTCGCCCCGCGCAGAGGCCCTGGGCGAAGCACTAAATGTCCTGTTTGGCGTGGCGGGGTCCCAGCAGGCCCAAAGCGTAGCGGCCCGCACGCCCGTTATGGACTACGGCATTTCCTGCATCTATCCTCAGATTCCGGGCATTCCGCCCTACCACAACAACGCGGTGTGGCCGTTTGTGCAAAGCTACTGGGGGTTGGCGGCGGCCAAAGTCGGCAACGAAATCGCCTTTCTGGAAAGCCTGATGGCCGTAGCCCGCCCCGCCGCGCTGTTCCTGACCAACAAGGAAAACTTCGTGGCCAGCAACGGCGACTTTGCCGGAACCCAGGTCAATAGCAGCGTGATGCTCTGGAGCCTTTCCGGCAGCCTGGGGCTGGTCTACAAAGGTCTGTTCGGCATGGATTTTCAGCCCAACGGTCTGCGGTTTCAGCCCTTCGTGCCCCAGGCTCTGCAGGGCACCCGCCGGCTCACCGGCTTCCGCTACCGCCAGGCCGTGCTCAACATCGAAATGGTCGGCTTCGGCAACCGCATCGACAGGATTACCCTTGATGGGCAGCAGTTACCCGATGCTACCGTGCCCGCCGCGCTGACTGGTACCCACACTGTGCAGATTAAACTGGTAAACAGTGCTCCCGAAGTCAGTTATAAAGTTACGCACGTGCCTCACCACGTCTCGCCCATGACCCCGGTCGTGCGTTATGCCAACGGCCAGCTAACCTGGAGCCCGGTGGAGGGTGCCCGGGCCTACCAGGTGCTGCGCAACGGTCAGTTTGTAGGCCGCGCCACCACGCCCGAGTTTGCCGTGCCGCCGACTTCGGGCTACGCCGAGTACCAGGTTGTCGCCATTGATGCCCAGGGCTACGAGTCGTTTGCCAGTGAGCCGCTGGCCGTAGCAGGGGAGAAGTTTAGCCGAGTGTATGACCTGGGTACTGGCCGCTCTAAATCTCCTAAGCCCTACCAAGGCTACACCGGCCAGGGCTTCGTGGAAATCAGCACAACCCAGAACAAGACGCTGGCCCTACCCGTCACGGTGCCGGCCGCCGGCCTCTACGCCATCGACTTTCGCTATGCCAACGGCAACGGGCCCATCAATACCAGCAACAAGTGCGCTATCCGGACCCTGCGCCGCGGCCGGCAGCTCCTGGGTACGGTGGTGCTACCCCAGCGCGGCGTAGAGGAGTGGTCCGACTGGGGCTTTTCTAACCCGGTGCTGGTGCGCCTGGAAAAAGGCACTCATCCGCTGACGCTAACCCTGGAAGCGGCCAACGAGAATATGAACGGCGAGGTCAATCAAGCCATGCTCGACTATCTACGCCTGACAAAGGTAGACTGAGGGCATTCAGGGGCTTTGATCAACCAAAAAGGCCCGGTAGTCTGACTACCGGGCCTTTTCGTGCTAGGAAAGCTTTTCCTGAAACAGGCGTAAGGTTCGTTCCCAGGCCAGTTTGGCCGCTTCGGCATTGTAGCGGGCCGGGGAAGAGTCGTTGTTGAAGGCATGGTTGACACCCTCGTAAATAAACTGCTCATAGGATACGCCGGCCGCTTTCAGAGCCGCTTCGTAGGCCGCCGCCCCGGCATTGACCCGCTCATCGAGGCCGCCGTAGTGCAGCAGCACGGCCGCTTTGATCATGGGTACATCTTCGGCCTTGGGCTGCATGCCATAATAGGCTACGGCTGCGTTGAGCCGCGAGTCGTGCACGGCCAGCTGGTTGGCCAATGCCCCGCCCCAGCAAAAGCCCACGCACCCGGTTTTGCCGTTGCTGTCGGGGCGGGTGCGCAGGTAGTTCAGCGCCCGTAGGTAGTTACTTAGGTTCTGCTGGGCGTTGAGTTTGCCAATTAGGGTGCGGCCTTCGTCTTCGTTGGCGGGTGTGCCCCCAAACGGCGACAGCGCGTCCACGCCCAGGGCCAGGTAGCCAGCCTTGGCCACGCGCCGCGTCACGTCCTTGATGTGGGGCGTCAGGCCCCGGTTTTCGTGAATAACCACCACGGCCCCGCGCTTCTTCCGGCCTTTCGGCCGGGCCAGGTAGCCCTTCATCACCGTTTCGTCGCCGGGCCAGGTTACTTCCTCAATCACCAAACTCTTATCGGTTTCCTCAATGGTAGCCGCCTCGGCATAGCCGGGGTCCAGCACCGAGAGAGCCGACATGGCCAGGGCCATTCCGCCGGTCAGCTTCACAAGTCGCTCGATAAATTCCTTGCGGCTAAGCGGCTTGTGGGTATACTCATCAAACAGGTTAATGATGCGCTGGTCCATACGTGGTGAAGTGGGTGGGAAGGGTGACCGACTCTAATATACTAGATATGTCCAGCCCGGCAGTGCTGTCGGCGGCGGCACGAGTTGCCTAGGGCTACTCTTCCCGGTTGACGGTATCCATGGAAAAGGCCGGTACGCAAATCGACCAGTATTCGCACTCCGCGTCGAAGGGGTTGGAGTAGCGCACCCGGGCTCCGGCCTTAATCAGCAGCGACTCGCCGGCCCCGAGCTCAATGATGTCGCCATCGACTTCAAACCGCTTTTGCCCCCGCACCACGATGGTGATTTCGTCGAACGCCGGGTTCTGGTGGGGCTCACTCCAGTGGGGCGGAGCTACCATGTGGGCCACGCTGTACGCACCGGTCTGGGTGCTGGCCCAGCCAATGTGCTCCTCGATGAGTTTGCCGTCGGTAGTCGGGACGCGAAAAGGGTTTTGCTGACGGAAATACCGTTTTTCAGACATAAGGCAGGTCGTTAGTTGGTGGTGGAAGCGGGCGGGCACTCCCCTTTGGTAAAGGACGTAACGCCGGCATTGGTCGCTACGCAGGCATTGCCGTAGGTTTTGCCGTCGCAGCCGCACACGGGTGTATAATCCATGGTGCACATGGCGTCCTTACGGATTTTGGTCGGGTCAATGCAAGGAGCACTAGCCGTGGGCGGCGTAGCGCGGTTGCAGGCCAGCAGGGTGAAAAGCAGCCCCAAAGCTGCGCCAGATCGGAACATACGAGTAGACTTAAGGTGAACAGGCCTATCAAACGAAGACCCCGCAAATATGTAACGGCCGACTAGATATTTTACTTTGACTATTTTTAGCTTTAGCCCATAACCCGGTTGGCCGGGCTTCGTATAGGCAGGCAGACTGGCCCCCCAGCGGCTGAGCTTACAGCGTTGAGCACCTCCTGCCCGACTACCTGCCCCGCACGATCTAGTCCGACCAACCACTGTTCAATTATTCACCCCATTCTCCCTAACACCATGTCGTATCACGAAGAAGACAACTCGGGTAAAATCCTTTTGGCTGCTCTGGCCGGCGCCGGCGCTGGCATCATTGCCGGTCTGCTGATGGCCCCCGATAAAGGCAAAGCAACCCGCGAAAACCTGCGCAACGCAGCTACCAAATACAGTGGCACCCTGGGCGAGCAACTCTCCAAATACGGCGAAGAGCTGGACTCGAAATTCAAAGGCTACGTGGAAAAGCTCGAAGAACTGGGCGTAACCGGCGTAGGTAGCAGCCTGAACCTGAAAGGCGACTGGAACGAGTCGAAAGGCAAGCTGAAGCAGCAGTACGCGCAGCTCACCGACGAAGACCTGGAGTACACCGAAGGCAAAGGCGACGAGCTGATAGGCCGCTTGCAGACCAAGCTGGGCAAAGGCAAGCGTGAAATCACCAAGCTGCTCAACGACCTGTAAGCCGGTTTTTAGCTTACCTGAACCGTCAGAACGGCCCCGTTTCCTTTCCAGGAACAGGGCCGTTTTTCGTACAACTTTCGCGGGGCATCCCCGTTACATTTCGACAAGCTATCCACTGCATTTAGCAGTGGGACATTCACCTTCTTTTCACAGCTTACCCGTTTTCCGATGAAAGACAATAGCGGTAAAGTAATTTTATCCTTGCTGGTTGGCGCCACGGCTGGCGTGGTTGCGGGCCTTTTGCTGGCCCCCGAAACCGGCGAAGAAACCCGCTCGGGCCTCAAACAGTCGGCCTCTAAGTGGAGCGACGACCTGACTCGGCTGCTCAACGAAGCTGTAGCCCGTATCAATGCGCCCAAAGCCGGTGAAGCAGCCACCGATGCCAATGCCGAAAGCCGCACTGCTGCCGATGATGTGCTCAACTCCATGAGCCAAGACACCGGCACGGGAGCTAGTTCCCACACCACTACGGCTGCCAATACGCCCGGTGCTAGCGAGGAAACCACCAACCCCGAAGCCTCCGGCACCAGCGAATACGGCAAGTCGCTGTAAATTTTTTCTGTCCGGGCGTAACCTTCTCGCTTGGGCCGCGTTAAAAACACTACAACGAGCTTGAAAGAAGGTCGGAGATGCTGATAAAGCAAAATTGCCAGCAGTAGGAGCTTCTAGTGGTAACGGTTTATGTGCCGCTAGCAAAATCAGACTTGCTCATCGCACATTTCTTTATCGTGCCCCGATTGGAAGGGTAAGCTAGTTGTTTTAAAGAAAAGCCTCCCGCGACTTTACGCGGGAGGCTTTTCGATTTTAGACGCTTTACTTGATGCCTTCTCCCGCTGGAAATACTTTCATCCACTCCAATGATGGACCATGGCTTGCGCGTAAACGAAGCACACAAGCCGCTGATGTATGCTGCATAAAGTCGAACTTGTTGCAGGATACCGTACAACACGGCACGCACGAATAGCTGCCAGTGGCTTAGGCTTACGGTTCGTACCCGAAAAATATTCTTCAACTTTTTGTAACCCTACCTGGGCTGGGCCGTTAAAGAAATCATAACCGACTTATCTGAAGTTGGGATGTCTTGAAAGTAAAATTGCCGGCCGTAGAGCTTCTAACAGTAACTGGTTTATGTGCTGTTAGTAAAATCGTACGTAGCCCGTGTAAGCTTCTTTTAGGAATCCCGTTAGAACACTCATAAGTTAGTTATCAAAGAAAAGCCTCCTGCGACTTACGCAGGAGGCTTTTCGATTGTAGGGCCTGCCAGGAGCTTATTCCTGGGTTTCCGGCTTCGGCGCATTCTCCGACTTGCTGTATTCTGGCTTCATTTGGGGGAAGAACAGCACGTCCTGAATCGAGTTGGAGTTGGTCATAATCATGCTCAGGCGGTCGATGCCGATACCCAGACCGGCCGTAGGCGGCATGCCGTACTCCAGAGCCCGCAAAAAGTCCTCGTCGAGCACCATGGCCTCGGTGTCGCCGCGCTTGCCTAGCTCCAACTGGTCCTCGAAGCGCTGGCGCTGGTCGATGGGGTCATTCAGCTCGGAGAAGGCGTTACAGATTTCCTTGCCGTTGCAAATAGCCTCGAAGCGCTCCACCAGGCCCGGCTTCGAGCGGTGCTTCTTGGCCAGCGGCGACATTTCCACGGGGTAGTCGGTGATAAACGTGGGCTGAATCAGCTTGGGCTCCACGTGCTCCCCGAAGATTTCGTCGATGATTTTGGCCTTGCCCATGCTCGGGTCGAGGCCCACTTTGAGCTCCTTAGCGGCCGCGCGCAGTTCGTCTTCGCTCTTGCCGTCAATGTTTAGGCCCGTAAAGTGCTCAATGGCCTCGGCCATCGTAAAGCGCTTCCAGGGGCGCTGGAAGTTGATGAGGTTCTCGCCCACCTGCACTTCGGTTTTGCCGTGCAGGGCCAGGGCCACGCGCTCCACCATTTCCTCCACCAAGTCCATCATCCAGTAGTAGTCCTTATAAGCCACGTAGAGCTCCATCTGAGTGAACTCCGGGTTATGGAATCGGCTCATACCCTCATTACGGAAGTCCTTGGAGAATTCGTAGACCCCGTCGAATCCGCCCACGATAAGGCGCTTGAGGTACAGCTCGTTGGCAATGCGCAGGTAAAGCGTCATGTCCAGCGTGTTGTGGTGGGTCTTGAAGGGCCGGGCCGCCGCCCCCCCGTAGAGGGGCTGCAGGATGGGGGTTTCTACTTCGAGGTAGCCTTTGTCGTTGAGGTAGTTGCGCATGGCCTGCACCAGCTGGGTCCGCTTCACGAAAGCGTCGCGCACGTGCGGGTTTACCACCAAATCCACGTAGCGCTGCCGGTAGCGGGCCTCAGGGTCGGTGAAGGCGTCGTAGATGGTTTCCTTACCAGTTTCCTCATCTACCACGCGGCGCACTACGGGCAGGGGGCGCAGGCTCTTGCTGAGCACCGTCAGGCCGGTGACGTGTACTGAGGTTTCGCCCACCATCGTCTTAAACACGTGGCCTTTCACCCCGATAAAGTCGCCCAGGTCGAGCAGCTTCTTGAACACGGTGTTATAGAGCTCCTTGTCGTCGCCGGGGCAGATTTCGTCCCGGTTAATGTAGAGCTGAATGCGGCCCGAGGCGTCCTGCAGCTCGGCAAACGAGGCCTTGCCCTTTACCCGCACCGACATCAGCCGGCCCGCCAGGCTTACTTCCTGGAAGTTGTTGAGCTCGGGGTGGTAGTTGTCGAGAATTTCCTGGGCGTAGAAGTTGACATCGAATAGCTCGGACGGATACGGCTCAATGCCGAGCTTCTGAAGTTCCTCCAGCTTCTGGCGGCGTATCTGTTCCTGTTCGCTGAGGTGCTGCATGAGAATGGTCGTTTATAAGCCTGCAAAGGTAGTCTGAAACCTAGATTTTTACACCGTATATAAAAGAACGTCATTCCAAGTGGAGTCGAGGAATTTCGCGTGCAATGGTATTGTCCTGCTGAGCTTGACGCAGCATCTTTACCGCTAAAGTAAAATCAATTACTACTGCGGTAGAGATGCTGCGGCAAGCTCAGCAGGACGGTTTATTTGAAGCAGGTCCTCTTTAGACAAACAAAAAGCGCCATTCCAAAGGAATGGCGCTTAGGTCTATATGTAGTAAGAAACAAATGGCGAAGGAAGGCTGCTTAGGCAGCAATACCCATTTGCTGCTGCGGCTCTTGGCCCGTGAGCAAGGGCTCGATGCGTGTGTGCAGGCGCTCAACTACGAAGTTGTTCTGCAAATGCTTGGGTAGCTCGCGCACCAGCTGCTGATAGCGCTCCAGGCCCATGGCCTTGGCAATGTAGCTTTCGTGAATGCCATTAAGGTAGCTCACAATATCGAGCAGCGACTGGTGGAAAAGCTTGAAGTCAATCTCAGCTTCTACGTAGCGCTCAATCTCCCGGCTGGTCTGGGAAATGCGTAACCGGCCCAGCAGGTCGAAGATGGTAGTGTAGCCCAGGCGCCAAGTAATCTGCTGCCAGTGCGAGGCCGTCCACTTGTCGAGCACCTTGCCGGTCTTCTGGCTGCGGATGGCCGTGTTAGGGTTGGCCTGCACCTGCTGACGGGTAATCTGAGCTTTCATCTTGCGCGTAGTGCGCAAAAACTGCCCGATCTGGGCCTGCGCCTCGATTTCCTTGCCCGCAATGTGCAGGCCCGGCTTGTAGCCAGCCAGCGGCAACCGATGAATACTGAAGTCGCCGTAAGCGCCGGCGGCATAGAAGGAAACGGGGCGCGGGTAAGCGTTGCGCACTACCAAGCGGCCCACCTCACGCCGAATCAGCGAAGGGTTGTTAGATCGTACGCCAGCTGTATACAAGAAAGCTTGCAGGCCCGACAGGATCGTGTGATACGCCTGAGGGAAGGTCCAGTGCAGGGCATTGCGCAGGTACTCCTCGTCGCCCAGCTCGGCCGTAGCTCGCAAGGCATACTCAGTACTCCAGCAAGCCTGCAACAGCTTGCCTACCGCCTGGATGTCAGCCTCCGTCAGCTCCGCTTGGTGAGCCCGGAAGAAAGGCAGGTGCTGCAAGCCACCCGTTGCGTCATCATTCTCCTGAACATGATAGTTGATGGCAAAGAAGTAGTTGAGAAACACCTGGGCCGGAATAGACTTGCGCCAGGTTTCCTCAGCTTGCTTTTGCTCGTCGGTGACGAGCGGAAGGATGTTGTTCTCAGTTGTCGTTGTCATGCTAAGTAAACAGTATGGGGACGTGTGAAGTTGCATAATTGCTAATTATTTTCGCACATAATTAGGATGATTAATAAATTGATTTTCAATAATTTAACTGAAAAATTTATGAGCTATATCAAGCTTGTAAATGTGGTCTATTTGCCAGTGAAATTAGTTAAAATACTTGACATAAAAAAAGGCTTTGCGCAAGTGCGCAAAGCCTTATAAATCAGGTTAGTGGCTGCTTACAGCTGATCTTTCACAACTGCTACTGCTTCACGCAGAGTAATGTCGCTTTTTAGATTTTTGGTAAAGCGGCTAGCGCGATTTACTTCCACCGTATCCGAGCCTAGTTGCCGTACGTCAACTGCCAAAGGCGCAATAGCCAAAAACTGAGCAGCTTTCTGTAAAGCCTCGTATTTCTCCGACTCAGCCTTGGCCTGTTCCTGTTCGGCGCGGAAAGAGGCTAGTTTCAGGGATACCATGGTGTCATCCTTACGCTTGCGCATACGCTGCACCATCTCATTCATCAGCTTGAAGCTAGGGCTGCTGGCCACCCGAGCCTGGCTTGAGGAACGAAGTTTGTCAACAGCCGGAGCGGCACTCCAAGGCTTATAGCGGGCAGGAGAAATTTCGTCCCACTTCAACGGATAATCCGACTCCTTTTCGCCTTGGTCGAGGTAGCTATACGCGTCGGGTAGCACGATGTCGGGCACAACGCCTTTAAATTGGGTAGAGCCACCATTGATGCGGTAGAACTTCTGAGTCGTAAGCTTCAGCGAGCCGAAAGGTTTCAAGCTGTTAAAGTCACCGAGCATATCATCCAGATCAAAAATACGCTGCACCGTGCCCTTGCCGTACGTGCTGGCTGAGCCCATAATTACGCCGCGCTTGTAGTCCTGAATTGCAGCGGCTAGAATTTCGGAGGCCGAAGCACTGTACTTGTTCACGAGTACCACCAACGGGCCGCTGTACTGCACGCGGGGGTCACGGTCGTTGAGGATGCTAGGTGAACCTTGGGGAGAGCGAACTTGCACTACTGGGCCATTCTCGATAAACAAACCAGCCATTTCCACCGCATCCTGCAACGAACCACCGCCGTTAAAGCGCAGGTCGAATACAATGCCGTCAACTTTTTCCTGGCGCAGTTTCTCCAGTTCCTTCTTTACATCTTCAGCCGAGCTACGACCGCCGTTGTCGTTGAAGTCAGCATAGAAGGTAGGCAGGCGCAGATAGCCGATTTTCTTACCGTTCTCCTGGATTGTGGCCGACTGGGCGTAGGTTTCTTTCAAAACCACTACGTCGCGGATAATGGAAATAACTTTGGTGCTGGCATCGGGCTTTTTCACTGTCAGGCGCACTTCCGTTCCTTTTTTGCCTTTGATAAGCGCTACCGCTTTATCCAAACGTAGTCCTTCTACCGATACGGGTTCGGCAGTGCCTTGCGCTACGCGCAGGATAATGTCACCAGCTTTCAGCTCGCCCTGCCGGTAAGAAGCCGAGCCAGGAATTACGTCCGACACTTTGATTTGCCCATCTTTTTCCTGCAGCGAAGCCCCGATACCTTCGAAACGACCCGTCATGGCTACGTCGAAGCTCTCTTTGTCGCGGGGGGCAAAATACTCGGTGTGAGGGTCGTAAGTGTTAGCAATCGTATTGGCATACACTGCCAGACGCTCGTTGGCGTCGGTCTGGGCCATGTCCTTAAACTGCTCATCGAAGTACTTCAGAACCCGCTTACGCGCTTCTGCTTCCATTTCAGCAGGGGTACGGGTAGGCTCAGAAGTAGTAGCGGGGGAGGGCTGAACCGAAGTAGAAGCCAATGGCTTGTCCTTCTTTTTTTTCTGCTCGTCCATCATCTCAGACACACGAATCAAGGTCTGATACTTCAGGTACTTGCGCCACTCTTCGCGTTGGGCTGCTGCATCGGCAGCAAAGACCATTTTGTCGGGCTCGGTTTCGAACGACTCTTCTTTGGTGAAGTCGAAAGGCTTGGCCAGAATATCGCGGTACAGAGCCTGAATATCCTTGGTACGCTGCTCCATGAGCTTGGTGCTCAGGTCGAGAAACTCGTGCGTACCCCGTTTTACTTGGTCATCGATGTCGCTCTGGAACTTGCGCAGCTGGGCTACATCCGACTGGAGCAAAAACTTCTTATTGTAGTCGACCCGCTTCAAATACAGATCAAAGACCCGCTTAGAGAAGGTATCATCTACTTTTTCGGGCTGGTAATGAGCGGCACTCAGACCCTGTAGCATAGCCTTAATGAGCACCTCATCCTTCTGGGGTGGACTAACATCATTGCGCCGATACAGCTTATACGATGCAAGCACGAAGACTGCCAGCACCAACGAGGCATACAGGCCTATTTTCAGTCGGGGGGAAGACATGGAAAATCAGAATGAGATGAAGAAAATCAAATGTAGACAAAAGCCGTTCCGAACTCATACGCCCGTCAAGCTGTCGGTTTGAATCCAAAACGCGGAAAGAACTATAATAAGTGCCCGCGTTGGATTTTCAATGCTAAGGGGCGGAAATTAGGCCGCCAAGTTGCACTGGCGGCTACCTTCCAAAGGTTAAGCGAATGCCAAGCAACCATGTTGCATAGAGTTACTGGTGCGCTGATGTCTTCTTCGTATACGACTTGACCTAGGTAGAAAGTTGACGCAAGGCCAAAATAAAAAAGGCCTTCTACCAGTGGTAGAAGGCCTTTTTACAATTTAAGCTACTAGAGGTTACTTAGTGCTTAGTAGCGACGTACCCGGTCAGCGTTGCTGCGACGGAACTCGTCTTCGAAGTATTTAGCGTCTTCGTCGTTGCGGGGCTTTACACCCATTACGATACCGCCGTTTTTGATGTCATTTTCGTATTCAGCGGCATGCTCTTCGGGGATGCCCGAGCCTACCAGGGCACCAACCAGGCCACCCGTCAGACCACCGGCACCGGCACCAGCCAGAGCAGCGGCGATAGGACCAGCAATTACCAAGCCCAGACCGGGCAGAGCAACCGACGTACCGATAGCAGCAATGGCGCCGATAACAGCACCGGCTGTGCCACCAATGGCCGAGCCTACGCCAGCACCTTCCATGGCTTTGTCACCAAGGTCGGTATGGGCCGTGTGGTCACCGAAGTGCGTTTTACGGGTTTCGTCCGACATCAACAGGTTCACGTCGTCTTTGCCGTAGCCACGCGACGAGAGCGACTGATAGGCGCGCTCAGCGCTGTCACGGTCACGGAACGAGCTGGTCAGCATGCCCGGGCCGGAAGTGTTCTGATAAGGCTGGCCCGTTACAGCGTGAGCTGCTTCATCAGCACCGTTTTGTACGGCATCAATACCACGGCCTACTACTGCACCAGGAGTGCCGGCAATGGCAGCACCTTTAGCCGTTGCGCTGTAATCGTCGCCGCCTACGTTCGAGGAAGTGGCACCTGTGCCAGCGTTGTAGCTGGTATTTTCATTGCTTGAGCTCGAGCTATTGCCCATGCCGGTAGCGTTGTTAGAAGTGCCATAATTGGCGCCAGCGCCAGTACCAGTATTTTGCGGATTGAGCGATTCGTTGGTGTTCATTGGAAAGGTTAGTTGAGTGGGGAAGGGAATAGGTAAGGAAGCCAGAAGAGGAAGCTACCGTGAAGTAGTATGTGCTTCAGCTTCGGGGTTCTTAACGTGAGCTTTCTCCAAGGGGTTACAAAAAAACTTTTACCAGTCCAAGTATCCCCGCCTTTTTTTTCTAATTGACACCGCAGAAAGCCGCCAAACTAGCGGCCTAAGCGAATTGCTCGTAGTTAGCCGTATTCAGCCAAAAGGCGCGGCACTCGCGCCGCATTGTTTTCAGAAAGTCCGGATCCTGCTTCAGCGTCCGCCATTCACCTAGGCCAAGCCGCTCACAGAGCTTGTAAAAGTTGTCGCCTTGTCCTTTGGAGCCTTCTACTTTCACCAAGCAGCTTAAAATAGGCCGGCCTGCTTGATGCTCAGTTTCCGAAATTTCGGCCAGTAACTCGTTTAGGCGAGCTTTCTCGTGGGAGATTTCCAGATTAAAACCTAATTCAGCTTCCTGAACCAAATTGAGGTAACTGGTAGTGCCTACTTGGTGGCGGGCAAATCGGATTAAATGGCTACGTACTCGGCCGATCATGTGGGTAGGGAGCGAAATGGGTGATGAAAGTAAGAAAAAAGGCCCACAACCCAGGATTATCATTTCCTGGGCTGCGGGCCGCCGCTAACCAAAATTGTGCCGAGTAAGGAAAACCTTGTCTACAGGCTATTTACGGGCCTTACGCCGGGCTATTTCCTTTTGAATAAGTAAAAACTCCCGGCTGCTCTGGCCAGCAATAGCCGTATTTTCGTCGGCCCGGCGTAGCAGGTAGGGCATTACCGATTCTACGGGGCCGTAAGGCACATACTTAGCCGTGTTGTAGCCGGCGTTAGCCAGGTTATAGGTAAGGTTGTCGCTCATGCCGTAGAGCTGGGCAAACCAGATGCGCGGGTCATTGGGGCGCAGGCCGGCTTCTTGCATCAGCTCGGTAAGCAACAAGGAACTAGCCTCATTATGCGTGCCAGCGCAGATGCTGATCCTATCGGCATGGGCGACGCAGTACCGTAAGGCCTCATCATACAGCTGATCGGTGGCATTCTTGGTGGGATTAATCGGGTTTTGGTAGCCCCGTTGAGCGGCCACCCGGCCTTCCTTCTCCATATAAGCACCCCGCACGAGTTTCCCACCCAAGTAGTAGTTGCCTTTCACCGCCGCGTCATACGCCTGCTGAATCGCCTCAAGCCGGTCGTGGCGGTAGAGCTGGTACGTGTTCCAAACGATGGCCGACTCGCGGTTATACTTCGCCATCATCTCGTAGGTCAAGTCGTCGATGGTGGTTTGGAACCAGCTTTCTTCCGCATCCACAAACACCCGAACGCCATACTGATGGGCGCGGGCGCAGATAGCGTCTACCCGGGCTTTGGCGCGGTCGTAGCTGGCTTGCTCAGCGGCAGAAAGCGTTTGGCCGCTCTGCACTTTCTCCAGCAGGGTGCTGTCGGCTACGCCGGTTACTTTGAATACCGAGAAAGGAATATGCGTCGAGCGGTGGGCCAAGTCGATGGTCGCCAGAATCTCGTCGCGGGTTTGGTCGAAACTCCGGTCATTGCCTTCTCCTTCCACCGAATAATCGAGGATGGTGCCAATATTATAGCGACCCAGCTCTTCAATCACGGGCAGACACTCGCGGATAGTCTCGCCGCCGCAGAACTGCTCGAAGATGGTTTTCTTGATCAGAAATTTGACCGGTAGATTCCACTTCAGCGCAGTTTTCATCAAGCCGCCCCCGGTTTTAACCAAGGTATTGTTGTTCATGGCGGCGAACAGGGCGTACATTCGGCGCAGCTCACCATCTGATTTGGAGGCGAAGGCAACGGCCGTGTCGGTAAAGGAAATGGGCGGAGATTGGGTTACTGGCATGCGGGTGGCTAGCTTTGGGCGGGCTAATAGGAGAGGCCTCTTTGGCAGGGCGAAGATAGCCGTTAAACATCGTTCCGGCCGGCATAGTTACCGTGGTACCTTGTCATTTTTTGGGTATTTCCTCTGGTTAGGCAAGCCGGCGCCAATCAGCGTCTCCGTTCTTTTTCACTCCACCTATGGAAAGCGCAATTACCACCGAAACCTTTTTCACTCGCATCCTAGCCGCCAAAGGCAGCCCCATGCTGATTGCGGGGCCCTGTAGCGCCGAAACAGAAGAACAAGTTTTGGCCACCGCCCGGGGAGTGCAGGCCTTGGGCAAGATAGATTTGTTTCGGGCGGGCATCTGGAAGCCGCGCACCCGGCCCGGGTCGTTTGAGGGAGTAGGAGTGGGGGGGCTGCATTGGCTGCGCCGGGTCAAAGAAGAGGTGGGCTTGCCCGTGACGGTGGAAGTTGCCACGCCCCGCCACGTGGAAGACGCACTGGCCTACGGTGTGGACGTACTCTGGATTGGGGCGCGCACGACGGTGAACCCATTTGCCGTGCAGGAGCTGGCCGATGCCCTAGCCGGAACTAATGTTCCCGTTATGGTGAAAAATCCGGTTAATCCGGATGTCGCGCTGTGGGCTGGGGCCTTGGAACGGCTCGAGCGGGCCGGCATTACCCAGCTAGCGGCCATCCATCGGGGCTTCAGCACGTTTGCGCCCTCGCGCTACCGCAATGCTCCCACCTGGCAACTGGCTATCGAGCTTAAAACGCGTTTTCCCCACTTGCCGCTTATCTGCGACCCCAGCCATATTGGGGGCCGGCGTGACCTGCTGCTCCCCATTGCTCAAAAGGCCCTGGACCTGGACTACGACGGGTTGATGATAGAAACCCACCCGGATCCGGACCATGCCCTAAGTGATGCCGAGCAGCAAGTGACGCCTCCGCGGCTGGGCGAAATTCTGGCAGAATTAAAATACCGGTACCGTTCGAGCGACAACGCGGACTATCTGAACAAAGCCGAGGAGCTGCGCCAGAAAATGGACGTGGCCGACCGGGAAATTATCGAAGCCCTGGCCCGGCGCATGGCCTTGGTAGAGGAGCTGGCCGAGTATAAGCGCGAAAACAACGTTAAGATTCTGCAGCTGGACAGATGGAATGAAATCTTCACTTCGCGCCTGCAATGGGGCAACAAACTGCGTGTCAATGAGAAGTTCGTCGCCGAGCTTTACAAGCTTATACACTTGGAAAGTATTCGGAAGCAAACCGAAATTCTGCAGCGGCCTGATTAACCCCTGCCCTTGCCAGCCTGTTTAATTCTTGCCCGCTAAGCCGGTATAGTTTCTTTCGGAGTGCTTGCCTTTGTAGTAGACGTTGCCTCCCTTACTGTTGTCCGTATCCTGCAGAATAAGCTTGTTGCCCGAAACGGTGTAGAACTGCTGGCTTTTGTAGCCTCGATAGATGATAAGGTTCTTGCTTTTGCGCCAGCCGTTACCCACAGCTTTCAAGCGGAACTTAGCGGCGCCTATCATGGCTCCATCCTGATAAAAGCGGGCCCGGCCCCGCCGGTCAAATTCCACTACTACGGTATGCCCGGTACTGGCTGGCGTAGCAGCCCCGGTGCTGGCAGTGCTGGCAGTCTGGACCCATTCCCAGCGGCCAACCAATTGCTCCTCCATGGTGGGCATCGAGTCACGGCTACATGCCGAACCACTGACTGCTACACAAAACACGTAGAGCCAGGGCGAATAAAAAGCTTTCATGAGAGTAATAGAGTAGTTGTTACTTTCCCAAACGTGTAATTCTCTTAAACCTAAATTTTGCACCAAAATAAGGTTTTGTTGCCTTAAAACATGCCACTGGTGAAATTTATTTTGTTTAAAAATGAAATATTTGAACAATGAAGTTGTGATTGGAGCCGATGCTCTACCTAAGTTGCTGGAAGCCTTACAGCAACCGGCTGTAAGTCAAATATTTGTAGTGGTAGATGCCAATACGTTCCGGTATTGCTACCCTATTCTGCAGCCTCAGTTACCGGCCCACACACTTATCGAGTTGCCCGCTGGCGAGGAGTACAAGACCATTACCAGTTGCGAAACCGTGTGGAATCAGCTCACTGACAATTCAGCGGACCGGTTTGCGGTGGTAGTCAACCTGGGTGGGGGCGTTATCACCGACTTGGGCGGGTTTTGTGCCGCTACCTACAAGCGGGGCATCCGGTTTATTCAGGTGCCAACCACCTTGCTGGCGCAAGTTGATGCCAGCGTGGGGGGCAAAACCGGCATTGATTTTCAGGGCTTCAAAAACCAAATCGGCGTATTTCAGGAGCCGGCGGGGGTATATATCGACCCCCAATTTCTGCGTACGCTGGACGGCCGCCAATTGAAGTCGGGCTACGCGGAAGTTGTCAAGCACTGGCTGATTGCTGATGCAGGGGCTTTTGCTACCCAGCGTCAGGCCGGCGTGTTGGTAGAAGACTGGGCTTCTATCATCGAGGCCTCCGTGGCCACCAAGCAACGGATTGTGGAAGCCGACCCGCTGGAATCGGGGCTGCGCAAGGTGCTCAACTTTGGCCACACCGTGGGCCACGCCTTGGAAAGCTATTTGCTGGCGCAGCCCGGCCGTGAAATTCTGCACGGTGAAGCCGTTGCTGCTGGCATGCTCTGCGAGGCGTGGCTGTCGGCCCAGCGCGGTTTGCTCAGCAGTCAGGAGCAGGAGAGCATCGAGCTATTTCTATTTTCCGTGTTCGAGAAAGTGCAGTTTGTAACCCTGGAAGCCGAGCCCATTGCCGAGCTGGCCCTGCAGGACAAAAAGAACAGTGGCTCGACGATTAACTGTACGCTGCTGGATGGTATTGGCAAAGCCCTCTACGACCAGCCGGTGACCGTGGCGGAAATTGCGGAGTCGTTGCGCTACTATCATCGGTTAGAGTAGGCTAATTTGCGGCCGCAACTTTTTTTCTGACTAAACGCTTTTCACCCATCGATACTTCTTCTTCCTTACTGCTGCGCTGGCAAGGAGCTCCCTTAGGGGGAAGTGCCCAGCTGCCGGCCTCTAAAAGTGAGAGCAACCGGGCCCTCATTATTCAAGCTCTGGCCGGGGGCGGACAACTCCGCAACCTTTCCGACGCCAACGATACCGAGCTGATGCAGCGGCTGCTGGCCGAACCCGCTACTGCCCCTAAGCTCAATGCCGAAGATGCCGGTACCGTGATGCGGTTTCTGACGGCGTATCTGGCAGTAACGGGCCGGCAAGTGCTGCTAACTGGTACGGCCCGCATGCGGCAGCGTCCCATTGGCGTGTTGGTCGATGCCCTGCGGGAGTTAGGTGCGCGTATCGACTATACCGAGCAGGAAGGCTACCCACCCCTGCAACTGCAAGGGTGGGTGCCGGAACTCAACGAGCAAGAGCCCGCTGAGTTAAGTGTGCGTGGCGACATCAGCAGCCAGTATATTTCTGCCCTGATGATGGTAGGCCCCCAGTTGCCGGGCGGTTTGCGGCTGCGCCTGACCGGTAAAATAGGCTCCCGGCCCTACATTCGAATGACGCAGTCATTAATGCAGCATTTCGGGGGCCAGTGCCGCGACTTGGGCGAAGTAATTGAAGTGCGCCCCCAGGCCTACCACGCAGCCGACTACACGATAGAGTCCGACTGGTCGGCGGCTAGCTACTGGTACGCCATGGTGGCGCTGGCACCGGCTGGTTCTACGATTACGCTACCGGGGTTGCGCCAGCACTCTTGGCAAGGCGACCAAGCCATTGTGCGCATTATGGCGCAGCTAGGGGTAGCCACCGAATTTAGCGAACAGGGCGTAACGCTCACCCAAGTTCCAGTGGGCAGTGGGGTAGAGCTGGACTTTACCGATTGCCCCGACCTGGCCCAAACGGTAGCCGTAGTGGCAGCCGCCCTCGGCGTGCCGCTAGTTCTTACGGGTTTGGAAAGCCTGCGTATCAAAGAAACCGACCGAATTGCGGCCTTGCAGACTGAGCTGGCTAAGTTTGGTGGGGCCCTGGTGGATGAAGGCGCTGGGCGGTTCCGGGTTCCGGTTGCCGCCTTCCAGGTTGCTGGTCAGACTGTCGAAACCTACCACGACCACCGTATGGCCATGGCCTTTGCCCCGCTGGCGGTGCGCGGCCCGCTGACGGTGCTGGCCCCGACCGTGGTTCGGAAGTCCTACCCGCAGTTCTGGAAGGAATTGCGAAAAGCTGGCTTCGAAATAACGGAGCAGGCTTAGCGGGCTAGTTGCTGCAAATACTCAGCGGAGTATTGCAGCCGGCTACCGTACCAGCTGAACAGCTCCCCATCAACAATACGCACCGTGGCCGAGGGACAGATTTTCTGAAATTCGGCCACGTGCTTTTCGGCGAATGGGTAGGGCTCCGACGACAGCAGGATGAGCTGGGGCGCAGCGGTAGCCAGCTGTTCAGCCGTTATTTCGGGGTAGCGGCTGCGGGCGGCAAACACGTTGCGGAAGCCCGCCCGCGTCAGCATATCATTGATAAAGGTCCCGCTGGCCGCTACCATGTAGGGTTTGCGCCAGATAAAGTAAGCGGCCGATAAGGTAGGCTTTTGGGGCAACAAGGAGGCAAAGGAGGCAAGAATGGTATCAGCCAGTTCCTGAGCGCGAGGCGCGGTGCCCGTCAGGGCGCCCACTTGCCGGATCATCCGCCCCGCCTCATCCAGGTTGCTGATGTCGCTTAGCCACACTGGGTACTTTTCCGCCAGCTGCTCAATGCCGACTTGGTAATTTTCCTCTTTATTACCAATAATCAGGTCGGGACGCAGCGCATCAATTTTGGCAAAGTCGAAGTTCTTGGTGCCCCCGATGATAGCAGCTTGCTGCCGGGCCTGGGCCGGGTGAATGCAGAATTTAGTGACGCCGACCACGCGGTGAGCTAGCCCCAAATCGTAGAGCAGCTCTGTTTGGGAGGGTACCAGCGAAATAATCCGCTGGGGCGGGTACGCCACCGTCACGCGCCGCTGCATCTGGTCGGTAAACGTAAGGGGCGGCTGAATAACGGGCAGGTCCACAGGCGGCAGAAATTAAATCAGCTTGTAGTTCTTGAACTCAAACAGCCGTTTGCCGGTAGCTTTTTCTATCCAGTACAGCAGCCGGTTTTTTAGGGAAAAGCGCTTCTTGGTTACATCAATAGCTACTTGCCAGTTCAGGCGGGCAATGCGGCCCAGCATTACGCGGGGGTGAGGGCCCGTAAATTTTTCCAGGGAGTCGTACTCGTCAAAGGTAAATGCTTCGGCCGTGGCCCAGGGCTGTTGCTCGGGGGGCAGGTCGCCGTGCCAAAGCTGGTTGATGTGCTTCATTTTCTGCATCATCTGCGCCGGGTTTTTCACCCAGCCGTAGTGATACACAAAGGCATTAGCTGGCTTCACCCGTAACTTCTCCCCGTTCATGCGGAAACCTTGGGCATCCTTGAAAGAGGTAATGGCTTTGTCGTTGCGAATAATCCGCACCTCGTGCCCGTACCAGCGCCGCGAGTCGCCAACGTAGTCAAAAGTGCCATAGAAATGCAGGTACTTGAAAAGTAGACCCTGCACCGTTTTGTCGTGCAGGTGGCGTTGGGCCGCCGCCCGAATGGCCGCGTGGTCCTGCTCGGGTACGACTTCATCGGCCTGAATGTAGAAGGCCCAATCGGCGTCGGGTGCAATCTGTTGGAAAGCCTTGGTCGTTTCTACGGCCAGCACTTCTCCGCCCTTGCGCAGGGTGGGGTCCCATACCGAATGCACGATGCGCAGCTTGGGCGAGCCAATCGACCGGATCAGCTCCTCGGTAGCGTCGTCGCTGTTTCCGATACTGACCAGCATTTCATCGACCACCGGCAGAATAGACTGAATGGCCTCTACAACGGGGTAGTCGTTGATAACCGCATTCCTGACAATGGTGAAGCCGGAAATTTTCATGCGTTGGAATCAGAGAAAACGCATCATCCTGAGCCCGTGAGAACTTCTGCGTTAGTCAGAAAGCTGGTCTAACAGAAATTCCTCACACGCTCAGGATGACACTAGCAATAGAACGGAGCTTAGCTGAAATAGCGGAAGTCGTGGCCGTCCTCAATGCGCAGCAGGGTTTCGTAGATCAGCTTGGTTACGTTGTCTACGTCCTCGGCGTGGACTGTTTCTACGGTAGTATGCATGTACTTTAAGGGCAGCGAGATAAGCGCGGCTGCCACGCCCGAGCCCGAGTAGGCGAAGGCATCGGTATCGGTGCCGGTAGCCCGGGTGGCGGCAGCCCGTTGGAAGGGAATATCCGCTTCCTGGGCGCTTTTGATGATCAAGTCCCGCAGGTTGTTTTGCACCGCGGGGCCATACGTAATAACCGGGCCTTTACCGCAGTGCAGGTCCCCGGCCGTCTTTTTCTCATACATCGGCGACTGGGTATCGTGAGTCACGTCGGTGATGATGGCCACATCGGGGTTGATGCGGTGGGCCACCATTTCGGCCCCGCGCAGCCCGATTTCTTCCTGCACCGCATTCACGATGTAGAGGCCAAAGGGCAGCTTTTTGTTGTTTTCCTTCAGCATGCGGGCCACTTCGGCAATCATGAAGCCCCCCACACGGTTGTCGAGGGCCCGGCCCACGTAGAACTTGTCGTTCATTACCATGAACTCGTCTTCGAAGGTGACCACCGAGCCTACGTGAATGCCCATTTCCTCGACTTCCTTCTGGGAAGAAGCGCCGCAGTCCAGGTAAATCGTCTCGATGGTTGGCGCCTTATCTTGCTCCACCTTGCGCACATGGATGGCCGGCCAGCCAAAAATGGCTTTCACAATGCCCTTGTCGGTGTGGATATTGACCCGTTTGGAAGGTGCTACCAAAGCATCGGAACCGCCGTTGCGGCGCAGGTAGATATAGCCTTCCTTGGTAATGTAGTTTACAAAGTAGCTGATTTCGTCGGCGTGGGCCTCAATAACCACCTTGTACTTCGCTTCCGGATTGACCACGCCAACCACTGTGCCGTAGGTATCCACGAAATACTCGTCGATGTACGGTTTGAGGTATTCGAGCCAGAGCTTTTGACCTTCTTTTTCAAAGCCAGTCGGGGATGCGTTATTGAGGTAGCGCTGTAGGAAATCAAAGCTTTCTTTACGCATGAGCAGTCAGAGGAAACCACGCCGAAAGCGCGGATGAAAAAATGAAACAGCACCTGCCGGTCACGTTTGCAGATAATACACAATTGCGAAGTAGGCAGGGCAGTTACGATATTAGGATTAAAATTGGTTTAATCTACAGGGGAATATTGCCATGTTTCTTACGGGGTAGCACATCTACCTTGTTCTCCAGCATCTTAAAGGCCCGGATTAACTTCTGCCGAGTCTGGGAAGGCAGAATGACTTCATCAACAAAGCCACGGTGAGCGGCCCGGTAAGGGGTAGCAAACTTCTGCTGATACTCGTCGACCTTTTCCTGGAGCTTGGCTTCCGGGTCGGCCGCTTGGGCAATTTCCCGCTTGAAGATGATTTCGGCTGCTCCCTTGGCACCCATTACCGCAATTTCAGCCGTGGGCCAGGCGTAGTTCATGTCGGCGCCGATGTGCTTGGAGTTCATCACGTCGTAGGCTCCACCATAGGCTTTGCGGGTAATGACGGTAATGCGCGGCACGGTAGCCTCGCAGAAAGCATAAAGCAGCTTGGCGCCGTTGGTAATGATGCCGCGCCACTCCTGGTCGGTGCCGGGCAAAAAGCCGGGCACGTCTTCCAATACCAGCAGCGGAATGTTGAACGAGTCGCAGAATCGCACGAAACGGGCGGCTTTGGTCGAAGCGTTGATGTCGAGCACGCCAGCCAACACGGCGGGCTGATTGCCCACAATACCGATGCTGCGGCCACCCAGGCGGGCAAAGCCCACGACGATATTCTCGGCAAAGTTCTGGTGCACCTCCAGAAAGGAATCCGCGTCAATGATGCCCTCGATTACCTCCCGGATGTCGTAGGGCTGGTTGGGGTTTTCGGGAATGATATTATCCAGCGCCGGCCGGGATTCGTCGCCCTGGGCCTCGTAGGGCAGGGCCGGGGCCGTTTCCTCGCAGTTCTGGGGCATGTAGCTCAGCAAGGCCTTGAGCTGATTAATGCAGGCTACTTCGTTGGCGCAGCTAAAGTGAGTCACGCCGCTTTTGGCCGAGTGGGTGCTGGCGCCGCCCAGCTCTTCGCTGGTCACGTTTTCGTGGGTCACGGTCTTCACCACGTTGGGGCCGGTCACGAACATGTAGCTCGTGTTTTCCACCATCAGGATAAAGTCCGTAATGGCCGGCGAGTATACCGCCCCGCCCGCGCAGGGCCCCATAATGGCCGAGAGCTGCGGCACCACGCCCGAGGCCAGGGTATTCTTGTAGAAGATGTCGGCGTAGCCGCCCAGGCTCACCACGCCTTCCTGAATCCGGGCCCCGCCCGAGTCGTTCAGGCCGATGACGGGCGCGCCGTTCTTCATGGCCAGGTCCATAATCTTGACGATTTTCTCGGCGTGGGTTTCGCTCAGCGAACCGCCAAATACCGTGAAGTCCTGGGAGAAGACGTACACCAAGCGGCCATTCACCGTGCCGTAGCCCGTAATTACGCCGTCACCGAGGTAATACTCCTTGTCCAGGCCGAAGTCCTTGGAGCGGTGCATTACAAACTTGCCAATTTCCTCGAACGAGCCTTCGTCCAGCAAGAGGTCCACCCGTTCCCGGGCCGTGAGCTTGCCTTTGGCGTGTTGGGCGTCGATGCGGGCTTGGCCGCCGCCGAGCAGGGCCTCCTGATTTTTGCGGTCGAGGATTTCGAGTTTGCTTAGTTGGGCGTCAGCGTGCGGATCGGACATTGAGAATTCGGTGGGATGAGAAGTGAGGTCAAAGGTAAGGTAAGGGCGCAAAAAAAGCCGCACCAGATTTGGGCGGCTTTTGTTGCGCTCTGCAGAAATTCTGAGATGGTTATAACGCAAGAAAGCCAGCCCCTCACAGGACTGGCTTTCTTGTTCACGCTTAGCAGCTTACTTGCCTTTCTCCGTGTCCGGCGATTCGGGGGCCTCTTCGGGCCGCTCGTCGCTGGCGAGGTCAGGTTTCTCACCACTCTTGCTTACAGCAAAGGTCAGTTCTTCTCCGCCTTCGGTGAAGTCGGCGGTAATAACGTCACCCTGCGCGATTTCGGCTTTCAGGATTTCCTCCGCAATCGGGTCTTCAATGTACTTCTGGATAGCCCGGTTCAGCGGACGAGCGCCGTACTTGGGGTCGTAGCCTTTGTCGGCTACGAAGTCCTTGGCAGCTTCGGTCAGCTCTACTTTGTAGCCGAGCGTCTGAATGCGCGAGAGCAGCTTCGACAGCGAAATGTCGATGATGCGGTGAATATCCTTCTTCTCGAGTGAGTTGAAGACGATAACGTCATCCAAGCGGTTGAGGAACTCGGGCGAGAAGGTTTTCCGCAGGGCATTAGTGATGGTGCCTTTGGTAATCTCGTCCAGGTTTTCCGTCCGGGCCTTGGTACCAAAACCAATACCAGCGCCGAAGTCCGCCAGGTCACGCGCCCCAATGTTGGAGGTCATGATGATGATGGTGTTGCGGAAGTCCACCTTGCGGCCCAGGCCGTCGGTCAGGATACCATCGTCGAGCACCTGCAGCAGCAAGTTGTACACGTCGGGGTGAGCCTTTTCAATCTCGTCGAGCAGGATGACCGAGTAGGGCTTGCGGCGGATTTTCTCCGTCAACTGACCGCCTTCTTCGTAACCTACGTAGCCGGGAGGTGCCCCCACGAGGCGCGATACGCTGAATTTCTCCATGTATTCGCTCATGTCAACGCGCACCAGAGCGTCTTCCTTGTCGAAGAGGTAGGTAGCCAGAACTTTAGCCAGCTCGGTCTTACCAACACCCGTCGGACCCAGGAATACGAACGAGCCAATGGGCTTCTTGGGGTCCTTCAGGCCCACACGGGTGCGCTGAATGGCTTTTACCAGTTGCTTGATGGCTTTGTCCTGGCCGATTACTTTGCCCTGCAGCTCTTCGCCCATATTGAGCAGCTTCTGGCTTTCGTTCTGGGCCACGCGGCTCACGGGAATACCGGTCATCATGGCGATTACCTCGGCCACGTTTTCCTCTTTCACCGTGTAGCGCTTCTTCTTGGTCTCGTCTTCCCAGTTCTTTTTAGCCTGGTCGAGCTGTTCCAGCAGTTTCTTTTCCTTGTCGCGAAGCTGGGCGGCTTCTTCGTATTTCTGCGACTTCACCACCCGGTTTTTCTCCGTCTTGATATTCTCGATGCTCTCTTCAAGCTTCAAGATATCTTCGGGCACCACGATGTTGTTGATGTGCACGCGCGCCCCAGCTTCGTCGAGAATGTCGATGGCTTTGTCGGGCAGGAACCGGTCACTCATGTAGCGGTCCGACAGCTTGACGCAGGCTTCAATAGCCTTGTCGGTGTACACTACGTGGTGGTGGTCCTGGTACTTGTCCTTGATGTTGTGCAGGATTTCGATAGTTTCCTCGGGCGAGGTGGGGTCCACCATTACCATCTGGAAACGACGGGCCAAAGCGCCATCTTTCTCGATATACTGCCGGTACTCGTCCAGCGTGGTAGCGCCGATGCATTGAATCTCGCCGCGGGCCAAGGCTGGCTTAAACATATTCGAGGCATCCAGCGAACCGGAAGCACCGCCGGCACCCACGATGGTGTGGAGCTCATCAATGAACAGGATAACGTCGGGCGACTTCTCCAGCTCATTCATCACGGCCTTCATGCGCTCTTCGAACTGACCACGGTACTTGGTACCGGCAACCAGCGAAGCCAGGTCAAGCGTAACGACGCGCTTGCCGAAGAGCACGCGCGAAACCTTCTTCTGGATGATACGCAAGGCCAGGCCTTCGGCAATAGCCGTTTTACCTACACCGGGCTCACCAATCAGAATCGGGTTGTTCTTTTTACGACGCGACAGGATCTGGGCTACGCGCTCAATTTCCTTTTCCCGGCCCACGATGGGGTCGAGCTTGTCTTCCTCAGCCAGCTTGGTCAGGTCACGACCAAAGTTGTCGAGAACGGGCGTACGCGACTTTTCACCGGGCTTCTTCGGGGCCGAGCTGCTGCCCGCGCCACCGCGGCCGGCACTACCGCCAAAGAGTTTGTCGTTGTCGTCGTCGTCAGTGTCGGGGGCGCGGTCGGTGGGGGCAGTGTTGCCGTGGTAGTCCAGCGAGTCGCGAACGGCTTCGTAGTTCACGTTGAATTTGCTCAGGATTTGGGAAGAAATATTGTCTTCGTCACGCAAAATCGACAGCAGCAGGTGTTCCGTGCCAATGATTTCACTCTTGAAGATTTTGGCCTCCAGGTAGGTGATCTTGAGAACTTTCTCGGTCTGTTTGGTCAGCGGAATCGAGCCGGTAATGCTCGTCCCCTGCGTGGCCGTATTACGAGTTGCTTGCTCAAGGGCGTATTTCAGCTCTTCCACCGACACGCCCAATTTCTTGAGCAAGCCGATAGCAGTGCCTTCCCCTTCGCGAATCATGCCTAGTAATAGGTGTTCGGTACCGATATAGTCGTGACCGAGCCGGATGGCCTCTTCCCGGCTCAGGGAGATGACCTCCTTGACTCGATTTGAGAATTTAGCTTCCATGCAGATAAGTAATGAAGAAAAACGGTGCCCCGCAAGCCAAGGTTATTGAACGATGAGCGGGTTGGGCCGAAGTAACCTGAAAACAGGTAAATACGGGCGAAGGTTCGGAGGCGACAATTGCACTACGCAAGAAAACTGCCGGCGGCCGGGCCCTGCATAAAAAGCAGGTCTAAGATGCTGAGTCCCGGTACAAAATCTTTACCAAAGGTTTGGGTGTAGGGTTGAACCGACTTCCTGTCAGGTTCTGTGACAGCCTGTGCTTTTGGTGTCAGACAATCGCGCCGGTCGAGCACGAGGGGAGCAGAGTAGTGGGAGTAATACTCGGTAGTGAATTCCACCGGAATTCGCAACCGCAGGCAGCGTAAGTAAAACTGCAGAAAGGCTAGATTGAGTTCGAAGAGAAGGGAAGGTTTCTGTACGTAAATGTCGTGCAGATAGTCGGCGTAATATTCAAAATACGGAGTGCCGCCGTATGCGGTTTGCAGGCTGCGCCAGTGTTGGTGCACCCAGTTCTGCCGGTAGTCGATTTCAATGGCCGAGGTTTTTACTTTTTCGCTGCGGTTGCCATCGATAACCGGGACCGTAAGCGGCTTCACGCCCTGAGCAGTCAGGATCAGGCAGCGGTTGCGGTAGGTCTGCTTGCGGTAGTTGTCGTGCTGCTCCAGCCAGAGCGTGTCGGCTCCGGCCAACTCGGCGAAAAACTGAGCCGGCGGATTGTACTGAGATTCGAAGAGGATAGGCACCAGAGTGGAAAAGGAGGGCGGAGTAAGTGAAAAGTATTTAAATAAACACCTGCCAAATAGTATTTGGCTAACATGAGATGTAAATCCTTTTTTAAACGTACATTTCTCGTCTTAGGGGCTGAACCATTACCCTACCAAAAGTGCTTTTGGGGCTTAGCAACATCACTCAATACGTCAAACTGACACTATGCGCTCCATTCTGTTACTTCTAACTCTTCTGTTGTCTTATGTAGCCCAGGCGGCTACCCCGCCGCAATTGGTGCTGGATGTGGCGCGCTTTCGCAACGAAGATATGGCCGTGAAAGGAGCCGTAATTGAACTATATGCTACCGTGCCGGGTCAGTCGCTGACCTACAAACGCCGTGCCCCCAAGGTGTTTCAGGCCGCGGCCAGCATTACGTTGGAAATTATCCGGGAAGATGGCTCCGCAGCCTATCAAGAAACCATTACGCTCAAGCCCCCGGTGCTAAGTGATACTTCTGTCAGCCTGAAGAATCCGGTAAGCTTTCAAAAGCTGATTCTGCTGCCCGATGGCAAGTATACCTTGCGGGGCCAGGTACGCGACCAATACCGGGCTGGGCAAAACAACGTGGTAGAGCAGCCCTTGCTGGTGGAATCGGCCGCCAAGTCAGTAGGGCTGAGCGACGTGGTGCTGTTGTCGCGAGCGGCTTCGAAGTCGGGGGAGCAAAGCAATTTTGCCCGCGGCGGCTTTAGCCTCACCCGCGCCGCCGGCGGCCTCTACGGGCGCGGCGCTGACAAGGCTTTTTTCTACGCGGAACTCTACAACCTGAAGCCTGACCAAACGGCTCAGCTACGCTACCGACTACGTCAGGATGGCATGAAAAAGGACGCGCTGACTTCCAATGCAACTATCCAAGGGGTAGTGGGGCTACGCACTCCCGTGGTTGGAAGCCTAGACATGAACAAACTGCCCGGGGGTGACTACACGCTTACGATAGAAGTGCGCGACGCTAAAAACAAGCTGGTTTCTTCCCAAATTGCGCGTCTGCGTCGCAACGTGGCAGAGTATGCCCCGGTTGGCGTCGTGGCTCCCCGATGAATAAACCCTCCGTTCGAAAGTACCCACTGCGCTATTTGCCCCTGCAATGGCTGTTGATAGGCTTGGCGCGTTTGCCGCTTGGCGTTCTCTATATCGTAGCCGAAGGCTTGTATGGGCTGATGGCCTACGTGATTCGCTACCGGCAGAAGGTGGTGCTAGAGAATCTGCGCAATTCTTTCCCTGAGAAAACCGAGCCGCAGATCCAGCAGATTCGCAAGGATTTCTACCGGCATTTCTCCCAGGTGATGGTAGAGATTCTGAAGCTGGCGGCCATGTCCGATGCCGAATTGCGGCGGCGGGTCACGATTCGCAATCCGGAGCTGCTAGCCGAGCCTTTTAAGGCGGGCCGGACGGTGCTAGCTTTGGGTTCTCACGCGGGTAATTGGGAGTGGATTCTGCCCTCAGGAGCCCTGGAGTTTCCGGGTAAGGCGTACGGCGTCTACAAACCACTGAGCAATCCTTTCTTCGAGGACTTTCTCTACCAGCTGCGCACCCGGAGCGGCGCCCACCTGATTCCGATGCGCGATACCCTGCGCGACTTGGTGAAGCGCCGCACCGAAGGCCGGGCCATGAGCATGCTGACCGACCAAGCCGCTGGCCCCGAAGACAAACCGTACTGGACAACCTTCCTGAATCAGGAAACCAGCTTTTATAGCAGCGCCGACCGTCTGGCTGGGCAGTTCAACTGTCCGGTGGTGTATGTGAATATCCAGCGGGTAAAACGCGGCTATTATGAGCTGGTTATTTTGCCGCTACACGACGGAAATACTCCCCTGGACAAAGACGCTTTTGCCCTTACCGAGGCCTTTGCCCGTCATCTGGAGCGCGACATCCAGGCGGCCCCGGCTAACTACCTCTGGACGCATCGGCGCTGGAAGCACAAGCGGGTTTGATTGTTAAATGCGCTGAGGTGCTCGTGTGAAAAATGTGAGGAATGTGCCCTCACGCAGCTGCGAAGCCGTCCGCACTCCCATAGAGTAGCCGCGCCCTTTTAGCAGGAAGCCCCCTACTACAGCGTGTGGTAAGGGGCTTGTTACTTTATAGAATCAGCATGACTCAGAGGACGGAAGGCCGCGCCATGTGGCTAAATCAGCTTCCTTGTTCTGCTTGGCACTACCTTCTGCTACAAGTATTGCTCGATGTCGCCGGCACCCTGCCGGATAATATCAAAATCTTCGTTGGTGCAGTCCACTACCGTGCTGGCGATGTTGTTGCCAAAGCCGCCGTCGATAACCAGGTCGACCAGGGAGCGGTACTTCTCGAAAATCAGGTCGGGGTCGGTGGTATACTCCAGCAGTTCGTCGTCGTCGCGGATGGAGGTCGTGACGATGGGGTTTCCCAGTTCTTTCACCAGGCCCAGGCAGATGTTGTGGTCGGGCACGCGGATGCCCACCGTCTTGCGCTTAACGCCGCCGTACTTGGGTGCTTTGGGGCTGGCCTCGAAAATAAAGGTAAAGGGGCCGGGCAAGGCTTTTTTCAGGACTTTATAAACCGGCGTAGTAATGCCGTGCGCATAGTCGGAGATGTGGGAAAGGTCGGAGCAGATAAAGGACAGATTGGCCTTATCCGGGTGAATGCCTTTGATCCGGCAGAGCTTTTCCACGGCCTTGGCATTGTGAATATCGCAGCCCAACCCGTAAATCGTGTCGGTGGGGTAGATGATAACGCCGCCGTTTCGGAGTACCTCCACAGCTTGCAGCAAACGGTTTTGAGGTGGGTTGTCGGGGTGAATGCGAAGCAACGTGGCGGCCATAGCGGGGAGGTAAATAGTGAGAAGAAAACGGATGACGGCGGGTGGATGGGGCCGGACAAGGTACTAGCTGAAGAACAGAACTACCACACATTCGCACAATTTGTCCGCAGGGTTACTACTTCAGGCGGTAAACAGCATAAAAAAAGCCCCGGCCAACGGTGGCCGGGGCTTTGGTAGCCAGTAGTTAAGGTAGCTTATTGCTTTACGAATGAGCGAGTAGCAGTGCCATCAGCCGTGGTGAAGCGCACAGAGTATACCCCAGCACGCAGGGCCGACACGTCGAGGCTGAATTCCTGCTGGCTAGCGACGGTCTGACGTACGCGCTGGCCCAGGTTGTTGAAGATTTCCACGGAAGCGCCAACGCCTTCCTTGCCTACGCGCAGGGTGAGGCTGTTGGCGGCAGGGTTCGGGAACAGGCTCAGGGAGCTTTCCAGAGCCTTGTTCTGGGTAGCCAGCGTGGTGGTGCCGGTAGCCAGCGAGAAGTCGTCAACGGCCAGGATGGCGTCGGCGCCCACGTCGTTGTTGTCTCTCCAGCGAATCCACATCGTGGTGCCGGCGGGCCAGGTCAGGCCCGTAACTACGCCCCCAATGAATTTGGAGTTGGTAGCGGCGTTGCCATCTATGTTGCCAGCGGTGGTAGTGTTGTTGAGCTCCACCAGATCCAGGGCGGTTACGGGCGTCCAGGTGGCACCCGTCGAGTTGATGCCCGTGGCGTTGAGGCTGTATTCGAAAGCCGTGGTTTCAAGGTTGGCGTTATCGCCACCGCGCCACTGCTCGTTGCGAGCCGTGATGGTTACGCGCGTAATAGTCGCCCCGCTGTTGTTGGTAAACACAGCACCAAACACTGGAACCGTGCTACCCGAAGCCAGGCTGCCCAAGCCGCGGTCAGCGTCATTCGCCGTGCCGTTAGGGCCAACATTGTACACCGCGCCTGATTGAGCGGAGGCTGTTAGAACCGTGGGAGGCAGGGTTTCGTTGGCTGTGCCCGAACCCGAAAGCCGCACACCCGTCCAACCGGTGGGATACGTCGTACCCGTCGCCGTGATGCCGTCAAAGTTCTGGGTATACACAGCCGTGCCGCCCGTGATGCTAATTGGCGTTTGGGCCTGAGCTGACAAAGAAAGACCGAGGAACAGCGCTGCGGCGGGCAGCATGCGCAGGCGCGCAATGGAAGGAGTAAAGAGTGCCACGATAGTCAGTTGGTAAAAGTGAAAAGATGAAAAAAGAGGTGGAAAGAAACTCCAGAGTGTCGTGTACGAAATTCTTGAAGCAAGGTAGGTAAAGGAAAAAGCCCGCAAAAGCTTGCCGTATACGGGTTAGGTGCTAAAACTAAGCGAATACGGCGCAACCCCCAAATTTTGTGTGTATTGCCTCAATGTTACCATTGCGTTACGTTGAGTGGTTAAGCTTCCTTGCCCGGCTACAAGTCACCACCGCTTTATGGGAGTCGCAGAGCCGCTTGCTCAGGCTCGGCCCAGGAATACGGATGCGGGTGGGGCCTGGGCTAAGAAGTAGGGGCCGGCGGCGAACGGGAAATGGTAGAACAGTGGATAAGGCGTACTTTTGAAGCGGCAAACGCCAGGCCGCCGCTTCGGATGCGCGGGCTGGTTGCTTGTTCGTAGTTCCGGTACTTGACCCCCGTCTTTCGTCTGCAATGACCAAACCCCGCATTGATTACAGAGCCAAAGCGCTCCGCCGCCGTAACCGTTTCGCCTACACGGTAGGAGTACTGGGCATCATTTTCATTACGTTTTTCTACTATTTCTACCAGGTTTTCTTTACGCCTAACGTGGAAACCAAGGGCCGCCCGACCTACGTGCTGGTGCGGCGGGGGCAAACGGCCAAGTCAGTGCTGGATTCCATCGACCGGTCCGGAGCCATTGTCGACAAGTTGTCCTTGCATTTTGTGGCCCGGCTAATGAAATACGACAAGCTGGTGAAACCCGGCCGGTATGAGCTCAAGGACGGCTACACCAACCGGGAATTGATTTCCGACCTGCGGGCCGGGCGCCAGTCGCCGCTGAAGCTCACCTTCCAAAACATCCGTCTGCGGGAGGATTTGGCCCGCAAGCTGAGCACGGCCATTGATGCCCGCCCCCACCAGTTCGACTCCTTGCTGAGCAGCCCGACCTATACCAAGAGCTTAGGCTTCGACACGACCAGCATCATCGGCATGTTTATTCCGAACACGTACGAGTTGTATTGGAACTCTTCCGCCGACAACCTCATGCAGCGCATGAAGAAGGAGTACGAGAAGTTCTGGACTCCGGCCCGCGACGCCAAGCGCAAAAAGCTGGGCCTTACCCGCGAGCAGGTCAGCACCCTGGCTAGCATTGTGGAAGCCGAGCAGCAGCAGCACGCCGACGAGCGGCCCCGGGTGGCGGGCGTGTACCTCAACCGGCTCAAGCGCAACATGAAGCTGCAGGCCGACCCCACGGTGGTGTACGCCAACGGCGACTTTGGCATCAAGCGGGTGTTGAATGTGCATCTGCAGAAAGATTCGCCCTACAACACCTACAAGTACGCCGGCCTGCCGCCCGGCCCCATCAACCTGCCCAGCATTGCCAGCATCGACGCCGTGCTGAATCCCGAGGAGCACAGCTACCTGTATTTCTGCGCTAAGGAGGATTTCAGCGGCTACCACGCCTTTGCCACCAACGAAGCCGGCCACCTAGTTAACGCCCGCCGCTACCAGGCGGCCCTGAGCCGGGCTGGAATCATGAAGTAAATGTGGAAAATGTGCTGAGGTGGTTGAATGTGCGGAATGCCTTAATAATACTTGCCTTGGGTTTAGCAGGCTGCGCGGAAAAGCCACAATTTGATCTGGTAGCTATAAAATCCGTTAGGTTTCAAACACTGTTTCGCCCAGGCGTAGTCATGACTGATAAGGCTACTGATAGTGTGCGGTACCTCGTCAATGACTTTCTCAATACTGGTGAGGTTACTGACTATCGTGTTGCTTCGCCTTACTACAAGATAACACTCACGTATGCGGACGGCAGACAGGAGCGGCTATTGGCGAATGACACGCTGTTTGAGCAGCAAGGCAAGACCTACCTGATTCAGCAAAATTTTGAAAATTACCTAAAGTAGGCCTATGTACTCTTCCGACACCCAAATCCGCGTGCGTTACGCCGAAACCGACCAGATGGGCTACGTCTATCATGGCAATTACGCGGCGTACTTCGAAGTGGCCCGCACTGAGGCCTTTCGGCAGCTGGGCATCCGTTACAAGGACCTGGAAGCCGACGGGGTAGGCATGCCGGTAGGGGAGATACGGACCCGGTTTCGGCGCCCGGCCCGCTACGACGACCTGCTCACGGTGCGCCTGCTGCTCAAGCAGCCGGCCGAAGGCTCCCGGGTGTTGTTTGAGTACGAAATCTATAACGAGGCCCAGGAACTGCTCACCGAGGGACATACGTTGATGGTATTTGTCAGCACGGCCACCGGCCGGCCCGTACCTATTCCAACGGAAATTCAGAACAAGCTGGCGCCGTATTTCACGGACGATGAATTGACCGGCCCCATTACCCCGGCCGCGCAGAAACTGCCTGCCGAAGCGCCAGCGGCGGCGGCTTTTGTGCCTAATAAAACTACTAAGCCCACCGAGTAAGATGGCAATGCGCCTGCCCGTCCGCCGCTACCACCTGCCCGACGTGCGCCGCCGGCGTTCCTACCGCAAGTTTATCGTGTGGCTCAAGCAGCTGCACATTGCCCACGGCCGCGCCTCGGTCTATGATGTAGTCGACCGGATGATTCAGGAGCTCAAGCTCGACAGCATCAGCAAGCGGGCTTCCTACATGGCCTTCAACCTCACGGTGGCCCTGTTTCCGACCATCATCTTCCTCTTTACCCTGATTCCCTACATTCCGGTGCCCAACCTGAACGTAGACATCCTGCAGTTCCTGGGCGACCTGATACCGCGGGAAATGTACGTGGCCGTGTCGGGTACTATCGAGGACATCGTGAATATTCCGCACGGGGGCTTGCTTTCCTTCGGTTTTGCCACGGCCCTGGTTTTGAGTTCCAACGGCATTATGGCCCTGCTCGACGCCTTCGAGAAGAAGTACCCTTCCTTTAAGCGTCGTACCTACCTGCGCAAGCGCGTCATTGCCACCCTGCTCACCATCGTGCTGTCGGCGGTGCTGCTGTTTGCCATTGCCGGTATCTTCTTTGGTACCTACATCATCGACGCGCTGGTCTTCCACGAAATCGTGCCCGAGCAGTTTACCAGCCAGCTGATTTCTATTCTGAAATACGGCTCGGTCATCGGACTTTTTCTGCTCACTACCTGCCTGGTGTACTACTACGTGCCGCCCGTGCACGATAAGTGGCCGTTCCTATCGGCGGGGGCGGTGGTAGCGACGCTGCTGATTTTTCTGGTGTCCTTCCTGTTTATTCTCTACGTGAAGATTTTCGACAGCTACAACCATTTCTACGGCTCCATTGGTACACTGGTGGGCTTCATGGTCTGGCTCGACTTTGTGTGCATGACCCTGATTCTGGGCTTTGAAGTCAACGTCAGCATCGATGCCGTAACTGGACGGCTGAAAACCCGCTAAGCTATTCAGAACGAATCAGTAAGGCACTTAAGGTAGTGGGAGGGGCTAGACAGAATTGGAAAAAGCGTGAAAAAAATGCGCTGTAGGTATTGCACACAAGCAAATGCCTGCTACTTTTGCCGTCCCGAAACCATTCATTATTACCTACAGAGAGGTGGCAGAGTGGTCGAATGCGACGGATTCGAAATCCGTTATACCGGCAACGGTATCGGGGGTTCGAATCCCCCCCTCTCTGCATTTAATCCACCAAGCCCCGTGTTTCTCAATGAGTTACGCGGGGCTTGTTTGCTTTGGTATAACATAGGTAGAACATTCGCCACCCTTTCCTGCCATGACGGACAACAACCAGCCTACCGAGAAAAAGAAGTATAAGTATCCACAGCCCAGCAAGGCCATCAAGAGCCCGGAGCTGAAGGAACACCTGCAGAACATGATTGCCGTGCGCTTCCTGCTGGAGGTGCACGAGTTGGAGCGCAGCGGCCGGGTGGAAAGCCGCTCGCAGCTGGAGCGCGACCTGATGGTGCCGCTGGCGGCCATATCCGTAATCCGCGCCGGCCGGCGCAAGCTCGATGTGGTCGAGCTGGCCCGCTTCAAGGAGTTGTATAACGCCGACGTGTTTTATATCCTGACCGGCTTCCGCAAGCCGGAAATTAGCGGGCCGCTCAAAGGTGGGGTGCGCCTGGATAAGTTTGAGGGCTTCGAGTTTGAATACCGCACCGCCCCGAGCGAAGTGCTGGCCGGTATTGCCGAGAAGATCGACAAGGACCGGGGCGTGGCTGGCCTGGGCCTAAAAGCACATCAGCCTACTCCTGAGCAGGAGTAGGCTGAGCGGTACTGGTAAAACCAGAATGTGGCGGCCGGGGCCGGGGCGGTGACTTTACGCCTCGGCCGCCTGGTTTACGGGCGGGCGGGTGCGCCTGCGCATCAATGAAGCGCACCTGCGTGCCGTCGCGCAGGGTATCGACCACGTAGGGCAAGGGGTTTTTCTGGCTGTTCATGCGCCTAGTGATGGCGCTGGGATGCGACAAGCCCGCCGCCTTTGCATAGGCTGCGGGCTGCATCCAGCGGTCAGGTTCTACCTGCCACGGCGGCTCAGTCGAAGGAGTGGGGGCGTCTGGGGGTGTTTTGCTCATTGGCTGGCGGGGGGTTGGTGAAAGTCTGCAGGGGGCCGGCGTTGGCGCCGCAAAGTTGAGATATTCTCCTGAACGGTGTTGATGCCTTCCTGGACCATTTCAATTAATTGCGTGGCCGCAGGCATTGGGGTCAGCTGCCGGCGCAGGGCAGCGTCGGCGCGAGCGGCATCGAGGGCCGGCTGGTGGGGTAGCTTTTTCATAGTGAGTAGGGGTTAAGTTGTCCGTGGTAGAGCGAGGTTAGTAGGTGGTAGCGGCTGTAAAGGGCAGGCTTAGGTCTGGCTGGGAGGATTTGGGAGTGGCATCCAGTGGCTTATTCTTTCCCATTGAAATTCATCAAAGCACCCATGCTGCGCGTTGAGAAAGCTGGTCTTGACCTCTTGAGTGCCGTCGCCGTAAACAAAGCAGACCAGCACCTTCTGCGCAACCTCCGGTAGCCTTTCTACCACTGATACCCACGCTGCCTCTGACGCAGCGGGCTGCTCAGCGTACTGCATCCCATCGACGTAGGCATTGTATGCTGGGCAGCGCCGGTCGTGGCCTGCTTTCCACAGGCAAGTACAGGCGGCCGGCTGCTGGGTGGTGCGCAGGGCGCGTAGCTCCAGCCACAGGGTTAGTTCTGATGCTCGAACCAAGCTCTTTTTAGTCAGGTAGTCCAGCAGCTTGGGCGAGTCTACAGCGTAGGCAATGTGGTCGCCGTGCGTGCCTTCGGCTATGCTTTCAGCTTCCACTTGGGTGTAGAGGCCGGCCGCGCTGATCCGGTGCGTGTACCCTGCTTTGTTGGGGTTCCAGTAGGGTGCGCCGTACTCGACATTTACCCCACCTTCATACGTTTTAGCTAGGACAATCCAGTTCTGTTCCATTGATTTTTACAGGTAAGAGCGTGAGGGTAGCGCCGCCGTGCAGGACGGTTCTTTTTGTTGCAGGAAACTGTATCCGTTGAAGTGTTGAAGTTGCAGGAAACTTTCAACAGTTGCATCAATTTATTGCGCAATTAGTTGCGCATTTGCTGTTGCTACTCGCAACTGCGCGGCAATGAGCGTAATTCGAGCCAGGCGCAGCTGATTGCGCAGGCGGGCAGCCTGGGCTGGGCAGGTAACAGGCATGAGTGCGTAGAAATAGAGGGTAATGCGCGGTTAGTTACTTTCTCGTTTTGGGGCGGCCTAGTTGGATGCCCAGGGCGCGTAGCTGGTCGCGGTAGTGCTGCCAGTTGTGAGCTTTGCGGTCTGGGTGGGTTACTGCCCGGCGCAGCTCGGCGCGGGTAACTAGTCGCGGGGCGTCGTTGTACGCAATGAACTCGGCCATTTGTGTTAGGGACCAGCCGGCTTTGATAAAGTGCCAACGTGTTAACGGCTCGTTTTCGCTCGTTTCGTAGGCTGTGCGGGCCGTTCGCAGGGCGGCTATGGCTTCGGCTGGGGTATGTCCTTCCGCGTAGTGTGGCCCGTATTTGGCGGCGTAGAACCAGCCTTGTACGGGGGCGAGTACAGCGGCTACGGCAGCTTTACCGATCTGGTGCGCTACCTGAACTTTGTAGCCTTCTGCAAGGAGCCGGGAGAATGGATTGCGGGGCATGGTGGCGTACATGGTGGCGGGCGCAAAATACGGTAAAATGTGTAACGCGGGGTTAGTTTAAATCCGCCTGGCTTTATTGAGGCTCAACTGTCACTATCAAGATGGGCCCTCGCAGTGACTCGCTCCAGTGGTGCCCCGTGGCATCCTTAGCGGCCGAGGTGGCGGGCAGATTCTCTTCCCTATCCATGTCGTAAGGATCTGCTGCTGCAAAAACGGCGAACGTGGGGCTATCTGCTATTAGCTTGACTTGTAGCGCATCCTCGGTGCCAAATAGAGAGGCGACGGCGAACCGGTTGCCCCGTAAGTGGCCACCAACAAAACTGAGAGGAGCAATTTGCAAGGATTTTGCTTCGTCTGGGGTTAGCTCGCGTGCTGTTTCGCCTGGGGTATAAAGAGTCGCTTTCATGTTGGGAGCTAAAACGGGGTTAGTTATTGGCTGATCTGTTTTTATATGGCCGAAATAATTACGGTAAGGTCGCTAATAGCATGAGCCACCGCCTTTTGACTGCGGCCCTGCTTTACTTCTTCGTGCCAGTCTAGGCCGTTATAGTCTGCTGAGCGGGCTCGGTGGGCTTTGCGGAAAGATTCTTCTACTGTGCGGCTGCTGGTGGTTACAATAGCCAGGCGGCGTTCCATGTTGGTGCTTACTGAAAAGTACATGTTGGTGGGTGCTGCATCCGGCAGCGCGTTTTTGTGGTAAAACGGGGTTAGTTTTTGGCTAGTACTGGCCGCAATCGTCGGCCAGTTGTTGTGCCTTGTCAAGTGTCGAGGTCGTAAAGCGTCGCCGGAACTGGTTAAGCGGGCCGGTGTGGTGGGCCGTGTACCATATATGGCGGTCTTCGTCGTATTCTTGGCTCGTGTGCGTCAGGGCGTATGCTATGCAGTGGCGGCACTCAATCCCCACTGAAACCAGAATAAGCGGGCCTGGTTGGGGTGCTGGGAAGTCTGGAAATTGGGCGCGGAACTCGTTGTAAAATTTTACAATTGCTCGCATGTGGTCAATTAGGGCAGCGGGCGCTGGGGTTTCAACGCTTATTTCCTGGCCTTCTTCAAGCGTATGTATTTCTGTCGTTGGGTACTTCTTCAGGGCTGCGGGGCACTTGCCGCCGTTTAGCCATTTGCTGTACCTCTGTGCTATATGCTGAGTAATAGCGTACACGCTCTCTGGTCCGTTGTTGCCGCCTGCGCCGCCTTGTACGTAGCCGCCGTAGCCCCCCCAAACGCTTACTTTTTCGCCCGTGTTGAGGTATATATTTACCTGGCGGGTAGTGGGCTCATCTAACGGAATAGCTTTCGGCTCGTGCTGGCGGTTGCTGTTGTCGAATCCTTGTAGTTCGATTCGTAGAATTGCGGCGGTTGCTTTCTTAGTCATTGTGTTAGTGCTCGTGTCGCTGAGCGGCTGAAGGTGAAATGAGAGGTAAAACGGGGTTGGTTAAATAGTCGGCTCGGCTTGGTGTAAGTTGCTGTTGATCCAGTCAATAGCAGCCTGAAAGCTCGTTAGGTTGGTTGCCCGCTCGTCGGATGCGTCGCCCAGGTCGGACACGTATACCGAGTAGTTTTCGTACTGGCTTTTGGGGTCTTTGGCGTGGCCGGTAGCGTACTCGCACAGGTTGTCCTGTATGGCAAATTTCTCGTCGGCTGACTGGAAATAGCCGTTATCTACTTCGGTGAAATCGTCGGCAGTGTACATGGCTTTGGGGGTTAGTTGCTGGCTCTTGGCGAGCTGGTCAGCGTAGCGGTTCGTGGGCTCGCTCGACTCGTCGCTGTAAATGTGGGCAATCACATTGCCGTAGGCGTCGGTTACGCTGGTGTAAATCGAGCCATCTACGAGATCAGCAGCGTACTCGCTGCTGCGGGCATCGCTGCGGCTGAGGTCTTGCAGGTGCTGGCGGAAGTAGATCATGCAGTCAGCCTGCGAGCCAGTAAAGAGCGTAATGGCTTCGTCGGTCACGAGGTCTTTCTGAACCACTTTAACCTGTGCTGGCTTGGTGATAGTATACACCATTGGCCCGTAGTAGCCTGAGCGACCAGCGTGCTTTTGAAGGGCTGATTTGGCGTCTTCAATAGCCTGAGCGCTGGTTAGGCGTCCGTCTTCGTAGGTGCGCACACAATGCTTGAAGACCTTCGTGCTACCATCGTATTTAGCTTCGTTGAAGTAGACAAAAATACCATGCTGGCCTTCCTGGATCTGCTCGATGGTGGCATACTGTGCACCGAACTCGGGAGCGTTGGCGTAGCTGATGGTCGTTAGTACGTGGGTCATGGTGTTGGTGCCCGTGACGCTGGGCGGCTGATAGGGTAGGGGGTAGGTGGCTTACTGCCGTTCTGATGATACAAGTATACGCAAAGTTTCACGTAACGCAATACTATCACTAAACATTCATGTAAAAAGGTTGCGTAGAGGTGAATATTCTTCAATAAATACAAAATGGAAATACGCTCAAATCGTGGTCAATCGGTTGCTTATTCGCCGGATCTGCTCGTAGTAGGAACGCATTGCTTTGCGTCCTTCGTCGGTCAGCTCTAACGCTCCCCGTAGGCCGTGGGGCCGGCGCAGTAACTGCTTGTCTAGTAGTTCGCTCGTGCCTCTACTGGTGGCTGCCTGGGCCGTTAATCCGGCCTTTTCGATGGTGCTGTTGCGTACCAGTCCGCCGGCCTTGGCAAGGATAAAATACCTGGTCAACAGACGCAAGGCAGCGGCGCTAATGCCGAGTCGTTCGGCGGTCTGGACCTCGGCCAAATCACAGACAGCAGCTACTAACAAGGCTTGGACGTTGGCGGGTTGTTCTGTTGGCATGGGTAAGAGGAGAGATTAGGAGGAAGATGTGATGCTTTTATTGGTTCAGTTCGGGTGGCTCGTCGTCCTATACCTGTGGGCTCGACGTGAAATAGGATGTATCAGGCATTGGTGAGGAGGTCTAAGGTTCAAGCAAGGAATGAGGTAATAACACGTAAGTAATTGACTGTCAAAAAGTCTACTTGACATAATGTTATTTATATGACTTATAATTAAGGTAAGTTAAGTGGCGGATTTGGGTTATGTACTGGTGGGGGCTGTGGCCCTATCCGGCCTTATCGAGGTGCATTTGGGAGGGGGTGGGGTGTCGAAAAGGGGGTACCCGGTCTACGGAATGCGGTTTTGGTTGCGGTTCGAGGGGGTGGCCAATCCTGCGCTAGACGCCTCACTGCAGCTTGCTCATGCGTGCTCAGCGGAGGTTCTATCTGGGGTTTCGGGATAAATGTAGGCGGTTCTGTCTCGAAAAGCAAGATGGGTGGTGGGTTTTACAGGCTTTTCTGCAACTCCTTATCTATCAGCGTTGTACTACCTTGGGTGGGTACATATAGAATGAATAAGAAGGTCTCGTGATATCTTTGTGTGTCAATACGTTAGAAAGCGTGTTTGTCCACGGGAGGGACAGTAGCTGTCCACGGGAGGGACATTTGGGAATGAAAAACCAGCAGAAGAAAAGATGGACGAAAAACCACAGTTGAAAGGCGGGCTCCGCCAGATCCATAAGAAGGAGACCGTGTACGTAAATGCGGAGTCCGGCGAGCTGCTGGGCTCGACCACGAGTACCGTAAAAGTACAATCCAAGAGCAAGGATGATTTCGGGTTTCTCTACCGGGCGGGCATGCTGCTGGTGGTGGCCCTGGCCGGCGTGGCGCCGCAGCTGTATATGTGGTGTCTGGTGAATGCCCAGAACGGGAAGGGCTACCTGCTGTTTGGGGCCCGGGAGCGGGAGGAACTGTGCCAGCTGCTTAAGTGCTCGGGCAAGAGCGTGCAGCGTGCCTTAGCTGAGTTGGTGAAGGCGGGGCTGTTGACCAGGGCCAGCACCGGCCGCTACGTGCTGGTGGCGGAGTATGGGTGGCGGGGCAAGGCAGCCGGCCGCAAGGAGCTGGTGACTGAATCCAGCGGGTACCGGAATTCTGTCTCGAATTTCGAGAAATAATTTTCGTTTCTGTCTTGACTTTCAAGATAGGATTCTTACCTTTGAAACATCAGCGGCCGGAATCCACTGACAGACGACCTTAACAGCCTCTGACGTTCCACGTCACACAAAGCTGAAAAAGCCCCGCCAGGAATCCGGTCCTGTGTCGGGGCTTTTTGTTTTTCCCGGCCGATACGCTTGGGTCTTTGCCTGTTCCCCTGAAAGAACTGTTGTGCCGGCTCCGACGGTGCATTAACGAGCAAGTTGGGTCACACCTTCCACTCTCGGTTTTAAATGCCAGCCCGCTCTTTGCCCACTTTCAGCGACTGGCAGCCCCGCCACTTCCTCGAACTCACCAGACGCAGGTATTGGGTAACCACATAAGGACTGTTAACGCCAGTTCACAGCCTTTACGTGGTTACCCCTGCTCATCCTGAATCTTCCATCCGCAAGTCTGAGCCACTATGAGCGACTGCACGAATTGCCATAAGGACTTCTGCGACTGCACCAGGGAGTCCTCACAAGCAGCCAGGGTGAATGCAGCTGACTGGCGTGCTTTTCGAGTAGTCCAGGAGTTGAACAAGGCCAAGGTCTGCTACAAAGAGGCCCCGACGGAAAATGTGGTTATCATCCTCAAGCTCGGCAAGCCCGACGTGTACCTTTCCCTGAAACCGGCCGGCAACCAGTACAAGTACCGGATTAAGGGCCGAAAATGGGCAAAAATGGACGGGAGAGAATTTATGGAGCGAATTGCAAAAGCCTACACCTACCAAAAATAACGCGGAAATGAACACGCCAACAACCCAAAAATTCGCTTACGCCGTCAATTACACGCCCAGCTCGGGCGAAAACTGTCTCCAGCGCGTGCTCGGGAAACTGGCCGTGGAATTCATCATGGCCCTGCAGGAGAAAGTAGACGAGTTTCGCGCGGCCGGCCACGTCTTCGAGCGCGGCCAGGATATCCTAGTGCGCATTCCTGCCTGGCCCCAGGTGGTCCAGTTCGACTTCGTGCGCGAGGATGCCTTTGGGGTGTACTTCCGTGGCGAAATCTTTACCAACTAGCAGTTATGTACGCTTTACACCACCAAGATTGCCTGCAGGTAATGGCCTCGCTACCGGATGGCTCAGTAGATGCTATTATAGCCGACCCGCCGTACTTGACAACCAATCTGCATTTTGACCAGGGCGCTTTTAACTGGTCGGCATGGTGGGTACAGGCTCGACGCGTGTTGAAGGATAACGGAGTAGTAGTGTTGTTCGCTGCTGACCTATTCACCCTGGATCTGATTCAAAGCAATCGGGAGTGGTACCGGTATCGAATGGTGTGGGCTAAAAGCAGGGCCTCTCGTTTCTTGGATGCTGCTTGGCGCCCGCTCGCTGGCCATGAAGATCTGATCGTGTTCGCCCCAAACATCAAGGCCGCCACTTACAACGCTCAAAAACAGCAGACAAGCCGCAATGTTGGCCGCGTGAAGCGCAAGCCGGATGTAGCACAACATTACCAGCAACACCGAGGCGGCGAATACAACGACACCGGAGAACGGCACCCGACCACCGTTCTGGACTTTGCCAGTGTGCCCACGGTGAACTGCGCCCACCCAACCGAGAAGCCCGTCGACCTACTGCGCTGGTTGGTGTCAACTTACACCAACGAAGGGGATACAGTACTCGATTGCTTCGCCGGAAGTGGTAGTACCGGCCACGCTTGCTTGGTTGAAGGGCGGCGCTTTATAGGTTGTGAGCTACACCTCGAGTATTACACCGCCGCCCTTACTCGCTTGCAAGCCATAGCCGCTACACCAACTCTTTTCGCTGCCTAGTTTTTCTCCTTTACAGTAGACCCAAGACCATGAAAGACAACACCGCATTGACCGGCGCCGAGCTGATAGCCGCTGAGCGCCAGGAGCAGATTCACAAGCACGGCTGGGACGTGGCCCACGATGATGATTATGGGCGCGGCGAGCTAATGCAGGCAGCTGCAACCGCCTTGTCCCTGTATGCTAGTGGCGATATGGCAAACATCTGTGTTGCTGGCCAAACTGAGGAAGTGAAAATGTGGCCGTGGCAAACCGAATTCGGCTTGGTTTTCTTCCGCAAGATTGAGCGCAAGTCGCCCCTGGAAAAACTAATTGTAGCTGGCGCCCTGATTGCCGCTGAAATTGACCGTCTGCAACGTGCCACCAACTGCACCGAGGGCTGCCGGAATGCTTCGGGCAACCCGTCCTGCCCTGGGTGCTGCATTCCAACCGATAAGTAGCGATGGAAATCCTGCATGTAATAAAAGGCCCTGCTTTTCTCAATGAAAAGTGCCTCTGGTCAACTGAGGGCCACTACGTTGGCCTGCAGACTGGTACCCATTATTCAGCTGCCGAGCACCGCCACTGCCCGCAGCTGCGAGCCATCATCCGTTCTGTGGACTCGTTCAACCAAACCGGCATGAACCACTTGTACTCAGAGGGTGAATTGCCTGAAAACCGGCAATCCTGGAAGAAAAAGTTTGTTGGGTGCCTCGTTACCGTTGAGGAGGCCCACCTAGCCTACGGCAAGAAAGTATACCGTGTATTGGAGTTGGAAGAATACTTTTCAGCCAACGAACTCGAAATTCTCAGCCCTCAATAACACCATGCGCACCACCCAAGCCCTGCTCGATGCCATCGACGGCGCCCCCAAGTTCGCCGCCATCCTGGCCGCCAACGGCTTCCCTGAAATTGCCGAGGCTATCGGCCACCTCGCTATTGCGGCCTGCTCCCGGCGCGGCCGTCGGCTGGCCAAGCCAGCTGATAGCCCAAAAAAGCTACGCGGCCCGCACAAGAAAGACCGCCAGGCCCTTGCCCAGGTTACCTTGCTGGCCCAAGCCCACCTGCCAGCGCCTGAGCCGACACTAGCCGAGCCCGAGTTGCCGCAGGTCCGCGTGAAGGCGGGTGCCTACGCCCGGCGCGTGGTCGAATTGGAAAAGGAGTTTCTGCTGGAGCCAGACGAGCACAAGCGCGAGGAAATCAAGGCCCGCCTGGACCGGATGCGCGAAAAGGCAACTGGTGAAGTAGCTGGTGAGGAACCTGCTGAGCTGCCAGCCGAAGACGCAGCGCCCGCTGCCGTGAGCATATCCTGGACGCCCATATTTGCTCCGGAACCCGCACCTGTCCGACGGCGCGGCCGGCAACCCGGCTCGAAGAACAAGCCTAAAGCAGTACCGGCGCCGCCACCCGCCGCAGAACCGGCTCAGCAGGAGCCACCGGCGACGCCCCCGCGCCGAGACTTCCGCCCCTTCGGCACCCATGACCGCCTCAACACCCCTTCCTGATATGCTCGAAATCATCACCGTACTCGTCAAATTCCTGGTAATCATTGGCTTTACCGGCGTATTGGTCTTTATTTCGCAGCGCCCGGAAGAAAACGCCACCCTGAAGATTGCCCTGGGCGGCTGCATCGTCCTTCTAGTCTTGAGCATCCTGTAGCAGCTGGCCAAATCTTACCGAAACCTCAACTTTTGCCCGGGCAAATCTTACCGAAACTCGGTGCAAGAATTACCGAAACTCCCTGAAAACTTACCGAAACTCTGGAAAACTTGCGGTATCGGTAACTTTTGCCAGTTGGAACATTAAAAAACAAATATATTTTAAAAGGCTCCGCCCTTTTGTAGAAGCACCCCTGGCTGAGCCGGAGGTGCTTCTTTCTTTATCTTGAAAATCGAGACAAAATTTGTTTTTCTATATCGTAAATCAAGACAGAATTCGTATCTTTCGTCCCAACCTCAGCCACGCTACATGACCAAAGGAATACTCATTTGTTTTGGCGGTGCCTTTCTCAGCGTGCTGTTGCTGCTGACCGCGTATCCTTGGCTGCTGCCTGCACCTACTAATCCAGTCGTGTATGCAGTATGGCAAATGGGGTTTGGCGTTCTGCTGCTGCTGGCTGATTGTTTCTGGGTACTCATCTATCATCTGCGCTATGCCGAAAGACTCGAAGAATAACCGCCGCTCCGTACCGGTAGGCACCTACTCCAACGCCACCCAGACGCGCGGCAAGGCCGGCAACGTCACCCAGCAGTTCCTGGAAGAGGTCGGCCACGACCAGCGCGGCATGCAGGAACTCTACCGGGAGGCTATTCGGGACATTGCCGACCCACTGAACCCGGGCAAAACCCTGACCTATGGGCAACTGCTGGCCGGCATGCGCACGCCGGAAGGAGTGAAGCGGGCCGAAGCCTACGGCCGCGCAATGGGCCTGAACCGCACCATGACGCCCGTTGAGCACGCCCAGGCAGAGTTTGATGCCGGCCGTGGGCGCCTGCTGGCAGCGGCGGAGAAAAACCCCGGGCAGTTGGCTTTCGCCCCCGAAGCCGTGGAAGCCTACATGGCCCCGCGCCGCGCCGCCTACGTGAACGAAACGCAGTACGCCAACGACCCGCTGGCCCGCTACTTCGCCGCCCAGGGTGCCGCCAATACCGCCAATTCCGTTGCCGTGGCCCCCGGCACCGCCACCCGCCGCCTTATCAAGCTCCCCTAAGATGCTGCTCCTCTGTCTTTTTGCAGCCCTGACGCTGCCAATGTTCCTCGGGTTCAGCTCGGCCCGCTTCCGCACCGACTGGCGCTCCTGCCGCGTGCTGGGCCTTGTCGGCTACGAACTGCGTCTACCTGCAGCGCCCAAGCATCAGCGCGACCTGACCGGCCAACCAGATTTCCTGCGCGGCTACGGCCCCCAATACCACAAACAAAACCGGCGTATTCGCACGACGCGCGGCTGGATCATTCTCTAACCCATTTCCAACCTCCAACAACCCCTGCAGTATGTTCAAAAACGTGAAATCCGCCGCTTCTGCCCTGGCCGCCGCCGTCCTGGGTGCCACCACTACTGTTCCCACGCAAGCGGAGCCCGTGAAAAAAGAGCCAGTAGTAGTGCGCACTGCCCGCGAGGGCAAGGCCAGCCGCCAGCTGCTGCGCCTGTATAGCCTGGGCCTGATTACCCTTTCTCCCGCCGACCTAGACCGTCACGAGGACGTGGTGCTGGCCGACGAGGTGCGCAAAGCCAACAACCGCGACCAGAATCGCTTCGCTCGGCACTATGCCAACCCTGCCAACCGGCCCAAGCCGCACCACAAAGTTCCGTATGGCTGCAAGGTGAATACCGGCGCATTCGGGGACGACATGCCGATGAACGACTCCCGCCGAGCTAGAGTAAAATATGTAGGAGGTGAACTGGTGTCCTTAGCCCGCCCCCGGAGCCAGGACGAGCCCCGCACTCCGAACGAAATTGCCCGGGACAACGCCCGCAGCCGGTAAATGAGCTTTTCGCTGAAAGAGGGAATAACCCTCGGCGCTATCTTCCACCTGGCCGATTCGCTCGGCTGGGTGGTTGTACCGTTCGATAAGGCACCCCAAGAGTTGCGAGCCGTAGCCGGTGACGGTGAAATCGAGCCAAACGCAATTCTCGTCTCTCGCAATGACGATGATGTAAGGTGGCTGGTAATGTGCCTTGCCGCTGGCGGTGTTGGCGAAAAGGAAGCTATGTACTTGGAGCACACGATCTATTTCTTCTACTAAATGCAACCCCTGTACGATAAACTGCTGGTTTCTGCGCCCAAGCGCAATGAAGACACGTTCCAGTTGGCCGGCCAGACCCTCTACAAGTCTACCGACTACGACGACGTAGCCACCTGCACGGCCGTTGAAGTCATGTGCGGCCCGCTGGGCTTGTCTCCGTACCGCATTCAGGGCACGGGCCGCAACTACACCTACTCCTCCCTGAAGGACCATCTGCCGTCAGCCGGCGATACAGTGTACGTGAAGTGGAGCGCCCTGGAAGATGCCAACCAGCCCGACCCGGACAACCACCCCAACCTGTATTTGGTGGATCTGGCCCAGTTGGTGGCTACGCCCGACGGCTGCGGTGGCTTCCTGGGTTTCGCTGGCTATGTGCTTTGTGAGCCCATTTTCCCCGAAGTAGAGAAAGCGCCCGAGCTGGCCCACGCCGAGGGCACGCTGCTGCCCAGCGGCTTGTTCCTGCCCGCCCTGGGCGTGAACAAAGGTCCGCAGGAAGGCGACGAAAGCACCACCCGCGAGAACCTGCCCACCCGCAACGGCGTGCTGGCCATCAAGCGCGAGGGCCTGGTGCGCTACACCGGCAAGCCGCTGAAGGGCCAGCCCGACGAAGTGAAAGCCTTCGACCACGTAGTATTCAGCCGCTCGATCACCGGCCGCCACGGCTACCCACTGCGGGTAACGTTGGAGGGCCGCGAGTACTACGCCGTCCGTCGGGACTTCATCGACGCCGTGCGGGCACCCCACCCGCCCATGCTCAACGAAACCCACCTGCGCATTTCCCGGCCCGAGCCTGAATACGCCAAGGTGTTCAGTATCAACCACACCGACGACGACCGGGTGGCCGCCGAAATTGCCGCCTCTTACCGCCAAACCGCATGAGCCGTGGCTATAACTTCGACCTTTCCGTATTGGACCGGCTGGTACTCGGTACGCCTTACCGCGCCACCGACGTACTCAGCGCCTATTGCGACAATCAGCCGCTCGTTCACAACGGACTGGATCTATGCGCTGAGCTGCGACGCCTCGGCGGAGTGCTAGCCTTACCTCAACCCATTTATTAGCCCCACAATGGAAGAAAATCGCATTCTACTTGCCGCTACCGTATTCCCGAGCCAGGAGCAAACCATCGTAGCCCTGCCTACGGACGAGAAGTTTCAAGGCGCCCACAACTACGAGATTCACCCCATGATGCGCTTCGAAAACGGCGCTGCTGTCTATGGGGAGGGCACCCATGCTATTACATTCGTAAAGCGTAACGAGGACGGAACGTGGCAGCCCGGCGTGCAGACCGAGCAACTACTGTTGCTGCTGAAAGACCGGCACAACAAGCTCAACAACGTATTCCCCTCCGAGGACCACGACGAGTTTATTGCTGGTATCGACAAGGCCCTGGCCGCCCTGGAGCGCCGGGTGCGCGAGCGGCAGGGCCGGGGTGTTATGGGCGAACTGAAGAAGTAGCCATGCACGATAACGACGATTACCTGGAGGGCCTAGTGGACGGCTTTCTGTGGTTCTTCAACCCCAAGGGCTGGGCGCAGTGGCTGCTATATGCAGCTATCTTGGTGGGGTGTCTTTTCTACTTTTCCAGCTGCACTTCGTCCCGACGGGCGACTGTGGCCGAGAAGACTGTTAAGCACGGCTACACACGCCCGCACTACTACAAAACACGGTGATGGACGAGAAAAGAATTGTCAACTACACTGTTGCTACAGAGCGCACCCCAGTCCTCCTTGCAAATACTGTTAAGGGATTGATTGCCCACGGATGGATGCCATTAGGCGGTGTATCTATAACGTCCGAGCCCGACAGGTATACGCTGGCGCAGGCACTTGTTAAATATTTAGAATAATGGCCGAGAAATCCACCCTGCGCTTCCCTATTGACAAGCTGAAGGCAGGCCAGCGCGTGCTCGACGCGCACCCGGAGCTACGGGCTTACCCGGCTTTCGTGGAGCACGGCGCGGGCGAAAACGACTGCTGGCTGCGCTTTACCATCTTCTACGCCGACAAGGGGAGCGAGTACCGCGACTTGCCCGTGGACCACAAAAAGCGCGAGTGTATGCGCCGCGCTGGCGTGCCAGCTACTGACAAGCGCCGCGCCGCCGTGGAGAAGTGGGAGGACAAAGATGTGGCGGCCATGATTAACCAATACGTGCGCCTGCAAAGCTCGCTGAGCTACGCCCTCTGGTTTCACGGCCTGGAATCCGCGTGGCAGACCATTGAGGGCCTGAGTGCCCCGATTGAGCGGGGTAGCCTGGACGAAACCAAGATCCAGACCGCCCAGAAAACCCGCAAGGATAACCTGGACGCCATGTTTGAGCAGGTGCCCAAGCTCGAAAGTCTGGGCAATACCCTGTTCCTCAACGACGAGGAATTGAAGGAAGTCCAGCAGCGTGACGTGCTGAACCAGACCGGTAGCGTGGAGAAACGGGCCGTGGGCCAATCATTTGTGCCCAAACGAAAATGAAGCCATTAACTCAACTATACACGGTTGCTGAGCACGGCATTGGTGACTGTTTGAGGACAGCATTTGCCTGTGTTCTAGATAAAGAGAAGCCGAACGATCTGCCACTATTTACTTACAATGAGGATTTGACAGAGGCTGGCCCCGGCTGGTTTTTGGATCTGATTCATTGGTTTCGCGAGCAGGGGTATGAGTTGGATACCGTCAACCTAAAAGCTATTCGGGAGGGCCGAGAAATGGCGCCGGGTACACTGGAGCTGTTGGATGGCTACTATGTTGCTTCAGGCGTTTCCCCAAGGACGTACCCAGATGGCACTATCATGCACCACGCAGTTGTTGCCCACGGCCGCAACATGGAAATTGTTCACGACCCACACCCGTCACGCGAGGGACTGAAAGATCTGCCAGAAATGGCCTACACACTCACGCCTTGTCAATAAAACCCATGCTGCCATTCCCCGGCTTGCTAGACGAACTCTGCAACTACCACCAAATTTCTCCAGCGAAAGATATAGCCCGCAAAGCTTTGCGGCTCGAAGTCAAATGTCGGCGTGCTGGCAAGACCGAATTAGCTGACCGCATCGAGAGGAAATACAGCCACTTATACCCTAAGAGTGACCTTGTAATGGCAATGGGCCTAGCCTTTCAGGCAATACGCCGCAAGTAGTCTCACCAGACCCAACCCCTGTCGTTGCGCCCTGAATTCGCAACGACACCATGAAGAAAGAGAAAGACGGCAGAATGTGGGACGTTATCGGGGAATACACCCTCGGTAGCCCTGTTGTGCCTGACCGTTCCGAGTTCCTGAACGGCCACATTACCAAGAAGAAAGACCAGAAGTTTGCCCATACCGCGCTGCCCACGCCCGAGGAATATCTGGCGTGGCCCCGCTACAAGCAGCAGCAGCTGGAAGACCAGGAGTGGGACCGTCGCGAAAACGGCGTGTGGTTCTACAACGACGGCGTGCCGACCTACATCACCGGCCGGCACTACTTCTACCTGAACTACCACCGCTACGGTAGCAAAAAGCCGGACTACCGGGAGCACAACCGCCGTTTCTACTGGTGGTGGGAGCACGTTATGACCAGCCCGAACTGCCTGGGCGGCTACCTGCAGACCCGGCGCCGCGACGGCAAAACGTCCCGCTTTGCCTCTATCGGGGTGGAGGGCGCGACCCGCATTGCCTTCTTCCGTTTCGGCATTCAGTCGAAAAACGAGGAATCCGCCGAGGAAACCGTGTACCGCAAGGAAGTGATTCCGGCCGTGGACGCGCTGAAGGAGGCCCCGTGGTTCGCCCCGCAGATGGCCGGCAGCTCGCGGCCCAAGTACGAAATCGTCTTTGATACGCCTGTCAACCAGAAGAAGGGCGCGGCCAACATGCCTGACCGGGTAAAGGGCCTGAAAAGCAAGATTTTCTGGAAGGAATCGACGGAAACCGCCCTCGACGGTGACGGCGTGACCTTCTTCCTCAACGACGAGGTAGGCAAGAAGCAGAAATTCAACTCCTATAACCGCTGGTCTGTTGTCAGCAAGCAGTTCGAGCCCGACGGCGAAATTGTGGGCAAGGGTGCCAATACCACCACTTCCGACGAGGACGACGACGACTCGGTGGGCATGTGCGCCCAATTCTGGAACAACTCGAACCAGACGCTCATTGGCCCCAACGGCTACGACCCGAAAAACCCGCTGATTCGCACCGCTTCGGGCCTGTTTCGCCTGTTCATTCCGGCCTACGAAGGGTTCAAGGTGGACGAGTACGGCCGCGACACCGCCGCTGGCAAGGAGCACTTTCTGGCCCGGCGCCGCTCCGTGGCCCATGACCCAATTCTGCTCCTGAAAGAGAAGCGGGCCAACCCGTTCACCATCGAGGAAGCCCTGTCGCCCAGCGTCAAGGTGGATTGCGTGGTCAACGCCGAGCACGTCGGCCACGTTTTGAGCCACCTGGCCCAGCTCGACCAGCCCATCTACCGGCGCTACCGCCTGGACTGGACCGACGAGAGTAAAACGAAGGTCAAGGCCATGCAGGACGAGGTGGCGGGCCGCTTCTACATTTCCTGGCTGCCCCCGGATTCCTGGCTCAACCAGGTGGAGGCCACCGGCCGTATCAAAACCAAGTACGGGGAGGTGGTGAAGTGGAAGCCGCTGAACACCCACCGCTTCGGCTCCGGCGCTGACCCCGTGGACCACCGCGACCCGGAAAAGCTCTCCGGGGCCTCGCTCACGGCCCTGACGCTGTTCTACAAGTTCGATGAGGACATGGAGGCGTTGCCCGACGACGCGCCCCACTACTGGCCCAGCCACAGCCAGATTCTGGAATACGCGGAACGGATGAGCGACCCGAACGTGTACTTCGAGGACGTAATCAAGGCTATTCACTTCTTTGGCTGCTCCATCTTCCCGGAAACCAACCGCCCGGCCCTGAAAGAGGAACTGATGGGGCGGGGCTACGAAGCCTTTATTTCCAAGCGCCCGGCCTCGACGCAGACCGAGCACACCAAGAACCAGAAAAACGCCGGGGCCGCCTCCTCGCCACTGATGATTGGCCGCTATACCGAAGAATGGGTAAAGTACGTGAGTCAGTACGTCGGCACGAGCCTGAGCAAGAACAGCCGGGGGGAAGTTGGAATAAACGACGACGGCATCCCCTACGACCCGCGCCGGATGCCCTTCCCCCGCACGCTGAATCAGATACTTCAGTTTGACCCGAATAAAACCACTAAATTTGACTTATCGGTGAGCGGCGGCTACGCCCTCTGCGACATTACCCGCTACCAGCCCTTTAAGTCTGCCCCTGCTGCTGACACGCTGCCGTCGTTGGCCGCTTTCGACCCACGCAACTACTTCAATAACTAAATGCCGTCCCTCGACCTGACCGCCAACTACGCCGTTGCTTACGCTTCCCGGAGCGAGCGAAATCCCAAGAAGAAAACCCAGGAGTGGATCAAGCAGAACGCCTGCGCTTACATCAGCGACGTGCTGCGCAACAATTCCACCATGTGGTACGGCGGCCGGGACCACTACGCCCGCCTCGATACCTACGCCGAGGGTGTGCAGGACACGTTGCAATACCGCCGCACCAAGCGGGGCAAGACCAACGACCCGGTGCAGCTCGGCCAAATCGTAGACCAGTCCCCGCTGCCCATCCTGCCTATTAAGCTCCACGCCCTGGAAGCCATGCTGGAGGAGCGCGAGTACGACCCCACCATCAGCGTATCGGGCTCCCGGGCTGCGCAGGAAATTGAGCGCCAGATCCGCAACATGGAGAAGTGGCAGGACGCCGGCCAGTTCGCCCGCCAGATGGGCATGCGGCCCAGCCAGGACGGCCTGCCCGAGCAGGTGCCCGCCGACGAGGACGAAATGCGCGAGTGGGTGGAAAGCATCGAGCTGGACGCCGCCATTGCCCTGGAGGAAAAGCTGGCCCTGTGCCTGGACCGCAGCCGCTACAAGCAGCTGGCCGCCGAGTTGCGCCAGCAGTTGCTGCGTCACGGCCTCTGCCTGCTCCACGACAAGCAGATTCCCGGCCAGGCGCCCACGGTGGTGCGCGTTTCGCCCGATATGGCCCTGATGCTGACCTCGCGCTACGCCGACTGTCGCGACTGGTGGGCGGGTGCCTACCTGGAAAACATCACCCTGGAGCAGCTACGCTCCGAGGTGGAAGCCGGCAAGGCCCTCGACCCGAAGCTGAAAGGGCTGGAGCAGCACCAGTGGAAAGCCCTGGAAACCCACGCCGCCAGCCTGCTCACCAGCAACATGGGCACCGTAGACCCGGCCATCGGCCTGAAAGAGGATACGGCTACCATTCAGGTAGTGCGCGTGTTCTTCCTCAGTGACGACGACGAGGTGCAGCAGGTGAAGCCCACGAGCAAGGGCAACCCGAAAACCTACCGCAAGCCCGCTGGCTTCAAAAACGAGTCGGATAAAGGCCGCGTGGTGCGCCGCACCATTACCAACCTCTACGAGGCTACGCTGGTAGTCGGGATGGACATTGCCTATAACTGCCGCAAGTCCTTGGAGCAGGGCCGCGACTTGGCCAACCCGCTCAAGGCCCGCCTGCCGTTTGCCGCCTACGTGGCCGGCCGGGTAGGCAACAAGGCCATCAGCGTGGTGGACCACTGCATTTCCATTGTCAACGACATGGAGCGCAGTATTCGCATGTGGCGGGCCGATATGAAGACCTACGTACCCGAGGGCTTCAACATCGACCCGGACGTGCTGAAAGACATTCCGCTGAAGGGCGCCGACGGCAAGCCCCTCTCAGCGCAGGAAGCCTACGAGTTTTTCCTGGAAACCGGTACCACGTTCGGCAAGCGCGTCAACGACAGCAACGAGCCGCTGGGCCTGGCTGTAGTGAAAAACCCGGGCGGCGTGCCAACCACGGCGGGCCAGCACTGGAACGACTTTTGGAATTCCATGCAGCTGCTCGAAGTCATTACCGGCGCCAACGCCGTGGCCTCGGCCGCCACACCCAAGGATGGCGTGGGCAAGGGCGTGCAGGAGCAGGCGCTGATGGGCACCCAGAACGTGCTGAAGTATCTGTTCCGCGCCCAGGAGTCCGTACATGAGACAATATTCCGCAACCTAGCGGGCCGTATTAAGCTCACAGAGCATCGTTCGCCCGTCACGGGCACGATGAGCTTACCCGGAGGGGCCAGCAAGCAGGTAGGCCCGTATCCGGACCTTTTTCGCTACGACTTCACAACCGGTATTGAGCCCCGCCCCACGCCCGAGGAGTGGGTGGACTTGTACGACACGGCCAAGCTCGCCCTGCAGCAGGGGGTGGCTGGCAGCCCCGACGGTATCGACTTCGAAGACTACCTGTTTGTGCGCCGCATTCCCAACCTGAAAAAGGCCAGCCGGGAGTTGGCCCGCCGTATCAAGCGCCGGCGCAAGCGCCTGCAGCAGGAAAGCCAGCAGCTGCAACAGCAGAACGGCGACGTGCAGAACCAGAGTCTGCAAGCCAAGTCGCAGGCCGATATGCAATTGGCCCAGGCCACCTTCGAGCAGAACATGCAGATCGAGCAGTTTCGCCGCGAGACGCAGTGGGGTGCCATTGAGAAGCAGACCGAGGCCACTATCTACCTGGGCGAGCTGGGCAACCAAACCAAGCTCACCGCCCTGGGCGTGCAGGAGCAGGGCAAGACGGACCGCGAAAACCTGAAAGTCGAGCACAAGCTGACCGAGCAGGTGTTGGGTGGCCAGCAGCGGGCCGATGAGCAGCTGCGCGAGGCGGCCCTGGCCCCGGAACCTACCTCGGCCGCCGCATGAGCCTAGCCGCCCTGGTAGCTGGCTTGCCCCTGGAAAAGGACAAGCTCTACACGCGCCAAACCTTCCAGCGCCACCTCTCCGCCGACCAGCTCGCGGAGGCGGTGGCCCTGGACTTGGTGTGTTACCGCAGTCAGTTTGGCGTAGAGGAGTTCTGGGTGGACGGCCAGCCGCACATGCGAGCCACGCGCTTTAGTGCGCCCCGCAAGGGTGGGGTAGGGGTACCGGCCCCGAAGGAGCAGGGCGGGGCCATTATGCCCGTCCCGAAAGCAAAAAAGCCAGCTGCGACCAAGAAGGTGCAGCTGGCTCCGGCCGGTGCTGGCTTGTTTGGCTAAACCAAACGTGGGTTTTGGGCACGGCCTTCTTGGTTGCTAAGCAGGGTCATGGCTTCAGCCTTCTGGCTACTTTTAGGCAATCATCTTCGCTTAGCAACTCGGCAGGGTCAACTTTTAGCCGAGCGAGTGCGGCTAATGCTTTATCAATCGCCAACTGCCTGATAATTTCAGAATCATCGTTCTCAGTATCCAAGTCTAGATGAGTAACCAGTGACAGGGCATATAACCGAGCTGCTAAGGTGTACTGCGGTTTCGTTGGCTTACTCACCATACACCTCCTTTCCGGCGCACCCTGCACAACCTACGGGGGCTCCCTGGGGCGGATTCAAGGCGTTAGTTTCTCGCAAGACCTTCCCGGCCTTCATGTCGTTGAAAAACCGCCGCATGACTCGCGCAAGATCAGGCCGACGCAGATGCACAATGCTGATAGCCTCGCTTATCTCGGTTAATTCAACTGAACTATACTCCGCAACTTCCTGCCCTGGGAAGATAAAGGACGCAATGATTGGCGCAGAGGCGTTTATATCAGCCTGGGTCATGAGTTTGGCAGGTTCTTTCATTTTAAGTAGGTGGCTAGCGCCTCATCGGAGAGGTTGTTGATAAATAGCCGGAATTGACCGACTCTGATTTGGGTAGCGTAGCGGGCAGCATACTCTTCTGCTAGTTGGCTGACCTGCTCATTCTTGAATTTGCCTTGCAGCACCTTGCTTACAGCTTGACGGCTAAGGCCCGTCACTCGCGCTATATCGGCCTGAGCCCCAGGCGGAAGTTTATTGTTCATGCTCTGAAGGAGTCGATGAAGGGGATATGGTAGCAGGCCGGGTCACATCGTGCGTCCAATTGCCGCCGCAATACGGGCAGGATTCAACATTGGCACTTCGGGCGATGTACTGGCAGCGGTTGCAGGCGGGTAGGGTTTGGCCTGGCAGGATGTGAGCGGCGTAGTTCATAACTCAGGGTTCTTAGGGTTCTGCTGTTAACGATGATGAGGGGGCGTCTGACGGGCATGCCACGCCTCATCAGCACAGGAGACACAGGCTCTAGACTCTCCAGCGGCTGCCATCCGATTCGTGCCGTGACAGCGCGGGCAAGTGCCATAGGCGGGGAGCAAGGCCCGTAGGCGGTCTATCTCGGCTAGCAGGTCGGGGATGTCCTGCCGAGCAGCAGCAATAAACAGGGTATCAGCCTGCAATTGTGCTACTGCCCTGTTCACGCCGCTGTTCATGGTGCAGATATGATTGCTAGGCTGGAATAAGGGGGCCGGGTTGCCATAGTTCGGGTATTGAGGGTATACCCGAAACTTGTTCTTCGGCGCAGTTGGGGCCGGCATCCAGGGGCCAAGGCTTGCCTTCTGACACCGTTCCCGTATCTGGTTCAATCGTTCCTGGTTCATGGTTCTTAGGGTTCTGCTGTTAAGGGGGAAGAAACTAGAAGGGCTTAGCGGTTTTCGGCGGTTAGCCAGCAATTGTCGGCTGGGGTCATGAACTTCTGGCAGCCGGGGCATACCCACCCTAGACGTTCGCTATTCAGCCAGCCCCGACCGGTGAGGTCAGATGGCAGCGTTAGCGTACCTTTGCCTAGATCTTCAGTACAATGGCAGACGCCGCAGGTTGCTACCCAAGGATTTGTGTTGTTGAGCAAAGAGGTAGACGCCAAGCGGGTAATACTCCCTTTTGTAATCGGGGCGCGACAGTCTGGTAACACGGTGAATGGAGCATGCTCTATCGCAACCACACTTTGGTCAAGGGAGGCTGCTGTTGCTTGGATGGTTTGGTCGCCAAGGGCGCGGAGAATTCGGTTGGACTCTGTATGCTGTCCAGCTTTATCCAGGTTCTCAGCAAGTAGTCGAGCATACGCTTCGGCGCTGGCCTTGTCGCCCGACAACGCGGCTTGTATGATTTTGCAGATTTCAGTATACATGGCTTAGGCGGCTTCTGTGGTTGTCTAAAAGGGAATATCTCGGGGTGCGGGGGTGCAATCTATTGCGGTATGCCTTGACGGTCAGCCTCTTGCTTGATAAGCAGCTTGATGCCCGCTTGGTGGCTCATGTCTAGCTTGGCGAACAGGGCAAACGCCCGCCGCTCCGCCGCACTCTCCGGCGTGTACTCCGCCTTAAATATTGTTTTGCGGTGGTACTCCCGCTTCTTGGGACGCTCCTCGGCCATGAAATTGTGCTGTTGTACGGTATGTGTGCGTCTAAGGTACGGTTTTCTATCTCGAAAATCAAGATAGACGAAATTTCGGAACCAAATCCCCCTGTGTTCCGATGGCCGACGAAGCAACCTCCCAAAATCTAGCGACAGACACCAGTACCGCCGACGTTTCGACGCCGGATGCACTGACCGCTTTTACGCAGAATTTCGCCAGCAGCTACGCCTCCACCGGCAGCGACTCGGCGGCTCCCTCGACGGCCGCCGCTGCGGCCCCGGCCGAGAAGACGAGCACGGACGCCGCCACGGAACCCACAGCGGGCGCCGGCACGGATGCCAGCACGAGCACCGATACCACGCAGGCCACCGCCTTTGACGAGACGGCCTACCTGACGAGCAAGTTTGGTGACAAGTACAAGACCGCCGACGAGTTGGCGGCTGAACTCTCCCAAGCGGAGCAGCTGCGCCAGAACCAGTTGACCGACGAGCACAAACGCTCGCTGGCCCTGCTGTCGGACCCCGAAACCCGCCGCGAGTACCTGCGGCTGGCTGATACAGACTACACGAAGATGGACGCGCTGCAGGCTATGCGCGAAAACTTCGCCCGCAAGAACCCGCAGTATGACGCCGAGGAGGCTGATGGCTGGTTCAACAAGTGGGCTACTGAAAAATTCGGCGCGGCCGTGGGTGTTGACCCCGACCACCCCGATTTCGAGGAAACGGCCGAGTACCGCGCTGACAAGCTGTTGATGGACAAGCAGGCAGAGCGGGACCGCCAGGAACTCACTTCATACCGCGACGAGCGCACCAGCGCCTTGCTTGCGGGGGTATCGGTGCCCACGGCCTCGTCGGATCAGACGGCCGCCGCGCCCACCATTACCCCCGAAATCCAGGCGCAGCTCGATTCGCACTACGCCAACGTGGATTCGTTCATTGGCGCTGGCCTTGACCTGACGGTAGAGCTACCCGACGGCAAGCAGGTGACGCTGAGCGCGGGGAGTACCCCGGAAGAAACGGAACTGGCCCGGCAGGTAATGCGCGACCCGCTGACGCACATCCAGAACTTTGTTTACCCCGACGGCAAAACCGTTTCCCTGGAGAATCTGGCCCTGCTCAGTGCCGTCTTCTCCCAAGGCAACAAACTGTTCGCCAACGCGGTGAAAATCGGCCAAGACCTCGTGCCGCCGCATGTCGAGCTGGATACGCTCACCAACGCGGGCACTACGGCCACCGCCTCCGCTGCCAGCACCACCTTCAGCCCCGAAGCCTTCGCCCGCCAGTTTGCGGCGCAGAACGGCATCGGCAACTAATCCACTTTTCGACACCTCTCTTTTTCTAGACCATGCCTAACGGTTTTGTAAACGTTACTACCCTCGACAACAACGTAGTTGCCGTACCCCGGGTAGATACCAAATTCATGGGTCTGAACGACTATTTCAGCGACAATGCGCCGCTGGTTGTGCGTCAGGCCATTTCGGAGGTTTCTCCCTACTACAACTGGCGCGACGTGCTGGCCATGCTGGAAACCAGCAAGCGGGTAAGCACCACCAAAGACCTGGAAGTCCGCTCCTTCGAGCAAGGCCCCATGTTCCGCCCCGTGAAAATCGGCGCTATCGTGGGCTCCGGCACCGCTTCGGAAGTGGTCGTTACCCTCACCGCCGACTCGTTCCTGGATACCGAATCGCTCGGCGGCACCGTGGCTCGCACGTCCCTGATGAAGGACGACCTGATTCGCTTCCGGAACGGCGCGACGGGTATTGTCCGCATCAAGGCCGGCTCGGGCGCTACCACGCAGTTCACCCTGCGCGGCGTCACCGGCTCGTCGGAAAACATCACCCAGGCCGTTCAGGACCACATTACCAGCGGCACCCCGCTGTTCGTGTACTCCAACGCCTTCGGGGAAGGTACCTACGCCCCAACCGAAGGGCTGGAGCAGAGCACCACGCAGTGGCGCAACCAGGCTCAGATCATCAAGACCCACCGTGCCGCCACCGGCGACGCCAACGCCGTGGAGATTATTGACTGGACCGGCAAGAACCGCTACTACTTCAAGCAGGAAGTAGAAATGGGCGCTGAGCACCGCATCAAGGAATTGCTCGCTATCTGGTTCGGTTCGGGTGGCTTCACGATGAACGAAGCCAATGAGCCGGTTCGCATGTGCTTGGGCGTGGATACCGCCATCGACAAGATGGGTAACGAGTACCGCTACACCGTCGGCACCTTCTCGCTGGCCGACCTGGACCTGATTGTGGCCCAGATTGACGCGGTGAACGGCGGCAACGTGTACGACTTCTATGCGGGCTCGGCTCTGTTCCGCGCCGTGCAGAAAGTCTTCAACCAGGCTATCGGTGCTACCGGCCAGACCGGTATCGACTACAGCAACTTCGGTGACGGCGACCCCAAGCAGAAGATGGTAGACCTGGGCGTAATGGCCATTGTCTACGGCGGCATCACCTTCCGTCTGATTCAGACCGACATGCTGAGCCTGCCCGAGTTGACCGGTATCAACGGCTACAACTTCCCCAACGACGGCTACCTGATTCCTTCCAAGCGGCAATCGGTAGACGTAAGCGAGAACGGCCGCAAGAACAAAATCAGCGTCAACACCCTGGAGGTGAAGTACACCACCGAGTTTGACGGCTCGATTCGCCGCTACAAGTTCGACCCGTTCCCCCGCGCCATCACCGGCCGCGACCAGACGGCTCTGGAACTGCTCACGCAGGTTGTTCCCCAGATCACGAACACCCGAAAAATGATTAAAATCAAGGCGCTGGCTGCCTAAGCCCGCCTAAACTTCCCAACGACAGGGGTTGGGTTTTGGTGAGAAAGGCCGGCTCTTATAGGGTCGGCTTTTTTTCTGTCTCGCTTTTCCAGACAAATCCAATTTTTCTATCTGGAAAAACGAGATAGAATGTGTATCTTTCTCGCCCAAACCAACCCCTTCACAACAACCCATGACTCAACTATTCCAAGTACCGCAAGCGGTCTACAACAACTTTAGCCAGGATCTACTCGACTCGCTGCCTAAGGATATTAACCCCAACCAGAAGGTTATTTTCCGCGCCATCCAGAAGGGCTCACCCATGCAGGAAATTGAATCCAGCATGTACGGCACCAGCAAGCGCAACGTGACCAAAAACTGGTCGAACCTGCCCCTGGTGGAAAACATTCTCGACCCCGGCACAAGTCAGTATGTGGGCCTGGCCTACTTCGGGGGGCCGGTAACGCCGACGGCCAAGCCCTTGCTGGTCGAGTTCAAACGGGCGTCAATGGCCCAGGTGGAGGTGGTTCCCAACCGGCAGCCCGACCTCTACCATCGGCTCATGTTCAGCAACTACAATAAGAACTGCTGCAATCCGGCCCATAGCCAGCCCGCCGACGGCTATATGTTTGAGGTGATTCGCCCCGAGAAGACGGCCGCCGACCTGTTCAAGCGTAAGAAGAACGTGGCCATTGCCAACGAGGCCATTATCCTGGCCGACGTGACCCAGCTCGTGCGTCTGGCCCCCAAAGTGGGCGTATCGGTGCCGGCCTACATCACCGAGCGTCTGGAAGCGGGCACCCTCAAGGAGGACGACGACAGCGAATTGCGCAACAACTACATGGCGCTGGCCGAGAGCGACCCAGAAACCCTTATCAAGCGGTTCGAGGCTGACGAGGAGCGCCTGTTCAAGCTCGTGGACAACGCCGTGAAGCACGAGGTGATTGCCTATGACCGCCAGCAGGCGCAGTGGGTATTGCTGCCTGAGCGCAAGTTCCTGTGCATCGTGCTGCCGGGCCAGAAAGTGGAGGATGCAATGGCGGACTTCCTGATTCTGCCCAACCACGAGCCGATTAAGAAGGCTATCGAGAAAGCGGTAGCCCAGCGCGAAAAGAATAAATAAGCAACGAGGGAATGGCTAACAAGCGGATCTATTTCGTGCATCGCTTTCTCAAGCAGATGGTCAACCAGACCCGGGGCTATAGTACTGACCCCGAGATTGACGACGCCCTGCTGGTAGCCTCCCGGGAGTTGTTTGCGCACTACAATGGGCCGGTTTCGGAGTACGCTCCCGGCCGGCCCATTCCCCGCGAGGGTTACCAGCTGAACACGACCATTAACGTGGCCCTGCACCCCTTCAAAAAGAGCCAGGACTACGCGGTTTCTCCCACTGCCCCGGCCGTGAAGCTCGCCAACGGGTTCATTCCCTTTCCCAAGGGCTATGTGCGGCCCACGGCCTTCGACGTGCCCGGGGCCGAGGAAACCGCCCGCATTGTCAACGACAACCAGCTGGCCTTCCGCCTGAAAAGCCCCGTAAACGCGCCCACGGCTGAGTACCCGATTATCGCCGTGGTAGACAAGGGCTACCAGCTCTACCCCAAGGACGTGGCCGCCGTCACCTTCGGCTACCTGGCCTTGCCGCCCGAACCCCGCTACGCGCTGAAACTCGACTCCCAAGGCGAAATCATCCGTGATGCGGAAGGCGAGCCAACGTATGACGACGCCAACAGTGTAGACCACGGCTGGCCCGAGGCCAACGAAAACGAGTTGATTGCCCGGGCGCTGAAAATCCTGGGCGTGGAAGGACGCGACGCTGCCGTGCAGCAGTTTGGGCAGTATCAAGCAGAAAAAGGCGAATAAGCAATGGCAGACGAGGCACTTACAACCGAAGACGAGGCAACGAGAGGACTGGACGCGCCCGGCGCGGGCGACACGGCTCCCGTGGTGCCGGCCCCGGCCTTGCCCTACGCCTTTCTGGGCCGGCCTGACGCGGCCCGTGACCTGATTCTGGCCGACCAGCTCCACCACTGGCTGGTGGGCGGGCCACCCACGGCCGATTCGCCCTACACCACCCGCGAACTGCGGTTGTGGGTGCAGCAGGCCCGGTTGTGGCTCGATGCCGAAATTACCCGCAAGAACAAGGAAATAGAGCAGGCTGACTTCGTAACCCGGCAGAAGCTGGAGCGCGAGAGCTTCTTTGACGACGTGCGGGCCAAGTCCGAGTTTGGCGAAACTCCGGAGCGGTGGATGCAGACCTTTATTCTGCAGGTACTGACCGACCCCGATACGGAGGAGCAGTATTCGGAGCTGCCCGAGGCGTTTGTAAACCTGCGCCGCTACCAGAACCTGCCCGGCGAGGAGGGCGTGTACGCGGTAATGGCCGTCAAGGAAGTAGACCGGCGCCACACCGAGGGCACGCTGGTAAAACTGACCCCAGGCCAGGAGCTGCTCATCGACCAGACGCTGCCCTTTGGACTATTTGGCCGCTACGGGTTCCGCCGTGAAGGCGCCCGCATCAAATACTCGCGGGACCGGGGCATGAAGCCTATTGCCGCTGCAAAGTTGCTGGCCAAGCTCATTCTCCGCGACTCCCGCCTGACCACTTTGCCCGAGGCCCCGCTGATTGCCGCCGCCCACGACTTTGAAATCCTGAAGCTGGCCCAGCAATTCGCCCTCAAGCGCAAGGCCGAGGACAAACTGAACGACAACAATTCCACCACCATTCCATAACCCCTGACCAATGGAAGCCTTTTTTGATAAAGTAAACGACGAGATAAGTAAGTGCCAGGAGAGAATTTACCCAATACCGAACGGGTGGGGGCTACTGTGCTTGCTGCCAGAAGAGGAGTACAGGGCTGTAATGCGTCAATTTAACCGGTTCATGGCGGTATATATCGACTATGCCACCGTGCAAATTCCAGGGGGATTTGACTTTGCCAATATCACATCGTTTGTGATTCGCGGCGTAAATATTCGGCTTGTTGTGGCTGATGTACCTAAAGGCTTTATCACGCACACCATATCAGTAGAGTAGTCAATGCAGCACCTCACACCCTCCCGCGACTACACGCACTACGACGATGTAGCCAAGCCGCTGACCTTCCAGGAAGGCATCGACTACTTGATTTCCGAGATACTGCCCTCAACCAGCGGTGACATATTGGTGGTCCAGCACCCCGACCAGGAAGATGATGTACTGCTCCGGCCCGATAAAGTAGCGAAGTGCTATGAGTAGCCCGCGTAAATACCCCGCAAATCAGTGCTTACCCGGCGCTAATGTTCACGAGATTAACGGCGATACGGACGCCTTTTTTGAGTCAGATCATGTGAATATTTATCAGCACGGCGAGTGCCAAATTAAACTCACAGTAGCCGAACTCGAATACATTTTGGCTGAGGCAAAAGCCACTCAATTCGTTTAGATGCAGACCCGCCAACTTTTCACGCTCGACACGGTACTGCGCAAGTTCCTCCAGAAAATGGGGGATGCGCCGGCCCACTACTACGCGCAGATGCTGCCCCACGTCTTCGACTTCTGGGTGGGCTACGTATCCGATACCGGCCGGGAAAACCGCACCGTGGAGTTGGCTATTCTGCCTGACCGCACGGCTGTTCTGCCGGACGACTACGACAACTACGTGATGGTGGGGGTGCGCAACGGGGACTACGTGCGCAACCTCACCTACAACGGTAGCCTGACCAACCTGCCGCCCAGCTACGAGCCGTTTCTACAAGGCTCGCTGGCGGAGGAAGTCGTAGCCGTACCCGAAGCCGAGGGCGTAGTGCCCCGTGTCGGCCTGCGCCACGCCTACCTGGGCTGGCCAGGCGGCGAGCTGTACGGGGAGGGCTACCCTGGCTACGGGCAGGAGTTTAAGATTGACGGCCCCGGCCGCCGCATTATCTGCTCGACGGAAGTACCGCAAGACCGCACCCTAATTCTGCAGTACCACGCCTTTTCTACCGTGGGCAACGAGGGGTGGGTGATTAACCCGCTCTGGGACAAGCCGCTAAGCCTGTATCTGACGTGGCAGTTTTACCTCTACGTCAAAAAGGACTTGGGAGCCGCCCGTGAGTTTGAGCGCCTGTATCACAAGGCCAAAGACAAGGCCGAGGACCGCAGTTCCACCTTTAGTATTACCGACGCTTACGCCGCCCAGGCCAACCACGCCCGGGGCATCTTCCGCTAACCCTCACCAATCCCTGTCATGGATTTACAAAAACACAATCAAGCAACCGACCTGCGCCAGAGAATAAGCGCATTGGAGCGCAAAATTTCCCAAGCCACCCAGGCACTGGATCAGGAGTTTATTGCTGTTGGCTACGCGAAGCCGATAGCTCGCCGCAAACTCGCCATTTTGTCGGTAGCTGAAAAGACAGGGTATGATGGTTTTCCCGCTAAAGACCTGCTCTCCAAGATGATTCCCGACATAACTGTTGAGGTATCCGAGAGGGTCTTAGCCGAAGCCATCAAAAGCCAAATTCAAGTGTGGCAGAGCGAAGTCGCTCAGCTCGAATCCCAATTTTCTGCCCTATAACCATACCATGACCCAAAAAGCCATTATTTCAGATTCTAAGCCTGGCGAAATGACCACGATAACCTTCTTTAGCGGGGCGCCATCGAAAGAAACAGTCATTACTTCTTACCAACTACACCCCGCCAATCTACACGAAGCCATGAAAGAGTTCTGCGCCAAGGGCATAAGTGGCACCGAAGTGGAGTTTTCAACGAGTACGCCTCAAGAAGCATAGTAAATGCTCATTTCCCGCCAAATCTTCGTCGGAGGGCTCGATACCGACACCGCCAAGGACAACGTGCCGGCCAACAAGTTCACCGCGGCCCGCAACGTGGTCCTGGAACGTGGCGCCATCGAGGCCGCCTGGGGCAACCGCCTGCTGGCTGAGGCCGACTGGCTGCCGACGGAAGGAACCGTGCGCTGTGTCGGCGGGGCGCAGGACGGTGCTACCGGCCGCCACTACTTCCTGCTGCACCACTCGGGCGGCCAGCACCTAATTGCTCGCCTCACGCCGGCCGATAACAACGCCTACGAGCTGGTGCTGCAATGGGAGGGGCTAGCCGTGCCCGCCACCGTGACCAAGAACGTCTGCTTCCTGGACGGGCTGCTGCTCTGGCTCGACGCCAACAAGGAGATTCGCGCCCTGCCCGTGGGCAAGCCAGCGGAGTTTGCTCCCGCCGTACTCCAGGCCGACCCGCTGGCCCTGCATGTGGTGCGCCAGCCCCACCAGGGCACGGTAGGGGTGGAGCGCCTGGCCAACACCAACGTATCCGACGTGCGCAGCACCCTGAACCGGATTGCGGGCAATGCGTGGCAGGTGGCCCTGCAGTACGAGTACACCAACGGCGAGCGTACCCCGCTGGGCTCCTATTCGCCCGTGCTGCCCCGTCGTATCACCACGGCCGCCGCCGTCGAAGCCGACCCGCGCAACTACATCCACGTCACACTGCCTACGGAGGTACCGCCCTTGGTGCAAACCGTGCGCGTGCTGGTGCGCCGCGACGACGAGCCGCAGTGGGAGGTGGCCGCCGCCCTGGAGCGCGTCAGCGGCCTGTTTCCGACCTCCTATGACTTCTACGGCGTGACCACCGGCGAAGCCATTCCCGCCCTGGACGCCGCCAAACTCTACGAGTCCATTCCTATTGAGGCCGGCGCCATGACCGTGGCCCGTAGCCATATCTTCGTTGGAGACTGCAGGGAAAGCCTGACGGTAACGCCCGTCAACTGGTCGCTGGACCTGATTACGGGCACCGGTGCGCCCACCGGTAACACGACGGGCACCGTGTATCAGGTCGATACCGACTACGTGGAGCAGGTAGGCGACCCCGACGGCGGCACCCACCAGGAGTCGCGCGTGCGAACTGCCTTTTACGCCGTGGCTTCCGGCGCTTACCCGGATGCGGGCAGCACCTACCAGCAGGTGGCCCTCAACAATGGCGTGTACTACGCCGTGGTGGCCACTACGCCCAAGACCTACCAGCAGGTATTTGTAGACTTTGCGCCCGACGAGCAGCTGGGCGAGAACCGCATTGTCACCCCGCTGCCCAACCAGCAGATTGCCCCCTTCGGCACGCAGCCCCCGCCTACCCTGGACGGCCAGGAAACCTTTCACGAAAACACGTCCTACCGCCTGGGCGTGGCCTTCTATGACCGATTGGGCCGCACCGCGGGCGCCACGTCCCTGAAGGACTTGAACATTCCCCGTCAGCAGGTGGGCCTACTGGCCGCCCGCAACGTGTCCTGGAAGCTGAACACGGCCGAACTCGACCAGACGGCCGAGATTCCGGCCTGGGCCTATACCTACGCCATCCTGCTTTCCAAGAACCGCACCATCCGTTTCTTTCAGCAGTTTATCACCGACCAGCTCCGCCAGTACCGGGGCGACAAGGCCGACGGCTCGGCCGACCTCGTGCCCGTGGACGAAAACAACACGTCCCTGATGAAGTCGCTGTGGGTTTCCATGACCACGCTGCAGACCAGTGGCCGCGGCTACGAGTTTCAGCCCGGAGACCGGGTGCGCTTTCCCGACCTCGACCCTACGGCCGACTACCCCATTCTCTACCAGCGCGGCGAGTATCTGGCCCTGTCGCCGCTGGCCCTGTACCAGTTCGTCAGCCCTTCCGGCGACGAAATCAGCAGCCCCCAGCCCCGGGTAGAAATCTACCGGCCCGTCACCTTCTCCGAAGAGTCGGTGCTGTACGAGCGTAGCCCGCGCTTCCCGATTGCCCGCTTCACGCCCGAGGGAGGCTTTCAGCAGCGCCGCTACACCACCACCAGCGGCGTGCTTACCGGCGACACCTTCCTGCTCAACGGCTACGAGGCCATGAACCCGACGGCGACCCAGGCCAATATCTGGCTCGATGCGTCCCGCGGCCGGGCTATTCCCGTCATTATCAACGGCGAGCAGATCCGCCGCTTCTCGCTGCTGCGCTATTCGGGCGTGAAGGTCCAGGGCACCCGCCTGATGGGCCTCTCCGTCTGGGACGCGACGGCGCAGGACGACTTGCCGCAGGAGCAGGGCGCCATTGTGGCCCTGGAAGTAGCCGACCAGACCCAGGCCGAGGGCACGCTGCTGCTGGCCGTGCAGGAAAACGGGGCCGAGTCCCGCTACCTCGGCCAGACCGCCCTGCAGCAGGCCGACGGGCAAACCACGCTGGCCCTGACCAAGGGCGTCATTGGCGGCGGCAACGCCCTGCGCGGCGGCTATGGCTGCCTGCCCGAGCACGCGGCTACCGTGAGCGAGTTTGCCGGCCGCGTCTTCTACTACTGCCAGCGCCGACGTGAAGTGATTCGCTACGCCCAAAACGGGGCCTCTCCGCTGGCCAAAGACAAAACCGCCCGGGCGCGGGTGCGGGAGTTGGCAGCCCAGTACGCCGGCGCCACCGTGCACGGGGCCTACGACCCAGGCACGGAAAGCTACCTGTTGTTCTTTGGCGAGGCCAACGGCAATCCGCCCGTGGCCCTGGTCTTCAGCGAACGGGCCGGCCAGTTTGCCGACCTCTGGGACTTGCCGGCCGAAGCGGGCATGGCCTATGACGACCACCTGCTGAGCTTCGAAAACGGGTTGCCCTGGCAGCACCGCCCCGAGCATGACCGCCTGCGCTTCTTTGGCAAGCCGGTAACGATGCAGGTGACGGCAGCCGTCAACGAAGGCTCGGAAGCCTCCAAAACCTGGAAGGCCCTTGCCGTGGTCAGCCCGCAGAAGTGGAGCGTGGTCGTATCCAACGACCTGGGCCAGCAAAGCCGCATCCTGGCCCCGTGGATGGTCACGGAGAAGGGTATCTGGCGGGCAGCCTTCCGTCGGGACGAAAACACCCCGAACCTGACGCCCGCCACCGCCCTGCACCTGGGCCGGGAGCTGCAAAGCCCCACTCTCGATGTGACGCTTTCCTACACCGGCACGGAAAAGGCCCAACTGGTAAGCACCGACCTGATTTTCTTGCCCTTAGCCCCCTGAGTAGTGCTGTTCCGAAAATCGGGACAGATTTCAGAAAAAGTATCTCGATTTTCGGGATAGAATTACTATCTTTCCGCCACTATGCCGCTTCCGCTCTTAGCCCTCGCGGGCATTTCCGCCGCCCCCCAGCTACTCAAGCTCGGCCAGGGCATTCTGCAAGGCCAGAAAGCCAAGAAGGTGAAGGTTGAGGACACTCAGCCGGCCGCCTCCAAGGAAAATCTGGCCCTGCTGCGTGGCTCCGCCAACGCCCAAATGCCCGGCTACGGGCTGATGGAAGGCCAACTGGCCCAGAATCAAGCCGCTGTTGCGGGCCAAGCCCTACGCGCTGGCGGCAGCTCGTCCGACATTATGGCCTCGATTGGCGCCGCCGACGCTCGCCGGCAGCAGGGCCTGGCCAACCTGAACGTGCAGAACCAGCAGTATCAGGCCCAGGGCCGCCGTGCTCTTTCGGCGGGCTTGCTGCAACAGGCTGCCTACCAGAAGGCGGACCAGGACACGGCCAGCCGTACCCGCGCCGCCCTCAAACAGGCTTCGGCTACCAATGTCTTCGGCGCCGTGGACGGTCTGGCCAATACCGGTGCCTATTTTGGCAGCACGGCCGGCCAGAACCAAGTAAACGGCGTAGGCGGCTTCAACCTGCTCGGCGGTTCTGGCGCCTACGATTCCAACCCCAATACCCGTGCGCTGATGCGCGGCTATGCATAACCCCTTCACCAACCCAACCCCCTGTTTTATGAGTGAAAAAGTAATTTTCTGTGATGTGGACGGCGTAGTAGCCGACCTTGGCCCTGAGTGGGTACGGCGCTACAATGCCGACTACAACGACAACCTGTGCTACAAAACCGGCGTGACCGGCTGGGATATGACTCCGTTTGTCAAGCCGGAGTGTGGCCAAAAAATCTACAACTACCTCCACGACAAAACCCTGTACGACGGCGTGCAGCCCATTGAGGGTTCTGTAGAAGGTGTGGCGCGGTTGCGTGAGCTGGGCTTTCGGGTGGTCTTTGCCACCTCAACCAACGTGCACATGGCTGGCCGCAAGCTCCTGTGGTTAGCTGAGCACGGCTTTCTGGACTTGAAGTACGGCACCCTTTCGCCCGACTACATGGAGGTGCACGACAAGTCGCTGCTCCACGGTGGCGCCCTGATTGATGATGGCGAGCACAACCTGAAGAACTTCTGTGGCATTCGAATTCTGTTCAGCGCCCGCCACAACGCGGCTGTCAACAACCCCTCGTTCTTCCGGGTGAATAACTGGAAGGAAGTCGTAGACCAATTCGTGCTGTAAGATGAAGCCCCTAGCCAGCGCAAACCTGCCAAAGATCATCGGACTATCCGGCCGTCGCGGCAGCGGAAAGGACACGGTAGCAAACCTGATAAAATACCTGACCCTGCAACAAGATTATCCGGGTGTTTGGGCCGACCAATCACTGGATTTCTTTTTGAGCAACGCCCATACGTGGGTTTCCCCTTACACCTGCCGCTCATTCGCCGGAAAGCTCAAGAAGTTTGCCCAGGAGCTGACCGGCCACATGGATGTGTATAGCCAGGCTGGCAAAACCACCTTCTTGTCCGAGTGGGGAATGACAGTAGGCGAACTGCTACAAAAGCTGGGTACAGATGCAATCCGCGACGGCCTACACAAGGATGCTTGGATTCTGGCCTGCTTTGCGGGCATGGAGGAAGACCAGAAATACATTATCACCGATTGCCGTTTTCCCAACGAGGCCGAAGCTATCCGCGCCCGTGGTGGCCTGCTCCTTCGCATCGAGGGCGACCCGCTCAAGCAGCAGGGCGACGGCACCCGCGATGACTCCCACCCCAGCGAAACGGCGTTGGACGACTACCCCTATTTCGATGCTATCATTGACAACTCCGGCACCCTAGACCAACTCAAGGGGCATGTCGAGCTGCTGTTGAAACACCAGCGGCAGGCGGTTCAAGTTGGAGCCGTTGGTGCTCCGCTGACGTACAACGAAGCCGTCTACACCAATAACGTACTCACCTACAAGCGCAAGTACCCGCGCGGGGCCGCTGCGCCGAACTACTAAACGGGGGGACGGACGCGCCGAACACAACCAGCAATGCCTAAGAAAAACAAGAACGTGAGCGACAAAGCAAAAGAAAACGCCGCGCCCGTGGTAGACGCCCAGGGCAACTCTGAATCTCCGGCCCATGACGTGCAGGAAGTCGTAGGCCCCGTAGAAAACGTGGCCCTGGCCGAGGCGGAAGCCGCAGCCGGTGGCGCCGAGGTGCAGGCCAACGACGAGCAGCACGCCCAGGCCGCTGAAAATGCTGAAGCTGAGCAAGAGGTGGCTACCGTGCCAGCCGGCACCCTCAACGGTGGCGAGGGCGTGATTGAAGAGGATGTGGAAGGCGTAGACCAGGACGGCGCCGACGTGCAGGTAAAAGCCGGTACCCGTGTGGTCGAGGAAGCTCCGGCCGAGGATAACGGCGACATAGCAGGGGTGGCGTTATTCGCCGCCGAGCCGGACGCTCATTTCGAGCAACAGCCGGACGATAGCGCCGCCGCTGCCCAGGAAGAGGAAGAGGCTGGCCCCGAGCAGCCTGACCCATTCGACAACGACGAAGTACGCAGCCTGATTGCCGAGCTGAATAAGCCCGAAATCATTGGCTACGGTGAATTCGTGACGGTGAAAGTGGGCGAGTCGCTCAGCGGCCAGGGCACGGTAGTAGGCCACAATTCCCAAGCTGGTGCCGTGACCTACCACGTCCAGTTTCAGGTGAAGGCCGCCGACTTTATCGGTGGTGGCAAGGAGCAGGCCGTGAGCCTGCCCATTCCCGCCGAATTCGTTAGCCGGTAGATATGGCACTCGTTCCTGTGCCACGCTGGCTTCCCGTGCGCACCTTTGTCAATTTCACCTACAATCTGGACGCGCTGCCAGCGGATTGGGCTATAAACGGTATACCCGCAAGCAGTCTGATGGTCGAAAACGCCTATTACCAAGCGCGGTTTATGTCACCCCAGGAACGCGCTGCTGGACTCGAAACTGAGTACCGCTTGGGGCCAAGCAATGGAATCGGTATCTGGCGCAATGTGCCAGATACCGATTGGGGGCAACTGAACCCGTCACGCCTATACGAGGTGACGGTACACAAGTCCCGGCTTGAGCAGCAACAAGGCGGCGGCTTTATCTACGACGGTCTGTGGCGCCACCCAGAGTGGTGGGGCATGAGTGCCAGTACCCTGCAAGCCTATTTTAACCAAAAAGCAATTCCCTACACACTGGAGGATTTGCCCGATCTAAGTGATGGCCAGCAAGGAGCACTTGAGGACGCTCAAGCGCGGGCCGGGTGGCGCGAGGGTGGCGCCTCAAAAGGGTGGGCGACTATTGGCTATGGCCACCCGCAGGCTACTGGCGGCCCCTTGTTGACCTTGCTAACTGGCGCTGAAAACAGGGCTGGCTTGCCCGCAGGCCAGGAGTGCCTTTCTGTTAATCGGCTCGATATTGCCCATGTTAGGGAGTTGGTTCGCCTTGGCCCTCCCTGGATGGGCTACCCTGAGATTACGTAACAAAAAATCCCCGCTACGCTGGTAGCGGGGATTTTTTATGGTGCTTATAGAACTTGGATATTGTCATGCCCTGGGGGAGTAGCTTTATTATATCCTTCTCATAAAGCACTGTTAGCTTGTGGCCGGTAACCATACGGAACAAGTCCATCTTGTGTGCCGCTCTGTCGGTTAGGTATCCTTTAATTTCCACATATTCATTGGTTTCTGGCAAGTAAAAATCGGGTGTGTAGCGACAGCCGTTAGCAAGCCTAAACACCTCTGATTCATACTCGAAAGGGGTATTCCTCGAAACAAGATATTTAAAATATATCCACTCGAATCCTGAGCGAAGCCGATACTCTTTGTCTTTGAAATTGACATACCATCGGATTTGATTACCCATTTTTGAGTTTCTCAGCCCAAGCCTAGAGCCAAGAAGGCTTGCGAGGTCCGCACTAAGGCAACCGCAACTACGGGTGTTTCCGTTTGTTAAGGACTGCGCTTTGACTGGCCTTAATACACCGCATTCGCACCTGCAATTCCAATAAGCGCCAAGTTTTTTAGTTGGAAAATAAGATTCCACGGTTAGCCTCCCATATATTTTACCTGTCAGATCCTGTGTGCGTTCTTCGTTCGTAACAATTGCTTTGCATTTGCGACCGCAAAACACTCTGCCATTCACCAGCGATGGTGCGCGAGTCACATTTATTCCACAACAAACGCATGTAAGTTCAATCTTGCTGGGCCTGGCCTTCGAATAGCATTGTTTGCTGCAATACTTTGCTTGATGCAACATTGATTGAGCCCGGTAGAATACTGACCCGCACTCGGCACAATTAATCTCAACCCCCTGTTTTTTATGATTGTGCTTTCCAGCGCAAGTTGAGCTGCAAAAAATCGGCTTGCCCTTTTTCTTCCAGTATCGCTCAAAATCCTTACCACAATACTGACAGGTAAGTTTATAGATTTTCATACCTACCGAATCTGTTTGCGCTCTAAAAACTCCTCAACTAGCCACAGGCCGCGAATACTGGCAATGGGCAGCAGGAAGGGGTCGGCCGTGGTGTGGCTGTCGGAGTAGAGCAAGAACACCCCTTGCTCGCGCAGGTCGTTTTGCTTCACCCGGCCCGCAACGAGGCGCTTGCCCACGGCCACTACAACCACTCGATTCTGAATCTTGTGCCAGTGATTGCGCCGTAGTTTTTCGGCTATAACCAGTGTCCCAGCGGGCATGGTGGAAGCCATTGCGTTTCCGATAACTTCGAAAACCGTGTCGAGCTTTGTAGCTGTGTTTACCATAATTATTAAGTTGAATACATGGTAAATGTACTACAAAAAATATACAAAACAACCCTGTTGTTATTTATTTTCTATATAACCTTTGTAGTTGTTATGTAGTATGTGTTCCTTAGCGTAAACAATACACCGATGCGAGCAGACAAGAAAGAGTCCAGCGGCAAGTCCGCCCTTAACATGCAGATTGAAGACGACTTGTTGGAGCAGGCCAAGGAGGCGGCCAAGAAACGTCGCCTCAGCCTATCGGCCTTGATTAGAGTTCTACTACAAGATGAGATAGAGCGTCAGGCGAAAGCCGTATAACCGGTTGATATTTCAGAAATTATTCCGATTATAGGGGCATGAAGAATCTTGTGTTCCTATTGTCGTTGATGATATTAAGTTGTCAATCCTATGCACAGGTTGCAGTGCCCAAAACCCTGGCGCCCACTGACTGGAATATAACAGAATATGCCGTAGAGGATATTATGTTGGGGCAGCATGGGTGGCAGAAAGACACGACCATGCTTGCTGGGCAGGAAGGAACTCGCAAGGTGATACTGTTTTCTGCCGAAAGGGAGGGGGTTTTGCGGGCTTTTGGATTTGAAAAAGGAAGACTAACAGCCTCATACTTGCGGTTCTACGCACCCGACGAAGCATCAAGGTGTGACGCAATGGCTTACGCCGACCAATTCACAAAGAGAGAAGGCAACTACTGGATTGACCTCAAAACACATACCCATATTCGGCGGATATTTGACGGGGCGTGGGTTGAATACGAGATGACAAATGAGAATTGGGCGGAGGGAATGTTGAAAAATTTAAAGTGAGGCCGACAAGGGAAAGATACGAAGTTATATCCCGGTTTTCAAGATAGAATTTCGTATCTTTCGCCTCTATGGCGACAATTTCAATTCCTTCACTAAATCCAGTGCCGCTGGGCGTGGCCGGGACTGGTGAGGCGGTTATCTTGCAGGGCGGTTCAGCCCCGTTAAATACAATTATGCGCTTGGACGCGCAAGCCCAGCGTCAGCGTCAGTTGGCCGAGGCGCAAAAGCTCAAGGCACGCGACCAAGAGTTGCAGGACCTCCAAAAAGTGCGGTCGGGCTTGACGGACAGGGGCTTTCTGCCATACCACAAACAACTCACTCAGGGCAGAACCCAATTCTTTGACAAATTGGGTTCTATTTATCAGACGCCGGGGCTTTCTCGGGATGAGCGATACTTGCAAGGCCAGAAGCTGGCCGATGACTACAATAACCAAGCGAGGTGGACTGAAAATCTGGGCGAGCGATTCAAGGAGGTGGTCCAGCTAACGAGTAAGGATAAGCGATATATAGGTCAAAGGATAGACGAGGGGTTATTGAATAAAATTAAGGATTCCCAAGGTAATACCTTGCCGATTGGCACCTTTAGCCCCGAATCTGTGCAGGAGGTGTTGAACGACCCCCGCAACCATGATACGACGGAGGTTGTGAATCAATGGCTGGACAAAACACTTAGTGACGACCAGTCACTAGTTTCGTCGGCCGCCCGTCCTGGCGGATATGGCAAAACCCAAAAGGCAGTGTCTAACTGGTTTCTGGTAGAAAACGGCCAAATTAAACTAGACTCAAACACCAACAAGCCAATTCCTCGCACTGAATTGCCGGAAGTGCTAATGGCCGCAGAAAAGGATCCCTTTATGCGCGGTCAGATTGACCTTAAGCAGCGGGAGCATCAAGCTGTCCTGCAGGCAATAGAAGCCAAAATGCAGAATTATGAGCAGCTCACGCCCGAAGAGCGGCAGTTGGTCGGCCAGGAAACAATTGCCCCCAAAACCCGCAAGGACTTCCTGAATGAGTTGCTGCTGCCACACGCCTATCAGCGTACCAGCAACGTTGAGACCTACCGTGCAAAACCGCAGCCGCGTGTTGGCCGGGCAGGGAGTGACAAAGGGCCGGGCACCGACGGCACAGCCGGCTTTGGCGTGGCTGGCGTGCAAACAGACAGCACCGGCCCCTCGGCGTTGCCCTCGCCCATAGTGTTCCCGGCCCCTTATATTCAGTCGTCCGATGGCACGCGCAAACCTGTGCCAATCAAGGGCATTGTTCTGCGCAACTTTAATATTCAGGTGCCGGGCAAGAACCTAGAGTTGATCGAAAATAACTCTGAACCACAAGACCTCTATCCAGGTCAAGCCAGAATGGTTTTGATGGACAAACGCGGGCGCATTTTCCGGCCAACCGACCCCCGGGTGGCAGAGTCAAAGGAGGCTACCGAACAGTGGGTAATTGACGCTCTCCGCAAGCCAGTGGCCAAAGAGGCGGGCTACCGGCTGACGTACGCAATTGAGTCCACGCCCATCAAGGAGAACAACCTTGGCTCCGAGGAAGAGGTGTTTCAGTCGCTGAAGCAGAGTTACGAGCAGCCGGCCACCGCAATGGATGCGTCCATGAAGGGATTACAGGCGGCAGTCGGCGGTAACAAGGCGCGGGCAAAGCCATCAGATGCAGAGCTGCGTGATAGAGCGCGAAAGATCTATGGCCGACAAAACGGGGTGTATTATCTTGAATACACTGGTGATACAAAGCGGAAGCTCGACAGTGCCACTCCGGTTTATCGACAGCAAGAGGCCCAGATGCGAGCCGAAATAGAGCGCCTAAATACTCGCGCCCGCCAGCAACCAACCAGCGGCGGACTCTACGGCGCCAAACCAGGCAAGGCGAATTCTACTACCAACAAACCAACCCGCACTGGTAACGGCGGGCTCTACTAATCCTCTATGATTGACGAAAACCAACAAGTTCCGGCTACCGAGGAGCCCGCTCTCAAGCGCCTGTGGAGTAACTTGCGCAAGCAGGAAAAGGAATTCACCCTTGATTATCCCACGTTCGAGCAGGACATGCAGGACGAGGATAATCTACGTCAACTGCACACTTCACTTACTGAAAGGCGCAAGGAGTTTACGATTAGTTTTGACGACTTTGCTACCGACCTCGGCCTAAAAAAAAAAGGACTTTCTGGCAACGATTCTGCGCCTACTTATTCGAATGAACCCTTTCCGGGGCTCGAAAATGAAAACCAGGAGGTTGCCCCCGGCGCCGTTGGGGTAGGAGATGTACCGGCCGAGGTGCCCACACAACCCACCAGCGCCGACGAGCAAATTAAACAGCCGCTCCCCATTACGCTGAGTGGCTACAACGGCGACACGGACATGCCCACGGGCCGCAACGCCATCCAAGCCGTGCCCGGCGACGAGGAAATCAATGCGGGCCTGCCTGCGCCCTCTATCGAGGAACTACGCGCCCGTGACCAAGCCACGGCCGAAGAAGATGGTTTTCTCGACACGCTGGGCAAGACTCTCTTTAACGCAGCCGGTACGCCCGGTGCTCGGCGTGTAGTAGGCAACCTGGTAGACCTGGCCGGTGACTTGTGGCAGGGGATGCAGTTGCCTACGGGCGACGTGACCGACCCGCTCGGCTCGCGCTACGTGACGGGCGGCAAGGCCACCGATGCGTTCGGGGAGCAGTACCGCCAACTGGCGGACGCAGCCACCAAGCCCACCTCGGCCGCTGCCAAGCAAAGCATTCTCGACAACCCCGGCAACGGACAAGCCTGGGCGGCGCTACTCGGTGGCGGCGCGGGCAGTCTGGTGCAGGTGGGCGTGACCGGTGCCCTCGGTGGCCCCGGTGCGGCCTCGGCCGTGGGTATGGGCCTAAGCGCATCCTCGACCAAGGATGCCGCCCGGCAGGCCGGTATCTCCGAGGGCGAAGCGGCGACGACAGCCGTGTTGCTGGCCCCGGTGGTCGGCATGTTGGAAGAAGTGGGCCTGGGCTTCATTACCAAGAATAAAGCCGCGACGCAGGTGCTCCAAAGCAAGCTGCTGCAAGAGGCGCTGCGCTACGGCAAAGGCAAGATCTCGCAATCAGCACTCGCCCAGGCCGTGGGCAAAGTTATGCCCGCCGTCGTGACTAAGTTTGCCGGACGGGCCGCTACCGGGGCCGTGGGCGAAGGCGCTACCGAGTTTCTGCAAGGCGAAGCCGAGGGCGGCGCTCAGCTCCTAGCCGACGCCCTGCGTCCGGAAGGGGAGAAGGGCTACGGCATTTCCGCAATGGATGCGCTGGTCAAAAACCCACTGGAACAGGCCGTTGCCGGGGCGTTGCTCGGCGGCGCGGCTGGTAGCTTCGCGGGTGGCCCACAGAACGCGCCCGTGCAGGATGCGCAGGCCACCGCTCCGCAGTTCGAGGTGCCGCAGGACGTGACGCCCGAAGAACAAGCCGCTGCCCAGCAAGCCTACCCAGCCCCCGTGCAGATTGTACGCCCGGATGGGCAGGTATTGGCCCCCAACGCCCAGGTAGTAGCCCTCTCGCCCGATGGCAAGATGGCTCGTGTAGTAGGCGAAGATAATTCCGGCCAACCCGTGGATACCGCCGTGCCGGTGGAGTATATTGCAGAACAACCAACTAGCCAAATAGATGCTCAATCAACAGCAAGCGGAGAGACTGTTCTTCCAGCAGTGCAAAGTACAGGAGGCCCTAACTCAGCTACACCCGAAGCTGCTAGTGCCGACTTGGAGGGGCTATACGATAGCCAGCAGGCAGCGGCTGGCACTGGCGATGTGCCCGAAAGCAATGCTGACGCAGGCGCTGTCACCCAGGCCGAAGTTCCTGCTGGCCCCTCACCGGTTGCCCCTGTAGCCGATGAGCAGACCATCCCAACCGAAGAACCCGCCACCCCGCAAGAAGCCTCGGCCCAGCCTGTAGCCGCCGCCCTCACGCCCGAGCAGGAGCGCGTCAACGGTGTGCTGGACGACCTAGCGGGCTACAAGGAGCTTTCTACCCGTGAGAAGAAGGGGGCGAAAGGCCAAGCTGCCCGCGCTGAACTTGCTAAGCTGGCGAAAGCCGCTGGCCTCGACTTTGAGGTGGGCAATGACTTGTCGGTGAAAATCACCCGTGGTGGCAAGCGCGTGACCCGTACCAACACGGTTACCGGCACCAGCCCCGTTGAGGGCCATGTACCGGCCCGTGACCGTGCGCCCGCCGTGCGCGACGCGGCCCTGACGCTGGCAGGCCGTGGGGGAGGGGACTTCGTGGCCCTGGGCATTGAGGTCAACGGCAAACGCCTGAACCCCCGCGACGCTGCCGCCGCCGCCAAGGACATTCAGGAAGGCCGCAACACCCTGCGGGCCGACGCGCTACTGAATAAGATTCAGGAGATAGTCGAAACCGGCTATGCCGAGGTCAGCACCGGCACCGGCCTAGCGACCAAGAAGGAGCGGGTATCGGCCGAGGACTTTTTGGGCAACCCGGACACGGCTTCCATTCGCAGCCGCGAGGAAGTGCCGCTCAGCGACGCCGACATTGACGCCTTGATTGCCGAGGACGCCAACGTGCAGCAGGCCATTAATGATTTCGTTTCCAACGACGGAATCGTAGATTACCAGCGTATGGCCGACACCTACACAGATGCGGCTGGCTATTCTTTCGTATTCGGCGTAGATGAAACTACCGCCACCAAACTAAAAGCCCTTGTCGATGAGCGAGCAAACAGACCAATTCAGCAAAGCAGTAATTCTGACCAAAGAGCAGAAGCAGGAAGCGTTTCAGGAGAAAACACCGGAACAGAAACGGGCAGCGTTCCGCGCCCTGCAAGCCCTGGCACGGGAAGCGCAGGGCCAGCCCAAAAAGTAACGCCCAGCCTGCGCGAGCAGAACGTAGCGGCCAAAGCCGAGCTTTCCGACGCGCTGGCCGAGTTCAAGGCTGCCCGCAAGAAAGGCTCCCGCGTGGCCCAATCCTCGCTGCTGGGTATTCCGTCCTTCTCGGCCGAGGAATCCGCTGCCATTCAGAAGATGGTCCGCGCCCTTATCAAGCTGGGCGTGGTCAATACCAAGCTGACCATTGCCAAGCTCCGGGCCGCTGGCCTGACCGAGGACGACGCCACCGACGAGCAGCTGCGCCCGCTGGTGCGGCAAGTGCTGAAGCAGGAGGGTGTGTTTCGCCCCAAGCAGGCCCCGGCCGCTTCTGCGCCGACGAGCCGCACCCAGGCCAAGCCCGGTGAGCGGGCTACCGTTGTCAACCAGCTGGGAAACCCGTCCCTTTCCGAGGTGCGCAAAGCCCGCCTGGAATCGGAAGTGCTCAACTACACGCCCAAGCCCCTGAGTGAATCGGAGGCCCAGGCGGACGCGGCCATTCTGGGCAAAACCATTGCCCAAGCCTACGATATTGCCCTGGACGTGGACCAGCAGCTGCCCGACGATGTGCGCCTGCTCGTGCGCGACAAGGTGGCCGACGAACTGGACCGCCTGGGCATCGAGGCTGACCTAGCCGGCAACGACGAGTTGGCCGCCCAATACATGCAGCAGGCGCTGACTATCGACACGGAGAAGGCCCTGGCCAACACTGAGTATGGCCGCGCTATCAGCGCCAACCGCGCCATTGCCCGCTACTCTCCACGCCAGGCCGTGTACCAGGCCCGCAAGGAAGTAGCCCGCCAGCAGAAGGAGGTCAAGGAAAAGACCCGCACCAAGGGCCGCGCCGTGGCCAAACAAGCCCGCCAGGTGCAGGGCGAGGTGCTGGAGGCTACGCTGAAAAGCAAAGCCGTAGAGGCGGCCAAGGCCAAGGTGGCGCCAGCCGCCGCGCAGCCCGAGCCCGCTTCCTACGGCTCGAAGAACAAGCTGGTCACCCGCGAGAAATACGAGGAGCTGAAGAAGGCATTCAAGAAAATGGCCTTCTCCACACCTATTCCGCCTCAGCTGATTGTCGGTGCCGTTTTTCACTTGGAAGCCGGCACCCGCAAGTTTGCTGACGTGGCCGCCAAACTCGTGCGCGACTTCGGCGCCAAGGCCAAGCCCTACCTGCGCGACGCCTACGAGCAAGCCACGCAGCAGTATCTGGCCGACGGCGGCGATGCCACGGGCTTGAACTCTGCCCAGGACATTGACGACCAGATAGCGCAGGAGCAGGCCCGTCTGCTGGCCGCCCGTATCCTGGCGGAAGTCACCCCCACCGCCCCGGGCCAGTTCGACCCGGTGAAACAACTTCTGTCCACCTTGATGGGCAAAGTCCGCGAATCGTTGCCACCCGCCCCCGGCAAGAAGAAAATCAGCAACCGGGATGCGCTGGTAGCTGCCTTGCGTAACAAGGCTGAATACGCCGATGTGTGGGAGCGCAGCAAGCAGGAAGTAGAAGCCCAGATCCAGAAGCTGGCCCTGACGGACGACCAGAAATCGGACTTACTGGAACTGCTGCGCGGCTATGCAGACCAGATAATCGGTCAGCCTAACAGCAACAAGCAGGCGGCAGCCGTAGTGGGGGAGGGCCTTCGGGAAATGAGCCTGAAGCTCGATGCCATCGTGCGCCTACACGTCAGCGAGCAGGAAGATACAGGCCGCACGCTGGTGCAAAAGCTCGTGGCCGACGCGGGCCTGGACCCGGCCACCGCCCGCGAGTACGCCGCCACCCTGGAGAGGGAGTTTCAGCGCCAGCTCACCGCCAAGCGCGAAAGCATCCTCAACCGCATGTACTCGCTACGGGTGCGGGTGGGCCTGGGCAAAAAGGGCAAGACCGCCCTGGACAAAACCCTGGAACTGCTCAATCTTTCGCCCCTGTCCGACAGTCGCGTCATTGGCCTGATTGCGGAAGCCACTGACCTACCCGACTTGACGGTGCAGGACGTGGCCCGCCTGCGCACGCTGGGCGCGGCCGTAGAGAAGGCGCCCGTCGGCCGGGACAAGGAGAAGGCCGTGCGCGAGCTGAACCTGTTTCTGCAGGGCATTAAGGGCGTGAGCTTCCTGGACCTCTCACAGGCCATGTGGTACGCCAACGTGCTCAGCTCCTACGCTACGCACCTGGTCAACTTCACGGCCAACACCCACCAGACCTTCATGGAGGCCCTGTTGTCCACCGGTAACGTACTCCGCCAGGGCGGCAAGGTCACGGCCCCGGTGCGCGGGCTGGCAGCCGGCTTGAAGGCCGGCGCCCGGCTGGCTACCGAAGTACTGCAGACCGGCTACGAACCTTCGGGCCAGCTGGGCAAGTACGACGTGCCGAACACGCTGGAAGTGGCGGCCCTGGGCGGCAACCGCTTGGCCGGGGTGCTCAAGTTTGTGCCCCGCCTGCTGAAAGCCTCGGACGTGTTCTACCAGTCGGGCCTGCGCGAAATGCGGGCCTGGGAGCTGGCGGCCGTAGAAGCCACCAAGGAAGGCCGCCAAGACCCTTCCCGCGCCACCTGGGAGGCCGTGCACGAAAAGCTGGGCAACTCAGCCCAGCGCCACGCCGACGCGGTGGCTACGGCCACGGCCGAAGGCCGCACGGGGCGAGACGCGGTATTGCGCGTGTGGGAACTAATGGAGCAGAGCCGCCCCATGCCGATGCAGGAAGATACCCGCCAGTACGCCACGCGGGCCGTGTTCAACGGCGAAATGGAAGGCACGCTGGGCGTGGTCTTTACCGGCGTAAGCAACGTAGTAGAGCGGGTTGGTCCGCTGGGCAAGTGGGTGGTGCCTTTCTCCCGCGTCATTACCAACGTGGCCAATGCCTACCTCGACTACACCCTGCACGGCTTCGTGCGGGCAGCCAAGGGTGGTATCGGCTTCGAGCGTCAGGGTTCCCAATACCGGCCCTACACGGCCGAGGAGCGGGCCAAAGTACTGGCCAAGGCCACGATGGGCACCGCCTTATTGGCGGGCCTCTACGCCGCCACGCACCGCGAGGACGACGACGATAACCTGGAAATCAGCGGCCCCGGCCCGCGCGACTCGGCCCAGCGCAACCAGCTGCTGCAAAACGGCTGGCGGCCCTACGCGGTCAAGCTCGGCAGCAAGTGGGTCAGCTACAAGGAAAGCCCGCTGTTCTTCGTGCTCGGCGTGGTCGGTGCCATGAAAGACCGCGAGCTGTACGAGAAGGCCAACCCCGAAACCGACGACTCCTACGTGAGCGGGGCCAGCCTGCTGGTTTTCCGCACAATGGGCATGGTGGTGGAAACGACGGCCACCAAGAACATTTCCGAAGCCCTGGACGCGCTGACCAGCTCGGGCGGCTACGGCGGAGAAACCAGCGGCCTGAAAAAGATGCAGACCTACCTGGAGCGCACCCTGGGCTACTCGGTCACGGGCTACGTTCCCGCCTCGGGCCTGCTACGCCAGTTCAGCCGCGACCTGCAGGACTTCACCGACACGGACAAAGTAGAAGCCAAGCGGGCCTGGGAAGTGGTGCAGCAAGACCTGCCCGTGTTCCGCTCGGGCATGCGCCCGGCCCTCGACGCGCTGGGCGAGCCCATGAAAGTGCAATCAGACCGCTTGACGAGCGGCCGGCCCACGCACCGCGACGCGGCCACGCAACGCATCTGGGACGTGTTGACGGAAAAAGGGGTGGGCATTCCCGTGCCCAACCAGCGCACAACGGTGGCCTTCACCTTCCAGCAGGCCGAAGGGCAGCTACCCGCTTCTGCCGGGGTGGCCGGCCAGTGGAAGGAGGGGCCCATGAGTGATGAAACGTTCTACAGGTTCCTGGAACTGCGCGGCAAAGTGCTGAAGCAGATTCTGTTACAGGATATTGAGAACTTCCGCTCGCTGAACCACGACCAAGCCGCCAAACGGATGGCCGCTATCAGCAAGGCCGCCACCAAGCGGGCCAAGTACGCCGTGGTCGGCGCCAAGATGAAAGACCCGGACCGGATTGTATTCCGGGAAATGCTGTAGCCGCTCCGGCTATCTTGAAAGTCAAGACGAAACGTGCAAATTCTATCTCGGATTCCGGGATAGAATTTGTATATTTGACCCACTAAGCTCTCTACTTCCCTGTACTTTTTTGTCTCCCTTGTCATGCTAAAGACGGCACTCCATTTCACCAAGACGCTTGCCTACAATATGGGCAAGCTTCATGTCTATGCCCTTCGGTATCTGGATATGGCCATTCTGGAGTGCAATGAAATAGCAGAAGGCCACTATGGCCCTATTGCTAAGAGGTTCGCATCTGAGCGGAAAAAAGAAATCGAAGCCGAGCGAAGCCGGCGCAAACTGTTGCCCCTCGGCCAACAATACTAAATGCTGCAAACGACTCGCACCTATACCACCAGCACCCGCCAGCTGACCGTTACAGACCGTGACGGCATTGCTGCTGCGGGTGAACTGCGTCAACTCATCCTGCTTACGCGGGGCGTGCGGCAGTTTGTGGGTATTCCCGGGGCCTTGTCTGCCTCGGTGGTCTTTCCCGGCGACGGTGTGTACCAACTCGTGCTGGCCAAAGTAGCGGCCGACCTGACCACCGTACTGGACGAGTCCGAGCCTTTCCTGCATATCGAAACGGCCCAGCACCAGCGGGCCTTTGCTGATTTATACCTACGCCACTCGTTACGCCCCTATGAGCGGGGTACCGACACGGCCTACCGGGTGGCGTGGGTCCGGCTTTACAAAACCCGCAACGCCGCCGCTGAGCAGAACTTGCACCTCGTGCGGGCCACGCTGGCGACGCCCGCGCCGGCTACCGCGTTTGCTACCCAGCCCGCCACCAGCCCCCTTTCGCTGCTGGCCCCCGGCCTGCCGGCGCCCGCGCCCGGGGTGTACTACCTCGTAGACAGCCCCACGGCCGGCACCATGACCGTCATTGTGGACATGGCCAACGCCGACACGTCCGCTGTCACCTGCCTTGTGTTTGCCCCCAAAGCCACCAAGGGCCTTGTGGCCAGCGTGACCACCACGCCGCAGCGCCTGACCTTCACGGCTCCCGTCAGCAAAGACGGTATCTACCGCCTGGAAATCAGCCTCAGCGGCTCGCCCCTGGCCACGCTCTACGTGCCGGTGCAGCGCGAGCAGTTCCGCGTCTTTGCCGCCGAAATCCGCAACCTGGCCCTGACGATGGGGGACCGGGCCGCCCGCATTGACGAGGGCTGGCTTTCCCGCGCGGCCCGCCTGATTGGCGTGGAGGCCGCCGCTCGCACCGGCAACCCTGCCCTGGCCACCGCCCTGGCGGCCTCGGCTGCGGCCTTGCCCGGGGCGCCTACTCCCACGGCTTTATATCCCTTCCTGTATGGCAAGTAACCCACTACCGGGCTGGGCGCAGCTGGAAGGTGCGGCCCAGGTTCGCCTCGCGGAACTCGGCGCCCACCTGCTCTACCTCGAAAAGGAGTGCCTGCCCACGTTTGCCGTGGAAGCCTCGATGCTCCACCTCAAGCTGGGCCTGGAGCAGATTGCCCTGGAGGCTGACCCAGGCGTGCGCGAGGCCCTGGCTGGCTCCCTGCAGGAACTATACGGCCTGCTCGCCGTCGGCACCGACCCGTTCCTGCGAGCACAGTTCCCCGTCATTCCGACAACCGGCGCCACGGTGCGCCACCGCGTGCTCGTGGTCAACGGCAAGTTGCTGGTGGTCAATAGCAAACTGCTGGTTCTCAGCTCCACTCTTTCTTCTGACCTCCTAGAACAACCGTATGCTGCTTGATCCAACCGCCTTAGAAGGCCAAACCCCGCTTGAGGTTGGCTTTCTGCCCGAGGGGGTACTTCCCGGTGATGATTGGGTAGGGCTATTCACGGCCCCGCCCACGCACCCCACCTATCCAGGCAAAACCTTTGAGGTGACCCAGGCCGACCAGCGCAAGGTGCTGGCCCCGCGCGCCCGCTTCGAAATCACGGCGCCCTCCAATGCGTTTCCCGCCACGGCCGGCGTAGAAAACCAGCTCTGGTTGCACAAGCGCGGGGGCAACAAGCTCGATTGGTACCAGTACCAGGCGGGCGTGTGGGTGCTGGTCTACACCACCGACGAAACCGACAACAAGCTGCCCGTCGTTACGCTCGACGTAAGCGTGGGCGCTATTACCCTGGGCCAGAAAGTCACCCTGAACGCCACGGCCTCAGACCCCGACGGCTCTATTATCGTGGTGGAGTTCTACCAGGGCCAACTGCAAATTGGCCGCGCCACGTCTCCGCCGTATGCCATTGAGTACAAGCCGACGGCTGTTGGCGGCTTTACCTTCACGGCCAAAGCCACCGATAGCCAGGGTGCGGCCTCGGTTTCGGCTCCCAAGAACATTAGTGTGGTGGCTGCTAACCAGGTGCCGACGCTGGTTACGCTGAACGTGCCGGTAACTACGCTGGCCCTGGGCGGCACGCTGCCGCTGACCGCCGTAGTAACCGCTGGCACCTACGGCGTGGACGAGGTAACGTTCTTCGACGGCGCTACGCCGCTGAATGACCCGGTACTAACCGCGCCCTATGCCTTTGACTGGAAGCCAACCACCCCGGGCAACCACGCCCTGACGGCCAAGGTGCTCGACTTGGACGGCAACACCACCATTTCGTCCGTGGTCAACATTTTTGTTACCGCCGCGCCCGCCACGAGTACCATCACCACCTCGTTGTCTGCCTCCTCGGTGGTGGCTGGCCAGTCGGTGGTGCTCAAGGTAGCCGCTACGGCCCCGTCGGGCGTGGACTCGGTAGAATTCCTGATTGACGGCAACTCTCTCGGCCTGAAGACGGTCAAGGAGGCCAGCGGCCTCTACGAGTTGGTGTACACGCCCGCGACGGCCGGCACCAAAGTCTTCACGGCCCGGGCCCTCGACAACAACGGCGAAACCATTACTGCTGGAGGCAAGAACATTACCGTGACGGCCGCCAACCTGGCTCCCGTGGTTACCGCCTTCTCAGCCACCACCGCCACCAGCATTGCCGCTGGCGGCACGGTAACGGTGCAGGCCACGGCCACGGACAGCGACGGCACGGTAGCCAGTATCCGCATTTACGACGGCGCCGCGCTGGTCGGCACCATTACGGGCGCGTCGGGTTCTACGACCACCTCGGCGCTGGCAGCGGGCAACCACACGCTGACGGCCAAAGCCTACGACGGCACGGCTGAGGGCGCCGCCTTCGGCACTACGATTCTGGTAACGGCCACGGCCCCGCTGCCCACTTATTCCCACTTCCTGGCCGCTGACAACAACGGCGGTACCGGCCTCGATGGCATGGTACTGGCCACCGAAGGCCCCCGCAAGCTCGAATTCAACCAGAAGTCCACCACCGCTGACCCGCAGGTGCTCACCATCACCGACGGCGGGGTGACCTCCTACGTCAACTGGTCGGGTGACTACAAGGGCGACAGCGGGGCGTGGTACGACGGCGCCGGGGTGCGCCACGAGTTTGCTTTCCCGAATCCGGCTGCTGATTTCACGCTTTCCTACTAACGATGCCTTCAACCATCATTAACACCAAGATTGTGCTCGTCCGCTGGACGGGCACAACTTTAACCTTGCCTTCCGGCTCCGGTGCTATTACCGCTGCCCCGTGGGTGGTCAACGTGGATAAAATCGTGTTGATTGGCCCCCGCAACGCCACCACGGGCATCAACGCCAAGACGGTGTACACCGGTAAGTATGGCGGCAAAACCCCAGGCGGGGTGTTGGGGCAGCTCGTGAACGGTGAAACCTACGAGGTCTACACCGGGGGCAACCCCGTGGTATCCTGGGAACTGCCCACGTCCATCAAGATCAAGGAGATAGTGGAGGGAGCAGGTACCACGCCCGCCCCTACCATTACCTCGTTCTCGCCTACAACCGGCTCGATCGGCTCGACCTTCACCATTACGGGCACCAACCTGAGCAACGCGCTGGCCGTGGCAATCAACGGGGCCGTCGGCCAGATTACTAACAACACGGCAACCTCCCTTACGGCAACCGTTTCGGCTATTGCTACCACGGGCACGGTGAAGGTATATACGCCGGGCGGGCCCGCCACGAGTAGCGCTGTCTTCACCGTGCAGGGTGTGCAGCTTGACCCGCCAAGCGGCTTTTCGGCCAACGAAAACGGCGCGGGCACCATTGCCGCCGCCTGGGATTCGGTACTCAACAACAACGGCTACGAGCTGCAAGCCTCCACCAGCACCAGTTTTCCCGAAACGGCTGCGACCAAGACCGTGCAGGTGCTGCCCGACTTTGGCGGCGGCTCGATTACCGGCCTGACCGGCGGCCTGACTTACTACGTGCGCGTCCGCGCCAAGGGGCAGTTGCCGAACTACACGAACTCGGAATGGTCGGTGATTCGCACCGTGAACTTGGCCGGGGTTCCGCAACTGGTAGCGCCCACCGGCTTTACGGCCGAGCCACAGTCCTCGTCCAGCATTGGCACGAGTTGGAATAACACCTCGACAGGCAATACCGGCTACGAGGTTGAGTACGCCCTAAGCGCCAACTTCAGCCCCTCCACGAAAGTATCGACGGCAGCCAACGCCACGCAGCTTTCCATTACAGGTCTGACAGCCTCGACCCTCTACTTCCTGCGCATCCGCGCCCTGGGCGCCTCGCCGTCCGACTACACCGCCCCGGCACAGGTAACCACCGGCAACAACCTAGTGGCCCCGAACGACCTGACTGTTAGCGCCGCCCGGCTGGCAAGCTGGACCCCAATCCAGGGGGTGAACTACGAATATGAGTTCATCGAAGCTCCCGCACAGGAGCCGGCCTTGCCCACCGACCTGACGGTGAACGAGGCCACCGGGGAAGTTTCCTGGACGCCGCAGCCCGGCACCACTCTTGAAATCAACGACTCGCCCGAAGCATAATGGCCTTTACTCCCGCTCCCTCTATTCCTTTCACGGTACCCGGCACCACGGCGGGCACGTTGCGAGTACGCCCCGTGGGGGGCACTGCCGTTGCCACGGCCGCCGTGCCCGCCACGGGCGGCGGCGGCAACCCCAGCATCGACCCGGACGCACAAACCTACCTAACCAATGCGGGTTTCGCCGATACGGGCGGCCATGCGTGGGATGCCTTTTTTAAAGGGCTCAAATCAGCGGGTATCTACCCGAAGCTGAAGGCGGCCTATCCCATTGGCGGCAGCACGGCCTTGTCGCACAGCCTGAACATGGTCAATCCGCTCAACACGGATGCGGCGTACCGCCTCACGTTCCCCAACGGGGCCGTGCATGGCAACAGTGTGATGAGCTTTGACCAAAGCGGTAACGGGCAGTACGCGGAGACCCACCTGAACGTATCCGAGCTGGACCCCGACAACTTCGCCCTGGCCTTCAACACGCCCTCAGCTATTTCAGAAAGTGCCTCGGAAATAGCGGCCGTGCTTAGTAATGGTCAACTGGTGGAATTGCAAGCATTTTTTAATGGAAGCGCCTTCTTTGAGGCGGGACCAGCTACGCAAGGCCAAGCCGTGGCTTCGTCGGCAGGATTGACAGTCGGCAACCGGCCTGAGACTCGCCATGATATATACAAGAACGGGTCGTTGCTAGGAGGCGGTCAAGTAAGTGCTCTGCCGGGAATCACCTTTACTGGCTCTGACTTCAAGTTGGGCAGCCGCAACAATAATCAGTTTTCTGATAAGGTGTTCACAGGCGCTTATTTCTTTAGCCAAGCCCTGTCTGCTGCTGAGATTCAAAACTTTACCACCCTGGTTCAAAACCTGGATACGGCCCTGGGTCGCTAATTCTCCCTATTATGCCTTTAACGTTTGAACCAGCGCCCTTTCCCGGGTCGGATGGGAAAAGCCGCTACACCTCGCCCAACACGGACAAGCGCCGCATTACCCTGCGGGCTGTTGACGGGACCAACACCATTAGCATTGTCGTGCCCCAGCGGCCGGCCGGAGGAGGCGGTACCACGGCCACGCTGAGCAGTATCGACCCGGAGCCGGAGATGGACCCCGGCCAGTTAGAAATGCGCCCCTTTACGTACCAGTACTATAGCCAGGCGCAGGAAGACAACATTCCCGTTCACGATTCCACAGCGGCCGTACAGGCGTTTCTCGATCAGAACGGCCCCAAAACGCTGACGTGGAACAAGGCAGCCAGCGTGCGGACCCTGTTGCTCAACAGCGACACGACCATTCTTGCCACGGCCGACGACCTGACGGTGGGGGCCATGCTGCGTAGCGGCACCAACAAGGATATTTTCCGCAACAAAAACCTGACCTGGAACCCGGCCGCCATTATCGACCAGAACATCCGCATCAGCGGCGGCAGTTGGAACGCCAAGGGCTTTGACCAGACCTGGACGGCTACCGAGGGCTTGCCTGGGGTGCTCAATTTCCGGGGCGTGGACGGGCTGATTCTGGAAAACATGCAGCTCGTGCGGGCCAAGGTGCAAAGCGTACACCTGCAAAACATCAAGAATGGCCGGGTCAGTAACTGCCACGTCAAGAACCAGGAAGGCCAAATCTACACCGATGGCTTCCACCTGAACGGGGCCATTGACGGAATGGTCATTGAGGACTGCTCGGTAGAAGGCACCCACGATGACAAGATTGCCATTAACGGCAGTTCCGACCCCTACAGTTTCTCACTGAACAACCTGCTCAATACGCCGAACGCGCCGAACGTGTACGACGCCATGAAGACTTACAGCGGGCAGAAGAACATCACCGTGCGCCGGATTGAGGCCATCGGGGGCCGCTGGTTTGTGCGCATCCTGCCCGCCGCCTCGCTCATCGAGAATGTCTTTATCTCGGACCTGTTCGGCTACACGCACGACTACTGGCTGACCTTCGACAACTTCTATATCTCGGCCGGGACCAGCCCACAGGCCCAGCCCGGGCAGACGTACGCTAAGAACATCAACTTCACGGATATTCATGTGGACTGTCTGCCCGATGAGTCCGACCCGGATCTGAACAAGAAGGGCACCGCCTTCGTGGCCTGCAACACGGATGTCGTGAACTTCCTGCGCGTGACGCGCACCGACTACACGGCTAACTGGTGCTCGTGGCGGGTGATGGGCTACAGCCACACTACCATTACCTACAACGACGGGGTGGAGCAGGACACGGCGGCGGGCTCTACGTTCACGGCCCCAATCGTGCAGCTTGATACGCTGGTGTCGCACCCGCGCCTGACGGCCGCCACCATTGAGATCAAGAACCTGACGCACACCCGCGTGGCGGCTACGGCCTCGGGCTCCTGCCTGATAAAGATGGACCAAGCCACCATCGGTACGCTGGACCTGGCGGGCACCACGGCCCAGAACCTGGAATACCTGCTCAAGATGAACGACGGGGCCATTACCACCCTCGACCTGACCGGCACCAGCCTGAGCGGCGGCATTAAGCCCGTGTACCTGGAGGCCAACAGCTCGATTACCACCATCCGCTTTGTCGGCTACGGCGGAACGCTGGCAAGCCTGGTGGCCGGCCCCGGCGCGGCCAATGTTGGCTCACTGGCAACGGCCTAATCCGCTGCCCTCAATGACTCCCACGACTCAGCAGGAGTGCTCCTGCTACCAGAATACGAGATATGACACAATGGGAGTCCTCCCGATTAGAGCAGCTGCAGGAGCGGATCAGGGTATTGGAGCAGCAGGTCAAGAGCCTGGAAGGGCTGCCCGAGCAGGTTCGCAAACTTACGCGCCAACTCACCCAGGCCCGCTTTGACCTCGCCAAATCCATGCGTAAGCTCGAAGCCGCCACCGCCGAAAACCAGAGCCTTCGCGCCACCCTCGACATTCTCGACAACGGCGTGAAGGAACTGCTGCTGGCTACCGTCGGCAACGTCAAGTTCGGGCAGAAAGGCATTGTACAGAACCTGGAAATCTTAACGCAGGAGGTGGCCAGCATCAAGGAAAAGCAGCGCACCACCGACGCCACCGTGAACAGCCTCGACGGCACTCGGCGCTGGCTGCGAGCCAAGGCTGCTATGTGGCTCGGCGGCGCCGGGACGGCTATCGGCTCGGCCATCTGGTGGGGTATTACCCACCTGGAGCAGATTAACAAGTGGATCAACCCTCAGAAATAATGAAACTCCCGACCCCAACCGAAGCCAAAGAAAAGACGGTTTCCTGGCTTGCCCGGAATCTCTACATCATCCTGGCCGTCAGCGGCGTGGTGCTGGTTATCAGCGCGGGCGTGCTTTGCTTCTCCGTCAACCGACTCGAAGACACTGTGGCCGAAAATCCGCCGCTGACCAAGAAGCAGGTGAGGGCCCACGAAAAGGCCATTGCCGCCAAAAAGGACAGCGCCGTGAAGCTCCAGGCCGCCGCCGTGCGCCGCGACAGCGCGGCCACGCGCAAGCTGGCCAAGGTCACGGCCAAGGAAAAACACATCGACAGCCTTTTACTCGTCAACTATGAAATCATTCGCACTCGGCCTGCTGCTTCTGCTCAGCAGCTCCACCGCATTCTCTCAAACTACGGGCGCACGAAAGCCGACACCGCTCAATAACATCTGCCTGACCCCGCGCCAAGCCCAGGTTGTCAACGACTCGCTTTACCGCTTTCAGGAAGTCAAGCGGGCGCTGGCCAGTGTGCGGCAGACTAGCCGGGAGAAGACGCTGCTGTTGGCCGAGCAGAAGAAGGCCACGGCTGAGGCACTGCTGGCCGCCGACCAGTTCCGCCAAGCCGGTAACCTGCAAGCCGCCCTGACGGCCAGCGCCCGAGCCGAATCCAACCAGTGGAAGCTGAAGGCTAAACGCCGCTTCTGGGTCAACGTAGCCCTGAGCAGTGTTGTGGTCAGCGGAACCGCCCTCCTTATCACCCGCTAAATGAAACAGCGCATCCAACGCCCGCGCACGGGCTTTCTCGAAGACGCCCTGGGCAATAGCTCCTCGGCCATCCTGGTGGCTTGGCTCTGCCTGGGAATGCTCTTTGCCATCATCATTCGGGGTATGTTCATTGGCTCCATCGAGCAGGCCAAAATGTACCAGTACCCGCCCCGGGAAATCACCATTTGCTTAGCTACCATTATCGTAGGAGCCTTCGCCCTGGACAACCGCCTAGCCTTCGCCGTGGCCAAGGGCGACGCGGGCGGGTACGAGCAGGTACCTGAATCACAGAGCAACACCACGCTTACCGGCGACAAGCCGAACGTTACTGTATCCGGCCCCGACGGCGGCCCCATTGCACAAACCTAATGGCAACGACAGCACAGCTTACCAAGCGCTACGGCGCAGCCTACCCCCGTTCAGCCGCGTTTGAAACGCGGTGGATGGAAATGTACACCCTTCCTATCTGGCTGAAGCCACATTTCGCCACCGTCTACGAGGGCAAGCCGGTAACGCGCATCTGGATGAACAAGGATGCCATCGAGCCTTTTGAGGCGGTGATGCACGAGTTGGTTTGCACGGGTCTGATTCACGAAATTAAAACGTATGATGGCTGTTATAACCCGCGTCTGATGCGGGGCCTAAATACGCCCAGCGTGCACAGCTGGGGGCTGGCCTTTGACTTCAATGCTAAATTGAACCCCCTGGGCAAGGCGCCTTACGGTCCAGGTATGTTTACCCGCGAATTCGTGGCCGTTTGGAAAAAACACGGCTTTACGGCCGGCGCCGATTTTGGCAAGGGGCGTAGTGACGCCATGCACTTCGAGTTTACCCGAAAAGCGGTATAAGTGCAATTTTATTTTCATTCTATCTTCAAAAACGAGATAGAAATACCAAAGAATCTATTAGCTTTGAGAGGGTTATAGTCACGAGGACTGTAATCCTCTTTTTTTCAACGCAACGCCCTGTATGGCTGGAACCCCACAACCCGGTTCGGCGGCAGCTATTGCCCGTCAATTTTACAAAACCCATTCCCACCTCACCACCTCGGATGCGCTCGTAAAGGCAATGGTCGAAGATCCGGCCTATGTCGTTGAGCCTACCCAGTGGGACGCGGTGCGCCGAGCCTTCCAGCGCATCCTGCAGGGCGCCGTCACCCTGGACGGCCACGTTATTCCTCCTCACGAACGGGAAGCTCGCAATGAGGACGAGGAGCCATCTGTTAGCATCGACGCCGAGGACGAGGAGCCCTGGCGCGTGGTCGATGAACACTACGAATGGGAAGTGAAGGGAGCCCACGGCCGCCCGGCCCGTCATTTCCGGTTGTCGGTGGAGCAGGTGGACGAGCTGTTTTTCAATTACAGCAAGCACGGCCTGAACCTGAGTCAGACGCAGGTTATCAACAAGTTCCGCCTCTCGACTTGGCAGTGGAACAGCATGAAGGCCCGCCTGATGCTCAACAAGCTCAGCAACGTGTTTTCTCCCCACACCTGGGACACCACCGCCCCCGAGCTGCGCGAGAAGATGGTGGCGGCCAAGATTGCGGTGCGCTACAAGGACACGGGCCTGATTATCGAGCAGCAGCACCACGCCGCTACGCACAAGAAGTACGAGAAGGTCATTCAGGAGGCCGAGCAAACCAAGTTCCTGAACGACTCGGTGCTGGTGGAGCTGGCAGACCGTTTCCCCGAGGCCAAGGTGCGCTATCTGCTCCGGGCCCCTGTTGGCCCGTCGGCCCCGAACGTGCTGGCCTTCACCCTGGCGGACACCCACGCCGGTGCCAAAATCAAGAACATGATTCGCTCGTTCGACTATGACCGCGAGCAAATGTATGACTACGCCGACCAGCTGATTGCCGAAGTAAACGCCGTCGGCGCCGGCCAAGTCTGGCTGCTGGGTCTGGGGGACTATATCGAAACGCTCACGGGCCTGAACCACCCCAACAGCTGGAAGGGGGCGGATCTGTTCGGAGCAGACGCCATTGCCCACGCCTACGAGTTCTTCGTGTACTTCATTGACCGCATCGTGAACCTGCGGGGCATCCTGTCCGTTGGCGGCAACCATGACCGCATTACCTCCAGCGCCAAGGAGGACACGGCCGCCCAAGTCGCGCAGGCCGTATTTTACTTCCTCAAGCTCAATTATGGCAAGTTGCTGGACATTGAGTTTAACCCAGCCCTGGTTACCCGGGAAATCGACGGCATCAATTATATTCTCAAGCACGGCTACACCGGCGACGTGAGCAACGAGAAGAAGGCCACCGACCTGATAGCTGATTTCCAGACGCGGGGCGTGTTTACCCTGCTGCTGACGGCCGACAAGCACACCCGGGGCGTATTCCTCGACGGCAACCGCAAACGCTGGGTGCGCAGCCCGGCCTTCTTCACGGGCAACCAGTACTCGGAAGACCTTGGATTTACCGGACTCGCTGGCTCCCTGCTGATTAGGGCCGTGAAGGGCTTCCCGCACATTGTGGACGTGCCCCTGATTCCGCTCGACAAGAACAACACCTTCAATCGAAGCGCCGCGTAACAGTCTATCTCGATATTCGAGAAAAAATTGTTATTTCAATCTTGACTTTAAAGATAGAAACGGTATATTTGGGCCTCTTCTTTCCCCGACCAAGCATCGACTGTCACTAACCATTCCAGCCATGAAACGCATCTAGCCAGCGCCCGTGTACGCTACGGGCCCATTTCGCATCACACCGAGGGGCGCATGAAGCGCGTTTTGAATAACCGATAGGGTCGAATCCCTTGGCGTTGTAAAGTAGCAAAACGTGACACCTTGCGGCCTGGATAGCCGGGAGAAACCGGCACACTTAGCGAAGTAGCTCAGGGGTAGAGTACTCGGCTCATAACCGAGGGGTCCGCAGTTCGAATCTGTGTTTCGCTACACCGCCGTAGGCGCTTAACGTCGTGGTCCTTCGCGTAGGGTAAAGATTTGACTGTAGCTTAAAGGTAAAGCAATTGGCTCTTGATAAGCCAACATTTGTCGTATCGAAATCGACCAGTCAAACCAAACACCTTCGTCGCAGTATAGGCAAGCGGCTCGTTCTTTGGTGGGTGGCTCCCACGCGAAATAAGCCAACCCGGGGTGTGGTCTAGTTGGCTATGATGCCTGCTTTGGGAGCAGGAGGCCGCAGGTTCGAGTCCTGCCACCCCGACTGTGTTAGTAGCTTAATTGGTTAGAGCGCCGCACTGTGAATGCGGAGGACAGGGTTCGACTCCCGCTAACACCCTTTACTTGCACCCGGAGCCAGTGGAGGCTCCTTGGACTCCAAATCCGAGGGCGCGTTGTTCGAACCAACGAGGGTGTGCCATTTTTCACGCATTTATTCTCACGACATGGCAATCAAAGCACCCAAAGCACTCCCTACCGGTATCGTTCTGGCCGTCTTCTTCCTTGCCACGCTGGCCGACTACTACCTGATTACGCCGCTGACCTTCGGCTGGCTATCCTACGGCTCGGGCTTCGTGGCACTGCCCACTTTCCTGTTTGCTGTGTATGGCGCTTTTACCAATGAGCGCCGGGCTGAGCATCGTAATCAGGGCGAGCTGTAATGCGGCACACCATCAAGCAAGGCAAGCACCAGGACAACCGCCTGTTCTCTTCGTGGCCGCATCTGGGCCGCAAGAGCATTTCGCGGTATGTCACCTTCGGGGAGTCCTGCCGCTACACGCTACCGCAGTATAACAGCCTGGACGTAAACAAGCTGTTCGGGCTGAGCTTCGGCTTCTTCGCCGTGCATGAAAATTCCGCTCGCTTTGGGTGGCGCTGGAACGAGCAAGACCAGTGCATCGACCTGCTGGCGTATTGCTACGTCAACGGCCGACGCAACTGGAACGAGCAGATGGAGTTTCCGCTGGTGGCCCAGGTAAAGCTCGGGCAGAAGGTTCGGTTAACAATTGAGAAGTGCTTTCAGTGGTCTTCTGGATCTAGTTTGCCCAAGTATGCCTTTCTCGCTGAAGACGATGGATTAATAGGTTGTATACGCGTGGTAGACACAATTAGCGTTCCACGCTATGGCCTGACGCACTCCCTGTATTTCGGCGGCAGCCAGCCAGCCCCGCATGATATTCATATCGAAATCGAAAAGTAGCCGTGGACTTCCTTTGCAAATTCTTCTCGTGGCTCTATACGCCGAAACAGCCCGGGCCCTCGTTTCAGGATGCGCTAAACTACATCCGTCGGGAGCAGCAGCGTCAGCAACAGTGGTTTGATAAGGCCGTGGCCGAAAAACGCATCCAGGACGCGGCCAACTTCGAGCTGCACCTACTGACGTGGAACAAGGCGCGGCGGGACTTGGAAGCAATGCAGTAGAATACAGCCGCCAATCGAGCGGCTGACAGAATAGAGAGGTTGGCAATTGCCCCTGGATATGTAAAATCCTCCTTGTTGTGCGGCTTCGGCCAAGCATGTGCTCTGCAAGGGCCGGGAGGCCAGGAATGAAAGTTGGCTTGCAGAACGTGGCTTGCGGGTATCCAATCCCGCCCTCTCTACAATACAAGGGCTGAAAATCAGGTTGCAAACTGAATGCGAAAGCAGTGCCCTCGTGAAATTACCTGCTGTTGGAATGTGTGGAGCAGGTTCCCGCTGTGAAGCGGAACGCAAAGTGTCCTTGGCTGAGCCAAGTGGAAGAAATGCAGCTTTGCTAAAAAAGCCCCGCCGTAGCAGTACGGCGGGGCTTTTTGTATTAGGGCAGGGTAATGGTCTTATTGACTACCGCGCTCTGGCTCGGCTGGTCCCAGGCGGGTGGGCTGGCGTTGTCCCAGGTAACGCTGGAAAGAACGGTAGTGCCGCGTACCAGCTCGGCCAGGATGGTGCCGGTGCCTTTGGTCGGCTGCGTGCTGGTGTAGACGCCAAACTGGACTTGCTGGCCCTTGACAAACACGGACTTCTCGTTGGCTATCTGCTTGGCCGGCGAGGAGGCTCCAGCTGGCAGGGTAAGCGTCACCGCATCCTTCAGCGTGCCTACTTGCTGCACAAATGCCTTCTGGCCAGGCTGCACGTTGTCAGCCGTCACGCGCAGGTAGACTGTATTATCAGTCGCTGGCGGGGGTGGAGGGGTGGCTGGCCCAGGGTTCGACTCTTTACTGCAGCCGGCCAGGGCTGCGGTCAACAAGAGGGTGTAGAAGAGGGATTTCATCGGGCGTACAGGTATAGCTTGCCCGGAAGATACGTTGGTTTGCGCAATAAAAAAGCCCGCTGGTTAGGCGGGCTTTTCTCTTTAGCGGCTCTTGGCAATCAACACCCCTGTGAAGAGGGCCAGCGCATGCCTGTTAATATTCGGGGTGTGCAGGCCGTGGTCGATGGTCAGGGGTGGGTCGAATACTACGGTTTGCTGAGGGTCTTCATATGCCGTCGCCCTGTGGCCAGCCTCGTTTTCCCATACGGAACAGGAATAACTATTGTAGTCGGTGGGCTCGCCCCAAGAATCGAACATTGTGAAGCCCGTCGGCCGAAACCCCAACTCCCGGAGTCGCTGCCCTCTGTTTATTTTGTTATTGGGTGCGTCCATGTGTTTTCAATATCCATTGTTTGAAATGGCGGGCGCTGGCCTGGGCACGGCGCCGCGTTTTTGTGCTTACGGGGTAGGCTAATCGAGGTGTTCCGGTGCGGCGTCGCATAAGTCTGGCCGCCCAGGGCGCGTAAGCCTGCGAGGGCTGGGTGTCGTTGGTGCCGAGGAATAATAGGGTGATTTCCATTTCTTATGCAGGTGTAGAAAGTGATTCCTCAAAAACGGCTGCCAGGCTGATTTCCTCGACGGGCGGCACGGGGGCGAACCGGTCTTGGTTGAAATTTGCCTCTGGAAAGCCCGGCGCTACGTGCTCATTGCGAATCTCCTCCAGCAACAGCCCGACGGCGTGCGGGAAAATGCAGTTCTGGCGCACAGTGTAGATCGGGCCGCGCTTGGGCGCCTCGATGTTCGGGTTCTGGACCAGCAGCAGGGTAAAGTCGTCGTTGGTGCAGACTATTTGCTGACCGACGTGGAATAGGGGCGTCTTCATTGTTCTTCGTTTTCAAGCAGTAAGAGCTTACAGGGGCAAATGCAACTTGGCTGCGGCCTCGCTGGATGGGTTGACTTAGATGGGGTCGTAGCTACCATCGACGTACTGATAAGCCCACTCCTTCCAATCATCAAAGAGGTATTCTCGCTTCTGATTGTCACTGAGTTGGTCCCAGTGAGCAGGCACTTCTACCGTTACCGTTTCCTCTCTTACCCCACCTTGGCCGATATGGACAGTAAAACGGGCTTGGATTTCTATAAAATCTTGACAATCTGAATCCTGGATCATGGTCTTGGGTCTTTGTGAGGGGGGGGGCTAAAGAGTGCTGAAGGCAATATATTGGGGCAGTTCCGGCAACCCCTGGGGGACGTGCAGGTGGGTGATAGTGCGCAGGACGCCGGGAAACATCAGACTGGCTCTGCACAGGTTGCCGCGTGCGTCCAGAAAGATTTCCCGGCTTTTGTCCTGCGGCCTCGCTTGTGGGTACATGCTCAGTATTGAATGATGATGGTGTGGAATTTTCGGCAGTGCTTGCAGCGGTAGGCCAACGCCTCGTACTGCTGAATGAAGCGGTTTGCGTGCTCGGCGTCCTTCTTGGTTTTATACTGCGGCTTGCGGTGGCAGGCCAGCACGCTGGCACGGGGCCGGTCGGTGCTCATGCGGTCTTTCGGATGTACTGGTCGGGGGTCAGATTCACTGCGAAGTGCTTGGAGCGTAGGTAGGCAATAGCCCTTAGTCCATCATGTAGGCTGCACTCGCTTAGCCCGTAATCATCATTGTAGAGGGTGAATAGCTCTGACCCGTTATGATGAAAGACAACGATGTATTTGTGCCCGTTAAAGGATTCAGCCCTTGCTCTAGCCCAATCGTATTTATCTGGCCCTATGATTTTTGCTACTTCTACCGCTGGTACTGTCCCATCTTCTAAGGGAATGCAGAGGTCTTCAAAGGAGCGGAGGACCGGGGTTACATATTCTAGGTCGTGAAAAGAGGTGTAGCCGTTCGCTCCCTCCTTTTCAACTTCAACGCCAACAGCCCCAACCTGAAGCCCGCGCACCCATGCGCGAAATGAGTTGCCACTGAAGCGGTTCATTACTTCCACTTCTAGGGTGCCCAGCGGGTAGGCTTGTAGTATTTCTAGGGTAGTGCTCATGGTTTTTCTGGATAGACCAAGATGCGGCCGGTATCGGCCCACACCTTGGAGGCGTGGAGGGTGTGAACGTGGCTGTCGTCAATATGAAAAGCATCCATCCACAACTTGCTCATGTTGTCCACATCCGGTTTCTGCTGATGCGGCTTACCGCGTAGCTGGTCTTTCTTTTTGTTGGACCAGCTGGCTGGCATGGATACTTCGAAGCAAATGTGCAGGGTCGGCCCCAGCTCGTAGCCCTGCTGCAGGGCCTGGGCGCGAATGACGTCCTTGGTGGCCCGGTAGCGGGCAATCACCTCCCGGGGCGGGTTGGCCCATTTGTCTTTGCGCGTTTGCCGTGGGGCGCCCATTGGCTCGACTATAAATACTAACGGAGCTATAGCGGATTCCGTCTGTATGCGGTCAATGAATTCCTGCACGGCCGGGTGCGGCACCACTTTCGCCGTGGGCGCCGGCCGCTCCGCAGCAGCAACCCGCAGGTGCGGATTGCGCTGGGTGAGCTTGTCGAGTTGTTCTTGGCTGAGGCCGATGCGTGCCATTACCTACTTCAGGTCTTTAATGTCGATAACGACGGCGCGACAGTACAAGTCTTCCTCTTCCTTTACATCGAATTTGGCGTGGGGTAGGGTGGTGATTACGTCCCACTGGCAGTCTTTGGCGGGTGTGATACGAACTAGGTTATGGCGGTCTAACATAGCACCAAGCGCCTTATACAGGTGAAAGTCGTCCTCAATTTCCCGGATGGTTTCACTGTTGTTCTCGATAACGGAAAAGCCTGTATTATGCTTGTAAAACACGGCCTCCACACCATCCCAAGCATTAAGCTCATCATCTACTGCTCCGCGAACCTCCATTAGGTCGTCAGAGGCGCCGAAAACGACAATCAGGCCCGCTTCTTCAGCAATCTTGGCCCACTCCTTATTCACTTCGTCGCGGTACTGGCAGCCGTCTAGGCTGGCGGCTAATTGTTCTTTAGTCATGGCTGGGTTTGTTAAGCCCCGCCAGTAGAACCGGCGAGGCTATTAAACAATTGATAATCAATCACTTGCTAAAACGGCAGGTCATTATCCTCGTCGTTGGCGGCGGGTGCTGCGGCTGGCTGAGCCCGCAGGTTCGGGTTCTTGTTGGCGCTCTGGGCGGGCTGCTGGCCCTGGCCGGGCGTCTGAATCTTCCACGCATCGAGCGAGTTAAAGACGCTGACCTGGCCGTTCTTGGTAAACTCCCGGCCGCGTAGGTTGAAACTCACCTCTATTTCCTGGCCCACGGCGTAGGGGGAAAGCAGGTCGATGCGGTCATTGGTCACCTGAAACTTGATGGTCTGCGGGTAGTTGCCGTCGGGTACCGAAATAGCGAATTCCTGCAGGCGGAATTTCTCAGAAACCTGACGTTCTTCGAAAATGTGGCTGATGGTGCCGGTGGTGGTGAACGAAGTACTCATGGGGTAAAAGGGGAAAAAGTGAATGGAAAAAGTGAAATGTTAGATTATGGCTTTGCCTCGTAGAGAAGGCCGTTTTCAAGTCGAAGCGTTTTAATAACTCCGGTTCGGATGTAGCGAGAAATAGAGCCGGTGGCGGAGGGCTCGTTGCTGTAGTGATGCGAGATTCGCTTGATAGCATCCCGGAGCCGAATGCCCGGGGAGTGACGCACGGCTATTTCCAGGTTGCGCAGTGTACTTTTAAAGGTGGTCCACTGACCGCCCCGGTTGCTGCCGGCCTGCACTTCGCTTTTTTGCTCCTCGTGGAGCTTTACAGGTAGTGGTCGGCGGTTCAGGCGGCCCCGGGAGCGAGTGCGCATCATTTGCGTTTCGTGTGACTTGGGGTGAAGAGAAATCACACCGAAGCCAAATACCTGCCCGCATTCTTCAGCGAAGCGCCAGGACCGCGTTACTGGCCCGCCTTTTGGCGCGGCTACAGCCACTGAGCTGTAGTGGAAGTAGGCAGCGTTGGCGCGGGCTTGGTCCATGACGGCCAAGTTCATGGATGTTTTCACCTCAACAGCCCAGCGTATTCCGTCCCGAACGGCTACAATATCGGCGCGTCCCACGGGTGTTTCTACCTCCTGGTAGATGGCCCAGCCGTCCTCGGTCAGGCGTGCCGTGACAATGGCGCAAAACGCTTGTTCTTTATTATCTGCCATAATGAGGTGATTGAGAGTTTCGAATAGCTTTTTGAAGCAGGGTGCGGTACTTCTCGGCGTCCTGTAGCGCGGCCTCGATGGCGGCCACGGCTTGGGCGTGCGGAATGACAAGGCCCAGGGGCGAGGCCGTCGGCGTGGGCAGGTACTCGTGGGGCTGCTTCATGGTCAAAAGGGAATTTCGTCGGTGGCTTTGTTGGGGTCCAGGGGCGGGAAGCTGCGGGGCGCGTCGTCCTCGAAGGTGCTGGCGGGAAACTTGTTCTCCGGCTCGGGCGGCACTTGGTGGAAGCTGTTCCAGTCGGGCTCCGGCGTGTAGAAGCGGCCGTACTGGATGTCGCACATAATCGTTGGGTTGGCCGTTGGCCCGCCTCGGTGCTTGGCAATGTGAATCTCAGCGGTGCCGGCTGTGGGGTTGCCCATTTCGTCCTCCGTGATTTTGTAGGCTTCTGCCCGCCACGGAAAGATTACCATGTCCGCGTCCTGCTCCAGGGCACCCGACTCGCGCAAGTCGCTGAGCAGGGCTTTCTTGTCTGGCCGGTTTTCCACGATGCGGCTCAGCTGGGCAAAAGCAATCACAGGAATATTCAGCTCCTTGGCCAACTGCTTGCATCCCCGGGAAATGGCCGCCAGCTCCTGCTCGCGGTTACCTGCCTTGCCGCCCTCGCCCTTCATTAATTGCACGTAGTCAATCATTATCCACTCAATGCCCTGCTCGGCCTTCATGCGCGAAGCCTTGGCCCGCAGCTGCGAAATGGTTAGGCTGCTGTTATCATCGAACAGTAGTCCGTCGGTGCGGAGCTTCTTCGATTTGGCACGCAGATCGTCTAGTGTCACGCCGTCGGGTAGTTGGCCCTTGGTCAGCTCGCTGGCCGTGCACAAGGTTTCCAGGGCAATCAGCTTGATGGCTAGTTCCTGCTCGCTCATTTCCAGCGAGAAGAAGGCGCCGGGCTTGCGGAAGTCTACTACCGCGTTGCGAGCCATTTGCAGGCCCAGGCTGGTTTTGCCCATACCTGGCCGTGCGGCAATGATGATAAATTTACCGCCCTGCCAGCCTCCGGTTACTTTGTCGATTTCCTCAATGCCGGAGGGTACGCCCACGAGGCCCTTACGGGTCATGGCATCCTGGATGGCCTGAAATGCCGGGTCGTATAGCTCGTTCAGTGACTGCGCTTTGCGCGTGGTCATGGCATCGACACAGGCGCTGAGGCCCTGCTGAGCTTTGGCCACAATTTCCAGCGGCTTCTGGGTGCTGTCCTGCACGTCGCGGATCATCTGCTGGGCGGCGGCCAGTACTTGGCGGAGCGTGTAGTATTCGAGCAGCTTCAGACAGTGGGTTTCCGTGTCGTGGTTGCTGTTGACCCGGGCCAGCGTGGCAATGGCGTTTGGGCCGCCAGCAGCGGAAAGCCGGCCCATCGTGCGCAGCTGCTCGGTAACGGAAAGGTAGTCCACGGCCAGGCCGGCGCCGTGCAGCTCCACGGCCGCTTCGTAGGCAAAGCGGTGGATGGGCTGGTAAAAGACCTCGGGCGCTTTGAGTAGAGTGAGGGCTACACGCAGGCCGTCGGGTTGGGTAAGAATGGTGTTGAGCACAACCCGTTCCACATCCGTAGCGTGCGGCGGCACAATGGCTGGCAAGGCCGCGCTGGTATCGGCTAGGGTGGTAGGTTCGTCTAGTTCGGAAAGGTCAAGCATGAGCAGGCATGGGGTAGCGCGTCGGATAGGTGGCCTGGTACGTGGCCGGGGCATTGCGCAGGTGGACTACGCGCAGGATAGACATATAGCCGGCCAGCAACACGCTGGGCCACTTTTCGTCTGGGAGTTCAGGGGCGTATTCGGTCAGGGCATCGACGGCGCGGAAGAATTGGGTTTCGAAGTAGTCGGCCTTTTCGACCTCGGGAATGAGGGTGGCCTTCATTTTCTCGGTGACTTGCTGCTGGTGCTCGACGGCAGCCCGCATGTCGGCAAAGAGGGCGTTGAACTGCTTGGCGGCCTCCACAATGGTCTTGACCTCGCGCTTTTCAATCTCTATGGACTTGGCCGTGGCCTCGGTCTGGGGCTGGGCTTCCAGGGCCTTGATGCGGTTGCGGCGGCGCTGGGCCTGCTGCAGGAAGGGCTGGAATGCTTCGTGCAGGCGGGCTTCAAACTCGGCAATCACGGCTTAGTCGCAACTGGCCGACTGGCCCCAAACGACTTCAGTATCTGTTTTAGAGTCTATCCCCCCTGGGCCATACCCCCGCGAGTCTTGGCCCCAAAAATATCCAGCCACATCATTTAGAATAGAGGCATCCCCCACATACTGAAACGTCCAAGTATTCCAGCCATAGCCAATCTTTTTGCGGCCTGTAACGGGGGCTTGAACTACTAACGTTTGGCCCGTAGAGCGACTGATAGTGGTAACACCACCTTTGCGAACGGCATATACTTCAACCTCTTGGTTGTATAGCTTTCTCCAATAATGCTGCTCCAACTCATCCCCCGCGCCGGTTGCAGTACTGGCCGTTTGACTATCCATTATGCGGGCTGCTTCTCGCAGTACATCAATTATTTTGGCTCCCCTATCAAGATAAGCCTCTACATGGGTGTACTTGTAAAATGAGCCGGTGCCGGGCAGGCGCGTGTTGTCTGAGGGTTTGCCGGTGATTTTGAGTGTGCTCATAACAGGGGTTGTGAAGGGTTAGCGGGTAGGTTGTTGGGCGTTGCGGGCTCGCAATGCCTCTACTTGCTTTTGGCGCTGCTCGGGCGTAAGACCAGATGAGCTGGTCTGCTGGCTCGCCATCGGCCGGCCGGTTTTGAACTCGCCTTTCTCCAGGTCGCGGCGCATGCCTCCGCGAATGGTGGCCAGCCAGTCGGCCTTGGTTTCGTTGTTGCTGTCCGACCAATCCAGGAAACTCTCGTGGTAGTGGGCCAGGTCGGCGGCGGCGTATTTGGCGTAGCGGTCCGGATTCTTGGCGGCGGCTTCCGTCCAGGCGGCCGTGAACAGGGCCAAGGTGTTGACGGCTGAATTCCGGAGCAGCATCTTGGCCGTGGTGCTGATTTTCTTCTTTGCGGCCGGGGCGGGCGTTGGCGCCACCGGCACGGGCAAGGTTTGCAGTTCGGCCACTCGTTGCTGCAACTCGGCTATCAGTTTCTTCTGCTCCTTCCAGGCGGCCACGGCCTTGTCGCGTTGCGAGGTGGTCGTTTCCAGCTCGGTAGTCAGCCGCTGATTTTCGGCGGTAAGCTCCTGTATCTGGCGGGCCAGCACCGGAGTTTCGGTAACTTTTGGAGTTTCGGTAACTTTTACCGGAGTTTCGGTAAGATTTGGGTGAGTTTCGGTAACTTTTGAGAGAGTTTCGGTAACTTTTCCCAAATCGGCCCGGGGAGTTTCGGTAACTTTTTCCGAGTATCGGTAACTTTTGCGGGCAGTTTCGGTAACTTTTTCGCTGTCCCGACGGCCAATAGCCTCGACCAGTAAGGCAGAAGGCAGGATGCTGCGGGGCGAGCTTTGCACCACAATCAGGTCCATTTCCACCAGGCGCTTGAGGTGGCGGGAAACCATTGGCTCGGTCATGCCCAGGGCCTGCACCAGCGTCTTGTTGGTTACCGTCAGGCCGGCGAAGTGCTGGCCGCAAACCTCGGCCAGCGCCTGCTTGGGAGCTGGGTGCATGCCGGCCACCGAGAGAATGAAGCCCCGAACGGTTTGCTGCTCCGGCTCGGTGCGGGATACCGTAAGAACTGCGCTAGGGTGCTGGAGGACGGCGGCTGTCATGGTGGGCTAGAACAGTGATTGTTGGTTTGGATTTGGGCGGGCTATGGGGCGGCCCAGATTCGTGAAGCGGGTGCGGTCAAACCGGGCGTCCAGCTGCGCATTTAGCTCCTTGCTCCACATTTTTGGCAGGTGCGAGGTCTGCGTGGGGCCCTTTCCCCGCATAAGGCGCCGAACTTCTTGTTCGGGCGTTCCGGCTGGTATCTCGGCCAGTAGATCCATGATCTTAGGGCGGAACAGCAGCCGCCAGCGTGACTCTTTCATGGCTCAGGCCGTTACAGACTCCTTTTTAAACTCTGCTAATAGCACTGGCCACAGTTCTTCCCAGAAGTGTCTGAAATGTGGATTGTCCTCGTAGCTTAATTCTGGTATACCTGACGTATCATACAGAAAGCTTTCAAGGTGAGTGGTGGCCTGTATAGCCGCGACTATGGAGTTGTTTGATTCGTGTTCTAATTCCGTTATCTCATCATAGATCTGGCGGGCCTCGTCTTGTGTTAGGGCTTCCTCCCGACGGGCTTCAATAAGGTCTTGCTTATATTGCTTGACGGTGGCCTTTACATTTATCCACCGCTCGGCGCCAAACTTGGAGGCAGCATAGTCATGGCTTATGCCTTCCAAAAACGCCTTGAAATCCGAGCCGGCTGCTCCCCAATAGTGTTGCCAGTCGCCATAATCGGAGGCTATTTGAATACGACCACCACGGCTGTTGGCGTCAATTGTAATATCAGCCCAGGCGAACCCGCCGTTGACGCTGCGAATCTTGTAGCACTCTACTGTGCTTTTCGCTACTGTGAAAGATGCTTCGTTGCTCATGGCTTAAGCGGCAAGTTGAAGAGTAAGGGTTTTACCAAAACAGAATTCGTTGATAACGGCGGTCATTTCGTGCTCGTCGTAGTAGTCGGAGCGGAAGGAAAGCAGCGCGTAGTGGGAGAAGATGGCGGTGCACAAGGTCTGGCCGTGGGCCAGCAGGGTGAGGGTTTGTGTGGGGCCGCCCTTGGTGAAAAGCAAGCGGTCCGCCTCGGGGAAGTGCGCCCGCATCAGTAGTTGAGCCTGATGCAGCCTCATGGTTGCTTGGCAAGCCAGTTTGCTATTTTCACCGTGTGGCGCAGCTGCCTTACAATGTTGGTGTGGCAATGGTAGCACAGCAATAGTTGGCTGTCAATGGTTGCTAACCGCCAATACTTGTCAGTGTTGGTATTGTAAATGGTGTGATAATCCCGGAAATCGTCATCGGACACTAAGTCAATGTGCTTGTTGCATATTTCACATTTACTGTTTGCTCTGCGCAAGATCTCTGTTTCATCGCGCTTCTGCTTGTCAATGCTTTCCCTCACTTCCGCCATGTGGTTGGCTAGTCGATTGGCCTTAGCTCGTTCACATCGAGCTTTTACTACCTCGGGGTTTTGCTTAATGCCTCGACAGCTTCCGGCTTTGTGGGCTATGTTCATCAAATCTGACTCCTTGTGGTGCTTTACGTAAGAGTCAATCCAGTATTGCTCCCGCACAATCAAGTTGTCAACTTCGCAAATCTCAAGAATGGAAGTGGTAATAACGCCTTCGCCGTACTTATTATAGAAGTTCTGAAGCTTAGCCGAGTGGTGCTTATCGCGCTTTAAGCAATGAAAGTGAAACGACATGCGGTTTCTCACATGGCAGGATGAGCCGATATAAACCCTGTCATCCAGCGTATTGCCAATAAGATAGACGGCTGCAACTTTGCCCTTGATTTCGGGCCACATCTTGCGAATTTCCATTACACAGGCTGGTAAAAAATGGTGATGCAAATTCTAGCTCAGCTCTACAAACTGACGATTACCAATGGTTCGGCTGGCTACTTGGCCGGACTTGATCCAGTTGTATACCGTTTTAGGGGTAACATACTTCATCCTGGCATACTCAGCTGGTGTTACCAGCCGATTCACATTTACGGTAGTTGATTGTGCCATTTGTGAAATTTTCGAGCAAAGAAAACCGGACGAGTGCCCGGTGTTTCGATGTGCTAAAGGTAGAGAAACTTCTGATTCTATCTTTATAATCAAGACAGAAAATTTACTTTTTATCTCGAAAATCAAGATTGGAGGTTTTTTCGCTTAAAAATGGCGGTCAGGTGCGTGTTAAAAGGTAACTCAATGCCTGTGTCAGTCTTTATCCGCTCCTGAATGAAGGGCACCTGGTGATGGGACCAGTGCATGGGCTCGTAGCCCAACGGAGCCAACACGGGGCGTAAATCTGGCAAGGCGAAATAGTTCTCCTGCAGCTCACGTTGCCAGTTTTCAACATACGGGTATTTGAGCAGAAACTGAACGTGGTTGGCCACTGCCGAAAGCGAGGGCCATTGCGTAGTTAAGTGCTCTTTATAGAGTTGTGTAAGCCCTGCCTCTGTCAGTGAGCGAGTGGGGCCGAGGCAAGCGCCCTTTTGCCCTTCCTGCCAAAACATATCCCGAATGATGATATACTCCACGCCGGTAGCCGCCACGCGCTGCCACAAGTCGTTCATCTGCCCGGGCTGGTGGGTGTAGGTTTCGTGTAGCACCGAGGAAAACAGAATGGCGCTCGGGTATGGCGCGGCTCCGCTCTGCGCCAGCATGTCTAGGGCCGGCTGCTCCTCGCGGAACTTCCAAATCCAAAAGTCCTCTGGAATGCGGTCAAGCATCTGCTGGTCAATGTCGAACAGGGCCATGCTGCCAAACGAAAACCGGCCCGCAAATTCCTCTCCCGCCAGCGCCTCGGCCATCTTGCCATCGGCGCAGCCATAATCCAGGATAGTGCCCAGGCGGGGCAGGTGCTCGACAAAGAATAACTTGTGAGACATGCTGCCGGCCATTGCGGCGCAATACGAGTCGTGACTAAAGATCGGGGCCATTGACAGGGGGCTTGGGGAGTAAGTGAAATCCTTGTTTCCAGTAGGGGGAAAGCTCGTCGGCCAGGCGGGTGACTGTTTGGTGGGTGGCCTCGGCCGCCAGCACCTGGTCTTTGGGTAGCCAGCGGTAGCGCGTGCCCTCGTCGCAGTGATGGCAGGCCGTCGGCAGCGGCTCGCCCCGTAGGTAGCCTTCCCCGGCGCAGTTGTCGCAGGAGAAGGCTACCAGGATAAATACGTGGTCTGGGCTACGCGGCGGCTGATTCGCCATTCTCACGGTCTTCGATGGCCTTTTTGAGCTTGGCAATGGCAGACGCCGCTTTGTCCTCATCCAGGCGGTTGACGTTCAGCAGCATCTTCGTCTTTTCCTGCCGGGTAATTACCGGATGGTTGAGCAGGCGAATGATTTCCTCTTTCTGCGCGGCGGTTGCATACGCTACTGCTGGCTGTGCTGGGGCCTCAGCGTCTGAAATTTCGGTGCCAGGGTGCTCGGGCTCCGTCGGCACGGCTTTCATGGCCTTGGCTTCCGGTTTGGCCTCACCACTTTTTTCCGCAGCAACGGGTGGAGCGGCGGTTTCCGTAGCCAGCGCGTTGGCCTCGGCTGCCTTGATTCGATTGTTGGCGGCCAGGGCTGCCGCCTTGTACTTTGGGTCCGTCATGTAATCCTTGACGCCTACCTGCTTCAGCTCCTTTTCAGTAGTGGCTCCTTCCAGCAGAAGAATAGCAGCATCAATGGCCTTTTGGGCGGCCAGGGCCTGCTCGCGTTCCAGCTCGGCGTTGCCTACGCTGTCGGCGTCGCGGCCGGTGGCAATACCGAAGGTGCGCAACAGCAAGTACTTATAGCTGTAGGTCATGGCCTTGCCCACGCCCTTGTCCTGGCTGTCTACGCCGGTGCCCGACGAGGCCAGAATTTCAAACTCAGTTGGATTGTCCACGTTGACAATCTTATACTGTGTGTTTACGGTAGTCAGGCTGACCACCTTGCCCGGGCCGCGCACATGGTCTACCAAGTGGTGCTCCTGGCCGATGGGCAGGATAACCAGCCCGTGGCGGATCATGGCCTCGCGCACGTTCTTGGTTACGGTTTCCTCGCTCAGGGCTTTGTAGGAGCCGGCGCCGCCCGTGGATACCTCTTTGTCCTTTTGCAGGTACTCCACATCCTCCATAACCGCCCGGATGCGCTGGTAGAGGTTTTTGGTATTGGGTTCTGTCTTCTGCTGGTTGGCCATTTACTTTTGAGTCAACAGGTTGAAAAGTGCCGCGCCCAGCAGATTCCGGGCGCGGCGGTGAGGAATTACGACTTATAGAGTACGGCTACACCCAGCGAGGTGAAATACTCGGCTTCCTTCTTCAGCAGTTCCTGGCGCAGCGAGGCGTCCAGGTCATACAAGTCCTGCGAGTCGAGGAACAGCAGCACGTTGTTGCTGCTCGCGTCCACGCCCACATCCACTCGAATGATCTGCTTCTCGCCACCTTTGAACACGGGAGCCTGCAGCTTGAAAGAAATCGGGTCGAAGCCATCAACCACCGTCTCCAGGCTTTTCTTGGCATTGCCACTGGTGGCCAGATTGTCCTCGGTAAACTTGGTCACGCGGGCCGAGAAGTTGTTGAGCCGCGCCATCAGCGTAACGTGCTCCTCGCGATTCGGAAACAGGTGGCCCAGGCGCTTGACCACCTTGGCCAGGTCCTTGGAGTCGTATTTCTTGGTCGCGCTGTTGACACCCAGGTCCACCAAGGAGGTTTCGGGCTCCAGCTTGCCGGTAATGGTATCGGTGGCGTGCTCTTTTTCGTCCAGCACCAATGTAATGGAGCCAGCGTCCGTGTCGATGGTTGCCGTGGCCCGCTTGGGGTCGTAGTTGCCTTCCTTGGGCTTGAGGAAGCTGCTGGGCGCGTCAATGCGGCCGGTATAGGTTAGGGCTTTGGGCTCGCGCTCGGGGGCGCCCTGAACGTGCACGATGGTGTGGGTACCGGGGGTTTCGAACGTGAAGTGCTCTGTGGGGGTAGTAGACATACGAAAGGTGTTATTGATCTATGGAAAATAGGGACAGGGGAGGGGGCGGGTAGGCTTAGCCTTCCGTGCCGGAAGCGCCGCCGCGTGAGGCAAACATATTCTGCTGGCGCTCCTCGGGCAGCAGGCCACGGCTATTAATCAGTTCGCCGGCGCCGTTGTAAATACCCATCCGGCGTGCGTCGTAATCGGGAATGTAGTAGAGCTTACCGGTTTCGTTGGTGACACCCGTGCGGGCTTCCTGGCGCAGGGTGCTTAGCTTTTTGTTCAGGCTGCTGGCCCGGGCCTTGAAGTCATCCATCACTTCTTTCTTCTCCACGGCCAGCTCGTCCTGCTTGTCGAGCAACTTAACAGCCTCGTGGCGACGGTCTTCGATTTCCGCGTCACTCAGGCGCCGGTCATACTTTTCGCCGTCAACGACTTTGAAGGCTTCGGATTCGAGCATGTCGCGGCGCGTCTGCTCATCAGCATTTGGATACAGTAGCGTTTCCATTGGGTAAGGGGTTGGAGTGAAAAAAATTAAGAGAAAATCTTGTAGCCCAGCCAGATGCAGGGGAAAATGATGCAGAGTAGAAAGAGGCCGATAACGCGGGTGAAAATGGAGTGATGTTTCATCGGGGCTGGTCGTAAGCAGAGTCGTAGTCATTAAACAAGTGCATGCGCATGGCCGCCGTAAGCCGGCTGGCAGTGGCCCGAATAACCCGGATGGGTTTTACCAGAGGGGCCGGATGGGGAAGTGGAGCATCGACCAGAGTATATACAAGACGGCGCAGAGCACGGCGCCGACGGCGAAACGCTGTACCAGTTCGCGGGTGGCGGGCCGCAAGGCGGGCCGGGAATTGCCGTTTTTCATTTGCTGGTTGCATAGTATTGTGTGAGAAGGGAGTGAATGGCGGCTTCGCGCTGCAGGCGAATAGCGGCTTGTTCCTCGGGCGTGGCCTGGGCCAGCTGCGCATCGAACGGCCGGCAGACGGCGCGGAGTCGAATAATGGCCGCTTCGTTGAGGTGGTGTTGGGCGGCCAGTTGGCGCACCAGCTCGGTGCTTTCAGGGTCCGTCCCTGGTTCGGCGGGTTCGGGCTGCTGGTGGCTGAAAAGCGAGAGGGCAAGCAGGAGTAACAGCATAGTGTGTTTGAATTCTGTGTGGGGCCCGGCGCTATGTCCAGTAGCAGCCGAGCTTTTTGCTTGGGGGTGTTAGCGGGGCAGGATAAGCCAGTCTTCAGCCAGCACATCAGTTTGTGATGCAAGCCACGGAACCACTTTGTTGTCAGCAGTTTTCATCAAAAGGAAGTCGCTGATTGGATAGAAGTCGGCGCCCGTATCGGTGATACCTATGTGCTCGATGCGAGTGCCCTCGTCGCCAATGTGTGCGCAATAGCCTAGCTCGGAAATATCATTTGGCACGACTTCCCCATCGTTAGTATCCACGGTGATGAAAGTCGAGTGACTAAACATTATCAGCCACATACCCTTGCCATTCCAGCCCGAGCGAGTGATTTTGAAACCGTCTTTTGCGGCTTCAATGGCCGCTCCGAATGTTGTAGTGTTCATGGTCTGAGATTTTGTGGTGTTGTTCATGACGTAGGAGGTAGAAGAGGTTAGGGAGGGGAAGAGGTGTTAATTGGCCGAAAAGGTTTTGTTGTCTCGGTGGGCCTGATACAGGGCGTCCTCCAAGTTTTCCAGCGCATCCTCGGGGGTGTAGGCGCCGGCCGCCTGCTGGTGCATGGCATCCGTCAGCAGCCGGAAAAAGCAGCTGTAGGGGCCGCCTTCACTGCGCGGGTCGTGCTTGGTGTAGATGTGGTTTACTCCGTAGCGGGCGCCCAGGGCGGCGGCCTCGGTGGCAAAATCGGTAAGCAGCTGCTTCTGTGAGGTGCGTTTCATTGGAGTTGCTGAGTAGGCGGTGGAGCAATAAGGTTGGCCTGGGCGTAGGCCAGGCAATCAGCCCGGTTGTATTTCACTTCACGGCTGCCCTTGGTCGGCGGCAGCACCCGGATGGGTAACGTGTCTCGGTTGCGCTGCTCGTAGAACCAGGCGCGGCTACGGCCGCATAGCTTCATGGCCTCTTTCTGGCTGACCCATTCGGCCTGTCCTTCTTTGAGCGTCTGCACCTCCAGGGCCAGGGTTTTCACGGCCGCCAGCAGCTCCTTAAATAAGGAGTCGTGGTGTTCCACCTGCGTAAAGGCCAGGGAGTCAGCCTGGGCCAGCAACGAAGCCAGCGGGGTGGGGGCGGGGTAACGGGCAGTCATGGTCATGGTTGCGCGGTTTTCAATTTTGTTGCACGTTCTTCAAGGAAAGTTGCAACCTTGTTGATTTGCCGTTCCTGGGAACGTTCCCGCTCCTTTACCACCTCCATTGCCGCCGTGACGACTCGTGCAACTGTAGGCGTGCCGATTATTTTCCCGGTGAGGACAGCGTGCACCGTGGATTTTTTCACGCCTGCTTTCTCCTCAATCTTCCTTCTTTCGCCTTTCAGCAGGGATTTGCGCAGCTTTTCAAGATCTAAACTCATCGGCTGGTTCTATTTTGAAGCGGTTTTAACAACCTTTGTGGAAGCGCGGTGGAACTTTTTTGGAAGCCGCGTACAACGATTTCTGGAATAGTTGCGTACCTTAGTTGCATCCTCATTGGAAGTAGAACAAAGTTGCAAGATGTGCGCAACAATTCCTAGTCAGTTGCAAGGAAATTGTCTAAAAAGTTGCATATTCTTCAATCTCTCCAATGCCAACCACGCCAAGTACCATAAATATGTTAATCCAGCGGATTTTAGAAGAGAGGAAGTTGCGCAACAATAAGTTCGCTGCAATGCTAGGAGTAGACAAGTCTACCGTAACGCGCTGGGTGGAAGGCAAGAGTTTTCCCAAGCGTGATATGCGCGAAAAGATTGCGCAAGTGTTCGATTATCCATTAGAACAATTGTTATTGCCCGACGAACTGGCTATGTTGCACGGTGGAGACGTGCCGTTGGTCGAAAACAATGTTAAAATTGTACCAGACGAATACCCTCGCGCGTTTGCTCTCGACCTACCTTACATACCTATTGTGGCCCGCGCGGGCTTTGCAGAAATGGCTTCATCCAATGTTATTAAGTCGCTCGCCAGCCTGGATACATTCAAGCTGACCCTAGCCAATGATCCGGGAAACAAATATGCTAATTCCGCTATCTTCGAAGTGAACGGAGACAGTATGGAAAAGACCCTGCCCCACGGCTCTAAAGTGGTGGCAGACCTCATTGCCGAAGCGAAATGGCACTCCATTTACGAGCGGGTAGTGATTATTTGTTTTGGAGAATACCTAGTTATTAAACGCATCCACGGCAACGATTTGTCCACCCAGGGCTTCCTGATGCTGCACTCGGATTCGGAAACGCCCATGTCTCCGTACCCCGTGCCCCGCAACCAGATACGCTCCATGTGGCTGGTCCAGGAGTTCGCGGAACGGGCTCCGATTCGCTAAGCTGTTTTTTTACTTTACAGGGAAGTTGCGTGCAACTTTTACTGCTGCAACCGCTCCGGAAACGGGGCTGGCTCCCTGCTTACACCCCATTCCTTTCCCTGATTTCCTATGGCCGCTACCTGCAAAGCCATTCTGCGGCCCGCCTTGCAACCGGGTGGGCCGCGCCCGGTCAACTTAGTGTTTACCGTCAACCGCCAGGCCAAATACCTGAGCCTGGGCTTTGCCGTCCCTGAAAAGGACTGGAACGAAGACGGCAGCCTGCAGAAGCCGAACTGGATTCGTAGCAAGAACACGGGCGCCGAGTCCTTCAACAAAACCATTCAGCGCCGCCTCAAGCTGGCCATGGCCTGGATTAACTACGACCCCACCCTGACTTCGGCGGCGTGGCGTGATGCGGTGAAGGCCGGCCACGAGCCCGGCAAGGCCCCGGCCGCGCCCACGCCCGCCCAGGAAGACTTTCTGGCCTACTTTGCCAAGGAAGTAGCTCGCCGCAAGGTGCACGGCAACCCCCGCTCCGCTGAGAAGCTGGAAAGCATTCTCAACAAGCTCAAGGTGTACCGGGGCTGGATAGATCCAAGCATGAAGCCCGGCCGCCTGAAAAAGATTGCCGACGGTGCGGACCGCTCCCAACTGCTCACGGGCTGGGTTCCCCTGACCGAGGGCCAGCCCGCCCGCCCGTTGCCCTTCTCGGAGTTGACGGCCTCCTTTATCCGCGACTACCGCGTGTGGCTGGAAAAAGTAGTAGGCAACAAGGGCCAGACCCCGGCCAAAGAACTCTCCTTTATCAAAACCATCGTGGCCCTGGCCATTGATGATAACAAACTCGAATACCACCAGAACCCTTTCAAGCGCATGAGCCTGGGTACCGGGGAGGCCAAGGAAAAGGAAAAGCTATCCGACGAGGAGGTGCTGGCCCTGGAAACCGTGGAGCTGCCCGCCGAGAAGTGGTACCAGGTTTCGCGCGACGCCTGGCTGCTGCAGTATTATCTATTCGGCGCCCGGGTGGCCGACGTGCTGCTGCTGCGCTGGCGCACGGTGCAGCAGGACATTAAATTTCAGGAGCAGAAAACCGGCAAGTGGAAGACCGTGGCCCGCCACGAGCGCCTGGACCGGGTGCTGCACCGCTATGCGGGCCACGTTACGGAAAACGACTTCGTGCTGCCCCTGCTCGATGCCCGGGAGTGGTACACCAAATACCCCGAAGGCTGGAGCGTCACCCAGCTCGAAGAAAGCCACGAGTTCCGGGCGCACTACGTGGCCCTGCTCAAGCGCATTGAATCCTTGACCACCTTATTAAACCAATACATTAAGAAAGTAGCCACCGAGCACGCTGGCATTCAGAAGCACATCACCAACCACGTAGCCCGCCATTCCTTCACGGCAATGGCCCGCCGAAAGGGCGTCGGCTCTTTCGACCTGCGCGACATGCTCAACCACGAAAGCGTTGAACAAACCGAACGATACGCCGGCTCGCTGGAAAAAGACCAGCTGGCCCACCGCGCCCATGAATTATATGGTCCTGAGTCTCAGAACCAGTAGAACAGTTGTATAACATAAGTAGAACAAACCGTGTACAACCAAGCTAAAAAGGTGTTTATATTTGCAATGTCAATCGGCCAGAACGTGGCCGGGAAGACAATGAGTGTTCTGGGGCGTCTGAAACTTGAGTTCCCCCCTCTCTGCATTGTTAGTTACCATTTAACAGCCCCCAAGGCTGTTGAATGCTTTTAGAGGAGTGGCAGAGTGGTCGATTGCGGCGGTCTTGAAAACCGTTGACTGTTAAAGGTCCGGGGGTTCGAATCCCTCCTCCTCTGCATCTGAGTGCTTGCAGCCCCGTTTCAGCTTTGGAACGGGGCTTCTTTTTTGCCCTTACGCTAGTGAAAACGCGGTTTTTGGGCAGTAAAGGCGGTTTGAGTTTTGTATACAGCCCTGTATACAGCAATTACTTTTGGATACAACCCCCGTTGCGCTGTATCTATCCGATAACCTTCTTAGTAAAATTGCCAACCAGATTAGTCAAAATGGTTGGCCATGAAACAGCGCATGCTCATTCGATTCTTATTCCGCGCCAACACCACAGACAAGGCGCGGCCCGGTACGATTACTGTCCGTGTCACTGTCGATGGCGAGCAGACGACGCCGTTTGCAACCGAGGTGAAGGTGCTCTATAAAGATTGGAACCCAGGGCAGCAACGGGTGAAGGGTAGGGGAGAAGCCGCCGATTACGCCAATGCAAAGCTCAAACGAGTACGGGACGCCTTCGAGGAATTGGAAGATCATTTCATTCGTGAGAAAACCCCCTACACCGCCGCCGCGCTGGTGAAGCTCTACAAGGCAGGAGGCTATTCGAAGCTGAACCTGCTGGAGCTATTCGATAGCTTCCTACAAGAAAAGGCCTCGTTGGTCGATGTAGAAATCTCGACTTCGACCCTGGCCGTGTACCGCACCCGTCGTCGCTCGTTGGAGGCCTTTCTAAAAGCCCGGGAGGAGTTGGACATGCGGCCCGAAACGTTCGACCACAATACGGCCGATGCCTACTTCCACTGGCTGCGTCTCTCCAAAAGTGCTGGGAAGCCCTACGCGCAAAAGACGCTGGAATGTGTGAAGCAGGTCCTGCTTTGGGGCATACGGCGCAAGCACCTGACCACGAATCCCATGGCCGGCTACACCATGCGCAAGGCCGCCCCGAAAGAACTCATCTTCCTGGACCTGGATGAGCTGGGCAGAGTCAGCTACTATCCTTTTTCCCTACAGGCGGTGCAGCGTGCGGCCGATTGCTTCGTGTTTCAATGCTGGACAGGGCTAGCGTATGCTGACCTAGCGAATCTGCGCATACCACGGGACGTGAGCCGGGGCCATGACGGGCGCCGCTGGCTGAAGATCGTTCGTCAGAAGAGCACGATGGATAAACCCTACGAGTGTATCGTGCCACTGCTTCCCGAGGCCGAGCGCATCCTGGCCCGCTATGAGCAGCAGCTGCCGGTCATCTCCAACCAGAACTATAACCGCTACTTGAAAGAGGTGGCCGCGTTGTGCGGCTTGAGTGTGGAACGTCTGACCACGCATATCGGCCGCAAGACGGCCGGCGTGTTGCTGCTCAATGCCGGCGTGCGCATGGAAGTCGTCAGCAAAATCCTGGGCCACTCCAGCATCAAGATGACCGAGCGCATCTACGCCAAGATTCTGGACAAGACGATTGCCGAGGATATCAATCGGGTGTTCGGCGCGCCGCGTAAGCATCCGCTGGACATTGGGCCCGAGCGCCTACCGATGCGGGCCACCGGCACCGATGGCCCAGCTGACTGGGGCATCTACGGCTGAACGGTAATTGCCTGTAGCAAGGCTTTGATTTTGGTGAGAAGCTTGGCTTGGGTAACGCCTGGCACTTCGATAACGCCGGAATAGCTCACTTTGTGGGTAGTACTATCCAGGAAAGTTCTGCAGCCCTTTGTACTCGTACTTTTGAGCAACCGTAGAAGTACTAAGAGCAAGCAAAAAAAAGAAGAACGTATATGCACCGCCTCATTATCTTACTTCTTTTAGGTAATCGAGATTAGTAGGGTTGTCCTCGACAAGCATACCAGTCTCAGTGCTACCGATAACACGACCATAAGAAAGTCTGTCTACACCAGCCTTGAACATTTTCTTTCCTATTTCTTCTATAACTTCAATATTAACTTCTATGTCTTTGACAATCAGTTTAAATAGGTTAAAGCCCGCTGAAGTAAGAGGCAGGCCCTTGAAAGTAAATTTCTTTTCTTCATCAAATTCGTAGATGAAAGCAATATTACCAAGAGCGAGACCTGAACGACAGGGCCCTGTAACGGAAGCAAGTACCGTATCATGGGCAGATAGCAAACCTGCGTCGCTTAAAGTCACTTTATCTAAATGCGATATACCCTGTCTTGATAGAAACTCGCCATCGTAATCACTTAGCCCTGTTAGTAGAACCCCGGTTCCTTTACTATTACAAACAAAAGGTGCTACCTTTTTTAGCAGTGCGGCTTCGTTACTTGTAAGATTCCTTACTACCTCTAGAGTTCTTAGAGAGAAGGAACCTGGCTTTTTAATTTCACCCGCAAGTATCTTTCCAAATAGAGCGTGCATCTCTTCTGAGCTCACTTCCTGAGATATATTGAAGAGCCTTGCTGTCCAATCTGGGTTAACAGGCTCCTCAGAAACATCTTCTTCATTAGCTAGAGCTTGAGCTGCAAAGTCCTGAACAGCCTCCCTATTCAGTTGATGCAGGACGTTTTCATACATCACTCTATTTTCTACTCGCTGCTTAAGGTTCTTTACCTCAGCAGGGATACCTATGAGCTTAGCAGAGGCCTCTTTTCCGTCGAAATTCATTTCCTGTAGTTGGGCCTGTCCCCCATTAATAAACTCCATATAAGCCTTCGCCCTCTCAGTAGTTGTCTGAGTTTCGGCTGCGCCAACAGTTCGGATGCGGTGAGCTTCGTTTTCAGCTCTTTTTTTATCTAGAACAAGCACGTTGGCTAAGCATTGGACTGCATCGCTTACACGAGCACCTGCATTGTTAATGGTTTCTACCAGTTTAGTTAGCGGTCCTGATAGCCCAGCTAAATCTTTAACATTAATTAGAGACTTGTTTTCTTCGTCGGACATATAGGATAAGTTGAGAGGAAGGTCAGAATTACAACGTTACAGAAATGTCCCGAGATGTAAGTCAGGGTATATTGGTTGAAACGATCTCGGGTTAGAAACAAGCAAAAAGGAGAAAATGGATAAATACGACATCTACCCATTTAGCATACTTCATAGCCAGTTTATTAGCAACAATCTATGTAACTACGAAACTTAATAAAAAGGAGTGTAGCTCACTCACGCTTGTCAACGTTTGCACTTTGCTTAAATCTTGCGCTGACATCGGTCTTAGATTATACATATCAATAGCAGCCTTAGTTGCTCCTCCAACGAATACCATATTTCTTGGACTATTCTTATCATTATTCAAAAAATTAGTAGTGCGGCCACCTACCAAAGCTATGTATTCTATGTGTCGGTAATAATTTGTAGTCTCTTGAATTACCTGCTTTGCAATATTCAATGGAACATTAGTTCCAATCCACAATCCTCTATTGTTGATAATAGGGTTAATAGATGGATGATCTTCCTTGTTAACCGGGTTATATATATCGAAATTGTAGCCAAATGTTGACATATGTCTTACAAATCCTCCAACTTCATATAAAGTAGAGAGAACACTATAATCCAGTATTACATTATCTTTTTGAACACTATTCTCACCTAGCGATGTAGAAAGATTACCTTCTTGAGAAACATTTATCTGCCCTGAAGCACTAACATTAATAGAACTTGAACTATCATAAACCACTTCTACTGGAACAGATTTCGATGCTTCCTTATCAAAAATATAGGCTATATGTCTTTCATCTGCAAAGTCAGAAGGAGCATATAAAACTTTATTTTTATTGTATAAAATATAAAAAAATAAGCCAATAAGTAAAGTCGGAAAGAACATTAAAAACCATACGAATATCTTTTGGTTTTCCTTCTCTAACAATGGTGCTACGATAGTACCACTTACTTCTGCGATACCAGCGAAAATCGCAATAATTGTAAGAGGGTTTCTGATTAAACCTACTTTTTCTGTCATTGACGTAAGAACTGTCATAGTGGAACTACAACGTTACAAAAAAGCCCTGACCAAATGGCTAGGACTTTTTCATGTTTCCAAGTCATTCAGCTTGATAAATACAGCATAGTCTAATAGGCACTCCCTACTCGTGAAAGTGCGTGTGCTCAACATCTTGTTCTCGTCTGGGTCATAAAACACCTCGGCGAAGAAGGTGCCCATGTGGTACAGGTTCACGGCATCCTCTTCCTCCCAGCGCGTGGCCAGGAAGGTGCCCTCGGCCCAGATGACAGCTAGTTGCTCCGGGAATGGAAGTGCGCGGAAGCCGTAGTGGGAAATAGGCATCAGGCCAGAAACGTTAAGAGCAGGTACTTGCCTACTCCGAAAACAAGTAATGCCAGGAAGGCCCACTTCAAGATTTTCCTCGGCCACCGTAACCAGGGGTGATAAGCCAGAAAGTCCAGCAGGTTTTCTAACGTAGAGAAGCGTCTATTCACGAGGGTAAGAAACGAAAAAGCCCCGACCTACGACGGGGCTTTTTTATATGTTGCTAGAGGCCTCTTCTATGGCACCTCAGGCGCAATTCCTGTTCCGATCGGTGCCGAGTATCCACCAATCGTCTTTAACGCAAAGTCATTAATGAAGAAGGAGTAATATCCATCGGGCAAAAACGGAGGCTGATTCGCCTCGTTCAAGGTCACTTCCGTTGTGCCGGTATTCTGAAAATAGCTGTAATAAACGGGGCCTCCATAAGGAGGCGTCGCTCGCAGGTAGTACTCATTCGCATCAGTCAGTTGATATAACGTACCGGTAGACTGATTTTTCGCAAATGCTCGAAGGTAATCTGTACCAGCCGAGAACCGAGAGGGGTCCCAGTTCAAGGTCTGGGAATAAGGACTCGAAGATGGCTGAGTACTAGGGTAAAGGCCGGTCCCCAAACGCGTGGCAACAGGGGTGGGTAGAACATTCACAGTGGCCGACAGTGAACGTACATAATTACTAGGATCATGGTTGTATGGAACCGTGAGCGTTTTATCATCCGATTGTGTCCGGATAATTAGGGTATAGGTACCCGGGGCTAGTTGCGTCGGGATGGTATAGTGAAATTGGAAGAAGCGCGCTGAATTAGCCGAGGTATCATCACCGATATAGGTATATGCGTCATGCGCAACAAGAACCAGGTTAGATCCTTGCCAAAACTCTAGGCGGATATCTTCTGCTAGCTCAGGGTAAAGCAGTGTTACACTATAGAAAGGTGTGCCCGAGTCATACCGGAACCACGCTTGATATCCCGCTACGACATCACCATAGGCGGCCAACGCGTTACCTGATTGAGCAACAGGGGTTGGTGCTGAGCTTGGCACCACGTCTAGGTCTTTCGAGCAAGATGAAAGGAGGAGCGCACCTCCTAGCAGAAGGGCAGAAAAATGGCGACCAAGCCGCGAGTAGATAATCTGAGACATATAAATTGGCTGAAATGAATGAGGAGTAAACTTAGTTGAATATTTCTGCAGCCAGTGTGAATTATTCGTTATGAACGCTCTAAGTGAATAGTGACGGAATGAATTTCATTACCACCTTCGGCGCCAAGAAACCCAGTCCAAGTCCGAGTAGCAGCCACTTCCACCAAGTAGTCGGTGCAGTTGGCGCAGTGAGGGTGCTGCCTTCGCCTGTCGCAGCTGCGCCACCTCGCTGGCCGGCCTTACTGTTGTCGGTAGCCTGATTGCCCCGCCCCACCTGTATCGGACCGTCAGCTTTCTTGACATCGGTAGCCGAGGCGCCGGTACCGGTGGCCATGGTGCCGGGCTTCGTAGCTGAGCTGGCTGTGTTGCTGGCGCCCACCTGGTAGATGATGGTGCCCTTGTTCTTGAACTTCCCCGAGCCTTTCACGGCCGCCACGACTTTGGCCGCGGTCCGCTTGACAAACCCAGGCCTGTCAGGCGGAGCGTGTGAAGAGCCCTGCTTGGGCAGCGAGTCGGGCAGTTCGCTGGTCGGTGGTAGAATGTCGGGCGTGAGCAGGCTCAGCACGTCGGGTTGCTCAGCGTGGCGGGTAGTAGTGCAGCTGGCCAGCGCCAGCGCGAGGAATAAAAAGTAGCGCATACTGTTACAGTTTCATAAGTAAGACAAGCCCCACCCCAAGCCACACCACGGCCCCGCCGGCCATGACCCAGCGCTGGGTGCCGTCGAAGTCCCAGCGGGCGGACGTGGTAGCAGATTTGTAATTGAATTCGAACACGGCCCAGGCCTTGCGCAGGGTTTGCTCCCGGATCCAGACCCGGCCGAAGTTGTAGGCCTCGTTGTGGAAGAGCGAAAAGCTCAGCCCGGCCGCAGCCACTTCCCAGAGTAGCCAGATGAGCCACACGGGCCAGCCTTCTACCGAGCCAACTCCGATCAGCACGGCATCGATACCGGCACCCAGGGAAGCCAGCACGGCCAGGATGCGCCGCGCGACGAGCGGCTGGTGCTCATTCCACTTGAAGGACTCGGCACCCTTTAGCCCGTAGAGCAGCGCATCACAAAGCCCATCCACCAGCGCGAACAGATTGTAGAGCAGCCAGAACATCAGAGCAGCTTTTCGCCGGCGGCCTTGTGGGTCACGAGGTAGAGCACCACCAGGGTGAGCACCACGACAAGGGCAGCCACGGCCCGGGGCCAGCCTTCGGGCAGGCGCAGCTGCCAGGCCAGCACCAGCTCGAGCACGAGAATCAGGAAAACGACGATAGTAGGCAGACGCTTCAGCATGGCAGGAAGAGGTTAAAAGGTGAGTTGGTAAAGTGGTGAAATGCTAGGCAGTGACTTTGGGCACGATGCCACCGGGCACACCCAGCGCTTTGGCGGCTACCAGGAAGCGGCGCTCTCGATCAGCCAGGCCATTGGTACCGCCGTTGATGCGCTTGGTGATGGTCAGAAAGAAGTTGCCGTCGGCCAACTCGTTCAGGCCTCGGCCTTTCCAGTACCAGCCGGCCGAGAGGGCGGCGTATTGGGGACTCTCCAGCAGCACGGGGTTGGCCACGAAGTCCACGCCGAAAGCCCGGCTTAGGGCGTAGTAGTTGGCCCGACCAGTAATCTGAATCAAGCCGCGCCCCCGGAAGCGCACCCCGTCGCCGGGCAGGATGTTGCCCAGGTCCTTGCGCCCCTCGTAGGCAGCTCCGGAAGCGTATTCCCGGACGGCATCCAGGCCCACGGACTCGTGCCCGATCTGGGCCAGGAAGTGGGCGATGCGCAGCGGCGTGCTGATGTTGTAGCGGGCCAGCGTGTCGTTCAGGGGTTTGAGGAACTTGTCGGCTTCGGCCGCGCTGCAGCCGGTCACGGCCGCCAGCAGGAGTTGTTTGGTGAGTAGCATGCTCGATAGGGTTAAGGAGTAGTTGGGCCAGCTGGTGGAGTACCGCCGGCGGCTACCAATTCGGAAGCAGGTTCAGGGGCCGGCTCTTTCTTCTGCACCGCATCGACGATGTAGGGGCCGAACTTGCTGGCCAGCAGGCCCAGAATGAGTTTGGGCAGACCGCCCTCGACGACTTTCAGGGCCACCATCTTGACCACCAGCTTGCGCAGCTTATGGGTGAAGAGCCAGGCAAACACCACGTCAGCCGCGTAGCTGTAGTACTCGTAGCTGTTGATGGCATTCTTGACGGCCATGAGCACCAGCAGCGTGGCCAGCATCTTGCCGGCCGTGCGCTGCAGCTCATCCCAGTGGAAGCGCCCGCCCCGTAGTTTCACGTCGGCCAGGTAGCCGTAGCGGGCATTGAGTAGGTCCAGGGCCAGCAGCAGGAACATGGCCGAGGGCGGGCTCCAGATCCACTTGGCGCAGAAGGCCACCACGGCTGCCAACAATGTGCCGCTGAGCTGGATTTTGAGCAAGGGTAGGGGATAGGCCTTCAGCCCGAAAGCAGAAGCCACCATGTCCCGTGCGCCCTGGAAGCCCAGAAGCTTAAAGAATTCAGTGTGGGTATGACGCACGGGATTCACGGATAAGGGAATTAGCGGGGTCGACGGATTGCCTGTACCACCACCGTCGGCATGCGGCTCGGGACCGGCTGAGCTCCGCAGTGCGAGGCATCCGGATAGAAGCCGACAAAGCTGGCCGCGTGGACGATGAGCCAAGCGCGCAGCTCCACCTCGTAGCTCAGGGCCCGGCCGTCGAAAATTGCGGCCTGGCTAGCCAGTGTGCGTGGGTCCACTGGATCCGAGTACTGGCTGTTCTTTTGCCGCAGGCCCACTGCCGTAAGCGTCGTTTGGGAGAAGGGCCAGAAGTACGCCAGCGCGGCATGCACGAGCACCGGCAGCGCCTTGCTGTGCAGCTCCAGGTAGTCCTCTGTCAACTCCGTGGCCTTGTGACGCCGGGCCAACTCCGCCAGTAACGGCCCCGTAAGCACAGTCTTCAACCGCCGCTGCGCCTCGTACATGTGGGGTGCCATTCGATCCAGCCGCATATTCTCGGGCAGTTCCTGGTAAGGCTTGAAATCTTCCAGGCTAAACAGTAGATGTTCCATCCGTCGAGGCGGGTTGCGACACGCCGGCTAGCTTCGCGGCTTGCTCCAGTGTCAGGTTTTGAATAGAGAAATCCTGCAGCTGCTGGAAGGGGAACGTGCCGTCCGCTTTCTGAAAATTCCGGAACACGGCTTCGAAGCCCCGCTCGATGCTGCGCTGAGCCGAGTTGACCACTAGGGCCTGCACGTAGGCCACGGCATCCTGAAACTCCTGCCAGCTTCCCAGCTTACCTGCTATTTCCCGACCCAGCAGTACACCCGGCATTTGCATGGCTTCTCGGATGTTGCCTTTGATTGCCTCTTCATCGGTCACGTAGCGCTTGCTGGCATCCGGCGCCGTAAGCGTATCGACAGCGGGCTTGTTTTCTACCCGGTCGGCATACTGCACCAGCACCCGGCCGCCGTCGGGGCCTACGAAGGCACCGTACTTCACCACGTTCGCGTCCAGCACTTCCTGCGGCGGGCTGGCAGTGCCGAACTCGGTAATCATTACCTGCGCCGAATAGCGGCCATCCAAGTCAGCGGCTCGGCTGCGCTTGAGCATTGGCTCCGAATACACGTCATCCAGCACCGCATCAATGAGCGGGCGCGGGTGCAGATAGGCTCCGGTTCGTTTCTGGAACCAGTAGTAGATTTCTCCCGGGTAGCCCTTCAGGCCCACGAGTTCGCCCTTCTCGTTTTTCCACTCCGAAATCCGCTTCAGTCGCTCCTCGGGCTTTTCACGCGGGTTGAACACGGGCACTTTCTGCAAGCCCGAGCGGCTAGCGTAGGTAGCCCCGCGGCGCGCCATGGCGGCCGGGTTGCGCACCAAACCACACCAGCGGGTCACGCCATCGGCGTCCGGATAATAGGGCCGTACCTGCTCTTTGGGCTGGTGCAGCACTTCGCAGGGAAAACCGTTGGCGTTGATGTTTACGCGCACGGCCCAGCCTTCCAGGTAGGCAGAGTTGTTGGCTACAGGCTGTAGCAGACTATCGAGCGTGCCGCCGGCCCGGTCAATGACGGACTTGTAAAAGGTCTGATCGATAAAGCCGTTGCCTTCGATAAACTGCGCTTTGCGCTCCGCACACACGGATGCGGTACCACTGGCGGCCATGGCCGAGAGCAGGCGCTGCGGATACAGGTTGTCATCGCCCCATTTCGGGTAGTCGGTGGGCGTGCTCAGCGTGATGATGTCCGGCCGCAGCGGCACCTGGGCCTTGATTACCTGGCGCTGGGCCTGCGCTAACGGAGTAAGGGGCTTGGATTCAGAAGCAGCTGGAGCAGTGGACACGGCAAGCGAAAGAAGAAAGGGTAGCAAAAAGGCCCGCCCCGCAAGTGCGGTGCGGGCCTTTTTCAGTAATTGGAGACAGCAGCTTACTTGGCGCGGTAGGCCAGCAGGGCTTTGATCAGTTCGCCTTTGTTGGCGAAGGCCTTGGGGTCCTGGCCGTCGACAACCTCGGTCGAAAACAGGTTGTCCAACTCGTCGCGCTTCAGCGTATCGAGCTTGGCGTACTCGGCCTTGTAGTCGTCGCTGTTCTCGTCCGCCAGCGGGTTGGCGCCCGTCTTGATGGTGATGGTCGTACCGGTGTCGCCCGTCGGCTGCTGGCTCTGAGCCAGGGCTTGCAAGACGGCATCCTGCTCCTGGACAAAGGCCTGGCCTTCTTCCTCGGTAATACTGAAGTGCACGGCGGCAGCCGGGTCGCCTTTCAGAATCATCGCCACCCGGGCGTCGGTCAGGTTCTCATTGGAGAAAACCACCGGGGAGTTGTGCGGGCGGTAGGTTTGCTTGGGGTCGGTAAACGAGTACGTGCGATCTACTTTGTTCATGGCCGTAGGGGCTGGAAAAGAAGGGTTGGGGGAATCGGTTAAAGTGCGCACAGCGCGCAGGATGGCTTGGAAGGCTTCGGCCAGGCACTTGTAGCAGCCTACCCGAACGGGCTCGGCCATGGGGTATAAGCCGGCATGCACGGCCGCTAGCTCAGTCGAGTCGGTGCGGCTTAGGCCCGCCAGTTTTATCTGACGAGCCCGTTCCGCCCACTGCTCACTCACCCCCTGCATTAGGCGTACAGGGCCTCGAAGGCTGCTTTAGTGGCCGCCGGGTCATAGACGCTGTCGGTGAGCACCATGAAGTAATCTTCCAGGCCTTTTTCCTTCTCCGACGAGAGGGTGCCCTGAATGCCGCCGCCCAGGTCAGCATCCTCGCTGTCCTTCTTCAGGGCACTGGGCCGCAGGCCAGCATTGAGGCCGAGCATCTTGTAGTAGCCGTTGTTGTCGGGCGTGATGGAAACGACGCCTTCCGGATCGGCGGCCAGATCTTCCATCGTTTCGGCCGTTTCCGGGTCGGCGCCAAAGGCCACCAGGTCCAGTTCGTGCTTGTAGCCGGGGCCGTACTTGCCCGGTACCAGCTCGGCGCGGGCAGCATTGCTGCTGCCCAGGCCTTCGAAGAGGAAGCCTTTTTTGGCGGCAACCAGCGTCAGCGTGACCGCCTTTTTGATGGTGGCATGGCGCGCAACGCCGGCAATGTCGGCCTTGCGCACCAGCACGGTTTTGGGTTTCATGCCCGCTACACCCGTTTCGCACGGGGCAGAAGAGCCTTTTTTGAGTTGACGGCAAACGGCCATGTCGTGAGTCTCCTATGAGTTTCGTGAGCAGTGGCCCCGGCTTAGTAGGGCCGGGGCTGTTTCGTCTAGGATAGGCTTAGTAAGCGGCCAGCATCAGGTCCGATGACATCACCTTCACGTCCATTTTGAACATGGCGCGCAGGTGGGTTTCCCGGTCCTTGCGGTCATAGAAGGCATCGACCTCGGTAGCCGCGTCGTAGCTGTCGAAGCCGGCGCGCAGGTTGCGGCGCGTGGTCAGAAGAGCGCGGTGCGGCAAGTCGATTTTGCCGTTCAGCTTGAAGTCAGCCTTCAGGATTTTGTCGAGGTCCTTGATCTTGATGATCGGAATGTCGCGGAAGGTGGGCGCCACCAGGCGACCTTCCTGGAGCTCCCAGCTCACCTGCACCTTGTCGTTCGACTCACGGTAGTCCTGCCAGTTCTTGGCAATGGAGCTGGTGACCAGCAGAATCTTGTCATCGGCATCCTCCAGGTCGCCTTCGGCGGCATTGTCGAGGGCCTTGAAGATTTTGTAGGACTCGCCGGCGGGCAACTCCTGATCGGCCGACTGGTTGGCCGTGATTTCGTAGGCGCGGTTGTCGGCACCGGCGGCAATGACCTGCTTGAAGGCCCCATCGACGGCGTTGTAGTTCTTTACATCATCGGCACCTTTGGTCAGCTGGGCCGCCGTGATGGTTTTGTCGCCCATCAGGGCGAAGCGGTAGATGTCGCGACGGATGGCCGAGATGAACTGCTCCTGCACGAACTCATTCCAGTAATCCACCGTCTGCTCGGTACCGGCATCACCGGGCACCAGGTTGCCGGTTTTGATGCGGATCAGGGCATTTTGCAGGTCGTCCCGCTTGTAGCCCACGTCCAGACCCCAGGCCATGAAGGTGCGGTCCAGGTCGGTAGCGCACTCCTTGATCCAGGCCAGCATGGGCATGGGGTCCCAGGTGAGCTTGTCGAAGGGGATGCGGGGCGTCGAGGGCTGCGCACCGCAACCGGGGTCGAGGTGGGTCACCTTCTCGAAGCGGCCCACGAAGGGCACATCCATCTTGGCTTTGATGCCGTCCTCAATGACCATGATGGCATTGAGCTCCGGATCTTCCTGAATGAACTTGAGAATGAAGGCCCGGAACTCTTCCGGACCGTAGAAGGGCGCGTTACCCGTCACCCAGGCGTAATCGAGAATCTTGTCAGCCATCGCTGTAGTTGAAAATGAACGTGTAGAAAAGAGAATGCCTGGGCGCAGGCAAAGGCGGATGCTGGATTAGAGGCGACGGGTTTGCTTCTGCTTTTCGGCGCGGCGGTCCGCAGCCGATTGGCCTGTGGCAATGGTGGTATTCTTGCCTTGCTGCGAGGCTGTGATAACTGAATCAGGCTCGACGATGCCTGTGCTGCCTGTTGCAGCAGCAATCGTGTTCAGCCGATTGTTGGTGGCTGCCGTGGTAGCGGCTACTGTTTGCTTGATTCCTTTCACCTCATTGGCCAGATTCGTGATGGCTGCCAGCACCTGGCCCATCGTCTCATCCTGTTCAGCGCTGGCTGTTGCTTCTACCGTGGGAACTATAGCGGAAATGAGTTCAGCCGTGACGGTGATGGTATGGCCATCGGTCAGCACGTAGTCTCCGTCGGCTACTGGGTCAGAAGGCGAATCGGGGGCCGTTACCTTGTCGCCCACTTCGTAGGTGGTCCGGTCGCCTGTTTCGATGGTGAGTTGCCCTTTATCCGACTCCACGGCCAGCGCCGTCGTCGCGCTAGAAGTATCGGTGGCGGTAGGAGCCAGAGCGGTAACGGGTTTGTTTGCCCCGGCAACAGCCAGGGTCATAGCCGCGAGGGCTGCAGTGAATTTGGACATGAGCGTTTGCGCCCAGCTGGGCGTATCATCGGTGGAAGAAGCGGGAGAAGCTGCCAGGATAGGCAGCGTGGCCAAGGCCGTCACGGGTTTGAGCACGAGCGTGGCAAAGCCCAAGGCCAGCATATCCGAGGGCGAAACATTCTTTTCCTCGGCCATGCGGGCAGCAATCACCTCGGCAGCTTGCCCAGTGCGCTCCACGCTGATATCAATCATTTTCTGCTGAGCAGCCAGCATATCGTCGGCCCACTGTTGGGCCTGGGCAGGAGTAGCCCCCTCACAACCACCACGGGGCAGGTGAATCAGGCATTCGGTATGCTCGTGGATCAAGCGCGTCGAGCCAGCCAGAAAAACAATCGTGGCAATACTGGAGCACTGCCCGATGGCTTCGGTGGTAACCGTGATGTCGGGGCCCAGGGTGCGTAGCTTGTCGTAGATGCCGAGGCCCTTATCAAGCCGGCCGCCGGGCGAGTTAATCAGCACGCGCACCGAGTCGTAGGGCCTCTGCCATTCAAGCTGGGAGAGAACATCTTCCAGCGTTGTATACGGCCAGGCGTCCCCAGCCTCGCTGGAGTCACCGACAATTGGGCCACTAATAAGAACCTTCGCTTCAGACATGCTACGAAGGTCTGTGTACTATTCCGCGAACGTTGAACTACTGTATCATCATTCTGATACAGTTAGTTATCTTGGCGACGTATTTTCATTTTCGCACTGCTTATGCGCCATTTTGCTCTCTTGCTTCTTCTTGCACTTCCTTCTTTGGCTACTGCTCAAAAGGAGCTACCGAAGCATAAAGAGCCTAAGCAATCTAAGTTTGACCCTGATGTGTGGAATGTGACCTATAATGATGGGTTGCCAATTATGTATGCTCAGGCCAAGGAGATAGACCAACAGATAAGCAAGGATGCAGCCTTGAAAATGTGGGATGCGGAACGTATTGCTCAGGAGCGAGCTAAAATACCTGGCGGTGGTTACGTGCTGGTGATGCTCACTCGCAACAAACTAGAAAAGGCTGACCCGCATAATCTTACAATTATCATTCAAGATCCTGATGGGAAAGAGATAAAGCGTGTGGAGCCAGAGTCAGCCACTCCTTCAGCGCGGGCATCAGGACAGTATGTGATTTATTCTACTACTGTACCGGTGCCACTTGATGCACCACTACTCCCAGGTTCGAAAGTATTTGTAGCGGACTCTTTCGAGCACCTTCGCTTTGAATACATTGTTAAGCCTCAGTAGTCTTTTCCATACCAGCAATTGCCCTGTACACTGAGGGAACGGATATTTCCATTTCAGCAGCGACCTGACGCACGGCACCGGCGTTGTCCTCATAATAGCGCATAGACGCCCTTAAGGTCTGCCAGCGAAGGTAAACATCACGATATGCATAGGTGCGCACATTGATGCACCCGCTTCGATAGAGTGCAACCAACTGCCCTTTTTCATCCAGTTGGTTTAAAATATCAATGACTTTCATCGGTCAGCTCTTCTTTCATTGGTGGCCACCTTGTTCTGCTTTTCGCGCAACTCGGTGATATTAAGATTTGGTGCAGGCAAGGCTTTGTTTGCAGCATAGAAGCCAGGCACTACTTTATCGGCAATGGCTTGGGCCAGCTGCTCATAGTCGATTTGGCCCCCTCCGAAGCGGCCCGACATTTGAGCCATATAGCTGGCATCGTAACGAACTACGCCGCCATCTGCCAGCCGAGCCAAGGTAGAGCGGGGCATTGGGTCTCGATAACCAAATGATTTTCCGCCACCGGCTACGTTGAGGAAAGACAGTAGAGGGCCGAATTTGCGGACTGCCTCAGCCGTCATGACTGCCTCGCCATCCGAAAGCATGGCTGGGACAAGATCGTCCTTTGGGCCTCCAGGACCACGGACCATACCTCCATCAGCAAAGGCTAATACTTTGGCGGTAGCGAATGCAGCTTTTGCTACCGCAATACCAGAAAGTATAGCAGCCTGCGAAATACCAGCAATGCCAGCAGTTGGAATGTTTAAGGGGTTTGCCGAAGCATTTTTCGCAATGGCTGAAAGCTCCACAGCCAGATTGATGCTGATTTCGGCTAATGCTGCTGCTTTCTTCAGCGCCAAAGCCGCTTGCCCAGCCGCAGTTTCTTGACCAAAAGCCTGAATAACAAGATCTGCTGCCTCCCCAGCGGTAGCGGCAACGGCCAAACGCACCTGATTTTCTTGCTGGGCAATGGCTTCCTTGCGTGCTAATTCCTTTTCAAGCGTCTGTATGCTTTGAGTGGATTGTGTTTCCTGCTCGGCTACTGTTTCTCGACTGTAATCCTGCTGCACCACGATGCGAGCCGCGGTACCAGCCCGCTCGATAGCCTCCAGTGCGGCTTCATGCTGGGCCTTGGTTATTTGACCAGCCGCGTACTGCTGGTTGGTAAGGGTGCGCTGTTGAGTTAAGTTGTTTTCCAGATTAGTTAACGACTGCTGATACTCCAGATCGGCTTGCTGCTTGGCTGCTTCCGCTCGGAAACGAGCCTCCTGCGCAGCCTGCTGCTCGGCACTTTGGCGCCGGTCAATGCCGGCCAGGTTAGCAGCCAGTTCGGCCTGTATGGCCTGGGCCTTCAGCAGAAACTCTTCTTGGCTGCCTTCCCGGGCCCGGGCCAGCTGGGTGGCAATAGCAATCTGCTGCGACTCGGCAGCCTGCTCGCGTAGCTTCTGCAGGTGGTCCCGGTTCAACTGCTCGATATCGGCCCGGTACTTCTCCTCGATTGCCTTTTTCCGACTGGCCGTCAGGTCCGCTTCCGACAACTCCAAGGCCCGCTGCTTGCCCAGCTTGGCTTTCTGGAGCTGCAATTCCTGCTCACTGCCGACGACAACCTTTTGCAGGCGGGCATCAATCTGGGCTATTTCCAGATTCAGGAAGTCCTGCCGCAGTTTGCGCAGCTTCTCTTCGACTTCTTTTTGCAGGGAGAAACGCGTGGTAATAAACTCGTTTTGCTTCCCCGCCGCGTCCTCCTGAATATCGGCCAGCTCGTTTTCCGCTTCCTTCAACTCCTGGTACCGTTCCCGGCTGACCTTATCCCGGCCGCCCTCCTGGGCAATCTGGGCCGCCAGCAGCTGCACCCGACGGCGGGCCAGATCGACCAGCGTGGCTTCACGCTGCATGTCCAACTTGAAGGCCTCCTCATTGGCTTGCTTGCGCACGGCCAGGGAGTTGAATTCATTATCCCGGATGTTCTTGAGCCGCTCTACCTGGTTGAGGAGCTTCTTATTGGTATCGATGTTGTCATCCGTGTCGCGCTGCAGCTGGCGCTCGACGGCGGCCAGCCGTTCACCTGCGGCGGCGGCCGCATCCAGCTCAGCCCCGAAGGCCCGGATTTTAGCCGAGGCATTGGCTACCCCCGTACCGGCCTGCACAAAGCCGTCGGCAATCTTGGTCACATTACCCGTTTTGATGCCGTCGATGATGACGCCGATGGATTTGAGCCGGTTGAGCAGGTTCGTCTCGATGAAATCGACCAGATCAATTAGGCCCTGCTTGGGGTTGGTCACGGCCTTGAACAGTATCTCCCCAAACCCGGTAACGGCCAGATTTACGACGGCGAAAATGCCCTTGAGTGCGCCCATTTTCTTAGCCAGGAAGTCGGCCCCAGACTGGGTTTTGCTCAGGAAGTTGAACAGCACGGCCAGCCCGGCGATTACCAGAAAGATGGGAATAGCTAGCATGGCCACGCGCAGGGTAGAGGAGGCCGCCGCTCCTTGACCCATAGCCAGCGTTGCCAGCTCCTGGGCCTTCGTGTAGGTTTGTTGGGCCGCTTCGAGCTTGCTCATGGCACCGCCGAAGAGGTCACTGTCTTTGGCTGCGCTAACCAGCTCACCACCCACCCCCTTCAGCGCATCGGCATAGTTGCCCACGTTACGGCGGGTGTCACCCACCTTGCCCTCTAGTACTTTCAACTCATCGGAGAGGGCCCGGGTACGTGCCTGCAGGGCTTTACCTGCTTCCGAGTTTTCTCGTTCTACTTCGCTGAGACTATTCCAGCTAGCCGTCGTCAAGGCTAACTCCGCACGCAATTGGTTGATCGAGCCCTCTGCTTCACTAGTGACCGTGTTGAGGCTATCCAACTGCTTGGTAGCAGCAGCCTGTTCCTTGGTTTGGGCGCGAAGCAACTCGCTCAAGCGCTGGGCCTCGATGCCATACTCCTTTTCCGAGACGCTGCCATTCTTGAAGTCTGCTGTGAGCAGCTTCTGCATTTCCCGCGTCTTGGCAATTTCGGTGGTGAGGCCGCGCTGCTGGGTGCGCACCTTCTGCATCTCCGCCTTTAGCTGTTCGCTTGAAAGCCGGACTTCGAAAAGAACGGTTTCGGTGTTGTTTTGAGCCATACCCCGAACCTACCGCACAAAAAAAACCACTGCAATTGCAGTGGCCCCATTTCGTCGCGAAGATTGATTAAAACGTCGCGTGATATAGTTTATGAGTAAATTAGACTTTAACCTTAGGATAAGTGCTTGTAATATCCAGCAAGTTAATGGTTGGATTTGGTTTATGTGCCATTAGTGTGGAAGAGGCAAGTTCGCTAGTTTGGCATAATGGCTGACAATACGAAAAAATCCTTATAAGCGCTAAAGACCTATTGGGAGTGGGAGCAGTAACAACTAAGCTCAGCTAATACATACTAGAGCTATGCGGCAGTGATATAAGGCATAAGATCAATGCAAAACACATGTTCTAGAGCTGTTGCAAAGCTCACATACTCTTTATGTGAAGAAAGTATTAATAGCATACTGTCCTTGCCAACAGTGTCAAATATTAGTTTTATTCTATTAATTTGTTTTTTTCGTTCCTCAACCAATTCAAACTTATTAAATCCCAAATATTTAATAAGATTATCTGCTTCGCAATCATCCAACCTGACAACCTCAAATGTATTGGTTGCAATGTTGTATGTTATTCTATTAGTAATATCAGGTGATGATGGTAGTAAAATTGGCAAGTATGGACCTATTTTCTTTGGCTTATGTGAATTCATCCATGGCAGCGTTGCATACCAATTCATATATCCATCCTCTTGTGTTTTCTTCAAACGAGGGTCGAAATGCTCAATATGCGCTTCATCAATCTTACATATATATTTCTCCGAGTAGGCACAAAAACAGTATTGCTCGCGTAATAAAGACGACTTTATCTTAATTCTATCACTAGACGTTTCATATGATAAATTTTCAATGACTATATCTGAATTAACCAGTTTATTCAGGTACTTCATTTTTAGATTGAATTTTGGTTGAAATTATACAACGTACCAATGGTCATATATTCTTGCAGTAACTCCATTTGTCTTATTTGATCACTTTCATTTTTAATTAATAGGCTTAGTTCAATGTATCGCTCCCATTTACTCAAGCCCTCTCTTCCTAATAAACTTCTAATGCCAAAATCTTTTACAAGAATATCATTAGGGTCATCTCCTACTGGAGTTACACCTCGCTTGCTGATAATTTTACCATATTCATCAAAATCTAGAACGAGCCTTTCGTTAGCATCAAACTGTGCAGCCACAATAGGGCTATGTGTCGATACAAATAGCTGTGTATTATGGGTTATTCTAGTATACAAATCAATCAAATCATATAAAAGGTCTGGAAACAAGCTATTCTCTGGCTCATCAAGCAATAGATAGCCTTGTTGTATTTCTCTGCCAAAATATAAAGAGAACACATGTCCTAGCTTAAAAATAAAATTTCGTATACCTGTACTAAGTCTACTGTAGCTTATATTATCGCCGGTAGATCGAATTTTTATATATGCTTTCAAATTATCATTGAGTTGCACAGGGTTGTTTGCGCTCTGGATATCGAAAATCAAACCACCCTTTTCAAGAATGTTATTCCATAATTTCGAAAGTTCTTCTAAAATCTTTGGGTTTGTTTTTTCAAAATCTAGATTTACTTCTCTTACAGTTCTGTCTAGATTTGCTTCCATATTCCTGAATACTGTCAGGTCACTTTCGCGCTTCTTTATTAAATATATTATTGTTTTCCAAAAATTCGTCACTGTTTCTGAAGATACTACATGCTTGTATGGAGTTGTATGAAAAAGGCTTAATGCTTCATTTACACTAGTCTCAGGAACATCGTCCAAAGTTTTGTAAGTATTTTGATGTGTCTCAGCAGGTACAGTAATTAGTAATTTGTTTAAAACTTTGGGAGTTAAAAAATTAGCATGTTCAGACATGGGTAATTCGAATCGTACAAAATAGCTTTCTGATACTTGAAAAGCTAAATCATCAGATGACATTAAGTCAAGGATCTTGTTTTCATAATCGCTTATTGTTTCTATTTCTTGCGAAAATATCCTGCGACTTTTGCGGTTATGTCGCAAGTTACTGCCATAGTGTATGTAAAATATCTTTTCATTGCTCTGTATTTTAGCCACGCAAGAACCGGCTGGCCGAGTAGCATTAGAGGCAACAGTGTTATCGTGTATTACTTCCTCTATAATTTGAAGTAATGTTGACTTTCCTGTTCCATTTTTGCCAATAAAGCATAACTTATTCAATGGTTTACCCTTCATAGGCCCTTCTGAATATGTTAGGTCAAGAACAAACCTTTTAAATTGCTGGAAATCTCCTATATATAATTTCAATAAGTAAACCATGTCAAGACAAGTATTGGTCAAAAGTTTTTTTTGAATTGGGTGTCCTCGTGTATCACGATAAGCTTAAGCCATTATTATTGGCTAAAGTGCTTATATGTACTATACATTCAAGGTTGATTTAGCCCAAGTTTCTCAATTACATATTCGCTTATTCCCCTATTTGCTGCTGTCGCTAAGTGGGCCAGCTTGGCATACTCCTCATCAGTAAGAGATAGTGTGCGGTTCCGCTTGTGTCGAGCTGGGTCTTTAGGTGGGCGGCCCTGCCGCTTGGGTTGCTGTTCCATAATATCGAAGGTACAATAAATCATTTATTCCCATTGTAAAAAACATTGCACAAATGTTTTTTACAATGGCAAAAATTAGCTGTATTTGATCCATCAACAAGACAAAAGAGGCCAACCCCGGCAAGGGATGACCTCCTGCGAAAAACAGCCCCGGCAAAGGCCATTATTTATTTACACACCCCAAAGGTGCGCAAACTGCAACCAACGCAACCGCCCACGCGGCACCCCGACTTTCCAATCCTGAAGTAGCCAACCTATCTTTACCTTCAGAACGTCAACCGCAGCAACTCCACCGGCGTAGAGGCGTCGGCCTCTTCCCAATTGTCGATTTTATTGCAGTAGAAGTAGCTGCCTTCCGTTTCCAACCACACGGGCTGGAGCTGGCTGAAATCCATGACCTGCTGCGCGCTCAGGCGCACGGAGGGCTTGAGTATCAGGGGGCGGGCATACACAGCCCGCAGGTGCTGGTAGTAGGAGGGGAGCAGGTCAGCCGCGAAGTCCAGGCCGGCAAACGTGGTGATACGGGGCCGGATAACGGCCGAGGCCTGACCATCCTCCAAGGTCACGGTACGCGTCTGGTTGGTCTGCACGACCAGACGCGGCGTCGGCGTCTGCTTGTCATATACCGGGGTTACCACCGCTGTCCCCCGCCGCCGAAAGAAGGGCCGCCGCTTCTCGTCGTAGACAATTTCCACCGACACTTCCCCTTCACGCACCTTGTAGGTAGGCAGCAAGAGCAGCCCGCTTTCTGAAACGACCGTTGCTGCCCACGGCAGGGTCAGCACATCCTGGGTCCGCTCGAGCGTGGTGTCATTGCAGGCCAAGAAACCATTGCCCAGCTCGCTGGAGCCGTCCAGATTGGTCTCATCCTTCTTCCAGCGAAACCAGTTTTGCTGGGCCACGCCGGGCAGATGGAAGAGCCGCGGCGCGGGCTCGTCGGCATCGATGCGCGGCTGCCAGTCCGGAGCCCGGCTCAGGCCCGCTACGAGAGCCGGGCCCGTGGGTGTGAAGTGTACCGTGCGGGTGTAAGGGTCGGTTTGCTGGGTAAGCCCGAAAAGGCCGATGATGGCTTTGACAAAATCCTGCTGGGAGAGGTCGGGCAGCAGGTCCTGCAGCCGAACGCGGCCCCCGGGCGGAAAGTCCGGCAGCACTTCCACCGTGAAGTGGTCCAGCGTCAGCACGTTGCCGTTGACGGCATACACTACCCCATTGAAGGCTTCGAAACCCCACTTGGCCAGCACGCCCTCGCCCGGGCTGAGCTTGATGCGCACGTGCAGCTCCTCGCCGGCCTGCAGCAGGAAGCGGTTCAGGTTCACTGACGGCGAAACCGTCGTGTGGCCGGCCCCTTTCTTACTCTCAGTCAGCGTACCGCCGGCCAGCTCTTTCGAGCCCATGTAGAAGAAGAGTTGGGCCCGGCCGCTACCGTAGGGCGAATCCAGAATGACGTTGGTCAGAGCGCTGGCATTGACGTAGCAGGGCTCCAGCGCCTTCCAGGTGCGCGTGACGGGGTTATAGATGCCCTTGGCCGTTGGGGCGGCATAGCCGTATTTCGCATCCACCGAGTCGTAGGGCACGGTAAAGATGATTTCCTCCCGTCCTTCGTAGGCGTTGCCGTACTGGGCGTTGCCCGGGCCAATCCCGGCTCGGAGCTTGCGGGCCTTCCGGAACGCTTCCCCATAGCCGGCCATCACGGTGGTGGGCAGCAGTAGCCGGTCAAAGAGCTCGGGCAGTGGCCCGGCCCACCGGTAGCCCGACTCAGCAAAGAGCTGCTCCCAGACGGCGCGCACGTACACGCTGGGGAATACGTCATCGGTGAACAGGTGCACCTTGTCGCCCTCGGCGGGACCGCCTTTGCCCCGGTCGTAGAGGTCGTACACGTAGCCCTGCTTCCAGGAAGTATGGCCTGCACCGGTGACGGCCTGGGCATGCAGCCAGTCGTGCTCCGTCGATTCGGGGAAGGTCAACTCCTGCAGCTTCTTGCCCTCGATAGCCGCATAGAACGGCTCATTGCCGCCCACGACCTGCGCTTCGAAGCCCTTGCCTGTCTCGTGCTGCTCGACAATGGCCACGGCATTGGGCAGTACTTCCAGGCTGTTGGACTCCAGCGTACAGGGAAGCAGCTGGTAGGGCAGCTCCGTCAATGCGGGCCCGTGCTGCGCCTGTTCCAGGGCCGCACGCACCTCGGGCGTGTCGGCTAGGTTCAACGTCGACGAGTAGTCGCTTTGCACCGAGTTTACCTTCAGCAGGTTGTTGGCCTGCACCGTCACGCCGACGCGCTGCTCAGCAGTCAGCGGCAAGCGGCGGCCATCGGCTAAAACCAGAGCAGCTGCCATTACACGCGGGTCAAAGGATTACGCGGACGCAGCACGACTTCCACATCGAAAGTGGTGCGGTTGTCCGACGACGTGCGGCCGGCCGGGGCGGCCGTCACCAACACAGCGGTGAGCTGGCCGGACGCTTCCTGCATATATACCTGGGGGGAATCCAGCAACGTGGTCAGCGTGGCATGCTGGGCTGGGGTTAGATTGCCGGCCCGGAGCAACAGCTTGTCGACGCCGCCCCGGCGCAGCAGTAGGGTCGGCCCCTGCTCAGGCCGAAATACGGTACCGGCTTCTGGTACTGTGGTGGGGTCCATGTCGCCATCGAAAAGCCACGGTTCCCAGTTGCCCAGCGGGCTGAGCCAGCGCAGGTAGACGCCGTGCGCAGGGCAAGACGGGCGTAGCTGCAAGGTGTAGGGTTGCGTCATACCACGAAACTCCCACCATCTTGATACCCGACAAAATGCGCAGGGCCCGAAACGTCGCGGAGCTGGCCCAATCCGTCGCGCAACTTGCTGAGCACCCAAAAAAGCCGCCAGGGTGGACTGGCGGCTTAATTTGAGAGGGGCACATTTGGCGCTATGCGGGAGCTGAAAAGTCTACAATCGTCACGGCCGCCAGGGAAATATCCTCGATGCGGCACCCCTGCCACAGCCAAGCAATGGTGGGTGTCATCACAATGCTCGGGCCGGTTTCCATCCGATATTTTTCCACCGACAACACCACGTCCTGGGCGCGGGTGGCACCCTCTAGGAGCAGGATGGTGCGGGTCTGCTCATAGACAATGCGCAGGTACTTGCCCACTAAGGCCCGCGGGTCAAAGGCCGGGCTGTTGTTGACCGTGAACATATTGGCGCCTACATCGACCTGGCCCGCTGAACTGCTCACCTTCACATAAGTACCGAAGTGGATATCCTCCAAATCGTTGCTGTAGTTGGGCGTACCGGAGCGCGCTCCATACAGGAACTGGTTTACTCCCTGGTTGGCGTACTGGCCATCCGTTTCGGGGCCAATGAGCTGAGCAATGTCCACCAGCTTGAAGCGCTGATAGGCAATAATCGGGTGCTGGGTGTTATCCCGCCAGCCGTAGCGGTGCTTGGCAAAGCGAGGCTGGGTGCTCCCGTTGCCACCTACAAAGCCGGTAGCGGTAATCGTGTTGGTGTTCGTGACCGTGATACCCTGCGTGGCCGTAATTTCCTGCTTACGGACGTGCAGGTACGGATAATCCGGGTCGGCATCAGACACAACCACCTCGCACTGCAGATCCGCGTTGGCCAGGGTCTGGGCCTTGGTGTTAGCGTCAGCCAGGTTCACCGTGCTGAAGGCCTGACGTACCACGTCGGGGCCCGTGGTACCCGCCCCACACGAGGCCGTTTTCCGCTCAGATACCCATGTTTTGGTGATGGTTTCTCCCATCCACAGGGCCACCATCTGCTGCGCGCGCAGCACGTGGCTGGGGAAGTCGTAGTGGTGCTTTTCCGGCTCGTCCTGCAGATTCATGCCCTCGGCATCCCATACCAGCACGTTGTGGCGGGTATAGGTCGCAGCAAACTGGGCGATGTTCACGCGGGCCTGGGCCACGTTGTGGAAATCCGTCTGCGTTTTGGGCAACACTACAATCAGGTCGCAGCCATCGGGCAGCCCCACGTCGTCGGTGAAGTTGTCCGTCCACTCCGTTGCCGTTGGAATCCAGTTATCCAGGTCAGCCCAGGTTTCCCCCTGCCAGATACCTAGCTTGATGTTTTCTGGAAGCAGTTGACCACCCGCCGCTACGAAAGCCTCCTTGGTTTCAATCGACGCTGACACGGCACTGTTGTAGTAGTAGGTATCAGGCGCCGTTTTCGCGAAATCGGTAATCGGGCTGCCGTTTTTCCAACGGTTGTTGTAGAACAGCTTGCCCGTGCTCCGCTTCTCGAACTCAATAGCCAGTAGTTCAGCACCTCCAATCAGCGCTAGCTCCGCCTCCGAAGCGGTATAGCAACGGCCATTGCTGCGGCTGATGGGCTCAATTGCCTGTGTCGTTTCATTGAAGAGGAAAGCGCGAGTGCGCGGCGTTTGCATGGCTGTGTACTCGGTCTCGAACTGCCCGGCCGGGCGCGTGTCCATCCGTCCCAGCGTGCTGCCATTGCTCTGGCTGATGGTCAGGGCCAGAATGGTTTTGTTATAGGTCGAGGGCACCGCCTGGGTCGTGGCGTTAACTTTTACCGAGTAGGGAGAATCCGCGTTTGCACCGGTGCCCAGGGCCTTTACCCGGTAGTGGCGGGGCGAAGAGGCTGGCAGGCCGCCGTGGGTGTAGTTGGTGCTGGTATTGCGGTAGATTTCGGTATAACTGCCATTGGCAGTCAGGGCCGCCTCCAGTGCATAGCCGGTGGCGTTGGGCACAGGGGACCAAGCTATCGAAATAGCCGAGCTGCTAATAGCTGTAGCCTGTACGTTTTGCGGGGCCGGTAGCGCCGTGGCTACGGCGGCCTGAATCGTGATGCTCACGGCGGCCGTGTTGGTCAGGCCAGCCCCGTCGAGGGCCTTGGCCGTGATGATGAATGCGCCGGGCGTATTGGGCACGGTGATGCTGGCCGTGTACTGGTTGCCGTTTTTGACACCAGGCGCCAGCAAAGCCCCCGCCGCGTTATAGAATTCTACGCTGCTTACGGACACATCATCGGTGGCCGTGGCCGACAGAGGCAGTGAGGTACCGGCCGTAACGGTGGCCCCTGCAGCCGGCGAGCTGATACTCACCACCGGCGCGGTGTTGGCCGGCGTAGCGGCCTGAATGGTAATGTTGACCGTAGCCGTATTAGTCAGACCGGCCCCATCTGTTGCCTTGGCTGTAATACCAAAGGTGCCCGGCGTATTCGGTACCGTGATAGTGGCCGTGTACTGGTTGCCGTTTTTCGTGCCGGGGGCCAGCACCACGCCGCCGGCGTTGAGAAAGTCCACACTGCTCACCGACACGTCATCGGTGGCCACGGCCACCAGGTTCAGCAGCGTGCCCGCCGTGGCCGTGGCGCCGGCGACAGGTGTAGAAATAGCAACCACCGGATTCTGGTTGGTGGGTGCTGTCCCGAGGCCGCCACCGATGGCCGCCCCAATCAGGCGCCATTTTCCCCTTACTTTCTTGTAATGGGTGGCTGTTTTATCCGTGGTGTTGACGTAAATCCACAGGTTGCCCTCGCTGCCCAGCTCATTTTCGGGGGCGTAGGTTTCCAGGAAGGTGACAACGCCATCCTTCCCATCTTTCCCATCGAAGTAGTCCCGGTTTTTAACGGGGGTATACCCAGGCTGGCCCTTCAGGTTCAAGCGTAGGACGTAGGCTCCGTTCACTTTCTGATACTCGTCTCCGGTCAGCGTGTTGCGGTACAGGTCGTTATTGACGCCCAGCGTATTGAGCGGCACCCCAGAACCATAGCGCAGGGCCGCGGCCTGCGACACCTGCAGCGTGCACAGGTCGGCCACCAGGACAGCCTGACGGGTGAGCAGGGCGCCCAGCACCGGGCCGCCGACATTGGCCCCGGGCTGGAGGGTGTTGCCTAGGTCGAGGCTGAGCTGCACTAGTTCGGCCTGAATCTGGGCGGCCGTTTTTATTTCCAGAGTTTGGTCCATTAGCGGAAATCGTTATCAGAGAGATCAGAAATATTGAAGTCGTGCGCGGTGGCGGGTGGATCCACGGGGCCGGCTTCCACACAGCTGCCTGCGTAGGCGCGGTCGGTATCCGTGAGCCGGAAGGTGACGGTAGCGGCACAAGGCAGCACGTTTGCGGGCAAGGGAATGCGGGTGACGCCGGCGGGTAGCTGGCGGGCCACGACCAGCGTTTTGATTTCCAATTCGGCCCCGGCGGCATCCCGGTACACGAACTCGGCAAACAGGTCCGCTTCGCGCGCATCCGGCAGCCACACGGTCACCTCCTGTGGTAGGCCCACCCATTGCACTGCTTGCCCCGAGGGGAAGGCCATCACCAAGTAGGCCGGATCCTGCGCAGAGGCCACATACAGGTTGGGGTTGTTCTCATCGAAAGGCCCAATGGGAAGCGCACACAGCGCAGCCCGCTGCAGGCCTGGCGGTGCTACCCAGTCGGCAACCCCAAGCGCATCTACCTCCCGGTAGCGGTAGCGGAAATCCAGAAAGGCGGCCCGGTCGGGCGTGACAATGCCCTGGGGGTAGGCTAGCTCGGGCCGTAGCTGGGCATGCAGTAGCGTTGAGACATCCACTACTTCCGTCAGTTGCCGGGCTGTCTTGCGCAGGCGTGCAAAGGGCTGCTCATCTCCCTCGCGGGTCAGCTCTACCTCTACATGCAGGCCAAAGCGGGCCTCGTTATTCGTGTCGGTCAGGCTCGTAACGGGCGTGGCCAGCAAGGCCGGGCGGGGCAGTAAGCCCCCCACAGCGTGCCAGCGGGTTGCCGGCAGCGGATCTGGATCTTCCACCGGCGGTACAAAAGCCGTGATGGTGTAGTCCACGGAGGCCTGGCATCCGTTGGCATCCGTCACGTTGAGCCGATACGCGCCGGACTTGAGGTTGTAGAGCTGAAACGGCCCGGGGGTAAAGGCCCCGGTCAGAAACTCGGTTGTGTTATCCGCAAGCTGCGTTATCGAGACCGTGAAGCTGATCGCCTCAGTGGAAATGATAACCCGCAGCCCACCCAGGTCGCCGGTTTGAGTAGGCTGGTAGACCTGCAGGCCCGACACGGAGAGCGAGCAGTCGACGTAACCGCATTCGACGCTGTTGGCCTCGGCGGTGAAGGTGGCAAACGGCTTGTCCAGTGAGGCCCGAAACAGCACCTTGGTGTTGTTCGCCTCGCAGACGAAGGTAATCTCTTCTCCATCCTCGAAGCCTAGCTCCTCGGCTGTTACTACTGGCTTATTGACCGCACCACCTCCGTTGTAGTAGTGCATAATTTTGCGCGGGCTGCCGGCTTCATAGTACACGTCGTACAGGCCTCCGTCAGCGGCTTCGAAGTCGAAGAGCTTCTCCCCCGGGCGCGGGTCAACGGGTTCACCACCGCCGCCCCCGGTATCGACGTTGATGATAAAGCTGATTTCCCGCCGGGAATTGGCCGCGTCCTTAAAGTACACCATGCGGCTGCCGTTGGGGTAGCTCAGTGTGTAGGGGCTGGTAATCGGGTCGCCGTAGTTGATATCATTGGGCGAATACCGAACCGGCGGGTTATCGGTGGTAAAGGAGAAAGTAACGGCAGCCCCGTTGACCATCTTGCTTACCTCCAGGGTGTCAGCGCTGGGTGCTGCGCAGGCAGTGGCCGTCGCATCAACGATCAGGTAGGCATGCGGGGCCGCGTTCTGCGCATAGATGGCAATGCCGGTGGTTTCCTCGCAGAACTGTTCCAGCACCACAGCTCCCGGAGCAACGTTGTAGCCACCATCCGGCGGCCCGGAAGGGGTGAGGCGGGGCCGGTCAGGGTCAATCTTGGCATCTACGAACGTGATGCGCCGCGGCGGGCCCGCATCATAGTAGACCGAGCGTTCCGTGTTGTAGGCTTCCCAGCGCAGGCCAAAGAGATAGAGCATGGTTCTTAGTAGGCAGTAGAAGAGGTGAAGCCGGAAAGCACCTCCGAGCGAATAGAGCGGCGCACTTCCCCGCCCAGGGCCAGCCGTAGCCGGTCCTTGCTGGCGGCCAGCACGTCGCGCAGTGTGCCCGTAGGCTTGCCGAAGCGTGGATCCTCCCCGCGAGACAGGCGGGTACCGCGGCGCAGAATGGTAGTGGCCACGGCCCAGGGGTTGGCGTCCGAGCCGCGGGCCTGCAGCCAGGCGGTGATGTCGGCCACCATGGCCCGGCCGGGCTTGGCCTTGGGGTCGGCCGCCGGCCCGCTGCCCTCCTCCAGCGCCCCGATGTGGGAGGGACCGTAGAGCCGGGCCAGCTCGGGCGCGGACTCATGGCGTAGGGCGGCAATCGTGCGCCCCGTCGCCCGCTGACCCTTGGACGTAATGGCCTGGCCCAGCTCCTGCTGGGTGCGGTTGATTTCGGTATGGAGCAGCTGGGCCAGATTCATCCCTTAGCAGCGGCTGGCCCGCTCGGCGGGCGTGAGGTCGAGCTGCATCACCACGCCATCCAGGTTGGCGTCGAAGGCGTTGTAGCTGCTGACGATGTTGCGGGCCACCACCTTCGACAGGGCTGGGTGCTTCTCCAGAGCGGCCAGCAGGGCAAAGGCATCCGTGAGCAGCTCGTCCATGCGCGGCAGGCGCGTATGTGCATCATCGGTGAGCTTCGAGTAGGCAAACACACTGACGGTAGCCTGAAACGTGACCGTGGTGCGCTGTCCGAACTTGTTGACAGCAGGCGTGACCAGCATCTTATCCTCCACCAGCACCACGCGCTCCGTGGGCGTGAGCTGGTCGACAACGATGTTCTGCTCCTCCTGCTCGCCATGGGCGAAATGGCAGCCGGGAATGGCCTGCTCGGCGCAGGCACGCAGGGTTGGGATGGGGTACTGCATTTTATCGTTTCTGTTGCCGCTCCTGCTGCAAGTGCACTTGGTGGCGGTAGTAGGCTTTGTGGTTTTCCAGCTCGATCATGGTGTTGACCTCGGCCCAGCTCAGCTGGTAGAAGTAGTTCCAGCGGGTCTTGTCGCCGCCGGCCAGCGCATCCACGACGGCCAGCGTATCCCACTCCTGGCTGAACTGCCCGATGTTGGCCGCTCGCTCGGCCTGGCTGAGGGGGATGCGTTTGAGCTGGGCGGCGTGGGCGCGTCGGATGCGGTCGAACTCGGCAAAAAAAAATCCGTGAGCGGCAGCGCCTCCCGCAAGGGTACCTGGCCGCAGAGAATCTCTACCTCAGCCACCTTGTCCGTATCGTAGCCCGTACCATGGTAGGCGGGCTGCAGGATGGTAGCCAGCACCCGCAAGCGCAGGGCGGGTACGTCCTGGCCCAGTTCCTGAATGGCTGCTCCGATATCGGCGGCCTGACCAAAGCTCAGATCTTCCAACGTGTCGAGTACAGGCACCTCCACTTCGCCCAGCAGCAACTCAGTTGGCCGCACCCAGGCTTCACGGGTGGGCATCGGCTCGGAGAGGAACAAAACAGACGCCAGGGCCCGGCTCAGCTGCTTAGGTGCAGTGGTGAGCAGATCCGCAGGGGAGGAGCCCGCCAGCACCGAGAGGCAATCCTGGATGGTGGCACCCTCACCGAGGGCAGCCAGGCCGGCGGCTTGGCTTAGGGTAACAGCGCCCCACTCAGTGGGCAAGGTGTGTAGTGCGAGCATAGGCTTAACGGCGGCGGGTTGTGCCGAAGGATTGGAAGTGCGTGATGGGCGCCGCCCGGGGCTTGCCCAGGACATTCAGGACCACGTAGCGCAGCGGGTCAATGCAGTGGTTGAAAGCGTCGACGGGCTCATTGGTGGCTTTGCCCGTGGTGCGGTCTACTCGCCATTTGTAGTTGCTGAGCTCCTTGCGCAGGTGGGTGCTGCGGCGGGTGACGTTGAGGTGGTAGCGCTTCAGGATATCAAGGCCGTTGCTCACCGAATCGGCGCCCTTCACGGCCCCTTCAATTTTCGAGAAGCCCAGGCGCCGTAGCTCCTCGATGCTCTTGGGCTCGGCCGAGTCGGCAATGGTCACTTTCAGCGTGGCCGCTGGGTCTTCGGCCAGCAGGCGCCGGTGGATATCCGGATTGGTCAGGCCTTCCTCGTAGAGCACTTCATCTACCCACAGCTCGCCACCGGACAGGTACACGTCGATGGCCGTGGTCGGGTCATTGGTGAAGCCAAAGTCAATGCCGCGGCCCAAGAAGCGGGCCCCGGCCGGGATGTCCTCGTAATTGCACAGGCTCCAGTTGCGCAGCACCAGGCCCTCGATCTTGCCTGTCTTGCCCCGGGCGTACACGCGCCACAGTTCCAGATCCTTCTCCTTGAGGCCCTCAATCTTGGCCCGTTGCTTCTCCAGCAGGAACGGGTTCTGCCGGTGGTCACTGATCAGCAGCTCGACGCCCGACCGCCCGATGATTTCCTCATGCACCCAGAACTCGGCGTTGGGGTTGTAGTCAATAAAGGCCTGCTCCTTCGTGCGCAGCTCCAACTCGTCAAAAATGGGCTTGATGACGCCTTGGGCTTCGTTGACGAAGAGGAAGTCCCGCTTACCACTCTTGGCATCCTGGGCGTCCGTGTAGCTCTTGAACTCCATCACGCACCCGTTATGGAATTCGAAGATGCGCTCCGACTTATTGTAGGACTTGATCAGGCTCTGCAGCTCAGGGGTGTTGTTGTAGATGTCCAGGGCATCCCGCAGCGCGCCGGCCTTGAGGTTAGGAATGTCCTGCCCGACGACGGTGCACACTTTGCGGCGCCGCTCGGAGAGCTTCTGAAACAGGACCTGCAGAATGGCGTACGTCTTGCCCGACGACGTGCCGCCCTGATTCACCAGCGTTTCGGCGCTGCTGTTGTAGTTCTCCACGAAAAGCTGGCCGGACTTAAACATCATCAATGTCCTTTTCCGAGCGCGCAATGGGCGGGCCGGTGTTGATGATTTCCGTCTTGGTGTTGATGACCGCTACCGCACGGCTCTGCTCATTGTCCTTCTCGTAGGCTCCTTTGATGCGGGCCAGCTTGTCCAGTGCACCATCCACATCACGCATTTCCAGGCCGGTGCCGTTGGTAGTTTCCTTGATGGATTTCGCCAGGTCCAGCACGCCCAGCTTTTGAGCCTTCACTAAGTCCAGCTCCAGCCGCTCCTCAAACTTCTGTGGCCCGTCAACCAAACGAGTCGCCTCGGGATTGCGCTCCAAGGCCATTTCCCACTCCAGAATACGCAGCTGCATCCGACGGACTTTGCCTTCGGATTTGTCCATGTATTGTGACAACTCTTCTCCCTGGTACCCTAGCACCTGCGCAGCCCGGGGCGCATACGCCCGTTCGTAGGCAATGGCCTCCTGCTCCTGCTCGATGGCCAGCGACAGATGCTGCGGGACTTTGTTTTCGACCTCCACCAGCTTCAGCGTGTAAAAGTCGTCGAGGCTGGCCCGACTCACCCGATCCCAACGGTGGGCAATTTCCTCGGTGCTGGGCCCTACATCCTTCAGCTTCTCACCGAAGGCTTTGCGGATGTTAGCATTTGTTAGCAAGCGGTGGGCCTCCACCCGAACGCCGGTGCCCGTGTAACCCGCCTTCAGCGCAGCTGCCGTGGCCGAAATATTGGGGTCCGCACAGATAGCATTGACGAAAGCTTTCTGCTTCGGCGTCAATTTCTGGAAGGCGGTTTTCTCGGCGGAGGTGGACATACCACGAAACTCCAACCATCCCGAGTGGGTACAAAACGTCCATAGACCGAAACGTCGCGGAGGTGGGGTAAAACGTCGCGCAGTTTGGGAAGAAGGCAAAAAGGCTTCCTTCGTCACCTTCTAGCCGTTGCAGAGTGGCTGCGAACCTAAACCACCGTTACCCTGAACGCTTAGACACTATTCTGACGCAGGTAATTGGGAAAGTAGCAAAATACCCAAAACTGGGTATGGGAAAGGGCCCGAACTACGCGTAGCTTTGGAGCTTCCAGGCCGTCAGATAACCCGTTGGTTATCAAGTTTCTTATCGATTTCATGCCCTACTGCTCCACTTTCACGCCCCCTTCTATCTCCCGCCGTCTGCTCTGGCTCCTTAGTTGGCTGCCTGTGCTACTGCTGGCCTTGGCAATGGCCTCATCGGCCCACGCCCAAAGCCAAACCTGCGCCCTTCGGTTCAACACCCAGGAAGAGCTGAACAACTACCTTGGCTCTGGAACTCGCTGCTCCACCGCTCAGTCCATCTTTATCCGGGGCTACAACCGCAACGCCGACGGCACGCCGGACGGAGGTGTTACAGACGTGAGCGGCTTGCTACACATCACTGCTGTGACAGGGGACGTAATTATTCAAAAGAACCTGCTGGCCAGCTTGGCGGGTCTCAATGACATTGGCACTGTCGGTGGAGTGGTGCACATTCAAAGCGGAGTGGGCACGTTCGACGACTTCCCCTTCTTAGTAAGCGCGGGCGGTGTGGCCTTCTCTGGTACGTCTTTCACAGAAATTCGCGGGTTTGGACTATTGTCCAGCGCAGGGGAGGTCTACATTTCGCAAAACTCCGCCCTGCGCTCCGTCAATGCTTTTAACAACCTGCGCACGTTAACGAGCCGGCTGACCATCACCAACAACCCCTTGCTGGATAGAATTTCGACATTTGGCGCGCTCACTGCCGCGGCAGATATTCAAGTCCAAAGTAATCCCCAGCTGCAGGCAATAGTCGGCTTCAACGCGTTGCGCAGCCTTGGTTCCGTCAATATTACCGTAAACGATGCCTTGCGCACCATTTCAGGCTTTAATGGAGGACTGGTCGCTACGGGGCAAGTGGGCATCATGGAAAACCCGGTTTTGGAAACCCTGTCCGGCTTCGATAACAGCGATGTCTCGCTCGTGAACATCAGCCGCAACCCGCGCTTGAAAGAGATTGCCAACTTCAATAACAGCCGCTTTGGCGTGTCTATCGCCATAACCTACAACGCGGGCCTGGAACAGATCACCGGCTTTCGGTCGATGGCCGCACCGCCGCGGGACCTAAGTATCTCGCAAAACGTCTTGCTCGACAGCATCAGCGGCTTCACGGGTGCCACGGCCCCGACAAACCTCGCAATCGACGACAACCCTGCGCTGCGCACGCTCACGCAGGGGTTGACGTTTACCACCTATTCGACGCTGAATTATCTCTATTTGCGCAACAACAGCAGCCTGACGGGGTGCAACGTGCCTTGGCTATGCCAGCACTTGGTCCGCGGCGGCGGCGCCAACATCAGCGGTAACGCGACCGGTTGTTCGGAGGCGGCCATTCGGCAGGCCTGCACGACCCTGGCCGCGCGGCCAGTTGCCACGAAGCGGCCCGCGCCTTTCCCGAACCCAACGGACGACATGTTGCAACTGCCCGTCCGTGGTGCCTACCGTGTGAGCGACCTAGCAGGGCGGGTGCTGCTCCATGGCACCGGATTCCAGGTGTCGCTAGCAGAGTTGCCCACCGGTCTGTACTTGGTGCACACCGGCGCCGACTTCCAGGACCGCTTCCGTATTGTAAAGCGCTAGCTTCTACCTCACCTACGCAAAAGCCTCAGCCTATCAAGCTGGGGCTTTTTGACATTCGGTGACCTCGACTTCTTCAATTAACTCCTATTCGTGAACCGCTGCCCATCCATGTCCACTAGCATGGCAAAGTGGTCCTAAAGCTCAGATTGAGTTCAAGAAATAGGTTCAATTTTCAAAATTCACAAAACTCGGATTCGAGATGAGTTTCGTGAACTCCTGGCTTTGCTTATCTGCTGGAAACGTCGCGCAGTTTATTGTTCGACGTGGCGCAGCATCCGGCGCAGCTGTACCGGGCTTACCCCCAGCTCCCGAGCCGTCTCCCGGCGGGCCTTGGCCTGGGTCCACTTCTGATGCAATTGGAGAAGCTCCGCCACCCGGCGGGCGGCCCGCATGCATTCCCCGATGGGGTAGGCCTTGGGCTTCGGTGGCTCAGGGGGCATGCTGATGTAATCGAGGATGCGGCGGCGCTCCTTGGGGTCGAGCTGAGCCAGTACTTGGCGAAGGTGCTCGGCGTGCTGTTGCCAAGGCTGGGAAATAGTCTGAAGAAAAGCCATTTTGATTTTCCTATCCAGTTGGACTTCGCAGGTATCAAAACTGGCTCCATTCAGCATTTAGAGCTAGAAAAGGATAGTTAAAATTTTACAATTCTAATGTTTAATCATACTTTGGGTCTGAACGTTTCAAAATTCTATAAATGCCTGCTAGGAACCAACCCAAGACAGTAGAGGAAAATATCCCAGTTATAACCCAAGAAGAGTTCTACAGACAATATGATGAGCTTCGACCTGATTATGAAAGATTGGGAATCAATATGCAGCAAGCCATAAAAAGCTTCTTGGGCGAGAAGAAGATTCCTTATCTAGACGTCCTGTACAGAGTGAAGGACGCCGCTTCTGCTTACGAAAAAATAACTCGGAAAAATTATAATAGTCCTTTTGAACAGATTGAAGATTGGTGTGGCCTACGGGTTATATGCTATTACCCGAGTGATGTAGATCGGATTTGTGAGATTTTTACCACCGAGTTTGACGTAAAAACCCAAGAAGATACAGCTTCGAGGTTAGCCCCGCATGAGTTCGGATATCGGTCGACTCACTTTATCTTAACTATAAAGGAGTCCTGGTTAAAGCCTCCAAATTATCGTGGCCTTGAAAATCTTAAGGTAGAAGTTCAGGTCAGAACTATTCTAATGCATGCTTGGGCAGAGATAGAGCATAAGTTAGCTTACAAGAGCACCGAACAGGTCCCTGATCAGTTTAAACGACAGCTTTATCGATTAAGCGCAAAATTCGAAGAGGCCGATGAGCAATTTGAAACCTTGAGGTATGGCTTGCAGGAGTACCGTGAAACTCTTGCGAACCAAGTAGGCGAAGCCGAACCATTCCCTGAACAAGAATTTAACCTTGATGTGCTTAAGATATTTATAGATAAGCATTTTCCTCACCACAAAAGATCGAATGTATTATCTGTGAGTGACGTATTTAATGAGCTTCTTACATTAGGCTTAGGGATGAAAGAGATACAAGAGGCCTATTCAATAGGAATCGAATCACTGCCAAAACTTGAAGCAAGGTGGGTACGAGAGGCACCGCAGCATAGAACACGTCTAGCTCAAGTTGGAGCCTTTCGAATGGTAATGGAAGTTGGAAATGATGCCTACTTTAAACTTAGGCTTAGAGGGCGTGAAGGAACTGATTGGGTGCAATCAGTCATTGAGGAACGGGAAGAGCTAGCAAAAAAGCGGAAACCTAACTCCTAATTAGTCGAATGAAGAAGCCCCGCCATACTAGCGGGGCTTTTTCATGCCCGCCCCCGCTTCTTCAGCTCTGGGTGGGCGTTGATGAAGTATTTGAGGCTGCCAACCGTGCGGCCCAGGTCAGAGGCACAGGCCGCCGCCTTCTTTTGGCCATAGTTGATCAGCAGGTAATTGTAGTCGGCAGTACGGTAGGCCCGCCGGGATTGCACAGTACGGGTAGGGGACATTGGGAAAGAGGAATGTGGGTCGATAATGCTTTCTGGAAGGGGGGAGTTTCTCGGAGTTTCTGAGATATCTTGGGCGCTATGAAAAAGCTATTCTTTCTTCTGAGCTGCCTGCTGGTGCTGGGCAGTGCACCAGTGTGGGCGCAAACGAGTGAGCCTCCTATGATCGTAGTGCGCGTGACCGAAGACACAGATTTGGTTCGGCTTGTGATCGAACGAGGAACGGGTAAGCAGGAGGAATTAGAGTTCAGATCCGGCTATACCCGTAAGGACAACCAGGTTGCGGCAAAGGGGTATTTTGATTTCCTGAACAAGTTGTATCAGCAGGGGTACATTCTTCAGGCAAGCATCGTGGGTGTGCCATCACAAATCAGCAATAGCACAACCCTCGTCTTCGTCAAACCCTCGAAGCCGTAGGCGGCTTAATAGGGATGGAAGCCATGTTGCTTTAGCAGTAGCTCTAGCGCCCGCCAGCGTTCAGGACTCATGCTGTTGATTTTGCAGTGCCATAAGCCGGGCTCCGTCTTGGATTCGGCGGCCATGTAGCGGGGCCGGTCGGTAGGAGGCTTGGGGCCGGGCGTGATGATGCGCCCGGCCAGGCCTTCAGGGGTGAAGCCTTTAGCCATTACCTGCTTCCTTTCTGATGTATATTGGTAGCATGAAAAAACTTGTATTCTTAGGGGTGTTCCTGTTGGCACTAAGAGCTTCACCCGTGATGGCACAAACCGCTGGGACGGATGTAGTAGTCGTGCGAATAGTTGACACGGTATCGGGCACAGGCAAACTGATCATTGCGCGCCCCGGCGATAAGACAGAAGAAATGAAGTTGAATGGCGGGACAAACTCGAGCAGTATGCAAGAGGCGGCTCTAACAATCCAACACGTAACTACCGGCCTCTACCAGGAGGGCTATGTGCTCAAAAGCACGTTTAGTGGATCAGGTGGCTTTGGAGCAACTCTCATTTTTGTGAAGGAGAAATAGGCCCAGCGCGGCGGGTTCACGACGAGTACGGCTCTTGCCTTTTCTTCCAGCTCAAATTTCATCAGGACAAGCTGGGCTTCAGTTTCTACTTGGTGCTTCATGGTCGGTATCGTTGAACTTTGGCTTTAATGTTCGCCAGCTGCTGGCGGTGATTGATTTCGGCGGTAATCAGGCGCAGGGCCTCAGAATCGGCGGCATAGAGTCGCAGCAAACGCGGCAGCCCCTCCGTGTGCTCGGTGCGCAGACGCGCTTTGATTTTGGTGATGGCACTCATACGTTGACTTGTTGACGTGCTTGGAGTTCGGCTTTGACCAGCTCCAGGCCGGGGCCGCCGCGCTGCTCGTAGTATTTGCGCCAGTTGTCGAATTCTTTGGGGGAGGCCTTACGTAGCACCTTGGCTACCCACTGGGCCATTTCGGGGGAGTAGGCTTCCATCAGAAAGGCAGATCAACTTCCTCCTCGAAGCGGCTGGCTGGCAGCTTGCCTAGCTGCACCGTCTGCTTGGACTCCTTGTCGTAGAAGGGCCGCTCCCCGGCCGGAGCCGGGCTGCCGTTCAGGTCGGAGAAGAGCCCCCGCTGAATGCGGCAGCCGAACACCATCTCCCCCAGGGCCCCACCCCGGTGCTTGGCAATGTCGTAGAGGATGGTATCCTTGGTGGGTGTGCCGTCAGCGTACTCCTCGATGTTGTAGTACTCACCACGCCAGAGGAAAATCACCATGTCCGCATCCTGCTCGATAGTGCCCGACTCGCGCAGGTCGCTGAGCTGGGGCCGCTTCTCCCCGCCGCGCTGCTCGACCGAGCGACTAAGTTGGGACAACGCAATGACCGGCACGTTCAGCTCTTTGGCTAAGGCCTTACAGCCGCGGCTGATTTCGGCAATATCGGTTTCCCGGTTGCCGCCCCGGCCCTTGTTGGTACCGGACATCAACTGCAGGTAGTCAATCAGGATCAGGCCCACCCCGTGCTCGGCCACCAGGCGCGCAGCCTTGGCGCTGAGTTGGTGAATGTTCAGCGCCGGTGTATCGTCGATGAACAGGTTGTGAGCGCCACCCAGGCGCTGGGCTTTGCTGGCAATGTGATCCACCTCTTCGACACCACCAGCAAACTTGCCTCGGCGCAGGTCGTTGTTAGAATAACCGTCAACCTCGGTGGCCAGCAGGCGCAGCACCAGCTGGGCCGCCGGCATCTCCATCGAGAAGATGGCCGTGGGAATGTTGTTGACAATGGCCGCTTCCCGGGCGTGGTAGAGCAGGGCCGCCGTTTTGCCCATCCCGGGCCGGGCGCCAATCACCACGAAGTCCGTGGGCTGCCAGCCGCCGGTAGCGTCGTTCAGCTCGGTCAGGCCCGTGGGCACGCCCGTCATGCCCTTTTGGCCGACGGCCTTGCGAATGCTGTCGAGTACGGAGGGCAGCAGCGCAGCGGCCGACACAGCACCTCGGGTATCAAGGCCCTGTTGCAAGCGAGTGAGCTGCATTTGCGCCTGGGCTACGACCTCCAGCGGGTCCTGGCCTTCGTCGTATCCGTGCTGCTCGAGCAGATGCCCGGCCTTGATAACCACACGGCGGGCGTACTGCTGCTGCAGGATACGGCAGTAGGATTCCAGGTTGGCTACGTTGCCCAGGTTCTGGCTCAGCGACGCGATGTAGTGCGTGTCGCCGGCCTTTTTCAGGGTGCCTTTGCCACGCAGGTGCTGCACCACCGTCAGCAGGTCAACGGCTTCCTTCTGCTGGTGCAGGTGCAGAATGGCGGTGTAAATGAGTTGGTGCTTTTCGACGTAAAACACGTCGGCAGTGCTCAGAATCGATAGCACCGTGTGCAGGGTGCGAGCCTCAGCCAGGATGATGCCCAGCACGGACATTTCGATTTTAATGGAATTCGGAGATAGATGGGCAGCAGCGTGCATTAGCTCCAGGATTTTTTCATGGTGGGGGAAGCGCTGGACCGAGCAGCCAGCGGTTGGATGGCGCGCGGGTCGCCTTTGGTTTGGCCGGGCACAGCGGCCAGGATTAGCCCGTCACGGCTCTTCTTGGAGTTGTTGAGCCAGTGCCGGAGGTATTTGCGCCACTCGTAGGCCGTTTTGCGCAACTTCTGCCCACGGGCTTCGAAGAGGATTTCCAGGCGGTAGTGTTCGAAGTCGATGGTAGCGTAGGCGGGGTTGAGTTCGAGGCATGCGGCCCGGAAGATTTTCGGGTTGGTCAGCACCAGCGCGCCGTCGGCATCGGTAGCGTCGGCTACCGCATCGGCCGCCGGCAGCGCCGCGCCCCCCTCTGTTCCCGGTACCGGGTTTTGGCTGGCAGGTTGAGAGGTAACCTTTTTATCGAAAGCCTGGGCCGACGAAGGCGAGGACGTGCCTTCTTCTTCGTTTTTACTTTGGTTTCCCCTTTTGTTTAAACTGGTGTTTATGTCTGCGGATTTCGCATGGAGTCCTTGCGGATTTCGCATGGACTCCATGCGGATTTCGCATGAAGTAATGGCGGATTTCGCATGCTCTTCGGCTAATGGTTGCGAAATCCGCAAGGACTTACCTAAGAGCAATGTTGCTTTTTCCGTAGGCAGAAGGTTACGCTTATTACGCGCCGAGTTGTCCAGCTCACGCGTAATCCAGCCATTATCCTCCAGCCATTTTAAGGCATCCCCAACGCTTCGTTTACCAATTTTATACCGTTCAGCGAAGTACTCATCCCGCGCAAATACGTGCCCGCTCACCTTGTTCAAGTCCAATATATCGGCTAGTAGCGCCTTCGCATTTAAGGAAGGCGCTTCAAGAGCCAGCACCGCTGGTGGTATCACAAGAGGGCGGTTTGAAATCAGGGACATTTTCGCGGAGGTACTGGGCGTAACGGAATGGCTCACGAAGAGCTGAGCAGCGGAACTCATGCTGATAGGGAGCGTACAGACTCAACATCTAAGGCGGTCAGCGCAAACCACTCACCTCGCAAGCGCTTGTCTGCGAATCGTTGATGCAAGTCCCTCTCGTCAGCGGTAGAGCCCTCCCAGGCACAGAGCAACACTACCTCCGGCTCTTCCGACTGCAGTGTCTTTTCACGAAATTCAGGTACCGCAGAATATCCTATTTTGTAGTACCCATTTCGCTGGTTGTACATCAGGTATACCCAGCCCGGACGCGTGGTCTTCTTTTGGCGGGCTTTGAGTTGGCTGTCAAGCTGCCGAGTCACCATAGCTCGGCGGTCTTCGGTGTATTGAGCAACCAGACCGGGCGCGGCCTCAAGCAATGGGCGATAAGCAGCAATAGCCTGCTTCATTCGCTCCATCCATTGCTCAAGCTCTATAAGGCTCTTTTCATCAAACAGGTACAAGGAATGGTTGCAGACGATAGGCTGCCCATTAGAAAGGTGCTCAATGTTGACATCCGACTGAAAGTCACTAAATGAGCTATGCTGCTTTATAAACTCAGAATAAAGCAGGTGTAAGGAATGCGTATGGTTCATGGTCGTTGATTGTAGGTGGGCAGCAATTACTTAGGCAGCAACGGTAAAAAGCGAGGGAGTGCCGACCGTGGCCTTCTTGCCTTTGGCCTTGACCACCAGGGGCCCATTAATGGGTTCGAGCTGGTGAAAGCGCTGGAGCAGGCCAGCGCACATCTCGACATCACGCAGGGCCCGGTGGGCACCGTGGGCAGAAATACCGAAGCTGGTGCACAGGTCGCCTAGCTTATGGCTGGGTGCAGTGGGCAGTCGCTGGCGGGAAAGGGCCAGCGTGCAAAACCATTGATTAGGCAAAGGAACCGGCGCGCCCTGACGGGTGCGGGCGGCTTCCAGGATGCGCCGGTCGGCACTCAGGTTGTGGCACACCAGCAGCGAGTCATCGGCCAGCGCCTTGAACTGGCGCAGCACGGCCTTTTCCTCGGGAGCATTCCACACGTCGGCCGACGTGATGCCTGTCAGCTTTGTGACATGGTGATTGAGTGGGCCACGGAAGCGCACAAAGCTCTGTAGCTGGTTGACTGGTTGCCAGTCTTGGTAGCGGATGGCTGCCAGCTCCAGCAGGTCGGTGCCCTGGAATTCCAGGTCCAGCACCGTGAAGTCGGCCAGGAAGTGCGGCGTTGGAGCACTCCCCACCGGTACGGGCTCGGCTACATCGGCTTCCTCGGCCGCATGCTGATTGCGGCTCATGCCTTTGCGCAGCGACTTCAAGGCTTCCTCCTCTGCCTTTCGCTTAGCCTCGGCTACGACGAACAGCGTGTGCGCAGCCTCGTAGTCGGCCGCGGTGCAGGGCTCTGCCTCAGCTGGTACCACTAGAACGGCGTTGGGGTACTTAGCCCGCAGTTCCTTGCTGGGCACGGGGCTCATGTAGACAAAGCCATCCTCGTACACATTCACTGAGTACACACCCGTAGCATCCTGGCAGAAGTACTCCTCCTTATAGGTGCACACCTTCTTGTTAGCCGTGGGGTTATCGGTACCACGGCTCAGGCCTGTGCGGAGTTTGAAGTAGCTAGGCACGTGCTACCTCCTTTCTGCGCTGCTGCTCAGCAGCTAGGACATTCAGATGCCGACGCAGGGCGGGACCCAATTCTCCTCGAGGAGTTTCTTCAAATACAGCCAGGCCACGAGCTACAGCAGAGTACGTCTTAGCTACCTGCTCATCTGAGCAGGTAGCGTAGTAGTCGGCTAGTACCTGCTCTGGGTTGGCACTATCACGAAGAGCAGAGATGGAGAGGTAAGTAGACATCTATATAGAATCTTCTATGTTCTGGCGTGAGTGCAATACCTTCGAATTGGCACGAGAAAGCCCCGCCACCAGTGGCAGCGGGGCATGATGACTAGGCAGCTACAGCGAACTGATTCTGGCACTGACGGGCCTCGGCGCGCAGCTCTTCGGGCTTAGCCGTCAGCGCCTGGGCCCGCTGCATGAGCCGGTTGTATTCTCCTTCGCCCATTTCCTTGCTGTATTTGGCAGCAGCTGTGCGCAGCTGTTTGCGGGCGGCCTCCAAAGCCGTCTTGGGGTCCTGGCGCTCCGCATAGATTTTCTTTAGCCCGGCAATGGTGCGGGCTACCCATTCCGCTGGCCGCTGATCTACTGGCTTGGACAGCAGCAGGGTGCGCTCATCGGCATCGAGCAGTGGGTTGGCAATGAGTAGATTCAACTCATTCAACTCCTTCTCGGAGGCACGAATGACCAGGACAGGTTCACCACTTTCGGCCAGGGCAGCGGGTGCTGCGGCAGTTGTTGAAGCCGGCTCGGTGGCCACGGGTGTGGCAGCCGGCTGGGTAGGGCGCGCACCGGGTGCGGCCTCTACATCGTCCAGCGTAGGAGCACCTACATTCTTGGACTGCTTGAATTCATCGGCTTCCTCTTCCCCATACACGCCCAGCTCATAGAAGCCCATCAGCATCAGGATGGAGCGAGATTTGGCGCGCTTCTCCGCCATTTCAGCGTAGTAGCTTACTTGGCTATTCTTGGCATTGGCGCTGCCCAGCGACTCTACTTTGAGCTTCTTGCGCTCTATGGTGCGCGCGGCGGTGGCTTTCACCACAGCGAAGTCTACGCCGGCGGCGGCTACCTCAATGCCGATCTGAATGTTGTTCAGGCCCTGGATTTTCTCAATGCCAGCCCGACCGATAATCCAATTTCCAGACTGTTTGTGCTGCCATACATCGACCTTTCCCAGGTTGTTAGCCTTGCACAGGTTGCGGAAAGTTTCTAATTGTTCTTTGGTTTGCATAAGTTTGTGGCGTGTGATGCCTTTCGTAATTGAGAGGTTTAATGAGGGCTGTGCCATGCCGGGCGCGGCCCTTGTTTGTTTACAGGCGGGCCGGGTCGGCTTGCTCCTGCTCCAGCAGGAGCAGACTAGTGCGCTTCCAGGCGGGGCGGGTGTGCTTTGTGCCTGAGCTCTGGGTGAAGGCCTTGCGGTGGCAGGCCTGGGCCAGCAGCAGGCTGAGCATAGCCACGAGCGTGATTCTATTGGCCCGGATAGCAGCGGCGCGGATAGCAGTAATTCGCATTACAGACGCTCAGCTAGCAGGCGAGCCTGGGTGGTAGAAGTAGCCTGGGCAATGTGGAGGCGGCGCTCCAGGTTCTCGGCCGAGCGGCGCACGTGCTGAGCCAGCTGCACGGCCACGCGGGCCCCAGTGCCTGACCACGTTTCAGCGCATAGAAAAACGCCAGCGGTTGTTTTAGCCGTTACAGTGGTTTCCCGTAGGACTCTGTTGGTAGTAGTGGAGAGCGTAATCACAGGGCAAATGCGGGTATGATGAGAGGATGATTAAGCGGCGTGCTCGTGTTGTGCGTGGTGGCGGGCCTCGACGGCGCTGCGGATGCGGGCAGCGTGCCACTCGAATTCCGCCTGGGTGCTGCGCAGCAGCTTTGGTTTAAGGTCTATGCGCTCTTCGGGCTCCACTACTCCGGACTCTTTTAGCTCTGTGAGCAGGGCCGCTACTTCATCCCGGTCGGCCAGCGGCCCAGCGGTGCGAGCGGCTTCCAAGAAGAGATAGAGGTTGAGCCAGGACTTCGCTACTCGGGCCGGCAACCAGGTGGGCAGCTCGGCGCGGGTGGCCTCGGCTTTGGTGGCCGGTACTGCGGGATGGCTCAACCAGAAATCCAGCACGGCGGCTTTATTGAAGTAGTCGGGGCACCACAGGGCGCAGGCGGTAGCAGTGGGGAGCGACATGAACTTAGCGGAGGTGGGCGCCTTCGAAGGCAGCCCGGCGGCGGGTTTCGTTTTTCAGGTAGAGGGGTGTTTCCTCAGCGAGGTGGGGCTTTTCCCGTGCTACTTCCGAGAGGCGGCGTTGCAGTTCTTCAAGGGGCACCAGCTTGGCAAAGGCTTCGGGAACCACCGTGGTCACCAGTTCGGAGTAGTCTCGGATGCAAGGCTTGGCAGTGGGGGTAGGGGTAGTAGTAATATGCATGATGTGAAAGTTTGCAGTTATTGATGGTTCAAATCTATGCAAACTTTCATTAATAACAAATGCATTTGTGCAAGTTTGCAAATGCATGGACAAAAAAAGAGCCTTATACATATGCCTCTACAGGCATATATTCCGAATACCAATACTTCAACACAGGCCAGTCTACTACCCCGGTCTGCTTAACTGCACGAATATGCACTCGATTCCTTGCAGGAAATTTGCGGGCTGTCTGCTGGGAATAATACTTGTCCATGTGCGGAATAACTTCATTCAAAGCCTTTTGAAAGCGAATTTTCTGTTCGCTGTAGCTTTCTTCGGGCAGACGCTCAAAAATTACTTCGGCGTTTTTCATGCAAGTTTTCGTATATCTGTGTATGTTTGAACAGATTATTGGCAGTAGGCCACATAATCTAACACTGTAAACATACGAAAACTTGCAGTTATAAGTGCATGTTTTCACTAATAATAAATGATACAGCTGAAATGGAAGCAATTAGCAGCAGGCTACAGGCCTTTCGAGAAAGCACCAACCTTAGCAAAAAGGGCTTTGCCGATAAAATAGGAATGGATCCAGGTCTGTATGGTCGCTATGAGGCCGGCCTGAATAAGCCATCCATTGAGACTTTAGAAAAGATAGTCCTCACCTTTCCATTGCTGAATGCTGCCTGGCTTATTGGTGGTAAAGGAGAGATGAAGACCAAGACGCAGCCAGCCGACCCGATGCCAGCACCAGTTGAAGCTAACTCAAGTGAGCTGGCTGTTGTCCACGAGTCAGCCGAGATAAAGGAACTCAAGCGCGACCGGGATATGTGGCGTGATATGGCCCGCACGTTGGCGGATGCTCTAAAGGCTGGTAAAGGAGCAACGGCGGAGTCTTTTAATCTGGGCAACCACATCGCAGCTGAGCAGTCAATCCCTTCTATGGTTGTGTCCTACCGGGCCGACCTCGATAAGGCTGCTTAGTTGGTTGCCCTGGTAGGCCGATGTACAGGTGATGTATACAATTTCGTATAACATTCCTTTTTACTCCGCCTACTCGCTGCAAGTACTCAGGTAGTTAGGACTTCCTATTCAAGTTCCTCCTCCTCTGCAAACAGAAAGCCCCGTTTCCAGCGCTGGAAACGGGGCTTTCTGCTGTTATTCGTCTGGGGCTACCGGCTCTTAAACTGGCTGATGGCCGCGCGGGTAAAGTCCGACAAGACCAGTCGGCCGCTAATGGCCGCGCGCTGGGGCAGCAGCGTAGCCCAATGCTCGGTGCCCTGCCAGAACACCTGCTTCAGATCTGCTAGCGCCTCAGGATTGTAGCGGGCCAGCTTTTCGGCAAAGGTCTGCACGGCTTGGTCCAATTCGGCGGCGGTGGGCAGTATTTCGGCGTAGAGGCCCCGGTCCCGGGCCCACTCGGCTGAGCGGAACTCGCCCGCATCCAGGGCCAGCTGGGCGTAGGCCGACTGCCCGATTTTGCGCTCCACGGCCGGACCCACTACGAAGGGACCAATGCCGACCACCAACTCGCTCAGCTTTACTGCGGCCTGGGCGGTGGCAAAGCAATAGTCGGTAGAGGCCGCTACGCCCACGCCCCCGCCGATGGCCTTGCCCTGCACCCGGCCGATGATGATTTTGGGGCAGGTGCGGCAGGCGTTGATGACTTTGGCAAAGCCGGAGAAGAATTCCAGGCCCTGGGCTTCGTCCTGAATGGCAATCAGCTCGTCGAAGCTGGCGCCGGCGCAGAAGGTTTTTTCGCCCTCACTGCGCAGGATGATGACTTTGGTGGCCGGGTCGTGCCCCGTGGCAGTAATGGTGTTGGCCAGTTGGGTAAGCAGGGCGCCGGGCAGGGAGTTGTGGCTGGGGTGGAAAAAGGAAACGGTGCTGATGCCGTGGGCATCGGTAGTTACGGCGACTTGGCCGGCAGAAAGGGTATCGGTGGTCATAGTGGGTGCTTTTGGTAAATCGGCTGTCATCCTGAGCTTGCGAAGGACCTTATCACGCCAGAACCAAAATCGTTGTTACGACTCGTGCTGCTGTAATAAGATCCTTCGCTTTGCTCAGGATGACACACGGCAGTTTTACTCCTGGTTCTTTTTCTTGACCATGGTCAGAATCGTGGCCACGGCTACGGTTTCGCCGGTTTCGTCGGTTACGTCCACGAGCCAGCGGACGATGCCCTTGGCAACATCCTCGGCGTCGCGCTTCTCCTGGCCAATTTTCTCTTTCACCGTCAGCTGCACGCCGATGGTCATGCCCGGGTAGACGGGCTTGGTGAAGCGGCACTCGTCGAGGCCGTAATTGAGCAGCACCGGGCCCTTGCGCGGGTCGACGAACATGCCGGCGGCCTTCGAGAGGATGTAGTAACCGTGGGCCACGCGGCCTTTAAACAGAGTGCCTTCCAGGGAAGTCGCGTCGACGTGGGCGTAGAAATTGTCGCCCGACACTTGGGCGAAGTTGGTGATGTCGGCTTCCGAGACGGTGTGGCGGTGAGTGGTGTAGGTCTGCCCGATTTCCAGCTCCTCGAAGTAGTGCTGAAAGGGGTGCTTGTCTTTCTCAATCTGCTTGGCCTTGGGCTGATATACCTCCGTAATGGCCGTAATCATGGTGGGGGAGCCCTGAATGGCGACGCGCTGCATGAAGTGCTCCACGCCGCGAATGCCGCCCATTTCCTGCCCGCCGCCGGCCCGGCCGGGACCACCGTGTATCAGCAGGGGCAGGGGCGAGCCGTGCCCGGTGCTTTCCTTGGCAACTTCGCCGTTGAGCACCAGAATCCGGCCGTGGTGGGTGGCCGAGCCCAGCACGAACTCCTGGGCCGTGCGCGGGTCGTTGGTCGCCACCGAGCACACCAGGGAGCCTTTGCCCATGTTGGCCAGGGTAATGGCTTCGTCCACGTCCTTGTAGGGCATAATGGTGCTCACCGGCCCGAACGCCTCAATTTCGTGGGTGTCGGTGAACTTGAACGGCTCGGGATTGAGCAGCACGATGGGCGACATGAATGCGCCCACTTTGCAGTCGCCGCCAATTACCTGTACGTCGTCCAGGTTGCCATACACGATGGGCGTGTTTTTGGCCAGGTGCTCCACCCGCTCACGCACGCGCTGCATCTGCTCCCGGCCGGCCAAAGCGCCCATGCGCACGCCTTCGGCCAACGGGTGACCAATGGTGGTTTGGGCCAAGGCCTTGCCCAGGGCAATCTGCACGTCCTCGACCAGGTTTTCGGGCACGATGATGCGGCGGATGGCGGTGCACTTCTGGCCCGCCTTCGAGGTCATTTCCTTGCGGACTTCCTTGATAAACAGGTCAAACTCTACGGTACCCGGCACGGCGTCCTGGCCCAGCACGGCGGCGTTGAGCGAGTCGGCTTCCATCGTGAAGGGCACGGCTTCCGAGAGGATCTTCGGGTGGCCCTTGAGCTTACGCCCGGTTTCGGCCGAGCCGGTGAAGGTGACGACGTCCTGGTAGTTGACGTGGTCCAGAATACCATGGCCCGAGCCCACGACGAGCTGCAAAGCGCCTTCGGGCAGAATTTTGGAGGCAATAATTTCGCGCACCACGGCCTCGGTCAGGTAAGCCGAGGGCACGGCGGGCTTCACAATGGCGGGCATGCCGGCCAGCATGTTCACCGCAATTTTCTCCAGCATGCCCCAGATGGGGAAGTTGTAGGCGTTGATGTGCACGGCCACGCCTTCCTTGGGCACCAGAATGTGGTGGCCCATGAAGTTGCCCGCCTTGGACAGCGCAATCGGGTCCGACTCGACGTAGAAGGGCTTGTCGGGGAATTTGCGACGCAGCGAGGCGTTGGCAAACAGGTTGCCGATGCCGCCTTCGATATCAATCCAGGAGTCGGCGCGGGTGGCCCCGCTGCGGTAGCTCAGGGTGTAGAAGTCTTCCTTTTTGCTGTCGAGGTGCAGGGCCAGGGCCTTGAGCATGCGGCCCCGCTCGTGGAAAGTCATTTTGCGCAGGGCCTTGTTGCCGACGCGGCGGGCGTAGTCGAACATCGAGGCGTAGTCGAGGCCTTCGCCGTTGGCAATGGCAATGACTTCGCCGGTGGAGGCGTCGTAGAGCTCGTGCTGCTCGCCCGAGCCGGCCGTCCAGCGGCCCAGCACAAAGTTTTCGAGGGTGGGAGTCATAGGTAGGGGAAAGGAAGGGGGTAGTAAAAGAGGAATTTTATCTAGGCCGTCATGCTGAGCGAAGCCGAAGCATCTCTACTGCTGCTCTATTGCCACGTCTATTCCCTCGTACAGCGGGAACAGGTGGTAACCGCAATGCTCGGTAAAGACGGCTATTTCTTTGAATTCAGGAGCTTCGATGACGAAGGCATATTTGAATTCAACTTTTGATTCATCTTCAAATGTGATGCGCAACAAGCTGCCATTAGGAAAGTCATGGCAGCCGAGTGTTTCGTACTCACTGCCCTTTGCAATCAAGTAATTTCGCAGCTTGGCTTTCCAGCGTTCTGGTAAATCAGTTTGGCGCATAGGGTGGAGCATTATAGATGAAACCTAGTCAAGTCAGCGCCCATTCGAAGCGGTAGAGATGCTTCGGCTTCGCTCAGCATGACGTTCTGATTTATTCGCCGCTTTTCCGCTCGGCCCAGGTTTGGTAGCTGCCTTGCTGCACGGCGCGGTCGGCGGGTACTTCGCGCAGGGGCTCGCAGGGCTGCAGGGTGGCGTGCAGGTCGGCGGGGAGCTGCATGTAGATGTGGGTGCCTTCGGTTTTCCAGCGCAGCATTTCGTCGCTGACCTGGCGGATGATTTTGTGCGGGTTGCCCACCACCAGACTGCGGGGCGGAATCACCTCGTCGGCCTTGATAAAGCTCAGGGCCCCGATGATGCACTCGTCGCCGATGTCGACCCGGTCCATGAGCACGGCGTTCATGCCCACCAGCACGTTGCGGCCCACGGTGGCGCCGTGAATGATGGCGCCGTGGCCGATGTGGGCCATTTCCTTGAGCCGGGTGGTGGTGCCTGGAAACATGTGCACGGTGCAGTTCTCCTGCACGTTGCAGTTGTCCTCGATGATGATCTGACCCCAGTCGCCACGAATGGCCGCGCCGGGCCCCACGTACACGTTGCGGCCAATGATGACGTTGCCCGTTACGGCCGCCTGCGGGTGCACGAAAGCCGACTCGTGCACGACCGGAACAATGCCGTCGAACGAGTAGATCATACCTTTTCGATGATGGCCGCGTAGCCCTGGCCCACGCCCACGCACATCGTGATGAGGGCGTAGCGCTTGTTTTGCTGGTGTAGCTCCAGGGCGGCGGTGTTCAGGATGCGGGCCCCGCTCATGCCCAGCGGGTGGCCCAGGGAAATAGCGCCGCCGTTGGGGTTGATACGCGGGTCGTTGCCTTCCAGGCCCAGGCCCCGCACGCAGGCCAGGGTTTGGGCGGCAAAGGCTTCGTTGAACTCGATAATGTCTATCTGGTCGAGGGTGAGGCCGGCTTTTTTCAAAGCCAGCTGGGAGGCCGGTACCGGGCCGATGCCCATCGTGCGGGGCTCCACGCCGGCCACGCCCATCGAAACCAGCCGGGCCCGGGGCGTGAGATTGTGCTGCTTGAGGCCGTCTTCCGAAGCCAGCAGCAAAGCCGCGGCCCCGTCGTTCAGCCCCGAGGAATTGCCGGCCGTAACCGAGCCATTCTTGCGGAAAGCTGGGCGCAGCTTGGCCAGCACGTCCAGAGTCGTTTCCGACTTGATGAACTCGTCCTGGGCAAACAGCACCGGCTCCCCCTTGCGCTGGGGGATGGGCACGGCCACGATTTCCTCGGCGAAACGGCCCGAGTCCCGGGCCCGGCCGGCCCGCTGGTGCGACTCATAAGCAAACTGGTCCTGGTCTTCCCGGCTGATGTGGTACTGGTCGACCAGGTTTTCGGCCGTTTCGCCCATGGCATCGATGCCGTACATAGCCTCCAGCTTCTCGTTGACAAAGCGCCAGCCGAAGCTCGAATCGTACATTTTGGAGTCGGTGCCGAAGGCCTTGCTGGGCTTGGACATGACGTAGGGCGCGCGGGTCATGCTCTCCACGCCACCGGAAATGAACAGGTCTCCGTCGCCCGACTGAATGCCGCGGGCGGCGGCAATGCTGGCCGACAAACCCGAGGCGCAGAGGCGGTTCACGGTTTCGCCGGGTACGGCGGTGGGCAGGCCAGCCAGCAGCAACGCCATGCGGGCCACGTTGCGGTTGTCTTCCCCGGCCTGGTTGGCGCAGCCCAGAATTACGTCGGCCACGGCCGCGGGGCCGACGCCGGAGTTACGCTTGAGCAGCTCCTGAATCACCAGGGCCGCCATATCGTCGGGGCGGACGGACGACAGGCTGCCGCCGAAATTACCGATGGGCGTGCGGATACCGTCAACTAAATAAGCTTGTTTCATGGGTAGTTTCTTCGGTTAAGAACGTCATTCCGAACGCAGTGAGGAATCTCGCGTGCAATGGAAATCAGATTACTTGCACAACGTCAGCACGCGAGATTCCTCACTGCTTGAAGCGCAGAATGTTCGACATGACGGCCTATTTGTGTCTCACAAGATTTCATTGCTGGTGCGGTAGGCGGTGCCTTTAAACAGGGCCAGGAGCGTACCGTGCTGGTTGGTGAGGCGAATGGTGTAGACGCCCACTTTGTGCTTGAGGCCTTCTTCCCGGGCCTCCACGGTAATAACGTCGCCAAGCTTGCCGGCTTCGAGGTAGTCGATGGTGACGGTAAGCCCCACGCTCTGGCGGCCGTGGCTGTTGCAGGCAAAGGCAAAGGCTGAATCGGCGGCTGAGAAGGTGACGCCGCCGTGCAGTGCCGCAAAGCCATTGAGCATGTCGGGGCGCACGGTGAAGTGCAGGCGGCAGTAGCCGGGGCCGACTTCGTCGACTTCCAGACCCAGCAGCTTACTGAAGGCGTCGTTTTGGAGCATGCGCTCCTTCACGGCTTCGGCCCGCGCGGTGCTAGCGGCTGAGGGCTGACGCATGCTGGAAAAAGGTCTGGTTCTGGCGGACCATGCGGCGCAGCAGGGCGCTGGCGCGGTACCGGTCCTCGTGGTATTCGTCGTAGAGTTCGTCGAGGGTGGCTAGTACGGTGGCCAGGCCCAGCTCGTCGGCCCAGGCCAGCAGGCCTTTGGGGTAGTTTACGCCCTTGGTCATGGCCAACTCCAGGTCCTGCTTGGAAGCCACGTTCAGGTGCAGCGCGTCCACGGCTTCGTTGATGAGCATGGCCAGTACGCGGTTCAATATCGTGCGGCCCAGGGCTTCGTCGCGGGTCGGCTCGGGCTGCACGGCGCCTTCGGCGTAGCTGTAGAAGCCCCGGCCCGACTTGCGGCCGTAGTAGCCGGCCTCAAACAGGCGCTTCTGGGTAAAAGAAGGCTTGAAGCGCGGGTCGAAGAAAAAGGCGGTGAAAACGGACTCCGTGACGCGGTAGTTCACGTCGTGGCCGATGAAATCCATGAGCGTGAACGGGCCCATGCGGAAGCCGCCCAGCTCGGTCAGGGCCCAGTCGATGGTGGCCACGTCGGCTATGCCTTCCTCCAGAATCCGGATGGCCTCGCCGTAGAAAGGCCGGGCCACGCGGTTGACGATAAAGCCCGGGGTGTCCTTGGTCAGGACGGGCAGCTTGCCCCAGCTCTGTACTAGGTCCCGCACTTCTTCGGCCAGCCCTTCGCGCGTTTGCACGGCCGGAATGACTTCGACCAGCTGCATAACGGGGGCGGGGTTGAAGAAGTGGATGCCAATAAACCGCTCCGGCTTCTGGCAGGCCGCGGCAATGGAAGCAATGGACAGGGAAGAGGTGTTGGAGGCCAGTATGCAGGTGTCGGGCACCATCATTTCCACCTCCCGAAACAGCTGCTGCTTCACGGCCAGGTCTTCCACAATGGCTTCGAGCACCAGCTCACAGTCGTTGAAGGCGCCAATGTCCTGGGTCAGGTGCAGGCGGTTGAAAATGTCGGCGGCTTTTTCCGCGGTTAGCTTGCCTTTCTCGGCTAGCTTGTCCAGGCTGCCCTGTATCGACTTACCGGCGCGGTCCAGGGCCTGGCGGTTCTGGTCGAGCAGGCGCACCGTGTGGCCGGCAGAAGCTACCACCTGCGCAATTCCCGCGCCCATGGCGCCACTGCCGATAATTCCGATGATCATCTTGTAGTTGTTAGTACTAAGTAGTTAGTAGCGAGACGTTCAGGGGGTGAGTAAGGGAAAAGCGGAGTGACTATTATTTGTCTCACTACCTAATACCAACTACTCAATACTGAAGCGTCTCACGCGTGGCATTTGAAGTAGTCGAAGGGCTCGTGGCAGTCGTCGCACTGGTAGTGGGCTTTGCAGGCCGTGGAGCCGAACTGACTGACGAGGTGGGTGTTATCGGACTTGCAGAGCGGGCAGCGCACGGCCGTGTCCTTGCCGAAGAGGTTGAGCACGTGGCCGGTGGCGGTGCCATCCACGGGCGGGGCAATGCCGTAGGCTTCCAGTTTTTCGCGCCCGGCCTGGCTCATCCAGTCCGTAGTCCAGGCCGGGCTGAGCTGGTTGTGAATCGTTACCTGGGTGATGCCCTCGGCCAGGAGGCGCAGCCGGATTTCGGTGGCTATGGTGTTCATGGCCGGGCAGCCCGAGTACGTTGGCGTAATGCTCACCGTGACCTGCTCGCCCTGCACCTGCACGCCGCGCACGATGCCCAAATCCAGAATGCTGAGCACGGGCACCTCGGGGTCCGACACCTCTTCCAGCAGTTGCCAGATGCGTTCCTCGGTGGGCATAGTACCTACCATTTCATTCCCGGATACGTGCGCTGCATGTACTGGAGCTCGGCCAGAATGTAGCCCAGGTGCTCGGTGTGCCGGCCTTCTTTGCCGCCGGTCATCATAAACACGCCCTGGGGCACGGGCACCGTGGCTTCCTGGAACACGTGGTTCAGGTGGGCTTCCATGGTGGGCAGCAGCGTGGCATAATCGGGGATAATGCCGGCGGCTTGCAATGCCTGTTCGGTGGCCGTGGGCTTGGTCAGTTCGCCGGAATAGCGCCAGAGGGTATCCAGGGCTTTGTCGAGGCGCTTGCGGCTTTCCTCGGTACCGTCACCTAAGCGAATCAGCCACTCCGAGCTCCACTTCAAATGGTAAGCGGCTTCCTTCACGGCCTTTTCGGCAATGGCGGCCAGGCGCTCATCGGGGCTGTTTTTGAGAGCCCGCAGGAAGTGGTAGTGGAAGTTGTCGAACAGAAACTGCCGGGTCACGGTGTCGGCAAAGTCGCCGTTGGGCTGCTCCACCAGCAGGGGGTTCTTGTACTCCACGGCCAGGCGCAGAAAGGCCAGGTCGTCCTCGGTGCGGCCCTGGCCTTCCAGCTCGGCGGCGTACTGGTAGAGGCTGCGGGTTTCGCCCAGCAAGTCGAGGGCAATGTTGGCCATGGCCAGATCCTGCTCCAGCACCGGGCCGTGCCCGCACCACTCGGAGAGGCGGTGGCCCAGAATCAGGCTGGTGTCGGCCAGCTGCAGCACGCAGAGAAACAGCTGCTGCCGCAGTTCGGGCGAGTACGAGTTCAGGGCGGCGGTTTCGGAAGGGGCAACTTGCATAGCGGGCGGAGGGTTAAGACGGGAAAGGTCGGCGCTGATGAGGCCGACAGCCTACATGTGCTTGATGGAGTCCGGCACCTGGTAGAAGGTCGGGTGGCGGTACACTTTGTCGTTGGCCGGGTCGTAGAAGGCCTCGGCGTCGTCGGGGTTGGAGGCGTGCACGTGCTGGCTTTCCACGACCCAGATGCTGATGCCTTCGAGGCGGCGGGTGTACACGTCGCGGGCGTTCTGGATGGCCATGGTGGCGTCGGCGGCGTGCAAGCTGCCCACGTGCTTATGGTCGAGGCCCTGCTTGCTGCGGATAAAAACTTCCCACAGCGGCCATTCGGATTGGTTCATCTTCGTCTGAAATGTAGAGACGCATATTTGCGTCTCAATCGTTGTTTAGTGCGCGGCGGTGAAGGCGAAGTTCGTTCAATGGGAGACGCAAGTATGCGTCTCTACATCGTTCGGTTTTATGCGGCCTGGGTTTCAGCTTTAGCGGCGCGCTTCTTGGCGTGGGCCAGGGCGGCTTCGCGCACCCAGGCGCCTTCCTCGTGGGCTTTTACGCGGGCGCCGAGGCGGTCCTTGTTGCACATACCGTTGCCTTTCACCACGTTCCAGAATTCCTCCCAGTTCACCTCGCCGAAGTCGTAGCCCTGCTTGGTCTCGTTCCACTTTAGGGCGGGGTCGGGTACGGTGAGGCCCAGGAACTCGGCCTGGGGCACCATCATGTCCACGAATTTCTGGCGCAGCTCGTCGTTGGTGAAGCGCTTGATGCGCCACTTCATGCTCTGCTCGGTGTTGGGCGAGTCGGCGTCTTTGGGGCCGAACATCATCAGCGTGGGCCACCACCAGCGGTTCAGAGCTTCCTGGGCCATGGCTTTCTGCTCGGGCGCACCTTCGCACAGGGTCTGCATGATTTCGAAACCCTGGCGCTGGTGGAAGCTTTCCTCCTTGCACACCCGCACCATGGCCCGGGCGTAGGGGCCGTAGGACGTGCGGCACAGCGGCACCTGGTTCAGGATGGCGGCCCCATCCACGAGCCAGCCCACCGTGCCCATGTCGGCCCAGCTCAGGGTGGGGTAGTTGAAAATGCTGGAATACTTGGCTTTGCCCGAGTGCAGGTCGGCCAGCATCTGGTCCCGCGAAGCACCCAGGGTTTCGGCGGCCGAGTAGAGGTAGAGGCCGTGGCCGGCTTCGTCCTGCACTTTGCTGAGCAGGATGGACTTGCGCTTGAGCGAAGGGGCGCGGGTAATCCAGTTGCCTTCGGGCAGCATGCCGACCAGCTCGGAGTGGGCGTGCTGGGAAATCTGCCGGATCAGCGTCTTGCGGTACGCGTCGGGCATCCAGTCCTTGGGCTCAATGCGAATGTCCGCGTCGATGCGGGCCTGAAACTGCTCTTCGAGGTTGATTTCTACCGTTTCCATGCGCTTTCAACAAAGTTTAACTAACATTCGTTAGTTAAAAGTAAGAAAAATATTGAGCTTAATATAGCTAAGGCTAGTTCCCCTCCTCTGATGAGGAGGGGTTAGGGATGGTTGACCGGAGCGTTGAACGATTACCAGAGCTACTGCTACAAGGTCGTTCTGACGAGTTTACCACCCCGCCCTTCGGGCACCCCTCCTTGAAAAAACGAGGGGAATTTCGTTCTTAACTATTGGTCGAAATCCACCCGTACTTTCTCCGACGTGGGGCGGGCCTGGCAGGAGAGGACGTAGCCTTTGGCCACTTCAGTGTCGGAAAGGGAGTAGTTGACGTCCATTTCCACCTGACCTTCCACTACGCGGCAGCGGCAGGTGCTGCACATGCCGTTTTTGCAGGAGTAGGGCGCATCCACGCCGGTTTCGAGCAGGGCGTCCAGAATCGTGTTGCCGTAGTACGACATTTCCAGGACGCGGGTGTTGCCGTCGAGCTGCACCGTGACCTGGCTGTGCTTGTCGTCTTCGCCCACGGGGCGCACCTTGGCCGGGCCAGCCTGGGTTTTGCCGCCACCCGCGGTGCCGAACATTTCGAAGTGAATCTTTTCGGGCGCTACGCCGGCGCTGGTCAAAGCGGCTTTCACGCCCAGAATCATTTCCTCGGGGCCACAGATAAAGCACTCGTCAATCTGGGCGGCGGGCAGGATTTTCTGCAGGAACAGCTCGGTCTTGGGCTGGTCGATGCGGCCGAAAAGCAGGTCGGTGTCGCCCTGCTCCCGGCTCAGGATGTGGTATACGCTCAGACGCTTGAGGAACTTGTTCTTGAGCGCCTCGATGCCTTCCTTGAAGATGATGGAGTTGCGGCCCCGGTTGCCATAAATCAGCGTCACGCGGCTCTGGGGCTCGGTCAGCAGCACGGTTTTGATAATGCTGAACACGGGCGTAATGCCGCTGCCGGCGGCAAACATGACGTAGTGCTTGGCCTGCTCGGGATGCAGCTCAGTGTAGAAATGGCCGGCCGGCGGCATCACGTCCAGCTCTTCACCCACCTTGAGCACGTCCACGGCCAGGGACGAAAACCGACCCTCGGGCACTTTCTTAATGGCCACCTGCCACTCGTTTTCCAGCGGACTGCTGCAAATAGAGTAGGAGCGGCGCAATTCCTCCCCGTTGTGTTCCCGCCGAAACGTCAGGTACTGGCCCTGAGTGAAGCGGAACGTGTCGCGCAGATCCTCAGGCACGTCCAACGATACCACCACGCTGTCGGGCGTTTCCTTTTCGATGCGCTTGATGCGGACTTTATGAAATCGACTCATTACTGATTGGTTTTTTGTTTTTGGTAATTGGTTTTTGGTTGGTAGTCGTCTGCTGACCCTGCAAGAGGCCATAAACCAAAAACCAATCACCAAAAACCAGCTACTTTACTTGGCCAGTCCGTTGAGCAGGATGGTCATGATGTTTTCTTCCAGCTCCTCGGCCGTAATGCCGCGGCCCGGGCGGTACCAGAGTTCCACCCAGCGCACGGCCGACAAAATTGTGAACAAGGCCACCGACACGTTCATGGGCTGAAACTCGCCGGCTTCGATGCCCTGCTCGATGAGGGCCGCAAAGCCCTTTTCGTAGGTTTTGCGGGCGTCCTTGAACTGCTGGAGCTTGTCGTCGCTGAGGTATTTCCAGTCGTTGTTGGCCACCGACACGGCCGCGCCGTCCTCAATCATGAGCCGGATGTGGAGGCGGATCAGGGCCTTGAGCTTGTCGACGTAGGATACCGGCAGCTGCTCGATTTCGTGGAGCTGGGAAATGTAGGTGTTCGACACGTGAAAGCAGATACTTTCCAGAATGTCGTCCTTGGAGCTGATGTGGTTGTACATGCTGGCCGCCTCCATGCCCACCTGGGAGCCCAAGTCGCGCATGGAAGTGCCCCCGAAGCCTTTGGCTTTGAAGAGCTTGGCGGCTTCTTCCAGAATCACCTGCCGTTTGTTGGTTTTGACTTTTTTGGCCATTCAGCTTACAGAGAATAAGACGTGCACGTGGGGGCGGGTGGGGTTGTGGAGGGTAAAGCTAGAAGAAGCCCCGTATTTATGTACACGCATCAGCTAGAGGTTTCGCAAGTCTTGTACCCGGCTCAGCTTGCCGCCTTCACTGCGCGGCAGCTGCCCAAAGCCCACCAGCTGTACTTGCATACTCAGGCCAATGTTGTCCTTGATTTTCTTGGCACACGCGCCCTGCAGATTCCGCAGGCAGTCGTGCTGCTGCACGGCCGCTTCTGTCACCGCGTCCAGCTCCAGGCGGCGCATCAGCTCCTCACTGATTTCGACGCTGACTTTCACTTCGTCCAGGCTGCCGCGGCGGGACACCACCACCTGGTAGTACGGACTCACGTGGTCTAGTCCGCTGAGGATATCCTCGACCTGGGTTGGGAAGAAATTAACGCCGCGGATGATGAGCATATCGTCGGCCCGGCCCCGAATCGGGCCCATCTTCACGTGGGTGCGGCTCCGGGACTCGCCGTAGTAGATGTTGGTAATGTCGTTGGTCCAGTAGCGTAGAATGGGCATGGCCTGCTTGGTTAGCGTCGTAAACACGAGCACGCCCAACTCGCCCTCGGCCACGGGTTCACCGCTGTCCTTATCGACTACTTCGGGCAGGAAATGGTCTTCCCAGATGTAGCTGCCCGTGCCTTGCTCATCCACGTCCTCCTGCGACACGCCCGGCCCCATGATTTCGCTTAGGCCATAAATATTGGTAGCCCGCACGTGCAACCCGCTTTCCACCTGCTGCCGAATGGTTTCCGTCCACGGCTCGGCGCCCAGGGCGGCATACTGCAGGTTGATGAAATTATGCGAAATGCGGCGGCGCTGCATTTCCTCGGCCAACACTTGCGCGTAGGAAGGCGTGGCACAGATGATTTCGGGCCGAAAATCCTGGAGCAGCTGCAACTGCCGGTCGGTGCCCCCGCCCGAGACGGGAATGACGGTGAGGCCCAGCTTTTCGGCTCCGTAATGAATGCCCAGGCCGCCCGTAAACAGGCCGTAGCCGTAGGCATTCTGTAGCTTCATACCCGGCCGGCACCCCGCCGCGGCCAGGGAACGGGCCACTACTTCGGCAAAGATGGTGAGGTCCTGGGCTGTGTAGCCGACCACGGTGGCCTTGCCCGTGGTGCCGCTGGAGCAGTGCAGGCGGGCCACCTCGGGCTGGGGCACGGCAAACAGGCCGAAGGGGTAATTGTCGCGGAAGTCGGCTTTGCGGGTGAACCCCAGCTTGGTTATATCCGCCAACCCGTTGAAAGAGGAAGGATGAACGCCCAGCGCATCCAGCTTGGCCCTGTAAAAAGGCACCCGGTGGTACACGTATTCTACCTGCTGCCGCAGCCGCGCATCTTGCAGCTTCCGCAGCTGGGCCAGGGGCATCCGTTCGATTTCTGGTTGGAAGAGCATGGGCAGCAGAGCATACTGGGCAAAGGCGCAATTAAAAGTAGGCGGGTTTACTTACATAAACAAACGTTTGTTAGTTTATGATGTTGACTTGTCCTTAACCGCAACCCTGCCAGGTGAGGAGGTTAGCTTGGTCTGTGTTAGGCAAGTTGCTGATAACAAAATATATAGAAGCTGATAATGCACCCAGGGAAATGCAGTGCCAATTTCTATACGGTTGTTTGGATAAGCCCACGGCTAGGCCAGTAGGTTGTGCGGTAAGCTGATTAGACTCAGGTAAGGATAAAGCTGAGCTTGCTCAAAAAATGGGCGCACATACGCCACGTGCGCGGCCGGTAGCGGCCGCCATAGTTCGCAGTAGTAGCCCGCTAGGTAGTACAAGTCGACGATAAAGGAACCGCAGGGGCGCGAAACTATGAAGATGCCCCAGGTTTTGGCGTGGGCCTGCTGCTCCGCGGCCGACAGTGCCTGAAAGTGAGAGTACGTTAACATGGCGGCAGAGTACGGGGCGCAGATGAAAGCCGCATGAGGCTGGGTCCGTTAGTGAAATGGACGCTTTTTTACCATGCCGCCTTCCGCGTCGTCGATGCTGTGCTGAATAACGAAGGCTTGGGGGTCGAGGCGGCGCACCTCGGTGCGCAGCTGGGGCAGCTCGAGGCGAGTCACGACGGTAAAGACAATGTCCATGTCCAGGTCCCGGTCGCCGCGCTTCCCGTAGCCGCGCTTGCCCTGGTAAATCGTGACGCCCCGGCCCAGCGTGGTCGTAATAGCCTCGCGGATAGCCTCGCTCCGGGCCGAAATGATGGTGACGCCCGTGTATTGCTCGATGCCGTTGAGCAGGAAGTCCAGGGTTTTGGAGGCGGCCACGTAGGTCAGAATCGAATACAGGGCCGTTTGCACGCCCAGCACAAAGGCCGCCACGCCGAAGATAAAGATGTTCAGGACCAGAATCACGTCACTGACCTTGAGTAAGGGCGTGTGCCGGTTGATCAGCAAAGCCGCCACTTCCGTGCCATCGAGCACGGCTCCGCCCCGCATGGCCAACCCGATACCGGCCCCGATAAAGACTCCGCCAAACACGGCCGTCAGCAGCAGGTCTTTGGTCACGTCGGGGTAGGGCACCACGGCCAGGGCCAACGACAGCCCGGCAATGGCCGCGGCGCTTTTCACGGCGAAGCCCATGCCGATTTGCCGGTAGCCCAGTACTACAAACGGCAAATTGATGATGAGTAGCAACCAAGATAACGGCACGTGCAAGGTGGCCGATATCAGCATGGAAATGCCCGTAACACCGCCATCAATGAAATGACTGGAAAGCAGAAATCCTTTCAAGCCCATGCCCGCGCACAGGATGCCCGCCACGATAAGCGCCAGGTTTTTGATCTTCTCGGTTAAGTTGACGGGGGTATTGGTGGGAGCAGAAGGCATAGAGGCAGGAAGACGTTGGCGAAGCTGACGCAGGAAAATAAGTTGAGGAATTAGCATGGATAGTCAAGCGAAAAAGGGCTGTTGGAGAAGCCTTGAAGGCCAGATGTACACCAGAGAGGCCAGTAAGTCGGCCACGGTACGGGTTTGGTAGAAAGCTGGCCAAAGCACGCTTTAGCGGCCCTTCCCAGGCCCGTAATCAGCAAGCAGACGGCCGAGATACGCACGTGCTACCAGGGAAGTGCCTCCGGAGGGCACTACCAAAATAGCTACGACTGAAGAAGTTATGCTTGGCCTTAGGGGGCGTTGGGCAAAACGCTGGTCCAGAGCCAGGTGGCTAGCCAGCGCTGGTTGGGTGCGAGGCACCGTTGCCGCCGGCCCGAAGCGTCGCGCACTACTGGGCGCCGAGCCACGAGCAAGCCGGGACCGGGCGGCAACAGGGCCGGGCCCGCAAGGCTGGGGCGCAGCAGCGTTGGGTCGGTTTCTACCCTGGCTTCGGGGTGGAGGCCCTGCCAGTCGGCGGGCAGGGCCACGGCGGGCATAGGGGCTTCGGCAGGCCGTACCACGGCGGCCGGGGCAGAGGCCCTAGCTACGGGTGAAACGACCAGCAACCCCAGCACCAAGCCGAAGAGCAGGCCAGCGGTAGGCCGGAGCAGAATGGAAGCCAGGTAACGCAAAAGAGCCGGGGCGAAGGAGGAAAGTAGGCGGTTGAGCCCGTACTATGAGTCCCCCGGAAGTGCCGGGGCTACTAAGAACAACGGTAGAAGCAGCGCGTGGTTTTCATTCCCGATGGTTCGAGGCCGAAAATACCACGAAAGGCCCCACTCGTTACCGAGCAGGGCCTTGTTGTCGACTACTTATTTCTGGAAACAGGCTACGCCGCCAGTTCTGCCGTGGGTAGCCACACGGTAAATGTCGTGCCCTCCTGCTCCGTCGACTCGACCTGCAAGCGGAAGCCGTGAAACTGTGCAATGGTGCGCACCAACGCCAGCCCCAGGCCGTAACCTTCGGCGGTGTGGACATTAGAGGCCCGCCGAAACCGCTCGAACAGGTGGGGTAGGTGCTCGGCCGGAATCACGCGGCCCGTGTTGCGCACCTGCAGGCGGTAGGGCTGGCCTGCGGGCTGCTGGCCGCCAATCTGAATCCGGCCGCCGGTGTGGTTGTACTTCACCGCGTTGCTGAGCAGGTTGTAGAAAAAGGTGAACAGCAGGCTGGTATTGGCCGCGGCCAGGTGGGGACGGCCTTCCAGGGCCCATTCCACCGTCAGCTGCTCGTCGGCAATACGGTCTTCCAGCTCGTCAACTACTTCTTGCAGCACGGCCCCGAGGTCGGCCTTGTCGTTGCGGGCGTACTGCTCGTTTTCGATGCGCGAAATCATGAGTAAGGTGCGCAGCGTGGCCGTCAGGCGGTGCAGGGTGCGCTGGGAGGTCACAATCTGCTGTTCGGCTTCCTCGGGCAGAATTTCGGCCTGGAGCATGTTCTCAAAGCGGTTTTGCAGAATGCTGACCGGCGTGAGCAGCTCGTGGGAGGCATTGGCAATAAATTCGCGCTCCTGCTCAAACACCCGCCGGATTTTCTGCAGCATGCGCCGAATAGTGGCATCCAGGTACTGAAAGTCGGAGGTGGTGGTTTGCAGAGGCGGCAGGGGCGCGGGCATGGGGCCTTGTACCGCCCGCAGGCGCTCCACAATCTGGTCGACGGGCCGGAGCAGGTAGTTGATGACGCCCAGCTCGATGAGCAGTGTGGTCAGTACGGCAAAGAGCAGGGCGTAGGCGGCCAGGGAACGGAGCAGGGAGTAGACGTCTTCCACCGAGGCAATGCTCTTGCCGATTTCCACGACGTACCACTGTCCCTGGAGCTGAAACGTGTGGCGCAGCACCCGAAAATCGACCAGGGTGCCGTGCTGCTGCCGGGGCAGGGTGGCCACGGTGTCGGGTAGGGGCGTGGAAGCGCGGCGCAGGTCAATGAATTCGTCCTGCAGCAGGTCGTAGTGTACTTTTTGGTTGGGGTTGGGCTCAGTCAGAAAGCTCGCAATGCCGATTTCGCCAATGCGGCGCATCACCTGCTGCTGCTCGGCCCGGAGCGAGGCGTCGGTGTGGCCCAGGGCCAGGGTTTCCACAATCCAGGGTAGGGCCAGCAACAGCACCACCGCCATCAGGGCCTTGGAAAGCGTGGTGAGCAGAACGAGCTTTTGCTGGAGCTTCACACTTCCTGGGTCGGCTTGAAACGGTACCCGATGCCCCGCACCGTCTCGACCCACTCGTGGGTGTCGAAGGCACTGAGCTTCTTGCGAATATTCTTCACGTGCACGTCGATAAAATTCGAGTCGTGGTCGTCCCGGTCGCTGATCATGTTGCCCCAGATATGCTCGCTGAGCTGCATGCGCGTGAGCACCCGGCCGCGGTGCAGCAGCAGGTAGTGCAGCAGGTCGAACTCGCGGCGCGTGAGGACTACTTCGGTGCCGCCGTGGCGCAGGGTCCGCTCGCTGAGGTTAATCACGAAGTGGCCAAACGACAAGGTTTCCTGCGTGAGGCCGTGCTTGCGCCGCGTAATGGCCTGCATCCGCGTGGCCAACTCCATCAGCGAGTAGGGCTTGGGCAGGTAGTCGTCGGCGCCCAGCTGCAGGCCGCTCACCCGGTCATCGACCGAGCCGCGGGCACTCAGAATAATAATGGATGCCTGACTGTTGTGCTCCTGCCGGGCTTCGGCCAGCAGGTGCAGCCCATCTTGGTCGGGCAAGCCCAGGTCGAGCAGCACGAAGTCGTATTCGTTGACGTAAAGCTTTTCCGAAGCCTCGGCCCCGGTCCGGGCAAAGTCGCAGTGGTAGCGCTCGTGCTGCAGATACAAGGCCAGCTCCTGGGCCAGGGCATTGTCGTCCTCAACAATCAGAACATTCATGGGAAAAAGTAAAAAAGCACAGCCTCCGTGGCTCGGCCGCAGTACGGGGGCCGGAAGGTAAGATACAGGAAAGCAAAACGGAAAGTTGACCCAGGGCAAGGCTACTGCGGGTGGCACAGGCGCCGGCCGAAGGGCTGCACCAAGCCCGGCACTGTTGCCGGATCAACGCTGCAAACTTGCTCGGCAGGCAGTGAAGAGAGTATGAAGAGGAAAAATAGGCCGGGCTGCAGGGCTATTCTGCAGCGGCCGCCGAGTACACTGCGTAAGTAAACAGGCTGGTGCGGTGCTAGAACCAAGGCCGCGACGCATCTTTGCGCTTGCTCGTTGGAGCCACCGGCTGCCGGGCAGTCAAATTACTCAACCAGTAGGCGCCAAGCTGCGTCTCTACCGTTTTCCCCCTACACCACCCCGCATGAGCACGGTAACCATTAACAGCCTCCAGGAGCTGGAGCAGTACCAAGGCCAGGAGCTAGGCGTCTCCGAATACCACACCATCACGCAGGAGCAAATCAACCAGTTTGCCGCCGCTACCCTAGACTTTCAGTGGATTCATACCGAGCCCGATAAGGCCCAAGCCGAGTCGCCCTTCGGCGCTACCATTGCCCACGGCTACCTGACCGTGTCGTTGCTGCCCTACCTGTGGACCCAGATTGTGCAGATTGAGAACCTGAAAATGCAGGTGAATTACGAAATCGAAAGCCTGCGCTTCAACCAGGCCGTCACGGTTAACAGCGAGGTGCGCCTGCGGGCCAAGCTGCTTTCGGTGAAAGATCTGCGCGGCATTGCCAAAGCCCGTATCGAGGTGACGATGGAAGTAAAAGACGCCAAGAAACCGGCCTACAGCGGAGTCATTACTTTTCTCTACCACTTTGTATAAGGCTGGCTACAAGCCCAGGGTACGGCGCCGGCTTCGGGCGAAAACCTTATGGGGAGCTTATAGTTTAGAAAAAAGGCAACGGCTGGAAGTCGTTGCCTTTTTGGTTGGTTAAGGCCTGAAATTCAACCTTTCCAATTATAACTCCTGTTCAGCTTTCCCGTACTGACAAAGCTTCCCACCCGACATCGTAGTCCCGCGCGGAAGTATCCTATTGCATGCTCAAATGGTTACTGTGCAGCGTCTGGGCCGTATTGCTCGCGCCGCTTTCCGCCTCTGGCTACTCGGTGCTCACCCACCAGGCCAATATCGACTCGACCTGGCAGCGCTGCCTGATGCCCTTGTTGCAGCGCCGCTACCCCGGTGCCACCGATGAGCAACTGCTCGAAGCCAAGTCCTACGCCTACGGCGGCTCCATCATTCAGGACATGGGCTTTTACCCCTTTGGCTCCACGCTGTTTACCAACCTGACCCACTACGTGCGCAGCGGCGACTTCGTGCGCAACCTGCTCGATGGGGCCCAGGACCGCAACGAGTACGCCTTTGCCCTGGGCGCGCTGGGCCACTATGCGGCCGACATCAACGGCCACCCCGAGGGCACCAACAAGGCCATGCCGCTGGTGTATCCGGAACTGGGGCAGAAGTTTGGCAGGAACATTACCTACGTCGAGGCGCCCAAGCAGCACACCCAGCTCGAGTTTGCCTTCGACGTGGTGCAGGTGGCCAATGGCCGCTACCGCACCAGTGACTACCAGCGCTACGTGGGCTTTCAGGTAAGCAAGCGGGTGCTGGAAGAGGCTTTCAAGAAAACCTATGGCCTGGAGCTGGGCAAGGTTATTTTCAACGTGGACCTGAGCATCGGCTCCTTCCGCTTCGCCGTGCGCCAGCTTATTCCCATTGCCAGCCGCGCCGCCTGGCAGTCCCAGAAAAAGGAAATTCGTAAGCTGAGCCCCCTGGCCCGCCGGCGCGAATACGTATATAAGGAGAGTGAGCGGAAATTCCGCAAGCAGTACGGCACCGCCTACGAGCATCCCGGCACCGGGGCCCGGATTCTGTCGTATTTCGTGCGGGTAATGCCCAAAATTGGGCCGCTGAAGCCCTTTGCCTTCCGGCCACCCACGCCCGAGGCGCAGGAGCTGTTCAAGGCCAGCTTCCGGCAGGTAATCGTGAAATACTGCGCTCTGGTGGAGCAGGAACCCAAAGACACGGTAGCCGCGGCCCCGCGCCTGGCCAATGCCGACTTCGACACCGGCCACCAAACCAAAGCCGGCGAATATGCCCTGGCCGACCAAACGTACGGCGAATGGGTGCGGGAGCTGGCCAAGGCCAAGTTCGACGGCGTGAGTGGCCCGCAGAAGCAAAACATCCTGACTTTTTACGGCACCACGCCGAAGGAACCCAAAGACGAAGACGAGAAAGAAGCCGCCAAGCGCCAGGAAACCCAGGAAGCGCTGCAGCAGCTGCGGGCCATCAACATCAAATAGCAACCATCAGCTTTTTCGGTTCTTCCCGGAGCTACGACTCACACAAAAAGCCTCGACCGTAATTCCGCGGCCGGGGCTTTTTGTGGGAGTCGTAGCTGCTAAGCCAGCTTACTCCACGGCTAGCGGCTGGGTGGCGGTGTGGGTGCCAATCTGCACTCGTAGCGTGTAGAGGCCCGGCGCCAGGTTGCTTACGTCGAGGGTATGGCGCAGACCGCCGGCAGGGAGAGCCGCCGAGGTGGTGCGCACGGCCCGGCCCACAGCATCAGTAAGGGTTAGGGTGGCCTGCGTAGCGCCCAGCACGGCCGGCAGCTCCACGGTAGCCGCATTCCGGGCGGGGTTGGGGTAGATGCTCAGGCCCGGCAACTGCGAGGCGGCCCGCTGGCTTAAAGGGGCATTGTCGACCAGGGAAGCCAGAAAGCCGACGGTGCCCGTGCTGGGGCTAGGCAGCAAACCAAGCACGCCGAAGCTGGCCGGTGGGCTGGCCGTACCGCCGACGTATACTTGCTTGCCGATAACGGCTATCGAGCTAGCAAAATCACCGGAGGTGCCGCCAAAGCCCAGGGCCCAGGTAAAGTTGCCACTAACCCCGGCATCGGTCAGGCGAGCTGCGAATCCGTCGGTGCCGCCGGCGTTGGGAAGCGTGGTGCTGCCAAAGGTGGCGGGGCTCTGGTCGAAAGTACCGGCCACGTACACACTAGAACCATTGACCGCCAACGCCGCGGCTTGGTCGTTCTGGGCGCCGCCCCCACGCTGGGCCCACACAAAGCTGGCGCTGCTGCCCGTATCCAGGAGCTTGGCCACGTAGACGTCGCCAAACGTGCCGGCATTGGTGAGCTGCTGCGTGCCGAAGCTGGCGGTGCGGCCCTGGAAACTGCCGGCCACGTAGATACCCGTGTTGCTGACTGCTAAAGCCGAGGCCTGGTCGAAGCCATTGCTGCCGCCCCGGGTGGCCCATTCGAAGCTGCCGGAGGTGCCGTTGTCAATCAGCTTGGTTACGTACAGGTCGCCCTGCCCGGCATCCGTCAGCGTGTTGGCGCCAAAGCGGGCCGAGCCGCTGAAATTACCGGCTACAAAGACGTTCAGGCCATTCACGGCAAGCGCCTGGGCCTGGTCTACGCCCGGGCCGCCCGCTTGCCGTACCCAGGCAAAGCTGCTGGTAGCGCCGGCATCGGTGAGCTTGGCGACGAAAATGTCGTCGAAGCCGTTGCTGGTGAGGGTCGTGCTGCCAAAGGTAGCCGTCGAGCTTTCGAACCGTCCGGTCAGGAAAACCCCGGAGTTGCTGACGGCCAGGGCGGCGGGATAGTCGCCGATACTACCGCCCGCCCGCTGCGCCCAGCTGAACGAAGGGGCGGAACCCGCATCCGTAAGCTTGGCCACGAAAATATCATTCCCACCGGCCGAGGCCAGCGTCGTCGCGCCGAAGTTGGCGGCGGCGCCTACGAAGGTGCCGGCTACGTACACATTGGTCCCGCTCACGGCTATAGCATTCACGGCATCCGGGCCGGAGCCGCCCGCCCGCCGGGCCCAAAGGAAGCTGTTGGTAGCCGTGCTCCACTTGGCTACAAAGATGTCCCGGTTGCCGGCAGTAATCAGCGTGGTACTGCCCAGGGTAATAGTACCGTCGAACGTGCCGGCCAGGTAGACGTTGCCCGCCGCGTCGGCTGCGCTAGCGGCTACGTCCCAGCCCGCGGCTACCACCGATTGCCAGGCTGGGGTTTGGGCGCGGCTGGTTAAACTAGCTAGCAGGAATGCAGCAACTAAGGAAGGGCGCAGAAACGGAGTAGTTGTTTTCACAAAGGTGCGGTTCAGGATAAGTGAGTGGGGTAGGCCTACCAATACCTGACCCGTTCCGCCGACCACGAAGCAGCCGTCGGCACGGGTGAGTGCCGGGCTATATTCGGAAAACCGCGTCCTATTGTTGTGTATTATACCACTGCTCTGGCTTTGCTGCCCGGCTGGAAAAACCGAAATCCAGACCTGAATAGGGCATGCAGCTAGCTATACAGCCATTCCATAGCCGTTCCTTCACTGCCAAATAAACGCAGCCGGTAGGTCCGTTCCGCCGAAAGGCCATACGCCAGGTAGGCCCGCTGCTGGGCATCCGAGTCGTATACGGCCAGGCGGGCCGGGGAGCACAGCACGGCTATGCGCAGGAGCTGGGGCGCCAGGCGGGTGCTGGCCAGCGGGTAGAACGTATAATTGGCCCACTGCCCTAATTCGGGGCTGAGCTGGTCGCGGCGGCGCACATCGAGCAGCCAGCGGGCTACGCTGTAGCGCTCCGCCTCCTGCAGGATGGCTTCGTAATCGGCTTGCAGCTGGGGCACCGGCGCGTCGCCGGGCCAGCGGCCTACCAGCAAGTGCAGGTCGGGGCGGTAAACGATGCTACAGGTAGCAGCAGGCTCGGAAGCGGCCATAATACGTCGGGGCAGTACGCCTCCGGGCGTGGGGGCGTGGGCCTTTAAGATACAGAAGCTGCCGTTGTCTGCGTGCTAGTGCTGCTACTTATTGACCCTGTTGCTGTACCAGGCCGCTGCTCAGGCGGCGCAGCACAATTTCGGCCTGCTTGGCTTGGAAGCGGATGTCGAGCAAACGCACTTCGGCATCGAGCTGGGTGCGCTGGGCTTCCCGCAGGGCAATAGGGGTGAGCAGACCCAGGCGGTACCGCTCCAGGGCAATGGCCACATTTTCGCGGGCCAGCAGAATGTTGGCTTCTTCCAGCTCCAGCAGCTGCAGGCGGTTCTGGTACTGGGCAAAGGCCTGTTCCGCCTCCGATTCGAGCTGCAGTTGGGTCTGGCTGAGCTGCAACTGGCTTTGCTCTTCCCCGATGCGGGCATTCTGCTCGAGGCGGCGGCGGTTGAAGCCGTCGAAAATAGGCACCGAGGCTACCACGCCGTAATTCAGGCCGTAGTTGCGGCTGGTGTTGGTCACGAGCTGGCTACCGAAAAAAGCGGCTCCGTTCACGTTGCGGTTCAGCCCGTAGCCCGAGGTCAGGCCAACCTGGGGAAAGCGCGAGGCGCGGACCAGTTTCCGGTCGAAGGTAGCTACTTCCGTGTTGGTGCGGGCCTGTTGCAGGCGGGGGTTGTTTTGCTCAATAGCCTGGGCCACGGCGTCGCGGTTCAGGTCGCGGGCCACCACAATGGAATCCGAGGGCAGAAAGTCGAGGCGGGGGGAGCGGCCCAGCAGGTTGTTGAGGGTAATCTTCGCCGTAGCCAAGGCCTCCTGCTGCTGAATCAAGGCCGATTGGTCGGCGTTGTAATCCACGCGGGCCGTTAGCACTTCTACCTTGGCACTCACGCCCACCTCCACGCGGGCCTGGGTCAGGTCGATGCGGGCCTGACCAATTTTGAGGGCTTCCTCAATCGACTTGATCTTGCCCGACTCGCGCACCACGGCAAAGTAGGCACTGGTAATATCGGCCACGGTTTCCTCCAGCGTAGCCCGCGTGAGCTGCTGCTGACTCTGGTTCAGGGCCTTGAGCCGGTCGTAGGCGATGAACATGCCGAAGCCGTCGAATACGGTCCAGGTAGCGGCCACGTTGGCATTCAGCTGGTTCGACTGCGCATTGCTGGCCGTGCTGGGCTCGGGCCGGCTCGACGACTCCTGCCGCACGTTGTTGCGGTTGAAGTTGCGGGTCAGGTTACCGTTCACGACCGGCAGCTGCCCGGCGTTGCCGCGGGTCACGTTGTTTTCGGCAATCTGCTCATCGGTAGCCGCCAGGCGAATATTGTAGTTGTTTTCCAACCCGATACGGATGGCCTCGGTCAGGGAAAGCGGCGCCGCGGAAGCTACCGTTACAGGCTTTTCCGTTTGCGGCTTTCCCTGGGGCTGGGTGGCTGGTTGCCGTGGCATGGGCACGGGCTGCTGGGCCAGCGCGGGCAAGGCCAGCAGAAAAAATGCGGCTAGGGGTGAGAAAGAGCGAAGACGGGCGGAAAACTGCATTCTAGACAAAATAATGGGCAAAAATCCGGCCCCGCCCGGTACGAACGGCGGCCGGATTTTCAATGGGCATTAAGCCGTTACAGCTTGCTTGGGTTCGGCTTCTTCCTGGTTCTTATGGTGCTTCTTAGCCGTGGCGAAATACGAGTACATCACCGGCACTACGTACAGGGTCAGGGCAGTGGCGAAGAACAAGCCACCCACAACCCCGATACCCATAGCCCGCCGGCTCAGGGCGCCGGCCCCGGTGGCAATGGCAATGGGCAGAATACCCAGAATGGCGCACAGCGAAGTCATCAGGATAGGGCGGAAGCGGGCCGTAGCTCCTTCGATCAGGCCGGTCATGTAGTCCTTGCCATTCTCGACCTGCTGGTTGGCAAATTCCACGATGAGAATACCGTTTTTGGTAACCAGACCCACCAGCATGATAATGCCGATCTGGGAGAACAGGTTGAGCGTCTGGTTGAAGTACCACAAGCTGAGCAAGGCCCCGGACAAGGCCAGCGGTACCGTCACCATGATGATGATGGGGTCCCGGAAGCTCTCAAACTGGGCGGCCAGCACCAGGTAAATCAGCACCAGGGCCAGGCCGAAGGCAAAGAGCAGGGACGAAGAGCTTTCCTCAAAGTCGCGCGAGGCGCCCGACAGTTCGGTGGAGAAGGTGTCGTCGAGATTTTTCTCGGCGATGCCGCGCATGGCCGCAATACCGTCGCCCAGGGTTTTGCCCGGCGCCAGCGAGGCCGAGAACGTAGCCGAGTTGTAGCGGTTGAAGCGGTAGAGCTGGGGTGGGGTGCTGCTCTCGGTCAGGTTAATCACGTTATCGAGCTGTACCAGCGTGCCGTCGGTGCTTTTCACCGACAGCAGGCGCACGTCCAGGGGCTGGTTGCGGTCTTCGCGCGCCACCTGGCCAATAATCTGGTACTGCTTGCCCTCCCGGATAAAGTAGCCGAAGCGCTGTCCGCTCAGGCCGGCTTGCAGGGTCTGGCTGATGCTTTGCACCGATACGCCCAGGCTTTGGGCCTTTTCCCGGTCAATGTTCACGCGCAGCTCGGGCTTGTTGAACTTCAGGTTGACATCCACGAACTGGAACGTGGGGTCCTGGCGGGCGGCATCCAGGAATTTCGGTACGGCTGCGCGCAGCTTGTCGAAGTCCTGCGTCTGGATAACGAACTGCACCGGCAGGCCCCCGCCACCCCCGCCGCCCCCGCCGATACTCTGGTCTTGCGACACGGAGGTGCGGGCGGCAGTCAGACGCTTCACGCCCGAGCTCAGGGCCGTAGCAACCTGATCCTGGGTCCGGGGCCGCTGGTCGGCATCGAGGAGCAGCACCCGGGCCGTGCCCGAGTTGGAACCCCCGCCGAAGCCCGGCGACGTCACGGCAAAGACGCTGCTCAGGCTGTTTGTACCGGCCGAGTCCATGGCCATCTTGGTAATCTGGGCCATGTAGGCGTCCATGTACTCGAAGGAAGCGCCTTCCGGCCCGGTGGCGTTGATGTTCACGCGGCTGCGGTCTTCCACGGGGGCCAGTTCCGAGGGAATAGCTTTCATGAAAAACCAGATGCCCACGCCCGTACCGGCCACCACGAGCCACGCCAGCCAGCGGTTGCGCAAAAAGGTTTGCAGGCTGTCCTGGTAGCCGCCAATCATCTTCTGGAAGAAGGGCTCGGTTTTGCGGTAAAACCAGTTGTGGGTTTCCTGGCGCTTGAGCAGCACCGAGCACATCATCGGCGTCAGCGTCAAGGACACGAAGGCCGAAATCAGTACCGAGCCGGCCACCACAATGCCAAATTCGCGGAACAGGCGGCCGGTAATCCCCGTCAGGAATACGACGGGCAGAAACACGGCCGCCAGTACGATGGTGGTACTGATAACGGCCATCAGAATTTCCTCGGACCCCTTAATGGCCGCCTCCTTGGGGTCTTCACCCTCCTCGATGCGGGAGTAAATATTTTCCAGCACCACAATGGCGTCGTCCACTACCAGACCAATGGCCAGCACGATGGCCAGCAGCGTCAGCACGTTGATGGAGAAGTTGAGCAGGTACATCACGAAGAAAATACCCACCAACGACACCGGAATGGCCACCACCGGAATCAGCGTGGAGCGCCAGTCGCGCAGGAAAAGGAAGATGATGATAACCACCAGCACGAAGGCTTCGATAATGGTGTGCTCTACCTCACTGATGGACTTGCGGATAAACACCGAGTTGTCGAAGCCGGGCTTCAGCACCAGGTCCTTGGGCAGGTCTTTGCCGTAGAGCGCAATCCGTTTGTTGAACTCCGTGGCAATGTCAATCTGGTTGGAGCCCGGCTGCGGAATAACCGCCAGGCCCACCATCGGCACGCCGTTCACCTTGAAGATAGTCTGGTCGTTTTCGGGGTAGAGCTCGGCGTAGCCAATGTCCGACAAGCGCACCAGCGACGATTCGTCCTTGCGGATAATCAGGTTGTTGAAATCTTCTACCGAGGTCAGCCGGCCCATGGTGCGCAGGGTGAGCTGGGTGTTTTGGCCCTGCACGGCGCCGCTGGGCAGCTCCACGTTTTCGCGGGTCAGGGCAGCCTGCACGTCCACGGGGCTCACGCCCAGGGCCGCCAGCTTCACCGGGTCCATCCACAGGCGCATGGAGTACTTCCGCTCGCCGTATACCCGCACTTCCGACACGCCCGGAATGGTCTGCAGACGCTCTTTGAGGGTGTTATTGGCATAGTCAGTCAGCTCCAGCAACGTGCGCTGGTTGGAGCTGAGGTAGGTCATGACGATGGGTTGGGAGTCGGCGTTGGCCTTGCTCACCACGGGCGGGTCGATGTCGCGCGGCAGCCGGCCCTGGGCCCCCGATACCTTGTCGCGCACGTCGTTGGCGGCCGTTTCCAGGTCGGCGTCGAGGTCAAACTCCACCGTAATCTGGGTGCGGCCGTCCCGGGAGTTGGAGGTTAGGTTCTTAATGCCCGCAATGCCGTTCAGGGCTTCTTCGAGCGGCTCCGTGACCTGGCCCTGCATCACGTCGGCCGAGGCGCCGGTGTAGGCCGCTGACACCGTAATAATGGGCGGGTCAACGCTGGGGTATTCCCGGATGCTGAGGTAGCGAAACCCGATAACGCCAAATATCACGATGACAAGGCTCATCACGATGGCGAGGACCGGGCGGTTGATGCTGGTGGATGATAAGCTCATATACAGTTACACGCAGTGGTTGCGGTGAAATTCACCGGGCCGATTATCGTTGCTACTCAGTTGGTACAAACCAGAGTAGTAGCACGATGGACGGCCCGGGACAGAAATTACTTTGTCACGCGTACCGCGTCGCCGGGTTTCACTTGCAGAATGCCCGTGCGAATCACGGAGTCCCCCACGGCCAGGCCGTCGGTAATCTGAATCACTTTGTCGGAGCGAATTCCGATTTTCACTTTCTTCGGTACCATCTTGCCTCCTTCTACGGTGTAGACGCTGTAGCCGCTGGCCTCGGGAATCACCGATTCGGTGGGCACCTGCAGGGCGTCGGTCGATTCCCCCAGTTGCAGGTTGACTTTCACGAAAGCGCCGGGCCGCAGCTCGTTGTTGGCATTGGCGTAGCGGGCCCGCACTGGTTGGGTGCGGCTCACGGGGTCAATCTGCGGGTCAATGGCGTACACCTTGGCTTCGTACTTTTTGTTGGTGCCTTCGTCCGTCACGGCTACCACGTCGCCTACGCGCACGTTGCTGGCAAAGCGGCCGGGCACGGCAAAGTCAATCTTGACCGGCCGCACCCGCGAGAGGGTCGTTATTTCGGCACCGGGGCTTACGTAGGTGCCCACTGTGGCCGTCGTCAGGCCCAGCACCCCATCAAAAGGCGCCCGCACGTAGGCTTTATCCAGAGAAGCCTGCAGGGCTTTCAGATCCGCCTGGGCCGTCAGCAGCTGGTTGTTGGCTTGCTCGTATTCCTGGGCGCTGATGTATTCTTTGTCGAGCAGGGTGCGCTGGCGCTTTTCCTGGTCGCGGAACAGCTGAATATTATACTGTTGCTTGCGAATGGCGGCCTGGGCCTCATCGGCGTTGATGCTGAACAGCAACTGACCTTTGCGCACGGGCTGGCCTTCCCGGATATTGAGGCTGGTGATTTTGCCCGACAGCTCACTCTTTATCACCACCGACTCGTCGGCCAGTACCGAGCCGGTCGCAGCTACTTCGTCGGAAAGATTGGTGGGCTTCACCACGTACACCTGCACCGGGAGCTTCTGCCCGCCGCCTTTGCCACCCGGCCCCCCGCCGGGGCCACCTTTGCCGCCGCCACCACTGCCTGCACCCCGGCCACCACCGCCTTTGGCGTCGGCATTGGGGGAAGGAAAGTATTTAATCTTAACAAATGCCAGGGCGGCAATGATGGCTATAGTTAATACAATCCACAACACCTTGCGCCCGGGGCGCGACTCCGTTTCTACCGTTTCTTGTTCGTATTGCATGTATAAGGGGATGTTTCCCAACTCAATCACCGCGGTCCACTTGCCAGACCGCTGACGTTCAACAACGACAGGCCCCCGGGAAGGGTTCGGCCGAATCGGCGGCTTTGGTTGCCACAGGGGGTAAGACACAAAAAAAGCCTGCTGGTTGCAGGCTTTTTTGAGTAGGGCAAGGCCCCTTACATAGCTTTGGCGTTGATGTAGTTCTTCGCCAGGTTGTTGAGCAGCGTGTCGGTGGCCTGTTCTTCCTGCAGCGTCTGGCGCAGCAACTCGGCCGCCTCCGTGTGGCCCAGGCGCAGGGCATAGTGGGCCGCCGTGCCGTAGCCGGCAATTTCGTAGTGCTCCACGCGCTGAGCCGAGGCAATCAGAGCCGCGTCTTTTACTTCGTCGGTAGCGTCTTCCGCAATGGTTTCCTTGCCCTCGGCTACCAGGCCCTGCATGGCTTTGCAGGTGTGGCCTTCCAAGTCGGCACCCAGGCCGCGGCCTATTTGCTCGAGGCGGGCAATCTGGTTTTTGGTTTCAATCAGGTGCTGGTCGAAGGCTTGCTGCAGGCGCGGGTCGCGGGCCTCTTTGGCCATATCGGGCAGGGCCTTGGTCAGCTGCGTTTCGGCGCTGTAAAGGTCTTTGAGTTGTTCCTGAAACAGGTCGTCGAGGCTTTTGAGTTTGTCAGACATAGCAAGTAGGAGTAGTGGAGGTTAGGGAAAGAATATTTCCTGCTAAGCAGCAGTACCTCCTCTACGCACTACAGCTCAGGAGGTTTGTAGGGCCAAGGCTAGTGTTGAGCTTCGGGCGGGGCGTATCCACGACCCCGTTTCCCCGTACTTTGCCGGTATGAAAACGCCGAAACAGCCCACCGACGCCCACCGAAATTTCTTCCGCGACGTGCACGACGTGGTCCGCCTGATTCCGCGCGGCCGCGTGACCACCTACGGAGCCATTGCCCACTACCTCGGGGCCCGGCACGGCGCCCGGATGGTGGGGTGGGCCATGATGGCGGCGCACCCCACCGTCGGCCCCGAGGCCATACCCGCCTACCGGGTTATCAACCGGTTAGGGCTGCTCACGGGCCGCCAGCATTTTGCCACGCCCACGGCCATGCAGGAGTTTTTGGAAGCCGAAGGCATACGCGTCGTCGACGACCAGGTACAGGATTTCAAAACCCTGTTCTGGGACCCAAGCGTGGAACTGGCCTAAAGGCAGATGCGTGACGCTACTTGCGGGGCCGAAACCTCTTCACGTAGAATATGCCCTCCTTGGTAAGCACCCTTCTAAAGGTTGGCACCTCATTCACGGCACTTGGAATAGCGCATTCCAGGTAGGTAGCTACCGCAAAGTCGGGAATGAAGCTGTAACAGGCCTGCTGAGCACCCTGCACGCATAAGGTAATCTTGTGGCGACGGTCACGCCAGCCCAGGGCCACGTAGCTGCTGGGGAGCAGGGTTGCCACTTCCTGATTGTCGATAACTACTTTCAGGGTTTGCGAAGGAACCGCATCGGGCCGGCGGTACAGATAAATAGCTGCCGTGTCGGCCTGGACAAAGCCTTGCGCATCGGTAGCTAAGGCCGGCGCACTGGCCACAACCCGGCCCGAAGCCAAGTGTACTTCGTAAGGGCGGGGCTGGCCCCCGGAAATAGCCCCGGCCAAGACACCGCCGGCAAGGCCGCCCAGCAAGGTTGCCGCCGCTACATCCGAGGAGTTGGCCGGGGTTATGCCCGTAAAGGTGTACCCACAACCCTGCGGCTGCAACTCAAAAAAGTCATTGCGGTGCAGGATATAAAGCTTTTCTCCGTCACAGAGGCCCCAGACATCCCGTACCGGCCGTTCGGGCTTCTCTGGACTCATATACAGATAGTTGGCATCGATACGGGCCGCTCCGTCCCACTGCTTGCCCGTACGCTTCCGATACGTAAGCACAAAGGGCTCCTGGTTGATGCTGGGCTGATTGGCCTGAAACTCGGCAAAGGTGCGGTAGATGCCGCGCCGCAACGGTTCCTGTTGAATAGGGTAGCGTACGGCGGCTATTCCTCCCGTGCCGTTGAGAACTTCTGGTTCGCTCAGCACTGGCCCTAGAGGGGCGGCATTCGCCGGCAGCGCCGCTAGTTTCAACAAGCTATTGCGCAGGGCCTGGGAAAGTAGAGGCGCCAGCTTGCCCGTTACATCCAAGCCCGTGCTTTCCAGCGTTTCGCCGTGCGTAGCCAGCACGGCGTAGCCCTGGTCGCGTTTTTCCAAAAAGTCTACGACCAGCTCCACGGTGCCAGTTTCGACGGATGGCCGGATGTCTTCTCCCAGGCTCAGAACATGCACCCGCATGCTTACTGGGCGCGCCGGTGCTGCGGGCTGAGTGGGCAGTATATGGCGCAGCAGCGTTTCTTCGAGCGGCTCGGCAAAGGTGGCCGACGTTAGCACATTGTCCAGCCCCTGATACACTGCGCCCAGCCGAGTACGGTCGGCGCGGGCATCTATTACCTGCACCACCCGATAACTGCCCGTTGGCTCCAGAGCAATAGCGTGCTTGCTTACGTCAACAATATAGGTTTGGGCGGCGGCCGGATAGGTCTTTAAAACTAAGAGCAGCAGGCCCGCAATAATGAACTTGTGCACAACAAACTGTAGAGAGGAATAAACGGGTAAGGCCCACTTGGAGCCTCACAAAGATAATCGAGGCAGAAGTGGCTTAGACTGGGAAAATACAAAACAAAACGCCGCGGAGCTTTCCGCGGCGTTTTTTAAACCAAGACAAAATAAGGGAACTGTTACAGCACTGCCATGCTCGAGCGAGTCGAGCTGCCCTGGCCTGCTGCCGATAGAATAGCGCCCCGTACTTCTTCCGGATTCGCGTTCTTGAGCAAATAGCCGTGGGCGCCTTCTGTATGCAGGCTGTCAATCAATTCGGGCTCATCATGCATGGAAATGATGACTACCCGTACCCGGGGATACTGAGCGCGCATCAGGCGCACCGTCTGCAGACCGTCAAGGGTGGGCATCTGCAAATCCATCAACACAACATCGGGTATGATCCCCTGGTCGAGGTGCTCTAGAAGCTCCTGACCGTCACCGGCTTCGAAAAGCACTTCCATATCCGGGAAGCCACTAATCAGGGCCCGCAGCCCTTTACGAAATAGAATATGGTCGTCGACGACGGCTAAGCGGATACTAGGTGTGCTCATATAGAGGTAGTTAGGGCGGGTTTCTGATCGGCCGGAAGATACGGAATAGGGAAGGAAATCCAAACTTTGCTGCCTGCCCCCGGGGCCGACTCATGGCGCAGGGTGCCGTGCAGTACCGCTACGCGGCTGCGCAAATTGGTAAGGCCAAGCCCTGAGCGGACGCCGGGCGCGGGCGGCAGGTCGCCGGCCGCGGGGTCAAAGCCAACCCCGTTGTCGCGGTATTGCAAGGAGAGGTAATCCGGCCCAAAATCCACACTTACCTCTATCGTGTCGGCGTGGGCGTGGCGCAGGCCGTTGCCCAGCAGCTCCTGCACTACTCGGAATACGATAAGCTCCCGTTTGGGGTCGAGGCGGCGGGGTTGGCCGCGTTGTTCAATGATAACGTGGGTAGGGCCATCGGCCGGGACGGTGCGCGCCAGGGCATCCAGGGCGAAGGGTAAGCCGAACTTCTGCAGAGCGGCCGGCAACAGGTTGCGGGAGATGCGGCGCACTTCGCCAATAGCTTGGTCGAGCAGGGCAGTTGCTTCTTCGGTCAAGTTTGGTTGCCCCAGGGTACTCAGGTGCAGTTTGGCAATGGCTAAAGTGGTGCCCACCCCATCGTGCAGATCAGCCGCAATCCGGCGGCGCTCATCTTCCTGCGCCAGCAAGGCTGCTTCCAAAGCCTGTTGCTGGGAGGCGTCGCGGACTTGCCGGAGCTGCTCCTGCTGGCGCAGTAGACGGCGCTGATAGCGTAGTACAAAGCCCACAATGCCCAGGGCTAGCAGCAGCAGCACCGGCGTAGCCAGCATAACCGGGAGCAGCCACGTATTCATGAGTGCGACCGGGAAGACTGGGCCCGACCAGCATACCAAAACGCTAGGGCAAACAGCAGATACTGAACCAAATTGACCATAGCATTAAGAGTATAAATCACTTGATGGCTCGCGTAATCAGCGGGGGCGGAAAGCTTGTTAACGAATACATACAGCAGTACCGTACCCGAAAAATACAAAACAACCGCGGAACTTACCAAAAAAAGTGGGTCTTGTTCTAAACGCGTAATGTGTAGCTCGTTGAGCAACTGCTCAAAATACAGCAAGGCTAATCCAATCAGCAGGGCACTCTGGGCTACATGGGTATAGGAGTTCACCTGCTGAAGACCCTCTAAGTAGAAGGTGTCGAGCAACGCAAAGACGGTGAAGCCCCCGGCCATAAATTTAATTAAGCGACGCACCGTGCGAGCCGACAAGGTGAGATAATAAATCCGGAAAAAGAACAGCGTCTGGACTAGCGTGAATACATGCCAAAGCGCGTAGTTCCACTGGGGCCGGTATAGTTCAACAAGGCTGGAGAGCAGCAAGGCTAGTTCCGTAAACACTAAGTAGCCCGTCATAAGCCGCATCGGGTTCGGGAGGCGAGGCCACCGCCAAAAGGCCAATCCCAGGGGAATCAGTACCATCAAGCTGGCTGTATGCTCCAAGTATTCGCAAAACGTGAGAAGCCACGAAGGAATCTGCATGCAAAGCGCGGCAAGGGTGTGAAATGGGATGGGAGTGAAGAGAGGAAATTACACAATCCCGAGTAGGATTGATATGATTGAGCTAAGAAAATTTGGTGCTAGTGGTAAAGCAGGTCCCAAAAATAGGGGCTTGAGAGTATCGTTGCCGGCTACGGTCCAGCTATTGGCTTACGGAAGAGATACACTCCGTCTGATGGTTGCCATTCCAAATAGCAATAGTTAGAAATACATTAAACACGATGAGTAGGATAAACTGAATCATATACATAGTCCAGATAAGGTCGGGCTGTGACTGCATCTGGCTTTCAAGTACAAAAACCATTAATGTACCCGCATAATATAAGATAGAGCCAACACTAACCATAAACATAGGGTCTTCTCCAAGGTCAATATTGCGTAGCTCGCGCAAGGTCTGCTCGAAATAAGCTACGGCGGCTCCAACTAATAAAAGGCTCTGGACAACATGAGTGTAAATATCCTGCCCAACGCCAAAATCATTTATGTAGAATGCTTCGATAAAGTAAGTAGCTAAAAAAATTAGTGCTCCTCCCGCTAAAACTTTGCGAGCAAAACTTGAATGAAAGGCATAGTGATAGGCCCATCCTAGGAATAAGGTTTCCCCAATGGTTGCCAGTTGTAGAAAGAAGATATTATTGTGTAAGATGTGTCTGCCTATCTCAGCTAGTAAGCCATTTAGCAAACAGCCCGGTACTATAGCAAACCAAACTAATGGACGATACACCGTCAGCAAGGATTTCCACCGCCATATGCCTACTACCAAAGGTATAAGATACGTAAGCAAAGCAACGTTGTTGAACTGGCGGGCAAAAGCCACAATTTGCTCGGTATCCATGGCAACAAAAAGAAACACAACGCCTGGGAGAGCGGTAAGAAACTGAGGCAATAGGGTGGGCCTGTCTGTTTACTGAAGCTACCCCTCGTCAGATTAAGAGGTTTACGCGCTTGGCGTTTTGCCCAGTTCGATATAAAGCGAGAGCTAGTAGAAAGTTGAATACAATAAGCAGAATGAATTGGATGCTGTACATTATCCAAACCTGGTCATATTGCTTTTGCGCATACATTGAATCCTCTAAAACATAGACCATCAGCGAGCCAGCAAAGTAAATTAGTACTCCTGTACTCACTAAAAACATCGGGTCATGATTGAGACGAATATTGCGTAGTTCTTGTAGCGTCTGCTCGAAATAAACCAGAGAGGCCCCACTAAGTAGGATACTTTGGGCTACTCGGGCATAAGTATTGGACGCGTATAGACCACGCAGAAAAATCACCTGAACAAGGGCTATTGCAATAAAGGCACCAATAGCCCAGCTGAAACGCCGTCGAATAATGGGTGACCGAAACGATAGGTAAAATGTCCAGCTTAGAAAAAATGTCTCGGTCCAGTTGGTTAGGTAAACGAATGCCAAATTGTTTTGCCAAACTATCCGGCATATTTCAGACAAAGTATTTAATAGGCTGCCCGCAATAAGCACGAACCATACTATTTTTTTATAGGCTGGGCTTAAGTAATGCCAACGCCAAATACCAACCGCTAACGGCACTAAATAGGTAAGCAGAGAAATTATGTTTAATTGCTTGCTTATTGCTATTAGGCCTTCTGTATCTGGCGCTGACATACTTCTTGGTTACTCGTTTAAAGGACTATCAGGGGCGCAGCAGGGGGGGCAGGAAGGGCCATTGGCCAACAACTTATTCTCGTACAAGTCGTTTTCATCGGCTTTCACGGCCGTTATTACGAAGCACGTATTTCCCGACTCATCCAAAGCATTGTAGATGCGAATCCCGACATACTCTGAGCCGGCATCATCTAAAACTTCCTTGAGCTTGTTTTTGCCAAAAAACTGACCTTTAAAAGTGGTGCCTTTTTCGTCGCGGTAGGCGCGGGTCATTGGTACGGCCGTACTCTGATAAATGATTTCGCCTTCGTCGCCGGTGAATGCCATACAATGGTGTTGTTAGGAGGTAAGTAAGAATTTGTTGAACAAAAAACGCTACTGCTGAACATTCAAATATAGGGCAAACCGTATTGGATGCAAGCAGCGAATCTTCTTTTACCTCGGGGCGAATTAGGGCTTAAAAGGGCAACTGGCCGGGCTGATGGTTGTTAGGACGCGGGCGAACTGGAGCCGGGGCAGGAATGGTAGGAGAAGCCGGCTCCTCGGGGTCAGAGTCTTCTTCATCTTCCGCTTCCAGGTTTTCAAATACTCGCTCAATGGCTGACTCAGCATTGCGCAGCTTTTGTTTGCACAAGCGAATCAATTCTGCGGAGCGTTGTACGCGGGACGTCAGGTCGTCGACGTCGACAGTATCGGTTTCCAGAGCCCGTAAAATAGTTTCGAGCTCTTCTATGGCTTGGCGGTAGGTAGTATCGTTGGTCATTGGTTGGACGCGGAACTGGCAGAAGCAGAAGAAAGAAGGGACGGGGCCAGATGCGGCGTGCGGTCCGTAATCTGGGCCGCCAACGTGAGTTGAGGCAATAAAAGGCGAACTTCATCCCCGGGCTGCAAGGTGGCGTCGGGCTGCTGATGATCCGTGATGAGTTGCACGTAGCCGTGGCGGGCCAGGGCACCGGCGTCGGGCAGGGGTGGGGTGCTGAGTTGAGTCAGCCGCAGCGTGGCCCGGTGTAGTAGGCGCTCGGCGGCTAGCTGCAGCTGATAGTGGCGTTTGAGCAGCTGCTCCCGGCGGCGGCGGTGCAGACGGCGAAAGCGTTGCGCCAGCTGCCGCCCAAACGTGCGCAGGCCCTGCTGCTGCTGGGACAGTGCGCGCCAGCTGGCCCGGTACAAAGCCTGGCGGTGGCGGCCCAGCTGCCGATGCTGCTGCTGCAACTGCTGAAGTGGCACGCGGGCGGCCACCCGAATGCGCTGGTACAGCTCGGTGCGGTGGTCGGCCAGTTGGTTCTGAGAGGCCCGCAGCACAAAGGTGCCCGCCTGGGTAAGTAAGTCCGCCGCGTCCTGCAGCTGCTGAGTAGCTACTTCCCGGATTCGCTCCCCGTAGCCGGAAAAAACAGCATCGAGCCGGGCCAGGCGCTCAGCCAGGAAAGCTGCTACGGCCGTGGGCGTTTTCAGGGCCAGGTGGGCGGCTAAGTCCAGCACGGCTTCGTCCCGTTCGTGGCCGATGCCAGTCAGGATCGGTAGGGGAAAGGCGCCGACGGCCGCGGCTAGTCCATAATCATCAAAGGCCAGCAGGTCCGTTTTGGCGCCGCCGCCCCGGATAATGATGACGGCATCGAGCGAAGCGCGGCGGGGGCGAATAGCATCCAGGGCGGCCAGGATGCTGGCCGGCGAATCGGTGCCTTGCATAACGGCCGGGAAAAGCGTCACGGTAAAGTCGAACGGCGACTCGCTCAGGTGCTGCACAAAATCCTGAAAACCGGCCGCTGTCGGCGACGAAACTACGGCTAGACGCTGCGGACCTAAAGCCAGCGGGAGCCTTTTCTGGCGTTCCAGCAAGCCCTTGGCTTCCAGCTTGCGCACCGTTTCCAGGCGCTGGCGGGCCAGGTCGCCCACCGTGTAGCTGGGGTCAATTGTCAGTACGTCGAGGCTCAGGCCGTACTGCTCGTGAAATTTGATTTGCACGCGCAGCATCACCTTCAGGCCGGGCCGCAGCTCTTGGCCGGTCTGCTCCAGGAAAGCCGGGGCCAGCTGCTGGAAACGCTGGCTCCAGATTGTGGCCCGGGCCTGGGCTTTGAGCTGCGCCCCCCGCCCAGTGACGTGCTGGTCGGTGAGGACCAGGTAGCAGTGGCCGCCGTCGTGCCGGGGCAAGGTGAGGTCGGCAATTTCGGCTACCACCCAGTACGAGTCGGCAAAGCGGGTTTCCACCGCCTGGCGCACGCGCACCAGCAGCTCGGCCAGGGGCAGCGGGGCCGGCGGCAGCGGCGCGTTCAGGCCAGGTTCCGGACGACGATTAAACAGCGGGGGCATAGGACGGCAAGGTACGAATTCGGAAAGCGCAAACGGTACGAGGCAGGACAACGGTTCCGCGCAGAATGCCTGGGCCTGGCTTTAACCTGGTATGCAACTCCGGTGGAAAAGTAATGTTGGCGGCCTCGTGGTAAAAAATGCCCGCCTGCAATCTGATAGGAAGCCTGGCGGCGGCTATCTGCTGCCGATGCAGCTTTTTTTTTACCTTTCTAACCAAAATTCCGCCTTCCCATAATTCTTTTCCTTCTTTCCGCATGAAAAACCGAAACCGCCTGACCCTGGCTGCTACGGCGGCCGCTGGTCTGGCTCTGGCCGGCTGCGCCGCCAGCAATACGCCGGCTGCCTCCACCACGCCCGCCGCCAGCACGACCACGGCTGCTACTACCTCCAGCCAAGAATCCGAAGTAAAAGGAGTCGGGCTGAACGTGGCTAACATCGACAAGTCGGTAGCGCCCTGCGACAACTTCTTTCAGTATGCTTCCGGCAACTGGCTGAAAAACAATCCGGTTCCGGAGTCGGAGTCCAGCTGGGGCAGCTTTAATGAGCTGATTGACAAAAACAGCGCTGTGCAGCGCCAGATTCTGGAGGAAGCCGCTGCCAACCGCAGCGCCGCCAAAGGCACCAATGCCCAGAAAGTAGGCGACTTCTACGCCTCGGCCATGGACTCGATGGCTATTGAAAAGGCCGGTATTGCGCCCCTGAAGCCCGAGTTGGCCCGCATCGACGCTATCAAGGATCTGAAGGGCCTGCAGGCTTCTCTGGGCCGCCAGCAGCTGATCGGCACCGGCTCGGTGTTCAACATGGGCGTGGGCCAGGATGAGAAAAACAGCACCCAGTACGCCGTGCTGCTCTACCAGGGTGGCCTGCGCCTGCCCGACCGTGACTATTACCTCAAGGACGACCCTCGGTCCAAAGCCATCCGCGACGCCTACGTGACCTACGTGACCAACACGTTTAAGCTCATGGGCGACAGCCCAGCCGCGGCGGCCAAGAATGCGGCGACCATTATGCGCCTGGAAACCCGGTTGGCCAAGGCCAGCAAAACCCGCGTCGACCTGCGCGACCCCTACGCCAACTACAACAAAATGACGGTGGCCGAGCTGCAGAAGCAGTTCCCCAACATCGGCTTTCCCACCTTGCTGGCCCAGCAGAATTTGTCGGCGGCCAAGTCCATCATTGTGGGCCAGCCCGCTTTCGTGAAGGAAGCCAATGCCATGATGAAGGCCGAGCCCATTAGCGACTGGAAAACCTACCTGCGCTGGCACTTGGTTAGCTCCGTGGCCAACGCCCTGCCCAAGGCGTACGTGGACGAAAGCTTTAAGTACACCCAGGCCCTGACCGGGGCCAAGAAAATGCAGCCGCGCTGGAAGCGCATGCTCCGCTCGACGGATGCTGCCCTGGGCGAAGCCTTCGGCCAGGTGTACGTAGACAAGGCCTTCACGCCCGAAGCCAAACAGAAGGCCCTGGAGCTGGTAAACAACCTCAAGGCCGCTTTTGCCGAGCACATTCAGAACAACGAGTGGATGAGCGCCCCTACCAAGGCGGAGGCCCTGAAAAAGCTCAATGCCTTCACCGTTAAAATCGGCTACCCCGATAAGTGGAAGGATTATTCGGCCCTGAATATTACCCGCGACTCCTACCTGCAGAACGTGCTGGCAGCCCGCATGTGGTCGGCCAACTTTGAGAACAGCAAGCTGGGCAAGCCGATTGACCGGAGTGAGTGGGGCATGACGCCGCCCACGGTAAATGCCTACTACAACCCGCCGATGAACGAAATTGTGTTCCCGGCCGGTATTCTGCAGCCGCCCTTCTACGACCCCAACGCCGATGACGCCGTCAACTACGGAGGAATCGGAGCCGTTATCGGCCACGAAATGACCCACGGCTTTGATGACCAGGGCCGGCAGTACGACTCGGAAGGCAACCTGCGCGACTGGTGGACCAAGGAAGATGCCGAAAAGTTTGACCAGCGGGCCGCTATGGTGGGCAGCCAGTTTGATGCCTTCACGCCCCTGGACTCGGTGCACGTGAACGGCAAGCTGACGATGGGTGAAAACCTGGCCGACCTGGGCGGGTTGAACATTGCCTACACCGCTTTGCAGAAAGCGTTAGCCGGCAAGCCCAAAACCAAGCTCGACGGCTTCACGCCCGAGCAGCGCTTCTTCCTGTCGTGGGCTCAGGTATGGCACGCCAACGCCCGGCCCGAATACCTGCGCCAGCAGGTCCTGACCGACCCGCACTCCCCGGCCCAGTTCCGGACTATCGGGCCGCTGCAGAACATGCCCCAGTTCTACGAGGCCTTTGGCTGTAAGGAAGACGCCAAAATGGTGCGCGTGCAAAACAAGCGCGCCAAAATCTGGTAGGCTGTCCGCATTGCTTCTTAGCAAAAAAGGCGTTCCGTGCGACACGGAACGCCTTTTTTGCGTTCTGGTCGGGCGTTGAGGCTTTCCCGGGGCTTGCGTTATCTTGCGGCATGCAAAACCGGCTGCCTTTCGTCTTTCTCAGTGCTCTGCTCCTGTGCGGAGCCTGCAACTCCTCCGAAACCAAGCCGCCGGCCGCCGAGCCGGTCGCAGCTACAGCACCCGCTGCCAGTGCCCCTACGGCGGTGCAGAGCCAGGTGGCCCGCCCGCAGGTGGGCGACGTGTACGTGGTGCAGTTTCAGCCCCAGGGCACGGCCGAAATGCGCTATTTTTTTTACCACCTCTACCGCGTCACGCCCGACAGCGCCTACCTGCACCCGGCCCGCAAAGAGGCCACCGACCCGGCCGCCGACCTGACTCAGCCCGATTTCCAGCCCTCTGCTACTACCATAGCCTACACCCGCGCCGAGCTGGTCGGCCTACTGAAGCTACAGCCCGGCGACGTGCTCAAAACCCAGCTGATTCAGGTGCGGCGCGCCAAGTAGCTACTTGGTGACTTCTATCTTGATGTGCACATCCTTTTTGGGCCACTTGTAGGGGTCTACGGGTTCGGCGGCAATTTTGTCGATTACCTCCAGGCCTTCTACTACCTCCCCAAATACGGTGTATTTGCCATCCAGGGACGGCACGCCACCCACGGTTTCGTACACGCGCTGCTGCTCGGCCGTGAGCTTGCGCCCCGCCATAGCCTGCGACTGGTAGGGCGTCATCTTTTCGCCCTGCACGAGGTAAAAGTCGACGTTGGAAGAGAGCTTGCCCGGATTTTGGTCATCGTCGTAGCGGGCCATGCCCAGGGCGCCGCGCTTGTGGAAGTGGGCTGGCCGGATTTCGGGGGGCAAGTGGTAGCGGGCCAAACCAATGGTGCGGTGCTCGGAGCGGCCACCCTGCACGGCAAACCCGTTGACGACGCGGTTAAAGACACTTTCGTCGAACACTCCCTTGCGAGCCAGCAGCAGGAAGTTGGCCTTATGAATCGGGGTGTCATCGTAGAGCTTCACCCGAATGTTGCCCAGGCGGGTCTTCACCACTACTTCCGAGCCCGGATACTCCCGCAGGTACTCCGTGAGGACGGCAGCCGCATTGCTGTCCCGCAGGCTGGTAAGGTCCGGGCCCGGCACGGGTGGGGGAGTAGGCTTAGCTGGGGCCGTAGTTTCGGGGGGCGGCGTTTGGTTGCAGCCGGCCAGCCAGAGGCTAGTAGCCAGCAGCGCGGCCCTCGAGAAGGGGGAAAAAGCAAAGATGGAGCGCAAAGAAGCCATGGGGCAGAAAGCAGGGCGGAAGTAGCCAGCCGGGCTGGCATAAAAAAAGTTGCTGCCTTCTACTACGAAGGCAGCAACTCAAAAGTATAGCGTCGGCGGCATATGCCCAGGGGCTTCAGCGCGTAGAAGCCAGTCGGGGCAGGTAATTGGGCAAGCTGAAAGAGGTAATACGCCTAGTTCCAGCCGTCATTTTCCTTCTTGTCCTCTTTCTTTTTCTTCTCCTTGCGCTTGGTGCTGCCCTCGTCCGACTTGGTTTTGACTTTCACCTTTTCCGGGGCCGCGGCACCAGTCGTGGCCGCGGCTCCAGTGGCCGGGGCTACGGGAGCGGCCGGGGCAGGCGTTTCGACGGGTGGGGGAGCCATATCCTGGGCCGAATTGATCTGGTCGGGCCGTTCCACTGCTTTTTCCTTGTGCAAAGCCAGCAACAGGTCCTGCGTTACCAGTTCACCCTTGTCCCAGGCCTTGAGCTCCAGGGCCAGCTTTTCTTTCTCCTCCTTGCTGGGCTTGTTGCCGAGCAGCGCCTCCAGGTCGGGTTTGCCCGCGTCCTGCCAGGCCGACAGCCACATCGACGCTACCATGGTGGGGGCCTGCTTGAGGCGGTAGGCCACCTGGCCGCCTACTTCCTTGTAGTAGGCATCGGCAAAAGCATCGGAATAGGCCCGGCGGGTTTTGCCGTACTTGTGCGAGAAGGTGTACTTGGTTTCGTTGGTGAACGTGCGGGTTACTTTTTCCTCCTTATCGAAGGTGTCGCCCAGAAAGCCGTAGGACTGCTGCACGGCCATCCAGATATCCTTCAGCGGATCTTTCAGATACTCCGCTTTTTCGCTGTCAAGCTTCCATTCGGTGAGGTGGCGCTCCGGCAGCTTCGACTCCCACAGGCTGTGCAGGCCGTGCTGGTTGGTTAGCTGCCCGTCGTAGTTCACGGTGGTGTGCAGCGGCACGTAGGCATCGGCTACATAGTGGCCCAGCTCGGCCGACAGGCGCACGATGGCTACCGAGTCGCGCTGGCGGAAAGCTTCGGTGAGGGCTTCCTTGGTTTCGATGACAATCCAGGGCACTGTGCCGTACTTGCGCAGGGTATCGGCCGAGTATTTGGCCACGGCTTTTTCCCAGAGCTTGGGCATGGCGCCGAAGGGGTCGTCGCCATAGTGGTCCATGTCGATGTAGTGCTTGGGCGCTTCTTTGGGGTCGTCTTCCCGGCGCTCATCCGGAGCCGTCGACAGGCGCACAATTTCACCCAGGTGCCGGTAGTAAAATCCCTGCATAGCCTTGGGCAGGGTGTACACCGCAATCTGGTTGATGGTACGATGACCTAGAAAACCCCAGCCCGATGACAAAAACGGGCATAGCAGCACAACAGCCAGCGTCAGTAAATACTTTTTCATAGGAGAAAATAAGACCCGAATGGTAGGCTCCGCGAAGTTCGGGATTTTGGATTAATAAAGTATTAGCCATTTTGCTACTCGCGGAGTTTGTGGCAAAATTGACCGGGCTGCTCCTGCTTCCCGACGGGCTATTGGCGGAATAGTGATACACTGCGCAGGAATAGGTCCGGGGGCAATTGCCTGCCCGAATCTTCACCAACTACTCAGCGCATGACGCTTATATCGAAAAAGAAAATTAGCTACCCCATCGGCCAGGAGCTGCGCGCCTACCTGCACGACTACGACCGGGAAACCAAGCTGCCCGTTACTTACCGCGACTTGCTGCGCTACAGCGGCTCGTTTCCGCTAATGGACCGCAACGGCCGCGACACGCTCTGGCAGACGGTATTTTACGAGCCCAGTACGCTGGTGGAACTCTCGGCGGGCCTGGCCGAAGTATACGCCCTGCTGCGCACCGATGGCGACCTGTCGTTCACCGACCACCTGCTTGCCGACCGTATCGACTATTGTCAGTTCGGCAACAGCAACCCGTTTCGGGTGCGTATTGTCAACCAGCTCAACGACAACTACGACTATTTCTACGTGAAGCGGGCCGATGCCTCGCGTGTGTACGGCCTGGAACTGGAGCACCTGCTCTCGCCCAATCGTATTAATTACCTCGTCTGTGGCGACTCGCTGATTGAGGAACACATTGCCGGCATTCCCGGCGACGACTTCATCCGCGACCATCTCAAACGGCCCCACCTCAACCAAGTCCGGATTGCCAAGGAGTTCGTCAAGTTTAACGAGCGGTGCTTTGCCCGCCTGCTCGGCGATATGCGGGCCTATAACTACGTCATCATTGCCACTCCCGACTTCGAGGACGAGCAGTACCGCGTGCGGGCCATCGACTTCGACCAGCAGAGCTACGAGGGCAAGAAAACCATGTACCTGCCCCAGTTTTTCAAGGACAACCGCAAGGTGGTACAGATGTGCAGCCAGCTACTGACCTCCGAAACGATTCTGCAGTATCAGGCCGAAGAACGCACCCTCATAGCGAGGCGCGTGCGCCTGGAACGCTACCGGCTCAAGAACCTGATGGATGTGATGCGGCGCGACGAGACGTCAACACCCGAAAAAACGGCCCAGCTTAAGGAGCAACTCAACCTACACTACGGCACCGATGCCTTCGACCGGTGCCGCAGCATGGGCGACGTGGTGCACCAGAACCTGAAGATGATGCTGTTGGCCCGCCCGCGCCCCGATTAATCGGTTTAATCGGTCAATTTCTCCTGGTCGGGCGGGAAGCGGTCCAGGAGTTCGTTGAGCTTGCGGTACACAAAATCGACGGCCTGCTGGCGCACGCTCTGGCAGTCGCCCTGGAACACTTCCCGGTGCTCTTCGGCGCGGTTCTGATACAGGAAGGTGAAAAACAGCGTGCCGGCCGGCTTCTCATCGGTTTCGGAGCCCCCGGCCGCGCACAGGCCCGTAACGGCCACGCACACATCGGCCCCAATCTTCTTGTGTAGCCCCATCACCATTTCATTAGTTACCTGCTGCGACTCGGCTGTGTACACGTCCAAGGTTTGTTTGCTGACCCCCAGTAGCTTGCGCTTGGCTTCCGGGTGGTACGTGACGATAGAGCCCAGCAGGACGCTGCTGGCGCCCTGCGCTTCTACCAGGCCCGAGGGCAGCAGGCCCGCCGTGCAGCTTTCGGCAAAAGCCAGGGTAAGCTTGTACTGAATAAAGCGTTTTACGAGGGCGGATATTTCAGCTGATTTCATGGGTGATAGGGAAGCCGTACAGGCTTCTATACTGCCGTCTGAACATTAAGTTAGCCCAATCAGGCGAAGCTCAACTGTAGGAATAATGCAAATTGCTGTTGGTTAATTTATTACTGCCGACTTGTATTGCGTGGCCCGGCAAGGCCAGCTCTAGGGGCATTCTCTTAGCGGCTCGTTCGGAATCAACCAAAGAAAGAGCGGCAGCCAGAATAGGGTGTAGGTAACTTGCTGGATTTTATAAATAAAATCCAGTGTATCGGGAGGATATTATATAGTACTGTTTTATTTTAGCATATTTACAAGTTGTTGCAAGCTTGTTTTACTGCTTACTACGTTCCCGTAGGCTTCTTGCTGTCAACGCCGGCTTAAGTTCACATTTACTCTGTAACTACTTTTTCACTGCTAATTCTTTATATGAAAACATTTTTACGGCGCAACCACCTTACGCTGTGGCTCACAATGGGTCTGGGTTCCTTGCTCGGCAGCAGCACGGCCCTGGCTCAAACAACCCTTATCAACGAAACCTTTGAAGCTGGCACCTTTGGCGCCTTCACCGCTGTCAATGGTTCGGCCACAAACCAGTGGGTAGTGGGCAACGCGGCTGGCAATGGCTCCTCGGCGGGCACTCAGGCAGCCTATATTTCCAACAATGGCAGCGCCTATACCTATACGGTCACCGGAGCGGCTAGCGCAGTTCACCTCTACCGCGACGTGACCTTCCCGGCGGGGCAAACCGCTATTCTGCTCTCGTTTGACTGGAAAGCGCAGGGCGAGGCTGATGAAGACGACCTGCGCGTGTTTCTGGTACCGACGACCACCACTCCAACGGCCGGGTCTCAACTATCGGCTACTCCATTAGCTACCTATGGCCTCAAAGACGGCTTCCTGCGCACAACGCTAGTCGTTCCGGCCTCGGCAGCCGGTACCACGCAACGACTGGTTTTTTCGTGGCGGAAGGACACCAACGGCGGCGTTCAGCCCCCCGCCGCCATTGACAACGTCCTGCTGACCAGCAAGGTGGCCGCCACCCTGTGCGGTATTAAAACCGTGGGCCCTGATGCCGGCACGACGTACAAAACGCTAGGGGAGGCCCTAAACGACGTCAACGTGAGTGGGCTCTGTGGCCCGCTTACTCTGGAGCTGCAAAGCAACTACCTCAGCTCGGCCGAAGCATTTACGCCCACCTACACCTACGCGGGCGGCTCGGCCACGAACACCGTTACGGTGCGGCCCGCCGCCGGCGCCACCGGGCTCAGCCTGAGCGGCAGCGCTTTGCAAACCCTGAACATCTACGGCGGCAAATATCTGGTGCTCGACGGCCGGCCCGGCGGCTCAGGAGCTAGCGTTTCGGGCGCCGCTACGGCCGCCGACCTGACTGTTGCCAATACCAACACCAGCGGGGTTGTGCTGCAATTTGCCAACAACGCCAGCTTCAACACGATTCAGCACTGCCAGATTCAGGGCGTAAGCACGGCCACCACCCTGGCCAACGTGCAGTTCTCTAACCTAGGCGCCACCACGACCGGCAACAGCGACAATACCATTCACTACAATGCCATCGGCAGTGGGGCCACCACCCCGGCAGTGCTGGTGTATTCGGGTAGCTCGACCAACAGCCGGAATACGATCAGCAACAACAGCCTGCTGAATTTCTACAGCACCGGCGACGCGTACGGGCTGTTGCTCGCCAGCGCCGGCAACGGCTGGACTATCAGCGGCAACAGCCTCTACCAAACCACTAGCCGGGCCGCAGTAACCGGCACGATGTACGGCATCTTCGTCGGCGACGGAAATGGCCACTCGATAACCAACAACTTTATCGGAGGCACGGCCCCTGGGGCTACCGGCACTGCCCTAACCATAACCGGAGCAGCGGCTTACCGGTTTTCGGGTATTCACCTAACGCCCGTTGCGGGTACGCCCACCAGTGTGCAGGGCAATACGGTAGCCAACATCAACTGGGCTACCAGCAGCAGCGCCGCAACTACCTACGGCGTTTGGAGCGGCATCTACAGCGCGGGCAGTGGCTCCACGATTGCCATTGGCACCACTACCGGCAACACGATTGGGAGCAGCAGCGGCCCGATTGTAGTGGCTACCAGCACTACGGGCGCCAACGTTTTCGGTATTTCGTTAGGAAACAGTGCCGCCGCTACCCTGGCCAAAAACACCATCAGCAGCCTCAGCATCAGCGGAACCACGGCCGCTACGCTCAACGGTATTGTGGCCGCGGCCGGCACCAGCAACAGCATCACCCAGAACAAGGTGTATAACCTGAGCGTGAGTGCGGGCGGGGCTAGCCAGGTACTAGGCATCCGGCTAACCGGCGGCACTACCAACACGTTGAGCAACAATTTAATTGGCGACTTGCGCGCCCCCGCTTCTACCAGCCTGACGGCCCTGGCCGGTATCCAGCTGGAAGCCGGTAACAACAGCCTCTACTACAATACTGTGTATCTGGCCGGGACTAGTTCGGGGGCGACGTTCGGTACGTCGGGCATTTACCTGAACACGGCGCAAAGCACGAGCACGCTCAATGCCCGCAACAATATCGTGGTCAACAAGTCGACGGCTACGGGCACGGGCGGGTATACGGCCGCGCTGCGCCGGATTTCGGGTACCAACGGCACGGCCCCGGCCAACCTAGCAGCCGAAACGAACAACAACCTGTATTACGCCGGTACGCCTTCGGCCCGCAACCTGATTTATGTGGAAGGCACGACGACGGCTACCAATGCCCAGCAAACCCTGGCGGGCTACAAAGCCTTGGTAGCGGCCCGGGAAAGTAATTCGGTTACCGAAGACGTAGCCTTTGTGAGTACCAGCGGCGCCAATGCCGGTTTTCTGCACGTAAGCCCACTCCAAACTTCCCTGGCCGAAAACGGGGGCACGCCCATCAGCGGCCTCACCACCGATTTCGACGGCGACACCCGCAATGCTTCAACTCCCGATATCGGGGCCGATGAGTTTGTGACCGTGCCCGTCATTACGGGGCTAGTGCCCGCCCGCAATGCCATCAACGTGCCGGTAAATACAAATGTAAGCGTCACGTTTGCCCAGACGGTAACGGCCGCTACGGCTTCGGGCGCTCAGCTGCGCACCTTCAGCGCCCAGCGCGGCGGCTTGCTGGCCGGAGCCTACAGCGGCGTTGGTACCACCACGGCTACGTTCAACCCGACAACCGATCTGAAACCGGGTGAAACGGTATTTACCACTAGCCGGGCTCAGGGCCAGAACGTGGAAGGCGCCCCGATTTTCCGCTCCCAGGTGTACCAGTTTACGGCCGCGGCGGCCGGTACGGGCACGGGTGGCTACGGCTCGGGCAGCGAAGTACCCGTCGGAACGCGCCCCTACCACATTGCCGCGGCCGACGTGGACGGCGACGGCGACTTGGATTTGCTGACGGCCAATCAGAACTCGAACACGGTTTCGGTGCGGTTGAATGACGGCTCGGGCGCCTTCACGGCGGGCTCGTCGGAAGTAGCCGTAACCACGCAGCCCCTGGGCTTGGCCGTGGGCGACGTAGACGGGGATGGTGACCTGGACATTCTGGCCAATAGCTACGACGCGGGCATCGTGTCGGTGCGCCTCAACAACGGCAGTGGCAGCTTCACGGCCGGTAGCTCGGAAGTAACCACGGGCGCCGCCGGGGGCTGCGTTATCCTGGCCGACCTCGATGGGGACGGCGACCTGGACCTGGCCACGGCCAACTATATTAACGGGGCGGGCAATTCCTTGTCAGTTCGCTTTAACAATGGCCTGGGTACTTTCAGCGGCGGCAGCGAAATAAGCGTGGGCAATGCCCCCCTACAGGTGGTAGCCGGCGACATCGACAACGACGGCGACCTGGATTTGCTTTCCGCTAACGTGGTCGGCAACTCGGTATCGGTGCGGCTGAATAATGGCAGCGGGTCCTTCACCAATGGCCAAACGCTGGCCGTAGGCAGCAGCCCCTTGTCGGTGGCCCTGGGCGACCTGGATGGCAACGGTACGCTCGACCTGCTGGCCACTAGCGCCGGGGCCAACAACCTCTCCGAGTTTCGCAACATCGGCGGCACGTTTGGCCTTACCACCACCGTAGCAGCCAATGCCGACCCGGAATTTGTCCTGACCGCCGACGTGGATGCCGACGGCGACCTGGACGTGCTGATTGCTAACTGGCAGGCCGGCACTGTGACGGTCCGCTACAACAACGGCAATGGCTTCTTCTTCGGCAACCGCGTGTTTGCCGTTGGTATGGGTCCCGAAACCATTGTGGCCGCTGACCTAGACAACGACGGCGACCTGGACATTATGACCGGCAACTATGGCTTGGGTACTACTGCGCCCAACAACACGGTGTCGGTACGCTTAAACGTGCCGGCCGGGCCGCTGCCGGTAGAGTTGGTTGAGTTTACGGCCCGGGCCCAGGGTAATGCGGTACAGCTGCGCTGGGCTACGGCCACGGAGAAAAACAACGACTACTTTGCCGTGGAGCGTTCTACCGATGCCAAGACCTTTACAACCGTTGGCACCGTGCCCGGCCACGGTACTTCCAGCACCGGCCACCGCTACACCCTGACGGACACTCGTTTGCCCGTAGGCGTCACTAAACTGTATTACCGCCTGCGCCAAGTAGATACCGATGCTTCCACGAGCACGTCGCCCGTGCAGGTGGTTGCGGTAAGTACCGATGATGCCACCGCCTTCCAGGTGCACCCCACTACCGTAACCGACGGCTACCTGCGCTACTCCTGCACCGGGGCGGCCCCGGCTGGCGCAGCAGTCAGCGTGTATACCCTAACCGGCCAGCAGGTGCTACGCCAGCGGGTAGGGGAGGCAAGTGAAGGCGCTATTCCAGTAGCCGGCTTGCAGCCTGGCTGGTACGTAGTGCGCTACACCACCGCCACCGCTACGTATACCAGCCGCTTTTCAGTCCAGCAGTAGACCGAGCTTGAGTTAACCCAAAAAAGCCGGCCCGAGTACTCGGGCCGGCTTTTTTGGGTTAACTCAGTACCGTACTACTCCTGCCGATACACCACGCCCTGCTTCATCACAAAGCGTACCTGCTGCATGGCCCGGATGTCCTGGGTTGGGTCGCCGTCCACGGCTACTACATCGGCCAGCTTGCCGGCTTCCAGGGTGCCGAGGTTATCGGTTTGCCCCAGCAGCTCGGCTGCCGAAACCGTCGCCGACCGCAGGGCTTCGTAGGCGGGCATCCCGGCCTCTACCATGTACTGAAACTCCAGGGCATTCACGCCGTGGCGGTACACGGAGGCATCCGTGCCAAAGGCAATTTTAACCCCGGCTTTGTAGGCCTTGCCAAAGGTGGTCTGCAGCTTGGGGCCAATGGCCAGGGCCTTGGGCGTCACCAGCGGCGGGTAGTAGTTCGGAATTTTAGCCGAGTCGGCCACCGACTTACCCGCCGTGATGGTGGGCACGTACCAGGTGCCAAATTTCTTCATCAGCTTCATGGTTTCGTCGTCCATCAGCGTGCCGTGCTCAATGCTGTTGACCCCACTGCGAATGGCGCGTTTCATACCCTCGGCCCCGTGGGCGTGGCAGGCCACCTGCAGGCCCAGGTCACGGGCCGTTTCCACTACGGCTTTGATTTCTTCCTCCGTCATCTGGGCGCTGCTGCCATCTTTTGCTACACTAAGCACCCCGCCCGTCGAGGCAATTTTAATCAGGTCGGAGCCCCGCTTGTACTGCTCGCGCACGGCCTGCCGGCACTGGTCGGGCCCGTTGGCCACGCCATCAGTGGGGCCGGGCATGCCCATCAGGTCCTGGCGGTAGCCATTGGTAGGGTCCATGTGGCCGCCCGTGCCCGATATAGCTTTGCCCGCCGTGAAAATGCGGGGCCCCACTACCTGCCCACGGTTGACGGCGTTGCGTAGGGCCACGTTTACTCCCGAGCCGCCTAGGTCGCGCACGGTAGTAAAGCCCGCCAGCAGCGTTTTGCGGGCGTGGGCGAGGGAGCCAAAGGCCACGTCAGCGGGGTTTTCAGTTAGCTCCTTAAGAAAGCCGTCCTTGCTGGTTTCGCCTTCCAGATGCACGTGGCAATCAATCAGGCCGGGAAGTACCGTCTTGCTTTTCAGGTCAATCACCTTGTCGGTGCCGCTGCCGCTGGTGTAGCCTTTTTGTACGGCCACCACGCGGCCCTGCTCTACGATTACCGTCATTTCAGTTTGCACCGGGTTTTTAGAGGCCCGCATATCCAGTAGGCGGCCGCAGTGCAGGTAGGTTTTCTGGGCCCAGGCAGAAGCCAAGGGTAAGGTAGAGAAGGCAAGAAGCAGCGCTGTGCGTCGACGTGAGAGCATGGTGGCAAGGGCAGGAAGTGGGAGTAAAAGCCCCAAGGTACAACATAGATAAACGCTGCATGCCGCCTAAATCGGCCGGAATACGTACCTTACTGCCGGTCCTGTTTTCTGGGGCTGTATCCCTAATTTCCTACTCTTTCCCTCCGTTCATGGCTACGCACGAAGAATTTGAAGCCGCCGCCCAGCGCGCCCAGCAACTGCCCACCAAGCCCAACAACATGGTGCTGCTCCAACTCTACGCTCTCTACAAGCAAGCCTCGGAAGGCGACGTATCCGGTGACCGGCCCGGCGGCTTCGATTTCAAAGGCATTGCCAAATACGATGCCTGGGCCAGCCTCAGCGGCAAGAGCAAAGACGCCGCCCGCCAAGAGTATGTCGACTTGGTAACTTCGCTGTTTCAAAGAGCATAGCTACCTGGCCGTCCGTTCTCGGCACAGTACGGCACGCTCTATTACCAGAAAGCCCCTGCTTACTACGCGGTAAGCAGGGGCTTTCTGGTAATAGAGCGTGCCACGAACATGAGCCGCAGAAGGACGGCTTCGCGCTACTCGCCATGATGGCTGCTAGGCTAGCTAACCTTGGGGGCGGGCAGGTCGAAGGCTTCGGCATTGTGCTCGAAATGGCCTTTGTGCGAACCGTCGCAGAAGGGCTTATTGGCCGATAAGCCGCAGCGGCAGATGCTAACCCGTTCCCGGCCCGCCAAGCCGTAGGGCTTCCCCTGAGCGTCCACGATTTCAAAGTCGCCCTCTACGCGGAGTGAGCCGTTGCTTAGTACAGTTAGTTTAGTAGCCATGGGGTTGAAAAGTCAAAAGTGAAGAAGGAGAAGCAAAAAAACTGGCTGCGTTAATCCAGGCAGTTTCGGGTGGCGCAGGCCAGGGGGGTGTAAGTGGCCGACAAAATGGTCCAGGCATTGTTTTCGAACTTCCACATCAGCCAGTACTTGCCAATGATACGGTTCTTGCTCTTATCCTGGGTGTCGGTCCAGGCCTCGGCCCACTCGCCGGTTTCGTAGGCCAGCTGCCCCTGGTCACTCAGCTCCACGGTGGTGGTGCGGTTCATCCAGGTAATATCCGGGCGCTGCCGAAAGCGGGTGCGGAACCACTGCCGGGCTACGGCCTCGGAGCTGCGGCTGCCGCTGGCCGAGCACACGGTGATGCCCGGGTTAAACAGCCCATAAAACGCGGTGGTGTCGCGGCTGTTAAAGGCTTTGTTCCAGGTTTCACTCCGGGCCTTAATCAACTCGATGTGCTTTTGCTTTAGAATTTGCCCAACGCTCAATTGGCTGAAAAGCAGTAGAGTACAAACGACCAACAGGCGGCGCAAACGAGAAAGAGTAGAAATACCCATGCGGGAACTGAAAAGAAGTAGGCGCTAAGACTGCGCAATTACGCGAGTTCCTTGCGCATTACGTAGTCATTCATCCAATAAGGCCCGATGGCAATATCCTCCTCGCGGTGGCGCTGAAAGCCCAGGCGCTCATAAAAGGAAATAGCCGGGTTGTGCCGGTTTACGTTCAGTTCCAGGGTCTTGCCCCCGATTTGACGGGTAGCTTGTTCCACGGCCTCAATCAGGTTTTGCCCCAGGCCCTGGCCCTGGTGGGACGGCAGAATATAGATTTTGTGGAGCTTGAACAGCGCGTCGCCGGCGGGGAGACGGGAAAAGGATGCGTAGCCGGCCGGGTGGCCCTCGGCGTAGAGCAGCAGAAAGGTATGACCCTCCTCGCTCATCTGCCGCTGCAGAGAAGTAGGCGTATAAATCACGCGGTACATATACTCGATCTGATCCTTCGAAATAATGAAGCGGTAGGTCGGCTCCCACGTGGCTTCGGCCAGCTGGATAATCGTCGGAATATCGGCCAGCGTGGCGGGCTGAATGGTAATAGCAGTAGGCAGGGAAGCAGACATATGGTGCAAAAACGGCATTTTTTAGCGAAAAAACGAACCTCGACCGCGCCAAACCACGTTTTGGGCCAGAAATTGCCAAGAGGCACACGACGACTGCTTTCCCCGTCGTTCGTATACTTTCGCTCTGCACCCTGCCTTATGAAACGTTTCCTGCTTCCGATAAGCTTACTGGCCGTCATCCTCAGCACGACGATGCTGCAGGCCACGGCCCAGCAAAAATCTACCCCGGCCAAGAAGCAGCCCTCGGCCTCCACTCCCTCGGCCATCGAGCGGGACCTGGACGTGTTCAGCGACTGGGTTAACGACAAGTTGGACCGGGCCGAAGTGGGCGTGCGCCGCGAATTGCCCCGCATTAAAGAAGACTTCGAACGCCAGAGCAAGCGTCTGGACAAAGCCGTGGACAGCCTCTCGAGCCAGTCGAAGCGCGAGTACTCCACTCAGAAAAAGCGCTACCAGAACTGGGAGTCCAAGCAGGATAGCCTCGATGCTGCCGCCCGGGAGCCCGAAACCGCCAACACGGCCCAGCGCCGCCTGCTCAACGAGACGGTGACCATCAGTAAGGCCCGGGCCAACGAGCTGCCCGAGCTGTATCTGCACCTGCTGGAAAATACCCGCGAGCAGCGCCGCACCTGGACGCAAGCCGACTGGAGCGCCGCCGGTGCCGTGCTGGAGCGCCTGAATGCGCGCTACGAGCAGGTGCGCGAGCAACTGCCCCTGGAGGAGCGGGTCCGTATCCGTTCCTGGCAGGCCGAGTTCCGTACCCTGGAGAAGGCCCGCGACGTGAAGGACATCATGAAGGAATAAGCTGCCGGCGGTGGCCTTCCTCCCAAAAAGCGCCTCAACGGGCGCTTTTTGGCTTTCTAGGCTGCCACGCGCTGGCGGCGCAGCCACTCCCAGGCCGAGCTTACATCGTAGAACAGTTGGATGGGCAGATGCTGGGCTACCCGATCCGCAAACTCGATGCTGATGCCCTGGTTGTGCATATCGGGGGAGAAAACGTAGGCAAAGGCCCGCAGGCCACTTTCAATAGCCTGGGGCAGCCACTCGTATTCCAGCCACGGCAGCGCCTCCGACCATTCGCCCGTAGAGTCCGTTTTGTCGTTGAGCAGCAGCGGACAGCGGTACTGCTGCTGAACAGGACCCGCCGCAGTTGCCACCCGCACTACTTCTGCCCCGGTCAGGTTGCCCGTCCAGCGAATATAGAGAAGCTGCTGCTCGGGGTAAATCCGGAACGAGGCAATCGGCTGGCCATGTGCATCAAGCACGGTGCCCAAGTCGGTGTAGATAGTGGATAAGGTCGTCATGCAGAAAAGGGCGGGAGGTAGAGCAAACAAGAGCTGACAACGCTTCGCAAGCTAGGCCCCAGCGCCGGAAGCCGCCACCGGTGTAAGGCCAGGTTGCCGGGCGGCTCAGCAATGCGCAGTGTGTCCAAGCTGAAGCGCATTGGATAATTAAGATACTGATTTTAACGGACAGAGGCAATATGCTCAGCCGCCAAGTTAAGGTGCTCGGAGTTGGACGCTTTCCGCTACTTTTGTAGGCTCTTTTCTCGTTTCGCTACCGCACCCCGCTCATGCACATTGCAATCGTCGGCAACATTGGAGCCGGCAAAACCACGCTGGCTAATAAACTGGCGCATCATTTCAACTGGGAAGTTTTCCTGGAGGATGTCGACCACAACCCGTATCTGAAGGACTTCTACGACGATATGCCGCGCTGGGCATTTCACCTGCAGGTGTACTTTCTGAATAGCCGCTTCCGCCAGACGCAGCACATCAAAAAGCTGCAGAGTGCCAGCAAAGGCGTCATTCAGGACCGCACCATCTACGAGGACGCGCATATTTTCGCGGCCAACTTGCACGAGTCGGGCTTGATGAGCGACCGGGACCACCAAAACTACCTGGCCTTGTTCGAGTCGATGATCAGCATGGTGGACGCCCCGGATTTGCTCCTGTACCTGAAGGCCGATCTGCCCAAGCTTATTCAGCAGATCGAGAAGCGCAACCGCGACTACGAGAACAACATTAAGATTGAGTACCTCAAAAATCTGAACGAACACTACGAGCGGTGGATCAGCAACTACAAGTATGGCAAGCTGCTGATAGTGGACGTGAATAATCTCGATTACGTGAATAACCCCGAAGACCTCGGCGTTATTATCGACAAGATTAATAGTACGCTGTTCGGCTTGTTTTAGAGCCGGATATGGCAACCAAAAAGCCCCGCTGGTAAATCCAGCGGGGCTTTTTGTCTTTTTATAGCTGATGCGAAGGTGGACGCCTTAGGCTTCGGTCATGGCTTCGTTCAGAAACTGCACCCAGGGCTGCGCCGCTTGCCAGGCGGTAAGCACCTTAGCTGGGAAATCAGGGCGAAGCACTTCTTCATCGGCGAAGGAGCGCCACACAAAGAAGCTTTTCAGCCGCAGCCACTCAATATCCGGATCGTGGCGGTCGTAGCCTTTCGGGGCAGTACGCAGGCTTTGGCTCATGTCCAGGCCTTTCGGAAACTCGCGCAGCAGAGCCGGGGCCTGGCGCAGGCCGTGGAAAGTAGCGGGAGAGTAGTGGATTTCCTGGCGGATGCGGGCCAGCTGGGCGGGTTCGGGCAGCCAGCGGCCGGCGCCCACGTAGGTTTCGCCCCCGGGCTCCACGGCCACGAAATAGCCGGCCCAGGGACTATGACGGCCGCCGGGCTTGAGGCCCGAGCCCATGTGGCGCTTGTAGGGCTCGTCGCTCTGCTGAAACCGGTCGTTTTTATTGATGCGAAACATCACGTCGGAAGGTGTCAGGCCAGTTAGGCGCGGCTCGAAACGCTGGCTACCCTGAATTAACTCAGCCGTCAGCTCCGTGAAAATGGCTCGGGCTTTATGATAGTCGCCACGGTGGGCATCCATCCAGGTTTTGTGGTTGTTGGCGGCTAAGTCGCGTAGGAACGTCAGAAGGAATTCTCGATTCATAGGCTAGGCAAACACCAAAACCCGGAAAAAGCCGCCCTGGCTGCGCGAAAAACAATAAAAAAAACTCCGAAGTCCTGGGGGGTTCGGAGTTTGAGAATACCTGAAAAGTAAGCCCGGCCGCTAGCGGCGCTGCAGGGCCTGGGTATCGGGCGTATGCTTGCGGTTGTTCAAGGACCAGTCGAAGGGCAGAAACTCGACAGTGGCCGTGGGCTCGATCTTGTTGGCGGCGTAGCGGTTCAGGAAGGCAATAAGCTTGGGGCCTTCGCCAAACTCGGCGGCGTACCAGTCGAACAGGCTGGAAAGCCGCACCTGGGTGGGCGAAATCTGGTTCAGGGCGGGGCGGGCCAGGAACAAGCGCGCCTGCGCGTCGAGCTGCTGATTGAGGCGGGCTCCGTCGTAGGCTTCGTTAAGCAAGGGTGGGGAGGAAGAGGCCGCTGGAACCAGGGCGAAATGTACGCGGGGGTCCTGAAACTGGGCCCGCAAAATTTGCTTTTCAATGGCGTTGAGCGAGTACATCTTGCCCCCCACGTTCACGGCGTCGGCTTCCCATACCGTCTGGTAGCCTTTGAGCACCTTGACCCGAATTTCATTAATGCTGGCTACCGGGTAGTACTGCAGCACCGTGTAGATGGTGGCCGCATTGTACACATTCAGCCAGTAGGCTTCGGTTTCCGCTTTCGACCAGGTCGCGTCGGGAGCGGTTTTGCGCAGGCTCTGCAAGTAGCCATCGAGCTGGTCTTCGTCGTCCAGAAAGCTTTCGTAATCGACGTAGCCTTCCCGGGTGACGTGCTTCCGCAGCAGGTCGGTCCAGCTTGTGTGCAAGAAATGCGTGGGCGGGGTATCCTCTGCCTGCAGCTCAGCAGTGGGTAAGCTACTGGCAAACCACGTTAGCAGTGCCACTAGCCAGGTAAACGCAGAGGAATTTTTCATTTGCAGAATAGGTGTCGGAGGGAGGGCGGAACAGCAAAAGGTAGCCCGGCAAACCACCTTTAGCACAACTAGCTCTACTATGATGGCACAAAAAAGAGGCCAGATAAATTAGTAGAATTATTTGTGGTTTTAATTGCTTTTCAAAGCTACTATGATTTTGGCAGGCGACAAACTAAGGCCATAACTTTATGATATCCCATGAATTGGCTGATCTGGGTCGGTAGCCCGTTGAAAGGCCCGAATTGGCTTTCGAAGCTACCAGGAGAGGTGCTATTCTGCGCTTTTCTGCACCGTCAGCACGTCGCCCACGCGCAGCAAGCCCCGGCCGGGCCCAGTAGTGTTCAAGCCAAACATCACCTTGTTGCCCTGGGTGCGGTAGGGAGCCATAGTCCGCAGGGGTTCGGCCGATTTTTGGGCGGTTTCCTGATTGATGGTCGTGACGACGCAGCGGCCGCAGGGCCGCACGCCCCGAAAGGGCAGCTCGCCGATCTGGAATTCCCGCCAGGTGTCTTCCGCGTAGGGCGCTCCCCCGGTAAATACCAGGTTGGGCCGAAACCGGTCCATGGGCACGGGCTGGGCCAGGCGGGAGTTCAGCTCGGCCAGCGACGCCTCCCCAATCACGAGAAAGGGATACGCATCGGCGAAGCTTACGTGGCCGGCCACCTCACCCCCGTCGGTGCCCCGCATCACCATGTCCGACATGTACACCAGCTTGCAGACCCGGCCCAGGGCCTCGGTTAGCCAAGCGTCGGCCTCCGGAGCGCCCCGCCAGGCGAATACCATATCATCCCAGATGGTCACAAACAAGGTGCGCTCGGGCGTCGCTTCAAAAGGAATGTAGAGCGGCAGCAAGTCGGGGCGGGCCGAGTGAACCAGCAGAAAGCCATTGTAGGCAGGTTGTACTTTGAGCAGGGCCATGTCGGCCGTCTGGCGCTGGGTCATGAACTGGTTGCGCTCATCCACAATCAGCCAGCGGCGGTCGTGGCGCAAACCACGGGCTTCTACTACGGCTTCGGTAACGCGAATTCCCCCTAATGACTTAACGGGGTATAGGTACAGGTCGGAAAGAACAAGGGAGGCAGACATGCCCCAAAGGTAAGCAGCCCAGCGGTGGGGTGAAGGCTGGGTTAGGAATTCCTTGCCGGTTAGTAAGGGTGTGGACGAGGCCGCCGGGAAAGGAAACGAACCTGCCAAACTTCCCGGCATTTCCGCAACCTGCTAGTGCAAAGGGCGTTTTTTAATGACGCCGCCTTTGGTTTCTTTCACGCTGTGCATAACCAGAAACGCACTGCGGTCAATTTTCTCGACTTCATCGGTGAGGCGGCCCAGCTCCAGGCGGGTAATAACGGTGAAGACAATGTCGACGGCCTGGGGCAGCTCACCGCGCACGCCGTAGCCACGCTTGCCGCTGTAAACGGTAGCGCCCCGGCCGAGCTTTTCGGTAATCATGCGGCGAATAGCGTCGCTGCGGCCCGATACGATGGTGACGCCGGTGTATTCCTCGATGCCGTCGATAATGAAGTCGATGGTTTTGGAAGCTGCCAGGTAGGCCAGAATCGAATAAAGGGCCGTTTCGAAGGACAGTACCACGGCGGCCACCACAAAAATCAGGATGTTGAGGCCCAGGATGATGTCGCCGATAGTCAGGCTGGTTTTCTTGCTCAGGTACACGGCCAGGATTTCCGTGCCGTCGAGCACCCCGCCGCCCCGCATGGCCAGCCCGATGCCGGCGCCCAGGAAAAAGCCCCCAAAGACGGAAATCAGCAGCTTGTCCTGGGTTAGGATGGGAAAGGAAACGACGACCAGCACCCCAGCTAAGCCCAGAATCGTGAGCAGGGTTTTGAAGGCAAAGAGCCGGTCTATCTGGAAATAGCCCAGCACCACGAAGGGAATATTGATGAGTACGATGAGCAGGGGCAGGGGCAGACCAAAAACCCGGGCTATCAGCAGGGAAATGCCCGTAACGCCCCCGTCGATGAAGCCGTTGGGCAGCAGAAACCCTTTCAGGCCCAAAGCCGCCGAGAAGATGCCGGCAATCAGAAACGCCACGTTGGTGAGCTGCCGCCGCCACAGGCGCCGGTTGCGCAGCGCGGCCAGAGCCCGGGGCGGCCGGCGCCGGCGGCGCGGCGGGGTGGAGCGCGGCTGCTTGCGGAGCTTGTCGAGCATGATGAGCTGGGGAATGAGCATGTGCTTAAGGCTTCTTTACTGTTGAGTACGCCGCAACAGGCCAGACGTTGGCGCCAATAAGTTTTCAGCTAGCCTGACAGAACCAGTATGGGCACCGGTTTGGGTAGTACGAAGGGCATACAAAAAAGCAACGACCGGGGCCGTTGCTTTTTTGTAGGACAAGCTTCTAAAACAGCTTACTGGCCTGAGCTGCTGCCTTTCGGCGCTTGCTGAGCGGCCAGTTGTACCGCTTTGTAGAGGTTGATTACCCCACCGGTGCTCGAGAGCTGGGTGAAGTCCACGGTTTTCTTGTCGCCGGGCACGGGTACTTTGGTATGCACCGGCTGGGCCGACTGCATAATGATGCGCTTCAAGTCGGTGGCCGTGAGCTGGGGGAAGTACGACTTGAGCACTGCCGCTACGCCGGCCACGGTGGGCGCGGCCATGCTGGTGCCACTTTCGTTGCCGTATTTGCTGCCCGGCATGGTCGAATAAATGCCTACGCCGGGGGCGAATACGTCGACTTTCTTGCCGTAGTTGGAGAAATTGGCCGTCAGCTGCTCGTCGTTGGTGCTGCCCGAGGCGCCCACCGTAATAAAGTTCGGGTAGGCGGTGCCTGCCAGGGGCACCGGGGCCGGGTAGTGGGTCACCACGTCCACGTTCTTGGATTCGTTGCCGGCCGCGTGCACCAGCAGCACGCCCTTGGAGCCGGCGTAGCGGATGGCTTCTTCCACGGCCGCACGGTGGGGCGAGTAGTACTTGCCAAAGCTCATGTTGATAATCTGGGCGCCGTTGTCAACGGCGTAGCGAATGGCGTTGGCTACATCCTTGTCGTGCTCGTCGCCGTTGGGCACGGCCCGCACGCCCATGATGCGCACCGAAGCGCCGGCCACGCCCTGAATACCGAGGTTATTGTCGCGGTCGGCGGCAATGATGCCGGCCACGTGGGTGCCGTGCAGGGCGTCGGGGCCGGTAATGTCGGGGTTGCCGTAGTTGCGGTCCTTTACGTTATCCTCGTCGTCGCCGACCACCGCACGGGGCTTGAAGTCGGGGTTGAGCGAGTATTTCAGGTGTTTCTCGGTTTCAGTAGTGGCTTCCTGAATCTGCTTTACCACGGCGTCCATATCGGGCAGCCCCGAGGCTTTCAGGCTTTCGTAGAGCTGGGAAGTAAGCCCAATAAGGCGGGCATCGGGGTTCTTCACCGGCGGACGGCGTAGCACGGCCGTATCGACGCGCTCGACGCCCAGCACGGCTTTGAGCTGCTCGTTGATGCCAGCGAGGCTTTCTCCCAGGGGCTTGTATTCTTCGAGCTGCTTTTTCTCGTCCTCCACCTTCTCGGCGTAGTCCTTCTTCACCTTCTGGTAGAGGTCGTACTCGGCGCGCTTGGCGGCGGGCACGGAGGTCCGGGCTTTGCCTTCGTAGAGGGGCTTAAGCTTGGCAACCAGGCGGGTTTCCTCGTAGAGGTCCACGTCCACGTTGCGGCCGTCTTTGCCACCCAGAAAGTTCCAGCCGTGGATGTCATCCACGTAGCCGTTCTTATCGTCGTCGATGCCGTTGCCGACAATTTCCTTGGGATTTTTCCACAGCACCCGCTTCAAATCCTCGTGGGTGGTGTCGATGCCCGCGTCGATAACGGCCACCAGCACGGGCGAGGCGGTCCGGTTTTTCAGCAGTTCCTCGTAGGTGCGCTGGGTGCTGATGCCCATTACCTTGTCCTTCTGCGGGTCGAGGTGGGTCCACTGCTGCACCGCGGCCGGGGGCGTAGTGGCCGAGGCAGCACTTTGCGCGAAAGAAGCGGCCGGCACGAGTAGTGCCAGACCCAGGGAAGTCAGAAATGAAGGGGGAAATGCGCTCATGCAGCAGGATGTGTCGGGAAGAAGATGCGGGGAAAGATAGGCTACTGACGCCAATTCGCTTGAACCGTTGCCGCGTCAGCCGGTTTTCAGCTCCAAACCATTTCCGTACCACTATATGTTCCCGCAAGAGTAGTTAGTGGTGATGCCGCTACAGACGCTCTGCAAAAAGGGCGTCATGTTGAGCACAGCGAGGCATGACAAATAAAGCCCAACTTCAAAACCCGCTTACCTTTACTGCCCTTTCTTTCACGTGTCCTTGCTCATGCGTCTGACCCGCCTTCGCGCCGCTGTTCTAGCTTTTCTGCTTGCCAACTCTGCCTTATCCTTAACTGAAGCCCAAGCCCAGGCGCCCAAAACCTACACCTCCTCGGAAATTCTGCTGGGCCTTAAAAAGCTCAACGTGCTGGGCTCGGTGCTGTATATGGCGGCCCACCCCGACGACGAAAACACCCGCCTGATTGCCTACATGGCCAACGGGCGCCTGCTGGAAACCGGCTACCTGAGCTGCACCCGCGGCGACGGGGGCCAGAACCTCATCGGCCCCGAGCTGCGCGAGCAGCTCGGCGTCATCCGCACCCAGGAGCTGCTCGCGGCCCGCCGCATCGACGGGGGGCGGCAGTTTTTCACTCGGGCCAACGACTTCGGCTTCAGCAAAACCGCCGAGGAAACCTTCACTATCTGGGACAAGGAGCAGGTCCTGGCCGACATGGTGTGGGTGATTCGGCAGCGCCGGCCCGACGTGCTCATTACCCGCTTCCCGCCCGACGCCCGCGCCGGCCACGGCCACCACACGGCCTCCGCCATCCTGGCCGCCGAAGCCTTCGACGCCGCTGGCGACCCCAAGCGCTTCCCCGAACAGCTCAAGTATGTGCAGGTGTGGCAGCCCAAGCGCCTGTTCTGGAATACCGGCTCCTTCTTCGTGAAGCCCGGCGAAAACATGGACGGCTACCTCCGGCTCGACGCCGGTGGCTACAATCCGCTGCTGGGCCAGAGCTACGGCGAAATTGCCGCCCGCAGCCGCTCCCAGCACAAAAGCCAGGGCTTCGGCTCGGCTGCTACCCGCGGCGAGGCCCTGGAATATTTGCAGCAGGTGAAAGGCGACAAAGCCAGCAAAGACCCTTTTGAGGGTATCGATATGAGCTGGAACCGGGTGAAAGGTGGCGCAGCCGTGGGCAAACTCGTTGAGGAGGCGATTCGCAAGTATGATTCGGGCAACCCGAGTGGGAGTGTGGCAGGGCTGCTGAAGGTGCGGGCTTCACTAATGAAGCTGAATGTAGAGTCGCTTTCGAAAGAAGAATTCTGGGTTCAGCAAAAAGAGAAACAAGTCAATGAGTTGATCCGCGCCTCACTCGGGCTGTATTTGGAAGCAGTGGCTAATAATCCTAGTGTAGTGGTGGGCGAAAACGTGCCGCTTACACTTGAGGTAACCTCGCGTTTCATACCGTCAGGGCAGACGCCAAAAGCTGAGTTGGTTAGTGTTGCGTACGTAGGCCAAGAATTTGCCGTAACTACAGTTGGCAAAGAAGATAAACTACCCTTTGGGCGTCAATCGTTGCTTAAGAGAGAGGTTGTATTTAGTGCTGCTGATTCGGTAACCTCCCAACCTTATTGGTTGAATACGAGAGGTTCAATCGGGATGTACAATGTAAAGGAACAGCAAGAGTGTGGACAACCCGAAAATGATCCGAGCATTGAGGTGTCCTTTGAATTTTTAATTGGTGGCCAGTCCATAGAGTACACCGTCCCCGTCCAATACAAAAGCACCGACCCGGTAGAAGGGGAGAAGTACCGCCCCCTTACCGTGGTGCCGCCCGTGGCCGTCAACATCGGGGGCCGGGCCTACGTCTTCGCCGACAACACCCCCAAAACCATTCCCGTGACCCTGCGCGCCGGCCGCGCCGGCGTGAAAGGCTCCCTGGCCCTGACCCTGCCCGCCGGCTGGAAAGCCACGCCCGCCACCGCCAGCTTCGATCTGGCCGCCAAAGACGCCGAGCAAACCGTCTTCTTCCAGGTGCAGCCCGGCGCTGGCGCCGCCGAGGGCAAGTCGGAAGTACGCGCCGTGGCCACCGTCGACGGCCAGCAATATTCCCGCGGCTACCAGGTGATTCAGTACAACCACATCCCGACCCAGACCCTCTTCCCCGAAGCCGTGGCCCCGCTCGTCAAGCTGGACCTCAAGCGCAAAGGCCAGGAAATCGGCTACCTGATGGGCGCCGGCGACGAAGTGCCCGACGCCCTGCGCCAGATTGGCTACAACGTGACCCTGCTCAAGCCCGAGGATATCAGCGCCGACTACCTGCGCCGCTTCGACGCGGTGGTGCTCGGCGTGCGGGCCTACAATACGGTGGCCCAACTGCGCAACCTGCAGCCCAACCTACTCAAGTACGTGGAAAACGGGGGCAACGTGGTGGTGCAGTACGTGGTGAACCGCGGCACGGTGCTGCCCGAAATTGGGCCCTACCCGCTGAAGCTGAGCGCTGACCGGGTGACGGTCGAAAACGCCGCCGTGACTTTGCTCAATCCCAAGCAGCCCTTGCTCAACACGCCCAACAAGATTACCAGCAAGGATTTCGAAGGCTGGCAGCAGGAGCAGGGCCTGTACTATCCCAGCTCCTGGGACCCCAAATACCAAACCGTCATCAGCAGCCACGACCCCGGCGAAGCGGCCAAGGAAAGCGCCATTCTGGTAGCCGACTACGGCAAGGGCCACTACATCTACACCGGTCTGAGCCTCTTCCGCGAGTTGCCAGCCGGCGTCCCCGGCGCCTACCGTTTGCTCACCAACATGGTGTCGTTGGGCAAGTAGCGGCAAGGTGCTAATTCCCAACGTGTCCTTGCGAGGAGGCACGACATTCCGCGCATCAAGCGGCGTCAATCCGTCCGCTGCAAAGGACCAAGTGACCTTTACCCAGAAAGCCCTAACGCCTGAGCAGACGGTAGGGCTTTTCAGTTCAGAAGGCTCCGCACATTCCAGAGGACGGATGGCTTCGTGCCTCGCAACGACATAGACAAATGGTAAAGGTGGCGAAGCGCCCAAAGGAACGATACTGCTCCCAGTTGCCGTTGCAGGGCTCAACAGGATAACTTTACCGGCCCCGCTTCCCACCCATTGCCTGCCTATGCCCAACCCCGCGCTACTCACTTCCCGTCAGTTTCTGCGTCTTACCCTTGTATTGCTGCCCGCTTGTGCCCTGCTGATTGTCTTTTTTGACCAGGCACTGGCCTTATTTGTCCACCAGCATTGCGCGCGTTTACAGCCCTTTTTCGCCTCGCTCACCAGCACCGCCGACCAGCTTCACGAGGCCAGTAAAACCCATTTGCTAGGCATTCCGGCTATTTTCCTGTTACTGGGGTTGGCCTATGTGCTAAGCCGCTGGTGGTGGAAAAGCCCGGCCGCCGGCCTGTACCTGGTGCTGCTCCTAACCCACGAAATGAGCATGGTAGCGGCCCGGGTGCTAAAGGGCGTGTTGCTGCGGCTGCGGCCGGCCGCCTTGTTTGCCGGCTCCTATCACGACCTGGGCTTTGGCCACCCCGGCCCCCATACCGGTTCGTTTCCCTCGACCCACACGGCCGTGTACTGCAGCTTGTTTGTGCCGTTGGCCGTAGCTTTCCCGCGGCACCGTCTGCCACTGCTGGTTTTTCCGCTGCTCATCGGCATTGGCCGGCTGGTGCTCGATATGCACTATCTCTCCGACGTGCTGTTTTCGGTCTGGCTCGTGATGCTCTTCACCTTCCTGGCCGGGCAGCTGGCCCAATTGCCCGCCGTAGCCGGCCCGCAAGCAGCGTTGGCTCGAAATTAGCGTCTGTACCTTGCAGGTAGAAGGCTAGATCCGTTAAGTTTTCCGGCTTCTGGTGAAGGCTATGCTGGCTGCTTACCTAATCCTAATAATTCCTACCCACATCCAACGGCAGGAAACTATCTTGCTGCCCCAATCCGCCCACCACATTGCCTGCTTCCTTGCCCGCCGACCACGAAATCGATAAACCGCCGCTCTTAGCTTCCTGGCGAGCCTGGTACGCTTTGGTACTAGCCGCCCTGACTGTCGAGTTAGTCATCTTCCTTGTTTTGACGCGCGCATTCGTATGAGTCTGCTCGACTGGCTGGTGCTGGGGGGAACCCTGCTTTTTATCGTGGGCTACGGTACCTGGCGCACCCGCGGCAGCCGCACCCTCGATGCCTACTTGCTCGGCAACCGGCAGGCCAATTGGTGGGGTATCGGTCTGAGCATTATTGCTACCCAGGCCTCGGCCATCACTTTTCTAAGCACTCCCGGTCAGGCCTACGACGACGGAATGCGCTTTATCCAGTTCTACTTCGGTCTGCCTTTGGCCATGGTGCTGATTGCCGCCGTGGCCGTGCCCATCTACCACCGCCTGCAGGTATTTACGGCCTACGAGTACCTGGAAACCCGTTTCGACCGCCGCACCCGCACCCTGGCCTCGGTGCTTTTTCTGGTGCAGCGGGGCCTGAGCAATGGGCTTTCCCTCTACGCGCCCGCGCTGGTGCTGTCGGCTATTCTGGGCTGGAATGTGAGTCTCACCGTCTGGCTGATCGGCGGGCTGATGATCAGCTATACCGTGGCCGGCGGCACCCGGGCCGTGGCCGTTACCCAGCAGTGGCAGGTGGCCGTTATCTTCACCGGCATGGCCGTGGCGGGCTACCTGCTGGTGCATTATTTGCCGGGCGGGGTCACGTTTACGGAAGCCGTGCAAGTAGCTGGTTACCACGGCAAGCTCAACCTTATTGACTTCCATTTCGACCCCAAGGACCGGTACAACTTCTGGACCGGCATGACGGGCGGCCTGTTTCTGGCCCTGTCGTACTTCGGCACCGACCAAAGCCAGGTGCAGCGCTACCTCTCGGGCGAAAGCGTGACGGAAAGCCGGCTGGGTCTGCTTTTTAACGGGTTGGTTAAGGTGCCCATGCAGTTTGGTATCCTGCTCATCGGGGTGCTCTTGTTCGTGTTTTACCAGTTCAACCAGCCCCCGCTCACGTTCAATATTCCGGTGCGCGAGCAAATTGCCCGAAGTGCGGAGTATGCTCCCAAGCTACGGGCTCTGGAGCAGCGCCAAACGCAACTCTTTGCCGCCAAGCGAGAGGCCACGACCCAGCTCGTGACGGCCTTGCGGGGGCAGAATGAGGTGCAGATTGCCGCTGCCCAAAGCTACCTCCAGACTACCGAGGCCGCTACCCGGGGCCTGAAAGACGACACGAAAGCTTTTCTGAAGCAGGCCGCCCCGACCATTGAAGCCAAGGACACGGACTACATTTTTCTCAGCTTCGTGCTGCGCTACATGCCCCACGGCTTGGTTGGTCTGCTCATTGCCGTCGTGCTCAGCGCGGCCATGAGTTCGGCGGCGGCCGGCCTCAACGCCCTGGCCAGCACCACCATCATCGACCTGTACCGTCCCAGCCGCCCCCACCTTACCGACTTGCACTGGGTAAAGGCCTCCCGCTGGGCTACGATTGGCTGGGGCGTACTCGGCATCGGTTTTGCCCTGTTTGCGGCCCGCCTCGAAAACCTGATTCAGGCGGTTAATATTCTGGGCTCCATTTTCTACGGCACCATTCTGGGTATCTTTGTGGTAGCCTTCTTTATGAAAAGCATTGGCAGCAAAGCCGTTTTCCGCGCCGCCATTGTTACCCAGCTGTTCATCTTCCTGCTGTTCTTCACCACCGATATTGCTTACCTCTGGTATAATATCATCGGCTGCGCCCTGGTTATGCTGCTGGCCCAACTCAGCCAGACCCTGCAGCCCGAACCCCAGAAAAAGACCGCGCAGCTAGCGTAAAAAGTAGGTAATCAGGAGGTGGGTGCCCCGCAAGGATTAGGTTATCGACCAACCAAAACGCCCCGGCCAACAACGTTGACCGGGGCGTTTTGTAAGGATCGGCTGACTACTTGCCTTTTTTGGCCAGCGCAATCAGGTCTTCGTTCATCTTCACGTAGTCGGCATTTTTGGCTTCCAGGGCCAGCTTGCGCGACTGTTCGGCCGAAGCAGTGGCGCCTTTGTAGTCCTTCAGCTTCATCTTGATTTTAGCCTCCGTGTGGACGTTCCAGAACTTGGGGTCCTTTTCGTTGGCTTTCTGAATCCAGGTCAGGGCCTGCTTCAGGTCTTTGTCGTTGTCGTAGTAGTACACGGCGGCGGCAGCCATGTCGTTGGCCGAAGCATTGGCGTTCTTCACGACTTTCTCGTCGATCTGGGCCATTACTTTGGGGTCTACGTCGGTGCTGATCTTAAACTTAGCCCCGGTCAGTTCCCACATCATATCCACGTTGGCCGTGGCGGGAGTCAGGTCCGAAAAGCCGATGGTGAAGGTTTCGGCCTTGGCCCCGAGCTTGTAGGTTTTGGCCGAGAAGCGCACCACGTCCTGGTCGTCCTTGAAGCCGTCGACGTCGGCGCCCTGCTTGGTGCTCTTGTTGAGCACGACCAGCCACTCGGTCTTGTTCGGGATGGTGTAGAGGCCATATTCACCGGCGGGTACCTTTTTGCCTTCCAGCGTCACGTCGTCCGAGAACTTGATGGTGGTAGTCTGGTTGGCCCCCGTGCGCCAGCGTTTGCCAAACGGCACGAGGGAGCCGAATACGGCCCGGCCCTTGCTGCTGGGGCGGGAGTAGGTGATGGTGACGTCGGTAAGGCCCACGCGCTGGGTCACGGTACTTTTGGGGCTGGCCGCGGGCGTCGTGATTTGGGCTTCAGCAGCGCTGCTCAGCAGCAGGCCACCCACGAGTAGCGTCGCACCCAAGGTGCGGGAAGAAGACTTCAGCAAGGAAGTAGAGAGCATACAGAAAGGATTGTGGGGTTTAGACTGGGTAAAAATACGCATTTAGCTCAACCCTGCGCACTTACTTTACCTTCACGCCGTGGGTGCGGAGCAGGGCCAGCACCTCGGCAGCCCGAGCCGGTTCGGCCAATTGCCGCAGGTCCAGAAAGTAGCCCACGTTCTGGGAAGTCAGCAGAATCAGCCAGGAACCGATGTGCCAGGCCTGGGGCACGGCGGCCCAGGTGTATTCCTCGTGACCCAGCGCGTGCAGCACCGCTACACCTTCATCTGAAAGCGTGTAGCGGGCTCCCGTGTGCAGGGCCGGGGAGGCATTATACTGCTTGCGCAGACTCCACCAGAGCAGCACGGGCCAGCCCAGCACGAATAGCAGCATCAGCAGGCTCATCTTATTGTCGTGCCACAGGTCAGGCAGGGTGCGCTGGCCGGTGAGCAGCACGTACAGCGCAAACAAGCCGCTCAGGGCCGGCAGCAGGATAACCCACAGCAGCGGATTGCTCTTAAAGGTGAAAACCAGGCTGGTGCGGGCGTACTCCGGGAAGGAGGTCCGCACGTTGGGGAAGACGAAAGGAGTCATGCGAAGAGTTAGAGGGGGCGTAAGCCGTGGCGTTGCAGCAGCGCCAGCACGTCGGCTTCGGTGGCGGGTGCTACCAAGCAGGCGGGATTCAGCAGGTAGCCCCCGGCCGAGCTGCTGACCAGGTAAAGCCAGCCGTTCAGGTGCCGGAAGCCCCGCAGCGCCGCCCAGGCGGTGGTGCCGCGCCAGATGGGGCTTTCCACGCGAATTCCGTTTTCCGTAAGAGTATAGGTGGCAGTGGCCTGCAGCAGCGGGCTGGCGGCGTACTGCTTCTTCAGAGCCCGGTTGAAGTTGAATACCGCGTAGCCCATGGAGGCCAGCATCACCAGCAGCGTGGCGCCCACGCGTACGCCGGTAGCCGTAGCGTCTTCCGATTCGGTGGGCGTATTCCAGAGCACGAAGCCAACCAGGGCGGGCAGCAGCAAAAACCGCAGCCAGCGGGTTTTCAGCGCGTGCTGCTGGTTGATCTTCTGAAACTCGGGGTAAGAAATCCGGACGTCGGCAAAAACAAGGGGCTGCATGGGAGCCAAAAGTACGCTTATTCCGCCGCCACTACCGGTTTGGGCAGCACTTCTAGCACCTGCGCCGCCGTAGCGGGCGGCTGCACCCTCTCCAGGTTCAGGTAGTAGCAGTGCTCGACGGAAGTATAAAGCAACACCCAGCCCGGCACCTGCTGAATACTGTAAAAATCAACCCAGCGGAAGAACCGGCTGCCCTCACCCTGCGTCGTGACCTGAACTCCGGCCGCCTCCACTACAAAGCTGGTCGGCAGCTGCTTGGCTTGTCTTTGCCGGTAGGCCTGCCGGTATTCCCACCACTGGTAGGCCAACCCCAGTACGCTAGAAACCGTGACCAGAACCACCCAGCCCACCCAGGCGCGCGGCCGAAACCAGAAGCCGAGGGCGGCGCCGGTTGCTACTATGGCCGCCCAGCGCTGCACCTTCACTTTCCACGGGTCGGAGGTAGCAGGCCGGGGCTCACGCTTATCGTCGGGGTAGCGCCGCCGCTGCTGCTCCTGGTGAATGGCCTGGAACTCGGCGAAGGAAACGGTGGTGGGCGCTACGCGGATGGGGGTAGCTAAGGCGCCTGAGGTAGACACTGCCGATATTGTGGTTAAGAGTAATAGAGAAGCCGATAGAGGTACTTAGCTCGCTGGTTTACAGATCCGGCTCCATGTTGGTCACTAGGTTGTAGCGGTTGATGCCCTGCTTTTGCAGCAGTTTGATGAGGCTTATGACCTGAACTGATGCAAGGCGTCCATCGGCCATGATTCCCAAACTAAGAGGCTTGCCGTGCTCAATCTGGTACAGCGCGGTGGCCGCGGCTACATACTCGGAAAGCTGGTCGTTGTCGGCTGTGGTAGGCAGTCCTATCGGCAAGGTGCGGCGCTGAATTGCTGAGGCCGTCAGCCAGGTAGGGAGCTGATTTACAGCATATCCTATAAACGGCATGTGGCCAAGTTCCTGCAGCTGAGACGTCGTGAAGCGCAAACCGTGTTGCTTGCTTACTCGCTCAATAAGAGCAGATTGGAAGTGCTCATTGTCAGTGACTAGGTATATCCGATTCTGGGCATCCACTGAGAGTAGAAGCTCATGATGCAGGCCTCGGGTGCACACGTTGGAAGAGGAAGGCGCATAAACTGGTGGCACTGGTGCCGCCAGCCGCCCCGAGGTTAGGAATAGGGAGCAAACGACCAGCAGCAATCCACCCCAGGGGCCCAGATCGAACACAGCTGACACAGGGCGGCGAAGACGGTGGGCGGCGTTGCTGGTCATTGGCTTAAGGTTAGACCGATAAGGTAACGATAAGCTCGGCATAACAAAAAGGGCGAAGCTTAAGCCTCGCCCTTTTTGTTATCCTACCTTTTTTATAGGTTTAACTTACCTCCAGCTGCAGCTTCAGCAAATTGGCGTACAGCCCGTTCTCACTGTGGCTGAGCTCGTCGTGGGTGCCTTGCTCCACGATGCGGCCCCCGTCGATAACCAGGATTTTGTCGGCTTTGCGGATGGTGCTCAGGCGGTGGGCAATGATGATGCTGGTGCGGTTCTGCATGAGCTCATCCATGGCACTTTGCACCAGCTTCTCGCTTTCCGAGTCGAGGGCGGAGGTGGCTTCGTCCAGAATCAGGATGGCGGGATTCTTCAGAATAGCCCGGGCAATGGCAATGCGCTGCCGCTGCCCGCCCGAAAGCTTCACGCCCCGCTCCCCGACCAGCGTATCCAGGCCTTCAGGAAACGACTCGATAAACTGCCAGGCGTTGGCCTTGCGGGCCGCCAGGGTAATTTCCGCGTCGGTAGCGTCGATTTTACCGTAGGCAATGTTTTCCCGAATCGAGCCGCCAAACAGCAAGGTTTCCTGGGGCACAATGCCAATGTGCTGGCGCAGCTCGGTAAGGTCGTACTGCTGCAGGTCGCGGCCGTCGATGAGGATTTTGCCGCCGCTGAGCTCATAAAATTGCATCAGCAGTTGCACGATGGTGCTCTTGCCCGCGCCGCTGGGGCCTACCAGGGCAATTTTTTCGCCGGCCTGAATGTCGAAGTCAATGTTCTTGAGCACCGGCAAATCGGGCCGCGTGGGGTAGCTAAAGGCCACGTTGCGGTAGTCGATGTCGCCGCGGACCTGCAGCGGGGCGGTGCCGGCCACGCGGGGCCGGTGGGTAGGCTCGGAGGGCTCGTCCAGGATTTCCAGAATCCGCTCGGAGGCGCCCAGGGTGCTTTGCACTTTGCCGTACAATTCACCCAGGCCGCCCACGGAGGCACCGATAAAGATGGTGTAAAGGGCAAAGGAAGTCAGGTCGCCGATGGTCATCTGGCCGGCCGCCACCAGGGAGGCGGCCCGCCACAGCACCATGATGATGCCGCCGAACAAGCCGATAATCACGAACGACACGAAGCCGCCCCGGTACAGGTTGCTGCGCAGCGCGGCCTGCAGCGTCCGGTTCAGGGAAGCCCCGTAGCGGTTGGTTTCAAACAGCTCATTGGTGAAAGCCTTCACGGTGTTGATGCCCTGCAGGGTTTCTTCCACGATGACGTTGGTTTTGGCCAGTTCCTCCTGGGTAGCCTTGGCCAGCACCCGGATTTTGCGGCCAAACACCATGGCTACCAGCACGATGGGCGGGAAGGTGAGCAGCATAAACAAAGACAGCTTCACCGACACCAGCATGATGAACGTGACGCCCACAATGAGCGTGGTAACCTGCCGGAACAGCTCGGCCAGGGTTAGGGAAAACGAATCCTGAATCTGGGCTACGTCGGAAGTGATGCGCGAGGTGATAGCGCCCACGCGGTGCTTTTCGAAGTAGGGAATGGGCAGGGTGACGAACTTGCGGTAGAGCGCCTGACGAATGTCGCGCACGGTAAACTCGCTGACCTGGGTGAAAAACCAGATGCGGCCAAACGAGAAGGTACCCTGGAGCAGAATGACAGCAAACAAACCCAGGGCAATCTGGGTAATGCTGAGCGTCAGGCCGTTGGGTAGCACGAAGGGCTTGCCATTGGCCGCATCCGTGAGCTTGCCAATCACCCAGGGAAAACCCATGGTCGTCGCGCTGGACAAGGTCAAGAGCACCAACCCGATAATGAACTTGGCCCGGTAGGGCAGCACGTAGCGGAAAATCCGCAGGCCGTGCCGGAAGCTTTCCTTGGTTAACTTCTTTTTGGGCACGTCCGGGTCGATGGTCGTGCCACTGGTATTCATTCCACTTCTGGCCATGTATTCTATCTATAGAACTCAGGATTGAGCGCCTAATGCTTAGATCGTGCGGGTAGAGCGTATCACCCCAAAGCCTGAGGGCTTTCTTCGGTTGGGTTTTACGTGCTAGTATCTAAGTTCTTAGCTCAGAGTTCTCACTTCTAATTTCTTAACGCCTTACTCGAATTTGGTTTTGCCCCGCTCCACCTTCAGCGTGCTAGTGTCGCCAAACGGCACGGGCAGTTGCACCTGAATAGCCACGGGCTGGCCCTTGCGGGTAGCGGGCTTCCAGGCCGGCATGAGGCCCAGCACGCGCAGGGCTTCGGCGTCGCACTCGGGGCTCAGGCTTTTCACCACGCTAGGGCCGCTCACGCGGCCGTCGGTGTCGATGGTAAAGCTGGTGAGCACCGTGCCCGTAACTTTATTGACGCGGGCGGCTTCCGGATACTTTACATTCTGCTGAAAAAACTCGCTGAGCTTCTGGGCCCCGCCCACAAACTGCGGGGGCACATCGGGGCGGTTGGCCGCCGGATTGCGCTGCACCTGCATCCGGCCGGGCTTGAGCACAACGGGCTGCTGGGCCGAAGTCGGCTGTTGGGCCTGAGCCCGTGCCGCCAAACCTAGGGCCAGCAAGAGGAAGAAAAGATGTTTCATGGAAGCAATGCGCGTGAAGGCCACCGAAAAACCGGGCCGGGCAGCTCCGTTTCCGGAGCTCCGCAAAGGTACGTACGGAAATGCCAAGCCAGCGGCTTCTGCCTAAACAACCTACCCTACGCAGGGTTCAATTCTACTTCGGGCTGGCGCGAAATTGCCAGTAAGCCCAGGAAAGTCAGCAACCCGTTGACCAGCAGAATCTCGAAGCCGAACTCGTAGCCGCCCAGCCAGGCCTTGGAATTGGCATTGAGCACGTAGCAGAACACCGGCGGCCAGGCGCACATCCAGGGCACGTATTTGTCGTGGAGCTGGCGGTGGGTGAAGATGCCGAAGCTGAACAAGCCCAGCAGCGGCCCATAGGTATAGCCCGCCGCCTTAAACACGGCCGAAATCAGGCTCTGGTCGTTCAGCATCCGGAAAATGAGGATAATAACGACCAGCACCACCGTAAACATCAGGTGGGTACGCTGGCGCAGCACGCTCTGCCGGGCTTCGGGGTACTTACTGATGGTCAGAAAATCGACGCAGAATGAGGTGGTCAGGGCCGTCAGGGCCGAGTCGGCGCTGGAATACGTAACGGCGATGATGCCCAGGATGAAAACAATGCCCGCAAACAGGGAGAAATGCTCGGTAGCCAGGAGCGGAAACACGTCGTCGCCGATGATTTTGCCGGCCGCATTCACCGGGAGCGTAATGCCCTTGGCGGCGGCATATTGGTAGAGCAGCACGCCCAGGGACAGAAACAGCAGGTTGACGGGCACCAGAATCAGGGCAAACCAGAACATGTTTTTCTGGGCGTCGCCCAGGGAGCGGCAGCTTAGGTTTTTCTGCATCAGATCCTGGTCGAGGCCGGTCATGACGATGGTGATGAACATGCCCGAGACGAACTGAGTCCAGAACTTGCGCGAGTCGGTCCACTCCCAGAAGAAGATGCGCGACATTTCCGACTCCCGCACCGTGGTAATCACCTGCTGAAAGCCCAGATTCAGCTCATCGGAAATCAAATACACCGAAATGCCCACCGAAGTCAGCATGGCCAAGGTCTGGAAGGTGTCGGTCCAGAGAATGGTTTTCAGGCCCCCGCGGAAGGTATAGAGGTAGATCAGCAGAATACTCACGGCCACCGTCACGGCGAAGGGTACGCCCAAATCGTCGAAGACGGCCACTTGCAGCACCCCGGCTACCACGTACAGGCGCAGGGCGGCCCCAATGGCGCGCGAAATCAGAAACAAAGCCGCCCCGGTCTTGTAGCTCCAGAACCCGAAGCGCTGCTCCAGGTAAGTGTAAATCGACACCAGATTGAGCTTGTAATACAGCGGCAGCAGCACGGTACCAATCACGAGGTAGCCCACCAAGTAGCCCATGACCACGGCCATGTAGCTCCAGGCCTGGGCGTGTACCATGCCCGGCACCGATATAAAGGACACCCCCGACAGCGAGGTACCAATCATGGCGAAGGCCACCATGTACCAGGGCACGTTGCGGTTGGCCACGAAGAAGCTGGCGCTGGTAGCCTTGCGCGAGGTGAGCAGGGCAATGACGATGAGAATGGTGAAGTAGCCGGCAATCAGGCTCAGAACCAGGGTAGGGGACATACGAATCGGAATGGGCCGGTAAAGATACAGTCCGGCGCGGGACTGTGCCGCAAAGCGAAATTCGCCGGCTGGCAGTTGGATTTAAGGAGGGTAAAAGTGGGGCGTAAGCTTAAGCAAGCTAGTTTATATTCAAGCTCAAAAACAGTACTTTTGAGTTGGTTTACCTAGCAACAATTCTCTAGTACATGAAGCATTATTTACTCGGTCTGTTACTGGCTCTTGGCACTACTGCGGTGCAGGCCCAGCAAACTCCGCTGGCAAATGCCCGCCACCCTTACGAGCTGCCGCAGGTACTGCGACAGGAACTAACCAAGCGGGGCCTAGCCTTGCCCGATGCCCCGCGCGGCACAGGCCTGCGCAAGCCCGGCAAAAGCACGATTTATCAGTGGCATGCTCCCACAAGCCAGTGGGCAAAGACGGGTCTGGTGGTAGCCTACACCTATGACGCGAAGGGGCAAGTGACCCAACTGGTTGAGGCCGACTCGGCTTCCCAGCAGCCGAGCACCCGTATCACTTGGGCCTATAACGCGGCCGGCCAGCAAACCAGCAGCCTGGAAGAAGAGTGGAACGGTACCGCTTGGCAAAATCAGGCGCGGAGCCAGGACACCTTCAACGGCGCTAATTCTTTGACCGACCACTTGGAGCAAGTATGGAAGAATGGGGCCTGGGAAAATCTGTTTCGCGCCACCGTTCAGTACGACGCCCGCAACCATTACATTGCCTACCGCAACGAGCAGTGGCGCAACGGGGCTTGGGCAACAACCTACGGCGGCCGAGCTACAGTGACCTACACCCCCGCCGGGGCCGTGCTGGAGGAAACCGAGGAATTCCTGGACCCCCTAACCAATACGTACGAGAAGGGCCCGCGCCGCCAGTATACTTACCCCAGTGCCACGACTACAGAGTACTCCGCGCGGGTCGATCAGCAGTGGCAAAACGGCGCCTACGTCAACCAGCAGCGTTTGGCCAACATCGTGCGTGACAGCCAAGGGCGCGAGACTTCCTCGGAATCGGAGTTGTGGGAGAATGGGGCGTGGCAGCTGCGCATGCGGGTTTCCGCAACCTACCTGGACAACGGCAGCCAGCTCGGTCAGATCGAGCAGCGTCTCAACAATGCCTGGGTTGCCACCGGGCGCTACCGCCACCTCTACGATGCCTCCGGCAACGAGGTGGACTACGCGTACGAATCCTGGACAAACAATGCGTGGTCGGTTGTGGAAGGCTACCGCTACCTGCTGCGCTACAATGCCGCCAACGACCTGACCGGTAAAGTGCGGCAGAACTACGACCCAACCACCAAAGCCTACGTCAACGCCCTGAAATACACCTACGGCGACTTCCGCGACATCACCCTAAAAACGACTGGGCCCAACTCGGCCTTAGCCGCCCACACCCAGCTGTACCCCAACCCAACAACCGGCCCCGTGACGCTGCAGGTAGCAGGCCTACGCGACGCCGAGGTGCCAACTGAAGTGGTGAACAGCCTGGGCCAGGTGGTGCAACGCCTGACGTTGCGCCCCGAACAGGCTGCTGCTGCGCTCGACCTAAGCACGCAGCCAGCGGGCCTCTACACCGTGCATCTGCACACGGCCGCCGGGCTGATCGTGAAAAAAATCGTGCGGCAATAGCAGGGTTGTCTACACTCCCTAACGGCAAGAGCCCCGGCAACGGGGCTCTTGTTTGGTTTCTACCCCCGCCTTATTCCCACTCCTGCCAGCGCAGCACTTCCCCGACCTTGGGCACGTGCAGGTCGCCGCGCAGCATGCCGCCGTGGGCCACATCCTGCAGGGTGCGAATGGGCTCGGAGGCTGGCTCGTCGCTCAAGTCGAAGGTGCCGTAGTGCATGGGCACCACATGGCCGGCCCGCAGCACGTTGGCCGCCTTGGCCGCCTCGTGGGGGTTGGTATGGCTGAGCTGCATCATAAAAGCCGGCTTGTAGGCCCCGATGCCCAGCAGGCAGATGTCGATGGGGCCAAACTGCCGCTCAACATCCTCGAAATGATTGGCGTAGGCACTGTCGCCGCCAAAGTACAGGAGCTTGTCCTGGGTGCGAATCAGAAAGCTGCCCCAGAGCACTTTGTTCAAATCATTCAGGCCGCGGCGGTGCCAGTGGGCGGCGGGCAGGTAATACACTTCCAGCGGTGCCCCGGGGCCAAGGTCGTACTGCTGCCACCACCCGGCTTCCTGCACGGCCAGCTTAGGGGCCATGCCCTTGAGTAGCGGGGCCATGCGCAACGACGATAGCACCCGCAGCTGCGGATTCTGGCGGGCCACCAGCTTAATGGAGGCCTCATCCAGATGGTCGCGGTGGCCGTGGCTGAGCAGCAAAAAGTCGATGCCCGTTAGCTCCTCGGGGCGGCAGGGCAGGGGGTGGCGGCGCTTCAGAAAAGCCGAGTCGAAGAGCAGCGGGTCGAAGAGCAGGGTGGTTCCACGAGTGCGCAGCACGAACGTGGCGTGGCCCAGCCACACCAGCCCGTCCTCGGTGCCACGCAGAAACTCGGTGCAGCTCACTACTTCCGGCGCCCAGGTATCGGCTTTCTTCTCCTCTTTCTGCGGGTTTTCAGTCAGGAATTTCCAGCGGAATACATTACTGAACTCAGGCGTGTAGAGCTCTTCGCCGTTGGCAAACCGGCTGCCGAAGAGCTTGTTGCCCGGGTAGCCGGACTTGACGGTATGGAGAGCCTCGTTGCGAAGAAAGGTGATGCGGGCAGCCATGTGGGCAGAAAGTGAGAAGGGAAATGCCGGAGCCAAAGAAACAGCAAAGCCCCGGAAACTTCCCGGGGCTTACGCAGTAGGCGAATGAAGTGGCCGCGCTAGTAGCCGAACGGGCCAATGGAAAACGGCGTGTAGCCCGGGGCCGCCCCGTTGGAAACCCGCACCCCGCCCGAAACCGTCATGTGCTCGGTGAGCTTGAAGTCGGCGCGCATGTTTACGCCCGAACCCAGGTTTGTGAAGCCCGCATAGGGGTTGACGCCGCTACCAAACGTGGTGGGGGTTAAGTCTTTCCAGGCCGAGCCCACCAGCGTCACCCGCGGCGAGAGGGCGTAGGCGCCGCCGCCCTGCACGATGTAGCGGTTCAGGCCGGCCCCGCCCAAAGTGCGGGCCCCCTCGGGCGTGGTAGCGCCGATGCCGGGCACGATGTGCATATAGGTCAGGCCGGCAAACACCGAAAACCGGTTGGTCAGCTGATAGGAGGCCAGCGGGGTCAGGTAAGAGGCCGAGCCAAAGCGGCCCGCCGTTATAAAGCCCGCACTCATGCTATAGGAAGTACGCGGGCCAACCAATCCCAGCTTGGGGGCGGTATCGGCGGGCACGGGCGCGGTAGGAAGCGCAGTGGTTTGGGCCCGGGCCGCGCTGGCCGATACGCCCAGCAACAGCGTTAGCGCAAGAGTAGAACGAAGCATAGCCAAAGACAAATGGGAAGTAGCCACTAATTGATTCAACAAGATACGAAACCACGCCGCAGGAAAAAGAAACCCGCCGTGGATAAGGCTCGGGCAAGCACCTGGCGCCAGCTTCAGCTACCGTAACCACATACCGAGGTTGGAAGTTGCCTGCCTGGGCTAAGCGGGGGCTGGGGCCAGCTAAGCAATGCGCAAAAGAGGCCCAAAGCCACCGCCAAGTTGCACGCTGCCTCGGTAAAATAAGGCAGATGATAGAGCCGTGCGGCCAGCTAGGCGGCTGGCTCGGGCTGGTGCAGGGCGCGCCACGCCTGCCAGGCCACGGCGGCTATGCAGGCGGCAAACCAGGCAAAGGGCAGCTCCAACTGAAGCACCGACAAGCCCCCGCATATTAAAATGGTGGTAAAGCTGGCCAAGCCCTGCACGGCTTGGTTCAAGCCGAATATTTCGCCCCGGTCTTCCTCCGTGGTGCGTTGGGCCAAAAGTCCTTCCAGCAAGCCCTGAATAAGCGACAAGGTCAGGCAGTCGAGCGTGATGATGAGGTAGAGCCAGAGGCGGGAAGAGCCCACTACCCCGTAGGCGGCCAGCACGGGCACGCTCACCAGGGACAGCCAGAAAATAGCCCTGCGCTGGTTGAGCTTGTCGGCAAAATAGGTGTAGAAGATATAGTTGATGGCAATGCTCAGAGTGCCAAAAAACATAAAGAAATACGACAGCGCCCGGGCGTCCATCTGCAGCGGACCCAGGCTGGCGAAGGGCACGAAGTAAAAGTAATAGCCCGTACTCATCGTCAGGGCTACTTGCATGAGCACAATGGCGCGCAGGCCGCGGGCCGGCGTATCCTTAGCCTTGAGGCGGGTCCAGATGGTCAGCACATTGACCGAGCGGCTCAGCTCGGCCCGGAGCTCGGCTCCCCGCACGCCGGGGCGCTGGGTATGGGTTTCGCGGAGCAGCAGGCTCAGGCCCACGTTCAAGGCGGCCAGGGTCACGGCCAGCCGCACGACGTAAGCCGCCTGCTGACCCGGCGGCACGGCCAACACCGTGAGCAAGGCCCCGGCGGCCATGGGGCCCAGCACGAAGCCCAGGGAAATGATGGCGCCTTCGAGGCCCAGGTTTTTAAACAGGTTTTCTTTGGGCGAAATATCCGTAATAGCCGAGCGGATGGTGGCGTACATGCCGTTGGTGAGTCCGTCGCTGAGGCGGTTGGTAAAGTACAGCCCCGCCCGCACCGGCAGCAGCAGCCCGTTGGCCAGCAACGTACCCACGGCCGACACAATCAGGATGGGCCGCCGCCCGTAGCCGTCGGAGAGCTTGCCCAGCACTGGGGCCGAAAACAGCTGCATGCCCAGAAACAGCGCCGTGCCGACCGACAGCCACAGTTGGGGCTGGGAGAGGCCGCGCACGAACTCGGGCATGATCGGCCCGATGGCTGCCCCAACGACGACATCGAGCAGGATGATGGCATAAATCAGCAGGAGCCTGAGGTCTTTGAGCATAAAGGGCAAATAACGCCGAAGCTGTGGAGTAGCAACGCACCCTCCGGAAGGATGAACCAGGAATAGACATTATTCTCAGATACCTGTACTTTAGCCCGTAGCTATCGTTCACTTTTTTACTGCCTTACTGCAAGTTTATGGAAGAGTTTGTACCCGAGAAACAAGCTGAGCAGCCCGAGCTGACAATTTCGGCCGAAGAAGCGGCCCAGATTCAGGTTCGGTTTATGACCCAGGTGTACGGCTGGATGGCCGGTGCCCTAGCCCTGACTGGCGGCGTAGCCATGATGGTGGGCGCCTCGCCCGAACTGCAGGAACTGGTATTCGGCAACCGCCTCGTATTCTGGGCCCTGCTCCTGACCGAGTTTCTGGTAGTGGGCTACCTGGGGCGCAACCTGTTTGAGATGACGCCTAACCAAGCCGTGGGAGCCTTTGCCGGCTACGCTTTGCTGAATGGCGTTACGCTGGGCATTATCTTTCTGGTGTACACGGCCGAGTCTATTGCTTCCACGTTTTTTGTGACGGCTGCCACCTTTGGCGTGATGAGCCTCTACGGCTTTCTGACCGGCTCCGACCTGAGCCGCTGGGGCAACCTGCTGCTGATGGGCCTGGTGGGCCTGGTTATTGCCTCGGTGGTTAATCTGTTCTGGTTCAACGCCACGCTCTACTGGGTTACTACCTTTATCGGCGTGCTGCTCTTCGTGGCCCTGACGGCCTACGACACCCAGAAAATCAAGATGATGGCCTTTATGGGCTACGGCGACGAAAACGTAGACCGCAAAGCCGCCGTGTGGGGCGCCCTGTCCCTCTACCTCGACTTCATCAATCTGTTTTTGTTTCTGCTCCGCCTCTTCGGCCGGCGCCGGTAAAACGGGGGAACTTTCAATACAAGAAGAAGGGACGCCAGCTACTGGCGTCCCTTTTTCTTGTACTCTTTATAAGCTAGCTCTACTTGGCCTTGCCAGTCAGCCAGTCGGCCCGGAATTTCTTCATGGCCTTGGTCACGGGCTTTTTGGCCGTTTCGTTGGTCACCACTTCCAGGGTGGGGTCTTCGGCCAGGGTTACCTGCGTAGTGCGGATGCCGCCGCGGGTGCGGTATTCCACCGCCAGCACGTCGCCGGGCTTGTGGGCGGCCAGCAGGTCCTGCACGGCTTTGGGGCTGCTCAGGCGCTGCCCGTCAATCTTGCGCAGCACGTCTTCCCGGTCGAGGCCGGCCTGGTAGAGGGGGCTGCCCAGCAGCGTGCTGCCGATGGCGGCCGTGCTGTCGGCCGTATTAAAGCTTAGGCGGCTTACCAGGCTGGCCTGCCCGGCCCGGGCGCGGCGCACCACCAGGCCCGCCGGGGCCAGCAGCTCCTCAAACTTGGGCAGCTCGTGGCCCAGGATGTGCTGGCGGAAAAACTGCCCGGCAAAGGCCGTGTCGCGGCTTACTTCGCCCAGGATGCGCTGCAAATCGGCCAGAGTGTAGGGCTTGGCCGGAGCATAGTTCTGCTGCTCCTTGCCGTGCTGCTGCCACACGGCCCGCATGTAGGCATCCAGGGTGGTCTTGTAGTTCTGGCGCAGCAGCATGTCCAGGGCCAGGGCGTTGGCCCCGCCAATGTAGTAGTACGACAGGTAAGTATTGCCCCGGTTGTTGGGGTCGATGGCCGCGGCAGCGTCCACGAACGGGGCCTGCTGGCTCATCTGCACCGGCGAGAAGCGGGCGGCCCCGGGCGAGTTCAGCATAGCCCCCACCAGGCCGCTCAAGGCTTCCTGGCAGTACTGGTCGTCGGTGTAGACGCCCGCCCGGCGCAGCAGCAGCTCGCCGTAGTACTGGGTGAAGCCCTCGGCAAACCAGAGGGAGTTGCTCATGTTGGCCCGGTCGAAGTCGAAGGGCTCCAGGTCGCGGGGGCGAATGCGCTCCACGTTCCAAGCGTGAAAAAACTCGTGGGCCACGGTGCCCAGGTTGTCGATGGCGCCGGGGCCACGCAAGGGGCGGTTGCTGGTCAGGGAAGTCGAGTTGCGGTGCTCCATGCCGTCGCCGCTGGTCTGGGGCAGGTAGTTGGCCACGAAGGTGTAGCGCCCGAAATCGTAGGCCGGCAGCTCCCCAAAAATGGCGGCAGCCTCTTTCACGATCTTCTTGGTGTGGTCGGTGAAGGCATCCAGCTCGGCGTCGGTGCCCTCGTGCAGCACGGCCATTTCGATGGTGCGGCCTTGTTCCTGCCAGGAGCGCACCTTCTGGGCGCCCAGGGAAGTGGGGCTGTCCATCAGATACTGTAGGTGCGGGGCGTAGTAAGTGCCTTTGCCGGCGTCGGGGCGCAGCTGGGTAGCCACCTGCCAGCCGGCGGGCAGGTCAAACTTCACCTCGGCCGGCCGTTGCTCCTGCCCGCGGGCATAGGCCAGCGTCGCCGGAATATTGAGGTGAGCATGCACCTGGTCGATACCGGCGTAGGTGCCGTCGGTCCGGTCGCCAAACAGGGTGTAGGTAAAGCGCACCGTGCCGTCGTGACCGGCTACGTCCCAGCCGTAGGGGTCGGGCCGGCTCAGGCTTAAAACTGTGCCTTTCGAGTCGGTGGCTTTCACGTCGTACACATTCTTGGCAAACTCGTGCAAGGCGTAGCGGCCGGGCGAGCTGCGGGCCATGCGCACCTGTAGCGGGCCGCTGGGCAACTCCGAAAACACAACGGTGACCTGGGCTTCGTGGTGTACCGCGTTGGGAAAAGCAACGCGGTATTGAACAGGGGCCTGGGCCAGGGCGCCCAGGGGCAGCGCCAGAGCCAGCAGGAGGGAGGCGGCGGGTTTCCGCATAGTAAGGAAGAGGAGGAACAAGGATGAATGCCTAAAAATAGGAGGCTGCTCCACTACTTCACTGCCGGGGCCGGGGTTTTCTGCGTTGGCCGGCCTATTTAAGCAAAGACCGCCGCCTCGACCATGCCGCGGAAAAACAGTTCCTGCCGGTGCTGCGTCAAGCCCGCGGCGGCCAGGGCCCGGTGCAAATCGGGCATGGTGCGCCCACTGATGCCAGTCGTGAGCCGGAAAAAGCGGTACATCACTAGCAGCAGGGTGCGTTGCCAGAGGGAGCGGACGGGCCGAAAATCAGCCAGGAGCCAAGGCGCGCCGGGCCGTCGGGCGTGGTTGAGTCGTTCGACAATAACCTGCAGCCGCCTCGGCTCAAACAGATCCAGGAAAAAGAAAGTAACGACGGCGTCAAACGATTCGGTGGGCCGCAGGGCTTGTTCGGTCCCCAGCCGGAATTCAACCTGCCCACTGTGCGAAGCAGCCCGTTGTTGCAGCGTTTCGCGCGACTTAGCCAGCATCACGGCCGAGGCTTCGAGGTAAAGCACCCGGGCTTCGGGCCGGCGCAGCAGCACTTCGCCCAATACCCAGCCCGTACCGCCCCCGATGATGAGCACCCGCGGGGAGCCCGGGGGGAGGCTGGCCAGAGCGGCTTGTTGCGCCAGGCGCAGGGCATTGCCAAACACCAGCCGTGCGAGGGGGTCGTAAAAGGCAGCTACCCGGTCGAAGCCGGCGTCGGCACTGGACATACCTAAAGTGTAGCAAAAAGCCGGGAGAAAAGCAACTCGGCAAGCCTGCACTGGTGGTGAAGCCGAGACCAGAACGGTCCGGTAGCCGTATGCAGCAAAATGTACCAGCTGCTGCTTAGCAATGACGAATTACTTGCGCCGTATCCTGGCCGGCTTCATGCTCTTTACGGCGGAATTAACCCTGACGCTGGTTATCGGTGTGCTGGGCGTGGTGGGGTTTCTGGCCCTGGGCCGGGAAGTGCTCGACCAGGACGCGGCCGTGTTCGATGCCCGGGCGTTTCACTGGGCCCGCCACCTGCTGGGAGCCAATGAAAGTGGTTGGGTCGAAAAAGTGACGTTTCTGGCCTCGCGCAACTTTATTTCAACCGTGGCCCTGCTGCTGATCGGCTACTTTCTCTTTGTCCGGCGCCACCGGTGGTACACGCTGCTGGTGCCTGTGGTGGCTTTGGGCAGCATCACATTGAACCTAGTGTTGAAAAACACTTACCAACGACCCCGGCCCCTACTGCCGCTGGTCTCGGCCTCGGGCTTGAGCTTTCCCAGTGGGCACGCCATGATTAGCGCCTCTTTCTACGGCCTGCTGATCTACCTGGTCCTAACCCATGTGCGCCAGCATAAAGCCCTGCGGCTGGCGCTGGTGGCCGGGCTAGTGGGTCTGATTCTGCTCATCGGGCTGACGCGGGTGTACCTGCGCGTGCACTATGCCTCCGATGTGCTGGCCGGCTTCACGGCCGGGCTGGTGTGGCTGCTGATTGCAATTCCGCTGCTCAAACAAATCGAAAAATCGGTGAAAAAACGATATAAATACGCGCCGCAATTGGCTGAAAAACAGCCTGAATAGCGTTCTGGCGAAGTTTTTTCTGAAAAATTTTAGCGGAAAGCTTGATTAACTACTTCGCAGCCGCGTATCTTTGCATCGTTGAAAGACACTCCAACAGGGAAAACAGTCAATCAACGCTTAGTTGCGCTTGTGGCGAAATTGGTAGACGCGCTGTCTTCAGGCGGCAGTTCCGCAAGGTGTGAGAGTTCGAGTCTCTCCGAGCGCACCACGAAAAGCCGGTCCGAAAGGGCCGGCTTTTTTGTTGTTCCTACTTTCCCTTGCAGCCCCTACCTCTTACGGCTGCTGAGCCTGGCGGATGGAAGGAAAAGCAGGGGTGCTACACTCCGCGGTCATGCTGCTGGGCTCCCGCCGCCGAAGCCCCGCTGGAAGCGCTTTCTGGGGGCGGCACCTAATCCCGGACTGTTGCTAAGAGCCAGCACCCGATATATTGAGCTAGGTAGGTCTGCCCGGTAGCAGCACGGTCGTTGGGCAACAGGCTATGCCTAATTTGCAGAGGTAGGAGCTTGCTTGGGGTGTCAGGTTCAGATTGTAGTCGCCGCTGAGGTGTATGCTCAGGTGCAAAGGCTGTGCGCAAGCGAAACACGTAGGGTAGTCGGAAAGTGGGTCTTACCTTGCATAGCGCCAAGCATAGTAGTCGCTGTATTTGGCTTTTTCCTGGCTCTATGAAAAGTCTTTTAACGCGTTTGCTCACTTTGCTGGCCTTTCTGGCGGTGGAAGTGGGCGCACTGCTGCTCGTTTTTCTGAGTTCCCTGGCGGTCTTTTTCTACCTTACGCGGGTCGTGTTCAGCCAGCATTCCCAGGACCTCGACCAGTGGGGATTTGCGCAGCTGGATGCGCTACGAGCCGCGCACCCCGGCCTGACGCCCTGGGTGCTAGGCATTACCTTTTTTGCCTCGGCACCGTTTCTGGTCGGGGCGGGTTTGCTGCTACCCGGGGTATTGGTGTGGCTTAAGAAGAAGCGAGAGGCTTTGGAGGTATTCTGGGCCGTCACGGGTGCGGCCATCCTAAACCAGCTTTTCAAAACCCATTTTCACCGCCTGCGTCCCACCACCGCCTTGGTGCCGCAGTTGGGCCTGAGTTTTCCCAGCGGCCACGCCATGATTGGCATGGCCCTCTACGGCTGCCTGGCCTGGCTGCTCTGGCGTCACGGGCGCCACCCGCTACTGGCCGCTGCTCTGCTTCTGTGGGCGGTGCTCATCGGCCTGACCCGTATCTACCTGCACGTGCACTACACGACCGATGTACTGGCTGGCTTTGCCGCCGGGCTGGGCTGGCTGGTACTCCTGCGCTCGGGCTTACAGCTCTGGTGGCGTGAAAAGGCGAAGGTGTAGTAATACTGTGGGTAGGTGCTACTGTGGGTAAGGGACTAAGTACTCGTGTCCTTGCGAGGACGCCGGCCGAAGCCATCCGTCCGCTGAAATGGGCGGAGCCTTCTAAAGTGAAAAGCCCTCAATCGTTGGTACGGTTGAGGGCTTTCTGGTATAAGAGCGTTTGTCACTTCGCAGAGGACGGATGGCTTCGGCCTCTGGCCTTGCGAGGACACAAGTTCTGCCTTAGCACATTCAACGCACATCGGCCCATTACAGCTTTACCTTTACGCGCAGCGCCAGCAGGCCTTTTACACCCTGTAGTTCTTCTAATTCCAAGTCTTCGACTTCGGGTTCAAGCAGGCCGCGGTCCTGCAGGTAGTCGATGTATTCCATGTACTCGGTCGCCTCGCGCACTTGGGCGTACACCAGGGCAATGTAGCCGGGCTGCGTCAGCCGCTCGCCAGTGCCCAGCACGGTGGCTTTATCTACCCGCTTTTTAATGATTTCGTAGCGGATGTTGTAGGCGCCGTCCACGTCGAACTGCCGTTCGTCCTGGCGGAAGCGGATGCTCAGGGACTGCCCATGAATCAGAATCAGCTGGGTGGTTTCCAGGGGCACGGCCAGCTTGGGCTTGAGGGCCGCCGTGCGACGCGTAATTTCCACGGTCACCAGCAACTGCCACAGGCGCAGGTTCTTCAGGAATACCAAGTCAAACGGCTTGTTCTCGACCAAGGACGCGCCCACGTAGATGTTGTGCTCCACGCCATCGGTTTTGAACCGCTGAAAGTAGTGCGGAAACATCTGCTGCGCCTTGGCCTCCTCCTCGTCGAGGTAGTCGCTGACGGTGTCGTTGAGCAGGGTCACGCTCTGTTCAAAGGCTTTGCGGCGCTTGTAGAGAATGCCCAGCTCGGGGTCCATGTTGTTCCAGTAATGGGCAATAACCGGCCGCAGCTCGGGCGTATTGTTGGCCAGATACTCAAACAAGGGCTCCACTTCCGTCTTCAGTGACTCGAAGATGCTGACCTCGTCGCCCGTAAGAATACCCTGGCGCAGACGGCGCAGGTTCTTATTGACGTAAAACTTGAGCTCGTCGAGGATGGGCAGCTGCTGGAAGTCGGAGGCCTTTTTGAGCACTTTGTTGGCCAGGGTCAGGTGCTCAATCAAGTCGCCCTGAATGGCTTCGTTGCGGGCGGTGCTGCTGCCCCGAATGTCGCTGGCGCCGTGCAGGGGGTACACTTCGTGGAAGACAATATCCTCCATTTCGGCGCCCTTGTTGCCGTCCTCAAGCTTGTTGAGCAGGTTCAGGGCCGCGTCGGTGAAGCGCCACTCCATGGTGGGGTGAATGGCGGTGAACTTCTCCTTGATAATGGCCTGCACCCGGGTCTGGATTTCCTCGGAATTGCGCTTCACGGCCACGGCAAACAGGGGCACAAACTGCAGCACTTTCTCGATGGAGAATTCGTCCAGGTCGCCGATGTTGGGCGAACCCAGCTCCAGCAAGCCCACAGTGTCGTCGCCGTAGGGCAGTAGGGCCAGAATCGTGCTTTTGATGCCGATGCCCAGGATTTGCTGGCGCAGGTCTTCGGGAATATCGGCCTGCTCCACGTTTTGCAGCACCAGGGGCTGCCGGTCCTGCAGCAGCTGATTGTAGATGCGGCGGAAGCCTGAGCCGGCATCCTGGTTGTTGAGTTGCTTGGTTAGAAAGCTGTGGTTGATTTTGCGGCCGAAATCCACAAAGGCCTGCTTTTTTTCGTCGTAGGCGGCAATGCCGAGCTGCAGAAACGGCCGGCCGAAGAGTACCCGCAGCTTCTCCTGAATCTGCTCGAGCCGGTCGGAGGCCTGCAGTACGTCGCGCTCCAGCAGGTCGTACTTCAGCTCCGAGAGAATTTCCTGCTCGGTCACGTCGACCAGCTGCAGGATGTTAAAGCCTTCGAGTTCAAATCGTTCGGGCGGCAGCAGCTCGTGCCACAGGTCGGCGCGGTGCAGGTTGTGGCTCAGGTGCTCAATCTGCTCGGGGGTCAGGCTGGGTTTTTCACCCACTACCTTCACATCCACAAAATTGGACGTATAGGCCACCCCATAATGCCGATACGAGCCGATGTTATAGTCGGGTACGGTGAAGGTAATCGTATCCTGCAGGGGCAGGTGCACGCCGTAAATCTTGTCCAGAATGAGCTGGTACACCATGCGCGCCATGTAGATATCCATGGTGCGGGCGTCGAAGTTGAGCGGCTGCTTGATGGTTTTGTTGCTGTTGAGCAGCACTTCCTGAAACCGGGGCGAATGGTAGAAGCTCAGCCGCTGAAAAGGGGCCACGGCTCCGCTGATATCGGTATCGAAGGAAGCCGGCGGAAACACGGCCATCATCAGCGTTTCTACCAGGTCGCAGCTGCAGTCGAGCACCGTGAGGTCGGTAATCGGGCCCCGGCACCAGGGCGCCTCGGCTATCTGCTCGCCAATGGAACGGGCCAACAAGGCCACTCCCAGGTTGGGGTCGGTTTCACGGCCCTTCCAGTAGGAAATAATCGGCTCTAAGCTGAGCGTTGTTTTGAAGGGAAACGCTTGGGAGGCCGCAACGGGGCGGACGGTAGGTTCTCGTAACATAAGTGCCGGTATAACAGCCAGGATTCACTTATTGATTCATCATAAGGTAAGCCCTGAAAACTATTATACGGTAGTGGTCCTCCCGTTAGCTAGCCCAACGCAAGCTCGGCCGGAAATTTTAGCGTTTTAGCACCACCGTCCGCACGGGCTGGCCCGAAAAATCGTACCTCGTTGTTTCGAGCCGCGGGCCGCCCGTGGGGCTGGCAATAGGTTTTATAAGGTCGAAGGTTTTAACGGTATTACGGTAGCAGGTGCAGCAGGCACTGGCTTCGTCGAAAGCGCCCTGCACCGAGATATTAGCCAACACAAACCGATTGGTCTGGGCTTGGGCCTTTTTGGGATTTGCTATCCGAATGGTGTACTGATAGGCATCGAAGCGCCGGCCGCTGCTGGTAAACGGGCTGCTGGGGCTCAGCAGCAGCGAGTCTCGAAGTTGGGCCCGCGTGCGGGTGAGAAGAACGGAGTCGGGGCCCGGTAGCGTCCCGATTTCATTGGTACTGCGTACTGGCTGCCGACGAATGTAGATCCGGCGAAGTTCTTCATACACGAAGCCCGGCCCGGCGTTGGCAGAGTCCGCGAGGCTGAACTTGAGGTATACAGCGTCGTCGGTGTTGTCGCGGCAGTCGCACTCGTTATTAACGCAGCAGGCGGCCACGGTGAGGGCCGCGCCGAGCAGAAGAAACCAGGTGAACAGATTACGTAGCATAGAATGGTAAAGGTAACGCCCCCGAGCCAGCCGCGTGCTACCAGCGGCAAAACGAGCCTGAGTCAGGCAAAAAATAAAAAGCCAGCCCCGGCGCCGGAGCTGGCTTTTTATACGAATAACTCAGGACCTTATTGCTTTACAAAGCGTTTCGTTTCGGTGCCCGAGCGGGTCGTGATTTTGTAGTAGTAAGTTCCGCTGGGCAAATCTGCTAGGTTGGTCGTCAGCGTGTGGGGGCCCTTGTCCTGGGGCTCGTTCTGCAGCACCGGGCGCAGCGTGTTGCCACGGCCATCCAGAATTTCGATGGTAACCGGGCCGGCTTTCTTCACCGAGTACTCCAGTTGGTTGGAGGCCCCGGCCGGGTTGGGGAACACACTTAGGTCACCTTGGCTTGTGGCAGCTGCTTTGGGTTCCGGGGCATTCGGGTCCAGCAGCAGGAACCTGGCCGGCCGGAAGAAGTGACCTAACTCCCCGGCGCCGCGGTGGTGGCCGCCCGCGTGGCGTTTTTCGGCTTGCTCGGGCGTGGCATACTTGGCCGCAATGGCCTTAAGATCGGCCGTCCACTTCTCTTTCTGGGGCTGCATTTCCTGGTTGAGCTGGCGTAGCTGGGCTTCGTACTTTTTGGCCAGCAGGCCCACTTTTACCATGATTTCGCGGCTTTCGGAGTGCAGCTGTTGCAGTTGCTGCTTCTGGGTTTCCGTGGGCTCGGGGCGGCTGGTGGCGCCGGCGGCCGGCTTCAGCGTTTCGCGCAGGACTTTGCCGCGCTGGCGCAGTTGGTTCAGCTGCGTGCGGTAGGTGGCCAGCTGGGCTTGGTCGTCGGCCGAGAGCTGGGCGTCGAACTTCTGGCGCTGCTGCCGCACCACGGGCAGCACGTTGGCCCGGTAGTAGGCTTTGACTTCCTGGCGGCCGGGTTTGTCGTCGCGGCGGCCGTTGGCGAAGGTGCTCGAGCCCGTGAGCAGCACGGCCAGCAGTAGAGTAAGGGGTTTAAGCAGGAATGCTTTCATAAATCAGCTAAGGGTAAGCGTTGGGGCAAGTCTTCAAAGCCATAGATGGAGGAAGAAGAGCAACGTTTAATCGGGTAACGAAAAAAGCCGCTCCAGCGTGTGCTGAAGCGGCTTTGCTAGATCGTGCGGTCGGTTTATGCTTACTTAAAGGTGTCTTTGGTGTCGATGACTTTCACGTCCGTCACGTTCAGTTTGTAGGTGGCTACCTGGGCATCCTCGGCCACTACTTCCTTGGGCAGGCCTTCACTAACCACCTTGGCGTAGCTCATGGGAGAAGGCGTGTTCTGCTTGAGCACGTCGGCCAGGGGCTGGGCCTCGCTGTCATCCGTGACGATGGTCACGTACATGTTCTGGGTCTGCCAGTGCTTTTTAATGGCCTTATTCACGTCGTCCAGCGTGAGCTTGGCCAGCTGCCCGTCCAGCTCCTTGAGGTAGTCCTTGCGGCCGTAGAACTTCGAGTCGAGTAAAAAGCCGAGCTGCTTGGCGGGCGTCGTGCCGTAGAGCTTCACGTAGGAGCGCAGGAAAGTGCGGGTCAGCTCAAAATCCTCCTTGGTCAGGCCGTTTTTGACCAGGTTGTCCATTTCGCGCACGGCCAGGCGCAGGGCAAACGGGGCGTGGCCCACGGTGAGGCCGCCCAGCTCGGCGGGATACTGCTTGCGCAGGCCTTCGGCAATCTGCACCGGGCGCAGCCACAGGCTGGTGTAGTTGGCGTGGCGGGGCACACCGGGCACGGGCAGCATGTTCTGGCCCCCGGCCTCATACCACTCGATGTAGCTGTAGTCGCCGTAGTTCATCGAGCGGGTCGTCCGGATTTTGTCGTAGAGCTTGCCGTAGCTTTTGCGGTGCTCGCCCAGGTAGGAGTTGGCCACCATCAGGGCCGCAAAGTCGTCGTTAGCCCGGGTCACCTGAATGGGGAAGCCCGCGTACACGGCCGAGCCCAGGGCGTCGGTTTTGCTGATGATTTCGACCTGAATGCCCTTGGGAGCCGCCACGGTGGGCACGGCCGGCTTGGCCGTGCTTTTCGGCAGCTTTTCCAGGTCGGCCTTCAGCTTTTTGGCAAAGGCCTCGGAGTAGTTGCCGGCAATGCCGATGGTGAGGTTGTCTTTGCCGTAGGCCGCCGCGTAGTGCTTCTTCACGTCGTCCAGGGTCAGGCTTTTCACCCCGGCAGCGGTGCCGCGGGTCATGTGCTGAAAGCGAGTACCGCGGAAGAGCTGGTCTTCGAGGGCAAACTTGCTGTAGTCTTCATCCGAGGAGGCCCGAATCACCTGCTCCACGTAGTTGAGCTGGTTGGACTTGAGCCGGTCAAAATCCTCCTGGGTGAAGCTGGGAGTCAGCAGCAGGCCCTGCAACACGGGGTAAAACTTGTCGGTAAAGTCCTTGTGAAACTCGAAGGTGAAGGTCGTGACTTCCTTGTCGGTGGTGGCGTAGTAGCGCGTGGCCATCGGGTAGAGGAAGTCCTTGAGTTGGGCCGAAGTCATGGCCTTGGTGCCGCCTTCGGTTACGAGCTGGCTGGTCAGGTAGGTCAGGCCTTCCTTACCGGCGGGGTCGGAGGAGGAGCCGTTGCGAAACTGCAGCTTCACCACCACTTTTGAGGCGTTGGGCTGGCGCAGCTCCACCACGTCGGCGGCTTGCGCGGTTAGGGCGCCGGCCGGCCCGAGTAGGGCAGCAGCCAGCAGCAGGCGGGAAAAAGTATGTTTCATGGAATAAATTTGTTGTTAGTTATTTGTTGTCAGTTGTTAGTTTCTCGGTTGTTGCTTGCAAATCAGCGTTTTATCAGGGTTCTGGCAGCTAATAACGAGCAACTGACAACTAAAAAAGGCTACTGCACGCCGCCCGTGGTGTTGGGCCCAATGGTGCCCACGGTGAGGTGCTCGGGCACGAAGTACTTCTGGGCTGCCGCCTGAATATCGGCCGGCGTTACCTGGTCGTAGAGGGCGTAGAAGCGGTTCAGCGACTGCGCATCGCCGGTCAGCCAGATAAACTGCGAGAGTTCCTGGGCAATCTGGTCGGGCGAGTCGAGGCCCATCAGGAAGTTGTATTTCAGGGCCGACTTGGTATCGGCCAGGCGCTTGGCGTCTACGGGCTTGGTTTTGAGCTCGTCCAGGGCCTTGGTAATCTCGTCTTTCACGTAGGCCATGTCGGCAGGCTTCACCACCGAGGCCCGAATCGAAAGCAGGTACGGGTCGCGGGTGTAGCTGGGGGCGCCGCCCACAAAGCGCACTTTCTGCTCCTTCACCACCAGCTTCTGATAAAGCGGGGAGTTGTCGGAAAACAGCAGGGTAGAGAGAATATCCAGGGCGGGCAGGTCCTTGCTCTTATCCGTGAAGGCTGGGGCGCGGTAGCTCAAGCTCACCAGGGGCGGGAAGTTGGGGTTCTGAATGTGCACGTAGCGCGGGGCCGTCTGCTCGGGCTCCGGAGTAATGGTGGGCTGGTAGGAGCCGCGCTTCCACATGCTGAAGTATTTGTCGGCCAGCTGATTGACCTGCTCAGCTTTCACGTCGCCTACCACCAGCAGGGTGGTGTACTCGGGGCGGTAAAACCGGTCGAAGAACTGCAGGGAATACTGGTACTGGTTGGGCATATCCACCACGTCCTTGAAAAAGCCCATGGTGGTGTGCTCGTAGGTGTGCTTATCGAAGGCGGCGTCGGCTACTTTCTCGTTGAGCTGGGTATAGAGCGAGGCCGAGTTCTTGGTGTACTCGCCCTTCACGGCCCCGGCTTCGGCTTTGAAGTCATGCTCGGGGTATTTGAGGTGCTGAAACCGGTCGGCTTCCACCTCAAACATCTTTTCCAGCATGGTGGCGTTGCCGGTCATGTGGTACACGGTGCGGTCCAGGGAGGTGTTGGCGTTGGCCGAAGCGCCCAGGCTCTTGAGCACTTCATTGTACTGGTCCTTGGAGTACTTGTCGGTGCCGCGGAACATCACGTGCTCGAAGAAGTGGGCAAAACCGGTGTGGCCGGGCTCCACTTCGTCGCGGGAGCCGGCCCGTACCACCAGAAAGAAGGAGGCCAGCCCGGGGGAGTCGAAGGGCACGGTCACCACGTTCAGGCCGTTGGCGAGCTGCTTCTGCTGAATGGGGTAGGGGAAGGCTTGTGCGGGGGCCGCGGCCGGAGCCGTTGTTGCCTTTTTTTGCGCCTGAGCCAAGGGGGCAGCCAGCAAGCCAGCGGCTAGCATCCAGGTCTGGACAAGGTGTTTCATACGAGAGAAAGTAAGTGAACCTGCGCAACCCCTTGCGGGTGCGCGCGACGCGCCAAAGGAACCAATTTACGCCGGAAGGTTGCAGCCCCGCCACCAAAGTAGCATCCGCTTTCAGCTGACTTAGTGGCGGGGCTGGGCAAAAGAAAAGGCGGCCCTTGCAGGCCGCCTTCACGTAAGGTCGCTAATCAGAATACTAGGCAGGGCCCAGGTTGCTTATTTAGTCTTGGTCGAGTCGGCAGCGGGCGGCTCGGGTGCGTTGAGGATGGAGCCCGGCACGTCGCTGATAGTTACAATACCAGCCGTTTTAGCCAGAATCAGCTGCTCGCGCAGGGCCCCGGCGTCGGCCGCCAGCTGGGGCCGGATTACGTTCAGGGCCTGGCGCACGGCCTCCATGTCGGCCAGGCGCGGGGCACCCTTCTGGGAGTAGCCGTGGTAGAAGGCCACCCGAATCTTGGAGTCGCCTTTGCCCTTGTAGGAGGCTATTACGTTGCCTTTCACGTCCACAATCTGCAGCTCGGCCTGGGCATTGGCCCGGAAGTACTCAATCGGAATGCCGAGCATGGCCGGCGTGAGCAGGGTAGCCAGCTGAAAAATGTGCAGGCCGCGGGCCGTGCGCTTGGCCGTGGCCTTGGTAATGTGGAGCCGCACCGTGCCGTAGGTGGTCGTGTCCTTGGCATCCATCAGGTTGCGCTGCAGCTCGACCTGGAAAAGTTTCTGGGCATCGTCGGGCGTGGCGCCGTTGGAGGCGTGCAGGGGCTTGGCATCCACGGCCACTTCCAGCACCGGCAGGCGCGGGTTTAGGGTGGCATCGGGCACCGTAAACAAGGCTTTGTCCAGGGAGCGGCAGCCGGCCGACACTACCAGCAAGCAAAGCAGGAAAATTTGAGCTAAACGCCTCATGCAGATTTAATTAAGAATTGACCAGCAACGTAGGGTGCTGCTTTGAACGCGAATTACGCCAAGACGTTCAGTTTTTTGCTACCCGTATTGAATAGTTGCTACTTTCTGTTTTGTAGGTCCTACAACGCCACTGGCAGGACCTGTAGCCCTGCCAGTGGTGCCCAACTACGCCGGTAGGCCCGCGTTAGTGCGCCTGCTGGGCCAAGCTGCTGTCAGCTTCGGCCAGGTCGTCGATGGGCTCGCCGTGGTAGTTGTCCACAAACTCGCCTTCCCAGCGGGCAATAACGGCCGAGGCCAGGCAGTTGCCGATAACGTTTACGGCGGTGCGAGCCATGTCCATCAGCGCATCAATGCCCAGGATAATAAAGACCGGCCAAGTCGGCAGGTTGAACGAGGCCACCGTGGCCAGCAGAATCACCAGGGAAGCCCGCGGCACCCCGGCTACGCCTTTGCTGGTCAGCATCAGGGTAAAGACCATCACCAGCTGCTGCCCGAAGGTTAGCTCGACGCCCGCGGCCTGGGCCACGAACACCGCGGCCAGCGACAGGTACAGCGTGGTGCCGTCGAGGTTGAAAGAATAGCCCGTCGGCATCACGAAGGCGACCACCCGGCGCGGCACCCCGATGCTTTCCATGGCTTCCATGGCCCGGGGCAGGGCCGCTTCCGACGACGTGGTGGCGAAGGCAATGCTGACCGGCTCGGCAATAGCCTGCACGAAACGCTTCAGCGGGATGCGGGCAATCAGGGCCACGGGCACCAGCACCAGGATAATAAAGGCAATCAGGGCCGCGTACAGCGTCAGCAGCAGCTGCACGGCGTTGACCAGCGGACCGAAGCCCATTTTGCCCACCGTGTAGGCTATGGCGCCACCCACGCCCAGCGGAGCGAAGAACATTACCACGTTGGTAAACTTGAACATCACCTCCGACAAGCTTTCCGACCATTCCACCATCGGGCGGCGGTGCTTTTCCGATACCATGGCCAGACCAATGGCGAAGATGATGGCAAACACTACTACCTGCAGCACCTGACCCTCGGCTATCGACTTGGCAATGTTCTCGGGGAAAATGTGGGTGATAATGTCGGCCGCGCTCTGCTTGGGGGCCGCCGCAATGGTTTCGTTAACGTTGTTGCTGGCCTGGGCCGCCGCCAGCACGGCCGGGTCGAGGCGGCCGGCCTTGGTCAGGTTGATGGCCGCCAGACCAATAAACAGGGCAAAAGTGGTGACGATTTCGAAGTACACCAGGGCCTTAACGCCCATGCGGCCTACTTTCTTCAGGTCGGCGTGGCCGGCAATGCCCACAACCAGGGTTGCAAATACCAGCGGGGCAATAATGGTCTTCACCAGCCGCAGAAACACGTCGGAAAGCACCTTCAGATTCTGGGCGGCCGTCGGGAAGTCGGCGCCGGCCTCAGCCCCGACGAACATGCTCACCACAATCCAGAACGTGAGGGAACGGCGCTGGGCCGCGTAGGCTACCATGGCTACCAGAGCCACCCAGCGGGCGGTCATGGGCACCGCGTCGGGGAGGCCGCCGAGGTTGTAGGCGTGCAAAATGGTCAGGACCAGGGCCACCACAACCAGCAGCAGGACCAGGGAAACGAGGCGGGAAAACTTCATGCAGGGGGAAAATCGAAAAGGAAAGGAGGCGGGAAACGTAGCAAAGATAGGTTTTTGACTTTCGTGGCGAATCGCTCCTTTTCAATCTTGTTTTTCCGTACCTCTGTAGTGTACCCTGCTTAAGCTACTCTACCGTGTCGTTGATCTGGACGTTGGCTGCTCACGAGCTGCCGCTGCGCTATACCTGGAAAATTTCCCGCAATGCCTCCACCACGAAAACCAACCTGCTGCTGCGGGTTGGTGATAGGCCGGCCGGGGGCCTAGTCGGCTGGGGCGAGGCGGCGCCCAACGTGCGCTACGGCGAAACCCCGGAAGGGCTGGCGGCCGAGTTTACGGCCCTGGTCGAGGCGGGCCTGGGGCAGGTTACGCGGCTGCCCGAGCTGGAGGAGTTTCTGGCAACCTACACCCCGGCTCATGCCCTGCGCTTCGCCATTGAGTCGGCCTTTGTGCACCGGGAGGCTGCCCGCGCCGGGCAAACAGTGGCAGCCTGGCTGGGCATAACCCCCCCCCGGGAGCGGGTTGCTACGGCCTTTACCCTGCCCATTATGGAGCCCGGCACTGTCGCCAAGTTTGTGGCCGAGCAGCAGATGAGCCGCTTTGCGCTGCTAAAAGTGAAGGTAAACCAGGACAGCGGCTTCGAGTTACTACAGGCCCTGCTACGGGCGCTGCCGGGCCGCGAGCTTATCATCGACGGCAACGAGGCCTGGACCAATGCCGACGACGTGCTACGGTTTGTGAAGCAGGTGCAGAGCCTGCCCGACCTGCGGGTACGCCTGCTCGAGCAGCCCCTGCCCGCCAACTGTCCCGACGACTACCGCTACCTGCGCAGCCGCACGCCCTGGCCGGTTTTTGCGGATGAGTCGGTAACGGATACGGCCGATTTCGCCGCTATTGCCCAGCAGTTTCACGGCGTGAACATGAAGCTGATGAAAGCCGGCGGCTATCTTAACGGCATTCGCCTGCTGCAGCAAACCCGGGCGCGTGGTCTGCAAACAATGCTGGGCTGCATGGTCGAAACCAGCCTGGGTATCTGGTCGGCACTACAGTTGAGCAGCTTGGCCGACGTGTGCGACCTGGACGGGTTTCTGGTGGTGCGCGACGAGCCTTTCGGCCTGGTGCGGGAAGAGCAGGGCCAGCTGATGGCCTTGCCCGTGTGCTGGGCGACGCTGCGGCCCGTGGTGTGAGCGAGTAGTACCTGGCAGTAGGGCTTACTTCACCTGCCGTAGCTGCTCATCCAGGGCCTTGATCTGTTGGTCGAGCTGACTGGTATCGGCCGGGCGCTGGGTACTGCTACTCAGCAGGCTAATCTTGTCGTTCAGGAGCTGGATCTTTTGGGCCATCAGCGTGATGCGGCTGTTGAGGCTGCTCAGGCGGGTTTCCATGTCGGCCGTAGTTGGGGCCGAGTTCCGGTCGACGTAGGGCTCGAACTGCGCTCCGGCCGGAGCCGTGGTGCCCCGGGCCGCGGCGGCGCTACCGGGAGTGGCAAAGACGATGTCGCCTTTCATCGTCACGTAGTCGCCTTCCTTGAGCGTCGTTTTCTTGCCGCCGGGAAGCTCCACAATACCACTCTTGTAGTTAACTTTCGTGCCATTGGCCAGCACCACATTCTTCGTCAGCGGAGTGGTAGTTGAGCCCTGGCGTAGTACTACTTCGCCTTCCCGCATCAGAAACTGGTCGTTGCTGCCGGCTTCAATAGCCCCGATCGGGCGAGCCGGCTTAGCTTGGGCCAGGGTGCTTAGGGGCGCAGCGACGGTCAGGAACAGGGCGAGGGAGAACAGGTGGCGATTCATGGCGCGGAGTTTGGTTAGAGCTCAAGACTTCTGCGCTTACGGGGTTAAAGCAATTCTGTTTTTTACGCTAACCAAGCTGTGCTTAAAAAAGATTTTTGGGAACTGTGTTGCAACATTAAATGTATGTACATATATTTGCAACGTAATCCAGCCCCGCTGAATGCAGACTATGAGAATTGAAGATGAAATTAAGCAGCCCGTGTTCAAGGATGAGTACCAGAAAGGCCTGATCAATCTGGTCTACACGGCTGGTTGGCTGCAGCAGCAGCAGGCCGCCGCTTTCCGTGAATTCGATATTACGCTGCCCCAGTTCAATATTCTACGCATTCTGCGGGGCCAGCATCCCAAGCCGGCTACCGTGAACCTGCTCATTGAGCGCATGCTCGATAAAACCAGCAACGCCTCCCGCATCGTCGACAAGCTCGAAGCCAAGAGCTTCGTGACGCGCACAGTGTGCCCCAGCAACCGGCGGGCCGTGGACATTCGCATCACCGACAGCGGCCTGGAGTTGCTGCAGCGCATGGATGCCAGTGTGGATCTGCACCACGGCCTGAAAACGCTCACCCTGGAAGAAGCTCAGCAGCTTAATACCATTCTCGATAAAATCCGCGACTGACGTTTTTCAGTCATCCCTCTTGTTTTTCCTTCACTTTCCAATTGTCATGAAAAAGATTGCTCTTTCCGCCCTGTTTATTGCTTCGATCATGGCTGCACCGGCCGTAGCCAAAGATCCTACGGCTCCGAAGGCTGCGACCAGCGCCAAGGCCGGAACAGTTTACAAAGTACAGCCCCAGCTGAGCACCCTGGGTTGGGTTGGTAAGAAAGTTACCGGTCAGCACAACGGCACCATGCAGTTCAAAAGCGGTGAGGTGGAAGTGAAAGGCAACCAAATCGTTGGCGGTACCTTCGTCGTTGACATGAACTCGCTGAAGGTAACCGACATCACCGATGCCGACACCAACGGCAAACTGGTAGGCCACCTGCGCGCCGACGATTTCTTCGGTATTGAGAAGAACCCGACCTCGACCTTCAAAATCACCAAGGTTACCCCTATCAAAGGCGCTGCTGCGGATGCCAACAACGCTACCGTAACCGGCAACCTGACCATCAAGGGCATCACCAAGCCAATTAGCTTCCCCGCTAAAATTGGCGTGAAAAACGGGGTGGCTGCCGCTTCGGGCACCGCTACCATCGACCGTACCCAGTTTGACATCAAATACGGCTCGAAGTCGTTCTTCGAAAGCATTGGCGACAAAGCCATTGACAACGACTTCACGCTGAGCTTCAACGTTATTGCCAAGCAATAGTGTAGGGCTGCCCGGCCCATTCAGGCTCGTGTAGCTACCTAGTAAGTATTTAAAAAAGCCCCGTCATAGCTTTATGACGGGGCTTTTTGGCGTTTGAGGCAGCCGCAAGTCTTAGCTGGGCACAACCAGCTCCCGGGGCAGCTCGAAGCGCAGGTTGCGGCTTTTGCTGCGGCCGTGCAGCTGCTGCAGGAAGTCGTCAAGCTCCGGCTTGTACTCCAGCCACAGGTCCTCGTGTAGGTTGGCCAGAATCAGCTGGGCCGTGCGGGCCGTGAGGCGGGCCGTGCTGACATAGAAGCCGTTGTAGGGCGAGTCGAACTGCCCGGTGTAGTTGTCGAAAATCAGGCGCAGGGCGTACAGGTTCAGGTCGATTTCCAGGCGCTTATCCTTCGTGATGCGGCGGGAACGGGCACTTTCCTTCACTGCTTTGCCCAGGGCCTTGTTCAGGCTGCGGTTGAGCAGCCGGCCCGTGACGGCCACATTGAACAGCTCATGAATCCGGTCGGTGGTTTCCTCATACACCTGTTCCACGGTCACCTCCGGCAGCAGCTCGAAGACCAGGGTTTCGTAGAGCTCCGCGTCGCGGCGCACGGCCCGTAGCAGCAGCTTTTCCTTATCGGCGTCGGGCAGGCGTTTGAGGGCTTTCTTAAATTCGGAGGAGGGAACGGGCATAGCAGGCGGCGCGGCAGTAAGTGAAGCGAAAGTAACGTAGAAACGTCTCAAACGCGTTTTGGGTAGTACTTCAACTATATTTTGCTATATTGCTAACTAAATTAGTATAGTAACTTTTTTAGCAATTGAACCATGGCCGTACTCACCATTCAGGACGAAACCGCCACGGGCAGCATCCTTAACCGCCTGGAGCTGGAAATAGCGCAGGAAATGCTGACCGTCCGGGAGCTGATTGCCCGGCGCGTGGCCCAGGAAGTAGTCGCCTACAACAGCCGGCAGCAGGAAGTTTTTCAGGGCCTGGTGCAGCCCACTGAGTCGGAGCGGGTGCTCAACGGCTTCCGCCTGCTGCGCCGCGCCAAGCCCGTAGACACAGAGGAGCAACTCTACAAGGCCTTGGAAGGCTTTCAGCAGAATAGCTACTTCGTGCTCGTCAACGACCGGCAGGTGGAAAGCCTGGACGAGGAAGTGTGGCTGGGCAGCGGGGCCACGGCCAGCTTTATCAAGCTCACGCCCCTGGTCGGCGGCTGATTTACCATTCTTTAGAGCCTTGCCCGGCCGTGTGCTTACCGCGTGGCCGCTGCCTTCTTCTTCCTTACACTGCCGCAATGACTACTACCCCTGCAACCTATCTAACCAAGTTAAACAGCCGTAGCGCGGAAGCCCTGGAAATGCAGCCCGTACTGCTGGGCCTGCTGACCGAGTTTGCCAGCCAGCCCGGCAGCTATTGGGACCTGAAACTAACCGAGCTGACCACTTACCAGGCTCTGAAAAACCAGGATGCCGCCTACAAAGGCCGCCTCATGCTGGCCACGGCCGAAGCCTTCCCGGGCCTCTCGCACGACAGCAAAGCCCGGCATCTGCTCGACGCCCTACTCCGGGTGCTGCTACGCTCGACGCTGGAGTTGAGCAGCGCGGGGTTCGTGCGGCTGCTGAATGAGTTTGGGCTAGGAACCCAGGCCACGCCCGATACCGTCATTGCGGCCCTCTATAAATATCCGGTGGTGCTGGCATTGGGGCAACTAGAGAAGCAGGCCAAAAAACAGCCTGTTTCCCCCGAGCTAGCCGCTTATCTGCGGCGGCTGCTGGCTACCATAGCAGGCTATACGTCCTACGCTCCCCTGGTCAAGCTACAGGTGAAAATGCAGGAAATACTGGGTCAAAGCGACCAGGACGCCCTGCCGACTGTGGTTTTCTCCGAGGGTGACGCCTTTGGGCAGGCCATGAATGAGTTTGTCGCCGAGCTCGAGCCGGCCACTGCCCGCGCCTGGCTACACCTGCTGCAGCTCTGGCACAAAGCCAGTGGCGCCCAGCCGACGGCTAAGTTTCTCAAGGAAGCCGCTGCCGCCATTGGCGCCGTTGGCGAGCCGGCGGTTGTGGCGCACTACAGCGTCTGGCTCAGCGGCCTGACCCAGCTACCCGTGCAAACCTTTCACCTCGGCGACGACCCGAGCACGTATTCCGACTCGTATCTGCTCACGACCACAGGCATACAGGCGGCTAAGGGGCTGATCTGGACGAGTATTCCGGTGCTGACGCCGGCTATGCAGGCCTCCCTGGCCGAGCTGGCCCTGCGGTGCTACCGCAAAGTGCCGGGCAAAGGTCCGCTGGCCCCGAGCCTGGGCAATGCCTGCGTGCTGGCCTTGGCCCAGAGTGGGTTGCCGGGCGTTTCTCACCTCTCGCGCCTGCGCCAGAAAATCAAGCAAACCAGCACCCAAACCCTGATTGGCAACCACCTCGAAAAAGCGTCGCGCGAACTGGGCGTCAGTCCGGCCGAAATGGAGGATATGGCGGTTTCGGCCGGGGGCCTGGTAGACGGACGGGCCGCGTATTCTTTCGGCGACTACCACGCCGTGCTGCTGCTGACGGATGGCAAAGCGGAAGTGCAATGGTCGAAAGAAGGGAAGCCTTTGAAGTCGGCCCCGACGGCCCTCAAGCAAACCCACGCTGCCGAGCTCAAAGCCCTGAAAGACACCCAGGGTCAGGTGCAGCAAACCCTGACTGCCCAGCGCGAGCGGCTCGACCGGAGCTTTGTGGAAGGACGGCGGCTGCCGCTGGCGTGGTTTCAGCAGTATTACTTCGACCACGGCTTGCTGGGCCACCTTACCCGGCAGCTGATCTGGCGCTTTCACTACCCCGACGGCTCCCACACTGATGTGCTGTGGCTCGACGGGGCCTGGTGCGATGCGCAGGGGCAGGCCGTGCCCGCACCGGCCGCCGAGGCGCACGTACAGCTCTGGCACCCGGTATTGGCGCCGGCCGCCGAGGTGCTGGCCTGGCGCCAGCTGCTGGATGAGCGGCAGCTGCGGCAGCCGCTGAAACAAGCGTATCGGGAGCTGTACCTGCTCACGCCCCCGGAGGAGCGCACCGGTACGTACTCCAACCGCATGGCTGCCCACGTCCTGCGCCAGCACCAGTTCAACTCCCTGGCTAAGTTGCGCGGCTGGCGCTATAGCCTGATGGGGGCCTACGACAAAGGCTACGAAACCGACTCGGCGACGCTGGAGCTGCCCGCCTACGGCCTGGAAGCGCAGTTTTGGGTCAGCGAGGTAAACGCCGACCATGCCTGGAATGACACCGGCATCTGGCACTACGTCAGCACCGACCAGGTGCGCTTCGTCGACGACCACGGGGCCGTGCCGCTGCCGCAGGTACCGCCGCTGGTTTTCTCGGAAGTGATGCGCGACGTGGATTTGTTTGTGGGTGTAGCCAGCGTCGGCAACGACCCGCAGTGGCGCGACAACGGCGGCTTGCCGGCTTACCGCAACTACTGGGAAAGCTACAGCTTCGGGGAGCTGGGGGAGGTGGCCAAAAACCGCAAACTAGCCCTGGAACGGCTGGTGCCCCGCATGAAAATCGGGAAGGTGAGTGAAATCAAGGACCGGTTTCTGGTGGTGCGGGGCAAGCTGCGCACCTATAAGATTCACCTGGGCTCGGGCAATATTCTGATGGAGCCCAACGACCAGTACCTGTGCATCGTGCCCGACCGCTCGGCCAAAAACACGGGTACCGCCGACGTCTTTCTGCCGTTCGAGGGCGACGCCGTGCTGTCCATCATTCTGAGCAAGGCCCTGCTGCTGATGAACGACGACCAGATTACCGACGAAACCATCAACCGGCAGATCAGGCGTTGAGGCACTTCGCTAAAGGCGGAAAAGCCCATTCCCGGCGCCGGGAATGGGCTTTTATACTTCAGGGTTGGCCGCTTAAAAGACGAAGCCCACGACCACCCGGGCTGAAAACAGCAGCGGATTCAGCTTGGGGCCTTCCACTTTTTGCTTGAAGTCGTCGACGTAGTAGTGGCCCGAGCCCAGCGGGGCCGTGTAGGTAGTGTGCAGGCCTACCACGCAGCGCTTGAGCACGGCCGCATCGAAGGGGTAAAACTCGTAGTGGGCCCCCAGGGCCAGGCCGCTGCTGCGGTAGTGCAGGGTGCGGGAGTAGGCCGGGCCCGCCAGCAGGCCGGTGGCGCTGCCCGTGCCGGAGGTGGCGTTTTTCTCCGTTAGGGTAATATCGGCCGAGCCGTAGGTGACCCCAATGGTGGGCGTAAAGCAGGCCGTACGCCGGTCATTGAGCCAGGCGTAGCCGATGTAGTTGGTGGCGTTAGACGAAAACAGCTCGGTTTGGCGGTCCGTGGTTTTTTTCTTGATATCGTACATCACGGCCTCCAGGCCGAGCACAAAGTGCTTGAAGCGGAAGCTGCCCCCGGCTCCGTAGCTGAATTGGCCGCCATCAACCTCGGGGTAGCCGGCCTGCTCCAGCATACCGTTCAGCCCGCCGTACTGCGCGGCCGCGTAGCCCGAGCTAAAGAAAAACTGCCCACTGAAATTCTTGAAAAGAGCTTGGTTGATGGCCACCGCTTTCAGGTAATCCACCGAATCAATCGTCAGGGGAGGAGCTGGGGCTTCTATACTGAGGCGAATGGTGGTGGCCGTGTCGGGGCGTTGGGTCTGGCTCAGGGCCGTGCGTCCCAGCAACAGCAGCAGTAGAAACAAGGCAGCAGAAAAAAGCTTCATAAAGCGCAAAAGTGGGGTAGGCATAGAACGCAGCAGGTCGGGCCACTCCAGGAAACAGCCCGCTACGAAGCTATTTAAAAACCTGGTTCAACCCGACCGGCCCGAAAAACTTATCAGCACACTGCCCTACAAATGCTCGTCGAAGTACTGGGTGATTTTGGTGTAGAGGTGCACCCGGTCTTTGCCGCCCACGTTGTGCGGGTGGCCGGGGTAAACAAAGTAGTCGAGCTGGATGCCCTTATCAACGGCCGTTTTCAGATAGTCGAGACTGTGCTGCCACACCACTACATCGTCGACGGTGCCGTGGATGAGCAGCAAGCGGCCCTGCAGCTTATCCACATAGTTCAGCAGGTTGGCTTTGGCGTAGCCCTCAGGGTTTTCCTGGGGCGTATCCATGTAGCGTTCCGTGTACATGACCTCGTACAGGCGCCAGTCGATAACCGGGCCGCCGCCCACGCCTACTTTGAACGTGCCGGGGCTGCGGGTCATCATCGTGGTGGTCATGAAGCCGCCGAAGCTCCAGCCGTGCACGCCCAGGCGGGTTTGGTCCACGTAGGGCAGGCTCCGGAGGTATTCTACGCCCTGCAACTGGTCGGCCATTTCGGCGGTGCCCAGCTGGCGGAAAGTGGCTTGTTCAAACGCCTGGCCGCGGTTGCCCGAGCCCCGCGAATCGATGGTAAAGACCACGTAGCCTTTCTGGGCCATGAGCTGCATCCAGAGGTTAGCGCCGCCCAGCCAGCTATTGGTCACCAGCTGCACGTGCGGGCCACCGTAGAGGTAGACCACGGTCGGGTATTTCTTGGCCGGGTCGAAGCCCGGTGGGGTTATCAAACGGGCATTCAGCGGGGTTTGCCCGTCGGCGGCGCGCACCGTTACCAGCTGGGTTTGGCCCAGCGCGTAGCTTTCCACCGGGTTGGGCGCCTTGAGTAGGGTTTGCTTCACGCGTCCGTCGGCCACGCTCAGGGTCTGAATCAGGCGCGGCGTCGTGCTGCTGCTGAAGTTGTCGAGCACGTAGCGGCCCGAGGGGCTGAGCGTACCGCTGTGGGTGCCGGCCGGTTGGGAAATGCGCCGGAGCTTGCCGTTGCTGAGGTTGGCCGCTTGTACTTGGCGTTCCAAGCCGTTGTTGGCCGTAGCCATAAAAACTACTTCCTTGTTCTTCGCTCCAAAGCCCAGCGCGTCGGTTACCACGAAATTGCCCTTGGTAAGCTGGCGCAGCAGCTTGCCGCTGGTGGAATAGAGGTAGAGGTGGTTGTAGCCGTCGCGCTGGCTCTGCCAGATAAACTGGTCAGCCTTGCCGGGTACAAACAACAGCGGGTGCTGGGGCTCCACGTACTTGTTGTCTTTTTCCTCAAACAGGGTCTTGACGAAGCCACCCGAAGCCGCGTCGTACTGGTTGAGCCGCATATGGTTCTGCTCCCGGTTGAGCACGGCCACGTATACAAACTTCTCGTCGGGGCTCCAGCTGAGGTTGGTCAGGTACTGCTCCCGGGGCTCTCCGGTTTGCAGAAACACGGTTTTGCGCGTGTTCACATCGTACACGCCCACCGTTACCTCGTGACTTTTGTCGCCGGCCATGGGATATTTGATGGGCGTGGCCTTAGCTGGCACGGGCAGCACGGTTACGAGCGGGTAGTCAGTTACCATGCTCTGGTCCATGCGGTAGAAAGCCAGCTTCTGGCCCTGCGGGCTCCAGAACGTACCTTTCGTGATACCGAACTCCGAGCGGTGGGCCGCCTGCCCGTTCACGATGGCCGGGTTAGTTTCCTGGGTTACGGCCTCGTTTTCGCGGCCCGCCAGGGAAATGTACAGGTTCTGGGCCTTGGTATACGCGACGCGGGTTTTGGTGGGGTCCAGCTCCGCGTTTTCGGCGGCCGGGTCGTAGCCCAGCACCCGGCTGGCCTGGCCCGACTGCGTGTCGTAGCGAAATACCTGGTTTTTCTGGGTCACTAGCAGCGTGCCGGCCGCTAGCCACTGCACGGTTGGGAAAGCCTTGAACTCTTCGGCGCCGGCGGTTTGTAGCGCCGCGTTGAGTTGGGGGAGGGCTACTCCAGTCGTAGCCTGGCCCGTGCTGGCCGCGCCGCGCACCAGCTCGTCTTGCCCGCTGGTGGTGCGTACGTAGCTGAATTCGTCGTCAGAGCCCGGAATCCAGGTAAGCTGCCGCAGGTTCTGGGGTTGCAGGCTACGGTTGAGGAAGGCGTCTTCCATAGTGAGCCGCTGCTGCTGGGCGCGGGCCGGCAGCTGCAGCAGTAGCGCCAACCCCAGCAGCAGGGTCAGGCGCGACGGTAGGTGGAGCATAACAAGGGGATTGGGAGGAGGGTTGAAAGCTGGAAATTACGGCGGATTTGCGAACAACCCCGCACCCGCGCTGCCGTCAGCTTTCGGCCTTGCCGCAGCTGGCAGCCCTCATATAGAAACCCCAGAATATTGTACCCGCGCCTCGAAACGATTCTGGCTGTAAGTGGGTTATACTGAACTGAAGAAGCCTAGTAAAGGCGCTTTTTCACCCGTTTTTCCGTACTTTTGTGCCATGACTACCAAACCGCAAATCGACTACGACGAGGATGTACTGCTGCTGGAAGAAACCATCGACGTGCGCGACCTGATCGTGTACAACGATGACGTAAACACGTTCGAGCACGTTATCCGGACCCTGATCGACGTGTGCGGCCACGAGCCCGAGCAAGCCGAGCAGTGCACCCTCCTGATCCACCACAAAGGCCAGTGCACGGTGAAGCACGGGGCGTATGAGGAGCTGGCCGATATGTGCACCGCCATCCACGACCGGGGTATTTCTGCCGACGTACTCTGACCTTTTTGCTGCCAAAAAGTGTTGTCAGGCTAGGGGAGAGGAGTTGTTTTTCCCTGGCCTGACACTATTTTTTTATCGTCCTACCCGCACGAATGGAGTTTCCTTCCAAACTAATTGAAAACGCAGTTGGTGAGTTGGCAAAGCTGCCGGGCATTGGCCGCAAAACGGCCCTGCGCCTGACGCTGCACCTGCTCAAGGCCGAAACCGAAGCCACCAGCTCGCTGGCGGAGGCCCTGGCCAAGATGCGTTTTGAAATAACCTATTGTCAAACCTGTCATAATATCTCGGATACCGAGGAGTGCAGCATTTGCGCCAATAAGCTGCGCGACCATTCGCTGGTCTGCGTGGTGTCGGATATCCGCGACGTCATTGCCATCGAGAATACGGGCCAGTACCAGGGCGTGTACCACGTGCTGGGCGGCGTGATTTCGCCCATCGAAGGCATCGGCCCCAGTGACCTGCACATCGACTCTTTGCTGAAGCGGATTCCTGATTCCGAAATCAAGGAAATCATTTTGGCCATTAGTCCCACGATGGAAGGCGACACCACCGCGTTTTTTCTGTCGCGCAAGCTGCGGGAATTTCCCGAGGTCCACATCAGCACCATTGCCCGCGGTATTCCCATGGGTGGCGAGCTGGAGTACGCCGACGAAATTACCTTGGGCCGCTCCATTGTGGAGCGCACCCGGCAGGCCAAGGCCTAAGCCGATTTTCTAGGTGCCCACCGGCTCGAGGCGGCCGTATTCGGGGGGTGCGGCTAGCCCGCCGGCTTCCGGTTCTTGCTTATACCCGGCTTTGCGCTGACGCAGGGCCGGGTATGGCGTTTGTACGGGTATCAGGTAGAGCACCAGTCCGCCGCACATGGCCAGGAAAAAGCTGACCAGCCCAAAGATGAGGGCAATGCCCAGGTGAAAGCCCACCGCCAGCCAGAGCAGCTTTTTGCGGTTGGCAGGCGCCATAAACAGGGCCCCGAACAGCAGGATTTCAAATGCCATAGTGCCCCAGGTCAGGGAGGTTACGACGTAGGCATTGGTCAGGGAAGTGGCGAGCAGGCCGCGAATCCAGTCGGGGTAGCCAAACAGCGGGTCGTTGAAGAAGTAATACACGGCCGTCCCGTTCTTCCATTCGTCGAGCTTGTACATTTTCTCGATGCCCGCGTGGAAATACAACACGGCCATTTGCAGCGCAATCAGGGCCAGGGCGCCGCGGGCTATAAAGTTGGCGTACCGATTGGTCTGGGCGTGGGGCCGGTTTACCCAGTGGTTGTTGCGCCCGTCGAGCAAGGTCACCGGAATCAGCAGCATCGTGATGATAGAGCCGATCTGGTCGCCGCCTTCCACAATGCTGGCTGCCTGAAACAAGCTGTAGGTGACTAGCCAGTGCAACACGCCGGTGTAGCGCGGAAACACTCCGGAAATGACCAGGAGCAGCACACCAATACTCACCGCGTAAGCATAGTGCAGCTGTCCGAAGCCGAAGCAGAAAAAGATATTGAAGCTTTCCAGGGTAGCATTCAGGCTCATTTTGCCAAAGAGCTGCTCATCGAAGAGAATAGAGGGGCCGCTGAAACCCAAGGTTATTAGTGTGCCCAGCGCCAGCAGGCTTCGGCCCAGGCCGTATACCCAGGTAAAAGGATTGGTGGCCGCGTAGCTATCCAGGGCGCGTAAGGTGCTCGTATACATGGGGCGGGCTAGTTGATAGTTAGTTTCAGGTAGCGCTCAGGATTGGTGTAATGCTCGGGAAACTGCGCCCAGGCCCAGGGCACGATGGTGTAGGCTTTCACGAGGTAGGTGCCTTTGGTCAGCTGGGTATACTTTCCGGCGGAATATTTGAGTTGAACGCTCGGTATGGTGTCTAGCCGGAGCAGGTCGCGCAGGGTGTAGTGCTGGTACCGCTCCCAGTCCTTTTCCTGCACTTGGGCCATTAGCCGGCTGAATTCCAGATTGGTGCGGCGGCTGCGACGCGAAAAGCCAAATAGGTTGTCGGCATCCGAGTTGTGGTAGGTGGCCAGCGTCAGGCTCTTATCGGCCTCGAGCTTGTAAAGCACCTTTTTCTCGTCCCGGGGACTTTTAGTGAAAAAGCCCCAGCCTTCGGGCAGCAAGGCGCTAAACAGGTAGCGCTCCTGAAAGGAGGTATCCGTGGCATTGACGCTAACCGACGCCTGCACCGCCTTCGAAACCAACACAAAGCCCAGCAGCAGAACGGCGAAGTAAAAAGTAAGTCGTTTAAGTACCATATAGCGAAGACGTTAGGGTAAAATAGGAATAACTGAAACTGAGCCGGAATGCGGGTGGCAAAGGCAGTCAGTTTGGACTATAGCATCGGGCTTTGTCCTTATCTGATAGAAAGATAGCGCCCCCCTGCGGCCCTGAAATTCTGTTACACAAACGCCCTGTTTATCGAGATAAACAGGGCGTTTGGAAAGAATAGCGGCAGGCGGCCGCTTCTCCGGTGCTGGTGGTTCAGGAATCAGTTATTCTGGAGCAAGGCCGTCGTAGGGCGGCTGCAGCAGGGATGCCAGTCTGTTCCGGAATATCAAAACCGGGGCCGCAAATGCCTTACTGCAGGTTGAGGGCCAGCTGTTTGATCAGCATGTCTACTTCCAGCTGGCTGTCTGCATCTTTCTCCGTCAACTTTTCGAAGAAGGCGTGGGCATGCTCAGCCATGAATACGGACACGCTCTGGTAGGCCACATAGTCGCCGGAATGATAGACGAAGGCGAAGGAAAGCTCCGACTGAATCTGCTGGGGCAGTACTTCCTCGCCCGCCGCCGTCAGGGCCTGCTGCGCGTCCTGGATATAGCGCTGAATATCCTGCTCCTGCTGGAAGTCGTAGCGGCTCATGTCCAACTTTTGCAGCACCTGTTTCCGCCGCTGATACACCTGCTTTTGGGTGGGCGAAGTCAGCGAGTTGAGGGTAATAGCCTCGTTGAGAGTACTGCCCTGCTTTATAACCTGGCGGATCTGTTGAAAATCCTGCGACTGAATGGCCTGTTTCAGCTTGGCGAAATACGTTGGGTCCAGGCTTCGGGCGGCCTGGACCATGGCGTCGATGTTGCGCTGGCGCACGGCGGTCATTTCGGGGTGCTGGGCCTCCGTTTTGCGGATAGTCGCCCGGTACGAATCGAAAGCCGGAATTTTGGCTGCCACCTCACCCTCAAAAAAGAAGATACCCCGGTAGAGCTCTTCGCCGGTGTAGTCTTCTGCTTTGGTGGTGGCAACGGCGGTTTCCGGGACGGTTAGTTCGTCCTTGGCACAGCTGCTCAAGAGGGCTGCGCCGCCCAGCAGCAGGCCGAACACGGCCGGCACGGCCGAGGGTTTGTGAGAGTTGGTCATAATGAAAGTAGGGTAAGAATAGAGGTGTAAACAATACAGTAAGCTGTAAAGAAAGCCGGCTGATACGGCCCCTCCAATGCCCGGAAAGCCCGCCGGTACATACAGGGTGAATACCTCGACCAACCAGGGAAACATCGGTATGTACCATTGAATGCCTATCTTTCGACCTCTTTTTGCCGCCCTATTCTGTGAAGCTTTCCGTCGTTATCGTCAATTACAACGTCTGCTATTTCCTGGAGCAGGCGCTGTTGTCGGTGCGGCGGGCCGTCGATAAGCTCGGGGCCCCGGCCGAGGTCTTCGTGGTCGACAACAATTCGGTGGATGGGTCGGTGGCCATGGTGCGGGCCCGTTTTCCGGAAGTTATCCTGATTGAGAACAAGGACAATCCGGGTTTCAGCAAAGCCAACAACCAAGCCCTTCGCGTGGCCACGGGCCAGTACGTGCTCCTGCTCAATCCCGACACGGTGGTGGAGGAAGATACCTTCCGGGCCTGCTGCGACTTTATGGACCAGCACCCCGATGCGGGCGGGCTGGGCGTAAAAATGCTCGACGGGCAGGGTAAGTTTCTGCCCGAAAGCAAGCGGGGCCTGCCCACGCCGGCCGTGGCCTTCTACAAGATTTTTGGCCTGGCCAGCCTGTTTCCCAAGTCGCGCACGTTTGGGCGCTACCACCTCGGGTATCTCGACAAAGACCAGACCCACGAAATCGAGGTGCTCAGCGGGGCCTTTATGCTCATGCGCCAGGCGGCCCTGGCCCAGGTGGGCCTGCTCGATGAGGACTACTTCATGTACGGCGAGGATATCGACCTCTCGTACCGCCTGACCCAGGGCGGCTGGAAAAACTATTACTTCCCCGGCACCCGCATTATTCACTACAAGGGCGAAAGTACCAAGCGCACCAGCGTCAACTACGTGTTTGTGTTTTACCGGGCTATGGTCATTTTTGCCCGCAAGCATTTCGCGCCCCAGCGCGCCGGCACGTTTTCGTTGCTCATCAACCTGGCTATCTGGCTGCGGGCGGGTATGGCCGTGGGCCAGCGCCTACTCCTGCAGGCGGCGCCCGTGCTGCTCGATGCTGCGTTGATTTACGGGGGCATGTACTTTCTGAAATCCTACTGGGAGCAGAACCATAAGTACGTGCGCACCGACTACCCGCCCGAATTTATGCTGGCGGCCGTGCCGGCCTACATCGTGGTGTGGCTGACCTCGGCCTACTTCAGCGGGGCCTACGACCAGCCCACCAAAACCGGCCGCATCGTGCGGGGTATTTTCCTGGGCACGGTGCTGATTTCGGCCGTTTCCAACTTCCTGGATGCCTACCGCTTTTCCAAGGCCCTCATCATTCTGGGCGGGGCCTGGAGCATTGCGGCCCTGGTGGGGCGGCGGCTGGCCCTGCACTTCTGGCGCTACCGCGACCTGCGCCTCAACGAGCGGCGGCAGAAGAATGTGGCCATTGTGGGCTCGGCCACCGAAAGCCGGCGGGTGCGGCAGCTGCTGGAAACAGCGGCGGTGCAGGCCCGCATTATCGGCTACGTCACGCCCGCGGCCGCCGAAGCCGAAACCAGTATCGACGAGCCCCTGGGGGAAGTGCGGCAGCTCGACGACATTATCCGCATCTACGCCCTGGATGAGCTGATCTTCTGTGGTAAGGACTTGTCGGCCAGCCAGATTATTGCCCTCATGGTGGAGCTGCCCCAGGACCCGCCCGTGGCCTACAAGATTTTGCCCGAGGACAGTGAGTACATCATCGGCAGCTCGTCCAAAGATGCCCCCGGCGACTACTATGCCCTCGATATTGCCCTGAACCTGTACCGGCCCCAGCAGGCCCGCAACAAGCGCCTGCTCGATGTGCTGCTGAGTGTGCTGCTGCTGCTGGGCTCCCCACTGGTGGTGTGGCTTCAAAAAGACAAAACGGGTTTTCTGCGCAACTGCCTGCGGGTGCTCGGCGGCTCCCGTACCTGGGTGGGCCTGCGCCACGCCGCGCCGCCGCGCCGCTCGGCCCGGGCTATTCTCTCGCCCGCCGACGCCGTGCGGGCCGATGCGGCCCTGACCGAGGCCACCCGCCGCCGTCTGGAGCTGCTCTACGCCAAAGATTACGAGCCCTCCACCGACCTGAGTATCCTGCTGCACTGCCTGCGCGAGCTGGGTCGGCAGGGGTAGGGGCTCCTGGCGCCCAGGGGAAGTTTGCCTTGGGCAGTACAAACAATTCTGAGCAAACAATTTAAATTGTTTGCTCAGAATTGTTTGGGGGTTTCGCCTCCCCGCTTTCCTGGGAAAACTTCGCGGTTCCGGTTCCCGTTTTGCCAGTGCCCTCGTCACGGGGTGTTTCGTTCTGGAGCCGCCAATCCGTGGGTAAGTCGTACTTTTGTACATCCCACCCCCAACCTGTTTTGTATGTCTACTACTGACGCCGTGCTTGCTTCTTCTGTCTTGTCTGACCGCATCAGCGCTCTGCAGGAGTCCCAAACGATTGCCATGGCCAAAAAAGCCCGGGAGCTGATGGCCCAGGGCATCGACGTGATTAACCTAAGCTTTGGTGAGCCGGATTTTCAAACGCCGGAATACATCCGTGAGGCCGCCAAAAAGGCCATGGACGACGGCTATACCAAGTATATGCCCGTGCCTGGCTACGTTGATCTGCGCACGGCCATTGCCGACAAGCTCCGGCGCGAAAACAACCTGGACTATCAGTGCGAGAACATTGTGGTGAGCACCGGCGCCAAGCAGGCCTTGGCCAACGCGGTGCTGAGCCTGGTCAATCCCGGCGACGAGGTCATCGTGTTTGCCCCGTATTGGGTAAGCTACGAGGAAATGGTGCGCCTGGCCGAGGGCGTAAGCGTAACCCTGCTCGGTACCCTGGAAAACGATTATAAAGTAACGGCTGCCCAGTTGGAAGAAGCCATTACGCCCCGTACCAAGCTCATCATGTACTCGTCGCCTTGCAACCCGACGGGCTCGGTGTTCACGCGGGAGGAGTTGGCTGGCATTGCCGAAGTAGTGGCCCGCTACCCCCAGATTCACGTCATTGCCGACGAAATTTACGAGTACATCAACTTCGTGGGCGAGCATGTGAGCCTGGCCCAGTTTGCCGACATCAAGGACCGCGTCATCACCGTCAATGGCTTTTCGAAGGGCTATGCCATGACGGGCTGGCGCGTGGGCTACCTAGCCGCCACCAAGCAGATTGCGGCGGCTTGCGAGAAAATGCAAAGCCAGATCACCTCCGGTACCTGCTCGGTAGCCCAGCGGGCGGCCCTGGCGGCTCTGGAAGGTGGCCGCTCGTCGGCCGATGAAATGGTGGCTGCCTACCGCCGCCGCCGCGACCTAGTGCTGGAGCAGGTAAAGGAAATTTCGGGCTTCAAGACGCCCACGCCCAGCGGGGCCTTCTATATTTTTCCCGATGTCAGCGCCTATTTCGGCCGCACCACGCCCGAGGGCAGCGTTATCAACAATGCTACCGACCTGGCTCTGTACATGCTCAACGACGGCCACGTAGCCGCCGTTACCGGCGAAGCCTTCGGGGCGCCTAACTGCATCCGTTTCAGCACCGCCGCCGCCGATGAGAAGCTGCAGGAAGCGTTCCGCCGCCTGAAAGTAAGCCTGGACAAGCTAGCCTAACCTCCGAATTTCCTATAAGAAAATTCCTGTCATCCTGAACGCAGTGAAGGACCTTATTCCGCTGGAACGAGTCGTTGCATCGACGGTCGTTCCGCCGTGATAAGGTCCTTCACCGCGTTCAGGATGACAGGCGTGTTTACAGCGCATCGAATCTCCTTCTACACTTCCCCCAACCCATTCCGCCGCGCCTGTTTACCTTTGCGGCTTCCCTTTGAAACGCCCTGATGTCGACTGCCGCTTCGCTTGCCACACTACCCGCCGTATTTGATGCCTTCAACCGCCTGACCGTGCTCATCGTGGGCGACGTGATGATGGATGCCTACGTGTGGGGCAAGGCCAGCCGCTTGTCGCCCGAGGCGCCGGTGCCGGTCGTGAATGTGAGCCGCACCGAGCAGCGCCTGGGTGGAGCCGCTAACGTAGCCCTGAACGTGCAGGCCCTGGGGGCCACGCCGCTGCTGTGCGCCGTCATTGGCGAAGACACGGGCGGCGACCAACTGCTGGAGCTGCTGCGCGACAACGACCTCTCGGCCGAAGGCCTCGTGCGTAGCGCATTTCGCCCTACTACCGTGAAGCAGCGCATTCTGGCGGCGGGCCAGCACCTGCTGCGCATCGATTCGGAAGTGGAAACCGACCTCAATACGGAGGAAGCCCAGGGCCTGCAGGCCCGCTACGAAGCTCTGATTGACCGCGCCGACGTCGTTATTTTTGAGGATTACGACAAGGGCGTACTCAATGCCGGCAGCATTGCGCACTTCATTGCACTGGCCCGGCAAAAAGGCATTCCCACCGTCGTCGACCCCAAGAAGAAGAACTTTCTGGCCTATCAGCACTGCACCCTGTTCAAGCCCAACCTGAAAGAGCTGCGCGAGGGCCTCAAGCTCGAATTCGGCGACACCGACGCGGACCGCCCCGACTTTGAAGCGGCCGTGGCCCGGCTGCGGGAGTTGCTGCGGCCGGAAACCGTGCTGGTAACGCTTTCGGAGCGGGGCGTCTTCAGCGAATCGCAGCAGAGTGGTCGCAGCTACATTCCGGCCCACCTGCGCATGATTTCCGACGTATCCGGCGCCGGCGACACGGTCATCAGCATTGCTGCCCTCTGCGTGGCCCTGGGCCTGGAGCCCCCCGTGATGGCCGCCCTGGCTAACCTCGGCGGCGGCTTGGTGTGTGAGCAAGTTGGTGTAGTGCCCATCGAAAAGCAGCGCCTGTTGGAAGAAGCCCAGGCCGCTAACGTGCTAGGGTGAGAACGGTGCCGCTGTGCTACTGCTCAGCGTGTCCTTGCGCGCAGCGAAGCCATCCGTCCTCCGGGAATGACAAACATTCTTTTACCAGAAAGCCCTTTCTCGTTTCGCACGGGAAAGGGCTTTTCGTTGCCTGGTGTGGAGACGCATACATGTGTCTCAGTCGTTGCCGATACTGTCTGAAGCGGTGCAGCTCTTGGGATTCAGGAAGAGGCGCGAAAACGCATTGCTACGGAGCTGAAAAGATGTAACGCGTGCTCAGATAATAGGGCTTTCCGGTGAAAGGCCATGACTACCTTCGCAGAGGACGGATGGCTTCGCTGCGCGCAGGGCAGGCCGTATCATTACCCAGATAGAAATTTAAATAGCTCCTTCCCGGGCCAGGGTGCTGAACTCCTTCACGGTGTTTACAAAGACGCGCACGTTATCGGGGTCGGTGTCGGGATAAACGCCGTGGCCTAGGTTGGCAATGTGGCGGTGGGGGCCGAAGCGGCGCAGCATCTCGATGGTAGCTGCCTGCACCTGCTCCCGGCTGCCGTACAGGGCGCAGGGGTCGAGGTTGCCTTGCAGGGTTTTGGCGTCGCCGATGGCGGCGCGCACTGCCCGCGGATCCTCGTTCCAGTCGAGGCCGATGGTGCGGCAGTTGAAGCGGGCGAAGTCGGACACGGCAAACCAGGCGCCCTTGGCAAACACCGTCACGGGCGTATCGGCGGGCATGGCGTCGCAGATTTCGGCAATGTAGCGGGCCGAGAATTCCTGGTAGTGGTCGGGGGGCAGAATGCCGGCCCAGGAGTCGAATACCTGCACCAGGTTGGCCCCGGCTTCTACCTGGGCCCGCAGGTAGGTAATGGTGGTGTCGGTGATTTTGCGCAGCAGCTCGTGGGCCAGCTGCGGATTGGTATAAAGCAGGCGGCGGGCCTTGGAAAAGGTCTTGGAGCCGTGGCCTTCCACCATGTAGGCCAGAATCGTCCAGGGGGCGCCGGCAAAGCCAATCAGGGGTACCCGCCCGTTGAGGGCCCGTTTGGTGACGCGAATGGCTTCGAGCACGTAGCCCAAGTGCTCTTCGGGGTCGGCTACACGCATGCGGGCCACATCCTGGGCCGTTTTGATGGTTTCGGGAAACAAGGGACCCCGGGCTTCTACCATCTCGTAGGTCAGGCCCATGGCCTCGGGCACGACCAGGATGTCGGAGAAAATAATGGCGGCGTCCACGTCCAGGGCGTCCACGGGCTGAATCGTGACTTCTGCGGCCAACTCCGGGGTTTCTACCAGCTCCTTAAAACCGCTCAGGCGGCCCCGCAGGGCACGGTATTCGGGCAGGATGCGGCCCGCTTGGCGCATAAGCCATACGGGAGTACGTTCGGTTTCTTCGCCACGGGCGGCGCGGAGCAGCAGGTCGTTTTTGAGCATAAGGTAGGGGCACTGGGCCTGAAATCGGGCGCAAGTTACGGCCTGCCGGGGAGCAATGCGCTGAATAGTGGTTTTTTCCGCTGTCCTGGCGAGGCTGAGGGCCGCAGCCATCCGCCCTGGAATGACCTGCACTGAAAAGCCCTAACGCCTGCTTGGGCGTTAGGGCTTTGGGGTAAAAAGGGCGGGTCGTGCTGCGCGCAGGGCCTCACGCTGCCGGCAAAGCCAGGGAAGGCTACTCCTTCGCCGCCTGCTTGTAGTGCACCGTGGGCAGGCTGCGCAGCCGGTCGGCGGCCCACTCCGGGGTAATATCGCGCTGGGGATTGGCCAGCATTTCATAGCCTACCATAAACTTGCGCACCGTGGCCGAGCGCAGCAGGGGCGGGTAGAAGTGCATGTGCAAGTGCCAGCTTGCGTGCGCCTGGCCGTCGGTGGGGCGCTGGTGAATACCGGCCGAGTACGGAAACGAAATCTGAAACAGGTTGTCGTAGCGGATGGTCAGGTCGCGCAGGGCCGTGGCAAAGCTGTCTTTTTCCTCGGCCGTCAGCTGCTCAATGGACGTGACGTGGCGGCGCGGCAGCAGCATGGTCTCGAAGGGCCACACGGCCCAGTAGGGCACCAGGGTCACAAAATGCTCGTTCTGGTACACCACGCGGGTTTGCTCCCGGAGCTCGAGCTCCAGGTAGGCAGCCAGCAGGCTACGCTTGTGCTCCTGCCAATAGGCGGCTTGCTGCACCGTTTCCTTGGCCGGATCGGCGGGTACGGTGCGCTGGGCCCAGATCTGCCCGTGGGGGTGGGGATTCGAGCAGCCCATCATGAAGCCCTTGTTCTCGAAGATCTGCACGTAGTTGATATCCGGCCGGGCGCCCAGCTCCTGGTATTGCTCTACCCACACATCCACCACCCGCCGAATAGCGGCCGGCTCCATTTCCGGCAGGGTCAGGTCGTGGCGGGGTGAAAAGCAGATAACGCGGGCTATACCCGACTCGGCCTCGGCCCGAAGCAGGCCGCCTACGTTCACGTCGCCGGGGGGTACATCGGTTTGCAGCGCGGCAAAGTCGTTGTCGAAAACAAAGGTGCTATCGTAGGGCGGGTTCACGGCGCCGTTGGCGCGGGTGTTGCCGGGGCAGAGGTAGCAAGTAGGGTCGTAGGCCGGGCGGGTTTCGGCCTCGGGCTCTTCCTGCTGACCCTGCCAGGGCCGCTTCGAGCGGTGCGGCGACACGAGAATCCATTCCCCGGTAAGCGGGTTGAAGCGGCGGTGGGAATGCTCGGTTGTATCAAAAACAGCCATGGCGGGAAATTAGGAGCAGCTAAAGAAAACGGGGAATAGTAGCTAGTACGGCATTTTGGGCCAGCAGGCTACCCGGTAGCACGCGGGCCACCGGTTTAACGAGGTCCGAATGGGTAGGGGTGCTTATTCCTGAAACAGGGCTTTGATGGCCGTCGCCAGAAAGTTGACACCGATGGCCAGGGTCAGAAAGCCCATAATACGGGCCAGGGCGGCCATACCCGGCCGGCCCAAAAACCGCGTCAGGCGCAGCGACGACATCAGGATAATGTAGCTGGCCACGGCTACCAGCACAAAGCCAAAGAAGATCAGGCCCATGTCGAGATAAGTAAGCTTTTCCGTGAACAAGCCGATGCACACGGCCATCGAGCCCGGCCCCGACAGCATGGGCATGGCCAGGGGCGTGAAGGAAATATCTTCCTTGTGCATACTCTCCTCCAGCGTGGCCTCCGATACTTTGGCCCGGTTGCCGCCGGGCGTCAGCAGGTCGAAGGCGGAGCGCATCAACAGAATGCCGCCGGCAATGCGCAGGTGGTGAATGTTGATACCGAAGAAGTTGAGCACGTACTGGCCCGCGAAAAAGGACACCGACAGGACGCCCACCATGTACATACAGGCCCGTAGCCCAATCTGGGCGCGGTGGCTGGGCGAGTCTTCCTCCGTCAGGGTGAGAAAGACCGGCATAGCCCCGAAGGGATTCACAACCGAAAACAAGGTAGTAAAGGTGGCGAGTAGGATTTCCATGTACCGTAGTGGGGAAGTGGAAGGCGGGTAAAGGTACGAGGGATTGAGTAGCAGCAAACAGGTTAAAAAGGTATGTTCGGAAAGCCAACCGTAGTCTTAGTGTCGCGTACAAGCGCTTATACGGCTCCCCACCCGCCTTTTTTTCATCCTATTTGCATGACTACTGCCTCTGCTGCGGGCCCGCCCGCCGACGACTACCGTGACACCCCACTGGTGGGCATCGTCATGGGTAGTCAGTCCGACCTCAAAATCATGGCTGCGGCGGCCGAAGTGCTGCGGCAGTTTGGTGTGCCCCACGAAATCACGCTGGTATCGCCCCACCGCACGCCGTATCGTCTCATCGAGTACGGTGAAACGGCTCGGAAGCGCGGTATGCGGGTCATAATAGCCGGTGGAGGCGGGGCCGCTCATTTGCCGGGCATGCTGGCCTCCTTCACCACGCTGCCTGTTATCGGAGTGCCTATCAACTCCTCGACTTCCATCCGGGGCCTGGATTCGGTGCTTTCCATGCTGCAAATGCCCGCGGGGGTACCCGTGGCTACGGTGGCCATCGATGGGGCCGCCAACGCCGCTGTGCTGGCCACGCAAATCCTGGCGCTTAGCAACGCCCGCCTGGCCGATGTATTGGAAAAGTACCGTACTTCGCTTAAAGACAAAGTGATGCGCACCATTGAGGAGCTTCGCAAAGGCGGCTTCAATGATGAGTAGCACGGTGGTTTTTGGACAACGCCAGGAAGGCAGGATGAAAGATGAAACCCTAACTTCGTTGTTTCAGCAAGTTATAACCTCCCACCTCCCAATATTCTTTGTAAGTGCCTGACCTCGATGCTCCCCTTTGGATGGTAATTGCCCACGGGCTGGTGCTGTTGCTGACAGTAGCATCCTTGGTAGCTACACTGCTGCCCTTGCTACGGGAAACGGCCTGGTGGATCCGCATCTTCGACTTTCCCCGCCTACAGATTGTAACGGTGGCCCTGCTGACCATGGCCGGAGCCCTGCTGCTGGGCTGGCACCGGCTGCCGGGCTATTGGGGCCTGGGCGCCCTCGGGGCCTTGGCCGCCGCCGTGGCCTACCAAGCGTTCCGGATTGTGCCCTACACTCCCGTTGCCAGCAAGCAGATAGCCGATAGTACCCGGGCCGACGGCAACCGGCACCTGAGCTTGGCCGTGATGAACGTGCTGCAGTATAACAAGCAGGGTGCCCGGGCCCTGGCCGTACTCCAGGAAATTGACCCCGACCTGATTATGGCCGTGGAGACGGATCAGTGGTGGTATGAGCAGCTCCGGCCCCTGGAAGCTACGCATCCCTACACCTGCCACGAGCCCCTGGATAACACCTACGGCCTGCTGTTTTTTTCGCGCCTGCCCCTGGAAAAGTGCGAAATAAAGTATTTGCTCGACGATGATGTGCCGTCCCTGCACGGGCAGGTACTGTTGCCCGACGGCCATACAAAAGTGCGTTTGTACGGGCTGCATCCCAAGCCTCCCGCACCGGCAGAGTCGAAAACCAGTACCAAACGCGACGCCGAGCTACTGCTCGTGGGCAAGGAAATCAGTGAGAAAGAAGCCCCGACTATTGTGTTCGGGGACATGAACGACGTGGCGTGGTCCCACACCTCCGAGTTGTTTCGGCGCATAAGCGGCCTGCTCGATCCACGCGTGGGCCGCGGCCTGCTGCCCACGTTCCACGCCGACTACATGCTGCTCCGTTGGCCCCTTGACCACGTATTTGTCTCCCCGGATTTTAAAGTGGATGACATTGAGCGGCTACCTTACGTGGGCTCCGACCATTTCCCTATCTATATCAAGCTTAGCTACGAGCCCCAGGACAAAGTTATGCAGGAGGAAAACTGCGAGCAGGCGGATATAGAGGATTACCAGGAAGCCGAAGAAAAGATACAGGAGGGCTTTGAAGAGGAAGAGGAAGAAGAGGAGCAGGAAGTTGCTGCGCCTACGCCCAAAAAGGAGTTGTCGACCTGAGGTATAGTTGGTTAGAGTTCGTAGAGCCAGGCCATTTGCCGCTGACTTACCGCCTGGGGAAGCAGGCGCATAAAAGTATTGCGTAGCGCAATCAGGGCAGGGTTTTCCAACTGGGCCAGCTTGCCTAGCTGCCAGGAGGTATTCACAATCCGTGTTGTGCGGGGTAGACGGCGCCGTTCAAAGGCTTGAAAAGCGGCTGGAATGTCGGTTGTCGCTACCAGGCAGCGGGCCAATACGGCCGCGTCTTCCACGGCCTGGCCTGCGCCTTGCCCCATGTTGGGAGTTGTAGCGTGGCCGGCGTCACCTAGCAGCAGGACGCGGCCGTAGGCTAAGTGAGGCAGGGGAGGCAGATCCAGGATATCATTCCACAACAGTTGAGCATCGGTGGTAAGAGCTAGCAGAGCCGGAATAGGAGCCGGAAAATCGGCGAATGTCTGCTGCAAATCGGTTGTACGGAAGGCCCTAAATATTGGGCTGTTCGGCTCTGCGCTGTTAAGACAAGCAAACCAGTAAACCTTGCCCTGGCCCACCGGTACATAGCCGATGCGCCGGCCGGCATTGCCCCAGATTTCTACTGAGCTACCCTCGGGCAGGTGCAGCGCCGAGGCGTCTACTACGGCCCGCCAGCAGGTATAGCCCGCGTAGCGCGGCTGCACCCGGGGCAGCAACTGGGTCCGGACTGGCGACTTCAACCCGTCGGCGGCAATAAGCGCATCAGCTTCTGCCTGACTCCCGTCGGCAAAGTAGGCCCGTACTCCCGAGTTCGTCGTCTGAAAGCTGGTAAACTGTGCGCCCAGGCGGACGGTACCGGTTGGCAGACCAACTAATAAGGCCCGCTGCAAAGCCGCCCGGTGGATGCCCAGATTATCGTAGCCTACTTTCTGCGAAAAAAAAGAAGGATCAGCTGTCTGTAGCTGGTTGCCTTGGTGGTCGCAGAGCGACAGCCGAGTAACCGGCGTGCCTTTGGCTTGTATTGCCGGTTGCAAACCTAGGTGGGCCAGGTAACGCATGGCATTGGCCCCGAGCACCACGCCTGCGCCTACTTCGCGCAGTTCCGGTGCTGCTTCACAGATGCGTACCTGGTGACCTTGCTGCAAGAGCGCATGAGCAGTGGTGAGGCCCCCTATGCCCGCACCTATAATAAGAAACGAAGCCATACAGCAGAAAAGAATAATAAGTACACTACTACGCAAGACAAACTCTAGAACAGGACCTTAGTATACGGCGTAGTATGATTTGTCGAGTAAAATGAGGTGTTCATCGAGATACAAAGTTAGTTCATAGTGTATCTTTATGCGTTGAGCTTCCGTAATAATTAGAGTCGGATTTCGCTTGGTGCTTTTTTGAATCCACTTATTGAATTATGGCTGAACAAACGGCCCCCCGGCTTTACTTTGAAAACCCAGTTGGTCGGCTTCTCGAACATCCCGATGGCTATGCCATCGTGGCGTACAATCCTGGTAAGCGGAGCTTGGGCGATATGCAAGCCTTCCTGACGCATGCAAGCCAATTGCTCCGCACCCGGGGGTGGCGCAAAATGCTGGGCGACCAGCAGTTGATGTCGCCCTACACAGAAGAAGAACGCACCTGGATCCAGGATTACTGGGTTACCCGTACTGCCCAAGGAGAAGAGATATATGGGGCCGTGATACTGCCGCAGGATGTCTTTGCACGCCTGTCGGTTAATCTCGTAATGAAAGAAGCTCACGCATCGGCCCTAACCTACCGGCTTTTCGACAATGAAAGAGATGCCAAAGCTTGGCTCGACCAAGTGACAGTTTAAGGGACGATTACCTACAATAAAAAAAGGCCGGAAGCAATGCTCCCGGCCTTTTCTATCATCAAACAACAAATTACTTGTTCCCGTCGACTTCTTCGTAGTCCACGTCGGTTACGTTGTCGTGGGGTTGGCCTTGCTGGCCATTGCTACCTTGGGCGCCGCCGTCGCCGCCGGGGTAACCCTGGGGCTGGGCTTGACCGTCGGCACCCTGGGTGGCAGCGTACATTTCCTGCGAAGCAGCCTGCCAGGCGGCGTTGATAGCCGTCATAGCGGTTTCAATCTGGCCAAGGTCTTTGCTCTCGTGAGCCTTCTTCAGGTCCGCCAGGGCATTTTCAACGGCCGTCTTGTTGCCGGCGCTCAGCTTGTCGCCGTACTCTTTCAGCTGCTTCTCGGTCTGGAAGATCATCGAGTCGGCCTGGTTGACTTTCTCAATGCGCTCCTTTTCCTGCTTGTCAGCCTCTTCGTTGGCTTTGGCCTCGTTGCGCATCCGCTCGATATCGGCATCCGACAAGCCGGACGAAGCCTCGATGCGGATTTTCTGCTCTTTACCGGTGCCTTTGTCTTTGGCCGATACGTGCAGGATACCGTTGGCGTCAATGTCGAAGGTTACTTCGATCTGCGGAACGCCGCGGGGTGCTGGCGGAATATCGGCGAGGTGGAAGCGGCCAATGGTGCGGTTCTGCGAAGCCAAGGGACGCTCGCCCTGCAGTACGTGGATTTCTACCGAAGGCTGGTTGTCGGAAGCCGTCGAGAAGGTCTCGGACTTCTTGGTCGGAATCGTCGTGTTCGACTCGATGAGCTTAGTCATCACGCCGCCCATGGTCTCGATGCCGAGGCTCAGCGGAGTTACGTCGAGCAGCAGGACGTCTTTTACTTCGCCGGTCAAAACACCACCTTGAATAGCGGCGCCGATGGCTACTACTTCGTCGGGGTTAACGCCTTTCGAAGGCTTCTTGCCGAAGAACTTCTCTACCTCCTCCTGGATGCGGGGAATGCGGGTCGAACCACCCACCAGGATTACCTCGTTGATGTCGGACGTGCTCAAGCCAGCATCTTGCAGGGCCTTTTTCACGGGCTCCATCGAGCGGCGCACCAGCGAATCGGCGAGCTGCTCAAACTTAGCGCGGCTCAGCTTTACCACCAAGTGCTTGGGGCCCGAGGCGGTAGCCGTTACGTAGGGCAGGTTGATTTCGGTTTCCGACGAGCTCGACAGCTCTACTTTGGCTTTCTCCGCGGCTTCTTTCAGGCGCTGCAGGGCCATCGGGTCTTTGCGCAGGTCGAGGCCTTCGTTTTCGCTGGCGAAGGTTTCGGCCAGGAAGTTGATGATAACCTGGTCGAAGTCGTCGCCGCCGAGGTGGGTGTCACCGTTGGTGCTCAGTACTTCGAATACGCCGTCGCCAAGTTCCAGAATCGAGATGTCGAAGGTACCGCCACCGAGGTCGTAGACGGCAATCTTCTGGTCGGTGTGCTTTTTATCGAGGCCGTAGGCCAGGGCAGCAGCCGTGGGCTCGTTGATGATGCGCTTCACGTCGAGGCCGGCAATGGCACCGGCTTCTTTGGTGGCCTGGCGCTGGGCGTCGTTGAAGTAGGCCGGAACCGTAATAACGGCCTCGGTTACCGTGGTGCCCAGGTACTCTTCGGCGGTCTGCTTCATTTTCTGGAGCACCATGGCCGAAATTTCCTGGGGCGTGTACTGCCGGTCCCCGATTTTGACGGCTACCGTGTTGTTAGAGCCCTTTTCCAGCTGATACGACACGTGCTTCGACTCCTCGGTTACCTCCGAGAAGCCGCGGCCCATAAAGCGCTTAATCGACTGAATCGTGTTCTGGGGATTGGTAATGGCTTGACGTTTGGCCGGGTCACCGACTTTCCGCTCGCCCTTACCGTTGTCGAGGAACGCCACAATCGACGGAGTCGTGCGGCGGCCTTCGCTATTTGGAATCACCACCGGCTCGTTGCCTTCCATAACGGACACGCACGAGTTGGTGGTGCCGAGGTCAATACCGATTATTTTTCCCATTTTATTGGATGTATGTGTTGTGTTGGATGTGTCTGCTTTCAGGGTGCGAATCACTCGCGCCGGACTACTGACAAGCAGCGTACCAGCCCTGAAAACGGGGTTTTTCTGTGACACATTGTCATTTTAACCGACTCCCAAGGCAGATTGTACGACGGACTGGCTTTTACGGGCAAACTCGACAGCGGGATATGCTGACAGCCGGGCAGAAGGGAGGATAGCTTAACCCGACACAGTATCCTTATATCCTAAATTGGTAGAAAACATATGCTCCTCAATAGTGACTGTAATAATATCCCCTGGTTCAGCTACAGTATCTGCGCCTGCAAGAGAAGAAGCTTCTAGTTCCTCAAAATGCTTGAATGAGGTTTCGTCGTGCAGAACGTAAGAGGCTGGGTCCTCTGGATCAAAAAAGGATAGAACCTTCAGTTGACTTTCGTTTACAAATGAGGCGTTTGCCCGGCGCCAAATGCTACCAAGATACTTTTGTAAAGGGATGCAGACTTCATACTCAACGTTTGGGTCACCTTGCTGCGGTAGTAATTCATCTAAAAAATAGCTGAGAATCTCCGAAAGGTTTTCAGGCCCACCAGCCGCTATAAATTGCTGATTCTCGATATGCCAGAATACCCAGTTTGTAGCAGAACGTTCTACGGTTGGCTGCTTTAGAAGCACAGCTGTTTGCAGACAAGTATCCTTTAAATTAATTGTAACCCACCATCCTGGGTTATCCAGGGTAGTTATAGAAATTCCATAATCATGCTCCCATTCTCCATTACAGTTAATTAGATACCAGCGTTGGATTCGTTGCAGAAGGTCCATGATTATGCTCAAAATTGGCTCATAAACGCGCTAATCGTTGATTGCCACTCTACCGGGTACTTGCGCCAGTACGGCTCGTGGCCGGCATTGGGAAAGTCGCGGCGCTGCTTCGGGCCGCGTAGGGCGGCGTAAATAGCATCGGTTTCGGCCCGGGTGACGCGCGGGTCGGCTGCGCCCCACATGAGCAGGGTAGGAGTGGTAATGTGTTGGGCAAACTCGGTGGCGTCGAGGTCGAAGGCCCAGAAGCCGTTTTGCAGCCCGCCCCAGAACACCAACAGGTTGGCCAGGGGGAAAGCCGGCACGTGCATGGAGCCGAAGCGGTTCTGGGCCGTTTGCAGCATGCTGCCGTAGGGGCACTCGATGATGTTGGCTGTGGGCCGGACGCCCAACTCACTTTCGGCCCGCAGAATAGCCACGGCGCCCATCGAAGCGCCGTAGAGAATAATTGGCCCGGCTGGTTTCTGCCGCTGCAGATAAGCAAAAACCGCTGCCACGTCGGCCGATTCGCGGAAGCCGACCGTAGTTTGAAAGCCTTCCGAGCCACCATTGCCGGCAAAGTCGACCAGCAGCACCGAGTAGCCCAGCTGCCGAAACACGCTGGCCTCGGTCAGCAGCTTGGACTTGTTGCTCGTGTAGCCATGAAACAGCGCCACGCGGCCCCGGGCGTTGTTCACCGGGCTATACCACGCTTCCAGCTGCCCGTTGGGGCTCGGAATAAGGACGGTGCGAAAGGCAAAGGCGGGGGCACCCAAGTTGCGGGGCTTGGGGTTCTGGATGCCGGTAAGGAGCACCCAGGCTTTGTCCAGGGCCGACAGCTGCTCGGGGTTGCCCGTGTGGGTGCCGGACTCGTCGGTGAAGTGAGTGAAACGCCAGGCGTGCAAAAAAGCTACGCCGTTGATGGCCAGAAAGCCCAGCAGCAGCAGCCAGAGCAGCCTCCGCTTCATTAGCGGCCCGAGCTACGGCCCCCGCCGGAGCGGCCCCCACCGCCCGCGGTGCGGCCCGCGCCACCGGTGCTGGGCTTGGCACCCGAACGGCCCTTGGGCTTATCCGAATCAAAGGAACGGCCGCCTTTCCCAGCCGCGGGGCGGGAACCCGGTGAGGCTGAGCTAGCTGACTTCGGACCCGCGGGACGGCCTGCGCCGGTAGGCTTGGCCGCCGAATCGGCTTTCGTAGTTCCGGCAGCCGACTTAGGTGCTACGGTCCGTTCGCCGGGCATTTTGGTGGCCGAGTAAGCCGAGCGCAGCTTGGCGGCTTCGGCTTCGGTCAGCTCCCGCCACTGCCCGGGCGCGAGGCCGTCCACGGGGAGGTGGGCAATCTGGGTCCGGACCAGGCGCAGGGTCGGGAAGCCTACGGCGGCCGTCATTTTGCGCACCTGCCGGTTCATGCCCTGCGAAATCGTGATTTTCAGCCACGAGGTCGGAATGGCGGCCCGGTAGCGGATGGGCTTGCTTCGTTCCCACAGGTAAGCGGGCGGGCCGGCCAGCAATTCAGCCTCGGCGGGAGCGGTGTAGCTGGTCTTGATATCCACGCCGCGGCGCAGCTGAGCCAGGGCTTCTTCGGTCGGGATGCCTTCTACCTGGGCCAGGTAGGTTTTGGGCACTTTGTAGCGGGGCTCGGAGAGGCGGTGCTGCAGCCCTTTGTCGTCGGTGAGCAGCACAAGGCCCTCACTGTCGTAATCGAGGCGGCCAACGGGGTAGACGCCAGGCACGGGCACAAAGTCTTTGAGCGTGGCGCGGCCGTTCTCGTCGGTGAATTGGGTGAGAACTTCGAAGGGTTTGTTGACGAGAACGTAGCGCATCAGCAGAAAAAACGTGGGGTAAGGAAAATCAGAAACAGCGGCACGTCGGCTCGGAAATAGAGAACGGACCGTCCCAGATGGGGTTCCCGGCGGCTGGTAGCCAAGCGGCGCAGCGGGCGGGTCGCGCAAAGGTACCAATCCGCGCTGCACCTACCGCGCTGCCGACCGAAATAGCGGGCCGAACCGGAGCCAAATCTTTTGCCTGAGGCTGACTGCAGGCCTTGCGCAGCGGTTATAGCCCCGCTAGCAGCAAGTAGAGCAGGAGCAGCGCCAGGAAAGGGGCCCCTATGATTAACAGGCCCAGCCGGCCGGATTTGCCTTCCGCAGTGTCGGCCCGGTCCACAAAGTCGCGCTTGCCAACCAGCAGAACGGCGACGAGGAAGCCAAGAAATACCAAGGCCAACCCAATACCCAGCATCCAGATGAGCCCGGTGATGTCGCCAAGTAGCAGGAAGGGGCAAGACAGCAGCATAACAGTGTAAAAAAGACGGGTTGAAATGGCTAATTCAGGTTCTGGTTAAACTGACATCAGTAAGGCTGCATATAGCGCCTCAAAGCTGGTTGTGGGCGCGAATAAGGGCCGCAAACGAGTCGCGGTAGGTGTCGCCGATGGGCAGTAGGCGGCCCGCTACCTGCACCTTGCCCCGCTCCAGGTGCTCGATCCGCTGCAGCGACACCAGAAACGACTTGTGGATCCGGGCGAACCGCTCGGGCGGCAGCACTTCCTCTACCCGCCGAAAAGACTGTAACGTCAGGATTTTGCCCTGAATGGTATAAATCAGCAGGTATTCCTTCATGCCTTCGATGTAGAGAATATCGTCGAAGGCCACCCGTTGCAGGCGGTGCTCGTTTTTGACGAACATGGCATCGGGCGCCGTGGGCGAAGCATCCTGCAGTGGGGCGGGCGTGGGCAGCAGGGTCTGCCGCACTTTGTTGACGGCCTGCAAAAACCGCTCGAAGGAAATCGGTTTGAGTAGATAGTCCGCCACGCCCAGCTCGTAGCTGCGCACGGCGTAGGTGTCGTAAGCGGTGGTCAGCACGATGCGCGGCCCGGGCGCGGGCAGCAGCTGAGCCAATTGCAAGCCGGTGAGGCGGGGCATATGAATGTCGAGAAAAACCAAGTCCACGGCGTTGTCCTGCAGAAAGGCCAGGGCGGCTAGGGCGTCGTGAAACTGTCCGCGGACCTCCACAAAAGGAATCTGCCCGCAGTAGTCGGCCAGCACATCGAGGGCTAGGGGCTCGTCGTCGATAAGGACGCAGGATATTTTGCGCAGCGTGTTTTCCGATTCCATAGTTAAAGGACCGCGGCCAGGGTTAGAACCACCGTGTGCTCGGTCGGCTGGCTGTCGACCCGTAAGGTATGGCGGTTGGGGTAAAGCAGGTTGAGGCGGCGGCGCAAATTAACCAGGCCCAGGCCACCGGGCTGCTCGCTGGGCGGCTGGGCCGTGGCGTCCACAAAATTGTGCACCTCGACGCGCAGCTCACCCGCGCCAGCGAGTTCCACAGTAAGGCGCACAGCCTCGGGGCGCATGGCCAGGTCGCCGTGTTTAAAGGCATTTTCGACCAGGGGCAGCAGCAGCATGGGCGCAATAAGATAGTCTGAGTCGGGGGCTACACCGTGGCTTCGAAAAGCAATGGCCTCGGCGTCGGCCGCGGGTAGGCGCAGGCGCTGCAAGTCCAGAAAGCTCCGGATGTTGGCCAGCTCCTTCGCCAGCAACACCTGTTCCGAATTGCTTTCGTAGAGCATGTAGCGCATGATTTCGGCCAGCCGTAGCACGGCTTCCGGTGCCCTGGCCGACTGCTGTTTGGTCAGGGCGTAGATGTTGTTGAGCGTATTGAATAAGAAGTGCGGGTTGACCTGGGCCTTGAGCAAGGCCAGCTCGGTGAGCAGATAGTGCCGTTCCCGCTCCCGGCGGTTGCGCTGCTCCTGCAGGTAGTCGCTGGTAACCTTGAGGGCCGAGCTGAAAAAGAGCGTCATCAGGCCCCAGAGTAGGTACGGTACAGCCTGCCGCGAAGGGTTAAATGGTTCGGTGCTCCCATTGGGAACGGTAAAAGTGGAGATAAGCAGACGGCCGCCTACTGAAACGGCCAACACGACAAGTACCGCCAGCACGTAGCGCCACACCTGGTTGCGCGCCAAGGTTTTGGGAATCAGAATCAGCCAGTTGAAGTAAAAGAAAGCGGCGTAGAGCCCATCAGTCAGGGCCGCGTGCACCAGCGCGTACCGCCAGTCGAAAGGGTGGGAACGAGCTTCTTTCGCCGGAAAATTCATGCCTACATACACCTGCAACGCGTCGATGCCAAGCAGGACGGCCCACAGCGAAATATGCGCCCACAGCGGCACCCTGGCCACGGCGGCCCAGAACCTCGCCGAAGCGGTAGGAGCAGGGGAAAAAGACTCGGGGTGGTGGGGCATGGTGGGCAAGCAGGCAAGGCTAGTCAATAAGGTGCCAAAATAGGCCTAGCCGGTTGAAATCAGCGGCGGGTTTTCAACGACCGGCCTCCCAGCCTGCTTCAATACCCGTGCAAATTCTACCAACGGGCGTTGCCAGCCAACGAAGCCCCGACTAAGGCCAGTGGTAGACGTCAGGTCGGTGTTTCCCTTCGATTTAGCGGAGTTGGTAGAAGAAGCCGCGGGCGGTATCTGCCGGGTAGTAGGTTTGGTCCATTCTTATTTAGCGACTGGCTATGAGCTACCTACCTGTGGTCGAAACCGACCGGCTTTCCTTTGCTTACGGCACCCGGCCCATCCTGCGGGAAATGGCCTTGGCGGTGCCACCGGGCAGCATCTACGGCTTTCTGGGGCCCAACGGAGCGGGCAAAAGTACCACGCTGCGGCTGCTGCTGGGCCTGCTGCGGGCTCCGGCCGGCACGGTCCGCCTCTTCGGCCACGACCTAGCCCGGCACCGCGTGGCACTGCTGGGCCGGGTGGGCGCTCTAATCGAGAATCCTTCGCTCTACGACCACCTCAGCGGCCTGGCCAACCTGGAAGTGACCCGGCGGCTGCGGGGGCTGGCTCGGGGCCGCTCGGAAGAAGTACTGGCCTTGGTAGGACTCACGGAAGCGGCCCACCGCCCGGTGCGGGAATATTCGCTGGGCATGCGGCAGCGGCTGGGCCTGGGCCTGGCCTTGCTGCCCGACCCCGACCTGCTGATTCTCGACGAGCCCACCAACGGCCTCGACCCCAACGGCATCATCGACATGCGCGAGCTGCTGCGGCGCCTGCAGCAGGAGCAGGGCAAAACCATTCTGCTCTCGAGCCACCTGATCAGCGAAATCGAGCGGGTGGCTACCCACGTGGGCATTATTCAGCACGGGCAGTTGGTGTTTCAGGGCGGTATGGCCGAGCTGCACAACCGGCAAGTGGCCCGCCGGCACATCGTCATCGAAACTGACTGCGCAGCCACTTGCTGCCACTTGCTGCCGGCCGGGCTGGGCGAGGCCACCGTTGCCAGCGCCGGCACCTTACTGCTGCCCTATCAGTCGCGCGAGCAGCTGGCCAAGGTGGCGCGGCACCTGGTGCTGGCCGGGCAGCCGCTCTACCAGCTCAGCTGCCGGCAACCCACCCTGGAAGAAACCTTTCTGCACCTCACCGAAACCAGCCCCGTCCTATGAGCTTCGACCTTTCCGCGCCTTCCCCCATGACGCAGTGGTGGCGCTGCCACCTTGCCGACTGGCTTAAGCTACGCCGCACCCTGGCCCTGTGGCTGGCCCTGGGCGGGGGCGCGCTGCCGGTAGTGCTCAACTTCCTGATTGTCTATTTCCGGGGCGAGAAGCTGCTGGCGGCCGGGCAAAATCCGTGGGCAAAGTACATCCACATGAGCTGGCAAACGGCCTCGATTTTGTTGCTGCCCCTGTTTCTGATTTTGCTGACCAGCCTGCTGGTGGCCATTGAAAACCGGGCCACGGCCTGGAAGCACCTGTATGCCTTGCCCGTTGGCCGCGGGGCCGTGCTGAGCAGCAAACTGCTGGTGCTGCTCCAACTCAATCTGCTGGCCCAGGTGGTATACGTGGTACTGCTGCTGGCCTCGGGCAAGCTGCTGGGCCTGCTCCGTCCCGACCTGTTGTTTGCTGCCCACCCGGTCCCGCTGGCCGGTGTTGTAACTATGCTGGCGCACAGCTACCTGGCTACGCTGGGCGTTTTGGGAATTCAGTATGTCGCGGCCCTGTGGTGGCGCAGCTTTGCACTGCCCTTTGCCTTTGGTATCGGGGGCCTGGTGGCGGCCCTCACGTTGCTGCGCTGGGAGCACGTCGACTACCTGCCCTACGCCGCCCCGACGCAGGTATTATATCTGCTGAGCAAAGATGCCCAGGGCGTGCTCACCGTTCAGCCCGGTATTGCCCTGGCCGAGTGGTGCAGTCTGGGGTGGTTTGCCGGCGCCTTGCTACTGGGCTACGGCCTGCTGAGCCGGTGGAAAACGGCCGACTGACCCTTGCGCCACCAAGTTGGTTTGCGCTACTTGAGCCGGTGGCCGGGGATAAGCTCGATTACGTCGCCCTTGGGCGACACGACAAACTCTCCACTGTCGCGCCGCACGTCGCCGTCCTTGGTTTGCTCCCGGTAGCTGTGGCGCACAAAGGTGCCAATCTGCGCCGCGCCGTTGGCTACTGGCGGCGCGGCCGGAGCCGCCGGGCCGCTACCGTTGAGTTGGGCCACGCGGGCGGCGTAGGCCGCCGAGTCCTGCCGGGTGTAGGGCTTGGTGTCAAACTTGTCGGCCCGGTAATTCGCCGGGTCGTCGAGGCGGTTGCTTACATATTCGGAAACCACCGCTTCCGCCCGCTTTTCCGGGGAGTTATTGCAGCCAGTCAGCAGTAGAAGGGCGCCAAAAAAGGAGAGGCTGTGTTTCATAGCAGAAGTAACATGACGGATTAACGTAGCGCGAAGTTCTACTGGGCAAGGGGGTAAGCGCAACTCAAACGATTATCGTGGTCATGGCGCGAACGGCTGCCCAAGCAGAACTTCGCCCTACAGCTTTATATGCCCCCTGAGTATTTTCTGGTGGCCCACTCGGCCGTAACTAAAGCCAGCAGCAGGAAAAACAGCCATTTCAGGTTAATCAAATCCTTCAGATCCTCCTGGGTGTAGAGCACTGGCTTGGCGTTGGCCTGCTGAATGTCTTGGGTGAGCTGGGCAAACTGACCGGGGTAATACAGGCGCGAACCGCTACGGCGCGAAAGCTGGTAGAGCAGATTGTGGTTGGCGCGGGCTTCCAGGGTTTCGAGTTGCTGCTCCTGCACCAGTAGTTCGCCGCGGTCCTGCTGGTGCTGGCCGCTAAGGGTAGCAGTGGCGGCGTAGCGGTAAAGGCCCCCGGGTAGGCTGCCCAGGTGCAGAGGCGAGCCATCCTCGCTATTGGTGAAGTTGAACGTGCGGGTACGGTTCTGCTCGTCGGTCAGCGTGAGGCGAATAGCCTGGCCGTAAATCCGCTCAAAAATGGCGTTGTAGGTCTCGGCGGCAAAAGTCACGTCGTCGGCGGTGCTGAAGGCATCCTGGGTGGGGTACACGTCGAGGCGCTTCTTGTTAGCGTTGGCCGTGAGCAGCTGCAGGGTCCGGATAATGAGCCGGTCGTAGGCCTCGGGCCGGTCGGCGTGGTCGGCGGCCTCCTGCAGGCGCCACTGCCAGCTGCCGTCGGTGAGCAGCGTGGCCTGGCGCTGGGCCGGCACGCCGCCGAGCACGAGCAGGGGTTTCTGGGTTTTGAGGCGGCCCACCTGCTGGTACAAAGCCACCTCTGCCCCGCTGTTCACCCGCAAATCTCCGAAGGGCACGGCCGCCGGCGGGTAAGCCGTAAACCGGCGCAGAGCGTCTTCCTCGAAGGTAAAGCGCGAAAAGCTCGGATTCAGCACCGGCGTCACTTCATCGGTCTGGCTGCCCCGGGGCGTAATGGTCAGGCCGGTACCGAAGGAGTTGTAGGCGTTAAAATCCGACTGGGCACCCACGATGTAGAAGGTCGGAACCTTGCGGCTTTTCACGGCGGCCAGCACCTCGGCCCCCACCCCGCCGCGGGCCGGCAGTTGGTGCAAAATGGCCACGTCGTAGTCCTGATTCTGCAGGGGCGTGATGCCGGGCAGGTAGGTGGTCAGCGCGAAGTTGTCGTTCTGTTGAATGGCAGCCCGCAGCGCCTTCAGGTCGGGGTGGGGGGCCGCCCCGGCCAGCAGCACGCGCAGCTTACCTTTCACCACCTCGATGTAGGCGCTTTTGGTGTTGTTGAGCGTCGTAAACTCGCCGGCCAGGGGCTGTACTACCACTTCGTAGCGGTGCTTGCCGGGGGCGTTGGCCGTGAGCAAAAAGGTGGTTTTCTGGCTGCGCCGGCTGGCCGTGAGCGGCACGCGCCGGGTTTCGAGCACGCGGCCATTCTCCCGCAGCTGCACCGAAGCCTCGCCACCGCTAAAGCCGCTGTAGTCGATTTCGGCTTCAATCGGGAATCGGTTGCCGCTGAAGGCCACCCGGTTATAAGTCAGCACGGCCAGGCGCACATCCTTCTTGGGTAAGGTGTCGCCAACCGCCACGCTGTAAATCGGGAAGTTGAACTCGGAGTACACCGGCGAGCGGCCCTGGTTCACGATGCCGTCGGAGACGAGCACCACCCCGGCCAGATTACGCCCGTCGTAGCTTTCGCCAATGCCGCTCAGCAGGCCGTCGAGGTCAGAGGCCGGGGCCTGGAAACGCAGGGAGTCGGGCCGGGCCGGGCGGGCGCCGGCGCTGAGTGTGCGGGTCTCGACCTGAAAGCCTCTGCGGCCCAGGTCGGCCGCCAACTGGGTAATGCCCGCTGTGGCCTGGCTAAGCACCGGTTTGGGAGTAAACAGCCCCACCGACTGGGAGTTGTCGACGGCCAGCACGATGGTGGGCTGCTCCTTGGTCGTGGTAGTGGTTTTAATAAACGGCGAGAGCAGCAGAAAGCAGAGGAAGCTCACCACCACGAAGCGCAGAGCGGCCAGGGCGTAGTTCACGGGCTTGCTCCAGGGAGCTTTAGCCGAATAGAGAAGGGCCGCGTAGCCCGCGCCCACGGCTAGGCACAGCAAGATTAACCAGGGAGAAGCAGCGGTGGACAGCAAAGGCGAGGAGCGAAGAATGGAGCACTAAGAACCCGAAAACCAGCCGGGAAGTTGCTTATAAAGCAGTACAACGTAGCGCCGAAAGATAGCGCTGGGCGAAGTTAGGCACAGAATGGGGTCTGCGCCGCTAGGTTTTTCTGTTGGGCAAAAGTCACCGCGTCTTTACCCAGCCGATATTCGGGGAGTTATGCAGAAATTATTTCCTGTGCTGTTCCCCGTTGCCTGTGCGCTGTCTTTGCTGGGGGCCAAACCATGTACATCGGGGCCAAGCCCCTTACCGCACCGTCACCAGCTCCGCACTTTCCAGCATCCGCACCGGGGAAATAACCTTTTCATCCAGCGGAATATTCTTGCCGTACCGCTCCCGCAGCTTGGCCTGCACGGTCGGGTGGCTCAGGTCGAATTCGCGCAGGGTCTGGAGCTGGCCAATTTCGCGGCCGGTGGCAGTTTTATACATCTTCCAAAGCAGCTCCGAGCAGTAAATCCGCTCGTCGCTCCAGCCAAAGTAGAGGTCGTAATTCTTGCCGCGATATTGTTCGCCGGCCGCGTACAAGCGGCGCAGCACAGGGGGCGTAAGTACGGTTTCGGCGTCGCGCAGGCGCTTCACCACAAACTCACTGCCCTTGCCCCGCGCTACCCATTTGGCTAATGACGTTTCGCTTACCGGTTGCACGGCTTCAAATACCCGCCACTCACCACCGAGGTAATACAAGATGCCACAGTGGCTGTATTTGGAGTGGGTCGCCAGCTGAATGGCCTGGCTCTGGGAAGATTGGGAAGTCTGAAAGATTAAGTCGCCGTTGTGAAGGGCCAATTTGTCAAAAGCGTGCTTAGGACTTTGTTGGATGCGTTTTTCGACCTCCTCAGCGCGCATCTTTTGTTGATGGCGACGGAAGCTGTACCAACCCGATGTCAGCAGCAGTGGCAGCCAGACCAAGAGAAAAATTCTTCTTCGGCTCATTTCGGATAAATCAGAAGGCAACACACTATAAAAAACCGTCAGGTGGCGCTGGCTGAAGCATGCTGCCCGCAATGGTAGCTAGAATTACTACTGCGGTACAGATGCTTCGGCCAGCGCCACCTGACGGTCGGAAAAAAGCTTATCGAAAGCCAGCCGCTGCCGGCCTAGGTCAGCATGCCGCCATCGACTTGCAGCACCTGGCCGCTGATGTAGCTGCTGTCGTCGGAGGCCAGAAAGGCGGTGGCTTTGGCCACGTCTTCGGGGGTGCCGCCGCGCTTGAGCGGAATGGCTTTGCGCCACTCTTCCACCACTTTCTGGTCCAGTTCGCCAGTCATTTCGGTTTCGATGAAGCCGGGGGCAATGGCGTTGCAGCGAATATTGCGCGAGCCCAGCTCCAGGGCCACCGACTTGGTGAACCCGATAATACCGGCCTTGGAGGCCGCGTAGTTGGCCTGGCCGGCGTTGCCCTTGATGCCCACTACCGAGGTCATGTTCACGATGCTGCCGCTCTTGGCACGCATCATGGGCTTGGTGGCGGCCTTGGTCAGGTTGAACACCGACTTCAGGTTCACGGCCAGTACCTGGTCCCACTGCTGCTCACTCATGCGCATGAGCAGGCCGTCCTGGGTGATGCCGGCGTTGTTTACGAGAATATCAAGCTTGCCGAACTCGGCCACCACGTCTTCCACCAGCTTTTCGGCCTGGGCGTAGTCGGAGGCGTCGGAGCGGAAGCCTTTGATTTTGGTGCCGTGGGCGGCCAGCTCTTCTTCCAGCTGCTGACCTTTCTCCACGCTGGAGAGGTAGGTAAATGCCACATTAGCCCCAAGCTGGGCGAAATACACCGCAATGGCGCGGCCAATTCCTTTGGAAGCACCCGTAATGAGGGCCACTTTTCCGTCGAGCAGTTTCGTCATGCGGCGAAGATAGGCTGATATAGTTGTTCGTTGGTAGTTGTCCGGTGTTAGTTTTTGCTGGCAACGAGCCTGAGTGGGCTGTAACGTTCTACTTCGCAATACGGTGAAGAAAAACCGTGGGAACGGCCCGCAGAGCTGCCCAAACAGCCAGCTCGGTACTAACGCCGGCCCGCGCAAAGCCAGCATTAAGTCCCATCTTCGTCCCTGACATCAGCTGCCCAACAGCCTGACAACTGACAACTATCACCGAACAACTCGTACCGCATGCGCCACGTCGATATTTGTATTCTGGGAGCCGGCCCCGGCGGCGCCACGGCCGCCCTGCACCTGGCTACGGCGGGCCAGCCGGTGCTCCTGCTGGATAAAGCTGTTTTTCCCCGGGACAAAATCTGCGGCGACGCCCTCAGTGGCAAGGTGCTCAGCGAGCTGCGCCGCTTGGGGCCCGACTTGGTTAGCCGCCTCTCGGCCTCGGCGGGGCAGGTGCCATCCTGGGGCATCGACTTTTTCGCACCCAATGGCCAGCGCCTAGCCGTGCCTTTCAAGCCGCGCTACACTAAAACGGTAGATGCAGCGGCCGGCCACGTGATGAAGCGCCTCGACTTCGACAACTTTCTGGTGGAGGAAGTGCGGCAGCGGCCCGAAATTGAATTGCTCGAAGGCGTGGACGTAGCCCAGCCCGAGCAAGCTGCCGACGGCCGGTGGCTTCTGCGCACCGCCGCTGGCGAAGCCTTGGCCTCGGCCCGCCTGCTGCTCGTGGCCAACGGCGCCCAATCGGCCTTTGCGCGCCAGATTGCGGGCCACGCCCTGGAGCCAGCTCACCACTGCGCCGGCGTGCGGGCCTACTACGAAGGTGTGACGGGGCTGAGTCCCGACAATTTTATCGAGCTGCACTTCATCCAAGATTTTCTGCCCGGCTACCTCTGGGTTTTTCCCCTGCCCAACGGGCAGGCCAACGTGGGGGCGGGCATGCTGACCAAGGCCGTTTCGGCCAAGAAGGTGAACCTGCGGGAGCGAATGACCGAAATGCTGGCTACCCACCCGGCCCTGAAAGACCGATTCAAAGGCGCCCGGCGCCTCGGCCCGATAAAGGGGTTTGGCCTGCCGCTGGGCTCCAAACGCCGCGTTATTTCCGGCAACGGCTACCTCTTGCTCGGCGACGCGGCCTCCCTGATTGACCCTTTCAGTGGGGAAGGCATCAGCCACGCTATGGTCAGCGGCCGGCACGCCGCCGACTGGGCCACCCGGGCCCTGGCCGCTAACGACACTGCTGCCAGCTTCCTGCAGCAGTACGACGCGGCCGTATACCGCCGCCTGGGCCAGGAGTTGCGCCTGAGTCACTGGCTGCAGCGCCTGCTGCAGTTTCCGGCCTTGTTCAACTTCGTGGCCAACCGCGCCGCCAACAACCCGACGCTGGCCGAAACCATATCCGGCATGTTCCTCGACCTGGACCTGCGGGAGCGGCTGCGCCAGCCGAGCTTCTACATGAAATTGCTGTTTGGCGGAAAGTAGCAGACACACCAACGCCCTTTCAGCTTTTGTTGAGAGGGCGTTGGCTACGGGCGGGTTGGGTGGCTGTCGGCTATTCTTTGCCGGCGTAGCGGCGCAGGCTTTTGCTGGCCTCGGGGTTGAGCTTGGCGGCCTTTTCCAGGTCCGACTTGGCTTCGTTGGGCTTGTTGATCGATGAATAGCTAATGCCGCGGTACTCCCAGGCATCGGCGTAGGTGCTGTCCAGGGTAAGGGCCTTGGTGAAATCCGGAATTGCTCCTTTGAAGTTGAACAGCTGCATTTTGGCCGCCCCACGGCCAAAGAAGGCCTCCTTGTCATCGGGCCGGTATTTCAGGGCCTTGGAAAAGTCGCTGATGGCAGGCGTGTACTCCTTGAGCTTGAGGCGGGTCAGGCCGCGGTTGTAGTAGGCTTCGGCATTGGTGGGCTTCAGGCGGAGCACGGTGTTGTAGTCGGCCACGGCTTCCCGGTAGTCTTTGAGGTGACTTTTGGCCTTGGCCCGGAGCAGCAGGGCGTCGGCGTCGCGGGGTTTGGCTTTCAGGGCCGCATCGGCCGTGCGGATATCGGCCTTGTAATCCGCGTTGTTCTTGCGGGCCGCCGGCTCCACTACCACCGGCGTCGTTGGGGCGGAGCTGGCCGTGGGGCCGGTAGCGGCAGAAGAGGCTGGCGTTGTAGCGGCCGTCGACGCATCGGTTACGGCCGACGCAGTAGCCACCCGCGGGGCCGACGACTCGGCCGCAACGGCCCGCCGCGCCCCGGGCGAATCTTTTTCAGCGGTGGTAGCGCACTGAGTAGTAAGCAGAACCGTAGCCGTGCCGGCTACAAAATAAAGTACTCGGTTTTTCATGGGGTAAGAAGCAGACAATCAGAAAGAACTTCACGGGCCAACGTACGCCGGAGGCTGCCCCAAAAGGCGGCTTTTGGCGTATCCAGCGTGTAGACGTGAAGCAGAGCTATAAGTTGCCCATTTCTCACAAAAAAAGCGCCCGGACTAACGGGTCCGGGCGCGGGCTAACTGACAGATACTTATTTACTTGCTCGGACGGTAGCGCTTCAGGGTTTTGGCAGCTTCCGGGTTCAAGGCGGCCGCTTTTTCCAGATCCTGCACGGCCAGTGCATCCTGGCCCGCGTGGGAGTAGCATACGCCGCGGTACTCGTAGGCATCAGCATTTTCGGGCTCCTGCTCGATAATCTTACCAAAGTCTGCAATAGCCCCCTTGAAGTTAAGAGCCTTCATCTTAGCCACTCCGCGGTATAGCAAGCTGGGCTTGTGAGTGGGGTCGTATTTCAGAGCTTTGGAGAAGTCGGCAATGGCGGGCTGGAACTTGTCGTCGCGCAGGTTGGCTGTGCCGCGCAGGTAGTACCATTCCACATTGGCAGGTTGCAGGCGCAGCAGCACGTTGTAGTCGGCCACGGCCTCGGCGTAATCCTTGAGCTCGACGCGGGCCTGGGCCCGGCTCAGCAGAGCCTCCACATCCTTGGGCGTAGTTTTGAGCGTGGCATCCGCGGCCTTGATCCGGGCTTTGTACTCGCTGTTCGACAGCCGTTTGGCCGGCGCAGAGGCCGAGAAGCTGCTGGCCGTGGCGGCCGACATGGCCGTTCCCGTGGAGGCTACTTGTGCGTGGGCGGCGGGCAGGGCCAGCACGCTCAAAAGCAGGAGGGTAGAATACTGTTTCATCGGATAAGTTTGTTAGAGTTCGGGACAGAAGAGGGGCGGCTGCAAATGGTGTTGTGGGGTTGATGCCTGGCCGGGGCAAACCCGGGCCGAAGCCGAGTGCGGGAAGACGGATTCGCTCCTTATCTTTACCGCACCAGAACGAGCCGTTAGAAGCCCACTGGCAGATTCTTTCGTTACCACAAAGCGTTGTTTTCCTGGTAAGGATAAAACAATTCTTTATAAAACACAAACTAATATGGCATTGCAATACGACCTGGTCGTTATCGGCAGCGGCCCCGGAGGCTACGTAGCTGCTATTCGGGCTTCCCAGCTCGGCTTGAAAGTAGGCGTGGTAGAGCGGGAGTCGCTCGGCGGAATCTGCCTCAACTGGGGCTGCATCCCCACCAAAGCCCTGCTCAAAACGGCTCAGGTGTATGAGTACCTCCAGCACGCCCAGGAGTACGGGCTGAAGGTGGGCGAAACGGGCTTCGACTTCGAGGCCGTTATCAAGCGCAGCCGCGGCGTGGCCGATGGCATGAGCAAGGGCATCAACTTCCTGTTTAAAAAGAATAAAATCGACACCGTAGCGGGCGTGGGCAAGCTGCTGGCCCCCGGCAAGGTGGAGGTAACCAAGGCCGACGGCTCGAAAGAAACCGTAGAGGCCAAGCACATCATTCTGGCCACCGGCGCCCGTTCGCGCGAGCTGCCCGCCTTGCCGATTGACGGCCAGAAAATCATCGGCTACCGCCAGGCCATGGTACTGCCCACCCTGCCCAAGAAAATGGTGGTAGTAGGCTCGGGGGCCATCGGCGTCGAGTTTGCCTACTTCTACCGCACCATGGGCACCGAGGTAACGGTGGTAGAATACCTGCCCCGCATCGTGCCGGTGGAAGACGAGGAAGTATCGCGCCAGATGGAGAAGTCCTTCAAGAAAATCGGCATTGAGGTTATGACCTCGGCCGAGGTAACGAAGGTGGACACCAGCGGCGCGGGCTGCAACGTAACCATCAAAACCGCGAAAGGCGACCAGCAGATTGCCTGCGACGTGGTACTGAGTGCCGCCGGCGTGGTTACCAACCTCGAAAACCTGGGTCTGGAAGAGCTGGGCATCAAGGTAGAGAAGGGCCGCGTCATCGTGGACGACTACTACCAGACTTCGGTGCCCGGCATCTACGCCATCGGCGACATCGTGCCCGGCCCCGCCCTGGCCCACGTGGCTTCGGCCGAAGGCATTATCTGCGTCGAGCAGATTACCGGCCACCACCCCGAGCCGCTCAACTACCAGAACATTCCCGGCTGCACCTACGCCCAGCCCGAAATTGCCAGTGTCGGCCTCACCGAGAAAGAGGCCCGCGACAAAGGCTTCGACGTGCTGGTGGGCAAGTTTCCCTTCTCGGCTTCGGGCAAGGCGTCGGCCGCCGGCGCCAAGGACGGCTTCGTGAAGGTTATCTTCGACAAGAAGTACGGCGAATGGCTTGGTGCCCACATGATTGGCTCCAACGTGACGGAAATGATTGCCGAGGTAGTGGTGGCCCGCAAGCTCGAAACCACCGGTCACGAAATCATCAAGGCTGTGCACCCGCACCCCACCATGTCGGAAGCCGTGATGGAAGCTGCCGCCGCCGCCTACGGGGAGGTTATTCACCTCTAAGACTCTTCGGATTCAGAATACGAAAAGGCCCGTTGCAGCAATGCAGCGGGCCTTTTTGTGTAGGTATTGTTCGGCGAGTAGGGAGTTCGTAGTGGGAATTAGCCGGAAATCCAGTTTGCAATTGTTTGTATTCCGTTCCCAATGCCCACTAGCAGAGAAATCAACAGAAACACCCCGAAGCTAAGTAAAACAAAGCCTTGTAGGTTATCGGAAAATCTATCGAACAAGGCCCGTGGTTTTGCTTCGGGCTGCGACGCGGCGCTGTAGTTTACTGGTTCGATATAATGAACAAGGATGTCGCCATCCAGCCAAGTAGCATCTTCAAAATCAAGCGGGATAATGGTTTCGGTTTCGTGCGCCAGCGTTGCCTCAACCTGAGTTGCCGCCCGCAAAATTTCGGCGGCAAAGAGCTTTAGCCCCGCTTTATTGGCTTTGATAAAGCTTGCATCGGGCTCATCCCCGTACTGAAAAATGCCGAAATAAGCCCCGCTGGCTGGCGTGTCGGCCTCCAGCTGGGCCACAAGCGTGGTTAGTTCCTCGGGTGTCATTGGCGGCAGAGTATCAAGAGGTCAGCAAGGTAGCAGTTAACGGCCAGCAGTAGTTGCTGACCTTATGACTGTAGGCTGGCCAACTGCACTTCCAGCCCGGCGTCCAGCAGCGGCCACTGGCGGCGGTTGGCAAAGGTGTACTGCTGGTAGCAGCCCAGAAACGCAGCCGTTTGTTGGGCTACTTTTGGCTGAGCTGCCGGTGCCGCGGCGGCCTGCTCGTAGTCGGCCGATAAGCCGTAAATCCAGCCTACTTCCTGGTCGGAGACGACTAGGGTCCGCAGGCGGTAAAGCGAAGTAAGCGTGGGGCCTAGTGCCCACTGGCCGGTTACGAAAAGCTGGTGCAGCCACGCCAGGGCGGGCCGCACCGAAAAGGAAGCTTCGGGAAAAGCCTGCCGCAGATACGCCAGTACCCGCTGCTTTTCGGTGTGCAGCAGCCGGTAGAGTTCCCCAAAAAACGCGTCGGGCTCGTCTTCGCGCAGCAAAACCTCATCGACCCAGTCGCTGACGTCACGAATGGTAAAAACCTCTAACTGCAGGCCTAAACGAGTATAAAAAACAGCTTCGACTATTGGCAGCTCCTGAAACTCGATATCCAGATTCATCGGGTGTTTTTGTTGCAAATAAAGCACGGGGTAGCCCGCTACATAAGCCCATGAAACGCTGCCGCCTAAGCCAATATTGCCACCGGCTACTCCCGCACGGGCTCCAGCACCGCAGTTTCGGCCGCTACCGGGGCCTGCTTGGGCTTGCGACTCACCAAGAATACCCCGCCGAAAATAAGGGCGGCCTGCAGCGCCCGGGCCCAGGTGAAATGGTCTTTGCCCAGGGCTACGGCAATGAGTACGGCCAGAATGGGCTGCAGGTAGATATAGACGCCCAGCAGGGCGGGGGAGGCGTACTTCAGCGCCCAGTTATTGAGCAGGTAGGCCATAATCGTCAGGCACACGACCATATACACGATTTCGGCCCAGATGTAGAGCGGAAAGCTGCTGTAGTCGGCCGTGAGGGCCCCGCGCCAGCCGAAGGGCACGGCCACGACGGCGCCTACCAGAAAGATGCGGGCCAGCACCGTGAAGGGATGGTAAGTGCGCATCAGGGGCGTAACGATAACCAGGTATACCCCAAAGGCGGTGGCATTGAGCAGAATAAAGAGGTTGCCCAGCGTGGCATTCGGGTATACTGCCCCGCCGGCTTCCCGGCTCAGGATAACGGTGGCTGCCCCAACGCCGCCCAGCAGAATACCCAGCACCCGCAGCAAGGTTATTTTTTCGCGCAGCAGCACGGCCGAGGCAATGACCACGACAATGGGAGCAATGGTTTGCAGCAGGGAAGCATTAATGGGCGAGGTGTAGTTCAGGCCCGAGAAGAACAGCAGCTGGTTGCCCCCAATGCCGATAATGCCGCACAAAACCGACCGGATGTTGTCGGCCCGGCCCAGAATCTGGTCCTGGGGGGCTACTAGGCGGCTCACGATGCCAAAGAACAGGGCCGCGCCCAGAATGCGCAGGGTCACGATGCCGAAGGGGCCCATATAGTGCGGCATCACATCTTTGGACAGGCTATAGTTGGCCGCGTAAATGACGGCCACCAGAAATAAAGCCGCGTGGACGCGGAGAGAATTTTTCATCGGGGGCAAAGGTAACAGGCGCGGCCCCGGTTCGGGCGCCGTATAGCAACCGCAGGAAGCGGCGGCGGTTTTCTGCAGGGCGCCGGGCTAACCCTGACGCCGCCTCCCGCCGTACCTTTATAGCTTATTCCTTTCCTATGGCTACCGGCTCCCTTTTCGACTCCGAACCTTCTTCCTCCGCTGCCGCCACGCGCCCACCGGTGGCGGCCAACGCGCCCCTGGCCGAGCGTCGCCGGCCCCGCACCCTCGACGAGTACGCCGGCCAGCAGCACCTCATCGGGCCCGAGGGCGTGCTGCGGCGCTACCTTAATGCTAAGCGCCTGCCTTCCCTGATTTTGTGGGGCCCGCCCGGCGTGGGCAAAACCACCTTGGCCCACTTGCTGGCCGAAGCCCTGGGGCAGCCCTTTGCCGCTCTGAGCGCCGTTAATGCCGGGGTCAAGGACGTGCGCGACGTTATCGACAAAGCCAAGCGGCAGCGGGGCACGGTGCTGTTTATCGACGAAATTCACCGCTTCAGCAAGTCCCAGCAGGATGCCTTGCTCGGGGCCGTGGAGCAGGGCATCGTCACCCTGATTGGGGCTACGACCGAGAATCCGTCGTTCGAAGTCATTCCGGCCGTGCTTAGCCGGGCCCAGGTCTACGTGCTCGAGCCCCTGAGTAAGGAAGTGTTGACAGACTTGGTCGACAAAGCCCTGGCCGAAGACGAGCTGCTTAAGCAGAAAAAAGTGCGGGTGGCTGAGTACGGGGCCCTGCTGCTGATTTCGGGCGGCGACGCGCGCAAACTGCTCAACCTGCTCGAAATCGTGGTAGAGTCGAGCCGGCCCGACCCCGAAACCGGCGAAATCGTCATCACCGACGCCGTAGTGCAGCAATTGGCCCAGCAAAACCTGGCCCGCTACGACAAGGGCGGGGAAATGCACTACGACGTCATATCAGCCTTTATCAAAAGCATCCGCGGCTCCGACCCCAATGCGGGACTCTACTGGCTGGCCGTGATGCTGGAAGGGGGCGAAGACCCCAAGTTTATTGCCCGCCGCCTGCTGATCCTGGCTTCCGAAGACGTCGGCAACGCCAACCCCAACGCGCTGATGCTGGCCCAGAGCTGCTTCCAGGCCGTGACGGTTATCGGCATGCCCGAATCGGACATTATTCTGGGCCAGACGGTGGTGTACCTGGCCACTTCGCCCAAGAGCAACGCCAGCTACAAGGCTATCCGCGAGGCCCGGGCTCTGGTGCGCCAGCAGGGTGTGCAGGCCGTGCCCATCCCGCTGCGCAACGCCCCCACCAAGCTGATGAAAGAGCTGGGCTATGGCAATCAGTACCAGTACTCCCACGACTACGAAGGTAGTTTTGCTTACCAGGAATTCTTGCCCGAAGCCCTGAGCGGCACCGTGTTCTACCACCCTGGCCACAACCCGGCCGAGCACAAGATGCAGGAGCGCCTGCGCCAGTGGTGGGGCGACAAATACGGGTATTAAATCATTAGCCATGAAACGTGTAGTGCGCATCGGGGTCGTTATCTTCCTGGCTTTGCTGGCCGTGCTAATTTTACTCTGGAGCCAGATTCCGGATATCGACAACGATGCCGACATCGATGCTAGGTTGGGTCAGAGCCAGCACTAAGACTGGTTGGCAATATTCAGGGATTAACTAAAGTATCAAACCCCGGATTTCGTTAGACACCTTAGAAGCAACGCTAACCAGCTTTTTTCCCTCTATGCTGGAGAGCCGAAAGCCTTCTACATTTGCTTACTATCCAACTCGCTATTCCTTTCCTTTTTGCATGAGACAATTTCTGAAGTACGTCCTGGCCACGCTCACCGGCCTGGCACTGTTTGCGCTGGTGGGCGTTATCATCGGCCTGGGCTTTTTGGTGGCTGCCGTCAGCGGCGACTCGGCGGCCACGGTAGCCAAAGACTCGGTGCTGGAGCTCAAGCTCGACCGGCCCGTGTCGGAGCGGGAAAGCCGCGAATCCTTTGCCGCCTTGTTTAGCAGCCAGGCCGATAATATCGGGCTGGATCAGCTCAAGCTGGCTATCCGCCGGGCCAAGAAAGACAACGACATCAAGGGCATTTTCCTGAACGTGGAGCTGGTGCAGGCCGGCATGGCCTCCCTGGAAGAAATCCGCAATGAGCTGCTGGACTTCAAGAAGTCGGGCAAGTTCATTGTGGCCTACAACGACATTGCCTCCGAGAAAAGCTACTACCTCACCTCGGTGGCCGATAAGCTCTACCTCAACCCCCAGGGCACGCTCGAGTTCAACGGGCTAAGCTCGGAGACGTACTACTACAAGAACCTGTTCGAGAAGGCCGGCATTGAGCCGTATATCTTCCGGGTGGGCTCGTTCAAAAGCGCCGTGGAGCCTTACTTCCGCGACTCGATGTCGGATTCGGCCCGGCTGCAAACGTCCTCGTTCCTGAACTCGATTAACAACTACATGTTGCAGAACGTGGCCAAAACCCGCGGCATTGAAACGGCCCGTCTGAAAATGATTTCCGACTCGATGCTGGTGCACAACGCCGAAGATGCCAAGCGCCTGGGCCTGGTGACCAACCTGGGCTACTACGACCAGGCCCTCGACTTTATGAAGGGTAAAGTAGGGCTGGACCAGAAGAAAAAGCTGAGCCTGGTCGGCCTGAGCGACTACCAGGATGCCGACGACAACGAAGACGGCAGCACCAGCGACAACCGCATTGCCGTTATCTACGCCGACGGCGACATCGTGACCGGTAAGGGCGGCAACGACAACATTGGCAGCACCCGCTTCGCCGACGCCATTCGCCAGGCCCGCCTCGACGACAACGTGAAGGCCGTGGTACTGCGCGTCAACTCGCCCGGCGGCTCGTCGCTGGCTTCCGACATCATTTACCGGGAGGTAATTCTGACCAAAAAGGTGAAGCCCGTGGTCTGCTCGATGTCGGATGTGGCGGCTTCGGGCGGCTACTTCATTGCCATGGCCTGCGACACCATCGTGGCCCACCCCAACACTATCACCGGCAGCATCGGCGTATTTGGCGTGTTGCCCAACATCCAGCCTTTGCTGCGCGACAAGCTCGGCATCACCACCGACCGGGTTACGACCGGCAAGTTCTCTGATTTGCCTACCATCACGCGGCCCCTCACTGCGTTTGAGAAGCAGCAGCTGCAAAAGGAAGTGGACCGGATCTACGCCGACTTCACCACCAAGGCCGCCCAGGGCCGCCACATGCCGGTAGAGCGGCTGCGGCGCCTGGCCTCGGGTCGGGTATGGTCGGGCACCGAAGCCAAAGCCCGCGGCCTGGTCGACGTGCTGGGCTCGTTCGAGGACGCCATGCGCATTGCTGCCCGCCGGGCCAACCTGAAACAGGACGACTACAAGATTCAGCGCCTGCCCCGCCAGAAAAACATGCTGGAAAGTATGTTCAACACCGCCAGCGAAGAAGCCCGCCTGCACCTGGTGAAAGAGGAAATGGGCCCGATGTACCCCGTGTACGAGCAGTACAAGAAGCTCTCAACCATGACCGGCGTGCAGGCCCGTCTGCCGTTTGAGCTGAATATTCAGTAGCTGATTCGTTGCCTCGTGACGGTTCAAACAATTCTGGCCAAACAATTTAAATTGTTTGGCCAGAATTGTTTGAACCCATTTGGGCGGTTATTTCTTTCCGGACAGTTGCCCGGCAACAGCTACCTTTCCGCCCTAAACTCCTTAGCATGCACAACCTGCGCGAAGCCGCCGCCCACATCCGCCAGCAAATCGGCGACTTTCAACCCGAATTCGGCATCATCCTCGGCACCGGCCTGGGTGCCCTGGTTCACGATATTGATATAGCCTTTACGCTGCCCTACGCCCAGATTCCGCACTTTCCGGTGTCGACGGTGGAAAGCCACTCGGGCAACCTGCTGGCCGGTACCCTGGCCGGGCGCCGGGTGCTGGTGATGCAGGGCCGCTTTCATTACTACGAAGGCTACTCCATGCCGCAGGTGGTGTTTCCGGTGCGCGTCATGAAGCTGCTGGGCATTCAGAAGCTGTTTGTCAGCAACGCCTCGGGCGGCCTCAACCCCGACTACAACTACGGCGACCTGATGCTGATTGAGGACCATATTAATCTGCAACCTACCAACCCGCTGGTGGGCAAAAACCTCGACGAGCTGGGCCCGCGCTTTCCCGACATGCTGGAGCCTTACAGCCACGAGCTGCTCAGCCAGGCCCAGGAGGCCGCCCAGCAGCTGGGCTTTGCCGATAAGGTGCGGCGCGGTGTGTACGCCAGCCTGCCCGGCCCCATGCTCGAAACGCCCGCCGAGTACCGCTACCTGCACACCATCGGGGCCGATGCCGTGGGCATGAGCACCGTGCCCGAGGTTATTGCCGCCGTGCACATGGGCCTGCCCGTATTGGCCATTTCCGTCATCACCGACCTTTGCTCGCCCGGCAAGCTCAAGCGGGTGGAAATAGCGGACATTCTGCGCGTAGCCGCCGAAGCCGAGCCGCGCCTGACCAGCCTGCTGCGGGCCGTGCTGGAAAAACAGTAACGCATATCCACCACAGACAAAAAAGGCCCGAAAAGTAGTTTTCGGGCCTTTTTTGTCTGTGCGTGACTTATTAACGGATAACAATCTTGCGGCGGTGGTAGCTCAGAACGGTAAAAACACCCACTCCACCTTCCACCGTCGACTTGACCGACGCGGGCTGCGCAAACGGGTTGCCGTTGGCATTCTGAGCGTCGCTTACCGACTGCAAAAACCGATAATACGGCTGGTCGATGTGGTACAGCGTGACGAGCAGCGTGTCGTTGGTCGAGTAGCGGTAGCTGGTGCCCAAGGTCATGAGCTGGCCGTTGGTCAGCCGGTCATCCAGCTCGAAGTCACGGTTGGGGTCTTTGGAAATACTGTCCTTGTGAATTTGCAGGCGGTAGAAGTCGGCCGTAGCCGCCGGATCCTGAAACTTGACCAGCAGGTAGGCTTTGCGCTCCTCCGCCGTTTTATCGTTGAATTTCCACACCAGCGAATCAATGGTAATGGAAGAAGGCATAGTGGCCGTGCCCTTCACGTGGCGTCCGTGCGTGTCTTTCACATCGAGCTGGAAGGTGTCGCCGGGCTTGGCCACCAGCGGGTTTTTGCCCATGTGCGTGTAGAGCTTCTGGGTGAGCGTGTCCTGACCGGGGGTGAAGCGGAACGCTTCTTTCTGCCCGGAAGGGTGCGTAAGCACCACCGAGACGTCGGTGAGCAGGGTAGGAGTGGGTACGCTCAGATAGGGCGCCGTTTCGCTTACCGTGAGCCGGGGCACCTGCCCGGGCTCCAGGTAGCACTCGACCACGAGTTGGGCCGGAAAAGCCGGCAGCTCGACATCGATATCCTTCTGCAGGTTGCAGCCGGTAGCACCCACCAGAAGCAGCGCGGCTAGAGGCCCCAGGCGGGTGGCGGTCCGCACGCGGCGGGTCAGCTGTTGGAGTAGATAGAAAAAGAAATTCATGAATACAGACACCGCAAGGCCAACAGAATTGCTTAGAACTTAAAGTTATACGTGACGGACGGGATTACCGGAAACAAGGACACCTGCCGGGCCCGGAAGCTCTGCGGAGCCCCGGTGGTTTCATCCCGCTCCTGGTCGAAGTAGATGAAGTAGGGGTTGCGCCGGTTGTAGGCGTTGTACACGCTGAAAGTCAAATCGGACTCGCCCCGCTTGGGCCGCAGCTTGTAGACCATGCCCAGGTCCATGCGGTGGTAGGGAGCCATGCGGTAGGTATTACGGTCCGGGTAAATCGGCACGGCTTCGACATCATCGCCGAAAATATCCTGCATAAAAAACCGCCCCTGGGGCAGCGTCGTCGGGGCGCCCGAGGTGAAGACGAAGGAGGCCGTCAGGTTGATTCGCTCGTTGAGCTGGTGCAGGCCCACCACCGTCAGGTTGTGCCGCCGGTCGTAGGTTGGGTAGAACACTTTGCCATTGTTGACGCCGCTGCCGCCGCGCTGAGCCGGAAACTGCCGCTTGGTCCAGGCCAGGGAGTAGCCAACCCAGCCCGTGGTGCGGCCCGTCTTTTTCTCCAAGTACAGCTCGTTGCCGTAGCTCCAGCCCTTGCCAAACAAAAATTCGGCGTCCAGGTCGCTGTTGCCAAACAGCTGGGCTCCGTCGCGGAAGTCCACCTGGTTTTGGGCCCACTTGTAGTACACCTCATTTGTCAGCAGGTACTTACCCTGGCCTAGCAAGAAGCTAACCCCGGTGGCCACCTGCTGGGAGCGTTGGGGCTTCACGTTCAGCCGCGACGGGTACCAGATATCCGTCGGCAGGGAGGCGCCCGAGTTGCTGACCAGATGCACGTATTGATACATCATGGCGTAGCTGGCCTTGAGCGAGGTTTTGGGCGTGAGCGAGTAGCGCACTGACCCGCGCGGCTCCAGGGCCGCAAACCGGTCGGAGCCGCTCTGGAAGCCCGTCAGGCGCAGGCCGTAGTCGAGCTGCAGTTCCTCGGATGCCTTGAAATTATCGGAGGCGTATACCGATGCTTCCTGGCCCCCATATATCGTTTCCGAACCAATGTTCAGGCTGCCATCAGTGCTGTTGGCCGAGAGGCGGCCCACGTTGAAACGGTGATTGGTGGCACTCACACCCAGGCGCAGGGTGTGCTTTTCATTGGGCTGGTAATCCAGGTCGGAGCGCAGGGCATAGTCCTGAATTTCGGACGACAGGCTGAAGCCAAACTGGTCAAGCTTGTTGGCAATCTGGTACTGGTAGCGGGTCGCCGAGAAGGAGGTATTCAGGAACAGCTTCGGTGAAAACACGTGGTTCCAGCGCAGCACGCCCACGGTGTTGCCCCACACAAAGTCAAAGTTGAAGCCCCCGGTGCTGTTAAAGCCGAACACGTCGCGGCCGTAGTAACCGGTCAGAAAAAGCTGGTCTTTCTGCCCGATCTTGTAGTTGGCCTTGGCGTTGAAGTCGTAGAAATAGTAGTCCGGAATCGGGCTGTAATCCTCCGTGTCCTCGTTCATTTTGTTGATCTGGCGGGTAAACACGTCGAAATACGTCCGCCGCCCCGACAGCGTGAAGGAGCCTTTGTCTTTTACAATTGGGCCCTCTACCGTCAGGCGCGACGAAATCAGGCCCAGGCCGCCGCTGATGCCCAGCTTCTGCGGGTTGCCCTCCCGGGTTTTTACATCCACCACCGACGAAAGGCGCCCGCCGTACTGGGCCGGAAACCCACCCTTGTAGAGGTCCACGCTCTGAATAGCATCGGCATTGAAGACGGAAAACAAGCCGAACAGGTGGGAGGGGTTATACACCACCGCATCGTCGAGCAAAAACAGGTTCTGGTCGGCCGAGCCCCCGCGCACAAACAGGCCGCTGGTACCCTCGCCCCCGTTTTGCACCCCAGGCTTGAGTTGCAGGGTTTTCAGCAAATCAACTTCCCCGAACAGGGCGGGTAGTAGCTTGGCGTCGCGGGCACTAAGGTGCTCTACGCTCATCTGGGTGGTTTGCAGCTTCTGCTCCAGCGTCCCTGTACCTTCAATAACAACCTCCCCGAGTTGGTTGCTGGCTTCGGCCAAGCTAAAGGACTGGCGCTGAGATTTGGTCAGATTCAGTTCCCGGGTTTGCGTTACGTAGCCAATAAAGGAAATAGCCAACTGGTGCCGGCCTTCGAGCAAAGTCAGGGAATAATATCCGGTGGAGTCGGCTGTTACGCCCGTGCCCAATGCTGGCACGGCTACCGAAGCGCCCGGCAAGCCACTACGGTCGGCGCTGGAGCGCACATAGCCGCTGAGTGTAAAGCGCTGCTGCGCCTGCACCGACAGGGCACTGAGTAAGAAGAAAACACTAAACTGTAAAACCGAAAGATATAAGCGCATTGGGGCAAATAGAACAAGCAACTGCAAAGGTAGTCAGCTTCGCTTGCCAAACGCCGGTTGTAGACGGATAGTTTAAGGCTAGTGCCTGTTACTGAGTAGCCTACCAGATATGCAAAGCAGCCGGCTCGGGTAGCTTGCTGCAAACCGAGCTGCCCGGGCCGGTTTGCTATAGAGCCCGGGAAGACCGGAAGGGTTGCTTGTTACAGGTAGTTCTGCACCGTTTGGGCAAGTTGCTGGGCCGGTACCACCCCCGACTGCCGCCACACGGGCTGGCCTTTGTGAAATAAAATCAGCGTCGGAATGCCCTGCACCCGAAACTGCTGGGCCACGGCGGGGTTGCGGTCCACATCAATCTTGATGACTTTAAGCTTGCCCTGGTGCTGGGCCGCTACCTGCTCCAGAATGGGAGCCATGGTTTTGCAGGGGCCGCACCAGTCGGCGTAGAAGTCGACCAGCACCGGCATACCCGGGCTGTTGATTAGCTCACTGAAGGATTTTTTAGGCATTGGGCAGAGACGGTAAAGTTAATAGGGAAGCTGGCAAGCAGCTCGGCGTAGCTGGTATACGCAGCGCCGGGGCGCTTGGCAAATTGCTGGGTACAAAAAAACCCGCTCTACCGAAGCAGAGCGGGCTATAAGAATGGAATACTTGCCAGGTAAGCAGTTAGCGGCGGTCGACGACGGTAATATCATTGCCAACCTCCGGGAAGGTAAAGCGGCCTCCCACTACTTTCTTGCCTGACACTTGGCATTCCCAGGTGTAGCGGCCCGGGGTGCCTTTCGCTGCCTCCCCCGACTCGGTTTTGAAGTAGTCGGGGTCGGAGGGCTCCGACGGGAAGATAACGTCAACGCCGTTCTGGCCTTTTTCGATCTGCTTTACCAGGATATATTCTTTGCCAGTGGTTTGGCTGGTCACGACAAAGCGGGCCGTGTAGTTGCCGAGTTGGCCAAACTTGTCCATCACGCCCATTTTGATGAAGGCGTCGGTTGATACCAGCCAGGTCTGAGCCTTAGATGTTGTTGGAGTCAGTACCAACAAGGCTACCACCAAGCCGGCTGCCCGGAGCAGATGAGAGAGGCGAAGGGAAGTGTTGTGAGTAAAGTCACGCATGGTGTGTATGTAAAAAGGTTATGAGTTGCTAAAAGGGAAAAAGTTAGAAAGCGCGGGGTGGGATGAGGAGATAGGAACCTGATTTGGAAAGTAAAAAAGTTGTTGAAGCACCGGGAATAGCGAATAGAAGTGACTTTACTCCATCCCCGCAACCAAATATAGAATTTATTTGCACGCAGATGCAACATATTTTTTTATTTCTCGTCGCAGTCCATTTATAAAAAGCATGCCAACTATTCTTTTCGCAACCATCTGCCTGTCTTTTGCTTATGGCTAAGCGTCGAGCTAAGCTCCTCCAGTGGCCGTTGCCCGTTGAGCTTGCCTCAGGCACTGAGCCTACCTGCGAGTTGTGCCAGCGCGAAGTGCGCTCCGTAACCCGCCATCATTTGGTGCCGCGGGAAGAAGGAGGCCGCTATGGCCCCACCGTTGCCCTGTGCCAGCCTTGCCACAGCACTATTCATTTGTTGTTGAGTAATCGGGAATTGGCACGGCAGTATGCCACCATCGAGGCATTGCAGCAGGCGCCCGAGTTGCAGAAGTACCTGCACTGGGTTCGGCGCAGCCGCGTTGAGCATATTTCAAACCGCCGGCGCCGGCAGTAGCTTTGGGGCCTGAGGCAGCCGGTTGTGCTGGCCCTCCTGGTCCGGCGTGCTTTTAAAAACAGATATGACGTATCGATTTGTACCGTTTGCCTCCTTGCGGCAGCAGCCCACTATTGTGGTTGACAGTACTGCCACCGGGGCCGCTTTGGTACTGGCCCACTGGCGGGGTGCCCCAACTCCGGTAGCCCTGCGCGACGATACCAGTGCCGGCTCGGTGCTGCGGGCCCTGCGCCACCCTGCAGCACCGGGCCTGGAAGCGGCGGCAGTTACGGCCAATCATTTCGATGTGGATGGCTTCGTGGGAGTCTGGAGCCTGCTGCATCCCGAACTGGCCCTGGCGCATGAAGAGTTGCTGCGGCACACGGCCCGGTTGGGCGACTTCCGGGAGTCGGATTGGCAGCAGCCCCAGGCCGAGCACGCCTTGCAGCTGGTGTGCTGGCTGAACGCGAAGGAGAAAGAGCTGTTTTATCCGCCTTTCGGAGCCCCCAGGTTGCGCCGCCGGGAGGATGAAGCCTGCGTCGAGAAGTTCGAGTGGTTTCTGCCCCGCTTTGCCGACATGGTGCGGCAACCAGATAGCGGACGGGCGGCCTGGGCCCCGGAATACGAACGGGTGCAACGGGCCGTAGAGCTGATGCAAAGTCCGGCCGTGCAGCTCACGTGCTACCCCGACATCGGCTTGGTGGTGGTGCGGGCTCCCGAGCCCTTACCGTACTACGCTCTTTTTGGTCCTACTGCCGGCTACGACATCGTGCTGAGCCTCTACGATGCGCAGCGCTACGAGCTGGAATACAAATACACTACCTGGGTAGACCTGGAGTCGCGCCCCACGCTGCCCCGTCTGCCCTTAGCCGGTTTGGCCGCCCAGCTAAACGCCCAGGAAACAAGCCCGTACCGCTGGACCTTCGACGGTATTACCGACACGGGCCCACTGCTGCGGCTGGCCGGCAACACCCTGAAAAAGCCCGAGCGCTACGCCGACCCCGACCAGCGCCCGTTGTACACTTCCTCGATTGCGCCACAGGTGGTAGAACAGGCGGTAGTAAGCTTCTTCAGGCAAGGCTACGCCCACATGCAGCCCCGGCGCTACTGGACCTGGGCCGATATTCGGGCCGCGGCTCCCCCAAGCGCCGTTAGCAAAGCTTAGTCTACCTCGACCCCGAAGCCGACAACCCGCAGCGAGCTTACCCCGCCGGCCCCTTTGCGCACGCTAATCTGGGTAGTTACCCGCTCTTTGAGGGCTTCGACGTGGGAAATAATGCCAATGGTTTTGCCCGAGCCTTGCAGGGTTTCCAGGGCCGATAGCGCCACTTCCAGCGTGTCGGGGTCGAGCGTGCCGAAGCCTTCGTCGATGAAGAGGGTGTCAATCTGGGTTTTGCGGCCGGCCAGTTCCGACAAGCCCAGGGCCAGGGCCAGGCTTACCAGGAAGCTTTCCCCACCCGATAAGGAGTTCATCGTGCGGCTGTTGCCGGCCTGATATTCGTCTACAATGAGCAAATCCAGGTGTTCCTCGGGGTTGCGGGTGATGCGGTACCGGTCGGTGAGACGGTGCAGGTGGCGGTTGGCCAAATCCACGAGGCGGGCCAGGGTCAGGCCCTGGGCAAACTCGCTAAACTTCTTGCCGTCGGCCGAGCCGATGAGGTCGGCCAGCTGCCGCCAGCGCCGGGCTTCCTGCTGCTGCTTGTCCAGCTGCTCAACCAAGGCTGCGTGTCGCTCCAAGCCCCGGTGATGGTCGAGCAGGCGCTGCTGCCGCTGGCCAAGCTGCTGGTTGAGCTGGGCGAGCTGCTCATTCAACCCTTGTAACTGTTGACGCACGGTTTCGGCGGGCTCCGTGGTCAGGTTGCGGGTTTGTTCTTGCTGAAACTGTTGGGCGGCTTCGGTCAGGCTTTGCTGGGTGGCTGCCACGGCCCGCTCGTGGGTTTGGAGTTGGTCGGCCAGGCGGCGCACCTCGGTATCGGGCAGCAACAGCGTAGCCAGGGCGGCCGGATCGGGGGTAAGGCCGGCCGTTTGCAGTTCCGCTACCAGCGCTGCGTGCTGCTGCTCGTGCTCCAACTGTTGCCGGGCCGCTTCCTGCTCACTCTTGCGCAAGCTTTCCGTTGCCACCGACAGGGCCGTTTCCTGCCCTTTCTGAGCTTCGGTTAGTTTTTCCAATTGCTGGGTAGCCTGCTCCACTGCCGCCGCCAACTCCCGGATGGCAACTGCCACGTTGGCGCCGGCAAACAGCTCGTGCCGCTGCTGCTTGTGCTGCTGAATGGCGGCGTGCTGTTCGAGCAGTTCTTGCTTGTGGGTCCGCAGGGTTGTTTGCAGCCGCTCCCGCTCTTCCTCCGTTTTCTCAAACGTGGCACTGATGCCCGCCAGGGCCTGCTTGGCTTCCTGCTGGGCCTGTTGTTTCTGGCTGAACTCGGCCGCCCGCTTGCTGGCCAGCTCCATCAGGGCCCGGCCGTTCTGGTCGGCGAATTCTAGGCCGAAGTTGCTGAGCTGGCTACTGATAATGCCCCGCACGGTAGGAATCCGCTCTTCGGCATCGCGCAGCTGTTGGCTGAGCTTATCCGCATCCTGGGCGTAGTCGTGCTGCTGGCGGGCGGCGCCGGTATGCTGGCTGCTGGCCTGGGCCAGTTGCAGCTCGGCGGCGGCGCGCTGGCGCTCCAGCTCCTGCAGTTGCTTTACCAGCATCCGGACCTGCTCCCCAACCTGGGATTCCTCACTTTCGGGCAGCAGCTGAATCGGCTCATCCAGGCCGGTTTCCTGGTCGCCGGTGGTTTGCTCCAACATGGTGACGTAGGTATTCAGGCGGTTGAAGCGGGTGCCCAGGGCTCGTACGCGCTGGCCTAGTTCTTCCTCGCGCTGGGTGTCGCGTTGCACCGAATCCTGGCTGATACCCAGCACACCGGCCAGGTAGGGATGCTCCAACGCTCCGCACACGGGGCAGGGCTCCCCGGGCACGAGCAGCTGCCGCGTGTCGGTGTGCGAGAGTACCAACTGCTGCATCTGCAGACTGCGGCGCAAATCGTCCCAGTGCTGCTGCTGGGTTTCCTGGTCCTTTTGCAAGGATGCTACTTGGTGGCGCAGGCGCCGCAGCCACCGGTTGCGGCCGGCCAAGGCGGCCTGCTGTTGAGTCGCCAACTCAGTCAGTTGCTGCTGGGCCGTGGCGGCGGCTTGCTGGTGGGCAGCGGCGGCCAGTTCGGCCTGCTGCTGGCGCTGACGCACTTCCTGCAGGCGCAGCCGCAACTGGCTGAGCTCAGAGTTCAGATGCTCCCAGTCCTGAATATTGGCCGACAGCTCGGGCAGTACCTCCGCCAGCTCACTCACGTTGGCATGCAGCTCGAGCCACTTGCTGAGCTCCTTGAGCTGGGCCTGCAGCTCGCGCAGGCGCCCGGCGGCCTGCTCGGCACTAGCTTTGAGCTGCTTGCACTGCTCATTATTCCGGTCATACTCCTGCTTGCCCTTGAACAGTTGAGCCTCTTCTAGTTGGATAACCGTGTCGAGCTTTTCCGCTTCGCGCAGTTTGGGCTCCTGTTGCTGCTGAGCTTCCACGGCGGCATCCCGGGCTTGCTGGGCTTGTTTGCGGGCTTGCTGGGCACTGGCAAGCTGTTCCTGCAACCGGGGCAATCCTCGTTGCAACTGCTCGGCTTCGCTCTGCAGGCGCTGAATTTGGGTTTGGGCCTGCTGCAGCAAGGCCCAGGGTGTGCGGAAGGGCAGGGCCTGCTCGTGCTGGCTTACCCGCTGCCGGATCGGCGACAATGCCTCGGCTTCCTGAGCCAGCGTCAGGAGGCGCTGCTGGCCGTGGTGCTGGCGGGCGGTCAGCTCTTCCAGGCGCCGCAGCCAGATCTGGGCTTCGCTCAGGCGCTGCTGCTCAGCCGTAGTGGTAGTGAGCTGCGTAGTAAAATCATGTACTTCGGCCTCGAGGGCGGCTACCTCGTCGGGGCTGAGCAGCGTGACGCCGGCCAGACCGGCGCGCAAGACCTCTACCTGCTGGTTTTCCTGCTTGGCTTTCTCAAACGCAGCCCGGGAAATATCGGAGTACTTGCGAGTATCGGTAATCTTTTCCAGCAGCTGGGCCCGCTCGCCGGGGCTGGATTTCAGGAACTTGGTAAACTCGCCCTGGGCCAGCAGCACCGAGCGCAGAAACTGCCGGTACTCCAGGCCGCTAAGCTCGGCTACCCGGCCGGGCACCTTCGACTTATAGGTCTCTAAAAACGACCACTGCTCTTCGGCCTGCGGGTGTTGGGGCGCCTGGTATTCGCTCAGCTCCATGGTGGGGGGCTGGAGCTTGCCATCGGCTTTCTTGCGCGAGCGGTACTGGCCCCACTTGGAGCGGTAGCGCTTGTCGTTTACCTGAAACTCTACCTCTGCCCAGCTCTCACCCGTACCGTGGCTCATCACCTGCTCGGGGCCGCTGCCATCGTGGCGGGGCACCTGGCCGTAGAGGGCCAGGGTAATGGCGTCCAGAATGGTGGTTTTGCCCGCGCCGGTAGGGCCGGTAATAGCAAACAAGCCCGCATCCGACAGCGGCGAGGCCGCAAAGTCGACTTCGTGCTGCCCGCGCAGGGAGTTCAGGTTAAAAAAACGGACGCGAAGAATCTTCATTCGAAAAAAGCGTCAGGCTATGAGGAAGGCGGGTGGCCAGTAAGTAGCAGCGGCCCCAGCAGGTAAGTAAAGATACGGTGGATTGTGCAGCTGGCTTGCTAGGAATGATGCTGGTGCATCCACTCCAGCAGCTCGTCAAAGGCGCCCAATAATTCCGGGCGGCTGACCTCGGGTTCGTCCGCCAGGCGGCGCTCAAATACTTCCCGTTCCGTAAAATCGTGCAAGCTGGGCGTCAGCGGGGTCTCATCAGCCTCGGTGCCCAAAGCCCGCAGCGTGACGAGGCGAAAGTGGCGGCGCGACAGTACCTCGATGTGCTGACGGTCGAGTAGGGCAATGGTTTTGAGCAACTGCTCGGCTACTTCCAGCTGGGTTAGTTCGGAGCGAACCTCCACGTCTACCCAGGCGGGCAGCCGAAAACCGGTGTTGTCGTAGGTTTCCAGGCTGGTAATAACGTCGGGCAAAGAGCCGTGGAAGCGGGCCAGCCGGCGGGTGCCGGGTACGGGCAGGGCTTCCAGAGTCTGGAGCTTGCCTTCCGCAAATTCCAGCAGCAGGATTTCCTTGGGATGGTCGATTTCCGAAAATGACAGCGGAATCGGGGAGCCGCTGTAGCGAATATGCTCCCGGCCGCCCACGCGCTGGGGACGGTGCAAGTGGCCCAGGGCTACGTAGTCGAAGATAGTGGGAAAGTGGTCGGCCGTGACTTGGCCCAGGTTGCCCACGTGAATGGTGCGCTCCGAATCAGACGGCGCCGCTCCGGCGGCGTAGAGGTGACCGGTAGCCAGCACGGGCAGGCCCAGGTCCTTGAGCTGCCATACCCGCTCGACTTCGGCCACGCGGGCATAATGATCGGCAATGCCCTGCTTGATGCGGGCCTCCCGTTCCTCGGCCGACTCGCCCGGCACCGAAAGGCGCACGTCCCGGTCGCGCAGGAAAGGCACGGCGCAGACGACCAGTCCCGGCTGGCCGTTGGCATCATCGAGTACCAGGACTTGGTCGTCGAAGCAGTCGGGTACGCAGCCGACTACGTGCACGCGCAGGTGGCGCAGCAGGCGGGCGGGGGCGTTGAGCGTGGCCGGGGAGTCGTGGTTGCCGCCCACCACCACGATGTCGCGGCAACCGGTGCCGCGCATGTTCAGCAGAAACGAATAGTACAGCTCCAGAGCCTGGTTAGAAGGCGAGCCGGTATCAAAAATGTCGCCGGCTACTACCAGCACTTCCACCCGCTGCTCCCGCACGACGTCTACCAGCCACTCCAAAAAGTAGCGGTGCTCGTCGGTTCGTTCGTGGCCGCTGATAAAGCGTTGGCCCAAGTGCCAGTCGGCAGTATGTAGTACGCGCATATTCTTCAAAGATACTATCTCCGCATTGGGTTCCCGCCGAAGCAGGCAGCACAAAAAAGCGGAGGCCCGCCGAGGACAAGCCCCACGAACCTCCGCCTTATGCCTGGCAAGAGCTTGCTTAGTGAACCGCCTGCTTTTGGAAATCGGTAATCGCCTCGCTCAAATCGTAGATCTGGGCACCGGGCAGCGCGGCTTCCAGAATGCTGCTGCCCGCCGCCGACCGGTAGCCCCCGGCGCAGTGCACCAGGATTGGCTTGTTGGTGGGCACTTCGTGGGCCCGCTCCCGCAGCTCGGGCAACGGAATCACCAGGGCATCGGCAAAAACGGGCTGCTTAGCTTCGGTATAATTGCGAATATCGACGATGGTGAAGTCTTCGGGCCGCTCGCGCACGTGTTCCACCTCGGCAACCGGGCTGCTAGCGGGTAGCACGGTAGGCGTTAGCAAGGCCCCTTTGATATTGGTTTCATAACCGATTTTGGCCGCCTTGCGGATCACGGTATCCAGGGCAATCTGCGAATCGGCAATCAGGTAGAACTGCTCATTCGGGCCCACTACCGAACCCAGCCACGTTTCGAATTTGCCCCCGTCCTGCAGGTTGATGGAACCAGGCAAATGCGCTTGTTTGAACTCAGCCTGCGGGCGGGTATCAATTACGAGTACGCCATTTTCCAGAGCAGCATTGGGCTGCACGCGGGGTACGGCCCGAATACTGTCCTCAAAAGGCAGCGCGCCGACTTTGTTGAGCTGCACATCGTGGCCGAAGTATTTGGGCACGAAGGGCTGGTCTTCCAGCAACACTTTTACAAACTCCTGCTCACTCATGGGTTGCAGGGCATAGTTGGTTTTCAGCTCCTTGCCAATGGTGCTGTCCAGATCGGTGCTGGTCGTTTTGCCGCAGAGGCTACCAGGTCCATGCGCCGGATATACCCGCGTAGTGGGGGGCAGGGTCATGAGCTTGGTGCGGGTGCTGTGGTACATCTGCGCCGCCAGTTCCTCCCGCTTGTGCCCACCTACCAGTTCATTTTCGCGCAGGTCGGGGCGGCCGACGTCGCCCACGAACAGCGTATCACCAGTGAACACGGCCCGGGTCTGGGCCAGGTCGTCGATGAGCAGAATAGAAATGCTGTCGGGGGAATGCCCGGGGGTATTGATGGCGTGCAGTTCCACGCTGCCCAGCGTGATACGGTCGCCGTCGTCGAAGGGGCGATGGGAATAGCTGGCTTTTACCAGCTTGCTGCAATAAATAATGGCGTCTGTTTCCTGTGCGATTTCCAGGTGCGACGAGACAAAATCAGCGTGCGGATGAGTTTCGATAACGGCCACAATGTCGGCTTCGTGCTCATCGGCAAAGTCGTAGTACTGCTGCGGGTCGCGGGCCGGGTCGATGATGGCAACCTGCCGGCCGCAGCGGATGGCGTAGCTGGCGTGGGCCAGACCCTTGTCGTAGAATTGCTGAATCTGTACCGACGCGGTACTACTGGGAAGGGGACTCATGGGGTGTAGGGTTGGTGAACGCCAGGCCTCGAAAAGCAGGCGAATAGGTCAAATATAAGAAACAGAGGTTGGAAATCAGGACTGACCAGAGTCAGCAAGGTTTTTATTTGAGAAGATACTCTAAACCGGTCACCAGGCAGTTTCGTTCGGTGGGGGCTGGCTCTACTGCTTGTGTATGTTACAGTTAAGTCGTAATTAAAAAAAGAGCCCCGATCTGTGAAGACCGGAGCTCTTGCGTTGAATTCCGCTGCCGTCTGTAGTTCGGACTTCATCCTCATACCGTTATAAGGTAGCGGATGGTGCAGGAGGAGGCGTTAGGCGTTCAAACTTCGCGTGCGCCACAGGGCTTGGCAATCGTTCAGCAGTGGGTTTAGAAAAATCAGTAATGAAACGCCGCCCATACCTATAAAGGAGGCCTTTACAGCCTCCTTTATGTAAGTCACCGGGTGTCAATTGGTACCTGACAAGGCTTAGCGGCCCCGGCGAAGGCCACCTTTACCACCGCGGCCACCCTGACCAGCTTTGCCGTTCAAGTAGTACGATTTGTTGCTTTCGTAGGTGCTAAACTGGGCCGGGCTGATAGCGTCGCGCAGGCCGCGTTCAAACTGTGCCACCGTTCCCTCAATCAACTGGGGGTTCTGCTGCGCCGCCGTGTAGTCGCGCACGTAAGTTTCGGCCAGCTGGCGAATAGCATCGCGCTGCCCGTTGTTGAGGCCGCCCAAGCCTTGCTCAAACCGGTTAACCATGGTAGCTACTGCCGTCGTGCTGGTTTTGGGCTGTCCTTTCGTGGGGTTTGGGCCCTGGGCCAGCAGGTAATAGTTTTTATTGGCCTGATACTGCTCGTACTGGGCGGGCGTCAGGGCGCCTTGAGCCAGGCGGTCAAACTGGGCCGCGGCCCCGGCAATCACCTGGGCATCCCCGTTAGCTGCTCGCCGGTCGCGGGCAAAGGATTCGGCTCCTTGCCGCAGCGCGTCGCGCTGGCCGTTATTAAGAGTGCCCAGGCCCCGCTCCAGGCGCGTCACGATAGCCGAAGCTTCCTCGGCAATTGTCCGGTCGCCTTGCCCGATGAAAGCTGTGGGCAGAGGAGCGGCACCTGAAAAGCCAACAACGGCGCTGTTAAGAGCAAAGGCAACAAGGCAGGTCTTAAAAAACTTGAGTGGTGTTCATGCGAAAGAGAAAAGGAGAGAGGATTTATTATGTTCTTTTAAGGCATTGTCCAAAAGCATGCCAACTGGCTGCTGTCTTTTGGAAGAGTTGGACAATACGGGCATCGGCCACGGAAAGGACAAGATTTGTCTGAAATTAGCTTTTGCTTTCCCTATATAGGTGTTGTGAGCAGGCTGAACCGGACTTTTGGGCCTGATGCAACCAAACCGTGGAGTGGGGCTCTTTGGCTTAATAGTGCTGATTATCGCCTATATTCGGGCCAGGCGAAGCCAATTCGCACCTGTTTTACTATCCTTTCTCACCTTCTTTCTTCTCTTTTCTTCATTGTATGGCAAATATTTTCGCCAAAAAACCCCTGGCTATCCTGCTCGGTGAGGCTAACTCCTCCGGAGAAGGGGCGCTTAAGCGCACCTTGGGCGCGGCCAACCTTGTCGCGCTGGGCGTGGGTGCCATTATTGGCGCCGGCCTGTTTGTGCGCACGGCCGCCGCGGCGGCCCAGGCAGCTGGTCCGGGCGTAACGCTGGCCTTTATCGTGGCCGCTATTGGTTGCGCTTTTGCGGGCTTGTGCTACGCCGAGTTTGCGGCTATGATTCCGATTGCTGGTTCGGCCTACACTTATGCCTATACTACCATGGGTGAATTTGTCGCCTGGGTTATTGGCTGGGCCCTGATTATGGAGTACGCCCTGGGGGCGGCTACCGTGTCCATTGCCTGGAGCGAATACCTCAATAAGCTCTTACAGGTCTTTGGGATGAGTATCCCCTACGAATGGTGCCACTCGCCCTTCGAAAGTGCGGCCGTGAATGGGGTGATGCAGCATGGCTTTGTGAACCTGCCCGCCTTGTTTATCATTATTGTGCTCAGCCTGCTCCTGATTAAGGGGACGCAGGAGTCGGCAACTTTCAACGCTATAATTGTGGTGGTGAAAGTGGCCATTGTATTGATTTTTATTGCGGTAGGCTGGCAGTTTATCAATCCCGCCAACCACACGCCCTACCTGATTCCGGAAAATGCTGAGCCGGTGAGAAATGCGGCCGGAGCAGTAGTGCGCGAGTACTCGGCCTGGAACAAGCATGGCTGGGGCGGTATTCTTGGGGGCGCGGCCATCGTGTTCTTTGCCTTTATTGGATTTGATGCCGTGAGCACCGCGGCCCAGGAAGCCAAAAACCCCAAGCGCGACATGCCCATCGGGATTCTGGGCTCCCTGGCCGTATGCACCGTGCTCTACATTCTGTTTGGCCACGTACTGACGGGGGTTGCCAGCTGGCGCGAATTTGCTGACCCTGCCAAAGGCGGCGAAGCTTCCGTTACCTACGCTATCAAGGAGCACATGCCCGGTTTCGAGTGGCTGAGCACGGCCGTGACGGTGGCTATTCTGGCCGGTTTCTCGTCCGTAATTCTGGTAATGCTTATGGGCCAGAGCCGCGTGTTCTTCTCCATGGCCAACGACGGCCTGATGCCGAAAGCGTTTTCCGAGCTGCACCCCAAGTTCCACACGCCCTACAAGTCGAACCTGGTACTGCTGGTGTTTGTGGGCGCTTTTGCGGGCTTTGTGCCCGGCTCCCTGGCCGGTGATTTGACGTCCTTCGGTACGCTGCTGGCCTTTGTGCTAGTATCTATTGGGGTGTGGCTGATGCGCCGCTCCGACCCGGCGCAGTTCCGGCCCTTCCGCTCGCCGCTCTCGTCGCCGGCTTTCCCGCTCGTACCCTTCATGGGCGCGGCTATCTGCCTGCTGATGATTGCCGCCCTGGATGCTAACACGCTCAAGCTGGCCGTCGGCTGGATGGTACTGGGCTTTATCGTGTACTTCATCTACGGCAAGAAAAACTCCAAGCTGCAGCAAGGCATTGTCGTAGTGCCTACCGAGCTGGAAGAGCAAGCCTTCATTGAGCCCGATGTGCACAACCGCTAGAGTCTAAACGTCTCTCTGAGTACGAAGCCCCGTCAGCACGCTGCTGGCGGGGCTTTTTATTGCTTGGGGTAATGCGGTTACTTCTTGGCCTTCACCGGCGATACTTCGCTCTGGAGCTTGATAACCCGGTCGCCGTTCTCCTGCACAATCACATACGCTGGGTTTTCTGGGGTGCCGTTGCGGGTGATGTCGCTGCCCTTGAGCTTACGCGTGACAGGTTCTTTGTGCGTTTCTTCAATCTTGCCGGTGGCGGTACCGGTGCCGTATTTCCAGCTGACTTGCGTGCCTTTGCGCATGGTGGAGAAGTGGTTAGAACGAGGAATAAAGTAAATACTGGTAGCAGGGTAGAAAAGTTAAGCTTGGCAGTAGGCTAGCCGCGTTTTGCGGATTTTTCAGTGAAAACGCCTGAAAAGTGCGAACCTGCCGCTACCTTTCCATCCCGATGCTTTTTTCATCACCTTCCACCGTTTCTTCATGTCACTACCTCTACGCCAGCTCGGACTAGCGGGGGGCTTGCTGCTTAGCAGCCTGGCCGCCTATGCCCAGCCCAGCACGTACCCGCGCAATGGCGTTTACGACCAGCGCCCCGGGCTCTACGCCTTTACCCATGCCACCATTTTCACCGACTACAAAACCCGCCTGACCGACGCCACGCTTATCATCCGGGATGGCAAGGTAGAAGCCGTGGGCACAGGGGTGAAAATTCCGGCCGGGGCCGTGATTACCGATCTGAAAGGCCGCTTCATCTACCCGGGCTTTGTGGACCTGTACGCCAGCTACGGGGTACCCGAAGTGAAGGCCCCCGAACGCCAGGGCCGCCGCAGCGGCCCGCAATTTGACAGCCAGAAAGCCGGCGCCTACGATTGGAACCAGGCCATTCACCCTGAGGTCAGTGCCGCCGAGCTGTTTAAGGTGAATGAGGAGCAGGCCGATGTATACCGCCGCCTGGGCTTCGGGGCCGTGCTTACCCAGCAGGCCGATGGTATTGCCCGGGGCACGGCGGCGCTGGTTACCCTGAACACGGCCCGCAAGGAGCAGGAAGTAGTGCTGGCCGACCGCGCCGCCGCCGCTTACTCTTTTGATAAAGGCACCAGCACCCAGGATTATCCCAGCTCCCTGATGGGTAGCATTGCCCTGCTGCGCCAAACCTACCTCGACGCCGACTGGAACCAGCGCAACCCGACCAAGGAGCAAAACCTGTCGCTCCGGGCCTTTAACCAGCAGCGCCAGCTCCCGCAGATTTTCGACGTGCGCGACAAGCAGTCGGCGCTGCGGGCCGATAAGGTAGGCGACGAGTTCGGGGTGCAGTACATTCTCAAAGGCCGGGGCGACGAGTACCAGCGCCTGGCCGATATCCAGGCTACCAAGGCCCCGCTGATTATTAGCCTTAACTTCCCCGACGCCTACAATGTCGACGACGTATACGATGCGTCCCGCATTTCACTGGAAGAACTCAAGCACTGGGAAATGGCGCCGGCCAATGCGGCCATTCTGGCCAAGGCCGGGGTGCCTTTCGCGCTGTCGGCCGCCGACCTCAAGGACAAGAAGAAGTTTTTGCCCAATCTGAAAAAGGCTATTCAGTACGGCCTGACCGAGGAGCAGGCCTTGCGTGCCCTCACGGCCACGCCGGCCGAACTCCTGAAAGCACAAAACCAAGTAGGTAGCCTCAAAGCCGGCATGGTGGCTAACTTCCTGGTGTGCTCCAACCGCCTCTTCGCCGACGACAACGTGCTGCTCGACAACTGGGTGCAGGGGCAGCGCTACCAGCTCAGCACCGTGCCCAGCGACTACCGCGGGGTGTATACCTTGAAAGTAGGCAGCCAGCCCGAGCTGAAAATGTTGGTGGCTGGCAAGCCCGACGCGCCCGAAATGCGCATCGTGCTGGCCCCCAAGGATACGGTCCGCGGCGCATTGTCGGTGAATGGGGAGCTGGCTACGCTGGTGTATAACCCGACGCCCAAAACCAAGGGTGCGGCTATCCGGCTCAGTGGTTTCTACACTCCCGAAACCCGCCTGTTTCAGGGCGACGGGCAGCTGGCTGATGCCTCCCAGGTGAAGTGGAGCGCCCAGCGTCAGGAGGAAGCTACCCGCGCCGCCCGCCGCGACTCGGCTAAAGCGCCCGAGCCGGTCCAGATAGGGCAGGCCCTGTTTCCTTTTGTGGCCTTTGGCCGGGCCCAGGTGCCCCAGCAGGAAACCGTGGTTATCAAGAATGCCACCGTGTGGACCAGCGACGCGGCCGGCAAGCTTGAAAACACCGACGTGCTGCTCCAGAATGGCAAAATTCAGAAGATCGGCAAGAACCTCGCGGTACCCAAAGGGGGCCGCAGCATCGACGGTACCGGCAAGCACCTCACCCCCGGCATTATCGATGAGCATTCCCATATTGCCATCAGTGAGGGCGTAAACGAAGGCACCCAGGCCGTGACCAGCGAAGTGCGGGTCAGCGACGTGGTCGATGCCGAAGACATCGACGTGTACCGTGACCTGGCGGGCGGCGTGGTGGCTTCCCAGCTGCTGCACGGCTCGGCCAACCCCATCGGCGGGCAGTCGGCCCTGATTAAGCTGCGCTGGGGCATGACGGCCGAGCAAATGAAAATCGAGGGCGCGCCAGGCTTCATCAAGTTTGCCCTGGGTGAAAACGTGAAGCAGAGCAACTGGGGCGAAATGAACGTGCTGCGCTTCCCCCAGACCCGCATGGGCGTCGAGCAGGTGTTCGTGGATGCCTTCACCCGGGCCAAGGAGTACGAGCAGGAGTGGAAAGCCTGGGACAAGCTCAGCAAGGGCAAACAGAAGAAAGGGGAGGCCCCGCGCCGCGACCTGGAGCTCGAAGCCCTGGTTGAAATCCTCAATCAGAAGCGTTTCATCACCTGCCACAGCTACGTGCAGAGCGAAATCAACATGCTGCTGAACGTGGCCGACCGGATGGGCTTCAAGGTCAATACCTTCACCCACATTCTGGAAGGCTACAAGGTGGCTGATAAGATGAAGGCCCACGGCGTGAATGCCAGTACCTTCTCCGACTGGTGGGCCTACAAAAACGAGGTGCGCGACGCTATTCCCTACAACGCGGCTATCATGCACGACGCGGGCCTGAACGTGGCCATCAACTCGGACGACGCCGAAATGAGCCGCCGCCTCAATCAGGAAGCAGCCAAAACGGTGAAATACGGCGGCCTTTCGGAAGAAGAAGCCCTGAAGCTGGTAACCATCAACCCGGCCAAGATGCTACACCTCGACCAGCACATGGGCAGCATCAAGGAAGGCAAGGACGCCGACGTGGTGCTCTGGACCGACCACCCGCTGAGCATTTACGCCCACCCCGAGCGCACCTTCGTCGATGGCCGCCAGATGTTCGACGTGGAATCGGACGCCCGCATGCGTCAGGAAGTGGAAAAGGAGCGGCTGCGCATTGTGCAGAAAATGCTGGATGCCAAGAAAGCCGGCGCGCCCACCCAGGGTGCTACGGCCAAGGCCAACAAGCATTTTCACTGCGACACGATGGGCGAAGAAAAGGAGCTGGATAACTAAGCCCCGCCAGTATTGCCAGTTCCTTTCTGTAGTGGTGCCAACGTTCAAGACCTTAATTCAATGAAATATATTCTTTTTTCCCTGGCCCTACTCACGGTCACGCCCCTGCTGGCCCAGGTGCCTACTCCGGCGCCCGCCCAAAGCAAGCCCGTGCTGCTGCTTGGCGGAACCCTGCACGTCGGCAACGGGACCGTGGTGCCCGACGCCGCCGTGGCTTTCGATAAAGGCCGCATTGTTTACGCCGGCGCGCAATCCGGCTTCAGCCAGGACAAGGCCACCTATGAGGTGGTCGACGTGAAAGGGCAGGAAATCTACCCCGGCCTGATTTTGCCCAATACCACCTTGGGCCTGACGGAGGTAGAAGCCATACGGGCCACCGTGGACGAGCGGGAGGTAGGTACGCTCAACCCCAACGTGCGGGCCCTGATTGCCTACAATACGGATTCCGATATCATCCCGACCGTGCGCACCAACGGGGTGCTGCTGGCTCAGGTAACGCCCCGGGGCGGCTTGCTCTCGGGCCAGAGCAGCATTGTGCAACTCGATGCCTGGAACTGGCAGGATGCCGCGGTGAAAACCGACGATGGCCTGCACCTGAACTGGCCCCCGATGGTGCTCAAGCTCAACCCGACGGAAGATGCCGCCGCCGTAGAACGGCGCGAAAAAGCCCGGCAGCAGCAACTCCGCGACCTGGAACAGCTGCTCAGCGAAGCATCGGCCTACCGGGCCCTGCCCGCCGGGCGCAAGGAGAATCTGCGCCTTTCGTCCCTGAGCGGCCTGTTTGATGGGTCCAAGACCTTGTTTGTGCACGCCGACTACGGCAAGGAAATAATCGAAGGGGTGCGCTTTGCCAAGCGGCTGGGTGTGCAGAAGGTCACCGTCATCGGCGCCCGCGACGCGTGGATGATGCTCGACTTTTTGAAGCAAAATGATGTAGCCGTGGTCTTGTCCCGCATCCACGCCCTGCCTCGCCGCTCCGGCGATGACTATGACCTTCCCTATAAACTCCCGAGCTTGCTGCAGCAGGCTGGTGTGCGCTTCTGCCTCGACTATGAAGGCGACCAGGAAACGGCCGGCTCGCGCAATCTGGCTTTTATTGCGGGCACCGCCGCCGGTCATGGTCTGACCAAAGAGCAAGCTCTGACGGCCGTTACGCTCAGTCCGGCCCGTATTATGGGCCTCGACAAGGACTACGGTAGTCTGGAAGCCGGTAAAAGTGCCACGCTCGTGGTTAGCAGCGGCGACTTACTGGACATGCGGACCAACAATGTAACGTACGCCTTTATTGATGGCCGAGCCTTCAACATGAGCAATAAGCAGACGTATCTGAACCAAAAGTTTCGGGGCAAATATGGGCTTAAGTAGTCTGATACCGCATTAGCTCACGAGGCGCTGCTTTCGAAAGCAGCGCCTCGTTTTATTTTGAGAGGTTGGGCTGTCGGAGTGGAACGTACAAGTTATTGTCATTTTGAGGGCTGGAGTTGACCGAAAACTACCCTGCGGCTGGTACGGATAAGGGAATAAATAGCCTTTGAAACTGGTAGCTGTGTATGAATTAAGTAGTTATAAACTGCAATATGCTAATATACATGCCTTTTGGAATGCTCATAGTATTTGTTTAAGTTTAAAGTGCATTGATAAGTGACAAAGTAGGTCGCTTGACAAAATGATGAAGTGAAGTTGGCCATGTGCCTGATGGAAAATCAGCTGCACTGAGCGTGCTTCGTAAGTCTTTTTCTGGCTATGGATAAAACTTTTACCGACGTTTCCTGCATTTCTGTCATGGTGGTCGATGACCATCCATTGGTACTAGCTGGTATCAAAGCGCTGCTGCAGCCTGAAACTGATATTCGGGTTTTAGCAGAAGCTGACAGTGGGGCGAAAGCGCTACAGATGCTGGCCGAACATCCCGACATCCAAGTGGCGCTGCTGGATTTGAACATGCCCCATATGACGGGGATAGAGCTGGCCCGCCTTATTCGGCAGCGACACCCACAGGTCAAGGCGCTGGTATTGAGTACTTTTCAGGATCATGCTTCGGTGGCGGAGGTGCTGGAGGCTGGCGGAACCGGTTATCTTTTAAAAAGCACGACCCGTCAAGAACTGGGTACCGCAATTCGGGCAGTGGCTGCTGGGCAGCGGTATTTTAGTCAGGAAGTAACGGCCACCATGGTGCAAAGCCTTGAGATTCAAGCCGGGCACAGCAGCCAACGGGTTGAGAAACCGGCTTCATTGACCAGCCGCGAATCTGAAATCCTGCAGCTCATTGCGCAGGAGTACTCTAATGAACGCATTGCTCAACAGCTTTTCATCAGCGAAAGAACGGTTGAGTCGCACCGTAAGAACATTCTTACCAAAACCAAGTCCAAAACCATTATTGGACTAATTCGGTACGCCTTACGCAATAAGCTAATCACTTAGTCTGATAAGGAAAAATCAGGCAAAATCAGTCTTCCGACTCCTCATAGGCTTCGCAGGGAAAGACCTTAAACGGCCCCTATACAGCGGAAGCCGCTGTGTGTGGTAAACCCTCCGTACTAGCACGGAGAAAAAATTACGAGTTGCTACGGACTAGATTATTTCCATAAATAATATACCTTAGCATCATTCAATTGAATGATAATATCTTTATATTTGTTCGGTGTTCTGGTAACAGAATTATTCGAATAATTTATTTGCTTTTCTTGTTGACGCGCGTTTCAAAATGCCTGGTTTCCACGTTTTCAACACCTAACCCAACACATCATGGCTTCCAAAATTCTATCCTTTATTTGCCACGTACCCGAAATGATGCCGGGCACCTTTCCCACGACTTCTACTCCTGCTCGCTCCAGCCGGGCTGCCGAGCGCAAAGCCGACCCGAAGGCATCAGGCGGACACTTCACGGCTATTTATGAAAACGAACGGTTTGTCCGCTTCAAGTATATCAGCAACACGAATGAATAACTATTACTAGCTCTGGCGGCAGGCCGCGGAAAACCCAGTCTGCATGGCGTCGAAACGACGTCCGGTGTTTTCCGCGGCCAGCCTATCACCTGTTTCCACCCGGGATTTCGCCTAACTTGCACGCCTGTCCATCCATTTTGCGTGCATGAGTCGTTATCTGTTTAGCCTACTGGTACTGCCTTTTCTACTAACTGCAGTTTCCGTAGCTGCCCAGCAGCCCGGTTTTACCCCCGAAGAGAATGCCTGGTATGGAGTAGTAGCCCGCGGCAGCGGCCGCTCCCTCGACATTACCGGCTCGTCGCCCGAAGCGGGAGTAGCCGCCGTGCAGTGGGAATTTACCCATGCTTCGAGCCAACAATGGCGATTTGTGCGCATTACGGCCGGTGGCGAATATTTCCGGCTTGAAGCCAAGCACAGTACTAAGTGCCTGACGGTGGAAAAGCCGGAGGAAAATGCCCCCTTGGCACAGCGTCCCTGGACGGGAAGCTTCTATCAGCAGTGGAAACTGGTGCCGGCGGGGCCCATTGGCAGCTACGAACTCGTAAACCGGGGCAACGACAAGTGTGCCGCCGTAGCGGCTTCCGATAAGTTTAATGGTACGCCCATCGTAGCCCAGAAACCCTCCAACCGGGCTACGCAGCAGTGGCGTTTGTTTAAGCTCCGTCTCAACCTCGACCCCAGCCAGCCCGGTTTTGGACCGGCTGAGCCACTCACTGCCCTGAATACGCCGGGCAATGAGCTACAGCCAGTGCTAACTCCGGACGGGAAAACGCTCTATTTCTCGCGAACAAAGTTTGCCGGCAATACCGAAGGCAATACCGACTCGGGTGATATCTGGGTGAGCCAGTCGACGGACGGGCAAGCCTGGGGCCCAGCCGTGCGGCTGGATGCGTTGAACACCCGTCAAAACAACGGGGTGATGTCGGTGGTCGGCCCGCAGGGCGGCCTGCTGTTGGTACGGGGGCTTTATGAGCGCGACGGAAGCTTCCGGGATGAAGGCGCCTCCCTGATTTCCCGGGAGGGGAGTAGCAAAAGCAAAACCGACCGGCCCGAGCCGCTAACTGTTCGCAACTACTACACGGCCGGGGCTGCTACCACCTTTTTCATGTCGGCCGATCAGAAGGTGCTGCTGCTTTCCCTGGAGCGCGGCGACACCTTTGGGGGCAACGACCTGTATGTGAGCCGGGCCCAAGCCGATGGTTCTTGGGGAGAGCCTCAGAGTCTGGGCGGCGTGCTGAACTCGCCCGGGTTTGAGTTTGCCCCCTGGTTAGCGCCCGATGGTCGTACCCTGTATTTTGCCTCCTACGGGCACGCGGGCTACGGCGGGGCCGATATTTTCGTGAGTACCCGCCAAGACGATACCTGGTCGAGATGGAGTGAGCCCCGCAATCTGGGCCCCTCGCTGAACGGGCCAGGTTTCGACGCTTATTTTATGCTCAGCGCCGACGGCAAACAGGCTTACTACGCGGCCTCGCGTACGGCCAACGGGCCAGCCGACCTGTACCGGACGGCCGCCAGTGGGGTAATTTCTGCCGATACTGCGCGCCCAGTCACGGCCGCGCCCAACGTAGCTCAGCGCACGTTGCTGACGGGAAAAGTGCTGGATGCCAAGACGCGGGTTCCGGTGAAAGCAGAAGTGAAAGCTATTCGCCTGGATAACGATATTGTCTTCAATGCTACGTTACGGACCGATGCCAGCGGCACGTTTCAGTTTTCTCTTCCGGCGGGCAGCTACCGCCTGTCGGCTACCAGCCCGTCTTTCCTAACGGGTACCGACACAGTACGCATGGTCGCGTCGATGACGCGGGAGCTACTGCTGGTACCGGCCGAGGTGGGTGGTAAGCTGGAGCTGCCGACCCTGATATTTGCCCAGGGCAAGTACACGTTGTTGCCGGCCTCCTACGCCGAACTCAACCGCCTGGCCCGCACCCTGACCGATAACCCTACGGTGAGTATTCGCCTGGAAGGCCACACCGACAACCAGGGCCGGGCCGACCTTAACCAGAAACTTTCGGAGGATCGGGTAAAAGAAGTGAAGCGCTACCTCGTCACGCGGGGAATTAGTGAGGCGCGTATCACGACCATTGGCTACGGAGGCAGCAAGCCCCGCGCCAGCAATGCTAAGGAAGAAACCCGCAAGCTGAACCGCCGGGTAGAGTTTACGATAACCAAGCAGTAGGTTTCTGCGAATACAAGTTATTCCACCTGGGGTGCCTGTTCGTTTGCTGGTTTAGTTTCCGCGTTGCATGAAAGCCACTATTCTACGTCAATATGATCTGCCCAAGCTACCTTCAGCCTCGGGCATCGAGCTGGTCGGCGACACGGCCTATATCATTGGCGACGATTCTCCGTTTCTCTACAGCTGCTCGGCCCAGTCGTTGGCCCCGAATGCGCCACTGGCCTTGTTTGAAACGGCTCATTTCAGCTCGGGCCGTATCCCCAAGGACCGCAAGCCCGATCTGGAGTGCCTGACGGCCATTACTACCGGGTCGGAAACGGCCTTGCTGGCGTGTGGCTCGGGGGCAACGGCGGCGCGGGAGCAGGGCTTCTGGGTCGATTTGCCCAAAGGCCCCGGCTCGGCCACGGTGCAGCCCGTGTCGCTGAGCCGGTTATATGCGGCGTTGCGGCAGGCCTTGCCGAGGGGTATTACCCTGAACCTGGAAGCAGCGGCCGCCACGGCTACCGAACTGCTGCTGTTTCAGCGCACGGTGGGTGCGGAAGCTGGCAACATCGTGTTTCGGCTGCCGCTGGCGGCGGCCCTGGAGTGTATCCGGCACCAGCGCGAAGTGCCGCCCGTGCAGCAGCAACTGTTCCGCCTGCCCAGTATTGCGGGTAAGCCGGCGGGCTTTTCCGGCGCCTGCACCTTCGACAACAACGTCTTTATAACGGCTTCTGTGGAAGACACCCAGGACGCCATTGCCGACGGCGAGGTGCTGGGCAGTTTCGTGGGACTGCTGCCGGCCCCCCAGCCCGGTGCCAAGGCTCCGCTGTTGCAACTGGCTCATTTGGCCTTGCCGGATGGCAAACCCTACCGGGGCAAAGTGGAAAGCATTGTAGTGCGACGAGCGTTAGGCGGCGGGCGCTACGAAGCCCTGCTGGTGACGGATGACGACGCGGGAGGCTCCACGGCCGTGCTCATCGAGCTGCACACGGCGTAAGCAGGAGTACTTAGCGGGTTGGTGCGGGGTTTTTGCGCAGCTGCCGGCCCGGTACCACGGCGCGGCCCGTGGCAAACTCGACCAGCATGGAGCCGTTGCGGCCCCGGATGCACTTACCCCGTTCGTCGTGCACGGCCCGGCAATGCTGGCCAACCAACGGTGAGCCCGACAGGCGGGCCAGCCGGTCGCCGAGGTAGCGGTAGGTACTCATCATGCAGAAGCCGGTTTGGGACGGCGCCAGATAAAGCCGTCCAGGACGTAATGCGTGGCCTGAGGCAGCGCCAGCAGCGGCACCAGCCAAGCCAGGACGCCGGGGCTGCTGACGGCGGGCAGCTGCTGAAACCAGCCAAACGCCGCCGCGTGTTCCCGCCACACCAGCCCGTCCCAGATGCCTTCTTCGAGGTAAGCCAGCCCGAACAGCAGGCCCAGGAAACCAACCAAGGCCACAACCCGGCCCAGCGGGCGGGCGGAGCGACCCGGAGCGGCCGGCCGGCTGATCCAGATCAGGGCCAGATAAGGAATACCGTGAGACACGACGTTGAGCAGGGTAAAAGCCAGGTCGCCGTTAAAATAGACGATGCCGAAATACCAGGATACGGCCGTGCCGGCCAGCAGCAGGTTGCGGGGCCAGTTGAGGCGGCGGTAGAGCCGCCATTGGTAAACTTCTTTAGCCAGGTACAATAGCAGCAGCCCTACATACAAGATAGTTGCAACCCAGCGCCCGGCCGGCCAGTTGTGCTGCAGAAAGTCGCCCTCCACAAACCAGGTAAAATTGCGCGGGGCCGATAAGTGCCAATAAAGCAGCGGGTAAATGGTCGTGTAGTACACCAGCGCCGTATCGAGCCAGCGGAAGGGAGTCGTCGGGGGCTCCTGGCGCTGGTAGAGGCGCAGAAAGCCGTATTGCTGCCGGATAAAGTGAAACACTGCCAGATAAGCCAGCACCCGCCAAAACACCAGGCTGCCGAGTTGGTGTAGGGCTACTCCGGCCACGTAGCAGCCCAGGGGCACGAGCCAGAGTAGGCGTTGCTGCTCGCGGCGGCGGGTTGGGTCGAAGTAGGTGCGGAAGAGGGTGCTGTAAACGTGGGCCACGTCGATGAAGACGACCAGCACAAGCCAGCCCAGCAGCGGCATCTGGGCGGAACTGCGGAAGGAGGCGGGCAGCAGCAGCACCAGCAGCAGGGCCACGAAGGGCGGCGACAATACCCATAGCCCATCAAAGACGGCGGAGCGAATCCAGGGCTGGGGCGGCGGCAAGCGGTGTAATCGGGTCATGCGGAATGGCCGAGCAGTTGGCGGGCCGCCCGAATGCCCTGGTAAAAGCCTTCTTCGAAGATAGACATGCCGCTCAAATCGGTGTGGGCGAAAAAGAACCGCTGGCGTAGGGGTTGGGCCGCCTGCTGCCGGCCGGGGTGCCAGAGCGTGCCGGGCGTGGGCGCTACCATGCCGTGGCCCCAAACCCAGACATCGGCGTGACGGACGCGGGCGGTGATGCCAACGTGGGCTTTTTCCAGCTCGGCGAGAATTTGGGTGAGCCACTGGTCGTAGCTGGTGCGGTAGGCGCGTTGGCGGGCGGCCTTCGGCAACTCATCGGTAAGGGGCCAGTAGTACGTAATAACCTTCTGCTGAGTGCCCAGCGCTACATCCTGCTGATTGGCATTGACGTAGCCGACCGACTCAGCGCCGTAGATGACGTTGTCCCAGCTGAGCGGGGCACCGGGGCCCTGGGGCAGGCCGTCAACGGTCAGATTGGCCACCACCCAGGGCGCACGGTGCAACGGCTGAGTAGGGCGGAACAAACCCGGCAGGCCGTGCAGCAGGCGCTGGGTCACGAACTGCGGGGTCGCCAGCAGCACGTGGCGGGCTTGAAGGCGGCTAGTTTTCTGCGTGAGGGTGTTGTAGGTGAGGACGGCCACGCCGGTGGCAGTTTCCTGCACGGCGTAGGCCAGGGTATTGGGCAGGATGCCCTCTGGGGCTTGCCGCCGCAGGTGCTCGACCAGAAAGCCATTGCCCTGGGGCCAGGTCAGTACGTCGGCGCTGCTGGCGTTGTGGGCGTCGCCTTTGCGGGCGGCGAAGTAGTGGAGGCCGGCCCAGGCCGAAGTCATGGCGGCCGTGGTGCCGTAGTCGTCCTTGCAGCAGTAGTCGAGGTACCAGCGCAGGTAGTCGGAGGTGAAGCCGTGCTGGGTGAGGTAGTCGGCAAAAGAAATAGCGTCGAGCCGGCGGAACTGCTCATCCTGGGACGACTGGTCGACGGGAATGCGGAAGGCGTCTAGTCCGTCTTGGCCGCGGGCGTGGCGCAGAGTTTCGATGAGCTCGAAGAAGCGGGCAATCTGGGCCCGGTCGGAAGCCGGAACGCCGAGTTCGGGCACGAGGCCGGTTTGCCAGTGGCCGTGCAGGTGCAGGCGCTCTTCGGGGTCGTGGCAAAGGTGGTACTCGTTGTAGATGGGGCGGCCATCGGGGGCGGTGCCGGTGATGGTGCCGGTTTCGCGCAGAAACTCCAGCAGCTCGGCGTGGCGCGGGTCGGGCAGGGGCAGGTAGTGGGCGCCCCAGGGAAAAGCCGAAGTGGCGTTCTGGCCGGAAGCGGAGTTGCCGCCTACGTGAGCATCAAGCTCCAGCAGCAGCACGTTCTGCTGGCCGTGGCGGTGAAGCCAGCGTTTGGCCGACAGGCCCGCCACGCCGCCGCCGATGATGACAATGTCGGTTTGGACGGTGTGGGTGGGAGCCGGCAGCTGGCCGGGGTTCCAGAGCTGGTGGCCCGTGACCTTGTTGGCGCCGCGTAACGTGCCCCGAATGTGCGCCCGCGGGGAGCCGGGCGCACACGATTCGAGCAGGCCCGGACCCAGCAGCAACCCGGCCATGCCCAGGCCGGCTCGCCCGAGAAATTCGCGGCGGCCGGGCAGGAAAGGGCACTGGGGAAAGTCAGGCACGGACATGAGGAGAGCAATAGGTGGGGGAGGAAGAGCGACGGGCGAGGAGCTAGGCTTAGGAGATACTGCGGCGGCACTCAGCGCGCGGAACACCTAATGTTGCTTGACATAACGTCCTGGTTTTTGCCTTGCCTGCTTTCCTGCGGATTAACTAGTTAGTGGGTGTAAGGCGCCCAGTCGTCTTCGAAGTAGCGGACCAGGGCCTGGTTGTTGAGCTGGTTGATTTCGGTGGGTACCTCGGCCATGTCGGGCGGAAAGTGGAGCATTTCCTTGAGAGTAGCCGCCGTGAGGTAGCGCAAGCCTTGCGGTAGGGTGCCGTTGCCGCGCCAGTGGCCGTTGCGGCCGGCCAGCACATAGCCCCACTCGCCGAAGGAAGGCACGTAGGTGTGGTAGGGAATGGTATGAAAGCCAGCGGCCTGCAAGGTGTGGCTGATGCACCAAAACGACTTCTGGGCCACGTAGGGCGAGGTACTTTGCACCACCATCAGCCCGTCAGGGGCCAGCAGCTTGTGCAGTTCCGTATAAAACGAGGTGCTGTACAGCTTGCCGATGGAGTAGTTGGAGGGGTCGGGGAAGTCGACGACAAGCAGGTCGTAGCGGGTCGTGTCGTAGCGCACCCACTGGTAGGCGTCGCCGTTGATGACCTGCACTTTCGGATTGTTCAGAGCCCCTTTGTTGAGCGCCAGCAGCATTTCGTTGTGCTGAAACAGGTGAGTCATGCCCGCGTCGAGGTCGACGAGGCGGATGCGCTGAAGCTGGGGATACTTGAGTAGCTCGCGCACGGCCAGGCCGTCGCCGCCCCCCAGCACCAATACCCGTTTTGCCTTCGGCAGCGCCTGCATGGCGGGGTGCACCAGGGCTTCGTGGTAGCGGTACTCGTCGGCAGAGCTGAACTGCAGGTTGCCGTTGAGGAAGAGGCGCAGCTCCCGGTTGTTGCGCGTGAGCACGATGCGCTGGTAAACGGTGCTTTTGCTGTAGATGACCTGGTCCTGAAACGCCATGGTTTCGGTGTAGGTCATGATACGCTCGGCGTAGCCAAAGCCGACGGCCAGCAGCAGCAGAGTGCCCGCCATAAGGCCCGCAAAGCGGCGGCGGTAGGGGCGGGTTTCGGGGAAACGGTACAGAGCAATGGCGGCTACTACCACGTTCAGGGCCCCAAAAAACAGAGAGGTACGAATCAAGCCGAGCTGGGGCACGAGCACCAGTGGAAAGATAAGTGAGGCCAGCAAAGCCCCGATGTAGTCGAAGGTAAAAACGCGGGAAACCAGGTCCTTAAACTCGTAGCGATTCTCCAGAATCCGCATCAGCAGCGGAATTTCCAGGCCCACCAGAATGCCGGTGAGGCCCACCAGGGAGTAGAGAATCAGGCGGAAGGAACTGACGTACTCAAACAGCACGAACAGCAGGGGCGCCGAGAAACCCCCAACCAGGCCGACCAGAATTTCGAGGCGGATAAACCACTTAAGTAAGGCTCCGTCGAGGTAGCGCGACAGCCAGGAGCCGATGCCCATCGAGAACAAATAGGCCCCGATGATGGTGGAAAACTGCGTGACCGAGTCGCCGAGCAGGTAGCTGGCCAGGGTGCCGGCAATCAGCTCGTAGATCAGGCCGCAGGTGGCAATGACGAACACTGAGCCCAGCAGCAGGGCCGGCAGGTGGTCGGCCCTGGTACTGCGGCGGCCCTGCTCGGGCGGGGGCAGCACGGGGTCATTACCCATGAATGGCAGAACTGATAATCAGGGCCACCGACAGCATAAAGGCCGCCGCTACAATGGCCAAAGCGTTATTGTGCTCGTCCACAATTTCCTTCCAGAGCGTTTTGGGCGTGAGCTTGTCGATAAGAACAAAGCTGAGGACCAGAATCAGAATGCCCAGCACCGAGTACACGATGGAGGCAGTAATAAGTTTAAAGTTGAGGTATTCCATCGGTGAATCGGTGAGATGGTGAGATAGGGAGTTGTCGGGCTGATTGTGCGGGTACGCTGTGTCATTCCGCGCATCAAGCGGCATCAATCCGTCCTTAGAAATGGGCGGAGCTTGCTTGTGTAGCAAGCCTTCATGGTTGTTGAGTAAAAGGGCGGGGTGGTAAAAGGCTGTGTCGTGCTCGGCAGAGGACGGATGGTTTCGTTGCTCGCAATGACACGTCTTTTTCACCTATTTATGGTAAAAATTGGAGCGGCCGGCGTGGCCGCTGGAGTGGCTGCCGGTGCCGTTGAGGTTTTCGGTCGTTTCATTGTCGTCGCCGAGCAGGCGCACGCCGTGCAGCTGAACCCAGAGGTAGCCAGCGTAGGTAAGCAGGCCCAGCACGAGGTAGAGACGGAGGTTGAGCAAGTCGCGGAGCATAGGGCAAAAAGCGGGTTAAAGCGGGTGCGGGTTGGGGAAATTGCTGTGGTTCCAGCGGTTTTGCTCGTGCGCCCCGCGTAGGAAGTACAGAACCGTGGGATACAGCAACACCGCCAGCATCGCCAGAAACAGGTTACTGGGCACCCAGGGGTTCTCGGTGACGGTGACCGAGAAGAAAATCTGGTGGTTGTAGTCGGTGGAGGGGTAGAGGTTGAGGTGGTAGCGGCCGGCAGGTACCTGCGCAATGGTCGCCTCGGCGTCGACCCGGCCTTCCGACCAGCTTTCGCCGTCTTCCACGCCGTTGTAATACTCGATGCTCTTGGTAAACTCAAAGCCCTGGCCAGTTTGCTCGTTTACCAGGCTCACGGGTAGCTCCAGCCAGGTGTTATTCACGTTGCAGTGTATCTCGAAGTCGAGCACGGCGGGGCCGTTCTCCACATTGAAGGATTCTGATACCTGCACTTTGCCGGTAGCCTCGGAGGTAGCGGTAGGTGGGCCCCCAATCTCGCTGGCAAACTCCTGCCGGAGTATCTGATGGTGGTAGCGCTGGTTGCTCAGCACCAGCTCGGTAAGCAGCAGCAGGGCCAGCAGCAGTCCGGTCAATTTCTTCAGCAGGGGCCAGGAGCTGCCACCGGGCGGGGGCTGCACGGCGCCCACGCCACTGCGGTAGGGCAGGCGCGACATCGTCAGGCCAAACGCCTGGGCCACCTGCCGGGGCTCGATGTGCTCGGCCCGGTACCAGTGCACGGGCCAGTTCTTGGCTTTTTCCTCAATCAGCATCCGGGGCGGGGCCACAAACTCGGTGACGGTCAACTGCTCGTCGTCCAGAATGTTCCAGTCGAACTCGCCCACGGCGTAGAGGATGCGGGGCTGGTACTTGTTATAGATGGCAAACTCCGTGTCGCCATCCAGGGCTACGCGGTGGCTGCCCGAGAGGCCCGGCAGGCCCAGGTGTTTTTCGCTCGACGGCTTGATAAACGTCCAGTGGCCCTCGTACACGGCCAGCTGGGCATACCCAGTATCGGGGTTGAAGAGCATAAATTCGAGCCAGCGGGCCGGGGAGCTGGCTTCCTTGCGCAGCATATACCCCGTCACGCGGTAGAGCAGGCCGTCGGGCAGGGTGCCAATGCTGCCCAGCGCCAGGGCCGGCGCTACCCGGGGCACGTCCTGAAACTTCTTGAGCCGCTCGGTCGTGCCGTTGCGCTGCCGCTTAAACAGCGTGTGGCACTCGGTACAGCCAAAAACGCTGCTGCCGACCGGGTCGTAGTAGGTGCACTGGGCCAGGCAGCCGGGGCAGGTTACCCGGGCTTCGAGCGAGGTTATGCCGTCGTTCATCGGGCTACTTCCGCTTTGGAAAGCTCCGTGGCTTCAAAAAACCGCAGGGTTTCGGCGTAGAGCTGCTGCACAGTGGCCGAGTTGTCGCGCAGGTAGTTCGACAGAAACACGTCGAAAGTGGCCTGCTCAAACTCGGGCCAGGTATGAATGCTCAGGTGGGACTCGGTCAGGCCCACGACGGCCGTAAAGCTGTGGTTGGGAAAGGAATGGTAGACTTCGCCCACTTTCACCAAGCCTAAACGACTGATCTGCTCGTTGAAAAACGTCTGGCAGGCCGCGGCATTCGTCAGGCGGGCCACCGGGGCCCGGAACGTTGCCAGGATATGAAGCCCGGGAGAGTAAGAATGCATTCGATATCTATCAGCCTAAAAAAGTAGAGCGCGACAGTTCCAAACATACCCAGAATAGCCCAAATGCCCAAGCCGGGGCCGGTCAGCGCAGCTGAAACAGGTCATCCACGCCCAGCAGGCGGCGGCAGGTGAAACCCTCGGCAAAGGGCACATTGATGTACTTGCCACAGTCGCGGGCCTGGCCTTCGAGAATCTTCAGAAAGTCGGGCGAGGAAATATAGGTCGAGGTGGGGTCTTCGTAGTCGGGGTGGTAAAACTGGCTTTTGAACGCCGTTACGGCCTCCAGTTTCCGCTCCCAGTACTCGGTAATATCCACCACAATATCGGGCTTGACGTAGGTGTTGTGAATCACCTGCAGCATCAGATCAGGTCGCCAGGCGGGCTGGTTTTGACCCTGGTGCTGGGTTTCGATTTTGGGCAAACCCGACAGAAACGCCGCGTCGTGGACCAGGTTGGCGGCCCGGCCGTGGTCGGGGTGGCGGTCCACGTTGGGGTTGGTCAGAATAATGGAAGGCCGAAAGCGGCGGATAACCTGAATGATTTGCAGCTGATGGGCTTCGTCGTTGAGAAAGAACCCGTCGCGCATGCCCAGGTTTTCGCGCACGTGCAGCCCCAGGATGCGGGCCGCGTCGGCAGCCTCCTCGGCCCGCAGCTCGGCCGAGCCCCGGGTGCCCAGCTCCCCGCGCGTCAGGTCGACGACGCCCACCCGGCGACCCTTGGCAATGTGCTTCATCAGCGTGCCCGCGCAGCCGACTTCGGCGTCGTCGGGGTGGGCGGCAATCATCAGGATATCTAACTTCATAAAGGGGTTTAGAGGGAGCGAAACGGTAAGTATGAAACAGCTAGTATAGACAAAAGAACGTCATGCTGAGTACCGCTGCTGCGTCTCAAGCACCACGATAGGCAGATTACCGTGGGGGAGAGATGCTTCGACAGGCTCAGCATGACGTTCTTGTTCAGCAACATCAGCTTGCAAGCTTCCTCGAACTCTGCTGCAGGCGCCGCCTGCTCAACTTAAGTCCTGGGAAGAGGTATGGGCTTAGGCCAGCACCTGAATGACTGCTTCCGAGAAACGCTCCATTTCTTCGAGCTGGGGGCTGCACTGGAGCAAAAACAGGTCCACGCCCACGGCTTCGAAGGCGGCCACGCGCTCGGCCACCTGGTCGGGGGTGCCGGTCAGGCCCGAGCGCAGGCCCCGGTTCGACACCGAGTAATCCTGCAGCGAAACCTGGTTTTCGAGCTGGGTGCCGGCCAGCCACTGCTGGTAATTCTTATAGCCCGCGGCCGAGCCCTGCACGTTGGTAATGCGCTCCAGCTCCTTTTTGACCTCGGCTTCGGTGTTGCGCACCACCGAGTAGGCGGCCACCCCAAATTTCATGGGCGGCAAGCCCAGCTTCTCGCGGCGCTGACTCAAATCCTGAATGCGGCGGCCGATGGCCGCGGGCTCGTCGCCGTGCATCACGTAGCCGTCGCACTGAGCCGCTATCATGTTTTTGGCCGCCTCCGACTCGCCACCGGCGTAGATGAAGGGCCGGGGCCGCGACACGGGCTTGGGCTGCAGAATCGAATCGGTGACCTTGTAGAACTTGCCCTCGAAGCTGAAGTGGTCCTGCTTCCACATATTGTCCACCACGTGCAGCCACTCGGCGGTGCGGGCGTAGCGGTCATCGTGCTGCTCGAAGTGCACGCCGTACTTCTTGGCCTCGTCCTGCCACCACGACGACACCACGTTCAGCGACAGGCGGCCGTTGCTGATGTGGTCGATGTTGGCGGCCTGCTTGGCTAGCAGCGCCGGCGAGTGGAAGGTGGGCCGCACGGCCACCATCAGCTCAATTTTCTTGGTCACGGCGGCCAACGCGGCGGCCGTGCTCCAGGCATCCAGGCTCGGGGCTTCCTCGCCTTTGATGTCGTTCAGATTCAGCTCGGCAATTAGGGATAGGTCGTAGCCCAAGTCCTCACTGCGCTGGGCCAGCGTTTTCACGTAGTCCCAGTCGGCGCGCATGTTTTCGTCTTCGACGTTGCGCAGCCACCCGCCAAAAACGGGCATCCAATATCCGTAACGCATTATACAGTGGCGGTTTCAGGTTGAACTTCGGTAGCAACGGCGGTAGCGGCCACGCCGGGCAGCTGGCTTTCGAGATAGTCCACGAAGCGGGCGTAGGGGTCGAAGCCCACCACATTCACGGCATCAGCCACGAAGTTGGACAGGGCGTTGACGTCGTAGAAGAGCACGTCGCCGGTGCGGTCGTCAATCAGGTACTCGATGCCGCCCACGTCAATTTTGGCGGCGGCCACGATGCGCTCCACGGCTTCTATTACTTCGGCCGGGGGCGTAAAGGCTTCCACCTGAATGCCTTTCTTGGGCGCTTCGGTCAGGCAGAACTCGGCCGACTGCTCCTCCGGTATCTGGCAGATTTCGGCCGGGCACAGGTTAAAGCTTTCTCCGGTCGTAAACACCTTCATGGCGTAGAGAAACTTGCCGTCGAGGGTTTCCACGCGGTGAATGTTGCCGCCGCGGGGCGTCACGTACTCCTGCACCACGGCCGTTTGGTCGATGCCCAGGTCAATTTGACCAGCCTCCACAGCGGCCTGCACGCCCTCAATCGTGTCGAAGCGGATGATGCCGGCCCCGCTGCCGCCGATGTTGACTTTGACCACAATCGGGAACTGCAGCTGGCGGGCGGCGTCGGGCACCCGGGAAGCGTGGTTGACGACGAAGGATTTAGGATATTTCAAGCCCAGGGAAGCAAACAGCGAGAGTTGCCGGGCCTTGTTGGTTTCGATGCTGGTAGCCACCGAACCGTTGATGATGCGGGTGCCGATCCGCTCGAGGTGGGTAGCAAAGCCGGCCGTGTGGAAAATGCCCTGGCCGTGGCCGCGCAGGTAGGCTGAGGAGCTCATGCGGTTCACGACCAGCGAGTAGCGGCTCTCGGTTTCGGAGGGGTCGAAGAGGTGGTGGGCCGCGTCAATCTTTTCGTAGGGCAGGCCCCGGCGGTCCAGCTCGGCAAATAGGGGCTTGAACCATTCGGGGTGCTCGTAATAAATGCCAATCGGCTTTTGGGGCTGGGCCATGAGTAGTATGAAAAAAGAAATGTGACGGAATAAAGGCCGCGGCAGGGCGGCAGCATGGATAAAGCCCGCAAGTAGAGAGGTCTGCCCAGCAGCAGGTAGGCGCTAGAAACCCCACGGGCCGGCCCAACAGACGCGCTGCAACGCAGCAGAAAGCTGTTCGGTGAAAAACCAGAAAAGTGGGGGCGCCAACGGGCTAAAGCCGCGGCGGCAGAGCAAAACCGACCGAAACAGCGGGAGCTAGGCGGTCAGCGGGCCAGGGAGAAGGAAACTAACAACAACAGCCAGCGCCAGCCGAGGGCCAACAACAGACTGCGGCAAAAGCAGACTGGGGCTGGGCTACGAAAGCAGCGGGAAGGGCAGAAAAGTTGTTGGCAGTGTCCACGGCAACTTGTTTTTATATGGTCAGGACTTGGCACCGTTCCAGCTCATCACTGGGGGTTGCCGGCGTATCGTCGAGCCTGTCTCTCCACGCCTCTGTATAAAAACAATCCTTTGGTCAGAAAGAATTGACCCTGCAAAGGTAAGGCGACGCGCGGCACAGTTACAATACCCCGGCCAGGCGCCGGCTTCCTGCCTTGTTAACGCAGAGTAGCCTATAAACAGAGTAGCCTATAAACAGAAAAGCCCCGCAGAGGTTCCGCGGGGCTTTTCGGAGCCGGTCGGGCCGGGCTTTTAGGGTAGCTGGGCGTTGTTTTTGGCTTTCGTTCTGCCTTTGCCCCGGCCATTTTTTCGCGTCTCGGCCGCTGGGGTAAAGGCCGTGGGCCGGGCGGCTAACACCTGCTCGGCGGCAATGCGCTGCAGACGCACGGCATCAGCCGGTACAATACCCAGCGCGGCGGCGGCCTGCTCGTGGGGGCCCAGTCGGCGGGGGTCATAGCCGGTTATTTCCCCGAACAGCACGCAGGCGTTTAGGTAGGACCCCCACTGGCTCGGGTGGTAGTGGTCTTCGCCCCAGAGGTTGAGTTTGCCGGCCTCGGGCTGGTAGGAATTGCGCAAAGCCACGCCCGCCTGCACGGCCCGCAGCCAGGCGTCGCCGGCCGGGGCCACGCCCGTGAAGTGGCCATTGGCCTGGGCCGCCCCGTAGTAGCCGCGGTGCAGGTCCTGGGTCATCGAGTCGAGGGGCAGGCCGGAGTACGCCTTGCCGGGCGGGTACGTTTGGTCGGCCCGGGCCCAGGTTTGGTAGAAGTAGAGCCGGGCGGCCGGGTTAGCCTGGTGCACTGCCTGCTCGATACGGGTGGAATAGTCACGAAACGTATCGGGCTTGCCGCCGCGGCGAGCCGGCACGGGGTACATACTGTGCTCCTGCAGCACCACCGTATTCCAGCGCGGCTGCTGCAGAATGTGCCGGGCGCTGTCGTAGTGCAGCTTCAGGGATTCTCCGTTGATACACTGCAAATGCACTTCGTAGGGCAGGCCGGCCTGGTCGGCAAACTTCTTGAATATGGCCGGGATGCCGCCCCACGCCCCAATTTTCTGCTTTCCGACCCGCTCAATAGTAATGGCCTGGGAGTTGTAGTTGAACACCGGGTTGTAGCGGCCGTGAAAAAAACTATTGCCCACAAACAGGATAGTCGTAGGGGCCGCAGGCTGTTGGGCCAGGCCACGTTGGGGCAGCAGGAGCGCACTCAGCAGCCCAAGGTGGAGCAGGCGGAAGCGGAGCCAGGAAAAAATCATAAGCGAAATTGCCCGCTGGAGGAGGTCGGGCCTACAAAAGTACGGTTTTAGCGGGGCCCTATTCCCGTGTCGGAGTGCGTGGCCTGGGCAGTAGCTTCGTCCGACTCGGCCGGCGCTACCGCGCCGTGCAGCGCCAGCTGATGCCGGACTTCGTCGAATTCTCCTTCGCTTTTGGCAATGACCAGCGTGGCTACCCCGTTGCCGATAACGTTGGTAATAGCCCGGGCCTCACTCATAAACCGGTCTACGCCCAGCAGCAGCGCCACGCCTTCCACCGGGATAATCCGGGTGGCTGCTAGCGTAGAGGCCAGCACGATAAAGCCCGAGCCCGTAACGCCGGCCGCGCCCTTGCTGGTCAGCATCAGAATGCCGATGAGCGTCAGCTCCTGGGTCAGGGAAAGCTCGATGCCGAAGGCCTGGGCCAGGAAAATGGCCGCAATAGACAAGTAGATCGAGGTGCCGTCGAGGTTGAAGGAATAGCCCGTCGGAATGACCAGCCCCGCCACCGAGCGGGAGCAGCCGTAGCGCTCCAGCTTATCAATCATGCGCGGCAAGGCCGACTCCGACGACGACGTGCCCAGCACCAACAGGATTTCTTCTTTGATAAAGCCCAGAAAGCGCCACAAGCTCAGGCCGTAGTAGCGCAAAATCAAGTTCAAGACGCCAAAAATGAACAGAAACATCGTCAGGTATACGACCAGCATAAGCTTGCCCAGGGGCAGCAGCGTGGCCAGCCCGTACTTGCCGATGGTAAAGGCCATGCCCCCAAAAGCGCCCAGCGGGGCCAGCTTCATAACCAGGCCCAGCACGGCAAACATAGCGTGCGACAACCGCTCGAACGTGGCAATCAGAGGCTGGCTATAGGTGGGAGAAATGCGGCCCAGGGCCATGCCAAACAGCACGGCAAACAAGAGCACCTGCAGCACATCACCCTCGGCAAAGGCCCCCACGACGCTGTGGGGCACTACATGAGTAAAGAACTCGACCCAGTTCATGTCGCCGGCCTGGGCCGTGTATTTGGATGCCTCCGCCGCCTGGGCAGCGGTTTGCGTGGCCACCGAGGCCCGGGCGTCGATGCCGTGGCCCGGGCGCGTCAGGTTGGCCGCTGTAATACCGATAACTAGGGCCAGGGTCGTGACGATTTCAAAGTACAGCAGGGCCTTACCGCCCACCCGCCCCACTTTCTTCAGGTCGCCCATGCCCCCGATACCCAGCACCACCGTCAGGAAGATAATGGGGGCAATCAGCATCTTTATCAGGTTGATAAAAGTGTCGCCGATGGGCTTGAGGGCCGCCCCAAAGCCGGGGAATACGGCCCCCACCACTACCCCGAGGGCAATGGCAGTCAGGACCTGAAACGTGAGGTTGGAAGTAAGTTTCTTCATGCGTGGACAAACAAGCGGGCAGGAATGGAAAGGCCGCCGGCGGGCTTTTCACCTACTCCAAAAACCAGGCTGCGGTTAGGAGCCGACCTTGGCAAAAGGGTGAAGATATTGGGAATCGGCAGGGGGCCGTTTCGGGGCGGGGTGCAAAAGCTTTCAGGGCTGCTCAAACCGCCGGTTGTAGGGCCAGGTAGAGGAGGAGAAGATTGTGAAAATTATAAATTATGTATATATTATCCTGATTGTACAGCAGCTAAGCCGGGCCGCCCGACACCTGTGCGCGGGGCAGCATAGCCCGCCTGGCTCAGGCATTGGTTGCAAAAACTTGCTCACTCAGGTCCTACCCGCTATGAAAAACATCCTGGTACCCACCGATTTTTCGCCGGCCGCCCACAACGCCTTCGAGGTAGCCCTGCGCCTGGCCCAGCGCACGGGCGGCGCCGTAACCCTGCTGCACGTGGAAGAGCACAACGATACGCCCCGCTTTAGCTCGTCGGGCGGGCGGCTGGGGGGCGTCAGCCTGGAAGACGTTTTCATGCTCAAACTCATGCAAAAAATCAAGCACCAGATGCACGAGCTTATGGCCGAGGCCCAGCAGATTGCGCCGGAAATACCGGTAACCGACCTGCTCCGAACTTCCAGCCTGGTGAACTCGGTACTGGAAGTGGTGGCTGAGCGCCAGATTGATTTGGTCGTGATGGGAGCTACCGAGCACAGCTCCTGGCAGCACTTTTTTGCGGGCTCCAACACCGAGAAACTGGTGCGCACGGCACCCTGCCCGGTGCTGACCGTGAAGCACCCGGAAATGCAGTTCAATGTGCAGCACATCGTGTTTCCGTCCGACTTCTCGGCCGAGGCCGACCGGGCCGTGCCAGATTTGCAGCGCATCCAGGCCGTATTTCCCGAGGCTACGCTCCACCTGCTGCAAGTAGTCTCGGATATAGACCACTACGCCGCAGCCCTCGACCGGATTCAGGCCTTTGCCGAGCGGCATCACCTGGAACATTGTGAGCCCGAGGTAATTGATGCCGCCGATGTTAGCGTCGGAATTCCGCTGTTTGCCCAGCAGGCCCACGCCGATTTAGTTGTGATGCCCACCCACGCCCACACGGGGCTGGCCCACTACCTGCACCCAAACAAGGCCGAAAACGTGGCCATGCATGCCGCGCCGCCGGTTCTTACGTTCCGAGTATAAGTTCCTAAGAAGCTATTTGTTACAAACGACAACCGCCGCTGACCTGCCAGCGGCGGTTGTTGCATTTGGGCCGGGCGGCCCCACCGTATTCCGCGGTGGGCAAAACCTAACCTTGGCCGGGCCGGTTGAAGCAGAATCATCTCTATTCTCACAGTCTACGAATGGCTACCACACCCAAACACTGGTTTATTACCGGCGTCAGCACCGGATTCGGGGCGGCGCTGGCCGAATTGCTGCTCCAAAAAGGCGACAAAGTAGCCGCCACCTTCCGCAAGCAGGAGCAGGCCGATGAGTTCACCCAGAAAGCCGGCACCAATGGCCGCGGCTTCGTGGTCGAAGTAACCGATGAGGCCCAGGTAAAGCAGGGCGTGGCCGCCGCCATCCAGCACTTCGGTCACCTCGATGTCATCGTCAACAACGCGGGCTACGGCTCCCTGGGCAGCATCGAGGAAATCGAGGCTGCCGAAGTGCAGCGCCAGTTCGACGTCAACGTATTCGGACCCCTGCACGTGCTACGGGCCGTGCTGCCCCACCTGCGGGAGCGGCGCAGCGGCCACGTGCTCAACATTACCAGTATCGGCGGCCTGAAAACCTTCCCCGGCGTGGGCGTCTACAATGCCAGCAAGTTCGCCCTCGAAGCCATCGGCGAAAGCCTGGCCCAGCAAGTGGCCCCACTCGGTATCAAAGTCACCAACATCGAGCCCAGCGGCTTCCGCACCGACTGGGCCGGGCGCTCGGCCAACATCGTCACCACCGGCATCGAGGACTACCAGGCCACCGTGGGCGAAAACCTGAAGGGCATTCAGGGCTACAGCGGCCGGCAGCCCGGCGACCCCCAGCGCGCCGCCCAGATTATGTACGACCTGGTGCGCCAGGAAAATCCGCCCCTGCACCTACCCCTGGGCAAGGCGGCCGTCAAAGGCGCGCGGGACAAGTTTGCCACCCTGGTCAAGGAGTTGGAAAGCGTGGCCAGCATCGGCGACTCGGCCGACTTCCCCGAGTAGCAATACCTTCTCTACGGCTTGTGCGCTGGTTGCGGCAAGCCATGCAAAGCCCGGTAGCCCTGCTGCCGGGCTTTGCTGTTGTGGGCCCGGCGGCAGGGGCAAGCTTTTCGGTATCAGTCAGAATAGGCATGGGTGCGCAGGAATATCACGATTCGGACAGGGGCTTCGGCAAGTTGAATATTAAGGTTTGTTTATGCTTGTGTTACCATTTACGGATTATGAAAGTGTTATGCATACATCACTAAATCGTGACTCTACCTTCGCGGCGAAATTCAGAAGAGATGCTTCTGATAAATAAAAAAGCCATTGGTATGAATTTGAAACCCTACTTACTGCTGCTGTTAGGCTTTGTGCTTTTCACTAACGGCCAGTTTGCCGCCGCCCAGGGCGTGACGACGGCCGCCATGAAAGGCGTGATCCTCGATGCCAAGGGCAGCCCGCTGCCCGGCGCCACAGTAGTCGCAACCCACCTGCCCACGGGCACGCCCTACGGCACCGCTACCCGCTCCAATGGCCAGTTCGACCTGCTCAACCTGCGCGTGGGTGGTCCGTACGAAATCAAAGTTTCGTTTGTGGGCTACACCACTTACACCCAGGGCAATATTCAGTTGGCCCTGGGCAAAACCTTTGAAGCCAACGTGACCCTGGCCGAGGAAGGCCGCACCCTCGACGAAGTAGTGGTGAAAGGCAACCGCGACGGTGTCATCAACAAGGACCGCACGGGTGCTTCTACCAACATCAACAACGGCGCCATCCGCACGCTGCCCACTATCAGCCGTTCCCAGGAGGATTTCACCCGGCTCACGCCGCAGAGCAGCGGGCTGAGCTTTGGGGGCCGCAACACGCTCTATAACAACTTCTCGCTCGACGGCTCCATTTTCAACAACTCCTTCGGCCTGGATGCGCCCACGCCGGGCGGGCAAACCAACTCCCAGCCCGTGTCGCTCGACGCCATCGAGCAGCTGGAAGTCAGCCTGGCGCCCTACGACGTGCGCCAGGGCGGCTTTACCGGGGCGGGCGTCAATGCCGTAACCAAGAGCGGTACCAACGATTTTAAGGGCACGGTCTACACCTTCCTGCGCAACGAAAAGCTTATCGGCGAGAAAGTCGGCGACGTGACCGTGCGCAACCCCGACCTGCAATTCAACCAGACTGGCTTTGCCCTCGGCGGGCCGATTATCAAAAACAAGCTGTTCTTCTTTACCAACGCCGAAATCACCCGCCGCGACGACCCGGGTCTGACGTTCCGGCCTGCCCGGGATGCGGCCGAAGCCGAAGCCGCCCTCAACGGCCGGGCTGACGGCGTGAGCCGGGTACTGGAAAGTGACCTGATTGCCATTCGTCAGCGCCTAATCAGCGTGTACGGCTACGACCCAGGTTCTTACCAGGACTTCAAGTACCGCACTTCCAGCGACAAAGTGCTGGTGAAGCTCGATTGGAATATCAGCCCGAAAAACACCTTCTCGCTGCGTTATAACTTCCTGCAAAGCTTCCGGGAGCAGGGGCCGCACCCCATTGCCATTGCGCCTTCGTCGCGGGTACAGGGCGTGAACACGCTACAATACTCTAACTCGGGCTACACCATCAACAACGACCTGAACTCGGTGGTTGGGGAGCTGAACTCCCGCATTGGCGAGAAATTCAGCAACAAGGCCCAACTGAGCTTCTCGGCCTTTCGTGACCTGCGCGAGCTGCCCAACGCCCCGCTGTTTCCCCAGATTGACATCACCAAGAACGGCACGACCTACGTGAGCGTGGGCACCGAGCAGTTTTCGGCCAACAACGAGCTGAATCAGAATATCACCCAGTTTACCGACAATCTCAGCTACTTCGCCGGGGCCCACGTGCTGACGGCCGGCCTGACCTACGAGCGGTTCAGCTTCTTCAACGCCTTCAACCTGGCCCGCTACGGGTATCCCTTCTTCGGGGGCCTCGACGTCAACCGGTTCTTCGAGGTGACGGACCGCTCCAATCCCGACTTTGTGGACCTGAATGCCATTGCCGCCGCCGGTGGGCAGCGGCCCGTGAAAGGCGTGGATGTAAACGTAGCCCAGCTCGGCCTCTACGCCCAGGACGAGTGGAACGTGACGCCCGACTTCAAGCTTACGCTGGGTGTGCGCGCCGATTTGCCCATCTACAACACCGATGTGCGCCCGAACACGCAGATTCTGAACGCGCCCCTGCTCAACTCCGGCGGCCAGTCGGCCAAGGTCGATGTAACGGAATTTCCCAAGGCCACTCCGCTGTTTTCGCCCCGTCTGGGCTTCAACTACTCAACTAACCAAGGCGACTACACCACCCAGCTGCGCGGCGGTACGGGCATTTTTACCGGCCGCATTCCGTTCGTGTGGATCAGCAACCAGGCCTCTAACTCGCAGTTTGATGCGGGGTATACCTTCCAGATCAACGGCACGGCCCGCAACTTCAAGTTTCCGCAGGTGTGGCGCTCTAACCTGGCCATCGACCAGCAGCTGCCCGGTGGGGTAGTGGCCACGCTGGAGGCTATTTATTCCAAGGACCGCAATGCGGCCATTCACCGCAACTACAACTTTGTAACGCCCACCGAGCGTCTGCAGGGCGCCGACAACCGCCTGATTTATCCCGCGGCGGGCCCGCGCATCACGCCGGGCTTCACCGGTCCCGACGGGCAGTTCAGCTTCCTCGATGCAGGCGTGATTGTGCTCGAAAACACCAACCAAGGCTACCAGTACAGCCTGACCGGCCAGCTGAAAAAGGATTTCGCCAGCGGGCTGTACCTGACGGCCGCTTACACGTATTCGCAGGCCAAGGATGTGACTTCCAACCCGGGTGAAATTGCCGCCGATGCCTACCAGCGCAACCCCGTGGTGGGCGATGCCAACCAGCCCCAGCTAGCCTACAGCGACTTTGGGCTGCAGCACCGCATTATTGCCGCGGCCGGTAAGCGCTTCGCTTATGCCAATGACAAGCTGGCCACAACGCTAAGCTTCTTCTTCGAAGCTGCCCAAGGCAACCGTTTCTCCTATACCTACGCCGGCGATTTGAACCGTGACGCCATTGCCGGCAACGACCTGCTGTACGTACCCGCCTCGCGCGACCAAATCAACTTGGTGGATATCCGCGACGCGCAAAACAACCTGGTACTGACGGCCGAGCAGCAGTGGCAGCAGCTCAACGCCTACATTGAACAGGACGACTACCTCCAGTCGCGCCGGGGCCAGTATGCCGAGCGCAACGGGGCCATTAGCCCGTGGTATACCCAGCTCGACGCCAAGCTGCTGCAAGACTTTAGCTTGAATGGCAAGCAGAAGAAGCACACCTTCCAGCTCAGCCTCGACATTCAGAACCTGGGCAACCTAATCAGTTCGGATTGGGGTGTGCGCCGCGTGTTTGGCAACAACCGCTTTATCGAAACCGGCTACTCCAGCGCGGCCCCCGATACCCCGGAGTTTCGCTTCCGTGGCGGCAACCAGACCTTTGTCAACAATACCGACCTGAATAGCCGGTGGCGGGCCCAGGTCGGTCTGCGCTACATCCTCGATTAAAGAGCCGCTGATGTAAGGATGAAAAAGGCCCGAAGCACATTGCTTCGGGCCTTTTCTTGTCAAGCACGATACGGCTTGATAACTGGATAACAGCTTGGAATAGAAATCAGGCCACTTGCTTCAGCGGGCTAGGAGCAGTTGGCACGAACGAACGTTTCACCGAGGCATCGGTGGACGCCGGGTGCAGCTTGGGGCCGGGTGCTGCCGGCCGCCGGTAGCCGAACTGCCCGGGCCGGTAGCCAAAGCTGGGGCAGGCCGCGCGGGTCATACAAATAGCGAGGCCGTGGGGCCCGACGTTGGGCGGCGCGGGGCCGGACGCAGGGTGGCGGCAACGTACAGCAGGCAGTGTTTCAGCAGGGCAGACATAGGCAGCAGGGTGACAGAAGTCTTAGTACGCTGCAAAATTGCGGCTAGCATATTACCTCAGTGTGCTGCTACTGTCAAGAATCCGTTAGCTCTGAGCCAGCTGTGCTAGTCGGGTTACGGCGTTGTTCGTCAGTGTGCTAGCCATTATCGGCAGGCACTAGAACTTAGGCTTGCACGTCGGCGTGCAGGGCACGGTAGCGGGCCAGGGCTTCGAGGCAGAAGCCGGTCGTCATTTCCTCCGAACCCCAGCCCAGCAGCCGTTTGGGCCCGCCGTAGTAGAGGAGCCAGCGGGGCCATTCGCCGGCGGCCTGCTGGGCCTGCAGAATGTATTGTACGGCCCGGTCCAGCTCGGCGGGGTAACTGCCCAGATTCAGCAGGCTGCACACGGCCCAGGCCGTATCGGCCAGGGTTTCGCCCAGGCGGCCATCGGGTTTGGCCTGGGCCAGAATTCGGTCGATAATAGGCTGGCGTAGGGGCTCGAGGCGCGTAATGCCGGCGTGGTAGCAGCGCGTAAACGAGTAGTAGACGAAACACGGGTCGAGATACCACAGGTCGCAGGTGCCTTCTTCGTTTCTGGCAATAATGCGGAGCAGGAAGTCGATGACCGGCTGCGTTTCGGGAATATCACCCAGGTAATACAGGGCATTGGCATTTACGACGCCATCCACGTCGTTGCGCCGGGCTTCTACCCCGCGCCAAAACAGCAGGCTTTTCACGGGATGAAGCAACTCCCGGGCCGCTACGCGCCAGAAAGTACGGTTGGGCACCCAGCGCAGACGAAGCAAAAACCAGGAGTAGAACAGGCCCTGGCTGTTGCGGTTAGCTAATAGCAGCGGCACGTTGGTTGGCACCGGGCAGGCCACGCCGCGTGCCCGCAGCACCGCCGACACGCAGGCCGTGTCGTCGATGTCCAGGGGGCAGAGGTAGCGCAGCTGGTGAATGGAGGTAAAGTGGTTCCACAGCCCCCCGTGGTTCATTTGGTTGCGAAAAAACTCAGTGGAGCGCGTCAGCATCTGGTCTACCAGCGGGTGGTGGGCCAGGGGCAGTAGGCAGTGCGCCACCAGGGCCGTCGGGAATACGGCGCTGTCGGCGTACTTCCAGCCCTGCATCGGCAGCTCCAGGGCACAGTACGAGACAAACTGCCCGTCGACAAGCTGGCGCTGGTGCAGAAAAGCCACGGCCCGCGCAATGGCTTGGTCGAGGCCGGGCAGCGGGCGGGTGGCAGGAGAGGGCAGAACTGCTGCGGATTCCATTCGGTGATGATAAGAAGGCAAAGGGTATTGGTGTATTACCGGACTGGTTTAGTGCTGCAGCCTGCTCGGCCCCGGTCTGCACAAACCAAATGACTCCTCAAAGATAAAGTTTGGAACGGGCGGCAAACGCAACAATATGTTGTAAAGTATTCATTTACTTTGTAGAAGCCTATGCTATAGTCAAGCAGCCGTTGGGACGTTCTACCCAACTTCTTTTATAATTCGTGATTTTGAAATGGTACACCGGCAAGCTGCCAGTACCCAGGGCCTCAGCGGAAGCGTAGCGGAAATAGCCCGGGTACAGGATTGGTGGAGTTGTAAGTTTTCGCCCGTGCTGGCCACCTTCTACGCCACCGCCTGCCTGCTTAAAGCGCCCGTCTGGCCGTTACTTCCCAAGCTGCTGCTGCTCTTGCTGGGCCTGACGGTGGGGGCTACCTACGTCAGCGTAATCAACGACTGGACCGACCTGGAGGATGACCGCGCCGGCGGCAAATACAACCGGGTGGCCGATAAGTCAACGGCGTTTCCGGCCCTGTTGCTCGGGCTCTGCCTGGTCGTGGGCCTGGGCTTGGGCATTTACTTCTGGCGCACCAGTGCGCTGAGCGGCCTGCTGTACTTGGGTTCTTGGGTGGCTTTTTCCTGCTATTCGTTGCCCCCGCTACGTCTCAAAAAGCGGGGCCTGGCCGGCGTGCTGGCCGATGCATGCGGTTCCCACTTCTTTCCCCAGTTGCTTACCGTGTCCCTGGTTTCGGCCTGGACCGGCTTGGCGTTGCCGGGGCTCTGGTACGGGGCCGTGGGCGCGTGGGCCCTGGCCTGCGGAATACGCAACATCCTGCTCCACCAGCTCGATGATGTGGAAGCCGATGCCCAGGCCGGCGTCGATACCTGGGTGCGGCGCCAGGGGCCCCGGCTGGTGCAGCGGCTGGGCCAGGTGGTTGTGTTTCCCATCGAAGTTCTGGCATTTGGGCTGCTGCTGTGGCTGAGCCAGCAGCTGTGGCCGGTGCTGTTGCTGGGCGTCTATGCAGTGCTGGAAGCTTTCAAATGGCGTATCTGGAGCACTCCGCCCCGAATTCTGGAACCCGACTCCCGCATTTTACTGGGCGAGTACTACGAAGTGTTCTACCCGCTGGCCTTTCTGTTGGTGCTCAGCGCTATCCATCCGCTCGACGGGCTGGTTCTGGGGCTGCACCTGTTGTTGTTTGGCCTGCGCTTTTGGCAAACCATTCGGCAGCTGGGCTGGGCAGCTTCGTTGGTGATGCAAAAAGCACTGAGCCGTAGTCGTTAAGCCCGGGCTTCCCGGGCTAAGGCCAGCACATGGCCGCCAAACACCGCTGCGGCATCTTTCGGCACCACGGCCCGGGCCTGCCGGGCGGCCTCGGCGCCAAGCTGGGGCCAGCCGTTCCGATTCGCCCAGGCCCTTTCTAAAGCTTCGTCCATTGCCTGCGTCGTAGCTGCCGCGGCCAGGTACCCCGTTTCATTATCAACCAGCAACTCGGCCATGCCCCCGGCGTCGGCGGCAATGGCGGGCCGGCCCGACAGCATGGCTTCCACCAGGGCCAGGGGCAGGCCTTCGTGGCGGGAAGGCAGAATCAGGGCGTGGTGGCGCTGCCATATATTGGCCACGTCGGCCACATAGCCGGCGAAGCTCACCTGGGCCTCTACTCCCAGAAAATCCACCATACCCCGCAAGGCCGCCTCGTCTGGGCCGGTGCCGTAAAAGGTAATGTGCAACGGGCGCATTCGCCATTTTGGCTGCGCCAGCACCTGCAGCAGCAGATCTTGCCCCTTGTCGGGCACGTGCAGGCGGGCCACGCAGGCTAGGTGAAGCACCCCGTCGGCCGCCGCTGCGGGCCAGGGCAGCTCGCCCTGAAACGGAACGTTGTAGGGATTCCAGACCACTTCGGCCTGGGGCAGGCTCATGCCCAGCTGCAGCTGCGTTAGCTCCAGGTTATGGCGCGAGACAAAAAAGCAGCGGCGGGCCGTCTGGTAAATGTCTTGTACCTGCTCCCGCTCCAGATACGGCGGCAAAAAGAAGTCAACGGCTTTCTGTGCGAGCAGCACATACGCCAGCCCCAGGCGGTGGCAGACCTCGGCCAGAATGCATCCATCGTAGTTCGAACCCTGGGAAATAACCGTTAGGTGGGGTTGCAGCGCCCGAAGGCCCCGCTCCAGAATCCGCTGGCTGATTTTATGCCGGGTATACTGCTTGCGGTAAGGCAGCAGGCGGTTGACCAGCCGGCGACTCAAGGTAACATCCGGGTCGAGGTCGGTTACGGGGCAGCCTGCTTGGCGCAGGGCCACCACCCGCCGGTGCTGGTCGTCTACGGTGGTCTTGAAAGCCTGTACCGTATGCCCGGCCTGGGTTAAAAATAGCGCCGTACCAGCCCATAACTCTTCGCTGCCACCCCAGTCGCCGGAGCAGGAACTAACAAAAGCTATGCGAAACGAAGGAGTAGAAGTAGAAGAAATAGGAGTAGACTTAGATAGTGTGGAACTGAACTCAGAGCAGGTAACGGCTATCTGCACCAAACAGTAGACGGCTAACTCGGTTTGGGCGGTGGCCAAGATCTGAAATTGCCGCCGCTACATTCTTCAAATATACTTGGAGCTCCACAATTCGCTTGTGTTTCCAGCTCCAATTTTGTCTTTCAGGCTAGCCAAAGCAGCCCCCGGGGCCGTTGCATCCTTCTGAACCTGAGCTACTCCATTCTTGTTCCGGACAAAAAGGCTTTTGGGCCAGTCGGCAGCTTTTTACGTGGCTTCGCGTAGAGCTACGTCAGAATAGTTTGTATTATTAATTTGCTTCCAGGAATAGCTGTAAACTTGTGCTATACGCCCTGGGGTATTTCGCGCTGGTGTAATTCTGCCTCCTGATGAAGCATTTTCTATTCTCTTGCAAGCTGGTAGTAGGATTTTTCCTGCTTCACCTTTCTGCTGCTGCCCAAACGCCCGAGCGGCGTACCGGCGTAGGCTTTGTTGTGAATGGCCTGCAGTACCAAGGCGACTATGGCTCCGATTACTGGAAGCTCGATAATACCAAGGTGGCCCCGGGGCTGACCATCAATCAATACCTGTTCCGCGGCCTTGACTTGACCACCCAGGTGTTTTATGGCGAGCTTACGGGCCGGCGTAGTGCGGAGAATTACTTTACAACGACGGTCATTAACGCCAATCTGGGCTTCAAGTTCAAGCTCAACAACGGCTGGGCCCTCAAGGAAAATGCCTTCTTTCAACCGTATCTGCTGGCTGCTTCCGGCTGGACCTATACCAACCAGACCGGGCAGTTTCAGGGAGCCCGCATCGACCAGGACCAGGGCTTTATCGACTTGTTTACCGCAGCCGGAATTACTCTGCGCTTGGGCGAAGGTGTCAGCTTGTTTGTCCAAACCGGCCAGCACTTACCGCTCAATGCCAACCTCGACGGCAAGCCCGAGCAAAGTACTCCGCGGTGGGCCGACCGGTTTTTGCAGCATAGCGTCGGCCTGACGTTCAACATGGGCCAGGCGTCCGACCGGGACGAAGACGGGGTAACCGACCGCCTTGATAAGTGCCCGGATACGCCTCCCGGGGTAGGAGTAGACGAAAGCGGCTGCCCGCTCGACGGCGACGCCGACGGGGTGGCTGACTACCAGGATGCCTGCGCCACCGAACCGGGGCCCATCAACCTGCGCGGCTGCCCCGATAAAGACGGCGACGGTGTCATTGATGCGGAAGACAACTGCCCGGACATAGCGGGCTTGGCTGATCGGCAGGGCTGCCCCGATGCCGACAGCGACGGTATCATTGATCCGGATGATAAGTGCCCCGATACGCCGGCCGGTACCACGGTCGATTTCACGGGTTGCCCGGTAGCTGCCGATTCCACTTCTGCCGCTCCGGTCCCGGCTGCTTCCCCCGATACGGATGGTGACGGCGTGCTAAACGCCCAGGACCGATGCCCCAACTCGGCGGGGCCGGCCGGCAACGGGGGCTGCCCGGAAATTAAGACGGAGGTGCGCCAGAAGCTGCGGGCTGCCACCAAGTCTATCGGCTTCGAGCTGAACAAGGCTGTTTTGCTGCCCTCATCCTATCCCACGCTGGATGCGCTGGTGCCCATCCTGAACGAATATCCCGATTATTCATTGAGCATCGTCGGCCACACCGACAGCAAAGGACCCGCGGCTTTCAACCTAGCGTTGTCCCGCAACCGGGCTGCCGCCGCCCGCCGCTATCTGCTCGACAAAGGTGTTGCCGAAGGTCGGATAGAAATGCGTGGCTACGGCCCCCGTTTCCCCATTGCCAGCAATACGACCGAAGCTGGACGCGCTAGAAACCGTCGCGTCGAGTTTGACTTGTTTGTCAGCTCCCAACCGAATTCAGCTCAGGCGAAGTACGGGGCTGAGCCCACCGCTGCCAGCCTCAAGGCTCCTGCTAAAACGGGCAAGGCGGCTCCGGTAAAAAAAGCCCCGGTAAGAAAAAGCAAAGTCAAAACAACCTCCCTCCGCAAGCCCGCGTCAACGAAAGCCACCCGGCGCCCCGCCCAGGGCGTCAAAAAGCCCGGCGCCAAATCCCCCAGACGGTAGCGGAAACAGGAGTTACTGCAACTTGCATAAGAAAAGCCCTTCAGTAGTACTACTGAAGGGCTTTTCTTATGCGGTGTCGAAGGCAATCCTGTTATGGGAAGGAGTGCTTTATCAACTATTAGTATGATAAAAGTGAATATCCCACGGCTATGCCCAGCCACTGTTTCTTGTTATAATTCCAATCCTGAGCCCGGTCGCCGACGCTTAAATCCCAGCCCGTAAATAAGCCAATATTGATTTTGTTAAAAGAGTAAGTTACACCGCCGCCGAGCGACAGTAGGCCCTTGGTAATTTCCGTGTCGTCTTTGATAGGGTCCTGTGCGGCCGTAGTATTTCCTTTGTTTAAAGTGACAGTTGAGGCGCCTATCAGGCCGCCAACCGTCCATTTACGGGTGTTGGTAACGTTGCCCACTTTTTCCCGGTGGTGAAATTTAGAAAGTCCGGAGAAAGCATAACCTGCAAATAAATTTAGGTTCACGCTTGTCGTAAATTCCTCGGATAGGGATTTGCCGTCCTTGTCGCCGGAAAATCGATATTTAATAGGTAGCGTTAGCGCTGAAACGGTCCACTCCGTAAACTTTAGCTTGAGCGTTTGTCGGTTGGTTAGCTGATAGTAATACATCCCTTCGCTTTCAAAATTAATAAGGTTGGGATTAATCCAGATTTTGTCCTCGTCGAACTTGACGAACCCTTTGTCGGCTTTTGTGCTTTCGAAGTCTAACGCAACCGGGATTTTTAATGTGTCCCGAAACGCCTGATCAACAGTAATTCGTTTTACACGTTGTGCTTTGCCACCTGGTAAATCAAGTTCCTCCTTGAATTCTAAGACAGCGCCATCCGGGTAGGTGGCCTCTGTTTTAGTTTTGATTTTTAGCTTATCGGCCGGTAATATATTGGGGTGATTTGCCACTTCGGCATACTTCACTTTGGCTTCTTTTTTTAGATGGATGCTCTCCTTGGTGGTTATTTTTGAGCCCGCTGGAATTACAACCGACGTGCCCGATCCGTTCATTACAGCAATTCCCTCCACTATCGTTATTTGCTGCGGGCCACTAGTTATTCGTTTAATTATCATTTTTCCCGCAACCGGCTCTTCATGAATGTTGGCCGGGCCAGCAACTGCAATAGTCAGATCCTGGTCCAGAGTTCGGGATTCAAGTCCCTCCATTTGGATGGCTCCCGGGATTTCATACGATTTTCTGAATGACTCCTGCGCACATACTGACAGGCTCCCCAAAAACAAGGGAATAAGAAGAAGTGATTTCATAGAATAAATGGAGCTTTTTCAATTATATAGCAATCAGTTGATACTACAAAAAAGCATAGGCGGCTTTTGTGTAGTGCTAGCATGAGTCGGCCGCCGGCTAGCCCTTTATCTGGTAGTAGCTGCTAAAATCCTTGTCTCCGGCCGAGAACCCTTCCGACGGGTAGGAGCCACTAGCTAACTGTTGAGCGAGGGCGGGGCCGGCGACGCCAGTACAGCAGAAAACCCGTCAGGCTGAGCAGAGCCGGGGATAGCCCACCGACTGTCCAGAGCAATTTTAGAAGTAATCCTCCTACCTGCCCGAAGTGCAAGGTGAGCCCCACCAGCTCGGCCTGCTCGCCTAGCCCTGCCCGGCGCACATCTACTGGCGGCAGCACCCGGCCAGTCTGGGCTGATAGTTCCACGCTCTGGCTGAAGTTGCCGTAGAGCGGCCGGTCTACCAAGCAGCCCAGGGCCTGTACGACCGTGTCGGCTGCGGTGCGGGGCAGAACCAGGCCTTGTACCGCGAAGCCGGGCACTGCCCGGGTTGCCCGGCCAACCAGGGTGTCGAGCGAGACGGTCACCAACGGCTGATTAGCCTGTGCCTTTGCTGGTGTAGCCGCGTAGGTTTCGGGCAGGAAGGCACCCCGAAGCATCCACGCGCCGGTGGCGGCCATCAGCAGGTTAAACAGCAGCGCCCACACGCCTACCACCCGGTGCAGACCGGAGGAGGCGGTACGCCAGTTTTTCCAGTTGATGGTGCCACGCAGCAGCAGTACCGGTACCACGTGCCGCCGGTAAACCACCGCTCCGGTGAGCACGCTCAGCAGTAGGGCCACGCCCAGCAAAGCTACCGTCAGCTCGCCCCCGGGGCCGGCCAGCAGGCTATAGTGCAAGCCGAGTAGCCAACCGAAAAAGTGCGCCCGGGCATTGCGCTGACCTAAGTACTGGCCGGTATACGGGTCAAAATAGGCCAACGTCCACGTGTGGTCGGGCTGGTCTACACTGACTTCCACCGCCGCGGTGGCCGCCCTAGGTAGGCGCCGCAGGCGCAGGTAAGCTGGTTGCGGAAAGCGTTGCCGCGCTTCCCGCAACACCCGGTCCAGCGAAGAGCGGGCGCCAGCCGGTGGGGGCGGCACAGAGAGCAAGCTAGGGTGAAGCGCCTGATCCAACTCCGGCTCAAAGAGCAGCACGACCCCGCTCAGGCTTATGACCAATAGCAGCAGGCCCGTACCCAGGCCTAGCCAGCGGTGCAGGGCAAACAAGCGGCGGGTGAGGGTACCCCGGGACATGGCAGCGGCTTAGAAGGAATAACCCGCCGTCAGGCGGAAGGAGCGGCCATTGCCTACCCAAACAATGTCGCGGAAAAAGACCCCGGAGTAGTAGCGCGTATCGGCCAGATTGTAGGCATTCAGGGCCAGCGAAACCGTCTTATACTGGTAGTTCACCACCGCGTCGAAAGTGGTGTAGGCAGGGATAGAAAACCCCGAATCGAAGCTATAGCGCTTGCCCACGTGATAGGCGCCACCGCCTAGGCCTAGGCCAGTCAAAGCCCCTTTCTGCACCGTATATACGGCCCAAAGGTTGCCTGAATGATTAGGTGCATTCTCGAACCACGGCGAGCCGTAGGGTTGGTCGGGGTTGCCATTCTTGGTGATGCGCGCCTCGTTATAGGCGTAATTGGTTATCAGGTTCAGGCCCGGCAGCACGCGGCCCGTGAGCGACGCTTCCACGCCCTTGCTGGTGGCTTCGTTGCCGGCAATTTGGCGTTGCCCGTCCGGGTCGGTAGGGTCGGTGGTCAGGATATTCACCTTGCGGATACGGTAGAAGGCCAGGGAGCCCACCAGGCGCCGGCCCAGCAGTTCGGTGCGCAGGCCTACTTCCCATTGCTTGCCCGTTTCGGGGTCGAAGGGTCCCCCCGAACGCGGCAGGTTGGAGTATTGGGGCTCAAAGCTCTGACTGTAGGAGCCGTAGAGGCTCAGCTCGGGCAGGGGCTGATATACTAGGCCGGCCCGGGGCACGAAGGCCGTTACCGAAGACGTATCCCGGGTGAGCACCTCGGGGGCGGCCGGGTCGCTCACTTGCTCGGTGCGGTCCTGGTCGAGGCTGCTGTTGCGGTAGGTGTCATAGCGCAGACCCAAAACGGCTTTGAGCTGGGGCGTGAGCGTGAGCTGGTCCTGCACGTAGGCGCCCACAAATGCGGTAGGGCTTTCAAAGCGGGCGTTGTAGCCTTCGCCGCGGTAGGTTCCCCGGTCCAGGTTGCCGTACTGCGGGCTGAAAATATTCAGGCCCGCTACGCCGTCGTAGCTTTGCGCGTAGGTATAACGGCGCTGGGTGTTGCCGTAATCAAGGCCCGCCAGCACGGTGTGCTCCACAGGCCCGGTGGTGGGTTTCCAGGTCAGGTAGCTATTAACGAATACATCGTGGCTGTAATCGTTGAAGTCGCGGAAGTGGCGCCCAATGGAGCCCGTGGTCGGGTCGTAGCTGCGGCGGTTGATGTGGTGGTATTGCTGCAGCGAGTTGTAATAGCTGTAGCGGGTCAACAGGTGCAGGCTAAGCTTGTCACTAAAACGGTGCTGGCCCAAAAACTGAGCATTAACAATACGGTCGGCGCCTTTGTCGTCCGAGTCGTGGTGGCTCCACTCACGGGGCAGCACACCCAACTCGCCATTCACGGCCATAATGCCGCGGTTGTACCACGTGCCCCCGTCCTCGTTCTGGTGAAAATACGAGGTGGTCAGGGTCAGGCTACTGCGGTCCGAGGGCCGGAAGGTCAGCGACGGGTTCAGGAAAAAGTTGCGGGTTTTCCAGTCCCGCATCTGGTGGTCGGTGCGCTCGGCTCCGGCCACCACGCGGTACAGCCAGCGGTTGTCCGCGGTTAGCGGGCCCGTGGCATCGGCTACGCCGCGCAGTTGGTTGTAGCTACCGTAGGTCAGGCGCACCTCGCGCCGCGTTTCGGCTTGGGGCAGCTTGGTGGTCTGGTTAATGATGCCCCCCGGCGCGGCAAAGCCATACAGTACCGACGCCGGCCCCTTGATGGCCTCCACGCTTTCCAGGTTATAGGTTGGCTGCGGCGTGTAGGATGAACTGCCCAGGCGCTGCCCGTTGAAGGCGAAGTTGCCGGTCGTGGACCGGAAGCCGCGCATGTTAAAGTCGTTGTAGCCCCCGAATTGGGTGATGCCCGCCAGGTTACGAATGCTTTCTTGTAGCAATTGAACCTGCTGGTCGCGCAGCACGGCCTCGGGCAGTACCTGCACGCTCTGCGGGATATCGCGCAACGGGGTTTCGGAGCGGGTCGCAATATTGGTCGCGTCGCGCTGATACGCCGTGTAGTTGCGGCCCGTCACGGTAACTTCGCCCAAGCTGGTCGTGCTCGTCTGCACCTGCACGTCAACAGTTGTGGTCTGACCGGCTATTACCTCGATGGGCTGCTGCTGGGGCAGGTAGCCCACGCCCTGTACCACCAGCGTGTAGGCCCCAGCCGGCACCCGACCCAGGCGGTAGTGACCTTGCTCATCGGCTGTTGTGCCCAAGCTGGTAGACTGTAACGCCACAGTTACAAAAGCCGCCGGTTGGCCGTCGGACCGCCGTACTAGGCCAGTGAGGGTACCAACATCACCGGCTACAGCCTCCATGCCCGCCAGGGCAAGTAGCCCAAACGTCAGGGTGCTTCGCAATGAGAAAAGACGCATCATCTTTATTTAGAATTATTATTAATAAGCGCAAAGAAAAAAGATGTAAGCTCAACAGTCAAGGTTATTTAGAATAATTATAAAATAATGATTTGCCCAGGCAGGGGCGGGCAAGGCCGCGCAGCGGCTACAGCGTCCCCGATAGGTACTTCGTAAGTGCTGCTCCAAGGCCTGGTCACCCAGCTGGCTCTAGTAGCACAGCTTATTTTTCGAGGAATGCATTTGTCTCACTCATTTCGAGTGCACCGTAGAACGGCATAAATGACCTATTTACTAGGTAACTTCCTTGTTGTTAGATGGTTACTGGTATATGGGTGTGTCTGGCTGCAGCTGTCAGCCAACGACCGGTGGGTAGTTTATGAATTCGTTACCCCGAGATGAAGGTTCTATGATGTCTGTTTGAACCGTCTTTTATCCTGCCGTGGGCCCTCTACATTTGGTGCAAACAACGCGCCGTGGCACCTAATAACTTACTTGCGCTGTTTGAGCGAATTCAGCAGGATGACTACCAGGCGTTCGAGCAGCTGTTCGAGGCGCACTGGCGGGATTTGTACCGCTACGCCCACAAGGTGCTGCGCGACGCGCCCGCCGCGGAAGACATTACCCAGGAGTTATTTTGCGACCTGTGGGCCAACCGCCGCCAGCTGCTGGTGCGCACCAATGCCCCGGGCTACCTGCTGGGGGCCTTACGCAAGAAAATCCTGACCCGCTTCCGCGACGCCGACATTCGGGCCCGCCACCACAAGCTCCTTGGGGCCGCGCAGGAGCCCGGGGTCGAGGTAACGTTCCGACGCTTGGTCAGCCAGGATACGCTACGGGCCATTCAGCACCAGGCGCAGCTGCTGCCGCCCAAGGAGAAAGAGGTGTTTTTACTGGGTATGGTGGATGATTTCTCGGTCAAGGAAATAGCCGAGCGGTTTGCCACTTCCGAGCAGACCGTGCGCAACCAGCTCAACAGCGCCCTGCACAAGCTTTCCCCTTTCCTGACGAAGCTGCTGAGTTAAGCCGGGCCCGTGTTACGTCTTGGTTAAATCAACCGGCGGGCATAGTTAGAAGAGTGGGCGTCCGCAACTATTGGTACAGATGGCCATTCGGCCGGCCAGCTACCGGTCCCGCAGCTTTTCTCTCGCCTGAGACTGATTCCCTCGTCTTGGACTTTGTCCTTTCTTCTTGGCTTTCGCCCGGCCCCACTGAGCCGGGCTGCTTCCACGTATGATTCGAAATATCCTGCTTTCCACGCTGCTTTTGGGCAGTGCCAGTTCTTCGTATGCCCAGAATACTGCCAAGCCCAAGCTACTAGTGGGTATTATGGTCGACCAAATGCGGGCCGACTACCTGCCCCGCTTCGCCGACCAGATGGGCAACGACGGCTTCAGGCGCCTCTTGCGCGAAGGGTTCCAGTGCCGCAACACCCATTATAACTACGTGCCCACGGTGACGGGCCCGGGCCATTCCTCAGTCTACACCGGCACCACGCCCCGCTACCACGGCGTGGTGGGCAACTCCTGGTACGACCGGCGCCTGCGCCGCGACGTGTACTGCACCGACGACACGACGGTGCAGCTCGTGGGCTCGGCCAAGGGCCTGGGCGTGTCGGCCCGCAACCAGGTGAGTACCACGCTGGGCGACGAAATGAAAATGGTGTCCAACGGGCGCAGCCAGGTAATTGCGTTGTCGCTCAAGGACCGGGCCTCGGCGCTGCCGGCCGGCCACATGGCCGACGGCGCCTTCTGGTTCGACATGAACACCGGCGACTTTATTTCCAGCACCTACTATATGCCGGCGCTGCCCAAGTGGGTAGCCGATTTCAACGCCCAGAAAAAGGCCGACTACTACCGCCAGCAGACCTGGACGCCGCTGCGGGGGCCGGAAGCCTACCTCAACAGCGTGGCCGATTCCAACGCCTTCGAGCGGATTTTCAAGGGCAAAACCGCCGCTACCTTTCCCTACGAGCTCAGCAAGCTGGCCCCGCTGAACCCGCCGGCCTACGAGGCCGTCAACATCTCGCCCTTCGGCAATAACCTGCTCACGGATTTGGCCCTGGCTGCCCTGGCTGGCACCGACCTGGGCCGCGACGAGGTGCCCGATTTGCTGGCCATCAGCTACTCCAGTCCCGACCCGGTGGGCCACACCTTCGGGCCGCTTTCCAAGGAAGAAAACGACGTGTACCTGCGCCTGGACCTGGAAATTGCCCGTCTGTTGCAGGCCCTGGATAAGACCGTGGGCAAGGGCAACTACACTATTTTCCTGACTGCCGACCACGGGGCCAGCGAAGTGCCTAAGTACCTGGCCCAGCACCAGGCACCCAGCGGCGCCCAGAACCACGCCACGCTCAACAAAGGCGCCGCCGACTTCCTCGTGGAGCAGCTCGGGCCGGGGCAGTGGCTGGAAACGGAGCGCAACAACATGTACTACCTCAACCGTCCGCTTATTGCCAGCCGCAAGCTGGAGCTGACCCGGGTGCAAAACCTGCTGGCTGACTACCTGCGCAGTCAGCCCGGCATTGCCCAGGTGAATACCACCGCCCAGCTGCTGACCAGCAGCACCGGGGCCTTCCTGGAAACCAAGCTGCAGAACGGGCTCTACTACCAGCGTTTCGGCGACGTGCGCTTTGAGCTGGAGCCCGGCTGGACCTGGGAGCTGGGCGTAGGCGCCACCCACGGCTCGGCTTACCTCTACGACAGCCACGTGCCCCTGCTCTGGTTTGGGGCCGGTATCTCGCCCGGCATCAGCTACCAGTACCACGCCATTACCGACATTGCCCCCACGGCCGCCATGCTGGTCGAAAGCAAGCTGCCCAGCGCCTGCACCGGCCAGCCCATTGTGGAAGTGCTCAGTCCGGCACCAGTTGCGAAGAAGCGCCGCAAGTAGCTCGGCTTGTTCATATTATGCTTTCGTTACATCAGGCCCCGGGGATGGTTGCTCCGCCGGGCTTGTGCAACTCTCTGTATGAAGCCCTCCAATTCCTCGTTCTTCCACTTGCCCGCCCGCCTGCAACGCTACTTCCGGAGCCGTCAGGCTTCGCAGCAGCAACTGCAGCGGGAGCAGTGGCTGGACAATCTGGCAGCTGCTACTCCAGACGATGACGAGCTCATCAATCGGGAGCGGGAGGCTGAGCGGCGGGCCCGGATTCTGGGGGGAATTCGGGCCCGCACCCAGCCTTCGGCGCACGTGCTGCCTCTGTGGCCCGTGCTGCGGGTGGCCGCCGTGCTGGTGCCTCTGCTGCTGGCCGGAGTTCTGCTCTGGCCCAAGCGGCCGGCGCCCCCCGAGCTGCTGCACTACGCAACCGGCGTGGGCGAGCATCGGGAAGTGGTGCTGCCCGATAGGAGCCACGTCTGGCTCCGGCCCCGCTCGGGGCTGACCTGCTCGGCTACCTTTGGTAAGGTACGCTCCGTGCAGCTGCGCGGGGAAGCCTTTTTCGACGTGACCAAAGACCCCGCGCATCCATTCGTGGTGCACACAGGCCAGGTGGCGGTGAAAGTACTGGGTACTTCCTTCCTGGTAAAGGCCTACGCCCCGCTGCCCACCACGACCGTGCTGGTCCGTACCGGCCGGGTGCAGGTAGCCCAGCGGCAGCGCATTTTGGGCGTGCTCCGGCCCCACGACCAGCTTCTCTATAATACCACTACCCAGCAGGTTACGCTCACCAAAAACGAATACGCTACCGTTTCGCCCACCAGCCGACTACTAACGTTTGAGCAGGCCTCTCTGCCCGAAATTATGCTCTTACTGGAAAATAACTACCCGATTCATTTCGAACCCGGCCCCGCTGCCCCCGCCGTGGCCCTGACCGGCACCCTGGATCCGAGCCTGTCGGCCGACCAGCTAACCGACGTGCTCAACGCCCTGCTGCAACGCCACCACCTGCGCATCACCAAGCGCACGGCCACCACTTACCAGATTCAGTAACGCCGCCCTCCGGCCCCTCTCTTCCTTCCGCTTTTTTAAACAGGCTATCGGCCTGCCGGGCCGCGCCTTGCCCGAACCTTACCACCGTATGATGCACCTTCACTCTATCCACGCCAACCGGCCCCGCGGCCGCAACCTATTGCTGGCCAGCACCGTGCTGCTGACCTCCATCAGTATGCCCCAGGTTAGCCAGGCCCAGAAAGCCAGCCGCGAAGTGGCTTACTTCGCCGTGCAGGCCGGTCCGCTGACTACTGCCCTGCAGCGCCTGCAGCGCGAGGCCGGCGTCAACATCGTCTACGAGACTTCCGACCTGAAGCAGGCCAAGGTGGAAGCCACCGAGTTTCGCAGCGCCCGGGTCAGCGAGATTCTGCGCCAGCTCTTGCGCAATCAGCCCCTGAACTTCGAGGAAAAGCAGGGCGTGATTATTCTGCAGCCCAGCGCGCCCACGTCGGCCCCGGCCACCACGCCCGGCCGGCGGGCGGCCCGGGAAATCAAGGGCAAGGTGACCGACGCCAGCAGCGGCACAGCCCTGCCCGGGGTGACGGTGCTGGTGAAAGGCACCACCGTGGGCGCCGTGACCAACGCCGAGGGCTTTTTCAACCTGGAAGTGCCCGAGCAGGCCACCACGCTGGTTTTTTCCTTCGTGGGCTACCTGGCCCAGGAAGTCGCCATCGGCGACCGGGCCAGCCTCGACGTGGCCCTGGCCGTGGACACCAAGGTGCTCAACGACGTGGTGGTTATCGGCTACGGCTCGGCTAAGAAGGGCGAGGTAACCAGCTCGATTACCAACGTGAGTCCGCGCGAATTCAACCGCGGCGTGGTAGCCACCCCCGACCAGATTCTGCAGGGCAAGGTGGCGGGCCTCAACATCACCCGCAGCGGCGACCCCAACGCCACGGCCTCGGTGGTGCTGCGCGGGGCCTCGTCGTTGCGCACGGGCCAGGCCCAGGAGCCCTTCTACGTCATTGACGGGGTGCCGGCGGCCAGCATCAACCTGGTAGCACCCGACGACATCGTGAGCATCGACGTGCTCAAGGACGCCTCGGCCACGGCCATCTACGGGGCCCGGGCCGCCAACGGCGTTATCATCATCACGACCCGGCGGCAGAAGCCCAACGCGGCCGTGAGCTACAGCGGCTACGTGGGCGTGGAGCAGGTGTCAAACACGATTGACATGCTCAGCGGGGACGAGCTGCGCCGCTACCTCGAAGCCAACGGCAAGAGCCTGAGTCCGGCCGACAACGACGAGGGCACCAACACCGACTGGCAGAAGGAAGTGATGCGCACCGGCCTCAGCCACAACCACACCATCAGCTACGGCGGGGGCTCAGAGAAGTCGGCTTTCAATGCCAGCGTCAACTACTTCAAGCGCCAGGGCGTGATGAACACCTCCGACAGTGAGCGGCTCATCGGCAAAATCAACCTCGATCAGAAAACCCTCCAGGACAAGCTCCAGCTGCGCTTTACCCTGACCAACTCCCTGCTCAAGCAGCACCTGATTTCGGATTTGGTGTACCGCAACATGTTCACGCATTTGCCCACCACCAACATCCAGAATCCCGACGGCAGCTACAAGGAAAACCTGACCCGGACCCAGTACTACAACCCGGTGGCCCTGCTGGAGCAAAACCAGGAGGAGCGCAAAATCAACACCCTGCTCGGCAACGCCAGCGCCCAGCTTACCATCCTGAAAAACCTGACCAACACGCTCAGCCTCTCGATGCAGAACGAGACGGTGAAGGGTGGGGCCTACCAGGGCCGGGAATCACCGGTGCCCAACAGCAACAACGTGACGGGCCTGGCGGCCAAGGGGTTGGCCCGGCGCTACAGCGTGGACAACACCCGCAAAATCCTGGAAAACTACCTGACTTACAACCCGCTCAACACCGAAACCCACGATTTGAAGGTGCTGGTGGGCTACTCCTGGCAGGAAGATAAAAACGGCGACGGATTCCAGACCGACACCCGCGGCTTCGTCTCGGACCAGCTGGGCTACAACAACCTGAGCCTGGGCAACCCCGGCGGCGTGACGCCGAACTACGACGCGGCCATTGCCGGCTACAGCCTGGGCATCAGCACCCTGCGCCTGATTTCGGGCTACGCCCGCCTGAACTACGGCCTGCTGAACCGCTACTTCCTGCAAGTCTCGGTGCGGCGCGACGGGTCCTCGGCCTTCGGCCAAAACAACCGCTGGGGCACCTTCCCGGCTGCTTCGCTGGCCTGGAACCTGGCCGGGGAAAACTTCCTCTCGGGCAATGCTAAGCTCAATGAGCTCAAGCTGCGCGTGGGCTACGGCGTAACCGGCAACTCCCTGGGCTTCGACCCGCTGATTGCCACCCAACGCTACAGCAGCGTGGGCACCTTCTACTACAACGGCGCCTTCATCAAGGCCATCGGCCCGACCCAGAACCCCAACCCGGATTTGAAGTGGGAATCGACGGCCATGCTGAACCTGGGCCTGGATTTCGGCCTGTTCAACAACCGCCTCAGCGGCACGGTGGAGTACTACGACAAGCGCACCTCCGACCTGATCTGGAACTATCCGGTTTCCACGACCCAGTACTTTGTGAACACGCTCTACGCCAACGTGGGCGAAATCAGCAACAAGGGCCTGGAACTGACTTTGAACGCCACACCGGTGCAGACCCGGGACTTCCAGTGGAGCCTCACGGGCACGCTGGCCCACAACGTGAACAAGGTGGAGAAGCTGGCCAACGACCAGTTCCGCCTCGACCAGGTGTATACGGCCTACCCCGGCGGCTCGGGCCAGAGCGGCATTTCGACCCAGGTGGTAAAAACGGGCTACCCCATCGGGCAGTTCTTTCTGCCCCAGTACGCCGGACGCGACGACAACGGCCTCTCGCTCTTCTACAAGGCCGACGGCAGCACCACCGGCTCACCCACGCTGGCCGACTACCGCTACCAGGGCAACGCCCAGCCCAAGCTGCTCTACGGTCTGAGCAACACGGTAAGCTGGAAAAATCTGGATTTGAACTTCTTTCTGCGCGGGGTATACGGCAACAAAATCCTGAACGCCACCCTGGCCAACCTCAACATCCCGGCCCAGTCGACGGCCAATAACCTGCCGGCTTTTTCCCTGGATGAGCCCTACGCCGACAACCGGGCCAACTACTACTCCAACCGCTACCTCGAAAATGGGTCCTACCTGCGCCTCGACAACGTGACGCTGGGCTACAATCTGCCCCTGCAAAGCGAGTACGTGAAGCGGGTCCGCCTGTACCTGAGCAGCCAGAACCTCTTCACGATTACCAAGTACCGCGGCATCGACCCGGAAATGAACCTGGGCGGCCTTACCCCCGGCCTCGACAACAATAACTTCTACCCCAAAACCCGCTCCTACGTGCTGGGCGTGAACCTGGACTTTTAGCCTGGAGCAGGATTCGCACCTAATAGAACGTCATGCTGAGCGCAGTCGAAGCATCTCTACCGCAATGGTAATTCCTGACGCCTGCACAACGAAGCGGTAGAGATGCTTCGGCTACGCTCAGCATGACGACCACCTAGATTTTCAACCAACAACCATGCTACCCAACCATACTTCCCGCTTCCTGACCCTGGCCTCGGCCCTGACCGTGCTGCTTTCCGCCGCCGGCTGCACCGACCTGGACGCGCCCATCGAATCGGAGTACACGCCCAGCAACTTCCTGACCACGCCCGAGCAGTTTATTGCTGCCTCCGGGCCAGTCTACAGCCAGATGCGCGGGGAAGTGGCCAAGGCCTACTGGAATCTGCAGGAGCTCAGCACCGACGAGGCCGTCATCGTGGCCCGCAACGGCAACTACTACGACGGGGCCCGCTACCAGCAGCTGAGCTTGCACACCTGGAACCCCCAGAACGAATTCGTGCGCGTGGCCTGGGAGTGGGGCTTCAGCGGCATCAGCACCTGCAACCGCACCCTGGCCCTGTTCCAGAACACCGCCGACGGAACCTTCAAAACCCAGTTTACGGCCGAGCTGCGCACTATGCGGGCCCTGTACTACTACCTGATGATGGACCTCTACGGCAACATCCCGCTGGTGCCGGAGTTTGGAAGCACCGAGCAGCCTGCCAACGCCAGCCGCCAGCAGGTGTTCGACTACATCGAGCGGGAGCTGAAAGAGGCCCTGCCCAACCTCTCGGCCGAGGTGTCGGCCCAGACCTACGGACGGCCCACCCAGGGCACGGCCCAGGCCTTGCTGGCTAAGCTCTACCTGAATGCCGAAGTCTACACCGGGCAGAAGAAGTACACCGAGGCCATTGCGGCCTGCAACGCCATTATCAAGGGCAAAAAGTACAGCCTGGCGGCCAACTACATGGACGTGTTTGCGGTGGAAAACGGGCCCCAGGTCACCGAAATCATCTTCGCCGTGCCCTTCGACGCCAACCTGGCCCAGGGCAACATGATGTCGCGCTTTGCCCTGCACCAGCAGATGAAGGACAAGTTTAATCTGCTCTTCACGCCCAGCAACGCCAGCCTGACCTGGCCCGAGTTTTTTGCCCTCTACAAGGAACCCACCGACACCCGCAACCAGCAGTGGCTCTCGGGCAAGCAGTACCTGGCCGACGGTCGCACGCCCGTGCTGATTGCCACCACCAAAAAAGGCCTGGACTCGCGCTACACCGGGGCCGACGGCAACGACAAAATCAACTACCACCTGGAGCTGAGCGACAAGCTCACCTTCCGCGACGCGCCCAAGTTCGACGTGGGCAACGACGAGCTGGGCAAGGCCCAGGGCACGCGCAACATCAAGTACTACCCCGACAAGTCGTCGACCTCGCGTGACCAAGGCAACGACCTGGTGCTGCTGCGCTACGCCGACGTGCTGCTGATGAAGGCCGAAGCCCTGCTCCGCGGCGGCCAGGACCCCGACGGCGCCGCGGCCAAAGACCTCGTGAACCAGGTCCGCAGCCGGGCCCAGGTGCCGGCCCTGACCACGGTGGATTTGACCAGCCTGTTTGAGGAGCGCAGCCGGGAAATGGCCTGGGAAGGCTGGCGCCGCCCCGACCTGATCCGCTTCGGCAAGTGGGAAGCCGTGTGGGGGCAGGGCCTGAAAACCAACGCCGACCTCTACCGCCGCATTTACCCCATTCCCACCACCGAGCTGACCCTCAACGCCCGGCTCCAGCAAAACCCCAGCTATTAACCTGCCTTCTAATCTTTCCCCAACCACCAACCAAAACCCTCTATGAAAACACGCTTCACCCAAGTGGCCCTGCTGGCTACGGGCCTCTCGCTCTCGGCCCTGACGGGCTGCGACAAAGCCGCCGACCCGCAGGTGGCTGCACCCCAAGCCGCAACCCAGTCGGCCAACGCCACGGCCGCCTTCAAAGCCAGCCTGGCGTTGCGCTGGGCCCCGGTGCACTACCAGGACACCGACGTAACCGGCGACCATGGCCTCAGCGGCAAGGCCGACTACATCTCGGCCATCAACTTCGACGGCGACTGGAGCGGCACCAACAACTGGAACAACCTGGCTTCGCGCGCCGCTACCGCCCACGGCTACTACTCGGTGGTCGAAACCGGCACCCACTGGTTTATTACCTACGCCTTCTTCCACGCCCGCGACTGGACCGACATCGTCTTCGCCTACAACATCGACGAGCACGAAAACGACCTGGAAGGCCTGCTGGCTGTGGTGAAAAAGGACGGCAGCACCTACGGTACCTTACAGGGCATCGTCACGGTGGCCCACTCCGATTTCTACTCCTTCGTGCCGGCCGGCAGCCCTTTGCAGGCCAACCAGGAAGACATGGACGGGACGCTGACCATGGAGCAGTTCAACGGCGGTCTGCACCCCGTCACGGCCCAGGAAGCCAAGGGCCACGGCCTCAAAGCCTTTCCATACTACAAGCTCAACGGCGACGGTATCAAGTACTTCCCCTCAGCCACGGTAGCCGAGTCGCCGGCCAACGCCGACGACCGGGACGTGCAGTATAAGCTCGTCGACATCTTCGAGCCCAACGGCCTGTGGGACCAGCGCTTCAATACCGCCCTGTTTACTAGCTCCGACGGCGGCTTCGTGAAAAGCCGCGGCAACGGCGGCGCCAACGCCCCCTGGGCCTGGGACGACGGCAACGACGTACCCGGCCGCGGCGAACTGGCCACCGACCCGGCCAAGCTCGTGAATAGCTATTTCAAAAACCTTGGTGCGTTTGACCTGAACTACGTTGATAATAAATACAAAGGCATTCAGTAGTTTTCCTGACCTTTCAAAAGAGCCTGCAACGAATAGTTGCAGGCTCTTTATGGTTTAGCAGAGACGTGGAAAAATGGATTGCGGGCTACTCTAATCTCCGCCGAGAAAACTGGCTTTGTCAACTAGCGCACTGGTTCGTAACGGATAGGCCTTTTCAGCCTATAGCTAGGCTACAGGCCTAACTAATTTTCTGCGCCAGACAGCAAGGAGAGCTTTGTGTACTAATTATATATATGCGCAAGGTTATACTAGCGTTTGCAGCCTCTAGTGAGCAACTGGGGTATGCCATATGGAAGGTGTGCTCCACTTGATAAGCCCAAGTATTAGTGCTGGTAAAACTCGACCCGCCTAAACGCAAGCAAGCCTCAAAACCTGCATCTGCGAACAGATAGGCAGCTTTTGAGGCTTGCTTGATGTAGCGCTTTTAACGCTAGCAAGTACCCAGAGCCGGGGTCGAACCGGCACATCTTTCGATATCGGTGTTTGAGACCGACGCGTCTACCGATTCCGCCATCTGGGCATTTCTAGCCGTTCGTGTCGGTAGGTCAGGAACGGGTTGCAAACTTAGCGAGACTTTCGTGAATACGCAACAAATACCGCTTTTTCAGATAGTAGGTGCGGATTTGCTGCAGCGCCTGTGGGCGCACATCAAGCGGTAAGCCCTCATAGCCAGCCAGAACCGGTGCAATACCCGCGTCGAGCGTCGCGGTCAGTTCCTGCGTTTCTTGTTCTACCCGCTTGACAGCTACGGGGTCGGGCTCAAACTCCAGTTCCATCAGCTGCTCGTTCAGCTCCATTACTTCCATCAGGAAGTCTGGGGGGAGTTCCTGTTTGCCTTCTTCCAACAGGCCGTGCCGGTTCAGGATATAGGCCATCCGAAGATCGGGGTCGGAGAGGGTGCGGTAGGCGTTGGTGTTAAGGGTGGCCAACTGCAGGATTTCCTGCTGTCGTGCCGGGGTAGCCGTGGCATGGAAGTCGGGATGGTATTCCCGGCTCAAGGCGTAGTATTTGCTTTTCAAGCTGGCGGCATTAGGCAGGAAAGATTCCGGCAGGCCGTAAAATTCGAAGTAGTCAGGACTCATTGAGAAGCAGGCAGGGAAGAAAGGGAAGACTCCACGCCCGCCGGATATACGGAGAAAGCCAGGGGCGGGGCGGCAAATAAAGCTTTGGTGGCCGGCCATACCTGGCCAAACAGCGCCGAGCGGCGGTAATTATCCAGGTCGGCCGCCGAGTCCCAGCGACTGTGAGTGCAGTAAACAGTGGGCTGGTCCGCATCCTGCCACAACTCCAAGTGCCGGCAGCCGGGCATATTCCGAATTTTATCTTCCGAGTCCCGGAATATGGCCAGGAAATCGGCTACTTTTTCCGGCTGGAAAGCCATGCGCACAATACGAGTTAGCATAAGGCAAGAGACGAGGATAAGAACCAAAGGAAGGAGGTGACAGAATGGCTTGCGTTATTTAACATAATAATTAAACAATAAAAATATGCCTTTTTAAACCTATTAGAGGGGGGTTAAGCATCTAAAGCTGTATGATTAACTTTCGGTGGGAAAGCGAATATCTACTTGCGAGTCGAAGTAAAGCCCCAGCAATTCTGCCGCGTTGCCTTGGTTTACCCCAATACAGAGTCGGTCTTGGCTATTGAAAATACAGACGGCATCACCGGGGTCGGCTGCTTGGAAGTGAGGGGCAATGTCACGCACGGTTTCGCGGGCAAAGTGAATGGTGCAGGACCGCCCCCGGCCGATAACTTCCAGGGCCGTGCGGCTGATGTTGGTAATCAGATTGCCATAATGATCCACGTGAATGACGTGGCCGGTAATGCGGTTATCCTGTAGGCGCAGCTGCCGGTTCAGGAGCTGATACGAGTCGGTGGCGGCCGGGCCCAGGTCGGCCAGCAGGCCGCCTTGGGCCAGGTGTACCGCGGCGGGGGCCAGAATGTCGCGAGTGGGGGAGGAACTAGATGGAGCCGGTATCTGAACTAATTCTTCCGGCTTGCCGTCGGTGAGCAACGCAAGCAGGCCGTTGTTGGCAGCTACGAAGTAATGATCCTCAAATAAAGCGGCCTGCCAGCTGCCCTTGTTACCGCCGTGGTCATTAACGCCCACCAGGTGTACGGTGCCCTTGGGGAAGTCCCGAAATACAGAATCGAGAACGTGTAAGGCGTGCGCGATGTTAAAGGGTTCGACAGCGTGGCTGATGTCCAGAACCGGTTGGGTGGGCGCCAGCTGCATAATCCGTGCTTTCACCGCGGCCACATAATGGTCGCGGTATCCAAAGTCGGACAGAAACGTAATCAGCCCCATGCCGGAATTTCTCAGTTCTTCGTACTATTGTTTACCCTGTCTAGGGGCGGCAAAAGTAGGCGATTTGGACGGAACCCGCCGCCCTTTCGCCCGCAGCATTCTCTAACTCTCTCAGCTTAAAAGCAACTACAGTTTGGTCGAGAAAATCATCACGCTCGAAAACGTCTCTCTTGTCGACTTCCTCGGACCCGACAATCAGAACATCCGCCAGCTGGCCGCGGCCTTTCCCGGCAGCAAGATCATTTCGCGAGGCAACGAAATTAAGATTCAGGGGCAGACGCCCGTAATTGCCAGGATCAATGAAATCCTGTCGTCCCTAATCGAACATTATCACCAATTCGGGCAAATCACGGACAGAACCGTTTCGCAGTACCTGGCTTCCGCCGACGACGAAATGGAGGAACGGCAGATTGCCATGACCTCGCCCGCCGATGTCATTGTATTCGGGGCCAAGGGCGGCGTAATCAAGGCCAAAACCCCGAATCAGCAGAAGCTGGTGGACGCGGTGATGAAAAATGACTTGGTGTTTGCCCTCGGGCCGGCCGGTACCGGCAAGACCTACATTTCGGTGGCCCTGGCCGTGCGGGCGTTGAAGAACAAAGAGGTTAAGAAAATCATCATTTCCCGTCCCGTGGTGGAAGCCGGCGAAAGCCTGGGCTTTTTGCCCGGTGATATGAAGGAAAAGGTTGATCCTTATCTGCGCCCAATCTACGACGCTCTGGAAGACATGATTCCGGCCGAAAAGCTGAAGTTCTACCAGGAAAACAAGATCATTGAAATTGCTCCGCTGGCTTACATGCGCGGCCGCACGCTCAACAACGCCTTCGTACTCCTGGACGAGGCTCAGAACACGACGCCTTCCCAGCTGAAGATGTTCTTGACCCGCATGGGTCCTACGGCCAAGGTAATGGTGAACGGGGACCGGAGCCAGATTGACCTGCCCACCAAGCAGAAATCCGGCTTGATGCAGGCCCTGGACATCCTGAAGGACGTGCGCGGTATCGGTTTCGTGGAAATGAGTGCCGACGACGTAGTGCGCCACCGCCTGGTCAAGGAAATCGTGGTGGCCTACGACCGGCACGATGTGCAGGAGCAGCGCGACCAGGCCAACCGGCCCGTGCGCGAGGCCCGGCCCTACCGTTCCTCCAGCCCGGCCCAGGCTCCCGACCCGGCCCGCCACCCCGATGCCCGTCCCGAGGATGATGGCATGAAGGACCTGCCCGTAAATCGGGAGCAGCAGCTGTAAGGCAAGTTGAGTGCTGCTTGTTTCCAAAGAGCCACCGGCAGCGCGGGTGGCTCTTTTGTTTTCACCCATTGGCTTACTTTGTGGTTGCGTTACTTTCCTGCTTCCTACCTTTCTGCTACTCATGATTACCGCTGAGCCCGTTTCCGACCTGCGCGACCTCGACGCCGCTTTTACCATCCGCGAAACCGTCTTCGTGCACGAGCAAGGCGTACCCGCCGATGCCGAGTACGACATTCATGACCGTACCGACGCCCGCCATTACCTGGCCCGAACCGCCGACGGTACGCCTTGTGGGGCTGCCCGCTGGCGCACCACCGACAACGGTGTGAAGCTGGAGCGCTTCGCCGTGCTCCAGGAGTTTCGTAACCAGGCCGTCGGCAGCGTGCTGCTCAAACGGGTGCTGGAGGATGTGCAGGCGGCGCATCCTGCGGCTACCGTTTACCTGAACGCCCAACTACGGGCAATTCCTTTCTACGAGCGGCACGGTTTCCGCAAAGTCGGCGACCAGTTTACGGAGTGTGACATCGAGCATTTTAAGATGGTGTGGACAACGCCGGTGCCTGCCTGATACTGCCTTGTCGTAGTACGGCGGAGCTGTCGGGCTTCGTCGAACAGGCCACGTTATCTGACCGATTGGCTTACGCCCTTTTCGCCACCCGTGGCGGAAAGGGCTTTTTATTGCCGGGCGTACGCCAAACAAGGTTTTATGCCGGATTTTGTGCAGCTTACCCAACTGTTAGTTAGGTTATAGTATTCGGGTTGAAAGTATGATACAATGGGCTCCTCATGCATTCGTGCGCCTTTTTCTGGCCCTGGCCGCTGGTGTGCTAACCTACTTCTACTACGGCGCCGACCTGCCTGATTTACGCTGGCCACTGGCCGGTTTCACGGGCCTGTTTATTGGGCTGCAAACCTGGGCCAACCGCCAGCCTGCCCCTGGCCCTACCGATGCGGCGGGAGCGGTAGCCCTCTGTTGCCTGTTTGTGGCCGGACTGGCTCTTACGCAGCAAGCCACTGAAACGCGCCGGGCGGAGCATGTAAGTCAGCTGCCGGGTTCGGTGGAATTCTACCGCGCCGTAGTCGACGACTATACCGTGGTGCGGCCGGCTACCTACGCTACCACGGTGCGGGTGTCGGCGGTGCGTATTGCCGGGCGGTGGCGGCCGGCGCTGGGGGGCATCCGGGTTTCTATTCCGCGCGACTCGGGCGTGGCGGCGCCTCAGTATGGCGACGTATGGCTAGTGCGCGGCGGGCCCGCTCGGGCCAAAGCCCCGCTCAATCCGGGCGAATTTGATTACCGCCGCTACCTAAGCTACCACCAGGTCTACCATCAGCAGTTTATACATGCCGACCAGTTCCGCCGCATTGCTGTGCAGCCCCCCAGCTATGTAAAAGCCATCAGCATGCGCGCTGCCCGGGTATTGGATGGAGTTTTCCGGCAGTATGTGCAGCAGAAGCGGGAATATGCACTGGCCTCGGCGCTGGTACTGGGTATCAAGGACGAGGTAGATCAGGACACCAAGCAAGCCTACGCCAATACCGGTACTACGCACATCATGGCCGTGTCGGGCCTGCAGGTGGGCTTGCTGTTCACGCTGGTAACCTGGGTGCTGAAACGCTTTTTCGGGGGCACCCGCGGGTTTCGGTACTGGTCGGCGGGGGTAGGGCTGGTCGTTATCTGGAGCTACGCCTTCCTCACCGGCCTGTCGGCTTCGGTGCTGCGGGCCGCCGTCATGTTCAGCTTTATTATTGTAGCGCGGGCCACCGGCCGGCAAAGCAATATGTACAACACCCTGGCCGTGGCCGCCTTCTGCCTGCTGTGCTACGACCCGTATCTGCTGGCGGATGTCGGGTTTCAGCTTTCCTTTCTGGCGGTCCTCAGCATTGTGTATCTGCAGCCGCAAATTGCCGCCTGGCTGGATTTTAAGGACAAAGCGGCGGCCCGGATTCGGCCCTGGCAGCCGAAAGCCGTGCAAAAGCTGTGGCAAGCCGGGGGCTGGTCCGCCGACTGGATTTGGCAGGCTACGGCTCTTTCCTTGGCGGCGCAGGTAGCCACGTTTCCGCTCGGCTTATTTTACTTCCACCAGTTTCCGCTCAGCTTTTTGGCTTCCAATTTAGTCGCGGTTCCTATTTCCTCGCTGGCGGTGTTTGTGGGTGTTGGCCTATTGGCCGCTAAAGGACTGGTCGCTGTTCTGGGGTTAGTAGTTCCGGCTACGGTACTGAGTTGGCTCGACTGGCTGCCCCGACTCATTGCCTGGGTGTTTGAGAAAATGATTCTGATATTTAATGAATACATCTTCTGGATCGGCCGCACCATGCCCGGCGCGCTGATTACGGGTATTCACGTAACGCCCCCGCAGGCCTGGCTGATATTTGCCATTATTCTGGCGCTGCTCACCTTTCTGGCCCTGAAGCGGCTGCCCTGGCTCGGGCTGGCCTGTGGGTTGATGGCCCTGTTTGCCGGCAGCCGCGTTGGGGCCGCCCAGGCGCTCACTACCGACGAGGAACTGATTATTTACAGTATTCCGCGCCGCTCGGCCTGCGGATTTTGGCAAGGAGCTGCCGCCCACATTGTTACTGTCGATTCATTGCCTCTGTCAGAAACCGAGCGCACGTACCGCATTGTGCCCGGCCTTATTCAGCGCGAGGCCCAACGCGTAAACTACCACCTGGGCTGGCGCACAGCTCCGATGCCCACCGCCCAGCCTACTCCCCATGTCGTGGTAGCAGTGTGGCGGGGCATCCGGCTGGCCTTCGTCGCGGGCCCAGTGGATGGGGCTCGGGCAGCCAGCCCCGTCGACGTGGTGGTGCTCCGTCGTAATGCCTGGGTGAAAACCAACGTGTTAGCTCAGCTTTTTGGGAAAAAAGCACGAATAGTTTTCGATTCTTCTTGCAAGTCCTGGTACGTTGCCAAACAGGACTCTTTGCTCCAAGCGGCTGGCTTTCAGACCTATGATGTAACCAGTAAGGGGGCGTTCATCATCCGGCCCCGCCCGTTGGTAGGCTTGCCCGGGGCACTGGTCGAAACCGAATAGGGGCGGAATTCGCTATATAGTTTATTTAGAGCACCATTTTTGTTACGTTTGGTTACAGCCGACCTAACGCCGTTTTTGCTCCGCGTCGCTTTCTTTTGCGCAGAGCTCTGCTTCTCACCGCCTTGCAACGACCGTCATGGATAATATGCCTACCCAGGAGCTTGAAGCGCTGCGCTACATCCGCTACGAAGCGCGTGACGCCATCGGCTACATCACGCTCAACCGCCCCGACAAACGCAATGCCCTAAACTACGACGTAGTATCGGAGCTGAAAGAGGCGTTTGAGTTTGCCGAAGAAGACGAATCCTGTAAAGTTATTGTGCTGCGTGCCGAAGGCTCGGCCTTCTGCGCTGGCGCCGATCTGGCGTACATCCAGGAGCTGCAAGGCTTTGGCTACACCGATAATCTGGCTGACTCCACGCACCTGATGCAGCTGTTTCACCAGATCTACACCCTGAAGAAAATCGTAATTGGGCAGGTCCAGGGGCATGCTTTGGCCGGCGGCTGCGGGCTGGCCACTATCTGCGACTTCGCGTTTGCCGTGCCCGAGGCCAAGTTTGGCTACACCGAGGTAAAAATCGGCTTTCTGCCCGCCATTGTCAGTGTATTTCTGGTGCGCAAAATAGGGGAGGCCCGCACCAAGCAGCTCCTGCTTACCGGCGACGTGATTTCGGCCCAGGTGGCGGCCGACTTTGGCCTGATCAATTTTCTGGTGCCCAAAGAAGAACTGGCAGAACGAGTGTATGCATTTGCCCGCCGCTTGTGCGTCGAAAACTCCGGGCAGAGCATGGAGCTGACCAAGGAAATGCTGGCTCGGATTCCTGAAATGCCCTTGGAAGACAGTCTGCGCTATGCGGCCCAAATGAATGCGGAGGCCCGGGGCTCCCTCGACTGCCGCCGTGGCATTGCGGCGTTTCTCAGCAAAGAGAAAATCAACTGGGACAATTAGGTCCTGGCTGGAGACTTAAAAAGCGCCACGCTCTCCGGTAAATAGGTAAGTAGAACGCTCTTGCAAAAATGTTCTGGCTGTTAAGTCAGAACATTTTTGCCTTTCTGCAGCTTTGTCTTGGAAATAAGTCGAATTTCACCCCTTTTCCACCCAAAAAATCTTCCTGTATGACCTTGTGGGCAGCCGTGGCCGTCACGACGGCTACTTTTCTGGGAATGGAGTTTGTTGCGTGGTTTATGCACAAATATGTGCTACATGGTGCCTTATGGTTTCTGCACCGTTCTCACCACGTGCGGCATCCCCATCACCTCGAGCGCAACGATTTTTTCTTTCTGTTCTACGGTGCCCTTTCCATGGCGGGCATTATGTACGGTTCAGCTGAAAAGGATTGGCGATTCTGGGTCGGTATCGGCATTGCTGCCTATGGGGCCGTGTATTTTTTTGTGCACGATGTACTCATTCACGGACGACTGCGCTTCTGGCGCAAATCCGGCAACAAGTACTTGCGGGCCTTAAATATGGCCCACAAAATGCACCACAAAACCACTGGCCGCGACGGATCGGAAGAGTTTGGGATGCTCTGGGTGTCGCCGAAGTATTTTGAACTAGCGCGCTGTAAGCCCGCTCCAAGTCGGACGGGCAAAAAAATAACTATTACATCGAACTCGTAGGGCTGATATCGTGGGACACTTTTCAATCAGCGACCTGGAGAATATTTCCGGTATCAAGGCGCATACCATTCGCATGTGGGAACAGCGCTACGGTATTTTGCGGCCGGTGCGTACCCAAACCAACATTCGTACCTACTGCGACGACGACTTGCGCCGCCTGCTGAACGTCGCCACGCTGTGCGGACAAGGCCACCGGATTTCCAAAGTAGCCCAACTCAGTGAGCAGGAGCTGGCCTCAGCCGTTATTTCCTGCTGCGAAAATCCCCATGATTATGCTCGGCAGATCAACGGATTGCTGGCGGCTACGCTCGAAATGGATGAGCCTCAGTTAAACAAGCTTCTGAGTGGTGCCATTCGTCAACTCGGGTTTGAAGACGCTATTATGCGCGTCGCCTATCCGTTCCTGCAGCGCATAGGCGTTTTGTGGCAAACAGGCAGCATCAACCCCGCGCAGGAACATCTGGTGACGAACCTGATCCGTCAGAAAATTGTGGCGTCTATCGACACCCTAACTCCGGTGCAGCCCAGCCAAGCGCGGCGCTGGGTGTTGTTTCTGCCCGAAGGTGAGCTGCACGAACTTGCTCTGCTGTTCATGAATTACGCCTTGCGGGCCCGGGCTCATCATGTGTTGTACCTGGGACAGAACTTGCCGGAATCGGAGTTACAAGCCGTCTACAAAGCTTATCGGCCCCATGCCGTATGCACGGTGCTCACGGCCGTACCCGACCGAAGCCAAGTCCAGGCTTACATCAGTACTCTGGCAACGCAGTGTAGTGATTGTACGCTGGTTCTGTATGGCCCCTTAATGAATTGCCAGAACCTTACGCTACCAGATAATGCCATCAATCCCAGATTGATGACAGACTTCCTGGCTTGTATCGCCGACGTAGGCAACGGGCAAAAAAGGTAGAAAATTATGGCTTTTAAGCTAAACAGGAGCGTGGTCCGTGCGGGGCTGCGCTCTTTTTTTGAGTTCTAACCTCGCCTTTTTTAACGGGCAAAACTTCAGGTTTAACTCTCGAATAAGGAGGCAAGCCGAATTTATAGATTAAATCAGCCGCGGCGGATAGGGGGTTCGTACCTTGGTCGCGCAATCAATGTACCAACATATGATTGTCAGCTAGTTAAGAAATATTCTTAACTAGGCGCACCAAGAATTAAATGTTCCCGTATATTTGTTTAACCTTTTGCCACGAAAAGCTAAACAGTATGACCTCTTTGGAATTCACCGATCAAGTACAAAAGATTTCTTACTCCCTGAAGCCCGTGGCCATGAACCTGACCCGCGACGCTGACGATGCGAAGGACCTTGTGCAGGAAACTTTGCTCAAAGCCATGCTGAACAAGGACAAGTTTAAGGCGGGCACCAACCTGAAGGCGTGGTTGTACACCATCATGCGCAACACCTTCATTAACAACTATAACAAGATTACCAAGCGCAATAGCAATATTGACAGCACCGAGTATTTTCAGTATTTCAATACCGACGAAAACTATATCACGCACAACGGCGCAACCTCCGATTTCGTGGTAACGGACATCAACGAGGCTATTGCTAACCTGTCGGCTGACTATCGGACGCCGTTTATGATGTACTACATCGGCTATAAGTATCTGGAAATTGCCGAGAAGCTGCAGATACCCATCGGTACGGTAAAAAACCGGATACATATAGCCCGCAAAGAGCTGAAAGATGCTCTGAAGGTTTATGCCCCTGGCGTGTAGGGAATAGGGAGAATACAACTTGCGCCCGGGCGTAATGCGGGCCGTCAGCACCGAGCACAAGCTCAGCGGCTGGCGGCCCGTAATTTTTTTAACTATCTAAAATGCAGCGGCTATGGCCGCTACTAGGGTTAGACAGGCTGTCCCGTTGAGAAACAGCTTAGGCTCTACACCTGTGCTGCCCAATGAAGAGGTTATTCTGAGCTTTGGAGCCAGCCGCATGCCTCCACAACGGGTTCGGTTTGGGGCGGAGGGCAGGTTGGTGAGTTGGCTAGCGGCTAAATGATAACCGCTAGGCAAAACAAAGTTGGGAGCGGGTTTGTAGCTTGCCACCACCTTTTCCCTTGGCTATTGGCTTCCGCTACTACTTCCCAACACGTTATCGTCATCGGCGCCGGCTTTGCCGGGCTTTCGGCTGCTACCTCTCTGGCCCAGCGCGGGTACCGCGTTACGGTGCTTGAAAAAAACGAGGGCCCCGGCGGCCGGGCCCGGGTCTTTCAGGCCCAGGGCTTCACCTTCGACATGGGCCCGAGCTGGTATTGGATGCCCGACGTGTTCGAGAAATACTTTGGCCGCTTTGGCCGGCGGGTAGCCGATTACTACGAGTTGGTGCGCTTGGATCCGTCCTACCAAGTGGTGTTCGGACCCGGCGACGCGGTGGACATCCCGGCGAAAATGGCCGAGCTACGGCAGCTATTTGAGCAATACGAGCCTGGCAGCGCCGCCCGCCTGGATGAATTTCTGAAACAGGCTGCTTATAAGTACGAAGTAGGTATCAACCGCCTGGTGTACGCGCCCAGTCGTTCGTTGCTGGAATTTGCCGACCCCAAGCTGCTGCTCGATATGGTGAGAATGGATGTGCTGCAAAGCATGCATACGCACGTGCGTCGTTTCTTCCAGAACCCCAAACTGCTGCAGCTGGTCGAGTTTCCGATTCTGTTTCTGGGGGCAACTTCCGAAAACACCCCGGCCCTGTATTCGCTAATGAATTATGCCGACCTGGCCCTGGGCACGTGGTACCCCAAAGGCGGCATGCACCAGATTGTGCTCGGCATGGTGCAACTGGCCCAGGAGCAAGGGGTGAGCTTGGAGTACAAGCAGGAAGTACAGGAAATAGTGGTAGAAAACGGCCGGGCTACCGGCGTGCAAACCGCGGCGGGCTTCCGCGCCGCCGACGTCGTCGTGGCTGGGGCCGACTACCATCACGCCGAGCAGCACCTGCTCAAACCCGAGTACCGGCACTACGACGAAACCTACTGGGACAAGCGCACCATGGCTCCATCGTCCTTGCTATTTTATCTGGGCCTCAATAAGCGCCTGCCCAAGCTGCGCCACCACAATCTGTTTTTCGACGAGGACTTTCAGCAGCACGCCCACGAGATTTACGAGCAGCCCCAGTGGCCCAGCAAGCCCTTGTTCTACGTGTCGGCTCCTTCGCAAACCGACCCGTCGGTAGCGCCAGAAGGGTGCGAAAACCTGTTCCTGCTCATTCCCGTGGCTCCCGACCTAGCCGACCCTGAGGAAACCCGGGAGCGGTATTACCACCAGATCATGGACCGGCTGGAGCAGCATGTGGGAGAAACCATCCGCGACGCGGTAGTGTATAAGCGCAGCTATGCCCACCGCGACTTTATAACCGACTACCACAGCTATAAAGGCAACGCCTACGGGCTGGCCAATACGCTTCGGCAAACGGCTATTCTGAAACCTACTCTGAAAAGCAAGAAAGTCAGCAACCTCTATTTCACCGGCCAGCTTACCGTACCCGGACCCGGGGTGCCACCGTCGCTGATTTCGGGCCAGGTAGTAGCTGGTGAGGTTGAGAAAGAGCAGGGGCGTGGGCGGAAATAGTGGGCTCACGCTGGTTGCTTTGCTCGCTTCTGGCCTGTCAAATTTAAAACCCGCAGGTGCTAAGGTGGTTATAGCTGCAGGCAAACTGTTGAGTTGGCCAACCGCGTAATTGACAAAACCTGTTTCGGTTTCGTACCTTTTCCTACCTGACCCCAACCTCTCCTCTTTTGGACCACGTTGCCCTCTTCGATCAAACCAGTCTGGCCTGTAGCAAGCTGATTACCAAGCGCTACAGTACCTCTTTTACGCTGGGTATCCGCACGCTCGACCCTCGGTTTCACCTGCCGGTGTATGCCGTGTATGGCTTCGTGCGCTGGGCCGATGAGATTGTCGATACGTTTCACGACCAGGATAAAGCCGCTCTGTTTGCGGACTTTAAGCGGCAGACAGACGAGGCGCTGGCCACCGGCTTTAGCTTGAGCCCGGTACTGCACTCTTTCCAGCTCATGGTGCGCCGCTATGGCATCGACCGGGAGTTTATTGATGCGTTTCTGAAAAGCATGGAAATGGACCTGGAAGACCGTAGCTACCACCAGTCGCTGTACGAAGAGTATATCTATGGATCGGCCGAAGTAGTAGGGCTGATGTGTCTGCGAATTTTCTGTGAAGGCGACGCGGCTTTGTTTGAGCGGTTGCGGGAGCCGGCCCGGCGACTGGGCTCGGCCTTTCAAAAAGTGAATTTCCTGCGCGATATCCGCTCCGACTACGAAGAGCGGGGCCGGGTATATTTCCCCGGTGTCGTGTACGAGCGGTTTGATGATGCCGTGAAGCGCGACATCGAGGCCGATATCCGGGCCGACTTCGAAGCTGGCTATGCGGGCATTATGCAGCTGCCGCGGGCTGCCCGCTTAGGCGTTTACCTAGCCTACGTGTATTATCTGAAGCTTTTTCACAAAATCCGGCAGTTGCCGGCGGCACGAATATTGGGAGAGCGGGTGCGCGTGCCCGATAATACGAAACTTTTACTGCTTATGGGCTCGTATTTCCGTTATCGCCTCCGGGCTATCTGACCACGAACTCTGTAACGCGTGCAACGTTTTCTGCTGTTTCTTTTTCCGCTTTTCACCCTTATATCCGCTGTGCCCGAATCCTCGCCCTTTCACCTGCCCACCCTGCGCCGTCACTACGAGCAAGCCGCTGCCGACAAAAACGCCGGCGAGAAGTTTTACAAGCTCATGGCCGACTACAACGATAAGGATGCTGTGATTTTGGCCTATAAGGGGGCTGCCGAAGCCATCCGGGCCCGCGACGCTTCTATGTTCAATAAGCTCGCGTACGTGCAAGCGGCCAGTCGCACGTTCGAGCAGGCCGTTGCCCTCGACCCTACCAGTGCGGAGGTCCGCTTTCTGCGCTTCAGCGTTGAGAGCAACTTACCCTCCTTTTTAGGCTTAAGCCAGCACGTTGACGAAGACCGGCAATTGCTGGTACAAACCCTGCTTAAGCACCCCAAGTCGGGGCTTGATGCGGAAGCTTTTCAGACAGTGCGCAACTTTCTGGTAAACCGCGGCCATGTCAGCGACGCCGAAGCCCAGCAACTGGCGCGCGTCGGGAACTAGTTGCCACCGCAGGTTCTGTTTGATAAAGAGCCGCTCTGCTATATAGAGCGGCTCTTTTATTTTTTACATGATTTTTGTTTAACTTTTTGACATAAAAAGTGAAACAAAACAGCTGGTTCCGAGTATTGTAGAAAGCAAACTAAATGGCTTAAAGTTAAGTTGATGTGTTAGGGTAAAGCCTACATGCTTTCCCTGCAGAGGATGATTAGTTTGGAGTACTGAATACGGAAACTTAGTATTCAGCCAGAACCGTATCTTACGGGTATTCCGTACTTTCTATACTCTGTGAAGCCCAACTATAACTTTCCGTCCGCTTCCTTGGTTTCCGAGCTATGTCGCACCACCTGAGCGTCCGTATTGACCCCAATTCCGGCTTCTGTTTCGGCGTAATCTATGCCATTCAAATGGCGGAAGATATTCTCGATGAGCAGGGCTATCTATATTGTCTTGGCGACATTGTGCATAACGACGAGGAAGTAGAGCGCCTCGAACAGCGCGGCTTGCGGATCATTGATTATGACACTTTTGCTGGTTTGCGTAACGAAAAGGTATTGATCCGGGCGCACGGCGAGCCACCCAGCACCTACCAGACTGCCCTGGAAAACGACCTGATCCTGATTGATGCTTCTTGCCCGGTGGTGCTCAAGCTGCAAAACCGAATCAAAACCAGCTACGACAAGCAGGAGAAGATCTTTATCTACGGCAAGCACGGTCACGCCGAAGTGCGCGGACTGCTGGGGCAGACCAGCGGCAACGCCGTCGTGTTCGAAAACCTGGATGAGCTGCTCAGTCACGAGTTGCCGGCCAATATCACGCTCTATAGCCAGACGACGAAGAGCACTGACAGCTTTTACCGCATCAAGGGTGAGCTGGAGCACCGCGGCTATTCGGTCAACCCCAACGATACTATCTGCCGGCAGGTAAGCAACCGGGACAAGGACTTGCGTAAGTTTGCGGCCCAGTACGACCAGATTGTATTTGTATCCGGGACGAAGAGTAGCAATGGTAAGGTTCTCTACCAGGTTTGTAAAGACACGAATCCTAATACCCATTTCATTTCGAAGGTAGAAGAGCTCCGTGCCGATGTATTTCAACCAGGGCAGTCCGTCGGCATCTGTGGGGCTACCAGCACGCCCATGTGGCTGATGGAAAACGTGCGCGAGGCGCTACTAGCCATGTAGGCTGCTGGTGGACAACAAAGAATGTACCGACGAACTGCTTTCTATCGGAGTGTCGTACCGCAAACAGTAGCTACCATTTCTGTGGCAATAGTTCAGGAAATTACCTTCTTCTATGGTCCAAACTGCGCAACAAGCTATTCCTGTTTCTAAACGGGTGCTACCAGCCCCCCTTGGGCATACCGGGGTAGTTATTGCTTTGGGCATTCTGCTTACCTGGGCTGGTTTGCTTGTTTTTTTGCTGGGGTTTTACCGACCCGATTGGCAAACCCCCTGGCCATATCTACTGGTGTTGGTGCAAACTCACTTGTATACCGGGTTGTTTATCACGGCTCATGACGCTATGCATGGCGTGGTGAGTTCCAACAAACGGGTAAACACAGTGTTGGGAACGGTAGTCGCTTTTCTGTTTGCTTACAACTGGTACCCAAGACTGCTACCACGCCACCACCAGCATCACCGGCACGTTGCTACTGAGGCCGACCCGGATTTTCACGATGGTAAGCACCAGGGGTTCTTGCCTTGGCTGCTTCGGTTTGCTCTTAATTACGTGACTTGGTGGCAGATTGGGTTGATGGCCCTTACCTACAACCTGTTAAAACAGGCTTTCCCCGTAGCCAATGTTATTGCTTTTTGGATGGTGCCGGCCGTGTTAGCTACTGTGCAGCTGTTCTTTTTTGGTACGTACCTGCCTCATCGGGGCGAGCACGCCTCCGATAATCAGCATAAGTCGCGCACGCAGATACGCCACCACGTCTGGGCCTTTGTGAGTTGTTACTTTTTTGGCTACCACTATGAGCACCACGATCAGCCCTATCTGCCTTGGTGGCGCTTGTGGCGAACCAAGGAGCATGGGTGAAGGCGGGCCGATAAAATGCGGAATTAAGTAAATTTAAACCCGGAATGTGGCTATATTCAAGCAGCTCTAACTGTCGTTGAGCTCTGCTATCAGCCATGACGCGTTTTTTACAGCTTTACAGGAAAGTCTTACTTGCGCTGGGGCTAGTTGTGGCCGCAGGTATGGAGGCCAGTGCTAGACCTGCCACTGAAGTTGTTCGCGAGCAAACTCCGCCCTGGCAAGTCGGGCAAGGGGAATTGGCTTTAGCAAACCGGCCTGTGCCGCTCAATCCAGAAGCCCGGCTCCAGTATGGACAGCGTTTGTTGCAGCAGGCCAGCCGTCCAGCAAGAATACACAACCAAGCGCTGGGGCACCGAATTATAGCGTCTGCTCACCAGGAGTTGCGTCATTACAACCGTGCGGTCCGGCATTTCCGGCGGGCCCTGCAACTACACCGGCAGTTGCGTAACCGGCAGCATGTTGGGGTCGACTTGTTTTATTTGGGCGGCGCCTTACTTAGTCAGGGCGACACAGGGCAGGCTCGGCAAGCGTATCAGGCCGCGCTGCAGAGCTTTGGGCAGTTGCAACAAGCCACTAAAGCGGCTCAAGTGCAGGAAAGGCTAGGAAATTTGTACTCCCAACAAGGTAAATGGGCGCAGGCTCTGGCCAGTCAAGCCCGGGCGCTGCAAACATGGCAGCACTCCCACGACTCGGCCCGGGTAGCCTCCACTCTGACGGCTATTGGCAACGTATACCACCAGCAGCGGCATTTTAGTCGGGCGTTGTTTTACTTGCACCAAGCCCTGCAAACGGCGGGCAAGACGGATAGCATAAGACAAAGTGAGAGCCTAGCGGGGATGGGCCGCGTGTATCTGACGCTGGGCAATGATGAGGCGGCCCTCAATAGTTTTCGCCGCGCCGTGCAGCTACATCCGGTGGCAGCGGCGCCGGTCCAGCAAGCCAATCTTTACCAGCTGCTGGCGGCCACGCATGATTCGCTGGGGCACTGGGCGGCAACTGAGCAAACCCTGCTGCGCAGCCTACCCATTGCCCGGCGTGGGGGCTCGAAAGCTCAGTTGAATGTCATTTACAAATCGTTGGCTTCTCTGTACCGGCGCACGGGCAACTATAAGCAGGCTCTAGAGGCTACGACCCACTTTGCCGAGTTGCAGGACAGCCTCTTTGCCGATGAGCGCTCGGCTCAGGTTGCGGAACTACGCACCCGCTACGAAACCGAGAAAAAAGAGCGGGAAATACAGCTGCTGACTAAAGATCGGCAGATCCAGGATGCAATTCTGCGTCGGCAAAAGCTGCTGCGTAACGCTTTGGCAACCGGAGCATTGCTGCTGCTCATTATTGTGGCCGGGCTCTACCGGGGGCGCCAGCAGCAGCAGCGTATCAACCGGCTGCTGGAACGAAAGAATACGGCCATCAACCGGCAAAAAGAGGAACTGGGACGGCTGAACCGGACGAAGGATACGCTGTTTTCTGTGATTTCTCACGACCTCCGTAGTCCTCTGAGTTCTCTGTACGCGCTGCTTAATCTGCTGAACATGGGCGCTTTACCACCCGAGCGGTTGGCGCTGCACTCGGCCCGGCTTACGCGTGGGCTAAACAATACGTTGCTTTTGCTCGACAACCTGCTAAACTGGTCGGCTGCTCAGATCCGTGACGATAAAATTCGGCCCGAGCGCCTTCGCCTTGATGTATTGACGGAGGAGGCGGTAGCCCTGCTGCTAGCGGATGCTGAGCGGAAAGGGATTCAGCTGCTGAACCAGCTTCCTGTGCCCCTGCAGGTTCGGGCCGATATAAATATGGTCCGGCTCGTGCTGCGCAACCTGCTGGGCAACGCGCTTAAATTTACTCCCGAAGGGGGACGGGTAACAGTAAGTGCTGCCCGGCAGGGTGCCATGTGGGCAATAGCTATTCAGGATACCGGGGTGGGTATTCCGGCCGCAGCGCACGATAAGGTGTTTGGGCAGGATGGGGCCTTTTCGACGCTGGGTACCGCCCGCGAAAAAGGTACGGGTCTGGGGTTGCAGCTCTGCAAGGATTTTGTGGAGCGCAACGGTGGGCAGCTGTCCTTCATCAGTGAGCAGGGGCAAGGCACTACTTTCACGTTCACGCTGCCGGCCGCAGTTGGTAGCCTGACCGAAATACCGGCCGTCCGCGCTACTGAGGCTGCTGCCGCCGAATAAGGGAGCGGTTAACAATTCGCTCCGTTACCCGTTCCCGGTAGGTTTGGCCGAGCGGCAAGGCGTGGCCTCCTACCCGTACTTCCAGGTTGCTGACGGCCTCAATGCGGGCCGTGTTTACCAGGTAGGAGCGGTGGGTCCGCACGAACAGACCGGGGGGCAGTTGTTCCTCAATATTCTTAAGGTTGACGAGCGTAAGGTGGGTCCGGCCGTCGGCCGTATTGATCTTGGTAAAGTCTTTCAGAGCCTCGATGTAGAGAACTTCGCGGTAGTGCAAACGCACAAATTGTGCATCGGTACGGATGAAAAACGAGCCCCAACCCGACAGAATATCTTGGTTACCATCATTATCAACCATGCTGGTACGCAAGATGCCCGCTATCTTATTGACCGCCTTTAAGAACCGGTCGAGCGAAATAGGCTTTAATAGGAAGTCAATTACATCCAGGTTGAAGCCTTCCATGGCGTACTGCGGGTAGGAAGTCATCAGTACGACCAGAGGCGGATGTTGCAGGGAACGTACCAAATCCAGGCCGCTCAGGTGGGGCATGGTGACGTCCGAAAACAGCACCTGCACGTCGTGTTGCAGCAGATAGCGGTGTGCATCCAGCGGATCGGTAAAAGCCGCTTTCACATCGAGCACATCGGTCATGGCTACATACGCTTGCAGCAGATCCAGTACCAGTGGATCATCGTCGAGCAGCAAACAGCTAATCTTCATAGAGCACAGAGTTCTGATAGGGAGTGGGTGAATATAGATAGTTTAAATTGATTTGTGCTATTAATTATAAGAAGAAATCAATATTGGGCAGAGCAAAGCCTAGCTTCGGTCTACTTTTGGCAAGTACTGCTCTACTTTAAGGAGTTGGCATTAATGGGTTTACATATCTTTTGTTCGGGATAGCGCCTGCGTCTTATCTATTTCGGTTCTGCCTATTCTTTTGTCCGCAATGCTTGCTCCTACCAACACACCTACTTCCTATGAAACGCTTTACTCGTCCTACCAGCGCGGTCCTGCCGCCCGTAGTGCTGGGGATTGAGCTTACTATCGCCAATCACCAAGGACTACGAAAGTCGCTTCGCTCGGCTTTCGGACTGAATACCCGGGCCATAAACCTGCGCATTGATCCGGGCATGGACTTGATCTACTTGTGTGAAGCCACGCTGCCCAGCACCCTGCCGTGTCTTTCCAGCCTAACCCGGCCCGGAGTAATAGCCGTCATTTTGCGTTCTGTACGTCTGGAGTGGCACCCCGAACCCAACCAAGGTATTGGAAGAGGCACTCCGACCCTGGCAGCCCTGGAAAGTGGCAATTGCTTTCTGACCGCCAATGGCCGTAAAGTATCCATTGCTGCTTTTGCTAGCCGGCACGTGCACCCCACCAGCATAGTCATGGAAGCCCAAGGCCACCCCAACCTGCTGGAATACTTACGAGCCGACTATTTCACCCTGGAAATATCGGGCACCAACCGCCGCCGCCTCACGCGGCCCCTTGCTTTCAGCGCGGTCCTGGAATTTGATGTGCAATTAGCCCCCGGTGCTCACGCCTGAGTTAGAGCAAACGCCCAAGAACAAAAAAAGCCTACCCATGCAGGGTAGGCTTTGGGTATAGACAATAAACCCTCGACGGAGGCTACTTGTGGCCGGTGTCGGAGTGCACTTTGTTGGTTTTCTTGCAGCAGTCCGGGAGCCGCTCGTAGGCGCGGGCTTCGGCCGTTTGGTCGTCGGCATCGTAGCCGGTGCGCTGCACGGCCGTGCGCAGCGTAGCCGGGGTGGTTTTATCGGGGCGGTACGACACAGTCAGCACTTGGCTCGGAACGTCCAGATGGGCTTCCTGAACGCCCTTTTCGTAGGCCATGGCTTTTTCCAGCCGGGCTTTACACATGTCGCACACCGCCGATGTCTTGATCTGAAACTGCTCGGTTGCGCCCTTGGCACTAGGCTTGGCCGTCGGCGCCGTCTGAGCGAACGTAAACTGGGCAGACACCAGCAGCAGAGCCGCCAGCCAGAATGATTTGAAAGAGTTCATACAGGGGAAATAAACAGGGAAAGTCAGTAAGGTTCTGCGGGGATGCTTCCGTAACAAAGAGCTTGCCGGAAGAAGTACGATTTGCTAGTCAATTTTGAACCGCAGGCCCGCGTAGGTAAGGCGCCCGTAGGTGGGGCCCCAGACCATGGCCGCATCGAAGCCGGGTCCGAAGGGGGAGGAGGCCCCGGCAATGGGATCGGGCTGCCGGTAATCGGTTAAGTTTTCGACGCCAATGTACACTTCGAGCCGCTTGAAAGCCCGCGTCACTTGGGAGTTGAGCAGGGCGTAGCGCGGCGCATAGTTCAGGGTAGTTGGGGCCGCGCCCGCGCCATGCTCGTGGTGGCTGCCGGGGTTGTGGGCCAAGGGGCGCTGCCCAAACCACTGCAGCGTCAGGTCGCCCCGCCACTTGTCGAAGGCCGTAGCGTACCCGACGTTGGCAAACAGGCGGTGTCGTGGCGTCAGGGCCTTGGGGAGCAATTCTCCGGCGTACGTGGTGCGTACATCCAGGTATTTATACGCGGCTTTGGCCTGTAGCCCTTTCACGGGCTCAACCTGCACCTCCGTCTGGAAGCTGCGCGAGAAAGAGCGGCCGCCCGGCTCCAGGTTGCCAATCTGCAACACCGTGGGGGCCGAGTAGGCATCGGCTACCACTTGGTTCTGAAACTCGGTGTGGTAGTAGTCGGCCACAAAGGTGGCCGGGTGGCCGGCCACGGTAAAATACTGCGTGAAGCTACCACCGGCGTTCCAGGCCCGCTCGGGGCGCAGGTTGTCGGCCAACACAAACTCCCGGGAACTGACCAGCATGCCCGAGTTTTCGGCAATCGGGTTGGCAGTCCGAAAGCCCGTCCCGGTAGCCAGGCGCAACACAGTGTTGGGCGTTACATCGTATTTGACGTTGAGGCGCGGCGTCAGCACCCAGCTGTAGAGGTTGTGCCGATCCAGGCGCAGGCCCCCAACCAGCGTCAGGTTACGGGCGTTCTGATACGTATACTCGGCAAAGGCGCCGGGCACCCGTTCGTAGCGGTTACGGTGCTCACGCTCATACCGTTCCTGCACTGACTCGGCGGGATAGATAAAGCCATCCTTGTAGACCTCTTCGTAGTTGTCGTGTAGGTAACTCAGCCCGAGCCGGTAGGTGTGGGCCGTGGTGCCCAGCACGCTTTGGAACAACAGCGTAGCCAGGCCCGTGCGCTGGGCGCCATCGTAGCTGCGAATACCGTACTGGGAGTCGAAGATGTGGCTGGTGCCGCTCAGAAGCAGGCCCAGGCTTTGGTAGGGGCGGCCCGGCCAGGTATAAGACGTTTTGGCAAAGCCCGTGTAGCGGTCCGTGGCCAGGGTCGTGCCGTAGAAATTGCGGGGCTGATCCGGCCGAAAATTCACCTGGCCGCCTTCCCGGGTTTCACGCAGGGCCCCCAAGCCTACTTCCGCTACCAGTCCCTTCTCTGATTTGTACTTCCATTTATTGAACAGGTTGTACTGGGTGGCCAGGGGTAAATCCAGGAAGCCGTCCTGGTTGCGGTCCACGCGGCGGCCCAGGTGGTCGGAGTGCAGCAGCAGGGCTGTGCTCAGCTTTTTGCTCAGGGGGGCGGACAGATTCAGGTTCAGGTCGAACTTACCCAAATCGTTGCCATACGCATTGAACAGGAGACGCTCGGCTTTGTCGGGCTCTTTCAAACGTACGTTTACCTGGCCCGAAATGCTTTCGTAGCCATTCACGACCGAGCCCATGCCTTTGATAATGTCGATGCCCTCAATCCAGGTGCCCGACAAGTAGCTGAGGCGGTAGGGAGTGGAGAGGCCGCGCAGGGCCGGCAGGTTATCCACCGTCAGCAGGGAGTAGGCTCCATCGAGGCCCAGCAACTGAATCTGCTTGGCTCCCGATACGGCGTCGGTGGTCGACACTTCGACGGCAGCATTGGTTTCGAAGCTTTCGGCCAGGTTGCAGCACGCCGACTTGGTTAGGTCGCGGGTGGTGATGACCTGGGTGTTGGTGGGCGTCAGGGAGGAGTAGGCCGGGGCTCTTTCCTCAATTTTCACTTCCCCCAGCGCCACGGAGCGGCGCAGGGCCACGCGCACGAAAGCCTGGTCGGTGGCCCCGATAGTCAGGGTATCGGCTTGGTAGCCAAGGGCGCTGACGACCAAGCGGCTGGCCGCACCGTGAGCCGGGCGTACCAGGGTAAATTTGCCGGTGCCGTCGGTGGTGGCGCTGGTAGTGGCTGCTGCTAGCCAGCGCACTACGGCACCCGGCAACGGGGAACTGCCCGTGGCGTCCGTAATCTGGCCCTGCACGGGCGGAACAACAGTAGTTTGAGCACAGGCTACCGCGCTGCTCAGCACCAGACCCAGTACCGCGGAAAAGCGTTGCCCTAAAGAAGGCTGCATAATGTCAGTGGTTTAGAACTCTTCTCGTAGAAAAACCGGCGCAGGTTGCCCCAGCGCCTCTCGTGGAAGAAATTCTAAACTTGCCAGGTGCAAACAAAGGCCAGCATAGCCCGCCCGGCACGTGGGGGCGGGGAGGAGTTGCTGGCGTGCCACAGGGCCGGCCGCGACAACCAGGCCGCTAGCACCAGCTCTGGCCGTACCAGCGGGGGCAGCCATGCCAAAAGAAAATTCGGCACCAGTAGCTTGGTTTGCTCCAGGCTCGGAGTTGCCGCGGTGAGCTTGTGCAAGTGCGTGCCAAAATCGCAGCAGGCTTGCTTTACCTGGGCTTGGCCGGCGGGCTGGTGAAAGGTTGGCTGCTCGGCTTCGGCTGGGGGCGGGCAGTTGTGCTGAGGCGCACTGAAAATGATAGCGGCCGTGCGGTGCCCACTGCTGCGGCAGGTATGCGACTGCACCGTGAGCCCCACCGAAGTGGTGAGCACGAGCAGGGCCATAAACCCGCTGAAGAACCGCTGTAGCAGAGAGCATTTCACAGCTGTAAAGATACGAAGAGAACCGCAGAGGTGCTTGCCCAGTATCCGTCGTCAGGACCAGCGCTTCTTGCTAAGCCGCAGGAGTGAAAAGCGGCCAGGGTCCGGCGAAAGGCCGGAGGTTCCCGCCTGCCATTATGGCAAAAGTCAGGTTTATTTCTACCACTTCTTCCCACTGCAACCAGCGGCTTGGAATAAAAACCTGTTTAATCAGCCCAAAAACGCCCTTTTGCGTAGTGGTAGAAAATGGTAAATCGTGGTTGCCTTTTCCGGGGCATTGCGTACTTTTGCTATCATCCCATTCCCACGCCTCATCGGCACCCCTGGCATTTATGAACCTCCTCTCTGGCGAATATGAGTGCAAGCTGGACCCGAAAGGGCGCTTGGTGCTGCCCGCCAAAGTGAAGGGTAATCTGCCGGAAGCCTCGGGCAACCAGCTGGTGCTGGTACGGGGCTTCGAGCCCTGCCTGGTGCTGTACCCGCGCGAATCCTGGCGCGTGATTCACGACAAGGTGATGGCCCTGGATGAGTTTAATGAGGAGTACCGGCAGTTTCAGCGCAACTTTTTCCGGGGCATGACGGAAGTCGAGCTCGACAATATTGGGCGCTTTATGCTGCCCCGGACCATGCTGCGCTATTCCGGCATCGAGAAGGAAGCCATTATCGTGGGCCTGGGCAACCGCTGCGAAATCTGGGACCCGGAGAAGTACGACGAGTTCCTCATCAAAGACCAGCAGAGCTTTTCGAAGCTGGCTCAGAAATTTTTATCCACCGACACACCGCCCGCCAGCGGCCCCCTTGCCGCATGAGCCCCGACTACCAGAACGATACTGCCTACCACCGGCCCGTCATGCTGGCCGAGTGTCTCGACGCGCTGGATCTGCGCCCCGAAGGCCGCTATGTGGATGTGACCTTTGGCGGCGGCGGCCACTCAGCCCGCATCCTGGAGCGCCTGACCAGCGGCCATCTCTACAGCTTCGACCAAGATGCCGATGCTGAGCGGGAGGCCGGCCAGCTGGCCCGGCCCCAGTTTACCTTTATCCGGGCCAACTTTCGCGACCTGCACGCCGAGCTGGAGCAGCGCGGGGCGTTGCCCGTGGATGGCCTGCTGGCCGACCTGGGCGTGTCGTCGCACCAGTTTGACACGCCGGAACGAGGCTTCAGCACCCGCTTCGAGGGCCCGCTGGACATGCGCATGGACCCCGAGGGCGAGCAAACCGCTGCCGACATCGTGAATGGCTACTCCGAGGCCGAGCTGCACCGCATTTTTGGCATGTACGGGGAAGTAACCAACGCCCGCACCTTGGCCCATACGCTGGCGGCGGCGCGGCGCGGGCAGGAAATCCACACCATTGGGGCCCTGAAAAAGGCCATTGCCCCATGCACACCCCGGGGCAAGGAAAACAAGTATCTGGCCCAGGTATTCCAGGCCTTGCGCATTGAGGTAAACGACGAAATGGCCGCGCTGCAGGAGATGCTGCAACAGACAGCACAGGTGCTCCGCCCCGGCGGGCGGCTGGTCGTAATGTCCTACCATTCCCTGGAAGATCGGCTGGTGAAGAACTTCATGGCCAAAGGCAAATTCTTCGGCGAAGCCGAAAAAGACCTCTTTGGCCACACGCACACCCCTTTCGAGGTGCTCACGCGCAAACCCGTGGAAGCCACGGCCGAAGAAATAGCGCTCAACAGCCGGGCCCGCTCGGCCAAGCTGCGCATTGCGGTGCGCCGCGACGAGTGAACTACAAACTGGCCGGATTTTCGCGCCGCGCCGCTCTTCCCGTGCTGTTGACCCTGTAAGACCACACGCCAACCTCCTTTTCCTCTCCCGAGATTTTGGCTATCAATACCCTCAAACCCGTCGCTAATACGCCCCGCGCCAATGTGCCCCGGGAAGTAACGCCGCCCCCGCAGGCGACTCCCGAGCCTGCGCCCCTGCCGGAAGCGGAGCCCGCGCCCAAGCCCAAGCCGCCCAAGCGCGAAAAACCGGCTCCCCGCAGCAGCTGGAGCGTCTTTTCTTTGCTCGACCGGCTTACCAGCGTCGACAGCATCTTCCGGGAAGGACTGCCGGTGCAGTTTCTGCCCCACGTGCTGTTCATCATGTTTCTGATTCTGGTTTATATCGGCAACACCCACTGGGGCTACCGCATGAACCGCAGCATCCAGAAGCTGAAGCTGGAAACCGAAGACCTGCGCGCCGACTACACCACGCTGAAGTCGGACTACATGGAAGCCAGCAAGCAGAGTGAGGTAGCCCGCAAGGTGGCCGCCTACGGCTTGGTGGAAAGCTCCTCGCCGCCGTTCCGCATCACCGTGCCCGCCGGCCGCCTCGATGAGGCCGAGCTGGAAGCCATGCCCGTCTTGACGGCCGATTCGCTGGCTGCTTTGTCGGCCGCCGACTCCACGGCCCTGGCCGACTCAGTGGAGGCGGCCGCGGAGCACCCCACAACGAAGAAAACCACCAACTCTTCCCCTCAAGGTCATGAAAGGAAGCGTTAAAAAGTCCATCGTCACCCGCGTCCGGCTGGCCTTTCTGGGCGTCTGCCTGTTCTCGGCCGCCATCATGTGGAAGGTATCGCGCATCCAATTCAAGGAAGGCGAGAAATGGCGGGCCCTGGAGCAGGAGCGGCGCATTGTGTATCAGCCCGTGTTTGCCACCCGCGGCAACATTTACTCCGACAATGAAAGCATCATGGCTACCTCGCTGCCCTTTTTCCGGGTGGCCTGGGACCCCAGCGTAGTCGACGACAAGACCTTCCGGGGTGGCGTCGATTCGCTGGGCCTCATGCTCTCCCGCTTTTTCGGCGACCGGAGCCCGGAGGAGTACCGCCGCAAGCTGAAGAATGCCCGTGCGGCCAAGGCCCGCTACCTGCGCCTGAACTCGCGGCAGATCAACTTCCAGGAAAAGAAAATGCTGGCTCAGTGGCCCATTTTCCGGGCCGGCAAAAACAAAGGCGGCGTCATTTTCGAGAAGGTTGATAAACGATTCCGGCCTTTTGGGGGCCTGGCCCAGCGCACTATCGGCTTCCTCAACGAGGACAAGAACGGAGCCGGCCTGGAGTTTACCTACAACCGCCACTTGGCCGGCAAAGACGGGGAAGCCCTGTTTGAGCGCCTGCCCGGCGGCAACAAGCCCATTTACGACGGCACGGAAGTGAAGCCCCAGCCCGGCTACGACGTGAAAACCACCCTGGATATCAACCTGCAGGACGTGGCCGAAAATGCCTTGTATAAGTCGTTGGTTGATAACAGCGCCCAGTACGGCTGCGTGATTCTGATGGAGGTGAAGACCGGCGAAATCAAGGCCGTGGCCAACCTGGGCAAGGTGGCCGACGGCGTGTACCGGGAAGACTACAACTACGCCATTGCCGACCAGGGCCGGACTGAGCCAGGTTCTACCTTCAAGCTGGCTTCGATGATGGCCTTGCTGGAAGACAACAAGGATCTGTCGCTCGACGACACCGTGAATACCGGCCGCACGGGCTCGATGCGCATTGCGGGGGCCGTCAAGACCGATACCCACGCCTATGGGCGCCTGTCGGTGAAGCAGGTTATTGAGAATTCGTCCAACATTGGGGTAGCTAAGCTGATCAACGACCATTTTTCGGCCAATCCCAATAAGTACACCGACTATCTGAAAAGCTTCGGGCTCGACAAGCCCCTGGGCTTTCAGATGGCGGGGGAGGCCCGGCCCTACATCAAGGACCCGACCGACCGGTCGTGGAGCCGCACCTCACTCAGCACCATGTGTATCGGCTACGAGCTGAAGCTGGCGCCCCTGCAGACCTTGGCCTTCTACAACGCCATTGCCAACGACGGTGTGAAGGTGCAGCCCATGATTGTGAAGGAAATCAAGCAGGCTGATAAGGTGCTGGAGCGTTTCGAAACCAAGGTGCTGATTCCCAAGATCTGCTCGGAGGAAACCCTGAGCAAGCTGCGCCAGATGCTGGAAGGCGTGGTGCAGAACGGTACGGCCCGCGCCATTCAGACGCCCGACTATGCCATTGCCGGCAAAACCGGGACGGCCTGGAAGTTCAAGAACGGCCAGTATACCAAGCAGTATTCCACCAGCTTCTGCGGCTATTTCCCGGCCGACAACCCCAAGTACAGCTGCATTGTAGTGGTCGATTCGCCCAAAGGAGCCAACTGGTCGGGGGCGCAGGTAGCCGCCCCGATTTTTCGGGAGGTGGCCGACAAAGCCATGGCCCGCGACATGGCCAGCCAGCGGCCCTTGCTGGCCCGGGCCCCAACGAACAAGTCGAAAGTGCCCTATGTGCGGGCCGGCTTGCAGGATGAGCTGGCCCTGGTGTGCCAGAAACTGGGCGTGAGCAACCATTCCCAGGCTTCCGGCGACGACTGGGTGCGCGCGAATCGGGCCGACTCGAACGTAAATGCCGTGAACTGGAAACCGGTGGCCGTGCGCCCCGGCCGGGTACCCGACGTAACGGGCCTGACCCTGCGCGACGCGCTGTTTCTGCTCGAAAACCGCGGCCTGCGCGTAAAAGCCCTCGGCACCGGCCGCGTCCGGCAGCAGTCGGTAGCGGCGGGCAGCGGTATCCGGCGGGGCACCGTCGTAACGCTGGAGCTGGTTCCGATTGGGACCAAGTCGGCGGATGCTCCCAAAGCCTTGCCCGCCCCGGAACCTACTCAACTCACCGAAAACAAGCTGATTACGGCCGTAGACTTAGACGAAGCCAAGCGCATCAAGCAGTTGAAAGCCAAACGCATGGCCCAGCAGCGCCTCACGCAGCCCGGCCTGAAGCGCGCCGAGCCGGCCAAACCCCGCGCCTAACCTAGCGCACGGCGCCTTGCCCGGCCACGCCAGAAACAGTATTGATTACCCTGAAACCGCGGTTTAGCGCCGCCCCCCTTGCTTGACTTCCGCTGATAATCTTTCCCATTCGCTTTCCTTCTTGCTCACCGGCCTAGCGGTGCGGGCCCACGTTGGTCCCGCTGAGGTGGCGGTGCAGGGCCTCACGCTCGACTCGCGGCAGGCCAAGCCGGGTATGGTGTTTTTTGCCCTGCGCGGTGCCCAAACCGATGGCCACCAGTTCATTCCCAAAGCCGTAGAGCAGGGCGCCTCCGTGGTGGTGTGCGAGCAGCTGCCCGCCGCGCCGGCTGAGTCGACCACCTATGTGCAGGTGGCCGATAGTGCCGAAGCCATGGCCTACATGGCGGCTGCCTTCCACGGGCATCCGTCGCGGCAGCTCAAGCTAGTGGGCGTAACGGGTACCAACGGCAAAACCACCTGCGCCACGGTGCTGCACAAGCTGTTTCGGGAGCTAGGCTACCACGTGGGTCTGCTCAGCACGGTGCAAAACCAGATTGACGAGCAGGTAATTCCGGCTACCCACACCACCCCCGACGCCATCCGGCTCAACGAGCTGCTGGCTCAGATGGTGAAAGCTGGTTGCACCCACACGTTTATGGAAGTCAGCTCCCACGCCGTGGTGCAGCACCGCGTGACGGGGTTGGAGTTTGCCGGCGGCGTGTTTACCAACCTCACCCACGACCACCTCGACTACCACGGCACGTTCGATAATTACCTCAAGGCCAAAAAAGGCTTTTTTGACAGCCTCGGCAAAAAGGCGTTTGCCCTGACCAATGCCGACGACAAGCGCGGCCCGGTGATGCTGCAAAACACCGCCGCCCGCCGCGAAACGTATTCCCTGCGCGGTCCGGCTACCTTCCGGGCCCGGCTCATCGAAAATGCCGTGCACGGCCTACACCTCGACATCGACGGGCGCGACGTGCAGTTCCGGCTTATCGGCGTCTTCAATGCCTACAACCTGCTGGCCGTGTATGGCGCGGCGGTGCTGCTGGGCGAAGACGCCACGGAAGTGCTGACGGTGCTGTCGGGTCTGACCTCGGCCCCCGGCCGCTTCGAGCCGATTCTGGCCCCAAAAACGCGCATTACCGGCATCGTGGATTATGCCCACACGCCCGATGCGCTGGAAAACGTGCTCGATACCATTGCCGACATCCGCCAGCCCAGCCAGCAGGTGATTACGGTAGTGGGCTGCGGCGGCAACCGCGACGCGGCCAAGCGCCCGATTATGGCCAACCTGGCCTGCCAGGGCTCCAGCCGGGTGGTGCTCACCTCCGATAACCCCCGCTTTGAAGACCCCAACGAGATTCTGCAGCAGATGCAGGCCGGCGTGCAGGTAGCCGATCTGGGCAAGGTGCTCACTATTGCCGACCGGCGCGAGGCCATCAAAACGGCCGTAGCCCTGGCCCAGCCCGGCGACATTGTGCTGGTAGCGGGCAAAGGCCACGAAAATTACCAGGAAATCAAGGGCGTCAAGAATGACTTTGACGATAAAAAAGTCCTGCAGGAAATGTTTGACCTGCTGGGAAAGTGAAAATCAACCCTGCGCATTAGAATCCTTTGCTTGCCGTCTACTAGAAAATCTGCAAAAACGCAACAGTTGCCTAACCCCAAAAAAGCCAAACCTTTGCAGCTTGGAATAACCCCAACTGAGACCCGCTGACCCCCGCGCCAATGCTTTATTACCTGTTTACCTTCCTCGACAAGCACTACAACCTGCCAGGCGCGGGCGTTTTTCAGTTTATCTCGTTTCGGGCGGCCATGGCCGTCATTACCTCCCTTATCATTGCCCAGCTCTTCGGGGCCCGCCTGATCCGGGTGCTGCAGATGAAACAGGTGGGCGAGAGTATTCGGGATCTGGGCCTGCAGGGGCAGATGGAAAAGAAAGGTACCCCGACGATGGGCGGCCTGATTATCCTGCTGGCCATTCTGGTGCCGGTGCTGCTGTTTGCCAAGCTCGACAATATCTACATCGTGCTCATGCTCCTTAGCACCGTGTGGCTGGGCCTGATCGGTTTTCTGGACGACTATATTAAGGTGTTCCAGAAAAACAAAGAGGGCCTCAGTGGCCGCTTCAAGGTGCTGGGCCAGATTGGCCTGGGCATTACGGTGGGCTGGGTTCTGTTTTTCAGCAGCGACGTAACCGTGCGCCAGTACCTACTGCCCAACGGCCAGCTGTCAGCCGTAGACGCCAGTACGGTGTACCAGGATGTGAAGCTGATGATTACCACCATTCCGTTTGCCAAGAACAACGAGCTCAACTACGGCAACCTGTTTGCCTACGCCGGCCCCTTCTTCAACGGCCTCTACAGCTTCCTCTACATCCCCATTGTCATCCTGATTATCACGGCCGTGAGCAACGGCGCCAACATCACCGACGGCCTCGACGGGCTGGCGGCCGGTACGTCGGCCATTATCGGCGTGACGCTGGCCATTCTGGCCTTTGTGAGCGGCAACTCCATTCTGGCCGACTACCTGGACATCATGTTCATTCCGAACTCCGGGGAACTGGTAATCTTCTGTACAGCCTTCGTGGGGGCCTGCATCGGCTTTTTGTGGTACAACAGCTACCCGGCCCAGGTTTTCATGGGCGACACCGGCTCCCTGGCCATCGGCGGCATCATTGCCGTACTGGCGCTTATCATCCGCAAGGAACTCCTGATTCCGGTGCTCTGCGGCGTGTTTCTGATTGAAAACCTCTCGGTCATGGTGCAGGTGGGCTACTTCAAATACACTCGTAAGAAGTACGGCGAAGGCCGCCGCTTACTGCGCATGTCGCCCCTGCACCACCACTACCAGAAGCTGGGCTACCACGAATCCAAAATCGTGTCGCGCTTCTGGATTGTGGGCATCATGCTGGCCATTTTTACCCTGGTAACGCTCAAGCTGCGCTAAACTTTAGAACTCAGAAGTCAGAGCTTAGAACTTAGACTTTTGATCCGCTAGCTTCTCGTATCTGAGTTCTACGCTCTACGCTCTCAATTCTCATGTCAACTAAAATCGTCATTCTCGGAGCTGCGGAAAGTGGAGTAGGGGCCGCATTATTGGCCCAGGCAAAAGGCTTTTCCGTATTCGTGTCCGACAAAAGCCCGATTCAGCCCATCTATAAGGAGAAGCTGACGGCGGCCGGCATTCCCTTCGAGGAGGGCACCCACACCCTGGAGGAAATCCTGACGGCCGATGAGGTGGTGAAAAGTCCCGGCATTCCCGAAAAGGCCCCCGTTATTCAGGCCCTGCGGGAAAAGAAGATTCCGGTGATTTCCGAAATCGAGCTGGCCGGGCGCTACACCCAGGCTCGCTGCATCTGCATCACGGGCACCAACGGCAAAACCACCACCACGCTGCTAACTTACCACTTGCTAAAGGAAGCCGGTCTGAAAGTAGGTCTGGCCGGCAACGTGGGCTACAGCCTGGCCGAGCAGGTAATCGAGGACCAGCACGAGTACTACGTGGTGGAGCTGAGCAGCTTTCAGCTCGACGATACCTACGACTTCCGCGCCTGGGTGGCCGTGCTGCTCAACATCACCCCCGACCACCTCGACCGCTACGACTACTCCCTGGAGAAATACGCGCAATCTAAGCTGCGCATCACCCGCAACATGGACAGCAGCGGGTTCTTTATCTACAACGCCGACGACGAGGTGATTCAGCGGGAGTTTGCCTCTGTCTTCAGCCGGCCCAACCTGCTGCCCTTCAGCCTGCACCACCGCCCCGACTATCAGCTGGCGGGCTACTACACCGGCGAAACCCAACTCTGCACCAACCTAGCCCCGGGCCTGAACGAGCAGCCCGAGGAAATCAGCATTGCCAATTCGCCGCTTATTGGCCAGCACAACCGCCAGAATACCCTGGCTGCCGTGCTCTGCGCCCGGGTAGCGGGCTTAACAGAGCCGCAGATTGAAGCCGGCCTGGCCACTTTCCGCAACGCCGACCACCGCCTGCAACCCGTGGGCGAAATAGGCGGAGCCCGCTTTATTAACGACTCCAAAGCCACCAACGTCGAAGCGGCCTGGTTTGCCCTCGACGGGATTCAGCAGCCCATCATCTGGATTGCGGGCGGTACCGACAAAGGCAACGACTACAGCAGCCTGCTGCCCCTGGCCGAAAGCAAAGTCAAGGCCCTGATTTGCCTGGGTGTGGACAACGAGAAGCTCAAAGCCAGCTTCGGCGGCCTGGTGCCCCACCTGGAAGAAACCCAGAGCATGGCTACGGCCGTGCGCCGCGGGGCCGAGCTGGCCGCCCCCGGCGACGTGGTGCTGCTCTCACCCTGCTGCGCTTCCTTCGACCTGTTTAAAAACTACGAGGACCGCGGCCGGCAGTTCGCGCAGGCCGTCAAGGACTTGTCGGGCTACTAAGGGACTGTTGCGCCCACTCACGCACTCTTTGTTTCACAATTTCACCCCTTCACCATTTCACTGATGGAACCGATAAAAAACTGGCTGCAGCGGAATCTGAAAGGTGACCCGATTCTCTGGGCCATTGTGATTCTGTTTTCCCTGATCAGCATAGCGGTGGTGTACTCGGCCACGGGCACGCTGGCCTACAAGAAGATGAGCGGCAACACGGAGTACTTCCTCTTCAAGCACACCAGCCTGATTGTGGTTGGCTTGGGCTTTATGTGGCTGGCCCACCGCATCGACTACCGGTACTACTCGCGCCTGTCGCTCTACGCGCTGCTCATCTCGGTGCCGCTGTTGCTGTTCACCTTTTTTATGGGGTCCAATATCAACGAGGCCTCGCGCTGGCTGACCATTCCGGTTATCAACCAAACCTTTCAGCCCTCGGACTTGGCCAAGCTGGCCCTGATTTCGCACCTGGCCAGCATGCTGAGCCGGCGGCAGCAGCACGTCAATGACTTCAAAACCACGCTGCTGCCCGTAATGATTTGGGTGGGTATCATCTGCGGCCTCATCATCCTGACCAACGCCTCCACGGCCCTGCTGCTGTTTGCTACGTGTCTGCTGCTTATGTTCATTGGACGCGTACCGCTCAAGCAAATGGCGGTTATGGTCGCCATTGGGGCTTTCGTGGGGGGTATTGGTTTGGCTTCGGGGCAGCGTTTCAAAACGGTACAGTCGCGCATCGAGAACTTTACCGACAAGAGCAAGCCCGTGCCCTTCCAGCTCGAGCACAGCTACATAGCCATTGCTACGGGCGGCATCACGGGCAAGGGGCCCGGCCAAAGCACCGAGCGTAACATTCTGCCGCACCCGTATTCCGACTTTATCTACGCCGTCATTATCGAGGAATACGGGCTGGCCGGTGGGGCCTTCGTGCTGTTTCTGTACCTGGCCTTCCTGTATCGGGGGCTGAAAACGGTGATGAATAGCTATGGCGCTTTCGGCGGGCTGCTCTCGGCCGGGCTGGCCTTTAGCTTGGTCTTGCAGGCCATGGTCAACATGGGCGTCGCCGTGGGGCTGGGGCCCATTACCGGTCTGCCGCTGCCGCTGCTGAGCATGGGCGGCACCTCTCTCATATTTACCGGTATCAGTATCGGTATTATTCTGAGCGTAAGCCGCGGGGAGCGGGAAGTGCGCCCCATGACCGGCGAGCCGGAGGATACCATCCGCATTCCAAAGAAAACGGCCTACGCCTAGCGGCGAAATGGTGAGATGCTGAAGTCGTGAGCTGCCGAAAGGGGCGGCGCTACAGCATCTTCTTCACCAATTCACCAGTTCACCAACTTACCACTTGAAAGTGCCCACTACCAGCTCCTACAACGCCTCTGCCCAGCCCCGGCCATACCGTGTAATTATCAGCGGTGGGGGCACGGGGGGGCATATCTTTCCGGCCGTGGCCATTGCCAACGAGCTGCGCCGCCGTCAGCCCGACGCGGAAATCCTGTTTGTGGGCGCCAATGGACGGATGGAAATGACGCGGGTGCCCGAGGCGGGCTATACCATCGTAGGCCTCGATATTGCCGGTCTGCAGCGCCGCCTGACCCCGCAGAACCTGCTCTTCCCCGTCAAAGTGTTCCGCTCGGTGCGCAAGGCCGGTAAGCTGCTCCAGGAGTTCAAGCCCGACGCGGTAGTAGGCGTGGGGGGCTACGCCTCGGCCCCGGTGCTGCTGGCAGCCACCTCGCGCGGTATTCCGGCCCTGATTCAGGAGCAGAATTCTTACGCCGGCTTGGTAAATAAGCTGCTCAGCCGCCGCGTCAACCGGATTTGCGTGGCCTACGACGGCATGGAAAAATTCTTTCCCGCCGACAAGCTCGTGCTGACCGGCAACCCCGTGCGCACCGAAATTACCAACGGCCGCCGCGCCGAGGCCCTGCAGTTTTTCGGCCTCTTCCCCGAAAAAAAGACCCTGTTAGTGATTGGCGGGAGCTTAGGTGCCCGAACCCTGAACGAGGCTACGGCGGCGGCGCTGCCCCGGCTGCGGGAAGCCGGCATTCAACTGCTCTGGCAAACCGGTAAGCTTTACTACCCCAAAGCCGCCGAGCAGGCCGCGCCCTTTGCGGCCGACAAGCTGCAAGCCCTGGAGTTCGTGCAGCGCATGGACCTGGCCTATGCCGCCGCCGACGTGGTCATCAGCCGGGCCGGAGCCTTATCGGTGTCGGAGCTCTGCCTCACGGGCAAGCCCAGCATTCTGGTGCCTTCGCCCAACGTGGCGGAAGACCACCAGACCAAGAACGCCATGGCCCTGGTGAACAAGGCGGCGGCCTTGCTGGTAGCCGATTCGGAGGCGGCCACCCAACTCTACGACACGGCCCTCAGCCTGTTGCACGACCCGGCCCGGCAGCTTGAGTTGAGCCGCAATGCCAGCCAGCTGGCCTACCCACACGCTACCGAGACGATTGTGGATGAACTTCTCGCCCTTATTGCCCGCGTATGAACCCCGTAGCCGCATTTCCGAACATCTATTTTCTGGGTATTGGGGGCATCGGCATGTCGGCCCTGGCGCGCTGGTTTCAGGCCAACGGCCACCGGGTAAGTGGTTACGACAAAACGGCTACGCCCCTGACCGAAGCCCTGGCCGCCGAAGGTATTCAGGTACATTATGACGATGCTGTGACAAGCATTCCGGCCGAGATACGCGCCAACCGCGAACAAACCTTGGTTGTGCTCACGCCGGCCATTCCCAAAGACCACCAGGAATGGGCCTGGCTGCGGGAGCAGGGCTACGATATCCGCAAGCGAAGCCAGGTGCTGGGCCTGCTCACGGCCGGCCACTACACCATTGCCGTAGCTGGCACCCACGGCAAAACCACGACTAGCAGCATGGTAGCCCACTTGCTGCACCACGCGGGCGTCAACTGCTCGGCTTTTCTGGGCGGCATTGCCGTCAACTTGGCGTCAAACCTGTTGCTGGCTCAGCCCGGCAGTGCCAATGCGCCCGTGGTAGTGGAGGCCGATGAGTACGACCGGAGCTTCCTGACCCTGCACCCCGACATTGCCATTGTGACCAGCACCGATGCCGACCACCTCGATATCTATGGCAACAAGGAGGCGCTGGTAGAGTCGTTTCGGCAGTTTGTGGCCCAGATCAAGCCCGGTGGCACCCTGATTCTCAACCACACCGCTGACCAGAGCCTTGCGGCGTCAGTGGCCGCCGGGGTGCGGGTTATTCGCTACGGCCTCTCGCCCGAGCAGGGCCCAGAGCTGTATGCCGACCACATCACGGCCCAGGGGCACCGGTTCCGCTTCGACCTGCACGGCCCGCTCGGCGACGTGCACCAGTTGGAGCTGGCCGTGCCAGGCTACCACAATGTGGAAAACATGCTGGCCGCCTGCATGGTTGCTCAACTACAACAGGTAGGAGAAGAGCAGTTGAAACAGGCGGTAGCGGCGTATCGGGGCGTAAAACGCCGGTTTGAGTTCATCGTTACGGCGGGGGAAAAGGTGTATGTGGATGACTATGCCCACCACCCGCGTGAAATAGAAGCCTTCCTTCGTTCGTTACGGGCCCTGTACCCCGGCAAGCGGCTGCGGGCCATTTTCCAGCCCCACCTCTTCACCCGTACCCGTGACTTTGCGCCCGGTTTTGCCGAAAGTCTGAGCCTGGCCGATGAAGTGGTAATGCTCGACATCTACCCGGCCCGGGAACTGCCGCTGGAGGGTGTGACCTCCGAATTGATTTTGTCCCAAATAACGGCTCCGCAAAAGTCGTTACAATCCAAAGCCCAAGTCTTGGCTGCCGCCGAAATAGACGATAATTTTGATGTATTAGCCACGGTTGGAGCGGGAGATATTGACCAGCTTGTTCCACGGCTAAGGAATATTTTAGATATTCGCTGGAATGGAGCTGAAGCGTAAAGCCAACAATCTGATTTTCGCCACCGGGTGCCTCGTGCTCCTCTCGGGGCTGGCCGTGTTTGCCGGGATTCGGCAGGCCAGCCGCCCCGTGGGCGAAGTCATCGTGACCATCGGCAACGAATTCAATAACTACTTCATCAGTGAGCGGGAAGTAACGGCTTTGTTGACCCGCAATGGCAACCAGCAACTCGAGGGCGCCCACCCCGACGACCTTGACCTTAAAGCCCTGGAAGCCCGCTTGAAAGCGCACAGCTTCGTGAAAGAAGCTCAAGTGTACCGCGACCTAGCGGGCAACTTGCACGCCGATGTGCGCCAAAACCGTCCGATTGCCCGCCTCGTACACGCCGATACCCGCCTGGATAGTTACCTCGATGCTGAGGGCAAGAAACTGCCATTATCGTCGTTGTTTACGGCCCGCGTGGTGCCCATTTCCCGACTGGGGGGCGGGCCGCTCCAAGCTGGCTTTTTCCAAGATTCCACCGGGAGCCAATACCTCACGTTTTTGCGCTATATTGATGAGCATCCGTTCTGGCGGGCGCAGGTAGCGGAGGTGTTTATTGGTCCCAATGGCAAGGTTTCCTTTACCCAACAGATAGGCGACCAACGAATAGAATTTGGCTTTCCGGAGAATATTTCGGAAAAATTTGCGAAACTGATGGTATTTTACCGTCAAATTCCTCCGGTCTTGGGCTGGGACACGTACCACCGCGTCAACGTAGAGTTCAAAGACCAAATCATTTGTGAGTAACGAAACCTTGCGTAAACGCCCGGAAACGGCGTTTTTTGCATCAGAAATTCATAGCACCAACCGCACCCCACTCGTCCTTTCCTCCTCATGCACAACGATAAGATTGTAGTCGGCCTCGACATCGGTACCACCAAAATCTGCGCTCTGGTAGGGCGCAAAAACGAGTTTGGCAAACTCGAAATCCTGGGCATGGGCAAAGCCGTGTCGGAAGGAGTGGTACGTGGTATCGTGTCGAACATCGACAAGACGGTGGATGCTATCCGGAAGGCAATTCGGCAGGCCGAAGAACAGTCCGGAATCAATATTGGCGTCGTGAATGTGGGCATTGCCGGCCAGCACATCAAAAGCCTACAGCACAACGGCAGCATCACCCGCAATTCCGCCGAAACCGAGATTACCGTCGACGATGTCAATCGTCTCACCAACGATATGTACCGGCTGGTAACTCCACCCGGTTCCGAAATCATCCACGTAATGCCCCAGGACTACAAGGTGGATTACGAGGAGGGCATCATGGACCCCGTGGGGATGTCGGGCGTGCGCCTGGAAGGCAACTTCCACATCATTACGGCCCAGAGCACGGCCATCAACAACATCAATAAGTGCGTCACCAAGGCGGGCCTGGAAATCGACAACCTGATTCTGGAGCCCCTGGCCTCGAGCATGTCGGTGCTCTCAGACGAGGAAAAGGAAGCCGGCGTCGCCCTGATCGACATCGGGGGCGGCACCACCGACCTGGCCATTTTCAAGGATGGTATTATTCGGCATGCCGCCGTGTTGCCCTTCGGTGGCAACATCGTGACCAGCGACATCAAGCAGGGGTGCGCCGTGATGCAGAATCAGGCTGAGCAGCTGAAGGTGAAATTCGGAAAAGCCATTGCCGAGGAAGCTTCTGATTATGAAATCGTGAGCATCCCCGGGCTGCGCGACCGGGCCCCTAAAGAGATCTCCCTTAAGAACCTGGCTCACATTATCGAAGCCCGCATGGAGGAAATCATCGAGTTGGTGTACGCCGAGATTCAGCGCACGGGCCACGGCGACAAGCTGGCGGCCGGTATCGTACTGACCGGCGGCGGCTCCCAGCTTCAGAACCTGGTGCAGCTTACTGAGTACGTTACGGGCCTCGATACCCGTATTGGCTACCCCAATGAGCACCTGGGCAAGAGTAAAATTGAGGCGGTGAAGTCGCCCATGTATGCTACTACTGTTGGCTTGGTGCTGGCCGGCTACCGCTCGATTGATGAGCGAGTGAGCCGCTCGTACGAGGAAGAGGAGCAAACCTACCGGCCGGCCCCCGAAGTGCGGGCCGCCGCTCCGGTTACCCCTCAACCTGCCGCTCCGGCTCCGCCCGCCCCGCCGAAGAAAACCTCGGGGGCTGGCAAGTTTTTCCAAGACATTATCAGCCGTACGAAAGGTCTGCTGATTGATGATTTCGACGACAAGCAGTACTAGCCGATTGATGTCTGAAGGGGCCACGGAACTTTACAGGTTGAATTCTTCCTTTTTCGTTGCCAAAGCCCAAGACCCACCTACCCTGAACTCATGTATAAATTTGATATTCCAGCGCAATCCAACTCCATCATCAAGGTGATTGGTGTCGGTGGGGGCGGTTCTAACGCCGTGAACCACATGTTCAGCCAAGGCATCAAGGACGTGGAATTCGTGATTTGCAATACGGACAAGCAGGCGCTGCACAGCAGCACCGTGCCCAACAAGCTGCAAATCGGCGTGGACCTGACCGAGGGCCTTGGTGCCGGTGCCAACCCCGAGCGGGGCAAGCAGGCGGCCATCGAAAGCCGGGAGCAAATCCGCGAGCTGCTCAGCAACGGTACCAAGATGGTGTTTATCACGGCCGGTATGGGCGGTGGTACGGGCACCGGCGCGGCTCCCGTTATTGCCAAAGTAGCCAAGGAGCTAGGCATCCTGACCGTCGGCATCGTGACGGCGCCTTTCCTCTTTGAGGGTAAGAAAAAGCGTCAGCAGGCCGAGCAGGGCATTAAGGAGCTCAGCGACAACTGCGACACGGTCCTGGTTATTCTTAACGATAAGCTGCGCGAAATCTTCGGTAACCTGCCCATCCGCTCGGCTTTCGCCAAGGCCGATAACGTGCTGAGTACGGCCGCCAAGTCGATTGCCGAAATTATCACCGTCACGAGCGAAGTCAACGTGGACTTTGAAGACGTGAAAACGGTGATGAAGGACTCGGGGGCTGCCGTCATGGGCAGCAGCATCACCGAGGGCGAAAACCGCGCCCAGCGCGCCGCTGAGGAGGCTTTGGCTTCGCCGCTGCTCAATAACACTGACATTCACGGGGCGCAGAAAATTCTGCTTTCCATCATGTCGGGCGACCAGGCCGAGCTGGAAATGGATGAACTGACTGAAATCACGGAGTATATCCAGGAGAAAGCCGGTCAGGACGCTGAGGTTATCTTCGGCCACGGTATCGACTCTACCCTGGGGCAGAGCATCCGCGTGACGGTTATTGCCACGGGCTTTGCCCGCGAAGCGCACAACATCACGACTGGTTACGCCGTGGAGAAGCCCGAGCCGACTCCCGTGCCCGATCCGCAGATTAACATCTTCGACCGGGACCGGCAAGAAGCGCCTTCCGTTCCGGTTGTTCCGACCTTTGGTACGCCCGCTCCGGCTCCTGTTGCGGCGGCCCCCGAGCCGCCCAAGGTGACGTTTGATCTGGAAACTTCGCCCTACACGGGGTATGTGCCGCCCGTAGCGGCTCCTTCCACGCCGGCCCCCGAGCCAGTCGTGATTCACCAGCCCGCCCCAGTGCAGCAGCCCGCCCGCCCATCCCTGGACGCCCGGGCCGAAGAGCGCCGCCGCCGGCTGGAAGGTCTGAGCAACGGGCTGACCAATGACGTTATCAAGGACCAGTTGGAAACACCCGCGTATCTGCGCCGCCAGGTAAAGCTGGAAAACGTAGTGCCTTCAAATGAGCGCAACATCTCGCGGTTCAACCTGTCGGATGATAATGAGTTGCTCGGCGACAACCGTTTCCTGCACGACAATGTAGATTAGGGACGTATTCTACCCCAACAAAAAAGCCGTTTCGTAGCTACGAAACGGCTTTTTTGTTGGATACTATAAGCTGGCTACTTGGTTAAGGTGGCCGTCGAGGTTGAGTCGGGAAGAGTGGCGTTGATGGGGTCCGCAGCTTCCCGGTCAGGGGAAAGAGGACGCGACGCGGTGGTAGAGGAAATCGAACAAGCTGAACACAGGCCGGCTAGTAAGACAATAAGCAATGTGCTTTTCATGAGGTGAGGGAGAATGAAATCGGCCAGGAGGCTGGGGGTGCAAGCGGTGCACTTGGCGGCTAATACGTGCTGCTGGTCAAGAGGTTTACCCAAACGGGCAAAGGGGCTAGGTATTTTTGGCTGCCATTCATACCGGGCCCCCTGTTAGGGCTTGAAAGGGTCTGAAAACCGCTTGTCCTGAATAAAGCTGGAGTCGGTCAGCGTGAGGAGGAAGGCAATGACCTGCTTTTTCTGGCCCGCACTCAGGCTGAGCTGCGTTGCGTTGCGCTTGTTGGTGGCCGTTTGCAGGTTCACGTCCAGGTTGGGGCTGTTTTTGGCCACATGGTCACTATAATGATCCAGCACCTGCTCCAGCGTTTGGAAACGACCATCGTGCATGTAAGGCGCCGTCAGGGCAATGTTGCGCAGCGTGGGGGCCCGAAACTTGCCCCGGTCCGACTCCAGCCCGGTCACTGTGAAGCGGCCCTGGTCGGTCAGCGTGGCATCCAGGCCGTTGTTGAAAAAGCTGCTGGCCGCTCCCCGGGTGTAATCGGTGGAGGTAAAGAGCCGGTTGCCCTCGTTATGGCAGTGCATACAGTCGGCCCCGGCTACCGGAATTGTTGGGTCGGGGTGACTGGAAAACAGAACTTTACCGGCTATTTCCTGGCTGCTGAGCTGCGTTTCACCGCGCAGATACTTGTCGTAGCGGGAGTTGGCCGAAATCAGGGTCCGCTCAAACTGAGCCAGAGCCTTCAGCACATTTTCCTCCGTGATGGTCCGGGAGCCGAAAGCCTTGTGGAATAGGGGCGGGTACGACTCCGTTTGCTGCAGCTTACTGACGCCTTCGCCCAGGCGTTGGTGCATCTCCACCGGATTTTCGATAGGCTGCCGAGCCTGGGTTTCCAGGCCAACGGCCGCGCCTTCCCAGTTTAGCGTGGGTTCCCAGAGAATATTAGCCAGTGACATGGCACCCCGGGTGTTGGGCATACCGTCGACGCCGAGTGCCAGGGCCTTGCCATCCGTAAAAGCCTTGCTCTGCTGGTGGCAGCTACCGCACGACATCGTGTTGTTGCGCGAGAGTTTGGGCTCATAAAACAGCATGCGGCCCAGCGCCACACCTTCCTCCGTAAGGGGATTTGACGCCGGAATTTTAACATCCTGCGGGAACCCAGCGGGCAGCACCAATTGGTATGGTGTCGTTACCACAGGCTCCTCTTCGGCTAAGTCAGGGTCGGATGTGCATGCGGTGACTATAGCCAGCACCACCGCTGACACGAAGAAGCACAAACGCAGCCGAGTAGAAGTTAACACCCGAGATAGTGTAGCGTGAGAGAAGAATCCAAGATATTGATTTTTTAACCTAACACCTCAGGGCTTTACATTGGTTTCGAAGTCGGTGCAGCGGGGCTAAGCTGCGCACTGAAGTAACAGCGCAGACAGGTTGCGGTTTGCGTACTTTTGGTTTCTGTCCTTCGCCTCACCCGTGCATGTCTTTTCGAATGATTACCCGTTTGTGGGCTGAATATCGGGTGCTGTTGCTCTTCGCCATCCGTTGGCTGGGCATCAGCGGAGTAGTGGGGGCGTTGGCGGGCACCGCTTCGGCGGGCTTTTTAGTGGCCCTCGACTGGGTAACGACCTGGCGCGAAGCCCACCCGTGGATTATGATGGGGCTGCCACTGGGCGGGTTGCTCATAGGGCTGCTGTATCACTGGCTGGGCAAAGCGGTGGAAGGTGGCAACAACCTGTTGCTCGATGAGATACATACGCCGCAGGCCGTGCTGCCGCTCCGTATGGTGCCGCTCGTGTTGCTCGGGACCCTGCTTACGCACTTCTTTGGCGGCTCGGCCGGGCGTGAGGGCACGGCCGTGCAAATGGGGGGCGCCCTAGCCGACCAGCTCACGCGTGGGTTGTCTTTGCGGCGGCGGGAGCGGAGGCTGCTGCTTATTGCCGGCATTAGCGCCGGGTTTGCCTCCGTGTTTGGTACCCCGCTGGCCGGCGCTGTTTTTGGCCTGGAAGTTTTCCTGATCGGCCGCCTGCGCTACGACGCCATTCTGCCCAGCTTCCTGGCGGCCGTCTGTGCCGATTGGGTAACGCGGGCCTGGGGTGTTGGACATATAGCGTATCCAGTTTTGGCCGTGCCGTCATTTTCTCTGCTGAGCCTGGGCAGCGCGGCCCTGGCCGGTATCGTTTTTGGCTTGATTAGTCGGGTATTCGCCGCTACTACGCACCGCATCAGTCGCTTTTTCAAGCTAAAAATTGCCTATCCACCGCTCCGGCCCCTGGTGGGAGGCGTGGTAGTTGCGCTGTTGGTGTGGCTGCTGGGCACCACGGAGTACATCGGGCTGGGCCTGCCCGTTATCCTTCGCTCGTTTGCCGAGCCGCTGCCGGTCTATGCCTTTGCCCTAAAGCTGCTGCTTACCGCCTTGACGCTGGGTGCCGGTTTTAAGGGCGGAGAAGTTACTCCCTTGTTTTTCATTGGCGCCGCTTTAGGCAATGCGCTGGCCCCCGGGCTGGCCTTGCCCATGCCCCTGTTGGCGGGCATGGGCTTTGTTGCCGTGTTTGCCGGGGCGGCCAATACGCCCTTGGCCTGTATTCTGATGGGTGTAGAGCTCTTCGGGCACGAGGCTGGTTTGTACTTCGGACTGGCCTGCAGCCTCAGCTATTTGTTTTCGGGGCACCGCGGCATTTATAGCGCCCAAATGATTGGGCAAAGCAAGCACGGACTCTGGGCGCGGCAGCAGGGGCAGCGCCTGCGTGACCTCCGCTAGCTGGCCGGCTGGCGGGGTTTGAGTATATATCTGGTTTGCTTGAAGCTGTAGCCCAGTGCTATTACCATGCGCCCGGCACTGGCGGGGTGATCAGTAGTAGCTGTGTAGAGCGGAAACTGGGCGCTGGTGTTCAACGAGAAGTTCTTATAGTAAAAATCCAGCCCGGGGCCCAGCAGCGCGTCATTCATGGCATGTTCGTGGGTTAGCTGACCATCGAGCATTTCGCCTTTAGTCTTTTCGTAATAAAACTGAGCGGAAGGGTACACCTGCCAGCTAGTGCCAAAGGCCAGGCGGTAGAAAAGATTAGCAAATGTGGTGGTACTCGGGGCCACGTTATTACCGAAGCTGTTGCGGTTGGAGCGCCGGTAGCTGGAATTCAGGCTTAGCCCGACGTTGCGAAAACTACCGATATAGTTGGCGTACACGAAGCCGTCGGTGGTGCCGGTGCCCGGTTGATTGAGCATGGGGTAGCGCCGCCCGCTGGGACTGGTGCGGCGAAAGTCGCCGGTGGGTAGCTTGGCGCCCCCGCCCACGATGAGCCGGCTCTGCACCCCGGCCGTTTCGATGGCTCGGATGAGGTGAAAACCGGCAAAAACCGTCACGTCGCCCAGGCCCGCGGTGTTCAGCTGTATGCCATTGCTTTGGGAGGTATTCATCACGTAGGGAACAAAAGCATTTAACTCCAGGCGTTTGGCCAGAAAATACTTGCCCCGCAGCTCTACCACCCGGTACGCCTCGTAGTCGGTAGCGTCGCCATTGTGTTGGTGCTTATACCCATTATCCTGGTTGGGGTGGCTGGGCAGAAAGGGCTGCACCCCCTTGGGAAAAAAGGAGGATGGCTGCCCGTAGTGCTGATAGCCGTTGAAAATCCGGTAGCGGTGCATCAGCGACACGCCGCTTTGGTTGTCGTAGGGCGTGATGCCCATAAAGCAGCCGCAGATGTCGCAGGCCCATGAGGGATAGTTGAGCAAGCCAATGAAGGCTAGCACGAGATATATTTTTTTCATGAAGTACAACAAGTTAAGGCTGACCAAGCTGGCCGCCAGAATATCCGTGCATCCGGTTAAGGACGTTCCGACAAGCGTTTGTCGGTGAGAAATTGCTCATCGGTGAGCGTGTTCAGAAAAGCAATCAGGTCCCCTTTCTGCTGACTGCTCAAGGCCAGGCCAAGCGGCCCGGTTGCCGGTTTCAGCAGCGGGTCGAGGGTGGGGGAGGCCACGACGCCGTGGGCATAGTGGTCCAGCACCTGCTCCAGCGTTTGGAAGCGGCCGTCGTGCATGTAAGGCGCCGTGCGGGCCACATTGCGCAGGGAAGGAACCTTAAACTTGCCCCGGTCGGTGGGCCGCTGGGTAATGTGGGCCCGCCCGGAATCGGCTGCAAAAGTGGCGTCCAAGCCGTTGTTGCGAAAGGAATTGTCCGTAAACAGCTCCGTACTGTGGCAGGGAGTGCACTTCTGCGTAAGCAGCGTCAGGCCGCGTAGCTCGGCCGCGGAAAGGGTGCCGCCGCTTTCGTGCCGCACGTAGTGGTCGTAGCGGGAGTTTGCCGAGGTCAGGGCCGCCGTAAACTGGGCCAGGGCCTTCAGAAGCTGGTAGGAGTCGATGGGCTTGCTGCCAAATACCTGCTCGAAGTGCCGCTGGTACTCCGGATCCGCGTTGAGCTTGCGCACCACGTTTTCCAGGGTTTCACCCATCTCTACGGGGCTGGTAATAGGCGCCGCCGGCATGGTCTCGATATGATTCGAGCCCCCGTCCCATAGAAAGTCGCGTTGCCAGCGCAGGTTCTGCAGGGCCGGGCTGTTGCGCGTGCCCAGCAATCCATCAATGCCGTGACTGACGGGGTGACCCGCGTGGGTAAAGGCCGCGAACTGCTGGTGGCAGCTGCCGCAGGAAGTAGAGCCGTCGCGCGACAGGCGCGGGTCGTAGAACAGCTTTCGGCCCAGCTCAAAGCCCACTTTCGTCGGTGGATTCTGGTCTAAGCCATAGACGGGGGCCGGAAAATTGGTTGGCAGCCCGCTACCCGGCACAGTTTCCAGAGGAACAACAGCGGCATCAGGCTGGCAGCCCGCCGCGAGCAGTGCCGCCAGCCCCGCGGCCAGCAGCACTGTCTGGGTGCGTTTCATGGCGTCAACAGCTTAGTTGGCGTGCACATGGTCGATACGGAACATGCCGGCGGCGTAATTATCCGCCAGCTTCACGGCTGAGGCGCCCGGCATATGGGCTCCCGGGAAGTCGGCAAACCGCACGGTCGTCGGGCCGGTCAGAATTTTCAGCACATCCACTTTCACGTGCACTTCCGGGCTGTGGTCCGCGCGCACCAGAATTTTGGTTGCTGCCGGCAACGCCGGAGAAACTGTCCGAATAGCATTGTTGGGCTTTTTAAAGCCCCCGACGTGGAAAAGGAAGGCCCCAGAGCCCGCCTCCGGTGACTTTCCTTCCAGCTTCATGAAAATATAGCCCGTGTCCCAGGACCAAAACATGTCGCTCGGGGCCAAGGCTCCCTGCTGCACCCCCGACATATTGCGGGCGCTGTCTACCCCGATAGTAAAGGTCAGGCTGGTATAGTCGCCGGTTGGGATATCCTTGAGGGCCAGCAGCTTGGAATCAGCTTTTGCCGCATCGACTAGGTAATAGCTGTTGGGCTGTACGTAGGTAGTGCCATCCTCTTTAGTAAGCTTGATATTGGAAATATAGTAGCGAAAGGTGGTCACCGAAAAATGGTCCCCACTGGGAGTCGTATAGTTAGGGGTAGCCGCGTTCAAGACCAACGCATTGGCTCCTACTACGTGGTCTAATTCGATATCAACTTCGCCGGTAGTAGCAACAGTAGGGGTAGGTTCGGAGCTTTCTTTCTCGCAGCTCGTGAGAGAAATGGCCATAGCAGCTAGGGCCAGTAACAGACTGGAAATTTTCATCTTCTTCAAAACAGGCGTACAACCAAAAGGCGGGCTCTGCCGCCCACGTTTTACTGCTACCAGAACGAGCTACCAGCCACCACAGGACGTAGGGGCGGATGCTGACTCTGGAATCAGGCCTGAGAAGGAGGATGAAAAATGCTGTGCGCCGGCGTAAAGGAATAGGGGGCTATAGTAGCCCGCCCAAACCGGACGGCTGATACGCGCACCGCTACGGGCTGAACCAGTAGGGCCCGGACGGGCAACACGGCGTCGTACTTGACTTTGGCCCAGCTGCCGGCCGGGGCTTTGCTGTCGGCTGCGGCGGCCTTGCGGAGCTTTTTCGCCAGGTGGCACTTGCCGTTACAGTGCAGCTGGGGCCGGTCTTTATTCACGCAAAATAGCTGCGTGATACGCTCTTTGTGCACCTGGTAATCCACTACCACCAACTCCCGACTAAAGGTCTGGAGCAGAATCAGGGTGGTGAGAAGATACGCCAGAGTACGGGCCACGGCAGAGAGAAAAAGGGGGGTAGGGCAAATATACGGGCTTCTGAGGTACACCAGACCAGTTTGCCCTGCGCATCAACTTTGCTTAACTCGCTACGAGCTGCACGGCCTGGTCTTTTAGCAGCTGCAGGTATAAGGAGTTATCCAGCTCGCCGTTGCTGAGTAAGTATTTGTCGAGGCTGGGCAGGCGGACCCGGGCGGGTAGTACGGTTGTGCCCAGGTACATAAGGATGTCGGTCAGGTGGCTTAGGGCCAGAATGCCACCTTGCGAACCGGCGCTAAGCCCAACCAGGGCGGCCTGCTTGCCCCGGATGCCGCCCGGGTAGGGTAGGCCGTCAATAAACGACTTGAGAACTCCCGGAATCGAGCAGTTATACTCGGGAACAATAAATACCAGCTTGTCGGCGGCCTCTGCTTGGCGCACTACCTTGTTAAAGTCTTCGTGCTTGCCCATATTATCGTAGAGGGCCGAAGTGGTAAAGTCCGCGGGCAGATCAGCCAGATCCAGAATTTGGTACTCTGCCCCCAGCTCTTCCAGCAAAGCGGCGTAGATATTGGCAATGCGGCGCGCCCGGGAGGCCGGGCGGTTGGTACCAGCTATAATGGTAATCATTCGAAGAAGGGGACAAGAACAGGGCTGCGAAACTAGTGCAGTAAGTTGAAAAGCCCGCGGAATGTTCTGGCCTTACCGGGGAAGGGCACGTAGTAAAACGCAAAAGAGCGAAACGACGGGTCGTTTCGCTCTTCGCTACTGATCTGTAAACCAGGTTATGCCAGGTTGTTCGAGGTGGCCTTAGCCGACAGGAACTCGCGGTTCAGGATGGCAATATTTTCCAGGGAAATGCCGACTGGGCACTCCGCCGCGCATGAGCCGATATTCGAGCAGGCACCAAAGCCTTCTTTATCCATCTGGGCTACCATGTTTTCCACGCGGGTTTTGCGCTCTACCTGGCCCTGGGGTAGCAAAGCCAGCTGCGACACCTTAGCCGATACAAACAGCATGGCCGATGCGTTTTTGCAGGCCGCTACGCAGGCGCCGCAGGCAATGCAAGTAGCTGCTTCGAAAGCCCGGTCCGCAATGTCCTTCGGAATCGGAATCTCGTTGCCGTCTGGTACACCACCCGTATTTACGCTCACGTAGCCACCGGCCTGAATAATCCGGTCGAAGGCCGAGCGGTCTACGCTCAGGTCCTTGTTTACCGGAAAGGCATTGGCGCGCCAGGGTTCGATGGTGATGGTATCGCCATCGGAGAACTTGCGCATGTGCAGCTGGCAGGTCGTCGTGCCAGCCTCCGGACCGTGGGCCCGGCCGTTGATAAACAGGTTGCACGAACCACAGATACCTTCGCGGCAGTCGTGGTCGAAGGCTACCGGGTCGTCGCCGCGGCGCAGCAGGTCTTCGTTGAGAACGTCCAGCATTTCCAGGAACGACATTTCCGGGGAAATATCCTTTACCTGGTAATCAACAATTTGACCGTCGGCGTTGCGGTTTTTCTGCCGCCACACCTTCAGCGTAAGATTCATTGGTTTGGCATTCGGGTTACTTCCAGCCATGGTATTTCAAGGGAATTGAGTAGTGAGTATTGGGTAGTGAGAAGAGGAAACAACGCTTGGAGCAGCAAGGTGCTGCTCCAAACCCCGTACTCACTACTTGTAGCTGCGCTGGGTAAGCTTCACGTTTTCGAACTGCAGGTCTTCCTTGATCAGGACTTCCGGCTGGTTGTCACCCGTGTATTGCCATGCGGCTACGTATGCGTAGTTGTCATCATCCCGCAGGGCTTCGCCTTCCGGGGTCTGGTATTCTTCGCGGAAGTGACCACCGCAGCTTTCGTTGCGGTCCAAGGCATCGTCCACCATCAATTCGCCCAGTTCGAGGAAGTCAGCTACCCGGCCGGCTTTTTCCAAGGCCTGGTTCAGTTCCTCGCTAGTGCCTACCAGCTTCAGGTCGCTCCAGAAGGCCTGGCGCAGCTTCTGAATTTCCTGCTTAGCGTGGCGCAGGCCTTCGGCATTGCGGGCCATACCGCAGTATTCCCACATGATTTGGCCCAGCTGCTTGTGAAAATCGTCGGGCGTGCGGGTACCGTTGATGCTCAGCAACTGTTGAATCCGGGCCCGGACCTCCGCTTCTGCCTCGGCAAAAGCCGGGTGCTGGGTCGTAACGGGGGTAGGAGGCGTCTGGGCCAGGTAATCACCGATGGTATAGGGGATTACAAAGTAACCGTCGGCCAAGCCCTGCATTAGCGCAGAAGCGCCGAGGCGGTTAGCGCCGTGGTCGGAGAAGTTACACTCCCCGGTTGCATACAAGCCCGGAACCGTGGTTTGCAGGTTGTAGTCTACCCACAGGCCACCCATCGTGTAGTGCACGGCGGGGTAGATGCGCATGGGCTGCTCGTAGGGGTTTTCGCCGGTAATCTTGGCGTACATATCGAACAGGTTACCATACTTCTGGCTTACCCAGTCGGCCCCGTTGCGCTTGATGGCATCGGCAAAGTCCAGGAATACGGCCAGGCCGCTGCTGCCCACACCCCGACCTTCGTCGCACATCATCTTGGCGTTGCGCGAGGCTACGTCGCGCGGCACCAGGTTACCGAAAGCGGGGTACTTGCGCTCCAGGAAGTAGTCGCGGTCCTCTTCGGCAATGTCGCTCACGCGAATCTCGCCCTTGCGCAGGCGCTCAGCCGTGGCTTTCTCCTTGGGCACCCACACGCGGCCATCGTTACGCAGCGATTCTGACATCAGCGTCAGCTTCGACTGGTAGTCGCCCGATACGGGGATACAGGTGGGGTGAATCTGGGTGAAGCAGGGGTTAGCGAACAAGGCTCCCTTTTTGTGAGCCCGCCACGCCGCCGTAGCGTTAGAGTACTTGGCGTTGGTGCTCAGGTAGAATACGTTGCCGTAGCCACCGGTGGCCAGCACCACAGCGTGGGCCGAATGCTGCTGGATTTCGCCGGTAATCAGGTTGCGCGTGATAATGCCGCGGGCCTTCCCGTCGATAACCACGACATCCAGCATCTCCGTGCGGGTGTAGAGCTTTACTTTGCCATAGGCTACCTGCCGGCTCAAGGCCGAGTAAGCACCCAGCAAAAGCTGCTGGCCGGTCTGGCCCCGGGCGTAGAACGTGCGGCTTACCTGGGCCCCGCCGAAGGAGCGGTTAGCCAGCAGTCCACCATATTCCCGGGCGAAGGGTACGCCCTGGGCTACGCACTGGTCGATAATATTAACTGATACCTGGGCCAGGCGGTAGACGTTGGCTTCGCGGGCCCGGTAGTCACCACCTTTTACCGTATCATAAAACAGACGGAAGATAGAGTCGCCGTCATTTTGATAGTTTTTGGCAGCATTGATACCCCCCTGCGCCGCAATGGAGTGGGCGCGGCGGGGAGAATCGTGAAACGTGAAGGCTTTTACGTTGTAGCCTAGCTCGGCCAGAGAAGCCGCCGCCGAAGCACCGGCTAGGCCCGTGCCTACTACAATGATATCGTACTTCCGCTTGTTGGCGGGGTTGACGAGCTTGACGTTGAACTTATGCTTTTCCCACTTCTCGGCTATTGGCCCCTCGGGAATTTTGGAATCCAGAATCATCGGAATGGTCGAGGTTAGGATTTATTTGAAAAAGTAGAAGTACAAGGGCATGGCAGCAAAACCGGCCGAAACAATGACCGAGAAAGCATAGCCAACGAACTTGATAGCCGGCGTGTATTTGCGGTGATTCAAACCCAGGGTCTGGAAGGCACTGCGGAAGCCGTGAATCAGGTGGTAACCCAGGGCAATCTGGGCTGCAACGTACAGAATTACATACCACAGCTGCTTGAAGGAAGTAGCTACCAGCGTGTACAGGTCGTCGTTGTTGTTGATGTCCGGATCAAGCTCGCCGAAGCGGGCCCGGTAGAAGAAGTTGTACAAGTGTACTAACAGGAAAATCAGAATGATGGTGCCCAACAGGCCCATGTTGCGCGACTGCCAGGGGCTGTTCTGCTCGGCATGATTGCTTACGTAATTACCGCCACGAGCCGTCTTGTTGCGCTGGGTTAGCACAATGGACTCGTAGATGTGGAAGCCGAAACCCAGAACCAGCACCCATTCTACGGTGCGAATCAAGGGATTAGTGCCCATAAAATGGGAGTAGACATTAAAGGCTTGTCCACCATCATCTTTGAACAACTGCAGGTTGCCAATGAGGTGAACAACCAAAAAGGAGCACAGAAACAGGCCGGTGATGGCCATGATAATCTTGCGGCCGATGCTACTGGAAAATGTTTTACTGATCCAACTCATAGGAGCTACTGGTGGTTTTGAAACGGTCGGTTGTATCGGTCAAAGGTACATGCCGACCATGTACTAAACAATCAGAACCAGCGTTAACTGGGGTGGTGAATCAATCTTGGGTCAAACCCGTTAGAGATTACCACCACAGAAGCAACCCGGGGAAGCCATTCTTTGTTAGGATTCCGAAAGGTTTTTCACGACCTTCTTTTTCATCTCAGCTTACTAATCAATTTATTCTATGGACCTTTCTTTACCGCGTAGTGCCGGTAAGTGGGTGATAGTGCTGATGGTCAGTGCGCTAGCCTTATTAGGCTTGCCCTTTGCGGCCAAAGCAACCCACATTCGGGCTGGTGATATTCAGGCTAAGAGTGACACAACCTATCCTTTTGGGGATAAGCGCAATAACCCGCGACGCATCTTTTTTAAGATGGTCACTTATACCGATTCTCGGTCCACTGCAGACAGCGAGGAGATTACTATCTTTTATGGGGACGGGACCAGTAGCGGGCTGAACCGTATCAAGCGGTTCAGCAAGGTGCTGGTGACAGAGGACACGTACCGAAACGTGTATTATTTCGAGCATACCTACAATGCGGATCGCAGCTACGTGGTGAGCTATATCGGCGAAAACCGCAATACTGGGGTGCAGAATATGAGCGAGTCTCAGAATCAGACTTTCTACATCTCAACCCGCATCACCATCGACCCGGGCATCGGCATCAACCGCTCTCCCGTGCTTAATGCTCCTGCTATTGACAAGGCTTCCATAAACCAAGTGTTCTTGCACAATCCGGCTGGCTCGGATGCTGATGGCGATTCACTTTCCTACGAGCTGCGCGTCAGCCAGCAGGCCGGCTTTGTTGAGTCGACCATCGCCAACAACAACACCCCGATTGTTCGAACTACCACCGGGTTTGTATTTCCGCATCAGGTTTCTCCTCCCGGTACGCGGGTTCCTTATCTGAATGATCCGGGTGGGGAGGGCGCCATCTTCACCATGGATGCCGTAACGGGCCAAATGGTGTGGAACTCGCCTAATCGCCTGGGCGACTTCAACGTGGCCTTTGTCGTGAAGGAATGGCGCCGTACCGAGTTTGGTATCCGGCTGATCGGGGAAGTTATTCGCGACATGCAGATTGTAGTTCGCAGTACCAACAACCGGCGGCCAACGGTTAATATTCCCCAGGATATCTGCGTGGTGGCCGGGGTGCAGGTGCGTAAGAAGGTAACGGCCACTGACCCGAATAACAACCAGATAGAACTCTCGGCCTTTGGCGGCATGTTTGGGCGCCCAGTGGCCCCGGCTACGTTCACACAAACCGCGTTTGGCCCTTCGCCCATAGCCGAGGGCATCTTCCGCTGGACGCCCGAATGCACGGACATTGCCGCCCAGCCTTACTTAGTGCTCTTTAAGGCGCAGGACCGCCCTGGAAATGGGGAAACGGCGCTTATTGATGAAAAAGCCTGGCGCATCAGAGTCGTAGGCCCTAGGCCCGAAAACGTGCGGGCTCAGCAGAATCAAAACAATATTCTGTTGACCTGGAACCGTTACGCGTGCCAGAATGCCAGCAGTCTGTTGATCTATCGGAAAGAAGGGCCTGCTACCTTCCCGAACGATACCTGCCAGACGGGGATTCCGGCTTCCTCGGGCTACGTCCGGATTGCTACGCTCAAAGATGTATCGTTGCAGTCTTACCTCGACAACGGAGCTACGTCGCAGTTGCAGCGGGGTAAAACGTACTGCTACCGGATTTACGCCGAGTTTCCATTGCCGGCCGGCGGGTCTAGCCTGGCTTCGTTCGAAACCTGCGTCACGATGGAGGGCCGGCCGTCCGTGCTGACCAACGTGACTATTGACCGTACCGATCGTACTAATGGTAAGATAACCGTGCGTTGGACGCAGCCGGCGGGTACTGGCGGGTTCCAGCAGCCCTACGGCTACACGCTTTACCGCGGCCAGGGACAGAATGCTACCAAAGCTCAGTCGAAAGTAGTGAAAACCACCAACGACTTGTCGGACACGGTGTTCGAGGATTTGGGGCGTAATACCCTGGACAGCACCTTTACATACTTCGTCGATTTCTTCCAGAAAGACCCGACGGGAGTAGCCGCCCCATTGGTCGAGACTTCCGGTCCGGCCAGCACCGTGCGCCTGGCTGGGGAGCCCACGCCCGATGCCCGGCAGGTGACGCTGAGCTGGACGTTCAACGTGCCCTGGAAAAACACCGAACCGGGTTTGTACACCGCTATCTACCGGCGCGACCCGGGCAGTAACGCCTTCGTGCTGCTCGACTCGGTGCAGGCCGCTACTTCTTACGTCGACAACGGGACTAAGCGGCTGCTGACACCCGGTGCGCAGTATTATTACTACGTGCGTACCATTGGTACGTATAATGACCCGAAACTGCCGTCCCGCCTGAAAAACCTTAGTCAGGAGCTACCGGTACTGCTGGTGCCAATTCCTTGCCCACCGGTAGTTACTATCAAAAGTGACTGTGAGCAATTCAAGCAACGGGTGCTGAACCGGCCCGGTTACTTCCCCGCGCCCGGCGAAACCTACACCAACGAGCTGAGCTGGGAATTGAACACGGCGGCTCCTACGGGCTGTAGTACCAATATTGCCTACTACCGCATATTCTACCGCCGCACGAACACTCAGATCTATACGCTCATCGACTCGACCCGCGGCCCGGAAACGACCTACTCGCACACGGGCTTGGTAGAGCAAGCCGGCTGCTATAAGGTGCAAGCAGTAGGCGCCGTCGGCAACCGCCGGAGCGCGTTGAGTGAGGAGCGGTGCGTGGATAACTGCGTGGTATTTGAGCTGCCAAATATTTTTACGCCCAACGGCGACGGTATCAACGATACGTTCCGGCCCCGGGTAGCTTCGCCGTTGCGCAAAGTGCGCTTCCAGGCGTTCAACCGGTGGGGGGTGAAAGTATTTGAAGGCGACAGTGACCCCAATATCAACTGGACCGGCAATGCCACTTCCGGCGAACAAGGGAAAGGCATTCAGGTAACCGACGGGGTCTATTATTACCTGGCTGAAGTGGAGTTTGCCGACGCCAACGCCACCAAGATTACCTACAAAGGCTGGGTTGAAATAACGCACTAGCCTACGCAGGCATTCGGAGGGAAACCCGCTTTCAAGCTTGAAAGCGGGTTTTTTTATTCCTGTATCTTGCCGCCCGAAAACCACCTCTCTACTTGTTTCCCGCTTTTACTTTCCTTGTATGAAAGCAGTTATTTTCCCGGGTCAGGGCAGCCAGTTTACGGGTATGGGCCGCGACTTGTATGAGCAGCAGCCCGCCGCCCGCCAGCTCATGGACCACGCCAATGAAATTCTGGGCTTCCGCCTGACCGACGTTATGTTTTCCGGCACAGAGGAAGACCTGCGCCAGACCAACGTTACCCAGCCCGCTATTTTCCTGCACTCCGTGGCCCTAGCCACCGTGTTGCCCGATTTGCGGCCCGATATGGTAGCTGGCCACTCTTTGGGGGAATTTTCGGCCCTGGTGGCCGCCAAAGTGCTCAAGTTTGAAGATGCCTTGCAGCTGGTGGCCCAACGCGCCCAGGCCATGCAGGCCGCCTGCCAGGAACAGCCCGGCACGATGGCTGCTATTCTTGGCCTCGACGACGAGACAACCGTGCGTATCTGTCAGGAAATCACCCAGGCTGGTAACGTGGTAGTGGCGGCCAACTTCAACTGCCCCGGCCAGCTCGTTATTTCCGGTTCCCAGCGCGGTATTGAGTTGGCCTGTGAGCAGCTGAAAGCCGCCGGGGCCAAGCGGGCCTTGCCACTGCCCGTAGGCGGTGCCTTCCATTCGCCCCTGATGCAGTCGGCCGAAGCCGCCTTGGCCCAAGCTATTGAGCGGACCCAGTTTGCGGCCGGTAGCTGCGCCGTGTATCAGAACGTAGATGCAGCCCCGCACCGCGACCCGGACGAAATTCGCCAGAACCTGGTGCGCCAGTTGACGGCCCCGGTGCGCTGGACGCAAAGTGTGCAGCGGATGGTAGCCGATGGGGCGACGGAGTTTGTGGAGTGCGGGCCCGGTAAGGTTTTGCTGGGGCTGGTGAAGAAAATAGCGCCCGAAGCGGCCGGAAGCCCGGCCGCCGTATAACCTGTCACTACCCGCAAAGCGCCCTGGTAACGTTTTTACCAGGGCGCTTTGTCATTACTAATGGCTTGACGCCTGTAGTTTATAGTCGAAGGGCGCTTACCCTTTCAGCTTGCGTACAGCCAGCTTATCCGGACAAACCAACAGCAGTTCGGCCACCGTTTTGCTCAAGCCGGGGTGTACCACCTCGGCCGCAATTTCGGCCAGCGGCACCAGGGCAAAGCGCCGTTCCGGCAGCCGCGGGTGCGGCACTTGCAGCTGCGGCAAGTTCAATACAAGATTTTCGTAAAGCAGGATGTCCACGTCCAGGGTGCGGGCTCCCCAGCGGATGAGCCGCTCCCGGCCAGCTAGTTGCTCTACGTGCTGGCAGGCCGCCAATACATCGGTAGGAGGGAGGTGAGTGGCCAGCCGTACCGCCTGGTTGAGAAAGGCCGGCTGGTCTTCCACACCCCAGGCCGCGGTTTCGTACAGGCCCGATACGGCCACCACGGAGCCCGCCAGCTTACCCAGCTCGGCCACGGCATCTTGCAGAATAGCCTCCCGTTCCCCCAGGTTGCTACCGAGTAGCAGATACGCGGAACCCATCAGTGCGCCCGAAAAAAAGCAATGGTTCGGTCGGCAATGTGCTGGGTCAATTCCGGTAGCGTATCCTCGTCCCAGGGGTGCTTGCCCCCGAACATATGGCCTGCCCCGGGCACAATGACCAGCTCGGCGTCGGGCTTCCAGCTTTTCAGGTCGTGGGCCATCTGCACGGGTAGGGTTTCGTCCTGGTCGCCGTGCAGAATCAGCAGAGGCTGCCGCAGCTTTTCGCGCACGTTGCCGGGAATATCCAGGCGGGTTTGATTGGCTTCAAAGTCTTCCACCAGCTGGTAGTACAGGGGCATGCGCTGCTTGGTGCGCGCGTTGTCGATGTACTGCACCCCGTCCTGTTTCCACTGCTGCATCACGGTGTCGGACCAGCGTGGATTCACATTGTTGATGGGGGCCCAGGCGGCTACGGCCCGTATCCGCGCATCTTCAGCCGCCTTGAGCATCGCCACGCCACCGCCCCGGCTGTGGCCTACCAGGTATATTCGCTGGAAGTCGACCTCGGCGGCGGGCAGCACCGAAGAGGCCGCCGTGGTCAGGTAGTCGAGCAGGCTTCCCAGGTCGTCGAGTTCCAGCGTGAAGTTATTCCGGCCAAAGGCCTCCAGATCTTCCAGGTCGCCGGTGCCCCCGAGCACGAGGCCGTTGTGCGACATGTTAAGCTTCACAAACGCGAAGCCGTGGGCCGCGAAGTAGTCGGCCAGCACGTTGAAATGGCCCCAGTCCTTGAAGCCTTTGAAGCCGTGCACGAATACCACCACGGGCTTGGGCCGTCCATCGGGCTGAAAACGGACGTCGGCCGCAAAGGGCCGGGCGTGACGGGCAGAGGTGAGCAGAAACTCAACCGTAATGGGTAAGGCGGCGGCAGACATGGGCGTAGCGGGCTAGACAAAAGACAAAGCGGGCCTAAAGTAGGGGCAAAAACTCTTAGGCCCGGCTATTAGTTAGGAAACCGCCGTGCCGCCCCGTATCATTGCAGCGCTTTGAGCTGCTGCTGCGGCTTTTGGCCGCTTTGAGTTGCTCAAGCCCTTGCATGAAAAGTACCCTGGATGTCATACAGGCCCCCATTGCGGCCGAAATGGAGGAATTTGAACGCAAATTCCGCGCTTCCATGCAAACCAACGTGCTGCTGCTCGATAAAATCATGGGCTACATCGTGAAGCGCAAGGGCAAGCAGATCCGGCCCATGTTTGTGTTCTTCACGGCTAAAATTAGCGGGGGCGACCCGCTGCCCGAGGCTACTTTCCGGGGTGCGGCCCTCATTGAGCTCCTGCACACGGCTACGTTGGTGCACGACGATGTGGTAGACGAAAGCAACTACCGCCGCGGCTTCTTCTCCATCAATGCCCTGTGGAAAAACAAGATAGCCGTGCTGGTAGGCGACTACCTGTTGTCGCGGGGCATGGCCCTGGCCCTGGAAAACGACGATTTCGACCTGCTCAAAATCGTGAACAATGCGGTGCGTGAACTCAGCGAAGGCGAGCTGCTGCAAATTGAAAAGGCCCGCCGCCTCGACATCACCGAAGATATTTACTTCGACATCATTCGCCAGAAAACAGCTTCTCTGATTGCCTCTTGCTGCGCGGTGGGCGCCGCCTCCGCCGGGGCCGACAAAGCTACGGTGGAGCGGGCCCGGCTGTTTGGGGAAAAAGTAGGCATGGCGTTCCAGATCAAAGACGACCTGTTCGACTTCGGGACCGACGAAATCGGCAAGCCCGTGGGCATCGACATCAAGGAGAAAAAGATGACGCTGCCGCTGATCTACGCCCTGCAACAGGCCAGCTGGCTGACCAAACGGCGGGTAATCTTCAACGTGAAAAACAACGAGGGCCGGCGCGACCGGGTGCAGGCGGTTATCGACTTCGTGAAGGAGTCCGGGGGCCTCGACTACGCTATTACGGTGATGAAGCGCTACCGCGACGAGGCCTTGGCTATTCTGCACAGCTTTCCCGAGTCGGCCTCCCGTACCTCCTTGGAGCAGCTCATTAACTATACCATCGAGCGAGAGAAGTAACGACCCCCAGAGTTCCTGGCCGCCGCTTGGATAGACTACAAGCACAAAGCCCCGGCGCCAGAAGAGGTACCGGGGCTTTTGTTTGGGCTGGGCGGCAGAGCGTCAGTGCAGCCTGTGGGTACTGTTATAGAGCCGGCTTTACTTCTACTACCAGGCTGCTGCTGCCGGCCAGGCCCGTAGCCGACAGGCCCTGAACCATAATCAGGTAGCGGCCCACCTGGTCGGAGGTGAAGAAGCTGAGCTGCTTTTCCAAGGCTTCCTTGCCACCGAGGGCAAGCTGCGGATTCCAGTACAGCAAGCTGCGGTAATCGGGCAGCCGGCTTTGCTTATCCTGGGCGGTTTCGTACTGCGGGGCATAAAATTCGCGCTGCTGCTGCACCCCCTCGTATTCCTGCACCAGGGCGTGCGGGTCGAGCACGAAGCCGGCCAGGTCGCCTTTATACGTGGTATAGCTCACCACGCCGTGGTAGAGCAGGTTGCCCTGGAGGTAGCGGCTGCGGACCACCTCCAGCTTCTGAATCCGCAGCGGATCCATCTGCATGATTTTGTTGGTGTTGAACACGGGGACGCCGTCGAGCAGGACCAGCGGGTCCTCGTCGAAGATAACCCCGTGCGGGTCGTCGTGTACCTGGAAATAGAATTTGCCCTTACGCAGCCGCACCTGCACCCCGGGCACGTATTCGCGCATTACTTCCTCCATCACCCGGAAGCGGGTGTAGTCATCGAGCCGGAATTTTTCGCTCGGGGCTCCGTAGAATGGCACACTGTCGGTCGCTACCGGGGCGTACGTCGCCAGGTTTTTGCGGAAGAACGTGTTTTGGGCCTGCACCCCCACGTGGCGCTGCCGTACGGCCTCGGCTAGGCGGGCCGGCAACCCCACTGGGACCGGGCGCGACTCAGCATATTTGAGCGAGAAAGGGTCAAAAATTTCTATCCGATGGGAGCTGTCCTGTTGGGCGTTGGTTTGAACCACGATTTCCTTGAGGCCCAGCAAGTCCTTGGTTTCAAACTGAATGGTGCCGTCGGCCTTGCTGACCGAGTTGTAGAGCTGAATCCGGCGGCTGGGCGAGGCCAGGTATGCCGCAACATCCTTGGCCGGGGCCCGCGTCAGGCGGTTCGTGACGACCCCACGCACGAGGTGGCCGTTGAGTTCGGGCAGAAACTCGAATTGGCGGGGCTGGTTGGTCAGCACCTCCGTCCAGCGGAAACGGGTCCAGCCGTGGGTCAGCATCAGGTTGTCGGTGGCCTGGCGCACGTCCCGGCTAGTGTCGGGGGCGGTGAAGTAGTAGTCCGGGTTTTCGACGGTGCCGCGCAAATCGGAAGTAAGCCAGGCGTAGCTCAGCAGGGAGGCCGGGGCCGTGGGGCCCGCCAGCGAATCGAGGCGGTACACGGCCAGAGAGAGGTTGGCGGACCCGGCGGCAGCCTCGGTGGCAAGGCGCAGGCCTACTTTTTCCCGGGTGCCATAGGCGGGTTTGTCCGTCGCGACCTGGAGGCGGAGCTGCTCGGTTGGCCGCTTGAAATACAGTCTTTCGCACAACGGCTGCTTCCGCTCATTGAAGATGGTAAAGTGCGTGATGCCCGCGGCCAACTCCGGCTTCCGAACTATGAACACAGCCTTGCCATCCTGCACCACCGCCCTGGCCGAAACGGCCACCTGCTGGCGGGCGTGGCCCAGCAGATAAATAGTCGTTCCGCTACCACCGGCAGCGGCCGTGCTCTGCACCGTCAGCTGGAGTTGGTCGGCGGCAGTTTCCTGGAGCTGCATCACGTAGCCCTGCTCGAACACGGCCGGTAGCCTGCGGCTAAGGGTGGGCTTGCCGGGCAGGCTGACTACGGCTGTATAGGCCGCACCGATTTGCTGAGGCAGCAGCGTGAAGCGGCCCATGCCGAAGCGCAGGGTTTTAAAGCGGGCTACCACTTTGTTTTGCGGGTCGAGCACGACGCCCTGCGCCTCGAGGCTGCGGCCGGCGCTGTCGGTTATCTTGAAGGCTACCGTGCTGCTGAGCCCTTTCACGAGGTTGCCGCCTTCCGGGAAAAACTGCACGTCGTAGCGGGCCGAGTCCTTGCTGGTGCGTAGTCCGGCCGTGGTGAAGGTATTGAGAATGGTGACCGGACTGGTGAAGTAGAAATCGGGGCTGAAGTTCTTCATCCAGCTGGTATAGGCCCGCACCGTATAGTTGCCCGAGGCTACCGAGCTGGGCAGGGCCAAAGAGCCCTGCCCGGTGGCGTTCCGTAGGCTCACCTTGGTTTGCAGCACGGGCTTTTGCTGGGCATCCAGCACTTCCACGTAGGCTATTTTGCTTAGCGGCAACGGCCGGTTGGTAGCCCCGTCGAGGGCGTAAATCTTAAACCACAGCAGCTCCCCACTCACGTACAGGGAGCGGTCCAGGTGCAGGTACAGCTTTTCCTGCAGGGCCTGCTGCCGGTACTGGCTCAGCTGCCGGTTGATGCTGCTCAGCGAGTCGGTCTGCTGAGCCACGGCTGCGGGCTGGCCGAGCAGACCCCAGAGCAGAAGTGCCAGCGCCCAAGAGTAGCCGTGTTGCCGCCCATAAGTAAGGAAATGCTGCATAGTCAGGTAATTCAGAGAAAGTAGTTGTAAACGGAGGAGGGGCGTGATGCAGCCGCTCACAACAAGAGCCGAAATGCTGATACCAACACTAGTCAGGATGCGCATCACTCCGCCGGGTTAAAACTTGAAGTTGTAGGTAACCGTCGGAATGGGCTGGCCGAAGATGGAAAGCTGGTAGCCGTTGATGCGGCCTTTCTCAGACTTGAAATAGATGGAGAAAGGGTTTTTGCGGCCCGTCAGGTTGTAGACGCCCAGCGTCCAGGAGCCGTGGGCCAGCTTCTTGACCTTGTGGTTGCCCTCGATGTTGAAGGCCAGATCGGCCCGGTAATAGTCGGGTACGCGGTAGGCATTGCGCTCCGAATAATACACGCGCGTCGAGCTGCCAATGTTGTACTTGGCTAGGGGCAGCGTAATGGGGCGGCCGGTGCTGTAGGTCAGGTTCAGGGAAGAGCTGATGCGGCGGCTAAACCGGTAGTTGCCAATCATGGTGAAGTCGTGGGGCCGGTCAAAATTGCTGGGGTAGTACTTGCCCCCGTTAATCATGTCGGAGGTGGTGCCCGAATTGACCTGCAGCAGGGAGCGGGAGTAGGTGTAGCTCACCCAGCCGTTGACCTTACCCGTCAGTTTTTTCACCATCACCTCTACCCCGTAGGCGTGGCCGTGGGCGTTTACGACATCGGTTTCAATATGGTGGTTGAGCAGAATGGTGGCCCCGCTCTTGTAGTCCACGAAGTCCTTGATATCCTTGTAATACGCTTCTACCGATGTCTCAATGGTATTGGACTTGAAGTTGCGGTAGTAGCCCAGGGCCACCTGGTCGCCGATTTGGGGGCGGATGTGCGTGTCGCTCAGCTTCCAGATATCGGTCGGCGACATCGAGGTCGTGTTCGACAGCATGTGAATGTACTGGCGGGTGCGGTTGTAGCTGGCCTTCACCGAGGAGTTGTCCGACAAGGCATATTTCAACGACACGCGGTACTCAGGGCCGTGGTAGGTTTTGGTGATTTGCCCGGGCTTGTAGGAAACGGTGTCGATGATGGTATTCACCGTCTTGGACACGCTCGGTATATACTGATACACCTCCTTCGGCCCCAGGGAGTTGTAGAGCGAGTAGCGCAGGCCCAAAGACACGGAGAAGCGCGGCGTCACGTCGATTCGGTCGGAGATATACAGGGCGCTTTCCAGGCCTTGCTCGTCGCCCAGAATATCGGGTTTTATCAACGACTCGTTGCCCACGGGGCGCAGGCTGCCGGGCTCAATTCCGTAGAGGATGCTGCTGGCCCCAAACTCCAGCGTGTGCTTGTTATTAAGGAAATAGTTGAAGTCGGCTTTCAGGCTCGATTGGTTGATCTGATACCGCAGCTCCGAGGCGTTGACGGGGTTTTTCTCACTCGATACCTGGTAGGCATAGCGGCTGTAGGCCCCCGACAAAACGCCGTAGAACTTGTTGCTGAAGATGTGGTTCCATTTCAGGCTGGCCGCTTGGTTGGCGTAGCGATACACCGTGTCGGTGCTGAGCTTAAACCGGTCATTGCTGACATACGCCATGGCATACAGCGTATTCTTGTCGTTGATGGTGTGGCTGACGTTGAGGTTGAAATCGTAGAACGAGGCCGAGCTTTGCTTGTAGGTTTTGCTCGGCAGCTGGTGCAGAATCCAGTCGGAATAGCTCAGGCGGCCGCCCAGAATAAATGAGGTCCGGTCTTTCAGAATGGGGCCTTCCAGGGTGAAGCGGCTGGTCAGGGGCCCGATGCCGCCCGAGCCGCTGAGTTTCTTCTTGTTGCCTTCCCGGGTGGTAATGTCCAGCACCGACGACAACCGGCCGCCGTACTTGGCCGGAATGGCGCTTTTGTACAACTCGACGCCCTTCAGAATATCCGGATTGAAGGCCGAGAAGAAGCCGAATAGGTGCGACGGATTGTAGATAATGGCGTCGTTAAACAAAATCAGGTTCTGGTCGGCGGCGCCCCCGCGCACGTTGAGGCCCGTGCTGCCTTCGCCCACCGACTTCACGCCCGGCAGCGTCAGGACGACCCGCAGAATGTCGGTTTCGCCGAAGGCGCTGGGCACTTGCCGCATGGTCTTGATGTCGAGCTTCTCCAGGCCCATCTGCATGCCGGCCACGTTCTTGTCCTTCTCGGCCTCAATGATTACCTCCCGCAGCGGGGTAATATCTTCTTCTACTTCGATTTCCAGCTTGCCGTCCTCATACAAAGCCACCTGGCGCTTGGTGTTCTTGATACCGATGCCCCGAATCTTGATGTCGTGGCGGCCCACGGGCAGGGTCAGGGAATAGTAGCCAAACTGGTCGGTGGTGGTGCCAATGGCCGGCGACTCGATAAACAGCGCGGCGCCCACCACGGGCTCCCCGGTTTTATTGTCGCGCAAGTGGCCCGCCAGGGTGGCTTTGGCCTTACCCGCCGCGCCTTTGTTGACCCCGATCTTATACAACTTCAGCTCGGACGTACTCGCGAAACGGTTTTTGTCCTCTATAGCCTCCGTCGGAGTCGTTTCCTCGGCCGTCGCTACTGTTTCGGCCTGGTCGGTTTTGAAAAAGTCGGTGGGCAGCTCCGTCGACAGGGGTTTGCCCGGCGTAATGTAGACGCGCTGCGCATTATCGGTGGCAAATTTCAGGTTGGTCTTTTCCAGCGCCTGGGCCAGGGCCGCGGGCACGGGCGTCTGGTTGAGCTGCAGGTTCACCTGCACACTATCAATCGTGGCCGGGTCGAAGTAGAAGCGGTAGGTGGTTTTGCTTTCTATTTCCCCAATAAAACGACTCAGGGGCGTGTTGGTGAACGAGCCACTTATCGTTTGCTCGGCCGGCGCGTTCTGGCCGTACAAAGCCGGGCTGCAAACAACGAGTAGCACTAATAAAAAGGTGCGGTAGAGGTAGCTCATTAGGATACTGAAAGGAGAGCAGGGTAGAGGGTAATCAAGCGGGCCGTACGGGCGTAATTGCGCTTTTTACAGGGTATGGTAGTATTTCGCCAGCTCCAGCAGGGAGGCTTCCCGGGCCGCGGCCTTAAAGCTCAGCTTGTGCTCGGCAATATATTTTTGCAGTTCTTTTTTGCGGTCGGGCAGCAGCTTAAGCAAGTCGCCTTTGGCCGTAATGGGGTAGTAAGCGCCATCTTTTTTAGCGAAGACCTTATCCTTTTCCGAAAACTTGGCTTCGGTGCCCAGGGTGGTGGCCCGCTCCTGCACCACTTTGTAGCGCTTTACCAGCAGTTGCAACCGGTCATTGAAAATCTGGTCGTAAAACCCGGGCTTCATCTCCGAGTCCGAAGGCAGCTCGGCCCCGACCCAGACAAAGGTGTGCCCGTCCAGGCTGAAGCTGTTGACCTTCTCGCGAATCAGCTTGATCAGCAGCGGGCTGGTAGCGTGCTTGATTACAACCTGGTCGTTGACGATGTCATAGCGTATGGGTATGGCTTCGTACGTGTAGCCATCGTAGGTAATGGCAGCCGGGCGGGCCTCGTCCGAGGCAAAAAACTGGTGCCCCCGGGCCGTGTGGTATTTCTGAATAAAGTTGAGGTACTCCGGCCCGTTGAACAGCTGGGCTTCATTGCCTAGGGTGCTGGTGTAGAGCTGCTGGGCATAGGCCAGCGCCGGCGACGCGGTAGTTTGGGCGTAGCAGCCGAATCCGCTGAATAGGCACAGCCAAAGCCCGGCAGGGCAGAGTATATTTTTTGTCAACATTGCGCTAGTAAGACACCCCCTTGCGAGGCTGCCGATTAAGGAAACCCTGAATAATAGACCGCCGCTGCCCCGGGAAAATACTCGGCCCAAACGCACGTATAATTACTGACACCAGCCGAGGGAAAATGGCTGCATGGGGCAAAATAGTGACATTTTACCAAAGTTGTATACAATGGCAACCTTGCTAAGTAGCCCTGCGCTATTCTGCAAAGACAACCTTGCCTGGTCAGCTAAAGTAAGAAACCGTGATTTGTGCTTAAGTAACTATTTGATAAATAGAGTTTTGGCCTTTTTGGAAAAAGCATAGCTCGCAGCAGGCAGCCGCCAAGGGAAATGTCGTGCCGAGGCGCTGCTGACGAAAAGCGGAGCCATGTCAAATTGCATATTTTATTGTTTTTACGCTGATTAATCGGTAGATATTGAGAGGCTAAGGCTGTTTGTAGCGGTATTATTGAGGACTTTATAAAAAAGTAAGCCCACCCACCTGGCTAGGTGAGTGGGCTTAGGCAACCGCTTGGTGAAGCGGCCGGAAAAGCAACTATTCGTTAAACCTTCACTTGGTAGGCCACGCTTTCGGGCTTCACGTCCGATACGTCGAACAGCACGCCGTCGAAAGTGCTTTTCACGGTAATTTCGTGGGTCATGTCGCAGCCGGGGCACTTAATTTCTTCTTTCTCGAATTGGCCGTCGTCTTCCGTGGAATTGGCCAGATGATCGGGGGCCGGCACACCAATCAGGTCGGTAAAGACCTCGGTCTGACAGTGGTTACACTCAAATTTGAGTCCCACGGTGCGCCCTTGCAGATCATCGAGAGGTGCTGGGGTATTAGGTTGCTGCTGAATCCACATAGGAGAAGGGGTTTGGTTTGGAAAGAGTCGGAACAGATGAGAGCGTCGAGTAAGGCCGCGCCCTTGCTAGCTTACGAGGTCATTCTTAAAAAAGATAAACCTGGGTTCCTGGCACACTCGCCATGAGCAGGTTACTTTTGAATCTTGCCCGCTGTTAGACGCGTATTCATGGTCGATTCTGCTTTTCCCGCTGTGTCCTTGCCCCGGGTGCCCCGCTGGCAGTCCCTTCTCCGCTCGTTTGCCCTGGCCAAAGACCCGCTGCCCATTCTGGACAGCTCGCTGGAGCGGTTCGGCGACACCGTGCAGCTGTTCATTGGCGGCGTGCAGCCTTCTATTCTGACCCGGGACCCGGGCCTGATTCAGCATATTCTGCAGAAAAACCACCGCAACTATGCCAAGTCGAAGTTTACCCAGGGCTTCTCCCGCTACATCGGCCACGGGCTGCTGACCAATGAAGGCGCCGACTGGCTGCGGCAGCGCCGCCTGATTCAGCCGGGCTTTCACCGCCAGCGCGTAGCCGGGCTGACGACGCTGATGCAGGAAATTATAGCCGAAACCCTGGCGCCCCTGCAGGCCCAGGCCGCGGCCAGTGGCGGAGTGACAACGGTAGCAGCCCACGAGCTGATGACCGAGCTGACGTTCCGCATTATTGCCCGCTCGGTCTTCAGCACCAATTTTGCCGCCGCCGAGCTAGACCACGTAGCACGCCTGATTACCGAAATCCAGGCTTTCTATGTGCGCACCATTCGGCAGCCCTATCTGAATCCGTGGTTTCGGCTGCGGGGTCAGTTTCGCTACCACGACCAGCTTACCACCGAGCTCCGCACGTTGCTGGCCGGCTATATTGCCCGCCGCCGCGCGGCCAACGAAGCCCCGGCGGCCCCCGCGCCGCCCGACGACCTGCTGCAGATGCTGCTCGACGTGCGCTACGAAGACACGGGCCTGCCCATGACCGACGAGCAGGTACTCGATGAAGCCCTGATTCTGCTCATTGCCGGCCACGAAACCAGCGCCAACGCCCTAACCTGGCTGCTGCTCCTGTTGGGGCAGCACCCCACCGAAGCCGAAGCCATCCGGGCGGAAACGGCGGCGGTAGTGGCCGGCCGCCGTACGGGGCAGGAGCAGGCAGCCTTTGCCTTCGAGGAATTACCCCGCCTGAGCCGCGCCCTGTACGCGGTGCAGGAAGCCATGCGCCTCTACCCGCCCGCCTGGATGGTGGACCGCGTGGCCCTGGCCGACGACAACTATCAGGGCCTACGTATTCCTAAGGGCACCCTGTTTTCGCTCTATATCTACGGTTTGCACCACGCGCCCCGGCATTGGCAGCAGCCCGCCGAGTTTCGGCCCCTGCGGTTTGCGCCGGGCCAGCCGGCCCTGGCGCCCGGCGCCTACCTGCCCTTCGGCGGCGGCCCCCGCCTGTGCATCGGCATGCAGTTTGCCCTCACCGAAATGCAGCTCGTGACCCTGGAGCTGCTGCGGTATTTTGCAGTAGAATTACCTGCCGGCCAGCCAGCCATTCCCACCCAGCCCCTGATTACGCTACGGCCTAAAGGGGACTTTCCAGTGCGGTTAAAGCTGCGCTAAAGCAAACCTGTCATGGCGAGCGAAGCGCGGCCATCCGTCCGCTGAAATGTGCTAAGCCTTCTAAATGTGAAAAGCCCTTTATCGAACCAACGATAAAGGGCTTTCTGGGTAAAGGAAGTGTCTGCCTTCGCAGAGGACGGATTGCTTCGGCCTTCAGCCTCGCAATGACACGGGGAAAAAGCATTAGCACATTCTCCACATCAGAAAACTACTCCTTCAGCAGCATATCCACCGTCTTGTTGAAGTCGGCAATTTCTTCCTGGTAGTACTTGCCGGTGCCGGGGCCGGAGAAGCCCGTGTGAATCTTGCGCACTTCCCCTTTCTTATCCAGGAAAATCGTGGTAGGGAAGGCTAGTACGCTCTGCAGCTGCGGCAGCGACTTGGCGGCGGCGTCCTTGTCGGCAATGCCGGCCACGGCCAGGTCGTAGCCCACGTTCATGCGCTGCTTCATCTTGAGCAGCTTCTGCGAGGCCAGGGTTTGGTCGGGTGTCCGCTCGTAGCCCAGGCCGATAATTTCCACCCCGCGGCTCTTGTTCTTTTCGTACCAAGGGGCCAGGAAGTTGGTTTCGTCCATGCAGTTGGGGCACCACGAACCCAGAATCTGGATGATAACCACTTTGCCTTTGTACTTGGGGTCGGCCGGGGAGATGCTGCCGCCCTCATAGATGCTGGGAAATTTGAAGTCGAGCTTTTTCTGGCCGGGCTTCATGCCGGTTAGCGAGTTGGCGTCGGGCAGCTTGGCGTTGGGGTCTTTCACGGCCGTCCAGGTTTCGTGGCCGCTTTTGCCGGAGTAGAAGTGGCCGCTGATGGACGTGGCATTGGTATCCGTCTCGTTGGGATTTTTGCCCGTGAACAGAAAGCCGTGGCTGCCGTCAAAGGTGGAGAGCTTCAACTCGTTGCCGTCCACTTGGCCGGCCAGGTAACGGTAGTCGCCGGTGCTGGTCAGGAAAGTACCGGTGATATTCTGCCCGTCCTGCTTGAAAACACCCACGGCCGGGTAGGTTTCCCCGTCGTCTCCTTTGAAGGTCACTTTCCAGGTGCCGTCAAAGGACAGGATTTTGCGGTCGGCCATCACCGGGAACAGGGGCTCGGCGCCTTTGGTGGCCCGGAAAGTTACCCGGTAGGGTTCCTTGGCGTCGTATTTTACCCAGGCGCCTTTCAGTTTATCGGCCCCATCGGCCCGCACCACCAGGGCCGCGTCAAATACGCCCAGCCGGATAGTTGTCGAGTCGCCGGCCGTAGTGATTTCGTCGAGCGTGAGGCGCTCCTCGCCGTTACGTAGCGTCACGGTGGGTTTGCCGCCGGTCTGGGCTACGTCGAACAGAAAGGGGATTTCCTGGCCCTGGGCCGTCAGCACACCCCGCCAAGTCCCGTCGGAGAGGGCCGCCGCACCAGCACCAGCGGCAGCCGAGCCGGCGCCGTCCGCTGCTTCAGGTTTCGAATTGGACTGGCAAGCACCCAATGCTAAAGCGAGGCTAAAACTGGCGGCGGCAGCGCGAAAAGAAATAGGAAGGGACATAGAAAGTAGAAAAAGGAATTCGGCCCAAAACTACCAACGGGCCGACTTGGTTTTAAAGATAGGCGGCTAAGATAAATTTTGGGTAGCGCAACGACTGCCGCCTATATTTGCGTACCTGCTCTTCGGAGCCTTACCTATTTCACTTTTTTCCTTCCTGACTATGGCGTTTGACTTAGAAATGATTCAGGCCGTGTATGCCGGTATGGGCCAGCGGATTGAAGCTGCTCGCACCGCTGTTGGCCGCCCGCTCACGCTGACCGAGAAAATCCTGTATTCGCACTTGTATGGCGGTACCGTGTCTCAGGCTTTCGAGCGGGGCGTTTCCTACGTCGATTTTGCCCCCGACCGTGTCGCAATGCAGGACGCCACCGCCCAGATGGCGCTGCTGCAGTTTATGCAAGCCGGCAAGGCCCAGGCGGCCGTGCCCAGCACCGTGCACTGCGACCACCTCATCCAGGCCCGCGATGGTGCCAATGAGGACTTGGCCGTGGCCAACGACGAAAACCGCGAAGTATATGACTTCCTGGCTTCGGTTTCCAATAAGTACGGCATCGGCTTCTGGAAGCCCGGCGCCGGTATTATTCACCAGGTGGTGCTCGAAAACTACGCCTTCCCCGGCGGCATGATGATCGGCACCGACTCCCACACGCCCAACGCCGGCGGTCTGGGCATGGTCGCCATCGGCGTCGGTGGCGCTGACGCCGTGGACGTAATGGCGGGCATGGCCTGGGAGCTGAAGTTTCCCAAGGTTATCGGCGTGAAGCTGACCGGCAAGCTCAACGGCTGGACGGCTCCCAAAGACGTAATCCTGAAAGTAGCCGGTATCCTGACCGTAAAAGGCGGCACCGGCGCTATCGTTGAATACTTCGGCGAAGGTGCCGAAAATATGTCGGCTACCGGCAAAGCTACCATCTGCAACATGGGCGCGGAAATCGGGGCTACGACTTCGGTATTCAGCTATGATGAGAAGATGGCTGAGTACCTGCGCGGCACCGAGCGGGCTCAGGTAGCCGATCTGGCCAACGGCGTACGGGAGCACCTGCGCGCCGACGACGAAGTGTATGCCAACCCCGAAGCTTACTACGATCAGCTGATCGAAATCAACCTCTCCGAGCTGGAGCCCCACGTGAACGGTCCGTTCACGCCGGACGCCGCTTGGCCCATTTCGCAGTTCGCTGCCGCCGTGCGCGAGCATGGCTGGCCCGAGAAGCTGGAAGTAGGTCTGATTGGCTCGTGCACGAACTCCTCGTACGAGGACATCACCCGCGCGGCTTCCATTGCCGAGCAAGCTGTAACCAAAGGCCTGACCGTAAATGCTGAGTTCACCGTAACGCCCGGCTCGGAGCTGGTGCGCTACACCGTGGAGCGCGACGGTCTGCTCGACACCTTCGCCCAGATGGGCGGCGTGGTGCTGGCCAACGCCTGCGGTCCGTGCATCGGCCAGTGGGCCCGCCACACCGACGACCCCAAGCGCCGCAACTCGATTATCACCTCGTTCAACCGCAACTTCGCCAAGCGCAACGACGGCAACCCGAACACCCACGCTTTCGTGGCCTCGCCCGAAATCGTAACGGCCTTCGCCATTGCCGGTGACTTGACCTTCAACCCCCTCGTTGACACGCTGACTACCAAAGATGGGCAGCAAGTGAAGCTCGACGAGCCTCGCGGGGTGGAAATGCCGCCCCAGGGCTACGCCGTGGAAGATGCCGGCTACCAGGCTCCCGCCGCCGATGGCTCGGGCGTGCAGGTACTGGTTGACCCCGCTTCCGACCGTCTGGAGCTGCTCGAGGCCTTCAAGCCCTGGGAAGGTACCGACCTGATGGGCTTGCGTCTGCTGATTAAAGCCCAGGGCAAGTGCACCACCGACCACATTTCGATGGCCGGCCCCTGGCTGAAATACCGCGGCCACCTCGACAACATCTCGAACAACATGCTCATCGGCGCTACCAACGCTTTCAACGGTGAAGCCAACAAGGTTCGGGACTTCGTGTCGCAGGGTGATTCGTACAACACGGTGCCGCAGGTAGCCCGTAACTACAAGTCGATGGGTATCGGCACGGTAGTCGTGGGTGACGAAAACTACGGCGAAGGCTCCTCGCGGGAGCATGCCGCCATGGAACCCCGCCACCTGGGCGTTCGGGCCGTTATCGTGAAGAGCTTTGCTCGTATCCACGAAACCAACCTGAAAAAGCAGGGTATGCTGGCGCTGACGTTTGCCAACAAGGCTGATTACGACCTGATCGAGGAAGGCGACACCATCGACATCATCGGTCTGACTTCGTTTGCGCCCGGTCAGCCCCTGCAGGCCCGTCTGCACCACACCGACGGCGACACCGACCTGATCTATCTGAACCACACCTACAACCAGGGTCAGATTGAGTGGTTCAAAGCTGGCTCGGCCCTGAACCTGATCCGCCTGAAAGAGTCGGGTGAGGCGCAGTTGTCGCAGAAGTAATTCCGAATAATCTCTAAGAAAAAGGCCGCTTCCTGACTGGGAGCGGCCTTTTTTGATGCCTGCCAGGCCCGAATGCAACTTTTCAGATCACGCCGGTATCCGACAGGAAAGCATGTATTATCAACTGTCTATGTTTTCTGTATGAATCCACTCGTTTACTCCGCGGGGCTACTTCTAACGGCAATGGCCCTGAACAGCTGCGCCACCACCTGCGGCGTGGAGCCCTGCAGCAACACGGCAGTGGCCGTGAAAAGCCTCGAGAGTGAGTACGGCTGCCAGGATACCCGCCGACAACTCAGCATCAACCTGTCGGAAACCCACACTGTCATTCGCAACCAAGCCGATTTCGACCGGCTGGTGTCGGGTCCCTGCCACCCACTGATTGACTTCAGCGCCTACGACTTGGTAATCGGCAAAAAGGGGCTGGCCAGCGGCAACGCCGGTATTGCGTACACATACCAGCGCGACTGCACGACGAACCAAGCACGGCTGCAGGTCACCTTTTCGCAGGGCATGACCACTGAAGCTCCCCATATTACCTACCACGCCCTCGTGCCCAAGCTGGCGGCCGAAGAGGGCGTAGCAGTAGACATTGAGGTAAAGTAGGGCGACACCCTACGTATTCACGGACAGCCCGCCCGCTCCCAACGGCCCATTTCACAGGTGAGAAATGGCCGTTGGGAGCGGGCGGGCTGTTTTGATTGCAGGCAGCATCAGGTCCTTTTGAAAATATACTTTGTATTGCAAAGTTCTTTGATATATGTTTGGACCATTGAAAGAAGAACGAACCGAGTGGTTACCTCTATGCGCAACCTGCTAAATCCGAAGTGGCTTTTATTGCTCAATACCCTGCCCGTTGTGCTGCTCGTGCTGCTGTGCTACGGGGAGTTCAGCGTGATTCAAAGCTTGCTGCCTCCGGCCAGTGTGCAGCTCTGGCAGGGGTTTGGCCTGGGGCTGGCCGGGCTGGGCATTGGCACGCTGGCTTACGCCGGAGTGCAGCTACGGCGGGGTCGGGAGGTAGGAGTGGGGTATAGTGTGCTGGCGCTGGTAGCCTACTCGGCTTTTCTGCTCCTGTACATGGGATATGATGCCGAGCTGGTGCCGCGGGCCGTACCGCGCTGGATGATACCCACCGAGCCGTTTCTCTACACCATTACCTTACTGATGCCGACGCTGGCCCACGCCTTGTTTGCGCTGGTGGTGCACTGGACGCCGACCGAGCGGCTGCCCACGGCGGCCGTTAACTTTGTGCTGGCTTTTGTGGCGCCTTTGGCTTGGTACGTTCTGCTGCTGGTGCCCTTTTCGGCTTTTGACAGTGGGCATCAGGGGTGGTTTTGGGGGGCTTTGTTTGCAGTGACACTAGCGGCGGGCGTAATTGGCTTTTTATTCTTCGTGGTGCGCGGAGCCTACATTATGGGGCTGAAGCGGGGCGAAGATGCCGAGTTTCACTTGGTTTGGAAGCTGCTTATTGCCCTGATTTTACCCGTGCTGGGGCTGCTGGTCAACAACGGCTTGTTTTTCGGTCGTCTCATGGGGGGCGAAACCGGCGTCTTTGGCAACTTCAATGACCCCTGGTTTTATGCGCTGGCTGTGCTCAACGGCCTGCTGCTGAGTGTGCCCGACGGGAATAACCCGCGGCAGCGGCTGCTGGTGTTTCTGGGGCGAAGCGTACTGCTGGGCTACACGCTCTACTTTTTCATCGTTTTCCTGCCCTTTCTGCCGCTCTCTGTTTTGGCCGTGCTACTTATTGGCCTCGGGTTTCTGATGCTCACCCCGCTGGTGCTGCTGGTGGTACACGTGCGGGAGCTGGGGGCTGACCTGGAATTTCTGGAACGGTTTTACCCCCGGCGCTGGCTGCGGGCGGGGCTGGTGGCCGGTTTTCTGACCTTGCCCCTCGTTATGACGGGCCGCTACCTGCACAACCGCTGGGTGCTGCACGAGGCCTTGGCCTACCGCTACAGCCCCGATTACAGCCGGCGCTATAGCCTCGACGAGCAGGCCCTGGTCCGCACCCTGCAAACGGTGCGCGAGCACAAGGAGCGTACCGACGACTTTTTTCAAGGTAAGCACGTGCCTTACCTGGCGACGTACTTCAATTGGCTGGTGCTCGACAACCTGACGCTGTCGGACCAGAAAATAGCCGACCTAGAGCAGCTCTTCCTGGGCACGCCGCTTAAGGCTGCCTTTTCCGAGGTAACCGTTACAGCCACGGGAGCAACTACTAGTACCAGTACCGCGGTGGCCCGACCTGCTCTGACCAGCCTGACCTCGCGCAGCACCTATGATGCCCAGCAGCAAGCCTGGGTAAGCTGGCTCGATCTGAAAGTGGCCAATGCCAACACTACGCAGCAAGCCGGGGAGTACACGACGCTGCTGGAGCTCCCGACGGGGTGCTGGGTGGGCAATTACTACCTGGATATGAACGGGCGGCGGGAGCCCGGAATTCTGGCTGAGAAAAAAACGGCCGCCTGGGTCTACGCCCAGATTCTGAATGAGCGGCAGGTGCGCGACCCCGGCCTGCTGGCCTACACCGACGACCAACACGTGAGCCTGCGCGTGTACCCGGTGGTAGGGGATGCTCCGCGGACAACGGGCATTCAGCTGCTGCACAAGGAGCCGGTAACCCTGACCATCGACGGCCGGCAGGTAACGCTCGGCGGCCCGGCTGGGTCGTCGGGCGCAACTGCGGCGGCAACTGCCAACCAGGAGGTGGTACTGGTCAGTGCCGCGGCCAAAGCCCAGCTGCCCCTGGTGCGCCGCACGCCGTATTATCATTTTCTGCTTGACGTATCTGCCGCGCAGGTTGACAACCGCACTACTTATGCGGCAGGTATCAAAAGCAAGTTTGCGCTGCCGGCGGCTGATAAACAGACCCGCTTTACCCTGGTGGATGCCTACACCACCCCTGTACCGACAGGTGCGAGTTGGCAACAGGCCCTGGCTCAGCACGAAAGCAGGGGTGGATTCTACCTGGAAGGGGCGCTCCGCAAGCTGCTTTTCGAGGTGCGGCAACACCCTGGCCCCACGTACCCGGTGATTGTGGTGGTGACCGATAAGCCGGAAAATGCCATATGGGGTGCTGGCCTGGCCGAGTTAAGCAGCGCGTATCCGGAGGGTGACCAGTTCTACGTTCTGGCCTCCGATGGCCGCTTGGCCGCCCACTCCTTACGAACCAACAGCCAGGCCGTGTGGCCTGATGCCCCGGCACCTGGCACCCCGCAGCCAGTACGGGCCTGGCCCGATGCGGCGCAGCCGCGGGCCTACTTACCCAATAACGAGCGGGCTGATATTGTGGTGAATGACGCTAAGATTGGCCTGCCCCAACCTACCTCGGCCAATAGCCGCTGGCAAACCGGCCTGCTGCTGCACGGCTATCAGCAGTGGCAAGCCTTCCACCCCGAGGCCACCGACCAGCAGCGGGTGCCCTTCGTGCAAGCCAGTTTCCGCGCCGGTATTATGACTCCTTTTACGGCTTATCTGGCCCTGGAAAACGAGGCGCAGAAAGCTGCCCTGGCCCGCAAGCAGCAGCAGGTGCTGAATGCCAATGCGGCATTGGATGTGGATGAGTCGAGCCAGGATACGGTAACCGAAGTGCCAATTGATGGCGGGGTTTCGCTGCTGTTGGCCGCCGGGGTAGGACTGGGAGTGCGGGGGTTGCGCCGTCGGAAGCAGGCTAGGGGCAAGTAGTTCTGCTGCCGCGCACCTGGCAAGGGCAGCCAGAGAATCTCCGGCTGCCCTTGCTAGGCTGCTGCCGTCTGCTTTTCCCGGGGCTTTTGCACCAGGTAGTAATACAGCAAAATCAGCAGGCCGGTAAGAAACGGGAGCAGGGCCAAGTGCTTGCCCGTGAGGCTTCCCCACACCCGAACGGTGTCGAAACCCGCAAACTCGCTAATCATCCAGTAAGAGTTGGCTGAAATCCAGAATACAATGGCCAAGTTGTGCGCCAGTTCGGCCTTAATGTCGCGGGTTCGCCAGGTGATGAGCATGGCAATGAAAAGCGTTGGGAAAATCATGGTGATGCCCAAGGGCTTCCAAATCATGCACCAGCCAATGTCTTTAAGCAGCCAGAACAGAATGTGCATGTTTTCCATGCGGCGGTAGGGGGCCGGGATGCTATACAGTAAGTCAGAATCGGTAGGCTGGCTCATAACGGAAGGATAGGCAGACCACGCAAAAGTAACAGTCATCCTGCTGGGGCAATAAAAAAGCCACCCAAACTGGGTGGCTTGTGGAGGATGTCCGCCGGATAGCTGGTTAATTTAGCCAAAGCTGGGCCACGGGCTCAAACCGCTGCCAGTTGAAGGCCCCGTAGGGACGCTCGGCGTAGAAGCCCAGGACGTGCACCTGTAGCTGGCCGGTGCGAGCATTAGGGCGGTACTGAACCGGATATATGGCGCCCGTTTGGGGCCAGTCCCCGATGTGGTCAGCGGGCCGGCTCGTGGCATCAATGCAGCGGGCGTACTGCTGCATGGGGAGAGGAAAAGGAAGGTTAGTCTTCTTCGTTCTGCGCATATACAAAAATAAGGATATTATTTTTAAGCTAAAAATATTAGGTAGAAAAAAAGCAAGTATTTATGCTCAATACGCGCTTGTTGATAGGATTAAAAAGATATTAAACTCAAAAAAATAGTAGGCTGTCTACCGAGTCTAGGGAACTTTTTTGCAGGAGTACTGTCCCTGGCTACTAATTAGATTAGCTTTGATCAGGAGCCTAGTGGTGCTGCTGTCAGCTTAGTTGAAAACAGAGCTTTAATAGAAGGCAGAGGTGCTAGGCGCATTAGACAAGTCCGCCTTATCCCTGCAGCCGTGAGTGAGTCCAGTATCCAGGGGCGGTCTGCCGATAGCTGTCCTGGATACTGCCAAGTGTAGGCTCCCGGCGCTTACCGGGGCCTGGGCCTAAATTCTAGGAATTTCTATGTAGATTCTCGCCATCTTACCGCATCCATAACGGCTACCATCCGTATCGGATAGTGTCCTACCTCCTGATTGTCTGCTCCGTTATGCACTCCACCGCACCTTGCCTGTTCTCTTCCCTGCCCGCGGCTTTGCAAAACCGCTTTGTTCACTTTTTGCGCCAGGAGCTGGGCGGCGGCCAAAATACGGTTGTAGCCCCCGCCGATGAGTGGCTGCAAGCGGCCCTGGCTGTTGACCCCACCGTGCAGGTTCACCCGGCCCGGGGCACTTTCTGGATCCGACGCGGCCGTAAGGCCTTGGAAAACATGGCGCGCCACTTCCTCGTGGTGCCGCGCCCAGTGGCCGAACTGCTCGACCGGCATCAACTGCTGCGCGCCAATCCAGCCGACTACGGTCTTACCGATGAGGAATGGCTGGCGTTGGCTTTATAAAAGCTCAGTTACTTTTCGCCCTTGAAAGCCGCTTCTCCCGCAAGGGGAAGCGGCTTTTTGTCGTATAAGTTTGGGCTGGCCCAGCACGAAGGGCCGCCAAAGAGAGGACCTGAGCTCTGGATAGCTCCTTGCTGTAGGCCCTGTAGCCGAACGGCTCTTAGTTGGGCTAATTATCGGGTAAAGGGGCGCGGTTTCCTCCAGTTCGTTAGTTGGGCTGGTGTTGGCGGCTTACTCACAACGGCAGCCTGGTACGAGCGAAGTGCTACAGGCCGGCCGTAGTATAGCCCAGCACCGGCGCTTCATTTTCTTCACCGCCCAGCACAAATTCCGGGGTTTCCTGGGCCACCTCGTAGCGCAGGACCACGTCGGTTTCGAAAGCTATAAAGTACTGACACAGCAGCTTCAGTGCCCGGGCCTGCCAGGTATCCGACAAGTAAGCTTCCAAGGTAGTGGCCGACAAGTCGCCGAGGCTGATTTCCAGGGCGGGCAAGGTTTCCTGGTACCAGCCGCCCAGTACGAAGTCGCGGCCTAGTTCCAGGTTGCCTAGGCTTAGTCCACCGCCCGAAGCGGAAGCCGCCGCCGGAGTGGGGAAACGTAGCGGGGCAATAGTGCGCAAGGTCACGGGCACTTCCAGCACGCTCTCGAAGCAGAGCTGGGTTAGGTGCAGGTCGCCGGTGATACGGTGAGCCAGCGGCAGCAGGTACAGCAGGGTAGTCACCTGTCGACCCGGCAATTGCCCCTCCAAGTCCCAGAACCGGGCTAGCACCTCGTTGTACCACTGCGCCGAGAGGTTGGTCATGTAACGCCGCTCCTCCTGCTCGAGCAGCACCCGGAACCGGTAGAACTCCTGCTCGAAGGGCAGAAAAAACCGGCGGGCGGCTTTTTCCTTGCGCCGCTGCGTTTGAATTTCCTCGACCATGGGGCGGATACCGGGGCGGGGCGTGGGGTCGGTCGGGTGGTGAAACAGCTCCTGGGGCAGGGCATCGTAGAGGCCTTCCCGGTGCACATCAATCGTGGTTTTGGGCGTGCTCCAGCGGTTGGTCTGCTCCTCCGTTGTGGTGCCCAGGTCGCGGCGGTAGCGGCGGGCAAACAAACTAACGGGCCGAATAACAAAGTCGTCGAACTCGTAGCCGTGGGCCAGTAAATCGGCCAGTACTACCTCCAGGCGTAGATCCATGGGCTGGCGGCGCAGCTGAGCAAACAGCTGCTGCAAGGCCGAAGGGGCTGGGCCAGTACCTGGGCTTACCACGTTAGCACTTCCGTTGGTAGAGCTGCCTACGCGGGGGCGAGCGGAAACTTCCGGGGCGGGCTGTTCAACGCTGAATTTTGGCATACTATATTTTTTCTGACAACTTACACCCGTTTATAACCGGATTCGGTGTGTGCAGCGGCCGTTACGGCTCTGCTACCGGCTCCTCAAAGTGCGCTTACCTTATTACTCCTCGTTGGGTTTGGGGCCATGTCGGCCACCGCCCAACAAATATTGCTGATATATGCTTACTCCCAATCCGCAGGCGCAGGCGCGTAGCGGCGTTTCCAATGCCTTGTCGAATGCCCGCTCCAGTGTGCAGCGCAACCCGACCATCATCAGTACGGTGTTGTACTTGCTGGCCGTTGTAACGGTGTTTGCAGTAGTAGGGCTAGGGGCCGCCTACAGCCCATTGTCCTACAAACTTACTTTTTTCCTGGTTCAGCTGGTAGCTCTGTTCCTGGGAGTGCTCAATATCAATGCCCTGCCCCGCTGGCTGCCCTGGTATGACGAGCAAGACGCGCTGCACGGCTCCATCATGACGCTACTCACCTGGATGGCCGCCTGCCTGGGCTTGGCCGTGTCGAGCTGGATACCCTGGTTTGCGCCGGCCACGCCTTCGCTCGCCTTCGTGACGGCCTCTATTCCGGTAGCGGTGCCCTATTTTTTTTATGCCGCTTTCCAAGCCTGGCGCCACGTACCCGAGAAGCAGTACAAGCTTTGGTACTACCATCCCAACTCTTCCGGCCCCGACTTGTCGCGCATGGATCTGAGCAACTTTATGGTTGTGCACTTTTGGATGTCGCGGCGCTACGGGGAGTCGCTGTTTCACGACTTTTCGTCGAAGGCGCCCTACGAAATGCGCTTCAGCGACTTATTTCATATTTTCCTGACTGACTACAACGTCATCAAGCCCGAGCAGGCCATTCAGTATCTGGACGACAATGGGCAGCCCTACGGCTGGATCTTTTACGCCAAACAGCCCTGGTGGAAGCGTCGGCGCTACTACGATCCGGACTACACATTCCGGGATAATTTCATAAAACAAGGAAATATTATTGTTGCCAAACGCGTCGCCGGCCCCAAATAAGAGCTGCTTTGGTGGGGCGTCGGCCCGATAATCTGGTGGAGCTTACCTAATTTGCAGCCGCCAAGTATCTGGCAATAGCTATTCTGTTATTGGCTTTCCCTTTTCTCACTGATTATTATGCTGCCCGAAATCAAGCACTACCCCGTAAACTGGGTCGACGGAATGAAAATTTCGCGTCGGCATTTTACCGAGCTTGAGCAATTTACTACCGAACATCTGCGCGATGCTACGGCCCTGAGCCTGACTGCACATCGTTACGGCTTGCTGCCCGCTGATCCGCAGGGGCTGTCCTCCTTTGAGTTGCTGCTCAGCGTCGATCATCAGCAAGCCGTTACGGCCCGCCTGACTAATTGCCGGGCCGTGACGGCGGGCGGCGCCCGGATCGAAATTACGGGGGGCAGCGAGCCGCTGACCTACCGTACTAGCTTGGCCCAGCTGCTGAGTGATTTTAACCTGACGGCTACGGAGCAGCTACGGTTTCACGTGGTTGTGTCCGTCAATCCGTATGTGCGCATTCCGGCCGGGGCTCCCGCTCCTGAGGAAATTCCGCCCCGCCACCCCTATACTACCCCCGAATACCAGCTCAGCGTGGTGCCGGCCCTGCAGCTTACTTCCACCCAGGTCAGTTCCTTTCACCTGGTGGTGGGCGAGCTGGTGCATGCCGAGGGTGCCCTGCGGCCCGTGGCCCAGTTTATTCCGCCCAGTATGGCCCTGGTGAGCCATCCGGCCCTGCTTAAGTGGCTGCACCAGACCGAGCACCTGCTCCAGGAAATCGAGACCGAAGCCTTCCGGGTTATTCAGAAGGTGCGGATGCGGGTTGACAAGAAAAACAACCTTAGTGAACTGGTGCATCTGGTAGCCGAGCGTCTGGTAACGGCTCTGGCCCAGGAGCTGCCGGGCTTGGCCTTTACGGCCGCCGAGCAGCCGCCCGTCGTGCTGCAAGGAGCCTTGATGCGTTTGGCCAAGCAGTTCAGAACCAGCTTGTATTGCCTGACCGAGGCGGAACGGGAAGAGTTACTCAAGTACTTTGAGCAATGGTCTGAGATTCTGCCCGCCACCCTACTCAATGCCCTTAATGAGGCGGTAACGGCCCGTTACGAGCCGCTGCGGGTCCACGACAGTTTGCAGCAGTACTATGGGCTCTGGCAGCTGGTCGCCACCATTTTCCGGCAGCTCAGCCAGCTCGAGTACATTGGCAAAAACAAGGAGGGCTGGAAGACTTTCATCAACGAAAACCCGGTGGCTGCCTCGGCGGCTCCCGAAAAGCCCGCCACTCGCTGGAACCCCTTCTAGCCCCGTTTCCTTTCCGACCTTCCTCGTTCTTTCATGAAGCCCCTCAACCAAGCTGAACGCAACACCCGCCTGTGGAAATTTACCTTGCTGTATCTGCTGGCGTTGGTCATTCCGGTGGCCGCTTCCTACTTCCTCTTTTCCGACGGCACCGTAGCGGATGAAAATGCCCGGCTCAAGCGGGAATTGGAGCTGACCAAAGATGAGCAGCGCCGCCTGCTGACCCAGATGGATACGCTAACCAAGCACCTGCAGCGCATTGATTTCACCGACCGGCAGCTGCGCACCGAAAGCAACGACCTGGTAATGGGCGAGCTGAACAAGCGCACCCAGGACTACCTGAATTCCATTGCTTTGTCGCTCAACGAGCTGCGCCGCGACTCGGCCAAGATGCAGATGGTGGCCAACAAGCGCATTGCCCAGAACGTGCTGCGCGACTTCGACCTGTTCCGCAACAACCGCAGCACCATCGACTTCTTGCGCCAGTCGCTCGACAAGCGGGGCATCGACGTGTCGGGCAAGGAAGCCCTGGCCGCTGAGCTGGCCCAAACCAAGCAACTGCTGGCCACCTACCAAGCAGCGGCGGCCAACCGGCCCGCGCCTATGCCTGCGGGCGGCGGCATGGGCGGAGGCGGCGGGAGCGGCGGGGGCGGGGGCAACAGCAGTGCCCGCGCGGCCGAGCTGCAGCGTAATCTGCTGGATGCCCAGCAGCAGGTAAGCCTGCTGGAAGATAAAGTAACCTTTGCCAATGCTGACTGTCTGCGCCTGCGCGCGGCCGGGGCCGGTGGAAAGCGCCGCAAGGAAATGCTGGAGCAGGCCCGTAAAAACTACCTGCAGATTCTGCAGAACCCCAGCTCCGGCGACATGAAGGAGACGGTGGAAAAGATGATAGAAGTAGTCGACCAGGAGTTGAAAAAAGGCATTTTTAACTAAGCCCGGCCCTGTAGTGCCCGGTGCTAAGGCAGCTGCCCCACGTGTTATGAGCGACGAGTACTACCGTATTCCCCTGGACTTTGAAGCGCTACTGCAGCGTCGCAGCCTGCCCCGCTGCTCGGAAGAGGAGTCGATTGCCCAGCACCTGTACCTGATGCTGACCACTTACTTCGGCGAGTCGCGCTTCGACCCCACGTTTGGGTGCCTGGTCTGGGAGCAGGACTTCGAGGCCATGACCAACATGCGCTGGAAGGACGCGGTGCAACGGTCGGTGGAAGAAACGATTCGAACCCACGAACCGCGACTGGAGCAGGTGAAGGTAGTGGTCGGCGTCGATGATTTTGAAATGAAAGGTGTCAATCAGCGCATCCGGAAGCGGCTGGAGGTAACCGTCAAGGCCGTGCTGCACCGCACCAACGAGCCGTTTGGCTTTCGCGCCAGCTTATTCGTAGCGCCCTTATCCGTTAGTTAATTCCGCGTATCTTTTACCTGTGCCCGCATGACGCCTCAGCCCGACGATTTTACCAAAACGGCCATTAAAACCCGTCTGACCCACAAAGCTGCCGAGCTTTGGGGGTACAGCGAAGCAGAAATGGAGGGGTTCGACCCGCTGGTGCAGATGCTGATGGAAGCCTGCGCCGTGGAGCTGGAAAAAATCGGGCAGGAAATTCAGAGCACCCAGCACCGCCTCGTCGACCGGCTGGCCAGCCTGCTCAACCCCGACGTGGTCGATGCGCCGCGCCCGGCCCACGCCATTGCCCAGGCAATGCCGCGCGAGCCCCAGGCGTTGCTGCCTTCGGATGCGCAGTTTGTGTACCAGCGCCCCGCAGCCGGTCGTCAGGTGACTACCCAGCCCGTCTTTTTCTCGCCGCTCCAACCTACCAGCCTCACCCACGGGCGGGTGCGTTACCTGGCTACCGATACTACCCTCTGGCAGCTGGAAACCAGCCTGCAAAAGCGGGTTATTGCCCAGGCCGCCCTGCCCATGCCCACCGAGCACCGCCGCATCTGGATTGGCCTGGAGCTGCATCCGGAAGTAACCTCGCTGGGGCAGCTGAGCTTCTATCTGGACTGGGCCAATGAGCCCCAGCGCAACATCTACGCATCGTTTCTGCCCGGGGAGTCGTGGCGGCTGGGCGACGCGCTGCTGCCCGTGGCCCCCGGCCTCGAGGATGAGGACCAAGCCACGCCCTTCTTGCACCAGGAGTACGACTTTCTGCAGCGCGTCGAGCAACACGTGCGGGCCGTGTATGCCCCGCGCTTTGTGCGCCTGCAGCCCGGCGCGGCCACCGCGCTAACTTCCTACGTACCGCAGCCCTACCCGGCCGCGCTAAAGGCGCAGCTGCCGGCCGCGGCTCTGGAGCAACTCACCCAACCGCTCGTCTGGCTGGAGATACGCTTCTCGCACGCGCTGCCGCCCGAAGCCCTGACCAATCTGCTCTGCGGCATCAACTGCTTTCCGGTGCTGAACCGCCGGCTCCACAAGCGCCTGTTTCGTCTGCAGCAGGCTCTGAATATCTTTCCCCTGGATTCGGAGGAGCCGTTTCTGGCCATGCGCGAGGTATATAGTCTGAGCAATGTGGTGTACCGTTCCACCGCTCTCACCGGACTCAAAGATTCGGAAACCGATACCTACACGCTCCGCTCCCACGGGGTGGGGCGCTTTGATGCCCGCACGGGCAAACAGGCGCTGGGTGAACTGCTGGAGCTGCTACGCGACGAAAGCCGGGCTTTCTCGGCCACCGGCACCGACTTTATTTCCTCTACGCTGCGGGAGCTAAACCAGAACCTGGCCCGCTTGGAAGAACGCCTGGGCCGCGATGGCGTCGCCCAATCCACGGCGCCCTACGTGCTACTGCGCCCCCACGACGTGAACGACAGCGTGTACCTGGAATATTGGTCGAGCGACGGGGCCGCCGCCAACCGCCTGGCCCCCGGCAGCCGCCTGCAGGTCTACGATGGGCAGTACCTGGACGAGGTGCAATTGCTGACGAGTACCCTTGGGGGGCAGGAGCGCCCCCGACCGGAAGAGCGGGTGCACGCCCTGCGTAAGAACCTGCTCAGCCGTAACCGCATCGTAACGCTAGAAGACATCAAAGCGGCCTGCTGGGCCGAGTTAGGCAGTCAGCTCCAGCAAGTGCAGGTCGAGAAAGGCTTCCGCAACGGGACCACGCCCGCCGCTGGTTTTGTGCGCTGCATCCGCATCACGCTGATGCCCGCAGCTAGCAGCCGGCTGTCGGGCCCGGAATGGCAGCAAACGGCGGAAGATCTGCAAGTAACCTTAGCCAGTCAATCCGCTATGAACCTGCCCTACGAGGTCAGTGTGAAGACGCTGTAGCACGCTCTATGCTTAAGCGAATAACACGGAAAAGGCCAGCATTAGGTGCTGGCCTTTTCTAGTGGGCGCTACCGAAGGGACTAGCCCTGCTCTACGGGCGCCTCAATGGTGGTGCTCCAGGTTAGCTCTTCCGCCTCCGGATCTTTGCTGAGCGCAATGACAGTGCCCTTGCCAACTTCCCCGGCAATAATCATCCGGGAAATAGGCCGCCGAAGCTGCTGACGGATAACTCCTTTGATGGGCCGGGCGCCATACCGGGGCGTGAAGCCCGACAAGGCCAAGTGCGTGCGGGCCTCGTCCGACAGCTCCAGGGCAATACCCTGGCGGCGCAGTTGCTCTTGTAGGGGGCGCAAATGGATGTCGAAAATCTGTACCACATTTTCCTCCGAAATCGGGGCGAAGGGCACAATTTCGGTGAGGCGGGCCAGAAACTCGGGCCGGAAATGACGGCTCATGGTTTCCATCAACGTATTGGTCGCCGGAATTTGGCCTTCCCCAAACGACTTGATAATCTGCTCACTGCCAATGTTGGAGGTGAAGAGAATAACGGCGTTGGAGAAGTCGCCTTCCCGGCCCAGCCGGTCGTGCAGCCGGCCCTCGTCCAGGATCTGCAGGAAAATGTCGAACACCGAACTGTGGGCCTTTTCGATTTCGTCGAACAGCACAACCGAGTAAGGCTTCTCCCGGATTTTGTTGACCAGCATCCCGCCCTCTTCGTAGCCCACGTAACCGGGAGGGGCCCCGTAGAGCAGGGCGGCCGAGTGCTCTTCCTTGAACTCCGACATATCGAAGCGAATCAGGAAGGACTCGTCGTTGAAGAGAAAATCGGCCAGGGACTTGGCCAGCTCGGTTTTGCCCGTGCCCGTGGGCCCCAGCAGAAAGAAGGAGCCGATGGGCTGCCCGGCTTTGGTCAGGCCCGAGCGTGATTCCAGGATGGCTTCACACAGAGCCTTTACCGCGTGGTTCTGGCCCACCACGCGTTGCTGCAGGGTCTGGTCCATATTCAGTAGCTTCTCCCGCTCGTTGCTTTGTAGCTTGCCCAGCGGAATACCGGTTTTGCCGGCCACGACGGCCGCCACATCGGCCCGTTCTACGCTGTCCTTTTTCGTGCCCGATAGGGCCACTACGCTGGCCAGCAGCTCGCGAATGTAGGCTTCCAGCGGCTCGGAAGTTTCCAGCGTGTCGGGCTGCTGCTCCTGATCGAGCTGATTGAGCCATAAGTGGCTGACCTGATTCTGCACCTGGTAGAGAAACCAGCGCAGCTCTTTCAGGTAGTCGGCTTCTGCCAGTTCCTGACCACGCAGAGCCAGGGCCTCAAATTCGTGCTGCAGCTGCTGCAGCTCGGCTTCGGCGTGGCTGTCGAGCATGCGAATAGCGGCCATGGTGCGGTCTACCAGGTCAATGGCCGAATCGGGCAGCTGCCGGTCTTTGATGTAGCGTTTGGCCAGGCGCACAGCTTCGCTCACGGTGCCTTCGCCAATTTGCAGGCCATGATGGGCGGCGTAGTGGGGCAGCACGCTTTCCAGCATCCGTTCGGCCACGACCACGCTGGGCTCTTCCACCCGCAGCACGTCGAAGCGCCGGTTAAAGGCTTCGTCGGCCTCAATATACTGCCGGTACTCGTCGTTGGTGGTAGCCCCGATAACGGTGATTTCACCCCGGGCCAGCTCCGGCTTCAGCAGCTGCGCAATGCCCGCGCCGGCCGAGCCTTTGGGGTCCAGCAGCACGTGAATCTCGTCGATAAACAGAATGGCCCGGGTGTACTGCTTAATCTCCGTCAATACACTCTTGATGCGGTCTTCTACCTCGCCTTTGTAGGAAGCACCGGCGACGAGCGTACCCAGGTCCAGCTCAAATAACACGACCTGCTGCAGGTGGGTTGGTACTTTTTTCTGCACGATCTGCTGGGCAAAGCCCTCAACCAGGGCCGATTTGCCTACACCCGGCTCCCCGACCAGCAGCACGTTGGGCTTGGTCCGTCGCCCCAGAATTTCGGCCATCTGCCGGGTTTCCCGGTCGCGCCCTACGATGGGGTCCAGCTTGCCCGCGGCGGCTTCGGCGGTTTTATCAACGCAATACGTGGCCAGGGCCCCCGCTTTGCCAGCAGGAGCGGCGCGGTCGGAGAGGGGGGCGGAGGTTTGCCCATCAGCTCCTACGGCCAGGGGCTGCTTATTTTCGGTTTCGGCAGCACTCATCACCTCCCGCTGGGTCAGGGGCAGGGATTTGAGCTGCTCTTCGGTGAACGCCAGGCCCGGGCGCAACAGCGCGGCCAGTAAGCTCAGCGGGTCGGTTTGATCCTTGGCCAGCTGCAGGGCCACTAGGTCGGCTACTTCCAGCACGGGCTTCAGCTGGGCATCCTGCCCGGGCATCTCCGGGGGCCGCGTCGATTTGGGCAGGCCTTCCAAGCGCACCTCGGCCCACTCGCGCAGGTAGTGAATGTCCTTGTCCAGGTCAATTGCCAGCCAAGAGGCCAACCCAATTTCGTTGTGCAGCAGAGCGGTTAGCACGTGCGGAGCCGCGTAATATTCGTGGCGATACTCATGCGCTACGGCTTGGGCAATGTGCAGGGTGCGTTTTAATTCGTCGGAGTAGGACACAGGGAAAGAATAGGGTTAGAGTATCAAAGAAGAGAAAGGAGATACGAAAGGTAGACGGGGCGGGGCGAAAAGAAGCTCAACGCTTACTGCGCAGGGGTAACGCGTTGCGAACGAGGGCAACGGCCGCAAGGAAATTCGATGCTTTTTTCTAACTCATCTGTGGCAACAAACGTAAGCATGCTAAAAATAGCACAAGTCCGATATTCTGGCATCTTGCCATTTCATCGAACAAGTAAAAATAGTGGCGTTAAAGTATTGGATTTCGCGAATTCCTGTACCTTTCGCCCTAAGTAGACCGTGTAGAAATTGTCTAACGGATTGATATTTCATCATTTAGTCATAAATCTGTTTCTATGTTCAACTACGGAATCGGCGGGCAAGAGCGCAAGCTTGATAACGCGCAAGAGGCCATATCAGACATTCCGCTGAATCGGACTTTGCTGGTACAAAAGCTGACGGCTGACCCGCCTCTGCGAGCCAAAATTGTAGAAGGGCTGCGTACACCCGAAGCGGTATTCGCGCATTTCAAGCCGGAAGTAGCCGTTGAGTTCGAAAAAGAAGATGGCTCGGTGATACCCGAGAAACTGCAATTCGAGTCGCTCGGTGACTTCGGCAAGCAGGGCATCATCAATCAGAGCAATTTCCTGCAAAGCCTCGATACCGAGGCCGACAACCTGCAGAAATTGCTGCGCCAGCTCAAATCGAACAAAATTTTGAAGTCGGCCCTGGAAAACCCCGAAACCAAGGCGGCTTTCCTGGCGGCTATTGAAGCCATGATGAACGAGCTAGACTAGCTCGTTGCCGATTTCCTTCACGCTTTACACTTTAGTAGGGAACCACTATGGCCACCGAAAACCAAGATAACACCTCCGCTACCGGCGCAACCCGGGAACGGGAGCTAGCTCCGCGCCTCGAACAAAATGCTCAGGCTTTGGCAAAGTTCGGCGGCTTCGACCTGCTGGAAACCACCATCGACGGGGCTTCCAATCTGAACCCGGAAAAGAAGGCCCGGAAAAAGATCTTTCTGACCGAAGACAGCAAGAAGGCCGACCGGCAGCAGCTTAAAAAGCGCCTGGCCCTGTGGCACTCCGTGCTCAGCGAGTCAGATTCCGTAGCCGATGCCGTGCAGAAAAGCGAAGAAAAGGTAGAGTCGGCTAAAAACCAGCTCACCGACAACCTCCGCAAGGCCATCGAGGCCACCCACGACCTGGAGCAGGCCTACCGTTCCGTGACGCTGTTTTACCGCAACACCGACCAGAACGAAATCAAGAACATTTCCATCCTGAACGCCGACAAAGAGCAGCTGCAGGATCTGGACAATACCACGTTCATTGACGCCGTTTCGGACGAGCTGGAGCAGAATTACGACCGCCTCGACCTGCGCGACAACTACTCGCTGCTGGTTATTCCGGGCTACCTGGGCTCCAACAAAGTCATCGACAAGTGGGCCAAGATTGCTCATAAGAATAAGGTGATGATGGTAACCGACTTCGAGCACTACGACTCGCCCGACGACGTCATTGAGCTCTTCGACGAAGCCAACCTCACCGGGGCTGATGCTCATAAATCCAACGTCATTATGGCCTGTAACTGGCTCGTGGGCCGGGGCAAGCTGGAGGAGGTAGGCGAGGAAGAAGACCTGTTCGTGCCGCCGTCTTCAGCCCTGGCCGGGCGTATCTACAGTACGCTGGCCTCACAGGTAACGGCTGGCCGCAAGCACGGTACCCTGAACGAGGTCGATGGGGTGCGCTTCCCCTTGCGTAAGAGCGAAATTGCCAACATGGAGAAAATCGGCCTGGTGCCGATGGTCAATGAGTACGGCCGGGTTATGGCGTTTTCGGCCAAGACCCTGTTCAACGGGGACAACATCGGCTTGCAGACCTACTCGGTAGTGCGGGTGTTCGACCACGTGACTAAGGTGCTGATTGACTTCCTGAACCGCCGGGCCTTTGAGAACTGGGACCACAACGTGCGGATGGACATTCAGAGCCAGATCGTACGCTTCCTGGATGGTATTGCCGGCCCCGGCAAGCTCATCGAGAAGTTCTCCATTAAGAAATTTGAGCGGGACCCTAACCAGAAGGACCGCATCCTGCTCGACATTCACATGGTGCCGTACTTCCCGGCCAAAACCTTCCTGGTGTCCTTGGATGGCACTAAAGGTGATGATCCGGATGCTCCGGGCCGTGACTGGAATGCCGAGTACAAACAGCAGTAGAGCCGGATAGTCCGTGTGGTGGGAAAAGCTGTTGCAGTTCGTAAAACGTTGTAGTGCCTTTATTATTTCCCCATTTTTTTCACCCCCTAATCCTTTTATCATGGCATCATTTAGTGCATTTTTCAACGCCGCTGGCAGCGGTGACTGCGAAGTAGTAAGCTGCAGCTACTCCTTCGACCAGGCAATCGACGATAAAGGTCGTCCTTCGTCCAAAGTGCAGGGTGGTACCATTAAGGTTACCATCGTATCGACCGACAGCGCTTCGCTGACCAGCTGGATGCTGGATCCGTACAAGCGTGAGAGCGGTAAAATCATCTTCAAGCGTATCGACCAGGACTCGACCCTGAAGGAAATTTCCTTCGAGGAAGCCTACTGCGTAAGCTACGCCGAGCATTTCGATGCCCGCGGTGCTGATACCAACACCTCTATGACTTTGAGCCTGACCATTTCGGCCAACAAGATCAACGCCAACGGCGCTGTGTTGGACAACAAATGGGTATAAGCGCTTCGCGTTAACTCCGCAAAAAGCCCCCGTGACACCTGTCGCGGGGGCTTTTTTATGATTTTTTTGCCCTCATCCCACACTGCGGGCTTGCTTACAGATTCAGCCAAGCTACTGTTTACTACTAAGCAGCATAGGTTTGGGCTGCTGCGAACTTTTCACGTGAGATATGGCTGATGGCTAGTGTATGCAATTGAGCTAAAAACCCGCCCTCCCAGAGAGTACTACAGAGTACTACCCGTCTTCTCAGTGTTGTAGAAGCAAAGGTTCAAAGGACAGCGGTAGTTTAGGGTAGCCAGGCCCCAGCATGGTTTTGATAGCCTCCTCGTTCCCGCACTTCTCCACGAAGTGGTACAAATTGGCGGCCCCGTAACGGATACCACCCATACGGGCTGCCAGTACGTAGATAGGCAGTTCATCATCGGGGCTACGATGCGCTGAATCCCACGCCAGGTATTCGCCATTCTCACTCATGGCAAACGGAATCAGGGAGGACTCAATGCCTGCATAACCATCGGGCTCCAGTAGGAAAGGATCGTGCTCCATCTCCTCGTAAAAGTTATCCATTGCCTGTTTGATCCAAGGGCTACGAACGGTCCACGAATCAGAATGTTGGTCCAGTGGAACATAGATTAGAAACAGGCCACAGAGCCTTCCCCAGCCCAAATGGGTAGCAAAGTCAATATAGGAGGACGGAAAGCCTTTGCCATCGGCGAATCGATATGCTGCCAGATAGTCACCATCTGGATTCGTTAAGGGATACTTTTTAAGCTGGTCGAAAACAGACACAGAGTATTTCGTTGGAAGTAAGATCCGGAATCAGGATACGAAGTATTCCGGCGATGTGCCTGTGAATGAGCCGAATGGTGGGAACATTTCGACGCTCACTAATAGCGGTAATGCTTGTCCTGCCAGAAGGTAAAACCATAACCAGTGTAGTCTTAACTATGAGCTCTGTTGGCCGGCGCTATTCCAGACGTATTGGTACATATCGGCCACGGCAGTTCGCTTCTTCGGCTACCCTCGATTCATCTGCTCCCTGCCACTAATAACGCCGGTGGCCATATGGGCTGCTGTTACATCTTGGCAATGTTGACGTTTTCTACCAAGGGGTTGGTAAAGCTGTCAAAGCTAGTTGTCTCACGCAACTCAAACACGAATTTAAAATTTGCCGTTGGATAGGGTAATATTTTTTTACGCTTGAACCCTAGCAACTGCACTTTATAATCAGCTGGCGTGATGGTGAATCTTTGGGAACTATGTATTGTCTCACCGTCCAGTGTTTCGTAAGAAATACTTTCTTTTTCTTTAAATTCAACTGGATTCCAATTGTCCAAGGTGTCGAGTGTGCCGATCCAAAGAGCCGCGTCATTTCCTACGCGTAAATTACAGTCGTCAAGGTTTAAGACTTCTTGCCATTCTTCACCAAAATTTGATGCTTCGGATAAATATTTGACCTCAATGTTATAAGAAATTGAATTGATGGTTGAAATGGGTAAAAGGGAACCATCTTTTATAGCTTCTTCCAGAATGCCTCGGTTCTTATCAAAGAAGCTATTCAGTTTTTTGGTTTTGATATTATTACTTTTGAGAAACGATGTAAAACTTTCTATGGATAAACAATACAGACCATAGCCACTTACATCAACTGTTTTTTCGCTCATTACTTTGGGGTTGTTTAGTTCGGGCATGGGATTTCACCAGCTTTATGTAACCCCTATGCGTTTTCTAGCACCTCTCATGGCGTCAGTTTGCGATATAGAATTTGACAAGCGCCGGGCAGTCTCATTCTTTCCAGTACTTGCTCATGGCTATCGAGTTGGGCCTGCCACGTTTAATACCTTGCTGGTCGTCGAGTCCAACGGCGTGTCCAGGTGGTAGTAATAGCGCGTGCCATCGGCTTTCCACAGCTGCCTTCTGTAGCTGTAGCGGCAGTCGGGGCGCACGAGCATGCGGAACAAGTTGCCGATAGTATCAGGTTGGCGCAACTCGCGCGCCATCGGCATACTCGACGGCCATAGCCTAGAATAGAGCGTGGGTAAGGCTGGTGCAGCCACAGAGGCTGTTCTCGATTCTGGTGAGCTCATCCGCTTCCTGTCCCTAATAACGCCGGTAGATAGGTGGGCTGCAATTACATCTTGGCAATATTAACGTTTTCTATCAACGGATTTGTGAAGCTGCCTAAGCTGGTAGTTTCGCGCAATTCAAACGAAAAGCCAAAGTTTGCAGCAGGATGGTCCTGTGGCGCTTTCCGTTTAAAACCTCTCACAACAACTTTGTACATGCCCGGTTTAACGTTGAATTTAAAGCTCCTGAAAAGGGTTACCCCATCCATTGTTTGGTAGGAAATACTGTCTCCTTGCTCATATTCCGCCGAGTTCCAATCATCAAGCCCATCCAGGGAACCTATCCATATAGCGGCATCATTGCCAACCGTCAAATTACAATTATCCAAAGTCAATACTTCTTGCCAATCTGAGTCAAATACGCTTAATTTTGCAGCAATGCCTGCCTCTACCACATAGCGGGTCGAAACTATAGTGGATAGTGGGAGCAAGATGCCTTGCTTAATAGATTCTTCCAGAATATCTCTGTTTTTGTCAAAATATGTATTTAGCTTTTTTGCTTTTATTTTATGCTCTTTAAGAAAATTGCTAAATGCCTCGACAGATAAGCAGAAAAAGCCGTAGCCAGTTACTCTTACAATTTTTTCTTTCATTTCAGCAGGATTAGTTTATTTAGGGCAGGGTATTTTACCAGTGTTATGTAGTTCTCGCAGCTTTTCCAACGCTTCACCTGGAGTCAGGTTTTCGAAGAGAGCATCTTTTGTTCCCGGTATCTTCAAGAATCCCTTTTCGGGGAAACCGGCATAGGCTTTTTTGCCTTTGTCGAAAAAGTCATCCACCGACCCGGTATACTTCGAGCCGTGAAAGGGGACTCCTTCATCAATCAAGGCCCGGTGCAGGCGTTTGTGCAGGTCGGCCGTGTCGGTGGGGTCATCGGGGTACCAGGCAATGGAGCCCGGTTTGTCGAGTTTGGACAGTTGAAGCTTGCCCGCCACACTGCGTGGAAACAAGTGGTGGCCCATGCCATCGTGATTTAGATCCGAATACCAGCCAAACGGATCAATCCACGCGGTGGGGTCGGCTACGTAGCTATACAGGTTCATGCCCCCAAGCACTCCGATGGGGTCCTGGCTGATATAGCGGCCTACTTCGGGGTCATAGTAGCGGAAGCGGTTGTAGTAGAGGCCCGTTTCGGTATCCTCGTACTGGCCCTGGTAGCGGAAGGGGCAATCCTGGGGCTTGCCTTTTCCTTCCAGTACTTGCCCGTAGCTGTCGAGTTGGGCCTGCCACGTTTTGGTGCCTTGCTGGTCGTAGAGTTCCAACGGCGTGCCCAGGTGGTCGACCACCACACTGTACGCAGCGTGGGCCGTAAGCTTGGCCATGGGGGCAAACGAGGCGTCCTCGAAGAGCCAGGTCGTTACATCTTGTACACTTCCTGCTCCGGGCCCTATTTCCAGCTCCTGCCACTCGTGCAAGGGCTGGTTGCCATCCCACACCCAGCGCGTGACTTTCCCTCGGAACCGCTTGCTCAGGCGCCGGCCCAAGGCATCATAAGTAAACGTGACAGCATAGCCGTCGGGCCGGGTAACCGAGGTAAGTTGACCGGCTCCATCCCAAGCGTAGTGCCACTGCTGTCCATTGGGTAGACGCTTACGCACCAGGTTGCCTTCTGCATCGTAGTCGTAACGCGTGCCGTTGGCCTTCCGGAGTTGCCCGCCTTTGCTATAGGTGCGGTCGGTGCGGCTGGGTGTACGAAATAAGTTGCCTATTGCATCAGGCTGGCGAACTTCCTGAGTGCCGTCGGCATACCGGGTGGCTACCAGATGCCCCCTCTCATCGTAGGTGAATGCGGTGCGGCCGGTTGCGGTGGCTTCAATTTCCGCTAGCCTGTTCGGTCTCAGCCATTGGTAGTGACGCTGCTGAGTGTTAGCCGCACGTTCCGTTTGAATTGTCTGGCGCGCTGGCCGGCCAAGTACATCATGCTGCCAAGACAACTGTAAACTTCCAAGGACTCGCTCGATTTCCTGCCCAAAGGTATTGTAGGAGAACTTGGCCTGCCAGTGGTCGGTGCGCAATTGCTCAATTTGCCCAGTGAGGTTCCGCTGCATCTGGGCAGCTGCACCCAGGGAGGAGCGCACTCCCAAGCGTTGCCCGAAAATATCGTACTCAGACTCCACTACATGCCGACCTTGGGCTTCCCGCACAACTTGGCCCAGTGCGTTTTTGTCTAAACAGACCCTGTGATTAGGAGTATTTGCTTCTATTAACTCACCATCCGGGCGATACTTAAACTGCGCCTGAGTACCGTCGTGATGCAGCACTTCCGTCAAGCGGCCTACGGCATCGTAGGCGTACTGGGTTGAGCGGCCGGCAGGGCGCTGCAGGGTGGTGACTCGACCCGCTAAGTCCCGGTGATACCGGCGGGTGAGGCCGTCGAAGCCTATTTCCTCGACCACTTGCCCCGCAACATTCAGGATGAGGGTATACACTTCGCCATGCTCGTTGCGGAGGCTGGTTAAGCGACCTTCGGTATCGTAGGCAAAGGAAACGCGGACTCCGGCCTGGTCCCGGGCAGCCAGGTGGCCTGTACGTGTGTACGTATACTGGGTCGTTGAATGTGGCCCCTGCTCCCGAAGGACGCTACCTACAGCGTCATACGTAAAGGTGCGTTCTGCTCCGTCTGGCTCACGAAGCCATATTATTCTACCCAGTATATCGTACTGATAGTGCCGAACATTCCCCCTGTAATCCGATGTGCGAATAACCCGACCCAGAAAATTATATTCGTTGGAGCTTACCTGTGCGTTTGGAGCAAGGACCTCTCTGATATTATGATGCGCATCATAGCGCAAGCGTAAGGTTTGGGCCAGATTATCGGCGACACTCACTAGGCGACCCTGCGCGTCGTAACTATACTCAGTACTAGCTCCTAATGGATTGACACGACCAAGCAAATTTCCTGCTTCGTCATATGTCCATTGCCACACCTCCCCATTTGCATCTATTGCCTGGATTGGTAAGTCTTGCGGGTTGTATTGCGTCTGGATCTTTGCTCCATCCGGATACGTGACCAGCGTCTGGTTGCCGCGGGCGTCGTACTCGTAGCTGGTAGACTGCCCCAACGGGTCGCGCTCCAGGGTCAGGTCCGTGTTTTCGTTGTAGGTCCACTGGCGCACGGCCCCTAGCGAGTCAAGCATCACTACAACCAAGCCATTGAGGTGAGTGTAGTGCTTGGTATAGCCCACCGAGTTGGTAACGACCGTGTGCTCTGGGCTTTCGTAGCGCAGCTTTGTGTCGTAGACACCCCCGTCGCCCCAGGTGCGCAAGCAGCGCGCTTCGGGGCCGGTGCCGTCGTAGCGGAAGTAGAAACTCAGCCCCACCCGGTTGGTTTCGCGCACCAGCAGGTGGTTGTCGTAGGCAAAAGTCATGGCCTGGTCCAGCGCATCGGTGGTCCGGACCATGTCGCCGGCTGCCGAATACTCGTAGCGCACGACCACGAAGTTACCAGCTACTCCAGGCTCGGGTAGGGGAGCGTGCAGGGCCGTCAGGCGGCCCAGGCTGTCGACATCCGCCCGGAGCCGGCGGCCGGCGCTGTCGGTTATGGTGTCCAGAAAACCTTGGGGGGTGTAAGTAAAGCGAATGGCAAAGCCATTCTGGTCTTCCACCGCCTGTAGCAGATGCGCCTCGTTGATGGCCTGCGCGGCGAATACGTACCAGAGCCGCTCATCCTTGTTCCAAATGCGGTAGCCCTGCTCGGCATTGCCGAAGGCTTCGAGCTTCTCCGTGCGGTTGAAGCTGCCAGCCTCCCCAACGGGGGCGGAAAACAGGGCCAGGCGGCCGTCAGCCATGCGCAGGGCCAGGGTGCCGTCGTCTTCCACGGCCAGGGCCAGGTCGTAGCGGTGGTGCCAGCCGTGGCCCAGCGGGCCCCGGTGGGTAGAGCGCGAATACCAGATTCGCTCCCAGACGAAGGGAATCGGGCCGGGCAATTCAAAGTCTACGGCTTCGGTAAATACCAAACCGGCCGCTACGTCCACGGGGTGACCTTCCCGGGTACATTTCTTCGGGCCGGCGCAGTCGGTTACGGCGTCGAGCTTCTTGGCTTTTTTACCAGCCTTGACGGCGGCTTTCTCGGCTTTGCGGGCCTTTTTAGCACCGGTGAGCACCTTGCCCATGACTTTCATCTTGCCCGCGGCCGAGCGGCCCACCCGGGCGGCCAAGCTCATTGCATGGCCTTCCACGTCGGCCAAGCGGGCGGCGCGGCTGGCCATGCGGGCCACGCGGCTGGTCTTGGCCGCCGCATTCAGAGCGGCCCCGGCGCCGGCCGTGCCCACGGTCAGGCCCACTTCGAAGGCTACCTGACCCGTGACGTTGCCCCAGTCGCGCGGAGACATATTCTGGAGCTTGTCACCTACTTTCTGCCAGTTCTCGCCGTTGCTGGCCCACTCGGCGGCATTGCTCACGCCTTGCTTGGCGCTGTTGGCCGCATTGGCCCAGTTCTGAGAGTCGCCGGCCCATTTGTAGGCATTGGTGGCGCCTTCCCCAATGGCCTTGGCCGTATCTACGGGGTGAGTCACGGCGTTCCAGCCGCCTTTGGCCATGCCCCAGAGGCCTTCGGCCAGGCCTTTACCGCCTTCCCACACGCCTTCGGCCACCCCCAATTGGAAGCGCCCGATGTCACCGACCGGACCCAGGGTTTTGAGAAAGTCATCGGCCTGATCGGCCAGGCTTTTTTCCGGGGCCGGGGGCGGGGCGCAGGCGGCCTGGGCGGCTGCCATACTGAAGTGAATGCCGACTTTGCCACCCAGGCCGCACTGCAGCTTTGAGTCTTCCAGCAGCAGGTGGGCCGGACCCAGCTGCACGTCATTTTTCACCGGGCTCCAGGTAATGGGGACCACCATGCAGGGCATCTTGGTGATGGAGCAAACCCCCATGGGAGGCACGTTCACTACCGGTATCTTGTCAAGATCAGTGGCCAGGTTCTGGCCGTAGATAGACGTGCGGGCGTTGAACGTAACATTAAAGGTCGCCGGTAGCGTGCCTTTGTCACAGGTTAGAAAAACGCCGGCCGGTACATATTTCTTTGCCATAAGTAAGTTGAACGAAACCCTCGAAAACGATAGAAATATTACCCCGGGTCAGGACCCGGCGGGCTGCAGCATGCACAGCGTTTTGTTCATAAACACGCCTTGCACTCCATAAATGGTAAACTGAGCCGCATGGAGTAAGGCCTCCTGGTGGTCAAACTCATAGCTTTCCCGGTGCTGGCTGCGCAGGGTCGTGTCCAGATCATACTGGTCGGTCATGGTGCGCAGGGCCTGGCGGGCGGCTTCTTCCTGGTAGGCTTCCATGTCTACTTTGCCTTCCACGGCCAGCCCTACGGCTACGTCCGCCGGAACCTGAGCCTGCCGCTTAATCTCGGTCTGGAGCGGCAAGTCGAGGTTGCCCAGAAAGCGGGCAATAGTGCGGGGCCGACCTTGCGTGGGCTGCTCATCGTAGCTCTGCCCGTAAAAAGGGGGAAAGAGCGAGCTGTACTCGTAGCCCCGCCGCAGCACATCTTCCAGGTAGCCGTCGCCGTGCAGCACCTGGCCGATACCGGCCACCATGCCGGGCGTTATCTGTTCCGACCGGCGGTACTTCTTTAGCAGCTTGGGCTCCAGCGCTTGCCACTGGTTGCGCAGCTCGGCTTTATTGCAGACGCGTAGCAGACCGCCCGCCGCATCCGTCTCAATCAGCAGGTGGCTACGAAGCTGGGCCGTATCGGCGTCGAGCTGGGCTACGCCGTTGGTTTCGGTTTGCTTGAAATCGAGTACCGATACCGAGTACAGCCAGCCGTCGGCCGTTTTCTGCAAGGGCTGCTTTCGGAAGGCCGTACGGCGGGTGTTCTCGTAGAGCAGGTTGCCCAGCAAGCTGGTCGTTTGTACCGTTACGGTATAGTCTTGCGTGGTCGGAACCAAAGGAAACGACAAAGTCATAGCAGAAGCCAAAAGTACAAACCTGAAAAAGAAGCGGCCTTAGCCGTTGATCTTCACGGTACTGCCGGAAATATCTACGGTCGAGCCGCTGCTGATTTCCATTTTGCCCGAAGTAGATACGCTTTTCTCCTTGGCGCTGAAGGTCATCTTGGCCGTGGCGTCGGCTGTAATGTCTTTTTCCGCTTTCAGGGCAATGCTCTTAGAGGCCGAGGTTACCTTGATTTCCTCTTCCGCGTCTATCGTGATGTTCTTGGCGTGCATCTTGATTTCGCCCTTATCACCGGCTTCCAGCGTGATGGTCGAGCCCAGCACGGTCACGGGGCCGTTGCTCTTGATGGTGATGCTACCGTCGCCTTTGAAGCCAACTTCGACCGCCGTGCCTTTATTGTTGGAGTTGGAAATCAGGATGCGCTGCTCGCCCTGAGTATCGGCCATCACAAACTTGTTGCCGCCGGCCGTCTGCAGGCCTTTCAGGTTGTTTTGTGGGTTGGTGTACTTGGCGCTTTGCTTGTTCTGGGGGTGGAACATGTTGCCCAGCACCACCGGAAACTCGGCCAGCCCGTGCTCATACCCAATCAGGACCTGGGAGCCCAGCTCCGGCGTGAACAGCTGGCCCTTGCCGTCGCCGGAGTACGGGGTGCTCACCCGTAGCCACGCCGATTCGGCTTCGGTGGGCTGGGCGACGGGCCAGTAGTAGCGCACCCGGATACGGCCCAGGTTGCGCGGGTCCTGCAGGTCGATAACCTCGGCCAGCTCGGGCTGGGCATCGGTGGCAGCGTAGAGCGGGTTGGGTGGCGGCGCTTCCACCGACTCGGGCATGGCCTCGAAGTGGTTCTGGTAGTTACCGTCGCCATCGACCTCGTGGCGCACGGCCAGCACCCGAAACTTGCCATAATCCTGGCCCGCGGCATCCTGCACTGCCAGTACGCAGCCCGGCGTAATATCGTAGGCTTCGCCGCTGCCTTCCAGGCTTACTTGGTTGGCTGCGCGTTTGGCCGCCAAGTTATCCAAGCTGCGCTGTAGTTGGGCCTGGTCGCTTACCTGGGCCCCGGCCAGCAGGCGGTGGGGCTGGGTGAACAAATCGTCGGACTTCTGCACCGCAAACTGGCTGAAGGGATGCCCCGCGGCTGGGGTAGCGGCCTTGGTCTTCAGGGGTTTGTGGGTGCGGTAGTTGTAGTGGGCGCCCTCCGTTTTGCCCGGCTGCAGGTGCATCGAGAGGGTAAACATCTGGGCGCTGCTGCTTTTGAAGGGAATCGTTTTACCCGTGCCGCGGCCCAGCTGCAGGGTTTGGCCGTCGTAGTAAAACCACTCGCCCTGCTGCGCGGCCAGGCGGCTCAGAAAGTTGAAGTTGGTTTCGTTGTACTGTACCGTATATGGTAGCACATCCTGGTACTGGGCCTTGAGCTGCTTTTTCAAGGCATTCCCGTCGTAGGCACCCAGCACGGCAGAGAAGATATCCTGCGCTGATTTCTTAACAAAGGTTCGGCTCTGCGTGCCATCTTCCAGCAAAAAGGAAGGGCTATAGCCGCTGACGTGATAATAATTGACCAAATCGGCATCGGTCTGGATGCTGATGTGGGTGATGATGCCCTTGAACTGAAAGGAGCGGCCCGAATCCGTGGGCAGGCCGCCAGTCCAGCTGATGGCAATGTTTTTTCCGCTTAGCCGCTCGTGGGCCTGCGCAAAAAGTGCCTCTGGTTTGAGGCCTAGGGCTTTTCCCAGCGCTTCAAACGAGAAGTCCAGGGCGAAGGTGTGGTGGGTCAGCACGTGCTGACTGAGCGTTAGTCGATTGTAGTCGGTCAAGGCCAGGCCGCCATCTACATGAACGCTTACATTAACTGGATATGACATTTAGAAAGTATATGAAGATTACAATGGAACGAGTGTAAAAGTAACCGAATAAATGAACTGACGTTACGCAATTAGCTTAGCTTGCGGTCGAAAGCCCTGCCATACCGGGTTGGTTTTCCCTGCCCCACCCGGTGTAAAGCCCGCTTTTTTGCTTAGATTATTACTGCTTTAAACAAATAATACTGCTATGAATCCAGGTTTTCAGGATGGTCGCCGGCCCCGGGCGAATGCCGTAGCATCATTGGCTAACACGGGTCATCTGGGTCCGCAGAGCCGGCGGCCCAGCCCCGGCGCGGTGCAGCACGCCCACCACGCTGGCCAAACGGTTCGGCAGGGCCCGCAGCCCATGTCGGCGCGCCGGACAGCGGCCGTTAATGCCGAGCACGCCCACTTGAAGCGGACTGTAAACCAAGTAGTGGAGTTGTCCAAAGCGGAAGTATGGCGCATGAACTCGGATGCCCAGCTGCGCAAGCGGATGGAAGCCATGCCGCACAGCCGCTACGACGCCAACAAGATTGACAAGCGCTACAAGACCGACGTCGAAGATGAGTTCGGCAACCCCATGGGGCAGGAGCGCTACGCCGTGGGGCAGCTCTGGGTATTTGCCAGCACCCTGAATGACGCCTATGGCACGCGGGTGTACTGGGTGTATAATACGCAGACAAAAGTACTCGTATCATTCACGCCGGAGCGAGGCATTGCCCGCGACAAGCGCACCTACATGTCGGAGAAAGACCGGTTCCGCAACGTGGCGGCCGGCACCGGGGTAGCGGGCGGGTACATGGAAAAAGGCTTCCTGGCCATTAGCGCCGGCATGCTCACCGGGGGGCTCGTTTACGAGGTGGGAGGCTTGGCAGCAGTGGGTACCGTGATTCGGGGGTACCTAGTGAAAGCAGGGAAAGGTGCCGCAATGCGGGTTCTGGTAGATCTGAGTACGCAGTTTGGCGTAGGTGCGGTGACGGGAAAAGGTTCGTGGGGAAACCGGTTTTCTACATCATTTGGCGATATAAACTGGACGTCAGCTGCCGGGGCTGCTGTTATAAATTCAGAAGGGCTTAAGTGGTGGTCTAAGCTATTGGTTGCCTTTGGATCATCGGCTTCAACTAACTATTACACAGTGAAAGTAAGCAATGATAAGAAGTATAAAAGCTTCGGCCATAGTGTCAATTTTGACGATGCGAAAGAAAGTAAGGAGTTTGTCATCAATGTTATAGCAGGCACTGTCTTCGATCAGATCAAAGAGTATGGTGCTCCTTGGATGGAAAACGTGATGCGCAACACCCCAAATACGATGGGTATGCTCACCGCTATTAGACATAATATAGTGCCTTCTAAGGCTGCCATAAAAGCAGTGGATCAAAAGATGGTCGCTATGCTGAGCTATGAGCTAGGAGGCACACTTGAAACCGTAAAAAAAATATGGGAGAATTATCAAGCTGATGCTGAAGAAGCATTGAAAAAGCATACGCCCGTAAAGCAATCAGCGAAACCGGTAAAATGACGAAGGTATTTCGTGTTATAAAAAAGTACTGGGTTTACCTAGGCATTGCATTCTTCATGGCCGGGGCATGGTATAGTAGCCACGTTGATGAGGAAATGCACACGCGGGCTCGCTACACCATTGGCTATTTGACAGGCGGGTATTACACGCCCAAAAGCGGCAAGCGCTACAGCTACCGCTATGAGGTGCGCGGCCAAGAATATGAGGCCACCGACATCCGCGAGGTAAATATGAATACGGCTACCGGAGCCCGGTTCGTGGTCGAGTATGACAGCCTAGATCCTGGGGTTAGCAGAAGCCATTTTGCGTTGGCCGTGCCCGATAGTATCGGGCAGGCGCCGGCCAATGGCTGGAAAGTACCCCCGTTCATTACCTCCCCCAAAGACTTGAACTATGGTCGGGAAGAGGAAGCGCGAGCGGAATAAAGCAGCTTGATCAACTTGACTTGTTACCGCGTCAGGCCGTCGTTGGCGGCCCTTGGCTAAATAGCATGCCAAAAAACCTCCCCATTTTTCTTCTGCTGGCTTTTGGTTGGCTCATCTACTACTATTTCCAGCGGGCTGATGAAGTGCACGCCAAGGGCAAGTACACCATCGGGTATGTCGATGGAGCCCACTGGGCCGTGAAGAGCGGCAAGCAGATTGACTATTCGTTTTCCGTGGCCGGTCGTGCTTACTCTGGTGGAGAGGACGAACTGCCCCAGATGCAGCGGGAAAATGCGCGCTACCTCATTAAATACGACAGCACCAGCCCTGATTGGCACGCAGTGTACTTCACCGTTCCGATTCCGGACCACATCAAAGAGGCCCCGGCTAATGGGTGGCCGGAGCCGCCGTTTCCGGTGCCCGACAAGGTTCTGCAGCGGTAACAAGGGCTCGTAGTTAGGGGCGGTGACCCCTAGCTCATGTCCCAATGGTAGCCAAACCAGTGCGGCTGACGGTTAGAAGCGGCAGCTATTTCCGGTTTCCCGGCAGGCGCCGAATTAAGGCCGGTAAAAAGAAGTTGTAGCAGAGTAAGAGAAAGGGAATCGGACTTAGCAACGCCGCCATAATTGGTGCAGTATGGTCAGGGCTTCGAGCACCAGTTCCCGTTCCGCTTCCCAACTCCAATGAATATGGGCGGAGGGCGTCAGCAATTCCAGCAGCTCATCGGCCCGGTAAGGAACTTGCGGTTCCTGGCGCAAATGCGTTAGCACAAAGGTCCGGGCTTGCTCTAGTGGCCCCTGACTGCCTTCCTCGCCCCGGGTCGTGACTTTTTCCAGGGCCTGGCCCAGGAGTTGAAGCTGTGAAATAAGGGTAGCAGTAGCCATACAGAAACACGTCAATGCGCGTTTCAAAGCTAGGGGTTTAATTCTGGGCAAAAAGCCTCGTAACCTGCGGGCGAGCCGCAACCCTGTTTACCGGCTCGCCCCGGTTTTCATAGCTGCCATCATTTCCCGATGGCGCCGCTCGTTCAGGTCATTGTTGCGGGAGGCTACGCCCCAGATAGCCGCCGGTAGCCAGCCAATGAGCGTGATTTGCAGGATAAAACAGATGATGCCCTTGAGTAAGTGGCCGTTTAAAATCATAGATAGGCCCGGAAGCAGGATGGCGAGGAGCATGGCAGCAGTAGAGTAAGCAACAAAAAAACAGAGAAGTAAGCCAAACAGTAGTTAGCGGGTCAGGGCCCAGTTGCTGTCTTTGGTTGTAGTGCCCAGGGCTAGCTTGGCGGCCGCAATCTGCAGGATGCAGTAGTAGGACGAGGGCTCCGCATCGTCGTCTACAGCAAAAACCTCCTCATAGGCCACGCACAGGCCCTCTTCGAAGGTAAGCTCCTCGTGGGCCAGGGGCTGGTCGATGCCGTTGAAGAGGATGGCCCCGCTCATCTTTTTCTCGGGGTCGGCGGCCCAGGCAAGCAGGGCGTCGCTATCGGGCACCACGAGGCTGAGCGAGATAAGCCCGCTGCGCACCTTGGCCGACGCCCGGCCCCGGGTGTCGGCGTGCTGGGTGAATTCGTAGCTGCAGTTTTCGATAGGAAACACGTTGCCCTCCAGCAGCAGGGAGCTTTGGAAAGAAGCCATAGCAAAAGCGGGTTGAAAAGATGGAACGCCGGCCTACATGGGCCATTTATTGTCTATTTCAACCGAGCCTATCTTCAGCCGGTTAGCCGATAAGGACAAGCTCATAGTCATGTTCTGCGACGATTTGGCGGCGCTGAACTCCTTGCGCAGTCCCACGCAGAAAGTGTCCTCGAAGGTGATGGTCTTGCGCACGGCCCGCACATCGGAGTGAAAAATGCTGATCGAACCGCTCATCTTCTTGGTGTCGTCCAGGGCCCAGTGATGAATCAGGTCGTCGGGTTGCGAGTCGAGCTCCACTTGCAGCCGGCCCCCGTGTACCCGGGCTTCGGGCCGGCCCACGGCATCAGTAGACTGCCCAATGGACCAGCCAAAACGACGAATGGCGTAGGTGCGGCCTTCCAGGTTTAATTCAGCGCTAAAGGACATAGGAGGAAAGAATTTGGCGGCTGCCGGAGCTACCGCCGGGTAGAACATCAAGGATACGAGTGCAAACTATAAAACGGAGTGGCCGCCGGGCTAGAAGCCCTCGATACGGCTGGCCTGGCCGGGGCTCAGCTCGTGCTGGAGCACGGGGCTTTCGGGTGGCAGCTGGGTTTTCAGCCAGCCCCGAAACGCTCGTTGGGCTTCCAGGCGCACCCGGAATTTCTCGGTGCTGTTGGGGGCTGCCGCAATCTGGGCTTTCCACTTCCGGCCTTCCGGGGTTTGCAGCCACTGTTGCCGGTAGCTCTCCACGGCGGTGCTTTGCTGGCCGTTGGCCACGGCCGGGTTGGGCACCGGAAACTGCACGCCCCGCTCTTCCAGCATTCGGCGCACCCGTTGCTGCCAGATATAGGCTTCGCTTTGCGGGTCGCCTAGCTGGTGGTCCTGCACGATAAAGGCCAGGGTGCCACCCGAGTGGGAGGCCTTGCGGAAGTCGGCGCCCCGCTCCAGCAGGTAGGCCACCTGCTCAAACTGGTTGAACGTCGCCAGGGCCAGCAGAGGCGTATTGCCCAGGCCGTCGGTGGCGTTGATGTCGGCACCGTGGTCGAGGAGCAGGCGCATGGTAGCGAAGCGCTGGGCGTCGATGGCGTGGAACAGGGCCGGCGCGTCGCCGGCCACGGCGTCGTGCATCTTGCTGTTGGGGTTGCCCTTGGCATCGAGCAGAATCTTGACCAGCTCGGGGTCGTCGCCGCCCGCTACCAGGGCCACGGGCTGCACCATTTCCTGGCCGTTGAGCATGGACACCTGGTTGGGGTCGGCGCCGAGGGCCAGCAGCTCGCGCACGCACTCTTTCTGGCGGTTGGCCAGGGCAAACAGCAGCAGCGTCATGCCCTGCGGACTACTGTACTTGAGGTTGATACGCTGGGTTGTAACCACCCGGCGCAAGGCGGCGGCATCCCCGCGGTAGATGGCCTGGGCGGCCGGCAGCTCGGGACCGGTGAAATACGTTTCGGGAGACTTGGTAGGCATCGGGGACGAAGCAGAAGACGAACGACGGGAAGATTGGGAGCAGGCCGAGGGCAGACCAGCCGAAAAGCAGAGCGCCAGCAGGGGCAGATAACGCAGTTTCCAGCCGGACATACCGTTAGGGCTGAGTCGTGAATTTGCGAATGGTAGCCGTATCGGCATCTTTTTCGGCCTCAATGGCGTTGACGACGGCTCCAATAGGATGGTAGCCGGCTTTGTCGAGCACATGGGGCGTGCCGATGGATTTGGGAATCAGGCCGCCCAGGTGGTTTTGCAGGCCGTTGAGCGGGTCGCGGTTGGAGTACACGTTGTCGATAATGCCTTGGTTGGCCCGCATCGCCTCCTTGGTAATGCCGAAGGGCTTCACCGAGTTGGGGTGCAGCCCAGCGGCATTAAAGGTGTAGCCCTTGGCGCCCGTAACGGTGCTGGCCGCGGCGGCCAAACCGCCGCCCAGGGAGTGGCCGGTCATGTCGAGGCCCGCATCCTGCACAATGTCGAGGCCCGCGCCGTACTGCTGCTTGAGAGTCTGGGCTACTTTGATGGCCTGCTGGTACTGCTTGGTCGGAATACCCAAGGCCTGGGTCAGGTCGGCTTTGATGTCGCCCCACTCGGTGGGGTTGGTGCCCCGGAAGGCCAGCACTTTGCGGTTGGGCTGCTCGAAGTTGCTGTCGTAGAGGGCGGCGGCAAACCCGGTTTTCTTATCGTCCCACACCTGCAGCGCTTCCCAGCCTTCGGGAACTTCCTCGGTGAAGGTGGGCAGCACTACCCCGCTGGGGTCGAGGGTCGAGGTAAACTGGTAGGCGTGCTGGCTGAGCTTGGCGCGTTCTACGGCCACATTGTTGAAGGCTAGCCGGTCAACGGCCTTCTGCAGGATGTTGCGGTCAGCCACGAGCGGGCTAGCCTCGGCCTCGGCCACCTCGGCGCTGGGGCCCGCGCCGAGCATAGAGCCCAGACGGGCCAAGGGCCCCCGGTTGCCTGGGGTAGCCGGGGCGGCTGCGGCCGGGGCCGCCGAGCTGATCAGCTCGTTCATATCCGCCAGCTTACCCCGGCCCGCTTGCAGCAGGCGCAGCCGTTTCTGGTAGCGCTCCACCTTCGATTCGACGACTTCCAGAGCCTTGGCCGCGAGGTTGGCGCTGGGTAGGGCCGGGGCCGCGGCAGCCAGCAAATTGCTCACCGCCGCCGGGGCACCCACCGAGCCGGTACCTAGCACAAACTCGGGCGCCGTGATGGTCAGGGCACAGCTATAGGAGCCGTTTTGCCCCTGCAGCACGTCGAAGCGCTCCTCGTAGCCAACGCACTCAGCATCGGCAAAATGTACTGACTCGTGGGGGCTAAGCTGACTGGTATCGAAGAAAATGAGGTGGCCGCCGAGCTTTTTGTGGGGGGTAGCGGCCCAGGCCAGCAGCGTGTCGTCATCCTGGGGCACATCGAGCAGCAGCAGCAGTGGCCCCTGGCGGACCCGGGCCGAAACCCGGCCTTTTTCCTGGACTTGCTGGCGAAATTCGACGCTGCACCAGCTTACCGGGTAAACCTGCCCTTCGATATACAGCTCAGCATGAAATGATGCCATAACAATGCGTTCTGAAAAAGTGATACCCTTGCCCCAAATGCGGGGGCTCCTAATCGTACTGCTATTATAACGGGGGTAATATACTTGTAAAATTTTAGGTGCTTCCGATAGTGCCCGGTTTAGAAATGCGTAGGCGTGGTCGTTACGGCTCCCCGTTTGGCTGGCTATACGCACCTTTTAGCTATTAAGAACTGGCGCACACCGAGCGGTTGGCGCAAAAAAATAACCTGTTTGCGGGCGGCCACAAACAGGTTATGCTAATCCAGAACAGCGGGCAGTGAGTTGAAAAGGCGCTTATTCGAGCACAACCACCCGGCGCGAGAGCACCTGGGTGGCACCCGTCAGTTGCAGCAAATACACCCCGGCGGGTAATGAAGTTATTTGTAGCTCGGCCCGCGAGCCGCTGAGGGGCTGCTGGCGAACCAGCTGGCCCAGGGGCGTAAACAGCTGGGCCTGCTGGAGCTTGAATTGGGGCGGCACTTCCAGGTGCAGCAGGGTGCGGGCCGGGTTAGGGTACACCTGCCAGGTCAGGGCCTGGGTGGGCTTACGGCTGGGCAAAACCAGGTTATACCGGCTCTGGGCCGCATCGGCGGCCGTTTGCAAATCCTCCAGGGAAGAAGCCCCAAGCACGGCAAAGGCCACAACGACTGAGTCGCCGGGTGCTAGCCGGGGCAGGCCCGTGCCCACTACCTGCGACACGTCGGTGCCGGCGGTAGTGCCGGCCGAGCTGTGGCGGGCTTTAGTGCTGAGGGTAAGAAACTTTTCGGCGCTGCTGAACCCGTCGGCCAGCCGCACGGGCGAGCCGGCGGGGGCATTGTTATTAATAGAGTAGCAGGCTGCGGTGCCGCCCGTAAGCAGTTTTACCCCCGCGTACACCGTGGGCCTTTCCCGGTCGTGCACGTAGCCCAGGGCCCGGGTCGAATCCCAGGCGGCCGTGTTGCGGTTGGCATCGGGCAGCACGTCCCAGTCCATGAACAAGCCCGCGTACAATGGCTTGAGCGTATCAGGCGTCACGTTTTTGAGCTGGTATTCGACAATAGCGTAGTCCCGGTCGGCGGGGGCCGCCCACGCATAGCCGCGCTGGCGAATCCGGACGCCCACAGTGCCGGTACGCCGGGCACTGGGCAGCGAGTCCTGCAGCAGCCCGTTAGCTTCCTGGGTGGCGCGCAGCGGCTGGCGGCTCAGGGCAATCTGGCTTACGGAGTAGAAATCCTGGTTGACCTGGTTCCGCTCGTTACGCACCCTGTCCGACACCCGCTCGGGCGAAGTAGCCACCATCAGGCCGCCCTCGTAGAGCAGGGGGGCGCTGCCTTTGTAGGTCACGCTCTGGCCCAGGTCCGAGCCCAGCCCATCGTAGCCCAGGTTGCCGCGGCTGGTCAGCGTCAGGTGCAAGTCGCCGGCGTCGAGCACCACGTAGTCGGGGTTCAGCGTCACGGTCAGAAACTGGTCGGTTTGGTACCCGTTATCAGCCGTAAGCCGGTAGCGGAGTACGGCTTTGGTATTGATGGGCACGGCGCCGGCTACCACCAGCCGGAAAGGCGTGGCATCGTTGGTTGCGCGGGCCAACATCGGCAGGGAGCCGACGGTAAAAGCGCCCTGGCGCACCGTGAGGTAGGGCGAAAGCGAGGTCAGCGTCACGGTGAGGCCGGCCACGGGTTGCAGCAGATTCTGCAGTTCTACCACTACCTGAAACGTGTCGTTGGGCTGGTACGCCTGGCGGAAGGGTAGTAGCTGACTGCGCAGAATGCGGGCTTCGCGCCGGTCAGCCTGGCTGACGGCGTGATGTACGTTGAGGCGGCCGGTGCCCAGCTTGCCCCGCAGCGGAATGTTGCCGGGCAAGGCATATACGTCGTCGGCCGTCTGGCGCAGCTGGGCCGCTACCTGATCGGCCGACAGCTGCGGGAAGCGGGTGCGTACCAAGGCGGCGGCACCGGCTACCAGGGGGGCGGCAAACGAAGAGCCGTTCACCGGGTAATAGTCGCTGTCGTTGTTGCCCAGAATGGTCAGGACCTGCTCGCCCGGCGCGCCCAGCGACACGCGGCTGCTGTAGGTAGCCGGCCCCGATTTCTCGTCGTTGGGGGCCAGGGCCGCCACCGAAATGACGTGGTCGTAGCTGGCGGGGTAAAAGTCCAGCTCGGCGTTGGTATTGCCGGCCGCGGCCACAACTACCGCGTTGCGGTTGATGGCGGCGTAGGTAATCACGTCCTGCTCGAATTGGGAACGGCCCCCGAGGCTGCCCCACGAAGCATTGATAACCTGACAGCCGTGGTCGGCGGCGTACACAATGGCCTCGAAACCGGCGAAGCTGCCGGTAGCCGTGTTGGGGTAAATCTTCAGGGGCAAGTACTTGCATTTGAAACCTACCCCGGCCAAGCCTACGCCGTTGTCGGGCTGGGCTACGGCGCAGCCCGTCACCAGAATACCGTGCACGGGCTGAAAGACGGCCATGTTGATGGACGCGTCGTTGTCGTTATCGGCCACGTCCCAGCCCCGGAAGTTGTCGACGTAGCCGTCGTTGTCGTTGTCGAGGCCGTCGATGGGGTCGGCGTAGTTTTTCTTGAGCTGATTGCGCAAGTCCTCGTGGCTATAGCGCGTGCCCGTGTCGGTGATGCCAATGACGATGCTCGTGTCGCCCTTGGTCACGTCCCAGGCGCGGTAGGCCTGAATGTTTTTCAGATAGAACTGCCCGGCCGTGTTCGTCGAGTCGGCCAGCGGGTCGTTGGGCTGGTAGAGCGGGGCGCGGTAGTTCAGGGGCTCGGCGTATTCGAGCACGTCGGTTTGCAGCAGCCGGCGGCAGGCTTTGGCCAGGGATACGTCCTGACGGAGCGTAATCTGGTACACCAGCTGCAAGTCGACGGAGCCGGGTACTTCGGCACTGGCCGGCAGGGTGCGCGGAAATTTCTGGCGCAGGTCGGTGGCCCCCAGTTGCTCCAGAGCCTGCTCCAATTCGGCAATGGCAACGTGGCTGGCCGTGCCCTGGGCCTTGTATTCGGGCTTGAGCTTGAAAACCAGCGTACCGGGCAGCTGGCGGGTGCTGCCCTGCGCCCAGGCACTTACGGCGCTGCACAGAAAGCCAAAAAGAACTAGATAACGTAGCAGTTGGGGCATAGAGCGGAATTCGACGGTTCGTCGTTCGATACGTAAATTTAGCCCTGCCGGGGCGTACTTGTTGAGCTGCGCCCCGAGTTTTCGACCAACGCCTCCGAATTCCCCGCCAACTTTCGTTCGCCCTATTTCCCAAGCCGTTATGAGTTTGCCCACCCAGCGCCACCAAGACACCATCGATACTGCCATTCGGGCCCTGCACGGCCGCACGTTCTTTGCCGCATTTCCCGAAAATCCGTCCCCGGAAATCTACGGAGCCGATGCCGACCGCCTGGGCCGCGAAGCCTTTGCGCGCCAGCGGAACCAGCCCTTTACCGAACTCCTGCAAGCCGGCCCCGAGCAGTGGGTAGGGCAGGAGGAGTCGCCCTACGAGCAGCAGCCCCTGGGCGTGCGCTACCCGTTTTTTTCGCCCGAAACCCTGCTAACCCGCGCCCAGGCCAGCTTCGAGCCCTGGCGCAAACTCAAGCCCGCCCAACGGGCCGCCCTGCTCACCGAAGCCCTGGACGGCATCAAGGACCGGTTTTTTGAAATTGCCTACGCCACGATGCACACCACCGGGCAGGGCTTTATGATGGCCTTTCAAGCCAGCGGCCCCCACGCCGCCGACCGGGCCCTGGAGGCCATTGCGGCCGGCTACGAAGAGCAAACCCGCTTTCCGGAAGAAACCCGCTGGGAAAAGCCCATGGGCAAGTACAATCTGGCCCTGATGAAAACCTGGCGGGCCGTGCCCAAGGGCGTGAGTCTGGTTATTGGCTGCTCCACCTTTCCCACCTGGAACTCGGTGCCGGGCCTTTTTGCGTCTCTGGTAACGGGCAACCCCGTGCTGGTGAAGCCCCACCCGAAAGCCGTGCTGCCCATTGCCATCGTGGTGGCCGAAGTGCAAAAAGTGCTGGCCGCTTATGATCTGGACCCCAACATCTGCCAGCTAGCCGTGGATGCCGACGACCGGCTGATTGCCAAGGAGCTGGCCGAAAGCCCCGTGGTAAAGCTGATTGACTACACCGGGGGCTCGGAGTTTGGTACCTACCTGGAAAATCTGAAGGGCAAAACCGTGTTTACCGAGAAAACCGGCGTCAACTCCGTTATCCTCGATTCCTGTGACGACTTGGATAAGGTGGCCCAGAACCTGGCTTTCTCCGTGAGCCTGTATTCGGGGCAGATGTGCACGGCCCCGCAAAACTTCTTTATCCCGGCCGCGGGCGTGCGGGTAGGCCAGGAGCAGGTGCCCTACGAGGAAGTGGTGCAGAAGCTGGCAGCAGCCGTTACCAGCCTGGCGACCAACCCCAAGGCGGGCCCGCACGTGCTGGGCGCCATTCAGAGCCCGGCCACCTACGCCCGGGTGCAGCAGCTCACCCTGGATGGGGGCCGCAGCATTTTGCCCTACGGCCCGGTGCCTCACCCGGTGTACGAAAATGCCCGCACCTGCTCGCCGAGCATTCACGAGGTGGAGGCCGCGCGCATCGAGCAATACTGCCAGGAGCTGTTCGGGCCGATAATGCTGGTTATCAAAACTCAGGATACCCAGGAAAGCATCCGGCTGGCCGCCCAGCTGGCCCGGGAGTACGGGGCCATCAGCTGCGGGGCCTACACCACGGATGAGCAGGTGAAAGAGCAGATTATGGACGAAATGAGCCTGGCCGGTACGCCGGTGAGCTTCAACCTGACCGGCGGCATCTACGTGAACCAGAACGCAGGCTTCTCCGACTTCCACGTGACGGGCGGCAACCCCGCCGGTAATGCTTCCTTTACCAATCCGGAGTTTGTCATCAAGCGTTTCACCTGGGTCGGCTTCCGGGAGCCGCTGGAGGCGTAAATAGCTGGAAGCAACAAGGCCCGCCGAAAGTACTTCGGCGGGCCTTGTTGTGGGCAGTAGGTACGGTCGGGGCCGACTTACCGGCCGGGGTTCTTATCGAACTTGTAGTCCTTCGGCGCGGGCACCGTGCCCGACTTGTAGGGGTTGCGGGCATTCAAATCGACGCCGAAACCGGGGCTGCGGCGCTTCTTGAACTTCGACTTGTCGTTGTTGCGACGCGTGGTTTCACTGTAGGCCTTGTACTTCTTGGGGCCACCACCTTGGGTTACGGTATCCTGGGAGCAGGACGCGCCAAGTACTAGCAAGCTCAGCGCGAATATGTTTAGCAGTCTTTTCATGGGAGAGGCAAGTAAATAGCCCATTCGGCCGGGCTGGATTTTTGCTCTCTAGTATACTATTACCGGGAGGGAAAGGATGCGAAATCGAGGAGAACTTGCCGAGTCTGTCGGGCCGCAGTAACCACTTGAAGCAGCCCGGGTTACAAGCTTAACAACTCCCGGAAAAGCACGGACTGCTTACGCGAAACCTCTACTTCCGGCCCTTCCCGGAGCTTTATTTTCAGGGTGTTGCTAAACCAGGGCTCGATGTTCTCAATCCATTTCAGGTTGATAATCTGCTGGCGGTTGGCCCGGAAGAAAATTTTGGGGTCGAGGCGGGCCTCCAGGTGCTGCAGGGTCCGCGGAATCAGGGGGCGGTGCTGCTCGAAGTAGATTTGCGTGTAGCTGCCGTTGATTTCAAACAGCTTGATATCGGCTAGGCGCACAAACCAGCACCGCTCCCCGTCCTTCACAAACACCTGGTCTTGCATACTCAGCGGGGCCGGGGCCGGCTCCTCGGCTGCGGCCGGGGCCACCAGGGCCGGAGCCAAGTGCTGGGCCCGGGCTTTTTCCAGGGCCGTAGCCAGGCGGGCCTCGCTGATGGGCTTGAGCAAATAGTCCAGGGCATTGACTTCGAAGGCCCGCAGCGCGTACTCGTCGTAGGCGGTGGTGAAGATAACCTGCGGAGCCACGTCCAGGGATTCGAGCAGCTCGAAGCCGGTTTCGCCGGGCATGTGAATATCCAGGAAGAGCAGTTCGGGGCGCAGCTGCTCAATGTGCTGGCGGGCCTCGGCCGCGTGCCGGGCTTCGCCCACAATGGTTACCTCGGGAAACGCCTGCAGCAAGTGGCGCAGCTCGGTGCGGGCCAGGCGGGAATCATCAACCAGAAGAGCATTCATCGGAAACGGGAGTCGGGCAAAGAAACTAGGTGGGGCCGGGAGTGCCTACGCCGCCGCGGTGGCACCCCGGGAAAGCGCCGGCTGGGGTAGCGGCCCGGCGGGTAGGCGCAGCTCGGCCACGACGGTGTCGGCGGCGTTGTGCAGGCTGAGGTGGGCGGCGCTGCCAAACAGCAGCTGCAGCCGCTCCCGGGCGTTGCGCAGGCCCACGCCCTCGTGGCCGGGGCGGGGCTGGTAGTGGCCGGTGTTGTGCACCGTTACCCGCAGCTGGCCGCCGTCGAGGGTGGCCGTGAGGGAAATCTGCCCACCGTCGGGGCGGGGCGCAATACCGTGTTTAATAGCGTTTTCCACCAGCAGCTGCAGGGTCATGGGCGGAATGAGCACGCCCCGGGTCTCGGGGGCTATGCTTAGGCGATACTCCAGGCGCTCTTCCAGCTGCATGGCCTCCAGGGCCAGGTAGTGTTCCACGATTTCCACTTCCCGGGCCAGGGGCACTTTCTCGGTGCTGTTGAGCTGAATGGAGTAGCGCAGCAAATCCGAGAGGTGGGTTATCATGTCGCGGGCCCGGGCGGGGTTTTCCGTCACCAGGGCCCGGATGTTGTTGAGCCCATTGAACATGAAGTGCGGATTGATCTGGGCCTTGAGCATGCGCATCTCGGCCTCGTGCACGGCCGCGGCCAGCTTCCACTTGTCGACCTCGGCCCGCTTGTAGCTGTCGAGGTAATGCAGGCCGAAATAGAGCACGGCCCAGAGCCAGAACACGAAGTTGCCGTAGAGGGTGTAGAGCAGCAGCGCCGTCCAGCTGAACTGGGCGGGCGTGAAGATGTGCACTACAAACATCATAATCAGCGAAATCAGCACCTGCGTGCCCAGCGACAACAGAAAGTTGACGACCAGCAGGCGGGGTACCACGGCCAGCACCGGCAGCCGCAGCCAGCCCCCACGCCGAATAACAGTCCGCAGCAGGTGGCTGGCGCCGATGTTGATGGCCACGATGCACAGCTGGGCCAGGGCGTAATTCACCGTGAGCTGGCCCATCACCTTGAAAATGGTGATGCCCAGCAGTGCGTACAGCCCCCAGCAGGTGACTTGCAGCAGCCAGTACAGTCGACGACGGGTAAAAGGGCGCATACGCAGCGGGGACAACGAGAAGTGAGGGAGTTTTCGGAGCAGTCCTTAAGCGGCTACGGCTACCAGGGCCGGGTAGTGAGGGCGCTTTTTCTGGTAATCCAGGTAGAGCCAGCCGGCCAGCACCAGCAGGCTGGCCACGATAAAGCCGGGAATGTAATAGAGCTTGTCTACGGGCAGGCGGGTACCCAGCAGCAGGCAGCCCACGGCAATTACGCCGGCCATAACGGCGAAGGATTTCGTGTTGTAAAACCAGGCATAGGGAAAGAAGTGGGCCCCGGTAATAATGCCGTAGGTCATCACAAAATACTGGGGGTACTTGCTGTAAATGAAAATCAGAATCGGGAAGTAGAAGAGCTGGGCGAAGTTGAGCCACAGGCCCAGGGGCTGAATGGGGTTGTCCTTGATGGTCCAGGTAGTGCGAAAAACCTTGGAAAACAGCAGGGCCATCGGGAGCATCACCCCGCCCAGGCAGAAGGTAAACAGCCCGTTGCGGCCGGGGCTGTTGGGCAGCATCCAGATCAGGGTAATGGCCGACCAGATCAGGCTGGCTGCCACAATAAAGTCGAGGCCATTTTTGGCTTTCACCGATAGTTCCAGGCGCAGCGCGTCCAGGTTAAGTTGGGCAGACATCAGGGTGGGTACTTAAGAATAGTGGAACGTAAAAAGGAAAGCCAGATAGGGCGGCGTATTCTGTACCGGGCCTAAGCAAAGGCCTAAAATGCGCCGCCCCGGGCAATATTCCTACTTGCGGGCTACCGGGTGCTGCTTCAGGAAGGCATCCGTTTGGGCAAAAAACCACTGGCTATCGTCGTACATCAGGAAGTGGCGGCCGGCTTCCGACATTTCGATGCGGTGCTGAGGCAGCTTGGCAAACTGCTGGGCGAAAATGGCCCGGGTGCTTTCCTTGGTCGAGCCGTACGGCTTGTAGGCGGCCCAGGCCCCGAGTACCAGCGTGGGCTGCTGAATGCGGGCCACGTCCTGGCGCAGGTCGGTGGTCATCATGTCGTACATGGCCTGGGCCACGGTGGCGGGGTCGGAAGCCGCTCCCCAGCGGGCTACCTGCGTTACCCGGGCCGAGTCGGTTACCAGGCTGCTGACCATCTGGCGCTGGGCGGCCATCGGCATTTTGCCCTTGCTCATCTGCTGGCGCATGCCTTCGGCCATGGGCTTGGCCGCTTCGGCCGTCAGGTTCGGATTCTGAATGGCGGCCATAAAGGGCAGCGAATCGACAATGACCAGCGGCCCCACGGCTTCGGGCTGGGTGGCGCTCATCCAGAGGGCCATAAAACCACCCAGGCTGTGGCCCACCACAACGGGCTTGTCAAGCTTTTGCGTGTTGATGTAGGTCAGCAGCTGGTCGCGCACGCCCTGCAGGAAGGCGCTGGTAGTGGCCGCCGCGGGCTGGCCTCCGAAGCCGGCCAAGGACACGACGTGGCACTGGTACTGCTTTTGGTAGTGGGCCAGGGTTTCGTCCCACACGGCGCCGGGGCAGGTCAGGCCCGGAATCAGCAGCATGGGCCGGCCTTTGCCCACCACTTTCACCGTGAAGCTGGGGTGAGCCGGGGCGTTGTCGGCGGGGGGGGCCAGAAGAGCCGCCGGAGCGGGGGCGGCCAGGGCAGTCGTGAGCGGGGCAGCGGCCAGCAGCAGGGCGGCCAGGATGGGGCGGAGGGTAGCGGTCAGGTTCATCGGAGTAGCGGTTAGGTTAGGGCTGAATGATGGCTCAAACCTAGCGCAAGCCCGGCCCGCGGGAAACAAGTTTTGGGCGAACGGTAAATTCGGGCGCTGATCTGCTTTTAACCCGGCCGAATGGGAGCGCCCAAAACCAAGCGCGGCCCCGACTCACTCCGGAGTCGGGGCCGCGCAAAGCGAGAAAAGGCGGGGTTAGTTGCCCGTGGGCCGTTCCGAACCCGAGGCTTCGGGCGCGCAGGTGGCCGAGGCCACCTTGCCGTCGGCGTCGAACTGAATCCGGATGGGCTGGGTGTCGGTGGCGCTGCCAAACTGGTAGGACCAGGTTTTGCCCGTCGTGCCGGCCAGGTCTTCGCCAGTGGGGGCGCCCATAATGCCGCGGACCTGCTGCTCGGTCATGCCAGTTTTCACTTTCACGCAGTTTTCCGCGTTCTGAAAGCTTTCCTGAGCCGTGCAGGCGGGTAAGAGCAAAGTGGCAGCCAGGGCCAGCAGCGGGACAAAGATTCTCATAGCAACGGGTTAAATGATATTACGCAGGTCTTCGCGCAGCGTGTCGATGCCGCGGCGAATTTCGTCCCAGGTGCTGGAAGGCCGCTCCGTGGGCGCCTTGCCGGCCGGGCCCACCAGGTCGGCCAGCTTGGCGCGCTTTACTTCCAGGGCCGCAATGTGCTCGTGGTAGGTGTTTTCGGAGTTGACCGTAGTGGCGTGGGCGCGGTTGCGCAGGGTTTTAATCTTGGCATCCAGTTCCTCCAGAGCCTGGTGCAGCTCGGCTTCGCTCAGGTGCTGAGGCACGCGCATATTTTCGGGGTGCGGGGTGTACGACATGGTGATAAGGGGTAAACAGAGGCGTGAATAAAGCTCCGGGCAGTCGGTAGAAATAATGTACTGCTTTTCATCGGCAAAGGATACTGTCAATGTTACCAACACAAGGGCAACACAAGCATAACGAAGGCTTTACCGCGGAGCTTCTGGCAGTGGATAGCTTTGTATATCTGCTCGATAAGCTCCTCGCTATGCTCCGATTGCTACCCCTGCTTTTATGCATTTTGGTTTTCTCGACCCGCGCCACAGCCCAAAGCCAGCTCACGGCGGCCCTCACCGACACGGGCAGCAGCCAAGCCCCGGATGCGGCCGGCGCCAGCACGGCTACCCTGGTATACCACATGGCCGAAGAACTGCCCAGCTTCCCGGGCGGTGAGGCGGCTTTCACCAAGTTTCTGCGGGCCAAAATTCAATATCCCGCCGCCGCTCTCAACCGTGGTACTTCCGGCAAGGTCCACGTCAGCTTCGTCATCGATGAGCAGGGCCACATTCTCGACCCCAAAGTGGTAAAAGGCCTGGGCTTCGGCCTCGACGAGGAAGCCCTGCGGCTGGTGCGCATCATGCCCTGGTGGAACCCCGGCAAAATTGGCGGCAAGCCTGTGAAAGTCGCCTACACGCTGCCCATCGTCTTTCGGGCCCTGGAGTAAGGAGTGAGCTGGTGAACTAGTAAAATGGTGAGGTTTCGTTCAACGACCCGTGTCCTTGCGAGCAACGCGAAGCAATCCGTCCGCTGCGCAGGTCGTCCCGCTTTTACCCGGAAAGCCCTTTCCCGTATGCTACGAGAAAGGGCTTTCTACTATGAAACAAGCTTTGGTGGAACAGGTGAGGAAGTTTCTCCTCCGCGCTGCACTCAGGAGGGCAGCCCCAACAACTACGCCCCGAATGACTTGGGGACACCCAGCTCCCGGGCCAGGGGAGCCGCGCCCGATTGCCACAAACGCTGCAGCAACTCCTGAATGGCAGTGCTGAGCTCCACGTGGTAGTCGGCGTGGAGCTTTTCAGTTTGGCGCAGCGCGTCGTGGGTGCGCTTGGCCAGGTGCTGGAGCAGGGGCTGGGTGGGGCCGTGCAGCTTGGCTACGAGCTGGGGCTGGTGCTCAAAGATGCGGTTGAGCAGGCGCAGGGTCAGCTCGACTTCTCCGAAGGCATCCTCCGTAATCTTGGCGTGGTAGCCAATGCGGGCCTGGAGCTGGCGTACGATGACCAGCAAATCGTTGGGGGTTTGGTGGTAGCCGCGCACCGGGTCGTCAATTTGGGTGCGGAGCTGGGCGCGACGGTCCTCCAGCGCCTCGGGGCCTTCGAGCAGGCGGAAGGCCAGCTGCTCGGTCAGGACGGGGTCCTGGGCTACGAGGCGGGCCAGGAGCTGGTCTTTTTCCTTTTGGGGTAAGTTGAAGAGAGCTTTGCGCAGGTCGGGGGAAAGGGCGGGCATGCAGTACGGCTAGGTCAGACTACAAAACACGCAAAACCTACGCAGTGTGCCACCGCCGTGCTATTTTCCAGCAGTTTACGGCTATAATTCCCAGCAGGAATATGATTGGTAGCTGCCAATTCGGGGAGGTAACAGCTTCACTCCAGACTTGTTGCCAGCGCGTAAGCCAGTTTTGCATTTGGACCTCGAAGGAAGGTGGTGATGGGTAGTAGATTATTTTATCGATTATTTTCTCGTCGCAAAAGCAACAATTGGGTGGTTTCAAGTCCGAGCTATTAGGTGGCCGGTAGGCTTCGGTAAAAGCATATAAAGTAGTTGGCTCGTGGTGAAAGTCAACCAGATACTTGGGTGTAGCGGCCCTGGCCCATTCCAGCATTCGAACCATACTAGCGTAGGTAGACTGGTCTTCAAAACGGATGCGGATACCACGGGCGTGCAATGAATCCGGCAACATAGCTTCAAAAGCCTGCTGTGTCTGTTGCATAGTGGCAGCATCCTGCCCAGATGATCCAGTAAAGGTGAAATCCCGCCATGAGCGAAAACCTGCCAGTTGAGAGTAAAGAAATAAATTCTTCCCTGAAGAAGACTGGAGCAGCGAAAGGCCCCCTAAGGAAAGAATAGAGTCAGATACTGGCTTGGGCACCAACGTAAGCTGTATAAAATACCGTGGCTTTAACTGCCGGTGCCAAGGCCGCAACGCCAGACACCCTAGTAGCAACAGAAACCCCAGCGCCAGCAAGCCGGGCGGAAACAGCAGGGGCCGGCGGTAGCGGCGAGCAGGATAGAGCAGCATGGCGGGGCAGCAAGGTTAGACCGTAGAATAACGCCTTAAAGGGTCTGATATTAGGTAAAAAGAACGTCATGCTGAGCTTGTCGAAGCATCTCTACCGCCAAAGCAAACTGAATTACTATTGCGGTAAAGATGCTTCGACAAGCTCAGCATGACGGTTTAGCACTCAGCCAGTTTAGCCAGAGTATTTCACCTGGTTACACTGCGTTTTAGCCTTTCTTCGGCTTCTCCTTCTGCGCTTGGCTGCTGCTCTTGCCGCCACCGGCATACGCCACGCGGTAAATCACCCCGTTGGAGTCGTCGGAAATCAGCAACGAGCCGTCCGGGTGCTGGGCAATGCCGCAGACGCGCCCGAACTGCTCCTTGTTGTTGTTCACGAGCCAGCCGGTCACGAAATCCTCGATGCCGGTGGCCCGGCCCTGAGCGTCGTACTTCACGCGCACGATACGGTAGCCGGAGGGCTGGGCGCGGTTCCAGGAGCCGTGCATGGTCGCGAAGGCGTCGTTCTGGTATTCTTTCGGAAACTGCTGCCCGGTGTTGAAGACCATGCCCAGCGGGGCGGCGTGGGCGGCGTAGAGCTGCGCGGGCTTCACGGTTTTGGCCGCGTACTGCTCGGGCGTCATGTCGGCGGGCTGGGGGTGGGGCGGGATTTTGCCGTCGGCGTACACGTAGGGCCAGCCGTAGTCCGCGCCTTCCCTGATTTCGTTGAGCTCTTCGCGCTGGTCTTCGTCGCCGAGCCAGTCGATGCCGTGGTCGAAGCCCCAGAGGGCCTTGGTGGTGGGGTGCCAGCCGAAGCCGATGGTGTTGCGCAGGCCCTTGGCAAACACCTTGCGGCCCGAGCCGTCGGTATTCACCACCAGCAGGGTGGCCTGCTCCTTGTTCCGCTCGTCGCAGGCGTTGCAGGTGCTGCCCACCGAGAGGTAGAGCTTGCCGTCGGGCCCGAAGTTCAGGGTGCGGTTGGGGTGCTGGCCGGCGTCGGGTAGGTCTTTGTAGAGCGTTTTCAACTCGCCCAGCGTGCCGTCGGCCTTGATGTCGGCCACGAACAGCTCCCGGATGGCGCTGATATATAGCTTGCCGTTGCGCAGGGCCAGGCCGTGCAGGTCGGGGCGCCGGGCTACTTCCTTCAGCAGGTCCGCTTTGCCGTCCTGGTTCGTGTCGCGCAGCAGCTGCACGGTGCCCTTGGTGCGGTCCGACACGTACACGTCGCCGTTCGGGGCCACGGCCAGCATGCGCGGGTTGCCGGTTTTGTCGGCGAACTTGGTGACCGTAAAGCCGGCCGGGGCCTTAAGCTGGGCCACGTAGGCGTCGGTGGCGTCCACCTTGCCCGGCTTGAAGACGTTGACCGCAAAACCGTCTTTCACAGTCTTCTCATAGTCGTTTTGGGCCTGGGCCGAGGATACAGAAAGCAGAGCGGCTACCGTCAGGCAGCCGGGAAGCAGGAGTTTCATACCGGAATAGTTGAGCAAATACTGCTCAGCTGTACCGGCTCAACCGTAGCAAGGTTACATTGGCAGAGTAAGGTAGAGACGCAACCTTGCGTCTCAAGTGTTGAACGACTAACGTGTTGCACAACCGTCGCAGCAACGGCGCGGACGACGAGACGCAAGGTTGCGTCTCTACATCGTTCTGGCGCTACTTCGCCAGCGTCAAGTTGTAGCTCACGCCCAGGCGAAAACCGTGGTTGAACTCGAACACCGGCAAGCCCGACACCGGCTCGTCTTCCGCGTGCTGGGTTATCTGGTTGAGGTAGACGGCTTCGAGGCGGAAATTATCCTGCACCTGGTAGCCCAGGCCCCCGGCCAGCCGGTTCTGGTTGAAGACCTTGCTGGCGTACTTGCCGAAGCTCAGAAACACCTCGTCGAAGCCCGTCAGGTACCATTCGCCGGTTTCCAGGCGCGGGCCTTGCAGCGGCAACACCACCGAAAGCTGGTAGCGGATGCGGTTCTGGTACTCCCAGCTTTGCACGCGGCGGCCCCGGCCCTCGGCCAGCTGCCCCTGCCAGCGCTGCTCCAGCCGCAGGCGTTGCTCCAGGGTGGTGCGGCCCACCGTGTCGCTGAGCTGCACGTCCTGGTAGAGGCGGTGCTCGGGGAAAGGCACGCCGGTGTCGGCGGTGGGAAAGTCGCCGTAGGGGTGGGTTATCAGGTTGGTGTAGCCGCCCGCCACACTCAGGCGGGGCCGCAGCTGGTAGGCCGCGCCCAGGCGGGCCAGCTGCTGCTGGGGCCGGGTGATAAAGTGGGTGCGCCGCCACTGGTACTCGGTGTGCAGGGTCCAGCGGTTACTAAGCGGATGGTCGCCTTCGTAGACAAACCAGCCGATGCGGTTGTGGTCGGCTACGCGGGTGGCTTGGCCGCAGGCGGCAAACGAGCCGAGGCAAAAAAGAAAAGCCGCGCCGGGCTTGAGGAAAGGCATACCCCCTAGACGCAGCCCGACCGTGCGAGGTTATGCAGCCCGGTTATCGGTGTGGCGTGGGGTGGGCGCTTTTCCATTGGTTATATCAACTCAAGGGGGCGAGCGGCAGGCGGATGCGGACGTAGGCCCCGCCGGACGTGCCGGTTTCCATGGCCCCGCCCAGCAGCTCCACCCGGTCGCGGATGCTGCGCAGGCCCAGGCCCGTAGCGGAGGCCGGCTTGGCCGCGAAGCCTGGGCCGTTGTCCTCCACGCGCAGCAGCACCCAGCCCGGCGTGGTTTCCACTTCCAGGCTGGCCTCGGTGGCGCCCTGGGCGTGCTTGATGACGTTCTGGGCTAGCTCCTGAGCCATGCGGTAGAGTGCCACTTGCAGGGGCGGCGGGATGGGGCCGGCTTCTTCGTCGAGCTGCACCTGGCAGTGCAGGAGCAGCTGCGGGGAGCTCATCTTAGCCCCGATGTCCTGCAACGCGGCCGTCAGGCCAAACTCCTCCAGCATAATGGGCACCAGCTCATGCGAGAGGACGCGGGTTTGGCGAATGGCATCAGCCAGCAGCCGGTCGGCTTCCTGGCGGGCAACCACCAGGGTCGGGTGGGTGTGCAGCACCGGGACGTGGAGCTGGTCGAGGCGGAGCTTAGTGGCGTACAGCAGTTGCCCGATGCCATTGTGCAGGCCTTCGGCAATGCGTTTGCGCTCGGCCTCCTGGGCTTCCTGCACCGCCTCAAACAAGGCCCGCTGCTGGCGCAGGCGCAGGCGCAGATTGTCCTGCTCCAGGTGGTGCAGCTGGCTGATGTCCACGTCCACGCCCAGCACCCGGCCCGGCTGGCCCTGCTCGTTGGACAGAGCCACGGCTTTCATGCGCACGATTTTTACCTGCCCGTGCACGCGCAGGCGCAAGGTTTCCTCAAAGCCCTGGCCGGCGGCAAGCTGGTGCAGCAGCTGCTCGGCCCGCGGCCGGTCCTCCTCGAGCACGGCCTCGCGGTAGCGGTTGGGCGTGGCGGGGCTGCCCGCCGGCAAGCCGAAGAGCTGGTACATGCCATCCGACCAGCGCATGGTGCCCGTGGCTATATCGTAGTCCCAACTGCCCAGGCCGGCCACGGCTTCGGCCTGCTCCAGCAGGCGCAGGTTTTTCAGCAGCTCCTGCTCGGTCGTTTTGCGCTCGGTGATGTCGAGGTTGGTGGCCACCACTCCGTCGCCGAGCTTCACGAACTGGCAGGCAAACCACTTGTCGAACCCCTCGTGGGGGTAGAAGTACTCCATGCCCTGGGGCTCGCCGGTTTCCACGGCCCGCACAATCAGGTCGAAAATGCCCACCTCGCGGATGCCGGGAAATTCCTGAGAATAGAGCTTGCCCTCCAGGTCGGTGCGCCCGGTTTCACGCTCCAGCTCCTGGCTCACCAGCACTAGGCGGAAGTCCTGGATGGTGCCGGTGTCGTCGCGCACGGCCTGTAGCACCGACATGGCAATCAGGTTGGTATCGAATACCGATTGCAGCAGGTCGCGGCTGGCCTCCACCTCGTGGGTGCGCTCGGCTACTTCGTGCTCCAGCCAGGCCTTGTCGGCGGCCAGGGCTGCCTCGGCCAGCTTGCGGGTGTGAATGTCGGTGGCCGCGCCGAAGCATTCGGTGACCCGGCCCTGCTCGTCGCGGACGGGTAGGGCCTGCACCTGAAACCAGCGGTACTCGCCCGCGGCCGAGCGGATGCGGTGTTCCTGCTGCAGGGGCTGCCCGGTCAGCATGGCCGCGCGGTAGTGCTGCGCCGAGCCGGCCCGGTCGTCGGGGTGGATGGCGTCGGCCCAGCCGTCGGCTACGGCCACCGACTGGCCGGTGTACTCGTACCAGCGCTGGTTGTACCAGTGGGTTTCGCCCTCGGCGGTGCTGCGCCAGAGCAGGTCGGGCACCAGGTTGACCACCGTGCGAAACTGCTCCTCCGACTGCCGCAACGCTTCTTCGGCGCGGGCCCGCTCCAGGCGCGTCCAGATGCGGGCGGTCAGCTCGCGCAGCAGCGCCAGCTCGTCGGCTTGCCAGTGGCGCGGCTTTGTGTCGTAGAAGCCGAGCAGGAAACACCATTCCCCGTCGCGCTGCAGCGGCACGGTCACCATGGCCTGAATCTGGAAGGCGGCATACTGCTCGCCCTCGGTACGCGGGTCGGCGAAAACGTCGTCAATCACGACCGTTTCCCCGGCGCGCGAGGCGCGCTGGAATTCGGGGCTGATAAAGTCGACTATCGGGTGCCGGCCGGGAATGTCCACGGCGCCTTCCCGGCTCCAGCCGTAGGCAACCCAGCATACCTCGTGGGTTTCGTCAATCTCCACGAACAGGCAGCGCGACAGGCCGAAGTGGGCACCGATCTTCGCGCCCAGCTGGTTCATCGTCTCGTCCAGGCTAGTGAGCTGCGCCAGTTCCTGGCTGATGTCGGCCAACAGGGCCAGATTGGCCTCGGTCCGCTTGCGGGCGGTGATGTCGGTGGCCGCCCCGAACCATTCCACGAGGTTGCCTTGGGCGTCGAGCACCGGTATGGCCCGCGAGGCCACCCAGGCCACCCCGCCGTCGGCGCGCCATACGCGGTGCTCCAGGGCAAAAGGCTGTTTGGCGGCAATGGCCGCGTGGATGGCGGCCCACGTCGCGGCCTGGTCCTCGGCCGGAATGTAGCGTTCCACCCAGGGCGTGCGGGCCTCATCGTTCGGGGCGAAGAAGTTCTTGCCGCCCAGCGGCTGCATCTGCTGCCAGTCGGGGCTCATGCGGTAAAACGTGTCGGCGCTGGTGGTCACGAACAAGCGGAATTGTTCCTCCGAGTGGCGCAGCGCCTGCTCGGTGCGCTTCTGCGCGTCGATGTCGAGGATGACCGTGACGTGGCCGGCCACTTGGTCGTGGGGGTACCGCAGGGGCACGGCAAACACCTGCGTCCAGACCGGCGGGCCCTCGGCCGGGGTGTGCAGCATTTCGAGGCCCGGCACCACTCGCTCGCCCCGCTGGGCGCGGGCGCCGGGAAATTCTGTGGGCGGGAGCGGGTGCCCGTCTGGGCCCACGGCGTGCCAGCGCGGCAGCTGCGTCGCGTCGCGCGAGGGCATGATGCCGGTGGGCAGGTAGCGCCGCATCTGGTGATTGGCCAGGGTCAGGTGGCCGTCGGCGGCGGTCAGGCCAATGCCCACCGGCAGGGCGTCGAACACCGCGGCGAGCGTGGCCTCGCTGTTGCGCAGGGCGGCTTCGGCACCGGCGCGTTCCAGCCGCAGCCACACCCGGCCGGCTACGTCCTGCAGCAATCCGATTTCGTCGGGCGCCCAGGCCCCCGGCTGGGGGCGGCACACGCCCAGGTCGAACACCCAGCGGCCCTGGGCCACGTGGGGCGTATTCACCAGTGCGCGGATGCCGAGGGCCCGATACGCCTCGACCTGAGCGGCCGAACGGTGGCCGTCGTCCACGTCGCTGACAATCATGGGCTGGCCTGCCGCCAGCTGCCGGTTTTCCGCCGGGGTATGAAAGTCGTTTAGCGGGTAGGTGCCGGTCATGGCCGGTAGCCCGGCCGGCCGGGCGTGGTGCAACACGGTACAAGTCTCGGCTTCCGGGTCGACAGCTACGAAGAAGCAGTGCGACAACTGCAGGTATTCGGTGATGCGCCGGCCTGCCAGCTCCATCACCTCCTCGACGGTGTTCAGCGGTGCAAAGTCGCTCATCAGGCCGGCCATAAACGCCAGGTTGTTCTCGTGGCGCTTGCGGGCGGTAATGTCGTTGAAGAGCACGGCCACCTGCCGGGCCTCGGGCTGGCCCACCCGGAAGGCATGCACGTCGAACCAGCGGCTTACCGCCGCCACGTAGTGCTCCACGCGCACGGCCTGCCCAGTGCGGGCCACTCGCCCGTAGGTTTCAAACCAGAAGGGCTCCAGGTCGGGCAGCAACTCGCGGGCGGTACGGCCTTGAATGTCCGGGAGCATGCCCGACTGCTGGGCAAACACCCCATTCAGCTCCAGGTAGCGGAAGTCCAGGGCCTGCTGCCCGGCTTGGTCGAACAGCACCTCCAACACACAATACCCCTCCGTCGGGGCATAGGCCAGGGGCGGGAGCGGAGCTTGGGGCTGGTGGTGGGCGGTGATATCCTGCCCATACAACACCCAGCCCGCGGCCTGAGGGGCACTGCTAAAGGCCACCCACTGCTGCTGGGTCGGCAAGTACACTTCCCGGGCCGGGTGGGGGCCCGGCTCCAGCAGCCCCAGCAGGGTAGCATACAGGTCGGCGGGCAGGCCAGCTTCGGGCAGGGGCAGGCCTAGCAGAGCATCGGGCGCGGCCCCGCACCAGCGGGCGGCCTGCGGATTGACGCGCCGGATAAGGCCCTGCTCGTCCAGCACCAGTACCCCGACGGGCAGGCTGTCCAGCACTTGCTCGGCGGTCGGCTGGCTGGCCGCTGAGGAAGTGGGCTGGTCGGGGTCGGTACGGGTAGAAAGGAACATGGGGCCTGGAGGGGTCACCGGAGTTAGCAGCGCAAGAGTAACCTACGCATAATTTCTGAGCACTGCCACGGGCCTTTTCGGCAAGCTGAGCCGTATTGGGGGCGGCGGCAGCCTACGGTCCAGGTTGCCCGGGGCAGTCGGGCTCGGCCGGGCGCTAGGCCCAGTGGGTGAGGGCGGCGGCCTCGTCGAGGGTGGCCACGATGGGCAAATCGACCCCGGCCCCGGGCAGGGTAAGCTGCCGGAAGCGCCGTACAGCCGCGGGCACCCGGCACAGCACCAGGTCGCCAAGGCAGAAAGCGTTTGAAGCAGGCGGCAGCCCGCTCGTACGGCCGGCTTACCACTACAGCAGGCTACTGCCAGATAGTAAGCCAGATGCGCTTCTGCTGCCGGGCCGGCCGGGACTCGTGGCAAACGATTTGGGTAGCCGACGTGGTCGGGCCAAAAGTTCGGCCCCGGCAAGTCCTACCGGCTCTGCGTTTACCCCTGATTGTCGGGCAGGAGCTACGGATTCTGGTTTTCCCCGGGGCCCGGCTACTCTACTCGCCCAGAAAGGGGTGACCATCCCCCGGCCCGGCTACTGGGAAATAAACTGTGAAGGTGCTGCCCACGCCGGGCTGGCTGTGCACCTGGATATGGCCCCCCACGTGCTCGACCATGCGCTTGACCATGTAGAGCCCCACGCCCGCGCCTTCCACGTGGGTGTGGTAGCGGCGAAACATACCGAACATTTCCGTCTGCCGGCTCAGGTCGATGCCCAGGCCGTTGTCCTGAACTTCCACCACCGCTTGTCCCGGCCGGGGGTAGGAGCGGATATGGACTTTGGGAGCCCGCTCGGGTGAACGGTACTTGAGGGCATTGCTGAGCAGGTTGTAGATAACCGAGCGCAGCGTCTTGGTGGGCACGCGTAGGGTCGGGCACGCGTCGGTGTCGATGAGCACGTGGGCCCGCGACACGGTCAGCAGCGGGGCCAGGTCCAGCTGCACGCCCCGGATAACGGCACTCAGACTCACGGGGGCGGCCGGGGCGGCCTCGGGCTGCAGGCGCGTCACCTCCGTGAGGTAGCCCAGCGTGGCCAGAAACCGCTCGACGGCGCCTTCCATCAGCCCCACCACTTGCCCGGCCGTGGCCGTCCAGGTACCCGAGGCAGCTTCCTGCCGCAGCACCGTCAACAGGCCCTCGATGTTGGTGATGGGGGCCTTCAGGTCGTGGGAGGCCGTGTACACGAAGGTGTCCAGCTCGGCGTTGGTGCGCGTGAGCTGGGTGTTGGCTTCCAGAAACTCATCGTTGGTCACGCGCAGCTCCTCGTTGGCAATGGCCAGCTCCTCGTTCAGGTGCTGCACCTGCTGGCGGGCCACCGCGGCCTCGGTCACGTCCACGGCGCTGACCACGACGCCCGTAGGCTGGCCGGCCGCGTCGCGCACGGGCTCGTACTGGAAGTCGAGGTAGCGGGTAGCGCCCCCGTCGGCGTCGGGCATCGCCACTTCTCGCTCCTGCCAGGGGTGGCCTGATTCGTAGACCCGGGTAAGCAGGTCCGGGAAGGACGTATACGCGGCGGAAAACAATTCCTCCGCCGACTGGCCCAGGTCCAGGGGATGGTTTGCCAGACTGCGGAAAGCCTCGTTGAAGGCGCTGAGCCGGTGTTTCGGCCCGTCGAAGGTGGCCACGGCGGCCGGCACTGCATTGAGCAGCTGCCGCAGAAAATTGCGCTGGCTCCTGACCGTCGCGTGCAGGGCCGCGGCCCGCTGCCGGGCCCGCACCTGCTCGGTAGCCTCGTAGAGAAAGATGACCACCCCGGCTATGTGGCCCTGCTCGTAGTAGGCTTGGTAGCTGAAGTTGAAGTACCGCTCCTGAGCCGGCTGCCCGGGCGTGGCCGCCGTGGGCAGGGGCAACTCAGTGCCGTAGTAGGTTTCGCCGGTCTGGTACACGTGGTCGAGCCGCGCGACGGTAGCCGCGTCGAAGGCGGCCGGGAAGGCCTCGGCCACGGTGCGGCCCTGTACCGCCTCGCCGGCAAACAGCTGGCTAAAAGCCGGGTTGCGGTACTCCACGCGGTGGTCGGGCTCGCGCAGCAATACGATGGCCGCCGGGGCCTGCTCGAATATGCGCAGCAACTCCTGCCGCTGCTGGCTGCGGTACTCGTCTGTGGCCAGTAGCTCGGCCTGGAGGACCTCGGCCCGCTGCCGGGCCCGCACCTGCTCGGTTACCTCCAGGCCGATGGCCACCACCTTGGTTACCTGGCCCTGGGCGTCGCGCAGGGGGTGAAAGCCGAAGTTGACAAAGCCCTGCTCGGGCTGGCTTTCGGCGGGGTGGCCGGGTCGGGCCAGGCGCACGGGGGCCTCGGTCACGAACGTTTCCTGGCCGGTGCGCAGCACCTCGGCTAAGAGCTGCTCGAAGCCTTGGCCGGCGGTTTCGGGCATGGCCTCGAAGTAGGGGCGGCCCAGCACCTCGGCCGGGGAGCGGCCCCAGATGGCGGCCACTGCCGCGTTGGCCTGCTCCACTACCAGCTCGGGGCCGCGCAGCACGGCCACGGCCACCGGACTTTGTTCGAAGAGGCGACGCAGCTCGTCGCGCTGGGTTTCCACAGCCGCGTGCCCGGCCTGCTCGTAGGCCTGGTGGGCACGCCGGGCCGCGTCGAAGATAGGCTCTTCGGCGGCGGCCAGCACCGTAAAGCTCACCAGCAGGGTGTCGCCCACGCGCCGGGCCAGCTGGCTGAAGCGGCCCTCGTAGCCGTCGGCCTGGTAGTAGCCATCGCGCCGGGCCGGGCCGCCGTGCTCATAGGCAGCGCGGTAGAAGGCCAGGCCCCCGTCGGTAGCAGCCTGGGTGAAGTGCTGGGTGTAGGTTGTGGCGGGCTGCTCGGGCAGGCGCAGCAGCTGCCGGGCGGCCGGGTTCAGGTACTGAAACGCGAAGTCCACCACTTGCCCGTTGGGTGCCAGCAGAGGCGTGTAGCAGATCACCCCGCTGGGCAGCAGCTCCAGTAGAGCAGGCAATAACTCCTCGGCTGGCAGTAGACCGGCCGGCAACGGCGCAGGGGTAAGCAAAGACATAGGCGAATAACTCTGGCAAAACTAATTGGTTCCCTAGGATACGGTTCAGCTTACGCGTGCAATAGTATAGGTGTTGTTAAGAAACTGGGGGCTAACGACTTAGTCGGATGCCAACTACACAGTTTTGGGTAGCTATTTATTCGTAGGTACTGGCGGGCTTCACACGGCTGCTTGTTGGTCATAACAGACAGTGCGAAAACTGCCGTCACACGGTCTGTCATGACGAATACAAGCCGGTCTGAGACGGAGCTGTCGTATCTTGCCCGGCCTCTGGTTTTTCGCCCTGCTGTGGACTCTGCCGCTCAACTCCGGGATATACGAATGCATTTCAATGTCAGCTAACAGGACATGGCCGGGCGGCCGCCGTCTACCCCGACTGCAAAGCCCAGGTGCAGAAGCGCCACAACGAGTTGCCGGAGTAATTCTAGTTGCTATTCCTATTGCACGAGCTTAGCCGCGAAGTTGGCCGGGCTTTTTTATGCGTGGTGGGGAGAAGGCGGTAACAGAGCGTCCTGGCGAGCAGCGCGGGGCAGCGGGTAGGCTGGATGTTATCAAGCCAACCCGCACTTTTTTAGCTCCTATTCCGAATGCAGCGAAGCACCTTGTCACCTATGAGCGAGTCGTTGGTGCGTTTGTCGAAGGTCCTTCGCTACGGGCCAGGATGACCGTAGCGTAACCCAGGGGTTCTAAACATCCCGCCCGCTTTGCCGTTTGCACATGCACTGACCTGCCGCGTGCGTATGCTTCTCCGATTTTTACTGCTGTTTCCTCCGAGCCTGCTGTCTGTACCAGCCCTGGCCCAAACTCCTGATACCACCCGCACCGTGAAGCTGCCCGAGGCCACCGTCGTCGGCTACGGTACCAACCAACCCCTGCGGCGCACGGCAGCCGGCGTGAGCGTGCTCGATGCCAGTGGTATCGAGCGGTTTAGTCAGGCTTCCCTGGCGGCGGCAGTCAATACGCTGCCCGGCGTGCGGCTGGAGGAGCGGGCCACGGCCAGCTACCGCATCAGCGTACGGGGCAGCACGCTCCGCTCCCCGTTCGGGGTGCGCAACGTGAAAGTTTATTACCACGACATCCCCTTTACCGAAGCCAGCGGCAGCACCCCCTTCAATCTGCTCGACCCGGCCACCATCGGGCGCATCGAGGTCATCAAAGGGCCTACGGCCAGTGTGTACGGGGCCGGCACGGGCGGCGCTATTCTGCTCAGCAACCGCCAAGCAGCTCCCGGCGAAGCCCGGGCCCAGGTGGGTTTCACGGCCGGCAGCTTCGGACTGCGCCGCTACTCGGCCGCCGCCGAGGCGGGCACTGCTGCCAGCTCGGTGCGCGCCCAGTATGTGCACCAAACTCTGGATGGCTACCGCGAAAACAGCGCTTCCCTGCGCGACGTGCTCACCCTCGACGGCGAGTTCCGACCCTCGGATAAGCGCACCGTGGCGGCCCACTTACTCTATACCGACCTGAACTACCAGCTGCCCGGCGGGCTGACCCGGGCGCAGTTTGAGCAGAACCCCCGCCAGGCCCGGCCCCGCACGCTAAACAGCGCGGGCACCGTAACGAGTCCGGGCACGGTGGAGCAGCAGGCGGCTTATGCGTCGCGCACGGCGCTGCTGGGTGTGTCGCACGAGTACCGCTTCACGCCCGCCTTCACCAACAAAACCACGCTTTATACCTCGGGCACGGCCATTCGTACGCCGTATCTGGTCGATTATGAGCGCAACACGGCCGTGGGCTGGGGTGGGCGCACGGCCTTTACCTACCGGGCGGTAGTGGCGGGCCGCCTGCTGCGCCTGAGTGGGGGCGGGGAGTGGCAGAGCAGCTTTGAAAATTCCCGCAACTACCAAAACCGCGGGGGCAGCGCCGGGCTGTTGCGCTACGACGACGAAATCCGGACGGCTACCGGATTTGGCTTTGCCCAGGCCGAATTGGAGCTGCCCGCCGGCCTGCTGGCTACCGTGGGGGCCAGCTACAACCGCCTGACCTACCGAATTACGCGCCTGCCCTACGGCACAATCAATCCGGCGGGTTACGAAACGGTGCGCAGCTTCCGGCCCGAAGTGTCGCCGCGGGTAGCCTTGCTCAAGGAAATTACGCCCCTGATTTCGGCCTACGCCAGCGTGAGCAGCGGTTTTTCACCGCCCACTGAGGAAGAAATCCGGCCCTCCGACGGCAGCCTCAACCGTGACCTGCAAGCCGAGCGGGGCACCAGCTACGAGGTGGGCGTTCGGGGTAAGGCCTGGGGCGAGCGGCTGGTATTCGACGTAGCTGCCTTCGACTTTGGTCTGCGCCAGACCATCGTGACGCGCACCAACGAGCTAGGCTCCCAGCTGTTTGCCAACTCGGGCTCCACCCGGCAGCGCGGCATCGAGGCGGCCGTGAGCGGTGCATTGTTGAAGCAGCAGGTGCTGGTATGTGAATCGTCTCTAACCGATTCTTATAGTACTCAGTGGAACGAGAAAACATTCACTCGTTTAAGTGCTTTCGTTAGCTACGCCTACAATCATTTCCGTTTCCGCGATTATCAGCAGAATACCGACAATTTCAGCGGTAACCAACTCACCGGTACCGCTCCGCATACGCTCAGCGCCGGTTTAAATTATATTGATAAACTAGGTTTCTACCTCAGCCCCACGCTCAGCCACCAGGCCCGCCTGCCCCTAAATGATGCTAACACAGCTTATGCGCCCGGCTACTGGACGTTTGCGGCCCGTGGCGGCTGGCGCAAAACCCTGCTGACCCGCTTGGAGCTGGATGTGTACGCCGGCATCGAAAACGCCACGGACCGCCGCTACAGCCTCGGCAACGACCTGAATGCCTTCGGGGGGCGCTACTACCAGCCCGCCCCCGGCCGTAATTTCTACGGGGGCACCACCCTGGGATGGAAGTGGTGACCTAAGCTACGTGTCATTGCGAGGACGCAGGACGAAGCAATCCGTCCTCTGCGCAGCACAGAATGACCTTTTACCAGAAAGCCCTAACGTCTAGCTCAAACGTTAGGGCTTTTCAGTTTAGGAGGCTCCGCACATTTCAGAGGACGGATTGCTTCGTCCTGCGTCCTCGCAAGGACAGTTAAGAAAGATGCCACGGCTGCGCCTCGCAAGGGCAGCTATTTGACAGGTAAACCTACACTACACCTTTACCGCCTTGCCTTTCTTCGCCGCTTCGTAAATGGCCATGATGTAGCGCACATCCTTCAGGCCTTCCTCACCGGGGGTTTTGGGTGTTTTGTTGTCGCGCACGCACTCGGCCATGTGGTCTAGCTCGGCGGCAAACTGGTTGCCTTCCTTGAGCTTCGGCTCCTCTTTGCCCTTGTCGTCCCCGATTTTCATGTTGTGCTCGTAGTAATCCGACAGCGGGTCGAGGTCGAGCCAGGCTTTATCGCCGAATACGCGGCCCCGCTTCACCTCCGAGTAGCTGTAGGAACTGGTGCAGGAAGCCAGCACTCCGCTGGGAAAACGCAGGGTGAAGTGGATGTTGTCCTCGACTTCCTTGAAGCGTGGGTCCGATTTGTCGCTGAACTCCTGGGCCGTCACCTCCACGGGTTCTTCGCCGGTTAGGTAGCGGCAGGCATTCAGGGCGTAGATGCCGATATCCATCAGAGAGCCGCCCCCGGCCATCTTTTTCACGACCCGCCACGAGTCGGCCTTGTCTTCGGTGGGTTTCACGGGGCGTCCGTGGTCGGAGGTAATAGCTTTGATCTTCCCCAGCTCGCCCTTGCGGATTCGGTCCATAGCGTCCAGGTTGAAGGGCTCGTAGTGGGCCCGGTAGGCAATCATGAGCTTTTTGCCGGCTTTGTTGCAGGCCGCAATCATCTTCTCACAATCCTCCACCGAGGTGGCCATAGGCTTTTCGCAGAGCACGTGCTTACCGGCTTTGGCCGCCCGAATCGTGTATTCGGCGTGCATCGAGTTGGGCAGAATGATGTAGACAATATCAACCTCGGGGTTGTCTTTAATCGAGTCGAAGTTGTCGTAGCTGTAGATGCTTTTTTCGGCCACGCCGTATTCCTGGGCCAGTTGCTTGGCCTTATCGGGCGAGCCGCTTACCAAGGCCGTAATACGGGCGTGCTTACAGTCTTTAAAGCTGGGCATGATCTGCTGGGTCGCAAACTTGCCCAAGCCCACAATGGCAAAGCCGAGCTTGCCGGAATCCGCTGGTTTCATAGGGTCGGGTTGGGGGTGAGAAAAGGCCGGGACGGGTCCGGCAACGGCCGCCAGAGCTGCGCCCAGGCTTAGCTGACGCAAAAAATGACGACGTGAATCGGGAGGAGCAGGCATAGGCTGATAGCAGAATTAGGATAGACTAACTCAACGAGGCCCAGGGGGTTTGCGTTACGCCCGGCTTTGCGCGTATCTTGGCCTCCTGATTTTTTAAGGGCTGCGCCTATGCATTCTTCGCTGATTATCGGGCCGCTGCTGGCCGAGCACTACCCGGCCGTGGCCGCCATTTATGCCGCTGGTATTGCCACCGGCAACGCCACCTTCGCCACTGATATTCCCGACTGGGCCACCTGGGACCAAAGCCATCTGCCTGCCGCTCGGCTCGTGGCCCTAGCCCCCGACGGTGCCGTAGCCGGCTGGGCCGCCCTCACGCCGGTGTCGGGCCGCTGCGTGTACCGGGGCGTGGCCGAAGTAAGCGTGTATGTCGATGCCGCCTACCAGGGCCAGGGCGTGGGGCAAGCCCTGCTCCGGCAGCTGGTGCAGGAGGCGGAAGCCCAGGGGCTCTGGACCCTGCAAGCGGGTATCCTGCGCGAAAATGCCGCCAGCCTGGCGTTGCACCGGCGCCTGGGTTTCCGCGACGTTGGGATTCGGGAGCGGCTGGGCCAGCTTCAGGGCCAGTGGCGCGACGTGTGTTTGCTGGAACGCCGCAGCGCGGTGGTTGGCGTGTAGCCCTTAGGAGGCGGTGGGCAGGGCCAGCACGGGCAGCTGGGACTGTCGGATCAGCTGGGCCGTAATGCTCCGATGAAACAGCCGACCCAACACGCTGTGCCGCCGCGCAATGACGACGAGCAAATCCGCGTGGATGGTGTGGGCCACCTGCTCAATGCCCTTGGCAATATCCAGGTTACGTACGCCCCGGGTCCGCACCGGCGTCGCCACATCCTGCAGCAGGCCGGCCGCCTGCACACTATGCAGCGCGGCAGTGCAGGAGTCGTCGTCTTCGGGCTCGGCCACGTGCACCACGGTCAGGGTAGCCTGTAGGGCCTGCAGCAGCGGCTGCGCCGATTGGGCGGGTGTAGTCAGGCGAAAAGCATTGCCGTCGGCCGCCAAAGCAATGCACTGCGGAGTTTTGATTACGGTAGACGCCGGTACGACCAGCAGCGGATAGTGCGACTCGCGCAGCAGCGTCAGGGAGGTCGTCGTCACCAGTTCTTCCGGTAAGTCCCCGGGGGTGGGTTTGCCGAGCACCAGCAGGGCCGGGCGGTGCTGGTTCACCATTTCCAGAATGGCGGTTGTGGAGCGTCCCGTTGTCATGGCGGGCACTGCCGGTACGGTGAGTTTGCCGATTCGCTCTTCCAAGGCCACGGCAATTTCTCCTTCGCTGCGGTGAGCTACGGCCCCGGTAAAGGCTTCCGGATCAAAGATAGAATTACGGTTTACGTGCAGCAGCACAAGCGGAACCTGCAGGCGGGCGGCCAGCATATCGGCATAAGCCAGGGCCGCATCGGCCGCCGGGGTAAAATCGGTGAGAACGAGCAAGGGAGCGGGCATACGAACTCGGAATTGGGGGTGAGGATGCTCAGGTATACTGTCCTGGCCGGAAGCCGTTGGGGGTATTACGTAGAATGGCCAGGATCAGCGGGAAGGCTATAATCACAAAAAGCCGTTCAACCTTTTGGCTGAACGGCTTTTTGCTATACTCAACCGGTGGGCAGCAGCTCAGAAAGCTCCGCAATACCGCACCGGTAGCAGCCGACTAGCGGTTGTTGTCGTTGTCGTAGTTGTTGTTCGACTCGATGATGATACTGTCGCGCTGGTCGCCGGTACCGGCCAGGTCGCCGGTGCCTCCGGGGCTGGTCGTATCATCGGGAATTCCTATCGTTTCCTGCTCTAGCTGAGCGGAAGTGTCCAGGGTACCCTCCTCGTCGCGCTTGTAGGTGTACAGCTCGTCGTGGTGCTTCTGCTGCTCAGGGCTCATTTTGGCGCCGTCGCCCTGGGGCTCATTCGACGTATTTTTCTTTTGTTGGTCCATACAGGTAAGGCTTTACGCGCGGCTGCGGATTAGTTCAGGGCGCTGTCGTTAGGGTCTTCGGGGCCCGTGCTGCGGTTGGCCGGCTCGTTGGTGGCCCAGTTGCGGGTGCCGCTGCCGTAGCGCGGGTCGTCCTGCTTGTTGGCCTCGCGGCGCACCTCGTCGTCGTCGGTCTGGCTGGCTACGGCCGTGGCCGTGGCCCGGTTCTGCGGGGCTGCGCCGCGCTGGTCGGGTTCGGTTACGTTGGGGGCCGCTACGCCCTCGGGGTTGTTGCCGGCTTGGTGCGAATAGGCATCAGTAGAGCCGGTCGAGGTGTTGGCGACGCCGCCAAATTCTCCGTAGGCCGGGGTATTGGTGGCAAAAGTATTCGGCTTGGGATTGGCCGGGGTATCAGCGCCGTTTTCGGCGGTATTGCTGGCGCGGGCGGCACCTTCACGGTGGTTTTCCGGCGTTTCGTTTCGGTCTTTGCGAAACTCGCTGAATTCGTCTGGATTATCGTTGCTGCCGTCGTTAGGATGGGTCTGCATGGCGAAAGAGTAGTAAAGGTTGGAAGGCACGAAGCCGTGCACTGCCGATATGTACGCAGCCGATTTGGTTTTGGCTACGCTCCCGGCCAAAATCCAACGGTTGTGGTTGTCACCTTGCTGGGTTTTGCTCAGGAGCGGTTTGGCTTCCTGATGCCGCATAGCCAAAACCCTGACTGTACTATCTACTTGCTCGCAGGCGCTGCGTATGCAGGCTATCTTGCCTTTCCTTTCCACGAACTTTCCGTTTCTTCCCATGAAACCAACCATCCGGCACAACGAAGACGAGCAGACTTTTTACGCCACCCTCGACGGCTACGAAGGGGAGCTTGCCTACAGCCGCCCATCCGCTACGGTCATCGACTTTTCCCACACCTTCGTCGACGAAAACCTGCGCGGGCGGGGCGTCGCCGATGCTATGGCAGTCGAGGCCCTGGCGTATGCTCGTGCCCAGGGGCTACGCATCAAAACCAGTTGCGCCTTCATGCAGGCCTACGTAGATCGGCATACCGACTACCAAGATTTACAAGCCTAAAAGCCAACTAGGCGAAAGAGCTAAGCGGCGCTGCGTAGCCACTGGTCGGCGGCGGCTTCCGTAGAAAAATGCCGAAAGGCCAGAGCCGCCGGTGCCCCCAGGCCAACGGCCTGCGACGCCAGCCGTGCCATCGGGTTCTGGCTTTCCACAATAGCACAGTGGCTGTAACCGGCTTCCCGCACGCTACGTGGTATCCAATTCGTGCTGAGCCATTGCTGCACCAGTACCGGAATCAGGGGGCGCTGCTGATGAATACTCATGGTTTTGCCCGTGCGAAAATGCTTCATTGCCTGCTGCACCTGCTGGTAGGCAGTCCGCAACTCCTCTTCCGTACCGCCCGTCTGCGTCCAGCGCAGGCGCAGGTAGCCCGCCGCGTCGAAGCTCAGGTTCAGGGCCGGATTAGAGAAATACAGCGTTTCGCTTGTAGAGGGAGCAGGCATAGTAAAGCGCAGGGAACCAAGTTTCTACCCGCCAGAATACCGGCTTTGGTTATTTCAGACAGCGGGTCAGGAGGATTCTCTGCCGTAAAAATACGTCAGGATGATAAGATACCTAGTGGCATCGGCTAGTAATTCTGCCCGGCTTGCGTAGTGCCGGCGTGTACCTGGTTGAGCTTGGTAGCTTTTTGACGGTGGGCAGCCTTGTCAATCGGTAGCTGCCTGACCAGCAAAAGAAACCCCCTGGCTTCGTCCGAGGCCAGGGGGTTTCTTTTGCTGGTGACAAGCCGTTAGGGCTGTACTACGGCGCGGCTCGTGTACACCTTTTCACCAGCCGTTACCCGGACTGTATACAAGCCAGCCGGCAGGGTGCGCAGATCCAGCGTGGCCTCCGCAGAGCTGCCGCCCAGCTGTTGCTGCTGGCTTACAACCCGCTGCCCCAGGGCATTAAACAGGCTAATGGTTACTGAAGTGCGGGTCGTTAGCTCGGGCAAGCGCACGTGCAGCAGGTGCGAAGCGGGTACCGGATATACTTCCAGCTTGTTGGTCACCACAGCCGATTTGGTGCCCAAAATCAGGCAGTCGGAAGCATGGGTACCAATGTTGCCGTACTGGTCGGCCCCGATGGCCTGCCAGGTAGCCGCCCCGCGCGACCAGCGGGCCTCGCCCCGGGCCACGTTGCGGCGGCGAATCAGGGTGTTGTCGGTGGTTGTGCCACCACCCGTAACCGCCCAGCCCGTGGCGGGGCGCTGCCCAATCACGCCGATAACGTCCAGCGTATCGGTGCCGTCAAACAAGGCAATAGCGTCGTCGCCGTTGAAGAAGGTTACGTTCGAGGTCAGATCAGCCTGGGCCAGCACCGAGGCTGCCGAGCCGGCATTGGCAATGACGTAGACATCACCCGGGGCAATGCTACCGCTCAGAGCCTGCGAGGTAGGAGTGGTTGAGCCGTTGGCAAACAAATCGACCCGGATACCATCAAGGTCGACGGCAAACTGGGAGGGGTTGAATATTTCCAGCACTTTGGTATTGCCCGAGCTGGCTTCCACATATTCCGAGAAGAACAGTTGGGTGCAAGGACCGCTGGTTGGGGCCTGGTCGTCGTTGATGATGGTAAAGGCGTGGGCACCGGGGTTGCCCACAATGGCCTCGCCGGTGGGCGTACCCAGGCGCAAATACACGGTTTCACTTGCCTCAGGCGTCACGTCGCCATTTACCGTAATTGTAACGGGTAGCGTTTGGTTGGTCTGGCCGGCTGCGAAGGTCAGCGAAGTGGTGTTGAGCGTGTAGTCCGTGGCATCGGCGCTGGTAGAGGAGGCGACTACCAGAATCGGTACCGTAACGGCCGAAGCCACCGGAGTACCGGTAAACGTGACGTTTACGGTGTAGGTCTGGGTGCCGGCATTGCCTTCGGGCAGGGAGCCCGCCAATGAAGCAAATTTCAGCGTTGGGGCTTCCCCGTCGTCGTTGGTAATAACCAGGGCGTGCCGGGAAGCGCTGCCCGTGCTGCTGCCGCTGCTGGGGCTTACGAGTTCGAGCTGCACTACTTCATCGGCTTCGGGCTTGGTGTCCCCGTTTACCGTCACGCTGATGGTTTTCGACGATTCACCGGCGGCAAAGGTCAGGGTCTGGGTCGTGAAGCTGAAGTCCTCCGGAGTAGTGGCCGAGCTGTTGGCACTGTTTACCTGCACCTGTACGCTGATGGTGGAGGTCGGAACCGGATCCACGGTTACGGTTGTGGTGTAGGTTTTGGTTGCCGAGTTGCCTTCCAGAATAGAGCCCGTAGCCGTGCTGAACGCAAAGGTAGGCTGCACGATCAGGCCGTAGGCCCGGGCTACCAGTTCAGGGTAGGCAATGAAAGGGTTGAAGTTGCCCTGGCTTTTGGCCGTGCGGCGGTTCCGCTCCCGCTCCCGGGCGTCTACCGGGTCGGCCAGGTGCCAGCGGTAGAGGGTCTGCAGATCGGCCAGGCCGGTGATGACGTCTTTACCCGCGTCGAATTTCTGCCCCTGGTGCATGGTGTAGAAATAAAACGCACAGCGGGCCACGTTGCCTTTGTGGTCTTCGCGGGGTTCAAACAACGAGCCGCCGTCCTCGCTCCACTCGGGCAAGTTTGCCGTCGGGATTGTGCTTTGGCTTACCGTGCCACGCATCCAGATCTGGGTCTGGGCATCAGGTACATCGGCAAACATGTCGTTGCCGCGGTTTGAGTTCCACTGGGTATAGGTCGGAAACAGGTGGTGAATATCCGACTTCATGCGGCTCACCTCGTCGAACCACGACTGCGGAATGGTGTGCTCACAGTTAATCAGGCCCACATTGCCGGTGCTGGTGGCGGCCGAGTCGATGGTTTTAGGCACCGAGTAGCCCGAGTACACGCAGGTCAGCTTGCCGTCATACACGTCAATGTAGTTGTACATTTTGCCCCGGGCTTGGTCGTAGCCAAGGTCCACTCGCTTGCCGTCGTACCAGTTGGTACGCAGCCAGTCTTTTAATTCCTGGCCCTGCAAGTTTGCTGGTGGAGCCGGGGGCATCACCTGGGCTGTGGCAGCCATTGTCAAACTCATTGCAGCGGCCCAAGCCCATGCGAAGAGGTGTTTCATGCGTAGAATGAAGAACGGAATGAATAATGACCCCCAATATCCGAAAATCATTTGGTAGCAGGAGGCGGTTGGGGTGTTCTTTTACCGGCGGCAGCAGCAAAAAAGCCCGCGGGAACGTTCCCGCGGGCTTTTAAGAAAAATATTGTTCGCCCTTTAGCCGGGCCAGCAACAAGGAGCTGACCAGTAACTTACTAGCCCCCGAAGCCGGATGGTCGGATTATTTGCCCGGCTGCAGCACCGTGTCGATTACGTGCGTAACGCCATTGCTGGAAAGTACATCCGGGATAGTGACGATGGCCGCGCCGCCCTTCGTATCCCGTACCAGCAAGGTTTTACCTTTGCGCACCACCGTCAGGAGCGGACCGGCCAGGGTCGGCAGCGTTTGGCCATCCTGCAGATCGGCAGCGGTGAAATGGCCAGCTACCACGTGGTAGGAGAGCAGGGCACTGAGCCGCTGTTTGTTCTCGGGGATAAGAAACGTGTTGACAGTGCCGGCGGGTAATTTATCGAAGGCGGCATTGGTCGGGGCAAAGACGGTGAATGGCCCTGCGCCCTTCAGGGTTTCCACGAGGCCCGCTGCCGCCAAAGCCGAAACCAGGGTCGTATGCTCCGTGGAGTTAACGGCATTGCTGACAATGTCTTTATCAACCGTCATCAGCGTGCCGCCTACCTGAACGCCGCTGGCGGCCGGGCCGGGGGCTGATTTGGTAGTTGTCTTCAGCTTGCCGCCATTGGCCATCTTGCCTTTCAGCTTGGTTTTGCTCCCGGTAGCTGCCTTGGGGCTGATTTTCCCGTTTGCCGGCTTAGGGCTTGCGGTAGTAGCGCCCGCCGACGAAGCTTGCCGGGGCTGCTGCGCCAGGGCCGTTGAAAAACCAGTCAGGCAGCACAGGGCAACTAGCGCCGGAATAGAGAGGATATAGTGGGGCATGCAGGAGAGAAGTATCAGCTTGGAGTGTCTGGTATACGCGTCTGGCGGGGCCCCGGATTAGCCGGCAAGTACTGGGCCCGTATCCGCTGCAACTGTTGGAGCGGCGCAAGTTGGGATTAAAAATTTCGCTACCCCCAAATCAGGACCCGCGTGCCCAGGATACTGAGGGCCACCCCCAAGCCGGCCGACAGCGTCAGCTTTTCACCCAGCAGCACAACCGAGAATAAAATAGCCAAGACTACGCTGAGCTTATCCACCGTACTCACCGGCGACACGGTGCCTAGGTGTAGCGCGCGGATGTGAACCCCCAGGACAGCCCGATAACCGACCGGGTATGCCCACTTAGGGGGCTTAGGTCGCCCGCACTGCCCCGGGCCAACACCAGGCCTCAGGCCACGAGCAACAATTACAACCGGACGCAGAGCCGTAGCCAGGTCCGGATTGATGCTTCTAAATACCGATTTTGGCTAGCATCGTCGTAAGGGCCGCAAAGGTTGCTGGGCGCTGCGCACTCATCCACCACATAGATAATCAGCTATATACATACGTTCCCGGCCAAGCCCACTGGCTACGGCTACTATGCTGCACCTCAAGTCCAGTTTTAGGCAGTTTTTCGTCGGATTCTTAATCATGGGCCGACCAGGGAGCTGTCACAATACAGTAGGTAACGTTGGCGTAATCTGGAAGCAGAGACGCGTTTTGGTCTAGTCAAGGCTGCTTTTGAGTAGAAATCCTAATCTTTCAGCGCGTCACAATTGCCGGCTAATTTTCCTTTCCATCTGCTGAGAAGAGCGCAATCTTGGATGCGTTCTAACTGCCTGCCACCGCGGACAGTGCCTTAAAAGACCTCAGCCATGAAAGATACCTACCTGCACAACCTCGGTTTTGTACCACTCGTCCCCAGCTACTCTTTGTATCATTCTACTCGCAGCGGGGAAGGGTCTTACATTCCACCGACGGACGTGCGCTACCAGCATATCTACACCGCTCAGGATGGCACTACGCTTTTCATCTACTCGTGGCTGCACGAGCCGGGTTATATGCTCACCACCCGCGAGAATATTGCCTCCATGAACGACATCGTGGCTGAACTGGACTCGGATGACCCCGCCACGCTGCTGCAGTACATCGATGCCTTCTTTGCCTTGCACGGCGGAGTGGCGCTATCGATGCTGCAGGACGCCCACACTGATTTTCACGAGCAGTATCCTCGTCTGCCTGCTGATGCCCGCGAGCAGGCGGCATAAGCTCTTTCCGGCACCCTCTTTCTGAGCTATGCACAAACAAACTCTTGCCGGCTAGCTACTAGCAAGAAGAAAGGCCAGCCCTACCCGGTGCTGGCCTTTCTTCTTGAAAAGAATCTATTTTCAGGTGCTGGTGCGAAGCCACTCGTAGGCCGTTGCTACGTCGTCGAACGTAACGACCATGGGCCGCGTCACAAACTGCATGGCTTTGTCCATGGACTTGCGGGCCCGCCAGTGCGAGGGATACACCCAGGCAACAAAGCGCATACCCTGTTGGGCTAGTTGTTCGTAATAATGGCCCCCCACCCAGGCGGCCCCCTTTTCCCAATCGGAAGTGACCTGACTATTGTCGTTGAGCATCTTCTCGCAGGGATGTTCCTTAAGCAGCCGCAGGATTAAGTCACCACCTTTCACGGCCGAAAGTTCGTTGTGCTGCCCCTTCCATTCCACGTATAGCCACTCGTTGAGCGGGTCGAAGGTGATGGATAAGGTAGGTGTGTGGTACAGGACTTCCATCCAGGAGCAGGTGTAAGCGAGATTCCAATATACAGAAACCCCGCTCGAAAAAAAGCGGGGTTCCGGTAGCTTTTCTCAGGCTCTAGTCGCGCACCACGCGGCGGGTGAGCGTGCCGTTGGCCGAAGTAGCCCGGAGAATATAAACGCCGGGTGTCAAATGGCTTAAGTCGGCCTGACAGGTGCCATCTACCACGGTCAGAGTGCTGTTTTGGATGACTTCCCCCCGTGCGCCAGTCACCGTAAGCTGAACCGGCTGTTGGCTGCCGGTAACGGCAACCGTGAAGCGGCCCGGGCTAGGGTTGGGGTACACCACTAGCTCGAGGGCTTGGGTACTGGCGCGGGGTTTTGCCTTCGGCGAAGCAGCGGGCGTTACGCGGACTGCCACGGCCGGTGACGCGGCCACGCAGCTGCCCGGATTGATAATCAACACGGTATAGGAGCCGCTAACCGTAGCCGTGTACGTATCGGCCGTAGCGCCATCAATGGCTTGGCCATTGTTGAAGAACTGGTAGGTAGCCCCCGGGGTACCCCCGCTGGCTTTGAGAACTACCGAGCCGCCCCGGCCGAAGGTTGTGGAGCTAGCGGGCGTCAGGGTGGGAGTTGGCAGCGCACTCAGCACGAGTAAGGTGCTGGCCGAGGCCGAATTTACGCCACCTGCTGCGCTGTGGTTCGTAATGGTATAGGCGCCAGCCTGGCTATGGGCCAAGTCAATAATGCCCGTCGCCGGATTGAGACTCAGGCCCGCAGGGCTGGCTGAGAACTGACCCGCAACGGCGTCGCGGGCAAACGCGGGTGTGAGGGTGCCTACCGTGCCGGCGCAGCGGCTGCCGCCGTCGTAAGTGAAGCCCATAGCGGCCGGGGTTACTTCCGTGGCGCTGGCCGCCGAAGCCATAAGTAGCGTTTGTTCCGAATCGGGGCTTTGGGCCCGCGTGGCCCGGGACAGCAACAGCAGGCAAATCAGAATCACCGCGTGGCTCCACCAGGCGGCCACGCTGTCAGAGAGGTGAGGAGTAGAGGTAGAAATAGGTGATGGGATACGCATAGCTCAAGCGTTAGGTGATGGTCGCGCGGCACGGAGTGCCGCAGTTCGGTTCACAACGCTACTGCGCCAAGATGATGTGAATATGATAAGCCGTGTCTTTTTTAGTTCCCCAACCCTAGTGTTCGGCTGGAAAAGTGAGCAAAAAGGACGTGCCCAGTCCCTCAATCGAGTTGACTTCTATCCCAATTCCGTGCAGATCCGCAATGGTACGCACGATAGACAAGCCCAGGCCGTAGCTGTCGGGGTCAGTGCCTTTGCCCTTGTCGAAGCGGTGAAACAAGCGCGGCAGCTGCTCTTTGCTGATACCCACGCCGGTATCCCGAACCTCCAGGACGTAGCGGTTGGCCTCGGGGCCGGGCCGCCCCAGCAGGAAAATCTGCCCGCCCTCCCGGTTGTACTTGATGGCGTTGCTGACCAGATTGAAGACCAGCGTAAAGAGCAGCCCCCGGTTGCAGTTGACGACTCTAAAGTCGGGTTCCAGCTGCTGGGTTAGCGTCAGGTTTAGCACCGAAAGCCGATCCTGCACTTCCTCGCTTATCTCGGCCACCAGCTGGGCCAGCGACACGGTTTCGGTGCGGGCAAACTGGTCGTTTTCAATCTTGGAAATCATCAGCAGCGACTTGATGATGGTCCGCAGCCGATGCACGGTGCGCTGCGACTCAACCACGCGCAGCAGGTTTTCGTCCGAGAGGCTCTCGTCGGCCAGCATATTGTCGAAGCGGTACTGCAGGGCGGCCAGCGGGGTGAGCAGCTCGTGCGAGGCGTCGGCTATGAATTTGCGCTCCTTAGAAAACGAGGCCTGAATGGTCGTCATCATTTCCCGTAGGCTTTCGTCGAGGTAGCGGAAGTCGTCGGTGCTGGTCGGAATGGGCGCTAGGTTGAAGGCGGCCGGGTGGTGGGCGTTTTTCAGGCGCTGCCGGATGATGGTATAAAACGGCTCCAGCAGGTAGCGAAAGAACGCCAAGTCGGCCAGAGTGGTTAGGGCCACGGCCACCAGCAGCATGTAGAAAGCGTAGGTGCGAAAGTTGCGCTCCGTCTCGTCGATGCTGCCCGTGCTGCGCCCAATTTCGAGCAGGTAGTATTTCGAGCCCTGGGCAAAGGAGTAGCTCAGCACGCGGTACTCCACAATTTCGTCTTCCACGGCCCGCTGCGAATCTTCAATAACATCGATGCGCGGCCCGGGCGGAATTTCCTCCAGGGAAATAAACTCTTCCTTGAGCAGGTTGTAGCTACCGTACGACGATTGGTCGCCTTCAATAAAAGTCGAAATACCGTTGCGGCGAATCAGGCGCAGCACTTTCTCCTTTTTCTGGGCCAGGCGGCTGTCGGTCGACACCAGGGCCAGGCGGCTCATTACCGGCGGCAGTACGCCCACCAGCAGCAGCAGAATAGCCACCCGCGACAGGGCGTTGAACAGGGAGAATTTGGTGCTGAGCTTCAAGCGAAAGTTGAGTAGTGATTCTTGTTTTGTCTGTCATCCTGAGCGTGTAAAGGTCCTTCGCAGGCTCAGGATGACAGCTGGGAAAAACGAAAGGCGACAAAGACTACCAGTGCCTGCAGAATGCTTAGCTACGCCGACCTTTGGTCCGGATGTACCTTGGCACGACGTCCGGATAGCATCACAACCTGGCCCGGTAGCCCACGCCGCGCACGGTTTCGAGCCACTCCACGTCGGCCAGCAGGCTCAGCTTTTTGCGCAGGTTCTTGATATGGGCATCAATATAATTGGAGTCGAAGCCGGCCTCGGGCAGGTTGCCCCAGATGTGCTCCGTGAGCTGCAGGCGGGTCATGACCCGGTTTTTGTGCAGCACCAGATAGCTCAGCACGTCGAACTCCTTCACCGATAGGTTGACTTCCTGGCCCTGGTGCAGCACGCGCCGGGCCTGCAGGTCTAGTTCAAACGCGCCGCAGCTCACCAGGGGCTTGTGCAGCCCGAAGCGGCGCCGGGTAATGGCGTGCATGCGGGCCAGCAGCTCGGGCAGGGAAAACGGCTTGGCTAAGTAGTCATCGGCACCCAGCTCGAGGCCCCCGATGCGGTCTTCGACCGCGCCCCGGGCCGTGAGGATGATAACGGCGGCCGTCAGCTCATTCTGTTTGGCCTCGGCCAGCACGTCCAGACCGTCGCCGTCGGGCAGGCCCAGGTCCAGCAGCACGAAGTCGAAGGGCGTGTCGGCCAGGTGGGCCCGGGCTTCCCGGGCAGTGCGGGCCACGGTACAGGTAAAATTTTGCTGGTGCAGGAAGATGCCCAGCTCACGGGCCAGGGTACGCTCATCTTCCACAATAAGAACCGTCATGGCGGGGGCGGAAAGCTGCGTTATAGATTCAGGGAAATGCTGGTAGTGAAATAAGATCGGGCCTGCGAGACATCCTCGGGCAGCAGGTTGACGGGAATGGAATAGCGCCAGGCGGCCTGCACCGACACCATGCCCAGGGAGTAGGTGACGGGCACGCGTAGCTCGTAGTTGAGCACCCGGAAGCGGGTCACCGGGGTTTCGGTTACCGTGGTAGTCGTTGTGGTGCCGCCTTTACCCTTGCCTTTTCCGTTGCCGTTGTTGCCGCGCAGAATTTGCTGCTCGATGCTGGTTTCGACAAAGTGCTGGGTGCCGGCCATTACGCTCAGGCGGGGCTCGAAAGAAACGTAGCCTTCGGGGGTGAAAACCTTGTCGATTTCGAAATAGCGGGAGTTGTCGAGCACCAGAAAAAAGTCGTTGCTTTCCCCAAACAGGTAGGAGGCATTCAGGCGGGAATACACGTAGCCCCAGTCCCAGCCCAGGTAGCCATCCAGGGAATTGTTCACGCTGGATTTCACCAGCGGACTATTCTCGGCGAACAGAAAACGGGAGTAGCTGAGCGAGGCATCCACGGTTTTGGACAAGTCCCCGTCCCAACCCACCGACAAGTCGGTTTCGTCAACAAAGCTGGAGGTATCAAACAGGTTATAGCCTACTACGGAGCCCCAAACGCCGAAGCGGCTGGTGTACGTTAGTTCACCGGCCGCGTAGGGGTAGCGCGTAAGTTGGGTGCGCCCAAAAAAGGAAGAGTTGGTACCGTACGTAAGTTCGGCCCGGAAGCTGCCGTGTTTGGCAACGGCCACAGGGGCAGGGGGCGGCGGGGGCGGCGGTGTTTTCTTGACCGGAACCGGCGTTTTAACGGGTGTCGCCGGGCGGGTAGCGGGTTTGCTGGGACTTTTGGTCTGAGCCGTGGCCCAGGTGCTCGTGCCCAGTAGGCCAGTCAGCAGCAACACCAATACGCAACGACACTCCGGTAAAAAAGACATAGTTCCTGATTCAGTAGCCGTTAGTGACCCCGGCCGTGGCCCCGACCAGCGCCGGCGTTGCCGCGGCTACTGCCGCCGCCCCGGGCACTGCGGCCGCCTTCGGCCCCTCTACCACTACGGGCACTACGGGCCGTGCGTTCAGGTCGGCTGCTGCGGGCAGATTGGGCTTGCTCCCGGCCCGCCGGAGCCCGGGCCTCTATTCGCTGAGGCTTGCTTTTACGCTCGGTATGCGGCACTGCCTTCACGGGCGGCGACGCGCTGCCGGCCCGGGGCTTGGTACCCTGGTGAACCGCCGCCGGCCCGCTGTGCGCCTGGGCCGGCACTACGCCCGCAACCAGCCACAGCAAACAGCAGAAAAGACGAAGTACAATGTGCATAGAAAGACGGATGCAAAGCTACGAGACGCAGATCTAACCTGCGGTATCTTGAGCAGCAAAACGCGGGCTGAACGGTAAACAGTGCCCGCCGCCCGCCGATTTACTTAGAAATAGGTCGGTGCTACTTTCGCTTCGTGAAAGCACGGTGGCCATTGTTGCCCTGGCGGCCCCCCATTCGCTCGTTGCTGGCGGCCCGAAGGCCGTGTACCCGCCCTGGGCGGGGGCAGCGGGCCGTGCGTAGGGTCCGGCTTCGGCCGCGGCTGGCAACTGAGCTAACGAGGGCGCCCTTTTCAGCACCTTCCAGCGCTGTTTCGCGCGCCACAGTGCGCACCGCCTGCCCATGATTTCGGGGGGAGGCAGCCTCAGGATAATCTTTCTGTTCCCGTAGCTTCAGCTCGGTGTGGGGTTGCTGGGCCAATTCAGCCTTGGGCAGCAGTTGGTCACTGGTCGTTGATGTCTGGGCCAGGGCAGCGCATGAATACAGCAAGGAGAGGGCGGCGAAGAGCATCTTTTTCATGCGGACGGGGAGCTGAAAAGTGAAAGACTGTTTCAAACCTACCTCGTCCACATGATGTGAAAATGATAAAGCCAAATCCCCTCAGCCGCCGCTCAGCAAGCAAAATGCCTCCCTGCCAAGCTCGTCGGTGGCGCTGCCGCGAAAAGAAGCCGTTACCAGGCTTTGGCGGGCTCGGCAGCCAGCACGTTCAGAAAAGCCTGGATCTGTCGGCTGATCTGCTCGTGCATCAGGGACGCCACCTGTTGCGTAGCCGGCCGGGGCCGCCCTTTTCCATCGAAGTCATTTCGAGTCGGGTTGGGAAGAAGCATTTCCTCAATGGGGCGGGGCTCCAGGTACCGCTCCTTGCTGAGAATGGTGGTAGCCGCTACGCTCGAGGTATAGTCTTCATGCTGCCGAAAATCGGTGAACGTGTAGCGCGCCCGTCCGTCTTTCGTTTCTACCAAGCACGTAAACCATACTGTAGTAGTAGAAAGGCTGCCGCCGGAAGTAAGCAACCGGAAGGTCCCCGTTGCCAGCACCGAGCCGTCGGGCTCCCGGGTGGGGGGAGGCCGGTGGGGTGTAAGGCAATCAGCCACCGGCGGGCGCGGAGCTGCAACTCGGCGGCCGAAACACCCGGCACCATAACGACACCCGTGTAGGTGTATTTCTGCCGGATGGAGTCCATCGGCAGCGGGGCCTTCCATACCTGAGCCTGACTGGCAAGGGTAGTAAATAAAAATAGGACTATTAGCAATTTCCTCATTGCCCCGAAGAAACACAAAAGCCCCGAGATACTACCGGCGCTTTTGTATTCTGGGGCAACGATGGTGCGAGTTTAGGCTTGTTCGTGCTCCCGCAAATACGCCAGCATATGCGCTACCGTCATCTGACTCTGGGCTACGCGCTTCAATAAGCTGCGCTCATAAGGCAGCAGGCTCTGGGTGCGGTCGTGAGTTAGTAGCATAGCATTCAGGGCTACTTGAAGGGCTCCTTTTTCCGACGTGATTAAGGACGGCTGCTGGCTCAGCCACAGAAGAAGTAAGAAATGCATGTGCAAAGATTGTTGATCTATAGCCTGCCTGCAAGCTCAACCTGCTGACAACTAGGATGAAAGCAGCAAACCACAAGCCCAATGGCAGGAAAATGCCGGCCAACCGCTGAATTTTTTTCCTGTCGGCTACCAGCATCGTCGAATTGCCAGCTTTCTGCACGGGCAATTTTCGGTACCCGGGCGCAGGCCGGGCAGTGAAGAAAGCAGCAAACCAGCCCTGGGCTTCGTATGTCTGGCAAGTTTCGTTGCTAACTCTTGCCTATCATGAACACTACCTCTCTTGCAGACCTGGAAAAGGTCTTGACTACCAGCGAACCTCCCGCCCAGAGGCTACCGCCCGCCCTGGCCCAGGTCGGCGCTTCCCTGCGTGCTGATCGTTGTTTTCTGTACGTGCGCAACCCCGAACTGGGCCGTGGCCGCATTGCCTTTGTCTGGCGAGTAAACGAAACCGTACCCGACCCCCGCCACGAGTGGCAAAACGATACCGGTGACTTACCGAAGCAAGATCCTTTGTTCCGAGCCGCACTGGCCGCTAAGCCCTCAGTTTTCGTGGATGACGTTACCAAAGCCTCTGCCGACGTACTCAACCAAGAGTTTGAGCGCACTACTTTCGGCCACCGCGCACTGGTGCATGCGCATATCACCGAGAAAGATCAGCTGTGGGGCATCCTGCAGCCCTGCGTGTTTGGCGAACCACGCCACTGGACCGCCGCCGAGCGGGATTACCTTAACGCCGCCGTTTCCTTGTTTCTGCCCGTGGTTCAGGACTATATACGTGGGCTCAGTTTCCTTTAAAATGGCCGGAATGGCTACGCGCGCATCTTGCAAGGATGCCGAGCCTGCTGGCCGTCGCCAAATACCTCATCGTTGACTGGTTGCCGCCCCATACTGCTCAAAGGGTTTGTCGCATCGGCAGTACACGTCCTGCAACCCGGCAATTCAGGCCTAGGCCTGAGCTTCAGCATACCTTCCGACTCGCCTTTTTTTACAGCTCGTCCTGGTTGAAGCAGTGCATGATTCCCAAAGAGGCCCGTGCCTTACGCTAGGTAGGGCACTGAAAGACCGCCGAGTCGGATAAGTCTGCCACTGACCACAATAAAAAAGGCCCTCACGGTACCAAGCCCAGCGGCCGGAGTGAAACACAAGAGTGCATGCACAACGGCGGGGCTTTTAGCAGGTTACTTGGCCAAGAGCCTGTTGCGGCATACCTGTCGATGCCCTAGCTGGCTTCTATTTCTTTGCGCCGTTGATGGAAGCGGAGCCAGCCGGTGAGCATAACCAAGACGGCGGCTGTCACGGCTCCGTACCCCAGCAGCCCGGTGCGGATGGGGTGAAGTTGAATTAGTACCAGGCCAAAGCCCAGCATCGCCAGGCTAGTGCGTACGTAGGTGAGGAACGTGCGCTCATTGGCCAGTCGGGTGCGCTGCAGGGCTAGACGGTCGGATAGGGACAAAGGATCGGGCATGGACAGGTAAAAGATAAAGACAAGGGAGACGCCGATTTAGGGCCTGGCATGCGGGCACTGAATCGACTGGAACAAGAAGGGTTCTGCAACCCGGCCACTGCGGCCGGGGTATTACCAGTATACTTGCGCTCAGGTTCTGGGGCTATCCGAATGAAAATACTCTTGGTGGAAGACGAGCCCAAGCTGGCTTCGTTTGTTAAGAAAGGCTTCGAAAACGAGGGATACGACTTTAGTGTGGCTTTTGATGGGCGCATGGGCCTCTCGCTGGTGCAACAGGGGCACTACGACCTGGTTATTCTCGACGTGAACCTGCCCCACATCAACGGCTTTGAGCTGTGTCGCCTGATTCGCACCGACTACCCCCAAGTGCCCGTGCTCCTACTCACGGCCCTCGACAGCCTCGATGATAAGGTGACCGGGTTTGAGGCGGGCGCCGACGACTATCTGGTCAAGCCCTTTGAGTTTAAGGAGCTGCTGCTACGGGCCCGGGTGCTCACCCGCCGCAGCTCGGAAGCCACAGCGGTCAGACGCGTACTGCAGCTGGCCGATTTGGAACTCAACCTCGACACCAAGGCCGTAACCCGCGCCGGGCAGCGCATTGAGCTCACCACCAAGGAATACGCCCTGCTGGAATACCTGCTGCTGAACCGCAACCGGGTTATTTCGCGGGTTGACATAGCCGAGAAGGTATGGGATCTGAACTTCGACACCAATACCAATATCATCGATGTGTACGTGAGCCACCTGCGCAAAAAGCTCGATAAGGGTTACGACACCAAGCTGATTCATACGGTGGTAGGCATGGGCTACGTCATTCGCGAAAGTTAACCTGCGGGCCTAATGCTGATACGCAACAAGCTGATTCTGCGCTTTACGCTGCTGGTGCTGGCCATCCAGCTCAGCCTTTCGGCTTTTGTGTACTATTTCCACGCCGCGGCCCGCGAGCAGCGATTCACTCGCCGGCTGGCCGGCAAAGCCGTGATGACGGCCCGCCTGCACCTGAGTAGCCCTGCCGACTCCACGCGTACGGCCCGAGCTTTCCGGCGGGCCGACCTGCTGACCATCGAACAGGAGGAAATCAGCATCTATAGTTCCGACAACCGGTTGCTGTACGTCAGCGCCGATACCGTGCCTCAGGCAGAAAACCGCCGCCAGCTACCCCGCGTGGCGGCCAGCGCACAGCCGGTGACGTTTCGGGCCGGCTCCCTGGAAGGTGTGGGCTTCAATTACGGCCCCGTGGGGCAGCCATACCGGCTGTTCGCGGCCGGCTACGACGCCCTGGGCTGGTCCCAGCTGGCCAGCCTGCGTTTGATTTTGCTGGTTGGCAACGTGGGGGCTCTGGTACTCATTATTCTGGCCGGCTGGTATTTTGCCGACGAGTCTCTCAAGCCCATTGCCCGGGTAATCAAGCAGGTGCGCCGGATTACGGCCCGCGAGTTGAACCGCCGAGTAGACGAGGGTAACGGCACCGACGAAATCGCCCAGCTGGCCATCACCTTCAACCGCATGCTGGGCGGTGTGGAACAGGCTTTTGAAGCACAAAAGAGCTTTGTTAGCCACGCCTCGCACGAGTTGCGCACGCCGCTGACCGTGGCCCTGGGTACCTTGCAAACCGGTCACGCCTACGACCAGACCCTGGAGGATGCCAAAGCCAGCATGGCCTCGGCCGTGGACGACTTACGCCAGCTGGTAGCGCTGACTAACTCGCTGCTCACCCTGGCGCAGGCGGACGAAGCCCGGTTTCGGGGGGAGCCCGTACGACTGGACGAATGCCTGACTCAGGCGCTAAGCCAGTGCCAGGGCCGCTACCCGGAACGAACTATCCGGGTGGATTTTGGCCAGCTACCTTCGCGGCTGGAAACGCCCTTTGCCGTGACCGGTAACGCCCATTTGCTCACCACGGCGTTGCTTAACCTGCTCGACAACGCCTGCAAGTATTCACGGGCCGAGGTGCGGGCCACGCTCAGCTACCCCGACCTGGGTACCGTAGCGGTGGACGTAGTCGATTCCGGCATTGGCATCGAGCCCGGAGAGCTGGCCCGAGTAACGGAGCCCCTGTACCGGGCTGAAAACGGCCGCCAGGAGCCTGGCTACGGCATTGGATTAGCCGTGACCCAGAAGATTGCGCAGCGCCACGGGGGAGAGTTGCAACTCGTCTCCATCCCCGGCAAAGGCACTACGGCCACGTTGCGCCTGCCCGCGGCGCAGGCCTAGCCCGCCGCTTCTTAATCTTTTTTAATGTCTCGTTCAGTCCGCGTTAATGTCGCGGGGGGTGCTTTGTGGCGTTCACTGCTGCCTCACCCTGCTATGAAAGGAGAAAAACGCCCCCATATGCTGCTCTACCTGCTGGTTGGAGCGCTACTGCTTTCGACGGCGCTCAACTGCTATTTCCTGCTCCAGCTTGATGGTCGGACAGCCGATGAGGAGCTGGAAGCACAGCTGTTGCGTCAGACCCAAGCGCGGCAGGAGCTGTCGGTGCAATTGCCCGCGACTACCGAAGCCGCAGCCGATACACTGCAGGAACAGCAGCCGTGAACCACACCTCACTTTCTTCCACGAACAGGCTTTCCACCCGCCTTATCCGCTTTTTCTTCTCCCATGCTTCCCCGCCAACAGCACCTGTTTAACGCCCTGAATGACTGCACGGCTACCTGCAATGAATGTTACAGCGCCAATCTGACAAGTTCCCTGGCAGCGGGTCGGGTGCGCAGCATCCTGCTCACCCGGGACTGTGCCGACCTCTGCCAGCTGGTCGCTGCCTTTGTAGCTCGGGGCTCGGAACACGTGCAGTTCCTGCTACGCGAATGTGCCGAACTGTGCCGCGCCTGTGCCGATGAGGCTACGCAGTATGATGATGATTGCAGCCGGCGCTGCACCCAGGCTTGCCGCCAAGCCGAGGATGCCTGCCGCACGGCCTATTAGCACTGAGTCAGTGTCTCACTCCGAAGCTAAATCACTCATAGCTACTGCCGGTTCTTCTCCTTCCTGCTCACCCATTTCGGCCGCCGAGAGTCTGGCCGTCGACCTTCTTTTTCTACACCTATGCCTAGCTACTTTGTACGCCGTGCGCGCCCGTATTGCTTCCCTCTAGCCATGGTCGGAAGCGCTCTGTTGACTGGCTGCGGCCAGGGCAAGGCCGACCCTGGATCTACTGCCGCCGTAGAGCCGCCCCAAGCCTTACCAGTCATGCGCCTCGTAGCCCGCGACACTGTACTGACCCGGGAATACGTGGCCGATATTCAGGCCGTGCGCAACGTGGAAGTACGGGCCCGAGTGAAAGGCTACCTGGAGAAAATCTACGTGGACGAGGGTCAGCTGGTGAAAAAAGGCCAGCCCCTGTTTCGCATCAGCGACGCCGAATACCGCACCCGGCTGGCCCGGCTACGAGCGGCCCGCAGCAATGCTGCTGCCCAGGCGCGGGTCGCCAGCCTCGAACTAGACCGGGTGCGCATGCTCACGGAAAAGAACATCATCTCTAAAACCGAGCTGGACGTGGCTCTTGCCAAGCTGCGGGCGGCCGAAGCCAGCGTAGCCGAAGCTCGCTCGGCCGAGACCAACGCGGCCTTAATGCTGTCTTACACCCTGGTGCGCGCGCCCTTCGATGGCGTGGTGAACCGCGAGCCGATGAAGGAAGGGAGCCTCGTGGATGACGGCACACTGCTCACCACCATGTCGGACGCCCGCTCGGTGTTTGCCTATTTCAATGTGTCAGAGGCCGAGTATCTGGAGTTTATCAAGACCCGCGCCCGGGACTCAGCCCGCAGCACCAACCAGGCGCGGCTGCTGCTGGCCGATGGCTCGCGCTATGCTCCGCCGGGCAAGATTGAAACAGTGGAAAGCCAGTTTCAGGCCAGCACCGGCGCCATTGCCTTTCGGGCCCGGTTTCCTAACCTGAAGGGCGTGCTCAAGCACGGCGCTACCGGCAAGGTAAGTCTGGCCAATACGGTACATGATGCGCTGATGGTACCTCAGAAAGCCGTGTTCGAGCAGCAGGACAAAAACTACGTGTACGTGGTGGACGAGCGCGGCACGGTGCATCAGAAAAACTTCGTGCCCCAAAGCCGCCTGGCTGCCTTCTACGTGGTAAAAAGCGGCCTGCAGCCCGGTGAGCGAATCGTGTGCGAGGGCATTCAGGACCTGCGCGACGGCGCCAACATTACGGCCCGCCCGGTAACGCTGCGCAGCATGCTCGCCGGCAACTCTCTAATTCCTTAGCCTTATGGTCGAAGTATTCATCCGCCGGCCGGTGCTCTCGCTGGTCATCTCGCTCTTCATCACCCTGCTCGGGGTAGGAGCGCTGTATACACTGCCTGTCACGCAGTTTCCTGACATCGTGCCGCCCTCCGTGACCGTGCGGGCTAAGTACAATGGGGCCAACGCCGAAGTGTGCGCCAAAGCCGTGGCTACGCCGCTGGAGCGGGCCATCAACGGCGTGCCGGGCATGACCTACATGAACACAGTGACCACCAACAACGGCACCACGCTCATTGAGGTGTTTTTTGAAGTCGGCACCAACCCCGACCTGGCCGCCGTGGCCGTACAGAACCGCGTGACGACCGTTATCGACGAGTTGCCCGAAGAAGTTATTAAAGCCGGCGTAGCCACTGAGAAGGAGGTAAACAGCATGCTGCTCTATCTCAACGTGGTCAGCGACGACGCGGCAGTGGGGGAGAAGTTCATCTACAACTTCGCTGACATCAACATCCTGCAGGAACTCAAGCGCATCAAGGGCGTGGGCCTGGCCGAAATCATGGGCAACCGCGAGTACGCTATGCGCGTGTGGCTCAAGCCCGACCGGCTCCTGGCCTACCGCGCCGGGGCCGATGAGGTGGTGGCCGCTATTCAGGCCCAGAGCGTGGAAGCCGCCCCCGGCCGCACCGGCGAAAGCTCGGGCCGCGACGCGCAGGTGCTGCAGTATGTGCTGCGCTACACCGGCAAGCTGTTCGAACCCGAGCAATACCGCAACATCGTGGTGCGCGCCAACCCCGACGGCTCAGTGCTGCGTCTAAAAGACGTGGCCGACGTGGAGTTTGGGGTGCAGACCTACCGCATGCTGTCCAAGTCCAACGGCAGGCCCTCGGCGGCCATCATGCTCAAGCAGCTGCCCGGCTCCAACGCCTCCGATGTGATTGCTCAGGTAAAAGAGCGCATGGCCGAGCTGCAGAAGACGAGCTTCCCACCGGGCATGCGCTACACCATCAGCTACGACGTGTCGCGCTTCCTCGACGCCTCTATTCACGAGGTGGTACGCACGCTGTTTGAAGCCTTTTTACTGGTGTTCGTCATCGTGTACCTGTTTCTGCAGGATTGGCGCTCCACGCTGATTCCGGCCCTGGCCGTGCCGGTAGCGCTGGTGGGTACCTTATTTTTTATGCAAGTGCTGGGTTTCTCCATCAACCTGCTGACGCTGTTTGCGCTGGTGCTGGCCATCGGCATCGTCGTCGACAACGCCATTGTGGTGGTGGAAGCCGTGCACGCCAAAATGCACGAGGAACATCTCTCGGCTATGGATGCCACGCTGGCCGCTATGCGCGAAATCAGCGGCGCCATCGTGGCTATCACGCTGGTGATGTCGGCCGTGTTCATCCCTGTTTCCTTTATGAGTGGGCCGGTGGGCGTGTTTTACCGGCAATTTTCGCTTACGCTGGCTATTAGTATTGTCATTTCGGGCGTGAATGCCCTGACACTGACTCCTGCCCTGTGCGCCCTGCTGCTGAAGCCCACGCCGTCGATTGAGGGCGATTCACACGAGGTCGGCGAGCAGCCTCGGGGCCTGCTGGGTCGCTTCTTTGCCGGTTTCAACCGCCGCTACGAAGCTTTTGCCGGGCGCTATCAGAATCTGGTGCGCACCCTGGCCAGTCGCCGATTAGTCACGGTAGGCCTGCTGGTGTTCTTCTTTGCCGCCACCTGGGGAGTCAACTCCATTCTGCCCACCGGCTTCATTCCGAGCGAGGATCAGGGCATGGTCTACGTGAACGTGACCTCACCGCCCGGCGCTACGGTGGAGCGCACCCAGGCCGTACTCGACGAGGTGCAGCGCGTGGCCCAGACGCTTAAGCCAGTGGAGTCCATTTCCACCCTGGCCGGCTACAGCTTGATGAACGACGTGTCGGGCGCTTCCTACGGCATGGGCATGATTAACCTCAAAGCCTGGGATGAGCGCGCAGAGTCGGTGACGCAGCTCATGGACCAGTTGCGTGCTAAGACCCGGCACATCACTGGGGCCCAGGTACAGTTTTTTACCCCGCCCACCGTGCCGGGTTTCGGCAACGCCGGCGGCTTCGATTTGCGCGTACTTGACCGCACTGGCCGGGGCGACCTGCACCAGACCAAGGCCGTCACCCAGCGCTTCATTCAGGCTCTGAACAAGACGCCGGCCATTGAAAATACCTTCTCCGGCTTCGACCCCAGCTTCCCACAGTACCTGATTCACGTTGACCCTGACTTGGCCGCCAAGAAGGGGGTAACCGTGGCCAGCGCCATGCGCACGCTGCAAACCCTGATGGGCTCGAACTACGCGGCCAGCTTTATTCGATTCGGGCAGATGTACAAAGTGATGGTGCAGTCCCTGCCCGGCTACCGCACCAAGCCCGAGGATATCCTGAATCTGTACGTTAAAAACGACCGGGGTGAGATGGTACCCTATTCCACCTTCGTGCGCCTGGAGCGCGTCTACGGTCCCGAGCAGTTCACCCGCTACAACATGTACACCTCGGCTACGCTCAACGGCGACACGTCGCCGGGCTTCTCCTCGGGCGACGCCATCCAGACCATCCAGCAGGTGGCGGCCAAGGAACTACCCCGCGGCTACACCTTCGAGTGGAGCGGCATGACCCGTGAGCAGATCATCTCGGGCAACCAGGCTCTCTACGTGTTCGGCATCGTGCTCGTGTTCGTGTATCTGCTGCTGGCTGCGCAGTACGAAAGCTTCACGCTGCCTTTGCCCGTGCTGCTGAGCCTGCCCACCGGCATCTTCGGTGCTTTTCTGGCCCTCAAGCTGCTGGGGCTGGAAAACAACATCTACGCCCAGGTCTCCCTGGTCATGCTCATCGGCCTGCTGGGCAAGAACGCCATCCTAATCATTGAGTTTGCCGTGCTACGGCGCAAGCAAGGGCTTTCGGCCCTGGACGCGGCGGTGGAAGGTGCCCGTTCGCGTCTGCGACCCATCCTGATGACCTCGTTTGCCTTTGTGGCCGGCTTGATTCCGCTCTGCATTGCCTCTGGCGCGGGCGCCATGGGCAACCGCTCCATTGGCACGGCCGCGGCGGGTGGTATGCTCATTGGTACCCTGTTTGGCGTGGTACTCATTCCGGGCCTGTACGTGCTGTTCTCCCGCGAGAAAAAGACAGCCGCTCCTCATGAAAAGCCGCTACCCGAGCCCGAAGAAGAAACGATGAAACGCCCGAGCCCGGCGCACGCGACTGCTTAGCCCTGACGTATGACTGATAGCACTCTTGTTTATTTGAAAGGCCTGCTCCGCCACTTCGCCCAGCTTGCCGGGGCTAGCGCTACCCATAGACTAGCGCCGTTGCTGGCCGTAGGACTGCTCGGCGGCTGCACCGCCGTGGCGCCGGCCGTGGTAACGCCCCGGGCCAATGTACTACCAGCAACCTACCCCAGCTCTGCTGCTCCCACGGATACCGCCGGTGTAGCCACCGTTTCGTGGCGGCAGTTCTTTGCCGATTCTGCCCTGGTGGCCCTTGTCGACACGGCCCTGCGAGCCAACCCTGACCAGCTCATTGCCGTGCAGCGCGTGGAAATAGCCCGCGCCGGGCTGGTAGCGGCCCGTGGGGCGCTGTTGCCTAGCGTCAGCGGCGGGGCCGTAGCCAGCTTCGACAAGTTTGCCGACTACTCTGGCGTGGGCCAGACGGATACTAATGACGGCCGGCCGCTGCCTTCCTTTGTGCCCGACCTGTTCTTAGGCCTGCGTAGCACCTGGGAAATTGACTTGTGGGGCAAGCTGCGCCAGCGCCGCCAAGCGGCTTTCGCCCGAGTGCTGGCCAGCGAGCAGGGGCGCCGTCTGGTGCAAACTGCCTTGGTTGCACAAGTAGCTAGCCTCTATTACGAGTTGTTGGCGGCCGACAACCAGCTGGCAGTGCTCGGCAAAAACCGGGAGCTGCAGGAGCGAGCCGTCGAAATCGTGAAGCTGCAGAAGCTAGGCGGCCGTGCTACAGAGCTGGCCGTGCAGCAGTTCACCGCCCAGCTGCTGCGTACCCGCAGCCTGGAGGCCGAAGCTAAGCAGCGGATTGCGGCCACCGAGAATACGTTGAATCGGCTACTCGGCCGCTATCCCCAGCCCATTCGGCGGGGCCACTCTTTAACGACTCAGAGCGTGCCGGCTGTCGTGTCTGCAGGGCTGCCTGCCGCTACGCTGCTACGCCGGCCCGACGTGCGGCAGGCTGAACTGGAGCTGGTAGCCAGCCGCGCCGATGTGGCTGCCGCCCGTGCCGCTTTCCTGCCTTCGCTAACGTTGTCGCCCTACTTGGGGCTAAATGCTTATTCGCCCGCGCTGCTGCTGCAAACGCCCGGCTCGCTGGCCTATGGCCTGTTGGGTGGCCTTTCGGCCCCAGTGCTCAACCGCAGCGCCCTGAAGGCCGAGTACAGCCGCTCAGCCGCTCAGCAGCGGGCAGCTTACTGGAACTACCAGAAAGTTGTTCAAACGGGTTTCGAAGAAGTGACTACCAACCTGCGCGGATTGGAAAACTACCGGCAGGTGGCCGACCTGCGTCAGCAGGAAGTAGCCGCCCTTACCCAGGCTGTTTCGGTATCCAACGACCTGTACCGGGCCAGCTACGCCAACTACCTCGAAGTAGTAACGGCCCAGCGTAGCGTGCTCGATGCCGAGCTGAGCCTAACGGAGGCCCGCCGCCAGCAGTTTCTGCTACTCATTGACCTGTATCGCGCCCTGGGCGGGGGCTGGACAGGGGCGGAAGTCCGGCCCTAAGTGCTGTCGGCAAGCACCGCCTTTGGGCCGCTGCCGTTTTTTTCACCAATCCCATGATCTATGTCCCGCACGATAATCGTCTCCAACCGTCTCCCCAACAAAGTCCTCCGCATGGACGAGAGCCTTACCTTTCAGCCCAGCGAAGGTGGGCTAGCTACGGGGCTGGGCTCTATCTACCGGAAAAACAACAACGTGTGGATCGGTTGGCCGGGACTATTCGTGCACGATGCCGCTGAGGAAACCTACGTGACCGAGCAGCTGCGGGCCGACAGCATGGCCCCGGTGTTTCTGACCGAGCCGGAAATTCGCGACTACTACGAGGGCTTTAGCAACGCTACGCTCTGGCCCACCTTTCACTACTTTCACCAGTTTGCTACCTACGTCGATGCGCATTGGGACGCCTATGTGGCGGTGAACGAGAAATTCTGCCAGGCGGTGCTGGCCCAGGCTGGCCCAGAGGACACTATCTGGGTACACGATTACCAATTGCTGTTGCTACCCGAAATGCTGCGCCAGGCTCGCCCCGGTGCTAGTATCGGCTTCTTTCTGCACATTCCATTTCCATCCTACGAGATATTCCGGGTGTTACCCTGGCGACTTGAATTGCTGCACGGAATACTCGGCGCTGACCTTATCGGCTTCCATACCTTCGGCTACATGCGGCACTTTCTCAGCGCCGTCTCGCAGTTGCTGGGGCTTCCCACCCAGAGCGGAGAGATTGAAACGGCCTCCCATACCGTGCGCGTCGACGTGTTCCCGATGGGCATTGACTACGAGCGCTACGCGCAGGCTGCCGCCTCAGACGAGGCTGCGCAGCATGAGCAGGTGTACCGCACCGCGTTGCGCGAGACCCGTGTCATCCTCAGCATCGACCGGTTGGATTACACCAAGGGCATTGCCCAGCGCCTGCGGGCCTTCGAGTGCCTGCTGAAGCGCTACCCCGAGTGGCGGGAGCAAGTCAGCCTCATCATGGTGGTGGTGCCTTCCCGCGACCAGGTGGCGCAGTACGCGGCCCTGAAGGAGGAAATCGACGAGTTGGTGGGCCGCATCAATGCCCAGTACCGCACCATCACCTGGAATCCCATCCAGTATTTCTACCATGCCTTTCCCTTAGAAGAGCTGGCGGCCCTTTACCGCTTGGCCGAGGTAGCGCTGGTCACTCCTCTGCGCGACGGTATGAACCTGGTGGCGAAGGAATACGTGGCCTGTAAAGCTGATCGGGGCGGGGTGTTGATTCTGAGCGAACGGGCTGGTGCCGCCCGCGAGCTATCCGATGCACTTATCATCAACCCGACCAGCACCACTCAGCTGGCCGAGGCCCTGCATACCGCCTTAGTGATGCCGGATACCGAGCAGCAAACCCGCATGGCTGCTATGCAGGCCCTGGTACGCCGGTATGATGTGTTCGACTGGACCGATAACTTCCTCAGCCAACTCGCCGATATGAAAGCGCAGCAGCGTACCCTGGCTACCGTGCCGCTTGATGGCAGCGCCACTGCCGAGCTGCTGCATGACTTTCAGAACGCGGGCCAGCGTCTGCTGCTATTAGACTATGATGGCACTCTCGTGCCCTTCCAGGCCGACCCGCGGCGGGCTCAGCCCGACCAGGAGCTGCGCCTGCTGTTACGGGCCTTGGCAGACTTGCCAGAAACCCGCGTGGTCGTTATCAGTGGCCGCGACCGGGCTACGCTGACCGAATGGCTAGGCGACTTACCGCTCGACTTCATCGCTGAACATGGGGTCTGGCTACGCCCGGCCGGGGACGAGTGGCAATTGGTTCAGCCCCTTAGCAATGACTGGAAACCCCGTGTACGTCGTGTATTGGAACTATACGTGGCCCGTACTGCTGGCACCTTTATCGAAGAGAAGGACTACTCACTGGTATGGCACTACCGTGGAGCGCAGCCGGCATTGGGCGTAGCCCACGCCCGCGAATTGGTGAGTCACCTGAGCTTGCTTACTGCTAATACTGAGTTGCAGGTGCTGGAAGGCAATAAGGTGCTGGAAATCAAAAATGGCGGGGTAAGCAAGGGGTACGCGGCCACCCGCTGGATAAGTCAATACGCTCCAAATTTTGTCGTGGCGCTGGGCGACGACCGAACCGATGAGGATACGTTCCAGGTACTACCCGCTGGTGCCTATGCTGTACGGGTAGGAGCAGTTCGACACTCAGCGGCCCATTACCATGTAAGCACACCTACTGATGTCCGGGAGCTGTTGCGGCAATTTCTAAGGTTTGGTTAACGGCTTGGTCTCATGCCCGCGACCCTGAGCCTGTTGTTGCCACGTAGAGGGGGCATAGGTGGGGCAGAGCTATTGCCCTTTACTATTTCTTGGGGTACACCTACAGAAGACCTCACGCCTGCTTCATTCCACTCTTGTTTTTCGCTTGGCTAGCTCATTTCCTTGGCGTTTGCTTCGTGCAATAGATGAACCGGCTGCCCGCTTACTTCTCCCGAATGCCTGACTCTTCTTCTTCGCGTTACGCCCAAGCCCTAGCCTGGCTTGATCAGCAGCTACTCCAGCGGCTTTACACCGACCGGATGCGCCGGCTTATCCTGCAGAGCTTTCCGTTCTGGTTCGCTTCCGTCGTAGTGGGATTTGTGGCCGTGGGTTACGAACGGTTATTTGTTTGGGCCGAGCAAGTCAGCTTTACGTGGCTCCACCGCGAGCCGCTGCTGGCCTTTGGGCTCACGCCGCTGGCTTTTCTGGTATCCTGGGCGCTGGTACAGCGCTGGGCCCCGGCGGCCCGGGGCAGCGGCATTCCCCAGGTCATGGCTGGCATTGAGTTGTCTAACCCAGCCCACCACCACCGCACGGGCTACCTGCTCAGCTTGCGCGTGGCCTTCGTGAAGGTGCTCAGCAGCGTGGCTTTGCTGCTCGGTGGCGGCGTTATCGGACGGGAGGGTCCCACCATTCAGATTTCAGCGGCTATTTTTCGGGCTATCAACAGGCTGCAACCTGCCGGCTGGCCGCAACTCTCGCGGCAGATTGCGCTGGTCACGGGCGGAGCGGCTGGCCTGGCCGCTGCCTTTAACACCCCACTCGGCGGCATTGTCTTCGTGGTGGAAGAGTTGACCCAAATGCACATGGCTCGCTTCCGTATGGCCGTGTTCTCGGCTGTTATTGTAGCGGGCCTGACGGCCCAGTCGTTGCTGGGACCTTACCTGTATCTGGGTTTTCCGAAGGTGACGGCTCACGCTGGGTGGTTCCTGGCCACCGTGGCACTGGTAGCCGTAATCTGTGGGCTGGCGGGCGCTGGGTTTGCCAAAACGCTGCTCTGGTTGGGGAATTACCGTAAACGGTTCACGACATGGGGCCAGCAGGCAGGCTGGGTAATAGGCTGCGGTCTGCTGCTGGCTGGGCTGGCCTACGCGGTGGGGCAGGAGGGCGTGGGCACGGGCAAGCCCATCATCAACCGGCTGCTATTTGCCAATGATGGACAAACGCCCTGGTACCTGTTTCCAGTGCGCTTTGCCGGCATGGCCCTAAGCTACAGTGGAGGTGGGGCGGGTGGCATCTTTGCTACGTCGCTCAGCGCTGGGGCCGTATTGGGCGATGGGCTATGCCGGCTGGGTAGCGTACCGCTGGAAGACCGCAACCTGCTGATTTTGGTCAGCATGGTGAGCTTTCTGACCGGCGTGGTGCGCTCCCCGTTTACGGCCGCTATTCTGGTACTGGAAATGACAGACCGCCACTCAGCCATCTTTCAACTGTTGCTCAGCGGGATGATGGCCCAGGCCGTGGCTTCCCTGGTAGACCCACATTCCTTCTACGAGCACCTGAAAGCGGGCTTTATGCGCGAGGCACTAGCGCAGACATCACCGCCCGTTACACGACCAGCAGGTAGCACAGCGCAGCAGTAAGCCGGAGTTAGGTATAACCACCTGATAATACACTATGGGCGCCACCATCTGGCTTATGCTAAGCCTCGCTATTCTGTCAGGGGCCCGCGACCCTGGGTCGCTGCACCACCGCGACTGTTGCGGGTAGTTTGCCGCCCGGGGAGCTAAGCTGCTCTGTTCGGCAGGAAGCGCTCTTACCCGAGCGGTAAGAAAAAGCGTTTCGGAAGTGCTAGCAGAGCCAACGCCTACCACGTGCTATTTTCTCTGCTCCTTAGGGTGGGTGGGAACAAAGGAGCTAATGCCTCATGCACGCCCCGGGCTATACTCTCTGTGGTGGCGAGCTGTCCGCGCGTCATGTGCCTCTTGATTTGCTGCAACTGCTGCTGGCTGTGGTCAACTTCTTCTTCCAGCGCGGGCCGGTTGTGGGCTATGTCCTTGAGTTGGGCAGGCAGCTCCGATAACAGGTCGCGTAGCGCGTCCTCGTTTGGCGGTTGACTGAGCAAGGCCCGGTGCTTGATGCGCAGCCGCTCGTATGAGGTCATGGACATGATAGTAGATGTTTCCCAGTTGTAACCCATGGCCGGGGTGATGGATGGTGAGCCAGATAGCGCTAACTGGGGTAAGAGTCGCTTTGGGTAGCCAGCCGCCGTATTGTGCTGACGGACATGCTGGTGCGATGGCCCTTGAGTGGTTCCAAAGGAGCCAGTCGAAGATTAAAACAGTGTGAACGACGCATTAAAAAACATTAACGGTCCGGCCGAACTCGGTTCCGCCACGTTGGCGTACTACCCGGCCTTACAGCTGGCCGCCAGAATTTGGCAAGTGGGCTTTGTTCTACCCACACTCCTGTAATTAGCGTCTACTCTAACCTGCAACTGGCTTTTTTGATGGAATTATACAACACCCTGGCGTTGCTCATTGTGATTGCCGCCGTATTCGGCTACGTCAATCACCGCTTCCTGAAGCTGCCGGGCACCATCGGGCTGATGGTCTTAGCGCTAATTTCGTCCTTGCTGGCCATCGGGCTCGGTAAGCTCGGGGTGCATTGGGTGCTTACGGCCGGTCAACTAGTGCGGAGTATCGACTTTCACGCGGTGCTTATGCAGGTGATGCTGAGCTTTTTGCTTTTTGCCGGCGCCCTGCACGTCGACTTGCGGGCCTTGGGCAAAGAAGGCGTTGCGGTGGGAGCCATGGCTACCGCGGGCACGCTGCTCTCCACCGCGTTGGTTGGTACGGCGTTTTACTACCTGCTGCCGCTGTTTGGGTTGCCTATCGACTTTATCTACTGCCTGCTGTTCGGGGCCCTTATTTCCCCCACCGATCCGATTGCCGTGCTAGGCATCTTAAAGGAAGCGCGCATTGACAAGCGACTGGAAATTCGCATCGTAGGCGAGTCCCTCTTCAATGACGGCATTGCCGTGGTGGTGTTCGTGAGTTTGTTTCAAATAGCTCAGTACGGAGCCGCGCAAGCCACACCCGCCGTGATTGGTAAGCTGTTTCTACAGGAAGCTGTGGGTGGTATTGCCCTGGGGGCTGCGCTGGGGTATGCCACCTATTGGGCCCTGCGCAGCATCGACCACTACCAGGTGGAGGTGATGATTACCCTGGCCCTGGTGATGGGCGGCACGGCCCTGGCCACGCAGCTGCACACCTCGGGCCCGCTGGCCATCGTGGTGGCGGGCTTGATTGTGGGCGACAAGGGCCGGCAGCTAGGCATGTCGGACGTGACGCGCGAGTACCTGGACAAGTTCTGGGAGCTGCTCGATGAGATTCTTAACGCAATACTCTTCGTGCTCATCGGGCTGGAAATGCTCATTCTCGACATCAGCCGCACCACGCTGCTGGTAGGCGTGGTGACCATCGTAGTGGTGCTGCTGGCCCGCTGGGTGTCAGTAGGCCTGCCATTAGGACTGCTACGCCGATATTATCCCTTCGACCGCCAAACCCTGCGGGTGCTGACCTGGGGTGGGCTCCGGGGCGGTATTTCCGTAGCTCTGGCCCTTTCCTTGCCCGAGTCCATGTCCCGCGACCTGATTGTGGGTGTCACGTACGTGGTGGTAATTTTCAGCATCATTGTGCAGGGCCTGAGCATTGGGCCGCTGGTCAAAAAGCTGGGGTTAAGTACCGGTGAGGCCCCCGCCGACGCTGACCACTAACGGCCCCGTTATGAACCAACTCCGCGCCTTGTGGCAGAACGTTAACGCCAGCCTGTGGTTTGTGCCTACCTTACTGGTGGCCGCCGCCATAGGCTTAGCGTTGTGCATTCACTGCAAAAGCACACTGATGCTTACGCCCCATTCCTGCCTGAGTTGAACCTGGGGCCGTCGGTATTATTGAAGACTGCTTAACAAGCCCATCTCTTGGCCGATGGGCTCTGTTGCCGGCAGCTTAGCCGTTGCTACTGCTGACCAACATATGACAACCGCCGGAAAGCTCCTCATTAACTAGGACGCGGGTGTGACTCGTTAAGAGAAGTAGTATTCGTTGAGTACGCCTTAAAGTCATGGACGCAACGCTGAACCTTAGCACGTAGCTCAGCCAATACCAGAAATACTGAGAACAAACCGCCTTGTAGTCTGCCTACTTTTAAAAAAAGACGAGAGTGTTTGCCGGGCTCCCCCAGGGTAGCTGGTCTAGGTACTACTACATAGGCTCACTCAAAGGGTAGGCGCTATTTGTTTTAGCCATGTTTTACCTATACACAAAAACACCCTGTAAGTGCTTGTCTCACAGGGTGTTTAAGAAGTGCTATGTGGTCGCGCTAGGAATCGAACCTAGATCAAGAGCTTCGGAAACTCTTATACTATCCGTTGTACGACGCGACCAGATCTGTTCGGATGTGGGGCAAAAGTAGAGAGAAAAATATGCCCTGCCAAACGCAAACGGCATTTGCTGCCGCAATAAGCTCGAAAATTCCTTTCTCAGTCAGCATAACCAAAATCGGCGTAAGACAGTTAAGTCAGATACACAACTGCTTACTTGTTCAACCAACACCTCCCATGAAAAAGAATCTGTATACGGCCGATGCAACGGCTACTGGCGGCCGCAGTGGCCATGTGCGCTCTTCCGACAGCGTTATCGATATGGATATGTCGGTGCCCGAAGGGTTGGGCGGCCGTAAAGGCGCGACAAACCCCGAACAGCTATTTGCTGCCGGCTATGCATCCTGCTTTCAGCAGGCTCTGATTGTTATCACCGGTCGCGAAAACATCAAGCTGGATCCAAACAGCACCGTACAATGCTCGGTTACGCTGTTTCAGGAAGGCGAGGCCTACGGCTTAAGTGCCGTGCTGGACGTGGACTTGAAAGACATGGACCAGCAAAAAGCCATCGAAATTGTCAACAAAGCTCACCAGATCTGCCCCTATTCAGTGGGTACTCGTGGCAACATGGAAGTCGAGCTAAAGGTGGCTGGCCAGCCTGCCGCCGTGCCCGCTGACAACAGCTAGCCCGAAGTATACTGCATAGAAAAAGCCTGCCCTGTGATACAGGGCAGGCTTTTTCTATGCAGTTCCACGGCCAGTACTAATAGGCGCGGCCGGCTTCGTGTTGGGCCGGCTTGGTAGCTTCTCCAACCAGTAGCTCAACCGGGTTAGGATAGAAGGTGGTAACCGAGTTGGTGTAGCGCATCCGGCGAATGGGCGTGTCGTGCTGAAACACAGTAGGGCACTTCGCCCCGATAGGGACCAGCATCAGGCCACTAGGCGGGGCGTTGACGCCAAAGCGGCTGTCGAGCACAGTGTCGAAGTAGTATAAATAGGGCTCCAACCAGTTCAGGTAGCTTTTCTGCTTGGTTTGGGAGGCTGTTTCGATGCGCAGTCCGGGAGCATTGGTGGCCAGAGCCTTCTGCAGTTCCACTGCGTTGAGCGGGGTGTTATTGAGCATAGGCACCACATCCCACTGCCCGTCTATCATCACCCACTTTTGCTGGTCGCGCAGCCACGCTTCGGCTACGGCGTGGCCAGCACCGTCGCGGCGGGTTTCTACATCGGCAGTTTTCAAATAAACAGCCCGGGTTGGAATCCCAATGGCGGTTAGCACGCCGCTCAGGACAATGCTGTACTCAATGCACTGGAATTCCTGGCCCAGCGCTGCATCGTGCAAAATAGAAAGTGGATCGGCTTTGCGGGCCCGGTTGCGGCCGTTGTGCACCCAGCGGTTGTGTACCCAGGTGCAGAGGGTCTTCACCTTTTCCAGATCAGTCGATTTACCGGCTACGATGTCGTCTAGAGCATACGTGGCACGCAGATTCGTCAGGTAGTCCTCGTCGGGAGTGCTGTACTGGAACGTGTACGAAGTCGCATCAGCAGTAAGGGCAAATTCCAGGGGCTGGCTCTTGGCCGACGTGCGCTGAGCAAACGAAGGAGAGCTTCCACACAATGCCGCCAACAGGACAATTCCAGTTATGGCCTTTGGGATCATGAGTAAAGGTTTTGGGCAAGTAGGCAGTTAAGTAGAGAGCGGGGGAGGCGGGATTGTAACGTGAAATAAATTCTTAGGTTGTTGCTATACTATATTGCAAAAACAATAATAAATGGTTATCAACCTGACACAAAAGCGTGCTTAATCACATGATTATGTAGCATAAAAAAGCCCACTCGTTATAACGAGTGGGCTTTTAGGCTGCTTCCGGCTAGGGAAGCAGCGAAGCTTAAATGCCTTGGGAGGCCAGTACTTCTTTTACTTTCTGAGCGGCGTCTTTCAGCAATACGGCCGAGTACACTTTCAGGCCGCTTTCGTCGATGATGCGGGCGCCTTCTTCGGCGTTGGTGCCCTGCAGACGCACGATAATCGGCACCTTGATGTCACCGATGTTCTTGTAGGCTTCTACTACCCCGTTGGCTACCCGGTCGCAGCGCACGATACCGCCGAAGATGTTGATCAGGATGGCCTTTACATTCGGGTCCTTCAGGATGATGCGGAAACCAGCTTCTACGGTCTGGGCATTGGCTCCACCCCCTACGTCGAGGAAGTTGGCCGGCTCACCGCCCGAGAGCTTGATGATGTCCATCGTGGCCATAGCCAGGCCGGCGCCGTTCACCATGCAGCCCACGTTGCCGTCGAGCTTCACGTAGTTCAGGTTCGAGGCCGAAGCTTCTACTTCCAAGGGGTCTTCCTCGTTGGTGTCGCGCAGGGCTACGAAATCCTTGTGGCGGTACAGGGCGTTTTCGTCCAGGGTTACCTTGGCGTCAACGGCCAGGATCTTGTTGTCCGACGTTTTCAGTACGGGGTTGATTTCGAACATCGAGGAGTCGGTGTCGTCGTAGGCTTTATACAGAGCCGTTACGAACTTCACCATTTCCTTGAAGGCTTCGCCCTCGGTGCCAAGGTTGAAGGCAATCTTGCGGGCCTGGAAGCCCTGCAGCCCCACGCGGGGGTCGATGATTTCCTTGTGGATCTTCTCGGGGTGCGCCTCGGCCACTTCCTCGATGTCCATACCACCCTCGGTGGTGTAGATAATAACGTTTTTGCCCGAGGTACGGTCGAGCAATACGCTCATGTAGTATTCCTTGGGTTCGGAGGCGCCGGGGTAGTACACGTCCTGAGCAACGAGCACCTTGTGTACTTTGCGGCCTTCGGCACCGGTTTGTTTGGTGACGAGCTGCATGCCAATAATCTGGCTGGCAATGTCTTTTACCTGCTCCAGGTTTTTGGCGAGTTTCACCCCGCCCCCTTTACCGCGGCCACCCGCGTGGATCTGGGCCTTAATCACGTGCCAGCTAGTGCCGGTGTCGGCGGTCAGCTTTTTAGCCGCTTCAACAGCTTCTTCAGCGGTGTCGGCTACAATGCCTTCCTGCACGCGTACGCCGTAGCTTTTGAGGATTTCTTTACCCTGATACTCGTGAATGTTCATAGAGGGTCAGTTCAATGGGGGTTGACGGGGTGGTGTTCTACTAGGCCACGAAAGTAGGCATTATTCGCTGTCATTGCGAGTAAGGGCCCGGAATCCGGGTAGCCGAAGAGTAAAAATGTCTTTTTAACTGCCGTAAGCCCGATTTGTTGGTCAGACAATCGGTTGTCCTGGCCCTCGGGTCCTGCGCTACATTGTAGTACTAGCTTCCGACGGAAGCACGCTCTACTGCCCATACCACTGCGCCATTACCTGCTCAGCGGCCTTGTGCTGGGGCGTAAAGTCGGCGTGGCGGCGGGCCGGGCCATCGGGCTGCAGGCCGGGGTACCATTTCCAAATAAACAGGCCCTTAAACCAGGGCTGGGGCCAGAAGGTCTCAAACAGCGCCGCGTAGCAGGCCGCTTGGGTTTGCTCATCGGGGGTGTAGAATACGGCCGTGCGGTCGGGCCAGGTCCAGGGTTCGATGGCCGCGTCGGCGGTATTGCGGTAGCCAGCTTCGGTGAACACCACGGGCTTTTTAAATTTGCGTTGCACCCGTACAATAGCCGCGGCGTGCTGCTGCCAGGCCAGCAGCAGCTCGCTCTTGGGCGGACTGCTCGCCTTACTAAGTGGGAAGTAGGCCTGGATGCCGATAAAGTCCAGGGCATCCCAGAAGTTGACCCGCTCAAACTCGCCGCTCCAGTTGGCCGCGTAAGTCAACGGGCCGTGGTACACCCGGCGTACCGCTTTAATAAGAGTGCGCCATTCCTTTTCGTGGCCTACAGTCTTCTCTAATTCCGTCCCGATACAGAGGCCGCCAAACTGGTTTTCTTCCGCTAGCTGGGCGTAGTGCAGTATAAACGTGGAGTAGGCGGCAAACCAGGCGCGCCAGTCGGCGGCTGTCTGCATCTCAATGCTGCCGGGCCAGGCGCCGGGGCCCCGTACCCACAGATGGGGCTTGAGCAAGGTTTGAATGTTACGCGTTTGAGCCAGCTGGGCCGTGTAGACAATACCCGCGTCGGTTTCGCCCCAGTAGCCGCCCCGGCTCCGACGGCGCTGTCCGGCCCCGCTGTGCAGTTGCACCAAGGGCTGGGTGGCCGCCGGCTGCCAGCCAAATGGAATTTGTGCTATCCAGGTGACGTGTGCCCGGGTCAGGGGCTCGAATTGAGCATCAGTAACCGAGTCGCCGGCCACCCAGCTCACCCCCCGAAAGCGGCCGTCGGCCAGTAGCTCCGGCTGGGGGCGCGCCTGGGTAGGGCCGGGTGGTAATGAGGCTGGGGTGCGGGGCCATTGCCACCACGTTGCCACAAGGGCTAGAAGGACGGTCAGCGCCGCTGCTGGCCAGAGCCGCAGCCAGTGACGGGAGGCAAACGGGACAAGGATAGGAGGCAAAGCAGAAAGGTGGGAAAAAAGAAATCAGGCGTAGGCGCAGCACACCCGGCCTTTTATCCGTAGCACGTTGAAAAGCTGGTCGGCAACCGGAAGCTAATCTGCACTGGAAACCCGACAACTCCCTACATTCCGTAGATTTGTTTTCAATACGCGCTCATTCAATTCTGCTTTCCCTTGCTGCAGGCTATCAACGTTCGGAAGAAATACAACACGCTGGAAGTGCTCCGGGGCATAGATCTAACGATTGAAAAATCGGAAATCGTGTCGATTGTGGGCTCCTCGGGGGCCGGAAAAAGTACCCTGCTGCACATTCTGGGCACCCTTGATAACCCCGACTCAGGTGAGGTCTTGTTCGATGGTACTTCGGTCAGTTCCCTGGGGCGGTCCGATCTGGCCCGGTTTCGCAACCGCCACATCGGCTTTATCTTTCAGTTTCATAACCTGCTGCCCGAGTTTACGGCCCTGGAAAACGTGTGTTTGCCCGCCTACTTAGCGGGCCGCTCGGAAAAAGAAACCCGGGTACGGGCCCGCGAATTGCTCGGGATGCTGAACCTGGAGCGCCGCGCCGACCACAAGCCCTCGGAAATGAGCGGGGGCGAGCAGCAGCGCACGGCCGTAGCCCGGGCCCTGATCAACTCGCCCGAAATTATCTTTGCCGACGAGCCCAGCGGCAACCTCGACTCCCAGAATGCGCAGGAGCTGCACCAGATTTTCTTCCTGCTGCGCAAAGAACTCGGCCAAACCTTCGTCATCGTGACTCACAACGACCAGCTGGCCGAAATGGCCGACCGGAAGATTACCATGAAGGATGGTAACATTTGGGAAGGCTAGTCACTGTAGTCAGCCTTGCTACGATAACTAGGTAAGTGTAAATACGTTAAAAGCCCTGTCGGACCTGAGTCCGGCAGGGCTTTTTTGTGCCTAATGCCAGCCTGTATCCGCAGCTAGAAAAGGCGTAGGAATAAACCAAAGCCCGGGAACACATAGTATATGGCGTACGTTTGCTATTGTGCTAACCTAGTTAGAAATTATGCTTGTGAAATTGTTTTGTAAGTGTCTGATAATCAGTGATAAAATTTACTAAAAAAGTACTGGTTTTTTGCACCAAAAAGCCCGTACTTTAGTTTAGTAATAGAACAACAAAACGTACTACAGGGAAATTAAGAACAAGACCATGACTGAGGCCACCAAAACAACCAAAGATCAGGTTCGCAAGAACAAAGTGGAGAGCTACGATATTGCTCGTTCCGATGAGACGCTGGATTTGGCCAAAGACTTGGCTAAGTTTATCAAAGACAATAAACTCAGCACTACGGTGCAGGGCAAGGAGTTTGTGAACGTGGAAGGCTGGCAGTACGCCGGTTCGCGCCTGGGCATCGTACCCATCGTGGATCATGTCATCAACGTGAGCACCGAAGCCGAGTTGAAATATCAGGCCAAAGTGACGCTGTTCGACTTACGCAGCGGCCACACGGTAGGCGCGGGCTTCGCCATCTGCTCGAATAAGGAGCAGGGCAAGAAGTTCTACCAGGAGTTTGCCATCATGAGCATGGCCCAGACCCGGGCCATCGGCAAAGCCTACCGCAACATCCTGGCCTGGATTATCCGGGCGGCGGGCTACGAGCCCACCCCGGCTGAGGAAATGGACTATGGCGGCAACACGACCGATGCGAAGGTGGTTGCAGCTGCTCCGGCTCCTCAGGAAGCTCCCGCTGCCCAAGTAGCTGCGGCTATGAAGGCCGTGCCTGCTGAGCCCGTGCAGGAAGCTGCCGCTCCCGCAGTAGCCTACGCTACGGCGTCGCAGAAAGAGGAAATCATCCGTTTGCTCAACCATCCGGTGATTACCCGTCAGGAAAAGACCAAGATGCTCTTAAACATCAACCGTCTGGACGAAGAGCGCGCCACTCAGGCTATTGCTAAGCTCAAGAAGGCCATTGATGACCGTGAAAACGGCGAGTCGGCTGCCGCTTAAGCTGCTAGGAGTACCAATTAGAGTTTAGCAAAAGCCCGGTTCCATTTGGAGCCGGGCTTTTTTGTTGTGCTTAAAGCCATATCTGTCATCCTGAACGCAGCAAAGCGGAGTGCAGGACCTTATCACGCTAGCATTCGTTCTTCATATGAGTGACTTTCTAACCTGATAAGGTCTTTCGCTGGCTCAGAATGACAGGCGTACATGGGAATGATTAGGCCGGGCTTCCGTTTCCGCCCTGGTGGCGTTACCTTCGCCGGATTATTTCTACCCATATTTTTACGCTTTGTCACAGCTACCAACCGACGATATTCTGCTGGTCTTGCGCCAGACCTGGGGCCACGCGGCTTTCCGGCCGATGCAGGAAGATATTATCCGCTCGGTACTAGCCGGGCAGGATACCCTGGCGTTGCTGCCGACCGGCGGGGGCAAGAGCATCTGTTTTCAGGTGCCGGCCCTGGCCCGGCCGGGCTTGTGTGTGGTTGTCTCGCCGCTGATTGCCCTGATGAAGGACCAAGTGGAGAACCTGCGCAAGCGTGGCATCAAGGCCGAGGCAGTGTACGCGGGCATGAGCCACACCGAAATTGACCAGACGCTGGACAACTGCGTGTACGGCCCGGTGAAGTTTCTGTATGTGAGTCCGGAGCGGCTCCTGACGGAGATGTTTCAGGCCCGGGTCAAGAAGATGCGGGTGAGCCTGCTGGCCGTGGATGAGGCGCACTGCCTGTCGCAGTGGGGCTACGACTTTCGGCCGCCGTACTTGCGCATTGCTGAGCTTCGGGAGCTGCTGCCGGGCGTGCCCTGCATAGCCCTTACGGCCACGGCCACCGAGCAGGTACGCCAGGATATTGTCGAAAAACTGAATTTTGGGGTCAGCCACCGGATTTTTCAGCAGAGTTTTGCTAGGCCCAACCTGTCGTACTCGGTGCTAAGCACGGAAGACAAGCTGCGGCGCCTGGAAGAAGTGCTGCGTGGGGTAGGGGCCGACAAAACCAGTATCGTGTACGCGCGCACCCGCCGCCAAACCGAGGATACGGCCGCCTTTCTGCAACAAGCCGGCGTGAAGGCCGCTCCTTACCACGCGGGGCTGCCCTCAGAGCAGCGCAGCCGCACCCAGCTGGACTGGATGCAAAACCGGATCCGCTGCATCGTGGCGACGAATGCTTTTGGCATGGGCATCGACAAGCCCGACGTGCGCCTGGTCGTTCACCTCGACGCGCCCGACAACCTGGAAGCCTACTACCAGGAAGCCGGCCGGGCCGGGCGCGACGAGAAGTACGCCTTTGCCGTGCTGCTGCAAGCCCCCAACGATGCCGACGAATTGCGCCGCCGCACCCAGCAGGCTTTTCCCCCGCTCGATACCGTGCGGCGCGTGTACCAGGCGCTGGCCAACTTTTCGCGCACGGCCGTGGGTGGGGGCGAGCTGGTTGCCTTCGACTTCGATTTGCAGCAGTTTGCCGAAACCTACCGCATCAAGGCTCTGGATGCCCACAATAGCCTCCGGACCCTGGAACGGGAAGGCTTCGTGCAGGTGAACGAGGCCGTAAACAACCCGGCCCGGGTCCACATTCCCATCGACCACACCGATTTGTACCGGTTTCAGGTGGCCAATGCCCAGCATGACCAGCTTATCAAAAGCCTACTGCGCTTCAACGGCGGGGAGTTGTTCACCGGCTTCCAGCGGATTTCGGAAAACAGCTTGGCCCAACACTTAAAGAAAAGTGTGGTGGACGTGCGCAAAATGCTGGTGTTTCTGCACCGCTCGGGCATTATCCAGTACCAGCCCAAGCACGAGTCGCCCCAGGCCCTGTTCACGACGGGCCGCTACGATGCCGACAAGCTGCCGCTGGACCAGAAGCGCCTCAACCAGGCCCGGGACCTGGCTGTGCACAAAACCGAGTCGGTGCTACGCTACGCGGCCGGGGGGCGCTGCCGCCAGCAACTGTTGCTGGAATACTTCGGGGAGCTGGATGCGGCCCCCTGCAAGATCTGTGATTATTGCCTGGCCCAGAAAAAGGCCCGGCAGGCCGCCGCGCCCGTGGCCGGCTTGCGCGAGCAGCTGGTGCAGCTGCTTAAAGCCACGCCCCAGACCCCGCGGGAAGTGCTGGCCCACTTTGCCCCGGGCCAGGCCACGGCCGTAACCGAGCAGCTGCGGGAACTGGTGGAGCTGGGCGAGCTGCGCTACGCCCCGGATGGACGGCTAAGGTAGCCGAGGCAAATCCAGAGTTTTAATCAATCTAATTGACTGACACTCGGAAAGCGGCTGGCGTCAGGCCGGTTTTGCTTTTGAACAGGCGGGTAAAATACTGAGGGTATTCGAAGCCGAGTTGATAAGCGGTTTCGTTGATAGTCAGGGAGGTAGACAGCAGCAGGCGCTTGGCTTTTTCAATCAAGCCGTGGTGCAGGTGCTGTTGGGTGGTCTGGCCGGTCAGGGTGCGCAGCATGTCGCTCAGGTAGGCCGGCGACACGTGCAGGGCATCGGCAAAGTGCTGCACCGTGGGCAGGGGCTGCTCGCCATCCTGCGCAAAGTAGGCGGTCAGCAGCTCCTCGAAGCGGGCAAGCAGGTCGTGCTCGGCAGTGCGCCGGGTCAGAAACTGCCGGTGGTAGTAGCGGTTGGCATAGCTGAGCAGCACGTCGAGCTGGGACACCAACAGCTCCTGACTGAAGGCGTCGATGGGTTGGTCGTACTCGGCCCGAATGCCACGCAGCAGGCCTTCCAGCAGCGTTTCTTCCTTGGCCGAGAGGTGCAAAGCCTCATTTGCCTGGTAGGAAAAAAAGCTGTAGCCGGGCATCTTCTTAGCCAGCGGGTGTTTCAGCAGCAAATCGGGGTGGAAAATCAGCATCCAGCCGCTCAGCTCTGAGGCATCCAGGGTTTCATCGGCCGCAAATACCTGACCCGGCCCGAGAAAGAATAGCACGCCTTCCTTGAAATCGTAGGATTGCCGGCCGTAGATGATGTTGCCTTTCAGCCCGCGCTTCAGCGCAACGGTGTAGAGCTGCTGCACCACCGGCGTCGTGACGCGGGGTAGGCAGCGGGCCTGCTCCAGGTCGACTACCGTGAGCAGCGGGTGAGCCGGGGCGGGCAGGCCGTAGAAGCGGGTATAGTCCGTGACGGTATTGAGGACCAGAAACTCTTTGGCGGTATTTTTCATGGGGGCAAGAAAAAACGGTTGGGCCGGCTGCGGGCTGAAAGCAGTTATTCTCTCAACCCGCGGCCGGCCGTAAAGTCACCGCAGCGGCTTAGAAACCTTCGGGGTAGGCGGCCCCAGCCGAGCTGCCAACCGGCATAATAGCTTCCAATTCAGCTAGTTCGGCGGGGCTGAGCGTGAAGCTGGCCGCCGCTACGTTCTGTTCCAGGTACTTACGGCGCTTGGTGCCGGGAATGGCTACCACGCCCTGGGCCAGCACCCAGGCCAGGGCCAGCTGGGCGGCCGTTACGCCTTTGTCCTGGGCTAGGCTTTGCAGCTTTTCAACCAGGGCCAGATTCCGGTAGAAATTCTCGCCCTGATAGCGCGGGAAAATTCGGCGGGAGTCATTGGCCTCTAAATCGTCCGGGGTCTTGATTTCGCCCGATAAAAAGCCCCGGCCCAGCGGCGAGTAGCCCACGAAGCCAATACCCATGTCGCGCGTTACCTGCAGCATGCCGTCCTCTTCCACGCCCCGGTCGAACAGCGAATATTCGGTTTGCAGAGCGGTAATGGGATGCACCTGGTGGGCCCGGCGCAGCACGTCGGCCGTTACCTCACTCAGGCCCAGGTAGCGTACTTTGCCTTCTTCGACCAAGCGGCTCATGGCGCCTACCGTGTCTTCAATCGGCGTGTTGGGGTCGAGGCGGTGCAGGTAGTACAGGTCCACGTAGTCGGTGCCCAGGTTGCGCAACGAGCGTTCAATCGACTTGCGCACGTAGTCGGGCCGGCCGTTGTAGCCACCCGTCCAGGTTTCGTTGTCGTCGACTTCAAAGCCGAATTTGGTAGCCAAAATAACCTCTTGGCGGCGCCCGGCAATAGCGCGGCCCACGAGCCGCTCGTTGAGCAGGGGGCCATAGAGGTCGGCCGTGTCGAGCAGGTTGACGCCCAGTTCGAGGGCCCGGTGAATGGTGGCAACGCTTTCGGTTTCGTCGGCTTCCCCGTACACGCTCATGCCGTTTACGCCGGCCGTCATGCCCATGCAGCCCAGGCCCTCGACGGGTACTTCCAGGCCTTGGCTGCCCAGGGCCACTTTCTTGATGGTGCTCATACTGTGGTTGTGAAAAAGAATAGTGGAGGAATAGGATTACGCTACAAAGGTCTGACTATAAGGCCCCGGCCGGGTTACACAAACCGGTGCTTCTGCAACACAAAACGCGGCGGCTACCGCCACGCCTGTACCTGGTGGCCCCCGAAGATGCTGCGGTTGACGGCTGCGGAGAAGATGCCGTAGGGCGACGTCGGGGCCAGCGCACTGGCGTCACTCAGCTGCTGGAGCTGTTCGGTCGTTAGCTGCACATCGAGGGAAGCCAGGTTGTCGTGGAGTTGTTCCAGCCGGCTGGCCCCCAGGATCAGGGAGCTGATACCAGGCTGGGCCAACGTCCAGGCTAGGGCTACCTGGGCCAGGGGCCGTTGCAGCTGGGCAGCTACGTCGCGCAAGGTTTCCAGTACGCGCCAGTTGTGGTCGGTAAACTTGCTGTTGCCAAAGGGGTTGGGGCCCGTAAGGCGGCCCGGGCCGGTAGCCCCGCTACCTTCCCGCTCGTACTTACCGGCCAGAAAGCCGGCGGCCAAGGGGCTCCAGGGCGTGATGCCCAGGCCACAGGCCTGGGCCGCGGCTACGTGTTCCTGCTCGATGGTGCGGGACACGAGCGAGTATTCGAGCTGCAGGGCAATGGGGGCGGGCACATGGTGCACGGCGGCCAGCGTGGCGGCCTGGGCGGCGTACCAGGCGGGCACGTTGGAGAAGCCGAAGTAGCGGATTTTGCCCGCCCGTACCAGGTCGCCCAGAGTTTGCAGAACTTCCTCTACCGGCGTTACCATATCCCAGGTGTGCAGCCAATACAGGTCGAGGTAGTCGGTCTGCAGGCGGCGCAGGGAGCCTTCCAGGGCCCGGTGCACGTTTTTGCGGCCGTTGCCACCGGCGTGGGGATTACCAGCTTGAGCGTTGAAGCTGAACTTGCTGGCCAGCACCAGCTGGTCGCGAAGGCCATAGTCCGTAACGTAGCGGCCCAGTAGCTCTTCACTACGGCCGCCAGAATACACATCGGCCGTGTCGAGGAAGTTGCCGCCGGCCTCCACGTACGCCCGGAAAATGGCCTCAGATACGTCGTCGGTCGAGCCCCAGCGCGGGGTGCCGAAGGTCATGGTGCCCAGGGCCAGCGGACTGACAATCAGGCCGGAGCGGCCCAGGGTGCGAAAGGAAGTGAGGTTCATAGGCAGGGGATGGGGTAGCAGAAATGTATCGTGCAAAGGTGTCGACAGCCGTTCACGGTCGGGCTACACAAAACCGGGCTTCTGCTATACAAAAGCCGCCCCGGCTACCGCTGAAGATCAGGGCAGCCGGGGCGGCTTTCGTATGCGGACTATCCTGGCTTACTTCTTCAGCAGCTTCAGCAGCTCGTGGGCGGCTGGCTCGGAGGAGGCCGGGTTCTGGCCCGTAATCAGGTTGCCTTCCGTTACCACGTAGGGCTGCCAGTCGGCGCCTTTGGAGTAGTTGCCGCCGCTTTGCGTGAGCATGTCTTCCACCAGAAAAGGCACCACGTCGGTGAGTTGCACGGCTTCTTCTTCGGTGTTGGTGAAGCCCGCTACTTGCTTGCCTTTCACCAGCAGCTCGCCATTGGGCGCCTTCACGTGGCGCAGCACGCCGGGCGCGTGGCACACGGCGGCCACGGGCTTGCCGGCGGCATACAGCGTCTCGATCAGCGCAATCGACTTTTTGTCTTCGGCCAAATCCCACAGCGGGCCGTGGCCGCCGGGGTAAAATACGGCGTCGTAGTCGGCCGCCGAAACCGAGTCGAGCTTTACTGTCGTAGCCAGGACCTGCTGGGCTTCGGGGTCGGTTTTAAAACGCTTGGTGGCTTCGGTCTGGGCGCTGGGGTCGTCGCTCTTGGGGTCGAGGGGCGGCTGGCCGCCGGCGGGCGAGGCCAGGGTCAGGGTGGCGCCGGCATCCTTGAAGACGTAGTAGGGGGCGGCAAACTCTTCCAGCCAAAAGCCGGTTTTGTGGCCCGTGTTTCCCAGCTGGTCGTGGGAGGTCAATACCATCAGAATGTTCATCGTATTCAGGATAAGGGGGGAAAGAAGGAAGTTGCCTGCCTGGCTTAGGCCAACAGGCGGTAAAAAGTGGTTTTGCGCTCGGCCAACAGCGGTACAATCTGCCCCAGCACCAAGTCCTGGAAATGCGTGGCCGCGCGGTGGGCAATCTGGGCCTCCTGGTTCACGTACTGCTCGTAGATGAAGAAGCGGCCCGGCTCGTCGGCCGACTCGTGAGCGGTATACACCAGGTTGCCGGGCTCGTGCTGGCGTACGGCCGCGGCGGCTTCCAGCAGCAGGCGGCGCACCGTGGCTTCGTGGCCGGGCTGCACCAGCCACTCGGCCGCTACGCAATAAATGTCTGCCTGATTCGACATGCTTTTAGGTATTGAGGTGTAGGGAAGAAAGGAATAGGATGAGCCTGCTTACGCGACCTTGACAATGGCTTTGCCGGTGTTTTCACCCTTAAACAAGCCCAGAAAAGCGGCCGGAATCTGGTCGAAACCTTCCGTAATGGTTTCCTCAAACTGCAGCTTGCCCTGGCTATACCACTCGGTGAGCTTCTGCACGCCCTCGGGCCAGCGGCTGTAGTAGTCGCCCACGATGAAGCCCTGGAGCTTGGCGCTGGTCTTGAGTAGCTTGCTTTCGGGCCGGGGGCCGACGGGTACCTCCGTATCGTTATAGCTCGAAATCTGGCCGCACAGGGCAATGCGGGCGTGTTTGTTGAGCAAATCGTACACGGCATCGGTGATGGGGCCACCCACGTTGTCGAAATAGCAGTCGACGCCGGCGGGAGCGGCAGCGGCCAGGGCCTGGGCAATGTCGGGCGTGGTTTTGTAGTTGATGGCCTCGTCGAAGCCCAGCTGCTTGAGGTAGGCCACTTTCTCATCCGAGCCGGCCGTGCCAATCACCCGGGCCCCCTGAATCTTGGCCAGCTGGCCTACTACCATGCCTACGGCCCCGGCCGCACCCGACACGACTACCGTTTCGCCGGCTCGGGGTTGGCAGATGTCGAGTAGGCCGAAGTAAGCCGTCAGGCCCGGCATGCCCAGCAAGCCCAGAAAATAGCTGATCGGGGCCTTGTCGGCGGGCACGGGGTTCAGGCCTTTGCCGTCGGAGAGAATGTATTCCTGCCAGGGCAGATTGCCCACCACCAAGCTGCCCACCGGCAGGGCAGGGTTTTGACTTTCAACGACTTCAGCCACGGCCCCACCCGCCATGGGCTCCCCCACGGTGAAGGGTGCAATGTAGGATTTGCCTTCGTTCATGCGGCCCCGCATGTAGGGGTCGACCGATACGTAGCGGGTTTTGAGCAACACCTGGCCGGCCGCGGGGGCGGGTAGGTCTAGGGTGTCAAACTGGAATTGTTCGTTGGTGGGCAGGCCTTTGGGGCGGCTTGCCAGCAGAATGGTTTTGGTTTTCATAGCGGAGAGGAGTAGAAAAGAATAGAAACAAGAAACTGCCACCCCGGGCCGGTGCAAGTCTGTCTTCCCAAGGGCCCGCACCCGGATGGGGCTGAGCGTCAGGAGCAAAACTTTGGCGGGTCGGAGTGGCAGTCAGACTCGGGGCCTGGCGCTTACGCGTTGGCCGTGGTAGTGTGCAGGGTTACTTCGATATTGCCTTTGGTAGCGCGCGAGTAGGGGCAAATGCCGTGGGCGGCTTCCACTAGCTGCTCGGCCTGGCCTTGCTCTACCCCGGGAATGTTTATGTGCAGGTCGGCGGAGATGCCGTAGCCGCCGTCTTCCGCCTTGCCAAAGCCGATGAAAGCTTCTACCGTCACGCCTTCCAGCTTCACCTTGGCCTGGCGGGCTGCTACCCCCAGGGCCCCCTCGAAGCAGGCCGCGTAGCCGGCCGCAAACAGCTGCTCGGGGTTGGTAGCACCCGCTTTTCCGGGGCCGCCCATTTCCTTGGGCGTGCTCAGGTCGATGTCCAGCACGTCGTTGTTGGTCGTCACATGACCGTCGCGGCCGCCTTTGGCTTTGGCTTGCGCCGTGAAGATTTTTTCGATTTTCATCGGAATAAAAGAAAAGTGTGAGTTGGTAAAAAACAGCCTGCGGGTTAGCAGAGCTTGGTTAAAAGCGTGTTGAGTTGGGTGCGCAGCGCTTCAAATTCCTCCTTGGTCATGCCCATGTGCCCCAGCAGCTGCTCGGGAATATGACAGGCTTGTTCGCGCAACGCCCTGCCCGCTACTTCCAGCCGGATGATGACCGACCGTTCGTCGCGCGGGTCGCGGCGGCGGCTGAGCCACTGTTTTTGCTCCATCCGCTTGAGCAGGGGCGTCAGCGTGCCCGAATCCAGCAGGAGCTTTTCACCTAATTCCTTTACCGTCAGCTCCTCGTGCTCCCACAGCAGTAGAAACACCAGGTACTGCGGGTAGGTCAGGTCCAGCGCCTGCAAGTAGGGCTGGTAGGCTTTGGTCAGCATGCGGGAAGCCGCGTAGAGCGGAAAGCAAAGCTGGCTTTCGAGCTTTAGAAGCGCATCCGAAGAATTCTCGTGTGGGTCATTCATTTCGTTGTGCAAGTATAACGGATGTGGTTGTGCAATGTTTAATTGTGTGCAATTAAATTCAGGTTATTACTCTAACGTATTCGGTATCAGGTCTAAAAAGTTAACCAATAAAAAAAACGCCGGCTTTCTGCGGGGCAGAAAACCGGCGTTGCGGGAGCAGGGTTGGGCTGCTTTACTGCGCCTGGTAGGCCGTAATACCGCCCAGCAAATTGCGTACGTGGGAAAAGCCGTGCTGAGTGAGCAAGGCCTTGGCCGTAGCCGAGCGGCCTCCACCTTTGCAGTGCACGATGATTTCCTGGTCTTTGAGTTCTTCCAGGTCGGCAATCTTATCGGGCAGCGTACCCAGGGGAATATTCTGGCTACCCTCAATACGGGATTCTTCGTTTTCCCAGGTTTCGCGCACATCCAGGATGATTGGAGTTTCGCCGGCGGCCTGGCGTTGCTTTAGTTCGGCGGGGGTGATGTCGTTCATAAGGTAGGAGCGGATGGTAAATGACAAACGAAACTTAAGAACGCAACAATAGCCATTTCAGCTGAAGAATGAGTGAAGTTAGCTACCGGGCCAGCACCAAGCGCTTGGTAACCAGCAGCCCATCGGGCAGAGCAAGTCGCACTAAGTAAACGCCACTGGGCAACCCGCGCAGGTCAAGCTCCCCGTGGGGGCGCTGCGCGGCGGCCGGCATCCACACAGGCCGGCCCAGCGCATCGAGCACCTCGGCGTGCCGGTAGCTGCCTTCTATCCGCACGAGGCCGGCGCTGGGGTTGGGGTAGAGCGACACTGCCGCCGCGGCCTGCCCCGCAGATGCCGACGTTACGGTTTGGTTGTTGGTCATTACGGGCCGCATAATAAGGGAGCCAGCCGGTGCCCCGCCTACGTTGGAGAAATCAAACGAAGCGTTTTCCCAGGTGCCAAACGTGTTTTTGAGAAAGTAGCCGGCCGGGGGAGCATTGTTCAGATCCAGGGCGAAGGGCACCACCGAGTTGCCGAAAGGCCCGTGCCCGTAGCCAATATAAAACGTGCCCGAAACCCCGACCGGCGTCGGAAACAGAATATCAATGTAGTTCTGCCCGGCGGGCAAACTGGCCGGAATAACGATGCTCTGGGTGGCTTTGGGCTGAGCGGCCGGCTTTCCCCCATCGTCTTCCCACACGTTGGCCGTAATAAGCCGGCCTGCTGCCGCGGGCAAAATCGGGTAGATACGCAGGCTGCGGACCTGGTCGGGTTTGTTGAGGTCGAAGCGGTAGGCCCGGAAGCGGGGTGCCCCGGTCGAAAACCGCTCGATGCTCAGCGTTGCCTCCGGGGTGCCGTCGTCGTAGGCATAGTAGTTTTTCAGCTCCGTAAGCCGGGATATAGTGTCGTTGCGTACGGTCGGAGAGTTGGCCGCTTCCCCGGTGAGCAAGTAGATGGAGTGGCGAATAACTTTTTCTTCGGGCGTCAGCGGAATAGCCAGGCTGCTAGCGTCCACCGTTACCGGAGTTTGACGGCTGCCCGGGTCCAGCGACTTACCGTTTTTAGCAGTAATGCCCACTGTGCCGGCGGGCAGGATCTGAACTGTGCCCAGCCAGTCGACGGGCGTGCCGGCCGGCCCCGGCCCCAGATTATTGACGGTGGTGTTGATAACGTTGTTGAGCTCTGCGCTGGGGTTGGGGCTGGCGTTGTATTGCCACACGGGCATGGCCGCGTAGCGCTTCAGCAAGCTGGTGAGCGGCCGGCTGGTGGCAATGTCGCGGTTGGTGGAATCGGTGGCCGAGCGGTTGCGGTCCAGCCGCACATAGTCGATGCTCCAGGCGTCGTCGTTGTCCACATTCGACTGGTTGCCCGAGGTATGAAACCGGAACTGGAAGCCCGCGTGCAGGTATTGCGCATCGGTTACGGCAAATAAGAGCTGCCGAAAGCCGGTACGCTGCCCCTGGCTGCGCTGCACCCATATTTCGCGCCAGGCTCCGTTGCGGGCCAAAAATTCCAGCCGGATAAACACGGGCCGGGAACTGCTGGCAGTAGTTGGGGCCGAGAAAATATTACCGGCCTGCCAAAAAAAGCTCAGGTACACATTGCTGGCGGCCGTCAGGCCACTCAGGTCGATAGGCTGGGACGTCAGCGTATCCGTGTCGCTGAAAAAGCTGCCGTAGGGCCGCCCTTGGCCGTTGAGGCCGTCGAAGGTAACGGCGCCGCGGGAGGGCGGGGCCAGCACGAAGCGGTTGTTGACCAGCGTGCCGCCCCCGGGCGCCCAGCGCTGGGCGCTGGGCGCGCCCTCGGGCTGGGTCGAGAAGTCGTCGAAGAACGGCAGGGAAAGCGCCGCCGGGCGGGCCGCCGCCGCGGAAGCTTCCGGAGCCACCCGATTCGGGTCACGGGTCAGGTTGCTCAGGCTTTGAGCCCGGGCGGAAAGCGGCAGGAGGCCGGCCGCCAGCAAAAGCTGCGTTAAGCGTAGGAAACGGGTCATAGAAGCAAGTTACGTAAGCCAAACGTGGGCGGCTCCCGGAATATTTTAGCAGCCGGCGGCCCGGGGCGTCGGGCGTATAGCCTACAAGCAAAAGACCTTCCCGGTTGTTCCGAAAAGGTCTTTTCTGCGAAGTTTATCTGGTGCTTGGCAGCTAGTCTACCGATTTCAGCGGCGCGTCGCCGGCAATCCAGAGGTCGACGAGCTGGCCCATGCGAATAGTGGCGCCGGGCGAGGGCACGGGCCGCTGCTTCACGACGGTACCTTCGGTCTGGCCTTCCTCGGCGGGCTGGTAGAAGATTTCGCCTACCTGCAGGCCCTGCCCCACGAGCAGGGTAGCGGCTTCGTCCTGGGGCATGTTCACCACGTTGGGCACCGGGAACTCCTGGTTGCCCTGGCCGTCGCCAACGACCAAATCTACCCGGGTACCTTTGGCAATGGGGGCGCCGGGCGCAATTTCCTTGCCGCCCACCAGCTGCTTGAGCACGGCATTCTGGGCCAAATCGGGCACCAGCTTGATTTCGCCGACTACCAAATCGTAGCTTTTCAAAATCATCTGGGCATTTTTCACCGAGCCGTCCACCAGCTTGGGCATCTTAATCACTGGTGGGTTTTTCATGCTCACCGAGATATAGATTTTGCGGTCTTCCTTCACCCGCTCGCCCGGCGCCGGGTCCTGGGTCAGCACGGTGAAGGGCGCGATGCTGGGATTATAGCTGCTGTCGTCGACGAAGTAGCGCAGGTTGCGCTCATCGAGGTAGTCTTCCAGGGCCTCCTGCTTCATGCCCGTAATCTTGGGCACCACGATGGTTTCGCCGTGGTTGGTGGTAATGGGCAGGTAAACGAAAAAGAAGCCGAACAGCAGCAACGCCCCCGCGGCCCCAATCACCAGCAGGTGCTTGAGAACATCAACGGGCGTATCCGATTTTAGAAATGACATTGAGAGAAAGAAGATGCTAAAAGTTGATAGCCGGAATTTCCAGGGAAATCTACTGCTAAATGCTGGAAAACTAGTTCCCCTCCTCAGATGAGGAGGGGCTAGGGGTGGTTGACTCCGCCAGAACGACAACTAGAGCTAAAAGCTACTGAGTCGTTCTGGCGGAGTCAACCACCCCTAGCCCCTCCTTATCTAAGGAGGAGAGTAGTCGTTCTTAGCCAGCGGCGGTCAGTTTGGCGTTGCGCTGCTTGCCAAATTCCAAAATCCGGTCGATGAAGTCGTAGGGGGTGTAGCCGTTGAGGGCTGTCTGGTGGAAGATACAAGTAGCGGGCGTCATGCCGGGCAAGGAGTTTACCTCGATGATGATGACCTCAACGGCTCCGGTTTCCCGTACGCGCACGAAGGCGTCGATGCGGGCGTAGCCCTGGATGTTGAGCACCTCAGCCACGCGCTTGAGCTCGGCCTTCACTTCCTCGCTGATGCGCTGCCGCTCCTGCACCTCGGGGGCATAGCGGGCCGGAGTGATGTTCTGGCCTTCGCCGGCCAGGAATTTCTCCTCCAGGCTCAGCACCTCGCCCGTAGCCAGGGCTTCCGAGGCTTCGAAGACCTCAATTTCCAGCTGGCCGTCCTCTTTCCAGTGCGTGAGCAGGCCGCCGGTTACTTCCAAAAAGTGCTTGGCCCCATCGCGGCTGATGAGGGTTTCGACTAGAAAGGCATCCTTTTGCGGGAATTCTTCCTTGAAGCCCAGGTTCAGCACGGTGGCAGGCGCGGGCAGCAGGTCTTCCTGGTCGCGGAAGATGAGCTGGCAGAAGGCTTCAAGCTCCTGGCGGTTCTTGATTTTCTTCACGGCCGAGGAGCAGCCGTCGTCGGCGGGCTTGGCAATAAAGGGGTAGTGGAACTGGGTTTCCAGGCTGCGGTAGAAGCTTTCTGCGTCGGCTTCCCACTCCAGGCGGGCGGCCATGCGGTGCTCAGCCACGCGCAGGCCGGCCTCGCGCAGGCGGCGGTTCGTCTCAAACTTGTTGATGGTGATGCTGCTGCTTTCCACCCCCGAGCCGTTGTAGGGCAGGCCGTAGTGCTCCAGCTGCTTCTGCAGGGCCCCATCCTCGCCGGGGCGGCCGTGCAGGGCAATAAATACCTCGTCCACTTCGTGGGCCAGCTCCTCGAACGAGAGGCGGCGGGGCTGGGCCGTGGCCTGACCCGCGTATGTGCTGGTAATGGCGCTGGCCTCCCGGCGAATCCGCTCCAGCACGGGGTGCAGGCTGTGGCCGGCCTCGGCGTACTCAATTTTCTCCCGGATGTCGTCGGCGTTGTCCTTGAGCATCACGTTGATGGGCAGCACGTAGAGGCGGAATTCCTGGCTGCTGCCGGTCAGAAACACGGGCACGGGCTCGTACTTGACGCTGGAGCTGAGCTTCTCGTAGATGTTGCGGCCACTCTCCACCGAAATGTGCCGCTCCGAGGAGTAGCCGCCCATAATCACGGCTACTTTGGTGCGCTGCTGTTCCTCGTGCTGGCGCGAGGCCACGGCCTCGTCGAGCTGCCGGAGCAGGCCGCCGAGATGTACCGGCTTCATGCCAGCCCGGCGACGGGCGGCCAGGGAAGTACGAATCAGGTAGGTGAGGAACTGGGAGGGGTTCAGGCCGATTTCGGCGGCTTGGTGGAAGAAAAACGACGCCGGCAGCATGCCCGAGGTAGTGTTCGGGTCGTTGAGGAAGAGCTGGTTGTCCTTGCCCAGGAACCCGTCGATGCGGGCGTAGACCTGGAAGCCGAAGGTGCGGAACATTTCCTCGCAGGCCTCGCGGATGCGCTGAATTTCGGCTTCGGGCAGGTCAATCGGGGTGATTTTGCGCGAGAGGCCGGGCAGGTACTTCGAGCGGTAGTCGAACATTTCCTCGCCCTTCACAATCTCTGTCGGGGGCAAAGCCAGCGGGTTGCCCTGCGGGTCCTCCACCACGATGCAGCTGAACTCGCGGCCCGCCACAAACGACTCGACCAGCACTTGCGCTTCGCCATCCACGTTGGTCAACAGCACCGACTCGGCTGTTTGCAGCCGCTCGTTGAGCGTGTTGAGCAACGCTTCGGGGTGGTAGATAACCGCCGTTTCAGCGTCCAATACCACGGGCAACCCGATACCGTCGCGGATGTCGGTCAGGTGCTGCACCCAGGCAATTTTGTCCTGCTCGCCCAGGCGCGCCCACTCTTCGCGGGTCACGGTTTTGCGGAACAGGCTGCGCTCCACGGCGCGGGCAAACTGCTCGGCGTTGGCTTCGCGCAGGATGCTGATACCGATGCTGGAGCCCTGGCGGGGGGCTTTAAACACCAGCGGCAAGCCCAGCTCCCGCACCAGGTAGTCGAGAATAGCGCCTTGGCTGGCGGCCGTGTCCCACTCCTCGGCGGTCAGCACGCGGTAGTCGGGCGTGGGGCGGTTCAGGGCCTTGAGCAGCTTTTTCTGGGCAATCTTATCAATGCCGAAGGCCGAGGGCAGCACACCCGAGCCGGAGTAGGGGATACCGTACCACTCGAGCAGGCCCTGAATGGCGCCATCCTCGCCGCCGGGACCGTGCAGGGCCAGGAAGGCGAAGTCCAGCAGTTCGCGCAGCTCGTGGGGCAGCACCCTCCGGCCTACTTCGCTGATGATGCGGTCCTGCTCCTCGGAACTCAGCTCGCCCAGGCTTTCCAGGTACACCTGGAGCTTGTGCCGGGAGTCGGGCAGGGCCGACACGGGCGGGTAAAAGTCGCGGATGGTGCCCTTGTAGATGTAGTGCCAGTCGAGCAAAATGAAGTTGCCGCGGCTGTCTACGAAGATGGGAACGGCCTGGAACAAAGCCTTGTCCAGGTTATCATATACCGTGCGGCCGCCAGCAAAGGAAATTTCCCGCTCACGCGACGGGCCGCCGAAGAAGATGCCTATTTTCATACGTAGGGCAAAGGTACGAGTGATTGGGGGATTGGCACATGGGGGAAGCGGAAGCGACCCTCTCGTGTCCTTGCGAGGCGCAGCCGTGGCCATCCGTCCTCGGCGAAGGTAGTCACGGCCTTTCCCCACTAAGCCCCTGTGCTTAACAACGAGTAGGGCTTGTCAGGTTAGAAGACTAGTCACATTTCAGCGGACGGATGGCTTCGTCCTGCGTCCTCGCAAGGACACGGCTACCTAACGCACAGAATTCCAAAAACTACCTACTGGAGAATTCCTCAAACGTGTTTCGGTCTGCCAAAAGTCATTCGGTGAGCTTCCCAAACCTGTTTCTACCAGCAAAAGTGTCTCGGTGAACATTGCTGCATGCTACCAATTGCCAGCCCTGCTTACATTCGCTCCGTAGTAAGACCTCTTCCAACCCTATTCTTTTCCATGAAAACTCTGGATCAGTACAACTTCGCCGGCAAGCGGGCCGTGGTGCGCGTCGATTTCAACGTGCCCCTCGATGCCGACCTGCGCATTACCGACGACACCCGCATCCGGATGGCCACCCCGACCATCAAGAAAATCCTCAGTGACGGCGGCTCCGTGGTGCTGCTCTCCCACATGGGCCGGCCCAAAGGTGGCCCCGACCAGAAGAACTCCCTGCGCAACCTTGTGGCGCGTCTGGAGCAGGAGTACGGCACGACGGTACGCTTCGGCGGCGACGTAATCGGGCCGGAGGCGGCCCAGCTGGCGGCCAACTTGCAGCCCGGCGAAATCCTGTTGCTCGACAACGTGCGCTTCTACGCCGAAGAGGAAAAGGGCGACGCGGCCTTTGCTGAAAAGCTCAGCACGCTCGGCGAGGTGTACGTGAACGACGCCTTCGGCGCGGCCCACCGCAAGCACGCCTCCACGGCCGTTATGGCCCAGTACTTCACCCCCGAAAACCGGGTGGCTGGCTACCTGCTGCAAAGCGAGCTGGACAACGCCCACCGCGTGCTGACCAACCCCGAGCACCCCTTCACGGCCATCATGGGCGGGGCCAAGATTTCCGACAAAATCCTCATTATCGAGCAGCTGCTGGACAAGGTTGACTACCTCATCATTGGGGGCGGCATGGCCTACACCTTCGCCGTAGCCCAGGGCGGCCGCATCGGCAGCTCCCTGCTCGAAGCCGATAAGGTAGAGCTGGCCGCCAGCCTGATTGAGAAGGCCAAGCAGAAAGGGGTGCAGCTGGTGCTGCCCGTGGATAGCATGATTACCGACCGTTTTGCCAACGACTCCGACATTGAAGTAGCCGGCAACCTCGACATTCCCGCCGGCTGGATGGGCCTCGACATCGGCCCCGAGTCGCGCGAAACCTTCGCCGATATCATTCGCCAGTCGAAAACCATCCTCTGGAACGGCCCGATGGGCGTGTTTGAGATGTCGAACTTCGCCGTGGGTACCGAATTCGTGGCCCGCGCCATTGCCGAAGCTACGGCCAACGGCGCCTTCAGCCTCATCGGCGGCGGCGACTCGGCGGCGGCCGTCAACCAGCTCGGCTTTGCCGACCAAGTATCCTACATTTCCACTGGGGGCGGGGCCCTGCTCGAATATATGGAAGGCAAGGAGTTGCCCGGCGTAGCGGCTCTGGAAGGCCGCTAGGAAGCACTTAGCCGTTCTGGAGCAAACCAAAAGACCGTCATGTCGAGCATCGCTCAGCATGACGGTCTTTTGGTTGTGGTGGCTGGCTAAAACCAGCCCTTAATTTACGTAGGGCGCTTCCAGATTCTGGCCCATGCTCTTGAGGGGGACGTTGCTGATTTGCCCGGTCAGGCGGGTGGCCAAGGCCCGGGCCTCGGCTTCACTGACTACGTTGAGATGCTGCAACCAATGGAGGCGCTGTAGCTGGGGCTCAATGATTCCTAAGGGGTTAACGGCCGCGTAGTGTTCTTTCAGGTAGGCTTTCGTGCGCTTATCCAGCGCGTCGGCGAAGCGGTCCAAGTCCTGGCGCTGACGGCTGCGGTCAGCCAAGGTGATATTGGCCCGGGCCGTACCTAGGGTAAAGTGCCGCCACCAGTTGTTTTGCCCATAGAAATAGCCGGCTACCAATACTGCCAGAATGCCGAACGCCACGGCCCACTCGGTTGTGGTCAGGTCGGTGATGCGTTTGCCGGCTTGCTGTAGCACCAGCGAGGCAAGCCAAAAAAAGGCCAGTGGTGCCAGTTTCAGTTGCGGGGTGGAGGTAGTGCGCTCTACCCGCACGGGCAGAACTTCCTCGTAAGGCATTTCAAATTCCAGAATCTTTTTACCCTGCCGGGTACGCTCACAGACATATAAACCGTGCGGACGCAAGGCTAGCTGCGTGACGCGCGTAAGCTGACGTTGTTCGAGAAACATAAGTAGTATACCGACCTCAACCGGACTATATAAACGTAAAGGGCGACGGGGAAAAGCAGAGGACGAAAATAGCAAGCATTACCCAGCCCAGCACCTTTCGCCCCAAATGTAAGGGCCGCTCGTCGGGGGCGGGAGGATGAAATATTCCCATAAACCGGCCTAGCAGCAGCCCAAACACCAGCCAGCCCGGATTACCCAAAATATTGGGCACGGCCACGGTAAGCGCCAGCTGCCCGGCCAGCACGCTCAGCAGCAGCAGCACCGTGCGCCGCACCGTGGGCACGGCGCGGCGAAATACGACGAATAGGTAGAGCAGGTAGGGCACCCCGCCGTAGAGCCAGGTTTGCCAGGAGCTGTGCAAGGTAAATAAGCCCAGCCCCGCGTAGAAGATAAACCCGACGAAAAACACTACCGACAGCCGGTTGGCCAGGCGAAACCCCAGCAGGCCGTAGAGGATGTGGCCTCCGTCGAGCTGCCCGATGGGCAACAGGTTGAGGGCCGTAAAAAACAGGGCCAGCGAACCAGCCAGCAGCAGCGGGTAGTGCATCAGCTCATTGGGGTGGGGCAGGCGGGCCGGGTCGGCAAACCAGTGTTCCAGTGCTTGGTAGAGCAAGGGGCGGCTCAGCGTCATGCCGGTCCCGTCCTGGTACACCTGCCGGGCATAGTCGGCCCCGTAGCTGCGGTACTCGGGGTGAATCTGGAATACGTAGTCCAGCGGCGGCAAATGGGTAAACCCGTAGATAAGCACCGGAATGGCGACCAGAAAACCCGCCAGCGGCCCCGCCAAGCCGATATCAAAAAACTCTTTGCGCGAAAATATGCGGTCCTTGATGCGAATAACCGCGCCGAACGTGCCAATGGTATTAAAAAAGCCCGTGAAGAACGGAATGTAGTAGGGCAGGGTCGCCTTCACCTTGTAGTGCCGCGCCGTGAAGTAGTGCCCAAACTCGTGCACGGTCAGCACCCCCAGAAAAGGCAGGGAAAACCAGAGGCCCCGCAGAATCTGGGCTTGGGTAAACCAGCCCGTCAGGCGAAACACTTCTTGTTGAAACGGGGTGTCACGCACAAAAAAAGGCGCTCCGGTTATCCATTCTGCCCCCGCCAGCGTGGTCGTCACCAGAGTCAGCGCAAAGAGTAGCAGGTGCAGGGTATATACCCGCCAACGGGGTGGAGCGGGCCGTTCGTAACGGTCAAACTCGATAGGCGGATAGGTGTCGGGGGTGGGGGCGTCAGGCAGTGGGAGAGAAGGCACGGATAGCAGCGGGAAGAGCGTCGGTGAGCGTAAGGGGCGGGGTCAGGAACAGCGTTGGCAGCCCCAGGCGCCGGGCCGTTTCAATATGCTGAGAACTGTCCTCGATGAAAAGAGTTTCCTCCGCTTTCCAGTTCATTTCGCGCAAGGCATGGGCAAAAATCTCCGGGCCCGGCTTGCGCAGGCCCACCTGCTGGGAATAAAAGACCCGGTCGAGACAGTCGGCAATGCCCTGGCGAAACCCGTACTGCTGTTGTAGTCGGCGGTTGATTTCCTCGATGTGGATATAGTTGGTATTGCTCAGCAAAGCCGTTTCGTGGCCCTGGGCGCGCAGCTCGGCAAGGAAGGCCAGTCGCTCGGCCGGCACATCGAGCAGCATGGCGTTCCAGGCCTCGTCGAGTTGCTCGTCGCTGGCCTCCAGCTCGTAGTGCTGCCGCAGCCCGGCGCGAAACTCCTGGGGAGTCAGACGGCCGGTTTCGAGCAGATCAAACAATTCCGACTGGCTTTGCTGGCTGAACTCGATGGTGCTACCGGCCCGGCTCAGGGCCCGCATGGCCTCGGTCGTCAACTGGTAATTGATGTTGATAATTACGCCCCCAAAATCAAAGAGCAGGTTCGGCTTTTTCCCAGACATAGAGCAAAGTAAGACGGGCAAAGCCAGTAAGTGGCCCTCACCCGGAGAATAGAATTGGAAATCCGGTGGCAAACTTCGAAGTTTGCACTGCCGAAACCAACTCCGGAAGGTTTTAGCCGGGCCTATAGCTCAATCGGTTAGAGCAGCTGACTCATAATCAGCAGGTCACTGGTTCGATTCCAGTTGGGCCCACTTAAACCGGCCTTATCACGACAAAACGTGATAAGGCCGGTTTTTTTGTTGGCGGGTAGTATGTGAAAGTGGGGTGATTTTCTCGAAAATGGTATTGGCGCGACTAGTCCGGTAAGTCCCGTTTCGGGCGCGAAAGCTAGGTCGACGGGGGTACCGGTGCGGGCGGATAAACGTCCCGTGCCAGCTCATCAACGAGCCGTAGCCGGGCCGGCGTCTGGCTTAGCGGCGGTATTACCCACGCCGGGGCCGTCCGGTGCATGGCGTCCGAAGATGCGCGTCAGCCCGCGCGGGATGGAGCTGCCATCTGCCACGCTTGTCAGGTAATGCCCAAAGGGAAATATACGCAGTTATAATTAAGGGTTTATCCCGGGTAAACCCGTACTAACCTGATAGCCAACGATTGGGGAGGAGCGTTATACTGTATTTGTGCACAAAAATCTTGGATGGTTTCACTTGAAAAAAACCTACGCCTATGCTAGCCATGAACTTCCGGGGGCCCTTTCAGATCAGGGCAGACCGTAACCGGCCCGTGCCGGAAATTAAGCATCCCAGTGATGCCATTGTGCGAGTCACCAGATCGTTGATCTGTGGCTCCGACCTGCACCTGTACCATGGGATGGTGCCCGACACCCGGGTGGGTATGACCTTTGGCCACGAGTTTACTGGTGTCGTAGAAGCCGTTGGCTCGGATGTGCAAAAACTGAAGGTGGGCGACCATGTACTGGTGCCTTTCAACATTGCCTGCGGCAGCTGTCCGCATTGCCAGCAGGAGCTCTACGGCAACTGCCACGAGGCCAATTCGGAAGCCACCGCCGTGGGCGGCTTCTTTGGCTACGCCCACACGGGCGGGGGCTACGACGGGGGCCAGGCCGAATACGTGCGCGTGCCTTACGCCGATGTGAGCCCCACCATTCTGCCGGAAGGCATGGACCTGGAAAATGCCGTGCTGCTCACCGACGTGGTGCCCACCGGCTACCAGGCGGCCGAGCAGGCCGGCATCCAGAAAGGCGACACCGTGGTGGTGTTCGGCGCCGGCCCGATCGGGCTGATGGCGGCCCGCTTTGCCTGGTTTTTTGGCGCCGGCCGGGTCATCGTGATTGATGAATTGGATTACCGCCTGGAGTTTGCCCGCAAATTCTCGTTTGCCGAGGCGTACAACTTCCGGGAAATGAAAGACCCGGTGGTATTCCTGAAAAAGGCCACCGACTGGTTTGGCGCCGACGTGTGCATCGACGCGGTGGGCTGCGAAGCGTCGGGCCATGCCTGGCAAACGATTAGCGGGAAGAGCCTCCTGATGCAGGCCGGCACGGCTACGGCCTTTCACTGGGCCGTCAATTCCGTGAAAAAAGGCGGTATCGTATCTATCATCGGGGTATACGGCCCGCCCTGGAACCTCGCGCCCCTCGGCAGTATCATGAATAAAGGCTTGACTATCAGGGCCAACCAGGCCTCGGTCAAGCGGCTGCTGCCCAAACTGATTGACCACATCATGAGCGGCCGGATCAACCCCAAGGAAATCATTACCCACCGGTTTCCGCTGGAAGAAATACCGGATGCTTACCGCATGTTCTCCAAGAAGCTGGACAACATCATCAAACCCCTGCTGATTCCGTCACGCGCCAACGCTTCGTTCGCTTAACCCCTTTTGCTCATGAAAAACGCATTGGAAAATCAAATTGAGGCGGGGCAGGACCGCGTCATTGCCCAGCGCAACATGGCCCGCGCCGCCGAGATACCCGGCTGGGGCATGGACGCCGATCCGGAAAACGACCCCACGTACCCCATGAAACATGCCAACGGGGCGGACCACCAACGGCTCAATTACAAAAAGGCCCCCCAGCAGCCGCTGGACATGGAAATCCTGCATTCCATCGAGCGGCCCGGCGTCACCCGGGTGTTCGGCACGTCGACGCCGCCCATCGGCCTGAGCGGGGCCATCCGCCGCTTCGCCTACACGTACAGCGAGGCCACCGCCACGCACTGGATGACGCTCATCCTGGCCGACCGCGTCGACACCATTCAGGGCAAGTTGACCGATTTGATGCACGGCGTTCTTCCCAACCCCTGGGTTGAGCGGGGCTGGCGCGCGGAGTGGAAGTACAACCGCGCGGGCTTTATTGGGAGGGCAGCGACGACGGCGCTGCTGCTAACGGCCGGTATCCTGCTGTTGAAAAGGAAAAAGAAGAATAAGTACCGGATGAGCAACAGGTAGCCAACAAAGCGTCAACCCCAGCGCGGGCGGCACCCTGTTGGAGTTGACGCTTTTTTGGTTTTTTCTATCATCAAGGCCTTGCTGTTGAAAAGCGCGTATGCACAACCATCGACCAACCGACCGGCTTGAATATTTCAGCGACGCGGTTTTAGCCATAGCGGCCACCTTGCTGGCTACCGAACTGCCTAAGCCGGAAACGGAGACGGGCTTGCTGCAGGAAATTGTGCGACTCTGGCCCCATTATGCGGCCTTCGCGGCGTCTTTCCTGTTCATCTGCATTGCCTGGTCCAACCACCACAACATGTTCATCTACATCAAGCAGACGGACCAGTACCTGCTTATCCTGGATATTCTGTTTCTGATGTTCGTGACCCTGCAATCCTTTACCACCGGCCTGTTAGCCCGTCACATCGGCAAGCCCGACGAGCGGACGGCCGCCCTGATCTACCACGGGACGTTGGTGATGATGACCTTGCTGTATAATTGTACCTGGTGGTACGCCATTAGCAAGCAGGAACTGCTGGAAGACGATACCGATAAAAGGCTGATCCGTCTGCTGACGAAAGAATATGCCCTTGCGCCGGCGCTGCACCTGGCGGCCTTGCTGATTTGTTTATGGAGCGTGCCGTTTAGCATTGTACCCGTTGTGCTGTTATACGTCTATTTTGCCCTGCCGCGGTTCGGGGAAAAAAAGCTACAAGAGCAGAATCAATCCTGAGGCCTGCCATATGCGGTACCCCAGCTCTGGCACTGTCGGGGCGTAGGGCGTAGCCGCCGCGGTGGGAGAGGGGATGGTCGTCTTATTACGCCACGCCCTGCGGCTGCGAAACGCTAAAATCGTCGAGATTGACGAGGCTGCTAAAGGCCGCAATAGCTTCTATATCCTGCTGCCAATAGTTCGATGCTTCACTAGTTGGGCCCACCAAAAGCTCCTTTCTGCTAGCAGGGAGGAGCTTTTTTATTTTCTGCCAATACTTTTGCCAATGCTTTCCTCTAAAACTAGTTGCGAAAGACTGTAAACAGCACTTGGGGCAGCGCGTCTGTGGGAGGCAGCTTGGGCATGGGCTGAACCCCGATTATAACAAACTCTCGGAGCGGGACTAGCTGCAGAAAATGAAGAAGGCCACCTCGAAGTTGAACAAGAACATCAAGATGGGCGCTGAAAAAGCCGGCATCACTAAGAAGCTCAGCACGCACTCGTCACGTCGCACCCTGGCCACCGAAGCCGACCGCGCCAACGGCGGCGACCTGGGCAAGGTGGGCGCCTTGCTCGGCCACCAGCAGCGCAGCACCGCCAAAATTTATGTGGACCGGCACAATTCGGCCCCGGTAGACCAGGCTGCCGACAACGTGTACAAAAACCGGCCGATACCGCTATTGAAAGTTGGGTAGGTCGCCTAGGTTATTTCCAATAGCTTCGCAGCAAAAGATCCTATGAAATTAATCTACTCTCTCGTCTTCCTCGGTCTTATATTAGTGCTCAATGGTTGCAAGAAGGAAGAAGAGCAACCTGCCAAGCCCGTAAAACCGAATGTTGTTCTTAGATTCGAAAAGATACATGCCCAACATCCGGAACTCAGCACACTACCGAATGTAACGGTTAGCGCCAGATCGTTGAAAGATGCGGATTTTATGTATCGGTATTTCTTTGGATTTTCTGCCAGAAATGGCTATTTCGAGCCACTTGAGCAGGTAGTTGAGAGACAAATGATTCCTGAGAATCGATTGTATTTCACGATATCCTATAGGCATATAACAGCTCATAACTTTGTTGGCCCCGATGCATCATCTACGGCTGAATATACCCTGGAAATAGACGGTATTCGTAAAGTGTCCCTCAAAATGGACCATTCTGCCTACACCGATCCAAAGAATCGGTGGGTCGATCAGACCGGCGCAACACACATCGGTGTGGAAACTAGTATTTCCCTGCCCTAGGTCAACCTCCGAAACGCTTGACCTTTCCATGAGCTGATCCAGTTGGTGAAACATAGGTAAAACAACTGCTGAACAATGCCTGCTATCGGCTGTCAGCGGGATTTGCCAACCTTCGTTGAGGCCCTGAACAAGGCATGTTCAGTAGGGCTGTTCAAAACGAGTGGAACAGTTGGGCCTGCCAAAAACCGCCTTCCCGGTCCTGGGAAGGAGGCTTTTATTTTTGCCAACACTTTCAGCAGAAAAGGCACTGATACCTGCTGCGATGATTGTAGCATGTTTCCCTCACCAGCTGGGTGAGATGGTCGAGCAAATACAACTCCGGCACGCAGGCCGTCGTCTTCTGTGGCCCATTGATGTACTTATCCGGTGGTCGGAATTTACCCGCCACGGCTCGGCATTCAAGCTAGGAGAAATTACAATGGTGTGATACCGCTCAATTTTCTAGGCTACGAGCCCGGATATAACACCATGTGCGTTAGATTTTATAGATTTTTTCCTATATATTTTTTTGATAAAACGCCCCTGTGGAGCTTTAAACAGTGATTTTCCTGTGAACTTTTACTGTAACTTTCGCAGCGATTTAAATATATACTACAGTGACACTACCTCAGCAATCTCAGTACCTCGACAAGGCCTTGCCTTACATTGCTCCGTTAGAAGAGTATTACAAAACCTTCCCCGAACGGGAAGATGACAGCCAAGACATGATTAACTACCATCATGCCATGCGCCTGATGATAGGAAACTTCAACCGAGCCCGCATGCTGAATCACGAGGTGCAACACGCAGCCTAGGCGCAAAAAAGCCCCAACCTGCGCCGGGGCTTTTCTGTTAAGCCGTTACCCCCTCCTTTATCGGTTTGATCTTTTCCATGCTTTCCCGCGCACGTTGGGCCGCTAACTAAGTGAGGAATTAGAACATCCTTCTTGGAGAAAGGTAGATCATGGCAAAATGCTGATTACCAGTGATTTTGATGATTAGCGGGGATTTAGGGTCTACAAAGCGCGCTACTAGGGTTTGGCGTATCCTGTGAGCCTCCTGTTGCGTCTGCCTTAAGGTGAATTGTGTTTACCAAACGATAAAGTATACAAGCTACCTTTTCGCTGGCGGCAGAGCTGCCAAAAACTGCCTTATCCAGCCCGTTGGGTCTAAAATGCAAGTTGAGAAAAGCGGTACGGAAAAAAATTAATATCGACGATGCGTTACTGAGCGCAACAATGCCGTAATTTTGCATCGTGCTTCAACCAAAAAACTTGTTGATGAAGCGTGGGGCCTTGCTCGGCAAGGAACCGCGAGTGGACCGGAAGGTCTTCACCACCATCGGTTTTTCTGATTTTGCCTCTGCTGTTTCTATTGTTTTTTCTGAGTATTGCTTCGCCACCGTTTCGGATTCCGAAACGGTTTTTTTATGTCCGTTGCGTTCGTCGGCCGCTGCCCTGAAGCCGCTGCATAACGCACATGCTGCCCCCAAACCTGTATTTCCCCTGGCCACCAATATCCACCTTGAGCCGCGGCAGCTGCCATTGCCTCGGCCCACATCGACAACTCGTTTCTGCGTCATGGATATTGGCAGATAAGACCTCATCCTGTCCTTTTAAGCTAGACAACCTCACTTTTCCTCAACCCCGGTATGGCACGTAAAGACCTGCTCGACATTGCATCCCTTCACCGTGAGGAAATCGAGTTCCTGCTCGACCAATCCACGTCCTTTAAGAAACTCTTCACCCACTCGGTGAAAAAAATCCCCGCCCTCGAGGGCAAGTCCGTGCTCATGCTCTTCTATGAGGCCAGCACCCGGACGCATTCCTCCTTCGAAGTTGCGGCCAAACGCCTCTCGGCGGAGGTAACGAATTTCGACGTTGACCACTCCTCCATCACCAAGGGCGAGTCGGTGCGCGAGACGATCGAGACGCTCCAGGCCATGCGTACCGACTACATCGTCGTCCGCCACAGTCACCCCGGCCTGCCCGGCATGATTGCCCGTCAAACCACGGCCTCGGTCATCAATGCCGGCGACGGGGCGCATGAACACCCGACCCAGGCCCTGCTGGACGCCTTCACCATCAAGGAAAAATTCCCCGACCCCCGGGGCAAAAAAGTCCTCATCATTGGGGATATTCTCCATTCCCGCGTCGCGCGCTCCACCAGCACGTTGCTGCAAAAGCTGGGCGTCGAGGTTGCCTACCTCGGTCCGGGCTCCCTGGTGCCCAAGTACGTGCCGGAAAGCATCCGCCGCTTCACCGACTACGAGGCGGCCATGGCCTGGGCGCCCGATGTGGTCTACCTGCTTCGCGTACAGATGGAGCGTCAGGACGTGCAGTTTTTCCCCAGCGTTCGGGAGTACCACCGGGTCTACGGCATTACCACCGCCCGGCTGGCAGAAATCCGCGACCGGGGCCTCTACATCATGCACCCCGGCCCCGTGAACCGGGGAGTCGAGCTCTGCGACGCCGTCATGGACTATGAGCGCAGCCTGATTACCAACCAAGTCGAGAACGGCATTTCCATTCGCATGGCCGTGCTCGACTGGCTTACGCCGGGCGGAGAATTCCCGCGGCAGGAATCGACGTATGCCGCACGGCAGCGGGCTAGCTCGGCGGTGGTTATACCCTAAACGCCGGCCGCCGCTGGTTCCACCCGTGTATTTTCTTCAGTAGCCCGAATATCCCTCCACCCTTGCCAGTTAACAGCACTCCTACCTTCATGCTTCTCCTTCAAAACGCCCGCATTGCCTCCGAAAATTCACCTGTACTGCTCGAAGGCGATGTCCTGATTGTCGAAGGAAAAATTCAAGACATCGGCAGCAACCTAGCTCTTCCCCAGGGTGCCCGCGTCATCGACGCGCGGGGCCGGATTCTTATGCCCGGCATGTTTGATGCCCACGTCCATTTCCGCGCCCCCGGGTTTGAGAACAAAGAAACCATCACCACGGGGAGCGAAGCAGCCATCAACGGCGGCGTGACCGGCGTGGTGATGATGCCGAATACCCGCCCGGCCCTCGACTCGGCTACCACCGTGGCCACTGTGCTGGAAAATGCCAAAGACCGGTCCCGCATTCCGGTATACACCTCCGGCTGCGTCACGAAAAACCGTGAGGGCAAGGAGTTGGCCGAAATCGAGGGCATGCGCGGGCTCGGCGTGAAGATGCTCACCGACGATGGCGACACTACCAGCGACCCGGCGGTGCTGCTGCGGGCCATGCAGTACGCCACCGAGTTCGGGATGTTTTTCGCCAGCCACTGCGAGGTGCCGGAACTGGCCGGGCCGCGCGCGCTGAACGAAGGGGTAATGAGCTACCGGCTTGGCATCAAGGGCTCACCGGCCTGCGCCGAGGAAATCATCATTGACCGCGACATTCGCCTGGCCCGGGCGGCGGGCGCGCACGTGCACATCCAGCACGTGTCGAGCAAGCTCGGCATGGAAACCATTCGCTGGTGGAAATCCCGCGGCGATGTGAAGGTGACGGCGGAAGTGGCCCCGCACCACCTGCTGTTCACCGACGAGCACATCGGCGACTACGACACCAACTACAAGATGAACCCGCCGCTGCGCACGCAGGCCGACTGCGATGCGCTGCTCGAAGGGCTCAAGGAAGGCGTATTCGACCTCATTGCCACCGACCACGCCCCGCACACGCCGTTCGAAAAAGCCCAGGATTTTATCAGCGCGCCCAATGGCATCACCGGCCTCGATACGGCCCTGGTTTCGCTCTATCACCACTTCGTCGAGCCCGGAAAATTTGGGTGGGACTTGGTCGTGAAGCGTTACTCAGCGGAGCCCCGCCGCCTGATGGGCCTGCCGGTACCCACCATCGAAGTCGGCCAGGAAGCCAACTGCGTCTTGTTCGATACCGCAGCGGAAACCACCTTTACGCGGGAATTCATGAAATCCAAATCCCAGAACACGCCCTTCATCGACCAGACGCTGAAAGGCCGGGTAGACCTGGTGATTCTGGGCACGGAAATCCTGCTGGAGCGCTAACTGGGCGAACCTGTCTATAAAATCAAGCTTTTGTAAAAGAACGTCGTGCTTGATCTGGCGTCCGCTGCTCGAAACATTGCTCCTGGCTTCGTTGAGTTGTTTCACTTGACCCGCTAAAGCAAGGGATGCAACTCAGTACTAAGAGCTGAAAGAACGCGGAGACGTTCTGGATTTTGCCACTGTGAATGCTACACGCAGAATCTTGGCGCAACGTGACCAAGCGCATCTTGCTGACCGTATTACCCGCATGCTGTCAAACGGCAAGATTGACAAACCCAGCTTGCACAACGCCCCGCAGGAACGATGTTCAGATTTCTATCGGGTCAGCCTAGCCGCTGAGGATATTGTGGCTAGTGTCTCAATCCTGTTCGACTTCGAAGCCGAAGTAATTGATATTGATCCAGCAGCAACTGACTTAACTGACAAATGGAGTAACCTTGATGGGCTAACGAAGCGGTAGCGATACTTCGACCAGCGCAGCATGACAACAAATTTTTTGATGAACACCCTTTCCGCCTCCACCACCTCTGATACTCCCAGCGCCGCCCCAGGCAAACCCCTGATCGGGGTAGTCATGGGCTCCAGCAGCGACTGGAACACCATGCAGCATGCCGTGCAGATTCTTGCGCACTTCGGCGTGGCCCACGAAGCGCGCGTAGTGTCGGCCCACCGTATGCCCGATGACTTGTTTGCCTACGCCGAACAAGCCGGTCCGCGCGGCTTGCAGGCCATCATTGCCGGCGCGGGAGGGGCCGCCCACCTGCCGGGCATGCTGGCCGCCAAAACCACGGTGCCCGTGCTAGGAGTGCCGGTGGCCAGCCGGCATTTGCAGGGGGTGGATTCGCTGCACAGCATTGTGCAGATGCCCAAAGGCGTGCCCGTGGCCACGTTTGCTATTGGCGATGCCGGGGCAGCCAATGCCGCGCTGTTCGCCGTCAGCCTACTGGCCCTGCACGACCCGGGTCTGGCGGCCAAGCTGCTGGCATTTCGCGCCGAGCAAACCGAAGCCGCCCGCGCCATGACGCTGCCGGTATGAGCGCCGATATTGATATTACAGCCATGACTCCGATTTACCCGGGCAGTGTAAACGCCGCGGGCCAGCAGGCCACCCTAGGGGTGCTGGGGGGCGGCCAACTGGGCCGGATGTTTGTGCATGCCGCCCAGCGTCTGGGGTACTTCACCGCCGTGCTGGAGCCCGACGCGCAAAGCCCCGCCGGGCTGGTGAGCCACCACCACATCCAGACCGGCTACGACGACCCGGCCGGGCTGGCGCAGCTGGCCCAGTTGTGCCAGGCCATCACCACCGAGTTTGAAAACGTGCCGGCTCAGGCCCTGCAAACGCTGGCGCAGACCCGGCCCGTGGCCCCTGGTGGGGCCGTGGTGGGCATTGCCCAAAACCGCATCGAAGAAAAAGCCCACTTCGCCGCCTGCGCTGACGTGTCGGGGGTGACCTGCGCGCCCTATGCGGTGCTTGAGACGCCGGCCCAGGTGCGGGCCGTCCAGGACGAGCGGGCGGAGTTGCTGCCCGGCATCCTGAAAACCGCCCGCCTGGGCTACGACGGCAAGGGCCAGGTCCGCGTCAGGACCGCCGCGGACCTGGCCGCCGCCTGGGCGGAACTGGGCGGCGTGGCCTGCGTGCTGGAAAAGATGCTGCCGCTCACCGCCGAGTGTTCGGTGCTGGTGGCGCGCGGCTGGGATGGGCAAGTCGTCAGCTTCGCCCCGCAGCGCAACGTGCATGTTAATGGCATTCTGGCCGTGACCCACGCCTACGAAGGCAATATGCCACCTGCCTTAGCAACCCGGGCCCGCGAGGCAGCCGTGGCCATCGCGCAGCATCTGGGTTACGTCGGGGTGCTGTGCGTCGAGTTTTTTGTGGTGGACGACGGCACGGAGCACGGCGGCCTGGTGGTCAACGAAATGGCTCCGCGCCCGCACAACAGCGGCCACTACACGATAGATGCCTGCGACGCCTCGCAGTTCGACTTACAGGTTCACGCCATGGCGGGCTTGCCCTTACCGCAGCCGCGCCAGCATTCTGCGGCCATCATGCTCAACCTGCTGGGTGACGTATGGTTTGACGCCAGCGGGCAACTGCGGGAGCCGGACTGGCACTCCGTGCTGAGCCTGCCCGGCACGCACCTGCACCTGTACGGCAAGGTGCAGGCGCGAGCCGGCCGCAAGATGGGCCACCTGACCATCACCGGTCCGGACGTCGTTCGTGTCAAAGCCGTGGCGCATCGTGCCGCTGATCTGCTTGGCTTACCGGGGTTGGACGCCATCTAGAGGTTATCGTTTGAACGTGGTTAAGTCAACCTAACGACGAGGGCCTGCTTACAGCAGCCAGGCGGCGGATTGTACTACACCTGGCTTTACGTTCGGTAGATGCGCGCTTCGTACGGCCGTCAAGCCTGGTAGGCTAGGGCTAAATCCTTGCTGACGCAGCACGGGTGCCCGTAGGATATTTCAGGTGCCTGCTTGCGCCTGAGCTAACGTTATATAGCGGCTGTTGTCTGTTAGTTTCCAGTCAATTAGCAGGTTGCGCGGGTCAACGCTGACGGTGCCGGGGCGGCCCGGCACCGTCAGCACAATGGTCTGCTGCCCGGATTTGACCAAGTGTTTGTGCAGGTAGAGCCGCTTGCCTGTCTCCAGGCCCGCTTCGGCGGGGGCAAAGACTCCGATTTCCACCCACTCTTTCATCGGTCGTTTGGTTTCGGTACCGGCACTGTCCACGACTAGCTTGCTGGCCTGTAGCGTTAGTGTCACCTGCCAGGAGCCTGTTTTGGTAGGTTTGGCAGTGGCGTTTTTCGTCGCCATTTCCCAGAAAGTGTTGGCTTGAAATAGGTCGCGGAGCAGCGGCTGGAGCGAGTCGGGCGCTACCGTTTGCAGCTCCTGGTACAGGTCCAGGGAAGTGGGGCGGGGTAGTATGCCGGGGCGGTGGTTGGCCAGCAAATTCCGGAGCGCACCGTTTACCCGGTCCCGGCCCATGTATTGGCTCAGGGCGTACAATGCCAAGGGGCCTTTGCGGTAGTTCTGGTACCAGTCGTCGGCCTGCAGCAGCGGCAAGGCGGCGCGGGTACGCGGGGTCTTATTCTCTTCCCGCAGAAAGTTCAGGAGCCGCTGCAGGTGTTCCGGGCCGTACTTGTCCTCCAGCACGCCCATAGCCGAGTACCACGCCAAGCTTTCGGTGAGCAGGCCGGCGCCCTCGACATAGGCTTGCTTGAGCTGGTTGCCCCACCACTGGTGGGCTACTTCGTGCGCCACGACGGCCGTCACCAGGTCGAAGCCCCGTTTATCCGCTTTCGGGTTCATAAGAAAAAAGCCTTCCTCCGTCGTAATGGCCATGGGCGCGGCGTGGTTGCCGAAGGCATCGCTAGGATGAGCTACAAAGCGGAGCTGCCGGTGCGGATAGGGCCCAAACTGCCGGGTATAATAGTCGAGCGATGCCTGGGCGCTGCGGACCATCCGCGCCGGGTTTTCGGTCAGTCCCGGGGGGGAATATATCTGAATGGCAACGTGCTGGCCGCCGGCCACCGGGTTGCGCCATTGCCCTTCCTGCACCGCATAGTTGGCCGAGAAAAAGGCGTATTCGTTCCGGATGGGCGCATCCGTGGCGTAGTGAAAGTAGCGGCGGCTGCCTTTACTCCAGGTCTGGCGCAGGGTGCCCGGCGCTACCACTCTCTGGCCGGTGTCGGTGCTGACGATGGCCTCAAAGCGGATTTGCTCGGCAAAAGGAGCATAGCGGCGGGCTGCAACATCGTAGAGCGAGGCCGTGGCGGGACGGGGAGCCAAGCCATACGCTTTGCGGGCGCCCGCCGCGTCCAGCTCCCGGTAGGGTTGGTAGCCGATGGTGGGCAGCCACTCCAGGTTTCGGAAGCTACTGGCATTTTCGGTTATCTGCGCGTCGGCTCCGTCGTTGGAAAATCCCTGCGCCGTGTAGGTGACCCGAAAACTCAGGCGCAGCGAATCGCCGGGGGCCAAGGGCCGGACTAGGGTGTACATCCGCTGGCCATGTTCAGTATCTATAAGCACTGCCCGGGCAGGTCGGTCGAAGGTAAGTGCAGTGGTTTCCACGCCGCCCGTGCCCGCAGCCAAGAGGACCGAATCAATGGGCACTTGCGTAGTATTCATTAGCAGGTAGGTGCCCTGAATCTGCACTATTCGCTGCTGGGGGTGCATTGCTACCTGTAGTTTTACGCCAGTCAGCAGGGGCTGGGGTAGGTGCTGGTATGGTCGGAAGCGCTGCTCGTAGGCCGCCCGCAGCGCCTCAGTGGTGGAGGTACTGGAGTAGGTATGCAGCACGTTGGTATTGTAGAAAATAAAACCGCCAAGCCCCAGAATACCCGCTGTGGCCATTGCCGCCCCCCGGGCCACGGAACCAGTGAAGCGCCGACGGGCCAGCTGGAGGCGGGCGGCTAGACTTGTTTCCCGGCTTCGCACCCAAAACAGCACCGCCACCACGGCCAGCAACAGCGCCCACGCCAGCCAGTACACTTTAAACCACAGCCAGGGCGCCAGTGTGGGCCCAAAGCCGGCCATGTCGGTGTACGTCCAGTGGGGGCTGGCCGCGTAGATGAGCAGCTTGTGCTCGATACCGAGTTTGGGTGCAAAGACAATGCTCCCATAAGTTAGCAGCGCCACCAGATGCCCCACAAACTTCTGGTTTACCAGCACGTGCACTGCCAGGGCCAGCAGGGGAAAGAGCAGGCAATCCAGCAGGTGCAGCCCGAACAGGACCTGCACGTACAGCCCAATTTCGGGCTTGAACCCGCCGAGGGCCCCCTGCGCCCCCAATCCGGCCACCATCAGAAAGGCTAGCCAGCCTACCAGCGCCAGCACCAGCGCGAAGTATCGGCTCAGAAACTGCACCCATTCGGGCACCGGCGCGGCGTAGGAAATTTCGTTTAGGCCGGTTTCCCGTTCGCGCCACACCAGCTCCCCGGCGTAGAAAATGGTCAGCACCCCGATGATACTCCAGAACTTGTCTGGCTGTGTGATGGGCGCGGTCAGGTAGTCCACGACAAAGTCGGTGCGGGGCAGCAGCGGCACGCCCCGGGCTTTCAGGTTGCCGGGGGCGGCCAGCCCCATTACCAGGGCCACCAAACCCAGCAGGGGCAGGCCGGCCTTGCTTTTGGCGAGCTGCAGAAAGGCTGTTTGGGTAAGCAGGCGCACCTGGTGCCGCCGCGTGCCCAGGCCATAAGCGCCTCGCGGCAGGGGTAGGGCTTCTCCGGCTCCCCAGTGCCGGCTCTCTTCAGGCGCCACGTTGGCTTGGGGCCGGATGGCGGGCTTCGACTTTACTTCGGGCAAAACCAGCTGAAAGCGGCGGAAGGTAAACGCCAGTACACCCAGCGCAATACCCAGCCACAGAAGACGGTTGAGAAGAAACACGTCTTCTAGCAGCACCAGGCGCGCATTCAGCTCCAGCGGGCTCCACTTGGCCATCAGGCCCATTACCGGGGTAAACGCCATGGGGTCCACCAAATTTCCCCATTGCCCCTCGTGCTGCAGCACCTGCCCGACTCCATAAGCCGCTGCAAACAGGGCTGCGCCGCCCAGGTAGCTGCCCAGGGCCCGGCGGCTAAGGGCGGCCACCGAGAATTGAATGGCCGTGGCAATAAAGGCGTTGGGCAGCACGATAAAGAAAAAAGCCGTCAGGTAAGCCGCTGGCCGGAACGGACCCAGCAACTCGGCCTCTATCCCGGAGCCGTGCATGGCCAGCAGCAGGCCTACCGGCACCGCCAGTAGCACGCAAACGTTGAGGGCCAAGGCCGCCAGCAGCCTCCCGCCCAGGTACTCGGCTCTGCTGATAGGGGCCGGGTAAGTGAGCAACTGCATGCGGGTCTGCGCGTCGCGGGCCGCCGCGTCGCCGGCCACGGAGGCGCCGATCAACAGCCAAAACACGCTGCACAACACCGCCACCGTGGCAATGACGACGGGCGCATTCACCAAAAAGTATCCTTCCTGCGCATCCGAAAGGAAATTGGCCGTGACAATCAGAAAAGCAATGACCAGGATAACTCCAAAGTAGAGCCAAGTAGCAGCCTGGCGCAGCTGGTAGTCAAATTCCAGCGCGAAAATTCGTCTGAGCTTCATAGCGTTATTTTCTCCGCTTTGCGTTGCGGATGGGCCGGGCCCAGGCAGCCGGTCAGGGCACTGAAATACACATCTTCCAGGTCCGGCTGCACCGGTTCGAACCCGTGGCCGGGCAGTTCTTCACTGTACACATGCACCAGGGTCTGGCCACCGAGCAGTTTGGCCGAAATGACCCGATGCTCCTGTTCCAGTGCCGGCAGCGTGTGCTTGTCGGTCAGCTTGCGCCAGATGCGGCCGTGGAGGGCGGCCACAGCCTGCAGCGGCGAGGTTTCCAGCAGAATCTGTCCCTGGTTGATGATGGCCATGTTGGTGCAGAGCTCCGCTACATCGGCCACAATGTGGGTGGAGAGAATCACCACGCTGGTTTCGCCCAATTCGCTGAGTAAATTCAGGAAACGCACCCGTTCGGCCGGGTCCAGACCCGCCGTGGGCTCGTCCACTATCAACAGGCCCGGGTTGCCCAGCAGGGCTACGGCCACGCCAAAGCGCTGGCGCATGCCGCCGGAGTAGCCGCCCAGCTTCTGCTTGCGCTTGTCCCACAGGTTGGTTTGTTTGAGCAGGGCCTCGGTGGTGGCCCGGCGCACGGCCCGGTCGGTAATGCCTTTTAGTACCGCGAAGTAATCGAGCAGCTCTTCGGCGCTGGCTTTGGGATATACGCCAAACTCCTGAGGCAGGTAGCCCAGCGTCTGGCGTACGGCATCCTTCTGGTGTACTACATCGATGTCGCCCAGGAATATTTGCCCGGTATCGGGCTCCTGCAGGGTGGCCAGGGTGCGCATCAGGGTTGATTTGCCGGCTCCGTTGGGGCCGAGCAGGCCGTACATGCCGGCCGGAATATTGAGCGACACATTATCCAAGGCCTGCACGCCATTCGCATATCGTTTGGAGACATTGCGGATGATCAGGCCCAACGAGTGGGTTTTCATAGTCGTTGCTTTGCTTCGGGTTATCGTCTGAAAGGAGGGCGGTGCAGCACCTGGCCCCGATGCTTTCATCTTGTATTACAGGCTGAAGCAAGGCTTGCCCACTCGAAAAGGGAAAAGCGTTATGCTAATGCGGCAAAGAAATCTGCCAAGCAGGGTTATGCTTCTGCCAAAGCACTGGCCGGCTCCTTTGCACCGCTCGTAGAGTAGCCCGAGCAGCTGGTCGAGCCGGTGGCCCGGGCCAGTATAGGAAGCCCCACCTTTGTGCTATGGAGCGCGTCAAAAGAATCTTCTGGCTGATACACCTGTCCGTTTGGGTCTTGTTCACCTTGTTGGTCGTCCTCCAACTCAGAGGTGAAGCCGATGCCCTGTGGCGCACCACAACCCAGGGGTTTATAGCGACTTGTTTGTATGTCTTTTACGCTCATTTCTACCTGTTAACCCAGTATGCTGGCCAGAGAAAAGAACGAGACTATTGGCTCCAACTAACTGGCATTGGGCTGACCGGGCCGCTTCCTTTCCTGCTTTTTCACTACAAGCAGCTCGATTTTGGGAATTATACCATGCACCTGCTCACGACGGTTCCCATCTTTCTTGTTCTGAGTTGGCTGGCCCGCGTCACCGAAAACTTGGTGCTTAACACTATCCGGAAAGAGCAGCTGGAAAAGCAGGCCGTAGAGGCCGAGTTGGTGTATCTGAAGGCCCAGATTAACCCGCACTTTCTCTTCAATACCCTCAACAACATCCACACGCTGGTCTACAAGCAGGCCCCCGCCGCGCCGGAGGCCGTCCTGCACCTGGCTTCGTTGATGCGCTACATGATTTATGAATCCAATGCGGCCACGGTGCCGCTGGCCCGGGAAATGGACTACTTGCGGGATTACGTGAGCCTGCAGCAGCTCCGCTACAAGAACAGCCCGGTGGTAAACCTGCACATAGCGGGGGATACGGAATCCTGCTACATTGCTCCTTTGCTGTTCATTCACCTGCTGGAAAACGCCTACAAACACAGCCCCGCCCGGCTGGAGCCCGGCGACTTGCAGGTGAGCGTGGCGGTAAACGAAGGTACCCTGACCTTCAGCGTGCAGAATCCAATTGGAACGAATGCGGCCAGCCGGCTGGAGGAATCCGGCGGCATTGGCTTGCCCAATGTCCGGAAACGGCTGGCGCTGTTGTATCCTGGCCAGCATACGCTGACCATTCAGGACACCGGCGCCATCTTTAGGGTCTTGCTTACCATCGGCGGCCTTCACTTACCAGCTCATGAAAGAACAGCTCACCTGCTACATTATTGAGGACGAGCACCTGGCCCAGGAAATCCTGGAGGAATACATTCGTAAAGTTCCTTTTCTGGAGTTGAAAGGGGCCTTTATGAGCCCCCTGGAGGCCGCCGCACAGTTGAAGACCGACCAACCCGACCTGCTGTTTTTGGACATCAACGTGCCCGATCTGGATGGGTTGAGCTTCATTCCGATGCTCAACCCCAAACCCATGATTATCCTCACCACCGCCTACGACCAGTATGCCCTGAAGGCATATGAGCTGGAGGTGCGGGACTACCTGTTAAAACCCTTCACCTTTGAGCGGTTTTACAAAGCCGTATTGCGCCTTTACCAGGAGCAAGGCCCCCACCAAGCCCCGGAAAGAAGGGAGCAGAAAGTGGAGGCCAGAAACGAGCCGGGGTATATTTTTCTCAAGGTGGGCCACCGCATTCAGAAGGTAGCAACCCGCGACATTCTTTTCGTGGAAGGAATGAGGGACTACTTACGGATTCATACCCGGGAAGAGAAGCTGCTGACTCTGTTGAGCTTTGCCAGGCTCGAAGAGCTGCTGCCCGCTCAGGATTTTGCCCGTGTGCACCGTTCCTTCCTGGTCGCGCTTGACAAAATTGACCACATCGAGAAAAACCGGATTCAGATTGCCGACCAACTCATTCCCATCAGTGATACCTATGCCGAAGCCTTCTATAAAATGCTGAAAGGGCTGCAGTAGGGCAGGGGTAGCGGTTCTGGGGCAAACTGACTGGTGCCAGCAGTCTGGCTGCCGACAGCCTAGCGCAACTCATTACGCGGGAAAGGCAACGGTGAAAAAGGGGCTGGTCGTGGGGGCCGGGGAAGCGGACCTTACGTCGTGAGGGCTGGTAGGGCGATGGTAAAGGTGCTGCCCTGGCCCTCGGCGCTGACGAAGCTAATAGTGGCCTGGTGCAGCTCCACAATGGTTTGAATGACCGACATGCCCAGGCCCGTCGTTTTCTCGCCCCGCAGACCGGGCCGGCGGGCTTTAGTGAATTTCTCGAACAGGTAGGGCTGCATAGGCTCGGGAATACCAATGCCGGTATCGGCCACACCGAGCAGAACCTGCTCGGCCTGGGGCTCAATCCGCAGCATAATCTGGCCTCCCAGCGGAGTAAACTTCACGGCGTTGGAAATCAGGTTGTTGATTACCTGGTGAAACTTGTCGACATCGATATGCACATACACTGGCTCGGGCGGGGCTTCCAGGCTGAACTCCAGGTGCAGCAGGTCTTCGGAGCGTTGGTATTCCTCCACGAGGGTCTTAACCCACACCACGAGGTCGGTGCGCTCCAGGTTAAGCTCAATGTTGGCCGATTCGAGAAACTCAGCATCGACAAAGTCGTGAATCATGTTCACACTTTCGCGGCAGGTGCGCTGCATGAGCAGCAGCATTTTCTGGGCCTGGGCGGATAGTTGTCCATTTGTTTCGCGCTCCAGGTGCTCGGTGAGCTGCTGCAGCACCAGCAGCGGCCCGGCCAGGTCGTGCGACAGAATTTCGAGCACCGCATTCTTTTTGGTGCCGAAGCGCTGCAGGTTCTGCATGCCCTCTTTAATCGGGGTAATATCCTCCGCCGTGCCGGTCAGGTAGGGCTTGTTGTCGGGGCCCGGCACCCGGCACAGGCTCACGTTCAGCCACTGGATGCCACCGTCGGGGCGGGTCAGGCGCAGCTCTATTCCTTCCAGGACTTGCTCTGGCTCGGCCTGTTCCAGTAGCTGCACTACGTGCTGCTGGTCGTCGGGGTGCAGGCGCCGCAGCAGGTGGGGCAGGTCCTCGTTGATATGGTCGGCAGGGTCGCCGGTGAGCTGCTCGAAGGCCTTACTGACGTACACCACGCGCTGCTCAGCCGAATCATAGACAAAGTATACAACTCGCCCACGCTCCAACAATGGGCGAAAGAGGGCATAATGGTCGGTCATGGGTAAGAGCAAAGAAATATCTAACCATCTACTACGGCTGCTGCGACGTAGCGTTGTTGAGCTTTACCAGGAGCAGTACGGCAGCAGGACCTACGAAACTCAACATAACTTTCTTGGGTAAGCGCAGTATGTCCAAGCCGGGTCGGCAGCTGGTTTCCGGGGGCGGGCCTGCTAGTACACGTTCAATCTACAGGATTATGCAGCAACTACAAGATCAGGTGGCCTTAATAACCGGGGCCGATTCGGGGATTGGCCAAGCTACGGCCATTGCCTTTGCCCAGGCCGGGGCCGACATCGTTATCTGCTACCATACCGATAAAGACGGCGCCAAAGAAACCCTGGCTGCCGTAGAGCAGGCCGGCCGCCGGGGCATTGTTATCCAGGCCGATGTCAGCGAAAACCAGCAGGTAGAAAACTTGTTTGCCCAAGCGGTGCGGGAGTTTTCGCAGCTGCACATTCTGGTAAACAACGCCGCGGCACCGGGCGCCAAAAAGAACGTAGCCGATATGGAGCCCGCCGAGTTCGAGAAAACGATTCGCACCAACTTGTTCGGGCCGTTTTATTTTGCCCGCCTCTTTATTCGTCACCGGCAGCAGCAGGGCGGCAAGGGCAAAATCATCAACGTGTCTTCGATTCACGAAGAGGTAGTATCGGCCGGTACGGCCGATTACTGCGCCTCGAAAGGGGGCCTGCGCAACCTGACCCGCACCCTGGCCCTGGAGCTGGCCGAATCCGGCATCAACGTCAACAACATTGCCCCGGGCATGATTATGACCCCCATGAACCAGTCGGCGGTGGATAACCCCGAGGAGCGCCGGGAGAAAGAGCAGCGCATTCCGATGAAACGCGCCGGCCAGCCCGAGGAAATTGCCAAGCTGGCCCTGTTTCTGGCCTCCGCCGACTCCGACTACGTCACCGGTTCCACCTACGTCATGGACGGCGGCTTTATGCGCATGGTCGCCCAGGGGGCATAATAGCCAAGGCTTAAGGTAGGAAATGAAAACTCCTGTCCTTGCAAGACCGTGGCCATCCGTCCGCTGAAATGGGCTGAGCCCTCTAACGTGAAAAGCCCTGACGTTTGCTAACGTCAGGGCTTTCTGGTAAAAGATCAGGACTACCTGCGCAGAAGACCGATTGCCACGGCCACGCCTCGCAAGGACACATTGCGCACGTCAGCACATTCCTGCGCCTTAGTACACTGATTAAATCAGCTTATCCGGAGTAATCGGCAGCTCGCGGATGCGCTTACCGGTAGCGTTGAACACGGCGTTGGCGATGGCGGGGGCCACGCCGATGATGGCAATTTCGCCGATGCCTTTGGTTCCCAGATTATTCACGTGCGGGTCGGGCTTGTTGACGAAGGCCACCTGCACATCGGGCGAGTCGGCGTGTACGGGCACGTGGTAGTCGGCAAAGTCCTTGGTGACGTAGCGCCCAAACCGGTCGTCGATGTGGGCTGCCTCCATCAGGGCCATGCCAATGCCGCCCACGGCGCCGCCCTTCATCTGGTTGCCGGCCGTTTTCTCGTTGACAATCGTGCCCGCGTCGGCGCAGGAAACCAGCTTACTCACCCGCACTTCGCCGGTCAGCTCATGTACGCGCACTTCGGCAAAATGCACCGAGAATGAGTACATCGAGTACTGCTGGCCTTCCGGGCCGGGCTTGGCTTCCACCGTCACGGCTTTGTCGCCGCCTTGTTTGATCAAGTCGGCATAAGGCACGCGGGCTCCGGCGTTGCCGGCCAGCGTGAGGTAGCCGTCGGTGAGGGTCACGTCTTCCTTCTTGGCCGAGGCAAAAGCGGCGCCGGCCAGGGTGCGCAGTTTTTCTTTCAGGGCCAGGCAGGCTTCCTGCGTAGCCGGGCCCACACTGTTGACGGTGGACGAACCACCCTGGGTACCAGCTTTGGGAAACGACGAGTTGCCGAGCTCAAACCGGATTTTCTTGGGGTCCAGGCCCAACGTTTCGGCCGCAATCTGGGTCATCACGGTGCCGGTGCCGGGCCCAATGTCGGTGGTGGCGCACTGCAGCAGCACGGTGCCGTCGGGCAGCAGCTGGGCGCCCACAGTAGCCGCGCCACGGTGGGCCCCAAACGTGCCCACACCCATGCCGTAGCCGATCAGCCACTCCCCGTCGCGCAGGGAGCCGGGCTTCAGTTGGCGCTTGTTCCAGCCCACCCGCTCGGCGCCCAGCTGGTAGCATTCCTTCAGAAACTTGGTGCTCCAGGGCTTATTTTTCTCCGGGTCCTGCTCGGTGTAGTTGCGCAGACGAAACTCCAGCGGGTCCAGGTTCAGCATATGGGCCATTTCATCCATGGCCGACTCCAGGGCAAAGGCGCCGGTGGCTTCGCCGGGGCCCCGCATCCAGATGGGCGAGCACACGTCGAGCGAGGCCAGGCGGTAGCGCGTCGTCACGTTGGGCGACTGGTACATCATGCGCGTCTGGGCCAGGGTCGATTCGGTAAACTCCTCGTAGGTCGAGGTCTGGCCGATGGACTCGTGGGTAATGGCCGTGATTTTGCCGTCGGGCGTGGCGCTCATACCCAGCTTCTGCCAGGTGTAGGGCCGGTAGCCCACGTTGGTAAACATCTGCTCCCGGGTCAGCATCAGCTTCACGGGCCGGTTCACGACTTTGGCCGCAATAATGGCGGCCGACTCGTGGGGCCAGCTGTGCAGGGCGTTGCCGAAGGCCCCGCCCACGAACGTGGCAATGACTTTCACGTTTTCCTCGGGCAGGTTCCACTCCTTGGCAAAGTCGCGGCGGGTGGCCATGGTGCCCTGGGTTTTGTCGTAGAGCGTAAGGCGGTCGGGGGCCTCCCAGTGGGCCGTAATGGACTGCAGCTCCATGGGGTGATGCACCTCGGTGGGAATCACGTACTCACTTTCCAGCTTGATGGCGCCCGTTTTGTAGGCGTCGACCTGCCCGCGCTGGTAGTCGTTCATGGGGTGCTTGGGGTTCTTCTTGGCCGCTGTGGGCAAGAAGGCATCCGAAACACTGGCTTCCAGGTTGGTTTTATGCTTTTCCTGGGCATACTGGGCCTTCACCAGGCGTGCGGCATAGCGGGCCCGTTCCCAGGAATCGGCCACGACCACGGCAATGACCTGGTCGTTGTAGCGGATTTTGTCGTCCTTGAAAATCTTCAGCGGCCCGCCCACCGTGGCCGGCTGGGAGGGGTCTTTGCCGGCCGTGTCGAAGCCGGGCACCTTAGGCGAGTTGAAGTGGGTAACGACGGCCAGCACGCCCGGCGCCTTCTCGGCCGCCTTGGCGTCGATGCTGGTGAGGCGGCCCTTGGCAATGGTGCTGCCGACGAGCACGGCGTAGGCCATGTTGGGCAGCTCGTATTCGGCCGAGTACTTGGCGCCGCCGGTCACTTTCAGGCGGCCATCCACCCGGTTCATCGGGGCCCCGATTTGCTTGTCTTGTGCTTTCATTCGAATCGGGTTGTTAAGCTGCCGCGGCGGCTGTCCGCAGGGCCTGTACAATCGTGTTAGGTCCCAACTTGAGCTTGTAGGCGTTGTGTTTAAAGGCCTTGGCGCCCTGCATAGCCACTTCGGCCGCCTGCCGGAACGTAGCTTCCGTAGCGGGCTTGCCCACCAGGACCTGCTCGGCGGCCGTTAGGCGCCAGGGTTTGTGGGCCACGCCGCCCATAGCCAGCCGCGCCGCCTTGATGGTGTTATTCTCGATATCGAGGGCGGCGGCTACCGACAGCAGGGCAAAGGCGTAGGAAGCCCGCTCGCGCACCTTCTGGTAGTGCACGTGTTTGGTAAAAGGTCCGTCAGGAATGTCGACGGCGGTTATCAGCTCACCTTTTTCCAGGTTGGTGTCTTTTTCGGGCGTGTCGCCGGGCAGGCGGTGGAAGTCGGCAAACGGAATGCGCCGCTCGCCCTTGGGGCCGCTCACCAGCACGGTGGCGTCGAGGGCTACCAGGGCCACGCTCATGTCGGAGGGGTGCACGGCAATGCACTTGTCGCTGAAGCCGAAGATGGCGTGCATGCGGTTAATGCCTTCTAGGGCCCCGCAGCCGGTGCCGGGCTCCCGCTTGTTGCAGGGCATGGCCAGGTCGTAGAAGTAGGAGCAACGGGTGCGCTGCAGCATGTTGCCGCCCACGGTGGCCATGTTGCGCAGCTGGGCCGAGGCTCCCGCGTTCAGGGCCAGGGCCAGCAGGGGCTGCTTCTGGCGCACGAGCTTGTCGTCGGCTACGGCCGAGTTCAGGGCCAGGGCCCCGATGCGCAGACCGTTGTTTTCTTTCTCAATCTTGTTGAGCGGCAGGCGGTTGATGTCGACCAGCTTCTGGGGCGTGGCAATGCCGCGCTTCATCAAATCGACCAGGTTGGTGCCGCCGGCAATGAAGGTAGCGTTGGCGTCCTTGGTTACCGCCTCAATGGCGGCCTGGGGCTTACTGGGCCGCACGTACTGAAACTGGTTCATACCTTCTGTCCTCCGTTTTTCACTTCCTGAATAGCCGCCACGATGTTGGAATAAGCCCCGCACCGGCAGATGTTGCCGCTCATAAACTCCCGAATTTCGGTTTCGGAGCCCGCGTGGCCCTCGCGCACGCAGGCCACGGCCGACATGATCTGGCCCGGGGTGCAGTAGCCGCACTGAAACCCGTCGTGCTTCACGAAAGCCTCCTGCATGGGGTGGAGCTTGCCGCCCTCGGCCAGACCTTCGATGGTCGTGATTTTCTTGCCCTCGTGCATCACGGCAAAGCTCAGGCAGCTGTTCACCCGCTGCCCGTCCACGTGCACCGTGCAGGCCCCGCACTGGCCGTAGTCGCAGCCTTTCTTGGTGCCGGTCAGGTTCAGGTTTTCGCGCAGTAAATCGAGTAGGGTGGTGCGGGGCTCCACCGAAAGCTTGTGCTTGACGCCGTTGACTTCGAGTTTCAACGATACTTTTTCGAAGGCGGCGGCTACTTTTTCGTCGAGCTCGTAAGTGGCCGCCTGCAGCACCGGCCCCGGCACGATGGTAAAGGCCGTCAGCAGCGACGACTGCTTGAGAAAGGTGCGCCGGCTCTCGTCGTGGCCCGCCGGCTTATCAGTTTCAGAAGACATGGAAATAGCGAAAGGAAGTCAGAAGGAGAAGCCCAGAAAAACAAAGACTCAGGGAAAAGGCCGCAGTTGCGGCAAAGGGTCTATACTCTAAACTGCGGAAAGGGCCCGCGGGTTAAGGAGGAGCTGCAATCAGTTGACCAAAGACGATGGTAATCCGGGGCGCTGCACCAGGCCTCATTCGGTAATAGGCTGAGAGTTTGTACCTTGAGGCCCGATATAGTTGTCGTCAGCCCCTACCACTATGCTGCCTCATGAGCCCCGCGTGGTTCAGCCCGATTTGTGGTTCCGGCTGGAAGCCTTCGACTTGGACGGCACGTCCGCGTTGCCCTTTTCCCGGCGCCTGGCCCGCGACAATAACTGGCCCCCGGCCTACGCCCGCCGCGTAGTTGTCGAATATAAGAAATTCATCTTTCTGGCCGCTACCTGCGGGCACCCGGTCACGCCCTCCGACGAGGTCGACCAGGCCTGGCACCTGCATCTGCTCTACACCCGCTCGTACTGGGAAGACCTCTGCGGGGAGATACTGGGCTTTGCGCTCCACCACGGGCCCACTAAAGGCGGAGCAGCCGAGGGCCACAAGTTTCAGGACTGGTATGCCCGCACCCTGCAGTCCTACCGCACCGCGTTTGGCACCCTGCCGCCGGCCGACATCTGGCCGCCGGCGGCCGTGCGCTTTGGGGAAGCCCCGCACTTTCGGCGGGTCAATCTGCGGCGGCACGTGCTGCTGCCCCGCCCGCGCTGGAATGCCCGCGTGAGCCGCCGCGCGGTGCTACTGCTGGCCGTGGCGGCGGTGCTGGTAGGCTGCACGGCCCGCACCCCGCTCAACCCGCTGAACTGGTACGGGACGGAGTTTCTGCTGCTGTACTGGACGCTGTGCCTCACCCTGTTTCCCCTGGCGCTGTGGCGGCGGCACCAAGGCCGGGGGCCGGAAGAACTGCCGAATCTGGCGGCTATGCCCGGCACCTACGAGCTGGCCCGCCTGCCCCAACACGGCAAGCGGGTTGTCGAGGCGGCGCTGGCGGCCCTAGTCCATACGGGCACGATTGAGCCGCTGCCTAAGCAGAAAGTGAAACGCATGGCCACTGCCCCGCCCGCCGACCCCTACGAGCGGGCCGTCTGGAACCTGATTGCGCCCGAGGGAGAAACCAGGCTAGCCGATATCCGCCGCCCGGCCCTGGACCCTCATGTTGCCCCGTTGCGGGCCCTCGACGAAAGCCTGGAAGCGCAAGGCCTGCTGCTGCCCGCGGCCGAGCGGCGGCGCCTCAATCGGCTGGTTGATCTGACGGTCCTGGGGCTGGGCTTATTCGGGGTTGCTAAAGTAGGGGTTGGGCTTACCCGCGACCGGCCCGTGGCGTTTCTGGTAATGTCCCTGGTTGGGTTGGCCGTGGCGTATGCTATTAGCCGGCAGTACGGGGCCTGGGCTACCGGCCGGGGCGTTCGGCTGCTGCGCGAAATCGAGCCCATTGTTCGGGAAGAGAAGTACGCCGACCCCTTGCCCGCTCATTCCGTGGCCCTCACCGTGGCCTTGTTGGGGCCCGCCGAGTTGAATGGGCTGGGCATGAACCACATGGCCGTATGGCTGGACCCGCGCCCCCGCGGTGGCGGCGACGGTAGCAGCGGGGATGGTGGTGGCGGTGACGGGGGCTCCGGCGGTGGCGGCGACAGTGGGTGTGGCGGCTGCGGGGGCTGCGGCGGCGACTAACCCCCGCGGGGCCTTAGCCGCCGCTGCTCTAAGCTTTGCCCGAAGCGCCTACCTCGGAAGAAGGCAGCAACGGCGCGGCCAGCTCCGGCGGCTGGTTGTCGAGGCTGACTTCGCCGTGGCCGCGCTGGTACTGGGCCAGGGCTTTTTCCCCGAGCCAGGCAAAGACAACGGGCGTCACGATGATGTCGAGGAAGGTAGAGCTGAGCAGGCCCCCCAGGATGACGGTAGCCACGGGGTAGAGAATTTCCTTGCCCGGTGCGTCCTTGGCCAATGTCAGCGGCACCAGCGCCAGCGCCGCTACCAGGGCCGTCATCAGCACCGGCACCAGGCGCTCCAGGGAGCCGCGCACTATCATTTCCCGGCTGAATTTCTCGCCCTCGTGCTCCACCAGGTGCAGGTAGTGCGAAATCATCATAATGCCGTTGCGCGAGGCAATGCCCGTCAGCGTGATAAAGCCTACGAGCGAAGCAATGCTGAACGTGCCCCCGGTGACCAGCACCGCCACCACCGAGCCAATGAGGGCCAGCGGAATGTTGAGCATGATTTGCAGCACCAGCAGGGGGGAGCGGAAGTGGGAGTAGAGCACCAGGAAAATGCCGGCCAGGGAAAACAAGCTCAGCCACAGAATCTTCTGCGAGGCGGCCTGCTGGCTTTCAAACTGCCCGCCGAAAGTGAGGTAGTAGCCGGCCGGCAGCGGCACCTGCTCCCGGATGCGCTGTTGCACTTCCTGTACGGTGCTGCCCAGGTCGCGCCCGGCCACGTTCAGCGAGATGGTGATGCGGCGCTGGGTGTTTTCGTGGTTGATGGTGTTGGGCCCGGGCTCGTAGGTTACGTCGGCCACCTGGCTTACCGGAATCAGGGCGCCGCTGGGTGTTTCAATGCGGGTTTGGGCAATGGTGGCCACATCGTTGCGCTGGTTTTCGGGCAGCTTTACTACCAAGTCGAAGCGCTTCTGCCCGTCGAGCATCTGCGACACCACTTCGCCCTGGAACAGCGTTTGCAGGGTCTGGACCACGCTGCCCCGGTCGAGGCCGTAGGCGCGCAGAGCCGCGTCGCGGGGGCGCACCAGCAACTGCGGAATCTGAACCTGCTTTTCCACCTGCAAATCAACCACGCCGGGCACCGTGCTGGCCGCCGTGCGAATCTCGCCCGCGTAGCGGCGCAGCTCCAGCAAGTCGTTGCCAAACACCTTGATAGCCACCTGGGCCCGCACGCCCGACAAGAGGTGGTCGAGGCGGTGGGAAATGGGCTGGCCGATGTTGACGTTGACCCCGGCAATCAGGCTGAGCTTCTGGCGCAGGTCGGCCAGGATTTCGTCGCGGCTGCGCATGGTGCGGCCTTCCTTGGCCAGCTCGGCTTCGGTCTTGAAAGCCACTTCGATTTCGGAGTTGTTCACCGATTCGGCGTGTTCATCAAGTTCGGCGCGGCCGGTGCGGCGGGCGGTGTAGGCCACCTCCGGAATGCGCAGGATCTGCTCCTCGCCCAGGGTGCCCAGCTTGTTCGACTCGGTGAGCGAGGTGCCGGCCGGGGCCGAGAAGTTGACCGTAAGCGAGCCTTCGTTGAAGGGCGGCAGAAACTCCGTTCCGAAAAACGGGACCATAGCCGCGGCCAGGCCAAAGAGCAGGCCCGTGGTGACCAGTACCCGCTTGGGGTGAGCCAGGCCCCAGTGCAGCAGGCGGGTGTCTTTTTCCTTGAGCCAGCGCACCAGCCGGCCTTCCTGCTCGGCCGCGCGTACCTGTTTCAGGCGGGGCAATAAATAGTAGCACAGCACCGGCGTCACGGTCAGGGATACGAACAGCGAGGCCACGATGCTGGTGATATAGGCGATACCCAGGGGCGCGAAAATCCGGCCTTCCATGCCTTCGAGGGCAAACAGCGGCAGAAACACCAGTACCACGATGATGGTGGCGTAGACAATGGAGTTGCGCACCTCCGAGGACGCCGCGTAAATCACCTGCAGGGCCGGTTTGGGCTGGGGCAGGAGCTGGTTTTCGCGCAGCCGCCGGAATACGTTTTCCACGTCCACGATGGCGTCGTCGACCAGCTCGCCGATGGCAATGGCCAGGCCGCCCAGCGTCATGGTGTTGATGCTGATACCGGCAAAGCGAAACACCAGGGCCGTGACCAGCAACGACAGCGGAATGGCGACCAAGGAAATAAAGGTGGTGCGCACGTTCAGCAGAAAGGCAAACAGCACGATAACCACCAGAATGGCCCCGTCGCGTAGGGCTTCCTCCACGTTGGTAATCGAGGACTCGATAAAGTCGGCCTGCTTAAACAGGCGGGTGTTGACCCGTACATCTTTGGGCAGGGAGGGCTGCAATTCAGCCAGGGCTTTTTCCACGGCCTGAGTCAGGCCTACGGTAGCGGCGCCCGGCTGCTTTTCGATGCTCAGAATCACGGCCGGCCGGCCGTTGACGCTCCCGTCGCCGCGCTTGAAGCGGGCCCCGAACTCGACGCTGGCTACCTGCTGCACGGTGATGGGGGAGCCGTCCCGGTAGCCGACGATGATGTTCTCAATATCCTGCACGGAGCGCAGCCGGCCCAGGTTGCGAATCAGCACCTCCGAGCCGTTGCGGTCAAAAAAGTTGCCGGTAGTATTGAGGTTGGAGCGGCGCAACGCGTCTTCAATCTGGCTGATGGTCAGGCCCACGGCGTTCAGGCGGGGCATGTCGAGCAGCACCTGGTACTGCAGGTTGTCGCCGCCAATGGGAATCACCTGGGCCACGCCCGGAATGCTGAGCAGGCGCTGGCGCACGGTGTAGTTGGCCAGGGTGCGCAGGTCGGCGGCAGTGGTGGTTGGCGGGTTAGTAGTTGTTGGAGGTCGGGTGGTAGCTGTTGGTTCGGTGCCGGTTGCCGGGCGCTGCCTGGTCGTCGAGAGGCCAACCAGCATAATCTGACCCATAACCGAGGAAATGGGCCCCAGCACGGGCGTGATGCCGGCGGGCAGCTGCTCACCGACGGTCTGCAGCTTTTCGGCCACAATCTGGCGGGCGGTGAAAATGTCGGTGCCGTAGTCGAACTCCACGAACACCATGCCCAGGCCGATGGCCGAGTTGGAGCGCACGGCGGCCACGCCGGTGGCTCCGTTCAGGGCCGTTTCCACGGGCAGCGTCACCAGGGCTTCCACTTCTTCGGGAGCCATGCCGGCCGCTTCCAGAAACACGGTTACCCGGGGCCGGTCCAGGTCGGGCAGCACGTCGACGGGCAGCTGCCGGGCCGTGAAGGTGCCGGCAATGAGCAGGGCCGCGGCAAAGGCCAGCAGCAAGAGCCGGTTTTGCAGGGCAAAGCGGATGATGGAATCAAGCATCCTTATTGATTCAGGTAAATGGATTTGAGCTGGTAAGTGCCCTCGGTCACCACCCGGTCGTTTTCGTTGACGTCGCCCTGCAAAAGCACGGTTTGCTCGCCGTTGGCCGCGCCGGGCTGCACGTAGCGAATCCGGAACTGCTCGGGCGTAGTGTGCACAAACACCACGGGGCGGCCGTTCAAATCGGTCAGGGCGGCGGTGGGCACCACGAGCTGCTTGGGGCCACCCGGGCCCTGGCTGCTGCTTACCTGTACATGCACGGCCTGCCCGGCCCGAAACTGGGGCGCCGTGGCGGCGTCCAGTTCCAGAATCAGCTGGCGGGCCTGGTTCACCGGATTGACGACGTTGCTGAACACCACCTGCCGGGCCGCCACGCTGCCGCCCTGGCCCTGCAAGCCTTCTACCCGAAACCGGGCGCTGGGCGTAATGCGGGCCATATCCTGGGCAAATACCTGGGCCTCGACGCGCAACTTGCCCGGGTTCAGCACCCGCAGCAGCTCGTCGCCCTGGCTGACCTGCTGGCCCACGGCCAGGTTGAACACATCCACCGTACCGCTGATGGGGGAGATGATGGTGACGCGGCGGTTCTGGCCCTGGGCGTTGAGAATGGCGGCCTGCTGCCGGGCCTGGCGCAGGCGCAGCTCGGCGGCTACCACGTCCTTGCGGGCGGCAATGTCGGCAATGCTTTGCAGGCGGGCGTAGTCCTGCTGGGCGGCGCGCAGCTCGGCCTGGGCCTGGGCCCGCTCGGTGCTCAGGCCGATTTGCTGGGTCGCGTCCAGGGTCTGGTCAACCACGGCCAGGGTTTGCCCGGCCTTCACCGCCTGGCCCACCCGGGCCGCCAGGCGCACGATGCGCCCGGTTTGGGGCACGACCACCCGGCCTTCCCCACCGGCCCCGGCCGTGACAGTGCCGTAGAGCGTGGCCTGGGAATAGGTGGTCGAGTAACGGGCCAGGGCCGTACGCACTCCAAACAGGAACTGGCTTTCCTTGGCTAATACTACCCGGTCGGTTTGGGCGGTGCCAGTGCTGGGGGCGGCCGTGTCGCCGTGGTCTTCGCCGCCGTGAGCCAGCAGATCAGCCGGCGGAGGCAGCAGCACGCCGAGCCCGAGGCCTGCGGCAGCAGTTACTGCCAGAAACTTATGCGTGGTTTTCATAAACGGGAGCAGCAGGAGTGGAAACAGGCGCGGCCGGACGGCGCCGGCGCAGCAGCAAAAACGTCAGGCCCACGCCCAGCACGAAGGCGCCGAGCAGGGCCGCAAGGGTTTTCCAGGACGAGAATAAGCCGGGCGCGGCCGTGGCCGGAACGGCGGCTACGGGCAGCTTTTTGCCGACTTCAATGCCTTCGAGCAGCAGCAAATCGGCTTTGGGGCCGGCCACGATGTTCACGGCGAAGCTGTACTTCTTGTTGGCCGGAAACTGACCCTCCAGCAGGTATTCGCCGGGCTCCTGGGGCTCCGCGGTCCACTTCAGGCTGGCATCTTCGGGCGAGGTGATGGTCAGCTGGGCACCTTTGATGGGCACATTCGTAGCGTAGTCCGACACGAACAGGCGCAGGTGGGCGGGCTGGCCGGCTTCCAGGGGCTCGTAGCGCAGCAGCAGCTCGAAGCTTTCCGAAAGCGCCGCCACCGAAAAGCTGGTGGGGGCCGCGCCCGAAGTAGCTGCCGCGGCCTGGCCGTGGTCTTCGCCGCCGTGGGCCCGGGCACGGGGAGCCAGCAGTAGCAGGGCCCCGAGCAAAAGCAGGAGTTGTTTCATTAGAGTCCCCGCAGGTAGTTAAGCTCCACGATGGCCTGGCGGTAGTCGCGGATGGTGGTCAGGTAGGTGTTCTGAATGGTAAAGGCCTGGTTCAGGCTCTGAATCAAGACCAGGTAGCTGATTTCGCCGGCCCGAAACAAGCGCTGCGACTGGCTGATAATGGCCGCTGCCTGGGGCAGACCGGTTTGCTCGTAATAGCCCAGGGAGGCGGCAAACTTGCGGGTGTCGGCCAGGGCCTGCTCGTACTGGGTGCTCAGCTCCAGCTGCTGTACCTGCAACTGGCTGGTGGCCGCCCGGCGGCGGGCCGTGGCCGCCTGCAGCTGGGAGCGGTAGGTCCAGAACCAGATGGGCACCGACACGCCAAACTGGAAACGGTAGTGCAGAGCCGAGTTTTCAAACGCCTGGTTCTGGTAGCCTACCGTAAGAGCCGGCGTGCGGCGGGCCCGCACCAGGCTGATGCCCGCCTGACTCAACGCCACATTCTGCCGGTAGTAAGCCAGCGTGGGGCTTAAGGCCACGGCGGCACTGTCCGGGGTGGGCAGGGCGGCCAGCAGCTCGGCCCCGGTGCGGGCCAGCTCGGGCCCGGTCTGGCGCAGGTCGGTGGCGGCCGTCAGCTCGGCCTGGGGCTGGCCCAGCAAGAGGCCCAGGCGACGCTGGGCTGCGCGGCGGTCCACGGTGGCCTGCTGGAGCTGGTTGCGCACCTGCCGGGCTTCGGCCTCGGTGCTGATGCGCTGCAGGGAAGTGACTTCCCCGGCCTGGAAGAGCCGGTCGGTAGCCGCTTGCAGGGCCCGAAACAGGCTGTCCTGGTACGCCAGCTGCCGCACCTGGGCCTCGGCAAACTGCAGGCCCAGGTAGGCCAGGCGCACGTCGCGGCGCACGGTAGCGCGGTTCACTTCCCGGCCCCGCTCGGCCAGCGTGAGGCCGGCCTGGGCAGCCTGGGCCTGGCGGCGGTACACGTGGGGCAGGTCGATGGTTTGCACCACGCCCGGCGCCCACCGTTCCCCGGTCGGGGCCGACCACAGCAAGTCGGGGTTAGTCGGGGCAAAGCTGCCGCGCCGCAGGGCCCGTTGTTCCTCAATTTCACTTTCCGACTGCCGCAGGCGCGGGTGGCGGCGCAGGGCCTGCTGCTCGGCGCTATCGGGCTGCACCACCAGGCGCTGGCCCACGGCCGGCCCGGCCAGCAGCCCCAGCCCGGCGAGCAGCACGAAAACACGGTTATAACTCAGATACTTCATGCAGAAAGAGTAAGCGGCTGGCTTCTAGCTAGCCACAGGAGCGGAGCCCGGGGCCGAAAACACGCAGTTCCGGCCCCGGGCGGCCACATTAGGACTTCTTTACCAGGTCCATGCCGCAGACGGGGCACTTGCCGGGCTTGGAACTCTGGCTGCCGGCGCAGCCCATGGAGCACTCGTACACCGCGGCGCTGCCCGGCACCTTGCCCCCGTTTTTCACCTGCCAGGTTTTGAGCTGCTTGATTTCCTGCTGTTGGGCATTGATCATCTGCTGGGCCATTTCCTTGAGCTTGGTGTCGCGGCCGTGGGCCAGCTCGGCCTGGGCCATGTCGATGGCGCTCTGGTGGTGGGGTATCATCAGGGCCGCAAAGTCCTGGTCGACGTTGCCGCTGGCCGTGCCCATGTCCTTCATCATGCCGTCCATCGAAGCTTTCATTTTCTGCGTGAAAGGGTCTTTCGGGTCTTTGGGCTGGTAGTTGGTGGGGGCGCCGTCGAGGCGGGTGGCAATGGTTTCCAGCTCTTTGATTTCGCGTTGCTGGTCGGCCGTAATCTTCTCGGCCAAGGCCCGCAGCGTGGCATCCTGGCCCTGCTCCAGTTCCAGCTTGGCCATCTCAACGGCGCCCTGGTGGTGGGCCATCATCATGTGGGCGAAGTCGTGGTCGGCGTTGCCGGCGGGCTTAAACTCATCCATTTCCTGCATCATGGTGTGCATCACGGCCATCATGTCGGTTTTGCGGGTGCCGCCGTGGTCCATCTCGTGGTGGTCGGGGCCGGAGTGGGGCGAGCTGGTAGAATCAGCGGCGGCCGCCACGGCGGCATCGGCCGGAGTCGTCGTCGTTGTGTCGGCTGATTTAGTGTCGCCGCAGCTGCTGAGCAGCAGGGCACCCGAAGTCAGGAAAGGCAGGAGGAAGGCGGAAGCTTTCATGGGAAAGAAACGGTTGGAAGTGAGAATAACTGAGAGAGTTAGGCCTTCACGTTGATGGTGAAGTCGCCGGTGTGAATCTGGCCGCCGTGGTTGAACTGCAGGAAAACCCGGTAGAGGCCGGGCTTCTCGAAGTTGGTATTGAAGCCAATGGCCGGGCCTTTGTCGGCCTGTTCGTTGGGGTGCACGTGCAGGTAGTTTTCGGTGTCCTGGCTGATAATCACCACGTGGCCCAGGGCACCGAGGTAGTTGTCGAGGTCAGTAACCGGCTGCCCGCCTTTGGTGATGGTGATTTTCATGCCCAGCAGCTGGCCCACACGCAGGTCCTTGTCAAAGGAAAGCGTGGCCTGGTAGCCGTTCTTGTCCCACTGCCTGTCGTCGTTGCTAAACTTGACCGGGGTGTAGGCCGGGCCCTTCACCGTAATGGGCTGGCGGCCCAGCTGGTGGCCGGCGCCGGTGGGCGTGTAGTCCTGAAACAGCACGTAGTCGCCGCCCTTGGGGAAAGTGTAGTTTACCTGATAGTTGCCCTGGGCCGTGTATTCGGGGTGCTCGTGGTAGAACTGCGAGAGGTCTTTGCTGACGATAATGAGGTGGATTTTCTTTTCGTGGACCACGGCCAGGGGCACCGGGGCGGTTTCGTTGCCGGCTTCCTGGGGGCGGAAAGCCAACTGCGCGGCCTGCCCGGCCGTCAGCACGGCGGGCGTGGGCTCAAACTGCATCTGGTAGGTTTTGCCGTTGGACGCCTGGTCGGTATGTTCCAGCTTCATGCCGCACTTGGGGCAGGTTTCCCCTTCCTTGGTACTGGTCACTTCGGGGTGCATGGGGCAGGAGTAGATGTGGCCGCCAGCGTGGTCGGCCGGGGCCTGGGTGGCGTCGGCTACGGTGTTGGTCGGGCTGCTGGAATCAGATTCGGAGGAGCAGGCAGAAAAGGTCAGCGTGCCGGCCAAGGCCAGCAGGGCAAGGGAAATGCGGGACATACGACAGGAAAAATAGGGAGTGAGGGGCGGGCCTACTTGGAGCCGCCGGGGCCGCCCGCAGTAGGGCAGCCAGGAAATCAAAACCAGGAAATTGAGGAAGTGCCAAGTGGCAGAAGTGACCGGGCGCCAATGAAAGGGCCCGCAAGTCAGGGCGTTAGGCGGCCGTGCAACCGGGGCGAAAACGCCGGGCCGGACGCACAAATGCCCGGGCCCGCGCCGGACATAGCAAGGCTATGTCCGGCGCGGGCCCGGGCACGTCGGAAAATCAGACCGTCAGGGACTGAATGTAGATGCGGATATCGGGAATTTTGGGCGGCAGGTGCTGCCGGGCCACCAGCGTCACCGGGGCCGACGCGTCCCAGCGGCTGGCCGCGGGGCGGAAGTAAAAGTCATTCGCCTCGGGCAGCAGAGCCGGGGCGGGCACCAGCAGTTTCTGGGCTGGCTGGGTCAGGGCCGAGAGCAGCTTGGTGGTTTTGTCCTTGCAGCAGTCGTGCTGGCCCTTCGAGCCGTGGGATTGGGCCGCTTTGCTTTTCCCGTCCGCCGCCAGGCCGTGGCACTTGGCCGCCTGGCGCTTGGCAGCCGCCAGGTGGCAAGCCGGCACGGGCTTGGCCGCTTTGGGGGCCGGAGCCAGCGTTGCGCACCAGCACTGGCCCACGAACACGTTGACGAAGACGACCAGGAAGGTCGTCGCCAGCAAACGGCGCATCAGGAACAGGCTACGGAACATAACGGGCACTACGTACCGGCAAAAGTAGATGACTTAGGCGAGATGGAAACGTTAGCTACACGGGTATGGTTCGGCCGGCCGGGTTTCACCAGACTAGCAACGGGCCCTCAAGGCTCCTAAAAACCGGGCGCATTGGCACGGAAAAATGGATTTGGATTGTTTACGGAATGCCCGTGGGGCCGGAGCCGGGGCAAAATTCTACAACTGCCCGGCCGGATTTTGTACCTGAGCGGTGCGGGGCCCGGCCGCGGAAGAAATTATGCAAGAATCCGGACGGATTTCGTACCAACTCCGGGCCGGCCCCCGCCTTCCTTTGCAGTATAGTTGCGGGCTTGCCGCCTTGCGGGGCGAGGTCCGCTGCCGGATTTGTAGTCAGAATACGTATGGAACCATCCACCAAAACCGAAACCGAAACCCTCGACATTGAAGGCATGACCTGCGCCTCCTGCGCGTCCTTCGTCGAAAAGTCTTTGAGCCGCACGCCCGGCGTGCAGCGGGCCGTGGTCAACTTCGCCACCGAAAAAGCCACCGTCGACTACCTGCCCGCCGAAGCCTCGCCCGCTACGCTCAAGGAAGCCGTGGTAAAGGCCGGCTATGGTGTCCTGGAGCGGGCCCCCGATACCAGCGCCGCCGACCGGCAGGCCGAGCTCGACCAGCAGAAAGCCCGGGCCTACCAGCAGCTCAAGCGCCGCTTCTGGGTAGCTACCGGCCTGGCCCTCATTATTATGCCCCTGAGCATGCTCATGCTCTGGCCCGCCCTGATGGCCCGCATCAGCATGCCGGCGCTCAACTACGTGCTGCTGATCCTGACTCTGCCGGTGCTGCTGTACAGCGGGCGGGAATTCTATTCCTCGGCCTGGAATGGCTTCAAGCACCGCGCTGCCAACATGGACACCCTGATTGCCGTGGGCACCGGGGCCGCGTTTCTCTACAGCCTGGCCGCCACCGTGGCCCCCGGCTTTTTCACCAGCCGCGGCCTGCTGCCGGAAGTGTATTACGATACCACCGCCACCATTATTGCCCTGATTTTGCTGGGCAAAGTGCTGGAGCTGCGGGCCAAAACCCAGACTTCGGCCGCCATTCGTACCCTGATGGGCCTACAGGCCAAAACGGCCCGCGTGGTGCGCCCCGGCGGCCAGGAAGTCGACGTGCCCATCGAGCAGGTGCAGGAAGGCGACGTGGTGGTGGTGCGGCCCGGCGAGAAAGTCGCCACCGACGGCGTGGTCCTCGATGGCCACTCGGCCGTGGACGAGGCCATGCTTACGGGCGAGAGTTTGCCCGTGGAAAAAAAGCCCGGCGACGCCGTGTTCGGAGCCACACTGAATAAGACCGGCTCCTTCCGCTTCCAGGTCACCAAAATTGGGGCGGCCACCATGCTGGCCCAGATTGTAAAGCTCGTGGAAGATGCCCAGGGCAGCCGGGCCCCCATTCAGCGGTTGGCCGACAAGGTCAGCGCCGTTTTCGTGCCCACCGTGGTTTGCGTTGCCATTCTCACCTTCGTGCTCTGGTTTGATCTGGCTCCGGTGGAAAGCCGCTTGCCCTTGGCCTTGGTCAACTTCGTGGCCGTGCTCATCATTGCCTGCCCCTGCGCCCTAGGCCTGGCCACGCCCACGGCCATCATGGTCAGCACCGGTAAAGGCGCCGAAAACGGGGTGCTGGTCCGCAATGCTGAAGCCCTGGAAAAAGCCTACCAGGTCAACACCGTACTGCTCGACAAAACCGGCACCATCACCCGCGGCGAGCCCACGGTAACCGACCTGCTGACCACCCCGGGGCAGGACGCCGCTACTCTGCTGGCTCGGGTTGCAGCCGTGGAGCGGCTCTCGGAGCATCCGCTGGCCGAGGCGGTGGTGCGCTACGCTGAGGCGCAACAGCTAACTTTGCCCACCGCCACTGGCTTTCGGGCCGTGGAGGGCCGCGGTGCGGCGGCTACGGTGGAAGGTCAAAGCGTGCTTATCGGTAACCGCCGCCTGCTGACTGAGCAAGACATTTCGCTGCCTCCCGAGCTGCTGGCCCAGGCCGAACAATTGCTGGGCCAAGCCAAAACGGTGCTCTACGTGGCCGTGGCTGGGCACAGCGTGGCTGTGCTGGGCGTGGCCGATACCGTGCGCGACACCTCGGCGGCGGCCATTCGCAGCCTGCAGCAGCGCGGCATTGAGGTCGTGATGATGACCGGCGACAATCCGCAGACGGCCGCCGAAGTAGCCCGGCAGGTGGGCATCACGCGCTATTTTGCCGAAGTATTGCCCCAGGACAAAGCCAGCAAGGTGAAGGAGCTGCAGGCCGAAGGCCGCACCGTGGCCATGGTCGGCGACGGTATCAACGACGCCCCGGCCCTGGCCCAGGCCGACATTGGGCTGGCCATGGGCGCGGGCACCGACGTGGCCATGGAAGCGGCCGGCATCACGCTGATGCGCTCCGACCTGCGGGGCGTGGTCACGGCCATCGACCTGTCGCGCCAGACCATCCGGACCATCAAGCAAAACTTGTTTTTCGCCTTTATCTACAACACGCTGGGCATTCCGGTGGCGGCGGGGCTCTTGTATCCGGTGTTCGGGGTGCTGCTCTCGCCCATGCTGGCGGCCGGGGCTATGGCCCTGAGCTCGGTATCGGTGCTGACCAACTCCCTGCGCCTGCGCGCCTTTTCATCCCGCTAAACGCCTCTTGCTATGGATACGACCGAAAGTATAGTGACCCTGACCGGGCTCGGGCTGATGGGCTTCGTAGTCTGGTACTTCTTTTTCTCGGCCCGGCAAACCGTCAGCGCCGTATCGTCTTCGGGCGGGGTGCAGCAGGTCGATATCACCGTGAAGGGCGGCTATTCGCCCGACGTTATCGAGGTGGAGCGGGGGCGGCCGGTGCAGCTGAGCTTCTACCGGGCCGAGGAAAACAGCTGCTCGGAGGAGTTGCTATTCCCCGATTTCAGCATCCGCCGCGCCCTGCCGGCTTTCCAAACCACCTTGGTCGAGGTCTTGCCCGACAAGCCCGGCCGCTTCGAGTTTACCTGCGGCATGGGCATGCTACGCGGCAGCCTGGTGGTGAAGTAAGGGCTGCGCCCAGTACGCGAAAAACCTAGCGCATAATCTTGCCGCGCAAATCCCAGTGGCTGGATTTGACGGCCAGGCTGCCCGGCTCCCGCTTGATGGTGCGCGTGTACCGCTCGCCGGCAATGAGGCCGTCGGGGCGGCGCTTGCCGAAAAACAGGGTCACCGGCTCGCCGTGCTCGTTGGTAACGAAGGTGATGTCGTAGCCCTTGAACACGTCGTCGATAGAGGTCGACGGCTCGAAGGTCTTGCTCAGCTTTTTGTCTAATTCGGGGTGCAGGGGCATGGGGAAGGGGATAAATGGGGCTGTACGCAGCCGTTGCCGTCGGCGTTAAGGCCGGGCTTGCCCGCGTCAGGAGCTTGCCGGACGAGCTGAGGCTCGCCCGCCGGCCAGGGGGCGGCGTAAGGATGTTACGCCGCGGAAGGCTTACTTTGTGGTTCACTTTCTCACATTGCCCCGATGATTCGCCTCTCCGCGCCTGCTTTTTCTGGTAGCAAGGATATCAAAGTGCTGCTGACTACCATGTTGCGGCGGCGGCAGAGCGAGCTGGCCGGAAAAAAGGTGCTGGACGTGCCCGCCGGCAACGGCGACACGGCCCAGCTACTGCTCGAGCTTGGAGCCGATATCACCGCCTCCGACCTCTACCCCGAATTTTTCCGCTATCCGGCCATCGAGTGCGTGAAGGCCAATCTGAACGAGACGCTGCCCTTTGCCGACGCCAGCTTCGACTTCGTGATTTGCCAGGAAGGTATTGAGCACATGCCCAACCAGCTCCACCTGTTTCAGGAGCTGAACCGGGTGCTGCGCCCCGGCGGCCGGGCCATCGTGACGACGCCTAACTACTCCAACCTGCGCACCCGCCTGAGCTACTTGCTGCTGGAAAGTGAGGCCTACAAGCTGATGCCGCCCAACGAGGTCGACTCTATCTGGGCCGCCGACAAAGCCCACAGCATCCACGACGTGTATCTGGGGCATATTTTCTTCGCCAATATCACCAAGCAGCGGGCCCTGGCCGCCTTGTCGGGCCTGCGGATTGTGGAAGTGCACCCCAGCCGGGTCAACTACACGTCGCTGGCGCTGCTGCCCCTCTACTATCCCTGGATGCGGCTGATGGGCTGGCTGGCCCGCCGCCGGGGCCTGCGCCGCGGCACGCCCTCGGCCAAGCGTCCGGAAATCTACGCCGAACTGGCCCAGCTCAACCAAAGCCTGAACGTGCTGGTGGGCGGCCACCTGATTGTGGAGTATGAAAAGCGGGCCGAAACCAGCCAGGCCGTGGCCGAGCTAACGGGCAAGCTGGCCCTGGATACGGCCCGTACCTAGGCGTGGGACTTTCTTCTCAGTGCGCCGGCGTTAGGCTGGTCAATAGCGTTTCCGCTTGCCGATGTTTGTAGCGTATTATCGTTCCGGCCGTCTTTCGCAACACCTGCTCTGGCTGGCCTGCGCCGCCGGGGTGGTGGGGCTGCTGGCTTCCCGCGCCCTGGTGTCGCTGGCCCCGGTAGCCGGGGTAGTGGCGGGCCTGGCCAACCCGGAGCTGGGACGAATCTGGCCGCGGTATTTCCGCAACGCTGCGGCCATGCGGGCCGCGGCGCTGGTTGTTTTCCTGCTGCTCAGCGGGCTCTACACCAGTGAATGGGCCACCTGGCGGCACGAGCTGTTCCGAAGCTTGTCCTGGCTGGGCGTGCCGCTGGCATTCACCCTGGCCGTGCCGCTTACGGGCCGGCAGCGCCGGAGCGTGGGTAGTTTGTTTGTGCTGGGTACGGCGGCCATTGGCGTGGTTACCTTGGGCAAATACCTGCTTCATCCGGCCGAAGCCAACGAGGCCATTCGCATTGGCCAGAACGTGCAGGCCGTAACCCGAATATTTCACGTACCCTTCGGCGTGATGCTGGCCCTGAGCTTTTTCTGGGGCTTGCTGCTCCAGCGCCAGGCCCCAGCGGTGCTCCGTGCGGCCCTGCTGGTAGCGGCGGCCGGGGCGGCACTTACCCTGCACGTGCTGGCCTACCGTACCGGCCTGCTGGTGTTCTACGTGGGCCTGCTGGCCTACGCCCTCTGGATGCTGGTGCGCCGCCACCTGGTGCTGGGCATTGGCCTTTTTCTGCTGCTGGCGCTGGGGCCCTGGCTGGCCTACCGCACCCTGCCCTCGGTGCGGCAGCGGGTGGCCTCCACGCTCTTCGATGTGTACCAGTACTCGGAAGGGCGCGACATCAACAACTACTCCCTGGCCCGCCGCCTGGCTGCCGTCGAAACGGCCTCGGCCGTTATTCAGAAAAACTGGCTGCTGGGCGTCGGTCCGGCCGATACCCACGCGGCCATGATGGAGCAATACAGCTGGAAAGATTTTGGCCTGCGCCCCGCCAACCGCGTGGAAGTGCACAATCAATACCTGGAGGCCCTGATGGGCGGCGGTATTGTGGGCCTGGGGCTGTGGCTGGCCGTGCTGGTAGGGCCCCTGGTAGCCGCCCGCACCCGGCGCAATCCGTACGTCTGGTTCTTCGTCTTGATTCAGGCCACCGTGATGATGACGGCCGACATGCTCAGCCTGCAGCTAGGCTTAAACCTGTTCGTCTTCAGCTACGGCTTTCTGGTGGTAGCGGCCCAAGCCGCCCCGCCTTCAGAACTTGTGCCGGAGAGAAAAGAATCGAACCCGTTGCTAAGCTAACGAGCAAGGTTGAGTTGCTCAGCTGCCTACGGGTTCCTGAAACAAAGGCGTCGGATATAAGCCGAACACGTCGCGCAGGGCCCGGCTGGCCGCGTGGTAGCCGCACATGCCGTGCACGCCCCCGCCGGGTGGGGTAGCCGACGAGCACAGGTAGAGCCCGGGTTTGGAGGTGCGGTAGGGCGAAGCCCGCAGTGCCGGGCGGGTAAAGAGCTGACTTATATCCAGCAGGCCGCCGTTGATGTCGCCGCCCACATAGTTCGGGTTATAGGCCTCCATTTGGGCCGTATCGAAGGTGTGGCGGCCAATAATTCGCTCCCGAAAGCCCGGAGCAAACCGCTCCACCTGTTGCTCAATAGCCGCCGTCATGTCGACCCGGGAGCCGTTGGGAACGTGGCAGTAGGCCCAGGCCGTATGTTTGCCCGCCGGGGCGCGGGTGTCGTCAAACAGGCTTTGCTGGGCCAGCAGCACAAAGGGCTTGTCGGGGTGGGCGCCGCGGGCGGCGGCTTTTTCCCCCACCGCAATTTCCTCCAGGGTGCCGCCCAGATGCACCGTGGCCGTTTGCCTACAGCCTTCCGCCGTAAAGGGAATCGGCGCGTCCAGGGCCCAGTCTATCTTAAACACGCCCATGCCGTAGCGGTAGCGCCGCAGCTGCCACTGGTACACGGCGGACAGGCTATGCCCGGCAATTTGCAGCAGCTGAGCCGGGGTGATGTCGAAAAGCACGGCCTTGGCCGCCGGCAAGTCGGCCAGGGACTTGATGTAGGTGCCGGTCTGCACCCGGCCGCCCAGGGCCACAAAGTGCGCGGCCAGGGCATCGGCAATGCTTTGGGAGCCGCCCTTCGGCAGGGGCCAGCCCCGGCGGTGGGCCGCAATCAGCAGCACCAGGCCAATGGCCGACGTCGTCAGGTTGCCCAGGGGCTGAATGGCGTGGGCGGCCATGCCCGCAAACAGTCCCCGGGCGTCGCGGGTCTGAAAACGCTTGGTCAGCAGCGTAGCCGGCTGCAGGGCCGACAAGCCAAACCGGGCCATATCCAGCGGCTTGCTCGGTAGCTGTAGCGGGGCCAGCACGTCGTTCACAATACCGGGCCAGTCGGCTACCAGGGGTTCGAGCAGGCGACGGTACGCCCCCTCGTCGGCCCCGAGGCGGCGGGCCGTGTCGGCCAGGGAGTTGCGTACGGTGGCAGCGGTGCCATCATCGAAGGGGTGGGCCGCCGCCACGGGGGGCACAATATACTCCAGGCCGTACTGAGCCAGGGGCAGAGTTTGGAAGAAGGGCGAGCCGGCAGCCAGCGGGTGAATAGCCGAGCACACGTCGTGGCGGAAGCCGGGCAGGGTCAGCTCGGTGGTGCGCAGGCCGCCGCCCAGCTGGTCTTTGCCTTCGAGCAGCAGCACCGACAGGCCCGCCTGCTGCAGCACGATGGCCGCCGCTAATCCGTTGGGGCCGGAGCCCACTACCACTGCGTCGTACTCAGGTTTGCTCATCACCAGGGGAAAGTTTGCGGCTAGATAACAATAGAACGCGGAACATGGCACGTAGTAGCGGATAAATCCGGCGGCAACGGGGCAGCGGTCCTCTTGTATCCGCCGGCAAGCTCCTGGCTTGCCCTGTCCCGACCCAGAAGGGCTGGCCGGTAGAGCAAGCCCTTCTGGGTCGGGAGGCGAAAACCATCCGCCCGGCTGGCTTGTATAACAGGGCAATGCCCCGCGCGGCGGCCACCTGGTCTGGGTGGAGCAGACGCGAACAAGCGTTTCGCCCGGGGCTTCACCCTTGATTTCTTGCACCGTATGGAATATCGTCAGCTGGGCGCTTCGGGCCTGCGCATCCCGGTTCTGAGTTTTGGCACGGCCACCTTCGGCGGGAGCAACGAGTTTTTCAAAGCCTGGGGCAGCACGCAGGTAGAGGAAGCCCGCAAATTGATTGATATCTGCCTGGAAGCAGGCGTCAACCTCTTCGATACGGCCAACGGCTACTCCGACGGCATAGCCGAGGAAATACTGGGTAAAACCCTGGAAGGCCGCCGCCACGAGGTATTGATTTCAACCAAAGCCACCTTCCCGACCGGCCCCGGCGCCAACGACTACGGCTCCTCGCGCCACCACCTGGTGAAGGCCTGCGAGGATAGCCTGCGCCGCCTCGGTACCGACTACATCGACATCTACCACATGCACGGCTTCGACGCGCACACGCCCGTGGAGGAAACCCTGCGCACCCTCGACCAGCTAATTCAGAGCGGCAAGGTGCGCTACATTGCCTGTTCCAACTTCTCGGGCTGGCATTTGATGAAGTCCCTGTCGGTGTCGGAGCGCTACGGCTGGGCGCGCTACGTGGGGCACCAGGCCTATTACTCGTTGGCTGCCCGCGAATTTGAGTGGGAGCTGCTGCCCCTGGGCCTCGACCAGGGCGTGGGCACCATTGTTTGGAGCCCGTTGTCGGCCGGCTTGCTTTCGGGCAAGTTTCGCCGGGGCCAGCCCGTACCCGAAAGCAGCCGCTTGGCGCAGGGTGGGGGCCAGGGCCCGCAAGTACCCGATGAGCTGCTGTTCCGCATCGTGGACGCGCTGGACGAAGTAGCCGCCGAAACCGGCAAAACCGTGGCGCAAGTGGCGTTGAACTGGCTCTTGCAGCGCCCCACGGTGGTCAACATCGTGGTGGGGGCGCGCAACGAGGAGCAGCTGCGCCAGAATCTGGCGGCCGTGGGCTGGAACCTCACGCCCGAGCAGGTGGCCCGCCTCGACGCGGCCAGCGCCACCGAGCCGATTTACCCCTACTGGCACCAGCGCCGCTTTCCGATGCTGGGCCACACCGGGATGTAGCCGCCGCACCGGTTACGGGCACAACCCGTATTAACCCAGAGAACCCCTCCGCCAACCTGACTAAGCCAGGCTGGGGAGGGGTTCTTGCGTAGCTAAAATAGCTTATTCGACGACCAGGCGCTGGGCCGTAGCGCCGACGCGCACGGTATAAACGCCGCGGGGCAGATCGGCTACCGACAGCGTGGCCTGCGTGGCGCGGGGGGCCAGCGTCTGGGTGCGCACCGGGCGGCCCAGGGCGTCCAGCAGCGTTACCTGCTGCTCAGCCGCGGCGGCTTCGGCCAGGGTCAGCTGGGCGCTGCTGCTTGCGGGGTTGGGCACCAGGGCAAAGGCTACGGCCGGTGCTGCCTTGCCCGTACCCGTCACCGTGTTGGTGGTGATGGCGCCAATCATGAACGGACCGTATTTGGTCGGCGCAGCGTCGGTGAAGGTGCCGCTGCTGATGCTACCGCGGTAGAAAAACGAACCGGTCCGGTTGGGCGCCTCGCCCAGCAGTCCTACGGGGTAGTGCTCGGTGGGGCTGGCCGGCTGGGCAATGCCAGCCATGAAGTCGCCGGCCGGAATAGCTACGGGCGTCGCAAAGCTCAGCGTGATGGTCGTTCCCAGATCAGACGCCTTGATTGTATAGGGGGCTGTGGAGCCCAGCAGCGTGCCCGTGCTGCTTACCACCACACCCTGAATAACCTGGCCCGTGGAATTGCTGCCGGTAGCGACAAAGTCGGTTACGGCTAGCACGTTGGCCGTCCGCGGGGCCGTGTAGCGCGTAGCCATAATGCCTTCCCGGGTGCCGTAGCCGTAGTACGTTGGGGTCATGCTGGGCTGCAACGGGGCGTAGTTGTACACATTCTCGGTGAGCGTCTGGGTTTCGGTGCGCACGTCCGTGTTGGTGTAGGTATCGGCCGGTACGCTCACCGCCACGCTGTTGGTGCCCAGGCGGGAGCCACTGGTGTAGGCCGCAAACGTAACCGTGGTAGAGGCGCCGGGCGCCAGGACGGGAATTGTCTGGGTGTTGTTGAACGTGGTGGCTCCGGTTACATCCAAGCTTACGGGCAGGTTGCTCAGAATAGTGGTACCGGCATTGCGGACACTAGCCCGCACCACGTGCGGGGTGCCCAGGGGCAGTTGGCCCATGGTGTAGACGGCCTGCACGGCGGCGTCGGTGGCCGCGTTGGCCCGGAAGCGGTAGGTACGGCCCGCATCAGGCCGCACCGAGCTGCGCACATTGTGGGGGTCAGCGGAGAAGTAATAATTGGTCAGCTCGTAGTGGTTGTCCAGGAAAGCCGTGTTGGCCCAGGGCGTGGTCGAGTTTTTGTCGGCCGTAATGATGTCGCCCGTCTGGGGAGTACTGCCCTTGATACCAATGGCTATGGTACGGAAAGCATCGGGGCCTGCCCCAGCCGTACTGGATCCATATACAAAGTCGATCTGCCCACTTTCGTAGAGCTTCACCTGGAAGGAGAAGTTGTCGACCTGGGTGCCGATGATGGCATTGTTGGTCGAGTTGGCCTGCTTGGGCTTGTCGCGCACGTTTTTCCACTGAATGGTGCACACCCGGTTGGGGGCCGTGCCGGTGGTGGCCACGCGGTACTCGGTGCCCCCGGCCGTGGCGCCGGTCAGGTCGGTCGAGAAAGGCGCCACGATATTGTCGCTGCGCGAATCGGTGCTGGCCAGGGGGCCGCCGGGGAAGGTGCCGGCGGCTTCCGTTTGGGCGTATTCAAAGAACAGGAACGGGTCGGAGAGGGGCACGTTGCCCAGTTTCAGAAAGCCGTTGGTGCTCAGAATGAAGGACGCAAACGAAGTCCCGTTGTAGGGAAAGTTAAAGCCTATGTTCTGCGGAGCCGAGTTGGCGTCGTCCGAGTTGGCGGTGGTAATGACTGTGCCCGCAGTGCCCAGATCCTGGTAGGTACCGGCCAGGTTTTGGGCATTGTTGACGTTGTAGTTCAACGACTGGGCCAGCGTGGGCTGGGCGGCCAGGGCCAGGAAGGCTACCAGGGCACTGCCGGCCAGGTTGCGGGAAAAGCGGGTGGAGCGGGCTACCACTGCGTTCGAAGAGTACGGGTGCTGCATAGGTAATTCGTAAGAGTTTTTCGATGAGTTGCCTGGAAAAAATCCCTCAAAGGTCCGCCGCTGCTAAGGGGTGCACAATACCCACATCTGGGTATTTTTCCGGCTTCAGATTCATCCGCAGGAAGTGCGGGCACCGCCCAGCCAAGCGGCCGTTTGCCCGGAATGCCCGTAAACTGCCACATTTCCATTTTCTTTGCCCGACCCAACTGCCCCTTATGCCCGAACCTATTGCTGCGCTCCGAACCGTTGAGGTAACGCGCTACGTCACGCCCCTGCGCGAAGGCGGCTCCCTGCCGGCGCTGGTGGAGGCCAACGACGAGTTTATGTACGTGGTCAAGTTCCGGGGGGCGGGCCAGGGCATTAAGGCCCTGATTGCCGAGCTGGTCGTGGGCGAGCTGGCCCGCTTTCTGGGCCTGCGCGTGCCCGAGCTGGTGTTCTGCCAGCTCGACGAATCCTTTGGCCGCTCCGAGCCCGACGAAGAAATTCAGGATCTGCTGCGGGCCAGCACCGGCCAGAACCTGGGCCTGCACTACCTCAGCCGAGCCATTACCTTCGACGCCCTGGTCACGACCATCGAGCCCCGGCTGGCTTCCCAAATCGTGTGGCTCGATGCCCTGACGCTGAACGTAGACCGCACGGCCCGCAATACCAACCTGCTGATGTGGCACAAGCAGCTCTGGCTCATCGACCACGGCGCGGCCCTGTACGTGCACCACGCCGGCCCCGGCTGGGCCACGCCCCGGCCCCGGCCGTTTCCGCAGGTGAAAGACCACGTGCTGCTGCCCCAGGCCAGTGAGCTAGCCGCCGTGGATGCCGAATACCGCGCCAAGCTGACCGCTGAAGTGCTGACGGGCATTCTGGCCCTGGTGCCCGATGCTTGGCTGGAAGAAGCCGCCGCCGGCGACGCCACGGCCGCCGAGCAGCGCGCCAACTACGTGGGGTTCTTGGCCAACCGCCTGGCCGCATCCGAAACCTTTGTTCAAGAAGCCGAAGATGCCCGAAAAGCACTTGTTTGAGTACGCCGTGCTGCGCGTGGTGCCTCGCGTGGAGCGCGAAGAGTTTCTGAACGTCGGCGTGATTCTGTACTGCCGCGCCCAGGGCTTTCTGCACACCCGCTGCCACCTGCCCGAAGACCGGCTGCAGGCCTTTGCTGGCCCCGATCTGGAGATGGACGAGCTACAGCAGCGCCTAAAGGCCTTCGAAAAAATCTGCCGGGGCAAGCCCGAGGGCGGGGTTATTGGCCGGCTGTCGTTGGCCGAGCGGTTCCGCTGGCTGACGGCCACCCGCAGCACCGTGGTGCAGACGTCGGCCACCCACCCCGGCCTCTGCGAAGACGCCGCTGCCACGCTGGAGCGGCTGTATGCGCAGCTAGTGGGCTAAGACAAGTGGGTTAGGTTTAGCTAAACAAATCCAGCAGCTCGTCGCGGGTCAGGCTTTTGAGCAGGTCGGCGTCGGTGTGAATCAGCTCCTGGGCCAGCTCGCGCTTGGCCTGCTGGCGCAGCATGATTTTTTCCTCGATTGTATCGGGGCAGATCAGGCGCACGGCTACCACTTTCTTGTCCTGCCCCAGGCGGTGGCTGCGGTCAATGGCCTGGTTTTCCACGGCCGGGTTCCACCACGGGTCCACGAGGTAGACGTAGTCGGCTTCGGTGAGGTTGAGGCCCGTGCCGCCGGCTTTCAGGCTGATGAGGAACACCCGCACCGAGTCGTCGGTCTGGAAGCGGGCCACCGTGGCAGCGCGGTCCTTGGTTTGGCCGGTGAGGTAAGTGAAGGGAATCTGCTGGGCCTGCAGCTCCTGCCGAATCAGGTTGAGCATGCCCACAAACTGCGAGAAAACCAGGATTTTGTGCTGGGGCGCCCGGGTGCGGATTTCTTCCAGCAGGGCCTCCAGCTTGGCCGAGGCGCGGCCGTAGTCGGCCTCGTCGGGCAGCAGGGCGGGGGAGTTGCAGATCTGCCGCAGCTTGGTGAGGCCCTGCAACAAGTAGAAGCCTTCCTTGCGGGGCGAGTCTTCGTGCACGCCCAGCAGCAGGTCGTGGTACTCTTTTTTGCAGGCCTCGTAGATGCGGCGCTGCTCGGGGCCCATTTCGCAATACAGCACCATTTCGGTTTTGGCGGGCAGCTCCCGGGCCACCTGGCCTTTGGTGCGGCGCAGCACAAACGGGCTGATTTTCTGCTGCAATTCCTTGGCCCGCTTCCCATCCTTGAACTTGTCGATGGGGCCGGCATACAGGTCCTTGAAATGCTTGAAGGAGCCCAGTAGGCCCGGGCAGGCAAACGACAACAGCCCGTAGATGTCCAGGGTGTTGTTTTCCAGGGGCGTGCCCGTGAGGACCAGGCGGTTGCGGGCCTGCAGCAGCCGGGCTGCCTTGTAGCGCTGCGACTCCGGATTCTTGATGGCCTGGGCCTCGTCCAGCACCACGTAGTTGAAGCGGTACTCGCGCAACTGCCGGATATCGGCCACCAGGGTCGAGTAGGTCGTCAGCACGATGTCGCAGGCGTCGAAGCGGGCGGCATCCGCTTGGCGCAGTGCCCCCTGCAGCACTTGCACCCGCAGCGTGGGCACGAACTTCTGGGCTTCGGCCTGCCAGTTGAAGACCAGGGAAGTTGGCACTACCACCAGGCTGGCGCCCCGGCCCGCGTGGCGCTGGGCGAGCAGAAAAGTCAGTACCTGCAGGGTTTTGCCCAGGCCCATATCGTCGGCCAGGCAGCCCCCGAAGTTGAACGTGTCGAGGAAGTTAAGCCAGTTCAGGCCCTGGCGCTGGTACTGGCGCAGGGTGGCCCGCAGGTCCGGGGGCGGGAGTACGGGCGCAATGCCGGTGAAGTCGGCCACGGCGGCCTGGTAGGTCGCCAGCCGGCTGCGGGCCGCCTCGTCCAGCGCCGCGGGGTCGTAGAGCTCCTGAATCAGGCGGAAATTGACGCTGGGCGTGCGGATCTGGTCGTCTACCACGGCGCCGGCGGCAAAGTAGGCGGCAAATTTATCAATCCATTCCCGGGGCAGAATGCCGCGGGTGCCGTCGTCGAGGCGCACGTAGTGGCTCTGGTTGCGCAGGGCCTGCTGCACCTGCCGCAGCGAGGCTTTCTGAGTGCCAAAGCGCACGTTGAGCCGGGTGTCGAACCAGTTGGTTTCCCCCGTGACGCGCACCGAAATGCGCGCCCGGTGCGGGTTCAGCAGATTGCCCTTCAGCTGGTTGAAGCCCAGAATGCTGATATTTTCCTTGTGCCAGTCTTCAAAAGCGGCCAGCAGCCATTCTTCCTGCAAAAACAGCTTTTTGGGCAGGTACAAACCCAGGCCCTGCAGCTGCTCTTGAAAACCGGGGTAGTGGCGCACCAGGGCCGTCAGAAACTGGCCCTCGGCCTGGGTGTCGCGGGCCAGCTGGAAGGAGTTGCCCAACTCGTCGAGGCCCAGCACCTGGCGCCGCGACAACACCGACACTTCCCGGGTACCGTAGCGCATCACGGGCAACAGCTCCACATCCAGGCCGTTGTCGGTGAGGTAGAGCAGCTTTTCGGGCGGCTGGTCGAAGCCGCTGCCGCGCAGCTGCTGGCGGGTGGCGGGGCGCACGTAGGAGTAGCTGATGTGGAGCTTGTCTTCCAGGTTGCTGAGCACGTCGTGCTGAAACTCGGCAAACTTGCTCTGGTGAATCAGCAGGGTGTTGTTGCGCTTCTTGAAAAACTCGATAACCCGCCATACGGCCAGGTCCTCAATCAAATACAGCGCCTCGCGTACCACCACAAAATACTCGTAGCGAATGACCACCGTTTGCAGTTCCACGGGCTGGTCGTCGAGCAGCAGGCGGCCGTTCAGCTCGTAGAATTCTCCCTTCTGACCGACGTCCAGGCGCAGGTCGACCGGGGCACAGCGCAGCTTCAGGGGCTTCAGGGCCGGGCCCGTAAGTTTTTCCGATACCGCCTGCTGATGCGCAAAAACCGGCAGGCCTATGGGATTCTCCACAATGGCTCGCAGGGCCCGGGCCGCCGCCGCCGACCGGGCTTCGTCGTAGTTGCGCTGGAAGCGGGCCAGGCCGGAGTAAAACTGCAGCTCGGCCAGATTGTCGCTCGTGCCCAGATTGTCGAGCGGATTGAGCACCGTAATAGGGTTTTTTACCTTGCCTGCCGCCGTCACCTCGGCCTCGACCAGCTGCACCGTCAGCTGCCCGTAGTACTTGTGCTTGCCAAAAACGACCAGACGTTGGGTGTTGGCCGGCGGCGCCGCCCGTTCGGCTTTCCCGGCCAGCAACTCGCTCACCAGTGCCTGCTTGGCCGCGTCCGTCACGGGGTAGAGTCCGGCTTGGCGCGGGGTTACCAGCACCGTAGGCGGGCGGTAGGTCAGCTCAAAGTGGGCATCCAGATCGGCTACGTGCTCCAGGCCATAGTCGCGGGCGGTGGTGCGCAGCAGCTCATAGCGCAAGCGGGCATCGAAGAACAGGCGCAGTTCCCGGCGCTGCAAAATGCTGAGCAGCACCAGGGTTTGGTGCTCGCACAGGCTCGTAGGCGTGGGGGCCGCACACCCGCAGGCCAGCCACACGCCCCGGGGCTGCTGCTCGACGACTACCGCGGGGAACGGCAGGCCGCTGAGCGTAGGCGCGGTGCTGGTGAAAGTGCCCGAGTTCAGCGTCAGCGTTTGGGGCTCAATGGCGGCCAGGGTGCGGTAGTCGGTCGGGGGCAGGCTGGGCCCGGCCCGCTCGACCTCGGGGCTGGTAAGAGTCGTGATGCTGGCCCCCGCAAACAGATACTGATGCGGCGTATCCTCAGCGGGCAGCGGCAGTTCCGGATGGCTAGGCATACAGGCAAAACAGGCAATAGAAGTGAAAAAGCGGCGCCTGGCTCTGGGCGGTCGGCCGGCCGTGAAGATACGGCCGCTGGGCTGTTTGCGCAGGCTGTCGGCCAAAAAGGTCGGCTCCGAATCGAGTTGTCAGCTGGCCGGCGCCGGGTTTTACGGCCAAGGGCTAGCACGCAAAAACACCCGCGGTGGGGCGGGGCCGCTTCTGCGAGCAACTCCATTCCAACGCGGGTGTTTCTTCTGGTAGCTCCAGCGGAGCCGGTTCCTAGCTTTTCTTCACTGGCGCCTTTTTCGCCGGGGCCGAAGTGGCCTTGGCCGTTTTCAGCGGAAAGCCGCGCTCCTGCATCAAGGCGTCGATTTTTGGGTCGCGGCCCCGGAACTTACGGTAGCCCTCCGCCGGGTCGATGGTATTGCCTACCGAGAAGACGTTATCGGTCAGGCGCTTGCCTACGGCTTTGTCGTAGGGGCCGCCGGCTTCGGTAAAGGCCGAGTAGGCATCCGAGGCCAGCACCACCGACCACAGGTAGCTGTAGTAGCCGGCCGAGTAGCCATCCGAGGAGAAGACGTGCGAGAACTGCGGGGTGCGGTGGCGCATCACGATTTCGCGGGGCATACCCAGCTGGGTCAGGGTTTCGCGCTCAAACTTGTCGGCGTCAATCTTCTGGCTGCCGGCCAGGTGGAGCTTCATGTCAATCAGGGCGCTGGCCAGGAATTCGGTGGTTTCGAAGCCCTGGTTGAAGGTCGAGGCCTTCTCAATCCGGTCGACGAGGGCCTGGGGAATCGGCTTGCCGGTCTGGTAGTGCAGGGCAAAGCGGTTGAGCACCTGGGGCGTGGGCAGCCAGTTTTCGAGCAGCTGGGAGGGGAACTCCACGTAGTCGCGCACCACGCTGGTACCCGAGAGGGTGGGGTAGGTCACGTTCGACGAGAGGCCGTGCAGGGCGTGGCCGAACTCGTGGAACAGGGTGGTGGCGTCGGTCCAGGAAATAAGCGTGGGCTCCCCGTCCTTGCCTTTCACAAAGTTGGAGTTGTTCGACACGATGGTCGTCACGTTGCCGTCGAGGCGCTGCTGGTTGCGGTAGGCATTCATCCAGGCCCCCGAGCGTTTGCCGGGCCGCGCATACGGGTCGAAGTACCACAAGCCGATGTGCTTGCCGCTGGTTTTGTCCTTCACTTCCCACACTTTCACGTCGGGGTGATACACGGGCACGTTGGTCACGGGCGAGAACGAGAAGTTGAACAGCTCGCCGGCCACCCAGAACATGCCTTCCCGCATCTTATCCAATTGCAGGTATTGCTTCACCTCGTTCTGGTCGAGGTCGTAGCGCTGCTTGCGCACCTTCTCGGCGTAGTAGCGGTAGTCCCAGGGCTCGATTTTGAAGTCGGCGCCGGCTCCTTCCTTCTTAGCCAGGGCCTGCATGTCGGCTACTTCCTCTTTGGCGCGGGCCACGGCCGGGGTCCAGACCTGCTCCATGAGTTGCATGGCCGCTTCGGGCGTTTTGGCCATGGTGTTGTCGAGGCGCCAGTGGGCGTGGGTGGCGTAGCCCAGCAGCTTGGCCCGCTCGGCCCGCAGCTGCAGAATCTCGCTGATAATGGCGTTGTTGTCGTGGGCCCCGCCGTTGTCGCCGCGGTTGTAGAACATGCGCCAGGCCTTCTCGCGCAGCTTGCGCTGGTCGGAATAGGTCAGGAAGGGCTCGATGCTGGAGCGGGTGTTGGTGATGACCCCGGCCGCGCCCGAAATCTTGCGGCTGGTGGCAGCCGCGGCGGCATCAGCCTGCAGGGAAGCGGAGAGGCCGCCCAGGTCGGCGGGCGTTTTGAGCACCAGCACCGAGTCGGTTTCGTCGGCCAGCACGTTCTGGCTAAAGCGGGTAAAGAGGCCGGCCAGCTGCTGGTTGATGGCCGACAGGCGGGCCTTGGCCTTGGCGTCGAGCTTGGCACCCGAGCGCACGAAGTTGTTGTAGTAAATCCAGGTCAGGCGCTGCTGCTCGGGGGTGAGCTTCTTCTTGTCGGGCGAGTTGTAGACGGCCTCGATGCGCTTGAACAGGGCTTCGTTCTGGTTGATCTGGTCGCCGAAAGCAGCCATGCGCGGGGCCATTTCGCGCTGAATGGCCTGGATGTCGGGCGTGCTCAACGAGCCCGACCAGATGCCGTAGATGGTCTGCACCTCGTCGAGGCGCTGGCCGGCCCGCTCCAGAGCGGCAATGGTGTTGTCGAAAGTGGGGGCCTCTTTGCTGGTGGCAATAGCCTGAATTTCGGCCAGGTTCTGGGCCATGCCGGCTTCGATGGCCGGCTTGAACTGGGCGGCCTGCACCTTGTCGAAGGGCGGCACGCCGCCGTAGGGGCCTTCCCAGGCCATAAGTAGGGGGTTGGCCAGGGCCGCCGAAGCCGAAGCCGGGGTTTGGGCCAAGCTGGAAGTAGGAAACACGAAAGCAGCCAGACTTAGAGTGAGAAAGGTATTGGCCAGCAATAATTTACTGGAAGCGGATATTTTGGACATAGGCTGGGGCCGGTGGCGGGGTGAAAGGAAGTCGGAAGATAACATGGAAACGCGGCTTGGGTTGCGTAGCCTGCCGCCAGGCTGGCAAGGGCCGGGCCCGGGGCGGTCCGGCCGAAGGCCCGGAGCATTTATCAAGTATCGTTCCGGCCCGCAAACCGCGCGGTTTGGGCCGCTGCTGTCAGGTTCTTGGCCCGGCAATCATGTCAGTCCGGCCGCCCTTCCCGACCTTTGCCCCCATGCACACCCTCGAACAGCTGCGCAGCGGCGCTTTGGTTGGTACTACCCGCCTCGACCTTTCCTGCGGCCTCACCGAATTTCCCCGGGAAATCTTCGACTTGGCCGACACGCTGGAGATTCTGAATCTGACGGGCAATCAGCTGCGGGAGCTGCCCGCCGACCTGCCCCGCCTTGGCAAGCTGCGCATCCTGTTTTGCTCCGACAACCAGTTTACCGAAGTGCCCGCCGTGCTGGGCCAGTGCGAGCAGCTGCGCATGGTCGGCTTCAAGGCCAACCAGATTCACTCCCTGCCCGGCGCGGCCCTGCCCAAAAACCTGCGCTGGCTGATTCTGACCGACAACCACCTGCGCGAACTGCCGGCCGAAATCGGGCGGTGCGCCCAGCTGCAGAAGCTGATGCTGGCCGGCAACCAGCTTCAGGCCCTGCCCGAAACCATGCGGGCCTGCACCAACCTGGAGCTGCTGCGCCTGGCGGCCAACCGCTTTCAGGAGCTGCCGGCCTGGCTGCTCGAACTTCCCCGCCTGACCTGGCTGGCGTACGCGGGCAACCCTTTCTGTGCCGCGGCCGAAGCGGCCGCCGAAGCCCAGCACCCCATTCGCCGCATTGCCTGGGCCGAGCTGACGGTTAGCCGGCCGTTGGGAGAAGGCGCATCGGGCGTGATTTCGCAGGCCCGCTGGCAGCCGGCGGGGCCGGAACCCGCGCGCGACGTAGCCGTGAAGGTGTTTAAAGGAGCCATAACCAGCGACGGACTGCCCCACAGCGAAATGGTGGCCTGCATCAGCGCCGGCGCCCACCCCAACCTGACGACGGTGGAAGGCAAAATCAGCGGGCATCCTGCTGGGGCCGAAGGCTTGGTGCTGGAACTGATTCCGCCCGGACTGCAGATTCTGGCGGGGCCGCCCAGCTTTGCTACCTGCACCCGCGACGTGTATGCGGCCGGCACCCGGTTCGGCGCGGAAGTGGCTGTACGCATTGCCCGGGGCATAGCCTCGGCCGCGGCGCACTTGCACCAGCGGGGCATTCTGCACGGTGATTTGTACGCCCACAACATCCTGACCGACTCCACCGGGGCCTGCCGGCTCAGCGACTTTGGCGCCGCCAGCTTCTTCGACCCCACCGACCCGGCCCGGGCCCGGGCCCTGCAGGCCTTAGAAGTGCGGGCCTTTGGCTGCCTACTCGAAGAGCTGCTGGCCCACTGCGAGGCTCCGGAGCCGGGTGCCCCGGGCTGGCAGAAGCTGCTGCTGCTGCTGCGGCGCTGCGTAAGCCCGCAGGCAGCGGCCCGGCCGCTGTTTGCGGAAATCGGGCGGGAGCTGGCTGATGAGTAGGCGGGGCGAAGTGGGGCTGAAAAGAAGACGGCCCCGGGCCTTGATTTTCAGCGGCCAACTTGCCTTATCTTTGTGCCTATGAATGCTCCCTTGTTTCACGTAGGCCAAGCGGTGGTCTGCACCAACGACGACTTTACCCTGCTGCTGGCCCAGAATCCGGCAATTCAGACGCCCAAGCGCGGGCCTATCTATACCGTGCGCCGCTTGTTTGACACTCACCGTGGGTTTGGCATCACGCTGGAAGAAATCAACAACGCGGGCGTGGCGCCGGGCTTTCCGGAAGCCAATTTCCACGAGAGCCGCTTTGCCGCCGTGCCCGACGTGGAAGAGCTGGACCTGGCCGAGCTGATGGCCGAGGAAGTAACCGCCTAGCGCCGGGCCCGACCGTGGGAACAATCGGCGGACTGGTTTGCGTATAGAATATGCCCGCACAGCAAACCCAGCGGCTGATTGTATGAAGATTCCCGGCTTGAAAATGCGTCCCCAGCGGGACGGTTCCCCCGACGATAACTACAGCAAATGGGGCTGGTACGCCATGGCCATCCTCTCCGTTGCCTGGATTATTTACAATATGCTGGACGGCAAGTAAGCCGTCCGGTTAAGGCTGGTTTCGGCCTGCCTCCCGGCCCGTGCCGTGGAATAGGAAGTCGTGCGGCCTTGGCGGGCCGCACGACTTTTTTTTGGAGCTAAGAGTGCCGCCAGCTGCTCATTTTACCAGGCGGGTTGGCTCCCTAGAAGTTGGGAAGAAAGGCTGGTTTCACACATTCTGGGTCAGAGGTCGGAAGTTGTGAACGTCCACTTACCAGCCAGAAGCGAACTGCCCACGTGGCCGGGAGCGGGAATGAAGGGAAAAGGCCGCCGCAAAATATTTTTCCGGCGGCTGTAACCTTCCGCCAGTAGGGCGGTGTCTACGCTTACCCATTCAGCCCCGGCTTTTTCGCGGCTCGCCCGGCCTTCGGTCCGGGATTAAATTTTAGGACTTCTCTCTATTGCCAACGCGCCGTTTTTCGGCTGCCGGGCTCCGCTTTGCCCTTGCTGTTCGCGCCTGTTCTCTACCAAAACGCTCTTGCCATGACTTTTACCGCTACGCTCCACGGCCTGCTGCTCGGCTGCTTTGTGCTTCTCACCGGCCCGGCCCTGGCCCAAACCGCGGCCCCAGCTCCGGCGAGTGCCGCCACCGTCGCGCCCAAAAAGCAGCTCCAGGCCGTGCGCATCACCGAGGCCATCAAGCTCGACGGCCTGCTTGATGAGGCCGCCTGGCAGCAGGCCCCGGTAGCTTCCGACTTTATCCAGCAGCGGCCCAACCCCGGGGTGCCGGAGCGCCACAAGACCGAGGTGCGCGTGCTCTACGACGATAATAACCTCTACATCGGGGCCGTGATGCACGACTCGTCGCCCGACTCTATTCTGCGCGAAATGACGGCCCGGGACCAGTTTGGCAACTCCGACTTGTTCTGCATTTTTCTGGATACCTACCACGACCAGCTCAACGGCTACAACTTCGGGGTGACGCCCGCCGGGGTGCAGTACGATGCGCGCTATTCGCCGGCGGGCGGGGAAGATTTCAACTGGAACGCCGTCTGGGATGCCCGTACCAGCATCCGGGGTACCGACTGGGTGGCCGAACTGCGGATTCCGTACTCGGCCATTCGCTTCAGCCGGGCGCCCGAGCAGCTCTGGGGCCTCAACTTTGCCCGGCAGCGCAAGTGGGACAACGCCCAGTTTTTCTGGAACGAGGTGAAGCCCGCCGTCAACGGTTTTGTGAACCAGTGGGGCGACCTGCGCGGCATCCGCGACGTGCAGCCGCCCCTGCGCCTGTCCCTGACGCCTTACGTGTCGGGCTACGTGAACCACAACCCGCTCAACGCCGAAGGCACGCGCCGCACCACGACCAGCTTCAACGGCGGGGCCGACGTGAAGTGGGGCATCAACGAAAGCTTCACCCTGGACGCCACCCTGGTGCCCGACTTTGGGCAGGTGCAGAGCGACAACCAAGTGCTGAACCTGTCGCCCTTCGAGGTGCAGTTTGCCGAAAACCGCCAGTTTTTCACCGAAGGCACCGAGCTGTTCAGCAAAGGCAACCTGTTTTATTCCCGCCGCGTGGGCGCTACGCCCATCGGCTTTTATGGCCTGAAAGCAGGAGCGGACGAGAAGATTGTGCGCAACCCCTCGGAAAGCCAGCTGCTAAACGCTACTAAGGTTTCGGGGCGCACCAAAAACGGGCTGGGTATCGGGTTGTTCAATGCCGTGTCGAAGGAAATGCGGGCCACCATCCTTAACACCGAAACGGGGGAGGAGCGGGAAGTAACGACCCAGCCCCTGAGCAACTACAACATTGCGGTGCTCGATCAGTCGCTGAAAAACAACTCCTACGTCTCGCTCATCAACACCAACGTGACCCGGGCCGGGAGCACCTACGATGCCAACGTGACGGGCGGGCTGTTCCGCTTCAACGACAAAAAGAACGAGTACGCCCTCGACGGCAGCTTGGTGTATTCGCGCCGCCGCGGGCAGGTGTTTGGCAAAGAGCAGGAAGTCAGTGACCAGGATGGCTACAAGTATACCGTGGGCGTGGGCAAAATCAGCGGCAACTTCACCTGGGACGTCAACCACGGCATCGAGTCGGATAGCTACAACCCCAACGACCTGGGGATTCTCTTCGGCAACAACAACGTGACCCAGCGCCTGGGCGTGGCCTACCGCAAATACCAGCCGTTCTGGAAGGTGAACAACATGGCCTTTTTCGGGCAGGTGGGGCATGCCTTGCTGTACAAGCCCACGCGCTACCAGAGCCTGTATTTCTACAATGGCTTCAACACGACCTTCACCAAGAGCTTTCTGCAAATCGGCTACGACTTAACCTACAACGCCAAAACCCACGACTTTTTCGAGCCCCGGACCAGCCCCCTGGGAGAGTACTTCGTGCAAGTGCCGGCCTACACCGACTTTGTGGCCTTTCTTAACTCCGATACCCGCAAGCAGTTTTCCTACGGCCTCAACGCCGGCATTCAGCACTACGCCCAGGACGAGCGACTCAACCGCCCGCGCCGCACCCGCTACAGCTTCGGGGCCTATCCGCGCTACCGTGTCAACAACCACCTCACCTTCCGCTACAGCCTCGACTGGAGCCAGAGCAACCACCAGATCGGCTACGTGAACGGCGGCCTCCGTGATAACGAGCCCCTCGACCAGCCTTTCCTGGGGCAGGTGCTGCTGGGCCGCCGCGACGTGAGCACCGTGTCCAACGTGCTGTCGGTGGCCTACACCTTTACCAACCGCATGTCGTTCACGCTGCGCACCCGCCACTACACCAGTACCGTGCGCTACGCCGACTTCACGACCCTGCAGCCCGGCGGCCACGAAACCCCGGCCGACTACCAGCGTCCCCGCGACAATACCTACAACGCCTTCAACGTGGACGCGGTGTACTCCTGGTGGTTTGCGCCCGGCTCCCAGATCAGCCTTGTCTGGAAAAACGCCAACAGCCCCGATTTGCAGGCCAATGAGTTTACGCCCCTGTACTTCCGCAACCTGACCAATACCATTAATACGCCCCACAATAACTCGGTGTCGGTGAAGGTGCTGTACTACTTGGATTACCTGGCCTTCCGGAAGCGCCGGGCGTAGGGCTGCCCGAAAGGAGGAGTAGAGCGTTTTCGAGCTGATGGTCAAGGGCTTTTGTTCGTGGGTACCAGCCCTGGCAGGAGGGGTGGCAAGGTTCTTCGCGCTGCCGGCGCTGGAGAAAAGACGACAGCCAACCCAAAGTGGGGCCGCCGCGGGGAGCCTGCCTGGCTTCCCTGCGTAGCCGAGTTCCGTACCTTTGGGCTTCCCACCCGCCCTGGTACAAGCCCTGCTTGTACCGCCCTTCCTACCCGCTTCTTGGAACCCGCTACCTGCCCGCCCCGCCCCTGGATTCTGCCCGTTATTGTATTTGCCCAATTTGCCGGCACCTCGCTCTGGTTTGCCGGCAACAGCGTGCTGCCCGAACTGCTGCTGAGTCCGGGCCTGCGGGGAGCTAGCCTGGGCGGAGTGGTGTCGGCCGTGCAGCTGGGCTTCATCGTGGGCACCCTGCTCTTCGCCCTGCTTACGCTGGCCGACCGGGTGCCGCCGGCCCGCCTGTTTCTGCTCAGCGCCCTGGCCGGCAGCCTGACCAATTTAGGCCTGCTGTTGCCCGGCTTATCGGCCGCTACAGTGCTGGGGCTGCGGTTTGGTACAGGTCTGTGTTTGGCCGGCATCTACCCCGTGGGCATGAAAATAGCGGCCGATTACTACGCTGGGGGCCTGGGCAAAGCGCTGGGGTTTCTGGTTGGGGCCCTGGTGCTGGGCACGGCCTTGCCCCACGGGCTGCGCTGGCTCGGTACCGGGCTGGCCTGGCAAGCGGTGGTGGTGGCTACTTCGGGGTTGGCGGCCGGGGGCGGCCTGCTGCTCTGGCTGCTGGTGCCCGACGGCCCGTTTCGGCGGCCCGGCAGCCGGCTGCAGCTCGGAGTAGTACGCAGTATCTGGCGGCACCCGCCGTTTCGGGCCGCGGCGTTGGGCTACTTCGGCCACATGTGGGAGCTGTACACCTTCTGGGCTTTCGTGCCACTGCTGCTGACTACGTACCGGCAACTGCACCCCGCGCTGCCCGTGCTGCCGGCCGGGCTGGCCTTTGGTACTATTGCCAGCGGGGCCTTGGCCTGCGTGGGCAGCGGCTATCTGGCCCGGCGCTGGGGCTCCTGGCGGCCGGCGCGCTGGGCGTTGGCGGTATCGGGCACGTGTTGTCTGCTGAGCCCCTGGCTGCTGCAGTTGCCGCTGCCGCTGTTTGCGGGCAGCCTGCTCGTCTGGGGCCTGGCCGTGGTAGCCGACTCGCCGCAGTTTTCGGCCCTGGTAGCCCAGCAGGCGCCGGCGGCCAGCAAGGGTACGGCCCTCACCTTGGTTACCTGCCTGGGCTTTGCGCTGACGGTGGTGAGCTTACAGGTATTTGGGGCGCTGCAACAGGTTGTGGAGGCGCGCTACCTGTTTCTGCTGCTGACCCCGGGCCCGGCGCTGGGGCTCTGGGCTACGCGCCGCCGTGCGACCTTAGAAGCTTTGGCAGCAAGGGAGCCGTGGAGCTAAACAAAATACTGTCGGCAGCGTGCGGTAGTTCTTTATCGGGATAAAGGCGACACTTGTCGGTAACGCAAATTGTGTCATTCGCGCTACCGGAGCTACTGGGGCTTCGTGTAAAAATATTCCTGCGCCCCGACTACGCCACTTTGCCGGCGCTGGGCTTCCTGGGTGCGCAGCTCCACCCGCCGGATTTTGCCGCTGATAGTTTTGGGCAGCTCCGTGACAAACTCCAGGATGCGGGGCATTTTATACGGTGCCAAGTGGGTGCGGCAGAAGGCAAATAGCTCGGTGGCCAGGCCTTCACTAGCCGCCGAGTCGGGGTGCAGCATGAGGTAGGCTTTGATTTCGTGCCCCTTGATGGGGTGGGGCGAGCCGACCACGGCCGCCTCCACCACGGCCGGGTGTTCCACCAGGGCGCTTTCCACTTCGAAGGGGCCCACGCGGTAGTCCGAGGATTTAATGACATCATCGTCGCGGCCCACGAACCACAGGTAGCCGTCGGGCGAGCGGTAGGCTTTGTCGCCGGTGTAGTAGAGGCCGTGGCGAAACACGCTGGCCCCGCGCTCCGGCTCCCCGAAGTACTCCTTGAAAATGCCGTTGGGCCGGCCCGTATCCATGCGCACCGCAATATGGCCCTCGGTATTGTCGGGCAGTAGCTGGCCTTTATCGTCGGCAATAACCACGTCGTACAGGAACGATGGCTGGCCCATAGAGCCCGGCTGCACCGCGCTGCCGGGCAGGTTTACCACCATGGCCGTGCTTTCGGTCTGCCCGTAGCCGTCCCGAATCAGCTGGCCGGTGCCGCGCCGCCAGGCCTCGATTACCTCCGGATTCAGCGGCTCCCCGGCACTGACGCACTCCCGGAAACAGAACTGATACTGCGTCAAATCCTCCAGAACAAGCAGGCGCAGCACCGTGGGCGGGGCGCAGAACGTGGTAACGCCCTGCTGGGCTAAGGTGCGCAGCAGCGGAGCCGCCCTAAACTTGCCGGTTTGCTGGTACACCAGCAGGGTAGCGCCCACACTCAAGGGGGCGAAAAAGCTGCTCCAGGCAAACTTGGCCCAGCCGGCCTGGGAGATGTTGCAGTGCATATCCGAGGCCCGCAGCCCAATCCAGGCGGCGGTGCTGAGGTGGCCCACGGGGTAGGAAAAGTGGGTGTGGGTCACGATTTTGGGCAGGCCCGTAGTGCCCGAGGTAAAGAACAGAAATAGCGGGTCGTCGCTGCGGGTCGGGGCTGGCTCCGCCGTTGCTACGGCTGCATCTGAGGCCGGAAAATTCACCCAGCCCGCCCGAGTATCGGCCCCAACCAGCATTTTGAGCCGGATTTTCTGGCCGTGGAGCTGCTCGGCCTGGTCAATCTTCCCGGCGTTTTCCGCATCGGCAATAACCACGGTGGGCAGCAGGCGGCCGAAGCGGTAGGCCAAGTCGGGCACGGCCATGATGGTGGCCGTCGGAATCAGCACTTGCCCGCCCTTGATGCCGGCCAGGTAAGTATACCACAGCTCGGGCACCACGGGCACCATCAGCAAGACCGCCTGCCCGGCCTGCACCTGCGCTTCGCGCCAAAAATTCAGCAGCCCATTGGCGTGCCGGCTGAGCTGGCCGTAGGTGAAGCGCTGCTCCGGCCCTTCGTCGCCGACTAGGACCAAAGCTTCCTTGTCTGGGTGCTGGGCCATGTGCAGTCCTTCGAAGATAGCGGCGGTCCAGTTAAAAAACTCGGGTTTGGGAACCGGCAGGCGGGTTAGCTCGTGGTAGCGGCCGGTTTCGGCCAGGCGCTGGAACTGCTGGAAGTAGTCTTTCATCGGGTGGGCGGCGGGGCCAAGAAACAGTAACGGTAGCGGTAAAATAACAAGCCGCGGGCCGCTACCAAATGCAACGCGCCTGCCGCAACGGCCGGCGGCGGCCTGGGGAAACGGCCGGCGGAAAAATCCGAGCCGGAGAAGGCGCGTATATTCGCCCATGAGCCTCGACCCCACCACGTTCTTTCACCATGCCGCCGACGCGGAGAAAACCACCGTCTACACCCAGACGCCCGACGGCGACACCGAACCCCACGATGCCCTGCTCATTGCCCAGACCCCGCGTCGCCGCCTGTTCGTAACTCTGGAAAAGCGCCGCCGCTACGTCACCTACACCTTCGTCGATGATGAAACCGACGACGTGGAGCTGGACTTCGTGCAGGATTACCAGGAAGTAGAAGAGCTGCTGGAAGATGCCGGCCTCTACGGCAGCCACGACGGCGAGGTGGGCATCGTGTACCACAACCTGCTGTTTCTGCTGATGAACCCTTAGGCGGGCTGCCGCGGTTATTTACACCTATGCTACGCTGGACTGATGTGCTGACTTTCGCCAAGTACAGCAACCCCGAGCCCCCGCGGCGCGTGCAGAAAACCGAAGCCGAATGGGCCGCGCTGCTCACTGCTGCGCAGTTTCGGGTGCTGCGCCACAAAGCTACCGAGTCGCCCTACCGCAATGCCTACTGCCGCTCCTACGAGCCGGGCCGCTACCAGTGTGCCGGCTGCGGCAGCGTCCTGTTCGACGCGGCCACGAAGTACCACGCCATTTCGGGCTGGCCCAGCTTCACCCAGCCCGCTGCCCGCAGTGCCATCCGCTACTGCTTCGACGACAGCCACCACATGCAGCGCGTCGAAGCGCTCTGCAACGTGTGCGGCGGCCACCTGGGCCACGTCTTCCCCGACGGCCCCGCCCCCAGCGGCCTGCGCTACTGTATCAACTCGGAGAGCCTGGTGCGGGTGGCTTTCGAGGAAAGTGGCAACTCAAGCATCTGAGTCAGAACCCGCGTCCTTGGGCTCAAATGGGCTGGGCACTACGGTCTGGCGGGCGGCCAGCACCTGTTTGTCGGCCACGTACTTCTCGTAGATTCGGGGGTCAATCTTTTTGCGGTTGATAAAGAACAGGCCCGCGTTGAAGCCGCGGCGGCGCACCCACTCGTTTTCCACGAAGGCTACCAGGCGCTCCACGAAAAACGGCTCGGCGGCGGCCCGTCCGTAGGTCCCGGCAAAGTAGGTGTCGAGGCGGGCCGGTTCCTTGATAAAGCTGGGCCGGCCCTTGCGCAGGGCATCCACGTCGCGCACCCAGTTGCCGGTGATGATGTTCATGGCCGGGTAGGGGGCCGGATTGCCCCACATTACCTTTTTGCCGGGCCCGTTTACATTGGCAAACCACGGGAAGCTGGCCATGATAAAGCCCGAAAAGTAGGCGTACTCCACCGGGTCGTATTTCCGCTCCCGAAAAACCAGGGTCACTTCGCGCCGCTGCTCCCGCACCAGCCGCCGGAACTCGCGCCGAAAGGCCGGGTCGGAGAAGTATGCTTTGGCTTCGGCAAAGTCGTTGAACAGCAGCCACAGCCCGTTGTAGTGCACCGAGCCGTGCAGGTAGTTTACCACGTGGGGCATGCGCCGCTCCGGGCCGTGGGGCAGCTCGGGCACCGGCGTCGACTTCCGGACCATATCGGCCAGGAAGCTGCCTACTTTTTGCAGCATCACCTCGTCGGGCTCGTAGCCGCTGCCGGCCCGGGGCGGGCTGCGGAATGCCACGTTTTCAGTCCAAACGGGCGCCTCGGTAGCCGGGTTGAGGCCCGTCGCCCAGGGGTGGGTTTTGGGAAACAGGCCGCTGGGAATTTTCTGCACGTGCCAGAGCCGCAGCACGTGGTAGGCCCCGAGGGTGTTGTGAATAATGTCGCCGCGGACGATGCTGACCAGCCCGCGCACGTTGTAGGCCAAGGCTGAAAGACCCCGGTTGGGCCGGGCCGGTACACGACTGAGCGGGGGCGAGGAGCAGGGTTTCATGGCAGATGTTGGGCGGCTGAATAGGCCTTGCTTAGACTTGCTGCCGAGCTAGTTGGGCTCAGAGCGTAGCAGCAAGCTACTGATTCCGTTCGGATCCTGCCATGGTAGCTCGCCCAGTAGCTTTGCTTTTAAACAAAATAAGTTTTGGGTCGGTCGGGTCCGGGCCGCGGCAGCCTTGCAATCCAACGGCGTTATCATATCTTGCTGTGTCAGGCCTGGGCTGCGGCAGTTTTTGCGCGGCCTGGCCGGCTGGTTTTCGCCCCTTCTCCTTGTCCTTCCCGCCGCTGGTATGAGTACCCGCCTGAACAACCTGCGCTACTACTTTTTCTCCTTTATCTACGACCTGGCCCTGCAGTGGTTTTACCGCCCCCTGGTGCGCCGCCTGATTGAGACGGTAAACGCTCAGCCGGGCGAGCAGGTGCTCGAAATTGGCGTCGGGACGGGCATCACCATTCCCTTTTACGCGGGCCGCAAGCAGGTCACGGGCATCGACTGTTCCTTGCCTATGCTGCAGCTGGCCCGCAAAAAGGCCGCCCAGCACCCCGCGGTGCGCATCGCCCTGGAACATGCCGCCGCCGAAGATTTCAGTTCCGCAGCGGCCCGCTTCGGGCAGGTCGTATTCTGCAATTCCTTGTCGGTTATCGACCAGCCCCGGCAAGTGCTCAGCACCTATTACGCGGGGTTGCCCCCGGGCGGCAGCCTCTACATTCTCAACCACTTCACTGCCGAACGCGGGCCCCTGCGGCAGCTCGACAAGCTGCTGACGCCGGTGGGCCGCATCCTGGGCTTCCAAAGCTTTTTCCCGCTGCAGCAGCTGCTCACCCCCGATATGCAGCCGGGCCTGAGCGTGGTGGCTGGCGGCTACTGGCGCATTGTCCGGATTACGAAACCTGCTCTTGCCGATGAAAGAAACTAAACGCGTCCTGCTGCTGCACAGCCTGCTGCCCTTGGTGGTGAGCCTGATCATCTACGTGCTGTTTCGCTCCCGCAGCACGATTGTCAACAAACTCCTTTTTCACTTCCTGGCCAACAAGCCGCCGGTGCTGCGCCTGACGTATTGCCGGTGGATTGTGTATAACCTGCCCGGGGCGCTCTGGCTCTACTCGTTTCTGAGTTTCAGCGCCCTGCACACCCGGCGGTGGCTGAGCGTGCTGCCCCTGCTGCTGGCGCTGGGCATCGAAGTGCTGCAATACCTGCACATCACCGACGGCCGCTTCGACTGGCTGGACGTGGCCTTTTACACCGGGGCCTGGCTGGCGTTTATGGCCGTGCGCTACCTCTGGCAGCCAGCCGTTACGGCTCTGGCGGGGCCCCGCCCCAAGGCGTCGTTGGGCTACAAATTTGCCTATGGGCTGTTTGCCGCCATTGTCCTACTCTCCGACGTATGGTTTAAGTAAGCATGAGCCAGCCAACTCTTTCCATCATCATCCCGACCCTGAACGAAGCCGAAGGAATCACGCAGCTGCTTAGGTATATAGCCGAGCAGGTAGGGGAGGGCGTCAGCTACGAAGTCCTGCTCTGCGACGGGGGCAGCCAGGATGACACCGTGCGCCTGGGCCGGCAGCTGCGGGCCCGGGTGGTGCAGGCCGAGCGGCCCGGCCGACCCCACCAGCTCAACCTGGGAGCAGCCCACGCCACCGGCGAAATCCTTTATTTCCTGCACGCCGATACGCTGCCGCCGCCCGCGTTTGGCCGGCTTATCTGCCGCTATTACGCCCGGGGCTACCGCAGCGGCTGCTTCCGCCTGCAGTTCGATACCCGTCACTGGATTCTGGACCTGAGCAGCTGGGCCTCGCGCTTCAATGCCCGCAACTTCCAGTTTGGCGACCAGAGCCTCTATATCCAAAAAACCTTGTTTCAGCAGTTGGGCTGCTTCAACGAGCAGCTGCTGCTGATGGAAGACGTGGAAATGGTAACCCGCATTAAGCGGCGCCACCACCGCTTCGTGCTCATGCCCCAGCGCGTGGTTACCTCGGCCCGCAAATACCTCCACCACGGCGTAGTGCGCACCGAGCTGACCCACCTGGCCGTGCTGATGCTCTACCTGGGTGGCCTGCGCCAGACGCGGCTGGTGCGGGTGTATAAGCGGCTGCTCCACAGTAAGCGTCGGTAGGTTAGCTTCGGCCGGGTGGCAAACGGGGCAAGGTATTTCTCATCTGTTTTCTCAGTGCCTGTCGAGGGAGGTATAGTAAAAGACAAGCCTGCTGGAATGCTAGATTCGGACAACGTCACCTGGGGCGCTGGTGTAAATAAAATGCCAAGTTTAGTCGAAGGGCGCTACCGACGTGATTTTATAGCCTCCCCGCTTTTGCTCAATAAGCAGGGTCATGTCGGCGGCACGATACACGTCTGATTCCGCCACGCTGCCGCGCACCTTACCATCCAATGTTTGTAGGGTAAGCCAGCCTTTTCGTACGGAAGCATCGGACCGATCCTGATTGAAAAGCAGTATTGGGTAGGCTAACGTTGCCAGCACCCGACTGCGCTTGTCTGGCTTTGCATACAGCCGTACCTGCGGAGTTAGCCCAATCCAGGTTTCGTACGGGTCAACTTCTACTCCCGGGAGTGCTTTTTTCCAGAGTAGGCCGGATTGACAATAGGGGAAGCAATATCTGGGATAGGTCAGGCCCGGCTCCGGGGTGGGTTCATCAAGGGTTCCACCCATTTCTAAGGCCTTGCTGATGCGGATATAGCCATTCGTTGAGGCATCGTTGAGGTAGTCAGCGAAGGCCGGCTTGCCATAACTACCGCCTCCGTAGGAAATAGCAATACTGTCGTCGGCTAGGGCCAGCAGCTCTTGCAACTGATGCCTGCGGGCGTAGTTTATAGCCCGTTCAACAAAGGCCTGCAGCTCCGGATTGTCGCGAATTATGTTCGTTGGCGGTAGCGACGGTTGGGGTGCAGCGGTTGCCGTACTTGCTGCCGCGGGCGCCACAACAGCTGCTGAAGCAGCGGGCTCCTGGGGGCTGGTCGTCGTGGAAGCCTGCCCATCGGCAGTGCAAGCTGTAGGAGTGACAAGTAAAGCAGTAGTTAACAGCGAGCCAAGGTAGAGGAGGCGCATAGCAGGTAGCAATTGAGCTGCAGTAAGATACGCCTTGCTGTAGAATAGGTGCTCAGCTTATTGGAAAGCAAAACAGGAATAGCCCGGCCGCCACGGTGGTTAACCCGCATGTAGTTTGCGTAGTATAGCTACCAACACTTCCTGGACCAGCCCCACGGCTCATGGCAACACCTACTTCTGCATCGAATTCTACCCCTGACTTCACCGGTTTCGTGCGCGTGCGCGGCGCTAAGGAGCACAACCTCAAGAACGTCAACGTCGATATTCCCCGCGACGCGCTGGTGGTCTTTACCGGCGTATCGGGCTCGGGCAAGTCGAGCCTGGCTTTCGGTACGCTCTACGCCGAGGCCCAGCGCCGCTACCTCGAGTCGGTGTCGCCCTACGCGCGGCGGCTGTTTCACCAGATGGCCGTGCCCGAAGTGGACAGTATCGACGGGCTGCCCCCGGCCGTGGCCCTGCAGCAGCAGCGCGGCACGCCCACCACCCGCTCGTCGGTGGGCTCGGTTACCACGCTGTCGAACCTGCTGCGCATGCTCTATTCCCGGGCCGGCGACTACCCCGCGGGGCAGGGCATCGTGTATGCCGAAGGATTTTCGCCCAACACGCCCGAGGGCGCCTGCCCGCAGTGCCACGGCCTGGGCCGCATCTACGAAGTCACGGAGCAAACTATGGTGCCCGACCCCACGCTCACCATCCGGGAGCGGGCCATTGCCGCCTGGCCCCAGGCCTGGGGCGGGCAGAACCAGCGCGACATCCTCGTAACCCTGGGCTATGACGTGGACACGCCCTGGCAAGAGTTGCCCCAGAAGGACCGGGACTGGATTCTCTTTACCGACGAGCAGCCCGTGGTGCCGGTGTACCCCGGCTACTCCCCGGCTGAAACCCAGCGGGCCCTCAGGCGCAAGGAGCCGCCGAATTACATGGGCACCTTCACAGGGGTAAAGCGCCACGTGCTGCACACCTTTGCCACGACCCAAAGCCCCTTGATGAAAAAGCGGGCTTTGCAGTACATGCTCAGCACCGAATGCCCCACCTGCCAAGGCAAGCGCCTGCGGCCCGAGTCGTTGGCCGTAAAATTTGCCGGCCTCGACATTGCCGATATGGCCCGCCTGCCGCTCAAGCGGGTAGCGGCCTTGCTCCGGCCCTACGCCGATGGCACCGCTGCGGGGCGTAAAAAACACGACGCGGCCCATCCCGAACAAACCATTGTAGCCCAGCGCATTGCCGAAGACCTCTGCGCCCGCCTGGCCGTGCTGCTCGACTTGGGCCTGGGCTACCTGGCCCTGGAGCGAAGCACGCCTACCTTGTCGCCGGGCGAGTTGCAGCGTCTGCGTTTGGCTACCCAGCTGTATTCCAATCTGTTTGGGGTGGTCTACGTGCTCGACGAGCCCTCGGCGGGCCTGCATCCTTCCGACACCGAAGCCCTGCTCAATGCCCTGCACACCCTGAAAAAAGCCGGTAACTCCCTGTTTGTGGTGGAGCACAACCTGGACGTGGTGCGGCAGGCCGACTGGCTCGTAGACGTGGGGCCGGCCGCCGGGGAGCAGGGCGGGGAGATATTATATAGCGGTGCCCCGGCTGGTTTGGCAAACGTGGAAATGTCTCAGACCAAGCGGTTTTTATTCAACGAAGCCGCTGCCCAAGCCCGCACCCCGCGTAAGCCCAGCGGCTGGCTCAAGCTGCAGGGCGTCACGCGCAACAACCTGCGTAACCTCGCCGTGGAGTTTCCGCTGGGCGTGTTTACCACCGTCACGGGCGTGTCGGGCTCGGGTAAGTCTAGCCTGGTGAGTCAGGTGCTGGTAGAGCTGGTCGCCCAGGCCCTGGGCCAGCAGGTGGAAGCCGAGGAAGAAGAAACTGATCCGCTGGAGCAGACTGCTCCGGTTCAGACCGGCGGCCGGATTGGAAGTGGCATGGAGCAGATCAAGCGTCTGGTGCGCGTCGATCAGAAGCCCATTGGCCGTACGCCCCGCTCGAATATGGCTACCTACACCGGCCTGTTCGACCACGTCCGCAAGCTGTTTGCGGCTACGCCCGCGGCCAAGAAGCGGCGCTACGACGCGGGCCGGTTCTCCTTTAATGTGGCCAAAGGCCGCTGCGAGAATTGCCAGGGCGAAGGATTCGTGATGGTGGAGCTGCTGTTTTTGCCCAGCGTGTACGCGCCCTGCCCCGTGTGCCACGGAGCCCGCTACAACGCCAAAACCCTCGAAATAACCTACCGGGAGAAGAACATTGCCCAGGTGCTGGGGCTGACGGTAGACGAAGCCTGGACCTTTTTCGAGGAAGAGCCTACCGTGTACCGGGCCCTCACGGTGCTGCGCGAAGTGGGCCTGGGCTACCTGCGCCTGGGGCAGCCCGCTACCGAACTCAGCGGGGGCGAGGCTCAGCGCATCAAGCTGGCTACCGAGCTGCAGCGGGCCCAGCGCGGCAACTCGCTCTACATCCTCGACGAGCCCACCACCGGCCTGCACCCCTCCGACGTGGAAAAGCTGCTCACCCAGCTCGACAGCCTGGTGGAAGCCGGCAATACGGTTATTGTGGTCGAGCACGACATGCGCGTGGTAGCCACTTCCGACTGGGTGATGGACATTGGGCCCGGGGCCGGCGACGAAGGCGGGCAGGTAGTGGCTGCTGGTCCGCCCTTGGCCGTAGCCAAGGTTGGGGAAAGCCGGACGGCCCCGTATTTGCGGCGTTTTCTGGCCGGGGCACGGTAAAAGCTCCGCAGCATCGTTCATCCGTATCTGCCTTACAAAAAGCCGCCGTTGCTTTCGTTTTAGTCCTGTTTCCGGTATGACGTTTCTCGAAGAATTTCTCCGTAACCCTGCTACCGTGGGGTCCTTGGTGCCTAGCTCCCGCGAGCTAACCGACCAAGTCGTGGCTCCCATCGATTTTGCCACGGCCCGCTGCATTGTGGAATACGGCCCCGGCACGGGCGTTTTCACTGATGTGCTCATGGCCCGCCGCCGCCCCGAAACCACCATTGTGCTGGTCGAGGTGAGCCGACGCTTCTGCCAGCTACTGCAGCAGCGCTACGCCAGCCACACCAATGTGCACATTGTACACGGTTCAGCCGATAGAACGGCCGAGTACCTGCGCCAGCGCGGCCTCGAGCGGGCCGACTACGTGGTATGCGGCCTGCCTTTTTCGTCGCTGCCCCGCCGCCTGGGCTGGCGCATACTCGAGCATACCCGCCAAGTGCTGAAGCCTGAGGGCAGGCTGGTGCTCTTTCAATATTCGCTGCGCAACACGCGACTGTTTGATCGGTTTTTTCGTCTGCTGCGGCAAGAGCACGTCCTGCTAAATCTGCCCCCGGCCTACGTGCTGACCTACGTGCCCAGCCCAACCGACCCCGTGGCAACGCCAGTTGAACAGGCCGATAGTTGCTAAGCTTACTCAGAAAAAAGGCCCCGCTATACGCATAGCGGGGCCTTTGTATTTCCGTGAGCTTGTGTATGCTTAGCGCTGCAGGCCCACGCTAAAGCCATTCCAATACGCGGTGCCCGGCGAGACGTTGTTATCAGCATTTTCTTGCACCTGCTCTTCTTTGGCCGCCAGCGTATCGTAGTACGTAGGCGAGTTGGGGTCCAGGGAGGCCCGGTAGCCGCGGCCATCGGCTCGGCCTTGCTCAAACAGGGTCAGGACGCGCTGAGCTAGCGTGGCTGGGGCAGCCGTGGCGACGAGATAACCGCTGCCAAGCGTCAGCAGGGCTGCCAGGGACAGAAAGCGGAATGTTTTCATAGCACAGAAAGTGAAGGATGGAGTGGAACCCCTCAAAGGGGATAGCACAAACCACCGCTTTCCAAGTCGCTAATCCTAAGACAGTACCGGCTTAGAAATGACGTGAATTTTACAAGTAACATCTGGTATTTTATCGGGCTACACTATGGCTGGGCTAAGCATACGCGCAGTCGGTTGCCCGCTTTTCGCGCAGAAGCGACGAGGCCCGGTGGACCGTGCTCGAGTGAAAGCACGGCCCGCCGGGCCTCGTCTTGCTCAAAGCCAAGGGTTTTACTCAACCGCAACCCGGGTGCTGTGGCGCGTGCCGGCCTGGGTGGTAGCTTCCACCACGTAGAGGCCCGCCCGCAAGCCCCGCAGTACTGGGGTAGGCTGGCCAGGCAGGGCGACAGCCGTAGCCACTGAGCGGCCCTGCAGGTCGCGCACGACGAGCTGCAGGGCCTGCCGCTCCCCGGGCAGCTCCAGCGTCAGTTGGCCGCTGGCGGCGGGGTTGGGGTATGCTTTTAGCGAGCCGACCACCACTTGGGCCGGGCGCACTCCGGTAACCGTGCTCAGGTTTTCTTCCCCGCTAAACCAGATGCTGAACCAGTTGCGCAGGGTGCTGAAGCTCGCATCCGTATGATACAGGAGCAGGGCCGGCTGGGAGGAGTTTTGGCGGTAAAACGCCGTTTGGTAGATATGCTGGCGCTGGCCTTGCTCCATGTGCAGGGCCTGCAGCACCAAGGGCGGGGCTAGGCGCCCATTCACGTAGGCACTGTCGATTTCCTGAATGTGGGTGCGCACCATCAGGGCCGGAACGGCAGCCTGCCCGCCCGCGGGCTTGGGTAGGTGCAAGGTCCCGTAGCCCACGACTTCCTCGGTAAGCGTCACGTGGTGTACCAGCCGAACCCGGGCCGCCTGCAGGCCCAGCTCCTGCACCGTAGCTTCCAGAAAGATTGCATCGTAGGGATAATGTCGCCGGGCCGAACTGACCGTCAGCGGCAGGGTAGGAGCGAATACGTCCCCTTGCGCGATGGTTTGGGCCGGGAGCCGCAAAAAGTCGCCCGGCACGTTATTGGTTTGCCGGATGGGCCACTGTTGCTCTTGCACGGAATACCCACTCCGAACCAGACCACTGGCCGTCAGCGCTTCGTAGCGCCGGCCGGTAAAGCTGTGCCACAGGCCATGAGTGGGGAAGGCAACGTCTTGCGGGGCGGTAGTGGGAAGCGGGTAGCTACGGGTCGGAGCAACGTAGAGCGGGCTAGTGGCCGGCGGAGCCTGGTAGAGCTGTTCCAGAGTCAACGAGTCGGCGGTCAGCTTGCTGTAGTCCCAGTCGCGGCCCGCGCCGGGCTGGGGCAGCACAAAGTCGGGATGGGCCGCGGCGTGCATCGGTCGGTACTGGTCGACGGAGGCGGGGGAGGCCGTAAAAGTGGCTTGCGTAATGGTAATAGGGCCAGTTTGGGCCTGGGCTGTGCCCAGTACGCCCGCCAGCAGCACGCCGGCCAGGCTAGTAAGTAAGGGATATTTCATTGGGCAGATACAAACGCTAATAGCCGGACTAGTTTCCGGCTCATCCATGACTCAGCTCCAGGCCCAAGCGTTGCGTTGGGGCCGAAACTTATTTTTTAGCTACTGGGCCTTAATCGAAGATGATGGTTTTGTTGTGGTGCACAAACACCTGCTCGGCAAAAACCAGCTGTAGGGAGCGGGCCAGCACAATCTTCTCCACGTCGCGCCCGGCCTGGGCCATTTCGCTGGCACTCTGGGTGTGGTCGATGGGAATAACGCTCTGGGCAATGATGGGCCCCTGGTCGAGCTGGTCGTTGACGAAGTGGGCGGTAGCCCCAATAATTTTCACGCCCCGGGCGTAGGCCTGGGCATAGGGGCTGGCCCCCACGAAGGCGGGCAGAAACGAGTGGTGAATATTGACCAGCCGGTTGGCATAGTGAGCCACAAACCCGGACGACAGAATGCGCATGTACTTGGCCAGCACCACAAATTCGGGCTGGTAGCCGGCCAGCACGTCCAGTACCTCGGCCTCGTGGGCTTCGCGGCTTTTGCCTTCGTGGGTGATGTAGTGGAACGGCAGGCCAAACTGCCGCGTCAGCTCGCCCAGCACCGGGTAGTTGCTGATAACGCCCAGAATGCGGGCATTCAGCTCGCCGAAGGCATGGCGCACCAGCAGCTCGCTCAGGCAGTGGTGCTCCTTGGTGGCCATGAGCACAATGTTCTTGGGCCGGTTGTCGGAAAGCCGGATGTCGGCCGCCGCTGGCAGGGCCGCCCGCAGGTCGTGCAGCAGGGCCTCGGCCTGCAGGGGGCCGGCAAACTCGGTCCGCATGAAAAAGCAGTTGTCGGCCCGCTCCACAAACTCGCCGTTGCGAAGGATATTCAGGCCGTGGTGAAACAGCACCCCCGTTATTTTAAACACCAGGCCCGGCTCGTCGGGGCAGCGAATCAGGAGGATATGGGACGGCGGAGTAGCGGCTAAAGGCACGATGCGCGGGGTTAGAGGAAAGCAGGCGAAGCCGTAAATGTAAGCGCCGGCTGGTTGTTACGATATAGCCGCGCTTACGTGCCGCGCCCCGGGGCTTGGCGGCGGCCAAAAATATAGTACCTCCGGAAAGCCCCCGTGGACCCGGTAGAGCAGGCTTTCCCCAGACGGGCTCCGGCGCTGGTAGTCGCGGGTCGGGCTTTCTGCGTAACTAGTAGAACTTCGCTCGCTATTTCGGCGCCGCGCCCCTTTTCGGGCCTCTCCCCATGCCTTCTTTCTACCAACCCACAGCCGAGCTTCTGCAGGCCTTTGGGTTTACCCGCTACGCTGCTCCGCCCCGGCAGCAGCGCTACAGTCGCCCCAGTGAACGGGGACAGGAAACCCTCGTGCTGTATTCCGACGGCGAGCTGACCTTGCTCGAAACCGTGGACGGACAACTGCTCTACAACTTCCAGGGCCGGCTGGCCTCGGAGGCCGAGTTTCGCGTGTTGCTGCGCCAAGTCAACTGGCCTGCCGAAGTGAGTTCTTCACTTTAACCTTCTTTTCCTACCCATGACCGATTCCTATCTGCAAAGCCTGGGCTTTGTAACGACCACCCCAGGACAACGCCCTAGTTACTCCGCCTTCGGCCGGGCCTGGCGCTACCAGCACGACCACAACGCCCAGGACGGCACCTCGCTCTTTCTTGAGCATCCTCTGGGCATCGACTGCTGCCGCCTCAGCGCCCTGGCAGCTCCGCTGGCGGCTGAAGATGTATTTGCCAGCGTTGCCCTACACGACCAGCCGGCCCTGGCGGCGGCGGTGCAAGCCTTTTATGCTGCCCACGGCGGCATAGGACCCGAGCGCGCCCGGCAACGGGCTAACCGCTTTTTGCCCTACCGGCGGCTGGAATAGCCGTGCAGGCTGCCAGGGTTGCCACCGGCCAGCTAGGTTCCATTAGGGTGAAATAAGGCCAAAAGCCCCGGTAGCCCCGGGGCTTTTGGCCGGCCTGGGGTTGAATACGAGTGATACTACGGCCCTCTACAACAGGAAATAACCGTAACCGCTACCTGTAAAGCGGAGTATAGTTGAGGAGAATACACTTGTTTTCTCGCCGTCTGAGCATGTATGAGCAGTCTGAAGCGTAACAACGTCACCGTGTCGGGAGCCGGCGAGCAGGCCATGGTATTTGTCCATGGCTTCGGCTGCGACCAGCACATGTGGCGGCTGGTGGCGCCCGCCTTCGAGGACCGCTACCAAGTGGTGCTGCTCGACCTGGTAGGCTCGGGCCAGTCGGATCTGACGGCTTATAACCCCGCCCGCTACAGCACCCTGCAAGCTCATGCCCACGACGTGCTGGAAGTACTGCACGAGCTACATCTAAATCAAGTCGTGCTGGTAGGCCACTCGGTAAGCGCCATGATCTGCGTACTGGCTGCCATTGCCGAACCAGCCCGCATAGCCCGTGTGGTGCTGGTGGCGCCCTCGCCCCGCTACCTGAACGACGAGGGCTACGTCGGCGGCTTCGAGCGGGCCGATATCGACGAGCTGCTCGAAGCCATGGACAGCAACTACCTGGGCTGGTCGGCCGGTGTTACGCCCCTTATTATGGGCAACCCCGAGCGGCCCGAGCTGGCTCAGGAGCTCAATCACAGCTTCTGCCGCACCGAGCCCACCATTGCCCGGCATTTCGCCCGGGTCACGTTTCTGTCGGATAACCGGGCCGACTTGCCCCGCCTGCGCACCCCCGCCCTTATTCTGCAGTGCGCCCAGGATGCCTTGGCTCCCCTGGCGGTGGGCAACTATCTCCACCAGCAGCTGCCCGGCAGCCAGCTGGTGCTTATCGAAACCTCCGGCCACTGTCCGCACTTAAGCGCCCCGGCCCTTACTATTGCCGCCATCAAGCAATTCCTGGCCGCCGAAACTCCTGCTGCCTCATGAGCGCCGCGGAGAACGAGCCCCTACCCGAGTTTGACCTGCGGCTAACCCAGGAAAATCTGGAAGAACTCTACGAGCAAGCTCCCTGCGGCTACTGCTCCTGCCTGCCCGATGGCACGCTGGTCAAACTCAACCAAACCCTGCTGAACTGGGTGGGCTATAGCCGGGAAGAGCTCGTGGCCCGGCGCTGTGTGCAGGAGCTTCTCACCATCGGTGGGCGGCTGCACTACGAAACGCATTGCGCGCCGCTGTTGCTGCTCCAGGACCAGGTCCGGGAAATCAGCTACCAGCTGCGCCACCGCGACGGCACCACGGTGCCCGTGCTGGTGAATGCTACCCTGGTGCGCGACGCCAACCAGCAGCCCCTGGTTATACGCTTCACCTTGTTCGACATCACCGACCGGCGCAAGTACGAGCAGGAGTTGCTGCGGGCCAAGGCCGAGGCGGAAGAGCGCCGCGAGCAGCTGAGTATCAAGAATGACCAGCTCACCCGTATCAATGCCGAGCTCGATAATTTCGTCTACACCGCCTCCCACGACTTAAAGCAGCCGGCCAGCAATATGGTGGGCCTGTTTGAGGAGCTGAAGCGCACCGTTACCTTCCACGACCCGGAAGCGGCCTGCATGGTCACTATGTTCGAGGATGCCCTACGGCAGATTCTGAGCACAATTGAGAGCATGACGGAGGTAATTCAGCAGCAGCGCCAGCCCGAGCAGCTGGTGCCGGAAGCCGTGGAGCTGCAGCCCTTCACCGAGGATATACTTCGCACCCTGCAGGCCCAGGTAAACCCCAGCGCGGTATTTACCCTCGATTTTGCCGTGGTACCCACCTTACGCATTTCCCGCACCAGCCTGCACAGTCTGCTCTACAACCTGCTCAGCAACGCGCTGAAATATGCCCAGCCCGGCCGCCGGCCCCACGTGTGGGTAAGTACCACCCGCGAGAGAAGCGGGCCTGTACTCCTCGTGCGCGACAATGGCCGGGGCATCGACTTGCAGCGTCATGGGCAGGAAGTGTTTCAGCTCTTCCGGCGCTTCCACCCCGAAGTAGCCGGCTCCGGCATGGGCCTCTACCTGGTAAAGCGCCTCGTGAATCAGGCGGGCGGGCGCGTGGAAATCGACAGCACGGTGGGGGAGGGGACTACCTTCCGGATGTATTTTTTGGAGTAGAGCCCAGCTGTTTCTGCAGTAAGTTTGCCGGCTATGGAAAACAACCTGCCGGACCTCCAATACCCCATTGGCCGCCCCGTGCTGCCCACGGGCCCCCTTTCCGCCGAAGAGCGCGCTACGTATATCAACCAACTGGCGGCCCTACCGGCCCAGCTTACCGCCGCCGCCCGCAAAGCCGGTGGGGTGCGGCTCGAAAACGCCTACCGCCCCGGCGGCTGGACCGGCCGGCAGGTGCTGCACCATGTGGCCGACGTGCACCAGAATTTCGACATGCGTTTCCGCCTGGCCCTCACCGAAGACAACCCCACCATCCGGCCCTTCGACATGAATGCCTGGGCCGAGCTGCCCGATGTGGCGGCTTCTCCCGTCACGGTGTCGCTGGTGCTGCTCGAGGCGGTGCATTCACGCTGGGTTACCCTGCTCTGGCACCTGACCGAGGAGCAGTGGCGCCGCACCTTCTACCACCCAAGCTACCAGCAAGTCTATACCCTGGACCAGGCCTTGGTGCAGTACAGCTGGCATGGCCGCCACCACTTAGCGCATGTGGAGCTCCTGAGCCGGGAGGACTAGGCGGCTAAAGCGGGTTTTGAAAAATGTGCGCCGGTACGCCGGCTACGCCGGGCTCCAGGGCAAACACGCTGCCACTCAGCGGGTAGGCTTGCAGCTGCTCGGGCGTTAGGTCCTGGCGGGCGGTGGTAATGAACAGGGTTTTCAGCTCCGGTCCGCCGAAGGCACAGGAAGTTGTGTGGGGCGCCGGCACCGGAATGGTTTGGAGCTTCTGGCCCGTAAGTGGGTCGTAGCACCCGACCTGGCCGCCGCCCCAGTGGGCAATCCAGAGGTGGTCTTCCGCATCGATGGTCATACCGTCGGGGTCCCCGTCGGCTTCCGGAATGTGAATCACGGGCCGCGGGTTGCTGATGGCGCCGGTGGCGTGGTCGTAGTCGAAGGCCTGTACTACGTGGGTCGGCGTGTCGATGTAGTACATCGTGCGTTGGTCCCGGGTCCAGACCAAGCCGTTGGAAATGGTGACGCCGGTGAGCATGGTGTGCAGGCGGCCATCGGCGTCGAGGCGGTAAAGCGCGGCCTTGCCGACTTTGCCGTTCATGTCGAGCGTGCCGGCCCAGAAACGGCCGGCCGGGTCGCACTTGCCGTCGTTGAAGCGCAGGCTGGGCTTGGTCAATGGATTGGCCAGCAGGGTGCTTTCTCCACTCAGGGTATTGAGCAGGTGCAGTCCGTTCTGCTGGGCCACCACCACGTGCCCACCCCGGGCCGGGGCCACCGTGCCGATGCGGGAGCCGGTGGCCAACTGGCGGGCCTGGCCGGTAGCGGGGTCAAAAATATGCAGGCTTCGGCCCTCAATATCAACCCAGTAGAGCTTCTCGTCCTGCGGGTTCCAGACGGCGCCTTCGCCCAGCTGGGCCCGGGCCGGCAGGGCCACGCGCAGGGGTGGGTTTTCGGTTGCCATATCAGGAGGTGGTTACGGAGGGAAGCTGACCAGCGCCAAGTGCCCGCCGTAGCACGACGGCCTGTCCGCGTAAGGTTACTTCTTCCGCTCCATGCGTGGTTACGGATGCTACTCGCCCGGTAAGGCCCAGCAAGGCTAGGGCGGCTTCGTAGGGCTGCACCAGGGCCTCTTCGCCGGCCAAGACCACCGCCCCCGTGAAATCGGCCGGAAAGCTGCTCAGCTCGTAGCCAATAAGCAGACCACTGAGGTAATAGAAATTCTCGGACTTGCTGAGCTTGTCGAACAGCTGGTTGGTGCGCACCAGAAAGGCCGCGTGCAGGAGGTTTATATCCTGGCTAGTCCGCACCCCTTGCTCGAAGGCCTGCCGATGGGCCGGGGCCTGGAAGTCGTCGGCCTTCTCGACGGCCGCTGCCAGGATGCTTTGTTGGGAAAGCAAGGCAAAGAACTCGCCCGTCATATACGTTTGCAGCGCTACCGCCTGGCCCCGGCGGACGGTGACGTGCTTGGCGTGCGTGCCGGGGTGCAGGAAGAGCTGGTCCTCGGCAGTAGCGGGCAAGTGGCAGCCCACCAGTTGCACTTCTTCGCCCCGCATGACGTCGTCCGGGGTTTTCACTCCCGAAATCAGCAGCACGGGGTGGCTGAACTCGGCCGTGGCGGGCAGCAGCTTGGTCGTCAGGTCGGTGCCGTCGGTGGCAAACGGGAAGTCTTTGTAGGGCAATTCCAGCATGCCCACGGTGGAGGAAGCCATACCCGAAACTACCACCGGAGTACCGGCCAGCGGGTGCCCAAATTCCGCCTCCAGCTTCTGCACGTGGCGGTGCAGAATACTCAGGTAAAAGCCCAGCCGCCGCTCCGGCGGCTGCCCGGCCTGCTGCCACTGTTTGAACGTGGCCGCGTTGCCTTCATCGGAGGTGGAAGTGGCGACTACCCGTAGGCCCGGCCACTCGACCAGCTTCAGGCGAAACGACGAGGTGCCCCAGTCACAGCTCAGAAAGTGCGTTAGCTCGGCCATACCGGTGGTTTATCTGCTTCAGTGTTGTTCCCATGCTACGGAAATCACCTACCACTCGGCTACGCTGCCGTCGGGGTTGCGCCAGATGGGGTTCTTCCAGTCGTGCCCGGTTTGGGCCCGCTGTATCACGTATTCCTCGTTTACCTGAATGCCCAGGCCCGGCCCGTCGGGGATGTTGGCAAAGCCGTTGTGGTACTCAAACACGGTCGAATCCACCAGGTAGTCGAGCAGGTCGTTGCCGATGTTGTAGTGAATGCCCAGGCTCTGCTCCTGAATGAAGGCATTGTGGCAAGTGGCATCTACTTGCAGGCAGGCGGCCAGGGCTATGGGCCCCAGCGGGCAGTGCGGAGCCGCCGCCACGTCGAAGGCTTCGGCCATGGAAATGATTTTCTTGCACTCCGTGATGCCCCCGGCGTGGCTCAGGTCGGGCTGGATGATATCGACGTAGCCATCGGTCAGCAGCTGCTTGAAGTCCCAGCGCGAAAACATCCGCTCCCCCGTGGCAATAGGAATCGAGGTGTGGCGGGCAATGTCGCGCAGGGCCTCGTTGTTTTCGGCCAGCACCGGCTCCTCAATGAACATGGGCCGGAAGGGCTCCAGCTCCTTGGCCAGAATCTTGGCCATGGGCTTGTGCACCCGCCCGTGAAAGTCGACTCCAATACCCAGGTCCGGCCCACCGGCTTCCCGCACGGCCGCAATCCGGGCCACGGCCGCATCAATTTTGGCGTAGGTATCCACGTAGTGCATTTCCTCGGTGGCGTTCATTTTTACGGCCGTAAAGCCCTTGGCTACCATATTGCTGGCCGCCAGCCCCACCTCGGCCGGCCGGTCGCCCCCAATCCAGGAGTAAACGCGCATCGTGTCGCGGGCTTTGCCCCCGAGCAGCTGGTGGATGGGCGCGTTGTAAAACTTGCCCTTGATATCCCACAGGGCCTGGTCGATGCCGGCAAGGGCACTCATCAGAATGGGCCCGCCCCGGTAGAAGCCGCCCCGGTACATCACGTTCCAGTGGTCTTCGATGTTGCGCGGGTCCTTACCGAGTAGGCTGCCCATGAGCTCCTGCACGGCCGTGGCCACGGTGGCGGCCCGGCCTTCTATCACCGGCTCGCCCCAGCCCACGAGGCCCTCGTCGGTTTCAATCTTGAGGAAGAGCCAGCGGGGCGGCACTTGGTACAGCGTAAAGCCCGTAATTTTCATGGCGGGAGGAAGTTACTGCGGTTCGGAAATAGCCTGTACAAACTGCTGGGCCTTGTGGGTAAGGGCGCGCAAGTACTCGTCGGAAACCGGCTGGCTGGTATCGACCAGGGAGCTGCCCAGGCCAAAGGCGGCGGCTCCGGCCCGCTGAAACGCGCGAATGTTGTCCAGCTTCACCCCGCCCGTGGGCATGAGCGGAATAAAGGGCAGCGGACCCTTAATGTCCTTGAAGTAAGCCGCTCCCAGCGAAGCCGGAAAAACCTTGATGATATCGGCGCCGTGCTCGTAGGCCGTCAGGATTTCGGTTGGGGTGAAGCCGCCCGGAATGCTCACCGCCCCGTAGCGCTTGGTCATCCGGATGGTTTCCACGTTTAGGGTGGGGGAGATGATAAACCGGGCTCCCGCGTCCAGAGCCATGCGGGCGGTTTCGGGGTCGAGTACAGTGCCGGCGCCTACCAGCATCTGCTCGCCCAGCTCGGCGGCTACCCGGGCAATTCCCTGCAGGGCCTTGGGCGAGTTGATGGTGATTTCCACCGACCGAATACCGCCCGCGTGCAGGGCCCGCACGATGCTGACCAGGTCGTCGGGGTTGGCGCCGCGAATAATGGAAACCAGCTGGTGCTGGAGCAAGTGTGATAAGACAGAAGTTGCCATAGTCATAGCCGCTGGATACGAGTAAGAAGACAAAGCCGTAGCTGAACCTAACGCAGCAAAGGCCTCCCGCGTTGATATCTATCGGCGGTTCGTTGGTCCTACCCTTGCTTGCCAGGTAAGCCCGGCAGAGCTGCCTGATTTATTTGGGCTTGCTTTTACTTTTTGGGCGTCTTTCCGCGTCATTGGGTAGGTTTGAGGGCGGGCGCCCTGTTTCCTTCTGCCCGGTCTAGTAGCAGAGCCCTGGTCTTTGCGTAATTTCGTGTTGCCTGAATCCTCCATTTCATTTCCATGAAGTTTACCTCCTTACTACTTGGCTCTCTGCTAGCCCTGAGCACGCTGCTGAGCAGCTGCACCGAGAAGCCCGCTACGGGTACGACTACTGCCGCGCCAGCCGCCACCGAGGCGAAAGCCAGCACCACACCCGTCAAAGAAGCCGTGTACGAATGCCCGATGGGCTGTGAAGGCAGCCGGTCCGCCAAGCCCGGCAAGTGCCCCGTCTGCGGCATGGACCTGGAAAAGAAAAGCTAAGCGGTTTTTCCGTTTCCAACCCGACTTTATCCAAGCCGGAAGGAAGGCACCACCCCCAGCAGGGTGGCACCTTCCTTCCGGCTTGATGTTTTTACCCGGCCCGGGGGGCGATATTTCGGCATCCAGAAAACCGCCGGGTTGGCCTAAAGCCGGGAGTAGCATTATTTGCAGGTAGGCTATAGTGCTTATCTGCGTAAAAAATGCTTGTTTAACGGGGCTGACTGTCGAACCTTGCGGAGCTAAGTATTTGCATAAGTGGAACAAACTCATTACTTGCAGACGCTTAACAATTTCTTAACATGGAAGTCGAAACGTTGAAGTATCCCACGGTCCGCAACTATGTGGCCGGGCAGTTTGTCGACGGTGATGAGCCGCGTAGCCTGGACGTATTCAGTCCCCTGAGCGGGGCGGTTATCTCGACGGTTCCCCTGAGCGGTGCCGCCGCCCTCGACAAGGCCGTGGCCGCGGCCAAAGCCGCTTTTCCAGCGTGGTCGGCGATTCCCATTAAGGAACGGGTACAGGTGTTTTACCGCTACAAAACCCTGCTCGAAAAGCATATCCAGGAGCTGACGCAGCTGGTGCACGACGAGAATGGCAAGACCATGGACGAGGCCCGGGCCGAAGTGGAAAAAGCCATTGAGCTGACCGAGTTTGCCTGCTCCCTGCCCCAGCTCGTATCGGGCGAGCTGCTGGAAGTAAGCAAGGGCGTCGAGTGCCGGGCCGAGCGTAAGCCCCTGGGCGTGGTGGCCAGCATTGCTCCCTTCAACTTTCCCAACATGGTGCCGCACTGGACCATTCCCAACGCCATTGCCCTAGGCAACTGCATGATTCTCAAGCCGTCGGAGCAAGTACCCGTTAGCGCCACCCGCATTGCCGAGCTGCTCCAGGAAGCCGGCCTGCCCGACGGGGTGTTCAACGTGGTGAACGGCGACAAGGAAATTGTGGAGGCCATCTGCGACCATCCTGATATTCAGGCCGTGTCGTTTGTGGGTTCTACCAAAATTGCCAAGGTCGTGTACCGCCGCGCTACGTCTAACCTGAAACGGTGCGTGGCCCTGGGTGGGGCCAAAAACCACCTGCTCGTCTTGCCCGACGCCCACACCGAAATGACGGCCTCCAACGTGGCCGCCTCGATGTCGGGCTGTGCGGGGCAGCGCTGCATGGCCGGCTCGGCCATGGTGGCCGTGGGCTCCGTCGACCATATCATCGACAAGCTGGTGGAGGAAGCCCGCAAAATTGTGCCCGGCCAGAACCTGGGCTCGGTTATCAGCCGGGAGGCCAAGGACCGGATTGAGCGCTACATCACCGAGGCCGAAGCCGCCGGGGCCAAGGTGCTGCTCGACGGCCGCCATGCGGTGGTAGCCGGGCAGGAGGCCGGCTACTACGTGGGCCCCACCGTGGTGGACTACGTGACGCCCGACATGGCCATAGCCCGGGAGGAAGTCTTCGGGCCCGTATTGGCCATTATCCGCACCAAAACCCTGGATGAGGCGCTGGCCATCGAAAATGCCTCGAATTATGGCAACGCGGCCGCCGTCTTTACCCAGAGCGGTGCCCATGCCCGCTACGTGATGGAACACGCCTCGGCCGGCATGATTGGCGTCAACATCGGGGTGCCCGTACCCCGGGAACCCTTCTCCTTTGGCGGCTGGAATGAGTCGAAGTTCGGCACGGCCGACATCACCGGCAAAAGCTCTATCGAGTTCTGGACCCAGATCAAGAAGGTAACCACCAAATGGAACCCCGAGTCGCGGGTGAACTGGATGAGCTAGGCTAGATCAAGAACTTGGTTCTCCTCCTCCGCTAAGTAAGGGCACTAGCCCTTTAACTACTTTCTCCTCCCGATTCTCCCATGGAAACCTACACCGATACCGACCAAGACCAGATTCTGCAGGACAACCTGGAGCACACGCTTTTTTCCTGGTCGAAGCAGGCCGGTCTGAACCCCATCAATGCCGAGCGGGCGGAGGGCGTCTACCTCTGGGACCGGGACGGCAAGCGCTACCTCGACTTTTCGTCCCAGCTGATGAACGTCAACATCGGCCACGGCGACCAGCGCGTGACCGAGGCCGTAGCGGCCCAGATGCGGGAGCTGAGCTACGTGTACCCGGGCATGATTACCAAAGCCCGCGGCGACTTGGGAAAAAAGCTGGCCGACATAACGGCTCCCAACCTGACCAAGGCTTTTTTCACCTTGGGAGGGGCAGAGGCTATTGAAAACGCCATCAAGCTGGCCCGCGTCTACACCGGCCGCCACAAAATAGTGACCCTGTACCAGTCGTTTCACGGGGCCAGCTACGGGGCCATCAGCGCCGGCGGCGACCCGCGCAAGTTCGCCGTCGATAGCCAAGCCATGCCGGGCGTGGTGCACGTCGAGAATCCGTACTTCTACCGCTGCCCCTGGTACAGCAGCACGCCCGAAGAATGCGCCGAGCGGGCCGCCGCCGCCATGGAGCGCATCATTCAGTACGAAAACCCGGGCAGCGTGGCCGCTATTATTCTGGAAGGCGAGTCGGGCACCTCGGGCTGCATCAAGTACCCGCCTACCTACTGGCAGCGGGTGCGTACCATCTGCGACACATACGGTATCCTGCTCGTGGCCGACGAGGTAATGAGCGGCTTTGGGCGCACCGGCAAGTGGTTCGGCTCCGACCACCACGGCGTAAAAGTGGACCTGATGTGCATGGCCAAGGGTATTACGGCCGGCTACCTACCGCTGGGCGCGGTGATGGTGGACGAGGCCATTGCCAAATCCTTCGACGACAAGCCCCTGCCGCTGGGGCTCACCTACTCGGCCCACCCGGTGTCGTGCGCCGCCGCCGTGGCCGTGCTCAGCATTTACGAGGAAGAAAATCTGCTGGAAAACACCGTGACTCTGGGCCACCACCTCGATGCCCGTATGTGCGACCTGATGGCTGAGCACCCGAGCATCGGCGACTGGCGCAACACGGGGCTGTTCGGCTGCATTGAGCTGGTGAAAAACCGGGCGACTAAAGAGCCGATGGCACCTTGGAACGCGGCTCCTCATCAGATGGAAATCATGAACAAGGTGGCTGCCAAAATCAAGGAACTGGGCATGTACACCTTCGTGCGCTGGAACTACATTTTCGTGGCCCCGCCGCTGAGTATCACCAAGGACGAACTGGACGAAGGGCTGGACATGATTTCCCAGGCCCTCCGCATCGCCGACGAGTACGTGACGCAGTAAGTTTGCCCGTCAAACCACAAATAAAAAAGAGGGTCATACCGAGCCCCGCGAGGACTCTTGCGCGCTGATGTTGACAGCGTAATCTGAGTAGCATGGCCCACGAAATGCTTTTCGCTGGTCGGCATACGTACGCCAAGGCAAAAACAGGACGAAACTGAGCTGCAGGCTGTGCTGAAAGCGGCGGCTGGTTACGAGGCGTGCTTTCATTTTCTGAGTTGTCTGCCCGCCGGCTTAACCGGCTTTGGGACACTGCTTTCCTTCTGAAAAATAAGCCGGCGTATACGCTTGCTTTTAGCCGGTAAAAAGCCTACTTTTTCCAACTAAACTTCTTTCACTTTTCCCTTCTGAATGGCGTCTTTGCTACTTAAAAATGGCCGCGTCGTGACGGCCGGTTCCGATTCCGTGTGTGACGTGCTGGTGGAAGGGGAGACGATTGTGGCTATCGGCCGCAACCTGCCGGTGCAAGCCGACCAAACCATCGATTGTAGCGGTAAAATCATGGTGCCGGGGGGCGTCGATCCGCATGTGCACCTGGACATGCCGTTTATGGGCACCTTCAGCTCCGATACCCACGAAACCGGCACCCGCGCCGCCCTGCACGGCGGAACCACCACCGTTATTGATTTTGTGCTGCAGAAGCAGGGCCACAGCCTGCGCGAGGCCCTAACGGAGTGGCAGGGCCGGGCCACCGGCACCGCCGTCGGCGACTATTCCTTTCATATGGCCGTGACGGACTTTAACCCCGGCACTAAGGAGGAAATCAAGGAGATGATTGCGGAAGGTATTACCTCCTTCAAAACCTTCATGGCCTACAAAGGTGCCCTCATGATTGATGACGCCCAGATGGTGGGGCTGATGCAGGAAGTGAAAAAGCATGGTGGCCTGGTGACGGCCCACGCCACCAACGGCGACATGATTGACACGCTCATTGCCCAGCACCGGGCCGCGGGCAAGCTGACGCCGCTCTACCATTATTTGTCGCAGCCCGAAGTAACCGAAGCCGAAGCCTCGGGCCGCTTCGCCGACATTGCCAACTACACCGGCGTGAATGCCTACATCGTACACCTGACCTGCGAGGGCGCCCTGAACCAGGTGCGGCGCGCCACGGAGCGTAACCAGCGCGTGTTTGTGGAAACCTGCATTCAGTACCTGGTGCTCGATGCCTCGCTCTACGAGGATGAGGTGAATGGGGCCAAGGTGGTGATGTCGCCGCCGCTGCGGCAGAAAAAAGACCAGGCCACGCTCTGGGCCGGCATCAACCAGGGCCTGGTACAGGTAGTTGGTACCGACCACTGCCCCTTTATGTGGGAGCAGAAACTCATGGGCAAGGATGACTTCAGCAAAATACCCAACGGGCACCCGGCCATTGAGCACCGCATGGAGCTGCTGTTTTCGGAAGGCGTGGCGACGGGCAAAATCAGCCTGCAGAAGTTCGTGGAAGTCACCAGCACCAACGCGGCCAAGATCTTCGGCATGTTTCCGCGCAAAGGCACCATCAGCATCGGCGCCGATGCCGACTTAGTTCTTTTCGACCCCACCGCCAGGCACACCATTTCAGCCGACACCCACCATATGAACTGCGACTACTCGGCCTACGAGGGCTGGGAACTGACCGGCAAAATTGAGACGGTGATTCTGCGCGGCCAAGTAGCCGTGCACGGCGGCGAAACCAAAGTCGGCCGCGGCTACGGGCAGTTTATCAAGCGCGGCACAACGGCTTTTTAAACCCATGTCCTTGCTGCGTGCCTCGCAAGGACACAGGCTCAGCTTTGTCTGGCGTCTTCTTCCTGACTCGAAAATCAACTTTCTCCCACACCCTTTTCTCCTCTCTTTCCGATGCCACGAATCATTAAATCTGGGTTGATCCAGATGAGTTTGCCCATCAGTGAAGGCGAAGGCACCATGGCCGAAATCATGGAAGCCATGGTGCAGAAGCACATTCCGCTCATCGAAGAGGCCGGCCGCCAGGGCGTGCAGATTCTGTGCTTGCAGGAAATCTTCAACACGCCCTATTTCTGCCCCGGCCAGGACAAGGCCTGGTACGCCTCGGCCGAGTCGGTGCCCGGCCCGACCACGGACCGCATGGCCGAGTACGCCAAGAAGTACAACATGGTGATGATTGTGCCGATTTATGAGCGGGAAGCCGCCGGCTTCCTCTACAACACGGCCGCCGTCATCGACGCCGACGGCACTTACCTGGGCAAGTACCGCAAGAACCACATTCCCCACACCTCCGGCTTCTGGGAGAAGTTTTTCTTCAAGCCCGGCAACCTGGGGTACCCCGTGTTCCAGACTAAGTATGCCAAGGTAGGCGTCTACATCTGCTACGACCGGCATTTCCCCGACGGGGCCCGGGTGCTGGGCCTGAACGGGGCCGAAATCGTGTATAACCCCTCGGCCACGGTGGCGGGCCTCTCGCAGTACCTCTGGAAGCTGGAGCAGCCGGCCCACGCGGCGGCCAACGGCTATTTCATGGGCTGCATCAACCGCGTCGGCACCGAGAAACCCTGGAATCTGGGTAAGTTCTACGGTACCAGCTACTTCGTGGACCCCCGCGGGCAGATTTTTGCCCAAGCTTCGGAAGAAAACGATGAGCTGCTGGTCGCCGAGTTCGACCTGGACCTGATAGACGAGGTGCGCGCCACCTGGCAGTTCTTCCGCGACCGTCGCCCCGAGACCTACGAGAAGCTCGTCGAATTATAATCGTATCTTCTTAAGAGGTTGACTAGCAACGATTGGCGGCTGTGCGTCAATCGTTGCTCGCGCTTCTAGTGCCCAGTAAGTAGCCCCGTTGCTGCTGTTGTTCCGACTTTTTCCTGTTGCCATTGCCCCACCGTTACCCTCTCCCTTTTTCCCATGGCTGAGTACACTACCCCGACTTCCGAGCCGGAATTCCACGCCAATTTCTCCCAGCTCAAACCCCGGATGAACGCTACCGAGGCGCTATTGGAAAGCTCCCGCTGCCTGTTCTGCTTCGATGCCCCCTGCATCAAGGCCTGCCCCTCCGGCATCGATATTCCGCAGTTTATCCGCCAGATCAACACCGGCAATACGACCGGGGCCGCCGTTACCATCTACGAAGCCAACTACTTCGGCAATGCCTGCGGTAAAGTCTGCCCTACGGAAGTGCTCTGCGAGGGGGCTTGCGTGTATAACCTGCAGGACGTGAAGCCGATTGAAATAGGGCGCCTGCAAAGCTTTGCCACGCGTGAGGCCATCGAAAAAAGCAAGCCGCTCTTTGGTCCCGGCGCCCCCAATGGCCGCAAAGTTGCCATCATTGGGGCGGGCCCGGCTGGTATTTCGGCCGCCTGTGAGCTGCGCCATCTGGGATATGAGGTCGACGTGTTTGAGGCCAAGTCCCAGCCGTCGGGGCTGACGGTATACGGTGTGGCGCCCTACAAAATCACCAACGAGGAAGTGCTGGCCGAAATGGCGTATCTGGAGGCGCAGTTCGGCTTCAAGGTGCAGTATAACCAGCCCATTACTTCCCGGCGGGAGTTGGACGCGCTGGAAGAATCATACGATGCTATTTTCCTGGGAATTGGGCTGGGACTCACCAACCCGCTGTTGTTGCCGGGCGAGGAACGAGCGAACTGCGTGGGAGCGGTGGAGTTTATTGAGCAGCTGCGCCAGAAGCACCACCAAATGGCCGTGGGCCGCAAGGTCATCGTGCTGGGCGGGGGCAACACGGCCATGGATGCCGCTTCGGAGTCGGCGCGCCTCGGAGCGGAGAATGTAATTCTGGCTTACCGCCGCGGCAAGCAGGAAATGGGGGCCTACGAGTTCGAGTACGACTTGGCCAAGGGTGTCGGCGTGAAAGGCTTGTTTAACGTGGCGCCCGTCGAGATTGTGGGCAATGGCAAGGTGGAAGGGGTGAAGTTTATTCGTACTGCTACCATCAACGGGCATGTGCAGGTGGTGCCGGGCAGTGAGTTTGTTGAGCCCTGCGACATGGTCATTAAAGCAACAGGGCAAGCCAAGCAAACCCAATTCCTGAGCCTGATTCCCGGCTTGCGGCTGGATAATAAGGGGCGAATTGTGGCGGATGAGCGCACCGGGCAAACCACGAACCCCAAGTATTTCACCTCCGGCGACGCCCGCAACGGCGGGGCCGAGGTGGTGAATGCCGCCGCCGAGGGCAAAGCCACGGCCCGCGGTATTCACGCCTTTTTGAGTAAGTAACCCAGTCAAGGAGCTGTCATCCTTCGCAAGCTCAGGATGCCATTACGATAAAACGAACCAATGCCAGATCTGTCCATAAATTTTGCCGGTATCAAGTCGCCTAACCCGTTCTGGCTGGCTTCGGCTCCGCCCACCAACTCCGGCTACCAGGTCATGAAGGCCTTCGACGCGGGCTGGGGCGGGGCCGTGTGGAAAACCCTGGGCGTGCCCGTCGTGAACGTCTCGAGCCGCTACGGGGGCGTCAACTACCGGGATAAGCGCCTGATTGGCTTCAATAACATCGAGCTGATTTCGGACCGCCCCCTGGCCGACAACCTGCGCGAAATTGAGGAAGTGAAAAAGCGCTTCCCCCACCACGCTGTCATTGCCTCCCTGATGGTGCAAAGCCGGCAGGAGTGGCACGACATCGTGCGCGACGTGCAGAACGCCGGCTCCGACGGCATCGAGCTGAATTTTGGCTGCCCCCACGGCATGTGCGAGCGGGGCATGGGCTCGGCCGTGGGGCAGGAGCCGGAGGTGCTGCAAACCATCGTGGAGTGGGTGATGGAAGTAGCCAAGATTCCGGTCATTGTGAAGCTGACGCCCAACATCAGTGACATCACCGAGCCGGCCCTGGCCGCCCGCCGCGGAGGCGCCGATGCTATTTCCTTGATCAACACCATTCAAAGCATAGTAGGAGTGGACCTCGACCGGTTTGCGCCCTATCCGATAGTGGACGGGCAGGGCTCCAACGGGGGCTATTGCGGGCCGGCCGTGAAGCCCATTGCCCTGAACATGGTAAAAAACTGCGCCCAGCACCCCGGTGTGCAGCTGCCTATTTCGGGCATTGGCGGCATCGAGAACTGGCGCGATGCGGTAGAGCACATCCTGCTGGGCGCCAGCAGTGTGCAGGTGTGCACGGCAGCCATGCATTTCGGCTTCGGCATCATTCGCGAAATGACCAGCGGCCTGGACCAATACATGACCGAAAAAGGCTTTCACACCATTTATGACATGGTTGGCAAGGCCCTGCCTAATGTCCGGCACTGGGAAGATCTGAACCTGAAATACAAGGTGACGGCCACCATCAACGAGGACAAGTGCATCGGTTGCCAGCTGTGCTACACGGCCTGTGAGGATGGCGCCCACCAAGCCATTCGGTTGCAGGAAGGCACGCGGGTGCCCGCCATTATCGACGAGAACTGCGTGGGCTGTAATCTGTGTTCTTTGGTATGCCCCGTGGAGCAGTGCATCACGATGGAGCGCCGCGACGACGGCACCGAGCACCTGACCTGGAAAGAGCGGACCCAGGCTGGCACTATCCCCACCGAGTTCAACGATGAACGGGCCGGGGGGCGTCATCACTGGGTGCCCGAGCCAGCCGCCGCCCTGGGCAAAGAGAAACACAAGACCTTACCTGGCACAGCGCGGCAGTACGCGGCCCAGGATGCGGCCAAGCGGCTGGCAGCCTCGGCAACTAGCGCTGAGTAAACGGGTTATAAACCAAACAGTAGAGTACGGAAAACAAAAGGCGCGGCCTGAAAACGGAGAAATCCGGTTTTAGGCCGCGCTTTCCACGTTTGGGTAGCACTGACTAGCTCCTGCATAGAACACTTATTAAGTAAATTTATTATTGCGTAAGTACCAATAAATGAATTGTTAGAAGCTATTCTAAAATAAAAGTTATATTATTTATTGCTTAAATTCTAAAATATACGTTACTTGTTCGTAATAGACATCTACATCCCGCCTACTGTAGAGATATTGATTATTCGGGCTCCTCACAAACAGTAGTATATGGAACGGTACAGACACTACTCCGACGCTTCGCGCCTAGTGTTGCCAGCAGTTGATGTGCTCCTGATTTTTGGAGCATTCCGCCTTGCCGGACGAATGATATGGGGTAACTGGCAGTTTACGGGTGATGCTCCCTACTGCTTCGTAATATTCGGGCTGCTCTGGTGGCTGCTTTCCGGGCAGTTTGCCAACATCTACCGGGTTGATAAGCTGATAACCTACCCCGAGAAGCTGCTGTACCTGATGCGCACCTTCCTGCTCCACGCCTGTATCGTTTTGGCGGTGGTCCTGACGCTGGAGCTGCACTGGTTGTCGCTGCGCTACATCTTTGCCGTGTATAGCTTCTCCGTAGCCGGGGTGGTGGGAGCACGTTTTCTTATCACCTTTTGCTACCGGGCTTACCACCGCCACGTGGCCCGGCCCCATTCACGCTTTGTTATTGTGGGGGCCGGGGAAAACGGGCAGGAGCTGTACCGCTTCCTTGAGTCGCACGACCCGATTGGGAATCAGTTTCAGGGCTTTTTTGCCGACGAGCCGGTAGCGGAAGGGCTACGGCCCTACCTGCGCGGCTCCCTGGCCGAGCTGAAAAATTACTGCCTGCGCACGACTATCGACGAAATCTACTTTACCCTGCCCCTCGACCGGCACGCGCTTATCGAAGACCTTTCCCAGTTTGCCGACGACCATTTTCTCTCCTTCCGCATCGTGCCCGACTTCAAAGGCACCGTGCGGCGCGAAGTCAACGTGTATTTCTACGACCACCTGCCCATTCTCACCATCCGGCACCAGCCCTTGGGCATTCGAACCAACCAGGTGCTCAAGCGGCTATTTGATATCGGGTTTTCCCTGGCCGTTATTCTGCTGGCCTTCCCCTTCATCATGCCCCTGCTGGCCTTGCTCATCAAACTCGACTCGCCCGGGCCTGTCTTCTTCAAGCAGATGCGGCCCGGTAAGCGCAACCACTTATTTCCGTGCTATAAGCTACGGACCATGCGCGCCGACCACCGCCAGACCGAGTTGCAGGCTACCTACGCCGACCCTCGGGTAACGCGTGTAGGGCGCTACCTGCGCAAGTACAACCTCGACGAGCTGCCGCAGTTCTTCAACGTGCTCCTGGGTCATATGTCGGTGGTAGGGCCCCGGCCCAATATGGTGTCGCAGCTGGAGGAATATTCCAAGCATATCCGCACTTACCAGATGCGCCACGCCGTGACGCCGGGCATCACGGGCTACGCCCAGGTAAATGGCTACCGTGGCGAAACCCGCGCCCCGCAGGCCATGCGCAAACGGGTGGAGTACGACCTGAAGTACATGGAAACCTGGACGTTTGGCCTGGATATGAAAATCATCGGCAAAACCGTCTGGAATATGATTCGCGGGGAGAAAAACGCCTACTAGGCACTGCTTGCCAGGTGCAACGTGCCGCCCGGGCCCTCGGGCGGCCCCTTCTGTGCCCTTTGTTGACTGCTAATGCCTGCTGCTATGTTGCCCAAGCGCCTTGTTCTGGACTCATGGATTTCTACCGGAACCCCGGCTGATTTCGTGTCGGCCATCCTGGCGCTGGGAGCCGCCCGCTCCTCGGCCTACGTGTGCTGCGCCAACGTGCACATGGTCGTAGAAGCCCATCAGCACCCTGATTTCCGCCGCATCCTGGACGAGGCCACTATCGTGACGCCCGATGGCAGCCCGGTGGCGGCGGCGGTGGGCTTGTTCCACGGCCAGTCCCAGCCCCGTATTGCCGGCATGGATTTATTACCGGCTTTGCTGGCCGAAGCCGCGCGGCGGGGGCAGTCGGTGTATTTCTACGGAACCACCGAGGAAGTGCTGGCGGCTATGGTGGCCCGGGCCCGGCGCGAGTTGCCCAGCTTAAAGATTGCAGGTACCCACTCCCCACCGTTTCGGCCGCTTACGCCCGAAGAAGATGAGGCCGAAGTAGCCGCCATTAACGCCGCCGACCCCGACCTGCTGTTTGTGGCCCTGGGCTGCCCCCGGCAGGAACGCTGGATGGCCGCCCATCGGGGGCGGGTGCGGAGCTGCATGCTAGGAGTAGGGCAGGCCTTTCCGGTCTACGCCGGTCTGGAGCGGCGCCTGCCCGCCTGGGCGCGGCGGCTGTGGCTTGAATGGGCTTACCGGCTGTATCTGGAGCCTAAGCGCCTCTGGAAACGCTACCTGCATACCAATACCCGCTTTGTCTACTTGATGGGGCGCCGCGCCTTGGCTCATCTGGCGGGTCGTTCCCGGGTATCGATAAGTACTAAGTAACCCTTCGCTGCTTTCGGAGTGGGCACAGGGCAAAGCTGCTTTATTGTGTACTATGTTTATGTAGAATTGATTTTTGTAAAAATTATTTAATAATTTTTATTGATAATATTATAATAAGTTTTATATTTCATCATCTAAGTATGCGGCAGGTAAGCCAGTGGTAGCCACCTGATTCAACTTCTCTTCTTCTGAACTCTCTCCCTTATCATCCACACAGTATGAAAGCAGTAATACTCGCGGGCGGCTACGGCACCCGAATCAGCGAAGAAAGCGGCGTGCGGCCCAAACCCATGGTGGAAATCGGCGGCAAGCCCATTCTGTGGCACATTATGAAGATATATGCCCACCACGGCATCCGGGATTTTGTGGTGTGCTGCGGCTACAAAGGCCATATGATTAAACAGTACTTCTCGGATTATTTCTTGCATAACTCCGATGTTACCTTCCGGATGGACCGCAACGAAATGCAGATTCACCGCAGCAACGCCGAGCCCTGGACGGTAACGCTGGTGGACACCGGCCAAGAAACCATGACGGGCGGGCGTCTGCGCCGCGTGCGAGAACACCTTGACAACGAAACCTTCTGCCTGACCTACGGCGACGGCGTCGGCAACGTCGACATCCAGGCCGCTATTCGCCACCACCAGCAGCAGGGCGCCCTGGCCACGCTTACGGCGGTGCGTCAGCCCGGCCGCTTCGGGGTTTTCTCTCTGGGCGACGAATCCAGCCGCATTTCCAACTTTATGGAAAAGCCGGAAGGAGGCGAAACCCCCTGGATTAACGGAGGATTTTTCGTGTTGGAGCCCGCCGTGTTCGACTATATCGACGACGACGATACCGTTTGGGAAAAAGGCCCACTAGAGCGCCTGGCCGCCGATGGAGCCCTGGCCGCCTACCGCCACACCGGCTTCTGGCAGCCCATGGATACCCTGCGCGACCGAAATATGCTGGAGGAGATGTGGAGCACTGGCAAAGCCCAGTGGAAAGTATGGGGCAACACGGTGACGACACCCGCCCCCGACCCGGTGCTGACCGACATCATGACGTCGGCAGTAGCCGCCCCGGCCGGCCAGCGCGTGGCCGCGCCTACGCTGCTGCCCAACGCTTAAAACACCCTCTGAATTGAATTAAAGCACGTTGTCGTGTTTCCCGCAGCAGTGCGGCTGGCAACATATTGCCTTCACTTTCAACGCTCACTTCCTTCGTATGCAACGCATCCTCATTACTGGTAATATGGGCTACGTTGGGCCCGGCGTGGTACGCCACCTACGACGCGAGTTTCCCCAAGCGGAGCTTATCGGCTACGATATGGGCTACTTTGCCCACTGCCTCACCGGCGCTGAGCGCCTGCCCGAATCCCGCCTCGACCGGCAGCTCTTCGGCGACGTGCGCCACCTGCCCGATTCCCTGCTGCAGGAAATAGACGCGGTAGTGCACTTGGCCGCCATTTCCAACGACCCCATGGGCCAGACCTACGAGGACGTGACCCTGGAAATAAATTACCGGGCCGGTATCTGGCTGGCCCGCCGGGCCAAAGCGGCCGGCGTAAAATCCTTCGTTTTTGCCAGTTCCTGCAGTATGTATGGCGCCGGGGGCGACGGCGCTAAAACCGAGCAGTCGGAACTGAACCCACTGACAGCCTATGCCCGCTCCAAGGTGCTGAGCGAGCAGGAGCTGGCCCCCCTGGCCGACGAGAACTTCCGCATTACCTGCCTGCGCTTTGCTACGGCCTGCGGCTGGAGCGACCGGCTCCGCCTGGATCTGGTGGTGAACGACTTTGTGGCCGGCGCCGTCTCGACGGGCCGCATCAGCATTCTGAGCGACGGTTCGCCCTGGCGCCCCCTGATTCATGTGCAGGACATGGCCCGTGCCATCGAATGGGCTATTGGCCGCCCAGCCGACTGCGGCGGGGTTTTCCTGGCTATCAATGCGGGTTCGGAGGAGTGGAACTACCAGGTGCGCGACCTAGCCGCTGCCATTGCCGATAGGATTCCCGGCACGGCCGTGGAGCTAAATTCCAGCGCCCCGCCGGATAAGCGTTCCTACCGCGTGGATTTCAGCTTGTTTCGCCAGCTGGCCCCCAACCACCAGCCCCGGCGTACGCTGGCCGACACCATCACCGAGCTGCGCGACGGCCTGATCCGGATGGGCTTCCGCGACGCGGAATTCCGCTCGTCCCAGCTGATGCGCCTGCGGGTGCTGTCGGCCCTGCGCGAGAGTGGGCAGCTGGACGAAAGCCTAACCTGGGCTGCGGAGCCGCAAGGCCCGGCCGTTGTGGGCCAGGAGGCAGAACCCGCCGAACTGGCTTTGTCCTGATGCCCTAGACTGTCTATTCTTTCCTTTTTCACCACCGCTACACCTCTTTCCCTATGATTTTCACGGAGACTGAACTACCGGGTGCCTTTATCATCGACGTTGACCGCCTGTCGGACGAGCGCGGCTTTTTTGCCCGCTCCTGGTGCGCCGACGAGTTTGCTGCCCATGGCATTCTGATGCCCCCCTTGCAAGCCAACGTGTCGTCGAATCCCCGCAAAGGCACGCTGCGTGGCATGCATTTCCAGCTGCCGCCGCACGAGGAAACCAAGCTGGTGCGCTGCACCCAGGGCGCCATCTACGACGTCATTGTGGACCTTAGGGAAGAGTCGCCGACCTACGGGCAGTGGCTGGGCGTGGAGCTGACGGCCTCCAGCTTCCGCATGCTGTTTGTGCCGGGCCGGTTTGCCCACGGCTTCCTGACGCTGACCGACAACACCGACGTGTGCTACCAGGTATCGGCCAAGTATGCGCCCGGAGCCGAGCGGGGCCTGCGCTGGAACGACCCAGCCATCAACATCCAGTGGCCCTTTGACCCGGTGCTGGTGTCGGAAAAAGACAGCCGCCACCCCGATTTTCACCTGTTGATGCCCGAAATTCAAGTCGAAGCCAAGATGTGAGCTAGCCAGTGCCGGGCAAAAAAGGATGCTTTGCTCGGTACTGGCTTGGGCCCACGGCTTCATTCGTTTATTCTTACTCGCAACACGCATGATACTAGTTGATAACGCGCTGGCTGAGCGGCAGCGCCTGGGCCAGCCCATCCGGGTGGGTATGATCGGAGCCGGCTTTATGGCCAAGGGCGTCGCCCGGCAGATTTGCCGCTACGTAGCCGGTATGGAGTTGGTGGCTATTGCCAACCGCACCCTCGACAAGGCCCGCGCCTGCTACGAAGAAGCCGGTACGCTGGCCCCGCGCGAAGTAGCCTCCGTGGCTCAGCTCGAAGCCTGCATTGCCCAGGGCCTGCCCGCCATTACCGACGACGCGTTGCTGCTGAGTCGGGCCGAGGGTATCGACGCCATTATTGAGGTGACCGGCGCCGTGGAGCACGGCGCCCACGTGGTGCTCGAAGCCATTCGGCATGGCAAGCACATTGTGCTGCTCAACGCGGAGCTGGACGGCACCGTAGGGCCCATTCTGAAAGTGTACGCCGACCGCGCCGGGGTGGTGTATACCGTCGCCGACGGGGACCAGCCGGGCGTGACGCTCAACCTGGCCCGCTTCGTGAAAGGCATAGGGGTAAAGCCCGTGCTGTGCGGCAACATCAAGGGCTTGCACGACCCGTACCGCAACCCCACCACCCAGGAAGGCTTTGCCAAGCAATGGGGCCAGAACCCGAGCATGGTCACGAGCTTCGCCGACGGCAGTAAAATCAGCTTCGAGCAGGCCGTTATTGCCAATGCCCTGGGCATGCAGGTGGCCCGGCGGGGTATGCTGGGGCCCACGGTGGCGCCGGGCACGCCCATTAGCAAAGCCGCCGAGTGGTACCCGCAGGAGCTGCTGCTCGACGGTGGCCCGGGCCTGGTCGATTACGTGGTAGGCGCCGAGCCGGGCCCCGGGGTGTTCGTGCTGGGCACCATCGACGACCCGGTGCAGCAGCACTACCTCAAGCTCTATAAGCTAGGGCCCGGGCCGCTCTACTGCTTCTACACGCCTTACCACCTGTGCCATTTTGAAACGCCAACCACGGTGGCCCGCGCCGTTCTGTTCAAGGATGCCGCCCTGGCCCCGGCTGGCCCCATGCGCGTGGAGGTCGTCACGGCGGCCAAAATTCCGCTATTTGCCGGGCAAACCCTGGACGGCATTGGGCACTACCACACCTATGGCCTAGCCGAAAATGCCTCGGTAGCCGACCAGGAGCGGCTGCTGCCCATCGGGGTAGCCGAAGGCTGCATCCTGCGCCACGACGTGCCCAAAGACCAGGTCTTAACCTACGACGACGTGATTCTGCCCGAAGGCCGCCTCATCGACCAGCTGCGTCTGGAGCAGGCTGCCTACTTCGGCCTGAATAGTGCTGCCCGCAGCCGCGTCGTGGTACCGGCCGAGGTAGCTGATAACGTCGGTTAGAACAGCTCGGAAAGTGCACTGCTGCCAAAAGCGCCGCTCCTCAAGCTGGGGAGCGGCGCTTTTGGCGTTTTTAGTAAGTAGTCGACTTGGTCGGGCGTGAAAAAATTAGTGCGGTACCAGGGTAGCATAGTGGGGCGTGGTTGGGGCTGGCGCCGGGCTCGTTGGGGCGGAGCCCGCCGGCTGCCAGCCCCGCCGGGCCCGGGCCTGTATCAGTTGGCGACTCGCGCGCACCTGCTGCCAGTTCTGCCACACGTAGCGGTAGGCGGGCAGCGAGCTGCGTTCAAAGAGCAGAGAGTAGCACAGAATAGCCAGCTGCCGGGGAATGGCTCGTAGCAGCAGCCGTGGTGCCTGGGCCACCGTCGTGTTTTTGATGAGCAGCAGCCACTGGTTTTTTACCGCGTCGGTCTTGATGGCGCTGGCCAAGTGGTTGCGTAGCCGTAGGTTGGCGGGCAGAAACTGCCGGGGATGCAAGGCGCGGCAGGAAGGCTCGAACCAGGTGCGCCAGCCGTAGAGCCGCCCGCGCCAGGCCACGTCCCAGTCTTCTTTATGCGCAAAAAAGCGGGGGTCAAAAAAGTGGCCTTCTACCCGCAGATCATCAATAAACCGGCGGCGGAACAGCGGTAAGGCTCCATCGGCCCCATCCACGTAGCCGGGCTCCGGGGCGGCCTGGCTGAGGCGCTGCCGGTGCAAGCGCAAGCCAAAGCGGCCATCGGGCAGGGCATTCATACCGGCGCTGTCAATGTAGGGGTCGGCCTCCTGACTTTGCACCAGCAGCCCGCACACCGTTCCAATCTGCTCGTCGCGCTGCATGGCGGCCACGGCGTTGGCCAGGTAGTCGGGCTGCATTTCCACGTCGGGGTTTACCAGCAGCACATAGTCGGAGCGGGTGCGGTCGAGGGAATAGTTGTGGCCCCCGCAGAAGCCGGTATTCTCCGCGAGTCGGTGCAGGCGCAGGCGGGCGTCGGTGGCAGCCAGGGCTTCTACCCGGGCGCAGGTATCGTCGCGGGAAGCATTGTCGACCACCCACAGCTCAAAATCGGTATAGGTCTGGGCCAGGGCCGAGCGAAGGCAGGCCTCCACCGAGTCGGCACTGTTCCAGGTAACGAGCGAAAGCAGAACGGAAGGCATAGCGTAACGGGCAAAGGTGAAAACAGGAAGTAGGCGCCGGTCCTTAAATCGTAACAACTTCAGGCATAGCTTGCTGCAAGGTGCGCCGCAGGGCCTTGATATCCACGGTCAAGTCGTCGCGGCGGTCAGCCGAGGCGTTCTGGGAAGAGGCATCGTCGCGGTGGCTGATGAGCGGGTAATGGGGCATGTCGAGCCGGGAGGTCAGATCCAGGTAGTCGGCCACAATCAGGTTACGCGGCAAAAACTCGATAAGCGGGGTACCGGGCTGGCAGAACAAGATGTTGACCAAGCCCGCCCCCACGGGCCCTACCACGGCCCGGGCCCCGGAGAATAAAGCTACCTTTTCACGCAGGTTCAACTCGCTCAAGGCGTAGCTCTCGAAGCCGTATTCCCGCAGCACTGCTTCTACCTCGGCCTCATTGCGCACCTGCCGGAACGAGGCGTCGCGGCGGGTAACGTACACCAGGGGAGCGAAGCGGCGGGCAGGGGTGCCAGTATCGAGCGGCCGGAAGGAACGCTGCATAAATTCCCCAACCCAGCGGGGGGCGTGGCGGCCCCCACCGCGCACCGACGAGGTGACAATCAGCGTGCGGGCCTGCAGGTGGGAATTACTTTTTACGTCGATAATCTGCTCGTCGCGCACGCCCAGCTCCCGCAGGGTTTCGAGGGCAAAGCTGTGGCCGCGGTCATAAATCAGGAAGTAGTCGATGGCATCCCACAGGCCGGCTTCCTGCACCAGGTGCAGGCGGGGCAGCGAATCGAGCATCCAGTGGTAATAGTTGCCAATGGCCGCGCCCCCGCCCGACAGCAGGCTGCATACGGTACCTTCTACTTGGCGGGGCGAGGTAAAGTAGCTCTGGTGGAAAATTGGGTTTTCGGCGGGGGTGGCCAGCGCGAAATTGACGGGTGAAAACTGAAGGGAGACATCCCCCACCAGCTGGTTGTTGGCCGCTATAATGGCCACACTATTGATGTCATCGACATTCACGCGCCCGTTTTCCAGGGTCAGCACAAAGGCCGGGGGCATGAGTTCCTCGGTGGCGACGGGTTCGTAGTAGCTCGGCCCGGAGGTTAAAAAGACTTCCGGTACCTGCAGGTGCGACGTATAGGCGGGGTATACTTCCGAATAGGCCGTACTACTACCGGCCTGATTGGCCAGTGCCGCGCTGCTGGGGGCTACTCCCACGGGGCGCAGATGGGGGTGATAGGGAATAATTTCCCGCAGCATGCGGCCGGCGCGCCGTTGAATTCGGGCCAGGAGGTCGTGCATGGTAGTAGAGGTTGTGGAATGGAAGAACAGGTAACTGCTACTGGGCAAGGGCTGTAAGAGCCCGGGGCGAAACATTCTGCAGCTTGTGCCGCAGCGTGTGCAGGTCCACGGTGAGGTGCTCACGCCATGCTTCGCGGCGTGAGGTGATGGGCCCGGCCGCTGGTTCGGCTACCAGATACTGGTACTCCAGGCCAAGGCGGTAGCAGAGCTCGGGGTATTCCATGACGGTGAAATGCTTGGGGAACATCTCGATAACTGCTGTGCCTGCTGGCGCAAAAACCAGGTTCGCCAAGCCCGCCCCCGTAGGAGCCACCACTATTTTGGCGCCGGCAAACAGGGCCACTTGCTGCGCAAAAGAGTACTCGCCCAGCACGTGGGTTTGAAACCCGTATTCCTGCAGCAAGGCTTCTACCTCGCCTTCATTGAGGACGTGACGGCCCGGCGCATCGCGACGACTTAGGTACACGCAGGGGCTAAATTCCTCCGGGGCCGCCGCCGGCAGCAGTTCCTGGCGCAGAAAGTCACAGGCCCAGCCCGGGTTGTGCGTGCCCTGTCCGCGCACGGCCGAGGTCACTACCAGGCGGTCGGCTACCAGGTGGCCGTGGGTGCTTACGTCCAGCAGCTGCTCGGGCCGAATGCCCAGGGCCAGCAGCGAGTCGACGACGAAGCGCCGCTGCTTGTCATAAATCAGGAAGTAGTCGATGGCGTCCCACAAGCCGGCTTCCTGCACCAAGTGCAGGCGGGGGAGGGAGTCGATGAGCCAGTGGTAGTAGTTGCCCGTGGCCGCGCCCCCGCCCGACAGCAGGCTGCACACCGTGCCGGCTACCCGCACCGGGGCCTTAAACCAGCGCTGGTTGAATACGGTATTGTCCTGCGGCCGGGCCAGGTCGGCCCGGGCGGCATCGTACTGGAAGGAAGCATCGCCGACCAGCTTGTTATCGGCGCTAATGACGGCCACGCTCAGCGTATTATCAGCTAGCAGCCGCCCTTGCTCCAGCGTGAGAACAAAGGCGGCGGGTTGCTTTTCAGTACGGTTGGGTTTGGCGTGCAAACCGCCGTAGTCACTGATTTGGTGGTACAGGTCGTCGGGTACCGGCCACTGCGACTTGTAGCTGGGGTAGATTTCCTGGTAGCTCGCCCCCGCGCCCGGGTGGGCGGCCAGCTGCTGGCTGCTCGGGTAAACGCCGACGGGACGAAGATGAAGATTGTGCGGTACAAATTGCCGCAGTAAGCGACCAGCGCGGCGCTGAACGCGGGGTATCAAGTCGCTCATAATCGAGAACGTTGTGTTAGGTTTCCAGTTCTAGTTCACGGTGCTGCGACGACTTCTTGACGCGGTCCATCAGCCGTTGCACCCGCTCCCGCAGCACGGCTACGTCCACGGTCAGATTTTCCCGGCTGGCATCCCCGTGGTTGTCGGCCAGCTCGGGGCTGTCGCCGATGAGCCAGTCGTAGGGCTTGCCCAGGCGGGCACTCACCTCGCAGTAGTCGCCCAGGGCAAAGCTGCGGGGCAGCAACTCCAGCAGGGGAGCTTCCAGGGGCGAGAAAATGATGTTGCAAAGCCCGGCCCCGATAGGCGACACCACCGCCTTGGCCTGACTGAACAGTTCCACCTTTTCGGCAAAGGTCAGATCCGACAACGTGTAGGTGGTAAAGCCAAACTCCTGGCTGAGCATGGTTTCGACCTCGGCCGCGGGCAGTACCACCCGGGCCGGGGCATCGCGGCGCGAAATGTAGATGTAGGGGTTGAAATCCCGGGTGCGGGCCGCGGGCAGGTAGGTTTCGCGCAGGTAGCTGAACACCCAGTCGGGCGTGTGCACCCCGTTGCCCCGGACCGGAGAGGTCAGCAGCAGCCGGTCGGCGCGCAGGTGGCGGTGGGAGTTGACGTCAATCAGGCGCTCGGGCCCGATGCCCAGCGGGGCCAGGGTTTCGAGCATAAACCGCAGATTCCGGTCGTAGACCAGGAAGTAATCCACCGAGTCGAGCAGGCCGGCTTCCTGCACCAGGTGCAGGCGGGGCAGCGAATCGACCAGCCAGTGGTAGTAGTTGCCCAGGGCCGCGCCCCCGCCCGACAGCAGGCTGCACACCGTGCCCCGCACGGGAACGGGCTCCAGGAAAAAGCGCTGCCGGAAAATGTTGTTGTCTTTGGGCGTTACCGTGCGCCAGTCGCCGCGGGCATACTGAAACGATACGTCGCCAATCAGCTTGTTGTCGGCTGAAATGACGGCAATGCTGTTGAAGTTATCGGCGTAGATGCGCCCGTTTTGGACTTCCAGGGTGTAGGCGGCGGGTACTTCTTCGCGGTGCGGATATTTGTCGTAGATGGGGCCGGCCTCGTAGAGCGCCGGGGGAATATCAAGCGTGGAGGTATAGGCCGGGTAGAGCTGCTGGTAGAAAACGCCGCTGCCGGGTTGGCTGGCTAGTTCTTTACCGGTAAGATGCAGGCCTACGGGGCGGTAGTGGCCGTTGTAAGGAATAACTTCCCGGAGCAGCCGGCCGGCTCGTCTTCGGGCCCTGAGTAGCACGTCGTACATAATACATCAAGGAAAAAATGTGTGGTTGAGTGCAGATTAGGCCAGGGCCTGGAGCGGGGAGTATTTCACAGCCGAACGCCAATCGGCGCCGGCAATAACGGATTGCAGACCTTCGGTTAGCCCAATCTGGTGCTGCCAGCCCAGGGAGTGCAAGTAGCTTACATCGAGCAGCTTGCGCGGGGTGCCATCGGGCCGGGAGAAGTCGTAGATAATTTCGCCGACGTAGCCCGTCAGCTCGGCAATGAGCTCGGCCAGCTCCTGAATGCTGATGTCGCGGCCGGTGCCAATGTTCACGGGCTGGGCGCCGTCGTAGTGCAGCAGCAGGTGCAGGCAGGCATCGGCCAGGTCGTCGACGTGCAGAAACTCGCGCCGCGGCGTGCCGGTGCCCCAAATCGAGACCCGGGGCAAGCCTTTCTCGGTGGCCTCGCCAAACTTGCGCAGCATGGCGGGCAGCACGTGGGAGTTGGCCAGGTCGTAGTTGTCGCCGGGCCCGTAAAGGTTGGTCGGCATCACCGAAATGAAATTGCAGCCATACTGGGTCCGGTAGGCCTCGCAAAGCTTCAGACCCGCAATTTTGGCAATGGCATAGGGCTCATTCGTCGGCTCGAGGGCGGCCGTCAACAGGTACTCCTCCTTGATGGGCTGGGGGGCCAGTTTGGGGTAGATGCAGGAAGAGCCCAGAAACAGCAGCTTGCGCACGCCGTGCTGCTGGCTTTGGCGCAGCACGTTGTTCTGGATCATCAGGTTGTCGTAGAGAAAATCGGCCCGGTAGGTATTGTTGGCATGAATGCCCCCCACCTTGGCCGCGGCCAGCAGCACGTATTCCGGCTTTTCCTGCGCAAAGAAATCTTCCACGGCGGCCTGTTCGCGCAGGTCCAGTTCGGCGGAAGTGCGTACTACCAGGTTTTCATACCCGGCCTGACGCAGGCGGCGCACCAAGGCCGCGCCCACCATACCGCGGTGGCCGGCCACATATATTTTAGCGTGTTTTTCCATTAGATGAGTAAGTGAATCCGGAAAGGGATGAGGCACCGCTGTTATTGCTGGCCAGTTGCCTTACTCATCGTGGTACATTACCTGGTGGCCGGCTTCGAGCAGCACGGTGTCGCGGCGGAAGAGCTTCACGTCGGCCTGCACCATGTCGGCTACCAGGGCGGGCAGGTCGTACTGCGGCTCCCAGCCCAATTCGGCTTTGGCCCGGCTCGGGTCGCCGATGAGCAGCTCGACTTCGGTCGGGCGGAAGTAGGCCGGGTCAACGGCCACCACCACCTGCCCCTCGGGTACCTGGTAGTCGGGGTTGGCGCAGGATACTACGTAGCCTACTTCGCTGACGCCTTCGCCCACGAAGTTGAGCTCAATGCCCAGCTCGGCGAAAGCCAGCAGAATAAAGTCGCGCACGGTGGTCGTCACGCCGGTGGCAATGACGTAGTCGCGGGCCTCGTCTTGCTGCAGCATGCGCCACATGGCCTCCACGTAGTCGCGGGCGTGGCCCCAGTCGCGGCGGGCGTCGAGGTTGCCCAGGTAGATTTTCTGCTGCAGGCCCATGGCAATGCGGGCCACCCCGCGGGTGATTTTGCGCGTTACAAAGGTTTCGCCCCGCATCGGCGACTCGTGGTTGAACAAAATGCCGTTGCAGGCATACATGCCGTACGCTTCGCGGTAGTTTACCGTAATCCAGTAGCCGTACAATTTGGCCACGGCGTAGGGCGAGCGGGGGTAGAAGGGCGTGGCTTCCGACTGCGGTACCTGCTGCACGAGTCCGTACAGCTCGGAGGTAGAGGCCTGGTAGATGCGGGTTTTCTGGGCCAGCCCCAGAATGCGCACGGCTTCGAGCAGGCGCAGCGTGCCCAAGCCGTCCACGTCGGCGGTGTACTCGGGCGTGTCGAACGACACTTTCACGTGCGACATGGCCCCGAGGTTATATATCTCGTCGGGCTGCACCTCCTGCACAATGCGAATCAGATTGGTTGAGTCGGCCAGGTCGCCGTAGTGCAGCTTGAAGCGGACGTTGGCTTCGTGCGGATCCTGGTAGAGGTGGTCAATCCGGTCGGTGTTGAACAAGGACGACCGGCGCTTGATGCCGTGAACCTCGTAGCCTTTGCTTAGCAGCAGCTCGGCCAGGTAGGAGCCATCCTGACCGGTAATACCGGTAATGAGTGCGCGCTTCATAGAAACCAGAAATAACAAGGTGAATCGAAAGGAGCTGTTCCGGCAAAAGCAACTCAAATGTGCTTTATAGAACTTTACTATCAAATTATTGTATTTAATTCGTCAATAGCAACAGTTGTAATAAAAATATTTATTTTAAATATAAGTAAAGTCAAAATAGAGGATATATCTGACAGCCTAGCTGTTGAACTGGCGTAAAGCTTATAAATAGGGTATTGTCAAGCTTGCCGGACAGTGAGCCTGTGTTTACCATGCTGATTACCAGCCTGTGGCCCCAGTGTGCCCACAGGAGAATATGCCTGCCTTACCTGGCCATGCAAGACTAGGCCATCGGCACCCAAGCTGGACCGGGAGTTTCCGGCCAGCAGCTAACAGATGCATTGGCCCGGAAACGGTAGTAATGCCAAAAGCCTGACCCTCGGCTGAGGATCAGGCTTTTGGCATTAGAATGCTAGGGCTGAGCTGCCCCGGCGGACTATTTGGTCACCTGGATGCTTTTACCGGCCAAAGAGCCGTTAGTAAAGCGCAGGAAGTAGTTGCCGGCGGGTAGGCTGCTCACGTTGAGCTTGTCGTTCGACACCCCTTTAGTAAAGGCTACGTCCGAGTTCTGCACCACGGCGCCGCTTTGGTTGAGAATGGCAACCCGCATGGTTTCCGTCTGAGCCGCATTCAACTCAATGCTCAGTTCGTTGGTCATGGGCGAGGGGTAGGCCGATACGCTGGCTACCATCGGCGAAGAGGAGTTCAGGTCGAACCGCGACTGAGTGGAAGTAGCGGTGCCCGTGGTCTGCCGCCATACTTCAATGCCCGAGAGGTTGGCATAGCCGCCCGAAGTCGTTACGTTCAGGGTACCATCGGTGACGTTGGCGGTGAAGGGGCCTACTTTCTCCCACTTACCAGCCGAGCCGCTGTTGTAGCCCGAGCGCACGGTCTGGCCTTCGACCAGGATGTTATACGTCTCCGGGTTGTTGTCTTCCCACACATAGAGGTACACCTTGTAGGTACCGCTTGGCACGTTGCTCATCGCCATGCCCGTGGTGTTGCCATACACCGAGGAGCGAATCATGCTGGCCCGGGTGGCGTCGGTGGCGGGGTTGAGGGTGATGTTCTGGTTGGCGAAGGGCGTGCCGATGATCTGGACGCCCGAGGCGCCGCTGCTGGCCTGCCAGGCGTTGCCGTCCAGGGTAATGGCCGGCCCGTTCACGTTGATGGCCCGGTAGAAAGTTGCCGTCGAGGTTACGACAGGAGCATTAACCGTTACCGTTACCGAGCCGGAGTTGGTGGTAGCGCCGGCGTTGTCGGTGGCGCGGGCCGAGAGGGTCAGGGTGCCGGCCGAAGCGGCCGTGTAGCTGAGCTGGTAGGGTGCCGAGGTGTCTTCGCCCAGCTTGGTCGAGCCGTTGAAGAACTCGACTTTGGCGACCGAGCCATCCGCGTCAGCGGCCGTGGCCGCCAGGTTCAGCACTGCGCCAACGGTAACCGTCGAAGCAGCGGGGGCCGTGAGGCTAACCGTGGGAGCCTGGTTGGTGGGGGTAGCAGAACCGGCCCACAGTTCAATGCCCGACAGGTTGGCGTGACCACCCGAGGTAGAAGCATTCAGGGTGCCGTCGGTGACGTTGGCGGTGAAGGGGCCTACTTTCTCCCACTTACCAGCCGAGCCGCTGTTGTAGCCCGAACGCACGGTCTGGCCTTCAACCAGGATGTTATACGTCTCCGGGTTGTTGTCTTCCCACAGGTACATATAAACTTGGTACGTGCCATTGGGAACGGTAATGGCAGCGCCCGTAGTGTTGCCGTACACCGAGGAGCGAATCATGCTGGCCCGGGTGGCGTCGGTGGCGGGGTTGAGGGTGATGTTCTGGTTGGCGAAGGGCGTGCCGATGATCTGGACGCCCGAGGCGCCGCTGCTGGCCTGCCAGGCGTTGCCGTCCAGGGTAATGGCCGGCCCGTTCACGTTGATGGCCCGGTAGAAGCTGCCCGCTACTGGTGGGGTCACTACGCTCGTCACCGTTACCGTTACCGAACCAGAGTTAGTCGTTGCCCCAACGTTGTCGGTGGCGCGGGCCGAGAGGGTCAGGGTGCCGGCCGCGGCGGCCGTGTAGCTGAGCTGGTAGGGTGCCGAGGTATCTTCGCCCAGCTTGGTCGAGCCGTTGAAGAACTCGACTTTGGCGACCGAGCCGTCGGCATCAGCGGCCGTGGCCGTCAGGTTCAGCACGGTGTTAACTGTCACGCTCGAGTTGCCGGGCGAGGTCAGGCTCACTGTAGGGGCCTGGTTGGTGGTGCCACCGCCGCCACCGCCACCGCCGTTGGTGTTGGGGCCGGTACCAATGGTAATGCCGTTTTGCTGGAGTTTGCTCACCCAGCGGGTCCACTCGGCCTGCTCGGTCTGCAGGGTGATGGGGTTGGGCAAATGCTGGGTGTTGGTGTGGATCTGAAAGCCGTAGTCGCCGTTGTCGTTGCGGTCGGGGAAGGGGTTGTTGGCTCCCCACTTGACCATGCCCATCACGTTGCCGTCGACCTGGTGGCTGCCGAAGACGGCCTGCTGGTAGAAGTTGAAGACGGCAATGCCGCAGTAGGTGGCGTTGAGCTTCTGGCCGTTGGGCAGCAGCCCGCTGGTGACCATGCGGTTGTTGTTGAAGCGCACGTGGTGCCCGCCGGCAATGTTCATGGCCGAGTTGCACGTCGATACAAACTGGTTGTTCATCGCGTCGAGGTAGCCCTGCTGCGAGTCGCCGGTGCCGTCGATGATCATGCCCGTGCCGGTAAAGGCGTTGCCGGTAGCGGGGTAGGGGTAGGCGCCCTGCACGTAGTTGTCGTGCACGTTGATCGGGCTCTGGGCCGTGCCGCCCGAGTTGTAGAAGTTAATGTTGTCTTCTACCAAGGAGTTGTTGGGCTCGTTCACTACCTGATTCCAGGCTACTTCCACGTTGGCCAGGTTAGCCACTTTGTTTGCGCTCAGGAAGTTGCAGAACGTGCCGCCGCCGTTGCGGTAGCGGCCATCGATATTCTTGGCCATGTTGCGACGCACTTTCAGCGTCTGCGCTGGCGAACCATCACCGCTCCACATATAGATGGCGATGCCGGTAGTATGTTCAAAGTAGTTGTTCTCTACCGTAACCGACTTGGCCGAGTTTACTTCGAGAAAGCGGCCGTGCCGCTCGTTGTCGATGCTTTGCTGCAGGCCGTAGCCGCGGTTGTTGCGCACCGTTAGGTTGTAGCCGCCGGCATTGGCCAGGATCAGGTCGCCGGCACCCGCCAAGATGCAGTTCTCAATGATGACGGGCTGGGTAGTTTGAATGGTGATGCAGGGAACACGCGAGTTGGTGCTCTTGAAATTGCCGGTGTAGGTGCCACCTTGGGTAATGGTAATCGGAGCGGAGTAAGTCACATTGGGCGCTTGACCCTGGGCCCGGAGTGACGCGGGAAAGAAAGATGAGACCAACAGCACGAGCGCCAACAGGGGCAGAAAGTGTGTACCAGAGGAGATGTTCCGGTTAAACCGGAACTGAGGTCCAGAGGTGTTTTGCATTCTGTGTGTTATTAAAAATGTAAACCCTATATAGGGATGTTGTGAAAAACCCGGCATAAGAACAAATCGTTTCATTAGCCGTAATTGTTTTTTTACAATTGCTCGTTAGGCGGCGTCAGCTAGGCTTTTAAGGTGTCTCCCGTCTGTTCGTATGCAGAAAACCGAGAGCTTATGAGTGTCATTGGGTGATTAGCCACGCGTATCGCAACCACCAAACGTACCAGCCAAGGACCTTAAAAGCGTATTAAAGAGCTTTTTCCAACTTCACGAGGCCAACATCATCTAGCGGCGCTTCACTTAAGTACCGCATTTCAACTCTTTTTTGGTGCAACTCAAATCACCTTTCTAGGGGCTTTACAGAGCACTTTTGAAAAAGTTAATCAGTCTTTAACTTGTAATAGTCCTAAAACTGATATCGAGGTTCAATGCAAATGTATAAAAATCATTTGTTATGCAAGATGCATGACAAAATAATATGTATTGTACTTAAACAAGTTGTTCTTAAACATTGTCTTTGGACTGTGCGCATATGAGCTCCAAGGCCGCTTTTTGCGGCAAGTCTGGTAAAAGTCAAGACAATAAAAAAAGCACCCCATCGGGTGCTTTTTTTATTGTGTAGTAGATGAGGTAGTTATCTGCTGCTTGCGCGCATCGCTAAGCTCAACTAGGGGCGTTGAGCTACCGCCGCCGGCTGAAAACCCGGCCCCAAGTGCACCCCGTTTTGCTGGAGTTTGCTCACCCAGCGGGTCCACTCGGCCTGCTCGGTCTGCAGGGTGATGGGGTTGGGCAAATGCTGGGTGTTGGTGTGGATCTGAAAGCCGTAGTCGCCGTTGTCGTTGCGGTCGGGGAAGGGGTTGTTGGCTCCCCACTTGACCATGCCCATCACGTTGCCGTCGACCTGGTGGCTGCCGAAGACGGCCTGCTGGTAGAAGTTGAAGACGGCAATGCCGCAGTAGGTGGCGTTGAGCTTCTGGCCGTTGGGCAGCAGCCCGCTGGTGACCATGCGGTTGTTGTTGAAGCGCACGTGGTGCCCGCCGGCAATGTTCATGGCCGAGTTGCACGTCGATACAAACTGATTTTGGTAGGCATCAATATACCCGGTAGCCGTGAGAACGGAGGCCTGGTCGCCATCGGTAATCAGGCCCGTGCCCGAAAACTTGGGGGCCGTGGCCGGGTAGGGGTAGGCACCCTGCACGTAGTTGTCGTGTATGCGCATCGGGCTCTGGGCCGTACCCGAGGAATTGTAGATGTTGATGTTGTCTTCGACCAAGGAGTTGTCGGGCTCGTTCACTACCTGATTCCAGGCAATTTCAACGTTGGCCACGCCGTGCACTTGGTTTAAGGAAATAAACGAGGCCGTCGTGCCGCCCCCGTCCCGGTAGCGGCTGTCGATGCTGCGCCCGGTGTTACGCAGGATTTGCAACGTCTGGGTGGCCGAGCCGTCGCCGCTCCATTGGTAGACGGCAATGCCGGTAGTGTGCGCAAACGAGTTATTCAGCAGGCGCAGACTGCGGGCCGAGTTAATCTCGATGAAATGCCCCCGGGCCGTTTGGTCGCGGCTGGGCCGCAAGCCTATGCCCGTGCAGTGTTCCACGGTCAGGTCGGCCCCGCCGTTGGGCACGTCGATCAGGTTGCCGGCGCCCGCCAACTGGCAACCCCGCAGCGTGACCGGCTCAGTGGTCATGATGCGGATGCAGGGCACGGCCGAGTCGGTGCTGCGGTAGGAGCCCGTGTAGATGCCGCCCTGCCGGATGACGAGGGTGCCCGCTTCGGAAGGAGCCGTGAGCTGGGAGCCGGGAAAGAGCAGGCAGGCCCCGCTGAAGAGCCAGGCCGCCCGCAACGACAGGAGGGAGAACATGGGGGATAGCATCTACTGGTCCAGAAAAACGGCGAAATCCTGTAGGCGCAAGTCCTGATTAGGCTGCTCTAAATGCAGCAGGGGCACCTGTCCGTAAAAAGAAGCCCACATGGAATACGAACTGGGTGGGCCCACTACGTAGTCGCAGCCGGCCAGGGCGTAGAGGTCTTCCACAAAATGCCCGGTGGCGGCGTGCACCCGTAAGCCGGCAAAGTCGGCGAAGTTCAGCTCCTCGTTCGAGCACAGCAGAAACACGACGCGCCGGCTGGCCGGCAGCTGCTCCTGCACCGCCCGCATGGCCCGGGCATAGGTGGCGTTGTCGTAGTAGTAAGCGCCGTTGTTGTAAGTGGCATAGTCGCCCCGGCGAATGTGGACGCCCACGACCACGTCGGCCGTTTGCCGCAGGGCGCTCAGCAAGGCGGCCACGGCGAGGCGGTGAGTTTCAATGGGGGCAAACAACTGACGTAGCAGGGCGCCGTGGCGGGCGAAATTGCGTTTGTCGCGAAACTGCCAGCCGTGGGCCAGCACCAACCCGCTACGGGCCGCGGCCAGGTAGGCCGGCTGGTTGAGGTCATAATCCTGGCCGGCCTGATCGGTGAGCAGGGCCGCCCGGCGGGGCAGCAAGCGGCTGGCGCTCTGGAGCAGCCCAAACGCCCGCGGATGCTGCACCAGGTTCAGGAGCCGGTCGAGGCCGCTCTGGCGAAAAGCGTGCAGCCGCACGGGCAGGCCGCCAAAGTTGCCGGTGGCCGTGGCTTCGAAAAACGGGGCGTAGCCGCCGAAGCTGGGATTGGCCAGCTCGTAGCCATACTCGGCCGCGTTAGCCAGAAAGTGAGCAAACAGAAACAACCGGTTGCCCAGCTGCCCGGTACGTTTGACGAGAATAACCACGGCTAGAAGCGGATAAGAAGGTACAGAAGACGGAGCCGGCGGCCGGACCCAAGAAACCAGGTGGTATCAGTGCAGGAAGTAGCCCGTCAGGCGGCGGGCGTAGCCGTTGAGCAAGAACAGGGGCACCAGTGGAGTCGGACAGTTTTTAAGGGCAAAATGCGTGAAATTGCGCAGGTTGCCGCCACCCCGGATACCGAATAAGTGCTGATAGTAGCCCCGCAGGCTGCGGTGGCGGCGGGTTTGCTCCTGCCCGCTTTCCTCGGGGTAGGTCAGCAAATGGGCGTCGTAGTTGACGTACACCGGAAAGCCGTGGCGGCGGGCCATGCTGGTGAAGTCGAAGTCGGCCAGGTAGTGAGGCAGGCGCTTTTCGTCGAAGAGGCCGATGGCGGCAAACACGGCTACCGGAATCAGCAGGCCGCGACCGGGCAGGTACGTAACCGGGTGCAGACCCTGGCGCTGCTCGGGCGCCAGGGTTTGGAGCAGGTCCTGGCGGCGGTGGGTGAGCCAGCTAAATACTTCGCCCCCGTACACCGGCTCCTGGGTGTGGGCATCCAGCTCCAGCGGCCCCAGCAGGGCCGTGGGCAGGCGCTGGGCCCAGTACAGCATCCGGGCCACAAAATCGGGGGCGGCCACCACGTCGTTGTTGAGCGTCAGGATCCGGTCGGCGCCCTGGCGCAGGGCCTGGCGTATCCCGGCATTCACGCCGGCGGTCCAAAACAGCTGGCCGGTGCCGTCAACTACTTCTACTTCCGGAAAGTCGTGGCGCAGCCGCTGGCCGGTGCCGTCCGTGGAGCCATCATCGACCACGATAACCCGAAAGTCGGCGTGGGTTTGCTGGCGCAGGGAGTGCAGGCAGGCTTCGGTGAAAGCCCAGCGGTTGAAGACGGGAATAACGATGAATAGCATGGCGGCGAGGGCAAGGAAAACAAAGCAGCAATCAGGGGCGGGAGTAGGTGAGCGGCCGGGCCGGCTGCGCATCTTCTTCCTCCGGGTCGACGGCGTAGGGCGGGTCGAGCGGTACGGTGCCCTGGTCGCGAAACCACTGCGGCAGGCTGTGCAGCAGGCGCCGGGTCTTGGCCAGCACCCGGCCGCCGATAAATTCGCGGAAGTAGAGCTGGTCGCGGCGGTGGTCGCGCAGCACGGTGGGCGGGTGGCGGAGCGGAAACCAGAACTGCTCGGCGGCCGGGCGGGTAAACTGCGCATCGGTGGCCGTGGTGTGGGTAGCATCCTGCCCAAAGCCGATGTTGCAGACTAGGTTTACGGCCGGCATAATGGTAAGGCCCGAGTGGGCCGCCACGGCAAAATGCCACTGGTAGTCCCAGATGCTGGGCGTAGCCGTAGCGCGGTACAGGGCCCGGAAGCGGGGCAGCCAGTAGCGCCGCTCGAGCAGCGAAGGGTAGAGGCTGGCGAGTAAGTGGCGGCGGCCCAACTCGGGCAGCAGCGTGAGCTGGAAGTCAAATTTTTGCCAGGCGCGGCGCCAGGACGCCCAGCCCCAGCTTTGCACCTGACCCGAGAAGTAGTAGGAGTCGGCGGTGGCAGGCAGTGGGCGGGCGGCCTCGCGCGAGAAGTTGGAGCCCCCAATGTGCATGACGCGGGCATCGTGGCGGTAGCGGGCCAGCAACTCGTGGCAGAAGCGAAAAAAATGCGGCCCGGGCAGGCAGTCGTCTTCCAGAATAATGCCTTCGGGCTCCTGCTCGAAAAACCAATTGATGGCCTCCGCCGGCCCTTGGCCGCAGCCCCGGTTGGTGTCCCGAAACAGGGTGTGAACTGCGCAGGGCCAGTCGATGTGGTCGGTAACCAGGGCCCGCACCCGGGCGCAAAGCTCGGCTTCGCCGGGCCGGGTAGCCCGGGGGCCGTCGGCCGCAACGTAGAGCTGGGTGGGCCTAGCCTGGCGAATGGCCTGCAGCACCCGCCGGGTGGAGTCGGGCCGGTTGAAGACGATGAACAGTACCGGCGTTGAGAGGCCGGCCGGCGAATCAGATGGATACATGGGCGGGGCTGCTGGACGAAGAAGGAGCGGGAAACAGCGGCGCAGGCTCTGCCCGGCGGGGCGGGGCGGGCACGGGCGGGGCGGGTGCCAGGGCGGCCACTTCCACCGCGGCTACGGCAAAGCCAATAACCCCGAAGAAGTAGAAAGGCCAGTCGTAAGAAACGCCGTAGAGCAGCCCGCACCCCGCGTAAGCTACCAGGGCAATGGTATCGAGCGGCAGGGGCTGGGCTTGGCGCAGGCAGCGCACTACCAGCAAAATCACCGGCGCAATGGCCAGCAGCAGGCCCAACAAACCGAAGTAAAACAGCCGGTCGACGTAAAAGCTGTGGAAGTGGTGGCCGGTGTAATTGGGCCAAACCGGCGCCCCGGAGGTTTTGTCGAAAAACTGAATGGGCAGCTCGAAGCCCTTCAGGCGCATGCCCGCCACGGGGTATTCCCACAGCAAAGGCTCGTAGGCCTGAAACTGCTGCAGGCGCCAGCTGCCCGTGCCCTGACTTTCGCTGTTGGAAATATCCTCGACGTTGTTGTTAAGCTTTTTAAGCACATCCGGGTTGTTCAAGACCACCGTCAGGCCGCCGAGCAGGCCAAAAACCAGGGGCAGCACCAGAATGGGCAAAAACCGGCGCAGGCGTAGGGAAGTGCTGCTGCTGCGGGCCACCAGCAGCAGGTTCAGCAGCAGGGCCAGGCCGGTGCTGAGCCACACCGTGCGGTGCTGCAGGAAGATGATGACGCCCAGATCCACAAAAAAGTAAAGCAGAAAGGGCAGGGAATTACCAATCAGGTAGCGGTTCAGAAAGTAGATGGCCGGCAGTACCAGCAGAAAGGCCGAGGTCGTATCGACGCCCCGCTCGTGGCTTAGAAAGCCCCCGAGCGTGAAGGTTTCGGGGTGATAAAGGACAATATTGAGGGCCACGATAACCGGGAGGGCGCACATGGCGAAGCCCAGGGGCGGAATGCCGTAGCGGCGGTAGTAAGCGTAGGCGCCGAACAGTACCAGAAACGGCGTCAGCTTGCCCAGCACGTGCGGGTACACCATCCAGGTGCCCCAGCCCGAGTACGACTCCAGGACCAGGCCCAGCATGGCTACCACCACCAGCAGCAGCCAGCGGCCCATGCTCCGCGAAAACCAGCGCCACGACTGCCCAATCAGCCACAGCGACAACCCCAGCAGCGCGTAGTTATACAAGCGCAGGGCCGGGTCGTCTTCCGCCACGAATGCAAAGCGGGTAAAAGCCGTGTCGGTGAACAGAATAGCCAGCAGAGGAAGCAGATGACGAAAGCGCAGGCTGAGTTTCATAGCGGCAGTTGCTAAGCGAAGAGTTAGAGGAGCACGGGCTGGGGCAGGTCCTGGGCGGCGCGGTACACGGCCCGGGTGCGGGTGGCCGTCTGGGCCCAGGTAAAATCGGCCAGGCGCAGGGTGCCGAGTTGCTGGAGCTGGCGGCGCAGGGCGGGCTCTAGTAGCAGCAGGTGCAGCTGCTGGGCCAGGTCGGCGGGTTGGTGCGGGTCGAAGTAGAGGGCCGCATCCTGGGCCGTTTCCGGAAAGCAGGACGCGTTGCTGAGCACTACGGGGCACTTCTGGGCAAACGCTTCCAGAATGGGGAAGCCAAACCCCTCGTAGAGCGAAGGAAACACGAAAGCGGCGGCCCCGCGGTAAAGCCCCGCCAGCTCGGCTTCCTGCACCAGCCCCATGAACTGCACGTGCTGAGTCAGGCCCAGCTCCTGCAGGCGGTCTTGCTCGGCTTCGGTAGCCCGGCCTCCGCCGGCGCACACCAGGCGTTGGGCCTGCAGCCCCGGCCGCCGCACAAGTTGGGCCAGGGCCTGCAGCAGGCAGTCAAAATTTTTGTAGCCCGAGCGGGTGCCCACGTACAGCAGGTAGCCCTCGGGCAGTAGCGTCCGGGGGGGTGGGGAAGGCGTGTAGCCGTGCGGCACCACCGTTACCCGCTCGGGGCTCACCGGCAGCAGGCGCAGGATATCGGTGCGGGTGTGTTCCGACACGGCAATTATCTGGTTGGCCCGCTGGGCAATCCGGCCTATCAAGGCCACATCCGTCTGGGGGTACTGCTCCGTGAACAGCACCGGAATCAGGTCGTGAATGGTGATGACCATGGGTTTGTCTTCCACCTCGTGCATGAAGTAGGGGTCATCAATCAGCGTGGGGTGAAACACGTCGTAGCTGCCGCGGCGCAGGGCCCGGCGGCAGGCCAGGCGGTTGAGCTTCCACATAAAGGAAAAGCGGCCCCGGAAGCTCTGGCCCGGAAAGAAAGCGGAGTGGTTGGTGTGCCGACGGTCCTGCAGGTAGACGTTGTTGGAGACTACCACCGGCACGTGCGAGTGCACGTCCGGGGAGGCATGGTCGAGCAGGGCACGGTAGTAGCGCGACACACCCCCGACATCCTGCACGGTAAAGGCTTGGTGGTCATAGAGAATCTTCATGCAATGGGAGAAGCAACATGCGTGGAAGAAAGGACAGGAGCGGGAGCATCCTGGTGGGCAGGACTGGGGGCGGAAGACAAAGCCAGGATTTCCTGGTAAAAGGCGGCCGTTTGCGCGGCCATGCGGGGCAGCGTGAACTGAGCCGTAGCGTGGGCATACTGCCGGGCATGTAGCTCCGAGCGGCGGGCCGGGTCGGCCAGCAAGTGGTGCAGGCGTTGGGCCAGCACGGCAGGTTCGGTGGCCGGCGCAAACAAAGCGTCCGGGGTAGCTCCCAGCACTTCGGGAATACCGCCGGTGGCCGGGGCCAGCACCGGCACGCCGGCCAGCACCGCTTCTACCAGCGCCAGGCCCAACGATTCGAGGCGGGCCGTGTGCACGTAGAGGGTGGCTTGGCGCAGCAACGGCAGCACCTGGGAGTGGTAGCCCAGCAGCCGAACGTGGTCTGCCAGGTCGTAATCGGCAATCAGCTGGCGTAGCTCCGCTTCGTCCGGACCTTTGCCCACGAGGACCACCACAAAATCGGTGCGGAGCCGGCGCAGTTCCCGGGCCACTGCCAGCAGGTAGCGCTGGTTTTTGTTGGTGTCCAGAAAGCCCACGTTCAGCAGCACCGGCTGCCCGCCCGCTTGTTGGCGCAGCAGCGGGGCCTCCGTTGCCGGCGTTGGCTCGGGTAGGGAACTGCCGCCGTAGATGCGGCGCGTCAGGCAGTCGTCGGGCAGGAAGGGTCGAAAGCAGTTCAGCAAGTAGTCGGAAACGCCAATGAAATACTGCGTCTGGGGCAGGAGCCAGGCGTAGAGGCGGCGGATCTGGCGGGCGGCTGTGCCCGTCAGGTTGTTGCGCCGGATAATTTCCTCGGCGGGGTGTTCACTGGCGTGCCCCGTAACCACCACGGGTACCGCCTCGCCCAACACCTGGCGCACGGCCGCGCCACTTCCCACATCGTGGGCGTTGACCAGGTCGTAGCGCCCGTGGCGGGGCACGGCGGCCCACAGCATGGCAAAATACCACAGCTCCCGGGCCACCTCGGGGCCGGCTATTACCGCCAGCACCCGCTGCAGCCCGCCCAGCACCCGCCGGCGCAGGCCCCGCACGGTATTGGGCGTGATAATGTCGACCTGGTGCCCTTGGTGCCGCAGCTCGGCGGCCAGGCCCATGTAGTGCACCCGCACGCCGCAGGGCGCTGTTTCGCCCCAGTAGGAAGCAAACAGAATCTTCATGGCAGAACCGTCGTAGCGGCTGGGTAGGTCGGTTCGGGGGCGTAGGCGGCCGGGTTGAGGTAGCGCACGTAGCGGGCCAGCAGGCGGCCCAGCACTCCCGGGTGACTGTCGGGGTGAAGCCGGTCGAGGAAGGCGCACAATTCGCGGCGCAGGCCGGGCAGAGGCACCAGCAGCACAAGAGCGCCCAGCACCAGTGCGCCCACTGTCATGAGAATGAGAAGGGCGGCCACGGGCGGCAGCTGCAGGGGCTGCAACAGCAGCCGGACGCCGGCAAACACCGTGGCAACGACTACGGCATGAAACAGGCCGGGGCCATAGACTCCCAGCAGGCGGGCGTAGGGAATGTCCAGATCGTGGTGCAGCAGGCGCATAAACAGGCCCGCGTAGAGCAGGGCGCCCAGGTTCAGGGCCAGAGCGTAGCCAATGGGCCCCCAGCCGTGAAACAGCCAGAACAGCCCCGGCAGCACCAGCAGATACTGTAGAATGATGATGGTTTTTTCACGAAGCCGGGCCCGGGCATCACTCACAATTCCGGCAAACATGGTCAGCAGCATCAGGCCCGAGGTGAAACTCATGACCCGCAGCAGCGGAATCGAGGCGCCCCACTTTGGCCCCAGCAGGCTGTATACCAGCTCGGGGGCCGCCACCAGCATGCCAGCGGCCGTGGGCAGCACCAGGGCCGCTACCAGCGTCACGCTCGACAAGTACACATTGCGCATCCGGGCCTGATCGGCCTGCACCTGGCTGAAGGCCGGAAAAATTACCTTCGACACGCTGGTCGTGAGCATGTATATGGGCAGGGACACCAGCATCCAGGCCCGGTTGTAGACGCCTAGCAGGGCCGTGCCCAGCACCCGCCCAATGATGAGCGTATCCAGGGAGCTGCCGATAAACTCCAGAAAGCTTATCACCGAAATACGGCTGCCGTAGCTCCACAGGGGCTCGTAATGCTCCCAGCTCAGCAGGGGCACCACCGAATGGCGCGTTACCAGGTAGGCCAGCAGGCCCACCAGCAGCCCCTGGGCCACGCTGGCCGCCACCAGGCTCCAGACGCCGTAGCCGCTCAGGGCCAGGGTCACGCCCACGCCGCCGTACGCCACCACGTAGGAGCTGACTTCCACCAGGGCCAGGGTCCGGAACTGCATGCCCCGGCGCAGCAAGCTCAGGGCCGTAGCCGAAAGCCCGGTCAGCACCAGGCTCAGGGCCAGGGCCTGGGCCACGGGCACCACTTCGGGCTCGTGAAACACATAGATAGACAGCGGCGCCAGCAAAATCAGCAGGGTGCCGAAAAGACCGCCCAGTACCACCGAGGCCGTGAAGGCTGCCCGCACGTCTTCCTGGGTTAGATCCTGCTTCTGAATAATGGCCTGCTCCATGCCCATCTGGGCGAAGTAGCCGCCAAAGCGCAGCACCACGTTGGCCAGGGCCACCACCCCAAAGGCCGCCGGGCTCAGTAGGCGGGCCATGACGGCGGTGTAACCTACCTGCATAATGGCGGTAAGAATCGTGGCGGCCGTACTCCACTTCACGCCCTGCACTGTGGTCATGGTGAGGCTGCGACGTGGCTGGTTGGCAGTCGAGGTAGACATCGGAAAGCGGGAAAGGAGGGAGAGACTGGTACCCGGCGCCTACGACTGGTTGTAGGCGTAGGCGTTCTTCTTGTAGCGGTACTCGTAGGTTTTGGTGAAGTGCATGTCGTTGATAACCATGTACAGCTGCTTCACCTTCTTTTCGTCGTAGAGCTCATTAATCTGACCTACCAGCCCCCGGTCGGTGTAGTTCTGGCGCACCACGTAGATGTTGGCGTCGAGGTGGCGCACCAGCACGAAGAACTCGGCCACGTAGCCCACCGGCGGCGTATCCAGCAGAATGTAGTCGTAGGCCTGGCGCAGCTCGGTAAGCAAGTTGTCCATGCGGGTGCTTTCCAGCAGCTCGGTGGGGTTGGGCGGAATCGGGCCGCAGCAGATAACGTCCAGGTTGGGTACCCCGCTGCTCTGGCGGCAGTCGTCGAGCGTGCTCAGGCCCATCAGGTAGCTGGACAGCCCGTGTTCGGGCGTGGCGTCGAGGTTAAAGTAGCTGGCCACGGTGGGGCGGCGCAGGTCGCACTCGAGCAGCAGCACTTTGCGCCCGCTCTGGGCCATTTCGGCGGCCAAATTCACCGTGCAGAAGGTTTTGCCTTCGCCCGGCACCGAGGAGGTTACCCCAATGAGCTTTTTGTCCAGGCCGGCCGAGAGATACTGCAGGTTCACCCGAATCGAGCGGAACGACTCGGCAATGGGGCCTTTCACCTCTTTGAGCATGTTCAGCTTGTCGGCCGTAGAGCCGTGGGCCACCACGCCCAGCAGCGGAATGTTGGTAATACGCGAGAGGTCCTCCTTGCTTTGAATCCGGCGGTTCGATTTATCTATCAGCACCACCAGACCCACGGGCAGAAATAGCCCGGCGAGCAGGCAAATCAGGGCTACCAGCTGGGGCTTGGGCTCGGAGGGGCCGCCGCCCACCATTTCCGTGTTGTCGATGACTTTTTTGTCGGTCGCATTGGTGGCCAGGGCAATGGCGGCTTCCGAGCGTTTCTCGACCAGGAAGTTGTATTTCTTGTCGTTGAAGTCACTTTCGCCCTTGAGCCGGGCCAGCTGCCGCTCGTTTTCGGGCATGGCACTGATAGACCCGCGCACCCGGCCCAGCTGATTGTTCAAATCAGTCAGGGCAATATCCGTGGCCCGAGTCATGTTCACCAGAGTTTGAATCAGGGACTGCTTGGCCGTGCGGATCCGCTCGTCGAGCACCGTCACCAGAGGGTTGCTGACGCTGGCATTCACGCCCAGGGCGGCCCGTTGACTGTTCAGGTCGGTAAGCTGCAGAATCAGGTTGTTCACTACCGGATCCTCGATGCCCACGCTGCTGGGCGTGGCCATCTGGCTGGCGTTCTGGTTGGCGCGCAGGTAGCTGAGCATATTGGCGTAGTACTTCCGGTTGGTGGCTACCTTGGCGTGCATGGCCTCCAGCTCGCCGAGCTGCCGAATGCCTTCCCCGGACTGCATGCCCACATCGACTACCCCCCGCGACGAGCGGAAAGAACTCAGGGCGGCGGCCGAGCGGCGCAAGGAATCCGAGAGGTTGGCAATTTCCGCGTCGAGGAAGGCTACCGTTTTCGCCCCCGTAATATTCTTCTCGCGCAGGTCGTCTTCCACAAACACGGCCATGAGCGTGTCCAGAAACTGCGTTTGCTTGGCCGGCACCGAGCCTTTGGAGCTGAGTTCCACAATGCGGGAGTCGTGGTCGATGGGCTTCACCGTGAGGCTGCTCTGATAAGCGGCCGTCAGGCCCGACAACGTGTTGAGCGTAAAGAAGTAGCTTTCATTGGCTTCGCCGCTGGGGTAGCCTGGCTCGGGCGTAATGACGGCCGTGAGCAAGGGGTGGCGCAGCGTGTCGCCGGCGGCCACGGTCTGGTCGATGCTTATATCCAGCACTTCGCGCACCAGCTCACTGGTGGGCAGGCTGTACAGCTGGCCTTTCTTGGCCTGGGCATGCACCCGGAAGCGCCCGTTGCCGGCCGGCTCCACGTAGAAGCGCACCCCGGCCAGCTGCGGGGCCTGCATATCGGGCACCACGCGGAAGGGCACCGACCCGGCCGGCCGCTCCCGCACCTGCAGGTCGCGGCCTGTATTGAGCCAAGAGTCCGGGGCCGCGAAGTACGATACCGTGAAAGGTAAGCGGGCCACGGCGCGCTGCACCACATCGACCGACTTGAGCAAACCGATTTCGTCTTCCATCTTCACGCCTTTATTTTGCACTTCCAGAATCTGGAGCAGTTCCTGGGCCCGCTTCGAGCCCGAGCTCTGATTGCCCAGCAGCATGGTAGCCCGGAAGGCGTAAACGGGTTCTTTGAGTTGCAGGTACACGTAGCCCACCAGGCCAGCCAGCAGCAGCGACACTACAAACCAGGGCCAGCGGTTGCGCAGCTTAAAAAACAAAGCGTGGAGGTCAATTTCGTCGGTAGTGGTAGGGCGTGTTTCCATGCGTGGTGTGGGTTAGGAAATGCAAGTGGAACCGGAATGATAGAAGGATTAAAACACCTTTAAGTAGCTAAGAATCAGAACTAAGGACGAAACGCCGGCAAACACGAGGCCTAGGTTGTTGGCGTTGCCCCGGGTGGTGCGGGCTTTCAGGGGCTCCACGTACAGCGCGTCGTTGGGCAGCAGGTAGTAGTACTTCGACTTGAGCAGCTCGGGGTCGGTCAGGTCGAGCAGCACCACTTCCGAGCCGCTGGCCGTCTGCCGGATCAGCTTCACGTTCTGCCGGTTGCCAAACTCGGTCAGGTCGCCGGCCAAGCCCAGGCCTTCGAGCAGGGTCGCCTGGGCATTGTAGATAAAGTAGCGGCCCGGATTGCGCACCTCGCCCAGCACCGTCACCTTGAAGCTGAGCAGCTTCACCAGCACGTTCACGTCGCGCACGTACTTGCCCACCTGCTGCTGCACCAGGGTCTGGGCCTGGTCGAGCGTGAGGCCTTCCACCTTGACCTTGCCAACGGTGGGCAAATTGATGTTGCCGGCTTCGTCGACCGAGTAGCCGGCCAGAAACAAGTTGCTGGGGTCGCCCGAGAACACGGCCCGCGAGTCCGTGATGTTGAAAATTTCATTCAAGGCCGGCTGCACGCTCTGCACCCGGATGCTGAGCACGTCGCTGCTTTGAATGCGGTAAATCAGCCGTTCGTTGGCCACGTTCACCGGCGTTTTGGTTGAGTACTCCTTGCCCTGCAGGTAAGGCAGTTGCTGCTGCGCCACACATCCACTAAGCCACCACACTGCAGTAAACAACACAACACGAATCAGATTGGTCAATTGAAAGAGGCGCATAAGAACTGGGGGCTAAAGAGGAGCACGGAGAAAGCAGTTTCGGAGCAGTCTTTCTTGGAAAGAGGCAGCTAAAAAGGAAACTGAACAGAGAACCAGCAGTAAATCTGATATAGAAGATTTCCATAAACGTATTGTATAGATTCCATAAAGTCAAGTAAAATTTAAATGATTCTCATAAATAATTGCACTGCATAATGATGTGTAATTCCCCTGTTCTGTCTGCTACCACCAGAGTCCGATCTGAACATCTTACCTTGTTGGGCTGTAGTAGCTCAAACCTGTTCGCATGAAAATTCTGCTGGTCGAAGACGAGCCCAAAGTGGCCTCGTTCCTGCACAAGGGGCTTACCGAGCAAACCCACAACGTCGACATTGCCACCGATGGCCTGACGGGGTTGCGCCTGGCCCTGAGCAATAGCTATGATTTGCTCATCCTGGATAACCTCTTGCCCTCGCTCAGCGGGCTGGAAGTATGCCGGCAAGTGCGCACTCAGAATTCTTCGGTTCCTATTCTGATGCTCACGGCCCTGGGCGAAACCGACGACAAAATCCGGGGGCTCGACGCTGGGGCCGACGACTACTTGGTCAAGCCCTTTGCTTTTCAGGAACTGCTGGCCCGGATCCGGGCCCTGGTGCGCCGCCGGCACGAAGGACCCACCACCGAAACCCTGCTGCGCCTAGCCGACCTGACCCTGGACCCGGCCCGCAAGCTGGTGCAACGCGCCGGCCAACCGATTCAGCTCACGGCCCGCGAATTTGCCCTGCTCGAATACCTGCTGCGCAACCAGGGCCGCGTCGTGTCGCGGGTCGATATTCTGGAGCAGGTCTGGGAAACCAGCTTTGATACCGGTTCCAACGTCATCGACGTGTATATCAACTTCTTGCGCAAGAAAGTGGACAAGGATTTTACGCCCAAGCTGATTCATACCCTGGTTGGGATGGGCTACGTGATGCGCGAGGAGTAGAGCGTTGTCGTCTGAAGCTCCCTTTCGGAAGACGGGCGCGCTGGGCAAGGCTTGGCGGCATGTCCGGCTTTCGAAGGGGAGCTTTACATTACGGGCATGCTTACCTTTGTAGCCTTAAGCAAGAGAAGCGTGCAGGCGGCAGAAAATCGGAAAATCATTCACCTGGACATGGATGCCTTCTATGCCTCGGTGGAGCAGCGCGACAACCCCGAGCTGCGAGGCAAGCCCGTGGCCGTGGGCGGCTCCCGGCAGCGCGGCGTGGTGGCGGCGGCCAGCTACGAGGCCCGGCAGTTTGGGGTCCGCTCGGCTATGGCCTCGGTGGTGGCCCAGCGCAAGTGTCCCAGCCTGGTTTTCGTTAAGCCCCGCTTCGACGTGTACAAGGCCGTCTCGCGCCAGATCCGGGCCATTTTTGCCGAGTACACCCCGCTCATCGAGCCCTTATCCCTAGACGAGGCCTACCTCGACGTAACCCACAACCTGAAGAACATGCCCTCGGCCACGCGCATTGCCGAGGAAATCCGGACCAAGATTCTGGCCGAAACCGGCCTGACGGCCTCGGCTGGTATTTCCTACAATAAGTTCTTGGCCAAGCTCGCCTCCGACTACCGCAAACCCAACGGGCAATTTGTTATCAAGCCCGAGCAGGGGCTGGCTTTTGTCGAAACCCTGGCCGTGGGGCAGTTTCACGGCATCGGCCACGTAACGGCCACCAAGATGAATCAGCTGGGTATTTTCACCGGCCTCGATTTGCGCCAGCAGTCGGAACTGTTTCTGCACCAGCACTTCGGCAAGGCCGGCCGCTACTACTATGCTATTGCCCGCGCCGAAGACCACCGCCCCGTGGAACCCGACCGGTTGCGCAAGTCCATCGGCTCGGAGAATACCTTCGAACAGGATTTGCTGACCTACGAGGAGCTGGTAACCGGCCTGCAGCCCGAGCTGGAATCGGTGTGGGACTACTGCCAGCGCACCGACGTGTGGGGCCGCACCGTGACGGTCAAGGTCAAATACGCCGACTTTCAGCAAATTACCCGCAGCCGCACCACGCTGCTACCCATCAGTAGCAAGGAACTGCTGGAACAGGTGTGCCGCGAGCAGCTGGCAGCCCTCGTGCCCCTGGCCAAAGGCGTCCGCCTGCTGGGCGTGTCGGTGTCGAACCTAACCACGGCCGAAGCCGCCGTAGGCCAGCAGCTGACGCTTATTTTTTAAAAACGGAGGCCGCTTTCCTGCGGGCTGTTTTGCGACGCTTGCCGTGGGTGGCCGCCTGCTTTTTCCGGCGTTTGGCCCGCAACGGCGCCAGGCGCTGCCGTTCCAGTTTTCGCTCGGCCCGGTGCAGCAGGCGCTGGGGCATGCGCCGGATCAGCTGCTCGCGAACAAACTGCGCCAGGCTCGACAGCGGCACCAGGTGCGTGGTGCGCAAGAGATGCTGAACTTCGGCCCGCCGCAGCTGGCTAATGCCCGGCAGGCCCCGGGCCATTAGGAATTGCTTTACCTCATCGAGCAGCAGCAGCGCCGCCAGCGGCGCTTTTTCCACCGTGGCGTTGTATCCGGCGGGCCGGTAGGGGCGCAGCTCTTGTTCGGATGCCACCAGTACGCCCACCCACTCGGGCAGCAGGGGCAGCAGCTTGGCTAGGTGCTTTTCCGTGACGATAAACGTGACAAAGTCGTACACCTCGGCGTAGCAGCGCAGCTGGTTTTGCACCCGCTGCAGGGTGTCGCCGTCGCCTTTCACCTCGTAGCCGTGCATGAAATCGGAGGTGATGTGCACCACATCGGCGCGGGTCGAACCGGTTGGCAGCTCATCTACGTAGATGCCTCCGCTAAGCAAGGGGTAAAGCAAGGCACGAATAGCCGGGTCGTTCATGGGGGATAAGGCGGCGCACCGGCCGAGCTTTCCCAAAAGTAAAGTCTGCCGGCTACTTTTGCTTCTATATAGAACCCCATCGATGTAAGGGCCCGAGCGTCGGGTTTCTGGCCCTGCACCAGCGGCTGGTGCCAGGTTTGCAGCCAGGGCGTGCCCTTCTTGGAAAGCCGGGGCTAAAACCCAAACCGGGCTCCACGGCTTTCCTTGCAATGCTTGTACCCCGCCTTGCTTGGTCCGTCCGACGCTTGGCTTTATTCTAAACGCGCTACCTCCGTGACGATACGCACCCGCCTGGCATTGCAGTTTGCCGCTATTCTAGCCGTTACCCTGCTGCTGTTTTCTCTGGTAATCTACTTTTTTACGTATCAGTCGCGGCGTAATTCCTTTACGGAAAATCTGTTTGCGCGGGCTCGGGTGGTGGCGCACGTCTATCTGGACGGCACCAACCGGGGCGACGAAGCCAGCCGGGCGTCTTATCGGCGCTATCTGCGCCAGTTCTACCGCACGCTGCCCGCCGAGGAAGTACGGGTATATGACGCCCAGAACCGCGTCGTGTTCCGGGAAGGCCAGCAAACGGGCAAGCCCGTGCCCAGCAGCTTGCTCAGCGGGGTACGACAATCCGGCAGTTTGGTGGAACTGGAAGCCGACCATGGGCAAACGGTGGGCCTGCTCTACCGGGATGCCCACCGCGGCGACTTCGTGGTGGTGGCCTCGTCCGTCGATGCCGACAGCCAGGTAGAGCAGCGCACCCTGCGGAAGATTCTGGTAGGGGGGCTGCTGATCAGTTTTGGCATCGTGGGGGTTGGAGGATGGTTTTTTGCCGGCCAGGCCCTGCGGCCGATGCAGCGCATTGTGCAAGAGGTCGACACTATTACGGCCTCTGACCTGCACCGCCGGCTTTCCCAGGCCGATGGGCAAGATGAGGTGTCGCACTTGGCCCAGCGCTTCAACAGCCTGCTCGACCGCCTCGAAACCGCCTTTGCCGGGCAACGCACCTTCGTGCGGGATGCCTCACACGAGTTGCGTACCCCGCTCACGGTGCTAACCGGCGAGTTGGAAGTGGCCTTGCTGCAAGAACGCTCACCCACCGAATATCGGCGTGTGCTGCAAAGCACCCTCGACGCCGCCCGCATGCTGACTGCCCTGACCAATGGCTTGCTGCAGATTGCCCGTGCGTCCGACGACCCCTCGCAGGTGCCCATGGCCTTGGTGCGCCTCGATGAGCTTCTGCTTCAGGCCCACGAGGAAGTGCTACGCCGCCAGCCTACCTGCCGCATCGACCTGGAGTTTGGGGAACCCAACGGTTTTGGGGTGGCCTACGGCGTACTCGGCAACGAGCCCCTGCTGCTCTCAGCAGTGCTGAATGTGCTGGAAAACGCCTGCAAATTTTCTCGGGGAAGCCAGGCCCCGATTATGGCCATTCTGACTTGCACCGGCCGGCAAGTACAGTTGCAAGTGCGCGACCAGGGAGTGGGCATGACGGAGGCTGACCGGCAGCAGGTATTTGTTCCCTTCTTCCGGGCCGAAGCCATCCGAACCGTGCCTGGGCACGGCATTGGGCTACCTCTCACAGCCAAAATTATGGCCCTGCACGGCGGCATAATTCGCGTCGAGAGCGAGCTGGGAGTCGGTACGCAGGTCACGCTGCAACTGCCGCTGGCTAGCGTTTAACCACCCGCAAACGCGTTTTAATTCGGTTTTAATTCTCTTTTAACGCGGTCTTAACTATAGCGAGCTACTATTGCAGTATATCATTGCGAACCTCTGTTTAGGTTGGCAGCATTTCCTCTGCTATATGGCTTCTTCGACGATCAAGACCACACCGGCTTCTAAAGCCGATTCCAATATTTCTCCCACGCCACCCTCTGCCAACTACCTACATTCCTTAGCCAAGGATGCTCCCTCGGGCCTTGTTGTATTTCTGGTCGCCTTGCCCTTGTGCCTGGGTATTTCTTTGGCTTCGGGGGCGCCGCTGCTTTCCGGTGTTATTGCCGGTATCGTTGGGGGGGTAGTAGTCGCCTGGGTTAGTGGTTCCCAGCTAAGCGTGAGTGGTCCGGCGGCCGGCCTCACCGCTATTATGCTGTCGGCTATCAGCACCTTGGGCACCTTCGAGGCCGTGCTGGCGGCCACCGTTGTGGCCGGGGTGGTGCAGCTAGCCCTGGGCTTTCTGAAAGCCGGTATCATTGGCATGTACTTTCCCTCGTCGGTGATTAAGGGCATGCTGGCTGCTATTGGCCTGATTCTGATTCTCAAGCAGATACCTCACTTTCTCGGCGCCGATACGGACTATTTCGAGGACATGGACTTTCTGCAGTTCGATGGGCAAAATACATTCTCGGCCATCCTTTCTGCCGGCAATGCCATCAGCTGGGGTTCGGCCCTGATTGGAATAATTTCGTTGCTGGTACTCATCTTTTGGGAAAGCAAGCCTATTAAAAGCATTGCCGCCCTGCGCCTGGTGCCTGGCGCCCTCATCGTGGTGGTGCTGTCGATTTTGCTGAACGTACTGCTGAGCAATGTGGCTCCCGAGTTGCAGGTACGCCCCGAGCACTTGGTTAAGCTGCCCAAAATTTCCTCTTTCGCCGACCTGACCCGCGAACTGACCTTCCCCGACTGGACGGCCCTGACCCGTGGCAACACCTACGTGGTGGCCTTCACCATTGCCATTGTCGCTTCCATTGAAACGCTGCTGAGCGTAGAAGCCGTGGACAAGCTCGATCCGCACAAGCGTCATACGCCCCAGAACCGCGAGCTGAAGGCCCAGGGTGTTGGCAACATCATTAGCGCTCTGCTGGGTGGTTTGCCCCTCACGGCTGTTATTGTCCGGAGCTCGGCCAACATCAACTCCGGCGCTCAGACCAAGATGTCGGCCTTCATTCACGGCCTGTTGCTGCTGGCTAGCTTGCTGTTTCTGTCCTCGGTGCTGAACCTGATTCCCTTGTCGGCCCTGGCGGCCGTACTGCTCATGGTTGGCTTTAAATTGACCAAGCCTGCCTTGTTCCGCACCCAGTGGCGCCTGGGCTGGGACCAGTTTCTGCCCTTCTTTATCACGGTGGTAGCCATCCTGTTCACCGACCTGCTCAAGGGCGTGGCGGTGGGTCTGGCCGTTGGCATCTTCTACATCCTGAAAGCCAACTTGGAGTCGGCCTACTTCTTCCACAGCGAACCAACGAACGAGCCCGGCGTGACCCACATTAAGCTGAGTGAGCACGTCTCGTTCCTGAACAAAGCCAGCCTGGTGACCACCTTCGAGCGGCTGACGCCCGGTACCAAGGTTATTCTGGACGGTACCGATTCGGAAGTAATTGACTACGACGTATTGGAAGCCATTGAAAACTTCCGTTTAACTGCTTCCGAGCGTAACATTGAACTCGAGTTGCGCGGTATCCCGCAGGTAGAAGCACTGGGCCACTAAGCCCCGCCGCTGCGTACCGTCAGTTCACTCACAAAAATTACCCACAAACCACCTGTTTCATGAAAAGCTTCCCCGATGCAGATGCATCCTCGTTGGATGAAATTCTGAGTAACAACCGCAAATGGGTTGAAGAGAAGAAAGCCGCTGACCCCGAGTTCTTCCACAATCTGTCGAAAGGGCAGAAGCCTCGCTACCTGTTCATTGGCTGCTCCGATTCGCGGGTACCCGCCAGTGCTATTACGGGCACCGGCCCCGGCGAAATGTTTGTGCACCGCAACATTGCCAACCTGGTTGTGCATTCCGACCTGAACCTGCTGTCCGTACTGCAGTACGCGGTAGAAGTGCTGGGCGTAAAAGACATCATGGTGGTCGGCCACTACGGTTGCGGCGGCGTAGCAGCGGCAGCATCCAACAAGCAGTTTGGTTTGATTGACAACTGGTTGACTAACATCAAAGATGTAGTTCGCCTGCACGAAACCGAGTTTACGGGCATTGCTGACAAAGACCAGCAGCTTCGGCGCCTGGTGGAGTTGAACGTCATTGAGCAGGTGCGCAACCTGACCAAGACCAACGTTATCCAGAGTGCCCTGCAGCGTCCTAACCCGCCCCGCCTGCACGGTTTGGTGTATGACATCAATGATGGCCTACTGCACAACCTGAACGTGGAGACGAGTGCTGCTATCAACGAATTCCAGCACATCTACGGCATTGAGGACGTCAAGCACGCTGAGCAAGTAGCTGAACAGGCGCAGCAGGGCAAGGTCTCGCAAGGCGCAGACCTTTAGGTATATCTATCGGTTCTGAAAGTCACCAGCAATAAAGTCACAGCTGCTTAAAGTCAGCTGACAGGCCACTAAAAGGCAGCCCTGCTGCCCGGTAATAGTCTATGTGTGGTTGAAAAGGCCGCAGTCTTTGACTGCGGTCATTTTTTTGCCCGGACTGTTGGGCGCTTTCCCGCCGTTGAGGGCCAGCTTAGTTGGCTGGGCTACGGCGCGCTACCCCGTACTGCTGCAGTTCCGCTTCGATGCGCTGATTCCAGCTTGTTTGGGCCGCTTCGTTAGAGCCGTGGTGGGTTTCCCCATCATACTGCTCCTGGAGGCGGTTCATTTCCTGAAAGGCTACCAAGTACTCATACTGCAGAATGCTGTTGTAGTCTTTCAGCGTGAGGCGTTCGGGCGTGAGGCGGCGCTTAAACCGTTCGGCTACCAGCTTTACCAAGTCGAAGTGCCGCTGCTCGTGGTTCAGGTCGTAGTCGCCGCGGGCGTGGGGGGCCACCCAGGAAGAGCTGCGCACCACAAACACCTTCATATTCAGGTTCAGCTGCAAAATGCCGTTTACTAAGCGGGGCTGGCCCGCGTAGGCGAAGCTAGGAAACACCGCCGCCGAAAATCCTCCCGAGCGCGGGGCAGCGGTAAAGTCGGCCCACCCCAGGGGGCGGGCGGGGTCGTAAAACAGTGTATCCGGCTCGGTTTGCTGCTTATAATCGGTGAAGTGCAGGCGCAGCCCGGTGGCCAGCTGTACATTGGAAGCGGCTTGTTGGTCGACCCAGGTGCGCAGGTAGCGTAGGCCCTCGGTTAGCACCTGGCGCAGCACTGGCTCCACGACGGTCGTCTGGGCCAGGGGCCGCCCGTAGCGAACGGCACCTTTATACTCAGTGAGCGGAATAGGTTCGCCTTCGCGCTGCCACTCCAGGGCCAGCCGGAGCGTCACCCGGCCTTCCACCTGCCCGGTAGCCCCGGCCACCGGGGTTTCCACCGCCCGAAACTCCTGCAAGCGGATGGTCAGCGCCCGTCGGCTGGAAGTGTGGGGCAGCGTGCGGGTAACAAACTGACGGAAAGCTACCAGGCCTCCACCTTGTAAATCAACGGCGCGGAGCAAGGGAGGCTGCCCGGCTTTAGGGGGCATGGTCAGCAGCCAGGCCACGGCCGAGCGGGTGGGGCGCTCATCCAGCACCCGGGCTACGTAGAACTCCGAACTGGGGAATACGGCCGTCGGAGGCTGGAGCGTCAGTGGTGGTATAGGGGGCTGCGCAACGGAGCGGATAGGCCCGGCCAGGAGCAGCTGTAAAAGCAAAAACAGCACTAGGCCAACCTGCTGGGGGCGTGAAGTAAGGAACGGATGGGTCGCCATGAACTCGGGGAAATCTGAGCAACTTCCGCCCCGGCGCTAACTGGAAAGACCGGGGCCCGGCCGCCAGTGCCCGGCGCAGAAGTAGGGTATCTTGCAGACACCAAACTTCCCCAAATAGTGCGTGCTCTACACGCCCCGCAGAATAGGAAAGCGCGCCTGCACCAGCATGTAGACCCCGTAGGCGACCAAGCCCAGGGCCACCAGACCCAGCACGGCCGGCCCCATGGCCTGCAAGGCGTCGAAGGTGCCGGCCGTGTCTCGGATTTCATTGGCATTGGCATGCCGGGCTGCCATTACACAGAAGTACCCCATAATGGCCAGCACTACACCCCGGGCCGAATAGCCCACCTGCCCGGTGCGGTACACCAGCCGGCATTGGGCGTCGGTCAGCTCCCGGCCATTTACATCGGTATCGAACTTGCCGGATACAGCCCGGTACATTTGAACCAGGCCCGCCACCAGGATAGTGAGGCCAACCAGACCCAGCAGCCACTGGCCGTAGCCGTGGTGCAGGGCTTCCCGCAAGAAGGGCTTGGTGGTATCCGGCTCCTGAATCTTGTGCCCGTACCAGGCCATCTTTCCGGCGTAATAGGCCAACAATAGATAAAGCAGGCCGCTAAAAATGTAGAAGCCCCGCACCGCCAGTCCCGCCGTAGTTGTGCCCTGGTGCTCGGTATCGAGTAGGGCCTGGGTGAAGCGCCACACCACGTAGCCGACCAGCCCCACCGCCACCAGCCAGAGCAGCACCTGCCCCAACGGGAGGCGCTGTATCGTCTGAAATACCTGCTCCTGGTCGGCAGTGTCGGCGCCGCGCACCCCAATGGCGGCCATGATAGTTAGGGCCCCGAGCACCAGATACACAAAGCCAATAGACAAAAAGCCCAGCCGGGCCAGGGCCCGGATGCTGGTGGATGGAGTAGGGAGAATGGTAGGAACTACGCTTTCTAGGGAAGACATCACGCAAAACGTTCAGGGGTATTTTTTACGCAGGCTGGCCCAGGATAGGTTGTGATTGAGTTCGGACAGGGACTCTGGCTTTATAAAATCGTAATTGCAACATTGTTGCATTTACGTATCTTCGTTTGTTTTCGCCCTTACTAGTTCCAACTGCTACCCATGGCAGGCCGGGCCGGTGGGGCTCATTTTACCATTTCTGACTTATGGAAAAGCAAACGCAAACGGAGGTAATCATTATCGGGGGAAGCTACGCGGGCTTGTCGGCGGCCATGGCGTTGGGGCGGGCCCGGCGGCGGGTGGTGGTGCTGGATAGTGGGCAGCCTTGCAACCGGCAAACGCCCCGGGCGCACAACTTTATAACCCAGGATGGCCAACCTCCCCAGGCTATCCGGGACCGGGCCCGGCAGCAGGTGCTGGCTTACCCGAGCGTGACGGTTGTAACGGATGAGGCGGTGGCGGCTACCCGGCAAGGAACCGGCTTTGTCGTTTCTACGGCTTCCGGAGTGGTGTATGCGGCGGCTAAGATTCTGTTTGCGACGGGCGTCAAAGACCTGATGCCAGCCTGGCCCGGCTTTGCCGAGTGCTGGGGTATTTCGGTGCTGCACTGCCCGTATTGCCACGGCTACGAGGTAGGCGACCAGCCGCTGGGCGTGGTGGGCAACGGTGACCTGGGCTTCGAATTTGCCCGGCTGCTACGCCAATGGAGCCCACGCCTGACCTTGTTTACCAATGGCCCCGCCACGTTGAGCCCCGACCAAGCCCAGCGGCTGGAGCAGGCCGGCATCCGGATTGCCGAGGCAGCAATTGACCACTTCGACCACACGGCCGGGCACCTGCGCCACGTGGTGCTGACCGATACGACCCAGGTGCCCCTGGCGGCAATGTTTGCCCGGGTACCGTTCGAACTGCCTTGCCTGTTGCCTGTCGGCTTGGGGTGTGTCCTGTCGGAAACCGGCCACATTCAGGTGGATGAGATGCAGCGGACCAGTGTGCCGGGCGTTTTTGCAGCCGGAGATGCTACGACCCCCATGCGCTCCGTCGCCGTCGCTGTGGCGGCGGGCAGCAAGGCCGGCAGCTTCCTAAATCATGAGTTGGTAGCAGAAAGCTTGTAATGGCCGTGTCGTTACGGGGCTTCGGGCTTGGAAAAGGCTATCAGTACCGCCCCGCCGGCCATGAGGGCTGCTCCGACTAGTAGCTGCCAGGTTACTTTTTCCTTAAGAAAGACAACCGCCAGGATGATGGAAAATACCAGGGAGATTTTGTCGAACGAGGACGTTTGGGAAGCTTGTCCCAGCTTCAGGGCCTGGAAGGAAAACAGGGACGACAGGCAGGTAATAACACCGGCTGCTATCAAAAAGCCCCAGGTGCGGCCTTCAATCTGGGCTACGGTGGGCAGCAGGCCCCGCCACGCCACTACGCCCCAGGCCACCACAAGGATAAGCACCGACTGCACGGCAAAGGCCACGCTCGAATCCACATTCTTGACGCCAATTTTCGATAGGGTTACGACAATAGCTGCCGACAAGGCCGCCAGCAAGGAAAAGACAATCCACATAAACACTTAGGGAAAAAACTATAAATGAGTGCAGCTTGAGAATACGAGAGTTGGCCTCCTGATGGATAGTAGCGGTTGAGTGCAATTCTTCTATATATGGCTTAGCCTCGAAGACAGCGCATGGCTCTGTAGCGGTGGGTAAGCCGCCCTGCGAGTTGTGGCTGGAAGGTCCGGAGAGCGGAGCTTATGGCTGCACTGCGTAAAAAAAGGCCGTAACCCCGGGGTTACGGCCTTTTTTGCATTGCCTGATTCGGGGCTTATTGCGCGGCCTGAATTTCAGCTACGGCTTTGTCGGCCAGGACCTGGTTGGGAGTGGCGGCCTGCTGCTTGGCAGCAGCTTGCAACATGCCAATGATGGGCTGGTCGGCGCCGAAACGCTTGTACTGAATAGCCAAGCCTTTGAGGCGGTCTACGTCTTCGGCAAAAGCAGTAGGATCCTGGAGACGGGGCAGCATGGCTCCCATATTCTCGAAGTAGCCAAACTTGTCCTGGGTGCCGGCCGCGTCAAATTTGTCGCGCACGTAGCTCCACTGCGCGGCGGTGCCGGCTTTAGCGTACACGGCTACCACAGCCTGGCTTATATTTACCTGGTCGGTGGTGGCCAGGGCCTGGGCCTGCTGCAGCGCTTTGGCCGGGTTTACGGCGGCCAGGGCCTGCAGGGCAGATGCCTGCACCGTGTACGACGGGCTGGTGGCCAGCTGGGCGGCGAAGAGCTTCTCATCCTTTTTGTCGGCTAGTTTGGCCAGGGCCGTGAGCAAAGCCGCCAGGGCGTGCGGGTCTTTTTCGGCCGCTGCCCGCTTGCGCAGCGCCGGCGCCGCGGCTTTGGCCACGGCCGGGTCCTGCAGATTCAGCCGCTCCGTCGTGACCATGCGCAGGTTGTTGAACTTGTCGTTCAGGCCCGCGAGCAGCAGTTGCAGCGCGGCCGGGTCCTTCTGCTGCTTGGCGGCGGCCAGCAATGCTTCGCGGCGCGCCAGGTAGAGCGGGGCGTGGGTGTATTGGTAGGCAAATTCGGCCAGCGGCTTGTTGTCCGTTTGCTGCCATACCAGGGTTTTTTCCGCGTCCACATCCACCAAATCGGGTTTGGCGGCCAGCGGCAGGCTGAAGGTCTGGGTTGCCTGGGTCATCATCACGCGCTGGCGCTGCACCTTGCCATTCACGTGGTAGTCGATGGCGAAGGGCAGCTGAAACACGGTGCCGGGCTGGTTCTGCTTCACCGTCACGCTCTGCACCTTTTTGGCCGCATCCCAGCTGTAGTCGATGCTGACCACCGGGTGGCCCGTGCCGAAGTACCATTGGTTGTAGAACCAGTTCAGGTCCTGGCCCGAAACGGCTTCCATGGCCAGGCGCAGCTGGTGGGCTTCCCCGTTGCCAAAGGCATTGTCCTTGAGGTATTTCTGCAGGCCGGCAAAGAAGACGTCGTCGCCGAGGTAGGTGCGCAGCATGTCGAGCACGGCCCCGCCTTTCTGGTAGCTTACCGCGTCGAACATGTCCTCGTGGGTGGCGTAGTTGAAGCGCACCAGGGGCTTGGCCGCCTCGGCCGGGTTGCGCAGGTACAGGCGCAGGTTGCGGTGGTTATGGGAGTCGGCGGCGTCGGCCCCGTACTTATGCTCGGCGTACAGGCCCTCGGAGAAGTCGGCCAAAGACTCGTTCACGGTCAGGTTGCTCCAGCTTTCGGCCGTCACGTAGTCGCCGAACCACTGGTGAAACAACTCGTGGGCAATAACGGACTCGTTCTGGTAGTCGCGGTCGGCCAGCTGCTTGTCGGTCATCTGCACAAACTCGCCGTGGAGCGTCGCGGTGGTGTTTTCCATGGCCCCGCTCACGTAGTCGCGCACTACGATTTGGGCGTACTTGTTCCAGGGAAACTCGACGCCGAGCCGAGTGGAGAAAAACTCCAGCATGTCGGGCGTGTTCCCAAAAATCTGCTTGGCGAAGGGCGCGTACTTGGGCTCCAGGTAGTAGCTCACTTCCTTCCCCCGCCAAGTATCCTTCGTGATTTTGAAGTCGCCGACGGCCAGCATAAACAGGTAAGGAGCGTGGGGCAATTCCATCTTCCAGGTGTCGGTGCGCAGGCCGGCCCCGGCCGGGGTCTGGCTCACCAGCCTGCCATTGCTGAGCGTGACGTACTTGCTGGGCACGGTCAGGCTGATTTCCGAGGTGGTCTTCTGGTTGGGCCGGTCGATGGTCGGAAACCACACCGAGGAAGCTTCCGTCTCGCCCTGAGTCCAGATTTGCACGGGCTTGCCCAGCACGGCGCTGTCGGGGTTGATAAAGTACAGGCCCTTGGCGTCGGTGATGGCCGCGCTGCCCTTGGCCCCCAGCTCATCAGGCTTGGCCGTGTACTCGATATAGACCGTGTAGGGCGTGCCCGCCGCAATGGTTTTGCCCAGGTGAATGCGCAGGTTGTTGCGGTCGGTGTAGGCATACTTTAGAGGCAGCAGCTGCTCGCCGTTGAGCAGGGCCACAGTTTTGATATCCATGCCCTTGGCATCAAGGCGCAGGGAATCGGTGGCGTAGGCGTGGGGCTTGAGCGTCAGCCAGGCCTTGCCGTTGAGGTGGCGCTTGGCGTAGTCAAAACCCACATTCAGCTTGGTGTGGACCAGGTCGTTGTCTTTGGTAGCCGTGCTGCGGTACTGCTTCAGGGCCGGGTTCTCCGGGGTGGCGGGAGCTTGTTGGGCAAGGGCGGCCGTGCTGAGCAAGCAGGCAACAGCGGCGAGGGTTGTTTTCATGATGGTAGAAGAAAGAAGTGGATGAGAAAGGCCGCCAGGACCCCCGGTGGCAGCTTCGCCGACGGCGGGCAGGAAGTCAGCCGACGACCGATACCCACGTCTGAGTGCGGTAGTGGCTGGAACAGGCCGCCGGAAGGCCCAGCGGCTGAAGAGCTACCGGAATAACTCCGAGGTAATGACTGAGGCAAACGTATGATATAGTACTTTGTAAAGCAAGGTACTATAGTATTTATTTTTATCTATGTTTTTGGCTTAGCCGCTAAACTGTCAGAAAAAGGATGGTTGCTGTTGCTGAACCGTTGCCCCCGCAAGGGAAATTAGGCGGAAAGCTGGTCGGGCAGCAGGGGGGTAGCGGCGCCGGCCCTTGGTTGTAGCCTGTAGAGTAGTGCAGCAGTCAACGCGTTGGCTCCAACCGAGCGGGGCAGGCCAACTACAAAGTTTGCGCTATGGGCCCCAACCACGAAAACGACCTTTTCCCACCGTATCTTTGTTGATTCCTTGCCGGTCTACGATTGGCAAAATCTGTTTCAATCCGCGAGAATCTTCGATTTTGAAAGTTTGTATTGCCGAAAAGCCCAGCGTCGCCCGTGAAATTGCCCAGGTGCTGGGTGCCAGCCGCAAAATGGATGGCTACTTCGAGGGCAATGGCTACCAGGTCACCTGGACGTTCGGGCACTTCTGCCAATTGCGCGAACCCGAGGACTACCGCCCCGAGTGGAAGCGCTGGAGTATCCACGATTTGCCCATGGTGCCCGACAACTTCGGCATCAAGCTCATGCGCCGCGACGACGGGGTGGTGCGGCAGTTCAACGTCATTAAAAACCTGCTGGCCGGGGCCGAGGAAGTTATCAACTGCGGCGACGCGGGCCAGGAAGGGGAGGTAATTCAGCGCTGGGTGCTGATGGAAGCCAAGTACCGCAAGCCCTTTAAGCGCCTCTGGATTTCGTCGTTGACCGAGGACGCCATTCGCCAGGGCTTTGCCAACCTGCGCGACGGCTCGGAGTTCGACAACCTCTACCAGGCCGGCAAGAGCCGCGCCGCCGGCGACTGGCTGCTGGGCCTGAACGCCACCCGTTTGTTTACGCTCAAGTACGCCGCCGGGCAGAAGCAGGTGCTCAGCATCGGCCGGGTCCAAACGCCCACGCTGGCGTTGCTCGTAGACCGGTACCACGAAATTCAGAACTTCCGGCCCGAGCCCTACTGGGTGCTGCGCACCGAATACCGCGGCACCATGTTCAGCCACGTGGCCCTGGTGAAAAAGGGTAAGGACGACGACGAGCCCGACGAGAAGGCCCGCCTCAAGGCCCGGGGCTACTTTGTGAGTCAGGAAGAGGCCGATGCCGCCATGGCCGCCGTGAAGGACGCGCCCCTGACCGTGACGGGCGTGGAAATCAAAAAGGCGCTGGAGTCGCCGCCCTCGTTGTTTGATTTGACCTCCTTGCAGGTGCAGTGCAACAACCAGCTGGGCCTCTCCGCCGACGACACGCTCAAGACCGTGCAGGCTTTGTACGAAAAGAAAGTGGTGAGCTACCCCCGCGTCGATACTACCTTCCTGCCCGACGATCAGTACCCCAAAATTGCCGGTATCATGCAGGGGCTGGGGGCCTACCATAGCCTGACGCAGCCGCTGCTGGCCGCCAAAATCAAGAAGAGTACCAAGGTTTTTAACAACAACAAGGTTACCGACCACCACGCTATTATTCCTACCGGCGCCACGGCCGGCGGCCTGGGTGGCTACGAGCAGAGCGTCTACGACATCATCGTGCGCCGCTTTCTGGCCGCGTTTTACCCCGACTGCGAAGTCTCGAACACGACTGTCACGGCCGAGGCGGCGGCGCATCCGTTCCGGGTCCGGGGCCGGCAGATCCTGAATCCCGGCTGGCGCATCGTGTATGGCGACCCGACCCAGCAGCAAGCCCCCAGCACGGCCAAGCCCGGCGAGGGCGACGACGACATGGTCAACACCGTGCTGCCCTCGTTCGAGAAGGGCGAAAGTGGCCCCCATAAGCCCCGCCTCGACCAGAAGCAGACCCAGCCCCCGCGCGACTACACCGAGGCCATGCTGCTGCGCGGTATGGAAACGGCCGGCCGCAACGTGGACGACGACGAGCTACGCCAGGCCATGAAGGAAAACGGCATCGGCCGGCCCAGTACCCGCGCCGCCATCATCGAAACCCTGTTCAAGCGCGGCTACATCCGGCGCGACAAAAAGAAAATCGTGCCCACGTCTACCGGCGTTGAGCTCATCGGCCTGATTCGTAACCCTACGCTGAAGTCGGCCGAGCTGACGGGGCAGTGGGAGCGGAAGCTGCGCCAGATTGAGAGCGGCAACCTCGACTCGGGCCTGTTCCTGGACGAGCTCAAGATGCTGGTGCGCGAAATGGTGCAGGAAGTCAAGCAGGACGGCTCCCGCCGCTCCATTACGGTGGCCGGAGCCGGCATTTCGGCCGCTACGCCCGCGGCCGTGCTGCCCATTAAGCCCGCCGCGGCCACGCCCGCTATTCCCGGTAGCCTGGGCGCGTGCCCGGCCTGCAAATCGGGCCATATTCTGAAGGGCAAAACGGCTTTTGGCTGCTCCCGCTTCCGCGAGAATTGCCAGTTCCGGTTGCCGGCGCAGTTTGAAGGGAAGAACCTGACCGACAAGCAGGTTTCGGCCTTGCTCACCAAGGGCCGTACCCCGGTTATCAAGGGCTACGTGGACGAGATGGGCCAGAAGTTTGACGCGGCCGTGCGCCTCACGCCCCAGCACGGGCTGGAACTGGTGCGGGCCGCCGAGAGCAAGCCCACCACGCCCGTGGACCCCGGCGTTATTCCCTGCCCGGTGTGCAAGCTCGGCACCATGCTGCGCGGCAAGGCCGCCTGGGGCTGCTCCCGCTTCCGCGAAGACTGCCAGTTCCGGGCCCCCTTCGAGTGGGGCGGCAAAACTCTGACCGAAAGCCAGATGAACCAGCTCCTGCGCAAGGGTAAAACCGGCGTCATCCGCGGGTTTGTGTCCACCAAGACCGGTAACCGCTACGAGGCTGCTTTGCAGGTGAATGGGGAAGGACGGATTGAGCCCGTGTTTGATAAGGGATGATATGGCGGTTGACAGAATGAAATCAGTCTGGGTACTCCTAATTTTACTAGTAACACGGGTTGCCGGCGCCCAATCAGCAGCGTTTTCGACAATTGATACAATCAATGATGCTCGGGGTGTTCTTAGTCTGATTCAATCGTTGGATAAGGCAGGAAAGTATAAGTATTTGACTGTGTCAGATACACTGTCGATAAACAATAAATACTGTAAGTGCGAAGCCCAAAAAAAGCGGGTTGCTCCTTGGGTAAAAGCAGATTTCGATAAAAATGGATACACCGATCTATTGGCAATCGGTGATGAGCATCGTCAGGTATTGCTCCTTATTATGGCTTACTCTGGCAACGTGTTTTCGATTGATAGATTGAACTATGGTCATAAGTATTGTAGCCTGCCTGTTGTTAACTTGAAAAAGCAGTCTGTTTTAAAACTAACAACCTTCAGACGTGCTCCTGGTGGCAAACTTGGAAGTAGAAGAAAGTATTCACTCTCGTATAAGTTTGGTGGTTTTTTAGAGACGACCAATTTAACAAGTGGAAAAGAAATTCAGTCAGTCTCGCTTAAATATCATTTTGCTTATAAAGAAATTAAACAAATTGACATTACTGTATCATTAAATGGAACTGTTACTTATAAGGAGACGGGTGAAAAAGTCGAGGAATTAACGACATTGCTGCCTTCCGCTACTTACAATGAATTGGCCAAGCTGCTCAATTACATTGACTTTGTGCATCTGAAAAATAAGTATGGGCGAGATGAGAATCATCAGCCTTCCTATACTTTAAAGGTCACTTACTCAGATGGCGAGAAAGAAATCTATGACCAAGGTGGGGAAGGCTCGTTTGGCCTAGAGTTGGTTTATAAAAGGCTATTGGAACTCCGCAAAACTCAGCAATGGCAGCCCGTGTCACCGCCTTCCACTCGATAACACCCTATGCCCAAACGCCCGCCTAAACTTCAGCCTCAACCGCCACTCCCGCCGCCCCCGCCGGCATGGGGACTGTTCAAGGCGCGCTTTCTGGGCTACGTGGTCGGGCTGCTACCCATTTTCGGGATGCTGCTGCTGTTTCGCCGGGCCGGGCCGCAGTGGGTGGGGTTGCTGTTGAGCACGGCCGGGCTGTACTTCTCGATTCAGCTGCAGCAAGCGGCCCAGAAACGGTTTCCCTACAACTTCAAGAACCGGGAGGAATGGCTGGCTCTGGGCTTGTACTCGGCGCTGGTGCTGGCCGTGGTAGTGGCCGTGTCGTCCTGGCAGTAACAGCAAGGGTATGGCAATTCGTAAGGCCCGCAGTACGGAGCCGGACAGTCAGTTATCCGCGCCCTTGTTGCCCTGGGTGCAGGTGGCGCCCGAGGCTCCGTATTTCGTCACGGAGCACGGCCAGCCCTGGATACCCATCGGGCAGAACGACGCCGTAACCTGGCCGGATTTCGCCGGCCTGTTCCGGCGCCGGGATATGGCGGCCGTCGACCGGCACCTGGCCTGGCTGGCCGCCCACGGCGTGACCTGCCTGCGCTTTATGCTGGAGTACTGCCAAACCGAAAACCGCTACCTGGAGCGGCCCGCGGGCCATTTTCAGCCCAACATGGTCCGGTTCTGGGACGATTTGTTTGCCCTCTGCGAAAAGTACGGGTTGCGCCTGCTGCTCACGCCCTACGACACGTTCTGGATGTGGCGGCGCTGGGCGCAGCATCCCTACAACCAAGCGCTGGGCGGCCCGTGCCGGCGCCGGACGCAGTGGCTGCTGTGCCCAAAGATGCGACAGGCCATCAAAAACCGGCTGAGCTTTGCCACCGCGCGGTGGGGCGGGAGCGGGGCCCTGTTTGCCTGGGACCTGTGGAACGAGATTCATCCAGCCCACGCCGGCAACGATACGGTCATCTTCGCCGAGTTCATCCACGACATCAGCTGCCACCTGCGCCAGGAGGAGCTACGCCTACACGGGCGCAGTCACCCGCAGACCGTGTCCTTGTTCGGGCCGGTGCTGGGTCACCACCCCAGGGTAGCCGAGGTGATATTCCGCCACCCCGACCTGGATTTTGCCTCCACCCATTTCTACGACAAAGCCACCATCGACAACCCCCGGGATACGGTGGCCTCGGCTATCTGCACGGGGCGGCTGGTGCGCGAGGCCCTGACCCACCTAAGCCCAGAGCGGCCCTTTTTCGACTCCGAGCACGGCCCGATTCATGCCTTCAAAGACCGTAAGCGCACCCTGCCCGAGCCCTTCGACGACGAGTACTTCCGGCACATGCAGTGGGCTCACCTGGCTTCCGGCGGCACGGGCGGCGGGTTGCGCTGGCCCAACCGCCACCCCCACGTACTGACCCACGGCATGCGGGCAGCCCAGCGCAGTTTGGCCGATTTCACCACGCTTATCGACTGGAGCCGGTTTCGGCGGCGCAACCTGAACGCGGAAATCCAAGTGTCGCCGCTGGCCTTCGCGGGCTTTGCCTGCGGCGACGGGGCGCAGGCCGTGGTGTGGCTGCTGCGCCAAGACCAGCGCGACGGGCAGCGGCTGGTGCGCAAAACCGCGCCGGCTCTGCCAGTGCAAGTAGTCGTGCCGGGCTTGGCGGCGGGGCCTTACGTCGTGACGCTCTGGGACACGGCCCGCGGCCAATCCCCGGGGCAACTAGCTCTGACTGCCAATGCTGCCGGGCAATTACGGATTGAGCTGCCGGCGCTGGTTACCGACATTGCCCTGGCTATTACACCTGCCTGAAGCCGCGCCGGGGAATTGGAAGTTTTTCAGGCGCCGTACGCGTTGCTGCCGTATACTCTGGCTTTCAAAAGTTGCTTTCGGTTCACCTTGCCTTTGTTTTCCATGTCGCCGCAGCTTGGTAAGTTATTCGTTTTGTTGGGGTTGGGTCTTGTGCTGGTCGGCGGAGTTCTGTGGCTGGGCGGGGGCAGCTGGTTCAGCTGGTTTGGCCGCCTGCCCGGCGACATCCGCATCGAGCGGCCCGGCTTTCGTTTCTACGCCCCGCTGGTGTCGATGCTGCTGCTGAGCGTTTTGCTTAGCCTGCTTATGTGGCTGGTACGGCGGCTGAGCTAGCCCCAGTTGGGTGGTACTGCACGATATTCTCAATCATGCCCTTGAAAATGACGAAGTGGAAGGGTACCAGTGAATACCAGTACAGGCGGCCGGCCAGGCCCGCGGGCCGGAAAGCGGCCAGCTGCTCCAGCGTGTGCGAGCCATCGGCATTGTCGAGGATGCGGAACTGCAGCCAGGCTTCGCCAGGGAGCTTCATTTCGGCGTAGAGCAGCAGGCGGCGCGTGGGACGGTCGGCCACGAGCACCCGCCAGAAGTCGAGCGGGTCGCCGGGCCGCAGGCGGGTAGGCGAGCGGCGGCCCCGGCGCAGGCCTACGCCGCCCACGGCCTTGTCCATCAACCCCCGGATGCGCCAGAGCCAGTCGACTTTGTACCAGCCACGCTGCCCGCCGATACTCCAGATATTCTGCAATACCTCCTCCGGGGGGCGGGTAAAGCGCAGCGTTTGGCGGTCGGTGAGCATGCCGTGCTGCGGAATCTGCACGAAGTCCATGTAGTTTTTCTCGACCACCCCGCTGCTCACCGCGTCACTCCAGCTGCTGATTACTTCGTTCTGCTCGATGCGGGTGAAAGCCAGGGCCAGGGCCTCGCGGTAGCTCATGCAGTGGTGGGGCAGCACCTGGGTGATGCTGCGCTTGAGCGAGACGATGGTGTCGTTGCGCAGGCTTTCCACCAGGCTTTGCGCTAGGGAAAAAGTAGTGCGCGTAACCAGAAACAGCCACCACGACGACAGCCGCGGCGTGAGCACCGGGATGGTGAAAATGTAGCGCCGGTAGCCCCGCTCGGCCGCCAGGCCCTCCAGCATCTGCTTATAGGTCAGCACGTCGGGGCCGCCAATGTCGAAGGTTTCGCCCAGGCAGTCGGGGTGGTCGAGTACGGCCAGCAGGTAGTGCATCACGTCGCGCACGCCAATGGGCTGGCAGCGGGAGTTGAGCCAGCGCGGGGTCACCATGACGGGCAGCTTCTCAACCAAATCCCGGATAATCTCGAAGGAGGCCGAGCCCGAGCCGATGATAATGCTGGCCCGCAGCACCGTAACGGCCGCGTGGTGGGCCTTGCCCAACACTTTCTCCACGGCCTTGCGGGAGCGAAGATGGGCCGACAAGTTCCGGTCGTTGGCAATACCGCTGAGGTAAATAACCTGGCGGGCCGAAGTCTGGTCGAGGTAGTCGGTGAAGTGGCGGGCCGAGAGCTGCTCGGCGCGGAAGAAATTGTGGTCGTTTCCACTCATGGAGTGCACCAGGTAATAGGCCGCGTCGATGTCGCGGGGCAGACTTTGCAGGCTTTCGGGCTGCAGCAAATCCCCGGCGCATACGGTTACCTTGGCCAGCAGCCACTCGGGCAGCTCGAAGCGGCGCGGGTCGCGCACCAGGCACACCACCTCGTGGCCGGCCTCGACCAGCAGGGGCAACAGACGGCGGCCAATGTAGCCGTTGGCACCAGTGAGCAGGATTTTCATAGCGGGCAGGAGAGGAGCTGAGTGGACGGGTAGTAGTACAACCTTCGCCGTCGGGTTTAGTTAACGATAGTCACCGCGGGCGTTTCTGGCTACCTTCGCGGCTCTTTGTCCTACTTCTGTTGTTGCATATGCCCACTTCGTTTTCTTCCCGCACCTGGCTCTGGTTGTTTGTGCTGGTCTTGGGGGCGGGGCTGCTGCTGGGCCTGGGCAGCTGGGGCGTGCTGGAAAGCAGCGAGGCCCGCTACGCGGAAATCAGCCGGGAAATGCTGGCCGATGGCGACTGGCTGCACCCGCGTCTGCTGGGCATTCAGCACTTTCACAAGCCCCCGGTAACCTACTGGCTGACGGCGGCCGGCGTAGCTCTGGCGGGCCCCACGGGTAGTGGGGTGCGGCTGCTGGCGGTGCTGGCCGTGCTACTGCAGGTGGTGCTGGTTTTTGGTCTGGGGCGGCTGCTGTTTGGCGGCAATGAGCGGCACGCCCTGGCCGCTGCGGTAGTCTACGGCACCTTCCCGGTCGTGCTGATTTCGGCCCTCAACGTAACTACCGATGCTTACCTGATGACACTGGAGCTGCTGGCGGCCTACGGCATGCTGCGCTACTTGCAGCTAGGCGGTTGGCGGTGGTTTTACCTGTTCTGGCTAGCCTTGGGGTTGGCCTTTCTGACCAAAGGCCCGGTAGGCGCCGTACTGCCGCTAATGGTGGTGGGCGGCTTTTACTTCCGCCAGCCCCAGCCCCGGCGGCCGTTTACGGTGCACCATTTGCTCGGCCCGGTGCTGCTGCTGGTAGTGGGCTTGAGCTGGTATCTGTTTCTGGTGGCCGAAAACAAGGAGTTTCTGGACTACTTTCTCTGGAAGCAGACGGCCGAGCGGTTTGCCAACGCCGACGCCTTTAAGCGGGCCAAGCCCTGGTGGTTTTACTTGGTATTGGTACCCGTCGGGAGCCTGCCGTGGGTAGTGGCCCTGCTCACGCAGCTGGCGCGCACGCGCTGGGCCACGGTGCCCCGGCAGTGGCGCAATGTGCTCATCTTCTGGGTGCTGGTGCCCCTGGTGTTCTTCTCCCTGGCCAAGTCCAAGCTGCTGCTCTACCTGCTGCCTATTTTTCCGGGGCTGGCTCTGCTGACTGTGTATTACCTGGGCCGGCTGACCGATGCCGTGCTCTACCGCTGGTACGTGGTCATGACCGGGGTGCTGGGGCTGCTCATGGCTGGGCTCTGCCTGCTGCCGGCTTTGTCGGGGGCCCTGGGTATCACGGTAGAAGTACACCCCCTGACGTCGTTGTGGCCCGCCGTGGGCATTGTGGCGCTGGTGCTGCAGCAGGCGCTCTGGAACCAGGTGCGGGTAGCACCGCGGCTGCTGGTGCTGACCGTCATTTTTACCCTCACACTGCTGCTCACGGCCAAGCCTATTCTGCACCAAAACCAGCTGGCCGCCAGCAGCACCCGACCCATTGCCGAGTGGCTGCGCATCAACCACCTCGACCAGCGCCTGGTGCTGGTCTACGACGAAATGCTGCCGTCCCTGTCCTTCGAGCTGAACCGCACGCTCATCACCCTGCAGCACGACAACGACGATATCAAGCGCGAAACCCAGTTTGAGGCCGATGCCCGCTGGCAACAGCTACTGGTCGATATGAACGACCCCGCTCAGCAGCAATACCTGAAAAGCCTGCTGGCCCAGCACCCCGTCCTGATTGTGAAAGGGGAGCTGGAAGATTTCTGGGGCTGGATGCTACCCTACTTTCCCCAGCAGCAGCGCCTGGGCCCCTGGACGATTTACTATGGCAGCTGGGAGTAAGAGGCGGGAAGAAACAAACCGCTGATAAAGTAGAACGTCCGGCTGAGCGGGACGAAGCATCTCCACCATTGCAGTAGAGATGTTTCGGCCCGCTCGGCCGGACGTTGCTGGTACTGGCTATGGGGTAGCGAACCTACCCTACGTACACTGCTTCGGCTTTTTCGCGCAGGTTGTAGTTCGACGCCATAACCTCGCCATAAGCTCCGGCCGAGCGAATCACGACTAGGTCGCCGCGGCGGGTTTCGGGCATGGCCACTTCGCGCCCGAAGGTGTCGGACGACTCGCAGATCGGGCCCACCACGTCGTAGAGCTGCTTGGAGCCCTGGCTGCTGAGGTTCTGAATCTGGTGGTAGCTGCCGTAGAGGGCCGGCCGGATCAGCTCGGTCATGCCCGCATCAAGAATAGCAAAGTTGGTTTGTTGGCTGCGCTTGACGTACAGCACTTTGCTGACCAGTGCCCCGCACTGGGCCACGATGGAGCGGCCCAGCTCGACGTGCACCTGCTGGCCGGGCCGGCGCACGAGGTGCTGCTCAAACATCTGAAAATAGGCCTCGAAGTCAGGAATGGCCTGGGTGTCGGGGTTGTGGTAGTCGATGCCCAGACCGCCGCCCACGTTGAGGTGGGGCAGGCGGTGGCCCCGGCCTTCCAGCCAGGTTTGCAGCTCATTCAGCTTGCGGCTCAGCTCCCCAAACACGCTCAGGTTGGTAATCTGGGAACCGATGTGGGCGTGCAGGCCCACCAGCTCCAGGTTGGGCAAGGCGCCGAGCTGGTCGATAACGCTGCCCAAGTCGTTCAGGCCAATGCCGAACTTATTGGCTTCCAGGCCCGTGGTGATGTAGTGGTGGGTGTGGGCGTCCACGTTGGGGTTGATGCGCAGCGCCACCCGGGCCCGGCGGCCCTGGGTTCCGGCCAGCTCGTTGAGCACGGCCAGTTCCTCCACCGACTCGGCATTGAAGCACCAGATGTCGGCGGCCAAAGCCAGGTTGATTTCCGCATCCGACTTGCCCACGCCGGCAAACACAATATCCTGGAGCGCAAAGCCCGTGTCGAGGGCGCGCTGCACCTCGGGGCCGCTCACGCAGTCGGCGCCCAGGCCGTGCTGCCGAATCCGCGCCAGAATCGGGGCATTAGCATTGGCTTTCAGGGCGTAGTGCACGTGAATGTCGCGCGGGCGGGCGGCCTGCTGCACCGCCGCAAGGGTGCGGTCCAGCAGAGCCAGGTCGTACAGGTAAAAGGGGGTCGGCCGGGACGTGGCCTCGGCCGGAAGAGAAAAACTCATGTACTAGGTACTATGTTAACGAGTGGAGAAGCAGGGCACTGCGGGGCTACTGAGCGACGGCCTTTTGCTGAAACAAGCCCTGGTTCAGCGCCTGCAGGGCGCGCACCTTGTTGCTGGTATGAATCAGGAGGCTGATGTTGTTGGGCGAGCCGCCGTAGGAAATCATGCGCAGCGGAATGTCTTTCAGGGCGTTGAAAACCAGCCAGGCCGAGCCATTGTTTTCCTGAATCAGGTTGCCCACCAGGCACACAATGGTTTGCTGCTCATCGACTTCCACCGAGCCAAAGCTGCGCAGCTCCTCCAGAATCTCCGGCAGGTGAGTCGCGTCGTCGATGGTGAGCGAGACGGCCACTTCCGAGGTGGTAATCATGTCGATGGGCGTGCGGTACCGCTCGAATACCTCGAACACGCTGCGCAAAAAGCCGTGGGCCAGCAGCATCCGGCTCGACTTAATCTTAATGGCCACCAGGCCGTCCTTAGCCGCGACGGCCTTGATGGCTTCGTCGCCGGTCTGGGTCGAAATCAGCGTGCCGGGTGCCTCGGGCTGCATCGTGTTGAGCAGGCGCACCGGGATGCCGTGCTTGGCCGCGGGCAGAATGGAGCTGGGGTGCAGAATCTTGGCCCCGAAATACGCCAGCTCGGCCGCCTCGTCAAACGACAGCTCCCGAATCGGGTAAGTGCCTTCCACCACCCGCGGGTCGTTGTTGTGCAGCCCGTCGATGTCGGTCCAGATCTGAATTTCCTCGGCGTGGGCCGCGGCCCCAATCAACGAGGCCGAGTAGTCGGAGCCCCCGCGCTTGAGGTTGTCGATGTCGCCGTTGGCGTTGCGGCAGATGTAGCCCTGGGTGATAAACAGCTGCTGCCCGGCGTGGGGGGCCAGTACTTGGGCCAGGTGCTCCTCGATGTAGTCGCCGTCGGGCTCGTCGTTTTTATCGAGGCGCATGAAGTCCAGGGCCGGCAGCAGCACGGCTTCCTCGCCCAGGATGCGGGTATAGTAGCGGTGAAACAGCAGGGTGCTCAGCAGCTCACCCTGGGCCAGAATTACCCGCTCGCCCGAAGCCGACAGCGGGTGGCGCGTCAGGCTGAAGATGGTTTTGAACGAAGTGTCGAGGTGGGAAATGGCTTCGTTGGCCACCTCCGGCTCGGGGAGCAGCTCCCGGGCGACAATCAGGTAGTGCTGGCGCAGAATCTCGGTCTGGTACGTCGCGGCCGTGGTTTCGCCGTCGTAGAGCAGCTTGGCAATGTTGACCAAGGCGTTGGTCGTGCCCGACATGGCCGACAGGACGACGATACGGGGCTCGGAGCCCTGAATAAGGGCCGGCAGCGCGCGCATGCGCTCGGCTGAGCCGACGGAGGTGCCGCCAAACTTGAGAACTTTCATCAGTGAAAACGTGGGTAAACCAAAAAATGAACGGGGCGGAGAGTAGTACGGAAAACAACAAACAAAAAGCGCCGGTCTGGGGAGGACCGGCGCTTGATGCTTATAAAGAAGGGAGCATGAAGAAGTGCGACGGTCAGGTCGAGAGCCGTTTGAAGCATTTCTTCAGCATCATGTTTTTAGCTGCCATCGGCTTAGCCACGGTAGTACGGCCGGCCGAAGCCACCGAAAATACCGAAGAAAAGCGGGTGCAGGAAATAGTCATGGGGCTGAGTCACCGCGCGAAGGCGGGGCAAGAGTTTGCGGCTGCAAGTAAGGACAGGATTTTTATATTATCGATACCAACAGGCGGAAATTTCTGCCCCAAAGCAAGCTGCCGCGTGCAATAGGCTAAAAAAACTTGGTACGAACGTCGGCCAATCTCTTTGGCTTACATGCTGTCATTATCGATTCTGTCAATCAACCAACGGCCGTCTTGGCCTTGCGACAACTCGAAGTTGAGGCCTTCCTGCCAGTTTTCGTGGCGGGGGCCGCGGGCTTGCACCTTGGCGTGGCCCGGCTGCTGCTGTACCACGGTGCAGGTGCCAACCTGCAACTCCGCAACCTTGGTGTCGGGCTCCTGGGAAAGCATCAGCAAATCGTAGTCAAAGCCGGCGGGCGGCCCGTCGTTTTGCGGGTGCAGGCGCAGCGTATCGGCGTAGCTGCGGAAATAGGCGCGCCAGCCGTTCAGGTAGGCTGCCGAAACGGTGCCGCTTTGCTGCACGGCCGTCAGCCACTCTTCCGTCCCGGGGAAGTTGACGGTATAGAACTTGGTGCTGTCCAGCCCGTCGTCGTTCAACACAAAGTTGCCCGGCAGGCTTTCCCCATTCCGCGCGTACCACTTGATAAACCGGCGCACCGTCTGGGCAGGGGCCGAGCTGGTATCCGGTTTGGTGCTGGCCGCCGGTGGTGGGGAGGCTTGAGGTGGTGCGGCTGTTTCCGGGGCGGAAGCGGGCCCGTTGCAGGCCGCTACCCCGGTCAGCAAGAGTGCGTAGGCAAGCTGTTTCATCACGAAGCAGTACGGGCTGCTAGCGGACCGGCTTGGGAATTACGGGCAGGCTCTCGTGGCCCTCGGCATCCACCGAGGCCACTCCGAAGATGTAGTTGTCCTTGCTGTGGGGCAGGTCAGCGGTGGTCGTCGTGACGGGGAAGCGCTGCTGCCACACCGGCGACGAGGTTTCACGCATCAGCACTACGTAGCCGGCCGGCTTTTCGCCCACCTTGGGCGCGTCCCATTTCAGCTGCGTGCGGTTGGTCAGGTTGGCCGTCAGTACGCCCAGGTTTTCGGGGGCGCCGGGGGCCAGGGCCAGGCTGGCCATGGTCGCCAGGTTCACGCCCGTGTTTTTGCGCAGATATGCGTAGTCGACAAACTCGGGCAGGTCGCCGTACTGGATGCCGTTTTCGGTGCGCAGGTCCTGGTGCTGGTGGTTGAAGTTCTCGTTTACTTCCGTGTAGCGCACCGCCGTAAAGCCCTGCTGGTTGAAGGGCGTATGGTCGCCGCCGCGCAGAAACCGGTCGGGGCGGTATTCCAGCAGCACCCCGAAGTCGCTGACGTACTGTTCGCAGGCCGTTTTGCTGTAGCGGGCCAGCTGCCGGCTGGGCGAGTCGTTTTCGCTGCTCAGGGTGCGGCGCAGCTTGGCTTCATCGGCCGTTTCAGTGGCCGGCACACCCTCACTGAAAATGCGGATGTGCTTGTTGTCGGATAGTTCCGGGTCGTAGCCTTTCGAGTTGCCCACGATGTCGTTGTTGAGCATGCCCACCAGGTTCCAGCCTTCTTTCTTGGCCCGCTTGGCCAGGTGGGTCGAGCCGTAGAGGCCCTGCTCTTCGCCCTGCACGGCCACGAAAATCAGGGTGCAGGGGTACTGCTTCTGCGACATGATGCGGGCCATTTCCATCACCAGGGCCACGCCCGAGGCATCATCGTTGGCGCCGGGCGCGTCGGCCGTGGCGTTCATCACGTCGGTCACGCGGGAGTCGAGGTGGCCGCTGACGATGAACACGCGGGTGTCCGCCGGGTCGGTGCCGGGCAGGGTGGCCATCACGTTGGCCATAATGACGGGCTTGTCGATGCGGCGGCCGTCGGGCTTCACCAGAAAGGTGTCCTGCTCCACTTTGAGGCGGCCCCCGCTGGCCTTGCTGTACTTGCGAAACTCACTTTCCACCCAGTTGCGGGCTGCCCCGATACCGCGCTTCTTACTCTTGGTGTCGCTCAGGGTGTGGCGGGTGCCAAACGATACCATCTTGCGGATATCCTCCTCCAGGTTTTTGGCCGAAACAGCTTCCACCATTTGCTTGATGGCCGGGTCGGGGGTTGGGGCGGAAGTAGGGGCAGTTTGGGCAAAAACAAAGGCCGGAGACAGGCTGGCCGAAAGCAGCAGCGCGAAACGTAGATTCATGGAGCGGAAGGGCAAGGAAAAAGCAGAACAGCGCGAAATAGTCACGGTGGAAATTCAGTACGAAAAGTACGGCTCCGCCATCTAAAAACGGACGTGGGCCGAAAACTTACACCACAGACACCACGGCACTGGCCGCGTTGCCTCCAAAGCCAGCGGCATTAATCAGCACCCGCCGGATCGGTCGGGTAGGGGCCGGGGTAAGGTCGGTGGGAAAAGGCGCCGGCGGCCAGGCTTGAGCAGTCAGCAGGTGGCAGGCGAAATCCAGGCTCAGGGCGGCCGAGGCGCCCAGCGTATGCCCGATGCGCCACTTGTTGGACACCAAATCGGGCAAGGTTTCCCCAAACACCGCGTGCAGGGCCCGCCGCTCGGAGGCGTCGCCGGCGGGGGTGCCGGGGCTGTGCAGTACCACGGCATCCACCGTTTCCGGGGCGGCGCCCGCCTGCCACAGGGCCTCGCGCATGGCGGTCTGGAAATGCTGCCCGTCGGCCGACAAGCCGGTTTTGCTGCCAATTGCCTCGAAGCCAAAGCCCACGCCCTCCAGGCAAAAGACAGGAGCGGCCGGCTGCTGGGCCCGCTCGGCATGCAGCGCCGCGCGGCTGATTTTTTCCAGGGCAAACACGGCGGCTCCTTCGCCCAGCACGAAGGTGGACGGCCGCCCCGCCCCCGGGCGGCAGGGAAAATCAGCGGCGGCGAAAGGGGAATAGATGCCCAACGCCTGCATCTGGGCCAGGGTAAAATCGGTGAGCGGGGCTTCGGTCCCACCGGCCAGAAACCGCTCGGCCATGCCCGCCCGCAGCCAGGCCACGGCATTGCCCAAGGCCTGAAACGCGCTGCTGCAGGTGCTGGAATGACTCAGGGCGGCCCCACCTGCCGTGCCGGCGTCGTAGGCTACCCAGCTGGCGACGTTGCCCAGCGTGGTAAGGGGCGAGGCCGCGGCCGGCACGGTGCCATCGGCCAAAAAATCCTCGTGAAACTGCTCCAGGCGGCCGGTGGCTCCGCGGGAGGAGCCTATGCTGACGCCCAGAGCCGGGGCGGGCTGGGGTAGCCAGCCCGCTGCCGCCGTTGCCTGCCGGGCCGCCAGCAGGGCCAGCAGCACCGTGCGGTCGAGCTGCCGGTAGCTAGCCGTTTGCTTGCGCAGGAGCTGTAGTGCTTGCTCCACCGCCTCGGGAATGCCACCGACGGCCAGGGTATGGGAGCCCAGGCTTCGGGACTGAAACGTGGCGGCGGCCCAGTCAAGGCCCACGGCGGCCACCCTGCCCCGACCCCGGATGATGATCAGTGAATCGGAAGCGGCGCTAATCATGCAGGATTTCGGGCAGGTTGGGAGCAGGCGTAAAGTCGAGCACCAGCTCGCGCATGCGGCGCAGCACCGTGTAGAGCAGGTCTAGCTCGGCGTTGGTAGTGCAATAGGGCGGCAGCAGATACACCACGTTGCCCAGGGGGCGCAGCACCACGTGGTGGTCGAGGGCCAGTTGGTAGAAGGCGTCGCGCAGGCGGCTGAAGTAGCTGGTGCCCTCCCCCGGGTCGTACTCCACGGCCAGAATCGTGCCCCGGTGCCGCACGGCCCGAATGCCGGCTTGGTCCTCTATTTCCTGCCGGAATGCGGCGTGGCGGTGCTCAATGCGGTGGCGCTGCTCGGCGCACTGCTCGGCCCGGGTCAGCTCCAGGCTGGCCAGCGCGGCGGCGCAGGCCACGGGGTTGGCCGTGTAGGAGTGGCCGTGAAACAAGGCGCGCATCTTGTCCTGACTCAGAAAGGCCTCGTACACCGGTGCGGCGCAGGTCGTCAGGCCCATGGCCAGGGTGCCGCCGGTGAGGCCCTTGGAGAAGCACATGATATCGGGCTGCTCGGTCAGCAGTTCGGAGGCAAACAGGGGCCCGGTCCGGCCAAAGCCGGTCATGACTTCATCCGCAATAGCAAGCACACCGTGTTGGTGGCAGCGCCGCAGCAGTTCACTCAGAATTTCGGGCTCGTACATCACCATGCCGGCCGTGCCCAGCACCAGGGGCTCGAAGATGAAGCCGGCCACGTCGGGGCGCCGCAGCAGGGCGTCGAGCTGAGCCAGGGTGGCGGCTTCACGGCCCGGTACGGGTACGTCGAGAAATTCGACGTTGAAGAGCAGGGGCCAAAAGGGCTGGGTGAAGGCGCCGCGGCTGCTCACGGCCATGGCCCCGAAGGTGTCGCCGTGGTAGGAGTCGCGGAAGCAGAGGAAGGTGCGGCGCTCGGGCTGGCCCTGGTTGTGAAAGTACTGCAGCACCATTTTCAGGGCTACTTCCACGGCCGTCGAGCCGTTGTCGGAGTAGAATACGCGGGCCTGGTTGGCCGGTAGCAGGGCCAGCAGCTCCTCGGCCAGCTCCACGGCCGCGGGGTGGGTGAAACCAGCAAACAGCACGTGCTCCAGGGTCCGGAGCTGCTCGCTCACGCGGGCCGCAATGTGAGGATGACTGTGGCCGTGCAGGTTCACCCACCACGAGGAAATTCCGTCGAGGTAGCGGGTGCCGTCTTCCGCCTCCAGCCAGCTGCCGTCGCCCCGTACAATGGGGATGGGCAGCGGCGCGGTTTGCATCTGCGTGTAAGGGTGCCACAACACGGCGTGGTCACGCTCGGCCAGGGAAGAACTCATAGGAACAAGAAAGTGGGACAGGCGGGCAAAGGTAAGGGGGTAACCAATGGCAGAAGCCGCTGTTTGTGCGAAGCGCAAAGCAACCCGTCCTGAAAAAGGTGGCCGGTGCTCTTTCGTGGGCGGCTTCTAATAAAGCCTTTCTGGGCAAAGAATGGGCGGCACTTCGCTGAGGACGGATGGCCCGTGCTGGCCTCATGCGCAGTCATGCCCGCCAAAATCCTAGTAGCCGAACCAGGTGCGAAAGTCGGGGGCGTAGCCTGTCACGGTTGCCGCCGAAACCTCGGTTTCGGGCCGCAGGCGGGGTAGCACCGGCACGCCGGTATGCTGGGTGATGAAGTCTTCGGTGGCTGGGTTCGGGTCGCCGTTGAACACGAGTCCGCGCACCGGCAATCCGCGCTGCTGCAAGGCTTCGAGGGTGAGCAGGGTGTGGTTGATGCTGCCCAGATAATGGCGCGAAACGACGATGACCTCGAGCTGCAGCTGCTGAATAAGGTCGGCTACGAGCAGGCCCGGGGCCAGGGGCACCAGCAGGCCACCGGCGCCTTCCACCACCAGATGATTGTCGGTAGCGGGCAGCCGGAAGGCCGAGGCTTCAATGGTAATCTGCTCGGCGGCCGCCGCCTTGTGGGGCGAGGCCGGCAGGGCCAGCCGGTAGGCTTCGGGGTGAAACCGGGAGCGGGTGTTGCCGACCAGTTGCCGGACGGTAGCCGTGTCGGTGGTGGGCTCCAGGCCGGCCTGTACGGGTTTCCAGTAGTCGGCCTGCAGGGCTTCGGTGAGGATGGCTGCCACCAGGGTTTTACCTACGTCGGTGCCAATGCCGGTAACAAACAGCCGCTCGGGGCGGGAAAAAGAAGGACGCATAGGCTAGAAAGTACAGCTAACGGACGAAGTTGTTTACGACAGCTCTGGCCTAGCCCGAGCCTCTTTCCAAACGGCGTAGTGTAGCGGCCAAGGCATCTAGTTCGGCCTCCGTATTGTAGCTGTGCAGAATCAGGCGCAGCCGCTCGGTGCCGGCTGGCACCGTGGGCGCCACAATGGGGCGCAGGTCGAAGCCGGCCTGCTGCACAGCCGCGGCCACGGCCCGCACTTTCCGCGGACTCGGCTCGGTGAAAAACAGCGGGTGAATGACATGACTCCCGGGGCCTACCTGTACGCCGGGCACCGCCGCCAGCTTGCTTTGCAGCTGGTCGGAGAGCCGGAATAGCTGTTCGCGCTCGGCATGCAGGGCGGGCAGCAGCGCATAGGCGGCCGTAAGCGCCACGATGGAAAGCGGGGCCAGCGCCGTGGTAAACATGAAAGGCCGGCTGGTATTGAGCAGAAAGTCGCGCAGCACGGCCGGGCCCACTACGGCGGCGCCTTGGCTGCCCAGGGCTTTGCCGAAGGTAACAACGCGGGCAAACACCTCGGTTTGCAGCCCCAAGGCCACGACCAGCCCTTCCCCGTGGGGACCGTAGAGGCCGTTGGTATGGGCTTCATCCACGACCAGATGCAAGCCCCGCGCCCGGCAAAAAGCGGCTAATTCTGGTAGCGGGGCCTGGTCGCCATCCATGGAGTACAACGCCTCGACGGCCACAAAAACCTCTCCTGTGGCGCGGCTCAGGCGCTTTTCCAGATCGGCCAGGTCGTTGTGCCGAAAGCTGTAGGCCGTGGCAAAGCTGCTGCGGATGCCGTCCTTCACCGAGGCATGACTGGCCGCGTCGTAGAGAATCGTGTCGCCGCGGCGGGGTACGGCGCCGAAAAAACCCAGGTTGGCCACGTAGCCCGAGTTAAACAGCAGGGCCGCTTCGGCGTGGTGAAACGTAGCCAAGTGCGTTTCCAGGGCTTCGGTGGCCGCCGAGTTGCCGGTCAGAAGGCGGGAGCCGGTGCTTCCGACCAGCAGCCCGGAGTCGGTTTGCAGCGCCTGAACCACCGCCTGGTGCAGGGCCCCGGAGCGGGCCAGCCCCAGATAATCGTTGGAGCTGAAGTCCACAGCGCCGGGCGCTGGCAGGCTGAGTCGGCGCCGGGTGCCCTCGGCATCACGCTGCACAAGCTGCTGGGTGAGGCGGTCGAGCAGGGGCGAGGAACCCACGGGTGGCACCGCCGCGGGGCTAGACCTCAAAGCGGTTGGCCGACAGCCACACCGTGCCATCCTGGCCGAAGGTGCGGGCCGTAATGACAACCCACTCGAAGTCAACTTCCACCCGGTCGCCCACGGCGGGCAGCACCCCGTGGCGCTGCACCACCAGGTTCACGGCCGAGCCGATTTGGTCTTCCAGCTCGGAAATCAATTCGTGGGCCGCGTGCGAGCCGTGCTGCTCGCGCAGGGCTTCGGCGTAGGCGTGGTCCAGGTTCAGATCAAATTGGATATTCATCAGTAACGGGCAACAGGAGGTAAAACAAAAGCCCCGAACCGAGCGGCTCAGGGCTTTCTGCAAGAGTCGTATTTATGCCAGTTGCTTGCCCAGTACGGTGGCTCCTTCGGGCACGTCTTTGAAAGCCTTGCGGGGCTTGAGGCCCAGCAGGTCAAACATCTGGCGGTCGGCGTCGAAGTCGGGGTTAGGCGTGGTCAGCAGCTTTTCACCCGAGAAGATGGAGTTGGCACCGGCCAAAAAGCAGAGGGCCTGCTCACTGACGGGCATTTCCTGGCGACCGGCCGAGAGGCGGACCATGGTCTGGGGCATCAGAATGCGGGCCGTGCCAATCATGCGCAGCATTTCCCACACGCTCACGCGGGGCTGGTCGGCCAGCGGGGTGCCTTCTACCGGTACCAGCGCATTCACCGGCACGCTTTCGGGGTGGGCGGGCAGAGTCGCCAGGGTGTGGAGCATGGCAATGCGGTCCTCGTCGGTTTCGCCCAGGCCAATGATGCCGCCCGAGCACACCGAAATACCGGCCTTGCGCACGTGCTCCAGCGTGTTGAGCCGGTCGTCGTAGGTGCGGGTCGTAATGATTTCGGAGTAGTGCTCGGCGCTGGTGTCCAGGTTGTGGTTGTAGGCGTAGAGGCCCGCCTGTTTCAGGCGCTCGGCCTGGTACTCATTGAGCATGCCCAGGGTGCAGCACACTTCCAGGCCCAGCTCATTGACCTGCTCTACCATGCCCAGTACCCGGTCGAAGTCGCGGTTGTCGCGGATTTCGCGCCAGGCGGCGCCCATGCAGAAGCGGGTCGAGCCCGAGTCTTTGGCACGCTGCGCGGCGGCAATAACTTCGGCGTCGGGCAGCAGTTTGTGGGCCTGCACGCCGGTGTGGTAGCGGGCCGCTTGGGGGCAGTAGGCGCAGTCTTCGGGGCAGCCGCCGGTTTTCACGCTCAGCAGGGTGCACACCTGCACTTCCCCCGTGGCCTGGTGCTGCTGGTGCACGGCCGCAGCCTGGGTTACGAGCTCCAGAACGGGCTGATAATAAATAGCTTTTACTTCGTCGAGAGTCCAGTCGGTACGGAGCATGCGCGGGGTGGTAGTCGGTTGGGAAGGGGAGATTTTTTCGTCAGTACAGCAGCCTGCCGGCTCGCTAATAACTGAGCTATGGGGTGCAAGTTACGCGAGAAGCCGATTATCTGTGTTGCTGCGGGTCGGGGGCCGGGTAAAAAGCCGCTCTGCCGCCAGCCCCTTGCGCCAGTCAAGCGGCCGGGCTTTGGCCTCCGTTGGAACTTGGGCTGATTTCGTTCAGCCAGCCAAACCCGTCGTTCAGCTAGCACTGGCCAGCTGTTAGCATAGGGAATGGCCTTTGGGCGGATTAGCCGCAGTAGGTTTGGGTTTCTGATCTAGTACTCCCTCACCGAATGCAACAAATTTATCCTGCTTTGCTTGCCGCAGCCCTGCTGCAGGCAGCTCCTCTGGCCGCAGCCCCAACCGGCGGCAACCCCCACGTAACGGCCAAAGCCAAAGCCGCCACCAAGCGCAAGCCCGTAAGCAACGCGCCCGACCCCACGGAAGCCTCCATTGGCGGCGTCATTCTTACCAATACCGGCGAACCGCTGCCCGGAGCTACCATTTTCATCAAAGGCACCTTCATTGGCACCAGCACCGACCAGCTCGGCAAGTTCAGCCTGAATGCTTCCTTCGACAATGGTCCGGTCGAAATCCTGGTGGCCTACGTGGGCTTCGAAAGTCAATTGGTGAAAGTCGCCAAGGCCGACAACCTGCTCAGCATCGTGCTGGCTCCCAGCGCCACGCTGCTGCTGAACGAAACCGTTGTATCGGCCTCGCGGGTGGAGGAGAACATCCTGCGCGCCCCGGTTACCATCGACAAGGTAACGGGCCGGCAGCTGGAGCGCCTCAGCACGCCGGAGGTGCTGGCCGGGCTGGGCCAGCTGCCGGGCGTGGACGTGAACTCGGCCTCGATGCTCTTTACCAGCGTCAGCACCCGGGGCTTCAACACGGCCAAGAGCGAGCGGGTCATCCAGCTGGTCGACTACATGGACACGGCCCTGCCGAGCCTGAATTTGAGCCCGGGCAACCTGGTGGGCATTCCCGAGCTGGACATGGAAAGCATCGAGCTGATTCACGGACCGGCCTCGGCCTTGTACGGGGCCAATGCCCTGAGCGGGGTGGTCTTGTTCAACAGCAAGGACCCGTTTGTCTACGAGGGCCTGAGCGTGCGTTTGCGCGGCGGGCAGCGCAACCTGCTGGACGGGCAGGTGCGCTATGCCCACAAGCTCGGCGACAAGTGGGCCCTCAAGCTCAACGCCAGTGCCTTCCAGGCCAACGACTGGATTGCCAACAACCGGGACGCGGCCAGCTTCTCGTCAAACCCGGCCGGCTCCCCGCTGGGCTACGATGCGGTGAGCAGCTACGGGGAAATCAGCAACCTGTTTTCGCCCTTCCAAAACCGGCCAGCTTCCGGTACTACGCCGGCCTACCGCGTACACCCCGAGCTCTACGGCAAGACGGTGCACATGCCCGGTTTTACGGAGCAGGAACTCATTGGCGACGACCAGAAAACGACTTCGTATCGGGTGCAGGGCGCTTTGTCTTACCTGATTAAGGATGATTTGAAGCTGACCCTGGAAGCCAAGCGCGGCGAGGGCACCTCGACCTACCAGAACCAGAGCCGTTTCCGTATTAAGGGCCTGGGCACGAATCAGTACCGGGCCGAACTGAAAAGCTCCAAGGGCTTTATCCGGGCGTATTCCACCGAAGACTTCACCGGCAACAGCTACGAGTTAACCCAGCTCAGCGCCCTGATTCAGAACTCGCCGACGACGGAAGGCGGCACGACGCGCTACAACCAGCTCTATTTCACTACCTTCAACCAGGCCTATACCCAGGCCCGGGAGGTAAATAAACTCAGCATTGCTGATGCTCAGGTAGCGGCGAAGGCTGCGGCCGATGCTGTTCATCTAAAGTCCTCGGATCCGCGCTTTTCGGAGCTGCGCAGCAAGATTGTGGCCGATGACCAGCCCGGCCGCGGGGCCCAGCAGAACTTCAACTCCTTCCTCAACGACATCAGCGCCCAGCGCAGCTTCCGCGTGTCGGATGCCGGCACCGACCTGATTCTGGGGGGTGCGTACCGCGAATACCGTCTGGGTTCGGGCGGCAAGCTGTTCTCGGATACCGACGGCAGCCGCATTCGCAACTACGAGTACGGCGCCTACGGACAGCTGACCCAGACCTTGCTGCAGGACCACCTGAAGCTGGCCCTGGCCGCTCGCGTCGACATGTTCAAAAACTTTGATCCGTCATTTTCGCCCCGTGCTTCGGCCGTGTATTCCTTTGGCACCGACAAGCAGCACAACTTCCGTGCTTCCTACGGGCAGGCCTTCCGCAGCCCTTCCCAAACCGACCAGTACCTGAACTCGGACGTGCGCACCTTCATTTTGCTGGGCAACCTGAATGGCTTCGAGGGGTATAGCTTCACCAACGCCGAAGGCAAATCGTACACGCCGGGCACGTCGCTGGCGGGCTACGAGCTGAGCCTGCACAAGCTGAAGCTGGAAAAGGCCAGCACTGTTGAAATCGGCTACAAAGGCGCCATCATCCCGAATGTGTACGTGGATGCCAGCTACTTCCGCTCGCGCTACAACGACTTCATTGGGGGCACGGCCTTCGTTGGCAACGTGGACGGCACCCGTCCTACCGCCGCCCAGGTAAATGCTGGTCTGGCTTCCAACTTCACCGACCCCAGCGCCTCGCCGGCCCGCATCATCTTCGCCGCGCACAACAACAGCCAGGAAGTACGCACCCAGGGCGCTACCATCGGGATTACGTACTACCTGCATAAAGCCCTGAATATTGGCGGCAACTACTCGCTCAACGTCCTGGACCGCAGCAACCTGCCCGCCAACTTCCGGACATACTTCAACACGCCCAAGCACAAGTACAACCTGAACGTGGGCGGCACGGTGCTGCACAATTTGAGCTACTCGGTGAATTACCGCTGGGTAGAAGGCCACGACCAGGAATTGCCCTTCGCCCGCGGCTACGTGCGCACCTACCGTTCGACCGATGCTTACCTGGGCTATACCGTGCCCAAGCTGGCTACCACGCTGCAGGCCGGGGTGTCGAACCTGTTCGACACGAACAACACCCAGATCATCGGTGGGCCGCAACTCGGCCGCCTGGCCTACCTGGGCGTGCTCGTGAATGTAAAGTAAGCTTCTGCAACCCGCGGGCCTCTACGGCCTGATGCCAAACGGCCCGACAGTTCTTCTGAACTGTCGGGCCGTTTTTTTGGGTACTGACGTTGGCTACGGGGGCCTTAGTACTCGCTGCCGCCACCACCGCAGGCACCGCGAGTGTAAGACGTTACGCCAGCTTTAGCGGCATAGCAGGCGTTGGAGTAGGTTACGCCGTTGGCACACACCGGGTCATACACGTCGAGACACTGGTAGTCGTCGCCTTTGGCGCTGGCGCTGGTTTGGGCGGTTGCGGAGGCCGGCGCGGCCGTTTCTTTAGAGCAGGAGGTTCCAGCAACTAAAAGCAAGGCGAAAACAGCTAATTTTTTCATAATAAGTATGATTGGATAAATGAATGGATGGGCAATGATATGGTAAATTGAATATACAATCCTAGGTCATAGTTGCTGTTATTGTGACATGCCGGGCCAGTTAGTCCAGGCGAGGTAGGGGCGGCTCCGCAGCGGAACCGGCTGCAGGGCCATCTAGCCGACTATCGCGGGTGTTTTTCTGCACGGCAATGGCGGCAAACAGACTTAGCATGAAGGCCATGGCGTAGAAGCCTTTTTCGCTGAGCGTGAGCGTGGCGTTCCACAAGCCTACGGCCAGGAGGAGCACGGCCGAGAGGGTGGCAAACCAGCATAAGCCGTAGTAGATATTGGTCACCGGAATTCCCTCTAACTGGTCACGCACAGTCTTTTGCAACGACACGGCGGCAAACAAGCCGTAGAGCAGAATAGTAAAGTAGTAGCCCTTTTCGTTGAGTGGCATCGTGGCGTTCCATAGGCCCACGTTGTAGGCTGTCATGCCGGCGAGCAGGGCTATCCAGGAAGCCCCGATAAAAGCATTGGATGGTTTTTGAGTCATTGCAAAAAAGAAGAATAGGTAGAAGAATACGAAGTTTGGTTTGGCAACCAAGGCGTTTCAAACCTACTCATAAGTTTGCTGCCTCGTTGGAGTGTGAGGCGGTATTATTGCAGATAATTAGAGTTTTTAAAATGGACCGGAGGCGACCTGCTGAGCTGCCCAAGGTTGCTGAAAACAGGCCCTGCTGCGTTCAAACAGCCTAATAGCAACAAAAAAGTCCGCGGAAGCCAACGCTCCAACGGACTTTTGAAACATAGAAAAAGGCTGTTATTTAGCCGTGCTTTCAGCCGGCCTGCTGTGACGGAGGCCCTTACCGCTGATTTGGTGTTTAGCGCTTGGTGCGGCTGCTGCCCCGGCTACCGGCGTTGCCTTTCGGAGCGCGGTTTAGGGTTTTGGCGGCGGGCTTGCGCTTGGAGCCGGGGCCAGTGGGGCGGCTAGCTGACTTGAAAGGTTTGTCGCCCTCGAAGGCGGGTTTACCGTTGGCCAGTTTGCGCACGGGTTTGGCCCCGCCGGTAGCCGGGCGGCCGGGGCGGGAGGCTGACCCAGCCGGCTTGCGACCGGGCTTTGCCGGCTTGGCTTCGCCGTCGAAATCTTCGCTGAAACGGGCGGGACGGGTGCTCCACTTGGTGGCGGGCGAACCTACGCGCTTCTTGGGCAGCGAGGCTTCCTTCGTGCCGACCGAGCGTTCGGTCATGGCGAAGAGCTCCGCCAACTCTTTCTCGGTCAGCTCACGCCAGTCGCCCACGCCCAGGCCCTTGATGCTGATGTTCATCACCCGGATGCGTTCGAGCTGGACTACTTCGTAACCGAAATGCTCGCACATGCGCCGAATCTGGCGGTTCATGCCCTGGATAAGCGTGATGCGGAAAATGTAGTTGGTTTCCTTGCTGACCTCGCACTTCTGGGTCATGATGCCCATGATGGGCACCCCGTTGCGCATGCCCTCGATAAACTGCTCGGTAATGGGCTTGTCGACCATTACTATATATTCCTTCTCGTGCTTGTTGCCGGCCCGCAGGATCTTGTTGACGATATCACCGTTGGAGGTCAGCAGAATCAGGCCCTGGGAGTCCTTGTCGAGGCGGCCGATGGGGAAGATCCGCTCACTGTGCTTGATGTAGCGGATGATGTTGTCCTTGACCGAGGCCTCGGTGGTGCTGGTAATGCCCGGGGGCTTGTTGAAGGCAATGTAAATGGCGTCTTCGGGAGCCCGGGGCTCAATCAGGTTGCCGTTGACAATGACCTTGTCCTTGCTGCTGACCTGGTCGCCGATGCTGGCGCGCTTGCCGTTCACAAACACGGTGCCCTGCTCGATAAACTTGTCGGCCTCGCGGCGGGAGCAGACCCCGCTTTCACTGATGTATTTGTTGAGGCGAATGGTGTCGTAACTGGGCATAAGGCAAGCGGCAAAAGGTGAAAAGCCCGCGTACGGTGCGGGCGGGGCGGCAAGTTACGCAGAAGCTAGGTGGCAGGCCGGGCGTCGGGGCCTTTTAGACGCCTGCATTAGGCATTAGATACGCCCCCGGGCTTCCTGTTCTGCGGGTCATGGCATTCTCTTGGTCCGGTTATAAGCGCTGTAAGTAGCCTTCCACCGCCGTAGCCAGGGCCTCGGGCAGCTCGGTGTGGCGGCTGGCCGCCAGCTGCTGGGCTTGCCCAGTGGTGGCGCTGGTATACACGCCCGTGTGCTGGTCGAAGCGCAGGCTGCCCTGCTCAAACTCCCGCTCCTCGGCCTGGGGCAAGGAGTTCATGGATAGAAATTCGAGCTTGGTAACGCGGCGGCTGGCTTTATCAAACAGCAGCCAGTGGTAAAGCACGTCGGGCGCCTGCTCATCGGGCAAGTCGAGGCGCTTGATTTCGACGATGCTGGTCGAGGCGTTGTCGAGGAAGAAGAGGGTGCGGTAGGGGACGGGCATGATCTGGTTTGCGAGAAAGTGGTGGGCGGCACGGGCAGCTTTGCAGCGGAGTGTGCTCAAAGCGTAATGGTCATTCGGCATAGTCGAACGACGATAAAGAAACAGTACCTACCCTTCGCCATTATGGCCGAACTGGTAGAATTTCTGCGCTTTCAGGTCGTAGTATACCGACCAGTAAGCAGTACCGCCGTCATATGCCCATCTGAAATCAGTGAGCCAGCTAGGCACCCGATTGGGTGCTTCTTCCCGATTTTCGATAAATAGATTAATGAATAAGCAGGCATGACCTTCAGCATTATAATAACCGTAATACTGCCGTTTGTACTTCGGCAAATGCTGTTTAATGATAGTAATATATTCAGCATAATAGCTCTTTTGGGGCTTAGCATTGATGCGGCCAAAATCGACTTGCTGTAGGGCTTTTTCAGTTTTAGTTATCTGCGTTTTACTAGGGGTAAACCGTTTTACATTCTTCAACAATTCTTCATCGAACATCCGTGGTACAGCCGCTGCCGGAAAACTAGCGCAGTTGGCTTGAGGCAGGGAGTATTGAGTTGCAATTGTGTCATTTGGAGCAGATAACGACTGGGCATTAGTTAGGCGCCCAGAGAGGTGTATTAGCACGAAAAGAGGCAGAAAGATGCGCATAGCCATTAACTATAACTGCACCTTCTTCTCACCCCTGTTCACGCCCAGAATAAACTTGGTTAAGCCATTCATGTAGGTTTGCTGGTCGTCGTACATGCTCATGTGGCTGCCTTCGGGACAAATCAGGGCAGTGCCGTTCTGCACCTTTTGGGCCACCATGCGCATGTGCTCGGGGTCCATGGTGTCGTGTTTGCCGCCGATGCTCAGAACCGGAACCGCGAGCTTGGGCAGGTCGGGCACCCGGTTCCAGGTGGTGAGCTTGCCCGAGATGCCAAACTCGCTGGGACCCTGCATCGTGACGTAGAGCGAGGCGTTTAGTTTGCTCATCGACCGGGTCACGGGCTCGGGGTTGGGCACGACGCGGCAGACGTGCTGGGCATAGAAGTTGGGTTCGAGCAGCTGCATGTAGCGCGGGTTCTGGAAGTCCTTGCGGGCCTCAATCTGCCGGATTTCGGCCAGCACTTCGGGCTTCATCTGCTTGGCCAGCACCTGGTCGGCATACTTGCCGTAGTCGGGGCAGCTCATCATCATGTTGGAAATGATGAGGCCCTTGAGGTGTTGCTGGTACTTGAAGGCGTACTCGGCGGCCAGAATACCGCCCCAGGAGTGACCCAGCAGGTAAAAGTTGTCCTTGTTCAGGTTCAGGGCCTTGCGCACCTGCTCGACTTCCTCCACGTAGCGCGGCAGGCTCCACATGCTGGTGTCCTGGGGGTTGTCGGAGTTGCCGCAGCCCAGCTGGTCGTAATAGATAAACTCGATGCCTTCCTTGGGCAGGAAGTTTTCCATGCACTCGAAGTACTCGTGGGTGGCGCCTGGGCCGCCGTTGAGCAGCAGCAGCTTCATCTTGGGGTTGTTGCCGAAACGCTTGGTCCAGACGTTGAACGTCCCCTTAGGCGTGGTTATCGGAATGACTTGCACGCCGCCATCCTGCACGCCGACCTCCGTGGGCTGAAAGTAAGCAGCGGCCGGGGCCGTCTGGTCGGAACCGGCCGAGGCATCCTGGGGAGCTTGTTGGGAGCAGGCAACCGTGCTGAGGCCGGCCAGCAGCAACGCGGCGGAACGAAGAAGAGTGTGGGTCATGGCGGGGCGGAAAAAGTGCTGATTCGCTAAACCTACCCATAATTTCAGCCCCAGCCAAAAGCGCCCGGTATGCGGAGGGAACAGTAATCAACGGGTATGCCCACCTGAGACATGAGGGCCATGCCGAGCCTGCCGAGGCAGCTTCACCGCTCTGTGGTATTCGCACTACAATACCAATGCTTTGATTTTGCTCAGCAGGGCATCCGCTTGTTTCGCTCCGTTAAGCGGATTCGGGCAGCGGCACCACGGTGGGCACGGGGGCCTCGGTGAAAAAGCCGCCTACCTCCTGTACTTCGCCGGCCGGCAGCTCGCCGAGGTCAATGTTGCCGATGCGCACCCGCACCAGGCGCAGGGTGGGGAAGCCCACGGCGGCCGTCATCTTGCGCACCTGCCGGAACTTGCCCTCCGTGACGATAATGGAAACCCAGCTGGTGGGCCCGTGCCGGTCGTCGCGGATTTTACGGCCCCGGGCCCCGAGGTTGGGCGGTGTGTCGAGGCGGAAAGCCCGGCAGGGCAGGGTCTGGTACTTGTCGCCGTGCAGCCCGATTTCGACGCCCTGCTGCAGCTGGGCCACGGCCTCGTCGGTAATCAGGCCGTCGACCTGGGCGTAGTACTCCTTTTCCACCGATTTGGCACGAATTCGCTCACTGATTTTGCCATCGGTGGTAAGCAGCAGCAGGCCCTCACTGGCTTCGTCGAGGCGGCCGATGGACATAGTGCCGGCGGGAAAGTCGTGGAGCAGGCCCAGCAGCTTTTTCTTTTTCAGCTCGCACACAAACTGGCTCATGTAGCCAAAGGGCTTGTGCACGATAAAGTGGCGGTGGGTAATTTCTTGCTCCTGAGGTTCGACATCGGTAGACATGGTACTGGCAAGAGAGTAGCGCAAGCGGTGCTGTTTGCCCACTCGAACGATAAGTATCAGAGGAAAAAGACTTACCGGTGCAGGGCGCGAACTACTCGGTTCGCGCTACTGGTCGGTCTGCGGACATCGGCTAGCCTACTTCTCCTCGGCCAGCCACTGCATGGCCTGGTAGTGGCCCGGGCCGAGAAATAGGCGGAGTACCTCGTCGGTGATTTTCAGCCCATTGGCGCTGTTGGTCAGAAACAGCAGGCTTTCCTGGGAGTTCGGAAACGTCATGAAGAAACCCCGGAAGTCGCCGTTGTCGCCCCAGTGCCACTGGGCCGGGCCGTGGCTGGTGGTAGCCAGGCCCAGCCCCCAGGCCCAATTGATGTTGGCATCGGTGGCGGTAGCGGGCGTGGAGCAGCGGGTGGCGGCGTTGGCCGCCGTCGTCAGCAGCTTGGCGGTGGCGGGCTTCAGGCCTTTGCCCGTCATCAGGGCCCGGACAAAACGGCTGTAGTCGGCGGCGGTGGTAAGCAAACTGAAGCCGCCATTAGGCTCCTTGAACCGCTTGATATCAGTGGGCTTGCCCGCTTTGTCGTGGCCGTAGGCGGCATTCTTCTCAAAGCGGGCTTGCCAGGTAAAGGAGCTGTTGGGCATTTTCAGCGGACCGAATACTTCCTGCTGCGCCAGCTGGTCCAGGGTGTTGCCGGTAATCTGCTCCAGGGTACGCTGCAGCCACACGTAGCCTTCGCCGGAGTAGCTCCAGCAGCTGTCGGGCGCGAATTTCAGGGTCAGTTTCGACGTTTTCCAACTCTCGGCCAGCGGGTAGTCGGCCCAGTTGGGCAGGCCGGTGGTGTGGCCCAGTACCATGCGCGCCGTGATTTTTGCGGCCCGGGGCTCCCCCTGCAGGCGAGGGTAGGGGGCATAGGTGAGCAGGGGCTTGTCGAGGTCGAGCCGGCCCTGGTCGTGCAGGCGCAGGGCGGTGTAGGCCAGCACGACTTTACCCAGGGAGGCCGCCTGCAGGATGGTCGTGGAAGTCATTGGGGCCTGGGTGGAGCCGGCTTGGCGCAGCCCCAGGCTGTACTGCTTGGTTTCGCCCTTTTTGGTGTAAACCAGCTGCATACCCGTAACGTTTTCCTTGTTGAGCAGAGCCAGTAGCTCGGCTTGCTGGGCCCTGACAACGAAGGAACCGAGAAGAAATGCTAATGTGAGGATGTTTTTCATACGCTGCCGCAAGGGCATACCGGGGAGAAATAGAGTAATCGGGACAATATTAATGGATGCTGAGCCAAAAAGCCTGCCCGAACAGCAGCACTTCGGCCAGGCGCTGCGCCAAGCCGCGGCCCGGGAAGCCTGGTAAAGAAACGGCCACCAGGCAACCGATAAGCAATCCTATCTGCCCATTGGCGGAAAGGACATCCTGCCATAAAAGCGCATTCCGGGCCTGACTCAGAAAGAAAATACCGCCGATATATTCCACCGCACCACCCAGGTTGTGCACGGCCTGCTTGGCCGAGCCGCCGGAAGGCGAACCTACGTCGCAGGGGAATACGGCCGCTACCACGTACCCGCTGCCCAGGCACAGCAGCAGGCCGCGCAAAGCGGCGGTTTCGGCCAGCAATGCTCCCAGCAGCAGGCCCGCGCCAACGACGAAGAACAATCCCCAGCTGACGGCGCGGCGGTTTGGGGCGCCATCTTCGCCCAGCTCACTGATGGTATGGCGCAGGTGCGAGTAGCCGGGCCGCCGGAAGCCGAAGTAAGCAATACCCAGGCTGAGGTACCCCGTAAGCACGGCCAGCAGAATAGAAAGCATGGGGCTAAAGCTAACAAGAAGTACTGGCCGCCGCTTCTGCCGCTACCCCAAAACCACACGCGGGCCGCCCCAACCGGAGCGGCCCGCGTGTATCAGGCAAGGTTTCGTCGGCCGATGTGGTCTAGCCCAGCGTGTGGTACACGGCCTGCACGTCGTCGTCCTCTTCGAACTTCTCAATCAGGTTCATGACCTCTTCCAGCTGCTCGCCTTCCAGGGTCACGGTCGTGTTGGGGATGCGCTGCAGGTTGGCCGATACCACGTTCAGGCCCTTTTCTTCCAGGGCTTTCTGCATCTGCCCGAAGTCGGTAAAGGCGGTTTCCACTACGATAAAGTCTTTCACGGCGCCGTGCTCGTCTTCTTCCTGGTCGGCGTACACGTCTTCGGCACCGGCATCGATGAGCTCCAGCTCCAGCTCGTCGAGGTCGAGGCCCTCGGCGGCGAGGCGGAACACGCCCTTACGGGTGAAAGTGTAATCCGAGGAGCCGGCCGTGCCCAGGGCCCCGTTGCCGCGGTTGAAGTACATGCGCACGTTGGCCACGGTGCGGGTGGGGTTGTCGGTGGCCGTTTCAATCACGACAGCCACGCCGTGGGGCGCGTAGCCCTCGTACACCACTTCCTGGTAGTCTTTTTCCTCCTTGCTGCTGGCCCGCTTGATGGCGGCTTCCACGCGGTCCTTGGGCATGTTGACGCCCTTGGCGTTCTGCATGGCCGTGCGCAGGCGGGAGTTGGTATCCGGGTTAGGACCACTTTCCTTCACGGCCATCACGATTTCCCGGCCGATGCGGGTAAAGTCCTTGGACATCTTGTCCCAGCGCTTCATCTTCCGGCCTTTGCGGAATTCAAATGCTCTTCCCATCTATGTGAAATTGTGAAATGGTGATTTGGTGAGTTTTTTGGGTGGGCCTGGGCCCAGAAAGGGCGCGCAAGTTAGCAGAAAGGGCGGCGGGGAGCAATTGTCACGCGTAGCAGAAAAGCAGGACAAAGCCCTGGCGGCTGTTTTCCGCCTTCACAGGTAGCTCAGTCCGCCCGCAGCGTGTAGATGCCTTTGTTGCCGGCCGGGTAGCCCACGAGCGTCAGCGTCAGGGTGCGAGCCTTGGGCTGGAAGCGGAACGAGCCCTGGTCGGTGCGGGCCTGGCCTTTGCTGTCGGTGTAGCGGAAGATGATTTGGTCGCCCGAAAAAGTGAAGCGGCCGTCCTGGCTGAAGTTCATCGTGCCGCCGTTGCCCGAAAGCTGCAGCCGTTTCTGGTAGGTGCCGTCGGGGTGCAGGGTGAGCGTACCGCCTACGCCTTTGGCTTCCATGGGCCGGGCGCTGGTGCCCTGGTCAACGATGGAGTAGGAGAGGTAGGTGTAGGAAGTAAAAAACGAGGCCGACAGCGTGGGGGCCTTGGTTTTGGCTGGGGCTGGCTGTTGGGCGTCAACTACCGTAGTACGGAACAGTAGCAGCGCGGCGCACAAAAGAAAAACACGGGTTAGCATACGGCAAGGTACGAAGCCGCCGCCCGGCGTGCCAACCTGTGAAACCCCCAGCCAGCGGGTATTTGCCAAACTTCGGGCTACATTTCCGGCGTTTTCCGTCCATTCGCTGCTACTATGCCCACCTTTCTGCGTGAGTTAATTCGCCCCGCCGCCGAACTGCCCGAAGCCGAGGTGTGTCTGGTGGGCCTGCCCCTGGATTTTGGTACCGTGCTCGAGGGTGGCCGCCCCGGCGCCATCCACGCCCCGGACGCCCTGCGCCGGGAGCTGCGCCGCTACCACAAAACCTACAACCTGGAGCACAACGTGGACCTCTCGGATCTGCGCATTGCCGACGCCGGCAACCTGAGCCTGCTCCACCCCGACCACGCCACCAATCACGCCACTATTCGCCGCCGCCTGGGCGAGCTGCTGGGCCAATACCCCCGGGTAGTGGTGCTCGGCGGCAGCCACGACGGTTCCTACAGCACCGTGCGCGGCCTTTCCGACGCTAGCGGCGGCCAGCCCGTGGGCGGCATCAACCTCGACGCCCACGCCGACGTGAAAGACAAGCCCGACCTGATTAGCAGCGGCACGCCTTTCGGCAAGCTGTTGCGCCAGCAGGTGGTGGCGGGTTCGCGCTTCACCGAGCTGGGGCTGCATTCCAATCTTAATACCAAAGAAGATATCGACTTTCTGCACCAGCAGCAGGCCACCATTGTGCCCCTGGCCCACGTGCAGCAGAGCGGTATGCCCCTGTTTATGGAACGGGCCCTGCACCGGGTGGGCAGCACCGGGTTTGTGAGCTTCGATATCGACGGGTGTGCAGAGGCCTACGCCCCGGCCGTATCGGCGCCGAGTGCCGATGGGTTTACGCCCCGCCAGGCCGTGGAAGCAGCTTTTCTGGCCGGCCGGCACGAAGCGGTGCGCTTATTTGAAGTTGTGGAGCTAAACCCCGTCTTCGACCACGACAACCAGACCGCCCGATTAGGCGCTACAATTATCACCGCCTTTCTGACCGGGGTAGTAAAAAGCCTGGGTGGATAGTTTTTGCTGACAGTCAATGGTTTGGCTTAGGTAGATGGGTGGTGGTGAAAATAAGTACGAAAAACTTCGTGTTTAACTACGAAATTTTTCGTTGGTTGTGCAGCGGTTAACGCTTAGTCCGCGTCCCTTTGAAAAATCACTATCCAACCAACCTCCGTCCCATGAAAAATCTGCTTACCGCCTCCCTGCTCTGCATTACGGCTGTTGTGGCGCACGCCCAAACCGCCCCGGTTTTCACTTCCAGCTGTGAATACGGCCAGTATACCCACAACGACCGGCAGCGCCACTGCGAAACCCGCGACTTGGTACTAGCCGCTCCCAAATCGGGGGCGCTGACCATCGACGGGCAGCGCAACGGGGGCATCTCGGTGAAGAGCTGGGCGGGCAAGGATGTGCGGGTGCGGGCCCGGGTCCAGACCTGGGGCAACGATGAGGCCGCGGCCAAAGCCCAGGCCGCCGGTATTCAGATCAGCACCGCTAACAATATGCTGCAGGCCACGGCTCCGGACGGGGAAAACGACTGGGCGGTAAGCTACGAGGTCTTTGTGCCCGAGAAAATGGCGTTGGCTCTGAAAACCCACAACGGCGGCATTAGCCTGCAGGACGTGCGGGGCCCGGTTACGTTTGAGGCCCAGAACGGCGGCGTGAATATCAGCGGCTCGGGCGGCGACGTGCGGGGCCGTACCCAGAATGGGGGCCTGCACATCACGCTGGCCGGCAAGAAGTGGGAGGGCAAAGGCCTCGACGTGGCCACCCAGAACGGAGGCATTTCCTGGAAGCTGCCCGCCGACTACTCGGCCCAGTTTATCAGCAGCACCCAGCACGGCTCGGTCGATACCGACTTTGGCACGTCGGTGAAAGGCAAAATCGGGCGTGAAATAGCGGTGAATCTGGGCCAGGGCGGTGCACCCGTCAAGGCCGTGACCACCAACGGGGGCATTTCGGTGCGCCGCGCTGAGTAAACCCAGCAGGAGCTATACGTGCTGCCTTTCTACGCCGCCAGGCAACGGTTGCTCCACAAATAGCTTCTACCACTTAGCCGCCCGGCGGCCCTGTATCTTCTGCTTCTACGCTCAACTTTTTTACGTCATGAAAACATTCTCCGCCGCCTTCCTACTGCTGACCCTGGCTTCCTTTGCCGCTGCGGCCCAAACGGCTCCCGCCTTCACCACGACCTGCAACGAGGGCAGCACCTACAGCAGCCCCACCAGCAACAAGCGTTACTGCGAAACCCGCGACCTGACGATGCCCAGCCCCGGCACGGCCACGCTCACCATCGACGGCGGGGCCAACGGCGGCATCACCGTCAAGGGCTGGGATGGCAACGAGGTGCGGGTACGGGCCCGGATTTCCACCTGGTCCAAGTCGGACACGGATGCCAGTGGCCTCGCCAAAAAAGTGACCATCAGCGGCAAGGGTAACACGCTGGAGGCCAAGGGGCCGAGCCAGTCGGAGCAGGGCTGGGCGGTGAGCTACGAGGTATTTGTGCCCCGCAAAACGGCCCTGGCCCTGAGCACTGTCAACGGCGGTATCAACCTGAGTAACCTCGAGTCCACGGTGAAGTTTGCGGCCGTGAATGGCGGGGTCAACCTCACCAACGTGGCTGGCCAAGTGAAAGGCCATACCGTAAACGGCGGTTTGCATATCAAGCTGGCCGGCCCGAAGTGGGTAGGCGAGGGGCTCGACGTGGCCACGACCAACGGCGGCATTACCTGGGACGTGCCCAAAAACTACTCGGCCAAGCTCTACACCAGCACCACCATCGGCTCCATCAAAGCCGACAACCTGCCTATCACCAAGTCGGGAATGATGCATAAGGAAATTGCGGCCAATCTGGGTCAGGGGGGCGCCTCGGTAAAGGCCGTTACGACCAACGGCGGTATCAAGGTGAATCAGGAATAGCTCTTCCGTTGGAGTAGGAAAAAGCAGCGTCAGCATCCGTTGGCGCTGCTTTTTTTATGCGCTTGACGCAAATCAGCTCGGCCGGCAACTATTCCGCGGCATTTGCACTTATGGGGCCAAGCGGCCAGTCCCGCATTCCTCTTTCGCCCGCCTTATTCTACATGAAAACCCTCCTTCTAGGTCTGCTGCTCAGCTTGGCTACCGTTGCTGCCCGCGCCCAGGCCGTGCCAGCCTTCACCTTTACCTGCGGCGACGGCACCTTTACCAGCAGTAGCAGCAAGCGCTACTGCGAAACCCGCGACAAAATCCTGCCCGCTCCCGCCGACCAGGGTATTACCATCGACGGGGGCGCCAACGGTGGCATCACGGTCAAGGGCTGGGACGGCAACCAGGTGCGGGTGCGGGCCAAGATTCTGGCATGGGGCAAAAACGAGGCGGAAGCCCAGAAACTGGGTAAAAGCGTATCCATCAAGGCCAAGGACTACACCCTGCGCGCCGAAAGCACGGAGCCGGGCGAGCAGGGCTGGGCCGTGAGCTACGAGGTATTTGTGCCCCGCACCATGACCCTGACGCTGCGCACCCTCAACGGGGGTATCAACCTGAGCGACCTGCAGGGCGCTGTCACGTTTGCGGCGGCCAACGGCGGCATTTCGCTCGTGAACATGGGCGGCAGCGTGAAGGGGCGCACCGTAAACGGGGGCGTGAAAATCAAGCTGGCCGGCCCGAAGTGGGTGGGCGAGGGGCTCGACGTGGAAACTACCAACGGTAGCATCACCTGGGACCTGCCCAAAGCCTATTCGGCCAAGGTGTACGCGGCTACCACGGTGGGCAGCGTGAGTGCGGGCAAGCTGCCAGTAACCAACTCCGAAACCCTGCAGAAAGTAGTAGCCGCCACCCTGGGCCAGGGCGGGGCCCCACTAAAAGCCGTCACGACCAAAGGTGACGTCAAGCTGACCCAACTGTAAGCGGGTCCCAGGTCAATGCAAGTCAAAAGGCCGCCCGGGCAGTTGCTCGGGCGGCCTTTGCGTGTTTCATAGCTCAGGTAGAAGGCGGATGTTTAGCAGCAGGGAGGCTCCGTTAGTCGCCGACGCCGCCCTTGCGCCATTCGGGGCGGCTGGGCCCGGGGCCTACTACCCGGCCATCTTCCTGCACGCCGTAGCCGGTCTGGTAGTCGTCGTAGTTGCTCTCAAAGCCACTTTCGTAGGTGTAGGTGCCGGCTTGCTTTTTGCGGCCCGCCTTTCTGTTATTCTTTTTCTTGGCCGCAAACAGGGCCGCGGCGGTAATGGTGAGGCCCACGCCCGCCCCAATGACGGCCAGCTTGGTCGGCAGCGTGTCGACGGCGGCGGGGGGCACAAACTGCACGCCGGTTTCGTCGATGCGGGCCGGCTCGAGCACGTAGCGGCCACGCGTGGGCATGGGGAAGTTGCGGGCCAGGGCACTTAGTCCTTCGGCCGCTTCGGCGCCCTGAATCACGGGGCCGTGGCCGCAGCCAATGGCTTCGGGCCGCAGCGCCGCCAGTTTCTCCACCGATTCGCGCACCTGCTGCCAGTTGTAATTGAAGGGCGCCCCGGCCACGCTGATGCAGGGCACCTGCAGCAGCAGCGCCGGCACCGACTCGTGGTTGGCGGTGGCAAAGGCGTCGGCGCCGAGCAGGGTGCGGTCTTTTTCCCGGAACAGGGCAATCTGGCCCGGAGCGTGGCCCGGCACGTGCAGCAGCTGCCAGTCGGGCAGGAAGGGCGGGTCGGTATCGGCGGTGGGCAGGGCCTGCACAAGGTCGCTGAGCTGGAACGACTGGGGCGGAAAAAACCGGGAAACAAACGCCAGCGTGCCGCCTTTTTCCACCGTGGGGTCGGCGGGCGGGTACACGGCTTTGCCCGTCAGGAAGGGCAGCTCCAGCGGGTGGGCCAGCACCGGCACCTTCCAGTGCTCGGCCAGTTCGCGGGCATTGCCGGCGTGGTCCATGTGGCCGTGGGTCAGGATAATAGCTTCCGGATGCGTGCCAGGATAAAACAGCTTGTTGGCCGCAGCTATGATGTCTTTGGCCGCGCCCGGCAGGCCCGTATCAACCAGCACCCATTCCCCGGAGCGGCCGGTTTCGACGAAATACAGGTTCACAAAGCGTTGAATTGTGAGCTGGTGTACACCAGGAGCTACTTGTTTCATAGAGTCAGCGAATTGGTTGGACGGAAAGAGGAGTACGCATACTTCCGCCTATAAGGTTGTAACAGCCCAGAAGGAACTAGTGCTAAAGCGGGGCGCCAGGTAAGCCGCCATGCGGCTTTTGTGGTATCGTCTCTATATCGAACGCCCCAAAGCCGGCATCCGCTCCTGTTTTGCCTTAATCCGGTCTTGAACGAAACAGTTGGTCTTGCTGGCCCTGCTGGCCGTATACATTCCTACTCGGTCCAGCGGACCCAGGTAGAAGCCCGGCCCTGGCAACGGCCGGAATCCCGTGCTGGAAGCCGCCTTGAAGCACCTGAAAAGCAAGCCGAATCGGTAGGCCTCAGCTGGTCTGTATAAACATAAAAGCTCCCTGCTATTCGGCAGGGAGCTTTTTTCGCCTAGATAAGCTGGCTTAGTGGCTGCCGGTAGTGCCGCCCGTGGTACCAGCGGTGCTGCCGGCCGTGCTGCCACCAGCGGTGGTGCCCGCCGTAGTGCCGCCGGCCGTGCTGCCACCGGTAGTAGAAGCGTCGGTGGTGCCACCGGTGCTGCCCGAGGTGCTGCCGCCCGATGTCGTGCCGGTGCCGGTGCCCGCCGTGGTACCACCCGCGCCGCCGCTCATGGTCGTGTCGGTGCTCATGGTAGCGTCGGCGTTAGCGCCGGCGTCGGAGCTGGCGGCATCCGACTCAGCACCGGTGCCTTCAGTAGCGGCGCCGCTGGTCGAGCCGCCGGCGCTGCCTTCCTGGTTGCCGCCGCAAGAGGCGAAAGTAAACGAGGCCGCAGCCAGGGCAAGAAACAGAGTCTTTTTCATGATAAAGGAACGTGTTTGGTAAGGTGTAATGGAGTTGGCTGACGACTCCCAGGGAGTTGTCGAGGGATTTATACTGCGGATGCGGGATAGGTAACCTGGTTTTATGAAATTATTTTGATAATATATGATTAAGCTCATCCGTAAGCCGGGTGATTAAGACTATTCTAATGTTGAGCTTGTCTTAAGCAAGAACCTGTGCTGCCAACCAGCCAGGTGCAGCGGGGCCGGCAAATAGCAAGCAGGAAGGAGGCAAGGCTCTGCGGGCGGCCGCGCCATCAGGCTGAAAACTGCGTTGTCCCGCGCTGAAAACCCTATATTCGCCGTTCCACCCATTTCCTTAAGAAGCCTTTCCACCCATGTCTGACCACGCTGCCGTCCCCGCCGCTACCGACACGCCCGAACTCAATCTGGAAGCCACCAGCCAATCCGATAAAACGGCGGCTACGCCCACCAAACCGGCCCCGGGCAAGCGCCCGATGTACTACGAGTTCAAGCCCGAGCAACCCATCAAAGCCCAGCACGGCACCACCCTGCGCTGCAAAACCTGGGAAGCGGAAGCGGCCCTGCGCATGCTCGAAAACAACCTCGATCCGGCCGTGAGCCTGGTCTACGACGAGCTGATTGTGTACGGGGGCGCCGGCCGCGCCGCCCGCAACTGGAAAGAGTACCAGACCATCGTCAGGACCCTGAAAAATCTGGAGCCCGACGAAACCATGCTGGTGCAGAGCGGCAAGGCCGTGGGCGTGCTGCGCACCTGGCCCCACGCCCCGCGGGTGCTCATTGCCAACTCCAACCTCGTACCCGCCTGGAGCACCCAGGAATACTTCGACGAGCTCGACAAGCTGGGCCTGATGATGTACGGGCAGATGACGGCCGGCTCCTGGATTTACATTGCTACCCAGGGCATCCTGCAGGGCACTTACGAAACCTTCGCCGCCGTGGCCGACAAGCACTTTGGGGGCACCTTGCGCGGCACCATCACCGTCACGGCCGGCCTGGGCGGCATGAGTGGGGCCCAGCCCCTGGCCGTGACCATGAACGACGGCGTGTGCCTGGTTATCGAGCCCATCGACGAGCGGGTGAAGCAGAAAGTGCGGGAAGGCTACCTCGACGCCCAGGCCCGCGACCTGGACCACGCCCTCGAAATCTGCCAGCACTCCAAAGAGGACGGCATCGGCTGGTCGGTGGGCCTGACGGGCAATGCGGCCACCGTGCTACCCAAGTTGCTGAAGCGGGGCTTCAAGGTTGATATTGTCACCGACCAGACCTCGGCCCACGACCTGATGGACTACATCCCCGAAGGCGACATTCACGAGGTGCTGACGCTGCGGGCCGAAAACCCCGAGGAGTTCAAGCGCCAGGCCCTGGCTTCCATCGTGAAGCATTGCCAGGCCGTAATTGATATGCAGGCGGCCGGCGCCGTGGCCCTCGACTACGGCAACAACCTGCGCGGGCAGGCCGAAAAAGGCGGGCTGCAAGTGCGCGACGAGAACGGGCAGTTCCTCTACCCCGGCTTCGTGCCCGGCTACATCCGCCCGCTTTTCTGCGAGGGCAAAGGCCCCTTCCGCTGGGCGGCCCTCAGCGGCGACCCCCAGGACATCCTGCGCATCGACCGGGCCCTGCTCGAAACCTTCCCCGACAACAAGATGCTGGCCCGCTGGATCGAGAAGGCCCAGGCCAAGGTGCCCTTCATCGGCCTGCCCGCCCGCGTGTGCTGGCTGGGCTACGGCGAGCGGGAAAAGTTCGGCTTGGTCATCAACGACCTGGTGGCCCGCGGCGAAGTATCGGCCCCCATCGTCATCGGCCGGGACCACCTCGACTGCGGCTCCGTGGCCTCGCCCAACCGCGAAACCGAGGGCATGAAGGACGGCTCCGACGCCGTGGCCGACTGGCCCCTGCTCAACGCCCTGGCTAACACCGCCTCTGGCGCCGACTGGGTGAGCCTGCACAACGGCGGCGGCGTGGGCATCGGCAACAGCACGCACTCCGGCATGGTCATCGTGGCCACCGGCACCCCCGAAAAAGCCGAGCGCCTGCGCCGCGTGCTCACCACCGACCCCGGCATGGGCGTCTTCCGCCACGCCGACGCGGGCTACGAGCTGGCCCAGCAGGTAGCCGAGGAGCGCGGGGTGAAGATTCCGGGGCGGGAGTAATTTTGCAACAACCCTATTTTCACAACATAAACCACACAAAAAGCATATGGCAGTTGTTCTCTTTGATAAGGAATTTGATAGTGTAGTGAAAAGTGTTTTTTCAAGTGGGAAGACAACTTATGACTATGCGGTGGAAAAATTTTTTCCGCAAATTGACAGGTATTATGCACAGCGGAAAGCAATAGATGAAAAGTTTTATAAAAAATTGGAAAGAGATATAAAGCAGGGTTGTATTATGCCACCAATTACTGTGGCTTTAGTTGTTGATGATATCGAGGAGATAAAGAGTATGAATAATGAGCAAATAACGCGGCTTTTAAGTGAAAAGTCAGATTCTATATATATCCTGGACGGGATTCAAAGATTGAATACGCTTCATAGAGCTTACGAAGACGGGATTAAAGATTTTAAAATATATTTTAATTTTCTTATTTCTGATTCAGAAGATAGGCTGCTCTATAGAATGATTACTCTGAATAACGGTCAAAAGCCAATGTCTGCTAGACATCAGATTGAAGTATTGGCACATAATATTTTTGATTTTAATGACGTTGGTGTTGGTGTTCAATCAGAAAAACAAAGAAGTAAGAAGCGAGTAAATGGTTCTTTTAACCAGGATGATGTTATCAAAGGATACATTTCTTACTTAAGTGGGTCTATTAATATAGACAATCAAAAACTGATTGAGTCTAAGCTTGATGAACTTCTCGCTGAAAAAATTATTGAGTCGAGTGTTACTCAAGAAAAGTATGGATTTAAAAACGTAATAACTGTTATTAATAATTTGTCTTCTGATGAGTATTTGTTGAAATGGTTCAAGCAAACTAATAATATGATTGGTTTTTGTTCAGGTATAAGTAAGTCATTTGATGCGATTGAAGGGGAAGCTGTTGATGATTTTAAAAATAATATCAAGAAGTTTGAAGAAGCTTTTGAAGGTTTTGATATTTCGAAAATTAAGCTTGGTCACTTGCGTAGATTGACTGTTAATCATTTTATATTGAAATACGCTGCGTTTAAAGAAATGAGTACGCTTGAATTGCGTGAGCAGTTGTCCAGTGTGTCTATGCTTTATGTGTAAATGTCATGGGGCAATATCTATTCAATGGCTTTACCTATGTGGATAGGTTGAATGATGAAATATTATCCTCTTACCCAGATTCTTTAAGATTTGATGCAAAGCCATCGTACGAATCGTTGTTATTTAGATTAATTTTAGGGCAAGTTTATGTAAACCATGAAAATAGTGATATTTCATTTGAGCAAAAAATAAATTATTCAAAATTATCTGAGGAATTTACTTCAACTAATCAAGAAGATCCGGTTATTGACTGGATAGATAATGAATTTGGTTTATTGGATCTGCATAGATATTTTTTGGTTAATAGAATGAATGAAAATATGTACAAGGAGCTCATTGTTGAGTTTACTTGGTTTTTCTTGAACAAAAGTAAGGAAAATCATGTTGCTGCATTTTTAAATCTATACCGAGCTTTGGAATATATATCATATAGCTTTCCGTTGTCATTCTTCTCAAAATCTAATAGGTATTATGCTTCTTATGATACTTTTAAAGGTTTTTTTACAGATAAAGATCAGGGTCAATTAAAGTTCTTTCAGGAATTCCTAAAAGCCTATTTTGAAAAATCAACATTGGCGATGTTTACAAAGCTAGATACTTATGCTGGTTCAAGTCTTTTTGATAAAAATAAATATAAAATTATAAAATCTTTGTGTTCTGAATTTCCATTTAGGGATAATGGTAGTGTTATATCGATTGCGTATGAAAATATGTTTGATTTCATGATAAATCTTAGGAATCGATATTTTCATTTTCAATCTGATAGGGTTGGAAATATTAGTAATTATAATTTTGATGGGGAATTGTTCTTTGCGGGATTGAACGATAAATTTGTTAATTGGATTTCTGCTGTTTATTTGGAAATATTAACACATGGAGTTTATAAGCTAAATTTAATACCAGAAGTTTCATGATAACAAAAGCAGATGTATCGAGCAAATTGCAGCATCGTCAATAAGCTGACACCAACGCCGCCCGAGCCCCGCTCCGGCGGCGTTGTTCGTTCTGGTACCTAATTCAGTAAAAAGCTCGCAGCCGCTACCCAAGCCCCTGCTTCCCCAGTTTCGCGCGGATACGACTGAGGGAGGGTTGCTGAATGCCCAGGTACGACGCAATGTGGCCCAGCGACACCCGCTGCGTGATGCCGGGGAACTGCTGTAACAATGTCAGGTAGCGCTGCTCGGCGCTTTGGAAGAGCAGCCCTTCGCCCTTGGCCTGCTGCAGCACCAGGTACTGCTCGGCCAGCAGGCGGCCAAACCGCTCCCAGCCGTGGGCCTGGGCGTAGAGCCGGTGCAGCTGCTCGATGCCGATGACCAGCAGCTCCGCGTCTTCCAGGGCCGCGATGTAGTAGGGGCAGGCTTCCTGGGTGAGCAGGCTTTTGAGCGAGGTGATAAAGGCGCCCTCTGGCACGAAGGCAATGGTGTGCTCGGTCTGCATCGCCGGGTCGACGTAGTACACCCGGAACAGGCCCTTGACGATGAAGCCCACCGAGCGGCACACGGCGTTGCGGTAGTTGAAAAACTCGTTTTTGAGGATGGTGCGGGTTGTCCAGCTCGGCATAGCCAGGCGCAGGTCATCGTCGGAGAGGTGGGCAAAGGTGCGCAGCTGCTGGGTGAGCAAGGCCAGGGCCGAAGCGTCGGGAGAAATCATACAAACCGGAAGAGAAGGCGCCCGCGAAACCACTGCATTCCGGCGGCTAGAGCCGGCGCTCGGCCTGGGGTAGGGGGAAAGCAACGGGAAAGAGCGTCAAGTAAAACGACCGTCATGCAAAAAGAACGTCATGCTGAGCATTCCGCGCATCAAGCGGCGACAACGCGCAGCCGAAGCATCTCTACCGCTTCGTTGCAAGAGTTGAATAGCACTGCGGGAGAGATGCTTCGGCAAGCGGACGCCAGATGGAGCATGACGGCCTGGAGTAGGACGGCAAAGCGGCTGGGAAATAATTCCCAAGCCGGGGGCCAGGCTGCGCTTTTTAACCTAGGTGAAAAATAGGGCTGCCTGCGGGCGGCACCTTTGCCCATCAACCAGCCCCGGCTACCCGGCTGCTTACCTGGCAGTCGATAGCCCGGTTTCTCACCATTTTCCCCATTATCTCCCTCAACCGCCATGCCCGTTACTTCCGTTTCTACCGCGCCGGCTCCCGCTCGTACGAGCCAGGCCCTGCGCACCCTGTACTTCGTGCGCGCCGCTTTTTCTTTGGTGTGGGCTAGCCTACTGCTGCTGCTGGCCCCGTCTTCGCCCGCGCTTACGACCACCTTACTCTTGCTTTACCCCGCCTGGGACGTGCTGGCTACTGTCGCCGATATCCGGGCCAATCGGGGCGCTGGCTCACTGCTGCCGCAGTACGTAAACATCGTCGTGGGCGGCCTCACTACCCTAGGTGTGGGCCTGGCGCTGCGCAGTGGCGTGCCGGCCGTGCTCCTCGTGTACGGCGCCTGGGCCGCGCTAACCGGGCTGATTCAGCTGCTGCTCGGGCTGCGGCGGCGCCGGCAGCTGGGCGGGCAGTGGCCGATGATCCTGAGCGGGGGGCAGTCGGTGCTGGCGGGCGTCTCGTTCATCGTCATGGCCCATGACCCGAAGATGGGCGTCGCCAACCTGGCCGGCTACGCCGCGTTCGGGGCGTTTTACTTTCTGTTGTCGGCCCTGCGCCTGCGCAAAGCCGCGCAGCCCGCAGCGTAAGGGCGGCCCGGCAAGTTGCCGGTGAAAAACGCCGCTTCTGCTGTGTTTGCTGACGTTCTACCAGGCTTGTGTGGCCAGTGCCAAAATCAGCACCCAGCGACGATATAGAACGTCATGCTGAGCTTGTCGAAGCATCTCTACCGCTTCGTCTGCAACGATTCAACGAAGCGGTAGAGATGCTTCGGCAAGCTCAGCATGACGGCCTTTTTTGCTCACTGTTCACGCACCCTAGTCGATACTACATCCGTGCTGACTACGTCGCCTTACGTAAGCGGCTCCAACGAAAAAGGGAAGCTAACCAGCTTCCCTTTTTCGTTGGAGCAAACAACCCTCAGGGCTGAAACGCCACGCGGACGCACTTGTCGGTTTTGTGCTTGAACATGTCGTAGCCCTCGGGGCCGCGCTCCAGGGGCCAGCGGTGGGTGAGCATGTACGCCGGGTCGACGGCGCCGGCCTGCACGTAATCGAGCAAGCGCGGAATGTATTTCTGGGCGTGCATCTGGCCCATGCGGAAGGTCAGGCCCTTGTTCATGGCCACGCCCATCGGGAATTTGTCGATCAGGCCGCCGTAGACGCCCACGATGCTGAGCGTGCCCCCTTTGCGGCAGGCCATGATGGCCTGGCGCAGCACGGCGGGCCGGTCGGTTTCAATGCGGAGCTGCTGCTTCACCAGGTCGTAGTAGTGCTCGGCGCCCGGGGTGTGGGCCTCCATGCCCACGGCGTCGATGCAGCGGTCGGGGCCGCGGCCCCCGGTCATTTCCTTCAGCGCTTCCAGCACGTCCACCTCCTCGTAGTTGAGCGTTTCGGCGCGGGCGTGCTGGCGGGCCAGGGCGAGGCGCTCGGGAAACCGGTCGATGGCAATAACGCGGGAGGCGCCGAGCAGGTAGGCCGATTGCATGGCCATTTGCCCCACGCCGCCGGCCCCCCACACGGCCACGATGTCGCCGGGCTCGATGCCGCACATATCCGCCGCCATGAAGCCGGTGGGAAAGGCATCGGAGCAGAACAGGGCGCTTTCGTCGCGCACGCCGTCGGGAATGATAAAGCTGCCGGTTTCGGCGAAGGGCACCCGAATGTACTGCGCGTGGGAGCCGGAGTAGCCGCCGAAGGCGTGGGAGTAGCCAAAAATCCCGGCCGGCGGATAGCCCAGCGCCTTTTCGGCCACGGCGGCGTGGGCGTTGCCGTTGTCGCAGAGCGAGTACTGGCCCGTGTCGCAGAACCAGCAGCCGCCGCAGGCCACCACCGACCCGACGACCACCCGGTCGCCGCGCTTCATCTTTTTCAGCGCGGGGCCGACTTCCACCACTTCGCCCATAAACTCGTGGCCGATGACGTCGCCCTCGCGCATGGTGGGCACGTAGCCGTCGAGCAGGTGCAGGTCGGAGCCGCAGACCGACGAGAGGCCCACCCGGACAATGGCGTCGTGCGGGTTCAGGATTTCCGGGTCGGGGATTCGCTCCACGCTTAGTTTGTTGGTGCCTACCCAGCAGAGTGCTTTCATAGTCGGAAGGGGTTGAATGGGGTGACGATATGACGCGGAGCGACCTAACCTTGGTCGTGCCCGCGGCCCGAGGGCTGGCCTTCGATGGTCGGCACTTCGCCGGTTTCCATCATCATCTTGAAGCGGCGGATGTCGCTGCGAATCAGCTCGGCCAGGGCCGGGTTCAGCAGCTTGGCCACGCCCTTGCCCAGCTTCCCGAGCGGCGCCCGGTAGTGCAGAACGACCTGCAGCTCCGTGCCCTTGTTGCCCTCGGCCTGCCGAAACCGCACCTCCCCCGACTGGTCGACCTGGGAGCCGGGCAGCGACTGGTAGGCAATCAGCCGATTGGGCTCGTCTCGCGTGATTTCCGAATCCCAGGCTACCGTGCCCAGGCCGCCGGGAATCCGCGCCACCCAGTGCGAGCGGCGCTCATCCAGCTCCTCCACGCTTTCGAGGTGCTCCATGAAGGTCGGCAGGTTTTCGAACCGCCGCCAGTAGCCGTACACCTGGCTGAGGTCCCGGTACACGGTGAAGGTTTCCTTGATTTCGATGGGCGCGGGCTGCCTAGTCGCCGAGTTGCGCCCGAACAGGCCGTTGACCGGGCAAACCCCCGTGGCGCCCCGCAGGGCCAGGCTGGTGCCCAGCGCGGCCAGCGCCACTCCGCCCGCCTTCGATTTGCGCTGCGCGCCCGCGTAGGCCAGCGCCGCCCCGGCCAGGGCCGAAACCACCCGCTCCGCCGGGCCCACATTCACGTGGGAGGTGCCCGTAGCGGGCGTGCGGGGGTGGTACCCGGCCGACGTTGCGGCGCGGGAAGAACGTTTCGTTGCAGCCATAACCCATTCGTGTTTGGTGTCTTAGGGCTTACGGGGTCATTTTTGGTACGTTCTCAACCGTAAGACATATTTTTTGCCGGTAAAAAGGGGGAGCCACCAGCCCGCAGTCGGTATGCTCCAGCTTGATTAGCGTCTCTAAACTAGCGCGGGCAGGTAGTCTGGGCCTTACTGGCCGGGCAGGGGAGGCCCCCACGTCCCATCTGGCCGCAAGCCGCTCAAAAAAACTAGACTGCTTGTCCCGGCAACTTACCGGCGAAAAAAGCAAAACGCCGCTTCCGCGGTTAACCTACCTGCATCGGCACGTTGCCGAGGCACAAACCACGCAAACCTTCCCGACCATGAACATCGGAATCATCGGCGCCGGCTACATCGGCAGCGCCTTGGCCGTGCGGCTCACCAGCCTCGGCTACACCGTATACATTGCCAACTCCCGCGGCCCCGAAACCCTGCAGGATGTGGCCCAGAAAACCGGCGCTACGCCCGTTACGGCCCAGGAAGCGGCCCAGCGCGGCACCGACTTTATCGTCGTAACCATTCCGCTGGAAAAAATCCCCGACCTGCCCCGGGACCTCTTCGCCGACGTGCCGGCCGAGGTGCCCATCATTGATACCAGCAACTATTACCCCCTGCTGCGCGACGGGCAGATTCCGGAGCTCGAAACCGGCGACCTGACCGAAAGCGGCTGGGTGCAGCAGCACCTGGGCCGCCCCGTGGTAAAGGTGTTCAACAACATCTTCGCCGCCCACCTCGAAAACAACGGCAAGCCCGCCGGCACCCCCGGCCGCATAGCCCTGCCCGTGGCTAGTGACGACGCCGCTGCCAAGCAGAAAGTAATGCAGCTGGTGGAAGAGCTCGGCTTCGACGCCCTCGACGGCGGCACCATGCGCGAATCGTGGCGGCAGCAGCCCGGCGGCCCCATCTACTGCAACGACCTGCCCGCCGACCAGGTGCAGCAGCACCTGGCCAGCCTCGGCACTGAGCGCACGCCCGAGCAGCACGCCGAGTTCCTGGCCAACCAGGCCAAGGCGGAGCAGGCCATGCAGGCCCAGGGCATCAAGCTGAAGTAGCCGCTACCGGCCCGCACTACCGGCTGAACAAGGCTTAGAGCCTACGTAGAACGTCCTGCTGAGCGCAGTCGAAGCATCTCGCGTGCAATGGTAAATCCTAGTTACTGCTGCAGAAGAGATGCTTCGCGGGGCTCAGCAGGACGTTCTTTTTGGTTTCTTACTACCGCGAGCTTGTGACCAACGGTTCCGCAGCCGCTGCGTGTTGTGGTCCGGTCGTTTACGTATCTTCGGCCGGCCGCGGAACGTGCGGTTCCTATTCGATAATTTGCTTACCCGTCTTTGCCAAGGGCTGCCCGCTTTGAGTACCAACTCAAAGCCCCATGAAACGAGTTAAACAACTCCAGCAAGCCTTTGGCACCGTGGAAGAAGGTTCTTTTGTGGCCTTCCCCGCCAAGTTTTCCAACGTGCAGGTGTCGCGCGTCATTTTTGGCAATGCCCGTGGCTGCGCCGTCTGCTTTCCGCACGGCCCCGAAACCGACAACGCCACCCTGCACAAGCGGGAGCGGAGCTGGAAACGGTTCCGGCGCACGCAGTGGAAACGCTAAGCGGCTTTCTAAACGCGAAAAGCGCCGCCCCAGACTCTGGGACGGCGCTTTTCTTTTCCTTCCTACAGCTTCTCCCCGCAGCGCCAGCAGTACTCGGCGTCGTCGCGGTGGCCCTGGGCCTGGCACACGTGGCACACGGCCTGCTTGTAGGCGGGGCGGCCGGCGGCGGGCTGGGCCATCTGGGCCGAGACGATGCCGGTGGGCACGGCAATAATGGCGTAGCCCATAATCATCAAGACCGAGGCCAGGGTCTGGCCTAATACCGTGGCCGGGGAAATGTCGCCGTAGCCGACGGTTGTCATCGTCACGATGGCCCAGTAAATGCTTTTTGGGATGCTGGTAAAGCCGTTCTGGCCGCCTTCCACCACGTACATCAGCGTGCCCACCACCACGGCCAGCGTGATGACCGAGCTCAGGAACACCAGAATCTTGAAGCGGCTGGCCCGCAGGGCGCTCAGGATAAACTCGCCCTCGCCAATAAACTGGCCCAGCTTGAAGATGCGAAACACCCGCAGCAGCCGCAGCGTCCGAATCACGAGCAGGTAGCGGCTGCCGGCCAGCACCAGGGCCGCCAGCGTGGGCACGATGGCCAGAAAGTCGATGATGCCCAGCCAGCTCAGGGCATAGTTCAGGGGGCGGCGCACCACCAGCAGGCGCATTAGGTATTCCACCAGGAACAGCCCGGTGAAAAACCATTCCACTGCCCGCAGCGCCGGCCCGTAGCGGGCGTTGATACTGGTCACGCTTTCCAGCATCACGGCCACCACGCTCAGCACAATAGCCACGAGCAGGGCAATATCGAAGAGCTGCCCGGCCCGGGTGTCCGATTCAAAAATAACGCGGTAAGCCTTTTGCCGCCAGGAAGAAGCGGTGGCGCTGGGACGAATATCCATAGGAAAGCGGTGCCGGCCGGTACCACAGCCGGCCCTGGTATCGCCCTGCTTACGCAGAAGCTGCGTTGCCAGCCAATTCAGCCCGCTACCCGCCGCAACGCTTGCTGTCACTTATAGCCGGTAGCGCCCGTATCTTTCAGGTCGTATGCAACAGGACCTCCTGCACCGGATCAAGGCTTTTCTGGCGAAAAACGAGCTGTTTGCGGGCACGCCGGCCACGCCCGAACAATTGGCTGAAGCCGAAGCCCAACTGCAGCTCCAACTCGATCCGGACTACCGGGAGTTTCTGTCCCTGTTCGGCGCCAGCTACGTGGGCGTGCCCGTGTACGGGTTCAACCCCGGCCCGATGCTGCCCGATACCACCGTCATCCAACTTACCCTGGAGTTCCGGCAGGCCTATGCCGCAGAGGCCCGCTGGCCCATCCTGGCGCAAAGCTGCGTCCTAGCCCTGACGGGCAGTGGCGACCCGGTTATCCTGGACCCCGCCGGCAGAATCCGGGTGTATTACCACGATAGCCACGAAGAAGACACGCTGGCCGACTCGTTTGCCGACTTCATCGAGCAGCATCTTCCTACTGCAGACCCGGACTTCTGAATTAACTGGGTGCCCCTCTCTGTTCCTGCTACAGCCCTCGTTTTGCTACGCCTTCCTTGGTAATCTTGACGGGCTGAATGCGGCCCTGAGCGTCGAAATACAGCCGGTCGATGCAGGTGACGCGGTGGTTCATATCGGTTTCGCCCAGGGGGCGGCGGTGATACACAATGTACCACTCATCCTTGCCCGGCACCTGAATAACGGAATGGTGGCCGGCCCCGGTGGCCACTTGGGGGTCCTGCTGCAGAATCTTGCCCACCCGCTGAAACGGACCCAGGGGCGAATCGGCTACGGCGTAGGCCACCGAGTAGTCGGGCCCGGCCCAGCCGCCCTCACTCCACATGAAGTAGTACTTGCCCGCGCGCCGGAACATGATGGGGCCCTCCACGTAGCTCTGGGGCGTGATTTCCTTGAACGTCTGCCCATCGGGAAAGGGGAGGAAGCCGGTGAAATCGGGCTTGAGCCGGGCAATATTGCAGTGCGACCAGCCCCCGTAAATCATGTAATACTGCCCGTCCTTATCCTGAAACACGAACTGGTCGATGGGCTGGGCCCCGTTGTGGATGTTGCCAATCAGCGGCTTGCCCAGGTAATCCTTGAAGGGCCCCTCGGGCCGGTCGGCCACGGCTACCCCGATGCCGCCCACTTCGCCCTCGTGCACGTCGTTGGCCCCGAAAAACAGAAAGTACTGCTTGCCTTTCTGCACCACCGCCGGGGCCCACATGGCGCGCCGGGCCCACCGGATGCTGGTTGTGTCCACGATGCGCGGGTGCTTGGTCCAGTGCACCAGATCGGGCGAGGAAAAGGCATCCATGAACACCTGCTGGTCAAACGGGGCCGAATACGTGGGATACACCCAGTACTGCTGGCCGAAGATAACCGCTTCTGGGTCGGCATACCAGCCGGGAAAAATCGGGTTGCCGGCCGCTGCCGTAGCTGCCGTCGTGGTCGAAGCCTTGGACTTGGCAGCGGGTTTGGCGGGCTGAGCAAAAGCTGCTGGCGCGAGCAGCAGGCCGGGCAGAACACCCAGGAGCAGGAAGTTTTTCATGCCTGCATAATACGCGTAAATTTTCAGTGGCGGTAGAGGCTTGGCGCCCCGCCAGGAGTTCGGGCAAAACCCCGGATTTCCGGGCTGACTGGTTTGATTGCCGCCCGACTTGGGTAGCTTTAGCCCGCTGGCCCGCGCCGGGCCCGGCAAGTAACCTTTTTACTTTTTCCGCCATGAAACCCGAACTCCAGGACCTGCCCCTCATCGACAACAGCGGCGGCCACCGCTTCGAGCTGACCGTGAATCATTCCACCGCCTTTATGGAGTATGGCGACCGGGAAGGGGCCCTGGCCCTGTTTCATACCGAAGTGCCCGGGCAGCTGGAAGGGCAGGGGGTGGGTACGGCCCTGGTAGAAAAGGTGCTGGCCGAAATCGAGCGGCAGCAGCGGCAGCTGATTCCGTTGTGCCCGTTTGTGACCAGCTACCTCAAGCGCCATCCGGAGTGGCAGCGGCTGGTGGCTCCGGCCTACCAGCGCTGGTTTCAGCCGGCCCCGCAGCCGTAAGGCGGGCGGGCCTGGCTCCTGCGTTAGGCGCTTATCCACTGCTCATTTACCAGTATTTCTATGTGCAAAGCTCTTCTGGCTCCCCTGCTGTTGCTGGCCCCGGCCGCCTTCGCCCAATCTGACTGCGCCAAGCCCGTGGTGCAGTTGCTGCGCAACGGCCAGCCCCTGGCCGCTACGGCTAGTGCTCTGCCGGCCGCGGCCACGCTGCGCGTAGCGCCCGACGCCGGGTGCCCGGCCCAGGAATACCGGTTTCGCCACGCCGAAGTAACTCTGATGCGCCACGGCCGGCCGGTACTGCCCATTCTGCTCGTCGAAAAGCCGCAAGCCGACCTGCGACCCTTCCTGAGTTATTACCAGACCGGCGACCAGCTGAACATATTCATTGCCTACCAGAACGTGGCCACGGTAGCGGCCGACGGTACGCTCACCCCGCTGCTGCCCGCCAAAGCGGCCCGGCGGCAGCCCAGCCAGCTCGACCTGCGCACCACCGACTCCAAGGGTATCAGCTTTTCTTTGCCCTTGGCCAAGCCTGCACCATAGCCAGTAGAGCCGCCTTCACTGCCCCCGCTAGCAGCGCCGAAGGGTGGCGCGGCGGCTCTACTGGCCCACTACTCCCTTCTCATGAAAAACCTCTTCTCCGCCCGCGCCGCTGCCATCGCCATCCTGGTCATTCTGAGCCTGGTCGTGCTGTTTCACTTGCTGGTACTCTCCGGCGTCATTCCGTACGGCATCGTGTGGGGCGGCCGGCTGACCAGCCCCGAGCAGATGCTCCGGTTCGAAACCGTATCCATCACCCTGAACCTGCTGATGCTGGCCGTGGTGAGCGTTGCGGCGGGGTGGCTGCGCCTGCGCGTCAATCAGGGCCTGCTCAAAGTGGCGCTGTGGCTGATGACGGGCCTTTTTGCGCTGAATACGGTGGGCAACCTGCTGGCTAAAACCGACCTGGAGCGCCTGGTTTTTACGCCCCTGACCCTGGTGCTGGCTTTGTGTAGCTGGCGGTTGGCCCTTGGGCCTACGAAAGCCGCTGCGGGTATGGAAGCCAGCGCCTAGCGGCTATATCTTCGGGGCTGACTTTGCGGAAACCTAATGCCCAACGTACATCCTTTCGATACGCGCAAACCCGTTGTGCTGGTGCCCTACCGCCCCGAGTGGGCCCCGGAATTTGCGGCCCTGGCCCGCCGCCTGCGGGCCCTGGCAGGGCCCGCCGTGCTGCGCATCGACCACATCGGCTCCACGGCCGTGCCGGGGCTGCGCGCCAAAGACGTGCTGGACCTGCAACTGACCGTGCCCGACCTGCTGGCCGTGGCCGACCTGGTGCCAGCCTTGCAGCAGGCGGGCTTCCGCCAGGGCGAATCCCTGCTCTACGACGTGTTTCACTTCCTGCCCGCAGCCTCGGCGGAGCTGCGCAAGCGCTACATGCGGGAGCCGGCGGGCGAGCGAACCGCTCACCTGCACATTCGCGAGGCTGGCCGCTTCAACGCCCGCTACGCCCTGTTGTTTCGCGACTACCTACGCGCCAGCCCGGTAGCCCGCACCGAGTACGAACTGCTCAAAGTCCGCGCGGCCGAACTCTTTCCCGACAACATTGCGGGCTACCTCTACCTGAAGGAGCCCGTGTTTCACTTGCTCTATGAGGCGGCTTGCCTGTGGGCTGAGAAGGTCGGCTGGCAGCTGCCGGCCCCCGATGCCTGAGCTAGGGAGCCGGGCCAGCACAAGTGGCGTCGGCTTGTATATTTTGATCCTATGAAAATCACCTTGCTGCTTTTGCTGCTGACCCTGGGCGCTTGTTCGGCCCCGCCCCCGGAACAGGCAGATTCGGTGCCGGCGGGTTTTATAAAGCGCACCGTGGCGTTTAAAACCAGACCCGGCGCGCTGTCTCCCCAAGGCCGCCTTACGCTGTTCGTCCCGCAGCGCTACGACACCCTGCTGACCTGGGTAGACCAAGCCGATACCCCGATGGGAGACAAGCTCAAATACCGGTTTACCAACACCGGCGGGTGCCTGCTGCAGGAAAGTGGCTTTAAACGCCAAGGCCGCTACTGCCAAGACACCCTGGACCAACTCACGGTTGAAGTGCGGGCCAGTAACCGGGCCGAGCAAACCCTGGCGGCGGTGGAGCGAGAAATCCGGCACCGCCAGGAAGCTGAACGGGCCGCGGGCATTGCTGCCACGGTCTGGAAGTCGAAAAAACTGGCCGTTATCCATGGGCGGACCTTCTCTGTCGTCGAATCCTTCGGGGGCTCTACTCTGGTACCAACCCCCTACGAACAGCTAACGGCGGTTACTATTGTGGCGGGCCAACGGCAGAATTGGGAAGTCGCCTTGCACTTTGAATGTAAGCAACCGGACTGCCGCAAATTCGCGGAGCAAGCCTACACGACTTTACAGTCGGTGGTGCTAGATACGGGCACAGCTCTTCGGTAAGTGTTGCGTAGGCCCTTATTCCGGCCTGCGCTTCGCCTGGGCGCCGGTGTGGCCCTGGCGCAGCGCAGGCCCGGCCTAGGACTTGGTAGCCAGTACTTCCCGCACCTGAGTCCAGCGGATTTCGGGGTAGCGGGCGTTGTCCAGGGTGCGTAGCTTGGCCTGCCCGCTGAGCATGTTGTGCAGGTATTGCATGCCCTGCCAGGGCGGGAAAATTTCGTCGTTGGCCGGCATCAGGGCCTTGGTGGCCTTTATCAGGGTGCCCAGCACGCCCAGACCGCCGACCCGCAACAGCTTGAACTTATGACCTGTGGCAGCTTCGGCTTCGGCTTGCAGCCCCCGGATGCTGGCTACTTCCCCGGCCACGCACAAGTAGCGCGGCGTAGTCGGGTCGAGGGCGGCGGCGGCGGTGTATTCGGCCGTGTTTACCATCGTGGTAAAGTCCAGGGGCTGGTCGGCGTCGCCCCAGTACACTACCCGCCGCGGACCAGTCAGAATTACGGGTGCCTGGCCTTTGAGCAGCTCCGTAAACATGCCGTTGAGAATGGAAGTGGCCCGGATGGGGGCCTGGTCGAGGCGGCGCTGAAACTCCCGGCGCAGGTCGAAATTGCGGTTAGAGCCCTCGGGCAGCTGCGTAAAATCGGCCGAGAAGTCGGAGGGGATAATACGGGGGACGCCAGCCGCCACGGCCGCCTCGAGCAGGCGGGTCTGGGCGTCCACAATCACCTCCCGCAACCCCGACAAAGCCGATACGACGCAGTCGGCGCCGGTGCAGGCCTGGGTAAGCTGCGCCAGATTCGCGTAGTCTACCTCCACCAGCTCTACGCCCTGTAGCCGCAGGGAGGCCGCTTCGGCCTTGGCACTGGCCCCGGGGCGCACCAAAGCCCGCACCGTGGCTCCGCGCTGCCGCAGGTGGTGGGCAATCAGCAGGCCCAGCGCCCCGGTAGCCCCGGCCAGCACAATAGTAGCCGTGGAGGCAGTAGGAGAAGGGGCCGAGGCGGCGGTGGGTTGAGTTGAAGGAGAATTCATTGAAACTGAGTGAAGGGGGAGAAGGCAGATAGAATAGGGGTAACCGGTTCGGCAGCGCTAGGTTATGGGGCCGCTCGTCCAACTGGTTTTCCCGCGGCGCAGGGTGTCGCGAATCAGCCGTACGCAGGGCCGCAGCAGGCGGCCGAAACCGGCGACTCGACAGCGGCCCGGGAGGCTGGGTTGGTAGGCGCTTTCTGGTTGAGCTAATCAACAATATGGTCGTACTGGCGGTTGTGTGGACCAATTACCGCAACCCTACTCCAATGAAAGCATATAAGCTGCACGGGCCCAAGAGCCTGGAAAATTTCAAGCTCGGCGACTACGACGAGCCGCTCGCCCGCGACCAGGAAGTCAAGATTCAGGTGAAGGCCGTGTCGTTGAACTTTCGCGACTGGGCCCTGGCCAATGGGCGCTTTGGCTACCCCGGCGAAAAGCTGCCCTTTATTCCCTTCAGCGACGCGGCGGGCCTGGTAACCGAGGTGGGGGCCAGCGTGACCAAGTTTCGGGCCGGCGACCGGGTAGCCGTCAATTTCTTCCCGGATTGGGCCGACGGGGCCTACTCAGCAGCCAAAACCTTCCGTTCCCTGGGCGGCAGCACCGACGGCGTGCTGGCCGAATACGTGAGCTTCCCCGAGCACGCCGTCACGAAAGTGCCCGACTCGTTTTCCTTTGAAGAAGCCGCCGCCTTCCCCTGCGCTGGCGTCACGGCCTGGCATGCCCTGGTCGAGCAGGCCCGGCTGCGCCCCACCGATACGGTGCTGCTGCAGGGCACCGGTGGGGTTTCCATCTTTGGCTTGCAAATCGCCAAGCTCATGGGGGCACGGGTTATCATCACCTCCAGCTCCGACGAAAAGCTGGCCCAGGCCCAGGCTCTGGGGGCCGACATGCTCATTAACTACAAGCAAACGCCCAACTGGGAGGAGAAAGTCCGGGAGTTGACCCAGGGCGAGGGGGCCGACTACGTGGTGGAAGTGGCCGGCCAGGTGGCGCGGTCCTACCAGGCGCTGAAAGCCGGAGGTACTATCTTCCAGATTGGCGCCGTGGGCGGCCCCAGCGACGAGCCCGTAAAGCCGATGGCCATTCTGACCCAGCGGCTGCAAGGCATTTACGTGGGCAGCACCCAGATGCTGACCGATTTGCTGCAGGCCTTCGACCGTAACCAGCTGAAGCCCGTCATCAGCAACACCTTCCGCTTTGAGGACGCAAAGGAAGCCCTGGCCTACATGGGCAGCGGCTCGCACTTCGGCAAAATCGTGGTGCAGGTAGGCTAACAGCAGCCGCTGACTGAAAAGCCGGGCGCGAACTTCTGGTTTGCGCCCGGCTTTTTTGTGCCGGCTCAGCTTCATGTTTACTGGCTCAGCGTAGGCGGAGGAATTAAAGCGGATTGAGTGAAACCGGGGGAGGTATTTCGGAACCGGCCCCGAAGAATCCGCCACCCGCAGCCCAAAAACACGTACGCATCGGAATACGCCACCGGGCACCGCCCATTACCGCCACAACGATGAGGGAGCCATGCCACTCTACCCCGACGGCCTGCCAGCGCAGCGTCGGGAGCCGCACCAGTTGTCCTGCATCCGTATTCCAGCCGCGCCGCCGGGCCTGGCTGCTGGTTGCCCTAGCCTGGACCGGGCTGCTTTCGTGCTCCGAGGATAAGTCGCGCCCGGCCAACTCGGAGCTGCGGGTCGAGCAGCCTGCCGTATCGAGTACCGCCGGCGGGGCGCCCGAAAGCAGCGAAGCGGCCGAAGAAACGGCCGGGTTGACGGCCGGCGCCGGTACGCGGTACCGGGTGCTGGCCGAAACAGCTTATTTCTACGATTCGCCCCGGCAGGGCAAGCCCGGGGGGCAGTACTTGCGCCGCGGCGACGTGCTCTACGGGGCAGAAGACGAGAATGGCTTCATCAAAACCCAGTTTGTAAACCCGAACGGCGCGACTGTCACCGGGTGGCTGAAAGCGGAGGAAGTGGGCCGGCTGGCGGGCACTACGAGCCCGGCCCGCTCTACCCGGCCCGCCGTGCGCCCCGCCGCCCCGCCGCCCGCCCCCATCGTGGAAGACTACGAAACCGAGGCCCCCCGGCCCCCCGAAACCGACGCCCTGCCGGCGCCCCGCAGCGGGCAAACCGCGGTGGTGCGGGTAGCTCGTTCCTATTTCTACAACTCGCCCGACCTTGTCCGGCCCCGCAAGGCCCACTGCGTGCAGGGCGACAAAGTCCGGCTCGGGGAGGAAGAAGGCGAAGCCGTCTACGTGGTTTTTACCAACTGGGAAAATGTGACGACTACCGGCTGGATGCGCAAGGAGGCACTGCGCTACAACCGCTAAACCACTGGGGTGGCCTGCCGCTCCGGCTGCTCCAGCAGCACGCGCGTGCGTGGTAGGCTGCCCGGAAACTCGCGCTGTAGAAAGGTAATCAGCTGTTCGCGCACGGCGCAGCGCAGCTCCCATACTGCCCCGGCATCGGCGGCGCTGACCAGGGCCCGCAGCTCCAGGGTCCGCTCTTTGGCGTCGGTGACGTGGAGCACGCCCACGCGCTTGTCCCACAGGGGGTGGACTTCCAGAATGCGGCCCAGCTCGGCCCGCACCGCCTCGACGGGCACGGTATAGTCGGTTTGCAGGTGCACGGCCCCGGTCAGGCGGGCGCTGTTGCGGGTCCAGTTCTGGAAGGGCTTTTCGATAAAGTAGTTGAGCGGCAGCACCAGGCGCCGTTCGTCCCAGATGCTGAGCACCACGTAGGTAAACGTAATTTCCTCAACCCGGCCCCATTCGCCTTCCACCACCAGCACGTCATCGATGCGAATGGGCTGCGTGAAGGCAATTTGGAAGCCGGCCAGCAGATTGCTGATGGAGCGCTGGGCCGCAAAGCCCACAATCACGCTGGCAATACCGGCCGAGGTGAGCAGGCCCGTGCCCAGGCGGCGCACCGTCTCGAAGCTCATCAGCACCAGGCCCACGGCCACGAAGGCAATCAGCGAAACGGCCACCTTCTTGATGAACTGCAGCTGGGTGAAAAGTTTGCGCACCCGCAGGTTGTCGCCCGATTCGAGGCGGTAGCGCCGTTGCACCAAGTCCTGAATCACGTCCACGGTTTTGATCAGGCCCCAGGCAAAGCTCAGGACCAGAAACACTTCCACGAAGCGGCGCAGCACCTCAAAGGGCTTGGGGGGCAACGGCACCAGCGGCAATAGCAAGGACACGGCCAGAACCGGGAAAAACAGGGCGCTGGCCTGGCTCAGGTGCTTGTCGACGGAGCGGGCCAGGGCGGAATTCTCGCGCCGGCCGAAGGCGCGCAGCACGCTGAAAACTATGTATTTCACAACCAGCCCGAACAGTAGGCCGCCGAGCAGAATGCCCAGCGAGGCAAAGATGTCGGGGAAGTGGGCGAGCAGGTGGGCAGCTTGTTCTCTCATAGCAGCTGCCGCGCAAGGGCGGCGGGCGGTAAGCAAGTGAAAGAAGTGTACCCGAAGCGGGGCCGAAAGGTTGGCCGCAAAAGAGTAGCAGAAAGGCTGGTAAGTTTGCCGGCCCGGCCGCTACTTTCCAGCCGCCCCTGCTTGCTGCCATGACCCTTCTCTACCGGAACCCGGACTGGATGTATGATTTTCTGCTCGAGGAGGCCACCGGCCGCTACTACCTGCTGGTGGTGTGCGGCACCAGTGCCTGGTACGACATGTGCCTGTGCCTCACCGCCGCCGAAGCCACCCGTTTCGGGCAGGATTTGGCGCTGGGCACCGATGCAGAGCTAACCCAGCTGGCCCGGCAGGTCGTGCAGCAGGCCCCGGCCGGCATCCCAGGGCGCGAGTACCGCCGCTGAGTGGCCGGAAGGCACCCGGGTAGGCCTTTTGCGCCCGGGGCGCGTATGAGCAGGTATGAAGTATTCCTATCTGCTGCTCATTCCGTTGGGTATCGGTGCTTTTGTTGCATTTTGGTGCCTGGTGGTAAAGCTGGTTTCCCTGATGGCGTGGCAGCCGCTGGCCCGGCATTTTGCCGTGCCGGAGTTGCCGCCCGGCCCTCGGTTTCGGCTGGGGCAGCTGCGGCTCGGGGTGGCTAACTACAAGGGAGCCGTCGAAGCATCGGTTTCTGCCCACGGCCTGGGGCTGGCCACGGGGTTTCCCTTTCGCACCGGCCACGCTCCGCTGCTGATTCCGTGGCAGGCTCTGGGACCATTTCATGCCGAGAAATTCCTCTGGACCACTTTGTACACCACCCACATCCGGAGCGGGAGCGGGGGCAGTACCAAGCTCACCTTTACCGGCTCCGACTTTCTGGAGGCCGCCCGGCCCTGGCTGCAACCGGGCTAATGCCTCGCGGCGTGTTCTTCGTGCCGGGGCCAGTCGGGTAGGGGCCCGTTTTCGGCCCGATTCGGCCGCAGTTTGCTTGCCACCCCTTATTTTGGCAGAGCTAATCCTGCCTTATTCCTAGTTTCTGTCTGTGGCTGACCACGGTCCGGGTGCGGCTGCTTATGAACCAGGCGGTTGTGCGACTTTTTCAACCCCCGCCGTTGTCTGGTAAGTGCAAGCCGAATCTTTTTCTATATGAAAGCAGTGCTTGCCCTCGGCCTCCTGGCGCTAACGGCCAGCTGCCGCCCGCACTCCGCGCCATTTGCCCGCGGCCCGCGGCAAGAGACCATAGCTCCGGTGCTGCCCGCCGCCCGAACCACCACGCTCAGCCTGTTCGACTCGGCCCGGCGCCGCTCGGTACCGGTAGTGCTCTACTGGCCGGCCACTAATAAGAAGGCAACACTGGCCTTGCTAAGCCACGGCTACGGCGGACAGAACACGGCGTACTCGTTTCTGGCCAATCAGCTGGCAGCAGCCGGTTACCTGGTAGCCAGCATTCAGCACGAGCTGCCCACCGATGAGCCCCTGCCTACGACGGGCAACCCCCGGCTGGTGCGGCGGCCCACCTGGGAGCGGGGCGTGCAAAATCAGCTGTTTGTGCGCCAGCAACTGCACCGGCTCTACCCCCGGCTGGACGTAAACCACCTGCTCCTGCTGGGCCACTCCAACGGCGGCGACATGGCCATGCTGCTGGCCCAGGAGCACCCGCAGCTGGTGGACAAAGTCATTTCCCTCGACAACCGCCGTATGCCCTTGCCCCGGATCCGTCGGCCCCGCATCCTGACCATTCGCTCCAGCGACCAGGTAGCCGATGCGGGCGTGTTGCCATCGGCCGCCGAGCAGGCCGCCCTGGGGATGCTAGTGGTGCAGCTACCGGCCACCCTTCACAACGACATGTGGGACGGGGCCACCGAGGCCCAGAAGCAGGAAATTCGGGCCGTCGTAGCGAAGTTTCTGCGGCGCTAATTCCCTTGGCGGCAGATTTGGGCCACGTTTTCAGCTTGGAACTCAGGTTCTACTGTCGAGCTGCTAACCTTGCCCCGGCATTACCCGTTTCAGCTTCATTCTCTCCCAAACTCTGCCCATGAAGCTATTTTCTTCCCTGCTGTTGGCTGGCTCTATCAGTCTTGGCGTCGGTTCCACTGCCTCGGCCCAGCGCGCCGCTACTTCCCCCTACCAAACCCGGTTTGCCGTCGATGCCCCCGTCATTGTAGGCTTGGGCGCTATCAATGGCTTCGGGCTGTATCGGGTGCAGCAGAAGAGCGGCCTGTCGGAAGCCGAGCTGGCGGCCCTCTCCAAAAACGACGTGCCCAAGCTCGACCGGTTTGTGGCGGGCAAGTACAGTGAGAAAGCCCAGACGGCCAGCGACTTTCTCTGCTACGGCTCTTTGGCCGTAGCGCCCGGCCTGCTGGCCCTGGACCCCGATATGCGCAGCCACTACGGGCAGGTGCTGGTGCTGTACCTCGAAACTATGGCCACTGCCTCGGCCCTTTTCACGACTTCGGTGGGTAACGTGTACCGCTACCGGCCCTTTTTGTACGGCACGGAGGGTACGGCGCGCGAGCGAAGCAGCAAGATTTCCACCAATTCCTTTTTTGCCGGCCACACGGCCCATACCGCCACGGCTACCTTCTTTGCGGCCAAAGTGTTTCATGATTACCACCCTGGGTCGGCTGCCGAGCCATTGGTGTGGGGCGCCGCGGCCGTAGTGCCCGCCGCCGTGGCCTACTACCGCATGGAAGCCGGCAAGCATTTCCTGACCGACAACCTGGTGGGCTATACCATCGGGGCCACGGCCGGCATTGTCGTGCCGCAGCTGCACAAGAAGGCCGGCCGCCGCGGCATGGCTTTTACGCCAATTCAGGGAGTAAACGTAAACGGCCATTCCTACGGCGGCTTGCTCGTAACCAAGCAGCTGTAGCGGCGGCGGCCCGGGGGCCGTAGGAAAGAACCGGAAAAGTGCGGGCCGCCGGGCTGCTTATTGCGCACTTTTCCCAACCTTGGGGCTTGCTCTTGCTCAGCCTTATGTCCCCGGATTCTGTTCAGCCCTCCCCACCCGTAGTACCGCGCCCCGCCCGGGTCTTCTCCATCGACGTGGTACGCGGCTTGGTTATGGTCGTCATGGCCCTTGACCACGTGCGCGAATTCTGGAGCCCCACACCGGTGCGGCCCGAAGATGTAAGCCAGGCCTCGGGGCTGCTGTTCTTTACGCGTTGGGTTACCCATTTCTGCGCGCCGACTTTCGTATTTCTGGCCGGGATAAGCATCTTTCTTTACCAGCAAAAACAACCCAGCCGGGCACGCGTGAGTTGGTTTCTGCTGACCCGCGGCCTGTGGCTGATAGGGCTGGAAGTGCTGGTCATCAGTTTTGTGCTGACCTGGGGCTACCAGCTGATTCTGCTGCAGGTTATCTGGGCAACGGGGTGGGGTATGGTACTGCTGGCCGGGCTACTCTGGCTGCCCCGCTGGCTGCTAAGTACCTTGGCGCTGGGCTTTCTGGCCCTGCACAATCTGCTGCCGGCCCTGCAGCCCACTACGCCCGCCGCCGTGGGTTTGGCCCTGTTGCACAATGCGCCTTTTGCATTTCCGCTGAGTCCGGCTACCTCGGTGCTGGCGGCCTATACGATTGGGCCGTGGGCGGCGGTACTGGCCGCCGGCTATTGCCTGGGGCCGTGGTTTGTGCTGCCTGCTCCCCTGCGCAACCGGCAGTTGCGGCTGGCCGGGGCTGGGTTGCTGGGGCTGTTTGTGGGGCTGCGCGCCCTGAACAGCTACGGCGACTCGGCGCCCTGGGGCGTTCAGGAGCGGGGTATGGTCTACTCCGTTCTGTCGTTCCTGAACGTGACAAAGTACCCACCGTCCCTGCTGTTTCTGAGCCTCACGCTTGGGGTGGCTCTGCTGGTGCTGGCCAGCCTAAGTGAGCCGAAAGGCCGCGTAGCCGCCGTGTTGCGCACGTTTGGGCAGGTGCCTTTTTTCTACTACCTACTCCACTTGCTGCTTATCAGTGTGAGTGCTTATTGCTGGACCCAGCTAGCGTTTGGGCAGCCCGTCAATTTTGGCTTCACCGACCGGGCCAACTGGCCGGCTAGCTATCAGCCCAGCCTGCTGCGGGCCTACGTCGTCTGGTTTGGGGTGGTAGCCCTGTTGTATCTACCCTGCCGCTGGTACCAGACCTACAAACAGCAGCATCGGCACTGGTGGCTGTCGTATCTGTAGAAGTAAAAGCCTGAGTGCTAAGCTCAGCACTAGGGTAGAAACTCCGTCACATCTACCCATTTTCACCACGTTAAGGTAGGTACAGCAATGTCCTTGCAGCCTGCGTAAAGCCAGAAGAGCGTGTTAAAAGCTATATGTTTATTAAAATAATTATATATATAATTTGTCTATATAGTTCCTTGGTGTGGGTCGGGGGAGCCGACATATTTGGCCGTTGGCTTATCGTTCATCCTTTCCCATCCACAACCCATGAAAACACTTACTACCTCTCTGCTGGGGGCCGCTCTACTGGGCGCCTCGCTCTCAGCCTGTCAGCAAGAAGAGCAACACCTGCCCGAGCCCGTTGCTCAGAGCAATGATGCCCGTAGCCTTAACCCGCTCAGCAAAGTAGGGCAGGCCCGCATCCAGGGGCAGCTCGACTCGACCATTGCTTTTGCTAACACCAATCCGGCCCTGAATCTGAAGCTCGTGTCCTATTCCTTCGGCACCCGCCTGAGCAAGGCTGACGACGTCGCCGCGGCTAAAGCCCGGATTCTGGATGCGGGCAGTATTATTCCGGTGTATGCCAACGCCGATAGAGCCGTGGAGGCCCAGCAAACGCCTTCCTTCGAGTTGAGCACCCTGCAGGCCGGGGTAGCCGCCAACAAGCAAGCCGGCGGGGTATCGGGTACCCACGCCGACGTGCGGACCAGCATCAGCACCTACCTCGATAAAACGGTGCAGGCCGGCCTAGGCCAGGTAGAGCTGGTGTGGGAGCGGGACGGTCAACGCTTCACCTCCTTGTGCCTCTACAACGACAAGGGCCTGGTGTACGACAACATTCTGGCCAACGTGTTTACCATCGACGACCAAACGCAGGACGCCACCAGTGAGCAAGCCAAAGTGACGACTTCGGCGTTTACGGCCACGGTGCTCAGCTTCGATATCAAGTGGGTGTGGGGCAGCCAGCGCGGCCACATCACCGTGAAACACAGTATTCTGTATTCGGGCGGCAAAATCACGACCAACTCGGGCACGGCTACTGCCTGGATGTCGGCCGGCTCGGCCGAGGCCCGGCAGCGGCGCTACGTGCTGCGTACCACCTACGCCCAGCTCACCTGGGCCTACGGCTGGGCTACCCCCACCGCCGATTTCAGCTTCTCGTACGACGGCAGCCCCGTCAAAATCAGCGCCTCCGTGTCGGGCGTAGGCTCCAAGGGCCAGGGCGAAGGTATTCACACTATCTACCTGTAGGTTAGAGGAAGCTTTGGGTAGCTAGCGTGAGTAAACGCCGGAAAAGACCTGGTTCTTTTTCCGGCGTTTTTGCGTTTCAACCGGCTGCCAGCAGCCTTGGGCAGGGATGTTGGAGCCAGACGGAGGCCGGAATTTGCCAACTTTTCCCTACTTGCGGCTCCCGCTACTTCGCTTGCTTATGCAATCAGCTTCCACCGTACTGCTCGTGCGCCCCGTCCGCTTCGCCTTCAATGCCGAAACGGCGGCGTCCAACCACTTTCAGCAAGCCCTGGCCCAGCTCAGTGCAGAGCAGCTGCAGCAGCAGGCCTTTGCCGAATTCGATAACGCCGTGGCGAGCCTGCGGGCCAACGGAATCGATGTGATGGTAGTCGACGATACGGCCGAGCCCGCCAAGCCCGATGCGGTGTTTCCCAACAACTGGGGCACCTTTCACCCCGATGGCCGCGTGCTGCTGTATCCCATGTGCGCCCCCAACCGCCGGGCCGAGCGCCGCCCCGATATTCTGGCCGGCCTGGCCCAGCAGTTTCAGCTTACGGAAGTCATTGATTTGTCGCACCACGAGCAGCAGGGGCGGTTTCTGGAAGGCACCGGCAGCATTATCTTCGACCATCTGCACCGCGTGGCCTACGCGGGCGTTTCGGCCCGGACCGATGCGGCCCTGTTTGCCGAGGTAGCTGCCCGACTGGGCTACCGGCCGGTAGCATTTCACGCCCACGACCCGCAGGGGCAACCCATTTACCACACCAACGTGATGCTGTGCGTGGGCGCCCGGTTTGCCGTGCTGTGCGTAGAAAGCATCACCGATGCCGCCGAGCAGGCCGCCGTCGTGGCTTCGCTGGAAGCTACCGGCCACGAAATCGTGGCTATTTCCCTGGCCCAGGTGGCCCGGTTTGCCGGCAACATGCTTACGGTGCAGCCCGCCGCGGGCGGGCCCGAGCGGTTGGTGATGTCGCAGCGCGCCTATGAGGCCCTGACAGCGGCTCAGCGCCAGCAACTGAGCCAGTACTGCGAATTGCTGCCCCTGCCCATTCCGACCATCGAAACCATTGGGGGCGGTAGTGCCCGGTGCATGTTGGCCGAGATTTTCCTGCCCCGCACCACCTGATACCGTCCCTTCATCAGCCATGACGACGCCTACTTACCTCGACCTGAACCGCGCCCTGTGGAATGCCCGCACCGGCCCCCACCTGGCGTCCGAGTTCTACGCGGTGGAAGCTTTCAAAGCGGGCAGCACGTCGTTGAACAGCATCGAGCTAGCGTTGCTGGGCGACGTGGCCGGGCTGCGCATTCTGCATCTGCAGTGTCATTTTGGCCAGGATACGCTGTCCCTGGCCCGCCTCGGGGCCCGGGTAACGGGCGTCGACCTGTCGGATGCCGCCATTGCCGCCGCCCGGAGGCTAAGTGCAGAAATTGGCGTTGCGGCCGAGTTTATTTGCTGCGACGTGCACGATTTGCCCCAGTATCTGTCCCAGGAAGCACAGTTTGACGTAGTGTATATGACCTACGGCGTGCTGAACTGGTGGCCCGACTTGCAACCCTGGGCCGCGCTGGTGCACCGCTACCTCCGGCCCGGCGGCCGCCTGCTGCTGGTGGAGTTTCATCCGGTGGTGTGGATGTTCGACAACGAATTTACCCGCCTGGAATACAGCTACTTCAACACGGGGCCCATCGAGGAAACCGAAACCGGTACCTATGCCGACCTCTCGGCGGGCATCGTGCACCAGTCGGTTACCTGGAATCATAGCCTGAGCGAGGTGCTCGGCAGCCTGCTGCGGCAGGGCCTGGCGCTGACCAGCTTTGCCGAATACGACTTTTCGCCCTACAACTGCTTTGCCCACACCGTGGCCCAGCCCGACGGCACCTTCCGTATTGGCCCCCTGGGCGAAAAGGCGCCGCTGGTGTATTCGGTGGTGGCTACTAAACCCTAGCGGGTTCCTGCTGAAAAAGAAAAAGCCTCCTGGTGTGTATCAGGAGGCTTTTTTAAGAATAAGACGGCTCTTACTTACCGGTCAGGGCAGCCGTATCGGCCAGGCCGAGCACGGCGTTGGTGTGCGTCCGAATCTGGTCGAGCAGGGCGGGGTTGTCGTTGAGCTTCTGGCCGTAGGAAGGAATCATCTCCTTGAACTTGGCCGTCCACTCGGGCGAGTTGCCCTGCGCCTTGAAGCATTTCTGAATCAGGCTGACCATGATGGACACGGCCGTGGAAGCCCCGGGCGAGGCACCCAGCAGGGCCGCAATGGAGCCATCGGCCGCACTCACGACTTCGGTGCCGAACTCCAGCACCCCGCCTTCTTTTTCGTGCTTTTTGATGACTTGCACCCGCTGGCCGGCAATTTCGAGCTGCCAGTCTTCGGCCCGGGCCTTGGGCAAGTATTCTTTCAGGGCTTGCAGGCGGTCTTCGGGCGACTGCCGCACCTGGTTGATGAGGTAGCGCGTGAGCGGAATGTTCTTGAGCCCGGCAATAATCATGGGGCGCAGGTTGCCGGCCCGGATGGAGGCGGGCAGATCCAGGAAGGAGCCTTTTTTCAGGAATTTGGTGCTGAAGCCCGCGTAGGGACCAAATAGGAGCTCCCGCTTGCCGTTGATCATGCGCGAGTCGAGGTGGGGCACCGACATGGGCGGGGAGCCCACGGCGGCCTTGCCATACACTTTGGCCTCGTGCCGCTCAATTACTTCGGGGTTCACGCACTTGAGCCACTGCCCGCTCACGGGGAAGCCGCCGAAGCCGTGGCCTTCGGGAATGTCCGACTTTTCGAGCAGGGTCAGGGAGCCGCCGCCCGCGCCGATAAACACGAATTTGGCCCGTACCTTCTTGCTCTGGCCCGTGAGGCGGTCGGTGGCTTTTACGCTCCAGAGGCCGTCTTCCTTGCGCTTAAGCTTGCTGACTTCGTGGTTGAAGTGGAACGTGACGCCGGGCTTTTCCTGCAACAGGTAGAACATGCCCCGGGTCAGGGAGCCAAAGTTCACGTCGGTGCCCAAATCCATGCTGGTGGCGGCCACCTGCTGGCTAGGGTCGCGGCCTTCCATCACCAGCGGAATCCACTGCTCGATCTGGCGGCGGTCTTCCGAGTATTCCATGCCCTTGAACAAGGGCGACTGGGTAAGGGCCGCATGGCGCTTACGCAGGTACTCCACGTTATCGGGGCCCCACACAAAGCTCATGTGCGGAATGTGGTTGATAAAGCGCTGCAGCTCTTTTACGGCGTATTTCTCGGCCAGAAAAGCCCAGAACTGCTTTGATACCTCAAACGACTCGGCAATACCGATGGCCTTGCTGATGTCGATGGAGCCGTCGGGCTTTTCGGGGGTGTAGTTTAGCTCGCAAAAGGCCGAGTGACCAGTGCCGGCGTTGTTCCAGGCGTCGGAGCTTTCGGCGGCGGCCACATCGAGCCGCTCGAGCACGGTAATGGTCAGGTCGGGTTGCAACTCCTTGAGCATCATGCCCAGTGTGGCGCTCATAATGCCGGCGCCGATGAGCACGACGTCAACGGTGCTTTCCGGAGAGTTATCGGTAGTATTCATAGGGGTGACGTAGCAAAGAAGTCGGCAAAGGTATTGCCTACGTCGAAAAGCAAAAAAAGGCTCTTTTGTTGGCTTAGATTGGTAAAAAAGTGCGTCTGCTGGCTGCCAGAGGCAATAAGGTCGAGCTTCCCGCCGGCTGGCGGCGGGTGCCGCGTCCCGGTCTTTCATCAACTTGGTTTCCAGTAGCTCCGCCCTGCACCGCGTCGCTGGCTGCCGTTACCCGCAAGCCCGGCTCGAAGGACTGGGCCGGGCTACGGCCGGCAAGAAGCAACAGGCCGAGGGGCGAGTAGCAAACCGCACAGAGGCCAGAAAATAGGACAGGGAAAAACGCAGCAGTTGGTAAACATGGGGCCTTAATCCGTAAAAAATTCGGGCCGGCAGATGAATTGCTTCAACAAAAGCGGGTAGTGGGAAGTAGTATCCTGCATACTCGTTTCTAACTCTAGCACTGTTTTCTTCTTTATGAATTTAGCCGCAAACACCGTGTTGATTACCGGCGGAGCCTCCGGTATTGGCTTTGCCCTGGCCGAGCGTTTTGTCCGGGCCGGCAGCGAAGTTATTGTCGTGGGCCGCCGCGAGGACAAGCTACGCGAAGCCCAGGCCAAGCTGCCCGGCCTGCATACCCGCGTCTGCGACGTAGCCGTGGCCACCGACCGGCAGGAGCTGCTGCAATGGGTCAAAGCCGAGTTTGCGGGGGTAAACGTACTGCTCAACAACGCCGGTATTCAGAACCGCCTGCAACTGGCCGACGACACGGAGGACTGGGAAGCGCGCCGCCAGGAAATCGTTATCAATCTGGAGGCGCCCATTCATTTGAGCATGCTGTTTATTCCTTTCCTGAGCGGGCAGCCTAATCCGGCCATTATCAACGTTACGTCGGGTTTGTCGTTTGCCCCGGCCGCGTTTGCCCCCATCTACAGTGCTACCAAGGCCGCCCTGCACTCGTTCACGCTTTCGTTGCGCCACCAGCTGGCCGCTACACCCATCCAGGTGCTGGAAATTGTGCCCCCGGCCGTGAATACCGACCTGGGCGGAGCCGGGCTGCACACCTTTGGGGTACCCGTCGATGCCTTTGCCGATTCCATCATGGAGCGGCTGGCCGCCGGCGAGCAGGAGGTAGGCTACGGTACTTCCGAAGAGGTGCGCCAGGCTTCGCGCCAGGAGCTGGACGCCCGCTTCAAGCTGATTAACAACCGGTAAGCAACAGGCCGAAAAAGCCGGAGCGGGCCGTATCTGGTACGACCCGCTCCGGCTTTCTTATTGAGGTAAGGGCCGCTTATTGTACGTTTACGAGCACGCCCAGGAAGGCTAAGCGCCCGATCTGGGGGCCGCCAATAATCTGGATGTTGTTCGTGTTGAACAGGTTCGACACGCCCGCCTGGAAAGTGGTAGCCAGCTCGGGCAGAGTATAGCCCAGGTAGGCGTCGGTGGAGCGGTAGGCGCGCAGGGTGCCGGTGGCAAAAGGCAGCTCCTGCCGGTGGCCCTGGGCCCAACGGTAGTTCAGGGCGTAGGTCAGCTGGGCCACCGTGCCCTGAACACCCAGGTTGAACTTGTGCTTGGGCGTATTGAAGAAGGTTTGAAAATCGGCGGGCAGATTGCGGCGGTCCAGCACGTTGAGGGTGTAGTTGCCGTTCAGGCGCACTGGTTTGCTGAGCTTGTAGGCCAGGTCGAGGGTCGCGCCCTGGGTGCGCACCTGCTGAGCGTTGTTGTACCAGGTGAAGATGAAGCGCGTGGGTTTGCTGCGGTCGGCCAGGGCGGGCAGGCCTTCGTCGAGCTGCTGTTGGGTGGGGCGGGTCCCGTCCACGTTGCCGACGAAGGTACGGCCACCCACAAAGTCGGTGTAGAGGCTACGGAAATAGCTTATGTCGGCGTAGAGCTTCGGCCATAGCATGCCTTTGTAGCCCGCCTCCACGGTCGTCGAATGCTCCAGAGCCAGCTTGGGCAGACGAATTTCGAAGGCCGACAGCGGAATGCCGGGCGTCCCGTAGGGGTTGCCGGCCGCATCGGTAAAGCCGTAGCCTTCAAAGCCGCGGCCGATATTGCCCAGCACGATAAAAGACGTAACGTCGGAATGGGCGTACTGCTCGAGCTGGGAGGGGCTGCGGTAAGCGCCGGCGTAGCTGGTCCGGAAGTTATGCCGTTTGTCGGGCCCGAAGCTATACACGGCCGAGGCCCGCGGCGACAAAGCCGGCGAGAAGTTCTTGAAGTAGTCGACCCGCCCGGCCAGGGCCAGCTTCAGGTGGTCCTGCAGCAGGGTCTGGGTCAGCTGCCCGTAGGCGCCAAACTCGTAGTTGCGGATGCGGCCCTGGTTGAAGTCATTGAAGAGCTTGCCCCCCGAGCCCAGGCGGTATTCGCGGTACGCGCCCCCCAGAATCAGGTCGGTGCCGAAGTCGGACACGCGGAAGCTGCGCTGGGCGCTGATGTCGTTCAAAAAGGAGTTGAAGTTCTGCTGGGCCCCGCGGCCGGGCTGGTCATCGGCAGTGAGTTGGGTGCGCAGCTCCGCAAAGCGCGGATCCGAGGACTTCAGTTGAGTTGCATTCGCCGCCTGTAAAGCGGCCGCCTGGGCTTGCTCTTTGCTGATTCCGGGCGTGGCCAGGGCTTGTTTGTAGGCGTTGTTGTAGGTAATAAAAAACACCTGGCTGTAGCTCAACGGGCCGTACGGGGTGTTTTCCTGGGCCGTAGCATGTTGCACCAAGGCGCTGAGCTGAGTCAGCTCATAGGTGCTGCCGGTGAAGTCTTCCGTGGAATACGCCCGGATGAAGCCCCTGGAGCTTTTCAATTCGGCCCGGTACTGGTTCGTGCCCAGGCCCTTCACCCGAAAGCGGCTGATGTTTTGGTAGGTGGAAGTGCCCGTGGCGTGCTTGGCTTCCAGAGTCAGCTTCAGGTCATCCTTAATCAGGTACGATAAGGCCCCCTGCAGGCGGTAGGAGCGGGTCTGCTGGTCGTTGCCGATGAGCTCCTGCTCGGTGAAGCCGGGCATATACGCCGTTTTGCCGTACAGGTCGGGGTGGGTGCCACCGGGCAATTGCCGCGTGCTGTTGAACTGGTAGGCAATTTCCCCGTGACGGTTCACCGCATCGTAGCCCAGCGGGGAGCCGGCCGGATTTAGAGAAAAACTGACGGCCTCGTAATTATTGGCAATCCAGTCGTTGGCCTGGAAGGCACTGGCGTTGAGCTTGAGGGCCCACTTGTCGCCGAGCTTGTGGGCATAGCGCACCTGCCCGTCCAGCAGGTTGCGCTGCCCGCCGCGCAAACGCACGCTCAGGCCCTCGTAGACAAACGGGTCCTTGCTGTTGAACAAGACCACCCCGCTCAGGGCATTGGCCCCGTACAAGGCCGAGGCCGGTCCGTGAATCAGCTCGATGCTTTCCATGTCCAGCTCGGGAATGCCCACCAGGTTGCCCGGGCTCAAATTCAGGCTCGGCAGGGCCGTGTCCATGTAGTCGACCAGCTGGATGACCCGCTCGCTCTTGGCCGTGTTGAAGCCCCGGGTGCTGACGCTGGTAAAGAGCATCGAGGCCGAGTTTACGTCCACGCCCGGCAGCTGGCCCAGCCCGGCCAGCACCTCCGGCGTGCTGAGGCGCTCCAGCTGAGCGGCGGTTACTTTGTCGATGGTGAAAGAAGTACGCAGGATGTTCTCCTCCACCCGCGAGGCCGATACGACCGTGGCATTAACGGTCGCCGCACTGGGTACCAGTCTGATAACTAAGTCGTGATTGGCTTCGGTAAGGGTTATTTCCTGGGATTCGTAGCCCACGAATGCAATGGTGAGCGTGACGGGGCCTTTCTCGAGCGAGACATCCAGGTGGAATTGGCCGAGCTGGTTGGTACTGGTGCCCACGAAGGAGCCTTTCAGGAAGACCGTCGCGCCGGGCAGCGGTTCGCCGGTGTCGTTGAGCACCATGCCGCCCACGGCATCCGCAGCGGGAAGCAGGGTAGTGGCTGTAATTGGATGTTTCGGAGAGGCAACTACGCTACTGGCAGCACCGGGCGGGGCAGCCGCCGCTGGTACAGCGCCCCGAATCAGCGCTGCGGTAAAAAGTAGGCCAATATGTTGCATGCACAGGGTGTGGTAGGCTGAGGGCGGCGAATTTCAAATCTAATTGAGATTCTATCAATATCAAAGCTAGCAAGCCTGGCGCAATGCTTTCCAATTATTCGGTGAAGCCGGGTTCCGGACGGGGCAAGACAGACTGGCAATCGACCAGCCTGTTCCTGCTTTCGAGTAGGGTAAGGGATATAAGGTTAAATATGATAAAATTAATATTTGCTTTTGGTGCTCTATCCGCCGAAAGCAAAGCTGCGCAGCCATTCCCAGGGGCCGTTGCGGTAAGCCCAGAGCTGGAGGCCCACGCCCGTAGCGGCAAAGGGCTCAAATCCGGCAGCTAGCTGCTCGTGCAAGGCCCGGGCTACTTCGGGGCGCACCTTGTTCTGAATAGTCACGTGGGGGCGGCGCTTCTGCTGATCCTGGGGCGTTAGCCAGGCCCACCACTGCCGCTGCAAGTCCCGGTGCAGGCGCTCCAACTCCTGGCTGCTTACCTGGTAGGCCACGCCCTGACCCAGAAACTGCAGCCCCGGCACCGTCAGGGCCAAGGGCGCCTGGTTTTGCGCCAGCGTGGTCAGGGTTTCCTCGATTTGGACTTGCTCGGTGCCGGGCAGGTGGTGAAACAAGGTGAGGTGGGCGGCCAGAAAATTCCGCTCCGGCGGGAAGTGCTGCTGACGCAGGTCGTTGAAAAACCGGGTAGCCGGCTCGTCCAGGGCCAGGGTCAGAATCAGGGGTGCTGACGTCATATCAGTGGCCACCCAGCACCGCCGTGCTGTGAATGATGTGGCCGCCGAGCTGTTCTAAATCAGCTTTGGCCTGGGCAAAGCCTTCGGGCGAAATAGGGCGGGTGGCGTCCTCAATCAGATACGTGTCAAACCCTTCCTGCAGGGCATCCTTGGCCGTAAAGTACACGCAGTAGTCGGCGGCCAGGCCGGCCACGTACACCTGCTGCACGCCCTTGCCCCGCAGGTAGTCGGCCAGCCCCGTGGCTTTGCGGTGGCCGTTGTCGTAAAATCCGCTGTAGCTGTCAATTTCCGGGTCGGTGCCTTTGCGGAAGATGGTTTCGATGCGGTTGGCATCCAATGATTCGGCCAAAGCCGCCCCGGCCGAGCCCTGCACGCAGTGCACCGGCCAGAGCACCTGGGGCAGGCCGTGGAGGTCAATCTGTTCGAATGGCTGCCGCCCGGCGTGATTGGCCGCAAAGCTCTTATGGTTCTGCGGGTGCCAGTCCTGGGTAGCCACGACCAGGTCGAAGTGGGGTTGCAGGGCGTTGGCCAGGGGCACCACGGCGTCGCCTTCCGGTACGGCCAGGGAGCCGCCGGGTAAGAAATCGGGTTGAATATCAATGAGCAGCAGCGCTTTCATGCGGGGTAGAGGTAGGGCCCCGGCCGCCTGACTTTAGGGTTTGGGCGGGGCAGTAGGAGTAAGAACTTCGGCCACTAAACGCCAGCCGCGGGCTTCCAGTTGCCACACGTGCAGGTAGCCCCCCTGGTCGGAGGGAGTTTGGGCCGAAAGATACGTGCCGTAGGTATAACCCAGCTCGCCGCTATGAGCTACGCGGCTGCCTTGGCTGGTAAAGCGACGAACCGGGTCGGCGGCCAGCACCGGGGCAATGGCGGCGGGAGTGGTCAGGGGTGGGTGGGCGTCGCGCAGCAAACGGGCCTGGGGGCTGAGCCAGGCCGCGTAGCCTGAACCCGCGCCCCGGTCCTGAAGAGCGGCCGAGAGTTGCTCGTCCAGCTTGGGCAGGTTGGCCCGGCGCCGCTTACTCATGGGAGTCGGCCGGCTCGGCGCGGCAACCTGCGTGGGTAGGTCGGCGGAAGCCGGGGCGGGGTGCGACACGCCCACGTCGAGCAGAAACTTGAAGCTGCCATCGGGCTGCCGGCCCCAGAGCGTAAAAAACTGCCCGTGGGCCACGCGCTTGCCCTCCGCCTGCTCGATGTACCAGGGCCCGGTGGTGTAGCCCAGGTCGGTGGAGTTGGCAATGCTCGCAAAAGCTGGTCCCCAGATGAGCTTGGGCGCGTTGGGCTGCTCGGGCCGCTTTTGCCAGCCGGGCTTGGCCAGTTCCGGCTGGCCATTGTTGAACATGATGGCTGAATCGGCCATGCTGGCCAGAAAGGCCTGTTTGGTAGTTGTTTGGATGGCGGCCTGGGCAAAGCTGCGCTCAGCGGCTATCAGTTGCTGTAGGGGCTCCTGGGCCGCAGACCGAAGCGTAACCAGGAAAAAAGCGGCGCTGAGGAAAGGTAGTTTCAAAGCCATAGTTGGGGAAAGATGCGGTGGAAACTAAGCAGGAAGCAAGCGTGCTGAGGGCTCTTGTAGGTAGGATGCACGCAAGGGGGCGAACCGCTGCTTGGGCCAGGGTGCGGAGCCGAAATAAATACTTGATTAGTGTTTTAATGTACTGAAAGTCAATGGTTAAATATTCTGATTAAACGGACTGTTCGGGACTTTATAGCCCGCCGCAAGTGTTCTATATCTACACCAGCTACCCGTTTTGATGCTAGATTCCGGCACCTTCGTTCAGCTTTCCGAAACCCTGCTCACCGACCAGCCTGCCCCCGTGCCTCAGCCCCTGACGCACTCGGCCCGCCTGTGGCTGCCCAAGCGGGTTTTGTTTACCCCCGACGCCCTCGACGAGCCCTTTGGGCAGCAGATGCTGGCCCGGGCCGAGGCGCACAACCTGGAAATCGAGCTGCTGAAGAGCAACCGCCTGACCGGCCTGCGCGGCGCCGACGCCCGCGAAACCTACCGCAATGCCAAGAACACGCTGGCCGTGGTATGCGCCCCGCCCAGCGCCCTGAAGCTGCAGCCCACGCCTCCGTCGGCCGACTGGCAGATGAACCTGGCCGAAGGCTGCCCGGCCCACTGCCAGTATTGCTACCTGGCCGGCAGCCTGCAGGGGCCGCCGGTGGTGCGCGCCTATGCCAACCTGCCCAAGCTGCTGGCCGGCACCGCCGCCTACGAGCAAGCCGGGCGCCGCACGTCCTTCGAGGTCAGCTGCTACACCGACGTGCTGGGTATTGAGCACCTGACCGGTAGCCTGGCCGAATGCATCCGCTACTACGGCACCCGGGAAGGCGCCCAGCTGCGGTTTGTGAACAAGTACGACCAAGTCGATTCCCTGCTCGACCTGCCCCACAACGGGCACACCCGGGCCCGGTTTAGCCTGAATGCCGAGCCCATTGCCCGGCGCCTCGAAGGGGGCACGGCTTCCGTAGAGGCGCGGCTGCAGGCGCTGCGGAAGCTCGCCTTACCCCAGGAGCAGGGTGGAGGCGGCTACCCGGTAGGCGTGGTGCTGGCTCCCATTATGCCCATTCCGGAGTGGCGGCAGCACTACACGGCGCTGCTCGACCGGCTAGCCGCTACGCTTGATTTTCCCTGCGACCTGACCGTGGAAATGATTAGTCACCGCTTCACGCCTGGCTCCAAGGACGTACTGCTGCAGTGGTACCCGAATACCTCCCTGGACCTGGATGAGGCCACCCGGGCCGTGAAACGGAACAAGTTTGGGGGCACCAAGTACGTGTACCAACCCGATGATATGCGCACTCTTAAGCAGTTCTTCTTCACGGAGTGGCAGCGCCGCTTCCCGTACGCCCCGATTCAGTACTGGACTTAATGTGTTGTTAGCCAATTAGGTCGGTTTCGTAAGGCCGAAAAGGATACGTCAGGTGCTGGCGTATCCTTTTTTTATATGAGTAGTTTGGGGCCGCAACCCGTTTCCACCCCGGGCGCCTCGTACTCCGTGTCCTACACCCTGCTTATTCGTAACTGCGGTCAGCTGCTGACGCTGGCCGGGGGCCGGCCTAACCGCCCCTTGACTACCGACTGGCTTACGCTCCACGATGCCTACGTAGCCTGCCGTGGCTCCAAAATCGTGGCGGTCGGACGCATGGGCGAGCTGGATGAAAGCCAGATTACAACCGACACGCAGGTGCTGGACGCCCAGGGCCGGGTGGTGATGCCGGGGCTGGTAGAGTGCCACACGCATTTGGTATTTGCCGGCAACCGGGCCCACGAGTTTCAGCGCAAGCTGCAGGGCGAGTCTTACCTGGATATTCTGGCCTCGGGCGGCGGTATTCTAAGCACGGTGCGCGCCACCCGGGCCGCCTCCGAGGCCGAGCTGCTCGACCACGCCCTGCGCCACCTGCGCGACTTCCGGCGCTACGGCGTCACGACGGTGGAGGCCAAAAGCGGCTACGGCCTCGACAAGGAAACCGAGCTGCGCCTGGTGCACGTGGCTCAGCAGGCCGGCCAGCAGCAGCCCGTGCGGGTGGTGCCCACGTTTCTGGGTGCCCACGTGGTGCCGCCCGAGTTTCAGGGGCGCCCCGCCGACTACCTCGACTATCTGGTGCGCGAGGTGCTGCCCGAACTGCAGGGAAAAGCCGCCTTTGTAGACATTTTCTGCGAGCAGGGCGCCTTCAGCGTGGCCGATTCGCGGCGCTACCTGCAGCAGGCGCAGGCCCTGGGGTTCTGGTTGAAAATCCACGCCGAGCAGCTCCACGACATGGGCGGCTGCGCCATGGCCGCCGACCTCGGGGCCGTCAGCGTCGACCACTGCGACTACCTCAGCCTGGAGGACGCGGCCCGGCTGGGCAACGGGGGCGAAGGCCAAACCATTGCGGTGCTGCTGCCCCTGGTGCCCCTGTTTCTGCGCCAGGAAAAGTACGCGCCCGGGCGGCAGTTTATCGACCGGGGCCTGCCCGTGGCCATCAGCACCGACTTCAACCCCGGTTCTTGCCCGAGCAAAAACCTCTGGCTGGCCCTGTCGATGGCCTGCCTGAAAATGGATTTGACGCCCCGGGAAGCCATTGCCGGCGTAACCATTAATGCCGCCTGGGCCCTACGGCTGGAATCTGAAATCGGCAGCATTGAGGTCGGCAAGCAGGCCGATATTCTGGTGCTCGACGTGCGCGACTACACCGAAATACCCTACTGGCTGGGCGAAAACCCGGTGCGGCAAGTAGTTATTGGGGGCTGCCTACAAGACTAACCCATGAAAACAAAAACGGCAGCCACCAGCTGCCGTTTTTGCTTCATAAAGCGTGACGAGAATAAGCGAATTAACTCGGTAAGAATAAAAGCGGTTTTTACAGCTGGTTGAGGTCATCAACCATGGCGGCGGAAGTGGTTTCCTTCAGAACGGGGGCAAACGGCACTCCGGCCTGTATGGTGCCATCTTGGCGGCCGTAGTACAGCTTGCCATTGAGCGTGCGGATAACCACAACGCTGACGGCCAATCCTTCCGGCACGCCCGGGGCCTCGAACGTATCGGGGGCCTTGAAACTACAGATGCGCAAAGAGCCATTGAAGGTGCGGAACACGGCAAATACCATCGTATTCTTGATCGGGTCAATGTCGCCGCCGGTTACTTTCACCGTAATGGCCGTCCGCGGATTGGGGCTGCTATAAAACTTGTCGCAGTTCAGCCAGCCAATGCCACTGTTGTAGAGCAAGCTGCTGACCGTAATGACGTTGCCGGTTGGGGTAGGCGCAATGGTAGCGCCCGAGCTCGGGTTGTTCAGGGTCCAGTCGAAGCAGGCCGGAGCCCCGCTGCCGCCACCCCCGCCGCCCACAAACAAGCGCATCGAGTCGGGCGAGGCAACGTTGGGCGGGGTTTGGGTCTGCAGCCGGATGGTGGCGCCCGTTGCCAGGGTAATCGACGAATCCTGGTCGGCGCGCAGGTACACTTCCCCCGCCGATTCGAGCAGCCGTCCGCCCGAAACGGTGGGCATGCTGCTGAGCACCATGTCGGCTCGTTTGAAAATCTCGCGGAACGAGAGCTGAACGGGTCCGCTCACCACCCGTCCGTTCTTCACAAAAGCGTTGGCCGGAATCGAAATAACAGTGCCTTTTGCCCCGGTGAAGGTATTGGCGCGGCTCGGGTCGTAGGTAAAGGTCTGCACGGGCGCGCCCAGCTGGGAGTAGAGCTGCTGCAGGTTGGCCGGGGCGGTGGGCGTGGGGCCCGTGCTGCCGTCGTCGCAGATAACCACGCCGGGGTCGAACTGGCAGGCGGGCAGCAGGCCACCGAAGGCTAGGAGGGAAGCAAGCAGTAATTTTTTCATTGTCGAGGAGTAGCTAGTCAGAAAGGATAGGGAAGGAATTAGTGCTTGCGTGGGTCCAGGTCCCAGCTATAGCCAGCCTGCAGGCCCAGGCTCCAGGGCCGGCGGGCCGCCCGGCCACTCGTCGGCGTGGTAAGAGAGTTCAGGAAAACCTGTCCTTGCGGGCGAATAGTGAACCACTGACCCAGGGCAAACTGGTAGCTGGCAAACGCCCCGCCGGTGAAAAGAAGGTTGGTGCGGGTAAAGGGACTTTCTTTGGTAGAGGTGGCCCAGTTTGTTTGCCGACAGTTGCAGGCCGAGCCTTCCGTGGTTTGGGCCCCGGCCAGAATACCCAGTGCGCCGCCGCCCAGCACCCCATAGCGCCAGCGCGGGTTGCCGCCCAAAGTGAGTTGGGCCTGCACCGGGATGGTGAAGAAGCGGTACACATCCCGAAACTTGGTTTCCACCAAATTTTCCGAGGCAGTTTTCTTGAGTTGGTAATTCAGGGAAGTGGCATATTCGGCGTAGCCCAGGCCCGCACTTACCGATAGTTGGCGCGACAGGGCATAGGTAGCCGTAGCCTGCCCGTTGAAGCCCAGGCTGGGCCGCTCCAGCTGCTCGAGCTGGGTAGGCGCCCCCCCCAGGGCACGGTAAGTAACCCCCGAGCCGAACAGTAGCTGCCCGCTCCAGTTGCGTAGGCGTAGCTCACGTTTCGAGAGGCGCTTGCGAGGCGCGCGCCGGGCGTGCTCCACCTCGGGTTCCTCCACGGACAGGGCCGCGGGGCGTACGGTCCGCAAGGCCAGGGGGGCATTGCTGATTTTCGGCAGTCGGCCGCGGCGCCGGGTGCTGACACTGCTGGTTTCCAGGTCGGCTGCTTCTGCTGCCTCGGAGCCGGCAACAACTGGCTGGCTGGCAATGGTCCGGCTGCGGAAAGTGCCTTTGGCCTGGCGGGCCGCTGCCGGGTAAGCAGCTGGTTCACCACTCCCATTCCGGGTGCTCAAACGAGCAGCCCGCCGAGTTGCTGCACTGCTGGCGAGCAGGCCCGAACTCAGAGCCGCTTTCCGGCGACTCGGGCGGGCTGCTGGGCTCGTGGCAGCATAGGCAGCCGAGGCGGTGGCGTCAGGGGTGCCGGTGGCTTCGCTAGCCGAAAGCCGACGGTTCCGTCTTTTTGAGGCAGCAGCTTCCGGTGGCGTAATACCAATCCGGCTGCGGTCGGCTGGTCCGGTTCCGGCCCGGGCCAGCGTGCCCACGGACCGGGAAGTAGCAGCAGGGGCTGCTAAGGAGGGTGATGTAGTAGCCGATAGGGCCCCGCGGGCAGCCGTTTCGGTAGCAGCAGGGGCAGTAGCGGTTGTGGTAGCGGTAGTAGCTGGTGGAGCCGTGCCCAGGCCAGCGCCCGTTCTTGGCCCGGTAGCCGGAACTGTAGTCCGGCTGGTCCGCTCACCGGCGGTACCCAGTTCGCCCGTCGCCACCGGGGCTGAACCCGAGGTGAAGAAGGGCTTCCATTGCTTGGTGCCCACCGTGAGGCTGACGACAACCATAGCCGCTAGCAGGAGCAGCAAGGCCGGCCGGCGCCGCCGTTTGCGGATGGGTACCTGCTCCCGGATGCCTGCCCACACGGTTTCGGGTGGGGCGCTGCCATAGCCTTCCAGCTTCTGGCGTAAGTCGTGGTAGAATTTTTCCGATTCGAAATCAGTCATGGTAGTGAGATGTGAGCCTGCTGCTGCAGGCGTTCCTCCAGCAGGCGTCGGGCCCGGGAGAGCTGCGACTTGCTGGTGCCTTCCGAAATGCCCAGCAACTCGCCGATTTCGGCGTGCGAGTAGCCTTCGATGGCGTAGAGGTTCAAAACAGTGCGGTAGCCGGGCGGCAGGGCATTCATCTGCCGCACCACGTCGTCGGCCGAAAGCTGGTCGAAGGGGGTGCCGTCGGGGTGGTGCACCTCGTTGGCTTCCTCGGCCTCCAGCTGGGGCCCCCGCTGCTGATGCTGCCGCCACAGGTTGAGGGAGGTGGTCACGGCGATACGCCGGGCCCAGGCCTCGAAGGGTCCCTGGTGTTGGAACTGGTCGAGCCGGGTAAATATTTTGACAAACGTGAGTTGCAGCGCGTCCTCGGCCTCGGCCCGGGAAGGGCAGTAGCGCAGGCAAACGCCCATGAGCTGGTAGCCCAACCGCTCGTAGAGGCCGCGCTGTGCTGCAGGCCGGCCCCGGCGACAGCCTTCTACAAGTGCGTCAATTGATTCGGCCATAGGCAGCTGATAGGCAAGGTAAAAATAGGATTCGCTAGCGTTCTGCCCCCATGACCAAGGTGCCCCGCACGGGGTTGCGTGAGCCGGGAAATAATTTCTGCGGCCACCCAACAAATGCCAAAAAAGGGCCACTCAGCAAGTTGCAAGCTACGTTCTCTTGCGCTTCTTCCGCTACCTTTAGCCCTCTATCTACTCCCGATTCCCATGCTGCTTCCGCTCTACCAAATTGACGCCTTCACCGACCGGGTCTTTGCCGGCAACCCCGCCGCCGTATGCCCGCTCACCGAGTGGCTGCCCGCCGAAACCATGCAGGCCATTGCGGCCGAAAACAACCTGGCCGAAACTGCCTATTTCGTGCCCCGCGGCGGCTCCGACTACGAAATCCGCTGGTTTACGCCCACGGCCGAAATTGACCTCTGCGGCCACGCTACCCTGGCTTCGGCCCACGTGCTGTTTCGCCACCTCAACTTCCAGGGCGAGGAAATTACCTTTCATTCCAAGAGCGGCCCCTTGCGGGTGCGTCACGCCGCCGACGGCCGCTTCACCCTCGACTTTCCGTCCCGGCCCCCGCAGCTTCTGGCCACGCACCCCACCGGCCTGCTCGACGCGCTGCGGGCCACGCCGCTGGAAGTGCTGGCCTCCCGCGACCTAGTCGCCTTGTTTAACTCCGAGGCCGAGGTGCTGGCCCTGCACCCGGATATGGCCAAAGTGGCCGAGCTGGAGTACGTGGGCATCATTGCCACCGCGCCTGGCACCAACGGCATCGACTTCGTCTCCCGCTTTTTCGCGCCCCGGGTAGGGGTGCCCGAAGACCCGGTAACCGGCTCGGCCCACGCCTCCCTGATTCCCTTCTGGGCCGGGCGCCTGGGCAAAACTGAGTTGCGCGCCCGCCAGGTGTCGGCCCGGGGCGGCGACCTGTGGTGCGAGCTACGCCACGACCGGGCCCTGATGAGCGGCTACGCCGTGACGTATCTGAAGGGGGAAATTGAACTGGGGCACTAGCCATGCGGGCTGCGCTACGGTATTGCGGCGGTGTGGCTTATTAACGGGCTGCTGAGCAAGAGGCCATTGTGCCCGCATTCTGGGGCCGGTCTGCGCGGGCCCGCTCACCCGGCTGATTGGCCTGGCCGAAATCGGTATGGCTATCTGGGTCTTGACGGGGCGCTGGCTCCGGCTGAGCGTGGTAGTGGGCTATTCGACCAAGCTCTGGCGGGGCAAACGGTTTGAAACGGCCGTTCACATTGGCTTCATTGGGTTATGGACCTACCTGACGGGCGTTTTCTTTGCTGTGTTTTTGTGCTAAAATCCGCAGCTCCTTGGTTTGATTGGCACTGAATACGGAACCCCGTTTGTGTGGCGGCAGGTCGAGGATCCGGCGAAAACAGGTTCCACGACTTGGTGGACCTTCCCGCCCGATGCCGCGCATTTCCAGCCATCGGCCAAGCCGTTCCTGATTAACTACCGGGTGGCCGAATGAAAATTTGCGGGCTCACTTATCGTCAGCACCGTGGAGAGCTGCTTGCAAAGGTCCCGGCATCTGCCCGAAGCGCCCGGCCCTAATCGAGCTGCTCAAACCGACTACCGGTCCAGAGGTAAAACGCGGGGGGCGGGTATATCGAATTCAGCAGAAAAGAGCGTGGCCCCGCTTCCTCGTCGGAATAATCGGTGATGAGCAGCCGGCTGTTGAGGTGATACTCTAACCCCGCGGCGGTTTCCGGAACGTCGTAGATGCGCCCGGTATGCTGGTCGACCAGCGCCGACATCTGGCAGGAGCTGCCGCAGCCCCAGGTAATCAGGCGGTAGTGGCCCGCAAAGTTGGCCGGCTGCTTGGCGCCCTCCCTTATGCGGGTCCTATGCCACCTGGCGTGCGGATTGGTCGTAAAATCGGGCCGAACGTGAGGCCCGCGCCCAGCAGCGGCGGGAAAATCGGTGAAGGCGTGGCGGTAGGAAAACTTCTGGTACAACTCGAACGAGCCCCGCAAAGCAGTATCCCCCAGCACGTAGATTGCCTCGTTGCGGAAAAGGATGTCGACTCCTGGGCGCGCCGCAGGGGCTGGGCTGTCAATCCTGATAATGGTCGCATACTGATGCGCCGGCCCTATCAGCTCATACACGCTGTCTTGGTAAAGCGTGGCGTTGCGCGTAGGCGGTGGGGCTTCGCTACTCTGGGGCAGCGTAGTGGCCGCCACCGTATGCTGCTGCTCACACCCGGCCAGCAAGCCGACGCTAAGGGCCGCGAGTACTGAAAAGACCGGCTTGATTGGCAGCATTTGTGGGAGGAGCTTTTACGCCAGGTTGTCGATACGCCTGGCTAGCGTCGGAGCAATTGTAATTCGCGCTACTTCGCCCTGGCTTTGGCGGGGACCTTCTTCGTGGACGAAGTGCTGGCCATTCGCTCGGGGTTGTCGGTCAGGAACTTGTCCCAGCTCTTGGTCCCGGCTTTCACGTTGTTGCCTTTCTGGTAGTGGTGGCACAGGGCCACGGCCAGGGCGTCGGTGGCGTCCAGAAACTTGGGGGCTTCCTCGATGGGGGGCAGCTTCAGGGTCTGGCGCAGCATCTTGGCCACTTGCTCCTTGCTGGCCGAGCCCGAGCCCGTCACGGCCTGCTTCACCTTGGTAGGGGCGTACTCCACGTAGGGAATCTGGCGGGACAGGCAGGCGGCAATGGCCACGCCCTGGGCCCGGCCTAGCTTGAGCATGCTCTGCACGTTGACGCCGAAAAACGGGGCTTCGATGGCCAGCTCGTCGGGCAAAAACTCGTCAATCAGCTCCAGCATCCGCTCGAAGATCTTCTTGAGCTTGAGGGCGTGGTTGTTGCCGATCTTCTTCATGTCAATCACGTCGTAGCGCAGCACCGTGACGCGGGAGCCCTGCACCTCAATCACGGCGTAGCCCATGATCTGGGTGCCGGGGTCGACGCCCATGATAATTTTGGGAAGCAGGTCCTGGGAAGCGGCGTGGGGCAGAAGCATAGGCAAAGAGTGGGCGAAGACGGAAAAGACCGGAGGAGTGCCGTTGCTATTTTCATCGGTAACTTGCCGAAGCTAATCACCACGCCGCCGTTTTGCCCCCGCCCAACTTACAAAACTACGTCCAAAACCCGGAACCACCGGCACCTTCCCGGCGCCGGCTGCTGGTTATTGGGGGCAAGCTGCTCATTACGGCCCTCACACTGGGTTTGCTGTATAATTCCGTGTATGCCGATGGGGCCACGGCCGCGGCCTGGCGCCAGCTGCTTAGCTCTACGCTCAGCGGCTCGGGCCGGGGGCCGGTGCTGGCGGCCCTGGCCCTGGTGCCGGTGAATTGGGGCTTGGAGGCCTGGAAGTGGTGGCGACTGGCCCGGCACCTGGAGCCCGTCACGTTTCGGCGCTGCTTTCGGGCGGTGCTCGTGGGTCTCACCCTGGGCTTCGTGACGCCTAACCGGGTAGGCGACTACGCCGGCCGCATTATCGAATTAAAGAGCCGCCGGCTGGATGCTTTGGGAGCGGTGTTTTTGGGCCGTTACTGCCAGTTAGTGGCTACCGTGGTGGCCGGCACGGTGGGCCTGCTCTACTTTCTGCTTGCCTTTTACCTGCCGGGCTACCCCTCGGCCGGCCTGGGGTTGGTGGTGGCCACTATCCTGCTCAACGCCGGGGTAATTCTGCCGCTCTACCGGTCCCGCCTCCTGCTCACGGCCCTGACGGTTGTTAGACCCCTGCGGCGGTTCCGGCGGTTTTTGGCCGTCATGCCCACGTATCCGGCCCGCGCCCTGCACGCCATTTTGGCCTTGTCGATGCTGCGCTACGCGGTGTTCTGCGCCCAATTTGGGCTGCTGCTCTGGGCCTATGGCGCCTCGCCGCCCGTAGGGCCCGGGCTGGCCGCCATTGCGGGTACATTTCTGCTCAAATCGTTGGTGCCCTCGCTCAATGCCCTGGCCGACGTGGGCGTGCGGGAGTTGTCGGCCACCCACTTGTTTGGTCTGCTCCACGAGCCGGCCCTGCCGGTACTCAGCGCCAGCCTGAGCCTGTGGGTTATCAATATTGCCCTACCCAGCGCCGCGGGCCTGCTGTTTGTGCTCCGCCTGAAGGTATTTCGCCGGAAGAATTTAACTCTTAAAGACCCGCAAGCATGAGCGCGCTGTGGGTAGCAGGACTACTCCTGCTGGTGCTGCCCGCCATGTACGCCGCCCTGATGCTGCGCCTGCGCCAAGCCTGGCAGGCGCTGCCCTCGATAATGCCTTGTCCGCCAGTAGCAGAACCGGTACCCGCTGCCGGCCCGCTGTTTTCGGTCCTCATTGCGGCCCGCAACGAAGTGGCCAACCTGCCCAACCTCTTGCACGACCTGGCTCGCCAAAGCCTGCCCCCCAGCCAGTTTGAGGTGCTCCTGGCCGACGACCACTCCACCGACGCCACGGCCCATCTGGTGGCCGAGGCCGCGCGGCACTGCCCGTTTCCGCTGCGCCTCGTGTCGCTCCAGGAGCTTGGGCCAGCGGCCGGCACCGGCAAAAAAGCCGCCCTGCAAGCGGCCCTGCAGCTGGCTCGGGCTCCTTGGGTAGTCTGCACCGATGCCGACTGCCGCTTCGGCTCCGACTGGCTGCGTTGCTACGCCGCCTTGGTCGCAAGCGACCCCACGGTGCGCTTCATCAGCGGCCCGGTGCTGCTCACGGGGCCCGCTACGGTGTGGCAGCAGCTCATGGGCCTCGAATTCGCCGGGCTGGTAGGGGTGGGGGCCGCCGGTATCGGGCGCCAACACCCCACGATGTGCAACGGCGCCAACCTGGCTTACCAGCGGGCCGCCTTTGCCGCCGTCCAGGGCTTTGCCGGCAACGAGCACCTGGCCAGCGGCGACGACGAGTTTCTGCTCCACAAGCTCCACGCGGCTTTTCCCGGCAGCATTCGTTTCCTCAAAAGCCCGGCCGCTCTGGTTTCTACCGCTGCCCCGGCCACGCTGGGCGCCCTGCTCCGGCAGCGGGTGCGCTGGGCCAGCAAGTGGCGGCACTACCAGCACGCGGCTTCTCAGCAACTGGCCCTGCTGGTGCTCGGGGCCAATCTGGCGCTGTTTCTGGGCTTGCTGCTAACGTTCTTCCAGCCCGCCCTCTGGCCCTGGATTCTCGCGGCCTGGGTTTTAAAGCTGGGCGCCGATGCCTGGTTTATGACCCCGGTGCTGCGCTTTCTGAACCGGCTCCACTGGCGGCGTTGGCTCGGGCTGCTACAGCTGCTCTACGCGCCCTACGCCCTGGCTACCGGCCTGCTGGGGCTGCGCGGGAGCTACGTGTGGAAGGAGCGGCAACTGTAGCGCGAAGTAAATGTAGAGTGCTATCAGCTCAACACTGAATCTTTACTTTTGCTAGGGAGCAAGTTGATTTCTAACGAATAAAACTAATACAAGTCATGCAAATGAATTTTACACTATCCAGCAGCTACTTAGTAGCTGCATTACTCATTTGCAGTGCTTGCAATGTAGATGTAAAAGTGAAGGTGCAGCGTAAAGATCCAGGCAATCAGAGCTTTGATCAAGTACAATTTACCTTGCCTCAGAAATGGGAAGCAGTAACAGTAAAAGATAGTACATCCCGTGCTTTTAGAGCAAAATGCGGCGAGGAAATATCATTCTGCGATAATATTGTGATGACTCTTGTGCCGTTGGATAAAAGCGAGTTCAATAATAGTCTTTGTTCTACTTATGAAGAAGGATTGGGTGAAGTGCTTGAAAAATTCAAGCTGATTTCCTGTAAGGATACAGTCATAAATGCAGCCACTATGAAACTGGTTGATTATTCATTCTCAGCTAGGGGTGTCAATCTAAGATCTACTACCGCTTTCATGGTGAAGAAAGAGAAGGTTATTAAAATGAACTTTGCCTCTATTGATGATAGCGAGCAGTACAATCATAAGCGCAATGACTTATTCATACGAATGCTAAGCTCAGTATCAGACAAGTAAACTGTGAGCTTTCCTATTCAACTAGCTTGACTAGGCTACCGTTTGTATTGCTGAAGTAGACCTGGTAGTTCCCTACGCCTTAGCTGCTGGGGCTGCGCGGGAGCTACGTGTGGAAGGAGCGGGCGGTGAGGACAAAGTAAGGTTGCCGTGCAACCATAACCCGGCCCGGGCCAGCGAAAAGCGCTGAAGCTTAGGCTTGGGTTAAAACCGGTCAAGCTACGACAGAAATACCCAGTAAAACAGGGCAGGAGCGGTTGTTTTCGCACTAATCTTGAGCGTACTTATCTAGTGAATCAACGGGCTGTAACAGGCCTCTACGCTCATGCGGAAGTACGATTTTGCCTGGATGTTGCCAGTTTGTATGCTGGCTGTTGTGTTGGCTATGGGCAGTTTGCTGCTTAGCGCGGCCGGTCTGGTTTCCATCGTGCCGCCCGATACAGAACCGCTGGCCTTCGTTGCAGGTGACAGTGCTCAGCCTTTGGATTCAACGCAACTGGCTGCCCCCGTTATGGGTTTTGATTCTGTAACGCTGGCTGCTAGTGTGCAGGGAGAGGTTTTATTTACCCGTAACTGTGCTCAATGCCATGCTGTTAAGGAAGTAGTGGTAGGGCCCGCCCTAAAAGATGTTCATAAGCGTCGTTCCATTGCCTGGCTGGTGCCATGGGTGAGAAATTCCAGCAAAATGGTAGCCAGCGGCGACGAGTACGCAGTGAAGATCTTCGATCAGTACCAGCAGCAGCAGATGCCTAGCTTCCAGCTATCGACGAAGGAAATTAAGAGTATCATGGCCTATATAGAAATAGAATCGATTAGAAGCAGCATGATGGTGGTTGGTTGCCCCTAACGTTCCGCTCTCCATTGCCGAAACCGTGCTGCTGCGCTTGCTGATAGCATAAGCCAAACGCAAACAAGACAGAAGACTCCCCCAAAACCACCCTCGCATTTCCCTTTCCCGTCGCGCGGAGCTACATTTGCTTACTTCACCTGCCCCGCTCCCCGTGACCGATACCGAATACGACATCATCGACGAGCTGTACTTCGTCACTCCCTTTAATACCCTGCGCGAAAAAACCGGCCTGCCCGCCGCCGAGCTGGAGCGCGGCCTGCGCGGCCTGCTGGAGCAGGACTTCATCAAGTGCTTCTACCCCGACCCGGATACCGAGCTGGCCTACGAAACCACTTCGTTTGGGGCCCTGGTGCGCGACTGCTACTTCCTGGCCACCAAGCCCGGCCTGCTGGCCCATAATAGCCGCTAAGGTGGCCACCCGCACCGCTTCTTTTGCGCCTGGCCCGCCGCCGGCCCGCCCGCCGGGCTACTACGTGCGGCAGCGCCTGCTGCAAAACCGCCCCGCCATGCTGGGTCTGGGCTTCATTGTGCTGTGCACGCTGGTGGCGCTGGCGGGCTACTGGGTGCTGCCCGATAATTCGCCCAATGCCAACAACGGGCTGGTGCAGCTCCAAAAAGAGCCCCCCGGCTTCGTGGCCACTATTCTGCGCCTGCCCGCCGCGGCCGAAACGGCCGCTCCCGACAACATCTGGCGCACGTGGTGGCAGGGGCGCGAAACGCATTTTCAGGAAACCCCCATCGGCGGCTACCGAATCGTGGGCGACTCGGTGCTGATACTGCCCTACCGCAACCACAGCGCCCTGGCCGACCAGCCCCGGCGCTACTCCCTGGCGCAAGTGGCGGGCCAGACGGGCCCGGCCCAGGAACTGCAACGCATTGTGGAGCAGGAGCGGATTGTGAAGCGAACCTACTGGCTGGGTACCGACAAAGCTGGCCGCGACGAGCTAAGCCGCCTGCTGCTGGGCACGCGCGTGTCGCTGGGAATCGGCTTGGTGGCGGTGCTCATCTCGCTGGTGTTGGGCATGCTCATCGGGGCCGTGGCGGGCTACGTGGGGGGCTGGGTCGATAGTGTGCTGCTGGGCCTGATGACGGTGGTGTGGAGCATCCCGGGCATTATGCTGGTCATTGCTATTTCTTTGGCCCTCGACAGCAAGGGTGTCTGGACTTCCTTCGTGGCCGTGGGCCTTACCATGTGGGTCGATGTGGCCCGGGTAGTGCGCGGCCAGATGCTGAGCCTGCGCGAAAAAACCTTCGTGGAAGCCGGCCGGGTGCTGGGCCTGCCCCAGAGCCGTTTGATTGCCCGTCACCTGCTGCCCAACATGACGGGGCCCCTGATTGTAATTGCAACCAGTAACTTTGCGGCCGCTATCTTGCTGGAAGCTGGCCTGAGCTTTCTGGGCCTGGGCGTGCAGCCGCCAGCCCCGTCGTGGGGCCTGATGGTGAACGAAGGGTTTCAGCTGCTGGGCACCCAGGCCGGCTTGTGGCTTACGCTGCTGCCGGGGCTGGCCATCAGTCTGCTGGTGCTGAGCTTCAACCTGCTGGGCAACGGCCTGCGCGATGCCTACGACCCCAAAACCCCCCTTGGTGCTTAGGTTTTAAGTAGCGGTTTTTCGTTTTTAAACAGGCTTTTCCCCAAGCTAAAAGCGACTAACCAACGACCCAAAAGCTAACAACGAAAAACCAACCCGATGCCTGATACGAGTCACGTTCACCCCGACGTTCTGAGCCTGCGAAAGGTGCTGCTGCTGAAAAAGCAGGAGCTGAGCGCTTTGCTGGAAATCACCCAGGCCATCAACCAGGACACCACCGAGGAGACGCTCTACAAGATCTTTCAGTTTACCCTGCTGGGGCAGTTGAATATCCGTCGTATCGTGCTCTACGTCAAGGACGAAGGGCGGTGGCAGTGCACCGTGTCGTTTGGTTTTCAGCTGGCCGATTTCAAGAAAATTCCGCTGCCCGACCAGATCATCGACAATTGCTTGGCCGGCCCTTGCCCGGTGGCCAGTCTGGGCCTGGACAAGGAGTGGGAAAAGCTCGAAACCGTGATTCCCGTGACCCAGCAAGACACCGTGCTGGCCTACGTGATAATTGGCAACGTGCAGGAGGACTACGCCAATGAGGAGGCCAATAAGTTTCTGGAAACCCTGAGCAATATCCTGGTTGGGGCCATCGAAAACCGGCGCCTGAACCGGCAGCGGATTTCGGCCGCGGCCATGCGCAAGGAAATCGAAATTGCCCAGGAAGTGCAGAACCTGCTGTTTCCAAGCAAGCTGCCCAACGATGCCCAGGTGGCCGTGCACGCCAGCTACGTGCCCCACACGGCCATTGGCGGCGACTACTACGACGTGGTCAGCATCGACAAGGACCGGTTCCTGTTCTGCGTGGCCGACGTATCGGGCAAGGGTGTGCCGGCTTCGTTGCTGATGTCGAACTTCCAGGCCGGATTGCGCACTCTGCTGCGGCAGAACGTGGATTTGGCCACCATTGTGCACGAGCTGAACCACCTGCTGTTCCGTAACTCGGGCGGGGAGAAGTTTATCACCGTCTTCTTCGGCATTTATAACCGGGCCACGCGGCATTTGCAGTACGTGAATGCCGGCCACAACGACCCGATTCTGCTCACCGACTCCGGCCCGATTCAGTACCTCAAGTCCGGCACCGTGATGCTGGGCATTATGGAGAAGCTGCCCATGCTAACGGTGGGCGAAACCGAAATTCCGCCCCACTCCCTGCTGCTGAGCTACACCGATGGCCTGACCGAAGTCTTCGACGAAGCCGGGGCCGAGTACGGCGAGGAAGGCCTTGTAAAGCTGGTGCAGCGTAACCGCTACCTGCCGCTGACGGCCCTGCACAAGGAGATGCTGCGGGAAATTGAGGAATTCAGCGTCACCAAAAACCAGTTCGCCGACGACATCACGATTCTCAGCTGCCGGTTTAAGTAAAGAGGTGAAAAGCTGAACTGGTGAATTCGTGTCCTTGCGAGGACGCCGGACGACGCACTTCGTCCTCTGCAATGTGCTGAGCCCCCTAACGTGAAAAGCCCTTTATTCCAGCTGGAATAAAGGGCTTTCTGGTAAAAGACCGTGACTACCTGCGCAGAAGACGGATTGCCACGGCTGCGCCTCGCAAGGACACGGGCACTAGCCCCTCAGCACATCCACGCCTTCTCGGCAGGACGTTACTGCACCGCTACACTGTTTTCCTCAGCAATCCAGCCTTCGGCACGCATGAGCAAAGCCAGGGCAATGTAGAAGAAGGAGCCCACCTTGTCGACTTCGACCAGCTCGTTGAGCAGCAAGTGAAAGATGATGACCACCAACGACAGGCCTGCGGCCAGCACCACGCGGCGGTGTTGGGGGGAGCGGCTGCGGTGATACAGCTTCTCGACCAACACCAGCGCCGTACCAAAGAGAACAACAAAGAGCAGGAAGCCCGGGAAGCCTTGTTCGGCTAGCTGCAGCAAAAAGTAGTTGTGCGTGGTCGACTTTTCCGGATTGTCGCTCACGTAGGTGCGGAAGCTCTTGACCGTGTACTTCTTGTACTCAGGGTAGAAGGTGCTCGGCCCGCTGCCCGTCAGGGGCTTCTCACTGATCATGCGGGCGGCAGCGACCCAGCGGTACACCCGCTCCATGCCCGACACGTCCTGCAGCTTGTAGGTAGCCTCCAGGTGCTTTTCGAAATTGTGGCCGTTGAAGACGGTTTTCTCGAAATCCGGGGCGTAGAGCATGTAGTTGTTCTGGTGCATGAAGTACGTGGCGCCCAGCGTAACCACAACCGCGGCAACGGCCAGAATAACGCGGGTCAGGCGCAGGCGCAGGGCCAGGTAGAACAGGCCCGCAAGGGGCAGCGAAGCCATGGAGGCCCGGGTATAGGAAAACACCACGCCGAAGAGCAAAATACCCAGGGCAATGCGCCAGAGCAGCCGGCGGGTGCCCTGCGCGTCGCGGGCGGCGTAGAAAGCGTAGGGAATCAGCAGGGCCTGCACCACGGCGTAAATCACGTGGTTGATGTAGAACGGCTGAATGGCCCAGTTAATAGAGTCGAAGCTCAGGCCCTTGGTAGCGTGCCGAAACGTGGTGTAGATGACCGTAATAGCGGCTCCGGCTACGTAGAAGGCCACGAGCCGCCACACATCCGCCGGGCGGCGCACAATGGAAGCCGTGACAAACACGAACGGCACGATGTACCAGGTTTTGGCCAGCAGATATTTCACCGACTTCACCGTGCTGACCGAAAACATCATCGACACCGATGACCACAGCAGGGCCAGGCCCATAATAATGACCAACGGGTGCCGCCAGATACGGGCCGGTACCTGGGTGCGCCCCAGGAGCACGCTCACGCCGAAGCACATCAGCAAAATCAGCATCAGCGGCTCGGAAGGCACGTCCATGCTCAGGCCCCCGGGCAGCGGTATTTCCCGGGAGAAGGCCAGCGTGAGCAGCAGCACGTAGTACACCCAGCGCCAGTCGACCAATAGAACGACCACCCCCAGCAGGGCAAACGGCAGGGCCAGCCACAGCGAGGCCTGTAGCAGCATGGCCGCCGCCCCGCTGACCAGCAGCAGCACGATAAAGCCGATGTAGAGGCGTTGGGCCGAATCTTGGGGGCGCAGGCGCGCCAGCAGCGAAGTAGCGGCCATCAGCGGGTTAGTACTGGGGTTCGGAGCCGGGGCGGCCTACGCTGAGATTACCGCGGTAGAGCTCCAGCAAGGTGATCAGAATCAGGGACAGCGCCAGGGTAATAACCACGGACGAGGCCACAATCAGCCAGCGGACGGGCTTGGTTTTCTTCGTAGCCGGGAAAGCTTTCTGCACGCTGTAGATCGAGGAAATCTTGCCGCTGATGGCCAGCTTGGCCGTTTCGTAGGCATTGCGGGCCCCGATCAGGCGGCCCTGGATGTCGGCAAAGCGCGCGTATATCGTCGCCATCCGGTCGGTGCCCTTCACGTAGTTCTCCAGGTTCAGGTAGTTGCCGCCGTCGGCCTGGGTGAGGCCGCGCAGGGCTTTGCGCAGGCCGGCGGCTTTGCTGCTGTTGCCTTCGCCTTCGGCCTGGCGCAGCTTGGTTTCGGTTTCGATAATGGCCCGGCCCAGGTAGCGCGACTCGTTTTCCATGCCGTAGATGCCGTAGCGGCGGCGGCCGGCCAGCAGGCTGTCGTGGGCGGCGGTGTATTCGCGCTCCAAAAACTCCTTGCGGCCCTGGTAGAGCTCAATAATCTTGCGGCGGTTTTCGAAAGTCAGCTGCTGGTTGATCGAGTCGATATTCTGCACAATGGCATTGGCCACCCGGGCCGCCAGCACCTTGTCGGTGTCCTGAAAGTTGACCTCAATAGCGTCCCGGTCGTTGTGAACAATGGTAAAGTTGCTGTTGAACTCGTCCAGAGCAGCTTGGTCGGCCGCGTCGCCGGCTTCCCCGGTTTTGTAGTGCTTGTGCAGGTTGAACTGCTTGATAATGAGTTCGGCCAGGGTTTGCGACTCGCCGATGGTAATAACCCGGTCCAGGTCTTCGGCCCGGCCACCCAGCTCCAGCTTGCCCCCATCCGACACGATGCGGTCGGGGTCTGTGGTGTTGGGGTTAGTGGGGTAAAATACGGCTGTCGACTTATAGATATTCGGCATCAACAGGCTCACTACTACGCTGATGACCAGGGCCAGACCGACGGCGGCGGCAACCAGGTACTTCCAACGGTTGACTACGGGCCACAGACCCAATAATGAATAGGAACGGGAAGACATGCAAAAGGTAAAAGGACGACAGACGCAGTTTTCGCCGGTTTTCGGCAAACTGCATTGGGGCAAAGCTACTTCAAATTCCGCGCAATGAATAGGCCGCCGAATGGTTCTGGTAACGAAAGTAACGCTTGGGCTAGTACAGGTCGGCGCTGGGCCAAAAGCCTGGCTCCGGGAGGCGGGCTGTTCGGTTTCTGGCCGCTGCCTACCGTATTACTGGGCTGTGCCCAGGGTTTTTGCTTAATTTCGGCCCCCACTTAGGTTCTGGCCGTATCAAAAAGTTTTTCGGAAATATCAGCTTCGTCGTTCTGCTCAACCTGCTGGTGAAGCCCGGGTGGGTGGTCGTGGAAAACCTGGTGCAGGACCGGTTGGGCCACGCCGCTTTTGGTACTTTTACGGCCCTGTTCAACTGGACGCTTATCGTGGCCTCGGTGTCGGATTTGGGTACTACCCAGCTCACTACCAAGCGGGTAGCGGCCAATCCGCAATTCTTAAGCGAATATTTTCCCACGCTGCTTCCGCTCAAGGGCTGGCTGTCGGTGCTGTTTCTGGGGCTGATGGTGGGCAGCGGCTGGCTGCTGGGCTACCACGGCCACACCCTCACGCTGCTGGCCCTTACCGGCGCTTCGCTGCTGGTGATGCAGTACACGCAGTTTTTGCGCGGCACCCTGCAGGCCCACCAGCGCTTTAACACCGACGCCGTGCTGTCGGTGCTGGAAAAAGCCCTGCTGCTGGTGCTGGTGCTGGCCCTGATTCCGGTTGGCATTACCCTGGACCGCTACGTGGGCGCCCGGGCCGTGGCGGTGCTCTTCACCTTTGTGGTGCTTTACGGCCTGGTGACGCGCCTCTACGGGCGGGTGCGCTTCAGGCTCAAATGGGAGCATGCCCGCAACTTGCTGCAAGCCAGCCTGCCCCTGGCCCTGATAACGCTGGTCTACGGCCTCAACGAGCGGGTGGATATGCTGATGCTGGAGCGCTTGGCCTCGCCGGCCGAGGCGGGCTACTACGCGGCGGCCTACCGCTGGGTCGATGCCGTGATGATGTATCTGTGGACGGTGCTACCCTTGTTTTTTGCCAAGTTTGCCTTCGTTACGGGCAAGCGCGAAGAGCAGCAGGAACTGCTCTGGTTTGGGCAGCGCGTCGTTACGGTGCCGTTGCTCTTTGTCTGCGCCTTCGTGCTGTTTCGCGGGGAAGTGTTGTTCTGGCAGTTTACCCACAGCACTGGCCCCGAGCTGGAGCGTATGACTCTGAGCCTGAAAATCTTGTTTGTGAACGTGCTGGTGCACGCCTTCTTTGCCATCTACAGCACCCTGCTAACCAGCACCAACCACGAAAAGCCCGTGAGCTGGCTTGTGGCGGGTAGCATCGGGCTGAACGTGGTGCTCAACGTTTTCCTGCTACCCCGCTACGGCGCCCTGGCCGCGGCCCTGAATACGCTGCTCTGCGTCGTGTTTGTGTCGGGGGGCTACCTGTGGCTGGTGCAGCGGCGGGCGGGCGTGGCCGTGCCCTGGGCCACCATTGGCCGCCTGCTGCTGGCGTTTGGACTGCTGTGCGGCGTATTCTGGGGCTTGCAGCAGCTTTTCAACCACTGGCTACTCGAGGCGGTAGGAGGGGGGCTGGCCTTTGTCGCCATCCTGTTCGGGACCGGGATTGTCCGGGTAGCCGAGCTCAAGGCCCTGCGGCGCTAACGTGGGCCGCCGCCGCATCTTTTTCAAAAAACGGACATCTTAGCGCCTCCGAAATCCGCCTCTCCGTTGAATATTGCCGTTAACGTCCGTTTCCTGCTGCCCGGCGACAAGCTCGAGGGCATCGGCCGTTTCACCTTCGAAACGCTGAGCCGCCTGGTCCGGCAGCACCCCGAGCACACCTTTCACTTTCTGTTCGACCGGGCCTACGACGCGCGCTACCTCTTCGCCGACAACGTCGTGCCCCACGTGCTGCTGCCCCCGGCCCGCCACCCGTTTCTGTTTGTGGCCTGGTTTGAGGGGGCCGTGGCCGCCTGGCTGCGGAAACACCGCCCGGCCGTGTTTCTGAGTCCGGATGGGTTTACCACGCTCAGCACCCGCGTGCCGCGCATCACCGTTATCCACGACCTGGCCTTCGAGCATTTTCCCCAGGATGTCGACTGGCTGCAGCGCAAGTACTACCACTACTTCACCCCGAAATTCGTGCGGGCTTCGGCCCGCATTGTGGCCGTGTCGGAAGCTACCAAGCAGGACTTGGTGCGTACCTACGGCACGGCGGCCGACAAAATCCGGGTGGTGTACAACGCGGCCGATGCCCATTTCCGGCCGTTGCCGGCCGAGGAGCAGCAGGAAGTGCGGGACCGGTTTAGCGCGGGCAAGCCCTATTTCCTGTTTGTGGGAGCTCTGCAGCCGCGCAAAAACCTGGTCAACCTGCTGCGGGCCTTCGACCAGTTTAAGACCCGGACCGGCTCGGCGGCTAAGCTGCTTATTGTGGGCCGCACGGCCTGGAAAGCGGGTCCTATGTTCGATGCCTACCAGCAGATGCAGCACCGCGGGGCCGTACACCTCACGGGCCGGGTCACGGACGGGGAGCTGGTGCAGCTCTACGCCGCGGCCCTTACGACGGTGTACGTGCCGTATTTCGAGGGTTTTGGTATTCCCATCATCGAGGCCCAGGCCTGCGCCTCCCCGGTGCTTACCTCCAACCGCAGTTCCATGCCCGAGGTGGCTGGTTCGGCCGCGCTGCTCGTCGACCCGTTCTCCGTCGACTCCATTGCCGACGGCCTGAGCCGCCTGGAAGCTGATGCGGAGCTGCGGCAGGAGCTGCGGCGCCAAGGGCTGGACAATGTGCACCGGTTTTCCTGGACCCGCAGCGCGGAGCTATTGTGGCAAAATATTGTTGACGTAACGGCCTCCCGCTTCGCCCGGTAGCTGCCCCCTGTTCTCACCGTTTTCCTGTTCTCCGAATGCATCTTCATCGTTTGCCCGAAGTAATGCACCGCTGGCTGCCCAACACCATTTGGCGCGGTCCGCAGACCACCGCCGACGGGCAGAAAACTCTTTACCTGACTTTCGACGACGGCCCGATTCCGGAGGAAACGCCCTGGGTACTGGAGCAACTGGCGCTGTATAACGCCAAGGCCTTGTTTTTCTGCGTCGGCGACAATTTGCAGCGCCACCCCGACATTGCCCGTGCCGCTTTAGCCGCCGGTCATCAGCTCGGCAACCACACCCAGCATCACCTCAGCGGCTGGAGTACCGCTCCCGCTGCGTATCACGAGGACATAGCCCAGTGCCAGCGGGCCCTGGCGGCCGTGCTGCCGGCCGGTGCACCCCAGTTCTTTCGCCCGCCCTACGGCCGTATCACGCCCGCCCTGAACCGCCAGCTGGAGCAGCACTACCGCATCGTTATGTGGGACCTGCTGACCTGCGACTACGACAAGGACTACGCCTCCGAGAAGTGCCTGCGCGACGCGCTGCGCCTGACGCGCCCGGGGTCGGTGGTAGTGTTTCACGACAGCCTCAAGGCCAGCCGCAACCTGCGCTACGTGCTGCCGCGCTACCTGGACCATTTTGCCGAGCAGGACTTTCGGTTTGAACTGCTTTAACCAGGCTAGATGCTGTTGCTGACCGCCTATTTCGGAAGTTGGTTTGGGGTGCTGGCCGCTTCCACGCTCTTGTTCTGGGTCCGCCGCCGGCCCGCGCCGCCGCTGCTGGCCCAGCCCTGGCCGCGCGTCAGCATCCTGATTGCGGCCCGCAACGAGGAAGCCGCCATTGGGCGGTGCCTCACGGCCATTCGGCAGCTTCGCTACCCCGCCGAGCTGGTGGAAGTGCTGCTCGGCGACGATGCCTCCACCGATCAGACCCGGGCCGTGGCCGAACAGGCAATGCAGGGCTACGCCGGGCAGTTTCGCTGCCTGACCATTACCGACCAGCTCGGCTCGGCCCGGGGCAAGGCCAACGTGCTGGCTCACCTGGCCCGCGCGGCTACCACGGCGTACTTCTTTATTACCGACGCCGATATTGCCGTGCCCGCGGGCTGGGTGCAGGGCATGCTGCCGTTTGCCCAGCCCGAAGTGGGCACCGTAACGGGGCTGACAGTAGTGAAGGGGCCCCGGCTGTTCGACCAGCTGCAGGGCCTCGACTGGCTGCAATCCTTGGGCTTGGTGCAGGTCGTGTCGGATCTGGGGCGGCCCGTGACGGCCATGGGCAACAACATGCTCGTGACACGGGCGGCCTACGAAGCCACCGGCGGCTACGAGCGGCTGCCGTTTTCCGTAACCGAAGACTTTGAGCTGTTCAAGGCCGTGCTAAGCCGGGGCTTTACCTTTCGGAACGTATTTCGGCCCGAGGTGCTGGCTTGTTCCCTGCCCATCAGCACGCCCCGGCGCCTGTTGCACCAGCGCCGCCGCTGGATGCGGGGCGTCGAGGCCCTGCCGTGGTGGCTACAGGGCGGGTTGCTGTTCTACGCGGCCTTTTATCCGATGCTGCTGGTACTGGCCTGGGTGGCGGGGCCCGGCGCGGCCCTGCTGGTGCTGGGAACGAAAATGCTGTTGCAAGGCCTGCTGGCTTACGCCTGCTACCGCCGCGCCGGCCTGCGCATGCCCTGGCACCTGCTGCCCGCCTTTGAACTCTACACCGTGGCCCTCACCGTCAGTCTGAGCCTGTTCCGCCTGCTCCCGTTGTCTTTCGACTGGAAAGGCCGTTTATACAAATAAGGCCCCGTTAGTTCAGGGCCCTCCACTCCTAAAGAACCACCCCCGTAATGCAGCTCACCGATTCGCACGCGCATATCTACTCCGAACAGTTCAAACCAGACCGGGACGAGGCGCTCTACCGGGCCTACGAAGCAGGCGTCACGACCATCGTGATGCCCAACATCGACCACACCAGCATTGATGCTATGCTCGAAACCGAGGCCCGCTTTCCCCAGCAGTGCTTTTCGATGATGGGCCTGCACCCGTGTTCGGTTGGTAAGGACTTCGAGCGGGAGCTGTACCTGGTGGAGGAGTGGCTGGGCAAGCGGCCGTTTGCAGCGGTAGGGGAGTGCGGTATCGACCTGTATTGGGACAAAACGACCTTGGCGCAACAGCAGGAGGCGCTGCGCGTGCAAGTAGCCCTGGCCAAAACTCACGACCTGCCGCTCGTGCTCCACACCCGCGACGCCTTTGCCGAAACCGCCGAGATTATCGAGGCCGCCCAGGACGGCTCGTTGCGCGGGGTGTTCCACTGCTTTTCGGGTACCAAGGAAGAAGCCGAGCGGGTGCTTCGCCTGGGGTTTAAGCTTGGTATCGGGGGCGTAGCGACATTCAAGAACGGGGGCGCCGACAAGTTCCTGCCCGATATAGCCCTCGAGCACCTGCTCCTCGAAACCGACTGCCCCTACCTGGCCCCGGTGCCCCACCGCGGCAAGCGTAACGAGCCGGCCTACCTGCCCCTGATTGCCCGCCGCGTAGCCGAGCTGCTGGGCAAAAGCCCCGAGGAAATTGCCGAAGCCACCACGCGCAATACCCGGGCGCTGTTTAAGCTATAAGGCCAGGTCGTGCGGCGAGTCCGCGGCCTGTATCCGTGCTTTCCGCCTCGTAAGGATACTTTCCTCACATTTTTCCCACCTTCGCACCTCCGCATACTAACAGCCTGTGAATCATCTGCCCGCTACGCTGCCGCTCATCGATATTACGCCAACCGCAACCGGGGAGCGTCCCACTACTTCGGCCCTGATTATTTATACCGGCGGCACGGTGGGCATGGAGTACAACCGGCGGGGGGAGCTGGTGCCCATGAAATTTGAGCAGATTCGCCGCAAGATGCCCGAGCTGCGCCAGCTCAACATGAATCTTTCGGTGCTGAGCTTGCCCCAACCCATCGACTCGTCGAACGTGACGGCTACCGACTGGCTGGGGCTGGCCGCCCTGGTTGCGGAAAACTATGCCCGGTACGACGGCTTTGTGGTACTGCACGGCACCGATACCATGGCCTATTCGGCGGCGGCCCTGAGCTACTTGCTCGAAAATTTAGGCAAGACGGTCGTCTTTACCGGGGCGCAGGTGCCCGTGGGCCGCATCCGCACGGATGCCCGCCGCAACCTGGTAACGGCCCTGGATATTGCCGTGGCCCGCCACCCCCGGGCCGGCACCGTGCGCGTACCCGAAGTATGCGTGTTCTTCAACGACCTGCTAATTCGGGGCAACCGGGCCAAAAAAGTGGAAAGTGAGCAGTACAATGCCTTTCGCAGCGAGAATTACCCGCCTCTGGCCCGGGCCGGCATCGAAGTGGAGTTCAACGACAAACAGGTGCGCCACCTGCCTTCCGCCCAGTTGCAGGTGCACCAACGTCTGGAAGAGCAGGTAGTGATTCTGAAGCTCTTTCCGGGCATCACCGAGCGGGTAGTCCGGGCCGTGCTGGAGGTAGAGGGCCTGCGCGGGTGCGTGCTTGAGACCTACGGTGCGGGCAATGCACCCACCGCCGACTGGTTTTTGCGCTGCCTGCGCGACGCCCACGACCGGGGCGTACAAGTTCTCAACGTAAGCCAGTGCGAGGAAGGCCGCGTGATTCAGGGGCAGTACGAAACCAGTTCCCAACTCACTGATATGGGCGTAATTGGCGGCGAAGACATTACCACGGAAGCGGCTATTACCAAGCTCATGTTCGTGCTCGGGCTGGGCCTCAACCCCCGCGAAACGGCTCGTTTGCTGGCCCAGGACCTGCGCGGCGAAATATCTTTAGGCTAGCCAGCGGGCCTCAGGGCTTGTGTTTCCGGAAAAAGGGCCGTTACTTTGCACCCGATTACCGACCCAGAGAGGTGTCCGAGTGGTCGAAGGAGCACGCCTGGAAAGTGTGTATGGCTCAAAAGGTCATCGTGGGTTCGAATCCCATCCTCTCTGCAGTGAAGCCCGTTTCTAAGAAAGAAACGGGCTTTTGCTTTTCCGGCGGGGTAGGTTCCTGGTTGATTGGCCCGGATGGCCTCCAGCCCATGCGGTGGCTCCCCGGTCATTTTGCGCCGCTAGCTGGTTGCCAGTGGAAGCGTAAACACAAAGCTGCTGCCGGCGCCCAACTCACTTTCCACCCACAGCTGCCCACCCTGGGAGGTAATGAACTCGCGGGCAATGCTTAAACCCAGGCCCGAACCGCCTGTATACCCTTGCTTATCGGGAATTTGTACGAAGCGCTGAAAGATTTTGTCTTGATAGTGAGGCGCAATGCCGGGGCCGCGGTCCTGCACGCGGACCTGCACTTGCTGCTGGTCGGGAGTGAGGCTGGCGCTGATACGGATGGGCTCTTGCGGGGGAGAGTAGCGAATGGCGTTGGCCAGCAGATTAAGTAAGACCCAGGTGGTTTTTTCGATGTCGGCGCGCACGGCAGGAAGGGTTGCGGGCACTTGCAGGTCCAGCGTGAGCTGCTTGGGAGTGAGTTGTAGCTGAACGGTATCGGCGGCAAACTGCACGATGTCGTGCAGGTGGGCCAGTTGAAAATTGAGTTGAATGTTGCCCGATTCCAGGCGCGATACGTCAATTAACTCTCCTACCATTTTGAGCAGGCGTTGGTTTTCCTGCTTCAGGGTGTCAACAATACGACCTTGCTCGGCGTTGATGCTGCCCACCCGCTCGTCCTGGAGCAGCCTGAGGTGGAAGTTGATGCTGGACAAGGGCGTTTTGAGCTCATGCGACACGGTTGCCAGGAAGTTGGACTTGGCCTGATCCAGCTTTTTGTATTCCGACACGTTGCGCAGCGTGAGCACCGAGCCCACAAACTCCATCTTGTCAACGGCCTCGTTGAAGCTGATAACATCGTTGATCAGAAGCCGATAGTAGGCCTCCTCGCCCGATTGGGCAATGGTGAGCAGGGGCGTCTCTTTGTCGCGCTGCGCGGCGGGTAGGTCCAAAAAGCGCAGCATCTCCCGAAACAGGTCGTTTTCGCGCGCTACCTCCTGGGCGGCCCGGCCCACGAGGTGGTCTACTGGCACGTTGAGCAAGGTGCTGACCACCGGATTAGCCACAATGATGCGGTGCTTTTCGTCGATGAGCAGCAGGCCCTCGTCCAGGTTATTGACCAGACTCGTGACGCGGTTGCGCTCGGCCATAAGCTGGGCCAGGGTAGAGGTGCGGTAGTCCTGAAGCTGCACCAGCAGCCGGTTGAAAGCCCGGGCTACCGTGCCAAACTCATCGTGGCTTTCCACCGGAATCGATGAGGTAAAGTTTTGGTTCGTTGCGTTTTCGATGCTGGCCAGCAGTTTGTGCAGGGGCTGCACCACCGACTCGGGCACGCTGAACACGAAAAACAGGAGCAACAGCCCGCTGAAGGCCAGTATGGTGAGCGTATAGTGCGTTACCTGGCGGGCGGTGCGGTTGGCGTGCTCATTTTTGCGCGTCAGGGCGGCCATGTTCAGGTGCACCATGCGGGCCGTTTGGGCGCGCAGCAGTTGGTGAAGAGGCTCTATTCGGGCCAGATAAAAGGCCGGTGTCCGCGGCTCCGTCGACTGCGGGTCAAGCAGCAATTGGTAGGCGGCAAAGGTGCGGGTCAGCGAGTCGACAACTTCCCGCTCGCCCGGCTCGGTAATATTGCCCGCTTCCCGGGTCAGGGTCTGCTGAAACTGCTGCAGGCCGCGCTGCACGTCGGCTTCGTAATGGGGCGGGGGAGCAGGGGCCAGGTAGCGGCGCTGCTGAAGCGTACTCAGCTGATCCAGGGCCGCGTAGAGCTGCTGCCCAAGCTGCACCGAGTAGAAGTTTTCCTGCAGTACGTGGGTGGCCGTGCGGTCCAGGCGTTTGAGGGCGTACAGCGTGTAGGTACCCACTAGGGCCAGCAGCAGCACGACTACCAAAAAGCCCGCCGTGATTTTGGTTTTCAGATTCATTGGCCGGAGCGGGGAAGGCAGAAAAAGAGCCGGGCGGGCATAGTAAAAGACGTTAATACGTTACCAGAAAGATATCCAGGTAGGAGTCGGAGCGGGCGGCGCGCCGGATCAGGTCGCTCGTAGTGCCGCGGCGGGTAAGGCGACGCCACCAGCTTTTTTCGCTCGTCACGCCGCAAATTAGCAGGGACACATGCTTCTCGGCGGCGATGCGCCAGATTTCGGCTACCACATCGTCGGCCTTCACCCGCAGAATCTGGCCGCCAAGCTCCGCAGCGAGCTGCAAGTTGTTGAGCAAGTGGCGCTGGGCGGCCAGGCCCACCCGGTCGGCGGCTTCCTGCCGGGTCTGGACGTAGAGCACGTACCAGTGGGCCCCGCCGAGGCGGTCGGCCAGGCGGGAGGTTTTGCGAATGATTTCCCGGGCTGCCGGGGCGTTGGAGTTGATGCAGGCCAGGAGGCGGTCGGCATTGCGGCGCTGCGGGGCCACGCCGGGGGCAGTGCCCGCGTCTCCCTCAATCTGGCGGCCCAGCAGGTTGGCCACTTCGCGCAGGGCCAACTCGCGCAGCTGCAGCAGATGTTCGGCCTGGAAAAAGTTCTGCAGGGCCACGGGCACCTTGGCCAGGTCGTAGATTTTGCCTTCCGCCAAGCGGGTGCGCAGTTCTTCCACGGTCAGGTCCACGTTTACTACCTCATCGGCCAGCTTGAGCAGTTGGTCGGGCACCCGCTCGGTTACGGTCGTGCCGGTGATGCGCAACACCTGGTCGTGAAGGCTTTCCAGGTGCTGCACGTTCACGGCCGTAATCACCGAAATACCGGCTTTCACGAGCTGTTCCACATCCTGCCAGCGCTTCTCGTTCACCGAGCCGGGCACGTTGGTATGCGCCAGCTCATCGACGATGACTACGGCCGGGCGGCGCTGCAGAATAGCCTGCAGATCCATTTCCTCCAGCATCCGGCCTTTGTAGAAAATGTGCTTGCGGGGCAATATGGGCAGGCCGCGTAGCTGCGCCTCGGTGCCGGCCCGGCCGTGCGTTACGACCAGGCCCAGCACAACATCCACCCGGTGCAGCAGAAGCTCGTGGGCTTCCTGGAGCATGCGGTAGGTTTTGCCCACGCCGGCAGCCAGTCCGATGTAGACCTTGAGCCGGCCGCGGCGCCGCTCCTGCACTAGGCGCAGAAACCGCTCCGCCGACTGGTCGCGCACGTTGTCTTGCTCAGGGCTCATAAGTAGATAAAGTAGAAGCAGGGCGAAAAGGTGGCCGCCTAAAACGCCAGCGCGATACTGCTGGTAAGGTTGCCGTAGCTAGGGGCTGGCGTGCCGTCTGGCCGCGGGAAAATGGGGTTTGGGGCTTGCAAAACCCGGCCCTCAACCCGAAACAGCACGTTGCGGGCGGGAGCGTAGTCCAGGGTGAGCGAAGCGCCGTGGACCTTGAAAGCGGCGTCGCCCATACGGGGCATGCTGGAGTTGATGATGACGCCCCGGTCGGCACGGTAGTATTCAGCCCGGGCCGTAGCCGACCATTTCTCGGCCAGCTTATAGCGTACCAGGGCCGCGCCGGTGTGCCAAGTGTCGGCCCGGCCTGCGCCCTGCTCGTTTTCCTGCTTGCCTACGTCGAATACCAGTGCCAGGCTTAGCTGGGTGGTGGGGGCGTAGCTTAGGTAGAAGTCGTGAAAGTAGCGGCGGCGGCGCACCGAATCCTGGGGTTGCTCGTTGCCGAAAAACGTGCTGGAGTTGAGCAGTAGCTTGTCGGTGGGTTTCCACTGAAGTTGGGTACCCACGGCCTTGGCCTGGTTGTTTTCGCGGATGTTCTGCCAGCCGTTGAGCACTAGGCCCGTCAGCGTGAGTGTGGGTGCGACTTCGTAGGTAAACCGGGCGCCGGCTTCGTAGTAGGGCGAGTTTTCGGCCATCACCGAGCGGGTCAGGGTCCAGTTGTCCTTGCTGATGGCCGACTCAAAGCCGATGTGGGAGCTGAAAATACCGACATCAAGCCAGGCTTTCTGGAAGGGCCGAAAACCGGCGTAGGCTTCGTAGAGATGCTTAAAGACGGGGTCTTCGGCGGCGTAGTTGGCCGCCACGTAAGAGCCGGCCTGCAGCCCAATGGCCCCGCGCACCTGCCCATTGTCGTAGCGCAGGCCCACCAGGCCCTGGTTGACGGTAAACTCGTTTTGACGGTTGTGAGAATATAAAAAAGCGGGCCGGGTAGTCGTGTTGGGATGCCGAAAATCGTAGCCATAATAGCCGTCCACGAACCCGTAGAAGGTCAGCGGGTTGGCCGGCGCCGGTGAGGTTGCCGCAACAGTATCGGTTGCTACGGGAGCCTGGGCCAGCGCGGCGCTGGCGGCAGTGAACAGCAGGCCCAGGGTTAAGAAGTGCTTCATAAAAAGCCGCCAGTTGGGCGGGGGGAAATGATGGGGCCGCTGGAAACGCAGGCTAGCCCTAGAAAGGATATTGAAACAATGGAGGCCGCGCAGCTCGTTAGCGCCGCGGCAACGGGGCCAGGTCGTCCAGGGCCAGGTTCAACGCCAGCACATTGACTTTGGCCGGGCCGAAAAAGACGAAAATGGGCTCCTCCACGTGGGCGGCCACCAGGGCCCGGACGCGCACTACGGGCAAGCGGCGCAGCCGGGCCACCCGCGCTACCTGAGCGTAGGCCCCGGCCGGCGAAAGGTGAGGGTCCAGACCGGAGCCGCTGGCCGTGACCAGCTCGGCGGGCACGTTGCCGGCCTTCACCGTGGGGTTCTGCTGCAAAAACGCCTCAACGCGGGTGTGGACTTCGGCCAGGTATTCGGGGTTCGATGGGCCTTTGTTAGAGCCGGCCGATCCACTGGCATTGTAGTCCACGGCCGAGGGGCGACTGTTGAAGTACTCGGGCCGGTCGAACTTCTGGCCCACGTTGGCAAAGCCCACCACGCGGCCGTGGTGGCGGACGGTTACGCCCTGCCCGCCGCCCGGGGCAAGGTGGGCTCCGGCCCAAATCAGGGCCGGATACAGCACGGCGCAGAGCACGAGCAAGACCAGGGTAAGACGGAAAGCGGGAAGCAACTGCGTTTTCATGTTCTGGAAATAATCAGTGGTATTGTGGGGCTTGCGGCATTGATTTTCGGGCCGCTCCTACAGAAATAGGCTCACCACCAAGTCGAGCAGCTTGATGCCGACGAAGGGCACGATAACGCCGCCCAGGCCGTAGATGAGCAGGTTGCGGCGCAGCAGGGCCGAGGCTCCAATGGGCTTATAGGCCACTCCGCGCAGGGCCAGGGGCACGAGCAGCGGAATGATAACTGCGTTGAAAATCACGGCCGAGAGAATGGCCGACTGCGGCGACTCCAGCCCCATGATGTTCAAAGCGCCCAGGCTGGGAATGGCGACCATAAACAGGGCCGGCACAATGGCAAAGTACTTGGCCACGTCGTTGGCAATGCTGAAGGTGGTGAGCGTGCCCCGGGTCATGAGCAGCTGCTTGCCGATTTCAACCACCTCGATGAGCTTGGTGGGGTCGTTGTCGAGGTCCACCATGTTGCCGGCTTCCTTGGCGGCCTGGGTGCCCGAGTTCATGGCCACGCCCACGTCGGCCTGGGCCAGGGCCGGGGCGTCGTTGGTGCCGTCGCCCATCATGGCCACCAGGCGGCCCTGCTGCTGCTCGCGGCGGATGTACTGCATCTTGTCCTCGGGCTTGGCCTCGGCAATAAAGTCGTCGACGCCGGCCTTTTCGGCAATAAAGCGGGCCGTCAGCGGGTTGTCGCCCGTGACCATCACCGTTTTGATGCCCATGCTGCGCAGGCGGGCAAACCGCTCCTGGATGCCGGGCTTGATGATGTCCTGCAATTCTACCACGCCCAGCACCCGGTCGTTTTCGCTGAGCACCAGCGGAGTGCCCCCGTTGCTGGCAATAGCTTCCACGCGCTGGGTGGTTTCCTGCGGGAAGGGCTGGTTGGCTTTGGTGGCGAGCTGGCGGATGGCATCGGAGGCGCCCTTGCGGATGCGCTGCCCGCTGTGCAGGGTTACGCCGCTGCTGCGGGTTTCGGCCGTAAACTTGATGAGCTCGGCGCCCTGCAACTGGTGTTGCAATAGCTCGGGGCTGACTTGCTGTTCGCGGGCCAGCTCCACAATGCTCTTGCCCTCGGGTGTTTCATCGGTGAGCGACGCCAGGGTGGCCAACTCAATAAACTGCCGCGCATCTACTCCCGGGGCGGGCCAGAAATGGGTAGCCTTGCGGTTGCCGATGGTAATGGTGCCGGTTTTGTCGAGCAGCAGCACGTCGATGTCGCCGGCCGTTTCCACGGCCTTGCCGCTCTTGGTAATGACGTTGGCGCGCAGGGCCCGGTCCATGCCGGCAATGCCGATGGCCGAGAGCAGCCCGCCGATGGTGGTCGGAATCAGGCAGACAAAGAGGGCAATGAAGGCCGAAATGGCAATGGGCGTCTTCGAATACTCGGCAAACGGCTGCAGCGTCACGCAGACAATGACGAAGACCAGGGTAAAGCCGGCCAGCAGAATGGTGAGGGCAATTTCGTTGGGCGTTTTCTGCCGCGAAGCCCCTTCCACCAGGGCTATCATCTTGTCCAGAAACGACTCGCCGGGCGCGGTGGTCACCACCACCTTGATGCGGTCCGACAAGACTTTGGTGCCCCCCGTCACGGAGGATTTGTCGCCGCCCGCCTCCCGAATCACCGGCGCCGATTCGCCCGTTATGGCCGACTCGTCGATGGTGGCCAGGCCTTCGAGTATTTCGCCGTCGGTGGGAATGATTTCGCCGGCCTCGACCAGAAACACCTGGCCCTTTTGCAGGTGCGACGACGAGACGGACGAGACGTTGCCCTGCGCATCGAGGACGCGGGCGGGCGTTTCCTGACGGGTTTTGCGCAGGCTCTCGGCCTGGGCTTTGCCGCGGGCTTCGGCTATGGCCTCGGCAAAGTTGGCAAAGAGCAAGGTTAGCAGCAGCACCAGAAAAACGGTGAAGTTGTAGCCGAACGAGCCCTGGGCCGGGTCGGGCTGCACGAGCAACCTGAGCGTGACGAGCAGCATGACCAGGGTGCCCAGCTCCACGGTAAACATCACCGGGTTACGGAACATAAGGCGCGGGTCCAGCTTCACGAAGGCCTGGTGTACAGCTTCAGAAACCAGCGCGGGCTGGAAGAGAGAATTCTTAGACATGAGTACTCCGAATCGAGTAGGAAGACACAGGAAAAAGCAGCAGGCAGCAGGGATGCAATGCTGGGGCCACCGCGGGACTAATACAGGGAGAAATGCTCGGCCAGGGGGCCCAGGGCTAGGGCCGGGAAAAAGGCCAGGGCAGCAATGATGACGATGACGGCCAGTACCATCACCCCGAACGTGGCTGTATCGGCGGGCAGCGTGCCGGCGCCTTCGGGCACGTATTTCTTGCGGGCCAGCAGGCCGGCAATGGCCACCGGACCGATGATGGGCAGAAAGCGTGAGAGTAGCAGTACCACGCCGGTGGTGCAGTTCCAGAACGGGGTATTGTCGCCCAGGCCCTCGAAGCCCGAGCCGTTGTTGGCCGCCGAGGAGGTAAACTCATACAGCATCTCCGAGAAGCCGTGGAAGCCCGGGTTGGCCAGCCAGCCGGCGTACTCGGTGGGGTTGCCCACGTAGGTATGCGTCGCCAGGGCCGTGCCGGCCAGAATCAGCAGCGGGTGGAGCAGCGTGACGATGACGGCAATTTTCATTTCCCGGGCTTCAATCTTCTTGCCCAGAAACTCGGGCGTGCGGCCCACCATCAGGCCGGCAATGAAGACGGCAATAATCAGGTAGGCAAAGAAGTTGAGCAGACCCACGCCGCAGCCCCCGTAAAAGGCGTTGGTCATCATGCCCAGCAGCTGGCTCAGGCCCGAAAGCGGCATAAACGAGTCGTGCATGGAATTGACCGAGCCGCAGCTGATGACTGTGTTGGTAATGCTCCAGTAGGCCGAGGCCGCCGCCCCAAACCGCACTTCCTTGCCTTCCATAGCCCCCAGCGGCTGCTCCACGCCAAGGGGCGAAAGAGCGGGGTTGCCCTGCAACTCGTAGTACACAGTGGGGGCAAGCAGGGCCACAAAGCCGACGGTCATGACTCCGAAAATCATCAGGGCCAGGCGGCGCCGGTTGAGGTAGAAGCCCAGCGCAAACACCATGGCCACGGGAATAATGCAAAGGGCTAGGTTCTCGGCGGCGTTGGTCAGGTAGGTGGGGTTTTCGAGCGGGTGGGCCGAATTGGCCCCGAAGAAGCCCCCGCCGTTGGTGCCCAGCTCCTTGATGGCTACCATGGCCGCCACCGGCCCCCGGGCCACGGCCACCGAGTCGCCCTGCAGCGTAACGAGCGGCTGCTTGCCTTGCAACGTCATGGGTGTGCCGCTGAAGACCAGTAGCAGGGCCAGCCCGAGGGAGCCCGGCAGCAGCAGGCGGGTCAGGCTCCGAACGAAGTACTGGTAAAAGTTGCCCAGTTTGTCGGTGGCGCGAGTTTGCAGGGCGTTGAAGACCACGACGGCGGCGGCAATGCCGGTGGCGGCACTCACAAACTGCAGGAAGGTAATGACCACCAGCTGAGAAAGGTAGGAGAGCCCCGATTCGCCGGAGTAGTGCTGCAGGTTGCAGTTGACCAGAAAGGAAATAGCCGTGTTGAAAGCCAGATCCGGACTCATCGAGGGGTTGGCGTCGGGGTTGAGCGGCAGGCTGCCCTGGGTGCAAAGCACGAGCATAGCCAGCAGGAACCACACCAGGTTGATGGTGAGCAAGGCCACCATATGCTGCTGCCAGCTCATTTCCCGGCGGGCATCGAGGCCGGCCAGGCGGAAGATGCCCTTTTCCAGGGGCGTCAGAAAATCCAGAGCATTCTTCTCGCCTTTAAACACCCGGGCCAGGTAGCGGCCCAGGGGCCAGGCCAGCGCCAGGGTGAGGAAATAGAGCACAAGAATGCCCAGTAAGTCAGAATTCATAAGAGAAAGGGTGAAGAGGTAAGCGCCGGGTTAGAATCGTTCGGGCTTGAGCAGCACGTAGATCAGGTAGCCAAACACGGCCAAGCAGAGAAGAAATAGGGCGAGCATCATGGCGTGGCTGTGGCTAGATGTGGTCGAAATAGTCGATGGATTTGTAGAAGAGCCAGAAGCCCGCCAGACCGGCGGCAGTGAGCAGGGGAAGCAAAAGCAGTGGGGGCATGGAACACGTAAGAGTTAGAATGCGGATGCCAGCCTTGCTGCCAAAGTCCGTCCCGTTTTTAGCGTTGTCCGAAGGTTTGTTTACAGTTTCCTGAAGTACAATGAGTTGTAAGTTGCTGGGCTGGGCTGCCTGTTGCTCCTCTACCACGGGGGTACTAGCGTTTTGCTAGGGTTGAATGCATTTTGCTACTCTTGGGCGGGTACATAAAAAAAGCCGCCTCGAACGGAGGCGGCTTCGGCGGTACTGCTGATAGCGGCTGGGAAAGGCCCGTGCGTTACCCCTGCAGCCCATACTCCTGCATTTTTCGGTACAGCGTGGTCACGGCTACGCCCAGCAGGCGGGCGGCTTCGGCCTTGTTGCCGTGGGCCTGCCCCAATACCTGACGAATGTGGTGCATTTCGGCCGTGCGCAAGCTCCAATCCGGGGAGTTGCTAGGGTGGTGGGGTGGCGTTTCGGCCACGTATTGCAGCTCGGCGGGCAGGTCGGCCACGGTGAGCAGGTCGTAATCGGCCAGGATGACGGCACGTTCCAGCACGTTTTTCAGCTCCCGCACATTGCCCCGCCAATTATAGTGGGTCAGGTGGCGCAGCACCTCGGGCTCCATGCCGCGCAGGCGCTTGCGCAGCTTGGCCGCGTAGAGCTGCACAAAATGCCGGGCCAGGGGCTCAATGTCCTCGCGGCGCACGTTCAGGCCCGGTACGTTCACCGTAAACACGGCCAGGCGGTAGTAGAGGTCTTCGCGAAAATGGCCCTCGTCGGCTTCCTGGCGCAGGTTACGGTTGGTAGCGGCCACAATGCGGACGTTGGCCGTCAGCGGCTTGGTGTCGCCTACCTTCAGGTACTGCCGGCTTTCGAGCACGCGCAATAATTTGGCCTGCAGCTCCAGGGGCAGCTCGCCAATTTCGTCCAGAAACAGCGTGCCGCCGCTGGCTTCCTCTATCAGGCCACGCTTGTCGGCCAGGGCCCCGGTAAAAGCTCCCCTGCGGTAGCCGAATAATTCGCTTTCCAGCAAATCCTTGGGGAAGGCTGAGCAGTTGACGGCCACGAAGGGCTTGCTCCGGCGCGGGCTGGCCTGGTGAATGGCCTGGGCAAACAGCTCCTTGCCCGAGCCCGTGGGTCCTTCCAGCAGCACGGTGCTGTCGGTGGGGGCCACGCGCAGGGCCAGGGCTTTGGCTTGGGTGAGCGGGGCCGAGTGCCCAATCATGGCTTCAAAGCTAAACTGGGCCTCCACTTTCTTTTCCAGGGCTGCCACTCGATGCTGCAGACGAGCTTTATCGGCAGCCCGCTCCACTACTACCACCAGCTGGTCGTCGGAATTGCCCTTGGTCAGGTAATCAAACGCGCCGAGCTTCATGGCCTGCACGCCGTCGGCAATGGTGCCAAAGGCGGTCATAAGCACGATTTCGGCCAGGGGCGCGGCTTGCTTGTAGCGGGGCAATAGGGCTAGCCCGTGCCCGTCGGGCAGCTTCACGTCGCTCAAAATCACCAGCACCTCTTCCGTGTGCTGGCTGAGCAGCTCCAGGCCGGCGTAGGCCGTAGCGGCGGCCAGCACCGTGTAGCCTTCCAGCTCCAGCACCCGGGTCAGCACCTGGCGCAGGCTGTTTTCGTCGTCAATCAGCAGTAAGGTTCCTTTCGGCATGGGTAACAGGCAGAGCTCAACGGAAATTTTTCGGGGCAAGGGTACACAAAAACGGGCGGTTCCCGAGGAGGCCAAACCGAAGCCCCCGGCCCTGGGTTTTCTGATTCCTGCGGATGTGCAATTGGACCGTCGCAAAACGCTCCTAGCCCCCGCCGTGGGGAAAAGCCGGCGGGGTGGGCCGTGCCCGGTAGCATATCAGCCGGTAGACGGTGTCCAGCATAAGGTTATGGCGACAACAGAACACGCCAAAGAGCCCTCGTTGCGGCCAGGCAAGCACCGTACTTCGCCTAGCTAGCAATAGAAACAAGAAAATTCGGAAGGGCCGCTGGTTCGCGGCAAAACTGGGGCTCGTGGCCGGCCGATCAGAGCTTGCTGAACTGGCGGGTGTGCACCCGGTGAGCCTCTTCTACCTGCACCTGATACAGGCCCTTGGCCAGGCCCGCTACGTTCAGCTCGACAGTTGCTGCGGAGCCCGGACAAGTCTGGGTCAGCACCAGTTGCCCGGTCAGCGAGTACACGCGCACTGTGGCGGCAGTAGAGCTAGGGTGTTTTCTGATAGTCAGTGTGTTCGAGGTAGGGTTGGGGTAGAGGCTCAGGTCCGTGGCGGCGGTGGGCGGCGTGACGGGCAGGGCCGGGCTGCTAGTGCGAAAAAACTCCACGTTATCCAGGTTACACCAGTTGCCCGCGTTGGCATCCGACCACAGCCCGATTTCGCACTGCCCGCCGGTGACCTGAATATCCGTAATCTGCACCTGTGCCCAGGTGTTGGCCAGGGGTAAGTCAACTTTCTTTTCGGAGCCGCCGAAGTTTTTGGCGTAGAGCTGGCAGGCGCGTTGGCCCCCGCTATTCTGGACCCAGGCCCGCAGGGTGTAGGTGCCATTAGGAAGCCCGGTGCGCAGCTGGTAGGTGCTCACCTCGTAGGCCGAGCTCAGCCAGTGGGTGAGGCGGAAGCTGCCGGTGTGGCCGCCGCCCTCGGTTTTGTCGGCCGCGTAATTGGCGGCGGTGCTGGCCCAGCTCGTCCAGCCCGTGGGCGTTTGGGTGCCGGTGCCGTCGGCCTCGAAGCTGGGGTTGGTTAGCAGGTTGGCCGTGGGTACGGGGGGCGTGGGAGTGACCAAGAAGGCATTCAGGGCTGTCGAGGGCCTGCCGTCGTTGCCCCAGGCGCTGAGCTGGTAGCCGCTGAAGCTGCGGTAGCCTTCGGGTTCCCAGTAGAATACGCCCAAGCCCTGGCGGTTGGGTACGGCGGCCACGGCATTCTGCACGGTCACCAGCATATCGTACGCATTCTGGGGCGCATTGGCGCAGTCGCCACCCACTTCCGCTACCACCACCGGCTTGCCGTAGCGGCTGGCCATGTCGCTCAGGTTGTACTGCAGGCCGGCAATGGAGGCTGTGTAGTCCTGGTTGAGCCAGTAGGGGTAGTACGACATGCCAATTACGTCGTAGCGGCCCCCGTTGCTGGTGAGGCGGTCGAAGAAGGAGCGGAACCGGGCGTTGTCGTTGCCTTTGTCGAGGTGGATAACCACTTGCGAAGCAGGGCTTACCGCCTTCACGGCGTCGTAGCCCTTGTTGAGCAGCTGGGTCAGCTGGGCAAAGTTGGCCGTGCTGCCCTCGGGCCAGAGCAGGCCGTTGGGTATCTCATTGCCTACCTGCACCCATTCGGGCGTTACGCCGTTGGCCTTCAGGGCGCTCATCACGCTGTAGGTGTGGTCGTACACGTCTTGCTGGAGCTGGGCAAAGCTGTGGGTGGCCCAGGCGGCGGGTTTGGTTTGCTGTCCGGGGTCGGCCCAACTGTCGCTGTAGTGAAAGTCAATCATGAGGCGAAAGCCCAGGCTCTTGGCCCGCGTGGCCATCTGTACCACCTCTGCCGGGCTGCAGTGCCCGTTCACCCAGTCCACCATCGACGGGTTGACCCAGACCCGCAGGCGAATCGAGTTAATGCCCTTGTCTTTCAGAATCTGAAAGCAGTCCTGCTCCACGCCCTGCTCGTTGTAAAACTTGTAGCCGTTGGCTTCCATCTGCTGCAGCCAGCTTACGTCGCCGCCTTTGGCAAATGTCTGGGCCCAGGCAGCAGGGGAAAACCAGGCGCTGGCTCCCAGCATCACTCCCACGAGTAGGGCGTAGGGGAGCACGGCTAGGGTAGATACTTTCTTCATGGCGTAGGGTGGGATAGGAAAGCAGTAAGCCGGCGGTGAAAATGACCGGGGTAAAACCAGGCAAGCAGCAGGGGGGTTTACTGCTGCCACTTGTTTGCAAGAACGGGAATAGATGCTTACAACCGATTGTGCTGCTTTAAGTAATTGCTTCAGAGGAATGTGGCACTCAAATCGGCAGCTGATAAGCGACAATGCCATCCGTTGGGCGTCGTCAGTGGTGCGGCGGGTGTACCCAAGGCGGATAGAAACACAATCGTTTATGCCCTATCTTCGACTCAAATCTGTGGCAACAAACTGCTCTTCGCTGGGCATGTGGCCGGTTCGGTTTCATAAGTACTGTCAGCACCAGCCTTGCCGCTTTCTGCTTCCTATGAGAGACTTTATCACGCGGTTTGCCCTACGGGGCGTAGTAGCCGGCTTTCTGTTGCTGCCAACCGGGGCCGCCCAGGCCCAGCAAACCCGGCAGGAGTACCTGCTGACCACCGACTGGAAATTCACTAAAGGCGACGTGGCCGAAGCCGCCCAGCCCGGCTTCAAGGACGCCAAGTGGCAGACCGTGAGCGTGCCCCACGACTGGGCCATCTACGGCCCCTTCAGCAGCCGCAACGATTTGCAGCAGGTCAGGATTGAGCAAAACAACGAACAGCAGGCCACGCTCAAAGCCGGCCGCACCGGCGGGCTGCCCTTCATCGGGGTGGGCTGGTATCGGCGCCGGCTGCAGGTGCCCGGCTTTGGGCCGGGCCAGCGGGCCGCGCTGCTCTTCGACGGGGCCATGAGCGACGCCCGGGTGTTCATCAACGGGCAGGAAGTGGGGCGCTGGCCCTACGGCTACAACTCGTTTTCCTTCGACATTACCGCCTTCCTAAAGCCCGGCGGGGAGAATGTACTGGCCGTGCGGCTGCAAAATCAGCCCGAGGCGTCGCGCTGGTACCCGGGTGCCGGCCTCTACCGCAACGTGCACCTGCTCGTGACCCAGGACGTGCACATTCCCGTGTGGGGCACCTACCTGACCACGCCGACCATTACGGCCGAATTCGCTAAGGTAAAGCTGCGCACCAAGGTGGAAGCCCCGGCCGGAGCTGGTACCGATCTGCGCCTGGAAACCACCATCCGCGACGCCGCCGGCCAGGCAGTGGCCACCACCAGCACCCCGCTTGCGGCCACCGACGGGCAGGAATTTGAGCAGAACCTGGTGGTGCCCAAGCCCCAGCTCTGGTCGCCCGAAACGCCGGTGCTGTATTCGGCCACGTCGCGGCTCTACGCCGGTCAGGTACTTAAGGACGAGTACACCACGCCGTTCGGCATCCGCTCCTTCGCCTTCGAAGCGGGCAAGGGCTTCGTGCTGAACGGCCAGCCGCGCAAGTTCAAGGGTGTGTGCAACCACCACGACCTGGGGCCGCTGGGCGCGGCCGTGAATACGGCGGCCCTGCGCCGGCAGCTTACCTTGCTCAAGGAGCTGGGCGCCGACGCCATCCGGACCACGCACAACATGCCCGCCCCCGAGCTGGTGAGCCTGGCCGACGAAATGGGGTTTATGCTCATCGTGGAATCCTTCGACGAGTGGAAGAAGCCCAAGGTCAAGAATGGGTACAGCCAGTATTTTGATGAGTGGGCGGAAAAAGACCTGGTCAACATGGTGCACCGCGACCGAAACCACCCCTCCGTGATTCTCTGGAGCATCGGCAACGAGGTACCCGACCAGTGGGCCCCGGGCGGTACCAAAATCGCCAAGCGGTTGCAGGATATTGTGCACCGCCAAGACCCCACCCGGCCCGTGACGGCCGGCATGGATCAGTTTGACGCGGCCGTCAACAATGGCTTTGCCGCCCTGCTCGACCTGCCCGGCTTCAACTACAAGCCCCACCGCTACCCCGAGGCCCAGACCAAGCTGCCCCAGGGCCTGCTGCTGGGCTCGGAAACGGCTTCCACGGTCAGTTCCCGCGGGGTCTATAAATTTCCGGTCGTGACGGGCAAAGACCAGAAGTATAGTGACAACCAGTCCTCGTCGTATGATCTGGAGTACTGCAACTGGTCGCAGACGCCCGATGAGGAGTTTGCCGCCCAAGACGACCTGCCCTACACCCTGGGCGAGTTCGTCTGGACCGGGTTCGACTACCTGGGCGAGCCTACCCCCTACGACGAGAAGTGGCCTTCCCACAGCTCTTACTTCGGTATTCTGGATCTGGCCGGCATTCCCAAGGATCGGTTTTACCTGTACCGCTCGCGCTGGAACACCGCCTCGCCTACGCTGCACCTGCTCCCGCACTGGACCTGGCCGGGCCGTGAAGGGCAAACTACGCCCGTGTTCTGCTACACCAGCTACCCCGAGGCCGAGCTGTTCGTGAACGGTAAAAGCCAGGGCCGGCAGCGCAAAGGCCCTTCCGATAAGCCCCAGACCCGCTACCGCCTGATGTGGAACGAGGTGAAGTATGCGCCCGGCAGCATCAAGGTAGTGGCCTACGACGCCCAGGGCAAAGCCGTAGCCGAAGAGGAGGTGAAAACCGCCGGCAAGCCCGACCACATCCGCCTCGTGGCCGACCGCACCACGCTCACCGCCGATGGGCAGGACCTGGCCTTCGTAACGGCTCGGGTGGAAGATGCCCAGGGCAACCTGTGCCCGGAAGCAACCACCCAGCTGCAGTTTTCGGTGAGCGGGGCCGGGCGGTTCCGGGCCGTGGCCAACGGCGACCCGACGAACCTGGAGCTGTTTCATCAGCCGCGGATGCAGGCCTTTCAGGGTATGCTCGTGGCCCTGGTGCAAACCACCGACCGCACCGGGGAACTGCAGCTCAAGGCAACGGGCAAAAACCTGAAAGGCGCCACCATCCGCCTGCAGGCCGCCAAACCCACCGGGAAGTAAGCAGTTGCCCTATCCGCGCATTCCGCCGCAACCCCAGCGGTTACGAAAAAGAACAGCGGCACGGGGCGGAATACAATTAGCTTCTGTGACTTGCTCGACCACACTAAAAATCCCGCCCCTGTGACAGGGGCGGGATTTTTAACGGATGCGGAAGCCGGCTTGGGAAACTTGCAGCAGGAGCACTGACCGATTTACAACCGGTTAAATCGGGTATTCGCGGGGCTGGTGCTGCACGGTTACCCACTGCACGCGGGTCATTTCATCCATGACCCATTCGCCGCCAAAACGGCCCAGGCCCGATTCCCGCTCGCCGCCGAAGGGCGCGTTGGGCTCGTCGTTTACGCTCTGGTCGTTCACGTGAATCATGCCCGTTTCGACCTGCCGGGCCAGCTGCACGCCCCGCTCCACGTTGCGCGTGTGCAGGGCTCCGCTCAGGCCAAAGTCCAGCTCATTTGCCAGCCGAAGCATTTCTGCCTCATTCTTGAAGCGCACCAGGGCGGCCACCGGACCAAAGATTTCGTTTTGGGCGATGGGCATATCGTTGCGCACTTCGGAAAGTACCGTAGGGTGCAGCAGGGCCCCTTCCGCCTGCCCGCCGCACTCAAGCTTGGCCCCCTGGCTCACGCTGGCCTCCAGGTCTTCCAGAATGCGCTGCACCTGCTTCTCGTCGATAAGCGGGCCGATATCCGTGGCTTTGTCGCGCGGGTCGCCCACTTTCAGGGCCTTGGTGCGGGCCACTAGCTTGTCGCGAAACTCGTCGTAGACGGCCTCGTGCACCAAAAAACGGTTGATGGCCATGCAGATCTGACCCTGGTGCATGAATTTGCCCATCATACCGGCCGCCACGGCTTGGTCGATATCGGCATCCTCCAGCACGATAAAGACGTTGTTGCCCCCGAGTTCCAGGGCCACCTTTTTCAGGTTTTCGCCGGCCAGCTTGCCGATGCCTTTGCCCACTGGCGTAGAGCCGGTAAAGGAAATCAGCTTGGGAATGGGGTGGGTCACGAATGGGTCGCCGATAACCGACGACTTACCCACTACCACGTTGAATACACCCTTGGGCAAGCCGGCTTCCTCAAACAGCTTGGCCAGCAGCGTGCCGCCCGTTACCGGGGTTTGGGAGGCGGGCTTTACCACGATGGTATTGCCGCAGCCCAGGGCCGGGGCAATGGAGCGCATCGAGAGGTGCACCGGGAAGTTCCAGGGACTGATAATGCCGATGACGCCCAGAGGCTTGCGGTAGACCCGGCTTTCTTTGCCCGGTGTGCTGGAAGGCAACACAAAGCCGTGCAGACGGTTCGGAAAGGAGGATGCTTCCAGAATAACTTCCCGGGCCAGCATTACTTCAATTTCGCCCTTGGCATGCGCCCCGCCGGCCTCCTGGGCTATCCAGTGCGCAAACTCATCTTTGCGCGCCAGCAGAATATCCGCGGCCTTGAGCAGGATGTCGCGGCGCTGCTGGGGCAGCAGGTCGGCCCAGGCGGGAGCAGCCCGCTGGGCCGCCTCGTAGGCCTCATTCAGCTCCGCCATGCCCCCACACTTGATGGTAAGCAGCACGGCGTTGTCGTAGGGGTTCAGGTCCTGGATAGTGTCGTTTTCGCCGCCCTCGCGCCAAACGCCGTCAATGTATTGCTTGTCTAATCCTTCGTACGCTTTCATAATGGTGTTGTGGGGTGTGGTAGATAAGAATTGCGCGGAAACCCCCGGTCGTGCGGCGGGCTGGTCCGGCAGTTTCAACCCCGGCCAACGATGGTTTGTTTGGGCTCGACTATAACCGTAGCGCGCCGAAGCGGGTAATAACTACCGGGTTTCGGCCCGTTTGGGTAGCACACATTGCCCGCTTGTGGCGCGAGTGCCCGCGCCTGTCCCGGCGTAGCCGTAAATTCGTGGTGAATTGAGTAGCAGTGGCTTACCCTGCTTGGGGCACGGAAGGCCGTTTCAAAGAAAATTTCCGGGGCTGCAACCCGGCACCACGGCCCGTAAGAAGCCGAAGCCGAAATAGTACCGGGTTCGGGAAAAATATGCTATTTGCCCCTGTACCGCCCATTCGATGTTTATTGTGAGCGAGCAGCCTACCATTCAGCCGTCCGGTTCCTGGGAAAAAGACCTGCTGCTTCTGCAACAGGCCTTCGACGCGGTAGTGGTTCTGGACCAGCAGGGACGTATTCAGTGGAGCAACCCGGGCCTGACCCAGCTGCTGGGCCGCAGCGCTACCGAGCTGCGGCAGCAGCTGGCCTGGCCGCTGCTGGGGGGACACGCCGGCAGCCCCGTGAGTTCGGCTTATTTACAGGCGCAACTGGAAACCAACCAAGCCTTTCGCTACGAAGCCCAGCTCCGGCATGCGGATGGCTCGGCGCGCTGGGTGCGTCTTAAAGTGCAGCCGCTGCCGCTGCAGCCGGGGGCGCCTCAGCAGTTTGTGGGGCTGCTGGAAAATGTGGCCGAAGTAAAGGCCACCGAGCAGGCCCTAGTGGAAAGTGAGCAGCGGTTTCGGTTTCTGACCGAGCACGTGCCCGGAGTGTTGTTCCAATGGCGGCAAAACCGGTCCGCGCCCTCCGGCCTGACGTACATCAGCCCCAAGCTGTACGATATTTTCGGCGTGGCCCCCGACCAAGTTCCTCGCCTGTTGGAGTTTATTCACCCCGAGGATCAGCCCCTGTGGGAAAGCTCGATGGCCCAGGCCCGGGCCCACAAGCAAAGCTGGGCGTTTGAGGGGCGCCTGCAGGTACCGGGGCAGCCGGTACGCTGGTGCCGGGCTAATTCTATTCGCTCCCTGACCGACGACGAAGGCAGCCTCTTCAGCGGTATCCTGGTCGATATCACCGCCCTGAAACAGGCCGAGGACGCTGTGCGGGCCAACGAGCAGCGCTGGCAGCTGGCCATCGAGCGGTTTGGCGACGGCGCCTGGGAGTTTAACTACCAAACCGGGCAGGAATACTTTTCGGCCAGCTACCAGGCGATGCTCGGCTACGCCCCCGGCGAATTTGCGCTCGAACACCAGTCCTGGCTTACCCACGTGCACCCCGACGACATTGCCGCCAGCCTCCGCGCCTCAGATGCCTACTTGCGCGGGGAAGTGCCCATCTACTCCATCGAGCGGCGGCTGCGCTGCAAAGACGGCAGCTATAAGTGGGTCCTGACCCGGGGCTTGGTCACCAAGGTCGATGCGCAGGGCCAACCCCTGATTATGACCGGGGTCCACACCGATATTTCCGCTATCAAAGAAGCCAATACGGCCAGTGAGGCTGCCCGGCTGCGACTGTCCACCACCATTGCCAATTTTCAGGAAGGCATTCTGCTCGTCGATGAGCATCACCGGGTGGTCTTGGCCAACGAAGCCATTTGCCGGCTGTTTAATAGCACTACTTCGGCCCAGGAATTGGTCGGGCGCGATGCCCAGCAGTTTGGCTGGCAAGCCCAAGGCCGGGTGCGGGAGGAAAAAGAGTTTCTGGCCCGCTACGAAGCCATGATTCAGAACCGGGAGCTGGTTACGGGGCAGATGTTCAGCCTTAAGGATGGCCGTACCCTGCAGTGCGACTTCGTGCCAATCTACGTCAGCGACACCTACATCGGGTATCTGTGGAAATTTCAGGATGTTACGGAGCGGCAAACCAACGAAGATGCCCTGCGCCGTCGCGAAGAAAAGTACCGCCGCATCATCGAGAATATGAAACTCGGTTTGGTTGAGCGCGCCCAAAATGGGGAGGTGTCCTACGTCAACCAGGCCTTTTGCGACATCACCGGGTTTACGGCCCAGGAGCTGCTGGAGGAGAATGCCATGCGGCACGTACTCAGTACCGTCGGCGAGCAGGTGGTGGCCGAAAAAACCAATGAGCGGGCCCGCGGCATCTCCGACACCTACGAGATAAGCATCACCACCAAAACTGGGGAGCGGCGGTGGATATTAGTCAGCGCGGCCCCGGTCTACGATGATCTTCGCCAGGTGTGCGGCTCCATTAGCATTACCCTGGACATTACCCACCAGAAAGAGCTGGAGCACAACCTGCGCACGGCCAAGGAATACGCCGAGGAGTCGGCCCGGACCAAGGAGCTGTTTCTGGCCAACATGAGCCACGAGATTCGCACCCCCATGAATGCCATTCTGGGCATGGGCCAGCTGCTGGCCAAAACGCCCCTGAATGCCGAGCAGCAAAACTACCTGCGCGCCATTGCCACGTCGGGGGAGAACCTGCTGGTTATTATCAACGACATTCTGGATCTGTCCAAAATCGGGGCCAGCCAGTTGATCATTGAGCGAATCGGCTTCAGCCTCCCGGCCCTGCTGGGCCAGATCGAAAAGAGCCTCTATTTTAAAGCCGAGGAAAAAGGGCTGCGTTTCATCGTGAGCAGTGATGACAAGGTGCCCACGGTGCTGCTCGGCGACCCCTACCGTATCACGCAGGTGTTGCTGAATCTGGCCGGCAATGCCATCAAGTTTACCGAGAAGGGACAGGTGACCATTACCGGTGAGCTAGTGCGCCAACTACTACCCGACCAGGTCGAGCTGCGCTTCACCGTGGCCGATACCGGAATTGGTATCGACGCCGAGTATCTGAGCGACATCTTCAAAGAGTTCAGTCAGGAAGATTCATCCGTGACCCGCAAGTTTGGCGGCACGGGGCTGGGCCTGAGCATTAGCCGCAGCCTGGTGAACCTGATGGGCGGGGAGATTAAGATTGTCAGCCAGAAAAATGAGGGCACCCACAGCTCTTTCTCGCTGGTGCTGCCCGTTGGCTCGGAAAACGACCTGCCCCAAAAACAGCCCGTCACGGCCGACATCCGGGCCCGGCTCCAGGGCAAGCGGGTGCTGCTCACGGAAGACAATGTCTTTAACCGGCAGATTGCCCGGGGGTTCTTGCGGAATGCCCAGTTGCAGGTAATAGAGGCCGAAAACGGTGCTGTGGCCGTGGAGCTAGCCCGCCAGAACGACTTCGATGTGATTCTGATGGACGTGCAAATGCCCGTCATGAACGGCCTGGAGGCCACCGCTCATATTCGGGCGGCGGGCCTGCGTACGCCCGTCATTGCACTAACGGCCAATGCCATCAAAGGAGAGCGGGAAAAGTGCCTACAGGCGGGTATGAATGACTATCTGGCTAAGCCTTTTCAGGAAGACGACCTGCTCAAGATAATCAGCCTCTGGACGCTAGGCGAGCCGCTGGCACCCGGGCTGATGGCCCACACGGAGGCACCCGTGCCGAATGCTTCTTTATATAGCTTAGCCATCATCGACCAGGTAGGGCAGGGCGACCCTGATTTCCGGGTGCTGATGCTGGAGGCTTTTATGGAAGGTGCCCACGAAGCTATGGAGGAGCTGCACCAGGCCCAGCAGGCCCAGGATGTGCTGCAGCTACGGGCGGCTACCCACAAGCTCAAGCCCAGTCTGGAACACTTGCAGGTACATGGTATCCTGCCCGTAGTGCAGCAACTTGATACCTGGCAAGGCCCTTTCGATGCCGCGCAAATTGTCCCCTTGGTGGAGCAGGTAACAAAAGTGCTGGCCACACTGCAAGGCCAGCTGGCGGCCGAACTCCAGAATGTGCGTCAAAACTTACGCTCCTTATAGCTCTCTGCCGCTGAAAAATTGCACCGGGGCCGCCTCGCCTAAGCGGCTCCCGACGAAGGCTGCTGCCAGGATCCCAGCGTTTGGTGCAGCTGCCGGGCCATGGCGTCGGCTTCCTTGCCAATTTCTTCTTTCACCCGGTTGGTTTCAGCGGCCGAAGCCATCGTGTTGCGCGTGAGCAGGGCCGTCAGCTTCTGCATCCATCGAATAGAGTCTTCTACCGCGTCGTAGAGAGAGGAATCCAGGGGCGCGTTGTGGGCGGCAGCCCGGTACAGGTCGAGCAGGCAGATAATGAGGCGGGCGTAGGCCTCCAGGAGCAGCCTATCTTCAATAAAAGGCGTCTGGGGCCGGTGGTCGGCAATGGCCAACACCCCGATGTTGTAGCCATCCTGGGTTTTGAGGGGAATCCCGACGAAGAACTGCAAATTCAGCAGGTTGATTTCCGCCGACTGAATCAGTTGGCACGGGTCCTTGTGCAGGTCTTCGAAGATGGTTGCTTGGTCGTGCAGAATGGCAACGGAGCACAGACTAAAGTCGCGGGCGAGGTGTTCGGCACCGGTCCAGCCGGCTGTATAGCGAAACCACACCGTTTCTGCCTCTACCAACGACAAAAAGCAAATCGGTACCCGGCAGAGGCTAGCCGCCATTTTCACCAGTTCATCGAATACTGGTTCGTGGATGGTCCCCAGATTCCGATAGCGCGCTACGGCCTGCAAACGGGCCGCTTCATTCTCAGGAATAAGATTCGCATTCATAAGGATAGGATGGCGAGGATAAATATATTGGTAGTTAAATATAATAAAATAACTACCTGTTTGGTGCGGTTCATTGCATTTTCAATCAAAAAGTGAGGCATGTGTTATAAATATGTTCTGTAAACTTCAGAATACCCTCCTGTATGCTTTCAAATTTCACTATCCCTGTGAGACTCACAGAGAAAAAAATAGGAGTAGGGAGGAAGGCTAGCTAGAATTATGAAGCCGCGCTACTGGCATCGCCAGCCTTGTTGTAGACAAGTCGCATGCCGGTTATGTACAATTAGAACGACTATTCCGAATGCTGCCCCCAGTAGATAAGCTGTAAGAAATTGTTGGTTATATGGTACGATTTAGTTAACCTTACTCATCAATTCCGATGAAAGTGGCTTTTCATGTGGCTCTACACCCCCTCAAATAGCCCCTACGCCCTAGAAAGGGGTTTTTCATCGTAACGCTTTTTTTTTGCTCATGTACACAATCGTTTGTGAATCCCTTCTCTGCACAAACGATTGTGTTGATATCTCTCCAATTCCCACATTCTTTTTTTCATGAAAAAGCCCGTACCCAAAATGACCCGGATAACGCTTCCGGCTCTGCTGTGCTGCTTGCCGCTTCAGGCGGCACTGGCTGAGGTAGCTGCTCCACCTTCCTCTGCTTCCTGTTTTCCTCGTGCGGTGGCCTTGGCCGATGTTTCGGTTTCCGGAAAAGTTGTTGATAGCAAAGGCGAGGGCCTGCCCGGCGTTACGGTACTGGTGAAAGGTACTTCTACCGGCACCTCGACCAATGCCGACGGCACCTTTCTGCTAATTGCTCCGGCGGGCAGCACCCTGTCGTTTAGTTACGTCGGCTACATCCGTAAGGAAGTAACAGTCACGGAAGCTACCACCACGCTGAATGTCGCGCTGGCCGAGGACGTGAATGCCCTCAGTGAAGTAGTCGTCGTGGGCTATTTGCAGCAGGACCGGCAAAACGTGACCAGCGCCGTGAGCAGCGTCGACACCCGGGAAGCGGCCAAAGCGCCCGTGCCCACGTTGTCGCAGGCCATTCAGGGCCGGGTAGCCGGGGTGCAGGTGCTAGGTTCGGGGGCGCCCGGAGCGGTGCCCAACATTGCTATTCGCGGTATCGGTAGCGTGAATGCCGGCAGTCAGCCGCTATACGTTATCGACGGCCTGTGGACCGACAACATCCGCGACCTGAGCCCCAACGATATCGAAACAGCCACGGTGCTGAAGGATGCTTCGTCGACGGCCGTATATGGCTCGCGCGGGGCCAACGGCGTTATTCTGATTACGACCAAGCGCGGCCAGGCCGGAGAGCCCAAAATCAGCTTCAACGGCTATACGGGGGTAGAAAGCATTTATAAACGTTACGAACTGACCAACCACAGCGAGTGGGCCGACCGGGCCACCACGGCCTACCTCAACGCCGGCCTCGACCCGCGCGTGGAGATGCCCGGTGCCGTGAAAGGCACGCCCGCCTACAGCGACGCCATCGACACCGACTGGCAGAAAGAGTTTTTCCGCGACGGGAAAGTGCAGGACTACAACCTGTCGTTTTCGGGCGGCAGCAGCAGCGGAAAAAATGCCACCAACTTCCTGATTTCGGGCGGCTACTTCAACCAGGAAGGCATTGTGAAAGGCCCCAAATTTGAGCGCTACAGCGTGCGCCTGAACTCGGGCTTGACGCGCGGCCGCCTCAAGGTAGGGCAGAGCCTGCTGGTAACGCACATCAACACGACCCTGCTCAACGAGGCGCCGTTTATCGACGTGCTGACGGAGCTGCCCGGCATTCCGGTCTACAACCCCGCCAACGTGGGCGGCTTCGGCTACGGCAGCGCCAACCTGTTCAACTACTCCGTGAACCCCATCGGGGCCCAGGAAATCCTGAACCGGACCCAGAAAAACAATCGTTTGCAAGGCAGCGCCAACGCCGACTTTGCCTTCACCGATTTCCTGTCGTACCGCCTGAACATGGGCCTGGAGGTGCACGACTATAACGACAAGGATTTCCGCAAAAACGGATTTATCCGCCTGGGTGAGTCTTCCAACCCTAACAACACCTTCCTGTTTGAAAACCGGGGTACGGCCATGACTACCCTGATTGAAAACACGCTGAACTTCAACAAGCGGTTTGGGGAGCACGGCATCAGTGCAGTAATCGGCTACTCGGAGCAGACCTTCAACGCTAACAACGCCACGGCCCGCAACACCTTGTTTTTGTCGCAGCCCCAGTACTTCCCCGTGCTCAGCGCCGGCACGGCCCCCAACGGCACGGTGAGCGGCGTGGAGGATGAGTACAACAAACGCTCGTACTTCTCCCAGCTCAACTACGACTTCAAGAACCGCTACCTGCTGACGGCCAGCTTCCGCCGCGACGGCTCGTCGCGCTTTGCGCGCAGCAACCAGTACGGCAACTTCGGGGCCGGCTCGGTGGGCTGGCGCATCAGCGAGGAAGACTTCTTCAAAAACGCCCTGCCGCTGGTCAGCAACCTCAAGCTGCGGGCCAGCTACGGGGTGAACGGCAACGACAACCTGCCCGGCTCTTACCTCTACCAGGCCACTATCAACCAGAACGTGAGCTACCCGCTGGGGGCCACCCAGACGTTCGTCAACGGTGCCATTCAGCTCGGCCTGGAAAGCCAGAACATCCGTTGGGAGTCGCGCTACACTTCCAACGTGGGCTTCGATTTAGCCCTGCTGGAAGACCGGGTGACGCTGTCGGCTGATTACTACACTTCCACGACCAAGAATGCCCTGGTCAACCCCCGCCTGCCCGATTACCTGGGCACGGCCGCCTCAATTTCGCCCTTCACCAACCTGGGCGAGATTCAGAACCGGGGCTTTGAATTTGCCCTGGGCTACCACGAAAACCGCAGCGCCTTCACCTACGGCGCCGACCTGACCCTGACCACTCTGAAAAACGAAGTGCTGAAGCTCTCCGAACTGCAGCCCAACGTGGTAGGGCCCTTCGGCGTGACCCGCACCCAGGTGGGCCAGCCCATCGGCCGCCTCTACCTGGTCGAGATGCTGGGTATTTTCCAGAGCCAGGAGGAAATTGACAACTACAAAAACGCCGCCGGCAAAGTAATTCAGCCCCTGGCCAAGCCCGGCGACGTGAAGTACAAAGACCTCAACGGCGACGGCCAGATCAGCGCCGACACCGACCGGGAATTTGTGGGTAACCCGTTCCCGACCCTGCAGTTTGGCCTGAACCTGACGGCCGGCTATAAAGGCTTTGATCTGAGCGTATTCCTGCAGGGCGTGACCGGCAACGAAATCTACAACAACACCCGGGCCGTGCTCGACCAGCTCAACGGCGTGAACAACTACCGCCGCGACCTGAGCCCCTGGACTCCGCAAAACCCCTCGACCACCACGCCCCGCCTGGTGCAGGGTGGGGGCCTGGAGGCCGTCAACAACAACAACCCCTTCACAACCCGCTGGGTGGAAGACGGCAGCTACCTGCGCCTGCGCAACGTGCAGCTGGGCTATACCTTCCCCAAGAGCCTGACCAGCAAAGTGCCCAGCCTGGGTAGCGTGCGGGTGTATGTGACGGGCCGCAACGTGTTTACCGTCACCAAGTACATCGGCTTCGACCCCGAAACGCCCGGTCTGGGCGTTTACGGCCCCGGCATCGACAGCTCGAGCTACCCGAACGTGCGCGCCTTTACGGGCGGGGTGCAGGTGAATTTCTAAGCCGGCGCTTCGTGGCGCCGCCCCAACTTCTCATTCTACTTCGATGAAATCTTCTAAACTTCTCATAGCCGCCCTGACCGGCGCCTTGCTGACGGGCACCAGCAGCTGCCAGAAGGACCTGCTCGATACCGTCAACCCCAACGAACCCAGCTCCGAGCAATTCTGGCAAACCGAGCAGGATGCAGTACGCGCCTCCACGGCCCTGTATTCGCCCCTCCAGTATTTTTCGACCTACAGCCTGGGCTGGCACTTTGCCACCGAAGGCCGCTCGGACGAGAGCTGGACGCGCACCCCGGCCCTGGATTTGAACCAGTTCCTGACCTTCCGCCAGGCCAATACCACCGACCGGTCGCAGGTTATCTGGAACGACTTCTACCGGGCTATTTTCCGCTGCAACCAGGTGCTGACCAAGGTGCCCGGCATTCAGATGGACGAAACCGTGAAAAAGCGCGTGCTGGCCCAGGCTTACTTCGTGCGGGGGCTGTGCTACTACGAGCTGGGCTTGCTGTTTGGCAATGTGCCGCTGGTAACCACGCTGGCCGATGCCAGCACCCGTGTGCCCCAGGGCAATGTGCAACAGGTACAAGCCCAAGTCATTGCCGACATGCAGGCCGCCAAAGCCGGCTTGCCGCTGGCCAGTGAGTGGGGCCCCGCCGACAAAGGCCGGGCCACCCGCGGGGCGGCCACGGCCTATCTGGGCAAGGTATACATGCAGCAGAAGGAGTGGGCCCTGGCCTCGGCGCAGTTTGCCGAAATCATCAGCTCCAACCAGTACCGCCTGGTCGACAACTACCAGGACAACTTCACCGAGTTCAACGAAAACAACAGCGAGTCGATTTTCGAAATCCAATTCGAGGGTAGCAGCAAGCTGCCCGCCGTGGGCGTCGACATTGCCGGGGGCTCCGAAGGACAGGAACGCTCCCAGTTCTGGGGACCTCCCGGCTTTGGCTTCACCGACGTGGACGTGCGCCCCTGGGTGTTCCGCGAGTTCCGCGACCGGACCGCCACCGGGGCCATCGACCCGCGCCGCGACGTATCGGTGTACAGCGCCGTGGGGACGCCGCTGGTATACGGCCGGCCCTACACCGACCCCAGCCGCTACCTCTGGCGCAAGTACCAGAACGACCCGCGGCCCGGCGGAGCCTTCTTCGAAGACTTCCACTCGGGCATCAACATCCGGCTGGTGCGCCTGGCCGACGTGCTGCTGATGCAGGCCGAGGCCCTGAATGAGCAAGGCCAGCCCGAGGCGGCCCTGCCGCTGATCAATCAGGTCCGGGGCCGGGCCAGCGTGCGGGTAGTGCCCCTGACGGGGACCTTCACGAAGGAAACCATGCGCCTGCAGCTGCGCCACGAGCGGGTAACCGAGCTAGCTGGCGAAGGGGTACGCTGGAGCGACATCAACCGCTACGGCCTGCTCGACAGCCAGGAAGAAGTAGACAAGCTGGCCCGGGCCGACCACGACCCGGACTTCCTGAACTTTGTAGTGGGCAAAAACCGCCTGCTGCCTATTCCGCAGACCGAAATTGATATCGACCGGAATCTGAAGCAGAATCCGGGCTTCTAACAGTATTCATTGGGTGGGTGAGATGCCGCCACTTTGGCCTGCAAGCTGGAGTGGCGGTTTTGCCTGAGGGCTACCGCTCGGGTTACTTTTCTGAGGCTCCTTATTCTTTTGCGCATGACTTTTTTTCGCAGCCTGGGGTACGCCGGTATCGTGCTCAGCACCTTCCTAAGCGGTACGGCCTGTAAGCAGACGCAGCCCCCGCCGTTTGTGCCCACAACGGTAGATGCCACAACGTTCCAGAACCCCCTGCTGGCTTCCGGTCCCGACCCGTTTGTGGCCCAGAAGGATGGGTTCTACTACTACCTGCACACGACCAACACCAACCTGACCATCTGGAAAACGGCGAAAATGTCGGACTTGCCGGCCACCGCGGGCCGCGTGGTCTGGACGCCGCCGGCCCAGGGCCCCGCCTCGGGCAACCTGTGGGCCCCGGAGCTGTTTCACCTCGACGGCAAGTGGTACCTCTACTACTCGGCCGGGCCGGCGGGCACCAACCTGGGCCAGCAGCGCACCTGGGTGCTGGAAAATTCCGCCGCCGACCCGACCACCGGAACCTGGGTGGATAAAGGCCGCATCTACAGCCCCGACGCCGACTTCTGGCAGATTGACGGCACGGTGCTGGAGCAGAACGGCAACCGCTACTTTATCTGCTCCGGCCACAACGGCATCGACGGCGTGCAGCGCCTCTACATCACCCGCATGAGCAACCCTTGGACCCTGACCGGGCCGCGGGTCGAGCTTTCCCACCCCGAATTTTCCTGGGAAAATGTGGGGCCGCCCTTCGTGAATGAAGGTCCCGAAATCCTGAAACACGGCAACAAAACCTTTCTGGTGTATTCGGCCAGCTTCTGCGGCACCGACCAATACGCCCTGGGCATGCTCACGGCCAACAGCACTGCCGACCCCATGCTGCCCGCCTCCTGGACCAAATCGACGCAGCCGGTGTTTGCCCACAGTCCCACCAACCGGGCCTATGCCACGGGCCACAACTCGTTTTTCCGGTCGAAAGACGGACAGGAAGACTGGATTATTTACCACGCCAACTCCAACCCGAACGAGGGCTGCGTAGAAAAGCGCAACCCCCGAATGCAGAAGTTTGCCTGGAAGCCCGACGGCAGCCCCAACTTCGGGGTTCCGGTGCCCATCAACCAAGCCATGACCAAGCCCGGCGGGGAATAACCCCGGTCGGCCCTACCTTTATCTTCCGCTTTACTTTTCCCACCATGCGTGAATTTTCTACTTTTCGGGCCTTGTCGGCCGGCCGGTTTCTAGGGGCCCTGCGCCGGGGCTGGGTGTTTCTCCTGCTCCTGACCCTGTGCAGCAGCGCGCCCGCCTGGGCCATCCGCGGCGCAGTAGGTGCCCACGACCCGTCCAACATTATCAAGGACGGTAATAAGTACTGGGTGTTCACGACCGGCGTGGGCATTCCGAGCCTGTACTCCACGGATATGCTGAACTGGACGGCCGCGCCCCGGCCCGTATTTACGGCCGCTACCAAGCCCAGCTGGATTGCTACCAAGGTGCCCGGTTTCGTGGACACCTACTGGGCTCCGGAGTGTATCTACATGAACGGGAAATTCTACCTCTACTATTCCTGCTCCACGTTTGGCTCTAAAGTATCGGGCATTGGCCTGGCGACCAACGTAACACTGGACCCAACCAGCCCCAACTACAACTGGGTGGACGAAGGCGAGGTTATTTCCTCCAACAACAACAGCGCGGCCAATGCCATTGACCCGGCCGTGTACCGCGACGCGGCCAACAACCTGTGGTTTACCTACGGGTCGTTTTTCGGCGGCATCCGCATTCTGCAGCTCGACCCGGCCACGGGCAAGCCCTTGGCCAACGCCACGCAGTTTGCCGTGGCCAACGGGGGAGTAGAGGCCGCCTACGTGAAGCAGCACGGCAGCTACTATTACCTGTTCATCAACCGCGGCAACTGCTGCCAGGGCTCCAACAGCACCTACTACATTCAGGTGGGCCGCTCTACCTCGCCCTCGGGCCCCTTCCTGGACAAGAACGGGGTAAACCTGAACAACAACGGCGGCTCGGTGGTGCTCAGCACCTCGGGGCGCTACGTAGGGCCCGGGCACGCCGGCGTCTTCGAGGAAAACGGGGTCAGCTACTTTTCCCACCACTACTACGACCTCGACAACGGCGGGGCCGCCAAGCTCGACGTGGCCAAGCTCACCTGGGATGCTGCCGGCTGGCCCGTGGTAAGCCGCAACTGGCTCACGCCCGGCCGCTACACGATCAGTAATCCAACGAGCAGCTTGCTTTGGACGTCGGCGGGCTGTAATAGTGCCGTGGGGCAGGGCGTGCTGCAGAACCCCGGCAGCGGGCAGCCTTGCCAGCAGTGGGACCTGACCCTAATCGGGGAGGCCACCTACCAGCTCTCTACCGTGGATGGGGCAGTTGCCGTGGGCACGCGCAACTGCTCTTCGGCTACCGGTACACCGCTGCAGCTGGAATCCAGCTCGGGGTCGGTGTGCCAGGAGTTTCAGCTGGAGCGCGCCAGCGACGGTAGTTTCGTGTTCGGCTTTTTCAACCGGGTGGTGGAAGCCGCGGGCGGCTCGGGCAGCGCCGGCACGGCCCTGCAATTGGGGCTATATAACCCGGCCAGTCCCGCCCAGCGCTGGACGACTACCGCTACCGGGCCGCTGGCTTCGGCCGCGGGGCAGCGCCTGGTTGGCGTAAGTATTTATCCGGTGCCCGCTCAGGGGCAGGGTTTCACGGTAGCACTGGGCAGCCAGCCCACGGCCGAAGCCACGGTGGTGGAAGTCTATGATGTGCGGGGGCAGCGAGTGCACCGGCAGCCATTCGATAAGCAACTCGCCAAGCTGGTCGTTACCACTGCCTTGCGGCCGGGGGTATACCTGGTGCGGGTGAGTCGCAGTAGCGGCACCTTTACACAAAAGATATCAATTCAGTAAAGACGATTTTGGAGGTGAGGCGGTTGTTTACGGCTGCCTCACCTCTTTTTTTATAAATAGTTTACACAAACGATTGTGCTAATTCAAAAGCTTTTTTTACTTTACACATCTATTTGCTTGCCACAGGCAGTTACTAAAGCCCGTTGTCTTGTGACTTGCTTTTGTAAATAGCTGTATATAAATGATATATGCCTTGAGTGTGTTTACACAATCCATTGTTTTGTTACTCATTGCCGCAAAAACTCTGTTCGCTCTGCCTCTTCATTCCTGCTCATCCCGCTTTTCATGCTCCACACTTCCCGTTCTGCGTCCCTAACTGGTAGCCTGCTAGGCCTGGCAGGGTTGCTGGCTTTTGCTAGCTGCAATCAATCGGCTCCCGCTGAGCAGAATAGCACGGCTTCGGCCGCTGCCTCCGACTCGACCCATACCGCCGTGCCCACTTCAGCTTCCTTTGGCAAAACCCAGGCCGGCACCGAGGTGCAGCTGTACACGCTCACCAATGCCCACGGCCTGCAAGCCACTATTTCCACCTACGGCGGCATCGTCACCAGCCTGCGGGTGCCCGACAAAGCCGGCCAGCTCGGCGACATCGTGCTGGGCTTCGACAACGTGAGCGGCTACCAGAGCCCGGAGTACCAGAAAGCGGGCCCCTACTTCGGGGCCCTGATTGGGCGCTACGGCAACCGCATCCAGGGCGGGCAGTTTCGCCTCGAGGGCCAGACCTATACGCTGGCCAAGAACAACGGACCGAACCACCTGCACGGCGGTCTGCAGGGTTTCGACAAGGTGATCTGGCAGGCCCAGCCCGGCACGTCGGCCGAGGGGCAAACCCTGCGCCTGACCTACACGAGCAAAGACGGGGAGGAAGGCTACCCCGGCCAGCTGGCCGTCACCGTGGTCTACACGCTCACCAACGACGATGCGCTGAAAATCGACTACTCGGCCACTACCGACAAGGCCACGCCCGTCAACCTGACCAACCACAGCTACTTTAACCTGGGTGGGAGCAAGGACGTGCTGGGCCACGAGGTAACCATTCCGGCCGACCGCTACACGGTAGTGGATGCCGGCCTGATTCCGACCGGGGAGCTGCGCCCGGTGAAAGGCACGCCCTTTGACTTCACGACGCCCCACACCATCGGCGAGCGGATTGCCCAGGTGCCCGGCGGCTACGACCACAACTGGGTGCTGAACCAGACCTCGGGAATGCACGCCGCCGCTACCGTGTATGAGCCGACCTCGGGCCGCACCATGGAGGTAAAGACCACGGAACCGGGCGTGCAGTTCTATACCGGCAACTTCCTGGACGGCACCCTGAAAGGCAAGCGGGGCACGGTTTACGGCAAGCACGCGGGCTTCTGCCTGGAAACCCAGCACTTCCCCGACTCGCCCAACCAGCCCAAGTTCCCCAGCACCACCCTGCAGCCCGGCCAGACGCTGAAATCGACCACCACGTACACCTTTGGCGTACGGAAGTAAAGGCTGATACAGGCAGAGCCGGATCGGCAGCGCCCCGCTACTCCCGAATAAAGCCGCTGCCTTCTGCTTCCTGACTTCCCCGGATTCCTGATTTCCTCACTTCACTAGCTTACCACCCCCGTGCAAACTTCCGACTTCGCCTCTTCTTCTCCGGACACCTACGTTATCGGCATCGACTACGGGACCGACTCCGTGCGGGCCCTGCTGGTGAATGCCCGCACCGGCGCCGAAATAGCCCAGGCCGTGCACCCCTACGCCCGCTGGAAAGAGCAGCGCTACTGCAACGCGGCTAAAAATCAGTTCCGCCAGCACCCCCTCGACCACATCGAAGGCCTGGAGGCCACCGTGCGCCAGGTCGCTAGCCGGGTGCCCGCCGAGCAGATTGTGGGCCTGGCCGTCGACACCACCGGCTCGACGCCCGGCCCCGTGAACGAGCAAGGCGTGGCCCTGGCCCTGCTGCCCGAATTTGCGGAAAACCCCAATGCCATGTTCGTGCTCTGGAAAGACCACACGGCCTTGGCCGAGGCGGCCGAAATCAACCAGAAAGCCCGCACCTGGGGCGGCGAGGATTACACCAAGTTCGAAGGCGGCATCTACTCCTCGGAGTGGTTCTGGGCCAAGATCATGCACGTGACCCGCCAGGACGAGGCCGTGGCCCAGGCCGCCTACTCCTGGATGGAGCACTGCGACTGGCTGACGCTGCTGCTCACCGGCGCCGACCTGCCCACCTTCAAGCGCAGCCGCTGCGCCGCCGGCCACAAGGCTATGTGGCACCACAGCTGGGGCGGCCTGCCGATGGAGCATTTTATCGTAGAATTGGAGCCCAAGCTTACCCTGTTGCGCGGCCACCTCTACCAGGACACGTTTACGGCCGACGAAGTAGCCGGCCACCTTTCCGAGGAGTGGGCTACCCGCCTGGGCCTGACTACCAACACCGTGGTGGCCGTGGGCACCTTCGATGCCCACGCCGGCGCCGTGGCCGGGGAAATCGAGGCCTACTCGATGGTGAAAGTAATGGGCACCAGCACCTGCGACATCGTGGTGGCGCCCATGGACGAAGTAGGGGAGAAGCTCGTGCCCGGCATCTGCGGGCAGGTCGACGGCTCGGTAATCCCCGGCATGCTGGGTCTGGAAGCCGGGCAGTCGGCCGTGGGTGATTTGCTGGCCTGGTTCCGCCAGGTAATCGAGTGGCCCCTGCAAACGATGCTGGCCTCCTCCAAGGTGCTGAGCGCCGAGCAGCAAGCGGCCCTGCGCCAGGAAATGAGCGACAACATGATGGTGGAGCTCAACAAGGCGGCCGCCGCCGTCGACCCCGATGAATCCCAGGTGCTGGCCCTGGACTGGGTGAACGGCCGCCGCACGCCCGACGCCAACCAGGCCCTGAAAGGTGCCCTGATGAACCTGACCATGGGCACCTCGGCCCCGCACATTTTCCGGGCCCTGGTAGAATCCATTTGCTACGGCTCCCGGCAGATTGTGGAGCGTTTTGAGCAGGAAGGCATTCCGATCAAGCAGGTCATTGGCCTGGGCGGGGTAGCCAAGAAGTCGGCCTTTATGATGCAGACCCTGGCCGACGTGCTCAACCGCCCGATTAAAGTAGCTGAGTCGGACCAGGCCCCGGCCCTGGGCGCGGCCATGTACGCGGCTGTGGCCGCCGGGGTGCACGCCAACGTGGTTTCGGCCCAAAAAGCCATGGGCAACGGCTTTGCCGAAACCTACGAGCCCAACCCCGCCCGTGTGGCCGACTACCAGCGCCGCTACGAGCAGTACCAGGCCTTTGGGCAGTATGTAGAACAGGCCACCGAGCTGCGCGCAGGCGAAGTAGCCGAAACCGAATTGGTCGACCACGCATGAGTCAGTATCAAGAGTTAAAGCAGGCCTGCTACGAGGCCAACATGCAGCTGCCCGAGCTCGGGCTGGTGCTCTTCACCTTCGGCAACGCCAGCGTGGTCGACCGGGAGAAGCGGGTGTTTGCCATCAAGCCCAGCGGCGTGCCCTACGCCACGCTCCGGCCCGAGGATATCGTCATCGTCGACTTTGCCAACAACGTTGTAGAAGGCTCCAAGCGGCCTTCGTCGGACACCAAAACCCACGCCGTGCTTTACGCGCACTGGGAACACATCGGCGGCATCGTGCACACGCACAGCACCTACGCCACGGCCTGGGCCCAGGCGCAGCTCGACATCCCGATTCTGGGCACCACCCATGCCGACCACCTCACGGCCGACATTCCCTGCGCCCCGCCCATGGACGACGCCATGATAGCCGGCGACTACGAGCACCAGACCGGCTGGCAGATCATCAACGAGTTTCAGCGGCGGGGCCTCTCGCCCGCGGAGGTGGAGATGGTGCTGCTCAGCAACCACGCGCCCTTCACCTGGGGCAAAACCGTGGACAAGGCCGTTTACCACAGCGCCGTGCTGGAAGAGGTAGCCCGCATGGCCTACCTCAGCTGCACCCTGCGCCCCGACGTGCCCCGCCTCAAGGACGCCCTGATTCAGAAGCACTACGACCGCAAGCACGGGCTGCATTCTTACTACGGCCAAAGCTAACAGGCGCTTTCCCCTCCCCGGCGCGGGAGGGGAAAGCTGGCTCTGGAAGTAAGAGCCCACTAAAACGATTTTTCAAGACCACCCAAAGGGTTTCCACCTCCGCATACCATGATTGACATTTCCACCTACGAAGCCTGGTTTATCACCGGCAGCCAGCACCTCTACGGCCCCGAAACCCTGGAGCAGGTAGCCCAGCATTCCCAGCAGATTGCCGAAGCTCTCGGCTCGGCCCTGCCCATCAAGATTGTGTATAAGCCCGTACTGACCGGGCCCGACGAGATTTATAAGCTCGTGCAGGAAGCCAACACCACGGCCAACTGCGTGGGCTTAATTGCCTGGATGCACACCTTCTCGCCGGCCAAGATGTGGATCAACGGCCTGAAGATTCTGCAGAAGCCCCTGGCCCACCTGCACACCCAGTTCAACCGCGACATTCCGTGGTCCGACATTGACATGGACTTCATGAACACCAACCAGTCGGCCCACGGCGACCGGGAGTTTGGCTTCATCGGGGCCCGTATGAAGTTGAAGCGCAAAGTAGTAGTAGGCCACTGGCAGAGCCCGGACGTGCACGAGCGCCTGAGCATCTGGGCCCGCGCGGCCTCGGCCTGGGCCGACTGGCAGGGGGCCCGCATCGTGCGCTTCGGCGACAACATGCGCTACGTGGCCGTAACCGAAGGCGACAAAGTGGAAGCCGAACTCAAGTTTGGCTACTCGGTGAACACCTACGGCATCGGGGATTTGGTAGCCGTCATTAACGCCGCCACCGACGAGCAGGTCAACGAGCTGCTGGCCACCTACGAGCAGGAATACGAGCTGGCCGACTCGCTCAAGGAAGGCGGGGAGCAGCGGGAAAGCCTGCGCGAGGCGGCTAGAATCGAAGTGGGCATGCGCAAGTTCTTGCAGGACACCAAGGCCATCGGCTTCACCGACACCTTCGAGGATTTGCACGGCATGGCCCAGCTGCCCGGCATTGCCACCCAACGGCTAATGGCCGAAGGTTACGGCTTCGGTGGCGAGGGCGACTGGAAAACCTCGGCCCTGGTGCGGGCTATGAAGGTGATGGGCGCGGGCCTGCCCGGCGGCAACTCCTTTATGGAAGACTACACCTACCACTTCCAGCCCGGCAACGAGCTGGTGCTGGGCTCCCACATGCTGGAAATCTGCCCCACCATTGCTGAGGGCAAAGCCAAGGTGGAAGTGCACCCGCTGGGCATCGGCGGCAAGGCCGACCCGGCCCGCCTGGTGTTCAACTGCCCCGCCGGCCCGGCCCTGAATGCCACCATCGTGGACTTGGGCCACCGGTTCCGCCTGGTGGTAAACGAAGTGGAGGCCGTGGCGCCCGAGCAGGACCTGCCCAAGCTGCCCGTAGCCCGGGTGCTCTGGAAAGTGAAGCCCAGCCTGAGCGTAGGCGCGGCGGCCTGGATTCTGGCCGGCGGCGCCCACCACACCGGCTACAGCCAAAACCTGACGGCCGAATACCTGGAAGACTTCGCCGAAATGGCCGGCATCGAGTACGTGCTCATCGACGACGAAACCAAGCTGCGCACCTTCAAAAACGAGCTGCGCTACAACGACGTGGCTTTTGGCCAGCGCTAAGCCTGATTTGTGACGCGCTAAACTAATCCGAACGTCATGCTGAGCTTATCGAAGCATCTCTACCGCTTCGTTGCTCTGGCATCTGAATACCATTGCGGTAAAAATGCTTCGCAGGGCTCAGCATGACGTTCTTTTTGTGCCCCTACTCCTTCTAAATTTCCCACCCGTTTTTCATGCGTAATAACCTTACTACGCTCGATCTGCTGGTCTTTTTCGTGTACTTAATCGGGGTTTCGGCCTACGGTTTTTACATCTACAAGAGCAAGCAAAAGGCCGAGCAAAGCACCAAAGACTACTTCCTGGCCGAAGGCTCCCTGACCTGGTGGGCCATTGGGGCCTCGATGATTGCCTCCAACATTTCGGCCGAGCAGTTTATCGGCATGTCGGGCTCGGGCTTCAAGGTGGGCGTGGCCGTGGCGGCCTACGAGTGGGTGGCCGCCGTGGTGCTCATCATCGTGGCCGTGTTCTTTATGCCGGTGTATCTGAAGAACCACATCTTCACGATGCCCCAGTTTCTGGAGCAGCGCTACAACTCGGCGCTGAGCCTGATTATGAGCATCTTCTGGCTGTTTCTCTACGTGCTGGTCAACCTGACTTCCATTCTCTACCTCGGCGCCCTGGCCCTGAGCAACCTCATTGGCGGCGACAGTTTTCACCTGATTATCGTGCTGCTGGCCGTCTTCTCCCTGCTGATTTCCATCGGCGGCATGAAGGTGGTGGGCTACACTGACGTGGTGCAGGTGGTGGTGCTGGTGGTGGGTGGCCTGGTCACGACCTACATTGCCCTGACGCTGGTCAGTGACCAGTTTGGCCTGGGCGGCGGGGCATTGGCGGGCTTTAATGCCCTGATGGATAAAGCCCCGGACCACTTTCACATGATTTTCGACAAGCCCACGGCCAATACCCCGCAGGTGGAAGTCGACAAGTACCTGGCCCTGCCCGGCATTGCCATGTACTTCGCCGGCCAGTGGATTGTAAACCTGAATTACTGGGGCTGCAACCAGTACATCACGCAACGGGCGCTAGGAGCGGACCTGCACACGGCCCGCACCGGCATCCTGTTTGCCGGCCTGCTCAAGCTCATGATGCCGGTCATTGTGATGCTGCCCGGCATTGCGGCCTACGTGCTCTACAAGAACGGCGGACTGCAGGCCGAAATGTCATCGACGGGCTCCTTCAACTCCGATAACGCCTATTCGGCCATCCTGACCTTCCTGCCCAACGGCCTGAAGGGTCTGAGCATGGCCGCCCTGACGGCCGCCATTGTGGCCTCGTTGGCGGGCAAGGTCAACTCGATTTCGACCATCTTCACCCTCGACATCTACAAGCGCTACCTCAACCCCGCCGCCTCCGAGCAGAAGCAGGTGTGGGTAGGCCGCCTCACCATTCTGGCGGCCGTGGTGCTCAGCGTGGCCATGACCTGGAGGGACCTGCTCGGCATCGGCGGGGAAGGGGGCTTCCAGTTTATTCAGAAGTACACCGGCTTTATTTCGCCCGGCATCCTGGCCATCTTCCTGCTGGGCATGTTCTGGAAGCGCACCACGGCTACGGCCGGCATCGTGGGCATTCTGGCCGGCTTTGCCTTGTCGGTGTTCTTCAACAACTACGCCCCGGCCGTGCTGGGCCCCGAAACCCTGCTCTACACGGCCTTCCGCAACAGCGCCGGCGTCTACGAAATCCCCTTCCTGATCTGTATGGGCCTCTCGTTTGCCATCACCATGGTGCTGATGATAGGCGTGAGCCTGGCCGGCCCGTTGGTAAACCCCAAGGCCATCAGCCTGCCTGCGGGCATGTTCCGGGTCAGCACCCAGACCATGTCGCTCATCGTCGTGACCATGCTGCTGCTCACGGCTTTGTACGTGCGGTTCTGGTAGCGGCGGAGCAGCCGTCAGGCCCACTCTTCTTTCTGAGCTGCTGAAAACAGCCTGCCGCGCAACGCCTACAGGCGCGCGGCCAATTCCACCAAAACGGGGACGTGAACAGGATTCGCGTCCCCGTTTTGGCTTCCGACCCTCGCTCTTTCCTTTTCCCCAACCAATTCCCACCACTATGTTCCTTTCCCCTACTACCGCTGCCCCGGGCGTGCGCCGGGCCACTTCCCGCTTTCTTTCCGGCTGCCGGGCCAGCTACCTGCTGCTCTTGCTCCTGGCCCTGCTCGGGCTGAGCCCCCAGGCCCGCGCCCTGCAGGGCAACGACAACTGCCACGACCCGTCGAGCATCGTCAAGGATGGCAACAAATACTGGATTTTCACCACCGGCCAGGGCATCTACGGCATGTACTCCACCGACCTGGTGAAGTGGGAGTCGGGCCCGCGGCCGGTGTTTGCGGCCGGGGCTTACCCGAGCTGGATCAAGACCAAAGTGCCCGGCTTCACCGGCGACTTCTGGGCCCCGGAGTGCGTGTACCGCAACGGCAAGTTCTACCTCTACTACTCCGTTTCGACCTTCGGCTCCAGCGTCTCGACCATCGGCCTGGCTACCAACGTCACTCTGGACCCGGCTAGTCCCAGCTACCAGTGGGTCGACCAGGGCGAGGTGGTGTCGAGCGGCTCGGGCAGCGCCTGCAACGCCATTGACCCGGCCATCGTGACGGACGCCAGCGGGGGGCTGTGGATGAGCTACGGCTCGTTTTTCAAGGGCATCGGCCTGATTAAGCTGGACGCCACCACCGGCAAACGCTCGGGCACGAGCTTCACCTGGCTGGCCGGCAACGTGGCCGCCGACGGGGTGAGCCGCAGCAACAGCGGCAGTGAGGCGCCCTACATCGTGCGCAACGGCAGCTACTACTATCTGTTCATCAACAAGGGCGCCTGCTGCAACGGCGCCAGCAGCACCTACTACATTCAGGTGGGCCGCTCCACCAGCATTACGGGGCCCTACCGCGACAAAAACGGCGTGGATTTGAACCGCAACGGCGGCACCACCCTCATAGCTACCCAGGGCAACTATGTCGGCCCCGGGCACGTGGGCCTGTACCAGGAAAACGGGGCCAACTTTTTCAGCCACCACTACTACGACTCCAATCAGAACGGCCGGGCCCGCCTGAGCGTGGGCAACCTGGGCTGGGACGCGGCGGCCTGGCCCTTCCTCACCCGCGACTGGCTGGCCGCCGGCCGCTACGTCCTGCGCAACCAAAGCAGCAACCTGGTCTGGGACGCCTGGGGCTGCACCGGGGCCTCGGGCCAAGCCATTGCCCAGGGCACCTACAGCGCCGGCCTGGCCTGCCAGCAGTGGAACCTGACCCCGGACGGCAACGGCGAGTACAAAATTGCCTCGGCCGTAGGGGCGGCCCTGGCGGCCGACGTGGTCAACAACAGTCCCGCCAACGGAGCCAAGCTGCAACTCTACGCCTACAGCGGCATTGCCGGGCAGCGCTTCAAAATTGAGCGGACCAACGCAGGCAACTACGTGGTGTCGTCGGTGAACGGGGGCCGGGTAGTGGAAGTGCCGGGCTGCTCGGCTACGGCCGGCGTGCAGCTGGCCTTGTATGATTATCTGGCCAACAACTGCCAGAAATGGGGTATAGCCCCCGCCCCGGCGGCCCGTGAGGTGCTGGCGGCGCAAACCCCCACGCTCCGCAACGTTTCCGTGTTTCCCAACCCGGCCGAGCTGGGCCGCTTCGTGGTGAGCCTGGACGAAGCAGCCCGCAACACCCCCGTAACCATTACACTAACTGACACCCAGGGCCGGACAATTTACTCGCGCGCTAGTGTGGGAGCCGCAGTAGTTCCGGTAGAAACTGGGCTGCGGGCGGGTCTGTTTCTACTCAGTGTCAGCAGTGCGCAGGGAAGCTACACCCAAAAAGTAGTGCTACAATAATGAAAACGTTGCGGAGAGAAGCTAGGGGTTGCGGAATAGTTTTCCGACTGCCCACTGGCTTCACTCCGCAACAAACAACCTTAAAACCGCAACGCTTCCATGAGAGTTTGCACCCGGTTATTGACGGCCGCAACAATACTGGCTGGTGTTGCGGAACTGCCCGCGGCGGCCCAGCAGAAAGCACCCGCAACCGACTTTCATCAGTGGGCCCTCACGCCGCCCATGGGTTGGAACAGCTGGGACTGCTACGGCCCCACTGTAACCGAGACCGAGGTGAAGGCCAACGCCGATTACCTGGCCAAATATATGCGGAAAAGCGGCTGGGAGTACGTTGTGGTCGATATTCGCTGGTACGTGGGCAACGACACGGCCCACGGCTACAACGAGAAAGACCCCGCCTTCCACCTCGACGCCTACGGCCGCTTCGTGCCCGCGCCCAACCGGTTTCCCTCGGCGGCCGGCGGGCAGGGCTTCAAGCCCCTGGCCGACTATATGCACGCCCGGGGCCTCAAATTTGGCATTCACATCATGCGCGGGGTGCCGGTGGCAGCCGTGCAGCGCCAGCTTCCGATTCTGGGCAGTAAGGCCACGGCGGCCGATATTTACTCCCCGGAAGGGCAGGCCAGCTGGCTCCACGACATGTACACCGTGGTAGCCGGCCGGCCCGGAGCCCAGGAGTACTACAACTCCCTGTTTCAGCTTTACGCCAGCTGGGGCGTCGATTTTGTGAAAGTTGACGACCTTTCCTCGCCCTACCACAAGCCCGAAGTAGAGCTGATTCGCCGGGCCATCGACCGGTGCGGGCGTAAGATCGTGCTCAGCACCTCGCCCGGCGAAACGCCGATTGCCGAGGCCCGGCACGTGCAGGCCCACGCCAATATGTGGCGCACGGTGGGCGACTTCTGGGATTCCTGGGACCAGCTTAAGGAGCATTTCGAAGTCTGCAACCGCTGGGCGCCCTACATCGGGCCCGGCGCCTTTCCCGATGCCGACATGCTGCCCCTGGGCCGTCTGGGCATCCGGGCCGAGCGGGGCGATGACCGGCTGACGCGCTTCACCCCGGACGAGCAGTATACATTGATGAGCTTGTGGAGCATTTTTCGCTCCCCGCTCATGTTTGGCGGTGATTTGCCCAGCAACGACGCCTTCACTTTATCCTTGCTGACCAACCCCGCGGTGCTGGCCGTGCACCGCCACAGCACCCGCAACCGCCAACTGTTCCGCCAAAATGACCTAATTGCCTGGACGGCCGACGACCCCACCACCGGCGACAAATTTCTGGCTTTGTTCAACGCTCAGGACCAGGAGCTGCTGCCTGCTTCGGAAGCCGCTTGGGTTAGTCCCATCATTACGCGCCAGACGCCCGGGCAGGGCCAGGCCGTGGATGTGGATATAACCGGGGCAACGAAGCTCTACCTGAACGTGCGCGACGCCGGCGACGATATTGCCTGGGACCACGCCGACTGGCTCAACCCGGTCCTGAGCAACGGGGCTGGCAAAACCATTGGCCTCAGCTCGGTGCCCTGGCTGAAAGCCTCGGCTGGCTGGGGGCAGGTTACGGCCAACAAAAGCGTATCGGGAGCCGACTTGCAGGTGGCGGGCCAGAAATACGCGCAGGGCATTGGCACCCACTCCAACTCCGTCATTGAATATGAGGTGCCGCTCGGCTTCACCCGTTTACAGGCCACCGCGGGCCTCGACCAGGCCGGTGCCGCGCAGAATACCGGCGGCACCTTGCAGTTTCTGATCTTCACCAAGAACCCCTACCGGCCCGCCCCCGCCGACTCGGCGAAAGTGTCGGTAACGCTGGCCGAGCTGGGGTTGCAAGGCCCCTGCACGGTGCAGAATCTGTGGACGGGTAAAACCACGAGCGGCGTGACGGGCCGGTTTGCCCCGTTCGTGCGCCGCCACGGGGCCAGGCTCTACCGGATTTCCGCCGCTAAAAAAGCTAAAAGCTAACAGCTAGTTCCCCTCCTCAGATGAGGAGGGGCTAGGGGTAGTTGACTTCGCCAGAACGACTTTTTAGAACGAGATTCTAGTAGATGTTCAATGACAAAACCACCCCCAACCCCTCCTTGAAAATAAGAAGGGGAACCAGCTTCTGGCTCCAAGCATCATTTTTACCTTTTTGCCTTTACCATGAAAACCCTTGTTCCTTCTCTGCTGCTGGCCGGTATGCTCAGTGCGCCGGCCTGGGCCCAGGCCGTTAAACGCTCCGACTACCCGATTCAGGCCGTGTCGTTTACCCAGGTGAAGCTGGCCGACTCGTTCTGGCTGCCGCGCCTCAAGACCAACACCGAGGTGACGATTCCGGCCTCGTTTCAGCGCTGCGAGGCGACCAACCGGGTCAAGAACTTCGAAATGGCCGCCGCCCGGCAGGGCAAGTTCGCCACCATCTTTCCCTTCGATGACACCGACATCTACAAAACCATCGAAGGCGCCGCGTACTCGCTCAAGCTCTATCCCGACGAAAAGCTGGACCAGTACATGGACGAGCTGATCCGGAAAGTGGCCGCGGCCCAGGAACCCGACGGCTACCTCTACACGGCCCGCACCATCGACCCGGCCCACCCCCACAACTGGGCCGGGCCCGAGCGCTGGGTGAAGGAGCGGGAACTGAGTCACGAGCTCTACAACTCGGGCCACCTCTACGAAGCCGCCGTGGCCCATTACGAGGCCACCGGTAAGAAAAACCTGCTCGGCATTGCCCTGAAAAACGCCGATTTGGTGTGCTCGGTCTTCGGGCCGGGCAAGCGGGCCGTAGCCCCGGGCCACGAAATCGTGGAAATGGGCCTGGTAAAGCTTTACCGCGTCACGGGCAAGCCCGAGTACCTGAGCACGGCCAAGTTTTTCCTCGACCAGCGCGGCCACTACCAGTACGACCCCAAGAGCCCGGACCCATGGCGCAACGGCTCCTACTGGCAGGACCACAAGCCCGTGGTGGCCCAGAAAGAAGCTGAGGGCCACGCCGTGCGGGCCGAATACCTGTACTCGGCTATGGCTGACGTGGCCGCCCTCACCGGCGACCAGCAGCTGCTCGCCGCCGTGGACAGTATCTGGGAAAATATGGTCAGCAGGAAGCTCTACGTGACCGGCGGCACGGGCGCGGTGCCGGGCGGGGAGCGGTTTGGGGCCAACTACGAGTTGCCCAACACCACGGCCTACAACGAAACCTGCGCCGCGGTGGCCAACGTGTACTGGAACCAGCGCATGTTCCAGCTCCACGGCGAGGCCAAGTACATCGACATCATGGAAAAGGTGCTCTACAACGGCCTGATTTCGGGCGTGGGTCTGGATGGCAAGTCGTTTTTCTACTCCAATGCCATGCAGATTAAAAACAGCGCCAGCTTCCCCCAGACCGAGCCCGCCCGGGCCGGCTGGTTCGACTGCTCCTGCTGCCCCACCAACCTGGCCCGCCTTATGCCGTCCTTGCCGGGCTACGTGTATGCCCAGCGCGGCCGCGACGTGTACGCCAACCTCTTCATCAGCGGCACCACCGACTTGCGGGTCAACAACAAGCCCGTGCGCATCACCCAGCAACACAACTACCCCTGGCAGGGCAACCTCAAATTCACGGTAAACCAAGCGGCTACAGCTGATTTCAACCTGCTCGTGCGCCTGCCCGGCTGGGCCCGGGGCGAGGCCGTGCCGTCCGACCTGTACCGCTTTGCTTCCTCCGAAACGCCCAAAATCACTATTCAGGTGAATGGCAAGCCCACGGAGTACACCACCCGCAACGGCTACGCGGTGCTCAGCCGCAAGTGGCGCCAAAACGACGTAGTAGAAGTACAGCTGCCCATGGACGTGCGTCAGGTGGTGGCCCACCCCAAAGTGCAGGACGACCTGGGCAAGGTGGCGTTGCAGCGCGGCCCGGTGGTGTACTGCGCCGAGTGGAAAGACAACCAGGGCAAAGCCAGTAACCTCATTGTGCCCGCGGCCACGACCTTTACCACGAGCTTCCAACCCCAGGTGCTCAACGGCATCATGCAGCTCCAGGCCACCGTGCCCGCCGTGCAGGTTGATGCGGCCACCACTAGCATCAGCACCACCCGCCAGACGCTGACGGCCATTCCGTACTACGCCTGGGCCAACCGCGGCAAGGGCGAAATGACGGTCTGGTTTCCCCAGCAGCTCACCGACGTCGACCTGATTTCGCGCAAAGCGCCGGAAGTGACGGTCGGTAAATAAACCCGTCTGACTCGGCCCTAAAAAAGCCCCGCGGTACCAGTACCGCGGGGCTTTTTTAGGGCCGAAATTAAGCTGCCGGCTACGACAGCACTTCCTTGGGCTCAATTTCTTCGGGCTCCCCGAGCAACACCCGCTGGGCCTGCTTCACCACGTTGTCCACCGAGAAGCCGAAGTACTCCAGCACGGCCTCGCCCGGGCCCGATTCGCCGAAGCGGTTCATGGAAATAATGGCGCCTTCATCGGTGACGTACTTGTGCCAGCCGATGGGGGAGCCCGCCTCCACGGCCACGCGCTTGCGCACCGCCGACGGCAATACCTGCTGCTGGTAGGCCTTGCTTTGCTTTTCAAACAGCTCCCACGAGGGCAGGCTCACCACGCGGGTCGGCACGCCCTGCTGCTGCAACACCTCCTGGGCCTGCATCACCAACGCAACTTCCGAGCCCGTGGCCAGCAAGATCAGCTGGGGCTCACCACCCTGGGCTTCGCTCAGGATGTAGCCGCCCTTGGCCACGCCCTCCCGGGCCGAGCCGTACTTCTGCTGATCCAGCACCGGCAGCTTCTGGCGCGACAAAATCAGTACCACCGGCGACTTGGGCGTGGTCAGGGCCACGCGCCAGGCTTCCACGGTTTCGTTGGCATCGGCCGGGCGTAGCACCACAATGTTGGGAATGGTGCGCAGGGCCGCTACCTGTTCTACCGGCTGGTGAGTAGGGCCGTCTTCGCCCAGCCCGATGCTGTCGTGGGTAAAGACGAACGTGGCCGCCGACTCGGCCAGGGCCGTGAGGCGGATGGCCCCGCGCATGTAGTCGGAGAACGTCAGGAAGGTGCCGCCGTAGGTGCGCACCCCGCCGTGGTGGGCCATGCCGTTCATGGCCCCGCCCATGGCGTGCTCGCGCACCCCAAACCAGATGTTGGTGTGCGCATACGAGCCGGGCTGGAAGCTCGCGTCCCCGCCGGTGGGCATTTCGTTGGAACTAGCCAGGTCGGCCGAGCCCCCGAACAGGAAAGGCACGGTTTGCTTGAGCGCATTGAGCGCCTTGCCCGAGGCCTGGCGGGTGGCCAAGGCCCCGTCGGCGGGGGTGAAAACGGGCAGCGAGGCGTCCCAGCCCGCGGGGAGCTCTCCCGCGAAGGAAGTCCGGAACAGCTCTCCCTCTGCCGGATACTTCTGCTGGTACGCCTCTAATTGCTGCTGCCATTCGGCCTGAAGCTGCGCGCCGCGCTGCCCGGCTTCCGCCAGGTGGGTACGCACCTCCTCGGGCACGACAAAGGTGGCTTCGGGGTCAAAGCCGAAAAATTCTTTGGCCTTTTTCAGGTTGTCGGCGCCTAGGGGCGAGCCGTGCACCTTGCTGGTGCCTTCCTGGGGACTGCCGTAGCCAATGATGGTTTTAACCGAAATAATAGACGGCCGCTCCGTTTCCTGTTGGGCAGCTTGAATGGCGGCCTCGATGGCGTCGAGGTCGTTGCCGTCGGCCACGCGCTGGGTGTGCCAGCCGTAGGCCTTGAAACGGGCCAGGGCATCTTCCGTGTAGGAAAGGTTGGTGGGCCCGTCGAGGCTGATGTCGTTGTCGTCGTAGAGATAGATGAGCTTGCCCAGCTTCAGGTGCCCAGCCAGCGAAGCGGCTTCGGCCGCAATGCCCTCCATCAGGTCGCCGTCGCTGACAATGGCGTAGGTGTAGTGGTCCTGCAGTACGTGGCCTTCTTTGTTGTAAACGGCAGCCAGGTGCGCTTCGGCCATGGCCATGCCTACGCCGTTGGCAAAGCCCTGCCCGAGCGGGCCCGTGGTTACTTCCACGCCAGGCGTCAGGTTCGATTCGGGGTGGCCGGGCGTCTTAGAGTGCATCTGGCGAAACGCCTTCAGATCGTCGAGCGACACGTCGTAGCCGTAGAGGTGAAGCAGGCTGTAGAGCAGGGCCGAGCCGTGGCCGGCCGACAGCACGAACCGGTCCCGGTTGGGCCACTTGGGGTCCTGGGGATTAAAGCGCAGAAAGCGCGAAAACAGCACGTAGGCCATCGGCGCGGCGCCCAGGGGCAGGCCGGGGTGGCCGGAGTTGGCTGCCTGCACCATGTCTACCGAGAGCAGGCGAATGGTGTTGACACTGAGTTCGGCGGGGGCAGTGGTTGGCGTGTTCACAGAATAGGAGGAAAGGTGAAAGGAAAGACGTCTTGAAAAGGAAGCTACGCAGGGCGCAGGAAAGTATCTGAGTAGGAGGGCCGGCTGCCTGAGAAAAAGGCGGCTCTTCGTTGCCGCGCTAAGCAACTTGCTCCTAACTGCTTAAGGCTGTACTACGGGCCAGCCGGCCGGGTTCCAGCTGAGCTTTTCCAGGCGCAGCTTGGAGTGGCCCTTGTCGGCGGCGTCGTAGCCGTGGAAGACCAGGTAATCCTGGTTGTCGAAGGTGTAGACGGAGTTGTGGCCCAGGCCAAACCAGTTTTTGTCGCCGGCCAGCACCAGGGTGCCGCCGCCCTGGTCGAGGGGTACGCCGGCCTGGTCGAGGTAGGGGCCCGTCACGGTTTTGGCCCGGCCCACCATGATTTTATAGGTGCTTTGGGGGCCCCGGCAGCAGTAGTCAAACGAGGTAAACAGATAATAGTAAGCGCCTTTGCGAAAAATAAAGGGGGCTTCAATGGCGCCGTCGCCGGGCAGCGAATCGTTGAGCTTCGGGTCGCGGGGGCGCCGGGCCAGGGTACGCCAGTGTTCGGGCTGGGCCGGGGCCGTCAGGTCGGCACGCAGCTTGACCAGCTTGATGCCGTCCCAGAACGAGCCGAACGACAGCCAGGGCGTGCCGGCCTCGTCCCGAATCAGATTGGGGTCAATGGCATTCCACATGTCGCGCCCCGGCACCGACTGCACCACCCGGCCGTGGTCGACCCACTTATAGTTCGGCGACTTGGGATTCAGGGTTGTATTGGTAGCCAGCCCGATGCAGGAGGTGTTTTTGCCAAAGGCCGACACTGAATAAAACAAGGAGTATACCCCGTTGTGGTAGGAGATATCGGGGGCCCAGATGTGGTTTTTGAAGCCCGGAACCGCCTGCGTGGCCCAGGCCGGGGCGGTAGCAAACACGGGCTTCTCCCGGGTCCACGTCTGCCGGTCCTTCGACGACCACACTGCAATGCCCGGGCCGGTGCAATACATATAATACGTGCCATCCTGCCGCATCATGACCGGGTCGTGGGCGGCAATAAGGGCTGGGGCAGTCTGGGCCCGGAGCAACAGCGGCCAGCTGGCCAGCAGCAGAACAAGCGTACAGATCTTCATGCGATGCAAATGCGTAAACGATTGTGTATTCATAGTGTCAGATTGCAACGGAGTCTACCCTAGCTATAGAGGCCAACACTGCCTGCGAAGGCGGGTATACCACTTCCCACAGCCCATTAGGGAGCTGTAGCTGAAAGCAATTAAGCGTGTTCCGAGAAATAAAGTTAGCACAATCGTTTGTGTTAATTGCAAATTACTTTATCATTACTCAACAAATCTGTTGGGCCCCGGCCCCCGGCTCTTCGTCTCCAGAGCCGATCCTAATCATACGCTTCATTCACACTCATCCCAACAATTCCCATGCAAAAACCACTACTCACCCGATTCGCCACTGCTCTTGGCTTACTGGGCCTCAGCCTGGGCGCCCACGCCCAAGGGCCCATCACCAACGGAGGCACCTACAAAATAACCCACTACGGGGTCGTGGCCGATAATTCGGCCGAGGCTTTCGGGGTACCAGCCGGCACGCCCTTGTGCCTGGATGTCAACTTGAATTCTCCCGACGCTGGCGCCACGGTGGGCCAGTGGGGCGACAATGGGTTGGATGCCCAGCGCTTTATTTTCGAGCTGCAAGCCGACGGTTCCTACAAGCTGCGCCACAAAGGCACGGTGATGTACCTGCAGCCGGTGGGGCTGAGCAAAGTAGCCGGCACCCGCATCGAGCAAAACGTGCTGCTGGCGGCCAACGACGACGCCCAGCGGTGGTTTATTACCGACCCCAACAGCAATGGGCGCTACAAGTTCACGCTTAAGAATTCGGCCAATGCGCAGGGCGTTTCGCAGGTGCTGGAAGTTGGCTTTGGCAGCCCCGCCCCGGGTGCGCCGGTCAACTTATGGGACGACAACGGCTTTGAGCCCGCCCAGCGCTGGGTGTTGTCGCGCATTGTGCTGTCGAACAAAAACAAGGCGGAGACGGAGCTGTGGCTAAGGGCTTTCCCGAACCCCGTAGCCCAGGGCCAGCAGGTGAGCCTGCAGGTAGAAGCCCAGCACCGCGGGCCCGCCCAGGTGCAGCTGCTCGATATGCTGGGCCGGCCGGTGCACAGCCAGGCGGCGGAACTGGCCGCGGGCGGCAACCCATTGACGCTGAACACGGCCGCCCTGGCCCCGGGCCTCTACCTGGTGCGCCTCACGCAGGGCGAGATGGTGCAGCAAACCCGGGTGGTGGTGCACTAAACCACGGAACAATGTTACGGGTAACCAAAAAAGCCTGCTCAACTAGAGCAGGCTTTTTTGGTGGTAACTTTCAACCTGTAGCAGGCTTTTACTCAGCCGTCAGCTCCAGCATATGACTGGTCAGGGCCGGGGCATTATAGCGGCCCACGGCAATACCGACCTGCATCAGGTAGTCGCCGGAATACGTGTGCCCGTTGGCGGCCAGTTCGGATTTGGTATCCGGCATCAGACCTATTTCCGTTACCCGGTAACGCCGGGCCGGGTCGAGCCCCTGCAGGCGGACGGGCAGGACTTGCTCGTTGCTGCGGGTGTGCAGGTTGTAGCCGAACAGGACGGCCTTGGCTTTGGCTTCATCTACGTAGAGCACCGCGGCCTGATTGCCTTCGTACGGGGAGCGGAGGCGGTACTGGTCGCCCTGCCAGATAACCGGGCTCAGGCGCTTGTAGTCCCGCACGGCCTGCTGGCTGTAGAGCAGTTCCTGGGGCGTCATTTTGCTGACCTCAAGGTCGTAGCCCAGCTTGCCCATCATGGCCACATCGGTGCGGAACTTGATGGAGTGCTGCCGGTTCCAGTTGGTCACGTGGCTGGCCAGTGTGTTGGCGGGGAAGAAGTTGGAAAAGCCCCACTGGATATAGATTCGCTCCACGGCGTCGGTGTTGTCGGAAGGCCAGAACTCGGTGAAGTACCGAAGGCCGCCGTAGTCGGCCCGGGCCCCGCCGCCCGAACAAAGCATCATGGGCACATGGGGGTACTTCTGGCGCACCCGATCCAATACTTGGTAGAGCCCCAGCACGTAGTCGATGTAGAGGTGGGACTGGTCTTTGCCCAGGTACTTGGAATACCCGTTGGTAATCATGCGGTTACAGTCCCACTTAATATAAGCCACGTTCTGCCGGAGCTGCTCATCTACCACCGAAAAGACAAAGTCCTGCACGCGGGGGTTGGTCAGGTCCAGCACGAGCTGCTGGCGGCTGTAGTCCTCGGGCCGGTTGGGCAGCTTCAGAATCCAGTCGGGGTGCTTTTCATACAGCTCACTCTTCGGGTTCACCATTTCGGGCTCTATCCAGAGGCCAAACTGGATGCCTTCTTTGCCGGCCGTTTGCACCAGGTGACCCACGCCGTTGGGTAGCTTGCTGTGGGTCGGCTGCCAGTCGCCCAGGCCCTGGGTATCGTCTTTGCGCGGGTACTTATTGCCAAACCAGCCGTCGTCGAGTAGAAATAAGTCTACGCCCAGCTTGGCCGCGTCGCCCATGAGGCGGTCCAGCTTGGCCTCGTCGAAATCGAAGTACGTGGCCTCCCAGTTGTTGAGCAGCGTCAGGCGGGGTTGGGTGCCGTCGAGCACGCCGTAGCGGCGGGCCCAGCGGTGCAGGTTCCGTGAGGCTTGCCCTTTGCCCTGGGTGCTGTAGGTGTAAATAAACGCGGGCGTGGTAAAGGTCTGCTTGGCGGGCAGCGTGTACTCGGAAGCGTAGGGGTTGATGCCCGCCGACAGGCGCAGGGTATTGACGGAGCTCACCTCAAAAGCAAACCGGAAATTGCCCGTCCAGGCCAGGGTGCCGGCCAGTACCTCGCCGCTGGTTTCAGTAGCCGGCCGGTTGAGACCCAGAAAGAAAACGGGCGTTTGGGTCCAGGCGGCGCGGGTGCCCAGCTTGGTATCCATCACCTTGATGCCGCTGGTGAGCTGACTTTCCTCCTGGCCGGCTTCCCGGGTCCAGTCGCCCGCAAACTGGGTGAGCCAGTACTGCCGGGCATTCAGGTGCAGCATAGACGAGGCGTAGGCCGTTAGCACCACGGGCTTTTTTTCCTGGTGCCGGATTTCCGTCCAGGTCTTCAGAACATCTTCCTCGTAGTAGGCCGCCACGTGCAGCAGCACTTCCACGGGGTACTGCGGGTCGCGCAGCCGAACCACGGTTTCGGTAACGTCGGCGCTGATTTTAGCGGATTGTTGCTCGACAAACGCCAGGCTCAGGGACGGGTTTCCGTCGGCGTGGACGACCCGCAGGGCGGGCTCCAGCAGGTTGTCGGTACCCGCCGGCACGTAGGCCTCGTTGCGCTGCGGCAGCTGCTGGTACTCCTGGGCATTGGCCAGCCGGGTACCCAAATACGTCTGGTACAGCCGCTGATTATTGCCCACGGCCAGCACCAGGCTCACGTGCTGCGTCTCGATGACGATGGGAGCAGGCTGCTGGCCCATAACCGGCGCCAGGATGCCCAGGAGCAGTGCGCAACTGAGGGCGAATTTTAACATGAGGAAGGGAAACAAAGTAAGAGTACCCGCAAAAATAGAGCGTCGCGCTTCAGCACTGCTGCGCACGACGCTCTATTTTCTGCTGGCCCTAGCTGGCTACCTGGCGGCTTTCACGCCTTCGGTGGTCATCACGACGCGCTTCATGGTGCCGTCCTTGTTGTACTCGAGCTTGTCGATGCACACCGAGCGGCGGAACGAGCCCCCGTCGGTCGGTATGCTGCCGTTGTGGTAGATGAAGTAGCTCTGGCCTTTGAAGTCGATAATGGACTGGTGGTTGGTGTTGGAATTGCCGGCCACCTCGTTCAGAATGCCCTTGAACTCCCACGGCCCCTCGATGCTGCGGCTCATGGCGTAGGCAATCTTCTCGGGAAACTGATACGCGTAGCTCAGGTAATACCAGTTGCCCCGCTTGTGCACCCAGGGCGCCTCCGTGAACCGCGGCAGGGTGGTCACCTTGTTGATGGGCCCGTCCAGCTCGGTCATGTTGGCCTTGAGCTTGGCCCAGTAGCAGATCGTGTTGCCCCAGTAGAGGTAGGCCTGGCCCTTGTCGTCCACAATAACCGTTGGGTCGATGTCGTCCCAGCTGATTTTGGCCTCGGTGGTCATGTCGTTGGTAATCAGGGCCGAGCCCCGGGCATCGACGAAGGGGCCGGTGGGGCTGTCGGATACGGCCACGCCAATGGCTTTGCCCGGAATACTGCCGTGCTCCACGGCCGCGTACCAGTAGAACTTGCCGCCCCGCTCCACCACCTGCGAGGCCCAGGCGTCGTCCTTGGCCCAGGCAAAGGCCTTCACGTGCAGCGGTGAGGGGTGTTCTTGCCAATGCACCATGTCCTGGGAAGAGTAGCACAGCCAGTCGTGCATCACGTAGCGGTCCTGCCGGGCCGGGGCTTCGTCGTGGCCGGTGTAGAGGTACACGGTGCCCTTGTGCACCAGGGCAGCCGGGTCGGCCGTGTACTTGTCTTTAATAATAGGGTTGCCCGCCACGGGTTCGGGCAAGGCCTGGGCCACCGCCCCGAAGGGCACCAGCAGCAGGGTAGTGGCGGCCAGCCGGCGCAGGCTGGCCGCAGATGGTAGTACGGTTTTCATACAAACGAAGCCCATAGCTTAGCGCTTGCCCGGAATGCGCAGCACCGTGAAAGAGTGCGGGGCCAGGGTATACGTCACGTTGGCCGCGCCTACCTTGAACGACTCCTCCTTGGGCGCCACGTTCAGGGGCTGGTCCAGGGAGTTGACGGCGTTCAGGTCATTGCTGGTCAGCACGGTGGCTTTGCCGGTTTTGCCCAGCTTCTTGGCGCCCTGCAGGTTGATGGCCACGGGGCGGGCGGTAGGGGAGTAGTTGACCAGCTTCACCACGATTTCGCCGGTCTTGTCGTCGGCCACGGCACTGCTGAACAGGTTGTCCTGACCATTTTTGCCGTTGTCGGCGCGCTGCACGGGCAGCATGGTGGTGCCTTTGTTCAGGGCGTAGAGCTTTTGCACGTAGTAGTTGGGCGTGCCGTAGGAGCGCAGGTTGTCAAACCAAATCATGTTGGGCGTCCACTGCCAGGCATCTACGTGGGCCAGCATGGGCGCGTAGGAGGCCATGACCACCTTGTCGGCGTTGCGCTCCAGCCCGGTCATGAAGGCGGCTTCGGAAATGGCCGTGTCCCAGCTGTTCTTGTTGTCGGGGCTGGCAATGCCCACCGTCTGGGCGGCATACTCGCCCGCAAAAATCTTGGAGCCCGTGGTTGGGTAGTTGTCGTAGCGGCCCGCGTTGTTGCGGAACCACTCCGGGCTGGCGTAATAGTGCTCGTCGATTACCTCGGCCTTGAGTTCGCGCAGGCGGTTGGTGGCTTTGTCGAACAAGTCGCCCTCGGGGGCCGGTCCGGCGCTGCTCACGATGTTGATACCCGGGTATTTGGCTTTCACGGCCTTGGCGAAGGGCTCGTAACGCTCCAGGTACTGGGGGCCCCACTGCTCGTTGCCGATGCCAATGTACTTCAGGTTGAACGGCGCGGGGTGGCCCATAGCCACGCGCTTAGCGCCCCAGGGGCTGCTGGCCGGGCCGTTGGCAAATTCCACCAGGTCCAGCGCGTCCTGAATAAAGGTTTCCAGCGTGGGGTCGTCGGCGTGGTTGTGGCCCGTGGCCTCACTGGCACTGGGGCCGCCGGCGGCCGTGGTCAGCGGGGCCAATTCCGAGGAGTTGAACTGGCAGGCCATGCCCACGTTCAGAATCGGTACGGGCTCGGCGCCGATGTCTTCCGAAAGCTGGAAGTACTCGAAGAAGCCCAGGCCGAACGACTGGTAGTAGTCGGGGGTCGAGCGGTGGCGGAACTCCATGTTCCAGCGGTTGATCAGCGGTACGCGCGAGTTTACCTCCCCGATGGTTTCCTTCCACTGGTAGCGCTCCGCGAGGGTGCGGCCCTCCACAATGCAGCCCCCGGGAAAGCGTAAAAAGCCCGGCTGCATATCCTTGAGCAGCTGAACCAGGTCGGTGCGCAGCCCGTTCGCGCGCTTGTTCCAGGTGTCTTTCGGAAACAAGGACACCACGTCGATATCCACGGTGCCCGTGCCGTTCACGGTCAGCTTCAGGCGGGCTTTATTCGCCATGCCCGACGACTTGAGCACGGCCGTATACTTTTTCCATTCCCCGGTGAGGCCCGTAAGCTGGGTCTGGGCCAGCATGCGGCCCGAGGAGCCGACTTCCGGACCCGGGCCGCGCGGGCCTTCCTCTTCCAGAGTCACGGTCAGTCCGCTTACATTGCCCGCGCCGCGCCGCAGGTACACCGAGAAAGTATACTCCGCATCCTGCTTCACGCCCATGCCGCGGAAACCCTCGTTGGTAATGCCCGCGTCGGGGCTGGCCGTGGCCACTGTCAGGCGGGCAAAATGATTATTGGTCGCGCTGATGGGCTTGTCGCTGCTGACGGTGTAGGCCTGCAGGGCCGCCGCGCCGCGAATAGCGTTCCAGCCAATGAAGTGCTGGCCCTGAATTTCAAACGACTTGTTCTTAACCAGCTCGGGGTAGAGGCCTCCGTCAGCGGCAAAGTTGATGTCCTCGAAAAACAGCCCGTACATGTTCTTAGATACGGGTGCGCCGGGCTTGTTTACCTGCACGGTAAGGGTATTGGCCGCCGTGGGCTTGGTTTGGGCCAGGGCCGAAGTCAGCCCCAGCGTGCTGCATAGGGCGAGGCCGGAGGCCAGCTGTACCAATCGGGTGGGAGAAGTTGGGAGCATACGGGTAGATGAAATGAAAAGGCAGAACAGGTAGGAATCGTGGCTGAGGAGGGCCAAAACCCCAAAACGGTTTCGTTGCTACCGTAAAGTGGCGGGGAAATCAGTTTACAAGTGGCACAATCGATTGTGTAAAGTAATAAGAAAAACTCAACATGCTCAGCTTGTCAAGTAAAATTTCCTTGTATTCGCCGGGAGTAGCCCCGTTGAGTAGCCGTTGCGCCAGCGGGTTTTAAAATCCTCAACAGCCACTAAATAATACTTATTCGGGCAAAATCATCAGAAATACGATATCCTGCTATCTTTACACAAAGCATTGTGTAGTCTATCCCCTCTATGGCTCCCCGAAAAAAGCAAGTCCCGGCCCAACTTACTACTACTCCCGTTTCTATGGCCGACCTGGCCCGGGAGCTGGGCGTGTCGATGACGACTATCTCCCGGGCTCTGAGTGACCATCATAGCATCGGGCCGGCCATGAAGCAGAAAGTGTTGAAGCTGGCCAAAAAATACAATTACCAGCCCAACCGCCTGGCCTCTGCCTTGCGCAAAGGCAAAAGCCAGCTAATTGGCATTATTGTGCCCTACATTGAGGGGCGCTTTTTCCCCTCCGTCGTGCACGGCATTGAAACTGCGGCCAGCAAGGCCGGCTACAATGTGATTATTTGCCAGTCGAACGAGGACGTGGCCCAGGAGCGGCGCAACCTGGAAATTCTGCTGAGCGCCCAGGTAGCGGGCATTCTGGTGTCGTTGTCGCGCACTACGCTCGATGTGCGCCACTTCGAGAAGGTCCGTAGCCGGGGCCTGCCCCTGGTGTTTTTCGACCGGATTGTGGAAGGCGACAATGTGAATGCCGTGGTCCTCAACGACCAGGAAGGCGGCTACGTGTCTACCCGCCACCTGCTCGGGCAGGGCTGCCGCCGCATTGCCCACCTAGCGGGGCCGCAGCACCTGAATATTTATAAGAACCGCCGGCAAGGCTACCTCGATGCCCTGCGCGAGGCCGGCCTCGCCGAAGATGAGTCCTTGGTCATCTACACCGACATGAGTCAGGACCAGGGGGTAGCGGCCATGCGCCAGCTGCTGGCGTTGCCCGAGCCCCCCGACGCCGTGTTTGCCGCCGGCGACTACAGCGCCCTGGGAGCTATGCAGGAGGCCCGGCGCCAAGGCCTGCAGGTGCCCAACGATATGGCCGTCAGCGGGTTCAGCAACGAGGCCTTTACCGTTATTACCGAACCTGCCATGACGACCATCGACCAGCGCTGCGAGGAAATGGGGCAGGCGGCCGTACGCCTGCTGCTGGAAGTAATAGATGCCGACGGCGCGCCCTTCACGCCCCGGCAGGTGGCCTTGCGCCCCGAGCTGCTGGTGCGCAATTCCTCGGTGCGGCAGGCCGAAACCGAGTTGTCGAGTGCAAATCTGGTGCGCTCCTTCGTGCCTTAACAGGGAGCGGGCACAGGGTAGATGGCTGCACGCCGGCCACTGGGAGTACCGCAGAAATTACGAGCCTGAGGTGGAGCGCAACTGCTGAATTCTTCTAGCTTTAAGGAACAAATAGAGGCGTCGGCCCCTCGATAACCCGTTGGGTCGATGCGCTTTTGAGGAAGCAGTGCGCTGCCTGCTCCTGCAGCACCCGCCGTTTCCTCTCGTCACGTTCTTCGAAAAGCCCGAATATGACTGCGCCCCTGCCCCCCGCAATGCCCCCCGCCGACCCTGGTCTGAGCAGTGACGATCTGGCCCCGATTGCGCCGGCCCAGCGCACCTGGGGCACGGGCAACTACGCCGCCCTCTGGATCAGCATGAGTTTGTGCATCCCGACCTACATGCTGGCCAGCTCCCTGATTGAGGGTGGCATGAACTGGTGGCAGGCGCTGCTGACTATTTTTCTGGGCAACAGTATCGTGCTCATTCCCATGCTGCTCAACGGGCGGGCCGGGGCTAAATACGGAATTCCGTTTCCGGTGCTGGCCCGGGCTAGCTTTGGGGTGCGCGGGGCCAATATTCCGGCCTTGCTGCGCGCCCTGATTGCCTGCGGCTGGTTTGGTATTCAAACCTGGATTGGGGGCTATGCCCTTTACCAGATGGCCGTGCTCTGGCTGCCGGGCCTAGCTACGCTACCCGCCGTGTTTCCCGCTTCCTGGGCGCTGGCAACGGGCCCGGCCATTACTTTTCTACTGTTCTGGGTGCTCAATATGTACGTGGTGCACCTGGGCGTAGAAAGTATTCGGAAGCTATTAGTCTTCAAAGCTTTTTTCCTGCCCGTGGCCGCCCTGGCGCTGTTGTGGTGGGCCATTTCGGCCGGTAACGGCCTGGGTCCGATTCTGGCCCAGCCGTCCAAGTTCACCAGTAGCGCAGCGTTCTGGTCCTTCTTTTTCCCATCTCTCACCGGCATGGTGGGTTTTTGGGCCACGCTCTCGCTCAATATCCCCGACTTCACCCGTTACGCTACCAGCCAGCGGGCCCAGCTGATGGGGCAGGCCCTGGGGCTGCCCTCCTCGATGACGGTATTTTCGTTTGTTGGGGTGGTGGTCACCTCCGCTACATTCGTGATTTACGGCAAAACCATCTGGGACCCAGTGGTGCTGGCCGGCAAGTTCGACAGCAAGCTGCTGGTAAGCGTCGCCATGCTGGCCGTGGCCCTCTCGACGCTGGCTACCAATATTGCGGCCAATATCGTGAGTCCGGCCAACGACTTTGCCAACGTGGCGCCGGAGCGCATTTCGTTTAAAACGGGCGGCTACATTACCGGCGTATTGGGGCTGCTGATCTTTCCCTGGAAGCTCATTGCCGACCCTTCGGGCTATATTTTTACCTGGCTGGTAGGCTACTCGGGGTTGCTGGGCCCCATTGGTGGCATCATGCTGGCCGACTATTACCTGCTTCGCAAAGAATACCTCGACGTGCCCGAACTCTACCAGTACCAGGGACGCTACGCCTACCGCCAAGGCTACAACCTGCGGGCTGTTGTAGCTCTCATCTTCGGAATACTGCCCAACGTGCCCGGCTTTCTGGCCGCCATCGGCTTGCTCGACCAACAAACGCTGTGGCCGGCTCTGGTAGCCCTTTACGATTACGCTTGGTTTGTCGGCTTCTTCGTTTCCGGCGGAATTTACTTGCTGCTAATGGCACAAGAACAGCGGGTACCTGCGTGGGAAAGTAGCCAGATGGTGCGGCATTAACGCGCTGAGAAGCTACTATCCTAGCTGTGCCTGGGCGAGACGTAAGCCGAAGCCAGCCGTCCGCTGAAATGCGCAGAGTGCCCTAAATCAGAAAGTTCTTTCCTACACGCCGGCAGGGAGGAGGCTTTCTAGTAAATGGGCATTTACCAGAAAGCAAGGACGAATGGCACACTTCGCTTGTACTGACAAGCTGAAGAACTTCCTCCCAGAAGGCATTCCTCCTTGCCAACGTCGAAGTTTGTTTCTCGCATTCCTTCTCTATTAGCATGGCGGTACATTATGACAACTGCCGCCCCGACGTATGAATAGTGCCTGCGGGAGAGGCGTTGCGAAAGATTTTCGCAAGATGTTTAAGCACGGGGCTCTGGCTTTGCAACTCAGCGCTACCTAGTATAATTGGTATACGGCAAGTGTTTGCCATGCCGGATTACTTCTTCTGATTAATAGCTGACGCTAGCTAGGAGAAGGAGGTTGTGCCTTGAGGAACGTGAGTAGGCACTGTTTTTCATCCTGTTTAAACAGATCAGCCAGTCCGCAGGCATTCTTGGAAAGAATGCTCCCTACATACTGTAGCATTCATTACTAAATAAAGCACCTTGCCATGGCATTATTTGATGACAGATAGTAATTATCTGTAAATCAAGAAGCTGAACAAAAGGTGAGTAAGGACTTACTAAAAATTTTCAGGAGTATAGTGTCGGTATAAAATCCATTTCTTAATATTGTCTCAGTAATCAGTCGGCTAATCCCCCCGGCCGACTGATTACTACTAAAATTCCCACATCCCGCTGACCAGATGAACCCCACCCCATCTGGAGTACTACTGAGAAATCAACCGGCTCTCCCACTCAGCATGTTGACGTATCGGTATCCCAAAATCTAAAGTCGGCCGAACTGGTACCTCCCAGTTCGGCCGGTTTGTTTTCAGGCAGTTCTTGCTTGCGGCTTACTTTCTGCCGCCCCGTTCTTGGGTATTAGCATCCGATGATGCGGTACCGGTCGTACAACCGGGTTTGGGCGCAACTTTCTTCCCTGCAGATGCGTGGGCCTTAGCTGAGTAAGAGCCAAAGCAGGAGGGAAGTTCTGGAGTAGGGACCAACAAAAAAGGCGCCCCACCCGGAACGCCCTTTCAATGAATCGTGACCGGCGAAAATTCCCACCCAACGCCGGACCGATTCTTTATCATATACCTGCTGCTACGGTTACAACACCCGTTAAAGCAAGGTTTTTACTTTTCAAATCTTGCTAAGTAGCGGCTTCGACTAAGCCTAGCTGCGCAGCAAGTTTACTTGCTAGAAGGAGAGCTTTTCTGTGCCTCATTCTATAATACTAAGGTAGAGGCTGCCAGAGCTATATTCCACTACTATTTTTACCAGTTCTGATACTATATTGACTATGTTGGGAAAGTGCGCTGGCAGTATCTTGATATCGTAGTATTGGTTGTTGGTAAAAGTTTAATTCTCTATTCAATCCGTTGTCGCCGGCTTGCCAACCCAATAGGCCGTTAGGCCATCGGGCGCAGTAAGAGAGAAGCCACTAACGGCATCGGGTGACCTAAAAAAACTCGGGTGGACTTGGCAAGGGCATCCAATGCGTAACTCCTTTCACGTAACGATCAACGCCGTGCGGATCGGGGCTAACAAACATGTGGACTGATTTTGCCGCGTTCGAAGGTTTGTAGGTGGCAACGGTTATTTCGAGCCAGGAAGAAGGAACGTATACCAGAACCTGCTGATTTGGCTGAGGCAGTTGCTGCGCACGGGCAATCCAGATAGAGCTACCAGCAGTTGACATAAGATTTCTGAAAAGATGAGCTGCAAATTAGCTAAGCTCCCGCAGAATCGGGCCCTTTAGGAGCATACATCAAGATCATATTCCCTGTACCAAGGAATGCCACGCTTAAGTTGGGCAATCAATAAGCCAGGACGCGTCCTGCACTACTTCATGCCCGGCCGCGCGGAAGCAAAGTGGTTACTCACTTAATAGAGGGTGCTTAAAACCGGTCGTCGTCCAGGCAAAAGAGCCAGTATTACCCAGGAGCCAGTAAGGCAGCGAGGATAATATAGTATCAGAGGCCGGTAAAGAGTTTGGTTTGCCGTTGCGTTACGTTTGCAGTGTGTAGTCACTTTCGGGGCTAGCTGACGCAGCAGATTGGTCTAAAGGCTTGCTTAGGATTGACTGCTTTTAACCGGCAACTGCTTTAAGCAACATGGGCTGATAGAGCCTGTAGGTGCAACTCGCTTAGCTAGGGCTGGGATGCAACCTCGTAAGAAGGCAGGTAGCTTCAATCAGACCGACACTGATATATTAAAATAAGGTTAAAAACGCTAGGTTGAGAGCCTGGTTTTGCGGTATTTTTGCTTTGCACCCTGCCGTATCAGCTCCTTGAAGCAGCTTACTTCTTTTCTTCTCCTTCTTTTGTTTCTCTACAATCTGGTGGGATATTACCCAACCTATACGTGGCGGCAACAGCACTTTCGGAAAGAAGCGGAGAAAAAGCGCCGGGCCCAGTTGCCCGATGGAGCCCTTATCCGAGTCAGGATGGCTCGTACCCAGCGCGCGGCAGAAGCCCTGCAATGGCAGGATAGCCAGGAATTCCGCTGGCACGGCCGCCTCTACGACGTAGTGCGCCAGCAAGCCACGGCCGACAGCATCACGTATTTCTGCTGGCACGACCAAGGCGAGGAAAAGCTTCTGGCGGGTTTGCAGGAACACCTGGAGCAGTTGTCGCACCCCGATCCTGAGGCCGGCAAAGCAGCTAAGAAGCTGCTCGACCATCTGGCCAAGCTGACGTGGCTAGGAGCGGCTCCCGGTGAACCGGCAGGCGTGGTGAAGGCGCCCCGGCGGCAGTACGTGCTGCTGGCATTGCGGGCCTGGGCCCCGGTAGCCGGAATAGTAAGTCAGCCTCCGCCCGAAGCAGCGCAGGCAACAACCTGAGCCTTGGATTTTGTGCATGCTGCCGGGCCCTGCCACTCAGTAGGCCAAGTACTCGGCTGCACCTAAAATGGTTCTGGACGGCGGCCATGTGCCCAGGCGTTAGTCGGCTTACCGCTCCGGCCAGTACCACCGGTAAATCCAGCGGACGGGTGCCGTTGCCACGGCCCCAGTACTCTTCTTCCTTCCAAAATTCACGCTGATGCCTCCTGGGCAAAAATCAGCGCGGGGCAATGTGTTGCCTCTTCTTCCCAAAAAACTACCCGCCGGCTTGGGCCGGACTGGGGGCTACCTCATAGGCCTACGGGCTCTAACCGCATTGCATTTCATGAAATTACTTGTATTCCGAGTGCTCCTTTGCTGGAGTTTACTCCTTGTGTGCACCGGCGCTTATGCCCAGTACACCACTTCTGGTATTGTCGTAGACCAGCAGACGCGCCAGCCGCTGGTTGGGGCGGTGGTAGCGGCCAATACGGCTACTGCCGCCACGACCGACAAGGATGGCCGCTTTCAGCTTTCTTCCAGCGAGGAACTGCGCACTCTGAAGGTGCAGTACCTGGGCTATGTAGCGCAGAACGTAACGATTAAGGCCACTACTGCCGCGGCCCTGACTATTGCCCTGGAGCCTTCCAATACCGGTCTGAGCGAGGTGCAGGTGGTAGGCTATGCCACCGAGAAAAAGCTGCTCGAAACCCCCGTGGCCCTGAGCATTGTGACGGAAAAAGACCTGCAGCGCAACAACACCATCTTTCTGCAAAACACCCTGAACCAGGTGCCGGGCGTGCGCATGAATGTCCGGAGCGCGGCTTCGCAGTCGAATCTGGTGCTACGCGGTATCGGCAGCACCTACGGGCGCTTCAGCATCCGCGGCATCAAGCTCTACCAGAACGGCATTCCGCTGTCGGAAGCCGATGGCACGACCTCGCTCGACGATCTGGATTACACCACCATTGGCCGTATCGACGTGATTAAAGGCCCGGCTTCGAGTATTTACGGGGCGACGCTGGGCGGCGTGGTGTCTTTCCAGACCCGCAAGGCCGCGCCCGGCACCAGCGTGCTGCTGGGCACTACCGTGGGCAAATACGGCTTGTTCCGCACCAACACCGGCATTGGCATCGGCACCGATAAAGTGAACTTGCTGGTCAACTACGGCCACCAGGAAACCCGCGGCTTCCGCGACGCCCACTCCAACAGTCGTAAGGATTTTGTGACCGTGGCCGGCGACTTTTACGTGAGCGAGAAGCAAACTGTGAGCGTGCTGGGCACCTACACCAACCAGCACGACAACTACGCCGGCGAACTGGATAGCACCGATTTCTTCACGAGCTACACCAAAACGGCCCCGGCCTATGTGCTGAAGGACGTGGGCGTGGATGCCGAAATCACCCGCCTGGGCCTGACGCACACCTACCGCTTTACCGGCAACCTGGTGAATACCACGAGCTTGTTCACGGGGTCGTCGTACTCGCTGAGCCCCGTGGAGCCCAACTTTGCCCACACCCAGCGCAGCAAGCGCGGCGTGCGCAGCGTCTTTACGTATGCGCCCGCGCTGGGCAGCGTGCAGACGCGCTTTGCCCTGGGCACCGAGTATCTTTCGAACCAGGATAACAACAAGCGCTACGGCATCACAGCCAACGGCGCTTCGACGGCCATTACTTCCGATCAGGAAATCCGCTCAACCCAGGTAAACGTGTTTGCCCAGGCCGAAGCCTCCATTACCGAGCACACAACCCTGACCCTGGGCGCCAGCTACAACGTGGTGAGCTACGATATTCAGGACCTGATTCCCAAGACGGCCCCGGCCCTGAGCCTGACCGGCTACCGGCAGTTTGACCCGGCTATTACCCCGCGCGTGGCCCTGCTGCATACTTTCAACGACCATGTTTCGGTGTACGCCCAGTACAGCAAAGGTTTCTCGCCGCCCGTGAGCAGCCAGATTTCCTTATCGACCGGCCCGATAAACCCCGACCTAGACCCCGAAACCAACGACAACTTCGAGCTGGGCTCCCGTGGTACCATCCTGGGCACCAAGCTCAACTACGACGTGACAGGCTTCTGGATGAATGTCAAAAACGGCCTGATCTCGCAAACCAACGCCGACAGAGTGACCTATTTCGTGAACAGCGGGGCCTCGGAGTACAAGGGCGTGGAAGTGGCCGTGTCGGGCAACCTCGTGGATACCGAAAAAGACGGGCTACTGACCCAGGTGCGGCCTTTCGTGAGCTACAGCTACACCGATGCCGAATTTAAGTCCTACCAGCTGGGCACAAACGATTACAGCGGCCAGCAAGTGACGGGCTCGTTCAAGAACCTCTTTACCGGTGGCCTCGACGTGGAAACCCGCCTGGGGCTGTACCTGAATTTGACCTCCCAGTTCACGGACCGCACACCGATGTCGGATAACAACAAGCGTTTTGCGGCGTCATACTGGCTGTTTAACAGCAAGGTAGGGGCCCGCGGTAACATTGCCGGCCACCTGGGCTACGACGTGTTTGCCGGCCTCGACAATATCACCGACCAGCGCTATGCGGCCTCTATTGCCCTGAATCAGGCTACGCCGGTAAAGGCCCCCACCTTTTACAACCCCGGCATGCCCCGCAACTGGTACGCCGGCGCCAACCTGAGCTACACATTTTAGCCCTGAGGCTGTAGCACGTCCTGCTGAGCTGGCCGAAGCATCTCTCCGCTTCGGCCAGCTCAGCAGGACAATACTCTTGCCCCGTCAGCCCGCGAGGGGGGCCCTTGCTGCTCGACAGGACGTTCTACCAATCTCCAGCAAACCATGAAAAAAATCCTGTACGCAACCCTGTTGCTGGCCTGTGTGGCCTGTAACCGGTTTCGCAACGAAGATAAAACGGCCAACGCCGCGCCCGGCCAGGAGCGGATTGTGTCGGTATCCAAACAGCTTACCGAAATGATTTTCGCCCTCGGCGCGGGCCATAAGCTCGTGGGCGTCGACCTGAGTAGCACCTATCCGGCCGCGGCCAAAAAGCTGCCCACCGTGGGCTACCACCGCCTGCTCAACTCCGAAGGCATCGTGTCGTTGAAGCCCACCGTGGTGTATTCGGACGGCAACGTGGCGCCCGTAGCCGTCATGACCCAGCTGCAACAGGTAGGCATTCCGGTAAAGGAGTTCAAGCAGACCAAGACCATTGAGGAGGCGTGCCAACTGCTCCAGCAGCTCGGCGACGGGTTTGGCAAGCGCCCACAGGCCGACAGCCTGGCCCGGCAACTCACGGCCGACATGGCTACGGCCGCCGAAAAGCGCCAGCAGTTTGGCGGCAAGCCCGTGAAGGTGGTTATCATTCACTACGGCCTGCAAAAGAACATCTACCTGGCGATGGGCCAGAAAAGCACCGGCACCCAGATGCTGGAATGGGCCGGGGGCGTGAACTCCCTTGACGCCACCGAAGGCATGAAGCCCATCAGCCCCGAGCTGATTGCCGCCGCCCAGCCCGACGTCATTCTGGCCACCGACTTTGGGTACGACCGGATGGGCGGGCTGGAAAAGTTCAAGACCCTGCCCGGGGTGGCCCTCACGCCCGCGGCCAAAAACAACCGCATCTACCGGGTCGAGGAGCACGACATGGTGTACCTGGGGCCCCGCACGGGGCAAAACGTGCTCAAGCTGATGGAACTGATCCACCAAGCGGGGCCTAAGTCGTGAGGCTGACGACGGGCCGGGTGCGGCTGTATTTTGGTCTCTTGCTGGCCGCCCTGCTCGTCAGTATCATCGTCTCGGCCCGGCTGGGGGCGGTGGTGCTGACCTTCGGAGAAATCGGGGGCTACGTGGCGCAGCGCCTGGGCTTGGCGGCCCTCAGCCCCGACCCGGTAGCCAGGCTGCACGAGGGCGTGTTTTTCCAGATTCGGCTGCCGCGGGTGCTGCTCTGCGCCGTGGTAGGAGCCGCCTTGTCGGTGTCGGGCACATTGATGCAGGCCCTGTTCCGCAACCCTATTGTGGAGCCAGGGCTGATTGGTACCTCGGCCGGGGCAGCCTTGGGCGCGGCCTGCATCTTTGTGCTGGGCGCTTCCATGAGCTGGGTGAATTCCACTTTTCTGGGCGCTTTCGTGCTGCCGGCGGCGGCCTTTGTGGGGGCCCTTGCGGCTACCGGGCTGGTATATCGGCTCTCGAGAGTGCAGGGACGCGTGACGGTGGCGTCGATGCTGCTGGCGGGTATTGCCGTCAATGCGTTGGCCGCCGGCGGTACGGGCTTTCTGGCCTACATTGCCCGCGACCCGCAGGCCCGTTCCATTACTTTCTGGAGCCTGGGTAGCTTTTCCAGCGCCGACTGGCCTTCGTTCTACCTGGTGCTCACCGTCACGGTAGTGGGCGTGGGGCTGGCGCTGCGCTTTGCCAAGGCCCTGAATGCCCTGCAGCTGGGCGAAGATGAGGCCCACTACCTGGGCGTGAACACCCGGCAGCTGCAAACCCGTATCCTGCTGCTCAATACCCTGCTGGTGGCCGTGGCCACGGCCACGGTGGGCGTTATTGGCTTTGTGGGCCTGGTGGTGCCGCACGTGCTGCGGCTGCTGCGCCTGGCCGACAACCGCCTGCTGATTCTGGGCTCTAGCCTGCTGGGCGCCATGCTGATGATACTTTCCGACACCGTGGCCCGCACCATCATTGCCCCGGCCGAGCTGCCCATTGGGGTGCTCACGGCTTTTATCGGGGCGCCGGTGTTTCTGTGGATGTTGTCGCGCTACCAGCAACTCAATCAGCGGGGCGGTTTTTATGCTTAGAGCCGAGAATGTCAGCTTCCGGGTGGCGGGCAAAACCCTGTTGCACTCTGCCTCGGTGACCTGCCGGCCCGGCGAGTTTACGGTGCTGATGGGACCCAACGGGGCCGGCAAAACCACGCTGCTGCGGTTGCTGGCCGGCCTGTACCAGCCCGCCGAAGGACAGGTGTATTACGACGAAAAGCCGCTGACCAAGATTCCAGTGGCTGAGCTGGCCAAAACCCGGGCCGTGTTGTCGCAGCAAACTCAGCTGGCGTTTCCGCTGAGCGTGGCCGATGTGGTGCTCATGGGCCGCTACCCGCACTTTCAGCGCAGCCCCACGGCCCAGGACCGCGCCATTGCCCAGCGCACCCTGGCCCAGCTGGGCATGAGCGACTTTGCCGACCGGGACTATTCCACCTTATCGGGCGGCGAGGCCCAGAAAGTGCAGATGGCCCGGGTGCTGGCCCAAATCTGGGAGGCCCCGGCCCAGGGTACGCGCGTGCTGCTGCTCGACGAGCCCGTATCCAGCCTCGATTTGCGCTACCAGCACCAGCTGCTGCACATAGCCCGCGACTTTGCCCGGCAGCACACCATCGTGGTGGCCGTGCTGCACGACATCAACCTGGCCCTGACCTATGCCGACAACCTCGTGTTTATCCGGCAGGGCCGGGTGAACTGCGCCTTGCAGCACCCCACTGCGCTGCAGGAGCAAACCCTGGAAGAAGTATTTGATGTGCCCCTGCGCATCATGGCCAACCCGCTGACTGGGAAGCCCTTGGTGATGTATGCCGGGCAGGGCCTAGGGTAGCGGACCTATCCGCAGCGGATGGGCAACCAAGGGACGTGGCTTTGCGCTGCGTCCCTTTTTTGGTGTTTGCTGGGGGTGTTACGGTTCAGCCGGCAACCTCCACCGTAGCCACTCGTAGAGCTTACGCTACGGTAGCGGCAGCTTATAAAATTTGGGCTAGGCATAACCTGAAGCAGTGTGGCCGGTTAGTGTGTTGTAGCCTAGGTTGTGGTGAGCCGTTGATTATGAGTGTCTTGCTCGGGCATGGCCCTGGCCGCACCGCTGTGTTTCGTTGGTTGATTGTAAGTATTCCCGCTATGAATTTAGATACAAAGGGCGATGCCGCCGGCACCCCGCACAACTCGGCTCCGGAAGACGGCACCCGCCGCTCCTTCATCAAGCAAGCCGGCGGCATTCTGGGGTTGGCCCTGGCCCCGCCCCTGATCAGCCAGGCCGAGCGGCTGACGGCCTTCTCCAAAACAGTGGAAGGCGTGAGCACCATGACCCTGAAGGTGAACGGCACCGCCCGGACGATTCAGGCCGAGCCCCGGGTCAGCCTGCTCGATGCCCTGCGCGAGTACCTCGACCTGACCGGCACCAAGAAAGGCTGTGACCATGGGCAGTGCGGGGCCTGTACGGTGTTGGTCGAGGGCCGGCGCATCAATTCCTGCCTCACGCTGGCCGTCATGAACCAGGGCAAGGAAATAACCACCATCGAAGGCCTGGCGAAAGGGGAGGAGCTGCACCCCATGCAGCAAGCCTTTCTCAAGCACGACGGGTTGCAGTGCGGCTACTGCACCCCGGGTCAGATCCTGTCGGGCGTGGCCTGCGTGCAGGAGGGCCACGCCACCACCGACGACCAGGTGCGCGAATGGATGAGCGGCAACCTCTGTCGCTGCGGCGCCTACCCCAACATTGTAGCCGCCGTGCGGGAAGTAGCCGGCAAAGCGTAGGTGCTCAGGTGAGAGGGTAGACGGGGAGTTGTCGTGCACGTTGCGCGAAACAGCACCACCCCGACACCCCGCTCACTGGCTCACCATCTCACCATCTCACCACCCACTACCGGGATGAACAATTTCAGCTACACACCGGCCGCCACGGCCAAAGAAGCCCTTGGCCTGCGCAAGGATACAAAGGAGGCGGCCTTTATTGCTGGCGGCACCACGCTGCTGGATCTGATGAAAGCCAACGTGGAAGCGCATCCGCAGTTGATTGATATCAACCAGCTACCCTTCAAGGGAATTCAGGAAACCGCCGACGGATTGCGCATCGGGGCCCTGGAGCGCATGAGCGACGTGGGCGAAAACGCGCTGGTGATGCAGCAGTACCCGGTTATTGCCGAGGCCTTGCTGCTGAGCGCCTCGCCCCAGCTGCGCAACATGGCCAGCATTGGGGGCAACCTGCTGCAGCGCACCCGCTGCGGCTACTTCCGCGACCCGGCCTTTCCCTGCAACAAGCGCAACCCCGGCTCGGGCTGCCCGGCCCAGGTGGGCGACAACCGCAACCTGGCCATTCTGGGCACCAGTGAAGCCTGCATTGCCACCAACCCCGGCGACCTGGCCGTGGCCCTGGTAGCTCTGGATGCGGTAGTGGTGCTGGAAAACGCCAAGGGCAAGCAGCGCCGCGTGCCGCTGCTCGACTTTCACCTGCTGCCCGGCACCACGCCCCAGCGTGAAACTATTCTGGAGCCCGATGAGCTGATTGTGGCCGTGACGGTACCGGCCGCAGCCCACGCCCGCAAGTCGCACTACGTGAAGGTGCGCGACCGGGCTTCCTATGCCTTTGCTCTGGTATCGGCAGCGGTGGGCCTGGAAGTGCAGGGCGGGCAGATTCGCTCGGCCCGCCTTGCCCTGGGCGGCGTGGGCACCAAGCCCTGGCGGGCCCTGGAAGCTGAAAAGATGCTGGTAGGCCGAGCTGCTACGGAGGAAACTTTCCGGACCGCCGCGGCAGCGGCCGTGCGCGGGGCCCAGCCCCGGGAGCACAACCGCTTTAAAGTAGAAATGGCGCAGAAAACCCTGGTGCAGGCCTTGCAGGAGCTAATGGCCAGCTAAAGACACTTGCAGAGGTGCGCCATTAAATAGTCCGCCGCCGCATTGAACCCGGTTGGCAACAGCAGCAAGAAGTAAGACGCGAATACGCGCTTCTATTATACCCTACTTATGGATAACGAACCCGCTTTCTTCGAAACCAACGGCCCTGGCACGGGCGGCATAGTCGGGCAGCCCCTCGACCGGGTCGATGGCTTTGCCAAAGTAACCGGGCAGGCTAAATACTCGGCCGAGTACAAGCTGCCCGGGCTGACGTATGGCGTGTTGCGAACCAGCGAAATTGCCCGGGGCAAAATTCAGAGTATCGATACGTCGGTAGCAGCGAAGGAGCCTGGCGTCCTGGCCATTCTGACCCACCTGAACCTGCCCAAGCTAGCCAAAACGCCCAACGACCCCGACAGCAAAAAGGCCATCGGCGCGCCCATGGGCTTCTTGCCGCTCACCTCCGACCAAGTGCACTATGCCGGCCAGCCGGTGGCCCTGGTCGTGGCCGACACCTACGACCGGGCTGTGCACGCCGCCTCGCTGGTCAAGGTGAATTATGCCGTGGAAAAGCCCGTGGTGTCGTTTCTGGACCCCAAGGCCCAGGTGTTTGACCCCGAAAAGGTGCAGGATGGCAAAACGCCCGGCCACACCCGGCGCGGCAACCCCCAGGAAGCCTTTGCCGCTTCGCCCATTCAGCTCACGGCTACCTACGAGCACGCCATCAACCACCACAACCCTATGGAGCCCGGGGCTACCACGGCCGTGTGGGAAGGGCCCGACCGGGTGACGGTCTACGAGTCGACCCAGGGCGTGACGCGCACCCAAAAGGCGTTGTCGGCCATGCTGGGGCTGCCTACCGAACAGGTGCGGGTCGTGACCAAGTACCTGGGCGGGGGCTTTGGCTGCAAGGGCTCGACTTGGCCCCACACCATTCTGACGGTGCAGGCGGCCAAAGCCGTGGGCCGGCCCGTGCGCCTGTCGCTCACCCGGCCCCAGCAGTTTACCAGCATGGGCCACCGCGAAGACCAGCACCAGACCCTGAAGCTGGGCGCTACCCGGGAAGGCAGGCTCACGGCCCTGATTCACGAGAAAACTTCCACCACCTCGCCCTGGGACAACTACGCCGAGCCCAACAGCCGCATCATCAACCTGCTCTACAACTGTCCCGCGTTCGAATCGACCTACCAGCTGGGCCGGGCCAACGTGATGACGTCCACCTTTACCCGGGCCCCCGGCGAGGCGCCCGGCTCGTTCGCCATTGAGTGCAGCATGGACGATTTGGCCGCCCAGCTCGGCATCGACCCGCTACAGATCCGGTTGCTGAACTACGCCGACAAGGACCCTACCAACGGCAAACCCTGGAGCAGCAAGAGCCTGAAGCAATGCTACGCCCGCGGGGCCGAGCTCTTTGGCTGGAGCAAGCGTAATCCCAAGAACGGGGCTACCCGCCAGGGGCGCTACCTGATGGGCATGGGCATGGCCACGGCTTCTTACCCGGTGCACAACAACCAGGGTACGGCCCGCATCCGCCTCTACGCCGACGGCCACGCCCTGGTGCAGACCGGCGCCACCGACCTCGGAACCGGTACTTACACCGTAATGACGCAGGTAGCGGCCGATTCGCTGGGCATCGCGCCCGATAAAGTGCGCTTCGAGCTGGGCGACACCCGCCTGCCCACGGCCCCCAACTCGGGCGGCTCGGTGGCGGCCGGCACCGTGTCGTCGTCTATCTACATGGCGGCCCAGGATGTGTGGCAAAAGCTGACCAAGCTGGCTATTCAGGATAAAAAGTCGCCCCTGTACCGGGCCAAGGCGGCCGACGTGGTGGCTGAGAAAGGCCGGCTGGTGCTCAAAACCGACAAAACGAAAGGGGAAGACTTCATGGCTCTGATGAAGCGGGCCGACATGCCCGACATCGAGGGCAGCGGCCAGGGCAAGTACGGGGCCGGCTACGAAACCGGCCGCGCCCCCGGCCCCGCCGACTCGGGCCACGAGGACGATAAGGGCGGCCACTCCATGCACTCGTTCGGGGTGCACTTCTGCGAGGTGCGCGTCGACCCGGAGGTAGGCACCGTGCGCGTCACGCGCTGGGTGAGCGTACACGGGGCCGGCCGCATCCTGAACGCCAAAACGGCCCGCTCCCAGATTATCGGCGGCAGCATCTTCGGCATTGGCAATGCTCTGATGGAGGAAACCTTCCGGGACCCCAACCTGGCCCGCTACACCAACGCCAGCCTGGGCGAGTACCACATTCCCGTCAACGCCGACATTCCCGACATGACCGTGGAATTCATCGACGAGCACGACCCCTACATCAATGCAATGGGCGTGAAAGGCATTGGAGAAATCTCGATGGTGGGTGTAGCGGCGGCGGTGGCTAACGCTGTATTTCATGCCACCGGCAAGCGAATTCGCAGCCTGCCCATTACGCCCGATAAAGTGATGAACAGCCTAGCCGTGTAGCTCAGAACAGTACCTGGAAAGGAGGCCATGTTGAGCGCAGGGCGGCATCTCGCGTGCTGAAGCAGTTGTAAAAAAGTCCTGCTGAGCATCGCCAGCGCATCTCTGCCGCTTGGCCTGCCGTCGTTGGCCCGGTACCCGACGCAGGTCAGTGGGCTGTCGGCTGCTGGACGCTGTAAAACGACTTTAACAACCCTTTCCGGCCTTTTTTGTCCCCAAGTCCGTAACTGCAAGCGGCCAAAACCTGTTATAAAAAGCCAACCCACTGCCCCGCAGAGCTTAGGAGTACGAGTAAGATGACTGAATTACAACGCCTTATCATTGCCTACGACGAACACCGCACCGCGGGCCGGGCTTGCGCTCTGGCCTCGGTGGTCGACGTGGCCGGCTCGGCCTACCGCCGGCCCGGGGCCCGCATGCTCGTCACGGTTGAAGGCCAGCTTACCGGAGCCATCAGCGGCGGCTGCCTCGAGGGCGACGCCCGCCGCCGGGCCCGCCAAACCATCTTGCAGGGGCGCCCCACCGTGGTGACCTACGACTCGACCGACCCGGACGATGATCTGCAGTTTGGCGCAGCTCTGGGCTGCCAGGGTGTCGTCCAGATTCTGCTCGAACCCCTGGATTTTCACAACCCCGATAATCCCCTGGAGCTGCTGCGGCGCTGGGCGGGTGGGGTAGAGGCCCTGGCCGTGGTAGCCACCGTATTCGGTATGGCCGGCACGGGTGCGGCGGCCCAGATGGGGCAGCGGCTGCTACTAACGGCCGACGGCAACACCCAGGGCAACTTGCTGGCCGGTACTGAGCTCTACCGCGCTATTCTGACCGATGCCCACGCCGCCCTAGCGGCCGGGCAGCCGGCGACGCGCCACTACGCCGCCGGCAGTAGCACGGTGCGGGTGTGTCTGGAGTTGCTGCGGCCCCCGGTGCGCCTGACCGTGTATGGGGCCGGCAACGACGTGCAGCCCGTGGTGCGCTTGGCGGCCGGTTTGGGCTGGCGGGTGCAGGTGGTGGACGGGCGCCCGGCTCAAGCCCAGGCCCAGCGGTTTCCCGAGGCCGAAGCGGTGCGCGTACTGCCCCTGGGCCAAGTGGAGCAGGAGCCGCACGACCGTAGCTTTGCCCTGCTCATGACCCACAACTACTACTACGACCTGGCCGTGCTGCGTCACCTGTTGGCGGCGCCTACCCGCTATATTGGGCTGCTGGGGCCGCGCAAAAAGTACGAGCGGCTGCTGGCCGATTTGCAGCAGGAAGTACCCGAGGCAGCCCAGCAGCTCGAAGGCCGGCTCTACAGCCCGATTGGCCTGAACCTGGGCGGCGAAACCCCCGAGGAAATTGCCCTGTCTATTGTGGCTGAAATACAGGCGGTGCTGGCCGGCCGGCCCGCGGGCTTTCTGCGCGACTCGCCCCACCCGATTCATCCGCCCCTGCATTCCAACGGGGCATTGGTCGTGGAAGGTCAGGCCGACGCGGCCTGCAGTCTGTAATGCGGCCGGTAGGACCCGGGCCTGCTGTTCTCTTGCTGGCCGCTGGCTCATCGTCCCGTTTAGGCCAACCCAAACAGCTGTTGATGTACCAGGGCCAGACCTTGCTGCGGCGCGCGGCGGAAACAGCGGTAGCGGCGGCGGGCGGCGGGGCTATTGTTGTCGTAACCGGGGCCCTGCACGATGAGCTGCTGCCCGAGCTAACCGGGCTGCCGCTGCAAACGGTGCGCTGCCCGGAATGGGCGCGGGGCATGGGTGCTTCGCTGAAATGGGGCCTACGTGCCCTCGAGGCCACCGGCCCGTTGTCAGCACTTACTATTATGCTCTGCGACCAACCCTACGTGACGCCCGCCCTGCTGCGCCAGCTCCACGAAACCCAAGCCACTACCGGCCGGCCCATCGTGGCCAGTGAGTACGACGGCGTGCGGGGTGTGCCGGTGCTGTTCGCGGCCAAGGCCTTGGGCTTGCTGCGGGCGCTGCCCGATGCGGCCGGGGCAGCCCTGGTACTGCGCCAGCATCCGGAACTGGTAGCAGCCATACCCTTCGCCGGCGGGGCGGTAGATGTAGATACGCCCGCGCAGTACCAGCAGCTCATAGCCAGCCAGCCCGATACCGAAACGGCCTAGAGGCGCGTATCCGCGTTGCATGGCTGATTCTATTTTACAGAATATAGAGCAGTCCTTTCTTGCCGGTAGGGCAACCAGTATTCAATGTGAAAGGCGTTTTGCTTGCTGGACTGCTTACCACGACCGAGCATTTCTGCGAACTCCCAGCCCGGTAAGCCTACAAGCTCGGCAACGGCAACGCGGAAATCCCGTTATCTTGCCCAGCACCACACTGCCAACCTCTGCCTCCATGACCACCGCCTCTTCTGCTCCAGCCGCCGCGCCGGATGCTTCTTTCAGTGATATCCCCAAGGACGACAAGCGCATTACCCGCGGCTGGACGTTCTACGACTGGGCCAATTCGGTGTATCCGCTGGTAATCACCAGCTCCATTTTTCCGATTTACTGGGGGGCAATGGTGAAGCAAGTAACCCAGACCGACAGCGGCAAAAGCCCGGTCGACTTTCTGGGCTTCCAGGTGCCGGGCTCGTCGCTGCTAACCTACGCCATATCGGCTGCCTTCCTGCTTATTGCCTTGATTAGCCCCTTCCTGACCTCGCTGGCCGACTTTTCGGGCCGCAAGAAGCTGTTCATGCAGATCTTCTGCTACCTGGGGGCCCTTTCCTGCGCCGCCTTGTTCTTTTTTACCCCCGATACCTTTACGGCCAGCACCTTTATTTTCATTTCGGCTACGGTGGGCTTCTCGGGTTCCATCGTGTTTTACAACTCCTACCTACCCCTGATTTCCTCCGAGGAAAAGTACGACTCCCTCTCGGCAAGGGGCTTTTCCATGGGCTACATCGGCTCGGTGCTCTTGCTCGTTATCTGCCTGGGCCTGATTATGGGGCACGACAAGCTTGGTCTGGAAGAGGGGTTTGCCACCCGCCTGGCCTTTTTGCTGACCGGCATCTGGTGGGCCGGGTTTGCCCAGATTCCTTTCCTAACTCTGCCCGCCGACCCGGGCCGGGCCGCCAGCAGCTCCGACGACTCAGGCTGGCTGCTCAACGGTTTCCGCGAACTAGGCAAGGTCTGGAATCAACTCAAGCACCTACCCAACCTGAAACGCTTTCTGCTGGCTTACTTCACCTACAATATGGGTGTACAGACGGTGATGTACGTGGCCACGATTTTTGGTGATGAGGAGCTGAAACTCGAAAGCTCGGCCCTGATTCTGACTATCCTACTCTTGCAACTGGTGGGTATTCTGGGGGCCTGGCTGTTTTCCAAGCTCTCGGAGCGTATCGGCAACACGCGGGCCCTGAGTTGGTCGGTGTTTATCTGGATGCTGATCTGCGTAGCGGGCTACTACGTGCAGGCCGGTTGGAGCTTCTATGCCCTGGCTTCGGTTATTGGCCTGACTATGGGCGCTATTCAAAGCCTGTCGCGTAGTACCTACTCTAAGATTATGCCCGAAAATACGCCGAATACGGCGGCTTTCTTTAGCTTTTTCGACGTAACCGAGAAATTGAGCATTGTAATCGGCACGGCCGTGTTCGGCGTTATTGCCCAGATTACGGGCTCCATGCGCAACAGCATTTTGTCGCTCATCGTGTTTTTTGTGCTGGGCCTGCTGTTTCTGCTCACGCTACGCGGCAAGAAGCTGCGCGACGAGCCGACTCCCAGCAATGCCGCTGTCGGGCCGCCGCCCGCTACGCCCAATGTGGGCATGCCAGCTTCCGTGAAATAAGACGAAGTACTTACCCCAAAAGCCCTGCTCACGAGCGGGGCTTTTGGGTATTTCTGGCCGCCGACGAACATTTTGGAAGTGGGCTGCTTGTCACTCTGTTCCGGCCTCCTTCACTTTTCTTTTTTGTTCTATGTCGACAGCTACCACCCAATCTTCCCTGCAAACAGCGCTGAGCCAAGAGCTCAAGCGTGAATTGATGCTTACCCGCCGAATGCTGGAGCGGGTACCGACCGAACAGTTCAGCTGGCAGCCCCACACGAAGTCGATGAAGCTGGGGACGCTGGCTTCGCACATGGCCAACCTGGTAGGTTTTCTGGAAATGTCGTTGCAAGGCCCCGAAACCGACATGGCCGTGCTGAAAATGCCGGACTCGCCCACGACGACCGACGAAGTGCTGCGCCGCTTCGACATCAACGCCGAGAACATCCACAAGGCGCTGGCCGGCGTCGACGATGCCACCTTTCACGCCCTCTGGACCATGCGCCGTGGCGAACAGGTTATCATGAGCGTGCCCCGGGCCACCGTGGCCCGCACCCTGGTCCTCAACCACCTGATTCATCACCGCGGCCAGCTGAGCGTCTACCTGCGTCTGCTCGATATTCCCGTGCCCGCCATCTACGGCGGCTCCGCCGACGAAGCACCCGTGCGGTAGACGGTGTCCTTGCGAGGCGGAAGGCCGAAGCCATCCGTTCCCTCCGCAGTAGCCCCGGCCTTTCACTAGAAAGCCTTTCAGTGTTGCCCGCTGTAGAGACACGTAGTAGCATCTCCTTGTCAGCGCCGCACCAACGGTTGTTGTTCAACGACAAGACGCGAGTATGCGTCTCTACAGCCAATTGAAAAGCCCTGACGTTTGCTAACGTCAGGGCTTTTCAATAAAGGAAGCTCAGCACATTGCAGCGGACGGATGGCTTCTTGCCTCGCAAGGACACGTGCTGCTTAAGGTTTCAGCACATGCCCCTCCTTTACCTTAACGCTTGTAGACCTGCTCGCCGGCAATCCAGGTCTGCTGCACCTGGGCTCCGCGCAACTCGGCGGCGGGGGCTTTGAGCAAATCTTTGTTGAGCACTACGAAGTCGGCGGCCATACCGGGCTTGATGCTGCCTTTCTGCTGGTCCTCGAAAGCAGCGTGGGCGGCCCAGGTGGTCATGCCGCGCAGGGCGTCGGGGCGGCTCAGGGCATTTTCCATCTGGAAGCCGCCGTTAGGGTAGTTCTTGGCGTCCTGCCGGGCCACGGCCGAGTGGAAGCCAAACATGGGGTTGATATCCTCCACCGGGAAATCGGAACCAATAGCTACCTGGCCGTATTGCTTGCGCAGCTCTTCGTAGGCATAAGCCGTTTTCAGACGCTGGGCTCCCAGCCGCTCGCCGGCCCAGTACATATCGGAGGTGGCGTGGGTGGGCTGCACGGAAGGTACGATGCCGAACTGCCCGAACTTGGGCATGTCGGCGGGGGTAATAACCTGGGCGTGCTCAATGCGCCAGCGCCGGTCTTTCTGCCCTTGCAAGGCCTCGCCGTAGATGTTGAGAATGATGCGGTTGGCCGAGTCGCCGATGGCGTGGGTGTTCATCTGAAACTTGCTGGCCGCAATTTCCTTAGCCAGCTGTCGGTATTCCTTCTCGGTCGAGAGCAGGAAGCCGGTTTCCTTGGGCCGGTCGTGGTAGGGCTCCACTAAACACGCGCCGCGGGAGCCCAGGGCGCCGTCGGCATATACTTTAAAGGAAGAAACCGTCAGCCGGTCCTGGAACACGGGGCCGTTCTTGAAATAGAAGTCCTTGTTGGCCGCCGTCGGGTTGAGCATGGCGTAGAGGCGCAGCTTGAGCTTGTTCTGCTTTTGCAGGGCTGCCATCCGGTCGATGTTCGCCTTATCGAGGCCCGCGTCGGCGAGGCTGGTCAGGCCTACGGCCAGGCACAGCTGCTGAGCCTGCAAGAGCAGGGTGTTGGCCTCGGTGGCCGTTGGCTCGGGTATCTTCACCGATACCAAATCCACGGCATTGTCGACCAGCAGCCCCGTGAGCCGGCCCTGGGCATCGCGCGTAATGGTGCCCCCGCTAATCGGGGTGCGGGCCGTGACGCCCGCCAAATCCAGGGCCTTCTGGTTGACCAACGCCGCATGCCCATCGACCCGGATAATAAATACCGGCACGTCGGGAAAGCGCTTATCGAGTTCCTCCTTGGTCGGAAACTGCTTACTGTCCCAGTCGTTCTGGTCCCAGCCCCGGCCCGTGAGCCAGGCGGCTTGCGGATACTGCTCGCGGTGCTGCTGCAGCTTTTGCAGCACGGCCTCCCAGGAGGTAGTGCCCACCAGGTCGGCGTCGCGCAGGCCCAGGGCGTAGCGGTAGAAGTGGCAGTGGGCATCGTAGAAGCCCGGATACACAAATTGGCCCTGCGCATCTACTTCCTGCTTGGCCTCAAACTTCTGGCGCAGCTCAGCGGCCGAGCCCACGGCCACAAACTTGCCGTCCTGCACGGCAAAGGCCTGGGCCTGGGAGAAGGTGGAATCTACGGTGTACACCGTGGCATTGTAGACGAGCAGGTCGGCGGGCTGGCGGGAAGAAGAAGTACACGCCGCAAAGCCCAGCAGGGGCAGTAACAGGAAGGGACGTAAGGTCGAGGTCATGGGGCGAAGGTACGCACCGGCGCCCGTTCCCCGGTAGTGGTTAGCGCGCTACCGTTTCGAGCTGCTGGCAGTGCTGCAGCCACGCCAGGGCCGCTTCTGTATCCGTGAACCGCTCGTTGCGGTAGGGCCGCTCATCGTAGTAGGTAGAGTCGGGTACTTTGCCGTCGGCCAGGTCGCCGGCCAGGTGGTGGGGCGCCATCAAAAAAGCCAGGTAGGTCGTGCGCTTTAGGCGGGGCTGCACCAGGGGCAAGAACTCGTTCAGCGTCCAGAGCACATCGGAGGAGTCGATGCAGGCGCGGCGCCGGATGTCGAGCAGCCAAAAGCGGCAGTCGTATACCACTGCCTGGTCGAGCAGGGCGTGATAGCCCCGGTGCAGCTCGAAGGGCATGACGCCGCGAAGCCATTTGGCCGTGAGAATCTGGAGTTGGGCGTCGTGGTAGATTTCCAGATAAGGAGTAGAAAACACAGGCATAGTAGAAAGAATAGGAGGCGGTTGCGAAAGGACGGAATTCAGGTTTGAAGCCGCAGATTACGAAAAATCCCCGGCACCACAGAAAGGAGCCGGGGATTTTTACTGGGGGTCAGAACCGGCTGTCTGGCGGTAGCTGAACCGTAGAGGTACTACTCGAAGCGCATGTGTTTTACCGATTCGCCCGAGTTCTGCAGCTCAATCAGCGAGTCGATGCCGATTTGCAGGTGAGAGGTCACGTAGTCGGAGGTTACCTTTTTGTCGCTCTCCGAAGTTTTCACACCTTCGGGCGTCATGGGGTTGTCGCTGACCAGCAGCAGGGCGCCGTGCGGAATCTCATTCACAAAGCCCACGGTGAAGATGGTCGCCGTTTCCATGTCCACGGCCATGGCCCGGATCTGGCGCAGATAATCCTTGAAGTTTTCGTCGTGCTCCCACACGCGGCGGTTGGTCGTGTACACCGTGCCGGTCCAGTAGTCTTTCTCGTGCTTCTTAATCATCGACGACACAGCCCGCTGCAGGCGGAAGGAGGGCAGGGCCGGAATCTCGGCTGGCAGGTAGTCGTCGGAAGTACCTTCGCCGCGAATGGCGGCGATGGGCAGAATCAAATCCCCGAGCTTGGTCTTGTTTTTCAGGCCGCCGCACTTGCCCAAAAACAGCGCCGCCTTGGGCTTAATGGCTCCCAGCAGGTCCATCACCGTGGCCGCCATGGGGGAACCCATGCCGAAGTTGATAATGGTGATGTTATTGGCCGTAGCCGTTTGCATGGGCTTGTCGATACCCCGGATTTCGACGCCGAACTGCTCGGCGAACATGGTGACGTAGTTGATAAAGTTGGTCAGCAGAATGTACTGGCCAAACTCGTTCAGCGGCACGCCGGTGTAGCGGGGCAGCCAGTTCTCGACAATGTCGGCTTTGGTTTTCATACGGTGGAATAGTGAAATGGAGAGATGGTGAGTTGTCGTTCGGAATGCGCGGATGGAATAGGAAACTCACCATTTCACTATTTCACCACCTCACCGCCCGGGTACAAAAAAACCGTCGAACAAGTGTACGACGGTACCCGGATGAAAAGCTGTAGCAGAGGCTCCGGGCCGTACCTTTGTAGGTGATGCAAGAACTGAGTCTGCCGCCTTTCGACTACAAAGTTACCCAATCCGGCGAAAATTTGCTAATCTGGGATATTCTGCGCCGCAAACAAGTGGTGCTCACGCCCGAGGAGTGGGTGCGCCAGCACGTGGTGCACTACCTGATTGACCACCTGGGCTATCCTAAAAGTTTGCTTAGCCTGGAGCGGGGCCACGCCTACAACAAGCGCCAGAAGCGCACCGACCTTTGCGCCTTCGATGCCGCCGGCAAACCCCTGCTGCTGGTGGAGTGCAAGCGGCCGTCGGTACCCCTGACCTCGGCCGTGGCCATGCAGATTGGCACGTACAACCAAACCATCGGCGCGCCGCTGCTGCTCGTGACCAACGGCGTGCAGCACTTCTGCTGGCGGGTGCATACCCTGAGCCGTACCAACCAAGCTCTGTCGTTTATCCCGACTTACGCCGAGGCCCTGGAGCTGCTGGCCGTAGCCCGCCCCGAGTAGAGAACGTCCGCCGGGTAAGCCGGGCTTGACAACTAGCGCGGGTACAGGGAATTGTCGAGCAGGCCGTTGGTGAAAAACTGCAGGCAGGCCTTCAGCTCGTCGCCGTACTGCTGCAGCTTCTGCGGGTCCGGGTTCGGGAGCGGCTCGGCCGGCATGTTGTGGGTCTGGTAGGGGTAGAGCCGCACCTGGTTGGTGGCCGTTAGCTCCGTCACAAAGTCGCGGTGCACCAGAAAGTGGGAGTTGTCGCGCAGGAAAATTGCCCGACCGGTAGTTGTGGAGTCAAACACCGAGTAGCCGAAGGGCAGCAGCTGCTGGTCGGCCCGGATGCCCAGGTAGTCGATAACCGAAGGCGTCACGTCGGCCTGCTGGGTGATGCGGTGCACGTCGGCGGCGGGCAGCTGGCCGCCGGGGTGGTAGAGCAGCAAGGGCGTTTTAAAGGAGCCCAGCACGTTCTGGTATTCGGGCCGCAACGTCTGGGAGGTGTGGTCGGCCAGCAGGATGAACAGAGTATTCGCAAACCAGGGCTGCCGGGCCGCTTCCTTGAAAAACTGGCGCAGAGCAAAGTCGGTGTAGCCGATGGAGGCGTGGATAGGCAGCTCGCCGGGCGCAAATTTGCCCTTGTACTTGGCCGGCACCGGAAATGGCTCGTGCGAGGTCAGGGTGAAGACCGTCGACAGAAAGGGTTGGGGCTGCTTGCTTAGTTCCCGGGCAAAATACTGCAGATAAGGTTCGTCGAAGATGCCCCAGTGGCCGTCGTAGTCGGGACTTTGGGCGCCCCCGGGGTACTCGTGCAGGCCGTAGTAGCGCTGCATGCCCGCAATACCGCTGAAGGTGTTAAAGCCCATCGTGCCGTTTTCGGCCCCGTGAAACACCGACGTAGCGTAGCCGTGGCGGCCCAGCAGTTCGCCCAGGCCGTGCAGCTCGTCGGTCTGAAAGTTGGAGGTAATAAAGGGGCTTTCCATCAGGCCCGGCAGGCCCGCCAGCACCGCCGGCAACGACTCGATGGAGCGGCGGCCATTGGCGTAATGCTCCCGGAAAAACAGCCCCTTCGTAGCCAGCGAATCAAAGAACGGGGTGTAACCCTTGCCGCCGTTTTCGATGCCGTTGTACTCGGAGGCAAAGCTTTCAAGGAGCAGAATGACCACGTTGTCGCGCCGGGCCCCGGGCCGGGGAGCGGGCTTGTGCACGGCCAGGGCTTGCTGCAACGCCTGGGGCGAGCTAAAATATTGGCGCCGCTCGATGGGTTGGTAGCCGAAGCTTTTCTGGAAGGTAAAGGTGCTGTTCAGCGTAACGTGGCCCAGAATCGGCGGGGTCGTCATGAAGGCGTGGCCCGTGCGCAGGGGCTTGAGCTGCAGCCCGCCCCGAATGCCGAGCACAGTCAGAGCGGCCAGCACCACTACTTCCAGGGCGGGGCGGGCAAAGCGCCGGATGGTGCGGGTCTCCCGGGCGTAGTACTCGGCGTCGGGAGCGGTGGGCAGGGGGTAGAAATACCACAGCAAGCCGAAGAGCAGGCAAAACGGAATCAGCAGAAACCAGTAGTGGCCCACGAGTTGCCCGGCCTGCCGCTGAATGTCGCCGGTGATGGTGAACAGCTCGTTGCTGGTGCGCCGCCCGATGAACTTGAAATAGATGCTGTCAATCAGGTTGATGGCCAGCCCCAGGGCATTGAGCACCAGATACACCCCGCGCAGGCCCCGTTGCCAGCCCCGGCTGAAATTCGGCACCAGGGAGAGCAGCAGAAAGGGAATATTCAGCAGTAGAATGGCCGAAATATCGAACCGGAAGCCGTGCAGAAACGCCCACAGAACCTGGGTGGTGCTGGCTTCCCGGAAAGCGGCGTGGTTGGCCAGATAAAAGCCCAGGCGCAGCAACAGGTAAGCGCCCATCAGCAGCCACAGGCGGCGCGCCAGCAAACGCATCAGCGGGGGAATCAGGCGGGCAAACACGGGCTAGTCCTGGCTGGGCTTGAGGTGAATCCGCTGGCCGCTGGGGAGGTCCTTGATCTGCCGGTAGAAGTCGGCCAGCCACGCCAGGCGCTCGGCCGCCGGCAGGGGCTTCAGGCGCGACTTATTCTCGGCCGAGGCAATGCACACGGGCGGGTAGAGACTTAGCAGCTGGCCCGGCTGCAAGGCCCCGCCGCGCTGCTGAAACCCCCGCAGGGGCTCCATGCCCAGGGCATCGAGCGGAAACTTCTCGACCCCGAACAAAAAGTGTTTGAAGTCGACTTCCAGGTCGGCCAGTTCCCCGGTTTCGGTGTCCAGAAACAGCACCGCGTCGCCGCGCAGCAGAAACTGGTTGCCCACGCAGTCCTGGGCGAAGGGAATGTCAGTTTCAAGCACCGCGTCGTAGGTGCGCCAGAAAGCCCCATCACTGTGCCAGGCCGTGTGTAGCGAATGCCAAGCGGGTTCGGCCACGCAGCCCCGGATGTGCAGCCCGCCGAAGTAGGCCACCACGCCGTTTTGCTCGCGCAGAAAAGCCTGCAGGTAGGAGGGTAGGCGGGCAAAGCTCACGAGGTCGGTCAGCTCGCCGCCGGTATACAGAATTCCTTTCATGGAGTACGTTACAAAAAAGCCTTCCCGACGGCTACGTCAGGAAGGCTTTTTTTAGCTAAAAAGAGGCTTAGGCAGTAGCACCTTCCAGCACGGAATCCACGCTTACCAGCGGCAGGTTCCAGGCTTCGGCTACGCCGGGGTATACCACTTCGCCGTGCACCACGTTCAGGCCCAGGCGCAGCGAGGCGTCGCGGCGGCAGGCTTCCTGCCAGCCCAGGTTGGCCAGCTTCACGGCGTAGGGCAGCGTCGCATTGGTCAGGGCCAGGGTCGAGGTGTAGGGCACCGCGCCGGGCATGTTGGCCACGCAGTAGTGCACCACGTCGTCGATGATGAAGGTCGGGTTTTCGTGGGTCGTGGGCTTGCAGGTCTCGATGCAGCCACCCTGGTCCACGGCTACGTCAACGACCACCGTGCCGGGGCGCATGGTCTTGAGCATGTCGCGGGTGATGAGGTGGGGCGCCTTGGCCCCGGGAATCAGCACCGCGCCCACAATCAGGTCGGCCGTTTTGATGGCTTCGCGGATGTTGTATTCGTTCGAGTACTGGGTTACCACGTTCTTGGGCATGAAGTCGTCCAGCTCCCGCAGACGGTTCAGGCTGATGTCCATAATAGTTACCTGAGCACCGAGGCCGGCGGCTACTTTAGCCGCCTGCGTGCCCACGATGCCACCACCCAGAACGAGCACATGGGCGGGCTTTACGCCGGGTACGCCGCCGAGCAGAATGCCGCGGCCTTTCAGGGGTTTCTCCAGATACTTAGCGCCTTCCTGGGGTGCCATGCGGCCGGCTACTTCGCTCATTGGAATGAGCAGGGGCAGGGCGCGGGAAGGCAACTCCACGGTTTCGTAGGCCAGGCACACGGCCTTGCGCTCAATCATGGCGTGGGTCAGCTCCTCGCCCGAGGCAAAGTGGAAGTAGGTGAACAGCAGCTGGCCTTCCTTAATCAGGTTGTATTCCTCTTGGATCGGCTCTTTTACCTTCACAATCATTTCGGCCTTTTCGTAGACAGCCGCAATGGTGGGCAGAATAGTCGCGCCGGCCTGCTCATACTCAGCGTCCTGAAAACCGCTGCCTTCACCGGCCGAGGCTTGTACATACACGTCGTGGCCGTGCTTGCGGAATTCAGCCACGCCAGCTGGGGTGAGGCCGACGCGGTTTTCGTTGTTTTTGATTTCTTTCGGTACGCCGATGATCATGGCAGGAGCTGAAGAGTGGGTGGTGGAGAAATACTGTCTGAAAACGGCCGCAAAGATAGGAAAGAAGCCGGCTTCGTGGGTGTAAAATGCGGCTATTGACAAGGAAGGTTCCGCCGGGTTGCATTTGTGGCAAACCAGCCCCGCATCGGAAGCTCCAAACCGCAGAGGGCAGCCTTAAGCAGATTCGCGCTTGCCAACGCTTTTTTCTCCTGACGCCAGGCCGATTCCTGACTAAAGCAAAAAGCCCTTGCCAGTAATTGGTAAGGGCTTTTTGCTTTGGGGTGTTGCGCCAATGCTAGAACGAATGTGGCCCTGCTACCGGCCACTGGAGGCTGCCCAGGGCTTACTTAAACGGCACCGCCACGCCGCTTTCCTTCACCATGCTGGCACCGTTCAGGTCACGCACCACGTTGGCCGTCAGCGTGAGCTTGGTGTCGCCGTGCAGGTCGTTGGAGCCGATGGTTACCGCGTCGCTCATCTTGCCCACCGTACGCTGGGCGTAAATCAACTCGACCGTCGCGCTCTGGCCGGGCTTGATGGGGGCAGGCGACGCCTTATAGCCTACGCAGTTACACGACGAGCTGAGCGTGCCCAGCACCAGATCCTGCTTGCCGGTGTTTTTCACCGTGAAGCGCGCCACGGGCTGCTGCCCGGCTTCCATCTTGCCGAAGTCGTGGGTGGCGCGGTCCAGCACCAGGCGCGGCGACTGGGCCAGCTGGGCCGGCGTCAGGGTGGCCTTCACCTCGTCCTTGCTCAGTACGTTGCCCTTAATGGTGAGCACCGAGCTGGGCGTGGTGGCGTTGCTGGTTACGGTTACGGTTTTGTTAAAAATTCCGGGCCGGCCGGCGCTGCTGTACATGGCTTTGATAATGCCGCTTTTGCCGGGCAATACCGGGGTTTTGGTCCAGTCCGGGGTGGTGCAGCCGCAGGACGCCTGCACGTTGGCAATGATAATGGGCTGGTTGCCGGTGTTTTTGAATTTGAACTCGTGGGTTGCCATGGTGCCCTCCGCCACGTTGCCGAAGTCGTGCAGTTCCTTCTCAAACGTCATAACGCCCTGGGCGCGGGCGCCGAATTGGAGCAGGCCCAGAGCCAGAGCCAGAAACAGGGAGGCAAGGTTTTTCATAGTCGGTAGATACGTAAGAGTCAAGACAGAAACGGCAGCCTGGCCGGCCGCTCTACCCCAAAGATAGACAAAAACCTCCCTCCTGCGTAGGGGTGGCAAATGCTTGGCTCGTGAAAGCTCGCGCCCAAATCCGTACTTTTGGGCGTCTGCTTCGGCGGGCCTCAGTTCCCACCCTGATTTTTTGCCCTCCATTCCCGCCACTTCCTGTTGATATGCCCACTGCTGAACCCCTCGTAGCGGCCGCTGCCGCCCTAAGCAAAGAAGAATTGCTCCGCGACTACCGGCTGGCCTGGGAAAGTCGCCAGGCCTCGCTGGCCGGCCGCAAGGAAGTATTCATGGGCAAAGCCAAGTTCGGCATCTTCGGCGACGGCAAAGAGCTGCCCCAGCTGGCCATGGCCCGCGCCTTCCAGCCCGGCGACTTCCGCTCCGGCTACTACCGCGACCAGACCTTCATGCTGGCCGCCGGCGAGCTGACCCTGCAGCAGTATTTTGCCCAGCTCTACGCCACCCCCGACGCCGAAGCCGAGCCCGCCACCGCCGGCCGCGCCATGAACGGCCACTTCGCCACCCGCCTGCTCGACGAAGACGGCAACTTCAAAAACCTGGCGGAGCGCAAAAACTCCTCGGCCGATATTTCGCCCACGGCCGGTCAGATGCCCCGCCTCGTGGGCCTGGCCTACGCCTCCAAGCTCTACCGCCAAAACCCCGAGCTGCGCGAGCTGACGCAGTTTTCGGTGAACGGCAACGAAGTAGCCTTCGGCACCATCGGCAACGCCAGTACCTCGGAAGGCATGTTCTTCGAGGCCATCAATGCCGCCGGCGTCCTGCAGATTCCGATGCTGATTTCGGTCTGGGACGACCACTACGGCATCTCGGTGCCCGCCGAATACCAGACCACCAAGCAAAGCATCAGCGAGATTCTGGCCGGCTTCCAGCGCAATGCGCCGGGCGAGCAGGGCTTCGAGATTTTCGTGGTAAAGGGCTGGGATTACCCGGCCCTGGTCGATACTTACCTCCGGGCCGCCGAGGTGTGCCGCCGCGAGCATGTGCCCGTGCTGATTCACGTCACGGAAGTAACCCAGCCCCAGGGGCACTCTACTTCCGGCTCCCACGAGCGGTATAAGAGCAAGGACCGCCTGAGCTGGGAAGAAGAGCACGACTGCCTGCGCAAAATGCGCGAGTGGATGCTCAGCGAAGGCCACGCCACCGCCGAGGAACTCGACCGGATCGAGAACGAAGCCAAAGACGTGGTGAAAAAAGCCCGCGTGGCGGCCTGGGACGCTTTCTTTAACCCCATCAAGCAGGAGCGCGACGAAGCTGTGGCCCTGCTCGAAAAGCTGGTAGCCGAAACCGGTAAGGAAAACAGCCTGCACGACATGGTGGAGCTGTTGCGCCATAACCCGACGCCCATCCGGGCCGACATCGTGCGCACCGTGAAGCGGGCCCTGCGTCTGGTACGCGAGACGCGCAGTGGTGCCCGCCGCAACCTGCAGAACTACCTGGAGCAGGCCCTGGCCGAAAACGCCGACCGCTACAACTCCTACCTCTACAGCCAGAGCGAGCAAGCCGCCCTCAATATTGAGGTGGTGCCCGCCGAGTTTGCGCCCAATACTCCCCAGGTTGATGCCCGGGAGGTATTGCAGGCTTGCTTTGAGGCCAACTTCCGCCGCGACCCGACCATCTTTGCCATCGGCGAGGACGTGGGTAAAATCGGGGATGTAAACCAGGCCTTTGCCGGCCTGCAGGATAAATTCGGCGAGTTGCGCGTGACCGACACCGGAATTCGGGAGTGCACCATCGTGGGGCAGGGCATCGGGGCGGCTTTGCGCGGTCTGCGGCCCATTACCGAAATTCAGTACCTGGATTACCTGCTCTACGCCATCCAGATCCTGAGTGATGATGTGGCCTGCTTACAGTACCGGACCAAGGGTGGGCAGAAAGCTCCCCTGATTGTGCGCACCCGCGGCCACCGCCTGGAAGGCATCTGGCACTCGGGTTCCCCCATCGGCATGATTCTGAGCAGCATCCGGGGCATGCACGTGCTCGTGCCCCGCGACATGACCCAGGCCGCCGGCTTCTATAACACCTTGCTGCGCTCCGACGAGCCAGCCCTGGTCATTGAGTGCCTGAACGGCTACCGTCTCAAGGAGCGGATTCCCCGGAACGTGGGCGAATTCACCGTGCCCCTGGGCGTGCCCGAAATTCTGCAGCAAGGCTCCGACGTCACCGTCGTGACCTACGGCTCGATGTGCCGCATTGTGCAGGACGCCGCCCGGCAGCTGGCCGAAGTTGGTATTTCGGTGGAAATCATCGACGTTCAGTCGCTGCTGCCCTTCGATATCGACCACGTCATTGTCGACAGCCTGCAGAAAACCAACCGGGTGCTGTTTGCCGACGAGGACGTACCCGGCGGCGCCACGGCCTACATGATGCAGCACGTGCTCGACGAGCAGCAGGGCTACCGCTTCCTCGACTCCCAGCCCCGCTGCCTCTCGGCCCAGGCCCACCGCCCGCCCTACGGCTCCGACGGCGACTATTTCTCCAAGCCCAACGCCGAAGATGTGTTCGACGCCGTGTACGAACTCATGCACGAGGCTGACCCCAAGCGTTTCCCGGCCATCTACTAGGCGGCAGAAAGGCAAAAGCCGGCCGGATGTCAGGGCATCCGGCCGGCTTTTTCGTGAAGGTCTGTCTGGAAAGCCGGCTGCTACGGTTTCTCTACGATGTAGCTGGATGTGGTGATTTTGTTGCTCTCGTTCAGGGCCCGGTCCATGATGGTGACTTCAAACCGCACCTCGTCGCCGGGGCGGAAGGGCGTACCCAGAAAGAAGGGTGTAGTCAGCGTCAGGGTGCCTTTCAGCGGGCCCGGCTTGGCATCGGCACTGAACAGGGGGGGAAAGCGGCTGTTGTATTCCCCGGTGCTGCTGGTGGCCACGGCTTCAAACGGCGAGTTGGGGTTGGTACGCTTATAGGGAGTTATAAAATAGTTGTGCGTGGTGCGGTTGTAGGTTCCGTCCGGCTTGGTGGGGTTGTAGGGTGCTTCCTGGTCGCCGGTAATGGAGAGGCCCAGGTCACCGTCGCCGTCGGTAAAGTCGATGGTCAACCGCACCGAATCAACCGGGGTGTAGCCAATGCCGAAGTTGTAACGGTCTACCTTCAGTTCCTTAAAATTAATCTGGGGCGCTGTAGGATAGTCCGGGGCCTGCAGGCAGGAAGTCAGCAGCCCGGCGGTAGCCGCCAAGGCAGTAGTAATTCCGATTTTCAGCGTACGAAACATGGTCATAGAAAGCAGCAATAGAGGTCGTAAGAAAGGGCTGCACCCAGAGTCGGAAGGTACAACTTCTCAACGAAGTGCCGCCGCAATTGTTATACTAATTCGCTAACCACGCCGCTTGCCAATGAGTTTCCGCGCCGAGTTTCTGTCCGAGCTTTTCAGCGTTTCCGCCGCCACCTTCGAGCCCCTGGCCTTGCGCCTGTTTCGCCACCAGGCCCGGCATTGCCCGCCCTACCGGCAGTGGCTGCAGCTACTGGGCTGCCCGCCCGAATCAGTTACCCGCCTAACGGACATTCCCTTTCTGCCCATCGAGTTCTTCAAAACCCACGAGGTGCGCACCGACCCCGAAGCCTGGCAGCCCCAGGAGGTGTTTTTGAGCAGCGGGACCACCCAGCAGCAGCGCAGCCGCCACCTGATCCGGGACCCGCAGCTCTACCGCCAGAATGCCGCCCGCATCTTCGAGCAGGTCTACGGCAGCTCACTCCGCGAGTGGACCTTCCTGGCCTTGTTGCCTTCTTACCTGGAGCAGGGCCAGTCGTCGTTGGTTGCTATGGTCGATTATTTCGTCCGGGAATCGGGGCAGGAGCAGTCGGCTTTTTTCCTGCACGACCACGCCGCGCTGTTGCAGGCCCTACGCCAAGCCAAGCAGGACCCGGCGCGGCGCGTCATGCTCATTGGGGTGTCGTATGCCCTGCTGGATGTGGTGGCTGAGTACGGCCCGGCCCCGGAGCTGCAGAACCTGACGGTGCTCGAAACCGGGGGCATGAAAGGGCGGCGGCGCGAAATGATTCGCGAAGAGCTGCACGCCGAATTGCAACAGGCCTTCGGGCCGGCCGGCATTCACTCCGAATACGGCATGACCGAGCTGCTGTCCCAGGCCTATAGCCTCGGCGACGGCCGTTTTCACTGCCCCGCCCCGCTACGGGTGCTGCTGCGCGACCCCGCCGACCCGTTCTCGGTATCAACTTCGCGCCCCGACGGCGCTATCAACATCATCGACCTGGCCAACATCGACTCCTGTGCCTTCATCGAAACCAAGGACCTGGCCCGTATGCATCCCGACGGCTCTTTCGAAGTGCTGGGAAGAATGGATAATTCGGATGTGCGCGGCTGTAATCAGATGGCGGGGTAGGGGCTTTCTGTTAAAGGCAAGCGTTCCAAATCCCGTGTCCTTGCCAGGAGGCACGACAAAGCCATCCGTCCTCTGCGTAGGTAGTCACGACCTTTTACCACAAAGCCCTTTCCCGTACGCAACGAGAAAGGGCTTTTCATTTTAGAGGGCTCGGCCTATTTCAGCGGACGGGTTGCGTCGTCCGGCGTCCTGGCAAGGACAGGGGTATTGCGAGGACTCTTGGCTAGAACAATGGCTTACTTGCCGGCAAAGGCCCGGGCGTCGGCTTCGGTAATCGTGTCGTCGCTCATGATGATGAGGCGCTCCACCACGTTGCGCAGCTCCCGGATGTTGCCACGCCAGTCCAGACTGCGCAGGTAGTCGAGGGCGGCCTGGTCGATTTTCTTGGGCTTGTCGCCGTAGTCGCGGGCAATATCCTGCAGGAAGCGCTGCACGAGGTCGGCGATATCGTCGCGGCGGTCGTTCAGGGCCGGCACTTTGATCAGGATAACCGAGAGGCGGTGGTAGAGGTCTTCGCGGAAGTTGCGGTCGGCAATTTCCTGCTGCAGGTCCTTGTTGGTGGCCGCAATAACGCGCACGTTCACGGAAATCTCCTTTTCGCCGCCCACGCGGGTAATCTTGTTTTCCTGCAGGGCCCGCAGCACCTTGGCCTGGGCCGAGAGGCTCATATCGCCGATTTCGTCCAGAAACAGGGTGCCGCCATCGGCCTGCTCAAACTTGCCGATGCGCTGCTTCACGGCCGAAGTAAACGAGCCCTTCTCGTGCCCAAACAACTCGGATTCAATCAGCTCGGAGGGAATAGCGGCGCAGTTTACTTCCACCATGGGCCCGTTGGCGCGGTTGCTAAGCTCATGCAGGTTGCGGGCTACCATTTCCTTACCGGCCCCGTTAGGGCCCGTAATCAGCACGCGGGCATCGGTAGGCGCTACTTTGGCAATCTGCTTGCGCACGGCTTCGAGCTCAGGCGAAGAGCCAATCATTTCCGAGCTCTTGGCAATCTTCTTCTTGAGCGTCTTAGTCTCGGTTACCAGCTTGGTGCGGTCCAGGGCGTTGCGCACCGTTACGAGCAAGCGGTTTAGGTCTGGCGGCTTCTGGATGAAGTCGAACGCGCCTTTCTTGGTGGCATCCACGGCCGTATCGATGTTGCCGTGGGCCGACACCATGATGAAGGCCGCGTCGGGGGCCGCAATCTGGGCGCGCTCCAGCACCTCAATGCCATCCATCTTGGGCATCTTGATGTCGCAAAGCACCACGTCGTACTTGTTCTTGATGAGCATGTCGAGGCCGGTGGGGCCATCCTCGGCCTGGTCGACGGTGTAGCTCTCGTACTCCAGAATCTCCTTCAGGGTGTTCCGGATGGCTTTCTCGTCGTCAATTATCAGAATTCTGGGCATACGGTTGAAAGGGGTGTGGGCAGCGAATGTAACGAAAAGAGTGAGCCGCGCAGTGCAGGTCCCCGCGAAAAACGCGCGGGGCGCCGTAGCTGCCTGCCGTTGAGAGCTGTATCCGCGTCGGGCGCAATGCTCGCCAGTACGCTACGGCTCAACGACACGACCAAGCCTTTCGATACATCTTGTCTCCAAGCAGGGATTCAGCAGCAGGGCTACCGGCAGTAGCCTCAGGCTAAAACGGCCGCCGCACCCGAAGCTGCGGCGGCCGTTTTGCGTGCCGGTGATGAGTCTGTAAGCCGGGTTTTGTCCGTGTTGCCACGGCCCCACCATTTATCTAGGCCAGTCCTCGCGGAAAGGCTCCATCAACCTACCCGCTGGCGCCGGACGAGCCGCCCGGTGCAGGGCCTTGCGGCCTTGCCTACCAGCTTATTTGGTCTTTCAACCCCTGAGGTTTACCCAGCCGGCGTGGTTGCCCAGCCGCTGGTGCGCTCTTACCGCACCTTTTCACCCTTACCGGCCGCCCAAAGGCGACGTAGGCGGTAATTTTCTGTGGCACTGGCTGTCCTGGTTCACTTTACGCTTGCCAGTCCTTCCCGTTAGGAAGCAGGGTGCTCTGCGTTGCCCGGACTTTCCTCGTCGCCGGAGTTGCCTCCCTTGCCGCGGTGGGGCGACCCATCACTGCGGGCAAAGGTAGGGCTTCTCGGGCTGGTAGCCTAACTCCGGCGCCGACTCGGTTGCGTAGAGCAGCGACCGGCAAGTGCTGGGGAGCGTTGGGAGTGTAGGGTACTACGGCATGGCGCATAAATGCGTGGCCTCTTGAATTGACTCCCAAGTGCTGGACACGAGCTGATAAGCAGTAGGACTAAGCCGTGGTGTTATGTGACATGTTCAAGGAGTATATTGTATTATAATATATAATTAAACCTATTAGCATAATTCTATACAAATAACCCTTGCGCTGCCTTTATACCAGGTTATCAGTGTTTTTATTGATATGTGTACCTACTTATGTGGTTATTCATTGAAGTTATTTCAATAACAGAAGGAATTCTTTGTGACGAAAACAAGTTGGCTCCGTACACAGCACAAGCAGTCGGCGCGAAGAGGGAATTGAACTTCCCGGAGTTGTGCCTGCCAGCTGCACAGCTTGACTGTAACAGCTTCACCTTCTTTCTTTTTCACCATTACCCCCAGTAGAATGCAGAAGAAACAACACAATGCCCGGTTTGCTTGGTTATTGAGTGCTTCGGCAATTGCGGCCAGCACCCTGTTCACCGCTTGCTCACAAGAGAATGTGCAGCCAGCCGAGCCGGGGGTAACCCAGAGTAGCAGCGACGCTAAGTCGGAAGAAGGCACAATTCCCGGGCAGTACATTGTCGTGCTCAAGGATGGCGCCGTGGAACTGAGCGCCGGTGAAGCCTACTCGGAAAAAGTAAAGAAGGTAAAAGAAGTAGGCCAGGGCATTCTGAAGTCGCGGGGCGCCCGTGCCGAAGCCCTGGGTCATGCCTACGGCCACGCGCTGAAAGGCTTCTCGGCGGCCCTAACGGCGGCCGAAGCCAACGACCTGCGGACCGATGCCCGGGTAGCGTACGTGGAGCAGGACCGGATTATTTCACTGGGCAAGCCCGGCGGCGGTAGCGGCACGGCGCAGCCCGCCCAGGTGACTCCCTACGGCATTACCCGCGTAGGCTCGGCCGACGGTACCGGCCGCACGGCCTGGGTTATTGATACCGGCATCGACTTGACCCACCCCGACCTGAACGTGGACGCGGGCCGTAGCAAGTCGTTCCTGACGAGCGGCGCCAACTACGCTTCACCCAACGACGGCAATGGGCACGGCACCCACGTAGCGGGCACCATTGCCGCCAAAAACAACACCATTGGAGTTGTAGGCGTAGCCGCCAATGCTACGGTAGTAGCGGTGCGCGTACTGGACTCCCGGGGCAGTGGCTCCAACTCGGGCGTTATTGCCGGGGTAGACTACGTAGGCGCCAATGGCAAGGCCGGCGACGTGGCTAATATGAGCCTGGGCGGCGGCGTGTCGCAGGCCCTGGATGATGCCGTGCTGCGGGCTTCGGCCGGGGGCGTACTTTTCGCCCTGGCTGCCGGCAACGAAACCGACGATGCCAACAACCACTCGCCGGCCCGGGTGAATGGTGCCAACATCTATACCATTTCGGCCATGAACAACACCGACAGCTGGGCATCCTTCTCCAACTTCGGTACTCCGGTAGATTACTGCATGCCCGGCGTCAGCATTCAGTCGACTTGGCTGAGCGGGGGCTACAACACCATTAGCGGCACCTCCATGGCCACGCCCCACATGGCCGGTGTCCTGCTGCTCAAAGGCAAAGCCTTTACCACGAGCGGCACCGTGAAAAACGACCCGGATGGCAAAGCCGACCTCATTGCTCATCTGTAAGCGGTAAGTGACTCAACAGAAAAGGCCCGCCGGATATCCGGCGGGCCTTTTTGGGTCTGGATTTATTGCCCAGCAAGGCTTACTTGGCCTCCCATACATTATTTCCCTTGCTGTTATCGGGCGTGTAAAGATGACCCAGCACCACTTTCTTCACGGCTTTTTTACCATCGAGCGGCACCGTGACGGTTTTGCTGCCGTCCTGCCACACGGCAATGGTGCGGTGCAGCTTCTGGGTCGAGTTGTCGGCGTAGGTCACGGTCAGGTCTACGGGCATGGGCTTGGTTCCCTTCGACTCCACGATGATGCTTTGCTGGGTTACGCTTTGCAGGGCCTGGTCGGGGTAGCCGCCGTCGATAAACCAGCGCTGCCAGAACCAGTTCAGGTTTTGGCCGGCGCCCTCGTTCATCGAGTTGAAGAAGTCGTAGGGCATGGGGTGCTTGCCGTTCCAGTTGCGGATGTAGGTGTGCAGGGCCTTGGTGAACAGCTCGTCACCGAGCAGGTCGCGCACGTAGTAGTAGCCCATAGCGGGCTTGGGGTAGGAGTTCAGGAAGAAAGGCGTGCCGTTCTGCTGGGTGGTGAGGGTAATGATGGGCAGGTCGTTTTCCGAGTCGGCGGCGCGGGCGTAGGGCTCCACGCCGTAGTCGTCCTGGAGCTTGGGGTCGATGATGTTGCTGATGATCCACTCGCCGATGGTGGCCCAGCCCTCATCCATCCAGGCGTACTTGGTTTCGTTCACGCCCATGTAGAACGGGAACATGGTGTGGAAAATCTCGTGGTCGGTGAGCGTAATGGCGTCCTCGCGGGTGGCCACGGGGTTGTCGTTCACCATCATCGGGTATTCCATCTGGTCGAGGCCGTCGAAGATGGTTTCGTGGGCGTAGGGGAAGGGCCACTTGGGGAAAGTGTAGCTCATGGCCTCCACCGTACGGCGGGCAAAGTGCACCACCTCCTTGTAATCGGCGTGCTTGGTATTGTAGACGGCATCCACGCGGGTGCGGCGCTTGGTGGCGGGGTCGACGACCAGGCTGGTGGATTCCCACACGTAGTGGTCGGCGGTGGCGAAGACGAAGTCCGTCACGTTCTGGGCCTCGAAGCGCCAGGTATTCTGGGCGTTGGCGGCGGTAATATCCTGGCGCTTCAGGTCACTTTCGTCGATGATGTGCACCACAGCATCGTTCTTTTCGGCGTCGGCCAGGCGCTTGGCGTACTTTTTCGTGAGTACTTGGTCGGCATTCTTCAAGTCGCCGGTGGCCCACACCACAAAGTTGCGGGGCACGGTGATGGCCGCCTTGAAGTTGCAGAAGTCGTTGTAGAACTCCTGCGAGCCGTTGTAGACAAAGCGGTTCCAGCCGTCGATGTCGTCGTAGACGGCAATGCGGGGGAAAAAGTAGGCCACAAAATCGGCGCCGGGCTCAATTTCGCCGGTGCGCATGTGGGAGCCTTTGTTCAGGGTGTAGGCGTAGGTAACAACGACTTTGGCCGTCTGCTTGGGCCCAATGGCCTTCACGGGCACCGGCATATTGGTGGCATCGATGCGGAGCTTCTTCACGTCCAGCACCTGCCCGTTGATGCTCATGGCCGAAATCTTGACTCCGTCGTGAATGTCTTCGGGCGAGAAGGTGGAGGAGCGGGGGGCACCCTTCTGGTAGAGGTTGGGGTAGAGCTTAAACCAGAGCTGCCGCAGCGAGTCGGGGCTGTTGTTGAGGTAGCTGATGCTGACGGTGCCGGCCACGAGGCGGGTTTTGGGGTCGAAGCTGACCTTGAGGTCGTAGTCGGCCGTATTCTGCCAGTACTTGGGGCCGGGCTGCCCGTTCTGGGCGCGGGTACCCTGGGCGTAGGTCTTTTGCAGACTCAGCGGAACGGGCAAGGTGGTTTGGGCCGCGGCGAAGGTGTAGACTAAAAACAAGCAGGCCGTAGCCAGGAAGCGGGGAAAGGTGGGGGGCATATACAAGCAATAGGTTACTGCAAAGTAACGAGGTTCGGGCCGGGGCTGCGTACGGCCCCAAGAAAGGCCGTGCTTTCCGGCCCTATTCCAGTCAGTAAAGGGGGCGCGTCGGCCAGAAGCCGCGGACCTGGTAACAAAGCAGTGGAGAGAAGGTAAGGGTAATGGGGTTACTGCTGGCTGACACTGACAAGCAAGCTCTCAGGTCGTTACCAGATTTTCGGCCCGCAACTCCTGTTCGCCGCTCCAGCGGTAAGCCACCAGCTCCCCGCCGCGGGCCACGCTGTAGTCGAGGCAGACGGCGTGGGGGCGCAGAATCTGGGGGGTGCCGCGCAGCCAGTAGTGCCCAAAGAAAACGGGCGTTTCCTCGGCGTAGTGGTAGGCGTCAGGCAGGCTGGCGTGGTCGACGGGCAGCGGGTCGAGGTCCGGAATGCTTTCCAGGTAGTAGTCGGCGTAGGTACAGCTTTGGGGGTTGCACCACCAGCGGATGCGCATTTTGGTGCGCTCATTCCGGTCCTTGTCGTAGAAGCTCAGCCCCGGGGGCAGGGTAATTTCCTTGCCTTTCAGGGTTTCTTCAATGGCGTGGTACTCGGGGGTGCTGCGGTCGGTGGCGCGCAGCAGCACCGCGTCCGTCAGGCAGTCATTGGTCAGCACCGAGCGGAGGAACTCAATGTGGCGTGGGTCCCAGCAGGCGTGCACGACGCGCAGCTGGCCCAGATCCAGGAACAGGGGCAGGGTTTTGAACCACTGAATGTAGCCCTGCCACTCCTCGAATAATTCGCGGCTGTTGAACTCCTCGATGGTGCGCAGGTGCTGCAGAATGTTGCGCGGCATGTGGGGCCGCAGGTGGCCGCCGCGGGGGTGCTTTTCATGAAACGCAACGGCGTTATACTCGTGGTTGCCCATCACGGCCCGGGCCGCGCCCCCGTCCACCATAGCCCGCACGATGTGCAGGGTTTCCCGGATTTTGGGGCCGCGGTCCACAAAGTCGCCCAGGAAAATAACCTGGCGGGTCGGGTGGCGGTACACGCCGTGTTGCTCGGTATAGTCTAGCTTGAAAAGCAGCTGGCGCAGCTCGTCGGCATGGCCGTGAATGTCGCCGATAAGGTCGTACATGGGCAAGGGTAATGGGGCTAAATAAACGTCAGGTCGAGCACCGCGAGGCAGTTCGCGTGCAATAGTAAGGCTCCCGCGTAATCTGACGGCCGCGCAGCCAATGGCATTGCTGCGTGCTCTGGCATAGGAGTACCATTGCCGTAGAGCCAATTCGACCCGCTCAGCAGGAGGTTCTTTTGCCAACCGAGTCAGCACGCGTGATTCCGTGGCAGGCTCGGCACGAGGTTCTGCTGTGCCGCTTTTCAATCACCCATTTCCTGGCTCACCTGTTCCAGAATCTGCCGCCAGTACTTCAGAAACAGCATATGGCCTTCGCCGGGCAGCATGCGCAGCGTGGCGTGGGGCAGACGGGAGCCCAGGTAGTAAATGGGCGCCGGATGCCAGATAAAGTCGTCGGTGCCGTGCCAAATGGTGGTCGGGGCCTGAATGGCCGACAGGTGAAACCGGGGCGGCCGGCACAGGGCCCGGCCGTCGTCATACACGCCCTGGCCGCGGTGGCTGAAGCCGTGCTGGGCCGCGTCGCGCAGCACAATGCGCGACACGGGGTTGCCCGCTTCTTCCTGTTCGGCCGGGCCCAGCAGGTTCATAAACCGGTCGATCATGCGGTCCGGTTCCCGGGTCCACTGCCGGCTGAGGCGCAGGAACAGCGGGCGGGCCAGCGGGGCGGTGTAGTCGTTGAGAAACTTGATGGTTTTCCAGCGGGGCGGCAGGTGGCGGTAGGTGGCGGGCTCCCCCAGCGGCAGGCAGGTGCTGAGCAGGTGCAGGGTAGTTGTTTGGGCCGAATACAAAGCCGCCTGGGCCTGGGCATACAGTCCACCCGCCGACCAGCCCAGCAAACCCACCGGCCCCGCAATCAGCAGCGCCTCCAGGCCAAACAGAACATCGTCCGCAAACGACTCCAGCGTCAGGGCCGTGTGCACATCGGAGAGGCCGACACCGGGCCGGTTGGGCGCCAGAATCTGGAGCTGGAGCTGTTCCAGCAGCTCGGCGTGGGGCGGTATGCTCAGGCCCGAAGAAGCGTAGCCGTGGTGAAACACCACCGGCCGGTGCGTCGGGTTACCGTAGCGGATTATTTCCAAGCGGCGCTGGTCGGGCAACGTGACGAGCGTGGATTGGGCAAAAACGCTGGGCATTGGAAAGCGGGAAAGAACTGGCCGTCATTCCGTGCGAAGGCGCAGAATGACGGCCGGATAGTGAAAACTACAGGGTGAAAACTACTTCAGCCGAACCAGCGTGGCGCCGTAGCCGAACTTCTCCTTCTGAGAGTCTTCGAAGAACTTGATGTCCTTGTTGCGGCTCAGCAGCTTGTGCAGCTCCTTGCGCAGGGTGCCGTTGCCCGAGCCGTGGATGTAGATGATTTCGTGCATGTTGGTAGCCAGAGCCCGGCTCAGCGTATCCTCGAAGGCTTCGAGCTGCAGCTTGAGAATGGCCGTGTTGCTGAGCGGGGGCTCGGCTTTGGCAGCTTCGGGGTCCAGGGCTTCCAGGTGCAGGTCTACCTCGTGGGGCGGGGCTACCAGGGCCTTGGCCGGCTCGGGGGCCGGGGCTACGGCGGCCGGTTTGGCCGGGGCATTGCCGCTGAGCTGCTGCTGCAGGGTTTCGGCCAGCTTCTCGGGGGCTACGGCCACGGGAGCGGCGGGCTTCTCGTCGAGCTGGAACAAATAGGCCTCGCGCTGCAGCACCGGCACGTTGGCCTGCCGGCTGGTGTAGAAGCTGTTGGCTTTGAACTGCACCCGCTTGGTGAGCAGCTCGTAGGCCGTGGCGTCGTTCAGCAGGTGGGGCAGCAGCTGAATCACCGGGGCGGGCCACTTGTCGAAGTCCCTCAGGTGCCAGTGGCCCAGGGCCTGGCTCACCGACTTGGCCTTGAGCTTGTCGGCGGCCAGGGCCCGGTACTGGCCCTGCAGCTCCTCGCCGTAGGTGAAGAGCACGTCGCGGTCGGTGTGGTTGATGATGTGCAGGGCCAGCAGCTCCGGCGACTGGTGCACCAGGGCCAGGTACAGGCCTTTCTGCACCGGAGCAGCTTTGGCGGCCGGCGGCCCCGCCGGTCCTTCCGACTTGCCGGCGGTTGGTACGGCTGGGGCAGATACGCCCGCGGCCTTGGCGGCCCGGGAGGCGCCGCTGGAGGCCGCCTTCTTTTCAGCGGCTACGGCGCTGGCACTTTGCCCGAAGGCTTTGGTTTCTTCGGCGGCTACGACCACTACTTCGCGGCGTAGCACCGGAATGGTAAAGTCATTGTCGATGGCTACTTCTACCAGCTCGTTGTCGAGCAAGCGGGTGATGATGCCTTCTTCGCGGCCGGTAAGTAAACGGACCCGGTCTCCTACGTTCATATCGGAAAGGTTGAGTGCTAGGTGTTGAGGGCAGAATCAGGCCGGTGTTGAGCTAGTAGTAGCCGCTACAGCCGGGGTATTCTGCCGGAGCAGGGGCGCAAGGTACGCAGAATTGCCCCGCAGCCTTGTACGGCGGTAAGGGCCGGGCAGGCAAACCAGAGCAACAAACACCAGCCAGCTAGCAGTTCCTAATAGTAGAGCCCGTGCATCACCAGGCCGCGGCGGGAGTTGTATTCCAGGGCCGGGGCCGGCAAATGGAAAATACTGGCCACGTAGAATACTTTCTTCAGCAGCTTGCTGCGGGTCGGGATGCGGCGCAGGTTCACATCCAGGCTCAGGTAGTACTGGCGGTAGGAGCGCAGGCCCAGGGCGGCGTTGGCATCGGGGTCGTTGAAGACCATTTCCTGGGCCCCGTAGCCCACGGCCGGCTGCAGCCACTTGGGCCACTTGCTTTCGGGTTTCAGCCAGGCGGCCACATCGGCGCAAAGCCAGTAGGTCTGGCCGTTGTAGTCCTTCAAATGCTGCTCGGCCAAGGACTTGCCCAGCACGTTGGGCCGCAGCGGGGCATAGCGGGTGGTGTGAAACGAGTACTTGGGCATGAGGCGCACTTCGTTCCAGGCCAGCTGCTGCCCCATGAGGGCAGCCGAGCCCAGAAAGTTGGCCGCCAAGTCGGTGGCCGAAGCCCCGTAGGCCGGGTCGCGCCCGTCGAGCAGCTCAATGGGGCTTTGCAGCAGAAACCCCACGAAGCCCCCGTACCAGGTGGCCGTGCGGTCGGGCAGGCCCGCCCAGCGTAGCATGTCCACCGCGCCCCGGCTTTCGTGAAACGCGCCCCAGAAATGCCCGGCTTTGTCCATCTGCCGCCACTCCGATGCATCATCAAACCAGTGAAAGGCGCTGCGCTGCCCCGTGTACCAGCCCTGGCTCAGCAGATACAGGGCCCCGGTATAGCTCACGACCAAGCCCCCGGCCAGAATAGGCAGCCGGCGCCCCGGGCGAGTAGAATCGGGCGGGGCCGCCAGCGGCAGGGAAGTGGGCCGAGGCCGGGCCGGACGGGCAATGGTATCGGGCCGGCTGGCGGGCTGGGCACGGGCAGCCAGTCCGCCCAGGAGCAAGCTGCCCGCCAGCAGGGCAGAGCGAACAAGACCAGCACGCGAGCAAAGCAAAAACGTCATTCGGAAGGGGAGGGCGGCGCGAAAAGCAAGGCGTCAAAGCTACGGATAAATGCGGCGGCCGGATGGTTGGCCCTGGACGTCAGGGTATAATTTTTACCCGCTTTGCCCGCATCATTATCCTGTTTAACTTGCGTAATATTTTCATGTTTGCCCGACTCTCCATCTTTCACCAATTCCCACATTTTCAATGAGAAAACTTCGACTGTTGTTGGGGCTTCTGTTGCTGCTGGCTGGCGTCGTTTCGACGGCTCAAGCCCAGGTCGTGACCACCCAGCCTACCTTCTTCCGCGACACCGACCCGGTTACGCTCACCTTCGATGCCACCCAGGGCAATGCCGCCCTGGCGGGCTTCACCGGCCCGGTGTACATCTGGACCGGCGTGATTACCGATAAGAGCACCAGCAACTCCGACTGGAAGTACGTGAAGAGCTCCTCGTTCAGCCAGCCCGACCCGGCCGCTCTGATGACGCGCAGCACCACCAACCCCAACCTGTACACTATCAGCTTCACGCCCCGCACGTTCTACAATGTGCCCGCGGCCGACAAGATTCTGAAGCTGGCCATGATTTTCAAAAGCGGCGACGGCTCGGTGGTAGGCCGGGGCGCGGGTGGCAGCGACATTTTCGTGGACGTGGCCCAGGGGGCCTTATCGGTCCGCATCACGGCTCCGGTGGCTCCCGGCGGCAACAACCCGCTCTTCGTCAACGCCAACACCCAGATCAGCGTGAGCGGCACGGCGTCGTCGGCGGCTACGCTGGCTCTGTATCTGAACAAAAACCTGGTGACCCAGCAAGCCAATGCTACCACGCTCAGCGGCACGGTAACGGCCACCCAGCCCGGCCGCAACGTTATCAAGCTGACGGCTACCAGCGGGACTACTTCCGTATCCGACTCCATCGTGTTTGTCATTCGGCCCGCGGTAACCGTAGCGGCCCTGCCCGCCGGTGCCAAAGACGGGATTACCTACCTGAACGGCGGCACTTCGGTGATTCTGAAGCTGACGGCCCCGGGCAAGCAGTTTGCCTACGTGCTGGGCGAGTTCAACAACTTCCAGCCCACCGACGCGGGCTACATGAACAAGACGCCCGACGGCAACGACTGGTGGATTCAGCTCAACGGCCTGACCCCCGGCCGGGAATATGCCTACCAGTATCTGGTCGACGGCAACCTGCGCGTGGCCGACCCCTACTCGGAAAAGGTGCTGGACCCCAACAACGACCGGTTTATTCCGGCCGCTACCTACCCCAACCTGAAAGCCTACCCCACGGGCCTGACCACGGGCATCGTGTCGGTGCTGCAAACCAACCAGCAGGCCTACCAGTGGCAGACTACCTCGTTCAGCCGGCCGGCCCGCACCGACATGGTGATTTACGAGCTGCACCTGCGCGACTTCCTGCGCGACCACGACTACAAAAACCTGCGCGATACGCTCAACTACCTGAACCGCCTGGGCGTAAATACCATCGAGCTGATGCCCATCAACGAGTTTGAGGGCAACGAAAGCTGGGGCTATAACCCCTCGTTTTACTTCGCGCCCGACAAGTACTACGGCACGAAAGACGAACTCAAGCGCCTCATCGACGAGTGCCACCGCCGCGGTATTGCCGTCGTAATCGACATGGTACTGAACCACTCGTTTGGCCAGTCGCCGATGGTGCAGCTCTACTTCCAGGGCGACAAGCCCGCCGCCAACAGCCCCTGGTTTAACCCCGACGCTACCCACCCCTTCAACGTAGGCTACGACTTCAACCACGAAAGCCCCTTCACCAAGTACTTCTCGAAGCGGGTAATGGAGTTCTGGCTGCAGGAATACAAGATTGACGGCTACCGCTTCGACTTGTCCAAGGGCTTTACCCAGCGCAACAACCCGACGAACGTGGGCGCCTGGGGCAACTACGACCAGTCGCGCATCGACATCTGGAAAGACTACTACGACTTCATGAAGACCGTAGACCCGAATGTGTACTGCATCCTGGAGCACTTCGCTGATAACTCCGAAGAGAAAGTGCTGGCCGACTACGGCATGATGCTGTGGGGCAACCTGAACCACGCCTACAACGAGGCCACCATGGGCTACGTGAGCAGCTCCAACTTCAGCGGCGGCTACTTCGGGGCCCGCAACTGGAACAGCCCCAACCTGGTAACCTACATGGAAAGCCACGACGAGGAGCGCCTCATGTTTAAGAACCTCACCTACGGCAACCAGGCCAACCCCGCCCACAACGTGCGCGACCTGAACACGGCCCTGGCCCGTAACGAAGCCGCTGCGGCCTTCTTCTTCACCGTGCCCGGCCCCAAGATGATCTGGCAGTTTGGCGAAGTAGGCTACGACGTGAGCATCGATGAAAACGGCCGCGTGGGCAACAAGCCGATTCGCTGGGAGTACTACCAGAACGCGAACCGCCGCAAGCTCTACAACACCTACCGGGAGCTGATTGCCCTGAAGAAAACCCAGCCCGTGTTCAAAACCGGGACCTACACCCAGCAGCTGGCCGGCGCTACCAAGTCCATTCACCTTTCGGATGCCAACCTGAAAGTGACGGTTATCGGCAACTTCGACGTGACGGCCCAGCCCATCAACCCCGAATTCCAGCAAACCGGCAAGTGGTACAACTATATGACCGGCGACTCCATCACCGTGACCAACGCCTCGGCGCCCCTCACGCTGCAGCCCGGCCAGTACGCCGTATATACCTCGCGCCTGCTCAAGAAAGCCACCGTGCTAAGCAACAAGCTGCGCACCACCGACGCGCTACGCCTGACGGCCGCCCCGAACCCGGCTGCTAGCAGCGCCCAGCTGCGCTACGAACTGACCACCCCGGCTGCGGTAACTGTTACGGTACAGAACCTGCTGGGCGCTACCGTGCGCACCGTGAAGTCGGGTACGAAGCAGCCCGCCGGGGCCTACCAGCTCGGTCTGCCCGTACAGGATCTGGCCAACGGAGTATACCTCGTGCGCCTGAGCACCGGCGAACAGGTGCAAACTACCCGCCTGGTGGTACAGCACTAGAGAGTAGCGTTTAGAACTCAGAAATTAGAGCTCAGAACTGAGCCTGAGTTCGTAAAATAAAAAAGGGCCGATTCTCTTCAGAATCGGCCTTTTTTTATAACCTAAGCCTAAAGGCTCAACATACTTCTAAGCTCTAAGCTCTAAGCGCTAAGCTTTCATGGCTTCCTCGTGGTAGCTTACCAGGTCGTCGATAGGGGAGCGGATGATTTTACCGACTTCCATACCGTGCTTGCGGGCTACCTGCGTCAAGGCGTCGCGGAAGTTGTAGGCCACCGAGCCCACGCAGTTGAAGGTGTAGTCCTGGTAGTTGGGGTAGTGCAACACGATGTTCTCGAAGAACGTCTCGAAGCCCTGCAGCACAATCTCGCGGCAGTAGCTGATGTTGTTGTGGTCGTAGGCAAACTTGCCGAAGCTGGCCAGAAACCGGTTGGGCAGGGGCTGGTTGTAGAGCCGGTCCAGAATGTCTTCGCGGGTGAGGTTGAACTCGGCGCGGAAAATGTCTTGCAGGCCGTCGGGCAGCAGGCCGCGTAGGTAGTCGCGCATCAGGCGCTTGCCGATGAAGGAACCACTGCCTTCGTCGCCCAGGAAATAGCCCAGGGAATCGACGTTGTAGATGATTTTCTCGCCATCGTAGAGGCAGGAGTTGGTACCAGTACCCAAAATGGCCGCAAAGCCCGGCTTACGGCCCAGCAGGGCCCGGGCCGAGGCCAGCAGGTCGTGGTCGACGGTGACGTTGGCGTTGGGGAAAATCTGCCGCATGGCCTGGGCAATAACGTCGGCTTTCTTCGAGGACGACACGCCCGCGCCGTAGTAGAATACTTCCCGAACTTCTTCCCGCGCCAGGGTTTCCGGCAGGTTTTTGTCGAGCGAAGCGGCTACGGCCGGCGTCTGCATGAAGTCAGGGTTATAGCCCTCAGTGTTGAAGTACACCCGGTTGCCAGTCTCGTCGAGCTGACACCAGCTGCTCTTGGTTGAGCCGCCGTCGGCAATGAGAATCATACGGTGAAGTATAAGTAGTGAAAGGACAGGTCGAAAGCCGGCCCCAGCTCCGATGCCGTCCGCAAGGATTGCACCGGGGCTAATACGGCCGGTTCTCAACGCACAGCCCGCCCGAAGCGCAGCTATTTGGTTGCGAAGCTAGCAGGTTCCCCGAAACGAAGTGCATTGGAACCCTACTTTGTAGCCCTTTTCACTGACTCAATTAAGCTAAAGGGTAGCTTGTAGAGTAAATAAAGGGCTGTTAGCTAAGTTGTTATTGGTGTTTGGGCTGATTGTAGCGCATGACAGTAAGTAGTAACTCACCGAGAGCTGGTTTTATAAGTTGCGTAGTTTATTTCTGCCAAAGTATCTATACCTGCGCCCGGTGCTGTCGGATTCAGCAGCTCGGGGGTATGCCTTCTAAAGTCGCTTTGCTATCCGGCCGGCAAGCCACTAAAAGTAAAAGGGCCGCTGAACTTCAGCGGCCCTTTTGGGTAGGGGAGGAGCTTGGTAGCAAGGCCCTAGTTTTTCTTCAGGGTGTACACCGGCTTGGGGCTGGCGTTTGTATCGAGGGTGACGGTGTAGTTGCCCGCTTCCGCAATTTTCAAGTTAGCACCGTCCTGCTTCAGCGAACCATCCGTACCATCGGCGCCCAGGTTGTTGGTCCAGGCTTTATTGGCCCGGAACTTAAACTCGTCGGCTTTCAGGTTGGTCGTCACCGTCCACACTTTCTTGTCGAAGTCGTAATTCATATCCAGGTCGCTGTCCCAGCTGTTGCCGGCCGGGCCGATGATGCGCCATACCAACGCGGGCAAGTCACGCGACTCGTAGGGCGTGCCGCTCAGCGAGGTCAGGGCCGTCAGGTAGGGGTCTACGTTGGCAGAGTACGACGACTTCAGGCGCACATCCAGTTGGCCGGGCTGCCCTACGGCTATTCCCAAGTCTTTAAACAGGGTGTTCACCTCAGCTACAGTGAAAGTTTTTTTGCCGGTCGTACCGCCGTCCACTTCCTTCATTGCTGCGAAGTTGGTGCCTTTTTTGGCAAACTGCAGCGTGTAGGAGCCCGTCACGGGGTAGCCCGATTCGCTGAAGCTCAGCGAAACCGGCGTCCAGGTATAGGTTACGCCTTCTTTGTCAGCATTTGCACGCTGCAAATCCACGGCCGTAGCGGAGGCCGTCAGCACAGGAGCCGCGCCGGGCTGGGCCGTGATTTTGGTCTCATCCTTCTCGCAGGAAGTCATGAGCATCACGGCAGCACACATCCCGATGATTCGGGTAAGCCAGTTTTTCATGGGAATTTTTTTGTGGAGTGAATGTCCGGGGCGGAAGCCACAGCAACCAAAGACTTCCGTGCCCTCCGCCCGTAGACAGCTTGATTTAATAACCAGGATTTTGCTTCAGGCCGGGGTTGGCTACCAGGTCCGTCGACGGAATCGGGAATACATTCAGGTTGTCCGATACCGCGCGTCCTTCCTTCACGCCACCTTTCCAGGGCCACAGGTACGATGCGGTCGTAAACTTCTTGAAGCGGATCAGGTCAGTACGGCGGTGACCTTCCCAGTGCAGCTCACGGCCCCGCTCATCCAGGATAAAATCCAGGGTCAGCTGCGAGGCGCTGATGTTGCCAGCAGTGGAATTGCCGTAAGCCCGGGTCCGGAGTTCATTCACGTAAGTCAGGGCCTGGCCGGCGTTGCCACCCGTGCCACCGCGCAGCACTGCTTCCGCGTAGGTCAGATAGGCATCCGACAAACGGAACATGGGGAAGTCAGTATCCGGGAACGTCAGGTTCTTGCCAGCGGCCCCGGTCGACGTGATGTTCTTAAACTTCACTACACCCAGGCCATTGGTAGCCTCGGTCAGGTTGTCGATTTCCAGGGTCTGGCCCTTGGTGTAGAAACGACCCCGCCGGTCAGCTGCCGTATCGGGGAACAGCTTAAAGAAGGCGCTTGTGGTACGCGTACCGCCCCAGCCACCGTCCATGCCGAAGGCTGCAGCGGGCATGGAGCCCACGATACCGGCGTGAATGATGAAGGTCGTGCCGCCGTAGCCTTTGGTGAACTCACCGTCGAAAGCTACCGGGAAAATAACCTCGGGAGAAGTATTGTTATCGGCCAGGAAGTTGCGGCCGTAAGCTGACGAAACGGGCGTAGCCGTTTTCTGCAGCATATAGCCGGCGTTGATAACCTTGCTGGAGTACGTAATTGCGTCGGTGTAGCGGGGCGTGCCCGTGTACACTTCGGCGTTCAGGTACATCTTGGAGAGCAGCATCCAGGCCGCCGCTTTGTCGGCGCGGGCGTACTGGTTGGCGCGGGCATCCACCAGGTCATTCTCAATAGCCTTGAGCTCTGACTCGATATAGCTGAACAACTCGGCGCGGGGAATCTGGCGGGGCTGGAACGAGCCAACTTGGTCATTTTCGGTGGCGAACGGCGGGTTGCCAAACAGGTCCATCGAGTGGAAGTAGCTCAACGCACGCAGGAAGCGGGCTTCGGCGCGGTATTTCCGGATGTTATCGGCATTGACACCCGTGATGCCACGGCCGCTGAGCTTCTCGTCGGTTGATTCCCGGATGAACTCGTTGCAGGCCGAAATCTGGTAGGCAATGCGGTTGTACATAGCCCGGATGAAGGGGTTGTTCGACGTCCAGTTCATCAGGTGGTAGTCCTGCAGGCCGTCGTCGCCCCAGGCAATAACGGCCTCGTCGGTGGGCAGCTCCTGAATCGACCAGTACTGCCGTACATAGTTCGAAAAGCCTTCATCCACCCCGGACAGGTCGGGCTTGCCCGAGGGGCCGGTCTGCCCGCTCAGGGCCAGGCCGGCGTAGAGCTTGGCCAATACCATCTTGTAGTTCGCCGGGTCGGCGTACACTACGTCAGAGGTTACTTCATTAAAGGGCTCACGGTCGAGGTCTCCTACGCAGGAGGTGGCTGCGGTGAGTAGAGAGGCGGCCACCGACAGGGTAGCAAAGCCTCGTACAAACGTCTTTTTCATGTTTTGCAGTACCTACGTACGATTTAGAAACCTAGATTTAGACCCAGCGTGAACGTGCGCGGACGGGGGTAGAAGTTGTTGTCGATACCGCTCGAAATCTCTGGGTCGAGACCCGAGTACTTCGTGATGGTAAACACATTCTGAACCGCGGCCGTTACCCGGATGTTCGATTTGTTTTCAGCAAACGTGCGCAGGTTGTAACCTACCGTAATGTTGTCCATGCGCAGGAACGAGGCATTCTCCACGTAGTAGTCGGAGAACAGCTGGTAGCCGCGGAAATTGGTGTTATAGAAATCAGGCGTCAGGTTCTGCAGGAAGCCGTTGGTCGAGATGCCCGACAGGGCGGCCTGCTGCGAATTGATGTTGTTGTACACGTAGTTGCCCAGGTTGGCACGCATCGTGAAAGCCAGATCAATTTTCTTGTAAGTAGCATTCGAACCGAAGCCCAGTGTCACCTTCGGAACGGGCGACTTGTAGCGGTACCGGTCGTCGATGGTGCTCTTGCCGTCGCCGTTCAGGTCAGCGTACAGGCCCTCGATTGGCCGGCCGTTGGCGTCGTATACCTGCTTCTGCACGTAGAACGAGTTGGCCGTGTAGCCTACCGAGTTCACCTGGATGTTGCTGCCCACACCGCCACCAATACCACCGACAGCGTAGCCCTGGAAGTCAGGCAGGGTGTTACCCAGGCTGGTGATTTTGTTTTCGTTGTAGGTGGCGTTGAAGTTCAGGTTCAGGTTCAGGTCGTTGGTCCGCACGGGGTTGGTGTTCAGCGAGAATTCAATCCCCTTGTTTTCAAGGCTACCGATGTTGGTGATAATCTCGTTGGTCAGGTTCGTCAGGGCCTGGGGCGCTACTTTCGCCAGCAGGTCGTCGGTGCGACGCACGTACACGTCGATAGCACCGCTGATGCGGCCGTCAAGGAAGCCGTAGTCCAGACCGGCGTTGTAGGTCGTGGTTTCTTCCCACTTCAGGCCAGTATTGTAGCCTTCCGAACGCAGGGTCATCACGTATTCGTTACCGAACTGGTACGAAGCCGAAGCTTCGCCGTAGGTGTAGCGGGCCAGGAAGGGATAGTTGCCAGCGGCCCCTTCAATGTCCTGCTGACCCGTAACACCGTAGCCTACGCGCAGTTTCAGGTCGGAAAGCAGGTTGGTGTTCTTCAGGAAGGATTCTTCCTTCACGCGCCAGGCCAAGCCAACGGCTGGAAACAAGCCAAACTTGTTGCCGGTCGGGAAGCGCGACGAACCATCGTTCCGCAGGGTAGCCGTCAGCGAGTAGCGGTCCTTGAAGTTGTAGGTCGTCCGGCCGAAGAAAGATACCAGGGTGTTCTGGGTCTTGAAGGGGAAAGCGGCCTTAATAATGGTTCCGTCTGCCGAAGCCTGGTACGAATCCAGGGGCTGGTCGCGGATAAAGTCCTGGTAGGAGTAGCCGCCCAGAACCGTGAAGCGGTGCTCGCCCACCTGCTTGGCGTACTCCAAGTAGAAGTCCAGCAGCTTGTTGTCTTTCTTCTGCGAGTAGATGTTGTTGGCGCCCCGGTTCGAGAATTCGATGGCGGCAAAGGCCGGAACGGCCGTTGTACCGTTGCTGCGCAACAGGTCGTAGCCCAGGTTCAGGTTGGCCCGCAGCTCGGGCAGGAAGTGGAATTTGTAGTCGAACTGAATGTTACCGATGGCCCGCTTGGCGGTGCTGCGGTCACGCTTCTGGTTCAGCTGAGCCAGGGGGTTGCGGGTGCCGTTCACGTTCAGGGTCCGGTCGCCGTTCAGCCACTCGTAGTAGCCGCCGAAACGGGCGTCGTCGCCGGTGAAGATGGGCTGGGTCGGGTCGAAGCGAGCAGCGTTGCCGATGGCGCCGGCGTCGGCGAAGGTGTTGTCGACCCAGCTGCCTTTGGCGTTAATGTCGATGCGCAGGTGGTTGTCAAGCAGCATCGGGTTGATGCTGATCGAGCCGGTGTTACGAACCAGCTTGTTGGTCAGCAGGATACCTTGCTGGGACGTGTTGCCCACCGAGGCCCGAATCGGCAGCTTGCCCACCGAGCCAATCAGGCTCAGGTTGTTGTCGAAAGTGTAGGCTTTGCGGAAGATTTCTTCCTGCCAGTTGGTGTTGCTGGTGCCCAGCAGAGCCTTCTGCGAGGCGTTGCCGTAGCTGTTTACCACGCTGCGGTACTCATCGGCCGACAATACCTTGATGGTTTTGGTCTTCTCCGAAATCGACGCCTGGGAGTTCAGCGTCACGCGCAGCTTCTCGCCCGACAGTCCCTTTTTGGTGGTAATGAGAATAACGCCGTTCGAAGCGCGCGAACCGTAGATGGCGGTGGCCGAAGCGTCCTTCAGGACGGTGAAGGTCTCAATGTCGTTAGGGTTCACCAGCGTCAGGGGGTTGGAAACGCCCTTGTTCTCGGAGTTGTCAACCGGTACGCCGTCGATTACGATCAGCGGGTCATTGTTGGCGTTCAGCGAGGAGCCGCCGCGGATGCGGATCTGGGAGGCAGATCCGGGAGCACCACCACCAGAGGTGATTTGCACCCCGGCTACCTTGCCCTGAATCAGCTGCTCGGGGTTGATTACCTGCCCCTGCACAAACTGCTTTTCCGATACAGTAGCAATGGAGCCCGTCACGTCTTGCCGACGCTGGGTGCCGTAACCGACCACTACCGCTTCACTTAGCAAGGTTGTATTTTCAGCCAGGGAAATGTCGGGCAGCGCGGTGGTCTGACCGGCCGTTACCGTGACGGGCTGGCGCTTGGCGTTGTATCCCACAAAGGAGGTAACCAGCGTTTGCGCACCGGCCGGTACATTCTGAATCAGATACGTACCATCGGCATTGGTCGAGCTACCCAGCGTCGTGCCTTCAATTAGCACAGTAGCACCTGGTACCCCTTGGCTCTTTTCGTCCAGGACCCGGCCACTCACAGCGCCGGTTTGGGCGAATGCGCTGGTGAATCCAGCACAAACGAACAGTAGCAGAAACAGTAGTTTCGCTAGGTAAGTGTGTTTCATTGAAAATGGGTTAGGAGAGGGAATTTTTTAACTGGGCAAGCCAGCGGCGGGATGAGGCAGTGCAAGGAAGGGAGAGTAGAAGCTCGTGCCTGTACAACACGGTTTCGTCTACTTTTATCTCTGCACAACATCATCCTTCTCGTTAATAAACTACGCAAGATAAAGTTTTGAAAACTATAAATACAAGGCACACTCACCTCCCATAAAAAATAGTTTTCACCCTATTTTCAGTGCAAAGGTTTGCACAGACCTAAAACCCTTCTTTAAACAAGGTTTTAGGTCCCCAATTGGGCGGAATCAGGGTAATTCTTTTTGCTTGGACCTGAAAAAAAGCTGAGTCTCAGTGAGTGCGTATTCACCAACTGCCTGAGTACAGCTCAATTTAAGATAATCAATTGTCTTAGATTTGTTATAAAAACTGCTGGCCTTCATTGGGATGTGCAAGCACCTATTGAGTAGTCGGCTTTCACTCTTTGCCTGAAAAGGGTGAATCCAATTCAGTGGTCATAAGTTCTGCGTCTTTTATTGTAACCCTCTATTTACTAAGAAGAAGGCATGCTTAGTTGGCTGCTGGCAGGGCATGGAGACATCCTAAAACTGGTTTGGGGCAGGAATTCTGATACTTTTAGACGATGAAACATACGCTTTCCCTCCTTCTGCTGCTGGCAACTTTGGGGGCCCATGCTCAGGTAACGCTCAAGCTTGCCAGCGTACCCGCTAACACCCCGGCTACGGCGACTCTCTACGTGGCAGGCTCTTTCAACAGTTGGAACCCCGGCAGTGCGGCGCACGCGCTTACCAAAAATGCTGACGGAAGCTACCAGATCACGCTGCCCCACAGCACTGGCACCATCGAGTACAAGTTTACCCGGGGGGCCTGGGCTTCGGTTGAAACCAATGCTGCTAACGGCTCGGTGCCCAACCGCAGTTATACCTTTGGCGCCGGGCCCGCCACGGTGGCGCACACCGTGCTGAACTGGGAAGACCTGGCCGGGGGGAGCAGCTGCACTTCGTCGGCGCTAAACCCCAACGTGCGGGTAATGGCCACCGCGTTCCAGATTCCGCAGCTGGGTCGTACTAGGCGGGTGTGGCTGTACTTGCCCAACGACTACGCTACCAATACCGCCAAGCGCTACCCCGTGCTCTACCTGCACGACGGGCAGAACGTGTTCGACAACTGCACCAGCTTTTCGGGGGAGTGGGGCGTGGATGAAACCCTGAGCCAGCTCCAGCAGCAGGGCCTCGACGCTACGGGCAGCATCGTAGTTGCCGTCGACAATGACGGGCAGCAGCGGCTAAACGAGTATTCGCCCTGGAACAACCCGCAGTACGGCGGCGGGCAAGGCGACCAGTACGTGGATTTCCTGGTTCAGACCCTGAAGCCCTACATCGACTCGAACTACCGCACCCTGACCGGGCGGGAGTACACCGGTATTGCCGGCTCCAGCATGGGCGGGCTGATTTCGGTGTATGCTGCCCTGAAATATCCCCAGGTGTACAGCAAGGTAGGCGTGTTTTCGCCGGCCTTCTGGTTTGCCGAGCAGCCTTTATTTCAGTATGTGCAGCAACACCCGGCCAACCCGGCCACCCGGTTTTATTTTGTGAGCGGCACCCAGGAAAGCCAAACGATGGTACCGCTGATGCAGCAGATGCGTGACGCGCTACAGAGTGGGGGAGTGCCCGCCGCCAACCTGAGCTTCCAGGCCCGGCCCGACGGGCAACACGCCGAGTGGTTCTGGAAGCGGGAGTTCGGAGCTGCCTACCAATGGCTTTCAGCCCCGGCTACCGTAACCGCAGCTAGCCCAGCCCAAACGGCCCTGGCGTTTAGTGTGTACCCAGTGCCCGCCCGAGATGCCGTGACGGTGCAGCTGCCCGAAACAGTAAAGGAAGCCCGGCTGGAAGTACTGGATTCGACGGGCCGGATCATGCTGAAAAGTAAAGTCCGCAGCGGGCAGGCCGTGGACGTGCGCAAGCTGAGCAAGGGAGCCTATTTCCTGCGGCTGACGGCGGGCAAGCAAGCTGGCAGTCAGGCCCTGATCAAGGAGTAAACATTGTAAGAACTAGCTTGCTTTGCTGCAGATTTGGCGTAGGAGTAGCAAAAGAATTACTGATTCTCTAAGAGAAAAAGCAAAAACTTATTGCGCAAGTCCCGGTTGTAGGTCTATATTTGCGGCATCAACAGCCCTCCGACTGGGCCAGTACTCTGACAATGACCTTTCACGTAACCCAGCAAGCATGGTGGTGGCCTCTCCGAAACTCCGGACGGGAAAACCTGTGCGTGCGGTAAGGTCGTAGTCAACTCAACCTCGCATCAAGCATATCAAAGGAAAGCCCGGCCACCCGCCGGGCTTTTTTTATTTCCGCCCCGCGTCAGCCGCTTCTGTTTTACTTCTCAAACCCAGCCCGCCCCGAGCGGGAACCGCTGATGAAACCAGTTCACCTCAAAACCCGCCACGTCCGCCTGCTTGCCGATACCGTGACGCCCGTGGGCCTGTATCTGCGCCTGCGCGACCAGTACACCAACTGCCTGCTGCTGGAAAGCTCCGACTACCATGGCCAGCAGAACGCCTTCAGCTACCTGGCCTTCGAGCCCCTGGCCCGCTTCGAGGTGAGCCGCGGCGAGCTGCGCCAGACCCTGGTGGATGGCTCGGTGACCACCGAAACCCTGGCCCAGCCCCGCCTGGCGCTGACCCGCCTGCAGGAGTTTGCCGACTCGTTTCAGGCCGAGAAGCTGGAGTTCGACTTCATCACCGGCGGCCTGTTTGGCTACATCGGCTACGAGGGCGTGCAGTACTTCGAGGATCTGACCCTGAACGAGGAGAAAGTAGCCGCCGGCCAGATTCCGGACATCATCTACGGCACCTACCGCTACGTCATTGCCATCAACCACTTCCGCAACGAGCTGTTCGTCTTCGAGCACACGCTCGCCGGGGAGCCCACCGACCACGACGGCCTGACTAAGCTGGTGAATCTGATCCGCAACCCTAGTTTGCCCGAGTTTGGCTTCGGGCTGGTGGGCGCGGAGCAAACGAACCAGACGGACGAGGAATTTCTAACCCGGCTGGCGGCCGGCCAGCAGCACTGCCGCCGCGGCGACGTGTTCCAGATTGTGTTGTCGCGCCGCTTCCAGCAGGGTTTTGTGGGCGACGAGTTCAACGTGTACCGCGCTTTGCGCTCGGTAAATCCTTCGCCTTATTTATTCTACTTCGATTACGGCAACTTCAAGATCTTCGGCTCCTCGCCCGAAACCCAGCTTCTGATTAAAGGGCGCCAGGCCAGCCTGTTTCCCATTGCCGGCACCTTCCGCCGCACCGGCCACGATGCCCAGGATGCCGAGCTGGCCCAGAAGCTGGCCGCCGACCCCAAGGAAAACGCCGAACACGTGATGCTGGTCGACCTGGCCCGCAACGACCTGGCCCGCCACGGCGACGAGGTGAAAGTGAAGGTGTTCCGCGAAATCCAGTTCTACTCCCACGTTATTCACTTGGTGAGTGAGGTCAACGCCAAGCTGGCGCCCAACGCGGCGTCGCTGCAAGTGGTGGCCGATACCTTCCCGGCCGGCACGCTCTCCGGGGCACCCAAGCACCGGGCCATGCAGCTCATCGACCAGCTCGAACCCACCGGCCGGGGCTACTACGGCGGCTGCCTGGGTCACCTGGGCTTCAACGGCGACTTCAACCACGCCATCATGATTCGCTCCTTCCTGAGCACCGGCAACCAGCTCTACTACCAGGCTGGGGCCGGCGTGGTGGCCGCTTCCGATATCAACTCCGAACTCAACGAGGTGCACCACAAGCTGGCCGCCCTGCGCAAAGCCCTGGAAGCCGCCGAAGCAGTAGGAGAGAAGCTTACGGCCACGGTTTAATCGACACAACAGCAGAACGCCATGAAAATCCTGGTTCTCGATAACTACGACTCCTTTACCTACAACCTCGTGCAGCTATTGCGCGAGCTGGGCTACGGGGACAGCACCGACGTGGTGCGCAACGACAAAATCAACCTCGACGACATCGAGCAGTACGACGCCATCATGTTGTCGCCGGGGCCGGGGGTGCCTTCGGAAGCGGGACTGATGCCGGAGGTAATTCGGCGCTATGCTTCCACGAAGCGGATGCTGGGCGTGTGCCTGGGGCACCAGGGCATTGCCGAATCCTTTGGGGGGCAGCTCTACAACCTGCCGGCCGTGCTCCACGGCATTGCCACCGACGCCGACATCGTGGCGGGCGAAGACCGGTTGTTCAACGGTCTGCCCGAGCGGTTCAAAGTGGGCCGCTACCACTCCTGGGTCGTGACGCCGGAGGGTTTTCCCGAAGAGCTGGAAATAACGGCCCGCGACACCAACGGCCAGATTCTGGCTTTTCGCCACCGGCAGTACGACGTGCGCGGCGTGCAGTTCCACCCCGAGTCTATCTTGACCGAGCACGGCCACCAGATGCTCAAAAACTGGCTCGAAGGGTAGAACGTTAATTTCCCTCCTCAGATGAGGAGGGGTGCCCGAAGGGCGGGGTGGTTGATTCGTTGTTTATCCAGAACGCCCGACAAACAACATCAGCAACAAGTCAACCACCCCCAACCCCTCCTCATCTAAGGAGGGGAGTTGCCCCACTTCATTCAAAATTTCTCCCTTGAAAAAGTTTCTCACCACCCTGTTCGAGCAGCAGACCCTGAGCCGGGACGAAGCCCACGAGGCCTTGTCGCAGCTGGGGCAGGGGGCCGCCAACCCCGCCGAAACCGCGGCCTTCATGACCGTGTACCGCATGCGGCCCATTACGGTGCCCGAGCTGGCCGGCTTCCGCGACGCGTTGCTCGACCTCTGCCGCGACCCGCAGCTGGGTACCCGCGAGGTGCTCGACATCGTGGGCACCGGCGGCGACGGCAAGGACACGTTCAACATCTCCACGCTGGCCTGTTTTGTGGTGGCTGGGGCTGGCTACAAGGTGGCCAAGCACGGCAACATCGGCGTGTCGAGCATCTGCGGCTCGTCCAACATTCTGGCCCACTTCGGCTATGATTTCGACGCTTCGTCTGATACCTTACGGCGGCAGCTGGAGGAAGCTAACATCTGCTTTCTGCACGCCCCGGCCTTTCACCCGGCCATGCGCCACGCCGGACCGGTGCGCCGGGAGCTGGGCGTCCGCACCTTCTTTAATATTCTGGGCCCGCTGGTAAACCCGGCCCGGCCCGCGGCCCAGCTGGCGGGCGTATTCAGCCTGGAGCTGCTGCGCCTCTACAATTATCTGTTTCAGCAGACCGGCACCAGCTACGCCGTGGTCCACGCCCTGGACGGCTACGACGAGCTTAGCCTAACTGGCGCCGCCAAGCTGAGCTCGGTCCGCGGGGAGCAGTTTGTGACAGCTGAAGACCTGGGCCTGAACACCTACGACCCGCGCGAATTGGCCGGCGGCCGTACCGTTGCCGAGTCGGCGGCGCTGTTCCGGGGTATCCTCGAAGGCCAAGCCACCAGCGCCCAGCGCGACGTGGTGACGGCCAACGCCGCCCTGGGCATTCAGTGCCTGCGGCCCGAACTTACGTTTGCTGATGCCCTGGCGGCGGCCCGCGAGTCATTGGATTCGGGCCGCGCCCGGCAGGCGTTTGGCCAGCTGCTGGGGTGAGCCGGAGTGCGAACCATAACCCAAGATCGGCCTAGCCAACATTCGAGTTACAGTCAAAACCATTAAACCACTGCCGCCGGGTACCTTTTTACCTGCTCAGCGGTTCTACTTCCTCTGATTCACTTTTGGCCGCGTAATCATCGGCGCCCTTCATCTAATATGAGTACTTCCCCCACGACCGGTACCATTCTCGACAAAATTGTGGCCCACAAGCGCCGCGAGGTGGCTGAGCGCCAAAGCCTGGTGCCTGCCACACTGCTCGAGCGCAGCGTCTACTTCCCCAACCAGCCCGTGTCGCTGCGTAAATACCTGCTGCGCGACGACCTGAGCGGCATTATCGCCGAGTTCAAGCGCAAGTCGCCGAGCAAGGGCTGGATCAACCAGCACGCGCCGGTGGAACGCACCACGCTGGGCTACATGCAGGCCGGCGCCTCGGCCTTGTCGGTACTGACGGACGCGGAGTTTTTCGGCGGCAAAAATGAGGACCTGACCATAGCCCGGCGCTTCAACTACTGCCCCATTCTGCGCAAGGATTTTGTGGTCGACGAGTATCAGATTCTGGAAGCCAAGAGCATCGGCGCCGATGCCATTCTGCTGATTGCGGCCGTGCTGACGGCGGAGGAAGTGCTGCGCTTTGGGCAGCTGGCCCGCAGCCTGGGCCTGGAAGTGCTGCTCGAAGTGCACAACGCCGAGGAGCTGGCCCGCACCCTGCACCCCGACGCGGTGAGCCTGGTGGGCGTGAACAACCGCAACCTGCACGACTTCAGCCTCAGCCTCGACACCTCCCGGGAGCTAGCCGAGCAGATTCCCAATGAGTTTGTGAAAGTCACGGAAAGCGGCCTGCACTCGGCCGCCGATATTCAGATGCTGCGCGCGGCCGGCTACCGGGGCTTCCTCATCGGCGAAGCTTTTATGCGCAGCAGCCGCCCCGAAAAAGCCTGCTATAGCTTGGTGCAGGAGCTGCATGCCACCGAGCCAATTACGCTGATTTAAGTTGTACCGCGAAGGTTCACTGCACGCCCCGTCCGCGCCGCCGCAACGAGTATCGTTCCACGCTATGAGCCACTCCCCAACCTCATCCGAAACTACCACGGCGCTGCGCATCAAGGTGTGCGGCATGCGGGAGGCGGCCAACGTGGCAGCCGTGGCGGCGCTGCACCCAGACTTTCTGGGCTTTATCTTTTACCCAAAGTCGAAGCGCTTCGTAGCCGATACCCTGGATGCGGAGTTGCTTGGGCAGCTGCCTGAAGGCTGCCAGAAAGTGGGCGTGTTCGTGGATGAAGGTACGGCGGTAATTCAGCAGCAGGTAGCCCGCTACGGCCTAGATTTGGTGCAGCTGCACGGCCACGAAACGCCGGCGCAATGTGCTGAACTGCAAGCCGCCGGCGTACCCGTTGTCAAGGCGTTTGCCTTTGAGGCGGGCTTTGACTTCGATACGCTCCGGCCCTACGCGCCCTACTGCGCCTACTTTCTCTTCGATACGAAAGGGGAGCAGCCGGGCGGCAACGGCACCACGTTTGATTGGCAGCTGCTGCAAGGCTACCCGCTCGAGGTGCCCTACTTCCTGGCCGGTGGCCTCGACGAGCAGCATGCCGCCACCTTAGCCAAGCTGCAGCTGCCCGGCCTCTACGCCGTGGACTTAAACAGCCGGTTTGAGCTGCAGCCCGGCCTGAAAGACGACTCCAAGCTGGCCCGCATGTTCACTAGCCTGCGTGCCTGACCTTTTCTCCTTAGTCTCACCGGCAGCCCAATAGCTGCCCGATACCGCGAAATCCTGTGAGTACATCCACCACTTCTGCTTTTCAACCCAACGCCCGGGGCTACTACGGCGAGTTCGGCGGGGCTTTTATTCCCGAAATGCTCTACCCCAACGTGGAGGAGCTGCGCGAACAATACCTGCAGATCCTGGCCGAGCCCGAGTTTCAGGCCGAGTACCAGCTGCTGCTGCGCGACTACGTAGGCCGGCCCACACCCCTATTTGAGGCCAAACGGCTGTCGGCACGCTACAACACGCGCATCTACCTCAAGCGCGAGGACCTCTGCCACACCGGCGCCCACAAGGTGAATAACACCGTGGGGCAGATTTTGCTGGCCAAGCGTTTGGGCAAGACCCGCATCATTGCCGAAACCGGGGCCGGGCAGCACGGCGTGGCCACGGCTACCGTTTGCGCCCTGATGGGCCTGGAGTGCATCGTGTACATGGGCAAAACCGACACCGAGCGGCAAAAGCCGAACGTGGAGCGCATGCGCCTGCTGGGCGCCAAAGTCGTGGCCGTGACCAGTGGCAGCCAAACCCTGAAAGACGCTACCAACGAGGCCATCCGCGACTGGATCAGCAACCCCGTGGACACGCACTACATCATCGGCTCGGTGGTGGGCCCGCACCCGTACCCCGACCTGGTGGCCCGGCTGCAGTCGGTTATCAGCGAGGAGATGCGCAAGCAGCTGCTGGAGAAAGTCGGCCGGGAGCTGCCCGACTACGTGGTAGCCTGCGTGGGCGGGGGCTCCAACGCGGCCGGGGCCTTTTACCACTTCCTCGATGAGCCCTCGGTGCAACTGGTGGCCGTGGAAGCGGCCGGCCACGGCATTCACTCGGGCCATTCGGCGGCTACGTCGGTGCTGGGTACGCCGGGCATTATTCACGGCTCCCGCACCTTGCTGATGCAGGATGAGCACGGGCAGATTACCGAGCCCTACTCCATTTCCGCCGGCCTCGATTATCCCGGTATCGGACCCCTGCACGCCTACCTGGGTTCTTCCGGGCGGGCCCGGTTTATCAGCATCGAGGACGAGGATGCGCTGACGGCCGTGGCCGAGTGCAGCCGGTTGGAAGGCATCATTCCGGCCCTGGAAACCGCCCACGCCCTGGCCGCCCTGGGGCAGCTCGGCGCCGGCCCCGAAGACGTGGTAGTCATCAACCTTTCCGGCCGCGGCGACAAAGACCTGGAAACCTACATGAAGTACGCCGATAAGCTTAAGTAATCATGCCCAACCGTATCCAAGAAGCTTTTGCCAAGAAAGGCCAGAACCTGCTCAACGTCTACTTCACGGCGGGCTACCCCAAGCTGCACGACACCATTCCGCTGATTGAAGCCCTGACCGAAGCCGGCGCCGACCTTATCGAAATCGGCATGCCCTTCTCCGACCCGCTGGCCGATGGCCCCGTGATTCAGCAAAGTAGTTCGGTGGCGTTGGCCAACGGCATGAACCTTTATGTGCTGTTTGAGCAGCTCCAGGAAGTACGGGCCAAAGTACCTGATACCCCCTTGCTGCTGATGGGCTACCTGAACCCGATTATGCAGTTCGGCATGGAGAAATTCTGCCAGGCTGCGGCCGAAGCCGGCGTGGATGGTCTTATCCTGCCCGACCTGCCGCTGGTGGAGTACGAGGAGGAGTATCAGGCCATTTTCAAGAAGTACAACCTGCAGCCCGTCTTTCTGATTACGCCCCAGACCGCGCCGGAGCGAATTCGGCACATGGACACGCTCACCGATGCCTTTCTATACTTGGTATCGGGCCCCGGCACCACGGGTGGGGCCAACACCCAGGCTGAAGGCGTGCAGGAAGCCTACTTCGAGCGAATTGCGGACATGAAGCTGCGCAACCCCCGCCTCATCGGTTTCGGCATCGGCGACAAAGCTTCCTTTCAGCGGGCGGCCAGCCACGCCCACGGCGCCATCATCGGCTCGGCCTTTATCCGGGCCCTAGAAGATACGCCCGACGCGCCAGCCGCCGCCAAGCGCTTCGTTTCCTCTATTCTCAACTGATTTTTCCCATCCACACATTCCGTCTGTTCTCCCGAGCGTGCGAAGGATGACAGGATAAAAGCAGGGCAGCCCCTCATGATAATTCAACTCGAAAAGAACATTTCGGCCGAGCAGAAAGCCGACATCATTGCCCGCGTTAAAGACGCCAAGTTTAAAGTCACGGAAGTCGACACCCAGCGCGCCAGCTACCTGGTGGGCACCGGCAAGGCCGAGGTCGACCTGCGCACGTTGGGCCAGCTGCCCGGCATTCTGGATATTCACCGCGTATCGGATGAGTACAAGCTGGTGAGCCGCAAGTGGCGGGTGCGCCCCACCGTGCTCGACCTCGGCGACGGAGTCCGCATCGGGGAGGGCAACCTGAGCATTGCCGCCGGCCCTTGCAGCATCGAGAGCGAGGCCCAGATGGAGAAAATCATGCAGCACCTCGTCGACAATGACGTGCGCCTGATGCGCGGCGGAGTGTTTAAGCCCCGCTCGTCGCCCTACTCGTTTCGCGGCCTGGGCATGGACGGCCTGAAGCTGTTTCACCAGATGGCCCGGGCCCGCGGCATCAAAATCGTGACCGAGGTCATGCAGGTGTCGCAGGTGGAGGAGATGCACGACTACGTGGACGTGTTCCAGGTAGGCGCACGCAATACCCAGAACTTCAACCTGCTCGATGCCCTAGGCGGCGTGGATAAGCCCGTGCTCATCAAGCGCGGCATCTCGGGCACGATTGAGGAGCTCTTGTCGTCGGCCGAGTACGTGTTTTCGGGCGGCAACGAGAAGCTGATTCTCTGCGAGCGGGGCATCCGCACGTTCGAAACAGCCTCGCGCAATACGCTTGACCTCAACGCTGTACCGATTCTGAAGGAGAAAACCCACCTGCCGGTGGTAGTCGACCCCTCGCACGGCATCGGCATCCGCGACTATGTGCCCACTATGGCTCTGGCCGGCGTGATGGCCGGGGCCGACGGCATCCTCTACGAAGCCCACGAGAAGCCCGAAGAAGCCGCCTCCGACGGGGCCCAAACCCTGAACTTCCAGGAGTCGGAGCGTCTGATCCGCAATTTGCGCAAAGTCTACGCCCTGCGCCAGGAGCTCGAGTAGGGTTAGTTGTTCGTGGTCAGGTGTATAGGTGTGGGGGTGTACTTAGATGCTTTCCTGCCTTCTTTGCATAGCTGACGGAAGTGCCTGGAGCCGCTACCTTTGGTACGCGGCTCCAGTGCTTTCTGACAACTGACAACCAATAACGAACAACTAGCTTCCATGCCCTTCACCTTCAGCGTCTACAGTAGCTTGCTGCTGCCGTTTTTCGTGCAGGGCCTAGTAGTAAGTGCGGTGCTGCTGGAGCGCCGCCGCCGCTACGGCAGCACGGCCGACAGTTGGCTGGCCCTGCTGCTGGTGCTGCACACCCTGCGACTGGCCCAGTGGATGCTGGGCTTCGCGGGCTGGTACGACTCGCACGACGCCTTTTCGACCTTCATGTTCTACTTCCCGTTCAGCAACTGGCTGGCGGTGGGGCCGGCGCTGTATTTCTATTTCCGCAGCCTGACCAACCAGGAGTTCCGGTTTGGGCGGCGGCACTGGTGGCACCTGGCGCCGGCCGTAGCCTACCTGGGTTTCCGGCTCGGCGTGTTTGTCTACGATATAGGGTGGTGGCACGGCCTGCGGGGCCAGCCGCTGCCAGCGCACTTCGGCACCAAAGGCCCGCTGGCCCAGCAGCTCGACGAAATGCCGCTGGAGTATGTTCTCGGCGTTGTTACCTACCTGCTACTCGGTGGCTATGCCCTGCGGACGCTGCGCGAGTACCGCGCTTACGCCCACTACCTCAACGACAACTTCTCCGACACCGACCAGATTCGATTCCGCTGGCTGCGCAACGTGTTGGTGGCCGTGCTGGTCGGTAGCGGCGTGACCTTGGTCTTTGGAATTATCAACAGCTTCGTAACTCCACTGAGCTATTATGAGGCCTGGTACGACTATTTCTTCACCGGCCTGCTGATTTATTACCTGAGCATAGCCGGCCTGCTGACGGGCCACCAGCTGGCCGGCCTGCGGTTTCAGCCTGCTGCCGAAAGCTTGCCGGAAGAACTGCTGCCGGAGCTCAAATCAGAACCGGCCGCCGAGTCAGGGCTGATTTCAGGGCCCGCTCTTCTGACCCACGGCGCGCCCCAACAAGCCGAACCAGCTACTGTTACCAGCGCATCCGTTGCTCCGGAAACCGATACCGAGCTGGCGCGCTGGACGACCCGCCTGCTGGCGCACATGGCAGCCGCCCAGCCGTATCTGGCGCCCGAGCTGACGCTTGGCGAACTGGCCGCCCAACTGCGTACCAACACTTCCTGGTTGTCGCGGGTAATAAATGCGGGCTGCGGCCAGAATTTCAACGACTTCATTAACGAGTACCGGGTGCGGGAGGCCGAAACTCGGCTGCAGGACCCGCGCTTCCGGCATTATACCCTGCTGGCCGTGGCCCTGGAAGCCGGGTTCAACTCGAAGTCGACCTTTAACCGTGTCTTTAAGAAGCTGCGCGGCATTACCCCGGGCGAAGTGGGGCGGCCGCAGTAGCGCAGTAGGGGGTGCCAAACTATGTATTGGGACGTCCCAAGCCGTAAATCGGGGCGTTTGGGGCCGATAAGGCAGGTTGTTTTGGAACATCGTTTCACCTCAACCCCCCCGACTATGCGTCTTTCTCTTATCCCGCGGCCCCTGCCGGTACTGGTTCTGCTCCTCGCCTTGAGTAGCGCTTTCTCCCTGTGCTGGGCCAGCCTCAACTCCGACTTATTTATTCAGCCCGGCAAACAATTCGTCCTGGGTGGCGGGCAGCCCGGGGCCTTTCGAGTAGCGGCTCGCAATGTGGGCAAGGTGGCCGTCGAGTTCAAGGAGCGGCCCCGCGGTGGTGGCATCTTCGGACGAGCCACCCTGCAGCCCGGGCAAGCCGCCACTCTGCGCTACATGGCCGGGTCTACCGCCGTGCTGCTCAATGGGTCGGCCCAAACTGCTAATGTGAAGCTGCGCGTCACCGGCGACACCAACCTGCGCATGAACTACGAGCCCAACGGCCAGCAGTAACTCATTAAGCTATCTTGGTATGAAAATGCTCCTGTTTGGTACGTCAGCCTTGCCCACGCGCGCCGCTGATACGGTTTGGCTTTTGTTGCGGGTCCATCTGGGTTTATCTATTGCTATTGGTGCCGGCTAGTCAAAATGGGTAGATTTATACACCACCGAGGGCGCTAAGCTCGCCGCCGCGGCCGTGGCTACTCCCACCTGGTTTGTGCAACAAGTAGCCGGCCTGGGCTTTACCTTTCCTTCGCCCTACTTCTGGGCTACGCTGGCTGTGTGGGGGGAGTTTTGGGGGCGGCCTGCTATTGGCGCTAGGGCTGCTAACCCGGCTGACCGCCCTGCAGCTAGCCTTCCAGTTTTTCGTGGTGGCCTTCCTCTGGTACGACACGCCCGAGCCCTTACTAGGGATGTATTACCAACAGCTTTTGTTCTGGGCCTTTCTTTTGGTAACAGCCATTGGGGGCGGCCGCTATTCCCTGGATTATGGTCTGGCCCGGTTTGCCCAGCACCGCGGCCTTGGATGGCCCCTGGCTACCACAGCCCTAACTACCAGGTTGGTCCTGGCCACTTGCTGCCCCGTATCGGCGCAGGGCCCGCCTCCGACACCGTAATGTGGGCCCACCTACAGCCCTTCACCCGCGCCCCCTGGCAGGGCACTCTGACCTACCTCGACTACCGCTCCCAGCAGCCCGTCACGCTCGTTACCAAGCTGAGCGGCCGCGAATCAGCTCCATTGGCCCTTATTCTTGACTTCACCTACCCGGAACCCAATGGCCAGCAGGTGCGAAGCTCCGAGAAGCTGCTGTTGACGGCCGACGGGCAGACGCTTACCTAGGACGCGTTGGTAGTGCGGGGACGGCAGAATATTGTCCTACCCAATCAAAGTCGGCAGTTGGTGATGGAGGCGCTGGGGCAAGATGACGGCAAAAACTGCCTGATTCGCAAAATTCTGGTGGTAAGTAATAAGCAACCCCCTGTTAAGAAAGAAGTTAAGTTTCAGGATGAAGAAACCCTTGTGACCAGTTTTGAATCAAAAGCAACAACCCCTTGCAGCAAAGGCTATGAGTTAGCCTGAGTTACTACGTGTAGTTGATATGGGTGTTATTTTTAGGGTGTGTATTCTAAAATTTTATTATTATCTGGCGTATAGACCTAAAAATTTATGGGGGTAGTCAAAGGAGCTGACGTAGCTTAGTAAAAATGGGTTGAAAAATTATAGGGTGTTTTATGTACAAGTTATTTTCATTCTTCTATATATTTGCATTCAGTATGATGAACCAAACCGCGAAATGCTTCTGCCTAAATATTCGTCCCGTGGTGGACGAAGTCGGGCCATTTTGCCGGTACGGAAGCTAGAAGCTCATGCTACTAACCCTCTGAAAATCGCAAAAGCCCGACTCCGCCCCAGGAGCCGGGCTTTTTTTATGCCTCTTGTCATGGTAACACAGCACTACGACCAGTACACCACCCAAGACCACCTGGTTTGGAAGGTATTGTTTGACCGCCAAACGGCTCTGCTGCACAAGCGCGCCGCCAAGGTGTTCGAGCAGGGCCTAAGCAAAGCTGGGCTGCACCGCTCGGCCTTGCCCCGGTTCGAGGAAGTAAGTAAGCGACTGCAGAAGGCCACGGGCTGGCAACTCGAGCCAGTCAACGGTATGCTCGACGATGCGACCTTCTTTGGGTTACTGGCCGAGCGGAAGTTTCCGGCCACGGTCTGGATTCGCTCCATGGCGCAGTTCGACTTTGTGCAGGAGCCCGATCTGTTCCACGGGGTCTTCGGCCACGTGCCCCTGCTGATGGACCAGGCCTTCGCCGATTTTCTGCACTTCTTGGGCCGGGTAGCCGCCCAGCACCTGCACGACCCCGTGGCCCTGACCCGCCTGGAGCGCCTGTATGGGTTCACGGTGCAGTTTGGCTTGGTGCTCGAAGATGGAGCTACCCGCATGTACGGAGCGGGCTTGTTGTCTTCTTCCGGTGAAATTCATCATTGCATTGCCGACGAGAGCAACCGTCGCGCTTTCGATCTGGCCACCGTGCTGCATACGCCCTATAGCGAGGCGCAACTGCAGGAACACTACTTCGTGCTCAACAGGTGGGACCAGCTGACGGAAAGCGTAGCCGAGTTGGCGGCTATCCTCTCGAGTGGCTGGGAATTGCAGCCGGTCTAGGGCTGGGCAGCTGGCTTCGTGTATCGGAGTTTGTAACTGCTATAAGAGCATAAAAAAGCCCGCCTACCACACTGGTAGGCGGGCTTTTTTTGTATAAGGGTTCTTAACGAATAACTACTTGATGGGTAGACACTTGCTGGCCATTCGTCAGGCGCAACGTGTAAACCCCCGAGCTCAGATCCTGGGTCGGCAGGCTGCCGTCTACGGCTCCCGCCTGGCTGGTGTACGCCTGCTGGCGTACGACCTGCCCCAGCGTGTTGTAAAGCTGGACATGCACTTTCTGCGCAGCCGAGGGTAATCCGCTGACCTGAATCTGCAACTGACCATTCGTTACCGGGTTGGGATAGAGGCTAACCGTTGCGGCGCCGAGCCCTTTCTGGCTGCCCAGCACCCGGTTTTGACCGAAGTGCAGCACAAATCGGGAGTTGAGTGTGGTATTAGCCGTCGGGGTGGTAAAGGAGTAGGAAGGCTGTTGACGCAGATCCTGCCAGGTGCCGGTTGCCTTGTCTTCCAAGAGCACGGGCGTTGCCGGGTCGAAGTTCAGCAACTGGCCGGCCGAGAACGTATACGTACCGGCTGTGCTAGTCGAAAGCGTAAGGGCTACGCTGCTGCCTTGACTGGTAAGCAGGGGCAAGCCATTGATAGCCAGTTTATCGGCGCCGGCCACGGTGCTAAGCTGGGCTGGGCCAGTGCCGGGCAGCTTGTAGGCGTCAAACTGGGCATCGGTCAGGGCTGTGGCGCCTTGTTGGAAGTACACGTACGCGGCATCCGCAGGCTGGCTCTGGCCGGGGGCCGTCACGTCGAGGCGCAGGAGGGGCCGGCTTTCGGCAGCAGGGCGGAAGAAAGCCGGATCCGCGTAGATAGTCAGGCGGGCGGCGTTGGTAAACTGCAGCGTCACGCTCGGAGCCGTAGCCCGCACGAAGAAGCCCTGCATGGCGGGAATGATGTTGCTCGGGCCGACGCCATTCACGTAGCTCACGTACGAGCCGGTGTAGTCGCCTGTGCTACGGAAGACGTAGGCAGCTCCGCTCATGCCGGTCGGAATAGTTACCAGATTCCAGTCGATGGGCGCGGGATAGGGGTTGCCCACGAAGTTCCAACCCGACTCGTTCTGGCTGCCCGCCGTGAGCGTACGCGAAATCGTACCGTTGTTCAGCGTGCCCACAAAGGTGATAGGCGAGGCGCCACCGGGAAAGGAATACGTGTTCAGTGTATAGCCTTTGCCTACCTCCAACGCATCAGCGGGCACCTGCCAGCCCTGGTCAAAGGAGTTGGGAGCCGTTACCCGGGCTTCGTTGTATTCGAAGATGTTGGGGAAGGGCGACACAGTACCCGGGTCAGCAGCCGTGTTGTAGGCCTCGTTGCGCACGGGCACAAAGCCGTTGTAGGCCAGGGTGCTGAATTTGGCGTTGCTCACGGGAGAAGAGTAATGCCGGTAACCCTGCCCCAGATTGAACAGCGGACTCACGCTGCGTTCCACCGTTACGGTACCATTTACGACGGCCGAAGGCGCGTTGTTGACAACCATGGCGGTGCCCGTGCTGCCCGACGACATGAGGCGGAGCGTCTGGCCGTTCGTAGCCAAGGAGCCGTTCAGGATCAGGCGCTGGGTAATCTTCAGTGGACCGGCTAGTTGGGCCCCAGCCGGGCCAATGTCGAGGGTAGCCGTGCGCGACTCGCTGGCGCCGCCGCCGGCAATGCGCTGTACGCTCGTGCCGCGGGTGCGCAGCAGGCCCTCACCGACCACTAGGCCGTTGAGGGTTACGCTACCCATCGTGGTCAGCGTGCCGGCGGCGGCCAGGGTGAGCGTAGCCCCTTCTTCCACCGTGAGGTTGCGGCCACTGGCGGCCGTGCTCAGGGTGGGGTAGCGGGTGGCCGCCTTGGGAATCAGGATGTTGACCGTGTCGCTGGGCAGCAGGTTATTGCTCCAGTTCTGGGCGTTGTCAAAAGCGGTGCTCACACTGCCATTCCACACCCCATTGGGCAAGTTGTTAGAAACCACGGCCGCGTAGCGGGCCAAGGCAAACATGGTGGAGCTGTTCGAGTTGTCAGTGATGCTTTTCTGGCGACTAACGCTACCACCAGCCACGATTTTACCATCGGCCTGAATTAGTACCGATCTAACCCCAGCAACAAAGTAGTTCGCGTTAGGAGTAGGGGTGGAAAAGTCCGTCGCGATGCTCTGGTCGAAGTTGCTGCCGAATGAGCTGTCCTTGGTGCCGTCCGTATTGATGCGCAGCAGCCCAAACCGGGTGCCGTTAAAGCCACCTACTACAATTTTGCCGTCGGCCTGTAAGGCTAGCTCACCATTGTTATACCCCCCGGCAACATGGTAAGGGCCATCGTATCGGGAAGCGTTGTCGTGTTGAAACGTAGCAACTCCGTTCACGCCAAACGAGGTGTCAAGGGCACCGGAAGGCAGGAACCGGCCGAAGGTGCCGTTAAAGTCGCCGTTCATGTTTACCACAAACTTGCCGGAGGGCAACAGCAGGATTTGGCTGCTCATTAGCCTGCAGTCGAGGCCCGTATACAGGCGCCCCGCCGTGCCAAAAGAATTGTCGGGGCTGCCGTCGGCCAACAAGCGAACGAAGGCTAGCTTCGACGCACTTTGTTGAAGAGTAGCCCGGGCTGAGACCAGCAGTTTGCCATCGGGCTGGATAGCTAGGCCGTAGCCATCCGTGTCATCATAACCAAACGTACTGATAACAAAAGCTGTGGTGTATTCCATATCCGGCGTACCGTCGCTGTTGTAGCGCTTCACCAACAGGTAGTTATAAACGCGCGTGCCGGTGACGGCCCGCTGGTAGCGGGTGCCCACTGCCACTATCTTGCCATCGGGCTGCAGTTGGGCCGTGCGGAACGTGCTGCTCGTCTCATTGGTAGCGGTGGGCCGCACCAGCAAGCCATTGGAGCCAAAGCCCGAGTCGATGGTCCCATCGGCATTGAAGCGCAGCAGGGCGCCCTGGGAGCCGGAAACCCCCACGGCCAGCAGCTTGCCGTCGGGCAGCAGCTGGAGCTGGTTCAGGGTGAAGGTGGTGCCGGGCCGCTGCGTGGCCAGATCGTAGCCAATTACGCCGTTGGTGCCGTAGGAGGTATCCACGGAGCCATCGGTGTTGTAGCGTACGGTTACCCACCCGCCCAGGCGGCTGCGACCCAGGGCAATAATTTTGCCGTCGGCCTGCGGGTAGATCTTGGTCAGGTTGTCGTTGGACGAAGGCGGGGTAAGCTCGGTGGTAACCTTGCCATCCGAGTCAAAGGAGGCGTCCAGCTCGAAGCGTTGGGCCTGCGCCGTGAAAATGGTACCCGTAGAGAGTAGCAGCCCGAGTGCAAAGGGCCAATAGTAATGATGTTGCATGCAGGGTAAAATAGGAGTGTGAGAAATAAAACGGCAAACTGTTCAGGTCCGGGCCTGACCGAGGTTCGTAACGGCACTTATAGACAGGAAGTTGACGAATCAGCATTCAACTTTTTCTGGGTTTGCTAAGCTCAGCAGTATTCTGGAAAAAATCGGTAGGTAGCACGTAAAAAAAGTGAGCGAATGTAGCTGGTAAAGCGTTTTTGCAAATGACCGTAAAGCCGCCCCCATAGGGCATGCTGATGAACCCGCGAAGTAGGAGGCCGTGGTCACCCAAAAGGTTGCATTCGTCGTTGGCGAAGTAAATCTAATTGAAAACGATATTAGAATAATGAAATTGTTACCAATGACTATATATGCTTGCCCGGGGCGCACTTATATGGCTAACCTTGGATCGGTGTAAGCTGGATACAGCAGAACTTCAAAACAAAAAGCTACCCTAGACAGGGTAGCTTTTCTGAGCAGAAGATCGGCAAGACGGCCTCCGGTCAGGCTACCCTTTCAACTTAAAGTTCTTGCGTAGGTACTCCACGGCCACGGCGTGAGCCTGAGCGGCAAACTCCTTGCTATACTTCGGATTAGAGGGGTTGGCAAAGGCATGGTCAGCATCATAGCTCTTGATGGTCACTTTTTTCTTCGCCGCGGCCATGTCTTTCTGAAACTGGGCCGCTACTTCAGGATTGATCCACTTGTCCTGGCTGGCAAAAATGGCCAGCACGTCGGTGTTCAGGGTTTTGAGCTTGGCCACGTTTTTCTCGGGCATGCCGTAGTACATCACACAGCCCACGGCCTTGGGGCCGGCCAGCAGGGCCGTCTGCAACGACCAGCCCCCGCCGAAGCACCAGCCAATAGACGATACCTTGGCCATAGGACCGGCGTAGAGCAGGGCGCCTTTGATAATGGCCTCGGCCCGCTCGGTTGTAACGCCTTGCATCAGCTTGCCGGCGTCCTCGGCCGTAGTGGCCACCTGCCCGTCGTAGAGGTCAAGGGCAATAACATTGACGCCTTTCAACTCGTTGGCGTAGGTAGCGGCTTCCTTTTTGATATAGTCGTTCAGGCCCCACCACTCGTGAATTACGAACAGGTACTTGTCGGAGCGTACGTTGCTCTTGATTTCGAAGGCTTTGGCGGTCTGGCCATCGGTGGTTTTGAACTCAATGATTTCCCCCTGACCCTCGTAGGTGTAGGGCAGGGGCGCGTCGTGGCCGCCGGAGAAATCTTCGTTGGTGGCCAGCATGGCAAAGGCTTCGGTGGCATTGGTGCCAGTCGTAGGCCGCGCGCAGCACGTAAGCTTAGCCGGGCTGGTGCCCACCTGAGCCGAGGCCACGGATGCTACGCTGAGCAAGGCAGCGCACAGGGTCCATAGTTTTTTCATGGAGCGGAACGGTAGAGAAAGTGTGGAGAATAAAAAACGACTTCCCGGCAGATGCAGGCCGAAAAGTCGTGTTGGGAGCTAAGAACTACGGAGTCGGCGAATGGTTTGGGTCTACCCAAAAGAGCCCGAGGCGGTGCGTACGGAGGCCCGCAGTTCGGTAAGCAAAGCATAGAGACCCACGTAAGTACGGTTCAGGTAGATAAAATGCGCTGAGCCCCGGGGCTCCCGCTGCTGGCGCAGCTCAGGCTGCTGCATCAGCTCGTCGCCGAGTTGGTATAACGCGGCCATGTACTGCGGGTCGCCGAAGTCGAAAGTCGGTTGGCGGAAGGGGCGGCCTACCAGTTCCAAAGAAGCCTGCATGGTTTGCAGGTAAAACGTCCGCCGAGACGGCGCATCTTCGGGGCGCAACACGCCGGCCTGGGTTAGCAAATCGGCCAAGCGGGCTTCGTCGGCCAGCGTTTCGGGTGTGAGCAGGGCCGTAAACAAGGCATACACATCGGCCGGAATTTCCTTGACGCAGCCAAAGTCCAGTACGCCCACCATGCCGCCGTGGTCGGCCCGCAGCAGGAAGTTGCCGGGGTGGGGGTCGGCGTGGACGCGGTGCAGGGTATGGAGTTGGAAGGCGTAGAAGTCCCACAGGGCCTGGCCGAGCTGGTTGCGCACCTCTTGGCTGGGGTTCGTCGCCAAAAATTCCTTAAGGTGCTCACCGGCCAGCCAGTCCATGGTCAGCACCCGGTTAGTCGACAGCGCGGGATAATAGCGCGGAAACTCCAGGTGCGGCACATGGGCACACTCGGCGGCTATTTCGGTGCCACGCTGCAACTCCAGCGCGTAGTTGGTTTCCTCCAGCAGCCGGGTTTCCACCTCTTCCAGATAAGGCCGCACCTGGGCTTCGTCGAGGCCCAACACCCGCAGGGCAATGGGCTTCACCAGCCGGATATCCGAGCGGATGCTGTCGGCCACGCCCGGGTATTGCACCTTTACGGCCAGCGTGAGGCCATCCTTGCGGGCCCGGTGCACCTGCCCGATGCTAGCCGCCTGCCGGGCATTGATGTCAAACTCGTCGAATACCTCAAAGGGTGAGCGGCCGAAAGCGTCGCGCAGCACCTTGGTTACCAGCGGCCCCGATAAGGGTGGGCTCTGGTACTGGGCTTGGGCAAACAGGTCGGAATAGGCCGTGGGGAGCATGTTTTTCTCCATGGCCAGCATCTGAGCCACCTTCAGCACCGAGCCTTTCATCTCGCTCAATGCCCCGTAGAGCTCAGCCGCGTTGGCCGCGTGCAGGTCCTCGGTTTCACTCGTGACGCCCGCTGCCCGCTTGGCGTAGTGTTTAACATAATTGGCTCCCACTTTCAGGCCGGTTTTAGCAAAGCGGGCAGCCCGGGCCACTTTCGTGGTGGGAAGGGAGGCCAGCTGCCGGGCATCGGGCGCGTCGGGTGTACCCGATTCGGGCATCACAGTGTCGTCACTCATCAGCGGCGGGTTACCAGAAAACGGGCCAGATCCAGGGCCGAGTCCAGGGTGTTGCGGCCTACCAAGTCGAAGCTCAGGGTCACGGCTTTTTCGATGGCCGCGTCGGTGCGCTCAAAGTTCAGGGAGTCATCTTTGGCGAAGAAGCCCAGCACGAACAGGGCCTGCTGCCAGAACAGGCGCGGGTACTGATCCTGCACCAAGGGCCGCACGGCTACTTCCTCGGTGCGCTTGCCTTCCTGCAGCAGGTCCTGCACGAATTGCTCGAAATCCTGGCGGAAGTCGTCGAGCACCCGTGGCGTCAGGCCGGGCATGCGGTGCAAGGAGCGGTGCAGCGAATTCAGGGCGTAGCTACGGTTCTGCTTCAGAATTTCCAGCAGAGTGTAATAAAACCCCAGCAGCTTTTCGCGGGCTCCGTACTGCTCCCACACCGGCTCAGTGGCCGCGCGCTGCCGGGCCTGGCGGGCAAAGTCGGCCCAGATTTCCCGGTCAATGGCGTCGAAATTGGCGTAGTAACGGTAGAAGTCGGCCTCTGGAATGCCCAGCTTGCTGGTGAGCTTGTACACCGATGCGGGCGGCGTGCCCTTGCGGAGCACATAGTCGAGGTAAGCCTGTTTGATGCGGTCCTTATCCATGTTCTTATAACCGGTTCCAAGCCGGTAAGTTGCTTTTGTCGAGGATTAATTGCCCGGTTTCAGGTGCCGCTACTCCTTGGCCTGATACGCCGCCCGAAACGTGGCAATAGCCCGCTCCCGGGCAAACTTATGCTCGACCATTGGCTTGGGATACTCGCAGGTGCCGAACTCGGGAACCCACTGCCAGACGTACGCAAACGTGGGGTCGTACTGCTCCTGCTGACTCTGGGGGCTGTAGACCCTGAACCAAGGGGCGGCCACGGCCCCGGTGCCGGCCATCCACTGCCAGTTGCCCACGTTCTGGGCCATGTCGTAGTCGAGCAGCTTGTCGGCAAAGTACCGGTCGCCCCAGCGCCAGTCGATGAGCAGGTGCTTGACCAGAAAGCCCGCCGCCGCAATTCGGGCGCGGTTGGGCATATAACCCGTCTGGTTCAGCTCCCGCATACCGGCGTCCACGAGCGGGTAGCCGGTGCGGCCCTCGCACCAGGCCTTAAATTCGTCTTCATTGTTGCGGTAGGGCACCTGGCGCAGGCGTGGGTCGTAGCTCTCGGTGGCCGTGTAGGGGAAGTGCCAGAGCAGCATCATGAAAAAGTCCCGCCAGATCAGTTCATTCAGCAGCTTGGGATTCAGGGCCCGGGCCTGCCGCATCAGCTCCCGCACGCTCAGCGTCCCGAAGCGCAGATGCACCGAGCGGCGGGTGCTGCTGTTCACCAGGCCGGGTTTGTCGCGGGTGTTGTGGTAGTTGCGCACCAGCTCCTCGGCCGGCAATTCGGCGGCGGGCACCTCTTGCTCCAGCCGCTCGAAGTTCATCTGTTCCAGCGTCGGGCGCGGTGCGGCCTTGGGCAGCTGGGTTAGATTGGCCGCGGTAAACAGCTCCCGGGAAGGGTAGGGGGCCAGGTGTTCGTCGCGCAAGGCCGCCAACCAGGCTTTGCTGTAGGCCCCAAACACCTTGGGCGGCGTCCCGGACTTGCTCAGGATTTCGTTTTTGGCAAAGATGACCTGGTCCTTATAGGCTCGCAACTCTGCCCCGGCCTGGTGCAGGAGCCCCGCTACGGCCGCGTCGCGCACCGTGGCATAGGGCTCGTAGTCCTCGTTGGTGTAGACGGCCGCTACTTCATATTGCTGCACGAGTTGAGCAAAAACCTCCAGCGGCTTGCCGTAAAATGCCAGAAACGTGCCGCCGGCTTGCTCGGTCTGCCGAGCCAGGCGCTCCACCTCGTCGTAAATAAAGGTCACGCGGGCGTCGCGGCGGCTGGGCAGCAAATCCAGGATTTCCCGGTCGTAGATAAAGAGCGGCACCACCGGATAGCCGCTTTGCAGGGCTGCCGCCAAGCCCGCATTATCGTGCTGCCGCAAGTCGCGCCGGTGCCAGAACAGAACAATTTTCATCTAGTTGTTAGTTGGTCGTTGTCCGTTGTTAGTTCGTTCTGCTGCCGGCTGCTGCTAGCAACGGACAACGACCAACTAACAACTAAAGATTACTTGAGCCGGCCCAGGCCGCCATCTACGGGCATGACCTGCCCGGTGATGAAACTGCTGTGGTCGGAGAGCAGGAAGGAGGCCATGTAGGCCAAATCCTCGGGCTCCCCAACGCGCTGCAAGGGGTGGCGCTTGGCTCCGGCTTCGGCTTTTTCGGGCGTGTTCAGCAGCGGGGCGGCCAGGGGCGTGTTGGTCAGGGACGGGGCAATGGCGTTGACGCGGATGTTGCTGCCGGCATACTCGGCGGCCAGGGCCCGGGTCAGGCCTTCCACGGCGGCTTTGGCCGTGGCAATGCTGGTGTGGAAGCTCATGCCGGTGGTGGCTGCCACCGTGCTAAAGAGCACCACCGACGCGCCTTCGGCCTTTTTTAGCTTCTTCATCGTGGCCTGCAGCACTTGCACCGCGCCCAGCACATTGAGCTCGAAGTCGGAGCGGAAGTCGTCCAGCGGAATTCGCTCGAAGGGCCGGAGCTTAATGCTGCCGGGGCAATACAGGACGCCGTGCAGGGTTTCCGGTAGCTGGGCCAGCAGCTCGGCTGCAAGCGGCAAAGTGGCATCGGCCTCCAGGTGAGTCGTGCCCAGCTCGGCCAGCTCGGGCGAAAGGTGGCGGGAAATAGTAAAGAGCTTAGCTTCAAGCGTGTGCAGAAGTTGAGCGGTAGCTAAGCCAATGCCAGAAGAGGCACCGACGAGCAGGATATTCTTTTCGGAGAAGTTCATGGGTGGAGCAGTGTCGAGGTTGTGGTTTGACAACTGAGCCGGCTGCCCAAGGTTTATATCTTGTAACCTTAGTGCAGAAAATAACGAATGTTTGTTTGCGAATTATTGCATTTAGCAAAAATTCGCTGCAAAATTCTGGGTTTCGTCTGCCTTTTTCCTAGCTTTCCGACCTCAACGCTCTTTCCACTGCCAAATACGTCTACCGTAGTCTATGAACATCCGCAAACTGCTGGTCGCCAACCGGGGCGAAATTGCCATTCGTGTGTTACGGGCCGCCACCGAGCTGGGCATTCCCACCGTGGCCATCTACACCTACGAGGACCGCTACTCCCTGCACCGCTACAAAGCCGATGAAGCCTACCAGATTGGCCGCGACGACGACCCATTGAAGCCGTATCTGGACATCGAAGGCATTTTGCGCATCGCCAAAGCCAACGGTGTCGACGCCATTCACCCTGGCTACGGCTTCCTGTCGGAAAATGCCACCCTGGCCCGGCGCTGCGGGGAGGAAGGCATCATCTTCGTCGGCCCCCGCCCGGAAGTCATGGAAGCCCTCGGCGACAAGGTAGCGGCCAAGCGCGTGGCCGTGCAGTGCCAGGTGCCCATTATCGAAAGCAGCCAGGAGGACCTCAACGACTTCGAAACCGCTCAGCGCGAGGCGGGCCGCATCGGCTACCCGGTGATGCTGAAAGCGGCCAGCGGCGGTGGCGGCCGGGGCATGCGCGTCATCCGCGACGACGAGCAATTGGAGCGCGGCTTTTTCGAGGCCCGCAACGAGGCCCTGAAAGCTTTCGGCGACGACACCGTATTTCTGGAAAAGTTCGTCGAGAACCCCAAGCACATCGAGGTGCAGCTCGTGGCCGACACCCACGGCAACATCGTGCACCTCTACGAGCGGGACTGCTCGGTGCAGCGCCGCTACCAGAAAGTGGTAGAAGTAGCGCCCTCGCTCAATTTGCCCGACCACATGCGCCACTTATTATATGAGTACGCGCTGCGCCTGGGCCGGGCCGTGAACTACAACAACGTGGGCACCGTCGAATTTCTGGTCAACCCGGAAATGGACCGGATTTACTTTATCGAGGTCAACCCCCGCATCCAGGTCGAGCACACCGTCACGGAAATGATAACCGGCATCGACCTGATTAAAACCCAGATCTACATTGCCGACGGCGCCAAGCTCTCCGACCCCGAAATTGGGCTGGAAGTGGGTGGCAAGCCCATGAAAAACGGCTACGCCATTCAGTGCCGCATCACCACCGAAGACCCCGAAAACGACTTCAAGCCCGACTACGGCACCATCGTGGCCTACCGCTCGGCCGGCGGCTTCGGCATTCGTCTGGACCAGGGTTCGGTGTACCAAGGGGCCAAGATTTCGCCCTTCTTCGACTCGCTGCTGGTGAAAGTATCGGCCCACGCGCCCACGCTGGAAGGGGCCGCCTCCAAGATGGCCCGCACCCTGGACGAGTTCCGCATCCGCGGGGTGCGCACCAACATCCAGTTCCTGCAAAACATCATTGCCAACCCGACCTTCGTCAGCGGGCAGGCCAATGTAGACTTCATCAAAGACCACCAGGAGCTTTTCAAGTTCAAGCCCCGGCAGGACCGCGGCACCAAGATTCTAGGCTTCGTCGGCGACATTATCGTCAACGGCAACCCCGACGTGAAAGGGCTGATTGACCCCAAGAAGGAGCTGCGCAAGCCCCTGCTACCCAAGGTCGAGCCCGACGCGGCCTACCAGCCCGGCACCAAAGACAAGCTCACCGAGCTGGGCCCCGAAGGCTTTGCTAAATGGCTGCGCGAAGACCCGCTGGTGCACTACACCGACACCACCTTCCGCGACGCCCACCAGAGCCTGCTGGCCACCCGCATGCGCACCTTCGACATGCTCAAGGTGGCTGAGCGCTACGCCAAACTGCACCCCCAGACGTTTTCGATGGAAGTCTGGGGCGGGGCGACGTTCGACGTGGCCCTACGCTTTCTGCACGAAGACCCCTGGGAACGGCTGGCTAAAATCCGGGAGGCCGTGCCCAACATCCTGCTCCAGATGCTGATCCGCGGGGCCAACGGTGTAGGTTACAAGGCCTATCCGGATAACCTGACCGAGCGGTTTGTACAGCAGGCCTGGGAAACCGGCGTCGACGTGTTCCGCATCTTCGACTCGCTCAACTGGATGCCGGGCATGGAGTCCTGCATCAACTTTGTGCGCAAGAAAACCAAGGGCCTGGCCGAAGCCGCTATCTGCTACACCGGCGACATTCTGGACCCCAAGCGCAACCAGAAATACTCCCTGGATTACTACCTGCGCCTGGCCAAGCAGATTGAGGACGCCGGGGCTCACATCCTCTGCATCAAGGACATGGCCGGCCTGCTCAAGCCCTACGCGGCCACCGAGCTCATTACGGCCCTGCGCGACACGGTCCAGATTCCGATTCACCTCCACACCCACGACACCTCGTCGTTGCAGCCCGCCACCTACCTCAAGGCCGTCGAAGCCGGCGTCGACGTTATCGACGTGGCCATGGGCTCCTTGTCGGGCCTCACGTCCCAGCCCAACTTCAACTCGGTGGTGGAAATGTTCCGCGGCACGCCGCGCCACCGCGAATTCGACCAGGACAGCCTCAACGACTTCTCCAACTACTGGGAAACCGTGCGCGAATACTATTATCCGTTCGAGTCGGGCCTCAAGGCTGGTACTTCGGAAGTGTTCCAGCACGAAATTCCCGGCGGGCAGTATTCCAACCTGCGCCCCCAGGCCGCGGCCCTGGGTTTGGGCGACAAGTTCGAGCAGGTGAAAAAGACCTTCGCCGAGGTCAACGAGCTGTTCGGCGACATCGTGAAGGTGACGCCCTCCTCGAAGGTGGTCGGCGACATGGCCCTGTTCCTGGTGTCGAACAACCTGACTACTAACGATGTGCTCGAAAAAGGTCACTCATTGAGCTTCCCCGAGTCGGTGCAGAGCTTGTTCCGCGGTGACATCGGGCAACCCGAGGGTGGCTGGCCCCAGGAGCTGCAAAAGGTGATTCTCAAGGACGAAAAGCCCTTCACCGACCGGCCCAACGAGCACCTCAAGCCCATCGACTTCAAAAAGGAGTGGAAGAAGTTTGAGGAGAAGTTCGGGGAAGGCGGCAAGTTCACCGACCTGCTCAGCTACCTGCTCTACCCCAAGGTGTTCGAGCAGTACTGGGCCCACTACCAGCAGTACGGCGACGTGTCGCTGGTGCCCACGCGGGTGTTTTTCTACGGCCTCAAGCCCGGCGAGGAAACCATCATCGACATTGCCCGCGGCAAGTCGGTCATTGTCAAGCTTCGCTCGGTCGGGGAGGTCAACGACGAGGGATGCCGCACGGTGTTCTTCTCCTTCAACGGCCAGACCCGCAACCTGGAAGTGCGCGACAAGTCGGTGGAGGTCAAAACGGTGCGCAATCAGAAAATCGACAAGGGCAACCCCCGGCAAGTGGGCGCCCCGCTGCAAGGCATGCTCTCCAAAGTGCTGGTTGAAAGCGGACAGCAGGTCAAGCGCAACACCCCATTGTTCATCATCGAGGCCATGAAGATGGAAACTACCATCACCGCCCCCGAGGATACCACGGTGCAGGGCGTGCAGCTCCCGGAAGGCACCCTGGTCAACGCCGACGACTTGGTACTGACGTTGGGGTAAAGCCCACGCAACAAAGCACAAAGGCCCGAATGAGCAGCATTCGGGCCTTTGTGCTTTATAAAGTTTACCAATGATGAATCAACGCAGATACACGGCGTGCAATAGAGCAAGGGGCTGAGCGGCCTGGTCGGCATACAGCCGGAGCGTATCACCCTGAACCCGGTAGGTGCGGGTAGCGGCCAGGGCCGCTAGAAACGTTGTTTCGGTGTTCGTTCCGGCCGAATCCGGGCAAGCCATGCGCGTCGTAAGCAAGGGGCCAAACTGCAGCCCGTTGGCGGCGGGTTGCGAAAAAGTGCCGCGAAACCGGTTGCAGCCGGCGTAGCCTTCCGCCCGGAAATCCTCCTGTCGCAGCAGGAGGTAGATTTCCCCACCGGCCGGCGTCGATATGGCACGATTGTGTAAGGAGCGCACCACCCAGCGCGTGTTGCGTAGGCTGGCATCGGAAACCGCAGGATGGCTCTCAGGCGCTGGGCCATGACCGGCCTGCTGCGGAGTTGCCCGACAAGACGCGAGCAGTAGGGCAGTGCCTAAAGTCACCAAAAAGGCGCGAATCATAAAAGAAAGAAATTGAACTGGAAGGAAAGCTGCCAGATCGGTGGAAAAATTACCTGAACACTAACAAAAGCTTACTCAAGACTGCCCAAAAGGCTTAATTTGCGTTATGCAAAAATTCCCTCCCATCGTCTTATTTTTCATTCTGGTTTCTTCCGGGTTGTTTGCCCAGAAAAAAGCGGCCCCAACAACTACCACGCCAGCCGTTTCGGCCGCTACGGTAGAGCGGGTGGCCCGGGCGCTGGCTTCGGATGATATGCAGGGCCGGGCTTCCACCCAGCCGGGTGGCCTCAAGGCAGCCCAGTTTCTGGCCGCCGAGTTTCAGCGCATCGGCCTGCAGCCCTTGCCTGGGCTAACCAGCTACGAGCAGGTTTTTCCGGTTTACGAAACCAAAACGGCGGCCTTGTACGTCACCATCAACGGTACTACCGTTCCCCAAGACAAATCGTTGCTGGTATCGGGCCAGTCCCATTTAAACTGGACTGATACGGACGAGCCGGCGGCGCGCGTGATGGTTATTGGCCCTCAGACGCTGCCCAACCAAATCTACCGCCAGATTCTGGAGCCAACCGAGAACCTAATCGTTATCCTGGATCCGGCGCATGCCGAGGCGTTTCAGCGGCTGGCTAACCGTACCAAAAAAGGGAAAATTCAGGTCGAAAAGCCCGGCCCCTTTTCCTGCGTCGTGGTGCTTACTCCCACTCCCAACGGCGCCATTAAGTATCAGGTAGCCGCTAATACTACCGTGCGGCCCATTGATATTCGGAACGTAGTGGGCGTATTACCCGGGCAAGATAACGCCAAAGCTGCCGAAATGGTGGTCTTTTCGGCGCATTACGACCATCTGGGGCAAATTGAGCCTGTGGCTGGCGACAACATTGCCAACGGTGCCGACGACGATGCCAGTGGAACTACGGCCGTGGTAGCCCTGGCCGAGTATTTCAAGCAGAAGAATGACAACGCCCGGACCCTAGTATTTGCCGCCTTCACCGCCGAGGAAATAGGGGGCTTCGGCTCTCAGCACTTTTCGCGTCAGCTCGATGCCAAGCAGATCATGGCCATGTTCAATATCGAGATGATCGGCAAGCAGGCTAAGTTTGGGCCAAACACGGCCTTTATCACGGGCTTCGATAAATCGGACTTCGGTAAGCTGTTACAACGCAACCTCACGGGCTCGTCCTTCCGCTTCGAGCCCGACCCGTATCCTGAACAAAATCTGTTCTACCGTTCCGACAACGCCACTCTGGCGCGCTTGGGGGTGCCCGCTCACACCATCAGCACCGACCAGATTCCTACTGACAAGCGCTACCACAGCGTCGATGACGAAATTGAAAGCCTGGACCTGGCCAATATGACGGCCGTTATCAATGCTATAGCCCGCAGTTCGGCTGGCATCGTGTCGGGCCAGCAGACCCCCACACGAATCAATCCCGAAGCGGTTGGTCAGCGGCCCTAAACCTCGGCTAAATCACCAGCCGTTCCGTGGCCGGCATATCTGCTGATAATTTGGCGCTGACGTTGCGTTGGGCTACCTTCCAAAAACCTCCTGATCAACACAAAACTTTCTCATCTGTCATATGCTAACCCGCATCAGCGCCCTGCTTTTCTTTTCAACGGCTAGTTTTATGGCTCTCGCGCAGCAGGCGCCACTGGAGCAAAACGGGGCGGCAGCTCGGGCCAACCTCAATGCCCTGGTTAACGGCGCGGCTACGGTAGTGCCCCGAGGATCGGCTGAGACGACCAAAGGCTCTCTCTATGCCGATCCTCGGTGGCTTCCAGCCAAGCTGCAAATGACTAACAAAGTGCCTTTAGCAGCAGTGCCGTTGAAGTATGATGTACTAAATCGCCGGTTGCTGATGCGGCCCGTAAGCCGGCCGAATGACTCCCTGCAACTGGATGATAAACTGGTTGCCGGTTTTGAGATTGAAGAGCCTGCGGATGGTCTGTCTCCCGCCCGGCGCCGGCTGTTCCGGCGGTTCAGCGAGGCGGCTACACCCGCTCAACGCGCTGATTACGTAGAGGTGTTGCACGAGGGGAATTATGTGCTGCTAAAGCATTATGATAAGACGTTACGTAAGGCTAATTTCCAGGGAGCTTATAGCAGCGGGCAACGCTACGACGAGATAGAGGATAAACTGACCTACTACCTGCGACGGCCTGATGGCTCCCTGACTCCGGTTAAATTGGTGGCCAAAGCTATGCAGACAGCTGCTCCAGCTCTGGCCGCTACGCTAAAAAGTACTCCGGACGCTGAGAAAGCCAAGACGGAAGCCGATTGGGTGAAGCTATGGGCCACAATAGATAAGAAGTAGATGAATGCCTGTTTCAAACCAAGAAGGAGGTACCTGATATAGGTACCTCCTTCTTGGTTTGAAACAGGGTAGTAAAGTACTTAAAATAGAAATCAAGTAATTGTATTACAGGATATTAAGGACTTGCGACAGGGTGCGGAGCAGGTTCATTGGTGGGAGCAGGCCCCGCAGAAAGCAGGGATGCAACCAGTGATATTCAGCCTAAAGCTTGCGAATCGATAAGGTAGAATTGGGCAGCGGGCGAGCGGGTGGGGGCCCAACTGAGCGCACTAAGCGTTCTAGTGTCTGCAAGCGGTCAGTTTGCAGGTTATGCTGCTCAACTAGCCGGCTGTAGGCTTCAGTCAGGGCCTGCACCTGTTCTTTTAGCTCCCCGACCTCTACAGCCCCAGCGTAGCGGGGATCAGGCAGTTCCGGGTCACTCAGGCCCTGTACCGGCCGGTACTGCACCGTCACTGCCGACTGGGCCAGCGCTTCAGTGCCGCTGGCAGCAACTGCGGCAAAGGCAAAAAAGAGCGTATAGTAGTTTTTCATGATCCAGATACTAAAGTTTTTTTATAGAACAAGTATAAATAATTCTTGCATAAGTACCAAATAAAAAACTAGGTGCTCATTCACTGAGCACCTGGTTTTTTATTTGGTTCAGAAGGTAGTTAGCGAGGCAACCGTAGGCTCAGGCCAGCACCCACAGTAGAACCACTGGTGACCCCCGAAAAGGTTCGCCCCGCGGTTACGTCAAGCCGTAGCCCGGACCAGGGCCGCCAGTACAGGCCCGAAGTAAGCCCCGGGGCCAGCTTCGCTTGCTGCTGCCAGGTAGCGTAGGTTTCGGCGAAAAAGCCGAAAGAATTGCCTAAGGGACCGTTCAAAGCCAGCGTGCCCAGGTAGGTGCCTAGCTTCGTGTCGGCCGCCTTAAAGCCGCGCTGGCGGAAACCCAGGTTGGCTTCCAACCCAAACCGCTCCCCAAGCTGCTGAGAAATCAGCAAGCGGGCCGCCGGTTCGTATACCTGATTTTGAAACGATTTGTCGCCATTGCGCAGCGTCATTTCGGCCAGCACCACTACCTGAGAACGAGCGTTGGGAGTAGTGGAAGCCAGAAACTTGGCGCCAACCGTCATCGGCGTACGCCCAAAAGGCACGGCCACTCCACTGCCGGGCTCAGCCGCGGCGGTGCTGGTGGGTAGGGGAGAAAGGTAGCCCTGCGAAACACGCAGCTCTATATTGTTGAAAAAGCCTACCCGAAGTAAACCAGTAGTCAGGCGCCGGTTGGCTGTACTACCCGGGGTAAACGGGTCGGGCTGACTCAGGCCAGCTTCTAGCTGAAACTGGCCGGGGTTGAGCATGTTGGTGGTGATGGTCTGCCCGGGCCGGTCGGGGCGAATATTGCGCACAAAAGGCGTGTTTTCGTTCCCGAGGTTTGGGTCAGTGGTCTGGGCCAGGGTGCGGGCGGAGCCGACGAGCAGTAGCCCGGCGGTAGTCAGCAGAGTGGTCTTACGCATGCCTTCTGACACGAGCCTACAACTTATAGTTCGGCCAGAAGTGCAAAAGCCTAGTTTAAACGCAATTTCTCTTTACAGGTTGCAATTTATTTTACATTTCGCTTGAAAAATACTCGGCATGCAGCGTATTTTGCAAGACGTTTGGTGGCGGTCAGCCTTGCAAAAGCTGACCGTGGCCGAGCGGCTTCTTTTGTTTCCCACCAGCTTCGCTTACTCCGCCTTCAATGTCCAACACCGTTCCCTGAGAGTTTTTTTCCGGTGTCCGGCCGTGCTGGGCTTACTCGTCTTCGTAGTCGAGGCCCAGCAGTTGATTCAGGGCCTGCTGGATTTCGCTGGCCGCGTGCATCTGCCCGGCCCGGCGGCTTACCTGCAGCCCGCGGCGGTAAACTTTTTCCGCTTCTTCCGGATTTTGTAAGTGCTCCAGCATCTTGCCCGCGTGGTAATACGTACCCACGTAATCAGGGTGTTCATCCAAGAGCTTTTGATAGTACTCCATTGCCCGTTGGGGCTCCGTCGTCCGATATTCAGTGGCTAGGGCGTAGATGATGAACGGGTCGTTCGGGTCTTCGTTGTAAAAGGTCAGCAGCTGCTGCAGGCGGGTCGGCGTGGTATCCATCGGGAGGGAGTTTTCTGTATCTTCGCCCGAAATTAGGGGCTTTCCCGTAGTTTATCTCCCATCCACAAGCAGCCGTAGATGAAGTTTCTCGTTTGCATCAGCAACGTTCCCGACACGACCACCAAAATCACCTTCACGCCCGATAACAAGGAGTTCAACAAGGCCGGGGTGCAGTTCGTGATTAATCCCTGGGACGAATATGCCCTGACCCGCGCCATTGAGCTCAAAGAAGCCCAGGGCAGCGGTACCGTAACCGTCCTCAACGTTGGCGAAGCCGACACCGAGCCCAACATTCGTAAAGCCCTGGCCATCGGCGCCGATGACGCTATCCGCGTCAACGCCGCGCCCAAGGATGCCTACTTCGTGGCCGAGCAAATTGCCGCTATTGCCAAGGAAGGCGCCTACGACGTGATTCTGATGGGCAAGGAAAGCATTGACTACAACGGCTTCCAGGTGCATGGCATGGTGGGCGAACTGCTCGGCATCCCGACCGTAGCCCCGGCTATGAAGCTGGATATGAGCGGTAATACCGCTACGCTGGAGCGCGAAATCGAAGGCGGCAAGGAAATCGTGGAGGTGAATACGCCTTTCGTGGCTTCCTGCCAGCAGCCCATGTGCGAGCCCCGCATCCCGAACATGCGCGGCATTATGACGGCCCGTACCAAGCCGCTGAAAGTGGTAGAACCCACTGGCGAAGGGGCCCGCACTTCGGTAGCCGAGTACGCACTGCCCCCCAAGAAGCAGGGCGTGAAGCTAATTCCTGCCGAGTCGGCCGGTGAATTGATCAAGCTGCTCCGCAACGAAGCCAAGGTGATTTAATTGGTTTTTGGTTGTTGGTTTTTTGTTTTTGGCTTAAGCCGAATTAGCAAGAAACCAGCTCGTTGAACACCAAAAAACCAAAAACCAAACTCAAAAAACCAAAGAAATGTCCGTTCTAGTAGTAGTTGAATGTGATGGCGGCGAGGTGAAAAAATCGTCGTTGGAAGTGGCTTCCTACGGGAGCCAGGTAGCCCAGATGCTCGGCACCACGGCCACAGCCGTAGCCGTAGGTGAGGCTACCGAAGCCAACTTGGCCCAGCTCGGCGAGCAGGGTATCAGCAAGGTGCTCTACGACGCCGAGCCCCGCCTGAAGGACTTCGTCAACGGCGCGTATACCAAGCTGATTGCCGCCGCCGCCGAGAAGGAAGGTGCTCAGGTAATCGTGCTGGCTAACTCCAACATCGGCGCCGCCGTGGGCTCGCGCCTGTCGGTGCGCCTCAAGGCCAGCCTGGCGACCAACGTGGTGGAGCTGCCCAAGAATGAAGGTGGCAGCTTCACGGTGAAGCGCGGCGCCTTCTCGGGCAAAGCCTTTGCCGACGTGGTGCTGACCGGCGACCGGAAGATTCTGGCCGTCAAGAAAAACTCGATTGAAGCCCTGCACGAGGCTGGCAAAACCGCTACGGTAGAGTCGTTCTCGGCCAGCCTCTCGGATGCTGACTTTGCTGATGCGCCCAAGCAGGTGGTGATGCAGGATCAGGCTGGCGGCGTACTGCTGCCCGAAGCCGACCGCGTCGTATCGGGTGGCCGCGGCATGAAAGGCCCGGAGAACTGGCACCTAATTGAGGACTTGGCCAAGGCGCTGGGTGCGGCTACGGCCTGCTCCAAGCCCGTGTCGGACGTCGACTGGCGCCCGCACCACGAACACGTGGGGCAAACCGGCATCACCGTATCGCCAAACCTGTATATTGCCTGCGGTATTTCGGGCGCTATTCAGCACTTGGCGGGGGTGAACTCGTCGAAAGTTATTGTCGTAATCAACAAAGATCCGGAAGCGCCGTTCTTCAAGGCTGCTGATTATGGCATCGTAGGCGACGTGTTCGAAATTCTGCCCAAGCTCACCCAGGCCGTTAAGGAATTGAATTAGGGTCTTGGGGTCTTGGGTTTCAGAAACGGGAAAGCCTAGCTTTGCCGCCCTGATGCGTCCAAGACCCCAAGCTCCCAAGACCCTAAGCTCCTAAATACCTTGAAAAAAATACAGCTCGAAATTCTGGGCCTCTCGTCCAGCCAGTCACAGTCCGGCTCTTTTGCTCTGATTCTGGGCGAAAAGACTGGTAATCGTCGTTTGCCCATTATCATCGGCATGTTTGAAGCCCAGAGCATTGCCATTCAGATTGAGAAAATCAATCCGAACCGGCCGCTCACCCACGACTTATTCAAGTCGTTTGCCGAACATGTGCACGTGGCCGTACTGGAAGTATTGATTTCCGATCTGAAGGAAGGCGTGTTCTACTCCAAAATCGTGTGTACCGACGGGGCCACGACGTTTGAACTGGATGCCCGCCCCAGCGACGCCATTGCCATTGGTCTGCGCTTTGGCGTTCCAATTTTCACCGTAGAAAGCGTGCTGAGCGAGGCCGGTATCATCCTCAGTGATTTGGATGAAAACGCCGATGATGACGCCGACGAGGATGACGAGGACGAGGATGATGATACCGGCGGAACGAAGCCTGAGCCTACCCCCCGCGACCCCAGCGGACAGGTTTCGTTGGAGGAGCTGGGCAAGATGCTGAGCCAAGCCCTGCTGAATGAAGACTACGAGAAAGCAGCCAAAATCCGGGACGAGTTGAATAAGCGCAACGGATAAAGCGGCTTACTGCCCTAACAAACGGCTTCTCTGCGTAAGGGAAGCCGTTTTTGTTGTGTAAGATGTCCAGACAAGCTGCTTGGCGGAAAGAGCCCAAGACAAGCTACCTGATCCTAGTCCGTGTTTTTTGCCGAGCCGTTTATGAACGGCCTGCTCACATCCGTTTTCACCGCGACGGTTGCGTAATTGTAGCAGAACCATTCCAGTAAATACGCATTTTAGCTATTCAGAGACGGTTTTTTTGTCCGAGGTTGAGGCGGATGCGTTTGAATATTCTACCAGATCTTCCACCCAAGCTGATCGGGCCTTATTCCTTTCCACCTTAATTGAACTGTCTTATGAAAGCCCAAAACACTGCCCGGCCGACCGGGTCCCACCTGGATGCCAACGCTGGGGAACGGACGAAGTATAATAACTTCTCGATTGAAAATAACCCGCTGCCTGGCGAGCAAAATCAGGACTATTTGCCCGTACGCCCGCACGGACCAGGACCTCAGCGGCCGCTGCCTTTCGATAGATTAAGGGGGTGAGGTAGGGTTGAGAACAGGGTGTAAGGATGGTGGTTGAGCCCCGGCTTTTAGTACCTTGCCGGCCTCAACCAATCATTCCTCTATGCAAGCTCAAGCTACATCTGCCCCCGACCTCCGCTACCCCATTGGCCCCGCCGTGCTGCCGGAGCAACCACTGAACTCGGGCAAGCGGTTGGGGCTGATAGCCAACATTGCGGTACTACCCGACCAGTTGCGGGCAGCTGTAACGGGGCTGATCCCTGCGCAGTTGGACACGCCCTACCGCCCCGGAGGATGGACCGTGCGCCAGGTAATTCACCACTTACCCGATTCGCATTTGAATTCTTACTCGCGAATGCGGCTGGCGCTGACTGATGAAAACCCCACCATCAGCCCCTACGACGAAGAAGCCTGGGCTGAGCTGCCCGACGTGAAAGCCACCCCCGTTGCGGTGTCGCTGGCCCTGCTGGAGGCTTTGCACATCCGCTGGACAATTCTGCTACGCCAGCTTACGGATGCCCAATGGCAGCGCACGTTCTACCATCCCGGGTCGAAGCGCAGCTTCACCCTGGATCAGGCCTTGGCCATGTACGCCTGGCACGGCCAGCACCATTTGACCCACATCACGGAGTTGCGCCGTCGGGAAGGCTTTTAATTCTTGCAATCGGGGCGTAAAAAAGGCCGGCTCACGGAAGTGAGCCGGCCTTTGCGCATTTAGAAGCGTTGGCTAGATGTTGATAGCCTCGTCGGAGGTGGCAGCTGCCAGGCCCCCTTCGGTTTCCTCGTCTACTTTCTTGGCGGCGCGCACTAAGCTGCTGCTGAAGATAAACTCTTTAAGCTCCGGCACGGTTGTATTCAGAATCTCGTCTTTGTTGCCGTCCCAGAGCTTCTGGCCTTTGTGCAGGTAGATGATGTGGTCCCCGATTTCAACCACGGAGTTCATGTCGTGGGTGATAACCACGGTGGTGATTTTATACTCGTGGGTGATTTCGTAGATCAGCTCGTCGATCTTGATGCTGGTAGCCGGGTCGAGGCCGGAGTTGGGTTCGTCGCAGAACAGGTAGGTGCAGTTGGGGGCAATGGCGCGGGCAATACCCACGCGTTTTTTCATGCCGCCCGATATTTCGGAGGGCATTTTGGTGCCCGCATTTTCCAGTCCCACGCGCTTGAGGCAGAACTCGACCCGGTCGCGCCGCTCTTCCTTGCTCATTTCTGGGGTGAGCATCTTGAGCGGAAACTCCGTGTTTTCGAACACCGTCATGGAGTCGAACAACGCCGAGCCTTGGAACAGCATTCCGATTTTGCGGCGGATTTCCTGCTTGATGTCCACTTTGTTATTGGTGAATACCAGCCCGTCGAAGGTAATGCTCCCCAAGTCGGGCTTCATCAAGCCCACGATGCACTGCAGCAGCACGCTTTTGCCCGTGCCCGAGCCGCCGAGCAACAGGTTGCACTTGCCCGTTTCGAAGGTGCAGGTAATGCCTTTCAGCACGGGGTTGCCGTTGAAAGACTTTTGAACGTTGTGAACTTCTATCATGGAGGGTAACAAGCTAATTAGTAATGTGCTGGCGTGGAAATACGCTAAGAGGCCAACGCAGTAGTTTGCCGTCCGAAGGCGTTATCTTCAGCACATTAGCACAGTAATGGGCCGCACATTATAAAAGAACAGCTGCCAGCACGTAGTCGGCTAGCAGGATGGCAATAATGGAGTTGGTAACAGCTCCCGTACTGGCGGCTCCCACTTCGAGGGCCCCGCCCCGGGTGTAATAGCCCTTGTACGAGGAAATTGCCGATACCAGAAAGGCAAAAACCACTGATTTAATCAGGGCAAACAAAATATTGTAAGGCACAAAGTCGCTGCGGATACCCTCTACGTACTCCTGAGCCGACATAGCGCCCGATAAGGTACCGGCCAGGTAGCCGCCCGTAATCGAGAGGACCATGGCCAAAATAACCAGCAGCGGAAACATGAGCATGGCCGCCACAATCTTGGGCAGTACCAGGTAAGAAGCCGAGTTAATTCCCATTACTTCCAAGGCATCAACCTGTTCGGTGATGCGCATGGTGCCCAGGCCGCCGGCAATGCTGGAACCGACTTTGCCGGCCAGCACGATGCTGGTAATGGTAGGGGCCAGTTCCAGAATGGTCATTTCGCGCACCATAAAGCCGATGGTTGACTTGGGAATGAGCGGGTTGACCAGGTTATAGGCAATCTGGACGCAGGTAACGGCCCCGATAAAGGCACTGACGATGGAAACGATAAAGACCGAGTCGATGCCGATGAGGATGGCTTCGTCGAGGGTGCGCTGCCAGAGCACCGCCAAACGCTCCTTCCGAACCAGCATGCTTTGCATGAAGATTAGAAATTCACCGAAGGTTTTGACCATAAAAAAAGAGGAGGGAAGGAAGAAAAGCTCAAACTTGCGGAGGGCAGGAGAAGGGGCTAATAGCTCAGCTCGGGGCCTGCCTCCCATACGTAAAAACCGAAACGCTAATCAAAGGAATGCAAAAATATATCGTTGTCACGGGTGGTACGAAAGGAATTGGCCGGGCCATCGTGCTGCGCTTCGTCCGGGCCGGCTTTGGCGTCATCACCTGCGCCCGTTCCGTTCAGGACCTGACAGCTCTTACAACCGCTGTGCAGCAGGATGTTCCCGGCGCCGTGCTCCACACCGTTGCCGCCGACCTGAGCCAGGCCGAGCAGACCCGGCGCTTCACCGAATTTGTGCTGGGCCTGGGCGTGGCCATCGAGGTGCTGGTCAATAATACGGGGGCCTTTATTCCGGGCCGTCTGCAGGATGAACCGGCCGACGGCTCCCAGCTGCGCCAGATGATAGACGTGAACCTCTACAGCGCCTACGACGTGACCCGGGCCCTGCTGCCGGGGATGATAGCGCGCCGCCAGGGCCATATTTTCAACATGTGCTCTACGGCCAGCATCATGGCCTACCCCAACGGAGGCTCCTACAGCATTGCTAAGTTTGCCCTGCTGGGCCTGACCAAAGGCCTGCGCGAGGAGCTGAAGGAACACAACCTGCGCGTAACGGCTATTCTACCCGGGGCCACGCTGACGGCCAGCTGGGAGGGCGTTGATTTGCCCGCCGAGCGGTTTATTCGGGCCGAAGATGTGGCGGAGGCCGTGTTCGGCGCCTATTCTCTCTCGCCCCAGGCTGTGATTGAAGAGCTCTTGATTCGCCCGCAGCTGGGTGATTTATAGCTCGGGCGGCGTTTGCACATTTTCCCGGCGGCGAATAAACGTGACGTAGCCAAAGTCGAGTAGCAGCGCCCAGAAGGTTACGGTCAGGGCACTGCTGATCCAGGGCAGGGCCGGGCGGGCGTATAGTCCTTGCGCAATGCCCCAGGCAGAGAGGCAAATGATAAAGGCCAGCTTGATACCATCGAGGCGGATTTTAGCGGGTTTGCGCGCAAACCAACTAGCATAGCCGGCTACCAGTACCGCGCTGCTGCCGATTAGTACGGCCGAGGTGCCTGCCCAATGCATGATTTTGAACAGCAGACCCAGCACTAACCCGGCCACTGCTGCCAGGACCAGCGCAAAGAAGCCCAGGTGCCGCCGCAGCGTACCGTACCAGACCACCACGGCCAGCAGCACCAGGGGGACGAACTGCGCGGCCAGTACGGCCGGCGACCTGAACTCATCCATCGGTAGAAACTACGGTTGCTGTACGATTTTGCCCTTACCGCTAACTTTTAGGTCGGTTCGGGGCGGGTTGCCTTGGTAAAAAAGCGTGCCGGTGCCCGCGTTGGTGCCGCCCAGAAACTCACCGGCCCGCACGTACGCATTGCCGTTGCTGTCGTGGTTGAATTTGAAATTGCAGACCTTCGCTTGCAGGCCGCTGGCGTAGAGGCTGCCGCTGCCGCCCACCAGCATCGTGAATTCGTCGACCTGCCCGCGCAGGTGGATGTCACCGATTTCGTACATGTCCAGGTTCACGTAGGGGCTGATGATGTCGAGGTCCATATTGCCGGCACCCACGAGGTGACAGAAAAACCGGTCGGCGCGGAAGGTGCGGGCCGTGCGGATATTGCCCTGGCCGCGCAAAAACAGGTCTTGCAGGCGGGGCAGGTGCAGGGTTACTTCCCGGGGCGTATCGTAGGTGCGCACCCAGTTGCAGCGGCTGGTGTTATGAATAATCAGAGCGCCGTTTTCTACGGTCAGCTCAATATCTTCCTGCAGATTCTTCCCCGCCCGCACTTCGGCGTAGGTTTCCGCATCTTGCACCAACGTTACGTCTACGTTATCGTAGGCCATTATTACCTGAAATTCCGCGAGGGCGCGCCGCTCGGTTACCACCTTGCCGGTGCTTTTCAGGCAGTCCAACTCGTGCCCATCGCCGCAGCCGGCAAACAGGGTAGCGGTAGCGGCTAGTATGACCCCAACACGAAAAACCCGCGAGGTGCGCTTAACTTGCGGCCAAATGGCAGTTCGAAACATCTTTACTCTATGGACCTGACAGGCAAGATAGCTATTCTGACGGGCGTCAGCAAAGGAATAGGCCGGGCTACGGCCGAGGCCTTGCTGGCCAAAGGCGCCTTGGTAGCTGGTTGGGGCCGCAGCGCGCCCGAAGGCTTACAGCACGAGCGGTTCCAATTTTTCGAGTGCGACGTGCGCGACGAAGTGGCCGTGCAGGAAGCCTACGTGAATACCCGGCGGGAGCTGGGAGAAGAAATCCACGTGCTGGTCAACAATGCCGGCCTGGGCATAGCGGGCGAAGTCGACGGGTTTTCGACGGACGACTGGAAGCTGATGTTCGACACCAACGTGCACGGCCTGTTTCACTGCACCAAGGCCGTGCTGCCCCAGATGAAACAGCAGCAGCTGGGCCACATCATCAATATTTCCTCTATTGCCGGCACTACGGGCATTGAGAAAATGGCGGGCTACTGCGCTACCAAGTTTGCCGTGCGGGGCTTCTCGCAGTCGTTATATAAGGAGGTGCGGAACGATGGTATCAAGGTCACGTGTTTTTACCCCGGCTCGACGCAGACCAACTTCTTCGACGACATTCCCGGCACCGAGGCCAACGCCTCGATGATGCAGCCCCAGGATATTGCCGACACCATCATCTACGCTCTGGAAACGCCCTTCAACTTCCACCTCGTGGACATTGAAATGCGGCCCTTGCAGCCGAAAAAATAAACACTTGTCATTGCGAGGAGGCACGACGAAGCAATCCGTCCTCTGCGCAGTACGACCCGGCCTTTACCCACAAAGCTTCACCCGTTAAAGCTTGTCAAGGTGGAAGGCTGAGCACATTTCAGAGGACGGATTGCTTCGCGTTGCTCGCAATGACACGCTTATTCTATGGTTGAAGTACAACAGCTCAGCAAAATCTTCGGGACCCAGGCCGCGGTGAATGCTATTTCCTTTTCCGTGGGCAAGGGCGAAATCCTGGGCTTTTTGGGGCCCAACGGGGCGGGCAAGTCCACCACGATGAAGATTGCCACGGGCTACTTGCCGCCCAGCCAGGGCACGGTGAAGCTGGAAGGCTACGACGTGCAGACCGACGCCCTGGAAGTGCGCCGCCGGGTGGGCTATTTGCCCGAGCACAACCCGCTCTACCTGGACATGTACGTGCACGAGTACCTCGAATTCATCGGCTCGGTGCACGGGCTCAAGGGGCAGCCGCGCCGCACCCGGGTGCAGCAGATGGTAGACCGCGTGGGCCTGGGCCGGGAGCAGAACAAGCTCATCGGGGCCTTGTCGAAAGGCTACCGGCAGCGCGTGGGTCTAGCCCAGGCCCTGATTCACGACCCCGGCGTACTGATCCTCGACGAGCCCACAACCGGCCTCGACCCCAACCAGATTGGCGAAATCCGCACCCTGATCCGGGAACTGGGCCAGGACAAGACCGTTATTTTCAGCACCCACATCCTGCCCGAAGTCACGGCCCTGTGCAGCCGCGTGGTCATCATCAACCGCGGGCAGCTCGTGGCCGACTCACCCGTAGCGGACCTGGGCGCCAAGGCCGCTGGCGAAACCATCATCCGCGCCGAGTTCGAGCAGCCCATCGACGTGGCCCCGCTGCGGGCGTTGCCCGGCATTCTGGGCGTGGATGCTGAGGCGGGCAACCGTTACCGGATCCGGGCCGCCGGTGGCGCCGATATGCGCGGGGCTATTTCCCGCTTGGCTGCCCAGCAGGATTGGATACTGCTCGGCCTGCGCCAGGAAGAACAGTCCTTGGAGCAGGTGTTTCAGTCGTTGACCAAGTGACCTTATATGGACAGTTTGACCAGGGTCGAAACTTGGCTGGAAGCTGGTAAACAGATCGGTAAATCTGCACCTGTTAAAGAGAATGGCAACATTGTTTGGTGGTCAGTCGGTGTTCAGAAATGGCAAGGAATATATAAACTCTATACTGATAGTTTCATTGAGTCTAAACCACTCGACTATGATTCTGACTCAGAAGAAATAGTGGAGGCTGCTGATTTCGAAACGCTTTCAAACTTGGTAAGTAGCAAATCGCCCTTCAAAATTGAAGAGTTGGCTCCCTTAAAGGGACAAAAAATATTTAATCCTCGCTTTTGACTTGTAAAGTAGAATGCTAGCCATCCTTCGCAAAGAATTCAATGCCTTCCTGAACTCCCCGGTGGCCTACGTGGTAATCGGGGTGTTTCTGGTGGCTACCGGCCTGTTCGTGTGGGTGTTTCCCGACAGCTCGGTGCTGGACTACGGCTACGCCGACCTGCAGACGCTCTTCAACATGGCCCCCTGGATTTTCCTGTTTCTGATTCCGGCCATTACCATGCGCACCTTCGCCGAGGAGAAAAAGGCCGGCACTATTGAGCTGCTGCTCACCCGCCCGCTCACCGACGGGCAGATAATAGGGGGGAAGTACCTGGCCTGCCTGCTGCTGGCCTTGCTGGCGCTGGTGCCTACGCTGCTCTACTACTACTCGGTGTACCAGCTCGGCAACCCCGCAGGCAACATCGACTCGGCCGCTACGGTGGGCTCGTATATCGGGCTGGCCTTGCTGGCGGCGGTGTTTGCGGCCATCGGCATTTTTGCCTCGGCCATTACCCGGGACCAAATCATTGCCTTCCTGGTGGCCGTGGTAGGCTGCTTTCTGGTGTACTCCGGCTTCGACTCCCTGGCCTCGGTCTTCGACGGGGCCCCGGCCTACTACATCAGCCAGCTCGGCATTGCCGCCCACTACCGCGACATCAGCAAGGGCCTCATCGACTCCCGCGACCTGACCTACTTCCTCAGCCTGATTGCCGGCCTGCTCGTCGCCACCCGCCTGGTGCTGCAAAGCCGCAACTGGTAACCAACTACAAACTAGTTCCCCTCCTTATTTTCAAGGAGGGGTGCCCGAAGGGCGGGGTGGTTTCGTCGTTGAACGATTACTAGTTCTAATGTTCTAGCTCTAGTCAACCACCCCGGCCTTCGGCCACCCCTCCTTTCAACAAGGAGGGGAGCTTTTAGCTCTAACTTAGCCGCCTCTTATGGCTTCTGATACGCCCGCAACTGCTGCTCCCGCCACGTCCCGCCGCCGCCGCGACCTGCTCCGCTTCTCGGCGGTAGTGGGTGCCTTGCTGCTGCTCAACTTCCTGGGTCAGCAGTTCTTTTTCCGCCTCGACCTGACTCAGGAAAAGCGCTACACCATGGCCCCGGCCACCAAAACGCTGCTCGAGAACCTCAAGCAGCCCGTGACGGTGACCGTGTACTTGGACGGCGACTTTCCGCCCGGCTTCCGCCGCTTGCAGCAGGCCGTGCGCGAAACCCTGAACGAAATGCAGGTCTACGGCGGCACCAACCTGCACTACGTCTTCGTCGACCCCTCGGCGGCCGGCACCGAAAAGGCCCGCAACGAGTACTATGCTTCTTTGCTCAAGAAAGGCCTGCGCCCCACCAACCTCGGGGCCAACGAGAACGGCAAGCGGGTCGAGAAAATCATCTTTCCCTGGGCCACGGTAGCGGCCGGGGGCAAGGAAGAACAGGTGCTGCTGCTGCGCGGCAACCAGGCCGCCCCCTCCGACGTGCGCCTCAACCAAAGCATCGAAGGCCTGGAATATGAATTGGCCAGTGCCGTGCGCAAGCTCAACCCCGGCCAGCGTAAGCGCATCGGGGTGCTCGAAGGCCACGGGGAACTCTCCAACGCCGAAGCCGGCGACATCATCGGCTCGTTGCAGCAATACTACGACGTGTTCCGCGTCGATTTGCGCAAGACCCGCCCCCAGGATTTGCGCACCCTCAGCGCCATCATCGTGGCCAAGCCCAGCACGGCCTACACCGAGCCCGAGAAGTTCAAGCTCGACCAGTTTATCACCCAGGGTGGCAACGCGCTGTTCTTCGTGGATGCCATGCGGGTGAATATGGACAGCGCCAACCGCGGCGGTATGCTGTCCTTTCCCTTGCAGCTCAACCTGGAAGACCAGCTCTTCAAGTACGGCGTGCGCGTCAACCCCGACCTGCTGCTCGACCTCAACTCGGGCGTGATTCCCTTGGTAACCGGCATGGAGGGCGACAAGCCCAAGGTCGAGCCCATGCCCTGGCAGTTTTACCCGCTCATCAACTCCTTCAGCAAGCACCCCATCACCCGCAACCTCGACGCGGTCTACACCAAGTTCATCAGCACGATTGATACCGTGAAGGCCGCGGGTATCCGCAAGACCCCGCTGCTGTTTACCTCGCGCTACACCCGCGTGCTGCCCGCGCCCGTGCCCATCAACTTCAACGACGCCCGCCTGGAGCCCAACCAGAAGCTCTACAAGGAAAGCTTCAAGCCCGTGGGCTACCTGCTCGAAGGCCAGTTTCCGTCGCTCTATGCCAACCGCGCCGAGCCTGGCACCAGCAACTTCCTGCCCGCCACCTCACCCAACGCCAAGCCTTCGAAGGTGCTGGTCATCTCCGATGGCGACTTTATCCGCTCCGAGCTGGACCCCAAAACCGGCAACCCCTACCGCCTGGGCTTCGACCGCCTGGCCAACACCGAATTCGCCAACCGCGAGCTGGTCCTCAACGCCGTCGACTACATGCTCGACGAAAGCGGCCTGATTTCGGTGCGCGGCAAGCAAATCACCCTCCGCCCCCTGGACAAGCTCAAAGTCATCGAGCAGAAAAGCCGCTGGCAGCTGCTGAATCTGGCCGCCCCGCTGGTGCTGCTGGGCGGGTTCGGGGCCGTGCGGGCTTGGCGGCGCAAGCGGCGCTACGCGTCGTTTGGCCAGTAGCGCGAACTGTGTAGTTCGCGTGCCTGAACGATAATCGTCGCTACGGCGCGGGGCACGCAGACTACACAGTTCGCGCTACTGTTTCGCGCTATAAGGCCCCGGATTCCGGCCAGTTCGACCAGTGCGTATTCGGCGGCAGTGTCGGTTGGTAGTGCCGCACGTCGCCGGTAGCCAGCACTTTGGCCAGCTGCTGCCAGGTCTCGTAGCTGCCCGGGCGGCTACTGTTCCATTCCTGTTGGGCCTGCTGAGCTAAACGCCCCTCTTGCTCACAAATAAGAGCCGCTAGGTCTTCACAACTTATACCGTGTAGGCCACCGATGTTGGTGTTGAGTTCATAGGCCCCCACAATTTCCTGATCGGTCAATACCTTGGGCGGACTCACGGTAAAGTCCTTGTGGTGCCATTCATCGAGCACGAGAACTTTGCTCAAATGGGCCGGAATGAACTTATACAGCTCCGCATCCGTGGCCCGAAATAAATCGGGGTGCTTGGTAATCAGCAAGCGGGCCAGCTCTTCCAACTCGATGCGGTCCGGTTCCAATTCTGTTAGCTCAATACCGGCCTGAGCATATTCCTCCTTATTATATTGCACCGGTACGTTCACGTCGCGTATTAACATGGTAGCGGCTGTGGGGTTCAAGAATTCCTCCGGGGCAGTTTTCTGGAAGGAGGCCTCGTCAATTGGATATACTGTGTAAGTGTTCGTAGGGCGGTTGTTGTACTGCTCCAGATTAACAAGGCAGTTGCCGTAGTAATAAATGTTGAGTTCGATAAAGCCGCCGCGGGGAGGAAAGCCTAGTATCTCCGCAGCAATAGCCCATTCATCCCCGCTGCGGAAAAGGCTTAGCCGGGTGTCAATCAGGTAGACGTAGGGGTGATTCAGAGAAATGAAATGGCAGTAGTAGCCATCATTGGCGTGGTCGAGGGCGGTGAGTACATCTTGCTCTGAAATCATAATTTGCTTGAAATACAGTCCAGCCCGTTTGCTGGCCCACAAGTCTAGTTGATTGGTTGATATGACCGGTTGCGTGGTGATGGAGATTTAACTTTCTCCTGGACCAGCATTCGAGCTTAATTCCGGAGTCTCCAGCAACTCCCGCAGCACCTGGGCCTCCCGTTCCAGCCCTGCAATTCTTGCCTCCAGCAGCTTATGGGGCCCCTGGCCGCAGTCGTAGCGCAGGCCACTGCTGGCTTCATGCTCGATCAAGGCCAGCCAGCTTTCTTCCAGAGAGGGGTTGCGTACGGCCCCGGTCCAGGTACGCAGGGCGGGCAGGGTGGCTAAGCGGGCTTCGAGGGGAGCCGCTTGTGCCCGAAGTCGCTCCAGGGCCCGGCGCAGGTTGCGGCTGCGGTGCTGGCAATAATCCAGGCGCGCTACCAGTGGATCAAGGTCCGGGGCGGGTAGGGGCAACGCGGGTGGGGCAGGAGTATTACCCTCTGGGTTGTAGACCAAGCCCTGCGTCGCCAGTACTAGGCGGGCCATTTGGAGTCCGGCCCCGTACGGCAGGTGCGGATGGCCCTGTTCAGCCAGGGCCACGCTGACGCGGGAAACGCCCAGCCAGCCGGCCAGCATTTCTTGCGTGAAGCCAAGGTGGGTACGGATAGAATCAGCCATAGCGGAAGAAAGGCAAAAGGTTGAAACAATTAGAGGCCAAACATTTTAAAATGTTTGGCCTCTAATTGTTTCAACCAGAAAGTTACGGGGGATGCCCCCGGCTTTCAGGCCGCTTCTGCCCAAAAAAGCTAGCTTAGCTAACTCTATGGCACCTACCCTGCGCAACCAGTACCAGACCGCCACGAGCTCCGCCGAGCTAGCCCAGTTCCGAGCCGCGGCCTGGCAGTTTTACCAGCCCGTGGCTCCGGTGGCAGTGGCCGCCTTTGGGCGCACCCACCAGCTGCGGCCCGGCCTCACCTTCACGCCCTTTGCCAACGCGGTGCGCTGCAACGCCCACTGCGCGTTTTGCTCGGAAGAGCTGCTGCGCCACGAGGGCCACCAGCTCACGGCCAAGCGCCTGATTAACGACTACCCGGCCTACTTCCAGCGCCTGCGCCAGGTGCTGCTCCCATTTCGGGGCTTTCCGCTGGGGCTGAGCTTGTCGGGGCTGGAAGCCACGGCCGAGCCGGTGTGGCTGCGCGAGCTGCTGGCCTGCCTCACGGGGCTGGAAGGGGAAGGCGTGGTGTTCAATGAGAAAGTGCTTTATACCAACGGCAGCGGCCTGGCCACCCAGCCTGATTTGGGTTTGGCTCTGGAAGACTTCGGCCTGAGCCGGCTCGAACTCTCGCGCTGCCACGACGACGAGGCCGTGAACCAGCAGATCATGCGCTTCAACCGCAACCAGCCCATTCGTCACAACGCCGTGTACGCGGCCACCGTGGGCTGGCTGCACCGGCATTTGTCCGTCAAAAATTCCTGCATCCTGACCCGCCTGGGCATTGCCACCCTGCCCGACGTGGAGCGTTACCTCCGGTGGGCCGCCGGGCTGGGCGTGCGGCAGGTGGTGTTTCGGGAGCTGAGCCGGCTGGAAGGCAGCTATTTGCCCAACGTCTTTACCGAGTGGATTGAGCAGAACCGCGTCCCCATCGAGCCCCTACTGACGGCCGTGGCGCCCACGCTCGAAGCCACCCGGCCCGGTTGGGAGTACGCGGGCAGCACCTTCGGCTACTATTACTACAACGAGCATTACCGCTGGCAGGAGCTGGAAGTCATTTTCGAAACCAGCAGCTACCCGGCCCTGCAGGCGGCCAATGCTACCGGCGTGCTGCAAAAGCTCATCCTGCACTCCGACGGTACCCTGTCCGGCGACTGGGACCCCGACAGCCGGGTGCTGAGCCGGGTGCCCAAACCCTCTCTCGACTACTATTACCCCTCGGCATGAGCCCCGAGCACGAGCAGCTCTACCGCCGCACCCTGCATGCGCTGGTCGAAGCCGGCCTGGAATTCTGCGTTATCGGTTCCCTGGCCTTGCGCTGGCAGTGCCCCACCCTGGCCCACTGGCCCGCCCACGATTGTGACCTGCTCGTGCCCTTCGACGTGGCGCAGTTGAACCGGCTCGTGCAGCTGTTGCAGGCAACGGGCTGGGAACTAACGCTGTGGCAGAAGCCGGTGCCGGTGCCGCTCACCGAGGCCCAGCTACGCGGCAAGTACTACCTGCGGGCCCGCTGGCAGGGCGCCATCCTCGACCTTTCCTACGAGAATGCCTTTATGCGTTGGGAAGAGTTTGCTCCGGAACGGCACTGGCAAGCGGGCCTGCCACTGGCGTCGGTACCCCATTTACTCTACCAGTGCATCCGCCGCAATACTCCGGCCGACCGGGAAATCCTGCGCCTGTGCCAGGCGGCAGGGGAGGCATCCAGCTAAAATATGGGTAGGCTCAGGCATTGAATTGTTGAGTTGGCCGGTCTGCGTATTTTGCGGGTACTAACCTTTTATGCAGTAGTTGTTCTCTATTCATTATGAAGCGGAAACAGGTCATTCTGGCCAGCCTGCTGGTCGTCGTATGCGTGCTATTGGGGGTGTTGATACGGCCGGCCTCCCACCTCTGGAAAACCCACCGCCACGATGCCAGCACCCTGGCCCGGCTGCCCCGTGGCCAAGCCGATGACATCAGCCACTTAAACAAGACCCCCGTCCGGGCCGAAATAGCCGTGGCCGCCGACACGGCCGCGGCTCTGCGCCAGTTGCGCGAATTACTGCGCTATGCCGACCAGCAGCACCTGCCCATCGCCATTGCCGGGGCCAAGCACAGCATGGGCGGCCACACCCTGGCCCCCGACGGTATCCGCCTGAACATGCTGCCCTTCCGCCACCTGCACCTCGATACGACCACCCAAGTCCTGACCGTGGGCAGCGGTGCCCTCTGGGCCGACGTCATCCCTTACCTGAACCGCTACGGCCGGGCCGTGGCCACCATGCAGTCCGACAACGCCTTTTCCGTAGGGGGTTCCCTGAGCGTGAACTGCCACGGCTGGCAGCCCAACCAGCCACCCATTGCCGGCTCGGTGGAAGCCATACGGGTACTGCTGGCCGATGGCCGGGTACTGACCTGCAGCCGCCGCCAAAACCAGCAGCTGTTTTCCCTGGTCCTGGGCGGCTACGGGCTGCTGGGTATTATCCTGGAAGCCCAGCTGCGCACGGTGCCCAACGAGCAGTATTCCTACCACCGCGTGTACGCCCCGGCCGCTACCTATCTGGAGCAATACGCGAAGCATGTGGACCGCAACCCGCGCGTGGGCCTGGCCTACGGGCGCCTCAACGTGACGCCGGACAACTTTCTGGAAGGCGTGATGCTCAACTACTTTGAGCGCGAAGGGCCGGCCCCGCGCGGTGGCTCCTTGCAGGAGCCCGGCCTGACGGACCTGAAACGGGCCATTTTTCTGGGCTCCAAGCGGGATGGGTACGGCAAACAGCTGCGCTGGAACATGGAGCGCACCTTTACCCGCACCCAGGTCGGCAATGAGTTTACCCGCAACCAGATCATGAACGAAAGCCCGGCGCTGTACCTGAACCGCACGGCTGGGCAAACCGACGTGCTGCACGAGTACTTTATTCCGCGCCGCAATTTCGACGCGTTTCGGCGGGCGTTGCAGCGCATCGTGCCCCGCCACCAGGCCGATTTGCTCAACATCACCCTGCGCAACGTTTACCCCGATAAGGATACCTTCCTGCCCTACGCCCGGGAGGAAGTGTTCGGGTTCGTCATGTTCTTCAATCAGGACATAACGCCCCAAGCCGAGCAGGATATGCAGCAACTCACTCAGGAGCTGATTGAGGCGGCCACCCGGCTGGACGGGGTTTATTATTTGCCCTACCGCCTGCACGCCACAGACACCCAACTCGAAAATGCCTACCCCATGATGCCGGAGTTTCTGCGCCTAAAGCGGCAGTACGACCCCCGCGGGCTGTTCCAGAATACGTTTTATCAGCAGTACCAGCACTTGGCGCCCGCTGCCAATGTGGCTGCTAGAAACTAGTACCGAATCGGTTCGTCGGTAACGAAGGCGGCCAGCAACTCGTGCAGCGACGAGACGTTGGTTTCGGCAATAGCGGCGGAATATGTTGGGGCAGCCGGGTTCAGGTAGCCAGCCAGGTAGGTCAAGTCCCCCGGGTGCACCGATTTAAAGCCCATGGACCACTGCGAGAAGTTGCGGCGCGGAATGGGCCCGTCGGCCAGCTTGGTCACGTCGTAGTGGCGCAGGTCCTGCTCGATGCGGGCGAAGATGTATTCTACCTCCTCTTCGGGGCCCTCCAGCACCTGAATAATGTTCGAGTCACAGTAGAGTAGCACGCCGGTCAGGTCGTGGCTGTGGTTCCAGGCGCGCGACTGCACCAGCAGCGCTTCGAGTTCGGGTTGGCTTAGGGGGGCAGTTACGTTGCTCTGGTAAACCAGGTGGTAGTGGGACGCGGCAGGCATGCGGTGCAAATACATATAGGATATCTACAAGTAAAAAGATTTGCCGCATCTGCGCAATGGTCGGGTCAATTTAAATACAACCTGGCCGCCGGGCTAGTGAAAAAAGCTTAGTACCGGATGGATTCGTCGGTTAGAAAAGAGGCCAGCAGCGCGTGCAGGGTGCTGGTATCGGTTTCGGGCACGGTAGGCGGAAAGGAGGGGGCGGCCGGGTTCAGATAGCATGCCAGGTGCTGAAAGTCCTCGGGATGGACGGCCTTAAAGCCCATCGACCAAGTAGAGAAGCTCCGCCGGCGGATGGGGCCATCCGTGAACTTGATGACGTTGTGATGCCGCAGGTCACGCTCAATGCGGGCGTAGATACCCTGCACGGCTTCTTCCGACCCCTCAAGCACCTGCATAAACCGCCCTTCACAATAAAGCAGCACGCCGGTCAGGCCGTGTTGTTGATTCGTGGCGCGGGCCTGCACCAGCAGTTCCTCCAGGTCTTGCTCAGTAGGCATACCGGTTGCTGTGCTCTGGTACGCTAAGTGGTATAGGGAAGCAGGAGGTGATAAAAGCATAGTGCAGAACCAATAACCCTTCTTAAAGAACCACTATTTCGGCAAGAACTCAATGGTTGAGTTGAATGAATAGGCTGAACTGGGCCGGGCCGCCCACTTTGGCCCTGCGGGCCTGGTCCCGCAATGACGATAACCCGCCCGCTCGGTCACTAGAAAACCCGGTTGCGGTTTCCTATCTTTGTCCTCTACTTTACACCGCCAGCCAACCCCGCCTATATGAAGTTTATCGTATCGTCTTCCGCCTTGCTCAAGCAGCTGCAGAGCATCAATGGCGTGGTGACCAACAACCCCGTGGTGCCGATTCTGGAGAACTTTCTCTTTGAAATCGAGGATGGCAAACTGACGATTACGGCCTCCGACCTGGAGACCAGCATGATTACCGAGCTGCCCGTGGAAGCCCGCGAGAGTGGCCGCATTGCCGCCCCGGCCCGCATCCTGCTCGACACCCTGAAGAACCTGCCCGACCAGCCCGTGACTTTCACCCTGGACGAGGAAACCTATACCATTGAAATTGCCTCGGCCAACGGCCGCTACAAGCTGGCCGGCGAAAACGCTACCGACTTCCCCCGCGTGCCCGTGGTAAAAGGTTCGGCCCCGATTGAGATTCCCTCTTCGTCGCTGCAGCGCGCCATCAACAAGACCATCTTCGCTGTTAGCACCGACGAGCTGCGCCCGGCCATGACCGGCATTCTGGTGCAGCTGGCCGACGCCCAGGTAACCTTTGTGGCCACCGACGGCCACCGCCTGCTGCGCTACCGCCGCTCCGACGTGGGTGCCGGCCAGACGGCCAACCTGATTATTCCCCGCAAGGCTTTTAATCTCTTGAAAGGTGCCCTGCCCTCCGAGGCAACTACCGTGCGCGTCGAGTTCAACAATTCCAATGCCTTCTTCAGCTTCAACCAGATGCGCCTCGTGTGCCGCCTGATTGACGAGCGCTACCCCGATTACGAAAACGTAATTCCGGTCAGCAACCCCAACAAGCTCATCATCAGCCGCTCGGAGTTCCTCAACTCGGTGAAGCGCATCATGATTTACTCGAACAAGACCACCCACCAGGTGCGCCTACGCCTGGCCGGCTCCGAGCTGACCATTTCGGCCGAAGACCTCGACTTCAGCAACGAGGCCAATGAGCGCCTGGCCTGCCAGTACGAGGGCGAGGACATGGAAATCGGCTTCAATGCCCGCTTCCTGTCCGAGATGCTTTCTAACATCGACTCCGAGGAAATCACCCTGGAGCTGAGCACCCCCAACCGCGCCGGCCTGCTCATGCCCACCGTCGCCGACGACAACGAAAGCATCCTGATGCTGGTCATGCCGGTGATGCTGAACAACTACGTGTAAGCTCGGTTTACTGGGCTCAGTAGCACATTCGCAAAACAAAAACCATCTGTCATCCTGAGCTTGCGAAGGACCTTATCACGAAAGGACGAGTCGTAACAACGGCTTATGTTCAACTGAAATAAGGTCCTTCGCAAGCTCAGGATGACACACTTTTTTACAAGAACATCCTTCCGATGAAAAAATCTGAAATCCGCTTCAGCATTGCCCTCGATGACCAGAAAGTACCCGAGGCCATCAGCTGGACGGCTACCGACGCGGGGCCCGATATTCACTTTGCCAAGGCCATCAACATTGCCCTCTGGGACCGGGACGAGCGCGGCACGATGAAAATTGACCTGTGGACCAAGGAAATGCCCGTCGACGAGATGAAGCGCTTCTACGTGGACACCATGGGTGCCATGGCCGAAAGCCTGATTACGGCTACCAACGACACGGAAATGGCCACCAAAATGCGCAACCTCTGCCGCGAGCTGACCGACTACCTCAACAAGCAGGAAGCCGAGCAGCGCTAAGGGCGCAGCGACGCGTACTAGCGTCTGGCCGTTGAGCACCATTCGTTCAACCGGCGCAAAGGACAAGACGCCAGTATGCGTCTCTACCCCGTTCTGACTCAACAGAAAAGCCCCGCCGGAGCAATCCAGCGGGGCTTTTTCTATACCTGGGAACCAGCAGAATCTAGCGGCCGGTTTCGGCGCCCGATGTACGGGCCGGGCCAATGGTGGCACCGCGACTGCTGGCGGGCAGCGGGTTCTGCACCGACTTTACAAACACTGCATTAGTTTGCTTGGCGTAGTCCTTGTCGTATTTGTAGAAATCCTCGCGGGAGTCGTAGTAGGCGCTATACTGGGAATTGCTCAGTACTCCGCGCAACTCTTGGTCCCGCTCGCGGCACACCAAGCCGCACTGCTCATCGATCAGCCGAGGGTTACCGGCATTCTTCTGCTCAATAGCCGCCATTTTAGCTACCTTATCTTCGTTAATGGCGCGCAGACGAGTGGACTGGTAGCCATTGAGCCGCAGGTCGCGGGCCATCTGGTCGGAGAGGCGCTTGGCGCGCTCCTGTACCGCGCTTAGGCGAGGCGTGGTCTTGGTTTTGTCCTGAGGCTGAACTATAGCGGGCTTCTGCTGAGCCTGCGCGCCCAGCGTTGCGGCCAGAATCAGCGCGGCGGTGGCAAGTTGATTTCGCATGGTCTAGAAGCGTTTGATTGATAAATAAAAAGCTGCCATTCAGCCGAAAAGAGTGCCTCAGCGCCTGGCAGGTATGTAAGGCTAACGAAAAACTGTGCCAGCGAGTTCGGGTAAGATAAGGTGCTCAAGCGCTAAGGTAGAAAGCCAAGAGCAATGCGGCAGCTGCGAGAAATGAGTCAGGGCGAGCAGTGCAAAGCCAGCGTCCTCGGAAATGAGCGCAGCCTTCCAAGCTAAAAAGCCCTTTGCTACACGCGGTAGCAAAGGGCTTTCTGGTAAAAAATCGTGTCGCAGGACGCAGCGGACGTGTGCCCGCGCTTCGTTCGCAGGGATAAGTCTGGGGCGTTAGCACATTCCCCCGCTTCCGCACCTTAAAAGGTGTTTTTCCACATCATAGACTCGACGGGCTTGTCGGTGCGGTCGTTGTATTTGGCGTTGGCTTTACGGTTGTAGAAGGTTTGCACATCACCCTGCACGGCGAAGTAAATGAGCTGGCCGATGGGCATGCCTGCGTATACGCGCACCTGTTGGGTTACGGAAATTTCCAGGGTCCAGGTATTGCAGAAACCAACGTCGCCCTTGCCGGCAGTTGCATGGATATCGATACCCAGGCGACCTACGCTCGACTTCCCTTCCAGGAAGGGAACCTGCGCGTGGCTTTCGGTATATTCCTCCGTGACGCCGAGGTACAGTACGCCGGGCTGCAGCACGAAGCCCTCTTCAGCGGGTATTTCAAACACGTCAATTTGGTTGTGTTTGCGCGCATCCAGCACGTTGTCGCGGTAGGTGGCTAGGTAGCGGCCTAGGTGCACATCATAAGAATTCGTACCCAGGCAGCTGGGGTCGTAGGGTTCAATGACGATGTTGCCGCGCTCAATTTCGGCCAGGATCTGCTGATCGGTAAGAATCATGGAAAGGGGGAGTGATTAATGCGGAGGGGTGAATGCCGTGCTGGGATACCTGCCGACAGCGCAGGAGTTGCTATGTGATGCAACATTCAACCATAGAGGTTACTCGGGGTCATCTTCGTCGCCGTAGCGGTCCTGGGGCAGCGAGCCAGCAGGGCGCTTGCGGGGGCGGCCGCCGTCCGACTGCCGCTCTTCCAGTTCCTCGGCTAGGCCATCGAGACGGGCCCGCAGATCGGGCAACACGGTGGTGATGAGGTAGAACAGGAGCAGCGCCGAGGTGGCCGACAAGATCAGGGCCAGGTAGTCGACCCAGTCGTGACGGACGGAGATATCCAACGGTCGTACGGCCCCGGAAGGAGCTGGGCGGGAGCTGCTTAACGTCTCCGGCTGGGGCTCGGGGTCTTCCACAGGAGCCGAGGTGGCAGGTACCGCGTCGATATCGGCGGGCGGTACGGCGGCTTCATCCACGGCTACGTCTTCCGGGTTGGGGTCTTCTGAGGCGTTGAATTGGGCCGAGGCCTGCTTGATGGCCCGCTGCAGGGAGCGAATCAGGGCGACCCGCTCGTCGCGGGGCAGGACGCGGATAAAGAACTCGAAGTTCTTGTCGACTAGTAGGGAATTGAGTTGCTTCTCGAACTCCGCCAAATCGGTGCGGCCCTTGCCGAAGCGGCCTTTGAATCGCTCCGACACGTCGTTATAGTTCAAGAACAGCTTCTTCAGGCTGGCATTGCCGCCGTACCCGTCAAACTCCTTGCGGGCCTTGTGGCTACGCAACGTGACCGGAAACTTATTGCGGGTAAACGACTTGTCGTACACCGTTTCCATAGTCCGGAAGTTGAGTTCGTCTACGGTACGGTTGAACAGACGTTTGTTGGCAACGGCCGGCGCTTCTACCTGGGCATGCAAGGGGCCCAGGGAGGCGACAAGCAGGAAAACAAGGGAGAAAAGAACTCGGAAATGGCGCATGGCAGCAAAGCAGATTGGGCGCAAAGGTAACCGGTTGCCGGCGTGGTTCGGAAAAGCAGCGAAAAAACTGTGCATTTCGCCAAATGGCCTCGACTCGTTCGGCTGAATTTCGAAGGGTAGGCAGCGGAATCAAGGATATGCTACTGAGCTGTTTGAAAGAAAAAGCGTCATTGCGAGCGAAGCGCGGCAATCCGTCCTCTGAAATGTGCTGAGCTTCCTAAAGTGAAAAACCCTTTCCTGCTCATGCGGGAAAGGGCTTTCTGGTAAAAGAACGAGTCGTACTGCGCAGAGGACGGATTGCCGCGCTTCGCTCGCAATGACAGGCTATGGGGGGGTGCAGGTAGAAGCAGGGGAGCGTAGTCGAGTTGTTTGGCAATGCCTACGCGACTATGCCTCTTTGCCTCCCGAAATACTTACAGCCCGTGCGCCTCGCGCATCGACTCGCGGCAGGCCGTCAGGTACTGGTCGACCAGCTCGTCGGTAATAGCTGTGGACACGAACAGGGCCTCGTACTGGGCCGGGGCCAGGTAGATGCCGCGGTGCAACATGGCGCGGAAGTAGCGGCCGAAAGCTTCGGTATCGGAAGTTTTGGCGTCTTCCAGGTTGTTGACGGGTGAGCTGGTAAAGAACACGCTAAACATCGAGCCCACCTGGTTGACGGTGTAGTTCAGGCCCAGGTCGGCGGCAATCTGGCGGGTGCCGTCGGCAATGCGGGTAGTGATGCGCTCCAGCTCGGGGTAGAGCTCGGGGTGTTCCTGCAGGTACGTGAGCTGGGCAATGCCGGCAGCGGTGGCAATCGGGTTGCCGGAAAGCGTACCAGCCTGGTACACCTTGCCAGCAGGGGCCACGCAGTCCATAATGTCCTGGCGGCCACCGTAGGCACCCACGGGCATGCCGCCCCCGATGATTTTACCCAGAGTCGTCATATCGGGCGTGATGCCGTAAAGCTCCTGCGCCCCGCCGCGGGCCAGGCGGAAACCCGTCATCACTTCGTCGAAAATCAGGACAACACCATGCCGGGTGCACAGCTCACGCAGGCCCTGCAGGTAGCCTTCGGCGGGTGCTACCAGGCCCATGTTGCCGACCACTGGCTCCAGAATCAGGGCGGCTACCTGGTCTTGGTTGACTTCAAGAGCCTGACGAGCTGCTGCCAGGTCGTTGTAGGGAACCGTGATGGTGTCCTGGGCCACGCCTTCGGTGACGCCGGGCGAATCGGGAGTGCCCAGGGTGAGGGCGCCGCTGCCGGCGGCAATCAGAAAGGAGTCGCCGTGGCCGTGGTAACAGCCCTCAAACTTGATGATCTTGTTGCGGCCGGTGTAGCCCCGAGCCACGCGGATGGCCGACATGGTAGCTTCCGTGCCCGAATTTACCAGCCGAACCTTTTCGATGCTGGGCACCATTTTCTTGATCAGCTCGGCCATTTCAACTTCGCGGCGCGTGGGGGCGCCAAACGACAACGAACCCTGAATAGCCTCCTGCACGGCATTGAGCACAACTTCCGGTGCGTGGCCCAGAATCATGGGGCCCCAGGAGTTGATAAAGTCCAGGTAGCGGTTGCCATCCACGTCGGTGAGCCAGGCACCCTTGGCCGACTTCATGAATACGGGGTGGCCACCCACGGCCCGGAAGGCGCGCACGGGCGAATTGACGCCGCCGGGGATATGGTCTTTGGCCCGCGTGAACAGAGCGTCGGAAGTGGAGAGGTTGAGCGTGGCCGCGGGAGCAGAAGAATTCATAGGAAAAAGCAGGTAAAAGCGGGCAGCAAGTCCGCTACTAGAGGTATTGAAGAAGAGTGTCCGTACTATAACCTAGCGGAGGCCCACGGGGTTCTGTACTTCTACTTCCAGTCGTTCGAGCTTGGTAAAAGGCACGTACTGGTTGTCGTGGGCCCCGCTGGGGTAGCCGATTCCCTGGAAGATGGAGCCAGAAACCGGCCCCGAGGAAGCCAGATTCTGCTGGAAACCGGGCCCGTGCAGGTGGAGCTGAGAGCCAAAATAGTACAGCAACTCGAAGCCGGTGAAGGCAAACACCGACGGCGGCAGGTTTTGGCGCTGCAGGTAGAGCTGGCGGAAGCGGCGCACGCCGTAGGCCGTTTTATCCAAGTACTTCGGGTGCACAAAAAAGACGTCGCGCGAGTCGAGTTGGCCCAGGCTCACGCGCGAGTTGTCAAGCCAGGATGCGTAGGTGAGCAGGGGCAGCCGGGCCCCCTGGGCCTGCATGATGCCCAAGGTATAGGGACCCGCCTTGCGGTGGTCGGAGGCTACGACCAGATGCCCGACGGTTTTTAAGTCAATGCCCGCAAAGCCCGCGTTGAGGGACTCTTCCACGTCGGAGTTGATGCGGCGCAGCTGCAGGACCTTGCCGCCCAGCGCTTCGTAGGCCGTTTTGTAGGCCTGCCCGAAAGCGGCTTCGTCTTTGGTGTCTTCGTAGAGTACTACGGCCGTGCGGCTGGTGAAGCGCGACATGGCAAACTGGGCCGCCTGCTTGGCCTGGGTCACGGTACTGGGCTCAAACAAATAGTGCCACCCGTTATCCTGCACCAAGTCCGCGTCCTGCGACAAGGGGTTGATGCAGATAATCTGCTTTTGCTGGGCGTAGCGGGCCAGAATCTTACTGCCCGACTTGTACACAGGGCCGATAATCAGGTCCATGGAGGCCAGTTCGGGCAGGGCCAGTACTTGCTTGAGTTGAAGCGTGTCGGCGCCGGTATCGTAGGAAAACAGTTGAATCGGGCGGCCCTCCCGCTGCAAGGAATCCTGGGCCAGCCGCATCCCCGCGTACAGGTCCGTTACAAACTGGTTTTTGCGCTGCTTCTCCCAGCTAGGGTCGTTAAACTCGAAGGGTAGGAGCACGGCCACATTGTAGCTGCTTTTCTTCTGGGCTTTGGGCCGGGGCGTGTAACGGGTCCGGTCGAGGCCCAGCTGGGTCACGAGCTGGTCGAGGGTGGCTTTGTCGGCGTCGGTATACCAGCCCCCGGCCACCAGCTTATCGGCGTAGGCCCGGGCCACGGCCGCGTCCTGAGGGTAATTTTGCAACAGGGTTTGCAACTGTACTTTGTCCTTGACCCGGGGCAGGTACACGGCTTTCATAGCCTCCCGCTCCGCGCTCAGCTTATCGGCCGGTATCTGGGCCAGAATCTTCAGGGCGTTGTCGGCTTCTCCCAACTCGAAAGAAACCTGCCCCTGCAGAAAAAAGGCTTCGGCCAGATTCGGCCAGGTGGGGTACTCGTTGCGCAGCAGATTCAGCATTTGCTCGGCCTCGGCCCACTTCTTGGCCCGGGTAGCGGCTACGGCATATAGGTAGGCCGCCTCCGGCCCCCGCTCAAATCTGGCCGCGGGGGGCGTGAGCGGCTCCAGCTCCTGCATGGCCAAATCGTAGCGGGCTTGGGTAATCAGGGTTTTGCCGTTCTGGTAGCGCACCGCTGGGTTGCTCGAGCCCATGTTGGCTGGCAGGGGCGGGCCGGTCGGCTTGGCCGGAGCAGGTTTGGCCGCCGACGGGGAAGCCGTAGGAACGGCTTTGGCAGGAGCGGCTGTAGAACTCGTCGCAGGCTTGGTTGTGGCGGGCGTGGAGGTAGCTTTGGCAGGCGCAGTGGTCGTGCTGGCCTTGGGTGCGGGAGTGCTACGCGGGGGCACTGAGCCAGGCTTAGCAGGAGCGGGGGCCGAAGCAGCCGGGGTTTTCTTGGGTGGCGCTTGGGTTGAAGTAGCCGGGCGGGAGGTAGGCTGCTGAGCCTGAGTGGGAAAACCCATGGCCAACCCAGAACACAACGCAAACAATCGCAGGGCGCAAAAATGCCTCATACCAGAGGAACCAAAGAGTAAAAAGAAAAAAAGCCGCTACCGGTTGCGCCAGGGCAACTCGGGTCACGGTGACAAAGGTACGCAGGAAGCGCAAGGAAGATCTTGGTGGTGGATTTAGATATTAAAGCTATTTAATGTGATATTAAAACTATTTAATGTAATAGTAAAGCTATTATTTGCGTTCCAGGTTTTATCTTTGCGCCGCTGGACGAGAGTAAGTGGGCATTTGGCCGGTGCGCTTGCTTGGTTTGCCGGCCTGCCGAGTCAGCCGCCTTTATTTCGTTTCCGATGACTACTTCCCTGCGCATTGACCTCAACGAGAACATCTACCTGCGGGACCCCCAGGTGACGGATCTGGGCCGCCGCTTGGTGGCGGAGAGCGTGAAGCTGATCGACGAGATTGGGTTCGAGCAGTTCACCTTCAAAAAGCTGGCGCAGCGCATCGATTCTACCGAGGCCTCGCTCTACCGCTATTTCGAAAATAAGCACCGCCTGCTGGTGTATCTGGTGTCGTGGTACTGGGCTTCCCTGCGCTTTCAGATTCGCTTTCATACCCACAACCTGGCCGAGCCCCGCCAGCGCCTGCGCCTGGTGCTGCAGATTCTGACCCGGGCCCACTACGACGACCCAACGACGCCCCTGCTGGACGAAGCGGCCCTGTACCGGGTGGTGGTCAATGAGGCGTCCAAGTCGTACCTGACCCGGGAGGTAGACGAGGACAACAAGGCCGGCTTATTTCGGGAGCACAAGGGCTTGGTGGCCGATGTGGCCGCTATTGTGGAGCAGATCAAGCCCGACTATGCCTACCCGCACGCCCTGGCAAGCACCCTGCTGGAGGCGGCGCGCAAGCAGCTGTTCTACGCGCAGCACCTGCCTTCGCTCACCGACGCTAAAGCCCAGGAAACCACCGAAACTGATATCCTGGCCTTTCTGGAAGGGTTGGCTTTCGGGGCACTGTGCTGAGGCTGCCCGCCCACCTAGCCCGTTTGTACATGGGCGCCGCTTGCTTCACAAAGACCCGTATTTCCCCTCCTGCTTACTTTACTTTCCGTCGTTATGGCTGAGCATTCGTCTTCCCTAACCCCGAGCCAGCGCCTGTTCCGGCTGCTGGCCTCCGAGCGTCGCGACATTACCTATTTATATGTGTACGCGGCCCTGGCCGGCCTCATCAGCCTTACGCTCCCGTTGGGTGTGCAGTCCGTTATTGGGTTCGTGAGCAGCGGCGCCATCAGCACTTCCCTGATAGTGCTTATTGGTTTTATCGTGCTGGGGACTTTGCTGGTGGGGGGCTTGCAGGTAATGCAGATCTATCTGGTAGAGTTTATGCAGCAGCGGCTGTTTGCTCGTATGGCCCTGGATTTTGCCGTGCGTTTGCCCCGGGTCCGCACCGAGTCGCTGAACGGGCAGTACCTGCCCGAGCTGATGAACCGCCTGCTCGACGTGCCTACCCTGCAAAAAGGCTTGGCAACGCTGCTGGTCGAGTTTTCGGCTGCGGCCCTGCAAATCCTGTTCGGCCTGCTGCTGCTCTCGTTTTACCACCCCATTTTCATTGCCTTTGGCGGCCTGCTGGTGCTGCTGCTGGCTTTGCTGCTGCGCTTTAGCGGCCCCAAGGGACTGAGTACCAGCTTGGCCGAGTCGAAGTACAAATACCGGGTCGTGGCCTGGCTGGAAGACGTGGCCCGCACGGTGTACACGTTCCGGCACTCGCCACGGCAGGAACTGGCCCACACCCGCACCGACGAGCTGGTGGAAGGCTACATTACCGCCCGCCAAAGCCACTTTCGGGTGCTGCTTACCCAATACCTGGGCTTTGTCGGCTTCAAAACGTTTATCACCGCCACCCTGCTGATTCTGGGCTGCTGGCTGCTAATCAACAAGCAAATTAACATTGGCCAGTTCGTAGCCGCCGAAATCATCATCATCATGACGATTTCTGCCGTCGAAAAAGTCTTGCTCAAGCTCGACGTCGTCTACGATGCGTTGACTTCCATCGACAAAATCGGGCATGTGCTCGACTTGCCGGTGCTGACGCCTACTCCCGGCGCCGGCCTGAAGCTGCCCGAGTCGCAGGCGGGCCTGAGTGTGGAGCTGCGCCACTTGACGTACGAATACCCGGGCGGCCAAAAGCAGCCGCTGCGGGGCGTGTCGCTGGAGCTGGCCCCGGGTGAGCACCTGGGCCTGGCCGGCTTCGATGGCTCGGGCAAAACTACCTTGCTGCGCGTGATGGCCGGGCTGCTGCACGGCTACACCGGGGTGGTGGCCTACGATGGGCTGGCTCTGCAGGATATTCAGGCCGAAACCCTGGGCCGTGTGGTGGGCGACAATATCTCGCACCAGAACCTGTTTGAGGGCACTCTGCTCGAAAACCTGACCCTGCGGCAGCCCACCATCAGTGCCGGGGACGTCACCTGGGCCCTGGAGCTGGTGGGCCTGCGTGACGATATCTACGCCCGGCCCCTGGGCCTGAATACCCCGCTGGGCATTGGCACCCCCCTGGCCGACAGCATGCGGCAAAAGCTGCTGCTGGCCCGGGCCCTGGTGCGCCGCCCTCGCCTGTTGCTGCTCGACCATTTTCTGCCCGGGGTGGAGCCAGCCGAGGCCCTACGGATTCTCAAGCGCCTGCTGGAGCCGGCCCAGGCCTGGACGGTGGTACTGGCCTCCAACGACCTGCGCCTGTTGGTGCACTGCCCCCGCCTAGCCCTGCTCCGGGAAGGCGAGCTGGTTGCCGACGGGCCCTACGCCTCTATTGTGAAGCAAGCGGAGTTCCAGGAGCTACTGGCCTAAGTCAGGCCACACGCTTCTCGCTTTTCGCTGATTCCCAACGCTAACTTCCCTTTACATGCCTTTTGCAGAAAAACCTCTTGACGAAACCAGTCCGTTTACGAGCCGCTTCCGCTCGTATCAGCGGGTGCAGACCCCGCAGGCGGGCCGCACACTGGCACGCTGGGCGGCCGGGTTAGGCGCATTGGTATTCCTGGCCGGCTTTATGCCCTGGACCCAAAATATTCGCTCGGCCGGGGCCCTAACTACCCTGCGGCCCCAGGACCGACCCCAGACGGTGCCCAGCACCATTGCGGGCCGCATCGAGCGGTGGCAGGTGCAGGAGGGCCAGGCGGTCAAGAAGGGCGACACGCTGGTTGCCATTGCCGAAATCAAGGACAAGTACTTCGACCCCGAGCTGCTGCAGCGGACCCGCGAACAGCTGGAAGCTAAAATAGCCTCTCTGCGTGAAAACAAAGCCAAGGGCGCGGCCCTCGAAGCGCAGCAGGTAGCCCTGCGCAGCGGCCTGCAGGTAAGCCTGGAAAAAGCCCGTAATAAGGTTACGCAGACCCGGTTGAAAGTGAATTCGGATGAGGCGGAGCTCCGAGCCGCTACCAACGACTTCGACATTGCCCGCCAGCAGCTGACCCGCCAGGAAAACCTGTACCAACAGGGGCTCAAGTCGCTGACCGAGCTGGAGCAGCGCCGCCTGAAGTTCCAGGAAAGCACGGCCAAGCGCCAGGCCGTGGAAAACAAGCTGGCCGCCAGCCGGCAGGAGCTGCAGAATGCCCAGCTCGAGCTCTCGTCGCTGCAGGCCGAGTACCAGGACAAGCTGGCTAAATCCGAGTCGGACCGCCGCTCCACGACCGGCTACCAGTTCGACACGGAAGGCCAGATTGCCAAGATGCGCAATGAGCTGGCCAGCCTCAGCATCCGGGCGGGGTACTACCATATTACGGCTCCGCAGGATGGGTTCGTGGTGCGTGCCCTAAAGGAAGGTCTGGGCGAAATCGTGAAGGAAGGCGAGCCGGTCGTGACGGTAATGCCCAAGGCCCCGGCCCTGGCGGCCGAACTCTACGTGCAGCCCATGGATATTCCCCTGCTGAGCGTGGGCCGCAAGGTGCGTCTGCAGTTCGACGGCTGGCCGGCCCTGGTGTTTAGCGGCTGGCCCGGCACCAGCTACGGTACGTTTGGTGGGGTCGTGGCCGTCATCGACAACATTGATTCCCAGGGGCAATACCGCATCCTGGTGACACCCGACCCCGAGCTGGAGCCCTGGCCCCGGCCGCTGCGCGTGGGCTCGGGTGTGTACGGCTGGGCTCTGCTCGACGACGTGCCCATCTGGTACGAACTGTGGCGGCAGCTCAACGGCTTCCCGCCCAACTTTGTGGGTGGCCCCGCCAAGGACGACAAAGCGGGCAAAACCGCCAAAACCGCCAAAACCGACAAGGCTTCGAAAGCCGGTGGGAGTGAGGAGGACGAAGCCAAATGAGGATGCTTGTCTTCGTGCTGCTGGGCAGCCTGTTGCTGGGCAACAAGGTGGCCGCCCAGCCCCTGGCCCGCCCGGTGCAGCCAGGAGCCGCGCCCGACTCGGCCGGCCTGATCTTCTCCCTGGCCGATTTGCTCACCTTCGTGACGCTACGCCACCCAGTAGCCCGGCAAGCGGCCTTGCTGCCCGAACGGGCCCAGCAGGAAGTACGCTACGCCCGGGGCCTGTTCGACCCCAATGCCACCAGTAAATACTATGGTAAAACCTTCGGCGGCAAGGAGTACTTTCACGACTGGGACACCCAGCTGCGGGTGCCGCTGTGGTTTGGGGCCGATATTAAAGCGGGCTTTGAACGGGGCACCGGCACGTACGTGAACCCGGAAAACTATACGTCGCCGGCCGGGCTGAGCTACGTGGGCTTGTCGGTGCCGCTGGCGCAAGGCTTGCTCATCGATGAGCGGCGGGCGGCGGTGCGCCAGGCGCAGGCCTTGCGCGGGCTGGCCGAGGCCGAGCGGCGCGGGGCGCTGAATAAACTCGTGTTGCAGGCCGCGAAAGACTACTGGGACTGGAGCCTGAACCACCAGCGCCTGACGTTGCTGAGCTACAACGCCGACCTGGCTCAGGTGCGTTTTCGGGCCGTGCGGGAGCGGGTGCGGCAGGGCGACCTGGCCGCTATCGACTCGGTGGAGGCCCTGACGGAGCTGCAAAACCGGCAGGCGACGCTGGCCCAGGCCCGGGTTCAGTGGCGCAACGCCACGCTGCTGCTCAGCAACTACCTCTGGAATGAGCAAAACCAGCCCGTGGAGCTGCCCGCTACCGTGCGGCCCCAGCCTCTGCTTACCCGTTGGCCCACGCTGCCGCCCGATTCGGTGGCCGCGCTCAGCGAGCTGGCCCGCCGGATTCATCCTGACTTGCAGAAAAGCCGGGCCAAGCTCAGCCAACTCACCGTGGAGCGGCGCCTGCTGACCAACAAGCTGCTGCCCAAACTCTCCCTCGATTACAACCTGCTGCAGGCCGGTCAGCCGTTTAGTGCCGAAAAGCCGGCCAGCTTGAATGGGAGCTACCTGCAAAACAACTACAAGCTCGGCGTCAGCTTTGCCTACCCGCTGCTGCTGCGCCAGGAACGCAGTAAGCTGCAGCTCAACCGGTTTAAGCTCCAGGAAACCGAGCTGAGCTTGCAGCAGGATACACGCGCAGTGGAAACAACGGTGCGCACCGTGGCCAACGACTGGGAGGCCCTGCGCGAGCAGCTGGCCCTGCAGGAGCAAATCGTGGCGAATGCCGAGCGGATGCGCCTAGGGGAGCAGATCCGGTTTGAAAACGGGGAAAGCTCCGTGTTTTTGCTGAACACCCGGGAATCTTCGCTGGTAAGTGCGCGCCTGAAACTGGCCGAGCTGCAAGCCAAGTACGCCCAGACCCAGGCTACGCTGCGCTGGGCCGCGGGCGGAGTGCCACCCGCCGATAATGAGTAATGTACCTGGCAGAGTTGCTCTGCCAACTTTACAAAAGAAGCCTGGGTAGGAGTATAGTATACCCCGAATTGGGGTAGAATTACGTACTTGCCCGTAGTTCTCAAGTAGTACCTATGTTAACTGCAGCTGCCTTTTCCCGGCTCGAATTGCGTCAGCGCCTGCACCTGCTGCTGGTACTGGGGGCTTGCCTGGCATTGAGCGTGGGGCTGGTGGCCTTCCGGGTTTTTCTGACCCAACAAATCTACTTTGTCTTCTTGCTCTGGAACCTGCTGCTGGCGCTTATTCCCTTCGGTCTGAGCACTATGCTGGGCTTGGCGGCCGGGCCGGTGCGGGCCCGGGTGCTGGTGCCGGTCGGGGCGGTGTGGCTGCTTTTTTTTCCGAATGCGCCCTACCTGCTCACCGACCTGTTTCACCTCGAGCCCCGCAGTGGGGTGCCCTATTGGTACGACCTGATTTTGCTGCTAACCTGCGCCTGGACCGGGCTGCTACTCGCCTACGCTTCCCTGCTGGATATGCAAACCCTGGTACAGCGCCGCCTGGGCACGGCCATCAGCTGGGGCTTTGTGGTCGTGGCTCTGCTGCTCAGTAGCTTTGGGATATACCTGGGGCGGTTTCTGCGGCTCAACAGCTGGCACGTAGTAACCAATCCGCTGACTTTTTTCTACGATATTCTGACCCGGGTGCTGCACCCGGCGGCCCACCCGCGTACCTGGGGCGTAACGCTGCTGTTCGGGGTGTTTCTGGTGTTGGGCTACAGCACCGTGCGTCTGCTGGGGCGCCTGCGGCCGGCTCCGGCCGAGGCTTAGGCGGTGGTAAAGAGAATGGTGAGAAGAAGCGCGGGCCGTACCAGCCAGCAAAGAACCTGTATTTTGCAGCCTTAGCCCTCTGTATGCTCTCTATCGTACCGCCTACTCCCGCCGGCCCCGCCATGTCGTGGCGCCAGCTGCTCTCGCGCCGCCGTTACCCCGACCAGCCCCAACTGCATATCGTCGGCGACACACCCGCGGTGCGCGGGGCCTTCGTGGCCGACTACGACCGGGTGGTGTTCAGCTCTGCCTTTCGGCGCCTGCAGCGCAAAACCCAGGTGATGCCGCTGCCCGAAACCGACTTTGTGCATACCCGCCTTACGCATTCGCTCGAAACAGCCTGCGTGGGCCGTTCTCTGGGGCGCCTAGGGGGCCGCAAGCTGCTGGAAGCCGACCCCGAGCTGGCCCAGGAGCTGCCCACCCTCGACCATGACTTCGGCGATATTGTGGCCGCCGCCTGCCTAACCCACGATATTGGCAATCCGCCCTTTGGTTACTCGGGCGAGCATGCTATTTCCGCCTACTTTGCCAGCCCCGAAGCCGCCGCCTACGTGCGGACCATCTCGGAGGCCGAGCGGGCCGATTTGCAGCAGTTTGAAGGGAATGCCGCCGGCTTTCGGATGCTTACCCACACCTACGCCGCCCACAGTACCGGCACGGCCGGCCTGGGCCTGACGTATGCCACGCTCGGCGCTTTTTCCAAGTATCCGCGGGCGTCAGTGCTGGATGCGGAGGCGCAAACGGGTGGGGTCAGTGAAAAGCGCTACGGGTATTTTCAAAGTGAAAAGGCCCGGTTTCGGCACGTGGCTACTGAGCTGGGCCTGCTGCCGAAAGGAAACCCGGGCAGCGGGCTGTACCACCGCCACCCGCTGGCATTTTTGGTCGAAGCCGCCGACGACCTCTGCTACCGCATCATTGATTTTGAAGATGGCCTCAAGCTCGGCTTGATTGACCCGCAGTTGGGGCTCAGTCTGTTGCGCTCCATGCTCAATGACCCGCCCGGCCGCCCGGCCAGCATTCAGTGGCACGATTGGCGCGAGGAGCTGGGCTACGTGCGGGCCCGTCTGATTGGCCGGCTGGTTGCGGAAATTGCCGACCTCTTTGCCCTGCACGCCCCGGCCATGCTCACGGGCCAGTACGACCAGCCCCTGATCAAGGAGCTGGACTGCTGGCACGAGCTGCACGAAGTCGAGATGCTGTCGGTGGAGAAGCTCTACCGGAGCCGGCCCGTGCTCGAAATCGAGGCCGCCGGTTTTGAAGTACTCGGGGGCCTACTCGACGCCTTTTTGCACGCCACCTTCGACCCGCAGCGCAGCCACCGCTCCCGCAAGTTGCTCGACCTGCTGCCCGCGCAGTTTCGCGCCGTGGGCCCGCAGCAGGAGGCCACGGCCTACGAGCAGATTATGCTCCTCACCGATTTTGTGGGCAGCATGACCGACCAGAACGCCCTGAGCCTGTACCGTACCATTAAAGGCATTGCGTTGCCCAAAGGCTATTGAGGCGCGGAATGAATGCTGGCCAGCTGATCCAAGAGCTGAAATAAAAAGACTCGCCCGGCGGCCAGCTCGGTCACGCGCCAGCGCAGGTCGGGGGCTGGTTGTACCCAGGGCCCCGGCTCTAGCTCGTGTCCATCGTGGTGCAGCATGTCGAGCAGAATGGCCGGTGTGAGCTCGGGGTGAAACTGCAGGCCCACCAGCCGGTCGGCCACGGAAAAAGCCTGCAACTCGCAGGCGGCTGACGAAGCCAGGTGTGCCGCCCCGGGCGGTAGGTCGAAGGTGTCGCCGTGCCAGTGCAACACGGTCAGGGGTGTGCTCAGGTGGCTGAAAAGGGGACTGGTTGCCGCGGCCGGGCTGGGCTGAAGGGGCCAAAAACCAATTTCCAATGCCTTGTTCCGGTATACCCGGGCGCCGAGGGCATCGGCCAGGAGCTGAGCACCCATGCAAATGCCCAGCACCACTTTACCGGCCGCAATGGCCGCCCGGATGAACTGCTTTTCCGGTTTCAGCCACGGATACTGCCCTTCTTCGTGCACTCCCATAGCCCCGCCCAACATCACCAGCCAGTCAAAATCGGCCAGGGCCGGAAAGCGGGGCTCCGGTTCGTGCAGGTGGGTGTAGCTCCAGGAGTAGCCATAGGAAGCGGCCCACTCCATCATGGAGCCGGGCGTTTCAAAGGCTGCGTGCTGTAGGCAATGAAGGCGCATACTTACCGCAAATCGTCGTATTCGAGGTAAAGACTGTGGCTTACCGTAAGCGGCCGGACGGAGTTGCCCGCATCAGACTGCACCCGTAATTCCTGCCCGGCTGTGCAGGGCGTTTTGGCCGCGGCACTGGGCAGCACCCGCACGGGCGGCTCCGTTGTGCTTACTGCTTTAGCGTCACCTCGGGCCACCACCGCTGCTACTTGGTCGAAATCGGGCTGCGCCGCAATGCGGTGCACCACAAATTGCTCTGGGTACTGGCCAATCAGGAGCAAAGCCGGTTGTGGGTGAACAGTTGGGCTGAGGTGTTGAAAATACAGCACCTGTTTGATCCGCACCGTAAGCTGCCGGGCAATGGCGGTACCGCCCCGCTCGAAATGCCCCCGGTAGAGCGTGGCCCGAAACGGGCGGGGCTGCTGCACCATCTGCGGCAGCACGAACTGCTCGGGCTCCAGCGTGTACACTGTTTCGGTGGGGAACTGCTGCTGGCTGGCCCGGTAGGCCGTTTGGGCGGAGTCGCTCAAGTCCAGCTCCAGCACCACTTGGTAGTCGTGTGGGCTGTGGAACATGGGCAAGTGGGAGGCATACACGTGCTGGGTCCCAAAAATCAGCATGCCGTGGGTGCTGGGCCGGTCAGTGGGGGTGGAGGAGTGGGGATGCTGGGCTTGGGCAGCAAGCCGGCCTAGCAGCAATAGGGCAGGAAGCAAGGCGGAAAGCCAAACCCGGAGCGGGTTAATAAACATTTGTCAGAAGGGACAAAGGGGGGATTGCCAATACGCGGCACCGGGGCAAAGATACACCCCTGGTTTGATTCGACGTTGGTGCAGTTGAGTACGGACCCGGCAACCCTGCCGAATTGGCACCTAGCGCCAGTTTACTCGGCAGAAAGCCGTTTCTTGGCCCCTATATTCCATTCCTACTATGAAGCTACCTTCCCTGCAACACGTGGTGGCCGAGGCCACTCGGGTCGTGCGTCGTTTTCCGCTTACCCTGCTTTGCGCTGTAGTGCTATGTGTAGTAGGTATTTATACAATTGGCTTGGACTATCAAGAGGAGCAAAAGCTCGACTGGCTATTTCCGGTACTCTCCACGGCCGGAGTGGGCCTGACGCTGACCTTAAACACGGCCTTGGCCGCCGAACGATACCGCTGGTCAGTGGGGGGCAAGCTGGCCGCAACGCTGGGCGCGGCCGGTTTGCTCGGGCTGTGGTACGTAGCCGCCCCTGCCTTGCCCGACCTGGTTTGGGTGCTGCGGCTGCTGGTATTGCTCGTGGCGCTGCACCTAGTAGTAGCCGTGGTGCCCTACCTGCCCGAGCTGCGCCGCGAGGCCGATACGCCCGGTTTTTGGCGCTACAACGAAACCTTGTTTTTGCGCATTCTCACGGCGGGGCTGTATTCGGGCGTGCTGTTTGCCGGCTGCGCCCTGGCCCTGGTTGCCATCGAAAACCTATTCGACGTCAGGCTCGACCGCAACATCTACGGCTACCTGTTTACGGTGCTGGCTACGGTATTCAACACCTGGTTTTTTCTGGCCGGAGTGCCCCTGGACTTTGCTGCCCTGGAACAGGAGGCACCGTATCCCAAGGGACTGAAGGTTTTCACCCAGTTTGTGCTGCTGCCGCTGGTGGTGCTGTACCTGGCCATTCTGTACGCCTACCTGGGCCGGATTGTAATGCAGTGGGAATTGCCTAAAGGCTGGGTGTCGCTGCTGATTCTGGTATTTTCGGTGGCCGGGGTCTTTGCCCTGTTGCTCATTCACCCCATCCGCGAGGCGGCCGAAAACACCTGGATTCGGACTTTCGGGCGCTGGTTTTACCGGGCCCTGCTGCCGTTGCTAGGGCTGCTGGTCGTGGCCATCAACACCCGGATTCAGGCCTACGGCATTACCGAGGAGCGGTACTACGTGCTGGTGCTGGCCTTGTGGCTGGCTGTCATGCTGGTTTACTTTCTTTGGCAACAGGGGCGCGGCATTATCTGGATTCCTGCCTCCCTGGCCCTGGTGGCCCTGCTCACGCTCGTCGGCCCCTGGAGTGCGTCGGCCGTGGCCGAGCGTAGCCAACAACGCGAGCTGGTGCAGCTGGCCAACGCCTACAAGCTGCTCCGCAACGGAAAGCTGGATTCGGCCGGGGTGCGGGTGCCCCGGCTGCCGCTGGCTGCGCGCCGCCGCATTACGTCCATCTTCGAGTTCTTTGTCGACCGGAATGCTGTGGCGCAACTACAGCCGCTTTTCGCGGCTTCCCTGCAATTGCCCGACTCCGTGCTCCGGCAGCCCCAGCACGAGCAGGAGAGGTGGCAGACGGACCGCTTATTCACCGCCAGCCATATTGTGCGCGCCAGCCGCTACTATTATGAATCAGAGCAGGATACCGAAACAATAGCCTCCTTTCGCACCGAGCCGGCCGCCGCGCAACCCCTGGGCGAAGGACGGTATTGGCTGTATAGTGTGTCGCTGGCGCACTACCGTAAAGCGGATGACGATACCCTGGAGGCGTTTGCGCTGCGAGAGGGCACGTTTCGGTTGCGCAGCAGCGGCCGCCGCCGCAAGCTGCACCTCGAACAGCTCCGCGCGGATAAGAGCTGGCAACTGGTACTCACGGCCGAGCCCGGCGCCCTGACCGATTCGCTGGTGCAGGGGCACGTGTTTACCGGTGCCGACCAAGATTGGGAAGGGGTGCAACTGCCAACCACTCGCCTCATTCTGCGGGCCCGGGGCCGCAACGCTACGCTGCACTTGTACCTGCGCGACTTATCCCGCCGCACCCGTCAAGATACCGTGCGCTACGACTACACCGGCAGCGCTTTACTGGAGCTGAAGAACTAGCCGGGCCGCGTCGGACTAGGCATGATGCAACCGGGCTATACGGTGCTCGGGAGCCGGAATTAGCTAGCGTACAGTAATAAACCAACCAGCCGATTCACCAAGAACAAGGTGCTGCCCAGTAGCAACCCAAACAGCACCCACCGCAGCGCGTAGCCCACCGGCGAAGTGCCGGCCGGCCGCTGCAAGCCCGGCCACGCCATCCACAAACTTACCAAAGCAACCAGCAGGGCAACAAACAACATGGGCATCCGACTAAAAGGAGAAGCGCAAAAGTAAGCTACCCGCCAGACTTGCAAACTTAACGCCCCCATAACCAAAAAGGCCGCTCCGGAATCCCGAAGCGGCCTTTTCGCAGTTTAGGTAGTTGTCAGCCAGTCGGCCACAAAATCGGGTCAAGTCCGCGGGCTATTCCCACTCAATCGTGGCTGGGGGCTTGGAGCTGATGTCATACACCACGCGGTTGATGCCGCGCACCTGGTTGATGATTTTGTTGGATACGTGGGCCAGAAAGTCGTAGGGGAGGTGGGCCCAGTCGGCCGTCATGCCGTCTACGCTGGTCACGGCGCGCAGGGCTACTACCTGCTCGTAGGTTCGCTCGTCGCCCATCACGCCCACGCTCTGAATCGGCAGCAGCATCACGCCGGCCTGCCATACCTGCTCATAGAGGCCAAATTCGCGCAGGCCGTCGATGAAAATAGCGTCGGCGCGCTGCAGCAGGTCTACTTTGTGCGGGGTTACGTCGCCCAGGATGCGGATGCCCAGGCCGGGGCCGGGGAAGGGGTGGCGGTGCAAAATGTTGTGGGGCAGCTCCAGCGCGTCGCCTACCTGCCGCACTTCGTCCTTGAAGAGGGCCCGCAACGGCTCCACGATTTTCAGGTTCATCTTCTCCGGCAGCCCGCCCACGTTGTGGTGACTTTTGATGGTCACGGCCGGCCCTTTCACCGACACCGACTCAATCACATCCGGATAAATCGTGCCTTGGGCCAGCCACCGGGCGCCTGCTACCTTCTGGGCTTCCTGGTCGAAGATTTCCACGAAGGTGCGGCCAATGGCCTTGCGCTTGCCCTCCGGGTCGGAAATGCCGGCCAGCGCCGCGTAGAATTCCTGCGAAGCATCCACGCCGCGTACGTTCAGGCCAAGGTCCTTATAGGAGTGCAGTACGCTCTCAAACTCGTCCTTGCGCAGTAGCCCGTTGTTCACGAAAATACCGTGCAGACGGGGCCCAATGGCGCGGTGCAGCAGCAGGGCCGCCACGGAGGAGTCCACGCCACCGGAGAGGCCCAGAATAACCTTGTCGTCGGGGCCGATGGTGTGTTGCAGGGCCAGTACCATGCTATCGACGAAGTGCTCGGGCGTCCAGCTTTGGTCGCAGCCGCAAATATCCACCACGAAGTTGCGCATCAGCAGTTTGCCCTCGGTCGAGTGGGTCACCTCGGGGTGAAACTGGATGCCGTAGGTCGGCTGGCCCTGCACGTGGTAGGCGGCCACATCGACTTCCGGGGTGCTGGCAATAATGTCGAAGCCCGCGGGTAGGGTCTTTATCGTGTCGCCGTGCGACATCCACACCTGCGAATCCACGGTCAGCTCCCGCATCAGCGGGTTGCTTTGGTCGATGCTGGCTAGGCGAGCCCGGCCGTACTCGCGAATGGTGGCCGGCAGCACGTCGCCGCCGTTCTGGCTGGCCAGCAGCTGCGCCCCGTAGCACACGCCCAGCACGGGCACTTTGCCCAGGTAGCGGCTCAAGTCGGGGTTAGGCGCTTCCGGGTCGCGCACCGAGCAGGGCGAGCCCGAAAGCACAACGCCCCGGATATCCTCAGTGAGGTCCGGGGCGTGCGTAAACGGATGAATCTCGCAGTAAACGTTCAATTCCCGAATGCGTCGGGCAATGAGCTGCGTGTACTGGGAGCCGAAATCGAGAATTAAAATCTGTTGAGGCATGGGCAAAGGTACTAACCGCCGCCACGTGCGCAAAATGGATGGGTGTTATCATTTTGGCCCAGCCCCCGCCCTGCGGTCTGGTAAAATGGATGTCACAAACGGGGGGTTATATGGGCGGTCAAACCCGAAGAGAGCCGCAATAGTCTGCCTTAAATAGGTTTTTTACTATATGAAATCCGTATTGTTAAGTTCACAGGTGCAAGCAGGTTAGCCTTTCCCAGCGCCGGTGATACCGCCATATTTGGTGAAATATTCGGTTCCAAAAACTGCTCTTATGTCCTACGTTCTACGAGTATGTGCCTTTTTTTGCCTGCTGAGCCCCGTATGCGAACTGCAGGCCCAAACCAGTGCCAGCTCTGGCTTGATTGCGGTGCAAGTGGAAAAAGCTGCCGCCGAGCAAGGAGTAGGTACCACCGATGTTAGCCGGGAAGCTTCTGTCACAACGGAAGCAGAACCGGTTGCTACTGCCGCGGCTGCCGAAGCGCCGGCCGCGGCCAAGGAAATGGTAACCACCAAGGGCCGGGTGCTGAATGAGCTTAACAAGCCCCTGGCCGGCGTGGTCGTTTTTGCCAAAGATGTTGCCGCTATTGCCAGCACCAACGCCGATGGGGAATACAGCCTTCTGGTGCCCGCCGGGGTAAACACCCTGAGCTTCAGCTACGCCGGCTACGAAGAGCAGCAGCTCCGGGCCAGTAACTTTCTGCCGACCACCGTGCAGCTGCTGCCGGTCCAGGGTAAAAAGAAACTCGCCAAAGCCTCCCGGCGCTAGCCGTATTCGGCTGGCCAAGCGCCTGTACGCAGGGTAGCGCACTCCCGCCCATGGAGTAAAGTTAACGTGTAAAAGCCTATGAATGTATTAGTTCGGGGGCTTTTTGCGTTAATTGGTATATCGGCTGGAAATGAATTTTTGCTACTGCGTGTATATATAATTCAAATCGGCCCGTATAACTGCCACAATTTGCCCGACGGAGTGTCCCGACGGCCAGCTTTTCACCTCACTCAAGTTTGAATGAAGCACCTGATCCATTCTGTCTGCAGCGTAGCATGCGTACTGTTTCCACTGGTAGGAGTAGCCCAATCAGCTTCTAAACCAGCAACTGCCCGGGCCAAGTCCGGGGCTGAGTCGTTGGCCGTCCTGGAAGCCGCACCCAAAACGGAGGCCGTTGTCAAAAAAGCACCCGTACCCGCCAAAAACGTCGTAAAGGTGCTAACCGGGACCGTTCTGAATGAGGAAGGCGAGCCACTGGCTGGCGCCACAATCATTTCTGAAAAGGGCGAGGTCATCACCACCAATGCCGAAGGACAGTTTGTAATTCAGTCGACGGCCGCCACGCCGGTGCTGAAGGCAAGCTACGCCGGCTACCAGGAAATGCAGTTGCCCATCAACACCCTGCAGCCGACAACCTTCCGCCTCGACCCGATTGAAAACTATGAGCGGCAGCTCAAGAAGCAAAGCAAGGCCGCTAATAAGGCCTGGAAGCACTAAAGCCAGGGTTTGCAAAAAAATAAACCCGCTGATACTCTGCGGGTAAGTGGCGCCGAGTTAAAAATCTTGGCGCCACTTGTGCTTTCGGCTGAAAAAGCCTCGTATATTTGCACCGGCGAGTCAGAACGACCAGCTCCTGCTGAACTCCCCCAGGACCGGAAGGTAGCAAGGGTAGGTGGTTGAGCGGTGCGATTTTGGCTCGCTATTTTTTTGTCCTGTCCCCAACGCTTCCCCTCGCCGCATTTGCCGGCAAACGGTTAGCTTTGGGGCATTCTTTTTTAACGCAATTCCCGCATGAAGTTCTTCATTGACACCGCCAACCTCAAAGACATTCAGGAAGCCGTTGACCTCGGCGTACTCGACGGCGTAACGACTAATCCTTCCCTGATGGCGAAGGAGGGCATCAAGGGCACCGACAACGTAATGGCGCACTACAAGCAGATCTGCGAAATCGTGGATGGCGACGTATCGGCCGAGGTAATTGCGGTGGAGTTTGAGGAAATGGTGCGGGAAGGGGAGATGCTGGCCGATTTGCACCCGAACATCGTCGTGAAAGTGCCCATGACCCGCGACGGGGTGAAGGCCATCAAGTACTTCTCGGAAAAAGGCATTAAAACGAACTGCACCCTGATTTTCTCGGCCGGGCAGGCCCTGCTGGCCGCTAAGGCCGGGGCTACCTACGTGTCGCCCTTCGTCGGCCGCCTCGATGATATCGGGCACGACGGCCTGCTGCTGGTGCAGCAAATCGTGGACATTTTCAGCAACTACGGCTATCCTACCCAGGTGCTGGCCGCCTCCGTGCGCCACGTGCCCCACCTGATTCAGTGCGCCGAAATCGGGGCCGACGTTGTAACCTGCCCGCTCAACGTCATTACCGGCCTGCTGAAGCACCCGCTGACCGACAACGGCCTGGCAACCTTCCTGGCCGACCATAAGCGCGTTAATTCCTAGATAATGCTTTCAGGTGCTACCGGGAACCATGAGCTGCTAAGGCTAGCCTTTTAAGTAACAACTACTTGCGCGGCTTGCCCTACCTCGTTCTGACCCAGTGGCACCTGAGTACATTTTTCTCTTTAGCACACTGAACCGATGTACATCATCAAGGTAAAAGGCAAGGCCAAGATTCCGGACTACATTCAGCTGCGGGACGAGAACTTTGTGCTGATTGCGTACTTCCGCGCCGACCGGCCCCTGAAGGATTTGCACCGGTATGGTCTGGAGGGCAAGGAAATCGAGCTGGCATCCGTCATCGAAGGCCTCACGTTCGGTAAATTGCAGAAGCTGGAGCTGGTATAAGATGTCGGGCTACGGGCAAGAGCGGCCCGGGCCTTGCGGCCGACAGTTCAGCCGCTAACTTCTCACTTCTTCTTTCTTCGTTCTATTTCCCGAATGCCCACTTCCTCCGCGCCAGTAATTGAGCTCCACGACGTGTACGTGATGCAGGATGTTAACACCATTCTGCAGAAAGTCTCCTTTACGCTCGAAAAAGGGGAGTTTGCGTACTTGGTAGGCCGCACCGGCTCGGGTAAAAGCTCGTTGCTCAAAACCCTCTACGCAGACTTGCCCATGGGCGGAGGCGTGGGAACCGTGGCGGGCTACGGGCTCCAAAAGCTGGGCCTCGATAAAGTACCCTACCTGCGGCGCAAGCTGGGCATTATCTTTCAGGATTTTCAACTGCTGTTTGACCGCACGGTAGCGGAGAACCTCTTATTCGTGCTCAAAGCCACGGGCTGGAGTGGTAAGGCCAAGATTCAGCAGCGGATTTCCGAGGTGCTTATGCGGGTGGGGCTAGCCGGGGCCGCCAGCAAAATGCCCCACCAGCTTTCCGGCGGGGAGCAGCAGCGCGTAGTCATTGCCCGGGCCCTGCTCAATGAGCCGGTATTGCTGTTGGCCGACGAGCCCACCGGTAACCTTGACCCGGACGTGGCCGACAGCATTATGCGTCTGTTTGTGGAAATCAACAATGCTGGGACAGCCGTCCTGATGGCCACGCACAACTACCAGATTATCCGGCAGTACCCCAAGCGGATTCTGAAGTGCGAAAATGGCCAGCTGCTCGACTCGGCCCGTACTGCCGTAGCCCTGCCCGAATAGGTTATGCTTGCTGCGCCCGGCCTTTCGGTGCTAATACCCGTCTTCAACCGCGACGTCACGACGCTGGTCTGCGACCTGTTGGAACAGCTGCCCGACTGGGGCGGCCCCGTCGAAATCGTGTGCCTGGACGATGCCTCCGCGCCCGAGTTTCAGGAGCTGAACCGCTTGGTACGGGCTTGGCCGGAGGTGCGCTACGGCGAACTGCCGTGCAATGTAGGCCGCTCGGCCATTCGTAACAAGTTGGCGGCCCTGGCCCGGCACCCCTGGCTGTTGCTGCTCGACAACGACAGCCTGTTGCCCGACGACCAGTTTCTGGCCCGTTATGCCCAGGCCCGCGCCCTGGCGCCCGTCTTGGTGGGCGGTACTACCTATGATCCTACCCCGCCTCCGGAGCCAGAGTTGCGTTTGCGCTGGCACTACGGCCGTAAGCGGGAGGCCCGCCGGGGTCGGCAGCGGCAGCAGCAGCCCTACGCCCAGCTGACGCTCAACAATATGCTGATCCAAACCTCGGTGTTTCGGCAATTTGGGCTCGATGAAAAGCTGACCCGCTACGGCCACGAAGACACCAAATTTGGCTGGCTCCTGGAGCAGGCCCAGGTGCCGGTGCGCCACCTCGATAATCCGGTACTGCACGACGGGCTGGAGCCGGCGGCCGTGTTTCTGGAAAAAACGCACCAGGCCGTTCGTAACCTGGCCTTGTTATACCGCCACGAACAGCTCGGCACTAACACCAAACTGCTGCGGTTGGCCCTGCAGGTGCGCCGTACCAAGCTGTGCAAATCGGTGCAGGCGGTGGTAAGCGTGTGGGAGCCGGCTCTGCGCCGCAACCTGCTCTCGGCCTCGCCCGACCTGCGCAAGCTGGACCTACTCAAACTGTATTGGCTGCTGCGGGAGTTGAGCCGCCCTAGCCGATAGAACGCAAAAAAGCCCGCCGGTATCATCCGAACGGGCTTTTTTGGGAAAGCAGGCTACCTTAATCGTTGTCGGTGTTCTTGACCTCCGACTTCACTTCCTTGTAGCCCTCTTTGGTTTTTTCGCCGACCTTTTTGGCCGCGTTGCCAATTTTCTGACCAACGGTCTTGCCCGCGTCTTTCACGTCGGAAGCAGTGTTGGCCGCGGCCGTGCCCACGGCCTGCCGCTCGTCACGGGTTTCTACTTCCGCATTCTGAGCGCCGCCTTGCACCGCATCGGCACCCTGGGCTACGCGGGCTTCGGCTTTATCGTACGACTTGAAGGCGGCGTATTTAAGCTTCTCCTTGGCAATTTCGGTCCGGTCGGCGGTGCTGACGTCCTTTTTAATTTGGTCGTACCGCTCGTCCAGGGCCTTCCAGTCGGCATTCACGGCGCGCCAGTCTTCGATACCGTAGCGGTTTTCGTTTTCCTTGATCTGGGCCGTGAAGGCTTCGTAAGTGCCGCGAATATTGGCCGCTGTGAGCCCGCCAAACTTGCCAGCTTCCGACTGATACAGGCGCGTCGTCGTGCCCCCGCCAGTGGTGGTGCCTGCTACGGCGTTAGGCCGGTTTTTCCAGGCCATGTCGCGCTTGTCGTAGGCGGTAGTATAGCGCGTGCGGAGCTGCTCGATTTCCTGGCGACGGGCATCGTCGTACTGGTCGGCATACCGGTCGACGGCGGCTACCTTGGAGTCGAAGTCGTTCTTCAGTTGCGTCGTCTCCTCGTTGTAGTCGGCCTCGGCTTGGTCAGCCACGTTGTCGGCCTTGGTTTCGGCGCTGGTCACGAAGCTCTTAAAGTCTTCGTAGGCTTGGTCGCTTTCCTGGGAAACTTCCTTCTTATCGGCCTGCGAGCAGCTGGTCTGGGTGAAGGTAGTGCCGCCGAGCAGCAGGAAAGCGGCCAGCGTGTGTATGGTGAGGGTTTTCTTAAGCATGGTGTGAACGGTTGGGGGGAGAACAATATAGCAGGCCTTTAATACAGCCGCTTGGCCCGCTTAACGCAAGCTTTTCCGTTCAGGTTACGCGCTTGGCTTTCCGGGGGCGGTTTGCATCCGCCTTTTATCTTTGACCCAAACCTGCCTGCTTTTCTACCAGTGCCACATTCTGCTTCCCCTGTCGCGCCCATTCAGCTGCTGGATCTGGCCGCCCAACACGCTCCTATTCACGCACAGCTGGACGCGGCCCTGCAGGAGGTGCTCCAGGAGGCGGCCTTTATTCAGGGGCCGGCCGTGGAGCAGTTTGCCCGGGAACTGGGCGACTACCTCGGCCAAGCCCACGTGATTCCGTGCGGCAACGGTACCGATGCCCTGCAACTGGCTCTGATGAGCCTGCAGCTGCCCGCCGGGGCGGAGGTTATCGTGCCGGCTTTTACGTATGTGGCTACCATGGAAGCCGTGGCTATTCTGGGCCTGCGGCCCGTGTGCGCCGATGTACAGCCCGACACCTTTAGCCTCGACCCCGCGGCTGTGGAAGCGGCTATTACGCCGCGCACCGGGGCCATTATTGCCGTGCATTTGTTTGGGCAATGTGCCGATTTAGTGGCCCTGCAGCGTATGGCCCACCGCTATAGGTTAGCTCTCATTGAAGACAACGCCCAGGCCATTGGTGCTACCTACGCCATGGCGGAAGGAGTAACCGCGGTAGCGGGCACGGTGGGCGAGGTCGGAACTACTTCGTTTTTCCCATCCAAGAATCTGGGCGCTTTGGGCGACGGTGGGGCGCTGTTCACCCGCGACGAAGCCCGGGCTGCTTACTTGCGGCAGCTGGCCAACCACGGGCAGACTCGCAAGTACTACCACGAGCATATTGGCCTGAACTCCCGCCTGGATACGATGCAAGCCGCCGTGCTGCGGGTGAAGCTACGCCACCTGCCCGCCTGGACCCAGGCCCGGCAGCAGGTAGCCGCCTGCTACGACGTGAGCTTGGCCGGGCTACCCACCCTGCAAATTCCGGTGCGGGACGTGCGCAGCACCCACGTGTTTCATCAATACACGGTGCGGGTGGCCGCCGGGCAGCGGGATGCCCTGCAGACGTTTCTGCGGGAGCAAGGCGTGCCCAGCGTTGTGTATTACCCTATTCCAACGCATCAGCAACCCGCTTACCACTACCTGGGCTACCAGGCCGGGCAGTTTCCGGTGGCGGAGGAGCTATGCCGTACGGTGCTGTCTTTACCCATTCATCCCTGCCTGAGCCACGACCAGCAGCAGCGGGTAGTCCAAGCCGTACAGTCCTTCTACCAGACCAACGGTGCAGCGTAGCTTGCCGGGCTACTTCTGAACAGCCACCCCGGCCGCATAACGCAAGGCCACGGTGCGCGGGAAATGAGCTGGGTGCGGCCGGTGGGTAAAGCAGTAAGCGCTACCCAGGCATATGAGGGCCAACAGCAAAAACTGGAGTACGGCAACTGCTTGTCGGGCGGGCATACGAGGGGAGGGGAAAAGGGTGGCGTGGCAACCAAGGAATACTGTGCAAACATATTGGGCCGGTGGGCGCTGTGCTGGGCTAGTATGCGAAGCCAGCTTCAACCTGGCCGAATGGACCAAATTCGTGGCTAAGCGGACCAGGGTTTTTCGGCGCCGCTGCGCAGGAAGCGCGCTATTCCGCTACATTCGCAGTCTGTGAGTACTACCACTTCCCCAGTTCGTTTTGCTATTTGCGGAGTTGGCCATATCGGTCGTCGACACGCTACTTTCGTTTATCAGCATCCGGCGGCCCAGCTCGTCGCCCTAATCGACATTCGGGGGGAGCTGCAAGCCCAGCTCGCCGCCGAGTTTCCCGGGGTGCCCTTCTTTCCCTCGTTGCCGGAGTACCTAGCCCAGGGCCCCGCCGCCGAGGTGCTAACCGTGGCCACGCCGAATCACCAGCACGCCCCCCAGGCCATGGCTGGGCTGCGCCACGGCCTGCACGTAGTAGTCGAAAAGCCGCTGGCCCTGCGCAAAGCCGATGCCGAAGCCATTGTGCACACGGCCCTGCAAACCGGCCGGCTAGTGTTTGGCGTGATGCAGAACCGGTATTCCCCGCCCGCTGCCTGGCTCAAGCAAGTATACGAAGAAGGCCGCCTGGGGCGGATTTACCTGGTTCAAATCAACTGCTTCTGGAACCGGGATGCCCGCTACTACCGGCCCGGGGGCTGGAAAGGCACCCAGGAGCAGGACGGCGGCACGCTCTTCACCCAGTTCAGCCACTTCGTCGACCTCTTGTACTGGGTGTTTGGCGACCTGACCAACCTCACGGCCCGGTTCCGCGACTTCAACCACCAGGGCATTACCGAGTTTGAGGACAGCGGCCTGGTCACCTTTGACCTGGTGCGGGGCGGCAGCGGTACGCTGCAGTACAGCACGGCCGTGTGGGACCGAAATCTGGAAAGCTCCCTGACCGTAGTGGCCGAGCATGGTAGCCTGCGCATAGGCGGGCAGTACATGGACAAAGTCGAGTACTGTCATCTGCGTGATTATACCTTGCCGCAGCTGCCGCCCACCAACCCGGCCAACGACTACGGCCCGTACCAGGGCAGTGCCGCCAATCATGTGCAGGTCATTGAAAACGTGGTGGACACCGTACAAAAGAGGGGCTTTGCCACTACCAATGCGCTGGAGGGAATGAAGGTGGTCGAAATTATCGAGCGGATCTACAGTCTCAAGTAGCCTCGCGCTGCTACGGGGCGAGGCTGTGCTTTTGTCATCAGGTTTGAAAACAACTATGCCTCGGAGCCACCGCTCAACCCCAGCCGAATATCCGGCCGAAGGTTTCCTTACCCATACCCTGACCGACGGCTCACTCAAGCCTTCCGCGCTGCATCGTCAGCAACAGCTGAATCTGGAAGTGCAGCGCCTGCTGGCCAATAGCAACACCTGCCTGGGCAACGCCAACTGGTAGGGCCAGCACCCACAAAAAAGCGTCTGGCCATGCCCTGTGTTCAGGAGGCCAGACGCTTTTGTTTTTACAAGCTCAAGGTGCGGCAGCTTACTCGGCCAGCTTCAGCTTGATCCAGTCGTAGATGGTTTGCTGAACCAGGGGAGACAATACGGGTTTGGGTTCACCACCAATCAGGGGCCATTCCGTCACCGGACCCTGGAACAGGTGGTTGATGCCGCTCATGCGGCGCACATCCACCCGCTTGTTGTCTTTCAAGCCCTTCTTGAGCAAATCCAGGTTGCTCACGTTCACCTTGTCGTCATCAACCCCGTGCAGCAAAAGCACGGCGCCTTTCACCTTGGCCAGGTCGGGCTGGGGGTCGAAGCCCAGGTAGTAGCGGTACCAGCGGCTGGTCATCAAGGCCGTGCGGGCCTGCACCATGGCCGGGTCGATACCCGGGTTCGACTGGGTTAGCATGTTGGTCACAATGGCCTGGGCCTGGGCATTGTCGGCCGTCTGGCGAATAACCTCCAGCAAAGCTTTTTGCTGCTTGACAATCGCCTCCTGCCGTTTTTTGTCTTCCGCCCGCTGCCGCATTTGCTGCTGGGCAACAAAGGTTTCGATTTGGGCGGCATTGGCTCCTTTGGCGCGCATCTCGTCAATTTTCACGCTGAGTTCCTGTTGGAGCTGAAACTGGCGCTTCACATTGGCCTGCTGGGCGGTGTCTATTTCGCCGGCCTTCAAAAAGCCCGCGGTTTGCTGGCTAAGCACTTCATTGCCCCCGGCGCCCGAGGCGGCCATGGTAATAATAAACGCGGGAGGCAGGGGCTGAGCCGCCGCTAGCAAGGCTACGTTGCCGCCTTCGCCGTGCCCAATCAGGCCCAGCTTGCCGAAGTCGATCAGCGGGCGGGTGCGCAGAAAGTTCAGGCTGATCTGGGCGTCGCGCACCCGGTCGGCGGTGGTGGCGGTGGTCCCGTCGCCACCCGATTGGCCCACGCCCCGGTCGTCGAGGCGCAACACGGCAATGCCGTGGCGGGTCAGGTAGTCGGCCAGGGCCCCAAACATCTTGTAGTCGCCCTGGGTCGCGTCGCGGTCCTGGGGGCCCATGTCGGAGAGCAGCACCACCCCGGGGAAGGGGCCTTCGCCGGGGGGCACGGTAAGCGTGCCGCTCAGGCGCACGTTATCCTGGGAGTTCGAGAAAGCCACCTCTTCGACGCGGTAGGGCGGCGGAAACTTGAAGTTTTTGGATGGGGCCGGTTTGGCCGAAAACTTCAGCGTAAGCGGGGTCTTGAAGGTCTGCAACTGCCACTGGCCCGTCAGCTGCTGCTTATCAACCGAGAGTTGGCTGGTAAAGCGGCACCCTAGCTCGTCCGAGAGGAAGAGCAGCGTATCGCTGTGCTGCTCCACGTTCAGCATGGCGTGGCTGATGCGCTGGGCCGGTACGTCGAGCACGGCAAAATGCCCACCGCCCGCCAGGTCCGTCACGGTAATCGTAACGGGCAGGCTGCCGCCGGGCATGGGCAATTCGCCTTTCCACTGACCATCGAGCACCACCTTAGCCGACGCCGCGACGATGGCCGGGGCCGGGGTGGCGGGCGGAGTGGCGGCCGGAGTTGCCGGCTGATCCTGGGCGCGGGTCGGTAGGGCGGCCAGCGGTAGAAGAAGCCAGCTCCACAGCAAACCGGCGTACATATTCTTCATGCAGAGTAAATAAGCAGGGACAAAACGCCGGTGGAAAGGCGCCGTCCGGGTGACAATAGGAGGGCAGGCAGAGCGGAGTAGCTGAAGCAAAACAGGCTGGCCAACAAACCTAGGAGGCTATACCTGTGAAATTTAGCCCCAAAAGTAATGATTTTAGCTCATTCTATAACGTCGGAAGTAGAACCCGGTCGACGAGGTGCACAATACCGTTAGTGCACTGAATATCGGGGATAACCATGTTGGCCGAATTGGTGCCATTTCCGGCTCCTTTCACCGTCAGCAGCCCGTTGGTGAAAACGCCGAAAGTGAGGTTGCCGCCGCCCAGGGAAGGCAGCACGGCATTGTCGGGAATCTCGGTGGTGAACTGCGTCAGCTTGCCCCCTTGGGTACCTACCAGCACGTGGTTCAGTAGCACCTTGGTCAGCGTTTCTTTGGCATTGGGCAGCTTTTCCAGGTCCTTGGGCTCGTTGAGCGTAATGCCAAACTGCTGGTAGAGGTCCTTGAAAGCCTGGTCGGTAGGGGCAAACACGGTGAGTTGCGGGCTGCCCTCCGACAACGGACCCGTCAGGCCACAGTAGACGACGGCGTAGACCAAGTACTGCAAGTCGGGCTTGACGAACACCTTACCCTGGCTTAGGGCCACGGCCGACTGGACGACATCGGCCCCGGTGGCCAGCAGCACCTTGTCGATGACGTGCACCGTGCCGTTGGAAGCTTTGACGTCCGTAGCCACAATGCGGGAGCCGTTGACGTAGCGGCTGTTGTTGCGCACGACAATGCGCCGCGGTGGCCCCAGCGCCGACGCCGACGCCGCTCCCGCCACCAGGGAGCTACCCGCTACGCTGCCACCCGTGACGTGGTAAAGCAAGGTGCTGGTCAGGAAGCTGGTTTGCAAGGCTTGCAAATCGGTAGCCTGCCGCAGCCCCAGGCGGGCAAAGGCAAAATTGTTTGGGGCAAACACCGTGTAGTTACCTGCCGGGTCGTTAGGATTTTTATTAGACAGGGTTTCAACTACGCCCCCGCGGATAGCGGCATCCTCGAGCACGCTGAAGTCGTCATTGGCCACGGCGATACCGGCAATGGAGGGGTCGGCTGCGGTGTCTTTGGAGCAGGCCGACAGCAGCAGCAAACTGAGCGGCAGAGCGGTAAAGAAGGAGTGTAAAAAGTGTTTCATGGGCTGCAACAAGTGAAAAATGCCTACAGGACGCGGCGCACGGTTTGTGCAAGTGCCAAACCTACGGCCCGGCTTTAAAAGTGGATTTCTCAAATTGGGACTCTTTGAACAAATTTCTCAGTTAGAGAAATCCGACCTCAAAGCTGAGCCGTAGGTTTGGCGCTTCAGGAGGCTGAACAATAGAAAGATGGCATTGTTTTTCTAAGTCTCCAGAGCTTTTTCGTCGCTCCATTTTTGCCTTTTTCTGCCCGTATGCAACACTCTTACGCATTTTCATTTTTTCTTTCCGCCGCCCTACTGACGGGCAGCACCCAGGTAGCCGAGGCGCAAAGCCTAGTCAGTGGCTTCATGGTGGGCAAAGGCCACGGTTCGGTGTCCTTCACGGGCACGGCGGAGCGCTATAGAAGTGTGTATCTGGTACCGGAGAAAGTTAGCGAAGTGCCGATTTTCCGGGAAATACGGGTTTCTTCCGTAAGCGTGTACGCGGCTTACGGCCTGAGCGACAAAGTAGAAGCGGTGGTTAGCCTGCCCTACATCAAATCGGAAGGCCAAGGCAACGGGCAGGGCTACACCAACAGCCGCAGCGGTTTCCAGGATATTTCCGGCCTGCTCAAGTTCAAGGCGTATTCCACTACCGTAGGCAACAACGTGCTGGATTTGCTGGGCGTAGTGGGCGTAACGACACCGGCCAGCAACTATCAGTCGAACAAAGGCTTGGAGTACATTATTGCCATTGGCAACCGAGCCACCAAATACAATACGTTGGGCATTGCCCATCTGAAAACCCCTTCGGGCGTGTTCGTAACCGGACAGGCTGGCTACAGCCTGCGTACCAACCGCGTGCCCAACGCCTTTATTGCCGACGCCAAGGTGGGCTACGCCGGTTTGAAGCTCTACGCCGAAGCCTGGGCCTCCTTTCAGCGTTCCAGCAGCAAGGGCACCGATATCCTGCAGCCTGGCTTCGACCTGTTCTTTCCTGCCACCCGCGTGAATTACTCCCGTCTTGGAATCAGCTTGTTCCGGCCCGTGGCCAAAGGGCTCGGAGTGGTGTTGGGCGCCAGCCAGTACGTGTCGGGCCGCAACCTGGGTAAGTCGACGGGGCTTTCGGCGGGCGTTTCCTACAACTACTAGGACTAGGCCCTGGCGCCACGCCAGACTTCTCGCCGCGTTAATTACCTTCGGGCATGACGCCCTACGAACAGCAGGCCCAGCAGGAACTTCGGGCTTGGCAGCAGCAAATGCAGCGCCAGCCCTCGTATCTGAACCGCTTCACGCGCCAAGTGCAGATCCGGCTCAATAACCTGCTGCCCGAAAAGGTGCACCGGGTTCTTACCGGGGCCATTAAGCAGATGGTGCAGGGCGTGCTCTTTGGCTCGCGCTATATCTCGCGGCGGCCCCTGGAGCACGCCACCCTGCCGGAACGGGAAACGGCCGTAGTGGCCAGTCTGAAATACTACCGCACCACGGCCGCGGCCGAGGGCGCCGTCACGGGGGCCGGCGGTATCCTGCTCGGGCTGGCCGATTTTCCGCTGCTGCTCGGGCTCAAGCTCAAGTTCCTTTTCGATGTAGCGGCGCTCTACGGCTTCGATGCCCACGACTATACCGAGCGGCTGTACCTGCTGCACGTCTTTCAGCTGGCTTTTTCCAGTCAGCACAGCCGCAACGAGGAGTACCGGCGCGTGGCGCAGTGGGAGGAGTACCGGCAAACCCTGCCCACCGACTCAGCGGCCTTCGACTGGCGCACCTTTCAGCAGGAGTACCGCGACTATATCGACCTAGCCAAGCTGGCCCAGCTCGTACCCGTTATCGGGGCGGCGGTAGGGGCAGTAGCCAACTACCAGCTGCTCAAGCAGCTCGGCGACACGGCCATGAACTGCTACCGGATGCGTTTGGGCTTGGCCACGACCGAGTAGCTCTGCACGGCCACGGCCTTGGCTGCGTTGCGTACCACGTTGGGCCCTTTGCGGCGGTATTGGTAGAAGATGCCCGAGTCCATGGCCGTCCAGAAGCAGGCTCTCTGCCCGCAGTACTTCAGGCCGTTATTGGCCCAGGTGTTGCACGTGTACAGAAAGCTGTAGGTGCGCTTGGCTTCGTAAAATGCGTCGTGCTGCCCATAGCTGTGCCCTTGAATATGAATGGGTTGGCCCTGGGTGTCGTAATCGAAGCTGGCCTTGATGTAGTCGATCAGGCGGGCGTACTCGGCCTGGCTGATGCGGATTTTTACGCAGCTTTCCGACTCGCGCATCGCCTGGTGAAACGTGACGTGCATGGCCGAAGTGCTCAGGTGAAACATGGCCTTGAAAGCCGTGCTGGCCTTGAGCTCGGCCCAGGTGGGCGTGTCCAGGTAAAAGCCCTTGTCGCCCCAGCCGAAGCCCACGTACTGAGCCGCGGCGTCCCGGGCCGGCGTGTTGGCGAAGGGCACCAGCTCGCTCCAGTCGATGTACTGGTTGCGCACCGGCGTGACGATGTCGGTATGCACGCCGTTGGAGAGAATGTAAATGTCGACGTCTTCGGCTAAGTCCGAGTCTTCCTCATTCACCGGAATACGCGACAGGGCAAACGACGAAGCCACGTACAGGCCCACGATTCCTACTAAAGTCCCGGCCGTGTAGCCGGTAATCTGCAACGTCTTTTTTAGGGCTGGATGCATGCAAGTTGGGTTGACCGGGGCCGGGCTGCCGCAAGACTGTGGGCAGCCCGGCCCCGGCCTAGTTTACTTTTTTGAGCACCATACCCGTCAGGGTGGGCAAGGTGGTCGTCGAGGCAACTACTGGTTTTCCGGTCAATAAGTTGAGCCATTTGCCTTTTTCGGGCAGGGTAAATTCCTGCTTGGTGGCTTCCATGTTGAACAGCACCACGATACGGTCGGTCGGGTTAGTGCGCACGTAGGCCAGGGTCCGGCCTTTGGTGGGCAGAAACGTCAGCTCCCCGGTTTGCAGCACCGGGTTGTCGCGGCGAAGGTGGGCCAGCTGCTGGTAGTAAGCGTGGTGGGCGGCGTTGTAGCCCACCGGGTCGAAGGAGGGAGGTACGGGCTGGAAGTTGGTGCGGGTTTCGGGCTCAAACTTGAGGCCCGGCCACCAGAGCGGCTTGCGGCAGTCGGGGTCGTCGGCGCCCCACATGCCCAGCTCGTCGCCGTTCCAGATCTGGGGGGCGCCGATGCTGGTGAACTGGTGCAGCAGGTACAGCTTCACGCGCTGGTACGTGGCCGGGTCGGGCTTACCGGTTTGGTAAGTCGGGTCGTCGCCGGCATTGGCTTTGTACTTGTACTTGCCCGGGTTGTAGAAGCAGGTCAGCAGGCGGGGCGAGTCGTGGGTCGACGACACGCTCATCATGGCGTAGCGAAAGGGCTTGCCCAGCCGGTTCCACTCCGCCTGCAGCCTGTCGGCCAGCTGCGGACCGGTCAGGGGCTGGTCGACGGCGGCAAAGAAACTGCGGGCCGGCCGGTACGCCTGATAGAACATGACTCCGTCGAAGATGTCGCCTTTGGTGTAGGGGGCCGGGTTCATCAGTTTGTCGGGCCACTCTTCCCACCAGATTTCGCCTACCAGATAGGCCTCCGGCTTCACCGACTTGACGAAGGTGCGGTAGCTCCGCCAAAAGCCCATTGGCAGCTGGTCGGCCACGTCGAGGCGGTAGCCGTCGATGCCCCGTTTGGGGTCGCCGTAGGGGGTCAGCCAGCGTATGGTCACGGCCAGGATGTGGGCCTGGGCGCCGGGGTTCAGCTCACCCTCGTAGGGGCGGCCGGCTTTGCGGATGGTTGTAATGTTGATTTTCTTGAGTTCGGGCAGGCTTTTCAACCCCACCCAGCCATTGTAGGCAAACTCGCTCTGGGGCGTTTGCGGGTCGTCGAACTTGACCACGTCGTACCAGTCCCGGAAGGCCGATTGCTGCTGGTTTTTGACGATATCCTGCCAGGCCCAGAACTCGACGCCGGTGTGGTTCCAGGAGTAGTCGAGCACCACTTTCATGTTGCGCTTGTGGGCTTCGGCCACCAGCTTAAGAAAGAGCTTGTCGGCGCTGGTCCACTGCCAGGTGGCCGGGTCAGTGGGGTTTTCCTGGGCTATCAGCTTGGCGTCGCCCGCGGGGTCGGGCCCGAAGGTCACGTCGACGTGGTGGTAGCTGCGCGCGTCGTACTTGTGCAGGGAAGGCGCGTCGTTGATCGGGTTGAGGTAGAGGGCCGTAACGCCCAGCTCCTGCAGGTAGCCGAGCTTGTCGAGGACGCCCTGCAAATCGCCGCCGAAGCGGCGCAAGGAGCGGGTATCGTTGAAGTTGAGCTTGGCCGCCTGGGCCCAGGGCTCGGGCTGGTACCAGTTGTGGGTCCAGGGCGTGATGCTCCAGCCGGCGGGCACGGTGAAGGAGCCCTGCATGTTTTCCGGCCGCGGGTCGTTCCTGGGGTCGCCATTGGCAAAGCGCTCCACAAAAATCTGGTACCACACCACCTTCTGCGCCCAGGCGGGCGGCAGGGCCGTAGCGGCGGGCGGGGCCGGCTGGGCCAGGGCGGCAACTTGGGCAGCAGAAGCCAGTAGCAGGGGCAGGAAGTTCTTTTTCATGGCAAAGGCACAGGGTGGGCGGGCAGTCAAAATAACACAATCCGGTTGGAAGCAACATGAAAAAACTCCGCAAGTAATTCGGGCGCAGCCCGCCCGTTTCGGCCCACGTCCAAGCTGATTTAGGGGCGGCGTTGCAAATACGGTGCGCCCGGTTCTACCTTTGCGCCACCAATTCTTTACCCCCAAAGGATTGTTTTTATACAGAGGCGCTGAGAGACAGGCTCTTTGACGCGCCGGCAACCCCCCGCTACCCCGCGGAACGGTGCCAATTCCTGCTCATATAAAAACAAGTTGCCGTGGATTGCTTCCCCAACCTCCCCATCCGAGTCGTATTTGCTACCGTGCCCAGTGCGTCCTTGTCCGGGGCTGCGGGCATGATGGGCTGTTGTTGCTGTTGTTGAAGCGCCGGGCGCTAGCCCATTTCCCGCTGTCGGGCCTGTGCGCCCAGCGTCCCTGACCAGTACTGGTCCTCCCTGTTTCTTGCTTTTTTCTATTTCTGGTCGCCGCGGAGTCCGAGGTTTTCGGGCCGGCGGCTGTTGCAGCGGCTGCCTGGCAGCGGCCAGAACCCTTTTCTCACGCCTGAGCGCGCTACGGCGGGTTCTTACTACGTTTTATGCTTAAAAAATCACTGGAGCTGCTTCGCCTCGAAGCGGCCGAAACGGGGGCTAACACCCTGAAACGAAGCCTGAACGGCTTTAGCCTGATTGCCATCGGCATCGGGGTTATTATTGGCGCCGGCCTGTTTTCCCTTACCGGTATTGCCGCCGCCAACAACGCCGGTCCGGCCGTTACCCTGTCGTTTCTGGTGGCGGCCGTGGGCTGCGCCTTCTCGGCCTTGTGCTACGCCGAATTTGCCTCTATGGTGCCCGTGGCCGGCTCGGCCTACACCTATTCCTACGCGACCATGGGCGAGCTATTTGCCTGGATTATCGGCTGGGACCTGATTCTGGAATACTCGGTCGGGGCTGCTACGGTCGCCATCAGCTGGTCGCAGTACCTGGTGCGCTTTCTGAGCAAGTACAACCTGCATATTCCGGCCCAGCTGGTGATGTCGCCGTTTGAAACGGCGACGCTGGCCGACGGCTCGGTGGTATCGGGCTTTGTGAACGTGCCGGCCATGCTGATTGTGCTGGCTATAACGGGCATCATCATTCGCGGCACCCAGGGCTCGGCCTGGTTTAATGCCTTGGTCGTGAGCCTGAAGGTGCTGGTCGTGCTCGTCTTTATTGCCCTGGGCTGGCAGTACATCGACCCGGCCAACTACCAACCCTATATTCCGCAGAACACCGGCACGTTCGGCGAGTTTGGCTGGAGCGGCATTCTGCGCGGAGCCGGCGTGGTATTCTTTGTCTTTATCGGCTTCGACATTGTGGCTACCATGGCCCAGGAAACCAAGAATCCGCAGAAAAACATGCCCATCGGCATCATCGGCTCCCTGCTGGTGTGCACCGTGCTGTTCATGCTTTTCGGCCACGTGATGACCGGGCTGGCCAACTACACCGAGTTCAAGAACAGCGCCGCGCCCGTGGCCATTGCCATCGAAAAAACGCCTTACGCCTGGCTGAGCTCGGCCATCATCCTGGCTATTCTCATCGGCTACACTTCCGTGATTTTGGTGGATTTGATGGGGCAGAGCCGGGTGTTTTTCTCGATGTCCAAGGACGGATTGCTGCCGAAAGTTTTCTCCCGGGTACACCCCACGTTCCGCACGCCGCTGCAGTCCAACCTGCTGCTGGGCTTGTTTATCAGCTTGTTTGCCGGCTTTGTGCCGATTGATGTAGTGGGCGAAATGACCAGCATCGGCACGCTGCTGGCCTTTGTGATGGTGTGCCTGGGCGTGCTGATTATGCGCAAAAAAGAACCCAACGCCCCGCGCGGCTTCCGTACTCCCTGGGTGCCCGTGGTACCCATCCTGGGCATCCTGACCTGCGTACTGATGATGGTTTCGCTGCCCGCCGACACCTGGATCCGGCTGTTTGTGTGGCTGGCTATTGGCTTGGCTATCTACTACGGCTACGGCAAAAAGCACAGCAAGCTGGGGCAGGAGCAGCGGGCCGGGGCAGCGCCCTTGCCAGCGGAGTAAGTACGGTTGAGAATATAAAAAAGCCCTGCCGCGCCGAAGCGTAGCAGGGCTTTTGGATTTGGCCACGGCCTCAAAACTTAGCCGCGTCGTAGCACTTTGCGCAGCAGCGGCTGCGCTTCGGGTACCAGCCCGAGCAGGAGCAGGGCGCCGCCGTAGAGCGCCGTGAGCAAGGTGCCGCGCAGCAGCATGGTCAGCAGCTTGGAAGGCAGCGCGGGTAGCAGCCACACGAGTAGGCCCGAGCCGGCGGCCACGAGTAAAATAAGCGGGATGCGCCAGGTGAAGGGCTGCAGTCGGTAGCTATACCACACAAACCAGGTCCGGACCGTATTGATGCTCACAATGGCTACCAGCGTAGCCAGCGCCGAGCCCGTAATACCCAGCCGGGCAATCAGCAGGCGGTTGAGCAGCACCGTGCAGCCGGCCAGCGACAGGTTGAAAACCAAGTCGTAGCGGTAGCGCGGCGACGTGACGACGATGAGTCCATTGACGCCCGTAATGCCGTCGAACAGGCGGCCGGCCAGCAGCAGGAGCACCGCCGTAGTACCCGTGGCATAGACCGGGTTTTTGATCAGCGAATAAATAAAGTCCAGGTTCAGGCCAATGCCCAGGGCCAAGTAGCAGCCCAGAATCGTGTTGAGCCGGGTGGTGTCGCGGTAGAAGTCGGCCATGCGCGGCAGGTCCTGGTCTTTCCAGTACTGGGCCAGCAGGGGGAAGGCAATCTTGTTGAGGGAGCGGGCCGGAATTGTCAGGGCCGTGCTGATGTTGTAGGCAATGCCATAAACACCCGCCGCAGCCAGGCTAATCTGGGCGCCCACCATCCAGGAGTCGATAAACCCCAGGATGCTGCCCGACAGGCTGGAAAGCAGGGCAAACCCGCCGAAGCGCACAATCTCGCCGACGGGGCGCACTCGCAGCGCCGCCCGCGTAGGCCGCAGATGCAACTCGCCGATGTAGGCCAGATAGCCCGTCAGCAGCAGGGAAATAGCGCCGTAGAGGCCAATGTAGCCGAGCACAAACTCGTGAAATTCGACCACGCCTTTGCCATAAAGCAGGGCCAGCCCCGCAATAAGCACGCGCAGCACGATGTCTTGTAAAAACGAGGAGAAAGCCGTGTGATACAGGCCTTTCAGGTAGGCGTCCTGCAAGGAATACAGCAGCGTAAACAGCGCCAGCAGGCTAACCCAGCCGTAGAAAGGGGTGAGCATCGCCACGTCTTGCGGCTCGTACTGGGCCAGAATCAGCGGCTTGCCCAGCAGGTACAGGGCCGTGCTCAGCACCAGGCCCACCATGGGCAGCCCCAGCAGAAAGGGTAGAAAGCCGTGGTGCCCGGCTGCGGGGTTGCGGAAATAGGGAAAGAATCGAATACCCACGCTGGCAAAGCCAAAGGCCGAAAACTGCGCGTAGATCGTGGCAATGGACACCAGCAGGGTGGTCAGGCCGAGTTGGGCCGGGGCCAGCAGCGAAGGCAGCAGAAAGGCCGTGTTAACAAAGCCCAGCGCCAGTCCGCAGTAGGAAATGATGGTGTTACGCAGCCCTTGCCGCTGAACGATACCCAAGAGTCGATGTGCTAGTGTGTAGAAGGGTGCTTGAGTGAGCCCGTGGGCTCTGCTACTGCACCGTCGCGCAAATATCCGCCCCGTTGACAAAGGTCACGTTGCGGCTGCGAAGGTAGGTCATGATGGTGTGGAACTCACGCGGGCCATTCTGCTCGTTGGCTGGGTCGAAGTTCTCATTATGCCACAGCACCGTGCAGACCCCACCAAACCGCTCAATCTCCTCGAGCATCGGCTGCAGTGCCGGCAGGACTTGGTTGGGCGCCAGCTGCAGGTAGTGGGGGTGAAAAAGCGTGGCGTCCATCACGTTGAGCGGAATTTCGAGAAAATCATACGCCCGGCCCGCGGTGAAATCGAACAGGTGAAAGGGCAGGCAGTAGGAGTGGCGAAATCCGAAGTGCTCGGCAAAGCCCAGGGTCGTGTCGTAATCGAAATCCAGTGTGTGCACGATGCCGGGCGTGATGCGCGGCTCCCAGCCCAGGTAATGAAACCGAATGCCCTTAACCGGCCCCTGGCTGCAGCGCTGCAGTCGGTGCTCCTCCGCTTTCAGGTTACTGCCTTCCCGGGCCCGACCGATGCTGCCGTGCAGCCCGACTTCCGCCTCGCCAATGGCCGGTCCAATCCGGGCCCATACTTTTTCCACGGCATAATCGGCATTGGGAGTGCCATTGGCCCCGGGCCGATGCTCAGGCAAAATGAAAAACGTGCTTTTGGCTCCATAGTCAGCCACCGTTTGCCGCACCAGGGCCAGATTGTCCCAGGCATCGGGCTGGGTGAAATGCTGCCACACCTGCCGGCCCAGGCCCAGCCAGTCGCGGCCCTGCAGGGCGGCTTTGGCCGGATTTTTCCAGGCGCTGTACAGGTTGTCGATATCGTGGGTGATAAAGGCTGCCCAAGGGGTGTCATTGGGCCAGCGGCGGGGTTGCAGCACCGCGCCCGTCGTGTGTTCTACCGCCGTTTTCAGTATGTCGAAGTAGTAGTTCACCACGGGCACATCCACAAACCCGTAGCGGTGCTGTACGCTGGCCGCGTACGGAAAGCGCCCGTGCCGGTCCCGTTCGTCGGAAAAAAACTCCTGCCAGCCGCTCAGCAAATAGAAAGCGGCGGAAATAATATCAGCGCCAATCAGGGCCCGGTTATCGGGCAGCACTTCCAGCAAAGGCTTTGCGGGCTCCACATCGAAAAAGAACGGCAGGCGGCGGCCCCGCCATTGGCGGTAAGTAGGCAGGGCCGGGTAGGGCAGTAGCTGCGTGAAAAATTCCCCACCCCCTTCGGTTACTTCTACCTGGGGGCGGGAGTCAGCATAGCCTACGGTTACCGCCGGCGCCGTCGGATACGCCAGCCGAAAGTGGTGTAGCACGTACGCCAAGCGGGCTTCGACCGGCACGGAAACAGAGGAAGGAAGGGGTGGCAGCATAGGAGCGCAAAGTACGAGAAAGGGGCCCGGCCCACCACCCAGCCTTTGCCAAGAAGTATCAGGCCGGCTGCTGGGGCGACTGAGCATCCAGCCACTGGCTCAGCCGCCGCAACGCCCGCTGCTGACTGTGGCCTTCCTCGGCGGTGCCCAGCGTGGCGTTGTAGTAGGCGGCCCGCCGGTACAGGTCGGCGGGCTTGTGCTGTTGGTAGCGCCGAAGAGCCTCCCCCAACTCTGGCAATGTCCGGGCCCGCTCGGCAAGGCCATGGGCCACGTAGCCGTAATAGTCGTCGGCCACACCGTGGGTGCCAAACCGAAAGTAAATACTGGCCACATTTAACAGCACGGCCTCGAGGTGGGTGCTGGTGTCGGCCGCAATCAGGGAATCCTGCTGGCTTAAAAACTCGAAAACGTTTTGCTGGCGGGCATCGGAGAAGAGTAGCTGCGGATGCTGCTGGCGCAAAAAGTCGAAGTCTCGCCGGTCGCCCGGGTGAGGCCGAAAGGTAAACGTCAGGTCGGGAAACATCGGCACCACGTACGCCAGCGCGGCCGTTACGGCCTCCGTTTCATCCAAGGTATTAATGGCTATGCCCACGCGCTGCGCGGTGGGGCGCTGGTTTCTCCTGGCCAAAAAGGCATCGGCCTTGGGCATGCCGACTAGTGCTACTTGGCCGCGCACGGGGCCGCACTGCCGGTACTTATCCAGGGCATCCTGGCCTTCCAGCAAGTTTAAGTCAAAGCCCAGGGGCGGGAAGTTGGTGCTCACGCTGGCGTGCTGCACGTAGGCCGTTGGCACCCCGCAGGCTCGGGCGGCCAGCAGTAGGGCCCGGGCGTCGTCGTTGTGGTCGTTGGCAAACACAATGGCCCGGGGCCGGTAGTGGCGCAGGGCCCGCACATACACCTCGTAGTAGCCTACCGCATTGAAAATCAAATCAAAAAAACGCCAGGCCCGCCGGCCCTCCGTGTGCCATAAGCCGAGTAATACCGCGGGAAACTGCCAGTAATACAGCAGCTTACGGCGTAAGGAAAGCCGGTTTACCACGGCGTTATAGCGCCCGATTTCCTTGCTCTGCCCGGCCACGAGTACGCTGTCCTCCCGGGCCGCCCGGATAAAGTGCAAGGCTTCGTAGTTGTTCTGGCTCACCGCGTAGAGCCACACCTTGCCATGGAGCTCCTCCCGGTTACGAATAGGCTGGAACACGTTGCCCACCAGCCGCAAAGCCGCGTAGCCGGCTACTTTGGCCAGGCGGCGGAATGGGCTGGGGGGGGAGATAGAGGCAAGCGTACGAGACGGCAGCGACGCAAATAACTCAGTAAAGCGAAGCTGCAAAATATCGCGGGTGCGCACTACCACGGAAGCCAGAAGCACAGTAGTATCGTTAGAGTGCGTCCCAGGTAAGGGGTGTACCTGCTTTAAGATCTTGGCGAGCCGGCTTACCTAGTAATTGATCATAATAACGCGGAGGCAGGCCATCACCGGGACGTACGACACGTAAATTTTCCTTAGTGAAGACCTCGCCCGCCTTAATAGGCTGGGCTATATATAAGGAGCGCTTGTAGAGACGACTGTTTTGCTCAGCCCGCTGTACGCCATATTGGATTTGCCCCAATGCCTGCCAGGCACGCTCTGTTTCAGTTACTAACAGGGCAACTTCTTCCGGCTCCAGAGAGAAGGCCGAATCAACGCCACCGTCGGCCCGGCGCAGGGTTACGTGCTTTTCCACTACACTCGCGCCAAGTGCTACAGCCGCTACTGCGGCCCCTACGCCCATCGTATGGTCGGAAAGTCCAATGGGGTAGGAGGGAAACAATTGGGTAAGATGGGCAATAGTACGCAGGTTGGTATTTTGCGGAGTAGCCGGGTACGTGCTAGTGCATTTCAGCAACACTAGTTCGCCACAGCCGGCTTCCTGTAGCACTGCTACCCCTTCGGCCACTTCGGCCAGCGTGCTAGCTCCCGTGCTCATGATAACGGGTTTGCCCGTAGCGGCCACCCGTCGAAGCAGGGGCCAGTCAGTATTCTCGAAGGAGGCAATCTTGTAGGCTGGCACGTCAAGCGTCTCCAGAAAGTCGACGGCAGTTTCGTCGAAAGGCGAGCTGAAGGCTAACATTCCGTGCGCTTTAGCGCGGTCAAATAAAGGCTTGTGCCATTCCCAGGGCGTATGGGCTTCCTGGTACAACTCGTGCAGTTCACGGCCATACCACAGAGAGTTTGGGTCTTCAATCCGGTGCACGCCGGGCAGCGTCATGGTATCAGCTGTGTACGTCTGGAGCTTAATGGCGTGGGCACCGGCAGCCGCCATAGCATCCACAATAGCTAGCCCCCGTTCCAAGGAATGGTTGTGGTTGCCACTGAGCTCGGCAATAATAAATGGGGGCTGGTCGGGGCCGACGAGGCGGCCTCCTATTGAAACAGTAGACATGGGTTGCAAAACAAGAGAATTCCCGCTTAGGCGGAAGCCGGGAAAAATGCGGGGTTGAAGCAGGCCACCAGAATCCGGTCAATGGGCTCGTTATCCACTAAGTAATGGCCTTTGAGGCGGCCTTCCTCGACCCAGCCGGCCCGGGTGTAGGCTTTGTAAGAGCTTTGGTTGGTTTCAAACATACCCCCGAATAGCTTGCGAATGCCAAACTCCTCGAAGGCAATGGCGTTGCCCAACCGAATGGCTTCGATAGCCAAACCCTTACCGTGGAAGCGCCGGTCACCGATGAGCACCACTAAATCTGAAATCTTGTGGTCGCGATTGATGGGCCCCACTTTAATGGTGCCGATGCAGGCATTCGTTTCCCGGTCGATGATGGCAAAAACGTAGACCGTGCCGGAGGCAACGCCCTGCTCTATGCTCTGTAGCAGCGACTCGCGGGTGTGAGTCTGACGGGAATTGGTGTAAAACCGCATCAGGTCCTCATCCTGAAACCAGCTCAGGAAAGCATCGTCGATATCCGACGGCCTGAGGCTGCGCAACAGCAGGCGCTCCGAAACATAGGGCTTGCTTAGGTGGATCAGGGCTGTTTCTTCCATTGGGTAAAGATAACCGACTTTGGATTCTACGGCACTACTTTGGGGCCAGTAGGTAGCAAACGGCGAAACGCTGCCTCTAACCGTTGCTGGCCAGGCTTTAGCACGTAGGGTTGGCGAGGATGATGCTCTAGGTAGTAAAGGGCCTGGGTGAGAAAGCCTTGTAAGTCGTCGGCTGCGATATTGGTTAAATCACCCAAAGAAAAAGCCTGTTCGTGCTGCTGTACATACGTAGCCAAATGCTGCTGATTTTCCACGTAATAGCCGGTCACCGCAGCTTTGCCCAAAAATAGGCTTTCAATAAGAATCGTGCTAGCCGGGCACACCACAGTATCATGGTTCTGGAGCAGGGCCACCATTGCTGAAGCGGAAGCATTTTGGTAGAAATTTACCTGCTTCTGCGGGTACCCGGTAGCCAGATAGGTCAGTTGTGGGGTATTGGAGAAGGCACTGCCGGTAACGACGCCTACTTCCTGTACCGTTTCTAGGGGTAATAGTGCAGCCAGAAACCGGCTTGTGAATTGCTGTGGATCGGCGCCACCGAAGCACACGAGAACTTTGGCAATGGGAACTGGCGGCGTGGGCAAGCGGAAGTTCCTTAGAAATGGAGCACGCAGCAGAGAATACTCCGGGCCCAGGCAAAACTGCGCTTCGGGCCTAGACTGGTACATAAGAGGCGTCACACCCGGTGAATGGTTAATAATCAAATCTGCTGGCGTGGGCCAGGCTCGCAGGTCGTCGATGACTGCCAGCCGACAGCCGCTGCGCCGGAGCGTGTGCTGGTAGGCCGTATCAAAGGAGTAGCCATCTAGTACCACCACGTCGGTTGGTTGCACTTGAGCGGCAAAATAAGCCGCTTCCTGAGCAATGGGTTGGGCTGGCAGCTCTAGCAGCGTAACCTGAGCCTGACGCAACAATTCTCGGATGGCCGCCGACGGATTCTGGATAGCAAACCAGCACGGCGCCACCGTCCGGACCATGTCGGCCAGGGCCAGGGAGCGAACTACGTGCCCCAGCCCAATTGTGGCGTTCCCGTCGGCGCGAAAAAGCAGACGCATACAATTAGAAGTTGCCGTGACAGAAGTAACAAAAGGCTCTACTTCGTGAAATCGTATTTTTTCTGCTCGATAGCCGCATTTAAGGCCACCAACTCAGGGTGTTCTTCCAGCAGCCTTATCAGGGCTTCGGTGGATAATAAGTCGGCCTGATACTGCTCCAACAGCACTCGAATGAGCTCCCAGTCTTCGGGCGTGTCCAGCGTAATGCGGAAGCGGCTGGCATCAGTGGTGTGCACCACATGCGCAAACTCTACCTTCCCCGACCGATTCTGGTGAATATAAGGCGTGACATGTTCCCGGTCCGATTCACTCTGCGCATTTTGCTGGGCCTGGCGGAGCAGGTGATACGAAAAAACCTCAAAGTCGAGCCCTCGCGGAAAGGTGCGCTGTAGGCCATTGCTCAGGTAAAGCAGCGGATTGGCAGCGGATATGTAACGTTGGACGGCCTGGCCAATCAGTTGCCCGTCAATCAAGGGGCAATCGGAGGTCACGCGCACAATGGTGTCGAGGCCAAACTGCGTGGCTGTTTCGTAGTAGCGGCTCAACACGTCGGCCGAGTCGCCGCGGTAGCAGGGCACCTGGTGCTGCTGGGCCCATTGTTCCAGAACGTCGTCCTCCGGGCAGGTGGTAGTGGCTAAGAAAATAGGTAGTCCACTAGCTTGCAGGCGGGTAATGTGAAAGTCCAGCATGCTGCGGCCCCGGGCCGTTAGCAGGACTTTTCCCGCCAGCCGGGTGCTGCCCATACGGGCCTGGGATACGATACCGACCTTGCTCATGCGACAAACTCCCGAATACAGGCTATAACATACTGCTGCTCTTCATCAGTCAGGGTTGGGAACATCGGGATGCTCAGGCAGTGGGCGTAATACTGCTCAGCCAGCGGGAAGTCGCCTTCATTCCAGCCCAGTTCCTGATAATACGGCATAGTATGCACCGGAATGTAGTGCACCTGGGCAAAAATCTGCTTAGTGCGCAAGAAGTCGTACAGACCTTTACGGTCCTCTACCTGAATGATGTACAGGTGATAGGCGTGCCCCGGCGCAGTAGCCAAACACCGAATGGCGGGCACGTTGGCAAAGGCTTGGTTGTAGCGGGCCGCCAACTCGCGGCGGCGGGCCAAGCCCGCATCAGCTCGTCCCAATTGATTGATACCCAAGGCGCAGAGCATATCCGGGATGCGGTAGTTGTAGCCTAGCGTCTGCATTTCCATGTACCAGCCCCCATCGTGGCGGTGCATTCTGGCGGGGTCCTTCGTGATGCCGTGCGTGCGCAGCGTCAGTAGCTTTTCGTAGAGCTCTGGGTTATTGGTGGTAACCATGCCCCCTTCACCAGTAGCAATGTGCTTGACGGGGTGAAAAGAGAAAATAGCTAAATCAGCCAATTGCCCGTTGCCACAGCGCTGCTCTAGGCCCTGGCTGTCGGTGAAAAAGCCGCCCGGGGCGTGGCAGGCATCCTCAATGATCCAGAGGCCAAACTCGTCGGCCAGTTGCCGAGCTGCTTCCAGGTTTACTGGCAAGCCAGCAAAGTCGACCGGGATAAGACCGTGAAAATAGCCTTTAGGATGAGCCGCCAGTAGCGCCCGAACCTTCTTTAAATCAATTAATGCTGTGGCCGGGTCAATATCGGCAAAGTGTACTTCCCCACCGCAGTAACGCACACAGTTGGCCGAAGCGGCAAAGGTGATAGGTGTGGTAATCACCCGGTGACCTGGCTGCACGCCCAGCGCCAGCGTGCACAAGTGCAGGGCTGCCGTGCCATTGCTGACAGCCACGGCGTAGCGAGCCCCGATATAGGCAGCAAACTTTTCCTCGAACTCGCCTACTTTCGGTCCTTGCGTTAGAAAATCGGACTGCAGAGTTTGCGTGACGACCTGAATGTCAGAGTCAGTGATATGTTGACGCCCATAAGGAATAGGGTGATTGGGCTGGAAGGGCATGGAACGGGAAGGTCTTGAATGAAAGGGCGACGCTGTACGGTTTTAACAGGATAGGCCGCAAATATAGCCAGCTGTTAAATGTTCCCGCGGCCTTCCTTACGGCAAATAACTTCAGGGAGGCGGAACTACGATTAGCTGTGCTTTATCTTTACCTGAAATAGGATACGATTCAGTGTAAGTTATCCTATGTGTCGCATTTATTTTCGAACATTTAACAACCTATGAAAAGACTTTTTACTGGGTTACTCATGTTTTTTTGCCTGGGGCATAGCTCCGCCTATGCCCAGAAAGAAACCCAAAACTGGTTTTTTGGAAACAATGCCGCGCTAAGCTTTGCAACTGGTACACCTGCGGCTGTAACTACCAGCGGCATGGTGACTTATGAGGCCACGGCCACGGTTTCGGACCCGACGGGCAATTTGCTCTTCTACACGAACAGCGTCAATGTCTGGAATCGTAACCATCAGCTAATGCCTAACGGGCAGAACTTGGGTGGGCACGAATCGGCTTCGCAGGGGGCTGTGATTGTGCGCAACCCCGCCAATCCGGCTAAATACTACCTGTTTGTAGTCGACGGTTGTGATAACCAACTTGTAGGGGGGCTAAAGTACTCGGTTATTGACATGACCCAGGAAGGCGGGCTTGGCGGTGTCACGGCCAAGGCTACTCAGCTTTCGACAATTTCCGTTACGGAAAAACTGACTGCCGTGCGGCATGCTAACGGCAAGGATACCTGGGTTATCGTTCATGGCTGGCAGACGAATAACTTCTATGCCTACCTTGTATCGGCTTCTGGCATTGCCTCCACGCCGGTAGTGACGGCCATTGGCTCGGTACACAGTGGCGGCGGTGGTTCTTTTGGCAATGCCAACGCAGTAGGGTACATGAAAGCTTCGCCAGCTGGCAACAAGCTGGCACTGGCCAAGCGGGACAGTAACTTTGAGCTATTTGATTTCAATAACGCCACTGGGCAGTTGTCGAATTATATACCGCTGAGCCAGAGTTATCGGAGCTATGGCGTTGAGTTTTCGCCCGATGGTTCGCGTCTCTACGGAACAACCCTTGATGGCAATGATATTTATCAGTTCAATTTGCTGGCCGGTTCTGCCTCGGCTATTGCGGCCTCTTTCACGTTGGTAGGCAGTTCTCCTTCCTTTACGGCGTATGCTGGGGCGTTGCAGCTAGCATCCGACGGGAAAATCTATGTTGCGCTCTATAACAACACCAGATTGGGGGTAATTAATAACCCGAATACACTGGGACTTAACTGTAACTACAGCAATTCTGGTCCCGCCTTGGGTGGGCGGTTAAGCCAGCTAGGCCTGCCTAACTTCCCCAACGCCTTTGCTCCGCTCGCCAATGAATGGACGGGTGCTGTGAGCACAGTGTATACCGACGCGGCCAACTGGAGTGCGGGCTACGTGCCCGGCAGCACCGACGACGTAACTATCAAGGCCACGGCTACCCGCATGCCGGTGCTGAGCACCAGCGCCGCGGCCCACACGTTTACGGTAGAAGCAGGGGCCTCCATGACTGTGAATGGCACGTTTCAGCTGAGCGGGGACCTCGTGAATCAGGGGACTTTCGAGGGGGCCGGCGAGTTGCAAATCGGCCAAGCTGGTCCGCACAGCATTGGCGGGCGTCTGCTCAGCGTCCGCAGCCTGACCCTGGCCACCGGCGCCACAACCACGCTCACGGGCCCCGTGCAGATTCGCGGAATCCTGACCCTGAACGACAACTTGGTCACCAACGGCAACACCCTGACACTGGTGTCGGATGCGGCCGGTACGGCAATGGTTGTCAACAACGGCAACGCCGTGGTGAGTGGCAGCGTGACGGTGCAGCGCTACATTGCTCCCGGTCTCAACGGCGGCCTGGGCTACCGGCATTATTCGGCTCCGGTGAGCAACGCTACCTTCGCCGACCTGGTTACCGGTACTTTTTCGCCCGTCTTCAATACGGCTTACAACTCGGCGGCCAACCCCGCCCTGGTAACGCCTTTCCCAACGGTATACGGCTACGAACAGCAGCGGCTGGTGACGGCCGCAACACCAAGCAACACTGGTTTCAACGCCGGCTGGTATTCGCCCGCCGCTGCCACGGAGCGCATGCTCCCCGGCACGGGCTACACCGTCAACCTGGATGCGGCCAGCGTGGTAGATTTCGTCGGGACGCTCAACAACGGTCCCATCACCCGCGGCGGCCTGACCCGTAACCAAGAACCCGATGGTGGCTGGCACCTGTTGGGCAACCCCTATCCGGCGCCAATCGACTGGAGGCAAATGGTGGCCAACACGACCAGCCTGCTCAACTCGGTGTACGTGTTCAAGTCCTCGGGACAGTACGACGGCAGCTACGCCAGCTACGTGAACGGGGTGGGGGATGCCCGCTACATTGCCGCCGGGCAAGGCTTCTTCGTGCGCGTCAGCGACCCGAGCGCCACCGGCAGCCTGGACTTCACCAACTCCGCCCGGCTCACGACCTATCTGAGTCCCGATTTCAACCGCCCCGCTGCCCCCGAAACCCGGCCGCTGGTGCAGCTCGACCTGGTGAGCGGAACCCGGCGCGATGCAGCCTATGTGTACTTTGAGCAAGGTGCCACCGCCGGCTTCGATGCGGCCTACGACGCCTACAAAATCACGACCGGTGAGGTGCCGGCCCTAGCGGTACAAACGGGGGGAGAGCCACTCTCCATCAGCGGGCTGCCCAATACGCTAACGGCGGGCCCGGTTACAGTGCCCTTGTTTCTCTCCGCTCCCAAAGCCGGCAGCTATACGATAACGGCTGCGCAACTGCTTAACCTGCCCGCTGGGGTAGCGGCTTACCTGCGCGATGCGCAAACCGGGGCTGTTACCAATTTGCAGCAGGCTTCCTACACCTTTAGCACCAGCGCGCCCCTGCAGACGGCCACCCGATTCGCACTGGTTTTCAGCGCCCAGCAAGTATTGGCCACTTCTTCGGCTCAGCTCAGCGCTCAGCTTACCCTGTATCCAAATCCTGCCCAAGGCGAGGTGATAGTGACTTTGCCGGCCAGCCTGCGTCAGCCCGGCAGCGTGTGGAGCCTGGTTAATACGCTCGGCCAGACCGTGCTCCAGCAAGCCGTGCCCGCCCCGAATCAGCAGGGTGCGGTGCATCTCGCTCTGACCGGTATTGCGCAAGGCGTATACTCCTTGCGCATCAGCGGCCCGGCCGGGGTGGCCAGCCAGAAGCTAGTAGTGAAATAACCAGCTCAAGTAGCTTGCTATAACATGCATAAAAAAGGCTCTGCAGTACTGCAGAGCCTTTTTCAGTTATGGGTGGTTCTGGGGCTTACGCCTCAAAATCGGCATCCACGTGCAGGCGGATTTCTTCCCGAATCTGTTCGGCGGTGAGCCACTCCTCGTTATTGGCCGAGTCGTAGTGGAAGCCGTCGGGGACGCGCTTTCCGCCGAAGTGTTTGATGAACTCCTCCACGTCCCAGCGCGGGGTGAAGGGAAGTATCACGTAGTATTTGGCCAGCTCGACGGTACTCAGGGCATCGGTTTCCGTAATCATTGCTTCGTGCAGCTTCTCCCCGGGCCGGATGCCGACAATTTCCTGCTTGCACTCGGGGCCAATGGCCTGGGCTACCTCCGTAATTTTGTAGGACGGAATTTTGGGCACGAAGATTTCACCCCCCCAGGCGTGTTCCAGCGCATACAGTACCAGATCCACGCCCTGCTCGAGCGAGATGTTGAAGCGGGTCATGTCGGGGTGCGTGATGGGCAACACTCCGGTGTGGCGCCGCTGCAAAAAGAAGGGTACCACCGAGCCCCGGGAGCCGATAACGTTGCCGTAGCGCACCACCGAGAAGCGCAGGTCGCGGGAGCCTTTCATGTTGTTGGCTGCCACAAAGAGCTTGTCCGAGCACAGCTTGGTAGCCCCGTACAGGTTGATGGGAGCCGCCGCCTTATCGGTACTTAGGGCCACAACGTGCTGCACGCCGCAGTCGAGGGCCGCGTTGATGACGTTTTCGGCGCCGAAGATGTTGGTCTTGATGCACTCCATCGGGTTGTACTCGGCGGCGGGCACCTGCTTGAGGGCCGCGGCGTGCACTAGCACGTCGATGCCTTCGCAGGCGCGCTTCAGCCGCTCCCCGTCGCGCACGTCGCCGATAAAGTAGCGGATGGCCGGGTACTTCGCGTGCGGAAATACCTGCGACATTTCGTACTGCTTCAACTCGTCGCGGGAGTAGACGACCAGGCGCTTGACCTGCGGAAACTTCTCGAAAACGGTCTGGACGAATTTTTTACCGAAAGAACCGGTGCCACCCGTCACCAGAATGGATTTATGATTTAAGTCGAGGCTCATAAGTAAGGGAAAGCCGTTGCCGCCCGGCGGGCGAAAGGAGGGCAAAAGTAGGCATTCCGAACCTAGCTTCCGTACTTTTGTATTCTATACCGCCGTGCGCCCCGGTCAGTAGCAGTACCTGGTTTGCTTCTAGCCAAGATCCAGCCGACCTGCGGCCCGGCCCAAACCCGCTACCAGTAGGGGGCCGTACCTCCAAACTCCTTGTCTATCATGTCCGATTTCGCTTTTCCCGAACCCGTCAAAGTCGTTATCTGGGACCTGGATGACACCTTCTGGCGGGGCACGCTTTCGGAAGGAGCGGTTGAAGCATTGGAAGACAATCTGGCGCTGGTGCGCGAAACCGCTGCCCGGGGCATTGTCCACACCATCGTTTCCAAAAATGACTTTGCCCCGGCCGAGGCCAAACTAGTCGAGCTCGGTATCCGCGACCTGTTCGTCTTCCCCCAGATCAGCTGGCAGCCCAAGGGACCCATTATTAAGGACCTGCTGGAAAAAATGCAGCTGCGGGCCCCCAATGCCCTGTTCTTGGACGATAACCCCATCAACCGGGCCGAAGCGCAGTACTACAACCCCCAGCTGCAGGTAGCCGACCCCACCGACCTGCCGCACCTGGCCCCGTTGCTGCGCGCCAGCGGCAAGCCCGACCCTGCCTTCAGCCGCCTCGAGCAGTACAAGCTGCTGGAGCGCCAGCAGCAGGCCCGCTCCGGCTACCAGGATAATCTGGCCTTTCTGCGCGACTCCCAGGTGCAGATTCAGTTCCGGGAGGGCGCGCAGGTGCTGCCCGACCTGGCCCGGATCGAAGAGCTGATTAACCGCTCCAATCAACTGAATTTCACCAAGCAGCGCGTCAGTCAGGACAGCGTGGGGGCCGAACTGCTCAACCCACAGAAGCGCTGGGGCACGGTGCGGGTCCAGGACCGCTTCGGCGACTACGGCCTGGTGGGCGTGTACTGCCTGAATCGGGCCGAAAACCGCCTGGAGCAACTGGTCTTTTCCTGCCGCATTCTGCACCTGGGCGTCGAGCAGTTTACCTACGCCTGGCTGGGCTTTCCCGCGCTGCAAGTACAGGGCGAAGTGGCTACCGAGCTCAATACCACCGATACCCCCGACTGGATTACGGTTCAGACCCTGCCGCTGGAGGGTGCGGCCGAGGCCGAATCGGCGGCTAAGCCCACGGCTGACAAGCTGCGGGTGTTGCTCAAGGGCGGCTGCGACCTGGGCCAGCTCACGCCGTTTCTGCAGGCCTACGAGCTGACGGTAGCGGAGGAGTTCAACTTCAATAATGAAAACCAGATTCCGGTGCACGTGGAGCATACCGTGCTGCTGCGCCAGGGCCGGGAGCTGCCCGCCGCCGAGAAAGAACGGCTAGCGGCGGGCCTGCCTTTTCTGGGCCGCGAGGCGTTTGACACTCGGCTCTGGGCGGCCGACTACAATGTGCTGGTCTACAGTCCCCTGATGGACTATACCCAGGAAATCTACCGGGAAACCGCTACCGGCCGGGAAATTCCCTTTGGCGGCTACCAGAACCTGATGGCCGCCGACCCGGCTACGCAGGCCGCCAAGTACGCGCAGCGCCGCTTCCGCGGCATGGACGAAGCCTTTCTGCGCCGCTTTCAGCAGGACTATACATTTCAGGGGCAGATTTCGCCGGCTCGTTTTCAGGAAAACCTGCAGTGGCTGCGCCAGCAGATTCCGGCTGCCGTCCCGATTTTCTTTCTCAATGGGGCCGAAATTGAAGTGCCCGGCTCGGGCGAAACCGGCGCCCTGAACCGACACAAGGTTATGAACCAGGCCCTGGCCGACTTTGTGGCGACGGCCGCCAACTGCTTCCTGATCGACGTACGCGGCTTTGTGCAGACCCCGGCCGACGTGACCAACAACCTGCGCCACTACCAGCGCCAGCACTACCGCACCCTGGCGCAGCGCACGGCCGAGGCCATCGGCCAGTGGCAGGGCCAGCAGCTCGGCCGCTCAGCCTGGGTTGATCTGCGCGCCGAAGTAGCCAGCCGGGTCCCCGGCAAGCTGAAAGGCTTCTTGGGCAAGCTGCTGAAATAGGCCATTGCAGGGCTGGTTCGGGAACTGATTAGGATTTGGTAATCAGCTCGGCAAGCCGTGCCGTCAACGCCCGGCGCGAGTAGCGGGCGTGGTTCAGGACCGGCAAATCCAGGTTGGAGTTCTGCTGCCAGTGCCGGGCCAGCTCTTCCAGATAGGCCAGCATCGTGTCGTAGGCCTCGTAGGCGTAGGCGCGGCCGGCACTGCATTCCTGCAGCAAATTGTCAGCATCCGAGCCCACCGGGCCAATGCAGATAATGGGCTTGTTGGCGGCTAGATATTCGAACACCTTGCCCGGCAGAATCCCGAAGTTGTGGTCTACGTCCGGAATGGCCATCAGCAGCACCGAGGCCCGCAGCAAGTAGCGCACCGACTCGTCGTGGGGCACGAAGGCTACGAATTCGGTCCGCTCGGCCAGGCCCGCGGCGGCAATCTGGGCCTGTACGCCCACCGAAACTTTGCCCACGAAGCGCAGCCGCAGCGGCACCGCAGGATGACGCCGGGCGCACTCGGCACAGGCCCGCAGAAACTCCTCGATGTGGTAGGTTTCCGAAATCGTGCCGGTGTGGGTAATCAGCAGCGCGTCCTGGGGCGGGGTGGAAGGCGCGCGAAAGTCACTCTCGTCGTAGCCGTTGGGGATGACATGAAACTTGGCGGCCGTCAGCTGGGGCGACTTGCCCAGAAACAGGCGTTTGGTATCGGGGCTGGTGACCAGCACCTCATCGGCCTGCTCCAGTACCTGCCGCTCGTAGCGGGCATCGAGCCAGCGGGCCAGGCGGGTTTTGTTCAGCTCCTTGGTGTAGTAAATATCGGTCCACGGGTCGCGCATGTCGGCCAGCCAGCGCAGGCCGTAGCGTTGTTTCAGGGCCAGCCCGATAAGCTGGGTAGAGTGGGGCGGCGAGCTGGTCAGGACCGCGTCGAAGGTTTCGCCCTGGGCTAGTAGCTCGGCTACGGCCCGTAGCACGTGCCCGTTCCAGCCCCGGCGTGGGTCCGGGATGAACACGTTGCCGCGCACAAACTTGAAAAACTGCTGCTGCAGACTGGTCTTGCTTTCGTTGGCAAAGCCCCCGTAGGGAATCTGCTGGCGGCCGGTAAGCTTTTTGTACGAGCCAAACGGCTCGGACGTGCCCGTGCGAATAACCCGCACCCCGGCCGGTACCTCGGCCGCTAACGACGCATCGAGCACCGGGTAAGCCCCCTTTTCGGGGTCGACGGTCACCACGGTGCACTGCACGCCGAAGCTGGGCAGGTGCTTTACAAACTTCAACGTCCGCTGCACGCCGGCGCCCCCGGAGGGTGGCCAGTAATAAGTAATAACGAGCAGACGCATGGGGCAGACGAAGGATTTTAAGCAGTTTCGGAGCGCGAAGGTAAGCAGCGGCTGGCTTTTGGGGTTTTCTGGCTAATTTTGGGCGCGGAACGGCGACGTTTCGCGTATCTTGTCTGTTATGGCAGAAGGAAATTTTAACCCGGAGGCTGGCCTGTATCGGGGCTGGTGCTGGTTGAAAGGCGCTTTTGCCGTCTTCTTCTTTCTGCCAAACAGTCGGCTGCCGGGGCCTTATAGCGTTGCGGCCGTCCTATTCCCCACGAAACTAAGCAGCACATCTACCGATGTTCGATAATTTAAGTACCAAGCTCGACAAAGCCTTTAAAACCCTTAAAGGCCAGGGCAGCATCACCGAAATCAACGTTGCGGCTACCATCAAGGAAATCCGCCGGGCACTGGTCGATGCCGACGTAAACTACAAGGTGGCCAAGGAAGTCACCGACAAGATTAAGGACGAGGCCATGGGCCGCGACGTGCTCACGACCGTGTCGCCGGGCCAGCTGATGACCAAAATCGTGTACGACGAGCTCACCCTGCTCATGGGCGGCTCGAAGGAAGATGTGGTGCTTAAGGGCGACCCGGCCGTGATTCTGCTCTCGGGCTTGCAGGGCTCGGGCAAAACCACCTTCGCCGGCAAGCTGGCGACCTTTATCAAGAAGCAAAACCGCACGGTGCTGCTCGTGGCCTGCGACATCTACCGCCCCGCCGCTATCGACCAGCTGAAAGTGCTGGGCGAGCAAGTGGGCGTGGAAGTGTACTCGGAGCCGGAAAACAAGAATCCGGTCGAGATTTCGCAGAACGCCATTGCCTACGCTAAGAAGAATAACAAGAAAGTAGTCATCATTGACACCGCCGGCCGCCTGGCCGTCGACGAGCAGATGATGCGCGAAATCGAGTTGGTAAAACGCTCGATTAACCCGTCGGAAACCCTGTTTGTGGTAGATGCCATGACGGGTCAGGACGCGGTAAACACGGCCAAGACCTTCAACGACCGGCTGAACTTCGACGGCGTGGTTTTGACCAAGCTCGACGGTGACGCCCGCGGTGGTGCCGCCCTCTCGATTCGGGCCGTGGTGGAAAAACCCATCAAGTTCATCTCCACGGGGGAGAAGATGGAAGCCCTGGACATGTTCTATCCCGACCGGATGGCGCAGCGGATTCTGGGCATGGGCGACGTTATCTCGCTCGTGGAGCGCGCCCAGCAGCAGTTCGACGAGGACGAGGCCAAGCGCATCAACCAGAAGATCCGCAAAAACCAGTTCAACTTCGACGACTTCCTCTCCCAGCTCGAGCAGATCAAGAAGATGGGTAACCTCAAGGACCTGGTGGGCATGATTCCGGGCATGAGCAAGGCCATCAAGGACGTGGACATCGACGACGACGCCTTCAAGCCAATCGAGGCCATCATCAAGAGCATGACCCCACAGGAGCGCGCCCAGCCCGAGCTGCTCAACGGTTCGCGCCGCCGCCGCCTGGCCAAGGGCTCCGGCACCGATATTCAGCAGGTCAACAACCTGATGAAGCAGTTCGAGGACATGCGCAAGGTGATGCGCACCATGAACAAGATGAGCAGCACTAAAGGCGGCATGCAGCAAATGGCCAAAATGATGGGCATGCGCGGCAAGTAAGCCTTTTGAGCACAGATAAAAGCCCCGGGCCAGCTAACTGGTCCGGGGCTTTTTGTTGGGCCTTGAATTTGCCAGATGGGTTACCGCGCAATCAGCACCTTCTGAGTAGTACCAATCAGGTTGCCGGCGGCATCGGTAGCACGCAGGAAGTAGAGGCCGGGCGCCAGGTTGCTGACCGCCAGTCGCGCCTGCTGCTGAAAACCTTGCCGCAGCACCACGCGGCCCTGCTGATCCAGCAGCGTAAGTTGCAGGGGCTGCGCGGAGCCCGTGTACGAAATCTGCACGAAATCCTGGGCTGGTACGGGCGAAACGCTGAGCTGAGCGGCTGGTTCAGCCGCTGCCAGCGCCATAACCGGGGAATAGGCCGATTGGCCGTCGGCATCCACCTGCTTCAGGCGGTAGTATACCTGGCCTGTGGGCGCAGGCGTATCCCGATACTGGTATTGCTGGGCTGTGGTCGAATTGCCCCGGCCCGGCACGAACCCAATTTCCTGGAACTCACTTTCGGCGGTGCTCCGGCGCTCCACGGCAAAGCCGCGGTTATTGTGTTCCGAAGCTGTCTTCCAAGCCAGATGCACCGCGTTGCCCGAGCGGGTCGCCCGGAAGCTGGCCAGTTCCACGGGCAACACGTTGCCGGGAGCAGTGGCGGTAGTCACGCGAAAATCGGAGGCCTGCTGCAGGGTAATGCGGAGTTGCTGGGTGGCCGCGTCGTAGGTGGAGCTGCTGACGCCGGGGCCCGTTACGGCCGTGGGCGCGTTGGCTAGCAGGATGGTCAGCGTGGTGGGCCGGTTCACGTAGCCGGCATAAGCCGGGCCGGTGCGCTGCCAGCTGATGGTGGCCCGCTTGGTCGATTGGAGCACGGGAGTTGTGCCATAGTACAGCCGCGTGCCCTGTTCCAGAAACAGCTGGGCGAAACCATTCGCTGCATCCGTGGAATAGAAATTGACTAGTCCATCGGCCTGCACGGGCTGGGGCAGCAGCGGGCTACTGCTGCTGGTCAGCAGCGTATCGGCCTGGGTAAAAGCCACATCCTTGAACTCGGAGCTGGCCGTCAGCGCGGCGGTGGTGGGGGTACTGATGGTCGTTAGGGTAAGCGGCGTAGTCGTGAAAGGGGCCAGAGCCGCCAGAAACTGAGTTTGGGCCGCACCGCTTTTCTGCACCAGCAGCGTGGTATGCTTCTCCGACTGGTTGTAGGTTAGCTCGTGGCGGTTGGTGGCTTTCGTGTAGCTTGTAGCGCCGCCGGTGGCCGTAACGTGCGCCAGCAGGCCCGCTCCGTTCTTTTGCCAGATACCTTCGCCCGCCGCCAGCTTATCGGTGAAAGTACCCGTCGCGGCCGAGCCGTTTTCCAGGCCGTAGCCGTGCAGCTGCCAGGTGTAGGTATGGGCCGCGGCGGCCTGCACAAAGTCGGCCAACAGGTAATAGCTGTTGCGAATAAAGAGGGTTTTGCGGGTAATGGTAGCGCCCTGGTAGGTGGTCTGCACTTCGCCGTAGGCCAGCTTATCGGTCTGAAAGGTGTTGCGAATCGTGGCTGGGGCATCGTTGGGGGTGCTGGGTGCGCCAATAGCCGGGCCGGCATTATCCACCAGGATCAGGTTATGATTGGGAGCCTTGCCCAGGGAGTCGCGGCGGCCGTAGCTGAGGTAACCGGGGTCCAGGGCCAGTAGCTGGCCGTAGGCGTGCAGCAGAAAGCTGCTGGCATCAGCCTGGCTGTGGCCGCCCGAGTTGGTTTGGGCCAGGCCGCTTTTGCCGTACACGTGCAGGTAGCTGGCCAGCGAGTCGTTGCCGGAGCGGAAAATCAGGTTGCCGCTGTGGGGCAGGGCCGTCAGGGTGGGGTTGGTAGGCGGCGTGGGCGTCAGGTTAGCCGCCAGATACGCCGCGCGCATGTCCACGGTGGCGTCGCGCAGCTGCGCGGTCAGGGAGTTCAGCTGCTTGCTCGATAAGGCGCTCAAGTGCAGAGGCTTCACGTACTTGCTTTTACCCGCCAGGGCCAATTCCGGCATGCCCATATCCACGTAAGAGTCTTCCAGGGCCGGCAGGCGGCCGTCAGGTAGCAGAATAGCCGTTACCCAGTCGTAGAGCTGGTCGTAGCGCGGGTCGTAATAGGGGTTGCGGATGGCGCGGGTGGTACTGCCGAAGGAGTAGGGCAGTGTGTTATCGGGCAGGAAGTTGCCCATGGCCCGGAAAAAGGGCAGGCAGTTCAAAAAGGCGTATTTAAAGTAATAAGGTCCTTCGGCGTACCCCGCCACCACCGCCGGGTCCGACTGCCGTTGCGCATCCTGCCAGAGCACGTTGTCGATATTGAACAGGCCGTGGTTGATCCAGGCCGTGGGGCGGCGGCTGGCGTGGGTGGCGCTGCCCACGTCGTTGAGGACCACGGCCGCCATACCCAGGGCCGCGGCCGTCATCAGCGTGTGGTTGTTCTTGACCTGTTTGTAAAAGTCCAGGCTGATAAACGACACGGGCCGGAACGGCTTTACCGACTGCGAATCAAGGTTGCCGGCAAACTCCTGCAGCTTGCGTTTACCTAGTACCAGCGTTTCGTCGGTTTCGCCGGTCCCACGCAGCAAATCGTAGGCTATCAGATAGTCAATCAGCTCTTTGGAACGCCACTGCCACTCGTTATAAGAAGAGGTAGTGCTCAGCGTGGCGTAGGCTTCCACGTTGGTGTTCATGGTTTCGAGCAGGTTCCTGGAGCTGGCAACCAGCGCTGCTCTTTCCTGCTGGGATAAGCTGCCAAGCGTATTGTGGCTGACTTTACGGTCGAGCAGGGCCACAAAGGCCGCATTTTTAGCCAGCGTGGCCCGGCTGCGGCGCCCATCCGAGGAGGTATTATCGACGGTAGGCGAAGCCAGTGCGCTTTGGTACACCCCCGCGTACAGGTGCTGGGCTTCGGGGCGGGCTAGTGCGGCCTGCACCTGCGGAATGGCGGCCGTTTTCAGCAACGTGCGCGGATACGCAAGGTCGGCGCCGGGTGGGTGCCAGCTACCTGTTTGGGCAAGTAGCGGCTGAAGTAGAAAAAATAAGAGAAATAAGGTAGAAGTTAATCGTTTCAAGAGCTACGTCAAATTATAGTTATCCCAATCAGTATGCCCTGCATGGGCCTTGAATTACTGGTTTGATAAGACTTTGACGCAGCGAATAGTTTCGTATTGTTAAGGTAAAAAATAGGATATATCTGATACTATGCTTAGCCTTGATTTAGCTGACTGCCAACCGAAACGGAATAGAGCAGAACCGGCTATTTGGTGGAAGGCATTACATTGCCCGCCGAGTCGGCAAAGTATACGGCTGTCACCTCCTCCTTGCGGCCCGGTGTCGGCTCCATTTCAAAGGTGTATTCCACCGTGTAGCCGCTGCGGCTGCGGCCCTGCGCATCGTCCTGATGGCCACTATGCGCTTCAGAGTGAATAGGAGTGATGGTGCCGCCCACCTGCTGCTGCACATATTTCTCGACGGCTCCAATGGCTGCTTGCTCTTCGGGAGTCGTGCCGCAGGCGGCAACCAGAAAACCGAGTGCCACTAGTTGAATAGGGTATTTCATAGGCCTGAATATAGCAAAAGGCCCCCAAGGAGGCCCTTTGCAGAATCAAGCATGTGGGGAAAAGCGGGCCGACAGATTTTAATACTCAGTTTTGCCCTCTTTGCTTTCCCAGGCCCGGAAGCCAGCCAGCGCCTCGTCGCGCAGCAGCTGGGTCATGGGAATCTGACGGTCGTTCAGAGGTTTCTCGATTTCGTCGTAGATAAACTGGTCGTCGAAGCCAATGGCGGCGGCATCCTGCTTGGTGTTGCCATAAAACACGCGGCGCGGCCGGGCCCAGTAAATAGCTCCCAGGCACATGGGGCAGGGCTCGCAGCTGGTATACAGGTCACAGTCGTCGAGCTGGAAGGTGCCCAGCTCGCGGCAGGCCTTGCGAATGGCGTCCACTTCCGCGTGGCAGGTCGGGTCGTTGGTGCTGGTAACCTGGTTGAAGCCATGAGCGATAATGCGGCCATCTTTTACCACAACGGCACCAAACGGACCACCGTGGCCGGCTTGCATTTTTTCGATGGAGAGGCGAATGGCTTCGCGCATGAATTCGTCGCGGGGAGCTTCCATAAGACAGAAAAGTAGGAGGGAAAAGCCCGCAAGGTACGTCAAGCCCCGGGCTCCCCCAAATGCCTGGAACCAGGAGGCTAGCTGAAAAAAACTAGGCCAAAAAGCCGTCGGGTATCTGAGGCACTGCTTTTGCCGGCAACTATTTCATCTGAGCCATCGAGTAAGAGGATAAAAGTTTCTCAGTACTGGGAGCCTGCTTACAAGCCATTGGGTGCGTCCAAAGCAAAATTGGTAAGAATGTTGCCGCTCCTTTCGGTAGGAGCAACGGCCATAATAAAGCGGAGCGGCTCTGTCGAGCTTGTGCCTTGAAGTCCAAATGGTTGGTGGAAAAGCATAAAAGGTTACGCTTTGTCAAAAATAAGTTATGAACAGAACCCTCTTTGGCCCAGTGAAAACACTTTTTGGCACAGAACTTGTAAAAAGAAAATTTGAAAGAATAGTTTTTTAGGTGTTTTGGTTGTGGAAAAGGGGACGTCGTATCGGCGTCCTTTTTTTATGCTTTCTTACCAAGATATAGGGCCCTTGTGTACTGCCCCAGCGTTGGTAGGAGGATAGGCTCAGGTCGTCTCGCTCCAGGGCTAGGAGTCCGCAGCACCGGGCAGCAGGTTACGAACCATCTGGCCGGATTGGCCTAAAGGTCAGTCAGGGCCGCTGGCGCCACTGTTCCGCGCGTATTCTATAGACAAAGTTCAGCTTGGGGGCTTCGCCAAAATACGCTACCTCCTCTTCGGCAATTTTTTCCGCGCCCAGTCGGCCAATGGCAATCTGCGAACGGACATTGCCTGCCCCAATGTGAAAGTATACCTGCGAGACGTGGGCGAAGATGTAATCCAGCATCAAAGCCTTTACCATCTGATTCAGGCCCTTGCCCCAGTACCGGGTGGCGTAAAACGTGTAGCCGATCAGAATACTGTCGGCCTGCTCGTCGTAACCATAGAAGCGGGTGCTGCCGGCCACCTCGTTGGTAGCTTTGTCGATAATTTTGAAGGCCCCCTGGCTTTGCAGGGCGCCTTCAAAAAATGTTCGAAATACCTCTGGTCTCCACCGGTCCTGGTTGGGGTGCTGCTCCCAGATGTTGGGGTCGGCGGCGGCGGCGTACAAGGCGGCAAAATCATCCGCTTGTAGCGGCAAAAGCAAGACGTGCTGGTTTTCCAGGGTTGGTTGAATCGTAAACGGCATGAGCGGGACGAGTCGGAAAGAATAGGTCTTGTGAGGCGACTAAAATAGTTTCCTTTCCCAACAACCAGCATCAGTGGCAGGAACAGCAGCGCAGACCAGCCGGGAGCTTGCGTTACTTTTCTGCTTGGGCCACGGGCCTTGAGTAGCCTATTTGGCAACTTGGTTTAAGGCCGTCCGGGAACCGGCCAGCACTGGTACTAACAAGGCCGTATAAAACTGCCCGTCCTCACGCCGGTGGCCCAGGTAAAAACTGTCGGTAGCGGCTACCTGCACCCGGCCTTGCCAGGCAGCGGGTAGGCGCCGAGGCAGGGGAGTGGCGGCAAATACGAGGGTTGGGTGCACGGGCACGCTGTCGGTGGGTGAAGCCCAGGTGGGCACGGCCCGGCCAGCTGCCCACACCTGCTCTATGTGCATTTCATCGAGGGCTCGCCAGGGCAGGTGTTGCCAGCTCGGGGTAGTACGCAGCTGGGCCAGGCGTCGGAGGCTGGCATCAATGCGGCGCTGCTTGGAAACCGAATACGCTGGCAGCAGCAACAGCATAAGGGCGCTCATACTAAGGATGGAAATGCTGATAAGTGGCGTGGGTTGCGGCTGAGGCCAGCCCCCGCGGGCCAGGCCGGCGGCCAGCACCCCAAAGACCAGGATAATACCCACAAACGCGGCCGACATAGGACTAAAGCCCGGCAGGCCCGCTACGGCCACCCAGATAGGCGTGGCCAGGCAGGCCAGCAGCAACAGCCCCGCCCAGCCTCGCAGTAGCCAAAAATCGGGGCCGGCGGCTACCGGGCGGGCGGCGTAGATTTGCTCCCAGTAGCGTAGCAGGCCCGTGAGCAGCACGACCAGGGGCGGCAGCAGCGGCAGCATGTACCGCTCCTTTTTCTCCGGAACCAGGCTCAGCAGCACCAGCGTGGCCAGAAGCCAGATAAGGGAGAACGTGTAGGGCACAAAGCGCGCCGCGCGCTGCCGAGCATAAGGCACTAGCAGCGCGGCCAGGGCTACCAGGGCCCACACGCCGGTGAATACGGCGAAGTTGAAGTAGTACCAGAAGGGCTCCACGTGCCGCTCGCCCCAGGAAGCGGCTTCGAGGCGGGCTACGGCCCCGGCCGCGGCCGGTACGTGCCGCCACACGTACACGGGCCACGCCCCGCCGGCTACCGCGGCTACGAGCAGGGCTGCCAAAGTCCCGTGCCAGTGCCTTCGCAGGTTGCGGCGGTTTGTGGGCTGGCCACTCAGTGCATAGGCCCCAACAAACGGCAGCACTACGGTATACAAACTCACCGGGCCTTTGCTGAGAATGGTGCCGCCCAGCAGTAGCCCAGCTCCCACGAAAGAAGGATAGTGTGGGGAAGGCCGGTTCCAGCCCCGGGCCAGCAGCCAGAGGCTGCCCACGGCAAGACTGTTGGAGAAAATATCCCAGTGTCCTTCGCGCCCCACCGTAATAACGAGCAGACTGCTGCTCAAGACCAAGGCGGCTAACCAGGCCGTCCGGCCTGGGGCCAGCTCTTCGCTGGGCGCGGCGCGGGTTAGCTCTTTAGTGAGCCCCCAAAAGAAAAGTACCAGCAGCAGGGCCATGCTAGCTGCCGGTAAGCGCAATAGCGCCGGGTTGGTGGTGCCCCCGCTGAGTTGCAGCACCGCCGCCACGGCCCAAGTTGGTAAGGGCGGCTTGGCTAGGCGGAGTTGGCCGTTCATGGTGGGGAGCAGCCAGGACCCGCCACTGGCCATTTCGCGCGCCGCTACGAAGTTGCGGGCTTCCATCAAGCCCACCTCCAGCGCCCCCAGATGAGCAAAAAAGTTGGCCCCGCTCACCGCCAGTACAGCCAGCCAGCGGAGCCAGGTTTGGGAGAACAAAGAAGCGGAGGCCGTAGCTGCCATCAAGAAGCGGTAAACAAGCTGAAAAGTCCCTTTCCCCGACCAACCTTACAATCGGGTAACGAGTACGCTGGGTGCTGTTTTAAGCCGAACGGGCCGCCTGATGTTCGGCTATTTCGTAGTTTTTCCAGCGGCTGCGAATCCAGCGGAAGCCGAAGGTATCGACCAGGGGCTTCCAGGCCCGATTCAGGAGGGTGTATTTCGCCGTGCCGGCGTAGCGCGGATAGTGGGGCACGGGCAGTTGCTGCACGGTGCCGCCCTGCAGTTGCACCAGGGCGCCCAGGAAGCGGTGCATGCCGTGAAACAGGGGCAGACGGCGGGCATACTCCATCTTGAGAATCTTCAGGGGGCAGCCCGTATCCTGAATGCCGTCATTAATCAGGCGGCGGCGCACGGCGTTGGCCAGCTTGGAGGAAAGTTTTTTAACCAGCGTATCCTGACGCTTGGCCCGGATGCCGGTAACCATGTCGTAGGCGGGAAAAAAGGGCAGCAGCTGGAGAAAATCCAGCGGACTAGTTTGAATATCGGCATCGATGTAGCCCACCAGGGTGGTCTGGCAATGGTCGATGCCGGCTTTCAGGGCCGTGCTCAGGCCCCGGTTGCGGGCCAAGGACAGGTAGGCGTAGTGCAGGTCCTGGGCGCAGATCTGGCGCATCAACGCCAAGGAGTTATCCGTGCTGCCGTCATTCACGAACAGGACCGTCGTGGGCACGGGCGTCTGGGCCAGAAACTTATTCATCTCGGCCACAAACTGCGGCAGGCTTTCTTCCTCGTTGTATACCGGCACCAGCACCGTCAGGCTCTGGGTCGAGAGGTAAGCGGGGTTTATCATAAGTACTGGTAAGTAAAAAGATACGCGCCGAGCCTAGAAGCAGCCCATGCTACTAAACTATACTACGGCTGAGAGGTTGCTTAACGGAGGCACCCAAACACGGCGTTTCCCAGTTCGTGGCACAGCCTGGCTGGCCGGGGCTGCTCCTTCGATGACGTAAGGTAGTCGGCTAGAATAGAACTGAATCGATATTTTGCCGATGTTTCTGCTTCTGTCCGTTAGTTTCCATCTATCCTACCAGCCTTGCGACCTTCTACTGTTCTCGTCACCGGCTGCGCCGGTTTTATCGGCTCCCACCTGTGCGAGCGGCTGTTGCACGATGGCTACCACGTGGTCGGCCTCGACAACTTCGACCCGTTCTACGCCCGGGAAGTGAAGGAAGCGAATCTGGCGGGCTTTGCCGAGCATCCGCATTTCTCGTTTTACGAAGCCGATCTGCGTGACGGCCCGGCGGCCCTGCCACCCGTAGCCGCCGATATAGTGGTGCACCTGGCCGCCAAAGCCGGGGTGGGCCCCTCGGTGCTGGAACCGGCCGCCTACCTGGAAAGCAACGTGATGGGCACCATGCATTTGCTGGAGTGGATGCGGCAGCACGGCGTCCGTAAGCTGTTTTTTGCCTCGTCTTCGTCGGTGTACGGCAACGCTACGGAAAAGCCCTTCCGGGAGGATCTGAACACGCTGGCCACCTGCATTTCGCCCTACGCTGCCAGCAAGCTGGCCGGGGAGGAGCTGGTGCATACCTACCACCACCTCTACCAGGTTGATGCCCTAAATGCGCGCTTTTTCACGGTGTATGGCCCCCGGCAGCGTCCCGATCTGGCCATTCACAAGTTTGTGCGCCTGCTCCGGGCCGGGCAGCCCATTCCGGTATTCGGCAACGGCAGCACCTCGCGCGACTACACCTTTGTGGCCGACACGGTCGATGGAATTGCGCGCGGGGTGCACTACTTATTGACCCACACCGGCGTGTTCGAAACCGTAAACCTGGGCAATAACCGGCCCGTGCCGCTGCTAAAGCTGATTGAGGCCGTAGGGCAGGTCGTCGGTGTCGTGCCTGAACTCTCCTTTCAGCCCCTGCAGGCCGGCGACGTCGATACCACGTTTGCCGACATCAGCAAGGCCCAGGCCCTGCTCGGCTACCGGCCCCGCACCAGCCTGGCGGAAGGGCTGCGCCAGTTTGTGGCCTGGCTGCCGGTAGGGCAGGTAGCACCGGCCGGCGTATAAAGCCAAAGAAGAAAGCCCCGCCGGACTAGGTGTCCGGCGGGGCTTTTTCGTGCAACCAATCGGGTAAGACTGGCTCGGCTTAGCGGCCGGCTTCCACGAGGCTGATGGCGTAGCCGCCCCCGGGGGCGCAGTACTGCGTCAGCTTCGACTTGCTGGTCACGTTGAGTTTGCGGATCTGGTAGGCCATGGGGTTTTTCTCGTAGTGCGCGTCCTTGGCATCGGCGTAGATGGTGGCCACGTACTTTTTGCCGGGCTCCAGGAAGCTCAGGTTGATCTTGGAAGTGCGGCCCTGCTCGTCGCAGGTGCTGCCCACAAACCAGCTGCTCTTGCCCTTGGCCTTGCGGGCGTAGGTGATATAGTCGCCGGGCTCGGCCTCGAGCACCTTCGTGTCGTCCCAATCCACGGCTACGTCCTTGATAAACTGGAAGGCGTCGAGGTACTTGTTGTAGGTTTCGGGCAAATCGGCGGCCATCTGCAGGGGCGAGTACATCGTCACGTACAGGGCCAGCTGCCGCACCAGGGTGCTGTGCACGAAAGAATTGTTCTGCGGGTTGTAGGCGCTGATACGGGTCTGGAAAATGCCGGGCGTGTAGTCCATCGGGCCGCCAATGAGGCGGGTGAAGGGTAGAATGGTGGTGTGGTCGGCGTTGTTGCCCCCGAACGACTCGTACTCCGTGCCGCGGGCGGCTTCATTGCCAATCAGGTTGGGGTAGGTGCGCGACAGGCCGGTGGGGCGCACGGCCTCGTGGCCGTTCACCATGATTTTATGCTGGGCGGCCTTCTCCAGCACGAAGTTGTAGTGATTCACCATCCACTGGTCGTAGTGGCGGTGACCCAGGGGCACGATGTCGCCCACGTAGCCGGTCTTGACGGCGTTGTAGCCGTACTTGTTCATGAACTGGAAGGCCGAGTCCAGGTGCCGCTCGTAGTTGCGCACCGAGCCCGAGGTTTCGTGGTGCATGATGATTTTCACGTTTTTGCCGGCCGCGTACTGCTGCAGCTCCGGCACGTTGAAATCAGGATACGGCGTCACGAAGTCGAACACGTAGTCTTTGTGCTTGCCGAACCAGTCTTCCCAGCCCGTGTTCCAGCCTTCCACCAGCACCGCGTCGAAGCCATGCTTGGCGGCAAAGTCGATGTACTCCTTCACGTGGGCCGTGTTGGCGGCGTGGGTGCCGTTGGGCTTTACTGTCTTATAATCAACGGAATCGAGCTTGATGTTGTCCATGTTGGTGTACGACCAGGTGCTCTTGCCCGTAATCATTTCCCACCACACGCCCACGTACTTTACGGGCTTGATCCAGGATACGTCCTTGAACTTGGTGGGCTCGTTCAGGTTCAGCACCAGCTTGGAGGTAAGGATGTCGGCCGCTTTGTCGCTCACAATCACCGTGCGCCAGGGCGACTGGCAGGGCGTCTGCAGGTTGCCTTTGTCGCCGACGGCGTCGGGCGTCAGGTGCGACTCCAGCACGAAGTTCTTGTCGTCCAGCTCCAGGTGCATGGTGGAGTAGTCCATCAGGGCCGCCTCGTGAATGTTGAGGTAGAGGCCGTCCTGGTTGCGCTTAAGCATGAGCGGAGTTTGCACGCCCGTGTCCGAAAACGTCTTCTGCGAGGCATTGGGCGTCACGGCGGCCTTCATCCGGCCCCGCACCTCCGACAGGTTCGACGTGACGGTGCTGTACTCCTGGGTGTCGTAGTCGCCGGGCAGCCAGAAGGCTTTATGGTCGCCGGTGAGGGCAAACTGGGTTTTCTCCTCTTTTACCGTGAAGTAGTCGAGGTCTTTCTGGCGCGGAAACTCGTAGCGGAAGCCCAGGCCGTCGTCGAAAAGGCGGAAGCGCACCAGCATCGTGCGGTTGGTCTGGGCCTGGGTCAGGGTCAGGGCCAGCTCGTTGTAGTGGTTGCGAATCGTTTTGACCTCGCCCCACACCGGCTGCCAGCTCTCATCGAACGTGCGGCGCTGGGTGTTGGCTACGCTAAAGCCGCTGGTGAGCGAGGTCGTGTTTTTCAGCTCCAGGCCCAGCTTGCCGGGCTTCAGCACGGGCTTGCCTTTGTAGGTAAGACTGTACGTAGGTACACCGCCTTCCTGCAAGACCACGCTGAGCGTCAGCTGCTTATTGGGTGACTGAATTTCCTCGGCGCGGGCGGCGCTCCAGACCAGGCAGCAGAAGAGCAGCACGCCGTGGCGGCCACTCCAGCCCAGTAATAAGTTGCGTAGTTTATTCATGTTACAAAGGTGACATTTTCGGTCAAAAAACCGCGTGTCGCCCCTCATTTCCCGGAAATAGACGCGCGGCGTACAGCAAGGTCGTTTGGCCTATAGGATCGGGGCTAAATGCCGGAAGGCCGCCCTGCCAAAGCAGAGCGGCCTTCCGGAACGGAGTGGGGGATAATCCTTAGTGCACGATGCGCAGCTCGTACTGCGGCTCGGCCGCGGCCTGGCCGCCGTGGTCCACGGCAAAAGCGCCCACGCGGCTGGGGCCGTAGCCCAGGTTCACTTTCACAAACTCGTTGCGGGTCGGCAGCAGGCCGATGATTTCCTGGCGCAGCAGCTGCAAATCGTCCTGTAGGTTCTGAATGCGCTGCTCCACCTCGTCGGCGTGCTGGTCGAAGCTGCCGGTGGCCGGGCGGTGGTCGAAAGCCTGGTTGGCCTGGGCCTCACTAGCGGCCGTGTTGGGCAAGGATTTGGCTTCGACAATGGCCTTGCGCAGGTCTTCTTCGGCCTCCAGGTAGGCTTTTACTTTGTCTTCGAGCGGAATCAGAGCGGGGTCGAGGTAGTCTAGGTTGCTGGACATTGCAGAAGGGCGAAAGGGAAGAAGTTGTCTTGCCCGAAACAACGCAGATCCGGCCTGGAAGGATACAGCCTCGGCCATAAAACCCGCCCGGCGGCATCCGCCCGACAACGCTTGGCCCCCCGGCTTCCGTACCCTTCTGGCAACTCCTCTTACCTTTGCCCCATGTCCCGAACCCCTGCTTCCGACCCGGTTGGCCATGCTATGCTGGCGTATTTACAAGGTAACCAGCACGCTGAGCTAACGGTGCACAGCAACGTAGCGGAGGAAGAGCCGCTGCCGGCCAGCTACTTTTTTCGCACGCTCTGGGAAATGCCCGAGTTGGAGCGCACGGCCCTGGAAGAATGCCGCGGCCGAATTCTGGATGCCGGGGCCGGGGCCGGCTGCCACAGCCTGGAACTGCAGAACCGGGGCTTTCCGGTCAAGGCCATCGACGCCTCGCCCGGGGCCGTGCAGGTGCTGCAGGCCCGGGGCGTGCAGGAAGCCGCCTGCCACAACCTGTTTGAGCTGCCCACCGGCGAGCATTACGACACCATTCTGATGCTGATGAACGGGCTGGGCCTGGTCGGCACCCTGGAAGGCCTGGAAAAGTTTCTGCAGCAGGCCAAGCACCTGCTGGCCCCCGGCGGCCAGATTCTGGCTACCTCCTCCGACATCAGCTACCTCTACGAAGACGAGGAAGGAGCCCTGGTTATCAACCTCAACGGCCCCTACTACGGTGAAGTGGAGTACTCCATGACCTATGGCGACGAAACCGGTGCCTCCTTCGACTGGCTCTTTATCGATGCCGGCCTGCTGCAGGACTACGCCGAGGAAGCGGGCTACGAAGTGGAGTTCCTGGGAGAAGACGACCAGCAGCAGTACCTGGTGCGCCTCACGCTCAAGCAGCAGAATATCGATAACAACTAAGCCGGGCTTTTTTTATGGAATACGCTAAAACCTACACCGCGCGCTGGGCCGATATGGACCCCAACGTGCACATGCGCCACTCGGCCTACACCGACTACGCCGCTCAGCTCCGCCTGGAGTTTCTGGCCGACCAGGGCTTCCCGATGAAGCGTTTTGCCGAGCTCGGCATCGGGCCTATCCTGTTTCGGGAAGACACCCGGTTTCTCAAAGAAATCGGCCTGAGCGAAGCCATTAAGGTGACAGCCGAGCTCAGCGGCCTCAATGCCGACGCCTCCCGCTGGCGCATCATCCATACCATCTACAAAGCCGATGGCCGCGTGGCCGCTACCGTTGCCGTCGACGGCGCCTGGCTCGACCTGCGCCTGCGCAAGCTCACGGTGCCTCCCACCGAAATGGCCGAGGCCATGCGTCAGCTCGACAAGCACGAAACCTACGCCGACATCGAGCGAGGCCAGAAATAAAGCGAAGTGGTGGCCCCGACGGCAAAGCAGCAACCTTTACCCTGTCATGGCGAGGAACGAAGCAATCCGTCCGTTGAACTGTACTGAGCCTTCTAAGTTGACAAGCCCCTTCTCACACGCGGTAAGAAGGGGCTTTCTGGTAAAAGGCCATTGGGCACTAGCAGAGGACGGATTGCTTCGTTCCTCGCCATGACACGTCTTGAGCACACAGCATATTTCAACCCACTAGCACCTTAGATTTACATTCCGATCTACGCCTTTACGGCTTTGCTGATCCGCTCCAGCTGCTTTTGGTGGTGCAGCACATGGTCGACCATAAAGTCCAGAGTCTGGTAGATGTTGAGCATGCCTGAGCGGGGGTGCTTGAAAATGTCCCGATTCAGTAGCGGGCTGGGAAACTCGTTGAGGGTGCGCTCTAGTTGCCGCCGTATCCGTGCCCACTCGGTGCGCAGCTCGGGTAGCGGGGGGGCAGTTTCGGGCGTCAGGGACGCTAAGTATTTAGGAGCCTTGAAACGCAGGAAGGGCAGCCGCAACGCCGCCCGCAAAACTCGGGAGCGGACAAAGGTGAGAAACCCGGATTTGCCCAGCTCTTCTTCCTGCATAATCTTCTTGTCGATGTATTGCCCGATGCCGGTTTCGGCCACCACTAGGTGCTGCACTACCTGGGCCGCCGACCATTGGCCTGGTCCCGGCTGCTGGTGAGCTTTGTCGCCCAGGGCCTGGGCCTGATCGAGCAGGCGGGTGGTGGCGTGTTCCAGTTGTTCGAAGCGCAGGTGCAGACGATGATTCATGGGAGCCGGGGGCGGGGAGAAGTGAGTAGCTTTGCGGCAAAAGGTACGTAAAATACCTAGGCCAAGCCCGGCGCTAGGCCAGCTGGCTTTCCACTCTACTTGCGTTTCGAGTTGCTTTCTCAACCTCCCTGTGTTTTGCGTTGGCCCGCGGCCCTGCCCCACGACCAGCTGCTGCTGGCAACCCGGAAGTGTGTTGGTCCGCTGAGCCGGGTTGCCTCATGAGCAGCAAGGCCGTGGTAGTACCCGAGCCCGCCCCGGCGCGGTTGCTAAGCTGGTGGGTAACGGGCGGGATTTTTCTGCTCTATTGCCTGTATCTACCCGTTTCGGGCTACACCGAAATGGTGTACGACGCGCTGAATTACTGGACCCTGACCGAGCGGTTCTTTCAGCACGGCAGCTTCCACTTGTTGGCCTACAACGATGCGCTGCGCGGTTATTTTCTGCCCCTGCTGAATCTGCCGGCCAAGGCGGTTACCCATTTCACCGGCGCCGATCCGCTGGTGCTTACCCGCCTGATGGGGGCCGCCTACGCGGCCCTGCTGTTTGGCTGGGCTGCGCCGGGCCTCTGGCTGGCCTTGTTTCCAACGCACCGGCTGGGGTGGGGACCCCGCCTGGCCGTGGCAGCAGTAGGCTTCCTGTTTTGGCGCGACTATTTCAACTTCGTGCTGTCTGACTTTCCGGCCCTGCTGGCCCTGCTGCTGGGCTTGCGGCTGGCCGTGCAGCATCCGGGGGGGCGGCAGGCGGTGCTCATTGGCTGCTGCGCGGCGGCGGCCAGCAATATCCGGCCCGTGTACTTGCTGGCCGCCCCAATGGTAGGGCTTCTTGCCTGCGTGGCCAGTACCGAGCCACGCCGCTGGGGAACTGTGCCGGCCGGCCTGCTACTGGGTTTTGCCTTGCTCAGCGGCCCGCAGCTGCTGCTCAATGGCCGCCACCACGGTGTCTGGACGCCGCTGGTGCTTTCGCGCGATGCCCGCCTGCCCACGGCCAACCTGTATCTGGCCCAACTGGGGTGGGGCTTGGTGGTGCAGAAGTACGAAACCAGCCTCGACCCGGAGTTTCCCTCCCCGCGCATGCTCTACACCGACCCCGCCGGGCAGGCCTTGCTGCAGCGCCAGGCCATCCGGCACTTTACCGATTATCCAGCCTATATAAGAGCCGTCCTGCGGGAGCCCCTGGCTTTTGCCGCTCTTTACGGCCGGCATTTATTCAACGGGCTGGATGTGCAGTATCCCACGCTGTTTGTCCGGCAGGTGGCGCAGCGGTCCGGTGGGCTTTCGTGGCTGCACTACACGCTCTGGTTTGGGGCCGGGGTGGTAGCCGCCCAGTGGCGGGCCTTGTCCCGCCGGCAGATGCTGCTGGTGAGCCTGGTGGTGGGGGCGCTGCTGCTGCCGTGCCTGGCCTCCCTGCCCATTGCCATTGAGTGCCGCTTTTTGCTGCCCCTGCATTTGCTCCTGTACGCCACCGCGTGTTTTGGGGGAGCGCAAGGGCGTCGCCCAGCGCAGTGGTCGAAGCCCCGGGTGGGACTGCTACTCGTGGGCTACGGACTTTTTCTGCTGCTCTGCTTCACCCTCTCGGCCCAAACGCGGAGCCACCTCACGCCCGACGTGCGGGTGCTGGCTCCGCTGGGTGGAGCCGAAGCTCAGGCCAACTAAAAAGCCCTGACTACCACCGGTAGTCAGGGCTTTTTCGAAACCAGTGGGCGAAACTACGCTTTCTGGTAAGTTACTTCTTTCACCGCCTGCACCGTGCGGGCCACGTTGGGCAGCGAAGCCTCAATCAGGGTCGGGGCGTAGGGCAGGGGCACGTCCATGCAGGTTACGCGCACCACGGGGGCGTCGAGGTAATCGAAGGCGCGGCGCTGCACGGTGTAGGCCAGCTCCGAGCTGATGCTGGCCAGGGGCCAGGCTTCTTCCACGACCACCATGCGGTTGGTTTTCTTCACCGATTCCACCAGCGTATCGTAGTCAATCGGGCGCACCGAGCGCAGGTCGATTACTTCGGCTTCGATGCCGTCCTTGGCCAGCTCATCGGCGGCGGCCAGGGCCACTTTCATCATTTTGCCGAAGCTCACCAGCGTTACCGACTTACCCTGGCGCACCACGTTGGCCTTGCCGATTTCGAGCAGGTACTCTTCCTCGGGCACTTCGCCCTTGTCGCCGTACATCAGCTCCGACTCCATGAAAATCACCGGGTCTGGGTCGCGGATGGCGCTTTTCAGCAGGCCCTTGGCGTCGTAGGGAGTCGAGGGAACGACTACTTTCAGGCCGGGCGTGTTGGCGTACCAGTTCTCGAAGTTCTGGGAGTGCTGCGAGGAGAGCATGCCGGCGTTGCCGGTCGGGCCGCGGAACACGATGGGGCAGGAGTACTGCCCGCCCGACATGGAGTAAATCTTGGCGGCCGAGTTAATCACCTGGTCAATGGCGACCAGCGAGAAGTTGAAGGTCATGAACTCGATGATGGGCAGCAGGCCGTTGATGGCCGCGCCCACGCCGATACCGGCGAAGCCCAGCTCGGCAATCGGCGTATCAATCACGCGCTCAGGGCCAAACTCGTCGAGCATGCCTTGGCTTACTTTGTAGGCGCCGTTGTACTCAGCTACTTCTTCGCCCATCAGAAACACGCGCGGGTCGCGCCGCATTTCTTCAGACATGGCCTCGCGCAGGGCTTCCCGGAATTGGATGGTCCGCATAATCAGATTGCAGGAATTCGAAACGTCAGAAACAAAATGCCGGAAATTTTCCGGCCCGTAAAGCTACAACCCGCAGCCGGGACGGGCAAGCACGATTACGATTCAAGTTGCAGGCGCACCGTGACGGCGTTGACCTTGATTCCCCACTCGCTCTGGAAGACCAATTGCAAGTCGTACTCGGCAGGCCAGTTGCGACCGGTATAGCAATTGTCAAAGTCATCCCGCATTTCACTTGGCGTACAGCAAATGTCACGCAGGCAATCATCCTCACTGATTGGAAAATCCGGGTCCCGCTCTTTCACGCGGAAATAGGTCACGCCCTCAAAAACCAGATGCAAGCCTTGCCACGGCACATTTTTAGCCCAGTCACCCGTTGATTTTTGCCAGCGCAGACGGAGCGTAGCAGCGGCTGGTGCGTATTGTAGGTCTACAAATTTGAAGCTGTTGTGCAGGTCGGCGTAGCCACCGTTGGACCATTCCAGGCCGATATTTTGCCCGTCGAGGGTGAAGTTTAGAAATTCCATAGGCCGGTAAGGTAGCAGTTGACCCTAACTCCTGAACGGTGTAGAGACGCATACTTGCGTCTCAATCGTTGAACAACCATCGGTGGCACGGCGCGGCCGCCGAGACGCAAATATGCGTCTCTACAGTGTTGCCGTTGTAATGAAGCTCATTACCGGCCCTTAGTAGGTCATTGCCGCCGCTTCGCCGCTGGTTCACGGCAGTAAAACGAGCAGGAACCGATGCGCATTATAGCGGCAGATAGCCGAAAATCAGGCCATAGGCAGCAGCCTTCCCGCACGCCATTCGCTTAGCATGGTGGCAGCGGTAAATCCGTGAATAGAAGTTGAGGAAGCCAAAGCTGTCAGGGTTTCTTCGGCTTGGGCAGTGCCATAGGGCAGTAGCACGGTTGCGGCCCACAGCCGAATGCCGCCATCTTCAGCCTGAAGCAGGGGCTGAAGAGCGTCTATAGCCTGATTAGCGGTCAGCCATTGTACGGCTGCCAGAATCTGGTCGTAAGCCTTATTGCCCGCGCGGTAGTCACCAGTTTTTGTTGCTTCGGCCTGCTTGGTGGCCGCCAAGCAAAACAGCCCTAGCGCCTCGTTCTGATTGTGTACAAGCATAAATGCTACCGTAGGGCTTCCAGGAACATCTTGCCCGCCGCGTAATCCCGGAACTCCAGGTCTTCGACGGCCCGATTGGCGTAGGCGCGGTCGAGCTGCACGGCGCGGCGCAGGAACTGGCCCATCTGGGCTTCGTCCTGGCGGCGGGCCGCTACCACAGCCAGGCAGTAGTAGGCCATCGGGTCGCTGGGCTTCAGGTCCAGGGCTTCGCGGTAAATGCCGGCCGCGCCGTCGTAGTTGCCTTTGAGCAGGTAGATCAGGGCCCGGTTCATGGTGTTCTGGTAGCTTTTGCCGCTGTAGCTGATGCTGCCCAGGGCATCATCGAGCTGGCCGACTTCGATTTCCAGGGCTGCTTTGTCGGCAAATACTTTTTCCAGCACCGGCCGCGGCCCGCCGAGCTTGATGGCGTAGTCGTAGTTCTGCAGAGCTTCGAGCCGGTCGCCGGCCCGGTGGTAGGCCGTGGCTACGCGGTAGAACAAGTCGGCGGTAGGGTTGCGGTGGGCCGCCAGGGTGAAGTTGGTAGCCGCCCGGCGCAAGTAGGCTTTGCGCACCTTGTCGCTCGCCTCTTTTTCCGAGCGCTGCAGGAGCACCACGGCCAGGTTGTGGTAGGCTTCCCAGCGGCCGGTGGTTGCCACGGCGGTTTCGTAGATGCGCTGCTTTTCGGCCAGCAACGGGGTGAGCGTAGCGGAGTAGCGTAGCTCCTCGGGCGTAAGGGCATCGGCCTCCATTTCCTTCTCCACAATCTTTTTGGAGAGCAGGTAGATTTCCGAGTCGTAGCGCTTGGGGGCGGTGTACTCCACGGCCACCGTACCAAAGCGCATTACGGGGTAAATGTACTGGTCGAGGTAATCGTAGAAGGAGAGGGCCCGCAGGCGGCGCTCCTTTTGGGCAAAGGTGCCCTGCGAGTCGTTGATCAGCAGTACCACCGAGTCAATCTGGGCCGGCTTGAGGGCCGAGTTCTGCACCTTGTTCAGGAACAGGTCCCAGCGGCGGTGGTAGGCCACGGTTTCAAACTGGATGTTGCTGACCTTATTCAGATACGAATCCGTGTCGACGCGCTTTTTGTAGTAGCGCAGCAGGCCCTGCACCCGACGGTCGGCCAGGCGGGCGTCGCGCGAGTCGATTGAGTCGGGCGAGTGGCCGGCGGCTATCATCACCTTTTTGGTGTGCTGGTTGGCCTCAATGAAGTCTTCCAGGGCCTGCACGTTGGTGCCCAGATAATTGCGGATAGCCGCGCTGCCCTGGTCGAAGAAGAACGGCAGGATGCGGGTACCACTCATGTTATTATCGGCCGTTTCGGGCAGCAGGTTGATGGCCGTGTCCTGGCGTACCACCAGGCGGCCCGTCGTGACGATGCCGCGGGCCACCCGAAACGACTGGCCTTTCACCCGTTTGCCGTTTGGTTTTAACTGGTGGGCATCGGGCAGGGCCAGCAGTTCGCCGGGGCTTTTGCGGGGCGAGTAGGGAAAGGAAAACTGTTTGGTAATGACCAGCTGGTCCTTTTTCTCCGTGTCGTAGGTATACTCGCCCGACACGAAGGTGAGGCGGCCCACGGTGTCTTCGCGCAGGCCGTTGTCGTAGCGGTAGCTCAGGGCCAGGTTGTAGGCATTGCCGGATTTGAGGTGCTTGGCCGGCACCCGGGCCGTTACTTCAAACAGGACGTTCTCGCCGTTGCTTTCCAGCACCGACGGCTGCACCGTAACTTGTTGACCTTCTTGCGCAACCTTTAGCATCCGGGGCAACGTACAACCCGGCAACGCGGAGGCGGCCAGCACAACCCACACAGACGGAAACAGGCGCAAATAAACTCTCATAGGCAAAAAAGCTAAGCAGCGAAGACAGGGCCGAAAGGTTGGCCTACAAACGTAAAAACTGCTGAGGAGGGTCAGAAATTGTGCTCAATTGTCGAAGCTGAGCTTGCCGTACGGCGGTTTTCTTGTTATTTTGAAGTGCGTTAACCGGTTCAATCGGTTATAAATGAGGAGCTATGAAACGATTAACCGACTTCATCGAACAGCAGAGCTTTGGCGTCTGCAATGCTTTGGGGCAGCGTTTGGGCTTCTCCAGCAGTAGCGTCCGGCTGTCTTTTGTGTACGCCTCGTTCTTCACCTTTGGCTCGCCCATCGTGCTGTATTTCGCCCTGGCTTTCTGGATGAATGTGCGCCGGGCCATGCGCCGGCAGCGCAGCACCGTCTGGGACCTGTAGGCGAGCGGGTGAATTAGTGAAAGGGTGAGTTTGTGGGGTGGGCGCTTTCCGGAGTGGCCGGGTCGTTTGTGCCTTGATCCCCGCCAAAATTCTCCGGGTCGAGCTGAGAAAAGGCGCGGATTTCTTGGCCGAAGTAGGCCCACACCAAGCTTCCTTGGTACACGCCCGGCCGCTGACTGGTGGGCCGTTTCTGCGGATTTTCCCGCCGCTTCCGTTTCCAGTAAGCCCGCTTAGTGAAAAAGTCGCGGTGGGCGCGCAGAATGGCTGTAAAGTCGCCCGTGTTGCCTTGCAGCAGAAAGCGCAGGGCCGCTACCCAGTCGAGCACCAGCCGGGTGGCCAGCACGCCGGCCAGCTCCTGGTCGGCCACATTCTTATACACCAACGCCAGGCCGTTGCGGAAGTTGAGGTAGGTTTTGCGCGGGTTCGACTTATGCAGTGTGCCGCCGCCCACGTGAAACACCGTGCTGCCCCCGTGGTACCACACTTCCTGCCCCGTATTCCAAAGGCGCCAGCAGAGGTCAATTTCCTCCATGTGGGCAAAAAAGGCCGGTTCCAGGCCGCCTATCTGGTGCCAGCAAGCCGCGCGTACAAACATACAGGCCCCCGTCGCCCAGGCCACTGGGCGCGGGTCGTCGTACTGACCCAGGTCTTGCTCCAGGGTGTCGAAGAGCCGGCCGCGGCAGAAAGGGTAGCCCAGCCGGTCGAGGTAGCCCCCGCCCGCGCCGGCATACTCAAACATTTCCCGTTGGGCCGGGTCTGGGCTATACTGCCGGATTTTGGGCTGACAAGCGGCAATCTGCGGGCGGGTTTCCAGTAGTTCGCGCAAGGGCCGCAGCCAACCCGGCGTCACCTCCACGTCGGAGTTGAGCAGCATGTAGTACTGCGCCTCTACTTGTTGCAGGGCGTGGTTGTAGCCGTCGCAAAAACCCAGATTGCCGGGGTTCTGAATAACTTCCACCGTCGGAAACTCCCGGCCCAGCAACGCTACCGAGTCGTCGGTGCTGGCGTTGTCGGCCACGATGATGCGGGCTCCGTCGGAGTACGCCAGAACGGCAGGCAGAAACTGCCGGAGAAATTTCTGCCCGTTCCAGTTCAGAATAACCACGGCCACATCGGCGCAGAGGCCGGTGGGTGCGGCCGAATCCTTAGAGGCCAAAGTTGCTCAAGTCGAGGCCGGGCAGGTTGGGCATCAGGCCGGAGGTTTTGTTTTTGAGTTCTTCTTTGGCTTTGTCGCCCACTTCGCTCAGGGCCTTGTTCACGGCGGCCACGACCAGGTCGGCCAGCATTTCGCGGTCCTGGGGCGTGAGCAATGATTCGTCGATGTCGAGCTTGAGTACTTGACGGTGGCCGTTGGCCGTGGCCTTCACCAAGCCGCCACCCGACTCGGCCGTGACGGTCAGGTACTGCAGTTCGTGTTGGGCCTGCTTCATTTTCTCCTGAAGCTCCTTGACCTTGCCCATCATGCCCATCATGTCAAACATATGCTCTGTGTTTTTATTTCCAGTTGGCTGGAAGAGGTTATCGAATAAGGTGGCTTGGGCTGCGCGACTAAGTTTCTGAATCAGCGCTTCAAAAGTAGAAGCTGCTGCGTGTTGAAGGCCCCAAACGGTGTTTGGCGGGCAATTTACGCAAAACAACAGCATGCCGGGTCGCCACCCAACGTCTGGTAGCATACGAGTGGGACAGAAAAAGAAGCGCCCTCTTGGCACCCAGCCTTTCCCCGGGGAGGAGGACTGGGACCAACAGGGCGCAGCAAGCTTGGGCAAGAGCTTTAGAGCAGGCTGATGCGTTTCAGGACCGGCCCGGCGCTGGTTTGCAGGCGCAGCAGGTACATCCCGGGCCGGTAGCCCATGAGCCGCAACTGCACGTGCTCGGGTTCCCGGGCCAGATTGCCTTGCTGGTATACTACCCGGCCCAGAGCGTCGTAAAGCGACAATTCCAGGACCTCGAATTCTGCCTTCGACCAGTTGATGTTCAGCTCGCCCGAGGTGGGGTTAGGGTAGGCCGCAATGGCCTCGTCGGGGGAGAGGGCCACCACTTCAAAGTCGAGCGGACTGTTGGAGCGGCCCCCGGCGCCGGCCACCGTCAGTGGGGCCGTCCGGACGCCTTTGGGCACCACCACCTGCAATTCGGAACCGGTGGCGCTCAGCACCCGGGCCGGAATACCGCCAAAGAATACGGTGTCCGTTTGCGCATCGACCTGGAAGTTTCGTCCGCTCACCGTTACCACGCTTCCCACGCTGCCCCGCGGCGGGTTGAGCGTTGTTAGGACCGGGGCGGGCAGCAGGGTGAAGCCGGGCAGGGTGGTGGTGCCACCGGGCGTTTCTACCCGCACCAGCCCCGACTCGGCCGCCGCGGGTACCTGCACCTGCAAGGTGCCCGCGGTGGCCTGTAGTACCGTAGCGGGGCCCGCGCCGAAGGAAACTTTGTTGCGCGCGGTGGCTTCGGCGAAGTTGGTGCCGGTAATCGTGACCTTGGCACCCACGCGGGCTTTGGCCGGGCTCACCTGTACCAAAGTCGGGGGATACCAAATCACGAAGGGTTGCGGGCTTGTCACCGACCCGCCCAGGGTGCTGAGCTTGATGAGACTGCGAGTGGGCGCGGCCGGCACTTCTACCTGTAGGGAAGTGGCCGTAGCCGTCAGCACCCGGGCCGCTACCGGGCCAAACCAGACGGTATCCTGGGCGGCCAGCGGGGCGAAGTGCGTGCCGGTCAGGCTAACAATGCTGCCCGGTATGCCTTCCGCCGGAGTCATGCTCAGCAGGGTAGGAGCTTGGTATACCGTGAAAGCCTGGCTGCGGGCCGACCCATCGGGGGTGACGACCTGCACCGCGCCGCTGGTAGCACCGGCGGGTACGCGCACCGTCAGGGTAGTGGCCGTGGCACTCAGCACTGGCGTGCTGACCCCGTTGAAGCTCACGTTGTTGCCCGGGCTGGTAGTAGCGAAACGCTGGCCGGTGAGCGTGACCAAGGTGCCGGCGCGCCCCTGGGCCGGGGCCAGACTGGTCACGGCGGGCGAGGCGATAATGGCCGAGTAGGAAAGGGCCACGTCGCTCGACACTACCAGCGGTAGGTCGTAAATGCGGTTGACGGTCGTATTCGTCCGAATCGGCGGGTTGTAGTCGAAGTAGATATCGGCGTTGTTTTCAACCAGCGCCCGGGCCGGCAGGCCGGCTTTGGGCTGAATGCTGAACTGTACAAAGCCGTTGCTGCCCGCGTCGTTGCGGCTGCTGGGAGGCAGGTTGATGTTGTCCAGGGTGAAGGTGAGCACCAGCCGCCCGTGGCCCGTCACGGAGAAGCGGTACGGGTGGGAGGCGCTTTCCACCCGCAAGGTGCGCGGGTCCAGGTCGGCGGCCAGCGTATCCACGACCACCACGCGGTAGGCATCATCGTTGCCCGTATTCTGGAAGCGGATCCGGTAGCGCAGCGGGGTGCCGGTTGGCGTGTAGTGCTGTTGGGTTACGCCGGTGGGCTCTACCAGCTTGTCGTTGGGGTCGTAGGAGTCTAGAATGGGCTGGCAGTCGGTAGCCGTTTCGGGGCCCGGACTACCAGAAAACATGGAATTCATGTCCGGGTTCGGCTCGCCCGAGTTACTCAGGCCGCGCAGCTCCACGGTGGCGCTGGCCACGCGCTGGGTGGGATGCCCCGCGGGCTGGTTGGCTTCCAGGCGCACTACGGGGCGGCTGGCGGGCACGCGCAACACGAGGCTGTCGGTGGCGGCCAGCCAGTAGCGGTGCTGCAAGGCCAGCTCACTGTTCTGGTAGATGCGGAAGGTCAGACTGTCGCTCATGTTGCCCTGGCCGGTATTGCGCAGCACAAACCGCACCTGATTGCCGGCTTGGGGGCGGCCCTGCGCCACGACCGAGGCCCGGGTCCAGACCGGCGGGGGCGGGTAGGCATTGCCGGGAAATATCGTGGCCTTGGTGCAGACGGTGCGGCCCCGCAGCTCGGGGTTGCCGCAGACCACGGAATCCTGAATAAGGATGCTGCCTTTGTCGTTGGCAGCCACGGTGCCAATCTGAAACACGTAGTTGCCGTCCGCATCCACGGTGTGGGCCGCGTTGGCCGAAATAAATTTCACCTCGGCGGGCAAGGCTACTTTCACCACCACGTTGCTGGCCGCCGCGTAGCCGTCGTTGGCGTACGTCACGGTCGTTGTGTTGCGGAAGCAGCGGCGGCGGCGGTTGGAGGCTACGCCTACCCGCAGGAAGGGGCTGGTGCTGACCTGGTTGCCAAAGTCGACGCCGGGTACCGTATTGCCATAGTCGCGGAATACGACAGTAGGGTTAGCGGCGCAGGTTTGCTGTATCGTGCGGCCTACCTCGTTTTCGGGCAGCAGCTGCCGCACTTCGTAGCGGCCGGTATCGGTAGCCAGCTGGTAGCTGCCGTTTTCGTCGGATATACCGTAATAGTTGCCCGGTTCGGCCACCACCACTATGCCAGCCAGGGGCAGCTCGGAGGCTTCCTTAATGCAGTTGCCGTTGACATCGTGAAAAATCTGTCCGCTGATCTGGTTGGTCGGAGCTTGCTGGCCCGAGACGTAGAAGCGGATCAGGTCGTTGTTGGTGCTCATCACCAGCAGTCGGCTGCCGCTGCGGTTTATCGATACCCGGCTGCCGCCAATGGGCATGGGCGTTTCGCGGCCATCGGCCGTGAATATCTTGCCCGCGTGCACCGAGCTGACCAGGTAAATCGTGCCGGCCCCGTCTACCTCCATATCAAAGTCGCAGACCGTCGAGCCCATGTAAGAGGTGGATGGTCCGAATTGCTTGAGCAACTGGCCGCTGGCGCTGAATTTCTGCACCCGGCGCCCGTCGAAATCAGCCGCGTAGATATTACCGCGCACGTCGACGGCCACGGCCTGGGGCACAAAGAGCTGGCCGCTGCCGATACCCCAGGTGCCAACGGTGCCCAGAAAGGCGCCTTGGGCACTGAGTTTGCGCACGCAGCCCCCGTAATAGTCGGTGACAAACATGTTGCCCCCGGCGTCGACGGCCAAGGACGACAGGCGTTTGTAGCCCTGGGTAATGCCAAACGATTCAAATTTGGCTAGAAGCTGCCCGCGGCGGGTGTATTTCAGAATGCGCGAGCCATCATCCGACGTTTCCAGCACGTAGATATTGCCGCTGCCGTCGAGGGCCAGGCCGGTAACCGCTAGGTTGGTGGAGCCGGTGAGGCCGAAGGACAAGATGAGCTGGCCGGCCGGGTTGTGTATGCGCACTTGCTGCGCCGTCTTATCATAGGTGTACACGTTGCCGATTTCGTCCTGGCGCACGTGGGAGAGGCCGGTCAGGTTGCCGAAGCGCTGAATCAGGGCGTGGCTGCTGCTATACTTGTAGAGGTGGTTGGAAAACGTCTGGTGGGTGTTGTCGGTGGCAAAGAAGCTGCCGCCCCGCCCGTGGGCCAGGGCCGTACGCGTGCTGCCGCTGAAGACGTAGGCATTGGTGCCAACCACACTCAGAAAAGCCCCCTGGGCACTGAAGCGCATCAGCGGCTTCTGGGAGCCCGAAACAATCAGGGTCCCGGACGCTTCGACGAGCAGGGAGGAGCTCTTGTCGTAGGGAGCCCAGGTTGTGTTATTGTCCCGCCGCAAAGGAATGGAAGCCAGCAGCTGCCCGCTGGGGCTGAGCTTGGTCACCACGAAGTTTTCTTCCAACAGGTAGATGTTGCCGGCCGCGTCCAGGTCCACATCCACCAGGTGGGTGCTGTAGGGAGTGCCGGGCACGCGGTATTCAAACAGGCGGTTGCCCTGGTTGTCGAAGCACTGCAGGCGGGCCGTGCTGTAGTCGGCAATAAACATGGTGCCCGCCGCATTAACGCACATGCCATGCACTTCCTGAAACTGCCCGGGCCCGGTGCCCGCCGAGCCAAACTGCAGCAGCAGCTGGCCGTCGGGGTTGTACTTGCGGACAAAGTTGTTGCCCCCGCTGTTGTTGGAGGCGTAGCTGGCCACGTACAGGTTGCCCACCGCGTCGAGGCCCATGGCCCAGCTGCCGCCGTTGGTGCCCGACGTGGGCTTGACGTCGATAGTTTTCAAATACCGGCCCGTGGAATCGAGCTTGATAACGTCGCCGTCTTTCAGGTAAATATTGCCGGCGCGGTCCACGGCTATGTCGTAGGGCCAGTCGACGGGGGTACACATCATCTTATCCAGCCGGTACGTGGGGTTTTGGGCAAATCCCAGGGCCGAATACACCAGTAAGATCGTTGTTAGTAAACGTTTAAGCATGCAATAGCGGAATGATAAGACCGAGGAGGAACTCTTGCTAAAATCAAATCCTGCAAAGCTACGGTTCAGCAGTAGCCAACAAGGAGTTAGCTCCGAATTTATTTCACGCCCGGGGTCCAGCCAACGCCTACTGCTGCCCTTACGTTAGCATAGCCATGACGAAAGCCGTTTTTATTGCTACCGCCGAGCCCTACAGCGGCAAGTCCCTGGTTTCTTTGGGCCTCGTAAACATGCTGCTGGGCCAGGCCCGCAAGGTGGGTTACTTCAAGCCCATCATCGACTACGACCCCGCCCAGCAGCGCGACCCCCACATCGACACGGTGCTGAGCCACTTCAAGCTGCCGCTGAGCTACGCCGACACCTACGCCTACACCCGGCCCGAAGCCCTGCGCCTGATGGAAGCCGACGCCCAGGGCGACCTGATTGACACCGTGATTCACAAGTTCAAGCAGTGGGAAGACAACTACGACTTTACCGTGGTGGAAGGCAGCGACTTTCTGGGGGCCGGTACCGCGTTTGAATTCGACGCCAACGTTTCAATTGCCAAAAACCTCGGCGTGCCGGTTATTCTGGTCGTGTCGGGGGCCGATAAGAGTACGGCCCAGATGGTGAGCTCGGCCCTGACGCTGCTGCGCAACTTTGAAGCCCGCGAGGTGCCTGTGCTCATGATTATGGCCAACCGCATTCCGCCGGCCCAGGCCGACGACGTGCGGGAGCTGCTGCGCAGCCAGCTGCCCGCGGAGGTGCTGCTGAGCGTAATTCCTGAAGATCAGGACCTCTCGCACCCTACGATGCGGGAAATTCACGCCGGACTGGGCGGCAAGCTGCTCTTTGGCGAAGCCGGGCTCGGCAACCAGGTCGACAACTACGTCATCGGGGCCATGCAGGTGCCCAACTTCCTGAACTACCTCAAGGACAACGTGCTGATTGTAACCCCCGGTGACCGGGGCGACATTATCATCTGCGCCTTGCAGGCCAATATGTCGGCCAGCTACCCGCGGGTGGCGGGCATTGTGCTGTCGGCCGGGTCCGAGCCCGATGCGCCCATCGTGCGCCTGCTCGAGGGTCTGCCCAGCGTGGTGCCCATTCTGGCCGTTGGCACCGGCACCTTCGAAACTTCGACCCGAATCGGGGCCATTCGCTCCCGCATCACCCCCGACAATCCCAAGAAAATCCAGCTGGCCATCAGCACCTTCGAGCGGTACGTGGAAATTCGGGCCCTGGAGGAAAAGCTTGTCAGCTTCCAGCCCGAGGGCATCACGCCCCACATGTTTCAGTACCGGCTGCTACAGTGGGCCAAGCGGCAGCGCCGCCACATTGTGCTGCCCGAAGGCAACGACGACCGGATCCTGCGGGCCGCCGCCCTGCTGCTGCACCAGGATATTGTCGATCTGACCATTCTGGGCAAGCCCGACGAAGTACTGGCCTCCGTGAAGCGCCTGGGCCTCAACTTCCCCGCCGGCCACGTGCGCATCCTCGACCCGGTAAACTCGGAGTACTACGCCGACTACGTGCAGACGTTTTATGAGCTGCGCAAAGACAAGGGCGTCAACGAGGATATGGCCCGCGACCTGCTGCGCGACGTGTCGTACTTCGGCTCGATGATGGTGTGGAAGGGCCACGCCGACGGCATGGTGTCGGGGGCGGTACATACCACCCAGCACACGATTCGGCCGGCGCTGCAGTTTATCAAAACCAAGCCCGGCGTGTCGGTCGTGTCGTCGGTATTCTTCATGTGCCTGCCCGACCGGGTGGCCGTCTTTGGCGACTGCGCCGTGAATCCCAACCCCACGGCCGAGCAGCTGGCCGAAATTGCCATTTCCTCGGCCGAAAGCAGCCGGGCCTTCGGCATCGAGCCCCGGGTGGCCATGCTCTCATACTCCTCGGGTACCTCCGGGGCGGGGGCCGACGTGGACAAGGTGCGCCAGGCCACGGAGTTGGTGCGGCAGAAGCGGCCCGATCTGAAGGTAGAAGGCCCCATTCAGTATGATGCCGCCGTCGACCCGCTGGTGGGCCGGCAGAAGCTGCCCGACTCGGAAGTGGCCGGGCAGGCCAGCGTGCTGATTTTTCCGGACTTGAACACGGGCAACAACACCTACAAAGCCGTGCAGCGCGAAACCGGCGCCCTGGCCATTGGCCCCGTGCTGCAAGGCCTGAACAAGCCCGTCAACGACCTCAGCCGCGGCTGCACCGTGGACGACGTGTTCAATACGGTGGTCATTACCGCTATTCAAAGCCAGCAATAGTAGCTTCCAGGCAGTAGCTTGCCGCGCCTACGTATGTCGGCAGCTGCTTTTTTCTTCACCTCCGAGCCCCGCGCTTTTATCCAGGCATGAATATTTTCGTCGTCAACTCCGGTAGTAGCTCCATCAAGTACCAACTTTTCCGCTGGCCCACTGAGCAGCCCGTGTGCACGGGCTTGGTGGAGCGCATTGGGCAGGAGCAGGCCACCATTACCCACAAGGTTTTCGACGGACAGCAGCCGGCTGCCGATGCCACCGAGCAGAAGCGCACCCTGCCCCTGGCCGACCACGAAGCCGGGCTGCGCGAGGTGGTGCGCCTGCTGACCGAAGGCGAGGGCCGCGTAATTCAGAACCCGGCCGATATTGACGTGGTGGGCCACCGGGTGGTCCACGGGGGCGAGGCCTTTGCCGCTACCACCTTGATTACGGGAGAGGTAAAGGCCGAAATTCGGCGCCTGTTTGCCCTGGCTCCCCTGCACAACCCGGCTAATTCCCTGGGCATTGAGGTGGCCGAGCGGCTGTTTCCGCAGGCGCGGCAAGTAGCCGTCTTCGACACGGCCTTTCACCAGACCCTGCCCGAACACGCCTTCCGCTACGCCCTGCCCGAGGCTCTGTATACCGAGCAGCGCATCCGCAAGTACGGCTTTCACGGTACTAGTCACCAGTACGTAGCGGCCCAGGCCGCGGCCTACCTCCACAACCCCGATGCCCGTCTCATTACTATTCACCTCGGCAACGGCTGCAGCATGGCGGCCGTGCGCGGGGGGCGGGCCCTGGATACCACCATGGGCTTCGGGCCCCTGGCCGGGCTGGTAATGGGCACCCGCTCCGGCGACCTGGACCCCTCGGTGCTGCTGCATCTGCTCGGGCCCTTGGGATATTCGGCCGAGCAGGTCAGCACTTTGCTTAATAAGGAAAGCGGCATGCTGGGCCTCACGGGTTTTAGCGACATGCGGGACATTGGCCGGGCCCTGGCCGCCGGTGATACCCGGGCCGAGCTGGCCTACATGCTCTACGCCTACCGCATTCGGCAGTACATCGGGGCCTATACGGCGGTGCTGGGCGGCCTCGACGCCATCGTGTTTACGGCCGGGGTAGGGGAAAACGACGTGCTGGTGCGCAGCCGGGTCTGTCAGGATATGGACTTCTTCGGCCTGCAGCTCGACGAGGAGCTGAACCAGCAGCGGCGCCCGGGCCTGCGCGACGTGAGCGGGCCCGATTCCCGCGCCCGCATCCTGATTATTCCCACCAACGAGGAGCTGGAAATAGCCCGCCAGTGTGCCGAGCTGCTGGCGTAGGCCCCAAACGAGCCTGAGTGGCGTAAAAAGGCCGGGCCCGAACTGTCGCTAGTTCGGGCCCGGCCTTTTTTATTGGAAACAACTACCCAATCAGGCGTATTCGTCCCGCAGAATCTGCTCAATGGCCGCAAGCTCGTCGGGGCTGAAGGCTAGGTTCTGCAGGCAGTGGAGCGAGTCGGTGAGCTGCTCGGGGCGGCTGGCTCCGATTAGTACCGACGTAACGCGCTCATCTTTCAAGAGCCAGGCCAGGGCCATCTGGGCCAGGCTCTGGTTGCGCTGCTGGGCCAGCTCGTTCAGGCGGCGTACCTGGCCCAGGCGCTCCGGGGTAAGCTGCTGTTCGGTCAGGAAGCCCACGCCCTTGGCGACGCGCGAATCGTCGGGGACGCCGTGCAGGTATTTGTTGGTCAGCAGGCCTTGGGCCAGGGGCGAGAAGGGAATGCAGCCCACGCCTTCTGCTGCGAGCAAGTCGAGCAGGCCGTCTTCCACCCACCGCTCCAACATCGAGTACTTGGGCTGGTGAATCAGGCAGGGCGTGCCCAGCTCCCGCAGCATCCGGAAAGCTTCGCGGGCTTCGGCGGGCTGGTAGTTGCTGATGCCTACGTACAAGGCCTTGCCCTGGCGCACCAGCAGGTCGAGGGCCGACATGGTTTCCTCCAGGGGCGTGTCGGGGTCGGGGCGGTGGTGGTAAAAAATATCCACGTACTCCAGCCCCATGCGCTTGAGGCTCTGGTCGAGGCTGCTGACCAGGTATTTCTTGGACCCCCATTCGCCGTAGGGGCCTTCCCACATGTGGTAGCCCGCCTTGGTAGAAATGATCAGCTCGTCGCGGTAGCTGGCAAAGTCTTCGCGCAGCACGCGGCCAAAGTTGAGCTCGGCCGAGCCGGGTGGCGGGCCGTAGTTGTTGGCCAGGTCGAAGTGGGTCACGCCCGAGTCGAAGGCGCGGCGCAGCGTACTGCGGCCCACCGAGAGCTGGTCAACGTCGCCGAAGTTGTGCCACAGGCCCAGCGACAAGGCCGGCAGTTTCAGGCCGCTGCGCCCGCAGCGGCGGTAGGTCATGTCCTGGTAGCGGGCTTGGTTGGGTAAGTAGTGCATTGGTTGGGAAGAAGTAAGGCAGATAACGAGCGGGCAAGATTGTTTTTCGCGCCCGTTTCTCCTTACAACTTGCGCAAATACTTGCGCAGGGGCGTGCGATTTCTCGCTTATTCGGCTGCGCCCCTGAGTCCTGGCCACGGCCTGGGTACGAGGAAAAGAGGTTATTTTTCGGGCTGATTCAGAGAGGACAGCGTCAGGGCGGGCCGCCGAAGTGGCGAATTTCGCTTCCTAGCACTACATTCCGGGTCTGTTGCCGTTCTTTCCCTGATTCTCCTTTCCGTTCCTCATGAAGCTTCCTTCCCTGCTTACCCATTCCCTGGCTGGCCTGAGTTTCCTGGGCCTGGTGCTGACGGCCGCCCCAGCCCCGGCCCAGAAGCTGCCCAAGAAGCAAAAGGTGCTCAGGGCTATGACCCTGACCAACGACTACTTCATGCAGAAGTGGCCCGACCCGGGCAAGGATATCATGACCAACAAGCCGCGGCCCAGTCACATCTGGACGCGCAGCGTCTACTACGAAGGCTTGCTGGCCCTCCACCAGATCGACAAGCAGAAGCGGTATTATGACTACGCCGTCGACTGGGCCGAAAAGCACCAGTGGGGCATCCGCAACGGCGTGACCGACCGGGACGCCGACAACCAGTGCGCCGGCCAGACCTACATCGAACTCTACCAGATTGACCGCAAGCCCGAGCGGATTCGCGACATCAAAGCCTGCATCGACCACATGGTCAACAGCCCGAAAGTAGACGACTGGAGCTGGATTGACGCCTTGCAAATGGCTATGCCAGTGTATGCCAAGCTGGGGGCCGAGTACAACGACAGCCGCTACTTCGAGAAGATGTACCAGCTCTATAATCACTCCAAAACCCAGCAGGGCGGCAAGGGCCTGTATAACCCGCAGGACGGGCTGTGGTGGCGCGACAAGGACTTTGTGCCGCCTTATAAGGAGCCCAACGGGGAGGACTGCTACTGGAGCCGGGGCAACGGCTGGGTGGTAGCCGCCATGGTGCGCGTGCTCGACGTGCTGCCCCGCAGCGCCCCGCACCGCGACGAATACGTGCAGATGTACATGCAAATGATGAAGGTATTGCCGGCCCAGCAGCGCCCCGATGGTTTTTGGAACGTGAGCTTGCACGATGCCAACCACTACGGCGGTAAAGAGCTGACGGGTACGGCGTTGTTTGTGTACGGCATGGCCTGGGGCATCAACCGGGGCCTGCTGGACCGCAAGCAGTACCAGCCCATTATTGCCAAGGCCTGGCAGGCCATGATTAAGGATGCCCTGCACCCCGACGGCTTTCTGGGCTACGTGCAGGGCACCGGTAAGGAGCCCAAGGACGGGCAGCCGGTGAGCTACACCAGCAAACCCGATTTCGAGGACTACGGCCTGGGCTGCTTCCTGCTGGCGGGCAGTGAAGTTTACAAGCTCCAACCCTAAACGGCTACAGGCAGCGGGCATGGCCACCTAAATTCTTGCCATTCTTCGCCTTGCGGAGGGGGCAGGATTAATTCACGGCTGCTTTTCTACAAAAGAGTGCCTGTCCTGGCCTTGTTTCTGGCCGCACCAATCCGCCAAGGCGCAAGTGCTGAAGTGGCCCGAAATTATCCTGTAGGCCAAGCCCTGGACGCGGTGGAGGCGGGGCAGCGCCGTAAATGCCCAGAACGTGATACGTTTACGGGCTCACTATCAGCAAGCTGGGCCGGTGTACGAAATGCCCCTGGATAGTACGAATCTGCCTGCTGGGTCCTAGGCCTTTTACCCGTGTTTTCTTGCAAAAAAGACCACCCTCAGACTAAGAGCAACCTTTTTTGTGAGCATTGATTGAGGCAGTCCTTACCGCAAAATGGTGATAGTGCCGTGCTGTACCACGCGCTGGCCGGTTTCATCAGCCGCTTCGAAGCGCCACACGTAGGCCCCCGGCACGGGTTGCGCAGTGCCCACCCGCCCATCCCAGACCTGGGTGCGGTCGGTGCCACGGAACACCTGCTGGCCGTTGCGGTCAACTACGGTGAAGATAAAGGTGGACAGAAAACGGCCTTTTACTTCCAGCACATCATTCAGTCCGTCGCCGTTGGGCGTGAAGGCCGTGGGTAGCACGGCCCGCATTTCCCGGGCTACGGTGGCTACATTGGAATAGCTGGGCTGGCTCAGGCCGGGGCTGCTGGCCGCAATGCGGTAGCGCAGCACTTGCTGGTTGTCGGGTGGGGTCTGGTCGAGGTAGGAGCCGGCGCTGCTCACCGCAACCTGCCGGAGCACCGCCCCCCGGATATCGACCAGCTGCAAGCTGTATTGCACGCTGCCGGCCGGGTCGGGGCCGCCCAGGGCACTCCAGGTTAGCTGCACCGTGGTGCCGTCCAGGTTGGCCGCTTTGGCCTGTAAGATAACCGGGCAGAAGGGCGCGCTCAGGGCCGAGCTGTTGCCACAGTCATCGACAAACTGGGCCTGGTAGCACAGGCCCTGACTGGGCGTGAAGGCCAGGGTGGAGTCGCGCAGGGTGCGGCGGGCGGTGAGGGCAACCTGGGTCGGGGTTCCCTGGGCGTTGGCCCGCAGATACCGCACCCGCCCGCCGCTGGGCAAGCCCGGTACCGTCGCGGTGAGCTCCACCTGGTTGGTCAACGTGAAGCTAGCAACAAGCTGGGGCACGGGCAGCACCGGGCTGGGCGTGGTGGTGGTACAGGCCTCGTTGGAGACCAGGGTAGTTCGGGCCGCCGCGGGGCCGCTGCTGGCTTCGAGCTGGTAGCAGTAGGGCACTCCGCAGGTCACGGCGGCATCGGTGTAGCTGGTGCTGCCGGCGGGCAGAGTGGCCAGGGGCTGCCCGTCGCGCTTCACGGTGTAGCTGGCCGCGCTGCCGGCAAAGGCCAGCGTGTTCTGCCCGTTGGCAGAGCTTACCGTCAGAAAAAGGGTGCAGGCCGCCGGCGAGGCGGGCAGCGTAGCGCTAGCGCACACATCCTGCACCCGCACCCGGTAGCAGGCCGGGCCCGTTACCCCGCTCAGCGTGGCCCCAGTACTGCTAAATACGGCCTGGGGCAGGGTGCGGTAGCCCCCGGGGCTGCTGGCATCGGCTTCCTGCAGCACGTACTGGTAGCCGGTCGGCAGGGCGTCGAGCTGAAACTGCGCCTGGGTTCCGCTCAGCGTCAGGCGGCGAATAACCGGCGAGGGGGCCGCCGCCAGGGTCGAGTAGGTAGTGCTGTCGGCGCCCACGCACAAGCCCCCCACGGCGTAGAAGCCCTTCACCACAATTTTACCGGTAGTAGTGGCCACGGCGTAGGTTTGGGGCCCGGCCCCTTTGGCCACCGGCTGCACCGGCCCGTCGTTGATGCGGACGGTGTAGGCATCGTAGGCCTGGTCAGTTACGTTTACGCGCACCGAGCCGGGGGCGCAGGCTTCCACCTGGAAAGTCGGCTTGCTGGTGGCGTATACATCGTATACCCGCAGGAAAATAGTGCCCGCCCCGGCCCCGGCCTGGGCGTTTTCGGCCACCGTCAGCTTGCCGGCCTGGGTGGGCGTGAAGGTGTTGGTGCGGCTGGTGTAGCCGGTGCAGGGCGCCGTAGCAGCCGCCCCGGGCACAAACTGGTAGTACAGCGCGTTGCGGTCTACGCCGGCCCGGCCGGGGCAGGTAATGGTGATGCGGACGGCCCGGCCCACGCAGAAGCTTTGCACCGGCAGGCCGGTCTGCAAGTCAAAAGCCTCGAAAGGCTGGTCGCAGTTGGCCGGCAGCTGATCCAGGCACTGGGCGCGGGCCGACGCCTGCCCCAGCCCCAGACTCAGCAGCAAAAGTAGAAGGCGGAAGTAGTTCACAGATTTCATAACGTACGACATCCGCATTTGCGTTTTGGCTGCGCTAAAAATAGGAACTCGGCCCAGATTGCCCGGTGGCTTACGGCCACTCGTAGCCCCGCACAAAGGCCGCGGCGGCGTGCAGGTCGGGGTAGAGCACCCGGTCCCGGCTCACGAACTTAACCTGCTCGCGGAAGGCTTCCACCACTTGCTCCAGCACGGCCGAGGTGCGGGCCGGGCGGCGGAAGGCCAGGGCCTGGGTGGCGTTCATGAGCTCAATGCCCAGAATCTGCTCCACGTTGTCGAGCACCCGCCGGGCCTTGGTAGCGGCGTTGGCGCCCATGCTCACGTGGTCTTCCTGCCCGTTGCTGCTCACAATGCTGTCTACCGAAGCCGGGGTGCAGAGCTGCTTGTTCTGGCTTACAATGCCGGCGGCGGTGTACTGCGGAATCATAAAGCCCGAGTTTAACCCCGGCTCGGCCACCAAGAAGGGCGGCAGGCCGCGCTGCCCGCCGATGAGCTGGTAGGTGCGGCGCTCCGAAATGCTGCCTAGCTCGGCCAGGGCTATAGCCAGAAAATCCAGGGCCAGGGCCAGGGGCTGGCCGTGAAAGTTGCCGCCCGACAGGATCTGGTCGTCGGCGGGGAAGATGTTGGGGTTGTCGGTTACGGCGTTGCACTCAGTTTCGAGCACCTGGGCCACGTAGGCCAGCGCGTCGCGGGAGGCCCCGTGCACCTGGGGCTGGCAGCGGAAGGAGTAGGGGTCCTGCACGGCCACTTTTTCCTGCTGCTGCAACTCGCTGCCGTGCAAGAAGCCGCGAATCCGCTCGGCTACTTTCAGCTGCCCGGCGTGGGGCCGGATCTGGTGCAACCGGACGTCAAACGGCTCGGCCCGCCCATCAAACGCTTCCAAGGACAGGGCCCCAATCACGTCGGCGGCCTGGGCCAGGCGCTCGGCCCGGAGCTGGCAGTGCACCCCGTAGGCCAGCATAAACTGGGTGCCGTTGAGCAAGGCCAGACCTTCCTTGGCTTCCAGGGTAATCGGCTGCCAGCTGAAGAGGTGCAGGGCATCGGCGGCCTGCAGGCGGTAGCCTTCGTAGTTTACTTCTCCCAAGCCCAGCAACGGCAAGCACAAGTGGGCCAAAGGCGCCAAATCGCCGCTGGCCCCCAAGGAGCCCTGCTGGTAAACCACCGGCAGGATGCCGCGGTTGTAGAAGTCGAGCAGGCGCTGCACAGTGGCCACCTGCACGCCGCTGTGGCCGTAGCTCAGGCTCTGGGCCTTGAGCAGCAGCATCAGGCGCACCAGTTCGGCCGGCACTTCCTCGCCCGTACCGCAGGCGTGCGACATCATCAGGTTCACCTGCAGCTGCTGCCGTTCTTCGGGGGCAATACCGGTGTTGCACAAGGCCCCGAAGCCGGTGTTGATGCCGTACACCGGCGCATCGGACTGGGCCAGGCGGTTGTGCAGGTAGTCGTAGCAGGCCTGAATCCGCTGGGTGGCGGCGGGGCTGAGCTTGACTGTTTGCTTGCTGGCCAGCAACTGGCGCAGGGTGGGTAAGTCGAGGTGGGTGGTGGGGTCGAGGTAAAAAACGTCGGCGGACATGCGGGTGGTGAAAAAGGAAAAATCGGGTGAGCGGCAAGTTCCTCAAATCTTTTGGAACCGGCTACGGTCGGTTCTGCCACCTCGACTAAGGGGGCGAAAACGAAAGCAGCCTGCATTTTCCAGATAGGAAAGCAGGCTGCGTATTTCAGCGTAACCTAGTAAGAATTCCCGGTAATTGCTGCCAATTTTAAACTTGCAGCCCCGGTTTTGTCGCCAGATACTACGCCGTGAGTACTCCCAAAACTTCTTCCAGGGTGAGCGTTTTTTCCTCGCCGGTGCGCAGCTCCTTCAGCTTGAACTGACCCGCGGCCCGCTCCTCGGACCCCTGTATCAGCACGTAGGGAATGCCCTTGGCGTCGGCGTACTTAAACTGCTGGGCCAATTTCTTGCTTTCCGGGTACAGCTCGCTCGGTACGCCGGCCGCCCGTAGCTCCCGCAGCACCGGCAGGAGCTGGCGCATGCCTTCGGCGTCGAAGTTAGTCACCAGGCAGCGGGTGGTGGTAGCGGCGTTTTCCGGAAACAGGTTCAGCTCGTCGAGGCAGTCGTAGAGTCGGTCCACCCCGAAGCTGAAGCCCACGCCCGACACGCCCGGCAACCCGAAGGCGCCGGTCAGGTTGTCGTAGCGGCCCCCGCCACTCACGCTGCCCATGTTCACGTTGTTGATCTTGATTTCGAAGATGCAGCCCGTGTAGTAGGAGAGGCCCCGGGCCAGCGTCGGGTCAAATTCGAGGTGGTCGAACTGCGCGAAGCCGAAGCTGGTGAGAAAGTCCATTACCTGGCCCAACTCCTGCAGGCCCTTGTAGCTTTCCGGGGCATCGGTGGGCACGTTGGCGTTGGCAAAAGCAGTGCGCAGCTTCTCCAGCTTGTCCGTAAACGAGCCTTCCACGGCCAGCAGGTCGAACAGCTGCCCGGCGGCCACTTCCGAGAAGCCCCGCTCCAGCAGCTCCTTGGTCACCCCGTCGCGCCCGATCTTGTCCAGCTTATCAATAGCCACAAACAGGTCGGTTTCGCGCGCCTCACTGTTCAGGGCCTGGTAAATGTTGCGCAGCACCCCGCGGTGGTTGATTTTGATGGTAAAGTCCTTCAGGCCCAGCGTGTTGAGTACCTCGCTCATCATCAGCACGATTTCGGCCTCGCAGAGCAGCGAATCGGTACCTACCACGTCGGCGTCGCACTGGTAAAACTCGCGGTAACGGCCGCGCTGGGGCCGGTCGGCGCGCCATACGGGCTGAATCTGGTAGCGCTTGAAGGGAAAGGTCAACGTGCCCCGGTTCATGACCACGTAGCGGGCGAAGGGCACGGTCAGGTCGTAGCGCAAGCCTTTTTCGGCCACCTTGGGCAGCACCCGGCGGGTGGCCTTGCCGTCCTCGTTTTGCAGGTCTTCGGCGGTTACGTCCTTGAGGAAGTCGCCCGAGTTCAGAACTTTAAACAAGAGCTGGTCGCCCTCGTCGCCGTACTTGCCGGTCAGCACCGAGAGGTTTTCCAGGGTGGGGGTTTCGAGCGGAGCGTAGCCGAATTTCTCGAAGGTGCGGCGAATAATGCCGAAGATGTAATTGCGGCGGGCCACCACGGCCGGGCCAAAGTCGCGGGTGCCTTTCGGGATGCTGGGTTTCTGGGCGCTCATCGGGTTGAATGCGGAATAATGGCGCGAAGGTACAACCGCCCGCCCGACTTCCCCCAGCCCTTACGCAAATGCATCCGGGCTTTAGCACAGGCAGGTAGCGCCGCCCAGCCGGCTAGGCGGCCGACTGGTTGCGGGGAAAATCGGTACTGAGGGATTCGGCGTCCAGCAACGAGGGCACGACCAACGGCTGGGATTCGGCGTCGAGGTCCAGGAAGTGGTGGCGCACGTTGTCGGGCACGTGGCAGAGCACGAGGCGGCGTTCCTGGCAGTGCAGCAGGTAGGCGTAGGCCAGCAGCAGGTCAATGGCTTCGCTGGAGAGGTGGTCCAGCAGGCTGCAGTCCACCCAGATAGCCTTTTTGGGGCTGCGGCTGGCTCGGTGCAGGGCCCGGGTCAGCTTGATTTCGTCCGTGTCATTGGTAGAGGGAGCCAGCACCAGCAGGTAGCTTTGAGGCAATTCCTCACGATGAACATCAAGCATAGCAACAAAGACAGGAGCATCACGAACCGGTAGCCGGTCGGCTACTCGGGTGGTAATACGTGTGGTATTCTGCCTTTGACTTGGTATTAAACAAGGAAATATACGCTGCTGGAAAGAAAATACGCTTACTGGGCAGCAGCATGGAAACGGCTTCGGCGCACCTGATGAAGCACCGAACCCGCCAACGGGGCTTTCAGGGCCGCCCGTAGTCCGGCTTTCCGCAGCGTGGCATTGGTCCAGTCGTTGCAGGTGCGCAGGGCGTGGTAGCGGCCCCGTCCCCGAAAGAAAAAGTCCTCGGGCGTATAGCCCGCCGCGTTGCGCAGCACCGTGGCCCCGGTGCTGTCGGGCCGGAAGGAGGCCCGAATCAGCTGGGTTAGCTGCTGGTACTGGGCACGGGAAATCTGCAGGGCCACGACCCGCTTGCCGGGCCGCGGGGCCTGCTGGTAGAAGTCGACATGCATCAGCGTGGGGCCCGGCAGCAGGGCCCGCAGCACGGTGCCCGGTTTGGGGAAGTTGCCCCCGTAGGAGGCCAGGTAGAACTGCTCACTGCCCCAGCCGAAGCCCACGTAGCCATAGCTCCCGAACCGGGCTGTGAGCTGGGGTTGCTGCAGCTGCTCCAGCCAGTCGGTGCCGGTTTGGGGTTCGCGCAGGGGCACTACCACATCCGTATGCACCCCATTCGACACGACAAACACCGGAATGCCGCCGGGCGTTTGGCGAAAGTGGCGGTTGACGGGCACGATGGTACCGGCCATGAGGAAGAGCAGAAGAAAGGTAAGCGCTGCGTGCATCAGCTCCCCTTAACGTAGGAAATGGCGCCGAAGGTATCCTGCCCTGACTTGCCGGCCAAGTAGTTTCCCGTCAGGGAGCGGGCTGCATAAGCTGGTTGAGTAAGGTTTGCAGGGCAGCAAGGCCTTTCGGGCCGTACAGAAACGCGTGGCCGCCCGCCGGGGCCGGTACCAGGTGCCAGTGCCGGACCTGTCCACCTTGTTGCGCGTACAGAGCCTGCAACTCGTGATAAGGGGCTACCTGATCGTCTGGAGCATGAAGCGAATAAAGCGGCGCACCGCGGTTCAGCTGCTTAAAGTTTAGCGGACCCAGAGACATGGCGGGCAGGGCCGAGACGGCAAAGAACCCCGCAAAGCCCGTTGGTGATTGGCACGCATACCACAAAGCTGCGCTGCCCCCGTTCGACATGCCACCCAGATATACCCGGCGGCTGTCGATGTTATAACGCTGCTTTACTTGCTCCACCATGGTCCGCACGTTCTCCAGGGCTGCCCGCTGCTCGAGCCACCCAAACGATTGGCGGCCGAAGGGGTAAAGTACCAGGGTCTGGAGGGCGGCGGCGGCCGCAAAAATCGGTTCCTGGACCACACCCGGGTCGGCCGCCTGAAACTGCGTGGTGTTTACGACACCGCCGTGCAGATACACGAGCAGCGCCGTCCGGCGGCCGGGTTGATACGTCTTGGGAACGTATACCAAGTAGGGTACCCGCACGGTATCGACGGGCGCGTAATACAGCGCAAACCCGGACTGAGCCGGCGCATGGCGGCCGGGCTTGGCAGGCAATGGCAGCGCTTGGCGCAGTGCCCCGCTCTGCCATTCCGCTGCCGCGCGTTGGGCCTCCGCCACACGCTGGGCCGCCGTTTGACGCAAGCTGGCCAGGAAGTGGCTCCACTCCGGAAAGTTATGCAGGGTGCTGAAAGCAGCGTCCTGCGCCATCTGGTCCACGTCGCGGCTCGTGATAGGCAAGTTGGCTGCGCGGGTTATGCGTAGTAGCCAGCGTAAGGCCTGCGTTTGTTGGCCCGGACAATTGGCGGCTGCCCCTGCCCCCGCATACAGGTCGAACGGGCCCGCCTGGGTGGTGTCGGCAAAGGCTTGAGCAAAGGATGCAGTAGCCGCGCAGTAGTTTTTTTGACCAAGTTGGCGAGCCGCGCTTTCCAGTAGTTGGTCATACGCTTGGGCGTGGGCCTGCGGGCCAGTCAGCAGCCCCATCAGTAGTAGGATTATAGACCACAATCGGTTCATACAGCAGGCGTTTGGGGGTTACTGCAACCTTTTGAGCTGTTCGGCCGCGTTTTCACTCTTGGGGTCGAGGCGGAGCACCTGTTTGTAATTCTTAACGGCCAGGGACTTGTTGCCCAGTTCCTGGTAGGTTTCGGCCAGACTGTCGTAGCAGTTGGCGCTCTGCGGGTACAGGCTCACGTTCAGCTTGAAGATTTCTAGGGCCTGCTGCGGCTGTTGCTGGCGCAGTAGATTGTAGCCCCAGGCGTTTACCTCGTCTTCGGGCAGGCGGAAACTGGCATTTTTCTTCTGTTCCTGCCGCACCAGCTTCAGGGCCTGGTCGAAGCCCCGCTTGCGCAGCTCGTTGTGCAAGGCCCGCAGCTGCGGGGGCAAGCCAAACCCGGAGGCTACCCGCATATCGGGCACGTAAAAGCTGGCTAGCTCATCCACAAACCGGTCGGGGTTGGCCCCAATCAGGTTGGTAAGCACGATGATGGCCAGGTCGTCTTCGGGGTACACAAACACCGCCGACCGGCCCCCACCCACCGCGGCCACGGCCCGGTGCTCGGGGCGCAGCACGGTCGGCCAGCCCAGGGCATAGCCATTGAGCTGCTTGCTGAAGCCGCGCGGGGTGCCGTTGTTCAGTAGAGCCGGGGTCCAGAGAGTAGGCAGGCTGCTGGGTTGCAGTAGCTTGCCTTGCTGCAGGGCCTGCACCCAGTGGGCCATGTCCTCGGCCGTCGAGTTCAGGCCGGCCGCGGTGCGCAGGGTGGGAGCAAACACTTCAAACACGTTGTGCAGCTCGTTGGTGCGGCGCAGCTGCCCGTCTTCGGCATACATAAAGGTGTAGCCCCGGGCGCTGCCCCGCACAACGTCGTGGGCGTCGCCAAAAACGGTGCGGGGCATGCCGGCCACCTGCAGCTGCTTCTGCTGAATCATTTGGGCAAACGGCTGGCCGCTGAGCTGGTCAATAATTTTGCCGAGCAGCAAGTAGTTGGTTTGGTTGTAGCTGAATTTCTCACCGGGCTGGAACTGCATCGGGAGCTTCTGCACTGCTGCCCAGGCGGTTTGCTGCTCCTCAGCCGTTACCTGCTGGTCGTTGGGCATGATTTCGGGCAGGCCCGAGGTGTGCGAAAGTAGCTGCCGGATGGTGGCGGGCCGCCAGGCGGCGGGTAGGTCTTGCAGGTACTGGCTCACCGGGGCGGCCAGGTCCAGCTTGCCGGCCTCCACTAGCTGCATGATGGCCACGCCGGTAAAGGCTTTGGTAATGGAATTAATTGGGAACAACGTGCGGCCCGTAACCGGAACCGAGTCCTGCAGATTGGCCAGGCCGTAGTGTCCCAGCTTCACAATTTTGCCGTGGTGCACCACCGCCAGCTGCAGGCCCGGAATGCGCAGCTGCCGCATCTTGGTTTGCACATACGCGTCGAGGCTGTCGGGGGCCGGAGCCGATTGGGCCTGCGCCAGGGGGCTGGTAGCCAGCCCGAGTACAGTGCAAATACCGGCAATCCAGTGGGTAGTTTTCATACAAGTAGGGTCGAATAACGGTGGTAGAGGTTGGGAAGGAAGAAAGCAGTACTGGAAGGAAGTAGCCGGCTTCAGGCTTTGCGCGTAGGGTTCCGGCCGAAAAAGGCCCTGCCAAGTCGGCCTCGGCAGGGCCTTCCGGCTTAGCCGCCGAAGCCCCCGCCGCCGCCCTGGGGCGCAGATTCAATTTTCTTCGGGGGCTTGTTCGAGCCGAAGTACCAGGAGAAGCCCAGGTAGCCGACGCGCGTTTCGTACTTATTCACGTAGGAAGCCCGGAAGCCATTGTCGCCGAAAGCCTCAATGCGCTGGCGCTGGGTATTGAAAATGTCACTTACCCGCAAGGTCAGGGCGCCCCGATCGGCAAATAGTTTCTGGCGCAGGGCTACGTCGACGCCGCCCTGGGGCAGCAGCCGGCCCTGGGGCGTGATAACGGCGGCGCGGTACGTGCCCGTTACCTGCACGTCGAGCTTGGGCGTGGGTGTGAAGCTATTCATCAGGCGGGCCGTGCCGGTCAGGTTGCTGCGGCTGGCTTCGGTATTGGCCAGGGCCGTTACGGTGTTGCGGAAAAGCGAGCCGCTGGCCGTCAGGCGCCACCACTTGGCCAGGGGCTGGTTCAGGCTCAGCTCGGCGCCGTAGCTCTGGGTGCGGCCGAAGTTGCGGTTCAGCTCGGCCGTTACCACGCCCGCCGACCCGTTTTCGGCCGTGGCTTCCTCGTCGATTTCGCGGAGGCGCTGAATGGCGTTGTTGGTCTGGCGGTAGAATACCGTAGTGCTCAGGCTGGCCCCGCCCATCGACACCTGGTGGCCTATTTCGAAGGCATTAATGTACTCGGGGCGGAGGCTGGGGTCGCCGAGGCGGTAGCTGCGCTGGTCCTGGTAGAGCGGGAAGGCCAGCAGCTGCATAAAGTTGGGCCGGTTCAGCCGGCGGGCGTAGCTCAGCTGCAGGCGCTGGTCGCCGGGCAGGGTGCGGACCACCGTGGCCGAGGGAAAGAGGTTCAGGTAGTTGAGCGAGAAAGCGCCCTGGCCGCCCTGCACATTGCCCTGGGTGTGGGTGTATTCGGCGCGTACGCCGCCCTGGTAGCTCCACTTACCGCGCTGCAGCTGGTAGGTGGCGTAGCCGGCCTGCAGGTATTCCTGGAAGGTGTAGGCTACCGAGCGGTCCGCAATGCGCAAGTATTCGTCGGGGCGGTCCGTATTCTGGCGCAGGAAGTCGTCGGTGCCGTGGTTGGTTTGCCACTGGCCTTTCAGGCCCAGGTCCAAGCGGCTGGTCGAATCGAGCGGGTGGGTGTAGTCAATCTGATTATACACCACATCCATCTTTACTCCCAAATCCTGTTTCCACTCGGGCTCGACTACGGCGTTGCTGGTGAGCTGTTGGCCGATTACCACGTTGGCCCACAGGTTGGTGTAGCCCAGGGAGGCGTTCAGCTCACGGCCTTTGTGAGCCTGCCACGTGCGGCGGTAGTCGGTCGACACATCCACGTTGTTCACATTTTCGCTCACGCGCTGGGTGTTTACCTGGGGCGTATTGTTCAGCAGGGCGTTCTGGGTGCCGGTATTCAGGCCGCGGTTCATGTGGGGCTCCACCGTGAAGGTCAGGCTGTGCTCGGGGCTGAGGGCGTAGTCGAGGCCGAGGCGGCCGTCGTGGGAGGAGCTGTGACGCTGGCTGCGGCCGTCCTGGGTTACCACGAAGGTCTGGCCTTCTACCACGGCCGTCTGGTCGACGGTGTTGCGGTTGCGGTACCGGTCGTCGCGCATATTATAGCTGCCAAACAGGTTAATTTTCCCCTGGCGACGGTTTAGGCTCAGCGAGGAGTTGTACTTGTCGGCAGTGCCCACGTTGCCGGTGGCCTGCCCGTTCCAGCCGTCTTTGCGCTGCTTTTTCAGGATGATATTGATAACCCCGCCCGAGCCGGCCGCATCGTAGCGGGCCGAGGGGTTGGTTACCACTTCTACTTTCTCAATGGCGCTGGCCGGAATCTGCTCCAGGCGGGTGCCGGTGCCGCCGTTGGTAGCGCCCGAGGGTTTGCCATCAATCAGCACCGTGATGTTGCTACTGCCGCGCATGCTCACCGTACCATTCTGGTCGACCGATACGGAGGGCACGTTTTGTAGCACGTTTACTGCCGTACCGCCTACGCTGGTCAGGTCTTTCTCCACATTAATCACCTTTTTGTCCAGGTTGTCGACTACCGCGGCCCGCTCGCCCTGCACCGTTACGCCCGCCAACTGCGTGGCCGTCGAAATCAGCTTCAACGAGCCCAGCTGCACGTTCGGAGTAGCGCTGGTAAGAGCCACGGTGCGGCGCAGGGGTTTGTAGCCCAGCACCGTGGCCCGTACCAGATACGTGCCCGCCGCCACTTTTTCGAGGGCAAAAGCCCCGGTTTCAGTCGTTTGCACCCCATGTACGAAGCTGGAGTCCTGGGCCCGCAGCAGCACTACATTAGCAAAGGGCAGGGGCTGGCTGTTGGTGTTATCCAGCAGTACCCCGGATACGGAGCCCGCGCCCCCGGTGGTGTTTTGGGCTTGCAAACCCAGCGGAGCGAGCGTAACGAGCAACCCCAGGCACCGCAGTGCCCGGCAAAAAGTAGACGAGAAGTTCATGACGAAGAGGGTAGTGAGTGAAAAAACCGGGCAAAGGGGAGCCGTTCCAGGCGGCCGCGGATCCGCTGGGGTTCCCTTGCGCAGGGATTCAAGCAAAAGAGAAGAAGCCTTTCCGAAGCAAATTTTCACCCCGGCTACCTGCCTGGCTTAGCGTCTCGGCTAAGCTTTTGGTAAGCTGCTGCACGCAGCAGGTGGCGCGGTAGGTGACCCGGCACCCCGGTTGGGTGCGCAAGGCGGGAAGGATTTCTAAGTAATGATACAAATATAATAGAAGGTACTATGTGACGCAAGGTACCTTGATAAAAAAATAATTGTCGACACTTGGGTTTGGTAGTAACCAATTGCCAAACAATTAATTAGCTCGGCTATTGATGGCCGGCTGGAGCAGCTGAGGAAGTAAATTGACATGGCTGCCGTACTCTTGGTTTTCCACCCGGCTGCAGAAACCCTGCCTGGGTGTTCTGCAGCCGGTCGAAAAAGGAGGCGCTAATAAGGCTTAGCGGGAGGCGTACACTTTCGTGTCGCGGCGGTGCAGGCTCAGGCCATTCGTAACCATGGAGTTGTTGCGGGCCCGCTGCACCTGTACCACGGCATTGCTGAGCATGCGGGCCGTGCGGCGGCAGGCCGCGGTGCCCCGACTAGGATCCAGGCACACGTCGTCGAGGCGTTCCTCGTAGATTTTCTCGTGGCTGGCGTTATAGAAGCGCACAATGCTGTAGTCGCGGCGCGCCAGGTCGGTTTCAATGCTCCAGTAGCCGGTGCCGGGCTGCTTGGCATCTTCGGTATAGATGGAGGTTTGGGCATTAGCCATCGTGATGGACAAACCAAACAGGGCAGCTACTAGGCTCAGGCGGGAAATCAGGGAAGTTTTCATAACACAGAAAGTGAAGGAGTTGAGAAGAGAAAGAGAAGATGAAAAGGGGCCGCAGCATGGGCCGCCGTTGAAATGGAAGGGAAAAAGCCGTCGGGCTTAGCGGTTGGCCAAGGCCAGCAATTCTGAACTCATGGGTTGCAGGCTCAGCGTGCCCATTACCACGTGGGGCTGTTTGGCACTAAAGACCAGTTTGGGCTGTAGCGGCTGGTAGCCCAGTACCGTGGCCCGGAAGCTATACTGGCCGTAGGGGACTTTATCCAGGCGGAAGGTGCCGTCAGGACGGGTTTTGGTGCTGCAAATCAGGGTGTTACCGCGGGTGTTGAGCAATACTACATTCGTGCCCGGAATCGGCTCGTGGGTAACTGCATCCCGCAGAACACCGGTCAGGGTGCCGTAGCTGGCAGTGGGGGTAGAGCCCTGCACGCCGGAAAACAGCAGGGCAGCAAACAGGAAAGCGGCGAGAGTACGGAAGAAAAAGGAGGTTTTCATAGCTCAGGAAGGAAAGTGAGGTCAAAGGCCAGCCTATGCGCGTCCAAACAGCCGCGGTTCTGTTCCGGACGAAGAAGCCGGTTAGCGCATTAAAGGGGAGGGGCAAGCCCAGCTGGCGGTGGTTAGCTAACCAGCTGTAGGTCAGAGGCCCCAGGGTAGGGGCAGGCAACTCTAGGGGGCGGTTGGCCCGGAACCAGGTTTTAAGTGGTTCCCCGCTCTGGTAGAGTAGAAGAACATGACAAAGGTAGTATATGGTACTATGTGATGCAAGGTAGTTTTAAAATTTATTTTCATTTCACTGAAAATCCTTGCATTTACAAGGGAAAAGAAAGACTGAATTGGAGTATGGGGTCCTACTTCTGCACTATTACCTGCATCACACCAATAAGATGGGAACCGGATACAAAGGGCTGCCTATGGGTTAGAAATTTTTTTAAAACACCTATATATTTAGAGATATATACTTGATTCATAAGTTGATAGAATAATAAAAAAAGTAGCCCCTCCCTCGTGCAATGTACACGATAGAGGGGCTAGACCATGGGTGGGGTAGGCAGCCGAGCGGCTGACGGCTCTATTTGCCCGAACTTACTTGCTGACCGTTGCGGAACGTAACTTTCTTAGCCACCGTCTTGCCATCAGGTCCAAAGTAGGTCCAGATACCTGTTTCGCGGTTATTGCGGAAGGCCCCACTGATTTCCACCGTACCATCTTCCCGGAGCTGCTTGAAGCTGCCCGCTTTGAGCCCTTTCAGGTAGGTTGTTTCCGATTTGGGCTTGCCGGAGCTATAAAACTCCCGGCCTGTGCCCACCGGACGCCCGTTTTCGTACAGCAGCTTGCTTTGCACGGTACCAGTATCATAATAGGTTAGCTTCTCGCCGTTGAGCTTGCCGTTCACATAGGTTTCCTGGGTTTGCACCTGCTTGCCACCGGGGAAAAATGTGCGCCAGGTGCCGCTGGGCTGTCCGTTCTTGAACTGCTGCTCACCACGGGCCATGCCGTCCTCGAAGTAAAGCGTGATTTTCCGGTCCCGGCCCTGGTTGGCGTGCTCAATGGTCTGCTCGGGCTTCCCCGATTCGTAGAAGTCCTGCTGCGTGCCGTTCAGAATGCCGTTGCGGTAGGTCATCCGGCTTTTGATAGCGCCGCTTTCGTAGTACGCCTTGGCGGGGCCTTCGAGGTTAGCCGTACCGCCGGTCATCTGGCGGGCCTGCTTGGTCAAGTCGTCGCCCAGCGGGTTCTTCACGGCCCGGCCGTTGAGGGTAGAGGCCACGTAGGTGCCCTCGGTGCGGAGCTTGCCCGAGCGGTAGTAGCTGTGGTAGGTGCCCCGGCCGGTGCGGTCGGCCAGTACCTCCGTTTCCACCTGCCCGTTGTCGTAGTACGTTTTATAGGGTCCCGCCAGCAGGCCGCGGCTAAAGGTTGCCTCGCTCTGCAGCTTGCCGTTGGGGAAGTAGGTTTTCACCGGCCCGTTGGCCTGCCCGTTTTCGTAGGTTATTTCGGCTTTGGGCTTGCCGTCGGCGTACAGCTCCCGCACCACGCCGGCGGGCTGGCCGTTATTGAGGCTGGTTTCCAGCTTTATTTCGCCGCTGGGGTGGTAGTAGCGCAGCGTACCGGTCGGCTGGTCGTTTTCATACGTGCCTTCCTGCGCTACTTTGCCCGTCTCATAATAAGTCTTGAACGGCCCCTGGCGCACGCCCTGGCTGTAAGTCACTTCCACCCGCCGCTTGCCGCTGGGGTGAAACTCGACGTAGGCACTGTCGCGCTTGCCGCCGGCGTAGCGGGTTTGGGCTTCGAGCTTGCCCGAACGATAAAACCGTTTGTAAGGGCCTTCCAGCACCGTATCACCGGCTACCAGGGCCGAGTATACTTCGCGCTTCTGGGTGTTAGTCGAGTCGTAGTACGAAATCAAACGCCGCAGCTTCTGGGCCTGAGTTGCCTGGCTGCTGAGGAGCAGGCCAGCAGCCAGCAAAGCGAATCGAAAAGAGAGCAACTTGTTCACTGTCATCAAAAATGAAAATAGAAAAGCGAAACCACTAAGGAGTTGTTGCGCCCTCGTCTGCAAACGCCAAGCCAGCTGGCTTTAGTTTGCCAAATCGAAATAGCAAAGAAAAAGCCGCTCTTGGTAGAGCGGCTTTTTGACAAAGGTAAAAGCAGGGCAGCAGCAAATCTGAGAAAACTGCTGCGTTGGGGCCTACAGCCGCTCGACCACAAGGCTGGAAGCCCCGCCGCCGCCGTTGCAGATACCGGTAACCCCGATTTTGCCGCCCTCATTCTTGAGCACGTTCATCAGGGTCGTCACGATACGGGCACCCGAAGCTCCCAGGGGGTGGCCCAGCGACACGGCACCGCCGTACACGTTCACCTTGGTGCCTTCCAGGTTCAGCAGCTTGTTATTGGCCAGCGAAACGACCGAGAAAGCCTCGTTGATTTCGTAGAAGTCCACTTCCTCGGGGCTTACGCCCGCGTGCTTCAGGGCCTTAGGAATGGCCAGGGAGGGCGAGGTCGTGAACCACTCGGGCGCCTGCTCGGCATCGGCGAAGCCGCGGATTTTGCCGATAGGCGTTACGCCCAGGGCCTCGGCCTTCTCCTTGCTCATAAGCAGGATAGCCGCCGCGCCGTCGTTCAAGGTCGAGGCATTGGCCGCGGTTACGGTGCCATCCTTGGTGAAGGCGGGCCGCAGGCCGGCTACCTTGGTGAAATCCACTTTCAGATACTCCTCATCGTCCTCGATAACCGTGGTTTTGCCGCGGCTTTCGATGGTTACGGGAATGATTTCGTCCTTCTTTTTGCCTTCCTTGGCCGCTTTGGCGCTGCGGGTGTATGATTCAATGGCAAACTCGTCCTGCTGCTCGCGGGTAAAGCCCATTTCCTTGGCCGTGTGCTCGGCCGCATTGCCCATGGCGTAGTCGTTATACGGGTCCCAGAGGCCGTCCTTCATGAGGCCGTCAATCATCTGGGAGTGGCCGTATTTGGCTCCGAAGCGGGCTTTGTCGAGGTAATAGGGCACGTTCGACATGCTTTCCATGCCGCCGGCGAGAATCACTTCCGACTGGCCGAGCATGATGGCCTGGGCGGCAAACATAATGGCCTTGGTGCCCGAAGCACAGACTTTATTTACCGTGGTGCACTCTACCGTATCGGGCAAGCCGGCCTTTTTGGCGGCCTGCCGGGCCGGAGCCTGGCCCAGGTTTGCCGAAATAACGTTGCCCATGATAACCTGGTCAACTTCCTTGCCATCGACGCCGGCTTTTTCCAGCGCGCCTTTCAGCGCAATAGCGCCCAGCTCCGTGGCCGACAACGAGGCCAGGCTGCCGCCGAAGCTGCCAATGGGGGTGCGCACGGCCGAAATGATATATACTTCTTTGACTTGCATAAAAGGGAAGGGTGGGAGTTTGGGGTGAATGACGGGCTAAAAGTACGAATTGCGCTGCTTGCAGGTAGTATCCGGCGGTGGAGGCTCACAACAAGCGCCTTGGCCGCCTGGGCAAACCCCAAAAAGCAGCGGGTTGTTTCCGGCCTGGCAATTACCAGGTCGGTTTTTTCGGGTCTGGTTTCTGAGTGCTACGGTGCGGCATTTGCTGCAGGTATTGTTGCTCGGCTGTGCGCAAGGCATCGAGCAGTTGCCGGGCCTGCCCCGCGCTTAGGTTCATCTGCTGCAGCCGTTCGCGTTGCGTTTGCAGCTGGGTTTCATCCAAGGAGGCTTGCTCAGTACCCGGCTGGCGGCTGGCGGCACCGGAGTTGTTGTCTCCGGCAGTGCCCGTATCGAGGCCCCGCGTGTTGCCAGGCTGGTTGCCTTGGGCTATCCGTTGCTGAGTACCCGCCCCCGGCTGAAAGCTGTCGGTGGGCTGCGTGCCGCCGCCGGGGCCGTTCTGGTTGGGGTCGGGCTGCCCATTAGGACTGGCTTGCCGCTCCGGGGCGTTGCGCGGATCGTTGGGCTGGGTAGGGTCGTTGAGCTGTCCGCTGCGCTCGTTGCCGGCCTTGGGCTGGGGCTGGTTGGGCGCCTTTTCCGATTTATTGGCCGCGCCTGGAGCGTTGGCCGCCGGCGGAATCCGGGGTTCATTAGGGTGCCGGGTCAGATAATCGCGCAGCACCTCGTAATTGTAGCGCGCGGCGGCATTGGTGGGGTCGGCCAGCAAGGATTGCCGGAGCAGGGCCACCGCCTGAGCATATTCGCCTTGCTGCGCGGCCAATACCGCTAGTTGCTGCCGGGCTACGCTGCGTACCGCGGCGGTTTTGCTGGTGAGCAGGCGCCCATAATAAGCGCGGGCTTGGGCCGAGCGCCCGGTCTGGGCGTAGGCATGACCCAGATTTAGCACAATGGCTTCATCCTGGGCGCCGAGCTTTTCTACCGCCTGCCGGTACAGGTCGGCGGCGCGGCCAAAATTACCCCGGCGGTAAGCCTGCTGGGCTTGCTCTACCACCTCATTCCGGTCCCGAATGCGGGTCAGGCTGGTCCAGGTGGGCAGGGCCAGCAGCAACAGGAACAGCAAAGGTTTCACGGGCGAATCACTTTTATAGTTAGTAGAATATCCAGCGCCAACAGCAAAAGCGCCAGGGCCAGTGGGTAGCGGTACCGGTTGTCGGCCACCGATACCGTCCGGACTTGCTCGGCCTGCCCTTCAATGCGGTTAAGGGCATTGACCAGCAGCGGAAATTCATTGCGACGGTTGGTTAGTTCAAAGTACTGCCCGTTGGTTTGCTCGGCCAAGCGGCGTAAGCTTGTGGGGTTTAGCCGGCTCACTATTTCCCGGCCCCGGTCATCCCGCAGATAGCCACCCGTCGGGCGGGGCACCCGTGCGCCTTCTAGGGTGCCAACCCCCATGCTGAACAAGCGCACCCCAGCCCGCGTCAAAACCCGCAAGGTCGGCTCCAGGTTTTCGCCGAAATCTTCCCCGTCGCTTACTAATACCAACGCTGCCACTCTGGGCGGGCTGCCCGCCACTTGGGGCGTGGCGCTGATGCGGCTGAGGGCCAGTTCCAGCGCCGGGGTAAGGTCGGTTCCCGTTGCGGTGACCAGGTTTGTTTGTAGCGTATTCAGGAACAGCTGCAGCGCACTCTGGTCGTAGGTAAGCGGGCAGTGCACAAAGGCATCACCGGCAAAGACTATCAACCCCAGTCGGTCGGCCTGGAAGCGGTTAATCAGCGTGCTCAGCTCGGCCTTGACCTTTTGCAGCCGCGAAGGAGCCACGTCGGGGGCATCCATGGAGCGGGATAGGTCGACAAGCAGCCATACGTCTTTGCCCGCCGTACGCACGGGCTGCTGGGTTACTCCGTAGGCGGGGCCCAGCAGGGCAAGGAGCAGCAACGGAAAATACAGGAGCCGCAACCCCAGTTTCCACCCGATACGCCACCCCTTTTGTCCTAGCGGAGCGGCCAAACGCTGAGTGCGCAAGGCATAGCCCACGTACAAAACAAAAAAAAGTAGGGCCCCCAGCAGTTCGGCCCATGTGAGTGGATGAGCCCAGTTCATGATGTTACTTCAAAACTCAACTGATTAGAATTCATGCACAAGCGCTGGTCAGGGGCGAGGGTAGGAGGCAAAGATAGGGGTCCGGCGCCCGTACGCTGATGTATGGAAATGAAGATATTTTTTTTCAGAAGGGTTTGTTTTTGCGTTCTACTCGTATATTTGCACACCCTTTCAGCAAAAAGGGACTTGTCTAGGAGAGATGGGTGAGTGGCTGAAACCAGTAGTTTGCTAAACTGCCGTAGCTCTAAAGGCTACCGGGGGTTCGAATCCCCCTCTCTCCGCCACGGGTTTTTTCAGAGCCTTGGACCACCAGAATCTGAAAGTTTCCCTTCATCGGGTTGTTCTCCTCACCGAGGGCACCTCCGAATGTTTCGGGGTGTAGCGTAGCCCGGTATCGCGCCTGCTTTGGGAGCAGGAGGCCGCAGGTTCGAATCCTGCCACCCCGACGTTGCTTGTTCCCCGTTAACTGGAACTGAAAAGGCCTTCTGAAGAACTCAGAAGGCCTTTTTTTGTAAGCACCAAGTTCTCGCGTACCTTTGGCGAGCCTTCCGCCCCTCACTTGCCTCGTTAGCTCAGTTGGATAGAGCGGCTGCCTTCTAAGCAGTAGGTCAGGAGTTCGAATCTCTTACGGGGTACTTTGTAAATGAGCTACTTAGCCTTTGGGTTGGGTGGCTCATTTGCGTTTGGTTCCTACAGAAGGACAGGCAAGGATTTCTTTACACTAGTCGGAGGAGGCTTGCTATCAGGTCGTCAGACCAACTTAGCAAGAAATCTTAGGGAGCTTAGAAGAAAAAGCTTGAACACCAGGCTGCCGAACGTAGCCGGCTGCTGGTAACGTACACGCCCCGAGAGCTAGCGGTTACGGTATAGCTACCACCGCTGCCGCCACGGCCACATGTTCGAGGCCGTACCTATTTGGCCAGGAGTACGTCGGTGCCGCCCGTGCCGATAAGTAGCGTGGTGGCAAAAAGGCTGCCTACCCGGTGAAAGTGCTTGCCACCTGCACTTCGCCGCTGGAGTTGAGGGCAGTGAACCGCCCTACAGTCGTGCCGTTGAGGCTGGCCTGCGAAAACCGCAATGTCGCCGCACCGACTGGGCTGGACGCTCGGCCAGCGCGGTCAGGCCTAGCAAGCGGGTCGTAATTCATCGTCGCATGAGTTGTCGTCAGCCGGCACTAACCGCCCATATAGCGCATTTTTCTTCACGAAAACTTTATATTGGCCGACGAATGCTCCTCGAACTCCGTAGTGAGGAAGCTCCTCCACTTTAGAGCTCCCCTACTTACTTATTCCTGTCAATTCCTCCTTCCAATGAAAAAACAATTACTTACCCTGGCGTTGCTATCCGGACTAGGCATTGCCCCGCAAGCCCAGGCGCAGTGGGTTCTCCAAAATACTGCAACACCCTCTACGCCAGGAAACCTTATTTCGGACCTGATGCACACCGTCAGTGAACAGGTTGCCTGGCAGCTCATGAGCCCCAATACAACCAACTCCCCTAGTCGCGCCTTATCTAAAACGGCCAATGGGGGAGCTACCTGGGAATACAAAGCCATCCGGGGCAATTCGAGCTTTCAGGCGGCTGGTATTCACGCCTTGGATGAAAACACGGCCTTCGTGAGTCAGTTTGGTAGTCCGGGTGGCGAAATTCTGAAAACAACGGATGGGGGCACCACCTGGACCAAGGTTACCCTCGGCGGCGAATTCACTTCGGCCAGCAGCTTCGCCAACTGGGTGTATTTTTTCGATGCCAACAACGGTGTGACCCTGGGTGACCCGACTCCCGATGGGGTTTTTGAGGTGTACACCACCAGCAACGGGGGGCGCAACTGGACGCGCGTACCGGCGGCCAACTTGCCCACTCCCCTGGATGAACTCGAATATGGTCTCACCGGTTCGTACTGTGCCCTTGGCAATACCATCTGGGCGGGTACCTCAAACGGGGATAATGGCGTGCCCGTGCGGGTTCTGAAGTCGACTGACCGCGGCCTGACGTGGACGGCCTCCGAGCTTACGCCCCTGGTAGGCGCCATCACCAAAATTGCCATGTCGGATGCCAACAACGGCATTGCATTCAACGACTCCGACCTGATTTACACAACGGACGGCGGCAACACGTGGCAGTCCCAATTCTACACCGGCAACTTCAACCATAATGATTTGGCCCATGTGCCCGGTACCAACATCATTGTCAGCGTAGGGACTTCGGTGCCAACGCCTTCGGGGCCGAATGACTACGGTTCTTCCTACACCACCGATAACGGGGCTACTTGGATCGACATTGACCGTGGCCGTGAGCACAGAACGGTTGATTTCGCCAGCCGCACGGCCGGCTACACCGGCGCCGTAACCAGTGCCAGTGGCACGGGCGGGGTCTATAAGGCCAGCGCGACAATTCTGAGCACGGCCCGTAACTCGGAGCTGCAGAAAGCCCTGGCCGTATATCCCAACCCAAGCTCGTCCGGGGTATTTGAGCTGCAACTGCGGTCGGGTATCAAGGCCGGTACTTCGGTGCGGGTGTTCGACGCCCTGGGCCGTCAGGTGCTCAACCAGCACCTGAATGCTACGGCTGTTGCTTCTCAGGTGGCCCCTATCGACTTGAGCAAGCAGAAAGCCGGGCTCTATACGCTGGAATTGCGCACCAGCGCCGGTGTCGCACAGCAGAAACTGGTTATTCAATAAATCTTTTGACTTTCCGATAACAAGCCCTTTTCACGTTGGTGGAAAGGGCTTGTTGTTTCTGGTGGGTGCGGGCTGTGCTCTAAATTCGTTATCGATTTTTGCGCCGCAACTATTTTTCATTACGGCCCTGACAAGCGTATTTTCATTACGGCCCTGACAAGCGTAAAAAACTGTGCTACAAAGCCCGCGGGCCAGGGGCATACCGCTGAGGTCAGAACGATGGCTAAATCAGGGAGAAACTTAGCCTAAGGCAGTGCGGGCAAACCCGCTCAAATCATATAAAAACTGGCAAAAACCGGATAAAATCGGTATCTTTGTATGTTAGTAGAAAGCTGAAATAATAGCGTCTTACATGAGCGAAACGAAAGAAGTAAAAGGCGGTGCCGAGTATTCCGCGGATAGTATCCAGGTACTCGAAGGCCTTGAGGCGGTGCGTAAGCGCCCCTCCATGTATATCGGCGACACGGGCATCAAAGGACTGCACCATTTGGTGTGGGAAGTAGTCGACAACTCCATCGACGAAGCCCTGGCCGGTCACTGCGACCAGATTGAAGTAACCATCAACGAAAATAACTCGATTACCGTCAAGGACAACGGCCGCGGCATCCCCGTGGACTTCCACCAGAAAGAGGGCCGCTCGGCCCTGGAGGTGGTTTTGACGGTGCTGCACGCCGGCGGTAAGTTCGACAAGGACTCCTACAAGGTATCTGGCGGCCTGCACGGGGTGGGCGTAAGCTGCGTGAATGCGCTAAGCCAGGACCTAAAAGTAACCGTGCGCCGTAATGGCCACATCTACCAGCAGGAGTACAAAATCGGCGTGCCGCAGTACCCGGTAAAGGAAATCGGTGACACCGACGAACACGGCACCCAGGTCGAATTCCTGCCCGACAACACGATTTTCACCGAGTCGGTGTACAAGTACGAAACGGTGGCCAACCGCCTGCGGGAGCTGGCTTACCTGAACAAGGGCATCCGTATTCAGCTCACTGACCGGCGGGAAAAAAACGACGACGGCACCTTCCTGGGCGAAGTATTCTTCTCCGAAGGCGGCCTGAGCGAGTTTGTGCAGTACCTCGACAGCGGCCGGCAGGTGCTCATGCCCAACCCCATTCACGTTATCAGCGAGAAGGGCGGCACGCCGGTAGAAGTGGCCCTGCAATACAACGACTCGTACCAGGAGCACATCTTCAGCTACGTCAATAACATCAACACCATCGAGGGCGGCACGCACGTAGCGGGCTTCCGTTCGGCCCTGACCCGCACGCTGAAGGCCTACGCCGACAAGTCGGGCATGCTGGAGAAGGCCAAGGTGGAGATTCAGGGCGATGACTTCCGCGAAGGCCTCACCGCCGTTATTTCGGTGAAGGTGCAGGAGCCGCAGTTTGAAGGCCAGACCAAAACCAAGCTGGGCAACTCCGACGTGAGCGGCGCGGTGAATACGGTAGTAGGGGAAATTCTGAACCAGTACCTGGAGGAAAACCCCAAGGAAGCCCGTATCATCATCGAAAAGGTGATTCTGGCAGCCCGCGCCCGGATTGCGGCCCGCAAGGCCCGCGAAATGGTGCAGCGCAAAACCGTGCTGGGCTCCAACTCCCTGCCCGGCAAGCTGGCCGACTGCTCGGAATCGGACCCCGAAATCTGCGAGCTGTACTTGGTCGAAGGGGACTCGGCCGGTGGCACGGCCAAGCAGGGCCGCAACCGTGCCTTCCAGGCTATTCTGCCGCTTCGGGGGAAGATCCTGAACGTGGAGAAGGCCCAGGAGCACCGCATCTACGAAAACGAGGAAATCCGGAACATGATTACGGCCCTCGGCGTGAGCTTCGAGAAGAAGACCGACGAGGACGATGGCAGCAGCACCCGGTCGTTGAACCTGGACAAGCTCCGCTACCACAAGGTCATCATCATGACCGACGCCGACATCGACGGCTCGCACATCCGGACCCTGATTTTGACCTTCTTCTTCCGCTACATGCGCGAACTGGTCGACAAAGGCTATATCTACATTGCCCTGCCGCCGCTGTATCTCGTGAAGCGCGGCAAGGAGGAGCGCTACTGCTGGACCGAGCAGGAGCGGATGGATGCCCAGGAGGAAATGGGCCGCGGCAAGCCCGAAACGGTGAACGTGCAGCGCTACAAAGGCTTGGGCGAGATGAACGCCGAGCAGCTCTGGACCACCACCATGCAGCCCGACACCCGCTCCCTGAAGCGCGTGGACGTGGAGTCGGCCGCCGAGGCTGACCACCTGTTCGCCATGCTGATGGGCGACGAAGTAGCGCCCCGCCGCGACTTTATCGAGAAAAACGCCAAGTACGCCAAGCTGGACGTATAAGCGCCAAGTAGTAAAAAAGCCCGCTCGATGCGGGCTTTTTTATTGTGCTTGCCTAACAAATGGCAGAGCTCCACGTGGGCCATATTGGTCATCATGCTTCAACTACGCTCAGCATAACAGGTACCATTGTAACGTCAGCAGGCAAGATTCCTCGACTCCGCTTTGCTGCGCTCGGAATGTTGGTCTGATTTAAGAACGAATTAAACAACACGCATGCGGCAGAATATTGCCTCTGGGGCACCCTGGGAAAGTATTGTGGGTTATTCCCGGGCCGTACGGATTGGCAACGTGGTGGAAGTGGCCGGCACGACGGCCCAGGACGGCGACACTATTACGGGCCGCACGGCCTACGAGCAGACCCGCCGGGCGCTGGAGAAGATAACGGCTGCCCTAACTCAGGCGGGGGCCTCGCTAACCGACGTGGTGCGCACCCGCATCTTCACCACCGACATCAGCCAGTGGGAAGAAATTGGGCGGGCCCACGGGGAGTTTTTTGCCCAGATTCGCCCTGCAGCCACAATGGTTGAGGTCCGAGCGTTGATAGATGCCCGGCTGCTGGTCGAAATTGAAGCCACGGCCGTTATTTCTTACCCGTAAAATACGCCTTTGCGCAGCCCAGCTGCGTATCTTAGCCCGCATTACTGCCTAGCCATGAAATTATTCAAATCCGCCGACCTCATTCGCAAAAGCAAATACATCAGCCGCGACCTAAGCTGGCTGCGGTTTAATTATCGGGTGCTGGACATGGCCAAGGATACGGGCCGCACGCTGTTTGACCGGCTGCGGTTTCTGGCCATTACCTCGTCCAACCTCGACGAGTTTTTTATGATTCGGGTTGGCTCGCTCTATAACTACCTCGACTACGGCAAGGAGCGGGTGGACTATTCCGGGCTGCGGGAACTGCCTTTTCGGCGCAAGCTGCTCGACTTTGCCCACCGGTTTACCAACGACCAGTCGCTGACGTACCAGAACGAGCTGAAGCCCCAATTCGAGAAGGCCGGCTTCAACATCCTGCGGATGGATGAGCTCACGGAACTGGAGCTGAAGAAAGCCGACGGCTACTTCAAGAACACCATTTTCCCGCTGCTCACGCCGATGGTCTACGACTCCTACCACGGCTTCCCGCTGATGATGAACCAGATGCTCATCTTCGGGGTCGTGACGCGCACCGGCCCCGACAGCGTGATGGACAACGGCCATGAGCGGCTCACCTTCGTGCAGATTCCGCAGAACCTGTCGCGCTTTTTTGAGCTTACCCGCAAGGACAAGGTCATTTTTGTGCCCATCGAGGAAATCGTGCGGGCCAATTTGCCCAAGCTGTTCCGCAACGTGGAAATCGTGTCGGCCGATCTGTTCCGCATCACCCGCAACGGCGACTTTACCCTAGAAGAGTCGGACGACATCGACGTGGACTTTATCAAGGAAATCCAGGTGGGCCTCAAAACCCGCAAGAAAGGACGCGTGGTGCGGCTGGAAGTCGAACACGACGCCTCGCCGGTGATGATGGCCGTGCTCAAGGAGCGGTGGAAGATTGACAACGGCAATGTGTTCGTCATCAACTCGCTAATTGACATGAAGGGCCTGCTGCAGATTCTGAAGCACCCCAACTTCCGGGGCAAGTCGACGCGGATGCCGGCCCCGGTAGTACCGCTGAGCCTGCCCGAAGGCGCGGAGGAAAACCTGTTCGAGTTTCTCAAGCACCACGACGTGCTGCTGCACCATCCCTACAACAGCATCGAGCCGGTGGTGCGCCTGCTGGAGCAGGCCGCCGAAGACCCGCACGTGCTGGGTATCAAGCAGACCATCTACCGCCTGGCCGACGACTCGCGCGTGACGGCGGCGCTGCTGAAGGCGGCTGAAAACGGCAAGCACGTATCGGTGCTGTTTGAGGTGAAAGCCCGTTTCGATGAGGAGCGTAATATTCGGGAGGGCTCCAAGCTGGAAAAAGCCGGCTGCTTCGTGATTTATGGGGTGAGCAAGTACAAGACGCACACCAAAATGCTCATGATCATCCGCAAGGAAGGGGAGAAGGTGACGCGCTACGTACACATCGGCTCGGGCAACTACAACGAGCAAACCAGCAAAATTTACACCGACGTGAGCATGCTCACGACCAACGACGTGTATGGCCACGATGTGTCGGAATTCTTCAATGTTATTACCGGCCACTCCCAGCCCGACGACTACGAATACCTGATAACGGCGCCCAAGGACATGCGCCAGCAGATCATCCACCTGATTCGGGAGGAAGTGCGCAATGCCAAAAAAGGCCTGCCCAGCGGCATTGTGATGAAAATGAACTCGTTGGAAGACAAGGAGCTCATCGACGAGTTTTACAAGGCTTCCAAGGCCGGGGTGCCGATTCGGTTTGTGGTGCGTGGCATCTGCTGCCTGCGCCCCGGCCGGCCCGGCCTGAGCGAGAACATCGAGGTGCGCAGCATCGTGGGAGACCTGCTGGAGCACTCCCGCCTGTTTTATTTTCACCAGGCCGGTAACCCGAAAGTGTACGCCGGCTCGGCCGACATCATGGTGCGCTCTTTCGACCGGCGCATTGAGGCGCTGTTCCTGATTGTCAACCCCCAGCTTAAGCGCGAGGCCATCAGCATCCTGATGCTTAATCTGCTCGACAATCAGAACTCCTACCTCATGCGCGAAGACGGGGCTTACGTGCGCAACCGCCCGGCTGAAAACGAGCCCAGCGTGAACGTACACCGCGACTTTTACCGCCGCGACGAGGAACGGCTGGCTGCGGCGACTCCCGAGGGGCTGTTGCACCTGCTCTTCCAGCAAACCCGCCGGAATAAGCAGGAAGCCGATGAAGCGGCAGCTCTGGCAGAGGAGGAAGCCAACGAACTGGCCGAAGCCTGCGCCGAGGCCCAAGAGGATGAGCTGGAGGAACTAACGGAGCAGGCGGTACAAGAAATTTCGGTAGTGCAGGCCCTGGTAGAGGGGGAACCCGACGAGAAAGCCGACTTCGCCAATTCGTGAGTTGACGTACTTCCGTTAAAAAAGCCCGTTGCGAGCAATGCAGCGGGCTTTTTTATTATTCCATGCCGTTGGTACGACTCGGAACGGTGGCCAGGAGCAGATGGTCGGCACCGTGGTTGAGCGGATCGATTTCGTCGAAGTGCTGCTCAAACAGGGTCTGGAGCATGCCGTCCTTAAGGCCAATATCGGGCACAATCATCTGGTTGACGTTGGACCACTCCATGGCCGAGAGGTAGATCTGGCCGGCGGGCACGATGACGTCGGCGCGGTCGGGGTTGAGCATGGCCACGTTTACCCGCTCATCCATGCTCATCTTGGTCAGGTTGTTCAGAATCGTGGCAATGCGCCGGCGCGTGACGGGCTTGTCGAGCGAGGGCTGGGCCAGGCTGTAGAGCTTGTTGATGTTGCCCCCGGTACCGATGGCGCGGGTGACGTGGTATTTGCGGCCATTCTCCCGTACCCAGTCTTCCATGCGCTGCCAGGTGCCGTTCAGGGCCTCGTTCGACAAGCCGCTTTCTTCCTGCTGCATGCGCCGGATAGAGCCCACTTCGAACGACTGGGAAGCCACTTTGCGCCGGTCGTGGTAGATGTTGAACTCGGTGCTGCCCCCACCTACATCAATATGCAGGTAGTGCTTGTTATCTTCCAACAGGTGCTCGATAACGCGGTTGATGTAGAAGGCCTCGTCTTGCCCGTTGATAACCTGAATCGGCATGTTGAGTTCCTTCTGCACCCGGGCCACGATTTCGGGGGCATTGGCCGCGGTGCGCATGGCCGAGGTGGCGCAAATCAGGTAGTGAGCTACGTCGTGCACTTCCATGAGCAGTTTCAGGGCGTGCAGAAACTTAACGAACTTGTCTTCTCGGGCCGTCGAAATGCGGCCGGTGGCAAACACGTCTTCGCCCAAACGCAGCGGGTAGCGCACGTATTCCACGCGTTTGAGGCGGTACCGGTCGCCGTAATGCAATACCGCTGAAATCTGACACCGTACAGCATTCGACCCAATATCAATGGCAGCCAGTTTCAGAAGCGGGTAATTCATACGATGGAGAGGAAAGAGTGGAAGGAGGGGCCAAAGATACAGGTTTGCCAAAAGTAGGCTAGCCGAATACTACGGGGAGTAGCTTGGCTATGGGTGAAAAGCCCGTAAAAAAAGCCCGACCTCAGAAAGGCGGGCTTTTTGAATTACTGGACAACTTAACTATTGGTCGATCCGGAAGCCGACGCCAAACTGCAGCAGGGCGGTCTGTTCCTCGGAGTTCTGGACGGAAATGGATAAGGCTAACTGGTCAGTGACGGGCGCAATGTAGAAGCCCCCGCCATAGCCGGCGTGCCAGCCCCCGGGCGAGTTGCCCTTGTAGTACACGCGGCCCTGGTCATAGAAACCGAAGATACCGTACGAAAAGGGCAGGAAGTTGTTGGTTACGCGGCCCAGGGCTAGGCGAATTTCGGAGTTGAGGTAGGCACTGGCGTCGCCGGTGAAGCGGTTACGGTAGTAACCGCGCAGGTTTTCGCGCTGCCCCAGGCTGGTAAATTTGTAGAACGGAATTTCGTCGACGTTGCCATAGTTCTTGGCGCCGCCACCTTTCACGACAAACGTAACCGGGATGCCGAGGCGGGCGGTGGCATAATACTCGGCGAAAAGCTGGGTCAGGCCAAAGTTACCCTCGGTGCGGTTGAGCTGGTGGTAGCTGTCGTGCTGGGCCCGCACCCGGAAGCCCCGGCGGGCAAAGGTCTGCCGGTCGCGCAAATCCAGATCGAGCAAGGCATTCAGGCCCAGCAGCCGCTGAAAAGCCGTGTTGGGGCGCCGGTCGTTGGGGCCGGGCGTTTGCTGCTCCAACTGGCCGAGCAGGCTGTTGCCGGCAAAATTAGACTGGTACTGCTCATACGTGGGTCCGAAGCGGAACACGCTGCGCTGCAGGAAAGCCCGCTCGGCAAACACGTTGCCAAGGTAGCCTTTGTAACGGGCCTTGTAAAAGTTGGCGTCGTAGAGGCCTTCGTCTTTCTGCGTGTCGTTGCCGAGGCCAAAGAAATTGTAGAACTGGAAGTAGTTGCCGTATTCAGCCCGCGCCCCAATGTCCCAGGACTTGATGGCGTGGCGGTGGCGCATGTTCAGGGCTACCTGAAAGTTACCGTTGGTGGAGCCCTGCACGTCGAAGCCGTAGAGATTTTTGTAGTCGGGCTTGCGGAAGCCCTGGCGCACAATGTCGAACCCGGCCCCGGCCCCGAATCCGTCGCTCTGGTTGTAAATCAGCGTGGCGCGCGGGTTGTAACCATCGTACTCAAAGGCTTCCCGGTCGTAGCGGTTCACCGACAGACGGTTGGAGGTGTGGTTATCGGTTTCCTTGCTCGGCTTCAGCTCGGTATCGGCCAGGTCGTACACCTTGGTTTTGGTGCGTAGCCCTGCCACCCGCGACTCATCCGTAATCCGGTCCTTGCCGTCGCCGCCGATGATGCGGACGAGCACGCTCTTGCGGGCCGAGCCCGTTACGGTGAAAATGTCCTTGCCGTCGAGGCCATAGAGGGCTACTTCATCGGTTTCCTTGGGGTCGAACGTGCGGTCAAACAGGGCTTCACCGTTGCTGTCGTCCGAGTCCTTTGCCTTGTCGAACATCTGCACCCGCACCTTGCCGTCGTCGAGGCGGTTTACCTGAAACACTTCGGCCTTGTTGGAACCTACCACATCCACGCGCTTGGCCAGCATCAGGTAATACTCGTCCAGGGCTTTGGGCAGTTCCTGAATACGGGCTTTGAGCTTGCGGTTCAGGTCGTTGCCGGAAATGGGCTGTACTTCCTTGGGCAGTTGGGCCGTGGCCTGGTCGATGGCCGCGGGCGTAATCTTCTCCTGCATGTACTTGGCCACCTGTTGCCACTGGTCCCGGGTCATGGATTGCAGCAGGAACCGGTCGAGGTGGCGGGCCGGCCAATTGAGGCTTTCCAGGTCGTGAAATTCCTCCTGGAAGTCCTCGATGCTGGGCACGGCCCACTCCCGGTTGGCAATGTAGGTCAGCAAGCCGTTCCAGAGCGTGAAGCTTTGGTCCCGGTCGCGCGGAATGGGGCGGTAAATGGTTTTCTTCCCCTGCTTGTAGCCGGCCCATTTCCAGTTGTCTTCGTGCTTGCCGAAGTCAGCCACGAGCATATCGAAAGCCCGGGCCTTGCCCAGGGCCATGGCATCCACTTGGTTGTCGTGGTCTTTATAGAGCTGGCGGAAGAAGCTGAACGAGCGGCGCACTTCGTCGGCCCCGCCGAAGCCGGGCAGGTTGGGCTTAGGGTCCACGGGCCGGTCTTCGAGCGTTCCGAGCAGGCCCGCATATTCCTGCCGGTAGGGCCCGAGCTGGTTGTTGTCGGGCAAGACGAACAGGCGCGGGCGGGCGTGCAGAATGTCGGTTTGGTCGAGCAAGGAACCCGTAACCAGGGCTGAATAAGGATGGGCCGTGGGCGTGATGTCGCGCAGCACGTCGGCGGCAATAGAGTTGCGCAGCTCGGGCGGCAGAATGCGCGTTACGTCCTTATCGACCGAGCGGAATACATACTCGGACGAGTCGGCCGCAATCAGCTTTACGGAAGTCGTCTGCCGGCCGCCACCTTTCCCAAAAATGCGCATTCCGCCTTTTTCGGCGGCCAAGTCCAGGGTTTTCACTTCTACCGGCTGGGTCCAGGAGCTACGGTAGAGCGGACCCAGAAAAAAGCGTTTGCCCGGCCCGGCCTTGTACTGCGCCCCCGGTACTACCGTAACGGTGGGCTGGAACGGGGCGTCGGGCTTGGTAGTGGCTACGCCTTGCGTGGCTGAGGGGCATTCCGGAATAAAGGCGTTGACCGGCACATTGGGCAGGCGCGGCTCCGTGCAGGCCGATTGAAACAGGGTGGTGTTGTAGGCTTCCTGGGCCGAATTTCCATCCTTGGCGAAGGTGTAGAAGTACGACTTGACGGTACCATCGGCGTAGTAGTCGATTTTGGAAAAGCCTTCTTTCGACTCATTATATAAAGCTCGGGAGTTGGCGCCCACGTGCTCTTCCTCGGCAAAGCTGCCCGACACGAGGTGGTAGTTGTCCTCGAAGCGGGCGAGTTGCAGGCTATAATCGTGGGCGGCGGCGTACACCACACCAGGGTTTTCCTTGAAGGTGCTGAGCAGGTTTTTACGCAGGTCGGCGTAGGCAGGGTTGGCAATGTCGCGCGGGGTGCCCACGTTCTGGCGGTAGGCCGCGTACACTGAGCCGAAGACGGGCAGGGGCACTCCATTATCGAAAGGAAACAGGTGGCGGCCCAGCGGAATCCGGCCCCCGTACACCCCGTTGCTCATCACCGGATGGTGACCCACCACCAGTACATTTTTGCCCCGGGTGTCGTCTAGCACGTCCTGGAGCTGCTCCCGAAACTCCTCCTTGGTCATGGTCTTGCACTCGGTGTCGGGGGCTTCGGGCTTGTCGTAGGGATGCGTCCACCAGGGCGAGTTGATGGCCACCAGCCGGACGTTGGGCGCCACGTCAATGATTTCGGGGCCGGGGCAGCCGCCGGTGGGCAGAAAGGCATTCTGGCCCGGCAGCTTCTGCTCGATGTACTCTTCCAGACGCTTTACTTTCTTGAGCCCATCGGCCCCGGAATTGTCCCAGTCTTTGTCGCCGGGCACGAAGTAGATGCGGCCGTTGGGCAGGCCCTGGACCAGGCCGATGAGCTGGTCGAGCCGGGCAGTGGTCTGGGCGTCGGGCTCTTTTTTCAAGCCTTTGTTGCTGGCAATGTCGCCTAGGTGCACTACGGTAAAAGCCCCGGTTTGCTTTTCCAGCTGCTGGCGGAGGGCACGCACATGAGCTTCCGAAACGGCGTCGCCGGCGGTATTTCCAAGCAAATAAACAGAGTGCGCCGCCGACTGATTTTGAGCAACAAGAGGAGCGGATAGTGTGGTAAGCAGCGCTGCCAGGAGCAGACGGTAGGATTTTCGCATGAGGGTAGCGAATCGTAGAAATAGAGGTATTCTCTACTGTACGAAATAAACCTCGTCAGGGTGCGTCAACGCTGCGTATCTGCGGAACGGGACGTCAAAAAACCCAGCCCAAGCCACAAGAGCAGGCAGGGAATCCCCACCCAAAGGGCTTCGCTGCGCAATACCCGCCACGCGGCAGCTCCGGCAAACCGGCTTATCCCGATAGGCGACACCTGAATAGGGCGGAACCCCAAAAAGTAGCGCTGCTGGTCCCAGGGGCTCAAAAAAGCCACGCCCAGGCCACCTGTCGTCATGGCATCCAGCACCCCGTGCGACGCAGTAGCCAGAAACAACACCAGCCCGAGCCGGCCCAGCTGCGGATGGGGCTGGCGCAGTGCCGCTAGGCCCGCCAAACTACCGGCCAGCACCGCCGCCACCAGCAGGGAGTGGCTCAAACCCCGGTGGCCCCACAGGCTGTCGTAGGCCACGCCCAACGTAAAGCCGACTACATCGGCATCGGGCAGCACGGCGCAGGCGGCCGCCAGAAGCCACCAGGGCCAATTCGGGTGGGCGGGGAGCAGGAGTTTGCCGAGCGTAGCGCCCAGCAGGGCATGTCCGAATGCGGAGGCCATAGGAGAGAATTGATATTACTGGGCCGCGCGGGCCATTAGCTCGGCCGCTACCCGTGGCACTCCCGTGGTGGCCGGCTCCCGCACGAAATGCAGGTTGGGCCGGGCTGATACGGGGGGCTGCTGCGGGTCGATGATGTAGGTAGGGCAGCCCGTGGGGGTGTAATACACCAGGTTGGCGGCGGGGTAAACCTGCAGGGAGGTGCCCACAACCATGAAAATAGCAGCGGTAGCGGTTTCTTCCATGGCACGCTCCATCAGCGGCACGGCTTCGCCAAACCAGACAATATTGGGCCGCAGCTGGTGGCCTTTCTCACAGTGGTCCCCTAACTCGATTCGGTCCCCGGTCATGGGGTACACGAGGTTGTCGTGGCGCGTGCTGCGCGACTCGAACAACTTGCCGTGCAGATGAATTACCCGGCTGGAGCCGGCCCGCTCGTGCAAATCGTCCACGTTTTGGGTGATGATGACGACTTCGTAAGCCTGCTCCAGCGCCACCAGGGCCAAGTGGCCGGCATTGGGCTGGGCGGCCCGGGCGGCCGCGCGGCGCTGGTTGTAAAACTCCAGTACCAGTTCCGGGTTGCGGGCCCAGCCTTCGGGCGAAGCCACGTCCTCTACGCGGTGGCCTTCCCACAGGCCATCGGAGCCCCGAAAGGTAGCTAAGCCGCTTTCCGCGCTGATACCGGCTCCGGTTAAAACCACTATTTTCTGCTTCATCTGTTCTCAGGCGAAAGAAATTAAAACCGCCGCAGCTGACTAGGACTGAAGTCCCATTCCGGTGTTTCCAGCGTTACCTTGTCGTTTAGCTCGTACCACGGGCTCAGCTTGGGGTTCTGCAGATTACGCAAAACATGGATTTCCTGGGCGGGCATATAGCTCTGCGCCAGTAAAAAATACTTGCGGCCCGTCCGTGGGTTGGCACTCACATCCAGCACCAGCACGGCGTGGCCCGGTGAGCCACCTTGTACGAATACGTCCCCGGGCTGTAGGGTTGCCATCGCCACCGGCCGCATTTCCCGCTCCACCGACCGGGTGCCGGCATAGGTAAAAATCTGGTCCAGGTAGCGCCGGAATACCGCGTGGGTGGGTGTTTCTACGGCTTTCGCCACGGGCTCTACGACTTCCCCCCGGGCCCGAAAACCCCGCCCCCCGTACCAGTCCGAAAACCAGATGTCGTGTCCGCTGGTCAGGTGAAAATGCACCTTGTTGGGGTCTTGGCTAAACAAGTACTCCGCCCGGAGCCGGATTACCGCATCGGCACACTGCTGCAAGTCCCGCGGGCCGACATCAATGCGCACCACGGCGGCATGCACCGTTTGGAGGTTTTTTAGCTTTCCGTTGTGCAAATGCACCGCCGCGCCCGGCGGCTGTAAGGGCAGATACCGCAGCCACCAGGCAAAAGAACCGGCTGCCGCAGCCTCCCGGGTGGCGCCAACTGGAGGAGCAAAGCGCGCAGCCAAGCCCTGAGCCCCGCCCACCTGCGCGGCCGTTAGCCACGCATAGTGCGGTGGGGCAGTCGTTTTGGTGGGAGTAGTGGCCGCGCCCGGGGCTAGCGTGTGCGTTAGTATAAGCCAGGGCAGGCCAAGTAGTAGTCCGAGTGTATTCATGGTACGCAGCATTGTATGAGCGTTACAACGCAGAAAGCTATTCGGAATTTTATATAAAAAAAGGCTTCTACCTGCGGGTAGAAGCCTTTTTCAGCAAGGGAGGTACAAACTACTTGGCCTTGGCAGCCGGCTTTTTAGCGGCTGGTTTCTTGGCCGTTCCAGCTGCTTTCTTGGCCGGCGCTTTGGCGGCTGGCTTTTTCTTGGCGGGCTTATCGGCCGTGTCATCGGCGGCCGGGGCCGCCTTCTTGGCAAAGCGCCCCCCTTTGGCCGGTTTGTCCGGGGTAGCCTCGGCCAGTTCCAGGCAGCGTTCCAATGTCAACTCTTGGGGCTCTTCGCCCTTGGGAATTTTCACGTTTTTCTTACCCACTACGATGTAAGGACCAAAGCGCCCGTTGAGTACTTGCACGTCGTCGCGGCCGGGAAACTCCTTGATCAGGCGCTCCGCGTCGGTTTTACGCTTGTTCTCAATCAGCTCAATGGCTTCCTGAGCAGTAATGGTGTGCGGGTCCTGCTCCTTGGTCAGGGAGTAGAATTTGCTGTCGTGGCGGATGTAAGGCCCGAAACGACCCAGGGCCGCCGTCATATCCTTGTCCTCAAACTGCCCCACAATGCGCGGCAGCTTAAACAAGTCGAGGGCTTCTTCCAGGGTAATGCTTTCGATGAACTGGCCTTTCCGCAGGCTGGCATACACCGCCTTTTCACCTTCCGGCGCGCCTTCTTTGGGCTCAATCTGCACGTACGGACCGTAGCGGCCCAGGCGGGCGGTCAGCTTCTGACCCGTTTCAGGGTGAATGCCAATTTCGCGGGTCGAGCCCAGGGTGCTGCGTTCAATGTCCTGACCTCGCTCGATGGTTTCGTGGAAGGTGCCGTAAAAGTTCGACAGCATCTTGCCCCACTGTTCCTGACCGTTGGCAATCAAATCAAATTCGCCCTCGACTTTGGCCGTAAACTGGTAGTCGATGATAATGGGAAAGTGCTCGACCAGAAAGTCGTTGACTACCATGGCCGTGTCGGTCGGAAACAGCTTGGCCTTATCCGCTCCGTAGGTTTCGGTTTTGGCTTCGGTTTTTACCTGGTCACCCTCCAGGGTTAGCACGTGAAACTTGCGTTCCTTGCCTTCCCGGGTGTCTTTTTCCACGTAGCCGCGCTTCTGAATCGTGCTAATAGTCGGCGCGTAGGTTGAAGGCCGGCCAATGCCCATTTCCTCCAGCTTTTTTACCAAAGAAGCTTCCGTGTAGCGGGCCGGGGGCGCAGCATACCGCTCGGTGGCCCGCAGCAACTGCAAGGGCAGTTCCTGGCCCACATTCAAGGGCGGCAGTCCCCGGGAAAACGACGATTCGCCGTCCTGCTCTTCCTCATCTTTCGACTCACTGTAAGCTTTCAGGAAGCCCTCAAACGTGATGACTTCCCCGGTAGCAGTAAGCGGCACGCCCGGCTGGGTGCTGATGCCGATGGTGGCCACGGTGCGCTCAATGGTGGCATCGGCCATTTGCGAAGCCATAGCCCGCTTGCGAATCAGGTCGTAGAGGCGCTGCTCGGCCGAGTCGGAACCGGCCTTTACCAAAGAGAAGTCGGTGGGTCGGATGGCTTCGTGGGCCTCCTGAGCCGAGGCCGATTTCGTCTTGAAGTGACGGGTGTGCGCATACTCCGGGCCGTAGGCCGCGCTGATTTCCGCCTTGGCCGCTGCCAGCGCGTCCTGCGAAAGGTTCACCGAGTCGGTCCGCATGTAGCTGATCTTGCCCGCTTCGTAGAGCTTCTGGGCTACGCTCATCGTCTGGGCCACCGAGAAACCCAGCTTGCGCGAGGCTTCCTGCTGCAAAGTCGACGTAGTGAAGGGTGGCGCGGGGCTGCGTTTGCCCGGCTTCTTTTCCAGGTTCTCAATCTTATAGGTGGCGCCGATGCAGCGGGTCAGAAACTCCTGCGCCTCCTGTTGCGTTTTGAAGCGCGTAGGCAGCTCCGCTTCCAGTACTGTGTTCCGGCCCGCATCAAAGCGGGCCGTTACCCGATAGGCCGACGACGATTTGTGCTGGTTTATCTCCCGTTCCCGCTCCACAACGAACCGTACTGCCACCGACTGTACCCGTCCCGCCGACAAGCCAGTCTTTACTTTCTTCCACAGCACCGGGCTCAGCTCGAAGCCCACGAGCCGGTCGAGCACGCGCCGGGCCTGCTGGGCATTCACCAGGTTCAGGTCGATTTCCCGGGGATTGTCAATAGCATTAAGAATGGCATTCTTGGTAATCTCCCGGAACACAATACGACGCGTCTTGGCATCGTTCAGGTTCAGGGTTTCGGCCAAGTGCCAGCTGATGGCCTCGCCCTCACGGTCATCGTCACTCGCCAGCCAAACCGTTTCGGCCTCTTTCGCCAGCTTCTTGAGCTGGGAAATAATTTCCCGCTTGTCGGGCGACACGACGTAGGTCGGCTTAAATCCATTGCTGATATCAATGGCATTATTGTCCTTGGGCAGGTCGCGGACGTGGCCGAAGCTGGATTTGACAATAAAGTCCTTGCCCAAGTAACCCTCGATGGTTTTGGCTTTGGCAGGTGACTCTACGATGACTAGGTTTTTGACCATATAAGGCTAGGAGAGGGCGGGAAGGTAAAGGGCTCGGAGTAGGAAACGGCCGAAGCAGACGAAAAGTTGAATTTTGCCGCAAAGATGCTGGAATAATCCGGCGCACAACCGCCTTGGATAGCAATTCCACAGGAAACCAGTCGAGTTTAGCCAGTCCAGAGTAGATTTTTTAACGCCGTAATCCAGGCAAGTAGTTCACTGAGTGAGAGTTTGTAGAATCCTGGCAACAAATACAATAGAATGTGTTTGAAAAGGCGGTATTTGCTACCTTTGTAAGTCTAGGAACTCCTTTACGGTTGTTTCTGGTTTACAGCTTCGCCTCTCTACACCAGGCTTCGCAACCCTACCCTTTGTATGGCTTCAGGTAAGACTACCAAGAATACGAATACGCCGGAAAACAACGCTCCCGAGCAGGATTCCCCGTCTTCTAACACACCTCCTGCACACACTCCCTCGGCTCCTTACGACCGTAGCGCCTTGCTGCGCCCCTCCGGCGCCCGCACCAGTTCCGATATTACCCGCAAACGCGGCAGTGGTCGGGGCTCGGAAGACAGCCAGGAAGCCGATTACGTTAACGACCAGCTCAACCGGGTGCTCTACGCCCTCGACGCCTTTAAGAAAGGGGATGTGTCGGTGCGCCTGACCAAACAGAACGACGACATCTTCGCCGAAATAGCCGAAGCCTACAACTCGATGGTAGAGATGATCGGCGGGGTAGGGGGTGAGGTGTCGCGCATTTCCAAGGTTGCCGGGGTAGAGGGTAACCTGAAGGCGCGGGCCTCGGCCGAAAACGCCTCGGGCTTCTGGCGCGACATGATCAACAACATCAACGGCCTGGTGGACAGCATCGCCGTGCCGGTATTGGAGGTAGGCAAAGTACTGAAGAACATTTCGAAAGGAAACCTGGACGAAACCTTCCAGATTCCGGTTTCGGGTGACTTCAAGGTGATGGCCGAAACCATCAACAAAACCATCGACAACCTGAACCTGTTCGCCGGCGAAGTAACCCGCGTGGCCCAGGAAGTAGGTACCGAAGGGAAACTCGGTGGCCAAGCCTCGGTGCCCAACGTGGGTGGGGTGTGGAAGCAGTTGACGGACAACGTAAACACCATGGCCTCGAACCTGACTTCGCAGGTACGAGACATTGCTAACGTAGCTACCGCCGTAGCAAAGGGTGACCTGACCCAGAAAATCACGGTAGACGTAAAGGGGGAGCTGCTGCAATTGAAGCAGAACCTGAACCAGATGGTGGACTCGCTCAACCTGTTTGCCGGCGAAGTAACCCGGGTGGCCCAGGAGGTAGGCACCGAAGGAAAGCTCGGCGGCCAAGCCAGCGTACCCAACGTATCGGGCGTCTGGAAAGACCTGACCGACAACGTAAATAACATGGCTTCGAACCTGACCAGTCAGGTACGAGACATTGCTAACGTAGCCACCGCCGTAGCCAAAGGCGACTTGTCGCAAAAGATTACGGTAGACGTGAAAGGGGAGCTGCTGCAGTTGAAGCAGAACCTGAACCAGATGGTGGACTCGCTCAACCTGTTTGCCGGCGAGGTAACCCGGGTGGCCCAGGAAGTAGGCACGGAAGGCCGCCTGGGCGGCCAGGCTTCGGTACCGAACGTGGCTGGTGTATGGAAAGAGCTGACGGACAACGTAAACTACATGGCCTCGAACTTGACCAGTCAGGTGCGAGACATTGCTAACGTAGCTACCGCCGTAGCCCGCGGTGACCTCAGCCAGAAAATCACCGTGGATGTAAAAGGGGAGCTGCTGCAGTTGAAGCAGAACCTGAACCAGATGGTGGACTCGCTCAACCTGTTTGCCGGCGAGGTAACCCGCGTGGCCCAGGAAGTAGGCACTGAGGGTAAACTCGGTGGGCAGGCTTCGGTACCGAACGTGGCCGGCGTATGGAAGGAATTGACGGACAACGTAAACTACATGGCCTCGAACTTGACCAGTCAGGTGCGAGACATTGCTAACGTAGCTACCGCCGTAGCCCGCGGTGACTTGTCGCAGAAGATGACGGTAAACGTGAAGGGCGAAATCCTGGAGCTCAAGAACATCTTGAACCAGATGGTGGACTCCCTAAACATTTTCGGTGACGAAGTAACCCGTGTGGCCCGTGAAGTAGGTACGGAAGGAAAACTCGGCGGCCAAGCGAACGTGCCCCGCGTTGGTGGTACCTGGAAAGAGCTGACGGATAACGTAAACACGATGGCGGCCAACCTGACTTCTCAGGTGCGGGACATTGCCAACGTAGCCACGGCTGTAGCAAAGGGTGACCTGACCCAGAAAATCACGGTAGACGTAAAGGGCGAGCTGCTGGATCTGAAGAACATTCTGAACCAGATGGTGGACTCGCTCAACATCTTCGCTGGCGAAGTAACCCGCGTGGCCCGCGAAGTAGGTACGGAAGGTATTCTGGGCGGCCAGGCCAACGTGCCGAGCGTATCGGGTACCTGGAAGGACCTGACCGACAACGTAAACACCATGGCCTCGAACCTTACTTCGCAGGTACGAGACATTGCCAACGTAGCTACCGCCGTAGCCCGTGGCGACCTAAGCCAGAAAATCACGGTAAACGTACGCGGAGAGCTGTTGCAGCTGAAGGAAAACCTCAACCAGATGGTGGACTCGCTCAACACCTTCGGTGACGAAGTAACCCGCGTGGCCCGCGAAGTAGGTACGGAAGGAAAGCTCGGCGGTCAGGCCAACGTGCCCAACGTGCGCGGCGCCTGGAAGGAACTGACCGACAACGTAAACACCATGGCCCTGAACCTGACCTCGCAGGTACGGGACATTGCCAACGTAACCACGGCCATTACCAAAGGCGACCTGAGCCAGAAAGTGTCGGTAGACGTACGCGGCGAAATGTTGGACCTCAAGGACAACATCAACCGAATGGTAGACTCACTGAACATCTTCGCCGGCGAAGTAACCCGCGTAGCCCAGGAAGTAGGCACCGAAGGCCGCCTCGGCGGTCAGGCCAACGTGCCCAACGTATCGGGTATCTGGAAAGACCTGACCGACAACGTAAACACAATGGCGGCCAACCTCACCACGCAGGTACGGGGCATTGTGAAGGTAGTAACCGGCGTATCGCAGGGTGACCTGACCCAGAAGCTGCGCCTCGAAGCCAAAGGGGAAGTAGCTGAACTCGCCGACACCATCAACCGCATGGTGGACGACCTGAACCGCCTCGCCCTGGAAGTGAGCCGCGTAGCCAAAGTAGCCGGGGTAGAAGGCAAGCTGACCGAGCGCGCCACGGTCGGCGGCGTATCGGGTAGCTGGAAGGAAATCGTGGATACGCTCAACGACCTGATCGAATCCATTGCCTCACCGGTACTTGAAGTGTCCCGCGTGGTACGCGCTATTTCGGAAGGTGATTTGACCCAGAAAGTAGAGATTCAGACCGCGGGTGATATTCTGGCTATGTCCAACGCCTTGAACATCGCCGTAGAAAACCTCAACGAGCTGCTCGGCGAAATCAACGATTCGTCGCAGATTGTAGGGGAGTCGTCGGAGGAAATGGCGGCCAAAGGCCAGGAGATGAGCCGCGTAACCGTCGATGTGGCCCTGGCCATGCAGCAGATGGCCGAAGGCGCTCAGAACCAGGCCTTGAAAACCGACCAGGCCTTTAAGCTGATTGAAGAAATCATGCAGGCCACGAAGGAAACGGCCGGCAAAGCCGACATCGTGAACAAATCGGCTATCCTGGGTGAGCAAACCTCGCAGCTGGGTCTGAAAACGGTGGCTGAGGTGGTAAAGAACATGGAGGAAATCTCCAACGCCGCCGCCCAAACCAGCAAGACTATCGAAGTACTGAGCACCCGCTCGCAGGAAATCAGCAAGTCGCTGGGGGTTATCACTGACATTGCCTCCCAGACCAACCTGCTGGCTCTGAACGCCGCTATCGAAGCGGCCCGGGCTGGGGAAGCCGGCCGGGGTTTCGCGGTAGTAGCCGAAGAAATCCGCAAGCTGGCCGAAGGCTCCCGCAAGTCGGCCTCCGAAATTGCGACGCTGGTAGAAGACGTAAAGAAAGATACGACTTCGGCCGCTACCGCTATTTCGACCATGGAAGGCCGAGTACTGAAAGGGAAGAATGCTACGTTCGAAGCATCCAGCGCCTTTAAGAACATTGCCACCTCCAGCGGCGAAACGCTTCGCACCTCCCGCGACATCTTGACGGCTACCGAAGTGCAGAAAACTTCGATTGGCGACGTGGTAAAGTACGTGGAAGAAGTGGTAGCCATTGCCGAGCAAACGGCTTCCGGCACCCAGCAAGTGGCCAGCACCGCCAAGCAGCTGTCCTCGTCGATGCAGGAGCTGACAACTTCAAGCCAAAACCTAACCGACATTGCGGACGACCTGCAGGTAGGTCTGTCGGCCTTCCAGCTGATGGAGGACTTGCTGCCCGAGCCCGAGCCGGAACCCATCCGGGGTGGCTTGCGCCGTATGAGTGCCCAGAGGACGGCTGCTCAGACAGCTGCTCCCGTCACTACCCGGGAGCGTACCACGCGGCGAACGGTAGCCGTGCCAGCTCAGTCCGAACCCCGCCGCGGCGCTGCTAGCGCTCCTGCCCGCAAAGCTGCGCGCAAGGCTGCCAGTGAGTTACAGGCTGATGCTCCCGCTGGTAAAGCAGAAGGAAACGGCAACGCGGCTACGGGCGCAGGCCGCCGGACTCGAAATGCCAAACCTGCGGTGCAGCCCGAAAACGAGAATGGCAAAGCGGCCGCCAAGCCTCGGTCTAAGTCGAAATCCAAGTAAAATACATTGTTCATAGAGTTTGACAAGAGCGTGGTATCCTTCGGGTTACGCTCTTGTCAACAATGTCTCCAGCATGGCTGAATCAGAACCGACCAGCGAGAAAAAGGCCGTTAAGCAGGATAAGCTTATTCAACTTATCGTGTTTCGACTGGGCGACGAGGAATACGGCATCCGCATCGAGCAGGTGAAGGAGGTAACTGTTACCCCAGAAATTGCGCGTATGCCCAAAACCCCGTCGTTCGTGAAGGGCATAGCTAATCTGCGCGGCGACATCATTGCCATTATTGATCTGGAGGAACGGTTTAAGCTGCGGCCCGCCAACGAGAGTCTGCCATCCCTGAGCTACACTCTAGCTATTGAGGCCAAAGATTATACCATTGGAATTGTCGTGCGAGAGGTACCTCAGCCACTTTCTGTTCCAATATCAATCATTGAAAAAACTCCGGAATTCATCCAGGATATTAATATTCAGGATAAATACATCGAGGGAATTGCGAAAGTGGATGGGCGCATCATCATCGTGCTCGATATGCCCAAATTGCTTTCCCCTACAGAAATCATGCAGCTGCAGCCTAAATAGGAATCTTCCCCTGCAGCACCCCGTACACAGGCTTGGTTTCTAACTCAACCATTCCCTCATCTGACACACTGACTACTCTGTATGAAAAACCGCATTCTCATCGTTGACGACTCGTTTTACATGCGCACGATGCTCAAGAATATGCTCTCCGATGCTGGCTACGAAGTAGTTGGCGAAGCTGCTAACGGTCAGCAGGCCCTGGAAATGGCCAGCGCCACCCGTCCCGACCTCATCACCCTGGATGTGATCCTGCCGGATAATACGGGCCTGGATGTGCTCAAAGGCATTCGCCAGGAGCAGCCCGACGTGAAAGTGGTGATGTGCAGCGCCGTTGGACAAGAAGTTATTGTCAATGAGGCCCTGGAGAGCGGTGCTACCGCCTATATCGTAAAGCCCTTCTCCGAGGAGAAAGTGCTGGAAATCGTGGGCGGCGCCCTACAAAACCAGGGTACCGATTCGTCAGAAGCCTAGGGCTCTATTGTCGCTTTTGAAAAGCTTCTTGTAATACCTTCCTTCCAGACGCTGCCTTACTGCAGGTCCTAACTCCCTCAGTGCATAACGCTTCCGCCCATTTTCCCATTCTACTCGGTGCCTTGCCTACCTTTGTGCGGCTAGAGCTGACTAGATTGTTGCATGCCGAACCCGATTTGCGGGTAGTCGGCACGGCTGCTAGTGCTACCGAGTTGGTAGCTCAAGCCCGCCGTTTGCGGCCTAGCTTGGTGATTATCGGGGAAGATCAGCTGGCTAGCCTGGAACGATTGAGTCGCCAATATCCAGTTCCAGTATTGGTATATACTACTGCATGTGCCGAGCCAGTTGTGGCACACGACACAGCCCGATTAGGAGTATCTGGTTACTTAAGCCCGATAGTAAGTAAAGATCATCCCGAGTTTGGCAATTACCGGGGCGAATTGCTGACGAAAATCCGCGGGAGCCGCCAGCTAGTTGCCGTACCCGTGCAGCGGCCAAGAATAGCACTGCCGCCCAGCGGGGTAGCCGTAATTGGCGGTTCAACAGGAGGGGCCCAGGCTGTAGAAAGCTTGGTACGGGCCCTACCAGCCACCCTGACCAGCGCAGTCTTGATTGCTATTCACCTGCCCGCGCATTTCACGGAGTCTTTCGTTAGCCGCTTACGGCGGGCTACGGCTTTATCCGTTGTTTCCGGGGCCCCGGGAACCCCGCTGGAGGCCGGCAAAATCATTGTCGCACCAGGGGGGCAAAATATGATAGTGCGGGCGGCCACCCGCGGCCCGTGGCTGTCGTGGTACACTGATTTTACCACCGAATCCAGCCCGGTACCCGACGAGCCATCCGTTGACCTGCTGATGCAGTCGGTAGCTCGTACCATTGGCCGTAATGCCTTGGGCGTTGTGCTGACTGGTTTGGGTCGTGACGGTACATTGGGTGCCCAAAGCATTCGTCAGCATGGAGGCTGTGTTATTGCCCAGGACGAAGCGTCTTCGGCCGTATTCAGCATGCCCAAATCGGTGATTCAAGCAGGCGCTGCCAATGTTATTGCTCCTCTGACGGATATTGCCGACTACGTAAGCCGTTTGGCTACCCAGTTGCGCATCAACCGGGTTTCTTCTTATTCTTCATCGTCAACGCAGTTAGTTTCTCGATGAAATCAAGAGAAGAAGAATACCGGGAAATTTTCATGGCTGAGGCGCTCGAGTATTACGATGCGATGAGCCGCCATATCAGCGAACTGGAAAAGGATCCGGGCGATGAAAAGGCCTTGCATGAGCTGTTTCGGCTGATGCACAACCTCAAGGCGAATGCCCGGGCCATGGGCTTCAACGCTATTGGAGAGGTGGCCCACCGGATGGAAACCATCTTTGGCCTCATCCGCAGCAAGGAGCGCACTTTTTCCGGCTCTATGGTACCCGTGCTGTTCGATGGCATTGATACGATAGGAAGTCTGATCCGGGGACTCGACCAGGAGGATGAGATAACCACTGATCCGGAGCAGTTATTAGAAAACCTGGACCTGCTGGTGCAGGGAGAAGAGCCCATTCTGGAAGGCGAGGATAAAAACGCCGATGAAGATGCTACCCGTAAGCTGGAGCTTTCGGACCTGGTTTACATTCAGATCAAGAAGCTGGACCACCTCCTAAACCTGGTGGGGGAGCTGATTATCGACCGGGACCGAATCCTGACGCTCAGCCAAGAAATCGGGAACCCGGCGTTGCAAGCGGCGGCTTCCCACCTATTCCGCATTGCCGACGACCTGCAGTACAGCGTTATGGACGCGCGCCTGGTAAATGTCGGCTCGCTGTTCAACAAGTTTCCGCGGGTAGTGCGCGACGTGGCAGTCGCCGAGAAGAAGGAAGTTGAACTGACCATCAACGGGCAGGACATCCAAATCGACCGCAACATCCTACAGATAATTACCGATGCGCTGCTGCACTTGGTGCGCAATGCCATTGGGCACGGGCTGGAAACTCCCGAAGAGCGGCAACGGGCTGGTAAACCCGAACGAGGTAGCTTGACCTTGTCGGCCCAGACGGAACGTGACGATGTCCTGATTCAAGTCATTGACGATGGGAAGGGCATTGATGTAGAGCAGGTGCGCCGCAAAGCCGTGGAGCGCGGGTTAGTATCGGCCGAGGCATCGCGCACGCTGGATACTAACGCCGTACGGGCTTTCCTCTTCGAACCGGGCTTTTCCATGGCGAAGGAGGTAACGGATATATCAGGTCGGGGGGTAGGCCTCGACGTGGTAAAGCTGGCCATCGACTCCTTGGGTGGACAGCTGCGGGTAGACTCCATCCTGGGGCAGGGTACTACCTTTACCTTGGTACTGCCCACGTCTATTGCCGTAAAAGGAGCCTTGCTCTTTGAGCTGGAGGAGCGTAGCTACGCCATTCCCTTGATGCACACCGATTCAGTTGTGTCATTGCAGCCCAAGCAGTTACACGTCGTCGGTGGAATCCTGATGGCGCGTTTGCTCGGGGAAAATATTCCTGTTGTAGATTTGCGCAAGCTCCTCCATAATGGTGATAGTCCGTTAGCTCCGGCTTTGAAGGCAGAGTTGGTAGGACGACAGGACATTATCATTGTTAATTACAACAACCGCAAGTTGGGCTTAATTGTAGACCGTTTCCTGCGGCAGCAGGATATCGTTATCAAACCAATGAGCAAACCACTGGATATGATTGACCTGTTTGGGGGCGTTACGCTCCTGGGTAGTGGTCAAGTATGTCTGGTAATTGATGTGCCGGCCCTGACTCGGCTGTTTCTAGCCAGACGACCGTAATCAACGTAATGCAAAATTCGGGTTTCCCGGTTTCGGGTAGCCCCTTCATTTGACTCACTCCTATGGATTTGCACATGACGGAACTAGAGCGTGATATTATCCGCGAGATTCTGAATATAGGATTGGCCCGGGCGGCTGATTCTTTTGCAGTCATCGCGCAGGAAAAAGTGCTCCTCGAGGTTCCGAATCTGGACATTATGCCCGGGAGCAACATCCTGGATAAAGTGCACGAGTTTGAGGGCACGCACGCTATTATTCAGTCCGATATCCGGGGTGAGTTTAATGGCACGACGCTGATGTTCTTCTCCGGCCAGCACGTGCAGCGCCTTTCCCGGGTCTGCTTGCGCATGTCGGTGCCCGATTCCATCGAAATTGATGAAATGCAGGAGTCGCTGCTGCTGGAAATCAGCAACATCATTACCGGCGCCCTGGTCACTCAGCTAGCCAATATCCTCAAAGCCAAAATTTACGGAGCGCCTCCGAAGGCCCCCAAAGGTAATATTGCTAGTTCCCTGCATAGCCTGATTGCCACGCAGCCGAAAGTACAGCCCCTGATTTTCTCGGTGATTACGCAGTTCTCTGATAAAGAAAACTCAGTGGAGTTGCCCCTGATGCTGTTTTTTGACCGCAACACGTTTGAAAAAATTCTGGATATCATCCGTACCTACGACTTCCTGGGCGGTTCGGAAGGTAACGCGTAGCGTAGGGCCTCTCTGCCTTAGCTGTCCTACTGGTACTGGTAACGTCTGATTTCTAACAGGCTTATCCGTTCCGGTAGGGCAGTCTTGTTTTCACCCCGTTCACTTTGCTTTCTTTTTTCTTTTCAGATCCACTCTTATGGCTACTTCTTCCTCACAACGCCTGGAGCAAAAACTTGCCTCCTTTGACCCCAATGCCCTAGGCGACAGCGCCGGTGGCCTCTACGGACTTCCTTTCACCGTTGACGAAGCCCAGGTGGTGGTAGTGCCAGTGCCGTGGGAAGTAACTGTATCCTACCGCGGGGGTACGGCCCAGGGACCAGAAGCTATTCGCGAAGCTTCTCTACAGGTTGACCTCTACGAGCCCGATATTCCGGAGGCCTGGCGCATGGGGCTGGCCATGGAGGAAGAAGACGAGAAAATTGCCCAGGAAAGCCGCACCCTGCGGACGCTGGCGGCCGACTACATTGGCTGGCTCGAAGCGGGGCAGCCGGCGGGTAAGGCCCAGAATTTCTCGACCGTACCCGGGCAAGTAACTACCCGCGGCAAAGCCCTGGTGGAATGGTTAAAAGAGAAAACCGGGGCTTACCTGGATGCCGGGAAAGGAGTCGTCGTATTGGGCGGCGACCATAGCACGCCCCTGGGCTACCTGCACGCTTTGGCTGAGCGTCACGAAGAATTCGGCATTCTGCAGATTGATGCGCATTGCGACCTGCGCCCGGCCTACGAAGGCTTTGAGTACTCGCACGCCTCCATCATGTACAACGCGCTGAAGCTGCCCCAGGTGAAAAAATTGGTGCAGGTGGGCATTCGGGACTTGTGCCAGCAGGAAGCCGAACTGGTCGATCAGTCGGGGGGACGCGTGGTGATGTTCCACAACCGGTTTTTGTCGAATGAGCGGTTTGCCAAGAAATCCTGGAAGAAAGTCTGCGGAAAAATCATTGCTCAACTGCCCCAGAAGGTTTACCTGAGCTTCGACATCGACGGTCTGGACCCCAAACTCTGCCCGGGTACCGGCACGCCCGTGCCCGGCGGCCTAGAGTTCGAGGAAGCCTTGTACCTGATCCGTGCCATTGTGGAGTCGGGCCGGGAAATCATCGGCTGTGACCTGAACGAGGTAGCCCCCGGCGACACCGAGTGGAATGCCATTGTCGGAGCCCGCTTACTGTTTCAGATGGCGCACTGGATGGGCGTTTCGCAAGGCCGCATCAAGGCCCGGATTTCGGAAAAATAGCCTTGGGCGAACAGAGTGCCCATTTTTTCGTAAGGTTGTGGGTTCCTCGTGGAGCTTTCCCTTCCTCTTCTTTTTCCAACCACACGAAATCATGGGTTTTCTACTCAAACTGCTGCTAACCGCCATTATCACCTACGTGCTGGGTAACTTCCTGCCCGGGGCTCACTTAGCGGGTTTTACCGACGCTATTCTCCTGGTTATTGTGCTGGCCATTCTGAACGCGGTACTCAAGCCAATTCTGAAGATTCTGGGCTTCCCAATTACCGTCCTGACGCTGGGTCTGTTTCTGCTGGTAATCAATGCGGTAATCGTGCTTCTGGCCGATTGGCTGCTGGCTGGCTTCAAGCTGGATGGCTTCATTGCCGCCCTGATCTTTAGCGTAGCCCTGTCGCTGGTTACCTCAGTGGTCGACATGGTAGTTGACTAAGCCAAAACCATAAACACACAAAAAAGCCCGGTCCTATGACCGGGCTTTTTTTGTAATGTGCGGCAACTTAAGCCGAGGCTTCAGACAGCGTCCGGCGCCGGCGCCACACCCGAATGCTCCAGATAATGACCAGCAGCAACAGCCACAGAGGCCAGGCCGCAACCATGCCCAGCAGTAAATTGGTGCACAGCTCCCAGCCGCTGTAGAAGGATTGTACTAGGCGGCTGCCGAAGGACAGCACGGGGGCGTCCGGCGTTTTGAGCGTGATGACCTGGAAGTAGGAGAGGTTGATGGTTGAATAGGCTACCTGGTCGTTTAGCGTCTTGAGCTTACTTTCTGTGGCTTCAATATCGGCGCGCACTTCCCCGATTTTGCCTTCTATTTCCAGCATCTCCGATACTTTCTTGGCCTGTTTAAGCAGGGCAATGTAGCGCTGTTCGAGGGCGCGTTTGGTGGCCAGGCGGGCCGAAACGTCGGCATGCTCGGCCGTGACGTCGTCGGTACCCAGGGTCTTCGATTCGAGGGTACCCAGGCCATTGAGGCGGTTAAGTAAGGCCGGAAAGCGGGAGGGAAGCACCCGAATGGTCATCTGATGCTCCCATTGCCCGTCTTCGCGCCGCTCGGAGGCATCCGAGACGTAGGCCCCGAAGGCCCGGGTCAGGCTGTCCATGCGGGCGTTGGCCCGGGCCAAGTCGTCGACTTTGACGCGCACGTTGGCGTGGTAGATAATCTTGCGGGTGGTGCCCGGCGCGGCTGTCACCCGGAATGGCTCGTTGGCCTCGGGCGAGTCTGGCTGGTCGTTGCCGCGCACCTCACTCTGCTCCACTTGCGCAGCTTCTGCTGTTACAAGGGCAGGCGCTTCCATCAGCTCATTTACCACCAGCTGTTTATCGTCGGCTGGGGCCTGCTCCGACGGGTCTGAACTACAGGCTGCCGTAAAAAGCAGCAAAACGAGTAATTGCCAGGTGTGCGTAGGCATGGAGCGAGAGGGTTTAAGAGTGAGTAGATCCAACCGCCTCTGTCCTTCTGTTTCACGTGCTTAACGCGTACTATACAGGCGCTAGTATATCCACAAAAAAGCCCGGCTTTATGCAAAACCGGGCTTTCTAGAATCTAAGTTATGCCTGCGGTTACAGACGACGAATCTGGGCGCCCAAGGCATTCAGGCGCTTGTCGATGAACTGGTAGCCGCGGTCAATCTGCTCCACGTTGTCAATCACGCTGCGGCCCTCGGCCGAAAGGGCGGCAATGAGTAAGGCCACGCCGGCCCGGATGTCGGGCGAGGTCATGCTGATGCCGCGCAGGGCGTTGCGCTTGTCGAGGCCAATGACGATGGCGCGGTGCGGGTCGCAAAGCGTAATCTGAGCCCCCATGTCGATGAGCTTGTCCACGAAGAACAGGCGCGACTCGAACATCTTCTGGTGAATCAGCACGGTGCCCTTGGCCTGGATGGCCACCACCAGCACGATGCTGAGCAAATCTGGGGTCAGGCCGGGCCAGGTGTGGTCGGATACCGTCAGAATGCTACCATCCAGGTAGGTGGCAATTTCGTAGTGGTCCTGGGCCGGCACGTAGATATCGTCGCCCCGCACTTCGAGCTGAATGCCCAGCTTGCGGAAGGTGTCGGGGATGATGCCCAGCTCGGGCACCTGACAGTCCTTAATGGTGATTTCGGAACCCGTCATGGCGGCCAGGCCAATGAAAGAGCCAATTTCAATCATGTCGGGCAGCATGCGGTGCTCGGTGCCGCCCAGGGTTTCCACCCCTTCAATGGTGAGCAGGTTGGAGCCGATGCCGTTGATTTTGGCGCCCATGCGCACCAGCATTTTGCAGAGCTGCTGCAAGTAGGGCTCACAGGCGGCGTTGTAAATGGTAGTCGTGCCCTGGGCCAGCACAGCAGCCATGACGATGTTGGCCGTGCCCGTTACCGAGGCTTCATCGAGCAGCATGTAAGTACCGCGCAGACCGTTCTCGGCCTTGATGCGGTAGAAGTCGGTGCCTTCCAGGGTGAGCTTGCCGCCCAGCTTTTCGAGGCCCAGGAAGTGGGTATCCATGGGCCGCCGGCCGATTTTGTCGCCGCCCGGCTTGGGCAGCTGGCACTTGCCGAAGCGGGCCAGCATGGGACCCAGAATCATCACCGAGCCGCGCAGGGCCCGGCCCTGGGCCACAAACTGCTCGGAGTCGAGGTAATCCAGGTTTACCGCGTCGGCCTGGAAGCGGTAGGTATCGGAGGCGAGCTTCCCGACTTTGACGCCCATGTCGCGCAGCAGCTCGATGAGCTTGTTCACGTCGCGGATGTCGGGAATGTTGCTGATGGTGACCGGCTCGGAGGTGAGCAGCACCGCGCACAGAATTTGAAGGGCTTCGTTTTTAGCGCCCTGAGGCACAATTTCACCCTTCAGCGGATGGCCGCCGATTACTTCAAATGAAGCCATGTGAATGGTAGCTAGAGCTAAGCGCAGTTAGCTGTTGGCAGTGGTAGATAAAAGAAAAGCAGGGGAACGAGCCGCCCCTGCTACTAGCCAACTGCTTCAAGAGCTACTGGCTAACGGCAAATATACTTACTGAGGCGGCTGCTGAGGCTCCTGGCGGCCTTTTTTGCCGCCACGTCGTTGTTTGTCGCGGCGGTTATTGTTGCCGCCGCGGCGGCCTTCCCGGTCGCCGCGCTCCCCACGTTCCGAACGCTCAGCCCGGGGCTGGGGCACGATAAAGGGGGCGGGGCGGCCACCCGGAACCGTCGCAAACTCGAACAGATTGTTGGCGTCGACCTGGGCCGGGTCCAGCTCCAGCTTCCCGCCCGACAGCTCCCGCAGGTGCTTCAGGATGGTCACGTCCTTGGCGTTTTCCTTGCTGTAGGAGCGGTAGAGAAACTTCATGGTGCGGCCAATGGCAATGGTAGCCTGCTCCCGCTCGGCGGCATCTTCCAAGGCAATGGCCTGCTCAATCATAACCTCCACGCTGCGTCCGTAGGCTTTCAGCTTGGGCGACTTGGTAGGATATGCTACGCGGGCGGGCTGTTTGGCCAGAATGTCGAGGGCGTGCAGCGGGTAGGGGCTGTCCACGTCCAGCTCCCCATCCGTCATTTCAAAAATGTGGTTCCACACTTTCGGCTGGGCATCGGGCTGGTCGCGCAGGGCGGGATTGAGACGGAAAATGAGTTGCACGATCTGCTGGGCCCGCTTGGTGCGCTCCTCCCGGTCTTCGATGGTGCGCAGCTGCTGAATCAGTTCGTAGGTGCTCTGCCCGTATTCGCGCAGCAGCAGCTCGTGTTTAAAAGGCGAAGGTAATGCCATTGGAAAAGGCGTAGCCGCTCAAGTAAGCAGCTGGTTAAGTCAGGAAGTAGGAGAGTGGGCTGCACCCAGTGTGCTGATGTACAACGCGTAGCAAGTCAGCAAACGGCGGCAAGCCAGCCAAGTTACGAGGTTCCGGCTAGCTGAGCACCCGCAATTTCGCAAAACTCAGCAATAACGTCTTCTCGCCGACCTCTTCGAACTCGATGATGGCCTTGGTGGAGCCTTGCTGGGCTTCGAGCTTGGTGACCTTGCCGAAGCCGAACTTGGGGTGCTCCACGCGCTGCCCGGTTTGCAGGTTGCTCGTGTCGGAGGGCTGGAAGTCGGCCGGCGGGGTGTAGCCCTTGGCCACCGTCTTACGCGGGGCGGGGGGAATAAGGTTCGAGCGGCGCTCCACCACGTGGCCGAAGGGCGACTCGCCGGGGCCGGCGGAGGAAAACTTGAAGTCGACGAACTGGGGGTCAATTTCGTCGAGGAAGCGGCTTTTCTCGCAGCTGCGCAAATTGCCCCACTGGTAGCGGGAGGTGGCGTAGCTCAGCGTCAGCTTTTTCTCGGCCCGGGTAATGGCCACGTAGAATAGGCGCCGCTCTTCCTCTAAATCGGCCCGGGAGGTTATCATCATCTGGCTCGGGAACAGGTTTTCCTCCATGCCCACGATGTAGACGTTGCGGAACTCCAGCCCCTTGGCCGAGTGAATGGTCATCATCGTCACGGCCTCGCCTTCGTCCTTGGCATCCTTGGTGTCGGCGTCCGTCACAAGGGCAATATCCTGCAGGAAGGAAGCCAACGACTTGTCTTCCCGCTCGGGGTCCTCGGTGTAGGCTTTTACCCCGTTCAGCAGTTCCTGGATGTTCTCGTAGCGCGACAGACCCTCGATGCTCTTGTCGGCGTAGAGCTCCTCAATCATGCCCGAGTTTTTGGCAATGAACTTGGCCGCCTCGAAGGCGTCTTCCTTGGCCGCCAGCACCGCGTAGCTCTTGATTTGCTCGGCGAAGTTCTCAATCGGGTTGGCAATGCGGGCCGTCAGGAAGGAATTGGCGTTGCTGACGACTTCCCAGAGGGTGTGGTTCGACTCCTCGGCCGTGTTGATCAGCTTGCTGATGGTCGTGTCGCCGATGCCGCGCTTGGGGTAGTTGATAACCCGGCGCAGGGCCTGCTCGTCGTTGTGATTCACCGTCAGGCGCAGGTAGGCTACCAGGTCCTTGATTTCCTTGCGCTGGTAGAACGAGAGGCCGCCCACAATCTTGTACTTGATATTGAGCTTGCGCAGGGCTTCTTCCATGGCCCGGCTCTGGGCGTTGGTGCGGTAGAGGATGGCGAAGTCATCGTAGGACAGATGCTGGTTCATCTTGTCCTCGTAGATGCTGTTGGCCACCAGCTTGCCTTCCTCGTTGTCGGAGGCGGCCTTGATGACCTCAATCAGGGTGCCTTCCTCGTTTTCCGAGAAAACGTCCTTGCGCAGCTGGGCCTTGTTGTTCTTGATGACCGAGTTGGCGGCCTTCACGATGTTCTTGGTGGAGCGGTAGTTCTGCTCCAGCTTAAACACCTGCAATTCGGGGTAGTCCTTCTCGAAGTTGAGAATGTTGGTAATGTCGGCCCCGCGGAAGGCGTAGATACTCTGGGCATCGTCGCCCACGACGCAGATATTTCGCTCTTTGGCGGCCAGCTTACGCGTTATCAGGTACTGCGAGTAGTTCGTGTCCTGGTACTCGTCGACCATCACGTACTTGAAGATGTTCTGGTACTTGTTCAGCACGTCGGGGTGGTCCTTGAACAAGACGTTCGTGTTGAACAGCAGGTCGTCGAAGTCCATGGCGCCGGCCTTGAAGCAGCGGGTGGCGTACTGCTGGTAGATGGCCCCGATTTTGGGGCGCAGCGCCGCCTCGTCGTCCTGGCGGATCACCGGGTCGTTGAGGTACTGCTGCACCGAAATGAGCTTGTTCTTGGCCGCCGAAATCCGGCCCAGCACCATGCTCGGCTTGTAGAGCTTGTCATCCAGGTCGAGCTCCTTCACAATCTGGGTGACGAGCGTCTTGGAGTCCTGGGTGTCGTAGATGGTGAAGTGGCGGGGAAAACCGATTTTGTCGGCCTCAGAGCGCAGGATTTTGGCAAACACCGAGTGGAAGGTGCCCATCCAGACGTTCTTGGCGTCGGGGCCCACTACCTTTTCGATACGGGCGCGCATTTCCTTGGCGGCCTTGTTGGTAAAGGTCAGGGCCAGAATGTTGAACGGGTCGATGCCCTGCTCGAGCAAGTTGGCAATGCGGTAGGTCAGCACGCGGGTTTTGCCCGAGCCGGCACCGGCGATAATCATGCAGGGACCCTCGATTTGCAGGACCGCGGCGGCCTGGGAGGGATTCAGGAGTTTGTTGTAATCTAATGCCATTCGTCAAGTAAATCAGCGCCTCGGCTAAGGGGCAAAGGTAGGGCTTTGCCTGCGGAGTTGCAGCCTTCGAACCAGAGTTTCAGTTCAGGTTTGAACTGCTTCTCAACGCCGGGTGTATCTTTGCAGTTCGCTTCTTTGCAATTCCATGATTATCATTCAGAATACGGTCATCTCCGACGACGTGCGCGACAATTTCTTTGTCTGCAACCTGGAAGCCTGCAAGGGCGCCTGCTGCGTGGAAGGCGACCTGGGCGCCCCGTTGGAAGCCCACGAGCTGCAGATTCTGCAGGACGAGTACCACAACATCAAGCCTTTCCTGACCGAGGCCGGGCAGCAGGCCATTGAGCAGCAGGGCCTGTATATCAAGGACTGGGAGGGCGACTACAGCACAACGACCATCAACGACCGGGAGTGCGCCTACGCCCTCTACGACGAGCGGGGCATCCTGAAGTGCGGCATCGAGCAGGCCTACCTGGCTGGCGTCACCACGTTCAAGAAGCCCATCAGCTGCCACCTCTACCCGATTCGCATCACCAAGTACGAGGACTTCGAGGCCCTGAACTACGACCGGTGGAACATCTGTAACCCGGCCTGTAGCTTCGGCGCTACCCTCGGGGTGCGCATCTATCAGTTCTTGAAGGAACCCCTGGTGCGCAAGTACGGGGAAGAATGGTACGAAGAGCTAGTCACGGAAATAGAAACCAACAGTCCGCCGGTGAATGCCTGAGTGGGCATCTCTGCCCTGTGCGGAGAGTTGAATGAGAAGGAAAAAGGCCGACTGCAGAGTCGGCCTTTTCTATACTTAATCGGGTAGTTTTTCAACATGGAAGATATGTACCTGGGACGCGAGCTGACAGCTGTGCAGATTCAGGAATTTCTGCAGTCGGTGCTGCCGGGGCTCACCGTGTTTCCTTGGGCGCTGCTACTAGGTGAGCAGGAGCCAATGGCGTTTGACTCGGGCAATCCGGCCCATATTTTCTTTGAAGTCTTGCCATCAGAAGTGCCGCAGTTTCCCTGGCACTTAGCCATTTACCGCACGCCGAGCGAGGATGAGGAAGCCCGGGCGTTGTGGTTCGCCCAGCAGCTGTCTGCCCGGTTTGGCCTGGTCGTACTGGTGCCCTTCATCCACCCGCAAAAGCCCCACGACCCGTATTACGACATTGTATTCGAACAAGGGAAGAGCTACCTAGCCGATGATAGGGAAACCGATTTTGGGGAGCCCGCCGCCCAACCTGTACGTGTTATAGGGCCATATGCATTACCTGAGGTTGGATTTGATAAAACAGGAAACCTCCTGACCCACTCATGAAAAAGGCCCAACCTGCAGCAGTTGGACCTTTTTCACTCACCTTACTAAACCAAATTCTTACTGCCAGGTCTCGGTGCGCGTCTGGCTGGTGCCCGTGGGCGTGAAGCTGCGGTTAGTGCCGCCTTCGTAGAGCACGTTGCCGCCCGCGTCCTTGCGGATGTACTTGTACTGCACGCTGGTGCCACTGGTCAGGTTGATGGTGCCTTTCCACACGGGGTAGGTGGCGCCGCTGAGCTTAATGGCGTTGGCCGTGTTCCAGGCGCCGAGCTGGGCGGTGCTGCCCAGCACGTACACATCCTGGCCGGTGGTGGTGCCGCTATAATTCACGCTGAACGACACGGCCGTGGTGCCCGTGGTGGGCGGGGGCGTGGTGGAGCCGGTGCCGGGCACCCACACCGAGTAGCTGCGGGCATTCACCGGGAAGGTGCCCACGCCGCTGGCGTTGGTGGTAACGGTGGCCGTGCTGTTGCCGGTTTTGTCGGTCAATGTCGCGCTCTTGAAGGGCGTGGTAATGGTTTTGGAGCGGCCGGTGCTGCCGTCGTTCAGCATCACGAGCAGGCCAGGGTGAGTGGCGTCGCCGGCGCGGGAGTAGGCGTACACGTCGGCATCGTTGATGGCCGTGTATTCGTTGGCCGCCCCGTAGGCATTGGCTTTGCGGATTTCGATGAGCTTCTTGATCTGAGCGCCCAGGCCGTAGTTGTAGTAATCCTTGTAGAACACGCAGGGGTAGCCTTTTTCCCGGGTCAGGATGTAGGCGTAGGCCAGCATCTTGAGGTTGGTAACGGGCGAGTAGAGCGCGCCGGGGTGGTCGGTGTCGTGGTTATCAACGAAGGAAACCGACAGGGCCCCGTTGGCTTCGGTGAAGCCCGCAAATTGCAGCCCGCGCATGTCCCAGCTGCCGTTGCCGTTGCTCATGTCCTGGAAGGTATAATGCAGGGGCACGTCGAAGAGGCTGGTGCGGCCCCCGGTGGCGGCGGCGTAGTTGTTCAAGTCGCCCAGGTTGCGGAACCAGGCCTCGCTGACGGCAAAGCGGGTGCCTTTCACGTTGTCGAGCCAGCGGTTCACGTAGGCCGTCTGAATGTGTTTGGTGGCGTCGAGGCGGTAGCCATCCAGGCCCAGCTTATTGGTTATCCACTTGCCCCAGGTAATGGTTTCATTGGCGTTGTTGACGTCCGCGTAGCGGATTTCCGAACCCAGCAGGTTGTCGTAGGCGTCGTTGTTGGCGTAGGGCTGGAAATCGTAGGCGTACCACTGGTACCAGCCGTTATTGGGCGCCTGCTGCGTGGCCGAGAAGTTGTACCAGTGCCACTTGTAGGAGCTGTAGGTATTGTTGCGGCCGGGGTAGGTGAAGCTGGTGTAAACGTTGTACTGGTTGTTGGCCAGCTCCTGGTTGTCGGCGAAGGTGAGGTGGTTCATCACCATGTCTTCGTACACCTGAATGCCCTGGTTGTGTAGGGAGGTAATAGCGCCCTGAAGTTGGCTGATGGTGCCGTAGCGCGTCGCTACCGTGCCTTTCTGGTTGAACTCGCCCAGGTCGTAGCGGTCATACACGCCGTAGCCGACGTCGGTAGCGCTGCCGCCTTTGTAGGCTGGGGGCAGCCAGAGGGCCGTGATGCCAGCGGCCTTGAGTTCTGCAGCTCGGCTGCCCAGGTTTTGCCACCACGTACCGGCCGGAGTGCTCTGGGGCACGTCCCAGTAAAAGGCCTGCATCATCACGCCGTTGACGGCTACGGCATTGGTGGTGGAGGGCGCCGCGACAGGCGCCGAAGTAGAGCCGGGCTGGATGCCGTCCTTGTTACAGGAAGGCAACAGCAAGCCTGCGGCAAGCAGACCCGAAAGGGCCGCTACGCTAAGTTTGTTCATACTGTGGGAGTTTTGGTTAGGGCAGAAGTATAGGGCAAGTATAAAGCAATATTATAGAAATCATACTACATGATTTCGGTATTGATACTAAAAAGCTGTTTTTAATGAAGAATTTGTAATTGATAGTTGTATAAGTAGTTAAGTGTCTGTATTTGAGGTCGTAACCGTAATAAATTACGCAAGAAATAATTGATGCTAAATGGGTTTAGTATAATTGTGGGAGCTGGTGAAAAAAGAGTAAAAAAAGTTTGGTAAAGCACCTACTAACCAAAGAAACGGCTCTTACTCTACATGAGGTGGGCCGATAGCGGCGCTACCTGTACCTAGTGAGATGAAGTCAGGACAGGACCGACATAAGAGGTTTGAATCCGGTCAAGTGCATCTCGCCGTGCAACTTCATAGCGAGGGTACAACACCCAGTAGCGGGAACTGTCGCGGCTATCCTGGCCTAGCAGAAACGTATCGGGCCGGCTGCCATCCTGAAAGACGAGGGTAGTCAGGCATTCGGGCAGAAAGGTACTACGGCCGTCTACTCGGTCCACCGTACGCTGCAAATCAGTGAAGAAAGCGGCCGGCATCGTCGTTAGCTGCCCATTTAGCCACACTTGGCGCGTAGTAGCTGCCGTGGCTTTGACGTGCCTTCTGAAAGTAGCCTGCAAGTGCGTATCAATAAAGCCTTCCACTACAAATAGGATGGTAGAACCAGCGGCGGCGGTAATCCACAGAGCCTTAAATATCCTGGTTTTGAGCACATACCGGTTGGAGGGCTCAGCCATGCCGGCCCGGAAGACAACCAAAGCCACAATAGCTGCTGCCGTAATCGTTAAGCCTAATGCGTTTTGAACCAGGCCGTAGTAATCGATGAAGTCCATAAGCAAAATGCCCGTTTGAGCGAAGTCAAACGGGCATCAAGTAGTAGAAGCAAGCGGGCTAAGGCTACAGCGTCGAGAAGTCGAACGAGGACTCCAGGAAGCCGGTGTTGAAGTTGCCAGCCTTGAAATCGGCGTTGTCCATCAGCGCGAGGTGGAAGGGAATGGTCGTTTTCACGCCTTCCACGACGAACTCCGACAGGGCCCGTTTCATTTTCACGATGCACTCCTCGCGGGTCTGGGCCACGGTGATGAGCTTGGCAATCATCGAGTCGTAGTTCGACGGGATGGTGTAGCCCGCGTAGACGTGGGTATCGACGCGCACGCCGTGGCCGCCGGGAATGTGCAGCACCGTGATTTTACCGGGCGAAGGGCGGAAGCCGTTCTTGGGGTCCTCGGCGTTGATGCGGCACTCCATAGCGTGCATCTTGGGGTAGTAGCTGTTGCCCGAAATCGGGACGCCGGCCGCTACCTTGATCTGCTCCTTAATCAGGTCGTAGTTGATGATTTCCTCGGTCACGGGGTGCTCCACCTGAATCCGGGTATTCATCTCCATGAAGTAGAAGTCGCGGTTGGCATCTACCAGGAACTCGATGGTACCCACACCTTCGTAGTTGATGGCGGCAGCGCCGGCAATGGCAGCTTTGCCCATCGCCTCGCGCAACTTGTCGGTCATGAAGGGCGAAGGAGCCTCCTCGACCAGCTTCTGGTGGCGGCGCTGAATTGAGCAGTCGCGCTCGGAAAGGTGGCACACGTGGCCGTACTGGTCGCCGCAGATCTGGATTTCGATGTGCCGGGGCTCCACCACGAACTTCTCCAGGTAGATGCCGTCGTTGCCGAAAGCGGCTTTGGCCTCGGTACGGGCGTCGTTCCAACCTTTTTCCAGTTCTTCGTCGTTGTGCGCCACGCGCATGCCCCGGCCCCCGCCGCCGGCGGTGGCTTTGAGGATAACGGGGTACTTAATCTTGTGGGCAATTTTCAGCGCGTCCTGCAGGGAGTCGAGCAGGCCTTCGGAGCCGGGAATGCAGGGCACACCGGCCTTTTTCATGGTCGCCTTGGCCGAGGCCTTGTCGCCCATCTTGTTGATCATATCGGGTGAGGCCCCGATAAACTTGATGTTGTTTTCCTGGCAGATACGCGAAAACTCCGCGTTTTCCGACAAAAAGCCGTAGCCCGGGTGAATGGCGTCGGCGTTGGTGATTTCGGCGGCGGCAATCAGGGTCGGGATGTTCAGATACGACTGGGCGCTGCTGGGCGGGCCAATGCATACGGCTTCGTCGGCGAAGCGTACGTGCAGGCTTTCCTTGTCGGCAGTAGAGTAAACGGCCACCGTTTTGATGCCCATTTCCTTGCAGGTACGAATAATGCGCAGTGCAATTTCGCCCCGGTTGGCAATCAGTATTTTCTTAAACACAGGTCTGGGGTGGATGGAAGAAGGAAGAGCTTAGAACTTAGACTCTGGACGGTATTTCCGTTGTTCAGTCTCAGCTCTAAGCTCTTACTTCTTAGTTCTCAAATTACATCGGCTCGATGAGGAACAGCGGCTGGTCGTACTCTACGGGCGTAGCGTTTTCTACCAGCGCCTTTACAATGCGGCCCGAGGCCTCGGCTTCAATCTCGTTGAAGAGCTTCATGGCTTCGATAATGCAAATAACCTGGCCTTTCTCGACCACGTCGCCTACGTTCACAAAAGCCGGCGACTCGGGGCTGCTGCTGCGGTAGAACGTGCCAATCATCGGCGCCTTCAGCGGCTGGTGGTTGCTGCTGGCTGCGGCGGGGGCAGCGGGAGCAGCAGCGGCTGGGGCGGGAGCCGGGGCCGGAGCCGCGGCGGCCGGAGCCGGAGCGGCCTGCGGGGCGGCCGGGGCCGCACCTACACTCACCACGGGCTTGTAGCTGGGCTCGCGCTGCACCGAGATTTTAAACTCCTCGGTTTCGATGTTGACTTTGTTCAGACCTGACTTCGCAATAAAGTCGATCAGTTCCTGTAGTTCTTTGGCTTTCATGACGGCGTCGGAGGACTGTTTCGGCTGCTTATTTGACTCTTTCGACATAGGAGTAGTCGCGGGTATCTACGCGGATTTTCGTGTCTTGCTCAATGAACAGCGGCACCTGAATGCGGGCCCCGGTTTCCACCGTGGCGGGCTTCAGCGTGTTGGTGGCAGTGTCGCCGCGCAGGCCGGGCTCGGTGTAAGTCACCATCAGCTCCACGGTGGTGGGCAGTTCGGCGGTCAGGGGCTGCTCGGTTTCGGCGTGGAACAGGATGGTCGCTTCCTGGCCTTCCTTCATCAGGTCGGCGAAGGGCACCATGGCCTCGGGCAGGGATACCTGCTCGAAGGTCGAGTTGTCCATGAACGTGTAGCCGTAGTCATCCTTGTAGAGGAACTGGTGCGGCCGTTGCTCGACGCGGGCCGTGGTTACTTTCACGCCGGCGTTGAAGGTATTGTCCAGCACTTTGCCGGTTTTGATGTTACGGAGCTTGGTGCGCACAAAGGCGGGACCTTTGCCTGGTTTTACGTGCTGGAATTCGGTAATGACGTAGAGGTCATTATTGTACTCGAGTACCAGACCGTTGCGAAAATCTGCGGTAGTGGCCATGCTTGGGAATTTTGAGAAGAGTATTCTGAAAGTAAGATGTTTTGCGGTGGAAACTTCGTTAACATGCTTACTGCTTAAGGTTCAGGGGTTCAGCTAGTGGCAGGAAACGCAACGTGCCGTCCCGAAGAGTGGCGGGGCGGCACGTTGGGAGTGCAAGTATAGGAGTTTTCCGCGTCCAGCCCGTTTGTTTACGCTTGTTGCGGGTCAGGTTTGGGGTCGTAAGCCCATTTCAAATAGATGGAGCCCCAGGTAAAACCGCCCCCAAAAGCAGCCAGCACGAGGTTGTCGCCCTTGTGCAGCTGCTGCTCGTAGTCGGCCAAACACAGCGGAATGGTACCGTTGGTGGTGTTGCCGTAGCGGTAAATATTGAGCATTACCTTCTCCGGGCCTACACCCATCCGGTTGGCCGTGGCGTCGATGATGCGCTTGTTGGCCTGGTGGGGTACCAGCCAGGCGACATCTTCCTTGCTGAGGTTGTTCCGCTCCATGACCTGGGCGGCCACGTCCGCCATGTTCGTTACGGCAAACTTGAATACGGTAGCTCCTTCCTGATACACGAAATGTTCCCGGTTCGCCACCGTTTCGGCCGACGGCGGGCGGCGGGAACCGCCGGCTTTCTGAAAGAGGTACTGCTCGCCCTTGCCGTCGGAGCGCAGCACTTGGTCGAGCAGGCCGAAGCCTTCGGTGTTGGGCTCAAGCAGCACGGCCCCGGCCCCGTCGCCAAATATGATGCAGTTCGCCCGGTCGGTGTAGTCGACAATACTCGACATCTTGTCGGCCCCGACTACTATCACCTTTTTGTACATACCGCTCTGAATGAACTGAGCTCCCGTGGCAAGTGAGAAAAGGAAGCCCGAGCAAGCTGCCTGCACGTCGTAGCTGAAGGCCTTGGTGGCGCCCACAGCAGCCGAAATGATGTTGGCTGTCGCTGGAAATACCAAATCGGGGGTAGTAGTAGCGCAAATCAGCAGGTCAATGTCTTCGGCGCGCGTGCCGGTTTTGGCCAGCAGCTGCTGTACTGCCTTGATGCCCATGACCGAGGTGCCCTGATTCTCGCCCTTCAGAATACGTCGTTCCTTGATGCCAGTGCGCGTTGTAATCCACTCGTCGGTGGTATCCACCATCTTTTCGAGCTCTTGATTGGTCAACACGTAGTCGGGCACGTAAGCGCCCACTCCGGTTATGGCAGCAGTGATTTTCATTCGGGGAAACAGGAAAAAATAGGCAAAAAAAGTCCGGCCTCAGCCGGACTTAGTCGCTAGGACTTGAAAGTGTCTTTTATCTGGTCGGCGATGCCGGATTTGGCCATTTGGTATCCTTGCAGCAGCATGTTGCAAATGGCTTCCGGCGTGCTCACACCGTGCCCGATAATGGCGTTGTCGTTGATGCCCAGGATGGGGCTGCCACCAATGGCTTCGTAGTTGAACTTGTCGAAGAAAGGGTCGTGCATCTGCTTTTCAGCCAGGATGTCGTACACCGATTCGGCCATTTTCAGCACCACGTTGCCCGTGTAGCCGTCGCAAACAATCACGTCGGCTTTGTCATTGAACAGGTCGCGTCCTTCGATGTTGCCGATAAAGTGGATGTGGGGATTCACTTTCAGCAACTGGTGAGCGGCCTGGGTTATAGCAGTTCCTTTGCCTTCTTCCTCGCCCAGGTTCATCAGGCCCACCTTGGGTTTGTCGATACCCAGCACATACTGGGCGTAGAGCGAACCTAGCTCCCCGAACTGTTCGAGCATTTCGGGTTTGCATTCGGCATTGGCTCCCACGTCCAGCAGTACGCCAAAACCACCCGCCAGCTTCGGAACGAAGTTGGCAATGGCTGGGCGCATCACCCCCGAAACGGGCTTTACGCTGAACATAGCGCCGACGAGCATGGCACCGGTGTTGCCGGCGGAGCAGAATGCTTCTACCTCCCCATTGTGCAACATACGGTAGCCAACGGCTATACTGGAATCCTGCTTTTGCTGATACGCTTTGGCAGGGTGCTCACCCATCTCGATAATCTGCGAGGCAGAAACGAGGATGAGGCCGTCGGCCGCGGCCCCATGCTGCTGAAGCATGGGGCGCACGGCATCTTCCTGGCCAATGAGCACAATCTGAGCCGCGCCGGCAAGCTTTTGGGCAGCCAGCACGGCGCCGTCCACGGCAGCCTGGGGGGCGAAATCGCCTCCCATTGCGTCCAGGGCTATCTTCATGTACGAGGTGTCAAGGGGTAGGGAGTCGGGAAGGCAGGCCGGCCGAAGCCGGCTAGGCGGCGCTTATTCTTCGTCGGAAGCCGGCGCCGCGGCAGCTACGGGAGCATAGTCTTTGATAGCTACTTTACCGTGCAGGTACAGGTCGCCATCGACCACGTACGCCTTGTGGCGCAGGTGCAGCTCACCGGTGTTCGAGCAGATGGTTACTGCTTTCGGGGTCAGCTTGTCGTGGGTGCGACGCTTGTCGCGGCGGGTCGAGGATTGGCGGCGCTTAGGATGTGCCATGAGTCAAAAAGGGAAAATGGTAAGTGTTGAATTTAAAAAGCAATATGCCGAAAGGCCGTTAGTTGAGGTTGCGCAGGGCATCCCAACGGGGGTCGGTGCCTTCGTCGTCGTCTTCACTGTCGCCGGGCTGGCGGGTTGTGAAAATGAGCTTGGTTTCGGCATCGGGGTTTTCGTCGGGCTCATTCTGAAAGCGCGGGTGCAGCTTTTTCATCGGAATGGCCAGGCCGATATAATCGAATAAGTGCTGGGCAATGGGCAAGGTCTGCGTCTCGGGCGTGATCTGCAGCACGTCGTCGTCGAGCTCCAGGGCCTGGTCGCCGAAGCGTACGCGCAGGGAGTGGCGCACGTCGATGGGCTGGTCGTACTCATCCAGGCTCCGGTCGCAGATCAGGCGCACGGTGCCCACGATGTGAAAGTTCAGCGTAAGCAGCAGTTCTGTTTTGGTCAACTCCACGTCGGCGTGCAGCTGGCCGTCCTGGATCAGGTTCTGCTCGAACTGCTCAAAGAAAGCCTGGTTCAGCTCAAACGCAAAATGGTGCGTCTTGCTGGCCAGCTTGGCAATGTTCAAATCGTATTGCGAGTCCTTTTTCACAGGAAATTTTGTAGAAGGGGGCAAAAGTAGAAAGATTTCCCCGTTTTAAGAAAACCAGGAAGGTATTGGGAACTGAATCAGGCGTTCTTGAGAATGAAGTCGGAAGGGATATTCAACCGCTCATACAAGCGCTTAGCCAAATCCAGGGTGACGCGGCGCTTGCCGCTCAGGATCTGCGAGAGGCGCCCGGCGGGCACTTCCAACAACTCCGCCAGCTCCTTTTGCTTCAGCCGCATTTGCTGCCGCTTCAGCTCGATCATCTCGGCCAGGGAAGTAGGCAGCGTCGGAATCGGCAACAGCCCCAGCTGACCTTCGTACGCATCCAGGGCCACAATTAGCTGCCGGAACTCGGCTTCCAGAGCCGGGTTGCCCTCCACTCCAGCGGCTGCCAGCGCATCGAGTCGGCGCAGGGCCGTGCGGTAGTCAGCGGGCGTGTGAAGGAGCATGCAGAGAAGTTGAAACTGGTGAATAGCCAGCCGCACGAAGCGGCTTAGGAAGTGCAAAGCTACAACAGCGTTCTGATTTGACAAATAAAATTTCAGTTTTGGAAAGAATATGCTCCAAAGTGAAATCCTTTATCTTACTCCGTGCGGCCTCCCCGCGGTGCTGGTCCCGGCACCAGCGGCTTCACATCGGCGTACTTCTGGCGCTGGCGAATCAGGTCACAGGCCATGTATACGGCTTCGCGGAACGACGTTTCATCGGCTTTAAACCGGCCAGCCAGCCCGTAGGCAGTGCCGTGGTCGGGGGAGGTGCGGATAACCGACAGGCCCGCCGTGAAGTTGACGCCCCGCTCGAAGGCTATGGTCTTAAACGGAATCAGGCCCTGGTCGTGGTAGAGGGCCAGCGTGGCATCGAAGGAGCGGTACTGGCTGGTGCCAAAGTAGCCGTCGGCCGGGAAAGGACCATATACGAGGTGACCTTCGCTGAGTAGCTGCTCGATAACGGGCGTGACGGTATCGGCCTCTTCTGAGCCCAGCAAGCCTTTTTCGCCGGCGTGGGGGTTGAGACCCAGCACGGCTACGCGGGGCTTGTCGATACCAAAGTCGGCTTTCAGCGACTTCAGTAGGATGCGTAGCTTGGTCGTGAGCAACTCCTTGGTCAGGCGGGCCGGCACGTCTTTCAGCGCTATGTGGCCGGTGGCCGTCGCCACGCGCAAGTCCTCGCTGGCCAGTAGCATCAGACTTTCGGGCGCGTCGAAAAAGCTGGTGAGAAACTCGGTGTGACCGGGGTAGCGGAACTCATCGGACTGGGTGTTTTCCTTACTGATGGGGGCCGTAATAAGGCCATCGAGCAGACCGGCTTTCAGGTCGCGGGCAGCGGCCAGCAGCGATTCGCGGGCGGCCCGGCCGGAGGCTGCCGTGGGTTGGCCGGGCGTGAGGGTGTAGTCCTCATCCCAGCAGGTTACGGCGTTGGGCTTGCCCGGGTCGATGTCGGCGGCGGAGCGCACCTGGCGGAAGGTGAGGGGCGGGCCCTGGTGCTGGTCGGAGGGGAAGTCGTCGAAGAGTACGGTAGCCGTACCGTAGACAACCGGCGTGCAGTATTTGAGCAGGCGGCTGTCGAGCAGAGTCTTATAAATGATTTCCGGCCCGATACCGGCTAGGTCGCCAACTGAAATACCGAGGCGGGGAAGAGTACTCATGAGTGTGGTGCTTGGGAAAAGCTTGGTACTGAATTATTGGGAGCGTCATGCCGGATTCGGCATCCGCTTGTCGAAGCCCCTGGCCCGCTGTAGGAGCTGATGTTGCCATTGCGGCCGGGATACTGCGGTTTCGCTGAGCAGGACGGAAACGTGGGCTACGACTGCACGCCAGATGCCTTGTGGTGCTCGATATAGCCGGCAGACGACTACGCGCGGTTTTTCAGGAAGTCGTAGAGCAGGCGCACGGTGGTGCCGGTGCCGCCCTTGCCGCGGTACGAGTCGGGGGCCAGCAGGTAGGCCGGGCCGGCAATGTCGAGGTGCACCCAGGGGTAGCCAATGGCAAAACGCTCCAGGAACTTGCCGGCCGAAATGGCGCCGGCTTCGGCCTTGCCCAGATTGTTGATATCGGCAATGTCGGACTTGATGTGGTCGGCGTATTCCTCCCACATCGGAAACTCCACGACCCGCTCGTGCACCCGGTTGCCGGACTTTTTCAGCTCGGCCATCTGATCTTCACTGGCCGTACCCATAGCCACGATGCCTTCCTTACCGATAGCGCGGGCCGCGGAACCGGTGAGGGTAGCAATGTCGACAACAAATTCGGGCTCGTATTTGCGGGCAAATGCCAGGGCATCGGCCAGGATGAGGCGGCCTTCGGCGTCGGTGTTGAGCACTTCCACCGTCAGGCCGCTGTACATGGTCAGCACGTCGCCGGGGGCAAAGGCCAGGCCGCCGGGGCGGTTGTCGGTGGCGGGCACCAGGCCGATAACGTGGAGCGGTACGTTGTTTTTAGCCAGTGCGTAGAGCACGCCGGTTACGGCCGCCCCGCCCGACATGTCGCACTTCATCATGTCCATGGAAGCCGGGGTAGGCTTCAGACTCAGGCCGCCGGTGTCGAAAACCACGCCCTTGCCCACCAGCACGTAGGGCTTGGCGTTGGTAGCGCCTGCCGGCTTGTACTCCATAATAGTAAACGTGGGCGGCTCGGGGCTACCCTGATTCACGGCCAGCAGACCACCCATGCGCAGGGCTTCGATGCGGACCAAATCCAGGATTTCGGTGTGGAAACCGGCTTCTTCGCCCGCGGCGGCCATGCGCTCGGCAAACTGCTCGGCGTTGAGCTTGTTCAGGGGCATGTTGATCAGGTCCCGGGCCAGGAATACGCCCTGCAGTACCCCGTCCAGCTCCTGCAATTCCTTTTCGTCGGCCCCGACCACGTGGAGGTGAGTCAGCTTGGCCGCCTCTTTCGATTTCTCGTCGGTTTTGTAGCCTTCAAACTGGTAGGCCGTCAGGGCCAGGCCTTCGACCAAAGCCAGGGCCAGCGTCGAATCGGGGTGGCCCGACAGATCCTGCACGTAGAGCTCGGTTACCTTAGCGGCCTTGAGCTGGGCGTGGAGCTGGTGGCCGCTTTTGCGCGCGGCTTCGGCCACGAGGTGCACGGTAGGTTTTTCGGCGGCCACTACAAAGTAGTGCTGGTGCGAGAAGTGGTTGACCGTAATGAGCTTGCTGTCGGCGGCGAGCTGGGCGGCAACGTACTGGCGGGCAGCCTCGTGCAGGTCCTGCAAATCCTGGGGCAGCTCCTTGGTGCCAGCGGGCAGCAGGAAGACGGCGGTGGCGTGCTGGGGCAGCTCGGTGGCGGTGGCTAGTTGAATCGACATAGACGGGCGTATCTTTGGGGCGAGTTAGGGCGCGCAAGGTAGGCAGCCTTTGGTAGAACTAATGTATCAGCGTCAAGAACCGGGCTGTTGAGCTTGCTTGGCTTTGCGACTCCCGCTACGGCTCTTTCTTCGTACTTCTACGCGTCATCACCGCACTTTTCTCTGAAATGGACCACGTAAGCCCCAAAAAACATTTAGGCCAGCACTTTTTGGCCGACCCCAATATTGCGCGGCGCATCGTGGATTCGTTGCGGCTACCCGACGGCGTGACAGAGGTGCTGGAAATCGGGCCCGGCATGGGCGTGCTGACCGGCGACCTGCTCAAGCACCCCGAATACCGCACGACGGTGGTCGAAATTGACCGGGAGTCGGTGGAGTATCTGGGCCGCAACTTTCCGGCCCTGGAAGGCCGCATCCTCTCGGCCGACTTCCTGAAGCAGGACTTGCACAAGTTGTTTCCCGAGCAGCCGCTGAGCATTATCGGCAACTTTCCTTACAACATCAGCAGCCAGATTTTCTTCCAGGTGCTGGCCCACCGCCAGCAGGTGCGCGAAGTCGTGGGCATGATTCAGAAAGAAGTAGCCGACCGCCTGGCCGAGCCGCCCGGCTCCAAAACCTACGGCATTCTGAGCGTGCTGCTGCAGGCGTTCTACACCGTGGAAATGCTCTTTACCGTGCCGCCCCACGTCTTTATTCCCCCGCCCAAGGTGCAGTCGGCCGTGGTGCGCCTTACCCGCAACGACACCGAGCACCTGGGCTGCGACGAGAAGCTGTTTTTTCAGGTGGTCAAGCAGGCCTTTCAGACCCGGCGCAAAACTCTGCGCAACGCCCTGAAACCCTTCGGCATGGTACCCGAGGCGACGACCAACCCGGTGTTTGAGAAGCGGGCCGAGCAACTGAGCGTGGCCGATTTCGTGGAACTGACCAAGCACATTGAGCAGCACCGCGTCGTGGTGGCTCCTACGGTTAACAATGCCAAGTCCCGCCGCCAGAAAGATATATCCGAAGAAACTGAAGAAGAATAAGCTTCGCTAACCCCACTGCAAGGATGAGTGAACCGGCCCTGCCTCCCGAACCTGCCCAGCCCGGGCGCCCTACCTTACACGCTCAGTCGCTCTGCCTCTGCGTCGATGAAATGCACCCTTCGCTGCCCGAACTGCTCGCGCCGCTGGGCGTTACGCTGCACTTCCGGCCGGACCTGAAAGCCGCCGAAATTCCCGCGGCTCTGGCTGCCCAGCCCTACGACGGCCTGCTTGTGCGCAGCAAAGTGCGCATCACCGCCGAGCTGCTGGCCCAGGCCCCCCAGCTGCGCTACGTGGCCCGGGCCGGGGCCGGCGTGGATAACATCGACGAAGCCGCTCTGGCCGCGGCGGGCGTGACGCTGCTCAATGCCCCGGAGGGCAACCGCGACGCGGTGGGCGAGTACACCCTGGGCTTGCTGCTGGCCTTGTTTCGCAACATCGTGCGGGCCGACCGGGAAATGCGCCAGGGCCTGTGGCAGCGCGAGGCCAACCGGGGCGAGGAAATTGCCGGTAAGGTTATCGGCATTCTGGGGTACGGGCACATGGGGGCGGCCTTTGCCAAGCGCCTGAGCAACTTCGGCTGCACGGTGCTGGCCCACGACCGTAACCCGGCCCACGAAGGCGACCATAATGCCATTCTGGTGAGCCTGCCGGAATTGCAGGAGCGGGCCGACGTGCTGAGCATTCATATTCCGTACGAGGCGGCCAACAAGCACTTCGTAAACGACGAGCTGCTGCAGGGGTTCCGCAATCCGGTTTGGGTGCTGAACACGGCCCGGGGCGAGGTGCTCGACCACGCGGCCCTGGTGCGGGGCCTGCAGAGCGGACAGGTGCGCGGGGCCGCCCTCGACGTGCTCGAAAACGAGAAGCTGGCCACCCTGACCGAAACCCAGCAAACCACGCTGGAGTATTTGAAAGCTTCGCCCAGCGTCATTTTTTCGCCCCACATCGGGGGCTGGAGCTTTCAGTCGTACCGCCGTATAAATGAGGTGTTGGCCCGCAAAATCGGAGATTTTCTGCGCAGCCCGAAAGCCGGGCACTAGCGGGAATTGCGCCGGATTCGTATATTTGTCCTAAACCTGTTTCGGAGAACGGTCGGCCCCGCTGACCGTTCTCCTTGTTTTTTAGCAAACCATCCCACCGACATGGCTACCGTAAATTACTATACCCCTGAAGGCCTGCAAAAGCTCAAAGACGAGTTGCAGGACCTCAAAATCCGCGGCCGGGCCAAAGCAGCTGAAGACCTGCGCGAAGCCCGCGACAAAGGCGACCTGAGCGAAAATGCTGAGTACGATGCGGCTAAAGAAGCACAGGGCTTGCTGGAACTGAAAATCTCCAAGCTGGAAGAAGTTGTCGGCAACGCCCGCGTTATCGACGATACCAACATGGACGTAACCAAGGTGCTGATTCTGAGCAAAGTGAAGCTCAAGAATCTGAAGAACAACATGGTGCTCGACTACCTGCTCGTAGCCGAGGAAGAAGCTAACCTGGCCGCTGGCAAAATCTCGGTGAAGTCGCCCATCGGCAAAGGCCTGCTGGGTAAGTCGGCCGGTGATACGGCCGAAATCACCGTGCCCGCCGGCAAGCTGCAGTTCCAGATTCTGGAAGTGAGCCGCTAGCGGTGAAAAAGTGAGAGAGGGAAACGGGGCGTTTTCCCATTTCCACGAAGGGCGAAGCTGCTGGCTTCGCCCTTTTTGCGTTTTGCCCCGTACTTTGGCGCAAGCAGAACTTCCGGCTTGCCGGTTCACCATCTCACCACTTCACCACCTCACCCTATGCCTTCCATCTTTTCCCGCATCGTTTCGGGCGAGCTGCCCGCCTATAAAGTCGCCGAGGACGAGCACCACCTCGCTTTCCTCGACATTACGCCCCTGGTGGAAGGCCATACGCTGGTAATTCCCAAGCGCGAAGTCGATTATATCTTCGATATGGCGCCCGAGGAGCTGGCGGCCCTGCACCAGTTTGCCCAGCGCGTGGCCAAAGGCGTGAAGGAAGCCGTGCCCTGCCGGCGCGTAGGAGTAGCCGTTATTGGCCTGGAAGTGCCCCACGCCCATATCCACCTGATTCCGATGACCAAGGTGTCGGATATGAACTTTGCCAATCCCAAAATCAAGGTGGCCGAGCAACGCATGAACGAGCTGGCCGCCGCCATTGGGGCCCAGGTGCCCGCCGGGAAGGAAAAGTCGGGTGGTGCCGAGGCCAAACCCTTGGCCAGCAAGGCCGAGCGGGAAACCACCGAAGCCAACGAAGCAACGGCAGCCCCCGCCAGCGCCACCGATGCCACGTCCCAGCAGTTGCAGGAACTAACCCAGGGCCTGCAATTTATCAGTGAGTCGGAGGCACCGCTGGAAGTGGTGAGCTACGAGGCCCCTAGTGGAGCTCTTTCCGATGCGGCGCTGCTTCAGCTCACGGGCCAGCCAGCCGGCACCAAGGTGGAAACTGTAGACCTCATGCACTTTTTGCGCAACCATACGGCCGACGACGGCGTGTTGGGTGATGCGGAACTGGCCAACCGCTACAAGGCCCTGCAAATGTTTCTGAAGCAGGAATTGGAGGAAACCAAAGTATACCGCGTAGGGGCGGGCCCCCAGGTGCAGGCCTATGCCTTGGGCAACACCAGTGAGGGAAAATTGGCCGGCTTCAAAACGGTGCTGACCGAAACCTAATCGACCAACCCGCGCGCGTAGCCACGAAGTCCGCAGTGGGTATTCCCCCCACCGCCCGGCCCCGGCAACGGCGCCGGGCGGTGGTGTGTTCGGCCAGTACGCCAGTACCCCACTATGGTAAACCAGCCGCCCCGGAATGATAGGGGCGTAAGAAACAGAGCGGAGGCTGCGGCAAAATAAGATGCGGATAACTAGGGTTTGGGGGCTGTTAGCAGGGATTTTGTTGCCAAGCGGCTGGTGGAAAACCAAGCTGGCATGCCGGGTGCTTCAACGGTACCAGTCTTATCTGTTCCACGTTGATTTCCCAACCAGCCATGTCACTTTATGCCATAGTTATCGGCCTTTTTGTCTTTCTGCTGCTGGGGCTGCGCATCGCCCAGGAATACCAGCGGGCCATTGTCTTTCGGCTGGGCCGGTTTGTCGGCACCCGCGGCCCGGGGCTCTACTGGATTATCCCGTTGATCGAGCGGCAGCAGACTATCGACATCCGCACCAAAACCGTGGACTTGGAGCAACAGGAAACCATTACCAAAGACAGCGTCACCGTCAAGGTGAATGCGGTGCTGTGGTTTCGAGTCGTTGATCCGGCCAGCGCGGTTATCAAGGTGGCCAACTTCAATCAGGCCGTCTACCAGCTTTCCGTCACGGCCCTGCGCAATATTATCGGCCAGCACCAACTCGACGACGTGCTCAAGAACCGGCAGCAAATCAACTCTACCTTGCTAGGCCTGGTCGATGCGGCTACCGAAGCCTGGGGCGTCAAGATTGAGTTGGTCGAAATCAAGGATGTGGAAATTCCCGGCTCCATGCAGCGGGCCATGGCCCGGGAGGCCGAAGCCATTCGAGAGAAGCGGGCCCGCATCATCAAGGCCGAAGCCGAGCTGGAAGCCAGTATCAAGCTCACCCAGGGCGCTAAGCAAATGGAGGAAAGCCCCATTGCCCTGGAGCTGCGCCGCATGCAGATGCTGTCCGAAATTGGCATCGACAACAATACCACCACCATTGTCATGGTGCCCTCGGAGTTTACCAGCGCCGCCAAAAGCCTGACGCAGCTGGCGGGTAAGGGGTAACCAGCAACAAACCCACGCATGAAAGAGCCTGTCGAAACTACCTTCGGTGGGCTCTTTCATGCGTGGGTTTTTGTAGGATAACAGTCAATATTTAGATGAATGCCATTCTTTCCTAGCCTTTCCATTTCCAGCGGGTAGAATTCCATGGCACACTGTTGGTCATACTCATATACCAGCCAAAACAAGATGTTGGTGCGCTGAATACCTAACGCCGCTAGTGCATCATAGTTACCTTCCAGCAGATCGAGAAAGGTATTAATGAAGTCGAATGGCGGATCTTGGTCACTTGTTTCTACTTGGAAGTGCCACGTTTCATTCACGTTCGGGGACCATTTCGATGGCCTATTTACGAGCGGTTCTACGCCAAGTAGTAGCGTAACCGCGGCGTAGGTTTCAGGGCTGTTACAGTCGATGAAGAGTTGGTGGTACTTCACAGGCGTAGAGCTTCATTTGCTTTAGTGTACCAGTGCCACAGCGCGTCATCCTGCCGAAACTCCGTTTCTTTTCGCAGCCCCAGCCGCTCCAGAATTCGGCAGGAAGCGAGGTTTTCGCGCCTGGCCGTGGCATGAATTTCGGGCAGTTTCAGCGTGTCAAATGCATAGGCCAAGCTAGCCCGGGCCGCTTCCGAGGCAAAACCCTGCCCCCAGTGCTGGCGCAGCAGCCGGTAGCCGATATCGTAGTAATTGGTGCGGCCGTTGGTGTGGTAGTCGTTCACGAGCTTGATGCCGCACCAACCGATAAACTCCTGGGTGTCGCGGCGCACCACGGCCCAGCGCCCGATGCCGTTTTGCGCGTACTGCTGGCGGATGTAGGCAATAACTCCGGCGGCTTCTTCCAGGGTTTTCAGTAACTGGCCGGGCACGTAGCGCAGCACCTCGGGGTCGGAGTCCAGGGCCAGGATGCCGGGCGCGTCGGTGGGCAGCATCTCGCGCAGCAGCAGGCGCGGCGTTTCCAGGTTATCCATGCCGGCGCACGGCGTAGACCAGCTCGTCGAGGTACTCGCCGTTCTTGAACAGGGTTTGCTCGAAACGGCCTTCCAGCACAAAGCCGGCTTTTTCCAGGGCCCGTTGGGAGCCAATATTGGTGCCGTAGGGCCGGGCAAAAATGCGGGTAATGTCGAAGGTTTGAAAGCCGTAATCGACGACCTGGCCGATGGCCGCGGTGATGATGCCCCGGCCCCAGAACGGCTGGGCCAGCCAGTAGCCCAACTCCGCGTTTTTGCACTGCACGTCGGTCTGGGGGTGAATACCGATGCCGCCGGCCGCCTGCCCCTCTACCTCGATGGCGAAGATGCGCTGGGGCGAGTGGCTGGTGGCCATGCTGATAAAGCCCCGCCCTTTTTCCTCGGTGAAGGGGTGGGGAAACTGGTCGGTCATGAACCGGGCAATTTCCGGGTTGTTGGCGTAGCTGACGAGGCTGGGCAAATCGTCGGGGTGCCAGGGGCGAAGGGTGAAGGACATAAATTTTTAAGAGCTTATTTAAGCTGAATTCTTAAGGTTCGGCTTGCAAAGTCAATCTCTACCCAATCCATCGACCCCTCGCTCGGAACACAATCGAGCAGGCTTGAGCCTTTGGCGTACCTTCTAAGAGAATACTTCCCGAAGTCGATAATAAGTTTGTAGGCTGTAGTGTCGGCGTGACCGACAAAGGCTTGGGTTATGATCTGTCGGGTATCATTTACTGCCTTTTTGGTCAGTTGACTTTCTACAACAGGAGGTAAAATTCCGTCGCACCAAAGCCCCTTAATTTCCTTGCGGTCCGAATTGGCAAAAGTCTTTTCCAGGTGTGATTCCAGGAAAGCGCAAAAGCCTTCGTTAAATGATCCGGTACTCATTCTTTCAGGCTGAAGCTTACTGTAGGCTTAGTTGCACCTCGGGTTTAGTCTGATACCAAAATGCCTCTACTTCCTCTGGACGTAAAACGGAATATTGGCCGTAGCCACGTTGTCCTTACCGTCGTAGGCGTACACGAACAGCCGGTAAGCGCCTTCCTTGGTCGGGGCCTGCAGCGTCGTCTGGCCCTGGGCGCCGGCCGGTACCAGGCCGGGAATGGCAGCGGGGCGGCTTTCCCGGTCGCCGCCGGTTTTCAGGTCGGTGCTTTCCGGCAGCAGCTCGTAGCGGTAGGTGAGCTTGTCCTTGTCGGGGTCCGATACGGTGGCTACCACGGGCACACGCTGGCCGGGCTGTACGTAGACGTTGTCGGTGGCCTTTTTGCCGTCCAGGGTAAAGGCCGACAGGTGCGGGGCGCGGTTCTTCGGCCACTGCCCGCTCCACAGGTACTGCATCACGTCCACCACTTCCGACTCCTTACCGTCCTCGGTGAAGATGCCGTACCAGGTGGGTGTGCGTTCCTGCTTCTGACCCCACAAAAACACGTAGGTGCCCAGGCACTGGGTTTTGTCTTTGGCCACCGAGGCTTCGTAGCGGCTCTTATACACGGCGGCTTTCTGGCTGCTGGTTTCCTCTACCGAGGCTTTCCAGGGCGTCACGGGGCTTTCCCAGTGGCCGGTGGGTCCCCACTCGGCCACCACGTAGGGGCCACTCCAGCCCACGGTGCGCACCTGCTGCGGAATTTCGGCCAGGCCGGCGTAGGTGTTGATGCTCAGAATGTCCACGGCCGGGCACTTGGCCTTGATGTAGTCGGCTTCTTTCTGATTGAGGCCGGCCAGCACGGTGCTGGTGGGGTGGTTGGGGTCGACTTCGTGTATCATCTGGGCAATCTGCTGCACCGCGTCCCAGACCTTGGGGTTGGTGTACTCCAGGTTCAGCTCGTTGCCGATGCCCCAGAACAGTACCGCCGGGTTGTCCTTGTATTTAAGCACCTCGGCCTTGATTTTCTGCAGCTGCTGGGCCACCGCCGCGGTGTTGTTGTAATCGAAGCCGTGCCGCTCCCGGGCCACGTCAAGGCCCAGCATCACCGTGAGGCCGTTCTGGTTGGCTTCGGCCAGCACCTTCTCCGCGCCGTCGGTGCCCCAGGTGCGGATAGAATTGCCGCCGTAGGCCTTCACCCGCTCCGGAAACTGCCCGCCGCCCGCGCCCTTGATGAAGTAGGGTTTGCCGCCGCGCAGCAGCTCGTAGCGGCCGTTGGCCTGTTTTACTTCGACCTTCACGGGGCCGGTTTGGGCGTGCGCAGCAGGAGTAAGGGCCAGCAAGGAGAGCAGCAGGTAAAGTTTCATAAAGTAAAGGGGTAGGGGTAAGGCTAGGATAGTCAAATTAACAGCTAATTCCGTTGCCCGGACAACCCATGCCAAGCAAGGTAGAAGCGCGCCTCAAAAAAAAGTTGCTGCGCTTCTGTAACCATCCGCAGAAGGCACGGTGTCTACGCCTGAACTCCGGTTGGTACCTCGCAGCCACGCAGCTATGCGCAGGGGCTAGCGTCATTCGCCGGAGTCCTGCTTTTGTCCTAACCAGCTTGCCCACCGATGCGCATCTTTTTGCGCGTCCCGGCCCGCTAGTGCCTTTGCTTTCAGGAGCTGATTTTCGGCTCTGTCCTACTTCTGTCTTCCAACCAAACCGCCTCCGTTCCATGAAAAGTAACGTTTACGCTTCCTTTCGGGTCCCGGCCCTGGGCTTGCTGGCCGGGTTACTGGCCTTGCCGGCCACGGCCCAAACCGGGGCCAGCACCACGGGCCGGGTGCAAACCGAAGCCGGGGCGCCCATCGACTACGCCACCGTCACGCTGCACCGCGCCACCGATTCTACCCTGGTCAAAACCGAGTTCAGCGACGCCAAGGGAGAGTACCGGTTTGAGCAGCTGGCGGCGGGCAACTACCGGGTGTCGGCGGCGCAGGTGGGCTACAACCGCGCCTGGAGCGCCGTTTTTGAGCTGCCGGGCAGTGGCAGCGTCCCCACGCTTACGCTGCGCGTGAATGCGGCTACCCAGCTCAAGGAAGTGCAGGTCGTGGGCCAGAAGCCGCTGTTTGAGCGCCTGGCCGACCGAACCGTGGTGAACGTGGAAGGCTCGACGCTGGCTACCGGCAACTCCACGCTGGAAGTGCTGAGCCGGGCGCCGGGCGTTACGGTGGATGCCAACGACAACCTGGCCCTGCGCGGCCGGCAGGGCTTGCTGGTCATGATTGACGGCAAGCGCCAGCCCATGACGGGCACCGAGCTGGCCGACTACCTGCGGGCCCTGCCCGCCGACCAGCTCAAGAGCATTGAGCTCATTACCAGTCCGCCCGCCAGGTACGACGCCCAGGGCAGCGCCGGCATTATCGACATCAAGCTCAAAAAAGACCAGCGCCAGGGCACCAACGGCAGCGGCAACATCAGCTACGGCCGCGGGCGGTACGGCCGGTTTACGACCAGCGCCTCGGGCAACCACCGCCAGAAAGGGCTCAATCTATTTGCCTCCACGACGTACACCAAACGCAGCAATTTTGGCATCCGCAACACTTACCGGTCCTACTTCGAATCGGGCGACACCGGCCCCGAGCTGGTAAGCCAGGCCGACCAGCGCAACAACCAGATTGGCAGTGACCATTTCGTGATTTGGCGGCTGGGCACCGATGTGAATCTGGCGGCCAATACGACCCTGGGCGGCGTCGTGACGGGGTTTGCCGTGCCCAACCCGCGACCCGGCGGCAGCAGCACCAACGTGAGCTATTTCTACGACGGCCGCGGGCAGCTCACCGACTACTACACGGCCCAGGGCACCGGGCAGGGCTATAATCCCAATGTCACGGCCAACCTCAACTTCAAGCACGTTTTTGCGAATGCCAAGGTCGGTAAACCCGAACTATCGGCCGACCTCGACTACGCCCGCTACTACACCCACCGCCTGCAGAGCCTGACCACCTTTAATGAGCGGTCGGGCCGGCCCCAAACCCTGCTCAACGGCGACCAGACCGGCGAATTGATTATTCAGGCCGCCAAGGCTGACTACACCCGGCCGCTGAGCGAAAACACGACCCTGGAAGCCGGCGCCAAAGCCAGCCGGGTGTTTTCCGACAACGACATCCTGTTTCTGACCACCACGGAGGGCGTGACGAGCGTGGACCGGGGCCGCACCAACCGGTTTCGCTACGACGAGCTGATTTCGGCGGCCTATCTTAATCTGAGCCACAAAGTGGGCAAGCTGAACCTGCAGGCGGGCCTGCGCGGCGAGCAAACCCACGCCACCGGCGAGCAGGTGGTGGCGTCCGACAACTTCCGGCGCGACTACTACCAGCTCTTTCCCACGGCCTCGGTGAAATACACGCCCAGCGGAGTGCACGAATGGACGGCAGCCCTGAGCCGGCGCATCAACCGGCCCTCGTACCGGCAGCTCAACCCGTTCCGCTTCGTTATCGACCCCACCACCACCGGCAAGGGCAACCCCGAGCTGCGGCCCGAAACCAGCTACAATCTGGAAGTGGCCCACACCTTCCAGCAGAAATTTACCACCAACCTCAGCTACAGCCTGACGGCCGACCCCATCACCGACGTGGCCCAGCCCGAGTCGCGCACCTCCACCGTGTCGATGTACGTGAACCTGAACCGGCAGCACTACGCGGCCCTGACCCTGACGGCCCCGCTGACGCCGACCAAATGGTGGCAGGTGTACAACAACGCGGTGTTTTTCTACATTCATTACCAGGGCACTCTGGCTAATACGTCCCTCAACCGCGGGCAGGGCGCCTTCACGCTCAGCAGCAACAGCACGTTTACCTTCGGCAAGGGCTGGGGGGCCGAGCTGAGCGGCAATTACTACTCCCGGCAGCGGGTCGGCTTTTTTGTTTTTCAGGACTACGGGCAGGTAAATCTGGGCGTGCAAAAGGCCCTCTGGGACCGGAAAGCCACCCTGCGCCTGGCTGCCACCGACATCTTCCTGACTACCCCGCTGCGGGCCCGCTCCAACTACAACAATTACCAGGAAGACCTGTATTTGCGCCGCGACTCCCGTACAGCCACCTTGTCGTTGAGCTGGCGCCTGGGCAACGACAAGCTGACGTCCACGAACCGCCGCTCCGGGGCTGAGGACGAGAAGCGCCGGGCCCAGTAAGGCGGACGGGCGCGGTGAAAGTGGCCCCCGCAGGATAACCGTGCCGGCTGAGCCTGCGTACCAGAAGCTCCACCATATTTCTTGTCACGCATGAGCATCTTTGGTTCTGACCGCCCGAGCGGTACTATGGGAGGCCTGCTCTCGGGCCTGTTTCGCACCTTAGGCGGTGGCAGCTCCGCCGCGGGCACCTACAACACGGCGCCCCGCTCCGGGGGCATGGGCCGTAAGCTGGCCACCGGCGCCCTGCTGGCGGCGGGTGCTGCCTACCTCTACAACCGCAACAAAGCCAAGGGTACCAATTCTCCTGGCTTTCTGCCCGGCAACTAGGCGCTGCCAATTACTCTAACAGCACAAGCTCCACCCGCTGGCTTGCCCGGCTGAGGTGGAGCTTGTGCTGTTAGCAGCCCGCAGGCGGCCAGAGTACGGCTAGCTTACCGCTGCGCCAAGAACTTCTTTTTTAACCAGCGCCGCACCGGCTCATCGTAGAGCTTCAGACTGGCATAGGCCAGCAAAACGGCGGCGGTAAAGGTGAGCAGGGCTACCGGCACCGCCTGGGCCAGCGTCGGCTTGTGGGTGCCGACCCAGCCGGTGTAGATGTACACCAGCGGGAAGTGGGTCATGTAGATAGGGTAGGAGATGTCGCCCAGAAACTTGCACAGCCGGGCGGGCTTTTCGCCGGCAATCTGCCCGCTGGCCCCCAGCCATACAATCAGGGGAAACAAGACCACGATGCTGAGCGAATCGTAGAGGCCGTTGAGCCACAGCCGCTCGGCCCCACCGATGCGGGGCATGGCCAGAATCAGGACCAGCAGCAGGCTACAGAGCAGAAACGCCGACCTAAACCGGGCCAGCGGGGCCACGCGCGACAGCAGCAGCCCGGCAAAAAACGGGAACAGCATTCGGCTAAACCCGATGCGCAGCTGCTCGGGCTCCAACGACCAGCCCCCGATAACGTCGCCGGCCGGACTGGTGACGGCCAGGTGAATCAGCGCCGCGGCGGCCAGGGCCACCAGGATACCCAGGGCAGGGTTGGAGAATTTGCGCACGCCCAGGGCGTAGAGCAGGTTGGCAATGTACTCGTAGAACAAGGACCAGCCCGGCCCGTTGAGCGGGTGCATCTCGTGCCAGCCCCGAATGTCCATCGACACGGGCAGGGGCAGCAGCGTAAAGCCCACCAGCATGACCAGCAGGGTTTTCCAGACGGGCACCGCCGCAATGCCTGGCCACACCGGCGAGGCCTGGAAGTAGAAGCAGACAGCCCCGATAACCATGCCCAGCACCACCAGCGGCTGCAGCCGCACCAGCCGGATGCGGAAAAACTCCTTGAGCGTGAGCCGGCTCCACCGGTCGTCGTAGGCATAACCAATGACGAAGCCCGAGAGCAGAAAGAAGAAGTCGACGGCCAGGTAGCCGTGGTTGATAACCTGGTCGAGGTGGCTGGTGGCATGCGACTCGCAGAGGTGAAAGGCCACCACCATCAGGGCTGCCACGCCCCGCAGTCCGTCGAGGATGGCGTAGTGGGGCTTGGTGCCGAGGGTAGCGGGGCTTACAGTCGTAAGCACTGGGGAAGACTCCATAAAGACAAATAGGAATGGGTAACGAATAGGATACCGCTTCACTAGCCTTGCGTATCCCGACTAAAGTACCTGTCTTCAGCATTGCAGACAACGAGACGAAGGAGCCAAGCTGCATTTCCCTGAATAGTGTGCTAGGCTATTGCGCCTTTCTCGAAGGAAGCCGGGTCGAATCATTTCTAACCATATCACGGCTTCCCCGCCATCGTAAACACCAGCTCCCCACCGTTCACAATATCCTGGTGATTCAAGAACGGCCGGGTCAGCTTCTGCCCATTTAGCCGGGCTTCCTTCACGTACACGTTTTTGTCGCTCTGATTCTTGACCGTGATGCGGAAGGTCTTGCCGTTTTCCAGCGTCATCGTGGCGCCGTGAATGGCGGGGCTGCCCAGGGCGTACTCGGTGGAGCCGGGGGCCACGGGGTAGAAGCCCAGGGCCGAGAAGATGTACCAGGCCGACATCTGCCCGCAGTCGTCGTTGCCGCCGAGGCCGTCGGGGGTGGGGCGGTACATCTTGGGCAGAATCATGCGGACGCGCTGCTGTGTTTTGTAGGGTTGGTCGGTCCAGTTGTAGAGGTAGGCCGCGTGGTGGGCGGGCTCGTTGCCGTGCACGTAGTTGCCGATGATACCGTCGCGGGTGATGTCCTCGGTTTCGGCGAAGAACTTGTCGGGCAGGTGCATGGTAAAGAGCGAGTCGAGGTGCTCGGTGAAGCGCTTCGAGCCGCCCATGAGCTGAATAAGCGCCTGGGGGTCCTGGGGCACGTAAAGGCTGTAGTTCCAGGCGTTGCCCTCGATGTAGCCCTGGTTGTGGGTGCTGAGCACGTCGAATTCCTTGCGGAAGCTGCCATCCGAAAGCTTGGGGCGCATAAAGCCCACGCGGGCGTCGTACACGTTCTTATAGTTCTGGGCCCGTTGGCTGAACTCCTGGTAGATGTCCTGCCGCCCCAGCTTTTGGGCCATTTGCGCGATGCACCAGTCGTCGTAGGCGTACTCCAGGGTCTTGCTGACGGAGGACGAGTTCTTGTCCTCGGGCACGAAGCCCAGCTGCATATAGTACCCGATACCATCATAGGGCTTATAGCGGGCCGTAGTTACGCAGGCGTCCAGGGCCTTATTGGCGTCGAAGGCCGAGGCGTTGCCCTTGAGCACGGCGTCGGCAATAACCGAAACGCTGTGGTAGCCGATCATGCACCAGTTCTCGTTGGCGTGGTGGCTCCACACGGGCAGCATGTGCTCGGGGCTTTGGCGGTAGTGGGCCAGCATGCTCTGCACCATGTCGGCGTTGCGCCGGGGCTGCACCAGGTTGAAGAGCGGGTGCAGGGCGCGGTAAGTGTCCCAGAGCGAGAAGGTGGTGTAGTTGGTAAAGCCTTCTGCTTTATGATTGTTATGGTCGATACCCCGGTATTGGCCGTCGGCGTCCTGGTAGATGGTGGGGCCGAGAAAGGTGTGGTAAAGGGCCGTGTAGAAGTTGATTTTGTCGTCCTTCTTCGGGCTTTGAATCGTGACTTTGCCCAGCTCCTGCTGCCACAGGGCCTGGCTTTGGGCCTTGGTCTGCTCGAAGTTCCAGCCCGGCAGCTCGGCTTGCATGTTGGCCACCGCGCCTTCCTGGCTGACGGGCGAGAGGGCCATCTTCACCTTGATTTTCTCGCCTTCCCGGGTAGCAAAGTCGAAGTAAGCGCGCAGCTGCTCGCCGGCCATTTCGGGAAAGTTCTTGCTTTGGTCAAATTTGCCCCAAAACCCGCGGTAGACCTGCTTTTTGGAGAAGTTGCGGAAGCCGTATTGCTTAAACGGCTTGGAAAACGCCATAGCGAAATACAGCGTGCGGGTGCGGGCCCAGCCGTTGGTTTGGCGGTAGCCGGTAAGGAGCGAGTCATTCACGACCCGCACGTACGTCCAGGTGTTCTTGTCCTCGTAGTTATAGATGCCCGCCATCAGGTCCAGGATGATGTGGGCCTGGTCGGACTTGGGGAAGGTGTACTGGTGCATGCCCACGCGCGTGGTAGCCGTCAGCTCCGCCTGGATGTTGTGGTCGTCGAGCCTGACGCGGTAATAAGCCGGCTCAGCGGTTTCGTTCTGGTGGGAAAAGCGGGAGCGGAAGCCGGATTCGGGCTTCTGGGCCGTGCCGGGGTTGAGCTGCAAGGGCCCCGTGGTGGGCATCACCAGAAAGTCGCCGAGGTCGGAGTGGCCGGTGCCGCTGAAGTGGGTGTGGCTGAAGCCCACGATGGTGGGGTCGTCGTACTGGTAGCCGGCGCAGTAGCGGTACATATCCGGGTTGTACTTGCCGTCCTTGGCGTAGAGCAGCGTGTCGGTGTCGGGGGAGAGCTGCACCATGCCGAAGGGCACCGTGGCCCCGGGGTAGGTGTGGCCCATCTTCTGGGTCCCGATGATGGGCCGGGCGTACTGCACCAGGTTTTCGGCTGGCTTGGCCTTTTGCTGGGCCAGGGTAGAAAGGGACGCGAGAAGAAGAACGGAAAGGAACGGCAGTTTCATCAGCTTCGGGGTTGAAGCCGGCAAGGTAGCAATACGGACGGTTAGTACTATGCTAAACCATTTTAGCAGCGCTGAAGTACCCGTATTGAGTCCACTTGCCGTTTTGAAGTATCTCGAGCCCCACTTTGGTTTCGGGGCCTACCACCGACACAAGGCGGGTTTCGTGCCGGGAAAGCAATTCAAATACCTCCCTCAATTCCTGCACAACCTCGTCTTTCGTTTCGCCCATGTAAAACTCGATGTGCTCAATTGAATATGCTGCTAATCCAACTGTCAGGCTTACTAAGATGTATTGGCCGTCCTTTAACAGGTCAATACAGATGGTATAGCCAGACTTGTTAAGTGGGAACGTAAAGAAGTTGGACGCTTCAGTATAAAACGTGTTCAGCTCTTGCCCCAGAGCTTGGGCGTCCGTTGGGCTGAATAACATAGGCGCGGTTACTCCCACATGGCGTGCTCCCACTTGCGGAGCACGTGCAGGCCAGTCTGACTACTAAGGTTCAGCAACTCATCTTCCCGGATATTCTGCACGACTAGGCCCAGGTCAAAACCGGTTTCGATATACACTACCCCAATCCGGAGCTTGACTTTGAGCAGCTCCCGCAGCCCGAGTTGCAGAAAGTCGCGGAGCTGCTCTTTTGATTCGAGCTGTAGGCAAAGCTCGTCTCCTCGGTCAAGCTTTTCTATAGCCTGGTGAATGGCGAGCTGGGCGGGACCGAACAAGGGTAGGGAGGTTTCGGCCCCGGCGCTCAACCAGCTATACCGCACGAACGAGTTGTGCAGCGTGGTATCCGAGTGCTGCACTACTGCCTCAACAAACCCAATCAGCGAGTCCTCTACCCGGCGGTATTCTCTTACCAACACCTCATCCGACTCCCTTGCTCCCAAATCAGTAAAGCTCAGGAAGGCAATGTCCTTGCACTCCTGGATACTGAGCACGTGGTCAAACCGGTCGACCCAGTAGAGGTAATGGTTGATGAGATGACTTACGTGCATGCAGCGTGTGAACTCTTCGGAATAGAAAGAATAATTACTATCGGCGGCTGGCTATACTCTCACCAGTCCCGCGTAGCTATCAATTCCTCCAAATCAGCCTCAAACCCATACGCTTTGGCAATGAACCCGAAGTCCCGGGCAATACAGTCGCGGGCGGCGGTTTCGATTTCGCTGCCGGCTTCGAAAAACTCTTCCTGTAAGTCGTTGAACTGCTCGGTGGCGGCCTGAGTAAGCGCGTAAAGGGCCTCCAGGTCCTGGGGCTGCTGCTGTTCGATGTCGGCGCAGAGTTTTACCAGAATGATCCTGCCCTTGTCGACTAGCTGGTTCGGGAAATACGGGTCTTCGTACATCTCCTGCAGGAAGAGATATTCTCGGACGGTCTGGTTTTTCAAGTTGTCTTGCGGATTGGTCATTTTAGCATTTCTAACGTGTACAGGCCGGTTCAAATAAAGAGCTTCTATCCGTAACCTCCCAACAGCGGGCCGCCAGCCTTGTCGGCGCCCTACCGGCGAGGTTTCACCTTTCGGTTCCTACTGCTGAGCCACTAGCCCACTCGTTAGAAGGCCTCGCCAATGGCGAAATAAACACCCGAGCTGCCCCCGGACCCAACGCCATAGTCGAGGCGGACGTTGAGCCGGTCGCGCTGGTTGAGGCGGAAGCGCGCCCCCACGCCGCCCGCGAACTTGGTACGCCGGTAGGAGAAGTCCCGCAGCTGGTTGGCTACCTCACCCACCGAGCCAAATACGGCACCGTCGAAGCGCCAAAAAAGCTTCTGGCGAATTTCGGCTTGAAACGTCATCATCTGCCGTTCCCGAAAACGGCCCTCGTAAATGCCGCGCATCAGGGTGGCGTAGTTGTAGATAGACCCGCCCAGGTCGGCCCCAAACGCGCTAAGCTCCCGAAACGGTACTTTGCCCCCGGAGTGAAACTGGCCCAGGTACTGCACGGCCAGAATGGTGTGGGTGCTGCGAAACAAGGGCTGGAAGTGCCGGGCGTCAATCTGAAACCGGTTGAAGTTATAGTCGCTGCCCGCGTACCGGCCCGCAAACAAGCCGTGTACGTGCAGATATTGGCCCCGGTGCGTGGCCAGCACGTTGTCACGGCCGTCGTAGAGCACGGCGGGGCCGATGCCGGAGGTATTGCCGCCGGCAGCCTCCCGGGCCGTAAGAACACCCTGCTCCAGATCCGCCTGAAACTTATTTTGGCCGCCCTGCTCGCTGGGCTTCTCAAACTTGATGTTGCGCAGGTCGGTGAAGCGGTATTGCAGGCCCGCAAACCAGTTGTGGGCAATGCGGGGCATGATCCGCTGATTGAAAATAATGACCGTGTAATCTACCTGCGACTCGTTGGCCTTGCGGGTCTCGTTGCCAATGCCGTAGTAGAAGTAGTTGACATCGTAGTAGCTCAGCTCCCCGAGCAGGTAGAGTTCCTCATCGGGCGTGAAGACGTTATGCGTCAGCTGAATCGACGTCTGGCCCTTCTGGCTGACCCAGGCTCCCAGCCGCACGTTGGATTTGCGCGTGGTGGTATCCTGACCAAAGCGCCAGACCGGCAGCGAGTTGAGCCCGACCGCCAGGCCGGTTTCCTGCTGCGAAAAAATAGATGGAATCGGCAAAAAGTTGGGCTTGTCGCTGGGCGCAAACAAGCGGGCGAGCCTGCCCAATTTTATGGGCGCCGCCGCCCGGGGAGCCGTAGCAGCAGCGGCAGAATCACGAACGGCAGGGGATACCTGGGCCTTGCTTAGAGCGGGCAGGGAACCTAACGTTATAGCTAGGACTAATTTTACCAAGCGCATATACCTGTTAAACTTACATTCCGGCGTCAACGCACAGTGGCTATGGGTCGAGTAGGACTTGCTAGACGGTAAAAGTACGCTATTGTATACCGTGGCGTAAGCAGGCAACCCGTAGCTGGAAAAGAAAACTACCCACCGGTGCTGTTCACCCTGACTATTATCTGCCAGGGTTCCGGTGAATTTAGGGCAAGGTGGACCTGCTGGCCGACAGTTTTCGACCAGGCTCGGTTTGCGGATGATAATGGTAATTGCAGGGTTTGGGTCCGCGTGCTTACCTTGAGCTTCACGCTACTACTTTACGAAAAGATCTGACCCGAACATCCGCATGATTCTTCCAATCCGCTGCTCCCGCCGCGCTTTTCTGCAACGTGCCGCTTTGCTGGCCGCCGGGCCGCTGCTGGCGGGTTGCGCTGCCGGGCGGGCGGCCGCTGCTGCCAAGGAATACCTGCTCTATATCGGCACCTACGGGGCGGCTGAGCAGGATAACATCTACCTCTACCGCCTGCACCCGCGCACCGGCGCCTTTACCCGGGTAGCGGGCTTTCGGGGTGGGGTGAAGCCGGGGTTTCTGACCCTGTCTGCCGACCACCGCTTCCTCTACGCCACCCTGGAGATAGAAGGCAGCGGCAGCGGGGCCATCCGCGCCTTCGGCATCGACCAGGGCAGCGGCGGGCTGACGGTGCTGAATGAGCAGCCTTCGGCCGGGGCGGGGCCATGCTACGTGAGCCTGGCCCCGGGCAATAAAGCCGTGCTGGCCGCCAACTACGGCGGCGGTACCATCAGCGCCTTGCCGGTGCAGCCGGACGGGCAGCTGGCCCCGGCGGCCGTCGTCGACCGGCACCAGGGCTCGGGGCCCCATCCCAACCAGGACAAGCCCCACGCCCACTGTATCCTGCCCGACCCCCGGGGCCGCTACGCCCTGGCCGTGGATCTGGGCAACGACCAGGTGCTGAGCTACGCGCTGGATCCGGCAACCGGCCTGCCCCAGCTCCCGGCCAAAACGGCCTTCAAGGGCCAGCCCGGAGCCGGCCCGCGCCACCTGGCCTTTCACCCTAATGGGCGCTGGGCCTACGTGATTAACGAGCTGAATTCCACCGTCACGGCCCTGCGCTACGATGCGGCCCAGGGTAGCTTTACCGAGCTGCACACGCTGTCGGCCCTGCCGGCGGGCTTTGCCCAAACCAGCTACGCCGCCGATATCCACGTCTCGCCCGACGGCCGCTTCGTGTACGCCTCCAACCGGGGGCACGACAGCATCGTGGTGCTGGCCGTGGATCAGGGTAGTGGGCGGCTGAGCCTGGTGCAGCACGCCAGCACCCAGGGCAAATTCCCGCGCAACTTCACCATTTCGCCCGACGGCCGTCTGCTGCTGGTAGCCAACCAGCATACCAACAACATCTTCAGCTACCACGTCGACCCAAAAACCGGCCAGCTCACGCCCACGGGCTTTTCCACGGAGCTGCCCGCGCCGGTATGTTTGCGGCTGGTAGCCGATTTTACCACGGGCTGAACTGGTGGCAAGCCATGCTTACATGTCGCGTTTTATTTTACGCTGTCATCCTGAACTTTGCGAAGAACCTTATGGGATACGAACGGCAGGCGTAACAACGACTCTTTCCTGCGTGATAAGGTCTTTCGCAAAGCTCAGGATGACAGAGGCAGGAAGATGACAGAAAGAAAAGCGGCACCCGGCCATCAATTGTCGATAAATCTTCCGGCTATGCATTTCGCACCGAGTCAAAACCAGTAGATTGGAGCACACGAAGAAACTTCTAATCTATCCGATTTTATCTGATGAGAAAATCTACGGCCCTGGTGCTGGGCGCTGCGCTGCTGTTGACTTCCGTTTCCTTTACTCCGGCCAAGGGCTGGGAGCCCCTGCTGGACCAAAAGCTGAGCAAGTGGCGCACGTTTCAGAGCTACCGGCACCAAGTAGGCTACCGCGGGCAGGCGCCCACCGATGCCAACGGGCAGGTAATTGCGCCCCTTGGCTACGATAAGAACGAGGCCGACGTCTTCTCCGTGGAAATGCAGGATGGGGAGCCGGTGCTGCGCATCAGCGGGGAAATCTACGGCTGCGTATTCACCAAGCAGGACTACAAGAACTACGACCTCAAGCTTAAAGTGAAGTGGGGCGGCAAGAAGTGGGTGCCCCGCCTCGACGAGCCCCGCGACAGTGGCATCCTCTACAACAGCCAGGGGGAGTGCGGCGTCGACTACTGGAAAAGCTGGATGCTGAGCCAGGAATTTCAGGTGTCGGAGCACCAGAAAGGCAACGCTATGGGCGACTTCTGGTGCATTGCCAACTCGGCGGCCGACATCCGCGCCTCCTTCGACGCCACCCGCGACACGCTCAAGTTTAACCCCAGCGCCGCCCCGGTCACAATGGGCAAGGGCGGCAAGGGCTTCTGCCAAGCGTCGGCCAACTACGAGCTGCCCAACGGGCAGTGGAACGAGCTGGAGCTCATCAACGTGAACGGCAAGAGTATCCACCTGGTCAACGGCCACGTGGTGCTGGCCGTCGATAACTCCTCTTTCGTGGTCAACGGCCAGCGCCAGCCCCTGACCTCGGGCAAGATCCAGCTGCAAAGCGAAGCCGCCGAAGTGTACTACAAGGGCATTATGATCAAGCCCCTGGACGCCATGCCCAAGCAGTACGCCCAGTATTTTAAGTAGGCCGAGTCTGGGCTTTTAACGCCTGAAACCAACTATACCGGCCGCAGACCCTACAGTTCCCGCACCCAGATGTTGCGGAAGCTGACCGGCTCACTCTTGTCGCCGTGGGCCTGGAGCTTGATGGGGGCCGGTCCGTGGGCCTGCTCGTAGCGCGGGGCCCCGATGTAGACCGTGGGGCCGGCCAAAGTCACGTTTTGCTGCACGACCACGCCGTTGAAGAGCACCGTTACGCGGGCCGGGGTCAGTACCGCGCCGTCGGGCTTGAAGGTGGGGGCCGTCCAGAGTACGTCGTAGCTTTGCCACTCGCCGGGCTTGCGGGCGGGATTGGCCAAGGGGATGTGCTGCTTGTAGATGCTGCCGGCCATGCCGTTGGCGTAGGTCTTGTTCTGGTAGGAGTCCAGGATTTGCAGCTCGTAGCCCAGGTCGCCCTTGCCCAACGAAGCCAGGAAGATGCCACTGTTGCCGCGGCCCTGCCCGGTGCCGCTGATGCCGGCCGGCACCCGCCATTCCAGGTGCAATTGGTAGTTCGTAAAAGCCTGCTTGGTTTCGATGTTGCCCGTGGCTTTGTCGACGGTGAGCAGGCCGCCGGCCACTTTCCACCGGGCCGGGGCCGCGCGGTCATCAGCCGATACCCACTGGCTGAGGTCTTTGCCGTTGAAAAGCACTACCGCGTCGGAGGGCGGCGGGGTAAAAACCGGGCTGGCCGTCACGGGTTTGGGCACCGGCTCCCACACTTCGGTGGCTTCGGGCTTGCCGGTTTGCTGGGCCTGGGTCATGGAAGAAAAGCCGAGGAGAAAGGCGGAAAACAGCAGCGGATGGGGCAGCTTCATGCGGGCGGGTTCAGAGCAGAATAAAAGGGGGCAAGATAAGAACGGTGGGCTACACGCTACACGTCGCAGAGCTGCACGGCCTGGCGCAACGAGGCCAGCTTATCGGCCTGGCGGGGCACGAACTCCTGGGCCACGTAGCCCTGGAAGCCGGTAGCCTGAATGGCGCGCATGATGGCCGGGTAGTTGAGCTCCTGCTGGTCGTCGAGCTCGTGGCGGCCGGGCACGCCGGCGGTGTGGTAGTGGGCAATGTACTCGTGGTGCTGAGTCAGGGTGCGAATCACGTCGCCCTCGTTGATCTGCATGTGGTAGATGTCGTAGAGCAGCTTAAAGTGCTCCGAGCTCAGCTTTTGGGCCAGCTCCACGCCCCAGGCGGTATGGTCGCAGTGGTAGTCTTTGTGGTCGATTTTGCTGTTGAGCAGCTCCATGACCAGCACTACCTTATGCTGCTGGGCCAGCTTGAGCAATGGCGCCAGACCCCGCACGCAGTTATCCCAGCCCTTGGCATCCGCGAGGCCCCGGCGGCTGCCGCTAAAGCAAATCAGGTTCTTATAGCCCGCTGCGGCCACGCGCGGTATCATTTCGGCGTACTGCTTCTGCAGGCGGGCGTGAAACTGCGGGTCGTTGAAGCCGTCGGTCAGGTTGATTTCGGCCCCGTTGCACATGGGCGAGTCGAGGCCGTACTTTTTGAGCGTGGGCCAGTCATTGGGCCCGACCAAATCAATGCCCCGGATGCCCATTGCCTTGGCCGCGGCGCAGAGCTGGTCCAGGGGCAACTCCTGAAAGCACCAGCGGCACACCGACTGCTTTATATTGCCCTTGAGCGGCGGGGTTTGGTCGGCCTTTTTATCCTCAGCCGCGCAGGCCCCAGCAGCCAGGCCTAGCGTACTCACGGCCGCTGTGCCCGCCAGCAGCCCTTTCACCGCCGCCCGCCGATTCCAGGTAGCCACGGCCGTTAGTTGGCTTGGGCCAACGTGGGGGCCGCATCCAAGGCCGGGGCCTCGGCGACCTGGGCGGGCTGGGCGCGGTCCTTGAACAGCAGCAGGAACAAGAGCAGTACTACTACGGCAATGCCGGCCGGAATCAGCCAGATCATGCGCCAGTCGTGGGTCGTGGGCGTGGTTTGGTAGGCGTCGAAGATGCGGCCCGAGAGCAGGGTGCCGATGAGCATGCCCACGCCGTAGGTGGCCAGGGTGATGAAGCCCTGGGCCGAGCTTTTGAACCGTTCCCCGGCCAGGTTATCGGTGTAAATCTGGCCCGTGACGAAGAAAAAGTCGTAACAGATGCCGTGCAGCACAATGCCCGCAATGAGCATCCAGTAGCTGCTTTCCGCGTTGCCGTAGGCGAAACACACGTAGCGCAAGACCCAGGCGCCCATGCCTATGGCCAGCATCTTTTTCACGCCCAGCCGGCTAAAGAACACCGGAATCAGGAGCATAAACAGCAGCTCCGATACTTGCCCTAAGCTCTGCACCCCGGCGGCGGCTTTCATGCCCACTTCGTTGAGGAAGGGGTTGGTGAAGCCGTAGTAAAAGGCCAGCGGAATGCAGATGGCAATGGAAGCCAGAAAGAAAATGAGGTAGGAGCGGTTCTTGAGCAGGCCAATGGCGTCGAGGCCCAGCATGTCGCCCAGGGAACTGGCCTGTCCGGTTTTCACGGGCGGGGTGGCCGGCAGCGTGAAGCTGAACACACCCAACAACGCCGAGGCCCCGGCGGCCATCAGGAAGGTGCTTTGCAGGCTGCCGCTTTGCTCCCAGTTGAGCCAGCCGATGGTGAGGCCAGCCACAATCCAGCCCAGGGTGCCCAGTACCCGGATGGTGGCAAACTCCTTCTGCGGGTTCTGCATCTGCCGGAAGGCAATGGAATTCACCAACGCCAGCGTGGGCATGTACAGAATCATGTAGCTCAGGATGTTGGGGTAAAAGGAGCTGAAGTCGGCGGCGGTGGAGGCGTGCCAGAGCAGGGCGGCCCCGGCCAGGTGCAGCACCCCCAGAATCTTCTGGGCCGAGAAAAAACGGTCGGCAATGAGCCCAATGATGAAGGGTGCCACAATAGCCCCGATAGACTGGGTTAAGAAGGCCACGCCCACCTGCGTACCAGTGGCATTCAGGTTACGCAGCAGGTAGGTGCCGAGCGTCACAAACCACGCGCCCCAGATAAAAAACTCCAGAAACATCATGATGGACAGCTTGATGCGGATGGTGGTGTTCATGGGCGGAGGGGGTAAAGCGTAGTTGTTAATTGTCGGTTGTCCGTTGTCCGTTGTTAGGGCTGTCATCCTGAGCAAAGCGAAGGACCTTTCTCCAGGCTCTGAAAAGCCTGCTGCCAACGCTCACACCTTTAATGGAATGAGAAAGTGCGTTGGTATAACCTTCCGTGAGCTCGGGGAGGCAGATCCTTCGCTTTGCTCAGGATAACAGGTATAAGGAAGAGAGCAGCGCACCCTCAGCCTAGCGTTTCTACCGCAAGCTGAGGATGTAGCGGGCCATTTCCTGGGCATCGGCTTCCGACAGACCGGGGTGAGGCGTCATGGCCACGTCGCCCCAGTTGCCCTTGCCGCCTTTGATGATTTTGCCGGCCAGCATCTGCACGTTGGCGTCGTTGCTCGGGTACTTCTCGGCCACGGCTTGGTAGGCGGGACCCAGCAGCTTCTCGTTTTCGCGGTGGCAGCCCATACAGTCGCTGCCCTCGATGAGCTTGGCACCCTTGGCTACGGCCCCGCCCGTGGGCCCGGTCCCGATTTTGGTGGCGCTGGTATCTATCTGGGGCTGGTGGGCCACGGCCGTCACGTTGGCCCCGGTGGTCGAGTCGGTGGCTATGGTTTCCTCGGAGCCGGCCAGGGTGTATTCTTCCTTGGCTTTCTTTTCCGACCCGGAAGAGCAGGCGGCCAGTAGCGCGCCGAGGCTCAGGAACAAAAAGGCTTTTTTCATGATGCTAACGGATGCTTAAAGGCCCAGCAAGGTTTTGTTTTTGGCTTCGTCGATGCCCGAGGCCGCAAAATCGTCGAAGGCCTTGTCGGTGACGCGAATGATGTGGTCTTTGATAAACGTGGCGCCTTCGCAGGCCCCGTCTTCGGGGTGTTTCAGGGCGCATTCCCACTCCAGCACGGCCCAGCCGGGGTAGTCATACTGGGCCAGCTTGCTGAAAATGGCTTTGAAGTCAACCTGCCCGTCGCCGGGGGAACGGAAGCGGCCGGCGCGGTCGGCCCAGCCTTGGTAGCCCCCGTAGACGCCCTGCCGGCCGGTGGGGTTAAACTCGGCATCCTTGACGTGGAAGGCCCGGATCCGCTCGTGGTAAAGGTCGATGTACTCCAGGTAATCCAGGCATTGCAGCACGAAGTGGGAGGGGTCGTAGAGCAGGCAGGCGCGGGGGTGGTGCTGCACCTTGTCGAGGAACATTTCGTAGCTGATGCCGTCGTGCAGGTCCTCGCCGGCGTGCACTTCGTAGCACACGTCCACCCCGCACTCATCGAAGGTGTTCAGAATGGGCAGCCACCGCTTGGCCAGCTCGGTAAAGCCCGTCTCGACCAAACCCGCCGGGCGCTGGGGCCAGGGGTAGACCATGGGCCAGAGCAGGGCCCCGCTAAAGGTGGCGTGGGCCGTCAGCCCCAGATTCTGCGAAGCCTTGGCCGCGTACTTGAGCTGCTGCACGGCCCACTCTTGGCGGGCCTTGGGGTTGCCCCGCAGCGCCTCGGGCGCGAAGCCGTCGAAGAGCGAGTCGTACACGGGGTTTACGGCCACCAGCTGCCCCTGCAGGTGAGTCGACAGCTCGGTGATTTCCAGACCCACGGCCTGCACTTTGCCTTTCAGCTCGTCGGCGTAGGTCTGGCTTTCGGCGGCCAGCTGCAGGTCGATAAAGCGTTTGTCCAGCGTCGGCAGCTGTACCCCCTTGAACCCCATGCCGCTAGCCCACTGGCAGATGCTTTCCAGGCTGTTGAACGGCGGCTCATCACTGATAAACTGGGCCAGAAAAATAGCGGGTCCCTTGATGGTTTTCATGCGCGGCTAGATGGTAAACTCGGTCCACTTCTGTTCGGAGCGGCCCGAGGCAATGACGTTTTCAATGAAGGCCATGCCCCGGACGCCTTCCGCAATGCCGGGGTAGTCCAGGGCTTCGGGCGGGGCCGTAGTGCCGGCCAGGTCGGCCTGCAGGGTCAGGGCGAAGTTGCGGTAGAGGTTGGCAAAGGCTTCGAGGTAGCCTTCGGGGTGGCCGGCCGGGGTGCGGGCGTTGTGGCGGGCAAAGGAGCTGACGTAGCCCGTGCCCGCCCGGCGGATTTCGGTGGGACGGTCGAGCCACTTCACCAGCAGGGTGTTGGCATCGGCCTGCTGCCATTCCAGCCCGCCTTGCTCCCCGTAAACGCGCAGGCGCAGATTGTTTTCTTCTCCGGCCGCTACTTGCGTAGCTACCAATACCCCGCTGGCCCCGCCTGAAAGGCGCAGCAGCACGGCCCCGTCGTCGTCGAGCTGCCGGCCGGGTACTACGGTGTTGATGTCGGCGCAGAGCTGGGTTACGCTCAGGCCAGTCACGTATTCGAGCAGGTTGAAGGCGTGGGTGCCAATGTCGCCCATAGCTCCGGCCACTCCGCTGCGGCTCGGGTCGGTGCGCCAGGCGGCCTGCTTGTTAGCCGAGCCTTCCTCAAAGGTGCTCAGCCAGCCCTGCGGATATTCCACGTAGGCCTTGCGGATGGCGCCCAGCGCCCCGGACGCTACCAGTTGGCGGGCTTCTTTCACCATGGGGTAGCCGGTGTAGGTGTGGGTCAGGCAGAAGCGGGCGGTGCTGGCCTCGGCAACGGCCTGCAATTCCTTGGCCTCGGCCAGGGAAAAGGTCATGGGCTTATCGAGAATGACGTGGAAGCCGTTTTCCAGGGCCAGCTTGGCCGGGCCGAAATGCAGGTGGTTGGGCGTCACGATGGACAAGACCTGCACCCGCTCGTCGGCCGGCAGCTCTTTCTCGCGCCGAATCAGCTCTTCGTAGGAGCCATACACCCGCTCGGGCCGGAGGCCCAGCAACTGCCCGCTGGCCCGGGAGGTGTCGGGGTTGCTGCTGAAGGCCCCGGCTACCAGTTCGTAGAGGCCATCCAGGGCGGCGGCGTGGCGGTGGACTGCCCCGATAAAGGCTCCCTGCCCGCCGCCTATCATTCCCAGTCGTAGTTTCATGTCGTTCAAGTACGCAGATTATCCGCTGATACAAGCGGAGTAGAGACGCAACCTTGCGTCTTACCTTTGCTGCTATTCACAGCGCAGGTTTGTTTAGGGGCTTCGTTCAACGATAAGACGCAAATATGCGTCTCTACCTCGTTTAGGTCGTGGCCCAGGCCCGGTCGCCTTTTTTGTAGGGTACGCAGCCGTCGTACTTGCCGGGTACGGGCAGGTAGCGCAGGGCCTTGGTGCTGCCTACTTCGGAGGTGAAGTAGCCCAGCAAGGTCAGTTCCTTGAGCATGCGGAAGTAGTGGTTGGGCGCTTCCAGGGTTTTGGTTTTGCTGTACTGCTTTTGCTCGGCGTCCAAGGCCGTGAGCAGGGCCGTGCGCTGCTCCGGGGTGCTGGCCAGGAAGCCTTTGCCGTTTTTCTGCTGGCTGGCCTGCTCCAGCTTGGTCAGGCCCTGCAGGAAAATCTGCTGGTCTTCGGGCTTGTAGCAGTCCTTGACCATGACGGCCATGAACGAGCCCACGTCGGCGGCTTTGGCCCCGGGCGTTTTGGTGGTGGGCAGGATGGTTTCGCCCACTTCGTTCAGGTAAGCTACCTGGTCCTGGCTCAGGAAAGGCTTTTCTTTCTTAGCGGCCGTGGTAGCCTTTTTCTCTTTTTCTTCGGAAGGCGAGGAGCAGCTGCTCAAAAAATAGTCACCGCCGATAAGGGTGCCGCCCATGATAAGGGCTACGCGGGTGAGGGCGTCTCTTCTGTTCATCTTCGTACGGATTAGACGTTTTGCTTTTTCAGCTCACTTACCGCGTGGTCGACGGCGCGGGCAGTGAGGGCCATATAGGTCAGGGACGGGTTCTGGCACGCCGAGGAAGTCATGCAGGCCCCGTCGGTGACGTACACGTTGGGCGCGTCCCAGACCTGGTTGTGGGCATTGAGCACCGAGGTTTTCGGGTCGCGGCCCATGCGGGCGGTGCCCATTTCGTGGATGCCCCCGCCCATGGCGTAGCCGTTGTTGTAGGTCTTCACGTTTTTGAGCCCGGCCTTTTCCAGCATTTCCTGGGCGTCCTGCATCATGTCGATGCGCATTTTCTGCTCATTGTCCCGGATACTGGCGTCGAGGGCCAATACGGTCAGGCCCCACTTGTCCTTCTTGGTTTTGTCGAGGAAGGCGCGGTTGTCGTGGTAGGGCAAAGTTTCGCCGAACGCGCCCAGGCCCATGGTCCAGTTGCCGGGTTCCGACAGCGCGTCCTTTAACTCGCCGCCGATGCTCATTTCGGCAATTTCCCGGCTCCAGCCTTCCCGGCCGGCTCCGCCCTGGTAGCCGAAGCCGCGGATGTAGTCGCGCTTGTCGCCAAAGAGGTTGCGGAAGCGGGGCACGTAGATGCCGTTGGCCCGGCGGCCGTACACGTACTTGTCTTCGTAGCCGGGCATCTCGCCGTGGGCCCCGGCCCGGAAGTGGTGGTCCATCAGGTTGTGGCCCAGCTCCCCGCTGCTGCTGCCCAGGCCCTCGGGCCACACGTCGGTGGCCGAGTTCATCAGCACCCAGGCTGAGTTCAGGGTAGAGGCGTTCAGAAACACGATTTTGGCGAAGTACTCGTAGGTCTGGTTGGTTTCCGCATCCAGCACCTCCACGCCCTTGGCCCGCTTGGTATCCTTGTCGTAGAGGATTTTGGTCACAATGGAAAACGGCCGCAGCGTCAGGTTGCCGGTGGCCACGGCGGCGGGCAGACTGGCGGCCTGGGTGCTGTAGTAGGCCCCAAACGGGCAGCCCAGCCAGCACTTGTTGCGGTACTGGCAGTTGGTGCGGTTGTTATGCGCCACGGTGATGTTGGCCGTGCGCCCAATGACCATGTGGCGGTTTTTGAAGTTCTTCTTGATGCGGGCCGCCACGTCCTTTTCCACGCAGTTCATTTCCATGGGCGGCATAAAGTCGCCGTCGGGCAGCTGGGGCAGGCCGTCCCGGTTGCCGCTGATGCCGGCGAATTTCTCCACGTAGCTGTACCAGGGAGCCAGGTCCTTGTAGCGGATGGGCCAATCCACGGCCACGCCGTCCTTGGCGTTGGCCTCGAAGTCGTAGTCGCTCCAGCGGTACGACTGCCGGCCCCACATCAGGCTGCGGCCGCCCACCTGGTAGCCCCGAAACCAGTCGAAGGGCTTGACCTCCACGTAGGGGCTTTCCCGCTCATCAACCCAGAACTCCAGGTTGCTTTCGTTCAGGGTATAGTCGCGCTTGAGCACGGGGTGGTCGGCCATCATCTGCTGGGTTTTGCCCCCGCGGTGGGGCAGCTCCCAGGGCGCCTTGTTGGCATTGACGTAGTCCTTGATGTGCTCCACGTTGCGGCCCCGCTCCAGCAGAATGGTTTTCAGGCCTTTCTCGGTCAATTCCTTGGCAGCCAGGCCGCCCGAAATACCGGAACCAATGACTATAGCGTCGTAGGTATTCTTTTCCATAAAAAGGGTGGGGAATGGTAGGGCGGAATGAGTTGGTTTTTGGTGGGTGGCTTATGGTTTTTGGTAAGTGGGTTACACGAAAGCCAAAAACCAAAAACTATAAACCAACTACCAACTACACCAGGGTGCGCTTGATGTGGGTGATGCTCTTCTGGATGCTGTCGAAGGGGGAGCCGGGCGTCTGGTCCTGCTCGACGAAGAAGTACTTCAGACCGGCTTTATTGGCCTGGGCGAAGATGCGCTTGAAGTCGATGGTGCCGCTGCCGACTTCGGTGAAGTTCTGCTTGGGGGTGTTGTCCATGTCCTTCACGTGCCAGAGCGGGAAGCGGCCGGGGTGCTTGGTGAACAAGGCCACCGGGTCGTGGCCGGCCTTGGTGGCCCAGTACAAATCCAGCTCCATCTGCACTAGTTTAGGGTCGGTGCTGCTGAGCAGCAGGTCGTAGGGCAGCTGCCCGTTCTGGGCCGCGAATTCGAAGTCGTGGTTGTGGTAGCAGAGTTGAATGCCCGCCTTTTTGCTCCGCTCCCCGGCTTTGTTGAGCTGCTCGGCTACGTACTTATAGTGGTCGAGGCCACCACGCTCGGCCTCCGAAAGGTAGGCGCACACCATGTATTTCACGCCGGCCTTGGCGGCATCGTCCACGGCCTTGTCCCAGCCGTGCAGCATGGTGCCTTGCACCGGCTGGCCCTTTTCCGGCTCCTCGCCCAGGCGGTAGTGGCTGCTGGGCATAATCAAGCCGTTCTGCTTGAGGAGCTTGGCAAAGGCGGCTGGCTCCATCCCGTAAAACTTCTGGCTGCCGGTATACGTGGCGCCTTCCACGGCGGTGTAGCCCAGCTTGGCAATGCGTGCCAGCGTGCCGGCCGGGTCTTGCTGCATGGCCTCGCGCACGGTGTAGAGCTGCAGGCCGATGTACTGCTTGGGCGCGGCCAGCAGGGCGGGGGAAATGAAGGCTCCGGCCGATAGCAGGGCGGCGGATTTTACGAAGGCGCGGCGGGTGGTCATAGTTAGAAAGGGTAGAGAAGGGCAGGGGAGAAGACTAGCTCCGACTATGCTCATGACCGCCGCTGAAGCGGCCCGGAGCAGAATAATCGGTTGTGTAGAAGCCGTAAGAATTCTTGCCAGACGTTTCGTATTCGGGCTTCGGCAGAGAAGAAGCGCCCAAAAAGAGACGTACTGTGCCCTAATTTATTCCTCCTAAATCGGAGAAAGCAAGCTTTTGAAAGGTATAAAAACCGGCTTGTTGGCTTCTGGCGACAACTCAATACACTTACTGCACAAGCAGAAGGGTAGCTAGAGTTCCTCCTGCCGCAATTGTTGGGCACTCGGCTGTTCGGGACAAGCAGATAAAAAACATGCGCCCAGCCCTGCCTTGTCGGCACTTAAATGCGGGGAGTTGCCAGTTCAAAGGCTGTGTCGGACGGCGTAGCACACCTGAAGCCGGCTCTGCGCCAAGCAGCCAGCGAGGCTTGAACAAAGTTCTGAACTAGGTCTTTGTCACCAAACCCGGCGCAAAAGCGTTAGGGAATAGCAACCGGCGGGTCTTCCAGGGCTACTCTTGAGCTTACCGCCCCCAACCCTCTAACCGCAGCGCAGCATGGAAACAGTGGAAGTAAACAACCCCGTGACGGCCACCTACGACATTGCCCAGATTATGGGCGGCCTCTACGGCGACGGTATCATTGGCCTGAAAGGGGCCTTCAGCCGCGAATGGGCCCGGCAGCTGGGCGAGGATATTGCCGGGCTCTACCAGGAAGCTCTGCAGCGACCCGGCGGGGCCCTGGGCCGGGGGCCCAAGCGGCACTACGTCGAAATTCATCCCGAAGGCATCCGCGGCTTCGTGGAGCTGGCCACCCACCCCTGGGTGACGACCGTGTGTGAAGCCGTGCTGGGGCCCGACTACAAAATCGTGGAAATCGGCTTCGACGTGCCCAACCCCGGGGCCATGAACCAGCCCTGGCACCGCGACTTTCCCGCCGACGACGACACCATCATCGGGCGCCGGCTCAACTCGTTGGCCTTCAACCTGACCACGGTGGACGTGCTCGAGAACATGGGACCCTTCGAAATTGCGCCCGGCACCCAGTGGGATTTACCCACTGGCTTCGAGCACGGCATGTTTCCGCCCAAAAGCAACAGCCCCCGTTACGAGGCCCGGGCCCAGCGCAAAATGCCCCAGATGGGCGACATCTCCGCCCGCTCGGCCCTGACCATTCACCGCGGCACGGCCAACCACTCCGATACGCCCCGGCCGGCCCTGGTGCTGGGCGTGGATGCGCCCACGGCCCGCAATGCCGAGCGCCACGACCTGCAGTTTACCCGGGCCTACTACGCGGCCCTGCCCGAAAGCCTCAAGCAGCACCTGACCTGCCGCGTCGTCGACCGGCTCGAGCCCATCGTGCAGGCCCACACTATTGAAGGCCTAATGATGGGCGAGGCCTAGTCAGTGCAAAGTTCAAAAAGCTGAAAGCTAGTCTGGTTTATCTTAGCCAAGGAGGGGAACCAGACTAGCTTTAGCTATACTTCCTACTCGCCCATGCCCTTGCCCGACGACCATATTTACCAGCAGGCCCAGCTGGCCCCCATGACGGTGGCCGAAATCAACGAGCTGACCCGGGCCGCCCGGGCCCAGCCGCCCAGCGCCGACCAAACCCACGTGCTGGTGCCCGACGGGGAAGACCCCTGGGTAATCAGCCACGAAGACCAGCTCTACTACTGCACCGTCGATAGGCTCAAGCGCAAAATTCTGGTGGCTCGGTTTTCCCGCCTGCAGGATATGGCCGCGGCCGAGCTGGTGGAGGTGTGGCCCGGCTTGCAGGGCGCCACGCCGGAGTTTGTGGAAATCTGGGCGCCCGAGCTGCAATTCATCGACGGGCAGTGGTACGTGTATTTTGCGCTCTACAATGCCCAACTCGGTCAGGAGCGGCTCTATGCCCTGCAAGGTGTTTCCGCCGACCCGCAGGGCGCCTATGAATTCAAAGGCAAGCTGGAAGTGCCCACCGACCGTTGGGCCATCGACGGGACCGTGCTCCACCTCGACGACGGGCAACTCTACTTTCTCTGGTCGGGGTGGGAGAGCTTTACCAACGTGAGCCAGAATATTTACATAGCCCGCCTCAGCAACCCCTGGACCATCAGCTCCGATAGGGTCTGCATCTCGCGGCCCGAGCACGACTGGGAACAGCGGGGCTACCCCCACGTGAACGAAGGCCCGCAGGTGCTGCAGCGCCAGGGCCGCACCTTCATTATCTACTCGGCCTCGGGCAGCTGGACCGACGACTACTGCCTGGGCCAGCTCACCTACCTCGGCGGCGACCCGCTCGAGCCCGCCGCCTGGCGCAAGGAGCCCCGGTCGGTGTTTGCCAAAACCAGTACCATCTTCGGTCCCGGCCACGCTTCCTTCGTGGAACTCGGGGGCCAGGACTACATCATCTACCACGCTGCCCGCCGCAGCCAGGCCGGCTGGGCCCGCCAGATTCGCTACAAGCCTTTCACCTGGCACGAAGACGGCTCCCCTCACTTTGGCGAGCCGCTCTAGCTCCCGGTCAAACAGCGTGTCAGTCAAGCTTCAGCGGCGGACCTACCACTTTCATGTCGCAGGCGGCAAAAAGCTCGGTTACCTGCTGCGCGGTGGGCTCGGTTTTGAGGGCGGCCATGGCCACGAAAAAATCCTCCAGCTTACCGGCCGGCTGCAGGGTCACCAGCATCTTGCCCCGGGTACTCACCTGGGTCCAGGCGTGGGGTACTTGCCGGGGTAGAAAGATAGAGTCGCCGGTAATGAGGCGGTACTTGTCGTCGCCGACCAGAAAGGCGTATTCCCCATCAAGCACCGTAAACACTTCGTCCTGATTGGGGTGCACGTGCAGGGGCGTACCGCGCCCCGGCGAGAGGCTGGTTTGCTCGAAAATAGCCAGGTCGCCGTTGGTGTCCTTGCCCGATATTTTCACGTCGAGCAGGTTGTGGTTCACGCCTTTGAGCACCATGTGTCCATGGTACCGGCCTTCCCCGGCGTTTATTTTAAATCCTTTCGGGCCCCGGTCGGCCCAGCGCGGGGTGGGGAAGGAGGCCGCAAGGGGCAGGACGGCCAGCGTGGTGCGGACGAAAGTGCGGCGCTGCATAGCCATATAGGGTTAGAGGTGAAGCCAATAGCGGCAGGCTTTCTTAAATATAGTAATTATAAGGTGTATGGAGAGCTGGCAGTGCGAAGTGGAAACACGATTCTGCAGCTGCCGTCGTTGCCTGCTTGGTACTAGTGGCCCCCTTGCCGACCGATTCCTGTAGCGTCCCAGACTTCCAAAAAGCGCGTTGTGTTATTGGGTGACGGTAATAGGTTGGTCTACCGTGGAATAGAGTGCCAGAACAGCCTGGGCCTCCTGCCTGGATAGAACCTTCAGGCTTGCATCGGCTAGTACTTTCTCAGTAGGCATCATGGACCGCATCAAAAGCAACGAATACACTTCCTTCTTGGCTGCGAGGTGGAGTGGCCGGTGCTGGTTGGCGAGGTACTTTTCGTATGCTTCGGCCATCGAAAGCCAGACAGCAATTTCTCGGTCAGGATGCTGGTCCCGCTTAAAATCAGTGAGTGTTTCTTCTAAGCTGACAGGGTAAACTTCCTCGAAAGTGGCCTGGATTTTCGTGATTTTCTCAACTTGAGCTGCTGTGAGCGAATCGTGCCTTACCGGACTCGGTTGGAGGTTTTTTGAATCAACAAATGGGCTGGTTCCCTGATTATTGGCATCGGAGCCGCAGGAAGCCAAGGTAAAGGCAACAAGCCCGGACAATAACAGATTTTTCATACAGCTAAGCTATACCAGACAACCTAGTAGGTTGGTCGCAGTGGATGGCCAGAAACTTTTCATGGGTGTAAATTAAGCAGGCCTCCTTACCGCGTCGGCCCTTGGTCCACTTGTGCTTCCAGCCGGGCCTGCACATCCACGGGCAGCCTGCTGAGCAGATCCAGGCCCGTGGCGTTTTCGATGGCGTCAACGGACACGCGGTACTGGCTCCAGTCGGCGCCGACGCTGTTGTCGTTGGGGGTATCCACGGCCAGAACGCGGGCTTGGGTAGGAATGCGGGCCAAATCATCCGAGCCTTCGGGCAGAATCACCAGCACCTTCCAAACCCGGGCCGGTACGGTCACCCGGCCGCCGTCCAGGGTGGTCATAAAGCCCTTGGCCCCGGTGCCGCCCTTGCCGTAGCTGCCCATGATGACGTAGATTTCCTGGCCCCGGCTTACCTGCTGGCGGCCCCACTCCTCGAGGCTGCTCCAGGTGCGCTGGTTGTTGTTGGGCGCCTGCGGAATCATGTTGGTCATCAGAAACGTGGCCGAGTTGTCGTCCAGCGTGGCGGTGCGGTCGGCCGAGGGGCAGTTATGGCCCTTGTCGAAGCCCGAGCCCGAGTAGCTGCGCGGCGTCACGGCGTACATGCCCCGGGGCAGGGCCGGGTCGGGCCGGAAGTCGTCCTGACGCGGGGCCTCGCCCATCCAGGCCCGGTTCAGGTGCCAGCTCACCCAGGTCGGTATGCCCCGGCCGGCATGGTAGCCCACGGCAAACTGGGGCTTGGTGAGCAGGTAGTTGTTCAGGCTGCTGGTGCCGGCCCCGCTGGGGTTGCCCAGGGCCAGGTGGTCGTCCTGACTGGTAACCACGGCCGTAGCCTGGCGGGTGATAGCGGGCGGCAGGGAGGTGCCGCTCGGCGCCGGCCGGCTACTCGAAGAAGCCGGGGAAGCCGGGTTGCCGGCCACGAGGCCGCCCGTCGTTTCCAGGCGGATATCGTCAATATTGAGCCGGCCGCTGCCGCTCGTTTTGCGGATTTCCAGCCGCAGGCGCGAGGTAGTGCCCCCACTAAAGGTATTCACGGCCAACCGCGGCCCCTGCGTAGTAACCGGCTGCCCGATGCGGCGAAACGTTCGGCCCCCGTCCACGCTGCCCCACAGCTCCCAGGTGCTGGCCGCATCCGAGCCGTAGGCGGCGGCACTGATGCGGATGCTGCGCACCCCGGCCGGGGCATCGAAGTTCATGCGCAGCCGGCCCTGGTTGCGCAGGCGGGCCGCGTGCTGCCCGCTCTTATGGTCTTCGTCGGCTGAGCCAATCAGGGCATCTTCGAAGTGCCAGGAGCCGGTTTCCAGGGTTTCATCGGCCGTGGAGTAGGCGCCCTTGCTGCCTGCTTCAAACGTTTCTGTCAGGCCGCGGCCCACCGCCTGGGCCGGGCCAGCTGTTTCCACCGGAATAGCCGGGGGGCCCTCCGGCAGGGCCGTGCGGGTGGTTTCGGGAGATGACTGGGAGCAGGCCAGCAGGGCCGCGGGCAGAAGATACAGGAGGCGAGACATAGCGCGAAGGTAGTAGATCTAGCCCAGGCAGCCGACTAGCTGTTGCCCGGCGGCAACAGCCGTTGTAAGGCCGCAATTTCCAAGTCCAGGGCCTGAATTCGGGCGTCGAGTTGGGCTTGGGGCACGGCCCCAAAGCGGGTGAGCTTCCAGCGGGCATCGGCCAGCAAGTCGGTGTACCAGCGCCGGTCCCGGGCGTCGGGGTCGGGGCTGCCCTCGGGGGGCGGTGGGGGCAGGGCCGCCAGCAGGGGCGTCAGCACCACGATGCGACGGCGAAAGGGCAGGGCCTGCTGCCGGAGCTTTTCCAGTTGGTAGCGGGCGGTGTCGGCTTCGTGCTGGCACTGGCGCAGGCGCTGACGCACGTCCTCCAGGCCCGGCGCCGCATCTGGGTGCTGCGGGTTGGTTTCTACGTCGGCCAGGGGCGGGGCAGTGCTCACCCCACCGCCCGCCGAGTGCAGCAGCGTGAGCATCGGGGCCAGCCGAATCAGGGCCGGGGTGGGCAAGTGGCGGCGGTTAATTTCGACCTGAGCCAGCAGGTCGCGTGAAATGCGCAAATGCTCGGCCAGCTCCAGCTGCGTCAGCCCCAGCAATTGCCGCAAATTTCCCTCGCTTGATAGGTTGGCCATATGCTTCATTATCCGACACATACTAACTGCCGGAGTCAAATACCGGCTTGTCACAGCATACGGGAATAATGCCGGATTTGTGACACACCACGTCACAAACTTGCCTGTCACATTCCGGATTGTGACTCTAACTTATGTGACACTATATGTCACAAGTTTTAATAATTGCTTATCAAATGTGACAATAACCTTTGCTACCCGCTTAGTGTGATTGCGCGGCAACGGGGCGCAGCAAATCGGGTCATTGTGGCCTACCTTGCTGCCCGGTTCTTCCCCACAAGTATACATGACCCCAACCTCTACTCCCAAATTGCTTTTTCTGGCGGCTGGCTGCGCCGCGGCCCTGTGGCTGGGCAGCTGCGACTCGGGTCAGCACGCCGGCTCGGCCGAAACGCCTACCGCCGATGCCAACTTCGAGCGGTTCAAAACCCAGTTCATTGATTCGCTCTGGTACTACAACCCCGAGTGGGCCAGCGGGCAGGGCTACCACCGCTACGATTCCCTGCTGGTAGTGCCCAACGCGGCCCACCGGCAGGTCGAAGCCAAGGAGCAGGCCCGGGTGCGCAAGCAGCTCGGCACCTTCCCGGTCGGGGAGCTGTCGGTAAACAACCAGACCGATTTTCGCCTGATTGAGAACTACCTGAACAGCTCCCGCTTTTATGCCGACACGCTGCGGGAGTGGCAGTGGAACCCGGCGGGCTACAACCTGGGCTCGTCGGTAGCCGAAATTCTGAACGGCCGCTACCAGCCCCTGGACCGTCGCCTGCGCAGTATCTCGCTCAAGATTTCGCGGGCGGCCGACTATTACGCCGCCGCCGAAGACAATATTCAAAAGCCCACGCGGGAGCATACCGAGCTGGCCATTCGGCAGAACCAGGGCGCTCTGGGCGTTTTTGGGCCGGCCCTGCTCGACTCTATTAACCGCTCGGGCCTGTCGGAACGGGAGAAGAAGGACTTCCGCGACCGGATAGCCACTACCCGGCTGGTGATGGAAAACTACATCCGCTTCCTGCGGGAAGAGGTGCTGCCGGCCGGCCAATTCCGCAGCTTCCGCCTGGGTAAGACCCTCTACGACCGAAAGTTTTACTACGACATTCAAAGCAGCTACTCGGCCGACCAGGTCTACCAAAAGGCCCAGCAGCACAAGCAGGAGCTGCTGCGCGATATGAAAAAGCGGGCCGCCCGGCTCTGGCCCAAGTACTTTGCCGGCCAGTCCCAGCCTGCCGATTCGTTGGCCGCGGTGCAGCAGGTTATCAGCCGACTTTCCCAGAACCACGCCACCCAGGCCGGGTTTGTGGCCGCGGTGAAAGCCCAGATTCCGACCTTGGTCAAGTTTGTCAACGACCAGAAGCTGCTGACCCAGGACCCGACCAAGCCGCTGGTGGTGCGCGAAACCCCGCCCTACATGCGCGGTAGTGGGGCCGGCGCCTCGGTATCGGCCCCGGGCCCCTACGACAAGGCCGCCGACACCTACTATAACGTGGAGCCCCTGGATGGGCAGCCCGCCGAGCAGGCCCAGAGCTACCTGCGCGAGTACAACGAGTACACCCTGCAGATTCTCAATATTCACGAGGCTATTCCCGGGCACTACACCCAGCTGGTGTACGCCAACCGCTCGCCCTCGCTCATTAAGTCCATCTTCGGCAACGGGGCCATGATTGAGGGCTGGGCCGTGTACGCCGAGCGCCTGATGCTGGAAAGCGGCTACGGCGGCAACAGCGACGAAATGTGGCTGATGTGGGACAAGTGGAACATGCGCGTGACCCTGAACGCCATTATCGACCACGAAATCCAGGTCAACAATGCCTCCGAAGCCAGCATCGTGGCCCTGCTCACCCGCGACGGGTTCCAGGAGCAGTCGGAGGCGACCAACAAATGGCGGCGCGCGACGCTGAGCCAGGTGCAGCTGGCGAGCTATTTCACAGGCTACACCGAAATCTACGACCTGCGCCAGGAGCTCAGGCAGCAGCAGGGCAGCCGGTTTGACTTGAAGGCTTTCAATGAGCAGTTCTTAAGCTACGGCAGTGCCCCGGTGCGCTACATCCGGAACATGATGCTCCAGAAATCGTAAGCGGGTAGCACCAGAATTCAGCTGCCAAGCCGCCCCGGTTGGAATTTCCGGGGCGGCTTTTGTTGTCTGCGTGCTGACCTTGCCCGCCCCCGTACTACCCATCTAGCCCAACTACTGCCCCTTATGCAAGAAGCCGACCGCCAGCGCATCTATGATACCAACGACGAAGGTCTGCGCCGCTACACCCACGACCATATGAAGGTGTTTGCCAAGTTTACCTCAGACAACTGCGCCGTCTGTGAGCAGCTGGCGCCGCCTTTCAGCAAATTTGCCGACGACAAGCCCTACGAAACTATCTTGTTTCTGCGCCTGGCCTCGGAGGAAAGCCCCGTGGCCAAGAAGCTGATGCAGCAGAAAGTAGCTCCGTTCTTTGTCAGCTACTGCCAGGGCAAGGTACTGGAGTGCGACACGCTCACCACCGAAGCCGAGGTGCATGGTATGCTGGAGCGGCTGCGCGAGTTTTTGCCTCAAAACAACTAGTCCGGCCGCGGGTAGAGCCGGGCACAGGGGCCGCGCCACCTGTTTTCTGCGCTGGTTTCTTCCTTGGTAGGGGCAGTTGTCCGGTAATTTGCCCTAGTTTCGCCGCCGTGTTTTTTCTTGCCTCCAAAATTCTGCCGTTTGTGCTGCAGCCCGCCGTGTGGCTGCTGGCCCTGCTGGCTGCCGCCTTGCTCAGCCGCCGGCACCCCCGGCGCCAGCGCGGCTTTCTGCTGGCCGCCCTGGGGCTGGCCTTTATTGGTACCAATGCCGGCTTAGCCAACGAGGCCTACCTGGCCTGGGAAATGCCCGCCGTACGCCTAAGCAGCGTGGCTCCCCACGACGCGGGGGTACTGCTGAGCGGTATTACCCAAACGGCCAAGTCGCCCCACGACCGGGTATATCTGGGCGAGGGGGCCGACCGGCTTACCAACGCCCTGTGGCTCTACCGGGCCGGGCGCATCAAGTATATCATTGTCAGCGGCGGGTCGGGGTCGGTGCGGCAGGTCGCCCATACCGAAGCCCACGACCTGGCCACCCTGCTGCGGCTGGCGGGCGTGCCGCGCCAGCGTATCCTGCTGGAGGAGCAAAGCCGCAATACCCGCGAAAATGCCCTGAACACCAAGGCCCTGCTGGCTCGCCACCCCGATATTAAGAGCATCGTGCTGGTTACCTCGGCCTTTCACCAGCGCCGGGCCCTGGGCTGCTTCACCAAGGTGGGCTTCCGGCCTACGCCTTTCCCTGCCGATTACCGCTCTTCCAACCCGCTACGCCTCACCATCAGCTACTGGCTGCCCGATGCCAGTGCCTTCGGCCGCTGGAGCCACCTGGTCCACGAAATCACCGGCTACCTGACTTACAAGCTGCTGGGATATTGTTAAGCTGGGCAGCACCTTCCCCACCTTACAAAAGCCTATTCCACTTTTTTCTTCGCTACCGGCGCTTCGCCGGCTACCCAAATGCTTTTTTGGTTGACAAACTCGCGGATGCCCAGGTAGGACAGCTCCCGGCCGTAGCCCGACTTTTTAACGCCACCGAAGGGCATTTCCGGCGACGACTTGACCATGGCATTCACAAACACTGCTCCCGACTCGATGCGGCGGGCCAGGGCTTCGCCCCGCTGCTGGTCCCGGGTCCAGATAGAGGCGCCCAGGCCGAAGCGCGAGTCGTTGGCTAGGCGCACGGCATCGGCTTCGTCGCGGGCTTCGAAAATGAGGGCCACGGGCCCGAACAGCTCCTCGTAGTAGGCGGGCTGCCCGGGCTTCACGTTGGCAAGGATCATGGGCCGGAACAGGGCGGTACCGGGCTTGCTCTGGCCCCCAAACAGCTCCACCCGGGCCCCGGCTTGCACCGAGTCCTCGACTTGCTTGGTCAGTTCGTCGGCCAGGTCGGGGCGGGCCAGGGGGCCGTACTGGGTAGCTTCGTCGAGTGGGTCGCCGGTGCGCAAGGCCAGCAGGTGGGTTTTGAGCTGGTTCACAAAGGGCTTCACCACCGACTTCTCCACGATAAAGCGCTTGGCCGCAATGCAGCTCTGCCCCGAGTTGACCATGCGGGCTTGGGCCGCGGTTTTGGCGGCCAGCTCCAGGTCGGCGTCGGCCAGCACGATAAACGGGTCGGAGCCGCCCAGCTCGAGTACCGTTTTCTTGATCTGGGCCCCGGCCGTAGCCGCCACCTGGGAGCCGGCCAGCTCACTGCCCGTCAGCGTGGCGGCTTTCACCCGGTCGTCCTGCAGCAGCTTTTCCACCAGGTCCGAGCCAATGAGCAAAGTGCGGAAGGTAGCGGGAGGGAAGCCCGCGTCGTGGAAGACGCTTTCCAGGGCCAGGGCGCACTGCGGTACGTTGGAGGCGTGCTTTAAGAGCCCCACGTTGCCGGCCATCAGGGCCGGGGCGGCGAAGCGGATAACCTGCCAGAACGGGAAGTTCCAGGGCATAATGGCCAGCACCACGCCCAAGGGCTCGTGGGCAATAAAGCTGCGGCGGGCCTCGGTCTTGATTTCCTCGTCGCGCAGGAATTCTTCGGCGTGGTCGGCGTAGTAGTCGCAGGTCAGGGCGCACTTCTGGATTTCGGCCCGGCCGTCGGTTACGGGCTTGCCCATTTCCAGGGCCATGAGGCGGGCCAGTTCCTCCTGCCGCTGGCGCAGCAGGTCGGCGGCGCGGTGCATCAGGCGGCTTCGTTCGGCAAAAGTCGAGTCCCGCCACGAAACCGCCGCGCGGGCGGCCTGGGCCAGAATACGCTCGGTTTTGGGCCAGGAAAAGGCCCGGAAGCGCCGGAGCACTTTGCCGGTGTAAGGGTTAAAAGACTCAATAGCCATCAAAAAAGGAAAAAAGAGCGGAGAATTATCGAAAACAAGTAAGTAACCGTACTGTTAGGCTGAACATAGGGTTCACGTAATGTAGCTTTGCGTGAAGCTCATCCTTAGCCCCCGGGCTACGCCGCCGTGTGCAGCTCCAACTGAGGCTGTATACTGCGAAATAAGGTTTTAAGTGTACTTTCGTCTCATCAGTGGCGCGTAGTAGCGTGCTGCCGGCCCTTCCTAGCTGTTGCCTGTGTCTCCCACCACTCCCGAATCACCGACATCTATTTCCGAGGACCTGCTCGTGCAGCGACTACGCGACCGAGATGAGTCGGCCATGACGCTGTTTTACGACAAGTATTCATCGGCCCTCTACGGCGTCATCCTGCGCATTGTCAAGAAAGAGGAAATTGCCGAAGACGTCCTGCAGGAAAGTCTGGTCAAAATCTGGCATTCGTTTCAGTCCTACGATGCCAGCAAAGGCCGGTTGTTTACCTGGGTGCTAAATGTTTCGCGTAATTTAGCCATCGACAAAATCCGCTCTCGACAATACCGCGTAGGTAGTCGCACGCAGCCCATTGAAGAAAGTGCCGCGCTGCGCCAGGCCGCTACTCCCACGTTCCGACCTGAGCATATTGGTCTGCAGGAAATGACCACCAAACTTGCTCCGGAGCAAAAGCAAATCATTGACCTGCTTTATTTTGGCGGATTTACACAAAGCGAAGTGGCTGAAGAACTCAACCTTCCGCTCGGCACGGTGAAAACCCGGGCCCGGGCGGCCATCAAAGTACTAGCAAAACTGATTCGATAACCGTGAATACTCAGGAATACATCGAATCCGGTATTTTGGAAGAATACGCCCTGGGCGTACTCGACGAGGCGCAGCGCGCCGACGTGGAGCGCCTGGCGGCCCAATATCCAGAAATTCGGCAGGAGCTGGACCTCATCCAGCACGGCTTGGACTCGTATGCCCAGGCTCATACGCAAGAACCTCCGGCCGGTATGCGCGAACGGGTGCTGGCCGGCTGGCAGGCTGCTATTCACCAAGGCGCTACGACTTCGGCAACTGAACTCCCGATAGCGCCAGTGGCGGAAACAGTCGTGCGGCCCATCAGCTCCGCCCCGCAGGAAGAAATTGCACCATCCGGCTTTAATTGGATGATGGCGGCTTCGGTGGCGTTGCTGGTGCTTAGCGCGGCCGCTAACCTGATTTTGTACAATCGGTGGAAGGAGAGCGAGACGCAGCTGGTGGCTTTGCAGGCCGACCAGACGCGGGTAGCCTCGACCATGCAGGCCGTGGAAAAACGGCTTTCGACCCGAACCCAGGAGCTGGCCGTGCTGCGCAGTGAGCAGTTTAAGGCAGTAGAGCTGGCCGGTACGCCGGCCGCGCCCCAGGCCAAGGCCCGCGTATTGTATAATACGGCGACCAAAGCCGTGTACGTGGACGTTCGTAACCTGCCTACGCTGCCTCAGGGCAAGCAGTACCAGCTCTGGGCCATGGACAAAGGCAAGCCGGTGGACGCCGGGATGCTGGCTGCCGCCACAACCGCCGGCGACAGTTTGCAGCTAATGAAAAATGTGGCCAATGCCGAAGCCTTCGCCATGACGGTTGAGCCGGAAGGCGGCAGCGAAAACCCCACGATGGAAACCATGACCGTAATCGGCCGGTTTTAATAAAACATAGGTTGTTAAAGCCCTGGAAAAAGCACTGCTATGGGCTTTTTCCAGGGCTTTTCTTATTCGGAGTCCTCTCGCATAGCCAACTAAACGGTAGAAGCTACGGGTATGAGTAGCTTTGCCATAACCATTCTCTTTTTTTCGTGCACGGCTCCATTTTCAATCTGCTCAAACGTTTTGTTCAAACCCAGTACGACCATAGCACCTGGCTACGGCTAGTGGAGCTCTCGGGGCTGCACAGTGCCGATTTTGCCATGGACGAGGTATATCCGGATGCGCATATCTATGCCCTGGTGGGGCAGGCGGCCGAAATGACCGGCATCCCGGCCGAGCAGTTACAGGAAAAATTCGGCGAGTTTCTGGTGCCCGACCTAATGCTGGTCTACAAGCGCTACGTGCAGCCCGGCTGGGGCACGCTCGACATGATAGAGCACACCGAAGACGCGATGCACGGGGCCGTGCGGCGCGATGCCCCCGGCACCCGCCCGCCCATTCTGCACGTGACCCGTGTGGCAGAAAAGGAATTAAAGGTCGAGTATGAGTCGGAGCGGCGCATGGGAGCCCTGGCCGTGGGTATCATCCGCGGGCTGGCCGCTTACTTTGATGAAACCGACGAAATTGAGGTCACGCCTCTGTCCAATGAACACGAGGAAAAAGTCGTAATTCGGGTTCGGCAGCGGTAGCCCTTCGATGCCTTGTTGAAGTTGGACTCGTGAGTCCCAAGACTGCTCATTTTTCTTCCACTCTGGGCTGGTAAGCCCCGTATTTCGCTTCCCTTATGGAAAAGTCAACCTATTACAATCCCGGCGACCTGGCCAAATTTGGTAACATCTCGGAGTGGCAGCCTGAACTGGGCCGTAAGTTCTTCGAGTACTACGGCGAGGTTTTCAAGGAAGGCGCTCTGACCGAGCGGGAAAAGTCGCTTATAGCCCTGGCTGTGGCCCACGCGGTGCAGTGCCCGTATTGCATTGATGCCTACACTTCCGATTCGCTGCAGAAAGGCGCCGACGAAGCTCAGATGATGGAAGCCGTGCACGTGGCCGCGGCCATCAAAGGCGGGGCCGCCCTGGTTCATGGCGTGCAGATGATGAACAAGGCCAAGGAATTATCCATGTAAGCAAGGAATTAGAAACCCGGTGGGCCGCCCATACACTGTGGCTCACCGGGTTTTTTCCTTACGAACTACGAATATGAAACGACTTGCCTGCAGCGTGCTGAGCCTGCTCACGGCGGCCTGCGGGAGCAGCGCGCAGTCGGGTGACAACCCGGCTTATACGCAGCTGCTGCGGACGCTCTATAAAGGTACCGTGCCTACCGTGCGGCCCGCCGTCCTGGCCCAGGAGCTGCAGAAACAGCCCGGTACCATTGTGGTACTGGACACGCGTACCCCGGCCGAATACAAGGTGAGTCACTTGCAGGGAGCCCGGTTTGTAGACTTTGACCACTACGATAAAGCCTCATTCAGCGAGTTGCCCCGCGACCAGAAAATAGTGGTGTATTGCTCGGTGGGCTACCGCAGTGAGCGGGTCGGGGAGCAGTTAAAAGCCCTGGGCTTTACCCAGGTGCGGAACCTGTATGGTGGTATTTTTCAGTGGGTAAACGAAGGGCTGCCGGTGTATAATGCCCAGGGCGTCACCAGCAATGTGCACCCGTATTCCGCTTTGTGGAGTCCGTGGCTGCGGCGGGGTACCAAGGTGTACGAGTAAAGAAGTGCCATTAGGCCACATAAGCCGGGTATTCTGTCCCTGCAGCTTATTTTACTTCGTATCCGAGTGCTGAACTGAGCCTTTTAAGCGGAAGTATTCCCACAACAGTACGGCGGCCACGACACCGTATTCTAAACCAACCAGCCCGAGGTTTTCGGTGTAGGTCTTGGTTTGATACGCCGCATAGGATAGCGGAATCAGGGCCGACCATACCAGGGCATAGCGGTAGCGCGAAAACACGCTCATTGCCACCAGTGAGGTAATATACCAGGGGTGCACCGTGGTGGCCAGGGCAAAGTAGCCGGTCAGCGTGAGCAGCAGGGTTTGGGGCAAGGAGGCTAGTGTGGGGCGTTTTTCAAGCCAAATCAGGCCGAGCACCCACACTACCACTGCCAAGCCCAGCAACGTGCCTAGGCGGGCAATCTGGTTGTAGCCCGTGTACCAGTAACCGATCAGGCGAAGCAGATAATAGAGGCTGGCATTAAACTCGAACTTATGAAAGTACAGATCCAGGCTGTGGCTCAGGTTCTGCAGCAGGTCGGCAGACAGAAACGGTAAAAAAAGCGCCAGCACTGCTGCCAAGCACAGGGCAGTGTAGCGCAGAAACCGTCTCCAGCCCAGGCGGCGAAGTAGCAAGGGCAAGACCAGCAAGGGCAGCAGCTTGGCGCCTATGGCCCCGGCCAGGACACCGGCCGATAGCACCAGGCGGCCGCGCGCAAGCAGCCAAAGAGCGGCCAGTACTCCGCAAATCACCAGGGCTTCGAAGTGCAGGTTGCCGCTCAGTTCCACGATGACGAGCGGATTGAGCAGGTAATCCAGAGCCCGTTGCGCGGGCAATCCAAATTGCCGCAGCAGCGCCAGCAGCAGCAGCGCGGTAACCGTTTCGGCCGCCAGAATGTACAGCCGGAGCACCAGCAGAAAACCCGGTTTGGTGGTTGGGAACAAGCTGTGGCCCAGACCAAACAGCGCCTGGCTCACGGGCGGATACACAGAATAGTAGTGCGGCGAATTCAGCCGAGTATACAACTGCCGCGCCTCCTTACTCGACAAGGCCGCCAGGGGGCTGGGTTCAGTGGCCACGTCAGAAACCGGTACCAGCTCATCGGGGCGGTGCCGGTACGGATTTTGGCCATTGGCAACCAGGGCCCCGTCCCAGCGAAACCGGTAATAGTCGTCGGATAAGGCGGGCGTAGCGGGCAGCCACAGCAGGCGGGCGACCAGCGCTACGAGCAGGCCCGTGCCCAAGGGCAAGGGGCGCCACAACAACCAGAAGTAGGCACCAAACGCCAGGGAATACAGCCCCAGGAGCTGGCCGAAGTGGGCCCGGGGCGTGGCATAGGCCAGGACCGCGTAGGCGCCCAGGCTCAGCAGCGCTACCGTCAGCTGGCCCGCCGTAACCCGCCGTCTCATAGGGCCGTGCGGTTATGCCGGAGCGAGTAGTAGAATATTGTTCCGAAGCCTACCGTGAGCAAGCCGTGAAAGGGAAGCAGGCCGTAGTTGCGAAAGTAAAAGCCGGTGCCCAGCCCGAATAGAAAATACAGGGTGAGCAGGCCTTCCAGCACGGTCAGGCCGCTGACGCTGCTGCTGCGGTAACGGGCCGTCAGGGGCTGCATCAGGCCCATTTTGGGGGTCCGGATAAAGGCCGTGGGCCGGCGGGCTAAGCCGGCCAACACGGCCCGGCTGTTGTGCAGGGAAAGGCCCATCGACACGGCCAGAAACAGCGCGAAGCGGGGCACAAACTGCCAGGTGCTGGCCTGCGGGGCGTTGAGCCGCCAGGCGGTGTAGAAATAGTAGATCAGTGGCAAAAAGCCCAGAATACACACCGAGGCCAGCCGAAATACGGGTTTGAACTCGGCTACGTACTCGCGGATGAATACCAGCGGTACGCTGAGCAGGGCCATAAGTAGAATAGCCACGAACACGGTACTGTTGAGCAAGTGAAAGGTGGCGTGGAGCTTGGTGCTGGTTTTCTGGCCCGAGCGCAGCACCTGGCCCAGGTGCTTACGAGCCGTTTCGGCTGCGCCCTTGGTCCAGCGAAACTGTTGAGACTTCAGCGCGTCGAGGGCGGCGGGCAGCTCGGCCGGGGCCTGCACCTGGGGCAAATACACAAACTGCCAGCCGTGCAGCTGGGCCCGGTAGCTCAGGTCCAGATCTTCGGTGAGCGTATCGGCCTGCCAGCCGCCGGAGCCCGCAATACACTGGCGGCGCCACACCCCGCCGGTACCGTTAAAGTTGATGAAATGCCCGCCCAGGTTGCGGCCCACCTGCTCGATGAGAAAGTGGGCATTCAAGCCAAAGGCCTGCAACTGGGTAAGCAGGGAATCGTTTTCGTTGAGGTGGGTCCAGCGCGTTTGCACCACGCCAATTTCCGGGCCGGTAAAGTACGGCAGGGTGCGGCGCAGAAAGTCGGGCGGGGGCACAAAGTCGGCGTCGAAGATGGCAATGAACTCCCCGTCGGTTTCGTGCAGGCCGTGGGCTAGGGCTCCGGCCTTGTAGCCCAGCCGGCTGGGGCGGCGCACGTGGTCGACGCGCAGGCCCCGGGCCCGGCAGCGGGCCACGGCGGCAGCGGCTACGGCCACGGTTTCATCGGTCGAGTCGTCGAGCACCTGAATGTGGAGCCGGTCAGCCGGGTAGTCGAGGGCCGCGGCGGCCCCGATGATGCGCTCCACCACGAACAACTCATTGTAGATAGGCAGCTGTACCGTGACGCGGGGCCACTGCTCGGGCGCCGGCGGGGGCGAAGTGGCCGGGCGGCGGTAGGCGCGCCGGGCCAGGCGGGTGAGGTGAAACTGGGTAAGGCTGAAGCCCAGTACAAAGACCAGACACAGGCCGTAGAGAACCAGAAGCAGAATTTCCAGTTCTTTCATTGCAAACAAGCGGGCAAAGGACAGATCAAGACGACGGGGGCAGGCGGACTACAAATACTTAAAAATCGTCCACAAAATCTTGTAGCCGGCGCCCAGAGTGCCTTTTACCGTGCCCGAAACCTTCGAAACCCCGATGCGGCGGCGGTAGCGCACGGGCACTTCCTGGGTGCGCAGCCCCGCCTTGGCGGCCTTGAGCTGCATTTCTACCGTCCACCCATACGTGGTATCGGCCATCCGTAGTTTTTGCAGGGCCTCGGTCCGAATGGCGCGGAACGGGCCCAGGTCGGTGTAATGTACCCCGTAGAGGCGGCGCAGCAGGGTAGTGGCCAGCCAGTTGCCAAAAATCTGCTGGGGCATCATCGAGCCGCTTTCCCGCTGGCCCAACGCCCGGGAGCCGATGACCATATCGGCCTCGCCCCGGAGCAAAGGCGCCAGCAACGCCGGCATTTCCTCGGGGTAGTCGGAATGGTCGCCGTCGAGAAAGACGATGAACTGGGCCTGCTCGGCGGCGGGCTTGGCAAAGCTGTAGGCCATGCCGCACAGGCAGGCGTGGCCGTAGCCGGGCCGGTCTTCGCGCAGCACCGTAGCCCCCGCCGCCCGGGCTACCGCTCCGGTAGAGTCGCGTGAGTTATTATCCACCACTATCACCTCCGCAACCAAGCCCGCCGGAATTTCGGCCAGCACGTGGGCAATAGACTTTTCTTCGTTGAAGGCCGGGATGATAACGTGAATGCGCGGCGCGGCGGGCAAATCGGACATGGGCAAGAAAGAGGCCGCCAGCAGCACGACGATGGGAGGAAAAAGGAGGGAGCTGGCTGATAAAGTCCCGAAACCAGGTGCAAAGATGCACCATTGCTGCGGTTATCCGTTTAAGAGCACGGTTGAGCTCAAACCTTCGGCATGCCGAATAGGTTTCGGGCTATATTTGTCCTCTCTTATTCTAGTACTGCATGCTTCAGGTTGGTGACCAAGCCCCCGATTTCACGTTAAAAACGACTACCGGCGAGACGTTCCGGCTCTACGACCAGAAAGGTCGGCGCAGCATCGTGTTGTATTTCTACCCCAAAGACGATACCCCCGGCTGCACGGCGGAGGCCTGTTCTTTCCGTGACCAGTACGAGGATTTCCAGGATCTGGGCGCTGAAGTAGTCGGCGTCAGCTCCGATTCGGAAGCCTCGCACCAAAAGTTCACCCAGAAGCACCGCTTGCCGTTTCCGCTGCTGGCCGACGTGGGCGGGCGGGTCCGGAAGCTCTACGAAGTACCCCGGGCATTGCTGGGCATCATTCCCGGCCGCGTCACCTTTGTCATCGACAAAAACGGGGTTATTCAGTACATCTTCAACTCCCTGAACCGGGCCACCGACCACGTCAGTACCGCCAAGGAAGTGCTGCAAGGGCTGGAGAAATAGGTCGAGACTACCACTAAGTAGAGTATGGGAGCTTTATTGACCGATATGCTGCAGCGGGCCCAGCGCGGCCGCCGGGTAGTAGCCGTGCAAACCAGCGGGCCAATGTTTCTGGGCTACGTGCTGAGCCACAACCCGGAGTTGCTGCTGCTGCGCACCCTCACGCGCCAGGGCCTGCCCACGGGCGTGCAAACCATTAGCATGCACACCATCACCCAAGTGCACTTCGACGACCGGTACGTGCGCCTGATTGAATTCAAGGAACACAACCCCGAAGTGGTGTATTCCCTGCCCGCGGTGCCCGAGGGCATGAGCGACGAGTACCTGACCATTCCGGCCTTGCTGGAACGAGCCCAGCAGACCCGCCAGCTGCTACAGCTCGAAACCCATTCCGATACCAACTTCTACGGCTACGTAGCCCGCCTGACCGAAGACGAGCTGCTGCTGGAAGTCTACACCCAGTTTGGGGAGGCCGATGGGCACAGCGTGATGGATGTGGACAGTATCCGCAGCGTTATCTGGAGCAACGAGGACACGCGCACCATTGAGCTGCTGCGCAAGCAGCCCGGGGCTTTGGACAAGCCCGACCAGTAGGACCGTAACGGGGTAGTTGTATGCTGCCGGGCTGCGGGCGTAACTTGAGCCCCCTATGACGCTTGGCCTACTGCTTCCTACGCTTATTCTTCTGTTGCTGCTCAGCGGGCCGGCCGTGGCGTTTCTGCACGAGCTGGGCCACGCCGGGGCGGGGCGGCTGCTGGGCGGCGGACCGGTGCAGGTGTTTGTGGGCTCCTACGGCGACGCGGCCGGCAGCTTCAAGCTGCCCCTGGGCCCTCACTCGCGGCTCTACATCTTCCGCAACCCGCTGCAGTGGAGCCGGGGCCTGTGCCAGTTTCGCGAGGCGCTGCATGGCTACCGGGCTATACTGATGCTGCTGGCCGGACCGCTGCTGCCCTGGGGGTGCGCTGTCGGGCTGGTGTGGGTGGTGTTTCACACTGCCACCAACGACCTGGTCCGGCTGTGGAGTGTGGCCCTGGTTGTCGGGGCGGGCGTATCGTTGCTGGTAAATTTGCTCAACGACCCTAAGCCGCTGCCTACGGCCGGCGGCTCGGTCACCTACAACGACGGGGCTCAGCTGCGCCTGATGTGGTATTACCGCCTGCTGCCGCGGGCCTACATGCTGGCCGTGGCCGAGTACCAATCCGGCAACTTTGCCGCCGCGGCGCCGGCTCTGATGCCTTACCTGACCGCCCGGTCGTACCAGGAAAACACCATTCGCATGGTTGTGTCGGCCCTGATTCAGCTCGATGACTACGCGCAGGCCCGACAGGTGCTCGACCAATACCGCAGCTGCTGCTCGCCCATTACCCATGACTTGGTGAATGAAGGCCTGATCCGGGCCCACTTCGGGGAGTTGGCGGCAGCCCTGGCCTGCTTCGAGCAGGCGCTGGAGCTGGACCCCACCAACTCGTATGCCTTCAACAACCGGGGCTACACCCGTAACCGGGCCGGGCAGTACGCCGAGGCGGTGCCCGATTTTCGGCGGGCCCTGGAGCTGAATCCGGGCTTTGCCTATTCGCATGCCAACCTGGGGCTGGCCCTGCTGATGCTGGGCGAAACCGACGAGGGCCTGGGCCACATCCGGTATTCGCTGCGCCTGGATGATGCCAACTCGTATGCCTACCGCAACCTGGGCATCTACCACCTGCAGCGTGGAGAGCTGGACCAAGCCCGGCAGCAATTCGACCGCGCCTGGGAGCTGAACCCCGCTACCGATTTGCTGGCCGACTACCGGGGGCAGCTGCAGGCCCACCTCGACAAACAAGTCTCGAATCAATAGTGCCTAGCGGCTTGGCAATCGGGTAAGTGCAGCCCCGGTGCCGACTTCTGCGTAATCATGAGCCACTCCCTGACTTGTTTGCGCATGTTTCGTCTCCTCGTTGTTCTACTGCTGACCCTGCTGCTCACGCGCCCGGGCGCGGCCCAACCCTCCGTTCTCAATGCCACGCTGGATGGCTACGAGTATCCTTTCCCGGTGAAGTACCTGCCGCTTAAACTGGAAGGCCAGGCCTTGCGCATGGCCTACATGGATGTGCCGGCTACGGCCAGAGCCAACGGCCGCACTGTGGTGCTGCTGCACGGCAAAAACTTCTTTGGGGCCTACTGGCGCGAAACGGTGAAGGCGCTGACGGCGGCCGGCTTCCGCGTGGTAGTGCCCGACCAGATTGGCTTTGGCAAGTCCGACAAGCCCGATATTCACTACTCGTTTCATCAACTGGCCCAGAACACCCGCCGCCTGCTCGATACGCTGGGCGTGCAGAAGGCAGTAGTTGTGGGCCATAGCATGGGAGGCATGCTGGCTACCCGCTTTGCCCTGCTCTATCCTGAAGCCACGGAAAAGGTGGTGCTCGAAAACCCCATTGGCCTGGAAGACTACCGCGTAGGGGTGCCCTTTCAGAGAATAGACCAGGCCGAGGCCACCGAGCGTAAAAGCACGGAGGAAAGCATCCGGAAGTACCACGCCACGTATTATCCCAACGGCTACCCCAAAGCCCACGACGAATGGCTGCTGCCGCTGGCGGCCCAAACCAAGAGCCCGGATTTTGCCAAGGTGGCCCGCGCCAACGCCCTGACCTTCGACATGATTTACCAGCAGCCGGTTGTGTATGAGTTCAGCCGGGTGCAGGCCCCCACGCTGCTCATCATCGGGCAGTCCGACCGCACCGTAGTGGGCAAGGGCCTGATCAAAGACCCCAACGTGCTGGCCGCCATGGGGCAGTATCCGGCGCTGGGGCGGCGCACGGCGGCCCAGATCAAAGGAGCCAAGCTAGTAGCGTTGGCGCAAGTAGGGCACATTCCCCACCTCGAAGCTTTCGGAAAGTTTCGGGATGCGCTTCTGGGCTTTATACAATAACCTACGGTTTGCGCGAGGTGGCCAGCGGCGCCTGATTGGGAAACTCCAGGTCGCAGACGGCCCGGAAGCCGATGTGGGCCGCCGGGCCCTGGTAGGAGCCGCACTCCTTGGTGGCGCACTCCGAAAGCCGGTCCTGGTAGCTGCCCCCCTTGGTAACACCCTGTTCCTGCACCAGTTCGGCTACGTTGCCGGTCATGTGGTAGAGCCCCAGGCCGTTGACGGGCAAATCGTAGACGTAGCTCGGGGTGGAGGCCGCCAGAAAATAAGGGGCTTCCCGGCGGCAGTTAAACATCACAATTGCCGAGCGTTGGCGGTTAAACGCCTGAATGTCGCGCCGGATCTGGCTGACGGAGTTGGTCGAGCCCGAGCGTTGGCGCAGGTAGCCGGCCGCCTTGGGGTTCACCCCGACCTCCGCCGTCGACACCTCGTAGCCGTAGGGCAGCTTGGTGCCGTAGTTGGCCGCAAATTCCCACTCGGCTTCGGTGGGCAGGCGGTAGGTCACGCGCACGTAGTTCGGGTCGCGGGGGCTACGCACGCCCCGGTCGTGGTTCAACTGCTTGGTAACGCTGCGGCTGCGCCAGCGGCAGTATTCCAGCACCTGCTCGTAGGAAATGCCGACAACCGGGTAAAGACGGTAGAAGGGGTTGGTGAAGTAGCCCCGCACGGGCTGCACGGTCGAGTCGGGCAGGTAGAGCCTGACTTCCACCGCCGACTTGGTTTGGGCCAGGCTGTGCAGAAAGGTTTGCCACTCCACGTTGGGTACTTCCACCTCATCCATCTGAAACCGGTCCCCGATCCAGACCACGCCGGGCGGAATCACGCCTTCGTTTTCGGCCTGCTGAATTTTCAGGCTGGGCGGGGGCAGGGCCCGCAACCGGGCCAAAGCCACCGTGGCCGTGTCGGCCGCAAAGCGCAACCCAATGACGCGGGCATCGGAGAAGCCTTCGTAAGCCGGGGCGGGCGCTGCGGGGCGGGCGGCAACTTCCTCCCCGTCGGCCAGGGCCTGCTGCACCTGGGCCTCGGTCCAGAACTGCAGCGGCACCCCGGTTTGGGCGCTCTGCGTACCGGGCCGTGCGCTGGTGGGCACCCCGCCGCGGGAAGGAGCCGGAAACTGATAGCGGATAAAGGTGGCCTGGCAGGCGGTGAGCCCACTAACCATAATCAGCAGAAACAACCGACTGCAACCGGAGCTTCGCATGGTGGTAAAATTAAGATAGTATCCGCAGGCTGTCTGCGTGAATGAATGGTGAGCCTTGGTAGCGTCCCTCACGCGGCCCGTTTTCCAGGTTGAGTACACCCCGGGGGCAGGCCGTGCTGCACATGCCGCAACCTACGCAGGAAGCCCGGATAATTGGCTCTCCCCGCTGGGCATATTGCTTGACATCAATACCCATTTCGCAGACGTTGGAGCAGTTGCCGCAGCTAATGCACTGCCCGCCGTTGGTGGTGATGCGGAAGCGGGAAAAGTGCTTTTGCAACAGGCCCAGGTAGGCCGCCATGGGGCAGCCGAAGCGGCACCATACCCGGTTGCCCAGGAGCGGGTAGAAGCCCACGCCCACCACGCCCGAAAATACGGCGCCGATAACAAAGCCATAGAAGCGGTAGAGCCCATCGGCGGCGGGCCCCAAAATAGCACCCTGCCAGACGTGGTTTAGCCACATCAGCACCGTCACGAGGATGATAAGGCCCAGAATGGGGTAGATGATGCGCACTTCCCAGCGCCAGGCCTGCCGGCTTTTGTCCGACAGATGGCGGTAGGGGTCGCCGGCGGTTTCGGCCAGGCCGCCGCAGCCGCACACCCACGAGCAGTACCAGCGCTTGCCGTAAAAGTAGGTGAGCACCGGCGTGGCCAGAAACGACATAACCGCGCCCCAGAACACCATAAATACGCCCAGCGCCTGCCCGTTCTGCACCAGGTAGTCGACGGTGCCGGGCAGCAGGTAGTCGTACTTCAGGGGCCAGAAGTAGGTGAAATAGAACTCGGGCTGCTGGAAAAATTGCAGGATGCCGGGCAGCAGAAACGCAAAGCCCAGCTGAAAGAACATCACCGAACAGGTCCGGATGACTTGGTAGCGCGAGTGGCGGTATTTCCACAGCGCCCGGCCGCCCATGAGCAGGATGGCCAGCGTGTAGAAGGTGCCGTAGAGAAACCACTGGTCGGCCGGGCGCTGGCGCAGGGCCTGGCTGAAGGGGTCGAGGGTGTGCACCAAGCCGTTGAGCAAGCCAAAGTTGCCCTGGTCGTCGGGCGAGCTGTACCAGTAGAGCAGCACGTAGAAGCCCGTCAGCACCACGGCCGCCACCCAGGCCACGGCCCCGCGGCTGGTGCTGCTGCGCAGCCAGAGGTTGTTGTGCTGCACGCCGGCGGGCTTACGGCCAAACGTAAGCCACGACCATACCAGCACGGCCCCGCTGCTCAGGGCCAGCCCGGCATACAGGCTCAGGCGGGCCCGGTCGGCATCGGCATCGAAGGCGGCGACCAGTAGGGCCAGAAAACCCAGGCCGATAACGGTCAGCGTCGTTTTTTCGGCGGCCGAGACGTCGGGTAAGGGCGGCTGGGCCAGTGCCAGGCCCGCAGCAGAAGAGGAAGACATGCGAAAGAAAAGGCGAGTTGGGAGAGCGGAAGCGGGAAGCTGAGCAGTAAGTTAAGCCTTTGGCTGCAAGGAGACGTATGCACCCCGCGTTTTTTAGTGGTGGTGATGATGCCCCCCGTCGCTGGGTTTGCCAAACAGGTTCAGCAGGGAACCCACCACGTAAAGGCCGGCCCAGCACAAGTAGAGCCAGGTGAAGCCCTCGGGCATGCGGTGCACGAAGTAGCGTAGAATCAAGTGGGCTCCGCCGCTCATAATCAGGCCGGTAAGGGCTATAAACTGGTAGCTGTTCAGGGCGCTGGGGCGGTAGAGCTTGGAGAAATCCATGGGGTACTGATTGGGTGTAAGGTAAGCGAGAAGTGACCGGTCGGTGAATACACGAGTAGGGTTGCGGGTAGGTGTCCTACGTTGGGTGGGCAACACGCAACCCGGAAAAATTATCCCCAAAGGCCTTTACGGCGCCGCAACCCGGTCGCGTGCTCAGGAAACTGCTGGTTGAAGTGCTGCACGATGGCGGACTCGTGCTGGCGGTAAAATTCGGGGTCAAAATTGGCGGCGCCCAAAGCCGCCATTACCTCCCGGACCGGGGTACGGGCCGCAATCCACTGCTCGCACACGGCCTGGCGCAGGCGCAAGCCCAGGGCGTTGAAGCCGGTTACGGCAAACCCGGCGCTGTTCTCAAAATTAATGCGCAGGGCGTGGTAGCCGCTCGGGTGCTCCCAGTAAAAGGTGGCGAGGTCGGTTTGGGGGGAGGCGGGTACCCGGCCATAGGTTTGGTATTCGAGGTTGAAGAACTTGGCCGAATTAAACCACACGCCGCGCCGGTAGGGAGTCGGGCGGCCGCAGAGGGTGTGGGCTACGGTTTCGCCCTGCATGCGGCCCGTGTACCACAGCTGCTCGATGGGTACTTCGTGCTGACCCGGCTGCCGGTGCTGGGCGCAGTCGCCGGCGGCATACACGTGGGGCACGCTGGTTTGCAGCAGCTCATCCACCAGAATGCCCCGGTCGGTTTCCACGGCCGTACCCTGCACCAGGGCCAGGTTGGGCGTCACGCCGGTTGCCAGCCCCACCCAGTCGCAGGCCAGTTCTTCCCCCGCCGTGGTGCGCACGGCCCGTACCCGGCCGTCGGCATCGCCCAGGATTTCGGCCAGCTCGGTTTGGTAGCGCACTTCTACGCGGCTTTCCTCGAATTGCTGATCAATCAGCCGGGCTTCGGCGGCGGGCAGCACCGAGCCCCAGTAGTGCGCGTCGCGCACCAGCACGGTGGCGGCAATGCCGCGCGAATGCAGCATTTCGGCCAGCTCTACGCCAATCAGCCCGCCGCCGACCACCACGCCCCGCCGGATGCCGCGGGTTGTTTCTTCCATTCGGGCCAGGTCGGGCAGGCCATACAGGCCCTGCACGCCCCGCAGGTGCTGGCCGGGCCAGTCGGCCCAGCGGCTCACCGAGCCGGTGGCCAGCAGCAGCTTATCGTAGGCAAGCGTCTGGCCGGAACTCAGGCTTACCTGCCGCTGCTCCACGTCGAGGCCGGTGGCGGTGGCCTCTACCAGCGTGAGGCGGTTCTCGGTCCAGAACCAGTCTTCGTAGGGCTTAATATCCTGGGGACGCAGGTGGCCCATATACACGTACATCAGGGCCGTGCGCGAGTAGTGATGCGCACTTTCGTCGGAAACCAGGGTAATCTGGGCTTCGGGCTGCAGGCGCCGCACGGTGAGGGCTGCCGTGACGCCGGTAATGCCATTGCCAATGATAAGAAGGCGCATACGGGGTGAAAAGCGCGAAAAAAAGAGGGCTGAAGTCAAATGTAGGCCACCCGCTGCACAATCCGGTTGCCGGGCGGTTACGTTTGTGGCGTCAGGTTTGCCGGAAGGCTGAGCCACTGTTATCAAACTTACTTTTTTCGCTCATGTTTGGATTTTCCCTCAGGGCCGGGGTTGGCCGGTTGGTTGTGCTGCTCCTGCTATGCCAGTGCCTAACGCTGCACGCCGCGCCGGCCGATGTAAAGGCGCTGGCTGCCGCAGCCACGGTTTTTCTGCACAAGCACGTGGGCTCCGACGGACAGGTCGACTACCGCGCCATCAAGCGCAGTCCGGCCGAGTTGCAAGGGCTGCTGAAGCAGGTTCAGACCCTGAGCGTACAGCCGCTCTCGGCGGCCGAGAAAAAAGCCTTCTATCTGAATGCCTACAATCTGACCGTCATCGGGGCCGTGGTCGAAAGCTATCCGCTGACTTCGGTTATGAAAGTGCCGGGCTTTTTTGACAAGCAGCAGCGCGTGGTGGCCGGGGAGAAAATGACGTTGAACGAGCTGGAAAACAACAAGCTGCGCACCCCCTACAACGACCCGCGGGTGCACTTTGCCCTGGTGTGTGCGGCCAAGGGCTGCCCCCGGCTGAGCCAGGACGCCTACACCCCGGCGACCCTCGAGGCGCAACTGACGGCCCAGGCCCAGCGGGTCCTGCAGGACCCCACCTTTATCCGGGTGCAGGAGGACTCGAAAAAAGTACTGGTTTCCGAAATCTTCAAGTGGTACGAGGCCGATTTCAAGGCCACCGGCAAGCCCCTGCTGGGCTATATCAACCAGTTTCGGGCGGCCCGGCTGCTGCCCGCCGGCTTGGCGGTCGAGTATTATACCTACGACTGGGCCCTGAACGAGGGCCGCCGCTAGCCAACTTCGGGGCCGCGGGTGCGTAAGCAGAAAGCAAACCCCACTGTTCAACCTCAGCACCTACCATCATGGCTATCGATAACGAAAACGAGGAAATCACCGCGGCCGCTAACTTTCGCAAAAACGAAGGACTGGAAAAGGAGCGGGAGTATAAGGAAGGCGAAAGCAACGGCAAAGCCTCCGACGACCCCTCGGCTCACCGCAACATGGGCGCCAACGGCTACACCCAGCGCAGCGACCAGAAAGACCAGCTCGAAAACCTGCACATCGGCGGCGACGAAACCACCCCTCAGGGTGGCAACGATCATTACGGGGCCGGCGAACAAGCCCAAGGCCCGGGGTTTGAGGCGGAAGGCAGCTACGAAAAGGACATGGACCTGCGCACCCGTGAGCAACAGTTTGGCGACGAAAAGCCCAGCGGCCCGCCCAAGCTGCCCCGCGACTAACCCGCTTTATCCTGCCAGTAAAAAAGCCCCGTATCTAAAAATACGGGGCTTTTTTTGCGCTATAAAGTACTGGTCTCAGGCAGGAAATACGCCCTAACGCCTTTGGGGGAAAGTAGTTAGGTCAGGGTGCCGCCCTACGGGTAAAGCTGGCCTGAGGTTACAGAAATGTTAGGTAGGTAAATGAGTTATTCTATATCTTTAGAAACCCTTACTGAAGCCGCGCCAGCTTGAGCCTCTTTATTGACTTGAATGGCTGCTTGCCAGGAGGCTGACCGAGCATTTTCTTACCCCACCACATTTCTCACATCTATGAGCATTTCTACCCCTTCTAACGAACCCGAAAACGATGATGCCACGCTGCTGGCCAGTGAGGAAGACGAGCTTTCCTCCGGCAACGGGCGCCTGGCTATAATTGTAGGGGCTATCGTGTTGTTTGCCGGTTTGGGCTATGCTTTTGTTCCTGCCCAAACCGCGAAATCGGCTATTTCTACCGTTATGCCTTCCTTCGTGCTGGGCGATGCTACCGTGACGGGCACCCGGCAGGAAGAAGAGAAACCTACCGAGGAAGTTGAGGCCGAAGCCGCTACGATTACCCCGACCACAGTGGCGGCGAAACCTGTAGCAGCTCGTCCTGCTGCCACTGCCGCTGCGGCAGTTCAGCCTGCCCAGGCTGCCGAAGCGGCGCAGCCTCAGGTGGCCCCCGAGCCGGAGCCCGTAGCGGCGGCTCCCGCCGCCCCCGCCGAGCCGACTACCGTTACCTTGTCGGGGCGTATTCTGGATGAGAATGGCCGCCCGCTGGCGGGTGCGACTGTGCTCGTCAAAGGCTCGCACAAAGGCACCGGCACCGATGCCAATGGCAACTACACCCTGGAAGTACCCGCCGGCGACAACACGCTGGTGTACGGCTACGGCGGCTACCAGGACCAGGAAATGCGGGCCCGCGGTGGTCAGCCCGTCAACGTGACGCTTACCCCGTCCGAAGGTCGCCGCCGTCGGCGCTAGGCTGATTCTTCACGCGGTAGTTACTCCAATAGAAAAGGCCGCCCGGTACCGGGCGGCCTTTTCTATTGGAGTAACTACCGCATTTATTGAGGTGAGGAACCGGAAAAACGCTTGCCAAATAAAAAGAACACCGGCACCCCAAGGGCTACCAGCATCAGGCCGCGGCGCGAGAACAGGGCGGTGTCTTCGGCCACCAGCAGGATAACGCAGAAAACCGAGGCCAGCACGATGTAAATAAGCGGCAGCACGGGGTAGCCCCAGGCGCGGTAGGGGCGGGGGGCCTCGGGCCGGGTGCGGCGCAGCACGAAAATGCCGATGATGGTAATGACGTAAAACAGAATTACCGAGAACATCACGTAGTTGAGCAACTGCCCGTACGAGCCGCTTAGGCACAGCAGGCAGGCCCACAGGCACTGAGCCCACAAGGCCCGGGCCGGTACGCCGGCCGCATTCAGGCGGGCCAGGCCGGGGAAAAACAGGCCGTCCTTGGCCATGGCGTAGTAGGCCCGGGCCCCCGACAGGATAATGCCGTTGTTAGCGCCAAACGTGCTGAGCATAATGAGCACGGCCATAACCACAGCCCCGGCCGACCCAAGCACGTTCTCGGCTACGGCAGTGGCGACCCGGTCGTCGGTGGCGTACTGAATGCCGCGGCCGGCTAGGGTAGTAGCATCCGGGGAGCCTACCAGGGGCAGGGCCAGCAGATACACCACGTTTACCAGAATATAGAGCGCCGTCACGATGGCCGTACCAATGGCCATGCTGCGCACCAGGGTCCGTTCGGGGTTCACGATTTCCTCGCCCGCGAAGCCGATGTTGTTCCAGGAGTCGGAGGAAAACAGGGAGCCGGTCATGGCCATGCCAATGGCAACCACCAAGCCGCTCAGGCTCAACGGCAACGGGGCCGCCGAAACGCCCGGGGCGGGGTAGCGCACGGCCGTCCACATGTCGTGGAAGTTGGCCTGCACAGCTTCGGCATTGAGGCCCAGGGTCAGGCCGCCAATGATGAGCAGAGCCAGGGCCACGAGTTTGGTGCTGCTCAGTACGTTCTGAATCAGCTTGCCAGCCCGCACGCCCCGGGCGTTGATGGCCGTGATGCCGATAATAAGCAGGATGGCCAGCAGCTGCACGCTGCTAAACTCAAAGGCGTAGTCGCCGACCAACGGGCCGGTTTTTACCAGCATATTCTTCACGCTGAACCACGGGACCAGCACGCCGGTGAACTTGGCAAAGGCCACGGCCACGGCCGCAATGACGCCGGTCTGGATGACCAGAAACAGCGTCCAGCCGTAGAGAAAGGCCACCAGCTTGTTGTAGGCTTCGCGCAGATACACGTACTGGCCGCCCACTTTGGGAAACATGGAGGCCAGCTCGCCGTAGCTCACGGCCCCGGCCAGAGTGATAACGCCCGTGAGCAGCCACACCACCAGCAGCCAGCCGCTGGAGCCGACCTGCCGGGAAATATCGGCTGAGACGATAAAGATACCGGAGCCTATCATGCTGCCGGTCACAATCATGACGGCATCGAAAAGAGTAATGGCGCGCTGAAAGTGGCCTTGTTGTTCGGGCATAAAGCTGGGGTCAGGGTTTTTGAGGGCCGGAAGATAGAAAAGAAACGGCCTGCTTTACCAAGCGGGCCGTTTCTACGCTTATCCGAAGTCTTATTAATCAGCACCCAGGCCCGGAAAGCACGCCGGCCACCCCCGTTTGGGTGACGTTAGAACTCGCTCCGGTCATACCAGCTGCGCATGCGCCACGGGTCCGTGCGGTTCTTGCGAACCAGCACCAGCCGGGCACTGCCGGCCCCGGTAAAGGCCTGGTTGTCGCGCTGCTCGATGGTGAGGCTAAAGGAGCGTTCCACGTAGACGAGCGTATCTGAGAAGGCTGTGTCGGAGGTGGGCAGGTACTGAGTCCACTGCAGGTTGGCGGTGCGGGCGGCCCGAAACAGGCGGTAGGTGGTATTTACTTCCACGTCGCGGTTCCAGGAGCGGTCCACATTATTAGCAAAGTCGCGGAAGGTGAAAATAAAGCGGCGGTCCAGCAGCTGCCCGTACAGGGTGGAGTCGCGGAGCTGGTAGCTGGCCCGAAACCGCTCGAAAAAGCCCCGCACCGTCACGGGGTTGCCCAGCAGCTGGTTGGGGTCGGTGGGCACATCGTCGAGGCTGGGCGCAAACGGGTTGCAGGCCGCTGCTACTGCCAGCAGGCCTACGGCCAGCAGCCCGGTACGGCGGCGGGCAGCGGGTGAGCGTACTAGGGAAACCAGCCAGGAAGCCATACGAGCAGGAGAGAGGGGGCGCTAATGGGTAATAAAGTACTTTTTCAAATCGGTCCAGCTGGGCCGGGCCGAGGTGCGCTGGTCGCGCCAGCCCGCTATTTTCCACTCATTGTTGCGTCGCCGTACCAGCAGCCGGAGGTTGCCCTCAAGTACCGTGGCCCGGAAAGCCGTGTCCTGCTGGGTAATCCGCAGCTGGTACAAGCCCGATACTTCGGCCGAGTCGGCCGTAAAAAACTGGTCGCGCCGGTCCGTCAGTACCAGCTGGTTGGTGGCCGTAGCGGGCGTGCGGCGGCGCAGGCTGTTAAAGTAGTCCCGCTCTTCGCTCACGCTCCAGTTGGCAAACAGGGAAGCCGCCGTGCCAGCCGCCGTGGGGTCGGGGATAAACCGGAAGCCCGGGCCGCTGAAGCACCGCTCGTAGTTGGTCACGTTGGGCCGTTGGATAGCGGCCGTGAAGTTGGCCAGCAGTAAATCAATCTGGGTGGGCGTAATCCAGTCGCTGGCTGCATCGGCGGGCTCGGGCTCCCGAATCTGAAAGCACCCGGTGCTAAGCAGAGCCGGTAAGCAGAGCAAGAACCGATACAAAAGAGGCATAAAAGGGCAAAAGAAGATATCCTCTCCAAGATACACATCGTACCTGAATCCTGGCGCCGGACTTCAGCCCCGTTCGTCTCTACTTGCGAGGGGGGAGGCAGTTGCGAAAAACGTTTGGCTCGTATGTACCCTCTTCTGAGCAGAGTTTGCGGACCGGCTACGCTTTGCCCGCAAGCCCCGGAGCCGCGCCCGCGCCCACTTGGGCGGCGAATACCTATTTTTGCCGCCCGCATCTTCCCACCGCCACCGCGTAATGTCGCAAAAGCTTCTGGTGTTTCTGATAGGCTTGCTGCTGGTTTCGGCCCTCGGCTCCTATGTATACTATCGCCGCGCCGTGGCCAGCGTCCCCGTCGACCCCTGGGCCCTGGTGCCCGACGATGCCGTGTTTGTAGCCGCCACCCGCGACCACGCCACGCTGGTGCGTCACCTGAAGGAAACTCAGCTCTGGGACAATCTTACGGCCGTGCGCTACTTTCAGCAGGTGGAGGAGCACGTAGTGCTGGTCGACAGCATTATCAGCAGCCGCAACGCCGTGCTGCGCTTTCTGGGCACTAAAAAAGTATTGACCTCAATTCACGTAACCGGCGCCCGGACCTTCGACGTGCTGTTTCAGGTGCCCATTGGGAGCGTGCGCGAATACCGGCAGGTGCGTACCCTGGTGGACGGCCTACGACGCGACGGGCGCTACCAGGTGAGTGCCCGCGACTACCAGGGCGAGCAGCTGACCGACATCCGGGAGCGGGCCACCGACGAGGGTATTACCTTTTTCAACTACCGCAACCACTTGGTAATGAGTGCCAACGCGGCTTTGGTAGAGGCCGTGGTGCAGCGCCTGCAACACCCAAACGTGCCCTCGGTAGCGGCCGACTTTCAAAGCACCGACTTTCTGCAGCTTAAGGATGTGGACGCCACGCTGCTGATTAACTACCGGCGCCTGCCCCGGTTTCTGAGCGTGTTTTTTAGGGACCAAGCCGAGCCGGGCGTGGCCGCCGTGACCAGCCTAGCCCGTAATGGCCAGCTGGAAATGAAGCTGGCGGGCAACAAGGTCGTCTTCAACGGCTTTGCTAACCCCGAAACCACCCGCGACGCCCTGCACCGCCGCCTACGCCAGCAGCCGGCCCAGCGTCTGCGCATGGCCGATGTGCTGTCGTTGCGCACGGCGGTGCTGGTGCACCTCGGGCTCGGGCAGGCGCAGGTGTTGCGCCCGGCCCGCCCGCTGGCCACCGATTCGCTAAGCCAGCAGGCCGCACCCCTGCTCGACAGCCTGGCGGCGGGCCTCTCGGAGGAAGTAGCCCTGTGCTACCTGGCCACGCCCTCCGCCCGAATCCGGCCGGCCAAGCTGGCCCTGGCCTACTGTCAGAATCCGGTGAAAACGGCCACCTTCCTGGGCCAGCTGCGGCGCCTGAGCGGGGCCAGCCCGGCCTTCGAGCGGGTAGGGCCCTACCAGATTTACGAAACCGGCCTGCCCGAACTACCCGCGCGGCTGCTGGGCTCCATGTTCACCGACTTCGGGCCGGCCGCCGTGGCCCAGGTGGGTAATTACGTGGTGTTTGGACCCGATGCGGCGGCCCTGCGCCTCTGGCTGACCGATGTGGTAGCCGGGGAGGTCTGGAGCCGCTCACCCACCCAGGTAGCCTTTCTGCAGGAAACCCAGCCCCTGGCCCGTATGCGGGTACTCATCGACACGCGCAACAGCTGGAATGTGCTGCTGCGGGCCCTGGTGGAAGAACGGCGGGCGGGCCTGCTGCGCAACGAAACCCTGTTTCAGCGCTTTCCGCAGATTGCTCTGCAGTTTGTGCCGTCGGCCAACGAAGCCGAGCCCGATGCCCAGTATTTCACCCAGCTGGTGTTGCGTCATCCGGCAATTGGGCCGGCAGTAGCCAAGCCCCAATCGGCCAGTGGTACGGGTGGGGCCCTGGCATTCAAAACGCCGCTGACCAGTGCGCCCACGCTGGTGCCGGTTACGGGGGCGCGGGTGCCGGGGGTGCTGGTGCAGGACGCCCAGCAGGTGCTGCACTACGTGACGCCCGATAACGTGGTGGCCTGGTCCGACTCGTTGCCCGGGCCGCTGGTGAGCCCCATCCGCCGAATTGCCCTCGATAACAGCAACGGCTACCTGTTTGCCACAGCCTCCCAGGTGCATTTTCTGGATGAAAGAAGCCGGGAGCTGCCGAATTTCCCCCTGAACCTGCCCGACAGCGTGCAGGCTACTTCCCTGGTCGTGTCGCCGGTGAACGGGCGGACCGCCCCGCGCCTGCTCGTGGGCGGGGGTGGCAGCAACCTGTTCCTGTACGACACCAACGGGCGGGCTTTTGCTGGCTGGCAGCCCAAGCGCATGGAGTTTGGCTTGGCCGCCCCTCCGCACTACCTGGTCGTCGACGGGCGCGACGTGATTGTGGTGCTGCTGGAAAACGGCTACATCTACGCCTACGACGAGCAAGGCAGCGTGTACCCCGGCTTCCCTATCAGCGTAGGAGCCCGGCTGCACTCGGGGGCTTTTGTGGAAAGCGGGGCTTCGCTGCGCCGCTCCCGCCTGACGGTGGTTACTCAGCACGGCGAGCGGGTAAGCTTCAACCTCAGCGGCGACATCGTGACTCGGAGCCGGGTAGCTACCTGGAGCCGCAGCTCCGTCTTTCAGCTTATTCCCGACCAGGCCCAGGGCAGCTACATTGTGGCCCGGGAAGAAGGCGGGCGGGTGAGTCTGTTTGAACCCACCGGCCGCCAGCTGCTCGCCCAGAGCTTTGTCACTTCCAGCCCCAAGCCGGTACAGTTCCTGAACTTCGGGCCCGCCCGCCGCGCCTACGTGCTAACCGAGCCCGGCCCGCACAAGGCCTACATCTACGACACCCAGGGCCGTCTGGTCGGGGGGCAGCCCTTCGACAGCAGCACCGGCACGGTGGGCATCGACTATGATGCCGGCACCGATACCTACCATCTGTACCGGGTTATTGGCAACGAACTACGGCGCACGGCGCTGAAGATGAACTAGTTATTGGTTGCTAGTTGTCAGCGCAAACGCCGGCACGACTTAACAACGGACAACTATCTATTCGTCAGCCAGCCTTTGCGGTAAAAGTAAACCAATTGGCCGCACACAATCAGGGCCAGTAAGCCCAGCAGGGCCGGGTAGCCCCAGGGCTCGTAGAGTTCGGGCATGTTCAGGTGATTGACGGTGCCGTCGGGGTTTTCGCGCTGAAAATTCATCCCGTAGAGGCCCACCACGAAGCTCAGCGGAATAAAGATGCTGCTGATAATGGTCAGCACCTTCATTACCTCGTTCATGCGGTTGCTCTGGTCGGAGAGAAACAGATCCATCAGGCTGCTGATAGATTCGCGGTAGCTCTCGGCCAGGTCCATGGCCTGAATGGCGTGGTCGTAGCAGTCCTTGAAATACACCTTGATTTCCTCGGACACGACGTTGTCGGGCATGCGCAGGATTTCGGCAATTTTCTCCCGCTCGGGGTACACCAGGCGGCGAAAGCGCACGATATCCTTCTTGATCTGCAGGATGCGGCTGAGCAGGTGGCGGTTGGGGCGCCCGTTAAAAATCCGGTCTTCCAGGACCTCGATATAGTCGCCGATGGCGGCCATGGTGGGGTAGTAGTGGTCGAGCACGACGTCGGTCAGGGCGTAGGCCAAGTATACCGGCGACTTATGCCGAATCAGGCTGAAGCCCGAGCGCAGGCGGTTGCGTACCGAGTCGAGGCAGTCTTCGTAGTCGTCCTGAAAGGAGATGACAAAGTTGGGGCCCGTAACCAGGGAAAGCTGGTCGTCGTCGATTTCCAGCAGGGACGTGAAGTCGGTCATGCGCGACACCAGAAACAGGCGGTTGTCGTCGAACACGTCCACTTTGGCCCGCTGGTAGTCGCCCAGCACGTCCTCCATGTGCAGGGCATGAATGCGGAAGTCCTGCATCAGGCGCTGCAGCAGGCCCAGGTCGTTGTAGCCGCGCACGTCTATCCAGTGCTTTAGCTGCGGGTTGGCTTGAAAGTAGGCCAGCAGGTCGTCGTAATTGCGGTATTCGGATTCCTGAAAAAACGAGTCGCTGTAGGAAATCAGGAACAGCCGCGGGACCAGAGAGCCTTCCCGGATGGTGAGCGTGCCGGGCCGCTGGCCCACCTGCTGCTCGCGGGCCTGCTGGGTGGCGGCCCGATCGGAAACGCCCGCGTGCAGGGGCGCTGGCTCGGGCTCCACGGTGGGCACGGGGGGCAAGTCGGGCGAAGAGGTAGGGGTAAAGGCGGTCATGTGCGGAATATAGGGGCGCGGGGCTTCTACGTAAAGGCGGCTAGCAGGGGCGCAACCCCCAGGCTGCCGGCCAAGCTACGGCATACAACCGATAGTTTTGATGAAGAAGCGTATCGGAGGAACTCGACCCTGCCTGGATGACAGGCGGTAGAATACCCAGCAAAAGTAAGCCCGCCGAAGCATTGCATCCGGCGGGCTTACGCACTAGGGGGCAAGAGCAGGCTAGAAAGCCGCTACAATTTCCTGGTAGGAAATCAGCATCAGGGCCACCACGGCCGTAGCCAGGCCGAACCGGCCCCGGGTCCCGAGTTGCTCCCGGAACAGGAAGCCCGCCCCAACGGCGCCCAGCAGAATGGTGGCTACGTTGGCAACGGGGTACACAAAGGCCCCGTCGTTGCCGAAGTTGCCCAGAGCTTTTATCAGGAAGTAAATCGAGAAATAGTTGGGAATACCCAGAATGATACCGGCCAGCAGGTTTTTCAGGGCAAACGGCTGCCCGCCCTTCGCCAGGCGGCTGAGCATAAGCAGCCCCCCGATGGCGCCGGCCGTGGCAAACGTGACCAGGGGAAATAATGTGCGGGTGGCCGCGTCGGGCAGCAGGGTCGAGCTGGCAAAGTTGAGCAGGGAGTCGCCGGCGCCGCTGGAGACGAACAGCAGCAGGGGCAACCACCAGCCGGCCGCCGGAGCCGCCTCCGGCGCTTCGGCAGTGGCCGAGCGGCGCGGCAGGGCCGTGAGCAGAATAGCCAGCAGGGCCAGGGCCATGCCCGCGTAGTTGATGAAGGTGTAGGGCCGCTGGGAGAGGCGCAGCACCAGCAGGTTGAAGAGCACGGGCAGAATCAAAGACATCTTGTTGGCCACCGACGCGGCACTAACGCCCACGCGCTGGGCCGTGAGGGCCACCAGATAAAACGTGCCGATAAAGAGGCCGCCCAGGGCCACCGCCGCCACCAGCCAGGGGCCACCCGCCCGTAACGGGGCCAACGAGGGCATGCCCGACGCCAGCCAGCCGACGACCACGCAGGTACCGTAATTGACAATCAGGGCCTGGAAGGTGTCGACGCCGAAACGGGAAAAGTACTTGAAAATGAAAACGATGGTAACCGAAAACAGGACTGAAAGTAAAAGAGCAAGCATGCGGGACGCGGCAAAATGAAATGGTGGGAATCGGCAAAAGGGCCGCAAAAATACGACACGGCCGCCTCGTTTGCCCGCTGCACCCCGATTTTACTTGTACTTTCGCCCTTCCGGCCCTGCTTACCGCCTTTTTATTTTCTGCATGCCTGCTGCTTCCTCTTGTTTGCTGCCCCTGCCCGAGCAAGGTGACCAGTACGTGGTGCGGCTGCACGCAGAACCGGCTGGTGGGGCGGCTCCGCCCACGCTGCCCCTGGCGTTCGAGTCATTTTTGTACCTGACGCCCCGCCACCTGCGCCTGCAGCGCCATAGTGGGCAGCTTTTTTCCTTTTACCTCGAAGACCAGCGCCGTCAGCGCACCGTGGCCCAGCTGCACGTAGTAGCCGAGGCCGAAGCCCACGTGGCGCTAAGCCCGGGGCAGGCTCCGTTCGGCGGGGTACAGCTTACCCACGACCTGCCCGCAGCCGTGCTACGGGCCTTGTTGCAACTGGCGGAGCGGGAGCTAGCGGCGCGGGGCTGGCCCCGGCTGCGGCTGCGCAGCTACCCCTTTGCCTACGACCCGGCGGGCAGCGCCCGGCTCACCCAGGTCCTGCAGCAGCTGGGCTACGCCGTCACGCTGGCCGAAATCAACAACCACCTGCCCCTGGATACTGACTTTCGGGCCCGGCTCCACCCCTCCGAGCGGCGGCGGCTGCGCAAGTGCCGGCAGCAGGGCTTCGTCTTCGAGCAGGAAACGCCCCTGTATTTGCCCCTGGCCTACGAGTTTCTGAGCCGCTGCCGCCAGGAGAAGGGCCAGACGCTGTCTATGAGTCTGGAGCGCCTGCAGGAGCTGTTTCAGCAGTTTCCGCAGGACCACTTTCTGTTCTCGGTGCGTACGCCGGCCGGCGAATGGGCGGCCCTGACCATTGCTATTCGGGTCAGCAGCCGGGTGTTGTATAACTTCTACCCGGCCAGCCCGCTGGCTTTCAATACGTTTAGCCCGGTCGTGCTGCTCAACGAAGGCCTGCACGCCTTTGGCCGGGCCAACGGACAGGCCCTGCTCGACCTGGGCACCTCGACGCTGCCCGAGGGCCTGAACCAGTCGTTGCTGCAGTTTAAGCGCCATCTGGGCGGCGTGCCCAGCCTCAAGCTCACGTTCGAGAAGTAGCGCCCGGCTGGAGCAAGCCACCCGCGCAGCTTGGGTACGGGTCCACGCCGGAACATCCGCTACTTTTGTGGTTCATGCAGCCCGCCGACTCCGCCGATACGTCTTCTTCTTCCCTGCCCGTGGCCGGCGGCATCAGTCGTTTCCTGCGGGGAGCCTTCAGCTCGGGGCTGGCCGTGGGAGCCCGCACGGCCGGGGCTTTGCTGCTCAACAAGCTGCTGGCCGTGTACGGCGGCCCGGGCGGCCTTACGCTGCTGGCGCACTTCCAAAACCTGATGGCCCTGTTTACCACCCTGCCCAACGACGGGGTGCACGTGGGCATTGTCAAATACCTGGCGCCGCTGCGGCCGGGCTCGGGGCGTTACCGGGTGTGGGTAGGCGCGGGGCTGCTGCTCAATGGCCTGGCCCTGCTGCTGGGCACGCTGGTGCTGTTTACGGGGCAGCAGGCTCTGGTAGGCGTGTTTCGTCCGTCCTGGTTGTGGGTGGGCTTGTTTGCCCTGGGCATTGTGCTGCTCACGCTCAACACGTTCTGGGTGGCCGTGCTGCTGGCGGCGGGCCGGCTGCGGGCCTACGTCTGGCTGACCACCATTCTCAGTGGCATCGGCGTGGCGGGCGTGGCCGCGGCGCTGTATTGGGAGCTGGCCGTGGAAAAGGTGCTGCTGGCCTACCTGCTAGCCCAGGGGCTCACGCTGCTGCCAACCCTGGCGCTGTGTGGGCACTACGGCTTGCTCACGTCCTGGCGCGGCCAGATTAGCCGCGGGGCCGTGCGCGACCTGGGCCGGTTTCTGCTGATGGCCCTGAGTGTACTGCTCTTCAGCAAAGCCGTGGACTTTGTGCTGCGCGACGTGCTGATCCGGTATTTCAACCTGAGCCAAACCGGGTTGTGGCAGGCCGTGGCCAAGCTGTCGGACAACTACACGATGGTGTTTTCCGCCGTAATGGGCAGCGTGTACTACCCCCGCCTGGCCGCTTTAATCGGGCAGCCGGCGCCGCTGCGGACCTACGTGCGCACGGTGCTGCTGGTGCTGGCGCCCGGGCTGGCGCTGGGTCTGGGGCTGCTCTACGGCCTGCGCGACTGGCTGCTGCCCGTGCTCTTCGACGCGCGGTTTGCCGCCGCCCGCGGCCTGCTGGCCCCGCAGTTTCTCGGCGACTGGGCCAAGTTCCTGACCTGGACCTTCCTGTTTTTGCTGATGGCCAAAGCCCACGTGGGCCGCTACGTGGCCGTGCAGGCCGGCTCGGCGGTGCTGTATGCCCTGCTGCTGGCCGTGCTGCTCCCGCGCTACGGACTGCTGGGGGCGCCCCTGGCCCACGCCGCCCGCTTCGGCATCTTGCTCGGGGGCTGTATCGTCTACTTCCGACCTCACTGGCGCTGATTCAGCATGCAAGAACCCTCCCCAATCACGTCGTCATTGTCTGTTCAGGAACCCCTGCCGCTGGTTACCGTTGTGGCGCTTTGCTATAATCACGCGCCTTTTCTGGCCGAGGCCCTGGACTCCCTTCTGGCCCAGACCTACCCCAATCTGGAGGTGATTCTGGTGGATGATGCCAGCACCGATGCCAGCCGGGATATTCTGCGGAAGTATGCGGCGGCCCACCCGCACTGGCAAGCCATTTTCCTGCCCGAAAATATCGGCAACTGCCGGGCCTTCAACCAGGCTTTTCGCCAGGCCCGGGGCGAGTTCTTCATTGACTTTGCTACCGACGACGTCCTGCTTCCCGAGCGAGTTGCCCGGCAGGTAGCGTGCTTCCAGCACTTGCCACCCGACTACGGCGTGGTATACACCGATGCCGAGCTGATTGATGAAGCCTCGGCCCACGTGCGCTACCATTACCGCCGCCAGGCCGGCGGGCAGCTACACCCGCGGCCGGCCTCGGGCTTTGTCTTTGCCGAGGTGCTGCGCCGCTACTTTATCAGCACGCCTACCATGATGATGCGGCGCGCGACGCTCGAACAGCTGGGTGGCTACGACGAAACGCTGGCCTACGAGGACTTCGACTTCTGGGTGCGCGCCGCCCGCGACTTTCGGTTTTATTTTCTTGATGAAGTAACCACCCGTAAGCGGCTGCACGCCAGGGCTATGTCGCGGCGGGGCTACCGGCCCAACGACCCGTTTCTGGCCTCCACTATCCGGGTGTGTCGCAAGGCCCAGGTCCTGTGCCGCACGCCCGCCGAGCAAGCCGCCCTGGCCGTGCGCCTGCGCTGGGAGCTACGGCAGGCCGTGCGCTGGGGCAACTATTCCGAAGCCTGGGACCTGTTTCAGCTGCTTACCGAAACCCAGACCGTGCAGCCCCTCGATTGGGTGCTGGGGCAGTATGCCGGGCTGCGCAAGAAGTAACACCCGCCCGACTGCTAGGGCTGGTTAGTCAATGCCATACAACTGCACGGTGCCGACCTGCTTGACCAACCGGCGCCGGGGAAAACGGGCCAGCACATCCGCCCGGGAGTAGCGGATCAGCTTGCGGGTCAGCTCCGGGTTGGTCAGGGTGCTGGCATTGACCAGCAGCCAGGCCTTTTCTCCGGGCCGCCGCCGCACGGAGTCGGCGGCGGCATAGCGGCGGAACTGCAGGCCGGGGGGCACCTGGTAGCCGTAGTAGAAGTCGTAGTTGCCGATCAGAAAATCGTCGACGAAAACCACGCCCCGGGCCGGGGCCCGCAGGTGTTGCGCCAGCACCTGCTGCTGGGCCGCGTGGCCCGATACGCTGGGTTTGCGCATAAAATACACCGGCCGGATGCTCAGCATAGCCGCCAATGCCAGCAGGGCCAGGGCCGCAAAGCCTTCCGTGCCCGGGACTCGCCAGGCCGCTGAATCCACTGGCCGAGCCAGCCAAGTAGCCACCGCAAAGTAGAGGGCCAGGCCCCCGTACAGTACGCTTATGCTGTTGTGCAGCCACCCGGCGCAGGCCAGCAGCGCTGCCGCCAGCCAGTAGCCCTGGCGGGGACTCCGTACAAAAGCCCGCAGCCCAAAGCCGGCCGCCAGGCACAGGGGCGGCAGCAGGGGCGTGGTCATGCGCGGAATCAGGGTAATGGGGTTGTAGTGCGTAAGTGAGGTGCTACCCAGCCAGTAAAAAGCCAGGGTCGTCGCCGCCAGAGCCAGCCAGAAATCGGCCTCCGGGTGCTGCCTACGACGGCGGCCCAGCGCGGCGGCCAGGGCCAGCAGCAACGCCACGCCCAGGCCCGTCCCCACCAAAAAGGCCAGGGGCTGGTACGTGAGGCGGGCCAGTAGCGCGGCCCGGTTGCCCTCCAGGAAGTTGCCTTCCTTTAAGAATTCGTTGGTGTGCTCAATCAGGTGAATGCGGTAGAACGCGTCGTCAGTATAAACCTGGTAAAACGCCAGGTAGGTGCCCAGCAAAGCAGCCCCGACCCCGACGGCAGCCAGCCAGAACCGGCCGTGGCGCCGCCGAAACATATCCAGGGCCAACACGCCCAGGTAGAAAGGCAGGTAGTAAACAATGGTTTCCTTGCTCAGCAGGGCCGCAAAGTTGAGGACTGCAAATCCAACTCCCCAAAGCACTGGGCGGCGTAGCTGTTCCCGGCCCCGTAGTAAGCTCACGCCGCAGCACAAGCACCAGAACATCAAGATATTATCTGGGTACAGGTAATTGGTAAGATTAAGCGTGAAATAATGGAGGCCCAGCAGCAGCATGGCCCCGGCGGCCACCACCGGCTCCCGTTTCCGGTAGGTCATCCAGAGCACTAGGGCGCACCCCAGCGTGGCCAGCAGGGGCCAGAGGGTGGTGGAAATGATGGTGATGCCGAAGAGTCGATAGAGCAGCGCCACGGGCCCAAAAATCAGCCACCTTTCCTTGAGCGGGTCGTGCAGCAGCCCCTGCGGATCAGGCTCGACCCGAAACGTCCCGCTGGCCAGCTGGTGGGCATAGCGGGAGTAGAAGTAGTCGTCCAGGTCATACAGCCCTTCGTGGGTCAGGAAAAAGTAGGCCAGCGTGAGCAGCACCACAAAAACCAGGGTCAGGTCGGGCAGGCGGGGGGAATGAGGCTTCACGGCTGCAAAGCAACCGATTTAGCGGCACTTACCCGCCGCACCCCCCGGCGTAAGTGCCGCCCGCGGCGCAGAAACCATTTTCCGTGCTCATCTTTACTCCGTCGTCTTTTCACCTGACCAGTTCCCGCCCGTTTTGCCCCATGCTCAGTTCCCGATTTCTGCGCGTTGTCGTCTTGCCGGCCCTGCTGCTGGCTGCCACGGCGGGCCTGGGCTGCTACTACGAAACCAACGACGACCTGAGCATTACCCTGCTGCTGCAGGGCAGCACGGCCGCCGCCCCGGTTACCGACTTGCACCTCTACTTCCACGGCCTGGCGCCTCTGCTGGCTGCGCTGTACCAACAGTGGCCCGGCTTGCCCTGGTACGGACTCACGCTCTACGGGCTGCTCTACGCCGCTACCGGGCTGGCCTTTGCCGTGCTCGACAAGCTACTGCGTACCCGGTTGCCCGCTCGTTTTCTGGTGCTGGTGCTGCTGGGCTTCTACGCCTTGGCCTGGCTCGAGCACGGGTTGTGGTTTAGCTACGTGCGGGTGCCGGTGCTGCTGGCGGGCAGTGCCCTGCTGCTGGCGGCCCAGCGCCTGGGGCGGCGCCGTATCCTGGCCGTCGCCCTGCTGGCTGTGGTATTGGCCGGACTCATTCGCCCTAGTGCCGCTGGGCTGGGGCTGCTGGTGGCGGCTCCCGGGGCCATGTGGCTGGCCGGCCGCCGCGGGGCTTCCCTGGCCGGGGGAGCTTTGGCGCTGGTCGTGGTGGGCAGCGGCGTGCTGGCCCTGACGAGCAGTGCTCTGGTGGCCAATTACCGCACCCTGGATGTGCTTAAGTCCAACCTGAACGACTACCAGCTCTACCAGCCTACCGCGCATACCTCTACTACCGACCAGCTGGGGCTAACGGCGGTGGGGCACTGGGCCTTTGGTGATTCTACTTTGGTCAACCAGGCGCTGTTTGCGCGCAGCACCCGCTTGCAGCCCGACTATTTCCTGCCAGCTGTGCTGCCAGCCAAGCTGACGACTCTGGGCAGCTTGCTGGTCCGGGATTATTTTGCCCTGCTGCTCCTGCAGGTACTGCTCTGGCTGCGCGTGGCTCAGAGCCAGCGTTACCCGCACCGCCAACGCTTCTGGCTGGCCCAGCTGGCGGTGCTGGGGTTGCTGGTTGGGTTGGGGGGGCTTCTCAAGTTGCCGCCGCGGTTGGGCATGCCGATATGCTCGCTCTGGCTGCTGAGCAATCTGGCCTACGTATTCCAGGATTCCAGGCGCCAGCTGCCGCGCTTTTCGCCCGCCTTTTTTGCGGTGCTGATTTTACTGCTGCTCGCCTACGCCTTCAAAACCACCCACCGGGTGCAGGTTTTGAGGCAGGAGCGGGCCCGTGGCCTAGCGGTGCTGCTTCCGTTGCAGACCCTGACCCAACAGGGGCAGCTACTGGTAGCGGCTGGGTTGGAAAGCGCCTATAAATCTCAGTCGCCGTTTCAGGTGCTGCACTTTGCCCCGGGTTCCGTGGTGGCGCTTACGGGCTGGCCCACGTTGGATCCTTCCCAGGCTCCCTTGCGCGAGCAGCTCACCGGCACGCGCCACTGGCCAACGGCGCTAACCCGGCTGGCCGCCCGCCCGCAGGCGCAGTGGTGGCTAGCCCCGGAAATAGTACCCTGGCTGCAGGCGTACTGGTCCGCCCACGGCTGGCGGGCCACCTTGCAGTCCTACGCTCCGGCCGTGCCCACCGCGGCCGGATTACCTCAACACTACCGGGTTCGGGTGGAAAAGATGAAATAAGGGTAAAATGCCAAAATTTTATAGGCGCCCGAGCAGGTCGGTTTTACGTATCTGTGCAAGGTGAATGCCTACATTTGACCCGAATTCCTTCTTTTTCTCTTCCTATGATTGCAACTGTGGCCTCCCGCGGGGAGGTGCTTCAGCATCTCGAATCCTTTTTAAAAGAAAATCTTGACGGCTTTCTTAGAAAGGTCGAAGACAGCTGGCAACCCGCCGATTTTCTGCCTGATTCCCGCTCGGAGACTTTCTTCGACGAAGTGCGCGAACTACGTGAGCGGGCTAAAGGATTGAGCTACGACCTGTTAGCTGTGCTGATCGGCGACACTATCACGGAAGAAGCCCTGCCCAACTACGAAGCCTGGTTCCACCAGCTCGACGACCTGAACCGTGACCCCAACAACGGCTGGGCCCAGTGGATTCGGGGCTGGACGGCCGAGGAAAACCGCCACGGCGATTTGCTCAACCGCTACCTCTACTTGTCGGGCCGCGTCAATATGCGCGAGTTCGAAACCAGCACCCAGTACCTGATTGCCGACGGGTTTGACTTAGGCACGGCCCACGACCCCTACCGGGCTTTCATTTATACCAGCTACCAGGAAGCGGCCACCAACCTCTCGCACCGCCGCGTGGGCACCCTGGCCCGCAAAGCCGGCGACGCGCAGCTGTCGAAAATCTGCGGCATGATTGCCGGCGACGAAACCCGCCATGCCCGCGTGTACCAGACGTTTGTCGACAAGATCTTCGAAGTAGACCCGTCGGAAATGATGCTGGCCTTTGAGGACATGATGCGCAAGAAAATCGTGATGCCGGCCCACTACATGCGGGAACTGGGCGTGGAGATGGGGAAAACCTTCGGCCACTTCACCGATGCGGCCCAGCGCCTGGGTGTCTACACCAGCCAGGATTATACCGACATTCTGGAAGGGCTGATTACCACCTGGAAGATCGACCAGATCAAAGACCTCAACGGTGCCGCCGAAAAGGCCCGTGACTATATCATGGCCCTGCCCGGTCGTCTGCGCCGCGTAGCCGACCGCATGCCCGTGCCCAAGCTGGAGTACAAGTTTAAGTGGATTGAATAATCTGTCTTAGCTTACACAAACAAGGCCCTTGCTCAAGCTGAGCAAGGGCCTTGTTTGTGTAAGCTGGTTGCGAAGCGGGCTAAAATGGCAAGTTATTCCTGCTCGCTGCTTGTTCGGTGCTCCGCTTCGGTAGCCTGCGGCACGCTTACGAGCTGAGCCGCTTCCCAGCCCACCAGGGCCGCCTTACGCGTGGCGCCCCAGCGGTACTGGCCTAGCTCCCCGCCGTTGCGAATCACGCGGTGGCAGGGAATGAGGTAACCCACGGGGTTGGCGCCAATGGCCGTGCCCACGGCCCGCACGGCCGGCCCGTAACCCGCCTGCGCGGCTAGTCCGGCGTAGGTGGTGAGCTGGCCTTCCGGAATCCGCAGCAGCGACTCCCATACCTTAAGTTGAAAATCAGTGCCTTTCAGGTGCAGATTGAGCCGGTCGGTGGGGCCAAATTCGCGGGCAAAGAACCGAGCTACCTGGGCGTGTTCGGGCGAGGCCTGGGCCCGGAGCGTGGCTTGGGGCCATTCCTGGCGCAGTTCGGTTAGCGCCTGGTCCGCATCGTCGGCAAAGTGCAGGCGACAAATGCCTTTGGAAGTAGAGGCTACCAGGTAGGGCCCAAACCGGCTTTCTCCGAAGCTGTAGCCAATCGTGAGGGAGGCGCCGCCCTGGCGGTATTCCCCGGGCGTCATGGCTTCCAGCGTCACGAACAGGTCGTGGAGGCGGCCCGGGCCCGAGAGGCCGGTAGCATAGGTGGCCTCGGCTACGGACGCCTGCCGCTGCAGCAGGTGCTTGGCGTGGGCTACGCTCAGGTATTGCAAAAACTTCTTGGGACTAACGCCGGCCCACTCCTGAAATTTGCGTTGAAAATGAAACGGGCTCCAGTGGGCCTGCTCGGCAATTTGTTCCAGCGTGGGCTGGGCCCGAAAATTATTCTGGATATAGCCAATAGCGGCGGCAATGCGTTGGTAGTCAGTCATGGCAAAGGCAGATTTGTTCTCAAAGCTACGGCCCGAGCCAGCCCCCGAAAACCCGATTCTTGCGCAGGTAGCTGCCGACAAACAAAAAGCCATTGCCCGGCAGGGCAACGGCTTCGTAACAAGGGGCTTGAGGGTTATTGAGCCTGGGCAGCCTCGTTCACCACGCTGACCTGGCGGAAGGTCAGGCTTTTCTCGGGTAGCACATACCGAATGGTGCGGGTGCCGCCGCTGGGGCAGCAGTTGGCGTCGGTGGGGCCGTAAACAGGAAAGGTGCGTACAACCTCCTTACCCTGAAGGCGGAATTTGTCCTGCCCCTGGTAGCCGCGGGCGGCCGGGCCGCTGAGCTTGGGCATGCTCATTCGTTCCCAGTCTTTGCCCCCGAACCAGTAGCCGCGTACCTCCCCATACGAGCCGCTGCCCGCGCCTTCCACGAAAACCAGCAGCTCCGAGCCCGGCCCCGACGTCAGCTTGACCAACTGGGCGTCTTTCACCTCGCCCAGAATCGAATCCTGGGCCGTGGTCAGCTCCTGCCCGTCTTGCTCGGCCCGCACCAGCAACTGGCGCTGGCCCAGCCGGCCGGCCGAGCGGACCACGAACGTATAGGGGGCCGCCGTCAGGGTTTTATTGAAGCCGGGCGGGGGAGCCGGAGTGGCCTCAGGCGCGGCGGAAGTAGTGGGGTTGGGTTGGCCGGTAGTCGTTTCGCGGGCACTGTCGCAGCTGGTGGCGGCCAGCAGGGAAGCCGCCAGCAGCAGGCGGGAAGAGGTACGCATACAAAGGGGTGAAAAAAGGTATAGCTGCCTATACGGCAACGGGAGCGGGGAAGATAGGCTGGCCCGCGGCTTATTCTACCACTTTCACGCCCTTCCAGAACGCTACCCGGTTCTTGATTTCCTTGGCCGCCTCCTTGGGCTCGGGGTAATACCAGGCCGCATCTTTGTTGAGCTCCCCGTTTACGCGCAGGGAATAGTAGCTGGCCCGGCCTTTCCAGGGGCAGGAAGTCTGGGCGATGCTGTCCTCAAAATATTCGCGCTTGATGGCGTCAGCGGGGAAATAATGGTTATTTTCGACTACTACCGTATCGTGGCTTTCCGCAACGACGGTGTTGTTCCAAATGGCTTTCATAGGGGGGTGGTTGGGTTTAACAATCGGCTGCCGTCCTGAAGGCAGGGAAGAACCTTGTCGGATACTGAACGGTTCGGGCTACCGTACCAGGCCCGTTACGGACGCAAAATACCTGACAAAGCACCCCAAACGAACATTGCTGCCGGCCCTATTGTTATCAACGCTCAATCCCTAAGAATATGTCCGCAGGTTTTCGTTTCCGGGATTTCGTGCCCGAAGAGTCGTCCGAGAAAGGCTTCGAGACACTGTTTAAGCTGTTTATGCAACTGGTCACCATCACGTCGGGCGACGTGGCCGAGGCCTTGTCGTGGCTCAACGAGCTCGACAAGCAGTACGGCCTGACCGACAACGAGTACGGGATGGGCAATTTCATCGAGGACCTGAAGAAAAAGGGCTACATCGATGAGAACGAGCAGGAGCGGGGTGCCTTCAAGATTACGCCCAAAACCGAGCAGGGCATCCGCAAAAGCGCCCTGGAAGAAATTTTCGGCAAGCTCAAGAAAGGCAACACCGGCAACCACCGCACCCCCCAGACCGGGCAGGGCGACGAGCTGAGCACCGATATCCGCGACTTCCGCTTCGGCGACTCCCTGGAGCAGATTTCGATGACCGAGAGCATCCGCAACGCCCAGCTCAACCACGGCTTGTCCGACGAGTTCATGTTAGCCGAGGGCGACCTGGAAGTGCGCGAAACCGAGCACAAAACCCAGACCAGCACGGTCTTGATGATTGACATCTCGCACTCGATGATCTTGTACGGCGAGGACCGTATCACGCCCGCCAAGAAGGTGGCCATGGCCCTGGCTGAACTCGTGAAGCAGAAGTACCCCAAAGACTTTCTGGACGTCATCGTGTTCGGCAACGACGCCTGGCCCATTACCATCAAGGATTTGCCCTACCTGGAAGTCGGCCCCTACCACACCAACACGGTGGCTGGTCTGGAGCTGGCCCTGGACCTGCTGCGCAAGCGCAAAACGGCCAACAAGCAGATCTTCATGATAACCGACGGCAAGCCAACTTGCCTGAAGGAAGGCAACGGCTACTACAAAAACAGCTTTGGCCTCGACCGGAAAGTGGTGAACAAGACCCTGAACCTGGCCGCCGCCGCCCGCCGCCTCAAGGTGCCCATCACCACCTTCATGATTGCCTCCGACCCGTATCTGCAGCAGTTTGTGGAGGAGTTTACCCAGGTTAACCAGGGCAAAGCCTACTACAGCAGCCTCAAGGGCCTGGGCCACCTGGTATTTGAAGACTACAAGCGCAACCGCCGCAAAACGCTGTAGATGAAGTCTTGGTAGCGAAAAAATGCCATCATGCTTGCTCTGACAGACGCCAAAGCAAGCATGATGCTCCTTTGCGTTTAGTACCGGCCGAAAAAGAATGATCCGAACCAACCACCCCCTTGGGTAGTTGTACTTTTTGATTGCCTAGCCCTAGCGCCTACCGCCCCGGTTGTTGCGTAGGTACAGCATACTCCCTATCCCCGATATGAAATCAACTGACATCCGTACCCTCGGCGACTTGAAAAAGTCCGGCTACCAGCCCCGTTCCGTGAAGCAGGAGCTACGCGACAACCTGATTGCCAAGCTCCAGGCCAAAGAAGAGGTGTTTCCCGGCATCTACGGCTACGAGGAAACCGTGATTCCCGACCTGCAGCGCGCTATTCTGAGCATGCACCACATCAACCTGCTCGGGTTGCGCGGCCAGGCCAAAACCCGCATTGCCCGCCTCATGGTGGACTTACTCGACGAGTACATCCCCGTCGTGGAAGGCTCCGAACTCAACGACGACCCGCTGGAGCCCCTGAGCATCTACGCCAAAAACCTGATTGCCGAGAAGGGCGACGCCACGCCCGTAAGCTGGCTGCACCGCTCGGAGCGCTACACCGAGAAGCTGGCCACCCCCGACGTATCGGTAGCCGACCTCATCGGCGACGCCGACCCCATCAAAGCGGCCACGCTGAAGCTGCCTTACTCCGACGAGCGGGTAATTCACTTCGGGTTGATTCCTCGCTCGCACCGCGGCATTTTCGTCATTAACGAGCTGCCCGACCTGCAGGCCCGCATTCAGGTGTCACTCTTTAATATTCTGCAGGAAGGCGACATCCAGATCCGGGGCTTCAAGGTGCGCCTGCCCCTGGATATCCAGTTCGTCTTTACGGCCAACCCCGAGGACTATACTAACCGCGGCTCCATCGTGACCCCGCTCAAGGACCGGATTGACTCCCAGATTATCACGCACTACCCCAAAAGCATCGAAATCGGCAAGCGTATCACCAAGCAGGAGGCCCGCATCAAGCCCGAGCAGAAGGGCATGGTGACCTCGAACGAAATCGTGCACGACCTGGTGGAGCAGGTGGCCGTCGAGGCCCGGGGCTCGGAGTTCGTCGATGCCAAGAGCGGCGTGTCGGCCCGCCTGACCATTGCCGCCTACGAAAGCCTGGTGAGTGCCGCCGAGCGGCGCGCCCTGATCAACGGCGAAACGAAAACCTACGTGCGCATCGCCGACTTCCTGGCCGCCGTGCCCGCCCTTACGGGCAAGGTGGAGTTGGTCTACGAAGGCGAGCAGGAGGGGGCTGGTATCGTGGCCGAGAAGCTCATGGGCAAAGCCATCCGCACCTTGTTCCTCAACTACTTCCCCGACCCCGACAAGCAGAAGAAAAAGAAGAACATTCCGAACCCTTACAAGGAGGTACAGGACTGGTTCGGGGCCGGCAACACCGTGGACGTGCTCAACGACGCCTCCGACAAGGACTACCACGCCGCCCTGGAGCAGGTGCCCGGTCTGCGCAACATCGTGACCTTTCTGCATCCCAACGAGGACGCCGACACGACCTGGTTTTTGATGGAATTCTGCCTGCACGGCCTGGCCGAGCACAGCCTGATTTCGCGCAACCGGGTCACGCGCGGTACCCAGTTCAAGGACCTCTTGTCGTCGATGTTCACCATGCCCAGCTTCGGCGGGGAGGATGACGAGGACGAGGAAGACCAGAAGCCCCGCCGCCGCCGGTAGGTATGTTACGGGCGCAGAACAAAACCGGTAATTACCAGTGTCCGTGCTGCGGCTTTTTCACCTTTCGCGTGCCGTAAGAGAATGAAATATGTCAGGTCTGCTTCTGGGAGGATGATAAGTTTCAACTTAACAGCCTTGAGGATCCTGATACAGGTGAGGGTGGTCCAAACACAGTTAGTCTCTTGCAAAGCCGCGTTAATTTCCAAGAGTTTGGCGCGATGGATAGGCAGTTCGTGCGACTAGTGCGGGCTCCCTTGCCGGATGAAAAGCCTGATTAACGCATACTAAGCCCCGCGTGCCGAAAGGTGCGCGGGGCTTTTTGCTATTATGCGTAAGCTTGCAGCTCACCAGCAAGGCGGTTGGATACATGAAACAAAAGAAAATCGGGCTAGTCGGCGGTATCAGCTGGGTTTCAACCCTGGACTATTACCGGCTCATCAACGAGGGCGTGAACGGCCGGCTGGGCGGGCTCAATTACGCCGAGCTGCTCCTTTACTCCCTCAACTTTGCCGATGTGCAGGCCGTCACCTGGGAGCATGCCTACGAGCTGCTGCGCGACGCCTGCCTCAGCCTGAAGCGCGCCGATGCTGAGGCCATTGCTCTGTGCGCCAATACGGCCCACCTGTTTGCCGACCGGCTGGAAGCGGAAGTGCAATTGCCCTTCATCCACCTTGTCACCGAAACGGCCAAGGCCCTGCAGCAGGCCGGCCATGCCACCATTGGGCTGCTGGGAACTAAATTCACGATGGAAATGCCCTTCTACCGGGACCGGTTGGAAGCCTTTGGCATCACCGTGCTGACACCCGCCGCGCAGCACACCCGGGACTACGTGCAGCATACCGTTAAAGAGGAACTGGGCCGGGGAATCATCAACCCGGAAACCAAAGCCCGCTACCTCTCCATTGTGCAGGATTTGGTAAGCAGTGGAGCCACGGCCATCGTCTTAGGCTGCACCGAAATTCCCTTGCTTATTAGTCAGGCCGATATTTCCGTGCCCGTGTTCGACACGGTACAAATTCACGCAGCCGCTATCGTAGACTATATTGTATCGTGAGCGGGCTCGGCCGCTGCTGGTAGTCAAACCGGATGCTGCGTACCGGTTAAGTATAGCCAAGGGGCCTTGCTCCGCTTCGTAGTAGCGTGAACAAGGCTGCCCACCGGGCCGGGAGCTGGTCGAGCAGCCGAAGTGAGTTTATGCTGCTTCTGCGGCAGGGTGCGAAGTAGGGCTTCGTTCTGGTGGCTGAGCCGTTTTCTGGCTGTATTTCAGGCCTCTGTAATCCACTCAGACAGTAAAACCGTTCATTCACCTAAGAAAGGCTGCCATCGGGCGAAACTTTTTCCGCGGCGGGAACCGGTAGTGTTGCTTTGTATCATTCCAACGGCCCAACAGGACTCGGAAAGACTTCGAACAACTCTTCGCTCCAACCTTTTTCTGCCATGTTTACTTCGCTCCTCGCTCGTCTTGCTTCGTTGTTTCTTCTGGTAGCCCTGTTGGTGCCGAGTGCACCGGCCGCAGCAGCGGGTCGTGGACCCTTCGTGCGGAGCGTGAGCAAGGGTCGGCCCACTGTGCACCGGCCCAATTACAAGCAATACAATGCCAACAACACGCGTTGGTTTTTTCAGCGCTGGTAGGCCGCTGCTCTTCTCAAAGAGAAATAACTACCGGTTTTTTTACACACCTGACCTGCGCAACACAGCAAAGCCGACTGACTCCTCAGCCGGCTTTGCTGTGTTTAATAGGGCCCAACCATTACTCGACTAGGCCAAGCCGTCTAAGCCCCGCAGCAGTTGTTCAAGTTGGTGCTGCTCCCGTTGCACGTGGTGGTGGCTGAAGCGGCGAATCATTACCACGGTCAACAACGCCAGACCGGTCGGCAGCACCAGTTGCCAGGCAGGCCGCCCGCGGTAGATGTCCATGAAAAACAGCGCCAGCCCCGTATTCAACAGGATGACGTAGGCTTGGTAAAACGGCAGGCCGTAGCGCTGCTGCCACTGGTAGTAGCGGCGCAGTCGGGCCCCGTAGGCTGGCGGGGTTTCCCGCGCCGGGAAGGTGTAGAATAGGCGCAGGGTCCGTTGCTGCCGCCAGATAGCGCCCAGCAAGGCCCCGCCCGTCAGCAGCAGGCCCGCCGCGCCCAGGGCACCCACCGGGGACGTAAGCCAAACCCAAAGCATCGCCAGCGGTGCTGCCAGCAGGCAGAGCAGGGTAAAGAACTTGCGCAACAGGATATTACGGCGGCGGCTGGCCAGCTGGCGGCGCTGCTCGGCGGCCGGCACTAGGGCTTCCGGCGCGGGCGCGGCTTGCCAGAGGCGGCGCAGGGCCTCGTCGGCGGGGTCAGAGTCGGGAAAGTCAGGCAGCATCGTCTTCGTCGGGTAGGTGGTGCAGGAGCTGGGTGAGGCGCTGGCGGATGCGGTGCAGGCGCACCCGGATGTTGCCCTCGGTCTGGTCGCAGATGTCGGCAATGCGGGCGTAGGGCTGCTCGTCCAGCACCAGCATCATCAGCAGGCGGTCGGCTTCGGGCAGCTGGCCCAGGGCCCGGTGCAGGCGCGCCAGCTGGGCAGCCTGGGGGTCGGGAGGCGGGGCGGGCTGCTCGGGCAGCACGGGCACCGGGGTATCGGGCCGGCGCTTGGTCTGGCGCACCCATTGCAGGCAGGTATTGACCGTAATCCGGTAAAGCCAGGTACTCAGGGCGGCCTCGTGCCGAAACCGGTCGAGGTTGAGCCACACCCGCAAAAAGACTTCCTGCAGCAAGTCGTCGGCCTGCTCGGTGTCGCCGCCACAGTAGCCCAGGCATAGGCGCCACACCCGCCGCTGGTGCGACTGGTACAACTCGTCAAACAGGGCGGTAGTGGCGGCTGACATGCGCAGCAGTTAGGAGAGCCGGGCGGAAGTTAGCGTTTGCTGGGATGAGCGGCCAGATACTGCTCAATGTTGGTCAGCGTCCAGCGTGGGTCGTCGAGCATGATAAACTCCCGGGCCGTGTCGTGGAGGCGAACTTCCCCGCCCGCACCGGCACCGGCGAGTTGCCGCTCAAACAAGGGCTGCACCTGGGCGTGGGTCAGGTCGGGTTTCACGGCTTTGCCGGCCACCCAGATACCCAGCAGCAGCACCGGCACTTGCAGGCGGGGCAGGGCGGGGCGCAGGTCGGTGGTCATGCTCTCGTACACGATGTTGGCCCAGGTGGTGCGGTCGGCCTGGGCAGCCCACCCCAGCAGGCGGCGCTGCTGCAGCGTATCAGTAGCCCAGGTGCTGATAAACATCTGTTGCTGCTGCAGAAACGTGCCCTGAGCCATACTCACCAGGCGGCTGAGCAGCTGCTCCCGGGCCGGCAGCTTCAGTGAATCGGGCGTGAGGCGGGGATTGTGCACGGCAAAGGGCGCGGGCAGCGCTTCCAGCAGGATCAGGCCGCCGAACAGCTCGGGGAAGTCGGTGGCGGCACGCAGCGCCATCATTCCGCCAGTCTGGTGGGCCACCAGCACGGGCTTTTGCAGGTGGTGCTGCTGCACGTAGGCGGCCAGGGCCCGGGCGTAGGTGGCGTAGTAGGAGGCACCAGGAGCCACGGTCAGCGGGGCCATTCCCCCGGTACCGGCCAGCGTCACGACGTGGCACTGGTAGCGCCGGCCCAGCTCAGCGGCTATTTCGCGCCACACTTCCCCCGGGGCCACGTAGCCGGGTACCAGCAGCAGCGGGCGGCCATTCTTTTTGCCCGTTACTTCCACCCGAATAGCCTCGGGGACGTTGGTAGCGGCGGGTTGGGCGGCACAGCCCAAGCTCAGCAACCCCGATAGGCAGGCAAGCAGCAGGAAGCGTTTCATAGCGCAGAAAGGTTTAGTGGTTTTGTCTTTCTGATGCCGGTGGGAGCGGGTTGTTACAGGTAAACTGAAAAATATTTTTCCAGTGGGCCCGCGTGCTTTCCGCTAAAGCGGCCCAGCGGGAGAAGCACCGATCCTGACCACCTAGCCCCGGGCAGTAGCGAGCTTGGCCGGGGCCAGACGCACAAAGCCCCGGCCGTCGCCAAGGACAGCTGGGGCTTTGCTTGAGAAAGGGAAAGCAGGCTTAGGCCTCGTTTACCACAATCTTCTTAATCTCGTCGTTGGCTTTGATCTGGTCGATAATGTCCAGGCCTTCTACCACCTTGCCGAACACGGTGTGGTTGCGGTCGAGGTGGGCGGTCTGGTCGCGGCTGTGCACGATAAAGAACTGGCTGCCACCGGTGTTGCGGCCGGCGTGGGCCATGCTCAGCACGCCACGGTCGTGGTACTGGTTGCCGCCGGTCAGCTCGCAGTCGATTTTATAGCCGGGGCCGCCGGTGCCGGGCATGCCTTTGGCGCCCTCACGGGTGTTGGGGCAGCCACCCTGCACCACGAAATTGGGAATCACGCGGTGAAATTTCAGCCCGTCGTAGAAGCCTTTCTGGGCCAGGTCGGTGAAGTTCTTCACCGTATTGGGAGCATCTTGCTCGAAGAATTCAACTTTCATCACGCCGTGCGTGGTGTGGATTTCGGCAGTTTTCATGCGTTGGAAAAGGGGAATAGGTGGATTGCTTAAAGCGCAAGACCGTGAAAAATGTTTCGGGCGCGGGCAAAGGTAACCAATTCGGCTGCGGGCAAAACATCCGTTCGGGCTCAGGGTTCCGTACAATCCTGCAACAATGTTGGAAGATGAATATTTCGATATTGCCGCAGTACTTTCCCCAGCCACTTCCTAACCCCGTTCACAACCCATGAAAAAGACCCTGAGAAACGCCTCCCTGGCGTTCTGTGCCGCCCTGGCCAGCGCCAGCCTGAGCAGCTGCAACGACAATAAAACCACGGAAAAAGCCACGGCCGAAACCGAAGCCATTGCCACCGTCGACTCGGCCGCCATGCTCTCCGACTCAGCTCGTATGGCCAAGCCCGAAGGCGTTATGGTTGATGGCGTAGCCATGACCCCCGACAAGAACATTATCCAGAATGCCGTGCAGGCTACCAGCGTCAGCACGCTGGTACGGGCCGTATCGGCGGCCGATTTGGGTGGTACGCTTAGCGGCCCCGGCCCGTTCACGGTTTTTGCTCCCACCAACTCCGCCTTTATACAGCTGCCGAAAGGCGCTATGGCCGGCCTGATGAAGCCCGAAAGCAAGGAAAAGCTTAAGGGCGTGCTCACCTACCACGTCATTGCCGGCCGCCTCGTGGCTTCCGACCTGAAAGACGGACAGGAGCTGACGACCGTGAATGGCGAGAAAGTGAAAATCTCGGTGAAGGGCGGTAAAATCATGGTGAACAATGCCACCATCCAGATTCCCGACGTGATTTCCAGCAACGGCGTTACCCACGTGGTAGACCAGGTGCTGCTGCCCCCCGCTCCGAACTTGTAGAGCCCGGGTAATGAGAAAAAAAGCCGTTCTGCTGAGCAAAGCAGGACGGCTTTTTTTGTGCCTGAACGGTCCGCTTACCGTACCAGCCCCGTCCCGGCCGCTACGCGCTGGGCAAAGGAGGTCCAGTCGTGCTGGCCGGGCGGGCGGGCTACGGTGGCCGCCAAATGGTTGCGGATGATGCTGGCAAAAGGCATGCTTACCCCAAGCTCGTGAGCCTCGGTTTGCACCAAGTCCAGATCTTTGCGCAGCACGTAGGGAGCTGAGCCCAAATTCTTGTAGTCCTGCGTCGCTAGTACCTGGCCGTAGCTGCGGTACACCGGGGTGTTGAACAACGTACTGGTGAGCATGTCGTACACCTGCTGGCGGCTCAGGCCACTTTTTTCGGCCAGGCCAAAGGCTTCCGACATGGCTTCGATGGCGGCGCCGAGCAGGAAGTTGCCGCAGAGCTTGACCACATTGGCCGCCCCGGTGTCTTTGCCGAAGTCATGCACGCCCTGGCTAAAGGTAGCCAGCAGCGGCCCCAGGTCCTGCTTGGCCGGCACCGAGCCGCTGGTGCACACCCAGAGCTTGGCTGCCCGGGCCGCCTCGGGCTGGCCGAATACCGGAGCGGCAATCAGGCGGGAGCCCTGGCGGTAATGGGCCCGGGCCAGCTCCCGGGTGGTTTCGGGACCCACGGTACTGCACGAAATGTGCACGGCCTTGGCTGGCATGTTTTGTAGCAGGCCCTCTTTTCCCGTCGTCACCGCCCGCAGGGCCGCGTCATCCGTTACCATTGTGAAGACGAAAGCAGCTTCGGCCACCGCTGCGGCCGGCGTGGCGGCTACTACCGCGCCTCGCTCGCCCAGGTCGGCGGCTTTGGCGGCCGTGCGGTTATACACCGTAAGTGGGTAGCCGGCCTGCAGCAGCTGCTGGGCCATAGCGTGGCCCATGTTGCCGAGCCCAATAAAGGCGACGTGTGGTGTGGCAGTAGGCATGGTCGGGCAGGTTGAGGAGTGGGAAGTAAAAACCCTCCCCGGTATTCGCCGGAGAGGGTAGTTTGGTTGGGTTTTGCGCCGAAAACTTGCGGTTGAGCTAGTGGGGCAAGGCCTAGTGCCGGTTGTCGTCGTCGTTGAGCATGCTCACGTAGCTGTCGTAGCGGGGCAGGGCAATTTTGCCTTTCTCCACCGCTTCCCGCACGGCGCAGCCCGGCTCGTGCACGTGCTGGCAGTTGTGGTAGCGGCACTGGTTGAGCAGGGCGCGCATTTCGGGAAAAAAGTGGGCCAGCTGCCCGGGGGCAATATCGACCAAGCCCAGCTCCTTGATGCCGGGCGTATCAATCAGGTAGGTGCCGGGGCGCACCTCCAGCATTTCGGCGAAGGTGGTCGTGTGCACGCCCTTGTCCGAAAACTCACTGATTTCGGCCGTTTTCAGGTCCAGGTCGGGAACCAGGGCGTTGATGAGCGTGCTTTTGCCCACGCCCGAGTGCCCCGACAGCAAGGAAACTTTGCCATCGAGCAGGGCGTCCACATCGGCCACGCCCTCGCCCGACTGGGCTGAGCAGCGCAGGCCCGGGTAGCCGGTGCGGGTATACATTTTCAGCACCTGGTCCTGGTAGCTGGAAAGGTCCTCATCGAAGAGGTCCGTCTTGTTGAAAATTAGCGTCACGGGGATGCTGTAGGCCTCGGCCGTCACCAGAAACCGGTCGATGAACCCGAACGAGGTAGCCGGCGACACCAGCGTGACGACCAGCAGGGCCTGGTCCAGGTTGGCGGCCACAATGTGGGCGTGCTCGGCCTTGTGCACCGAGCGGCGAATGATATAGTTGCGCCGCGGCTCGATGTGGTGAATTACGCCCGCACCCTCGGTTTGCTCTTCCACGGTAAACTCCACCTGGTCGCCGACGGCCAGCGGGTTGCTTACCTTCAGGCCCTTGTTTTTGAACTTGCCCCGCAGCCGGCAGCGGTGCAACTGGCCCGTAGCCGTTTCGCGCACCAGATACCACGAGCCCGTCGATTTAACTACAATACCGGTCATGGGAATAATGTGCTAATGTGGTTGAATGGGAAGAAAGGGCGGAAGCGGCGCGGGTGCTGGCATGGCGCTGGCTCACCGCTTCACCCCTTGCCCTTCGAGCCAGCGCATGATGAGGGCCGTGGCGCCCGCCTTTTGGTGAACATATTCCAGGCTGAGGTCCTGCACCACGAGGCGGGCGGCTTCGTTGCGAAAGAGGGGCGCAAAGGCGTCTTTCAACTCCTGGGCAGTGCGCACCGGAAAGGCGCACCGCATCTCCACCAGGTCCAGGGCTTCCTGAAACTTGCCGTAGGTTGGGCCAAAGAAGAGGGGTAGGCCAAAGGCGGCCGCCTCCAGCGTATTGTGCAGCCCTTTGCCAAAAGCCCCGCCGATGTAGGCAAAGTGCCCGAACCGGTAAAGCTGGCTAAGCAGGCCCACATTGTCCATCAGCAGCACCCGCGCCTGGCTCACCGTCGCGGCCTGGGCCTGGGAATAGCGCACTACCTGGCCGGGCAGGGCTTCTTCCACCAGGCGCAGGTTGGTTTCACTGATTTCGTGGGGGGCCACGATAAAGCGCAGCTCCTGCTGGTACTGCTGCAAAAGGGGCGTTAGCACGGGCATGTCTTCGGGCCAGCTGCTGCCCACAATGCAAACCGGCACCCAATCATCGGTGAACGCATCGACCAGGGGCAACTCCCGGGGCGGAGCCGAGGCTGTGCGCACTACGGTGTCGAAGCGGGTGTCGCCGGCCACGCTGGCCTGCCCAATACCGGCCTGCCGCAGCAGCTGCACCGAGGCTTCATTCTGCGTGAAAATATGGGTGAAGCACTGCAGCATACGACGGTAAAAACCACCCCAGGGCTGAAAAAACACCTGGCCCGGCCGGAAAATGGCCGATACGCAAATCGTCGGCACCCGGCGGCGGCGCAGGCCGTCGAGCAGGTAGTACCAGAATTCGTATTTCACAAACACGGCCAGCTGGGGCTGGACGGCGTCCAGGAACTCCTGGGCATTGTCGCGGGTATCCAGCGGCAGGTAGAAAACATAGTCGGCGCCCGGCCAGTTGTGGCGCACCGCGTAGCCCGAGGGGGAGAAAAAGGTCAGCACGATTTTATGCTGGGGGTGTTGCTGGGCGTAGGCTTCCATCAGGGGGCGGCCCTGCTCAAACTCGCCCAGGGAGGCGCAGTGAAACCAGACCCGGGGCGCCGGGTCGTCGTGCAGCGTGGTGCGGATGTGTTCCAGCAGGCCCCGGCGCCCCGCTATCCACTGCTCGGCTTTGGGCACGAAGGGTGCTACCAGCCGCAGCAGTAGGGCGTAGAGGTGGAGGCCAATGGTATAGAGAAAACGCAACGGTTTAGCTTAGGTAGAAGGGGCAGCGTGCCGAGGTTGGGAAGGCCCAGCGCAAACTTTCGGCAAAAATAGGCTTTTACCCGCCGACAAACGACAAGAGCCCCAACCGGCTGGTTGAGGCTCTTGCTAGAAGTTGCTTTCGGGCGGCCGGCGCTACCCACTGGAGGTAGCTTACCCGGCCCTGCACTTAGTGGGCCTGCTTGCCCAGGTAGTTTGCCACCCCTTCGCGGGTAGCCTGCATGGCTTCTTTGCCTTCCTCCCAGTTAGCGGGGCATACTTCGCCTTTTACTTCGAAGTACTGCAGAGCATCTACCATGCGCATAGCTTCGTCGATGCTGCGGCCCAGCGGCCCGTCGTTTACGACCTGGTGACGGACGATACCGTCTTTGTCGATCAGGAACAGGCCCCGGTAGGCCAGGGGCGAACCTACGAAGGTCATTTCGCCGGCTTCGTTGTAGTCGTAGTGACCACCCAGCACGTCGTAGTTAGCGGCAATGGTTTTGGTCGCGTCGGCTACCAGCGGGTAGGTTACGCCCTCGATGCCGCCGTTGTCGCGGGGCGTCTGCAGCCAGGCAAAGTGCGAGAAGTGCGTGTCCGTCGAGCAGCCAACAATGGCTACGCCCTTCGCTTCGAAATCGGCCAGACGCTCCTGGAAGGCAATGATTTCGGTGGGGCACACGAATGTGAAGTCGGCGGGGTAGAAGTAGAAGATAACGTGCTTCTTACCCAAGTAGCGGTCCAAAGAGAAATCCTCTTCGAATTCGCCATCAATTACGGCCGTAGCCTTGAAAGAAGGAGCACGCTTACCAACGAGAACTGCCATTGTAGGAAGTGTAAAAATGGAAAAAGGGAAAAGTCAGATAAGAGAACGTAGTGAGGCCACGCTGAGCACAGAATGGGCGAACAAAGGTCTGCCCATCAGCTGCCCGCTCCGGTGCCAAGCACTACTAAGAGGAAGTTCGGGAACCGGCGATATGCAACGAAAAGGAGTGGGGCTCAAAATTGCCCAGGCCGTGGGTCGCAAAGAACTCACGAATCAGCGTGTCCAGCTCGGGGTTGCTGTAGTCAATAATCTCCTTGGTATCGGTGCAGTAGAGGTGATGGTGGGCATTGCAGTCCGAATCGTAGCGGCGGCAGGCCCCATCGGCGGCGGCGACCCGCTTGGTCAGGCCGGCGGCCACAAAGCTGTCCAGGGTCTTGTAAACGGTGCCCAGCGACACCGTGGGCTCGGTCAGCACCACTTGCCGGTGCACCTGCTCGGCCGTCGGGTGGCCCGGTAGCAGCAGCAGGCTCTCCAGAATCAGGATGCGCTGGGTGGTGGCCCGCAGCCCCGCCTTGGCCAAACGCTGCCGTAGCTCGGCCCGGTCGGGCTGGCAGGCAGGGGAAAGAGTATGGTCAGAAAAAGATGTCACAGGTAAGAATGATTCTCCACAAAGGTAATTAGAGAAGCCGTTGCCTGCCAAAAAGGTTTAAAATTGAATTCAAAATCAACTTCTCGCGGCCGGTGCCAGTGTCTAGATCAGGCCCGCAACGGCCGCGCTCCGACACACGAACTGAAAGGTTTGGCGGGTGCGTTGCTCCAGCAGCAGTTCGCGCCCGTCGGTCAGGCGGCGCACACTGGCGCTGTCGTAGTTCTTGATGGTGTACAGCTCCAGCTCCGTGTTGTAGTGAATCGTGAACTGGTCGCGCAGCTGGCCCAGCAGCTTTTCCAGACGGTAGGCCGAAAAGTCGGTGCAGACGGAAAAGGAAATGGCCGAGTTCTGCATCATGTTGATTTTCAGCCGGGCCTGGGCTAGGGCGCCGAAAATCTCCTCCAGGTTTTCCTCCGAAATAAAGGTCAGGTCCTTGGACTCAAACGAAATCAGGCACTGTGCGTCCTTGCGAATAAAGGCCGGGGCCAGCAGCTCGTGCCGACAGTCACCGATGCGGGTGCCCTCGGCCGTGGGGTCGAGAAAAGACTTCACCAGCAGCGGAATGCGCCGCACGGCCAGGGGCTTGATGGTTTTGGGGTGAATCACGGAGGCCCCGTAGTAGGCCATTTCAATGGTTTCCTGGTAGCTTATTTCCGGGTAGCGAACCGTGTCGGCAAAAAACTTGGGGTCGGCGTTGAGCAGGCCCGCCACATCCTTCCAAATGGTCACGGCCTGCGCCTGCAGGCAGTAGGCAAAAATGGCGGCGGTGTAGTCGGAGCCTTCCCGGCCCAGCGTGGTGGTGTGCCCGCTCGGGGTGCCGCCCAAAAAACCCTGCGTCACGACCGGACCCCGCTGCAACAGGGGCGGCAGCTGGTCGCGCACGTTCCACTCGGTAGTTGGCCAGTCGATGCGGCCTTCGCGCCAGGTGTGGTCGGTACGCAGCATGGGGCGGCAGTCGAGCCACTGGGCCTCCAGGGCCCGGGCCACTATGCAGGTCGCCAGCAGCTCGCCGAAGCTGATAATTTGGTCGTAGTGCTGGTCGAAGCTGTCGGCTGGTTGGGGTTCCTGCTGGAGCCTGGCCAGGAGCTGGTCGAGTTGCTCCAGGAGCTGGTGGAGCTGCCTGTGCTCTGCCGCTTGTCCCCCAAACAGCTCCTGGGCGACGCCGGTATGAAAGCCGCGTAGCGCCTGAAGCTGGGGGCCATACTCCTGGGCCGTAAAGGCCAGCTGGAAGATTTCTTCCAGGGCATTAGTGGTTTTACCCATGGCCGACACCACGATGAGCAGCTGGGAGTGGGCCGCCTGCCCGCGCACGATACGGACCAGATTCCGGATAGCCGCCGCGTCTTTCACCGAGGCGCCGCCGAACTTATAGACCTGTAGGGAATGAGGTTCCTGCATGGGCCAAAAGTAGGCAGCAGCCCGCAGATGTGGCGAAAAACCTTAGTTTTGTAGGCCAGAACAACTGCTCACCCACCCACTCTATGGACCACAATAAACTGGCTCTCCCCGTCGGTACCACCCTCGACCGATTCATCATGCGCAAGCAGGAGGACTTCCCCTACGCCACCGGGGAACTCTCGCAGCTGCTGCGCGATATTGCTTTGGCAGCCAAGATTGTAAACCGCGAAATCAACCGCTCCGGCCTGATTGATATTGCCGGGGCCTACGGCAACCAGAACGTGCAGGGCGAAGACCAGCAAAAGCTCGACGTCATTGCCAACATCCGCTTCATCCGGGCCTTGCGCAACGGGGGCGAGGTGTGCACCATCATTTCCGAGGAAGACGAGGACATGATTCAGACCGGCAACAACCAGGGCAAGTACGTGGTGGCCATCGACCCGCTCGACGGCTCGTCCAATATTGATGTCAACGTCAGCATCGGCACCATCTTCAGCATCTACCGCCGCGTGTCGCCCACCGGCACCGAAGGCACGGAGCAGGACTGCCTGCAAACGGGCACCCATCAGGTCGCCGCTGGCTACGTGATTTACGGCTCGAGCACCATGCTGGTATACACGACCGGCAACGGCGTGAACGGTTTCACCTACGAAAACTCTCTGGGCGAATTTTTCCTGTCGCACCCGCAGATCAGCACCCCCAAGACCGGCGCCATCTACTCGATTAACGAAGGCAGCTCGGAGCATTTCTCCGAAGCCACGGCCGCCTTTGTGGCGTATTGCAAGCAGCAGAACTTCTCGGCCCGCTACATCGGCTCGTTGGTAGCCGATTTCCACCGCAACCTGCTCAAGGGCGGCATTTACATGTATCCGGCCACCAAGAAGGCCCCCAACGGCAAGCTCCGGCTGATGTACGAATGCAATGCCCTGGCTTTCATTGTCGAGCAGGCCGGGGGCAAATCCAGCAACGGCCGCAGCCGCACCATGGAAATCGAGCCCAAAGGCCTGCACGACCGGAGCCCGCTGTTTATCGGCTCAACCGAGCTGGTCGAAAAAGCCGAGGAATTTCTGGCCGCTGAGTATTCCGATGCGGTAGCTTCGCTGTAAGCCGCATACCCAACAAAAAAGCCTGGCTGTTGCATCAGCCAGGCTTTTTTGTATTTACCAGCGAAAAACCTACTCGGCTTTCTTCTTGGTTTTTTTAGCTGAGGTAGCGGCCTCTGGGTTGCCGGGAGCAGCTGCCTCCTGTTCCGTTGGAATGATACCGGCGGTGCTCAGGGCTTCGTCAGCGGCTGGTTCTTCCTGCTGCGTACCGGCCTCCGTCGACGCTTTGGTAACCGCTTTCTTCTGGGCCTTGGGCGCGGCTTGCTCCGCCGGTTCAGTGCTGGTTTCAGCGGCGGGCTGCTCAGCTTCGGCAGCCTGGTACTCCAGGCGGCTGCTTACGGCCTTGTACCACGATACGAGCTTCTTGATATCGGACATGTACACCCGCTGCCGGTCGTAGTCGGGAATAATTTCGCCCATGAAAGAGGCCAAATCCCGGTCGTCCGACTTGTTGGTAATGGCCAGATCGGTACCATGCTTCTGGTAAATCCGGTCAAATACTTCAGTCAGCGGAATGGTCTGGTCGTAGTCTTGGGTGTAGATGGAAATCTCCTGCAGCAACGAAACTTTGTTGCGTGCCGAAGCTACCGAGCGGGTGCCGCGTTCATCAAGCGACTCTACAATGACGCCGGCCCGGGTAGGACGCACCAGCCGATAAAGACCGGGCATTCCACTGATAGCGGCAATTTCCTTGAGGTCGTAGGGCATAGAAAAAAGGGTTGGGTAAGAAAATGCAATGTTATTCGGTCGGAGCTGCGGCTGCCTGGCCGGGCGCGGACAGCTTAAAGGTGACGGGTAGGCTGGTCAGCACAGCGTAGTCGGGCTTTTTGAATTTGAGCAGGCGCACCACGCGCAAGGCTTCTTCCCCGCAGCCACCCCCAATGTTCTTCACCAGCTTGATACCCGACATGGTGCCGTCCGTATTCAGGGTGAAGCTGACGATGCAGTTGCCCTGAATCCGGTTGCGACGCGCCATCACCGGGTACTTCAATTCCTTCTCAATGAAGGCATACATGGCTTCCTGGCCGCCTTCGTAATACTCGGCTACCGGAATAGTTTTGACGTGGGCAGGAGCCGCGGCGGCCGGTGCAGCATCGGTGGCTGGGGTCGTAGCCTCGGGCACGGGGCCGTCGGTTTTAACCTTTACTTTCGTTTTTTGGGCAAAGGCCGTCGAAGTACCGGCGAGAAGGCCAAGAGCCAGAATAAATGGGATTTTTTTCATGGAAAAACCAGGGAGAAAAACAGGGAAATGAGAGGCGAATTGTTGGCCGGTGAGCTTGGCAATTACAGGGCCAATCTACGCATTCTCCGCTTGCTGGGCTAATTGCCGGTTTATTTCATCAATAAAACTCAGCAAATCTTCCCGGCCTGTTTTCTCCTCAGCCGATGTAACAAAATGACGCGGCAGCTCGTCCCAAGTTTGCTGCATTTTCTGCAGATACGCACTAATATTCTGTTGGGTGCGGGACGTCGACTGCTTATCGGCTTTTGTGAAAACCATGACAAAAGGAATGCCCTCGGCCCCGAGCATTTCCATAAACTCCAAGTCCGGCGCAAGGGGAGCGTGGCGGGAGTCAATTAGCACAAATACGCAGGCCAGATTTTCCCGGTGCCGCATATAATAGCTAATCATTTTGCCCCAGGTAGCCCGCGACTCTTTGCTGACCTTGGCATACCCGTAGCCGGGCAAATCGACCAGGTACCAGGCATCATTAATTAAGAAATGATTGATTAATTGGGTTTTGCCGGGTAAAGACGAGGTCTTGGCTAACCCTTTGTGGTCGGTCAGCATATTTATTAACGACGACTTACCCACGTTGGAACGGCCAATAAAGGCGTATTCGGGTAGGGTAGGCGCCGGACACTGGTCAACGCGCGAATTGCTCATCAGGAATTTCGCCTCGCGGATAATCATAAGCCAAAAACGTGGGGTACGGCCGCAAAGGTAGCAGATCTGCGCGGGTCCGGCTCAGTCATAAATTTTTACGGGAAATCCTTGTAGTTTACAAAGCACACCTATATTTGCGCGGTTTGCATCCTATTCGGGTACAGTGCTCAGAGAAACGTTTTCTCGCTCGGGATTATGTAAAACTTCTTTACAATTGGATACGGCTAAGGTCGTATTATAAAATTTCTATCTTTGCCCACAACTTGCCTAGTTCCGTAGTGCCAAGCTGGTTCATAAAAAGCGTGAATAGTAATTTTTTAACGCTTTAGGCCAGAAAAATCGGCTGGCAGGCTTAACCCTGGAACAGGTTTTCAGTATAAGAGGCAACTCTTAAAAATTTGCAGCCGCAATTGGCGGTTCCTTTTTCTGCAAACCTCCCTGCAACTCCTTATTCTCAAACCCCCTCCTACAATGGACAACTTAGTCAGAAGGTTATTGAAAGCCTCTTGCACCTTCGCTCTTGCCGCGGCCGTGGCCCAGCCTGCGCTGGCCCAGAGCACCCGCAAGACGCTAAAGACTGCAAACAAGTTCTTTGACCAAGAGAACTACCGGGCATCCATCCCTTTCTACGAGCAGGTGTTGGCCAAGGAGCCGAACAATGCGCTGGCCCTGTTCCGGGCTGGTATTTCTTACATGTCCTTTGACAAGGAAAAGGCCAGCGACTACATCTACAAAGCTCAACGCCTTAAGCCCAAGGTGTCGAAGGACGTGGAGTATTGGCTCGGCCGAGTAGACCACCTGAACTACAACTTCGACGAGGCAATTGCCCACTTCCAGGCCTACAACACGACTCTGGGAAAGAAGGACACCCGTAAAGCGGCTTTGGCTCAGCTGATTCAGCACAGCAAAAACGCCAAGATTCAATTCAACAGCCCCAAGGATATCTTCGTCAAGAACTTGGGCCCCACCATCAACACGGCCTTCTCGGAGCACAGCCCCGTAATCTCGGCCGATGATAAGCTGCTACTCTTTACCTCGCGTGGTGAAAACGTAACCGGGGCTACCGGCTCGACGGCTAACCCCAAGAACAAGAGCGTAGCCGCCGACGGTGAGTACTACGAAGACATCTTCGAAGCCAAGCGCATCGACGACGAGAACTGGGAAAAGCCCCGTTCGCTGAGCGGCGCCCTGAACGGCAAAGGCCACGATGCCTCCATTCAGGTGTTCGACAATGACACCAAAATGCTGATGTACCGTCAGGATGAGAATGGTGACATTTTCTACTCGGAGAAAACCGGTGGTGACTGGACCGAGCCCAAAAAGCTGAACAAGAACATCAACTCTTCTGCCTTTGAGTCGGATGCTTACATCACGCCCGATGGCCTGACCATTTACTTCTCAACCAGCAAGTTCTCGGAGCAGAACACCCTGGATATCTACTACGCTACCCGCACTCCGGGCGGCGACTGGGGCACACCCAAGTCCTTGGGCAACGTGGTAAACACGCCCTACGACGACGACAGCCCCTTCCTGAGCAAAGACGGCAAGACGCTGTACTTCAGCTCCCGCGGCCACAACACGATGGGTGGCTACGATATCTTCAAGTCGGAGTTTGACTCGGTAGGCCGCACCTGGGGCCGCCCCGAGAACATGGGCTACCCCGTGAATACGCCCGACGATGATACGTACTACCGCTTGAGCCCCGATGGCAGCTATGCTTACCTCTCCAGCTACCGCATCGGTGGCTACGGTGAGAAAGACATCTACACCATCAACTACATCAAGAACGCCATCATCCGCGGCAAGGTCTATTCGCAGCGCGACAGCACCATCATCCCCGGCGTGGAGCTGGTATTCTCGGGCACCCAGGCCGACAAAACGGCGCTGAGCTACCGCGACGTGACCAAGCCCGAAACCGGCGACTACCAGGTAAGCGTGCTCTCGGGCCGCACCTACCAGGTAGCCGTATCGAAGGATGGCAAGAGCATCGAAACTCAGGAGTTTGCCGTGCCGATTTCGACCAACGACTCGACGGTAATCGAAAAGAACTTCTACGTGCCGTATATCGATACGACGGGTACGAGCATGTTTGCTTTCAAGAAGATCTACTTCGATACTGACAAGTACAAGCTGCGGCCCGAGTCCATTAAGGAGCTGAACAACATCAGCGGTATCCTGAAGGCTAACCCCGGCGTGAACATCTCGATTGAAGGCCACTGCGACTCGCGCAACACCGACGAGTACAACATGGTACTGGGTCAGAACCGCGCCGATGCGGCCTACAACTACCTGAAGAAAAACGGTATTGCCGAAACCCGCTTGACCACTGTTAGCTACGGCGAGCGGAAGCCTGCCGCCACCAACGATTCGCCGGAAAACATGCAGCTCAACCGCCGCGTCGAGTTCCGCGTGATTCTGAAGGAAGGCGAGGCCATGCCCAAGATGAACGCCGCCGGTACGGGTACATCCGGTGCTGGTAGCACCACAACGGGCAGCAGCACTTCGGGCAGCACCCGCACCAGCGTGCCGCTGACCCCTGGCAAAAGCAAGGTGAAAATGGCCGATGGCACCAAGGTGAAAACCAAAGTGGACGAGGACGACGATAAAGTGAAGGTGAAAACCAAGGGTGCCGCCGGCGAAGAGTCGAAAACGAAGACCAAGGACGGTGCTATTGATGCCAAGACCAAAGACGCCAACGGCGAAAAGACCAAAGTGAAGACGGACAACGACTAAGCCGTCTTCTGACCAGTGTAAAACGGGCCGGGCATTTCGCCCGGCCCGTTTTTTTTCAACATAATGCCGCAGCTAGCGTTATGTTTGGGCAATTCTGCCCTTAAGTCTTCGTTCTTCGTTTTAGAAGTATGACCGTTGTTCCCTACAAAGATGATGCTGCCGGCAAAAAGTCGCAGGTAGCCCAGATGTTTAACAGCATTGCTGGTAAATACGATTTTCTGAACCATTTCCTCAGCGCCGGCACCGACATCTACTGGCGCCGGAAGGCGGTGAACGAGCTGAAGAACCTGCGGCCGGCCCGGATTCTGGACATTGCGACCGGCACGGCCGACTTTGCGATTGAGAGCCTGCGCCTGTCGCCGGAAACCAAGGTGACAGGCGTGGATATTTCGGAAGGCATGCTGGAGGTAGGCCGGCGCAAGCTCCTGGAAAAGGGGCTGGCCAACCGCATCCAGCTAGAGCTTGGCGACTCGGAGAACCTGCCGTTTCCGGACAATCACTTCGACGCCGTAACGGCTTCTTTCGGAGTACGCAACTTTGAGAACTTGCAGAAAGGCCTGGCCGAAATGCAGCGGGTGCTGCGCCCGGGTGGTAAAGTGGTTATCCTGGAGTTTTCCAAGCCCACCGCCTTTCCGATGAAGCAGGCCTATAACTTCTATTTCCGGCATATTCTGCCGGTGTTTGGTAAACTGATTTCCAAGGACCGCGCCGCCTACACCTACTTGCCCGAGTCGGTGCAGGCTTTCCCGGATGGCCAGAATTTCATGGCCATTCTCACGCAGGTTGGTTTTAAAAATCCCTCATGGCAACCCCTCACTTTCGGTATAAGCTCGATTTACACGGCGCAAAAGTAGCGTCGCTGGCCGTGGCCTCTCTGCTGCTGGGCTTGGCCCCCAGTACGGCAACTGCCCAGAAAAAAAGCCAGACGAGTGCCAGCCGAGGTGGCCGCGGACAGGTGAAATCCATTACGGTGAACAACCTGCCGGGCTACGATGATAAATGGTTTCATCCGGGCTTCTACATTGCGCCGAACTTCTCGCGCTACAAGCTCGAACAGTCGCCGGCCTACATTCAGGCCATTCAGAATGGCAGGGGTGTTTCGGCCAATGCGCTGGTGAGCCCGGGCCTGTCGGTAGGCTTTATCGGCGACGTGCGGTTGGCCGATTATTTTAATCTGCGCTTCACTCCGGGCGTTAGTTTTATGACGCGGCGCATCGAGTTTAAACCCTACGGTTACCAGCCCGCCGACTCCATCTTTACCCAGGAAGTGGGCGGCACCCAGATTGATTTGCCCCTGTTGGTGAAATTTCACTCGGAGCGGCGGCGCAACACCCGGGTGTACATGATAGGAGGCGTCCGGTCGAGTGTGAACGTGGGCAACCGGCGCAAGGACCCGTTGCGCAACCGTCTGCAGGCTTCCAGCAACGACTTTGCTATTGAGTATGGCGTCGGGCTCGACTTGTTTTACCCACTCTTCAAGTTTGGGCCCGAGCTACGCTTTTCCCACGGGCTCAACAATCTGTTGCAACCCAATAAGGATGTCTACAGCACCAGCCTGCAGAGCCTGAAAAGCAACACCGTTACGCTGTATCTGAATTTTGAATAAGCCGGCTTTATCGCCGGGGAGCTTTCCTTTATGATCCGTACTGCCTTTGTTACCGGGGCTTCTTCCGGTATTGGCCGCGCCACTGCTTCAGCGTTGGCCCAGGTTGGTTTCCAACTCATTCTCACCGGCCGCCGCCGGGAGCGGCTGGAAGAACTAGCCCGGGAACTGGCCCCGGCTGCTACCCACCTGCTGACCTTTGACGTGCGCGACCGGGCGGCCGTGGAGGCGGCGGTAGCCTCTTTGCCCGCCGAGTTTCAGCAGATTGACGTGCTGGTCAACAATGCCGGTGGAGCCCACGGGTTGGCACCTATTCAGGAGGGCGACCCTGCCGATTGGGACACCATGCTGGACAGTAACGTGAAAGGCTTGCTCAACGTGAGCCACGCCGTGCTGCCAGGCATGACCCAGCGCCGGCAGGGCCATATTATTAATATCGGCTCCATTGCCGGCCACGAGGTGTATGCCAACGGTAACGTGTACTGCGCCTCCAAAGCCGCCGTGGCGGCCCTGACCAAGGCCATGCGCATCGATCTGCTGCCGCTAAACATCCGCGTGGCCGAAGTAAACCCAGGTGCCGTGGAGACGGAATTTTCGCAGGTGCGCTTCAAGGGTGATACGGAACGGGCCGCCAAGGTGTATCAGGGCTACGACCCGCTGAAGCCGGAGGACATTGCCGAGGTTATTCAATTTATGGTAACCCGTCCGGCCAATGTGCACATTGCCGAAATCACTGTCTTTGCCGGGGCGCAAGGTGCCGCTACGCTTATCAACCGCAGCTAACAACCCGATGCGGCCAACAAAAAAAGCCTTCCAGTCGTTGGCAAGGCTTCTTTTGTTAGATAAGGGCTTGATGCAGTCGTTCTAAAACGGGGCCGTTCAGTTCGTGCTTACCGGCAAACCAGATGATTTCCGGCTCGGTCCCCAGGCTTTGCAGAAAGGCTTGTTGCTGGGCTAAGTCGGCGGCGCTGATGAACTCGTCTTGGTCGCCGCACACGAGCGTAACCGGAAACTGATGCAGCAGCCGCGTAGCCACGGTAAATTCCATATCGGCAGGAAAGGCCCCGGCCCACAGCACGAGGCGGGCCGGCCGAAACGGGGCCCGGGCCAACCAGCGGCTCACGGTAGCCGCGCCCTGCGAAAAGCCCAGCACCGTAACCTGCACCTGGGCGCTACAGGCTTGCAGGACGGTGCCGGCTAGCTGGTTGAGGTAGGCAACGTAGTCGTCGATTTCGGCCAGGCGGTCTTCACGCGTCATCCAGGTGGCCCCGATGCGGCCACTGGTGCCTTGCAGATAGAAGCGCGACAAGCCCTCCGGGGCAATAACAACCGTTGTGGGGTCGGCCTGGGTGAGGCGGTGGAAGTGCCGGATGAAATAGGCTGCCAGCTGCCCGTAGCCGTGGCACACAAACCATACCTGGCGCGTAGCCGCGTTTAGCTCGCCAGCCTGGTAGTAGCGGGCCGAGCGGGTAACGGTGAGGTGCCTTTCCTGTGATTCCGGCATACGAGCTAAAAATAGGAAGTGGTGGAGTGGCGAGTTCTTGTTCTAGTGAGGCGCACCAGCGTTAAGCAGGCCATTAACGCACTGTCTCACGGTCTCATGAATTCCCCACCGGAGGCAGGTCGCTGGCCGAGAACTGGAAGGGCAGCAGATCGGCCAGGGAGCGGAAGCGGTAAATGGTATTGTTGGGGCCGGGCAGCAGCAGGGGAATGGGCGTGCCCTGGCGGTTTTCGTACTCGGTCATCACCTGGCGGCAGGCTCCGCAGGAAGTCACGGCCACAAACTCGCCATGGGCGGGGCGGGCGGCCACGGCCATGCACAGAATACGCCGCTCGGGCTGGGAGGCGGCCAGGCCAAACAGCGCCGTTCGCTCGGCGCACAAACCCGACGGGTAGGCCGCGTTTTCCTGGTTGGTGCCTTTGTGAATGAGTCCGTTGTCGAGCAATAAGGCGGTGCCCACGTGAAAGTGGGAGTAGGGGGCGTACGCCTGATCGGTAGCGGCGCGGGCCTGTTGCCAGGTAGCAGCTTCAGCGGCGGATAGTTCGGCTTCAGAGGCCAGCACCTCGACGGTGATGGTGAGATGGAGCGGGTGGGCCATCGGGAGGAAAAAATACAAGATTCGGGTACCGAATAGCGGCCCCGGTGCGGTAAGGGGCGGTGAATGTACTACAATTATCCTTTATCAAATAACATTTGTTGCGTCATGAGCTCCCTGGTTTAAGGCCAGCCCAACGATATTTAGCCCCGGTAGTAGGTTTTTTTACCGATTATTGACCTCGATTCCCACCCCGTTTGGCAGCTGCTCCCAAAATTCCCGCTGCCGAATGCCAATTACTCGCTCTTCCATGGCTCGAATTCTGCTTCTCGGCGCCGGCCGCTCGGCTTCTTCGCTTATCCATTATCTGCTGCGCCACGCGGGTGCTGAAGGCTGGCAACTGACTATTGCCGACGTCGACCCGGCCCATTTGGCCCCGGTGCTGTCGGCCCACGCGGCCTATGCCCAGGCCGTGACGTTTGACATCCAGCAGGAAGTGCAGCTGCACGGGCTGGTACAGCAGGCCGATATTGTTATTTCCATGCTGCCGGCCTTGTTTCACCTACCCGTGGCTAAGGCCTGCGTGCAGTACCGGCGGCATATGGTAACGGCCAGCTACGTATCGGAAGAAATCCGGGCCCTGGATGGGCTGGCTAAGGCCGAAAATATTCTGATTCTGATGGAGTGCGGCCTCGACCCCGGCCTGGACCATATGTCGGCTATGCGGGCCCTGACCGATATCCGGCGCCGGGGCGGACGGCTGACGGCCTTCCGCTCGTACTGCGGGGGGCTGCTGGCGCCCGATTCGGAAGGTGATAATCCGTGGAAGTATAAGTTTACCTGGAATCCGCGCAACGTTGTGCTGGCCGGGCAGAGCACAGCCAAATACCTGGAAAATGGCCACCTGCGCTTTATTCCGTATCAGCAGCTGTTTGCCCGCACGACCCCGATTTCGGTGGCCGGCTACGGTGATTTTGACGGCTACGCTAACCGGGATTCGCTGAGCTACCGCGCCCCGTATGGCCTGGACAATATACCGACAATGCTGCGTGGCACCCTGCGCCGGGCCGGCTACTGCGCCGCCTGGCAGGCCTTTGTGCGCCTGGGCCTCACCGACGACTCCGTGCACCTGAGTAACCCGGCCGACATGAGCTGGGCTGCCCTCATTGAATCATTCCTGCCCGCTGCGGCCGATTCGGCTTCCCTGCCCGAGCGCCTGGCTGCTTACCTGGGTCTGGACCCCGACGGGGCCGAAATGCAGCGCCTGACGTGGCTGGGTATTTTCACGGAGCAGCCCGTAGGCTTAGCCGACGCTACCCCGGCCCAGCTCCTGGAGCGCCTGCTCACCGACAAGTGGCGGCTGCAAGCAACTGACCAGGACATGATAGTAATGCAGCACACGCTGGAGTATGAGCTGGCCGGCGTGCCCCACCGCTGGGAGTCTTCGTTGGTAGTATTGGGCGACGACGCGACCCAGACGGCTATGGCGAAAACCGTGGGCCTGCCCGTCGCCATGGCCGTGCGCCGCCTGGCGGCCGGACTCATTACCCAGCGCGGCGTCGTGATTCCGACCGAGGCCAGCTTGTACGAACCCATTTTGGATGAGCTGGCGGCCGACTATGGTATCCGCTTCGAAGAACACGAAGTAAGCCTGGAGCCCGCCGTACAAGTCTGATCGGGGGCGGGAGTATCTACTGCTTCGAGTCCGGGTCATTGGCCACCAACTCGCTGAACTCGGGTGGGTGCGGCTGCTTCTGCTGGGTACCCTCCCCGAAGCCTGCGACGAAATTACCCTGCTGGTCGAGGGCCGCAGCATTACGTTGTCGCTGAGTTTAGCACACTTACTACCAACCTACTCGATACGCTCTACCAGGATAAGCTGGCCCGGGTAGCGCAGCTCTTGCCCACCACTCAGTAATCTGAAGGCTGCTTAGAAGGCTAGGTAAAAGTCCTGGAGCAAAGCCCGAAACTCGGGGGTATAGGCCTCACTGGTGGCTTCGTGCATGGGCAGGGTGCACTGTTGAGCTGTCTTTGCTTGGCGGCTAAAGCGTGAAATATGGCGTAGAGGCTTGCTACCCGGCCGGTGGCACACCACCAAGCGTGCCTCCGGATACAGGCCGGCCCGGGCCGCTTCCCGCTCAAAATGCTGCATTTCCGGCGGAGGCAACAGGACGGTTAACTTTCCCGCGGCCGTCAGAAATTGCGCTGCAAACCCGGCCAGTTCTCCAAAGGAGAGCGTATCGGCGGCGGTGTGGCGGGCCGTGGTGCGGGCCGCATCGGGGGAGCGGAGGGAGGCCCGGAAGAAGGGCGGATTGCACAGGATATGGTCGAAGGGCAGCGGGAGGGTAGCTGCGTAATCAGCCAGGCTCAGCGGGTGAATCCGGACCCGGTCGGGCCAGGGACTGCGCCCGGCATTGGCCCGTGCCTGTTCGGCCGCCTCGGGTTCCAGTTCCACGGCCTCAATCAGGGCAGTGGGGTTGCGCTGGGCGGCCATCAGCGCCAGCAGGCCGGTACCGGTGCCAATATCCAGAATGCGGCTAGCCTCGGCAAGCTCGGCCGTAGCCCCGAGCACGCAGGCGTCGGTGCACACTTTCATGGCGCAGCGGTCCTGCTCGATGGTGAAATGCTTGAAGCGAAAATAGGAGTTGGCCAAACGGGCGTAGGGCAAAAAAGTAAAGTAAACGGTCTAGCGGCGGGCGGTTTGCCGGTCCCAGTCGCGCAGCAGGCGCTGCAACTCGGCATACTCTTCGGCGTAGGCCCCCTCCAGCGGAAACTTGCTGGTAAACTGCCGGAAGTAGCTGCCGGCCTGTTGGTCGCCGCTGAAGGCGCTAAGTAGCAGCCGGTTGGCCAGCTCAATGCGCTTTTCGGGCTTGGCGGCGCCGGCCGTTTCATAGTCCTTCTTAACGCGGGCTATTTCTTCGGCCGTGTAAGGCCGCAGCTTCTGATTCAGGGAAGACTGGTGTTGCACCTGGCCCTTGGCGGTGAAAAACCGGTCGATACGAAAGGCCACAAACTCATAGGCAAAGTTCTTGCCGGCCGGCAGGTTTTTTACCGACTCGACCGTCAACGTATCCTGGCGGAAGCTCAGGCGGCACTTCTCCCGAATATCCCAGTACTTGAGCACCTTGCGGGGCTGGCAGGTAGAAACGGCGAATTCCGAGAAAAACTCCTGGCGTTTACCCTGCTCCTTATAGCCGCAGACCGACAGCACCGGCCCGGCGGCAAACGCAAACAGGCTGTCGGGCTGGGTGTTGGCCAGGGGCACTTCGGTGGGGCAGCTGCACTGCACGGCCGGCCGAATCGGGACGCTCTGGGCCGTGGCGGGCGTAGAGCTTTCCATCTGCTGCTGGCAGGCACTCAGGAGGCCCAAACCGGCCACCGAAACGAAGAAAAGGAGTGAGTTCATACGTACTACTATACGGCAAGCCGGCCCGCGAAGGCCAGATGTTGATTAGGAAGTTAGGCCGGCTGGGGCTGCTGGCGCCGAGTCGTTGACCGGAGCAGAAACCCGTGAACCGGCTTTTCCACCAGGTAATACAGCCCTACGGACAAAGCCACGGTGAGCAGCCAAACAAGGCCGAACCGAAGCAGGCCGGGCAGCCCGGCCGGCAGCCAGCGCAGCAGCTGGTCGTGCCATACGCCCATGTGGAGCAGGTAAAAGCAGTAGGAGGCCCGGCCCAGCACCTGCAAGGGCGCCGTGCTGAGTGCCCTTCGCAACAAGGTCTGCTCCGAGGCCAGCCCGCTCAGCAGCAGCCCCGTGCCCAGTGGCAGCAGCAGGTTGTTGACCACGACGCCCCCAGCCGTATCGATGCTGACTTTGCCGCTGTAGAGCTGAATGCCGGTAAGGGCTGCCAGGGCCAGCAGCACCAGCAGGCTGCCGGCCCGGGTGGCGCGCTGGGTCACCGCTTCCGCCGGGGTAGCCAGGGCAAACGCCGCGCCGAGCAAAAACTCGGAGCTGCGCCCGAAGAGGGTGGCAATCAGCATGAAGTGCGCCTGCGCAAAATTCAGTTCCCAGCCCGTGCCCGTCCAGGTATAGGCAACGAAGCCGGCCAGCAGCAGGGCCGCGCCGCACCCTGCCCACACCCGCGGGGAGTAGCGCCTACCGAGCCAGAACAGCAGCGGAGCCAGCAGGTAAAAGCACTCTTCCACCGTCAACGACCAAGTTTGCACGATACCCGTGAAGGCCAGCCCGTCCGAAAATCCTTTGAGCAGGGTGATGTTGGCGATATACAGCCAAAGCCCGTTATCAGCCGCGTAGAGCTTGTTGAGCAGAAAAGTGAGGGTCGTGACCAGGAAAAACACCGGATAAATCCGGGCCCAGCGCCGCCGGGCATAGGCCAGCAGCTGCCGCCGCGTGAACTCTACGTGGTAGTAACGCTGGCAAATAAGAAAGCCGCTGAGCGTAAAGAAAATAGAGACGCCAAGGTGACCTTCCCGGCACAGGGCGTGTAGTAGCTGCCCGAGTCCGGAGCCGGAGGCTTCCACCGGGGGGAAATGGAAGAAAAATACGCAGTAGGCCGCTACTGCCCGTAAGCCCGTCAGGGCGGGGAAGTAGGAACCCGGTTTCATAACTGGGCCGCCGCGGCCTCGTAACCGGCATCAATGAGCAGGGGGCCGTGCACGGCGCTGCGCACGGCCAGCTGGTCGCACCGCTCGTTTTCGGGGTGGCCGTTGTGGCCCCGCACCCAGCGGAACTGCACCTTGCGCTGCTTGTAAATCTTGAGAAAGCGCCGCCACAGATCCTCATTAGCTTTCTTGCCGAAGTCCGCCTTGTTGGCCCAGCCAAAGACCCACTTTTTCTCCACGGCATCGACGACGTACTTCGAGTCGGTGGTAACGGTAATCGGAATTTCGGGCCGTGTCACGGCTTCCAGGCCGATGATGACGGCCAGCAGCTCCATCCGGTTGTTGGTCGTGAGGCGGAAGCCCTGGGTAATTTCCTTTTCGTGGGGGCCGTAGCGCAGAATAGCGCCGTAGCCGCCCGGGCCCGGGTTGCCGCGCGAAGAGCCGTCGGTGAAGAGTTGTATCAAGGCAGATGCAGTAAAGGAACGTCATGTCGACCAGCGGGAGACATCTCGCGTGCTGATGATGGCTTACCATTCATACGTCAGCACGCGAGATGTCTCGCGGGGCTCGGAATGACTGCTCTAGGGTTAAAAGTTACTTTTAAACAGCTTGATGGCAATAGCCAGCAGAATCACGCCGAACACGCGGCGCAGAATGTCCTCGCCCGCCTTGCCCAGTTTGCGCTCAATCCAGGCCGAGCTTTTGAGCACGATGAAGACGAAGACCAGGTTGAGGCCAATACCCACCAGCACGTTGGGCAGGGAGTAGGCCGCCCGCAGGGAAAGCAGGGTCGTCATGGTGCCGGCGCCCACGATGATGGGAAAGGCCAGCGGGACAATGGAGCCGGTGCGGGTGGTGGGGTCGTTGCGAAAGAGCTCAATGCCCAGAATCATCTCCATGCCGATGAGAAAGATGATAATGGCGCCGGCCAGGGCAAACGACTGGTAGTCGACCCCAAACAGCGACAGAATGCTCTGGCCTAGAAACAGGAATACCACCATCAGCACGCCCGCCACCAGCGTGGCCTTCTCGGAGTGAATCTTGCCCTCGCGCTGCCGAATCTGGATGATAATCGGGATGGAGCCCAGAATATCAATTACCGCAAACAGGGTAAGCGTAACCGAGAAGATTTCCTTGAGGCTAAACATCTGTGAACTAATGAGATGATGAAATGACGAGGTCGTTGTTCTGATGGCGCAGGTTGCGCAAATGGCGCAGATAGAACATCAACGCACGATTTCACCAGTGCACTATCTCACCTGATTCGCTACGCGAATTCGCGGGCGAAAAACTGGACCAGCTGCTCGTAGGCCGCGTCGGGGATGGCGGGGAAGTTGGCGATGCGCAACGAGTTGGACTTCCAGTTGCCGTAGCCGTTGCCCAGCAGCAGGCCCTGCTCTTTGGCCCGGCGCTTCACCTCGTCGATGAGGGCGGGCGGGCCCTGCAGGCCAATGACGGTCGTGGAGCGGGTTTCGGGGTTGGTCACCAGCGGGGTGAGCTGGGTGGCCTGGTCGAAGTAGTCGTAGAGCTTGGTGGCGCGGTCGAGCAGGTGCTGGTGCACGGCTTTGATGGGCTCCCGGTCCGTGAGCACCCGGCTCAGCAAATAGATGCCGAGCACGTTGGGCGTGTGGGTGGTCTGGAAGTTAAGCATCTTCTCGTACTGGGCCACCAGGCTGTTGTAGTGGCTCCGCTCGTTGATCTGGCGGAAGCGGGCCACCGCCCGCGGCGACAAAACCATAATGCCCAGGCCGGCCGGCATGCCGAAGCACTTCTGCACCGAGCCGTACCAGATGTCGGCTTTAATGTACTTCATCTGAATGCCGCCCAGCGAGGAGGTGGCGTCCACGGCCAGCAGGGCGTTGCCCAGGCGGTTGTAGAGGTTCAGGATGAAGCCGTCGCGCAGCTGGGTAGCGTTGGAGGTTTCGTTCTGGGTGATGCAAACCAAATCGACCGAATCGTCGGGCAGGGGCAGGGTATACACCTCGGGCAGCTCATCGATACCGAACTGCTGGCCGGTGCTGTTGGGGCGCAGGGCCTTGGCGTATTCAAACCACTTTTCGCCAAAGGCGCCGCTGTAGAGGTGGAAGCTCTTGTTCGGGGTCAGGCTCTGGGCCAGCACTTCCCAGCACTCGGTGGCCGAGCTCAGGAAAAACACGGTGTAGTCCTGGGGAATGTTGAGCTTGGTTTTCAGGTCGGCCACGGTCTGGCGCATCAGGCCCGTAAACCGCTCCCCGCGGTGGGGCGCCGAGAGCCAGCCCTCGTCGAAGGCGTCCTGCAAGTAGCCCCGCAGCTCAGGATACACCTGCGAGGGGCCGGGGTTGAATGTATACATAGGTGGAAAAGTCTAGAGGAGGAGCCGCAAAGGTAGGAAAGGTGAAATGGTGAGATAGTGAAATTGTGTCATTGCGAGGAACGAAGCCATCCATCCGCTGAAATGTGCGGCGCCTTCTAAACTGAAAAAAACCCTTTCCTGTTGGCTACGGGAAAGGGCTTGCTGGTGAAAGGACGTTTGTCACGAGCAGAGGGCGGATTGTTTCGCGTTGCTCGCAATGACACAGCTCGCACATTCCCCCACAGTACGCACATTAGCACTGGAGTATATCACACCTTAAACCCCACCCGCTTGGGGCGGATGCCTTCGAAATAATGCAGGGCCAGGCGGTAACTATCCAGCTTGAAGCCGCTGATGCTGCCCAGGCAGTGCTTGCCGATCAGGCTTTTGTGGCGAATTTCCTCGCGGGCGGCCACGTTGGAGAGGTGCACTTCCACGACCGGCGTATTGACGGCGGCCAGCGCATCGGCCAGGGCCAGGCTGGTGTGGGTGTAGGCCCCGGCATTAAGCACGATGCCGTGGTAGGTGAAGCCCACCTCGTGAATTTTGTCGATTAGCTCGCCTTCGTGGTTGCTCTGGAAATATTCCAGGGTGAAGTCGGGAAAAGCTTCGCGCAGCTCGGGTAAATAATCGTCGAAGGAGCGGGTGCCGTAGATACCCGGCTCGCGGCGGCCAAGCAGGTTGAGGTTGGGGCCGTTGATAATTAGGATTTGCATGGACAGGCTGGAAAAACGAGCGAAGCGGCAATATCCGACGAAGCCGGTAAATCCGGACTGGAGGCCAGCAATAAATCGGGTATATTGCTGCGCTATGAGAAAAAAACTACTCCTGCGCTCAGCCTTACTGATGTTTCTCTCGACGGCTTTGCTTCTGGGGAGCACCGGCTGTGAAAAGATTGAGGACATTATCACGCCCAAGCTGCCCGAGGCCACCCAGGAAGGCAAAGGCACGTTCGGCTGCCTGGTCGATAATAAGCTGTGGCTACCCTACGTAGAACACACCCTCGACAGCAAGCTGGAGGCCGATTATGCCCACTCCGGAGGAGGTGTTTTTCACCTGCGCGCCGAGCAGGAGCACGAAGACAAAGCGCCACAGTACATTCATCTGAGCGTACTCAACCAGCCCGGCGTGCTGCTCAAGCCCGGCACCTACACCGCGGCCACCGGCTTTGAGGGGCGCCTGGAAGCCAGCAAGGAGTACATTACCACCCCGGCGGGCCCAGCCACGCTGACTATTACCAAGGTGGAACCCCATACTGAAAAAATGCCCACCGGCGGGGAGGTGCGCTACACCATCGTTTCGGGCACCTTTGAGTTTGAGGCCACCGACGCGGCGAGCGGACAGAAAACCACGATTACCGAAGGTCGCTTCGACGTACAAGCCTTTTAACGCCCACTTTCGCCTTTTTTTCTTCGTGTCCAACTGGTCTGTCAGTATTAAGCAGTTCGAAGGCTACTTGCAGCTGGAAAAGTCGTTGTCGGCTAATTCCGTGGAGGCTTATGTGCGCGATATCGGCAAGCTGCGCCAGTACCTGGAAATCTCGAAGCTGCCCGCCAGCCCGGCCCAGGTGACCACCCGTATCCTGCGCGATTTTCTGGCCTGGCTCGGCGAGCTGGGTATGAGTGCTACTTCCCAAGCCCGCACCTTGTCCGGCATCAAGGCCTTCTACAGCTTCATGATTATGGAGGACCTGCTCACCCTGGACCCCACCGACACGCTGGAAGCCCCCAAAGTAGGCCGCAAGCTGCCCGATACGCTCAGCTACGAAGAAATAACCCGGGTGCTGGAAGCCGTGGACCTGAGTACCAACGAAGGCACCCGCAACCGCGCCATCCTCGAGACCCTGTACTCCTCGGGGCTGCGCGTGTCGGAGCTGACCGATTTGCGCCTGTCCAACCTCTACGCCGACCAGGGCTTTGTGCGCGTGACGGGCAAGGGCAACAAGGAACGGCTGGTACCCATCGGCCGCGACGCGCTGAAGCACATCGGGTTTTATATCAGCGGGGTACGCTGCCACCTCGATATTCAGCCCGGCCACGAGGACTTTGTATTTCTGAACCGGCGCGGCGCGAAACTGTCCCGCATCATGATTTTCAACATCATCAAGGATGTTGTAGACAAGGCCGGGGTGGCGAAGGTGGTGAGTCCGCACACCTTCCGCCACAGCTTTGCCACCCACCTCATTGAGGGCGGGGCCGATTTGCGGGCCGTGCAGGAAATGCTGGGCCACGAAAGCATCACCACCACCGAAATCTACACCCACCTCGACCGGGACTACCTGCGCCAGATTATCACCGAGTTTCACCCGCGCAGCTAGCCGGGCAACCGGGGCCGGGCCAGCTGCCGCTTCGGGTTACGCTACCTGGTCCGATGCCTGGGCCCGGCGGCAGCTGGCCAGCCACTGCTCGGCCTCGGCTAGGGTGCTGAAGATCTGAAGTTCAAATTGTCCGGCAAACGCGTCGGCGGGCGGCAGTACCGACGGAAAATCATTGGCTGGCAAGACGTGGGCCACGTAGCGCAGACCCAGGGCCTTTACCTGGGGAGCCCAGATGTGCTGGAGCCAGTCCACGGAATCGAACCAGGGCCCGGTCACGCCGCTGTTATCGTTGAGGAGCATGGCGCAGGGTACGGCCTGCAGCATTCCTAGATAGGCCGTGGCGCCCTGCACGCCGTCATCGTTGATAACAAAGCCCCGCCAGGTAATGCGGATCCACTCGTTTTCGGGTTCGTACTGGGCAGCGCAGTAGGCGTCCTGAGAGCTGGTGGCAAGCGTGAAGGTAGGGCCGGTCATGTGGGAAGGGGCTGGCGTGGTGCGCTAATAAAATGGTAACTAATAGCCGCTTTCAGTAGCACGGATGCGGCGCGAAAATGTTTGCTGCGGAAGGGGAGGAGGGAGTGCCTATTTTTGCAGCTTGTTTTTCAAGCTCATGCGTACACATCATCGTTTAGTGGGGCCGTTGGGCTGGTCGTTGCTGGCTCTGCTGTTGTTTCTGCTGCCCTTTGCCCTGTTACAGGAAAGGAGCTACGTGACCATCGACGACAACCTGGACGTGGAGCTGACGATACCCTATCTGCTCACGCGCCACCACGTCGCCCTGGATTACGCGCCGGCCACCGTGGTGCCACCCATCATGAATGGGCTGCCGCGCAATGCCCTGCGCCCGGGTCTGAGCCTGACGGTACTGCTCTTTGGCCTGTTCGAGCCCTTACCCGCGTATTTATTGCAGCAGGCTTTGGTGCGCCTGCTGGCCTTGCTGGGAATGTATGTGCTGCTGCGCCGCCACTTGCTGCCCCCCGGGGGCTCGGCCTGGCTGGCGGCGGGCCTGAGCCTGGCCTGGGCCGTACTGCCCTTATATTCCATGTACGGCCTCACCGTGCTGGGGCAGCCCTGGCTGCTCTACGCGTTCCTGAACCTACGGCGGGGCACAGCCCACTGGACCGACTGGCTGTTGATTGCCGCCTTTCCGTTGTGGTCCATGTTTGTCTTTGTGGGGCCGTTTGCGGCCGTGGCCGTTGGGGGCTTGCTCCTGTGGGACGCCGGGCAGGGGCGGTACTGGTTTGGCCGGGCCACGCTGGGCCTGGCCTTGCTGATTGGTATGTATCTGGTGGTCGAATACCCGTTGGTGTACTCCCTGTTTGTGGCTAAGCAGTTTGTGCCCCACCGCTTGGAGTTCGACTTGAGCCAACTGGGCCCCCAGAGCGTGGGGGCCGGGCTGTGGTCGTCGGCTCAGTATTTCTTTCTGGGCCAGTACCACGCCGGCCGCTTTTTTCACGGCGTCATTCTCGTGGCGGCGGCCCTGGCGCTGGGCCGGGCTTCCCTCACCACGCGCCGTAGTTTGCTGCTGCTGCTAAGCACCCTGGTAGTGCTGGCCTTGTTCTGCGGGTTCTACCCCCAGCTCATTGAAAAAGTGCAGAGTAGTGTGCCGGCGTTGCGCACTTTCAACATGAGTCGCTTCAACTTCCTGACGCCGCTGCTCTGGTTTATTGTGCTGGCCCTTAGCCTGCAAGCATTACCTCAGACGAAGCTAGTTAGTGTCCTGGTAATCATGCAGCTATTGGTTGGTATTGTAATGAACACCGAATGGCTGAACAACCTGCGCGAACTGGCTGGCCGCCCTAAAGTCACGGAGCCCAACTACCAGGCCTACGTGGCGCCGCAGCTCTTCCAGCAAGTGCGCCGCACTATTGAGCGGCAGACCGGGCAGCCAGCCTCGCAGTACCGCGTTGCCTGCCTGGGCTTTCCGCCGGGGGTGGCGCAGCTCAACGGTTTCTACACCCTGGACAGCTACCAGAACAACTACGCCCTGGCCTATAAAAAGGCGTTTCGCCCCATCATTGCCGGGGAGCTGGCGAAAAGCCCGGTGCTGCAAACTTACTACGACGCCTGGGGCAACCGGTGCTACTTATTTTCGGCGGAGCTAGGCAAGAATTTCCGCGTTGGGGCGTTTCCGCCGCGGGTTGTGCAGGATTTTGCCTTTAACGCTTCGGCCTTCCGCCAACTCGGCGGCCGTTACGTGCTGGCGGCGGCCCGCTTAGCGCAGCCCGCCCGCAGCGGCTTGACTTTGCGACAGGAGTTTTCGGCTAGGAACGCATTCTGGCACCTGTATCTTTACGAAGTGCAGCCCTAGCCACCCGGCAGCGGCTCCATTCCCGGCGGAACCACCAAACCGCCGAAATTCCCTAGATTTGGCCTTTTAGTGCGTCATAATGGCAAAAAATACGTACAAACAGAATACTCCAGCAGCTCCGAGCCGTGGCAATGAGCCCCGGCCGGCGCGCAATCAGGCCCGGCCCGCTGCCGAGCCTGCCCGGGAGCCCCGGACGAGTGCGCCGAAAGCGGCGGCTAAAACCCCGGGCAAATCCGTTAAGCTACCGTCCATTAAGCTGGGTAACCCCTTTGCTTTTCTGCGCGACCGGCGTTTTCAGTTGTTTCTGGGCTTCTTTTTCCTGCTCAGTTCCATTTACCTGACTATTGCCTTCGTCTCGTTCCTGTTCACCGGGCACGCCGACCAGAGCGTGGTAGAAGGCCTGAGCAGTACGCCCGTAAAGGAAGCCGGCCAGGAATCCGGTAACTGGCTGGGCCTGATTGGGGCCATGCTGGCGCAGGTCCTGATTTACAAAGGGTTCGGCATTGCCGCCTTCGCCGTTATTCCCATTGTGTTTTTCCTCGGCTACAAGATTGTCTTCCGCCGGGCCGAGGTGTCGCTGAGCTACGTGCTGGCCCTGTGCCTGTTCTCTATGGCCTGGCTGAGCATGCTGATGGGCTACGTGGTGCTGTCCTTGAGTGCCCCTGATGCCGACACGGGCCTGGCGCATTCCCTGGACTTTTTGAGCGGGGGTATTGGCTACGAAGCGGCGCTCTGGCTCGACAGCCTTATTGGCTGGGGCACGGTGCTGCTGCTGGCTTTCCTGCTGATTTCCTTTGTGGTCTATTTCTTTAACGTGACGAGTCTGAACCTGCGCCGCAGCGACTCCGAAGAGGCCGAGGAGGAGGCCTTAGCAGGTTACTCCACCGCCGCTACGCGTACCGGGACGGCCGCCAATCACGTGGTAAACCCCTTCGCCGCTGCCGACCAAGAGGAGGAAGAAGAGGATCCAGCTCCCGAAATGACCCTGCGCCGCGTGGGCCCCGTGGCTACGCCGCAAGCTTCTCGGCCAGCCGTGCCGGAGCCTACTGCGGAGCCTGACTACGAGGAAGAAGAGGCCGAGGACGAAGTTGTTGCTACGGGTTCGGTCGCTGCCTCTGGCCCGGCTTTCAGCATTGCGGCTCCCGACCTAACGCCGACCACTACCGCTGCCGCCGCCGCTGTTCCGCTCACCGTGGCGCCCGCCGCTGCTGGTCTTGCCAGTGCCACCGCTACGATAGCCGCCGCTGGTGCCGGCACCCTGGCCAAAGGCCCGAGCTTCTCCTTCGAAACGCCCACCGACCCCGAGCCCGTGGCGGCGCCGTCCAGCATTCCCACGCCTTTGTCGCTGGCCGACCTGGCTGGCGATGATGAAGCGCCGCTGCCGGCTACGCTGCCCCTGCCCGCGCCCCGCGAGTCGGCCGGTCCGGCCCTGCAAATCGAAAGCAAGCCCGGCGAACTGGATCCAGCCGCCGGCGCCGACATGGCGGCCATTGCCGACGATGATGAGGACATGGACACCATGCCCGCCGTCAACTATGACCCTACGCTCGACTTGTCGCGCTATCAGTATCCCACCTTGGAGCTGCTCAACGACTACGGGGTAGCCAAGGCGCAGGTGAGCAAGGAAGAGCTGGAGGCCAACAAGGACCGTATCGTGGAAACCCTGGGTCACTACGGTATCAACATTGCCAGCATCAAGGCCACTATCGGGCCCACGGTGACGCTTTATGAAATTGTGCCCGACGCCGGGGTGCGTATTTCCAAAATCAAGAGCCTGGAAGATGACATTGCCCTGAGCCTGGCCGCGTTGGGTATTCGGATTATTGCCCCCATTCCGGGCAAGGGTACCATCGGTATTGAGGTGCCCAATACCAAAAAGGAAATGGTAAGCATCCGCTCGGTCTTTGCTACCGACAAGTTCATCAACACCGAAATGGATTTGCCGATTTCCTTCGGCCGCACCATTACCAACGAGGTATTCGTGGTCGATTTGGCCAAGATGCCCCACCTGCTCATGGCCGGGGCCACAGGCCAGGGTAAGTCGGTGGGCCTGAACGTAATTCTGGCCTCCCTGCTCTACAAGCGCCACCCCGCCCAGCTGAAGTTCGTGCTCGTCGACCCGAAGAAGGTGGAACTGAGCATCTTCAATAAGATCGAGCGCCACTTCCTGGCCAAGCTGCCCGACACCGAGGAGGCCATTATCACCGATACCAAGAAGGTGGTGAACACGCTCAATTCGCTGTGCATGGAAATGGACAAGCGCTACGATTTGCTCAAGGATGCCGGCTGCCGCAACCTGAAGGAGTACAACCGTAAGTTTATTGAGCGCCGCCTCAACCCCAAAAAGGGCCACCGCTTTATGCCCTTCATCGTGCTGGTTATCGACGAGCTGGCCGATTTGATGATGACGGCCGGTAAGGAAGTAGAAACCCCCATTGCCCGTTTGGCCCAGCTGGCCCGCGCCATCGGTATTCACCTGATTGTGGCCACCCAGCGGCCCTCGGTGAACGTTATTACGGGTATCATCAAGGCCAACTTTCCTTGCCGGATTTCCTTTAAGGTAACCTCCAAAATCGACTCCCGCACCATTCTCGATGCCGGCGGCGCCGACCAGCTCGTGGGCCAGGGCGACATGCTCATTTCCCAGGGATCCGACATCATTCGGGTGCAGTGCGCCTTTATCGACACGCCCGAAGTAGACCGCCTCTGCGACTTCATCGGGGAGCAGCAAGGCTACCCCGACGCCTACCTGCTGCCCGAAGTGGCCGGGGAAAGCGGCGGGGGCAACGGCGGCGACGAAGACTTCGACGCAGCCTCCCGCGACAGTATGTTCGAGGAAGCGGCCCGGGTTATCGTCACCCACCAGCAGGGCAGTACCTCGCTGCTGCAGCGCCGCCTCAAGCTAGGGTATAACCGCGCCGGCCGCCTCATCGACCAGCTCGAACACGCCGGCATTGTAGGGCCATTTGAAGGCAGCAAGGCCCGGGAGGTATTAATTCCAGACGAGTACAGTTTGGAACAGTTGTTGAATAACCTGCCCAAAAGTTAGCCACAGTGCGACAAAAGTGGGTCTGTCAGGGTTATTTATCTGACAAGCCCGCTAAACTAAGTTGCATATTTTGCGTCTAACGCCCTCAAGACACCATCCTTTCCTAATGAAAAAAGTATTCGCCCTGCTCGCCCTTTCGGTTACGATGGCCCACGCGGCCAGCGCCCAGCAGGACCCTAAAGCCGGTAAGATTCTGGATCAGATGAGCGCCAAATACCAGGCTCTGAAGGCTTTCAAAGCTAATTTTACCCAGACCCTGGAGAACGACGCGGCCAAGGTAAAAGAGAACCTGACGGGTGATATCACGGTGAGCGGCCAGAAGTTCCGGCTCAAGCTCAACGGCCAGGAGGTTATCAATAACGGCCAGACCATGTGGACCTACATGAAGGCTGAAAACGAAGTGAATATCTCTGACTTCGACCCCGAAGAGCAGGATGTTTCGCCCACGCAGATCTTTTCGCTCTACAAAAAGGGCTACAAGTATTCCTATGTGCAGGAAACCAAGGAAGCCGGGGAGGCCTGCGACGTCATTGAGCTGTCGCCGGAAAACAAGGACAACCCCGTTTTCAAAGTGCGCCTGACGGTGAGCAAGGCCGATAAATCGGTGAAGAGCTGGAAGATGTTCAAGAAGAACGGCAACCGCTACACGTACACCATCCGCAAGTTCCAGCCCAATCCGCCGGTGGATGCCACGACCTTCAACTTCGACAAAACAAAGTACAAGGGCGTGAAGGTCATTGACCTGCGCTAAACCTAATAGTCTGCCGAAATGTCCGGCCCGCTTCTGCCTCGTGCAGGGGCGGGCCGGTTTGCGTTTGGTAGATTTTGTATACCCGATGCCGTTCGCCGTGGTCGGGCGTGTGCCGAGAATGAGTAAATTCCCCGCCTACGGTTGCTATTCGTATCCTGTTAAGTGTTTTAGCGTGTCCTTATCATGAAAGAAGATTTCCTCCACTATGTCTGGCAGCACCAGTATTTCGATAAAACGGACCTGCGAACCGAAGCCGGGGAACTGATTACCGTGCTGCGGACCGGTCACCGCAATGCCGATGCGGGTCCGGATTTTCTCGACGCCCGCCTGCAGATTGGCGAGGTGGAGTGGAACGGGGCTGTCGAAATTCACCTGCGGGCCTCCGACTGGCTGCGGCACCAGCACCAGACCGATAAGAAATATGACCAGGTAATTTTGCACGTGGTGTATAGCGCCGACCAGGAAATCCGGCGGACCAACGGCTCGGTGATTCCGGCCCTGGTCTTGGCCCCGCGGTTGGATTTGGCTTTGGTGAATTCGTACCAAAACCTCGTGGAGCAGGCTAGCACCAGTCTGCTGCCCTGCGCTTCCATGCTGCCCCGGGTACCCATGATAACGCGCACCATGATGGTCGAGCGGGCCCTGCTGGAGCGGGTTGAGCAGAAGGCCGATGGCTTAGCGGCCCTGCACGAGCAGTTGGGGCAGGATTGGGAAGCCACGGCCTACCACGCCCTGGCGGCGGGGTTTGGCTTTAAGAAGAATACCGAGCCCCTGGCCCGCCTGGCCAAGGCCCTGCCGCTGGCCGTCGTGCGCCGCCACCGCCACGATGAGCGGCAGCTCGAAGCCCTGGTGTTCGGACAGGCCGGTTTCCTGAGTGATACGGAATCTAGCCTTGCCGACCCGTACGTGCAGGAGCTGGGGCGCGAATACGAGTTTCTGCGCCATAAATACCAGCTGGCCCCCGCGGCTATGGCCCCGCACGAGTGGAATTTCCTGCGGTTGCGGCCGGCCAACTTCCCCACCGTGCGCCTGGCCCAGCTGGTGGCGGTCCTGCACGCCCGGCCGGTGCTGTTCAGCGCCCTGCTCACGGCCTCCGATATCCGGACGCTCGAGCAATTTTTCCTGGCTCCCGTACCCACGTACTGGCGGCAGCACTACCAGCCGGGGCGGCCGGGCAAAGTAGCGGCACTTGGCCGTAGTAGCGTACATTTGCTTATTGCCAACGTGGTAGTGCCCCTGCGGGTAGCCTATGCGCGCTACGTGGGCCAACCCGAACTCATCGAATCAGCCGTGGCCTTACTCGAACACCTGCCTGCCGAGCACAACCACATTACGGATGTCTACCAGGGCGTCGGGTTCGGCCACCGCTCCGCCGCCGATTCGCAAGGGTTGCTGGCCCTGAGCCGCGGCTACTGCCAGCCCCGCCACTGCCTGCGCTGCGCTATCGGGAGCCGCATTCTGCAGCAAAATCTGGTTGTCGGGTGAAACTACTGGTGGCCCTGGGCCTGAATTGTGTACTGCTCTGGTTACTCTTTGGCTGGGTTCAGGCCCACTATCGTAGCGCGCCCCTGGGCCGGTGGCTGCTGCCCTTGCTCGGGCTAAAACTGCTGGCGTGTGCCGTAGCGTGCTACCTGCTCACGGATGACGCCGCTTATTATCAGCACTGGGGGCGGCAGCTCACGGCCCAGCTCTGGGATGAGCCCGGCAAGTGGCTGCAGACGCTCGGGGGCAACTATTTCTGGCACGGCCAGCAAAGCCTGACTTTTCACGGCTACTCCAACACGTTTTTCCTGATTAAGCTGCTATCCGTGTTCAATCTGGCGTCGCTGGGCAGCGTGGTGCTCAACGGGGTGTACCTGTCCTTATTCTGCTTTGTTGGGAGCTGGCAGTTGGCCGTAGCTGTGGCCAAGGTGTTTCCTGAGACGCCGCCCGGGGCACCGGTCGTGGCATTCCTGCTCTGGCCCACCGTGGCGTACTGGACGGCGGGCCTGACCAAGGAAGCGGTGCTGCTGGGCAGCAGTAGCTGGCTCGTGGCCCTGGTGCTACGCTGGCTCTACGGCGCCGGGCGGGGGCGGGTCGGGGCGGTGGTGGGCGCCGTTCTGCTGGCTTTGCTACACTTTAAAATGCGGTTTTTCTTTGCGGCACCTCTGTTGGCTGCCCTGGCTGGGCTGGCGGTTGTCCGGCTACTACAGCACTTACTGGGTCGGGCCCTGCCTCGGGTGGCGCAAGCCGCGCTGTTTGCCGTATGCCTAGCCGGGGGGGGCTGGGTGAGCAGCGAAGTCAGTCCGGTATTTCGCGTGAATAAGTTTACCAACCAGCTGATTCGGGTGCACTCCGACTTGCAGCAGAACTCCGAGAACCAGCCCCACATTATGTTCGACCATCTGGCTCCTACCGTGGAAAGCATTCTGCACAACACGCCTAAGGCCACGTTCAGCGCCCTTGTGCGGCCCCTGCCCTGGGAGGCTCCGGGCCGCCCCCGCTACCTGGTGGCCGGGCTGGAAAACGTGGTGCTAATCGTGCTGCTGCTTAGTGCGCTGGTGGCCGTGGGGCGGGCCAAGGCCGGTGAGCTGCCCTTTGCCGTGGTGCTGGCCCTGTTGTTCTACTGCCTGGTGCTGGCCGCCCTGCTGGGCCTGAGTACCCCCAACCTGGGGACGCTAAACCGCTACCGCGCCGTAATGCTGCCGTATCTGGTGCTGCTTACCCTGCAGCACCCCTACGCGGCCCGTTGGCTTACGAAGCTCGGCTTATAAAAAGCCCAGCTTGGCACTGCTTGCCGCGGAAGCTTGTTGCAGGCCAATAGCCGTTGTATCTTTGCGGTTTGGTTTAAAAGCACAGCCGGCACCCGGCTTTCATTTGTCTGCATGGAAAATCCTGTCATTATTCTGGGGGCCCAAAGCCTCGGCACCACGGCCCTTGATGCCTTCACCAGCAATGATGTAGTGGTCTACTGCTTGCTCGACGACGATGCCAAGCTGCAAAACTCGGAGCTGAACAATGTGCCCGTCATGGGCAACACCGACGACAAAGAGCTCCTCAAGCTGCTGGGCAAGAAATGTGAGGTATTCGTGGCCACGGAAGATTCCGCTAGTCGCCGTAGCCTGACCAACATGCTGCGCGATGAGTACGAAGTAGTGCCCGTCAACGCCATTCACGCCCGCGCCAGTGTGGCCGAGCATGCCTGGCTGGGTCATGGCAACCTCATCGGGGCCGGGGCGGTAGTAGCCAGCAATGCCAAGCTGGGCAACGGCTGCCTCATCGGGGCCAACGCCGTGGTGGAAGTAGGCGCTGAGCTGGCCGATTACGTGCAGGTAGGCGCCGGCGCGGTGCTCAACCCCGGCGTGAAAGTGGAGGAGCAGGCCTTTATCGGCTCGGGGGCCATTGTCGTGGCCGGCGTTAAGATTGGGGCCAAGGCCCGTATTGGGGCCGGTTCGGTTGTCGTGGCCGATGTACCCGCCAACCAAACCGTCTTCGGCAACCCCGCCCAGAAAGTATAATGGTAGCGCTTGGAGCTGTAGGCTTACCGCTCAGCAGTGCTGCCATAGCGGACTTGGGGTCTACATCTTGGCTCTAACTTCTTAGTTCTCAGTTTTTCAATATGGATTACCGCGTTCTACTGTATTACTGCTACTCGCCCATCGAAGATCCGGTGGCGTTTCGCGACGAGCATCACCGGCTGTGCCTGCGCCTGAACTTGCTGGGGCGCATTATTGTGGCCCACGAAGGGCTGAATGGTACGGTCTCGGGCCTGGCTGCCGACTGCGAGGAGTATATGCGTATCGTGAAGGCTGATCCGCGCTTTGCGGCCCTGGAATTCAAGGTTGATGAGGCGCCGGAGCATGCTTTTCAGAAGCTACATGTGCGGGTGAAGCCCGAAATCGTGCACAGCAGCCTGCACCACGTGCGGCCCCACGAAAAGACCGGTCAGCACCTCTCGCCCGAGGAGTTTAAAGCCCTCAAAGACCGCGACGACGTGGTTATCGTGGACGTGCGCTCCGATTACGAGTACAACGTGGGCCGCTTCAAAAATGCCGTAACCCTGGACATCGAGAATTTCCGCGACTTTCCCGACCGGGTAGAGCGCCTCAAGGAGTTCAAGGACAAAAAGATTCTGACGTACTGCACCGGCGGGGTGAAGTGCGAAAAGGCCAGCGCCTATTTGCTCGAGCAAGGGTTCGAGAATGTCTACCAGCTGCACGGGGGCATTATTAAGTACGGCATTGAAGCCGGTGGCGAAGACTTCGAAGGCAAGTGCTACGTGTTCGACAACCGCGTGACGGTGGATGTCAACCGCGTGAATCCCAGCATCATTGCTCAGTGCCACCATTGCGCTACGCCCTCCGACCGGATGATCAACTGCGCCAATCCGCACTGCAATGCGCACGTGGCCTTGTGCGAAGCCTGTGGTGAGCAGCTCGACGGGGCTTGTTCGCCGGCCTGCCAGGAGCACCCCGACAAGCGCCCCTACGACGGCACGGGTACCTACCCCAAGCTGAGCAACCATTACAACCCCGAACAAGGGCTGCTGTCGTACCGGCCCCCGGTGGCCTAGCCCGCCGCCCTATTGCCGCCTCCACAGGCGGACCAGTGAAAAGGCCGGAAGCTGAGTAGCTAGTTTCCGGCTTCTTTCGTTAAAGACTTTTCGGCGACTCGTTCGCACGCTCTTGGGTTGAAAACCGCGTGCCGGACGGCGGCTCCCGCATCCACCATATTTCCCTCACCCAAAACAGCCTTTCCCATGCCTATTCCCGAATCGGAGCTGATCATCAACCGCGACGGTAGCGTGTACCACCTGAACCTGCTGCCCGACCATATTTCCGATACCATTATTACCGTCGGCGACCCGGAGCGGGTGCCGCTGGTAAGTCAGCACTTCGATTCCATCGAAACCCAGATTCACAAGCGTGAATTCGTGACCCACGTGGGCTACTACAAGGGCAAGCGCCTGACGGTGATTTCCACGGGTATGGGCACCGACAACATTGACATTCTGATCAATGAGCTGGACGCGCTGGTAAACATCGACTTTGTGACCCGGGAAGCCCGCCCTCTGGAGGAGCGCATTGCCCTGCGCATCGTGCGCGTGGGCACCAGCGGAGCCCTGCAGGCCGATATTCCGATTGGCTCCCACCTGGTGACCGAGCACGCCGTGGGCCTGGACTCGCTGATGCAATTTTATCCGCTGGTGGAAACCGGCTTGGAAGTAGAAGTGGCTACCGGTATTCAACAGAGCCTGGATTTGGCTTACCGGCCCTACTGCGTGCGGGGCTCCGACTTGCTCCGTGAGCAATTGGGGGCAGGTATGGTTGTGGGCAATACGCTCACCTGCCCCGGGTTCTATGGCCCCCAGGGCCGCGTCCTGCGCCTCGATCTGCGCCACCCCGACCTGATTAGCCGCTTTCAAAATTTCCGCTACCAGAGTGCCGAAGGTGAGTTCCGCCTGACGAACTTCGAGATGGAAACGGCCGGCTACTACGGGCTGGGACGTATGCTAGGGCATGAAGTGGTGTCGCTCAATGCTATTGTCGCTAACCGGGCCACTGGGGAGTTTGCCACCAATGCCGAAGCTACGGTCAACGATTTGATTGTCAAAACCCTCGACCGGGTCTAGAAACGCTGCTAGCAGAATAGTTACAGTTTTGCTGGAGTGCTCAGGAAAACTAATGAAGCAAAAAAAGTCCCGGCCTACCTAGGCCGGGACTTTTTTTAGTGCAATTGGCGAAAACTGTTGCAGCAGTGAAATTTCGCCGGAGTCAAATGAACCTCTGGAGTTAGTAAAAGTCGAAGCCGACTACTGAGCGCAAGGGCAAAGCCGCCCCTGATTTCAGCGTGAGATATTCCGAATCACAGGCCCACACCGTCGTGTAAAGCCGCTTTGTCTCGCCGGTAGCCGTTTGAAAGTAGATGTCGACCTTACTGTGGTAACCGTTGCCGAGCGTGGTAGCCCGCTCCGCTTCGTAGCGCCGCCACTGCCGTTGGGCGGGTAAGGACAGAACATCGTGGGCTGGAAAACGAAGCGTGCCCAGATTTTCTTTGGCCACCAGTTCTGGGGATTGTTCAAGCGTTTGCATATAGGGTGAGAAGGTTGGTAAGAGCCTTATCAACTTGGGGAAACGGTTTGAATAATCCTATTAAAGAAAAGTTAAAATGTAAAAATTGTTGCTTAAGTTCTACTCGCTGTTTTTATCAGCCTATTTCGGCGAGAAAAGCCATGGTATCAATGCCATCAGCGTAGTCGCTGACCTTGGGAAACTGGGCCTGTCCGAAAGCAAAGCTACCGGCGTAACGCGCTCCGTCGGACACAATACACTGGATTTGCTCGGCTATATCGGTCAATTGATCCACTAGGTCTACCTCGCTGCCATAAGTGCCGTAGTGCAGCACCGAAATTGACGAAACCAAGGCTCCCCCTTCGGTGATGAGCAGGAACCCGTTGTCGTAGTGAGGCACGCTGTTGACCAGCAGCAGGCTTTTATTGTAGTCGTAGTTGTTTTGGTAGCGGTTGTGGTTCAGAACGGTTTGCCAGGGCTGAAGCGCGTCGAGCAATGGCGTGAAGGAGTAGCCCTCGGGCACGTAGAGCTTCGACACATTGCGGCAGCCCAGGCCATAGTACTGGAAAATGTCGCGGCCTAGTGCGGCCAGGGTTTCTGGGGTTTCCTGCCCGCTCAGAATGGCCAGGCTGCTGCGGTTGCGCCGGATCAGGTTGGGCTTTTTGCTGAAGTAATACTCAAAGTAGCGGGCCGTGTTGTTGGAGCCGGTGGCAATGAAGGCATCGGCTTCGTTGAGGCGCTCTACAAAGGAAATCCGCTCGGCAAAGCGGGGCTCTATCGTAAGTAGCTCCTGAGCTACCCAGTTCATCAGCACCTTGTCGTCGGCGCTGGGCTTAGCCAGCAGGTAATGGCCGCTGAGGAGCACGCAAAGCAGGTCGTGAAAGCCGACCAGGGGAATATTGCCGGCCATGACCACGCCCACGCGGCGCGCTTGGGCAGGCTCGGCGGGGTAGCGCCCGGCCCAGGTGCGCAGGGTGTCTTCTTCCAGAAGATGAGCTACTCCCTGCAGGGCCATGGTTACATTGGGCGCGTCAAACCAGTTGTTGCCATTGCGTGCCCGCGATACGAGGCTGTCCAATTCATCGGCGGGAAGGGTTTGCAGGCGTAGGCCCAGAGCAATAAAAGCGGCCAGACGTTCGGAGTGATTCATGGGAAGGAGAGAAGGAGAAACCGACCAACTACGCGGGTGTGGCGGCCGCCACAGTGGTCCGGAAGGTCGAATGACTAAAAAACTCGCAAGAGTACGGGTTAGTTTCTACTTTTGCGTGCCCCAACGAATTACTGCCCGCGCATTTCTTGCGTATAGGCAGTACGTATTTGATTAACTCAACCCCGAGGAACACGGCTATGGCCATCATGATAACCGACGAGTGCATCAACTGTGGTGCCTGCGAACCAGAATGCCCCAACACCGCTATTTATGAAGGGGGCGCCCAATGGCGCTGGGCTGATGGCACGACGCTGAAGGAAGTACAGGTAGATGGAGGCGCCGTGGTAGCTGGTACAGCCCCGCAAACTCCCGTGTCCGACGAGTACTACTATATCGTGTCCGACAAATGCACCGAGTGCGTGGGCTTCCACGAAGAACCTCAGTGCGCGGCCGTCTGCCCCGTAGACTGCTGCGTAGACGACCCTGACTACCGCGAAAGCCAGGAAAAGCTCATCAGCAAAAAAGAATGGCTGCACGCCGGCGCATAAGTTTAATGCGCGAAGAGGGAGGAATAGGCTGATGCGCTAAACCCGTTTCATGGCGAGCAGCATGAAGCCATTCGTCCTCTGCGAAGGCAGCCCTGACCTTTTACCAGAAAGCCCTTTACTCCAGCTGGAGTAAAGGGCTTTCTGGTAAAAGGGCTTAGTACGTAGTATTTCACATGACCCTTAGGTGCCGCAGTTGAAATACTTGTCGTAGGCTGACTCCGGAATCAGGTTCAGGCGGCTCAGGACCTGAATCGGCCAGCGCAGGCGGCGAATCAGGTGGTAGTTGTTGGGGTAGTCGTGAAAGGTGCGGGGTGGGGTGGCCACAATCCGGTCGAATTCCTCCCGGCTGAGGCCCAGGCGCTTGATGCACAAATCAATTACCCGCGGGTCTTCGATGGAGTTGATCTGACTGGTGCGCTCCAGGGCAGTTGCACGGCTCATCTGCCCGGAGCGAATCAGGGCCGAGTAGTTGAACAGGCGCCGGTCGATGTTGAATTTGGTGCGGTTCAGGTAGTAGATGACGCTCTGATATAAGTCGTCGAAATAGTGGGCCCCGGGATTTTTCCAGTCCAGCTCCCGCGCCAGCAGTTCATCGACCTCACTGCGCACGTAGTCGACGTGGTAGAGCAACGTGACGGTCTTGATGCGGCGCACGAAGGCGTAGTAGAACATTTCCTTCAATCCCAGATTAAAGCCCGGGTCGTTGGGCGACCAGGGCCGCAGGGGTACCGAGCCAAAGCGCTGGTGTACGGCCTTCAAGTATTTGCCATCGAGGTAGTTCCACGACAGGGGTGCAATGCCTTCCGTCCGAAACGATTGCCCAATGATGATGCGCTGAATGCCTTCCTTGGCCGCTACGCCATACAAGGCCGTGGCAATTCCCACGTCGGTACCTTCCTCCATATCGGGAGTAGAGGCCTTTAGGAACGCTATTTTCAGGTCCTTGGATTCGCGCCAGTCGGACGTAATGGTGCGCATTTCCACGCCCAGCTTGCGGCAGGCTTTGAGCATGTTTTCCCCCGCCACGGGGTTGCCAAAACCGTCGTTGAAATGCACGGCCAAGGGGCGCAGGCCGAGCTGCGTAACGCAATACCACAGGGTGAAGGAACTGTCGCGCCCCCCGCTCACGCCGAGCACACAGTCGTACTTGCGGCCTTTTCCGAGCTGTTTGATGTCGGCGGCCAGCTCCTGAACTTTCCTGCGGCCGGCTTCGCCCAGGGGGAAAGCGCGGTCCATGTTGTCGTGAAGCTGGCAGAAGTTACACTCGCCGTGCGCATCAAACCGGATACCGGGGACGGTAGTGTCCATGATGCAGCGGGTGCAGCGCTGAAAATCGGACGTCATTGGGGAAGGTAGTGGTTCAGCAATAGGAGCAGGGCTGGGTGGAAAGGAAGACAAGGATGAAAAGAAGTTAAGGTTAAGCGGGTAGCTCGTCGAAGCGGTATCCCTTGCGGCGCAGCATCTCGCCAATGGCGGTGCCCTGCTCGGGCCGCAGGGGCCGCGGAATGTCGGTGACGATGAGCTGCCCGGCAAATTCATTGAACGCACCCTGGGCCCGCACCCCGGAGGCGTCGACAGCCAAAGAGCAGCCGATGCTTTTTTTGCCTTCGTAGGGGCCGCCCACGATGTAGCCCACCGAGGTGGTGCTGAGCACGGCCACGTTGTAGAGCTGGGCCAGAATGGAGAAGGGGCGTACCCACTTCTGCTGGTACGGATCGTTTTCCTCCGTAATCGAGTAATCGACGGTCCAGGAAGCAGGGGCCAGGATGAATTCAGCACCCATGCGGGCCAGCGTGTGGCCAATGGCCAGGCCATCGAGGTAGTTGTCGGCGCACACATTGACGCCGATTTTGCCCAGGGGGGTGTCTACCACATTCAGCGTCTGGCCCACGGCGTAGAACGGCTGTTCCACGCCAAGCAGGTTGATCTTGTGGTATTTAACTAGAATTTCGCCCTGGGCACTGATGAGAATGGCCGCGTTATAATTGCGCCCGTTGAGCCGCTCCGTCAGCCCGGCGCACACCATAATGTTGTGGCGGGCAGCTTCCTGGCAAAGTAAGTCGCTGAAGGCCCCGGGAATGGGCTGCGCCTCGTGCAGGGCACTGGGGTGGGTCCAGGCAAAATCCAGGGTTTCGGGTAGTAGTACCAGGTCGCAACCCTGCTGGGCGGCGTCGGCAATCATCAGGGCGGCCCGTTCGAGGTTGCGTTGGGGTTCGCCGCCTTCTACCAACAGCTGGCCCAGACCAAAGCGGATGCTGGTAGTTGAGCAAGAAGAGGTCGGCGGGGAAACGGGTGGAACAGCCGGTTTCTTTGTTTTCAGAAAGGACAGGAGCGAAGCCATAACGGCAAGGGGGCAGGGGAAAAATTCTCAGAAGGTATCAAAATCTGATTAAACCTTCACAGAGTTTTTTTGTCGGCTCCAAAGGTAGCTTGATTTCAAGTATATAGGCGATATCGGATAAGCTTAATGTGCAGCTTGCCTGGAATGCCGGCCCTGATATAGGGGCGAATTTCCCGTACCGCCCTGAATTACCTACTTTTGCCCCATTCTGAACCGCTATTCCCCGTTGACGATGTCTATCGCCAAAACCTATACTCCCGCCGACGTTGAAGCCAAATGGTATCAGCGTTGGCAGGAGCAGGGCTTCTTCAAAGCCAAACCCAACCCGCGCAAGCCTGCCTACTCCGTCGTGATTCCGCCGCCCAACGTGACGGGTGTGCTGCACATGGGCCATATGCTCAACAATACGATTCAGGACGTGCTGGTGCGCCGGGCCCGCATGCAGGGCAAGGAAGCCTGCTGGGTGCCCGGCACCGACCACGCCTCCATTGCCACCGAGGCCAAGGTAGTAGCCCTGCTCAAGGAGCAAGGCATTGAAAAGCGCGACCTGAGTCGGGAAGAGTTTCTGACCCACGCCTGGGACTGGAAGGAAAAGTACGGCGGCATCATCTTGGAGCAGCTCAAGAAGCTGGGCGCCTCCTGCGACTGGGACCGGACCCGCTTCACGATGGAGCCCGAGTTGACCGAGGCCGTGCTGCGCGTGTTCGTGGACCTCTACCAGAAGGGTCAGATTTACCGTGGCATCCGGATGGTCAACTGGGACCCGCAGGGCCGCACGGCCATCAGTGACGAGGAAGTTATTGCCAAGGACACCGTAGCCAAGATGTACTACCTGCGCTACGAAGTGGTAGGTGGTGAGAACTCAGCGGTTAAAACTGAGAACTTAGAAACAGAAGGCGCCGAGCAGCACGAGGCTCAGCTCTCAGCTCTCACTTCTAAGTTCTTACTCATTGCTACCTCGCGGCCCGAGACGATTATGGCCGACGTGGCCGTGGCCGTGAACCCCAACGACGAGCGGTACACCCACCTGCACGGGCAGAAAGTGCGCATTCCGCTGCTGGGCCGCGAAATTCCGGTGATTCTGGACGAGTATGTGGCCATGGACTTCGGCACCGGCGGCCTGAAGGTGACGCCGGCCCACGATTTGAACGACTACGAGCTGGGCATCAAGCACAACCTGCCCGTTATTGACATTCTCAACGACGACGGCACGCTCAACGAAAAGGCCCAGCTCTACGTCGGGCAGGACCGGTTTGCCGTGCGCAAGCAGATTGCCAAGGATTTGCAGGAGGCCGGCTTGCTGGAGAAGATTGAGGACTACAACAGCGTGCTCCAAACCTCCGAGCGGACCGGTGCCGTCATCGAGCCCAAGCTCAGCCTGCAGTGGTTCTGCAAGATGGACCACATGGCCAAAAAGGCCCTGGAAGTCGTCGAAAACGACGAAATCAAGCTGCACCCGCCCAAGTTCAAGAACATGTACCGGGTGTGGATGGAGAACGTGCGCGACTGGTGCATTTCCCGCCAGCTGTGGTGGGGCCAGCGCATTCCGGCCTACTACCTGCCCGACGGCTCGTTTGTAGTAGCACTGAACCAGGAGCAGGCCTTGGAGCAGGCGCGCGAGCAAAGCGGTAACGCCAACCTGCAGCTCACGGACTTGCGCCAGGACGAGGACGTGCTCGATACCTGGTTTTCGTCGTGGCTGTGGCCCATTTCGGTGTTCGATGGGTTCAAGGACCCCGACAATGCCGACATCAATTATTTCTACCCGACCGACGACCTGGTAACGGCTCCCGAAATCCTGTTTTTCTGGGTGGCCCGCATGATTATGGCCGGCCTCGAGTATCGCAAGGAAGTGCCTTTCCGCAACGTGTACCTCACCGGCATCGTGCGCGACGACCAGGGCCGCAAGATGAGCAAGCAACTCGGCAACTCGCCCGACCCGCTCGATTTGATTGCCACCTACGGCGCCGACGGGGTGCGGACGGGCATGCTGTTTTCCTCGCCGGCCGGCAACGATTTGCTGTTCGATATCAAGCTCGTCGAGCAGGGCCGCAACTTCACCAATAAGCTCTGGAACGCCTTCCGCCTAACCCAGGGCTGGGAGGTAAATGCTGAGCTGCCCTTTGCTTCGGCCAAGGCCGTGGAGTGGTTCGGGGCCAAGCTGCAAGCCACCGTGGCCGAGCTGGACGAGCACTTTGCCAAGTTCCGGATGAGCGACGCGCTGATGACCGTCTACAAGCTGGTGTGGGACGACTTCTGCTCGGTGTACCTGGAAATGGTGAAGCCCGCCTACCAGGCCCCCATCGACGCCGAAACCCTCAAGCATACCATCGGCTACCTCGAAACCCTGCTCAAGCTGCTGCACCCCTTCATGCCCTTCATCACCGAGGAAATCTGGCACGAGCTAAAGGAGCGGGGCCCCAAGGAGTACCTCTGCGTGGCGCCCTGGCCCAAGCTGGCCCCGGTGGCCGGCGGCGCCGAGCTGCTCAGCCGCATGGACAAAGCCCTGGACATCGTGGCCGGGGTGCGCAACATTCGCAACCAGAAGGGCCTGGGGCCCAATAAGCCCCTGACTCTGGCGGCCAAAACCGACGATGCCCAGCTCCTGCAGGACTACGACGGCATCATCCGCAAGCTGGCGGCGCTTACCGAAGTGACCCTCACCGACGCGGCCCCGGCGGCTTCGGTGGGCTTCGTGTCGGGCGGTAGTGAGTTCTTCGTGCCGCTGGAAGGCCAGATTGACCTGGGTGCCGAAAAGGCCCGCCTGGAAAAGGAGCTGGAATACACCCGGGGCTTCCGCGACACGGTGCTCAAAAAGCTCAGCAATGAGAAATTCGTGCAGAATGCCAAGCCCGACGTGCTGGAGCGGGAGCGGCAGAAGCAGACCGACGCCGAATCGAAAATTGCCGCCCTGGAGCAAAGCCTGGCCGCCTTGTAAGAGGTGCTTAGGAGCCCGGAAATAAAAAAGCCGCCCACGCATGGGCGGCTTTTTTTGTGCTTATTCGGCCCAGGTGATGGCGCCGTATCTAGCGTTTTTTGGTGGCGCTCAGCTGGTTCTGTAGCTGAAAGGTGACCTGCTGGCAGTCCGTGAATTTCTGTTCCGCCTGGTGCAAGGCTTCTTCCGTGGCCGTGAGCTTTTGGTAGAGAAACAGAATGCAGCCCAGGGATACGACTAGGGCAATGAGGTAAATCGTGTTCTTCATACAAAGTTGATTATCAAAAAGAAAAGCCCGTCGAGCTGACGGGCTTGTTCTGGTGAGTAAGAGGATTGCCCGTGCCGCTTAGATAGCCGTATTCGGGTCGAACTGTTCGAGGTAGTCGGCCACTTTGCGCACGAACATACCGCCTAGCGAGCCATCGACTACCCGGTGGTCGTAGCTGTGCGAGAGGAACATGAAGTGGCGCACCCCGATCAAATCACCCTGGGGCGTTTCAATCACGGCCGGCTTCTTCTTGATAGCGCCCACGGCCATGATGGCCACCTGGGGCTGCATGATAATGGGCGTGCCCATCACGTTGCCGAAGGAGCCCACGTTGCTCAACGTATAGGTACCGCCTTCCAGGTCTTCGGGCTTGAGCTTGTTGGCCCGGGCCCGGGTGGCGAGGTCATTCACGCGCTTGCTTAGGCCGTTCAGGTTCAGCTGGTCGGCGTTGTGAATGACGGGCACAATTAGATTGCCCGAGGGCAGCGCTACCGCCACGCCAATGTTAATGTCGCGCTTCTTGATGATGTAGTCCCCATCTACCGACACGTTGATGTTGGGGAAGTCCTGAATGGCGCGGGCCACGGCCTGGATGAAGATGGGCGTGAAGGTCAGGTTCTCGCCTTCCCGCTTCTTGTAGGCATCCTTGTGCTTGTTGCGCCAGTTCACGAGTTCGGTCACGTCGGCCTCCACGAACGAGGTAACGTGGGGCGAAATGCGCTTCGAGTCGACCATGCGCTGGGCAATCATCTTGCGCATGCGGTCCATTTCGATCAGCTCGTTGTTGCCGCTCACCGAAGGAGCCGGCTTGCTGGCTACGGCCGTGGGGGCGGGCTGTGCCGCTGGTGCCGGAGCGGGAGTGGTCTGAGGCTGCGGGGTTGATTGCGCAGGAGCAGGCGCAGCTGCAGCTTGCGCTACTGGGGCAGCCTGCGTCAGCGGCTGTTTGCCGTTCTCTACGTAAGCCAGAATGTCCTGCTTGGTCACGCGGCCTTCCTTGCCGGTGCCGGGCAGATATTCCAGGTCGGCCATCGAAATACCTTCCTGGCGGGCAATGCTCAGGACCAGGGGCGAGTAGAAGCGGCCGGGCTGGGCCACGGCTAGGCGCTGCTCAGCCTGCGGGTCATGCTGCTCGGGCAAATACGGAACATTGGTTTCCGCGCCGTTCAGGGAAGGAGACGAAGTTTCTTGCGCCGTTACTGGGGCTGCTGTGGGTGCAGCAGCGCCGGCCGAGGCAGCGTCGGTTTCGATAACGGCAATTGGGGCGCCCACGGCCACGACTTGGCCTTCCTGCACCAGGATTTCCTGCAATACTCCGGCGTGAATGGCGGGCACTTCGGTATCTACCTTATCCGTTGCCACTTCCAGCACCGATTCGTCCTGCTCGATGGCGTCGCCGACTTGCTTGAGCCATTTCAGAACGGTGCCTTCCATAATGCTTTCGCCCATTTTGGGCATCACCATTTCCACTCGTGCCATGCGGTTGTTGGGTTGTTGGGGGTTGTTGGGTGGGAGATTGAGGCCTCAAAGGTAACAGAAAGCCGCAAGCTGCCCGCTTTTCGGCTGCGGCAATGACGACGGAAGAGCTACGGCCCGCCCAGTGGCCAAAAAACCTTCGCCAAAGCCATAACTGGCAATGTAATGGCTGGTGCCTGGCAAAGGTAAAAAGCCGCTGCTCCACAAGGAACAACGGCTTTCGTACCCGGCAGTGGTTAGGGCAAGCTTACTCGACCACCAGCCGGACGGCTTGCGAGCCGGCACGGCGGTGCACCGGCTGAAACAGTACTAATCGGTGGCATCAAACGAGCCATTAGCGCCGGTGCGCACTGTGCCATCGGGCAGGAGGATGGTGCTTACCGGCGGGGCCGTGCGGGTAGCCGGGGCCTGGGCCTGGGCCTGGGCCAGCTCGGGCAGCAGAGTCAAAAGAAGCCCGAGCAGGCGGGTATAAAAATGAAGGGGGCGGGTCTGGTCGGCCCGCAATACCAGTGGGGATACGTGCTGCATGCAATAGGAGGAGTGCCAACTCCGGTAGTAAGACGTGGATGAGGGGTGCGTCAGGCGCTTGCTCAGCCAGAAGGATATCGAGAAAAAGCAGGGTAAATATAGGTGCCGACCTGACAGTTGCACTATGTGAAGGTCGGTTTGTATAGGGTAGTGCCAGTTTCTACAATGCTGGTTATCAGGCTGTGCAGCAGAGCTGGCATCCTTAGGCCGGGGCTACATGGCGGCTACTCACCAAAAAGCCGCCGGCCCGGGTGGGGCGGCGGCTTGATTAAGTAGGCCGAAAATGAGAAATAAGGAAGTCACCGTAGTGCAAACAGTGCCTTGCCGAATTCCGCTGGGCTGTCGAGCGTGGCGCGCCCTCGCCCAGCGCAGGTATTACTGCGGGGCCAAGGGCGGTAGGCTCTGGCGTAGCAGATTCAGCACACTGGTAGTAGCATACTCAATATTGAGCTGCCGGCCCCGGTTGAAGGTGATTTTGCGGGCTACCGTCTGGTGGTCGTCGGCGTAGGCCAGCCAGAAAGTGCCCACGGGTTTTTCCTCGCTGCCGCCGTCGGGGCCGGCAATGCCGCTAGTGGCAATGGCTACATCTACCCCCAGCCGGCGGCGGGCCCCTTCGGCCATCTGGCGCACCACTTCTTCGCTTACCGCCCCATGTGCAGCAAGGGTTTCAGGTAACACGCCCAGCTCATTGATCTTGATGTTGTTATGATACGAAACAATGCTGCCCAAAAAGTAAGCGGAACTGCCCGGAATGCTGGTCAGCTTGTGGGCTACGTAGCCGCCGGTACAGCTTTCGGCCGTGCCGATAGTCAGGCCCCGCGCCAGCAGCAGCTGCCCTACGGCAGCTTCGAGGGGTACTTCGCCTTCGGCAAAGAGATGGTCGCCGAGCAGGGCGCGCAGCTCGGGCATCCGGGCTTCCATGCGGCCACGCAACTCGGGCTGACCATCGTCGGAGCCGGTCAGGCGCAGGCGTACCCCGCCCAAATACGGCAGGTAGGCCAGCTTCATGTTGCTCGGCAACGCGTCTTCCCAAGCCGCAATTTTTTCGGCCAGAAACGACTCGCCCAGGCCCACGGTCTGCACGACGATGTGCTCGATGGGCGGGGTCTGAAAGTGGCGCTTCAGGCGGGGCAGCACCGTGTCGGTCATCATCCGCTTCATCTCAAACGGCACGCCGGGCATCGACACAAATACCACGCCTTCGTCCTCGAACCACATGCCCGGGGCCGTCCCCACCACATTGCGCACGGGCGTGCAGGAAGCGGGCAGGAAGGCCTGTTGGCGGTTTACTTCCAGCATGGGTCGGTTGAAGCGGGCAAAAATGGCTTCCACGTCGCGCAGGGAAGCTTCATTGAGCACCAGCTCGGTACGGAAGTAGTCGGTCAGGATGTTTTTGGTCAGGTCGTCTTTGGTCGGGCCCAGGCCCCCGGTGATGAGCACGACCTGGGCCCGGGTCCGGGCCGCGTCCAGAGCCTGCACGATTTCGTCGGCGCGGTCGGAAACACTCGTTATCTGGCGCACCCGAATGCCGAGCTTGCCCAGCTCCTGGCCCATAAAAGCGGAATTGGTATCAATGACCTGTCCATAGAGGAGCTCGTCGCCAATGGTAATGATTTCTGCGTCTGGAATGTGGGACATGGAACCGGTGTTAGGAAGGAGAGGGAATTTGGTGCAATTTGGGGCCAACGCGGATAAGACGCTCACTAAGGGCTTCGGGTTTTTCGCTTTTTTCTCTGCTATGCTTCGTTTCCGCATTCTTGTTGCCGCCCTGATCTGTACCCTGGCCGGTGCCCAAGCCGTTCAGGCCCAGACCAAGACCACCGCCAAAAAGACCACGACGAAAAAAACCACGGCCAAGGCCCCGGTTAAAACCACGACCAAGACCACGACCAAGGTAACGACCCCGGCCGTCGTGACACCGCCCGCCCCGCTGACCGTAGCCGAAGCCAATACCGGGCTCAAAGAAGCACTAACGCAGAGCGTAACCCGCGCCGTGGACATTGCTGGCTCCGCCGAAGGCTTTAATGCCAACGAGGATATCCGGATTACCTTCCCGGCCGAGGCCGAACTAGTGGCTACCACCCTGCGGGGACTACGCATGGGGGCCCTGGTCGATAAATTTGAAGTGGTGCTCAACCGTAGCGCTGAAGCGGCCGCGGCTCAGGCCAAGCCTATCTTCCTGGGAGCCGTTCAAAACCTAAGCTTTGCCGACGCCATGGCCCTGGTCACGACCCGGGAGCCCGACGCGGCCACGCTCTACCTGCACCAGAACACGGAGGCCCAGCTGCTGACGGCTCTTAAGCCCATTGTGCAGCAGTCGTTGGAACAAACCGGTGCTACCAAGCTCTACGCCGAGATGATAGCCCGCTACAACAAGATTCCGCTCGTGACGCCGGTAAATGCCGACCTGACGGCCTATGCCACCCAGAAAACCTCCGATGGTATTTTCTCCCTGATGGCCGCCGAGGAAGGCCGTATCCGCCTGAACGCAGCGGCCCGGGGCTCGGCCGCGCTGAAGCGGGCTTTTGGCAAATAGGTCCACCCTCAGGCCCGGCTTACCCAGCCCAGTTGGCTTCTTCGGCCAGCTGGGCTTTTTTTGTGCCGCCCGGGCAGAAAACTGGATTGAATAAAATTGGCCAGGTTTGTGTTTTACGAATGACGTCGGCCAGGTTGGCCGGGTTTTTCGCTCCTGTGCATCATGAAAAAGAAGAGCTCCTTTCTCCTGCTCCTGGCCCTGACGGCCCTCAACTTCTCTGCTTCCGCCCAAAAGATTGATTTGTCGAAAATCGGCCAGATCCTAACCAATCGGGCGGGTACGGCGGCCAAAACCAGTTCTACCTCGGCTGGGAGCGTAAGCCAAACGGAAGCGGCTATGGGGCTCAAGGAAGCCCTGACCCAGGGTATCACCAAAGGCGCCGACCAGGCCTCCAAGCAGGACGGCTTTTATCTGAACCGGCTCATCCGCATTCCTTTCCCGCCCGATGCTCAGCGGGTCGCCACTTCGCTGCGGGCCATTGGGCTGGGCTCCCAGGTCGATAAGTTCGAGCTTTCCCTGAATCGGGGTGCCGAAGATGCGGCCCGGAGTGCTAAGCCTATCTTTTTGTCGGCCATCAAGAGCCTCACGTTTAAGGACGTCTGGGGCATCCTGACCGGGGAAAAAGACGCGGCTACCAACTACCTGAAGCGCACGACCACCTCCCAGTTGACGACGGCCTTCAAGCCCATCATTCAACAGTCCTTGGACAAAGTGAATGCCACGCGCTACTACACCGATTTGACCACCCGCTACAACATGATTCCCCTGGTCAAGCCCGTGCAAACAGATCTGAATCAGTACGCCACGGACAAAGCCATTGGCGGCTTGTTTACGCTGATTGCGCAGGAAGAAGCCAACATCCGGGAAAACCCGGTGGCCCGTACTACCGAGCTGCTGCGCCGGGTGTTTGGCGGCAAGCAGGGCTAGGCTGTCCGGAATTACCACAAAAAAGTCCGCCTGGAATGCTCCAGGCGGACTTTTTTGTTGGTTAGTAGCTGCTACCAGCAGCTACATTAATAGTCGTCATCATCGGAGTAGCGCGAGCCCCGGCTGCCGCGGCTGCTACCAAACGAGTCGTCGTCGTCGTCATCGAAGTCATCGTCATCATCCAGGCTGGAGAAGCCCCCGCCGCCATCCGGATCTTCGGCGGCTTCAGCGGTAGTGTATTCCTCTTCCGTCATGTTGGCCAGGTCCAGGGCTTCGTCGTGAGAGGAGCCCGTATCGCGCCACATCAGATAATCGGCGTACTTGGCACTAAGGCGGTCTTCGTCGTTGCCGCGGGTTTTGCTGCCGCCGGTTTTGGCGAAAGTATCCAGCTCATCGTCATCGTCGAGGAAGTCGTCGTCGAGGTCGTCGTATTGTTTCATGGCCTTGTCAGGGCTGTAAAGTGGGAAATATTGAAGAAGCTAGCGAAACAGGTCCGGCTGCGAAGATACGGGTGCCGCGGCCGGAGGTTGGACATGCAAGGTAAAAATCGACGGGAAAATTCCCGGCTTATTCCTCTTCTCGGCAAGTTGGCTGAACAATCCTTCAGCTTACGAGAAAGGGGATTTTCATCCGAATTAACGAGTTATACCCAGTAAGCGAAGAGGTTAGGCCCAATCCTGCGAGGCTGGTCAAGCCCGGGCAGAAAAGCACCAAAAGCCATAAAGATGTAAGTTGGCGGCGGGCGGCTTCGGAGCTGTCAGCGGGCGGCTTTGGCCCCAAAATCGGTCACGCTGAGCTGCTGCTGGCAGAAGCCATATTCCTCCGGCACGTTGGAGCTGACTAGCACCAGCCGGTTGGTCACGCTAACGGCGACATGCTCTAGGTACCACTCTACGCCGGTGCGGTCCAAGTTGGTAGTCGGCTCGTCGAGCAGCAGCAGGGGCGAGTCGGCATACAGGGCCAGGGCCAGCTTGAGGCGTTGCTTCATGCCGGAGGAAAAGTCGCGTACCAGCTTGTGGCGGGATTTTTCCAGGTACATCAGCTCAATCAGCCGCGTGGGCGTAATGCCGGGCCGTAGCGGCTTGAAGCGGGTGTGAAAGTGCAGCAGCTCGGTTAGGGTCAACTCCTCAATCAACTCGAGGTAGGGGGCGCAATAAGCCAGCCGGCGGGGCACCTCTTCTACCGGTACTACCTGCCCGTCAACGGAGTAGGTCAGCGTACCCTCCGTCGCCAGGATTTGGCCCGAAAGCGTGTTGAGCAGGGTGCTTTTGCCCGAGCCGTTGGGGCCCAGCAGCGCCGTGGCCGTGCCGGGGCGAAACAGGTGGGTCAGGCCGCGAAAAATCCACTCCCGATGGAAGCGTTTGCCGAGCCCGTTTGCTTCAATCTGCACCGTTGCCGTTGCGGGAATAGCCCTTAATCACCCCACGGCCGGAGTTGCGCACGAAGTTCACGACTTCGTCGCGCTCAGGAGAGGGCAGCAGCTCCAGCTCAATCTTGTCAAGGGCATCGTTGTTGTTCAGGCCGCTCAAAAACAGCAGCCGGTACAGCTGCTGAATCTCGCTGATCTTCTGGTCGGAAAATCCGCGGCGGCGCAGCCCGATAGAGTTGATGCCGCTGTAGGTGAGGGGTTCCCGGCCGGCCTTGACGAAGGGCGGTACGTCTTTCCGCACGAGCGAGCCGCCCGAAATCATGGCGTGAGGGCCTACTTTCACAAACTGGTGCACGGCCGAGGTGCCGCCGATGATGGCATGGTCGCCGATTTCGACGTGGCCGGCCAGCTGCACGCCGTTGGCCAATACGCAGTGGTTGCCCACGATGCAGTCGTGGGCTACGTGCACGTAGGCCATCAGCAGGCAGTTGCTGCCTACGACGGTCTTAAGCCGGTCGACGGTGCCCCGGTTTACCGTCACGCACTCCCGGATAACGGTGTAGTCGCCGATGTGAACGGTGGTTTTTTCGCCCGCAAACTTGAGGTCCTGGGGCATGGCGGCAATCACGGCGCCAGGGAAAATCTTGCAGTTCTTGCCAATGCGGGCTCCCGACATAATCGTTACGTTGGGGCCAATCCAGGTGCCTTCCCCGATTTCCACATCCTTGTCGATGGTAGTGAAGGGCTCCACTACCACGTTTTGGGCGATTTTGGCTTCGGGGTGAATATAGGCGAGCGGCTGGTTCATTCGTTGGTTAATTAGTAATTAAGAATTAATAACTAAGAAGGTTCTCAACGTTGCGGGAGCCGCTTTTCGTCCGAGAGTCAGACATTCTTACTTACTAACTGCTAATTGAAAATTAGGCGTCTTTGCGGACAATGGCCGCGCTCATCTCCGCTTCCATGACCACTTTTCCGTTGACGAAGGCCTGGCCTTTCATCTTGGCAATGCCCCGCTTGATAGGAGACAACAGCTGACAGCGGAAAATGATAGTGTCGCCGGGGGTAACACGCTTGCGGAAGCGGCAGTTCTCGATGCCCAGGAAGTAGGTCCAGTAGTTTTCGGGGTCGGGTACGGTGTTGAGCACCAGGATGCCGCCGGTCTGGGCCATGGCTTCGATCTGCAGCACGCCGGGCATCACCGGGTTGCCGGGAAAGTGCCCCGGGAAGAACGGCTCGTTGATAGTCACATTCTTGATGCTGGCTACCGTGTTGGCATCCAAGTGAATGATCTTGTCGATGAGCAGGAAAGGGTAGCGGTGGGGCAGGGTCTGGCTGATCTGGTTGATGTCCATCACCGGCTCGCGGCCCGGGTCGTAGGTCGGCACCGAGGAGGTGTTGGCCTCCATCATCTTCTTCTTGATCTTCTTGGCAAAGGCCACGTTGGCCGCGTGGCCGGGGCGGGCTGCCAGGATCTGACCTTTCAGCGGCCGGCCCACCAGGGCCAGGTCACCGACCATGTCGAGCAGCTTGTGGCGGGCGGGCTCGTTTTTGTAGCGCAGATCGACGTTGTTGAGAATGCCTTCCTTCTTGACGGCCACTTTGGGCTTGCCCAGCATGGTGGCCAACTCGCTCAACTCCTCGTCGCTCACCACCCGGTCTACCACGACTATGGCATTGCTCAGGTCGCCGCCCTTGATCAGGTTGGACTTGTAGAGAGCCTCGAGCTCGTGCAGAAAGCAGAAGGTGCGCGAGCTGGAAATTTCGGAGGTGAACTGGGTGATATCCGTCAGGGAGGCGTGCTGGGAGCCCAGCACGGGCGAATTATAGTCCACCATTACCGTCAGGCGGTAATCGTTCAGGGGCAGGGCGGCAATTTCCACGGCCCGGGCATTGTCCACGAAGCGGATTTCCTCGGGAATCTCGAAGTAGTTGCGCAGCGCGTTTTGCTCTTCCAGGCCCACAGCCTGAATAGCCTGGATAAATTCAAACGAGGAGCCGTCCATGATGGGAGGCTCGGGCCCGTCGAGCTGAATCAGCACGTTATCGAGTTGCAAGCCCACCAGGGCGGCCAGCGTGTGCTCTACCGTATTCACCCGGGCGCCGTTCTGCTCGATGGTCGTGCCACGGGAGAGGTCCACCACGTTGTCGACGTCGGCATCCACAATGGGCTGGCCGGGCATATCCACGCGCTGAAACTTATAGCCATGATTAACCGGCGCGGGGCAAAACGTCATGTTGGCCGAAACGCCGGTGTGCAGGCCAATGCCGCTCACGGTCACCGGCGCCTTGATGGTATGTTGCTTGTCGTTCATTGGAAGAGTTGTCAGCTAGCAATTGTCGGTGGTCCGTGAGCAGGCAGTCTCAATGGAACTGGCCGGACAACGGACAACAAGCGACTGATAGCTAAATAGGCTGCAAAGCTAGGACTTTTCCGACATGGATGAGTTTCGCTCCAGGTCGCTCAGGCGGCGCTCTATCTCCGGCAGGTGGCGGAAAATGGCGTTGGCGCGCAAACTGTCGCGCAGATTAAACGCCGGGGAACCCTGCAGCAGTACGCCTTCGGCCTTGATGGACTTGCCCACGCCTGACTGCGCCGTCACGGTAGTGCGGTTGGCCAGCGTGAGGTGGCCGGCCACGCCGGCCTGCCCGGCCAGGACGCAGAAACTGCCAATCTTGGTGGAACCGGAAACGCCGGTTTGGGCGGCAATAACGGTGTGGCTGCCTACTTCCACGTTGTGGGCAATCTGGACCAGGTTGTCGATTTTGGCGCCTTCCCGGATGATGGTCGAGCCCATGGTGGCGCAGTCGATGGTGGCATTGGCGCCCACGCTCACATTGTCTTCCAGCACCACGTTGCCGATCTGCGGAATGGTTTTGTAGGAGCCGTCGGGCTGAGGAGCAAAGCCGAAGCCATCGGAGCCAAGGACGGCGCCGGCGTGAATGGTGCAGCGCGCCCCGATAACTGTTTCGGCGTAGATTTTAGCGCCGGCGTAAATAATGGTGCCGTCGCCAATCACGCACCGGTCGCCGATGTAGGCCTGGGGGAAAATCACCACGTCGCGGCCGATGCGGCAGTCCTGGCCGATGTAGGAAAAAGCCCCGCGGTAGTGGTTGTCGCCAATGGTGGAGCCCGTGCCCATGAAGGCGGGCTCCTCCACGCCGCGCCGGCCGGTGCGGGTGGCCTGCTGGTAGAATTCGAGCAGGGTAGTGAAGCTGGTATACGGGTCGTCGACGCGAATCAGGGCCGCGGGCACGGCTTGCTTCAGGGTCAGGGTTTTACTGACAATAACGGCCGAAGCGCCCGTCGTATACAGGTGGGGTTCGTACTTCAGGTTCGACAGGAAGGAGAGGGCCCCGGCCTGCGCTTCTTCAATTTTTGCCAAGCGGTCAATGCGCAGCGAGGCGTCGCCTTCGACGACGCCGTGCAGCACTTCCGCAATCTGGCCTACCGTAAATTCCATTGCGCAAAAGTAGCGGTTGGTTTTTGGTTTTTGGTTTTTGGTCGTTGGTTATCCCCTAAGGCATTGCTGCATTGCGCTTAAACTCAGCCGGAGTGCCAAAAACCATAAACCAAAAGCCAAAAACTCGTTTAGTGGGCAATTTCTTTGGGGTAGCAGATGTAATGCTTCTCGACGCGCTGGCCCAGGGCCCGGATGTTGGGCAGGTCGGAGGCTTCGGCCACGTTGACAACCCGGCCGCTCTTGGTCAGCACGTCGATGGTGTCTTTGCCGGCCGCGTCGTAGGCGTTGTTGCTGATGCGGCCGGCGAGCATCAGCTGGCTGGCATCCTGGGGCGAAAGGTCGAATTTCTCGGCAATGAGTTCAATAACGCCCAGACCCAAATCGTCGTCGAAAGGCTCACTCTGCAGAATAATCTTGAACAGCTTGCGGTCCAGCATGCTGCGCGACATGTAGCTGAGCACCTTGTCGGGGTGCTGGGCCCACATTTTTACCGCACTCCACACGTCGGTGTCGTCGAGCTGCACGAAGCGCTGCAGAATGCTCTCGTCCTGGGAGAAGTTCAGGATGCTGACCGGCTTGGCCAGGAAATAGTGCAGGTCGGGGGAGGCGGGTACTTCGTGGCCGGAGCGGACCAAATCCCGGGCCCGCTGAATGATGCGGATAATCATTTGCTCGGCCGAGGTGACGGTTTTGTGCAGGTAGACCTGCCAGTACATCAGGCGGCGGCTCACCAGAAAATTCTCGATGCTGTAGACGGCCTTTTCCTCCAGCACCAGCTTTTCGTCGACTACGGTCAGCATCTTGATGAGGCGGTCGGCCCCGGGGCGGCCTTCCTGCACGCCGGTATAGAACGAGTCCCGGTTGAGGTAGTCGAGGCGGTCCATGTCGAGCTGGGAGCTGACGAGCTGGTGGAAAAACGGCCGCTCGTAGGTGCCCTGGAAGATGCGAATGGCCAGGTCCAGGGCGCCGTCGTGCTCCTTATTGAGCTTCTGCATCAAAAACAGGCTGAGCTGCTCGTGGGGCACTTCGTGAAAAATGGCGTGCTCCAGGGCGTGGGAGAGCGGGCCGTGGCCGATGTCGTGGAGCAAGATGGCCATCAGGGCCGCTTCGCCTTCCCGGGCCGAAATCTTGACGCCTTTGTCCTTGAGCGTGCGCAGAGCCAGGGTCATCAGGTGCATGGCGCCCAGGGCGTGGTGAAAGCGCGTGTGCAGGGCGCCCGGGTACACGAAGCCGGTGAGCCCCAGCTGCTGGATGCGGCGCAGGCGCTGGAAGTAGGGGTGCTCAATCAGGTCGAACAGCAACTCGGTGGGCACCGTGACAAAGCCGTACACCGGGTCGTTGAAGATTTTCTTTTTGTTCAATGCAGAAAGCTGTAGCGCGCCGCGGGTGGGCACGAAGGCGGAACATATAGCAGGCAGAAAAGTTGAGATACAACAACCTGCGAGGCCAGGCGCGGAACCCAACTCAACAATTTTTGGCTTCTTTACGGCGGAGTTCGGCGGCTGAATATCGGATTGCCGTAATTTTTCAGAACCAAAAACCGGGTATTGGGAGTAAAGCTACTTACGAAACGTCATTTGCAACCTGCTTGCGCCATTTGCCCTCTTTGAGGTCTACACCTGGTAACGGGCCGGTTTGTCTGAATGTCCCCTTTCTGAAACGCCGGGCGGGTTTGCCGGGCGCGACCTTTTCAAGATTCCCAACATCCTTATATGCAACGGTACTCCATCCTCTGGGCCGACGACGAAATCGACCTGTTGAAACCCCACATTCTCTTTCTGACCGAAAAAGGCTACGACGTAACGGGCGTGAATTCCGGCGCCGACGCCATTGAGCAGGTCCAGGAGCAGAATTTCGACATTGTCTTCCTCGACGAGAACATGCCCGGCCTGACCGGCCTAGAAACTCTGACCGAAATCAAGACGGCCAAGCCTACGCTGCCCGTTATTATGATTACCAAGAGCGAGGAAGAGCACATCATGGAGGACGCCATCGGCTCCAAGATTGCCGACTACCTCATCAAGCCCGTCAACCCGAACCAGATTCTGCTCAGCGTGAAAAAGGTGCTGGACAACAAGCGCCTGATTTCGGAGAAAACCAACAGCAGCTACCAGCGCGACTTCCGCCAGCTGGGCATGCAGCTCGGCGACCGGCTGAGCCCCTCAGAATGGGCCGACGTGTATAAAAAGCTGGTGTACTGGGAGCTCGAAATTGATGAGACGGAAGGCAAGAGCATGGCCGAAGTCTTCAATATGCAGAAGGACGAGGCCAATAACTACTTCTGTAAGTTCATCATGGACAACTACGAGGAGTGGGTCAATAACGAGGCCGACGACGCGCCCATGATGTCGCACGAGCTGTTTCAGAAGCGGGTGTTTCCGCTGCTGAAGGAAACCGGCGACACGCCTGTCTACTTCCTGCTCATCGACAACCTGCGCTACGACCAGTGGAAGATTCTGGAGCCCATCATTGCCGACCTGTTCACCGTGGACCAGGAGGAAATGTACTACTCGATTCTGCCCACTACCACGGCCTACGCCCGCAACGCCATCTTCTCGGGCATGATGCCCGGCGAGATTCAGAAGAAGTACCCCAACCTGTGGGTCAATGACGACGACGACGAGGGCAAGAACCTGAACGAGGCCGAATTCATGGAAATTATGTTCCAGAAGGCCAACCAGAAGCACAAGTTCAGCTACAACAAGGTTACCAACCTGCAGGCCGGCAAAGACCTGCTGGGCAAGATGAGCAACCTGCACAACAACTATAAGTGCAACGTCATCGTCTACAACTTCGTGGACATGCTCTCGCACGCCCGCACCGACATGGCCATGATTCGGGAGCTGGCCGCCGATGAGTCGGCCTACCGCAGCATCACCCGATCCTGGTTCCTGCACTCGCCCCTGTACGAGATGCTGCAGGTTATTGCCGAGAAAAAAGGCAAGCTCATCATCACCACCGACCACGGCACCATCCGGGTGAAGCGCCCCTTCAAGATTGTGGGCGACCGGAACACGAACACCAACCTGCGCTACAAGCACGGCAAAAACCTGGGCTTCACCGACAAGGATGTGTACGTGGTACGCAAGCCGGAGCGCATCTTCCTGCCCCGCGAAAACGTGAGCACCGCCTACGTCTTCACCCTGGGCGACTATTTCTTCGCCTACCCCAACAATTACAATTACTACGTGAACTACTACAAGGACACGTTCCAGCACGGCGGTATCTCCCTGGAGGAGGTGATTATTCCGTTTATCACGCTCACCTCGAAGGCGTAGCGGGAGTGGATTTTGAATACCTTAGGTAGCGGCGGGTTTCTTCGGAGGCCCGCCGCTATTGTGTTTTTAATAGATTGAGCCTGATGAGAGCAGCAGTTATAGTATGTCTGATTCTAATTAGTGGTTGCAATTCGCAGGAAGGTAAGATAAAGCTGAAAGTTCCTACGGCCACTACCTCGATTCACGAACAAGAGACGAAAATAACCCTGACGGATTTTGCAGTCATTCCAAACTTCCAACCTAACCCTGTTTCGGTGGCCGAGCTAAACCAAGTGGATGCCTTATTAAGAGCCTGCGTCACCGAGTTCAATAAGGCTGCGGAAGCCGACTATGCCGATATGCAAAAGGCTCATCCGGAAATACCGTTTCGAAAGGAGAATTACGTTATTGACCTTGCCCGCTACAGAAAACAATTGGTTGTAAACGTAAATAGCCAAGGTGCCAAAATAGTATGGGTCAACTGCTTCTGTGGTGATGAAGCAGACTTTCCATACTGGAAAAAGCGGATCGTAGACGTAACAGACGGGGGTAACTGCTTTTTCAACGTCCGGTTGAATCTGACTAAAGGCACGTGGGAGGACCTACGAACAAATGGAGTGGCGTAAACACAAAGGGCCGCCCAACTGGGCGGCCCTTTGTGTTAAGTACAATCCCAGTGCGCGGAGTACTTATGCTGATACGGAAACCGGACTTCCGTTTCCTCGGCGCCCTGCCGAAGCTGGTGGAGGGCTGTGCGGGTTTGCATGCGGTGCTGGCTCCAAAGCCGTTCTCGGAAGAATCGGCTAGGCTGATAGAGCCGATATGCGAAGCTGCTGTAGAGCCGAATCCGGCCGCATTGCCGGGCCGTCCAGGCCCAGCGCTTTTTAGGTTGTTTCATGCGAGTTGTAGGGTGGTACCTACAGCTCGTGACAAGTGGTGCGGTGGCGTTTCATGTAATTTAAGGAGCGGACAGCCGGCTAGTTCTGTAGAGGTACTTTTGTAAAGGTGCCCGTGGCCGTAACGGTGGTAGTATTCTCGACGTAGGACGCGCTGAACGAGCCGCTGCGCAGGTTGCTGCCGTCTTCACGCAGGCTGTTCAGCTTGCTGTCCGGGTGGCTGGGGCTGACTGTTGAAAGGGACTTGCTCTTGGTTAGATCTTGCTCCGGAAAATAGGTGATGGTGGTTAGATACGTGGCCGACATGGGCGCCCCTTTGTCTCGCATAAAGCCCAGCAGGATAGAGGGATACTCGTTGCGCGAATACACCAGCGTGGAAGTCGAGCCATCGGAGTTCAGGGTTTCCGTAAACACGGCATTGCACTGCACCGGCTGGCCTTTAATGGTAAAGGTCATGTTGTAGGCCGGCGGCTGCGGATCCGAATTCTTCTGGCGGCATCCGCCCAGCAGGATAGCGCCCACCAGCAAGGCACTGTATAAAATCTTCATAGGATACTGCGTTGGAAAAAAAGCGAGGTGTAAACTTACCTGAATACTGCGCAACTCCGCTGGTTCATCTACCCGGAAACCTTAGTTGGCAACCGGCTTATACCGGCGCGTGGTCGTGATGAGTATCAACCCATTGGCCGCGCGGGTGCCGCCAATAGCGGCGGCCGAGGTACCGGTCAGCACCTCTACTTTCTTCACGTAGCGGCCTGGTATATCTTCGGGCTGAAAAGCTGGTCCCATCGGTACTCCATTTACCACGAACAGGGGCTTTGGCGGGTCAACTGATGAGGCGCTGATCATGCGCAACGGGCGGCGCTTCAGCGAATCGACATTCGTAACCGGCATCATGCACGCCCGCGTGAAGCTTTGCGCGTGCGCCTCGAAGCCAGCAAGCAGGAGGCTGGCTGCCAGAAGGTGAAATCGTAAAGGTGTGGTTAGTAGGGTTATAGACATGCAGCAACGAAATGAGGGTAGCGCCTTTCGGTACGGATTCTACCAGGGTTGATGCCGGAAGGAGCAAGAATGCACAAGGACGCAACTATATTTATTTCAACCGGCGGGGCGGCCAGATGCCGCCGCCCGTCGTAGCTTACGCAGCTTTTACCCGCAACCAGTCCGCATGCCCTACTCCTTGTTGCTCTTCGATTACGACGGCACGCTGTGCGACACCCGCCAGGCCATTGTCTACGGCTTTGAGCGCACCTTCGACCATTACCAGGTGCCCCAGCCCAACCCCGAAGTGGTGTATTCAATGATAGGGCGGGGGCTGGTGCTGGGCCAGATGCTGCGCGAGCTGCGGCCGGAGCTGTCGGAGCCGGAAGTGGCGGAATGGGTCGTTACCTACCGCGAAATCTACGCCCGGGAGGCCGAGCCCCTGGTGACGCCCTTTCCCGGGGTCCACGACCTGTTTGCCCAGCTTACGGCCCAGGGCGTCATCATTGGGGTGCTCAGCAACAAGGGCGCGGCCGTGCTGGAAGCCTCCCTGGCCCAACTCGGGCTCTTGCCCTTCGTGGCCCTGGTCATCGGCGACGGAACGATGCCGGAAAAGCAGCTGGCCAAAAAGCCCGACCCCATGGTGTTTCACGAAGTAGTGCAGCCCCGCTTCCCGGAAGTGCCCGCGCACAAAATTCTGATGATCGGCGACACTCCTGCTGATTTGCAGTTCGCCCGTAATAGCCGCATCGACTCCTGCTGGGTCACCTTTGGCTTTGGCGAGGCCGCGCAGTGCCGGGCCCTGCAGCCCACCCATACGGTAAGTCACCTGCTGGAAATACCCGCTCTGCGCCGCGTGCCGGTTTTGTAGCCGGCAGCTGGTCGAACTATCTAAAGACGCCTGCTGGCGTTTCCTTGCGGGCCAATCGGCTGCCGGGAAACGTCGGCAGGCGTCTTTGCTGCTTGTTTATGGTCCGGAACCGGTAAGTCCTGACTCGGGTCCGCAGGCGCGCGGGGTAGAGCCGCGCGCCTGCGGTCGACTTGCGGTGCCCGGCGGGGGTGATAGAAGGGTGGGGCAGCGGTGAAATGGATTTCGCCGAAAGCTCGGCATTGCGGTCCTGCCGAAACGGGTTTCGGCAGGACCGGCCCTGATACGCTGGAAACGGGCTTGGGCAGGCTGGCACTGGGTTTGGAAAAGGGGAGAGGCACAGATTCTTCACCCTAACCACTTGTCAGTCATGCACAATATTGATCGGACCCTCCAGGAGCTGGAGTCGAGCGCCACCACCGGCGAGTATGAGAATAGCTTCGAGTTTGAGTCGCAGGGCGAATACGGCCAGGAAATGGAGCAGGAGTTTGGCCAGGAGTACCGTGGCGAAATCAGCCAGCAGGAAAACCAGGAGTTGGAAATGGCCTACCAGCTGCTCGAAATCAGCAACGAGCAGGAGCTGAACCTGTTTCTAGGTGATTTGCTGAGCAAGGCCGCCAGCGCCGTGAAGGGCGCGGCCACCAACTTCGTGGCCTCGCCCACGGGCCAGAGCGTGGGCAAATACCTAGTGGATGTGGGCCGTAACACCCTGCCCCAACTGGGCGCGCAGGTGGGCAGCCAAGCCGGCGGCGCCCTCGGCAGCCGTGCCGGTAAAGCCCTGGGAGGCCGACTAGGGCCCCTGGGGGCCAAGGCCGGCGGCTTTCTGGGCAACCAGGCCGGTAAGGCAGCCGGCGGAGCTGTAGGGGGCTGGGCCGGTACGCAGGCCGGCAACTGGCTGGCCAATAATGCCCAGCGCATCTTCAACCTCGAATTCGAAGGCCTAAATCCCGAAAGCCAGGAGCTGGAAATAGCCCGGGCCTACGTGCGCTTTGCCTCCGATGTGAGCCGGCGCGCCGCCCGCCTGTCCCGCCAGAATCCGCGCCTGACGCCGGCCCAGCTGGGCCGCCAAGTGCTGGGCGCAGCGGTGCCGCAGCTGGCCCCCGGCCTGGCCGACGGCATCGGCAGCTTCGGTGGCGCGGCCCGCTCCAACAGCGGCACTTGGGTTCGGCAGGGCCGCACTCTGGTCCTGTATGATGCCTAGGGGCAGCGTACGGGTGCGCTGGTGCGTTGTCGTTCGGTTTGCGCCGGGTGCGCACCACGCTCCCCAGTTCGCCATTTCACTCTTTTCTATTTCACCACTTCACCCTTTCCGCCATGTACAACAATGAGTTTTCGCAGGAATTTGAGCAAGCCCTCGGCCAGGAGCAGGAGTATGGCAGCTCGCAGGAGACGTTTGAGTTCAATCCCGAATTCATGGGCGAAATGAACGGCGAGTCCTATGAAATGAACGGGGAGCTTCAGGAAACCCAGGAAATGGAGCTGGCCCACGAGCTGCTTGAAGTCAGCAACGAGCAGGAGCTCAACCAGTTTCTGGGCAAGCTGATTAAAAGCGCGGGCCGGGCCGTGGGTAATTTTGCCAACTCCTCGGTGGGCCGCGCCATTGGCGGCGCCCTCAAGTCGGTGGCCAAAGTCGCTATTCCCATTGCCGGCAAGGCCCTGGACTCCTTCGTGGGCGGCCCCGTGGGCGGCATGATCGGGGGCAAGCTGGGTTCGATGGCCACCAACCTGTTTGAATTGGAACTGGAGGGCCTTAGCCCCGAGGACCGCGAGTTTGAAACCGCCCGCGCCTATGTGCGCTTTGCCAACTCGGCCATACGCCGCGGGGCCAGCCTGCAACGGCAGCGCCCGGGCGTGCCGGCTCCCACGCTGGCTCGCACCGCCCTGGGCCAGGCGGCCCGGCAGCACGCGCCGGGCTTGCTGCGCAGTGGCAACCAGCGCAGCCGCGGCGCCAACGGCCGCTTTAGCAGTCCGGGCCGCCGCGGAAGCCGCTATGGCTACGCCGGTACCGGGGGCGGCAATCTGAACGTGAGTGGGGGCTTTGCCCAGGATCAGGATCAGGACGGGCCAGGGGATGATGGAGCCGGCTTCGACGGCGGTTTTGGCCAGGATGGCGGCGAGCAGGACTATGCCCCCATGCCCATCGGCCGCGCCTCGCGCGGGACGTGGCAGCGCCGGGGCCGCACACTCGTTATTCAGCTCTAGGCCATGCGCAGCGCCGCCGACACGCAGTTTCTGGTGAACGAGGCCCTGGCCTTGTTCAGCCGCCTCCAGACGGTGCGCTCCTTCTCGCTCAACACGCCCATGGTGCTGGCGGCGGCTGTTTCGGCCCCGGCCCAATCAGCCATCAACGACCACCTGGCCCGTATTGCCTTCGATTTGCGGCGCCGCCTCCAGGAGTTTGTGCGCTGGATGCAGGGCCCCGACAGCCAGGGCCTGAGCACGGCCGAGGCCCAGGCCAAGTTTGTGCTGCTCAAGCTGCGCTTCAACAACCTGCTCGACCAGGTCGACATCTTTGCCGACGTGCTCAGCCAGCGCGGGGAGCACGGCACGGGCACCTGGCTGGCGGGCCTCGACGTGCTGGCCGAAGACGCCCTGCGTTTGCCCGGCAACTACTTCGAAGCGCCGCCGCTCATCTGCTTTGCCGAGCGCGGGCACGGGGCGGCCATCCGAAGGGCCCGCACCCGCCTGCCCGGCGGCGACGACAACCCGGTGGGCGTCATCCAGATTCCGCGGGAGCGGATGGTGGGCAGCGGCATTGCCTCGTCGCTGATTCACGAGGTGGGCCACCAGGGCTCCGAGCTGCTGGAACTGACTAAAACCATTCGCCTGGAGCTGGACAAGGAAGCGGCCAAAGGCGGGCCCGAGCAACTCGGGTGGCTGTTGCTCAACCGCTGGCTCAACGAAATCCTGTCCGACTTCTGGGCGCTGGGCCACCTGGGCATCGGGGCTACCTACGGGCTGATGAGCGTGGTGAGCCTGCCCAGCTACTTCGTCTTCCGTATCGGCACCGACGGCCCCCACCCGTTTCCCTGGATTCGGGTGCGCCTGAGCCTGGCCCTGGGCGAGGCCCTGTATCCGCACCCGCAGTGGGCGGCCCTCACGCGGCAGTGGCAGGCGTTGTACCCCACCGACGGGCTGACGGCCAGCAAGCAGAAGCTGATTCGGATGCTAGTAGACCTGCTGCCGCGCTTTGCCCAGCTCGTGCTCAACCACCGCTCCCAAGCCTTGCGTGAGCAGCGCCTGGCCGACTTGTTCCCAATTGCCGAGCGCCAACCGGCTCAGCTGCAGGCCCTGTTCCGACAGTGGCAGCAGCAACCCGCGCTGCGCGAGGCCGCGGCCCCGTCGCTGGTCTTTGCCGTCATCGGGCAGGCCCGGGCCGATGGGCAGCTGAGTCCGCCCCAGGAATACCAACTGCTGGCCCGGCTGCTGACCCGCTGGGCCCTGAACCGGGCCCGCAACTACGGCCTGGCGCCGCCGCGCGTGCCGGCCCCACCCTCTCACTCTCTAACCACTTGAATCCATGAACCGCGAACTAAGCATTGACGCTACCCATGTCTCGCTCGGCGACAATTCGTTGCTAACGCTGGAGCTGAGCACGGAGCCGACGGAAAGACGCCTGCTAAAGGATGTGCTGGGCACGCCCGGGCAGATTCGTCTGACCATCGACAACCTCAGTACCGATGACCCGGTGCAAATCTTTCACTACACCTACACGATCAAAAACGACGTTCTCATCCTGACCAAAGTCGAAGTTGAGGACAACCGCCAGGACAAGCTTTTCGACCAGCTTAAGCTGAAAAAGGAAAGCATTTCGGTGCTCGACAAGCAGAGCATTGCCATTGTCTGGACGCTGAGCGAGTGGGACAAGGTGGGCACGTACCACATCAAAGGCTACGTGAACGACGCCAGCCGCGACTTTGGCCCCTGGAAGCTGGTGGTGATGGAAGATGAGGTAGAGCGGCCCGTGCGCGTGACCCTGGGCGAGGCCAAGCGCGAGGAAACCAACGACCAGCCGCTCTGGTCCCTGATCCGGCACCGCACCATCGACTTCAACCGCTACCGCGCCTTCGTCGACAGCGTGCTGTGCGTGCGCAACCCCAACCAGCAGGAAAGCCTGCTGTCGGCCAGCAACACCCGCCTGTTCTTGCCTTTCAACCGCTTGGCCTCCTACGCTATGCTTAAGGCCGCTACCGAGGCCTACCTGATGCAGGAAGTGGGCATGGCCATCGAGCGGGACCGGCCCGGCGGCTCGGGCAACCTGAACCTGCACCCCAACCGCGACGCGACGGAAGCGCGCCGCCTGGGTGGGTTTCAGTTCAGCCCCGGCGACCTGCGCGAAGAGTACCTGGAGCAGCTGGAGAATGAGGAAGGCAAAGTGCTGCCCTACTTCAAAATCATCCGCGAGAAGCTCTCCGAAGTGCCCCTCAAGGATGTAGGCGACATCACCGGCATGGGCACCGACGTCTGCTACGGCATTCTTAAGTCGAAGCTGCAGGCCCCGCCCCTGATGGAGTTGATCTGGTCGTACTGGCACGAAGAAGGCGGCTTGGTGCAAACCATGAACGCCATTAGCCTGCGCTTCCAGAACGTGCGCCAGGGTGGCCCCGGGCAGGACCCCTTGGCCAACCTGAACCTGGACCCGCTGCGGCCCTTGAACAACCTGATCTGGGGCTACATCGAGGACGAGCGGTTCCGACTGAGCATGAATCGCCGCAACCTGGAGTACCGCTACGAATACGGCTTCGGACTGATGGGGCGCGGCGTGCAGGATATTCCGGTGGCCGAGTCGCGGGCGTTTTTCCTGCGCGGCTTCCATAGTCTGCTGCGGGCCGCCACCGAGTTCTACCAGCAGGCCAACTTCACCACCGTGATTCCCGACGGCTTCCCGATTCTGAACCACCTGCGCGAAGTGCACCTGACCCTGGCCGAAGGCGCCCACAACCAGTACGGCGACCTGCCCTGGACGGCCCGCTCGGAAATGCTGGTGCAGCAGTGGCTGCTGGCCCGCCCCGAGGTGCGCGAGTTCCTGGGGGGGCGCATTATGGTGCCCTACGCCGAGCCCTGGATGGACCGCGTCGACAACATGAAGCAGCTACAGGGCTGGAACCCGGCCAACATCAGCCACTTCCACGATCTGGGCACGTTTGGCGAGCAGCTTCTGCTTAGCATCCGCTACGGCTCCTGGAATAGCCCCGGCGTAGGCGCTACCAATGCGGCCAACTGGGCCTATTACTGGCGGGAGGAAATTCAGCGCTACATCCACGCCTACAAGGCCGTTACCGGGGTCGACCTGGCTTCCGACATTGTGGATGCCCGCCTGAATGTGCCCGATAATGAGGAGCGCTACCTGCAGCCGGCCGAGCTGATTGAGCGGCAAACGGCCCTGCAGCACCAGCAGCTGCGGCGGCGGGGGCAACTGGCTCCGGCGGCGCGGCTCAACGCACTGGCGCCCAACCGCCCGGCCGGCGCGCCGGTGCCGCGCCGCAACGCCCTGCCCGATTGAGGCCACCGGGGCCGGCAGCCGTTTTTTAGAATCCGGTGGCCGCCCCCGGTGCTTGTAGTTTGCCGGGTATGGTAGACTTCACTTCGGCCCATTACCTGGGTGCCCGTCCGCTGCAGTTGCCGGCCGGTTTGCCCCTGAGCACGGGGCGGCCGGCCGCCTTGCAGGAGCCTGGCTGGCACCGCCGGGTGGCCCGGGAAGTAGCGCACCGCCAAGGCCTGGAAGCGGGCCTGCTGGCCCCTTCCTCGCTGCACCTGTTCTGGGATGTGCTGGCCCTGCTGCCCCGCTCGGGGGTGGTGTTTATCGACCAGGCCATGTACCCAGTGGGGCAGTGGGGCGCGGCCCGGGCCCTACTGCGGGGCCTGCCCGTCGTGCCGTTTTCCGCCACCGACCTGCCCGCCCTGGCCCGGCGGCTGCACACCTACCGCCAGCAGGGCCGCCCGGCTTGGCTGCTCACCGATGGCTGGCAGCTGCCCGCCGAAGGCCCGGCCCCGCTGGCCCGCTATCTGGAGCTACTGGTTCCCGACCCGCAGGCAGTACTACTCATCGACGATACGCAGGCTTTTGGAATTCTGGGCCGCCAACCCACCGTCCGTGCGCCGCTGGGGCAGGGCGGGGGCGGCTGTCTGCCGTTTCTGGGCCTGCACCACCCGCAGATCCTCACGATTACCTCCCTGGCGAAAGGGCTGGGGGTGCCGGTGGCGGTACTGGGCGGCTCCCGCCGCTGGCTGGCGCGCTACGAGCAGCGCAGCACCGTGCGCGTGCATACCAGCCCGGTATCGGGGTGGCACGCCTGGGCCGCGGGGCTGGCCTTGCAGCAGGACGCCCGGCACGGGGCCGCGGCCCGGCAGCAACTTACAAGCCTCCTCCGGCAGTTTCGGCAGGAGGTAGCGGCGGCCGGGCTCCGGCCGCGGGGTGGGTGGTTTCCGGTGCAGAAGTTGGTGCTGCCCCGGGCCTCGGCTAGCCTGGGCCTGCATCAATTGCTGCGGGAACAAGGCTTCCAAACCCTGCTGCTTGCCGATAGGGCCCGGCCCACGGTGCCCCAGGTGGCCTTTTGCCTGCGCGCCGACCACTGCCCAGCCGACCTGCGCCGCCTGACTGACCTGCTAGCCCACCTGGCCCGGCACTCCGACTGGTTTTTTCCGGCTTCTCACCCTCAACCGCTGCTTTTGCCATGAATCTGCCCCTGCTACTGCCGCTCCCGGCCACCCGCCACCCGGCGCCCGAGTCCGCGGCCCCGTCCGACCGCGCTACCGTGTATACCCGGGGTGGAGCAACGCTGCGCGTACCACTCTTGCCGGCTCCACTGGCCCGGGGGTGCGCCGGTCACCCCGAATTTCAGCTCATGCGCTGGCTCCAGCGCCGCGCTGCCGCCGAGCCCGGCTTCCCGGTTCGGGTGCGGAGCGTGCTGCTGGTCGTGAGCCGGCAGGGCTGCCCCCGCTGCCGGGAGGCGTTGCAACAGTTTCTGAACCGGTTTCGACTCGGCACGAAGCTGCGGCTGGTGCGCACCGGCCAGCATGTGGGCGGGTGCTGCGGGTGCCGGCACTGCCAGGAACGCAAGTCCCGGGCGCTGCTGGACGAACTGCTCGGTGAAACCGGGCTGGCCTGGGAAGACCCGTATGCGCCGCTGCCCTCGGCTGGTATTCCGGAGGGCGACGGGCAGCGGCCCTCGGTGGGCAACAGCCTGCACGCCACGGCGCCGCAGGCTCGTCAGGCCGCGCTGGCCGAAGCTGCCCGCCGCAACGCGGCTAGTGCCAAGGGGCCTGCCCGGTTTCGCTACCGCGTGGCCCACCACGCTGCCAAGCAGCCCCAGGACGCGCCGCACTATCACCTTATTGACGAGCAGGGCAACCAGGTGTCGGGCCATTATTTCTACGGCAAACAGCCTATCCGAATCCGGAAAAAGGACCGCCCCACGGCTCCGTCTTACGACCACGCCACCCCGTACCCCGGTGCCGACCCCACGACCAGATACAGCCAGTACCGCACCGAGTGGCACGGGGCGCGCACCCAAAAGGCCGAGGGCCGGCAGCGCCGCCGCCTGCAAAAAGGCTACGAGCTGGCGCGGTAAAGCAGCGGGCGGCAAACCTGCCAGGTTTGGGGTGAACTCATTGCCGTAGCCCACCAGGTGTGTGTACAGCGGCCAAGCTGGCGGCGGGAAACTATCCGGATTCGAACTAATGAAAACAACCGCCGCATCTTTCGAGGAATTTTCGCCGGCTTGGTCGCAGAAGGCCCTGGCGGAGCTGCGGGAGCTGGTGGGGTTTGCTAGCATCAGCACCGCCCCGGCCCATACGGGCGCCGTGCGTGGGTGCGCCACCTGGCTGGCCCGGCACCTGCGCGGCATCGGACTGGACGCGGTGCAGGTATTCGAAACGCCCCGCCACCCGATTGTGTACGCTGAAAAGCGCGTGGACCCGGCCCGGCCCACGCTGCTCATCTACGGGCACTACGACGTGCAGCCCATCGAGCCGGCCGCCGCCTGGACCGTGCCGCCCTTCGGCGCCCGTATCCGCGACGACAAGCTGTACGGCCGCGGGGCTTCCGATGATAAAGGCCAGTTTTTTGTGCACCTCAAGGCGTTGGAGCTGTTGCTAAGCCAGAACGGGCCGTTGCCGCTGAACGTGAAAATCCTGCTGGAAGGCGAGGAGGAAATCGGGAGCCCCAACCTGGGTGAGTTCATCCGCCGCTACCGCCGCCTGCTGCGCGCCGACTGGGCCGTGCTGTCGGATACCAACTTGCTGTCGGCCCAGCAACCGGCCCTGACCTACGGCCTGCGCGGCTCCCTGGCCGCCGAGCTGACCGTCATCGGGCCCCGGGCCGAGCTGCACTCCGGGGTGTTTGGCGGGGCTGTCCTCAACCCGTTGCAAGCCCTGAGTACGCTGCTGGCCGCCCTGCACGACGCTACTGGCCGGGTTGCTATTCCCGGATTTTACGACCCGGTACGGGCTGCTTCCGCCGAGGAAAGGGCCTACCTGCGGCGCTACGGTCCGTCCGAGGCTCAGCTGTTGCGCGAGGCCCAGGTGGCCCAGGGCTGGGGCGAACCAGGCTACACCCTGTACGAGCGCACCGTGCTGCGGCCTTCCCTGAGCATTACCGGGCTCAGGGGCGGCTACCAGGGCGCGGGCGTGCAGTCGATAGTGCCGGCCCGGGCCAGTGCCAAGCTCAGCTTCCGGCTGGCCGAAGGCCAGGACCCTCACCAGGTAGAAGAGCAGCTGCGCCGATACCTGCGGCGGCTCACTCCGCCCCAGGTGCAGGCCACGCTCCGGGCCCAGCTGCACGCGCCGCCCTATACCGTGGCGCCCACGCTGCCGGTGATGCAAGCGGCGGCCCAGGCCTACGCCCGCGGGTTTGGGCGGGCCCCGGTGCTCCAACGCTCGGGCGGCACCATTCCGGTTGTCAGCCTTTTTGAGCAGCACCTAGGCATTCCGACGGTGCTTATGGGCCTGGGCCTGCCCGACGACCACAAGCACGGCCCCGACGAGTTTCTGTTTTTGCCCAACTTCTGGCGCGGCATCCGCACCAGCCTGTTTTTTCTGCGCCGCCTCGGCCAGCTCACTTCCCCAACTCCCTGGCTATGCTCATCATCGACTGCCACTGCCACGCGGGCCAGGGCGACGGCCTGACCGGCCCCTGGGATACCGACGCGCCCCTGGAACCCTACCTGGCCTGGGCTGACGAGGCCGGCATTCAGCGCACGGTGCTCTTCGCCGCCTTTCACTCCGATTACGCCGTGGCCAACCGGCAGGTGGCCCGCCTGGTGCGCCAGCAGCCCGGGCGGTTCTACGGGTTTGCCTTTGTGCACGCCCAGCGCGACCGGGGCCGCATTCGGGAACTGGTGACGACGGCCGTGCAGCAGTACGGTTTCTGCGGCATCAAGTCCCACCGCTTCGATGCCCGCATCAGCCGGGAAATCTGCGACGTGGCCCGCGCCTTTCGGCTGCCGGTGCTCTACGATGTGGTAGGTGAAATAGCGGTGGTAGAGCTGCTGGGCGAGCAATACCCCGACGTGAACTTCATTATTCCGCACCTGGGCAGCTTCTCCGACGACTGGCGGGCCCAGGCTGGCCTCATCGACCACCTTGTGCGCTTTCCCAACATCTACACCGACACCAGCGGGGTACGGCGCTTCGATATTCTGCAGCGGGCCGTGGACCGGGCCGGCGCCCATAAGTTTCTGTTCGGCTCCGATGGGCCCTGGCTGCACCCCGGCGTGGAGCTGGCCAAAATAAGGGCGCTGCACCTGGGAACGGAGGAAACCCGGCAGGTGGTAGCCGGCAACCTGCTGCGCCTGCTGGCTACGGTGCGGCGCCACCCGCTGCCGGGCGCCTTGCAGCAGGTGGCCGTGCCGGCCGCCGAGCTGAGCAATGCGTGGCGGGACCCGTGGCTGATGCGGCCCTGAGCCAAGCGGCTCACTGGCCCAGGCGGCGCCCTGGGTTTCGACGCGCTTGCTCTTCCGGTTGGTTTTGCCCAGGTTGTCGGTGAAGGGCAGGCGCACGCGGCGGAAATCGTTGTAGTTGCTGCTGCTGTTGTCCACCGGCACCACGCTGGAAGTAACCCGGAAGTTGAGCTGGTAGAACAGGTTAACGATGTCGAGCTTGGGCGGGGCTTTCTTCTGCCAGAAGCTCTTTTTGACCGGTAGCATCACGTAGGAATAGACGTCGTAATCAGTCAGGCCGTTGAAGAAGGGCGAGCTGTAGAGGGCATAAATGTGAAAAAGCCCTTTGCCGTGCTGACAAAGGGCCTTGCGTATTGAATCAGGATTGGCCTTCAGGGGAGAAGGGCCCTTTGCTTTGCGTACGCCTGATGCAGGAGAGCAAACCAAACAACGGGCCGCTTAGTAGGCGCGGCTGGCGGTGGTTTCGGGAATGATGACCAGATAGTCGTAGCCTTGCAGAACCAGGGCCAGGGCGTGGCGGCTCACCTGGAGCTTGTCGTTGAGCAGGGCGCGGCGCAGGGGGCGCAGGTCGAATACCTGCCAGGGGCCGCTGGCGGGCGTGGCCGCAGTGAAGGGCTGGAGCATCGGGTTCTTATCGTTGGAATACGACATTACGCTCTTGGAGAGGTCGTCCGGGTTGGTGGGGCCCGACTTGGTGCCTTGCTTGCCGATGATGAAGATGTGCAGGGACTTTTGGTCGTGGGCGTCGGCCAAGTTCAGGGCCAGGCTGCCGATATCAAACACACCGCCCGTCAGGCTCATGCCCCGGGCCGTGTGCGCCGCCCCGAACTTGAAGAGCATCTTGGGCAGGGGCTGGCCGGGCTTGTCGTAGGGCCGCAGGCTTTCCAGCAGGTTGCGCTTCATCAGGTTGATGCGCATCTGGTGACTTTTCAGGCCCTGGGTTGCGTAGAGGGTGTAGATAGTGCTGCTCAGGACAAAGTCGCGTACCATCTGCTGCACCGCGGGGCTTTCCTGGCTGGTAATGGCGCGCAGGCTGTCCAGGGAAGCGGGGCGCTGGTAGATGCTGTAGTGGCTGGTGCCTTCTACCAGGGCGCGGCGGTCCTGGGCCTGGTAGGGCGCCACGCGGCTTTGCAGATAGGCCTTGGCGGCCTTGCCCTGGGCCTGCGCGGCCATGCGCTCAAACAGGCTGCCGGTGGCCATCAGGCTTACCTGGTCGATGCCGATGATGGGCACGCGCTGGGCCCGCAGGGCGCGGGCCAGCTCGAATTCCTCGGCCCAGCTGTAGAACGTGAGGCCCATCGGGTGCTGCCGGTTAAAGGCAGTGGGCAGGCCGGGCTGGGCGGCCAGGCGGCTCAGGTCCTGGGCCTGATACTGGTCGATTTCGGCAATGTAGAGGGCGGGCTTCAGTTCCCGGGCTACGGCTGCCGCAAACGTCGGAATCTGGGCCATGCCGTGGTCTTCGCCCAGCAGCACCAGCGGACTTTGCTGGAGGTCCTGCTGCAGCCTGTCCCAGCCCGGGCCGCTGAATTGCGCGCCGCTGGGGCTCATCGCAAACGTGTTTTTGCGCAGCAGGCGAACAAAGGTAGTGTCGGTTTCCTGGGCCTGGACCGTGCCGCCGAGCAGGCCGGCCAGCACCACCAGGGCCAGCTGGCGGGCACGACGCACGAAGCAGCAAGCAAGGGCAGGCGTGGAGCGGGAAGAAAGCATCGGGTAGTTTCTTGGAGTGGGGGGTGAATCTGGGTCAAAGAAATTACGCAGCTTTAGGAGCCCGAACTTTATTCGACCAAATCACCACGCCACACCACCAAAGAAGGAAGTGGTCAGCTTTTGTGCATGTCTGAAACCATCCGCCGCTTTGCTTTCCGCTGGCAGAGCCTGAGTGCCCGCACCACGGCCGTGCTGCTGCAGGCGCTGCTTTGGGTGCTGCTTACCGGGTTTTACCTGGCCTGGTACAACCGCACCAACTACCACTTCAACGGGCCCAACTGGTCGTTGGTGCTGCTGCGGCTGGTTTTTGCCATCGGCCTGTTCAATGCCCTGGTTTACCTGATTATTCCGCGCTGGCTCCAGCAGGGGCGCTACGGGCGGGTGGCCCTCAGTGCGGTGGGACTGGTGTATGCCTTCGGCCTGTTCAACTACTACGGCTACCAGCTGGCCGCAGCGTACCTGGACCCGCCCGCCCGGCTGGCGCAGTTCTACCACGAATCGACCCAGCCGGGCCTGCAGGCCACGGTGTTTAGCTGGCCGGGGTTGCTGAGCATGGTGCTGGGGCTGCAGGCCGAGATGATGTTCCCTATTATTGTGAGCTTTCTGGCCTACGCTCAGGTAGTAAACCGGCGCCGCCTGGCCCTGGAGCGCGACCAGCTGAGCCTGGAGCTGCGCTACCTCAAGGCCCAGATCAATCCGCAGTTTCTGTTTTATACCCTGGGCAGCCTGCACGGCTTCACTCGCCACCACGACCCGCGCGCCGGCGACATGGTGCTGCACCTGGCCGACTTGATGCGCTACAGCCTGTACGAGTCGGATACCGAAACTGTGCTGCTGAGCCGGGAGCTGGAGTTTCTGGCCGACTACCTGGCCCTGGAACGCCTGCACGGCCGGCCGGGCGTCCGCATCGAGCAGGCCGTGAGCGGGCCGGTAGCGGGGCAGCGTATCACGCCGCTGGTACTCTACCCGTTTCTGGAGCGCCTGTTCGTGGGGCTGCCGGCGGCCGAGGCCACTCTTACCGCCACGCTGCACATCACCGAGCACGCGCTTGCGGCTACTTTCTGCCGCTTCAGCTCTGCCCCACCCGTGGCGGCCTACCGCTCCGATCCGGTGGTAGCGGCGGCCCTGCGCCGCCTGCAGCTGCAGTATCCCGACCGGCACCGGGCCCAGGTGACGGAGGACGCGGCCGGCGTGCGGGTCGAACTTCACCTTGATTTATAAGCGCATGACGGTTTCTGCTGCATCGGCCCGGCACGCCTGGTTTCCGCTGCGCCCGGGGCGCGGGCGGGTGGCGCTGCACCTGCTGCTGTGGGCCGCGTTTGTGGTCTTCCAGTGCCTGATCTACCAGCTCCAGCCCACGCTGCCGGCCATCCGGCTGGCCTTCATCATCAAGGATCTGGTGGCCAGCGTTATCAGCTTTTACTTTTTCTCCTACGTCGTGCTGCCGCGTTTTATTGTGCGCCGCCGCTGGCTGCTGAGTGCCCTGGGGCTGTTGGCTATTTACTACCTCTGGGCCCTGCTCTCACACCTAAGCTACTCTCTGCTCGACTACTACCGCGTGCCCATGGGCGAGTGGGCCGACTACATGCACCGCACCCTCGACCGGGGCCTGTGGGTGGGCGTGTTTTCGTGGTACGGGGTCAGCATGGGGCTGAGCGACTTCTTCATTATTCCCATGCAACCCATTTTGCTGCGCTGTATCGTGTTTTTGCTCACGGCCAGCAACCAAAGCCTGCGCCTGCAGCGCGAAAACCTGAACCTGGAAGTAAGCTTCCTCAAGGCCCAGGTGAACCCGCACTTTCTGTTCAACACCCTGAACAACATCTACACCATGGTCGTGAAGCAGGACGAGCGGGCCCCCGCCATGGTGCAGCACCTCACCGGCCTGATGCACTACACGGTGTACGAGTCGGATGCGGCGCTGGTGCCGCTGCGCCGCGAAGTCGGTTTTCTGGAAGACTACCTGGAGCTGGAACGCCTGCGCTACGGCCAGAAAGTCAGCATTCGCTACCGCAAGGCCGGGCCGCTGGCGCAGTTTCGCATCACGCCACTGCTCTTCTTTCCCTTCGTGGAAAATGCCTTCAAGCACGGTGTCGACAGCAGCCTGGATGCCTCCTGGGTGGATATTACGCTGGAAGCAACAGACGGGCAGCTGCACTTCGCAGTCCGCAACAGCCTGCCGCCCACCGCAGGCCCCCGCGACTTTGGCGGGGTGGGCGTGGCCAACGTGCAACAGCGCCTGGCCCTGCACTACCCGCCTGATGACTACCAGCTCAGTATCGGCCCCGCTCCCGACGGGCAAACCTACCGCGTGGCCCTGACGCTGCGCCTGCACCCGGCCACCAGTGGAAGCTAACCTAAACGACAGCTCGAACGAAGTGGGGCCGGAGTGCTCCTGAAATAAGTGGTGCCCCCGCTGCCGCGCCCGTCTATGATCCTTTGCAAGCCCAGGATAACCGTTTAAACACCCCAGATACCCACACCCGGCATGATTAACTGCCTCATTATCGACGATGAGCCCTTCGCCCGCGAGTTGCTCGAAGGCTATATCCGTCAGATTCCCTCGCTCACCCTGCTGGCCAGCTGCGAGCATGTTTTCGATGCTCTGGAAGTGCTGCAGCAACAGAAAATCGACCTGATTTTCTCCGACATCAACATGCCCCAAGTCAACGGCATCGAGTTTATCCAGTCCTTGCACAACCCGCCCTACGTGGTGTTCGTCACGGCCTACCCCAACTTTGCCCTCGACGGCTTCGAGCTCGACGCGCTAGACTACATTGTGAAGCCCGTCTCGTTTCCGCGCTTTCTCAAGGCCGTCAACAAGGCCCAGCAGATCATTAACAGCCGCCCGGCCACCCCGGTGCCGGCCGCTCCGCAGTTTCTGTTCGTCAAGGAAGGCCACAGCCTGCAGCGGGTGCTATTCGACGAAATCTACTACATCGAGGGCATGAGGGACTACATCAAAATCATTCTCAAAAACCGCGTCATCATCACCTATCTGCGCATGAGCCGGGTGGAAGACCAGTTGCCGGCCGAGCGTTTCACCCGCATTCAGAAGTCTTACATCGTGCGCATGGACGCCATCAAAGCCATCAGCGGCAACGAAGCCGAGCTGTATGACTTGCCCGAAAAGCTGCCCATCGGCAAGCAGCACAAGGAGGCGCTGCTGGCGCGGTTTGGGTTGAGTTAGGAGGGGGCATTGGTATACCGAGCTTCCTATACTAGGTGAAATCAGGCATTAAACAGGCTTTGGCGTGGGATTTCTACTCCTGCGGCCCCCGCCGCTTCCGGTTCGCCGCGCCGGTGCATCTGCAGGATTCTCTCGCTGCAGCCCAGCCGATGCGCGGCCAGCTTCAGGTTGCCGTTTTCGTGGGTAATGGCCACTTTCTTGGCTATTTCGGTCACCTGGTCCTTGATTTCCTTGAGGCCCAGGCCCTGGTACAAAAGGCCCTTTACGCCGGCTTCCAGGTCGCTGCCCTGCAGGGTAGGACCCAGGCGGGCAAAGTCGGGCCAGTCGGAGCGCGGAATGTCGCCGATGGTAATGGGGCCTTCGCCCAGGTGCTTGTTGGCAATGCGGTTGATGAGCTGCTGCAACTCGCGCACGTTGCCGGGGTAGTCGCGCAGCAGCAGAAAGTCGTACACTTGCCGGTCTACGGGCTGGTGAATGTGGTGCTGCTGGCGGAAAAAGTGCTCGGCCAGCACCACGATATCCTCTTTTCGCTCGCGCAGGGGTGGTAGCTGGCACGTCCAGCCCGACACGCGGTAATACAAATCCTGCCGGAAGGTGCCCTTGTGCACTTCGGCCAGCAGGTCGCGGTTGGTGGCGCTTACCAGCCGGAAGCTGGCTTTGCGCCAGGTATTGCTGCCCACGCGCTTGTAGGTGCCTTCCTGCAGGGCCCGCAGCAGCTCGGCTTGCAGGGGCAGGGGCAGCTCGCCCAGCTCGTCCAGAAACAGCGTGCCCTCGTGGGCCAGGGCCAGCGCCCCGTCGCGGGTGCTGATGGCGTTGGTAAACGCGCCTTTCTCGTGGCCAAACAGCTCGGAGCCCGACAGACCCGGAATCAGGTTGGTACAGTCCACCACCACACAGTCGCGCTTGTCGGGGCGGGTGTCGAGCTGGTGAATCTCCTGGGCTACCAGCTCCTTCCCGGTCCCGCTTTCCCCCATAATCAGCACCTGGCAGTTGGAAAGGGCCATGTCCACCACCTGGCGCAGCGTGTTAAGCCAGCAGCGGCTGCTGCCCACCATGCGCTGCTGCAGGTAGGCCACCTTTTCCTCCAGCGTGTGCCAGTAGCGCAGGCGGGAGAGAATAATCTGCACGGGCTTCTCGACTTCAAACCACGAAAAAACTTCCACCACGCCGCTGCGCAGCAGGGCCCAGGTGCTGGAAGTAGGCAGCAGGCTCACGGCTACGGCAATGATTTTGGTGTCGGCGTAGAGCGTGTAGGCCTCCAGCGTTTCCTGAATGTCTTCCAAGGGCGCCTGATGGTCCAGAAAGATGATGCCCGCGCCCTGGGGCGTGTCGCCCAGGTGCACGGCCTGCAGCTCTACCCCGGCCTGCTCCAGCGCGTCGAGGACCCGCAGCAGCCGTTCGTTCTGCGCGGTAAACGGCTTAAACCATACGGTGAATTCAGCCATGGCAAAGAAGGGGTAGCAGGACAGCCGAGTCCCGGGCCAGCACAGGCAGACATTGCCGCCAACGTTCTTTGCAATAAGGCGGAGTTGAGGTCGGGCAGAGCGGATTACATTGCCGGGGCGGCAAGTCAACTCATTGCCCGGTAGGGCAGGGGCAGCGAAGCAAGGGAATGAAGATACGCAATACGGCGTTGATATAGAATAACATATATATGTGATATGAGCCCAATATGCCCGGCTGCGCCCTCAGACAAGGTATAAACTTACGGCCGCGTATTCGCTGGGAATACGCGGCCGGCTACCGGGTCGCAGACGCGGGGTAGTCTACGAGCCCCCGGCCCGGCGCTTCTCGTCTTCGGCCCCGCCGCTGCGGCGGCGGGAGGGAGCCAGCTTATCGTTGCCGAAGCGGTAAGTGAAAGAAAGCGTAGCCACCCGGAAGTCGCCGCGCTGGTAGAAGCGCTCCACGTAGTTGTCGTAGGTGGAGGTGGCCCGGATGGCGCCGGTGTAGAAGGCGTCGGTGACGTTGAGCTTGAGGTTGCCTTTCCGTTCCCACAGGCTTTTCTGCACCCCGAAGGCCACTTGGCCCAGCGGGCGGGTGTCGAAGAAGGTGTAGAGTTCCCGCGACTGGTAGTTGGCATTCAGGTCGGCGCTCCAGCCTTTGCCGAAGGTGAAGGTGCTGTTGCTGCTGAGCGTGAAGGCCGGGCGGGCGTTGTTGGCGCCCAGGGTAGTGCCGGCAATGCTGCCCACGAAGCGGCTGTAGTAGAGCACCCCGTTGTTGTACACGTTCCACCACTTGGCCAGCTCCACCGGGGCCGTCAGCGTGAGGGCGTAGTAGTGCTGGGAGCCCAGGTTCTGGCTTGTCGATACCACCGTGCGGCTGTTGGCGTTTTCGGGCTGCACCGTCCCGATGATGGGGTCGGAGGTGCGGCTGTAGCTTACCCCGATGCTGTACTTCTGGCGGTAGGTATGGGTCAGCTCCACGTTGTAGCTGGTTTGGGGCCGCAGGTTGGGGTTGCCCGCCCCGTAAGTAGTGGCATCAATGTAGGAGCGGAACGGGTTGAGCTGCCCGTACGAAGGCCGGTCGATGCGCCGGCTCAGCGACACGGCCGTTTCGTGCTTGTCGGTGAAGGTGTGCTTCAGGGCCGCGCTGGGAAAGAGCTGGAAGTAGTTGCGGCTAAAGCCCGGCTCCACGCCCTCCTGTAGCACGTCCTGCTTGCCCGTGGCCTTGGTTTGTTCCCCGCGCAGGCCCGCTTGCAAGGTCCACTTGGGCAGGGTATGGTTAACGTTGATGTAGGCCGCGCTGATGTTTTCGTCGTAGCGGAACCGGTTCGAGCGGTTCTGGTCCCGCACCAGATTCAGCAGGTCGGGGGCATTGGTCGACGGGTCCCGGAAAGGCGTCTTGAACTCCACGTCGTTGTCGGAGTGCACCCAGCTGAGCTTGGCGCCCATATCCAGGCGGGTTTGCTTGCTGAGCGGATGCACGTAGTCCGTCTTCACCGACTGAATGGTGAGCCGGCCTTCCTGGTCGCCGTTGAGCCGGTCGAAGAGCTGCATCGGCTGCCAGTCGTAGTACGTGTTCAGGAATTGCAGGCGGCTGGTGCGGTAGCGGGCGTAGTCGGCGTCGGCCGTCAGCTCCCGGTTGCCGACCGAGTCCTGGAAGGTGTGCTTAAAGTTCACGTTGCCGGCCACGTTGGGAAACGCCGCGTCCCGGTCGTTGGTCGAGTTGTAGCCCCGCAGCGGGTTGCCGCCGGCGTCGGTCAGCGTTGTCAGGTTGGTGCCTTCCTGCACGCTGCGGGTTTGCAGGCCATTCACGGTAAAGCCTAGTACCGTGTTTTCCGAAAGCGTGTAGTCCAGCCCGGCCTTCCAGCTGTGCGACTGGTTGTGGCCCACGCTGTAGTTGTCCTGGTCGGTACTGCCGGTGTAGGTTTTGCTCAGGTCGGTGGGCAGGTAAAAGTCGCGGTGGATGGTCAGGGCCCCGAAGTTGCGGCGGTTGGCGTAGGTGTACGAGCCGAAGGTGTTGGTTTTCTTGGTGCGGTGGTTCAGCGTCAGGCCCGAGGTAAACTTACCGAAGCGCCCGCGCCCGTAGCTGCTGCTCACGCTGCCGTTGGTGCCCACGCGCTGGTCCTTCTTCAGGTTGATGGCAATGATGCCGGCGCTGCCCTGGGCTTCATACTTGGCGGGCGGGTTGGTAATGAGCTCAATGCTCTTGAGCTGCTCGGCCGGCAAAGCCCGCAGGTAGTCGGCCAGCTCGGCGCCCGTCATGGGCTGGCGCTTGCCGTCGATGAGCACCAGCACCCCTTGGCGGCCCCGCAGCCCGATGTTGTCGTTGCCGTCCACGGTTACGCCGGGCGAGCGGCTGAGCACGTCCAGGCTGGTATTGCCCGCGGCCAGGGTCGAGCCTTCCACATTCACGATGGTGCGGTCGGCTTCCCGCTCAAACAAGGGTTTCTGCCCCACCACGGTTACTTCCTTCAGGGTCGTAGCCCCGCTGGCGGCCAAGGTCAGGACGGGCAGGGCCACCGTTTCGGCCCCCGTGGTGAAAGCCTTGCTCCAGGTGCGCACAAAACCCACCTGCGAAGCCGACACCAGGTAGGTGCCCGCCGGCGTCTGCTCGAAGCGGTAGGTGCCTTTCTCGTCGCTGAACTCCGATTTTACCACCGTCGAGTCGGTCGCGCGGTGCAGCGTGACGGTGGCAAAATCGATGGGCGCCCCGCTGGCGGCCGTGAGCTGCCCGGTTACCGTCGTGCGGGTTTGGGCCAGCGCCGGGGTAACCAGTAACACGCTCACGAGCAGGCACAGCCAGGAGGGCCGGCGTAGCCGCCGCCCGGGTAGGGGTGTTTTCATAAGAAGAGGACGTTGAGACGAAGGCGCCGGCGCGGCAGTCAGGGGATGCGCCGGCGCCGGCAGAAAGCAGAAAAAAATACCGGTTACGCCCCACCACCGGGGCGGCTCCTGCCCGGTCCACGGCCGAGGAACCCGGGAGGACGAGGTACGAATTATTTCGTAGTAAACATACGAATGATTTCGTATATTCAAACTGTCCGATGAATATTTTTTGTTTTACCCGCTCAGCTTCCTGCAGCTAGTGCCTTAGGAGGCCGGGGTGCAGTTCAGGTAAATACGCTCCAGTAATTGGTGGAGCAGGGCATTATCCTCCTGAGAAAGTCCCTGTAGGGCAATGCGGCGGTTGTTGAGCACAATGGGGTGTACCGCATCCAGAATGCGCTGCCCTTCCTCGCTCACGCGCAGCTGGGTGCGGCGCCCGTCGTGGGGGAGGGCCTCGGCCACCAGCATTCCCCGCTCCAGGAGCAGGCGAATGATGCGGGCCACCGACGCCTGGTCCTTAAAGACCCGGTCGCCGATTTCGGTTTGGGTCAGGTCGTCATTTTCCAGAATCACGCGCAGCACCAGCCACTGGTCGATGGTAATAGCGATGCCGGCTCGGTCGATGTTGGCTTGGGCAAAGCGCCGGTATTGCTTGATGGCCTTGTCGAGCGAGTAGAAGAGTACATTAGAAAGCATGGGAAGATATCCAGCGATACAAAATAGATGTATGATATATCATGAAGGTTGCCTCATGACGAAAAGATTTTTCGGGCAAGCCCGCAAAAGGGGCGGCCGTAAACAAAATTGGGGCTGAGGGCACTAGCTTTTCAGGGCCCCCAGCACCCGCTTGATGAGTTCATTGGGGCTGCCGTTGTGCCAGCGCCACACAATGACGAGGTCGTGCTCGGGGTCAATCCAGATGGTGTTGGAGCCCGCGCCCAGGGCGGCGTAGCTACTGGCCGGGGCATCGGGCCAGGCCTTGCGCTGGGTGTTGAGCCACCAGAGGTAGCCGTAGTCGGGGCCTACGGGACCGGGCGCGGTGGCCTGCTGCACCCAGGCGCTGGGCACGAGCTGGCGGTTTTTCCAGCGCCCCTGGCGCAAAAACAAGTAGCCGAAGCGGGCCTCGTCGCGGGCACTGATCCATAGGCCGCCGCCCCAGCGCGTGCCCCCGCTTACCGAAGCCAGAGGCTTGCCCTCAATTGGCACCGTGGAATTGGCGTAGGGCACCCACTGCCAGGAATCGGAGGCCCCAATCGGGTTCATGATTTCGGTGCGGAACACCTCCGGCAGCGGCTTGCGCCAAAGCTGCAGCAGCGAGAGGGCGAAGCGGTTGATGCGCACGTCGTTGTATTCATAATAGGAGCCGGGCTCCTGCAGGGGCCGGGGTTTCCGCTCGCCCTTACCGAAGGCTTCGTGGCCCACGAAATCGGCGTTTTTGCCCCACAGCTCGCCTTCCCACTCGCTGGTCTGGCGGGCGTGGTGCTCCCAGGTTATTTTCCGGTTCTGGGGCGAGTCGTAGCCTCCGTCGTGGATGTACTCTACCACCGGGTCGTGAATATCTTTAATCAGGCCTTTCTCCAGCGTGAGGCCCAGTAAGGTCGACAGCACGCTTTTGGCCACGCTGTAGGTCGGGTCGGCCCGCTCGGTTTCGCCCCACTCGGCCACGATGTAGCCATGGCGCAGGATCAGGCCGTTGGTGGCGGCCCGGCTGGCGGGCAAGGGGCCCAGGGGGTTGCCGAAAATTTCTTCCTGGGTAGAAAAGTTGGGCGTCATCTGAGTCGTTTCTTGCTGCCGGGCCCAGGCTACGGCTTCCCGCAGGCGGGCCGGCTCGAAGCCGGCCTGCTCGGGCTCCCGGTGCTGCCAGTTGGCGCCCGGCCCCGGAAAATACGCCGCAGATGGGGCGGCGGTAGTGGCCGCCGGGGGCTGGGCCAGGCGGGAGCAGGCTATGGCTGGCAACAGCAGCAACAGAAACCAAGAACGACGCAGGAGCATACAGGAGAAATAAGCCGGCTACCGGTGACCGATTGGTAAAGCTACAACTCCTACTGCTGGGGCAGATGCAACAGAATGCTAAACTTGCGCCGGCAAACCTTGTTCTTATGCCCGTGACTGAAATTACCATCCCGACCCTGGGCCACCTGCCCCAGGCCGCTGCCCAGGTGGCCGCCCTGCTCGCCGACCACTCCATCGTGGTGTTTGAAGGGGAGATGGGGGCCGGCAAAACCACTTTTATCAAGGCGCTGGGCCAGGCGCTGGGCGTGGCCGACGACGTAAGCAGCCCGACCTTTGCCTTGGTCAATGAATACCGCGACGGCCGCGACCAGCCGATTTATCATTTCGATTTCTACCGGATTGAGGACCCCAGCGAGGCCCTGAACATTGGCGCGCTAGAGTACTTTGATTCTGGCTATCTTTGCCTGATAGAGTGGCCAAGCCGCGTGGAGGCGCTTTTGCCCCCGAAGAGGCTACTCGTCACGCTCACGGTCACCGGTCCCGAGTCGCGCCTGTTGCAACTCGAGCCGCTGGCCGACTGAGCCGCTGAACTACTATCCGCCCAATGCCCGAAGCAATACCCCCCGGATTTGAGTCGCTGGCCACGAGCCGCGCCTTCTACACGCAGGAATCCATGCTGGCCGTGGAAACGCGTAAGCGTAAGCTGTTTATCGGCTTGCCCCGGGAAACCTCGTTGCAGGAAAACCGCATCTGCCTGACCCCCGAAGCCGTGAAGCACCTCGTCAACGAGGGCCACGAGGTGGTGATGGAAAGTGGGGCCGGGGAGCCCAGCAAATACTCCGACCACGACTACTCCGAGGCGGGTGCTACCATTGCCTACTCCCAGAAGGAAGTCTACGAAGCCGACCTGATTCTGAAAGTGGCCCCGCCCACGCAGGAGGAAATCGAGTTTCTAAAGTCCAACCAGACCCTGATTTCGGCTTTGCAATTCGGCTCCCTCACGGCCGACTACATCACGGCCATCCTGCGCAAGAAGGTGAATGCCATCAGCTTCGAGCTGATCAAGGACCCCTCGGGGGCCCGGCCGGTGGTGCGGGCCATGAGCGAAATTGCCGGCTCCACCGTTATGCTGGTGGCCGCCGAGTACCTGGCCCGCTCCAATGAGGGCAAGGGCGTTATTCTGGGTGGCATTACCGGCGTGCCCCCGTCCCAGGTCGTGATTCTGGGGGCCGGCACCGTGGCCGAGTATGCCGCCCGGGCGGCCACGGGGCTGGGCGCCGAGGTGAAGGTGTTCGACAACCACCTCTACAAGCTGCGCCGCCTGAAGGAGAACCTGGGCACCATGCTCTACACCAGCACCCTGGATACGTTCGTGCTCAACCAGCAGATCCGCCGGGCCGACGTCGTAATTGGGGCCCTGAATGCTGAGGAAGGCCGGATTCCGTTTATGGTGCCCGAAAGCGTGGTGGCCAGCATGGCGCCCGGCTCGGTGATTATCGACGTGAGCATCGACCAGGGTGGCTGCTTCGAAACCTCGGAAATGACCAGCCACAGCAAGCCCGTGTACCGCAAGTATGACGTGGTGCACTACTGCGTGCCCAATATTGCTTCCCGCGTACCCCGCACCGCTACCAACGCCCTGAGCAACATCTTTACGCCCATTCTGCAGGAAATCAGCCAGCACGGGGGCATCAACGAGGTGCTGTTTACCAACGAGCATTTCCGTTCGGGCGTCTACGTCTACAAAGGCTCGTTGACCAATGCCTCTATTGCCAAGAAGTTCAACATGCGCTACAAGGAACTGGGCCTGATGATAGCCGTGCGAAATTAGAGGCTGTTATTACGGATTCGACGAAGTTTACAGAGCCATTGGATCTGGTAATTGAACCCCAATAAGTAAAAGCCAGCATTCCGGTGCGGGCTTTTTACTTTTTTAGCGGCTTCAACGTCTCTTCTATGGATTCTGCTCCCAACTCCGCCCTCATTACGGCCCGCCCCGTTCTCGACTTTCCCTCCGCCCAGGTCACCGAGGCCATGAACCGCTCCTTCGAGGAGTACTTCGTGCCCCTGGTCTTCACACCCGAAACCTTCGAGCGGCGCTTTCGCTCGGAACACCTCGATGCCCAAGCCAGCAAGCTCTGGTTTCAGGGGGAAGAGCTGGTGGGACTGGTGCTCATTGCCCGGCGGGGCTATACGAGCCGGGTGGCGGCTATGGGGCTGGTCATTGAAGCCCGGGGCCGGCGCTACGGCCGGCAGATGCTGCAAACGGCCCTCGACGAAGCCCACGCCCGCGGCGACCGAAGCGTGCTGCTGGAAGTATTCGTGCCCAACGAGCGGGCCCGCCGCCTCTACGAGCGGCTGGGCTTCCGCAACACCCGGGAGCTGTTTACCTTCCGCCGCGTGCCGCAGCCGGTGAAAGCTGCCGCCCAGCTCACCGAAATCGACCAGCTGGCAGTAGCTTACTTGGTAGCCCGCGAAGGGGAGCAGAACCTGCCTTGGATGATTACGGCCGAGTCGCTGATGGCGGCCGCCGCACCTTCGCGGGCTTTTGGCTTGGAGGAGAAAGCCTTTATCGTGCTGCGCCCCGAGGCCGAGCGGACCTTGGTGCAGTCCATTATTGTGCGCCGGGAATTCCGGCGGCAGGGCTGGGGACAGCGGCTCCTGCAAGCCGTGGAGGTGGCCTTCCCAGAGCAGCCGCTGATGATGCCCATGGTAACGCAGGGGCCGGGCTACGACTTTCTACGGGCGGCCGGGTGGGAGCCGCTGGAGTTGTCGTTGTATGAAATGGAGTGCCCGTTGTGATGTAGAGACGCATACTTGCGTCTCTACGATACACAATAATCGTGGCGACAAGCAACGTCTGCAACGATTGAGACGCAAATAAATATGCGTCTCTACATCACGCTACTGCTTACTCGGCCAGCAGCAGTACTTTCCAGGCTGCCAGGAGCTGGCCTTCTTCCAGGTACTGCTTGCCCAGCAGCGTTAGCTGCTTTTTTAGCTCCAGAGGTTCGTCGCGGTGCTTGTTGAGCGTGTAAGCTACCAGGGGCTCTTGTCGGAACGCCGCTACCTGCTCGGGCGTGGGCAGGGCTTCACGCTCGATATTTCCCAGGCGGCCCAGATTGTTGCCCGTGAGCAGGTCGGAGGTGCGCAGGTGCTCGGGGAGCTGGTCGTAGCCGATGCCCATGTTGCGGTTGGGCTTGGGTACTTCAAACAGGCTGCTGCCCGCCGCCCGGCAGTACCAGTCGCCGCCGAGGCGGGCAATGGCGTCGAGCTTGAAGGGGTCGATGCCCAGGCCCGAGGGCAGCACAATGTCTTCGCGGAAGTGGGCCAGCACCACCCGGCAGATGATCAGGTTGCCGGCCCCGTTGTTCTGGCCCAGCTCAATGATCTGCTCGACCACGCACTCGAAGGCGGCCGGGGCTTCGGCCACGCGCGGGGGCTTAACTTTTTGGCTGGGTACCTCGGTAAAGCCGGCTTTGACGAACTCATTGACGCCCTTTGCATACTCGGTGCTGGCCAAGGACATCTGCTCGACCATGGCGTAGTCGCAGATGTGGATGACGACTTCGGGCACCTCGCGCACGTTTTGCAGGGTGTGCTTCTGCGAGTTATCGCGCACCCGATTGGCGGGCGAAAACACCAGAATCGGCGGGTTGGAGCCGAAGCAGTTGAAGAAGCTGTAGGGACTCAGGTTCACGCTGCCGTCGGCGGCAATGGTGCTGGCAAAAGCCACCGGCCGCGGGGCCACGGCGCCCACCAGAAACGGGTGCAGCTCACTGGGCTTAATCAGGGCGGGGTCGATGGTGCGGAACGGGGTGGGGAGAGCAGTGGGCATGGCAGGGGAGACGTTGGGCGGGCGAAGTTCAGGGTTTATGGGCAAATAGTTGTCGTTTGAACGTCCTATCGAGCCCTGCGAGACATTTCGCGTGCTTCGTTGCCAAGCTAACTGGGGTTTCCCGTCTGTCATCCTGGGCCTGCAAAGGGCTTTATAAGAGAGAAACGACCGGCGTAACGGCGACCAGTGCCCGCTGGCTAAGGTCCTGCACTGCGTTCAGGATGACAGCCGATTAATGCAAACACCCCATAATATTCCGAACTATAGATACTTTTACCCGCGCGCCACCCTCTTCACCACGCCTGTTATGTTCGGAATAAACCATATCAAGTTCGATTCGATGACCTACGCCATTCACTACAAGAATGGCCGCATTGCCAAAGAGGGGCGGGGGTTGTCGTTCTATTATTTCTCGCCCAACAGCTCCATTGTCGCTATTCCGATGGGCAGCAACGACCTGCCTTTTATCTTCAACGAAACCACTCACGACTACCAGACCGTCTCGATTCAGGGGCAGATAACCTATAAGGCCGGCAACCCCAAGCAGCTGGCCGAGGTGCTCGATTTCACCGTCGACAGCCGGGGCGTGTACAAGAAAAACGACCTGGAAAAGCTCCACCAGCGCATCATCAACGAGGCCCAGACCGCCACGGCCACCTTCGTGCAGAGCCTGGGGCTGAAGGACGCCATGCGGGCAGCCAAGGCCATTGAGGTCCATATCGTGGAGGGCTTGGCCGCCTCCAAGGCCGTGGGGCTGCTGGGCATCGAGGTGCTGGGCGTGAATATTCTGGCCGTGAAAGCCACCCCGGAAATGGGCCGGGCCCTGGAAACCGAGACCCGGGAAAAGCTGCAGCAGGAAGCCGACCAGGCCGTGTTTGAGCGCCGCAACTTCGCCGTGGAGCAGGAGCGCAAAATCCGGGAAAGTGAGCTGAACACCGAAATTGCGGTGGAGGAAAAGAACAAGCAGATTGCCGAGAAGAAAATCGAGGGCGAGATGCAGAAGGCCAACAGCACCCGCAAGCTGCGCGAAATGAAGGTGCAGGCCGACATTGCCGTGGAAGAGCAGCGCAAATTGCTCATCGAGCAGAACGCCGAAAACCAGCGCCGCGAAGCCGAAACCCGCGGCTACGTGCTCGAAACCACCCTGCGGCCCTACAAAGACATGGACTGGAAGCTGCTGGTGGCCCTGAGCAACAACCCCGACCCCAAGTTCAACATTGCTCTGGCCTTCCGCGAGCTGGCCGAAAATGCCGCCAAAATCGGTACCCTCAATATCTCGCCCGACCTGCTCGACTCCCTGGTCAGCGACCCGGCCGACAAGTCCCACCCTAGTTCGCAAAACCCGCAGCCCCGGCGATGAGCGGCATCGACTACGCCATTCTGGTGCGCAACAAAACCCGGCTCGAGCAGCTCATCGAGCGGTTTAATACCCCCGCCCAGGCCCGGTTCTACATCGAGAGTATGGGCGGGGAGTTTGCCGAATACGAGCAGGAAAACGCCCGCTTCCAGGAGTCGTTTTCCCTGGTGCAGCGCCGTCTTTCGTCGGTTATCAAAAACAAGGTGGTGGAGCGGGCCTACCTGCCCTCCTTCCTCTTCAATCCCAAGCAATTGGTGGTGGTAGTGGGCCAGGATGGGTTGGTGGCCAACACGGCCAAGTACGTCGGCGGCATCCCGATTATTGCCGTCAACCCCGACCAGGAGCGCTACGACGGGGTGCTGCTGCCCTTCACGCCCCAGGACTTTCTGCGGGCCGTGGAGCGGGTGCTGGCCGACCGGTATAGCGTGCGGGAAGCGGCCCTGGCCGAGGCCCGCCTCAACGACGGGCAGCGCCTGCTGGCTTTCAACGACCTCTTTATCGGGGCCGCTTCCCACGTCTCGGCCCGCTACCGGATTGGGTTCGGCGAAGAGGCGGAAAACCACTCGTCGTCGGGGGTTATCGTGTCGACCAAGTCGGGTTCGACGGGCTGGCTCAGTTCTATTTTCAACATGACGGCCGGCATGGCCCGGTTTCTGGACGGGGATGAAATACCGGCGCCGCAGCCCTCGTTAGCGGAGAACGAGCTAATGTTTGTGGTGCGCGAAGCCTTTCGCAGCAAGCGCACCCAGGCCAGCCTCACCGCCGGCATTCTGGGCGAATACGAGCCACTGCTCATCGAGTCGTTTATGCCCAGCAACGGGGTAATCTTTTCCGACGGCGTGGAAACCGATTTTCTGCAGTTCAACGCCGGCGCCATTGCCACCATCGGCGTAGCCCCGGAGAAGGCCCGGCTGGTAGTAAAAGGGTAGGGCCGGCCTGGCTTTATTGAGGTATATTCAATCTGCTGCTGATGTCTGCAAAGTCGTACTTCGTCCGGGTGCTGTTGGCCCTGCTCACTTTAATCGGGCTCAGGGCCCACGGCGCGGCTCCCGCTGCCGATACCCTGCGCCTGCGCCGGCACCTGCTGGCCCTTACGGCCACGCCCCAGCCCCGCAACTATCAGCACCTAGCTAGTCTTAACCAGGCCGCCAGCTACATTCAGCAGCACCTGCTCAGTGCCGGGGCTCGTTTCGCCGAGCAGCCCTACCAAGTGCAGGGCAACACGTACCGCAACCTCATTGGCTCTTTCGGGCCCGAAAACGGCCCTCGCCTGATTATTGGAGCCCACTACGACGTGTGTGGCGAGCAGCCCGGGGCCGACGACAACGGCACCGGCGTAGCCGCCCTGCTCGAGTTGGCCCGCCTGCTGGGCCAGCAGCCCAGCCTGTCCTACCGCATCGACCTGGTAGCCTACACGCTGGAAGAGCCACCGTTTTTCCGCACCAAGAACATGGGTAGCTACGTGCACGCCAAGGCCTTGCACGAGGCCGGGGTAGACGTGAAAGGCATGGTGGCCCTGGAAATGCTGGGCTACTACGACGACCGGAAAAAGACTCAGGATTATCCCTTCGGCCCCCTGAGACTGGTGTACGGCAGCCGGGGCAACTACGTCACGGTGGCTCAGAAATTCGGCAACGGCCGCTTCGGCCGGCAGTTTGCCCGGCATTACAAACGCGTGGCTACGCTGCCCGTGAAGCGTTTTAAGGCGCCGGCCTGGCTGCCCGGCATCGACTTCTCCGACCACCTCAACTACTGGCAGTTCGACTACTCGGCGGTCCTGCTTACCGACACGGCCTTTTACCGCAACAAGCACTACCACGAGCCCACCGACACCGTCGGCCGCCTGGATATGCACCGCCTGGGCCTGAGCGTGGAAGCGCTGTTGGCCGTTGTGTTGGCGCTCTAGCCGTTAGGCCGTAGCGGGTAACTGCCCCACCCATACCCAGCCGGTTTGTACGGCTAAAAATGTGCGGTTCGGCAACTGGTATTCGCGGTGAGGAAGGCGCAGCAGGGTTTGCGGCCAGCCCTCGGAGTACTCATCCGCTTCGTACATCACCTCCCAGGGATGCGCTTCCCAGGCAAGCCGGTCGGCACCGGGCAGGCGGTAATACGCCGGCGGGAGGGCGGGGGCGTCTGAGTCAGATGAGGGCCCCCAGTTCTGGTAGGCCGCTATACGCTCCTGGATGCCGACCACAACCTGAGAACTGTGGGCAAACTCGGGACCGACAAGCCAGTCGGCGCAATAGGCAGGTTCGGCCAAGGCGGCCAGTTGCCGCTGCCAGGCAAAAAAGGTGGTAAGTAGGTGCCGAACGGCCCATTGACGAATCGGGCAGGGCGGCTGCCGATGATGCCAGTGCCCCAGCCCCAGTTTCTGATAAAAGTAATGCTGCCTCCGCAGGGTAGCAAGTTGTAACTCGCCCGGTACACTGCTCGCTCGCTGCAGCCGTCGTAGATGCCGCTTGCCGCCGCGGGCTTTTTTTCGAGACGGGCTGCTGGCCGTGCGGTAGGAAATCATAGTTGCTAAATTACTATATATTTACTAATTACGTATAGTCTGTACGTAAGTATTCACTCACCCAGCTATGACCAAGCCCGCCTGCCCCAAATGCGAATCAACGGAAGCCACCAAAAGCGGTATTGTTGGCGGCCGTCAGCGGTTTAAATGTAAAAAGTGCGGCTACCACTTCTCCGTAGCCAAAGTCGGGCGGGAGGTCGATACCTATTACGTTATCAAGGCGTTGCAGCTGTACGTGGAAGGCGTGAGCTACCGGGAAATTGAACGGCTGCTGGGCGTCAGCCACGTGAGCGTGATGAACTGGGTGAAGAAGTATGGCATGAAGGCTCCCCGGCAAACGGATTACCATCCGACGTATAAAATTCTGAATCAAAAGGAATTAGCGGAGTTCTTTCAGAATCCGCAGAATGTGAAAGGAGCCGGGCTGATGGTGACCGAACTCGGAGACAAGTACATGATGATTCGGTGGGAGCGTTTTAAAGGAGGTTGAGCTATAGTATTTAGCGGAAATATAGCAAGTATATGACTTCCGGCGGCTGGTTTTGCTATTTGGTCGGGCCGCAGCGCAGAGGATGAGCAGCTGTGCCGCGGCGGCCGACCTTCTCTTACTCACAACCCGCCAATCTGATGAGGACTATTTCTTACGCGCTGGGTATTAGCATGCTGTTGGCAGCTGCCAGTAGCGCCACCGCCCAGGTACAACCACCGCCCGCCACCTCTACGCCGGCCCCGCCGCCGGCTACCCCAGCCCCACCACCCGCCACGCCGGCGCCGGCCGTGTCGGCTCCCTACGGACCGGGCATGAAAGTGAATATCTCCCCCGACGGCTCCAAGTACCTGCGCTTCATGACCTGGCACCAGGTGTATGTGCGCTACAATGAAAATAATACGGGCACGACGCGGGCCCCGGGCCAAGCCAAGGACAGCCAGCTTGATTTTGGCATCCGTCGTTCCCGCCTGCTCATTCTGGCCCAGCTTAATCCTCGCTTTCTGATTTATACTCACCTGGGTATCAACAACCAGAACGTAGTGAGTGGGGGAGCCCCGGGGCAGCCCAATGAGCCCGGTAAAAAGCCCCAGTTCTTTATTCACGAGGCCGTGACGGAGTATAAGGTCAACAAGTACCTGAGCCTGGGCGCGGGCCTGCACTACTTCAACGGTATTTCCCGCCTGACCAATGCCAGCACCACCAGCATGCTGGCCATGGACTTCCCGCTGACCAACTTCCCTACCATCGAGCTAACCGACCAGTTTGCCCGCTGGCTGGGCATCTACGCCAAGGGGCGGGTGGGTAAGTTTGACTACCGGGTGAGCATGAGTGACGCCTTTCTGACCAACCTGGCCAGCACCCCCCTGAGCCTGGGCGTAACAACGGCCGGGGTCAGTACCGGTACCGGGGTGGCCACCTACAATCCGCAGAACACCGGCCACGTGTACCAGGGCTACTTCAGCTACAACTTTCTGGAGCCCGAAGCCAACCTGCTGCCCTATATGACGGGTACCTACCTGGGGACCAAGCGGGTATTCAGCATCGGGGCGGGCTTCCTTTACAACAAGGACGCCATGTACTCGCGCCCGACCTCCAGCGTGGTGCCCGTCACGGCTGCCGTGACGGCCGACCCCTTTGGCACTGTGCCCACGACCAAGCACGACATGAAGCTTTTTGGCGTGGATGCTTTCTACGACGTGCCCCTGGACACGGCGGCCCGCACGGCCATTACCCTGTACGGGGTGTACTACAACTACGACCTGGGGCCTAACTACGTGCGCTTTGTAGGGCCCGAAAACCCGGGCTACGGGGTGGTAGCGGGCAACGCGGCCGTGCGCGGCAACGCCTACCCACAGTCGGGCACGGGCTCTTCCCAGTACCTGAACGCGGGCTTTCTGCTGCCTAAAAATACCCTGGGCCCCAAGGTGCGCCTGCAGCCTTACGTAGCCTACCTGCACAGCAGCTACGAAGGGCTGCGCGACCGGGACGGGGAACGCAAAGGCATGAATATGTACGACGCCGGGGTGAACGTGCTGATTGACGGGCACAACGCCAAGGTGACGCTCAACTACCGCGCCCGACCCGACTTCACCGACGTGAACAGCATCCGGTACCGCCCCGAAATAACCCTGCAAACCCAGGTGTTCCTCTAAGCCCTGAAGGGCGCTGTCTGGTCTACATTCCTCACCTTCTCACCCGTTTTCCTTCATTATGGAACACAGCCTGAACACTCCCGGCATCGGAGCGGCGGCCGACGCGCCGGTAGCGCACGATAACAATGCCGTGTCGACCAGCAAGATCTGGCAAGTCATTACGGCTTCTTCGGTCGGTACCGTCATCGAGTGGTACGACTTCTACATCTTCGGCTCCCTGGCCGCCATTATCGGGCCGGTGCTGTTTGGCTCCACGGGCAAGATCGAAGATACCATTCTGGGGACGCTGGCCGTATTTGGGGCCGGCTTCGTGGTGCGGCCCTTCGGGGCCCTGTTCTTCGGCCGCATCGGCGACATGATCGGGCGCAAGTACACCTTCCTGCTCACGCTGCTCATTATGGGTGGGGCTACCTTCGTCACGGGCCTGATTCCGAGCTACGACAAAATCGGGCTGGCCGCGCCCATCATCGTGACCATTCTGCGCCTGCTGCAGGGCCTGGCGTTGGGGGGCGAATACGGCGGGGCCACCACCTATGTGGCCGAGCACTCGCCCGACCATAAACGGGGCTACTACACCAGCTTTATTCAGATTACGGCCACGGCCGGTCTGCTGCTGAGCGTGCTCGTCATTATTGCCACCCGCAAAACCATGGGCGAAGCGGCCTTTAAGGAGTGGGGCTGGCGTATTCCCTTCCTGCTCTCGGGCCTGCTCGTTATTGCCTCCTACTACATCCGCCGCAAGCTGCACGAGTCGCCCTTGTTTGCCAAGGCCAAATCGGAGGGCAAGACTAGCACCAACCCGCTGCGCGAATCCTTCGTGAACCCCGTAAACCGCCGCCTGGTGCTCATTTCCCTGTTTGGCGCCACCATGGGCCAGGGCGTGGTGTGGTACACGGGCCAGTTCTACGCCTACTCCTTTATGCAGAACACGCTGAAGCTGGACTTGGTTGACGCCAGCCTGGTGCTGTGCAGCGCCCTGATTCTGGCCACGCCCTTCTTCGTGTACTTCGGCTCGTTGTCGGACCGCATCGGGCGCAAGAAAATCATCATGATGGGCCTGCTCTGCGGGGCGCTGTTCAGCTTCCCGATTTTCTACGGCCTCAAGCAGTTTGCGGGCCCTATTACGGAGGTGACGGCCGCAACTGTGGATGCTACGGGCAAGGCCGTGCCGGCCGTGATGAAGGCCCTGCAGCCCAACCTGCTGGCCATGACGGCCCTGGTCTTCTGCCTGGTCTTGTTCGTGACGATGGCCTACGGGCCTATTGCGGCCTACCTCGTGGAACTGTTCCCGACCAAGGTGCGCTACACGTCGCTGTCGTTGCCCTACCACATCGGCAATGGCGTCTTCGGCGGCTTTGTGCCCCTGATTGCCACCGCCCTGACGCTGCGCGCCGCCGCCTCCGACACGCCCTTTATCAAGGAGCACAGCACGTTGGCTGGCCTGGTGTACCCAGTGGGCATTGCCCTGATCTGCTGGATTATCGGGCAGGCTCTGATGAAGGACGTGCGCAACGTGAAGCTCATGGACGAGCAGTAGGAACTTTGCAAAGAGTTGATTTGGTGAAAAAGTCCGCTGCGCCCCTGGTTCGGCGGACTTTCCAACGTCTGACCCCAGGCCTTTGACGTGCAAAACAGCCGGATTTCGCTTATTTTCCGACTTCTCCACTTTCCCACTCTCCACCTTTTGTCTAGCCGATGGCTGCCATGTCGCCCCAGGAACAAGCCGAGCAGCGCCGCGGGCAGCGCCTGCTGTTTGTAAGCCTGCTATTTGGGGTCCTGCTCAATTTTCCGCTGTTGGCCGTATTCGACCAGGGCGGGCGGGTGGGCAGCATTCCGGTGCTTTACCTCTACGTGTTGCTGACCTGGTGCCTGCTCGTGCTGCTGACCTGGCGGCTGGTAAAGGTGAAATAACCGGCTGGCCGCGTCGGCAGTAGCGCCGCTGTCAGTTAGTCTTATGCCGCCGCTCCGGCTGGCCGTTGTTTAGATTCTGCTTTCTTCCTTCCTCACAACTTCGTCTTTGAACAAGCTGCTGGTTATCGGCTTTTCGGTGGGCTACCTGGCCTTGCTGTTTGGGGTGGCCTACGCCGCCGAACGGCGCTCGGCTGAGCGCCGCAGCTTGGTCAGCAACCCCTACGTGTACGCCCTGAGCATGGCCGTGTACTGCACCGCCTGGACTTACTACGGCAGCGTGGGACGGGCCGCGCACTTTGGGCTGGAGTTTGTGGGTATCTACCTGGGCCCCACGCTGCTGGCCCCGGCCTGGTGGCTGGTGCTGCGCAAGATTATCCGCATCTGCCGCCTGCAGCGCCTCACCTCCATTGCCGACTTTATTTCGGCCCGCTACGGGAAAAGTGCCTCCTTGGGCGCCTTGGTTACGGTCGTCAGCGTGCTGGGTATTGTGCCCTACATTTCCCTGCAGATCAAAGCCATAGCCTCTTCGTTCGATATTATAACCGGGGGAGGGGGCAGCGGCTTTGCCCGGCAGTCGGGTAGCGCGGCCGGCTCGGCGCTGTATACCACGGCGGCTCTGGCCTTTTTTACCATTATTTTCGGGGTGCGCAGCGTGGAAGCCACCGAGCGCCACGAAGGTATGGTACTGGCCGTGGCCCTGGAGTCCTTAGTGAAGCTGGTAGCCTTTCTGGCCGTGGGCGTGTTCGTGACGTACGGGCTCTACGACGGCTTCGGCGACGTATTCGAAAAGGCCGCCGCCGTGCCGGCCCTCAGCCGCTTGTTTACCCTGCACGGCGCCGGTACGAGCAGCCCGCAGTGGTTTACCCTGCTCGTGCTCAGCGTGGCCGCCATTGTGCTGCTGCCCCGGCAGTTTCAGGTGGCAGTGGTCGAAAACGTGAATGAAGACCACTTGCGCAAGGCCATGTGGCTGTTTCCGCTCTACCTGATTATTATCAACCTGTTTGTGCTGCCCATTGCCTTCGGGGGCGCTTTGCTCTACGCCGGCCGCAGCTTCGATGCCGACACCTTCGTGCTGGCTCTGCCCCTGGACGCGGGCCAGCAGTGGCTGGCCTTGTTCACCTACCTGGGCGGCTTGTCGGCAGCCAGTAGCATGATTGTCGTCGAAACCATTGCCCTGAGCGTGATGATGAGCAACAGCCTGCTCATGCCCCTGCTGGTGCGCATGCCCGCGGCCCGCGCCGGGGATGGGGCGCGGTGGTTTGCCTACCTGGGCCAGGCCGCCCTGCAAAGCCGCCGCCTGGCCGTGGTGCTGGTGCTGCTGCTCGCCTATGGCTACTACAAATTCATTGGTCATACCCTGTCGCTGGTCAATATCGGGCTGGTGTCGTTTGCCGCCGTGGCGCAGTTTGTGCCGGTAGTGCTAGGCAGCCTGTACTGGAAGGGCGGCACCTACCGCGGAGCCACGGCCGGCATTCTGGCGGGCTTTCTGGTGTGGTTCTTCACGCTGGTACTGCCCACCATGGTCGGCCCGGGCCTGTTGCCCACCGGCCTGCTCGAGGAAGGCGCCTTTGGCTGGAGCGGCCTGCGGCCTTTTGCCCTGTTTGGACTAGAGGGCCTGGATTATCTCTCGCACGGGCTGTTTTGGAGCTGGTTTTTCAATATCGGCTGCTACGTGGGCTTCTCGTTGCTGAGTGAGCCCACGCCGCTGGAGCAGCGCCAGGCCGACGTGTTTGTCGATGTATTTCGCTACCGCAACGTGTTTGAGGGTCCGGCCGGCTGGCAGGGCGGGGCGGCCCTGCCCGACGTGCGGGCCCTGCTCACCGGCTTTCTGGGAAAGAAGCGCACGGCCCAGGCCCTGCACGCCTTCTCCGACCGGTTTCCCGACGCCCATCCTTCCGAAACCACGGCCACGGAGGCCGACCCGCGCCTGCTGGCCTACGCCGAAAAGCTGCTGGCCGGTTCTATCGGGCCCGCTTCGGCCCGCCTGCTCATGGCCTCGTCGGTGGGCGTGGAGGACATCAGCTTCGACAACGTGGTGGGCATTCTGCGCGAGTCGCAGCAGCTGCTCGAGGCCAACCGCCAGCTCCAGAAACAGTCGCGCCAGCTTCAGCGCCTCACCGACCAGCTGCAAGTGGCCTACGACCAGCTCCAGGCCCTTGACCACCAGAAAGACGAGTTTCTCTACACCGTGACCCACGAGCTGCGCACGCCCCTGACCAGCATCCGGGCCCTGTCCGAAATTCTGACCGATAACCCCGACATTGCGGAAGCCGAACGGAATCATTTTCTGCAAACCATTACCAAGGAAGCCGAACGCCTGAGCCGCCTGATTACGCTGGTGCTCGACCTGGAAAAGTATGAATCGGGGCAGGCCACGCTGGAGTGCGCCCCGCTCGACGTGGCCGAGGTCGTCAACGACGCCACGGACGCCGTTGGTCAGCTCGTGCGGGCCAAGAGCATTCAACTCGACGTGGTGGTGCCGCCTGGCCTGCCCCGCCTGCCCGGCGACCGGGACCGGCTGATGCAGGTACTGGTCAACCTGTTGTCCAACGCCGTCAAGTCGTGCCGGGCCGATGGGCTCGGGCGTATTGCGGTGGTAGCCGAGGCGAGCCGGGCGGGCGTGCTGCGCCTGAGCGTGCGCGACAACGGCAAGGGCATCGACCCGGCGTATCACACCCTGATTTTCGACAAGTTCTTCCAGGCCAAAAACCAGACGACCCGCAAGCCGGAGGGCTCGGGCCTGGGCCTGGCCATCACTAAAAAGATTGTGGAACTGCACGCCGGCCGCATCTGGGTGGAAAGCCAGCCGGAACAGGGGGCCTGCTTTTCGCTGGAGCTGCCCATTACTTCGGCCCCCATCTGAGGTTGTTTTCCCTTGTTTCCGCCCCGTTTTCCCACGCCTTTCCCAACGCTGAGCTATGAGTGCCCCGCAGATTCTGATTGTTGATGACGAACCCAACATCGTGATGTCCCTCGAATTTCTGATGCGCAAAAGCGGCTACCAGGTCGGCATTGCCCGCAACGGTACTGAGGCCCTGGAGGCCATCGACCACACGGCCTTCGACGTGATTCTGCTCGATATCATGATGCCCGACGTCGACGGCTACCACGTGTGCCAGCACGTGAAAAGCCGCCCCGACCGGCAGCGCACCAAAGTGATTTTCCTTAGCGCCAAGAGTAAGGAGGCCGATATTCAGCGCGGCTACGACGTGGGGGCCGACCTCTATATTCCCAAGCCCTTCAGTACCCGCCAGCTGATGGAAAAGGTAAAGGAGCTGGTGGCCGCGCCGGCTTCCAGTACCTAAATCCTGAGTCCCAACCCACTAAAGCAGCTGCCCCGGCCGTTCGGGCCGCTGTCCCGTTTTATACTCCCCCATCAACCCCCTAATTACCTGCCGTATGCCCCTTCAACATCCCCGCATCCGCACTTTCGAAGACTACCAGGATGCCTACCAGCGCAGCATTGAGAATCCGGAGCAGTTCTGGGCCAGCGTGGCCGAACCCTTCACCTGGCGCCGCAAGTGGGAATCGGTTTGCAAGCCGGACCTGGTCGATGGCCACAATGAATGGTTTAGCGGGGCCAAGCTCAACATCACCGAAAACTGCCTGGACCGTCACCTGGCCACTCGGGGCAATAAGCTGGCCCTGATCTGGGAGCCCAACGACCCCAAGACTCGCCAGATTCGCTACACCTACCGGGAGCTGCACCAGCAGGTGTGCCAGTTTGCCAACGTGCTGCTCAACAACGGCGTGGAAAAGGGCGACCGGGTGTGCCTCTACATGCCCATGATTCCGCAGCTGGCCATTGCCGTGCTGGCCTGCGCCCGGATTGGAGCCGTGCACTCGGTTATCTTTGCCGGCTTCAGCAGCACCGCCATTGCCGACCGCGTCAACGATGCTCAGGCCTCGGTGGTACTGACCTCCGACGGCCTCAACCGCGGCCCCAAGCAGATTCCGGTGAAGCGCGTGGTCGACGAGGCCCTGGAAAGCTGCCCCTCGGTGCGCCGCGTGATAGTAGTAGAGCACCTGGGCTGGCCCGTGCACATGGAGGAAGGCCGCGACGTGTGGTACCACGAAGAAGCCCAGGACGCGGCCAAAACCTGCCCGGCCGAGGAAATGGACGCCGAAGACATGCTCTTCATTCTTTATACCTCGGGCAGCACCGGCAAGCCCAAGGGCGTGGTGCACACCACGGCCGGCTACATGGTGTGGGCCGACTACACCTTCCGCAACGTGTTTCAGGTCGAGGAAAACGACATTTACTGGTGCACGGCCGACATCGGCTGGGTCACGGGCCACTCGTACCTGCTCTACGGGCCGCTGCTGAACGGGGCCTCCACGCTCATGTTCGAAGGCGTGCCCACGTATCCCGACGCGGGCCGCTTCTGGGAAGTAATTGACAAGCACGGCGTCAACGTGTTTTACACCGCGCCCACCGCTATCCGCAGCCTGATGGCTACGCCCCTGGACAACGTGCTCAGCTACTCGCTCGATTCGCTGCGGGTGCTGGGTTCGGTGGGGGAGCCCATCAACGAGGAAGCCTGGCACTGGTACCACACCCACGTGGGCAAGGAGCGCTGCCCGGTGATTGATACCTGGTGGCAAACCGAAACCGGCGGCATCATGATTTCGGCCCTGGCCGGGGTGTCGCCCACCAAGCCGGCCCACGCGGGCCAGCCTCTGCCGGGCGTACAGCCCGTGCTGCTCACCCAGGAAGGCCAGGAAATCGAAGGCAACAACCAGGAAGGCTACCTGGCTATCAAAGCCTCCTGGCCCGGCATCATCCGCACCACCTACGGCGACCATGAGCGGGCCAAGCAAACCTACTTTGGGCCTTATCCGGGCTACTACTTCACCGGCGACGGGGCCCGGCGCGACGAAAACGGGCTCTACCGCATCATCGGCCGCGTCGACGACGTGATAAACGTGAGTGGGCACCGGTTTGGCACCGCCGAAATTGAAAACGCCATCAATGAAAACGACAACGTGGTGGAAAGCGCCGTCGTGGGCTACCCGCACGATGTGAAAGGGCAGGGCATTTACGCCTTCGTTATCTGCCGCGACGGAGCCTGCGCCAACGAGGCCGACAAGCCCCGGGTGGAGGCCAGCATCATCGAAACCGTGGTGGCGCAGATTGGCAAGATTGCCAAACCCGACAAGATTCAGCTGGTCTCGGGCCTGCCCAAAACCCGCTCGGGCAAAATCATGCGCCGCATCCTGCGCAAAGTGGCCGAAGGCGAAACCAGCAACATCGGCGACGTGACCACCCTGCTCGACCCGGCCGTGGTCGACGAGATTATCAGCGGCCGAAAGTAAGCTCCGCGAAGGACCCAAGCCCGGCTGGTAGTCTTACCGGCCGGGCTTTTTGGTGCCGCCAAACTCCGCTAGACCACGTATCTTCGGTTGTTTTTGCCGCTCGGGGCGGCCTTGCAGCATGGATATTTACCTGATTCGACATACCAGCGTGGCCACTGCCGCCGGCATTTGCTACGGGCAGAGCGACGTGGCCCTGAGTGAGCGGTACGAGCAGGAAAAGAACCGCCTGTGCCGGGTGCTGGCTGCCGGGCTGGGGGCCGGGGCCGTGCGTGCCTACGCCAGCCCGCTGTCGCGCTGCCGGATTCTGGCCGAAGACGTGGTGGAAGGGCCCATCTGTCTGGATGAGCGCCTGAAAGAGTACCACTTCGGGGAATGGGAGCTGCAGCCCTGGGCCGAGCTACCGGCCCAGGAGCTGGCCGCCTGGAAGGCCGACTTTGTTGAGCTGCCTGCCCCGGGCGGCGAGTCGTTTGCCGCGGTGCAGCAGCGCGCCGTAGCGTTTCTGCGTGAGCTGCTGACCGAGCCGGAAGCGGCTGAGGACGTGGTGGTGTTTGCCCACGCCGCCCTGATTCGCACTTTGCTGTGCCATTGTTTGGGCCTGCCGCTGGCCAATGCCTTCCGCCTCAATATTGACTACGGCTCGGTAACCAAGCTGCGTTACCAGCAGGGGCAGTTTCTGCTGGACTACGTGAACCGCTAAACTGCTTCAGACAAGAAAAAGCCCGCCTGGTTATCTACCAGGCGGGCTTTTTCTTGTCTGAAACGGAGCAACTACCGTGGGCGGGCCGCTGACTTATAACGGCCTTTGGCTTCGTACGAGTTCTTCTTTTTACCTGCACTAAGCCAGATGATAGTGCCGGCCGTCAAGGCGGCAATAGTGGCCATCTTGGTTACGAAGGCAGAGCGGTTGTGCTTCCACTCCATATCGTAGCCTTTCTCGGCCCAAATGTTGGGCACTTTTCCGTGCACCAGGTCGCCTAGCACCCCTTCTACCACCTGCACCCGGTCGGCCACAATCAGGGGCAGCCAGTGGCGGTAGCGGTTTTCGCTGTACTTGAAGGCCAGCCGGCGGATAGCCCCACTCAGTCCCATGGGCGGAACCGTGGTGCCATATACGGCCGATACATTGGGCCGCTCAATGGAGCGCAGCTTCTCGACTTCCAGGGGCTGCAGCGAGTCGGGGCGGTGCTTGGGGTCCGGGTCCTGGGCCACGTTCATGCGGGCCCGCATGGGGTAGGTCGGGTCGTTCTTAGGGTCGGCATCCACGCCCCAGCCGGGGATTTGCTTGGGGTCGATGGGCGTATTTACTGCGTTATTTTCCATGGTCGGGGCGGCGTTACAGGGTGACGGATGGGGGCAGCAGGACGGTCTTGATGTTGTTATCCAGCTTAGCGGAGAACATCCGGTAGCCGTCGGCTACTTCTTCCAGGGGTAAGCGGTGAGTAATCAGGCCTTTGGGATTGAGCACGCCGTTCTGCACGTGCTCGATCAAACGGGGCAGCAGGCGCTTCACCGACGACTGGTTGCCCCGAATGGTGAGGCCTTTGTTCAGCACGTTGCCAATCGGAATCAGGTTGTCGGTGGGGCCGTATACGCCCACAATCGACACCACGCCGCCTTTTTTCACCGAGTTGATGGCCCAGTGCAGGGCCGTAGCCGAGCCCGCCTGCAGCAGCAGCTTGCGGCCCGTAATGGTTTGCATGGCGTTGCCGGCCGCCTCAGCACCCACGGCATCGATAACCACGTCAGCCCCAATCCAGTCGGTGATTTTCTTGATGAACACCACCGGGTCGCCGATTTCCTCGAAATTATAAGCCTCGCAGTAAGAATAGTTGCGGGCAAAGTCCAACCGATATTCCTCTTTATCAATGATGATAACGCGGCCGGCTCCAAAGAGCCAGGCGCAGCGAGCAGCCATGATACCAATAGGGCCCGCCCCGAACACCACCACGGTGTCGTTGGGCTGAATCCCGGCCATTTCAGCGGCCTGGTAGCCGGTCGGCACTACGTCGGTGAGCAGCACGGCGTCGTCCAGGTCCATGCCCTCGGGAATGATGGTCGGGCCCACGTTGGCGTAGGGCACCCGGGCGTATTCTGCCTGGCCCCCGTCGAAGCCGCCAGCCGTGTGGGAGTAGCCGAAAATGGCGCCTACGGCCGTGGCCTCGGTGTTGGATTCGTGGCAGTTGCCAAACATGCCCTGCCGGCAGAAATGGCACTCGCCGCAGGCAATGTTGAAGGGTACGATGACCCGGTCGCCGGTCTTTACTTTCGTTACTTCGGAGCCGACTTCCACCACTTCTCCGATGAACTCGTGGCCAAAAGTGGAGCCTACGCGCGTGTCGGGCACGTTGCCGTTGTATAGGTGCAGGTCGGAGCCGCAGATGCAGGTGCGCAGCACCCGAACAATGGCATCCTGGGGATGCTTGATTTCCGGCATTGGCTTCTGCACGGCACGGACCCTTTTGGGGCCCCGATATTCCATTGCTAACATAGGAGTCTTGGTTGGTTAGTGGTGGATGGAGTAAGGAAAGCAGCGGCACCCGTGAGTAGTACATACTGATCCGGAGCCGCCAACGCAACAAAAGGGTGTACTGACCTAGGGTTATAGAGTTTAAAGTTTAAGTACAACAGGTTGGAAATAGGTATTTCTCTCAGGGTGGGTTCGGGATAAATACGTAGTGCCGGGCTTGGGTCTGTACTGCTGTGTGTATACGGCGGGAGCAAGGGAGGCTACTCAAGAGACCCAATGGCTGTGTACACAACCCCGGTTAGTTCTCCCCAGCGGGTACATATTTAGCGGGCGGCCATTGATGTGCAGTAGCAGCACCCAAAACAGGAAGTGTAGAAAACCGTTTGCCCCGGGGCCAGTATACGCTACTAGCGCCCACCTTTTTCTGCCACACGCATGAACTCCTCCCCAAACGACCCCGATGTTCCCGCCGAAAACCAGCCCGAAAGCCTGGAAGAATCGGTAATGGCTTCCCTGAATATGTTTGACCCTGCCACGGCTATTTACGAGCTGGAGCGTCTGGACGAAGACGCCGATGAGCTGCGGCCCGCCACGGCCCCGCCCGCGCCGGATGAAACCAAGCCGGGCGTGTAGAGAGAAGGTCATAAAAAAAGCCTCCGCTTCGTTTTAGCGGAGGCTTTTTTGTATGGCTTAGGTTGGCTTACAGTGGGTTGGCCGGCAGCACCGTGCCCCGCACTTCGCCAAAGCCAATGCGGATACCGTCTTTTTCGGCAAAGCCGCGCATGGTTACCGTGTCGCCGTCCTGAATGAACTTACGCTCCGAGCCGTCGGCCAGGGGCAGGGGCTTGGTGCCCTTCCAGGCCAGCTCCAGCATCGAGCCAAACGAGTCGGGGGTGTGGCCGCTGATGGTACCGCTGGCGTACAGGTCGCCGACTTGCAGGTTGCAGCCGTTGCTGGTCTGATGGGTTAGCTGCTGGGCCATGCTCCAATACATATACTTGAAGTTGGACCGGCACACGGTGGTTTCGGGGCCACCAGCGGGCTGAATAGCGACTTCCAGGTTCAGGTCGAAGTTGTGGGCGTCGGGCTGGCGCAGGTAGAGCAGGGGCTCGGGCTCCTGCACCGGCCCGGCCGTGCGGAAGGGCTCCAGCGCGTCGAGGGTCACGACCCAGGGCGAGACGCTGCTACCGAAGCTCTTGCCCAGGAACGGCCCCAGCGGCACGTATTCCCAGCTCTGAATGTCGCGGGCACTCCAGTCGTTGAACAAAACCAGCCCGAAAATGTGCTCCTCGGCGTGCTGCAGCGGAATGGAGTGACCCAGCTCGGTGCTTTTACCCACCACGAAAGCCACTTCCAGCTCAAAGTCCAGCTGCTGACTCGGACCAAACGTGGGCGCAGCGGCATCGGGAGCTTTGCGCTGCCCGTTGGGTCGGCGAATATCGGTGCCGCTGACCACGATGCTGCTGGCCCGGCCGTGGTAGCCAATCGGGATGTGGCGCCAGTTGGGCAGCAGGGCATTGGCCGGGTCCCGGAACATGATACCCACGTTGGTGGCGTGCTCGATGCTGGAGTAGAAATCGGTGTAATTGTGGGGCTTCACGGGCCGGAGCATCTGCACCTCGCTCTGGCGCACGAGGCAGGTGCGCATGGCTTCCTCGTTGTCGCGCAGCTCGCCGTTGTCGTGGCGCAGCAGCTCCGAAACGCGCAGGCGCACGGCCCGCCACACCGGCCGGCCCAGGGCAATAAACTGGTTCAGGGAGCGGCGCCGAAACACCTTGGGCTGGGTCGGAATGTCGAGGTCTTCGAAGAAGCCGAATTGGCTCACGGCGTACAAATCCAGCACGTAGTCGCCGATGGCCACGCCCACCCGCGGGCCGCGCTCCGGGGTTTCAAACACGCCGAAAGGCAGGTTCTGAATGGGAAAGTCGCTGGTTGGGGCAATATCAATCCAGGAGTGCAGGGCGGGGTTATTCGGGTTGGGCATCGGAAAAGGAATAGCGTAGGGTGATGGGCAAAGATAGGGTAGGGAGCTGAACGAGACGGTGACTAGGAAGGAATGAGTGAAGTGGCTACCTTCGAGGTAAAGCTGTTTGATGTCGGTATTTAGGTCGATTGTGTTAGAGGTAATAGAATATTCCCTCTTTCTTAGCCAAGGCAGGCTACGTATTGGCAGACATCATTCATAATTTTTGTCCGTGTAATCAAGTGTAATTTGGAAACTATAGACTACCGCTCTTTCGCTCAAAAGTGCGTCGATGATTTAAAGGTCTTGCAAGCTGAATTGCAGGAAAAATATGAATTAGATGGCTACGAGAATTGGTTTTATAACCAAGCCACTGGGTTATTAACCTTTTCGACTGGTCCAGTTGAACTGAACTTTAAATATTTTCAAGCAGGAAGTTTCTCGCAAAAATCAAATACTTGGAAATGGTCTTGGGATAATGACCATACTCTTAGTAATGTGAAAGATGCGTCTAATGTCATAAAGGAATTCGGGCATAGGTCAGGCTTCCCAAAACTCACAACTGGCTACTTCCCGAGTGACGAATTTGAAGCATGGGAGTTTACAGCAATTGCCGCTAAACTAACACATGGCATCGGTGTATATAGACCTGTTAGCGACCAGTTGCAACTTTTTTTAATTATAACGGAAGTGCTTGACAACGAAACTGCGCAAAGTATTAAGGATAAATATGTTGAATGCGGCACTCATGAGTACAGAAGACGAGCATTTGTTTGCAAACATCTCAGCTTTACGAATGAAGTAGGGTTTGAAGAGGCGTTTGAAACCTTTCCGGAGATGGAGCTTGAAGAAGATGATGACTTTCAAGCATGGTGTGATAAATGTGAAATTGTTAGACAAAAAGAGGATGGGTGGAACGATAAGTCAATGGCATTTGCAGACATAAAGCTTGTTTGTGAGAGATGTTATTTTGAGATAAAAGAAGTAAATCTTGGGTACAGATAGAGTCTAGGCCTGCCAAATAGACGAACGTATAACAAACAAAAAAGCCAGCTTTCCGCAAGGAAAGCTGGCTTTTGACTTAACAAGCAAATACTAAAACTCCGGCGTGGGCACCGGGGCCGGCGACACGGGGTGGCCGGTCTGGCCGGCGGGCTGCTCGGCGAAGGGAGTGCCGTTGATGGCCTCCACCCGCACAATCTCGGGCACGGCCTTTTTCACCGACTCTTCCACGCCGGCTTTGAGCGTCATCGGCGACATGGGGCAGGTGCCGCAGGCGCCCATCAGCTCCAGTTGCAGCACCAGCTCGTCGGTGATGTTCAGCACCCGCACGTTGCCGCCGTCGGCCGCCAGATACGGGCGAATCGTGTCCAGGGCCTGCTCGACGCGGGACAACAAAGGATGCTCTAAAACAGCGGAAGAATTCATGAGAATTGAGTTGGCCCTGCTGCCGGAAGCAGGGGTAGGCGGGTAAAGATACAGCTTTTGGCTGGTGTGAGGATAACACGCCGGCTGCTGACAAAGTTACCAGCCGGGACTAAAGAAGAGCTTGCCGTTCAGCTTACGACTTCATTTCGACCACCTGCGTGCGGGGTGCCACGGCGTTGCGGATGGACACCTGCCGGGCCAGCTCCTCGGCCAGCTGCTCAAACAGCGCGGCGGCCGGCGTACCGGGCTGGGTAATGGCGGGGGTGCCGTAGTCGCCGTTTTCGCGGATGCTCTGCACCAGCGGCAGCTGGCCCAGCAGGGGCACTTCGTGCTTGTCGGCCAGGGCCTTGCCGCCGCCTTCCCCGAAGATGTAGTAGCGGTTGTCGGGCAGCTCGGCGGGCGTGAACCAGGCCATGTTCTCCACGATGCCCAGCACGGGCACGTTGATCTGGGGCTGGCGGAACATCTGCAGACCCTTCTGGGCGTCGGCCAAAGCCACTTTCTGGGGCGTAGTCACGATCAGGGCGCCCGTGACGGGCACGGTCTGCACCAGCGTGAGGTGAATGTCGGAGGTGCCGGGCGGCATGTCGAGCAGCAGGTAGTCCAGCTCGCCCCAATCCACTTCGGTAATGAACTGCTTCAGGGCCGAGGAGGCCATGGGGCCCCGCCACACGATGGCGCTGTCGGAAGGGGCCAGAAAGCCGATGCTGATGAGCTTGACGCCGAACTTCTCGATGGGCTGAATCAGGTTGCGGCCCTCGGGCGTCTGGAATACGTGGGGGCGGGCATCTTCCACGCCAAACATGACGGGCATGCTGGGACCGGAGATATCGGCGTCGACGAGGCCGACTTTGGCGCCGGTGCGGGCCAGGGCAATAGCCAGGTTGGCCGTGACGGTGCTTTTGCCCACGCCGCCTTTGCCCGAGGCAATGGCAATGATGTTCTTGACGCCATTGAGCACGGCCGAGTTGGCCGCCCGGGCCGTCGTCACGCGCGAAGTCAGGTTCACTTTCACCTCGGCGTCCTTGTCGACCATCGTGTGGATGGCGCGCACGCAGGCGTTGTGAATCAGCTCCTTGAGGGGGCAGGCGGGCGTGGTCAGAATGACGGAAAACGACACCGTCTTGCCGTCGATATGCACGTCCTCAATCATGTTGAGGGTCACGAGGTCTTTGCCCAGGTCGGGCTCCTCCACGTAGCTCAGGGCCTTGAGGACGTCTTCTTTGGTAATAGCCATAGGTCGGAAAATGCAGAATGCAGACTGCAAAGATAACCCACAAATGCGGGCGGAAGTTACCGGCCGGGCAGAGTTAGTTGTAAACCCAGCTATATCCTTTCCCGCCTGTCATCCTGAGCAGAGCGAAGGACCTTGGCACGCAAGAACAAGTCGGTAGTTGTCTCACTCGTTCATATCCCATAAGGTCCTTCGCTCTGCTCAGGATGACAGGTAGGGTTGTGGTTCCAAAAAATAATTTCTGCTTTGCTGTAACCTTCCCGTTGTGGGGCGGTGTCCACAGTCAAATAACCCACCACCTACCACCTCTCCTCCGGTTGGACTCGCTCTCAGACAACGCCCTTATGCTCCGGGTCAAGGCCGGTGATGTGGACCGGATGGGGCTGCTCTTTGAGCGCCACCACCGCAAGCTGTATTCCTTTCTCTACCACATGCTGGGCCGCGCCGATACCAGCGAAGATTTGGTGCAGAACGTGTTTTACCGCATGCTCAAATACCGGCACACCTACACCGGCGAGGGCGAGTTTCGCACCTGGATGTACCACTTGGCCCGCAACGTACTGGCCGACCACATCAAGAAGAACCGCCATGCCACCCACCACGCCGACGTGCAGGACTTCGCCGAGAAAATAGGGGGGGGGACCCGGGCCGACGAAACGCTGCAGCGTGAGCAGGAAGTAGCTACCCTGCACAAAGCCCTGGGCCGGTTGAGCGCCGACAATCGGGAAGTGCTCATCCTGAGCCGGTTTCAGGAGCTCAAGTACGAGGAAATAGCCCGGGTGATGAATACGACTGAAGGCGCGGTGAAAGTGCGGGTGCACCGGGCCCTGAATGAGCTGAAAACAATTTACCTGCGCATTGAAAACTGAAGGGATGGACATGCATTGCGAACAAGCCCAGCCCCAGCTGCTGGAGTATTTGAATAACGAACTACCCGCCGCCGAGCAGGCCCGTGTGCAGGCCCATCTGGCCCACTGCCCCGACTGCCAGGAGGAGCTGCTGGCCCTGCGGCAGGTGTGGCACACGCTGGGCACCACGCCCGAGCCCGAGCCCAGCGAAAACCTGCGCCCGGCCTTCTACTCCATGCTGGCGGCTTACAAGGAAGAAGTGGAAGCCGCGCCCACGTTCTCCCTGGCGGGTTTCTGGCAGAAATGCCGGGCCCTGCTCGCGCCGGGCCCAGCCCTGCGCCTGGCCTACGGCCTGGGTTTGCTGGTGGTGGGGCTGGCGGCGGGCTACTGGCTCAACAATGGGCCGAAAACAGCCCCGGCCACGGCCGACCAGCAGCAGCTGGCCGCCCTCACCACCCAGGTAGAGCAGATGCGCCAGGTGATGCTGCTGTCCCTGATTGAAAACCCCTCGGCCACCGAGCGGCTGCGGGCCGTGAGCTACACCAAGGACCTGAGCGGCCCCAACGACAAGGTTATCGACGCGCTGCTGAGCACCCTGAACCACGACGAAAACGTGAATGTGCGCCTGGCTACCCTCGAAGCCCTGGCCGCGCTGGCCCAGGAGCCCAAGGTCCGCCTGGGCCTGGTGCAGGCCCTCAAGCACCAGGATTCGCCCCTGGTGCAGTCGGCCCTGGCCGATGTGATGGTGCAGCTCCAGGAGCGCCGCTCGGTGCAGCCCCTGCGCCGCCTGCTCAACCAGCCCGGCCTGAACCAGGCCGTGAAAAGTAAAATTGAAGAAAGCCTTCAACATCTCTCCAATGGCCGGCCTGCCGCGCCCTCAACCTCCGAACCCTACCATGAAACTGACTATTCACCCCAGCCTGATAGCGCTGCTGGTACTACTGTCTAGCTGCCAGGCCACGGCCCAGAACCGCGAGTTCAAAGAGCAGATCAGCAAAGAGTTTACCCTGACCGGGGCCGCTGACCGCAGCGTGCTGGCCATCTACAACATCGACGGCAACGTGAGCGTGCAGGGCACCACGGGCAACAAAGTGGTGGTGGAAGTGACCCGCATCATCCGGGCCGACGACGAGCAAACCCTGGAGCAGGGCAAGAAAGAAGCCGTGCTGGGCCTCTACCAGCGCAACGACAGCGTGGTGGCTTACATGGCCGGCCCCTTCGACACCCGGCCCCGGCGCAACGGGCGCAACATCAACCACCGCGACATTGACTACCACTACACCTTTCACTACGTGGTGAAAGTGCCCAACCAGATGAATCTGGACGTGTCGACGATTAACAACGGGGCCGTGACGGTGCGGGAGGTGAGCGGCAAGCTCCGGGCCCACAACATCAACGGGGCCGTAACGCTCACCAACGTGCAGGGCACCACCGATGCCCGCACCATTAACGGTCCGCTCGAGGCCAGCTACCTGAGCAGCCCCCCCGGCCCCTGCACTTACAGCACCATCAACGGCGACATCAAGGTGACGTACCCCAGCGACTTAGGGGCCGATGTACGCTTTAAGAGCATGCACGGCGAGCTGCTCACCGACTTCCCGAACGTGGAAAGCCTGCCCGTACAGGTGGTGCAAAACAAGGAAAGCACCACTGGCGGCACCAAGTATAAACTCTCCAAAGGCACGGCCGTGCGGCTGGGCAAGGGCGGCCACGACTTCCGCTTCGAAACCCTCAACGGCGACGTGACCATTAAACGTAAACCCTAATGAAAACCCTGTTCTATCTGCCGGTGCCTGCCCCTCACCGTTTCCGCGCCGGCCTGCTGCTGCTCCTGCTGACCATAACCCTGACGGCTGCGGCCCAAAGTAAAGAGCAGCTGGTGGTTCCCCTGAGTTCCCCCGGTAAGCCCGGCCTGCTCCACATCAAGCTCGTGAACGGGGGCGTAACCGTGCTGGGCTATAGCGGCAAGGACGTCGTCATCGATGCCGCGCCGCGCGGCCGGAGCCGGGATAAGGATGCCGACGACGACTCCGACGACGATAACGACACCGACGGCAAGCCCGGCGCCAAGGGCATGCGGCGCATTGCCGGGGCCGCCACCTTCGACGTGACGGCCGAGGAGAAAGACAACAAGGTCTACGTCAAGAGCAACTCCTGGCAGCAGCCCGTGAACATGACCGTAAAGGTGCCCCAGCGGTTTTCCCTGCAAATCAGCACTGTGCAGGACGGCGACATCGTGGTCGAAAATGTGAGCGGGGAAATCGAGGTCAACAACGTCAACGGCGGCATCGTCCTGCGGCAGGTATCGGGCTCGGCTGTTGCCACCACCGTCAACGGCCCCATCAAGGCCGTCTTCAAATCGGTTTCGGCCGGGGCCCCCATGGCCTTTACGACCGTCAACGGGCCGGTCGACGTGACGCTCCCGGCCCCGGCCAAAGCCGCCCTCAAGCTCAAGTCGGAGCACGGCGAAATTTACTCGGACTTCGACCTGGTGACCGATAAAACCCCCGCCAAGGTGAACCGCACCGCCCAGAACGGGGTCTACCGCCTCAACGCCGACAACTGGACCTACGGCAAACTCAACGGGGGCGGGGCCGAAATCATGATGAAAACCCTGAACGGCAACATCTACATCCGCAAAGCTAAGTAAGCTGGGCTGAGGAAGTTGGATTCTGGTAACATGCTTGAATTTTGTGAAACCTTCCGGGCCCCGTTCCCGATACTGCATACAATAGCCCAGCAATCTGCCACGCCCGTGAGAGTCGCTGCAACGGCCTCAGGCGTTTTGGAAGCCCGGTGGTGAGTGTCGGGCCCCAATAGGGTGGATTTCGTCGGCCGCGGCTGGGCAATAGCGGCTGACAATTCTCGAAAGGCGGCCTCTGCACCACGCAGGGGCCGCCTTTCTCATGCGTGTAGCATTCCGGCCGCTGAACCTCGTACCTTCGTAGTGCCGTTTCCGCGTCCTTCTTACCTGTTGCTCGAAAGTACCCTTGGCCCGAATCCCGAAAGAAACCGTTGACCAGATCATTCACCACGCCGACATCGTCGAGGTGGTGGGTGACTTCGTGACCCTGAAGCGCAAGGGTCAGAATATGTGGGCCTGCTGCCCGTTTCACCACGAAAAGTCGCCGAGCTTCTCGGTGGCTCCGGCCAAAGGCCTCTACAAGTGCTTTGGCTGCGGCAAGGCCGGCGGGGTGGTGCAGTTCATCATGGATATCGAGGGCACCAGCTACGTGGAAGCCCTGAAATACCTGGCCAAAAAGTACGGTATTGATATCCAGGAAGAGGAAAAGACGCCCGAGGAGCAGCTCGTTCAAAACGAGAAGGACTCCCAGTTTATCGTTTCCAACTGGGCCAAGGACCACTACCAGAAGCTCTTGCACGAGTCGGAAGAAGGGGAGAGCATCGGGCTGAGCTACCTCATGCAGCGCGGCCTGAACCAGACCACCATCAAGACCTTCGAGCTGGGCTACTCCCTCGACCAGTGGGACGATTTGCTCAAGGCCGCCCAAAAGCAGGGCTTCGAGGCCAAGTACCTGGAGAAAACCGGCCTGACCATCGTGCGCGAAGACGACCCCAACCGGCGCTACGACCGGTTCCGGGGCCGCGTGATGTTCCCGATTCACAACGTCTCCGGGCGCGTCATTGGCTTCGGGGCCCGCACGCTCAAGGCCAACGACAAGACGGCCAAGTACCTCAACTCGCCCGAGTCCGACATCTACCACAAGTCCGACGTGCTCTACGGGCTGTTTCAGGCGCGCCAGGCCATCCGCTCCGAGGAAGTGTGCTACCTCGTGGAAGGCTACCTCGACGTGCTGAGCCTGCACCAGGGCGGCATCAAGAACGTGGTGGCCTCCTCGGGCACCTCGCTTACCGAAAGCCAGATTCGCCTCATTGGGCGCTATACCGACAACGTGACCGTGCTCTACGACGGCGACGCGGCCGGCATCCGGGCCTCCCTGCGCGGCATCGACATGCTACTGGAAGGCGCCCTGAACGTGCGCGTGGTGCTGTTTCCCGACGGCGACGACCCGGACAGCTACATCCGCAAAGTCGGCGACCAGCGCTTCAAGGACTACCTGGAAAAAAACAGCCAGGACTTCATCTCCTTCAAGACCCGGCTCGTGTCGCAGGAGGCGGCCCACGACCCGGTAAAGAAGGCAGAGGCCATCCGGGACGTGCTCCAGAGCATTGCCAAAGTGCCCGACCCGATCAAGCGGCAGGTGTTTTTGCAGCAAACCAGCACCACCTTCGGCATCGACGAGCAGGTGCTCATCACCGAGTACAACAAGCTCGTTAAGAAGGACTCCCAGCGCGCCGCGCCCGGCACCAGCGGGGGGCAGAGCAACAGCGGAGGTGTGAGTGGGGCCAGCAGCCGGCCCCCGTCGGGCAGCCGCCCGTACTCGCCCGCCCTAACCACTAGCAACCAACAACCAACAACTGGTGGCCTCAGCCCCGAGGAAGAGGCCGAAATGGCCATGTACGGGGCCTCGCCCGACGAGCTGGCCGCCGCCGGGGGCAGCTCGGCCGCCGAGGCCGATACCGAGCTGGAACCCGTGCCCGATCTGCAGCAGGCCTGTGAGCGGGAAGTGGTGCGCCTGCTGCTGCTCTACGCCGCCCAGCCTCTTACCGAGGACATGGCCGTGGCCCAGTACATCTTCGGGCAGCTGGAGGAAACGCCCCTGCAAACCCCGATTTACGCCGACCTGCTGCACCTGTGCCGCCAGGAAATGGAGCAGGGCCGCTGGCCCGAGGTGCGCACCTTTATCCAGCACGGCCGCTCCGACATTCGCATGCTGGTCAGTGATTTGGCCACGGAAAAGTATGAGCTGAGCCCCAACTGGAGCACCCACCAGATCTACGTGCCCCGGGAAATCGACCAGCTCCAGCAGGCCTGCGACAACGCCATTCTGCGCCTCAACAAGGTGAATGTGCAGCGCGAGCTGGCCGTGCGCCTCGAAGCCCTGCGCCACCCCATGGACGAGCTGGCCCTGCTCGAAACCCTGCACACCATCAAGCTGCTCAAGAAGATGGACGACGACCTGGGCAACATGCTCGGTACGGTCATTCCGCGCGGGGCTATGTAGGCTAGTGTGAGGCTTTTCAGTCAATATGGCCGTCATGCTTCGGCTGCGCTCAGCGTGGCAGTTACTGTGGCAACGCCAAGGCCCGCGAGGTGTCTCGCCTTATTCGAGAGGACGGTCATTAACTAGTGAACAGAAACTAACCGAATGTGGAAACGCGCTAACCTGAACCGTTTCTTTGTCGCCTTGCTGCTGACGGCGGTTGGGTTTGCCACGGGTATTCTGGGCTTCATGACCATCGAGGGCTACAACTTCCTCGATGCCGTGTACATGACGATGATTACCATCTCCACCGTCGGCTTCGGGGAGTTGCATCCGTTGTCGGCGGCGGGGCGGCTGTTTGTCTCAGTCTATATTTTCTTTAACCTGCTCGTCATTGCCTACCTCGTGTCGGTGCTCACGACCTATATCTTTGACGGCGAGCTGCGTACTATTTTCAAGATGTTCAAAACCGACCAGGAAATCCGGGGCTACCACGACCACGTCATCGTCTGCGGCTTCGGGCGCAACGGCAGCAAGGCCTACCACGAGCTGCGCGCCAACGGGGCCCGGGTGGTCGTAGTCGAGCAAAACCAGGAGCTGCTGCGCGACGAAAGCGGCGCGGGCACCATTCCCACGGTCGTCGGCGACGCTACCACCGACGAAACCCTGCTGGCGGCCGGCATTCACCGGGCCCGGGCCCTGATTACGGCCCTGCCCAAGGACGCCGACAACGTGTTTGTGGCCCTCACGGCCCGGGAGCTTAACCCGGGCCTCAAAATCATTGCCCGCGCCAGCCTCAAAACCTCGGAAAGTAAGCTGCTGCGCGCCGGGGCCGACTCGGTTGTGATGCCCGATGAAATCGGGGGCTCCCACATGGCCAACCTGGTCATGCGCCCCGAGGTAATCCGATTTCTGGAAATGATGAACGGCTTGGGGCCCAACAAGCTGCGGCTGGAAGAGCTGAGCTACCGCGAAATCCGGCGCGAGTGGCAGGGCCTCAGCATCCGGGAGCTGGACATTCGTTCCCGGACCGGTGCCACCGTTATTGGCCTCAAGCAAAGTACCGGCGAGTTCATCGTGAGCCCCAGCGCCGACACCCGCCCGGTAGCCGGCGACGTGCTGCTGGTGCTGGGCACCGAGGAGCAGATTCAGGCCCTGGCCGTGCAGTTCCGGGTGTAGCCGGGGCGGGTTCTTGTTACGATAAATAGCCAGCATAACCGCTTTCCACTGCCTTCTGCGTAGCTTTGGGCCCGCTTCAGTGCGGCTTGCCACCGTTCACTTCGTACGTGCATATCCTTCAAATCTGTCCGCGTGTGCCCTTTCCGCCCCATGATGGCGGGGCCATTGCCATGTATGATGTTGCGGCCGGCCTGGCCGCCCAGGGGCACCAGGTTACGGTGCTGGCCCTCAATACGCCCAAGCATTTTCAGCCCGACTCGGTGCTCAGCCATCTGTCCGGGGTGCGCCTTCTCACCGTGGCCGTCGACACCCGCCTGTCGCCGGTCAAGGCCCTGAAAAACTTGCTCGTCGGCAAGGTGCCCTACAACGTGGAACGCTTTATCAGTCCGGCCGTGGAGGCGCGGCTGACGGAGCTGCTGCGCGCCGAGCACTTCGACGTGGTACAGCTCGAAGGCTCCTTTGTGGCCTGGTACGTGGATGTGGTCAAGCGGGTGGCGCCCCGGGTGCCGGTGGTGCTGCGGGCCCATAATGTGGAGCACACCATTTGGCAGATGCTGGCCGACGGGGAGCGTAACCCACTGAAACGCTTCTATCTGCAGCATCTGGCCCGGGGGCTTAAAACGTTTGAAGAGCAGTTTCTGCCGCGCTTCGATGCCGTAGCCGCTATTACCGAGCCCGACCAGCGCCGCCTGCGCGCCCTGGGCTGCCCCGAACCCGTCGTGTTTGTGCCCGCCGGCGTCGATTTGACCCGTTTCCAGGTAATTCCCCAGCTGCGGCCCAAGCCCCGGACCCTGTTCCTGATAGGCTCCCTCGACTGGCTGCCCAACCTGGAGGGGCTCGACTGGTTTCTGGACAACGTGTGGCCCCACGCCCACGAGCAGATGCCGGACCTGGAGCTCCACATTGCCGGCAAGAACACGCCGGCCCGCCTGCAGAGCTTAGCCAAGAAAAACGTGCTGGTGCATGGCTTCGTGGAGTCGGCGGCCGAGTTTATGCAGCAATACGACATCATGATTGTGCCCCTGCTGTCGGGGGGCGGTATGCGCATCAAGATTATCGAAGGCATGGCCCTGGGCAAGTGCATCATCAGCACGGGGCTGGGCTCGGAGGGAATTGTCGTGCGCAACGGCTTCGACATCGTGCTCTGCGACGAACCTACCGAGTGGCTCAAGCGCATCCGGAGCTACTACGACGGTGAGCTGGGCCACCAGGCCATCGGGCAGGAGGCCGCCCGCACCATTGCCCGCCTCTACGACAACCGCCGCGTGGTGGAAAGCTTTCTGGATTTGTACAGCATTGCGCAGCGTCGCGTGCAAAGCGCCCCCAGCGCCTAAGTTTGCCTCATGAAGCTGCTCGTTCTGCTGTCCCGCTTTCCCTTCCCGCTCGATAAGGGCGACAAACTGCGGGCTTTTCACCAGCTCCGCTACCTGGCCCAGCACCACGAAATCTGCCTGCTGGCCCTCACCGACGAGCCCGTGCCGGAAGCTTCTTACGCGGCCGTGCGCCCGCTGTGCCGGGGCGGCTTGCACGTGCATGCCCTGGGCAAGCCCGGCATTGCGGCCAACATGGCCCGGGCCCTGGCCACGGGCCTGCCTTTTCAGGTGGGCTACTTCTATGATGCTGCCGCCCAGCGCCGCCTCGACGCGCTGCTGCGCGAGTTTCGGCCCCAGCACGTGTATTGCCAGCTCATTCGCATGGCCGAATACCTGCGGCCCCACGCCGGTACGTATGCCATGACCCTGGATTACATGGACGTGTTTTCGGCCGGCATGCAGCGCCGGGCCCGGCAGGCCCCGGCTTGGCAGCGCCCGGTCATCAGCCTGGAAGCCCGGCGCCTGCTGCGCTACGAGGCGGCGGTGTTCGGCTGGTTTCAACACCACACCATCATTTCCGACCAGGACCGCCAACTCATCAACCACCCCGAGCGGCAGCGGATTCACGTGGTGCTCAACGGCATCGACACCGACTTTTTCCAGCCCACGGATACGGCGAAGGAGTATGACCTCGTCTTCTGCGGCAACATGAGCTACCACCCCAACGTGGATGCGGCCGAGTTTCTGGCCACCGAAATTCTGCCCCTGGTACACCACACCCACCCCCGGGCCCGGCTGCTGATTGCCGGTACCACGCCCGCCGCCCGGGTGCTGGCCCTGGCCTCGCCCGCGGTGGTTATCAGCGGCTGGCTGCCCGATATCCGGGATGCCTACGCCTCGGCCCGGGTGTTTGTGGCCCCCATGCGGGTGGGTACGGGCTTGCAAAACAAGCTGCTCGAAGCCATGGCCATGCGCCTGCCCTGCGTGACGACACCCTTGGCCAATAATGCTTTGCGCGGGGTGCCGGGCGAGGATTTGCTCGTGGGCCAAACCGTCGCCGAGCTGGCCGCCCACATCACCCAGCTGCTGACCGAAACCGAGCCTGCCGCCGCCCTGGCCGCCCGGGGCTTGGCGTTCGTGCGCCGCCACTACAACTGGGCCGCGGCTACCAGTCGGCTTGAGGCCTTGTTCGCCAGCCACAAGGGTAGTGACAACGGTTAGCAGCAGACTCCCGAGGCACCCACATCGGCTTGCCCCAGGCTCCTGCAGAACAGGGCTGCCTAGTAGGTATGATCTGTCACTAACGTCTTTGTCACAAACTGGCATGTGGCGAAGACGTTAGTGACAAATGTCTGAATCTCGCCTGGTGTCACAGTTGTCTATACATACTCATTCGTTGTGACACATGGTGGGAAGTCTTCCGCTGGGCCGGCTACTCAACCCATTTCTGGCCCCGCGCCGAAAAGCCGGCTCAACCCTCGTAACTTCGCGCCGCCGTCGGTGGTTATGCTGCCGGGCGCATTACTCTCCTGCTCCCCCAACCCCATGCTTGACTCTATTGAAGACGCTATTGCCGATATCCGCGCCGGCAAAGTGGTAATTGTAGTGGACGACGAGGACCGCGAAAACGAAGGCGACTTCATTTGCGCCGCCCGCTGCGCCACCCCCGAAGTCATCAACTTTATGGCTACCCACGGCCGGGGCCTGGTGTGTGCTCCGCTTATCGAGCAGCGCTGCGACGAGCTGGGCCTGGAGCTGATGGTGGGCCGCAACACGGCCCTGCACGCGACGCCCTTCACCGTGAGCATCGACCTGCTCAAGAATGGCGTGACGACCGGCATTTCGGCCTCCGACCGTAGTAAAACCATTCTGGCCCTGATTGACCCCGACACCAAGCCCGAGGAATTAGGCAAGCCCGGGCATATTTTCCCCCTGAAAGCCCGTAAGGAAGGCGTGCTGCGCCGCGCCGGTCATACGGAGGCCGCCATCGACTTGTCGCGGCTGGCGGGCTTCGAGCCGGCCGGGGTGCTGGTCGAGATTCTGAAGGAGGACGGCGAAATGGCCCGCCTGCCCGATCTGCAGGAAGTAGCCAAGCGCTGGAATCTGAAGCTGATTTCGGTGCAGGACCTGATTAAGTACCGGCTGCAGAAGGAAAGCCTGATTACCCGCGACATCGAAGTGCAGCTACCCACCGAGCACGGTGATTTTGAGCTTGTCGCCTTCACCCAGCGCTCGACTAATGCCCAGCACCTGGCCCTGGTCAAGGGCGACATCAGCGGCGACGAGCCGGTGCTGGTGCGTGTGCACTCTTCCTGCGTGACGGGCGACATCTTCGGCTCCTGCCGCTGCGACTGCGGCCCCCAGTTGCACAAGGCCATGGAGCAGATTGAGCGCGAAGGCCGCGGCGTGATTGTGTATATGAACCAGGAAGGCCGCGGCATTGGCCTGCTCAACAAGCTGCGGGCCTACAAGCTGCAGGAGCAGGGCCGCGACACGGTGGAAGCCAACCTGGAGCTGGGCTTCGGCATGGACGAGCGCGACTACGGCGTGGGCGCCCAGATTCTGCGCGAGTTGGGCATCAGCAAGATGCGCCTGCTCACCAACAACCCCCGCAAGCGCACCGGCCTGGTGGGCTACGGCCTGGAAATCGTGGACACGGTACCCATCGAAATTGCGGCCAACCAGCACAACGAGCGGTACCTGGCCACCAAGCGCGACAAGCTGGGCCACACCATCCTAACCAAGGACCGCACTCCCCACGCCGACCCCGACTCGGCCGTGCCCGTACGGTAAGCCGGCCAGCGTACTACCCCACAAAACACCCGACACCAGCCCGTGTCGGGTGTTTTTGTTGGTAGGGCCCCGGCTTGGGAAACCCCGCCGCTGAGGTTTCCTACCACCAGGTGGTGCTGCATGCCGGGCGAGAATACCTACTTCTAGGTATTGTGCTGACTTTCCCGGTACCGGAATTTTGGGGGTTGTGTCGCCGACGCAACGTCCATCCTTCGGGCACTTTCAGGTTGTCCGGCTATTTCCTGGGGCCTAGCCCTTACTTTCTGCATGCAGCACGTTTCCTCACACACCTCTTTTCGGGCCGCGCAACGGGCCCTTATTCTTTCTGTTTGCCGGCTTTGGCGCTACGTGGCGCTTCTGATGCTGATGGTGCTGCGGCCGGGCCTGGGGCTGGCCCAGGGACCCGCTTGGCAGCTGGCCCAGGCCGGTAATCCGATGCAGGCCGGGGGCTCGGGCACCAGCACGACGACCGGTACGGCCGTCGACGCCAGCGGCAATGTGTTTGTGACCGGCTATTTCAGCGGGCAAGTTGCTTTTGGCACCACTATGCTCACGAGTGCGGGCGGCACCGACGTATTTGTGGCCAAGTGGATGCCCGCTACCAACTCCTGGGCCTGGGCCCAGAGTGGCGGCGGCCAATACGACGACAAAGGCAACGGCATTGCCGTGAGCGGCACGAATGTGTACCTGACCGGCGCCATCAATGAATTTTACTACTCCTCTGGCTACGGCACCATGCCCAGCAGCCCGCAGGCCAGTTTCGGGGGAATAAGCGTGTATAGTTCTGCCAACTCGTACTCCTACGGCTCCACGCACTCAAGCTTTTACGGGACCGACTACCTGTATCATAACATGGTCGTAGCCTGCTACACCGATAATGGCACCTCGGCAACCGTGAAATGGGTGCAGAGCAGCTCCGCGTCCCAAGGCGGAAAAGGGATAGCCGTGAACGGAAATGCTGTCTACGTTATCGGTCGTCAAGTTTTACCCTATACGTCTACCTCCGAGCACTGTCAGGCATTCAGAGGCTGCCACACCGATTATTATTACGGTTCGCAGAGCAATATAATCCTGTTTCGGTATAACGATATGGGTACTGCAGGCAATTATGCCTGGGCGCAGACGGCCGGGGGAAGCGGCCGGGACGAAGGCTACGGGGTAGCGGCGAGTGGGAGTTCGGTCTACATTACGGGCATCATTTCCAATAACGCGGCGGATGCCAGCGCCGTGCGCTTTGGCACCACGGCCGTGCCGGGAGCCAGTGCTACCGGCTCGTCCGATATGGTAGTAGCTCGCTATACCGATGCCGGCGTTTTCGGCTGGGCGCGGGTAGGGGGTGGCACCGGGGAAGACATTGGCCAGGGCATAACCGTGAACGGAGCCAACGTGTACGTTACGGGTTCGATCTACAATAATGCGGCCGATGCCCATGTCGTCCGTTTTAATGGCACGGCCGTGGCCGGCGCCAGTGCCACGGCCAGCGCCGACGTGCTGCTGGCCCGCTACACCGACGCCGGGGCCTTTGGCTGGGCCCGGGCGGGCGGGGGCACGGGCGAAGACCGGGGGCTGGGCGTAGTTGCCAACAGCACGGCGGCTTACCTGACCGGCTACACCACCAACACGGTTGCCAATGCCAATACCGTGCGTTTCAACGCTGTTAATGTTGTTGGAGCCAGCACCACGTTGAGCAAAGACCTGCTGGTGGCCCGCTATGCCAACAGCGGTACCTTCAGCTGGGCCCGAACCGGCGGGGGCGCCGGCGCCGATGAAGGCGGTGGTATTGCCGTGAGCGGCACCAGCCTGTCGGTGGGTGGCTATACGGCTAGTGCCTCGGCCGCCTTCGGTACGGCTACTGGCTCCCCGCTAATGGGCGGCCGGGAGGCTACCAACCGGGCCGTGGTGGGCAACCTGCTGGATGCCACTGCCAGCGGAAGCTGGCAAACCATAAAAGGCAGCAGCCACGGCGGCACCAGCACGACGACCGGTACGGCTGTCGATGCCAGTGGTAACGTATTTGTAACCGGCACTTTCTCGGGCGAGGTAGCTTTTGGGGCTACCACCCTGGGCAGTGTGGGCGGCAACGACCTGTTTGTGGCCAAGTGGGTGCCCGGCACCAGCACCTGGGCCTGGGCCGTAGCGGCCGGGGGAACCGGCGCCGACGGCAGTACCGGCATAGCCGTTAGCGGCCCGGCGGTATACGTGACCGGTACAGTGTATAACAACAGCGCCGATGCCAATGCCGTGCGCTTTGGCTCCACCGCCCTGGCCGGCGCCAGTACCGTTGCCAGCGAAGATGTGCTGGTGGCCCGCTACACCGACAATGGTACTGCTGTGACCTTCAACTGGGCCCGGGCCGGCGGCGGCACGGGCCTGGACAAGGGCACGGGCATAGCCGTCAGCGGCCCGGCCGTGTACCTGACCGGCTCTATTACCAATACCACTACCGATGCCAACGCCGTGCGCTTCGGTACGACGGCCGTAGCGGGGGCTAGTGGCACATCCGGCGAAGATGTGCTGGTGGCCCGCTATACCGACAACACCAGTAGCGCGGCCCTGAACTGGGCCCGGGTCGGTGGCGGCACGGGTGCCGATGTTGGGGCTGGCATAGCCGTCAGCGGCCCGGCGGTATACGTGAGCGGTACAGTGTATAACAACAGCGCCGATGCTAATGCCGTGCGCTTTGGCTCCACCACCCTGGCCGGCGCCAGCGCTACCGCCAGCAACGACGTGCTGCTAGCCCGCTACACCGATAACACAACCAGCGCGGCGCTGAGCTGGGCCACCGTGGGTGGGGGAGTCGGCGCGGATCAGGGCGCCGGTATTGCCGCCAGCGGCAACGCCCTGTACCTGACCGGCTCGTTCAGCAACAATGCCGCCGATGCCAACGCCGTGCGCTTTGGCGGCGCCGCCCTGCCTGGCTTTGGCACCAACGCTTATTACTCGGATATTCTGGTGGCCCGCTACACCGACAACACCAGCAGCGTGGCCCTGAACTGGGCCCAAGCGGGTGGGGGCGAACAGTTCGACAAGGGGACCAGCATTGCGGTAAGCGGCACTGCCGTGTACGTAACGGGCGCGGTTGTCAACGACGGTAGCAAGCCCATCCGCTTTGGCGAAACGCCAGCTTATGGGGGCACGGCCTACAGCCAGGACGTGGTGGTGGCGCGCTACACCGACAACACCAGTGCCGGGGTTTTCGAATGGGCTACATTCGGTGGGGGCAATAATAATGACCTGGGCGCCAGCCTGGCCCTGAGCGGTAACTTCGTGTACGTTGGGGGATTCGTGACTCCGGCGGCTACGTTTAGCAACCTGACGATAACGAATCCGGCCTCTACCAGCGTCAATTTTCTGGGGGCTCTGGATATTACCAAGCCCCATATTGGCTGGGTGTCGCCCGCTAGCGGGGTTGCCGGTACCACCGTTACGCTCAGTAACTACCTGCTCAGCGGGGCCAGCAACCTGGTGGTGAATGGGGTTAGTACGCCTATTGTCGCTAATACGGCGTCTACTATCAGCTTCGTGCTGCCCGCCGGCGCCGGGCCCACCAACCTGATAACGGCAAGTACTGCCGCCGGCCCAGTGAGCACCACGGCCTTCACCGCCCTGCTAAGTCCGCTCAGCCTCAACCCCGGCGTTAACGCCCGTTCGGCGCCGTTGACCAACTCCAGCGTGGCCCTTACCTTCAGTGAGCCCATAACGGCTACACCTCCCGGCTCGGCTATTCACGTATTCTCGGCCCAGGCCGGTGGGCGGAAGGCCGGGAGCGTGACGCTGAGCGGCAGCACGCTCAGCTTTGCCGCCGCGGCCAATACGCCCACTACTTCGTTTAAGCCCGGTGAGGTAGTCCGCGTAACTCTACCCAATGGGGTGCAAAATGCGGGCGGGCTACCGGCCTCCAAACGGGTGTACCAGTTCACGACCGGTACCGCCGGTACGGGGGGCGGAAATTTCCAGGCTCCGGCCACCAACGCGGAACCCGGCGTAGGCGCCGCGCCCAGCAGCGTGGCTACGGCCGATGTGGACGGCGACGGCGACCTGGATGTACTGACGACCAATTCGACCACCCAGGTGGTAACTGTGCGGCTCAACAACGGCAGCGGGGTCTTCGCGCCGCCCGCTACGGGGGCTACGGTTGGAGTCGGCTACAATTCTGCCAGCGTGGTCACCGGGGACGTGGACGGCGACGGCGACCTGGACCTGCTCACGGCCAACTCGGATAACAACACGATCAGCGTCCGGCTCAACAATGGGGCCGGTGGCTTTGCCGCTCCCGCCTCCAATTCGGAAGTGTACGTGGGCTCTGGTCCTCGCTCCGTGGCCCTGGGCGACGTCGACGGTGACGGTGACCTGGACCTGGCCGCGTCGAACTACTACGGCAACACGGTCAGCGTGCGTTTCAACAACGGCAGCGGCATCTTCAACGGCCCGAGCAATACGGACCTTTACTTGGGCTATTATCTGCAGGAAACCACCCTGGGCGACATCGACGGCGACGGTGACCTGGACTTGCTGGTGGTCGGCTCCAATGACCAAGCCGTGTTCGTCTGCCTCAACAACGGAGCCGGTATCTTCAGCAGCAGCGGGCAGCGGGTATATGTGGGAACTACCCCCACCGGCCTGGCAGTCGGCGACGTGGATGCCGACGGTGACCTGGACCTGCTGACTGCCAACTCGGGCTCCAACAACGTGAGCGTCCGCCTCAACGCCGGCAACGGCTATTTTGTGGGTCCGGCGACCAATGCTACCCTGAGCGTGGGTAACAGTCCGCGCCATGTGGCCCTGGGCGACGTGGATGCCGATGGTGACCTGGACCTGCTGACTACCAACTTTGCCGGTAATACCGTTAGCGTACACGTCAACGACGGCAGCGCCAACTTCACGGTTCCTGCCGTTAGTGCCAGTATCAGTGTCGGCACCAGCCCGGTTATGACTGCCTTGGGCGACATCGACGGCGACGGTGACCTGGATGTGCTGACCGCCAACTCGGGCAGCTCGGCCGTGAGTGTCCGCCTGAACCAGGCAATGCCCTTGTCGGTTACGGCCCTGAGCTCCAGCGCCGAGCTGGCCGGGATGCCAATAACCATTCGCGGCACTGGGTTTGCGCCGGGCAGTAGCGTCCGCATCGGGGGAGTGCCGGCGGTGGGAGTGGTGGTCAACTCGTCCACCTCGATTACGGCGACGGTGCCCGCCAGTCTTCCGGCGGGTAGCAGCCCGGTGGTGGTAACGACGGGAGCCGCTTCCAGCACCAGCACCACGGCCCTGACGGTGCTAAAGCTCTACGACGGCACCACCAGCACCTGTCCTACGACCACGGCCTACACGGCCACCGGCGACGGGCAGTGGCACTACCTGCTGGCCGACAACGGCCAGGTGGTGGCCGCGCTGCAGGATACCCGCGCCGCCTTGGGCACGGTACAGGTCAATTTTCAGGTGACGGGCCCTGCAAGCCCCGTGCGGGCCGATGGGCGGGGCAATAAGTACCTGGACCGCAACTTCCGGCTTACGGCCAGCGGGGGCTCTTTCCCGGGGCAAACCATCAACATGCGCTTCTTCGGCCTGACCAGCGAGATGAGCCGTTTGCAGGCCGCGGATGCCGCCACGACCTATGCGTCCTTGCGGGTTACGCAGTACAGTGGTGCCAACGAGGATTGCCGGCTGGATAACAACGATTTTGGGCGGGGCGAATTCCGGAGCTTACCCGCTTCGGCCAGCACCCCCGGCAACGACGTGCCCTGGTTTATGGCCCAGGTAGCGGTGCCCGATCATTTCTCCGAATTTTTCCTCACCAATAGCGCCACGCCGCTGCCCGTGGAGTTAACTGCCTTCACGGCCCGCCAGCGCCCCGATGGTATTGCCCTGACCTGGCGGACGGCCTCGGAAAAGAACAGTGCCCGCTTTGAGGTGGAGCGCAGCACCGACGGGCAAACCTTTGCGCGTATCGGGACCGTGGGCGCGCAGGGAACCACGGCCAGCCCAACGGCCTACGACTTCCTGGACGCCGAGTACCCGCGCCCGGCCGCCGTGCTCTACTATCGGTTGCGCCAGTTCGACCACGACGGTAGTAGCAGCCTGTCGCCGGTGCGCACGGTGCAGCCCGCCAGCGGCTCGGCGCAGCAGCTCTATCCGAACCCGGCCCATTCTGCCGTGACCGTGACGGGTATTCGGAGCGCGGCGCCCGTGGAGGTGCTCGATGCCCTTGGCCGTCAGGTTGCCTCGGCGCGGGCCGACGCCGATGGCCGCGCCTTGCTAACGCTGCCCGCGGGCTTACCGGCGGGCGTCTACGTGGTGCGTAGTAGTGGCCTGACGCAGCGGCTGGTAGTAGAGTAAACTCCTAGAAGCTTACCAGCAAATGCCCGGTTGGCTCTTCGGAGGTAGCCGGGCATTTGCTGCTTTGGGGCGTAGCGCCCCCTGCCAAGAGAACAGCTTAAGGCTCAATCGGTCAAGCCGAGCCGTGGGCTATGCCTTGGTCTGGCTAGCGTGGTACAGAAACGAGCAGGGCGTGAACCTGCGGCGGGTAGGTGTAGTTACAGCACAAAGGAGCCCCTGGCTGGTGTGTGGCCAGGGATTCTTACCAACAAAAAACGGCATCTGCGTAAGCAAAAGCTTGATTTTTAGGCTACCTTTCTTTCGCTATGAAAACACTGCGTTCCTCCTTTAGCGTCGCTTTAGCGGCCATCCTCAGCTTCGGGGGCAGTACGGCTGCCGTAGCCCAGCAGAACGTTGCCTTCAGCCAGCAGTTTGCGGGAAGCACCGTGCTGCTCACCTCCGGCGATACGATCCAAGGCCCCTTGGTGCTGCACCGCAACGAGGACGTGATTCGCCTCACCATGCCCGACAATACCGTGAGTACGCTCTCGGCCGTGGCCGTGCAGAGCTTTGCCGTGAAAGGGCAGAAAGAAGACCGGCGCAACTACGAGGACTTCTTCGACACCCGCGCGGGCTATTACTACGGCAATCCTTATTACAGCGTGCCCCGGCCCCGGCGCGAGCGGGTCGATACCAGCCAGGTGCGGGTATTTCGGACCTACCGCTGGAACCACGACAAGGATTACAGCGACTTCAAGTCGCCGGCGTTTTTCGAGCAGCTCAGCGGAGGGCCCAGCGTCCTGCTGCGGCGCGAGGTGCTGGTCGAGCGCACGATAAACAACGGGCCCATGTACGGCCCCGGGTACGGCTATGGCTACGGCGGGTACGGGGTTCCTTCCATGAGCCGCTACCGGACGATGAAAGATGTGTTTTACCTGGGCTTGCCCAACGGCAATGTACTGCCACTGCGCAACCCCAAAAAAGACCTGCTGGCCATTTTCCGGCAGCAGGCCAAGCAAATCGAGCAGTATGCCAAGGGCAACAAGCTGGACTTTATGGACCCGCGGGAACTGGCCTCCATTGTGAACTACGCCAACTCCCTGCAGAAGGAAGCCAAGTAACAAAGTCAGTATCCTAAAGTGAAAAGGGCCTCAACCATTCGTTGAGGCCCTTTTTCGGTGGCAACGGCAAACGGCTGCAACTATAAATCCCGGCTGCGAATCAGCAGGTAGCTCAGCAGCCACAGCCCGGCAATATAGGCCAGGGCAATGGGGGCGGCCTGGGGGGGAAGCAGGGCGGTGGAGGGGCCCGTTACGGTGCTGAGCAATTCCTGGCCGGGCGTCGGGGTCAGGCTGTCGAAAATCTTGACGGGAAAATACCGGTCGATGTGGTCGGGGGTGGCGAAGCGCAGCAGGGGCTCTACCAGCCAGGCGTAGAGCAGAAAGGCCAGAAACGCGGGACCCGCTTTGCGCAGCAGAAAGCCCAGCAGGGCCGCCAGCGCCAGGTACCCCAGCGCCTGGATGCCGTAGAGGGGCACGGCGCCGATGGTTTCGGAAGACCGGCCGAAGGTTTCCGGGGAGCGGGTCAGGCCAAAGAACAACCCGACGGCCAGCACCGCCAGCGTCCCGAAAACGGCCAGTAGTGCCGATACCGCCAGTTTTCCTTGCACCAGGCCCGCCGCCGAGCTGCCATCAATGACCTGCTGGCGGAAGGTGCGGAACTGGAATTCGTCGGTGATGAGAATGATGAGCAGAATGCCCAGCAACAGATTAAAGTAGCTGGCCACGTACGCCAGTCGGGGCCAGAGCTCGGGAAAGGCGTAGAGCGTATTGCCCAGCTGCTGGCCGTTGATCTGCACGTTGCTGCCCACCGACACAAAACCAGCCAGAAGCCCTACGAAAAGCAGCAGAATGACCCATACCGTCCGGTAGGGCAGAATCTTACGAAGTTCGGCGCGAAGAAGCATAGATGGTAAAGTTGTGCAAGGGAGAGATGGTGAACTGGCGAGTTGTTCGTCTGGCGTGGTATAGCGCGGCTGCACCGTTAACTCACTATCTCTCCATTTTGCTATTTGGTGAGCTCTAGGAATTGGGCTTCAAGGCTGCGGTGGCGCACTTCCAGGCCCGCCAGCACGACGCCGCTGGCAAACAGGGCCCGGTTCAGCTCGGCCGGGGTGTGGCCCGGGGCTAGCACGGCACTGTGGCCGCCCCCGGTTTCGGGCCGCACGTCGCTTACCCAGGTCAGCTGGCCCAGGGCGTGCAGCAAGGACGCCGGGTTCAAATCCGCTTCCACGCGCAGCACTACCCGGTCGGAGGCCGCCAGGATGTCGCGCACGGGGCCGGCCGTGCGCAGCTCCCCGCGCTGCAATACGGCCACGTGGGTGCAGACCTTCTCAATCTCATCGAGCAGATGACTGGCAATCAGGATAGTTTTGCCCTGGGCTGCCAGGCGCTGAATCAGCTCCCGCACTTCGGCTATACCCTGGGGGTCGAGGCCGTTGGTGGGCTCGTCGAGTACCAGCACCTCGGGGGAGCCGAGCAGGGTGGAGGCCAGGGCCAGGCGCTGCTTCATGCCCAGGGAAAAACCCCGGAAGGCATCGTGTTGGCGGGCGGTAAGGCCTGCCAGCTCCAGGGCCGTATCCACGGTGGCCGGGTCGGCGTGCTTCACGTCGGCGGCCAGCAGCAGGTTTTGGCGGGCCGAGAGGTAGGGGAAAAAATTGGGCGTTTCGAGCAAAGCGCCCACCCGCCGCTTGCTTTGGCTGGAGAGAGGCTGGCCAAACCAGCGCACCGAGCCACCGTCGGGCCGCAGTACGCCCAGGGCCAGGCCCAGGGTCGTGGTTTTACCACTGCCGTTGGGCCCCAACAGCCCGTAGACGCTGCCCTGCTCGACCTGCAGCGTGAGGCCGCGCAGGGCCGTGGTGCCGCCGTAGCGCTTGGAAAGATTGTCGAGTTCGAGAACGGCCATGAATCTTGTAGTTCGTTAGTGGTGGTCAGTTGTTCGGTCGTACTGGTGTCTGCTTGTAGCAACTGACAGCCAACAACGGCCAACTGGTGTTATTCCACCGGCAGCTTACCGCCCTGCCAGCGCACGACCGGGTAGCGCAGGTGCGACTTTTCGTAATTCGGCGACTGGCGGTACATGAAGTCGAGCTGGGCGGCGCCGCTGCTGGCAAAGGCGGGGTTGTCTTTCTGCAGCTTCTGCAGGCGCTGGCGCAGGGCCGGGTCGCGCTGGAGCAGTTCGGCGGCCACGTCTTCAAACACGTAGTCGGAGAAATACTCTTTCTGCTGCAGGATGCCGTCGAAAAAGCCCCAGGCAAAAAAGGAGTCGGTGGCCTGAGGTTCCAGGGTTTCGACGAGGTAGCGGGCGGCGGGCTGGTCGAGGTAGGCCACGTAGTCGCCGCGGCGGAAGGTGAGGGGCTGCTGCTCGGGGCGTACTTCCACCTGGTGGTGCAAGTAATGCCCTTCGTAGGGACGCTGACCGGTTTTGTAGTCGGCAATGTAGTACACCTCCGTGGTCAGGGTGGTGTCGCGGGTGAGGCGGCGCAGCTGCACGCTGCTCAGGCGCAGGCGCTCCACGACCTCGCCCCAGGCCTGGGGAATGATGTAGGCCACGGGCCGCGTCACGCTCACCGTGGGCCGGAAGGTGTTGTAGTAGTTGATCGGGCGGGTGTAGGGCGCCTTCCGGTCGTACCAGAGCCGGGGCTGCCCGCTCACCTCACTGGTTTTGGTTTTGCCTTCGTAGCCCCGGAAGCTGATTTTCTCCGCTGACGTCGTGTCAATAGCCCAGGCCAGGGGAAACTGGGTCTGGCGTTGCAGCTGCTGAGCTGCTTCGGCGCGGGCCTGGGCCAGGGCGGCGGCATCCTGGTGCACGTAGCGCACGAGCAGGTCCAGAAAGTCGTACTGGGCCCGCACCCGCGGGGTGTAGGCCTTCAGCATGTGGGTTTCGGTGACAAACCCGATGGTGTTGAACAGGGTGGTGTAGCCGGTAGAATAGCGCGGGGTTTCCAGAAAGCCCTGCAGGCCCCGGGCATCGGGGGTGCGGCCCTCGAAGTCCACGTAGGGCGTCATCGGCGACTTGCGCTTGGCCATGCCCGCGTACAGGGCCGGCTGCAGCCGCTGGGTCAGGTACTGACTGAGCACCGGGTGCAGCTTGTCCTTCTGGGTGGCAATCAGCGTCATGGTGTACTGGTAGTCGGCCCCGTCGGAGGTGTGGGTGTCCACGTACACATCGGGCTGCCAGCGCTGAAACAGCTGGGCGAAAGCCCGGGCGTTGCGCGAGTCCTGCTTGATATAGTCGCGGTTCAGGTCCAGGTTGCGGGCGTTGCCGCGGAAGCCGTACTCCTCGGGGCCGTTCTGGTTGGCCCGGGTGGTGGAGTTACGCACCAAGGAGCCGTCCACGTTGTAAATCGGGATGATGACCAGGGTCACGTTTTCCAACTGCCGGCGCAGCTCCTTTTTCTGCACGTAGTCGCGGGCCAGCATCATGGCCGCGTCGATGCCCTCGGGCTCCCCGGGGTGAATGCCGTTCTGGATAAAGACCACCCGCCGGTTTTTGCGCCGCACCGATTCTGGGTCGGCATCCCCGTCCAATGACACCACTACTTCGTGCAGGGGCTGGCCGATATCGGTGGTACCGGCTTCGCGCAGGAGGATTTCGGGGTAGGCTTCGTCGAGGCGCTGGTAGTAGGCAATGCACTCGGCGTGGGTCGTGGTGGTGTTGCCGTTGCCTTTTTCAAAAGGCGTGCGCCAATCCGGGGCGGGGGCGGAAACGGTCAGAAGCGCGGAAAGCAGGAAGGCGAGCATGCGGACGAATGTAGCAAAGAGCCGCGAAGCTAGAGCTAAAATGCCGTATACCCCCGTGCTCCGCCTTGGTCTGGCTACGAGGGCCGCCGAAACGGGCCGCGGCCGGCCTTAGTACAACCGGCGGCGGGCCGGAAACAGGGCCTGGTCGAGGCTGTATTTGCCCGGACCGATAAAGAGCAGGCCCAGAAACAGGATGCCCGATTCCAGGGCGTGGGAGTAGGCGTTGAAATCGTCGCCGCTGAGCACGTGCATCAGGGTGGCCATCAGCATAGTGCCCACCAAAACCGCGCAGGCCACGCGGAAAAACAAGCCCAGGGCCAGCAGCTGCCCGCCCACGGCTTCGGCCAGGGCCGCCACCAACCCCCAGGCTGCGGGAGCAAAGTCGATACCTACCATTTTCATCACGCCTCCAACTTGCGTCCACATTGCCGGCCCGCCCATCAGCTTGGGGTAGCCGTGGATGGTGAACATTACCCCAATCCCGACGCGGAGCAGTAGCAGGCCCAAATCGTGGTAACGGTAGCGGTTTTCAAACAAGACCATAGAAGGAGAGTAGGCTAGGCGGCGAGGTTTGGCGGAGGGGAAGAAAGGTATATAGGAAGACTACCATCGTTGCCAAAGTACAAGATTTATGGTGGAATACCATAAGCCCACGGTTGAGCTACCGCACCCGCACGCCCATGATGCGGGTAGCCGGCGGGATGTCGGCCGTGCTCATGTCGGTGCCGTGGTTGGCGGGCAAAGACTTTTCGTCCAGAATCCAGCCGATGCGCATCTGGCCCGATATGGCGACAAAGTCGTCCTCGTCCTGGCGTACGCGCGTCAGGCCGTACACTTGCCGGGCTGCCCCGAACGGGGAACCTACCCCGATGCCCTCGGCCGTGCGGTACTGCGGGTCGTAGACGCGGATGCGGCGCAGGGTAACCACCGAGTCGGGGCCGCTGATAAACTCCAGTATGGTTTCCGGGGCCTGGGGCTGCTGGGCGTCGCGCAGGCGGTAAGCCGGGTAGGTGACTCCTTTATACTGATAGGAAGTTTTGGTGAGCTGGGCAGCCGGTACCAAGGCCAGCAGCTCCCGTTCCTTCATGTTAAGCCGCAGCCGGCCCACCTGGCTGGGGCTAATCAGGTGGAGCGAATCGGGCAGGTTGGCGGCCGAGGAGCCGAGCGCGGCGGGGTCGGTGGTGCCGGTGCTCCCGGCAAAGGGGGCTTCCGAGCCGGAAGAGGCGGCCGGGGTGCGCCCCGCGGGCGAGTCGCAACTGATGAGTAGCAGCAGCAGGGCCGCGGAAAGGTAGCTTGGGTTGATCATGGTTGGCAGGAAATACGGGGGCAGCACGCCGGGCGTTGACGTATACAGCAGCTTTCTACGTGTAACCGCCCAACTCCGGCCCTTGTGTACCTTTGCCCGGATATTGTACCACTAAACTCCGCTGCCCGTGCCTGCTACAGCTCGTAAACCGCTGATTTTGATTTCCAACGACGACGGCATCACGGCCCCGGGCATCGCCCTGCTGGTGCGCGTGATGCGCCGCATCGGCGAGGTGGTGGTGGTGGCGCCCAACTCGCCGCAGTCGGGTATGGGCCACGCCATTACCATCGGCACCTCCCTGCGCCTCGACCCCAGCACCATTTTCGAAGGCATCGAGGCCTACGAGTGCAGCGGCACGCCCGCCGACTGCGTGAAGCTGGCCAAGCACGTAGTGCTCAAGGACCGCACCCCGGATCTGGTGGTATCGGGCATCAACCACGGTTCCAACTCCTCGGTGAACGTGCTGTACTCGGGCACCATGTCGGCCGCCATTGAAGCCGCCATTGAGGGCCTGCCCGCCATTGGCTTTTCCCTCTGCGACTACGGGCACCAGGCCGATTTTTCGCACACCGAAGAATGGGTGGAGCACCTCACGCGCCAGGCCCTGGCGCACGGCATTCCGGTGGGCACGGCGTTGAACATCAACTTCCCCAAGAAGCAGGCCCAGCCCATTGCCGGCGCCCGGCTCTGCCGGCAGGCCCGGGCCAAGTGGCAGGAGGAGTTCGATTTGCGCTACGACCCGCACAACCGGCCTTACTACTGGCTGATCGGCAATTTCGTGAACGAGGACCAGGGCGAGGATACCGACGAATTTGCCCTGGCCCAGAACTATATTTCCATCGTGCCCTGCCAGTTCGACCTGACGGCCCTGCACGGCCTGACGCAGATGAACGAGCAGTGGCAGCTGGGATTACAGGGCGGCAAACCAATCAAAACGGTTTCGAAAGCAACGTCGCCCCAACCCCCGCAGAAAGCCAAGCCGGCCCCGGCCGCCAAGAAAACGGCTAAGAAGTAAGCGGCGGCTTTGGCCAAAACGAGCTCCGAAACCGCCTTTCGGAGCTCGTCGCGTTTTGGTGGGTGCCAGCCTAACGGCAGCAATAGAGCTGTACCAAAACAGGCGGTGCCAAAAACTTTTGGTACCGCCTGTTTTGGTACAATCCGCTACGAGTGGCCCTTGGTCGGCTGGCAGGAAGCAGCCTCGCACGCCCAGACGCGTTTGTGCTTTATCTTCCCCCCAAATTCACTCCGCTACGCTTGCTAATGCTACTCAACTCCCGATTTGTTGCCGCCGCGCTGCTGGCGCTCGGCTTGTCCCGGCCCGCGGCGGCCCAGGTGTATACCGCCGCCGACCCGCTGGCGCACACTTTTTCTATCGTGGCCCGCGACCCGGCCACCGGCGATATGGCCGTGGCCGTGCAGAGCCACTGGTTTTCGGTGGGCACGGCCGTGTCCTGGGGCGAGGCCGGGGTGGGCGTGGTGGCTACGCAGTCGTTTACCAATAAGTCGTTCGGGACCCGGGGCCTAGCCTTGCTGAAAAGCGGCAAAACCGCCCAGCAGGCCCTCGACGAGCTACTGGCTACCGACGAAGGCCGGGAGGTGCGCCAGGTTGCCATTGTGGATGCCCGCGGCAACGTGGCCACCCATACGGGCAAGAAATGCGTGGACTTGGCCGGGCATATCAAAGGCAACCAGTTTTCGGTGCAGGCCAACATGATGCTCAACGACAAGGTGTGGCCCGCTATGGCCAAGGCTTACGAGCAAAACGCCAAGTTGCCCTTTGCCGAGCGGGTATTGTCGGCCCTGGAAGCGGCCCAGGCCGCGGGCGGCGACATCCGCGGCAAGCAGTCGGCGGCTTTGCTGGTGGTGCGGGGCAAAGCTACGGCCGCGCCCTGGGACGACCGGCTGATTGATTTGCGGGTGGAAGACAATGCCGCTCCGCTGCCCGAGCTGGCCCGCCTGCTGCGCCTCACCCGCGCCTACGACCATATGAATGCCGGCGACCTGGCCGTGGAGAAAAATGATATGCCCCGGGCCATTGAGGAGTATCAGGCGGCCGAGAAGATGTTTCCCGAAAACCTGGAAATGAAGTACTGGCACGCCATTACCCTGGCCAACAAGCAGCAGCTGCCCGCGGCCCTGGCCCTGCTCAAACCGATTTTCCGGCAAGACCCCAACTGGCGCACCCTCACCGAACGACTACCCAAAGTGGGCCTGCTCACGGTAACAGAAGCTGAGCTCAAGCAGATTCTGAGCTTAAAATAGCAACGCTGACTCCTATGAAATTCAAATCCCTCTTGTGTGGCGGTGGCCGGGCTGTCGTGGTGGCCGGTTTTATCTGGCTCGTAGCCACCGGCCTGCTGGGGTGCGCGGCCGCCAAGCCTACGGCCGCCGCATCCGCTGTTACGACGGTCTACATCGTGCGCCATGCCGAAAAAGACCCCACGCCCGGTCTGCCCGACCCGGTGCTGACGCCGGCCGGCGGGCAGCGGGCCCAGGCCCTGCGGGAAAAGCTGGGCCAGGAGCCCATTGCGGCCATCTTCACCACCAATACCACCCGGACCCGCACCACGGCCGCGCCCCTGGCTGCCAAGCTGCAACTGACGCCGCAGGTGTACGATGCCCGGCAGCTGAGCGCCCTAATCGAGCGAATCAAGACCGAGTACCAAGGTAAAAAAGTGCTGGTCGTGGGCCATTCCAATACGATTCTGGAAACGGCGGAAGCCCTGGGCGCCACCCGTCCCGTGGCTACCGTGCCCGACTACGAGCACAGCTACCTGCTCGAAGTACGCTTGCCGGCCACGGGCGCGGCCACGGCCACGAGCCAGCCGTACGGAGCCGCTACGGTAGTACCGGCCGCTAAATGAGAAGACTGCTCGTGCTGTTACTGGCTGGGCTGGGGCTGGGTAGTGGGCCGGTAGCCGCCCAAACCCTGAACCCGGCCGCCGATTCTGTTGTGCGGCCGGTACCCGGCTCGGCTAGCTTCGTGGGCCCCCCCGATACCTCGGCCCGGCCCACCCGCCTCTACCACGAACGGCTGGCCGGTCCGCGCCGTTTGCGGGGCGCCATTGGCAAGTTCCCGATTACAATGGAGCTGGACTCGGCCAATGGCAGCTACACGGGCGGCTACTACTACGAGCGGTGGGGGGTGTGGCAGGAAGCGCGGTTTGACGCCGGGCCCGGGCCCCGCACCGTGAACGTATGCGAAACGCCGGCCGGGGATATCACCGGGCAACTGCGGCTGCCGGGCAAAAAAGGAGGGACGGTGCGGGGCACCTGGGAAAACGCCGATGGCCGCCGCACGGCTCCCTTCACCCTGCGCGAAACCTACGCCAAGGCGGCCCGCTACGAGCAGGACTTGTGGGAAATGTGGCGCTACAACGCTTGGCGCGAAACCAGTCAGCAACCCCGGGACTCGGCGTTTTTTTACCAGTTCTACCTCGAGGTCAAGCTGCCCCAGAACCCCGGGGCCGAGCGGCGCCTGCGCCAGGTGCTGGCCGCCCCGGTTTCGGCCGAGATGATGCCCCTTTACCTGGACACCCTGCTGCGCCGCAAACAGCGCCAGGATAAAGGCTACCAGTTTCATGGCTCTACCGACGTGGTCTACAATGGCAACAACCTGTTTTCCGTCATGCGGGTGAGCAGCTTTCAGCAGGGTCCGGATTACCAGCCCCACGAATGGTACGACGGGGTTAGCTTCGACCTGCGCACGGGGCGCCGCCTGAAGCTGGCCGATCTGCTGGTCAAAGATTATCAGAAGCGCCTGCTCAGCCTGTTTCAGCGCAGCGTGGAGCGCTACCTGGCCGGCTTGCCGGCCTCCCGGGCCGTGAAAGCTCCCTTGCCCCGCCTGCCCGTAGGCGGATTTGTACTGGCTCCGGCGGGCCTGGTGTTTACGCTCGACGACCGGGACGATGCCCGCCTGAGTAAAGCCGGGGCCGGCACTGCCGACCGGTTTCTGGAAATTGTGCTGACCTATGAGGAGCTGCTGCCGCTCATCAAGCGCAGCGGTCCGCTGGGCCCGGTATTGCAGGAGCGGGGCCTGGTGCCAAAAAAGTAACCTTTGCACGCAGCCCACCCGCGTTTCGTGTTACCTTAGCCCGTCGGTACCGGCGTAAAGAGGCCTGCTGACCCGGTTTTTACTGTTTTTTCTTCGCTGAATTTTCTTGGTTATGCGCTCAATCTTCCGCCGCGGGCTGCTTGTTTCGGGCCTCGGCTTACTGGCTTTCACTTCGCACGCCCAAACCGCTAAAGTCAACAAACCCGACTCGCTCGTTCTGCGCAAAATCTACGACGAAGCCCTGCTGCGCGGGCAGAGCTACGAAAACCTGCGCTACCTCACCGGCCAGATTGGCGGCCGCCTCAGCGGGTCATCCCAGGCCGAGCAGGCCGTGCAGTGGGGCAAGGTCACGATGGAAAAGCTGGGCCTGGACCGGGTGTATCTGCAGGAAGTAATGGTGCCCCACTGGGTGCGCGGGGCCAAGGAAAAAGCGGAAATCAAGGGGGCCAAGGGCAAGGGCCTCGACATGAACGTCTGTGCCCTGGGCGGCTCGGTCGGTACCAATGGCCGCATCAAGGCCCAGGTGGTAGAGGTGCAAAGCTGGGCCGAGCTGGCCGCCCTGCCCGACGAGAAAGTGAAAGGCAAGCTGGTGTTCTTCAACCGGCCCATGAACCCCACCTTTATCGAAACCGGCCAGGCCTACGGCGAAGCCGGAGACCAGCGCCGCAACGGGGCCATCGAAGCCGCCAAGCGCGGTGCCATCGGGGCCCTGGTTCGCTCCCTGTCCCTGGCCCACGACGACTTCCCCCACACCGGCACCATGCGCTACGACGAGAAGGTGACCAAAATTCCGGCTGCCGCCCTGAGCACCAACGGGGCCGACCAGCTCAGCCAGCTGCTCAAAGCCGACCCCGGCCTGACCTTCGAGCTGGAAATGAACTGCGAAACCCTGCCCGAGGTGAAAAGCTACAACGTGGTGGGCGAAATTAAGGGCACCAAGTATCCCAACGAAATCATTGCCGTAGGCGGCCACCTCGACTCCTGGGACCTGGCCCAGGGAGCCCACGACGATGGTACGGGCTGCGTGCAAAGCATGGAGGCGCTGCGGCTGCTCAAGGCCGCCGGGCTCAAGCCCGAGCGCACCGTGCGGGCTGTGCTGTTTATGAACGAGGAAAACGGCGTGCGGGGCGGCACCAAATATGCCGAGCTGGCTAAGTCGGCGGGGGAAAAGCACCTGGCGGCCATGGAGTCGGATGGGGGCGGGTTTACGCCCCGCGGTTTCAACATCGATGCCCCGGCCCCTACCGTCAAAAAGATTCAGCAGTGGCAGCCCTTGTTCCGGCCCTACGGCAGCACCGAGTTCAAGGCCGGCCATTCCGGCACCGACATCGAGCCGCTGAAAGACCAGACCAAGGCCCTCATCGGCTACGACTGCGACGACCAGCGCTACTTCGACATCCACCACACCGCCGCCGACACCTTCGACAAGGTCAACCGTCGGGAGCTGGAGCTGGGCGGGGCCAGCATGGCCAGCCTGATTTATTTGCTGAGCAAGTACGGGCTGTAATCGGGGGGTAATACTGTGCTGGAGAAGAAGGTGCTGATGGTCTTCGCGTGTCGTTGCGAGGCGCTAGCCGAAGCAACCGGTCCGCTGCGCAGTACGCCCTGACTTTTCACCACCAAGCCCTTTTTCCTGGCCTTACGAGGAAAGCGGTGTCAACTCGTCCGCCAGACATACGTCCTGCGTTCTTTTCCCGAAAAGCCCTTTCTCGTTGCGCACGGGGAAGGGCTTTTCACGTAAGAACACGGGGCCTATTGCTGTAGAGTACCGCGCGCCGCCGGGATGGACACGGCTTTAGCCCCCTAATCCATCTATTTGTTAGCCCCCCTTATGTTCCTAGTCGCACTGTTGCCCCCGGAGCCCGTTTTCTCCGAAGTCTGGGCCATGAAGCAGGAAGTGCACCAGCTGACGGGCAGCCGCAACGCCGTGCGCCTGCCCCCGCACATCACCCTGATTCCGCCCCTGCGCCAGCCCGAGGCCTTTGAGCCGGAGTTTCGGGCAACCTTAGCCGAGTTTGCCAAAACCCAGGCCCGTTTTTCCGTCGGCTTGCAGGACTTCCGGTGGTTTGGCAACCGCACGCTCTTTGTGCAGGTGGCCCAGCCCGGGCCGGTGCAGGCGTTTCACGCCGCCCTGGTCGCCTGGTGCGCCCAGCACGCCCCGCGGGTACCCCGCGAAAACCGGCCCTTCACGCCCCATATGACCCTTGCCACCCGCGACTTGCCCACTAGTGCCGTCCCCGAACTGCGTAGCCTTTTCGTCGCCCGCCACTACCAGGCTACCTTCGCAGTCGGCAGCTTCGTGCTTTTTCGCCACGATGGGCAGCAGTGGCGTCAGGTGGAAGAGTTTTACTTGCCGGCTTAAGGAAAAGCCGCTGCCTGACCTGGCGCAGGCATTCCTGGACTCTCCTTAGCTGGTCGTGCCGTGCGAAGCCGCAGCTGGTTGGTAGGGTGGGGGCCGCAAATTTTGTCATGGAAGGCGGCCTTTTCAGGCCCAGCTTGTACCTTCCGGTTTGTATCAAATTACTGCTCCGCTTTGTTTGTGGCTATCCGTTGGTCTGCCGCCCGTTGGGGCAAACTCATTGTTTTTGCCGGTTTACTGCTCGAAAGTGCCGCTCTGCAAGCTGGTACTTTGCCTTCCAGTGAAGTCACTCCAGCCCGCTATTGGGTGCTGCTGCGCAACAAGGCCGGTATGCATTTCAACCCGGCAACGTACTTCGCTGCTCCCGCCCAACTGCGGCGCCAGCGCCAGGGGCTACCCGCGGCCGACAGCACCGATTTTCCCGTCCGCCCCGATTTTGTTCGGCAGATCCGGGCCGTGGCCGATTCCGTGACGCTGGTCAGCCGTTGGTTTAATGCCGTGGCCTGCCGGGCTACTCCGGCCCAAGCCGCCCGCCTGCGCATGCTGCCCGGAGTGGTAAGTGTGGAGCAATGGGAGCAAAGCTCCCTGCAGCTAGCCTCCCAGGCCGGCACAATCGAGCGGGGCAGCATGACCATCACCGCCGACGACCGGCAGCTGGCCCGCCGCCAAACCGCCAGCCTGGGCGGCCCGGCCTTGCGCCAGGCCCGCCTCGAGGGGCAAGGGCTGCGCATTGCCATCTTCGACGTGGGCTTTATCGGCACGGTCCGCCACCCGGCCTTTGCCCAGCTGATTGGCGAGAAGCGCCTGGTTGCCACCTACGACTTTGTCCGGAAGGGCCCCAATGTGTTTGTGGGCGGCACTCATGGCACCGAGGTACTTTCCTGCCTGGCCGGCCTGCTGCCCGATGGTACCGCCCTGGGCTTGGCTCCCAAGGCCGAGTTTCTGCTGGCCCGTACCGAGCGACTCACCCGCGAAATCTACGCCGAGGAGGAAGCCTGGCTGGCCGCCGCCGAGTGGGCCGACCGTAACGGGGCTGATATTATCAACTCGTCGCTGGGCTACACCGACCGGCGCTACTTTCCCGAGCAGATGAACGGGCGTACCAGCCTGGTGGCCCGGGCGGCCGCAATGGCCGTGCGCAAAGGAATTCTGGTGGTAAATGCTGCCGGCAACGATGGGGAAGACCCGGACTGGCCTACTATCGGCACGCCGGCCGATGCCGACTCCGTGCTGACCGTGGGGGGCCTCGACCCGGATACCAACCTGCACATTGATTTCAGCAGCTACGGCCCCAGCGCCGACCGGCGGCTCAAGCCCAATGTCATGGCCTTCGGCACAGTGCTGGCGGCGGCCCCGGGCGGGTACGTGCGCACCCAGGGTACTTCCTTTGCCAGCCCGCTGCTGGCCGGCTTTGCCGCCTGCGCCTGGCAGCAAAATCGTAGTCTGACGGTAATGCAGCTTTTCGAGAGGCTGCAGGCCAGCGCCGACTTGTACCCGTATTTCGACTACGCCCACGGTTATGGGCTGCCCCAGGCGGCAGCCTTGCTCCGGCCCGCTGGGGAAGTCCGTAGTAAGCGTCCAACAGTCGATTTCGTTCACCAAGACACCGTTTTGGCCATTCTGATCCGACCGGAAGCCGCCATTATTCCGGCTCAGGTACTCCCTCTGTATTCCGACTCGGCAACGGTGGTTCGTGCCGCGCAACAAGTGCCGGCGGTAGGGCGGGAGGAACTGGCCCCGCCGCTTAGCCGGCAGCCAGCCCCGGGCCAGGCACTACCCGAGCCGGCGCCGATGGCCCCGGTGCGACCTATGTACCTGTACTGGCACGTAGCCGACCCGCAGGGCGTGTTGCGCAGCTACGAGGTGCGCGAAGTTACCCAACGGGCGGTGCTCCAGATTCCCCGGCGCACCCTGCGCCCCGGCGACACGGTGCGGGTTTGCTACCGGGGCATCACTCAAAGCTATCTGGTCCCATGAGGAAGTCTGGTTTGTTGGTGGTCGGCACCTTGTTAACGGCCGCGGGCCCCGTTGGAGCCCAACGGATTCTGCTGCAGGAAAACCCGGCAGTGGATACCGTGAAAAGTGTCTTTGGCCCTAATCGGGCCTTCTACAATCATTTTTACCTTGGCTACGGCTTTGTGGCCGGTAAGCCCGCCGCTGCCGGGGCCGAGCTGCGCTACCCGGCCTCCGGAGAGCTGGTGCTGGGGCTGCGCAATAAATTCCGGTTGTCGCAGGGGCTGGCGCTGGGCTTGGATCTGCGTTACGCCCGGGTGGCCTACCACCTGGCCCAAAAAGCCCAGAAGCTAGTGCCGAATGCAGCCCAGCACCACCGCGAGTATCTGGCGACGCCCCAGGCGCAGCTGGAAGGCTTTGCCCGGCTCAACTACGGCCGGCGCGGCAATGTCATCGGCCGCTACGTGGATGTGGGCGGCTGGGGCGGCTGGGTTATCAGCACGGCCCACCACTACGAAGACCGGCCGGGCAATGGGGCCAAACGCATAACGGTTACCGAGCACGGGCTTTCGTATCTGCGCCGCTGGAGCTACGGCGTGGGCCTGCGGGCGGGTTCGAGCCGCTACGCCCTGACCGGCCGCTACCGGCTTTCCGACGTGTTTACGGCCGAGGTGCAGCCCCAGTATCCGGAGTTGCCGCGCTGGGTGGTGGGGTTGGAATTAGGCTGGCTTTAATTTGTAAAATACCCGGGCGGGAAAAGGCAACCTTCGGCTGCTTTTTGTGGTACATGCACCCAACAACCCTGCTTTGGTACAAAATTGGCACTGAATTCCTGTCCAGTGAGCAAGGCTGTTCGGGACTTTTGTATTTTGCCGAACTGATTAGAAGATGGTTGATTACCCCACAATGAAAAAACTTTTCCTCCCCGCTGCCTGCGCAGCCCTTTTGCTGCAAACAACATCTTGTATCAACACGGAGCGGGAAGTCGGCACGTCGCAGAACGCGGACAAAGTGTATACGCCCCCCACGTCTACCAGCCGCCTCAACAGCCGTACCGTACTCAATACCGTGCGCACGGCGCATTACTTTTCGAACACTAAGACCAAGGATAACTTCATTCTGCAGCTTCAGGGGCCCAAAATCCTGAATGCCCAGGCCAAGTTTATCATCGTCAGCAGTGCCGGCGACACGCTGCGCAAGGAGATAATGCCGGCCACGGCCCTGCTCGATGAGCGCGAATTGGAAGATCCGCAGGCTGCCACGGTGCGCGACAAGGAAATTGCCATTCTCAAGGGAATGAACAACTTCTTCCGCGAGGACCGCTTCACCCAGCCTGCCGTGCCCAAAGCGGCGGCCCAGCCCGCCGAAATTGATGCGCAGGCCTGGTCGGCGGTGAAGGAAGACAACAAGGCAGTAGGGTTCGACTACATCACCGTTGGTGGGAAAGAGCGCCGTATTGCTTACGCTAAAAAGCTGCAGAAAGCAGTTGTAATTGCCGAGTAAGCTTTTGTTTAGCCCAAACCTCAAAGCCTTTCTGCTCCAGCAGGAAGGCTTTGTTTTTACCGATACTTGTCTGGTTTGAAAGTGTTGTTGTAAGGAATAATAAATTGATTGTCAATAATTTGTTATTCAATTGTGAAAGGATATGTTTAGCTAAAAAAAGAATGGCGCAGCCCCTACCAAGAGCCACGCCATGTCTAAATCCAATCACCTGGGCGAAAGATGAGCGCCGCTGGATGAGGTTTGTATGAAGCGCCTGGAAAGCTTAGCCGTGGGGCGTCGCCGGTTTGGTAAGCCAGCCAATTGCCCCGGAAGTACTGCGCACCAGGCGGAAGCCTTTGAACTCTCCCAGCACGGCCACCTGACTGCGGGCCGGCAGTGTATCGAGCGGAGCAGCAGCGGCTGTGGGATAGGCGTATAAATCGACAGAAGTGGCGAGGGCCTCCTGGCGCAGGGCGGGCGTAGCAGCGGGCACTACCGCCTCGGCCGGCACGTAACCGATGCGGCCGTCGGGCTGCTCGACGCGGTACCAATTAGCCTGGCTGCCAAGCACAAACAGCGGCGTGTTCCGGCTCATGGCCGCTACGGTGGCCCCTTTGGCCGCCGGGCTGCGGCGCAGGGTAGCCGCCTTTTCCCGCACCCGCACCCACTGACCTAGTCGCTCGGGCTTGGTGCGCGGCGCGGGCGGCAGGGCGTCGGCCCGGCGCACAAAAGGGAAGGGGTCGACGGCACCACGGCCGGCCCGGTAGACACCGAAGTGCAGGTGGGGCGTGGTGGTACGGGCATTGCCCGTGTTACCGACTAGGCCCAGCGTGTCGCCTTTTTTAACCAGTTGCCCCGGCTGCACCAGTTGCTTATCGAGGTGAGCATAATAGAGGTGCTGCCCGTGCTGGGTATCGGCTAGCCACACCACGTTGCCCCCGAGCCGGGTGACGCCGGTGCGCGTAATAACCCCCGACACGGCGGCTACGGCGGGCGTGCCGCGCTTGGCAAAAATGTCGATGCCCTCGTGGCGGCGGGCGCCCTGGTCCCGGTCGGCCCCCCAGAAGCTGCCCACGGCCACGTCGTTCTTGCCTTTCACCGGAAAACCCAGCGACGGGGCCCGCTGAATGCGCAGGGTATAGCGGCCCGAGCGCAACAGCTCCGGCTGCACCCGCAGCAGGTGCTGTTGGTCGTCGGCCGCGGCGTAGCTAAAGGACAGCGCCGTGGTATCGGCCGAGGCAATGGGGCTGGGCAAGTGGTTGGGGCTGAGTTCATACGCATCCAAAAACACGTGCGCGTCGGTGCCGGCCGCCAGGGTCAGGCTGATATTAATCTGCTCCCCGGCCCGCACGGCGTAGCGGTAGGAGGCGGCCATAGCCCGGTCGGCGCGAAACAAGCCGGTTTCCTGGAACGGCAGCGTCACGACCAGCGAGTCGCGCAGGGCCCGGTCGGCCGCGGCCAGCCAGTCGCGGCCCAGGGCGGTTTCGTCGAGGTGGGCCTGGCGCAGGCGGCGGGCGTACGCCTCGTGGGGCGTGCTTTTCTGGAAAAGACCCTGCAGGGTTTGCTGCTGGCTGCAGGCGGTGGTTACAAGCAATAAAAGGAAAAAACGGAGCGACAGGCGGATAGCGGACATCGAGCGGAATTGATATACTACCCTAAACCCAGTTTTTGGGGAGCTAGTTCGCTGGGCTCGGGCTGGATAACTGAAGCGCCACCCAGTCAGTCGCAGGCCGGATAGCTCCCGCTTGCTTCTCAGTACCTGCCGCCAGTTTCTTAGCGAAGCCATGCCGTAACCCCGGACGGAAATAGGTATTATTGGTCGACTTTACTGACCTCTATCCAACCTACTGCTATGTTTTCCGCTGCTCGTATCCAGTCTATTCGTAAAAGCAAGGGCCTGTCTCAGGAGGTACTGGCCGAACAGTCGGGGGTGAGCTTGCGCACGATTCAGCGGGTAGAGCAGGGCGAAACCGTGCCGCGCGGCCACACCCTGCAGGCCCTGGCCGCTGCCTTGGACGTGACGCTCGAGGCCCTGCGGACCGAGCCGGAAGCTCCTAGATCTGCCCCCGTGGACTTCGTTCCTTCCCCAGCCCCCGAGGCGGTAGCGGCTACCCAGACCCTGGCGCCGCCGGCCGTTGAAGCTGCTGCGCCCGGTAGTCAGCCGGTCCCGGCCTTGCGGTCCGACCCGGGCTTTGTGCAGCTGCTCAACCTGAGTGCGCTGAGCTTCCTGGCCTTCCCGTTTCTGAACATTGTGGTGCCCCTGCTGCTGTGGCGGGCCCGGCGCCACGACACCGAGCATGTGGCCGAAATCGGGCGGCGGGTGCTGGGCTTTCAGGTGCTATGGCAGGTGGGGTGCTTCTTTGCCTATATGCTGGTGGTACTGGGCAATATCCTCGCCGCCCGCTACCGGCTGCCGGTGTCGGCGGGCGGCTACGTGGGGGTGCTGCTGTTCAGCTACGCCCTGAATGTGCTGACCATTGTGTACCAGGGAGCCCAGCTGCGCCGCGGGAATCTGGACGTGTACCGGGTCCGTTTCTAAAGTTGGGCTTATGAGTAAGTGGTTGACTAATAAATATATAAATCAAGTGGCGGGGAAATGACGCCTAAATGACGCACGGCCGGGTAGGGGCAGCGGGTAGTTTTGAGCCATCAACGAACCCCAACCAGTGCGTTATGAAAACCATCTACAAAGTCCTGCTTTCTATCCTGGCCTTCTTTGCGCTGAGCAGCGTCGGCGGCTATTTTTATTTCCGTAAAAAATTCCAGGCCCCCGCCAATCAGCTGGTCGTGACAGGGCTGCCCGCTACCAGTTCGTTTGTGTGGCTGGCCGACAGCACCACCAAACCCGTGACGGCGCACGCGGCTATTCTGCTCCCGGTTCGGCTGCCCGGCTGCCCCCGCACCTGCTACGTGCAGTTCGATACCGGCGCCCCGACTTCTCTCTTCTATGGCAAGTCGCTGGCGGCGCTGCGCACGCGCTACCCCGCCACCCAGGCCGCGCTGCCCGTGCAGAACGATACGCTCCACAACCTGTCGTTTCCGCTGGGGCAAGGCCGCATCCTGGCCCGCCGCCTCCGGGTCATTCAGTACGGTGCCAGCGGAGTGCCGGCCGACACCACCCGCCCCTTTATCATCGGCACGCTGGGCGCCGATGTGCTCGATGGCCGGGCCCTGGTACTCGACTACGCCCGCCAGCAGTTTGGTCTCCACGATAGGTTGCCGGCCGGCCTGGCCCAGCAGGCTGCCTTCACGCCGCTGTCCTTCGCCGAGCGCCGCGTGCAGTTCACGGCCACTGTGGAAGGACAGTCGCGGCAGCTGTTGTTCGACTCCGGCAGCAGTGCCTTCGCCTTGCTGACCAGCAAAGACAATTTCGAAGCCCTGGCCCGACCGGCCGCTCCGGTGCAAGTGGCGTCGGTCAACTCGCTGGGCCGAACACTGACTTCTTATACCGTGGCTACCCCGGCGGCCCTGCAGGTGGGCACGGCCGCCGTGCCGCTCGGCACCGTAACCCACATTGAAGGCACCCGCTTTACGGAGGAAATGCTGATGCGCTTTTCGGGCATGGGCGGGATGTTGGGCAACGCCCCCTTCGTAACCCGTACCCTGATTCTGGATGTGCGCGGCGGGCGGTTAGGCATCCTCTAGGCCAGATCCATTGAGCGGAGTTAGCCGTTATCGGGTGGGCGCTTACCTTTGCCTTCCTCACCCACCCAACCCGCCACCTCTATGAAGCTCATCGAATGCCCCCGCGACGCCATGCAGGGCCTGACCGAGTTTATTCCTACCGCTACCAAAACCAGCTACCTCAACGCCCTGCTGCGCGTGGGTTTCGACACACTCGACTTCGGCTCGTTCGTCTCCCCGAAAGCCATTCCGCAGCTGCGCGACACGGCTGAAGTGCTGGCCGGCCTCGACCTGAGCCAGACCCGCACCAAGCTGCTGGCCATTGTGGCCAACCTGCGCGGGGCCGAAACGGCGGTCAGCTTCCCCGAAATTCAGTATATCGGCTTTCCGCTGTCGGTGTCCGAAACCTTCCAGCTGCGCAACACCAACAAGACCATTCCCGAAGCCCTGGCCGAGCTGAACGCCATGCAGAACCTCTGCGAGAAAGCCGGCAAAACTCTGGTCACCTACCTGTCGATGGGCTTCGGCAACCCTTACGGCGACCCGTGGAGCCCCGAAACCGTGGCTGAGTTCACCCAGACGCTAGCCGATATGGATGTGCGCATCGTGGCCCTGTCCGACACCATCGGGGCTTCGTCGGCGGCTACCATCGAGCCGCTGTTTCGTCAGCTCATTCCGGCCTTTCCCAATATTGAATTTGGCGCCCACCTGCACACCACGCCCAGCACCTGGCGCGAGAAAGTGGCCGCGGCCTACACGGCCGGCTGCCGCCGCTTCGACGGGGCCCTGGGCGGCATCGGGGGCTGCCCCATGGCCGCCGACCAGCTGACCGGCAACATGCCCACGGAAAACCTGGTGGCTTACTTTGCTGAAATTGGGCAGGAAACCGGCCTCGACCCCAAGGCCTTTACGCAGGCTTGGCAGGCAGCCGGCTCCGTGTTTCATTTTTGACACTAGGTCAGTTTGTTGAGCTTGTGCCTTGCTCTTTCCTGGCTACTTTGGAGGTAGCGCCGCATATTTGCGTCTCATCGTTGAAGAATCAAGGCTGTTCCTTTCGGACGTCGCAACGATTCTGACGCAAATGTGCGTCGATATCCTCCCTGCTAAACCACACGCCATGCCTACTGCCGTCGACTTGTTTATTCCCTGCTTCGTGGATCAGCTCTTTCCCGACACGGCCATGAACATGGTGAAGGTGCTGGAAAAGCTGGGCTGCGCGGTGCACTACAACGGCAACCAAACCTGCTGCGGGCAACCAGCCTACAACGCGGGTTACAAAGCCGAAAGCTGCTCGGTGGCCACCAAGTTCCTGCACGATTTTCCCTCCGACACGGGCCGCTACATCGTGAGTCCGTCGGCTTCCTGCGTGGGCATGGTGCGCAATACCTACGCCGAACTCTTCGAGAATACGCCCGAGCAGAAGCAGTACCACAGCGTGCAGCGCCGCATCTTCGAAATGACTGAATTCATTGTGGATGTGCTGGGCGTGTCCTCTATCAAAGGGGCCCAGCTGCCGGGCAAGTACACCTACCACGACTCCTGCTCGGCCCTGCGGGAGTGCGGCATCCGGGAGGCCCCGCGCCAGCTGCTCGACGCCGTGCAGGGCCTGGAGCGCCTGGAAATGGCCGAAACCGAAACCTGCTGCGGCTTCGGTGGCACCTTTGCCGTGAAATTCGAAGCCATTTCCGTTGCCATGGCCGAGCAGAAAGTGGAGCACGCCCTGGCCACCGGCGCCGACTACCTCATCAGCACCGACACGAGCTGCCTGATGCACCTGGACGCCTACATCCGCCGTGAGAAAAAGCCCATCAAAACCATGCATGTGGCTGATGTGCTGGCCAGTGGGTGGTAGAAGCAGTGTCCTTGCGAGGCCGAAGGCTGTGGCAATCCGTCCTCTGAACTGTGCTGAGTGTTCTAACGTGAAAAGCCCCTCACTACAAGCGTAGTAAGGGGCTTTGGGTTTAAGGTCGGGGTGTACTTCGCAGAGGACGGATTGCTTCGTCGTACCTCCTTGCAAGGACACGAAAAACTACAGCAGCTTCTGAATCCGCTGCTTCAGGCCTTCGGTGGCTTCGAGCAGGGGCAGGCGGGCGGCGGGGGAGCACAGGCCCAGCGCTTCCAGCACGGCTTTGATACCCACGGGATTAGCTTCCTCGTACATCAGCGGGTTCAGGGGCAGAAACTCGAACAGTAGCTTGGTAGCCGCGGCGTAGTCGCCGGCCAGGGCCAGGCGGGTCATGTCGCTCATGCGCTTGGGGTAGGCATTGCCCAATACGCTGATAACGCCCTCGGCCCCGAAGGAAATCATGGGCGTCGTGAGCATATCGTCGCCGCTGATGAGCAGGAAGCCCTCGGGTCGGCGGGCGGCTATGGCCATGCACTGCTCCAGGTTGCCGCTGGCTTCCTTGATGCCGATGATGTTGGGGTGCTGGGCCAGGCGCAGCGTGGTTTCGGCCGTCAGGTTGGAACTGGTGCGGCCGGGCACGTTGTAGAGCAGGATGGGCAGCGGGCTCAGGTCGGCCAGGCGCAGGTAGTGCTGGATGATGCCCTGCTGGCTGGGCTTGTTATACGCCGGGCTGGCGGAGAGAATGGCCGTGATGCCCGTCAAATCGGTGGTGCGCAGCAGGGTTTCGAGGCCGGCCGTGTCGTTGCCGCCGATGCCGTACACGAGGGGTACGCGGCCCGCTACATGTTCTTTCACGACCCGCAAGATTTCGGCTTTTTCCTCGGCCGTCGTCGTGGGCGACTCGGCCGTGGTGCCGTTGATAACGAGGTATTCCACGCCACCGTCGATGTTGAAATCGAGCAGGCGACGCAGGGCGGGGTAGTCGACGGCGTGGTCGGGGGCGGGGGTGAAGGGCGTGATGAGCGCAACGCCCGTGCCGCGAAGTTTGTCCATGCGGGGAATTAGCTGTTGTTTTGTGACTTGGAAGGTCCGCGGCGAAGATACAATGCTCTTGGTCAAGGTCGGCTTCCGGCATTTTCTCCCCAAAAGTACCGGGTCTGGCCGTGTGCCGCCGCAATTCACCCAATGATTTTGTTCCGTACCCCGCTTTTTGCGGCCGCCGCAGCCCTGGCAGCCAGCTCATTTCTCACCGCCTGCGACACCAAGCCTGCCACAGCCTCCGAAGCCGGCAGCCCCACGGCTGAAGCCATAGCCTCCGATTCGGCCGCCACGGCCGCCGCCATGTCGGGCACTACGGCTACGGCTACCGACGAGGCCAACGCCACCCCGGCCCCCGACCCGAGCAGCATTCCGGCCAGCAAAATTGCCGACGCAGCCACCATCACGGCCCGTCCCCAGGTGCCGATTCTGTGCTACCACCAGATCCGGGACTGGCGCGCCAAAGACTCCAAAGGCGCTAAGGACTACATCGTTCCGGTGCAGCAGTTCAAGGACCAGATTAAGATGCTGGCCGACTCGGGCTACCACACCATTCTGCCCGACCAGCTCTACGCCTACCTAACCACGGGCGCCAAGCTGCCGAGCAAGCCCATCATGCTCACCTTCGACGACACCGACCTCGACCAGTTCACCGTCGCCAAGCCTACGCTCGACAAGTACGGCTACAAGGCTGTTTACTTCGTGATGACCGTGAGCCTGGGCCGCCCCAACTACATGAGCAAGGCCCAGGTAAAGCAGCTTTCCGACGAGGGTAACGTTATCGGCTCCCACACCTGGGACCACCACAACGTGAAGAAGTACCAGGGTGAAGACTGGGTAACCCAGATTGAAAAGCCCACCAAGACCCTGGAGGAAATCACGGGCAAGGAAATCAAGTATTTTGCCTACCCCTTCGGCCTCTGGAACCCCGAAGCCATCCCGCAGCTGAAGCAGCGCGGCATGGTAGCGGCCTTTATCCTAGCCGAGAAGCGCGACCAGCAGGACCCGCTCTTCACCATCCGCCGCATCATTGCCAGCGGCTACTGGAAACCCCGGACCCTGCACAACAGCATCGTGCAGAGCTTCTAGTAAGTTGAAGCGGGCGAAGAACAGCTTCGTCTTAAACAAGAAGTCCCAACGCCGGCGCCGGCGTTGGGACTTCTTGTTTGAAATTAGCCAAAGAAATCAGGCGGCAATGCTTGAAGTTCTGTCAATATCTGGTCCCGAACGGCTTCACTCGTGCAGGCCAAAGATAAGCTCCAGTTGTCAAGACGAAGGGTGGCATCCGAGCCTAGTAGTTTAAAATCCGTTACGTAGCCGTCCAGAATGTCGATTAACGGCGGTAGAGGAAAATGGTACATGGCCGCTAAGTGAGCGAGCAGGCACTGAAACATAAAAGTCTCGACAGGCTCAATCTCGATGCTGGGCCAGCGGTTGCCAACCCATCTACTGGAAACAAACTGCGCCATCAGATCTACTCGGTCTTCACCCCCGCCGCTTTCAGGTCTTTATAGGCTCCAGCATTTACCAGCTTACGAAATCCTTTTTCCTGCAACAGCCCGGCGGCTTTGCCGCTGCGGTTGCCGGAGGCGCAGTAGAGCACGTAGGTTTGAGTGGTGTCGAGGCCGGCTAGCAGGGTGGGGAAGTTCGGGTCCCGGAAGTTCAGGTTCTGGGCGCCCTGCAGATGGCCGGTGGCATATTCCTCCGGTGTGCGCACGTCGAGCACGACTACGTTGCGCTTCTTCAGCAGCTTCTTGGCTTCGGTGGCCGGGGTAATGGGCAAGGCGGGCGCCGCTGGTTGCTGGCCATTGAAGCTGGGGGCCGGCAACGAGGTGCTGGCGGAAGCGGCAGTTTGGGCCAGGACCGACGGAGCACTCAGCAACGCGCTGAGCACGGCCACGCAATAGGCGGAGCGAATCATAGGCTGAGCAAAAGAGGGAGAGGCTGACTAAGAACAGCCGTGGGGCGAAAAAGTGCCCCACCCAAGGGGCGGTACAACCGTGAGCCGGGGTGGGAATAGACCGGCTTGCAGCAAGGCGCGGTCCGGCTCACGGTTGAGACCAATTACCACCGGAACAGTGGTTTCAGCCGCTAAAATAAGGAACCTTGCTGACCTAAATCGTTTGCAGTGGATTTAGGTGCCGGAAAAGTCTGCTCGGAAGCCGTTTCGGCGCTGGAATCGAGGTTTTGGGGAGCTAAAATTTCTTCTTCATCTTCCGCCTGCGTCTCCGTCGGAATCATGGCCAGCAAATCGGTTTCCGTAATGATGGGCACTTTCAGCTCGGTGGCCTTTTCGCGCTTGGCGGGCCCCATTTTGTCGCCGGCTACCAGGTAGCTGAGTTTTTTGCTGATGGAGCCCGTGATTTTGCCCCCGTTCTGCACGATCAGCTGCTGGAGCTCTTCGCGGCTGTGCTGCTCAAATACGCCCGACAGCACGAAGGTGAGTCCCGCCAGCCGGTCGCTGACGGCCTTGGGTGCTTCGCCCGTTAGGGCCAGTTGCACCCCGGCGGCCCGCAGGCGCTCCACAATCTGGCGGTTGCTTTCGTCCTGCGTCCAGGCGGCCAGGTTAACGGCAATGACATTGCCGACTTCGGGCACAGCGGCCATATCGGTAGCCGAGGCCTGCAGGATGGCGTCCATGCTGCGGTAGTGCGCGGCCAGCTTTTCGGCCACGGTTTCGCCCACGTACCGGATGCCCAGGCCGAACAGAACCCGGTCGAAAGGCACCTGCTTGCTGGCTTCCACGCCATTGAGCAGGTTCTGAATCGATTTTTCGCCCAGGCGCTCCAACCCCGTGAGCTTCTCGGTTGAGAGGTCGTAGATGTCGGCTGGGGTGCGTACCAGGCCCAGGTCGAAGAAGCGGCCCACGGTTTCGGCCCCCAGCCCGTCGATGTTCAGGGCCTTACGGCTTACGTAGTGCTCCAGCTTGGCCTTGAGTTGGGGGGCGCACCCCGTGTCGTTAGGGCAGCGGAAATGGGCTTCGCCCTCGGGCCGGATCAGCGGCGTGCCGCAGGCGGGGCACTCGGTCGGGTACTGAATCGGTTGGCTGTCCTCGGGCCGGGCCGAGAGGTCCACACCGGTTATTTTGGGAATAATTTCCCCGCCTTTCTCCACGAACACCAGGTCGCCGAGGCGCAAATCGAGGGCGGCAATCTGGTTGGCGTTGTGCACCGAAGCGCGCTTCACTACCGTGCCGGCCAACGGAACCGGGGTAAGCATGGCTACCGGCGTCACGGCCCCGGTGCGGCCCACCTGGTACTGAATGCTGTTGAGGCGGGTGCGGGCGGCCTCGGCCGGGTACTTGTAGGCAATGGCCCAGCGCGGGCTCTTGGACGTGAAGCCCAACACTTCCTGCTGCCGGAAGTCGTCCACTTTAATCACGATGCCGTCGGTGGCGACGGGCAGCTCGAAGCGTTTTTTCTCCCAGTGGTGAATAAAGTCCAGCACCTCCTCAATGGAATGGCACCGGCGCCAGGTGTCGGAAACCGGCAGGCCCCAGGCCTTCAAGGCTTCCAAAGAGGCGCTGTGGGTGTGAAACACGCCCCGGCCGGGGCTCAGAAAGCTGTAGGCAAAAAAGCGCAGGCGGCGGGCCGCTACCAAAGCCGAGTCTTGGAGCTTCAGCGTGCCGCTGGCCGCGTTGCGCGGGTTGGCCAGCAGAGCTTCGCCGTTTTGTTCCCGTTCCTTATTAAGATCGTCGAACACGCCCAGGGGCATAAAAATCTCCCCGCGCACCTCAAACTCGGCCGGCTGGTTGGGGGCCGGGCGCAGGTGCAGGGGCAGATTCTTGATGGTGCGTACGTTGTTGGTTACCACGTCGCCGCGGGTACCGTCGCCGCGGGTCACACCCTGGGTCAGCTGGCCGTTTTCGTAGGTCAGGCTCATGGCCACGCCGTCGAACTTCATTTCGCAGACGTAGGCAAACTCGGCCCCTTCCAGGCCCCGGCGCACCCGCTCGTCGAAGTCGCGCAGGTCGGCCTCGGAGTAGGTGTTGCCCAGGCTCAGCATGGGGTACTTGTGCAGGGCCGTCGGAAATTGCTTGGTGATGGTACCGCCCACGCGCTGGGTAGGGGAGTTGGGCAAGGCCAGCTCCGGGTACTGCTTTTCGAGCTCCTGCAGGTCCGCCAGCAGCTGGTCAAACTCCTGGTCGGATACTTCCGAAATGTCTTGCTGGTAATACTGGTGGTTGAGGTAGTGCAGCCGCTCGGTAAGGGCCGTTATTTTCTCCTGAATGGCGGTGGTATCGGACATACGTTTGGGAAGCTGAACCGGGAGGTGGAAGAGAACCGTAGGGGGGAAGTAACAACGATTCAGCCGGCTAAAAATACGCGGCCGTCCCCGGTTTTGGCCACCTGATTTTGCTTGGCCCTGTAAAAAACAAAGGCCCTCACGCGGAGGGCCTTGTTCCTTAGGTTGCTAGGGCGATGCTGCTTACTGGGCTACCAGCACCCCGTCGGCCTCGAAGTTGAGCTGCTCTTCGGGCTGGGTAATGGCGGCCACTTCCTTCGCCGATTTGCCGGCATCCTTGGCGTAGTGCTGCAAATCGGCCACGGGTACTACTTCGCGGTGGGCCCAGCCATTGACCACCACCGTTTTACCGCTGATGTCCTTGGGCACGAAGAAAGCGTAGTCCTTGAACCGCACCCGCATCGGCTTGCCGTCGGCTGTAGTCATCGTCAGCCAGCAGCCCTTGGCCTGGCAGACCGCGTCGGCGGTGCCGACCAGCTTTACCTGGGCCGAATCCTGCTGGCCCAGCACCTGGCGCAGCTCACTCATGGGGCGCGCCCCGTCGGCAGTAATGGCCGCCCCGAAGGTCTTGCCCGTAAGGGCCGGCGCGGCCGCCGCTACGTCCGGAGTAGTTGCTTCAGTGGTAGAAGGCGACGACTGGCAGGCTGCCAGGGTGGCCAGGCCAGCGGCCAGCCAGAAGGATTTAGGGAGCAGGAGCATAGGGACGGGGCAAAAAAGAGGGGCCGAAGTTTCGGCCCCTAAAAATACTGGTTTTCATCGAAGCTCAGTGCGTTACTGGCTTTTGGCACTGGCCAGGATCCGGGTCTGGCTGAGCTTGCCTTTTTTGTCGTACACCTCGGTTTTCACAATGCCCATGGAGGGCGAGTAATAGTCTACCACTTTGTAGGTGGAGCGCATCACCATGTCCTTGCGGGCCTGGGTAGCATCTTCGTGTTCCGACTCGATTTTGTAGCAGGAAAAGGTGCCGGCCGGGGTGGTTACGGGGGCGGGGCCACTGACTACCTTCCGCTTGCGCACAAAGCTGCTGACCTTGGCAATATCCACCACCGAGCTGCTGACCTGTACCTGGCTGCCCCCGGCCGGCAGTTGCGAGCCGACCTTGGGCTGGTGGGGCCAGGCCAGAGCTACGGGGGCATACTCCAGCTTCCGGTCCCGGAACGAGCGGATGCTTTCGGGCTTGAACTCGCTCATGCCGTCGATAAAGCTGGTGTCCTGGCGGCAGGAAAACGTGAGGTCCTGCATGTTCAGCAGGCGGCTTTTCGTGTCGTAAAGTCCGCTCTTGAGCAGCACCTTGTGGGTTTCTACGGTTTTCTTCTTGTTCATCTCCGAGCTTAAGCTCACCACGCGCATGCGGACTTCCCCGGAGGGTTTGTTATCCGAATCGGTAAGGCGGTACACCCGCTCGTTGTTGTCGGTCAGCCCGAAGGGGTGGTGGCAGTCGATGCCGGTAGCAGCCGGGCTGGCCGAGGCCGGTACACTGTCGGTAGGTTGCTGGGCAACTTGGGCCTGGGCAACATGCAAGGGGAGCTGCGCAAGCACAATAGCGTACAAAAGACGGGAAGAAGGCAGGAGAAACATAGCGTAGGAAGGTGAACGGTAGGGCGCGCAGCCTGGGCAACATACGCAGGCCGGGCTATTTGGATGTAGAAGGCCTGCTGGGCAAACAGTCTGCCAAACCACCGCTCAGCTCGGGCAGGCTGGCGCGGCAGCCCCCGAGCCTGTAACTTGCGCCGCCGGGCCACGTTTGCCAGGTATCTGTTTTTCACTTTCCTTATCCTTTCTTCCCATGGCTGATTCTTCTCAATCATCTGGCAGCTGGGCCGACACGGCCGCTTCTTTATTATCCAAGCTTTCGGGTGGCGTTGAGCTAAGCCTGGCGTTCGACCAAATGGAGCTGCAGGTGCCCAACGCGCAAAATCCCGCGGCCACGCCCACCACCTGGCGCCTGAACGGCTCGTTGCGCATCCGGACCCGGGGCGAAAACCCCGGCGCAGCTTCGCCCCAGTTGCCACCGGCCAAGTCGGAGCCCCTTGGCTAGGGGCCTCGACATTGAGGCGCGCCTGGTCGTGACCCTGGACGGGGACGACATTCAGATTGCGGGCTCGGGCTCCTACCTGATTGTGAACCTGCCCAGCCAGCGCGTCCTCGACAAACTTACCAGCGGTCCGCCCAAGCCACCCGGCCAGAAAAAAGAGAAATCCGCGCCCGGGCCCGACCCCATGCAGCAACTCAACGACCTGGCCCGGCAGCTCGGCCTGATCCTAGACCTGCGGGTGGCCGGCAAGACCTACGTCACCTTCGGCGCCGGCCGCACGGCTAAGATTACGCTCAACGCGGTGCTGGGAAAAATCGGGTCATTTTTCGGGGGGAAATAAGCTGAATAAGGCCGGCCGGCGAATAGTATTTTACGTATCTTGTTTAAATAGCCACTAGCGCCGTCGGCAAGGTCGAGAACGGAACTTATGGCTCTTGGATTGGTTTCCAGAACGTACGCTGCTCCCTCTTCCCCCGATGATGAATTCTGACAAAGAACGTAAAGATAAAGTAGGCGCCGGTCGGCCACCCTCGGCCTTTACTCGCATCGAGCGGGTGCCCCCCTTGCTAATGCTCCTGTACCTGGGCATGGTGGGCATCACGGTCATGTTCGTAATCCTGGTGGCAGCCTACATCCAAACCCGTTCCCTAAACGGGGGAGGTACCGGTATTCACCCATTGCCGCGTTATTTCTCCCTGAGCACCGTCGTTTTGCTCATTAGCAGCTATACCCTGAGCCAGGCCCAGCGCATCTACCGCACCGACGACATGCGCAACCTCACGCGGTGCTTGGGGGCTACCCTGCTGCTGGGTAGCATCTTTGCCGGCCTGCAGGTGCTGGGCTGGCGGGAACTGATGAACCAAGGCGTCTTTTTTGTCGGGGAAGCCAGCGGAACCTACATCTACCTGATTTCTGCCCTGCACGTAGCCCACTTGCTGGGGGGCATGCTCTTTCTGCTGGCCCTGATGTTGCGGACCCTGCACGCCTCACGGGATGCGGTACGGTCATTGGTATTTATCCGCGACCCTTACCGCCACCGGCAGTTGCGGATGCTTAATATTTACTGGCATTTTATAGATGCTCTCTGGGTGGCCCTGTTTGCCGTCTTTCTGTTTTTGTATTAGCAGTGAGCACCCAGCCCAAAAAAGCCCCGGCTCGTACTTCGAGCCGGGGCTTTTTTGGGGGCGCCAATACCCTAGGGGGCAATGGTAACGGTGCCTTTGTAGGTCTTATCCGTGTATTCAATTAGCAGGAAGTACACCCCGGCCGGCAAGCCCCCACCGTCCCATTTAAAAGTGCGGTTGGTGGTCCGGTACACCAGATTGCCCCAGCGGCTGAATATTTTGATATCGGCTAAGCGCGAGTCGCAAAAGTCGGGCGGCAGGTTGGGCAGCTCGAAGAAGTCGTGCACCTTGTCGTTGTTGGGGGTGAAGATGTTGGCCGGCAGAAAATCCGGCGCCACCGGGCGTTCTACCTCAAAGCGCAGCGTGTGGGTTTTCGGCACGGGCTTACAGGTAGTTTCCTGCAGCCGGAAGGTGACCTCCGTCTGGTCGCGGGCGGCCACCTCGCAGTTGGGTATCCATTCAAACAAGCCCGTAGCCCGGCCCGGGCCATTTTGCGGCGTGAAGCGCATGCCCGCCGCGGCTAAATCCATGCCCGCCACGCTGGCCGTCATCGTGAGCATATCCTGGTCGGTATCCAGCCCTTCCAGGCTCATGGTAAAGCTTTCCCCCAACTGGCGCCGCACCACGGTTACATCATCACTGGTGGTGAGGGTGGGTGGGGCATTGGTGTAATCAATCTGAATGGGCACCAGCAGGGGGGCCGCGGCCTGGGCTTCGGAGCAGGTCGTGGCGGCGGCCCCAAAGTCAAACTCGTAGAAAAATTTGTCGGTAGGCGGACACGGGACTCGCCAGGTGAAGGTGCCGCTCACCTGCCCGCCCGTGGAGTTTTGTACCAGGGTAGCGCCCACACTGGCCGGCGTAAATCCCCGCCCCGTCATGCTCAGCGTTACGGGGTCGGCGTCGGGGTCCCGGCCCGTGACCTGAAACGTGACCAGGTCGCCGATGCGTACGCGCAGGGGCAGCCCGGGCCCGGCCGTGGTGGCAACAAGAGGCGGGGAATTGGGGTCAGGAACGCCCATAAAGGCTACCCGTACCGTGTCGCGCTTGGGCAGGCTGCAGCCGTTGTCGGCCACAATTACGTCCAGCAGATAAACTTTCCCCTTCGTATCGAGGCAGTTGGGGAAGCAGAGCTGGGAAACGAGCGTGTCGGGGGAACCCGGCGTCCGGACCACTCCCTGCGTGATGGAAATGGCCGGCAGCGGGGCCGAGAAGTTGACCGGGTTGTAGGATAAGGTCAGCTTGGAATTGGGGTCCGGATCGGTAAAGCGCAACTTCAGGCAACGGCTTTGACCCGGCTCCAGCCGCAGCACGTCCTTACCGGACTCGTAAAACTTGTTGGTCCCGGGAAGCTGCACATTCACCTTGGGCTTGGCATTTTGGGGGCAGTCTTCCACCAGGAGTTGAAAGTCGCGGCGCACTTCGCTGATTTTCTGGCCCTTGCGGTACTCCGAGCATTTCACTCCAAATACGAATAACCCCAGCTGGCTGGGGCGCACCTGCAACCGGCCCGTCCGCCCGTCTACGGTGAGGGAAGGCGTACCGGGTATCTGGTTGAGCACATTCAAACCCGGCGTCCATTGCACCAGGCTGTAGGGCTGGGGGGCCGCCTCGGCCGGCTTGGGGACGTTGGTGCTCGAGTGCCCGTTCAGCGGCGTCGACAGCTCATATACCAGGGAGTCCCCGTCGGTATCCTTGCCCCCAAAATCGAAGTAAAATAGCTCGCCCCGGCAGGCATAGTCGCTCAGGGGCGGGAAAACCCGGGGCGTGGAATTAATAAAGGGCTTACCGTCGCGGACGACGGCCGGAAACTCCAGGTAGTAGGTCTGGCCGGCGTCGCCGGGGTTGCGGATGTTGCGAATGTTGTTGTTGCGGCAGCAGCGCTCCACGGCGGCGTAGTAGCCCGCGGGGTTGGCGTACTGACTGGCCGGCAAGTCGATCTGGCCGGAGTAGGCAATGCGGCGGGTACCCAGAATCGGCCGGGTGCAGGCAATATCGGAATAGGCCACCGTGGTATTGGTTACCAAAGGCAGCGTGAGGTTCTGCATCCGGCGGTTGGTGCCCTTTTCAAAAATGCTCACCACCAGGGAGTTGTCCAATGCTCCGGGGTTGCCGTATATAGCGTCGAAGTACAGGTTCAGATTGATCTGGTAACGACTGCCCGACTGGTACTGCAAGTCCAGCTCGCCGCCCACGATATGGGTGGCCTGCGCCCGTCCGCTCAGCAGCAGCAGGAGTAGAGGCAGGAAAATGACGTGTAAAATTCGCGACATGCGGGAAGGGAATGATTACTTGGGAAAGATACAAAACCTCTGCTCGGCAGACCAGCCCAAAATCCCGTGTTTGCAGCCCGGTCCGTATCTTAGCATCCTTGGCTGAAGTGGCCGCAGGGTGGCTTTAGTCGTATCTAATTTCCTTTCGTATGCGCCGTATTCTTTACTCGTTGCTGACCAGCGCACTGCTGGCCGGGGCCGCTCAGGCTCAGATACCAACTTACCGGGCCTTGCCCGCCGACCTGGATGGCACCGCGGCCCTGAGCTGCGCCCACCGCCACGAAGCGGCGGCGCTGCGCCAGCCGGCTACCACGGTGCGGCACCGCCAGAAGATGGAGCGCTACGACGTGAAGTACTATAAGCTCGACATTGCCCTGGAAAACAACTCGCGCAATGTGGGCGGGTCGGTGCGTATGCAGGCCCGCAACGGGGCCCAGGCCCTCGACTCGCTGGCGTTTGAGCTCTACCCCAGTTTTATTATCGACTCGGTGGTGGTCGATGGCAAGAAAGCCGTGGGCACCCGCCGCGCCGCCGGCGACGTGACCGTGCGGCTGGCCCAGCCCGCGGCGGCCAATGCGTTGTTCAATGCCTACATTTATTACCGGGGTACGGCGCCCAACGGCAGCTCGGCCGCCATTGGCAATGCCCTCGATACCGACGTTGATTCCGAGTTTGGCGCTACCAGCATCACCTGGAGCCTGAGTGAGCCCTTCAACGCCTACGAGTGGTGGCCCTGCAAGCAAGTACTGACCGACAAAGCCGATTCCTCCGACGTGTGGGTCACGACGAGCAACATCAACAAGGTGGGTTCCAACGGGGTGCTGGAGCGGGTGACGGCCCTGCCCAACAGCAAGAGCCGCTACGAGTGGAAGTCGCGCTACCCGATTGATTACTACCTCATTTCGGTGGCCGTGGCTCCTTATGTGGAGTACACGAACTACGTCAACCTCCCCGGCGGCCTCCGCATGCCCATCGTCAACTACGTCTACAACCAAGCGGCTCTGAATTTCTACCGGGCCGAGATGGACCGTACCCCGGGCTTTATCGAGAACTTCTCGAATCTGGTGGGACTTTACCCATTTTCTAAAGAGAAGTACGGCCATTCCATGGCCCCCATTGGCGGCGGCATGGAGCATCAGACCATGACCACGCAGGATGGGTTTACCTTCACGCTCACGGCCCACGAGCTGTTTCACCAGTGGTTTGGCGATAATGTTACCTGCGCCTCCTGGCGGGATATCTGGCTCAACGAAAGCTTTGCCTCCTACGGCGAATACATTTCCCTGAATGCCTTTTCGACCCCGGCCAGTGCCCGCACCTGGATGGACAACGCCCACGCCACCAGCATGCAGAGCCCGGGCGGCAGCCTGATTGTGCCCGATACTACGAACGTCGGCCGGATCTTCAACTTTCGGCTGAGCTACAAGAAAGGGGCTGCCGTAGTGCATATGCTGCGCTACCTGCTCAACGACGACACGAAGTTCTTCCGGGCCCTGCGCACCTACCAAACCCGCTACGCCGGCGGCACGGCCCGTACCATTGATATGCAGCGGGTCTTTGAAGCGGAGGCCGGCCGTTCCCTCGATACTTTTTTCCGGCAGTGGGTACTGGGCGAAGGCTACCCCACCTTCAACGTCCGCTGGAACCAAGTGGGCAACACCTTGTATCTGCGAACCACCGAAACGGTATCGATGGGTGCGGCAACGCCTTTCTTCGACACGGAGCTGGACTACAGAATAAACTACAGCAACGGCACCAGCCAAACGGTGCGGCTGCGCCAGAGCCAGGCCGAAACCTCGTTCAGCCTGCCCCTGAACGGCACCGTCACCAGTATTCAGGTCGACCCGGACCAGTGGATTCTCAATGGGGCCGGTACCGTCGTGCGCGACAATGCACTGTCGACGAAGAATGCGGCCAGCATGGCGGCCCTGGCGGTGTACCCCAACCCTTGCCAGGAGGTGCTGCAACTCGCCAATCTGACCATGCGCACGGCCCAGGCGGAAGTAACGGATGCTACGGGCCGGGTAGTGCTGCGCCAGACGGTAGGCGCAAGCCACAGCCAGCTCGTTACCCGAACCCTAACGGCCGGGCTCTACCACCTGCGAATTACTACGCCGGAGGGAGACACGTTTTTTGCCCGCTTTGTGCGCGAGTAACCAGCCTGAAAACCTTGCAAAAAAAGCCCCGCCGGATCTACGGTGGGGCTTTCTTGTTATTTATAATACTCTTTGATGCGTTTCTGAACTTCGGGCGGAGCGGGCGGCAGGTTGAAAATGGTTTCCATCAAATCGTCGAAGGAAGCGGCCGGGGTAAAGATTGTATCCTGGTAAGGGTTGGCAAAAAACCGGATGAAGCCCGGCTGCCCGTTAATGCTGACCAAGTCGACTGTTACGTTGCCAAAGCGCTGATTGCAACGGCCCGTAGCCGTGCAGTCGTGGGGCCTGGGCTTGAGAAAATGCTTCTCGATGGATTCGGTGTAGCGCTCATGCTTCACCAGCCGCTTGTCAGATACCGACGCATTATAGCCCTGACTTAGGACCTGGTCCCGAATGAAGTCGAATAAGTGCCGGAAGTTGCCGGGCCCGATGCTGGGGTCATAAAAAAACAATGCCCCTTGCCGACCTTCTTCCTTCAGCAGCTGCACGCGCAGCTGCTTGGCGCACACACCAGTTTTCTGGAAGTGATACGCTTTGAAATAGGGCCCCATCCAGTTCAGATACACCTGCTGCTCGACCCAGTGCTGGTGGGCCCGCTGCTGCGCCGACGTGCGCGCCAGGGGCTGCCAGCTGGTCGCCTCCGAGGCGGAGGAGCGGGAGAATATCTTCTTTAAAAAAGGTAGCAAGGGATGGGAGTCAGTTTGAGCAAAAACACCAGGGCCAGTAAATAGTTTTTAGAGGACTTGCAGCCCTGGCCTTTTCTGCTGGGTCTTTCTCGTTCTACTCTACTCTACCGCTACCCTATGACTACCAAACAACGTACCGTTCTTAAGCAGCGCCTGCTAGCCGAATGTCGGCGGGTGCAGCAGCAGAAGGCCGACAATGCCCGTCAGGCCATGCTCGACGCGCAGGAAAGCGCCACAGAAAGCCAGGGTGCGATAGAGGATAAGTTTGAGTCTTTCCGGGAGGCCTGCCAAATTCAGCGCGACTTATTTGCCCGCCAGCTCGACGAAGCCCTGACGGGGTTGCAGGCCTTGCAGCGTGTGCCCGAGGCTCGTTGCCCTAAGGATCAGCCCGGCGTCGGCACCGTCGTAGTCACTGATTCCCAGCGGTTCTATATTTCTGTCAGCCTGGGAGAAATCAAGGTAGATGGGGAGCCCTATTTTGCTATTTCCGCTTTTTCGCCCCTTTTTCAGGCCATGGCTACTAGCCGGGTAGGCGAAACGTTTAATTTTCGGGGCAAGCATTACCACATTGAAGAGGTGTTTTAGCCCGTCTTACCGCACCCGAGCCCAGTAGTGGGAGCGGCCCACGATGGGAAAGCCGATATAGCCTTTTACTTCCAGCTTGTCTTTGTTTACTAAGCTCACGTAGCAGGAATAGGTGTGCCCATTGCTGGGGTCGTAAATCTGCCCGTCTTCCCACCGGTCGGAGCTGGCATTATACCGCAGGCCCTGTAGCACCGGCATATTCTGCAGCGGCTGGGTCCGCTTGTCGGGGTCCGGATTGTGCACATCGGCTTTGGGCCGGCCGTTTGAAGTGTCTGCCGCTTCTTTGAGCCACACTAGGCGGCCGCAGAGCATGTCTCCGCACCGGTAAATTTCGATGTGAGACTCGCCCGTGTCATCCGCCCACACGCCCAGGGGAACGGCAGTCTGAGCCCGCGCTCCGAAAGAGCTGGCCAGCAACAGCAGAAAGCTAAGTAGGAATGTTTTCAAGGTGGGTGGTAGTGGACAGCCTAAACCAGAGCGGGGCGGTGAAGGTTTCCGTTAGGAAGGTAGCACAAAAAAAGCGACGCCCCAGTTCGGAGCGTCGCTTGTTGATTAAGGCCTTAGCCCGGGGCTATTTAACCCGCGTCCAGGTCTGGGATTTGCCGATTAGGGAAAAGCCGATATAGCCTTTTACTTCCATCGTGTTGGCATTCAGAACCTTCATGTAGCAAGAGTACGTCTTGCCATCTTCCGGATTATAAATGGTACCGTCGTCCCACTTATTCTCGCTATCCTTCTTGAAGTCTTTCATGAAGACCAGGCCCAGACGCGGCCGGTTACGCAGCTTGGGGTCGGGGTTCTGCGTGTCGAGCTTGGGCTTGCCGGTAGCCGGGTCGTTGGGCACCGTCAGCGAAACAATCTTACCGTAGAGCTTGTCGCCCTGCTGGTAGATTTCAAACGTGGCCTTTTTCTCTTCATTGGTCCAGATACCAAGGGGCGAAAGTTTCTGGGCCGAAGCAATGCCCGTTAAGCTCAGCAGGAGCGCCAGACAGAGGAACAAGGTTTTTTTCATGGGAAACAGGGGTGAGAGGGATAATGACGGGAAAAAGATAGGAGAAAACTCCGAAATACGCTGCATGCGTAAGTTTTTTCAGTTGCGGAGGTGAATTACAAGTTTGAGGCCAACTCTGCTATTGCTCCCCCGGGGGAAATATTTCAAAATTATTTAGCAGAAAAAGGTACTGATGGTCAGTCGTATGGCTAAAAACATTCGCAAAGCCGCTAAAAAAAGGCGTTTGGGTTTTGAACCATCCCCGCGGCTTTTTACTTTAACTGCCAGTAGTGAGTGCTACGACCCCATCTAAGCAGCTCTAAGGTGCTGAGTAGCGCCGATGGGGGATGTCGGATCTAAAGAAAGGAGGTACAAAATGTCTAGTAGTCCCAAACAAATCCTGCCAAGCCTGTCGAATGTAGTCCGCTTCACCGCCGGACGCGCTTAACAACAGCTTTCGCGCGGAACCTTTGTTCGCCCTTCAGGGCGGGTTCCCGCATTCTGGCAAGGTCTTACTCAAAGGATGACGGGGCTGTACCCCAGACTCGTCGCTTGGTAAGATTTGAAGGATTAGATACCCGGTTCGCCCAGCAGCCTCCCTGGAGGTTTTGCATAGGCGGCCGGGTATCGTTTTTTATACCTGATCTGGTAAAAACAAAAGCCCGTGGCTGCCTTATAAGCAGGCCACGGGCTTTTGTTTTGATACCGAATTCTGGCACTAGCCTAGTGTGAAGCGCGTTTGACCTTGGTTTTTACCTTCGTCGCCGAAGCGCCGGGCGCGGTGACGACGCCTTTTGTGTTGGCGCTGGTCTTACCCGCGGCCTGATTTTCCGTCGCCAGGGGCGCTACGCCCAGTACCCGCCGGATACCCATAAAGCGCCGCTCGTAGTCGGTGCCTTCCACCTGGCTGATTTTGACCCCTGACTCGCGGCGGGCCGAGGAGGAGTGAATAAAGCGCAACGGCTGGCCCGGGTCGGAAACAATGATGCCCGCATGGCCTGGCGTGGTCGAGGTGGCAGCCGTGCCGGTGAAGATGACCATGTCGCCGCGGCGGGCCTGCTCCCGGGGCACGGCGCGGCCGGTATTGATGAGTAAGGCCGTGGAATGCGGTACCGAAACGCCGAAACGCCCATACACATACATCAAAAAGCCCGAGCAGTCGAAGCCCCCGGTGGGAGTGGTGCCCGCGTATGTATACGGGGAGCCCAGCTGCTGCATGGCAAAGATGATGAGGCTATCGGCCTGGGGCAGGTCCAGGGGAGTAGCCACCGGTTCCAACGTGCCCGGCGTGGTATCGGCCACGGGCCGGGCCGGCAGGCGGTAGACTACGGCTACGCGGTTGGGACCGGGTTGCTTACCAAACCGTTGCCAGGCGAAGTAGCCCGAAATTCCTGCCACCAGGAGAAGAAAGGTTAACCAGACGTAGCGCATGTGCTAATAAACGAAACCCCGAGAAGAATGGCGTGGGTACAGTCCTAACGGAGGAGCTTCGGTGCGGGTTCCTCCCTATTTTCGGGTAGGAGCTGGGAAAACGGCTGGGGCCGGTTTGTTTTCACCAGTATCTTGCAACCCCGGTCCGTTTTTCGTGTCGGGGTGGTGGCGCCTGCCGCACCGTTTCCTTTCCCTTCTCACTCTCTTTCCCTTATGACGCATTCTTATTTCCGCCGGCTGCTGGCCGTGGCCGCGGTAGTGCTGCTGAGTCAGTTTAGCCCGGCTCTGGCAGCTTCCACCCTGCGCTACACCCTGTCGATGCCGGCCCCGCAGACTCACTATTTTGAAGTCGAAATGGCGTTGGGGGGCTTTAACAAGCAGTACACCGACGTAAAAATGCCCGTGTGGGCCCCCGGCTCGTATTTGGTGCGGGAATTTGCCAAACACGTGGAAGGTTTCGAGGCCAAAGCCGGCAACGAAACCCTGCGCACGGAGAAAATCACCAAAAATACCTGGCGGGTATACCACCCCAAGTCGAAAGACTTTACGGTGCGCTACCGGGTGTACGCCTTCGAGCTAAGCGTGCGCACCAGCTTTCTGGATGCCGCCCATGGCTACCTCAACGGCACGAGCGTGTTTATGTACCCGGCCGACGGGCAGCAGCTGCCCAGCACCCTGACGGTGCAGCCCGCCCCGGGCTGGACCCAGGTAACGACCAGCCTGAAGCCGACCGGGCAGCCGTTCACCTTCCGCTCGGCCAACTACGATGAACTGGCCGACTCCCCCATCGAAATCGGGACCCACAAGGTGCTCAGCTTCGACGTGAACGGCACGCCCCACACCATTGCCATGTTTGGCAACCCCAGCTACGACGAGAACCGGCTGCTGTCGGATATGAAGCGTACCTGCGAGGAAGCCCAGCGCGTGGTAGGCCAGAACCCACTGGACCGCTACGTATTTATCATTCACAACATCGACCGGGGCACCGGGGGCCTGGAGCACCTGTTTTCGACCACGCTGTCGGTTTCGCGCAATGCCTATAGCTCGGAAGCCGGTTGGAAGGGCTTCCTGGGGCTGGTAGCTCACGAGTACTTCCACCTCTGGAATGTGAAGCGCATTCGTCCGGTGGCCTTGGGCCCGTTCAATTACGACGAGGAGAACTACACCCGCATGCTCTGGGTGAGCGAGGGAGGCACGGAGTACTTCAGCAACCTGATTGTGCAACGGGCTGGCTTTGTGACGCCCGACGGCTACCTGGCTGACTTGAGCAACGGCATTGGGCGGGTCGAGAATACGCCCGGCAACAAGCTGCAGTCGGCCGCCGAGTCGAGCTTCGACGCCTGGATCAAATATTACCGGCCCAACGAAAACTCCGTCAATACCGGCATCAGCTACTACGACAAAGGCGAGGTAATCGGGGCCGTGCTCGATCTGATGATCATCAACGAAACCAAGGGCCAGAAAAGCCTCGACGACGTGATGCGCTACCTCTACGACCGGTACTACAAGCAGCTGGGCCGGGGCTTCACCGACGATGAGTACCAGGATGCCGTAGCCAAAGTAGCCGGCCGCCGCTTCGACGACTTCTTCCGCAAGAACGTGTACGGCACCGAAACCCTGCCCTACGCCACGGCCCTGGGCTACGCTGGGCTGACGCTCACGACCACGCCCGTTACCACCGATGCCACCCTGGGAGCCAATGTGAGCACCGCTGGAGGCAAGTTTACCGTGACCAGCGTGCTGCGCAACGGCAGTGCCTGGCAAGGCGGCCTGAACGTGGCCGACGAGATTCTGGCCATCAACGGTGCCCGCCTGACCGATGATCCCAACAAGCTTCTGGGCGGCGTACCCGCTGGTACGCAGGTTGCTATGCTCGTTTCGCGCGACGGGCAGCTCAAGGAAATAACCTTCCCGCTGCTGGCCGGGGCCAACCAGCGCTACCGCATCGAGAAGCTGCCAAGCCCCACGGCGGCCCAGCAAACCGTCTTTACGAAGTGGCTGCGTACCAAATAGGGCAGTTCCTTACTCAGTAGAACTAGAAAAGGCCGCGAAGCACTTGCTTCGCGGCCTTTTTGTTGCTGCGCCGCTATTGCTACAACGGCAGTGCGCCAACTGCCGCCGCCACATTCACCCGGCCCCAGCCAAAGCTGCTGCTGCGGGCAGCGCGGTTGCTGCTGCTGGCCACCAAGCGGCTCATAATCTGGGCCCGGCTTTCGGTGGGGTAGCGCGACCAGACCACCGCGGCCATGCCGGCCATGCTGGCCGTGGCTACCGACGAGCCGCCCACGGTGCTGGGGGCGTCGCCGCTCATGGCCAAGGATAGGGGCCGCCGGTCGTTGCTGGTGCGCTGCATTACTACCGTAAATTCCACGTCGGAGCCGGTGTGGCACTCGTCGCAGCGGGTGGGGGCAGTGAGGTTGTCTTTCATGCCCGTTACGGCCACGGCTTCCGGCAGGGAGGCCGGATAGATAACCCCAACCCAACCCGCCGACCAGTCGAAGGAAGTGCCGGCGGCGCAGAAGATGAGCTTGCCCTTGCCGTAGGCGTAGCGAATGGCATCGGTCATTTGCGAAGAGCTGGTTAGCCGGCCCATGCTCATGCTGATAACGCGCACGTCGGCCCGGTTACCGGCCAGAATATACGCATCCGAGACGCCCTTTACTTCCCGGCTACCGTCGATGAACACGTCTTCCGAGGCCCGAATGGTAATCAGGTTGGCATTATAGGCCACGCCCACCGCGGCGCCGTCGGTGCCCCGAGGAGCCGCCGCGGCGCCGGCCATACTCGTGCCGTGGCCGCAGCCGTCGTTGGGGGTTTCCGCGTCGCCGTAGGGAATGCCGAAGATGGAATTGCGGGGCAGGGTCACGAGCCGCTCAATTGTGCGCCCGCTGCTGAGGCCCTGGTTGTAGGCCGCGCCCAGGTTTTCCTGCGCATCGGACGAGCCCGAATCAATGATGACAATCTTGATGCCCTGACCAGTGCTCTGGCTCCAACTGGCCCGAATGCCGTGGTACTGGTCGGCCTGGTTCCAGCTCGATTTGCTGCCGTTGCTAAGCGTGGTGTAGTCGGAGCCCGCTACGAGGCCGGCCGTGGCCGTATTGCTGCCGCAGCCGCTGCTGCTCAGCGCGGCGGCCCCTTTGCTGGCCGTAGGGCGGTTGGGTTCATAGCCGATAGGCTCGGCGTAGCGCACCAGATTGGAGGCCCGCAGCTTCTGAATAGTACTTAGCTCGCGCACGGTAACGTCCAGCACGGGTAGCACATTGTCCGGGTAGGCTAGCAGCTCTTGCAGGGTAAGCTCGGGCCGGGTTTTGCGCTCCTCACTCAGAATCAGCTCCAGCACTTGCTGGCGGGCCGCCTGCCAGGCCGGGTCGGCGGCATCGGCCGGGAACTCCAAGCTGCCGCCTGCGGGCCGGTAACCCACCGACAGCACGTAGTCGGACCGGGTGAGGGCGCTCCAGACGAAATGGGGCGTGGCCTGATTCCAGTCGAAGACACCATTCTGCTGCAGCTTGGTCAGAATCTGCTCATCAAGCTGCTGGGCGCTAAGCGCTTCTGTGGGATTTTCAGCCGGCTGGGGCAGCAGCTGGTCCTGGGCTTCCTGCTGCTGACAGCCCGCCAGCAGCGCCGCGCAGAGCGCGGCGGCAAGGGTAGTGGTACGCATACGTTCGTGGGTGTTTGGGTTGGAAAGAACAGAGTAGTAAGCGAATGGAGCGAAAACATAGATGAAATACAATATGCTGCTAGCATAACTTTTTTACCCGTAAGCTCGTAGTTCGCCAGCCGCCAAAAGCAAAAAAGCCCCGCTCGTCAAGAGCAGAGCTTTTTTGCAGAGCTGAACACGGTGACCGTTCAGCCAAGGTTCTTACATCACCCGTTTCAGGGCCACGTCGCGCACCGGGGTGATTACCAGGGGTACCTTTTCTACTTTCACCGAAGAGGTGTCCAGGCCGAAATACTTGTCTTCCGAGGCAATGAACTGCTTGATGTAGAAATATGCCTGCATCACCAGCTTTTCCATTACGGGGAAGTCGTTTTCCACCGATAAGAACTTCTCCAGCACCACGAAGCGGAAGTCGCCGGTAACGTGCTGCTTGCTCAGGGATTCGTAGCGGGAGGTAATGTCCACTTCGCGGTTGCGCACCAGGTCCTCCACCACTTTGCGGAAGTATAGGTTGATGCGCTGCTCCACCCGGAAGCCCAGGCGGAAGGTAATGCGGAAGGCATCGTCGGGGGCCAGCTCCACCACCTTATACTCCATCGTATACGGTTCGTCGGTGGTATCCACGTGCACAAACCAGTAAATGTCGGCCCGCTTGGGGCGCTTCTGGAAGATGGAGTAGATGATCTTGGATTCAATTTCGGAAGCCCGCTCGGCCGAGGTCATAAACACCAGGTGAGTCGCATACTTTGGCACCGATTCGTCGTTGCTAAGCTCTTTAAGAGCATCCATGTAGGGGTCAATCTTGACGAATTCCGTGAGGCGGCGCTTGATGTAGTAGGCCCGCAGCCACACGTACATCACCCCAATCAGTGTCGAGCCGATAGCCAGCGACACCCAGCCGCCGTGGGGAAATTTAATCAGGTTAGCTACCAGAAACGAGCCTTCAATCAGGCCGTAGACCGCGGCAAAGAGTACGACGACAACCAGTGGCACGCGCTTGGTGCGCAGCCACACCGTGAGCAGCAGCGTAGTCATCAGCATGGTCAGGGTAATAGCCAGGCCGTAGGCAGCTTCCATGTTGGATGACTCCCGGAAGTAAAGCACTACCCCGATGCAGCCCAGCAGCAGCAGGCGGTTCATGCTGGGCACGTAGAGCTGGCCCTTCACGTCGGTGGGATAGTTCAGCTTCACCTTCGGCCACATATTGAGGCGGATAGCCTCGGCTACCAGCGTAAACGAGCCCGTAATAAGGGCCTGCGAGGCAATGATGGCGGCAATGGTGGCAATGCCGATGCCAATGAGCAGAAACCAGTCGGGCATAAGCTCATAGAACGGGTTGCGGCCGTTGAGCTGCTGGCCCTGGTTGGTGAGCAGCCAGGCGCCTTGCCCGAAGTAATTGAGCACCAAGCAAGTTTTGACGAAAACCCAGCTAATGCGAATGTTGCCTTTGCCGCAGTGGCCCAGGTCGGAGTACAGGGCCTCGGCTCCGGTGGTGCACAGAAACACGGCGCCCAGCAGCCAGAACCCGCCGGGGTAGTGCACCAGCAGTTCGTAGGCATAGTAGGGGTTGACAGCCTTCAGAATCGTCGGATTCTGCACAATCCAGCTGACGCCCAGCACGCCCAGCATGCTGAACCACAACAGCATGATGGGCCCGAAGGCCTTACCGACAATCTGGGTGCCAAAGCTTTGCAGAAAAAACAGCGCGGCAATGATGGCAATAACGATGTACACAATGATATCCTGACTCAGATGCGGATACACCTGCTTCAGACCTTCGATGGCCGAGGAAACCGAAATCGGGGGAGTTATTACCCCATCGGCCAGTAGGGCGGCGCCCCCGATAATGGCAGGCACCGTCAGCCAGGCCGCCCGGCGTCGCACTAAGGCGTAGAGGGAGAAAATGCCGCCTTCTCCGTTGTTGTCCGCGTTTAGGGTCAGGATAACGTATTTAACGGTCGTTTGTAACGTTAGCGTCCAGAGCACGCAGGAAATGCCCCCTAATACCAGCCGCGGGTCGATGAGTTCGGGCACAATGGCCTTCATTACGTAGAGCGGAGAGGTTCCGATATCACCGTATATAATACCTAAGGCAATCAGTAAACCCGCAGTTGAAATGGCGGTATGCCGATGTTTGGCGTCCATGAGAGGAAGAAAAAGGGGAAGCTTACCTTGAAATAAAAGTGGGCAAATGTAGGGGTATCAGACTAAACCAAGGATGAAGTTTCGTTTGCGCCAACTCGTCGGGCCCTTGGTTGGGATGTTAAGAAGGGGGGGAAGGTTGGCTGGCGGCCGCTTGGGCTGCATCCGTTTCAGCTTGCAGGAGGGCAGCGGCCTGGGCGGCGGCTTCATCGTGGCGCTGGCGAATGCGGCGGTTGGTTTCAGCGGCGAGCTTAAGCCAAGGCTCCGGGGGACCAGAAAAGGAATAGTAGGCGGCCTCGCGCCCCAGCCGGTGAAGGCGCAGACGGTTGGCACCGCGGTTGCCGTAGGCCAAAATCAGGGCGCCAAGAGCCATACCGGCCATGGCGGGCATGGTGCGCACCCAGTTCTGCAAAAAGGCCAGCGTGAAACCAGCCAGAACGAGTCCGCCGAGCATAAACCACAGCAGCCAGCGTACCGGCTGCACTTCTACCCCCTCCAGTTCCAGTAAAGAATAGCGCTGCTCATTCACCACCAGGCTGTCAGCCGTAAGTTCCACGCGGCCATTCTCGCTGCGTAGCGTTGGCGGGGGAGGAGGCAGAGGAGCTGAAGCAGGCACGGTGGCCGGCTCCGGTAGCGGTTCGGCCGGTAATTCTTCGGTAGCGGGCATGGGCACCGATGGGGAAATTCTGGGGGCCGCGGCCGTGCTGGTGCGCACCCAGCCAATGGGCTGGGTGGCACTAGCACGGCTACTGGCCGAAGCAGCGCTTCAGTTATTTACTTTAATCAGCTCCACGTCAAAAATCAGGGCTGAGTCGGGCCCGATGTCGCGGCCGGCGCCGCGCTTGCCGTACGCCATGTCCGAGGGAATGTAAAGGCGCCATTTCGAGCCTTCGGGCATCAGTTGCAGGGCCTCCGTCCAGCCGGCAATAACCTGATTAACCCCAAACGTAGCGGGTTGGCCGCGCTGGTAGCTGCTGTCGAATACGGTGCCGTTGATGAGCGTGCCGTGGTAGTGGGTCGTTACCGAGCTGCGGGGGCCGGGCTTTTTGCCGCTGCCTTCGGTCAGCACTTCGTACTGCAGGCCGCTGGGCAGGGTCGTTACCCCGGGCTTGTTCTTGTTTTCAGCCAGGAAGTCTTCGCCGGCTTGCTTGTTGTTGCTCATATCAGAGGAATCTTGGTGGTCTTCTTCTTCGGGGCCGCCCATCTGGGCCTGCAGCTGCTCCATGGCGCTGCGCATCTGCTCCTGAGTTAGGCGGCTAGGTTCACCGGCCAAGCCTTCTTTAAGGCTGGCGGCCAGCACGTCGATGTCGAGCTGCAAACCCTGCTGGGCAAAGTTGCGGGCCAAATCGCGCCCGATAATGTAGCTGATCTGCTCCTGGAGGCTGTTGAGGTTCATGAATCAGAGTGGGTAAGAATTTCCAAAGCAGGGCCGCACAGGGCTAGCACTACCTTGAAAGCAGTGGTGGATGAAAGGATGTTGGCTGCCCGGCGTGGGCTGCTGAAGTGTGAAGTACCGAAAACCGGCCCGAATGGATGTGGTTTTTTTAATTAATCTATGGTAACCTGCTGATTCTGAAAGCCGGATTATTTATGGGCCTAAAACAACAAAGCTCCGCCGAAGCGGAGCTCTGTTTCAATATTGGCCAACGAAGTAGCTTAGCAGTAGTAGCACTGGTCTTCGCCGTGCAGGTCAAAATGCAGGTTCAGGTCTTTGAGTTGAGCGGTCAGGTAGCCCAAGGACCCGAGGCCGCTCAAAAGCAGAAGCGACGATAAGGCAGTGGTCTTTTTCATGGCAGAAAAGGTATGTAAAAGCAATTCAGCTTGTTGAGTGCAAAGATAATACGCATTCATTAAGAAAGTGTTATGCAAGCATAACTATTTTCTTGCCGCCACGCCGCAAACGCCTCGTGTGCCAGCCACGGAGCAGAAATGAGACGCCAGGGCATGCTAGGAGCAACAGACAACCGAACTCAGCTCGTTTACTTTCGTCAGCCCAGCTCTCTATGCACCAGAATCTCCCAGGAAGGCCTGACGGCCACGGCTTGGCCGCAGGTGCAGAAATCCGCAGGCTAACAGTAGGGGTAGAGGGCATCACTCGGCAACCTATGGTGCGGATCTATCCGATGGAGTTGACCGAGCAGGAAGCCCATAGAACCAATTCCACTTAGGAGTAGCATGGCAGACAGAATAGCGTTTTTCTTGTACATATACTTAAATAGGTAAGACTTGCGGGAGAAAATACAACTGTAAATATCATGTTTTTACAATATAATAGTGACGAGCTTAGAAAATATTTATTTGATAGAGTGATGCGCGCTGAAGTAAAGCCAGCCGGGCTGCTGAGGGGCTGATACTGCGCGAAGAATAGGTTTTCGCAAAGCCAGTCCCCCGCCGGGAAAAGGGTGTATTGCGTAACTTTCGCCCTTGGTGTTTTTCAGTTTCCTCCTGCTCGTTTTATATGAAATCTTTCTTTACCCTCTTGCTGGCACTATCGGTGCACTGTGCCCACGCCCAGGTCAACTTGATTATGGGAGGAATTAATGCGGCTCGTTTGGCTTCGCGTGCGGCAGCCAATAGCAAAAAGGCCGGCCAGGCGCAGGCAACTGCCCCGGCGGGACAGGAGCGCTACGTTACGCCCTTTTCGTATCGGGGGCAGCAAGTATCGCGGCAACGCACCGCCGTGGGCAACCTCAAGGGGAAAGGGGCTTCCGAGGTGTTGGCACTGGAAGCCGCCTTGGAGGAAAGCCACCAAGCCATGCTCGCTGACTCGGCGCAGTCCTTTCTGCCAGCAGCCCGGGTCGAAGCTATAGTAGAGGCCGCCCGGAAAGCCGCTGTGGCCCGCTCGCGCTGGAACTATGCGCCTTATCACCAAGAGCTAGCTTTTTATCAGCGAGAAGAAGCGCGCCGCCAAAAAGCCGCTGCGGCAGTTCCTGCCAAGTAGTTTCGGCTTTCTAACCTGCCTGGCCGGGCCCACCTCGTTCTGGGAGGCGGGCCCTGTTTGGTTGCAGGCCCGGGTTACTAGGAATTTTCAAGAAGGAGGCCTTGGGTAGTTGGCTTTTCCAGGCTTAGCAGCCACTGCTTGCGCCACAGGCCTCCGGCATAGCCCGTAAGGCAGCCATCGGCCCCGATGATGCGGTGGCAGGGAATTATAATGGCAACGCGGTTCATGCCATTGGCCGCCGCCACGGCCCGCACGGCTCCGGGCTTGAGCAGGGCCGCGGCCTGTTGGCCGTAGGAGCGGGTACTGCCATAGGGTATGGTTTGCAATTCCTGCCACACGGCCAGCTGAAACTCCGTGCCGGGCGTAACCAACGGAAGGGAAAACTCGCGACGGGTGCCGGCAAAATATTCCAGCAGCTGGGTCCGCAGCGGCTCAAAGTGCGGATTGAAGCCCTGCACAATTGTGGCGTTCAGGCGGCGGGCCAAGTCTTTGAGCTCGGTTTCCAGGCCGCGCCGGTCGGTGAATTCGAGCAAGCAGATGCCTTCGGCGGTGGCGCAGGCCAGCATGGTGCCCAGCGGCGTTTCCAGGCGGGTCAGCTGAATAACTTGTTGCTGACGGCTCAGGGAAGGAGCAACTCCGAAAACCGCTTTGAACGAATCCTGAAAGCCGCTGAGCGACTCGTAGCCACTGTCGAAGGCCGTGTCCGTAACCGAGAGGCCACTTTGGAGCTTTCGAAACGCCTGGTTGATGCGGCTCAGGCGCTGGTAGGCCTGAAAGGTGATGCCGTGCTGCCGCAAAAACCAGCGCCGCACCGTGGCCGGCTCCAGGCCTTTGTTGCGCAGGTCCTGGTCGGAGATGCGCAGGGCCGGCTGCTGGGCCAGGGCCTGCAGCAGGTCGTGGATGGGCGGGGGAGTAGCATCCCGGGCTTCCAGCGGCGTGCAGACTTTGCAGGGGCGGTAGCCGTGGAGCAGGGCTTCTTTGGTTGTAGAAAAGAACTCGACGTTTTCCGGCTTGGGTTTACGGGCCGAGCAGGTGGGCCGGCAGAAGATGCCGGTCGTTTTTACGGCCGCAATAAAGCGTCCTTCGTAGGTGGCGTCCTTGGCGACCAGGGCCTGGTAGCATTCCGCCGCGGTAGGTTCTGGTTCTGGTAGCATCGGCAAATCAGGCAAAAAGGGCGGTCAAACTACGCTCTTGTCGAATCTGGTGGCTCAGGCGCTGCTGGTGCGTGGCTGCGGCTTCGTACAGGAAGTTTCCCAGACTCACGCGCCGCACCCCTGCGGCAGCCAGGGCTTCCAACGCGGGCAGATTGGGCAAGGCCATGACATTTACGGGCAGGGCCGTGGCCCGGCAAAGCTCGTTGATGTGGGCTAAGTTGGTGAGGCCCGGAACAAACAGGCCGTCGGCGCCGGCTGCTTCGTAGTAGTGCAGCCGCTCCAGGGTGGCTCGAACGGGCTGCTCGGCTGGCAACAGGTAGGTATCGGTGCGCACGTTGATAAAAATATCGAGCTGCTGGCGCGCGCAGTGGCTGCGCAGCACCCGGAGCGTATCGGCAAAAGTCGCCGGCTCGAGTAGTTGCCGCTGTCCGGCAACCACTACGGAGTCCTCCAGGTTGATACCGACCACACCCAGGGCGGCCAGCTCCCGCACGTGGGCCGCAATCTGGGCCGGGTCGCGACTGTAGCCGCCTTCCAGGTCGACGCTGACGGGTAGGGTGGTGCTGGCGCAGATCCGGCTGACCAGGTAGCGCAGCTTGGCAAAGGGCAGTTGCTCGCCATCGGCGTACCCCAGCATGCTGGCCATGGCTGCGCTAGAAGTGCCGATTGCCGTGAAGCCAGCCGTCTGGCAGGCCGCGGCGCTACGGGCATCCCAGGCATTGGGCAACAAAAGGGGCTGGGACTGCTGGTGCAGCTGGCGAAAGTGCTGGGTTGGGGTCATGGGCATGTTCTTTTTTGAAGCAAAGGAACAGACCGGGCCCCGGTGGCCGCAACCGAAAAATGAACAAGCATTTTTTCAGGCCAATGCGACTGCACGAGCCGGCTTAGGCGGTCCGAGCATTAGCGGGGCTTCTGGGGCGCCTGCTGGGCGGCGCTGATTTTCTGGGCTACTTCCACCATAGGCGCTACCCAAATTTGCTTTTCGTGGGCTTTCAAATAGCGCAGCAGTTGCCGGTGGGCTTTGGCATCAACATTCAGGCCGTGGCCCCCGCCTACGCCGTGAAACAGAAACACCAGCAGCGTGTGCGACGCTTGGGCCTGCTTTACCAAATCCACCAGATAGTCGCCCGACTGCCCGTGGATCATGTAGGCATTAATATTGGTCAAGTCAACCTGGGCGGCGGTTTGCAGCCCCGACGTAACGCCGCGGGCGGCCACAAAATCGGGCTTTAGCTCGTCGTAGAACTTCACGCCACCAATGGTCAGGTCGCCGCAGGGGTAGGCAAAGGTGCGGGCCGTTTTGCCGTCGATGGCCGTGAGGAGGGTGTTGTTGGCGCGTGCCTCATTTACGGCCCGGGTCACGGTGTACTTGCTCAGGTCGTTGTCGGGCGTGACGAAGCCGCGCCCGGGCAGGCTGCCGTCGCAGGGGTGCATCAGGGCGTGGTTGCCCAGCTCGTGGCCCCGCTGCGCCGCCCGGCGCCACTCCGGCAGGCGCTTGGCCACCACGGGCGAAGAGCCGATCAGGTAAAACGTACCGCGCAGCTTAACTGAATCGAGGGCGGGCACCACGTTGTCCAGGTCCACGTCGATGGCGTCGTCGTAGGTCAGCACTACGGCGCACTGCTTGTTGTTCCAGGCCGGGGTGGTTTGGGCGTAGCTGCCCGCTGCGCCCAGCAGTACGGTGGCGGCAGCCAGGGGAAATAGGCGAAAAAAGTTCATGCGGAAAGATAACGGCTTGCCTACACTCCACCGCTACTTGCTGTCATCGATTGGGGTGGCCCGGGCTTATTCCTTGTTTTCGGCCACTTCCACCCGGCGGTTGCGGGCATCGGGCGACGGGTATAAGGGCCGGGAGTCGCCGTAGCCGATGGTGGTGATGCGCGCGGCGGCAATGCCCGCTTTCACCAGATAGGCTTTCACGGCTTCGGCCCGCTGCTCGGAGAGGGTTTGGTTTTTCTGGGGCTCCCCAATCCGGTCGGTGTGGCCGGCTACACGGAGTTGCAGCGTGGGCCGAGCGTTAAGTTCGGCCACCAGCTGGTTGAGGGCCGGGAAGCTTTCGGCCAGCAGCTCGGCCGTCCCCAGCTTAAAGAGCACCGTGGGCAGCACGGCCGGTGTTGGGGCCACAAGAGGCGGTGGGGGCGCGGGACGGGCCGTGTCGGGTTTGGCGGGTAGTGGCGCGGGCACCGCCGCCGTGGGCGGGGCCGCGGGTTTGGGAGCCGCCGGCTTGGGAGCAGGGCCGCTTACTTGAATGGTAATGGGCGTCACCGGGCTTTGGCGGGTCGGGTAATAGCTCTGCGTCAGGTAGAACGTGGTGGTTTTGCTCAGGCGGGTACGGAAGGTGTTGCCGGTTGCAACGGGCTTTTGCAGCTCCGCATCGGCAAACCAGAGCACGTTGCGGCCCGATACGCGCAGGGTGGTTTCGGCCCCGGCCGCCACCGTAGCCGCCGATTTGAGCTTGACGCGGTACAGGGTAAAAGTCCCCTGGTCGCAGTCGCCGATGGGTTTGTAGGTTGCCTTGCCGGTGAGCTTTTCCTGCGTGGGGTCGTAGGTGAAGGTGATAGAGCCCTCGCACCAGTAGGAGAAGGGCGTGGTGCCGGTTTCGTTGAGCTTGCGTACATGGTCGATGCGCAGGCTTTTGGCCGCCGGCGTACCCTGCACCTGAAAGGTAACCGACATGCCGGGCTGCCCGCCCATTTCCTGGTAGAGGACGCCAAATACGCCCGTGCCTTTGCCTTTCTGCAGGCGGAGCACGGCGGGCCAGGTCGCGCCCGGTTCCCCGGTATCGGTTTCGACGCCCTGCCAGTTGCCCGTCAGCGTTTGGGCCTGCCCGGGGCCGGCCAGCAACAGAATCAGTAAGCTATACCAAAAACTGCGTTTCATGCCGCGAAATAAACGAGGTTACCGGATAGAATCCAGCCCCGGGCCGGGCGCCCTGGGTGGTTAGGTAGCGTACGACAGTCTGCGGGCCGCTTTACGCATCCAGCAGCCGCCGATGATAATTGATCTGGCCCAAATGATAGGTCAGGTGAGTCGCTAAGTGCGTAAGAAAATACTCGGTTGAGGTAGTGGTTTCCAGCACCAGCAGCGGGTACTCGGCCGCCAGCGTTTCCGGAGGCACCCGGCTTAGCACCTGGTCTACCACAAGAAGGGTAGCATCAAGCTGGGCCAGCAGGTCGGGGCGGGGCACATGCTTGCGGGAAAACTCCAGCTCCCGGTTTCTGACGTAGCCCGTGCCGCCGAGTATGGCCCCAATGTAGGTGTTCAGATTGCCCAGCAGGTGCAGGCACAAGTTGCCGGCAGAGTTAGCTATGCCCCGCTCGACCTGCCAGATCTTCTGCTCATCCTGGTACAGCTCAATTTCCTGGCGGAGGCGTTTCAAATCCCGGGCAAAGAGCAGGCGGAGCGTGTCGAGTAGCATACGGGGCCGTAAAAGAGAATTGTAGAGAATCGGGTTAACGATTTGGTCGGCAATGTTAACATATACGGGCATAGGGGCTGCCTTTTTTGCCACCTTGTAACCTCTGCAACCCTTATTTAGCTTTAACCGGGGTGCGGGCCGGGCCAGTTGCCAGGGGCCGTACCTCCTGGACCAGGGTGAGCAGTAATTTGCCCGGCTCCTCGAGCGGAATCAGGTGGGCCGAGTTTTCAAACCAAACTCCTTTTTTCAGCGGAGCTTTCACCTGGGCCAGCCAACTGGCCGTGGGCTGCGACGGGGTCGTGTAGTCGTGGCGGCCCATGAACATGAAAACCGGAACGGGAAAAGTCTTGACGGGCTTGAAGTCGACGCGCAGCAATTCGGGCAGAATCCGGCCCAGGGTAAACCCGTTGCCCTGGTCGATGGCGTCTACCTCGGCCGGGGTGTAGGCCGGGGAAAGCAGCGGGGCGTTGAAGTAGTACATCGAGTTGCTGCGGTAGGCCGACAATCCTCCGTAATACTGGGGCCAGGTGCGGGCAATGATGATTCGCTCCCGGGTAATGGGCTGCTGGCCCGGGTAGGGCGCAATGGAGCGTAGTTGCCGCAGCGCCTCCAGGTTGTTTTCCCGGGTGGCGCGGTCCAGGGCGTAGGCAAAGCTGAGCCGTTCGTTATCCTGGGCGTTGATAACCTGGCCGATGCCCACGTAGGCGTAAAACAAGTCGGGGCGCTGCAAGGCCGCGTGCATGCCGACCACGGTGCCCCAGCTGTGGCCCATCAGAATGACTTTTTGCTTGCCGTAGCGCTGGCGCAGCCGCTGGGTCAGGGCAATGACGTCCTGCACGTACTGCTCAATCCGGATGCTCTTGCCCAGATTCGTCGTATCGTTGGCGGCGTAGGTTTTGCCCGCGGCGCGCTGGTCGAACTGCACCACGGTGAAATACTCCTCCAGGGGCCGTTGAAACATCCACGACACGGGCGCCATCGGCGAGGCCGGCCCACCGTGGACAAACAGCAGGATGGGGTTGTGCTTGTCTTGCCCCCGTACAAATACCCACTGTTTCACCCCGCCAATGGGCACCGCGTAGGACTCCTGCACCCCATTGGGTGCGACAATGGTGTCCCGGTCGGCTATAACTTTTCGAGCCGGGGCATAAGGGTCGGGGGCGTTTTGCTGGCCAACTGCGGGAAGGCCGCTGAGCAGTACCAGCACCAGATAAGCAAGGCAGCTGAAGAGAGGTCGTTTCATAGCGGTGTCGAAAAAACAGAGGGTAGTAGCAGCACCAGATGGAAAAAAGAGCGGCCCGGTTGCCTGTTTTACCAGGCAACCGGGCCGCTATCAGTCAGCTTCGACCTCGCGAAGCCGCAGATGCACTGCGCCTGTGCGGGCCGCCGGGCAGGAGCTACTCGTCGGTAGCAGGCTTGCGGGCCGGGCCGCCCAGCATGAGGGCCATCATTTGCATGCCCACCTGCATTTCATCTTTCGCATAGTCCAGCACCGGGGCCGTGGTGGCCACTTTCAACTCCTGGTCGGTAATGGCCTTGGGCTGCACGCTGGCAAACTCGTAGACCATGCGCTGCTTGCGCTCCTTGTCGAAATACACGACCAGCCGGGTGATGCCGTGGGCTTCGGCCACGTACACGGGATGAGCAAAATTGAGGCTTTGCGGAATCTGGGCGGAAGTCCACACGTCGAGGGCCGTGGGCTTATTCGAGAGCTGCCCGGGTTCTGGCGTCGCTTTTTCAGCCGCTCCGGGCTTAAGCGTGTACGTGGTTTTCTGGCTGGGGTAGCCTGCCACCAGGGCGGTTTCGGACGAAGGTTTGACGGTGTAGTCTTGCGTGGTAACCACAATGCTCTGCCAGGTTTTCTTAACCGTGGCCGCGTCGTAGGTGTAGTTCACCGTTTGGGGCGACGACTGCGAGGTCATGCGCAGCAGCCCTTTTTGGGTGGCGTGGTTGAAGTAGTTTTCCAGGTGGTAGGTCAGCGCGTCGGTGGTGGCGCGGGCCTCCTGAGCCCGGCAGTAAATCGTGCCTTTGCGGGGCAGCATCAGGGCCCCAATGGTCATGGCCGGGCTAAGCGTAGCGGCCTCCGCCTGAAACTGCTGCTGCTCGGCCGGCGTGAGGCTGCTCATCAGCTGCTGGATCTGGGCCTGGATGTTGCCCTTTGCCGGGTCAATCTTGCTCAGCATTTTGTCATACGGATTGCCCGGCAGCGACACCTTGGTCGTGATAATGCCCTGGGTGAAGTTGGCTACCGGAGCAGTGGTTGCCGAGGAAACGGGAGCATAGCCCGCCGCTACTAGGCCGGCTGCCAACGGCAAAACCGACAAGGCCAGTAAACGATGAATTCGCATAGGTAGAAAGTGAAAGGAAAAACTAGAAAGGAGGCACAGCGTGTTTGGCGGGCAATTTCCTGACCCGAAAACGGCGGCAATCTATATAGATAAAACGTAATGAAGCCCGCTTGCTACTCCTTGTAATACTCCTTGAGGGGGTAGGTGCGCGTGGCCGTGGTCCAGCGGCCGTTGCGCTTCGTGCGGGTCTTGACCACCACATTTTCACCGCCCCCGGTGGCGTCTTCCTCCACGGTCAGCACTTCGCTGAGGCCTTGGCCGGGCACTACTTCGTACTCGGTGGTCAGGTGCCAGCAGCAGCCGCTTTTCTCGAAGGTGATGAGGCGCTTACGCTTCTTATCGAGCTGAAACATGCCCAGGTTGTCGGTGGCCAAAGCCGTCAGCTCGGCGCTGCGAATGAATTTGCGGGGCCGGCTGGCGTACACGTACACATCGTAGGAAGGGCCCCCGTAGCTGCTGTTGTTGCCGTTGCGGATGGCCAGATCTTCGCTGCCGTCGAAGTTGAAATCGTCGAACAGCAGCGGGCTTTGCTCCCCATACAGCTCCACGGTCTTGACCGAGGGCTGCTGGTGGGCATCGAGGTAGAAGTTCAGGTCGGCGGAGGTGAAGGTCTGGATCAGCTGCTTGGTGTGCTGGTCGTAGAGCCGGATGGTGCCGGCGCCCTGGCACTGGTCGGTTTCGCAGCCCGCTACGGTGATGGTGGCCGAGTAGCGCGCCGAGGCCTTGGAAATGGTGAAGCTGCGCGGGCCGGGGCCGGCCGGGGCCGCGCCAAGCAGGGGAAGGAGCAACAGGAAACGGAGCATAGAAGTTGAAGGCTAAAATACCGGTGCGAAATAGGGCAAACGGCGGCATACGGTGAAGCCGGCCTTACTCGGCGGCGTTGCGCGCGGCAAAGTGCTGCTGGGCAATTGCCAGGAACTCCTCTTTTGATAGGTAGCGGCTAAAAAAGTTTTCCAGCGTGCCGACGGCGGTTATTTCCTGGAAAAAGACCTCGTGGTCGGTGCCGTAAACGGTTGGGTTATCCGGAGCAGGGTCGCTTAGGCAAACAAAGTAGTGGTCTGGGAAACCGTAGGAATAGCAGATGCAGATAAACTCCAGCGGGTCGGTTCCCGCAACAACGGAATGAAGGTCGGCGGGGGATACCAGGTCCTCCAACTCGCCGTAGTCGGGCGTATCGGGGGTGAAGGGGGTAAAGCGGAAGTTGCGGAAAAAGTCCTGCCCGTAGGGAAGTTCGTGGTCGGCGAAGAAGTGCAGCAGCAGGGCCTCGTCAAAGGCCGCGGGGTTAGCCGCGTACAGGTCTCGGTTCTGGTCGTAGAACACATCAAGGCCCAACACTTCCTCGGCGTAGCGCCGCGGGTAGAGCGGATGCGCGAACGTGGTGGCCTGCAGAAACTCGGGTAGCGTAGCAACGGGCGGGGCCGTGACGCGGCCGCCGAGGCGGAGAATCTGCTGCCGGATTTCGGGTTTCATACGGGCAGGGAGGTGTGTAAGACCACGGCAGGAGCCTACTTCTTCAGCACCAGCTCAGCTTTTTTGATGCGCAGCGTGGGGTTGGCCGCGGCTACGAGGCGGGCTTTAAAGGTATACTGGCCCGGCGCGGGAATCGTAAGGGCCCCGTTCTTGCCGGTGAACCGCCAGGTGGTTTTGCCCTGTATCGAAGTCCTAACTTCGCCCACCGTCACGTTTTTCGCGGTAGGATCCAGCTCGAACTGCTGATATGGCGTCCCGTTTTGCAACACCTGCACCTGAAAGCGCAGTGGGGTTTCGCCCTCGTAGGCCATATCCATTTCCGACCACAGCGCCACTTCGTCGTCTTTCTGCAGCTGCAGCGTCGCCTCTTCCTCCACTTCCCGGCCCGGGGTGCTGATGGCGTTGACCGGCAGGCGGGCTATTTCTTTGCCGAACAGACTGCCACAGGCGCTGAGCGCCCCAGCCAGCAGTAGCGTGACCAGCAGGTTTCGAAGGGCGGTTACGGGGTCGAGCGGTTGCATCGTCAGAAGGGTTTGGGCGGTAAGCTTAGTGGTTTTTCTGCAAAACCCGACGATTCGGCGGCGCTAATACCCGTTCTTGGCCCGGTGCTGAATTCGCTTTTCCCAGCGCTTGCGTTTGGGGGCAATGTGGCCGCGCAGGTGCTTTTCCATTACCATTACGGCGCAGGGCGCGGCGGCGGTGGCCCCGAAGCCGGCATTTTCCAGGTACACGGCCACGGCAATCTTGGGATTATTGGCCGGGGCAAAGCCTACGAAAGCGGCATGGTCGTCGCCCTCATCATTTTCCACAGTGCCGGTTTTGCCCGCCACCGTGATACCCACATCGGCCAGGCTGGAGGCGTCGGCCGTGCCGCCGCGCTGCATCACGGCTACCATACCGGGCACGAGGGCCTCGAAGTTGGCGCTGTCGATAAGCGTGTGGCGCTTGCGGGTGAAGCGGGCCAGTGGGCCATTTTCGCCGATGCCGCGCACCAGGTGGGGCGGGTAGTACCAGCCGCGGTTAGCAATGATGGCCGCCATATTCGCCATTTGCAGGCCGGTGAGGTTGATTTCGCCCTGTCCGATGCTGAGCGAGTAGATGGAGCGGTACGTCCAGCGGCGGGTGCGGCGGGCTTTGTCGTAATAGGCCGGGGTGGGCAGAAAGCCGGGTGCCTCGCGGGGCAAATCTACGCCCAGCACCGAGTCGAGCCCGAAGGAGCGGGCGTAGCGCCGCCACTGGGCCAGGTTCGCGTGGCGGGCGCCTACGGTGTCCTGGGCCAGGGAGTCGGGTACGCAGTCGATTAGGCTCTGCATGACCTGGTAGAAGTAGGGGTTGCAGCTGTACTTCAGTCCCGCCGTCAGGTTTTTGCCCGGCTTGTGGCGGTGCACGCAGCTCACCAACGACTGGTCGCAGCGGAAAGCTGAGCCGGGGGTAATGGCGTGCATCTGCAGGGCAATTGCCGCATTCACGAGTTTAAAGACCGAGCCGGGCGGATTGGCTAGCATGGCCGGCCGGTTGAGCAAGGGCAGGCTTTCGTGCTCGAGCAGCTCAGCTCGCACCCCGGCCTGGTCGGGGGCGGTAATGGTGGCCGCCGGGTACACCGGGGCCGAGACGTAGGCCAGAATTTCGCCGGTGCGCGGGTCCAGGGCCACGAGGTAGCCCCGGCGGTTGCCCAGCAGCTTTTCGGCGTAGGCCTGCAGGTTAGTGTCAATGGTCAGGTGCAGGTCCTGGCCCTGCTGGAAAGCCGTATCCTTGGCCCAGGTGCCGTGCTGCTGGCCTTTCTTATCTATCAACGGGTGCAAATAGCCGTGGTGGCCGCTGAGCAGGCCGTTGTAGTAGGCCTCGACGCCGCCGTTGCGCAGACGGTAGAAGCGGCCCCGCCCGGTGCGCTTGGCCTGGCGGAAAAAGGCCTGCGCCTCGGTATTGCGGTAGCCCAGCACGGGAGCCGCGGCGGGGGTGGTGTAGGCGCGCTGGTAGCGTTCGGTAAGCGTGAGTTGGGGCACGGTGGCGCTGCTGTCGCGGCGAATACGCTCGGCTTCTTTCCGGGTCAGGCGGAGCTGAACGGTCACGCCGTAGGCGCCCGGGTAGGGCAAGGCCTCCTGGATGCGACGGCGCACGGTGGTCGAATCCCAGCCCAGCAGCTCGCCCAGGGCCAGGGTGTCGAGGGCCCGGCGCGGCAGCTTGAGCAGGTACTGGGGGCGGGTGTCGACCAGCACCGAGTCGTTGCGGTCGAGGATGCGGCCCCGGATAAGAGAATCAGCCACCACGACACGGCGTGGGGTATAGGTTTCGCCGGTGCTGGGGTCTTTGACCGGGGCGCTGGTGGGGTGGTCGGGAGTGGAGCAGGCGGTTAGGGCCACTAGCAGAATTGATAGGGCGTTTTTCCACCTGGGATAAACAATGCGCATGGGGTAAAGCTAGGCAATTGCCGGGCTTCAGCCGGGTGCTTTTCGCCGAATGGGGCTACTCGCTGTGTAAACCGTGCTACGCATGGGCCTGAGTGCCTGCCCGGTCTTGGTGTAAGCGCATCTGCAGGAGCTGCCGCCGGCGACGCACAAGACCATCAACGAGCGGCTGGTGGCCGGGGAGGTTCCGGAAGACCTAGTGAACGTGCTGCAGCAGGGCACGGGCGCCAGTGAGAGCGGAGCTATAACACGCAAAAACGTCCTGCTAAGCCCGGTGCTCGGCAGGACGTTCCGCATTATGGGGTTGACTTACTGGGCTGCCGGGTACCAGTTGCGCAGCCGCACGTCGATTTTCTTGTTGGCCGTGGTCACCGTTTTCTTAAAGCTCTCCACGTCGCTCAGGCCGCCCTGGCCGCGGTAGTGGTAGGGATACACGATGCCGGGCTTAAAGGCCAGTACGCCCTGGGCGGCCTGGTTCACGTCCATGGTGTAGGGCAGGTTCATGCACACGAAGGCCACGTCGATACCCTTAAGGGCGCGCATTTCGGGGGTGTCTTCGGTGTCGCCGGACAGGTACACGTTTTTGCCGCCCAGGCCGAGCACGTAGCCGTTGCCCCGGCCTTTGGTGTGCATGGCGTCGGGGGCTTCGGGCAGGTTGTACATCGGAATGGCCGCCACGCTCATGCCCAGGGTATCAAGCTTCTGCCCGTTCCGTAGGATGCGGACCTGGGCTTTGTACTCGGCGGGCAGCTTCTCGGCCACGGCCTGGGGCACGATCATCAGGGCCTTGCCCACGGACAGCCCCGAGAGCGTCTGCTGGTCCAGGTGGTCGCCGTGAATGTCGGTGATAAGGACCACATCGGGGGCGGCCAGGCCGGCGTAGGCCGCGGCTCCGCCGTAGGGGTCCACGTAGATGGTCTTGCCGTTCCAGGTCAGCACCACGCTGCCGTGGGTGATGGGCTGCACCGTGAGCGGGCCTTTCTTGGTGGCAATCTGGTCGGCGGCCGCGCGGGGTGCGGGGGCAGTTTGGGCCGGCGCCTGCGTAGCAACCGCCGCCAGGGCCGCCGCGAGGATAAGGGTAGATTTCATTGGGGGTTTTATTGGTGGGTAAAGGGGACCGGGTTGCTAACCAGGGGCGGGGACGAAAGTTCTGGGGCGGAGGACCTGGCGCATAGAAAACGCCGCCCGAATTGCTCTGGGCGGCGTCCTTCCAATGCCGAGACTCCGCGCCGCTACTTGGCACTCAGCACCACCACGCCCAGGGCGGGCACCGACACCTGGGCTACGGCCTTGCCGGTGAAGGCATCGTGGTACTTGCGGGCGGTGAGCTGGGCGTGGGTGAACGGCGCGGGCTGACTGCCGCGGTTCACGATTACCAGCACGTCCTCCTTCCCCAGGGTACGGCGAAAGGCGTAGAGGCGGCGGGCATCGTCGGTGGCGACGGTAGTGAACGTGCCGCGCTGAATGGCGGGGGAGCGGCGGCGCAGGGCAATGAACTGCTGGTACCAGGCAAACAGCTCCTCATTGAAGCGCACCTCGTCGGGGGCGTGGGTAGTTTGGTCGGGGTTGTGGGTTTCGGGCTGGTAGGCCTGGCCGGGCCAGAGCATGGGCTTGCGGCAGTCGGGGTCGTTGGAGCCCCACAGGCCGGCCTCGTCGCCGTAGAAAATCATGGGGGAGCCCAGGTACAACATCTGAAAAGCAGCAATGAGCTTCTGCTTCTGGAGCTGGGCCGGCGTGGGCTTGCGGGCGTTGTAGGTGGGGTTGTTGCTTTTCTGGCTCCAGTTGAAATAGTCGCCCCAGTCGCCGAAGCGCTTGCCGTCGGGGTTGGCCACGGCGCTGCCGATGCGGGTGGCGTCGTGGCTATCGACCAGGTTCTGCATGTTCAGGGCCACGCCGGGCCCGAAAGCCTCGCGCAATTCCTGGAGGCGAGCGTCGAACTCGGTGACGGTGGTGGCCTTGGCATCCTGGACGAAGAAGTCGTGGACGGCGAAGGCGAAGTTGTAGTTCATGGTGGCGTCAAACTCGTCGCCGGCCAGGTAGGGTTTGGTTTTGTCGATGGGGAAGACCAGCTCAGCGGTCATGAAGGCCTGGGGGTTGAGGCGGCGCACGTGCTGGCGCCAGCTTTTCCAGAAGGGGTGGCCCACGTCGTAGGCCACGTCGAGGCGCCAGCCGTCGATGCCGTGGGCAGCGCCCTTGTTCATGGGGTTCATCCAGCGGGCGGTGGCGTTGAAGATGTACTGCTTGGGACCGGCCACGATGCCCGAGGCGTCTTCCTTGAGCTCGGGCAGGGTCTTGACCCCGAACCAGCCGTTGTACTCGAAGCGGGTGCCCTTGGCCGCGTCGCGCCAGCTCTTCACCATGAACCAGTCGGCGTAGGGAGAGGCCTGCTGGTTTTTTTCCACGTCCTGGAAGGCGAAGCTGCGCGCGCCCAGGTGGTTGAACACGCCGTCGAAAATGATGCGCATCTTGCGCCGGTGCACCTCGTCGATGAGCTTAAGCACGAGGCGGTCGGCCTGGGTCCAGACCCAGGTTTCGGGTTTGAGTGGGTCTTCGGTGGCCATCAGCTGCTTGTCGGCTGCGGGGGCGGGGCCGAAGGTGGGGTCCACGTGGTGGTAGCAGAGCGCGTCGTACTTGTGGGAGGAGGGCGACCAGAACACGGGCGTCAGGTAGAGGGCATTCACGCCGAGCTTCTGCAGGTAGTCGAGCTTGTTGAGGATGCCCTGCAGGTCGCCGCCGTAGCGCCGGCGCTGGAGGTTGAACCAGATGTTCTGGCCGTTTTGCTTTTCGTAGGGCTGCAGCTGGTACCAGTCGCTCGTCCAGGGGTGGATCTGGAAGGCGGAAGAGTCGTTGAAGGGGTAGGCCCCGCGCTGGTCCTGTACCTGGGGGTCGTTGGTGGGGTCACCGTTGGCAAACCGCTCGGGGAAGATCTGGTACCAGACCACGCCCTTGCTCCAGGCGGGGGTGAAGTCGGCGGGGGCAGCTTGGGCGGCGGTTTGGGCGCGGACGGCGACAGGGGCGGTCAGTAGAGACAGGGCGAGCAGCAGGCGGTGGCGGAAGGTTGTTCTCATAAGTGAGGAAGGAAGCAGAAGGCGAGGGGCAAAGCTAAGCGACGCGGGCCACTCGGGGCGGCCGGCTTTGCATTTCAATCCGTGTTTACTTGGGTTAATGAAGGCATGCTCATTCAACGACCCGACGCAAATAGGGGGCTCTACATCCGGTGGTTCAGCTCAACAAAACGCCGCCAAGATGACTACAGGCGGCGCAGTTCTGGGTTTGCCGCTTCGGCGGCAGTGGAGTATTACCTCCATATTAATAGATAGTTACGAGTTGCGGCTGCGCCTAAACTCGCGCCAGATGGGGCGGGACGCTCGGGGCAGAGCCCCTCCGGCATACGTGTCACTCGGCACGGTCGAGCGACTGCGACTGCGGGAGCGGGGGCGAAAGTTCTGGTTGGGATGTAGAGACGCATACTTGCGTCTCGTCGTCCGCACCGTTTGGATACCGATACCATTCCAACGACGTCGTGCAACGATAGAGACGCAAGTATGCGTCTCTACATGAACAGGCCTTCTTCGGCGGTTTGTTCGTGCTGCCAGCGGGTGGGGTTAGTAAGGATGTAGTGGCGGATTTTGTCCAGCTCTTCGGGGCTGCGCACGACCCGGTCGTGGAAGCGGGGCTGCCAGGCGAGGGGCAGGCCAGCACGGCGGGCCTGGCCGGTGGTGCCGGCTTTGAAGCCGCGCAGGATGGCGGCTAGATTCTCGCGCTGGGGTGCAAAGCGGTTTTCGTAGTGCCTGGCCGGGCTGGGTTCGGTGGGTTTGTCGAACAGCAGCAGGCCGTGCAGGTGGTCGGGCATGAGGATGAAGGCATCCAGCACAACGAAGGGGAAGCGCTGCGGAATTTGCTGCCAGCCGTCGGTAACTAGCGCGGCTACGGGCGTAGGTGAGAGGTAGGCTCGGTCCCAGTCGTGGTCGGGCACGGTGATGTCGCCGAAGTAGCGGGTGCGGTGCTGAGTGCAGATAGTGACGAAGTAAGCCCCGTTCTGCCCGTAGTCGTAGCCCCGCAGCCGCGCCGAGGCCACGCGGTATTTGTCGTGGTATAATTCTGTATCCATAATTCGATAATTGGATAATCTGAACGATGTAGAGACGCATATTTGCGTCTCGTCGTTGAACGAGGACGCCTAGATATAATGCAGGATAAATAACATCAGCAACGATTGAGACGCAAGTATGCGTCTCTACATCCGGTGGTGCCGTTCATGAAAATGCCGCTGGGATTAGTCCGAGCGGCGCGGCGGAAGTAAAGGATTCACGTTATGGCTGATTATGAGCTTCGTCATGTTAAACTCGCTTCGGACAGGGGGAGTAGCGGTGGCTGATGCTTATGATAAGATTTCTTGCGGTCGGATCTTTTAACGCTGCAGATGCTTACGCTATACTGGAAAAGGGTAAAATCGAAGTTAAAAGGTATTTCTTGGTCGAAATACGGCTTGTGCTTTTGATAAAGTGATTCATCAATTACATAGCCGCCTATATCATCAAACAGAAAACGTTGTTTAAACTCGACCAGCTGCTCATGAAATATTTCCGTCAGCTTGCTATAAAGGATGTGAGAAATATTGATGAAGCCAAATACGTATTCTGAAGTGGGTAAAGCGACTTCCAACCTCACCTGAAAATAATTTAGGTTCTTTTTCATTGTGAAATCTACTATAAAAAAGGGCGCTACCCTGGCAAGGTAGCGCCCTTTTTATTTCAGTTTATATAGAAAATTACATATTCCGCCGGTACTGCCCACCCACTTCAAACAGCGCATTCGTAATCTGCCCGAGCGAGCAGAACTTCACCGTTTCCATCAGCTCCTCGAAGAGGTTGCCGTTGGCAATGGCGACTTGCTGGAGCTGCTTGAGGCGCTGGGCGCTGCGGTCCTGGTTGCGGGTGTGCAGGTTGTGCAGCATCTCAATCTGGTACTGCTTTTCCTCTTCCGTGGCCCGGATCACCTCGGCGGGCACCACCGTGGGCGAGCCTTTGGAGGAAAGGAAGGTATTCACGCCGATGATGGGGTACTCGCCCGTGTGCTTGAGCATCTCGTAGTGCATGCTTTCCTCCTGGATTTTGCCGCGCTGGTACATGGTTTCCATGGCGCCCAGCACGCCGCCCCGCTCGGTGATGCGGTCAAACTCCATCAGCACGGCCTCTTCCACCAGGTCGGTGAGCTCCTCGATGATGAAGGAGCCTTGCAGCGGGTTCTCGTTTTTGGCCAAACCCAGCTCCCGGTTGATGATGAGCTGAATGGCCATGGCCCGGCGCACCGATTCCTCGGTGGGGGTGGTAATGGCCTCGTCGTAGGCGTTGGTGTGCAGGGAGTTACAGTTGTCGTAGATGGCGTACAGGGCCTGCAACGTGGTGCGGATATCGTTGAAGTCGATTTCCTGGGCGTGCAGGCTCCGGCCACTGGTCTGGATGTGGTACTTCAACATCTGGCTCCGGGCGTTGGCGCCGTACTTGAGCTTCATGGCCTTGGCCCAGATGCGGCGCGCCACCCGGCCGATAACGGCGTACTCGGGGTCGATACCGTTGGAGAAGAAGAACGACAGGTTCGGGGCGAAGTCGTTCACGTCCATGCCCCGGCTCACGTAGTACTCCACGAAGGTAAAGCCGTTGGAGAGCGTCAGGGCTAGCTGGGTGAGGGGGTTAGCGCCGGCTTCGGCAATGTGGTAGCCCGAAATCGACACCGAGTAGAAGTTGCGGACCTTCTCCTTGATAAAGTACTCCTGCACGTCGCCCATCAGGCGCAGGGCGAATTCGGTGGAGAAGATGCAGGTGTTCTGGGCCTGGTCTTCCTTGAGGATGTCGGCCTGCACGGTGCCGCGCACCTGGCTCAGCGTGCGGGCTTTGATAGTAGCGTACACGTCGGCGGGCAGGACTTGGTCGCCGGTCACGCCGAGCAGCATGAGGCCCAGGCCGTCGTTGCCCTGGGGCAACTCGCCCTGGTAGCGGGGGCGGGCGAGGCCCTTGTCGGCGTAGATCTGGTCTATTTTAGCATCGACTTCGGCTTCGAGGCCCTGCTCCTTGATGTAGAGCTCACACTGCTGGTCGATGGCGGCGTTCATGAAGAAGGCAGCCAGGGTAGCAGCGGGGCCGTTGATGGTCATCGACACCGAGGTGCTGGGGTTGGCCAAGTTGAAGCCCGAGTAGAGCTTCTTGGCGTCGTCGAGGCAGCAGATGCTCACGCCGGCGTTGCCGATCTTGCCGTAGATGTCGGGCCGGTGGTCGGGGTCCTCGCCGTAGAGGGTCACCGAGTCGAAGGCCGTGGAGAGGCGCTTGGCGGGCAGGCCCATGCTCACGTAGTGGAAGCGACGGTTGGTGCGCTCCGGGCCGCCTTCGCCGGCAAACATGCGGGTGGGGTCTTCGCCCTCGCGCTTGAAGGGAAACACGCCGGCCGTGTAGGGGAACTCGCCGGGCACGTTTTCCTGGAGCTGCCAGCGCAAGAGGTCACCCCAGGCCGTGTAGCGCGGCAGGCTGACTTTGGGAATCTGCTGGTTACTCAGGCTGGTGGTGTGGGTCTGGATGCGGATTTCCTTGTCGCGCACCTTAAAGACGAACTCCGGGGCCTTGTAGGCGGCTACTTTTTGCGGCCAGGTTTCCAGGAGTTTCCAGTTCTGGCCGTCCAGCCGGAGTTTGACCTCCTCGAAGGTCCTCTCCAGGCCGGCCACGAGGCTTCCGGATTCGGATTCGTGGCCGCCGTTCCCGCGGCCAGGTCCTGCAGGGGCGTTGCCGAGGCTTTGGACGGCTCCGATGGCTTGCTTGATTCCGTAGAGCTGCTGAGCGGTGTCAGCTTGTTTGAGAACCCACTGGTCATATTGGCGGTTGGTTTCGGCGATTTCAGAAAGGTACCGCGTGCGGTGCGGCGGAATGATATAGATTTTCTCGGAATCCTCTTTGGTGGTGGCCAGCTGGGAGGCGAAGGGCACGGAGGTCTTCTGCTCAATCATACGCAGCACGGCCCGGTAGAGGCGGTTCATGCCCGGGTCGTTGAATTGCGAGGCGATGGTGCCAAAGACAGGCATCTCGTCCAGGGGCTTGTCCCAGAGGCCGTGGTTGCGCTGGTACTGCTTGCGCACGTCGCGCAGGGCGTCGAGGGCGCCGCGCTTGTCGAACTTGTTGAGGGCAATGACGTCGGCGAAGTCGAGCATGTCGATTTTCTCCAGCTGGGTGGCGGCCCCGTACTCGGGCGTCATCACGTAGAGGCTGGCGTCGGAGTGCTCGATGATTTCGGTGTCGGACTGGCCAATGCCGGAGGTTTCGAGGATGATGAGGTCGAACTCGGCGGCCCGGACTACGTCGACGGCGTCCTGCACGTACTTGCTCAGGGCCAGGTTGCTCTGGCGGGTGGCCAGGCTGCGCATGTAGACCCGGGGCGAGTTGATGGAGTTCATCCGGATCCGGTCGCCCAAAAGGGCCCCGCCGGTTTTGCGCTTCGAGGGGTCGACGGAGATGATGGCAATGGTCTTCTCGGGGAAGTCGAGCAGGAAACGGCGCACCAGCTCATCCACCAGGCTCGACTTACCGGCGCCGCCGGTGCCGGTGATGCCTAATATTGGGGTTTGGTATTGGTTTTTGGTTTCTGGTTGTTGGTTGTTGGTCTCCGTCCCGTTTTCGGACTTCTGGAAGTCGGCGACGAGCTGGGACTTCACCCGCTCGAATTCTTCGGGGAAGTTTTCGGCGGCGGAGATGAGGCGGCCGATGCTGCGGGCGTCTTTTTCCTTGACGTGGGACGCTTCGCCGTTGAGGTTTTGGCCGGTGGGGAAGTCGCAGCGCTGGAGCAAATCGTTGATCATGCCCTGCAGGCCCATGGCGCGGCCGGCGTCGGGGGAGTAAATCTGCTCGATGCCGTAGGCGTGCAGGTCCTCGATTTCGGTGGGCAGAATCACGCCGCCGCCGCCGCCGAAGAGGCGGATGTGGCCCGCGCCGCGCTCCTTGAGCAGGTCGTACATGTACTTGAAGTACTCGTTGTGGCCGCCCTGGTAGGAGGTAATCGCAATGGCCTGGGCATCTTCCTGGATGGCGCAATCCACGATTTCCTGCACCGAGCGGTTGTGGCCCAGGTGGATGACTTCGGCGCCGCTGCTCTGGATGATGCGGCGCATGATGTTGATGGCCGCGTCGTGGCCGTCGAAGAGGGCGGCGGCGGTGACGATGCGGATGTGATTCTTCGGCTTATAGGGAGCGGCGGGAGCGGCTTGCATAGCGCGGGGGAATGGGGTGGAATTTGGGTAGGCGAAGGTACGAAAAAAGCCCCGGCGGTGGGAGCGGGGGCTATTTGTTGATTACATACGTCAGGAAGGTGGAATAAGCTCTTTTAGAAAATTGTAGCTCTCCGGGGGTAGATTTATTCCAGCAGCTACAGCTTCTACCTGCTGAAAAAAGGGCTCGGTAATCTTGATGTCAAACTCGTAGAGCTGCACTACGATGATATCAAAACCAACTTCCCACTCGGCATAATCGAACATGTCTCTGGCGTTAGAACAATCTCGCGGCGGTAAACCTAGGGCCGCAGCGGCGGATAATAGTGACCAGTATTTCTCCTGTTGCTTTCTCACGAAGGTTTCTATGGATGGTATGCTATCCGGGTTAGCCCCAGCGGGGCGGCACCACTAGTTGCAACGGTGGTGTCGTCCCGCTGGGGCTTGAATAATACTATGGGCTGGTTTTGCTGCCCATATGCTGCCCCGCTGGGGCTGGTTGCTCAAGTGTCATTGGCTGCGGCCGAGGTGGCAATGGGGGGGTGGCGGGGTGGCACGACCCTCGATGGGCTTGACAAGATGGTTGCATAGAGTGGCAGGACCCTCAGCGAGGGTGACACCGGCTTCGACGGAGCTGACATGAACCTTCAAAGAGGTGACATAAGGTTGAAATACCGTGGCAAGAGCCTCAACAGGTGTGGCATGGACCTCAACGGAGCTGACATGGGGTTCACGGAAGGTGTCATGGGGTTGAACTGAGGTAACATGACTCTTATGGGTAGAAGCCGGCTTCTGCCGTCGGGAGCCCGCTGCGGGCGGTTGGCCTGTTCACACTACTTGCTGCTTGGGTTAGGCGTAGGGTGGTAAGGCCGGTGTAGAGACGCATAGTTGCGTCTCGTCGTTGAACAATAATCGGTCGAATGGCGCGGACGATGAGACGCAAGTATGCGTCTCTACATCGTTCTGGTTGATAAAGTAGTGGTAAGGTCCTTTGCAGGCTCAGGATGACAGACGCTATTCTCAACTCCGCTACTTCTGCTCCGACAACACGGTGAAGTACAGGCTGGGGAGCAGGTTGTGGACGGTCCAGGCGGCGTGGCCGTTTTCGCGCTCCACCATGCCGGGCTGCTTCTGGCGGACGACGGGGATGGAGAAGTACTTGTCTTCGGGGTCTTTCTTTTCGCTTTGCAGCCATTGCAGCGTAGCCGCTACGGGCTGGGCGTCGAGCACGATATTGTAAGGGCGCAGGTCGAGCTTGAGCCAGCCCTGGCGGGTGGGCGGGCAGATGAGCTGCACGTCCTGGGTGCTGAGGAGCTGGTCGGGGCGGTTGTCTTTGACGGTATAGAGGTTGAGGCGGAAGCGCAGCAGCTCGTACTTGTTGTCGGTGAAATAGACGTGGAGCTCTTCGAGGTAGGAGCGGCGCTCGGGCGTGAGCAGAGTGCCCATTTCCCAGCCCCATTCGTCGTCGACGGTGGTTTTGCCCGAGCTGCCGGCCATCCAGCGCACGTCGGCCTTGTCGGCAGTGCGGCCCAGCTTGCCGGGCTTCACTTTGCGGCTTTGGATGGTGACTCCCTTCAGAACCTGTGCCTGGGGCGTGAGCTGAAACACGCGTTGCCCGGCCACGAGCTGGGTCGGCGGCACCAGGCGGGGCTCGAAGCCTACGCAGGATACAATCAGGGTATCGCGCAAATCCGGGGGGAGGCGCAGCAGGTAGCGGCCCTGCTCATCGGCGGCGGTGCCGATGGCCTTGCCCCGCACCCCGAGGATGGCGAAGGGTACGGGCTCCTGGGTTTGGGCATTGACTACCTGCCCCGTTACGGTTACCGTTTGGGCCCAGGTGGGAGTAGCGAACAGCAGCAGGAGCAGCCCTGCCAGCAGGTGGGGGAATCGGCGAGACACGAAGGGCGGCAAAGGCAGAGCGGGTGATGGTGGGGCGTAAACGTCAGCTCGTCCTTACGCAGTTCCCCTGCTTCTGGCTGCCCCGGCTGCCCCGACATCGGAAAGATACGGCCGCCGCCGGCTCCGTGGATTTACTTATACGTCTGCACATCGAGGTACATACTGACATGAATGGGGTAAGCCCGCCAGGAGGCCTCACTTTTATCCCGAACCAGGGAGCGGTGCCGGGGCGCCGGAAAGGCCCCCGGCCCGCCGAACTGCCGGCTAGTGGGCGCGCTTTGCTGGCCCTGCAGCCACTGAATGCCGGCGGCCACGCGCTGGCCTTTGGCTAGGTGCAGATGGTAGGGCGTCAAGTCCACGTCAATCCAGCCGGTCTGGTTAGCCGGAATGGTAAACTGCACGTCCTGGGTGAGCAGCTGCTGGGTGGGCTGACCCCGCTCAATGGAGTAAAGGTTGAAGCGCAGGCGAATCAGCTCAAACTCGTTTTTCTCAATGTAGACGTGGAAGCTGTCCAGGTAACAGCTCTTGCGGATGGGCAGCAGCGTGGCCACTTCCCAGCCCCGGTTGCCGTCGGCTTCGGAAATGTCGCGGATGCTGGTTGACCAGTGCGCCGTTCCCCCGGTTTTGGTGCGCCCCAGGGTGCCGGGCGTAACTTTAGCGTGGCGCACCTGCACTTCCCGCAACGGGGCCGGGACCAGCGCCAGCACGACCACGGGGCGTTGCCGCAGCTCGGCGAGCCGCAGCTTGCGGGCCTGGTAGCCCACGCAGGACACTACCACCGTATCGGTAGGGGCGGCTGAGCCGAGGGTAGCCAGCGCAAAGGCTCCGCCCGCGTCGGCTACGGTACCAACAGCCTTGCCCTGCACCCCCACCGAGGCGTAGGGCACCGGGGCACCGGCCGCCGTACTCACCTGACCGGTAGTAGACGTTTGGGCCGGTGCGTGGTAGCAGTAGCTCAGCAACAGCAGAAGCAGCAGGTAGCGAAAAGTGGGCATGGGCAGAAGGGTTTGCTGCTAAGAGTAAACCCGAACGGCTTCGCGTTGCATGGCCCTTCCACCGGCCCGAGAGTCTTCAGCGCAAAGCGTTGACCAACATATCTATGAATTTTTCTGCTAGGTCTGTCTTTATCGTAGTTACTGCCCGTGCGAAAGCCAGCCAGCCGGCCCATCGGCTGGCTGAAAGATAGGGTGCGGGGAGGGGCGGCTACTTAGCCGCCTTTTTCTCTAAAGCCTGGAGCAGCTCGTCGGCCGCTTTTTCAATGTCATGGTAGCCCTGCTGGGCAGCCCGTTCCTTGGCGGCAATGAGTCCGTCGCGGTGCACGGTCTTAAAGTCGCCGTAGGGAAACTTGTAGCGGCCCTTGGTGTCTTCACCCTTGCTGGCATCCTGACCCAGGTGCCAGTTGGCGTACTCCGCCATTTCGTGCTTTTCCAGGAACTTGTTTTCGTCGCCCGAATCGGGGTTATGCTTACCCCAATGCCCTTCGTCGTTCTTGATTTTGCCGTCCTGAATCAACTGTTTGGCATAGGCTACGGCCGCGGTATTAAGATTGACGCTCATGGCTGTTGTGTGGTTTAAGTGGTAAGAGTGAGGCACTCAGCAAGTGCCCGGAGTATAGCTGAAAGTACGCGCCGGCTGAGCTTTCGTTAAGGCGGAGCTTAACCCCCGAAAACCAAAACAGCCGGGCCTCTGCTGGGAGGTCCGGCTGTTCGTCACAAGCAGCTTGGGGTGATTTAGCGCACGTCGCGCACGGCCGCTACGCCGGCCTGGGCCACGGCGTGGTCGTCTTCCACGGTGCTACCCGAGACGCCAATGGCACCAATCACGCGGCCGTTGCTGTCGGTAATGGGAAGGCCGCCGGGAAAGGTAATCAGGCCGCCGTTGGAGTGCTCAATATTGAAGAGCGGGCCGCCGGGCTGAGAAATTTTGCCCAGCTCGCCGGTGGGCATATCGAAAAAGCGGGCCGTCTTCGCCTTTTTGATAGAGATGTCCAGCGAGCCGAGCCAGGCGCCGTCCATGCGGGCAAAGGCGGTCAGGTTGGCCCCGGCATCGACCACGGCAATATTCATTTTAACGCCCATTTCCAGGGATTTTTGCTGCGCAGCGTGCACGGCTGCCTGGGCTTGTTCAAGTAAAATACTCATACTAGAGATAGGTTGGATGAGCCTCAATAACCCTGGCTTGGCTAGAAGGTTAAGCGCACTGCCTAGAAAGTTACCCCTGCGCCGAGTACTAGCCGCCAGCCCAGGCCCACCAGGCCCGCCAGCACGAGTAAGCCCAGGGCCAGCTGAGTGCGTTTGGGCTCGGGAATGGTAAATTCGAACAGCTCCTGGGCGCTTTTCACCGCCATAGGCCCCAGCAGCAGGCCCATTACCAGAAAGTGCAGGGCCTCGTTGCGGCTCAGCTCGGGCCACTTCAGGGCCGCCAGCAACAGGCTGCCTACCACCCAGGGCACCAGAATACCGACCAGGATAAGCTGGCGGCGGTTATGGTACTGCATCAGCGTAATGGAGTCGTGGCTTTGCAAAAAGCCGATGGCGGCAAAGTAGCCCAGCACCAGCTGCAGCAGGCCGGCTACGACAGCTAGGATAACGTTCGGGATATTGCCGGCCAGGAACAGCCAGCTGGGAATGTACCAGGCCCAGTTTTCCAGAAACGTATCGGCTACCAGGGCCCCCAGCACCAGGTTGGCACTGTGCAGCGTGAGCCAGAGTAGAAACAGCTTGAACAGCCCTTTCCGCTGCCGGGCCCGGTGCCAGAACCAGAGCCCGGCCCCTACGGCCAGCAGGGCGCAGACCGTTGGGCCGATGCCATACACGGCCAGGACGGCCGAGCGCCACCACTCCGGGTCGGTGATGCGAAACTGGATGCTGCTCAGGCGCCACACCCCGGGAATGCTCAGGCGGCGGGCCATGGCCACGGTAGCGAGCTGGTAACTGCCCTGGGCCAGCATATAGGCCAGCACGTATATAATAGTGCTATTAAGGGCAGTAATAGCCGTTTTGGAAGAGGTGCCGGAACTGACAACCGGAGCCGGAGCAGACATACAGGGGAAATAAAAAGCAGGAACTCGGACTAAAAGTAGGGAGTCTGGGGTTGTGTTCCAGCAGGCCACTGCGGGCCCCGAATAGCATTTGCGGGCGGTTTTGCCTACCTTCGTCTTTGAAAATACGCCATCAGTGAAGAACATTCGCAATTTCTGCATCATTGCCCACATCGACCACGGCAAAAGCACGTTGGCCGACCGGCTCCTGGAATTCACCAGCACCGTGTCGAAGCGCGACATGCAGGCCCAGCTGCTCGATAACATGGATCTGGAGCGGGAGCGAGGCATCACCATCAAGAGCCACGCCATCCAGATGCAGTACCCCTACAAGGGGGAGATGTACACGCTCAATCTGATTGATACCCCCGGCCACGTCGACTTTAGCTACGAGGTGTCGCGCTCCATTGCCGCCTGCGAAGGCGCCCTGCTGATCGTCGATTCCTCGCAGGGTATTGAGGCCCAGACGATTTCCAACCTCTACCTGGCCATCGGCTCCGATCTGACCATCATTCCGGTGCTCAACAAAATCGATTTGCCCCACGCCATGCCGGAGGAAGTTTCCGACGAAATCGTGGACCTGATCGGCTGCGACCGGGACGAAATCATTCCCGCTTCGGGCAAGTCGGGCATCGGCATCGAGGACATTCTGAACGCCATCTGTGACCGTATCCCGGCCCCGAAAGGCGACCCGGAAGCTCCGCTGCAGGCTTTGATCTTTGACTCGGTCTTCAACTCCTACCGCGGCATCGAGGTGCTGTTCCGTATCAAGAACGGCACCATGCGCAAGGGCGACAAGCTCCGCTTCATGGCCACGGGCAAGGAATACGGCGCCGACGAAATCGGGATTCTGGGCCTCAACCAGGAGCCCCGCCAGGAAATTGCGGCCGGCAACGTGGGCTACCTGATTTCGGGCATCAAGGAAGCCCGGGAAGTAAAGGTCGGGGACACGATTACGCACGTGGCCCGCCCCACGCAGGAGGCCATTGTAGGCTTCGAGGACGTGAAGCCCATGGTATTTGCCGGTATCTACCCCGTCGATACCACCGAGTACGAAGAGCTGCGCTCCAGCATGGAAAAGCTGCAACTCAACGACGCCTCCCTGGTGTGGGAGCCCGAAACCTCGGCGGCCCTGGGTTTCGGCTTCCGCTGCGGCTTTCTGGGCATGCTGCACATGGAAATCGTGCAGGAGCGCCTGGAGCGCGAGTTCAACATGACGGTCATCACCACCGTGCCCAGCGTGCAGTTTCACGCCACCGGCACCAAGGACCAGCTGCTGACCATCAACGCGCCTTCGGAAATGCCGGAGCCGAACCTGATTAAGCACATCGAGGAGCCCTACATCAAAGCCCAGATCATCACGGCTTCCGATTATGTAGGCGCCATCATTACCCTGTGCATGGAGAAGCGCGGCATCATCAAGGGCCAGAGCTACCTGACTTCCGACCGGGTGGAAATGAACTTCGAGCTGCCTTTGTCCGAAATCGTGTTCGACTTCTTCGACAAGCTCAAAACCATCAGCCGCGGCTACGCCTCCCTGGACTACGAGCTGATCGGCTTCCGCGAGTCGGATATGGTGAAGCTCGACATCATGCTCAACGGCGAGAAAGTCGATGCTCTGTCGGCCATCGTGCACCGCTCTAAGAGCTACGAGTGGGGCAAGCGCATCTGCGAGAAGCTGCGCGAGCTGCTGCCCCGCCAGATGTTCGACATTGCCATTCAGGCGTCCATCGGGCAGAAAATCATTGCCCGTGAAACGGTGAAGGCCCTGCGCAAAAACGTAATTGCCAAGTGCTACGGCGGCGACATCAGCCGCAAGCGCAAGCTGCTTGAAAAGCAGAAAGAAGGCAAGAAGCGGATGCGCTCGGTGGGTTCCGTCGAGATTCCCCAAGAAGCTTTCTTGGCAGTACTCAAACTAGATTGATAAAAAAGGGGCGGCTCCATGGAGCCGCCCCTTTTTGTTTTTGCTCACTTAAAGGCCCTTATACGGCTGGATTCATCGAATTAGCCGTTGCGCCCTCTACCGGTCCTACGTACCGTACGTCGGAAGAGAAGCCCAGATACGGAATGTAAACGAAGCTGAAGAAAATCATGGCTAAATAGTTTCCCAGGCCTGTTTTGCCATACGACTTACACATGCTCACAAACAGGGTGATGTAGAAGTAGATGTTAACAAAGGGAACCAAATACAGAATGATCTTCCACGTTTCCCGCCCAATGATTTCGTGCATGACGATTAGGTTGTAGATCGGAATGAGGGATGCCCAGCCGGGCTTACCCGCTTTTTCAAACATCTTCCACATTCCGGCCACAATCAGAACGATAAAGGCCAAGTAGAATAACGAACCAAAAATACCTGCAAAGACCCCCGGTGTGTTGTCTTCCATAAGAACGAAAAGTGAATGGTTGGTGAATGATTGAGGTTGCAATATAGATTTTTCCTAATAAACATTGATTTAAAGAAGATGTCAAACAGCCTGACCAAGAACTGCACAAGCGAAGCGCAGTTAGAAAAAATTCGCAAAGGCCAGGAACGCAAGTTTCGGTGGAGGGACGATTGGCCCCAGATGGAGCAAGCCATTCTAACCGAAGGAGCCGCCGCCATAGCCCGCCACGAAGAAACGCACCCCACGACCCCGAACCCCGATCAAGGATTAGTATAACCAACTCAACTCCGCATGACCACTGCTCCTGAAGCCCCCGCCACCTACCGCCTCATCGACGGCAAGCAGACTGCCGAAGATATCAAGGTGGAAATTGCCGCCGAAGTTGCCCAGCGCAAAGCCGCCGGCCAGAAAGTGCCCCACCTGGCCGCCATCCTCGTCGGCCACGACGGCGGCTCGGAAACCTACGTGCGCAACAAAGTGCTGGCCTGCGAGCGGGTCGGCTTCGAGAGCACCTTGCTGCGCTACGAAGACTCTATCACCGAAGCCGAGTTGCTGGCCAAGGTGGAGGAACTCAACCGGGACGAGCAGATCGACGGCTTCATCGTGCAGCTGCCCCTGCCCAAGCACATCGACACCAATAAGGTTATCGAGGCTGTGCGGCCGGAGAAAGACGTCGACGGTTTCCACCCGATGAACATTGGCCGGATGGTGGCGGGCTTACCGGCCCTGCTGCCCGCTACGCCCTCGGGCATTGTGGAGCTGCTGCGCCGCTACGAGCTGGTAACCGACGGCAAGCACTGCGTAGTTATCGGACGTAGTAATATTGTAGGTACGCCGGTTAGTATTCTGCTGGCCAAGAACTTGGAGCCAGGCAACTGCACGGTTACTTTATGCCACTCCCGCACCCAGAACCTAGCTGAAATCACCCGCACCGCCGACATCGTGGTAGCCGCCCTGGGCCGCCCCGGCTTCGTCACGGCCGACATGGTGCAGCCCGGGGCCGTGGTGATTGACGTGGGTACGACCCGGGTGGAAGATGCTACGAAGAAGGCTGGCTGGGCTTTAAAGGGCGACGTCAACTTCGAGGAAGTAGCTCCCAAGGCCAGCTACATTACGCCCGTACCGGGCGGCGTGGGGCCCATGACCATTGCCATGCTGCTGCTCAACACGCTGCGGGCGGCCAAAGGGGAGGTGTACCCACGCTAAGCGGCAGGAAATAGGCTGCCAACCTTTCGAAATACAGGCGGTTATCGTACTTTTGAGGTCCGGTTGCGGTTCAGGAGCTGAGTGCTGACGCGCTTTGCCTGCTTGGGCTGCCGCCGGACTTACCCGTTTTTCTCTCGTTTTGCTGCACGTACTTCCACTTACGTCGGCGCCCCTGGCCGCAGAGCCGGCGGTGGCCGCGCTGCCCCTGATGGAGCAGTTTTACACGATTCAGGGCGAAGGCTACAACACCGGCCGTGCCGCGTACTTTCTGCGCCTGGGTGGCTGCGACGTTGGCTGCGTCTGGTGCGACGTGAAAGAATCGTGGGATGCGGATGCCCATCCGCGCGTCACCATTACCGATATGGTGGCTGCCGCAACGGCCCATGCGGGCCGCAATGTGGTTATTACCGGCGGTGAGCCCCTTATGCACGATTTGACCCAGCTTACGGCGGCGCTACACGCGGCGGGCTGTCAGAACTGGATTGAGACTTCCGGCGCCTACCCGCTCACGGGCGAGTGGGACTGGATTTGCGTTTCGCCCAAGAAGTTCAAAGCCCCGCTGCCGTCAGTACTAGCCCAAGCTCACGAGCTGAAGATCATTGTATTCAACAAAAGCGACTTTCAGTGGGCCGAGCAGCACGCGGCCCTGGTTGGTGAGCACACGCGGCTCTACTTACAGCCCGAGTGGAGCAAAGCCCCGCAAATGATGCCGTTGATAGTAGATTACGTGAAAGAGAATCCGCGTTGGCAGGTGTCCTTGCAGACGCATAAATACCTCGATATTCCGTAGCTTCCTGCCCTATGCGCCGTTTGCTACCAATTCCCCTTTTGCTACTATTTGGTATGGGTTTCTTCCTGCCCACGCAGGCCGGAGCTCAGAACAAGCTGTCGAGCACCAATACCAAAGCCAAGAATCTGTACGATAAAGCCCAGGCCCAGGCCCGGGACCGGCAGTTCGACAAAGCTATTGAAACGCTGACCACGCTAAACCAGAAATTCCCGTCGCTGGGGGAGCCGTATGTGATGAAAGGCTCCTTGCTCAAGGCCATGGGCGAAAATCGGGGTGCCTTCGAAGCCTACCGCGACGGGCTAAGCAAGCTCCCGCTCAATCCGGCTCGTTCCCTGGACTACCATACCCTAGCCGATCTGGCGATGAGCTTTGGGGATTACACCACGGCGGGCGAAAACTACAAGCGGTTTATCAAAACGGCCCCTAAAGGGCAGCGGCTCGTGTTTCGGGCCCAGCGGCAGGTGCTCAACTGCGAGTACGCCGTCAAGGCCATGGCCAATCCCGTTGGCCTGGAGCCCACGCGGCTGACCGAGCCGATGAATACCTTCCGGTACCAGTACTTTCCCGCCCTGACGGCCGACAACCGTTTCTTGGTGTACACGGCCCGGCCCAAGGTGGAAAGCAACGAGGACCTGTTTATTGCCAAGCAAAACAAGGATGGATCCTTGGGCAACCCCGTTTCAATTTCGCCGGCCATCAATACGAGCTATAACGAAGGAGCCGGCAGTATATCCGGGGATGGCAAGACCCTGGTTTTCGCTTCCTGCGACCGTCCCAATGCCGTAGGAAACTGCGACTTGTACATCTCCCGGCGTACTGGCAACACCTGGAGCAAGCCCCAGAACCTGGGCCGCAATGTCAATTCGGTGGAATGGGACTCCCAGCCCACGTTGTCGGCGGATGGCCGCACGCTCTATTTTACCTCTACCCGGCGCGGCGGCAAAGGCCAGGAAGACCTGTACGTGTCGACTCTGCAGAACGACGGTAGCTGGAGCGTAGCCAAAAACCTGGGGGAGCCGGTCAATACCCCGGGCAAGGATATGGCTCCATTTATTCACGCCAGTGGCACCACGCTGTACTACGTAACCGATGGGCTAGTGGGCATGGGCGGGCTCGACGTGTTTCGCTGTGAGTTGCAAACGGGCAACAAGTGGAGTGAGCCCCAGAACCTGGGCTACCCGCTCAATACTTTTGAAAACGAAGCCTCCCTGTTTATTTCTTCGGATAACCGCCGCGGCTTTTGCTCCCGCTCCCGCGCCCCCGAAGCTGGCGTAAAAGCCGAGCGCGACCGGCCCGTGGAGTTATTTGCCTTTGAAGTGCCCCAGCCCGTGAAAGCCCGCGAAACCAGTACGTACACGCAGGGGCGGGTATTCGATGCCATTACCAAAAAGCCCATCAAAGCCGATGTGCAGCTGTTCGACCTGCTCACGGATGAGCTTACGCAGTACGTGACTTCCGACTCGGAAGATGGGGACTATACAGTGGTGCTCAACGAAGGCCGGCAGTATGCCATGTACGCCGTAGCCGACAAGTATTTAATGAAGAGCCTGAGCTTCGACTACTCCGACAAGCGCACCTTCGACCCCCTCACGCTCGATATCTACCTGGAGCCGCTGCGGGCAGGACGCAGCATCGTGCTCAACAACCTGTTCTTCGACACGAATCAGTTTGATCTTAAGCCAACTTCGCGCACGGAGTTAAACCGCCTGATTCAGTTTATGCGGCAGTACCAGGAGGTGCAGGTAGAGGTTTCGGGCCACACCGACGATGTGGGCGCCGACGCGGACAACATCACCCTGTCGCAAAACCGGGCGCGGGCCGTGTATAATTACCTCATTGAGCATGGAGTGAAAGCAACCCGGCTGCGCTACAAGGGGTACGGGGAAACCAAACCCTTGGCACCCAACGATTCGGACGCGCATCGGCAGCAGAACCGGCGGATTGAGCTCAAGATTCTGTAAGACCCGACAGGAAGATGTACAAGTAAACCCGGCAGATCTCTGCCGGGTTTTTTTATTGTAGTATGCCTTTGTGGTAGGATTATTACTAGACTGGTAATCAATAGGATAGCTAATCGGCATGAAAGTGATTGAATAAAATAGTTATAAAAAATCATTGTTTTATTAAATATTTAGCCATATGTTTGGTCGTTCTTCAGCCAGATTGGTGGAAGTGGGTTAAACAGGTACCAAGCCCATTGTTACCCCTCTAGCAGAAGCACTACCTGGAAGAAATCATCATCTATCCATCCACATCTTTCACCGTTATGAAAAAAGTCTATTTTCTCGCTTTGCTGGCCTTGGCTTCGCAACGTGTTGCCTTGGCCTCTAATGACACCGACGGTCCTTCGGGCATTCAGTCTCGGGCCACGGCCCTGACCCGCACCATGGCCGAAAAGGCGCGTCTGGACGAAGGCCAGTACCTAAAGGTCAAGCAGCTCAACCTGCGCATGCTGACTGAAATGGATGACCTGAAAACCCGATTCGCTGCCGACCCCGCTATCATGGACCAGCAATTGGCTAGCGCTCAGTCGCGCTACGAAATGGAGCTGGCCTCGCTGCTGCGCCCGGCGCAGTTTGCCGTGTACCAGCAGGCCCGGTCAAGCATGACGGCCCTGGGCGGCACCCGTTAGGCAACCTTAGCTAATGCCGAAGCCTGCCAACACAACAGGCTTCGGCATACAAGCGGGGTTTCCGGACAGGTGCTGTATCCTTTACTTAACAGAGAAATATTAGGATTTTATTGCCTTTGTTTACGATAAGTGCTATATTTAAATAACGGTACGCGTAGCCTCAGTGCTTTGGTTGTCAAGGTAATAGGGGCCCAATCCACTACACTCAACCTTTCCACCCTTCTTCACCGTTATGAAAAAAGTGTACATGATTACCCTGCTGCTAGCGGGCCTGGCAACTCCTCTAATGTCGCAGGCTAGCGGCAGCGACGAACCTTCGTTGAAAGGGCGGGCCGCCGTACTGACCCGTCGGATGTCGGAAACGACCAAGCTGGACGAGGGGCAGTATCTGAAAGTAAAGCAGCTCAACCTGCGCATGCTGAGCGAAGTAGCCGATATCAAGGCGCGCTTTGCCGGAACCCCCGCCTTTGATGAGCATATGGCCGAAGTTCAGATGCATTACGAGTGGGATTTAGCGGCCATTCTCTGGCCTCGGCAGATGGCTGCCTATACGCAGTCGAAACTAAATGTGACGGCCTTTAACGGGCGTTAAACTGAGCGTTTAGCATAGGTGGGCCGAAAGCCCACAAAAAAAGGACCCGCTGCAGGCGGGTCCTTTTTTTGTGGGCTTATAGCACAGGGAGAACTACGAGCGTTGCTCGATGCTCACGTAGTCGCGCTCTAGCTCACCGGTGTACACCTGACGGGGACGGCCGATAGGCTCTTTGTTTTCGCGCATCTCTTTCCACTGGGCAATCCAGCCGGGCAGGCGGCCCAGGGCAAACATCACCGTGAACATCTCGGTCGGAATGCCGATAGCCTTGTAAATGATGCCCGAGTAGAAGTCTACGTTCGGGTAGAGCTTGCGCTTGATGAAATATTCATCGGTAAGAGCCGCTTGCTCCAGCTCCTTGGCAATCTTCAATAAGGGGCTGTCTTCCAGGCCGAGAGCGGTCAGCACTTCATCAGCCGCTTTCTTGATGATGGTTGCGCGAGGATCAAAGTTCTTGTAGACGCGGTGACCAAAGCCCATCAGACGGAAGGAGTCGTTCGGATCCTTGGCCTTGTCAACCCACTTCTGGGTGTTGCCCCCGTCTTTCTGGATTTCTTCCAGCATCTCAATGACCTCTTGGTTAGCCCCGCCGTGCAGCGGGCCCCACAGGGCATTGATACCGGCCGAAACCGAGCCGTACAGCGACGCGTTGGCCGAGCCGACCAGACGCACGGTCGAGGTAGAGCAGTTCTGCTCGTGGTCGGCGTGCAGGATGAGCAGCTTGTTGAGGGCCGATACGATGCGGGGGTCGATGTCGTACTTCTCGGTGGGGAAGCTGAACATCATGTACAGGAAGTTCGACGCATAGTCGAGGTCGTTCCGGGGGTAGTTCAGCGGGTGCCCCATCTGATTCTTGTAGGTCCAGGCGGCAATCGTGGGCAGCTTGGCCATCAGGCGGATAACGTTGAGGTCAATTTCCTCCTTGTTCAGGTCCGGCGACACGCTCTCGGGGTAGAAAGCCGTCAGGGCGCAGATCAACGACGAGAGGATGGCCATGGGGTGGGCCGCCGAGGGGAAACCGTCGAAAATCTTGCGCACGTCTTCGTGTACCAGCGTGTGCTTGGTAATCTGGTTGCTGAACTCCTGCAACTCGGCCGTTGTGGGCAGCTTGCCGTAGATCAGCAGGTAGGCAACTTCAATGAAGCTGGACTGTTCGGCCAGTTGCTCAATCGGGTAGCCGCGGTAGCGCAGAATGCCTTCCTCACCGTCGAGGAACGTAATGGCGCTTTTGGTAGCTCCCGTGTTTTTGTAGCCCGAATCGATAGTGATGTAACCGGTCTGGTCACGCAGCTTGGCAATATCAATTGCCTTTTCGTGTTCGGTGCCCTCAGTGACGGGGAAGGAGTAGGACTTCCCGTCGAGGATCAGTTCAGCAGACTCTGCCATAGGACTGGGTTAGAGAGGTGGTTGCGGGGCGAAACTAAAGAATAAACCGGCGAGCCGGAAAGTGCGGGAGAGGAACACTATACTACAGCTTGCCCCAGGGTGTTGTTTGGATACAAGACGGCTCAGTGCGGGCCGCCGCGCAAATTACGCTCAAGATGGGTTAGATTCTACTATTCCGGAAAAGTTACTTGTTAAGCCGCGTAAGAAGCCTATTGTGAGCCAGAAAGCTAACCGCATTCAACCCACCGGCCTCAAAAGTGGTAAGAGCATAGCAAAGCACCAACCCGGTAGCCGGGCAGCAAACTATACGGCATGAAATACAATCAGTTGGGAAAGTCGGCGCTGCAAGTCAGTGAAATCAGTTTTGGATGTATGTCGCTGGGCAACGACCACGCGGCCAACGCCAGACTCCTGCACCGTGCCCTGGACGCGGGTATCACCCTTTTCGACACGGCTGACCTGTATGAGAAAGGCGAGAATGAAACGACGGTGGGCAAGGCTTTCCAAGGCCGGCGGCAGCAGGTACTACTGGCTACCAAAGTCGGGAACCAGTGGCGGACCGATGGCCGCGGCTGGGACTGGAACCCCAGCAAGCCCTACATCCTGCAGGCCGTGGAGCACAGCCTGCGCCGCCTGCAAACCGACTATATCGACTTGTATCAGCTACACGGGGGCACGCTCGAAGACCCGATAGATGAAACCATTGAAGCTTTCGAACGGCTGCAGGAGCAAGGCAAGATTCGAGCGTATGGCATTTCGTCTATCCGTCCCAACGTGATACGCGAGTACGTCAGCCGTTCGCGTATTGCCAGCGTGATGATGCAGTACAGCCTGCTGGACCGCCGCCCGGAGGAAAGCTGCCTGCCGCTGCTACAAGAACATCAGATCAGTGTGCTGGCGCGGGGCAGCTACGCCCAGGGGGTATTAGTGGATAAACCGGCCCAGCCTTACCTGAATTATTCGGTGGAGGAAGTTCAACAGGCCGCCACTGCGGTGAAGCACGTGGCCGGCAACGGGCAAAAAATAGTCGATACAGTCGTGGATTTCGTGCTGCAGCAACCCGTTGTGGCCTCCGCAGTGCTGGGAATCAGGACCGATGAACAACTGGCCGCCGCTATTCAGGCGGCCGCCCGCCTGCCATTGTCTCCCGCTGAGGTAGCAGCTCTCCGGCGTGCGGTGCCGCCCAGCCGCTACGAGCTGCACCGCTAGCAGTACTATTTGCCGATACAAAACTGGGTGAAGATGCTCGTCAGCAAATCGTCGGAGGAAATTTCGCCGGTTATTTCGCCCAGGGCGGCCAGGGCTTGCCGCAAGTCGGCGGCCAGCAGCTCGGTGCCGGTACCATGCTCAATGCCAAGCAGCACGGCATCCAGGGCCTGGTTGGTTTGCTCCAGACTGCGGGCATGGCGCAGGTTGGTGACGATGGTGCTTTGGCCGGTACGGTCGAGTCCTTCGCCTCGCACCTTCACCAGCAAAGCTTCGCGCAACTCGTCGAGGCCGTCGCCGCGGGCAGCGGCAATGAGCAGTACGTCGGGCTGGTGCTGAAAGGCTGTGATTGCAGCGGCCGAGGCCACGTCGCGCTTGTTGCCCACGGCCAGGACCGGAATGGTACGGCCCGGATTCAACGCTTCAATCTCCGCTTCAAGCTCCTGAGGTGTTGTGCTCGTAATATCAAACAGATAAATGAGCAAAGCAGCCTGGGTTACGCGCTTTTTGGTACGTTCTACGCCGATGGATTCGACTACATCGGCCGTGTCGCGCAGGCCGGCCGTATCCACGAAGCGGAAGCGGATGCCCTCGATGCTGACCTCGTCTTCAATCAAGTCGCGGGTGGTGCCGGCCACGGCCGAGACGATGGCGCGCTCCTCGTTGAGCAAGGCGTTGAGCAGGGTCGATTTGCCCGCGTTGGGGCGGCCGGCAATAACGGTGGTAACCCCGTTCTTGATAACGTTGCCTAACTCAAAGGAGCGCAGCAGGCGCCGTACCAGGGTCTGGACCTCGTTGAGGAGTTTGACCAGGCCCGTACGGTCGGCAAACTCCACATCTTCTTCGCCGAAGTCGAGCTCAAGCTCCAGCAAGGCCGCAAACTGCACCAGCCGGCCCCGCAGGTCGCGCAGCTCCTGCGAAAAGCCGCCGCGCATCTGCTGCAAGGCTACCTGGTGCGAAAGGGCCGAGTCGGCGGCAATCAGGTCGGCCACGGCCTCGGCCTGGGCCAGGTCGAAGGCGCCGTGCAAAAAGGCGCGCTTGGTAAACTCGCCGGCTTCGGCCAGGCGGGCCCCGCGGCGGGTCAGCAGCCCCAGAATCTGCTCGACGATGTAGTCGGAACCGTGGCAGCTGATTTCCACCACGTCCTCGCGGGTATAGGAGTTGGGCCCTTTAAAGAGCGACACCACGACTTCGTCCAGGATGCGGCCGCCGTCGCGGATAGTGCCGAAGTGCAAGGTGTGGCTCGGCTGGTCCCGCAGCTTTTTACCGGCAAAGACCTCGTCAGCCAACGCAATGGCCTCGGGGCCGGACAGGCGCAGCATGGCAATTGCCCCGGCGCCGGGTGGGGTAGAAAGGGCGACAATGGTATCGGAAAGCGCGGGGGGAAGCGGAAGGGCCACGGAACAGGAAACCGGAAAGTGAGCCGCAAAGGTACGCAACCCGGCAGGTAGCGCCTACGGTAGCCAGGCTAACCCGCTACCCGGTGACAAACAAATTGCGGCTCACTTCCGCTGAAATCAACGTTGTTTTCTGTTTATCAATTTTGATTTCCAGGGAGTTGTCAAAGCTGACCTTGTCTAGTACTTCAACTGAGGCCCCCAGACATAGCCCTACTTTGTCCAGGTACTGCAGGAAGGGCACCGAGGTATTCTTAACGGCTACCAAGGTGCCAAAGTCGCCGGGCAGCAGGTCGGCCACGAGGCGGTTTTGGGGGCGCAAAATGGCGCCTTCCTCCGTCGGGATGGGGTCACCGTGGGGGTCGGTTTGGGGGAAGCCCAGAAACTCATCGAGGCGACGCACCAGCAACGGAGACTGGATGTGTTCCATTTCCTCGGCTACCTCGTGCACCTCATCCCAGTTGAAGCCTAGTTTTTGCACCAGGAATACTTCCCAGAGGCGGTGCTTGCGAATGGTGAGCAAGGCCAGGCGCCGGCCCTCGGCCGTGAGCGACACGCCCCGGTAGCGGGTGTAGTTGAGCAAGCCTTTTTCGCCCAGGCGCCGCAGCATATCCGTGACCGACGCGGCCCGGGTCTGTAGCACCTCGGCAATACGGTTGGTGCTGACTTCCAAGCCCGGCTCGGCTTCGGCCAGCTTAAAAATGGCCTTTAAGTAGTTTTCCTCGGTGTAGCTGGGCAAGAGAATAGCGGGTTAGGCTTCAAAATTAGAAATTCTAAACGCAAGTTCAGGCAAGCGGCGTGGTCGGCGGGGCGAACAAAAAAGAGGTGGCCGCCTACGTTGGCCAGCCACCTCCTTGACTTAAAAGCTACACTACGATTCCTGCCAGGGGCAGGACGTAGCGTTTAATTTACCATTTGATAAGGGCCGAAGCCCAGGTGAAGCCCGAGCCGAAGGCGGCCAGGCAGACTAAGTCGCCCCGCTTGATCTTGCCTTCGGCTACGGCCTCGCTCAGCGCAATCGGTACGGAAGCGGCCGTGGTGTTGCCGTAGCGCTGAATGTTGCTGTAGATTTTGTCATCCGAGAGGCCCATTTTCTGCTGCACAAACTGGGTGATGCGCAGGTTGGCCTGGTGCGGAATCAGCATGTCGATGTCCTGGGCCTGCATGCCGTTCTGGTCGAGGGCCTCCTTGATAACCTGGGGAAAGCGCACCACAGCGTGCTTGAACACGTTCTGACCGTTCATGTAAGGGTACATGTCGAGGTGGTTGTCGACTACGTACTCCACGCGCTTGTTGCGGTTCGAGCCGGGCTCTTTCACAATCAGCTCCTCGGCGTGCTCTCCCTGGGAGTGCAGGTGGGTGCTCAGAATGCCGTGGCCCTCACGGGTGCTGGGGCGCAGCACCACGGCGCCGGCACCATCCCCGAAAATAACCGACACGGCCCGGCCGCGGGTGCTGATATCGAGGCCCGAGGAGTGAATTTCGGAGCCTACCACCAGCACGGTGTCGTACATGCCGGTTTTCACGAACTGGTCGGCCATGCTCAAGGCATACACGAAACCCGAGCACTGGTTGCGCACGTCGAAAGCCGGGATTGGGTCCTTGATGCCCAACTCCCGCTGCAATAGCACGCCCGAGCCGGGGAAGAAGTAGTCGGGCGACAGGGTGGCAAACACTATCATCTGCACGTCGTCGGGCTGCAGGCCGGCCATTTCCAGCGCCTTGCGGGCCGCGTTGGCGCCCATGTTAGCCGTAGTGTCCTTGCCTTCCTCAAACCAGCGGCGTTCCTTGATGCCGGTGCGCTCCTGAATCCACTCGTCGGTGGTTTCCATGAGTTCGGTGATGTCGGCATTGGTGACAACACGGGAGGGGACGTAATGGCCGACGCCGGCAATTTCAGAATGACGCAGTGTGCTCATATGTACAATGTGGGAATACTCGGGGGAAGGGAGCAGGAAAAAAGGAGGCGAAGATAGCAAAATTGGTCCCGCATTTCCGCTAACGGCCGGCAAAGGTCGACAGTTACCGGATAGTATCCAGTAGCCTCCACAATTTTGTGGCTTCCGACTGCCAAAAAGCCTCGGCGGGCGGACCTTGGGGGTAAAACGAGGTGGTCGTGAGCTGTTCTACAAGCGAGGCCGGCTCAAAAGTTTCATCAAAGCGTACAACGATGCCGGCCTGGTGCTGCTCAACTATTTCGGCCCAGTACTTATTAGGCGGAACCAGTACTGGCAGTCCGTTGGCGAGGTATTCGAAGAGCTTGGTGGGTACGCACCGCCAGGTACTCTCGTGGCGCTGGTAGGGCAGCAGGCCCACATGGCTGCGCCCGATTTCAGCCACGATGCGGGCATGCGGCACCAGCGCGTCGCCGCCGATTAGCGTTATGGCCCCGGGGTTGGCGGCAAGGCGGCCCCGCAGCCTGGAAAGCTGCTCGGGGCGCTGGCAGAACCCGATAATCGTCAGGTGAGCCGCGGGCCAGCACTGGCGCAGGCGCAGCGTGAAATCAATTGCCTCAAACACCCCGTTGAGCTCGGAGATAGTGCCCGTATACAGGAGGCGAAGTGCTTGGGCAGGCGCGGGCAGGGGGCGGGAAGCAACGGGGGGAGCCGTGCCTGGCGTTGGCTCAAACTTGTTTTCCAGAATAACGGTGCGGCCCGGCCCGGCGAAGGGTAGCTCCTGGGCGTAGGTGCGCTCGGCCAGCACAATTCCCGCGGCGCGGCGGGCGGCGGCCGTTTCGAGCCGGCGCACGACGCTGGCCAGGACGCCCCGCAGCCAGGCCGGGTACACCCGCTGGGTCCGGATGTTGAGGGCGTAATTTTCCCGCACATCGTAGAGAAACTGCCCTTGGGGCCGCAGTAGCTGCCAGAGCAGCGTTAGGGGCAGTAGCTCCGGGGCGTGCACCAGCACGACATCGGGCCGGAGGCGGCGCAGCAGGCGCCAGTATTTCCACTGTGCCGCCAGCCGGGCCCAGCTCAGGCGGCTGCCGTGCAGCAAAGCATGAAAGTGAATACCAGGTGGAGCGGCGGCGGGTAGCGGTGCCTGCCGGCCGGCAATGTGCACCACGTGCGCCTCCGCGGCCCGCGCCACCAGCGTCCGGCCAAACTTGCCGTACATGCGGGTATCGTCCAGGGGTTTGAGGACGGAGGCCAGAAGAAAGGTGGTCGGCTGCATTGTTGCCGCCAAAGATGCTACTTCTGCGAAATAGTTTGGCCTGCTGGCTAAACGGCCGTAAGCCGGCGCTTGGTACGCTGAAGAGGAATAAGCCACCGGCTGTACCAGCAAGGGGCATCTAGTTGGTGCGTTTCCGCTCCTCGTCGTTGCCAAACTCCCGGGAGGCGGCTTTGAGCTGACGGTTGCCAAAGTCGTAGGACAGAGACAGGCGCACGAAGCGGCTGCTGTTGTTCTCACTGTAGACTTGCTTGATGCCGTTGACGGTGGAGGTGTAGTCCTTCAGATACGCCGTGTTGAAAACGTCATTTAACAGCAGAGTGGCTTGCACCCGGTTATGAAACAGACGCTGCTGGCAGGCCAGGTTCAGGCCCGCTTGGTAGCCTATAGTGTAGAGGCCCCGGGCCACCGCAGAGCTGTAGGTGTAGTCGATCTCGAGCTTGGTGGTCGGGCTCAGCGTGAGGGTGTGGCTGGTAGCGGCGTAGAGCTGGGGCGTATTGCGGGCGGTGGCGGCCAGTTCCCCGCTAAAGCGGCTGCGGGAGCCGAGCAGGTAAACCGTATTCTGGGTTTGCCACCACGCGGTTGGCGTGGCCGAATAAGTAGTGCCCAGCCCGAGAGTAACTTCCTGGAAGTAATTCTGGCGGCTGATAACCAGGGTGTTGGTGGCAGAACTAGCCGTAAACACGGGTCCGAAGCCGTCGGTGGTGCGGGTCAGGAAGGCCGTGGTGCGCAGCGTTTCCCGCAAGGTATGGGTCAGCTCCAGGTTGTCGACGAAGCTGGGCTGCAAAAACGGGTTGCCTTCCGAGTAGCTGGTGCTGTTGATGTAGGAGCGGAAGGGGTTGAGCAACGCAAAGCCGGGCCGGTTTACCCGCCGCCCGTAGGTGGCCTGCAGGCGCTGGTTAGCGGTGGGCTGATAGGTCAGGTAGGCGCTGGGAAAGGCTTTAAGGTAGTTGGTGGTGGTGCTTTGGGCCAGGGTGGCGGAGTAGCCCCGGGTGTGGGTTTTCTCCAGGCGCAGCCCCAGTTGCAGGCTCCAGCGGGTGCTCAATCGGCGGGTACCGCTCAGGTACAGGGCCTGGGTCTGCTCCCGGTACTCGAAGCTGTTCGACTGGTTGGGGTCCAGGACTGGGGCGGCCGGCAGCGTGTTGTAGTACTGCAGGGCGCTACGGCTCTGAAGCAGGCTGACTTTTGCGCCATAGCTGAGCGTGGCCCATTGCAGCGGGTGCTCCACGTCAACCTTCGCGCTGAAGTTCTGGATCTGCTGTCCGGAAATGTTGCGGACCGCCAGGCTCGTGTGCAAATACTCCTGGGCGGGGGACAAGCTCGTCGAGGTAAAGCGGTTGTCCACGTCGGTGCGGTAGGTGAAGTAGTCGGCATCCAGAGAAATCTTGCGTTGCAGCGTGTCCAGCACGGTTACCACATGGGCGTTGGCGGCGTGGCTGCTGGTGCGCACCTGCCGGGCTCCGACAACGAGCAGCACCGATTCCAGGGTGTGAGCCGCCGTGAGTACGTTGATTTGGGTGTGGTCCTGGCTGCTGGGAGCCGCCGTGGAGCTGCCCGCGTACTGCAACCCGATGGTAGTCCGCTTGCTCAGGTCATAGTCGAGGGCCAGGCGGCCAGCGGCGTTGCCCACCCGTTGCTTGGCCTCGTAGCGCAGCTCCCAGGGGCCGGAAGGGTAGTAGGTGTCCAGGGTTTGCTTGCCCTGGCTATGGCCCTGCTTGACGCTGGCACTGAGCGTAAGCCGCAGCTTGTCTTTGCTGTAGACCAGGTTGTTTTGCAGGGTGGCAGCTCCGTAGGCGTTCTGCTCGTAGGCCAGGGTCGTGGTGTTTTTCCAGGCGTTGGCCAGGCCCTGCTTAAGGTTGATGTTAAGCAGGCCCCCGTCGCCGCTGGCCTCGTACCGGGCCGGCGGACTGCTAATTACCTCCACGTTGCGGATGCTGCTGGCCGGAATCGACTTGAGGTAGGCCACCAGCTCATCGCCCGACAGCTCCAGCAGCCGTCCGTTCACCATCACCCGGGCCGAGCCTTTGCCCAGTATGCTGATGCTGCCGTTGCGCACCAATACGCCGGGGGCGGCTCCGAGGGCTCCCACGGCGTCGCCCCCCGTGGCGGCCACGCTGTTTTCCACGTTGAACACGACCCGGTCGGCCTGGTAGTCGACCAGCTTTTTACGGCCCACCACCACGACTTCCTGCAGGCGGGTCAGCTTCCTGGGCTGTAACACGATGGGGCCCACTGCTAGGCTGGTCGTCAGCACCACGTCCTGCTCCCAATCGGTGCAGCCCAGGAAGCTGACCCGGAGCCGGTAGGTGCCGCTGGCAGCCGTCAGCGTAAAGCCCCCGTCTTCGGTGCTGACAGTGGCCGCTGCCAGCTTGCCGGCGGGGTCGAACAACACCACGTTGGCCCAGCCGATGGGGGCCGTGCCATCCGTAACCGTGCCGCTCACCGTGCTTTGGGCCGCGGCCAACTCGGGCAGCAACAAGGCTAGTAGCAACAAACAAAGCCCAACCCGGCGCAGGCCAAGAAGTGAGAATAGGAAGGGGCGAAAGCAGCGGGAAAAGCCGGTGGTCAGGAAAGGATGAAGGGAAGCGGCCATGGTGGCAAAGGGCTGATGTTACTTGGCATCAGCGCCAAGTCTGCCAAAGGTGAGAAGCCGTCCCGGCCGCCGCGACTGACTAAAAAAGTCGAACCCTTTTCCTCCCGGGAAATGAGTTCGACTTCGCTTAGCAGGCGTTCGACTTTTATGTAAGGTGCTGGTGGATAGTCAATTGGTGCTGGTTGATGGGCTGGTCAGGATTCGGTTAAGTGGAAGCAGCTTGCTACTGAAAAGTAAGGCTGCCCGGCCTGCATCAGGCGTTGCGGTACTGAGTGGGCGTTAGGCCCGTCTGCTTTTTAAACGACGTGTTGAACGACGACTTCGAATTAAACCCCACCGCGTAGAGAATTTCCAGCACCGTTGGCTTGCCCTGGCTGGGGTCCTTGAGCAGGCGCTTGGCCTTGTTGATGCGGTACTCGTTCACAAAGTCAAAGAAGTGCTGATCCAGGTGGTGGTTGATGAGTACCGACAATTCCCGCGCGGGTAGCTGCAGCTGCCGGGCCAAGTCCTGCACTGTCAGATCGGGGTCGAGGAAGGGCTCGGCCTGCTCCATGTAGTTTCGCAGTTGCTGAATCTGGGCCTCCCGGACCTGGTCAGCTGCCGGCGGCGCGGGCGCCGTAGGGGCCGGCACTGCTTCGGCCGGGGCCTGACCCTGCGTTTGGGCTACCAATTCCTCCACCGGCGGCAGCGTCGAGTCGATGCTCCGAAACAGGGTAGGGTTGTAGAGGGCCTTGAGCACAAACCACGACAGAATGCAGGTTGCATTGAGTCCCACCAGCAGCTCCAGGCCGTTGAAAAGCTGACTGTAGGGCGTGAACCCCAGCAGGTCCTTAACCACGATGATGCTGTGCAAGACGGTATCGACGACGGTGAGCTGAAACAGCCAGCGGTAAGTGATACTCGAAGTGTCGGCAAAGTTTTCGACGTAGGTCCGGTGGTACTTACGCAGGGTCAGAAAGGTGGCCGTGATGTAGAACACGAACTGCGCATGGCCCAGCACAAAGCCGAAAGTGGCCTCCGGCGTGCCCCCGTAGTGGGCCAGAAAGGCCTGCTTGGCCGTCGTCTCCACCAGGTAAAACCGGGGCATGAGCGCCAGGGTCAAGGCCGCAAAGGGCAGCAGGTGCCAGAGGTGCCGGGGCCGCAGCCGAAAGTCGGAGTAGCACAGGGCCAGGGCGTAGAGGTAGTAGAGCGGATTAATCAGCGTGTTGAGGCTGATTTTGAGCAGCAGCAGCGTGGGGTAGTCCACCAAAAACCGGTTGACAAACCACGAGCTGATATCCAGGGCGTTGAGCAGAATGAAGCCGGCCAGCAGCGCATTGCTCAGTCGGCTGCGGGTCCGGACGGTGAGCAGGAATACAGCCAGGATGCAGGAAATAAAGACGGCCAGCAGGCTGACAAGGGGTAGCAGGCTTCTTACATCCATGCGCAGGGTACTAAAGCGGAAAATCTAACCGGGTAAGCAGCCCTAAAGGTAGAGGGACCCGCGTGTTTACCGGCCCTCACCCTTGGGCGCGCCCCAATGTTTTACCCGAATTCAGTGCCCGGGCCCAATAATTTGCTGCTAGTTTTGCAGCCTACATTTTTTGCACTCTTTCGCATGACCAACCTGCAAGCAACCATAGAAGCTGCCTGGGCCGACCGGAGCCTTCTCCAGCAAGCTGCCACCACCGACGCCATTCACGCCGTAATCGAGGAGCTCGACAAGGGCCGCCTGCGCGTGGCCGAACCCACCGCCGACGGGCAGTGGCAGGTGAATGACTGGGTAAAAAAGGCCGTAATCCTGTATTTCCCCATCCAGCAGATGGAAACCATCGAGCTGAAGCCCTTCGAGTACCGCGACAAAATGCGCCTCAAAACTGACTACGCCAGCCAGGGGGTGCGCGTGGTGCCGCCGGCTACGGCCCGCTACGGTGCCTTTTTGGCCCCGGGCGTGATTCTGATGCCCAGCTACGTCAACATCGGCGCCTGGGTGGGTGAGGGTACCATGGTCGATACGTGGGCCACGGTGGGCTCCTGTGCCCAGATTGGGGCCGGCGTACACCTAAGTGGCGGCGTGGGCATCGGTGGGGTGCTGGAGCCCGTACAGGCCGCCCCGGTTATCATCGAGGACGGCGCCTTTATTGGCTCGCGCAGCATCCTGGTGGAAGGCTGCCACGTGGGCAAGGAAGCCGTCATCGGGGCCGGCGTGACCATCACTGGCAGCACCAAGATTATCGACGTAACGGGCCCGGAGCCCGTGGAGTACAAAGGCTTCGTGCCGGCCCGGTCGGTGGTTATTCCCGGCTCCATCATCAAGAAATTCCCCGCCGGCGAGTACCAGGTGCCCTGCGCCCTGATTATTGGCCAGCGCAAGCCCAGCACCGACCTGAAAACGAGCCTCAACGACGCCCTGCGCGACTTCGGCGTGAGCGTGTAGGTAGGAAACCGAGTATAGTAGAACGAAACAGCCTGCTTTGCCTCAAAGCAGGCTGTTTCGTTTTGTAAGCGGCAAAAGGACAACTCCCTATTTCGTATTCATCCAAATATCCACGAACGGCTCTTGCTCCTCGATGCGGTAGGCCCTGCGAAACACGTTGGTGTTCGACTCCAGGGCAATATTGCCGTCGGGGTCCACGGCAATGATGCCCCGGTCGCCCTGGAGCTTGTCGGCGTACATGTCCACGGCTTGGCGGGCGGCCTCGTCGAGGGGCAGACGCTTGTACTTGCGCAGGGCGTAGACCTCGTGGGCCACGGCCGCCAACATGATGATTTCTCCGTCGCCGGTGCAGGAGGCCGCGCACACGTCGTTGTTAGCGTAAGAGCCACCCCCGTAGATGCAGCTGTCGCCCACGCGGCCCCGCAGCTTGCCCTCAATACCCCCGGTGGAGGTAGCCACGGCCACGTTGCCGTGCTGGTCGAGGGCAACGGCGCCCACGGTGTCGTGCTTGTTGGCATTTTCGGTTTTGCGGGCCTCCTGAATGATGTCGAGCCACTCCTGGCGCTGCTCATCGGTTTTGAAGTAGCTCGGGTCCTGCAACGTCAGGCCCTGGGCGAGGGCAAACTCTTGGGCGCCCTCGGCCGTCAGGAAAGTGTGCTTGCACTTCTCCATCACCAGGCGGGCCAGGCGCACCGGGTTTTTTACCAGCTTTAGCCCGCTGACAGCCCCGCCCCGTAGCGTGACCCCGTCCATAATCGACGACTCGGTTTCCACTTCGCCGTTGATATTGAACATGCCCCCGCGGCCGGCGTTGAACAGCTCATTGTCTTCCATGCTCATCACGGCGGCCTCCACCGCATCGAGGGCCGTGCCGCCGCGGTTCAGGATTTCCCATCCTGCGCTCAACGCCGCTGCTAGCCCGGCTTTTAGGGCTTCTTCCTTCTCGGGTGGAATGCTGGCGGGGTCGGTGGTGACAGCCCCGCCGTGGATGAGCATCACGTATTTAGGTTTTGATTCAGGCTTAGACTTGGCCATGGGGTTGGGAACGTGGAAATGGGTAGAAACAACAAAAGCACGGCCCGGGCCGTGCTTTTGTTATGTTGAGCTTGTAGGCAAGCGCTACGCTACCGACTTTTTGAGTTTGTCGCCAAACACGGCTTTCACCTTGTCCACCTTGCTCTTTACCACAAACTGGCAGTAGGGCTGAGTGCCGTTCAGGTTGTAGTAGTTTTGGTGGTAATCCTCAGCCGGATAGAAAACTTTGAGCGGTACAATTTCCGTGGTAATCGGCTGGTCGAAGGCCTGGGCGGCGGTCAGCTTTTGCTTGTACTGCTCGGCCAGGCGCTGCTGCTCCTCGTTGTGGAAATAAATTCCGGAGCGGTACTGCGTACCCACGTCGTTGCCCTGGCGGTTGAGGGTAGTCGGGTCGTGGGTTTTCCAGAACACTTCCAGTAGCTCCTCGTAGCTAATCACCTGCGGGTCGAAGGTGACCTGAATAACTTCGTTGTGCCCGGTCAGGCCGCTGCATACTTCCTTATAGGTCGGGTTGGCAATGCGCCCCCCCGTGTAGCCCGATACCACTTTGTGCACCCCATTCAAGTTCTGAAAAACGGCTTCGGTGCACCAGAAGCACCCCCCGCCAAATGTGGCCTGTTCCATTATTCTATTTCTAAAGTCCAAATCAAATACCGAATACTCTATAAGCGAAATCATGCCCCGAAGGTTTCAAGCTCGACGCTAGAAGCGCTGCGAAAAGCGGGAAATGAAAGCCGGAATAGGAATAGTCCGCTTCTCGAAGTGGGAACCTTGGCGGAAAGCAAAAGGCCTTCCCGAGTTGTCGGGAAGGCCTTTTCGTGTTGTAGCGCGAACTTATTTCTTGAACCGTTCGGCTACGATAAGGTCCTTGGTGCCGTGGCCCCAGGTGTAGAACCCTTCGCCCGACTTCACGCCCAGGCGCCCGGCCATCACCATGTTCACCAGCAGGGGGCAGGGGGCGTACTTGGGGTTGCCCAGGCCCTCGTGCAGCACCCGCAGAATAGCCAGGCACACGTCGAGGCCGATAAAGTCGGCCAGCTGCAGCGGACCCATGGGGTGCGCCATGCCCAGCTTCATTACGGTATCAATTTCCTCCACGCCGGCCACGCCCTCGAATAAGGTGATGATGGCCTCGTTGATCATGGGCATCAGGATGCGGTTGGCTACGAAGCCGGGGTAGTCATTTACCTCGGTTGGGGTTTTGCCCAGCTGCCGCGAAATCTCCATGATGCGGCTGGTCACCTCATCCGACGTGGCATAGCCCCGAATAACCTCCACCAGCTTCATCACCGGCACTGGGTTCATAAAGTGCATGCCGATAATCTTGTCGGCCCGCTTGGTAACGGCGGCAATCTTCGTGATGGAAATCGAGGAGGTGTTGGAGGCCAGAATGGCGTTCTGGGGGGCGTGCTGGTCTAGGTCGCGGAAGATCTGCAGCTTCAGATCCACGTTTTCAGTGGCGGCTTCTACCACCAGCTCCACGTTGTGCACGCCTTCGGCCAGGCTGGTATAGGACGTAATACGGCCCAGGGTGGCCGTTTTGTCGGCTTCGGAAAGACTGCCTTTCGCTACCTGGCGGTCGAGGTTTTTGCCAATCGTACCCAGGGCCTTGTCGAGGGCACTCTGGTTGATATCAATCAGGGCAACAGAAAAACCATGCTGGGCAAATACGTGGGCAATACCATTGCCCATAGTGCCCGAGCCAATAACGGCAACATTCATCATGGAAAGCGGAAGAAAGGAGGGTGGGAGGGAAAACCAGCCTGCGTCGGCCCGAAACCGCCGCAGATTCGGCGCAAAGCTAACCCGAATTTACTGCCAGCCCAAGGTGATAAAGCAATGCCGCCAAGCTCAACAGAAAAAAATACGCGACTATGAAAAAGCCTTTTACGCCCCCGGCAGCGCGTATTTCAGGGTTAAGTTGACCTCTGATTAATTAAATTTTTGAATGACGATATATCCTTTTAGAAAGGCCCGCGTACAAATCCGCAAATCCCTTTACCAGCAACTTCCAACCCTGTACAACTGCTGATAAGTCGATTTGTTTTTTTTCTTCTTTTCACACCTTCCATTCCAACCACCAACCACCATGGGAAATCTGCTGTATATCATCGCCGTAATTCTGATCATCATTTGGGCCCTAGGCTTCTTCGGCATTCTTGGCGCAGGCATGGCGGGCAACAACCTGATTCACGTTCTGTTGGTAATTGCCATCATTGCCATTTTGCTGCGTGTTATTCGCGGCGGCCGGGTAGTCTAACGGTACCCCGCCCTTTCTTTTAGTCTGAAAAAACACAAAAAGGCCCTTCCGAAATTTCGGAAGGGCCTTTTTGTGTGCTATGCTATCAGAACGCTTTACTTCAGATCGAACAGGAAGCTGAAGCGAATTACCGGCTGGCCGTAGGGCGACAACGGGTAGCCCTGGATGTCGTAGCCGTCGTTGAAATTGTAGAGTACCACAATGTCAGCAGCAAACCGGTCGCCGAGCTGGTTGCGGTAGCCCACGCCGGCCAGCGGCGTGCGCATCGAGCGGTTGACGGTAACGGCCCGCAGCTGCAAAGGGTTGGCGCTCAGCTCCTCAATGTAGTAGCTCTGCGCTTTGGTTACCTCATACTCGGCGTGAATGAAGAACTCCTTATAAACGATGTACTGCAGGAAGGCCTTCACCCCCACGCTGTTCAGATTCAGGCTCCGGGGTAAGCCAAACTGCTGGTAGTCGCTCGGGAAGGAAATATTGTTGTAGGCGTAGCTAATACCGGGACCCACCGCCAGCTTATCCGTTACGCGGTAGCCCACCGCCGGACTGATACTGGCGCTGAACTGCCCGCCGCTGTAGGGGTTGCTGCTATACCCCAGCCCGAAGTTGGAATACAGAAAATAGCGGCGCAGCGGCTTAGGCTGCTCGGAAGCCCGACTACCGGCCGGAAACTCCAGGCCCGAAGGCGAGTTGGGGTCGGTCTGCTTGGGCAGGGGCGCATCCAGGGGCGGCGGGGCCGGCACCGGCACGGCGGGGCGCTCGGCCGGCTGGGTGGGCCGGGCCGGAGCCGCGCCGGGCGGCGCCGTATTGAGCTGGGGTTTTTGCGCGGGGCGCGTCCGGGTAGTGTCCGTTTGGGCCCGGGCGGCCGGAGCCAGCCACAGGCTTGAGCTCCCAAGAGCCAGCAAAAAGAAAATGCGTTTCATAGAGAGCTATAACGGAATTAGGAAACCAATTGGTATTTGCGCTGCCGCAGCGTTTTGATTTGCTCGTCGGACAGGTATTCCTCGTAGGTCATGCGGCGGTCAATAATGCCGTCGGGGGTCAGCTCGATGATGCGGTTGGCCACCGTTTCCACGAATTGCAAGTCGTGGGAGGAAAAAAGCAGGGTGCCTTGGAAGTCGCGCAGGGAGTTGTTCAGGGCCGTAATGCTTTCCAGGTCGAGGTGGTTGGTCGGGTCGTCGAGCACCAGCACATTGCCCGATTCCATCATCATCTTGGAGAGCATGCAGCGTACTTTTTCGCCCCCGCTCAGCACGTTCGACTTCTTCTGCGACTCTTCGCCCGAGAACAGCATGCGGCCCAAAAAGCCCCGGATAAAGCTCTCGTCCTTTTCCGTGGAATACTGTCGCAGCCAATCCACCAGGTTCAGGTCGGTATCGAAGAACTCGGCGTTTTCGCGGGGGAAGTACGACGGGGTGATGGTGGTGCCCCACTTGAAGTCGCCCGAGTCGGCTTTGATCTGCTCAAACAAGATGTCAAACAGGAGGGAAGCGGCCCGGTCGTCGCGGCTGATGATGGCTACCTTGTCCTTCTTATCGAGCGAGAAGGATACGTTGCGGAACACCACTTGCCCATCGACCGACTTGGAAAGATTCTCGACGGTAAGCAGCTGGTTGCCGGCTTCGCGCTCGGGCTTGAAGGCAATGTAGGGGTACTTGCGCGAGGAAGGCTTGATTTCCTCCAGCGTCAGCTTCTGCAGCAGCTTCTGGCGCGAGGTAGCCTGCTTGGACTTCGAGGCGTTGGCCGAGAAGCGGCGTACGAATTCTTCTAGCTCCTTGCGCTTGTCCTCGGTCTTCTTGTTTACCTCCTGGCGCTGCTTCAGCGCCAGCTGGCTCGATTCGTACCAGAACGAGTAGTTGCCGGGGTACATCGTGATTTTCGAGAAGTCCAGGTCGGCCATGTAGTTACATACCGCATCGAGGAAGTGCCGGTCGTGGCTGACCACAATTACCGTGTTCTGGAAGCTGTCCAGGAAGTTTTCCAGCCACAGCACGGTCTCGGCGTCGAGGCCGTTGGTGGGTTCGTCGAGCAGCAGCACGTCGGGGTTGCCAAACAGGGCCTGGGCCAGCAGCACCCGCACCTTGTCGGAGCCGCCCAGGTCGCCCATCAGCGTAAAGTGCTTGTCTTCACCGATGCCCAGACCCGAAAGCAGCTCGGCGGCTTCGTAGTCGGCGTTCCAGCCTTCGAGGTCGGCAAACTCGCCTTCGAGCTGGGCGGCCCGCTCCCCGTCGGCGTCCGAGAAGTCGGGCTTGGCATAGAGGGCGTCTTTTTCCTCCATCACCTTCCACAGCTTGGTGTGGCCCATAATCACGGTTTGCAGCACCGGATACTGGTCGTAGGCAAACTGATCCTGGCGCAGCACCGAGAGGCGGGCCCCGGCGGGCATATCTACCGAGCCGGTGTTGGGCTCGATTTCGCCCGACAGGATTTTCAGGAAGGTTGATTTACCGGCCCCGTTGGCCCCGATGAGGCCGTACACGTTGCCGGGCAGAAATTTGATGGTGACGTCTTCGAACAGGATGCGCTTACCATAGCGCAGGCTAACGTTGGAGGTGCTGATCATATGCAGGAAAAAGCGAAATAACTACGGGAAGAGCCGGTTCGGACAAGAGAGAAAAAGTCAATCGGCGTGCGAAAATAGACAAAATGCGTGGGGCATTATATTTCCCTTGGCAACCAGTGCTTTCGCGAGGGGAGAATTAGCCGGTCAGCCGTAGCTGCCCAAGCCACCAACTGGCCGCCAAGCGCAGGGGCGCTACTCAGAAAACTAAGCCCTGGCACAACATCCTCGCGCAGAATCAAGTATACAAAACACAACTGCTTCGACTGGTGCGGTGCGCGGGCTTCTTCAACAGTCGGCACCGGGTTGCAGTTCCGAAGCACTTGTTGTCTTCATAATACACTTTTACCCTTCATGTATCATGAATAACCCACATCTGACCCCCGAACGAAACGGTTTCCGCTACGGCCTACTCACGGCCGGCGGAATGATTCTGTATTTCCTGCTGGCCTCCTTGCTGCACCTCACCGACCGGGTAGAGTTTAGCTTCCTCAATGGGGTAGTGCTGGCCATTGGTATCTGCATGGCCATTTCCCACTACAAGCGGGTGCGCCACGACCGGATGCCCTATCTGCACGGCTTTGGTACGGGTATTATCACCTCCATTGTCGCCTCAACAATATTTGGCCTGTTCTTCGTCGTGTACACGGTTATCAACCCCACGATCATGGACCAGTTGCGGGCCCGCGACCTGTTCGGTTTCGACCTGTCGGTGACCATTGCCTTCCTGGCCATTTTGCTGCAAAGCATAATGTCGGGAGTGATTATTTCGCTGGTCGCCATGCAATACTACAAGAGCCCCGACCACAAGCCGATTGAAGGCATTGAGTAAGGCAAGCTTGCTTGTGAATAAAAAAGCCGGATTCATAGAAGAATCCGGCTTTTTTATGGACTGAAGATACGTACAGCGGAACTTAGCGCGTTATAAAGCTTGTTAATAATGCGGTTGTGATTTTGACGAAAGGAATATATATTTGGATAAAATATATAAAATCCGGCAAGCAGCTACCTCAGTATGCGCTCCGGCAACTTTCTAGTGTCATCATCACAGCTTGTATCTTTTACCACCGCTCTGTATGAAATCCCTATTGCTTACCCTGACCTTCCTACTTAGCATGGCCACTCTTGCCACTGCGCAAAAACAAGATAAACATGCCGAGCTGCCAGGTTCCGAAGAGGTTTCGGAAGCTCGGGTAGCCGACCTAACCCGGCAGATGTGCAACCAGTTGCACCTGAACGAAGCCCAGTATATTCGGTTGCGGGCCGCTAACCGCATCAAGCTCGCGCGCTTGGATGAAATCCAGTGGCAGTACAAAGGGGAACCGGCTCAGCAGCACGCCAAAATTGCGGAGCTTGAAGCCCAGTACGAAGCCGAGTGCAGCCGTATCCTGACGCCTTCGCAACTCAGCGTGCTGCGCGACCAGCAACAGCGTGACTCGGTACCTACGCCACCGGCCAACGAGGGTGGCATCGGCTAAACGATGTTATTTTTTCCATACTAGAAAGGCGGCTTACTAAACAGGAGGCCGCCTTTTTAGTGGAGTTACCCAGCTGGTGCTTCTTGCGGTAAAGGCCGTTCGTAGAGTACCTCCGTAACCGTACCCAGCGGACCGAAGCGTAGTACCAGCTTGTTGGCCGTCGAGCGTTGGTGGCTGGGCTCGCACTGGGTTCCGGGCTCGAGGTAATAGAAGTACAGTTTCTCGGTTTGCTCGCTGAGCTCTTCCTCGTCGGGGCGGCCAAAGAGGGCGTCAATATCGTCGGCGCGGGTGCCGTAGAGCAGCTCCTTGTGTTGCTGCAGTACCGGCAGCTGCTTGGCCCGCTGGTTGTTACAGGCGTACGGGTCGCGGCGCCAGGCGGTAGCATCGAAGCCCGGGAGTTCGGGTAGGGAATGCCCGCAGGAAGGGAGTAGCAGGACGCTTACCCAAAAAGACAAAAACGAAGTAGCTTTCATAAGCAGCAGACCGGGAACCACCGGCTGAAAAGACGCGTTAGAGGCGCCAGAAAGGTGATACGGAAGCGCTAAAGTACTAGATTTGTATAGCCACGCTTTCCGCCCTTACTATTCCAGTCATTTTAGGCCTTTTTACAGCCCATGCTCTCTACACGGACTGCCTTCGCGGGCTTACTGCTGACCGCTTCTTCTTTTCTGGTTTCGTTTAAAACTGCCCCCGCCGCCGACAACCCTGGCAAGCCCAAAACCGCTGCCCCCCTTAACGCGGCGAATGCCGCTGCCCGCAAGGCATTGTACACGGCTGCTTTTGAGCAGCACGCCCTGCGCACGTTTACCCAAAGTGGTCTGACGGCTACCGGGCTTTCTTACCCCGTATTTCGCCAGGCGCTGGTGGGGTATTACAACCTGCAGCAGCGCGGGCTGGCTTCGGCAGCCAAGCCGCTGCTGACAGTCATTGATTTCAGCCGCTCCAGCCGCTTGAAACGTCTGTGGGTAGTTGATCTGCGCAAGCAGCGGGTGCTCTATCACACGCTCGTGGCGCATGGTAAAAACACGGGAGAGGAGTTTGCCAAGGCGTTTTCCAACAAAAACGGCTCGGAGCAAAGCAGCCTGGGCTTTTACCTGACGGGCAATACCTACACCGGCAAGCACGGCCTGTCGTTGAAGCTGCAAGGCTTGGAGCCGCGCTACAACAGCAACGCCGCCAGCCGGGCCGTGGTAGTGCACGGGGCCGAGTACGTGTGTGAGGAGTTTGTGCGCCAGCATGGCCGCTTAGGCCGCAGTCAGGGCTGCCCAGCCCTGCCTACCGACCAAGCCAGTGCCATTATTCGCACCATCAAAGGCGGGTCGGTCATCTACGCCCACGCCCCGGCAGCGGTTAACTACACGTCCTCTTTTCTGCAGCTGGACCCGGCGCTGACAGCTTTTGCCCGGACGCAGGGGCTGGCTAGCCTCTAAGTACTTTTACTGTTGTTTGTTGTTCATAGAAAAACCCAGCCCTCAGGCTGGGTTTTTCGCTTTTAAAGCTGTGGCCGTGCCCGCTAGGCCCGGTCGCCGGTCGTCTTCACCAGATTGATACCAGCGAAAAAGAAAATCAGGCCCACGGCAAAGGGTACCAGGGAGTTCATCTTGCTCAGGCCCAGGCCGCCCATCTGCAGAAAGCCCAGCGCGCCGACAATAATGCCAATAATACCCAGAATGGTCAGGATAGAGCCGAAGGTGCGTTTCTGGTTCATATTGAAAGCAGAATTAAGGTTCGAAGAGAAAAGTTAGCCCCGGAGCGGAGCAGTTTAGGCCTGATACGCAGAACCTACGAATTTGGGTGTGCCGGTCCGGCACAACCCTGTTTGCGGCTTCGCGTTACAAGCGGAACAGCGCTTTGCTGCTGATTTTTCATCCGCCCATTTTCTACAACCCACACCGCCATGAGAGGAGGACTCCGATATATCATAGCCCTGATTATTGCAGGGTTTTCGCTGATAAGCTACTACTGCAAACGCTCGACCAACGAAGTGACGGGCGAAGTGCAGCACGTGGATATGACCACCGAGCAGGAAATTGCTTTGGGCCTGCAGGCTGCGCCCGAAATGGCCCAGCAGTACGGCGGCCTGCACCCCGACCGGCAAGCCGCGGCCCGGGTCGAGGAAATTGGCCAGCAGCTTGTGCGCAGCACCAAAGCCGGCCAGACGCCCTACAAGTTCCAGTTTCATTTGCTGGCCGACGAAAACACGATTAATGCCTTTGCCCTGCCCGGCGGCCAGATCTTCATTACGGCCGGCCTGCTGAAAAACCTGCGCACCGAAGGACAGGTAGCGGGCGTACTGGCCCACGAAATCGGCCACGTCGTAGGTCGGCACTCGGCGGAGCAGGTGGCCAAATCCAGCCTGACCCAGGGCCTGACCGGCGCCGCGGCCATTGCCGTGTACGACCCGGACCGCCCCAGTACGGCCGCTGCCGCGGCGGCTACCGCCATGGTAGCTAAGCTGGTGACCATGCGCTTTGGTCGGGAAGATGAGCTGGAGTCCGACCGGCTGGCGGTGGACTTTACGGCTCAGGCCGGTTACAACCCCGAAGCTATGGTGCAGGTAATGCAGATTCTGGAGCAGGCCGGGGGCGGAAGCCGCACGCCGGAGTTCATGAGCACCCACCCCAACCCCGGCAACCGGATTGGGGAGATACAACAGGAAATTGCGGCGCAATTTCCTCAGGGTCTGCCCGCCGGTTTAAAGCCCTAAGTACTTCACTTTCCTGAACATCCACCTGTGGCCGGGCATAAGCTCGGCCACAGTGCGTTTATTACCGTAGTAAAACCGGTTCTCTTACCTTGAATTTTGTCTTCGATATGTCTTCCCCGCTCGTATTACGTCAGATCCTGTTTGTGCTCAATCCCATATCCGGGGACATCGATAAATCCAGTCTGGAAGCTACGGTGCAGGCTTTTTGTACGGAGCGAGGCCGCCATGCTTCCTTCTTTCACACCACCGGCGAGCAGGACCTGGAGAAGCTGCGGCAGCATATTGATCAGCACTCGTACGATGCCGTTTTTGCCGCCGGGGGCGACGGTACCGTGAGCTTGGTGGCCTCGGCCCTGGCCGGCAGGGATATACCGTTGGGCATTTTGCCCCTGGGCTCCGGCAATGGGCTTTCGAAAGATTTGGATATTCCCCAGGAACAAGAGCAGGCCCTGCACCTGATTTGGGATCATAGAGTGCGGGCCATCGACACGCTGAAGGTTGGCGGCACGTTCTGCGCCCATCTGGCCGATCTGGGGTTCAATGCGCTGGTCGTGGAGCGTTTTTGCAACGGCGATACCCGCGGGCCGGGCGCGTACGTGCGCATTGCCATGCAGGAATACCTGGACTACGAGCCGGCCACCTACCGCATCATCACCGACCAGGAAACCTATGAGGGCACCGCCTTTATGGTTACGGTGGCCAATGCCAACACCTTCGGCAGCAACGTGGTAATTAATCCGGATGGGCAGCTCGACGACGGTGAATTCGAAATTTGCCTGATTGAGCCCTTCCCCGGCACGGCGGCCATCGGCATACTCTACCAGCTCTACACCGACAATTTCGATGATTCCATTTACACCCGACGCCTGCGGTGCCGGCGGGCATCCATCGAGGTAAGTGGGCAGCAGCGGGCCCTGGTGCAAGTGGATGGAGAGCCCCTGGAAATGGACACCCCGATTCAGGTAACTATTCAGCCGCAGAGCTTGCGGGTGCTGTTGCCCCAATCGGCTGCGGAGCGGGCGTAACCGGGCTTGTAAAGAGCTTCTGGCGGAATACTTCGGTGCCCGCCGGCACGTCGGTTTGCGGGCTTGGCTCGTAGGTACGCAGCCACACGTCGCCGTTCTGATAAAACTCCAGGCTGAAAAACCCCTTGTGCTCGTGGGCGAAGGTCGCTTTGCCCCCGTGCTGCACAAAGGCGGTTTTGCTGCCCGAACCACTAACTAAGTAATGCCCCTGCTGATAGTGGAAATACTGGAGGTTATGGTCGTGGCCGGCGGCGTAGATGATGTTGGGAAACTGGTGGAGCACCCGCAGCAGGCGGCGGCGCATCTTGCGGTAGCGCGGGTGGGCCATGTCTTCCTCGGCCCCAATCAGCTTGCGGTACACCGGAAACAGGGAGCCCAGCCCCGGTAGCGGAACATAGGCTTTCTTGTGGGCGGCCGTCAGGGGGAACAGGTGCTGCTTGGTCGTGAACTTGCCCCCGTGCATGGCATTGGAATAGAGCGGGTGGTGGCCGGCCACCACAACTTGCTGGTGGCGGTTGTGTTCCAGAATTTCCTGCAACTGCTCAAAGGGCTCTTTGCTCGTAGTGGCCGAGCACCCATACGCCGCGCCCAGCGGGCGGGGGCCGTGCTGCACCCACCACTGGGTATTCAGCACCACCAGCAGCAATCCGTCGGTCAGCTGCATGGTTATCGGCCCGGGGCAGCCTTTGGGCGGCAGGTAAAAGGCCCCCGGCAGATGCTCCAGCACGTACGCTTCCTGGCGCAAGAGGTACTGGTAGCCATCGGGGCGGCCCTTGTTCCAGTCGTGGTTGCCGCTCAGGAAAATAACGCGTCCGGCGTAGCTGCGGAAGGCGTCGAGTTGAATATCCAGGCGGCGCTCGGCTGCCTCCCGACCGGGGGCTGTGGGCGCCGGTATACCGGTGGGGTACACGTTGTCGCCGAGCAGCACAACGCCGCTAGTCGGGCCAGCTTCGTGCAGCCAGTGTTGCAGCAGGGTAAGCACCGGGTCCTGCCCGTCGGTAGCCACGGCGCCCAGGTCGCCGACCAGCGCCAAGCGGTAGCGCAAGGGCTGGTCGGGGTCGGGTTGGCTGGCGGCCCAATTGGCGTGGGAAGGGGCAATGTAGACCTGCCGCCGGTACTGGCGTTCCTGCTGATAGCGGTAGAGCAGCCACAGGGCCAGCAGGGTAAGGCCGAGGGCCACAAGCAGCAGAAGATGGGAGAGCGTCAGCAAACGGCAGCAACATTAGCGTGTTGAGGTATGTACGGCAAGCGCCCCGGTTCAGCTGTAGTATGGCCGCGGGTAACTACTGCAGGAAGGCGGGCCGGCTAGAAATTAGGCGGCGTTAGGTTTTTGAAGTGTCCGTTGAGCCGGGCCCGGTCTTTCAGCCGCTCGGCCTCCATAATGACGGGCAGAACCCGCTCTAAGTGCTCCAACACGATTTCCTGTCGTTCCTGCTCACTAGTAGCCGCCAGCAGCTGATACTCCTGGTCGGTACTCAGGCCCAAGTTGTGGGCAATGTCGAAGATACAGTAAGTAGGAGGCAGCTCGACAAAGAGCTTGCGCAGCCCCAAGGCGCCATAGAGCTGCTGCACATACTCCGTAATGCGGACCTTAAGCGCCGCATCCTGGTCAGGGTCGTCGCGGATATCTTCCACGGTGCCGGCGGCGTAGAGCTTGCCCGGGGCCTGCCGGAAAAACTCCCGGATCCGGAACACGCCCACGGCTTTGGTTCGAATGTCCATTTCGCCGTTTTCGTAGTGCTTATCGACGCTTAGCAGGCGTACTTCGGTGCCCAACTCACTGACGCCCTCATTCAGATACGGAGGAATACCGAAGGTGATATCGGCCTCTATACAGTCGCGCACGAGCTGGCGGTAGCGCGGCTCGAAAATATGGAGGTTGAGTTTTTCGCCGGGAAAAACCACAAGATTCAGCGGAAACAGAGCAAGCAGACGAGACATATTGGCAAAACAGAGAAATCAGTAAAAAGTACGGGGAAACGCGCCGCCGGTACGGCCGCGCGGGGACAATTCCGCTACTTTTGCACGCATAGCCGGCCTAGGGCCCGGCAGCAACTCAGTTTAGACGAGTACAACGTGGCAAACTATAAGCGGTATTGGCAGCAGACCTGGCGGGTGGGCCTGCAGGTAGTGGTAGCCTTATTTCTGACCTCCGTAGCCTGGGTGCTGGTGTACCGCTGGGTGTCGCCGCCGGCCACGTGGCTCATGCTGGAGCGCCGGGCGCATGCGCCCGTGGGCAAGGGGTATTACGGCATTCGGGAGGAAAACCGCCAAATCAGCTACGACTTCAAGGGCCTGGATGAAGTATCGCCCCACGTGCCCCTGGCTTTGATTGCGGCCGAGGATCAGCTGTTTCTCAAGCACCACGGCTTCGATTTTAACGCCCTGCAAAACGCGGTAAAAACCAATATGCAGGAAGGCAAGAAACTGGTAGGCGGCAGCACCATTTCGCAGCAGGTCGCCAAAAACGTGTTTCTGTGGCACGGGCGCAGCTACCTGCGCAAAGCGGCCGAAGCTTATTTTACCATGCTTATCGAGCTGCTCTGGGACAAGCGCCGCATCATGGAAATGTATTTGAGCGTGGCCGAAATGGGCGACTGTACCTTCGGCGTGGAAGCGGCCTCGCAGCGCTATTTTCATAAGTCGGCCAGTCGGGTAACGCAGGCCGAGGCAGCCCTGCTGGCCGGGGTACTGCCCAACCCCTTGCGGTTTCGGGCCAGCAACCCCGGGCCCGCCGCCCGCGCCAAGCAGCGCCGCGTCATGCGCAACATGCGTCGCCTGGGCGGCACTACCTACGTGCGGGAGCTGATTGCCGAGTAGCCGGTTTTGCCTAAGTCAACCCCCGATCCATGAAAAAGCTTTTCGTTGCCGCCCTGCTTAGTGCCACTCTGGGAGCTTGTACTGTGGCGCGTCCCGCCCAGACGCGCTCTGCCATTCTGCAGGTGCTCACCACGCAGACGGCCGCCTGGAACCGCGGCGACGTGGCCAGCTACATGCAGGGCTACTGGCAATCCGATTCGCTCGTGTTTATTGGCAAAAGCGGCCTGACCTACGGCTGGCAGCCCACGCTGGATAACTACCGTCGCGGCTACCCCACGCCGGCGGCCATGGGCCAGCTCACGTTTTCCAACCTGGGCATCACCCAGGATAGCCCTCTTTCAGCGCACGTAGTCGGGCGCTGGCACCTGGCCCGTACGGCCGGTGACCTGGCCGGCCACTTTCTGCTGGTTTTTCGCCGCATCAACGGCCAGTGGGTCATCGTCGCCGACCATTCGAGCTAAGATTAAGATATAAGGGTGCTTCGACGAGTCTGAAGGTCTACTTCGGAGGTGTCCAGCTGCTAAACCAGAAAAGCCCTTTCCCGTTGCAACGGAAAAGGGCTTTTCAACAAAAAGTGGGCTGTACTGCCCCAAAGGCGGCCTGCTGTGATTCCTGCCCCGCAGCTACGGATCAGGTAAGAAGGGCTAGGCGCCTTCTTCCTGGGCCTCACCAGGGTCGGCCGGGGTGGTTTCGTCTTTCTGCTTTTCTTCGACTACCGCCGGAATGGCCTCCGTGAAAATCAGGCCCGTTCGGGCCGCGTGTTCGGCAGCCTGCACCGTGTCCTGCACCAGTAGCATTTCCACTTTGTCGCCCCGCAATTCCTCCGATACGCGTTCTACCATCGTGGCACGGTCGGGACGTAGCACGTCGCGGATGTAGATGGCCAGGATGCGGCCCGGGTGCCGGCGCACTACTTCGCGGTAGATGTTGGCGTCCTCCTGCCCACTGTCGCCGATGAGCACAAAGGGCAGCGTAGGGTAGGTGAGCAGAATGTTGTCGATTTCCTTGAGCTTGTGCCCGTGGTGTTCCGAGGTGTCTTTGGCCGCCTTGCGCACCACGGCAAAGTCGCGCAGCAGCAAGGGGCCCGGCGGAATCTGGTTTAGGTTCAGAAAGTCCTCCAGCAAGTCGTAGAGGTTCCAGGGGCTGCTGCTTACGTAAAAAAACGGGTTGTTGCGCTTGCCATTACGGCCCAGCTGCAAGGCCCGGTAAAACTCTGCCACACCTTTGAAGGGCAGGCGGGAGCGGGCATTGCGCAGCAGTACCGTGCGGGCCATGCGCAGCATATCCGTGGCCGAGGTCTGAATGACGGTGTCATCCAGGTCACTGATGATGCCGTACTCCGCATCGGCCGGCGGAATCATAACCGGGGCCTGGGTGGCCAGGCCCGCCGGCAGCGGAATAGAGCCGGGTACGGCCTGGAGCAGCACTTCCACCGGGTACCACATGTAATTGATGGGCTCGGGCAGGGCCCCCGGTTCCAGGTTCAGGGAGAAGTAGCCTTCGTCGTCGGTAACGGTCAAATGCTCGGAATTATCGGCCGGGCGCACCAGCAGCTGGGCGCCGGCAATTTCGTTGCTCTCAAACCGCCGGTACATATTCAGCAGGTTGTGCCAGCGCGAGTCGCTCGGGTCGGGTTCCCCTATGCCCTTGTCGGTCAGCAGGCGACCTTTCACGTAGAGCCGGGTAGGCGTGCCGTAGCTGCGGTAGGGAACAATCTGCAGCGGGTCGAGCAGTCCCAGGCGGGTGCGGGTCCGCAAAATCAGGTCGTCCGCTTTTTCGGCCCAGTCGCCGAGTCGGTTGAGTAGAGGAGCCATAGTGGGCGTAAAGAAAGCAAGCAATTTTATACGCCTTACGCGTACAGGCCCCGCCGGTGTTGCGCGGGCCGGCCGGCCAAGGCCCAACAAAAAGGCCTGCTACCGGAGTAGCAGGCCTGAGTAGCGCTGAACCTTAGGAGCTTAGAGCAAGCTCTTGAGGCGGTTCAGGTTGGTGTCGTTCTGGGGCTTATTGCGGCAGTTCAGCTCCTGCGCTTTGGCCTGAATAGCCGCTACGCGGTTTTCCGGGTTGGGGTGGGTGCTCAGGAAAGTTGGGGTGTTGTTGGGGCTCTCTTTCGACGACTTGATAAAGAAGCCGGCCGTGCCGTCGCAGGAATATTCAGTGCCGCTGAGGTAACGTACCGAGTAGTCATCCGCTTCACTCTCGTCGTTGCGGCTAAACTGCAACTGGCCCAGGCCGGCGGCAATCTGCACCAGCTGGTTGGGGTTGTCGCCGACTAGCAGGCCCAGCAGTACTTGCAGGCCGTACTGGGTTTGCAGCTGCTTGGAGGTGTGGCGGCGGTCGGCGTGGGCAATTTCGTGACCAATAACACCGGCTAGCTCGGCTTCGTGGTCGAGGTACTTAATCAGGCCCGTGTATACGTAAATGTGGCCGCCGGGCGTGGCAAAGGCGTTTTTCTCGTCCTTTTGCACAATTTTCACGTCCCAGGGAAACTCGTTCCGGTAGGTCAGCTGGCCCGAGTTGAGCACCTTATTCACCACGTTGTCGAGGGCCGCGTAGGCGGCGCTGTTGCTGCTGCGTTCCAGCAGCCGGCCATATTTATTGGGGTCGACGCGCATGAGCGAGTCCGTCTGGCGGGCTACCTGGTCGCCCAGGGTCCGGTCGTCTTCAATGGAGAACAGCAGGACGCCGTCACCGTCTTTGGAGCAGGAAACTGAGCCCAGGGAAGCCGCAACCAGCCCGAAAAGAAGCCAGGGCTTGAGGAGTAAACGATGCATGAGAAAAGAAATTAAAGGAAAAACGAAAGGAGAGGGTAGGCAGCCAAAAGAAAAAACGGTGCCAAAAGTCTTTCGCCCGATACGCCTAATACCCGCCTTCCGTTGCGCCACGTGCGTTGTAGGCCGGGTAGGCGGTCTGGCTCCCGCCCGATTGGCCCCTGAGTGTGGGAGGGTTAGCAGAACAGACTTTGGGGTGCGAGGCTGGCGGTAGAAGGGCGAAAAAATATTCAGCAGGGCTATTTCCCAGCTTGCCCCCGCCCGCGGCCGGTCCTGTCAGAGCGTCGGGCTTACCTTGGCCGTCATTCTGCGTACAAAAGAAGGAACCAGCCAACAAGGGCTGGCCTTGCTATTTCGTATGCCCTCTACTGCCGCCCCCCGCCCCAAAGTCAAGAAAAAACACCTGCTGCCCGAAGAGGAAGCTCATGTGCTCTATAAAGACCCCGCCCGCCAAGCCGAGCTGGCCGGCCTGCGCTACCTGCCCGATACCAAAGCCGGTATTACCCGCAAAGCCGGCCGCAACGGCTCCTTTACTTACCTCGATGCGAAGGGCGAGAAAATTACGGACGAGAAAACCCTGGCCCGCATCAACGGCTTCGTGATTCCGCCGGCCTGGACGGATCTGTGGATTTCGCCCTCGGCCAACTCTCACCTGCAGGTAACCGGCCGCGACGCGAAGGGGCGGAAGCAGTACATTTACCACCCGGCCTGGGACCAGGCCCGCAGCCTGACCAAGTTTAGCCGATTGCGCGCGTTCGGCGAAAAATTGCCCGAGTTGCGGCAGCGCATCGCCCAGGATTTAAAGCGCCCCAAGCTGGACCACGACAAAGTGGTGGCCCTGGTGCTTACCCTCATGGACCAATCCTTTATCCGGGTCGGCAATAAGGAGTACGCCAAGAAAAACAAAAGCTACGGCTTGACGACCCTGCGCGACCGGCACGTGGAAGTGGCCGGCGACGAGGTGCATTTCACCTTCGTGGGCAAAAAAGGGGTGCCGCACGATGTCAGCCTGCACAACCGCCGGTTGGCCCGCCTGGTGCAGAAGTGCAAGGAAATCCCCGGCCAGCACCTGTTTCAGTACTACACGGCCGAGGGGCACCGGCAGGAACTCGAGTCGGGCGACGTGAATGAGTACCTGCGCGCCGTTACCGGGCTCAACCTCTCGGCCAAGGACTTCCGCACCTGGGGCGGCACCGTCAAAATGGTGGAATGCCTCGAAGCCGTGCTGCACCAGGAACCCGAATTGCCCAAGGATAAAGTGCTGAAGCGGGCCGTGAAAGACGTGGCGGCTGGCCTCGGCAACACGCCCACCGTGTGCAGCAAGTACTACATTCACCCGCAGGTGGTGGAGCTTTTCAACTCCGACAAACTCATTGACTACCTGCGTCGGCACGATGCCGACCCCACTGAAAACGACCTGCTGACGCCCACCGAGCACATGGTGCTGGACATGCTGCAGGAGGTAGACAAAGCGGCTTAACCGCAAGAACTAAAATGCCACCGGGCCCCGCTAGCAGTACTGGCGGGGCCCGGTGACGTTAGTGCAGAGCCGTTTCGGTTAGTACCCTTCCCGGTCGTAAGCGTGCATCTTGACGCCTTTGGTGGTGTTGTCCTTGAAGTCGTGGCCGCGCAGAACGGTGTTGCCGCGCTTGGTATCGTAGTAAAAGGTTTTCTTGCCGCCCCGCTGCACCCGCGAGGTATTCATCACGTCGTCCTCGTTGGGCCCCCCGTAGATATCGACCCGGATGCCGCGCTTCACGTCGCCGCGCACCTCGAAGACGTCCTTGCCTTTCAAGCCGTGCAGCACAATGCGCTGGGTTTCATCGACTCGAAAGCTGCGGCGGTACAGCAGCGTATCGGCTTTGGCTTTCTTATCCTTGTCCAGAATCCGGTATACGCTTACCACAGTGCTGGTATCGGCCAAGCGCTCCACGACAAAACGCTCGTCCTGGTCGGTACCGGCCACGGTTACCCGGTGGGCCAATAGGCGGTAAAACGTGTCAGCTGCTTTGGGTAGCGCCGCCCGGCGGGCCCGCAAGGCGGCGGCCGTGCGGGTGCCTTCCCGGGCGTACACCGGCGCCGGGAACCGGTGGGTGGCCTGGGCAATAACCTCGTCGGTGAGGCGCTGCTGCAAGTCCTGGGCTAGGCGCTGAAACTGCTGCCGGGTTACTTCCGACAAGGCCCGTTCGTCGATAAACGTCGCGTTTTTGACCAGGCCGCCAATGTCCTCGTAGTGAGGCTTGAACGTGCGGAGCTTGCGCACCGCCCAGCGCCGGCTGAGCAGCCAGGGAATCAGGCCGTCGCTGAAGCGGTAAAATACCTGGTCCCGGTCTTTGGGTACGGCCCGGTACAGGGTGCGGCCGGCGGTTTCGTACACCGCCCACTGCCACTGACCTTCGTGCCGGTCCCAGTCGCCCAGCCAGATATCCAGCAGCCGGGCCCGGGCAAAGGCAAGTTGGTCAATCTGGTGGGTGGGGTCGGCATAGCGCTGGGCCAGCATTTCGTCGCTGTCTTCCAAGTCGCGGGCATTGCCGAAAGCAGGCGTTAGGTTCTCCGGGCCTTCGTACTTTTCTTCTAGCATCACCACTTTGCCCTGAAACAGCTCGGAAGCGGCACCCAGGCCGGTTTCGGTGGGCGGCACGTAGAAAGCGCGCGGGTTGGTATGGAGCACCCCGGCAGCTTCCGCCAGGGGCGGCACCACAAAGGCGGCGAAGGGGTTGGCTGCCGAAGTAGCATCCCGCACAACATTGAGTAGGAATGTTTTGCGCATCACCTTGGGCAAGGTCTTGTAAGGATCCTTGTCGAGCGTGCGCAGGGCGTACTGCCGGCCTTTAGCCCCATTGAGGGTCATACTCGTGCTTTGAAAGCCGCCGCCCATCTTGCCGGCCTGCAAGCCCCCGGGTACAGTCCGGTTGAGGTCCAGCACGGGAAGCATAACCGGCGTCGCCCAGACCTGCCGGTAATGAGTGCCCATAAAGAAATTGTGGATAGCCCCGCGGCGGTAATGCCGGCCCACCGTTACCTGCACGCTGTCAGAAGCCAGGGGAGCCACGGCGGGCCCGGTTACGCGGGCATCGGGTTGAAAGTAGTGCTGCCGGACGCAGGAAGCACAGGAAAACAAAGCAGCTAGGGCGAGTAAACGAGCGGTCATTGGGACGAGAAAAGGCGCGACTTGAGTCCTTCAACGAAGCTGCGCCATAAAAGTGGCCAGCCAAGTAAGCACAACCGCTGGGCCGTGGTTTGCGCTATAAGGGCAGGACCTGCTCCGGCTGGTCATTTTTCCGCCCTTTCGATCCTATTACGTGTCCTTTCTACTATTCGTGAGGAGCCCGACTGTCCTGGGCGGCACCCTGGCCAGTTGCTTGCTGCTCAGTGCCTGTTCGGCGCCGGCTGCGCCGGTGGTCACGCCTCCAATCATCGGTCCCGACTCCACGGTGCACGTAGCGGCCGGCACCCAGTATTTACGAGGACCTATTCACCGGTTTTTCTGGGGTAAGCATTACCGGCAGGTGTGGGCGACGCCCGTAACGGCGCCCGTGTTTAACCTGCGCACGGCCGTCCCCGGCGGCCTAACCCCTATTCAGGAAGGAGGCAGCTTTCAAACCCGCAACCTGCGCTTGCTGGACCGTAACGGCGCCCAGTACGTGCTCCGGTCCGTAGACAAGGACGCCACCAAGGCCCTGCCCGAATCCTTGCGGGATGGACCAATTGGGCGGCTCATGAAAGACCAAACCAGCGTTATCAACCCCTACGGTGCCTACATCGTGCCGCCTTTGGCCGCCGCCGCGGGGGTATACCACACCAACCCGCGCCTGGTGTACGTGGCCGATGACCCGGCCCTGGGCCCGTTTCGCGAAAGTTTTGCCAATGCGCTGTACCTGTTTGAAGAGCGCCCGGAAGGCGACCAGCGCGCTGTGAGCAGCTTCGGCCGCTCGGCCAAGGTCGAAAGCTCCCGTAAGGTTTTCACCAACCTGGTGTATAACCCCAAGCACCGCATTGATGCCCGCTGGTACCTACGGGCCCGCCTGTTCGACATGTGGCTCGGCGACTGGAGCCGGCGGGAAGACCAGTGGCGCTGGGCCAGCTTTCCGGCCAGCGGCGGGGCCACAGTCTACCGCGCCATTCCCCGCGACCGGGACCACGCCTTCTTCAAATTCGACGACGGCGTATTCACGCACATCATCGGCTGGGTGAAGTCAAACTACCAGAGCTTTCACCAGAAAATCCGTCTTGGCGACGTGGAAGGGCTCAACCGGGCCGCCCGCCCCATGGACAAGTCGTTGCTGGTGTATCTCACGGCCCAGGACTTCCAGCAAGTCGCCGATTCGATGCAGCGCAGCTTGTCCGACGACGTTATTCGCGGAGCCTTGGCTCTCTGGCCCAAGGAAGTGTATGCCGAAGCCGGGGCCGAGTTCGACGAAAATCTGCGGGGGCGGCGCGCCCAGCTCCCGGCCGTGGCCGCCCGCTTCTATGAGTTGTTGGCCCGCGAAGTTGAAATTCCGGGTACCGACCAGTCCGAGCGCTTCGTGCTGGAGCCCACGGGGCCGGGCCAGCTGCGCGTGAGCGTGTACAGTCTAGCCGCCGGGCGCCCCGACAGCCTGACCGGGCGGCGCACCTTCGATTACCGACAAACCCGGTCTATCAAAGTATTTGGTCTGGGTGGCAACGACTCGTTTGAGTTGCGCGGCCTGCCCGACCACCGCTTCGAAGTCGGTATCTACGACGGGGCGGGGCAGGATGTAGTGGAGCTAATGAGCCCGACATCGGTAGCGGGCAAAGCGGCCAACGTAATGGTGTACGACAGTGGCGACGGGAATACCATCAAAGTAGCGAAGCCCGTGAAGGTAGAAAGCTACGTGCCCGCGGCCACCGAGTTTGATGCGGCGGGTTGGCTGCTGCGGCACCGGCTGTTCTAGCAGAAACTTAAAAATTGAGTAGCCATTTCTCCGCCGACTCATTGTCTTCAAAGTAGCGTATCATCAGCGGCACCGATTCGAGCTGCCGTACTATATTCTGCGTGGAGAGCTGACTGAGGACGTCGTAGGCCTGCACAATGGCACAAAAGCGGTAACCGGCCTGCTGCACGGCCCGCGGGGCCCAGTTGTGGCTAAGCCACTCTTGGTCGCTGGGCTGAATCGGGGGCATCATCTGATGATCGGTCAATACCTTGGACAGCCCGCGGGTGCGCAGTAGCTGCAGTACCTGCTCGTACACGGCCCGCAACGAGCTGCTGCGAATGGGCACCGGGTTCCAGTCGATGCGGGCGTAGCCGTCACCGTGTTCGACCACGGTAGCCAGCTCATTGTGGTAGTACAACGACGCGTTGGACGGATAAACTAAATCAGCCATTATACAACAGAGCTAAAGCAATACTAACAGGAAGAAGCCAATAGCAATGGTGTGGCGGAGTGGGGCAGAGTGCCAGTATACAAGGAATTGCCGAGCTTGTTGGTACTCTCTGAATTTTAATTTTGCGTACTTAATTTAGCCTCCGTAGCAAGTAAGCTGGGCACACAAGGGCTGCACTCCGGGCCCCGGGAGTGATAGGTAGGATTTGAGTAGAGGTAACTGCTTATCGGTTAGTGGGGTTGAAAGGCGTAGGCGGCGGTCCGGACCCAGTGCCGGGCATCCTGAATATTGCTGAAATAAGCCGTGCTCAGCGGGGCCAGGCCGTGGGCGTTGTGCATGATGTGGGTCACGCCCTGTCGGTTCAGCACATCTTCGGATTCTACAACGGCCATGTGCAGAATATCCAGCAGGGCAAAGCGGGGAAACCAGTCGGTATTGATCCATTTCTGGTCCAGCGGCCGGATGAGGTGCATGTGCCTGAGATTCCCGATCCAAGCCCGGACGTGGTACTGCTCGGCGAGTTGCAAGCCCATGTCCAGGCCGGTGCGCAACTCGGCGCTGGTGGCAAAATTCAGCCATTCCAGCTCGAGGGAGTGCGCAAAACCATCGTGGTAGATTCGCAGGTAGGAAACGTTTAGCAGGGTTTGCATAGCGTCAATACTTTACTGGGAGAGAAAGGCAGAGGATGGCGCAATGAATATAGTAAAAGGGGTATAATTAAGTAAGCCCGACAGCAAAAGGTCCAAGTAGCCTCCAATAAAAATCCCGGCCGGTGAGGGTCGGGATGAAGAAAAAAGTCGCTGTAGCTATTTGAATATCTTCACTTTGTCTTTGTGCTTGGTGCGCAGGTACTGGCGGATGATCTGTTGCACATCCTTGTTGTCGTTATAGCGGGTAATGACTTCTTTGAAATCGTTGAGCTTGCGGGCCGAGAAATCAGTATCAACGTAGCCAAATCCCAGGTAGCGGCCATTCTCAACCACGACAATGGTTTTTTCGTCGGCCCGGCGCCCCTGGCCGATAATGACGAAGGAGCCGTGCTCGTAGGTAAAGCTTTCTATGGCTTCCTCCACGCGCTTGTTGTACTCTTCGGCGGGTTCCAGGCCCAGGCACGCACCCTTGCAGCGGTGTACCTGGTAGTCAAAACAAGAGCCGTTGGTTTTATACAAGTCACACAGCTTCTGGCACAGGTTGAACTTGGCTACCTTATGAAACAGAAACCCCTTGGCCTTGTACTGGTTGCCCAAGGCAATAAGGGGATGGGACTCGGCGTGGTCGTCGGCCTTGCCGTAGTAGAGGCGCTTGTAGCCGTTTTCGTCGGTGCGCAGAAAGATACCGGCCGGAAACACCGAGCGGCGCTGGGCCCGGTTGTAGAGGGGCTTCATCCGCTTAATTTCCGCCGACTCGTACAGCAGAGCCACCAGCTCCGAGCCAGTCAGCTCCCAGGTAATGTCGGAGATACTGTTCTTGAATTCCAGCGACTTGCGCGACTTGTAATCGACGGCAAAGTGCTGCTGAATCCGCTTGTAGATGTTGATGCTCTTCCCAACGTAAATGACCTCGCCCTGCTCGTTGTGAAAATAGTACACGCCCGCTTCCTGCGGCAGGGAAGCCACTTTTTCGGGCGTGATATTGGGCGGCAGCAACGCCGTGCGAATAGCTTCCTGCACGGCCGCCACGCGCCGGGGGCTGGGCTGCTTGGGCGGGGCTGCGCCGGCGCCGGCCGGAGCCTTCTTCGGACGGCCCGTTGGGGCCAGGGCATCGACGGTAGCCAGGGTATCGGCCGCCGAGATAGTTGGGTTGCGCAGGGCCTCCTCCTGCTGGCTTATTTTGAGCAGGCGGTCGAAGAGAATAGCCGTGGCGGCCGCGTCGCCGGCGGCGCGGTGGCGGCCCTCCAGCGGAATCCCGATGTTCTGGCAGAGCTTCCCCAGGCTGTAGCTGGGCTGGCCCGGAATCAGGGAGCGGCTCAGGCGCACGGTGCACAGGGTCTTGCGCGAGTAGTTATAGCCTAGGTCCGCAAACTCCTTTTTCAGGAAGGAATAGTCGAAACGCACATTGTGCGCTACAAAAACGCAACCCTCCGTTAGCTCCACCACTTTGCGGGCCACCTCGTGAAACTTGGGCGCGTCGCGCACCATATCATCGGTGATACCGGTAAGCTGGGTGATGAAAAAGGGGATAGGCCGCCCCGGATTGATGAGCGTGCTGTATTGATCCACGACCTTGTCGCCGTCGTGTATAAAAATAGCTATTTCCGTGATGCGGTCCTGGGTAGGCTGCCCCCCGGTAGTTTCAAGGTCAATGATGGCGTACAAAAGCGGCGCGGATTCAGGTAAAAGAAAGTGCTAATAGGATTGGTAACAAAGATAACACCTACGAAGGTTGCACACCGGGAAGTTTGCCTGAGGTGGGAAGCAGGAGAAAACTACGGTTCAGCTACACATTCTTCTAGCTCTGCTGCCGTTCTATTGCTCAATAAAGAAAGGGACGAGCCCAACAGGGCCGGATAGCCCACAGGCAGAAAGGCACGAAAAAAGCCCGACCAGAAGGTCGGGCTTTTTTACTTAGGATACGCTAAGCAAGCCTAACGGCGGCCTTTCTGCTGGGTTACCCAGTTTTTGGCCGACAGAATTTCGCTGTGCTGCTGCTCAATGACGGTACGGGCTTGGGCCGGAATTTCCTGCGACTTCAGCGCCGTTTCGTAGGCCGTCAGGGCCGTGGCGTCGCCGGTTTCGCACTCGCCCAGGATGGCCGAGTCGTCCTGGCCGGTAATAGCCGATTTAATATTGATCCAGCCGCGGTGCACGGCGGCGGCGGCATCGGCCACCACGCCTTCCAGCGTATTGCCGTCCTGGGGGTTGATGCCAATTTGTTGGGCCTGCTGCGTCAGCTGCGACACAAACTGGGCCCGCTGCTGGCTTAGCTCGCTCAGCTTCGACTTCAGATCGGGGCTGCTCACGCCTTCAGCGGCTTCTTGGTATCCCTTAGCGGCCGTCTTGTTAATTTCTACGAGGTCGTTATAAGCACGGGCGGTTTCCGAGGTGATAGTTGCCATAAGACAAGAAAATTTTAGGTGGAAGTAAGAGTTCAGAACATCAACGCACTGTGGTTGACTGGGCTTTTATACCTGCAACCGAACAGTAGGGTTGCTTTGTCCAGGATATAAAATTTGGGTTATGAGAGTATGCAACAGAAGGTTGGATAAAAAATACCCTCGCCGTTTTGTCACGACGAGGGTAAAAAAACGGCCAACCGGCCGCGGCTAGCTAGTTGGCTGGCTTGGTTTTGCGCCCCAGCAGCCGGTCCCACCAACTGAGCTGATTGGGTTTGTCCTTGTCGGGCTTGGTGGAGTCCTCGCCCTCGGCCGTGTCGCCGAGCAGAAAGCCCCAAGGTTCAGTAACCTTGCTGGCGTCGAGCACCACTTTGATGACGGCCATAATCGGGATACTCAGAATCATGCCCGGCGTGCCCCACAGCTCATTGCCCAGGATCAGGGCCAGGATGGCCGCCAGCGGGTTGATGCTGACCTGGGAGCCCGTAATCATGGGCGTAATGAAGTTGCCTTCCAGAAATTGCACGAACACGAACACGCCAATCACGCCGGCCGCGTGCAGGGGGGAGCCGGTTTCGACCAGCGTGATAATGGCCGGAATCGTGGCCCCAATCATAATTCCGATGTAGGGAATGACGGCCAGCACCGAGGCGAAGATGGCAAAGAAGATGGCAAACTTGACGCCCAGCACCACCAGCCCAATGCCATTGAGCACGGCCACAATGACGATAACCTTGAGCAGACCCGAAATATAGGCTTGTACCACGGTCTGAATGTTGTCGACGGTGTGCAGCACGTTGGTGCGCTTATCGGGAGTCACGAAGCGGAACATGAACTGGCGCAGGTGGTCCCGGTAGAGCAGCAAGCAGAAGATGTAAATCAGGACCTGCGCCAGGTTGCCCAAGGCGTTGGTTGTCACATTCAGGGTCGTACCCAGGTAAGTACCGCCCGACTTTTTCAGCGCCTTGACCGTGGATTCCTTTACTTCTTCAATGCTCATGGGCTTGTAGCCGAAGCGCTGGTGGGCCCACTCCTGGGCTTGGTTGAAGAACTCCATGGTCTTGGTTTGCAGCTTGGGTATCTCGTCTTTGAACTGAGTAAGCTGGGAGCCAAAGGCCAGCACAATGCCGGCAAAAATCACGATCAGCAGCAGCAGGCACAGAATAATGGCCCAGATTCGGCCCAAGCCCTTGGCTTCCAGCCACCGGCAGATGGGCAGCAGCAGCAGGGTAAATACGCCGGCAAAGGCCAGGGGCAGCAGCACGTCGTCGAGCATCCGGAGCGAGTAGACCAGCAGCACCCCGGCCAGCAGCACGAAAGTAAACTGCACAATCGGGCGCTGCTTCACCTCGGGCTGGGGTTTATGACCGGAAGGCGGCAAATGATGTTGGGTAACGGGAGGGAGCATATTGCTAATTAAATTGGAAGGGCGGGAGAGCGAAAAAGGACGGTTTATGGGGGTTTTAATCCCTTTTTGGGTGAACCTTACCTAAGTGATTTAGGTTGTGAAGAACGTTTTTACTAACTTGAGTAGCGAAAACAAGACGCGGAAAACCTCAATTTTCTGCGTTATTTTACCTCGAATTTGATTTGTGAAAAGTACAATGGCTGACGAAGAACTACCCATCGCTGCAACTCCCGACCACGGCTACACCGAGGACAGCATCCGCTCCCTGGATTGGCGCGAGCATATCCGGTTGCGGCCCGGCATGTATATCGGCAAGCTCGGCGACGGTTCTGCTTACGACGACGGGATTTATGTGTTGGTGAAGGAAGTTATTGATAACTCCATTGACGAGCACGTGATGGGCCACGGCCGCACCATCGACATCAAGATTTCGGACAGCCGCGTGCAGGTGCGCGACTACGGCCGGGGCATTCCGCTGGGTAAGGTGGTGGATGTGGTCAGTAAGATTAATACGGGCGGTAAATATGACTCGAAAGTCTTCCAGAAGTCTGTAGGCTTAAACGGGGTCGGTACCAAAGCGGTTAACGCGCTCAGCAATTACTTCCTGGTGCAGAGCGTGCGGGAAGGACAGATGAAATCGGCCGAATTTGAGCGTGGCATCCTTAAGCAGGACCCTAAGCCGGTGAAAACCAGCCAGCGCAACGGTACGCTGATGGTGTTTCAGCCCGACGACACGATTTTCAAGAACTACCGCTTCATCCCGGAGTACCTCGAAAACCAGATCTGGAACTACGTCTACCTCAACGCGGGGCTGACTATCAACTTCAACGGCCAGAAGTATTACTCCGAAAACGGCCTGCTCGACCTGCTGTCCCGCAAGGCCGACGCGGAGACGGTTCGCTACCCCATCATTCACCTCAAAGGCCCCGATATTGAGGTAGCCATGACCCACGGCAACGATTACGGCGAGGAATATTACTCGTTCGTGAACGGCCAGTACACCACCCAGGGCGGTACCCACCTGGCGGCCTTCCGCGAGGCGGTGGTCAAGACCGTGCGGGAACACTACAAGAAGGAGTACGACGCGGCCGATATCCGGGCCAGCATCGTGGCCGCCATTTCGGTGCGAGTGCAGGAGCCCGTATTTGAGTCGCAGACCAAAACCAAGCTGGGCTCCATCAACATGGGCGAGGACGGGCCCACCGTACGCGGCTATATCCTGGATTTCCTTAAGGAGCACCTCGATAACTACCTGCACAAGAACCCGGCGGTGGCCGAAGCCCTTAAAAAGCGTATTGAGCAGAGCGAGCGGGAGCGTAAGGACATGGCGGGCGTGAAAAAGCTGGCCAACCAGCGTGCCAAAAAAGCCAACCTCCACAACCGCAAGCTGCGCGACTGCCGCTTCCACCTCGGCGAAGGCAAGCAGGAAAGTGAGGCCCTGACCACGCTCTTCATTACCGAGGGCGACTCTGCTTCGGGCTCCATCACCAAGAGCCGCAATGTGGAGACGGAAGCCGTATTCTCCTTGCGCGGCAAGCCCTTGAACTGCTTCGGGCTCAAGAAGAAAATCGTTTACGAAAACGAGGAGCTCAACCTGTTGCAGCACGCCCTCAACATTGAAGAGGGCATCGAGGGGCTGCGCTACAACCGCGTCGTCATTGCCACCGACGCCGACGTGGACGGCATGCATATTCGCCTGCTGCTGCTAACCTTCTTTTTGCAGTTCTTTCCCGACCTCGTGCGCAACGGCCACGTGTTTATTCTGGAAACTCCGCTGTTCCGGGTGCGCAACAAGAAGACCACCATTTATTGCTACAACGAGCAGGAAAAGCAGGAGGCTATGCGCAAGCTGGGCCGCAACCCCGAAATTACCCGCTTCAAGGGCCTAGGCGAAATCAGCCCCGACGAGTTCGGCAAATTTATCGGCGACAATATCAAGCTGGAGCCCGTCATCCTGCAGTCGGACCGCTCGATTCAGCAGGTGTTGACCTACTACATGGGCAAGAATACGCCCGCCCGCCAGGAATTTATCATCGATAACCTGCGCCTGGAGAAAGACCTGGTGACGTCCGACGTACTGCCCGTGAGCGAGGTAGCCGAGGAAGATCTGGCCTTTGCCTAGGAGCCACTCTGCTCTAACCCTCAAACCGCCCCCGTGCCGCTTGGTACGGGGGCGGTTTGCTTGAAGGTCACTACCAAGCGGGATGCCTGACCTCGCGCACGAAGAATCGGGTGGGAGTTTTTGCTGGGAAGTTTTATCCTTATAAAAGGAGGGGTTCAACGCCAATTTCCCGGGGTTGGACCGAATAAGGTACATCTTTATGCGATACCGCCGTATAAAGCCAACGCCGATCTTTGTAGTACCTCCTGCTCAGTGCGGGGTCTCGCTCTTTTCTAACACACCTATGGCATCATCACTACCTTCTTATGGCTCGGGAGCTTCCCGGCACTCCGACACTTCGAATGTTTCGCCCTGGCGGCAGCGGGGCATGGGCTGGCTCCTGCTGCTAGTATTGCTGGGTTTGCTGGTAACTAGCCGCCACCTTAAAGCGCAGAATGCGCAGGGCCACCGGCCAACCTCCTTCTTCTTCGGACTGGGTTGATTCCTCAGCCGCCACACCTCGCCTTTTGCCGGCCGCTTTCAGGAAGCTGAAAGCGGCCGGTTATTTGTTAGCCCACCCGCGCCGATACCCCGGAAACCAGCTGGTTACGACAGGGGCTCGGGCGCGGCCGAAGCCGAGGAGGCCGGGCGCGACTTATCCTGGGGCAGAGGAATGAACTCGTGGTTGTCGGTGGGGGGCAGGGCAATGCGGCCCGCGGCCCAGTCGGCCTTGGCCTGCCCGATACGCTCCTTGCGCGAGGACACGAAGTTCCACCAGATAAAGCGCGGCCCCAGCTGCTCGCCGCCCAGCAGCATGAGCGTGGTGGTTTCGCGGGCAATGAGTACCGGGTCCTGGCCCGGAGTGAAGACCAGCAACTGCCCAGCCGAATAGAAATGCCCCGCTACTTCAATCTGGCCTTTGGCCACGTACGCCCCGCGCTCCTGATGGCCCTGGGGCAGGCCGAAACGAGTGCCGGGCTGTAGCACCACGTGCAGATAAAACAGGGGGGAGTGGGTCCGCACCTCGTTGCGCAGGCCGTAAGCGTCGCCGGCAATCAGGCGCATCCACACGCCGGGCTCGGTGAAGATGGGCAGCTCGTGGGGCTGGTAGTTGGTAAAGCTCGGGGCGGTTTCCTCGTCGGCCTCGGGCAGGGCCACCCAGGTCTGAATCATTTCCAGCTGCCCCCCGGCCAGCGTGGCCGGGTCCTCAAACCGCTCAGAGTGGGCAATGCCGCTGCCCGCCGTCATCCAGTTGACCTCACCCGGCCGGATGATCTGCTCCACACCCAGACTGTCGCGGTGCATTACCTGCCCCCCGAACAGGTAGCTGACCGTGCTCAGGCCAATGTGGGGGTGGGGCAATACGTCGAGGCTTTGCAGCTGAGCGGCTGGTACGCTCACCGGGCCGGCGTGGTCCATGAAGATGAAAGGACCCACCATGCGCCGCTCCCGGAAGGGTAGAATCCGCTTTACATCGAAACCGGCGCTGATGGCCGCTTGGCGGGCATTGATGACTAAGTCGAGCATAGATGTTGGGGCTATAAAGGTGGCAGGCCGCGGAACGCAAAGAACCCGGGGCGCTTCAAGGTTCGGAGTTTCCGGCGCATTTCCTATGGAGAAGTACCGGCTGGGTTATGAGTACTGGCTCTATTGCGTGGATAAACCACCCGTGCGCTATTCCTGCGGAGTCCGCACAAATCAGTTCAGGTACTCTACACGTCTGCCCCATTGTCGACTCCTGCGTTTCTGATGGGGGCCTAGGCGGGCACCCAAAACGGCACTTCCTACTGGTTCATCCGTCTAGTACTCTTTAAATACGGCTACCCGATAAGTAACTGGTAGCCGATGCATAAAATGGTATTGAGGCCCTTGCGCGGAAAGCTGCTGCCTTGCACCTAATTGCTGCACCGTGCGCAGACTACAGCAGGACATAGGTTTTTAGCAATGCTAATGTTTTTGGGAGTAGTAGGCCGGGGAAAAGACAGTGTATCGACCAAAGGGGGTTGTTTGTTACGAGAAAAACTTCCGGCATGGCTTGCGCCTGGCTAATAAAATTAGGAACTTTATGGCTCTGCTTTGCATTAGAAATGTTGCGTTCTGCGTAGCTAGCGGTACTTTTGATATTCCCAGGTTCCGTCGTGGCGGCCCGGGCGCTGCTGTTTTCTTCGTAGCTTTTACCCTGTCGCCATGAGTTAAGTCCTGCAGTTTAAGTGCCCGCACCCTTTTTCGGGCGGGTTTGTTACGTGAAAAGCCTTTCGGTTTTGCGGCCGGGAGAGAGGTACAAGAACATAAAGCGTGGCAAGCGCCACACCCTACCGTGTCAGAAGAGAAGAACCCCCAAGATCCTAATTCCGAAGAGCAGCCCAACCTGTTTGGCGCCGGCGACTCCTTCGAGTTTGGGTCTGCCACGCCCCAGGATGCCGATGCCGCTGGCGAGGAAGCTCCCGAATTTGTCGTTAGCGAAACCGGCGAGCTGCTGCTGGCCGAGTCGTCGGCCGACGTGGAGGCCATCACCCAGCCGGTTCCGGTGACCGAGGAAACTGAGGAGGAGCCCAAGTTTGCCCCCGGCGAAACTATTCACGACGTGGCTACCGTGGCCGGCATGTACCAGAACTGGTTTCTGGACTACGCCTCCTACGTAATCCTGGAGCGGGCCGTGCCCGCCATCGAAGACGGCCTCAAGCCCGTGCAGCGCCGCATTCTGCACGCCATGAAGGAAATGGACGACGGCCGCTTCAACAAAGTGGCCAACGTCATTGGCCAGACCATGCAGTACCACCCCCACGGCGACGCCAGCATCGGCGACGCCATGGTGAACCTGGGCCAGAAGGATCTGCTGATCGAAACCCAGGGCAACTGGGGCGACATCCGCACCGGCGACGGGGCGGCTGCCCCGCGTTATATCGAAGCCCGCCTGAGCAAGTTTGCCCTCGATGTGGTCTTCAACCCCGACATCACCGAGTGGCAGATGAGCTACGACGGCCGCAAGCGCGAACCCACCACGCTGCCGGTGAAATTTCCCTTGCTACTGGCCCAGGGCGTGGAAGGCATTGCCGTGGGCCTGAGCACCAAGATCATGCCCCACAACTTCCGCGAGTTGTGCAAGGCCAGCATCGACGTGCTCCGGGGCCGGGACATTCAGCTGTTCCCGGACTTTCCCACCGGCGGCCTCTGCGACGTGACCAACTACAACGGCGGCTTGCGCGGGGCCAAAATCCGCCTGCGCGCCACCATCGAGAAGGTCGACAAGACCATGCTCGTCATCCGCGACATTCCCTACGGCACCACCACCACGGCGCTGATGGAAAGCATCGTGAAGGCCTCGGAAGCCAACAAAATCAAGATCAAGAAGGTAGTCGACAACACGGCTGCCGAGGTAGAAATCCAGGTGCACCTGCCCACCGGCGTGAGTCCCGACCTGACGATGGACGCCCTGTACGCTTTTACCGACTGCGAAATTTCGATTTCACCCAACACCTGCGTGATTATCGAGGAGAAGCCGCGGTTTGTGGGCGTGGAGGACATGCTGCGCCTGAGCACCCAGAAAACGGTGCGCCTGCTGGAGCGGGAGCTGGAAATCCGCCAGGATGAGCTCCAGGAAAAGTGGCATTCGGCTTCGCTGGAGAAGATTTTCATTGAAAACCGCATCTACCGCAAAATCGAGGAGTGCGAAACCTGGCAGGATATTCTCGATACCATTGAGAAGGGCCTGAGCAAGTTTGTGCGCGTGGAAGGCTCCAAGGCCAAGGCCGACGACCAGCGCATCGTGCTGCGCCGCCCCATCACCGAGGACGACCTGACCCGCCTGACCGAAATCCGCATCAAGCGCATCTCCAAGTACGACGGCTTCAAGGCCGATGAGTACATCCAGAAGCTGGAAGCCGAGCTGGCCGAGGTGGCCGACAACCTGGCTAACCTCACCCGCTACGCCATTGCCTACTTCGAGGGCCTCCTGAAAAAGTACGGCGCCGGCCGGGAGCGGAAAACTCAGCTGCGCACCTTCGACGTGGTAACGGCTCAGAAAGTGGCCGTGGCCAACCAGAAGCTCTACGTCAACCGCCAGGACGGCTTCGTGGGCTACGGCCTTAAGAAAGACGAGTTTGTCTGCGACTGCTCCGACCTCGACGACATCATCGCCATCAAGCGCGACGGCACGTTCACCGTCACCAAGATTGCCGAGAAAACCTTCGTGGGCAAGGACATCCTGCATGTGGGCGTCTACAACAAGAACGACGACCGGCTGGTCTACAACATGATTTATCTGGACGGGGCCTCGGGCATCAGCTTCGCCAAGCGCTTCCTGGTCACGGGCATTACCCGCGACAAAACCTACGACCTGACCAAGGGCACCAAGGGCACCAAGACGCTTTACCTAACGGCCAACCCCAACTCGGAGTCGGAAATCGTGAGCGTGCAGCTCTCGGATAAAGCCCCGGCCCGCGTGAAGCAGTTCGACTTCGACTTTGCCGAGCTGGCCATTAAGGGCAAGGGCTCCATGGGCAACATCGTCACCAAGCAGCCCATCAAGAAAATCACCCAGAAAAGCCTCGGCGACTCCACCCTGGGCGGCCGGGAGGTCTTCTTCGACGCGGTGGTGGGTCGCCTCAACACCGCTGGCCACGGCCGCTACCTGGGTACTTTCGACACCGATAACACGGTGCTGGTGGTCTACAAGGATGGTAGCTACGAGCTCAAGTCGCCCGACCCGGCCCACCACTTTGATGTGCCCAACATCGTGCTGCTGCGCAAGCTCGAGCCCGACACCGTGCTCAGTGCCGTGTATGCCGAGGGCGAAACCAAGACGCACTATATCAAGCGGTTCCGGATTGAAACCAGCACCCTGGAGAAGCGCTTCGTCTTTATTTCTGAAACCAAAGGCTCCAAGCTGCTCTGCGCCACCTGCTTTGGCGAACCCCAGGTGGAAATCAAGCTGCAGCGCGACAAAAAGGCCGACAAGGAAACCGAGAAGCTCCACCTGCACGAGTTTATCGACGTGAAAGGCTGGAAGGCTATGGGCAACAAGCTCAACTACTTCAAGATTCACGCCGTGACCCTCACCACCGACGAAGGCCCCGAGCCGGAACGGCGGCAGGTAGCCAAGAAAAAAGGGCCGGCCACAATTCCTCGTCCAACCTCCGGGGGAAGCGAAGAAAGTGGCCCGCTGCCCGAAATGTCGGGCCCAGTAGACGTAACCAGTGAAGACGTCGAGCGGGCCCAGGCCATTCTGCGGCGGCCCAAAGCTCAACTCGGCTTGTTTTAAACAAAAGCTACCCCAGTTGCGAAGCTGGGGTAGCTTTTTTGTGTTCTTGCGAAACAAAACCAAATTCGGCAGTCCGCTCGCCTGGGCTGCCGTTGTTCGTTGCACCATTGCTACTTCCTGTTCATCTGGGTTATTGGGCTAGAAAATGCCTGTTGCTTTTCCTGCTTATAGCAGGAGCCGGGCTGTCTGTTGACGTCTATGGCCAACCCAGTGCCCCCGATGTCAGCAAGCTGCTGGCCGAAGCCCGGGGGTTGCAGCAGCAGTACAAAGAATCGGAGGCCCTGGCCAAGTACGAACAGGTGCTCAAGCAGGCCCCCGGCCACTACGAGGCCCTGTGGCAGGCGTCGGTTCTGAGTGTCCGCATCGGCACGCGCTACACCGACGAAACCCGGAAGGCCGCGTATTTTGCCGCCGCTCGCCTGTATTCAACCCGCTCCCTGGTCGTAAAACCAGAAGCAGCCGAGTCGAACTATGCCGAAGCCTTGGCCTTGGTGAATCAGGCCACCTTACTCAGCGCCCGGGGCCGCCTAGTGGCCTACAAGGAAATGAAGCCTTACGTCTTCAAGGCCGTGGAAAAGGCGCCAAAATGGGCCGACGCCTGGCAGCTCCTGGGGCGCTGGCACTACCGCGTGGACCACTACAACCCCCTGGAGAAGTTTTACAGCCAAGTGTTTCTGGGCGGTATGCCCGGCAGTGCCAGCACGCCCAAGGCCATTGAGGCCCTGATGAAGGCCCACGAGCTGGAGCCTAAGAAAATACAGTTCTGCTATGACCTGGCGCGGGTGCACCTCAACCAGGGCCAGCGCACCCGCGCCAGCAACGTCCTGCAGGAAGCAGCGCAGTTGACGCCTCTAACCAGTGAGGAGCTGGAAATGAGTCGGCGCTGCCGGGCCATGCTGATTCAGCTGAATAAGAAAATGCTCAAACAGCTCCACCATAAGGTTAAAAAGACGCTGTAGGGCGCGGGTTGCCCGCCGCCGCGTATCTTTGCCCAGTGCTTTCCTACCCGCTATCTGCCGTGAGCCTTCTTCGTTTTTTTCTGGGTATCAGCGTGGGTGCCGGGCTGCTGGGGGCCTGCGAAAGCGCCCCGGCCAGCCGGACGGAAACGATGGTGAACTTGGCCACGGTACAAAGCGGTCCGCAGCTACAGGCGCAGGAGCTGGAAGGCGCTATTGTCCGCCAGCCCCGCAATGCTTCCCTGTATGCCCGTCGGGCGGCTTTTCGCCTCGATGCCGGCCAAGTAGCAGCGGCCCTGGCCGATATCAACAAGGCCATTGACCTCGACGACGCGCCGGGGGAGTTTTACTTTACCAAAGCCCGGGCCCTGCGCGCCCAGGGCCGCTTGCAGGCGACGCTGGAGGCGGCCCGGGAAGCTTCCCGCCGGGGTTTTTCTTCCCCCGAGCTCAACTTGCTGGTAGGAGAGACCCACCTGGCGGCCCGTCACTACCAGGATGCCATCGACCAGCTGGACCGCACCCTGCAGCAGGAGCCCGACCACGCCGGCGCCCTGTTTTATAAGGGAGTGGCCTACATTTCCCTGGCCGATACCGTACAGGCGCTGCAGTTTTTGCGCGCCAGTATTGCCCGCGACCCCCGGCAGCCGGAAACCCTGCACCAACTCGCCTTTCTGTCGAATGCTTACCGCCTGCCCGCCGAGGCGGTGGTCTACACCAAACGGGGGCTGAAGCTGGCTCCCCGCTATGGCTTGCTCTGGTACGACCACGGCCGGCAGTTTGAGCTGCAAAGTCAGCCCGACAGTGCCCTGCGGTGCTACTCCCGCGCCATCAGCCTCGATACAACCCTGTACCGCGCCGATTACCGCCTGGGCCTGGCTGCCTTCAAGCAGCGCCAGTATGCCACGGCCATTCCGCACCTGCAGCGGGCCGTGCGCCGGGCCCCGCGCCTGCCCAATGCCCGGCAAATGCTGGCCGAGAGCTACGAAAGCCTGGGCCGTAATGCCGAGGCTTTGGGGCAGTACCGCCTGCTGGTAGCTGAAAACCCCGGCAACCGGCACTGGACCTACAAGGTGTGGAAGGCGGGTGAAAAGGTTCGGCAGCTGCGTGGAGATACCCTGTATCGCCGTCGATCTGCCGAGCCCATTGCGCCCCTAGTGCAGCGCTTCAAGCCGTCGGTAATTAATTAGGGCGGGCAAAATAGCCTGCCGGCTTGCACTGGCTAAGCCAAACCAGGCTCCAGGTTCCGGAAGAGAGGTGCGGCTATAAAAGCCGGGCGCTTGCCCGTTGGCTCTTAACCGGAAAGCAGCATGGTGTTGCTTCCGGTAAGGCTGCTTTTTGGCTCTTCGTGCGGCCCCGGATACTGTTGGTTGCTGTGGTGGTCAGATACAAAATCCTGATTCCTATAGGACCAATTCTATACTTGGCCGCTAAAAACCGCCTTAAGCTGCTAACTTGCGGGCTAACGCTGTTTGTATAGCTACTTTATTTCCCACTCATGATTGACATCACGCTTCCCGACGGCTCGGTCCGCCAGTTTGAAGCCGGCGCCACCGGCTACGACGTGGCCGCCAGCATCAGCGAAGGGCTGGCCCGCAACGCCCTGGCCGTCCGCGTAAACGGGGAGGTTCGCGACCTGAACCGTCCCATCGACCACAGTGCCAAGCTCGAAATCCTGACCTGGAACGATACCGACGGCAAGTCCACGTTCTGGCACTCCTCGGCTCACTTGCTGGCCGAAGCCCTCGAGGCCCTGTACCCCGGCGTGAAGCTCGGCATTGGCCCCAGCATCGAAAACGGCTTCTACTACGACATCGACCTGGGCGAAGGCCGCACGATTTCGACGGACAACTTCCCCGAAATCGAAAAGAAAATGCTGGAGCTGGCCAAGAACAAGAGCCGCTACGAGCGTCGCGAGGTGAGCAAGGCCGATGCCATTGCCTACTTCACCGAAAAGGCCGACCCCTACAAGCTCGACCTGCTGGAGCGCCTCGACGATGGCAGCATCACCTTCTACCAGCAGGGCGACTTCACCGACCTCTGCCGTGGGCCCCACATTCCCGATACCTCGCCCATTAAGGCCGTGAAGCTGCTCAACGTGGCCGGGGCCTACTGGCGTGGCGACGAGAAGAACAAGCAGCTCACCCGCATCTACGGCATCACCTTCCCCAAGGCCAAGGAGCTCACCGAGTACCTCGAGAAGCTGGAGGAAGCTAAGCGCCGGGACCACCGCAAGCTGGGCAAGGAGCTGGAGCTGTTTGCTTTTTCGGAGAAAGTAGGTGCGGGCCTGCCGCTGTGGCTGCCCAAGGGCACGGCCCTGCGCGAGCGGCTCGAGCAGTTCATGCGCAAGGCCCAGATCAAGTCGGGCTACCTGCCCGTGGTGACGCCCCACATCGGCTCCAAGGAGCTCTACGTGACCAGCGGCCACTACGAGAAGTACGGCGCCGACTCGTTTCAGCCCATCAAGACGCCCAACCCGGGTGAGGAGTTCTTCCTTAAGCCGATGAACTGCCCCCACCACTGCGAGATTTACAAGACCAAGCCCCGCTCGTACCGCGACCTGCCGATTCGCCTCGCCGAGTTCGGCACGGTGTACCGCTACGAGCAAAGCGGGGAGCTGCACGGCCTGACGCGGGTGCGCGGCTTTACCCAGGACGACGCCCACATCTTCTGCCGTCCGGATCAAGTAAAGGAAGAGTTTATCAAAGTTATTGACTTGGTACTCTATGTGTTCCGGTCTTTGGGTTTTGAAGATTATACCGCTCAGATTTCCCTGCGCGACCCGGAAAACAAAGCCAAGTACATCGGCTCCGACGAGAACTGGCACTTGGCCGAAACGGCCATACAGGAAGCCGCCGCCGAGAAGGGGCTGCCCACGGTAACCGAGCTGGGCGAAGCGGCCTTCTACGGTCCCAAGCTCGACTTCATGGTGCGCGACGCCCTGGGCCGCAAGTGGCAGCTCGGCACCATTCAGGTCGACTACAACTTGCCCGAGCGGTTCGAGCTGGAATACGTAGCCCCCGACAACTCGCGCCAGCGCCCCGTGATGCTGCACCGCGCCCCGTTTGGCTCCCTAGAGCGCTTCGTGGCCGTGCTCATCGAGCACTGCGCCGGCAACTTCCCGCTCTGGCTCTCGCCCGAACAGTTTGCGGTGTTGCCCATTTCGGAGAAGTACCAGGACTACGCCCAGCAGGTGTATGACAAGCTGGTGCAGGCCGAACTGCGCGGCTCCCTGGACAACCGCGACGAGAAAATCGGCCGCAAAATCCGGGATGCGGAAATTTCCAAGGTTCCGTACATGCTGATTGTCGGGGAGAAGGAGCAGGAAAATGGTATCGTCTCGGTGCGCAAGCACGGCGAAGGCGACATCGGCAGCGTGCCCTTGGAGTCCTTCATCCGCAGCTTTCAGGAGCAAGTAGCCGAAATGACGGCGGTGTAATTCGCGTGGTTACTGCGGGCGAAGCCGTGCGGCCTCCGCGCAGTACGAATAACCTTTACTCAGAAAGCCCCTTGCTACACGCCAGTAGTAAGGGGCTTTTCACCGAAAGAAACTTAGCATATTCCAGCGGACGGATGGCTTCGTCCGGCGTCCTCGCAAGGAAGCCAACTCGAGGTCGTGCCGCTTGATGCCAAGGTCTGTTTTAGTACTCGGGAGGCAATTTTATATAGCCTTTTTTGAGCGTTTGGAAAAAAAGCCGGATATTCGCCCGCTGATTGAACCCACAATGCTCCGGCAATGGTTGAGTTCAACAGCCAAAAAGTTAATCAGCTCACCTTTCAGAAGGAGGACCAACCCATAGCAACCCCAAACCGCCGCTACATTCCCCGCGCTCAGGTCGAGGAGCCGTTCAAAATCAATCAGAAGATTACGGCTCGGGAAGTACGCCTGGTCGGCGAAAACGTCGAGCAAGGCATTTATTCAATTGAGCAGGCCCGTCGGATGGCCCAGGAGCAGAACCTCGACCTGGTCGAGATTTCGCCCACGGCTGTTCCCCCGGTGTGCCGCGTTATCGACTACTCGAAATTTAAGTACGAGCAGAAGAAGCGCACCCGCGAAATGAAGGCCAAGGCTACGAAAGTAGTGTTGAAAGAAATTCGTTTCGGCCCCAACACCGACGACCACGACTTCGCCTTCAAACTTAAGCACGCCCAGGAATTCCTCAAGGAAGGCGCCAAAATCAAGGCGTACGTCCACTTTGTAGGGCGTTCTATCGTGTTTAAGGAGCGCGGCGAGATTCTGTTGCTCAAATTTGCCCAGGCGCTGGAAGACCTTGCCAAGGTTGAGCAGCTGCCCAAGCTCGAAGGCAAACGCATGTTCCTGTATCTGGCTCCCAAAGTAGCGCCCACGGCTGCCAAGCCCAAGCCCGCTGCCCCGGCCGCAAAAGACGGAGCTCCGGCACCGCGAGAAGCGCAGCCCAAGGAAGCTCAGGAGTAGGCTTGCGCCTTAAACTGCTTTTTCTTTTTTCTCAATTCATACCACAATGCCGAAAGTAAAGACGAAATCCGGTGCTAAGAAGCGTTTCTCGCTCACCGGCTCGGGCAAGGTGAAGCGGAAGCACGCCTTCAAAAGCCACATCCTGACCAAGAAGTCGACCAAGCAGAAGCGTAATCTGACGCACGTGACCTTGGTTAGCTCCGCGGACATGAACCGCGTGAAGGACATGCTGGTTATCTGATTTGTTTTTAGTTACCGGTTTTTGATTTTAAACTCTTTCCTGAGCTAAAACCAAAAACGAACAACCAAAAACGAATCACCAATTTTCAACCCGGCGTCCGGTTTCGAAGACTTCACTTGAATAGTCACCGGCCGCCAAAAACAAAGTAGGTTATGCCAAGAAGTGTAAACCACGTGGCCTCGCGCCACCGCCGTAAGAAAGTAATGCGTCTGGCGAAAGGCTATTTCGGCCGTCGCAAGAACGTATGGACCGTCGCCAAGAACGCCGTTGAGAAAGGTCTTCTCTACGCGTACCGCGACCGGAAAACCAAGAAGCGCGAGTTCCGCGCCCTCTGGATTCAGCGTATCAACGCTGGTGCCCGCGAGCATGGTCTGTCGTATTCGCAGTTGATGGGTGGCCTGAAGAAGGCTGGCATCGAGCTGAACCGCAAGGTTCTGGCCGACCTCGCCCTCAACCACCCCGCCGCTTTCAAGGGCATTGTGGACAAGATTAAGTAAGTAACCCCGCCTGGTTTACCAGGTTGGTTATTCACTGCAAAAGCCCTCAACCAATACTGGTTGAGGGCTTTTTGTTTGCCCGGGCACCTTAGCGCTGTTGGGGCCGGGCCAACACAATGATGGGCTTCTCTTTGTAGATAGTTTCCGCTACCGGCTGGTAGCCGTGCTTGGCAGCTACTCGCAGGGAAGCCGTGTTGTCGGGGTCGATGATACAGACGGTACGGGAGCAGGAGAAATGCTCCTGTCCCCAGGCCAGGGCCGCCTGTACTGCCTCTGTAGCGTAGCCTAGCCCATGAATAGCCGGGTCGAGTACCCAGCCAATTTCTGGTTCTCCTTTTAGACTGGGCGCCATATCGCGCCGCCAGTCGGCAAAGCCGACCGCCCCGATGTAGCGGCCGGTAGCGGTTTCCTCCACGGCCCAGTAGCCAAAGCCCAGTAAGGACCAATGGCCGTTGTTGCGCAGAACCTTTGTCCAGACCTCTTCTTCGGGTAGCGGCTGACCACCGAGGAAGGCATAGAACTCGGGTTTTTGAAAAATGGCGGTAAAAGCGGCCAGATCCGCAAAACGGTGCTCCCGCAACACGAGTCGGGCGGTGGATAGAACAGGAATCGGGGCCGTCAGGGGGTATAAGCTGAGCATAGAAAAGGGTAGTGACGGGCTGAATAAGCGGAATTCGGCTTTATTAGTCAAGAACAGTGCACATAGGTTGATAGTGGGGGAAAGTTGTTTATTGGAATTATTATATAAAATTCTGTTTGTACTTATTTTATCTTTGCTGTAAATAATACAATTAAATAATGTATTGTATTGCTGAATAGGTGCTTAGAAGTTATTTTTGTCTACACTCTGAGCTTCTAACAAACTTATTATGTACAAAAAACTACTTTTCACCTTCTGGCTTATTCTAGGTACTGTTGTCCAAGTTTCGGCGGCGGCTGAGACAACGACTTCTGGCGCGACTTCTTCGGCGAGCTATCCGCTCTTCAAGCGGGTTCCCAAAGACAAGACTCGGTCGGGCCGCTACATTCACCGACCTAACTACAAGCGCTACAAAGGTCCGGGCAATCCTAATCGGGGGTTTATTGCCCTGTTTAGCTAAGCATTTGCCGGGCATAAATCGGTGAACCCGGTCGGGCAGGGTATCTTTACCGGATGAAAAAGCAAATTGGGCTGCTCATGTTGTGGGCGGCTGGACTAGCAGGGCTGGCCACTTCCTGCGCGGATAAGAACGAGTCCTCGCCGGCTCCCGCTGGGGGCAGCACGGCCAGCTACACCCTCGACGGCAGGACCACCAAAGCGGCTGCCTCGACCAACGTGCAGTTTGGCACCAGCGGCGGGGATGACAGGCTGACCATTATTATGGTGAGCCAGCCCAACGGCAAAGACAATGAATTCGTGGAGGCCATCTTTACCAAGCCCACCGGCACGGCCGATGCGGAGTATCGGGCCTTGAACCTGCGGGTGGAGAACGAGAGCGGAATGAGCTATTATGCCGACCAGCTGACGATGACGCTGAGCAAAAGCAGCAGTGGCTACTCCGGTACGTTTGCGGGCAAGCGCAGTAACTCTGCTACGGTGAGCACGCTCAGCAACGGACTGTTTACCAACGTTCGGTAAGCAGACGTAGCAAACGAGGTAACACGCTCAAAAAGCCCTTTCGGCGGTAGCCGGAAGGGCTTTTTTGGGCCCTACAAGCGGGAATGGCAGCTGCCGGGCCCGGCCCGACTGCTGGTACTTAAGTGTATAATTTTGCTTAAAGCACAAAGCAAGAGTAAGTTGGGTAGCTTTAGGCGGTTCTGCCTACGTACCCAATTGCCCGGGCGCTGCTGTGCGCAGGGGCTGGTACCTTCTGTTTGGTATACACCGCTGGTTGGAATAACCGGCCGCATTCCTGACTGCCCATGCGCAACTATACGACTATGGCGCCGCTGCTGGTGCTGCTGCCCCTGCTCGGGGCCTGCACCGAGGCCCGCCGTCCGCGGCCTGCCCGGGCCCTGCCGCAGTCGGCCCAGAGCTTTGTAGCGCCCTACGGGGCTGGGTTTGGCTACGGCTGCAACCTGGGGTACTACGGGCCGGGCTGGACGGATGAACAGCTGGCCGCCGCCGCCCGCGCGGCCGGCAGCAACACCATCCGGGTGACGCTGCCGGAGCAGTTTTTAACCCAGTGGGGCTTTGGGGCCCGGCAGGCCACGTTTGCCTACTACCACGATTCGCTGGGCATGCGCGACCTGGTTTGCTTTGTGGGGGAGCCCGCGCCGGAGCACCGCGACCCGGTGGTGTATCCGGGCTGCCAGGAGCCATCCCGCTTGTTTGCCAATCTCTACGAGCCAATTTGGCAGGCGGATGGCCGTATTAACCCGGCCAACTACTACGCCGGCTATATGCACCGCCTGGTGCAGCGCTATGGCTCCACGGTCCGCATCTGGGAGGTGGTCAACGAGCCCGACTTTGTGACGGACCGCAGCAACGAGCAGTGGCTGGACCGGGCCCCGGAGCCGGCCGAAACGCCCAATACCCGGGCCCCGATTTACCGCTATATCCGCATGCTGCGCATCACCTGGGAGGTGGTGAAAAAGTACCAGCCCCAGGCCTACGTCACGCCGGGCGGGCTAGGCTACCCCGAATACCTGGACGCCCTGCTGCGCTATACCGACAACCCCCGCGACGGGGCCGCTACGGCCGAGTACCCGGCCACGGGCGGGGCTTTTTTCGACGTGCTCGACTACCATGTGTATCCTTCGTACTACCTCCGGCAGCGAAACTGGCGGCAGGCGGGGCGCTTTGCTTACCGTCGGCACTCCGATGCGGCAGCGGCGCAGGTAGTGGCGCATAAAAATGCCATGCAGGCCGTATTGCAGAAGTACGGCTACGACGGGGAAACCTACCCGCGCAAGCACTTCGTCGTGTCGGAAACCAATATCAGTCGGCGGCCGGCGGAGTGGCGCTACAGCTCGGACGAAATGCAGCGCAATTTTGGGATGAAAGCCCTGATTCTGGCCCAGAAAAACGGTATCCGCCAGCTCCATTTTTTTCAGTTGGGAGAAAAAGCCGATGCGCCGTCCCCGGGTACGACTGTGGGCGGCCCAACGGAGTTTGACCTCATGGGCCTTTACCAGAACCTGCCGCGGGCAGTGCCGGGCAGTTCCCGCCTGACGCCCCTGGGCCAGGGGGTACGCACGACGGCCACCCTACTGCGGGGCTTGGCCTACGATGCCGCCCGGACCGCCGCCCTGCATTTGCCCGCGGCCGTCGAAGGGGCGGTTTTCAGCCAGGGCCCCCGGGTGGTTTACGTGCTCTGGGCCCGTACCACCACCGACCAGAGCGAGGCGGTTACTGCGACCTACGCGTTGCCAGCCACTACGGGCCTGCGACAGGTGCGGGAGTACGCCTGGAATTATTCGGCCGGGACTGGCTCTAGGCCAGTGGTGCGGGCGGCCCAGCGCCTGGTGCTGAGTGGTACCCCTGCCTTTTTTACAGCCGCTACGCCTGCTGATGCGCTAGTCCTGAGGTTGGGACAGGCCGAAGACCCCACGGCGAAAAGCTTGCTCGTGCCCGCCCCATGACTGCATCACTCGCAAATGCCAGCAAGGGTACTAAGCTCAAGCGTGCGGGTAACATTTAATTAAATATTATCAATATTATATGGATAGTAAACGTTTGATAATTGCATTTATGGCAGACGGAGCAAACGTAAATGCGTGGACCACGTTTAGACTAAAACAAGGACTACGCCACGGGGAATAACATGCTAATGACCCTGGGTGAATCCGGGGTGTAATTTATTTCCGGCTTTTTGCCGCCGGTTGGGAATTGAGTTGTAAATTCGCTGTCGTTGGGCGAGGAGCGGGAAAAGTCGAATATCAGGCGTGAAGTTGAACAGAAGCAGGAAAGCATGGATGATACACCTCAGTTTCGGAAATAGTACCTTTTAAGCCAGTTGCTAAGCTGCCCGCTCGGCATGTGGCTCTTCAGTATCCGCTCTGGCCTCTTTGGCCCCGATCCTCCTTGGGCTCCCACCGCCTCTGACGTACCCTTTCCCTGCCTGCCGAGCAGGTAGGACAGCCGCGGACCAAAACCCTACTATTCAGCATGCCATGAAGAAATTTTTATCCGGCCGCTCCTGGCCCGTAGCCTTGCTATGCTCTTGGCTGACTGGGGCGGCCTACGGCCAAATCACCAGTGAGCAGCGTGTGCCAATCGTGTCGGCCACCCCGAGCGTGGCCACGGGCCAGGACTACTCGCCCTGGCTTAACGACGACCCTGCCAGCCTGCTGCAGGACTACTGGATGCCGGCCAACTTTCAGTATATCGATGTGACGCTGCGGCTCAGCCAGCCCACCGAGCTCAGCCGGTTGTCGTTGCTGGACTACCAGGGCGCGTTCCCGGACCGGCCGGCCACGCTCTACGCCCTGAGTGGAAACCAGCGCACATTGCTCGGCACTTTCGATGGCGCCCAGTACAACCAGTGGGTGGACCTGCCGGTGGCGGGTTCCCTGCGGGCCGATGCCATCGTGATTCATAAGTACTGCAACAATGTGCCGGCTAAAATCCGGGTGTTTGGCCGCAGCTCGGGCGGGCCCTCCAACCCGGTGCCGGCAACCATCAGCTTTGCCGCGCTGCCCGCGCTGACAGTGGGGGGAGCGGCGGTGCCGCTGACGGCCACCAGCACCAACCCGGCGACCCCCATTCTCTTCAGCTCGGCCAATGCCGGCGTGGCTACGGTAGCTCAGGTAGGCGGGCAGTGGCAGCTCACCCCGACGGGGGCCGGCACTACGACCATTACGGCCACCCAGGCCGGGTCCTCGGCCTACCAGCCGGCTACGGCTGCCCAGACCCTGGTGGTGCACAGCGGCTCCGGGGGCGGAGGTGGGGGCGGCAACCCGACCGCGGGGAAAATCCCGCTTGAGGCCAGCCGGTGGTACCAGCTCAACAACGTGGGCAACGGCATTGCGGCCTTGTTTGACGGTTCTACCAGCACGGGTGCCACCACGGGCTGGGGCAAAATCCTGCCCACCTTCGATGCCTACTATCCCCTGCACCCGGGCGAAACCATCAGCCTGGAAAGCCTCCGTTTTTTTGATGGGGAGGGCAGCAACCCCCAGGACCCGATGACCTTGTCGGTTATCACCGATACCTGGCAGCGCATACCGGTAGCTTCCTTCACCGGCGGGCAGTATAACCAGTGGGTGGGCCCCGACCCTGGTCGGCCCAACGAGTTGCGCCTGCCCGCGCCCATCAGCAACATTCGCTACCTGGTGCTGACTGCCTCCTGGGCCTATCCAACCGAAATTGAGCTTTACGGCTCCTACGTGCCGGGCACCCCGCCACCCGCGCCCGACGCCCAAACCCTGGCCCAGCAGAAGCAGATCAGGCTGCGGCAGCAGCTGGGAGTCAACGCCTTCGAGTGGGATCTGGAAGACCCCAACCGGCCCTGGGAAATAGATGAAACCCGGTTGGCGGCGGCCAAGAACTTTACCGGCATCCGGCACTACCTCGATTGGGAAAAGCTGGAGCTGACTGAAGGCAACTACACCTTTAACCCGGTGCACCGCGGGGGCTGGAACTACGACGTGCTCTACCAGCGCCTCAAGGCGGAGGGCATCGAAGTTCTGGCCTGCCTGAAAACCCTGCCGCCCTGGCTGCTGGAGACCTACCCGGGCGCGGAGCGGGATCTGGAAAACGTACCCGTCCGCTACGGCCGCGACTTTGCCGACCCTCGCTCGTACGTGGAGCAGGCCAAGGTAGGCTTCCAGTTTATAGCGCGCTACGGCTACAATACGGCCGTCGACCCTGCTCTGGTGCGCGTGACGACCAGCACCCGCTGGCCCGGCGACGGGGTAAATCAGGCCCGGATCGGCCTGGGGCTGATTCGCTACATCGAGTGCGAAAACGAGCGGGACAAGTGGTGGAAGGGCCGCAAAGCCTACCAGACGGGCCGGGAATACGCCGCCAACCTGTCGGCTTTCTACGATGGGCACAAAAACACGATGGGTCCGGGCGTGGGCGTGAAAAATGCCGACCCCACGGTGCAGGTCGTGATGGCCGGGCTGGCCTCGCCCTCGCCCGACTACGTGCGCGGTATGATCGACTGGTGCCGGGAGTTTCGGGGGCTGCGGGCCGATGGCTCGGTGAACCTGTGCTGGGATGTTATCAACTACCACCTGTATTCGAATGATGCCCGCTCGTCGCAGAATGGCAACTCCACCCGCGGGGCCGCTCCCGAGGTGTCGGAGGCGGCGCAGGTGGCCCGCGACTTTGTGCGCATGGCCCACCAGTACGCCGGCGGCATGCCCGTCTGGATTACCGAAACGGGCTACGACGTGAATCAGGGCAGCCCGCTCAAAGCCGTGGCCATCGGCAACCGCTCGGTGCTGGAAACCCAGGCCGACTGGACCCTGCGCACGGCCCTGCTGTATGCCCGCTGGGGAGTAGAGCGGGTGTTTTTCTACCAGATGTACGACGACAACCCGGGGAGCACCACCCAGTTTGCTTCCTCGGGGCTGATCAACCAGAACAAGACGCCCAAGCCCGCCGCCGACTTCCTGCGCCAGGCCGGGCAGCTGCTGGGAGAGTACACCTACAAAGCCACCCAGAGCCAGGACCCGCTGGTGGACCGCTACCAGAAGGACGGCAGCACGGCCTACGCGCTGGTCGTGCCCGACGAGAAAGGACGCACGGCCAGCTATACCCTGGAACTGGGCACCGACTCGGCCCGCATCTACCAGCCCCGGGCCGGCCAGCCCACGATGAGCCTGACGCGGGTGCGCACCCAGGGCGGCCGCCTGACGCTGACCGTCACGGAAACGCCGCTGTTTGTCGTGGCCGGCAGCGGCGGGGGCAGCCCGCCGCCCCCGAACGTGTGTTCCGGCACGGGCGCTATCCAGTGGGAGCAGTGGACGGGTGTGGGGGGCACCAGTGTGGCCGCAATTCCTACCCAGACCAGCCCCAACACGACGACTTCGCTCAGTAGGCTGGAAAGTCCCCGCGACGTAGGCGACAATTTCGGGGCCCGTATGCGCGGCTTTATCTGCCCGCCCCAGAGTGGTAACTACACCTTCCGGCTGTCCGGCGACGACGACTGTGAACTGTGGCTGAGCCCGGATGATAACCCGGCCCATAAGGTGAGAATTGCCGGCTACACGGGCTACACCGATTACGGGCAGTGGGATAAATACGCCACCCAGCAGGCAACACCGGTGAGCCTGCAGGCCGGGCGCCGCTACTACGTCGAAGTGCTGCACAAAGAAGCCGGGGGGCGCGACTTTGTGGCCGTGGGCTGGCAGCTGCCCAACGGACAATGGGAAGCCCCCGTATCGGGGAGCCACCTGATTCCCTTCTCGGCCCCGGCCAGCCGGCCGGCCGCCGGCCAGGCCGCCGCTACGGCAGCCCAGGGCGCGGACAGCCATGTCGGAAGCCAGGCGGCCCTGAGCGTGTACCCCAACCCGTTTGCCGAGCAAACCCGGGTAACGGTCAGCCTGCCCACGGCCGGCGCGGTGCAGGTGCTGGTGGTAGATGCCCAGAACCGCCTCGTGCGCCGCCTCTTCGACGGGCGTCTGGGAGCCGGCGAGCAAAAGCAGTTTTCCCTGGCCAGTGAAGGACTGCCCAACGGGTTGTACGTCGTGCAGCTCGTTACCAAAGGCAAAGTCGTCACCCAGAAACTCTCCCTGCTGCGGTAAGAACCAGCCATTCAAAAAAAGGCCGCCGAGCTGTGCTCGGCGGCCTTTTTTTGAGGCAATAAATTTTTTCCGCTCGGCCGCTGCGGCCTCGGGTCAGGCCCGGGCCCGGCTGTGCAGCGTGGTCCAGACCCGCTTGGGAAACGACAGATCAAAGGGGGCCTGGAGCACGGCTTTAACGGCGTATTTCACTCCGGCGCTGGTTTGCCCGGTATGGAAGGCATACAGGGAGCCTTCCCGAATGGCATCCAACTCGGCTTGCCGGCGCCACCGGCTAGTCAGGGGGCGCACGGCCTGGCAGCGGGCCAGGAGCGGAAGGGCGGCAAATTCCGCGGAGAGCAGGGCCGTCAGCCACCCGTCCAGCAGCTGCTTTTGGCGCTGCCCCCAGTAATGAAACACGTACTGCTGGCAGGCGTGCAGGGGCTGGTGGTGCTGCAAAACCAGAGAAAAGGCTATCTGCTCGCAGGTAAACCACTTCGTGGCGGCGTAAAAAGCGTCCGTCAGCGTGTAGACGTCGGCCAGCAGCGGGGCCGTGGGGGCGGGCAACCCCAGCACCCCCGAATTCCAGGAGTGCTGCTCGGGGCGGAAGCTGACCTCGGTGCCCGCCACCGAAAAGCGGCGCCGGGCAATCAGGTCCAGAAACTGCTGTGGGTATTCGGCCTGCCCGAAAGCGGCGTATTCTGCTACGGCGGCGGCAAACGTGTATTCGGGCTGGTGCATAAACACGGAGCCGGCGGCCACCCGCCGCAGCAGCGGAGCCGGATCGGCCACGAAAAAGGTGTCGGAGTCGCAGTACAGCACGTGGGCGCCGGGGTAGGCCTGCATGACTTCGTCGAGGATGGCAATTTTGACCCGGTGAATGTAGCCTGCAGGGCCCTGCATGGCCCGCAGCCCGTCGGGCGTTACGGGCACGTACTCAACGGGCAGCCCGGCCAAAAAGGGGCGGAAGTAGGCCGGATTATCGGTGAAGATAATGGCCCTTGCGGCCGGGGCGGGCGACGGAGCGTGGGCCCAGAAGCTGAGCACGGCAAAGATGGCGCGCCGGTATTCGGTTTCGCGCCCGTAGGCAAGATAAACCAGGTAGTGCATGCGTGGTAGAAAAAAAGTGAGCAGGAAAAGCCCGGCCGCGGCGCCGGGCGCTTCAGGATTTGCTGGGCCGCAGCTTGTGAAACAGGCTGGCCCCCCGGCGCAATATTTCTTCCAGGGCCAGAGGCAGCATGCTCCCCAGCGGCAGGGGCAGGTAGCGGCTGAGCACCACGTAGCCATACACGGTGCTGGCCAGCATGGTGGCCACCGAGGCCAGCGTGGCCCCGTACACGCTGCCCGTGAGCTGGATAAAGCCGATATCGGCCCCCACATTCACGGCCAGGGCCAGCAGCACCTTCACCAGGTTGAGCTGGGGCTTGCCGATGATGTCGAGCGTGACGCCCAGAAACCGCTCCAGCGGAAACAGCAGGGCCGACACGAGCATGATGCGGTAGATGGTGGCCGCTTCGGTGCCGGCGTATTTGCCCCCGCCCACCAAGCCCACCAGCACCTCGGCCAGCAGCCCGGCGCCCAGGGCCACGGGCACAAACAGCAGGGTCAGAAAGCCCGCGTATTTGAGCAGAATTTCCGTCACTTCGCCCTGCCGCTGCCGGTTGACGGCGGCCGACATGCTGGGCATGGCCGTGGCCAGGCCGCTGCGCAGCGGAATTTCCAGAATTTCGAGCAGGCGTTGGGGCAGGTTGTAGACAGCCAGGGCCGCCGGGCCCAGCATAAACTTGATGATAAACGTGTCGGAGCTGCGCAGCAGGTTGGCGCAGAGGTAGGTGCCAAAGCTGTACTTGCCGAAGTGGAAGATTTCGCGCACGGCGGCCCCGGTGCGGTAGGGCAGGTTTTCCAGCCGGCTCCAGCGGGCTGCCACGGCCACCACGCTCGTGAGCAGGGCACTAAGCAGAAAGGCGTACATCACCGTGTGCAGGTTGATGCGGTCCAGCAGGAAGGCCCCGAAAATCAGCCCAATAAACGAGCCCTGGTTGAGCAGGCGGATATAGAGAATCCGGTCGAAGCGCTGCTCGGCCTGCAGCACCCAGGTGGCCACGTTGAAGGGCAGCGTCAGGGCCAGGGCCAGGCCAAACCAGCGCAGCACCACCAGCACGCCGGCGTCCGTGAACCAACTCATCAGGGGCCAGGCCAGGGCGTTGAGCAGCCCAAACCCGCCCGTGACCAGCAGGGCCAGCAGCCAGCCCGCCCCGGCCACGCTGCGCTGCCGGGCCTCGTCGGCACCGGCGTAAAACTTGATGAGGGCCGTTTGCAGCAGGCCCGTCCGGAACGTGTCGAGCAGCAGAAAGGAGAACTGGAAAAACACCCAGTTGCCCATGTCGGCGGGCGCCAGAAACCGGTAGAGCAGGCTGTAGGTCAACACGCTGAACACGGCCATGACGCCGTTGCCGGCCAGGGACAGAACGTGGCGGTTGGTGAAGACGTTGCTCATGCCTGGGCCTGGCTAAAGTGCAGCAGGGCCTGGGTGGTCAGCACGGCGTGGGTGGCGCGCTGGGCGTAGACGGCCTGCACGGCCGCCCCGATTTTTTCCACGCTGTGGGCCCAGGTGTGGCTGGCGGCCAGGGTTCGGCGCTGGGCCTGCCGCCGGGCGCTGTCTTCCTCCAGGGCCCGGGCAATGAGCTCCACGTACTGCTCTGGGCGCTCGGCCAGGTAGGTGTGGTCGGCAAACACGCGCATGGCCTCGGTATGGGTTGCTACCACGGGCTTGCCCAGGGCCAGGTACTCGTCGACCTTGCGCGGGTAGTTGCCGATGGTCATCGGGTTGAGCAGCTGCGGATTCAGGCACACGTCGAAGTGCTGCACGTAGGCGGCCAGCTGCTCGGGCGGCCTGGAGCCCAGAAAGTGCACGTTGGCCTGCCCGTGCAGGGCACTGGCCCGAAACGCGTCGTCCTCGGGCCCGAGCAGCACCAGGCTCCAGTCGGGCCGCTGCCGACTGATGTGCAGCAGCACCTCAAGGTCCAGCCGGGTGCTGACCAGGGCCCCCACGTAGCCCAGCAGGGGCCGGGGCAGGGCCCGCAGCTCGGGGGGCGGGGCGGCTGCCGGCGGGGGGCTCAGCAGGGCCGCGTCGCAGCCCTGGCCCACGTCGAACGAGCGGGAGTTATACTGCCGGCAGTAAGCGGCCAGGTAGCTGGAGTTGGCCACGCACACGTCGCTCTTGGCAATAAGGGCCGGCTCGAGGCGGCGCCCGTGCTTGCGCCAGTAGTCCACGGCCTGCATGTTGTCGCGCGAGTAGTAGATGCTTACTTCCGGCTCCAGGAGCTCTTTGAGGTAGAAGCTGCGGAAGATGTCGTTGTCGTTGAAGAGCAGAAAATCCCGGAACTGCAGCTCGCGCAGGGCCCGGCGGATGGGGCGGGCAAAGCGGCGGTTATTCACCTTGTTGCAAAACGAGTAGAGCTCCGACTCGGGCAGCCAGTTGATAGACTCCAGCAGGCAGTCCGGGGTGAGCACCCACAGGTTGGCGTCCACGGCCTGCAGGCCCGGCGCCTGGCCCCGCAGCACGCGCACCCGGGCCTGCACCGCCGCCGCGTGGCGCTGGCGCAGCAGGGTGTTGCGGTCCAGGGGCGCGTTGACGTAGAGGACCCGGTTGTGGCGGCTGAATTCGCGGGCAATATCCTTGGCGTTCGAGCCAATGGGCGTATCCCAGGGCTGCTGACCTACCATTACAATGTCGCGGCCGTGAAGCGTGGAGTGCATGCAAAAGGGCGTTAAAAGTGAAGAGAAGTCCCGGAAATCAGGCGGCCGAGTACACCGGCTCGGGCGGCTGGCGGCGCAGCAGCTCCCGGTCGATGCGGTCCAGGATGTGCGCGTCGTGCTCGATATCGAACTTGCGGGCGTAGAGCTTGGGCGCGCGGGCCAGGGGCTGGAAGTCGGCCGCCGTCAGCACCCGCGGGTTGGCCCCGCCCGCCGACCAGTCGATGTAGCGGTAGTTTTCGTTGATGATGCAGTGGCGGTAGGGCGAGTTGAGCAGCACCGTGGCCGGCAGAAACTCATCCGAGCCCCAGGTGAAGCGGCTGAAGCGCTGCAGCTGCGGGTGCGTGTCGAGAAACTGCACCAGGTAGGCCGCGCACTCGGCGCTGATGGTCCACCAGGAGCCGTCGGGGCCGCCGTAGAGGGTGTAGGGCAGCGGAAAGCGGCGCTTGGGCAGCAGCCCGTTGACCAGGGCCTGCAGGCGGTACTGCCCCGGAAACCGGTAGTAGGTGGTGTGGTACTGCTCCACGCGCGAAACGGCGTGCTGCCACCAGGGCGAGTTTTCGGGCTCAAACGCCATAAAGCTTTGGCCCCGGTGGGCCGCCAGAAAGGCGTGTACCTCGGCCGCGGGCCGCAGGGGGTAGTCCTGGCCGCTGAGCAGGTTGATAAACTCATACCCGATACCGGTAGCCAGTATGTCGCGGGTACATTCGACGATGGCCTGGGTGAAGCGGTAGGAGGCCCAGCGCACGAAAAAGCGGCGGGGCGTGAAGTGCACATTCGGCAGCCGGGCGAGGTGCTCGAACGCGCGCGGGTCGGCTTTCAGATCCAGATGGAGGTAGCAGTCGGCCCCGTCGTGCGCCAGGGCCAGGAGCAGCCGCTCGACCTGCGCGGGGTTTTTGTGCACCATTATTAAATGAGCGATTCGCATGGGAGGCGGGGCGTAAAGTGGAGAGGTTCATAGGGCAGGGTCGGTCAGGGGTGGGGTTGCGGAAACGGGACGGCGGGTGGCTTTTTCCCAGGCGGCGGGCTGGGCCTTGCGCACAAAACGCCAGAAGCCGGCAAAGGCCGCGACGTTCATCATACAGAAGTACAGGGGCACGACCAGGGGCTTGAGGGTGCGGCCCGTGGCGGCGGCCCCCCAGCCCAGCCAGGCGGCCAGGTAAAACAGGACCTGCGCGGCCAGGGCCAGGGCAAAAACGCCGCCCTGCTCGGCGGCCAGCAGGGCGCTCAGGGGCAGCAGGCCGGCCAGGGCCAGCGGGGCCAGGCTCCAGCGCAGCACCCGGTGCGAGACGTAGAGAAACGTGACCAGGGGCTGGGCCGCCGGGTTGAGCAGGCGGCGCAGGCGCACCATGGACTGCCAGCCGCCGGCGCAGATGCGCACCTTGCGCTTCCATTCCTCGGCCAACGACACCGAAGGGTCTTCCGTGGCGTAGGCCCGGGGCTCGTACACCACCCGGTAGCCTTTTTCCACGATGCGCAACGACTGCACGAAATCGTCCAAGATGGTGTCGGGCTCCAGGGGAGCAAACAGCTCGGTGCGAAACGAAACCAGCTCCCCGGCCGCCCCCATGAGCGAGTAAATCCGGGAATCGCAGCGCTTCAGGAAGGATTCGTAGCGCCAGTACAGGCCTTCGCCGGCCCCGGGAGCCGAGCCCTGGGCCCTGATTTTTTTCTCCCCCGACACGGCCCCGACCCGCGGATCCTGGTAGTGCTTCACCAGCTCGCGGATCGCGCCGGGGTTGAGGTCGGTGTTGCAGTCGGTAAAGACCACGAAGGGCGTAATCACGTGCTCCAGGGCTCGGTTTTCGGCCGCCGACTTGCCCGCCCGCAGCGGGGCGTGCAGGTGGCGGATGTCGGGGTGACGGGCCAATACCTGGGCCGAGTGGTCGGTCGAGCCGTCGGTGATGAAGAGCAGCTGCAGCTGGTGGGCCGGGTAAGCCAGGGCCCGGCAGTTGGCAATCTTGGCCTCCAGTATATCGGCCTCGTTGTAACAGGGCACAATCAGCGTGACTTCGGGCTTGAAGACCTCCCGCACCACCCGGGGCCGGGTCAGGGTCAGTATTTTAGCCCAGAGGCCGGCCAGCACCGCGTAGCCCACGTAGGTGTAGGCCACTACGGCCACGGCGGCCCAGAAAAGGTAAGGGAGAACAGGTGTCGTCATAGCAAGAAAGGGTTGAACGGCTGGCGTGGGGTGGCCGGGCCTAGGCCTCGGGCCGGGCTTTCAGGCCCCGGATAAAGCCCCAGATCAGGCAGGCCAGGGCTGGCAGGGCAATGATGTCGAAGGGCATGGGGGCAGGGGGTTAGCTGGGAACTTGCAGGGGAGAGTCGTGGAGCTTGTGGGGCGTGGCCAGAAACGAGGTTTTGGTGCGGTGCACCCGCAGCAGGGCCACTACCATGCAGGCTATGGCGTAGGGCAGGCGCAGCAGGGCGGCCAGCAGCTGCCGGTTGTAGAGGCGGGCCGGCAACGAGCCCAGCAGGGTGGCGGCCAGCCCCAGCAGCAGGCCCGCCCAGAACCCGACCGGCGGCCCGGCCGGCACGAGGAGGGAAAGCAGGAAAAAGAAGCCCAGCACCCCAATCAGCAACGTCCGCGGCACGAGGTAGGCCTGCACGACCTTGTTGAAAAACTCCCCGTTGCCGCGCCGCAGCTGCCGGATGCCTTCCCCGCTGTACTTGCGCACAAACTCCAGCTGGGAGGCCAGCCAGCGGGTGCGCTGCTGGGTAAAGACCCGGGCATCCTCAATTTTCTCGTCGTACACCAGCACCGCGTCCAGGTAGCAGATTTTCTGCTGGTCGCGGGCAATGCGGAAGTCCATTTCCTTGTCTTCGCCCACGGTTTCGCCGATGCCCGAGAGCAGCTGGCGCAGGTAGCCGTAGTCGAAGGCCATGCCCGAGCCAATCAGGGCCGCCGACAGGCCCACGGCAAACGGCCCCTTGCGGTAGAGGTGGTTGTTGATTTCCTCGTTGCAGGCGTCGAGCAGGGCAAAGGCCGTGTTCTGGTTTTTGGCCGTGCGGTGGGTTTGCACCACCTTGTAGCCGGCCCCGAAGGCGGCATTGATGCTGTCCAGGCAGCCCGGGGCCATCAGGTTGTCCGCGTCGAGCACCAGGGCCACGTCGTAGCAGGGGGCGGGCAGCACCGTCAGGGCGTGGAGCAGGGCCTTGCCTTTGGTGCTGCGCTCAAACTGCACCTCTACCACCTGGGCGCCCAGCTGCCGCAGGTGCTGCAGCGTGGCCGGTTGTAGGCCGTCGGCTACCACTACTACGTCTTTGGGGCCGGCGTAGGCGTGGTGCAGGGCCGCGCGGGCCGTTTCCAGAATCACCGCGTCGGCGCGGTAGGCCGGAATCAGGACGCACAGGCGCCGGGCCGGGGCCACCGGGGCTTGGGTCAGAAACGGCAGGCGCACCGGCCGGTGGCCGGCCACGGCAAAAAACAGCAGATACAGGCAGTTGAGCAGCAGAAAGGCGCCCACCGCGTAGAGCAAGGCGTTGAGAAGGGTAGCAAGCAAGGCCATAGAAGTCGGGATAAAAGCCAGGAAGAATCAGCGCAGGTCGGTCAGCTTCGGGTGCTGCAGGTTCCAGCGCAGGCCCCGGCCCAGGGCCAGCAGGTGCTGCCACTCGCGGTGCAGGGAAAACTGCACGGCCTTCTTGGGCAGGGCCGCCGCCACAAACACCAGAATGCTGGTCAGGCGGGCCCAGCCCGCGCTGTTGCGCCGGATAAAGAGCAGGCGGTTGCGGTTCATGTAGTAGGTTTTCAGCACCGAGGCCTTGCCCACCGACATCGACTCCTTGTGGTACACCGTCGACTCGGCCACGTAGTGGCAGCGGTAGCCGGCGCGCTTGATCATCTCGCACCAGTCCAGCTCTTCGTAGTAGAGAAAGTAAAGCTCGGGCATGCGGCCCACGGCTTCTACCACCCGGCGGGGCACCATCATGGCGGCCCCGTCGGCCAGCTCGGTCTCAGCCGAACGGTTGTGCTGCCCGCAGTCGGGCTCGAGCTGGCCGATGGTGATGCTGCGCCCCGTCCAGGTATTGATGCCCCGCGAGCCGGCGTACTGAATAAGGTCGCCCGAGTCGTGGAAGAGGATTTTGGGCGAGGCCACCCCGGCCCGCGGGTTCTGCTCAAAGAGCTCGACCAGGGGCTCCAGAAAGTCGGGCGCAACCTCCGTGTCGTTGTTGAGAAACAGCAGGTAGTCGCCCTGGGCCTGGGCGATACCCAGGTTGTTGCCCCCGGCAAAGCCCAGGTTTTCGGCCGAGCGAATCAGCTGTACTTCCGGGAACCGCTCGGCAATGATGCCCGGGTCGTCGGTGGGCGAGGCGTTGTCGACAACCAGAATTTCCACCCGTGGATAGGTAATCTGGCGCAGGGAAGCCAGCATTTCGCAGGTCACCTGGGCCTGGTTGTAGTTGATGGAAATGATGGAAACCAGCGGCGTAGCCATAGCAGAATCGGTTAGGAGGTAGCTTGTTGGGCGGGCCGGTCGAGCCGGGGGCCGGCAAAGACGAAGGCCCAGGTCAGGTACACGATCAGGGCCGAGGGCATGAAGTTGATGACCTCGTTGCCGTAGCTGCAGACCAGGCTGCCGGCAAAGCCGGCCGTAAGGGCCAGGAGCTTGACTTTGAGTTGTTTGTCGCGGATGCGCCACACGATGCCGCAGCACTTGCCCAGGATGTAGAGCATGATGCCCAGCCAGAGCACGAAGCCCACGATGCCGTACATGGCCCATACCTTCACCCAGTAGGAGTCGGGCGGAATGGTCGCCAGGTACTGGCCGGCGTTGTAGTGAATGCCGGTGTTGCCGATGGAGCCTACCCCGCCCCCGAAGGGCCGGCTGCTGAGGTAGTCGCGCAGGGCCAGCTGGTTGCGCAGGCGCACGTTCAGGGAGGCATCCTGGGGGTCGAGGGCGGTGCGCAGGCGGTAGATGCTGTAGTTCTGGTTGCCGATGGTGGTGTACTTGAGCACCCCGAAGCAGCCCAGGGCCAGCAGGCCGCCCAGCACCAGGGCCTTGATGTTTTTGCTGATCAGCAGGGCCACCGCTATGCCCACGCCCAGGGCAAACAAGGCCCCGCGGGTGCCCGAAAGCAGCATGCCGACGAGCAGCAGACCGGCGGCGGCCAGCAGCAGCAGGCGCTGCCACTTGGCAAACGGGCCCAGGGCCAGCACCAGGGCCACGACCAGGATATGGGCCTGGGCGGCACCGAACTGGCCGGCGTCGCTGTAGAAGGAAAACACCCGCAGCTTGCCCCAGAGCAGGTGGGTTTTCGTGTTTTCATCCAGAAAGGCCTGTTCCCCCGGCGAAAGGCCCAGCAGCTGCTGCTTGAGACCGTTCAGGGCGCCCAGCACCGACAACCCCAGGATGAGTACCAGAAACAGGTTCAGATCCTGGCGCCGGGTGAAGAGCAGCATGGCCAGGGGCACGCCCAGGCTCCAGTACAGGGCCGTGCTGCGCATTTCCTGAAACCAGCCCGCCAGGCTGGCCCCGGCGGGGTTGCCCAGCTCCAGCAGGTTGTAGCCCAGCCACAGCAGCGTCACCAGGCCCAGGTCGTTGCGCAGGCGCCGCCAGTCGAACCGCTCGTGGTTGAAGGCCACGGCCACCCAGGTCAGCACCAGCAGGGCATCGACGGCCATGCCGTAGGGAATGCCGCCCACTTCGCGCACCAGAATAAAGAGCAGAAAGCAGTACACCACCAGCCCGATGATTCCCAGGCGGGGCTGGCGAAACAAGGCCAGCCCGAACGGCCCGGCCACGGCCAGCGCAATCAGCAAGCCCACGACCACGGGGCCATGGCCAGCCGTGAGCCAGCCCACGACGATGCTCGCCAGCAGGCCCAGCGGGAGCAGCAGAGGTTTGGGTCGCAGGGCCGAGGAAGAAAGCAGATGATTCACGCAGGAAGGGCAGTAAGAGGCCGGCCAGTACCAGCAGGGGCAAGGCCAGGGCGCATCAGCAGGGATACAGAAAGGGGCAGGCTAGGCTTCGCTCGGCACGGGGGGCGCCGCGGCCGGGTGCGGGGTCAGCAGGTTCTGCGGCGGATGGGCCGGCAGCACGGGCTGGGTGTGTGAGGGCCGGGCCTGCTTGCCGATAAAGTCGGTCACGTATTCGGGTAGCACCCCGTTGAGCACCAGCTCGATGGGTGCGTGGGCAATACGCTTGATGTTGTCGAAGAGGGTGCGGTCGGCCGGGTGCCAGGCCCGGTCGGCCCGGGCGGCTACCAGCAGCAAATCCAGTTCCTGGAGCAGCGAAGCCGGGTAGGCCGATTCGAGCAAGGCCGGGAACTCGACGATAACGACCATGTTGGGGTGCACGGCCTTGCCCACAAAATCGGTCAGCGTAGCCCCGGGGGCAACGCCCTGCAGCGGCGAGTAAAACCGGGTGTCTTCGTCCGGCAGCAGCGGAATGCAATGGTCATTGGGAAACAGGGCCAGGGTTTTGATGCGCATCTCGCGCAGGCTGGCGGCCAGGGAGTTGCACACGGCCGTTTTGCCTTCCCCGCTCTGGCTGCTCAGCACCCCGATGACGTAGGGCTTGTCGGGGTGGCGCTGCTGCAGCTTGAGCAGCAGTTGCCGGCCCAGGTGGGCTTCGGCCCGCTTGGCATCCACGAGCTGCTGCGGGCTCAGGCCCTGGGTGCGGGGCAGTACACCCACGACCGGCAGCTTGGTGAGCCGGGTGGCCACGGCGGGCTGCTGCAGGGTCTGGTCCAGCATGCCAGTGGTAACCAGCGCGGCCCCGAGCAGCAGAAACGAGCCCAGAAAGCCTCCCAGCATCAGCAACAGGGTTTTGGACCCGTTCGCGTCCAGGGGCAGGTAGGGCGGGTCGACCACCCGCAGCTGGGAGGCCAGCACCCCGTTCTGCTCCGAAAGCTTGCTTTGCTTGAGGCCTTCCATCTGGGAGAGGTACTCCTTCTCGGCTACCTCTACCTCGCGCCGGATCTTGCGGATTTCTGCCCCCAACGGCACGAGCTTGTTGTACTGGCTGGCCGCCACTTCGCGCTGCTGGCGCATCAGGCCCAGCTGGCTGCGCAAGTCGGCCACCAGCAGGTTGTTTTTGGTGTAGTCGCTGAGCAAATCCTTCACGGCCACGCCCTGGGCCGAGTGGGCGTTGGCGTAGTAGCTGTTCACCGTCTCGCCGATGCGGTCCGACAGCTCGGTGGCCTGCCTGCGCAGGCTGGCCAGCCGCTCGTTGCTGCTGGCGCTGGGCTGGGCCTGGTTCAGCAGCTCCACTTCCGAAATCTGGCTGTTCAGGGCTGCGAGCTGGTTGCGCAGGCGAATAATCTCCTGGCTTTTCAAGTTCGACACGCCCCGCTTGCTCAGCGTGCCTTCCACCGACTTCAGGGTGGAGGAAGCGCCGGCGTACTGCATTTCCAGGGCGTTGTACTTGTCCAGGGCCAGCTGCCGCTCCTCGGTGGAGGCCACAATCTGCTTGTCGTAGTCGACGATATTGTGTTTCTGGTGAAACTCAAGCAGGCGCTGCTCGGCGGCCTGCAGGCGCTGCCGGGCTTTTTCCGCGGCCCCGTTGAAGTAGCCGATAACCGACTCGTTCTGCCCCGTAAACAGGGCCTGGTGCTTGCGAATGAAGACCTGGGTCAGAATCTCCAGGGTTTTCTGGACAACCACTGGGTCGGAGGCGTTGTACTCGAGCCGGATCAGGTCACTGTCTTTCACCCGCCCGGCCGTAATGCGCCACAGGGCTTCTTCCGAGTAGAGCGGGTCTTTGGAATTGATGAGCCGGTAGAGCGGGTTGGTCGGCGAGGCCTCGTAGGCGGCCAGCACCCGCCGGGTGGTTTCCTCCAGCGTGGGCCCGGTCAGGCGGGCTTTCAGCGCGGCCGGCAGCTGGGCGTAGGCCGAGTTCTGCGCCTTTTTGGCCGTTTGCCGGGCCGTGAGGCGGCCTAGCAGGCCGGCGTCGGGGCCGGCCGGGGGCGTGGGCCGGAGGCGGGTGCCCGGGGCATCCTGCAGCAGGCGCCAGGCCAGCAGGCGCAGGCATACTTCCTGGCGGGTGTCGCGGGCATTGATCAAGCTCAGCAGGTTGTCGAAGGCCGTAGCCGTGGCATTCCAGCCGCCGGCGCCGTTGTCGTTGTTGCCGCCCTCAATCTTGTAGCCCGAGGCAATGCCCGTGTAAATGACCGTGTCGGAAGTGTATTTTTTGGGCTGAAACCGGGTAAAGACGTAAATGGAGGCCGCCGTGGTGGCCGGAATAAGCAGCAGCAGGAGCCAGTGCCGCCGCAGCAGCCGCAGGAAGTCGCGTGGGGTCATTTTCGGAGCATTAACATCGTGATGGGCATGCCAATCAGCTCTTCCAAAAGCAGCTGGGCGGTGCGGTACTTACTTTTAGCTTCTTCCTGGGCCAGCAGGGCCTTGCCGTAGAAATCCATGGCGGCCATCTGCTCATCGACCTGAATTTCGCCGTCCTTGAAGCGCCGGTCGGCTATTTTGCGGCTCACGCTGGCCGACTGCAGCGCGTCCTGGTAGTGTTGCAGGGCGGTGCGGGCCAGGGCCAGCTCCTGGTAGCGGACGATGACAACCTGGCGGATTTCACTTTCCTTCTGCTGGCGCTCGGCCTGGGCCCGGCTCAGCACCAACTCCTGGCGGTGCACCGTGGTGCGGCGGCCGAAGAGCACGTCCAGGGGCGCTACCACGCTCAGGCCGGCCGAGTACTGGGCCCGGGCCCCCTGCGAGAAGGGGTTGAACTGGTAGACCTGGGCCGTGCCGTCGGACGCGGCGAAGTAGGGCAGTGTGCCGTAGTTGTAGCTCGAACTCAGGGCCAGCATATTCAGCGGCTTCTGGCGGGTCAGCTTCAGGTCCTGGCTGGCAATTTCCCGGCTGGCTTCGAGCTGGGCTACCTCGGCCGAGTGGCTGATGGCCGCTTCGTAGAGGCGGGGCAGCACCAGCTCGGGGGCGGCAAAAAACTCGGCCGCCACCAGCGTGGGCGCCGCCGGGGCCAGCACGCTCTGGGCCGGGGCCGGCCGGCCGGCCAGCAGCAGAAGCAGGAGGAGGGCTACAGCTTGTTTCATCAGACGTTCTCCTGTTGAAACAAGGCCGGTACGGTGCGCAGCAGAATGCGCAGATCCTGCTTGAGCGAGTAGGTGCGGGCATATTCCACGTCCAGGGCAATGCGTTCCTCTTCCGACATCGTACCCTTGCCCCGCTTGCTGACCTGCCACAGGCCGGTGATGCCCGAGGGCGCGCCGAAGCGGGCGGCAAACTGGTCGGTCGTCAGCTTTTCGGCCTCGTAGATGGGCAGGGGCCGGTTGCCCACGATGCTCATGTCGCCGCGCAGCACGTTCCAGAGCTGGGGCAGTTCGTCGAAGCTGGTATTGCGCAGAAAGGCCCCGAGGCGGGTAATGCGCGGGTCGTTGGCAATCTTGATGAAGGCAGCTCCCCCGCGGGCTTTTTTGCGCAACTGGTGCTGCCGCTCGCACACCAGGCGGCCGTGCTTGTCAATCAGCTGGCTGCGGCACTGGGGCCCGCAGGCGCAGGTGTCGTCGGCGGCCGGGGCCAGGGTGTCGGGCTCGGCGGCCTGGTACTGGTTCAGGTCTTTCATCGAGGCCAGGAGCTGGTCGGCATCGGGCCGCATCGAGCGAAACTTCCAGAAGCGGAAGATGCGGTAGCCCGTGCCCACGCGGTAGGAGTAGTAAAACACCGGCCCCCGCGACTCAAGCTTGATGAGCAGGGCCACTACGGCAAACAGCGGGAGCAGGCACAGCAGGCCCAAGGCCGCCACCACCACGTCAAACAACCGCTTCGACCAGGGCAGGGCCCCGCCGGTAGCGGCCGGGGCGGCCGGCGGGCGGCGGGTGCGGGCGGCCGGCCGCCAGGCAAAGCGCCAGCGGGGCAGAAACGGGGTTTTGTCGGCGGCCGGAGAATAGGGTTGGTTCAGGAGAGCTTCCATTCGGAGGGAGATGTTGGGGGTAAGACCAGGCAGAGAGGTGCAAAAGGCTGGGAATGGCTCCGATAGCAGAGCCCGGTGGGAGCAGAATGCGGCCGGGGAGCCTAGGCGCTGGCCCCTACGCGCTGCAGTATCTTCTGAATCCGGATTTCCAGTTCCTCCGGGTTAAAGGGCTTGACCAGGTAGTCGTCGGCCCCCTGTTTGAGGCACAGAATCTTGTTGCTGGTCTCGTCGGTGCCGGAAAGCACCAGAATAGGCGTGTTTTCGTGGGCTTCGTCGGCCCGGATCTGCTTGATGAAGTCGAGCCCGTTCATCAGGGGCATCTCGTAGTCGAGCACGATGGCCTCGGCCAGATTGCCGGCCCGCAGCCAGGCCAGGGCTTCCTGCCCGTTGGCGGTAAGAACCACGCGGTAGTCGTGGGAAAAGTAGTGGTCCAGAATCAGGCGAATGGCGGGCTCGTCGTCGATGACGAGCAGGTGCTTCGGGCCGCGGGCGGACTGCTTGGAGTTGGAGTGAAGCATAGAAAGTAGATTTGGTTCAACTGCACGGATTAGCCAATATTCTTCCGGCCGCTGGGCGGCCAGCGGGAGAAACTCGTGGGAAGGGGTGGGATGGGAGGGCCCAGGGGCCAGCTGCGCAGGTCGAAGCCGCAACTGAGCTAGGTCCCGACGGTAGGCAGGAGCAGGTAAGCTTTACTTAATTACAAAAAATGTTGATTAAAGCTTATTTGTGAACCCGGCATGCGGTTAGCAGGACTAGCCAGATCTTTGGCAGGTAGCCACGAGCAAAACTGGGATAAAGACCAGCTGGTGGGAGCGGCAGCTGGAATAGCGCGGGGGCAGCAGTACTCCGAAACGGGTCCGCACCAGGCGGGGTGCCTGGGGGCGCACTGTTTGGGCAACGGTTCAATTTACGTAATGATTTTTGAATCGGTTTGCATTAACCCACAGTGCGTTGAGTTTAAGGGTAACTACAGTTGGTCTTAGTAAAGCACTAACGCTTATTAGTTTTATGCCCGTAAGAGGGTCGTATTTTGACTATGTTAAGGAATATTAAATACTTGTTTTGTACAAAAAATTAAGTCATTGCAATCGTTTCAGTGGTAGCTTTTCCATTGTTCAAGCCAATAGCTGGGTTGTGAAAGTCACAGCCATTTGCGTGGTCACTTGGTGAACGCTACGGTGGAGTTGCAGGAGGTGCGAAGGGTCCGGATTTTTTTTAATTATCTCCTCAATTTTTTTTATTCCTGCCAGCGCCTCGGCTATCTGCAGGTTGCCAAACGTCGATTTAAGGCTATGCGTGAGTCGGGCCGAAGCCGGCCAGTCGTGCTGCCGCAGCAAGGTGTGCAGCTCCTCCATCTGCTGGGGTACGGTATCGACAAAGAGCTGCTGCATCTTGCGAATAAAGTCCGGGTCGTTGGCCAGTTTGCCCAAGCCCTCGAACCCGTAGGCGGGCTGGTCGGCGGTGGTTTCAAGCGTGGCTTCCTGCACCTGGGTACGGCCCGTGTTGCGGGCAATTACCTGGTAGAGGTTGTTTTCGTGGTAGGGTTTCACCAGCCAGTCGGTAAAGCCAGCGTGGGGGTAGGAATCCACGTCCGTTTTCAGCGCGTTGGCCGTCAGGGCCACAATGGGGGTGTACTGGTTGGGGCCCGGCGTGCGGCGTAGCTCGGCCGTCGCCTCCAGCCCGTTCACCTGCGGCATCTGAATGTCCATCAGAATCAGGTCGAAGGGCTGGTGCAGGGCCAAGTGCAGGGCCTGAGCGCCGTCGGCCGCCACTTCCGAGTCAGTTTGCCACTCCTGCAGCAGCGAGCAGGCCAGCAGCTTGTTGACCGGGTTGTCTTCGACCAGCAGTACCCGCAGGCCCCGCAGCAGTCCCGCGGGCAGGGCCTGCGGAGCCTCGAAGGCCGGGGCCGGGGCCTGGTCGCTCAGCGGGTAGGTCAGCGTTACGTAGAAGCGGCTGCCGCGCCCCGGCGCACTGTCGAGCCCGATGTGGCCGCCCTGCAGCTCTACCAGGTGCTTGCAGATGGCCAGCCCCAGGCCCGTGCCGCCGTAGAGCCGGGTGGTGGTGCTGGTAGCCTGGGCAAAGCTCTGAAAAACCTGCTCAAACTTCTCGGGGCTGATTCCGATGCCCGTGTCGGCTACGCAAAAGCGCACGGTTTGCTGCGCTTCGGCCGGCGCACCGACGGGCTCCACGCTCACGGTGATGGTGCCGGAGCTGGTAAACTTGATGGCGTTGTTGAGCAGGTTGACCAGCACCTGGCCCAGGCGCACAGCGTCGCCGGCTACTACGGGCAGGGGCTCGGCGGGCACGCAAGTGTGCAGCTGCAGGCCTTTCGACTCGGCTACCAGGGCCAACGAGCGGCTTACACTGCGCACCGTGTCGGCTACGTCAAAGGGCCGGCTTTCCAGGTCGAGGCGGCCGGCTTCCATCTTGGCAAAGTCGAGGATGTCGTTGATAACCACCAGCAGGCTGCCGGCATTGGTCAGAATCAGGTCCAGGTAATCGGCTTGCTGGGCCGAAATGGGCGTTTTTTTGAGCAGGCGGGCCAGCCCCACAATGCCGTTCATGGGGGTGCGAATCTCGTGGCTCATGTTGGCCAGAAACACCTCCTTGGCCCGCGCCGACTCCTCGGCCGCCTCGCGGGCCTGCTTCAGAGCCGTCACGTTGGAGGAAATACTGAGCAGGTACCGGGTGCCGTCGGGTTGCCCCAAAGGCTTTTTGATGGTATGATACCACGCCGGAACGGCCTCGGGGCCTAGGTGGCACTCTTCCACGCTGAGCGTGGTGCCCGTCGTCAGCAAATCCTGGTCCTGCTGCTGCTGCTCGGCGCTTTGCCAGGTCGGCATCTGGCTCAGCATCTCGGCCACGCGGCGCTGGTGCAGGCGGGCGTAGGCTTCGTTGGCCAGAATCAGCCGCCCGGCCTCATCCTTTACATAGATAGGGTTGGGGCTGGCGTCGATTACCTGCCGCACCAGCTCCCGCTCCCGTTCCTGGTGCCAGCTGAACTGCTGCTGCTGGGCCAGGCGCGCCGCGTGCTCCTTGTCGGCATTGATGTCGAGCAAAGTGCCCAGCAGCTGGCGGGAGGCGGTGGACAGGGGCGTGTGCTGCACCCGGAACCAGTGCCAGCGGCCGGCCCGGGTGCGCAGGCGCAACTCCAGGGCCGGCAGCCGCCGCGCGGGGTCCTGGCCGAGCAGGGCATAGTGGGCGCGCAGCCGCCGCCTGTCCTGCGGGTGCAGCAAGCCCAGCATCGGCCCAGGAGCGTCGAGATGCAGCACCCGGGCCAGCTGGTCGTTAAGCTGCTGCTCAGCGCCGGTGTCGGGCGTGTACAGGTACAGGGCCAGGGGAGCCACCTGCACCAACTGGTGGTATACATCAGGCGGGGGAGTGAGGGCCGCACCGGCGGTGGGCAGCTGGGCTTCGAGCTCGGTTACGCGGCGGCGCAGCGCCCGGATTTCTTCTTCGGCACTCATCGGACAGGAAGCGTTGGGCTGACTATAAGGTTAGCGAAAGGACCCGATAGGGCCCCGGCCGGCCCGCATTGGGTGGGCAAGAGCGTGAGCCGGAGCGGCAAAAAAGAGGCCCAGCGGGGCTGGCCGCCGGCCGGAGCAGGGTCAGGAACAGGGCTGCTGGCCCCGAGCCGGTGAATAAGGTAGTAAAACCGGCGGGCATTTGGCAAGTCGGCATACCGGATAGCCCCACGCCGCGGGCTGGGCGGGGCTATAGCGGAGCTACGTGGGCGGGACCACCCGCGAAGCAGAAATTAGCCCACCCAGCGTCCCAGGGCATACGTGTAGAGGTAGACAAACTGCAGCAGCAGGCTACTCCCGTAGAGCACCACCTGGATCCAGCGGGAGTGGGCCCGCAGCCACAGGGCCACGTAGCCCAGCAGCAAGACCCCGCACAACAGCCCCGGCACCGGCACGCCCAGCAGCGGGGGGCGCTGAATAAACGGAGCGGTGCTGAGCATGCCCAGCAGGGCAGCCAGCCCGACAACGGGCAGCAGGCACAGTCCCACGGTTTGCCACGACAGGGCCTGGCGGGGAATGAACTCGTTGAGCAAAATCAGGAAAAACGGGGTGCAGAAGACGTAGCGGTGCAGGCTCAGCAGCGACGTTTGTCCGGTGCTGGTCAAGGGCGCAAACAGGGTGGTGTGCAGGGCCGATAAGGCCACGAAAACGGCCGCGAAAATAACCTCGGGCCGGGGAGCAGGCCCCTGCCCCCGGCCTACCCGCCCCAGTTGGTAGAGCAGCCAGCCGCCGGCCAGCACCCCGACCAGCAGCGCCAGCCCATCGAGCAGGACGGCACCGTTACCGAAGCTGGTTAGGGGTAGGTGGGGTAGGCGCAGGCGGTGGTCCCAGCCGGCCTGCTGGGTTTTGTTGAAGGCAAACCAGACCCCGGTTTCCCACCATTGGTAGAGCACGACCGTAAGCAAACCCAGGGCGGGCAATAATCCCAGCCCCACCAGGCGCCCCAGCCGGGGAACCAGGCGGCCCTCACGCTGGGCCAGCCACCCGAAGACTTCTACCGCGGCCAGGGCGGGCACGTAGAAAAAGGAGGTGACGCGGGTGAGGCTGCCCAAAAACAAAGCGGCGGCCAAAGTCCCGGCCGGGCGGAAATTGTGCGCGACGCTGATGAGCACCAGGCTCGAGAAAAAGAAAAACAGCGCCTCGGTGTAGGGCAAATACAGAAACATGCAGGAGGGGAAGGCCGCGTAGAGCACCAGGGCCTCGGGGCGCAGGCGCAGGTAGCGCCGCAGCAGCCACACGGCCACCCCCGCCAGGGCCAGATTGAAAATGCTGATGCCGACGGCATTGAGCTGGGTGATATCCCACACCCACGGAAAGAAGGGAAAGAAGCCCGTGGAGCTCATGCCTCCCGGCCGGAAAAAATAGCCGTGCGCCTCAATGGAACGATACCACAGGGCATCCCAGCGTACCAGGCTGGTGGGTAGGTGCGGGGCCAAAGCCAATACGAGCAGCAGGCCAATGGTCAGGATGCCCTGACTGGTTAAGACAAGTTTTACCATGCGCTCCATACAAGGGTCGGGGATAGGGTACCAGGAAAGTCGAAGGGAGTAGCTTGCGGGCGGCCGGCAAGGCCGGTACTAGGAGGCTGGCGCGGTGGGGGAAGCGCAGCACGGGCTTGGCTAACAGCTCTTTGGTACGTAGGCAGTCGTTGGCGGTTGGCGGCCTGGTGAAATTTTCTTATATAAATAATTATACTGCTGGTAAAGCCGAGCTTAGGCGCCTTGGCTGCAGCACCACGGGGGACGTCTGCCGGAAACCCGTAGATACGGCGTTTCAATCGATTTAGTCGCCCATACTCAACCCGCCGGGCCGCTGTTAATTTTGGGGGTAGCTGGGCGGAACACGGCTTTCGGCTGACCACTCACCCTGCTTAAATTCTATTTTCAACAAACGTTTGCATCTATGTCTGCTTTCCTTCCGGTAGAACGGGCCATTTCCTTTACTGCTGCCATGGTGGCTGCGCTGCGGGCAGGGCGCAAAACCGTGACCCGCCGCCGCTTTGCCAGCCACCTCCCGATGCAGGAGCGGCCCTTTAGCTACCAGTACCTGGGAATGGAGGCCGACACGGCCCGGCTCGGGCGGCGCACAGCGGGAGCCGCCCCGCCGCCCGAGCGGGTTGTCTGCCCGTTTGGGCGGCCCGGCGACCGGCTGCGCGTGCTCGAAGCCCCGGAGCTGCTGCTGGAAATCGTGCGGGTGGGGGCCGAGCAGCTCCAGAGTATCACCGAAGCCGAAGCCCGGGCGGAAGGCGTAGAGCCCGCCCCGGGGGCCGCCGGATCGGCGCGGGCAGCGTTCCAGGCTCTTATCGACTCCATTTATCCCGGGGCCTGGCTTCGCAATGAGTGGGTCTGGGTCATCGGGTTCCGGTTGGTGGGGCCGGAAGAGGCTGCTGCGCCTAAGTGAGGTTGGGTGCGTAGGCCGGGTTCTGGCATTGCGGCTCCGGGCCGGCCGGGGTGGGTTTGCATCCTAGCAAATCTGCCCTAGCCCAGGCCCCAACCCCGTTGGTCGGACCAGGCCCCGGGCTAGGGCAGGGCCAGCCAGCACGGGGTGGCCGGCATGCCCAGCGGCGCAGGCACGGCGCAGGCCGCCGATACGGGCGCGGCCGGGAATGGTGACGCAAAAGCACTGGGGCTGTTGGTCAGGGCGGCAATACGGGACGCCGAATGTAGCGGAACCCCCGGGGTGTAGGTGGCAGTTGAACCCGGGACAGAAGGCTGACTGAACGGGGAGGAAAAAGGTGTCATCGAAAAAAAAGACCGGTTACCCGGCGGGCTACTCAGCCCCGGCCCCGGTTGATTGCAGGCTCTTAAACGAGTCGGCGGACTTGTTTGCTCCCGGATTTATACGGTTTTTCTGCCTGGGCAAACCCGTAATTGCAGTTCCGTATGCTTCCAGCCGGCCGATAACCAAGTGGCCGAAGCTGGGGTTTAAGGACTGTTGGTTCTGCCTGCTCGCCCGTACCGAAGCCCCTGTATGACTCCCCGCTTTCTTTTCGCCACCGGCATCGAAAACAGTTACCCCACCATTCAAAACGGGCGTGTGCGCGTGGATGAGATGGAAAAGTGCGGCCACTATACCCACTGGCGCAAAGACTTTGACCTGGTGCAGGAGCTGGGCATCAGTTTTCTGCGCTACGGCCCGCCTATTCACACCACGTGGCTGGGGCCGGGCCAGTACGACTGGTCATTTGCCGACGAAACCTTTGGCGAGTTGGGCCGCCGCAACATTGCGCCCATCGTCGACTTATGCCATTTTGGGGTGCCCGATTGGCTGGGCAACTTTCAGAACCCGGATTTTCCGGTCCTCTTTGCCGACTATGCCCGCGCCTTTGCCCAGCGCTTTCCGTGGGTGCAGCTCTACACCCCGGTCAACGAAATGTTTATCTGCGCCGTGTTTTCGGCCCTCTACGGCTGGTGGAACGAGCAACTGACTACCGACCAAGCCTTTGTAACGGCCCTGAAGCACATTGTGAAAGCCAACGTGCTGGCCATGCAGGCCATCAACCAAGTGCGGCCCGACGCCTTGTTTATTCAGAGCGAGTCGTCAGAATACTTTCACGCCGAAAATCCGCAGGCTATCCGGGCGGCCGAGCTGATGAATGCCCGCCGCTTTTTGTCGCTGGACTTAAACTACGGCCGCCGGGTGGAGTCGGAAATGTACGAGTACCTGCTCGACAACGGGATGACGCGCGAGGAATACCATTTCTTTATGCACAACAACCTGCGCCACCAGTGCATTATGGGCAACGACTACTACAAAACCAATGAGCACCGGGTGCGGGCCGATGGCAGTACTTCGGCCTCGGGCGAAGTATTCGGCTACCACGTCATCACCCGCCAGTACCACGACCGGTACCGGCTGCCCGTGATGCACACCGAAACCAACCTCCACCAGGGCCCCTGCGGCGACGAGGCCGTGAACTGGCTGTGGAAGGAGTGGGCCAACGTGCTGCGCGTGCGCAACGACGGAGTGCCTATCATCGGCTTCACCTGGTACTCGCTCACCGACCAAGTCGACTGGGACTCGGCCCTGCGCGAAAACCGCGGCAACGTGAACCCGCTGGGCCTCTACGACCTGGACCGCAACATCCGGCCCGTGGGTCAGGCTTACAAGCAACTTATTCACGATTGGCGGCAGGTGCTGCCGGCCCAGAGCGTGTGCCTGCAGGTGCCCATCGTGATGCCCCACGAAAGCACCCAGCAATGGGCCCGCCTACAACAGGACGAAGCCCAGGCCTCCGACCAGGATGCCTCCACGGCTCCGGCCAACGTGGCCTCTGCCGAAGCGGGCTAAAGAGGCCTTCCGAGTGCTTGAACTTGTTCAGGCAGGGGGTAGGCATACTGCTTTGAGAGCTGGCGTACCCAGAGCTGTATGCCGCGGGTGTACAGGGTCTCTTCATGGGTGGCAAAAGTAAGCGCTGGAAAAAACAACAGGCTTTCCTGCGCCAGGAAAGCCTGTTGTGGTGCCGTGGCAACAACGTCGTGCGCCAGCCGTTGTAGCGCTACTTGGCTTTCGACATGGAAAAGGGCGCTGCGTCGGCTCTGGTGCCGCGGCTCGTATTGGGCGTGGCACGCATGTCGAATTCGAGGGTGGCACCTTGCAGCAGCTCCTCGTGGCTCAGGTAGTTTTTGTCGTACACCTTACCGTTCATCTTCAGCTGGTTCACGTACCGGTTGTCGGGGGAGTTGTTGCTGGCGTTCAGCACAATGTCCTTGCCCGAGGGCAGGTGCAGGGTGGCCTTGGGAAATAGCGGCGCGCCGAGCACGTACTGGTCGGTGCCGGGGCACACGGGGTAAAAGCCCAGGGCCGAAAACACGTACCAGGCCGAGGTTTGCCCGTTGTCTTCGTCGCCGCAGTAGCCGTCGGCCGTGGGTAGGTAGAGCCGGTTCAGCACCTCGCGCACCCAGTACTGGGTTTTCCAGGGCTGCCCGGCGTAGTTGTAGAGGTAGGGCATGTGCTGAATGGGCTGGTTGCCGTGGGCATAGTTGCCCATGTTGGCAATCTGCATTTCCCGGATTTCGTGGATTACCTCCCCGTAGTACGATTCATCAAACACCGGGGGCAGGGTAAAAACGGTGTCCAGCCGGGCCACAAACTTTTCCTTGCCGCCCATCAGATCCACCAGGCCCTGCACGTCGTGAAACACCGACCAGGTGTAGTGCCAGCTGTTGCCCTCGGTGAAGGCGTCGCCCCATTTAAAGGGGTTGAAGGGCTTCTGGAACGTGCCATCCTGGTTTTTGCCCCGCATCAGCCCGGTTTCCTGGTCGAACAGGTGGCGGTAGTTCTGGCTGCGCTTGGCGTACAGGTTGATTTCCTTTTTCGGCCGCTTCAGGGCTTTGGCCAGCTGGTAGATAGTAAAATCATCGTAGGCGTACTCCAGGGTGCGGGCCGCGTTTTCGTTGATTTTCACGTCGTAAGGCACGTAGCCCAGCCGGTTGTAGTACTCCACCCCGGCCCGCCCCACGGCCGTTAGGGGGCCGGCGTTGTCGGCCCCGTGGGTCAGGGCCTCGTAAAGCACGTTCATGTCCTGGCCCCGGATGCCTTTGAGGTAGGCGTCGGCCACTACCGAGGCCGAGTTGTTGCCCACCATCACGTTGCGCAGGCCCGGGCTGGCCCATTCCGGCAGCCAGCCGCTTTCCTTGTAGTCGTTGGCCAGGCCCTGCTGGATTTCCGCGTTTACGTCGGGGTAGAGCAGGTTTAGGAAGGGAAACAGGGCCCGGAAGGTGTCCCAGAAGCCGGTATCGGTGTACAGGTAGCCTGGCAGCACTTCCCCGTTGAAAGGGCTGTAGTGCATCACCCGGCCCGTGGCATCCAGCTCATAAAGTTTGCGCGGAAACAGCAACGAGCGGTAGAGGCAGGAGTAGAAGGTGCGGCGCTGGTCGGGCGTGCCTCCCTCCAGCTCGATGCGCCCCAGGGCCTTGTTCCAGGCCGCGCGCCCCTGCTGGCGAATGGCGTCGAAGTCGTTGCTGCCAATTTCACGCAGGTTCAGCTCGGCCTGCTCGCGGCTGATAAACGAGGAGGCTACCCGGACATTCACCTGTTCTCCCTTGCGCGTTCGGAACCCGACTACGGCTCCCGCGTGGTCGGCCGTTACTGCCAGCACCCCGTTTACCAGTTTCTTGTCCTGGTACAGAGCCGTGCTGGTAAAAGCGTGGTCAAACTCGAGCACGAAAAAGTTCTTGAAGTTCTTGGGCACCCCGCCCCGGTTGCGGGTGGTATAGCCTATGATTTTGCGTTGATCGGGTAGCACCTGCACATGCGAGCCCTTATCCAGCGCATCGAGCACCACGTAGGCGCTGTCGGTTTTAGGGAAGGTGAAGCGGAAACGGGCGGCGCGCTCCGTGGGCGCAATTTCGGTTACCACGTCGTGGTCGGCCAGGTACACGCGGTAGTAGTTGGGTTCGGCTACTTCGGCCTTGTGGGAAAACCAACTGGCCCGGGCATCCTCGTCGAACACCCGCTGGCCGGTAATCGGCATCAGCGCAAACTGCCCGTAGTCATTCATCCAGGGCGAAGGCTGGTGGGTTTGCTTGAAGCCCCGCAGCTTGTCGGCCGAGTACTGGTAGGCCCAGCCACTGCCCATCTTGCCGGTCTGGGGCATCCAGAAGTTCATGCCCCAGGGCAGGGCCACGGCCGGATACGTGTTGCCGTTTGATAACTCGGGCTTGGAATCCGTGCCCATCAGCGGACGTACCCACTGCACGGGGTCCGGGTCGGCGGGAGCTACTTGGGCCGGGGCCAGGTGGGCGGCCAGCAGCAACAGCGCCGTAAAAGCGGCAAGACGTGTAGACATTCGGTTGGGGAAAAAGGCAAATCACCAAGGAGAGCGCCGTACGGAAGCGGCCCGCTGGTAAGAATACTACTTGCCGCGTAGTTTTCCCAGAATCCCGAGTGAAAGCAGACGTAGGCCCCGGCCGGCCAGGGCAACCCTAGGCCGCGCCTGTTCAATAACTTGTTTTTGCGCAGGTATTCGTGCCCTAGTCGTTGCCCCGGGTGCGGCCGCCATCCAACAAGCTATGCCAGCGTTACCTTAGTGTTAGGATTTGGCAGGAGATTGTGCTAACCCAAGCCTTGCCAGCGCAGGCGGCAGTGGCTGCCAGGAGGCCACTTTCTCGGTTTTGCCCAAAGGCCCGGAAAATAAAAAAGGCCTTCCTGCAGTAGGAAGGCCTTTTTATGTAGCGGGGACGAGAGTTGAACTCGTGACCTCAGGGTTATGAATCCTGTGCTCTAACCAACTGAGCTACCCCGCCCTGTTTGGTGGTGCAAAGGTAATGACAAGATTTCGACTGTCGCAAGCCTTGTGTAAAAAAAAAGCCGTGTATATTGGCTCAGCCCATGTAACGACCTGACGTGGAACCTCTCCCTTTTTCCTGTTTTTGTTTTGCTTATGCCGCTTTCCGCTACTCGTTCCAAACACCGTTTTACGGTTGAACTCCCCGTAAACGCTTCTCCCAAAATTCTCTACCCGTACCTGGCCTCGGCGTCAGGGTTGTCGCAGTGGTTTTGCCAGGATGTGCGCATCGACGAAGACCACCGCTACAATTTTATCTGGGACAACCAGCCTCACTACGCCGAAATGAATTCCCACCGCACCAACCGCTCGGTGCGCTACGTCTTCCTCGACCACAATAAGCGGCATACGCCCGATGCCAATTACCTGGACTTTAGCCTCGAAGAGTCGCAGCTGACCCAGGAAGTGTACCTGCGCGTTATCGATTACAGCGAAGAAACCGACGACATTGAGCTGCAGGAAATGTGGGAAAGCCTGATTCTGAAGCTGCGCGAGCTGGTGGGCGGCTAAAACCGGAAAAATAAACTTGGGGGAGTGAGAGCAAAACGAGTTCTATCTTCGTTTGTCTTTTGCTCCCCCGCGGCGGCCACACTGGGTGCCGGGCAGGGGAGTGCCTGTCATGAAAAAACTCGATAAACTGATCCTGCGGGCCTTTGCCGGGCCTTTCTTCCTGACCTTTGCCGTTGTGCAGTTCATCCTGCTCATGGTCACCCTGCTCAAGTACATGGATGACTTGATTGGGAAAGATCTGGGCTGGGAGGTTATTGCCAAGCTGATTTTCTTTTTCAGCGTTATCACGATTCCTACGGCCCTGCCCCTGGCCGTACTGCTCTCGTCGCTGATGACCTACGGCAACCTGGGCGAGCACCACGAACTGACGGCCATCAAGAGCTCGGGCATCTCGTTGACGCGCATTCTGCGCCCGGTCATGATTGTGAGCGTGCTGCTGGGCGGCCTGGCTTTCTGGTTCAACAACCGCATCGTGCCCAGCGCCAACCTCGAAACCTTCAGCCTGCTCTGGGACGTGCGCCAGCAGAAGCTGGCCCTGGATATTCGGGAGGGGGTCTTCTACAACGGCCTGCCGGGCTACACCATCAAGGTTAATAAGAAGGAAGGCGAGAGTGGGGACCTGCTCAAGGGCGTCATGATCTACGACCACACCAACGGGCGTGGCAACTCCACCGTTATTCTGGCCGATTCGGGCCGCATGTTCACCCGCTTTGGGGGCAGCTACCTGGGCCTGGAACTCTTCCACGGCCGTACCTACGTCGAGCAGCCCGACTCCCGCGACCGGGCCGGGGCGAGCTTCATCCGCCAGGGTTTCGACCGTAACCTGATTACCTTTTCCCTGGCCTCCTTCGATTTGGGCCGCACCCAGAAAGAGCTGTTTTCGGGGAATAAGATGATGAAGAATATTCCCCAGCTCGAAGAGTACACCGACTCGCTGCACAACCGCCTCGTAACCGAGCGTGAGCAGTTCCCGCGCCAGCTCAACCCGTATTACGTCTACCTGCGGCTCGACACCACCGGCCAGGCCCTGAACCGCCGGGTGGAAAGCTGGCAGGTGCCGCCCACGAAGCTGCCGGTACTCAACGCCAGCCTGCTCGATCAGGCCGAAAACCGGGTCCGCAACCTGCGTACCTACGTGGGCAGCTCGTCCGAGCACATGAGCAACCTGGCCAAGGAAGCCGGAAATTTTCGCATCGAAATCTACCGCAAGTACACCCAGTCCATTGCCGTGCTGCTCATGTTTTTGATTGGCGCACCGTTGGGAGCCATCATCAAAAAAGGCGGCCTGGGTATTCCTGTGCTGATTTCTATTGTCTTCTTTATCGTCTACTACGTCCTGTCCATCATCGGGGAAAAGTACGGTCGCGAAGGGGTAATGCCCGTGGGCGCCGGCATGTGGATGGCCACGGCCCTGCTGCTGCCCGTGGGCCTGTTTTTCCTCAACCAGGCCCGGCGCGACTCCGGCCTGTTGGAGACGGATATCTGGGGCCGGCTGTTCCGCAAAATCAAGCTGCCCTTTCGCGGGTATAAGAAGGCCGTTTAGCGGGCAGGGAGTAGGAATGGGCTCAGGTGCTACTGTGGGGAATGCAAAGAATGTATCCCGGCGAGAAGGCACGAGGAAGCCACCCGTCCACTGAAAGAAGCGGAATCCTCTACTAGGAAAAGCCCTACCCTCTGAGCAGAGGGTAGGGCTTTTGGCTAAAAGGTCACTGTGTACGGGCCGCAAAGGAGGGCTTCGTTTCTGCTTCAGGCGCGCAATGCTCGCCAGGGCGCGCCTTTGGCCTTGGCACCTTGGCTCATTCTCCCCAGTACTATATTTCCTGCGTGCCCCTCGCATATTCCGCTTTAAATCCTTACCTTTGCGGCCACCCCGAGGTGCGGGGTGACTTTTTTCTTTTCATATTTAATCTAAGACGGGGAAAACCTATCTGCCGATGAAACTCACTACCGAAATTAAGCAGGAAATTTTCGCGAAGAATAGCCTGACCAAAAGCGCAACCGATACGGGTTCGGCTGAATCGCAAATTGCCCTGTTTTCGCACCGCATCAACCACCTGACCGAGCACCTGAAGGTGAACAAAAAAGACTTCTCGACCCGCCTGGGCCTGCTGAAGCTCGTGGGTAAGCGTCGCCGTCTGCTGGACTACCTGCAGCACCGCGAAATCAACCGCTACCGCGCAATTATTAAAGAGCTGGGTATCCGCAAGTAACCTCGCCCTAGTGGAGCAGGGAGCCTTTTTACGAAGGTTCCCTGCTCTTTTTTTGGCCTGACTGGTAACGAATCGGTGCCAGTGGGTTGTTGCCCTTTCGATTCCCAATACCCAGAGCAAAACCAGGCCCGCCGCCGGCCCTGGTTTTTCCAGGCTGCTCGCCCGCTGTCGCTTTTTCAAGCAAACTGAGAAGATGCCCAATTACACCGCTATTACCAAGAGCGTTACCCTGCCCGATGGTCGGCAGATTTCCATCGAAACCGGCAAACTGGCCAAATTCGCGGATGGTGCCGTCGTCGTGCGCCTCGGCGACGCCATGCTGCTGGCTACCGTCGTGTCGCAGCCCAGCGCCCGCGGCGACGTGGATTTCCTGCCCCTGTCGGTTGATTACCAAGAAAAGTTCGGCGGCGCCGGCAACATTCCCGGCTCGTTCCAGCGCCGCGAAGGCCGCCTGTCGGACTACGAGATTCTGGTCTGCCGTATCGTAGACCGTATTCTGCGCCCGATGTTCCCCAAGGACTATCACTACGAGGTGCAGGTGATGATTACCCTGATTTCGGCCGATAAGACCGTGCAGCCCGACGCGCTGGCCGCCTTGGCCGCCTCGGCTGCCCTCTCGATTTCGGATATTCCCTTCGCCGGCCCTATTTCGGAGGTTCGCGTGGCCCGCATCGACGGCAAGCTGCAGATCAACCCCCTGACGGCCGACATTGCCCGCGCCGACATCGACCTCATTGTGGGTGCCACCGCCGACTCGGTCGCCATGGTGGAAGGCGAGATGAACGAAGTGAGCGAGGAAGAAATGGTGGAAGCCATTGCCTACGCCCACGAAGCCATTAAGGAGCAAGTACGTGTGCAGTTGGAGCTGGCCGCTGAAGTGGAGAAATCCCACGTGAAGCGCGAGTACCCCAAGTACGAGGAAAACGACGAGCTGAAGCAGCGTATCCAGCAGGAAGTATACCAGCAGGCGTACGAGGTAGCCAAGTCGGGCAACACCAGCAAAGCCGGCCGCAAGGAAAGCTTCAGTGCTATCAAGAAGTCGCTGACCGAGAAATTGCTGGAAGAGCAGCCGGAGTTGGACATGAAAATGTTCGGCCGCTACTACTCGTCGGCCGAGAAGAAAGCCATCCGCGACATGATGATTAAGGAGCGCACCCGCCTCGACGGCCGCGCCCTGACCCAGATTCGCCCCATCTGGAGCGAGGTGAACTACCTGCCCGGTGCCCACGGCTCGGCCTTGTTTACCCGCGGTGAAACCCAGTCCCTGACCACAGTGGCCCTGGGCACCAAGCTCGATGAGCAGATCATCGACACGGCCATGACCTCGGGCTACAGCAAGTTCATGCTGCACTACAACTTTCCGGCCTTCTCGACCGGTGAAGTGAAGCCCAACCGCGGCCCCGGCCGCCGCGAAATCGGCCACGGCAACCTGGCCCAGCGCTCGTTGAAGAAGGTAATGCCTTCGGACGACGAGAATCCCTACACCGTGCGCATCGTGTCGGACATCCTGGAGTCGAACGGCTCGTCGTCGATGGCCACGGTGTGCGCCGGCTCGATGGCTTTGATGGACGCGGGTATTCCCGTGCGCGCCGCCGTATCGGGTATTGCTATGGGCCTCGTGCAGGACAAGGAAACCGGCGAATACGCCGTGCTGTCCGACATCCTGGGCGACGAGGACCACCTCGGCGACATGGACTTCAAAGTAACCGGCACCGAGAAGGGTATCGTGGCTTGCCAGATGGACATCAAAATCCAGGGCTTGAGCAGCGAAATCATGACGGCTGCCCTGCACCAGGCCCGCGAAGGCCGCCTGCACATTCTGCGCGAAATGGCCAAGACCATCAGCCAGCCCGCCGCCGAGCTGAAGCCTCATACGCCCCGCTCGCACAAGATGCTGATCGACAAGGAGTACATCGGCGCCGTCATCGGGCCCGGTGGCAAAGTCATCCAGCAGATTCAGAAGGACACCAACGCCACGGTTATTATCGAGGAAAAGGACGAGAAAGGCCACGTGAGCATCTACGCTTCCAACCAGGAAGACATGGAAGCTGCTATCAGCCGCATCCGCGCCATTGCCGCGACGCCCGAGGTGGGCGAGACCTACAAAGGCAAGGTGCGCAGCATTCAGCCCTACGGGGCCTTCGTGGAAATCATGCCGGGCAAAGACGGCCTGTTGCACATTTCCGAGGTGTCGCACGAGCGGCTGGCCACGCTGGAAGGCGTGCTGGAAGTAGGGCAGGAAATCGACGTGAAGCTGTTGGATATCGACAAGAAAACGGGTAAATACCGTCTCTCGCGCAAGGTGCTACTGCCTAAGCCCGAGCGTGCTGCCAGCAGCAACGGCGAAGCGCAAGCCTAACCATTTTCCTGCTGTAGAACTTTCGCGGGTACCGGCATGTTGGTCACAATCAGCCGGTACCCGTAGAAAGGGTACCCCGATGTTTAACATTTTCAGAAATACTCTACTTCCGCGCCCGCAATGAGACAGCTAAAGATCAGCAAGCAAATTACCAACCGCGAAAGCCAGTCGCTGGATAAATACCTCCAGGAGATTGGCAAGGTGGATTTGCTAACCCCCGACGAGGAGGTAACGCTGGCGCAACGCATACGAGAAGGCGACCAGCAAGCGCTGGAAAAGCTGACGAAGGCCAACCTGCGCTTCGTGGTGTCGGTGGCCAAACAATACCAGAACCAGGGCTTGTCGCTGGGTGACTTGATCAACGAGGGCAACCTGGGCTTGATCAAAGCCGCCAAGCGTTTCGACGAGACCCGGGGCTTTAAATTCATTTCCTACGCCGTATGGTGGATTCGCCAGTCGATTCTGCAGGCCTTGGCCGAGCAGAGCCGCATTGTGCGTCTGCCCCTGAACCGTGTAGGCTCACTGAATAAGATTTCCAAGTCCTTCTCTGAACTGGAGCAGAAATTCGAGCGGGAGCCCTCGCCCGAAGAAATTGCCGAAGTACTGGAGCTGACGACTTCCGAAGTAGTCGATACCCTCAAGATTTCGGGCCGTCACGTGTCGGTAGATGCTCCCTTCGTGCAAGGCGAGGAAAACCGCCTGCTGGACGTGCTGGAAAACGAAGACGAGGAGTCGCCCGATACCGGCCTGATGAACGACTCGCTCCGCAAGGAAGTGCAGCGCGCCCTGAGCACGCTCACCAAGCGCGAAGCCGACGTAATTACGCTGTATTTCGGCCTTAACGGCGAGCATTCCCTGACCCTGGAAGAAATCGGGGAGAAGTTTAACCTGACCCGTGAGCGGGTGCGCCAGATCAAGGAAAAAGCCATCCGCCGCCTGCGCCACACCTCGCGCAGCAAGGCCCTGAAGCCCTACCTGGGATAAGTTTTTACTTATCTACCATGAAAAACCCCAGCCGAACGTTGGGGTTTTTCTTTGTGGATAGGTGTCTAACGCCGGAAAAGTACAGTCCCGTCTGGCTACGATTATGCCGCATCCAACGGTAGCTGACGTTCTGGGTGAGTTTCCGACTTCGGCTCTGCCGATTCGACATATCCCGGCTTATGGCTCAGTTTAAGCTATGCGTTTAGCAATGTCGGCACTCGGCGGTTGAATAGCCGGGGGAAGCTTACTTTTGCAGTTCAAATTGCCATTCCTACTCTCATGGAGAATACCACGGAGCACGTAAAGTGCCTCATTATCGGGTCGGGGCCTGCCGGCTACACGGCCGCTATTTATGCCGCCCGCGCCAATATGGCGCCCGTTATGTACCAGGGGTTGCAGCCCGGCGGCCAGCTGACGATTACCAACGACGTTGAAAACTTCCCCGGCTACCCCGACGGCATCATGGGCCCGGAGATGATGGAAGACCTCAAGAAGCAGGCCGCCCGCTTCGGCACCGACATCCGCTACGGCCTGGCGACGGCCGTCGACTTTTCGGGCCACCCGCACCGGGTGACCATCGACGAAACCAAGCAGATTACGGCCGATGCGGTGATTATTGCCACCGGGGCGTCGGCCAAATGGCTGGGCCTGGAGTCGGAGGCGCGCCTGAACGGCTCGGGCGTGTCGGCCTGCGCCGTCTGCGACGGGTTCTTCTACCGGGGCAAGGACGTGGCCATCGTGGGCGCCGGTGATACGGCCGCTGAGGAGGCCACTTACCTGGCCAACCTCTGCAACAAGGTTTATATGCTGGTGCGGAAAGGGGAGATGCGCGCCTCCAAGATCATGCAGAAGCGGGTGCTCGACAATCCCAAGATTGAGGTGCTCTTCGACACCGCTACCGACGAGATTCTGGGGCAGTTTGCCGTGGAAGGTGTGCGGGTAAAAAACCTGCTCACACACGAAACCCGCGACTTAGCCGTTGAAGGCTTTTTCGTAGCCATCGGCCACGAGCCCAACTCCAAGATTTTCCAGCCCTACCTGCACCACGACGAGCAGGGCTACCTGAAAACGATTCCGGGTTCGGCCAAAACCAACGTCGACGGCGTGTTTGCCTGCGGCGACGTGCAGGACTACACCTACCGGCAGGCCGTCACGGCGGCTGGCTCGGGCTGCATGGCCGCCCTGGACGCCGAACGGTACCTGGCCGCCCTGGGAGTACATTAGTGGTGAGATGGTGAGGTAGGGAACCGGGGAGTTTGCGTTCTGCTGGCGCCGTTACGTAGCGTCCGAACCACAGCTCCCCAGTTCCCAATCTCCCCATCTTACTAGTTCACCATCTCACTTCTTGCTCTTGTTGAAATTTGTGAAATACTGGCTCGGGCCGTTTCTGCTGCTGGCGCTGCTATTGGCCGTGCCGGAGCAGGTGCTGGCCCAGCGCCGGAAGGTGCCCGAACCCAGGGCCAAGGCTGGTTCGGCAGGCAAGCGGAAAGACTTCTTCCGCATCAAGTCGCCTACCATCCGCTACGTACGGCCCGATACGACGATTCTGATTGAAACCAAGGACCTGCCCGACGACAACTCGGACGAGGCCAAGTCGATTTTCTTCAATCCCGCCAAAAAGCTCTCCATCGTCAGCGAGGATACCACCACGCTCAACGAAGGCGAACAGCAGATTGTGGAGATGTCGGAGGAGGTGCTCATCGATAGCTCCTGGATTAAGGTGGCCGGCTATTACGCTATCTGGGATACGCGCAACATCAACCCCTACCGGGTAGATGGCCGCCGCATCCGGGATACCCTAAATCTGCGGCTGACCGAACCAGAAAAGCAGCGCTTTGCCAAAATGCCCCTGAGCACGACGCCCCTGACTTCGGACTTCGGCTTCCGCGGCTACCGCTGGCACTACGGCGTGGACCTCGACCTGAATACGGGCGACTCCGTGCGGGCGGCTTTCGACGGGGTGGTACGCATTTCGAAGTGGGACGGCGGCGGCTACGGCAACTACCTGCTGGTGCGGCACTACAACGGCGTGGAAACCCTCTACGGTCATTTGAGCAAGGCCCTGGTGGCGCCGGGTACCTTCGTCAAGGCCGGGCAGCTCATCGGGCGGGGCGGCAGCACCGGCCGCAGCACCGGCTCCCACCTGCACTTCGAGGTGCGCTACGAGGGCAACCCCATCGACCCGGAGCGCATGTATGACTTTCCGGACTACAAGCTGCTCAAGGACAATTTCCAGATTACCTCGGCCCTGTTTGACTACTATAGCAAGGCCCTGCGCGCCAAGGCGGTGGCCAAACAGCGCAGTGCTTCGGCCGCTTCGGCCGCCCGCCGCGTAGTCACCCACCGTATCCGTAGCGGCGACACGCTCTCGGAAGTAGCCCAGAAATACGGGGTGTCGCAGTCCCAATTGCGGCGCCTGAACGGCAACGTGAAGGTGCTGCGTCCCGGCAAAACCCTGCGCATTAAGTAAGGGTAGGAAGCTCCAATGGTTTTTATACAGCTGTCATCCTGAGCCCAGCGCAGGACCTTATCACAGCAGAACGGCAGGCGTAGCAACGACTCGTTCTTCCTTGATAAGGTCCTGCGCAAAGGCTCAGGATGACAGTTCTTTTTTACACTCATCCCACTCCCCACCACCCATGAAACTCGATATCCTGGCTTTCGGCGCCCACCCCGATGATGTAGAAATGTCGGCCGCCGGCACCTTACTGGCGGCCGCGGCCCTGGGTAAGAAAATCGGTATCGTGGACTTTACCCGGGGCGAGCTGGGCACCCGCGGCACGCCCGCCACCCGGGCCGCCGAAGCCGAAGCGGCCAGCCGCATTCTGGGCCTGAGCGTGCGCGAAAATCTGGGCCTGCCCGACGGGTTCTTCCGCAACGACCGGGAGCACCAGCTGCCCCTGATTGCGGCCCTGCGCCGCTACCAGCCCGACGTGGTGCTCTGCAACGCTATCCACGACCGGCACCCCGACCACGGCCGCGGGGCCAGTTTGGCTTCGGAAGCCTGCTTTCTGAGCGGCCTGCGCATGATTGAGACCTTCGGCCCCGACGGCCAGCCCCAGCAGCCCTGGCGGCCCCGCACCGTGTACCACTACATCCAGGACCGGCAGATTGCCCCCGATTTCGTGGTCGACATTTCTGAGTTCTGGCCCGGCAAGTGGGCCTCCATTCAGGCGTATAAAACCCAGTTCTTCGACCCCAACAGCACCGAGCCCGTCACGTACCTGTCCACGCCGGTCTTCAGCCAGTTTATGGAAGCCCGGGCCCGGGAGTTCGGCCATATTATCGGCGTCGAGTTTGGGGAAGGCTTCACCCGGGAGCGGCCCGTGGGCGTGCGCGACATTACGGCCCTGATTTAAGGGTATCCTCTCAGTTATTATGAACTTGTTTTCTGATTGTAGTAAAGAAGGTATTCACACTATATCCTTGGTTTATTTAGAAGAAATAGATCAGGAATATAGAATTGAAACAGTGGATGCAGAATATGTTGAGGATGGCTATAGACTAATTTCTATCCCTTTTTTTGCGAAGCACCTAGCCTTGGGTGATGTAATCTCCGTGGAGACTGAAGATGGAATACATTATTTCGAAGATATAATCGCAAAATCGGGTCATAGCGTTATTAGGCTAGTCTTTTGGAACCGGGATATAATTGAAAGCACAATTCAATTAATGCAAGACTATGGTAGCAGAGCCTTCAGATACCAAGAGTCTGAACTCGTTGCTTTTGATATTGCACCTAGTGTTCAGTACAAAACAATAAAGGCTTTTCTAGACGATGGAGCTCGTTCTCGTTCTTGGGATTATGAAGAGGCTTGCCTAGGTTGGAAGTAGCCCACAAGTCAAAATAGCCGCCCCGATCCGCTCGGGGCGGCTGTTGTTTTAAGTGGCAAGCAGTAGCCCTGTCCTATAGCTTAGGGCCGAACGAAATCAGGCAGCAGAAGTGTTGGGGCATCATTACCAAATATGCCAACCTCCTGTAACGCTGGTATGAAGATTCCGTGGCCCTTTGGCTCTAGCGTGCGCCGTTTATGGGGCGTAGTAGGAAAAAGCCTGCTTGTTTGTTGCGCCGTTTTCGCACATCCGGCTCTAGGGCAAACTCCGGCCAACAGTGTCTGCTGGCAGGAAAATGTGCGCCTCAAGCAGCGCGACTTTACCGCCGCGCCGGAAGCCGGGCCGGGGCCGCTGCTGGCGGCTACGCATGCGGAAGTGCGGGTCTGGTCCTTTACCACGGCCGAGCAGCAGGTTCGCTTCAACGTCACGGTGCGCTTTATCAAGGACAAGTCCTGGTTTGACCAGGGCCAGACCGACGGCAGCTGGACCAGCGTCGTGCGCAACCCCGACCAGCTGCTGGCCCACGAACAGCTGCACTTCGACATCGCCGAGCTGACTGCGCGCCGCATCCGCCAGCGGCACGCCACCTATCAGGCCGCCAGAAGCAGGCAGCCCGCCGACCCGCTCCGGGCCGGACTGGAGCACGCTCTGTTTAAAGAAGAAATCAAGTGCCTGCTCCAGGACCGACGCGCCCTGGACGACCTCTACGACGCCGAATCCAACCACGGCCTGCTACCCCAGGCCCAGCAGCAGTGGCAGCGGAGGGTACAGCATGAACTAGAGGCGCTCCAGGAGTTTCGCTCTACCGCGGATGACTGCCACTAGCCAGGTCTACCCGCCAGAACGGCTAGTGCTGCCGGTTCGAAGTTCAACTGCCACATCGTGGGCAGGCACGAGTTACGGCTGCGCCAGGAAAGGAGGAATAAATTCCTCTAGGGTAATAGTTGTTAGAATCGGGTTTTGCCAAAAATGCTCCACCCGCATTATCTTATCCAACTCCTTTTTACTGAGCATTACTCTGGAAGCACGGGAGTAGAAAGTTGCAATATCCACTCTCAGCATTTCTAATTCCAGCGTGTATTCGGTAAGATCGGCCCACAGGCTGGCGTACAGTATTGCTGGTTTTATCATTTGAACAAGAGGTTGTCGCCAATACTACAAGTGCGCTTAACAGGTATTTCATCTTGCCCTAGAGTAACTCAAAGTCTAAATGAAAAAGCCCGGCCAAGCGGCCGGGCTTTTCAAATCTAGCAAAACCAACCTTTCCTACCGCACACCCAGTCGGTTGCGCTTCCAGCCGGAGCCCTGGGCGGAAGCCGGTGCATCAGTAGCCGCGGCGGGGGCCTTTTTCTCCGTCATGAGCATGGCCGTGAGCACGGCGGCGAGCTTGGCGGTGGTATCGTTGGGCGCGGCGTCGAGGTCGGCGGGGGTGAAATGGTCGCGCACGAAGTTCGTGTCGAAGTTGCCGCTGACGAAGGCCGGGTGGCGGAGCACGTAGCTGCCGAAGGGCAGGGTGGTCTGGATGCCGGTAATCTGGTACTCGTCGATGGCGCGCAGCATCCGCTCGATGGCCTCGGTGCGGTCCTTGCCGAAGGTGACGAGCTTGGCAATCATCGGGTCGTAGTAAATCGGGATGTCCATGCCCTGCTCGAAGCCATCATCCACCCGCACGCCCGGGCCCTGGGGGCGCACGTAGGTGGTCAGCGTCCCGATGTCGGGCAGGAAGTTGTTCTGCGGGTCTTCGGCGTACACGCGCAGCTCCAGGGCGTGGCCGGTGATGGTCAGCTCGTCCTGGGTAAAGGGCAGGGGCAGGCCCTGGGCCACCCGGATTTGCTCTTTGACCAAATCGAGGCCGGTAATCTGTTCCGTGACGGGGTGCTCCACCTGCAGGCGGGTGTTCATCTCCAGGAAGTAGAAGTTGCGCTGATCGTCGAGCAGGAACTCCACGGTGCCGGCCCCGGTGTAGTTGCAGGCCCGGGCCACGTCGACGGCGCAGCGGCCCATTTCGGCCCGCAGCTCGGGCGTGAGCACCGAGGAAGGCGCTTCCTCAATTACCTTCTGGTGGCGGCGCTGAATCGAACATTCGCGCTCAAAGAGGTGCACGATGTTGCCGTGCTCGTCGCCCAGTACCTGGATTTCAATGTGGCGCGGGCCGGTCACGAACTTCTCGATAAACACCGAGCCGTCGCCAAAGGCCGAGGTGGCCTCGTTGATGGCCAGCTGCATCTGCTCCTCAAACTCGGCGGCGTTGTTCACGATGCGCATGCCCTTGCCGCCGCCCCCGGCCGAGGCCTTAATCAGGATGGGAAAGCCCACTTCGGCGGCAATGCGCTTGGCTTCCTCCACGTCGCTGATAGCCTCGTCGGTGCCGGGCACGAGCGGAATGTTGTAAGCCTTGACGGCCTGCTTGGCCGAGAGCTTGTCGCCCATGATGTTCATGGCCTCGGGCGAAGGGCCCACGAAAATCAGCCCGGCCTCCGTCACCATGCGGGCAAACTCCGCGTTTTCCGACAAAAAGCCGTAGCCGGGGTGAATAGCATCGACCCCGAGGCGGCGGCACACTTCCAGAATAGCGTCGCCGCGCAGGTAGCTTTCCGACGACTGCGGGCCCCCGACGCACACGGCCTCGTCGGCGTAGCGTACGTGCAGGGCGTTGCGGTCGGCTTCACTATAAATAGCCACGGTCTGCAAGCCCATTTCCTTGGCCGAGCGCAGTACGCGCAGGGCAATTTCGCCGCGATTGGCGACCAGCAGCTTCTTGATTTCTTTCATGCGGTGGGAGGGGAAGAGGAAGGCGTAGAGGGGAAGGAAAAAGGGAAAAGAACGTCGGGTCGAACAACGTGAAACATCCCGCGGGCGGGCCGGGCCAGGTCATCTGCTGACGAGTGCACGCGAGATTCCTCGGTTTCGCTCGGACTGAGGTTCGGACAAAGACACGCTCGAAGGACCGTCAAAAATCAATTTCCACCCAAAGAAACGCCATTCTGCCTACTCCGTAAAACGGGCAGGCTATTTTTCGTGGAGTTGGAAGCCTCGCGCGCAGGGGTTACTTTTGCAGATTGCCATAACTTTGTACTTTATCGGATGGTTGAACCCCCAGCCAACCATCTGTTTCCTTTTCACATTTAACCCATTCCCTCGTGGATCTTTTCGAAAAGATTGCCGCGAACCGCGGCCCACTGGGCAGCCATTCGCACTACGCCCACGGCTACTTCACTTTCCCCAAGCTGGAAGGCGAAATCGAGCCCCGTATGATTTTTCGCGGCAAAGAGGTTCTTACCTGGAGCTTAAATAACTACCTGGGCCTAGCCAACCACCCCGAAGTCCGCAAGGCCGACGCCGACGGGGCCGCCCAGTACGGCATGGCCCTGCCCATGGGCGCGCGGATGATGTCGGGCAACTCGAACCTGCACGAGCAGCTGGAAAGTGAGCTGGCCGACTTCGTGCAGAAGCCCGACTGCATGCTGCTCAACTTCGGCTACCAGGGCGTGGTATCGATTATCGACGCCATGGTGGGCCGCCACGACGTGATTGTGTACGACGCCGAGTCGCACGCCTGCATCATCGACGGGGTTCGTCTGCACGCCGGCAAGCGCTTCGTGTATACCCACAACGACATGGAGAGCCTGGAGAAACAGCTGCAGCGCGCCAAGCGCATCACTGACGAAACCGGCGGCGGCATTCTGGTGATTACCGAGGGCGTATTCGGCATGTCGGGCAACCAGGGCAACCTCAAAGGTGTGGTGGCCCTGAAGGAAAAATACGAGTTCCGGTTGTTCATCGACGATGCCCACGGCTTCGGCACCATGGGCGCCACCGGCGCCGGAACGGGCGAAGAACAGGGCGTACAGGACGGTATCGACCTTTATTTTTCGACCTTCGCCAAGAGCATGGCCAGCATCGGTGCTTTCGTCGCCGGACCCGAAAGCGTAATTGAATATTTGCGCTACAACATGCGGAGCCAGATTTTCGCCAAATCCTTGCCCATGCCGCTTGTAGTGGGCGCTTTGAAGCGTTTGGAGCTGCTGCGCACCCGCCCCGAGCTGAAGGACAACCTCTGGACGATTGTACGGGCCTTGCAGAGCGGATTGCGCGAAAAAGGCTTCAACATCGGTACTACCTCCTCGCCGGTAACCCCGGTGTTCTTGAACGGTCAAATCCCCGACGCGACGCAGATAACCTTCGATTTGCGCGAGAATTACGGTATTTTCTGCTCTATCGTGGTGTATCCGGTCGTTCCCAAGGGCGTTATTATGCTCCGCCTGATTCCGACGGCGGTCCATTCGCTCAGCGACGTGGAACAGACAATTAAAGCCTTTGAAGCCGTGGCTGAAAAGCTGGATAAGGGACTTTATTCCAAAACTTCACCGGTTTTGGCCAATTAAGCCACGCGCTTGGTTGAGCTTGCGGGGGGCGTATTCCGGATGGGATGCGCCCCCCGTTTTTTGTGTTATTCCATGTATATTACTAGAAGTATATATTCTGGAAATGGGGTTTCATTTTATCAAAACCTAGCTCTGTAAGCTGCTAGGGCAGTTTTGAAAAAAAATTAGAACTATTGCTTGTATTTGAAATCCCTGTATATTAGGCCCGTTCAAAAACTTAAACCCACACCAATCAACCTTTTTCTCATGAGCAATTATAGCCAACTGAAAGACCTCGTACTCTCCCTGGAATCGGACTTCGAAAAGTTCTATGACAAGCAGAACTCGGCTGCCGGTACCCGTGTACGCAAGGGGATGCAGGAGCTGAAGAACCTGGCTCAGACCATCCGTACGGAAGTACAGAACACCAAGAACAGCGCCGCTGGCGACGCTGCTGGTGCTGCCAAAGCTGCTCCGGCCAAGAAAGCCGCCGCTCCGGCTGCCAAGAAAGCTGCTCCTGCCAAGAAGAAGTAGTCTTTGCTTGTGACGGCGGAACCGGTCCTGGTGGCCGGCTCCGCTGCCAACAAAAAGGCCCCGCCAGTCTGGCGGGGCCTTTTTGCTTAAAGGGGGGTCGGGCCGGAGCAGGGGTAGCTACACCAGCTTAAGCAGGAAGTAGCTTTTGCCTTTTTGCGCGACCAGGTATTTATCCAGCAGCGGGGCTACGGCCGTGGCCGACTGGTCGAGAGCTACTTTCTGGCGGTTGAGCTTCACGCCGTTGTTCTGGACCATTTTGCGGGCCTCGCCCTTGCTGGCGAAAATCACGCCGTTGGTAGCCGTGCTTAGCAGGGTCAGCGCGTCGAGGTCGGCCATTTCGCTGCGGCTGATTTCCACGTGCGGTACGCCGGCAAACACGTCGAGCAGGGTGGCCTCGTCGAGCGTGGCCAAATCGCCCCCGCCGAACAGCACCTGCGAGGCGGCCAGTGCTGCCTCGAAGGCTTGCTCGGAATGCACCCGGATGGTGACGTCCTTGGCCAGGGCCTTCTGCAGCACGCGCAGGTGGGGGGCTTGGGCGTGTTCGGCTTCCAGAGCCTCGATTTCCGCCTGCGGGAGCAGCGTAAATACCCGAATCAGACGGGGTACGTCGGCGTCGGCGGCGTTCAGGAAAAACTGGTAGAACTGGTAGGGCGAAGTCAGCGTGGGGTCGAGCCACACGGTGCCGGTTTCGCTCTTGCCGTATTTGGTACCATCGGCCTTGGTGATAAGCTGCCCAGTCAGGGCATAGGCTTTGCCCTCGCCACCCGACATGCGCCGGATCAGCTCCGTGCCGGTGGTGATGTTGCCCCACTGGTCGGAGGCGCCCATTTGCAGGGTGCAGCCCAGTTCTTTATACAGGTGAAAGAAGTCGTAGCCCTGCAGCAGCTGGTAGCTGAATTCGGTATAGCTGATGCCTTCGGCCCCGGAGTCCTCGTTGCCGCTGATGCGGCGCTTGACCGAATCCTTGGCCATCATATAGTTCACCGTCAGGTGCTTGCCTACTTCGCGCAGGAACTGCAAAAAGCCAAACTCTTTGAACCAGTCGTAGTTGTTGACCATCCTGGCGCCGGTGGGGCCTTCGGAGAAGTCCAGAAACTTCTCCAGCTGGGCTTTAATACCGGCCTGGTTGCGGCGCAGGGCTTCTTCGTCGAGTAAATTCCGCTCGGCCGACTTGCCCGATGGGTCGCCTATCATGCCGGTAGCGCCGCCGACTAACGCCAGCGGGCGGTGGCCGGCGCGCTGCAAATGCACCAGCAGCATGATGGTGGCCAGGTTGCCGATGTGCAGCGACGAAGCCGTGGGGTCGAAGCCGATGTAGCCGGTGATGGGCGCGTTCAGGCGCAAATGCTCATCCGTGCCCGGCATCATGTCGTGAAACATCCCGCGCCAGCGGAGCTCTTCTAGTAGGTCCAAAATGGTGAAAGTGTGAAATGGTGAGCTGGTGAGGTTGTTGGGCGAATGAGCTTGCTCATCCGGCCGTCTCACCAGAGGTAAGGCTGCAAAGGTAAAAGTACGGTGGTACATTTGCGCGGAGAAAAAGAGGGGGCCACTACCGTGGTCAACTCCCCCGTTCACCCGTTCACCAGCTCCCCATCCGTGCCCAACCTCTCGGCCGACGAAATTCTGCAGCAGCTGCGTCAGCGGCACTATGCCCCCGTGTACTTCCTGCAAGGCGAGGAGCCCTACTACGTAGACCATATTGCCGACATTCTGGAAAAACACGTGCTGCCCGAGCCCGACCGGGGCTTCAACCAGGTGGTGCTCTACGGCAAGGATACCGACGTGGCTACCATTCTGGGCCAGGCCCGGCGCTTCCCGATGATGGCCGAACGCTCGGTCGTCATCGTGAAGGAAGCCCAGGCCGTGGCCGACCTGGAGTCGGAAAAGACGTTTCCGTTTCTGGAAGCCTACCTGAAAAACCCGCTCACGACCACCGTGCTGGTCTTTTGCTACAAGCACAAAACCCTGGACGCCCGCAAGAAGCTGGGCAAGCTGCTGGCCGAAAAGGCGGTGGTGATGACCAGCAAGAAAATTTACGACAACCAGGTGCCCGCCTGGATTACCAGCTACGTCCGCTCCAAAAAGCAGCAGATCAGCGGGCAGGCCACGGCCATGCTGGCCGAATACATCGGCACCGACCTGGGGCGGCTGACCAACGAAATCGACAAGCTGCTGCTCAACGTGCTGCCCGGGCACAGCATTGATGAAGACCTGGTGCAGCGCCTGGTTGGCATCAGCAAGGACTACAACATCTTCGAGCTGCAGAAGGCCCTGGTGCAGCGCGACGTGCTCAAGGCCAACCGCATCCTGCTTTACTTCGAGGCCAACCCCAAGGCCAACCCGCTGATTCCGAACCTGACCCTGCTCTTTGGCTTCTTTACCAAGCTGCTGGTGCTGCACCAGCGCGGTAACCCCTCCGATGCCGATTTTAAAAAGCTGGGCATCATGAATTCGTTTGCCCAGAAGGAGTACAGCCAGGCCCTGCGCGTGTACGATTTTGGCCGCACCCGCGACATTATCCACCTGCTGCGCCGGGCTGACCTGCAAAGCAAAGGGGTGGAAAGCGGCTCGATGAGCGACGGGGAGATTCTGCGGGAGCTGGTGTTCCTGATTCTGCACCCCGTGCCGCTCAGCGCCGTGACGGGCCGCTAAACCCAAGGCAACGCGGAGCTTCGGTCGGGCGTACCAGGTGGGGCATGGCTTTGACGACGAGCCAGTTGCTCGCTGGAGCCCAAAGCTGCTATACCTGAAGTGTGGGCGTGAAGCTCGATATTACCGGTCCCCCAGCCTGTAAGCGGCCGGAAAGCCGTACCTTGGGCCGAGCATTTCCGTGCTGAAAACTTTGCTGCATGCTAGACAATACCTCTTCTCCTACCGCCAGCCGGCCTTCGGCCTTGCCCAAGCTACCCAAAGCCCCCTCGGGCATCGAAGGCCTGGACGAAATAACGGAGGGCGGGCTGCCCCTGGGGCGCCCCACCCTGATCTGTGGCAGTGCTGGCTGTGGCAAAACCCTGATGGGAATCGAGTTTCTGGTGCGCGGCATTCAGGACTACAACGAGCCCGGGGTGCTGATGACCTTTGAGGAATCGGCGGCCGAGCTGGCCGCCAACGTTACCTCCCTGGGCTTTGATTTGCCCCAGCTGCAGGCCGAGAAAAAGCTGCGCATCGACCAGGTTCACGTGGACCGCTCCGAGATTGAGGAAACCGGCGAGTACGACTTGGAAGGCCTGTTTATCCGTCTGGGCCACGCCATCGACTCCATCGGGGCCAAGCGCGTGGTGCTCGATACCATTGAGGCCCTGTTTTCGGGCTTTCCCAACGAGGGCGTGCTGCGCTCCGAAATCCGCCGCCTGTTTCGCTGGCTCAAGGACAAGGGCGTTACGACCGTTATTACCGCCGAGCGGGGCGAGGGCACGCTCACGCGCCAGGGCTTGGAAGAATACGTGTCGGACTGCGTGATTCTGCTCGACAACCGCGTGATAGACCAGATTACGACCCGGCGCCTGCGCATCGTCAAGTACCGGGGCAGCACCCACGGCACCAACGAATACCCGTACCTGATTATGGAATCGGGCATTTCGGTACTGCCCGTCACTTCCCTGCAGCTCAACCACGAGGTGTCGGACACGATTGTGTCGTCCGGCATTCCGGCCCTGGACGAGATGTTCGGTCGGCGGGGCTTTTACAAAGGCAGCAGCGTGCTCATCACCGGCACGGCCGGTACGGCCAAAACCACCCTGGCCGCTACGTTTGCCGCCGAAATCTGCCGCACCCACGGCCGCTGCCTCTTCCTGGCCTTCGAGGAGTCGCCGCAGCAGCTGGTGCGCAACATGCAGTCGGTGAGCATCAACCTAGCGCCTTACCTGGAAAATGGGCAGCTGCTGATAGAGGCCACCCGGCCCACACTCAACGGTCTGGAGCGCCACCTCGTCAGCATTCACAAGCTGATCCGGGAGTTCCGGCCCGACGCTGTGGTCATCGACCCGATCAGCAACCTGATTTCGGTGGGCAACCTGAGCGAGGTAAAAAGCATGCTCATCCGCCTCATCGACTTCTTGAAAGTCAACAACATTACGGCCCTGTTTACGTCCCTGATCAGCGGGCGTAACATCCAGCAGGAGATGACCGAGGAAGGTGTCTCGTCGCTGGTCGATACCTGGATCAGCGTGCGCGACCTGGAAGGCATTGGTGAGCGAAACCGCGGCATCAGCATCCTGAAGTCGCGCGGGATGAGCCATTCCAACAAGGTGCGCGAGTTCCTGGTCACGGAACAGGGCATTCACCTGCTCGACGTGGTCATTGGTCCGGGTGGTATCGTTACCGGCGCCGGCCGCCTCACCCAGCAGCTGCAGGAGCAGGCCCAGCTAATGGCCGCCCAGCAGGAGCTGGAGCGCAAAGACCGGGAGCTGGAGCGCCGCCGCCGCGTGCTCGAGGCCACCATCGGCAACCTGCGCACGGAATTTGAATCGGTGGAGGAGGAGCTGCGCCAAATCAACCACGAAGAAATGGCCCGGCAACAGGCCCTGACCGAAGGCAAGGCCCAGTTCACCCAGCCGCTGCCGCTGCAGCGGCCGAACGAGTCCCAACAAAACTAACCTGTCCGTAATGGAACCCACACCTGCCCATCCGGCCCCATTTATGGACGAGGAATACTGGGAGCTGCGCCTGTATGTGGCCGGCCAAACCCCCAAATCAGTAACGGCCCTGGCCAACCTGAAGAAGTACTGCGAGCAGTATCTGAAAGGACGCTACGCGCTGGAAGTAATTGACCTGCTCAAAGATCCGCAACTGGCCGAAGGTGACCAGATTCTGGCCATTCCGACGCTGGTGCGCAAAGTGCCCGAGCCGATTCGCAAGATCATCGGCGACTTATCCAACGAGGAGCGCGTGCTGGTCGGACTCGATATTCGCCCCCGGGGCAGCAAAGGCCCGCAGTAAATGGAAGCAGAAGAACGGTCGGAGCCGGCCGGAGCCGAATATGTGCTGCACCTGTACATCACGGGCGCCACGCCCAACTCGACCCGGGCCGTGCGCAACATCAAAGACATTTGTGAGCAGTACCTGAAAGGACGCTACGAGTTGCTCATCATGGATATCTACCAGCAGCCCGAACTCGCCCAGCGCGAACAGCTGATTGGGGCCCCGACGCTGATCAAGCGGAGCCCGGGCCTGGTGCGCCGCCTCGTGGGCGACTTGTCGGACCGCGAGCGGGTGCTCAAGGCCCTGGGTATTATCTCCCCGCTAGCCGATTCGAGTACCGGTCATGAGGGAGCGTGAGGTGCCGGGAAAAAGTGCGGCCGAGCTGGCCCGGGAAAACGAGGAGCTGCGCTACCGCCTCGAAGAAGCCGAGGAGCTGATCGAAGCCGTGCGCACCGGCGCCGTTGATGCGCTGGCGATTCAGAGTGCCGAGGGGCCGCGCATTTTCACCCTGGAAGGCGCCGACCACGGCTACCGCACCCTGATTGAGCAGATGAACGAAGGCGCGATGCTGCTCAGCGAGGACGGCACCATTCTCTACGGCAACGCCTGCCTGGCCAGTTGGCTGGGCCGGGCCCTGGAGGAAGTTATCGGCGGGCGGTTCGACACCTTCATTCCCCTGGACTTTCACGGGTACTGGCTGCTGCTGTTGCGCAACAGCTGGCAGGCCGGGAAAGGCAAAGGCGAACTGCCGCTCCGGGCCCAGGATGGTTCGCTGCGGCCCTTGTCGTTGTCGATGAACGTGCTGACGTTTCACGAAACCCCGGTCCTGGCCGTCATTGCCACCGACCTGTCGGCCCAGGAAGAAATCAAGGTGATTCAGGCCCGGGTAGCCGAGCAGAACGCCGTTATTGCCCGCAAAAACGAGGAGCTCGTGCGCCAGCAGGCCGCCCGCCAGGCCATTGAGCAGGCCGCGGCCGAAGCCAGCCGCATGCTGGAGGGCATCCCCCAGATTGCCTGGACGACCGATGCCCACGGCATTACCACCTACCTCAACCACCGCTGGTTCGACTTTACCGGGGCCAACAGCCACCAGCCCCTGCACAGTCAGTGGCAGGAGTATATGTTTCCGCCCGATGCCGAAGCCAGCACTGCCCGCTGGGCCCAGAGCCTGCAAACCGGGGAGCCGTTTGACCTCGAATACCGCTTCCGGACCCAGGCCGGGGACTACCGCTGGCTGCTGGGCCGGGCCCTGCCTTCGCGCAACGAGCAGGGCGATATTGTGCAGTGGGTGGGCACTTTCACCGATATTCACGAGCACAAGCTGGCCCTGGAGCGCATCGACCAGGCCCAGGGGGAGCTGCGCGAAAACAATGAGCAGCTGCTGCGGGCCAACGTGGACCTGGATAATTTTATCTACACAGCCAGCCACGACCTGAAGGCCCCCATCAGCAATATCGAAGGCCTGCTGTATGCCCTGCAGACCGAGCTTCGCGAGCAGCGGCAAAGTAGTGAGCTGAAGCAAGTGCCCCTGATTCTGGCCATGATGCAGGACTCCGTGGACCGCTTCAAGCGCACCATCGAGCACCTGACTGAAGTAACCAAGCTGCAGAAGGAGCACGGGCACTCCGCGGCCACGGTGGAGCTAGAACGGCTGATTACTGAAATCGAGCTGGATCTGGCCCCCCTGATGCAAGCAGCCGACGCGACGCTGGAACTGGACGTGCAGCAGTGCCCGACGATTTCCTTCTCGGAGAAAAACCTGCGCAGCATTATCTACAACCTGCTCAGCAACGCCCTGAAGTACCGCTCGCCCGAGCGCCCCCCGCGGGTGCGCATCAGCAGCCGGCTCGACCCCGAGTTTGCCGTGCTGAGCGTGCAGGATAATGGCTTGGGACTGAACCTCAACCACGACGGGCGCAAGCTGTTTGCCATGTTTCAGCGCCTGCACGACCACGTCGAGGGCACCGGCATTGGGCTCTACATGGTCAAGAAAATCGTGGACAACGCCGGCGGGCGTATCGAGGTGGACAGTGCAGTAGGGGTGGGCTCCACGTTCCGGGTGTATTTTCGGCGGTAGGCGGGCTGGGTTTTCCCCAACCTTGGGGCAGCTGGAAGCAAGGCCGACAGGGAGCCAGCAGATACCAAAACCCCCCGGGAAGCGTTTGGGACAAAACAGGTCAAATAGCGAAGCTGCGCAACCCATTGCCTTTTTTCGCTACTTTTGGCCAATACCGGGCCGGCAGCGCCCTTTTTCCCGTAACGCCCCGTTAATGAAGATATTTCCCCGGATTGCGCTGGTCGCCTCGCTCAGCGCCGCGGCTCCCGTAGCCGCTTCGGCCCAGCAAACGCAGGTTTTTGCCTCCGACGAACGACACTTTCAGGAAGGACTCGAGCTCTTTGACCGCGGCAAGTACGGCGCCGCCCAGCAGGCCTTCCAGCGCTACGTAGAACAAACCCAGCGCCGCACCGGCGAGCTGCGCGACCGAACCACCGACGCGGAGTATTACCGGGCCATTGCCGGCCTCTACCTGTTTCACCCCGACGCGGAAGGGCAGGTGCTGGCGTTTGCGGCCAACAACCCGGCCCACCCCAAGGCCGCCCAGGCCTTTTTCGAGCTGGGTAAATTCTATTTCGACAAGAAAGACTACGCCAAGGCCACCGACTACCTGCAGCGCGTCGGGGCCGATAACCTCAGCGCCGAGCAGCGGGCCGAGTCAGAATTCAAGCTGGCCTACAGCTACTTCTCCCAGAAAGAGTTTGACAAGGCCAAGCTGCTTTTCGACCGCAACAAGCAGGGCAACCACGAGTACCGCTACGCCAGCTCGTATTACGCGGGCTACCTGGCGTTCCGGGCCGGTGAATACGCCGCCGCCCGCCAGGACCTGGGCGTGGCCGAGCAAAACGATGCCTACCGCCTCGTGGTGCCGGCCATTATGAGCCAGATTTACTACAAGGAAGGCAACTTCGACGGCCTGATTGACTACGGCACCAAGGCCCTGGCCCAGACGCCGCCCCCCCAGGGAGCCGATGAAATCCAGCTGCTCGTGGGCGACGCTTTCTACCAGAAGCAGGACTTCAAGCAGGCCGCCGAGTACTTCGACAAGTACGCCGCCGGCCGCAAGAAGATCGAGCCCAAGGTGCAGTACAAAATCGGCTACGCCAACTACAAGATGGGCGACTACAAGGGCGCCATCGGGAGCTTGAAAGGCGTGGCCGCCCAGCGCGATTCGCTGGGGCAGAACGCGGCCTACCACCTGGGCCTGAGCTACCTGCAAACGAGCCAGAAGCAGCAGGCCCTGAACTCGTTTGATGCGGCCCGCAAAACGACCTTCGACAAGAATATCACCGAAAACGCCACCCTCAAATACGCCCAGATCAACTACGAGCTGGGCAACACCCAGGAGGTGATTACGGCCCTGAAGGATTTCAACAAGCGCTTCCCCCGCTCTAAAAACGCGGCGGCGGCCGACGACATCCTGAGCGAGAGTTTTCTCAATTCGAGCGACTTCACCCAGGCCATTGCCTACCTGGAAGGCCTCGATGAGCGCAGCAGCAAGCTCAACGCCACCTACCAGCGCGTGACTTATTTGCAGGCCGCCACGCTGTACAATAACAACCAGTACACCCAGGCCTTGCCGCTGGTCGATAAGTCCTTGAAATACCCGCAGGACGACGCGCTGCGGGCCGCCGCGCAGGTGCTCAAGGGCGAAATCTACAGCGTGGGGCAGAAGTACCCCGAAGCCATTACGGCCTACACCGCCGCGGCCCGCACCGCCCGTAGCGGCTCGGCGGCCGACACCGACTACGACCAGAAGGCCCGCTACGGCCTGGGCTATGCCTACTACAACACCCAGCAGTACGGGCCGGCCCGCACCCAGTTTCAGGCTTATCTGAACGACCCGGTTGCCAAGCCCACCGACCCGAACTACTACGACGTGACCCTGCGCGTGGCCGATACCTACTACGTGGCCAAAAGCTACCCGCAGGCCCTGGAGCTCTACGACAAGGTCATTGCCGCCAACGCCGCCGATAAAGACTACGCCTACTACCAGAAAAGCGTAACCCTGGGGCTGATGGGCCGGCGCGACGAGGCCACCAAGACGCTGAGCACCCTGCTCAAAACCGCGCCCACCTCGCGCTACGCCGACGACGCGGTCTACCAGCAGGCCCAGTTCGACTTCGAGGCCGGCGACTTCCAGCCCGCCGTGGACGGCTTCACCAAGCTGATTGTAAACCGGCCCAACAGCCCGCTGATTCCGCAGGCCCTGCAGAAGCGGGGCGTGGCCTACGCCAACCTCAACCAGCACGACAAGGCCATTGCCGACTTCAAGCAGGTGCTCGACCAGTATCCGCGTACCAAAGCCGCCAGCACGGCGCTCTACAGCATGCAGGAGAGCTTGTCGGCCATCGGCAAAACCGAGGATTTCGACCAGTACCTGGCTCAGTTTAAAGCCCAGAACCCGGAAAGCAAGGCCACCGAAAGCGTGGAGTTTGAAGCGGCCAAATCCTTGTATTCGGCCGAGAAATACCCCCAGGCCATTGCCCGCCTGGAGTCCTACCTGAAGCAGTACCCTACTAGCGCCCTGGCGGCCAACGGCCGCTACTACCTGGCCGATTCTTACCTGAAGACCGGCAAGAAAGCCGACGGCCTGGCCCGGATGCGCGCCGTGGTGACCGAGGGCAAGAGCGAGTTTGTGAACCGCGCGGTAGGCCGGGTGGCCGATTTGGAGTTTGAGGCCAAGAACTACCCCGAAGCCATCAAGTTCTACACCCGCCTGCGGGAAGTGTCGCAGAACAAGCGGGAAGTGGCCAACGCCGGCATCGGGCTGATGAAAAGCTACTACGAAAGCGCCGACTATGCCAGCACCCGGCGCGTAGCCGAGGAGCTGCGCAGCGTGGCCGGGGCCTCGCTGAACGCCACCAACGCGGCCAACCTGTATTTGGGCAAAGCCAGCTACAAAACCAGCAACTTCGACCTGGCCCTGCCCGAGCTGACCACCGCGGCGGCGGCCACCGATGAAACCGGGGCCGAAGCCCAGTACCTGCTGGCCGACGTGCTGTTTCAGCAGAAGAAATACCCCGAGGCCCTCGACGCCGCCTACAAAACCAACACCTCGAACTACGAGCTGTGGCAGGGCCGGGGCTTTCTGCTGATTGCCGACATCTACGCGGCCCAGGGCGAAACCTTCCAGGCCAAAGCCACGCTGAACTCCATCATCGAGAACAAATTCCCGGTGCCCGAAATCATTGAGGGAGCCAAGCAGCGCCTGGCGGCTTTGTCGGCGGCCGATGCGGGGAGCGGCAGCACGGGTGCGGGAACTACGGGCGGCGGCAAAACGCCCCCACCGGCCAAAACGCCGGCCACCAAACCCACGCCGCCCGCTAAAACGCCCCCGGCCAAAGGTAAAACGCCGGGGCGCAGCGCCCTGCAGCCAACCCAGGCCCCGCCCGCCGACTCGACGGCCACGCCCGCTGCGGGGGGCAACGAGTAGGAGTAGCCGCCTGGTAGTCCATTCAGAACGTGTATCCGGCCGGCCGGAAAAGATTTCCGGCCGACCCAAGCCCCCAACCTATGTCCCTTCCTTCCTCTAAACTGCTGCCGCTGGCGGTTCTGCTGACGGCCGCGCCTGCGCTGGCCTGGGCCCAGCGTACCGGCAAAACGGGCGGCAAGATTGAAGACGCCGAAATTGAGATTGTGAAAGAGCGGGTAAACCAGCTTCCGGAAGCCACCCGCAACTTCGAGAAAATTAAGATTGACCCGCCCGCCAAGCAGGCCGGGCCCGTAACCTACACCTACCCGGACTTCAAGCTGCCCGCCGACCGCCTCAACCCTTCGGTGCGGGTGCTTTCCATCCAGCAGGAAGAGTTGGCTCCGCAAACCGGCAATTACCTGAAGGGCGCTATCGGGAATTACGGCACCTTCTACGGCAAGGCCTACCTGCATAACACCCGCTCGGAAACGGCCGACTACGGGCTTACCTTCAGTCATATTTCCTCGGCCAAAGGGCCGATTGATAAGAAGAACTCGGGGTCGAGCCAAACCAGCCTGGGCCTGAACGGCGAAACCTACAACGGCCCCATGACCCTGGGTGCCAAGCTCGACCTGGGGCGGGAGCGGTATAACTTCTACGGCTACAACCGCGAGGTGCGCCGCGTGGCCCCGCCCGCCGACAGCATCAAGCAGGTATTCAGCCGGGCGGCCGTGAAGGTGTACGCCCGCAACCAGAGCACGGAGGCGCCCTTTCAGTACGACCTGGGCCTGGGCTTCAACTACTGGAAGGATAACTACCAGGCCTCGGAAAGCAACTTCAACGTGGCCCTGCGCTCGGGCTATACCCTGAGTGAAAACAGCCGGGTAGCCGTCAACGGCGACGTGTCGTTGATTTCCCACAAAGACTCGCTGAAAGTAAGCCGGCCCTTCGTGCAGATTACGCCGGCCTACGAGCTCACCCTGGACCGGCTGGCGCTGTCGGTGGGGGCCACGCTGGGCTACACCGGCGACACGATCCGGCGGGCCCAGCAGTTCAACGTGTACCCGGCCGTGCGCCTGGGCTACACCGTTACGGAAGATAAGTTTGTGGTCTTTGCCGGCCTGGGCGGCGGGCTGCAACGCGTGACGATGTACGACTTGACCACCGAAAACCCCTGGCTGGCGCCCAACCAGCGCGTGGCCGACACCCACCGCGGCCCGACGGTCTACTTCGGCTTCAACTCTACGCCGGCCCGGTCCCTGTCGGTGAATGCCAAAGTAACGCTGGCCAACGACCGGAACCTGTACTTCTACAACAACAGCCGCCGGGATTCTACCAAGTTCGATTTGGTCTACGATGCCAAGGCAACCCAGCTGCTTAACGTCCACGGCGAAATTCTCTACAATGCGGCCGAGCAGGTGCGGGTGGGTGTTAAGGCCGATTATAATGGCTACAAAACCCGCTCCCTGGCCGAAGCCTTCCACCGGCCCGCGTTCCAGTCGACGCTTTTTGGTACGTATAATATGTATGATAAGCTGCTGATTGGCGCTGAGTTGTACACGTACAGCTCCAGCTACGGTTCGGGCTATGTGCGCCGCCTGGCCGGCGGCCGGCCCGTGGGGGAAGTCGTGCGGCCGACCGATACGGTCGTGGACCTCAACTTGCGCGGTGATTACCGTATTATGGAAAATCTGTCCATATTTGCTCTAGGCAACAATTTGCTGGGCCGTAAGTACGAGCGTTTCCTGAACTATCCGGTGAAGGGATTCAACGTACTGGCGGGCGTAACGTATGATTTTTGAACATAATTGAGTTGATGCCAGTATCGCAGTTCAGCTAGTATACGCCACAAGACCTCCAGGTCGCCCGCAATGCCACGAAGTTGGCGTTGAAACGGTCTGGAGGTCTTTTGCATACCTGACCTGCGGCCCGCACCTTTCCACTTAACCTTTGCCGTCCATGCAGCTCTCCGACCATATCCGCACCTTGCTCCGGGACCACGACTGCGTTATCATCCCCGAGTTTGGAGGCCTGATTGCCGATTATACCCCGGCCCAGGTGCACCCCGTGCGCCATACCCTGGCGCCCCCGGCCAAGCGCGTGGCGTTCAACCAGGCCCTGACCCGCAATGATGGCCTGCTGGTCGATGCGCTGAGCCGCTCCCTAAACCTGACCACGGCCCAGGCCCGCCTGCTCGTGCGCGAGGCCGTTGGCCGCCTGCAGGCCGAGCTCGAAGCCAGCCAGCGCACCGAGTTGCCCGGTATCGGTATTTTCCGGCAATCCGCCGGCCGCGGCCTGGAGTTTGAGTACACCGGCAGCCAGAATTTGCTGACGGCCAGCTACGGCTTGCCCGAGCTGGTGTCGCGTCCCATCCGTGCCACCGACGCCCTGCTGGCCCGCGACCGGCAGGCGTCGGCCCCGATTTTAGCCGTTAGCCGTTCCCGCCGCGCGATGAAAACCTTCCGAATTGCCGCTACCCTGGTTATTGCCGGCCTGATTTTGTCGGCCAACTATCAGTTTGCCTCCCAGTTGGGCTACCTGCCCGAAAGCTGGCGCATCACCACGGAGCAAGAGCAAACCACGGTGCAGACTACGCCCGCGCAGGAAGCGGCTCCGCCCGTAGCCCGGCAGCAGGCGGCTTTGGCCCACGACGACTGGGAGGAAGCAACTCCCGCTACCGCCGAGCCCGTAATAGCGCCCGCGCCGGCCATTGCCAAAGCCCGCGTGGCGGCCAAACCGGTAGCCGCGAAGCCCGTGGTTAAAGCCCCGGCTGCAACCAAGCCGGCCCCGGCCGTGTCGGTAGCCAAGCCCGCCGCCGGTAAACCCGCCGTAGCGGCCGCCGCACCCGGCAGCACTACAATTAAAAGCCGGACGGGGCGTTCCTACGTCATTGTGGGCGCCTACACCACCCTGGCCCACGCCGAAAAAGGCCGGCTGGCGTTGGTAAACCATGGTCACCGCAATGCCCGCATTGTGCTGCCCGCCCCCGGCAGCCGTAAGTTTCGCCTCTCGGCCGTGGATTATGCCAACAAGGTGGAGGCACAAAAACAACTGCCCGTGCTGCGCAAGCACTTAGGCTCTTCTCTCTGGGTACTCAATTACTAGCATGACCTCTTTTCTGCTGCAGGTAACCACCGCCGCTACTGCCGCCGCCGACACCGCCGCTACTGCCGCCAGTCAGGCGGCCGACGCAGCCGCTGCCACCGGCGACCTTTCCCTGATTGATTTGATTTTGAAAGGGGGCTGGATCATGGTTCCGCTCTTTCTGCTCTCGTTCGTTTCCATCTACATCATCATTGAGCGCTACCTGACCATTCGCCGGGCCGCCGTGAACCCGGATTCGTTTATGGCCGGCATTCGCGGGCTGATGGTGAAAGGAGACTTGCAGGGTGCCAAAATGCTCTGCGCCCAGAACCCTTCGCCGCTGGCCCGTATGGTGGAGAAGGGTATCCGCCGCATCGGCCTGCCGCTGAAAGACATTGAGAGCAGCGTGGAAAACGTGGGGAAGATTGAAATTGCCCGCCTCGAGAAAAACATCAGCATCCTGGGCATTATTGCCGGTATCGCGCCCATGCTGGGTTTCGTGGGTACCATCATCGGGGTAATCAAGATTTTCTACGCCATTTCAACCACCGGCGACTTTGGCATTGCCCAGATTTCGGGTGGTCTCTACACCAAGATGGTAACCTCGGCCGCCGGCCTTATCGTCGGTATCATTGCCCACGTCGGCTACCACTGGCTGAGCATCATGGTCGAGCGCCTGATTTTCCGCATGGAAAACTCGGCCATTGAATTCATGGACATTCTTCAGGATAACTAGAGGCAAGCTGGCGAGCTAGTGAACCGGTGGGTTGTTGTCTGAAACGCGCCACCAGAACCTCTGCTCACCAGTTCTCCACTTCACAATTTCACCGCATGGACCTCAGCCGGCGCCGTAAGCTCTCCTCGCACGTCGAGACCAGCTCGATGAACGACATCATGTTCTTTCTGATGCTGTTCTTCCTGATTGTGAGCACCATGGTCAACCCCAACGTGATTAAGCTCATGCTGCCCAATGCCCGCTCGGGCAAGGCCGTGATGAAAGAAACCATCAACATCTCCGTGGATGCGGCCGGACAGTACTTCCTCGACCGGCAGCCCGTAACGGCCGCTACTCTGGAAACGGCCCTGGCGCAGCGCATTGCCGGCCTGGAGGCGCCCACTGTGGTGTTGCGCGTCGACTCCTCCCTGAACGTGCAGAAGCTGGTCGATATCCTCGAAATCGGCAACCGTTTGAAGGTCAAAATGGTCATGGCTACCCAGGCCCAGCAGTCGGCCGGCAAAGCGTAGCCAGCGCCCCAAAGGAACAGTCCTTGCGCCGTCCTCGTTACAGGAAGAGCATTCATACATCGGCTTACGGCGCGACTCACTTCGCGCCGTAACGCGTTTCTACCGAATTGAAGCCATGGCAGTAGAATACCGCGAACAGCACCGCCGCGAGGCAATCATCGGCACCGTCGTCATCCACGCCCTGCTGGTAGCCCTGTTCGTCTTCACCGTTTTCAAGGGCCCCGACCCGCCGCTGCTCGGCATCGGCGGCGACGGGGTGGAGCTGAACTACGGCATCGACGAAGCCGGCTCGGGCGACGTACAGAGCAAGGCCCTGGCCAACGAGTCACCGAACCGGGAGGACAGTCGCCCTCCGGCTTCCTCGCCCGACCCCGAGCCGCGGCCCGTGCAGCAGGCCGCCACGCCCGTGCCCCAGCAGGCCTCGGAAGACAAAATTGTGACCAGCGAAGCCGAGGAAAGCCCCGTGAGCGTGCCTCCCGTAGAAAAGCCGGCCCCGAAGAAAGAAGAAGTCAAGGAAGTGCCCAAGCCCGTGGAGAAGCCCCGCACGCTGTACACGCCCAAAGGCAGCGCCAATGGCGGCGGCAACGGCGAGAATGGCACCAGCTCGGCCGCTACCGGCAACAACAACGGCGACAAGCCCGGCTCGGTTGGCGACCAGGGCAACCCCAACGGGTCCCTGGACGCCAAGGCCCTGTACGGTCAGCCGGGCAGCGGGGGTAGTGGCCTGAGCCCGGGTTCCGGCGGCCTGGAAATGTCGGGCTGGGCTTTTGTCTCGAAGCCGGAAGCCCCCGCGCTGGACAACACCTCGGGCTTTGTGCGCTTTAAAATTCGCATCAATTCCGAGGGGGAAGTCGAGTCGGTCACCAAGGTTTCGGGCAACGTTTCGCCCGCCCAGGAAAAGGTCTGCCGCGACGCGCTGGAAAACGCCGACTTCCGCCGCACCAGCTCGGCTTCGGGCGGGGCCACGGGGTTCTATACCTTCAAAATTACCGTGCGCTAACGGCTGGCTAGTGCCGCAAGTTTAAACCCGCCGGTCGGATTATTCCGGCCGGCGGGTTTGTTTTGCACTTTAGTGCGCACCCGTCTTTGGAAAACCCTCCCTTTTTTGCATGACCTACTCCGAAACCTTAGCCTACCTCTACGAGCAGCTACCCATGTTCCAGCGCGTGGGGGCGGCGGGCTTTAAAAGCGGGCTGGGCAATACCCTGGCCCTGGCCGCCGCCCTGGGCCACCCCGAGCGCCAGTTTCGGGCCGTGCATGTGGCCGGCACCAACGGCAAGGGCAGCAGTTCCAATCTGCTGGCGGCCGTGCTGCAGGCGGCCGGCTACAACGTCGGGCTCTACACGTCCCCGCATCTGCGCGAATTTACGGAACGCATCAAGCTGAACGGCCAGGATCTGGACCCTGACTATCTGGTGCGGTGGGTAGCCAAGTGGAAGCCCCTGTTTGAGCAGGTGCAGCCCTCTTTCTTCGAAATGTGCGTGGCCTTGGCTTATAGCTACTTCGCCGAGCAGCAGGTGGATATTGCTATTGTGGAAGTAGGCCTGGGTGGCCGCCTGGATTCGACCAACATCATTACGCCCCTCGTCTCGCTGATTACCAACATCAGCTTCGACCACCAGAACCTGCTGGGCGACACGCTGCCCCTGATTGCGGCCGAAAAAGCCGGCATTATCAAACCCGGCGTGCCCGCTGTTATCAGCCAGACCCAGCCCGAGGTAAAGGCCGTGTTTGAGCACAAGGCCCGGGAAGTAGGAGCCCCGCTTCGGTTTGCCGATGCGCAGTACCAGGCTCACTTGCTCGAGGAGCCAGCCCCGGATGCCAGCAGCCAGCGGCTGCGCATCACCGGGCCCGGCGAGGCCACCGTTCAAGAGCTGGAAGTGGGATTGGTGGGCGACTACCAGCGCCTGAACGTGCCCGGGGTGCTGGCCGTGCTCGACGAGCTACGCCACCAGGGCTGGACGATTCCGGCCGGGGCCGTGGCCACGGGCCTGCGCGAGGTGCGCCGCCTGACGGGCTTTCGGGGCCGCTGGACGATTCTGGGACGCCAGCCGCTGGTCATCTGCGACACGGGGCACAACGAGGCTGGCATCCGCTTTATCACCGCCCAGCTAGCCCGCTTGCCCTACCAGCAGTTGCACATCGTCCTGGGCACGGTCAATGACAAAGACGTAACCAAGATGCTGACCCTGCTGCCAACGGCGGCAACCTATTACTTTTGCCAGGCCAACATCCCGCGGGCGTTGCCGGCCCAGGAGCTGGCAGCACGGGCAGCCGGGGTTGGGTTGCAGGGGAGGGTGTATGGTCCCGTCCCGGTGGCCGTAGCCGCCGCCCGCGCCGCCGCCGCGCCCGGGGACGTCGTTTTTATTGGCGGCAGCACCTTTGTGGTTGCTGAAATTGAAGAGTTGTATTCTGCGTAACCAACCGACATGGGTCGAATTAAACTGAAGCGCTTCTCGGAAAATGCCGAGCGGCAGGATATTGTTGAACCAGGCAAGCCCACCTACCAGCAGCTGAGCGGGCGGTGGAATTCCGACTTTTTCCGCAATGACCACCCCATTACCCTGGAGGTGGGCTGCGGCAAGGGCGACTATACCGTGGGGCTGGCCGCCCGCTACCCCGAGCGTAACTTCCTGGGCCTCGACATCAAAGGTGACCGAATCTGGATGGGGAGCACCAAGGCCGAAGCCCAGGGCCTGACCAATGTGGGCTTTGTGCGGATGCGGGCCCTGGATTTGCTGGACCATTTCGGGCCCGGCGAGTTAAGTGAAATCTGGATTACCTTTCCCGATCCGCGTCCCCGGCTCGGCGACGCGAAGCGGCGCCTGACGGCCCCGCGCTTCCTGGACCGGTATCAGCAGATTGTGCGTCCCGGGGGCCTGGTACACCTTAAAACCGACGATGAGGCCTTGTTCGACTATTCCCTGGAAACGGTGCAGCAGCGGCCCGGCGCCACGATACTGGCCCACACCAAAGACTTGTACGCCTCGGCCGAGCTGCTACCCCACGCCGAAGACATTCAAACTCACTACGAAAAACGCTTTCGGGCCCAGGGCATGCCGATTAAGTATCTGCAGTTTCAACTAAGCTAACGCCGCGTATGCAACCCTTAACCCCGCTGCTGACCAGTCATTTGTTTCCGGTACTCGATCAGCACTTGCTGCAGCTGCTACAGAGCCTGGAACCGGAGCAGTGGGAGCTGCCCACGCTAGCGCCCCGGTGGCGGGTGCGCGACGTGGCCCTGCACTTACTCGATGGCAACCTGCGCACACTCTCGATGCTGCGCGACGGGTATTTCGGGCAGCAGCCCAGCGGCTTTTCGTATCCGGAGCTGGTGCAGTTCCTGGACCAGCTCAATGCCGACTGGGTGAAAGCCGGCCAGCGGCTGAGTCCGGGCGTGATTCGCTGGCTGCTGGAGCTGTCCGGCCCCGAGTACAGCCGCTACCTGGCTGGCCTCGATCCGGCGGCTCCCGCCCTGTTTTCCGTGGCCTGGGCGGGGGAAACCGAGTCGGCCAACTGGTTTCATATTGCCCGCGACTACACCGAGAAGTGGCACCATCAGCAGCAGATACGGCAGGCCGTGGGGCAGGAGCAAGCCTTGCTGACGCGGGAATTGTACCACCCCTTTCTGGCTACCTGCCTGCGCGCCTTGCCCCACCACTACCGCGAAGTAGAAGCCGCGGCGGGGAGTACCATAGCCTTTATCATAACCGGCGCAGCTGCCGACACGTGGTATCTGCAGCGCACGGACCAGGCTAGCTGGCAGCTGGGTCAGCACTACACCGGGCCGCTGGCCGCTTCCGTGACCATCGACGAAGCCGTCGCCTGGCGTCTGTTCACCAAAAGCCTGCCCCGGTCTTTGGCCGAAACGCATCTGCAACGGCAGGGCCCGGGGCTACTCACCGAGCCCGTGTTTGGGTTGATTACGGTAATGGGGTAGGAAGGCCCGCCGGCTTATTCTTCCTCCAACTGTTCAAACACGGCTTCCATTTCGGAGAAGTCGCGCAGGCCGGGCTTGATTTCCTGCCCCCCTTCCAGCACGATGCCCAGGGGCTGCACTTCCTGGATGAATTGGCGCACGGTCTGCCCACCGGTAAAGCTCATCCCTAGCCAGAGCTTGTAGGTGCGGGCCTGCTGGGTGAGCTGGGCCCGCTGCATGGCCGACAGCGGCTCGGTAGGAGCCTGGGCCAGCACGAAGCCCGCCACGTGCGGCTGCTGGTCCCGGAAGCGCTTTTCCACGTCCTCGGCCACCATATCCGGAATCCACTTGATGAGCTTCAGGGCCGGTATCGTCAGCTGGGCCAGCTCCTCGGGGGTACGGCGGCGGTGCATCAGCACGTAGTGCAGCCCGCAGGCCGTGGCCAGGGCGTTGATTTCCGGAATCGAGAGCGTGTCAAATTCCCCGACCAGCTGCACGCCGGCTACCCAGCCGCTAAGCTCCTGCACGGCGGCTGGCTCCAAAAAGCCGGGTAGGGCCGGGTCCAGGCGGAAGGTCAGGTAGTCAGCGCCCATGCCGGCGCAGTAGCGGGCGTCCGATAAATTGTTGATGCCGCGTACAAGCACGGAGGTAATCAGGGGCATGAGCAAACAGGAAGCGTAGTGAACTGGAGAAAAGAAAGATGCCGCGGTAATATTCGGCATAAAAACCCATTGCGTAACAACTTGGCCGCGGCCAAAAGTTGAATATTTCGGCCGGGAAAGACCGAATTTGGCGGGCCCGATGGGGTAGGGAAGCCTCGGTTGCCCAGGGAATAGCGTTGTCGCTCAGCCGCTCCCTGGTCCGCAACGGCGGACTTCCTACCTTTGCAGTTCGGCCCGGAAACTTTCACCGGGCCAAGTGGCTTTTGCATAGTATGAATACTTCCGGTACGAAAGGACGAGTGCTGGTCGCCATGAGCGGCGGCATTGATAGTTCCGTAGCCGCCGTGCTCTTGCACGAGCAAGGCTACGAAGTGGTGGGCATGACCATGAAAACCTGGGATTACGCCTCGGCGGGTGGCTCGAAGAAAGAAACCGGCTGCTGCTCCCTCGACTCCATCAACGATGCCCGCCAGATTGCCGTTGAGCTCGGCTTTCCGCATTACATCATCGACATCCGCGACGAGTTCGGCGACTTTGTTATCGACAACTTCACCGAAGAGTACCTGGCCGGCCGCACGCCCAACCCCTGCGTGCTCTGCAACACCCACATCAAGTGGGATGCCCTGCTGCGCCGGGCCGACCAGCTCGGCTGCGAGTTTATTGCCACGGGCCACTACGCCAACGTGCGCCACGAGAACGGCCGCTACGTGATTAGCAAAGGCCTCGACGAAAACAAGGATCAATCTTACGCGCTGTGGGGCGTTTCGCAGGAAAGCCTGGCCCGTACGCTCTTCCCGCTGGGGGGTATGCGCAAAACTGAAATCTACGAGGAGGCCCGCCGCCGGGGCTTTACGGAGCTGGTGAACAAGCCCGAGAGCTACGAAATCTGCTTTATTCCCGATAACGACTACCGCGGCTTTCTGCGCCGCCGCGTAGAAGGGCTGGAGGAGCGCGTGGCCGGGGGCGAGTTTGTGCTGCGCGACGGCACCGTGCTGGGCCACCACGAGGGCTACCCATTCTACACCATTGGGCAGCGCAAAGGACTGGGTATTGCCCTGGGTTTCCCGGCCTACGTCACCGAAATCCGCCCGGAAACCAACCAGGTGGTGCTCGGCAACTTTGAGGAGCTGGCCAGCACTACTACCTACGTGGGCAAGCTCAACATGGGCAAGCATGCTTCGCTGGAAGGGCGGGGGCTGGTGCCGGCCATTACCAAAATCCGCTACAACCACAACGGCTCCCCGGCTTTCCTGGAGCAGGTCGGCGACAAAATCCGCGTATATTTCGAGGAAGCCGTTCATGCTGTTACCCCGGGGCAGGCGGCCGTTTTCTACGACGGCCAGGATGTGCTCGGGGGCGGCTGGATTGAGCGCCACACGATCAGTGAAGTTCCCGAACGGAATTTGGCTGCCTCCGCTACCCTATGAGCTTATCCTGTCTTTCTCTGAAACGTCTGCTGCCGTTGGCGCCCCTGGCCGCGCTGGCTTTCACAAGCTGCGAGAATAAAACGGTGCCCGGTCCGGAGTCAGGGGCCGACTATTTTCCGCTGGCCGTGGGCAACTACCGCATCTATCAAGTGCTCGACACGACCTGGAGTAACTACCAGCGTACGCCGGTGAGCTACCAGTTTCGGGAAACGGTTGCCGATCAGATTACCGACGCGGCAGGCCAGGCCAGCTTTCGGGTTGTGCGGGCCAAGCGGGTGCTGCCCACCGACGCCTGGCGCGACGACAGCGTGATGGTCATTACGGCCACGCCCAAGTACGTGGCGCAGACGCGCAACAACCGCCGCACGATTGATCTGGTGTTTCCGGTGCGCGACAACTACGCTTGGAATATGTACTCCTTTGTTTCGGTAGACACTGCTGCCGAGTCCAGAAACGAGGACAACCGCCGCTACGAGGCCGTGGGGCAGCCCTTTCAAGCAACGGCCGCCGGCAAAACCTACCGCTACGAGCAAACGGCCAGCACGGCCCTGATTGTGGACAACCGGAACCTTTACGGCTTCGATAACGAGTATTACCTCTCTACTTACAAGGAGGTGTACGCCAAAGGGGTCGGGCCGGTGTACCGGGTGCGGCGCCGCCTGAACTACTGCGACGAACAGTCGCCGACCTGCTCGCGCTCCAACACCCGTATCTACAAAGGGCAGGCGCGGGTAGAGGTGCTCATTGAGCAAGGCAAGATCTAGGGACTTTCGTAGCCCCGGCTGCAACGGAAACCAGGCGACGCGTGTACTACACGTGTCGCCTTTTTTGTGCCCCGCCTCTGGCTCTGTCCCGGGGCTGGCCGCTGGCCGCAAAAGCGGGTATTTACGTATATTCCCGCACCTTACCTCCACCTCCTTCCTTTGATCCGAATGCGTTTTTCTACTCTGCTGCTGGTTACTGGCCTGAGCCTGGCGGCTCTGCCCAGCCTGGGCGCCCCCACCAGCGCTGACTTGCCCCCGGCCCGCCCCACGGCTACCGTCCGCAAGCATCTGATTTACTTTCGCGACAAGGCCAATTCGCCTTTTAGCACCACCCAGCCCCAGGCGTTTCTGTCGGCCCGCTCGATTCAGCGCCGCACCCGGCAGAACATCAGCGTGCAGCCCCGCGACCTGCCCGTAAATCCGGCCTACGTCGCTCAGCTCAAAGCCCTGCCCCAGGCCCAGCTCTGGTATACCTCGCGCTGGTTTAACGCGGCCGTCGTGGCCTGCGACTCTACTACGCTGGCCTCCATCCAGGCCCTGCCTTTCGTGCGCGGCGCCGTGACGCTGAACCGGAATCAAGCCGGGTTCCGCAAGCGCGACCCCCAGCCGGTGGTGCTGCCCCAGGAGCAGCGGGCCAGCCCCGCCGACTACGGCACGGCCTACGACCAGGCCAATATGATTGGGGCCGTGGCCATGCACAATGCCAGCTTCCGCGGGGAAGGAATGCAAATTGCCGTTTTCGATGCCGGCTTTCCCGGCGTCGATAAGATTCCGGCCTTTGAGTCGATGCGGCAGGAAAACCGGCTGGCCAGCACCTTCAACTTCGTCGATAAAGTATCCGACGTGTACCGGCGCAACGACCACGGCACCAACTGCCTGTCCACCATGGGTGCCAACCAGGCGGGTTTCTTTATTGGTACTGCGCCCAAGGCTACCTATCATTTGTGCATCACGGAGGATATCTACTCGGAGCACCCCGTGGAGGAAATGAACTGGCTGATTGCGGCCGAATACGCCGACTCCGCTGGCGTCGATGTGATTAGCTCCTCGTTGGGGTATAACACCTTCGACCAGCCCTCCATCGACTATACCTACGCCGACCTGAACGGGCGGACGGCTATTTCAACCCGGGCCGCGGCCACCGCCGCCCGCGTGGGTATGCTGGTCGTCAACAGTGCCGGCAACGAGGGCGGCAGCAGCTGGCGCTATATCACGGCGCCGGCCGATGCAGACTCCATCCTGACGGTGGGCGCCGTAGACGCTTCCCTGCGGCTGGCAGGCTTCAGCTCGGTGGGGCCCACGGCCGATGGCCGAATTAAGCCCAATGTGGTAGCCCAGGGTGTGCAATCGGCTATTCTGACGGCCTCGGGCGCGGCTAGCCGGGGCAATGGCACGTCCTTTTCCTGCCCGATTATGGCCGGCATGGCCGCCGGGTTCTGGCAGGCCAACCGCAGCCTGACGGCCCAGCAGGTAATCAGCTTTTTGCAGGGCTCGGGCTCCCTGGCGGCCACGCCCGATAATCAATTTGGCTACGGGCTGCCCAACTTTGTGAAGGCCTACAACCTGGCGAATCCGGGCAGTCCGCTCTCGGCCGCCAAGGCGGCTGAGGAGCAGGAACTGGCCGTGTTTCCGAATCCTAGCCGCGGCACCGAGCTTTTCGTGCAGCTCACGCCCGAGTTCCAGAACAGTCCGCTCAGCATTCGGGTGGTCGATGCGCGCGGGGCCGTAGTCGCCGTGCAGCAGTTGCCCGCTACCACGGCCGCCCAAGTGCAGTTGCAACCCGGGCCGCTGGCCAAGGGCGTGTACACCTGTACCATTAGCAGCAACAAGGCCCAGCGCAGCGTGCGTTTCGTAAAAATGTAGGTTGCTAACATATTTAGTATAATATACCAGTGCGCTTTGCGGCTTGAGGGCTGGAAAGCGCACTTTTTGTTGGGTGTAAAAAGCCTTTTATAGCGTAGGATTGTTGGTCATTGTTAAAAATATTAGTATCTTTCTACCGTATTACAGGACATCAAATTTCTTTTCCCATGTTACAATTAATGGTCACGAAGCGCATTGGGCGCCGCCAGTTTCACTTCACGGTGCAGGGTACCAACTTCCACGAAGTGGTAGCCGAGTACGACCGGCTCAGCTTTCCCGATGTGTCGGCCTGTGGTTTGTGCGGGTCCGATAACCTGGATCTGACTTCACGCGTGGCTCAGGACAAGTTTAAGTACACGTCTGTGAAATGCCTGGATTGCCGGGGCGACGTGACCTTTGGCAAAACCCAGAAGGATGACCAGACCGTGTTCCTGCGCAAGCGCGAAGACGGCACGCTCGACTGGCAGTCTTGGAAGAAAACCGAAAAATAGGCGGGCTCTGCTCGTTGGTGGCCCAAGCCGCCGGTAGCAGCTTTCTTTTGTTTCGAAACGCGGACCGCAGTTCACCTTATCTTCAGGTGGGCTGCGGTCTTGCTGTTTCCCGGCAGCCGGACCAGGTAAGGCGCTGTTTCGAAACGAAAAGACAACTTTCCCCGGCGCTGGGTATACCAAAAGCTGCTCCTCAAAGCGTTACCTTCGCACTATGAATCCGACCCGTCGTATCGTGCCCTTGCTGGCTCCTTCCTTACTTGCTGCCGACTTTGGCAACCTTCAATCCGAAACCGAGCGCCTCGCGGGCAGCGCGGCCGACTGGCTGCACTGCGACATTATGGATGGCCGCTTCGTGCCCAATATCTCGTTTGGACTGCCCGTGCTGCAGGCTGTGCACCGCCACGCCCAGCAGCCCCTGGACGTGCACCTGATGATCGAAGAGCCCCAGCACTACCTGTCGGCTTTCCGCGACGCGGGTGCCACCAATCTGACGGTGCATTACGAAGCCTGTCCGCACCTGCACCGCGTGGTCCAGCAAATTAAAGCCCTGGGCTGCCGGGCCGGCGTCGCCCTAAACCCCCACACGCCCGTGGCCGTGCTCGAAGACATCATCGCCGACCTGGATCTGGTCTGCATTATGTCGGTGAATCCCGGCTTCGGCGGGCAGTCCTTTATTCCCAATACCCTGCGCAAGGTGACGGCCCTGAAAGAGCTGATCGTGGATTATAACTCCGTGGCCCTGATTGAGATTGACGGGGGCGTGAGTCTGGATAATGCCGCCGCCCTGGTCGAGGCCGGGGCCGACGTGCTGGTGGCCGGCAGCTTCGTGTTCAACTCGCCCGACCCGGTGGCTACGCTGGCCGAAATGCGCCGGCAGCTTAACGCCCAGGTCGAGGCCGAAGCCCAGCAGGCGCGCTAATGATTGCACGCTACGTACTTCGTCTTGCTTTCCGGGTGAGCCTGCTCAGCCCCGTGGTCCTGCTGGGCCCGTTGCCCGCGGCCCAGGCTCAGCAAACGGCCCGGGTGCTGATAACGGGCACCGTGCGGGATGCCGAGGGCAACCCGCTGGAGCAAGTCAGCATTGGAGTGGAAGGGCAGGTTGGGGGCACCAACACCGACGATAAGGGCCGCTTTGCCCTGAACGTAGTGCGGCCTTTGACCGGGAAGCAGCCCACGCTGGTAACCCGGCGCCTGGGCTACCAGGCGCAGCGCGTGCCGCTGAACCTGACCGAAACCCGCGAGTTATCCATTACCCTGACACTCGACCCGCGGGCCCTGAAAAACGTAACCGTGCGCGCCCGCAACGATGATGCCGACACCCGCGAGCAAGTCAGCGTGGTGCGGCTCGACCCGCGCTCCGTCAAAGAGCTGCCCTCCACTTTCGGCGACTTCAACAAGATTCTGACCACGCTGCCCGGCGTGGTGGCCAACAATGAGCTGACCAGCACCTACACCGTGCGGGGCGGTAACTACGATGAAAACCTGGTCTACGTCAACGGCATTGAGGTGTACCGGCCGTTTCTGGTAACCACGGCCCAGCAGGAAGGGCTCAGCTTCGTGAACCCCGACCTGGTCGACCGGATTGAGTTTTCCTCCGGCGGCTGGCAGCCCAAATACGGTGACCGGCTTTCGTCGGTATTGAGCATCGAGTATAAGAAGCCCCAGCGGTTTGGCGGCTCGGCTACGGCCAGCCTCGTGGGTGGCACCATGCACGTGGAAGCCACGTCGCCCAATAAGCGCATCAGCTACCTGGCCGGGATTCGCTATAAAAATGCCACCTACGTGCTCCGCTCCCTGAAGCAGCAGCAGGGGGGCTACAATCCCACCTTTTACGACGGGCAGGCCTACATCAATGCCGCCCTGGGACCCAAGGAAAATCCGGACCGGACCAGTCTGGGCTTGCTGACCACGTTTGCCCACAACGATTTCCGCTTTAACCCCGAATCCGGCCAGGCCTCGTTCAGTACGGCGACCAATCAGGTCACGCGCCTGTTCATTGCCTACGACGGGCGGGAGCGGATGCAGTACGATACGTACCAGGGTGGGCTGAACCTGCGGCACAACTTTACCAGCAACCTGCAGGGCGAGCTGATAGCCGGTGCTTTCCTCTCCCGGGAGTTTGAGTACCGGGACATCGAAGCAGCCTACAGCCTGGCCGAAGTAAACCGGGACCCTCGCTCGGATGATTTCAACCAGCCCGTGCGCCAGCGGGACGTTGGCTCCCGCTTCGACCACTCGCGCAATAACCTGCTGGCCCGCGTAGCCACGCTCGAAGCCCGGGGCCGCTGGACGCCGGGTACGCGGCACACCGTGCGCTGGGGCGTGAAAGCCGGGCGGGAGAAAATCGAGGACGAGCTGAATGAGTACAGCTTCGCGGATTCGGCCGACTTCGTGCCCGACTACCGCCGCACCCGCCTGGTTTCTTCGCTGAACCTGGCCAGCACCCGCTACCAGGGCTATGCCCAGCATACCATCGAGCTGGATTCGCTGCGGACGCTCACCTACGGGGTACGGGCCAATTACTGGTCGGTGAATGAGCAGCTGACGATTAGCCCCCGGGTGCAGTATTCGTTTATCACCCGGCGCAATCCCAACCTGTCGTTTAAGCTGGCTACGGGCCTCTACTACCAGCCGCCGTTCTACCGCGAGTTGCGCGACCAGTCGCGGGGCACCCGGGCCACTCCCCAGGACGTGCTGGTGCAGACGGCCGTGCTGAATCCGGAGCTGCGGGCCCAACGCTCCCTGCACTTTATTGCCGGCAACGAGCTACGCTTCCGCAACTGGGGGCGGCCCTTCGTCTTTACCAGCGAGCTGTACTTTAAGTATCTCACCGACGTTATTCCCTACGATATCGACAACGTGCGGCTGCGCTACTTTGCCAAGAACAACGCCAAGGCCTACGCCGCCGGCCTGGATACGCGCGTGAGCGGGGAGTTTGTGAAAGGAGTGGAGTCCTGGTTTAGCCTGGGCATTCTGACCACCCGCGAAAATATCGTGGGCGACTCTATCACGGAAGTAAATTCCCAGGGCGACACCCTGAGCCGCACGGCCCAGGGCTACATCCGCCGGCCTTCCGACCAGCGCCTGAACTTTGGTATCTTTTTCCAGGATCAGCTGCCCAATAACCCGTCGGTGAAAGGCTACGTCAATTTTGTGTTTGGTACCGGCCTGCCCTTTAGCCCGCCGGCCTTGCCCGAAGAACGCGGCACGACCAAGCTGACCCGCTCCTACAAGCGCGTGGATCTGGGGTTTTCGAAAGTTATTTCACTCAATAACACGGGGGAAACCCGGCGGCCCGGCCAGCTGGAAAGCCTGTGGCTGGGGTTGGAAATTCTCAACGTGCTGGCCGCAAACAACGTGGCCGGCTATAGCTACGTGCAGGACGTGAATGGCCGGACCTATGCCGTGCCCAACTACCTGTCGCAGCGCGTCGTGAACCTGCGCGTCATTGCCCGGTTCTAGAACTTAGAACCCGTTTCTGCGCCCTAGGCAGTTCATTGGCAAGCATTCTTGCTAGCACCAAAAAAGGCCCGTCAGATACTTCTGACGGGCCTTTTTTGGTACAGCACAGCGTTTTGCTGCTGGGTTCTTGCCGCAGTGCTCCGCTAGTACGCCTTCGACTGCCACTCCGTGAGGGTGATGCGCATATTGGGTTGCTGCTGCTTGAAGTTAGGGTCTTCCTTTTCCCCCAGCTTCAGGGCGCGGCGGCCGTATACGATGGCCGTGCCGTAGTCCTGCTTGGAGGCCATCAGGCGGGCCTTGATCCAGGTGTTGGTATACGCTTCCTTCAGCCGCAACGACTCGTTGATATACTGCAGGGCCAGCTCGGCCTGAATGTTATTCTGCACCAGGTAGTCGGCGGCCTGGGCCAGCAGCTGCCAATTTTCCGGGTTGGCCGCCAACACTTGTTGAATACCGGCCAGGGCCTTGGCGTGCACGTCGGTTTCGATAAGCAGGCTCACCGTGCGCTTTTCCCAGGACAGGTTCAGCCGCCCGTTGCCGGGCTTGATTTCTGAAAACCAGTATACCAGGTTTTCGTGCATCGGCCCCGACTCGGGTACGGCCGGTAGCCGTATCTGGTCGGCGCGGGCGTCGTAGCCTTCCGTGCCCCAGTGGTTGATGACCCGGTTCAGGATCAGCTCCCAGTCCTGGTCGGATTTGGGCAGCACGTAGAAGGAGTACTTGCCGGCGGGCACGGCCTGCCCGTTCAGGATTACCGGCTCCGAAAAAGTCAGGATGGTATTCTCGTTGGCCCCGGCCCGCCAGATCTGCCCGTAGGGAACCAGCTGGCCCCAAATGGCCCGGCCGCGCACCGAAGGCGTATGGTAATCCACCGTGACATCGGTGAGGCCGATGGTTTGCAGTACCATGGCCCGGGGGCTGGCCTGGGGCAGGGGCAGCTCCGGGGCCGGGGCTTTTCTGTTGTCGGCCGGCAATGGGGCCGTGACTTTCGTGGAGTCGGTTGTCTGGGCTCGGGCCGTGGAAAGGCCGGCACTTAGGGCCAGTACGACACCCAGACGACAGGCCAGGGGAAGAAAAAAGCGGTACGAAATCATAGGCAGCAATAGGCAAGAGCGGCGTTGGCACCAGTTGGGAACCCCCAGGACCGAAACAATAGTGCCAAAAACGGGGTTGGCTGGGCAGGAAGCCACAAAGGTCAGGGTTCCAAACATTTTTTGCCGGAATAATTTTGTTTCGAACCTGCCGCCCGTACTTTTGCTCCGCAATTCGCCCCTATGCCCTTCGCCGCGCTTTTCTTCTGCACCCTCAGCTCCCAGGCCGCCCCTACGGGTCAGGCAACTGGCTGGCTGCGCGCGGCGCACCATCATCTGCACGGGCATCATTCCTCTTAAGAGAGGAACGACACAAGCATATTGACCCCGTTGGGCACTGCGTATACCGAGTGCCTGGCCGCCCCAGAAAGGCGGCCCCGCCCGCCGTTGCCGTTTTCGAACCGCCGCGGGCCTTTTCCCTTTCCTTCGTGTCACATTTGGCTGCTGAACGGGTGCCCCCGACTGGGTTAGCCCCGCAGTATTCTTCCCCAATCCAATTCCCCCTATGATTCGTCTGGCCATTCAGAAATCGGGCCGCCTGAGCGAGGATTCGCTCAACCTCATTCGTGAGTGCGGCATTTCGTTCGTTAGCAGCTCGTATAAGCTCAAAACCGAAGCCACCAATTTTCCCCTGGAAATCCTATTTCTGCGCGACGACGACATTCCCGGCTACGTGCAGGATGGGGTGGCCGACCTGGGTATTGTAGGCCAGAACGTGCTGGTAGAGGCCGGATTTCCGGACTTGGAAGTAGAAAAGCTGGGGTTCAGCAAGTGCCGCCTGTCGTTGGCGATTCTGCGCTCGGAAGGCTACCAGTCGGTGGCCGACCTGCAGGGCAAGAACATTGCCACCTCGTATCCGCAGATTCTGGGTCGCTACCTGGCCGGCGAGGGTGTGCAGGCCAACCTGCACACGATTAGCGGCTCGGTCGAAATTGCCCCCAGCATTGGCCTGGCCGATGCCATCTGCGACATTGTTTCCTCGGGCTCCACGCTGCTGGGCAACGGGCTGCGGGAAGTGGAAACCGTGTTTCGCTCCGAAGCCGTGCTGATTGCCAACCGGCAGCTCTCGGCCGAAAAGCAGGAGCTGCTCGAGCAGCTCCTGTTCCGCATGCAGTCGGTGCGCCGGGCACGCCGCAACAAGTACATTTTGCTGAATGCCCCCGTTGCGTCCCTGGCGGCGGTAAAGGCCCTGCTGCCCGGTATCAAGTCGCCCACCGTCACGCCCCTGGCGGAGGAAGGCTGGGTATCGGTGCAATCGGTGGTGAACGAGGACGACTTCTGGCACATCACGGGGCAGCTCAAAGCCGTCGGGGCTGAAGGCATTCTGGTCCTGCCCATTGAGAAGATGATTGCATAATTGCCCATCCGCATCGTAATTCCCATGCAAGTATTCCAATACCCCAGCCCAGCCGAATGGGCTGCTCTGCAGCAGCGGCCCGCCGCCGGCGAAGCCCGGCAGGTCGAAGAACGGGTCCGCCAGATTTTCGATGACGTGCGCCAGCGCGGCGACCAAGCCCTGCGGCACTACGCCCTTGAGCTGGACGGCGCCGCGCTGACGGACTTACGCGTTACGGCCGAGGAAATTTCGGCTGCCGTGGCCCAGGTGCCGGCCGCCCTGCAAACGGCTATCCGGCAGGCCCACGCCAATCTGTGGAAGTTTCACCTGACCCAGCGCGAGGAAGTGGTGCGCGTCGAAACCATGCCGGGCGTAACCTGCTGGCGCAAATCGGTGCCGGTGCAGCGGGTGGGACTGTATATTCCCGGGGGTACGGCGCCCTTGTTCAGTACCCTGCTGATGCTGGGAGTACCGGCCCGGCTGGCCGGCTGCCCGGAAGTGGTGCTCTGCACCCCGCCCCGCAAAGACGGCTCGGTGAACCCGGTGATTCTGTTTACGGCCCAGCTGCTGGGTGTCACCACCATTATTAAAGCCGGCGGCGCCCAGGCCGTGGCGGCCCTGGCCGGGGGAACCGAGAGTGTGCCGGCCGTCGACAAGATTTTTGGTCCCGGCAACCGCTACGTCACGGCGGCCAAGCAACTGGCCGCCCAGCGCGGGGTGGCCATCGACCTGCCCGCCGGGCCCTCGGAGGTGTTGGTTATTGCCGACAAAACCGCTAACCCGGCTTTTGTCGCCGCCGACTTGCTGTCCCAGGCCGAGCACGGCCCCGATTCCCAGGTGGTATTGCTGACCGATGCCCCGGAGGTGTTGCCGCTGGTCGTGGCCGAAGTAGAGCGGCAGCTGGCCGAACTGCCCCGGCAGGAAGTGGCCGCGCTGGCCCTGGGCGAAAGCCGGGCGGTGCTGCTGCGCACCCCGGAGGAAATGCTGTTCTTCTCCAATCAGTATGCGCCCGAACACCTGATTCTGGCCGTGCGCAACGCCGAAGAGTACGCCGAGGGCGTGACCAGTGCCGGCTCGGTCTTCCTGGGCCACCTCACGCCCGAAGCCGCCGGCGACTACGCCTCCGGCACCAATCACACGCTGCCCACGGGCGGCTACGCCCGCAATTACAGCGGGGTGTCGCTGGATTCCTTTCTCAAGAAAATCACCTTCCAGCGCATCACCGCCGAAGGCCTGCAGAACGTGGGTCCCGTGGTCGAAACCATGGCCGAGGCCGAGGGCCTGCGGGCCCACGCCCGCGCCGTGTCCTTGCGCCTGGAAAGTCTGAGTACGCCCGTTTAGTTATTTCTCATCTGCCGCCGGTGGCTGCCCCTGCGCTCCGGCCGGCTACACTTCCTTGTTTATGTTTGAGCTCGAAACCCTTATCCGGCCCAACATCCGGGCCATGCAGCCCTATTCCTCGGCCCGCGACGAATTTCAGGGCGAAGCCCGGGTTATGCTGGATGCCAACGAAAACAGTTTGGGCAGCGCCGGGCCCGACCGGTTCAACCGGTACCCGGATCCGCAGCAGCGCGCCGTGAAGGCCGCCCTGGCCAAGCTGAAAGGAGTGGAGCCCGGCCAGATCTTCCTGGGCAATGGCTCCGACGAGGCCATCGACCTGCTCGTGCGCCTGACCTGCACCCCGGGCCAGGACCGTATCCTGATTTTGCCGCCCACCTACGGCATGTACGAAGTGGCCGCTAACCTGAACGACGTGGGCCTGGAGCGCCTGCCGCTCACGGCCGACTTCCAGCTTTCGCCCGAACTCGTGCAGCAAATCGTGGCCTCCGAGGCCAAGCTCGTCTTTATCTGCTCGCCTAACAATCCGACGGGCAACCTGCTGCACGCCGAGGCCGTGGAAGCGGTACTGCGCGGTTTTCGGGGGCTGGTGGTGGTGGATGAAGCCTACGCCGACTTTGCCGCAGCCCCCAGCTGGACGACCCGCCTGGCTGAGTTTCCCAGCCTGGTAGTACTACAAACCTTCTCCAAGGCCTGGGGCCTGGCGGGGCTGCGCCTGGGCATGGCCTTCGCCTCGCCGGAAATCATTACTTACCTCAACAAGATTAAGCCGCCCTATAACGTGTCGGAAGCTACCCAGCAACATGCCCTGGCCGCCCTGCACGATGCACCCCGGTTCGAGCAGATGCGGCAGGAGCTCTTGCTGGGCCGCCGCTGGCTGCTCGAGCAGCTGCCCAGCCTCGACATAGTAGAAGCGCTGTTTCCCTCGGATGCCAACTTCCTGCTGGTCCGGTTCCGTCCGGATGCCACGGCCGTCTATACGTACCTGCTGAGTAAAGGCATCGTGGTGCGCAACCGCACGACCCAGCCGGGCTGCGCCGGCACCCTGCGTTTGACCGTGGGCACGCCCGCCGAAAACGAGCAGCTGGTAGCCGCCTTGCGGGAATACCCCGCGTAGATACCGCCCGCTATGCAGCTCATCGTCTTCTGCGGAATGCAGGCTACGGGGAAATCAACTTTCTACCAGCAGCACTTTTTCCATTCCCACGTCCGTATCAGCCTGGATTTGCTGCGGACCCGCAACCGGGAGCGGCGGCTGTTGGCGCTGTGTCTGGAAACGCAGATGCGTTGTGTGGTGGACAATACCAACCCCACGCGGGCCGAACGGGCGCAGTATATCGGCCCGGCCCGGCAGGCGGGCTTTGCCGTCACGGGGTATTATTTCCACTCGACGGCCGCCGAAGCCTTTGCCCGCAATGTGCAGCGGCCCGCTGAGCGGCAGGTGCCGGAGGTCGGCATCCGGGCCACGCGCAACCGGCTGGAAATTCCGCGCTTCGCCGAAGGCTTTGATGCGCTGTATTCGGTGCGGCCGACGGCCAACCACACATTTGATATTAGCCCCTGGCAGGATGAAATTTGACGACCTCGACGCCCGCATGCGCGTGTTTGAAACGGCCCACGACCACTGCGCCCTGCCGGGGCTTTACCTGGTAGCCCGTTTGGACGGCCGCGGCTTTACGCGCCTGACCAAGGAACTGCACCCGTTCGAAGCGCCCTTTGATGAGCGGATGCGGGAGCTGATGACCCAGACAACCCGGCAGCTGCTAACCAGCGGCTTTCGGATCGTGTATGGCTATACCCAGAGCGACGAAATTTCTCTGCTGCTCCACCGGGAGGAAAACTCCTTTGGGCGCAAGCTGCGCAAATACACCTCCCTGCTGGCCGGGGAAGCTTCGGCCACGTTTTCGCTGCTGCTGGGAAGCCCCGGAATTTTTGACTGCCGGATTTCGCAGCTCCCGCGCGAAACCGACGTGCTCGACTATTTTCGGTGGCGGCAGGAAGATGCCGGCCGCAATTCCCTGAATGCCCACTGCTATTGGCTACTGCGCAAACAAGGCCGCTCGGTGGCCGAGGCTACGGCCCAAGTCAAAGGCCTTGGCGTGGCGGCCAAGCACGAGTTGCTCTTTGCCGCCGGTATCAACTTTAATGACTTGCCGAGCTGGCAAAAGCGCGGCATCGGCTTGTACTGGCAACAGTATAAAAAGACCGGCTTTAATCCCCGGCAGCAACAGGCCGTCGAAACGACCCGCCAGCAGCTGGTGGTCGATACGGAGTTGCCGTTGGGCGAGGAGTATACCGCTCTGCTGCAGTCCTTCCTCGAGCCAGCCCCATAGCCAGCGTACTCTAACACTCATTTTCTTTTTCACTTGCCATTTTGCGAGGCTTTGGCTTCCGATTCTTATACCATGAAAAAAGTACTCTTCATTGACCGCGACGGCACCATCCTGATTGAGCCCCCCACCGACTTTCAGGTGGATGCCCTGACGCGGGAGAAGTTTCAGTTTGTACCCGGGGCTATTACCGGGCTGGCCCGCATTGCCCGCGAATTGGATTACGAGCTGGTGCTGGTCAGCAATCAGGACGGGCTGGGCACGGCCAGCTTCCCGGAGGAGACGTTCTGGCCCGCCCACACGATGATGCTCGACGTGCTGCGCTCGGAAGGCGTGGAATTCGTGCGCGAGCATATCGACCGCAGCTTTCCCCACGACAACCTGCCCACCCGCAAGCCCGGCATCGGCATGCTGCAGCAGTATTTGGTGGAGGGGGCCTACGATCTTGAGCACTCCTTTGTCATCGGCGACCGGCTCACCGACGTGGAGCTGGCCCAGAACCTGGGCTGCCAGTCCATCCTGATTCGGGAAGAGGCCGACGCCCGCGCGGCCCTGACGACGACGAGCTGGGAAGCCATCTACCAGTTTTTGCGGCTGCCCGCGCGCACGGCCGTGGTGCAGCGCGACACGAACGAAACCAAGATTCGCATCGAGCTGAACCTGGACGGCGCCGGCCGGCCCGAGATGCACACCGGCCTGGGCTTTTTCGACCACATGCTCGACCAGCTCAGCAAGCACTCCGGCGTCGACCTGAAAATCCAGGTGCAGGGCGACTTGCACATCGACGAGCACCACACCATTGAAGACACCGCCATTGCCTTGGGGGAAGCCTTCAGCCAAGCCCTGGGAGACAAGCGCGGCCTCGCCCGGTACGGTTTCCTGCTGCCCATGGACGACGTGCTGGCCCAGGCCGCCATTGACTTTTCGGGCCGCCCCTGGATTGTGTGGGACGCCGAGTTCAAACGGGAGCGGGTAGGGGATATGCCCTGCGAAATGTTCTACCATTTCTTCAAGAGCTTCTCGGATGCGGCCCGGTGCAACCTCAACATTAAGTGCGAGGGGCAGAACGAACACCATAAGATAGAGGCCATCTTCAAAGCTGTAGCCAAGGCTATTAAAATGGCTTTGGTTCGGGATGCCGGCAAAATGGAAATTCCGAGCACCAAAGGAATTTTGTAGGCTTTATCCATTTGTTTTAACAAATGGATAAAGCCGGCTGAGTTTCTGTAGTTGGCTTTTCAAGGGTTGTAAATCAGCTACAAGCGGTCAAAAAGCAGAAAGCAAAGCCCTCTACAGAATGTATACAAATGAGTAAACAACACATATACTCAAATGGAAATTGCGGTAATTGATTACAAGGGCGGCAATGTGCAGTCAGTGCTGTATGCGCTGGAGCGCCTCGGGGTGCAGGCTACGCTCACGGCCGATGCGGAGGAAATCCGTCGGGCCGATAAGATTCTGTTTCCGGGTGAGGGAGAAGCCGCTTCGGCCATGCACGAGCTTCGCGCCCAGGGCCTGGATGAATTGTTGCCCACGCTGAAGCAGCCATTCCTGGGTATTTGTCTGGGCATGCAGCTGCTGGGCACGCACAGCGAAGAGAACGACGCGACCATGCTCGGCATTTTACCATTTGCCGTTAAGCGCTTCCCGGCCGCGGCCGACTACAAAGTCCCGCACATGGGCTGGAACAACCTGCAGCGGCTTCGCTCCCCGCTGTTTGCCGGCTTGCAGGAACAGGACTTCGTGTACTTTGTACACAGCTACTACGCGCCCGTAGGCGAGTACACTATTGCCGAGGCCGAATACCCAGCGCCCTTTAGCGCGGCCGTGCAGCACCAGAACTTCTACGCCGTGCAGTTTCATACCGAGAAGAGCGGCCCGGTGGGTACGCGCATTCTGGAAAACTTCCTCAAGCTTTAACTTTCCCATGGAGATAATCCCAGCTATTGACCTTATCAACGGCCAGTGCGTGCGCCTGACCGAGGGCGACTTCGCCCAGCAAACCACCTACGATGCGGACCCCCTGGCCGTGGCCCAGCGCTTTGAAGCGGCCGGGGTGCGCCGCCTGCACCTGGTGGATCTGGACGGAGCCCGGGCCCGCCAACCCGTGAACCTGCCCGTGCTGGAGCGCCTGGCCCGGCATACCACGCTGGTCATTGACTTTGGGGGCGGCCTGCAGAGCGAGGCCGCCGTACGCGCCGCCTTCGATGCCGGGGCCACCCAGATTACGGCCGGTAGCATAGCCGTGCGCGAGCCCGCTACGGTGCAGCAGTGGTTGCAAACCTTCGGGGCCGAGCGGATTCTGCTGGGGGCTGACTTTCGCGATAACCACATTTCTATTAACGCCTGGGCCGAGCAGTCGGAGCGAACCGTCGCCGAGTTTATTCAGGACTACCTGAGGCAGGGTGCCACCACCTTTGTGTGCACGGATGTAAGCAAGGATGGCAAGCTGCAAGGTCCCTCGCTGGCGACGTACCAAGAGTTGCGCCAGCAGCTACCCGCCGCCCAGCTTGTGGCCAGCGGAGGAGTCACCACCCTGGCCGATGTGGAGGCCTTGGCCGCTGTGGGGATGCACGGCGCTATCATCGGGAAGGCCATTTACGAAGGCACCATTACCCTGCAGGATCTGCGGGCCTTTCTTTAGTTCTCTCTCCCGTAAATAGTAGGAAGCAACGATGCTCACCAAACGAATTATTCCCTGCCTCGACGTCAAAGACGGGCGTACTGTAAAGGGGGTCCGCTTCGAGGGCCTGCGCGACGCCGGTGACCCGGTGGCCCTGGCGGCCCGCTACGCCCAGGAAGGAGCCGACGAACTGGTCTTTCTGGATATAACGGCCACCAACCAAAAGCGAACTACCCTGATTCACCTGGTCCGCGACGTGGCCCGGGAACTCGATATCCCCTTTACGGTGGGGGGAGGCATCGGCACGGTGGCCGATGTGGAAGTGCTGCTGCTCAATGGGGCCGATAAAGTCAGCATCAATTCGGCGGCCCTGCACCGGCCCGAGCTGATTGACGAGCTGGCCCGCCGCTTCGGTAGCCAGTGCATCGTCGTCGCAGCCGATGCGCGCTACACTGCGGAAAGCGGCTGGCAGATTTATACCCGCGCTGGCACCCATAACACCGAGCGCGACGCGGTGGCCTGGTGCCGGGAGGCGGCCGAGCGGGGCGCCGGCGAGTTGCTGCTCACCTCCATGAGCAACGACGGGACCAAGGATGGGTTTGCCCTGGACATTACCGGGGCCGTGGCCCGGGCCGTGTCGGTGCCGGTCGTCGCTTCCGGAGGCGCCGGGAAGATGGAGCATTTCACCCAGGTCTTTCAGCAGGCCCAGGCCCACGCGGGCTTAGCGGCCAGCATCTTTCACTTCGGGGAAATCGGCATTCGGGAGCTGAAAGAGCACCTGCAGGCCCAGGGCATTCCCATGCGGCTGTAAACGGCCCGGCAACGGGTGCGGCTCACCCTGCACTGCTGTCCGTAGGGAAACATTGATTCAGAATTCACGACTTCTTATGCAACTGGACTTTCAAAAAATGCCCGATGGGCTTATTCCCGCCGTGGTGCAGGACGCGGCCACCGGGCAAGTGCTCATGCTGGGCTACCTCAACGAAGAAGCTTGGGACCAGACCCAGGCCCAGGGGCGGGTTACGTTCTTTTCCCGTTCCAAAGGCCGGCTCTGGACCAAAGGCGAAACCTCCGGCAACTTTCTGCAAGTCGTTAGCCTGCACCCCGACTGCGACCACGACGCCGTCCTGATCCGGGCCCTGCCCGATGGTCCTACCTGCCACCGGGGTACCACGAGTTGCTTTGAGCAGCCGGAGCAGTCGGCTCTGCCGGCGGCGCCAGTGGGCTTTTTGGCTGAATTGGAGCGTCTGGTACAGCGGCGCTTTCAGCACCCCGAGGAAGATCCTAATTCGTATACTGCCTCGTTGTTTCGCAAAGGGTTGCCTAAAATAGCCCAGAAAGTAGGAGAGGAGGCCGTGGAGACAGTCATTGATGCCGTGTCGGGTAATCGTGCCGGTTTGCCCGGCGAAGCGGCCGACCTGCTGTATCATCTGCTGGTACTGCTTACCGCCTCCGGACTCAGCCTGGACGATGTTGTCAGCGTATTACGCCAGCGACACGCGACTATTTCCGCCGGTACTCGCCGGGAATAAGACCGGTCTGGCAGCATCCTCGTACTATCAAGTGGATACAGCCGGTCCAGCCGCTGCGGATGGATTCCGCGGCGGTTTTTTTATTGCTTAGCCGACCTTTTCTTTTGCATTCGTCTATGCCTTTTTTCATTCTGATAGCTGCTCAGGCCCTTGTAGTGGCGCAGGCCGCAGCTAGGGCGCAGAAAACCACGTTGCCTGTCCAGCGGTCGGCGTCTACGGATCTGCCTTGGGATGGGGTGGGGGAAGTGCGCCGGGCGCCGGGGTATAGCTTGCGGCAGGCGCAATGAGTGGACAAACCTTCGCCCTGCTTATTGGCCTGGTCTCGCAGCTGCTCTTTTCCAGCCGTATTGTGCTGCAATGGATACAGAGTGAACGGGCCCGCCGGGTTCTGGTGCCGGCGCTGTTCTGGAAGATCAGCCTGGTATCCTCTTTTTTGATGATTCTCTACGGCATGCTACGCCACGACCCCATTATTCTGGGGGCCCAGTTGCTGAGCTATGCTATCTACATCCGTAACCTGCAGCTGTTGGGGCAGTGGCAGACTCTTGGGCGCTGGTTCCGGGCGGCTGCCTACAGCTTTCCTTTGCTGATGATAGCCTGGTTTATCGTTGGTACTGCCCACTTTAGTTTAAGGGCCCTGCTGCACTCTGCCATTCCCGGGGGCTGGCTGGTGCTGGGGGCGGTAGGGCAGACGGTGTTTTTGCTCCGTTTTGTCTACCAGTGGGTTCATTCTGAGCGCCGGGGAGAGTCGGTCTTACCCTTAGGGTTTTGGGTGGTGAGCCTGCTGGGCTCCGGCCTGATTCTAATCTACGCCATGTTACGTCTCGATGCCGTGCTCATCATCGGCAATGTATTTGGCACGGTGGTGTACGGCCGTAATATTCTGCTCTTACGCCGGGAGCAAGAGCAGGGAGCAACTCTATAATACTTAAAAGAGATGCTTCCTGCTTAAATGCGTCGAAATACCTCGACTGGACACCCCGGCGGTGCCCAGTCTTTTACTTAACATAAAAATTATATAAGTAGTAAGTGTGTTGGTACTTGGAGATAGGAGCAGAGGCCGCCAACGTGTCAGCGACTCAACTGTTTTCTCACTTTTTCCAGCATAATGCTTACAATCTGCAAATCATCCACGTCCTGGATATTGAGCTGCGTATCGATTCCGGGCCCCTGGATGTGAATAAAGTAACCTTCTGATCCACCCGCGGCGCTTGTTGGTTGGCTGTTCTCTACAGGTATAGCCGTTCCCGTCGCTGCTGTCTGGGAAGTGGTCTGGCGGCTGGCTTTCTCATGCTGTGGTGCAACTGCCTCGTCTACATACGGAAGGAACACGTCTTGGGGGCCTCCAGAGACGGGTGTGGGCGTTTCTGGGAAAGGCGTGTCGTCCTCTTGCTCGAGCCCTTCGGTATCTAACCCAAACAGGCTTGATATAGCATCCCGGGTTTTGGCCGGTGCCGGGGCTGGTACAAACCCGGGGTCAATGCTATTACTACCCGGTAAGAGGCTACTGCTTGGTACAACGCCAGAGGCTGTAGTTGGTGCCCGGAATAAGTTCTGAGGGAGTTCAGTACTGGCCAACTCCCGCCGGGGGCCTTGCTGGGCTGCTAGTTGATCTATATCGGCAACTATGTTCCGTTCGTCCATCACCCCAACCATTCGTGCACCCTCTACAAAGGCTTTGGCAACCACTTGGGCATTGATTTCTTCTACACCAAACTCGCGGATTAGCATTACATCAAACATATGCACTGGTAATTCACGGTTGCGAAACTTCCGGCAGATCTGCGTGAAGAGAGGAGGATGCAGAAAAGCTTCCCGATGAAAAACTTTCTCTTCCTGTTTATCATAGGCATGCTTAATGCGGCGGAACAGATTGGTCGTCGTAAGGAGCTCACGCTTGCTTGTAACCAGTCCGAACTTTACTGCAGAGCCAATGATAGCCTTGAAAGAGCCACTGACTTTGCGGTTAAGCTTCCGGGCACATGTCTCAATTGCACACTTGCCTCCAGTATCATCAACTACTTCAGCTATTTCCCAAGCACTCATATAACTGGTGCGAGGATAATCAATGGTTTTAGGCATAAGAGCAGGACATAGGTGAGTAATAAGCAAGTATAAGAATAATAAGTATGTAAAAGTAGTATAAAGTACAAAAAAGCATAAATAAGTATTACTTTTATAGACTTTTTTGTACTTTATACTACTATTTAATGCTGATTAGTTTTAAATACAGCTTTACATAATCACCTTTAGAACAATAGTATAAAAATACCAATCATAAGAAGGGCGGGGGCAGACGGGTAGGGGGCGACAACTCCTTCTGAGCCTTCCATATATGCCCTACAACAACCGTTTAGCTTTCTGCCCCAAGCCCTAAACAACGACAAGCAAGTAGGGAGCAAATGACTTTAAAAGCATCATGATGACATTGCTCACAACTCGTCTCGTTTTACAAAAGGCTCAAAGCTAGAAACACAGAATTCAGCAGGAGAGGAGCTTACCCGTGTAGCTGTCGTAGTCAGCAATGACAAGAGCAGATGACAAGTATGCTGTCCTGCATAGACCTTGGCGGCCCGGCGGCTCTGGACTCACCGGCCGCAAGTTGGCATATTCATGCCGAGCTTTAAATGACACATTGCTCCAGCAGATCACGCATTAGTTGCTTACGAATTCTATCCCAGGGCCGGGCTTTCTGCTGATTGCCGACATCTACGCGGCCCAAGGCGAAACCTTCCAGGCCAAAGCCACGCTGAACTTCATCATCGAGAACAAATTCCCGGTGCCCGAAATCATTGAGGGAGCCAAGCAGCGCCTGGCAGCTTTGTCGGCGGCCGATGCGGGCCTTGATAATCCGCACAAGCCCTGGCTACAACTCCGGAAAAAGCTCGCCGATGGAGTAGAAATTGACTCTGCGGTAAGAGTAGTACTGGTAGCCGAGAGCTACTATATACATCAGCAAAGTTTAGGGCGAGCCAGTACGTCATTCGAAGTTGTCGCTGACGAAGGATTAGAAAAGAATAGAATAGAATCTCGTAGGCGGACGGGCTTATCTACAACCGTTTCTGCTGCTAACGAACAAATGCAGTTCCTTCAATAATAGGCTACCAAAACCTACGAGCAATACGGGAATACCTTACTGATTTTACCCATGCTGCTTTGTCTTATAATTTATATTATGTTAAGTAATGTTTTTAAAAATGCGCCCGGATGTGTTCCGGGCGCATTTCACTATCCCCTGCCATATACTGGCAGGGCCAAAACTATTTCTGCGCCTGCAGCTTCGCGTTCATCTTCTCCGCATCGGCTGTACGCCCCAAGCGAACATACACCTTCTGCAAGGACGAAATCACAGCCTTGTCATTCGGCTGCAACTGCAGGGCCTTCTCAAAGTAAGGCAGTGATTCCTGGAAGTACTTCTTGCCATCAGCTTCGAACTTCTTACCCGACTTCTGATACGTGGCCAAATCCATCTTGCTGGCTTTGGTAAACAGATCAGCCGCCTTGTTGTAGTTGTACACGCCTAGGTTGAACTGCGCGTCGAAATTGTTCGGATCAGCTTCCACGGCTTTCTTGTAAGCAGCCAAGGCTTTATCCGACTGCTTGCTCTGATCATACAACGACCCGAGTACGGCATACAAGTTGGCATTCGTTGGATCGGCCGCAATGGCTTTTTCCAGCTTGCCGATGGCTTCCTGGCCCCGGCCCGAGCTGAGGTACATGTTCAGCTCTTCCAGCATGAAGGCTTTATTATTAGGATATGCGGCCAGGGCCTGCTGCACGACTTTCATCGCCTCAGCCTCATTTTTTTCCTGGCGCGCAATCTGCAGCATCCGGCCGTACAAAGCTGGCGACTTGTAGTTCATTGCCAACAGCTTGTTATACGTGTCCTTGGCCGCCGGGAAATCCTGCTTGGCTTCGGCCGCGTAAGCAGCATACAGAAACGCCGTCGTGTCCTGGGGCCGGATTTGCTGAGCCATCCGATACGATTCCAGGGCCGCGTCGTAGTTCTTGCCGTTGTAGCTTTCTACCCCGGCATTCAGAGCCATACCGTACAAGTTATCAAGCTTGGCCACGGCTAACTTACCGAATTCGCCCGTTTTACCGTCGAGCTCAACGGCCTTGTTGTAAGATTCAAAGGCTACTTTGGTGCCTTCGCCAGCCTTGAGGTTCTTGCCATAAATGGGGCTAGCCGTCATCTGCTCGTAAATCTCGCCCCGGGTATACCAAGTTTTGGCCTTGCCGGAGGTTTTCTCGTTGACAATGGCTTTGTCAATATCAGCCTGCGCTTTGTCGAGCAAGCCACTGCGCTGGTTTAGAATGGCATTGGTGACGGCCGAGTTTTGGGCCGAGGCTGTGTGCAGCGCCGCCGCGGCTACAAGCGTCAGAAAAATCTTCTTCATGGGTTTGTGCTGAAGAATAAGGATGGATGAGTGGAAGGAATTGGAAAAGAAACCACCGGAGCAAACACTTGGTTCAGCTTGCCAATGGGAAAGAAAAAAGGCTTGCGTACTTTCCGGCTAGGCATCCAAAAACGAATACCGTGCCCGAAAGTACGCAAGCCTTTTGGAAACTTAGTTTGCGCTCAACGCATCCGGATCCGTCAGCGCGGCTACATCATCAGAGGCCAGCGAGGTTTCCAAAGACGCATCCCCTGCCGTATCCGGGCTGCCGTTGTCACCAGCGTCGCCGTCCAGTACCTCCGACTCCTTATCGTCGGAAGCCACCTTCGCTACCGACGAAATTTCGTCGCCAGCACTGATTTTCAGTAGACGCACGCCCTGCGTAGCCCGGCCAATGGTGCGCAAGTCGCTCATTCGCAGACGGATGGTGATGCCGGACTTGTTGATAATCATCAGATCATCCGAGTCCTGCACGTCCTTGATGGCCACCAGCGCCCCGGTTTTGTCGGTAATCTTCATGGCCCGGACGCCCTTCCCGCCCCGGTTGGTGACGCGGTACTCGTCCAGGGAGCTGCGCTTGCCGTAGCCGTTCTCCGACACGACGAGCAGTTCCTGCGACGTGGGGTCCGAAATGCAGACCATGCCCACTACCCGGTCGTTTTCATCGGCCAGGCTGATGCCCCGTACCCCAGCGGCGTTACGGCCCATGGAGCGAACCTTCTCCTCGGGGAAGCGCACCGCCCGCCCCGAACGCAGGGCCACGACAATCTCGCTGCTGCCCGTAGTGAGCTGCACGTCGAGCAGCCGGTCGCCCTCGTTGATGGTAATGGCGTTGATACCGGCCGTGCGGGGCCGTGAGTAAGCTTCCAGCGGAGTCTTTTTCACGGTACCCTGCTCGGTGCAGAACATCAGGAAAGTGTTTTCCAGGTAGTCCGGGTCGCGCAGACCACGCACGTTCAGCACGGAGCGTACCGAGTCTTCGCGGGGAATCTCGATGAGGTTCTGAATCGGCCGGCCTTTGGCGTTCTTCCCTCCTTCCGGCACTTCGTACACTTTCAGCCAGAACACGCGGCCCAGCTCGGTGAAGAAGAGCAGGTACTCGTGGGTGGTGGCCACAAACAGGTGCTCGGTAAAGTCGTCCTGCTTGGAAGCCGCGCCGCGGGCCCCTACGCCACCGCGCCCTTGGGTACGGTACTCGTCGAGGGCGGTGCGCTTGATATAGCCTTCGCGGGAGATGGTAATCACCATGCTCTCGTCGGCAATCATATCTTCCATCGAGAAGTCGCCGCCGGCGTACTCGATGGCCGTGCGGCGCTTATCGCCGTACCGCTCCCGGATGTCGATCAGCTCGTCCTTGATGATCTGGCGCTGCAGCACCTCGGAAGCCAGCACGGCTTTGAGGTGGTCAATCAGACGCATCAGCTCCTCGTATTCGGCCACGATCTTGTCGCGCTCCAAGCCGGTGAGGCGCTGCAGACGCATGTCCAGAATGGCGCGGGCCTGAATCTCGCTCAGGGCAAACCGCTCGATAAGCTGGGCCCGGGCCACGTCGCCGTCGCGGGAGGCGCGGATCAGGGCAATTACCTCATCGAGGTGGTCGAGGGCAATGAGCAGGCCTTCCAGGATGTGGGCGCGCTTCTGGGCTTCGGCCAGTTCGTAGCGGGTGCGGCGCACCACGACGTCGGCGCGGTGCTCGACGAAGTAGTGAATCAGCTCCTTGAGGTTGAGCGTCATCGGGCGGCCTTTGACCAAGCACACGTTGTTGACGCCGAACGAAGACTGCAGCTGGGTGTAGCGGTAGAGCTGGTTGAGCACCACGTTGGGCATGGCGTCGCGCTTCAGGTCGTAGACGATGCGCAGACCGTCGCGGTCGGACTCGTCGCGCAGGTCCGAGATGCCTTCGATCTTCTTCTCGTTGATCAACGCGGCCGTTTTCTCGATCATCGAAGCCTTGTTCACCATGTAGGGAATTTCGGTGATGATGATCTGCTCCTTGCCGCTGGGCAGGGTTTCGAAGTGGGCTTTGGCCCGCATCACGATGCGGCCCCGGCCGGTTTCGAAGGCCTGCTTTACCCCTTCGTAGCCGTAGATGGTACCACCGGTCGGGAAGTCGGGAGCCACAACGTGCTCCATCAGCTCGGCGATGGTAATCTCGGGGTTATCGAGGTAGGCAATGATGCCGCTGACGGTTTCGGTCAGGTTGTGAGGCGGCATGTTGGTGGCCATGCCCACGGCAATACCCGTCGTACCGTTGACCAGCAGATTGGGGAACTTCGAGGGCATCACGCTGGGCTCTTCCAGCGAGTCATCGAAGTTGGGCTGGAAATCAACGGTGTCCTTGTCCAGGTCGCCCAACATTTCGTCGGAGAGGCGCTTGAGGCGGGCTTCCGTGTAACGCATGGCCGCCGGCGAGTCGCCGTCGATAGAGCCGAAGTTCCCCTGCCCGTCGACGAGCGGGTAGCGCAGGCTCCAGTCCTGGGCCATACGCACCATCGTATCGTAGACCGAGGAGTCGCCGTGGGGGTGGTACTTACCGAGTACCTCTCCCACGATACGGGCACTTTTCTTATAGGCTTTGTTGTAGGATACGCCCAGCTCCGACATACCGTAGAGCACGCGGCGGTGCACGGGCTTCAGGCCGTCGCGCACGTCGGGCAGGGCCCGGGAGATGATGACCGACATCGAGTAATCGATGTAGGCGCCACGCATCTCGTCTTCAATGTTAATCGGAATGATCTTTTCGCCTTCCGCCATAGGGAAATCTAAGTCGGCCTAGGCCCCTGGAAAGCGGGGCTGTCGGCACCAGTGAATGAGTACTGCGAGAAGCCCGCAAGATACGAAAAAAGGCCCGTTTTGCCTAATCCAGCCTACTCTTTTGGCTTGCTCTTGTCGGCTTTGTGCTGACCAGCTTTGGGATTGTAGGTCTTGATTTTTTCCCCCACGGCGGGGTTCTGTTTTTTCCACAGCGGCTGGCCCCGGTAGCGGTTGCCGTTGTGGAAATGCACCTTGCGGGTGTGGCAGGATGCCATAGGACAGGTGCGGCAGGAAGCGGCCGTCAGAAACAGTAAAAGCGGCACCAAGAACCGCAGGGCAAACAGGCGAAATTTCATGGCGTAAAGGTAGACGTTACGCCGGGGTGTTCAAGGCCACTAGGTCCTCTCCTTCCCATTCGCGCAGAAACTGGGCCAGGAAGGTTTCCAGAAACTGGTGGCGCTCCTGGGCAATGCGCTGCGCGGCGGGCGTGTGCAGCCGCTCGCGCAGGTGCAGCAGCTTCTCGTAGAAGTGATTTAGCGTGGGCGCCGTGTTCTTTTTATAGCTCTCGAACGAGTCGTGCACGATGGGCGCCACGCTGGGGTCGTGCAGGGGCCGGCCCTTATGACCACCGTAGGCAAAAGCCCGGGCTACCCCGATGGCCCCAATGGCATCGAGGCGGTCGGCATCCTGCACCACCTCTCCTTCCGGCGTACTCATGGGCGTGGGCACGCCCAGGCCCTTAAAGGAAATCTCGCGAATAATGGTCTCCACCCGCTCAATAACAGCTTCCCCGACGTGCAGGCCCGTGAGCCAGGCCCGGGCGGCGCGCGGGCCGGCTTCCTCGTCGCCGGCGTGGAATTTCCAGTCGGCCACGTCGTGCAGCAGGGCGGCCAGTTCCGTGACCAGCTGGTCGGCAGCGGGCACGGTAGTCGCCAACGCCCGGCTGGTGTGCCACACCCGGCGGATATGCTCCCAATCGTGGCCCGAGCCCTCGCCCAGGAATTTGTCGCGGACGAAGTCGGCGGTTTGGGTAATGATCTGTTCGGCGCTAAGCGGAGGTACGGACATGGATTCGTTAGACAAGGATTCGGTCGCCGTGGCTGGGCGGCTGGGACGTAACGGTGAAAAGAAGTTCGTGCGCCGACTCGTTGCGCAACTGGTGCGGGGAAAGCGGCGGCACTTCCAGGCCCTGGTGGGCCTGCAAACGGTGAATAACCCCGTGTACTTCCAGCGTCGCCTCGCCCGAGAGCACGAAAAAGAACTGGTGGGCGCGCTGGTGGTAGTGCATTACCTCGGCCGCCCCGACGGGCATGCGCTCCTGAATAATGCTCAGGGCCGGCGTACGGACCAGGTGCCAGCCGTCGCAGCCGTCGCCCCAGGGGTAGTGCTCAGCATTCGAGGAGCTGACCGGAAAAAGCCCGGGCTGGGTCATGGCAAGGGAAGCTGGCGCAGTGAAAAATGAGGCGGCAAATTAGTGAGTTCAATCCAGCTGGCCCGGCGGGCTAGGTGGTCGCCGCGGAATTTTTAGCCTTGGTAGGTAGTTCTTGCGTATATTGCCTTCAAATGACGATTAAAAAACAAGCAAATGACAATGATGCGTAAAACTCCCGTGGCCACCATGGTTGATCTGATGGGCGGTGGCGCGGTCATTCCGCAGCTGGTCCACAACGAGCTGGATTTGCTGGCCGTGGCCCTGAAAGGGTTGTCGGTACAGGCCTTGCGGGCCCTGCAGCAGCGCCTGGGCTTCTCCAACAAGGAAATCAGCGTGGTGCTGGGCGTATCGGAAAGCACCCTGGCCCGGCGCGAGCAGGCCAAACGGGCCCTGACTCTGGACGAGGCCGAGAAAACCATTCAGCTCTCGGCCGTGCTGGCTAAAGGCTTGGAAGTGTTTGAGGACCAGGATGACTTTCACCACTGGCTGGAAACGGCCAACCCGGCCCTGGGCGGCGTGCGGCCCAAAGAGCTGCTTTCTTCGGCCATTGGCCGGGAGCAGGTGCGCGAAATCCTGGGCCGCATCGAGTACGGCATTTACTCCTAAAGTATTCCCGTTCCCGGGCAACCGGTGCTTTGGCGCTCCGCCCCCGTAGCGCAGGTACTTCCCTCCTGCTTTCCCCTGACTTTACTTTTTATGCGCCTGTATCGGCTCGGAAAACACCCCTACATTCAAGATACCACGGGCCAGGGCGGCTTGTATTACTCGGGCCGCTGGCACGAGAAAGGCACCCAGATTCTGTATACTTCCGAGCATTTGTCGCTGGCGAAGCTCGAAGTACTGGCCAACTCGCCTTCCCTGCCCCGCAACTACTTTGCCCTGACCCTGGAAGTGCCCGACGAAACGCCCCTAAAGCAAGTGGACCCGGACCAGCTACCGCCGAACTGGCAGCAACTCCCCTATCCGCTGGAGCTGGCCCAACTGACCCGGGCCTGGATGGAGGAAGCCGCCTTCTGGATCATGAAGGTACCTTCGGCCCACGCTCCTACCGAGTGGAACTACCTGCTCAACCCCCTGCACCCGGCCCACGGCCAGCTGCGGGTCGTCTCGTTGGAACCCCACCCGTTTGATAGTCGCCTAAAGCCGGATCTGGGTTCTACATAGCCCCTACAGTTGCCGCAGATACTGGGGCGGCACTTGGTCGGTAAGCCAGACTCCGTTGCCGGACTCGTAGAAGACAAACCCGGCCTGCTGCATGGCGGCGGCATCGATGGCCAGCAGGATGGGCTGCCCGCGCCGCTGCCCCACGCGCTGGGCGGTGTGCTCCTGGGCCGACAGATGCACGTGGTGGCGCTGCATTTTCTGCAGCCCCTGCTGGTGGATACCGGGCAAGGCCGCCGCCACGGTGCCATGAAAAAGTACCGCCGGCGGCGAGGCCGGCGGGAGTTGCAGATCTACCTCTACGCTGTGCCCCTGCTGGGCGCGAATCCGGGTACCGGTTTCGTCGAAGGCAAACCGCTGCTTGTCGTTGCCCGTCACTACCTGCTCTAGTTCGGCCCGGCTGATGGACACTCCCCGGCGGGCGGCCCCGGCCAGCAGCTCCTCCACCTGCACCCAGCCACCCTCGGCCAGCGTGAGCCCCAGGTCCTGGGGCTGGTGACGCAGGTGCAGGCTTAGAAATTTACTGAGACGGGTAAGCTGGTTTTTATCCATACAGGAAAGCTGAAAAGAACGAAAGTAGCAAAAACGGGGCAGCGCAAGCCCGTGCGCAAAGTAAGGCCTGCCCCGCAAACGGCAGCCCGGCTTTTGCCCAAGAAACAATTGGAAGCTGAAGTTATTTTCTATATTAGGAATCCGAACAGCCGTAGAAACGTTGTTTGGGCGGCCGATGCCTCCTTGTCAGGTATGATTCATTTTCCGGGCCGCTATTTGTTCATTGGACCCGCCGTGGTTCCTTATTTGTTTGCTGTATGGCTCACGAAGTTGCTAACCTGACCCTGGCCGAAGCCACCACCCACGCCCCATTCGTGGACTATGCCCGCTGCATCGATGCCAGCAGCCGCCCGTTCAACCACGTCGGCGACTGGCCCGAGGAGGGACAGGTCTACCCCGTGCGGGTGGTCGAGTCGCACCTGGAGGGCATGGCTCTGGTGCACATCCTGGGCTTTCAGGCCGAAGCGCCCTATTATAATGCCTATGCCCCCCACCGTTTCGAGCTGCTGCACACCGTGTGGCTAAACTAAGCAGGTGCCGGCGGCCCCGGCTTCACTTTATTTGCACTGCCAACAGGGCACTTCCCGCGGGAAGCGCCCTGTTTTTTTGCAGCCTATCCTACTCCCACCGGTAATGCACCGCCACGGCTCAGCTCATCACCGGCAGGGTGAAATGGAATACGCTGCCGCAGCCGGGCTGGCTTTCCACCCATAATTCGCCGCCCTGGGAGGTGATAAACTCCCGACTGATGCTCAGGCCCAGGCCCGAGCCACCCTTTAGTCCTTCTTTGGTTGGAATGTGGGCGAAGCGCTTGAAGATCCGCTCGTGGTATTCGGGCGCAATGCCGGGGCCGCAGTCCCGCACGCTCACCTGCACCAGCTCGCCGCGCTGCTCGGCGCTGATGTGGATTTGCTCCCCCGGGGGCGAGTAGCGAATGGCGTTGGCCATGAGGTTGATGACGACCCAGGTCGTTTTCTCCAGGTCGGCGCGCACGGCGGGCAGATCTTCGGGCAACTCGTAGTGCAGCTCCAGCTGCTTGTCTTCGAGCTGGGCCATGATGGTGTCGTCGGCGTAGTCCATGACCAGGGCCAGGGCCACGGGCTCGGGGTTGAGCTTGATGCCCACGCCCGCGTCGAGGCGGGAAACGTCAATCAATTCGCCCACCATACGCAGCAGACGCTGGGTTTCGAGGCGGATGCCGCCGGCAATGCGCTGCCGCTCGGCCGTGTCGGTACGCTCGTCCTGGAGCAGCTTCAGGCTGAGGTTGATGCTGGCCAGCGGGGTTTTGAGCTCGTGGGAGACGGTAGCCAGGAAGTTGGATTTGACCTGATCCAGCTTTTTGAAGTCGGAGATGTTGCGCAGGGACAGAATGTGGCCCACAAACTCAGTTTGGGCCGTCAGCTCGTTGTAGGACAAGATAGGATTGACCGACAAGCGGTAGTAGGCCTCTTCCCCGTGACGGGTGACGGTGTACTCCGGCGGCTCGGGCGAGTCGCGCGGGGGCGTGGTGGCTTCGGCATCCAGCAGCTTCTGCAGAAATTCGTTGTGCTGGGCCACGTCGGCGGCCAGCTGACCGATGAGGGCCTCGGCGGGCTGGCCCAGCAGCTCACTGGCCACGGGGTTCACCAGGATGATGCGCCGGTTCTGGTCGATGAGCAGCAGGCCTTCGTCGAGGCCCTGCACGATACTTTCCATGCGGTTGCGCTGCATCAGCAGCTCGGCCCGGCTGGCCGTGCGCAAGTCCTGCATCTGGCCCAGCACCCGGTTGAAGGCCTGGGCCACGTGGCCGACCTCATCCTGCCGCTCGATGGGCAGGCGGGCCCCGGTGCTGGGGTTGGCCAGCTCAATATCGGCGCTGAGGCGGCGCAGGGGCCGCACCACAATGCGGGGCAGCCGCAGCACCAGGCTCACGCCGAGCACGGTGCTCAGCACCAGAATCAGCAGCAGCGTGGTTTTGGCCGCCCGCACCGTCCGGGCCGCTTCCTCACCGTGCGCCCCCGAGGCCGCCAGGTTCATCGTCAGCAGGCGGTTGGTTTGGGCCTGCAGCTGGAGCAGTTCGGCCTGCCGGGCGGCCAGCGGTGCTTCGTTGTCGAGCAGGCGCTGGTAGTCGGCCAGGTTCTGGGTCAGGCTATCGACCAGTTCGGCCTCGCCGGGCTCGGTAATGTTGGCTCCTTCCCGGGTCAGAGCCCGGCGAAACTCCTCGAGGGCTGCGGGGCGGGCCGGCTGCTGGGTCAGGCCGCTCAGGGCCCAGAGCATCTGCCGGCCCAGCTCCACGGAGTGCAGATTGGCCCGGCGCACGTACTGGGCCCGGCGGTCCAGGCCGTGGAGCACGTTGTAGCTGTAGACGCCCACAATCAGCAGCAGCAGCAGCATGGTGAGCACACTCAGCCGGATTCGGTTTTTCAGGGTCATACGGGTTGAGCGTTAAAAGCTCAGGGCAAGGCTGGTCGTGACGTTGCCGTAGGTTTTGGTCGGCAAATTATCCGAATTGGTAAACAAACCCGTGCCTCCGCGCAGCACCCGGCCTTCTACCCGGGCCGTGAGGTGGCTGCTGGGCGCGTAATCCAGGTTGAGCGACGCGCCCCGCACTTCGGTGTTGGGGTCGGTGCCGGCGGGCAGGGCGGAGCTAATGATTACGCCGTGCTCGGCCGAATAGTACTCGGCCCGGCCGGCCAGGGCCCACTGCGGCAGGAACTGGTAGCGCACCACCACCGAGCCCGTGTGCCACAGGTCCTGGTCAGCGCGGTTTGCGCCCTGCTGGGTCCCGATATCAAACACCCCGGCCACGGAGAGCTGGTCGGTAGCCTGGTAGGTCAGGTAAAAATCGTGAAAAAAACGGCGACGGCGGGCCGTGTTCTGCGCCTGGTCGTTGCCGTAGTAAGTGCTGGAATTGAGCAGCAGCTTATCCGTGGGTTTCCACTGCAGCTGGGTACCCAGGCTTTTGGCCCGGTTCACGTCCCGGATCTGCTGCCAGCCATTGAGCACCAGCGCGGTGGCCGTGAACCGGGGCGACACTTCGTAGGTGAACCGGGCCCCGGTTTCGTAGTAGGGCGAGTTTTCGGCCATCAACGAGCGGGTCAGCGTCCAGTTGTCCTTGCTCAAAGCCGATTCAAATCCAATGTGGGAGCCGAAAATACCCACATCGAGCCAGGCCTTGGCCGTGGGCCGGAAGCCGGCGTAGGCCTCGTAGATGGTACGCAATACCGTGGGCTCGTTGGCATAGTTGGCCTCCACGTAGGTGCCCGTGTGCAGGGCAAAAGCCCCGCGCACCCGGGCTTCCTCGTAGCGCAGGCCCAGCACCGCATTGTTGAGGGCAAACTCGTTGGCGCGGTTGTGCGCGTACAGAAAGCCGGGCCGCTGCGGGGCCTTGCCAGTAAAGTCGTAGCCGTAGTAGCCGTCGGCAAAGCCGTAGAGCGTCAGGCCAGCCGGCAGCAGCGTGGCCGCCGCCGGGGTACTACGGGCCGAGTCTGGGGCCGTGGGCTGCTGGGCCAGCGCCGGAGCGCTTGCAAACAGGGCGGCAAGGAGAGGAAGGGCGAATTTCATGGGTGCAGAGGGCCGGCTGCGCCGCGCGAAAGGCAAGCGGGCAGGGCGGTGAAAAGATTCGAGAAAAGGCAAATCAGGCCTTAGAGGCCGTACTCCTGCAACTTGCGGTAGAGCGTAGTCAGGCCGATGCCGAGCTGGCGGGCGGCCTCGGTTTTGTTGCCTTCCACGTCGGCCAAGACTTCCCGGATGTGGCGGGCTTCGACGGCGCGCAGGCTCCGGTCGTGGGGGTCGTCGGTGGCCCGCAGGGCGGCGGGCAGGGTGTAGAATTCGGTGGGCAGCAGGCCGGCAGCCACCAGCTCGTTGTCGGGCGTGAGGATGGCGGCCCGCTCCAGCACGTTTTTCAGCTCCCGCACGTTGCCCGGCCAGTCGTAGGCCTGCAGCAGGCGCAGGCACTCGGCATCGAGGCCCGGCAGGCGCTTTTTGAGGCGGGCGGCGAAGTACTGCAGAAAGTGCTGGGCCAGCACGGGCACGTCGGCCGGGCGGGCTTTCAGCGGGGGCACGTCGATGGTAAAAACCGACAAGCGGTAGTACAGATCGGGGCGAAAACGGCTTTCCTGGGCTTCGAGCTTGAGGTTGCGGTTGGTAGCGGCCACGATGCGCACCTGCACGGCCGTGGGCGTGGTCGCGCCGAGCTTGGTAAAGGTCTGGGTTTCGAGTACCCGCAGAAACTTGGCCTGCACGTTAAGCTCCAGCTCCCCGATTTCATCCAGAAACAGCGTGCCCCCATTCGCCTCTTCCAGCAGGCCTTTCTTGTCGGTCAGGGCTCCGGTGAAGGCGCCCTTCTTGTAGCCGAACAACTCCGATTCGAGCAAGTCCTTGGGAAATGCCGAGCAGTTGACGGCCACAAAGGGCTTGAGCCGGCGCAGGCTAGCCTGGTGAATGGCCTGGGCGAATAGCTCCTTACCCGCCCCGGTGGGCCCTTCCAGCAGCACGGTGGAATCCGTCACGGCCACCTGCCGGGCCAGATTCTGGGCCGCCCGCAGCGCCGCCGACTCCCCGATCATGGTTTCGAAGCTGTGCTGGGCCCCGACTTTGCGCTCCAGCTCGGCCACCCGGCGCTGCAGGCGGGCCTTGTCGGCGGCCCGCTCCACGATGACCACGAGCTGGTCGTCGGAGTCGCCCTTGGTCAGGTAGTCGAAGGCGCCCTGCTTCATGGCCTGCACCCCATCGGGAATGGTACCAAAGGCGGTCATGAGCACGATTTCCGCCTCGGGGCAGCGGGCGCGCAGCTTCGGGATAAGCTCCACGCCGTGGGCATCGGGCAGCTTCACGTCGGAGAGAATCACCAGCACGTCCTCGGCGTGCTGCTGCAGGGTTTCCAGGCCCCGGCGGGCATCGGCGGCCTGCAGCACCGTGTAGCCTTCCAGCTCCAGCACCCGGCTCAGGAGCTGGCGCAGGCGGGTTTCGTCGTCGATGATGAGCAGGGTACCGGTGGGCATGGTTGGCAAGGAAGTAGGGCGAACTGGGTTGTTCGCGTGGCGGAACGACACCTGGTGAAACAACTTCAACGGCGCAGGACACACACGAACTACCCAGTTCGCGCTACTGCACCCGGCAAAAGTAGCAGCAATTTCAAGCGGCGCGGATTTCATCCTTTAGCATCTCCACAAACCGGTTGAATTCGGGCTCGGCTTCCACGTTCGGGTGCCAGGCCAGGCCCATACCGGCCAAATCGTACTGGTGGTCTTTGCTGATGGTGGCCCCGGGCAAAAGCTGCCCGGCGGCGTCCCGCTCGTAGCCCATCAGCCAGAGCGTGTCGGACAGGGCCGTGGTGGTAGCAATGTCGTGGGAGACGATGACCACGGTGTTGAGTTCATCCATCGTGGTGACTTCGAGGATGATTTTCTTCACTTCGTCAATCATGGCCACGTCGAGGCCGGAGAAGGGCTCGTCGAGCAGAATCAGGTGGTCGGAGCACAGCAGCTGCTGGGCAATGGCGGCCCGCTGCCGCTGCCCGCCCGAGAGCTGGGCGGGGTATTTCTTGCCGTGCTGCTCGAGCCGAAACCGCTCCAGATACGCGGCTACTTCGCGCTTGGCGGCTTCGGGCTCGTGCTTGCGGGCGGCGGCCAGCAGCAGGTTGTCGGCCAGGGTGCGGTGGTTGAACAAGGGGTAGCGCTGCTGCACCAGTCCCACGTCGCCGGCCTGCACGGGGCGCTGCTCCTCCCCGACCCGCACCGTGCCCGTGGCGGGCGGCGTGAGCCCGGCAATGATGCGGCAGAGCACCGACTTGCCGATGCCCGAGCGGCCGTAGAAGCCCACGACCTGCCCCTGGGTCATGTTGGGCCGCACCACGTTCAGCACCTGGGCACTGATGTCGCGCAGCACTATTTCCCCGTGGTAGCTCATCGACACGCCCTCCAGGGTCAGCACGGGTTCTTTGTGAAAGTAAGGAGTCATCTGATGAGATGGTGAACTTGTGAAATAATGAGTTTTCGATGGGCGGAAGCGGGAATGCACTTGTTGTATATTTCTCACTTTGTACAAAATACACAACCTGCCTTGTTGTAAATAATCAGCTATCTGTAAAATAGACAACAAATAATGCGGTAGGTGTTTGTAGGTTTTAGCAGCCGGCAGGGGCCTAGCTGGCCGCTGTCAGGGCCGAGTGGGGAAAGAACACCCGGCGCAGGAGCACGAAGACGTAGTCTTGCAGGGCGCCGGTAGCCAGAATGACCAGCTGAATGGCCAGCACCCCGTCGAGGTGGAGGTAGCGGTTTTGCTTGTAGAGCAGCAGCCCGATGCCGCCTTCCGACTGGTAGAGGGTTTCTACCAGCGTTATCATGGTCCAGATGATGGCGAAGTTCTGGCGCACGACTTCCAGCATCAGATCCAGCTTGCCCAGCACCACGACTTCCCAAAAGCTGCGCCACTCGCCCAGGCCCAGGGTGCGGGCGTGGTCCATTTCCTCCCGGGTAGTGGTCAGAATGACGCTGGTCATGCCCGTAACTAAGTACACGGTGGTGGCAAAGACCAGCACCGAGAGCTTCACCTGATGGCCGGTGCTCAGCAGCAGGGCCATGAAAAACGTGAGGCCGGTGAGCGTGAGGTAGCGCATCTTGGTGGCGGCGTAGGCAATGGGCCGGAAAAACGGCAGGGCCGTCAGGTAGGAAATGACCAAGGCCAGCACGGTTCCAATGGCCAGGGCCTGCAGGGCCGTGGTCATGCTGGCCCACAATTCCTGGATCAGGCCCTGGGCGGTGATTAAGTCGCCCAACGCCCGCAGTACCTGGCCCAGGCTGGGAAACAGCTGCAGGGGATAAAACACCCAGAGCAGCACCAGTACCAGCAGCTGGGCCCCCACCATGGTGGCAAACACCGGGCGGCTGGGCTGGGCATTGGGGGCAAATAGCTCTTTCATGAAGGTGAGGTGGTGAGTTTGCTGTTCAAGGGGCATCAAGGGCGCTGCGCGGAGCGCACCGGGTTGAAAAGAGGGAGCAATGATGGGGCACAGCCCGAAGAAGCCCCGCTCCGGGCGGGACTTCTTCTTTGCTATGCATCAGAATAAGGCACGCGGGATAAGTCCGCTAGGATAAGACACGAGCAGTGGAGCAGATGGGGATTCACCACCTCACTAATGCACCATTTAATTTCCCAGCACGATTTCCACGCGGCGGTTTTTGGCGCGGCCGTCGGGGGCGGTGTTGGGGGCCAGGGGCTCGGTGGCGCCGTGGGCGTAGATCTGGACCCGGCCCTCGGGGAAGGCGCTGGAGCTTTTGCGGCTCAGCCACTGCTGCACGGCCAGGGCCCGGTCTTCCGAGAGCTGCTGGTTGCGCTGCGGGTCGCCCTGGTTGTCGGTGTGGCCGTGGACGGCCACTTTGAGGCGACCGGCCACTACCAGGTCGTCGAAGAGCTGGTTCAGATCCCGCTCGGCGGCCGGCGTGAAGGTGCTCTTGCCGGTTTCAAACTCGATGTTCCAGGCCCGCTTGCTCACGCTGCGGCGGATTTCATCGTCGGCGGCAAACTGCTGCTTGTCGGCCGGGGCAATGGCCTTGCCCTTGTACTGGGCCTGCAATTTCTTGAGCAAGGTCAGGTCCAGCATCTGGTCCAGGGGCACGTAGCTGGGCAGTTCCTTGGGGTAGAGCTTGCTTTGCACGTCGCCGAAGGTTTTGTACACCGAGGCGTAGATGTTGGTACCACCTTCTTCGAGGCCAAACAAGGCCAGGTTGTCACTGAAGTTAAAGACCTTGCTTCCCCCCAGCTCCACGACTTCCCCGGTGCGGTCGGCTTCCGATACTCCTTTATAATAGCGCAGCCAGTAGGCCCCGGGCTTGTCCTTGTCGCCGTACACCTCCGCGCTGATATCGGCGGCGCGACTCAGGGCCTCGGGGTGCGACTTCACCTGGTCGCCGGCCACGGCCAGGGCCGTCATGATGCCTTCCACTTCCTTGGGGTGCGCCTCGTACCAAAGCTTGGTGGTGACCATGATGTTGGGCATCTGGTTGGAGTAATCCTTGGTCGAGACGATGTTCACCAGGCCGCCTTTCTGCTTGGCAATGTTCACGTCGCCGGGCGTCCAGGTGGCTACGGCGTCGGCCACGACGTCTACTTTCACGCCGGTGTCCTTGCCTTTCACCACCTTGGTACGCTGCTCGGGCTTGCCGGCAATGTACTTTTCGGCGGCCACCAGAAAGTCGGAGGCGGCCATGAAGTTCACCGCTTCCGGGTCGTAGGTGGTTTCGTCGGGGTTTACTTTCAGGCCGTTGTCGGCGCACCACTTCAGGGCAATGTTCTGGTCACCGTCGCGCAGGTAGCAGGCAATGGTTTTGCCCAGGGCCGCCTTGGGGGTATCGAGCCACTCCTTGGGGCCCATCAGCTTATCCTCCCCGTACGACTTGCCGCAGCTATAGGGCAGAATCTGCAGGCCCGTGCCGGCTTTTTCCAGCTGGGCCTGCACCGCCGAGAAGGCCGGCAGTCCGTCGCCCATGATGCTGACGATAAGCCCGGGCGTGTCGGGGTTGTTCTGCATGTCCAGGGCGTTTTTCACCAGGTCGGCCTGCATCTTGGCCACGTCGTCCTGGCGCACGATCTGCAGGTTGATGCCGTTGGCGGCCATGCTGGAGCCTTCCGTGGTGCGGGGGCCGCCGTTGGCCAGCATGCCCGCCATCTGCGAGTTCCAGGCCATTACTTCCCAGGTCACGGCGGCGCCCTTCTCGGTAGGCGCGCTGCCCGGCAGCGGGGCCAGGGGCACGGCAATGTTGGTGCGGCTGCCGCTGGTTTGGGTGGGCAGCTCAATGGAGTTCAGCAGCACCGACTCGGTAGCGGCCTTTTTAAAGACGACCCCGCTGCCGATAAGCTTGTTGATGCCGAAGTAGAGGAGCGCCACAATCAGGGCGCCAATCACGATTTTACCGCGCGTTGTCATTGTAGTAGTTGGTTGTTAGTTGTCAGTTGGTTGGTTGGTCAGTCGGCCGATTCCCCTCGTTTTTTAAGGGAGGGGGAATCGGCTGGGGGGGTTAGCCCAGGAGGCAGTGCACTGCCGTGGCAAGCAGGGCGTTAATCAAGCAGATTAGAATAGGCATCGTTGGTGGCTTTAGCGGTGGCAGTGGTGCTCAGGGTGCTGGGCTTTTCGTTGAGCAGGGTGTTGAAGTCGCCCTTCTGGTACTTCTCCAGCAGGCGCTGGCCCTTCTCGCTCATTACCCCGTTCTGGATGTCCATTTCCTTCACAAACTCCTGGCTGTAGCGCATGGCCTGCTTGATCTGGCCCAGCTGCTGGGCCATGTCCTGGGCCACGCGGTCGGTGGCCATGTCGAAGAAGTACTTCTTGTCCGGGTCGCCGCGCAGAATGTTCATGGCGGCCCGCATGCCCGAGCTGGTACGTTTCACCAGCTCGTACTCGTCCTTGAGCAGGTTGACCTTGAACTTGGAGTTGTCGATCTGGCGCAGGGCGGCCTTCAGAATCTGGCGCATGACCAGCGTCACGTTGGCCGTGGTGGTCAGCATGGGCTGCAAACGGGAGTTGTAGTCTTCCAGCTGGGCGGCCCGCGAAGCGTAGGATTCGGCGAAGTCCTTTTCGCCCTTGCGGGCGGCCGAGTCGGCCAGGCGCAGGTATTCCTGAAGCTGCTGCTGGTTGCCGTCCATCTTGCGCTTCACCAGCTGGTGGGCACCTTCGATGTGGCCCACTTCGGCCTCCATGTTCTGGGCTTCCTTCTCGGTGTTGCGGATGTAGTCCTGCATAATGCCGATGGGGTCCGTCTCGACGAAGATGCCGGCCGCGGTGCGGAAGATGCGCTGCCCGGCGTACCAGAGCCCGGCCTTGACGCGCTTGCTGGTAACGACCAGAAACAGGACAAACAACGCCCCGAGCCCAATACCGAGCTTAACTGTGTCGAAGACGATGTCGACCAGGTAGGGCACGATCTGGCCCCAGAAGTAGACGCCAGCCCCGGCAGCGGCGGCCAGAAACACCCAGCCCGCCGCCTTTTCCGGCTTTTGCCATTTGGGTAAGTCAGTGGATGATTCGGAAGGCAGGTATGTGTTCATATGGGTAAAGTTTAGTGTGTAGCGAAGGAACTGCCAGATAGTAGGCCAGGCGCGGGCACTTAGCGGGCCCCCACTAGAAAGGACTGGGCCGCCTGGCGGTGCGCCTGCAGTTCGGCCGCCGCCGTGGCGTTGGCCAGCTCGTAGGAAGCCAGTGAGGCCTGGGCTTTCTGCCGCTCGGCAACGAGCTGCTGCTGGGTAGCCTGCAACTGCTGGCTTTTGGCTTCCAGCTGTTTGGTCAGGTCGGCCAGGTCGGCCTGCAGCTGCTGCTCCTGCCCGGCCAGCTGCACCAGGGTGCTAGCCGGGGCATTGGGAATCTTGATTTCGCCCAGCTTCTCCTGGTGGCGCTCCAGCACCTTGTTGCGGTCTGCTTGCAACTTTTGGGTAAATTGATCCGCTGAGCTCAGCAGCGTGGCGGCATCGAGGCCCGTGACGGCGGCAAAGGCGTGGAAGGCCGTTTGGTAGAGCACCGGCCCAGCCAGGCCGCTGGCCCCCATGCTCTTTACCATTTTGGTATAGGCCACGAAATCCTTGCCGTCGCCGGCCAGCAGCGAGGCAATGTGGTCGAGGTGGCGCTGCTCGGGCTGAGTTACGCTGGGCTGATGCAGGGCGAAGGAGCCCGGCCCCGGCGCCACCGGGAGCTGCTGCGGAACCGGGGAGCCCGGTAGTGGGGTCGGGCCTTTACTGGCCTTACCCGGGGCGCTGGGGTCGTCGCCCTCCACAAAGAAGTCTTTGGCGGCTTTGGCGAGGTTGTCGAAAAGGTCCATGGGGCGGAGATAGTAGGTGATGGGTGATATGGGCCTCTTGCCAAGACCAGTGCCGCGCCCGGCCCCGTTTTTACAAACTATTCGTAACCTTCTGTATTTCAGCGATTAATAATTGCACGCTCTTTCATAGACTGCGGCAAGTCAGCTCCTACCCTTTCGTTTTGGGAGGGTAGGTTTTCCATATCAGTATGCTCTTCGGTGAGGCATGAGAGCAAGAACTTGCCGGGGCAACGCGGCCGGAGGGCTCCGTTGGCGGGTAGCGCATGCCCGGATGGCTGGTACGAGGCCGCCAACCGGGCACGCCCGGCACACGTTTCCGGACTCTGGCGGCGCGGGCGCCCAACAGCGGGGCGGCGGGCTTTGCTGGCATCTTCCGTTCTTTGCGCTTCCACTCCTTCCCTCCTTTTTCCTGTTGCACGTATGCTTACCACTCGATTTACAACGGCTGCCCTGGTGGCGCTGGGCCTGGTTGCGGGCGCCTGCTCCTCCGAAACCGACAAGGTGCAGCCCGCTTCCCTACCCGAACACCTCACGCTGGGCAATCCCAGCGGGGCCGTGGCGGATGAAAAGCAGCCCACGAATTATCTGCTGTCCAAGCCCCAGTATGCCGTTTCGTACCACCGCGACCGGGGCATTCCGAATTGGGTAAGCTGGCATCTGAGTCCGGAATGGCTGGGCTCGGCGGCCCGCCAGGACGACTTTGGCCCCGATGCCACACTGCCCGCCGGCTGGTATCAGGTCAGCAGCAGCAGCTACACCGGCTCGGGCTTCGACCGGGGCCACAACTGCCCCTCGGCCGACCGCACCAAGACCGTGGCCGACAACTCGGCCACGTTTCTGATGACCAACATGGTACCGCAGGCGCCCAACAACAACCAGCGCACCTGGGCCACGCTGGAAAACTACTGCCGCACGCTGGTCGACCAGGGCAATGAGCTCTACGTCGTGATGGGCAGCTACGGCAAGGGCGGCACCGGCTCCAACGGCTACAAGGAAACCCTGGACAACGGCCGCGTGACGGTACCCAAACGCATCTGGAAGGTGGTGGTGGTTTTGCCCCCGGGCAACGACGACGCGGCCCGCGTCGGCAGCAGCACCCGCGTCATTGCCGTGGATACGCCCAACGAGAATGGGCTGGACACCGACTGGGCCACCTACCGCGCGTCCGTGGATGCCATTGAACAGGCGACTGGCTACGACCTGCTGTCTCAGGTGCCGGCGGCCGTGCAGGCGCCCCTGGAAGCCCGCGTTGATACGGGCCCCACCCGCTAAGGCCGCTTAGTTAGGGGTTATCAGGCCGGTCCTGACCGGGTTCCGCAAGCGGGCCGGGTCAGGACCGGCCTTTTTTTCACCCCTTTCCATTGCCATATCCCCCTGCTGTCCTAGCATCCGAAAATCTTCTCATCGGCCGTGTGGAATTAACAGCCCGGTAGCATCCTGCTGTTGTACCGTGCTTCTATATTCTGCCTAGCCTATGCGTCTTTTTCTACTACTCGCGCTTCTTATCCTACTTATACTGCCCGCCACCGGCCAGCAGCGCCTGGCCCAGGCCCGGCAGCGGAGCTACCTGACTAAGGTATTCCGGTTGACGGAGGCCCAGGCCCGGTTTCTCTACGAACACCACCTGCAAGCCGCCCGCCCCGACTTTTTCACCCAGCCGGTCGATTCGTTTCCGGCCGATACAGAGGACGAGCTGGCTCTAAACCGCTCTTTGCCGCTGGGCTACTACCTGGTGGCGCACACCGAGGGGCCGCAGCTGGTGTACTGGCTGCGCTGCGAAACCGACCGGGACGTAGCCGTGCTCGACAACCAGGTAGACCTTACCCTGGTGGTGCGCGACTCGCTGGGCCAGCTCCTCGACGACGCCCAGGTACGCCTGGGCCGCCGCCCGGTGCCCTTCGATGCCGCTACCCGCACCTACCGCGTAGTCAAGGGTGGCCGCGGCGGGCTGGCCGCCGTAACCCACGCCGGGCGCACCACCTTTCACGCGGTGCAGCAGCAATTTCCCTACTCCCGGGGCTATGAGCAGCAGGCCTGGGGCCGGAAAGTGCTGGGCATCGGGCGGCGTATCGTATTCGGCTTTCCCCTGGGCTATCTGACGACGCCCGTCTGGAACCTGGGCCGCGACCTGAAGCAGGCGTCCTACGTGACGACCGGCCCGGTGGGCCTGCTCCGGTCGGCCTTTAGCGCCGAGGTACGCCAGGAGCGCCAGGACCAGCGCCGGAGCGGCCGGGAAAACGCACAGCAAAGGCGCTGGGAGAGTTTCGTCGCCCTGAGTAAACCCAAATACCGACCCACCGGCGACACGCTCCGCCTCAAGGTGCGCCTGCTGCGGCGCCCCGGCGGCCGGCCCGGCCGCCAGCCCCTGACCTTGTGGCTGGGGGGCGGCCACGGGCAGCCCGAGAAGAAAATAACCCGGCTGCGCCCCGTGCGCCCCGGTTCCTACCAGTACAGCCTGCCCCTGACCGACACCCTGGGGCTGAAGGCAGATACCCGCGTGGGCTTTCGGCTGGCAAACCGCCGCGGGCACACCCTGGCCGCGAGCACCTTTCGACTGGAAGACTACGAGCTGAAACGGGCGCGCTATACGCTGCGGGCCGCCGAGAAAGAGCCGCGGCACGGCCAGCCCCAGGCGGTGTTTCTGCGGGGCACCGACAGCAATGAACTTAACCTGCTCGACGCACGCGTGCGGCTCAGCGTAACGCCCAGCGCGCCGCTGGGGGCCTTTACCCAACGCCGGGTTTTCTTGCCCGATACGCTCTGGACGCACACTCAGGCCCTGGATGCCACGGGCGAAACCCGCCTGAATCTGCCCCCGCGCCTTTTCCCGGCGGCCGATTTCAGCTACCAGGTAAAAGCCGCCTTTTTGACGGCCGACAACGAACGGCACACCGAAACCCTGACCCTGCCCTACCGCCTCGACCCGGGCAGGCTGCACCTGGAACTGGTCGGCGACTCGGTGCGGCTGAGCTACCAGCACCTGGGCCAGTCGGTGCCCCACCCGGCCACGCTTACCCTAACCAAGAACCCGGACGGGGACGAGCTGTCTGCGGAGCCCGTTGGGCTGCCGCGCACCGTGGCCGTGCACCCAGAAGCCAGTTCCTATGAAGTATCAGATGCCGAGCACCGCTGGGCCGACCTGGAACTGACGGCCGAGAACAGCGGCCTGGCCCTGCGCTCCGACCGGACACCCGACTCGATTTTCCTGGCCGTAGAAAACCCGCGCCGGCTCCGCTTCTGGTACTATGTGTATCGGGGCAATACGCTGGTTTACCGCGGCTACGGCCCACGCTGGCAGCTGGCCACCGCCGCCCCCGACCGGCAAACCTGGTCGGTGTCGCTGCACTATTTCTGGGGCTCGCAACTGCGTACTGCCGAATATACCGTGGCTGTGCCCCAGCACCAGCTCGTGGTTCGCACCGAGCAGCCGGCCGTAGCCTACCCGGGCCAGAAAATCCGGCTCCAGTTCACCGTCACCGATGGCGGCGGCCGGCCCGTGCCCAACGCCGACCTGACGGCGCTGGCCTACACCAGCACGTTTGGGCAGGCCCAGCCCGCGCAAAATCTGCCCAGCTTTGCGCGGCCCGTGGTCGGGCGCGTCTCGCGGCGGCGGTTCGCGCTGCGCAACAACTTTGAAAACGCCCCTGAAAACCCGGCCGAGCAGCTGCTAGCCTGGCCGCAGTGGCGCCACCAGCTGGGCCTCGACTCGCTGCAGTTCTACCGGTTTCTGTATCCTGAGTCGGGCGCGTTCTACGAATACCGGCCCGCCCCGGGCGGTCTGACCCAGGTGGCGCCCTTCGTGGTCGACTCGGGGCGGGTGCAGGCGCCGGTGGCCGTGTACGTGGATGGCGTGCCGGTGTACGTGCACCAGCTCAACCAGGAGGAACCCTACGCCTTGGTCGCCGAGCCGGGCCGGCACACGCTCAGCATCCGCACCGTGAACCGCCTGGTAACCCTGCACGACGTGCACCTGCGCCACCTGCACAAGCTCACGCTCAGCATCGATGTCAACCAGCCCTGCCAGGAGCTAACGGTAGAGCCCCGCCCAATCTCGCTCACCCCGGCCGAAGAACGGACCCTGACCCGTTCCGTCCTGGTGCTCGACGGGTATACCGGCCCTGGCAGCAGCCTGCGCCAGGGCAACGTGCTGCGGCCCCTCACCCCGGGTTCTACCGGTGTCTACAGCGTGAGCGGCCCGTTCCGCCCCGACTCGGTGCTGCTGCGCCGGGCCGACGGGCTACGCAGCCGCTTCCTGTTTGAGCCCCTGTTTCGCTACGACGTGGCCCCGGGGCTGCTGAAGATGCGCTGCTTTGAGCCCCTGCGCCTGTATTTGAGCCACGCCCCCCAGCAGACGGGAATACCCCTGCAGGATTTTGCCCTCACCGAGGCGGCCTTCACGGCCCGTTATCGGCTCAACAGCCCGCTCTGGACCAACCCAGCGCCCGGCCCGCGCTACGCCTTCCATACCCCGGCCACCACGCCCCCGGGCCGGGGCCGGCTGGAAGTACGCTTGCCCCAGCCCCTGGCTGGCGACGAGCTGCCCAAGCCCACCTTCCTGCTCCTGACCCAACCCGGCAAGCCGGCTTTTCAGCGCCTACAGCCCGGCACCGCCTTGCTGCACGACCTAGCCCCGGGCCCGTACCGCGTGGCCGTTCTGCTGGCCGACAGCACGAGCCTGGCTCCGGCGGAGAATATTCTGGTCGAGGCCAACGGCGTCACCTATGTGCAGCTGCGGCGGGCGGACCGGCAACCCGGCGCAAGCCTGCGCCGGCGCATTGCACAGTTGCTACCCACCTACGTAGACAAAGGCCCTGCTACCCCAACCGCCGAGCTGGAACGGGCCCGCCGCACCGTCACGGTGGTGCAGCATACCACCCCGCAGCCGGGCTGGCGCACCATTTATGGTCAGGTGACGGACCGCAGCAGCGGGGAAGGCCTGCCCGGGGTGACGGTGCTGCTGAAAGGCTCCTCCATTGGGGTTTCCACCAATTCCGACGGTACCTACTCCCTGCAAGTGCCCGAAGAAAACACCGTACTGGTCTTTAGCTCCATTGGTTACGTCCAGGTCGAAAGGCCCACCAGTAGCAGTGAACTCAACGTAGGCATGGCCGCCGATGCGAAGCAGCTCTCCGAAGTGGTCGTCGTAGGCTACGGCGCGCAAGCCCGCCGCTCCGTTACCGGGGCTGTTTCCACCGTTACGGGACGGGTGGCCGGGGTACAGATTACGGGAACACCGGGCAGTTCGGCCAGCATCCGCATCCGGGGGGTAGCCTCCCTGCCGGCGGCCGAGCAGCCGTTGCTTATTCTCGACGGGCTGCCCTTCAACGGCCGCCTGGAAGATCTGGCCCCGGCCGATATTGCCGCAGTGAATCTGCTGAAGGGCGCTGCCGCTACGGCGGCCTACGGGGCCCGGGCGGCCAACGGCGTGCTGTTTATCACGACCAAAGCCAGCCAGGCCGGCAACGACCCCGCCGGCCGTGACCCGCGCCTGGCCCTGCGCCGCAACTTCCGCGACTACGCCTGGTGGCGGCCCACGCTCGTCACCGATGCCCAGGGCCGGGCCAGCACCGAGGTAACGCTGCCCGACGACGTGACCGGCTGGGATACCTTCGTGCTGGGCTCCGACGACCAGGGTCGGGTCGGCAGTGCCACTGGCTTGCTGCGTTCCTTCAAAGCGCTGCTGGCCGAGCTGGCGGTGCCGCGCTTTCTGGTGGAGGGCGACCGGGCCCAGGTGCTGGGCAAAACGCTCAACTACCGCCCCGATACGGCCCAGGTTACCACCAGCTTCCGGGTAGACGGTCAGCCCGGGCGCCAACTGGCCCGCCAGGTCATTACCGCCACCCAGGATACGCTGACCATGACGGCCCCCTCGGGCCGGGATTCGGTGCTGGTCAGCTTTAGTTTGCAGCAGGCTAGCGGCTACGCCGACGGGGAACAACGCCCGATTCCGGTGCTGCCGGCCGGCACGCGCGAGAACATTGGCACCTTCGCCATGCTGACTAGTGCCGACACCACCCTGACGTTGCCCTTCGACCCCACGCTGGGCCCCGTGACGGTGCGCCTGGAAAGCGACGCGCTGCCCGTGCTGCTGTCCGAAATTCAGCACCTGCAGGCCTACGCCTACCTCTGCAACGAGCAGGCTGCTTCCAAGCTCAAGGCCCTGCTGCTGGAACAGCAGATTCGGGCCAGGCAGCACCAGCCATTCAAAGGTGAGCGCAGCATCAACTTCCTGATCCGCAAGCTACTGAACGGTCGCCGCCAGCCCGAAGGACTCTGGGGCACCTGGGCTAGTTCGGAAGTCAGTCCCTGGGCCACTACCCACGTGCTGGAAGCTTTGCTAGCCGCCGAAAAAGCCGGCTACCAAGTGCGCTTCGACCGGGAAAAGGTTCAGGAATACTTGCTGCGGGAGCTCGACCACAGCCTGGCCGCCAGGCCCCAGGAGCTACGCCAGCAGAAGCGTTGGCACTTTCAGGCGACCGACGACCAGATTCGGCTGCTGCACGTGCTGCACCGGCTGGGCGTGCCAACCGACTACCGCACCTACGTAACCCGCCTGGAGCGCGCCCACCAGGGCCGCCAGCCCCTGGACCGCTACCTGGCCCTCACCGAGCTTCGCCAGCAGCTGGGCCTGCCCTACCAGCTCGACACGCTGCGCCGCTACCGCCTCGCCACCCAGCTCGGCGGTGTGTTTTACGCTGATACCCTGCGCCCAGGCTCCTTTTACCGCTACGTGCTGCGCCCCCAGGTGGGCTCCACGCTGCTGGCCTACCGCCTGCTGCGCACCCAGGGTGGCCACGCGGCCGAGCTAACCCGACTGCGCAGCTACCTGCTCACGCTGCGCCGCACCGACCACTGGCACAGCACCTACGAAGCGGCCCAGATTCTGGAAACCATCGGCCCGGACCTGCTGGCGGCGGGCCAGCCGGCCCTGGCGGCCAAGGTGCAGCTCAGCGGCAGCAGCCAGGAAATCGGGCAGTTTCCGCGGGAACTGACGCTGCCGGCCGGCACGGGTCCCCTCGTGCTGCGCAAACTGGGCCAGCTGCCCGTTTACGCCACGGCCTACCAGACGCGCTGGAACCCGGCCCCGGCCGCGGCGGCCGCCCCATTCACGGTGAAGACCGCGCTGGCCGGTCAATCGGGGCAGCGGGTGAGCCTGCGGGCCGGGCAGCCGGCCGAGCTGGTCGTGACCGTAGAGGCCAAAGCCGAAGCGCGCTACGTGCTGCTGGAAGTACCCATTCCGGCCGGCTGCTCCTACGGGGAGCACAAGCCCGGCAATTCCTTTGAGGTGCACCGGGAATACCTGCGCCACCAGGCCGGCATTTTTATCGACCGGCTGCCCATCGGGGTGCACACGTTCCGGGTGGCTTTGCAACCGCGCTTCCGGGGCCGCTACCTGCTGAACCCGGCCAAGGCGGAAATGATGTACTTCCCCACCAACTTTGGCCGCAGCGCCAGCAAGCAAGTGCGGGTCGAGTAAGAACTAAGCCAGCAAATACTATATAGGAAGCCCGGCGGCAAACCGGCACCACGCATTTCGTGGCCCGGTTTTGCCGCCGTACTTTTACAGTCGGGGTTCCGCGGCCAGGCGCCTGAGCTGGTCGGCATTTGTTCCGGAATCCGCTTTTTCGCATGCCCTACCTGCTCATCGACGACCTGCACATAGAGGTCGTCCGCAAGAATATTCGTAGCCTGCGCCTGACCGTGTATGCCCCCGACGGCCGGGTGCGGGTGGCTGCCCCGCTGCGCACGGCCGACGCGGCCATTCAGGCCTTCGTGACCACCCGCCGGGCCTGGATTCGCAAGCACCAGGAGCAGTTTGCGGCCCGCGAGCAGCCGGCCGCGCTGGAGTATGTAACCGGCGAAGTCCACCCGTACCAGGGGCGGGCCTACCAGTTGCGCGTCGCAGCTGGGGGACCCGCGGCCGGGCGGGTGCAGCTCCGGGAAGAAGGCTTTCTGGACCTCTGGATTGCCGAGGCCAGCACCCGGGAGCAGCGCGAAAAGGCCCTCAATACCTGGTACCGGGCCCGTCTGAAAGAGCAGCTTCCGGCCCTGGCGGCCCGCTGGGAACCGGTGGTCGGCGCCCAGGCCAACGTGTGGGCCGTCAAGCAGATGCGCACCCGCTGGGGCACCTGCAGCATCCGGGCCAAGCGGATCTGGCTGAATCTGGAGCTCATCAAGCAGCCGGTGCACTGCCTGGAATACGTGGTGGTCCACGAGCTGGTACACCTGCACGAGCGGCTGCACAACCAGCGGTTCTGGGGGCTGATGGACCAGTTTATGCCCGACTGGCGCACGGCCAAGCAGGCCCTGCGCTCGGTGCACCTAAAGCCCTGCGGCTAAGCAACCGGTAACGCGGAAAGCGCCGCTTCGCGTTACAAGCATTCCTCGATACCTTACGGCCTTTCTACTGCTTATCCTAACCCGCCGATGCTGCTCACCATCTCGACTACCCACCAGCCGGCCACCGACCTGGGCTATCTGCTGCACAAGAACCCGGCCCGCCTGCAAACCATTGCCATTGCCTACGGCCAGGCCCATATTTTCTACCCCGAAGCCACCCCCGAGCGGTGCACGGCCGCCCTGCTGCTCGACGTAGACCCCATTAGTCTGGTGCGCAACCACCGGGGGCCGGCGGGGGAAGGCTTTGCCCTGGAGCAGTATGTCAACGACCGGCCCTACGCGGCGTCCTCGTTTCTGAGCACGGCCTTGTCGAAGGCCTTCAACACGGCCCTGAACGGCACCTGCAAGGACCGCCCCGAACTGCCCGAGGTGCTTTTGCCCCTGGAAGCCACCGTGGCGGTGGTACCCGCGGCCAATGCCGAGCAGCTGCGCCGGCTGTTTGCCCCCCTGGGCTACGAAATCGACACCGAAGCCCACCCACTCGACCCTACAGTACCGGCCTGGGGCGAGAGCCGCTACTTCACGCTGCGCCTGCGCCACACGGCCCTGCGCCTGCGCGACCTGCTCAGCCACCTCTACGTCCTCATCCCGGTACTCGACAACGACAAGCACTACTGGGTACATGAAGCCGAGGCCGAGAAGCTGCTGCACCGGGGCGCGGCCTGGTTGCCCCAGCACCCCGACCGGGAGTTCATCACCCGCCGCTACCTGCGTAATCTGGCCGAGTTTGTGAACCCCACGCTCGAACGCCTGCTCGAAGGCGACGAGCCGGAAGCAGGGCCCCTGGTGCTGGCCGAAGCCACCGATGCCGACGCGGCCGACGGCCCGACCTTTACCCGCGACACGCCCGCGCCCGACCGCCCCACGCCCAGCCTGCACGACCAGCGCCTGGACCGCGTGGCGGAAGAAATTCGCCGCCTCGGGGCCAAGCGGGTGCTGGACCTGGGCTGCGGGGAAGGCAAGCTGCTGCGCCGCCTGCTGCAGCTGCCGCAGGTAGAGCACGTACTGGGCCTGGATGTGTCGGTGCGGGAGCTGCAGCGGGCCCAGCAACGCCTGCACGTGGCCGAGATGCCCCCCCGCCAGCGCGAGCGGCTCACCCTTACCCAGGGCTCCTTGCTCTACCACGACCCGCGCCTGGCCGGCTACGACGCGGCCGCCGTGGTCGAAGTCATCGAGCACCTGGATGAAAGCCGCCTGGCCGCTTTCGAGCAGGTGGTCTTTGCCCGCGCCCAGCCCGGCGCCGTGCTGGTCACGACCCCCAACGCCGACTACAACCAGCGCTACGAAACGCTGTCGGCCGGGGAGTTTCGCCACCACGACCACCGCTTCGAGTGGACGCGGGCCCAATTTCAGGCCTGGGCCGAGGGCGTGGCCGGGCGCCACGCGTACCGGGTGCGCCTCGAGCCATTAGGAGCAGAACTGGAGGACTATGGCGCGCCCTCGCAGCTGGCCGTCTTTGAGCGGTAAGATGGCCGCGCGACACGAGGAGTTGCCTAACCGCCTGATTCGACCGGTTTCCTGGCGGGCCTTGTCCGCGGGGCCGGCGGGCAACGCTGCCTTACCAGTAAAGCCCTACCCGAGGAAGCGGGTACTGATGCGCTGGAAAACGCGTGGGCTCACGGGCACTCCCCAGCCTACTTACCCAGGCTAGGCTGGCTCATTTAGTTCCTGCATGATTTCGGCAAAGAGCCTGGTTGAGTTTAACCGGGCTTCCTGCGCGTACATGGTGGAGGCCGTCATGAGCTCATCGGCTTGGGTTTCGGCCAGGAAGGCTTGCAGCTGCTTTTTGACGGTTTCTTTGCTGCCCACAAACGAGTATTTCAGCATCTGGTGCACCGCCGGATGATGCAGCAGTTCTGCTAACTCCTCGGTCATTTCCGTGGGCGGCTGCAGGGCGTCTTTGGCCCCGGTCAGTACCCCGACAAACATCCTGATTAGGGTCGTAAACAGTTGCTGCGCCTCGGCATCGGTATCGGCCACGTAGGCATTGATGGCGACAATGGCATAGGGCTGCTGCAGCACGGCCGAAGGCTTGAACTCGTTGCGGTATATGGCAAGCGCGTGGTGGAGGTGAGTGGAGGCAAAGTGGCTGGCAAAGGCGTAGGGCAAGCCCAGCTTGGCCGCCAAGTGCGCACTGTCGGGGCTGGAGCCTAAGATATACAAAGGGACGCCGGTGCCCTCGGCAAGGGGTGCCCTGACCGCGGCGGCTTTGTTTTTCACCGAAAAGTACGCCTGAATTTTGTCCACTTCCCGGGGAAAGGACTGAGCGGCCTGCATAAAGTCCGACCGGATGGCCTGCGCCGTTTGCGTATCGGTGCCTGGCGCTCGGCCCAGGCCTAAATCGATGCGGCCCGGGTACAAATGCGCCAATGTGCCAAACTGCTCGGCAACAATCAGGGGCGAATGATTGGGCAGCATAATCCCTCCGGACCCTACCCGGATCCTCGTCGTATTTTCGGCTACGTACCCAATCAGGATGGCGGTGGCGCTGCTGCCGATGTTATCCGAGTTATGATGCTCGGCCAGCCAGTAGCGGTTGTAGTGGTGCCGCTCGGCTTCCTTGGCCAGGGCCAGCGAATTGTGCAGGGTCTGCTGTATCGTGTTGCCTTGCGAGACGATGGCAAGCTCTAGAAGGGAATAAGCGACAGGTTGCTTAGCCGGGCGGTCGATACCGTTGACAGACGTAGACATTGCTTCGGGTTTGATTGTAGGGAAAAATTTGAGTTGCCCCCTGGTGGCCAGCAGTGCCCACTGCGGCCGGGAGGCTGGGTTCGGGCCAGCCGCACTGGTACGGCTGGCTAACGCCGTCGGCAGGCGCCGGGTGGCTTACTGAACTTTGAGCAGCTGCAGGTAGCTATCCAACTCCTGCAGTTTGGCCGGATTGATGGCCAGGTACATGTTGCGGCCCTCTTTGCGCGCCTCGACCAGCCCGGCTTCCACGAGCACCTTGAGGTGCTGGGACATGGAAGGCTGGCTGATGGGCACACTGGCAAACAGGTCCGCGCAGCCTATCTGTGAGCCCCGGGCAATTTCCTGCAGGATGCGCAGCCGGTGCGGGTCGCTCAGGGATTTGGCCAGTTTGACGAGGGACTTGGTATCCACGGCGTTTCACACTTTTTAATTTATGCGCATGCGCTAATGTGTGCTCAACTGCCTTGGCCCCGAAAATGTTCTGACTAGCGAGGCTCAGGGTTACCTGAGCCGGCCGGTGGGCACCTGGTATCCTCTCCGCTGCTACGCTGCTACTGACGACCCTGACGCCCAAGGCAAGTTGCCGTATCCCTCTGGTAGCCCTGGGAGACTGGTTTATCTTATATTTAGAATAATGCCAGGATAATTAGAATAGAAGATCAATAACCCAGCAGTACAAAAAGGATTATAGCCAGACGGCTGCAGGCAAACTGTTCGGGCTTGCGTACTTTTGTTGTTCACCATTCTCTGCTCCCGCTGCCTATGAAGTTTTTGCTGACGCTGGTACTCTCTGTATGCTGGCTGCAGCTCTGGGCGCAGGAGGCCGAAACGCCCCGCGAGGTCTACACCGACGTTCGGGCCCATATTCAGCTGACCTACCCGTCGACCTGGCAGCGGCACCGGAATGACGACCGGACGGAACTCAGCTTCTTTACCGAGGGCCGGCGGGCCGTCGTAAAAGTCACCCTTCGCAAGCTCCCTACCGCCGGCCGCCGACTGGCTTCCCTGGCGAGCCGGCAGGATTCGCTCTGGCGCAGCCTGTTGCGCCTTTCCCGGGCTCAGGTGGTGCAGCTTTCCCAGCGCGAAGCCGAGGGCTACGAGGAGGTGCGCTACCACTACACCTACGCCCCCGACGCGCAGTCGGCCGACCGAACCCGGGTGCTGGGCCGCCTGCTGTGGCGGGGCGGCTACGCGTTCAGCCTGGAATACCGGGCCGGGGTGGAACAGGATGAGCGTTTTCTGACTGATGGCGAGCAGCTGGTCGACTCCTTTGCCTTCACCAACAAAGTAGCGCCTAGCCCGGCCTCACCCGCGCCCAGCCGCCCAGCCGCCAACCAGCCCTGCGACAATAAAATGTACGGCATTGCGGCCCTGCGCGTCCGCGACGACCTGTGGGAAGACGACTGCCGCACGATACACGAGTTTTCGGCCAGCAACCTGAGTGCCCCGCCCCGGATTCACCGCAATGCCCTGCCCTTCCAGTCGTATGCCCTGGCCAAGGGCTTCGACAACTGCCTGTATTCGGTTACCAAAGCGCCCACCGACGCGCCCGAGTACGTGTACCGCTACAATCCGGCCACCCGCCGGGGCGAATACACCACCTGGCAGCTGCCGGCCCAGGGCCCCGAAACCGTCTGGATTTCGGCCGCCACCGACGAGCAGGGCAACCTGTACTTCAGCACCTCCGACGCCGGCCAGCTGGTCAAGGTGGAACCCGCCACCGGAGCCGTCACGGTGGTCTGGAGCTCGGACCCGATTCGCAAGGCGTCCTACTATTCCAAGATTGGCTTTGCCGGCGCCGGCACCCACGGCAATTTCTGTCTCGACGAAAACAACACGCTCTACCAGGTCTACAGTACCGACGGGTCCTTGCTGCGCATCAACCTGCAAACCGGGGAACCGGGTCCGGAGCTGATTCCGCTGGAAGGCCTGCCCACCCGCGGGGGCTACAGCGACCTGCTGCTGCAAAATGATGAGCAAGGCCGCCGCCGCCTCTACCTGGCCGGTCCCAAGGCCCTCTACCAAGTGAATCTGGAGCAGCGGCAGGTGAAGCAGGTGCGCCGCGGCACCTACACCGATCTGGCCGGCTGCAACCTGTTTCGGGCGCCGGCCGCTGGTCCAGCGCCCGTACCCGCCGGGGCAGCCCCGGCCCTGGCAGCCCCGGCCGCTACCTGGCGGGGCCGGGTGCTCAATGGCATTACGTTCCAGCCCCTGCCCCAGGCCAAGCTGCGCCTGAGCAGCCCCGGGGCCAGTGATGTTGCGGTTCCGATTTCCGCCCAGGGCACCTTTTCCGTGGCGGCCGAGTCGGGCCGCTCCTATGCCGCCCACATCCAGCTGGCCGGCTACGTGGCCGTCGACAGCACCTACACGCCCCAGCCGGGTCCCTACGTGCAGGATGTGCTGCTCTACCCGCTGGCCGTGGGCGCCACGCTGCCCCTCGACAACGTGCAGTTTACCCAGGGCCAGGCCGTGCTGCTCCCCTCTTCCTTCCCGGCTCTGGACCAGCTGACGGCTTTGCTGACCAAAAACCCCACGATGACCATTGAGCTGCGCGGGCACACCGACAACCAGGGCGACCCGCAGAAAAACGTGGTACTGAGCCAGGAACGGGTAGCCGCCGTCAAGGCCTACCTGGTAGAGCACGGCATCGGGGCGCCGCGCATCACCGGTATCGGGCTGGGGGGCGCCGAGCCCCGGGCCAGCAACGCCCGCGAGGCCACCCGCAAGCTCAACCGCCGGGTCGAGTTCCGGGTCACGAGCGTGCATTGAATGCCACGCGGCAAGCGCTGACGTATATACTTAGGGGTACAGAAGCGCAGTGACGGAGTTTAGAACGACGATTTCTGCAAAGTGCACGTACCGGTTTCCTCCTTGTTGCTAAGGGAGCAACACTATTCCGCTTCGCTATTGGTTTAGTACCCGCCACAAAAACTCTTGCAACCGAGCCAGTTCATTGGCTTGCTTCAGGTCCACGACGACCAACCTGTCAGCTACATTAGCGGCTTGCAACCGCGCTATTTCCGCCTGGAAAGGCTGGTCGTCGAGCCAGTAAAAGGGCAAAGTCAAGTCGATGGCTTCCGTTTTTAGGGCGTCCCAGGTTGTCGCCCGAACCGAGCTGGCCAGCAAGCCGAGGGTTTCGGCATCCAAGAAATGCGCAAGGTACTTCAGAGCAGAGGCACTGTTCCCCTTACAGTGGGTGGTTAACCAATAACAGGTGAAATTGGCAGTTATAAACCGCACGAACCCCTCTACTCCCGGCGCAGCCCGCGTGTGCTTAGCCGTAACCAAAACTCCGTCAATATCCAGGTAAAGATTTGTCATACCCGACACTTAGTTAAGAGACCAAATGTGTAATTATGAACGCTGCCCTGCTACTTTCGCGACTCCGCAATCAGGACGATACATTTCCGGATATTCTCATACACTGAGTGCACAAAAGCCCAATCGGGCTGCCCTGGCTCATACATGGGATACTCGGTAGGCTCCTCGGTCAGTGTTCCGGTTTGTTTGTCCTTTAGCACAATGGCGCTCTGCTTGCGGCTATACAGCTCCGTTACCGTTTGCACCTGCAAGCCCGCCTTACCCTGCTTCACGTTGATGACCGGGAAATTCACGATAAAATCAGCCTTCGACTGCTCGGCCTGCTCTTTATATGCGTTGGGAGATGATTCGAGCGTAGCCGTCGACACCAGCACCAGCCGGGGTTTAATTTTATAGGGTCTATACAACCGATGCGCGATGTACTCGCGGGCCACGTAGGCCACGTAGTTTCGCAACGTCAGGCTGTCTATAAATGCCAGCTCATTCTCGAACATCTTTCGGGTATAAAACGGCTGCTGGGTATATTGCTCCAAATTGGCCTCCTTCTGCTGCCGCTTGGCTTCCGACGCTCCAGCTCGGTTGGTAAGAAATTGGCTATTCCGGGCCTGATACGCCGACCGACACTCCTTGTCGACCACCACTTTATAAGGGGACAGCACTAGGACCCGTAGGGTGTCGAGCGGTTGTGCTGTGGCTCCAACTACAAGAAACAGGGATACAATTGCGGTTGCTATTGCTTTTCTCAGCACGGTAAACGCTGCTTAACTACACGACTCTGGTCATATTCGGCTAAAGATACACTTCCCCATGCCCGCTACCACCCTCAAGCTCCCCGAACTCTCCCTGGTCTTGCTCGTCGGCACTTCCGGGGCGGGAAAATCCACCTTTGCCCGGCGCTTGTTCCAGGCCACCGAAATCGTGTCGTCGGACCAGTGCCGGGCCCTGGTGGCCGACGACGAAAACGACCAGGCCGCCACCCCCGATGCCTTTGCCCTGCTCCACTACCTGGTGGGCGTGCGCCTCAAGCGCGGCCTGCTGACAGTTATTGATGCCACCAACGTGCAGCCCGAGGCCCGCAAGACGCTCGTGCAGCTGGCCCGCGACTACCACGTGCTGCCCGCGGCCATCATCCTCGACGTGCCCGACCGAATAGCCGAAGACCGCAACCGCAACCGGGCCGAGCGCCAGCACATGGGCCGCCACGTGGTGCCCCAGCAGCGCCAGCAGCTGCGCCGAAGCCTCAAAACGCTCAAGGCCGAGGGTTTCCGCCACATCTACCACCTGCACGGCCCCGAGGAAATCGACGCGGTGCAGGCCATTGTGCGCGACCCGCTCCACAACAACCGCAAAGCCGAAACCGGCCCCTTCGACATCATCGGCGACGTGCACGGCTGCTACGCCGAGCTAGTCCAGCTGCTTTCTAACCTGGGCTACCGCATTGAAACTGAACCCACGCAGGACGTGCGCGACCTGGGCCTGCGCGTGACGGCACCCGCCGGGAGGCGGGCTGTGTTTCTGGGCGACCTAGTAGACCGGGGCCCGGCCTCGCCGCAGGTCCTGCGCCTGGTGATGAGCATGGTGCGGGGCGGGCAGGCGTTGTGCGTGCCCGGCAACCACGACATCAAGCTGCTGCGCTACCTCAACGGTAAGCAGGTGAATGAGCAGCACGGCTTCGCCGCAACCGTGGCCCAGCTGGCCCCTGAGTCGGACACGTTCAAGAACCAGGTGCGGCAGTTTCTCGACGGACTGGTGAGCCACTACGTGCTGGACGGGGGCAAGCTGGTGGTAGCCCACGCCGGCCTGCGCGAAGACATGCAGGGCCGGGGCTCGGGGGCCGTGCGGGCCTTTGCCCTGTTTGGCGAAACCACCGGGGAAATCGACGAGTTTGGCCTGCCCGTGCGCTACAACTGGGCGTCGGAGTACCGGGGCCGGGCCATGGTGGTCTACGGCCACACGCCCGTGCCCGAGGCCGAGTGGCTCAACAACACCATCGACATTGATACGGGCTGCGTGTTTGGCGGCCGGCTCACGGCCCTGCGCTACCCCGAGCGGGAGTTGGTGAGCGTGCCCGCCGCCACGGTATACTGCGAGCCGGCCCGCCCCCTGGACTACCTGCGCCGCCTGGCCGCCGCCACTACCCAGCAACCCGACGAAACCACTCCCTTAACGGCCCAGCAGCAGCACGACGAGCTGCTCGACATTCGGGACGTGACGGGCAAGCAAATCGTCAAGACCCGGCTGCTGCCCTCGGTCACGATTCGGGAGGAAAACGCCACGGCGGCCCTGGAGGTCATGTCGCGCTTTGCCCTGAACCCGAAGTGGCTGCTCTATCTGCCGCCCACGATGAGCCCGTCGGAAACCTCGGCCCTGCCCGATCTGCTGGAGCACCCGGCCGAAGCCTTCGACTACTTCCGCCGCCAGGGCCTGGAGCGGGTGGTGTGCGAGGAAAAGCACATGGGCAGCCGCGTGGTCGTGGTATTGGCCCAAGACGAGGCTGCCGCCCGCCGCCGCTTTGGCGTGGTGGGCGAAGGGGCGGGCAAGGTATACACCCGCACGGGCCGCAACTTCTTCAACGACCCGCACCTGGAAGCCGCCTTCCTGACCCGCCTGCAAGCCGCCCTGACCACGGCCGGATTCTGGGAACGGTTCCAGACCGACTGGCTTTGCCTCGACGCCGAGCTGCTGCCCTGGTCGGCCAAGGCCCAGGAGCTGATCAAAAACCAGTACGCGGCCGTAGCCGCCGCGGCCACGGCCGCCCTGCCCGAAGCCGCCGCCGTGCTGACGCAGGCCGCCAGCCGGGGCCTCGACGGGGTGGAAGCTCTGCTGGCCCGCACCACGGCCCGGCTCAGCGCGGCCCAGCACTACGCCGAAGCGTACCGCCGCTACTGCTGGCCCGTGGAAAGCCTCGACGACTTACGCCTGGCCCCCTTTCACCTGCTAGCCACCGAGGGCCGCACCTACTTCGACAAAGACCACGCCTGGCACATGGAAACCCTGCGCGCCCTCAGCCAGGCCGACGAAGGCTTGCTGCGCGCTACGCCCTACCGCGTGGTGCACCTGCAGGATATTGCCGACGTGGAAGCCGCCACCCAGTGGTGGCTCGACCTCACGGCCCGGGGCGGGGAAGGCATGGTGGTCAAGCCCTACGAGTTTATTCCCGGCGGGCGGAAGAATCTGGTGCAGCCGGCCCTCAAGTGCCGGGGCCGGGAGTACCTGCGCATCATCTACGGGCCCGACTACCTGCTGCCCGGCAACCTGGAGCGCCTGCGCGAGCGGAACGTAAAAGCCAAGCGCAACCTGGCCTTACGGGAATTTGCCTTGGGCGTGGAAGGCCTGGAGCGGTTTGTGGCCGGGGCCCCGCTGCGCGAGGTGCACCAATGCGTGTTCGGAGTACTGGCCCTGGAAAGCGAGGCCATCGACCCACGGCTGTAGCTAGCTTGCCACAGCTACCACTACGTGACGCTTGAGGCGGGCCCGCCCCAGCGGGGACGATGGCGCCAGCAGGTTGAACAGTGGCGCCCGATGCGCATTCAATTCCGGCCTTACTTCACCTGCATAGCCTGTTCCAGCTCCCGGAAGGGAATTATGGTTTTCACCCCGTAGTCGGCCACGGGCCAGGATTGTACCACGGTATCGACGGGTAGCTGCAGGGCCTGCACGGCCTGGTAGAGACCCGCCTGCCGGGCACTGGGCTTGCGAGGGCCGCCCTGCTGCTTAATCCAGACCAGGTCGTCCTCGAACAGGACCTTTTCGCTGGGAAAATAGTAGATCAGGTAATCGTTGGTGTGGGCCGACTGCTTACCGATGCAGTGAATCTGCATGGTAAACTGGCCGTCGGTAATAGTCTTGCTGGTCGTGACTTCCTCAAACACCATCGGCCGGGGGCGGCGCTGCAGGCTGTCGGGCTGTAGGGTGTGGGGCGCCTGGGTCAGGTAGCGGGCGTAGGCCGCCGTGCCCGGTCCGCCCAGGATAGTGGCGCCCCGGGCCACAAAAGCCCGCAGGCCGCCGAGGTAGTGCGGGTGGTAGTGGCCAAACACGAAGTACTTGATGGGCTTAGTCGGGGCAATTTTGCGGGCCTCCCGCACAATATACTCCCCGTTCTCGCTGCTCAGCGGCGCTTCGGCCACCACCAGAAAGTCGCGAAACTCCACGATGAGTACCCTATCGTCGGTGTGCTGGAGGTTGAGCAAATACAGATTGGGCCGGAAGTGCTCCACGGTGCTCACGGGCAGCACGGGCTTGGCGGCCGCCACCTCGTACACAGCCGGCCGCGCCAACAGCGCCGGGGCCGCCGCTACCACCGTCAGGCTGCGCACTGTTACGGTATCGTGCACCTGGCCGTTGATTTTGGCCACCGCTACAGTGCGGGCATAGCGCAGCGGACCGGCGCGGGTATAGTCCTGGTAAGCAAAGGTGGTCAGTACGTCGCCAAACAGTTCGTCGTGGCTCAGCACCGTGACGTGCGCCACCACGTGGTCGGCCTTGCGGATCAGCACGGTCACCAGGGCGTTGGGCAGCTGGGTACGGTAAGAGACCAAGCCGGCCGGCGCCTGGGCCTGGGCCGCCACCTTCTGCTCCCGCAGATACCCCAGCAGCAGCACCGGCGAGTAGCGGGCCGATGCGACAAGCTGCGCGGCCAGCCGCTCGGGCGTGGCGGCGGCCAGCTGGTTTTCCCCATAGTCCTGCACCAGCACTTCGCCGCCTCCAACCTGGGTGCGGGAGTAGTAGGTTTTCGGGCCCTGGGTCAGGGTGTCCAGGCGCAGGTAGCGCTGGGCGCTGAGCCAGGCCGTGCCCTTCTTTTCATAGGCCGTAGTCTGCCACGGATACTGGCTATGTTCCAGCTCATTGGCCAGCTCGCGGTAGGAAAAGGCGGCGTACCCGTCCTTGAGGCCGGCGCCCTGCTGTTGCCAGCATTTTTCCAGGTGGTCGGTGGGCCGGGCGGCCCGTAGGGGCAGCGGCAGCACGAGCAGGCTTACGCAGAGAAACACCAGAAACTTCATTCGGATAGATCGGATAAAATAGCAGTGAGCAAAACCGGGCCGGCTGCAACCGGCGGGGTAAGTTGCACAAAAGTGCTGTTCTATTTGCCGCTACCCTGCCGCTTGCGAGGTAGCGCCGGCCCGACAGCACTTCAGGCCGCCCACGAACTACTTCGCAAGCGGCCTGAAGGTCTTGAACACTACTAAAGAGAACCGTCAGCGGACGGGTGCGGTTACCTCAGTCCCAGCTTAAATGTCACTGTTGACGCAGGTATTGCCCCCCACGGTGGCCCCGGCGCCATTGGTGGCCGTTACGGCCGCCTTCACGCTGGAGGCACTCAGCACCGACAAGGTGTAGGGCGGAGTGAAGGCCGTTTTGCCGTTGCCGCCGGTGTTGCCGGTCGTGTTGGTGAAGATATTACCGGCCGGCACCTGCACCGCCGTCGAGTTGTTGGCCATCAGGTCGATGGGGCGGTTCATGTTCTCAAACACATTGTTTTGAATCAGCAGGTTGGCCTCGAAGCCGGCCATGACGCCGGAGGTGCTGGCTGAGCTGCTGAACAGGTTGTTGACCACGTGCACTTTGCCAAACCGCACGCGCGGCATGCGGGCCACGCAGCCCTGGGCCCACCAGCAGCGGGCAAAGGTGATATTGAGCTTGCCCCGGTCGCCGGTAGACGTGTCCGAGGAACCAATCAGGTTAGAGAAGCGGTGGTCATCGGAGCCGCCGGGGCCATCGGGCCGGGGCGCCTTCAGGTAGGCAAACTTGGTCCAGGATACGGTGATGAAGTCGGCGGTATTCTTGAAGTCGAGGTTGCCGTCCACCCCGTCGCGAAATTCGCAGTGGTCGACCCAGACGCGGGTGCAGGCGTCGATGGTGACGTTGTCCCAGCCATCCACGTCGTAGGCGCCGGGCCCTTCAAAGATGAGGTTGCGAATCACCAGGTTGGAGCAGCGCTTGATATTGAGGATGCCCGAGCCATCCTTGGTCTGGTCGGCCGAAACGAGCCGGGCCCCGGCCGAGCCGAAGAGGGTTTTGCTGTTCTGATCCTGGAAGGAAATCCGGCCGCCGGCGGGAATGGTAATCGTGCCGTTGACCTGCACCACTTTCACCGTGGCATTGGTAATGGCGGCCTTAAGCTGGTCGTAGGTCGTCACGATGGTGGGCGTGGCGGTGCTGCCGCCCTTGGTGCCGCCGTTCTGGGCAGCCCAGCCTTCGGCAGTACAGGTAGCTTCCACGTTGGCCGTCGAGGCCGTAGTCAGGTCCTCGGCATCCGTAGCCGGGTTGGGGCTGCTCGTGTCGCAGCCGACGAGCAGTCCGGACACGGACAGCAGGGCGGACGCCAGAAAGGTGTTCGTTTTCATGGGGGAATTTTGGTGGTTGGTAGAAGCCCGCCACGGTCGTGGCAGGTACTCAGCGCGGCGCAATAGGCTATTTCACACGGGCTGGCCTGGGAAGCGGTACGGGTGGCGCCGTCCGGCCGGAAAGCAGAGCCGTAGTATCCGCCTCCCACCCAACTACCTGTGAAATATGGCATTAACGTACGCCTTTACCCTCATTCCAAATCCTCACATCCCCATATAAATCAATGCAAACGTTGCCGGGAACGTTGTCAGCACCCCCTCTCCGCCAGCATAGCAGGCGCCGACTAGCGGAAGCTTGGCGGAACCGACAAATAACGCTGCGCACGAAGCGTAGAATAAGGCGCCGCCAAAACGGCAGCTCGCCGCGTTCTTCCGGAGCAGGACGCGGCGAGCTGCTGTTTCGGCGGTTTGCTTTCCCCTGATAGAGTTAGAAGTACTTTTCCAACTGCTCCCAAATGTGTTCCGGGATGCCTTCGATGTAGACCACTTCGCTCACGGGCTGCATGCCGGGCACGGCCTGCTCCATTACGGCCGGCAGCGGCGACCGAAGCGGATACTCCTGATACGCCCGGGTCCAGTCGTGGCCGTTGTGACCAGGAAAACCGTCGCGGCGGGGGTCGAAACCGACCGAGCCAGCGGTATAGAAGTCCGCCAGGTATTTGGCCTCCAGATCGTGGATAAACTCCCACCAGGCACCCTCGTAGGCGGCCCGGGCGCGGGCCTCTTTGGCCGAGCCGTACTGCTTGTAGAAACGGGCTCCGGCCATCCAGTAGATCATCAGGGCGGTGGCCTTTTCCGTGCGGGGGTTGGCTATGAGCCAGCGCAGAATGTCTTTCGAGTTGTCGTAGCTCCACTCGTGAGCCAGCACGTGCCACTCAGAAGTCGGCACTGTTTCCAGCCACTCAATTAGCAGCTTAAACTCCAGCGCATCCAGCTCTTCTTCATCGAGGTAGTCTTCTTCGGGCTCTTCGTCGGTCATGATTAGGCAAGTATGATAAGGCAATCAAAAGGTACTGGGCTAGACTTTATTTGCCCATACTCTTATCCCGCGCCCCCTTGAACTCCGAACCAGCCTTCCACTGCGGGAAAGTAGACTCCCCGGCCAGGCGCTGGCCCACGCGGAAGTAGAGCTCGGCGTCCTGGGCGATGCCCGACAGGTCCCAGCTGGGGTCCAGCTGGTCGGCGGGCTTGTGGTACATGTTGGTGGTATAGTTCTGGCGCTGGCGGGCAATGGCTTCTTTGCCGCCGGTGCGGCTCTCGAAGCCCCCGCTGGCGTAGAGGGAAGGTACCCCCACGTGGGCGAAGTTGAAGTGGTCGGAGCGGTAGAACATGCCAGTTTCGGGAGTTTGGTCGGGCAGCACGTAGCGGTCCTGCTCCCGGGCCGCGGCCCGGGCATAGTCTTCCAGCTCCGACTGCCCGTAGCCGATAACCGTGAGGTCCTTCATCGGGCCGTAGGGCCAGAGCATGTCCATGTTCAGGTCGGCCACGGTTTTGTTCAGCGGAAACGGCGGGTGCTGGGCGTAGTAGGCCGAGCCCAGCAGCCCCTGCTCCTCACCCGTCACGGCCAAAAACACGATGCTGCGCTGGGGCCGCTGCGGGGCCTGCTCGAAGGCCTCGGCAATGCTGAGCAGGGCCGCCAGGCCGGTGCCGTCGTCCACGGCCCCGTTGTAGATGGAGTCGCCGGCAATGGCCTTGCCCACCCCAAAATGGTCCCAGTGGGCCGAGTAGATGATGTATTCGTCGGCGCGGGTAGTACCGGGCAGCACGGCCAGCACATTCTTACTGGTTTGGCGGCGCAGCTTGTTTTGGATGCCCGCCGTGAGCGTAAGCCCGCCCAGGGCCCGGGGCTTGAAGCCTTTCTGGTTGGCGGCGGCATAGAGTTGGTCGTAATTCTGGCCGGCGGCGGCGAAGAGCTTCTTGGCCGCGTCCAGGGTCAGCCAGCCTTCTAGGGCGCACTTATCGGCTCCTTTGTTGGCGGTTTGGGCGCGCAGCTTGGGACTAACTGCCCCGCTGAGCACCACGCTCCAGGGGTAGGCGGCCGGCTGGGTATCGTGCACAATCAGCACGGCGGCGGCCCCGTGGCGGGCGGCTTCCTCGTACTTGTAGGTCCAGCGGCCGTAGTAGGTCATGGCCTTGCCCTTGAACAAGGTCGTGTCGGTGCCCGCGTTGCCGGGGTCGTTGACGAGCACCACTACCGTTTTGCCTTTCACGTCGAGGCCCGCGTAGTCGTTCCAGCCGTACTCGGGGGCCACCACCCCGTAGCCGGCAAACACCAGCGGGGAGTTGGCTACCGTCACCTGGGGCTGTTCGCGCTGGGTGAAAGCCACAAAGTCGGTTTTGTACTGGAAGCTCAGGCTCTGGCCCTTCCCCTTGATTTGCAATGCCGCGGAAGGGGTACCGGTAATTTCGACCAGGGGCACGGCCTGAAAGTAGGAGCCGCCCGGCCCCGGCTGCAGGCCGATGTGGCGAAACTGGTCGGCCAGGTAGTTGGTAATTCGCTCCTCGCCCACCGTAAACGGCTTGCGGCCCAGCATATGGTCGGCGGAAACGGCTTCGAGGTAGCGCCCAATGCCGGTGGCCGTGATGCCCTCGTGCTTTTCGGCCGCGGCGGCCGGGCGCACGGTTTCGGCCGGGGCGGGTGGCGCCGGAGCCGTCGTGGAGGTGGCGGGGCGGGTGTGGCAGCCGGCCAGGAGCAGGCCCAGCAGCAGGGCCGGCGTGAAGGGCCGCAGCAAGGCGGCTGAGAGCTGAACGTAAGGCATAAAGCGAAGATACGGGTGAGCATTTCCCGCTAGCAGCCAGATAGCCCAAGCGGGCCGGCGCGGCGGACCGGAAATGTAAGATAAAGTAAGCCGGGGCGGGCCCGTTAGTCCACGTCGTCACACGCCGACTCTACTTGCACAAACAGCTGGTCGAACTGCCGGTAGAGCGTTTCGGTCGGCTCGGGACGGGCTGTTTTCTGGTTCGCGCAGTTGAACCAGCCGTAGGTAAGTAAGTCAATCTTGGCGTAGGTCAGCCAGTTGGCATCGGCGGCCCGGTCGAGGTAGCGGGCCATGTATTGCTCGGGACTGGCGTTCTGGGTTTTGTGGTTTTCGATGAAGCGGTGCCAGTCGCGCCGGGTGAGGCTGTCGTTGTGCGTGGCCAGCCCCTGCACCAGCGGCAGGCAGTCGGGCGAGCCGGTGAGCAGCACCTCGGGCTGGGTAAAGGCCTGCATGGCCAGGCGAGTAATTTGATACTCTTGCTCCAGTTCCCGCAGCCGCGCCTGCTTGAGCTGCTGCCACACGGGCCGGGGCACCACGGCCAGATTCTCCAGGTACCGATGGGCCCGGTGGTAGTGGTCATCCAGGGAGTCCAGGCTCATCTTGGCCAGGGTGGCGGGCTGGTGGGGCAGCGGATTATAGTAGTTCAGCCAGACGTCGTTATACAACACGTGCCAGGTGCCCGCAAGCTGGGCCTGGCTAAAGCTGCCCGGCCGGTAGCGCCCGGTGTAGCGGCACACATCCGACTCCCAGACGTAGGCCGCCAAGGAATCGGAGGTTGCGCTGGCAGGAGCAGCCGGAGACGCTACAGGCGCCGCGGCCGGCGGGGCATCCTGCCGCTGGAGGGAAGTATCAGCAGGATCGGGGGAGCAGGCCGCCAGCAAGCCGAGTAGCCAATACCCGGCGGCGCGGTAAGACGAATAGAGCACGTAACGAGTCGTTGAACCAGGCAATAGAACCGAAGCAGTCGGCCAAATATAGCGGACCGGGCTCTTCAGCAAGTCCGGGGGTTCGGCGGGTTTGCGTTACTTTTAACTTCTGGTTGGCCGCTCGTCGAATTGCCTCTGCTCATGCACTCCCGTATTCAGAACTCTTTTGCCCAGCTCGAAGCCCGGCACGGCATCCGCATCCTCTATGCCTGTGAGGCGGGCAGCCGCGCCTGGGGCTTCCCCTCGCCTACTTCCGACTACGACGTGCGCTTTATCTACTGCCACCCCGCGGCCTGGTACCTGGGCCTCGACGAGGAAGCGGACACGCTGAACTTTGCGGTAGACGAGCTCCTGGACCTGGGCGGCTGGGAGCTGCGCAAGACGCTCAAGCTGCTGCGCGGCTCCAATGCTACCCTGTTCGAGTGGCTGCAGTCCCCGATTGTGTACCACGAAGCGCTGGACTTCCGGGCCCGCCTCACCCCGCTGCTGCCCCGCACCTTCAACCACCGCGCCGCCCTGCACCACTACCTCGGGCTGGTGCGCCGCGGCCTCGAATCAGACCTTACCGCGGACTCAATTCGCCTCAAGCGCCTCTTCTACGCCCTGCGCTCCGCCCTGGCCGCCCGCTGGATTCGCACGCGCCCCACGGTGCCGCCCATGGAGTTTGGGGAGCTGCGGGAAGTGCTGCCCCCCGAACTCCGGGCCGAGGTGGAGGAGCTGCTGCAACGCAAGGCCCGGGCCGATGAGAAAACCACGGGGAGCGTCTCGGCGGTACTGCGGGAGTTTGTGCAGCAGGAATATACCGCCGCCAGCGCCAGCCGCGCCTCCCTGCCCGTGCCGCGCGGCCCCGAGCCGACGGCCGAGCTAAACGGCCTGTTTCGACAGTGGCTCCAAGCCGCATTCCCCGGGTGAACAAGCAGCCCGATTTTCCAGCTCCCACTTCCTTGCCGTGCCCCTTTTGCCCGTGATGGATATTACCTACTTGCGCGAGCATCAGCTCATTATCTTCGAAGCCGTGAGTGGCAGCCGGGCCTACGGCACCGACTTGCCCCACTCCGACACCGACCTGAAGGGCGTGTTCATTTTGCCGGAGCGCGACTTCTACGGCCTCGACTACGTGCCCCAAGTGGCGAATGCGTCCAACGATGAGGTGTTTTATGAGCTGCGCCGCTTTGTGGAGCTGCTGCTCAAAAACAACCCGACAGCCCTGGAAATTCTGGGCTCCCCGCCCGACTGCATCCGCTACCAGCACCCGCTGTTTGCCGCTTTCCGGCCCGAAAACTTTCTGTCCCGGCTCTGCCGCCAGACCTTCGCCGAGTATGCCGTAGCCCAGATTCGTAAGGCCAAAGGCCTGAACAAGAAAATCAACAACCCCGAGCCCCCGGCCCGCAAGTCGGTGCTGGACTTCTGCTACGTGACGGTGGGCGCCGGGGCCGTGCCGGTAGACAAGTGGCTGGAGCGCACCGGCGTGGGGGCCGCCCAGTGTGGCCTGGCCAACGTGCCCCACCTGACCGACCTCTACGCCCTGTTTGTGGACCCCGACCCGGCCGGCCCGCTGGGCTACCGCGGCCTGCTGCGCGACGAGGCCACCTCCAACGACGTGCAACTGTCGGCTGTGCCCAAGGGCGAAGTGCCCGCGGCCTACCTTTCCTTTAACCGCAACGGCTACTCCACCTACTGCCGGGTCTACAAAGAATACTGGGACTGGGTGGCCCGCCGCAACGTGGAACGCTACGAAAATACGGTGCAGCACGGCAAAAACTACGACGCCAAAAACATGCTGCACGTGTTTCGGCTGCTGCGCACGGCCCTGGAAATTGCCACGACCGGCCAGCTGCACGTGCGCCGCCCCGACCGGGAGTTCCTGCTCCAGATCCGGCGCGGCACGTTTGAGTACGACTACCTCGTGGCCGAAGCCGAGGCCCTGGTCGAGCAGGTGGATGCGGCCTTCGCCACCTCCCCCCTGCCCGATGCCCCCAACCCGGCAGCGGCTACGGAACTGCTGCGCCGGGTGCGGAAGCAGTTTTATGCCTCCGCGCCGGGCAGCTCCATGGGTTAGAAGCGGCTCCGGTGCCCGCCGGCTTTCTGGCTGAGCTTGGGCAAGCGGAACCAACTGCTTTTGCGGTGGCGCTTACTGCCTTTATAGACTTTATAATTGGGCCGGTGCACGTACATGCGGCCTTTGGCTTTGGCTCGGGCATACGAGCTGGGCCGGGCGGCGGACACTTCACTGGTCAGAAACAGGAACAGGACGCCAAACAACAACAGCACTTTATTCATCACAAGAGAAGGTTGGTGTAGCATAAGAACTGTGTGAGAGGGGTAAATATTGTTCTGCCCAGAGTACCACCCGCTTCCAGGGGAAGCAGGGCCGGCTGACGCAGTTTTGCCGGGGCTTCCACGGGCTGGTTTTGGCAGCATTGCCCGCCGGCGTGTATATTCGTTGCTTATCGTCTTTGCTGCTCTATGTCTGCCCCGCTCGCTCCACCCGATTCGTTAGCCGCTCAACTGCAGCAGGAGCAGAAACGCCGTGAGCAGGCCGAAGCCCGGGTAGCCGCCCTGGAACAACAACTGGCCGAGGCCCAGGCCACCGCCCAGCGCAACCACGTGCTGCTGGCCTCGCTGGCGCAAAACATGCGCATGGGCTTTATGCTCGTCGACGACCAGGGCATGGTGGAGCTGGTCAACCAGCGCTACTGCGAGCTGTTTGGCGTCGAGAACATCCCCACGCCGGTGTCGGGCATGGCCGTAGCGGCCCGCATTCAGCACAATTTTCAGGACCCGCAGGGGTATCTGAAGCGCGCGGGCCAGGTACGGGCCAACGGGGAGTCGGTGCTGAACGAGGAAATACCCCTGGCCGACGGCCGCGTGCTGGAGCGCGACTACCTGGTGCTCGACAGCGTGATGGCCGGCCGTCTGGTGTGCTACCGCGACGTGACCGAACGCTACCAGCGCGAAGCCCAGCTGCGCACCGTTTCCCTGATTGCCGAGCAAAACCCGAACCCGGTGCTGCGGCTGGCCCTCGATGGCGAGCTGATTTATGCCAACCCCGCGGCGGCCCCCCTGGTAGCAGAGCTGCACACCACCCCGGCGCTGCGGGCCCAGCTGCTGGAGCTGGTGACCACCGCCCTGACCACTGCCAACAGTCAGCAGCAGGAAATCAGCGTGGGCAGCCAGTGCTTCCTGCTGCAGGTGACGCCCGTGCCCGAGCAGCCCTACGCCACGCTCTACCTCGTCGACATTACGGCCCGGCGCCAGGCCGAGCAGCAGCTGGCCGAGCAGCGCGAATTTTACGAGGTGATTTTGCGGGAGCTACCCGTGGGCGTATCCGTCTTTGATGCCCAGCACCGCTACCTCTTTGCCAACCCGGCCGTGCTGCCCAATGAGGCGGCCCGGCAGTGGCTGATTGGCAAAACCAACGCGGAGGTCACGGCCTACCGCCAGCGGCCGGCCGAACTGGCCGAGCAGCGCGAGCAGATGTTCCAGTGGGCTATAGCCAACCGGCGCGACATGCAGTGGGAAGAAACCGTGCAGGACCCTTCGGGGACGGCCCACGTGCTACGCCGCTTCCACCCGATTTTCAACCCCGATGGCAGCCTGCGCCTGCTGGTCGCCTACGGCCTCGACATTACGGCCCGGCGCCAGGCCGAGCAGCAGCTGGCCGAGCAGCGCGAGTTCTACGAGGCGATTCTGGATGAGCTGCCCGTGGGCGTGGCCGTCTTTGATGCCCAGCACCGCTACCTCTTTGCCAACCCGGGGACTATCAGCGACGACGCCACCCGGCAGTGGATGATCGGCAAAACCAACTTTGAGGCCATGGCCTACCGGCAGCGGCCCCGCGCCATGGCCGAGCTGCGCCAGCACATGTTCGAGCGGGCCGTGCAGGAGCGCCGCGACGTGGAGTGGGAAGAAACCATCGAGGACCAGGGCAATTCGCATCATTTGCTGCGCCGCTTCCGCCCCGTCTTCAACGCCGACGGCAGCTTGCGCATGATGGTCTCGCACGGGCTCGACGTGACCGAGCGCTACCGGGCCGAGCAGCAACTGGCCGAGCAGCGCGAGTTCTACGAAACCATTCTCAACGAGCTGCCCGCCGATATCGGGGTGTTTGACACCCAGCACCGCTACCTGTTTGTGAATCCGGTGGGCATTAAAAACCCGGAGGTCCGGGCCTGGATTATCGGCAAGGACCACTTCGAATACTGTGCCTACCGGCAGCGGCCCATCGAGCTGGCCGAGCAGCGCAAGCAGATGTTCGACGAGGTGATTGAACAGCGCCGCCAGGTTTCGCACGAAGAAACCGTGCAGACGCCCGAAGGCCCCCGGCACTTGCTGCGCATGATGCAGCCCGTCTTCAACCCCGACGGCTCGGTGCGCCTGATTGTGGCCTACGGCCTCGATATTACCGAACGCCACCGGGCCGAGCAGCAGATCATTGAGCAGCAAGAGTTTATCCGGCAGATTGTAGATACCTCGCCCAACTTCCTCTACGTGACCAACCCGGCCGGCATGCCTACGTTCACCAACGTGAGCTTTGCCGACGCGCTGCTGCGCAGCCACCACGAGCAAACCGACCTCACGGCCGATACGCCCGAGGCGGCCGAGCTGCGGCAGCTCGCCACCTGGAACGACGTGGTAATTGCCACCCGCGACGAAGTATCCGGGGAGATGCCCTTTACCCTGGCCACGGGCGAGGTGCGGCAGCTGCAAGTGGTAAAACGCCCGCTGCTGCGCCCCAACGGGGTGCTGGAGGTGCTAACCGTGTGCACCGATATTACCGAGCTGAAGCGGGCCAAGCGCGAGGCCGAAGCCGCCGCCACGGCCCGGGAAAACTTTTTGGCCAACATGAGCCACGAAATCCGCACGCCCATGAACGGGGTGCTGGGCATGGCCGGCCTGCTTACCCGCACGCCCCTGAGCGCCCAGCAACAGGAGTACGTGTCCATTATCCGCAACTCGGGCAACCACCTGCTGGGCCTGCTCAACGATATCCTGGACGTGGCCAAAATCACGTCGGGCAAGCTGGAGCTGGAACAGATTCCCTTCGACGTAAACCAAACCCTGCAGGCGGTGGGCCAGACCCTGAGTTTTCAGGCCACGGCCAAGGGCCTGAGCTTTACCATCAACCCCGTGGTGGCGGCCCAGCCCTTCGTGCTGAGCGACTCCCAGCGCCTGAGTCAGGTGCTGCTGAATCTGCTCAGCAACAGCCTCAAGTTTACGGAACGCGGCGGCATCACGCTGACGGCCCGCCTGCTCGACGAAACCGACGATACGCTCACCATCAACTTCCTGGTGGCCGACACCGGCCTGGGCGTCGCCGTCGATAAGCAGGAAAGCATCTTCTCGACCTTTACCCAGGCCTACGCCGATACCAGCCGCCGCTTTGGGGGCTCGGGCCTGGGCTTGTCCATCAGCAGCAGCTTGGTAGCGCAGTTGGGGGGCCACCTGCTCATGAGCAGCGAGCCGGGCCAGGGCACCTGCTTTGGCTTCACGCTAACCTTTGTCAAGGCTTCGGCCCAGGCCGTGCGCGAGGCCAACCCCCAGGAAAACGAGCAGGATCTGGCCCAGGCCGTGCAGGATATCCGCGGGCTGCGGGTGCTGCTGGTCGAAGACCACGACGTGAACCGGCAGCTGGCCCAGCTGGTGCTGGAAAGCTACGACGTGGCCGTGGAAACGGCCTCGGACGGCGCCTCGGCCCTGGCCTTGTTTGAGCACCACCTCTACGACGTGATTCTGATGGATATTCAGATGCCGGGCATGAACGGCCTGGAAGCCACGGCCCGCATCCGCCAGCACCCCGACGAATCCCGGGCCCAGACGCCCATCATTGCCCTGACGGCCAACGCCTTTCTGGCCGACAATGAGAAGTATCTGGCGGCCGGGATGAACGACTGCCTGGCCAAGCCCTTCGAAGCCACCGAGCTGGTGCGCAAGATTCTGGCCCTGCACCGTTCGGATCCGCGGCCCGCTCCGGCCCTGTTTGCCCTCGACGATTTACAGCGTACGGCCCGGGGCAATCCGGCTTTTGTGCTGCGCATTCTCCAGTCGTTTCTGACCCACACCCCGGCCATGGTGGCCCAGCTGCAGGAAGCCGCCGCCGCCGCCGACTGGCCCCACGCCGCGGCCCTGGCCCACCGCATCAAACCCTCGCTGAAGCTGCTCATGACCCAAGAGCTGCTGCCGATGATAGCCACCCTGGAAGAGCCCAGCGCCAGCGCCGAAGACCGGGCTCAGGCGGCCCAGCACCTCAACCAGCTGCTGCCCCAGCTGCTCTGGCAGGTGCAGCACTATGTGTCGAACAACCAGCCCACACCGGCCTAGCGCTAGTAGCCGAAACAAGGTAAAAGCCCCGCATTCTCACGGAAAGAATGCGGGGCTTTTTCGGGCCAAAAGTTCGGCGGATACTGCGGGCCGACACTTAGCTAAGGGTTCCTAAGTGCTCGGAGCCGGGCAGCAGATACTTGTTGGGAGTGTTTTCGGAACCGGCGGTGCGCACCAGCTCGCTGACGCGCTGCACGGCCAGCATAAACCGGTCGTACTCAAAAGGCTTTACCAGATAATCGGCCACGCGCAGCTCGAAGGCTTCCCAGGCAAAATTCTCGTGGGCGGTGGTCAGCACCACCTGGGGCGGCTCGGGCAGCAGGCGCAGCATATCTAGGCCGTTAAGCTCAGGCATCTCCACGTCCAGAAACAGCACGTCGACCTGCCGGCCGTTGCTGAAAAACTCCAGCCCTTCCACGCTGCCCGATAGGGAAGCTACCAGCTGCAGTGAGCCGCTCATTTCCACGTAATGCTCCAGGGTCAGCCGGTTGATTTCCTCATCATCCAGAATGGCACAGGTCAACAGCGGAAGCTCAGAAGAGGAGGATGGAAGCATAAAAAAGCAGCGACAAAGGCCGCCCGCGGCCGGGTGGCAAACGGGACTTACCGCCCATAGCGGGAGAATACTAAGTTAGGGTAGCCTGCCGTAAACAGGTAAAGCACAAAGATATGGGAATAATAAAACCTCAAACTCACCCGCTGTCATTTTCTTTTCCTATCCTCTTTCCATAATTCAATTTTAACAGGCTATAATTTAATAGACGAATTCTCCCAGTAGTCCACCTCTTCATCGGCTGGGCGCGGTACATAAGTTCAGCTTTTCATTACCCCTTCGTATCCTGAACCGTATAGCCCCTTACCACCAACCGCGCAAGCCGATGGAAACTCCTTATTTTAAGCCTATTCCCGCCGACTTGCCCCAGCCGGAAGCTGCTGCCCGCCTGAAACGGCAGCGTCACGCCGAGTGGGGTATAGCGGTGGCCTCAATGGGTGGAATTGGGCCCAAGCCCGAGCTGCTGCAGGAGTTGCAGCGCTACATCGACGGGGAACTGACAATCCAGCAGATTGCCCAGCTGCCCTACTCGTCCGACGTCAACCAGTCTCCGGCCCTGGAGGCTATTCTTACCCGCGAACGACTAAGCGACGCGGCGTAATTCAACAAAAAATCCCGGCCAGTGGCCGGGATTTTTTGTTGGGCTGGCAAGCCAATGCGGACTTAAACCGTCTGTTCTTTTTCCTGGATAAGCCGAAAGGCCTCGGCGTTGCCTTGCTGCTCGGCCAGGTCCAGAGCCGTCAGGCCGCGCACGTCGCGGACGTAGATATCGGCTCCGGCATCGAGCAGGAGCTTGACGAGGTTGTTGCGGCCAAACATGGTGGCAAACATCAGAGCCGTGCCCCCGTTGCCGTTCTGCAGGTTCAGGTCGGCGCCGTGCTCGATGAGCAGGGTGGCAATAGCGGGGTAGCCTTTGAAGCTGACGCCCATCAGGGCCGTGTTGCCGCTCACATCCTGCACGTTGGGGTCGGCGCCGGCGGCCAGCAGCGCCTGGGTGGCGGCCAGGTGGTCGTCGTAGGCCGCCACAATCAGGGGAGTGAAGCCCTTGCCATTCTGCACGTTCACATCCAGCTGGGCTAAGAGCTCCTGAAGTTGGGCTACGTCGCCGCGGCGGGCCGCATCGAAAAGGAGGTCTTCGGGTCGGGAAGAGGAAAAATCCATCAGTAGTAGGGGGTCAGGTTGTGGTTGGTTGGTGCAGGCAATACGACGAAAACTACCGCCGTGGTTAACCTATTGCATTTCGACATTTCGGCGGGCCGCCTAAGTAGTAGCCGCCTGCAGGTCGTGGCCCTGGATGGCACCGGCCATCAGGGCCGGAAACTGATCGGGCGTGCAGGCAAAGGAAGGAACCCCTAAGGCGGCCAGTTGTTCGGCCAGCTGCCGGTCGAAGCTCGGGGCGCCTTCGTCGCTGAGGGCCAGCAGGGCCACCATCGTCACGCCCGCCGCGTTGAGACTGGCCGTGCGCTTGAGCATTTCGGCCTGGTTGCCCCCTTCGTACAAGTCGCTGATGAGCACCAAAATAGTATCGGTGGGCCGGGTGATGAGTTGCTGGCAATACGTCAAAGCCCGGTTGATGTCGGTGCCGCCGCCGAGCTGAATGCCGAAAAGCAGATCCACCGGGTCCTGCAGGTCCTGGGTCAGGTCGGCCACGGCCGTATCGAAGACGACCATGTGGGTTTTCACGGCCTTGAGCGAAGCCAGCACTGCCCCGAACACGCCCGCGTACACCACCGACGAAGCCATGGAGCCACTCTGGTCCACGCAGAGCACGATTTCCTTCAGGGCCTGCCCGCGCCGGCCGTAGCCAATCAGCTTTTCCGGCACCACAGTTTTGTAGGCGGGCTGGTAATGCTTGAGGTTGGCCCGGATGGTGGCGCCCCAGTTGATTTCGGCGTAGCGCGGCCGGGGGTTGCGCACGGCCCGGCTCAGGGCGCCCTGCACAGCCTGGCGCAGGGGGTTGGCCAGGCGCTGCTCCAGATCCTGCACCACGCGCTGCACCACCTCCCGGGCCGTGTGCTTGACCTTGGCCGGCATCACCCGGCCCAGCGACATGAGCAAGCCCACCAGGTGCACATCGGGCTGCACGGTGCGCAGAATCTCGGGCTCGAGCAGCATGCGTTGCAAGCCCAGGCGCTGCATGGCATCTTTTTGCATCACGGCTACCACCGACGAGGGAAAGTAGCTGCGGATGTCGCCCAGCCAGCGCGACACCCGGGGCGCGGAGCTGCCCAGACCGGCTTTGCGCTCGGCCTGGTCGCTGTCGTAGAGGGCGGTGAGCACCTCGTCCATGCGGCCGTAGTCGGGGGAAAGCGGAATGTCATTGCTGGCGTCGGCGGGTGAGCCGAGCACGAGCTTCCAACGGGCGGCGTTGCTCATAAATTCGAATAAAGGCCGGCTACCGGGGCCTGAAACAGGTGAGAGCTTTGGCGGGTTTGCGGTACTTTCGGCTTTTGCCGCGACTGTACCCTGATTTCCGAATGAAATATAGCAACAATGCGCGCCGGGCCAGCTTGTGGCTGCTGCTGGGCGTGCTGGGCTGCACCAAAAAGCTGACCGTTTTGCCCCCGCCGGCTCCGGCCGGCGCCGTGGTGCCGGGCGTGAGTGAGGAGCTGGCCCGGGACCGGGCCCGGCGTATTTCGGGGGTTGCCTACGACCTGTTTCTGGATATACCGTGGGAAAAAGCCGACCCCATCCGGGCCACCGAAACCGTCCGCTTTCACCTGACCGACGCCAGCCAGCCCGTGCAGCTCGACTTCAAGGAGCAAGCCGATCATCTGAAAAGCCTGACGGTGAACGGCAAGCCCACCGGCGTTGACTTGCGGGCCGAGCACCTGGTGCTTCCCGCCGGTGACTTAAAAGGTGGGCTGAATCAGGTTCAAATCGAGTTTACGGCCGGTAACCAGAGCCTGAACCGCAGCGAGGAGTTTCTCTACACCCTGCTCGTGCCCGACCGGGCCCGCACGGTGTTCCCCGGCTTCGACCAGCCCGATCTGAAGGCTACGTTCAAGCTCACCTTGAACGTGCCGAATGAATGGGAAGCTATGGCCAACGCGCCGCTGGATTCGGTTCAAAAACTCGACCTCAGCGGCCTTCTGCCGGGGTCCAGCACTTACTTCTTCGCTCCTTCCGATACCATCAGCACCTATTTATTCTCCTTTGCCGCGGGCAAATTCACGCGCGTTTCGCGCACCTTGGCTGGTCGGAAAATGCAGTTTCTGCACCGCGAAACGGATAAGGACAAGCTGCGCCTGAGCCTGGACCCGATTTTCCGGATTCATGCCGACGCGCTACAGTTTTTGCAGGACTACACCGGCATTCCCTACCCCTTCCGCAAGTTCGACTTTGTGGCCCTGCCCGACTTCCAGTACGGCGGCATGGAGCACGTGGGCGCCATCGACTACAAGGCCAGCACCCTGTTTCTGGACCAGGGCGCTACCCAGGACCAGCTCCTGGCCCGCGCCAACCTGATTGCCCACGAAACGGCCCACATGTGGTTCGGGGACCTGGTGACCATGCAGTGGTTCAACGACGTGTGGATGAAGGAGGTGTTTGCCAACTTCATGGCCGACAAAATCACCCAGGTGGCCGTAGCCAATTCCAACTACAACCTCAAGTTCGTCATCGACCATTTTCCGGCCGCCTACGGCGTCGACCGCACTGCCGGGGCCAACCCGATTCGGCAGGAGCTGGCCAATTTAAAAGACGCCGGCTCGCTCTACGGCAACATTATCTACCACAAGGCCCCCATCATGATGCGGCAGCTCGAGCGGCTGATGGGCGAGGAACCGTTTCGGCTGGGCTTGCAGGAATATTTGCGCACCTACGCCCACGGCAACGCCACCTGGCCCGAGTTGATCCGCATCCTGGACGCCCGCACCCCGGCCGATCTGCAGGCCTGGAACCAGGTGTGGGTAAACCAGCCCGGCCGCCCCGTGTTCGACTACGACCTGCAAACCAGCCGGGGCATCATCAGCCGCCTGCAGCTCACCCAGCGGGCCGAGGATGGCTCGGCCCGGCTCTGGCCCCAGCGCTTCGAAGTGCTGCTCGTGTACCCCGACCGTGTCAAGGAGCTGACGGTGAATATGGACCAGCAAGCCGTGCTGCTGCCCGCAGCTGCGGGGGAGCCGGCGCCATCGTTTATCCTGTTCAACTCCACGGGGCTGGGCTACGGGGTATTCCCGATTCGGAAGCCCTTGGCTACCGGCGTCACCGGGCTGGCCAATCCCGTGGCCCGGGCGGCGGCCTACGTGAACCTGTACGAAAACATGCTCAACGGCCGTGGCATTGCCCCAGCTCAGCTGCTGACCGTGTGCCGCCGCGCCCTACTCCAGGAGCCGGAAGAGCTGAACGCCAAGCTACTCACGGGCCACGTGAGCGACATCTACTGGAAGCTGCTGCGGCCCGCCCAGCGCGCGGCCCTGGCCCCGGAGCTGGAACAGGAGCTCTGGCGCACGATGGAGCAGACGACCTCGGCCAACCTCAAAAAGCTGCTGTTCAAAACCTACCAGTCGGTTGCGCTGAGTGCGGCGGCCCAAACGCGGCTTTACCGCATCTGGGACCAGCAGCAGGCTCCGGCGGGCGTCAAGCTGACCGAGGACGACTACACGGCGCTGGCCCTGGCGCTGGCCGTGCGCGACTACCCCGCCCCCACGCCCCTGTTGCCCCGGCAGCTGACCCGCATCCAGAACCCCGACCGGCGGCAGCGCCTGGCGTTTCTGCTACCCGCCCTGGCCCCGGAGGCAGCCACGCGCGACGCCTTTTTTGCTTCGTTAGCCGACGAGAAAACCCGCGAAAAGGAAGCCTGGGTGGTGGCGGCCCTCGGCTACCTGCACCACCCGCTGCGGGCCGCTTTCTCCGAAAAATACCTACCCCAGAGCCTGGCCTTACTGGAGGAAATCCAGCAGACCGGCGACATTTTCTTTCCCTATTCCTGGCTGCAGGCTACCCTGGGCTTTTATCAGACGCCTACGGCGGCCCGCACCGTCCGGCAGTTTCTGGCCGCCCACCCCGCCTACAATCCCAAGCTGCGGGCCAAGATTCTGCAGGCCGCCGATGAGGTGTTCCGGGCCGAAAAGCTGGTACGGTAAGAGTCCGCTATTTTCTTCTGCGCTTCGAGTCAACAACCATCTACATTCAGGCCATCGACTGCCATGACACAATCCCACCTGATTTGATAATCTATGAGTTTGATTCAGAAGCTGCGTCATGTATTCGGTCCTGCACGGCCGACGTCTCAACCAACAACGCCCGAGCCGCCGACGCAGGTTGAAAGGGTGTTGCAACAGCAGCTTGTTACCCGGCTCCAGGAAGTATTCCCTGGTTTACAAGTGGCCCGGCACGGAGACCAAATCGTAATTGCCCCCTATTCCCTAATGCTGGATACTACTGTATTCGAGCGGACTCAGCACCCTAACGCAGTGGTTTTAGGCTTGGGCTTCCGGCTTATCCATTCGCAGTTCTTTCCTGCCGGAATAGTAGAGTGCCTTGCGGGGCTCGGTGAGAATGACTCCGATGCTATTGATTCTGGCATTCAGAATTACTTGCACAGTGGATTTAGTACTGTTGTTGAAGCCTTGGAAGGCAACCACAATCCTGCGTTAAACATAACTTCCGCCACCGGTGCCCTATGGCATTCTACACTAAGCCCAATCCAGGTCCAGGGGGCTTGGGCAGATCGGCAAGAGCACATAAATGAACATCACTTTTTTGACCTCTTAAAGCCCCAACTACTTCGCCAATTGACGTCAGAAGCGCTATGCTGGCTAAAACTATATACCTCGAAACAACCCAGTGGAGAGATTATAGCCGAATGCCTTCTAAATAACGAGCCTTGGCAAGAAGGCCTGGCTTTAGTATACCAGGATGCAGAACAATGGCCGGCCTCCGCTGCCTTTGCGGGGCAAAAGCAATTCTTGGTCTTTCGGCGCTGTGGCTCGGCGGTACTGTTATAGCAGAGAGTATTAAGATGGTATGCGGTTTCGCCTTTAAGGAGGAAACCTTTTTACCGGCCATAGGGGCTATCGGCTTTAAACTGCCGCTCAAACTCTTCCCGGGAGCAGAGCGTGTTGATGTCCGTCAGGCGGTCCAGGGCTAGGATGCCGTCCAAGTGGTCGATTTCGTGCTGCAGGAGTTCGGCCAGGTCGTCTTCCAGGCCGGCGTGGGTTTCGTGCCAGGTGCCCTGCACGTCCTGGTAGCGCACCCGAATCCAGGGGTAGCGTACTACCTGCATAAAAATGGACAGAAACGACAGGCAGGCATCCCACACGACCATGGTTTCGGGGCTGTGGTCGATGATGCTGGGGTTGACGAGCGGCCAGACCGGGCGCCCCGGCAGACGCAGCAGAATCACGCGTTGCAACACCCCGATTTGCGGGGCGGCAATGGCCCGACCGTAGCCGGTGGTTGCGCGCCAGTGCGCCACGGTGTCGGCCAGGTCCATAACCAGGCTGGCTACTTCCGGGGCCGTGGGGTCGGCCACGGGCTGGGCTACTTGGCGCAGCACGGGGTGGCCCAGCTGCAGAATATCACGAATGGGCATGGCTTTTTGCTACTAATTAGGGCTGTCTGACGGCCTGCACCAGCCGGCGCAGCTCCGCCGCCGAATACACCCGGCCCCGGGAAATGACGGTGTGAATCTGGCGCAGGTTGCGGATATCAGCCAACGGATTCTGGTGAAGCAAGACCAAATCGGCTTCCTTGCCCACGGCAATGGTACCGGAGCGCTGGTCGGCTTTCAGAAACCGGGCGCCGTTGATAGTAGCCGCCTGCAGAGCCTGAGCCGGGGTCAGCCCGGCCTCGACCAGCAGCTCCAGCTCGCCCAGCAGCGAGGCGCCCGGGTAGACGTAGGAGTTGAACGGCCCGCTGTCGGAGCCGGCCAGCAGCGTGACGCCAGCGGCCTGCAGGGGTTGGACCAGGCTCCGAAACCGGGCCGAAAGCTGCTGGTTGAAGGCCCGCGTGGCCGCCGACTGCTGCCGGGCGCTGGCCAGGCGGCGGGCGTAGGTGGCCTGAATGTCGGGGGCAATATAGGCCAGCATCGAGTCGCGGGCGTGGTCGGTGGCGGGCAGCTCGGTCAGCAGCTTCTGGATGTAGAGCGTGGGCACCACGGCCGTGCGCCGGGCCACCAGCAGGCGGTAGGTTTGGGCGGCCACGGCCGGGTCGTAGGTGCGGTACACGGCGGGCAGCACGGCAAACAGGCCCAGGGGCTGGCTGGTTTTCAAACTGGCCTGCACGGCGGCCGTGATGCTGTCTTCGCGGTTGGAACAGGCTTTGAGCACGTAATACAGGTGCTCGGTAGCATCGAGGCCCCGCTCGGCCGCTTCGCGCAGCGTTACACTGTAGGGCATGTGGCCGGTGGTCGTCATTCCCCGCTTTTGGGCCGCGGCAATGGCGCCCAGAAAGGCGTCCCGGGAAATGGTACTTTCGTAGAGCTTCACGTAGTCGACCTGCAGCTTCTGCAGCGAATCCAGGGCGCGGTCAATCTGGGCGGGTGTTTCAATTTCCAACGAGCCCGCCCAAGTAGGTTTGGGCCCGTCGAGCTTGGGGCCGGAGGTGAAAATGCGCGGCCCGGCCAGCTCCCCGGCCGCCAGCTGCTGGCGCCACCGGAAAATGGCCGGGGTCAGGTCGCCGCCCGCGTCGCGCACGGTTGTTACGCCGTGGGCCAGGTAGAGCGGCAGCAGGTTGCGGTTGGCCGTGGTAAGGGCCTCGCCCCCACGAAAGTGCACGTGCATGTCCCACAACCCCGGAATCAGGTAGCGGCCCTGGGCGTCGAGGGTGCGCTGGGCCGGGACGGACGTAGCCCCCGTTTTGCCCAGGTGCACAATACGGCCTTCCCGGATACCAATGGTCTGGTCGGGCCGCAGGGTACCGGTTTCGACCTCTACCACGTTGGCATGGGTGATGACCAGTTCGTAGCTTTTGCCGGCGGGGCGGCCGGCACACCCGGCCAGCAATGTTCCCAGCGCACTGGCCAGGATAGTAAAGCGAAGGTTCATGCCGATGAAAAAGCAGGTGGAGGCTAAGCAGTTAGGAAAGGTAGCAGATCCGGCAGGCTTTTGCAGCAACAATGAGCCGTGGGCCGCCTTTCTACCGCCCTCACCCGCCCAGGCCCAGCAGCTCGCGCAGCCCCGGCAACACCCGCAGGCCCCGCTCCAGGTCGATATCCGCTTCCGGAGTGGCAACAGCCGCGGCCCCGCCGGCCGCCAGGCTCAGCACCTGCTGCCGCTCGGGCTGACTGAAATCGGCGAAGGAGCGGCGGAGCAAGGGCACCACCTCCTGAAAGACGGATTCTTCCAGGCCGCTTAGCCAGGCGTCGAGCAAATCAAAAAGCACCCGGTTGTGAATCAGGAGCAAACCGCTGCCGCGCAGAAAGCCTTCAATCCAGGCCGTAGCGTACTCCGTGGGCTGGGCGGGTGCCAGGGCTAAACCCAGCAGCGTGGCCGTTTCCTCGGCCCCCAGCTGCTGGCCATCGAACAACAGGCGGGTGGCGGCCCCGGCCAACAGGCCGCTGCTGGCCGGCTGCCGGGCCACACTGTGCAGGGCAGCGTACCAGTCGGCGTGCTGGGCGGCATCGGGCAGGCGGCGGATAGCCAAGTGGGCCGCCTCCAGCTGCTCGAGCAGCTGGGCCGCCGCATCGGTGTCGAGGCCGGTGGTAGCCAGGGGCAGCGAGATGCACAGACGTGGCACAAGGTGGTGCACTACCTGGGCCACCTGGGCGGTTTCGGTGCGCCGCACGTTGCCGTAGCGCAGCACATTAACCAGGGGCGGCAGGGCCGTGAGCAAGTGGGCCACGTCGCGGGTATCGGCACTCAGGGTTTCGAGGCGGGCTACCAGCAGGCCCAGGGCCGGGCCCAGGTCGGCGCGCAGGGCCTCTTCCAGCAAGGTGCTAACCTGGCTCAAGTCGGTGGCCTGCCGGGCGCGCTGCGCGGCGGCCCCGCTGGCGGCGGCCACTACGGTGTTGCCCCAGCGGCCCGCTTCGAGCAGTTGCAGCACCATTTCCGGCCGCCACTGCAGGTCCCAGACCTCGTGAAAAGTGCCGCTCTTGCCAGTTACCCGCTCCGGCTTACCCCAGCGGATGTTGAGCAGCTGCAGGCGGTGCAGCAGGTGGCTGCGGCCCAAATCCAGGTCTTTGCGCAGGTCCAGGGCCAGGGTTTTACGGGCGGCCTCGGGCTTGAGACGCCAGGTTTTCTGCTGCAGGGCCAGGTCTTGCTGCAGCGGAGAAGCGGGCAGCTCGGCGGGCACTTCGCCCAGCTTCTGCCCAATGACCAGCTGCTCGTGTACCAGGCCCAGGGCCTCGGCGTACCCGCCCCCGAAAATGCTCACGGCCGCTTCTTCCAGCTCCTCGATGCCGGGCAGGGAGAGGCCGCGCACGGCAGCCAGGGCCTCGGCCAAGCGCACGCCTTCAATGGCATGGGCGGAGGAGGCGTCGAGCTGCTGCTCGCGCAGCAAGTGGGCCGCCCGCACCATCCAGTGGGTCACGACCTGCGCGTGGGGCTGCTCAAACAGCAGCTCGTACCAGGCCGGCGACAACACCCCGGCTCCGTAGCCCGACTGCCGGGCCAGGCGTTCGTAGGTCCAGGGTACCCAGGTGGCTTCGGTGGGTACTTTCTTCAGGCCCTTGAGGCAGGCTTTGTCGTTTTTGGCGTAGCCCGGCAGGTTTTCGGCCCGCAGCACCGGCGCGTGCCAGGCCCCGCACACCACGGCCACGCGCTGGTAGCCCTGCTTGAGCGTGCTGCGCAGGGTTTCGCGCATGTAGGCCTCCCGCAGCAGAGTTTCGGCTGATTCGGGCCAGGCTAGCTCTTCGCGCAGGGCCGTCATCATCTGCAACACCACCGCGAAGGCATCGGCGTGGCCGGCACTGTGCTCGATGCGGGCTTCCCACCACCGCTCCCCATCGGTGTAGCCGTCGAGGCGGGCCAGGTAGGCAATGGGGTCGTGGCGGAACGGATCTTCTGCGGCCCCCGACTCTCCGGCCGTTTCGGCGGCGGCAGGCTCCGCCGACGCTTCCGTTTCAACGGGCAAGTCAGCCGAAGAGTCCGGCGGCGGCACCAGCTCCACGGCATCGGACAGGGCAAAGCGCAGGGCCTGGGGCAAATCGAAGCAGCGCAGGTGCGCCCCGTGCTGCTGGCACCACAAGGTGGCCTGCCACTCGGGCGAGAAGTGGGCAAAGGGCAAAAAGCTAGCCTGTTGGTGCTGCTTGGGGTTGTAGAGCAACAGGGCTACCGGGGGCTGCAGATCCGGGGTGGAAGCCAGCAGCAGGGCTTTTTCGCCATCGGCGGGACACTCCAGCAGCACCATATCGGGCTGGTACTCGTCCAGGGCTTTCAGCAGGCTGGCGGTGCTGCCGGGGCCGTGGTGGCGAATGCCGAAAAGGCGAAGGTCGGTGGGCATACAAAACGAGGCAAAGGAGGCTCAGGCAGGACGAAACAGCGGGCGGGTAAAACCTGCTGCGCTCATGTAAGGGGAAGGGAAACGCGGTTGGCTTTAATCACCTCGGCCCCGGTTGCCAGACCGACGCCGGCTTTCGCAAAGCCCCGCTGCTCACTGCGGGCAATGAGCAGCGGGCATTCGGCGGGCGAGAGAAAGTCCGGAACTTCCAGAATGGCATCGGTCAGATAGTGCAGGGTCATAGCAGAAACAAGAGCGGAACAAGGAATACGTCGCGGCTAGATAAATTCGAACAGGCCAATCAGCCGGCCTCAAATTCCAGCGGGAAGCCCGGCGGATGCGCCAGTTCCACGTCTTCAATTTGCTCATCACGCAGCAGCTCCGTGCCATTTTCGGTTTGTTCATACGCCTGCACCACGGCCGCCAGCCAGGCTGTTAGGTCGGGGAAGAGCACGGGGCGGGCTTCCCAGTCGTGCCAGTGCTTGAGCACCTGCCCGGCCCGGCCGGTGAAGGTGCCCGCCGAGTCTAGGCAGACATGGTCGCCCCCGCCGTTTTCCAGGAATGGCACCCAGCCCGGCTGCCACCAGTTGGGCACAAAATCCCCGGCTTCCAGCAGCTCCCGGTTTACGCGCATGGTTTCGGCCGCGCTGTCCAACGACTGCAGGCAATTGTTCTGCACGAAGCTTTCGAAGCCCTGCTGCCCGTTGCGCCAGCCAAACCAGAGCCGCAGCTCGGCGGGCAGCGTCAGCCCGAACTCCGCCTCGAAAGCGGCCAGCTCCGCGGCAGGGGCCGCGGGCTTGAGTGTGGCGTAGTAATCGGGCCGGCGCTGCTGCAGCAGGGTATCGAGTCGGGTTAGCAGAGCGGAAAAAGTCATAATAAACAAGAGCAATAAAAAACAAGTATCACCTAACTATAATGACTTGATTAACAAATCTTTAAATATTATGCAAAAATTGCTATTGGGATTACCTGCAAGACAGGGCCTCTAACTTCTGTCATAAACTCTACGTTTTTCAGCCCATGTTCGTCCATGTTTTGAAAGCCTGAGAACATCTGCTTTAACATTGCATCAGAAAACTTACTAAGGCTTGTTTTGCGAAGCAGATTAATGCCCTGATTATTATCCTCCTTGATTACTCGAATAGCTTTTCCTAAAACACAAAATTCACCATCTGCTATATCTGATAATGAAGGATCATTTAGATAATCTCTATCGATAGTCAGAACTGCTTTAAACTGCTCATTACCAACGCTCTCACCAACAAGATCTAGGCTGCCTTCAGATTTCAATTGTTTAATAAGGCTCTCAAATTGTTCTAGGACTTTTTTGTTGGCTTGACCGTCTGCTTTTTGCTGTTTAGTCTGCTGACCAGAGTCAGTAAAGCCGAAAGCCAGCCTAAAAAGTGAAAAATAGCTTTCTAAATTATCAATAACCGGGTTCTTCTGGAGTTTAGATTTGAAAAGAACAAAGTCTCCACTCCCAGAGTCTAAAAGGCTTTCCTTCCTAATAACCCCTTTCTGGTCCAAAGCGTTATACATCTTAGCAAACAGTGAGTTGGGTGTATGCACCTTCTGTAGTTCGGAGGTCGATTCACTTGCATCTTTCTTATGCTTGCTTCCCTCACCCTCAAGCTTTACGCCTAGAAAAGCAAAGACATTATTCAGACCGACTTCACCCCTACTCTTAAGCAGAGAGTCAGCAGTCGAAGAATCTACAGTTTTAAGAGTCTGCATTTGACTGAAGCCATCTTCAATCATAGCTAATATGTCAAATACGTACTTCTGATTCAGGTACAGAGGAATTGGATAGACCATCAATGTGCTGCGTTAAGTATATTTTCCTTCTAGAGTGCTGCGTTTTGTGAAATATGGAAGTCCTTACTCCACCACCTCCCGGCAGGCCCGGTACAGGTCCTTCCATCCGTCGCGCTCCTTGACCACCGTTTCCAGGTATTCGAGCCACACCACGCGGTCCTGCACGGGGTCTTTCACCACGGCGCCAGTGAGGCCAGCGGCCAAGTCGGCGGCCTGCAGGGTACCGTCGCCGAAGTAGGCCGCCAGGGCCAGGCCGCTGTTGAGCACCGAAATAGCCTCCCCGCTGCTGAGCGTGCCGCTGGGGCTTTTGAGCTTGGTTTTGCCGTTTTCGGTCACGCCCGAGCGCAACTCCCGGAAGATGGTCACCAGGCGGCTGATTTGCTCCAGGGCCACCGTGGTGGGTGGCAGCTGAAGGGCCCGGCCAGTTTTCTCCACCCGGCTCTGCACAATCTGCACTTCCTCGGCCACAGAGGTCGGCAAGGGCAGCACCACGGTATTAAAGCGGCGGCGCAGGGCACTGCTGAGCTCGTTCACGCCCTTGTCCCGGTCGTTGGCCGTGGCAATGACGTTGAAGCCGCGGGTGGCCTGCACCTCAGTAGCCAGCTCGGGCACCGGCAGCACCTTTTCGGAAAGCACGGTAATGAGCGTATCCTGCACGTCGGCCGGAATGCGGGTCAGTTCCTCGATGCGCACCAGGCTGCCCTCCTGCATGCCCTTGAGTAGCGGCGACGGCACCAGGGCCCCGGCCGAGGGGCCTTCGGCAATCAGGCGGGCGTAGTTCCAGGAATAGCGAATAGCATCTTCCGAAGTACCGGCCGTGCCCTGAATCAGCAAGTTGGAATGCCCGCTGATGGCTGCCGTCAGGTGCTCCGACACCCAGCTTTTGGCCGTGCCCGGTACGCCGAGCAAGAGCAGGGCACGGTCGGTGGCCAGGGTGGCTACGGCAATTTCCATCAGCCGCCGCTGCCCGATGTACTTGGGCTCAATTTCAAAGCCGTTATTCAGGGTGCCGCCGAGCAGGTAGGTCACCACGGCCCAGGGCGAGAGGTGCCAGCCCGGGGGCTTGGGCCGGTCGTCGGCCGCGGCCAGAGCGGCAAGTTCTTCGGCGTATTGCACCTCGGCATGAGGCCGCAGAATGTCGGAAGCAGGAGTCAAAGCCATAGAAAAGTTGAAAGCGGAAGCGTAAACAGAACGTGGGAACGACAAGCTAGCGGCTTAGGCGGAGCTTGGGAAGAATTTTTGCGAGGGGCAGTGGCCCTACGACAGTCAGCGGAGCTTGCCAGAGGTTTTTGTCTCGAAGTGAGGGCAATAGCCAACCGATAAACCGCCCTTGGCCGGATCGGGCCAGCATATCAGCCGCCGCTTGCATCGGGGGGCTCGGTCAGGGTGGCGGCTAGCTGCTGCCGAAAGTGGAGCGTATCGAGCAGGCGGTTCAGGCTGCTGTGCAAGTACGACACGGTGCCCAGCAGGGGCTGCAAGGAGGCTGCGCACAGTTCGTACTGCGCGGCCGGCACGGTGCGGGTCATGTAGTCCAGCAGCTGGCTGGCGGGGTAATACAGGCGGTGGAGCTGTTCGGGGCGGCGCAGGGAGTCGGCCAGCAGCTCTACCACGCGGCGGGTCAGCGGGGCCGGCCAGGGCGCGGGCACCAGCTGCAGCAGCGGCAGCCAGCTCACCCCCGGGGCCAGCTGGGGTGTGGCATTCAGCAAGGGCAGCACCAGCTCCGTCAGGCGCGCGGGCGTCAGTAGGTGGGCCAGCGCCGGCAGCGGCAGCGCGGGGGGCTGCTGGCGGGGCTGCTCGTAATACCATTCCAGCAGGGCCGTAGCCCAGGCAGCGTCCTGGTGTAGAATGGCCGCTTCGGCCCAGGCCGGCAGCAGCACTTTTACCCACTCGGTACCCGCGGCCAGGTCCAGGATGCCGGCCGGCTTCAGGTTCCAGTGCGCGGCCCAGCGCTGAGGGGGCAGCAGAGCCAGTAGCTGCCCCAGCCAAGCCGCTTTTTCGCCCTCAAAACGGCCGTCTTTTTGCTCGATGCCGTCGGCCAGCCAGCTCTTGTCCCAGGCCTCGGGCAGGGTCACGACCAGCTTTTTGCTGAGCAAGGTGCGCTTCAGCGTTAGCAGCGGCGCGGTGCGCAGCCACAGGCGCTGGGCCAGGGCACTGCCGGGCAGGCGCCCGAGCAAGGGCAGCACCGTCTGGCGCACTTCTTTGCTTTTGGAAGCCAGGTACTGGAGCAGCAGCGCTTCATCATCCGGACCCAGGTTTTCGGCCAGCACTTCCAGGAGTTGGGCCTGGTTTTTAGCCGGTTCCTGGGGCAGGGCCGCCGCAAGCAGCTCCCGGGCCCGGGCCGGGTCGGTGCGGCGCAACTCAGCCAGCCACCGACTCCGCTGCCGCGGGGTGCCGGTTTCCCAGACGGTTTCATCGGCCGAGTCGGGCAGGGCCGCAAGCAGGGGCTGCCACTGCGGATTCAGGGCCGCCAGCCACCGGCCCCGCTCCCCCAGCACCGGGCCGGCCACCGCGTGCAGCTCGGGACGGGAACGGACGTATTCGAGCAAGGAGACCAGCAGTTCCGCCGGCACCCGGCGCCCATGCTGCCCCAGCTGCTGCAGGTACTCGGGCAGCAAATCGGCGTGGGTGCCTTCCAGCAGCAGGTGCAGGTATTGCCGCCCGCCCGGCCCGAGTGTAGTTTGTACTTCAGTACTAGGCGGTGGGCTGGGGCTCAGCACGGCCGCCGGCCCAATGGGGGGCTGATAACCCGCTTTGCGTACCAGGGCCAGGGCACCGCCCACGAGTAACACTTGCCGTTCCCGTTCGCCGCCGGCCACGGGCTGGTCCGGAGTTCCCAAGCCGGGAAGCGCCGGAACCGGCTCGGGCGTTTGGCTGGTACCCAGCAGAGCAATGCGCGTTAGTTGGCCCCAGGCCTGATGTAGGTTGGTCATAGCTCAGCAGGAAACGGCCGGGACGGAAGCAACCGAATACGTCAGTGGGCGAAGGCTGCGGCCGTTCCACTCCCCAAACAGGTACAGGGGCTGGCCCCCGCCCACGGCCAGCATCTGCCACCCTTCCAGCGCGGTGCACTGCAAGCGGAGCTGTTGTCCGGTGGGCGCGTGCTGCACAGCCCAGGTTTCATCGGGCAGCAGCACCGGCACCACGTCCCGCAATTGAGCCGGCCACTCCCGCAGCCAGGGGTTCCGGCTCAGGGCCGCCGCGTACTGCTCCAGCAGCGCGGGCAGTGGCAGCGCTGCCTGTGCCACTCTCGCTCTTATTCCCTGAAACGTCAGCGGCCCGGGTACGGCACGTAAGGGCTGCAAACCGGGGTAGTATACAACGCTTCCCGCATAGCTGCCTTCGGGTACCAGGGCCGTAGCAAACGGCTGCCCGCCAAAGGCAAATTCCAGCACCAGGGCATACCGCTGCGTGGTCTGTCCCCACAGCCAGGTCCGACGGGCCGTCAGGCGTTCCTCTTCCCAGCTGATTTGCCCCAGCACCCGCCAAGTATCGGCCACGGCCGGCTGCTGGGCCAGCAATTCTTCTTTTTTAATGCTTACCCCCAACAATTGCCGCACTTCCTGCCGGGCCGCTTCCGAGAGCTGGGGCAGATTGCGAAATGCGCCGAGCAGCAGATACAGCTCCCCCAGGCGCGCCAGCAGTAGTTCGGGCCAGTTGGCCGCCACGTAGCGCAGCCCCGCCAGTTCGCGCACTACGGCAGCCAGCCCCGGCAGCTGTCCATCCACGAGGCGGGCGGCCTGTTGCTCCCAGAAGGCGGCGGGCTGCTTGTCGAGGCTAGCCAGACCGTTGCGGATGATGTCGAGCAGCCAGATTTCCAGTTCTTCGGCACTGCGCTGCATCCGCTCCAGGCGCTGAGCTTCCCGCTTCTGCCGGGCCGCCGGGTCGGGGGCTTCCCCTGGAGGCGTTTCTTTAGCGGCCTGCCCCTGCTGCCGCGTTTGGCGCTTGCTCAGCCACTCGGCTAGCCAGCTGGGCGGCCCGGCTGGCGGCGGCAACTGCGGCTGCCGGGCTAGCAGCAGCAGCAGCCCCGCACCGTGTTTGCAGGGAAATACCCGGCTCGGGCACGAGCATTTAAAGGCCGGCTCCAGCAAATCAATACCAGTTTGGTAGGGTTTGGACCCACTGCCGGCGCACTCGCCCCACACGGCAGTGGGCGTCTGGCCTAGCTTGCTCCACTTGGCAGGCGTGGCCAGCTCCTGCCCGCGCTTCAGCGTTCCGGCGTCGGTGACCAAGGCCCGCACCTGCTCTTCCGTCCAGGTCACTTACTTAAGTTTATACGTCTTGAATTGGCAGCTCATAGCTACGCGGCAAAGTAGCGGTTCGGACCGTAAATACCGCATTGCCCGGACCTGCACTTTAGGGCGCTGGGTATTTTGTTTTCTCTTGCGTACCTAGCAACTCTTATATACTTGCCTTGCGCACTTATGCATTTCTCTGTTACGCCTGCCCTTGCGCCGGTATTGCGCGTGGCGCGGCCCACTAATAATATTGCAGCCCTGCGGGCCTTTTATCAAGATGGACTGGGCTTTGAGCTATTAGCCGAATTTGAAAACCATAACGGGTTCGACGGTATTATTCTGGGGCACCGTCAGTGGCCGTACCACTTCGAATTTACGCACCAGCGGGGGCATCGGGTGCCGCCTGCCCCAAGCCAGGATAATTTGCTGGTTTTCTATTTTCCGGATGCGGCCGCGTGGCAACAGCAAATCACGCAGCTACTCCACCAAGGTTATGCTCCTCTGCCGTCGTATAACCCGTATTGGGATACGCAGGGAAAAACATTTGCGGATGCGGATGGCTACCGTATTGTTTTGCAACAAAGTCAGTGGAAGCTTTAGCTCTGACTTGCCCTGCGGCCTTTGTCCAACATCTTCCCGAGCAGCACCACGTTGCTTATTGTTATTAATTGAGCCCAAAAAAGCCCCTGCTAGCAGGGGCTTTTTGGCTATGTAAAACCAGGAAAATACTTTTCTTGGCAGAACCTACTCCGTGGCAGCAGCCTTGGGTTTACGGCCGCGCTTGGCGCCATTGGGGTTGGTAGCACGAGGCTTACGCACCTTTGCAGCAGGCTGATAATCATCGGATAACACCGTTTCCATATCGGTTACCGCCTGATTCAGAGCGTTGATTGCGGAGGAAACGCTGCGTAGAGCTTTGCGCAAATCCTTCTTAACGACTTCGCTGCTTTTAGCGGCCTTGAGAACCTCTTCGAATTGGCTGAAATCTAATGCCATGCTGAAGTTTTTTTGGGTGAATGAATATAAAATTGTTCATCACTACGTGACTATGGCGCAAACGTAACATATTCATTTTCGTTTTCAATTAATTCAGCTAACCTTTTTCGAGCCCGACACTAGTAAATTAAGTAGCTAGGCTAATTTAAGCACTAACCGGACGACTAATGATTGCTACAGGCCCTAACTCTTATTTTTGAAAAACAGTAGGCAACAGGCCAGCTTGTTATAGTAGCCCGTTGCAAAACCTGTATTAACAAGTCTTTAGCTAACATACTCTTTTAGCAACCGGAATATAACCTATTGCTACCCCAGCTTCTGATTACTAAAATCCAACGAATTTCAGTTGCGAAGTCAGCGGCTAGCTAGCGGCCTACTTTACGTGGGCACCGCAATTTATTTTATGCGTACCGATGAAGACCGAATCAGCAAATCTGGCTGTAGCACGATGCGGCGCGGAGAAAACAGTGCGCTGCGCTCTTCCAGCATTTCCAAAAAAAGCCGGACTGCGGCCTGCCCCATCTGCTCGCAACGCTGATCGACTGAAGTCAGCATGGGCTCGGTCAGGGAGGTAAACGTTTCGTTGCTGAAGCCGGCCAGGGCCATATCGTTAGGAGCGCGCAGGTTATGACGCTTCAGTTCCTGCAGGGCTCCCACGATAGAAAAGTCGCTGGCGGAGAAGATGGCGTCGGGGCGTTTTTTTAGCGCCAGCATCCGCTGCATGCCCGTCACCCCGTCCTCCTGGGTCATGTCGGAGTAGTATAAAAGCTCCTCCTCAAGGGGCAAGCCCGCTTCCAGCAGCGCGTCGATATAGCCCTGGCGACGATTCTTATAGATATTCAGATGCTGCGGGCCGCCGAAGTGCGCAATGCGCCGACACCCTTGCGCCAACAGGTGCTTGGTCGACTGGTAGCCGCCTTCCCGGTCGTCAATTACCACAGCACTAACATCGAGCCCATCGAGCACCCGATCAAAGAAAACCAGTGGAATCTCCTGCTTACGAACCTTATCGAAATGCTTGAAGTCAAGGGTGTTGCGAGCCAGAGAAACAAGAATTCCCTCTACTTGAGCACTGAGCATTGATTCAATATTTTTCTGCTCGTGCCGGACATCCTCATTCGATTGGCAGATCATCACATTGAACCCGGCTTTTGTGGCCACCGTCTCAATGCCTTTTACGACCAGCGTAAAGAAATGCCCATCAATGTGGGGCACAATTACGCCCAGTAAGTTACTGCGGCCTTTGCGCAGGCCCGCGGCCATATGGTTGGGCTGGTAATGAAGCTCCTTGGCCAGCTGCCGCACTTTTTTCTTGGTCGCGGTACTGATGGTAGGATGGTCGCTAAGGGCCCGGGAAACGGTTGATACCGAAATACCCAGCTGTTTAGCTAGATCCGAGATAGAAGCTTTTGCACGCGCCAAGACAGTGTCGAATTAAGAGTGAGAGATGCCTTTACTTTCTGGGAAGGCGTGCCCTTTACGCAATTTGCGCAAAAAGCAACGCAAACTTTGCGGAAAATTTGCGTTTGCACGAGCCTGTAGTCTTGCACCGCAGGTGGTTTTTCCTGGCTTATTGAGGAAAGGGCTGGGGCGTGTAGGTTGGGCCTTGGCAGCGCGGGCCTTGCCCGGTCCAGAGCAGCTTATCAATGCATAATTGGCGCTCGGTCATGGCTTTGTTCCACGCATGATACACCAAGTGCTCCGTTTTACCATCGGGCCCGAGTACATGAGAATGGTGGCCTGGCCCGCGCACGTGGCCTGCCACGGCACCCAGCACCCGGGGGCCTTTGTCTGCCCCCGCATCCGAGTAAGGCCCCAGCACCGAATCAGCCACGCAGTAATCGACTCCGTAGCGTGGGGTGAGAAAGTTGGCTCCGCTGTAAAAACAGTAGTACTTGCCCTTATGCTTGCGCACGAAGGGGCCTTCTAAAGTATGCCACTCGGCAAAGGTCTGGTTGTCATAGAGCGGCATGGTGCGGTTTTTCTCGAACACCGTCCAGTCGTGGCGGGCCCGCATTACCGTGCGGCTTTCCCCAGCCAAGCGGGTCATATCCACCAGCCGGTCGACGACCAGGCCGGTACCCGGCCGGTAGCCTTGGTCGGAGTCAGTAAAGTCGCGGGCATAAAACAGGTACCATTGCCCGTCGCTGTCCTGAAACGGGTGCGCATCGATTGTGAACTTGCTACCGGGTACATCCAGCAGGGCTGCCTGGGTATAAGGTCCCTGAGGAGTTTTGCTGGTGGCTACGTGCAGCCGGTGGCCTACGGAGGCCCCAATGGCACCTCCACCCATAGAATAATACAGGTAGAACGTGCCCTGGTGATACATCACTTCCGGGGCCCAGAACTCGGCCCCGGCAGCGCCTTCGGGCGGGGTGAGTGCGCCCCCAGCCGGCTGCCAGTCAACCAAATCAGAGGAGGTAAGCACCGTGAAGATGCGGCCGTCGGGGGTGCGGGCCTGCCCGGTAGTGCCAAAAGCATAGTAGCGCCCCTGGTGGCGCAGCACGAACGGGTCGGGAAACTGGCCGGTATACACCGGGTTGGTGTAGGTGCGGGCCGCAGCCCGGGCTAGGGCTTGGTTCTGCAGGGCCAGGGTGGCTAAGCCCGCAGCAGCCTGCTGCAGAAAATGACGACGGGATGGCATAAGCGAAAAGTATGGGTGAGGTATGGGCCAGAATGAGAAGCAAACGGAGAGTAATAGACTGTTTTTCAAATTGATACAATCCCCCTAGGCCGATTCAAGCAGCACTGGCCGGCGGCGGCCGCCAGAGCCCTGAGGCAAGCTGGTAACAAGCATAAGAAAAATTATGCAAACGTTTGCGGGTATAACACCGTAAGCTCAGCTACTATTTTGTTCCTTGTCCTGCGAAAACCAGCCCGAATAGGGACTTAACTCAGTAAAATTAAGCTTCTGCCCAACATGGAAATCGGACTGGATATTTCACGAACAGGCACTTACCGTAAATATTCCGCTGTGTCTCCGAGATTCCCTAGTGGCCCAGGCTAGCATCCACTACCCAGGTTATTGGCCACACAAACGTTTGCCGGCTAATACTGATAATGCTGCCCCTTATCTTCCGACTCATGAAAAAACTGCTACTCATCCTGCTGGTCCTGACTTCTACCCAGGGTTCTTATGCGCAGAAAACCAAAGTAAAAACCAAGGGCATAGGCGGGGCCGTGGCGGTTCTGGCGGATCAGCGCTGGCCAGCCGAAAAAGCCCAGGCCTGGTACCGGGCTCACCCCTGGATCAGTGGGGCCAATTTTACGCCCAGTACGGCTATTAACCAGCTGGAAATGTGGCAGGCCGCCACCTTTGACCCGACTACCATCGACCGGGAACTGGGCTACGCAGCCGGCATTGGCTTTAATACCATGCGCGTTTTTCTGCACAGCCTGGCTTGGCAACAGGATCCGCAAGGGTTTAAGGAGCGGATCAATGCGTACCTGGCCCTGGCCGACAAGCACCGCATTCAGACCATGTTCGTCTTTTTCGACGACTGCTGGAACAAGGAAGCCAACACCGGGACTCAGCCCCTGCCCAAGCCGGGTATTCATAATTCGGGCTGGCTGCAGGACCCGGGCGACCCTGCCTCGCGCGATTCGCTCACGTTTAGCAAGTTAAAGCCGTACGTGCAGGATATACTCACCACGTTCAAGCACGATAAACGAGTATTACTCTGGGATTTGTATAACGAACCCGGCAACAGTGGCAAGCTAATGGCCTCCCTCCCGCTGCTGCGTAACGTATTCGCCTGGGCACGGGCTGTCAATCCGGATCAGCCGCTAAGCGTAGGGCTCTGGGCCTGGGATTTTCAGGCGCTGAACACGTATCAGGCGCTGCACTCCGATATCATTACCTACCACAGCTACGACGACGTGGCCACGCACCAGCGCCTTATCGAGTTGCTCGAAACGCACGGCCGCCCTTTGATTTGCACCGAGTACATGGCCCGGCCCCGCAACTCCCGCTTCGCGACCATCATGCCGCTGCTTAACAAGCAAAATGTGGGCGCCATTAATTGGGGACTGGTTGACGGTAAGACCAACACCAAATACCAGTGGGATACCCCCTTGCCGGATGGCAGTGAGCCCACCGAGTGGTTTCATGAGGTCTTCCGGCGCGATGGAACTCCCTACCGGGCCGACGAAGCAGAACTAATCCGGAAACTGAATGGCCGGCAACCAGCAAGTAAGACACCCTAAGATTCTACTTCATAGCACTTTAACCCGTACATCACCCGTCGTTAACCCGTTCACCAGCCGGGGTGCATGCGCAAGCATCATGCAAACGTTTGCAAACCGATACCCACCGCTTGGCTGTACCGCCAGACGGAACAGCCGCCCCCTTGGTGGCAGTTAGCAAGCTCGGCAATAGAAATCTATTGCAAATACTTTATATTATTTCTTGACATTTCTTCGCTTTGTCTCTAACGTTACGCAGAACGCGGTACAATTTCGCCTGGTCAGCCACGCGCCCCAGCACGCTACGCCATGGGGTAGCGCCGGGTAATGTGTCCTTTTAGCTTCCCTCAACGCAAACGTTTGCCGAAAGCCGTCGACCTGCAAACGTTTGCTACTATTCGCACTCTTTCTCTCCTCCTAATCCTACCCATCACTCCATGAAAAACTCCCTACTTAAGCTCCGGAGGCTCTCAGCACCCGTGACTCTGTGTGGTTTGCTCTGGTTGCCGACGGCCTCGCCCCTGGCCGCGCCCAGCCGGCTGGCAGCCGCTTGTCTGCCGAGCCGTGAAACCCCGGTGGCAGCCCCCGTAACGGGGCGCGTCCTGGACGAAAAAGGCCAGCCAATGCCCGGGGTAACCGTACTTGAAAAGGGCACGACCAATGGCAGCACGACCGATGCTGACGGGCGCTACTCGCTCACGGTGGCCGACAACGCAACGCTGACCTTTTCCTTTGTGGGCTACCTTAGCCAGGAAGTACCCGTGAGTGGGCGCAGCGAAGTAAATGTGGCCCTGGCCGTGGATGCCAAGTTGCTTAATGACGTGGTGGTAGTGGGCTACCTGACGCAGAACCGCCAGGAAGTAACCGGCTCGGTGGCCAGCGTGGGGGCCCAGGAAGTACGGCGGGCCCCGGTGGCTAGCGTCGGGGAAGCTATTCAGGGCCGTCTGCCCGGCGTGCAGGTATCCAACTCGGGCCAGCCGGGGCAGGCACCGAATATCAACATCCGTGGCCTGGGCACGGTTGCCAGCGGCAGCGGCCCGCTCTACGTCATCGACGGGCTGTGGGTACAAGGCCAGGGTGGACAGCGCGACTTCAACCCAGCTGATGTTGAATCGGTGCAGGTGCTCAAAGATGCCGCCGCCCTGGCTCCCTATGGCGCCTCCGGGGCCAATGGTGTAATTATTATCACGACCAAAAAAGGGAAGGCCGGCATTCCCAGTATTACGTTTAGCGCCAACGGCGGCGTGCAGAACCTGGTGAACCGCCTGGAGTTAACCAACGCCTCGCAGTGGGCCGCCATCAACCGGCAGGCGTACCAGAATGCGGGCCTCGCGCCCCAGCCGTACGCTGCCAACCCTCCGGCCGGAGTCGACACGGACTGGCAGGACGAGTTTTTCCAGCAGGGCTCCATTCAGGATTACAACCTCGGCTTTTCCGGGGGCGGGCCTAATTCCAACTTCAACGTTTCCGGGGGCTACTTCAATCAGAAGGGCACCGTGGAAGGGCCTAAGTTCGAGCGTTACAGCTTCCGCGTCAACACGGGCTTCAACCGGGGCCGGCTCCGGGTTGGCCAGAATGCCCTGCTCACGCGCACCAACCAGACCCGCCTGAACGGGCTGCCCTTCATCGACATTGTGCGCATGCTGCCCGTCATGCGGGTATATGACCCAACCTCCCCCGGGGGCTTTTCCGTGGGTACCGACAACGCCAATACCTTTGGCACCAACCCGCTGGCCCTGCAAAGCCTGCTCAACGACACGGGGACATCCAACCGCTTACAGGGCAACGTGTACGCCGAGGTATCCCTGTTTGACTTTCTGCGCTACCGCCTAAACTTGGCCACGGAATACCATAGCTTTCATGACCAGCAGAAGCGTCAATACGGCATTTGGCGGCGGGGCGACAATGTGAATGATCCGTCGAGCTTCCGCGAAACGCAGGGCAACGAGTTGTTCGGCATGGCCGAAAACACCCTGACCTTTGACCGCAGCTTTGGTCAGCACAACCTGACCGCAGTCGGAGGCTTCAGCCAGCAGCGCTTCCGCCAGGAAATCACCCGCGGCGTCAACTTCGGCTACGGCACCGGGCCTACTTACTATTGGGCCCTGGATGCGGGCAACCAGACTCCGCAAGTCATTGGCTCGGCCTACGTCTGGGCCAAGCGCTCCTACTTTGCCCAGCTCACCTACGATTACGACCAGCGCTACCTGTTCACGGCCGCTTTCCGGCGCGACGGCTCCTCTCGCTTCGACCCGGAGAAGTATGGCAACTTCGGGGCCCTATCGGTGGGCTGGCGCGTGTCGAAAGAGCAGTTTTTCCAGAACCTGAGCGCCTTCTCCGATCTAAAGCTGCGGGCTTCCTACGGCCGCCTGGGCAACGACCTGGTGAACGGCGCCTACGGCGGTTCGTATCTGTATCAGGGCTTTATAAATACGAATGCCAACTATATCCTGGGCAGCGGAATTCAGAACGGCGCTATTCAGACGGCCTACGCCAGCAACAACATTCGCTGGGAAGACCGCCGCACCACCAACGTGGGCTTCGACGCGGGTTTCCTGGAAAACCGCCTCTCGTTGTCGGCCGATTATTACGTGTCGCAAACCTACGATGCGTTGATTAACCCCGATCTGGCCCTGACCTTCGGCAACGCCGGCCCCAACCCCTTCCGCAACCTGGGCAAGTTGGAAAACAAGGGCTTTGAGCTGCAGCTCGGCTACAACGACGACCGGGGCAAGTTCCGCTACGGGGCCACGGCCAACCTGACGACACTCAAAAACACGGTGCTGGACCTGGGCACGGCCGGCGGCGACGCCTCGGGCAAGGCGAACTTCTTTAACGGCGGCCCTAACGAAATTACCCGCACCGAAGTGGGCCACGAAATTGGCTCGTTCTACCTCTACGAGTTTGACGGCATCTACCAGACGGGCGAGAGCAACATCCCGGCTGGCCTGCAGCCCGGCGACGTGCGCTACAAGGATAACAACAGCGACGGCATCATCGACGACCGGGACCGGGCCCACGTGGGGCGGGTGTTTCCCAAGCTCCAGTACGGCCTGAACCTGAGCCTGGGTTACGGGGGCTTCGATCTGACTGCTTTCTTCCAGGGCGTGCAGGGCAACGACGTGTTTAACGTGAGCCGCTACTGGCTTGACCGCACCGACGACAACGGCAACTACCGCGCGGACTTCTCCCCCTGGACTCCTTCCAACCCGTCCAACACCACGCCCCGGGCCCTGGTTTCGGGGGGCAACGGCGGTATTGCCCCCGGCAACAACGCTAAGTTCAACTCCACCCGCTGGCTCGAGGATGGTTCTTACCTGCGCCTGAAAAATCTGCAGCTCGGCTTCACGGTGCCTAAGCCCCTGCTGGAACGCACCAAGTACGTAGCCTCCCTGCGCGTGTTTGCGACCAGCCAGAACCTGTTTACGCTCACCGACTACTCGGGCTTCGACCCGGAAACCGTCGGCAGCGGCGCTTTTAACTCGCTGGCAAATAACCTCTCGCGCGGCGTCGACGAGGGTTCTTACCCCAACCTACGCTCGTTCACGCTGGGTATTCAGGCCGGTTTCTAGGGCCATTTCTCTCGACTTTTAAGCAGACCTCCATATGAAATCCACTTTTCTAACCCGGCTGGGCCTGGCCGGGGCCCTGCTCCTGAGCTTAGCAGCCTGTGAGAAAAACTTGCTCGAGCAGGTCAATCCTAACCTGCCCACCACCGAGTCGTCCTGGAAAACCAGCGACGATGCCGTAAGAGCCTCCACAGCCTGCTACGCGGGCCTGCAAGGCCTGGGCATGTACCGGCGCTGGCTCAACTTCGCCTTTGACCTGCGCGACGATACCGGCTTTAGCCAAAGCCCCTGGGGGGAGCTGGCCGACTTCACCAAGTTTGTGCAAACCAACTACAACTTTGAAGTCTCCCAACATATCTGGCGCGACCATTACCGCACGATTTACCGCTGCAACCAGGTCATTGCCTACGTGCCCGCTATTCAGGGCATGGAGGCCGGCCTGCAGCGCCGCGTGGTGGCCGAAGCCCGCTTCCTGCGGGCCCTGAGCTACTTCAACCTCGTCTCGCTCTACGGCAATGTGCCCCTGGCCCTGGCCCCGCCCTCCGATTTGAACCAAGTGTATCCGCAGGGAAACGAAGCCCAGGTGTGGGACCAGATCATCAGCGACCTGCAGGCCGCCCAGCCCGATTTGCCCGAAACGTACACCGGCAACAATGTGGGCCGGGCCACCAAGGGTGCCGCCACTACCCTGCTGGGCAAAGCCTACATGCAAAACAAGCGCTGGGCGGAGGCCCAGGCTCAGTTTGCCCAGGTTATCAGTGGCCCCTACGACCTGATGCCGGCCTACACCGACAACTTCCGCCACACCACGGAAAACAACAAGGAATCCATCTTTGAAGTCCAGTTTTCCGACGTGAACAAGGGCGGCAATGATGCGGGCGGTGGTCCGGATGCCACCTCCTCGCAGGGCGGGCAGCGCTCCAAGTTCTGGGGCGTGCCCGCTCCTTTTGGGGCGCTGGGCTTCAACGATGGCGAGGTACGGCCCTGGGTGGTGCGCGAAATGCTGCTGGAACCCACCGCTACCGGCCAGCGCGACCCGCGCCTGGCGGCTACCGTGTTCTACAACCGCCGCGACCTGACCCAGTTTCCGACAACCCGAATTGCCGATGCCGATACCCTGGTGTACGGAGTAGGCTTCCTGACCCGCTATGGCCGCGACGCCCGCGACCGGGCCCGCATCTACTGGCGCAAGTACCAAACTGATTACTACCGGAGCGAGGAAGACTTCGACTCGCCGGTTAATCATCGGGTGATGCGCTTTGCCGACGTGTTGCTACTACAGGCTGAAGCCCTCAATGAGCAGGGCAACACCCTGGCCGCCATTCCGCTGGTCAACCGGGTGCGGCGCCGGGCCGGCCTTACCGATCTACCCGCTACCTTATCGAAGGAAGCGCTGCGCACCCAGCTCATGCACGAGCGGGTGACCGAGCTGACCGGCGAGGGCCAGCGCTGGTTTGACTTACAGCGCTGGGATATGCTTACCGATCCGGCCAAAGTAAATCAGCTGAAGGCCAACGACCCGGACTTCAACAACTTTATCATTGGCAAGTCGCGGCTGCTGCCTCTGGTGCAGACCGATGTTGACCTGGGCCGCCTGCAGCAAAACCCCATGTGGTAGGTCCTCGAGCAGGGTAAACCACGAGCCGTTCCGGCTACGCGTCGGAGCGGCTCGTGGCAGTTTGCTAGCTTACCCATCAAGGGGGCTATTCCTGCGCCCGTGTAGTGTCCCCGAGTCCTGGCCTTGTTTTGTACTTACCTTCCTGCCCATGCCTTCTTTGTTTCGTCTGCTGCCGCTGGCCCTGCTAGCCCTGAACCTGGCCTGCCAGAAATCGGCTCCGGCGCAGCCTACCGTTGTTTCGCCCACCACTACCACCTTTACCAACCCGCTGCTGCCGGCTGGCCCCGACCCCTGGGTTGTCCGCCGGGGCGACATGTACTACTACATGCACACGACGGGCAACAACTTGGTCATTCGCAAAACGGCCAAGATGTCGGACCTGGGCTCGGCCGTCAGTACCGTCGTCTGGACGCCCCAGCAGGCGGGCGTGAACCAGCGCGACATCTGGGCGCCCGAACTGCACTTTCTGGACGGCAAGTGGTATATCTACTACTCCGCCGACCCCCTCTGCTGCGACGGGCACCGCATCAACGTGCTGGAAAATGCCAACCCCGACCCCACCACGGGTACCTGGGTTGACAAAGGCCGTATTGCGGTACCCGGCCAGGACTTATGGGCCATTGACGGTACGGTGCTGGAGCAGAACGGGAAGCGCTACTTGCTCTGGTCGGGCCACGAGGTAGCCAGCAGCCCGGTGCAAAACCTGTACATCGCCGAAATGAGCTCCCCCTGGACCCTGACCGGGCCCCGCGTGGAGCTTTCCCGCCCTGAGTATAGCTGGGAACAGAACGGTAGCCCAGACGTAAACGAAGGCCCTGAAATTCTTAAACACGGCACCAAGACGTTTATTGTCTACTCTGCCAGTCACTGCAGCACCGACGACTACGCCCTGGGCCTGCTCTCGGCCAGCAGCACCGCCGACCCTTTGCAGCGCAGCGCGTGGACCAAGACGGCCGCCCCGGTTTTTGTTAAAAACCCGGCCGCTCAGGCTTTTGGGCCTGGCCACAACGGGTTCTTTCAGAGCAAGGATGGCACCGAAGACTGGCTTATCTACCACGCCAACCCCTTACCAGGCCAGGGCTGCGGCGACAACCGAAGCCCCCGCATGCAGAAGTTTACCTGGAATGCGGATGGCACGCCCAACTTTGGCGTGCCCGTAGCTACGGGCTCTGCGCTGGCCAAGCCTGCCGGCGAATAACCCGGCGGTGCGGCCTGTTTCACGTTCTTCCCCCGACTCCCTTTTCATGGCACTAGCTTCTAATTCATCGTTACTCCTGGTCCTGGCCCTGGGCGGACTCGGCGCCTGCCAAAGCGCAACGCCCAGCGTTAGCACGCCCACGGCCCACGCGGCTGAAACCATTGCCGAAGCCGAGGCACCGGCTATTTCCATTGTCAATCCGGTGTTACCCGGCGATTTTCCCGACCCTTCCATCACCAAAGTAGGTGACACCTACTGGGCTACGGCTACCTCATCGAACTGGGGGCCTGCCTTCCCCCTGCTGCAGTCCACTAACCTGACCGATTGGCAGCTGGTGGGCCACGTATTCCCCGGGGAGCTGCCCACTTGGGCCGACTACTATTTCTGGGCCCCGGAAATCAGTCAGGAAGGCAACAAAACCTACATCTACTACACGGCTCACCAAAAAGGCGGCAACCTGGCCGTAGGCATTGCCAGCGCCGACCGGCCGGAGGGCCCCTACACCGACCACGGTCCGCTGGTAGGCCAGCCCAACGGCTCTATCGACGGATTTCCGATGCGCGACGAGAACGGACAGCTTTACCTGATTTGGAAGGAAGACGGCAACAGCGTGCAGCGGCCTACGCCTATTTGGGCCCAGCGCCTCAACGAAGAACACACGGCCCTGCTTGGCGAAAAAAAAGAGTTGTTTCGCAACACGGCCCCCTGGGAAGGCAACCTGGTTGAGGGTGTGTGCATGATCAAGCGCAACGAGTATTTCTACGCGTTTTACGCCGGCAACGGCTGCTGCGGCCACAACTGCACCTATGGTATTGGCGTGGCCCGCGCCAAGAACCTGCTGGGGCCCTGGGAGAAATACGACAAAAACCCGGTGTTGACCAAAAATGAAAAATGGGCCTGCCCTGGCCACGGCACTGTCTTCAACCGCGGCAAACGCTGGTATATGCTGCACCACGCCTACGATACGGGCAGCTTTGAGTTTGTGGGCCGGCAGGGCGTCATCAGCGAATTCGCCTGGACGGCTTCCGACTGGCCCGAGTTCCGCAGCGACGGTTCGGTGCCCCCCCAAGCGGCTCCAGCCCTCACGGCCCGCGACCTGCGCGACGAATTTGACCAGCCCACGCTGCTGCCTACCTGGCAGTGGCCCGTCGAGGAGCGGCCTACGGCCGTTGTGCGCGGCGGCAAACTGTTTCTGACGGCCCGCCCCCAGCACAGCGGCGCCGTACTAGGCCAGCAAACCTCCACGGCCGACTACACCGCTACCACGACGGTGCTCAACCCGGGCAAGCTGGTGGCCGGTACCCTGGCGGGCCTGGCCGCCCACGGCGACCCCGAAAACACGCTGGCCCTGACAGCTGGCAATGGTAAACTCCAACTGTGGCAGCTGCAAAAGGGGAAGTCGAAAACGTTGAGCGAAACCAAACTACCCACTAGTGCTTACGCGGCCCTCACGTTGCGTTTACAAACCCAGAAAGGTAATTCATTTCGCTTTTCCTGGAGTGCCGATAGTGGCCGTAGCTGGCAAAACATGCCCGGAATCAGCAGCCCCATCGACGGCACCTATCTGCCCCCCTGGGACCGGGGCGTCCGGGTCGGAGTACTGGCCAAAGGGCCAAGTTCCGCAGTAGTAGTTTTCGAAAACTTTAGCCTCGAAAATCAAGTCATTACCGCGCAGGCCGCAGAAACCAGGCCCGGCGGCAAATAGCAAAATCGGGCTGTTTTTTCTGGCTTATCCGTTGTACTCATCCGCTTTAACACCTCGACAGCACGGTTTTTTTTAGACAAGCTCCTCCAGAACGCCCGCCCGGCCCCTGCGTAGGACAAGGACGTACCGCTTCGTTTCATTTTCTAACTCTGTAGCCTTATGTTCGATAAACTGGAAACCCTCGACGACCTGTTTGAGATGCAGCTCAAAGATTTGTACAGCGCGGAAAAACAGCTGGTGAAGGCACTGCCGCAAATGGCAGAAACGGCTAAAGACGGCCGCCTGCGCCGGGGCTTCGAAAAACACCTGCGCGAAACCGAAAACCAGCTGGCCCGGCTAGAAAAAATTGCCGAAGCCCAAGACTTGGATTTAAGCGGCCATACCTGCAAAGCCATGGAAGGCCTGATAGCCGAAGGCCAGGAGACTATGTCGGAACGGGCCACGGAAGAGGTCATGGATGCGGCTCTTATTGCTGCCGCCCAGCGCATCGAGCACTACGAAATTTCGGGCTATGGCACGGCGGCCCACTTTGCCCAGCGCCTGGGCTACACCGAAGCCGCTGATTTGCTGCGCCAGACGTTGGAGGAAGAGCAGCTGACCGATACCAAACTTAACGACTTGGCTAAAAACTACCTTAATGCCAAGGCGGAATAAGACGGCGCACGGCCCGCGTTGCTTACAAGGAGCAGCGCGGGCTTTTCTGTTCATAGCTACAGGGGCTGCGCTGAAATACGGCCCATACTTGCACCCAGATTGCCTCGCTGGCGTATACAGCGGCTATGACCGACTTAGCTAAACTCCAAGCCTCTTTGCGCGACGATCTGCACCTGCCATTCCAAACCCAAGACTCTGAGCAAGGCAGTACAACACTCACGGTGCAGCCAGATGATAAAACTGTACTAGGGCCGGCGGGGAGTCAATTGGTGTACACCTTCCAGGGCGGCAAATTCGTGAGCCTTGAGATTCTGCTGGCCGCTGGTTAGCTCACCCGGCCCGCCCCACGTGTTTGCCCGAGGCCTATTGGCCGTCCGAAACACATAAGTCAGCCACCAGCTGCTCCGTCAGTACAGGATAGGGCTTTCCTGACCCGGGCTAACCGGCTCAGTACTCCTGGAAAAAGGAGCTTCTCCCGTAAGGCACCTATCTCTAATTAACGACGTACAGACGGGGAATGAGTAATTCAGAACGCTACACCGAAGCTCAGCGCCAGCGCGCCGTAACGTGGGCCGTCGCCCTAACGCAAAATACGCCCCTGACCCCGCGCCGGTACGAGCGGCAACTGTTGCACCAGTACCAACGCGGCCTGCTCAAACTGGACGAAGTCCTGCACCGCTTGGATACAAGTGTGTACCAGATCCTGTACCGCAGCCAAACCGTGCACCCCCTGTCGGCCCGGGAATTACAAGAGCTCCTGGCCTACTCTCTGCGCCACAACGCCCAGCACCAGATTACGGGATTACTCTTGTACAGCGAGGGGCGTTTTGTACAGGTGCTGGAAGGCCCGGAGGCGGAAGTACGGGCCCTCTACGCGCGCATTCAGGCCGACATACGCCACCGCCAGGTTATTACCGTAGGCGAAGGCCCCGCCCCAGCGCGCCGGTTTGCCGAGTGGACGATGGGTTTTGGCCAGGTCGCGCTGGCCGATGTGGCATTGGTGCTCGAGGCCGGAACACCAGACCTGCCCGTACCAGACGTGAACGAACGTCATCTGCAAGCCTTGTTGCGAGCCTTTGGCATGGGGGCCTCCAGTTTTGCCTTCGTCTGATCTGGATACTCAGCCAGCACTCGCCCACCGCTCCAACAGCAGCCTAACGGCGTATTTAACTCTCCACCTGTGCCCTGCCCAGATGCAAAGGATAGGCATTCAGGCAAGTTCTTTAAGAAGAGTAAAGGTGTAAATGTGTTTATAAAAGCACAGCGCCCCGTTCCAGTGCAAGCAGCCGACGGGACAGCGCCCCGCCTGAGGAGTTGGCCTCGGCTACCTGGGTCCGAAGTTGGTAAAATTGGGAGCGAAGAGCTTATAGCCGATATTTAAGTAGCTGCTGAATTGAATTATGTGGGCCGGTGCCTTGGCCTACTCACTACTGATGCCCCTGGGGCTATTCCTCTATACGTAACTTCAATGAGTTATTTTGAATCGGGCTCAATAGTTAACGTGCCCTGATGAAAATATCTCTTCCTATCCTGTATCAATTATTCTTCCTATTTCTCTTTAGTGGATGTAGCAAGGAGAATGAGCCCGCTCCGAATGCCGTAGAAATCTATATTGAAGGGGACGAACTTGACAACGTTGGCGCTATTGTAAGCGCTCTGAGTTGGGACTCTACTCAAACTCAAGGTTTTCCCGTAGAGCATGCGTATTTGTTCGAGAATATTACTGAATCCACCTACTCTGAAACAAAGTCGTTTAAACTAATCACAAATGAACAATTGATAGTCGACATTGAATTTCGAAAAGGGTTGCCAGAACCAGGCACATACTTGTTTGCTTCACTTCGGATAGGTGGTGTGGAACGGAGAAGGATTCGTGTTGATGAATTCACTAAGACCTATCCGGGAAATGAGTTATGCGTCTTAATTATTCAGAGCTGTAAAAACGACAAGAATAAAAAAGCCCCGGCGCAAGTCGGGGCTTTTTTATTCTTGTCGGTATGGATATGCGTAGATTGGTCAATTTGTCTTGTATGGTAAACTAAACGTACCGGTAATCTTCTTTGGATTTGTATTCGGGTACTGGCATAACGTACCATTGAATGTTCCGCTTACCCGGTGTTTGACTGTATCAAATTCGGTTATCTCAATGGCCGGGTTAAGTATCTAAGAGGCACACCAACAAAAATCCCCTTGTAAATACTTGATTTACAAGGGGATTTGGAGCAATGAGCCCCCAGCCGGGATCGAACCAGCGACCTACTGATTACAAGTCAGTTGCTCTACCAGCTGAGCTATGGAGGCGAATTGTGGTGCAAAACTAGCGCTTCACACCAAATTCCCAAACTAGGAGCGAATAATTTTTAATTGTTTTTTCAACGCATCAATGCGGCCCTTGGCTTCGTCAATGCGACCCTGGTACTCCTCGCGCAGTTGATTGGCGTTCTTGGAGCGCGCAAAGAACTCAAGGTTAGTCTGTAAGGTAGCAATGTCGTTTTCAACCTCATTAATTTCACGACGCAACGCCTGCTCCTTCCGGTACAGGGCCTGCTGCGAGTCGGGGCTGGATTTAAGACGTTCAACCTGCAGTTGGAACAGCAAATCGCTCCGCTCAGCGTAGGACAAGCCGGGCACGGCGTCCAGGTATTTGCCCATCAGGGTTTGAAACTTCTCTTCGGCCCGCTCAGCGGAGCCCCGAGGACCATTGGTAGCCCCGTCGAATGTCCGCCACTCTTCCACATGCTGCCGGAAGCCTTCTAGGGTACCCGGAGCGTCGGGCGTAAGCGCCGTTACGGCTTCGGCTACCCGGTCGAGGTGGGCAGCCTGTTCCTGCGACACCTGCTGGGCCTGCTGCACACGCTGCTTAGCTTCTTCGTTTTTGCGCTCGAAGAAAGAGTCGCAGGCGGTACGGAAGCGGTTCCATACTTTATCCGACTGCTTTTCGGGTACCCGGCCAATGAGCTTCCATTCTTTCTGCAGCCGGATGACAATTTCGCGGCCTTCTTCCCAATTCGGGTTCTGCAGAGCGGCTTCCGCCTGATTGCACAAATCGAGCTTACGTTGCAGGTTGGCGTTTTTCTCCTCGTCGAGGGACTTGAAGAACTGGTTTTTCCGCTGGAAGAAGCCTTTGTAGGCAGCCCAGAACTGTTTGTTAAGCTGTTCGGCTTTGTCGCGGGGCACCAAGCCGGCCGCGTCCCACTCTTCTTTTAACTTCTGAAGCTCATCGGTCTTAGCGCGCCACTCGTTGACCCGTTCCGTCTGAAATTCAGCGAAAGGCTTGATCTGCTCGAGCAGGGCCGTTTTGCGGGTCAGATTAGCGTTTTCCTGAGTCGAGCGCACATTTAGGAATTCCTTCTTGCGGTCGTGTACCTTCTCGGAAGCTTGCAAAAAGCGGTTCCAAATGGCGTCTCGCTGTTCGTTGGCCACGGGGCCGACGTGCTTCCACTCTTCGTGCAACTGGCGTAACTCCTGCAACGCCTTGTTGATGCTGGGTTGCTGCGCCAAGGCCTCGGCGCGCTGAATCAAGGCCTCCTTGGCTTCCAGGTTGCGCCGCCGATCCAACTCCTTCATTTCGAAGAAGAGGCCCCGGTTATTATAATAGATATCGAGTAGGGCGTGGTAGCTGTTCCAAATTTCCTGGGCATCCTTCTGGGGCACGGCTCCAGTGGCTTTCCAGTCATTTTGGAGCGCCTTGATGCGAATAGAGCTGTCCTTGGTTTCGGCGGCCTCTACCAACTGGCGCAGCTGCGAGAGCAAATATTGCTTGTGAGCCAGGTTTTTGGCGCGCTGTTCGTCTTCGGCGCGGGCATCCTTCGCCCGGCTTTCGCGAAAATCCTGCAGCGCCTTGGTCAACTCAGCGTGCCCTTCCGGGCCAGCATAGACAAAGTCATCGGCCTCCCCCCCGCCTTCGGTGAAACGCTGACGAGCCGCCGTGCGGTCAGCCGTAATTGCGGTTTCATACTGCCGGTGCAGATCAAAGATTTGCTTGCGGTTTTGGCGGGCATCGGGGCGACGCAGCAGGGCCAACAGGTGTGCAGCCTGGGCAGGCAGCTCCAGGGTAGTAAAGTCCGGAACCGGAATTTCTGGCACATACTCTTCCTCCTCCTCGGCCGAGGCACTATGAGCAGCGGCAGCCTCCGCGGCCTCAGCCGCCGAATCATTAGCCGAAGTAGGCAGGGCGGCAACGGGCGCGGGCGCGGCGTCGATATCAGCAGCCGTTTCCAACGGCACAACGGGCTCATTTACTGCCGTTACCACTGGCTTATTTTCAGTACTGGTTTCGGTCAGCACACCTGCTTCGGCAGCCGTGGGTGACGCCGTGGGTGCTGGAGAGTTTTGGGTGGCCGACGAAGCGTGTTCCGCTGACTGCACCCCGGGGTTCTGCGCTCCATAGTGGCTTTCGGCGCGGGCCAAAGAATCGGAAATAGCGGGAGTTTCGGCCGTGGCCTCCGTAGTAGCGGCCGTGGGCTCGGCCGTGCCGGCACCAGCGGGCACGTCGGCTACCGGAGCCGTACCCTGAGCGGGGCGCTCGGTGATTTCGTCGGTTGTGGTGGAAGCAGCGGGGGCGGGCGGCGCGGGCTCGTTTACGGCAGCAGCTGGGGTAGCGGGCGGCACAGCGGCAGCATCGGCCGGGTTTTGCTTGGCCTGGATTTCGGCCAGACGGCGCTCCAGAATGCTCATCGGCGACTCCGAAGCATCGTCGGAGTGGTTGGGGGCGGAATTCTCGTTTTCAGGTAACATAAGTCAAAGGAAAAGGCCTGGCGCAAGGAAAGAAGAGGTGGCCCGGCAGCGAAGAAAGCAAAAGCTAGTTTAGGCGGGGGTCGAGGGGGTAGTTGGACAGGACCCGGTAGCGGCCGCCCTTTTCCCGCAGAATGGCTTGCCAGAAGGCATCATTATCCAAAGTAAATACTTTCCCGGCAGCATTGGGGTGCACTATCCAAACATTTTCCTTCACTTCCTCCTCCAGCTGACCAGTGGTCCAACCCGAGTAGCCGGCATACAAGCGAATATCGGCCGGTGCCAGCTCCCCGCTAAGCAGCAAGCCCAGCACCACCTGAAAATCGCCGCCCCAGTACACGTCTTGGCCCAGGCTGATGGCGTTGGGCACATCAGCTCGGCGGTGCAGGTAGTGCAGCGTGTCGGGATATACCGGGCCACCCAGGCCCAGGGGCAACTGGGCCGCTGGTGAGGCGTCGCCGCCGGGCAGCTCGAGCACGTCGCCGAGTTGCAGGTTGGACGGACGATTGAGCACCAGGCCAAATGAGCCTTCCCCCTCGGAATGGCGGCACATCAGTACCACCGTCCGCTCGAAGTTCGGGTCGCCCAGAAAGGGCTGGGAAATGAGCATGCTACCGGAGCGAGGACGAGACATCGGAAGGAGCGCTTTGGAAGGTAGAAAGAAAGGTAACTACGGGTAAAACCGACAAGCAGACGCTTTAGGGAAAGGTTTTCGGCTGGCCGCAAGTTCCTGGCAATTATCGGAAGATAATAACCCATTCCTACGGCGGCTTGGTTCGGCTTGGGCAAAACGCCGGCTAAGCCGCGGAAACGAGCAACAGTAAAGGAAACTTTTTTCGGGTAAAAATCTAATCTAGCGGGCCGTTACTTCCTGGACTTGCCTGGGCAGAATAAGCAGGAAGAGGACCGATTATCAGCAGATAATCCAGGAATCGGAGCAAACATAGCCCCGGTTTTCTTTCTAATTTGCCGCCTGATTTTTTTCCTTCTTCTGATTTAAATGCCTCTATCCTTTTTAAAAGCCCCGTTGGCCCGCAAACAAGGCTTCCCCATAGGCTTGCTTGCCGTGGTGGTGCAGCTGCTGCTGGTGGTATACGTGTTTCGCCATCTTATCTTCCACCCTGGCGACTACCTGATTATTAATTACTATGATGGTATCAAGAGCTACTTCTCGATAGAGTCGTTTCTGCGCCAGCCGCTGAACACGGGCATGGTGGTGGAAGGCCACAACTTCCCCTTCGGCGAATACATGTACTATACCGACAGCACGCCCCTGCTGGTGCAGCTGGTGCACGTGCTGGTGCAGCTGGTGCCCTCCTTGCAGCCCTACGGACTGTACCTCTACGATCTGGGCATCATCAGTGGATTAGTGTTGAGCTCCTGGCTGTTGGGTAAAATCCTGCGCCCGGCCAACCTGCCCGCCTGGCTGTTTGTGCTGGTGGTAGTGGGCTTGCCCTGGCTGGGGCCCCAAACCTGGCGCCTGCGCGTGGGGCACATGAGCCTATCTTACACGCCTACCATTCTGTTCACTATCTGGGCGCTTCAGAAGATGTACCTAGCCTGGCCGACGCGCCGCCCCAGCTACGGAGCTCTGGCTATGCTGGTCGGGGGCATTTTTGTCTCGTCGTACCTGCACTTCTACTACCTGGCTATTCTGGGCGCCTTGGCCGGCTTTTTCTTTTTGTGGTGGTGCGTGCAGAATAGGTTGACCCGCCAGCCCTGGCTGCCTATTGCCGTGCGCGGCGGGGCGGCCCTGCTGGTGGCCCTGGTGCTCACGGCCGGCTCGCTCATGGTGCTGGATGGGCGCTACAATGAACGCCCGGTGGGCAGCAGCGGCTACGGCTACATCGACTGGAAACTCCAGGCGGGAGGCTTTTTTCGCACGTATGAGTACAACAAGGTTCACTTCCTGATTGAGCGTACCCTGGCCTACCCCTACGAGTCGATGGCCTACCTGGGGGGCTTCGTGCTCTACGGGTTGCTGGCCGCGCTGCTGCTTCGGCTGGCGCAGCGGCTGCCCGTGGGCCCCGAACGCCAGGAGCCCATGGGCCGGTTTCTGCTGCTGCTGCTGCTGGCCAGCTTGCCGCTGGTATTCATTGCCTTTGGAGAAACCTACGGCGTCGATAACGACACGTACACGATGTACAACTACCTGAACCCCTTCTACTGGCTGCACTTCGTGACGGACCGGGTAACCCAGTTCCGGGCCGTGGGGCGCTTTGTGTGGCCTTTCTGGTGGGCCCTGAACCTGCTGGTGGTCTGGGCCGTGGCCCGCTACTGGCAGCAAACCGGGCCGGCCTGGGTGCGCTGGGTGGTGGCGGCCCTGGCTTGCATCTTGCTGCTGGACACGCGCGACGCCATGACTTTCTACCAAACCGGGGTGCAGGTTCCCAACCTGTTGACGGACAAAACCCAGCGCCCGGAAATGGATCAGCTCATGCAGTGGATGGATACCCAGAAGTACCAGGCCATCCTGCCGGTTCCTTTCTACCACGTAGGCTCTGAGGGCGACTACACCTATACCATCGACCCCGACGACCCGCACTGTAACCATACCTACCAGCTGTCCTTGATTACCAACCTGCCCCTGATGTCGCACAAGGCCGTGCGCACGCCGCCCGAGCAGGCCCAGCAGCTGTTCAGCATCTTCCGCCCCGAAGGTCCCGACCCGGCCCTGCTGCAGCGCCTGGGCACCAAACCCGTGCTGGTGTTCCTGGATACCTCCTTCTACAACGGGCAAAATAACTACTACGCCGAAGGCCTGAAGGGCAAGGCTTCGCTACCGACCTTCGAGCGGGGCGACGACTTTATCCGGGAGCACAAGCTCAAGCGTATCCGCCAGCAGGGAGCCTACTCCTTGTATGAATGGTACCCCAACGCGCCGACGCAATAAAAGAACGGGCCGCTCCTTTTGGAGTGGCCCGTATCGTTTTTCCGCTGAACTTCCGACCTTCGCCCGGGTTTAGGGAATCTGCCCGCTTTCTTTCCCCTGCCTTCTGCCCATGATTGATCAACATCTCGCCAACCTGCGCCAGACCTACTCCCAGCGGACCCTGTCCGAAAACGAGGTGCAGGCCGATGCTGTGCTGCAGTTTCGTCAGTGGCTCGATGAGGCCCTCAGTGCCCATCTGGACGAGCCCACGGCCATGACTGTTTCGACCGTGAATGCCCAGGGCCAGCCCTCGGCCCGGGTGGTGCTGCTCAAAGGCCTGCCCGACGACGCCGGTTTTTTGTTTTACACCAACTACGACAGCCGCAAAGGCCAGGACCTGACGGAGCGCCCCCTGGCGGCCCTGACGTTTTTCTGGCCCGGTCTCGAACGCCAGGTACGGGTGGAAGGCACGGTAGAAAAGGCCCCCGAGGCGTTGTCGGATGCCTACTTCCAGAGCCGGCCCCGCAGCAGCCAGGTGGGCGCCTGGGCCTCTCCCCAAAGTCAGGTTATCGGGAGCCGGGAAGAGCTGGAAACCCAGGAGCGGGAGATTGAGCAGCGCTTCGCCAACCAGAACCCGCTGCCACGGCCCCCGCACTGGGGCGGCTTTATCGTGCGGCCCCAGCGGGTGGAATTTTGGCAGGGCCGCCCCTCCCGCCTCCACGACCGAATCGTGTACGAGCGCGCCGGCCAAGGCTGGACGCGGAGCCGCCTGGCCCCGTAGCGCCGCCATACCTGGGGGCAACAGGGAGGGCAGGCCGGCGAGCAAAGCGGACTACCATTCTTCAGTCAACAGCTAATGCACTGCTGCAAACTCACCTTGCTACTGTTCAAGCAACCAGATATTTATCGTTTAGATTCACCCTTCAATCTTTCCGTTCTTGGCTGAAATTCAACCCGTGCGGGGCTGGCGCTATAACCCCGAGCTGAGTGCCCATATCGATGACTACGTGTCCCCGCTGTTCGACGTGGTATCGGCCAAGCAGCGCGAGGCCCTGTACCGCAACGAGCTCAACAGCATTCACCTCTCGGTGCCCCGCGGCGACGACCCCGCCGGGGCGGCCTTGCAGCGGCTGACGACGTGGCAGGAAACCGGGGTGCTGCGCCAGGATGAAATGCCGGGCATTTACGTCTACTACCAGTATTTCCGGCTGCCGGGCAGTTCCCGCGAGTACTGCCGCAGGGGCTTTATGTGCCACATCCGGGCCTACGACTGGGCCGAAAATGTGGTGCTGCGCCACGAAAACACCCTGCCCGCTGCCGTCAACGACCGGGCCGAGCTGCTGGCCCGCACCCAGTTTCAGACCAGTGCCACCCACGGCCTCTACCGCGACGACGACTTTGAACTGGAGCGCTACCTCGACGAGGCCATTGCCGACCCGCTCTACCAAACCGAGGAAGACTACCAGGGTGCCCGCGACGTGCTGGCCGTTATTCAGGATGCCCGCCTTATTCGGCGGTTTCAGCAGGTACTGGCCCAGCGCCAGGTGATTCTGGCCGATGGGCACCACCGCTACGAAGGCTCCTTGGCTTACCGCCAGGCCCGCATGGCGGCCGAGCCCCACAATACGGGGCAGGAACCCTGGCACTTCCACTTAATGTACCTGACCAACAGCGCCGCCGACGACCTGCGGATTCTGCCCACCCACCGCCTGCTGCTGGAACTGCCGGGCGCCCTCGCGGACGCGGAATTCCTCACCCGGCTCGAACCGTATTTCACGGTGGTGCCCAAGGACGATGCCTACGACCTGCCCGAACTAATTGCCGGCAAGCCCTGGGCTTTTGGCCTCTACCTGAATGGGCAGGCTTACAAACTACGCCTCAAACCCGAAGTACACCAGCAGCTGGCCTGGGACACCACGGCCGAGGTAAAGGCCCTGGACCTGACGGTGCTGCACTTCTTTGTTTTGGAAAAGGCCCTGGGTATCGTGGGCCCCGACGCCCAGCGCACCTGGCCGGGCGTGGCCTACGTGCGAAACTTCTCCGAATGCCTGAGCCGGGTAGACCGGCAGGAAGCCCGGGCGGCCCTCATTGTCAACGAGGTGACTATGGAGGAAGTGGAGCGCGTGTGCCACTCGGGGGCCGTTATGCCCCCCAAGTCTACCTTCTTTTACCCTAAAACCATCGGCGGCTTCCTCTTTACCTCCATCCGCGACGACGAACACCACCATGCCTTCTATGCTCCCCACCTTGCGTTTAGTACTGGCCTCTAACTCGCCCCGTCGCCGGCAACTGCTCACCGACCTGGGGCTGCGCTACGAAGTACGCCTGCAGGAGGTGGATGAGAGCTTTCCGGCCCACCTGCACCGGGCCGAAGTGGCCGAGTACCTGGCCGCCCACAAAGCCGAGGCCTACCGCACTGGCCTGGCTCCGGATGAGGTGGTGCTGACAGCCGATACCATTGTGTGCCTGGGGGATGACGTGCTCAACAAGCCCGCCGACGAGGCCGAAGCCGTGGCCATGCTCACCCGCCTGCAAGGCCGGGCCCACGACGTATACACGGGCGTGTGCCTGCTCTGCGGCGACGGGCGGCGCACGGTTTTCTCGGACCAGACCCGCGTGCACTTCCGGGCCCTGACGCCCGCCGAAATCGAGTTTTACGTGCGCACCTACCAGCCCCTGGACAAAGCCGGGGCCTACGGGGCACAGGACTGGATTGGAATGGTGGCCGTTACCAAGCTGGAAGGCTCTTACTTCAACGTTATGGGCCTGCCGGTGCACCGCGTCTGGGAAGAGCTGGAAAAGCTGGGCATTGGGGCCTTACCCATGAATTTTTAGCGAATTTTCAGGCTAAAAACCACTAAGCCGAACCCGGTGCTGGCAGCCAGAGCGTTGCCAGCACCGGGTTCGGCGTTTATAGTCCCCTGCCTACTTGAGCCGGTCGTAGCGCAACAGGGCTTCCAGGTAATAGTAGTCGGCGTAGACCAAAGGGGCATCTACTTCCGTTTTAGCTGGTTTGTGGGCTACGCAGTGCTTGATGAGAAAATTGTGGTTGTCGCCCGGCGCGGCGCGGTAGGCCGGGCTGCTCAAGCTCACCAGCATCTGCTCGGCCGCCTGGCGGTAGCGCTTGGCATCGGCGGCGGGGCTGTAGTGCTGCAACTCCAGCAGGGCCGAGGCCACAATGGCCGCCGCCGAGGCGTCGCGCTCCTCGTTGGGGATGCCGGGCGCGTTGAAGTCCCAGTACGGAATCTTATCGGCCGGCAGGTTGGGGTGGTTGAGGAAGAAGTCGGCAGTTTGGCGGGCCTGCTGGCGGTACCGGTCCAGCTTGGTTTCGCGGTAGAGCATGGTGTAGCCGTAAATAGCCCAGGCCTGCCCCCGGGCCCAGGCCGAGTTGTCGGCGGCACCCTGGGCCGTTTTGCGGGCCAGCACCTGCCCTTTCCCGTCGTAGCAAACCACGTGAAACGTGCTGCCGTCGGGTCGGAAGTGGTGTTTCAGGGTGTTGTCGGCGTGGGTAATGCTGAGGCGGCGCAGCGTGGAGTCGCCGCTGGTGCGGGCGGCCCAGCACAGCAGCTCCAGGTTCATCATGTTGTCGATGATAACCGGGTACTTATAGCCGGCAAAGTCGTTCCAGGACTTAATCAGGCCCACCTGCGGGTCGAAGCGGGTAGCCAGGGACTGGGCGCCGGTCAGCAGTACGGGCGGGTAGGCGGGGTTCCGGGTGAGGCGGTAGCCGTTGCCAAACGGACAGTAGAGCATAAAGCCCAAATCGTGGGTGCCGGTGTTGTGCTGCTCCTGCTGCATGGCCATAGTCCACTGGTCGGCGGCCTGCTGCCACTGGGGCTGCTTGGTGTACTCGTACATATACCAGAGCGTGCCGCCGAAAAAGCCGCTGGTCCACCACTCCGACTTGGTATCCTTCAGCGTGCCATCGGGCCGGGTGGAATACGGAAACTTGGTCAGGTCGGGGTGAGTTTTCAGCAGCTGCTGGAGCTGCGCCCCGGCCCGGGCAAACTCCTGCTTCACATCAATTTTGCGCTTTTGGGCAGCCGCCGGCAGGGCCGTAAACAATGGCAAAACCGCCATTAGGGCGGAGACAAGTACAACGGAACGTTTCACGGGCTAGTAGGTTGGGAAATAGGAAAACTCGGGAGAGTGGGTGCAAGTAAGGATAGTCTGGGCATACTTGTTTACCCGGCTCCGGCAAAAGCGGCCTCAGCACCTAAAGCGTTTTAGCAACGGGCCTTGGGCCGGTCGCTTTCTCCGAAAACCAAACTGGGTTTGGGGCGGCTGCGTAAGGGCCAACAGCCGGGCTTGACCAGGCCCGAACGGCCATCCTGCTCCCGAATCCGCTTACTTTGCCGAATGCTCTACAGCTTGTTATTCGCGCCCTTTGCCGATGCGGCCCACCAAGCGCACTACGACGCCCTGCAGGCCGCTTTAGCCGCCGAAACCCCGTCCACTCCCACCCTGCTGCTGGGCAACTTCACCGTGGCCGACGAAGTTTTCGACGCCGTCGTTATCCGTCCCCGCAGCGTCACTACCCTGCTGCTGCTGCCCGGGCAGGGCGAGTTGCACCTCGACAAGGACGCGTGGCGGCTGGGCACACAGCGGCTGGTTGATCCAGTGGCGGCCTTCCAGCGGCAGCAGCGGGTGCTGGCCGCCTGGCTTAGCGCCGACCTGGGCCCCGTCCCCGACCACGACGTGACGGGCCTGGTGGTTTTCAGTTCCAGCGTGGAGTTTGGCCCCAGCGTGGAGCCCCAGCTGCGCCTGCTACCCACGGCCGACAACGTTCAGCTGCTGCGCCAGGCCGCTCACCTGCCCCGCCGCCTCTGGAACCTGGCCCGCCCCGGCATCGATCTGGCCGAAACAGCGCTGGTGAACTGGTTTCAGGCCATAGCCGGTGGCGCAGCCACCGAGGAAGATTTGGCCGAAGAAGTGTCGGAGCTGGTGACGCCCCTGGGCTTCTGGGAACACAAGGCGCGGCAGCTCTGGCGCTGGCTCGGGGCCGAAGACGTTCCCCACGACCAGCCCTACGGCTACCCGGCCCCGGAGGCAGTGGCCGCTAACCAGGACGAAAAAGCGCGGCTGGAGCAGATACGCCAGCAGGTACGGGCCGAGCTGCAGGAGCAAAACCGGGCCGCCGCCGCCCGGGAAAGCGCCCGGGAACAGACTATTGCCCAGCTCCAGGCTCAGTTGCAGCAGGCCTCGGCCGTAGCGCCCGAAACGGCTGCCCTGCAAGCCCGCCTGGCCGCCGAAACTCAGGAAAAAGCGGCTCTGGCCGAAGCCGTGCGCCAGGCCCAGGCCGAGCTGGCCGCCCGCAATCAGCAACTGGATGCCCGCATTGAGCAACTGGGGCAGGCGTTGCAACAACTCCAAAGCCGCCCGGCCCCGGGCCCCGCCGTGCCGCCCGCGTCGGCTGGTATTTCCCCACCGCCCGCTCTGCGGGCAGAGCCTATAGGTCCGGCGGCCCAAGCGCCCCGGGTATCGGCTCCTCCCCGGCCGGCCCCGGCCTGGCAGCTGCGCTGGCACCGGGTGGCCGTGGTAGCGGCCGTGGCGGGCGGTTTGGGCTGGGGCGTGTGGGGCGTTATGCACCTAGCCGGTAAGCTAACTTCGGCGCCGAAGTCCGACACTCCTGCCGCGCGCCGGACGCAGCAGCCCGCCATCACTGAACAACCCGTGCCCGTCGAAGCGCCAGTACTGGCTGATTCTACTGAGGAAGCCCCGGAAGAAGAGCCCACGAGCATAGATTCGGCAACTGCCCCTACCGATTCGTCGGAGGTAATGCCCGAAGTAGCGGAGCCCGAGCTGGACGACACCTCTACGCCGGAAAATTAGGTCCGTACTGCCGGGCAGCGTACTTTACGAGTTAGCGGCGCTTGTGCGGCCGACTCCACTTGTGTTAGTTACTGGTTTTATCCCGCTGTTCTAATGTTTTTCCTTCGCTTGCCAGCTTGGGTCAGCCTGCTGCTGACGATGCCTTGTTGGATTGCCTGCCAGCAGTCCGCTTCCACGGAGCAGGCCGCTGCGACTGCGCCGCCGCCACAATCCCAAACTACTTATCCGGCGACCCTGGCCCAGCGCTTCGGGCCGTTGCTGCGCGGGTCCTGGGTAAATGCGGACTACCTGGCGCATGTGCGCAAATCCCACTCTCCCCAACTGGCTTTCGACTACACGGGCGAAATATCCGAGTTCAGCATCAGCCTGGCGAAGCAGTCCGCCGACAGCCTGGTGGTAGGCCTGGGGCTGGGTAACCACGAAGGTGGTAATCTGACAATCTACTTCCGGTCCGGCTTGCAGCCCAACTCTTTGCCCACCAACTGGCCTGACTACGAGGAGCCGGGAAACGTCAGCGAAATCAGCTGCCAAGTGGGCCCGCGCGACACCACCCTGGTGCTGACGACTTATAGCCGGGACCGAAAAGTGGTCCGCCGGGTTTCCTACGAGCGGGTTCCCGGCGTGGCCGCCGATGAAATAGTGGCCCTGAACCGGGCCGTGAATACCGTGTTGTTTGCCGGCCGCTACACCGGCCAGGATTCCGTGGGCCGACCGGTACAGATTCAATTTACTCCCGATGGCCGGGTCCAGGGTCTACCCGGCGCGACCAGCTACGACACCAGCACCGACTTCGGGGGCGGACCAGGCAACGATATTGATAACGTGACTTTCAGCAATGCCGCCCGGGCTGACCGCACTATCCATTTCACCCGCAACGCCGACACGCTACGGCTCTACAGCACCACGTTGCTGGAGCCGGTAGATGATGCGCCCACGCTGACCCGCGGCCACTTGCTCTACAGGCTGGTCCGGCAGCGCTAAGACAGGCTCTACCCCGCTCACCTAATTCCTGACACGCAAAAAGGCGGCTTGACTGATGTGCTCAGTCAAGCCGCCATTTGTCGGGTTACGCAACTGCTAGCCGTTAATAGGGCTTCGCGTCGTGGGCCGTTGCTTCGGCTTCGGCCACGGCTTCTGAGCCCCGGGCTTCGTTGTACTGGTTGCCGCCCTCGGCCGTTTTGCCGCTGCGGGCCTGCTGCAGGCCTTCGGCCAAGCGCCGGCCCCAGTCGGGGTCACAGTTGGTGCAGAGCTCCACCATCTTGTCGCTCACGCGGCGGTCGGCGTCGGCGAGGGCGCCTACCATGTTATTAATCAGGTCGTCCCGCTCCCAATCTTCGTGCAGGCGGTACCGCTCACCGGCCTGCTTGAAGTTGTTCTGCCGGTCGATGGTCTGCTTCATCAGGCGGCCCTGGTACTGCGGCATGTGGTCGGGGGCGCTGCGGGGGGCTTCCACCAAGCCGTTCAGGGAGCTGGGCTCGTAGTTGATGTGCAGGTTCTGGTTAGGCGAAGAATCCACGTGGTAGGCCATCTGTCCGTCGCGCTGGTTGGTGGCCACGTGCTTTTTGGGCGCGTTGATGGGCAGCTGCAAGTAGTTGGTACCCACCCGGTAGCGCTGGGTATCGGAGTACGAGAACGTGCGGCCCTGCAGCATTTTGTCGTCGGAGAAGTCGAGGCCATCCACCAGCACGCCGGTACCGAAAGCCGACTGCTCGACCTCGGCAAAATAGTTTTCCGGGTTCCGGTTCAGCGTCATCTTGCCCACGGGCAGGAAGGGAAACTGATCCTGGGGCCAGATCTTGGTGTCGTCGAGCGGGTCAAAATCCAGCTCGGGATGCTCGTCGTCGCTCATGATCTGCACGCAAAGCTCCCACTCGGGGAACTCGCCCTTGGCAATGTGCTCGAACAGGTCCTGCGTGGCGTGGTTGAAGTTCTTGGCCTGAATGGCCTCCGCTTCCTGGGCCGTCAGGTTTTTGATGCCTTGCAGCGGCTCCCAGTGGTATTTCACCAGCACGGCCTCGCCTTGCGCGTTTACCCACTTGTAGGTGTTCACGCCCGAGCCCTGCATTTGCCGGTAGTTGGCCGGAATGCCCCAAGGCGAAAACAGGAAAGAAACCATGTGCATGGCCTCCGGGGTGTTGCAGATGAAGTCGAAAATCCGCTCCCCGCTCTGGCGGTTGGTTACCGGGTCAGGCTTTTGGGAGTGAATCAGATCCGGGAACTTCATGGCGTCGCGGATGAAGAACACCTTCAGGTTATTACCCACCAGGTCCCAGTTGCCGTCTTCGGTGTAAAACTTCACCGCAAACCCACGGGGGTCGCGCAGGGTTTCGGGCGAGTGGCCGCCGTGGCCTACCGTGGAGAAACGCACAAACACGGGCGTCTGCTTGCCTTTTTCCTGGAACAGCTTGGCGCGGGTATACTTGGCAATCGGCTCCCCGCCTACCGTGCCGTAGGCTTCGAATACGCCGTGGGCCCCGGCCCCGCGGGCGTGCACCACGCGCTCCGGAATCCGCTCCCGGTCGAAGTGGCTGATTTTTTCAATGAAGGCATAGTTCTCCAGCGTAGCCGGTCCGCGGTTGCCCAGGGTGCGGATATTCTGATTGTTGGTAAGGGGATGGCCCTGGCGGGTGGTCAGGGTTTGAGCGTGTTCCCCGTCCGTCGTGCGCGAGTCGTGAGAGGTGCCCGCGCCCGTAACGGCCGTGCCGGTACCGTCGCCCGACACAGGGTGGCCATTGGAGCCAGCCGTGCCATTCTGGTTCTGTTCTTCGTTCTGTGCCATTGGTATTTTGGGATGGATTGGAAGTAGTAAAATACCAAAAAAGGTCCAGAAAGTTTTATGCGAAGCGCCAAAGCCCCATTCCGGGTATTGGTTCCCCTGCTTCCCAAATGGGGTGCAGGGTGGGTAACTGCCGGAAATGCATCTTTTCCGGGCGTGTATCCTTGGTCTAACTTCCTTGAAATGAATTAGTCGAATAGCACTCCGCCAAACCACTTCAACAGTCGCTACTTAGCCAGAGTAGCTGTAGCACAACCAAATCTTACACTTTAGCCCGGCTGGCGACAACCGCAATGCACAAGCCCATAACGGCAATAATTGAAAAGGACACCTGCAGGTTGAAGGCGCCGGCTACCAAGCCAATCAGGGGTGGCCCTATGAGGAACCCTAGAAACCCGACGGTCGACACGGCGGCCAGCGCCACACCCGGCGACATAGTAGAAACCTTACCCGCCGCACTGTACACCAGCGGCACCACCGACGACACCCCAAAGCCAACCAGCAAAAAGCCGAGCACCGCCGTAGGCAAGCCCGGTAGGGCAACAGCCAGCAACAGGCCCGCCGCCGTCAGCAGCCCGCTGACCTGGAGCACGGTTCGCACCCCAAAGCGGTGGGCAAACCAGTCGGCCACGAAGCGGCCTCCGGCCATGGTGCTCATAAAGGCGGTGTAGCCCACTCCAACCCAGGCCTTTTCGGCCCGCACTACCTTTTTAAAGTAAATGCCGCTCCAATCGAACATGGCGCCTTCGCAAATCATAGAGCAAAAGGCAATCAGCCCCAGAGTGAACAGGGCCTTGTCGGGCATGGCAAAGATGGGCTGGTTGGCTTCTCCCCCACGGTCTTGCCGCAGGGTAAAGGGCCAGCACAGCAGTATCCCCACCATGATGGCCGCCCACACCAGGGCAAAATGCGGAAATGGGTCCAGGCCACGGCCCATCATAAAAGTACCAATGGCGGCTCCCGCGAAACCGGCCAGGCTCCACACGCCGTGGAAGGCGGCCATGATGGAACGTTGGTACAATGCTTCCACGCCCACAGCCTGCGTGTTGACCGAAATGTTCATCAGGTTGCTGGTCATGCCGTAGAGAAACAAGCAGCCCACGAGCTGATACAGGTTCTGGGCCCAGCCAATGCTGACCAGCGTGCCGCTGTAGAGCACGGCCCCGAGCATAGCCATCTTCCGGCTGCCCTGCGTGGCCACCAGCCAGCCCGACAAAGGCAACGACAACATCAGCCCCACGGGCAGGGCAAACAGCACCACGCCGAGCTGGGCTTCCGACAAACCCATTTTCTGTTGGATGCTCGGAATCCGGGAAGCCCAGCTGGCGAAACATAGCCCCTGCAGAAAAAATAAGGTACTGACTGCCCAGCGGTGCGCCTTGTTGGAAATGGGTGCGGACGAAGTAACTGAAATCATAAAGTTCTGAGCGACACGCGCCTGACCCGGCCCAGGTGAAGTGTAATCCTTCTCGCGGCCCGCCCACTTTCTGGTGAAACGGGCTACCGCCCGCTCCAGCGACGCAAAAATAGTGTGGCGGCCTGGAACGAATTAGCCGCGTACGGCCTTTGTACGGCCACTTCCCGGGTAAGGGAAGCTCAGTCCGTTCCCGAGCCAGCCGCTTGTATGAAAAAATTGTTACTGTTTAAAAAAGCTCATTCCCACGAACGACTAAGCCAAAAAATTCAGGCCGAGCTAACCAAGCAGTTGGAGCTAGTGGGCTCCCTTTCCGAAACCTGCCAGAAAATTACGCTTACGCAACTCACGGAATGTTTACCGCTATTGTTAGCCTTTCGGCCGCGGAAAGTGCGCGGCTGGCAGGACAGTGAACACCACGGGGCCTCCCTGAGCCTTTCCTTCGGGGGAAACTACCAACTGGTCATCACCATTTTCTGCCCGCCTAACGACGCGCAACCCTGGTACCCCGACGCCAAGATTTTTGTGTACAAAGGTTCCCAGCTGGCGACCTACCTGGCCTGCCACCATAGCTACCTGTGCGCAGCCCTGCACCGTAGCCTGCAGGTGCTCAGTCAGGAGCAGGCAAAGCAAGCCCACTAGCCGAGCTAGTGCCCCCGGGCCAGCAAAGCAATGCCGACCACAATGCTGGCCAGCCCCAGGGCCTGGGACCACGACAGGGTTTCGCGCAGCACCACCAGCCCGAGCAGCGCGGTGAGCAGCACGGAGCCCCCCACGATGACGGGGGTGCCCACCGAGGAAGGTACCCCGCGGCTGAAAACCACAAACGTCAGGATTTCGGCCAGGCCCACGCCCACCCCGGCCAAGGTGGCCAGCAGCAGGCCCTGGCCGGAAATAGGCAGCGGCTGCCCCTGCAGCTTGAGCTTGAGCAGCCACACCGCCCCCAGCACCGCCGCTACCAGCTGCAGCACCACGGCCCCTACGGCCGCGGGCAGCTGGTCGGAGGCCAGCTTGATAAAGAAGTTGTAGAGCGCCAGGCAAAAAGCCGTCAGCAGCGCCAGGGCAAGCCAGGGCATCTTACTTGAGACGCTCCAGCAGCCCCTGCTGCAGCTGCTGCCAGTTCTGGTAGTCATCCTTGGCGGCCCACTGCTCCTGCAGCGCCGACTTGCGCACCACGGCCTCGACGGCTTCGATGGCCAGCTCGCGCAGATCCTCACTTTCGGAAGCATCCAGCTTGACAATCACCGGAATCAGGTCGACGGGAAACTCCTGGGCCGGCTTGCCCAGAATGGCCGCCACGATTTCAGCCGCGGCCAAGGCTTCGCTGGCTTCGTGGGCTTCCAAAGGGCCTTCTTCCTCGGCCGCCGTGGCCAGGGCCTCGTAGAGTACGGCCTCGGTGTGGTTGTCGCGAAAATCCTCGGCGAAGTCGGCCGCCGCGTCGTTGTCGAAGTTATAGTAGCCCCAGGTGCCCATAGGTGTTTGGTTTTTAGGAGTAGCTAACGTAAATGAGCTACGAATTGGTTGGTCCTGACAGTCTGGTATCGGGACCCAAAGCGGATTCTACAATGCGCCAGCGCCCCTGTTTGGCCGCAATCCATCGGTAGTCGTTCTTATCTTCTGCATCTACGCTCCAGTCTAGATCCTCAGCCCAGTACAAGGTATCATCCTGCCAGTAGCATACGGCTTCCATCAATATTGTAAGACCTGTATCGGCATTTCGCTCATCCTGGACCCAATTGAAGCTGACAACGTCTTCGAACTCAACTTCGATAACCGAAGCCTCCCGGAATTGACTTTGAAACAGCATTCGCACAAAAGTCCGGTTATCGAAACTCATGCTCAAGTCCTCACTGACAAACTCCCGGTTCTGTAGCGCGACTTCCTTGATACAGCTGTCATGAAAATCGCGGTACACCTGCATTAGATGGTCTACATCGGCCTGGCTGGCTAGCGTATTCCACATAGCATTTACCGAAACTTCTCCTTGAGAATCTCCAGCTCCACGGCCGGCGAAATCTTCTCATACAGCACGTGGTAGGCCGCCGAAGTAATGGGCATGTGCACGCCAAGCTTCTTGTTGAGTTCGTGGATGCTCTTGACGGCGTAGTAGCCCTCGGCCACCATATTCATTTCCATCTGCGCCGACTTGACCGAGTAGCCCCGCCCAATCATATTGCCGAAGGTGCGGTTGCGCGAAAACTGCGAGTAGGCCGTCACCAGCAAGTCGCCGAGGTAGGCCGAGGCCGACAAATCCCGGGGCTGGGGGTTCATGGCGTGCACGAAGCGCCGCATTTCCTGCACCGCGTTGCTAACCAGCACGGCCTGGAAATTGTCGCCGTAGCCCAGGCCGTGGGCGATGCCGCAGGTCAGGGCAATGATGTTTTTCATGACGGCGAAGTACTCAATACCGTCGAGGTCTTCCATCGGGTAGGCCTTCACGTAGCGGTTGCGCAGCAAGTGGCAAAAGTCGTCGGCCAGGCCCAGGCTGGGCGAGCCAATGGTCAGGTAGCTCTGCTTTTCCAAGGCCACTTCCTCGGCGTGGCAGGGCCCGGCTACGACGCCAATTCGCTCGTGGGCCAGGCGAAACCGCTCGGCCACGTAGTCGGTTACCAGCACATTCTTGCCGGGCACCATGCCCTTGATGGCCGAAATGACCCGCTTGTTTTTCAGCGAATCCCGGTCGAGCTTATCCAGGGAGCTTTGCACGAAGGCGGCGGGCACGGCCAGCACCAGCCAATCGGCCTCTTCCACCGTTTCTTTCAGTTCGGTAGAAGGGAAAACGCGGCTTAAGTCGAAGGCCACGGAGGACAGGTAGCGCGGGTTATGGCGGGTACGAAGCAGGTGCTGCACGTCGTCTTTGTTACGCATCCACCAGCCCACGCGGGCCCCGTTTTCCGACAGTATTTTGGTTAGAGCAGTGGCCCAGGAGCCGCCGCCAATCATGGCTATTTTGTCCACTGGGGAAAGGGAATTTGGGGAGTCAGGGAGCCGAGTTTAGGCAAAAAAAATGAGAGGCTGGGAGCAGAACTGCTCCCGGCCTCCCAACTAGCCGAAAACGCGACTGTTAGCGTTTGGCACGCGCCTGGTAGCTCCCGGCGCCGTTGTGGGCTTACTTGTCTTCTTCGGGCTCTTCCTTTAGAGCGGCCTTATTGATGGTCTTGGCATCTTTCACCACTACCGGGCCGCCATCCTTCAGGGTTTTGGCTACGGCCCGGAACGGGCCGCTGACCACTTCGTCGCCCGCCTGCAGGCCGCTGCGAATTTCAATGTTGGAGAAGTCGCTGATGCCGGTTTTCACAGGGGTCAGCACGGCCTTGCCGTTGCGCACTACAAAGACCACTTCCTGAATGTCGGTTTTGGGAGCCGCCTTGTCAGTGGCCGGGGCCGCGGCTCCCCGCTCCTGCGGCTTGTCGGCCGTAGCCGTAGCGGTGCTGTCCGAGCGAGTAGTCACGGCGGCCAGGGGCACGCTCATCACGTTGCTCTTGCGGTCGGTGATAATGTCCACGGAGGCCGTCATACCGGGGCGGAAGGGCACGACCGTGCGGCCCTGCACCGTGCGCACCAGGTGGCGGTACGACTCGGGCAGCAGGCGGATGCGCACTTCGAACTCGGTGACGGCCTCAGCCGTCAGGGCGTCCTTGGCCGTGTTGGCAATGCTGGTTACCTGGCCGCGGAATTTCTCGTCCTTGCTGGCGTAGCTGTCCACTTCCACATCAACCGAGTCGCCGAGGTGCACGTTGATGATGTCGTTTTCATTCACGTTCACCCGCACTTCCATCGAGTTGAGGTTGGCAATGCGCATGATTTCGGTACCGGCCATCTGCGAAGTACCTACTACCCGCTCGCCCTTCTCCACGTTCAGCTTGCTTACCGTGCCGCTCACGGGGGCGTAAATGGTGGTTTTGTTCAGGTTTTTGCGGGCTTCCTCCAAGCTGGCCTGGGCGCTGGCTACGTTGCTCTGGGCGGCCCGAATGCTCTGGCGGGCCGAGTTGATTTCCTCCTGCGACGCATCGTAGGCGGCTTTGCTGGCTTCGTAGTCGGCCTGCGAAATCACCTTCTGCTTGTAGAGCGAGGCATTGCGGCGGTAGGTCAGCTCGGTTTGCTTGGCCGAGGCAATGAGCTGCTGCAAACGGGCCTGGGTCTGGCCCACGTTGGCGCGCTGGGTGCCCACCGTGGCCGACTGCATATTCACCATGGCCTGGTAGTTATCGGGCCGGATGCGCAGCAGTAGCTGGCCTTTCTTGACCGAGTCGCCCTCGGCTACATACAGCTCGATGATTTCGCCCGATACGTCGGGGGAGATTTTGACTTCTGTCTCGGGCTGAATCTTACCCGAGGCACTCACTTTCTCAACAATCGTGGTGGGCGCGGCCTTGGCCGTCATTACCTCCGTGCCGGCGGGCTTGCCTACCCAGCCCATCTTTTTGGCGGCTACAAAGCCGACAATCATCACGAAGACAAGAGTCAGTAAAATGTATAGTAAGCGGTTGTTTTTCATGTTCGATAGAAAGCGAATCGACTAGTTGGTTGGAGCGAAACAGCGGAAAGTTGGGGCAAAAAAAGCAAGAAGCCAGTAGTCCGAACTAAATTTTCGGACTACTGGCTTTCATCAGACCTGGATTCGCTTACAGAGTGAGGCCACGACCTTCGTAGAAGTCCAGCACTTTCCGCCGGAAGATGAACTCGTACTTGGCCTGAATCATGCTGGATTCGGCCCCGTAGAGGTTGTTTTTGGCAATGTTAAAATCCGTGCCGTTGAGCAGACCGTTGTTGAAGCGGATTTCGGAGTTGCGATACGCCGTGCTCAGGGCTTCGGTCTGGCGCTTGGCCGAGATGTAGCGGCGCTGGGCCGCAACGGCATCGGCGTAGGCCTGCTGAATATTTTGGCGCAGTTGCAGCCGGCTTTGTTCGGCCTGCAGCTCGGCCTGCTTCACCCCGATCTGGGAGCGTTGCACGTTGGTGCGCACCTGCAAGCCGTTGAGAATCGGGATGGATAGGTTAAAGTTGATCTGCTTACCCAGGTTATTTTTCACCTGTGAGGTAAAGCCTTCGGGCAGCGTCTCAAAGCGGGGCTGCGGAATGCCCGCAATTAGGCCGGGCACGGCTTTCGGACCGGTGGGCGTAACCTCATAGATCAGGCCGGAGGGCACGATGGTAGAGTCGCCGGAGAGCTTGCGCCCAATACGGGCCGAGGAGTAGCCCGAAAACACACTGGCCCCGAACGTAAAACGCGGGTAATAGGCCCCACGGGCCACGTCCACCGTCCGCATGGAGCTTTGCACCCGCAAGTCGGCTGCCTTGATTTCGGGCATCAGGCCCAAAGCCGTCTGGTAAGTGCCATCCGGATTGCCCGAGAACGATGCTTCATCGTCGGGGTCGGGAAGCGTGGGCACCTCAATTTCGAAGCCGGTGGCCGAGGTCAGGTTCAGCAGCTGGGCCAGCTGCAGCTTGTAAAAGGCCACCTGGTTTTGGGCCGTAATAACGTTGAGTTCATCGGAAGCCAACTGGGCCTGGCTGTCGAGCAGGTTGCTTTCCGCTACGCTGCCGGCCTTGAGCAGCTTCTGGGTACGGGCCACCTGCTGCTGGCTGCTGTTGACGCGCGCCTCATTGGTGCGCACCAGCTCCTGGGCTAGCACCAGCTGCAGGAACGACGAGGCCACGTTCAGGGCAATGTCATTGCGCGACTTCTCAATGTCGCTCAGGCCGGCCTGGTAATCGAGCTGGTTGCGCTTGATGGTATTGCGGACCTGAAAGCCCGAAAACAGGTTCAGACCGGCCGAAACCGAAAAGTTGTTGGCCCGGGTGGTCTGGTTCTGAAACTGAAAGGTGAGCGGGTCGACGTTGGTACCATAGTTCCAGCTCTGGGAGGCCGAGGCGTTGGCCGTGGGCAACACAGCCGCCCGGCTTTGGCGCAAGATGGCATTGGTATTCTCGACGCTGAGTTGTTGCTGACGGATGGTCAGGTTGTTTTGCAGGGCCACGTCGATGGCCCGCTGCAACGAATAGGGTCCACTGGGAGCCGTTGGGGGCACAGAACCCGCCGGAGGCTGCGCCGGCGAAGTAGTCTGCGCCAGAGCCGGCTGGGCTGCTGCGCTTAGCAGCAAGGTGCCAACGCCCGCAACGGCCAGCTGGCGTAAAATCTGGGTAGGAGGTGTTTTCATAACGAGAGAAGCAGCATGAAGCCTAAGAGGTAAAGTTAATTATTCAATATTAGGTATATAAGTTACTCGGTGCACCCAGCTGAGCTGGCGCAGGTATTCGAGGGTAATTTGCTTGATACCGGAGTCCATTTCGATAAACTGGCGGGCCGCGTCGTTCTTGCCCTTGCGCGACACAAACATGGTGGCAATGTTGCAATCGTCGTGGGCAATAACGGAGGCAATAAAGGCAATAGAACCGGGCCGGTCGTCGGCATCCACGATGAGCGTGTGCAGGGAGGCCGAAAAATCGGACGGAAAGCCATCAACTTCCACAATGCGGATCACGCCTCCTCCGCGGCTTTGCCCGATAACCTCTACGCTGTGGCCGCTGCGCTCATCGCGCAGTTGCAGCCGAATGGTGTTGGGGTGCATGGTCGAGGCATTGCCCACGCTTTGAAAGGTGTACTGCAGGCCGGCCTGCTGGGCGTGCTCGAAAGCCTCGCGGATGCGCTTGTCGTCGGTGGCCATGCCCAGCAGGCCGGCCACGATGGCGCGGTCGGAACCGTGGCCTTCGTAGGTGCGGGCAAACGAGTTGTAAAACGTGATAATTGCGTGCGTGGGCAACGAGCCCAGGATGCGAATAGCGGCGCCGGCAATGCGCACCACGCCCGCCGTGTGCGAACTGCTGGGCCCGATCATCACGGGTCCGATCATATCGAAAATGCTGCTTTTCTCGGCCATAAGTGGGCTAAAAGTAGGTGTTTTGACCGGGAAACCAACCAAAAAAGCAAGTCTTACGTAGGAGGCCGGCACGTGCCGGCGACCCTTTGCTCAGTAGATGAGCGCTAAGGCCGAAGGGTTGCCTGCAACTGGCAGATTCGGCGGCTTTTTTGTTCCTTGTGCCCTCGTTCCCACCCCGACGGTTTCTTTCTCCCGCTTCCAACCACCCCCATTCATGTCACTGCCACAGGACGAATTCTCGCCCGCCGTGCTCGAACAGCTGCGCCGTTTGCAGCAGAAGTACGCCGCCGACGGCCAGGATTTAGCAGGCTACCTCGAAGGCCTGTACTACGCCGACTACGTCAACTACTGGGACTACATCGAGCTGGACACGCTGCTCTCGTTGCAGCGCCCGCTTACCCAGATTCCCGACGAGCGAATCTTTATCATGTACCACCAGATTACGGAGCTCTACTTCAAGCTCTGCCTCTGCGAGTACGAGCAGATTGGGCAGCTCACGGCCCCTACCGTGGGCGAGCTGGTGCTGCGCCTGGGCCGCATCAACCGTTACTTCGAGAACCTGATTGACTCGTTCGACGTGATGGTCGACGGCATGGACAAGAATCAGTTTCTGCAGTTTCGCATGGCCCTGATGCCCGCCTCGGGCTTTCAAAGCGTGCAGTACCGCATGATTGAAATTGCCTCCACCTCGCTCGACAACCTGCTCAACAAGGAGAAGCGCCGCCTGCTGGGCGAAGCCGCCGCCCACGACGAGCTCATGGGCTGCATCTACTGGAAGGCCGGGGCCACCATCGAAGAAACCGGCGCCAAAGCCCTGACCCTGATTCAGTTCGAGAAAAAATACACCAAGCAGCTCAGCCAGCACGCGGCCGAGTACCAGGACCGCAACGTATGGACCGTGGTGCAGCGCCTGCCCCAGGAAGACCAGCAGCACCCGCGCCTGATTCGCCAGCTGAAGTTGCTCGACACCAACGTGAACATCAACTGGCCTTTGATGCACTTTAAATCGGCGGTGCGCTACCTGGAGCGCGACCCCACGGCCCTGGCGGCCACCGGCGGCACTAACTGGAAGAAATACCTGCCTCCCAAATTTCAGAAGCGCATCTTCTACCCCCAGCTCTGGACTTCGCAGGAGTTGGAAGACTGGGGTAAGAACTGGGTGGAAAGCATTTTGGAAGAAGCCCGAAGCTAACAACCCCGCGGGGCCCGGGAACGGAAGGATACGCCTTCTGCTCCCGGGCCCCGCGGGGTATTGGGGCTCTGTCGCTAGCCGCAGGCCCAGGCGCGGGCAGCTAGCAGGTCGGTAAAGGTGCGCATCTCAAAAGGCAAGAGCGGTTCGGCCGTCTCCTGCACCTGCCCGATCAGCAGCTTGTTAAGGGGGTCGGCGGCTTCCACGCGGGCAAACCGCCGAAGCCCCATCTTCACCAGTTCGGGCAGCATTTCCCGGGCAATCCACTCCAGGTCGGCGGGGCGAACGGGCCCGAGTAGGCGGTCATCGGCAATCCAGGCCGTAACCTGCTGCTGCCGGGCGTGGTCCAGCACCTCTCCGATGGTATGCCGCAGCACTGCGCTGCTCATAAACCCCTGCCACTGGGCCTCCAGCGCGCGAAAAGGGCCTTCATCGTGTAGGTAGAGACTCACGTGCGAATAAGAAGCCAGCAGCTGCATGCCAAGTATTTTTTAGTAGAAAGTGCCCAAGTAACCTAAAGCCGGACGCTTTGTTGGCCGCTAGGAAGCTGTGGGGGGGGCGCCGTGGCCAGCCACGGCAGGGCGGCATCAAAGAGAGATGAGCTCGAAAGCTAGCGGCCCAAAGCGGGCAGAGGAGGGTAAAAATCAACCGGAAAGCATCCTGGCACAAGCACAAACGTAGTAGGCGGTAACCCATCCTCCTGCTGACGCGCTTCTTATGCCCAAAATACTACTGTTCATTCTGCTCGGGTGCCTGGGTGCTGCGCCCCTTTGCCGGGCCCAAGGTGAAGCGACCTTAGAACGGCCCCGCTACGCTGGCCGGGCCCAAACCGCCGCCCAGCGCCAGACCGACCAGGAATTTGTAGCTCAGGCACTGAAGCAGTACAAAACCCGGGCGGCCGCTTCCGAAACCTACGTTGACGAGGGCTGGAGCGCTTTCTATCAGGAGAAATATGCCCAGGCCCTGCAGCACTACAACCGGGCCTGGCTACTTGATTCGGCCAGTGCCAACGTGTTTTATGGCTTTAGTGCCTACCTCAGCAAACGCGGCACTCCCGCCCAGGCGGAGCGGTATTTTGCCCTGGCCCAGCAGCGCGACCCCAACAACCGCGGCGCCCTGACTTACTACACGCGCCTGGCCGATCTGCAGGAGAAATTGGGCGACCAAGCCGGCGTGCTGGCTTCTTACCGGGAAGTTATCCGGCTTGATCCTAAAAACGCCGGGGCCTACCGCGTGTTGGGCACCACCTACGCGGCCCTGCAGGACAGTGCCAAGGCCCGGCAGTATCTGCAAAAAGCCCTGTCCCTGAACCCCCAGGATTCCGTAACCTATCTGGGCCTGGGGCAGCTGGCCTACAGCCGCCAAGACTACGCCCGGGCCGTGGCCACCTACAGTCAGGCCCTGCGCCTGAACCCGCGCTACCTGGATGCCTACGCGGCCCGCGGCCTGGCCTACGAGCAGCAAGGCCAGCTGCAGCAGGCCCTGGCCGACTACAACAAGTGCCTGGAAATGGCTGATTTTCTGGACAAGGGTCAGTTCTACCGCATGGTCGGCATTGCCCAGATCAAGCTGGAAGACCCCAGCGCCTGCGAATCGTTGCGGCAGGCCCTGAAGTGGGGCGACGCGGCCGTGGGCGAGAAAGAGCTCAAGCGCATTATCAAAGAGCACTGCCGCTAGCAGGCGAGTGGCACAACCCCACCCGGGCCGCCCTGCGTATGCCCAGCAGTCTTCACGTCTTACGCCCTCACCCTATGGAAGCCACCGACCGCAAAATCGTGGATACCTCCCTCGACCAGCTACGCAGCCTGCACCAGAACATTGGCAAGCTCTGGCCCGCCGACACGCTGGCCGCTTTTTACTACGAGGTGCTCAGCGGTACCATTGCCCGCCACGGCCCCGAAGTGGCCCAGGCCATCAGCGCCATTCTAAGTGAGAAGTTCGACAATGCCTCCAAGGCCCACGCCAGCCTGGGCCAGCTGGGCATGAATGCCTCCGCCGCCGACGAAAGCTCAACTACAGGCAGCTAGCAACTTCGCTTTCCACCCTAAAAGTCCCGAAAACTACGCGTCCATGCGCCCAGACTGCTGCGTGTCGGGCATGCGCCAGTAAACGAGCAGGGAAAGCGCGGCGCAGAACGTAACGTACCAGTAAAACCAGGCTTCCACGCCCCACTGCTTGGCTTGCAGAGCCACGTACTCGGCCGAGCCCCCGAAAATAGCCACCGTGAGGGCGTAGGGCAGCCCCACGCCCAGGGCCCGGATGGTCGTTGGGAACAGCTCGGCTTTCACCACGGCATTGATGGAGGTGTAGCCGCTCATAATCAGCATGGCCACGGCCAGCAGCCCCAGCGCCGCCCCCTGGCTGTCGGCCCGGCCCAGCAGGGTCATCAGGGGCACGGTGCCCAGGGTAGCGCCCACGCCAAAAAACAACAGCACCGGCCGCCGCCCCACCCGATCCGACAAGGCCCCGAACAGGGGTTGCAGTACCAGGGCAATGGCCAGCGTGACAAAGGAAACCCAGGAGGCAGCGGCCTTGCTGAAGCCAGCGGTATTGACCAGAAACTTCTGGGCGTAGGTAGTAAAGGTGTAAAAGACGATGGTACCGCCCAGGGTAAGGCCCACCACAGTCAGGATTTCTTTGGGGTAGCGCAGCAGCAGCTTCAGCTTGCCAGGCTCCTTCGCCTCAGGCTTCTGCTGCTCCTGCACAACAAACGAGTCGGTTTCTTCCATGTGGCGGCGCAGATACAGGGCCACCAGGGCGGCCCCCGCTCCTATTCCGAATGGCACGCGCCAGCCCCAGCTATACATTTCCGCTTCGCTGAGCACTTGCAGCAACCCTAGCTGCACGGTCAGGGCCAGTAGCTGCCCGGCCAGCAGCGTTACGTACTGGAAGCTGGAGAAAAAGCCCCGGTTGCGGCGGTCGGCCATTTCACTCAGGTAGGTAGCCGAGGTACCATATTCGCCGCCCACGCTCAGGCCCTGCAGCAGGCGGGCCAGCACCAGCAGCACCGGCGCGGCCACCCCAATCTGCTCGTAGCCGGGCGTGAGGGCAATCAGCAACGAGCCCCCGCACATGAGCAGCACCGACACCACCAGGGCGGCTTTGCGGCCGTGGCGGTCGGCATACGCCCCCATCAGCCAGCCCCCCAGGGGCCGCATCAGAAAGCCCACGGCAAACACGGCGGCCGAGTTGAGCAGCTGGGCCGTGAGGTTGCCTTTGGGAAAAAACGCCGGGGCGAAATACAGGGAGAAAGCCGAGTACACGTACCAGTCGTACCACTCCACCAAATTGCCGATGGAGCCGCTGACGATGGATTTAATGCGGGAAGCCATGCTACGCGGGGGCAGCGCAGCGGGAAGAGGTGCGGACATACAACAAGCGGGAAAGCCGAGGTTCGGGCCGGCGGGAATACGTCCGTACACCGGCCCCTGAGAAAGCCAAGGTAGCCCGGCCCGCCGAAACTCCTACCTTTGCCGGTGTTGTTCTTGGTTTGATTTCAATCAGACGGCTCAAGGTTTTCGGGTAATACCGGAATTAATAGGGAACCGGGTGCAAATCCCGGACAGACGCGCTACTGTAAGTACCCAGTTGGTTTTCACCTCGCTACAGCCCATTGGCCCGGCCCCAAGCCGAGCTGAGAAGGGCGGTGAAAACCGGTATAAGTCAGGAGACCTGCCTAGGGCCATGTGGATAAGGCTGCCTTCGCGCCATGAGGCTCTTATCGGGTGCTGGTCGTGTTCGGGCGGGAGCGGGCGGGCTGCGGCGCGCCGGCCCCACCGGGTAGCAGCCGTTCTTCCCGATTGTTTGCTTTGCTGCGTGGGGCGCCGGAAATCGGCCGCAGGACGTTTGTTTCCTTCTTTTCCCCTCTTGTATGCCTACTCTTGAAGAGAAAATTGCCCGCGCCGAAACGCGTATTTTCAAAGCGGTATTTCCCAACACCACCAACCACTACGACACGCTCTTTGGCGGGGCTACCCTGCACATGATGGACGAAGTGGCCTTTATCTGCGCCACCCGCTTCAGCCGCCTCAAGATGGTCACCGTCTCGTCCGACAAAGTCGACTTCACCCACCCCATTCCCGGCGGCACCCTGGTGGAGCTGATCGGCAACGTGGTGCGGGTCGGCAACACCAGCCTGCAGGTGCGCGTGGAGCTGTTTGTGGAGCAGATGTACTCCGAGGAGCGCACCAAAGCCGTGACGGGTTTGTTCACCTTCGTAGCCATCGACAACGAAAAGCGCCCGGTCCGGATTCTTCCCGAGGCAGTTGTAGCCGAGTAGTAGTGCCTTACCCCAAGAAGGGCGGTGCTGTCTTCCATTAATCGCCAGGGCCGCTCTTCTTGACAAGTGACTCCCTGGCGTATCTTTGCCCCCGGAAAAACACCTTTTGCTTAGGTCTAAAGGCTAAACACCTTTCACCCACTATGTTTGAAAAACAAGAAATTGAGGCCCTGCTTCCCCCGGAAGTGGCCTACGACGAGTACGCGCGCTACCGCGCCCTGCTGGCGGCGGCGGGCCTGGAACCCGGCCAGGCCGACTTTGTGCACCTGCGCAAGCGCAGCATCGACGCCCGGGGCCGCCAGCCCCTGGTGCGCCTGCGGGCCGATATCTGGCGCACCCCCCCACCGGCCGACTTATTCGGCCCCTGGTTTCAGTATCCGGATGTGAGCCGGGCGCGCCACTCGGTACTTATCGTGGGGGCGGGGCCGGCCGGACTTTTTGCGGCTTTGCGCGCCATCGAGCTAGGCCTGAAACCTATTGTACTGGAACGGGGCAAGGATGTGCGCACCCGCCGCCGCGACTTGGCCGCCCTCAACAAGGAGCACGTGGTCAATCCCGATTCTAACTACTGCTTCGGCGAAGGCGGGGCCGGCACCTACTCCGACGGCAAGCTCTACACCCGCTCTACCAAGCGCGGCGACATTCAGCGCATTCTCAAGCTGCTGGTGCAGCACGGCGCCACCCCGGAAATCATGGTCGACGCCCACCCCCACATTGGCACCAACAAGCTGCCGATGGTGGTAGCGGCCCTGCGCGAGTCCATTCGGCAGGCCGGCGGGCAAGTGCGCTTCGACACCCGCGTCACCGACCTGATTCTGGACGGCAGCCACCTGCGGGGCGTCGTGACGGCCAGTGGGGAAGCCATGGAAGCCGACGCCGTGATTCTGGCGACTGGCCACTCGGCCCGGGACATCTACGAGCTGCTGCACCGCCGCGGGGTCCGCATCGAGGCCAAGCCCTTTGCCCTGGGCGTGCGCGTAGAGCACCAGCAGGAGCTTATCGACCAGGCCCAGTACCGCCGCGCCGACCGGGGGCCGCTGCCGGCTGCCTCCTACTCGCTGGTGCACCAAACCCAGTGGCAGGGCAAGCAGCGGGGCGTGTTTTCGTTTTGCATGTGCCCCGGCGGCTTTATTGTGCCCGCCGCCACGGCCCCGGGCGAAGTAGTCGTAAACGGGATGAGCCCCAGCCGCCGCGACTCCCGCTTTGCCAATTCCGGTATTGTAACGGCCATTGAGCTCGAAGACATGGACCTGCAGCGCTACGGCGCTCTGGCGGGCTTGCAGCTGCAACAGGAAATTGAGCAGCGGGCCTGTGCCTTGGCCGGCAACACCCAGCTGGCCCCGGCCCAGCGCCTGGGCGACTTTCTCAAAGGCAAAGTCTCGGCCGAGCTGCTCGAAACTTCCTACCAGCCGGGTCTGGTGTCGGTGAACATGGAGCAGGTGCTGGGCAAAGGCCTGGCGGCCCGGCTGCGACAGGGCTTTGAGAACTTCGGCCGTAAGATTCCCGGCTATGCCACCAACGCGGCCCAGATTGTGGGCGTGGAAAGCCGCACCTCGGCCCCGGTCCGCATTCCGCGCGACCCGGCTACGCTGCAGCACCCCGAAACGACGGGGCTGTTTCCCTGCGGCGAAGGAGCTGGCTTTGCCGGCGGCATCGTGTCGGCGGCCATGGATGGGGAACGGTGTGCCGAAGCCGTAGCGGCCCTGGTGGCTCGTTTTTAGGGATTGGTTTTTGGTTTTTTACCGCCAGAATCCGTTAAAGACCTGGCACCACACCTCGTGCGGGCCGCAGTTCGGGCTTTCTGGCTTGGAACGGCGGCTAAAAACCAAAACCGATAAACCACTACCCAAGATGAAAAAGACCCTTGTTCTCGGCGCCAGCGACAACCCGGCCCGCTACTCTTACCGCGCCGTGCACCAGCTCAAGCAGCACGGCCACGAGGTAGTACCCGTCGGGATTCGCAAAGGCCAGGTCGCCGGCCTCGACATTCACACCGACCGGCCCACCGGCGACGATATCGACACGGTGACCCTGTACGTGGGCCCGCAAAACCAGCCGGCCTGGTACGATTATATCCTGGACCTGAAGCCCAAGCGCATCATCTTCAACCCCGGCACCGAAAACGAGGAGCTGGAGCGTATGGCCCAGCAGCGGGGCATCCGGACCGAGGAGGCCTGCACCCTGGTGATGCTGAGCATCGGCAATTACTAATGTGCGAATGTGGAGAACGTGAGGAAGGGGCTACTGCCAAAGACGTGTCATAGTAAGGCATAAGCCGAAGCCATCCGTCCTCTGAAATGCATCGAGCTTTCTAAAGTAAAAAGCCCTTTCTCGTTGATACGAGAAAGGGCTTTTTACTTTAGGGCGGTTATCACCAGTAGAGGACGAATTGCTTCGCGCTGCTCGCCAGGACACGTCTTTGGCAGTAGCCCCTTCCTCGCAGTAGCACATCAGCACATTCCCACCACATTTCTCGCATTAATTTTTCTTTTCCAGGCAACCGCGCCGACTGCTTTGGTATCTACCCCGCCAAACACCTTCTTACCGTCTGATTCTACCCTTTACCCCGTGACTGACGCTGACCTCATTGCTGCCTGCCGCCAAGGCAGTGGCCGTGCCCAGAAACTGCTCTACGAGCGGTTTGCGGGCATGATGCTGGGCGTGTGCATCCGGTATCTGCGCCGCCGCGAAGATGCGGAGGAAGCCATGCTGGGCGGGTTTGCCAAAGTGTTCCGGGCCCTGGATCAGTACCGGCACGAGGGCAGCTTCGAGGGCTGGATTCGCCGCATCATGGTAAACGAGGCCCTGGGCCAGCTGCGCCGCAAGGAACCCCTGCACCTGGCCATCGACGACATGGTGACCGACGTGCCGGCCACGGCCGCCGAAGCCGAAAGCAACCTAAACGCCGCCGACCTGTTGGCCTTGCTGGCCGAGCTGCCCGCCGGCTACCGCACCGTCTTCAACCTGTATGCCCTGGAAGGGTATTCCCACCCCGAAATTGCCGAGCTGCTGGGCATTTCCGAGGGCACTTCCAAATCGCAGCTCAGCAAGGCCCGCGCCATGCTGCAGCGCCGGCTGGCGGCCGCCAGCCTGAGCGCCTCCAACTCCTCACCGAAAGAATACTATGCAACCGGAAGATATTGATAAGCTGTTTCGCGACAAGCTGCAGCACCACGCGCCCACCCCGCCGGCCTTCCTGTGGGAACAGCTGGAAGAGGAAATCCGGCCGGCCCGCAAGCGCCCCGCCCTGTGGCTCTACGCCGTCGCGGCCATGATTGCCCTGCTCATCGTGGCCGGCGGCACCTGGATGCTGCGCACTTCGGGCTCGGCGGCCACCAGGGGCACCCTGGCAACGACCACGACCGGCCCGGCCACGCCCGCCAGCCCAGCCGGGCAAGGAGCGGCCAACTCCGCCAAAAAATCTACCACGCCCCAGGCAACTGCCGACAACGGGTTTTCATCTGGCAGTGTAGAAGGACAAACAACCACGGAAGTGGCCAGCGCCGAAGCCCCGGCTTCGGCAAAGCAACAGCCGAAGCCCCGGCCCGCTCTCTCGCCCGCCGGACCCGCACCCCGGAAACCGTCCGTCCTGGTAGCGCAAACTACTGCTCACCCCACGAAGGCCAACCGCTCGGCGTCGGTACCCGCCCCCGCGTTGGCCCCTGCTGCTACCCTGCCTGCCGCGCCGCAACCGGAGCGTCGCCCAACGCAGGAAGTAGCAACTGTGGTGGAGTCTGCTACCCCCGTCTCATCGGCCCCGACGGGCCCTATCGAAGTAGAAGTGCACCGCGGCACCGAAGCTCCGGTAGTAGCCCTGGCTGCCGCGGACGCGCCGCAGCGCTACGAGTCGGATTCTCACCTGAAGAACTTATTCCACAAAGCCAAAACGGCCGTCAAAGATGGCCGGGTGCGGCTGCCCAAAGTCGAGTTGCCGGAAACGGTAACCGTGGAGGTCAACGTGTTCAACCGTTCGGCCACCAAAGTCATCCAACTCTAAGATTCTCAACCTCCCGTAGTCATGAAACGTTTTTCCTCCCTGTTGGCCCTGCTGCTGCTGACAGTTCTGGCGTCTCCCTCCCGCTCCCAGGCGGCCAGCAAGCCTGCCAACGACGATACCATTGTGGTGAAGCTGCCCAACCAGGCCACCATGACCCTGTATACCAAGAACAAGGAGCAGCTGCGCGAACTGCGCACCTACCGCCTCGACACGCTCATGGCCCTGCTCGACCGCTACATTCAGCAGGCTGAGGCAGCCAGCAAGAACGCCGGCAACAGCGCCGTCACCATGGAGTTTTACCCGGCCAAAGACCGCCCCGGCACCCAGGCTCCCGAGCAGATCCGGGTGACGGTGCGCAACGAGGAGCCCGCGAGCAAAGTAGCCGTGAAAGGCTACAAGTTCGGCCAGGTATTTAGCGTCACGGTGAAGGAAGGCAAAGACGGCAAGGGCCACAACGACGAGGTGTCCATCAGCATCGGCGACGATGATTCGCACCGCTCCGACTCCCTGCGCAACGTCCAGCGGGCGGCCAAGAAAGAAGAGCGCGCCAGCCGGGCCGTGCACAGCAACTTCTCCATCGACCTGGGGCTGAATGCGCTGACCAACCGCTCGAACCTGACCGAGGAGCAGTTTGACCTCAAGCCCACCGGCTCGCGCTACGTTAGCCTGAACTGGTACTACGATATCCGGGTAGGTGGCCGCCGCAGCCCCTTCTTCCTGACGCTGGGTCCGGAGCTGGCCTTCAATAACTACATGTTCGACCAAAACCGCCGGCTGGTAGCTACCGATACCCGCACCGACATTGTGCGCGAGCCCTCGGTAAGCCTGGAAAAAAGCAAGCTCGCTACCACCGTCATCAACCTGCCCCTAATGGCCAAGCTCAACTTCAAGGACAAGTCCGGCCACGATGCCTTCCGGATTGGGGCGGGCGGCTTTGCCGGCTACCGCCTGGCCAGCCACACCAAAATCAAGTACAACGACGAAGAACACACCCGCAAGGACAAAGACCGGGGCAGCTTCAACCTGGAAGATTTCCAGTACGGGCTGCAGGGCAAAATCGGCGTCCGGGGCATCGACCTGTTCGTGAAATACAACATGAACGAGCTGTTCAAGGAAAACCGCGGCCCCCAGGCCCAGTCCATCAGCTTCGGCATTTCGATTCTGGACTAAATCTGCCCGCGGGCAGCAACGCAACCGGGCCCGGCAGAAGCTTCTGCCGGGCCCGGTTGCGTTTTAGGAAGGCCGCTAAGGTTACAGCTCCCGATGGAAATTGTCGAGCAGAATAGCTGCTGAGACGGCCACATTCAGGCTTTCGGCCCCGCCGGCCCCGGGAATGTAGAGGCGCTGAGACAGGCGGGCCAGCACCTCGGCGCGCGGCCCGTGCGACTCGCTGCCCATAATCAGTACGCCGCCGGGGCGCAGGGTAAGCCGGTGCACGTTGTCGCCTTCGAGGTGGGCGCCGTAGCGGGGCAGCTCGGCCGGCAGTGCATCGAGCCACTCGGGCAGGCTGCGCTGCCACACGGCCACGCGCGTGAACGAGCCCATGGTAGCGGCAATGGTTTTGGGGGCCCAGGGGTCGGCGCAGGTTTCGGAGCACACCACCCCGTGCAGGCCGTACCAGTCGGCCAGCCGAATCAGGGTGCCCAGGTTGCCCGGGTCGCGCACCTCATCCAGGGCCAGCAGCAGGCGGTTGGCAGCGGGCAGCAGCACAGTTTCTTCGGGCAGGCGGGCAATAGCCAGGGCCGTGGTGTTGTTAGATAAGGTACCGAGTTTGGTTAATTCTTCCTCCGTCACGATTTCAACCGGTACCTTCGCGGGTAAAGGCGGGATTTTTGCGGCAAACTCAGCCGTCAGGAACACCCGCTCCGTTATAAGCCCGGAATTAAGCAGCTCCACCACACTTTTGCCGCCTTCTACCAAAAAGGCACCGTGGCGGAGCCGGTATTTCTTCAGGTGCAGCGCGTGCACGTATTTCGCTACTGCTTTTGAAACCATATTCGCTGTTTACGAACCGCCCTGGGCGGCACTCATTTAAATGGATACATCAGGCGGCGCTGGCCGGGGCTTTGCTGCTTCTGGCCGGCTGTTCGCCGTTGCGGCTGCTGGGTCCTAAGCAAAAGCTGCTGAGCCGGGTAAAGCTGGAAGGCGTGAAGGAAGCCGATGCGGCCCGCATCGAGGCCTTGTACCAGCAGAAGCCCAACAGCCGCTTTCCGCTGCCAAAGCTAACAATCTACCAGCTCGGAAACCGTTTTTACAACCAGCAGCGCCTACAAACCAAGCTGGCGCGCATTCGCACCGAGTTTGATGAGCGGATGCAGGCGGCCCGCACCGACTCGGTTAAAATCGGCAAGCTGCTGGCCCGGCGCGAGAAGCGCACCCGCCGCCTGCAGCTGGCCATCGACAAAGGCAACGCCATCATGCGCCTGGGCGAGCCGCCGGTTATCTACGATTCGACCCTGACGGCGCGCACCGTGGAGCAGATTGCCACCTTTCTGAAGTCGGAAGGATTTTTCCGCAGCGCGGTTTCGGCCACCGATACGGTGATGGACCGGCGCTTCTCCATCGGGCATATCTTCGCCAAGCCCGACACCGTGCACAACCGGCGGGTGACGGTGACGTACCGCATCCGCGAAAATCAGCCGTTTCACTACACCCAGCTCGACTACGACATTGCCGACTCGGCCGTGGCCCGGGTGGTGATGGGTGGGCAGCCAGCCTCGCTGCTCAAGGTGAATGACCGCTACAACGAAAACGTGATTGGCCAGGAGCGCAGCCGCCTGGAAACCCTGCTCAAAAACGCGGGCTACTACGATTTTCGACAGCAGTATATTACTCTGGAAGCCGACACGAGCTTTGGGGCGGGCACTGTGCGCCTGCGCACCATCATTGCCGACCCCGGCCCGGGTGAGCAGCACCAGCTGTATACAGTACAGCGGGTGCGCTTTATCACCGATGCGGGCACCGTCCGTTTTGGCGTGAGGCGCGACACGCTGGTGCGCGACTCAGTGTATTACCTGGCTTATAAACACCGCTTCAGTACCCGCATCCTGGACCGCAAGCTTACGGTGCGGCCCGGCGACCGATACAGTCTGCAAAGCACCCTGCTGACCCAGCGCCAACTCAGCGACCTGGACATGTTCCGCTTCAATACGGTCAGCTACAGCAAGGTGCGGCCCGTCAATGGCGACAGTATCAGCAGCCGGGGGCAGCTGATTGCCACCGTCAATGCCTCGCCGACGAAGAAGTACCAGGAAACCACCGAGTTTGGCGGCACCTACGTGGCGGGCCTGCCGGGGCCGTTTATCAACTTCCGCCTGAAGGTGCGCAATATCTTCGGCGGAGCCGAAGTGCTGGAGCTGGGTCTGCGCTCGGGTTTCGAAGGCCAGCTCAGCCGCACCGAGGCCCGCAGCGTGCTCACGACCCAGCTCGGGGCCAACGTCAACCTGGTGATACCGCAGTTTCTGGTGCCCTGGAACATGAACCGGTTTCTGACGCGCTATAACCCCAAAACCCGCATTAGCAGCAGCTTCACCTACGTGCGGCGCCCCGAATACACCCGCACCAACCTGGAGGCCACCTACGACTACATCTGGCAACGCTCGGCCTTCCACCAGTACGTGCTGACGCCCTTCGACCTGAGCGTGATTTACACGCCTACCATCGATACCAAGTTTGAGAAGGACCTGCAAACGCTGCGCGTCACGCAGGGCTCTCCCCTGTTCCGCAGCTTTACCAGCCTGTTTATTCCCAGCTTCAACGCGACGTCCCTCTACAACTCCAACGACTTCACCCAGACCCGGGACGCGCGCTACCTGCGGCTGTTTGCCGAAGTTGGTGGGCTGACCCGCTCGCTCTACCAGAGCAGTATCGACCGGCTGGGCCTGGACGTGTATAACTTCGCCAAGCTCAGTGCCGACTTCCGGCGCTACCACAAGCTGGGGCCCCGTTCCTACTTCGTGTACCGCGTCAATACCGGTATAGCGCATGCCCTGACCAAGACCGACGGGCAGTACACCATTCCCTACGACAAGTATTTCTTCGCCGGTGGTAGTTCCAGCGTCCGGGCCTGGCGCCCCCGCCGCCTGGGCACGGGCTCCTACACCACCTACAAGCTCAACGACGACGGTACCAACCGCATCGATGAAACCACCGGCCTGCCCGTGCGCGATTATGACCTCGAGCAGCCCGGCGAAGTGCTGCTGGAGGGCAACGTGGAGTATCGTTTCCCCATCTATAGCTTTATTAACGGGGCCTTGTTCACGGATTTTGGCAACGTTTGGACGCTGCAGGAAGAAGATGCCCGGCGCGAGGGAGCCGTGTTCCGCTTCAACCGGTTCTACCGGCAGCTGGCCGTGGGCTCGGGTATCGGCATCCGCTTCGACTTCACCTTCCTGATTCTGCGCCTGGACGTCGCCACGAAAGTCTACGACCCGACGGCGCCCGGCAACAAGTACGTGCTGCCCAACTTCCGCCTGGCCAAGTCACCGAATCAAACGGCTTTCAACCTGGGTATCGGCTATCCTTTTTAAGGCGCTCAGGTGCTAGTAAGGTTGAATGTGCTGATGTACAAACAAGTCTTTACGAGGCAGAAGCCACACGCCCTAAACGATGGGCAGAACAGTCTTTTACCAGAAAGCCCCTTACTGCCGTGCGCAGTAAGGGGCTTTTCACTTTAAGCAGCTCCGCACATTTCAGCGGACGGATTGACGCCGCTTGATGCGCGGAATGTCGTGCCGCCTGGCTATGACAGGAGAGGCATTAGCACCACAGCAGTACTCTTAATACTCCAGCAGCTCGGCCAAGGCCGTGGCTACTTTGTCGGCGCTGGGCAGCATCTGGCGCTCCAGCTCTACGTTCAGGGCAATGGCGGGTAGGTTGGCGGCTCCCAGGGTAAACACGGGCGCGTCGAGCTGCTGGAAGCAGGCGCGCTGAATCCGGCCGGCCAATGACTCGGCAAAGGAATTCATCAGGGGCTCCTCGGTGAGCACCAAGGCTTTGCCGTGCCGGCGCACCGCTTCCTGCACCGCCTCAAAATCCAGGGGATTGAGCGTCCGCAAATCCAGAATTTCCACCTGTCCGGCAAACTGCTTGCTGGCGGTTTTGGCCCAATGCACGCCCATGCCGTAGGTAATGACTACGCAGGTATCCCCCTGGCGCAGCTTTTCCGGATCGGCCTGCTGGGCCACGGCGGCTTGGCCGAGGGGAATAACGTAGCCCGTTTCCGGCTCCACGGTTTTAGCGTCCTCCGTGCCGGGCACCTTGCTCCAGTACAACCCTTTGTGCTCGAGCAGCACCACGGGGTTGGGGTCGAGAAAGGCGGCGCGCAGCAGGCCCTTCATGTCGGCCGCATTGCTCGGATACACGACTTTAATGCCGCGGATGGTGAGCAACGTGCTTTCTACCGAGCCCGAATGATACGGACCGCCCCCACCGTAGGCCCCGACGGGCACCCGGATCAGGCTTTGCACCGGAAACTTGCCGTTGGAGAGGTAACACGACTTGCTAAGCTCTTCCACCAGCTGGTTCATACCGGGCCAGATGTAGTCGGCAAATTGGATTTCGACAATAGGCTTGGCTCCCACGGCACTCATACCCGCCGTAGAGCCCACGATGTAAGCTTCCTGGATGGGGGTGTTGAATACGCGCGCATCGCCGTATTTCTTGGCCAGCAGCGCGGCCTCGCGGAACACGCCGCCCAACTCCCCGCCCACGTCCTGGCCATAGAACAGGGCTTCGGGAAACTCGCGCAGAATATCGTCGACGGCGTGCAGGGCGGCATCCACCATCAGGGCTTTGTCGGCCCCGGCGGGGTTTCGCTCCCCGGTTTCCACCGTTACGGCCGGCGGAGCAAACTCGTGGTCGGCAAAGGTGGAGGGTTCGGGGTTAGCCGCCGCCAGGGCACGCTGGTAGTCGGCCTCAACCCGGGTCCGGGCCTGCTGGCCCAGCTCTTCCAGCTCGGCTGCGCGCACGCCCAGTTCCAACAGCTGCTGATGCAGCCGGGGCAGCGGGTCGTTGGTGGTATGCTCGGCCAGGTTGTCGCCACGGTACCACTCGCGCCGTACGCCGCTGGTGTGGTGGCCCAGCAGCGGGCACTTGGCGTGCACCAGAATGGGGCCGCGGGTGCGCCGCACGTAGTCGAAGGCGGTGGCCAGGCCGGCGTAGGAATCGGGGAAGTCGGCGCCGTTGACGCGCAGGCGCTGCAGGCCTTTAAAGCCGGCGGCAAACTCGTAGGCGTCCATGGCGCGCATCTCGCGGCCGGTGGCCGAAATGCCCCAGTCGTTGTCCTGCACCAGGAAAATAATGGGCAACTGATGCAGCACGGCCATTTGCAAGGCCTCGGCGACCTCGCCCTCCGTCATGGCCCCGTCGCCGATGGAGCACACGACTACAGGGCTACCCTGCTGAGCTTCCGTGGGCAACAGGCCAAACAACCCGGGAATAGGGCCACCGCTTTCGTGCCAGTCGCGGGGGTCGGCTACCAGTGGATTCAGGCCCTGACTTTCCAAGTACTTGATGCCGTGGGCCATGCCCGTGGCCGGAATGGCCTGCATACCCGTCGCCGAGCTTTGGTGCGGAATGGTGGGAAAACCGGCCCGCCGCAGCGAAGGGTGAGAATAATAGGTGCGGCCGCCCGAAAACGGGTCGTCGCGCTTGGCCATGAGCTGCAGCATCAACTCGTACGGCTCCAGGCCCAGGCCCAGCAGCATGGCGTCGTCGCGGTAGTAGGGCGTCACGTAGTCCTGGGGGCCCAGAAAGCAGGCCGCGGCCAGCTGAATGGCTTCGTGGCCGCGGGCCGTGGCGTGCACGTACTTGGCCGTAACGGCCTTGTTTTCCTCGTAGAGGCGGGCCAGCTCGTCGCCCGTGCGCATCAGCGCGTAGGCGCGCAGCAGGGTTTCGCGCGGCGGCTGGGTGGCATTAAGCTCGGTGGTGAAGTCGGGTTCCAGGGTGGGAGCAGTTGAATTCGGCATGGGTGGCTAGGAATGCGGGGCGAAAGTACGGCATCGAGTTGATAGCAACAGCGTGTCCCGGCCCGGAGTTGCCTTAACGACTAGCTAATTAGGCCCAGGCGCCACCAGGGGACCCACCCAAAGATTGCCAAGCCAAGCAGGTTCATCACCGCTAGGTCGGCACTACGTTCGCCCGGCCATATTAACGCCTTACTTTGTACAATTCTGTTGGGTTTCAGCTCGCAATACCCCAAAGATGCTACCAATAGCCGGACCGCTTACTTATAAATAATTTTATTTTTAATATAACTATTATAATAAAATTAATTGTAGCTTCCCTTCGCACTAAGGGGATTTGCAGCACCCATTCATTCACATTTTCTATTATTTGTATGAAATCGACCGGATTACTTTTTGTCGTCTTTCTTGTCAGTGGCGTGGCTACGGCACAGGATAACAGCCAAACCTCCACTAGTTTCGGCAACAACAACCAGATTGCCGTAACGCAGGATGGCCGGAGCAACACGGCCACCGCCCGCCAGAACGATGCGGCCGTGAATGGTGGCAGCGCCAGCGGCAACAACAACCAGAGTACTCAAACCCAGATCGGCCGGAATCAGACGGCGCGGGTGGATCAGATGGGCAACGACCAAAAGGCCGTGCAGTATCAGAGCTCCGACCGTGGCCAACTGGCTACCATCCGCCAGGGCTCTGCCCAGGCGGGCAGCCACGGTAACGTCGCCGATCAGCGCCAGGGCGGCTTCAGCCAAACCGTAGCCATTGAGCAACTCAGTGGTCTGAACTATGCTACCCAGAACCAATCGGGTCGTAACAATAGCGCTACCATCCTGCAAAGTGTAGGCAACAGCAACGGAGCTAACCAGCAGCAGAACTCTGTTAATGCGTATGCGACGGCCACCCAACTGGGTACAGCTAATGGGGCCATCCAGCAACAGTCGGGGGGCAGTACTGCAGGCCAGCTTCATTATGTAACCATCCTACAGGAGGGAAATGCCAACAGCGCATGGCAGCTTCAGCAAAGCTCGAGCCTGCGCACAGAGGCCAGCATCAGCCAGCAAGGCCAGTTTAATGAAGCTAGTCAGACCCAGCTTGGAGGGTTGGCCAGTGCAACAATTACGCAGGTCGGGGAGAGCAACGCCGGGACGCAACGGCAAACCGAAGGATACGGGCAGAGTCCATTTGCTAACCCAACGCAAGCTACCCTGACGCAGACTGGCATGTATAATACCAGCACCCAGATGCAGGAGCGAATGGACCAGAGCTCTGTACGTGCCACCCAGATCGGCTTGTATAATACCAGCACCCAAAACCAGAGCAACGGCAACGGCTCCAGAGCATCGGTTTCCCAGAGCGGTAATCAGAACCGGGCCACCCAGACCCAGGAGGGCTCGTCTCAGAGCGCTACCATTGAGCAAACCGGCTCGGGCAGCACTGCCATGCAGGAGCAGGCCGCAGAAGGCAACTACGACACCAACTCGGCCTACATCAGTCAGCAAGCTACTGGCAGCGGCAACTATGCCCGGCAAGTGCAGCTGGGCTCCGGCAACAGCGCCCGCACGTATCAGGGCACGGCCGGCAACCAGAGCGAGGTGCAGCAGCACGGGGCTAATAACACCACCGTGGTGCGGCAAAATCAATAACAGTGCTTGGCTGCAAGTACCTGAAGCCCGCTTCCGTCCGGAGGCGGGCTTCACTTGCTTTGGATCCTGGCAGCACGCGGCGGGCAGGGCAGGAATGTGCCGGCTCCGCCAGGGCTTTGCCCTGCGGCTGTGCCCACCGCCGGCTGTTGCGGCTCCGTTGCCAGGCTTTCCAAAACCGGACCCGCCCGAAACGCGCGTAAACCCCTACCTTTGCGGCTTCAAACTTACCCCGCCGTCAGGCGGTTTTCTGTTTCTGCACGAGTCGGCCAGTGGCTGATTTGTGAGGAGTAGCCGCTTTACCTTCTATGCTGACCGATTCCTCTTCCCTTGCGCCGGTTGCCTCTACCTTCCGCGACTCCGTGGCCACCTGGCTGCGCGACTTCCAACGGCGCCTGTGCGCGCAGCTGGAAGCCGCCGATGGCCAGGCCACCTTTCAGTCAGATGAGTGGCAGCACGGCAGCGGCGGCGGCGGATTGTCGCGCGTGATTCAGGGTGGGGCCGTGCTGGAAAAAGGCGGGGTTAACTTTTCGGCCGTGTGGGGCGAAATGAGCGAACAGGCCGCCCGGGTGCTGCTCATGCCCAACCCCAACTACTTTGCTACCGGCGTTTCGGTCGTACAGCACCCGCGCAGCCCCATGGTGCCCATTGCCCACATGAACGTGCGCTACTTCGAGGCCGGCAACGGCGAGGCCTGGTTTGGCGGCGGCATCGATCTGACGCCGATTTACGTGGATGAAGCCCAGGCCCGCTGGTTTCACGAGCAGCTTCGGGCCGTCTGCGACCAGCACAACCCGGCGTACTACCCCCGCTTCAAGCAGTGGGCCGACGACTATTTCTTCCTGCCCCACCGTCAGGAAACCCGGGGCGTGGGCGGCATTTTCTTTGACCGCCTCACCGTGGGCCAAGACGGCAGCCGCGAAGAGCTCTTTGCCTTCATCCAGGCCGTGGGCAACGTGTTTGGCCCCACCTATACCGAGCTGCTGCGCCAGAACCGCGACCTGCCCTTCGGCGAGCGGCAGCTACAGTGGCACATGCTGCGCCGAGCCCGCTACGCCGAGTTCAACCTGGCCTTTGACCGGGGCACCCGCTTTGGACTCGAAACCGGCGGCCGTACCGAAAGTATCCTGATGAGCCTGCCTCCGCGCTGCGAGTGGCACTACGACCAGCGCCCCGAGCCGGGCTCGGCCGAAGCCGCTACCCAACAGTGGCTACGCAAGGGCGTGCAGTGGCTCGAAAACCCCAGCCAGCTTTGATCGAGAAACTACAAGACCTGGACCGTTGGCTGCTACTGGCGGCCAATAACAATCACTCCAACGCGCTGGATGCGTGGATGATTTTCTTTTCCGAACGCTTCGTGTGGTTTCCGGCCTACTTGGTCATTCTACTCGTACTGGGGTATATGTTCCGGCAGCGGGCCCTGCTGCTGCTGCCGTTGCTGGGCCTGAGCGTGGCCCTGGCCGATGGTATCTCCAGCCGGTTCTTTAAGCCCTATTTTGCCCGCCTACGCCCCTGCCACGACCCGCTCCTATCGGCTACGCTGAATCTGGCTAGTGGCTGCGGGGGGCAGTTTGGCTTTATGTCGTCGCACGCGGCTAATGCCTTTGCCCTGGTGGTTTTCCTGTGTCTGGCCCTGCCCCGGCGCTACCGCCTGGCCAAGGTGCTGGTGTTTATCTGGGCCGTACTGGTGTCCTACAGCCGCATGTACCTGGGCGCCCATTATCCATCCGACGTGCTGGCCGGCGCCGCCCTGGGCAGCCTGGCCGCCTGGGCCTGCTTCCGCCTCTACCAGCTAGGCGCGGCCCGCTGGTGGCCGGCCGCGCCTTTTTCCTCCGCAAACAATGCCTGAAACCCAACGCCGTTTTTTGTTTCTGCCGGGCAGCACCCGCCGCCAGGGCAATAGTGAGCAGCTAGCCAGAGTGGCTGCGCAGCATCTGCCCGCCGGTGCTGAGCAGCAGTGGCTCAACCTGCTGGACTACCCGCTGCCCGACTTTATCGACCTGCGCCACGATGCCCCCTATCCTGCTCCCGTAGGCAACGCCAAAGTGCTGATGGAAGCCACGCTGCACGCCACGGATCTGGTGCTGGTACTGCCTTTGTACTGGTATTCCATGCCCGTACCCACGAAGCAATACCTGGACTACTGGAGCGCCTGGATGCGGGTGGCGGAGGTACATTTCCGGGAGCGAATGGTGGGTAAAACCCTCTGGGCCGTGGTGGTCAGCAGCGGGGAGCCGGCCGAAGCCCAGCCCCTGCACGACACACTCCGGCTCTGCGCCAGCTATATGCGCATGCACTGGGGCGGCTTTCTCTTCGGCAATGGCTCCCGCCCCGGCGACGTTCAGCGGGACGTGGCCGCCCAGCAGAGAGCAGCTACTTTCTTTAGCGAAGCAACTCCGGGCTAGTCCTATTCGATACCCCGAAAGCAAAAAAGGCCCCATTAGCAAGTGCTAGTGGGGCCTTTTACGGGCTATAAAGCATTCTTACTTCTTGGCCGGCTTGCGGTTTCCCGTGTGGCCGTCTCCTTTGTCGCCCTGGCCGGGGCGGCTGGTGCGGTGGGAGTTGTGCTTATCGTCCTGCGACAGGGAACGATTCAGGTCTACTTCACTGGTGAACTGGCCTTTCTCGTTGCGGCGTACGTAGCGCTTGTCGCCCGGGGTGGGTTCTATTAATTCGCGTTTTGACATAGCTATGAGGGAGTTGGGTCTGTTTGCCTGTACGCAAACGGCCCGTAAAAGTGCCACAGGTTGCAAAGTTCAACGCATCGGCTCCGTTACGCCCACCAGTACGCCAAAGTCTCCGTCGGTTTGCACCCACCCCTTTGCGGGCAGGTAGGTGCGCGACACGAAGCCGTCCAGATACAGCGCGTTGCGGCAGCCCAACCGGCGGAAGTAGTCCGCAAACTCATAGAGGCTAACTTTCTGCCTGGACATGGCAAACACGACCTGCCCGTTCGGCAAAACACCCACGCCGTTGCGGACATTGAGATTAGCTGCACCCCGCCGAAACGCCGGGTGCATTCGCCCATGGAGCAGCAGCAGCGGCCCCGACTGGGTGGCATAGCGGATCCGGCGAGAATACCTGAACTGCTCGGTGCTACATACCTGCGCTTGCCCGTCGGAAGTCGTGTAAAAGACTCCGTTGGGTTTCAGGTAGAAGTTGCCCGCGCCCCGCGTCGTATCAAGCGGATTCAGGACGCGGCCATTCTGAATAAAGAGGCCCTGGGGGACATTGTTGGCTTTGTACATGCCCGCATTGGTGGCAAAAACCAGCCGCTGCCCCTGGCCTTCAAGCCAGTTTCGCAGATTGGCGATGCTGCGCAGGGGCTGTTGCCGGTCGTCTTGCCAATACAAACGCAAGTCCTGGCGGCGCACATCCACCGTGTAACGAACATACCCATCCGCGGAAGCCGGGCGCGGAGCTTTCCATAGCAAGGCCGCTCCTACCAAGCACGCCAGGAGCACCAGCACAAGAATGGCAGGTTTGCCCACGACCCAACTCAGGCCTACCGACCCAGCATTTTAGCTATGTACTTGCCCACGATGTCAAATTCCAGGTTTACCAGGTCGCCGGCGCGCAGGTGCTGAAACGTGGTGTGCTCGTAGGTATAAGGAATAATGGCCACCGAGAAGCCGTCGTCGGTGGAGTCGAAGCAAGTCAGGCTGGTACCGTTGACGCAGATGGAGCCTTTCTCGACCGTAACCCGGCTCGGGCCGGGCTCGTGGCGGAAGCGGTAGAGCCAGCTGCCGTTCTGGTCGGCGACGCTCTCGCACACGGCCGTCAGATCGACGTGGCCTTGCACGATGTGGCCGTCGAAGCGGCCGTTGGCGGCCAGGCAGCGCTCCAGATTTACCTGCCGGCCGGCGGCCCAGCTGCCCAAATTGGTTTTTTGCAGGGTTTCGTCGATGGCCGTGACGACGTGCGTACCGGCGGCGGCATCCACGGCTACCACCGTCAGGCAGACCCCGTCGTGGGCCACGCTTTGGTCAATCTGCAACTCGTGGGCGAAGGGCGCGGCCACGGTAAAGTGCCGGTTGGTGCCTTGGGTTTGCACGGCCGTGATGGTACCCAGCGCTTCTACAATTCCAGTAAACATGAGTTCTTTAAGGTGCTAATGTGGGTTGACGGTGCTGAGGTGCGAAGAGGCGCAAGTCGTGGCCATCCGTGCTCTGTGCCGGATTTTCCTCGGCGCCGAGCCCTCAGGTAGCAGGTATAACAACGAAACAGGCATTCTGGTAAAAGGTCGTATCGTACTGCGCAGAGGACGGCTTACTGCGCGCTGCTCGCCAGGACAGAGCCGGCACGTGCAAAACGCCAGCACCTGCGTGCATCATTTGCCCCGTCCTTCGACAATGATTTTCAGGGTGTAGAGCATGACGCGGAAATCCATGGCCAAGCTCATGTTCTCGATGTAGAGGATGTCGAACTTCAGGCGCTCGACCATTTGATCGACGGTTTCGGCGTAGCCGTATTTTACCTGCCCCAGGCTGGTAATTCCGGGCCGGACGCGGTGCAGATGCCGGTAGTGGGGAGCGACTTTCACAATCTGGTCGATGTAGAAACGGCGCTCCGGGCGGGGGCCCACCAGGCTCATATCACCTTTCAGCACGTTCCAGAACTGGGGTAGTTCGTCGAGGCGCACTTTGCGCATAAAGCGCCCCCAGGGCGTAATGCGCGGGTCGTGGTCGGACGACAGGGCCGGGCCCTGCTTCTCGGCATCCACGTACATCGAGCGAAACTTGTAGATGCGAAACGGCTGGGCGTTGATGCCGATACGCTCCTGGGCGTAGAAGATTGGGCCGGGAGAGGAAAGCCGCACCATCACGGCCGTGAAGGCATACACGGGCCAGGCCAGCAGCAGGAACAGGGCCGAGCCCACGATATCCAGCAGGCGCTTGGTAAACTCCTGCCAGGGCGGCAGCAAATCGTGCTTGATTTCAATCAGGGGCGTCCCAAACAAGTGGTTCACCTTCACCGAGCCCAGCAGCATCTGGTACAAGTCGGGCAGGATGCTGACCCGGGCCGGCGTGCCTTCCAGCAGCGAGAGAATCTCCTGAATCATGCGGTGCTCACTGGGCTCAATGGCAATGATGATCTGCTCGATTTTGAGAGCCCGGATCAGGGCCGGCAGACGGGTGTAGGAGCCGCGGGCGGGCAACTCGGCCGCTAGTTCGGGGTCGACGGTGTCGCCGACGGGCGCAAAGCCAACCAGCTTCAGCCCTAGGTGCTTGCCGGTGCGGGCCAGCTCGTGGTAGGTTTCGCGGGCCAGCATATTGGAGCCCACCAGCAGGGTATTAAAGGAAATAACGCCCCGCCGCACCAGGTGCTGCACAGTGGTAATGGCCCAGGTCCGCAGCACGGCCGTAATAAAGAAATGCAGCAGAAAGTAGGCCGTAATGGTTTTGTAGTAGAGCCGGTAGGAACTCACCCCCTGGTCGTCGAGCAGCAAGGCAAAGAAGATAATCAGGGCTCCCAGCACCGAAATGCGGGCCAGGCGGATAATCTCGGCCAGCCGCGACTTGCGGAAAATGTCGCGGTATTCGCCAATCAGGGTGTAGAGCACCGACCAGAACAGGCCAATCATCAGGGCCGAGCCGGTCAGGTTGAACAATTCGCCGCCGGTGAAGCGGTAGCCTTCGTTGATTTCGCTGAGCAGGTATTTGCGCAGCAGGAAAAAACACATCCACGCCAGCAGGGCCGCCACGAAGTCGGCAGTGATGAGCTTCAGCTTTTGAAAGGTGCGAGTCAAGGAGATAAGTATAGCAGACCGGCCAAGACCGGTAAACAAATGGGTTTTATGGGCAGGATGCCGTAATTTCGCGGCCGAGCGGCGTAGAAAGGCTTGGTTCCTTTTGCCGAGCCGCGCAAAGGTAGGGCATTAACCCATACCGCCGACACGGGCCCAACCCCAGACTCCATGCACGCTGACACGTACCGACACCGCGGCCTGCGCCGCACCCTTGTGGAAGAATTACGACGCAAGGGCATTCGGGACGAACGGGTGCTGACAGCCCTGGCCACGGTGCCCCGGCACTTGTTCTTCGAGCCCGCCTTTGAGCAGCACGCCTACCAGGACAAGGCCTTTCCCATTGGGCAGGGCCAGACGATTTCGCAGCCCTACACGGTAGCCTACCAAACTGCGCTGCTGCAGCTGCGGCCCACCGACCGGGTCCTGGAAATCGGGACGGGCTCGGGCTACCAGTGCGCCGTGCTGCTGCAGCTGGTGCCCGAAGTATTCAGCATCGAGTACAACCAGATTCTGTTCGAAAACACCCGCCGGCGCCTGGTGGGCTTTGGATTGCGCCCCCACCTGTACTGCGGCGACGGCTCGGTGGGCCTACCCGGACAAGCTCCGTTCGACAAGATTCTGGTCACGGCCGGCTCGCCTACGATTCCGCGGGTCCTGCTGCGGCAGCTGCGCGTGGGCGGGGCCCTGGTCATCCCGGTGGGCGACGAGCATACCCAGCGCATGATGCGGGTGGTGCGCGAGAGTGAGGACGAGTTTGTGCGCGAGGAGTTCGAGGACTTCCGCTTTGTGCCGCTGCTGGGCCAGGCCGGGTGGCCGAAGTAGCAGCCGGGCCCGCAGTTTTTGAGTTATTACCGACCGGTTAGCCGCTATTCTTTCACCAGGCCATCGGCATTCCGGCGGCCGGGGCCCTATCTTTGCGGCCGTTACTTTTTTCAGAAACTGCTTTTCAGATGCGCAAACAGAAGCCCGTTAAAGAATCCTTCGTGATTATGACTGAGCTGGTGCTGCCCAACGACACCAATACGCTCAACAACCTGATGGGAGGCCGCATGATGCACCTGATGGATATTGCCGCGGCCATTTCGGCGCAGAAACACTCCAACCGCATCGTCGTCACGGCCTCGGTCGATAACGTGTCCTTCCGCGACAGTATCGCCCTGGGCAACGTGGTGACCCTGCAAGCCCAGGTGACGCGCTCCTTCAACTCCTCGATGGAAGTGCACATCGACGTATGGGCCGAGGATATTCCCAGCGGTACGAAGATGAAGACCAACGAGGCCTTTTTCACCTTCGTGGCCGTCGACCAGTCGGGCCGCCCGATTGACGTGCCCGAGGCCGTAGCCGAAACCGAGGAAGAAATCCGCCTCTACGACGGGGCTTTGCGCCGGCGGCAGCTGCGCCTCGTGCTCGGGGGCCGGATGCAGCCCCAGGATGCCAATGAGCTCAAGGCGTTGTTTGACATGGAGTAATTGTGGTTATTAGTCGTTGGGGGTCAGCTGGTCGCTTCTTGGGAAGAGCCAACTGAAACCCGGTACCTGACAATTCCCCACCGTCTATGGATCAAGCGTCACTGGCTTTTTTTCAGAGTTTCTACACCAACGTCTCGTTGTATGTAGTACCCGAACCGGACGCGGAAGCAGCGCCCGGAGCCCGGGAGCCGCGGCCAGGGCCGGCGGTAGCGGCCCCGGCCGCGGCTCCCGCGCCCGCCCCGGCCGGCCGGCCAGTTCCGGCCCCCGTTGCTCCGCCGGCTACTCCCGTCCCGGTGGCCTCGAATCCGCCCGCTGCCCCGGCCGCCCAGCCCGGGGCCTCTCCCCCCGCGGGTCCGGGCAAGCTACCCTCCCTGTCTACCCTACACCTGACGCCACCAGCCCCGCCCCGGCCGCCCGTAGCCCCCGCCTCGGCGCCCGTGGTGCCGGCTGCACCTGCTCCAGTGGCGCCCCAAGCCCCGGCAGATGCTCCCCCGACGCGTACGGCTCCTCCGCTGAGTGCCACGCCCTACTCCACGCTGGGCAGCAACCCCAACGGCTTGGTAATTCTGGTGCGCATGGACCCGGTACGCTTCCAGCGTCTGCCCAAAAATGTGTTTTTGAATAACCTGCTCAAGGCCATTCGGCTGGTGATGGAAGACGTGGTGTTGATCAACGTGGAGTCGCACCTGCCGGTGGAGCTCAACACCATTCGCCAGAAGCTGGCCGCCAAACAGATTATTGCCTTTGGCAAAAATCTGCTCGACGTCGCCATCCGGACCACCCAGCTCTATGAGCCCGTTATCCTGGTCGGTGACGCGGCCTACCTGCCCGCGGCGGAAATAGAGCTGTTGGAAGAAGATAACAGCCGCAAAAAACTACTCTGGCAAGCCATGCAGCGAATGTTCCTGAGTTAGGGGCGGCTTGTCAGCCAGTCGTCGTGGACCATAAAAAAAGGCACGTCATATGACGTGCCTTTTTCGTGTTCTGACAGAGCTAAAATGAACGGCTACTTCAGCACCGAGGCCAGCTTGGCTTCCAGGGCATCGCCGCGCAGGTTTTTAGCCACGATACGGCCCTGGGGATCCAGCAGCACCGACTGCGGAATGGCTTTCACGCCGTAGGCCTGCCCGGCCGCACTTTCCCAGCCGCGCAGGTCCGACACGTGGGTCCAGGTCAGCCCGTCGGCCTGAATGGCCTTGAGCCACTTTTCCCGGTCCTGATCAAACGACACGCTGTAGATTTCGAAGCCCTTGCCTTTGTACTTGTTGTAGGCCCGCACTACGTTGGGATTTTCCTTGCGGCAGGGGCCGCACCAGGAAGCCCAGAAGTCGATGAGCACGTACTTGCCGCGCAACGAGGACAAAGCCACACTTTTGCCATCGGGAGCCGGCAGGGCAATTTCCGGGGCCGCCGACCCCACGGCCGTGGCCCGCAGCGGGTCAAGCTTGGCCGACAAGGCCTTGGTGTAGCGCGAGTCGGGCATCGACTTCTTGAACTGCGTCGCCATCGAGTCAATGAAGGCGAAGTTTTCGTCGGGATTCAGCAGGTTGCCCACCACGAAGGCCGAAACCACGGAATTGGGGTTCTGGCGCACCAGCTCCTTGATTTTAGCCGTGTTCTGGGCCTGAGCGGCGTAGAACTTGCCCTCAATCAGTTTCATCGAGTCGGACTGCCCGGCCTGGGCGCTGTTGTTGTAGCGCATTTCCAGCAGGGCCATGGCCCGCTTCGACTCGACCATGGTGCGGCCCAGCTGCTGCAGGGCTTCCGAGTCTTTGGAGCCTTTCACCACATAGCCGTCCGTGAGCTTCTTGGCGTCGCCGGAGAGTTGAATGTTGCTGCCGTTGTCCAGGGCCAGCATTACTTGGTTGGCATCATCCACCTTCACCTGGTAGAGCCCGGCCTCGGGCACCGTGCCTTGCAGCGTGAAACGCCCCTGCTCGTCCACCGTGGCCGTATCGCGCGACACAAACTGGGTTTCGCCCAGCTCGGCCAGATACACCTTCGTCCCGGCCGGGGCGTTGGTCAGCTGGCCGCTCACCTGGTAACCGGTGCCATTGGTGCTGCCCGTAGTCGGCGTGGCCGACTTACTGCAGGCATTGGCCATGCCCAGCACGGTGGTCACCAGAAGTATGCTTTTCATTTTCTCAATCATTCTAATGTTAGGCTACCAGCGGATCAGCACGCGGCTTTCCGCTTTTTGTGAAAACAAGCCTCCGGCGGCCAATTTGGTTCAGCCCGTAGGCTCAACAACGAAACCGGCCGCCTGGTTGGTGTAAAGTACAGGGCTTAGGCGTCGAGTTTCTGGCGCAGCAGCTGGTTGGCCAGCTTGGGGTCGGCCTTGCCGCCGGTAAGCTTCATGAGCTCCCCCATAAACATGCCGGTCAGGGACTTTTTGCCGCCGCGGTACTCTTCCACCTTGCCTGGGTTAGCGTCCAGCACCTGCTGAATCATGGCTTCCAGGGCCCCGGCGTCCGACTGCTGGGTGAGGCCTTGCGCCTCGGCCGCTGCCGCCGCCGATTGGCTTGGGTTGTCGAGCAGGTAAGGAAATAACTGCTTGGCTGCTACCGAGTGCCCTACCTTGTTCTCATCAATGAGGTGAATGATGTCGGCCAGGTGCTGGGGCGTGAGCGGGAAGTCGCTCATCGTCAAAGCCCGCTCGTTGAGGAAGGACTTCACCGGGCCCTGCACCCAGTTGGCGGCAGCCTTGGCGTTCGGGGTCAGGCGCGAAACCTCGTCGAAGAACAGGGCCACTTCCTTCTGGTCGGTGAGCACCGTCGCGTCGTAGTCCGAGAGGCCCAGTTCGCCGGTAAAGCGGGCGTAGAGCTGCTGGGGCAGGGCGGGCAATGAAGCCTGCACCTCGTGCAGCCACTCGTCGCTGATGATGAGTGGGGGCAGATCCGGCTCGGGGAAGTAGCGGTAGTCGTTCAGAGTTTCCTTCGAGCGCTGCCCGCTGGTCGTGCCGGTGGCGGCGTCGAAGCCGCGGGTTTCGCTGTCGAGGGTGTCGCCGGCTTCCAGAACTTCGATCTGCCGCTCGATTTCGTACTCAATGGCGCGCTGCACGTTGCGGAAGGAGTTCATGTTCTTGACTTCCACCTTGGTACCGAACTTCTCGGCGCCCTTGAGCATGACCGAAATGTTGGCGTCGCAGCGCAAGGAGCCTTCCTCCATGTTGCCGTCGCAGATGCCCAGGTACACCACCAGCTTCTTGATTTCGCTCAGGTAGGCATAGGCCTCGTCGGCGTTGCGGATGTCGGGCTCCGACACGATTTCAATCAGCGGCACCCCGGCCCGGTTCAAGTCCACGAGCGTCTCCACCTCCCCGGCCAGGTGCATCGACTTGCCCGCGTCTTCCTCCATGTGAATGCGGGTGATGCCGATGTTCTTGGTCGAGCCGTCGGCCAGCCGAATCGGGACATTACCGGCCGTGCAAATCGGGGTTTTGTCCTGGGTAATCTGGTAGCCCTTGGGCAGGTCGGGGTAGAAATAGTTTTTGCGCGCAAACAGGTTGTCGCGCGTGATGTGGCAGTTGGTGGCCAGGCCCATTTTCATGGCGTACTCCACGGCCGAGCGGTTCACCTTGGGCAAGGTGCCGGGGTGGCCCAGCGTGATGACCGAAAGGTTGTTGTTGGGCAGAGCGCCGTATTCATTCTCGTCCGAGGAGTACATCTTGCTCTGGGTGAGCAGCTGGGCGTGTACTTCCAGTCCGATTACGGGCTGGTATTTGGCTTTTATTGCGTCGTCCATATCAATCAAATTGAGCCGTTGGGGCGGGTTTGGCCCCAATGCGGCCGCAAGATAAAAACTATCCGGCGCCGCACCGGGACAAAAAAGCCGAGCCGGATGCGCATCCGGCTCGGCTTTGCTCAACCGCCCCCGCGGGGCCGCGGTTTCGTTAATCGTTAAACACCGGCACGTAGGTGGCCATAAAGGTGCTCCCGGCTTGGTTATAGGCGTTTACTACCTTCTGGTTCTGGGTGTTGTAGAAGCTAATGCACTTGTTGTAGAGGTCCACGTCGGCCTTGCTGAGCTTGTCTTTGCGCTCCAGCAGGTCTTTGAGCTTCACAAACTGGTCGGAACACATGCTGTGGTAGGTCTTTACCAGGGTGCGGGCCGCGTCGCGGTACTGCCCATCCTTGCCGCGGAAAGCCGGCACATTGGCTAGTTGGTCGAGGGCGGCCTGGGTATCGGTCAGGAGCTGCACGCGGGCTACCTCAAAGTCGGCCGCGTTTTGCTGGCGCATGGCATCGGCGAGCATGGCGCTGGCTTTTTCGGTGCGAAACTGGGCCAGGAAGATCTGGTGCTGGTAGGTATTCACTTCCGACACCTGCTTCATGTACTGCGACAGCCGCTTCCCCTCGGGGTCTTCGCCCACGGTCATGTTATGCCGCTTGGCAAAGCGCTGCTGGGCCGCGTCTACGCTGTCGTTGACGGCCCGCAGCTTGGCTTCGGCCACTTCCTGGGCGTGCAGGTAGCGCTCCATGTTTTCCACGCTGGCCGTGCGGGTAGCGGCCATCATGTCCACGGCCTTGTAGTCCTCGGAATACACTTTCAGTTGCTGGTAGAAGGCTTCGGTCGTTTGATCCTTAAAGCCCTTGTCGTCCTCGAAGGCAGGCAGCTTGGCCAGCTTAGCCAGCGAAATTTCGGTTTGCTTTACCAAGTCCATGCGCTTGGCGTCCACTTTTTTCTCGTTGTCGCTGTGGGCGGCCTTGCTGATGTAGCGCAGGTTTTTCTTGAGCATGGCCCGCTGCTCGCCGATAATAAAATTGTTGTAGGCCCCCGGGTCAGTGAAGGTCTGGGCCAAGGCCGGGGCGGCGAAAAAGCCAGTCAGCAGGGCGCTGGCCAGCAACAGGGTAGAAATGCGCATCCGTGAATAGGATAAAAATGAAAAAATCTGTTAAGAAAATCGGTCCTTCACCTCCATCAAGGATAAGCTAGCGGTGCTGACCGGAATACTGTATGAAAATAAAACCTCGTACCAGGGCGCGAAAAAATGGTGCTTCATGGCTGCCAGCGAAGCCGGGCGCACTGAATCTTTCACCCGAGTAGCAGACCGGCCCGCGCTTAGTGCTCCCCAACCCGGGCATCAATCAGCCGGATCAGCTGGCGGCTATGCTGCATCACGTCGTGGTACCGCTTTAGGATATAGGGAATCTGGTCTGCGTGACTGAGGTAGTTCTGCATGGGACCCACGGCCATTACCGCAGCCAAATTCTGTTGATTGGGCGCCAGGTGGTCGTCGAGGTAGCGGCCAATGGTTTGGGTCTTGTAATCCGAAAAATTATCGGCTTCACTCACCAGGCCAGGAACCAGCTCTTGGTAGTGGTCAAGAATCCCATTGAGCAGGGCTTCCTCTTCAATCACGTCCAGGTCGCCCGACGATTTCAGTCCTTCAAACCGGGAAGCATTGGGCACCAGCACCGTGGTGTTGCGCAGGGTCCAGCTATATTGTTGCAGGCTGTCGGGGTGCTGGGTCTGGGGCGTCAGGGCCCGGAAATAGCGGAATGCCTTGTACTGGGTGACGTACGAGGCCGAGTCGCCCTGCATTTCCTGAATATCGTGCCCTAAATCCTGGCGCAGCCCCAGCAGAAACTTCCGCTCCTTGTCGCGCTCCAAAGAGTGTTCGTGCCAGCTGTGGAGCTGAATGGAAAGCGTGATGGCAAAGACGATAATGCCAATTTCCAGCAAGATTTCGGGCAGGCGCTGCCGCCACGTTTGGTGGTGAATATGCTCTTCCATGCCCAAGGCTTTTTTACCGTGTTTGGTAACGAGGTCAACTTCAATCATAGGGGTACTCCGTAGGGCCGGCAAGATAGGCAGCCGCGCAGCTGCCAAACAATACGCACCCGCTGGATTCGGCCATCCACCAGACGCCTTAACCAGTCAAAGTATTCGGCTTCAAGCGCTTGCCGGTGGGCCAGAGCAAGCTACGACTTCCTTGGGGTTGCCCGCTCTTGAACAAACCGACCAAAAGAAAGCGGGCTGGACAGCCGCCGCCCGAAGAGCAGCACCATCCAGCCCGCAAACCGGGTTGGTCAAGCTTACGCCAAGGACTTACCGATCAGCTCCTCGGCCTTGGCAATAGCGGCGCCCAGGCCGGCCACGTTCTTGCCGCCGGCCGTGGCAAAGAACGGCTGGCCGCCGCCCCCACCCTGGATTTCCTTGGCCAGTTCCCGCACCAGCGTCGAGGCATTGAGCTTGCCGGCTTTGGCAATATCGTCGTCGAGCATCACGGCCAGCTGGGGCTTGCCTTCGATGTCGGCGCCGAGCACCAGCACGAGGTTGTCCACGGTCTGGCGCAGGTGGTAGGCCAGGGTTTTCAGGGCATCGGCCGAGCCGGCCTGCACCTGGGCGGCCAGGAAGTTGACCCCGCCGAGCGGCTTCACCTGGGCGGCCAGCTGGTCTTTCTGCTGGTTGATGCTCTGCTGCTCAAACTGCTCGATCTGCTTGCGCAGGGCGGCAATTTCCTCGGTTTGCTTCTGCAGGCTGGGCAGCAGGTGCTGGGGGTTGCCCAGGGCCTCGCGCACCTGGCTCAGCAGGTCGAGCTGCTGGTCCACGTAGGCTTCGGCGGTTTCTCCGGTTACGGCCTCGATGCGGCGGACGCCGGCACCCACGGCGCTTTCCGAGGTAATTTTGAAAAAGCCGATTTCGCCGGTGCCCCGCACGTGGGTACCGCCGCAGAGCTCCACGGAGTAGTTCTTGTCGAAAGTGATAACGCGCACGAACTCGCCGTACTTTTCACCAAAGAGGGCCATGGCGCCCAGGTTTTTGGCCTCGGCAATGGGCACGTTGCGCCGCTCATCCAGCGGAATCTGCTGGCGGATCCGCTCGTTGACCAGGCGCTCAATCTCGCGCAGCTGCTCGTCGGTGACCTTGGTGAAGTGCGAGAAGTCGAAGCGCAGCAGCTTATCGTTCACCAGGGAGCCTTTCTGCTGCACGTGGCTGCCGATGATTTCGCGCAAAGCGGCCTGTAGCAAGTGGGTGGCCGTGTGGTTTTTGCGGATCAGCTCGCGGCGGGCGTGGTCGATTTTGGCCGAGAAGTCGGCGTCCAGGTCCTGGGGCAAATCCAGAACGGTGTGCACAATCAGGTCGTTTTCCTTCTTGGTATCAATCACGCGCACCTTGCTCAGGGGCGACTCCAGGTAGCCCGTGTCGCCGATCTGCCCGCCCGACTCGGCGTAGAACGGGGTCTGGTCGAGCACCACCTGGTACTCGGTTTTGCCCTTCTTATCGATTTTGCGGTAGCGCAGGATTTTGGCCGGGGCCTCGTCCAGGTCGTAGCCTACGAAAGCCGGCTGCTCCTCGGATTCCAGCACCACCGTCCAGTCGCTCTGCTCGGTTTCCTGGGCGTTGCGGCTGCGGCTTTTCTGCTGGGCCAGCTCTTTCTGGAAGCCCTCTTCGTCCACGGTCAGGCCCTTTTCGCGGGCAATCAGGGCCGTGAGGTCCAGGGGGAAGCCGAAGGTGTCACTCAGCTCAAAGGCGGTTTTGCCGTCGATACGGTTGCCGTTCTGCCGGGCGGCTTCTTCCAGGGCATCGAGGCGGCGCAGGCCGTTTTCCAGGGTTTTGAGGAAGGCGACTTCCTCCTCCTCCACCACGCGCTGCACAAAGGAAGTCTGCTGCTTGAGTTCGGGGAAGATATCCTTCATCTGGTCGGCCAGCACGGGCACGAGCTTATAGAGGAAGGGCTGCTTCTGGCCCAGGGACGAAAACGCGTAGCGCACGGCCCGGCGCAGAATGCGGCGAATCACGTAGCCGGCCTTCACGTTGGAGGGCAGCTGCCCGTCGGCAATGGCGAAGGAAATCGTGCGGATGTGGTCGGCCAGGACGCGAATGGCAATGTCGGTTTTCTCGTTTTCGGTGGCCGGCTGGTCGTTCACGGTGGCTGGGGCCGTGCCGTGGTATTTCACGCCAGCCTCGGCGGCAATAAACTGAATCAGGGGCTGGAATACGTCGGTGTCGTAGTTCGACTTCACCCCCGACACGGCCATCATCAGCCGCTCGAAGCCCATGCCGGTGTCCACGCTCTGCTCGGGCAGCTTAATCAGGGACTTGTCGGCCAGGCGCTGGAACTCCATGAACACGTTGTTCCAGATTTCGACTACCTGCGGGTGGTCGGCATTGACCAATTCGCGGCCGGGCTTCTGCTGCCGCTCCTCTTCGGAGCGCAGGTCGATGTGGATTTCGGTGCAGGGGCCGCAGGGGCCGGTGTCGCCCATTTCCCAGAAGTTGTCCTTCTTGTTGCCGGGCAAAATCCGGTCGTCGGTGGTGTATTGGCGCCACAAGCCCTGGGTTTCGGTGTCGGCGGCGGTGCCGTCCTTTTCGTCGCCCTCAAAGTAGGTTACGTAGAGGCGGTCCTTCTCCAGCTTATAGACTTCGGTGAGCAGCTCCCAGGCCCAGGCAATGGCGTCCTTCTTGAAATAGTCGCCAAACGACCAGTTGCCCAGCATTTCGAACATGGTGTGGTGGTAGGTGTCGTAGCCTACCTCTTCCAGGTCGTTGTGCTTGCCCGACACGCGCAGGCACTTCTGGGTGTCGGCAATGCGCTTGTAGGGCGCGGGCTTGTTGCCCAGGAAGTAATCCTTGAACGGGGCCATACCCGAGTTAATGAACAGCAGCGTGGGGTCGTCCTTCACCACGATGGGCGCCGAGGGCACGATGTGGTGGCCTTTGGAAGCGAAGAAATCGAGGAACTGCTGGCGGACGTGGCTGGCGGTGGGAAGTGACATAAGAAGTAACGCGAAGCTGAACTTGGCGAGTCGAGTGATGCGGTGAATGAAACGGCCGAGCCCCAGAGGAATTGGCCGCAGCCGGGAATTTGGTTACTTTTCGCTTTTCCAGCGGAAAGGCCGTTCCGGCAAAGGTAGCCGACTTTGGAGAAGTGAGAAATCAGAAGTTAGAGCTTAGACTCGTTCCTGCGGATTTTTAGGCTTCACTCCTTCTTTTCCCGTCGCCCTTCTAAGCTCTAATATCTAAGTTCTAAGTTCTACCAAATGCCCTACAAAGAGCGCGACATCGAGAAGCAGTACTTCACCATCGGCGAGGTGGCGGCCCAGTTCAACGTGGCCCCGTCGCTGATTCGCTTCTGGGAAACCGAGTTTGAGGAGCTGCGCCCGCGCAAAAGCAAGAAGGGCAACCGCCTCTACACGCCCCAGGACGTGGATATTTTCCGCACGATTTACCACCTGGTCAAGGAGCGGGGCTACACCATTCCCGGGGCCCGCGACATGCTCAAGCAGAAAGGCCCCCAGCTCAAGGAAAAAATCGACGTGATTCAGAGCCTGGAGAAAGTGCGGGGCTTTTTGGTGACCATGAAAAAGGAGCTGGACGCCATTGGCAAAACGCAGGGGTAGCAACAGAACCCATTGCCATATTAACCCAGCTATTCCCGTTGACTCGAATTAAAGAGTATTTACCCAATCTGATAGCCACCATATGGCTGCTGTGCTGGCCATTGGTGCTGCTTACGTATTTCACGCCTCTAGAATTCGTGCCTTTGCAGCTAGGCAACTTGCCACGCTTGGGGTTATGGCTGCTGGCCTTCCCGGCCACTCGCTGGCTAAAAACCCGCACCAGAATTTTATCCTGGCTCTGGACGCTGCTGCCATGGCTTATGTGGGGTCCGCTGGTGCTGGTGCAGTTAGTCGTTGTTGCCAGTTGGTACCAGAAGGCGAAAAGCTATACTCCGGGCAAATTCCAGTGGACCTCCTGGCGGCAGGCAGTAATACCGGTTGAAGACCTATTTGTCCGACAATATCCGTGGCACACAGTTGCTTTCGACTATCGGCAGGGCGATGTTGTAGCAGTCAGGCAATTACGTTTTACAAACGCGGGTGCCGAGCCGCGACGGGTTATCATCACTCCCGTGATGCCCGGCCTGCAATGGTGCGTGCCAATTCCTTACGACAGTCTGCTGAAGGCTCCCTGGCAAATGGTTGATACGGTAGCTGCCCGGGAGTTGGAGCGGGTTGAGTAGTATCTTGATATTGAAATACAAGACCTAATTTACGTCCCTATTTTATCCATTAAACTATTATGCCTATTTCTACCGACGAAGTACTCTTCCACGAAGTCGCCCTGACGTTATTTCCCGGTATCGGGCCGCAGCTTACGCGGCAGCTGATGAGCTACGGGGGCTCGGCCAAAAACGTGCTGCTGCTGCCGCCGGGCAAGCTGCGCAAGATTCCCGGCGTGGGCCCTACCACCGTGGCTACGCTGACCGGCGGCGAACGGACTACCGCCCTGAAAAAGGCCGAAGAAGCCCTGCGCAAGGCCGAAAAGGACGGGGTACACCTCCTGTTCTACACCAGCAAGCAGTACCCGAGCCGGCTCAAAACCATTCCCGACGCGCCCGTGCTGCTCTACTACCAGGGCACGGCCAACCTGAACCAGCCCAAAACCATCGGCATCGTGGGCACCCGCAAGGCCACCGACTACGGCCGGGAGCAAACCGAGAAGCTGGTGCTGGGCCTGGTGCCCCACCGCCCACTGGTGGTGAGCGGGCTGGCCTACGGCATCGACATTATGGCCCACCGCGCCGCCTTGCAGGAAGGCCTGGAAACCGTGGGCGTGATGGCTACCGGCCTGGACGTGCTCTACCCCGCCGCCCACCGCAAAACGGCCGAAAAGATGCTCACCCAGGGCGGCCTGCTCACCGAGTTTGCCTTTGGCACCCAGCCCGACCGGTTCAACTTCCCGGCCCGCAACCGCATCATTGCCGGCCTTTCGGATGGGACGGTGGTGGTGGAAGCGGCCAGAAAAGGTGGAGCGCTGATAACGGCCGAAATTGCGCTCAGCTACAACAAGGACGTGCTGGCCGTGCCCGGCAACCTGGGCTCCGTAGCCTCTGAGGGCTGCAACGACCTGATCAAAGCTAACAAAGCCGCCCTCTACGGCGAGCCGGCCGACCTGGAGCAGCTCCTGAACTGGGACGCGGCCCTGCACCAGACCGGCAAGTTCAAGCCCACGCCCACCTACGACCCAGCTGATTTCACCGCCGAGGAATTCCAACTGCTGGAAGTGCTGCTGGCCAGCAAGGAAGAGCAAATGGATGATCTGAGCTGGAAAGCCCAATTACCGGTCAATAAAGTAGCCACGCTGCTACTGGGCCTGGAATTCCGGGGCGTGGTAAAGGCCCTGCCGGGCAAGAAGTTTGTATTGGTATAAGCTACTTTGCCGCTCGGCTACTCTGTTACTCATCCCTCCCTTTTCCCACTCGTGCTGCTGCTCAACAACCAACTGCTGCCTACTGCTACCCTGGCTTTACCCAACCGCGGCCTAGCCTTTGGCGACGGTTTTTTTGAAACCCTGGTCTATACCGACAACCGCCTGCGCCACGCGGCCCTCCACACGGCCCGGATGCAGCAAGCCGCCTCCGCCCTCTTCCTAACGCTCCCGCCTCAACTGGCCACGCCCGAAGCCCTGGAAACGACTCTGGCGGGGTTGGCCACAGCCAGTCGGCGGTCCGCGGCCCGCCTGCGGGTGCAGCTGTGGCGGGCCGGCGGCGGCCGCTACACTCCCCCAACCACCGACGCAGAGTGGCTGGCCACGGCTGAAGATTTTGCCGCTGATACTTCCCCTATTCAGCGTGCCGGCTTCGCCGAGGAAACCCAGGCGCTGTACTCGCCCCTGAGCTTTTGCAAAGGCCCGCAGGCCTGGCTCTACGTGCGCGCCGCCCACGAGCGGCAGCAGCGTGGCCTCGACGAAATTATTCTTTGTGATGCGGCGGGCCACGTGGCCGAAGCCGGGGCTTCTGCGGTTTTTTGGTTAAACGCAGGCAAGCTGTTCACGCCGTCCCTGACGACGGGCTGCGTAGCGGGCGTCCGGCGGGCTCACCTGCTGCGGGTAGCCCGGCAGCACGGCTTGCCTTGTGAGGAAGGCCTGTTCTACCCAGAAACTTTGTTGGCGGCAGAAACGGTGTTTGTTGCCAACGTGGCTTCTATTCGGACTATCCGCCAGATAGGGCACCAGATTTTTGCTACCGACCATGCCTTGCTAGCGCAACTGCTCGCCTGGGAACGGCCAGCCTAGCGGGTGGGCGACAAGTTCCGGCAGCGCAGGCGGAGCCAGCTTTCTTCAAATTCGGCCAAGTCAGCCTCGGTCACGTTGTTGATGCGCAAAATTTCGGCTCGATCCTGCTCGCAGCCTTCCAGGGCATAAAGCGCAATCCAAGCGCGGTGCTTACGAGGTAAGGACGTGGTTTCGAGAGGGGGCACTGGGGTACTGAGCAATAGAAGTGGGAGAGCAAGACTGAGACGATACTTACGCAATCTACACCCTTTTGGATTTTATATATACAGTTGAACTATTTCTAAACAAAAACCGAGCAACAAAATTCCGCAGGTATTAGAAATTTACAAAAGCACCCCCTCTTACGCGTTCAAGGACCAGAGGTTATACAAAGTCAAAAAATAGCCTATACAAAGCTTATAAGGGGCTATATACTAAAAACACATACCGTTCGTCTGCTATTAAGAAACAGAAAATCATGGATAAACATCATTTACCGAGGCAATAAATTAGTTTTCCGTTTTAGTGCTATACCCTTTTCATCACCTGTTTGCCCTACGATTCGACCCATAGCCCAAATACAGGCGCCACAGCAAAGGCTCCTTATTACCCTAAATCAGGTAGTGAATCCGGGCTTGAAGAGGGTTGGCAAGCGGTGCTACTATTGGGAGCATAGCTCGGTATAGTAGCCCCTGATAACGACAAGCAAATCACCCTAGCAACATCAGCGGCCCGCCCAACAAGCTCACAACACCCTGTGCGAGGCCGTCAGCTGGCAGGTCTGCCCAAAATTTCAGCCTACGGTAGCTTACACTGCTACGGGCGCCTTAATGGCCGGATGAGGAGTATAGTTCTCGAGAGTGAAGTCTTCGTAGCGGAAGCCGAAAATATCTTTTACCTGCGGATTCAGGTGCATCTGGGGCAAGGGCCGCGGTTCGCGGGTGAGTTGCAGGCGGGCCTGCTCGAGGTGGTTGGAATACAGGTGGGTGTCGCCGCCGGTCCAGATAAACTCCCCGGGCTGCAGGCCAGTCACCTGGGCCATCATGAGCGTGAGCAGAGCGTAGGAGGCAATGTTGAAGGGCACGCCCAAAAAGACGTCGGCGGAGCGCTGGTAGAGCTGGCAGCTGAGCTTGCCGTCGGCCACGTAGAACTGGAACAGGGCGTGGCAGGGCATCAGGTGCATCTGGTCCAGCTCAGCCACGTTCCAGGCCGACACCAGGATGCGGCGCGAATCGGGCGAGGTGGTGAGCTGGCGCACGACTTCGGAAATCTGGTCGATGTGGGAGCCGTCGGGCCGGGGCCAGTTGCGCCACTGCTTACCGTAGACCGGGCCCAGCTCGCCGTTTTCATCGGCCCACTCATCCCAGATTTTGACGCCGTTGTCGGTCAGGTACTTGATGTTGGTATCACCCTGTAAAAACCACAGCAGCTCGTGGATAATGCTTTTCAGGTGAACCTTCTTGGTCGTGACCAGCGGAAAGCCCTGTTGCAGGTCGAAGCGCATCTGGTGCCCGAAAATACTGAGCGTGCCGGTGCCGGTGCGGTCGGTTTTCTGGGTGCCGTGGTCGAGGATGTGCTGGACGAGGTCGAGGTACTGCTGCATGGCGCGAAAGTACGAACCCGCGCCGGAAACTCGTTAAGATTTGCGCCCGGTGGGCAGTACGGCAGCCTGGGCCGACACAGCCTGCCAGCGCCCCCCCTGCTTCACGTACACATCGGTATAGCGCAGACGCAGGGCGAAGGGCTGGCCCAGCCACGTGCCGGTTTGCAGAAACCAGCCGGTCAGAATCACCGTGTTTTTGCCGTACTGCCGCACCCGCACGCCCTCGCTCTGGAAGGGGTTGATGACCGAATTAGGGTTGCTGACGGCCAGCAGCACGGTTTTCTTGTCGTTCACGCTGCCGTCGGCGGCAATGTAGAGGAAGTCGGGGGCCAGTAGGCGGCTGATAAAGGCCGTGTCGCGGCTGACGATGGCTTCGTTCCAGCGCCGCTCCAGTTGCAGCAGCTCCTGAGCTACTTTGGGGTCGGGTGGCCGGGGCACGCCGCGCTGGGCGAAGGCGGCGGGCAGGGTCAGCAGGTTGAGCAGGCAGAACAGGAAGGTGCGCATGGAAATCAACTTGGGCGAAAATCAGCAGGATAAAAATCCAGTGTGTCATCCTGCGCTTAGCGAAGGACCTTACGACGAAAGAACGAATCGGAGCAACGATTGTCGTTTCTACCCTACAAGGCCCTTCGCTAAGCGCAGGATGAAAGACCTTGTACCAACGAAAAAGCCGCCCGTGTGGGCGGCTTTGTCAGGCCTAAACTTTTACCAACGGCGTATCTGGAAAGCCTTAATTGCGGCGGGTGAACTGCTCAATAACAGCTCGCAGCTGCGGAAACTCTTGAATCAGGGCTTCCTGCTGGCTCAGCTCAAAGTCCCGAAAGTCGAAGCCTGGGGCCACCGTGCAGCTCACCAGGGCAAAGCCTTGCTCGCCTTTTACCCGGGCCCCAAACCAAGTGTGGGCCGGAATAACGGCCTGGGGCACCTGGCCCTGCGCAAGGTCGTTGCCCAGCTCGATGGTAACCAGCTGGCCTTGCTGAATCAGGACGATTTCCAGGGCCTGCCCCTGGTGAAAAAACCACAGCTCATCCGACTGAATCCGGTGGAAGTGGGACTTGTCGGCGCCTTTCAGCAGGTAGTAAATAGCCGTGCTGACGTTACGGGATGCGCCGGCCGCCGTGGTGAGGGTAGCGGCGGCCCGGTAGGTTTCCTTGTAATAGCCGCCTTCCGGGTGCGGTAGCAGCTGGAGCTTCTCAATGATGGATTGGGCACTCATGGGGTAGTAAGCTCGGGGTTTTCGATGGGTAATTCACCGGTTGATGAGCTACTTACTTTCGGCGATGAGTCTGACCATGGCAAAGTCGTCGGTTGGTTTCAGCCCGTAAAGATGCTCTAGCTTCTTCAATTTCAGGCTAAGCATTTCTTTGCTGTCGGCATTCTGTTTATCAACGAGTAAAAAATCAACAGGATTAATTTCATCCAACGCATCCGCTTTTTTAACGGGCGCAAACATAAATATCCCATCCGTAGCGATGCTAACATCCTGCAAGGTGTCAAACTCTATCTTCTGAGTCTGGCTGTCGTACCACACCTCGAAGTTCTCGTGTAAATGAAAGCCTAGGTAATCTGGCTTGTTGTCCTGGTCAAATTCGGTAACCGTACCATTAACACTCACCAATCCGTCGCCGACTACCAAGACAATTCCTTGCTCAGTGCTTCGGTCAAAAATCAGAATAATTAACGTAGTCAACAATTCGTTTCGCTCAAGCATGAGTTGCTCTTTAGCAATATTCAACTCTTTGAACAAGCTGGCTACTACCGACTTTAAACAAGCATCAATGTCGGTTTTTGTATCGAGCTTATACAATTCCCGGTAGCCTTTTTCCTTGGCAATCTTACGCAATATCTTGCCAACCAGAGTAGAAACAAAGTAACTATCGGTTGCCATTGTACAGCCATCCATTACGGCGCACAAGATCTTATCAGACCCGATGTTCCCTACAAATACATAATCTTCGCAATGATTCGTGTGGTATTCTCCGATTTGTAAAGCTGAGTATATCTGCATTTAAACAAAGGTAGATTTTATATCCGCAACGAAGTTTCATACTATGAAAAAGCAGAACAGCACTTGCTTTTAAATTCGGGCATCTAACAGCCAACAGAAAACAAAAAAGCTGCCTTTTCAGGCAGCTTTTTTAAAACGAAATTCCAACTGCCGCTTACAGCGACTTGGCTACCGACGTTACGGCGGCAGGTGTGGTTTCGGCAGGCTTTACCGAAGCCGTTTTGCCGCCTTTTTTCATGCAGCAGCTGGCCGTGCCTTTCTCAGCCATCGAGCAGGATTTCGCGCTTTTCTTGCCTTTCTTGTCGTCTTTGCCCTCGTGGGCGGAGGCGGTGCCGACAAAGGCCAGCAGGGTCAGGGCGAGCAGGACGTTTTTCATGAGTAGATATCTTAAGAAGTGAGGAAACAAAAGGCGGCAGGGCATGGTTGGCCTCCTAGTGCCTCTAAAGTACAAAAGCGGCGGCATAGTTCGACGCTGCCGGAGGCTGCTTTTTTGTTTGGTTGCCCCGGTCCGCCACCGGGGCTCTAGCTCCTGGAATGCCGCTTCGCAAACTCAGTTACCTTACCCTGCTCCTGCTGACCCTGGTGACGGCCGTCAGCATCTATTTCGTGGCCCAGCTGCGGTTCAACTACAATTTCAACGACTTCTACCCCGCCGGCGACCCGGACCTGGACTACTACGAGCAGTACTCGGCCCGCTTCGGCAACGACAACGACTATGTGCTGCTGGGCCTGGAGGCGCCCCCGGGCCACTCGGTATTTGAGCCGCAGTTCTTGGTCAAAGTCGATTCGCTGACCCGCTTTATCCAGCAGCGGCGGCACGTGGTGCACGTCACCTCGCCCACCAACGCTACCAACCCCGTGGTGGAAGGCTTTGGGGTCTTCAATATTCCGTATCTGCACCCCCAGGAACCCGCCCGCCGCGCCCAGGACTCGACGCTGGTGTACCGCACCCCGGGCCTGGTCGACAACCTGATTGCGCGCGACGCCCGCTCGGTCACCATTCTGTTTCAAACTGCGCCTAACCTGAGCAAGCCGCCCGGCGACTCGCTGCTGGCCGCCGTGCGCACGGAGCTAACCCGCCAGGGCATTACCGACAGCCAGTACCACCTGGCCGGCAAAATGGTGGCCCAATCGGTATTCGTCGACCGGCTGCAGTGGGAGCTGGTTGTGTTTATGAGCCTGTCGGTAATGCTGGTCACGGTGCTGCTCTGGTTTACCTTCCGCACCTGGTGGGGCGTGGTCTTGCCGCTGGTAGTGGTCATGGGGGCCATTATCTGGGGCCTGGGGCTGATGAGTGCCTGCGGGGTCAGCATCGATTTGATGACGGCCCTGCTGCCCATCATGCTCTTCGTGGTGGGCATGTCCGACACGATTCATATCATTACCCGCTACAGCACCGAGCTGGGCTACGGGGCCAGCAAGAAGGATTCGCTGCTGATTGCCCTGAAGGAGTCGGGCTTCGGCTCGGGGCTGTCGGCCCTGACGACCAGCATCGGGTTTTTCACCCTGATGACCAGTACCATCCGGCCCATTTACAACTTCGGGCTCTTTACCGGCATTGCGGTGCTGCTCACCTTTGTGCTGTCCTTTACGCTGCTGCCGGCCATGCTGGTGCTGCTGCGTAAGCCCCAGCTGCGGGTGCCGCGCCGGGAAGGCCACAGCTGGGACGGGGTGCTGGGCCGGATGTTTCGCACGGTGCTGGCCCGGCGCCAGCTGGTCGTGGGCCTGAGCGCGCTGATTCTGATTGGCTCGGTGGCTTCGGCCTCCCGCATCCGCATCAACTCGTCCTTGCTCGACGACTTGTCAAAAAACGACCCGGTGAAGCTGGATTTCGCCTTTTTCGAAAAGAACTTCGCCGGCGTACGGCCTTTTGAGCTGGCGTTGCAGCCCGCGGCGGGCCGTAGCATCTACGACTTACAGGTGCTGCGCGAAACCGAGGAAATCGAGAAGTACCTACAGAAAACCTACGGCCTGAACTTCGTGGCCTCGCCCGTAACCATCATCAAATCGGTGCGCAAGGCCCTGAACGGCGGCCTCCTGGAGGAATACCGCCTGCCCGAGTCCGAGGCCGAGCTGGCCCAGCTGGTGCGCCGGGTGAAGCTGTTTCGCAAAAAGCCCGAGTTTCGGGCCCTGGTGCTGCCCGACGCCTCCGAGGGCCGCCTCACCGGCCGCATGCCCGACATAGGCAGCATCCGGGCCGACGCGCTGAATGCCGATTTGCGGCAGTTTCTGCGGCAGCACACCGACCCGAAAATCCTGACTACCCGCCTGACGGGCTCGGCCAACTTAATTGACAAAAACAACGAAAACCTCACGCTCAACATGATTACGGGCATGAGCATCGACATTGTGATGGTCACGCTCATCGTGCTGCTGCTGTTTCGCAGCCTGCGCATGACCCTGGTGGTGCTCATTCCCAACCTGGTCCCGATTCTGATTGTGGCCGGCGTCATGGGGCTGGCGGGCGTGAGCATGAAGGTCAGCACGAGCATCATTTTCACCATTGCCTTCGGCATTGCCGTCGACGACACGATTCACTTTATCAGCAAGCTCAAGCTGACCCTGCTGCAGGAGCCCAGCCTGTTTAAGGCCGTGCGCAAAACCTACCTCATGGCCGGTAAAGCCGTCATTGTGACTTCCCTGATTCTGGTCGGCGGCTTCAGCACCCTGATCTTCTCCTCCTTCGACGGCACTTTCTACGTGGGCCTGCTCATCGGCCTGACCCTGCTTTTCGGCGTAGTAGCCGAGCTGACCTTGCTGCCCATTCTCATCCTGTATTTCTACAAGCACAAGCCCAAAGAAATCCGCCAGCCGGTGCCGATGCTGACGGAATAAGGCGGAAAAAGGTGCTAATGTGGTTGTAGGTACCAAGATGCTAATGTAAAAGCCGTGCCCTTGCAAGGCAGCACGACACGTAGGTTTTAGCGCCTGCCAACCGTTCAGGCTACTTCCTCGTTACTTTGCTCCATGATAAAGCGTCTTTTCTTCCTGGTTTTGCTCGCAACAACGCTAAGCACCACCCGCGCCCAAACCCCGGAGCCGGTCCCCGCCCAGCCCGACCCTTTAACGCCCCTGATTAAGGAGCGGGAAACATTGATCCGTCAGTACGAAGAGGCTAGTGCTCAGCGCAATGCCTTTCTGGCCAACAAGCCCTCCAAGAAAGACCTGCAGGAAGTAATCGACGCACTAAAAGGCATTATTCGCAAAGACACCGAGATTGTGAAGGCCCTGAAGGAGTCCTCGATTCGGCGCACGGCGACCATTGTGGCCGAGAAAACCCAGGCGGAGCGGCAGGTGACCGTGGCCCAGGGCGACCAGTCGATGACCCGGGAACGGTTCTACGACCTGGAAAACCAAATTCAGAACCTGCAGATCCGGGACAAGCAGCGCGAAAAAAAGCTGCTCGATGCCCAGGCCGCGGCCACCGAAGCGGAAGGTGCCCGCACGAGTCGGGAACTGATTGCGGCAGGTCTGGCGGCTTTGTGCATTGCCCTGCTGTGGTACATTTTCAAGCTGCGCGGGCAGGTGCGTCCTGCCCGCCGCGCCGTGCGCCGGTAAAATGAGCTCTAGCCCATTACCCCAAACACCGTAGGGAATCTGGCGGGCGCTGCAATTTTTCACCCACTGAGCTCTCCGAGGGACCATAGTACCCCAGCCCGCGTGGTTCTGCCATACCCGGTCTTTCGCGTAGCTCCGGATAACAGGTTTTTCACTTTTCATCACCTCTATGCTCATCCCCGCCGCTCACTACCTGACGTACGCGGAGGCGGTGCAGCTGTATAACGAGCTGCTGGACGCCGGTATAAGCGCCCTGGTGAAAACCTGCGGGCCGCCGTCTTTTCCTTTTGGCGACGGTATCTGGTATCAGCTGCTCATCGAGGAAGCCGACGCGGCGGGGGCCCGGGAACTGGTGGAAAGTTTTGAAACCCAGCGCGCCACGGTGGCCGTGGTGCGCTGCCCCCGCTGCGGCAGCACCGCTACCCGGATCCTGGAGCAGCGCAGCCTCTGGCAACGGTTGTACTACGCCGGCACCACCTTGTACGGCTGCGCAGCCTGCAGCCGAAACTTTGCTGGCTAACAATTTCTATCTGCTTCGTTTATAGCACTCTATCAATAAGCAACAGCAGCAAACCAAGACATTTCGGGCCTTGGGCGGTTGTTGGAATACGGTACTTGTCCGGGCTTTCCGTTTATCTCCGTAGATCTACTTCTTTCAACCGTATCAATGGCTAACCACACCACACCCGCCAAAACCTTCGCCCTCGGCGGCGAGCTAACCCTTAACCGCATGGGCTACGGCGCCATGCGCATCACCGGCGACGGTATCTGGGGGCCTCCCCAAGACCACGCCGAAGCCATCCGGGTGCTGCAGCGCGCCGTGGAGCTGGGCATCAACTTTATCGACACAGCCGACAGCTACGGCCCCCACGTGTCGGAGGAACTGATTGCCGAGGCCCTGCATCCCTATGCCTCGGGCCTGATTATCGGGACCAAGGGCGGGCTGCTGCGCACCGGCCCCAACCAGTGGCCGATTGATGCCAGCCCCGAACACCTCAGGCAGGCCCTGGAAGGCAGCCTGCAACGCCTCAAACTGGCGCAGATTGACCTCTACCAATTGCACCGCGTGGACCCGAACGTGCCGTTTGAGAAAACCCTGGAGTTCCTGCAAAAAGCCCAGGAAGAGGGCCTGATCAAGCACATCGGCCTCTCGGAAGTGACGGTAGAGCAGATTCAGCAGGCCCAGCAGTACGTGAACGTGGTGTCGGTGCAGAATATGTACAGCGTCGACAACCGCAAGTGGGAAGCCGAGCTGGAATTCTGTGAGCAAAACGGCCTGGCCTTTATTCCCTGGTACCCGCTGGCCGGCGGCAATGAGCAGGCCCTGAGCAAGCTGACGCAAATTGGCGAAAAACACGGCGCCAGCAAGCAGCAAGTAGCTTTGAGCTGGCTGCTCCACCGCTCGCCCAACATTCTGCTGATTCCGGGCACCTCGAAGGTAAAGCACCTGGAAGAAAACGTGAAAGCCGCTGACATTCAGCTTTCGGCCGAGGATATGGCCGAGCTGGAAAACCTTGGCGGCCAGGCGTAGCCTGCTGTAACCGGATACCCGGCCCGTACGGAGCACCGTAATAGTGCTTCGTACGGGCCGGGTTTTGTTGTGACCGGTCCGCCGTATCTCTTCTCACCTCCTCATCCTACCGCCTTGCCATGCTTTACGTTCTAACCCTTGGCCTGACGCTGGGCACCTTCCTGGCTACCGGCACAGCCAGTGCCCAGTCGGCGGCGCCGGCCCCGAAGTATATCAAAACGACCACAGGCTTTTTGCTGGTACTGCGCCAGGGCGACAACGTGCTGCAGGAACTGGAGCAGCTAGCCACCCGGGAAAAGATTGCCGGGGCCAGCCTCACGGGCCTGGGTTTCGTGCATCCCACCTTCGGCTTCTGGAACCAGCAAACCAAAACCTACGACCCCAAATCCTTGCGCGACACGGAGCTGGCCAGCCTCACCGGCAGTATTGCCTGGAAAGACCAGCGGCCAGCCCTACACCTGCACGGCGTGGTCACGGATAAGACTTTCGCGGCCTACGGCGGCCACCTTCTGGCCTTGGAAGTCGGCACCGGCTCGGTGGAAATTACCATCACGGTGCACCCGCAGCGCCTGACGCGGACGGTGGACGAGCGGAACGGCGCTACGGTGATGAGCTGGTAAGATGCTTGTGCGGCGGCGTTTATGCCCTACATTAGGCAGCAGGACCACTCTTGGCGCTGCTCATGAACAATACTGCTGCCCCGGCCCCGCCGGCTTTACAGAAAGTACTGCGGCCCCTGCACCTCTGGGCCCTGGCCGTGGGTCTGGTTATATCGGGCGAATATTTCGGTTGGAACTACGGCTGGGCCGTGGCCGGGCCGGTGGGCTTTCTGGTGGCCACCCTGCTGATTACGGTGCTCTACGTCACCTTCATTTTCAGCTTCACCGAGCTGACCACGGCCATTCCGCACGCGGGTGGTCCGTTTGCCTACTCCTACCGTGCCTTCGGGCCCCTGGGGGGATTTGTGGCCGGCTACGCCACGCTGGTCGAGTTTCTGTTTGCCCCGCCCGCCATTGCCGCGGCCCTGGGTAGCTACGGCCATTTTCTGTACCCGCGGGTGCCGGTGCTGGGCACGGCCCTGGGCTGCTACGTGGTATTTATCGGCATCAACCTGCTCGGCATCCGGGAGTCGGCGCGGTTTTCCCTGCTGGTGACGCTGCTGGCCGTGGCCGAACTGCTGCTGTACATGGGTCTGGTAGCGCCGCATTTCAAAGTCAGCAACTTCCTGGCCCACCCGCTGCCGCTGGGCCCGGCCGGGGTGTTTGCCGCCCTGCCCTTTGCCATCTGGTTTTACCTGGCCATTGAGGGCGTGGCCATGGTTGCCGAAGAAGTGGAAAATCCGCGTCAGACCATTCCCAAAGGCTACCTCTACGGTCTGGGCACGTTGGTGGTACTGGCCCTGGGCGTGATGGTGCTCACGGGCGGCGTGGCCGACTGGCGCCGCCTGAGCCGCATCGACTACCCCCTGCCCGAGGCCCTGGGCCTGGTGCTGGGCCGCCACAGCCGCTGGACGCAGCTATTTGCCAGCATCGGCTTGTTTGGGCTGGTGGCTTCGTTTCACGGCACTATCATCGGCTACTCCCGCCAGGTTTTTGCCCTAGCCCGCAGCGGCTACCTGCCCGGCTTTCTGGCCCGGGTAAACCCGCTGTTTCGCACACCGCACTGGGCGTTGGCAGCGGGTGGCGGCGTGGGCGCGGCGGCCCTGCTCACTGGCACCACCGCCCAGGTGATTGTGCTGTCGGTGCTGGGGGCAGTGGTGATGTACGGCATGAGCCTGCTGAGCTTGTTTGCCCTGCGCCGCAAGGAGCCGCAGCTGGAACGGCCTTTCACGGCGCCATTCTACCCGTTTTTTCCGCTGCTGGCCTTGGCCCTGACGCTGTTGAGCCTGGGCGCCATCGTGTACTACAACTGGCTACTGAGTCTGCTTTTCTTTGCCGGCCTGGGTCTGATGCTGGGCATCTACGCACTGCTGGGCCGCCACCGCCGCCCCCTGCACGACGACGCCCTCCTGGCCCCAGCGCAGGATTTGTAGCGTGTTGGGGGCATTCAAAATAGAACGGAATGCTTCACTCGGCAGGACTAATAACCAACAACCAGCATGGCTTATCAGCACACCATTCGCCAGCGGACCTACCGCTTCCCCGACCTGAAAACCCTGCTGGCCCGGGCCTCGCCTCCTCGCTCGGGCGACGGGCTGGCCGGCGTAATGGCCGACACCTACGAAGAGCGGGTGGCGGCCCAGCTCGCCCTGGCCGACGTGCCCCTGCGCACCTTCCTCAACGAGGCCCTCGTTCCCTATGAGCACGACGAAGTGACCCGCCTGATTCTGGATACCCACGATGCCGCGGCCTTTGCCCCTGTCAGCCACTTCACCGTAGGCCAGCTGCGCGACTGGCTGCTTTCCGAGGCGGCCACCCCGGCCAGCTTGCAGCAGCTGGCTCCGGGCCTGACCCCGGAAATGGTGGCGGCCGTGAGCAAGCTCATGCGCAATCAAGAGCTGATTGCCGTGGCTCGCCAGTGCGAAGTTGTTACGCAGTTCCGCAACACGCTGGGCCTGCGCGGCCATCTGGCCACGCGCCTGCAGCCCAACCACCCCACCGACGACGCCCGCGGTATTGCCGCCAGCCTCGTGGATGGCCTGCTCTACGGCAGCGGCGACGCGGTGCTGGGCATCAACCCGGCCACCGATAACCCGCGCGTAGTGCGTCAGCTGCTGGAAATGCTGGACGCGGTGCGCGAGCAGTATCAGATTCCGACCCAGACCTGCGTGCTGAGCCACCTGACGACCACCTTGGCCCTTATCGAGCAAGGCGCGCCGGTAGACCTGGCGTTTCAGTCCATCGGTGGTACGGAGGCTACCAATACCAGCTTCGGCGTGAACCTGAGCCTGCTGCAGGAAGCGCACGAAGCGACGCTGAGCCTGCACCGCGGCACGTTGGGCCAGCACGTCATGTACTTCGAAACCGGACAGGGCAGCTCTCTTTCGGCTAATGCCCACCACGGCCTCGACCAGCAAACCTGCGAGGCCCGGGCCTACGCCGTGGCCCGGCGGTTTGCCCCGCTGCTGGTCAACACAGTAGTTGGCTTTATTGGCCCCGAGTACCTCTACGACGGCAAGCAGATCATTCGGGCGGGGCTGGAAGACCATTTCTGCGGCAAGCTCCTGGGCCTGCCCATGGGCGTTGACGTGTGCTATACCAACCACGCCGAGGCCGACCAGGACGACATGGACACCCTGCTCACGCTGCTGGGCGTGGCCGGCTGCAACTACATCATGGGCATCCCCGGCGCCGACGACATCATGCTGGGCTACCAGTCCACGTCGTTTCACGACGCGCTCTACGTGCGGCAAGTACTAGGCCTGCGCCCCGCACCCGAGTTTGAGGCTTGGCTGCAGCAGCAAGGAATTTTCAACGAACAAGGCCAGCTTCTGCCCGCTGCCGCGGGGCACCGGCTGCTGGATGTAGGTAAAGGAGCGTCGAAATTGTAGGCCACGGCAGCAGGATGGGCCGCAGTTGCGTACTTACACCCGTGTCTCACCAACTCCTAGCCCGGCATGTCCCAGGAAAACAGCTTACAGCGCTTCGTTACGGCCCAAGCCGCCGACTATGCCACGGCGCTGGCCGAAATCAAGAGTGGCCGCAAGCGCAGTCACTGGATGTGGTATATCTTCCCGCAAATTCAGGGCTTGGGCTTCAGCGAAACGTCCCGGTTTTACGCCCTGAAAAACCGGCAGGAAGCCCAGGCCTACCTACAGCACCCCACGTTGGGCCCTCGGCTGGTGGCCATAAGCCAGACGCTGCTGGGCCTGGACAACCCGGACGCTAGCCGCATCTTCGGCAGCCCCGACGATATGAAGCTGAAATCGTCCATGACCTTGTTTGCCGCCCTCGACAACCCCGACCCGGTTTTTCAACGGGTGCTGGAGCGGTATTTTAACGGGGCCGCCGACGCGAAAACCCTACAACTGCTGCAGCACGCCCACTAGCGCAACCCCACCGCGCACTCTTTCTCCAGCCAACCTATTTTACGCACTCTTTCGACGTACCCTGCATGGAAGACATTGCCCCTGGCCGGGGAGTACAGTACCTGAACTGGACCATTTCGGCCCTGCTCCTGCTGACCAATCTGCTCTTCCTCACGGAGCTGTTCCAGACTGTTCGCTCTTCCGGCGGGCCCATGGGATATGGCCTACTCGTTTCGCCCTTCCTATTGCTTTCCCTGGCTACCCTGCTTCCGGCGGCTCTTACGCTCACGCTTCGCGGCCGCCACAGCAAAGCTCTCCTACTGCTCAACCTGCTCGGCCTGCTCTGGAACTGCGGGTGGACTTTTTTGCTGCTGACCACTCCTCGAATGGACTAACAATACGGCCCTGGCCTCCTTCTTATGCCTGACGAAGTCACCCCCCCGCTGCCCAACCCGCCCCTCGACCCCTGGGACGGCCTGCGCGCCTTTACGGCGGCCCGCATTGCCTTGGGCCGCACCGGCAGCAGCGTGCCGCTGCGCGAGGCTTTGGCCTTTCGGCTGGCCCACGCCCACGCCCGCGACGCGGTATATTCCGAGTTGGAAACCGAGCGACTGATGACCGAACTGGAGGCCTTACAAATGCCGGTGCTGCGGGTGCGCAGCCAGGCCGAAAACCGCCCGCACTACCTGCAGCGCCCCGACCTGGGCCGACGTCTGCACGAAGACTCGGCCCGCGCGTTGCGGGAAATAGCCCCGGTAAAAGCCGACCTAGCTATTGTTCTAGCCGATGGCTTGTCGGCCACGGCCCTCAACCGGCATGCTCTGCCGCTGCTGCAACAGCTGCTGCCCAGGTTGCAGCGGGCCGGTTACAGCCTTGCCCCGCTTACCCTGGCCGAGCAGGGCCGCGTGGCCCTCAGCGACGAAATTGGGGAGGTCCTGCACGCCCGCCTGGCGCTGATTCTTATTGGGGAAAGGCCGGGCCTGAGCGCGCCCGACAGCCTGGGAGCCTATTTCACCTACGCTCCCCGCCCCGGCCGCACCGACGAAGCCCGCAACTGCGTGTCCAATATTCGCCCCGAAGGCCTGCCCGTTGAAGCCGCCGCCGAAAAGCTGTTTCGGCTGCTACAGGAAGCCCTGCGGCGGGAACTGTCGGGGGTAGCGCTGAAGGATGAAACCGGCCTACTGGACAGCTAAGCTAGCTGGCGCGGCCTGTTTGCTTGGGGCGGCGGACGAGCAACCAACCCCCAATAGCGGCCAGGGCCAGCGTGGCCAAAACTACGCCCGGCGTAGGCACGGCCCGCGGCCGGGTGGGCTTCTCGGCCGCCTGAGCAATGGCTTGGTCACGGAACGGCTGGCGGCGCAGAGTCGCCAGAATCAGGCGGGCCGCTTCGGCGGGCTGGTCCCACTGCGGGAAGTGGCCGCAGTTTGAAAACCAGTACAGGCGGGCATCGGGAAACTTAGCCAAAGCCCGCTCGGCCTGACCGGGCAGGCACACCCGATCTTGCCGGCCCCAGCCAATAACAAGCGGGGCGGTAATGGAGCCGGCCGGAGCCGGCTGTTGCTGTTCGCCGTGAGCCAGAGCCTCGAGCAGCTCTTCAAACACGGGCGTGTGCCCCATGGTGTACATCTCATCCTGAGCCTGGGCGGCATCCAGAGCCCAGGGCCGGGCCGAAAACTGCGGCAGCAGCGCCGTACGGCCGACGGGGGAGTTCATCAGCGCGGGCATGATGGGCTGCAGGGCCGCGACCAGCTTCTGCGACACCGCCACTGAGTGATAAAAGAACGGCACTTCCCAGCCTGCCCAGAAACCGCCCGGGTCCAGGGAAACGACGGCACCCAGCACGCCCCCGCGCCGGGCCAGTTCCAATACCAGCCGGGCGCCCATGGAGCTGCCTACCGCGTCGATGCCCAGCAGGTTGTGCTCGGTCAGGAAGTCGGTCAGCGCGTCGGCCAGCGTGGCAATGGTATGCTCACCGGCCAAGGGCGGCGAGGCCCCGTGCCCGGGCAAATCGACGGCAATAACGTCGTGCTCGGCGGCCAGCGCGTGCAGAACAGAGTTCCAGGAACGCCAGCTCCCGCCGATGCCATGAACCAGAAGCAGAGTCGGGCCGGAACCTTGCCGGATGTAGTGTAGGGCCATAGGAGTGCGCAGGAAAACGCCCGGCCAACAAGCAGCAGGCGGTGGAAATGAGAGCCTGCCAACTCATACGCCGCTGCTTCGGCATAGTTAGGGGGCCCGCCCCCAACTATTGGTCGTAGCTTTGGGCCTAACCTGCGGCTGTTCCGATGCAAACCACCTTTCCCTTCAAGATCTTTGCTCTGCCCGCCGAGATGCGCGTGGAAGACTTCCAGTTCGGCATCACGGCCGACGTTGAGGCCGACCCGGCCCTGGAGGGCCATTTCTACCTGTTCGAAAAGTACGGCTACGGCGGGGGCGGCACGTCCTGGGAAGAGCATATCCTGACCATTCTGGAAGAGCAGGCCCCCGAGCTGCTGGAGCACGTGCAGGGCTTTTCCACCGAGGCCAACCTGCTCCTCTACGCCGACTCCGAAGCGGCCGTACGTCAGTTTATGCGCCTCATCCAGCCCATCTTCGCCGACTTGGGCAGCCTGAATAAGTATTTCAGCCAAACCGATTCGAGCGACTTTTTCGCTTAGCAGGGCATCATGCTCTCAGGGTCTGGCCGAGGTCCGGTAGTGCGCCGTGAAGAATCTTCGTTCTCCATACAATTATGGGTTGTGCCAAGGTGGCAGCGCAGAGAGTAGCAGAGGCATTAGCCGGGGGCATTCTCAGAAAGCCTTTATCTTGGCTGCGGGTAGGGCTACTCAAGTTAACGGCCTGCTCACCGAACGTCAATGAATATTTTTGCGTGGATTCTTGGGGTTAGCCTGCTGCTGGCCCTCCCTTTTCAAACCGAGGCCCAGACTCGTAAGCGGAGCCGGGCCCGAACCAAAACCCGAACCCAGGCCCCGGCTGCCGCAGCCGCGCCCGCCCAGGTGTACCAGGCGGCCTACCAGCACATTCTGCGCAGCCCAGAGTTTGAGGAGTACCGCCGGCCCTGCGTAGCCGTCTTCGACAGCCTCGTGTTTCAGGACTACGTCACCTTCAGCGAACCGCTGCGGACTGAGCTAAACTTCCCCAAAAACCACCCCCAGGTGCAGCTGCTCGACTCGCTCTTCACCCTGGATGAGGCCAACAGTCATTCACCCTACTATTCGCCTTTGGTGGCCAAGCTCACCCCGGCTTCCGGCGCCCAGAAAGACTGTTCGGTCATTCTCTTCTCCCGCCTGAACAAAGGCCTGCTGCTGGCAGAGGTCAGCCTCAACGAGGAAGGCGGCCCCCGGGTGCGGGATATTGTGTCGCCGCTCAACAAAACCCTACGCTACTTGCTGGTCGTCGGCTCCGATGGCAAGGTGAAGCAGTATTATACCAAGGTGATAAACTATAATTGAGCGAAGACCGAACCAGCGGCGGAGCTAGCGACAGAGGCCCAGCGGGGGCCTTTGAAACACTTTATGGATGTTTCTCTACCGACATGGCGCCCCGCTGGGGCTACAGGACTTGCTCGTTTACGACTCTGTTCAATAGGGTAAGTAGTTGCGGCCGGTATAGGTTATTGAGTTGCTCTAGTTCTTCGGATACCTTCTGCAAAGCACTCGGCTCCCAGGCAAGGCGCTCCTCACCCAGGGGGAAATTTATGATTTGGGCATGATACGCCTCAACCAATTCCCACTCATCGTCGGTCAGCGGCTTAATATCATGCTGTGCCAGCCAGTATAAGGTGGCATCCAGGCGGAGAATCCCGGATGGCAGGTCTACTTGGTTGGTTAGAATGGAGCGGGCGATTGAAAGGAACTGCTGTAACAGTCCAACTGCTTTGGGAGGATTTTTGGCCATTGTAAATTACTTGAGCACGATACCAGCCGGCACAGACAACGACCCGGCCGATAAAGTTAATTTTCTCCCCGACCTTCGGCCACCATTTTGCCGTTTCCGTTGTTATAGCGGACTTCATAACGACTACCCATTTGTCTGAACAACCCACGTATACCGACCCGTACGCCATCGAGAAAGAGCTGCGGAAGGTGCAGGCCCTCATGAAGCTGGAGCAGAAAGAGGACCTCGAACAGTTTAAAATCAAGAGTGCCCAGGCCACCATTGCCGAGCGCCAGAAGCGCGGCCTGACCTGGTACCCGGTTAAAATCACCCAGGAAGAAATCGGCTTCGGCGGCAAGCTGGTGCTCGAAATTGAGCGGCCCGCGGGCCAGGGCGGCCTGCACCTGTTTCAGGTCGGCAAAAACGCGGCCCTGTTTGGCAACATTCCCGGCCGCGCCGCCACCGACCGCCCCACGCTCTCGGGCGTGATTACCAGCGTGAAGCGCAATAAAATCCTGCTGGCCACCAACAAGGAAGACCTGCCCGACTGGGTCGACGACGGCAAGCTGGGCGTGGACCTGACCTTCGACGAGGTGAGCTACCGGGAGATGGAGCACGCCCTGGGCAAGGTGATGGGCGCCTACGAAAGCCGCCTGGCCGAGCTGCGCGACGTGCTGCTGGGCGCTAGGCCCGCCCGCTACCGCGACGAGTCGGAAGCCACTTTGTACTACCCTTCGCCCCTGAATGAGTCGCAGCTGGCGGCCGTGCGCCACGTGCTGGCGGCCAAGGACGTGGCCATCATTCACGGTCCGCCCGGCACCGGCAAAACCACCACGCTGGTGCAGGCCATCCTGGAAACCATCCGGCGGGAGCGGCGGGTGCTGGTGTGCGCGCCCAGTAACACGGCCGTGGACCTACTGACCGAAAAGCTGGCCGAGCGGGGCGTCAACGTGATTCGCATGGGCAACCCCTCCCGCGTGTCGGACCTGCTGCTGCACCACACGCTCGACGCCCAGATTATGGAGCACAAGAGCTACGGGGAGCTGAAAAGCATGCGGCAGACCGCCGAGCAGTACCGGGAGCAGGCCGGCAAGTTTAAGCGCCACTTCGGCTGGGAGGAGCGCGAGCAGCGCCGAATGCTGAAGGAAATGGCCCACCAGATGCTGCAGGATTCCGACAACCTGGAGCGCTACATCACCGAGGACTTGCTGGAAAAAGTGCAGGTCATCACCTGTACCCTGGTGGGCGCTTCGAACCGCGCCATTCGCCACCTGACCTACGAAACCGTGTTTATCGACGAGGCGGCCCAGGCCCTGGAGCCCGGCTGCTGGATTCCGATAACCAAGGGCAACCGCGTGGTGCTGGCCGGCGACCATCAGCAGCTGCCGCCCACCGTGAAAAGTGAGCAGGCCGCCCGCGACGGGCTGCGCGAGACGCTGTTCGAGAAGTGCATCAAGCGCCAGCCCGATTCGGCCCGGATGCTGGAAGTGCAGTACCGCATGCACGAGCAGATCATGGAGTTCAGCTCCGAGCAGTTCTACGAAGGCCGCCTCAAAGCCGCGCCCGGCGTGGCCCGCGCCGACTTGCCCGACTACGACCTGCGCTTCGCCCCCGACCTGCCGGTGGAGTTCTTGGACACGGCCGGCTTCGGCTTCCAGGAGCTCGGTATCGAGGAAAGCCGCTCCATTGCCAACCCCGAGGAAGCCGACCTGCTGCTCAAGCGCCTTTCCCAGCTGCTGGAAGTCTACGACCCGGCCGACCACACCGACGACTTGCTCACCATTGGCGTTATTGCCCCCTACCGCGCCCAGATCAACTACCTCAAAGACGCGGTGGAAGACAACGACGAGCTGGTGGGCCTGATGGAGCACCGCATGCTCAGCATCGGCACCGTGGATTCGTTCCAGGGCCAGGAGCGCGACATTATTGCCATCAGCCTCACGCGCAGCAACGCCCAGAGTGAAATCGGCTTCCTCTCCGACATCCGCCGCATGAACGTAGGCATGACCCGGGCCCGGCGCAAGCTGCTCATCGTCGGCGACTCCAGCACCCTAGGCTCCCACCCCTTCTACAAGGCCTTTCTGGACTACGTGGAAAGCATCGGGGCCTACCGCACGGCCTGGGAGCTGCAGTAATTAAGCTTCTCGATACTAAATGCGTGTCATTGTGAGGCCAAAGGCCGTGGCAATCCGTCCTCTGCGAAGGTAGCCCCGTTCTATTACCACAAGCCCTATCGTCTGCTCAGGCGGTAGGGCTTTCTAGTAACGAAGTGTAGAGACGCATACTTGCGTCTCCTCGTTAAACGACAGGCAACGTCAGCAACGATTGAGACGCAAGTATGCGTCTCTACACTACACCGGGCAACGAGAAAGGTTTAATGGGGAAATGTCACCAGCAGAGGACGGATTGCTTCGTTCCTCGCAACGACACAAGGTTGTTTTGCCTTCTTTCTCTCTTCGCCACTAACCAACAAAAAGGGGCACCTACGCCGGGTGCCCCTTTTTGTTGGTTAGTGGCGAAGAGCTTTATTGATTCATAATCCGCTTGGTCAGCGTCTTGCCATCGGCCGTTATGCGGAGCACGAGCAGGCCCTTCGGCAGCTTAGCTACTGGCAACTGCAGGCTGTTCACATTCTGGTACGAGGCCCGGCTGGCCTCGTGGCCCCGGTCATTGACTACCACAACTGTTACTTGCTCGTAGCTCCGTCCCAGCTCCACCGTCAGGGCCGGGCCCTGCGCCGGGTTAGGATACACCAACAGCTCGGAAGCCAGACCGGATGCTACGTCGGCAGAAGCGGCGGTACGGGCGCTGGCGCAGGGGCCCACGAGCTGCCAGGGACAGTACTGGCAGCTGGCCGTCAGCGGGTCCTCGTTCTGGGTCCACCACTTGGCCACATACACCTGGCCGTTGCGGCTGGCCTGCATGTCCTTCGTGTACACGGCCGACGCCGACCACGCCGCCACCGTGCAGCCGGTGCTGCCTGATGTTACGGTGATGCTCACCGCCGCTGAGGTCGTCGTGGCGCCGGCGTTGTCGGTAGCTTTGGCCGTCAGAGAATACGTGCCGGCCGCGACGCCCGTCCACGAGTAGCTGTAGGGAGAAGTCAGGTCCTCGCCCAGTTTTGTACTGCCTTGGAAGAACTCCACTTTGCTCACCGTCCCGTTGGCATCGGCCGCGTTGGCTGTGATGGGGATGCTGGCCGGGGCCGTGTAAGACGCCCCACCAGTTGGCGCGGTCAAACTCACCGTCGGGGGCGTGTTGGTGCCGGTGCTCAGAGTACTGAAGAAGCTGTAGGCGTTGGTTACGAAGGGGTAGTTCTGGGTTTTGTCCCAGTTTATGGACCAGGTCATAATGCCCCGCAGGTTGGGATAGGTCGTGTTGAGCACGTACTGGCCGCCGTAGGATATGCCTTTCACCAGGTAGTTCAGAGCCTTGGTCACGTCGGCCGGGGTTACGTAGCCACCGGCGGGAGCGGCGCCGTTGCCGGTGGCGGGCAACCCGAAGGCTACTTGGTCCTGGCGCAGGGCGGGGAAGAAATTGGCCGCGTTGCGGGCGACGGGGAAGCCTTTGAGCAGCATGTCCGTCATCGAGACGATAAAGTCGGCCGTGCCCTGCCCGTAGATTTTGTCGTCCAGCGCGTTTTGGGAGCCGGTATTATAGTACTGCACGTGCACGAAGGTGAGCAGGTCGCGCAGGCCGTAGAGCACGGGCAGGTAACCGCCGAAGGCCGTGCCGTAGTTGCCGTAGCCGCCCTGCACGTACTGCACTTCCGGGGCCGAGGTCAGCCAGAAATCCTTGCCCTGCCCCCGGAAATACGTGGTCAGCTCCCGGGCCGCCGTCACCAGGTTGTTGATTTTGGGCGTGGTGGAATTTTTGAAATTGGTGTCGCCGGAGTTGAGAATCACCGAGGTGCCTTCCAGGTCAATGTCGAACCCGTCGAAGCCGTACTCGGTGATAATGGATTTCATTGAGGTGACGAATTTGTCCTTATCGGCGGTGGTGTTGAGTTCCACGGGCGCATCGGCGCCCCCTATTGAAATCAGCACCTTCTTACCCTGGCTTTGCAAGGTGCGGATGTCGGCAATAAACTCGGTTTTGGTTTGCTGGGTCGGGGTAAAGGTCATGGTCATGTCGCCGTAGGCCACGGGCGTAGCAAAGGCAATGTCGATGACGTTGTAGCGCGAATCGACGTCGCGCAGGCGGATATAGGGCGCGCTGGCGTTGTTCCAGTTGTGGAAGTAGCCCACGATAACCCGGCCCTGGGCCGCGGCGTCGAAGCCGCCGGTCAGCAGCGCAAAAAATAAGGCCAGCAGCCGCAGCAAGGACTTTTTACGCCCCAGAGGAGCTTGGTGAGGCGGTAATAGTTTGCGTGTTTTCATAGTAGTAGGAAAGAGTTGGTTGGGAAAAGAAAAAAGGGGAAGCCCGCGCAGAGCTTCCCCGGAGAACTATCTATTCATTCAGCAGGCGCTTGGTAAAGGTCTGGCCGTCGGCCCGCACCTGGAGCACCAGCACGCCCTTAGGCAGGGCCGGCAAGGTCAGCTCGACGGTGCGCGTGTTCTTTGCTGCCACTTTGTAGGGCTTGCTCCCGCTGATGCCGGTCAGCTCGAGTTCCACTTGGTCGTAGTGCCGGCCCAGGTCCAGGGTGAGCTTGTTGCCCGTCAACACTGGATTGGGGTAAACCGATAGGGCGTCGGAAGCAGTACTAGCCGGTGCGGCAGTGCGGGCGGAGCCGCAGGGGCCCACGAGCTGCCAGGGACAGTACTGGCAGCTGGCCGTGAGCGGGTCCTCGTTCTGGGTCCACCACTTGGCCACATACACCTGGCCGTTGCGGCTGGCTTGCATGTCCTTCGTGTACACGGCCGACGCCGACCACGCCGCCACCGTGCAGCCGGTGCTGCCCCCCGTTACGGTGATGCTCACCGCCGCCGAGGTCGTCGTGGCGCCGGCGTTGTCGGTAGCTTTAGCCGTCAGAGAATACGTGCCGGCCGCTACACCCGTCCACGAGTAGCTGTAGGGAGAAGTCAGGTCCTCGCCCAGTTTTGTACTGCCTTGGAAGAACTCCACTTTGCTCACCGTCCCGTTGGCATCGGCCGCGTTGGCCGTCAGCGTGATGCTGGCCGGAGCCGTGTAGGACGCCCCACCAGTTGGCGCGGTCAAACTCACCGTCGGCGGCGTGTTGGTCGTGCCACCGGTGACCGTCACCGTTACTGCGGCTGAAGTTGTGGCCGCGCCGGCGTTGTCGGTGGCTTTGGCCGTCAGAGAATAGGTACCCGCCGCTACGCCCGTCCAGCTAAAGCTGTAGGGCGCGGTGAGGTCTTCGCCGAGCTTGGTCGTGCCCTGGAAGAACTCCACTTTGCTCACGGTCCCGTTGGCGTCGGCCGCGTTGGCCGTCAGCGTGATGCTGGCCGGGGCGGCATACGTGGCGTTGTTGGCAGGGCTCGTCAAGCTCACCGTCGGCGGCGTGTTGGTTGCCGTGCCCGCGCCGAATACTTCGTTGAGCTTGTTGACCAGCGGAGCCTTGGTGTTGGGGCTGAACACCAGCTTGCCCCCGTAGGTCGTGGTATTACTGGCCAGGTCCAGCCAGTCACCGCTGGCCGACCAGACGATGACGCCGGCCAGCTGCTGGTCTTTCACGTACTGCGCCTTCAGGCCCACCGACCGTTCGTTGTCGTAGCTGAGGAAGTAGCTGCCGTTGGTTTTGTAGGGCACCTTGGCGTTGTCGTCCCAGAATTCAGCCCAGCTGCTGGTCTGGGCCACGATGGCCTGGTAGTTGGGCGTGCCGTCCCACACGTCCTTGGGCCAGTTGGTGAAGTCGGCGCTGGTCGAGACCTGGCCGTCGGGCGTCACGGTTTCGGGCCGCTTCACGGTGGGCGCGTTCAGGGCGGCCGGGCCGCTGGTTACCACGCCCCGGCCGTAGAAGGCCACGCCCAGGTTGACCTTGCTCAGCGGAATGCCGGCCGCCTTGATGCCCTTGGTGGTGGCATCGAGGGAGAAATTGGCGGCTTCGGCGCCGGGGTAGTCGTACAGCGGCGAGTTGTGCCCGGCCTTGCTCGACCAGCCCCCGTTGTAGTCGTAGGTCATGAAATTGAAGTAATCCATCGACCGGCTCAGCCGAACCCAGTCGAACTGGCTGAAGCGCGACGGCACCGCCGTAAAAGCCGCCGTAATCAGCTTGTTGGGTCCCACGGCCGCCCGGATGGCTTCGACCAGCACCGCGAAATTGGCATAGTCCTGGGCCTGGCCGACGAAGTTCATGCCCTCTTGCCCGGGGTATTCCCAGTCTAGATCAATGCCGTCGAAACCCAGGCCAATCAGCTTCTGACAGTCGCTCACGAAGCGGGCCCGCTTGGTGGGGTCGGCGGCCATGTCGCCGAAGTGCTTGCTCATGCTCCAGCCCCCGATGGAGGCCATGACCTTGACGCCCTGCTGGTGGGCCAGCTCGATGAGGCCAAGCCGGCCGTTTTGCTTATGAATAGCCAGCGGAAACGCACCCGTGGCCCCGGTATTCACGTTCGACCAGCCACCCGCGGCGTTGCGGTAGCCCAGCGAGTAGGCGTAGCTGCCGTCGGAAATGTACTGCACCAGGTCCAGCTCGCCCTGCAGCAGGTACAAATCCCAGCTGCTGTAGGTGTCGGAGTTGACGAGCGGGGCCGGCTGCTGCACCGAGCCGGGCTGGGCAATGTTGGGGTTGCGGTAGTCGCCGCTGTGAATGGAGCCGTCGACGGCCACCCCGAAAAAGGAGAAGTTCAGAATCGTGTACTGCGAATAGTCCACGTTCAGCTGGTTGAGGCTGCCCTTGGGAATCAGGCCGGGAATATCTTTCCAGGGCCCCCACTGGGTCAGGTAGCCGATAATCTGCTTGGTGTGGTCGGTGCGCTTCTTGGGCACCGTGGGGCTCACCTGGGCCCGCAGGGTGCCGGGCAGCAGACAAAGCAGCAGGGCTAAAAGGCCAAGCAGGCGCCGGGCTGGGGCTACCTTGTGGGCAAAGCGGGGCCGGGCTTCGGCTAGCCGAAGCATCGTAAGAGTTTTCATAGCTGTGAATGGGGTTAGATGGGAAATCCAAATTCAGCAGCAATGAATGCCGCGGAAGTTGCGCTAGGTTCTTGCGGCCCCGCCAGGGTGCGGGGCAGGTAGTGCCGGTGGTGCGAGGGGCAACAACCGGGCGGGGCCCGCAGCGGCGGGACCAGAATAGCTACCAAATGAGTTGCTTAGGCAAACGCAGGCCGCGGGGCCAGGCCCCGGGAACTCAGAGTATGGGCAAGAACGGCGCAACTGCCGTGGTGTGCTCTTGCGGAAACAAGAAGGACGGAAAAAGCGGAAGTGCTAGTTAACCAGTAGCTCGGCCGGCGGACTTTTGCGGCCGTTAGGCGTGATAGTAACGGCCCGCACGGTAAGACCCTTGTTCAGGGGTACGGCCAGGGGCTTGGTGTAGAGCTCGGTGGTTTCGTCGGGCAAATGACCGTCGAGAGTGTAGCGGATCTGGGCGCCGGGCACTAGGGAGCGAAGCGTGAATACGGCCTTGCCGTTCTGCCGCACCACGCTGGCGCTGTCGAGGCCCAGGGGCTCGGGCACCCGGTAGTAGACTTTCTTGGCGTCGAGGCGGGCAAACTGCTGGCCCATGCGGGGCAGAAACTCGGCGTACGTTTTACCCGCGGCCGGCCGCCAGGCCACTTCCGACACGGCCAGCAGCCGCGGAAACAGCATGTACTCGGCCGCGGCGGGCGTGGTAATGTACTCGGTCCACATATTGGCCTGGGGGCCGAGCACGTGCTGTTGCTGCTCCGCAGTCAGCTCGGCGGGCAGCGGGTTGTAGTTGTAAATGACCTCGAGCGGGATGTAGCCCCCAATCATCAGCGGCTCGTAGGGACTGTGGGGCTTCTTGCTCTGCCCGTAGTTGATGTACAAGTGGGTCGTAGGCGACATGACCACGTCGTGGCCCATTTTGGCGGCCTCAATGCCGCCTTTTTCGCCCCGCCAGCTCATCACCGTGGCGCTGGGCGCAATGCCGCCTTCCAGAATTTCGTCCCAGCCGATGAGCTTTTTGCCCTTGCTTGCAAGAAACTTCTCGATGCGGCGGTTAAACCAGCCCTGAACTTTCTCCACGTCGGTATAGCCTTCCTTCTTCATGATTTCCTGCACCGCGGCGCTTTCCTTCCACCGGGTTTTGGGCGCTTCGTCGCCGCCGATGTGCACGTAAGGGCCCGGAAACAGGGCGGTTACTTCGCTCAGCACGTCTTCAAAAAAGCGGAATGTAGGCTCCGTGGGGCACACGATGTCCTCGTTCACGCCCCACATGGTCCAGGTTTCGTAGGTGCCGGGCTTGCAGGCCAGCTCCGGATACGCGGCCAGAATGGCCACCGAGTGACCCGGCATTTCAATTTCGGGCACGATGGTTACGTAGCGCTTTTGGGCGTAAGCCACCACGTCGCGGATCTGGTCCTGGGTGTAGAAGCCGCCGTAGGGCGTGGCGTCGTACTTGAACTCGGCGGGGGTCTTGAAGAGCTGCTGGGCGCCAATCAGGGTTTCCTTGCGGAAGGCGCTGACCTGGGTGAGCTTGGGGTACTTCTTGATTTCAATGCGCCAGCCCTGGTCGTCGGTCAGGTGCCAGTGAAAGGTGTTGAGCTTGTAGGCGGCCAGCAAGTCGATGTAGCGCTTGACGAAGTCCACCGAGAAGAAGTGCCGGCTCACGTCGAGCATGGCCCCGCGCCACCGGAAGGCCGGCTGGTCATTGATGCGCACGTAATTCACCGGGCTGGTGGCCGCCGCGCGGGCCGGTAGCAGCTGCACCAGCGTCTGAGCGCCGTAGAACAGCCCCGGCCCACCGGCCGCCGTAATCCGGATTCCCTGCTGGTCGACATTCAGCTGGTAGGCTTCCGGGTTGGGCGCCGCGGCCGTGACCAGGGCAATATTCGCTCCGGCCCGGGTAGTGGTCAGCGTCACGGTTTTGCCCAGCCCGGTCAGCATTTCCTTGAGCAGACCGGCCACGTTCTTCTCGTCTTTGCTGGCGGCGTAGATGCTTACTTTCTGGGGCAGGGCATACGTGGCGCTGTAGGCTTTCACCTCGCGCGGCAACGGCACCAAACCCAGGCGCTGCGCCGGAATTTCAGTCAACTGGGCCAAAGCCGGCCGGCCGGCCAGCAGGCTTACTGCCAGAATTCCACCCAGGCGGGTAGCAGAAAAGAAAGAAAAGGGCATAAACGGTGGGTTGGTCAGCAGAAAGGAAGAATTGGCGAAATGGCAAGCAGCACGAGCTGAGGTAGCTGGCCGCCAAAATAAGCACTCGAAAAAGATAGATTCACAGGATATTCTGGGGTATGGATAGGACCATGCGGCGCCTGGCGACCTACCCGGTAGCTGACCCGTTGCAGCGGGGCAGCTACCGGTTGGCATCACTCAGCCCTCTCCTATTACTTATCCCACCACACCCGGCCCGTCAGGAAGTCCCCGCCCGGTACGGCGTCGCGGGCCGCTTTGTAGTTGTCGGGGTTGCTGGTGATTTCCGACGTCGGATACGGGAAGCGGCGCGGTATCTGGCCGTTGGTGGCGTTGTTGGGGTATACTACCGGCGTAAGCACCGGGAAGCCGCTGCGGCGCCAGTTGGCCCACGACTCGTAGAAGTCCAGCATGGTGTTGGTCAAGGCCCAGTACTGGGTGTTGATTTGTTCCAGCCCCGTGCCGGCGGTGTAGGGGTGGGCTGTCAGGTAGGCACTGGCATCCGTTTCGGCCACGGCCATAGCCGGGTCGTACTGGCTTAGGTAGGTCATAGCGGCCGTGACCCCGGCATTGTAGTGCTGGGCGGCGCTACCACCGATACCCCAGCGCTGGGCCGCCTCGGCCAGCAGCAGTTCCGACTCGGCGTAGGTAAGCACAAACGTGGGACCGTTGCGCTTGATCATCCCGGGGCTGGGCGAGGAGTAGGCGGGCATCGTGGTATAGTTGGCCGCGCCCGAAACATCGTAGGCCGGCCGGCCGCTCAGGTCCTTGCCGTTGGGCATGCCCTTCTGCGCGGCCGGGGTTGAAATGGCGCCGGGGTTCTGGGTTTTGCTCACGTCGGTGAGGTAGAGCTGGGTAACGGCTACTTTCGAGAGCCGGGGGTCGTTGTTGGTTTTGAGGAAATCAATAAAGGTCTGCGACCATTTCACGTAGTAGTTTTCCTGCCCCCCGTCGCCGAGCAACACCTGACTGTTGCGGTTCTGCGTTACCCGGGCACCGGCTACGTCGTGCACCACGTACGCGTTGTCGGCATTGCTCTGCAGGGTTTTGCCCACCACTTTGGTGGCGTAGGCCTGGGCCTTGGCCGGGTCAGCCTTGGTCAGGCGCATGGCCAAGCGCAGCAGCAGGGTGTTGCCCAGCCGCTGCCACTGAGTAATGTTGCCTTTGTAGAAGACGTCTCCGGTCGGAATATCGGCGCTGGGGTCCAGGGCCGCCGTGGCTTCTTCCACTTCTTTCAGCAGATCGTTGTAGATGTCCTGCTGCTTGTCATACTTGGGCCGGATAATGCCCGTGTAGTAGCCCTTGCCCGCTTCACTGTAGGGCACGTCGCCGTAGAGGTCGGTGATGCGGGCCATAATCAGGGCCCGCATGATGCGGCCAATCTGATGCAGATTCTTATACTGCGCCTTGCCCTGGGTAAGCTGCACCATTTCCGTGATGGGCTTCACCTGCTCGACGTAAGCCCCCACGGTAGTACCGCCCCAGTAGGCGGAAGTAAAGGCTTCATTCAGCAGGTACTTGTCGCCGGCCCAGTAGCCTACTACCGTCGAGAACCCCTGAATGAGCGTCGCACTGTAAATCAGGTTGGCCCGCCAGGTATCGTAGGCAAAGTCGGAGCTACCGGTGTAGGCCAGCTGGGAGGTGGTGAGCAGGAAGTTGGCATCAAACGACGACTGCGTGTAGGTCGACGGGTTGGTATTGATTTCGTCGAAGTCCTTGGTGCAGCCGCTAGCCAGCAGCAGCGCGGCCAGCATGGCGGCCGAGAATTTGGGAAGGATATTTTTCATGGGGAAGTGCATTGAGAGGAACTGGAGAGGCAAGCCCTAGAATTTGGCGCTCAGGTTCATACCGAACGTGCGAACCGGGGGCACACCGCCCAGCTCTAAGCCCTGGGCAAAGGCATTGTAGTTGCCCTCGGGGTCGATGTTGTCGGTGTTGCGCTTCAGGAACGCCAGGTTGCGGGCCACCAGGCTCAGGGTCAGGCGCTGAATGTGGTTGCCAAACAGACTGCTGGGAAAGGAGTATCCCAGCGTCACTTGCCGCAGCTTGATAAAGCTGGCGTCCTGCACGAAGTCCTTCGACACGTTGTTGGCCAGCGTGCTGTAGTACGTAGCCGCATCAATTTTGTCGCTGCCAAAGGTGCCTTCGCGGTTTTCCAGGGTGCGCTTGTGCAGCCCGAATACGGTGCCGTAGTAGTCGGTAGCCGAGAAGATCTTGCCCCCGAACTTGCCATCAATCAGCACGCCCAGGCTCAGGTTCTTGTACACGAAGTCGTTGCTCCAGCCTTCGGTCCAGGGGTGAAAGGCCGTGCCGAAGGACTTCAGCTCGCCGCGGGTCGGCACGCCGTTGGGCGTGGTGGCAATGCTGCCGTCGGGGTTGTAGAGGTAGTCGTAGGCCAGGATCTGTCCGTAGGGCTGGCCCACAATCTGCCCGACGAACCCGACGCCGGAGCGGGAGGTAGCATACACCGACTGCTGCTGCCCAGCGGCCAAGGACAACACCGTGTTCTTGTTATAGGCCGCGTTGAAGGACGAGGTCCAGGTGAAGTTCGTGGTGCGGATGGGCTGCACGGTCAGCAGCATTTCTACGCCCTTGTTCTCCATCTCCCCCGAGTTGAGCACGGCGCCCTGGTAACCCGAGCTGATGGAGGCCGGGGCAAAGACAATTTCGTCCTTGGAGTTCTTCTTGTAGAACGTCAGGTCCAGGCGCACGCGGTTCTGCACAAACGCCAGCTCCGTGCCGACTTCTATTTCCGTGGCCCGGGAGGGGCGCAGTCCCGTGTTGGGAATATTGACGTTGTCGGGGCTGATGGTGCCCAGGGGCAAGCCATTGAGGGAAATGGGCAGGAAAGCGTAGCTCAGCTGGGTCTGGAAGGGCAAAGTCGCCTGGCTTACTTCCGAGTAGCCCGCCCGGATCTTGCCAAACGACAGGAATTCGGGCTTTACCAGCTCCGAGAAAACGAATGAGGCGCTGACGCCGGGCGTCGTGTTGTAGAGCTTGTTGTCTTTACCCGGCGTAGCCAGGGTCGAAAACCAGTCGCGGCGCACCGTGGCCGTCACGAACAGCAGCTCCCGATAGGCCACTTCCAGCGAGCCGTAGGCCGACTGCACTTCCTGGTCGCTGAAAAAGCTCTGGGCCGATTTGTTTTTGGCGTTCCCCAGCGTGTTTACCCCAAACACGGCCAGGTCGGAGCCGAGGTTCTGGAAAGCCTCGGATTTGGTACGCCGGTAGCTGGTGCCCAGGTTGGGCGTGAAGGCAAAGTCCTCGCCCACCGAGAAGGTCTTGCCAATCAGGGCATCCGCGTTCAGGTCCGTAAACTGGGTAGTAAGCTCCGTAATGCGGCCCGTGGGCAGGTAGGCCGTGCCCGAAGGCGTCACGCTCGTAAACCGGTCGGTGTAGCCGTCGCGCCCCACCCGGCCCTGCAGAAACAGCCCGTTGTCGAAGGCGTAGCGCGCACTCACCGACGACAGCAGCCGTTCCCGCCGCGTGTCGTTGACGAACTTATAGGCGGCGAAGTACGGGTTGGTGTTGTAGGGGTTGCCGGTATTGTATTGCAGCTCGGTGCGGTCGGCATTCACCGTGGGCTCCAACGAGCGTACGTCGAGGCTGGTGGGCAGGAAGGTCACGTTGAAGTTCGCATTGCCGGCCCCGTCGGCCAGAATGGGCCGGTTGTCGGCCTGCTCCAGGATGTAGTTGGCCCGGGCATCAATGGTCAGGCGCTTGAACGGGTCGAAGGTGCCGACGAAGTTGAAAGTCTGCCGGCCCAGGCCCGAGTTGGGCACCACGGCCTTGTTGGTCAGGTTGCTGGCCGAAAGCCGGACCGAGCCGCCGGTGAAAGCCTTGCTGAAAGCCAGGGTGTTGGTCCAGCTGGAGCCCGTGCGGTAGAAGTTCTGCAGGTTGTCTTTCTGGGCCACGTAGGGCCGCAGGGTACCATCGAACTGCACCACCTGGGAGCCGTCGAGCCGGCCGCCCCAGCTCGAGTTGCCCACCTGCGCGGCCCCGGCGGCCGTGGTAGGCTTCAGGTTGTTGGCCCCCTGCCCGTACTCGTACTGCCAGTCGGTCAGGTTGTAGATCCGCTCGACGACGTAGTTGCTGTTGAACTCGATACCACCGTTGTTTTTGGCGCTTTTGGTCGTAATCAGAATCACGCCGGCCTTGGCCCGGTAGCCGTACAGGGCCGAGGCGGCGGCGCCCTTCAGCACCGATATGCTTTCAATATCGTCGGGGTTGATGTTGGAAATGGCGTCGCCCAGGTCGGGCGAGTTGTCGTACTGCCCGCCGGTGTTGGCAATGCTGGGCTGGCTTTCCACCGGCACCCCGTTGATGACGTAGAGCGGCTGGTTGGTTTGGTTCAAACTCGATACGCCCCGGATGATAACGTTGCTCGAGGAGCCCGCCCCGCCGGAGGTGGAGTTTACGTTCAGACCCGCTACTTTGCCCACCAGGGAGTTGGCCACGTTGGTTTCCCGGGCCTGGGTCAGGGTTTCGCCCTTCACCTCCGTGACGGAATAGCCCAGGGTTTTCCGCTCCCGCGCTACGTTCAGGGCCGTTACCACTACCTCGCCCAGCTGCTGCGCATTCTCGCTCAGGCTCACGTCGATAACTCTTCTGGAACGCACCGCAATGGTTTGCGGAGTAAAGCCAATGGAAGAGAAGACCAGGGTGGCCGTATCCGCAGCGGCAAGAGAATACGCCCCGCTGGCGTCGGTGCTGGTGCCCTGCTGCGTACCGCGGACAATGACGGTAACGCCCGGCAAAGTACCCCCTTTCGCGTCGGTGACTTTACCGGTCACGGTCAGGGTTTGGGCCATTCCTAGGCCCGGCAGGCCTAGAAGCAGCAGTAAAGTAAGCCAAGTAAATTTTCGCATAGCCTTCTGTGGGGGTTGGTGAGAGAGAAAACGCGGCAAACCAGTTTCCCAAGCCAGACCTCAATAGACTTCTGGGCGGCACACGCCCCGAAACCACCCGGAAATCAGGCAGGAAAGAAGAATTCGTAGTAAATGCGCAACTAGGTGGACGTACTGCGGGCAGTACCGGGAGCAGGCTCTGACGGGCAAAGCGGCTGGGATAATCAAGGATTAGTCAGCCGGAACGGAAGTATTACCGGCAGCCGAAGCCGCAAAGGGCTTCAAGGGCTGGTAATAAAGCGGTAGGCAATGCACTCGGGCGTATTCATGAGCGGCCACTTGTGGCGAGTTGGCAGGTGGCTACAACTCTTCACAGGGCAAAACATTGGCGTTCAAATCTGACCAATGCGGACTGTTAGCACCGGCTACCCGATTGGCTGATTCCACGAATGGCTTCAGCCCAGCTAAGCGGCTGCGAACAGTTATGTTCCAAACATAGATTTCCTTCGACGAGGAAACAAGTACTAGATCGAAAATATGTGTGCGCACACGCAAATAGTATGTAGTTTGAGTGGCCGCACACGCACAGTATTTTCAACTTAATAGTGCTATTAGGGCTAGCTGGCTGGTGAAGTAGAAGCCGGCATCGTCTATTAGAATATTCATTTATTAGTGATATAACTTTTTTCCTTACTTAGTCCAGCTTCAGTTCCCAACGGATAGTACTGTTCAACCGGCCTGAGTAATTTAGCTGACGGGCACTGCATACTTCAGCCGGGTTTTCACTTGGTAAGCATACCCCTTCAGGCCAAAAAACAAAATGTAGAGGTAGCAGGGAATCAGCAGCAGATACGCCTGCTGCAGGCCGACATTTTCACCCAACCAGCCGTAGAGATAAGGCAGGATGGCTCCTCCCCCAATGCCCATTATCAGCAGCGCTGAGCCCCGCTCGGTAAAGGCCCCCAGCCGCTGAATGCTAAGCGGAAAGATAGCCGGCCACATCAGCGAGTTGGCCAGCCCCAGCAGGGCCACCAGCAGCACCGACGCGTAGCCATGGGTACATACAATCCCAATGGTACAGCCCACCCCTACCAGGGCGCAGATGCTTAGGGCCGTCTGCTGATCCACATACCGCGGAATCGTGACCACACCAATGACGTAGCCCACGAGCATGGCTATCAGGGTCAAAGAGGTGAAGTTGCGGGCCACATCGAGGCTTATGCCCTGGGTCCGGCCGTACTGAGTAATCGTGTCGCCGGCAATGACTTCTACCCCTACGCAGCAGAAAATAGCCAGCACGCCCAGCAGCAGGTGCGGAAACTGAAACACGCTGTGGGCCGGCTCCTGGCTAGCTTCAAGCGGGTTTTCCGGCCGCGGGTCAATTTCGGGCAGGCTGGAAAGCCGGATCAGCCCGGCCAGCCCTACCAGCCCCACCGCCATGCACACGTAAGGCAGTATTACCCGGTCGGCCAACTGCTGGAGCAGGACGTTTTTCTCTGCCGCCGAGGTTACGGCCGCTAGTTGAGCTTCCAGCGCAGTAGCGCCCTTGAGCACGACGGCCCCGATAATGACCGGACTCAGGGCACCCGCCACTTTGCTACAGATGCCCATGATGCTGATGCGCTGGGCGGCACTTTCCAGCGGCCCCAGAATGGTTGCGTAGGGGTTGGAAGCCGTTTGCAGCAAGGCCAGGCCCGCCCCCTGCACAAACAGCCCGAGCAAAAACAGCCCAAACGAGCGGGCCTGGGCGGCCGGTACAAATAGCAGCGCCCCGGCCGCCATAACTACTAGCCCCAGCGCCATGCCGTTCTTAAAGCCGGTTTTCTGCAGAATGACCGATGAGGGGACCGCCAGAAAAACGTAGGCAATGTAGAAGGCAAACGTGACCAGCAGCGCCTGCGAGTACGTCAGTTCGCAGGCTAGCTTCAAAAACGGAATCAACGTGCCGTTGAGCCAGGTGATAAACCCGAAAATAAAGAACAGGGCGCCGATAATTGCCAGCGGGGGCACGACGCGAGTAGAAGCTTGTTTCATAGGTCAGAAAGGGTTGGGCAGGTGGCCAGCAGGGCATAGCGGTGGCAGGAACAGCCGCTTTTAGGTAGCGGCTGCTCAGAAAACAGCTTATTTCCGGCCGGTGGTGGGTTTTCTAGAATTTTTCGGGGCCAGCGTTAAAACCGGTGGCGGACGAAAGCCTCCATGGCTTCGTATTCGGCTAGGCCGAGCTTGTCATAAAGTTTGGCGGTGGTGTGGTTGCGGTCCTCGGAGCGCTGCCAGAACTCGCGCTTATCGTTGCCGGGGAATACGGCGCTGTCTTTCTGCGACTGATGCTTGAAAATGGCTTTACGCTTGCGCAGCAGCTCTTCCGGACTGATGGGCACGGCCATTTCAATTTCTTCCACGTCCCACTCCTGCCAGGCGCCTCGGTACAGCCACAGGTTGCAGTCTTCCACCCAGGCTTCTTTACCCTTCAGGCGGGCCAGGGCCGCAAAAATGGCGTCTAGGCACACCCGGTGGGTACCGTGCGGGTCGCGCAGGTCCCCGGCCGCGAAAATCTGATGGGGCTTTATCTGCTGCAGAATATCAACCACGGCCTGGATATCGGCTTCGCCCAGGGGCTTTTTCTTTACCTGCCCGGTTTCGTAAAACGGCATGTTCATGAAGTGCACATTCGGCTCCTTGACGCCGCAGAAGCGGCAGGCAGCGGCCGCCTCACCTTTGCGGATGAGAGCTTTAATATCCTGCACCAGCGGGCTGTCTTCCTCTCCTAGCTTTTTATGGCGTAAAAACTCGACTACTTTGTCGTGCTCCTGCTGCATCTGGGCCACGCCCACATTCATTTTTTGGGCGAAATCGAGGGCAAAATCCGCGTAGCGGCGGGCGTCATCGTCGAACACGGCAATGTTGCCCGAGGTCTGGTAAGCTACGTGCACATCGTGGCCCTGGTCAACGAGGCGCAAAAGCGTACCGCCCATGCTGATAACGTCGTCGTCGGGGTGAGGGCTGAAAATCAACGACCGTTTAATCGCCGGTTCAGCCCGTTCAGGGCGGTGGGTATCGTTGGAATTCGGTTTGCCGCCGGGCCAGCCCGTGATGGTGCGCTGAATGGCGTTAAATACCTTTAAGTTAAGATTATAGGCATTGCCGGCTTCCACCAGCAGGTCGCTCAGGCTGCCGTCCTTGTAGTCTTCGTCGGTCAGTTTAAGAATGGGTTTCTGAGTTTTCAGGCTCAGCCAAATTACTGCCCGTCGAATCAGGTTGTCGTCCCAGCTGCACATGCCCACCAGCCAGGGCGTCTTAACCCGGGTCAGCTCGGTGGCGGCCCACTGGTCGACGACCACCGCCACGCGCGGGTGCAGCTGCAGAAAGGAAGCCGGTACCTCATCCGAAACCCGGCCCTCCACCGTTTTATGCAGGATTTTGGCCTTGCCCTCGCCCCAGGCCATGAGCATAATCTTACGGGCCTTCATAATGGTGCCCACACCCATGGTCAGGGCCCGGAGCGGCACGTATTCTTCCTTAATAAAGTCCTTGGCCGCATCAGTGATAGTTAGCGGATCGAGCTTTACCAGGCGAGTAGTAGAGGTGATGGCTGAGCCCGGTTCATTGAAGCCAATATGGCCGGTGCGGCCAATGCCCAACAACTGCAGATCAAGCCCGCCGCACTCCTCAATCTGCTTCTCGTAGGCCTGGCAATAGTCCTTAACCTTATCGATGGGCAGGGTACCATCCGGAATATGAATGTTCTGAGGCAGAATATCAATATGCTTAAACAGATGCTCGTGCATGAAGTAGACGTAGCTCTGTAGCTCGTCGGGCTGCATTGGGTAGTATTCATCGAGGTTAAAGGTGATGACATTGCGGAAGCTCAGTCCCTCCTCACGGTGCAAACGCACCAGTTCCCGGTACACGCTGATGGGCGACGAGCCGGTAGCTAGGCCCAGCACGACCATCTCGCCCCTGCGCTGCTTGCTGCGAATCAGCTCGGCAATTTCGTAGGCTAGGGTAACAGCTCCCTCCTGGGCATCGTCAAAAATAGTGACCGGGAGCTTTTCAAAAGTGGTTTCAGGATAATTGAGGACTTCCATTGCGGCCTTTCGTATTTAAAAGTGAGAGATTTTAAGAACGAGGCAAGAGGTGGCCATTCCGGGCGGTCCACCCCATGGTGAAACCATCCTATAGAGAGCGGCAGGTCAGTAAGCCGGGCGTAGTATTACTAGCGGAGCTAGATAATCTGTATAGGTGTAGAGGGCAGGAAAAGAATAGGATTTTCCTGGCACTTACTATAGCATCTAAGTCAAACGTAGGCAACCTTCCCAACTAATGCAAGCAAAGCAATGAAAAAATGTGCGCGCACACGCAAAATATTTCTTGTGTGAGTGGGCGCACACGCACAGTACCATCTAATTCTTACTATATTTAGTTGACCAAGCAGTCTTAGTAGGAAAAAAACCAGACACTACATTCGCTCTTTGAGCGCAAATGAGGTGGTCGAGCAACCACAGAAGATGGCAAGTAAAGCCGCTGTGGTGCTGGCTCCGCGACTGCTCCTACTCTTACTTTTCGTCTTCTTACAAGCGTAGCATCGAGTTCGGCGGCACTTGTCGCCTAGGTGTTACCTTCGTGATATCTTTGGCATTGTTTACCAAATAAGCGCAAGGACCCCCATGAAGAAAAACGCGGTGCGCATCAAGGACATTGCAGCTAAAGCCAATGTCTCGGTAGGAACAGTAGACCGCGTGCTACATAACCGGGGCCGGGTGGCGGAGGATGTGCGGCAGAAAGTGCTGGCGATGATGAAGGAAATGGAGTACGAGCCCAATATGATTGCGCGCACGCTCGGCTCCAACCGTACCTACCAACTGGCTGTGCTCCAGCCCGATCATACCCTGGACCCCTATTGGCAAGCTCCCTGGAATGGCATCGAAAAGGCGGCCCGTGAACTAAAGCAATACGGGTTGAACATTGTGGTGTATCCGTATAATCTAACCCAGGTGGAATCGTTTCGGGAGCAGGCCGAAATAGCTACCCAGGCCCGCCCCGACGGTATTCTTATTGCCCCGCTGTTTTACCGGGAGTCGCTGACCTTCTTCGAGCAGTGGCAGCAAAAGAGCATTCCCTACGTGTTATTTAACACGTATATCGCCGAGCTGCAGCCCCTGAGCTACGTGGGGCAGGATTCGTATCAGAGCGGTTTTCTGGCGGGCAAACTGGTGCATATCGGGCAAACGGAGCCCGGCACCTTCCTGATTGCGCACATCGCCGAAGATATTGCCAATTCCGCCCATATTACTCAGAAAGAGCGCGGCTTCCGTGACTACTTTGCCCAACTGCCTACCGCCCCGGACTCGGCTGCTCTAGACCAGCCGAAGAGTCCGCACACGGTGCTCAGCGTGGACCTGCCCCATCCCGCCGATCCGTCGTTTGCCCGGCTGCTCAACCGGCTGCTGGATGAGGCGCAAACCCAGCTCAAGGGAATTTTTGTCAGTACTTCCAAGGCCTACGAAATAGCACCCTACCTGCAGGCCTACCGCCGCGAGGACATCCGCTTGGTAGGCTATGATCTGCTGGAAAAGAACATTCACTTCCTCAACGAGGGCGTGATTGACTTTTTGATCAATCAAAACCCCAAAAAACAGGGCTACCGGGGCATCTACGCTCTGGCCGACCTGCTGATCTTCAAGCAAGAGGTGCAGCGGCTGAAGTACCTGCCGCTTGATATTATCACCCGGGAAAACCTGGACTACTACCTGTAGCTGTTGCGGCTATCAAGCCTAGAGTTGCAACCCAACGGTATTCGTGCTAGTGGAAACCCAGCCGTGCACCGGATACAGGTCGCTATAAACCCTTTGCTGGTTTGGCAGCTGGGTAATTATCTGGTAGAAGGTCGAGAAATAATAGCGCTGGCTGGTCGAATCATAGTGCCCGGTCCCCTGACCAATTTGCTTAGCCTTCTGGCCTGAATTGCGCAGTCCATAGGCCAGGGAAAGCTTCTCAATGGAACGCTGCGCCGGATTCAATTTCATTTCCAGAAGCAGCGTTCCCACTGAGTCTCGCCTGCAGATTACGGAAGCTGTGTAGTTGGCCGGTTCAGCCGCAATCGGCTGGATTGCCATTTCTCGGTACGGCTTGTTCGGGTCCGGGTCCAGCGACTCTGCTTGCCCGGCAGATACAGTAGTAGAAGCTGGTGCCGTGGTAGTTACTCCGGGCTCGTGGGTCGAAACACACTGGCTTAGCAGCACTCCGGACACGCTGAGCAAACAGGCAAGCAGGTGGATACGCATAATGAACTAGTGGAATAGGATTGGATAAAAACGGCTTGCCGAAAGTAGCTGAATCCGCGCAACTGGAGGGCCGGGGTGCGGCAAAATTAGCTGATCCACAACCTTGCCCCTTGGCTTTGGGTATGTACTAGCTAAGTGTATACGTAGTGCCGGACCGATTTACAGGCCTTTTCCGTAACTAGCCGCCCTAAACTGTTTTTTCACCCAACCCGGATACCTAATCCACCCCGATTATGGCCCAGATCAGCCCCAATAAAGTCGTCACCATCACCTACGACTTGAGCGTGACCGACGAAAATCAAGAAAAAGTGTTGGTAGAATCGGCCGAGGCCGAGGCACCCATGGTATTCCTCTTTGGCCAGAGCGGCCTGCCTGAGGAGTTCGAAAGCCAGCTCAGCGGCAAAAGCGCCGGCGACGCCTTCAACTTCTCCCTGACCCCCGAGCAAGCCTACGGCGACTACGACCAGCAAGCCGTGGTCGATATCCCGAAAAATGTCTTTGAAATCGACGGCAAAATCGACGAGGAAATGCTGCAGGAAGGCAATTTCCTGCCCATGGCCGACAATCAGGGCAACCACATGCAGGGTAAAATCGTCGAAATCGGCGCCGACACCGTGAAAATGGACTTTAACCACCCCCTGGCCGGTATGGTTATGCACTTCGACGGGAAAGTAGCCGCCGTGCGCGACGCCACCCAAGAAGAACTGGCCCACGGCCACGTCCACGGCGAAGGCGGCCACCACCACTAGGCCGCTGCCACTTGTTGATACAAAAAACGGGGCCTTCGGGCCCCGTTTTTTGTTTTTATGCTTGCCCACCCGCTAGTGCAGCCTGCATTTCATCGGCCAGCTTGTCGGCGGTAGCTGTTTGCAGCAGGCGCAGCTGGGCAATAATTTTCCGTTGGTCGTCTCGGCTGTGCTGCTCGACTAGTCCGGGTGTTGCCCGGTGCACCACCCGGTGCCGGGGGGCGAGGAAATAGCTGCGGAGCCACTCGTTGACGATGCCGTCGATAACCAAGTGGACCCGGGCGGTGCGCCCCTCGTTTTTGACGTGGTGGGGCCGAGAGAGGTTGAGATACCAACAGCTGCCTTCTTCCATTACCAGGCGCTCCTCCTCCAGGTAAAACTGTAGCTGCGGGTTGGTTAGCACCGGAATGTGGAGGCGCACCTCGCCCTGCTCGAAATTAAGGTCCGGGTCGCGGTGCGGCTTAATGACCGCGCCGGGGGCTAGCTGCATAAACCGGACGGCGGTTTTCTCAATTTGAAAAAAATCGAGTACTTCTTTTGTGTAGGGGCACTGGGCTAGCAGGGGCGTATCGTGAAACAACTCTGCGCCCGGCAGCCAGCCGGGGTGGTTGGCGGCGTTGTTGGTGGGTAGCCCGTGCAGGGCGCGCAGTTGCAAGGTCTGCCAGCTGCCCTCGTAGCCGCCGCGGTTGTAGTGAGCCTGCCACAGCGTGGTTGCCAGCTGGGCTACTTCCTGCTGCAGTCGGGCCGCGTCAAACTGTTGGTCGAATTGAATGTACTGTATCACTGCTGCCAAGGAAGGGGTTGAACACAATCACCATAGACCACTGCTATTACGCCACCATCTGCACGGCCGGCCAGACAATCAGGGCATAAGCCTGACGAGCTCCTGCGCCACTCCCGCCCGCAGCTCCGGCCAAAACTCCCGAAAATCGGCCTCGTAGGCGGGCAGTTCCCGCAGAAACGCGGCGGCACCCGTCGCCAACACGGCCCCGCTGGGGGCACGGCGGCTGAGGCCCAGCAAGGCCCGCTCTAGGCCTTGGGGCTTGGCATACCCCGTCAGCCAATCGTCGCGGCGCATGTACTGGAGCATGTGCTGCAGGCGGTCGGGCAGCTCCTGGCGGCGGGCGTGCAGCAGGGCGTAGAGGCGCTGGCTAAACTCGGGCAAGGGCTCGGCGGAATGAAACTGGGGGAAGTAGCGGGCCAGCAGGTGGTCGTAGCCCACGTCGGCCACTACGCCGGCCCATTTGCCCAGGCCGGCCTGGCGCAGGCGGGCCGTGGTGCGGCGCACTACCGGGTGCGAATCGGTAAAGGAGTCGATGAAGCGGTGCAGATGAATGCCGCGCTGCACGCTGGCCGGGTAGGCCTGCACCTGGGCCCGGCCCCGCACGGCCTCGGCGGCGAAGTTGCCGATGACAAGGTCCTCGTAATCGGGCGTGGCGGCGGGGGCGCCGGAGAGCAGCAAGTGGGCCAGAAAATTCATGGCAGGCAAAGTACTGGAAAACTGCGGCAACCACCCCCGCCCAGCCCAACTGTAGAACCTTCCCCTGCCCCGCCCGTACTTCCTTGCACAACCCTTACACTACCAAAACCCTAGATACTATGGCCGAGCAAGTAGCCGTTAGCCACGATGTCACCAAGCTCGTGGAGCGCATTAAAGACATCAAAATTGCCATGATGACCACCGTGGAGCCCAGCGGGGAGCTGCATAGCCGCCCGATGTACACCCACGAGCCCGAGGAAGACGGCACGCTGTGGTTCTTCACCGAAAAAGACTCCGCTAAAATCGACGAGGTCAAGCAGGAGCGCCACGTCAACCTGGGCTACTCCAAGCCCGATCAGAACCTGTACGTGTCGATTTCGGGCACTGCAACAATTGTCAACGACCGGCAGAAAATCAAGGACTTGTGGAGCGAAGGCCTGCGCGCCTGGTTTCCCAAAGGCTCCGACGACCCAAACATTTCCCTGTTGCGCGTCGATATCAACCGCGGCGAGTACTGGGACCAGCCCAGCAACGTGCTGGTGCGCGCCTTCGGCTACGTGAAGGCCGTCACGACCGGCGAGCGGTACCAGCCCACCGGCGACGAGCATGCCAAGGTGAACCCCTAATTCGGAGACCTTGAAGTGCATCCAAAGGGCCGGAAGCAATTCCGGCCCTTTTTTGTTGTTTTGATGCGCGCACCAGCTACGTTGCTTGTCGCCGCGCTGGCCTTGGGATCTTAAAATCTCCTTTTCTCTTGCTCACCACCCTGTCCATTATTACCCTGCTACCCAACAATACCCGGTGGGCCCTGGCTCAGATGGGCACGGCCCAGCAGCCGCTCCGCCGGGTGCCGGGGCTGCGGTTTCAGAAACTGCTGGGTAGCGGGGCCGGCGGTTTTGGGGCCCTGCCCAACTTGCGGCGCTATGGCTTTATGGCCGTTTGGGACTCAGCAGAGGCGGCGGCGCAGTTCTTTGCAACTCACCCACTCTGGCAGCAGTACCAGCAGCGGACCCAGGAAATCTGGACGGCCGAGCTAGCCCCGCTCAAATCGCATGGTCTCTGGGACGGAGTCAACCCTTTCGATTATCAAGCTGAGGATGCCGGCGCCGAAGGGCCGGTCGCCGTGCTGACCCGGGCCTCCATCCGCTGGACGAAAGCACTGCGCTTCTGGCGCTACGTGGCCCCCACAAGTGCAACCGTAGCGCAGGCGCCGGGGGTGCGGGCAGCCATTGGGCTGGGCGAGTTGCCGGTGGTTCGCCAGGCCACCTTTAGCCTCTGGGAATCAGCGCAGGCTATGCAGCACTACGCCTACCGTAGCGACAAGCACAAGGAAGTAATCCGGCTCACGCGCCAGGAAAACTGGTATGGGGAGGAGCTGTTTGCGCGTTTTCGCGTGCTGGCTAGTGTAGGCACCCTGGACGGAAAAAACCCGCTGACCGGGGTATAGCCGGCGCAACGGGTTTCTGATTTCGGGGCGGGCCAGCCCTGCCGATGAAAATAACACTAGAAAACCACCTTACTCCTGCCACTGGCTGATGTCACTCAGTATTTTGTAGGAGCGCAGCCGGGCTGAGTGGTCGTAGATGTGCGACACGGCCAACAACTCGTCCACTTGGGTGAAGCGCAGAAAGTTCTGCAGTTGCTGCTGCACTGTAGTAGGCCCCCCGATAAAGGAATAAGCCATCATCTGCCCCACGGCCTCTTCTTCCAGATCATTCCACAGGCCCTGCATGCTCGGCACTGGCGGCTGCAAAGGGCGCGACGTGCCCCGGATAATGTTCAGGGCAAACTGGTAGAACGAGGTAGCCAGCCGCTCGGCCTCGGCATCCGAGTCGGCCGCAATGACATTGACGCAGGCCGCAGCATAGGGTTTATCCAAATGCTCGGAAGGCTGGAAGGAGTTGCGGTACAGCTGCAAAGCGGCCTGCAGGTGGGTGGGGGCAAAATGACTGGCAAATGCAAACGGCAAGCCCAGCATGCCCGCCAGCTGGGCGCTGTAAGTACTGGAGCCCAACAGCCACATCGGAATGTCAAGCCCCTCGCCCGGCATGGCCCGCACCCGGCTCGTGCGGTTGTCGGCCGAGAGGTAGGTTTGCAGTTCCTGCACCTGCTCCGGGAAGTCGTTTACGGCCCCGTGGGCGTCGCGGCGCAGGGCCCGGGCCGTGAGCGGGTCGGTGCCGGGGGCGCGGCCCAGCCCTAGGTCGATGCGCCCTGGGTACAAGGAGGCCAAGGTGCCAAACTGCTCGGCCACCACCAGCGGGGCGTGGTTGGGCAGCATCACCCCGCCCGAGCCGACCCGGATAGTGGAAGTGCCGCCGGCAATGTGGCCAATGAGCACGGCCGTGGCCGAGCTGGCAATGCTGGCCATGTTGTGGTGCTCGGCCAGCCAGTAGCGGGTATAGCCCCACTGCTCGGCGTGGCGGGCCAGGTCCAGGCTGTGGCGGAATGTATCGGCAGGCGTTGATCCTTCGAGAATGGCGGCCAAGTCCAGAACGGACACGGGCACGCGGGAGCTATGGTTGGGCATTATCTACTTGCTTAAAGCCTGCACAACCGCCGGCCGGGCGCGGTTGTTTGGCCCAGCCGCCTAGCTGAGGCATGCAAAAGGCCCGGCGGTGGGCCGGGCCTTGCAGCAAGAATCAGGAAAGCTGCTCTAGCTCCCGATGGGAGCAGCTTTAGTCGTCGGCTGGTTTTTCAAGGCCTGCTTCATTTCTTTCTCCTTGAGCTTCTTGCAGGTCAAGACGACGATGGCGTCGTTGCTCATGGCGTTTTCGTCGTAGCTCATGTGCACCTTCTTGCCGTTCCAGGCGTAGCGCTGGGCAAAGGCGCTGCTGCGCGTGCCTGTGCCAGCCTTCTGCTGTAGGGCGGCCAGCATAGCCCGGCTGTTTTTTATTCCCTGGGCCTTAATCAGAATCACACTGAGCTTGCCCTGATAAAAGCCGTAGGTCACGTCGGCCACTTCGCCCTCACCCAGGGTTTTGGGCTCCGACTTGCGGCGGTAATAGCGCGTCTGACCCGCAGTTTCGGCCAAGGCCAGGTCGCGGAAGGCACTGGTATCACTCTCAAAACGCGCGCCGCGGTAACCGTATGTTTCGTCCAGGGCCTGGAGGCTGGCCGGCGCCTGCTGGGCGAGCAGGGGCGCACTGCTCAGCAGTAGCAGGCCGGTTAAGGTAGAGTAGAGCTTCATTAAAGACAACTTAGAAGTAGCACAGAGCGTCGTAAGTCGGCAATATAGGCCCAACAGTACAATTTGGCACACCCTACTTAGCAGAACCCTATAAAACACCACCCGAACCAGGCAAAATACCCGGCCGACGGTCCGAGGCGCGCTTTTGCCCGGCTTAGAGCATTCCTGGCCCGCCACGCTGGCAAGCCCTAATCTTGGCAAGAATTACCCTTTCCCGGCATTTCCGCTTAATTTCGCCAGTTCAGCAAGTAACCACCTAATCGGAAGCCCATGCCCGGCTATAGTCCCCAGGAAATTGAGAAGAAGTGGCAAGCCCACTGGAAAAATAACGGCACCTTCAAGGCCGATAATAACTCGCAGAAGCCCAAATACTACGTCCTCGACATGTTCCCCTACCCTTCAGGGGCAGGCTTGCACGTGGGCCACCCGCTGGGCTACATTGCCTCCGACATCGTGACGCGCTACAAGCGCCTGCAGGGCTTCAACGTGCTGCATCCCATGGGTTTCGACTCTTTCGGCCTGCCCGCCGAGCAGTACGCCATCCAGACCGGCCAGCACCCCGAAAAAACCACCCGCGAGAATATTGCCCGCTACATCGAGCAGCTCTCGGCCCTGGGCTTCAGCTACGACTGGAGCCGCGAGGTCCGCACCTCCGACCCTTCGTACTACAAGTGGACGCAGTGGATTTTCCTCAAGCTCTTTAATAGCTGGTACAACCTCGACACCGACCGCGCCGAGCCCCTGAAAACCCTGCTCGACAAGTTTGCCGAAGGCGGCAGCCAGGGCGTACGCGCCGCCGGCGACGAAGAGGAGCGCCACGATTTCACGGCCGGCCAGTGGCAGATGTGGAGCGAAAAGCAAAAGCTCCAGGCCGTTCACCCCTACCGTTTAGCCTATCAGTCAGATACTTACGTCAACTGGTGCGCCGGTTTGGGCACGGTATTGAGCAACGACGAAGTAAAGGACGGCCTCTCCGAACGCGGAGGATTCCCCGTGGAACGTCGGCTGATGCCCCAGTGGAACCTGCGCATCACGGCCTACGCCGACCGCCTGTTACAGGGCCTCGACCACATCGACTGGCCCGAAGCCGTGAAGGAAATGCAGCGCAACTGGATTGGCAAATCCATCGGCGCTGAAGTCACCTTCCAGGTGCAGGGCCACGAGCAGGCCCAAATCAAGGTGTATACGACCCGCGTCGATACCATCTACGGCGCGACTTTCCTGGTGCTGGCGCCCGAGCACGAGTTGGTAAAGGAGTTGACCACACCCGAGCAGCAGGCCGAAATTCAGGACTACATCGACGCCACCAAGCGCCGCTCGGAGCGCGACCGGATGGCTGACACCAAAACGGTATCGGGCGCCTTCACCGGAAGCTACGGTATCAACCCGTTCAGCAACGAGCCCATCCAGATCTGGATTGCCGACTACGTACTGGCCGGCTACGGCACCGGCGCCGTGATGGCCGTGCCCAGCGGCGACCAGCGCGACTACGTGTTTGCCAAGCATTTCGGCCTGCCCATCGTGCAGGTCGTGGACCAGCAGCAGATTGAGGAGCAGGCCGACCCGACCAAGGAAGGCAAATACCTGCACGGCCTCATCCAGGGCCAGGACTACAAGCAAGCTACCCAAACCCTGATCCAGCAGCTCGAGGAGCGCGGCATCGGCAAGGGCAAAACCAACTTCCGCATCCGCGACGCCATCTTCGGCCGGCAGCGCTACTGGGGCGAGCCCATTCCGATTTATTACAAAGACGGCGTGGCCTACGGCGTCGCCGAAGAAGACCTGCCCCTGGTGCTGCCCGAAATCGATGAGTACAAGCCCACCGAAACCGGCGAGCCGCCCCTGGGCCGCGCCAAGGACTGGAAGTACAAGGGCCAGTACGAGTACGAGCTGAGCACCATGCCCGGCTGGGCCGGCTCCTCGTGGTACTTCCTGCGCTACATGGACCCGCAGAACTCGGAGCGGTTCGTGGGCCAGGAAGCCGAGCAGTACTGGCAGAATGCAGATTTATATCTTGGTGGGGCAGAGCACGCTACGGGCCACTTGCTCTACTCCCGCTTCTGGCACCTGTTCCTCAAAGATCTGGGCCTGGTAACGGCTGCCGAGCCCTTCCAGAAGCTCATCAACCAGGGCATGATTCTGGGCCGTTCGAACTTCGTGTACCGCATCAACGGCACCAACACGTTTGTAACGGCCGGCAAGAAAGACCAGCACGAAACCACCGCTTTGCACGTCGATGTGAACATCGTAGAAAACGATGTACTCGATATTGAAGCCTATAAAAAGTGGCGTGACGAGTACGCTACGGCTGATTTCATCCTTGAAGACAACGGCACCTACGTTTGCGGCGTCGAGGTCGAGAAAATGTCGAAGTCGAAGTACAACGTGGTAAGCCCCGACGTGCTGATTGATCGGTACGGGGCCGACGCGCTGCGCTTGTACGAAATGTTCCTTGGCCCCCTGGAGCAGTTCAAGCCCTGGAATACCAACGGCATGAGCGGGGTGGCGGGCTTCCTCAAGAAGCTCTGGCGCCTCTACCACCCCCAGGATGGCGACTTTGCCGTAACCGACGAAGCAGCGACGCCGGCCGAGCTGAAGGCTTTGCACAAGGCCATCCGGAAGGTAGAAGAGGACATCGAGAAGTTCTCGTTCAACACCACCGTCAGCGCCCTGATGATTACGGTGAACGAGCTAACCGCCCTCGACTCGCACAAGCGCGCCATCCTGGAGCCCCTCACCATCCTGATTTCGCCCTACGCGCCCCACCTGGCCGAAGAACTCTGGGTAAAGCTGGGCCACGAGGCCGGCAGCATCAGCTCGGCGCAGTACCCCGAGTTCAAAGAGGAATACCTGGTGGAAGACACCGTGAACTACCCCGTAGCCATCAATGGCAAAGTGCGCGAAACCCAGCAGTTTGCCGCTGCCGCCACCGCCGCCGAAATCGAAGCCGCCGTGCGGGAATCCGGTTTCCTGGCGCGGTTTGCCGAAGGCAAGGAGCCCAAGAAGTTCATCGTCGTGCCCGGCCGCATGGTGAACGTGGTAGTTTAGTTTTACCACCGCTTAGCAGCAAAAAGGCCCGCTGGATTCTCCAGCGGGCCTTTTTGTCTGTCCTGGCGAGGCCGCAGGACGAAGCCATCCGTCCTCTGCGCAGGTAGGCACAGCCCTTACCCAGAAAGCCCTAACGTCTGCTCAAGCGTTAGGGCTTTTCATGTAAGAGAGCTTAGTACATTTTAGAGGACGGATGGCCACGGCCTGCGGCCTCGCAAGGACACGGGGTTTAGGCTTTATCTATCACGCCGCAACTTGCTGTGCCTTCACCTTATGATTTCCCACCATTGTTCTGAAGATTAAGACACTGGCTGCAGAGCAAGCGGTGATAGTGGCGGCCATGGGTAAGGCGGTATTATTGGCTAAAACACTGACGCTGATGGCGGCCAGGGCCCCGCAGCTGTACATGAGCGTACCCATCAGGGCCGAGGCGCTGCCGGCCTGCTTACCGTGGTGCATCATGGCCCCAGCTGTGGCGTTGGGTACGGCCAGGCCCACGCAGCCCACGGTGCAAAACAGCGGCACGGCAATGCCATAGATGCCCAGCCAGCCCGTGCTGGCCATCAGCAGCAAGACCAGAGCCGCGCCGAAGTAGAACACCGTCACGGCCCGCAGAATCTGCTGGAAGGTAAAACGTTTGAGCAGCAGGTTGTTGACCTGGGAAGCGGTGATAATACCGGCTGCATTGAGGCCGAAGAGAATGCCAAACTGCTGCTCACTCAGGCCAAACAGCTTCATGAACACGAACGACGAGCCGGTGATGTAGGTAAACATGCCGCCCTGTACCATGCCCGCCGTTAGGGCATAACCCACAAACTCTTTGTCGCGCAGCAGGGCGGCGTAGGTGCGAAACGAATTGCGCACGGCCACCGGGTTGCGGCGCTCAGCGGGCAGGGTTTCGGGCAACACCAGGACAATGAAAATCAGCGTAATAGCCGCCAGTACGGCCAGTAGCCCAAAGATGTAGCGCCAGTCGAAATGGGCAATAATGAGGCCGCCCACGGTGGGCGCCAGAATCGGGGCCACGCCCATGATGAGCATCAGGGTGGAAAATACCTTGGCCGACTCGTTGCCGTCGAACCGGTCGCGCACGATGGCGCGGGCCAGCACCATACCCGCGCAGCCGCCCACGGCCTGCATAAACCGCACGGCGACGAGGCCATCGACGGAAGTAGCAAAGGCGCAGCCCACCGCCGCTACGCCGTAGAGCAGCATGCCCGCCAGCAGGTTGGGCTTGCGGCCCAACTGGTCGGCCAGCGGCCCGTAGAGCAGCTGGCCCAGGGCTATGCCAATGTTATAGGAGGCCAGGGTAAACTGCACGGCCGAAATCGGGACGCCAAACTCGCGGGCAATGGCCGGAAACGCGGGCAGGTACATATCGATGCTCATAGGCCCGAAGGCCGTGAGCAGGCCCAGCAGCAGAATCAGGCTGGTGTGGCCGGTAAGCGGTTTGCGCATCAGGGTGGAAATGAGAGCCGAAAAGCCAAGCCGTCAGGCACAGCTGCGGCGGCAGCTACACCTGACGGCTTGGGAAGAACAGAGAAGCGTGCCGGGCACGACCTACAACGCAAAGGTCGGCAGCGGACTCGGCAACACCATCCGTTGGGCTTGGCTAAACTTAGTAAGCGGCCGTAAAACGCTGCCGGCTAAAGCGCGGCTGCTCCAGCTCGTCGAGTACGGCCACGGCCAGATCTTCCCCCGACAGCACGCTGCGGCCGTTTTCGTCAAACACGGGGCTTTCGGTACCTACGCGGTAGTGGCCCGTGCGGCCCTTGTCGATGCCCCGGTGCATCTCGATGGCCGGGCTGAAGAAGGTCCAGTCGAGCGTGGTGTTGTGGCGCAGCCGGTTCAGGTAGTCGCGGGCGGCGGTGGCCCCGGGCTTGTACTCAGCCGGAAACTGCGGGCCGTCGACCAGCTGCTGCCCATTGATGTAGAGGCTACCCGCCCCGCCGATAACGACCAGACGCGGCACTCCCGATTTTTCGGTTGCCGCTTCAATATCTTGGCAGCCCTGCAGGAAGTCCTGGTAGAGGTTGGGATTAGTCCAGCCCGCGTTAAAAGCGTTGAGCACCACATCATGCCCCGCCAGCTGGGCCGCCAGCTCGTCTACTTTCGTGGCGTCGCCGGTTACCACGGTCAGGTTTTCGTGCTGCTGGGCAAGCTTGGCGGGGTCGCGCACAATGGCCGTTACCTGGTGGCCGCGGTTCAGGGCTTCATGCAGCAGGTTCGAGCCCACAAATCCGGTGGCTCCAATCAAGGCAATTTTCATAGAATGAGAAAGTAAAAAAGGTGAAAACAAGACACATTGTAACAAAAGCAGTTACAATTAAAGGCAAAAAAAAAGACCCTCAGGCTTTGGCCACAATATCGGTCGTGACCTGCTGCAGCGTAACCCCGGCCAGCACCTGCTCCAGGGCGGTTTGGGCCCGTTGCAGGGTATCATCCAGGGCCGACTGAATATTACGACCCACCAGGCAGGCCGGGTTGGGCTTGTCGTGGACGCTGAAGAGCTGGCCTGCTTCCACCACCTCCACGGCCCGGTACACTTCCAGCAGGGTAATGGCCGCCGGCCGGCGCGTCAGAAAGGTGCCGCCCGCGGCGGGGCGCACTTCCACCAGGCCCGCCTTTTTCAGCTGCCCCAGCAGGCGCCGGATCACCACGGGGTTGGTGTTCACGCTGCCCGCCATCCGCTCCGACGTCAGCAGCACGTCATTTTCCTGCTGCAAGGCCAGCAGGGACAACACGTGAACGGCGACGGAAAAGCGGCTGCTGATCTGCATGGTAAAGGTAAGCCAGCTACGTTGCTCCTGACTTCGAGGCAAAGGTAGCACTGTAACCAGCAATGTTACAATACTGTTCAAAAAATAAGAAGTGAAGCGTCAGCTCCACCTCCCGAATGTTTCTGCCGTTGACGTTTCAGGCTTGCTCCTGCTCTGCCTCCCTGAGTTCTTCCCGCAGCTTTTTAGGCAAAGAGGCCCGCACCAGGTCATAAGAATGGTCAATCAACTCGCGCAGCTGCCCGGCGGGAATGCCCGTTCCTACCAGCACCGTGTTCCAGTGCTTTTTGTTCATGTGGTAGCCCGGCAGTACGTAGTCGTGCTGTTCGCGCAGCTCCACGGCCCGCTCCGGGTCACACTTCAGGTTGATGCTGCCAAAGGTGTCGATATCGGTCAGGGCGAAGACCTTACCGCCCACCTTAAACACGAGCGTTTCAGGGCCAAAGGGCGTTTCTTCGGTCACCCCGGCCTTGAGCAGGCAGTAGTCGCGGAACTCTTCAATATGCATGGCGTCAGGGCAGCAAAAAGCAACGCCCTGCCGGTGGAGCTATTTCCGCCGGCAGGGCCGCTAGATCTATTGGTTAGCGCATAAACAAGCGGTAGAGCACCACGCACAAGCCGACCAGAAACATGGCCATACTGAGCTTGTTGATAAAGTGCATCGTGCGCAGGTTGAAATTGGTTTTGCGGTTGGGGTCGTTCTTCCGGAAGAAGTATCCGAGGGCTGGACCAAAATTAAACAGGTTGCGGCCGTCCATATCAGTGGGCTTTAAGTACAAAGAAAGAACACTCCGCGGGGCAGAATGATTTGCCGGAAAGGTAAATAGATTCAACAAAATACCTTGCATTGGGCCCTAATGGTGGCACTACGATACCCGCTGCTGACTAAGTAGAGCTACGCGGCGGGCTGGGCACCAGGGCTTGCTTTTCGCGCCACTCGACTCCTGGCGGAAGCTCCAAAGAGGAAAATTCCAAGTGCAGCACCCGGCGGCTATGGCTGCTCGTGCTGCGGTTGGAGGCGTGCAACAACAGTGGCTTCATCAGCATGGCGCCGCCGGCGGGCACCGGGCACAGAACTGGAGCGGCCGTAAGTTCGGGTAGTTCGGCACTGTGAATCGGCCCCCGCCGGTGCGAACCGGGCACCACCTTCAGGGCTCCATTGCGGGCATCGCAGCTATCGAGGTGAAGGCGGATGGTACAGATATTTTCCAGCACCGGCTGCGGCGGCTGCACGGCTATGCCTTCAGACTTTACGGTCCAGGGGCCGTAACCGGGCAGGTCGGCTCGGCAGTCCACACTAATCATCAGATCCTGGTGCCAGGCAACCACCCAGTTGGAATGGGCGGGCTTATCAAAGTAGATGGACTTCACCAGGTGGCAGCCACCGGGAAACAAGGCCGCCAGCAGCGTCGGCAGCGCCGAAGCGGCTAGTATGGGCTGCAGAGCGGGTATTTCGGCCAGCACCGCCCGAATAGCAAACAGATCCTGGCTGCGTCGGAAATTACTACCCGTAACGGGGGCCGCCTCAATGGCCCGGAGCAAGGCGGCCGTTTCGGCGGCTGTCAGCACGTTTGGCAATACTGCAAAGCCCTCGGTACGAAGTGCTAAGGATAATTCAGGAGCGGATACGTGCATACGAAGCAGGACAATGTGCTAAGGGCTGGCAATCTACGGGCAAATAACCATTGACAGCCCGTTCCCAACGAATGCAAGAAGCCGCTTTCCTTGCAAGTGAGGTGCTTGGCAGACTATTCCTGCGCTAGGGCAAAAGCTGGTGTAGCGGGCCCCGCCAAGTAGGTCAGCTACGGAGTTACGAGTTCTCGGATTCCGGCAAGTGGGTGTACTGCTTAGCATTCAGGCGCCGCAGCAGTGGCGACTCATGGCCGGACGTAGCATTGGGTGTTGGCGCAGCAACAGTGCAACTCTGCCCGCACTTACGTTTCTTTTCCCAACCGTAACCATCACGTCAGCCTCTCTCCATGAAGAAACTTCTCCCCGGCCTGTTGCTCACCTGCTCTTCGGCGGCTTATGCCCAACAAGCGGCCCCGGCCGAAAAAGAGGCTGTTAAGCAAACTATTACCCGCTTTTTCGACGGCATGCGCAAAGGCGACAGCACCATGGTACGCAGCACCCTGGCCCCGGGCGTGGTGCTGCACACGATTGGGAGCCGCAACGGGGTGCAACTAGGCAGCGAAAAAGCCTCGGAGTTTCTGAAACTGGTCGGCACGCCCCATAAGGAGGTTTACGATGAGCGCATTACCTTCGAGCAGGTGCTGATAGACGCCAACCTGGCCAGCGTCTGGACGCCCTACCAGTTCTACGTGGGCTCCAAGTTCAGCCACTGCGGCTACAACTCGTTTCAGCTGGTGAAGTACGCGGCGGGCTGGAAAATTGTGCACATCATCGATACCCGGCGCAAGGACGGCTGCCAGTAGGGCGTTAAAAAGCCGGAATGCGCCGCAGGGGCGTGTCATCGACCTTCCAGCAGTCCAGTTCATACAGCTCGCCCTGCTCATCGAGGTAGAGCGACACGAACACCGGCACACCGTCTTCGTCCAGAAAGCGGGTGCCGGCCACCTTTTCCCCCAGCCGGCGGTTGGGCAGTGCGCTAACAAAGCGCAGACTGCCGGTTTGACCAGGCTCCAGCTCGGTTACTTCAGCCGAGTACAGAATCGTGAGTAGCCGCTCGGCAGCGGGCGTGCCGCGCAGCATAAACATGAGCAAGCTCAGCTCAGGTAGTTTCAACGCCCGGGTGGCCATCCGACAAGTCTCCTTATCTAGGTCTAGTGTTGCCTTGCATACGTAGCCGGGTCGGAAATGGGTAGGCCCCCTAAATAAGTAGGTTCACGCGCCTTCCGGAACCCTAACGCCGGAGCTACAACGCCTGAATCACGGCCGCGCTCAGCTGTCCCAGATCCACTACGACTTGGTCGGCGTGGTGCAGGTCCTGGCCGGTGGAATGCTCGCTCTGGTACCCGATACACCGCATGCCGGCCGCTTTGGCCGCCGTTACGCCGTTGGCCGAATCTTCAATGACCACGCAGTGCGCCGGCGCCACGCCCGCCAGCCGGGCCGCGTACAGGAAAATGGCCGGATCGGGCTTGGAACGCGGAAAATCTTCCCCACTGACCAGGTTGTCGAAGTACGGGTAGAGGCCAAAGCGGGTAAAGACGCGGGCAATGGTTTCCTTGGAGGCCGACGAAGCCAGCTGCAGCGGGATGCCGGCTTGGTGCAGGTCTTCAATCAGGGCCCGGGCGCCGGGCAGCAAATCCAGCGCCGTCGATTCGTCGAAAGACTTGCCAAACAGCTCCCGCTTGCGTTGAATCAGGGTTTCGACTTCCTGCGGTAATCCAAACTGCTCTTTGAGCTGCTGGTACACGTTGCGCGTCGAGGCGCCCAGAAATGTGGCGTATTCCTCGGCCGTCATGGGAATGCCCAGCTCGGCGAAGTGGCGAAAAAAGGCGTCGTGGTGGAGCGGCTCGGTGTCGACCAGCACGCCGTCCATATCGAAAATGACGGTTTGAATCATGCAGCAAAGTGGGGTGGCGGGCAAAGGTAGTAATCCGGCCGGGTTGGGCCGCGGCCGCCTAAAAAACGAACAGCCGGGACCTGCGGCCCGTACACCGGCCTAGTGTTCAGCTGCCCGCGGCGGCATTTCTACCTCCTATCTGCTATGCATCGTACCCTGGAAATTACCGTACCGGCGGCGGTAACAGACTCGCTTTGTCAGGAATTAACCGCCCTGCAGGAAGTTATTGGCCTCAGCGTGCAGCCCGGCGCCTCCCGCAAGCCCATCGGCGACGTGCTGGTGGTGCACGTGCTCAACCGCGGGGCCGACGAGGTGCTGCGCCGGGCCCGGGCGGCGGTGGCTTCCGAGAATGACCTGAGCGTGGTGACGAGCGAGGCCGCCAGCTTTATTGCCCCGGCCGAGCACAAAACCATTGTCGATGACAAAGATGAGGCTATCTGGGAAGAGGTAGAAAGCGGCCTGCGCCACCAGGGGGCCATTACCACCAACTATCTGCTGCTCATGGCCCTGGGCGGCCTGATCTGCGCCGTAGGCTTGGTGTCGGACCCTGTACCGCAGGCCATAGCCTTCGTGGCCTCGGCCATCATTGCCCCCGGCTTCGACCCCATGACCAAAGTACCCGTGGGCCTGGCCCTGCGGCGCTGGATTGTGGTATGGCGCGGCCTGCAGTCAGCACTGGCGGGCTACGCCGTGCTCATTGGCACCGCCGCCCTGACCATGTACGTGCTCGTAGCCACCGGCGAAACCACGGAAGCGAAGCTGGCCACCAACCCCGAAGTGCTACACCTGCTGCACCCGAAGTGGATGGAGCTGCTGGTAGCCGGGGCTGGGGCCCTGGCCGGCGTGGTGATGCTGGCCGCCTACCGCCGCAGCTTCCAGGCCGGGCCCCTGATTGCCATGGCCTTTATTCCGGCCGCCGCCCTGATTGGGGCCGGCCTGGCCGTGGGCCGCTTCGATCTGGCCCTGGAAGGCCTGCAGCGCTTCGGCGCCGACTGGGGCTTTATCGTGGGGTTGGGCGTGCCATTTTTCTGGATGAAGCAGCAGTTTCTGCACCGCCGCCGACCGATTGTGTAGCCCCACTACTAGCCTTACCGCTTGGCCAGGGCCACGATGTCGGGTACTTCCAACACCTTTTTCGGGGCGCCGTACCGGGCGACGTGCAGCATGGCCTGCCCCAGCTCGGCTATGGTCGAGGCGAACTTGGGCGACAGGGCGCGCACGACCGGGTAGAGCCAGCCAAAGTACTTGTAGTACGACAGCACGTGCTGCTGGCCGGGCGTGGCGCGCAGAAAGCCGGGGCGGAACATGTAGGCAGCCTTGAAGCCTAAGTCGAGCAACGTGTTTTCGGTTTCACCCTTCACCCGGGCCCACATCTGCCGGCTTTGCAGGGTACTATCGGTGCTGGCCCCCGACACGTAGCAGAACGTCAGCTCGGGGTTGCGGGGCAGCAGGGTTTGGGCGAAGTGCAGGGTCAACTCATAGGTGTGGCGGCGGTACTCGGGCTCCTTCATCCCCACCGACGACACGCCCAGGCAGAAAAAGCAGGCGTTGTAGCCCGTGAGCTGGTCCTGAATCGGCGTCAGGTCGTGGAAGTCAGCATGAATGATTTCGCGCAGCTTGGGGTGCTGGTGGCCGCTGGGCCGGCGGCTCACGCTCAGTACCTGCTCCACATCGGGGTTGCTTAGGCATTCCAGCAGCACGCCCTCTCCTACCATGCCGGTCGCGCCGGTCAGTATCACTCGTAGTTTCATGCAGGTGCAGACGGCTGAGCGGCGCGGATGTTTTAGGGCACCTTATCCTCGGCCCGCCTTACTGCGGCACGTTACCCGGGGAGCCAGAAAAAATCGGCAGCAGTCGGTCACTTTTTCGTGCCCCCGCTACGGCGGCTTACTTTTTCCTCAAATCAGTGGGCGTCGCCACAATAACTAACAGGCTAGCAGCCAAGCCACACCAGCCATAGATGTTCAGATGGGTTTTTAGCCTTCTGTGGTACGAGCAATTACCGTGTCGGCCAATCTTTGTGGTATTCCATTTGTCGGCGCACCCTTCGTAGGCACCCAACGCGGCAAAGCCACAGGCAATTACGAAGGTGCCGCCCAGTATCCATTTAGGCCGCTTGTCCAGGTTCAGAAGCTTGGCCAGCAGAATCGCACCGGCAAAACCACACAGGAGAAACAGCATCAGTCTCATCTTGTAGCGGCGTTTGCCTACACTCCCACCGGCTCTTCCAGCACCACGGGCTCCAGCCACTTGCCGTCTTCGCGCATAAGCTCGATAAGCTGATCCACGGCCTGCTCCTCGGGCACGGATTTCTTGATGACTTCCTGACCGCGGTAGAGGGCAATTTTGCCTTTGCCCACGCCCACGTAGCCGTAGTCGGCGTCGGCCATTTCGCCGGGCCCGTTCACGATGCAGCCCATGATGCCGATTTTGACGCCCTTCAAATGGTCGGTGCGCTTGCGAATCATGGCGGTGGTTTCCTGCAAATCAAACAGCGTCCGGCCGCAGCTGGGGCAGCTGATGTACTCGGTCTTGGACATGCGCGTGCGGGCCGCCTGCAGAATGCCGAAGCTGAGCTGGTTGAGCTGGTCCAGGGTCGTGAGCCACTGCTCTTTAGGGCGCTCGGGCAACAGCTCGGTGCTCAGCACCACTCCGTCGCCGAGGCCGTCGAGCAGCAGGCCGCCCACGTCGGTGGCGGCGTAGAGCTGGGTTTGCTCGGCGGTCAGCTCGGGGTACTGCCGGTTGATAATCACCGGGTTGGTGATGCCATTATTGAGCAGCTCGAAAAACGCCCGGCGGATTTCGGGCATGGCGTGGGCGTTATCGGTATGAAGAATCACGACAGCCGTGGCATCCTGGCGGAGCTGGTCGAGGGCGGCGGGCGTGAGTGAATCCAGGGTCTGGAACACGAAGTTCAGCTCCGGATGCTTGGCGCCGGCTACGGCGTATTCGGCCGGGGTGAGTACGGGGTAATGGTCGGGGCGGCGGCCGGCATCGAGCCAGGCGCTGTAGTCCACCACTTCTTTCAGGCCGTTGGGCAGCATAAACGGCACCGGGCGCTGCCCGCTATACACGTAGTCGGCACCCAGATCATTCATTTGAAATTTATCCAGGAAGGCCGAGTACAAGTGCCCCACGGCCCGCAGATCGGCATATTCTACCGACGACAGCCGGGAAATATCCACCAGTACCCGGGGCACGTTCTGCCCGCCCAGGTTCTGCACTTCGCGGGTGTGGCGGCGGAAGTACTGGAAGGGGTCGATGGGAGGCTGGTTGTTGGTTGCTGGTTGTTGGTTGTTAGTCTCGTTTGACTTGCTCGTAACGGACTCTACGCCCAGCGGCCGAATGGGCTTGGCCTCAATAGCCCGGGTGGTGTAGCGGTCAATCAGGGCCCGGGCCACGGGGGCTTCGGCTTCGGGCGCTTCGGTGAGCGACACGCGCACGGTGTCGCCGAGGCCGTCTTCGAGCAACGTGCCGATGCCCACGGCCGACTTGATGCGGCCGTCTTCGGCCTCACCGGCTTCGGTTACGCCCAGGTGGAGCGGATAGGGCTGCAGGCCTTCTTCGTCGAGCTTCTGGACCAGCAGGCGGTAGGCCTGCACCATCACCTGGGTATTCGAGGCCTTCATCGAGAGCACCACATCGTAGTAGTTCTCTTCCTCGCAGAGGCGCAAAAATTCCAGGGCCGACTCGACCATGCCCAGGGGCGTATCGCCGTAACGGCTCAGAATCCGGTCGGACAGGGAGCCGTGGTTGGTGCCGATGCGCATGGCCGTGCCGTACTGCTTGCAGATCTGCACCAGGGGCCGGAACCGTTCCCGGATACGCTCCACTTCGGCCGCGTAGCTGGCGTCGGTGTAGTCGATGACGTCAAACTTCTTCTTATCGGCGTAGTTGCCGGGGTTGACGCGCACTTTCTCCACGATGCGGGCGGCCAGCTCGGCGGCGTTGGGCGTGAAGTGAATGTCGGCAATCAGCGGCACCGAGCAGCCGCGCTTGCGCAGCTCCTTCTTGATTTCGAGCAGGTTCTGGGCTTCTTTCACGCTGGGGGCCGTGATGCGCACGTACTCGCAGCCGGCCTCCACCATGCGCAGGGTTTGCTCCACCGAGCCCAGGGTGTCCATGGTGTCGACGGTGGTCATGCTCTGCACCCGGATGGGGTTGAGGCCGCCCAGGGGCAGGTCCCCGATTTTCACTTCGCGCGAGAGGCGGCGCTTGTATTCGGTCAGGCTGGGGCAGTAAATCTTGGAGGCGGAAGTCGAGGTCATGCGGCGGGCAAGGTAAGCGTAGCAAAAACTACGCAGCGGCGCGTAAAGTTGCGGCCGACAAAGGTACGCAAGGTTTGGAAGTGGTGCTTGGGCGAAAAACGTTGGCCTGTAGAGCTGCCTACTCCTGTCTGGGGCGTCGAAGGTTCGTCTACTACGTCTTCCTGCGCAATGCAGAAGAGTCTTATTCAGGCACCACAAGTCACTATTAGGCTGGCCGTTCGAATTCCGTGAGGCCCGGTGCCGGCCCAGGCAGACCAGAATAAGTTCGGAATTGTAACGGGTCGGCCTGTTCTCCCCAAAACGCAGGCAAGCGTCTGGTCGGGCAGCGGGCAACTTTCCGGCGTATCAGCTGTCTTTCCTCAAACGACTTGATTCTATGAAATTCCTAACGCTCTTTTTATTAGTTACCGGGCTGTTGTACGGCGCGTCGGCCCAGGCCCAGCAGGTTGCCGTTATCAAGCTGCCGGAGCTGCAGAAGCGGCTGAGCCAGCAGAATGACACGACTTACGTAGTCAACTTCTGGGCCACCTGGTGCGCCCCCTGCGTGAAGGAGCTGCCGCTGTTTGAGCAGCTGAACACGACCCACGCCGGAAAAAAGGTGAAGGTGCTGCTCGTGAGCATGGACTACGCCTCCCAGCTCGACAAGAAAGTGAAGCCCTTTGTGCTCAAGCGCGGCTTGAAGTCGGAAGTGGTGCTCTTGAACGAGTCGGACCCGAATACCTACATGGATAAGGTGGACCCGAAATGGTCGGGGGCGCTGCCGTTTACGGTAATATGGAACGGCCGGAAGAACCGGCGGGCCACCTTTGAAAAGGAGTTCACCCAGGCCGAGTTGACGGCCGAAATCAGTAAGTTTTTGCAGTAGCAGTACCGCTCATGTTTTCCACCTTTTCCCTTTTCCCATGAAAAAGCTTCTCTCCTTCTTCCCCGCTCTGCTGGCGGTGGTTTTGCTCAGCAACTTCGTGGACGGCCCAGCGGGCTACCAGGTCGGCGACAAAGTCGCGGACTTCAAGCTCAAGAACGTGGATGGTAAGATGGTGTCGTTGGCTGATAACAAGGCCGCCAAGGGCTACATCGTGGTGTTTACCTGCAACACCTGCCCCTACGCCAAGGCCTACGAAAGCCGCATCATCGAGCTGCACCAGAAATACGCGCCCCAGGGCTACCCCGTGGTGGCCATCAACCCCAACGACCCCGCTACCGTACCCGGCGACTCCTACGCCGAAATGAAAAGCCGCGCGGCCAGCAAAAAGTACCCCTTTGCCTACCTGCAGGACGAAACCCAACAGGTGGCCCGCACCTACGGCGCCACCCGCACGCCCCACCTTTACGTGGTCAGCAGGAAAGGCGCCGACCTGGTAGTATCCTACATCGGGGCCATCGACGACAACTCGGAAGATGCCAAGCTGGTCAAAACCAAGTATGTAGAGCAGGCCATGACCGACATCCTAGCCGGCAAGCCCGCCGCCCTGAGTTCTACCAAAGCCATCGGCTGCACGATTAAGTGGAAGAAAAACGGCTGATATGCGAAGGCGAAGGAATGTGCTGAGGTGGTGATGCCCGTGTCCTGGCGAGGCAGAGCCGAAGCCATCCGTCATTTGTCATGGCGAGCGAAGCGCGGCCATCCGTCCTCTGCGAAGTGACTACTGCTCTTGTACCAGAAAGCCCTGTATTCCAGCTGGAGTAAAGGGCTTTTCAGGTTAAAAGGCGCCGCACATTTCAGCGGACGGATTGCCACGGCTGCGCCTCGTAAGGACAGGTAAAAAGGGCTTCGTGGGCAAAGGGCGTGACTTCCTTCGCAGCGGACGGATGGCTTCGGCTCTGCCTCGCCAGGACACGAGCATTAGCACCAGCACATTTCTTCGCGTTAGCACGTTAGCACGATTTTGCCGATATGCTCGCTGCTTTCCATCAGTTGGTGAGCGGCGGCGGCTTGGGCCAGGGGAAAGGTGCGGTAGATGACGGGCTGGAACTTACCCTGCGCCAGCAGCGGCCAGACATGCTTTTCGACCTCGGCAGTTAGGGCGGCTTTGAAGTCGGCGCTGCGGGGGCGCAGGGTGCTGCCGGTGATGGTAAGGCGGCGGCGCATGATTTCCAGCGCGTTGAACTCCGCTTTGGCGCCGCGCATGGCGTTGATAAAGACCAGGCGGCCATCTTCCCGGAGCAGGTTCAGGTTTTTCGGAATATAGTCGCCGCCAATCATGTCCAGAATCACGTCGAAGCCGGTTTCGCGTAGCGCAGCCTCAAAATCTTCTTCCCGGTAGTTGATGCAGCGCGTGGCCCCTAGCTGCTCGCAAGCCTGGCACTTGGCGGGGCTGCCGGCCGTGGCAAATACCGGAGAACCCAGAGCGGCGGCCAACTGTATGGCCGTACTACCAATGCCGCTGCTACCGCCGTGCACCAGCAGGGTTTCGCCCGGCCGCAGCTGGCCGCGCTGAAACACGTTGTGCCACACGGTAAAGACGGTTTCGGGCAGCGAAGCGGCCTGGGGCATCGTCCAGCCGGGTGGCACGGGCAGGCAGTGGCGAGCGTCCACAACGGCGTACTCGGCGTAGGCCCCGGCCGTAAGCAGGGCACATACCGCGTCGCCGGGCTGCCAGCGCGTGACGTCCGCCCCGCAGGCTTCGACAAGACCGGCCAGTTCCAGGCCGGGTACCAGACCGGTGACGTCGCCCGCGCCGCCATACTTGCCCTGGCGCAGCAGCACATCCGGCCGGTTGAGGCCGGCGGCCTGCACCCGAATCAGGACTTCGTGGGCGGCGGGTGCGGGCCGGGGCAGCTGCCGGAGCTGGAGTACCTCGGCCCCGCCCGGCTGACTAATGACTATAGCATTCATAGCATCGATTCGAGAAGAAAAATAGGGCGAGCTAGTTGGTGGTAGCGGCCCGGCTTTCGGTTTTAAAGTGGATTCGGAAGGTAGAGCCCACTCCCACCTCACTGTCGACTTCCAGCCAGCCTCCGTTGAGTTGCACCATCCGGTTGACCAAATACAACCCCATGCCCGAACCTTCGACGTGCTCGTGAAAGCGCCGGAACAGCTGAAACAGCTCTTTGCCGTGCCGCTCCAGGTCGATGCCCTGCCCATTATCGGCTACGCTCAGTACGGGCAAGCCAGCTTCCAGACTGCTCCAGACCCGCACCCGGGGCGTGCGGCCGGGCTGGGCGTATTTGAGGGCATTGCTGAGCAGGTTGTAGAGGATGCTTTGCAGGTTGGGCCGCACAAACCAGACGGTGGGCACGGCCTGAAAGTCGAGGCTAAACTCGGCGCCCAGCGCCGTGCTTTGCTCCTGCATGCTGCTTAGAACCTCCCGGGTCAGGAGCTCCAGGGCTACTTCGCCGGCCGGCACCAGGGCATGGCGGCGCTGCAGCTGCACCACGTCGGAGAGGTCGTGAATGGTCTGGTGAATCTGCTGCAGGGCCCGCTCAAACATGGTGATGAGCTTGATGGCGTCCGGGTCGCGGAAGTAAGCCGTGCGCGTGAGTTCCTCGAAAATGCCAGCCATGTTGTTGATGGGCTGCTTCAAATCGTGGGAGGCCGTGTACACGAAGCTGTCCAGGTCGGCGTTGGTGCGGGCCAGCTGCTCATTGCGGGCCTCCAGCTGCCGGCTGGCCTGCTTGAAGTCGTCGATGTCGGTACTGGTGCCAAACCACTTGAGCAGGGTGCCCTCCGCGTCGCGCATGGGCGTGCCGCGGTGCAGAAACCACCGGTAGCGCCCATCCTGGACCGAGAAGAGCTGGCTTTCCTGCTCATAATCATGGCCACTCTGCATACCGGCCACAAACTTTGCCGTCACCTCTTCCCGGTCCGGGGGCGGAATCAGCTCGGTCCAGCCAAACTCCAGCGCGTGCTCCACGGACACGCCGGTCAGCTCGGTCCAGCGCTGGTTGATGTAGTCGAGCTGGCCGTCGGGCCGGGCGGTCCAAACAATTTGCGGAATGCTTTCGGCCATAAAGCGGAATTGCTCTTCGCTACGGCGCAGCTGGTTTTGCAGCTCTTTCTGCTCGTGGTTGTCGACCATGGTGCCATACCAGCGCAGGGCCTGGCCCTGGGCATCGTACTCGGGCACTCCCCGGCTGATCTGCCAGCGGTAGTGCCCATCGTGGTAGCGCAGGCGGTATTCCAACTCCCAGGGTTGCCCCTGCCGCAAGGCCTGCTGCAGGCTCCGCCGCACGCTGGCTTCGTCGTCGGGGTGCAGCAAGGCCGTAAAAATGTCGTGGCTGGCCAGCTCAGTGGTTTGCCCCGTGTAGTGATACCACTGGGGGCTCAGGTATTCCATCCGGCCATCGGGGGCGCAGATAAATGATACGGCCGGCAAGGCTTCGGTCATGCGGCGCAGGCGCACGTCGCGCCGACTTACCTCGGCGGCCAGGGCACCGGCGCTCTGCCGGGCCCGCACCCGCTCGGTGGCATCCACGGCAAAAGCCAACACCCCGTAGATCTGCCCCTGCTCGTCGCGCAGGGCCTGGAAAGTCAAGTCCAGGTATAACATAGCTTGGCCTGTGGGAGCTCCCACAGGCTGCATGGGCACTTCGTGCCCCACAAAGGTTTCTCCGGTCTGATACACCCGGTCGAGCCGGGCCACAAAGCCTTGCTCCACCATTTCGGGCGCTACTTCGGCCAGCGGGCGGCCCAGCACTACTCTTCTGTTCATCAAGGCATTATGGCTCTCATTGAAGAAAGCGTAGCGGTGGTCGGCGCCCTCCATGGTGGCAATAATAGCCGGAGCCTGCCCCAGAATCAGGTTCAGCCGTTGATCCTGGCGGCGGAGCTGCTCCTGCACCCGCTTCTGGTCGTCGATATCGGTATTGGTGCCCAACCACTGGGTAATGGCTCCCGAGGCGTCGTGCAGGGGCAGCAGGTTGCCCAGAAACCAGCGGTAGCGCCCATCGGCTCCCCGCAGGCGGTGCTCAGACTGCGCCGGTTCCCCGCGCTGAATCACGTCGGTTAGCTTCGTATAAGTAGCGGCGGCATCATCGGGGTGCACAAATTCGCGCCAGCCGGCGCCCAGCAGCTCGGCGGCCCCGGCCCCGGTGTAGGCCTGGTAGCTGCGGTTGGTGTAGGTTACCTGCCCGTCGTCAGGGTGGGCCGTCCAGGTGAGTTGGGGCAGGGCCTCCAGGAGCTGGCTGAAATGCGCCGTGCTGGCGGCCAGCTCCTGACTCAGGCGCTTCTGCTCGTGAATATCTACCGTAGAGCCGTACCATTTCAACCCCTCGGCCGTATCGGCCGGCACCGTGTGGCTCAGGTGCCAGCGGTAGTGCCCATCGTGGCGGCGCAGGCGCACTTCAATGTTCCAGCCGCGCTTTTCGGCCAGGGCTGCCGCGTATTCGGCCGTGGCCCGGGCCCGGTCATCGGGGTGCAGCAGCTCGTTCCACACCTCGTTCACGTCGGTCCCGTCGGGGTAGCCGGCGTAGTGCCACCACTGCGGACTGGTATATTCGGTGCGGCCGGTGGCATCGTTGATGAACGTCATGATGGGCAGGGCTTCGGTCATGCGCCGCAGCCGCTCGTCGCTGTATTGCAACTGCGTGGTCAGGGCCTCGGCGCGCTGGCGGGCCACTACCTGCTCGGTTACATCGATGGCGAAGGTGAGAATTCCCCGGGTTTCGGGCTGGTCTTCCAGGGGCGGCAGCAGCTGGTAGGAAAAGTTGAAAAAGTGGGGTTCCGGCTCCTGAGTCAGGGCATTGGGCAAATCTACCCGCTGCTCGAAGGCCTTGTAGGGTTCCCCGCTGCGGTAAACCTCGTCCAGGATCCGGCCGAAGCCCTGCTCGATTATTTCGGGCTGGGCATCGGCCACGCGCTGGCCCAGGGCGACGCGCCCCCCCATCAGCTGCAGAAACTGCTCGGAAAGAAAGGAATAGCGGTGCTCGGGGCCTTCTATCGTATTGATGATGGCGGGCAGGTTGTTGAGAATGCGCTGCAGCTGCTGGTCTTTGCCTTCGAGCTGCTCCTGAAATTGCTTTTGGTCGTTGATATCGACGCTGGAACCGTACCAGCGCGCCACCGAGCCATCGGGACGCAGCATGGGCACGGCACGCAGCAGCTGCCAGCGGTAGTGCCCGTCGTGGCGACGCAGCCGAAACTCCCCCGACCAGGGTTGGCGCTGCTCCCGTCCGCGCGCAAAGGCCGTCAGCATCCGGGGCCGGTCGTCGGGGTGAATGGGCTCGGCCCAGTTAATGAAGTCGGGGGCGGGCTGCTGGCCCGTGAATTCGTAGCGCTGCGGATTGATGTAGAGCATCTTGCCTTCCGCATCGGTGATATACACAAACAGCGGCAACGACTCGACCATGGTGCGAAACTGGGCATCCTGCTCCCGGATTTCGGCCATCAGATCGGCCGTGCGCTGCTTGGCCAGCACCCGCTCGGTCACGTCGATGCCAAACACCAGAATGCCCTGGGTGTGGCCCTGCTCATCGGTCAGGGGCTGCAGCACCCCGTCGAAGTAGAGCGTAGCCACCGAGCCGTCGGCGGCGGCGGGCTGCTCCATGGGCATTTCGGTGAGCACGAAGGGCTGACCGCTCTGGTAAATTTCGTCGACCAGTTTGATGTAGCCGGTGGTCACCAAGCTCGGCACGGCTTCGGCGGCGGGCATTCCCAGCTGCACCTTGCCCCCGAACAGCTGGTTGCCCTTCTCATTTAGAAAGCCATAGACATGGTTGGGCCCCAGCAGCGTGGCAATATGGGCCGGCACCTGACTCAGAATCTGCTGTAAGTGCCGGTCCTGGGAAGCCAGGCGCTGCTCTATCTGCTTGTGGTCGTGCACGTCGAAGGTAGTGCCCACCCAACTGGTGATGGCGCCGGCCGCATCCCGGCTCGGGGCGCTGCGCACCAGCATCCAGCGGTATTCGCCGTCGTGGCGCCGCAAGCGGTATTCCGCCTCGAAGTCGGAGCCCGTAGCCAAAGCCTCCTTCCAGGTCTGCTGCATCGTGGCCCGGTCCTGGGCGTGGGTGGCTTGCAGCCAGCCTTGCCCCAGGGCCTGGTCCGGAGGCAGGCCGGTATAGGCCAGCCAGCGGGAGCTATGATACTCGGCGGAGCCATCGGCAGTGGCCATCCAGGCCATGACCGGGAGCGTATCGAGCAGCTGCTGAAAAGGCGGTCGGCCCTCCACGGTGGGCGCGGAGTTCTGGGCTTCGGGCACCGGCTCGGCGCGGTACAGAAAAAAACGAATGTCACTTTCCGGCCCGACTACCGGCCAGGTCCGGTGCCGCCAGCCGTGCTTGGTTACTTCGTACGCCTGCCGGGAAGCCCGGACGTGGTCCACTGCGTCGAGCAGAATACGGAGCAACCCGTCGGGCAGCCCCGCCGCCGAGCCGGCAAACAGCCTCTCTACTGTCTGGCCCAGCACTTGGTCGAGGGAACAGCCAATGGCCGCCGCGGCCGCCCCAGATGCTGCCACTACGGTCAGTTCCGGCGTTAGGGCCAGGTGCAGGTCCGGCAAGGCCTCAAACAGGGTTTGGTACTCGGAGTGGAGAAGCATAGAAGAGGAATTACCGACTGCCGGTCCAGCTGGGCATGCGCAGTATACGGACTTGGCCGCACAGTGAAGAACCGAGGCGCACCGGAGGCTGGGCAACGGGCCCTAATCCGGTAGGCAACCTACGGAACAGAGCCGGCAAGAAGTAGCCCGGCCGGGCTTTATTTTTCGGCCACCTCCCGCCGGGCTTTGCACTAGTATTGAATGGCTACACCGGCCCACCCCGCCAACTCCTTTTTTTACCCTTTCTTCGCGCTGCCGCGTAGCACTATTCGGCAGCCAGCGCCTTTGCGTATGAAAACTCCTCTCTTCCTTCCTCCTTTATTTAATGCCGCCCGGGCCACGGGCCTGGCGGCCTGGCAAACCGGGCGGCTGTTTCAGCAGCTGGCCAAAAAAGCCCTGGATTCGGTGCAGGATATTCTGCGGGCCGAAGTGCAGAAGGGCAATGTGCAGCTGGTAGCCGATTTTTTAGCCGACAAAGCCCTGCCCGCGGCCAAAGCCCTGCTGCTGGAGCGGATGGCGGCCCGCCTGCTGGTGCGCATCGGCCTGCGCGGGGCGCTGGCCACCAATGTCGTGGGCTGGATTTTGCCCTTCGTGCTGGAGCGGCTGGTGCAAGTAGGCGTGTCTACCGGCTTCTTTGAGAAAGTAAAAAGCCACGCCACCGTGTCGGACACCCTGCGCCGCCTCGACGAACTGAAGCGTGCCGCCTGGAAAACCCTGGTACCCGATGCCGGCAGCAGTGCCGAAGTACTGCCCGACGACGCGCCCACCCCGCCCCAGCTACCGGCCGCACCTAAGCCGTAGCCCAGCCGCTTTTCTTCCACAAAAAAAGCCCCGAAGTAACAACTTCGGGGCTTTTTGCCAAACGAATACCTGCAGGGCTAGTGCGCAATCAGGATCCGCTGGGTGAAGGTATCAGCCCCTTTCTGCCCGACCAGTACATACAGGCCGCTGGGCAGGGTGGCAATAGACATCCGCACCTGGTTGTCGCCCAGGCTCAGGCTGTGCTGGGTCGAGGCCACGCGCTGCCCCGTCGCGTTAAACAAGGCCAGGCTCAGCTGCTGCTCGGCCGGGGCCTGCACGGCAATGGTGAGCTGGTCGTCGGAAGCCGGGTTCGGGTATACCTGCACGTCGCTAGTGGCCACCCCGCTACTAACCGGGATAAGCTCGGTGCCTCCCCCAACGGTTACAACCACCGGCGTGGAGAACCGGGAACCGCTGTTGTTGTCGATGGCCCGGGCCGTGAGCGTGTACGAGCCTGCTCCCACGCCGCTCCAGACGAAGCTATAGATGCTGCCGGGCCCCGCCACGATTGACTCGCCGATTTTGGTAGCCCCGTTGTAGAACTCCACTTTGGCCACGGTGCCGTCGGCGTCGAAGGCAATAGCCTCAATTTTGATGGTAGCCGGGGCCGTGAAGCTGGCCCCGGTGCGCGGCTGCGCAATAGCCACTTTCGGCGGAATGTTGGTATCCACCGTCACGCTGACCAACACCGGCGCCGACGTGGTGGTGGCGTCGTTGCTGTCGGTGGCTTTGGCCGTGAGACTGTAGCTGCCCACGGGCACGCCCACCCAGCTGTAGGTATAGGGCGCGGTCAGGTCTTCCCCGATTTTGGTAGCGCCGCTGTAGAACTCCACCTTGGTCACCGTGCCGTCCACATCGGCCGCCGTAGCGGCAATGTTGATGGTGGCCGGGGCGAAGTAGGAAGCGCCCGAGGCAGGAGCCGTAATGCTCACGGTTGGGGCCACGTTTTCGTTCACCGTCACAGTTACGCCCGCCGAGGTAGTAGCCGCCCCGTTGTTGTCGGTGGCTTTGGTCGTCAGGGTGTAGGTACCGGCCGCTACGCCCGTCCAGCTGTAGGTATAGGGGGCCGTTAGGTCTTCGCCCAGCAGGGTAGCGCCGTTGTAGAACTCCACTTTGGCCACGGTGCCGTTGGCGTCGGTAGCCGTAGCGGCAATGTTAATGGTAGCCGGGGCAATAAACGTAGCGCCCGAAACCGGTGAGGTAATGCTCACGGTAGGAGCCACGTTGCTGGGCACGGTGCCCGAAATGAAGTAGGCGCCCAGCGAGGCATAGTCGGAGTTGGCGCCCAGGGCGCCCTGCACCCCATCAATCTGCAGATAGTAGGTACCGGCGGGCAGAGCCTGCGAAATAGAGGCATTCAACCCGGCCGGGTCGGCGGATGCGACGACGGCGTTGGCCGAGTTACGCAGCACCAGGGCAATGTCCAGGTTGGGATAATCCGGGTTGGGATTCACGTTCAGCGTTACGGTGCCGCCGCTGGTGGTAAAGGAAAACACGTCGACATCAGTTCGCGTCGTGATTACGCCCTGGTTGGAGGCCGCAATCACGCCGGCCCCGCTGACGCTCAGCGCCGTGGCGCCGGCGCTGGTATTGCCGTGGTCGTCGCCGCGGTAGGTGAAGCCGTTCAGGGTGGTGATTTTCAGCAAGTCATCCTCCGTGTTATTGGCGTTAGGGTACTCGCCTTTGCTCCACTGCACCACGGGCCGGTAGTAGCCCACGCCCATAATGGGGGCCCAGGATTCCTGCCCTTGGAAGTAGGCCTCGGACGGCGTGGTGCGTCCGTCGTGTGACAAAGACAGCGTATGACCGACTTCGTGGGAACCCGCTTCCCCGGCCCCGATGATGCCGGAGTTCCACACCCAGCAGGGCGTTTCCCCGCGCGAGGTGCCGCCCCAGATAAAGGAGTTCAGGTAGGCTACTCCCCCGGCCCCGGGGTAGAAATAGTTGGTGGGAGTGAAAATAACCCGCATGCGCCGGTTGATGGGGGCACTGTTGAACACGGCCTCATTGGTCGTAACGTTCAGGGCAAAAGGCCGGAAATCTTCGGCCATAATCTTCCAGACCGCCAGAATCTGGGCTTCCGTCAGGGACGAAGGGGCGGCCACGATGGGAGCCCCGCCGTTGAAATTCGTGTTCCAGAGCGTGCCCGAAACCGTCTGCCCGTCCAGGTCGAGGTACACTACCGCCCCGGCGCCGGGCAGGCTTTCGAGCACGGGGATGGCCGCGGCGCGGGAGGCCGCCGACGGGTCGGATACCGGCTGCTCGCCCTGGGCCTGGTCGTAGGTCACGCAGAGTATCTTATCAATATCTTTTTCTTCCAGGTACACCACCCCATCGGGCCGGGAGGTGAAGCTGTAATACTTCTTCTGGTCGCGCATCACGATTTCACCCGTCACCTGCGCACCCACAACTTTGACGTAGAAACTGCTGTGTGCGGCCCCGGCCACGTCGCCAAAAAACAGCTCGGCCGCACCTTCCTGCTTGCTGGATTTCAGGTTTAGCGCCAAAGCCGACCCACCGGGCACTTGCTGGCGAAGGGTGCTGGGCCGGCCGGCCACGGCCTGGGCTTTCTGCCGGAATGCGGCGGTAACGGAAGCAGCCGAACCCAGCTGCAGGCTTGCCTTGGCGGGAACTTCCACAGAGGTAGTCTGGGCCAGTACCCGCGAAACGGGGCTGAGCCACAGGCACAGGCAACTGACGAAGAACATGGTGCAAATCTGTTTCATAGTCATTAGGGCTTGGGGTAGGATGGGGTTGGGAATAGTAAGGAACATGAACAGAGGCTAAGCTCTTCAGGAGCTTAGTCAAGCGCAGAAGGTGGCCGCAACCTGGTCGCAACCAGACTTGCCCAGGCAACAGGCAAGTAGTGCCGGCAAAAACTCGAATGAGTTTTCGGCGGACAGGACCTCGGTATGGACTCTTAGCAGGTGGGACGGACACCTGGAGCAAGAGCACCGGAAAAGAGTAGCCGAACCGGCAGCCGAAAATCTATCTGCTGTCAGTTCAAGCACTTAAAAATCACAGTGGGTACGCTTCGCCTATCCGCTTCGGGGAAGCGCCAGCAGATCAAGGCTTATTCTTCACCGCATGTAGAGAATCAGTGGCCCGGGCTCCGGGTCACACTTCGGCTGGGGTTGTTATAAGGCCCGCCGTGTACTATGCTTATATTTAACATGATTAATATTAGCGATAATTAAATTTAACTTCAAAATATTAATATAAATAAATGTAATATTCCTATTATTATGCATCTACCCCTTCTTAATCATATAACCAGCACCGGCGGGATTCCTCCCCCGCCGGGCCGCCAAGGCAGGTAGCGATTAGCCAGCTACGGAGGAAAGGTCAGGAAAAAAGCCCCGCCGTATGCGCCACCCGAATTAAATCGGGGGCCGCCTTGAGCGTAAGCCGCACAAACCGCTTGGTGGATTCTTTCACTTCGTCCTTGCTTACCTCCCGCGACTCCTCCCGCACAAACTCGCTCAGCATCTTGAATGCCTCCACGATGGCCTCGCGCTTGGGCTTATCAGTCAGTAGCAGCTTCTGAGCCAGGGCCATTTGAGCGTTGATTTTCTCGCGCCGGGATGTAAAAACTGAATCATTGGCCATATGAGGCCGTATTCTTTCAAGCAATTCCAGCAGGGGAATCAGCTTGGCGGCGGTAGCCACCATGGCCCCATCCAGCCTCTTTTGCTTATCGGCCACAGCTCCTTGTTCCGCTGGCCACCCTGCCTCGCCCAGGCTATCCACAACTGTATTTTTGTCAGTGTACATCTTACTACTTATTTCTGCTACCCTTCTCGAAGGTAGCACCAAACCACGCAAGCACCTACTGGCCGGCGCGTAAACTCCTTATCCGGAAGTTGCTTAATACCCCCAGCAGCTGGCCGTTACTCCCGAGCGGGGCTACCTACCCGTAGCTATGCGTGCCCGGGCCACGAGCCGGAAGGCGCTGCCCCGAATAAGTTTGCTGGCCGGCGGCCAACCAAATTCAGGCTTGGCAGTATAGCCAACCTCGATTTCCTCACTTCACGCTAGTACCCCTCATGAATTCTCTCTCCCCCGTCGGTTGGATTGGCCTAGGCACAATGGGCCTGCCCATGTCGCGCCGCCTGCTAGCGGCTGGTTACCCGCTCACGGTTTATAACCGCAGCAAAGACAAAACCGAGGCGTTGCGGGCACTGGGCGCCACCACAACTGATTCGCCGGCCGCCCTGCTTCCGCAGGTCGACATCGTGTTTTTGATTGTGTCGGATGATCAGGCGGTGCGCGAGTTGTTTACCGGCCCGCAAGGCTTGCTGCAGGCCCCGGCAACGGGCAAGTTGCTGATAAACATGAGTACGGTTTCCCCGGGCATCAGCCAGGAGCTAGCCGCCCTGAGTCAGGCCCAGGGCCATACCTACCTGGACGCGCCGGTATCGGGCAGCGTCAAGCAGGCCGAGGGCGGGCAACTCGTCATCATGGTGGGCGGCCAGGAGCAGGCATTTTCCCTAGCTTCTCCCCTGTTTGAACACCTGGGTAAGCTGGCCCTCCACCTCGGAGCGCCCGGCAACGGCAACCGGGCCAAGCTAGCCATGAACACCTTGCTGGCTTTCCACGCCCAGGGGCTGGCCGAAACTTTTCTCTTCGCTCAGCAACAGGGCTTGAAAGCGCAGGACCTGCACACGCTCATTGCCAACAGCGCCATGGGCAACGTTTTTGCCAAGCTCAAGGGCGAGGCCATCCTGGCCGACAACTACCAGGCGGCCTTTGCCCTGAAACTGCTGGCCAAGGACCTGCGGCTGGCTAAAGCCGAAGGCCTGGGCACCCCCATGAGCGAGGTCGTGCACCACACCTTTCAGGAGGCTCTGCCCGCCCTGGGCGACGAAGATGTCATTGCGGTTCTCAAGCACTTGAGCGGCCACTGATGCAGCCCCCTAGTTTGCCCCACTTCCTGACTCCGGCAGGCCGCATCATTGGCTGGCGTGATGGCACCGTAGTGCGAGCTTCGGGAATTCGCTACGCCCGGGCCGAGCGGTTCCAGTTTCCCGAGCCTGAGCCCGCCGCGGCGGAGCCCATTCTGGCCACTTCCCCGGCCCCGGCCTGCCCACAGGTAGCCGACCCGCGCCTTGCCCTGGCCTTCGGCGACTTCTACACCGATGCCACGTTCGACGAGGATTGTCTGCGGCTTTCCATCACCGTTCCGGCCGACCGACCGCCGGAAGAAGTATTGCCGGTTCTGGTGTGGGTGCACGGGGGCTCGTATGTAACCGGAGCGGGCGACGTGCCGCTCTACGACCCCGCGGCCCTCGTTACGGAGCAGCGGGTGGTATTCGTGGCCGTTACCTACCGGCTCGGACTCTTGGGATTTTTAGGCAGCCCCAGTGGCACGCCGCCGAACCTGGGCCTGCTGGACCTGCGAGAAGCGCTCCGCTGGGTGCAACGCAATATTGCTGCGTTTGGCGGCAACCCCGGGCGGGTAACCCTGTTGGGCCATTCCTCCGGGGCCGACGCCATAGCTCACCTGATGGTGGCTGAGGGGACGGCAGGCTTGTTCCGGCGCGTGATTATGCATAGTGCTCCGCTCGGGCTGGCGCCCAACCGCCAACGCATGGTTCAGGTCATGCTCCAGGCGGCGGGTAGGCTTCCGCCTACTGCTCCGGTAGCGGAAATACTGGCCCGGGAGAGTAGTGTGACGAAAGCCGTGCGCCGGTTTGGGCTGAAGAGCGGAATGCCCTTCGGCACCCAGTACGGAGCTTATCCCTTGCCGGCGGAGGCCGAACTAGACCAGGCGTGGCAGGCTGTGGCCCCCAGCGTGGACGTCCTGATTGGGGCAACGAGGGAAGAAACCCGGTTCTTTGCCGTTATTGAGCCCAAGCTGCGGTGGCTACCCCGCCTTCCCCTGCTCGGCGCCCCGCTGACGCAGCTGCTGGTCGGGGCTACCTCCAAGCGCATTTACCTGGCCCCCGCCCAAGCCTTTGCCCAGCGGCACGCCCGGGCCGGCGGGCGGGCTTTCCTGTTTTCAGTGGTGTTCCGGCCCGCCGGCGACACGTTTGGCGCGGCCCACACCGTGGATTTACCCTTATTGCTAGGCACCCAGGCCAGTTGGGCGGCCACTCCCCTGCTGGCCAACTCCACCTGGGAGCAGATTCACCAGGCGGGCCGCCAAGTACGCCAGCTGTGGGCCGATTTTGCCCGCACTGGGGAGTTACCCGCCCATCTATCCATACCGGATGTGCTGACGGTGGAGCAAGTGTAGTTTTACTCGCCATTCTTCTCTTCACTCTATGCCCCAGCGCCCAACTCCCGCCCCGCACGTAGCCGGGGTTTCTATTTCCAGCAAAAATGGCTTGGTCGTTCTGGCTATTATCGTAATTCTGCTGGCCCTTTTCGGTAAAAAGCCTACCGCACCAGGCCCTTTCCCAGCTCCCAAGCAAACCCCGGCCCCAGCCGGTAACGATACCATAACGGTAGCAGACTCACGGGCCGACTAGCGGAATGACCTATTTGTTTTGGCTTTGCTGCCTATATGTTGCGGGCTTTTGCAAGTCTTGTTGCCACTTTTCAACATCATAGGTCACCATAATTTTTGGCAAAGGACCTAAATAGAACAACTTAGGTGCGGTGCGGAAGGTAACTAACGAACAGATTTCAACACAAGAAGCCCCGATGGATGTTGGGGGTTCTTGTGTTGAAGAAATATGGGCCATAAGATACGTAGCTACCCGCCTCCTGGGTACCTGACACAGCTTATTGTTTCGCCTATTTTGCAGGAAGCTACTGGCTTAATAAGCCGAAAAGCTCTGTTTTGTCTCTGGGCCGACTTCCAGAACGTACACTCCGCTCGGTAGCGCCGCCACCGAAACCCGCGCGCCTGTGGCGCGCGATAAATCTACCGAAGCTGCGCTAGGCCTAAAACACAAAAAAGCCGCCCCACCCGGAACGGCTTTAGTGAAATCAGAAACCGGAGAAAATTCCCACCCAACTCCGGTCTGATTCTAACCTCTGGACTTAGTGCCGGAACAGAAGTTCGCGGTACTTTACCAAAGGCCAGTCCTCATCGGCTACCATCAGCTCCAGCTTGTCGACGGAGCGGCGGATGGTGTCGAAATGCGTTTTAACCGTGTCGCAGTACGCAATGGCACGCTCCCGGGTATCCTCAATCTTGTTGGCCACTTTGCGGGCATTGATCATCTCATCCACTTGGGTTTTGATGGTCGAAATGTGGCGCGAAATTGCTTTGATAGTATCCACCGTCACCTGCGACAGCTCGTCGTCGAGGCCCAGTTCGCGCAGGCCGCGTACGTTGGTAATCAGCTTGGTCTGGTACGCTACGGCCGTGGGAATGATATGGTTTACGGCCAAATCACCCATTACGCGGCTTTCAATCTGAATTTTCTTCATGTACTCTTCCAGCAAAATATCGTGGCGGGCGTGCAGTTCCACGTGCGAGAAGATGTTGTGACGGGCAAACAAATCGGCAGCATCGTCGCGCACCAGGGCGTCGAGGGCCTGGGGCGTGGTCGGGATGTTGCTCAGACCGCGGCTAGCGGCTTCTTCCTTCCACTCGTCGGAGTAGCCGTTGCCTTCGAAACGGATATTCTTAGAGCTAATGACGTACTCGCGCAACACCTCTACAATAGCCACTTCCTTCTTTTTGCCCTGCTCAATCAGAGCATCAACGGACTCCTTGAACTCGATGAGTTGATCGGCTACAATTGTGTTGAGCACCGTCATCGACGAGGAGCAGTTGGCCGACGAACCCACGGCCCGGAACTCGAACTTGTTGCCGGTGAAGGCGAAGGGCGAGGTACGGTTGCGGTCGGTGTTGTCGAGCAGGATGGCTGGAATCTTGTCGATACCGAGCTTGAGGTAGATGTTGTCGCCTTTGTCGAGCGGCAGTTTGGCCGTGCGCTCCAGCTCATCCAGCACCGAGTTCAGCTGCGAACCCACGAATACCGACATGATGGCCGGGGGGGCTTCGTTGGCGCCGAGGCGGTGGTCGTTCGAGGCCGAGGCAATGCTGGCGCGCAGCAAGTCGCCGTAGCGGTGCACAGCCTTGATAGTCGTGATGAAGAAAGCCAGGAACTGCAGGTTTTCCTTGGGCCGGCGGCCGGGCGCCAGCAGGTTCACCCCCGTGTCGGTACTCATGGCCCAGTTGTTATGCTTGCCCGAGCCGTTGACGCCCGAGAAAGGCTTCTCGTGCAGCAGCACCTTCAGACTGTGCTTTTCGGCCACGCGGTCCATGATGTCCATGAGCAGCTGGTTGTGGTCGACGGCCAGGTTGGCATCCTCGAAGGTCGGGGCGCACTCAAACTGATTGGGGGCCACTTCGTTGTGGCGGGTGCGCAGTGGAATGCCGAGGCGGTTGGCTTCCTCCTCGAACTCGAGCATGAACGCGTGTACCCGGCTCGGGATAGAGCCAAAATAGTGGTCTTCCAGCTGCTGGCCCTTGGCCGGAGCATGACCAAACAGGGTGCGGCCGGTCATTACCAAGTCGGGACGAGCATCAAACAGCGCCTTGTCGACGATAAAGTATTCCTGCTCGATACCTAGCGTGGTGCTCACGCGGTTCACATCCTTGTCGAAATACTGGCATACGTCGACGGCCGCCTGTTCCAAAGCCGCCAGCGACTTGAGCAGCGGGGCTTTGTAGTCGAGGGCCTCCCCGGTGTAGGCCACGAAAATCGTGGGAATGCACAGGGTCTTGGCACCGGCCGTTTCGATGATGAAGGCGGGGGAAGTTGGATCCCAGGCAGTATAGCCGCGGGCTTCGAAGGTATTGCGGATGCCGCCGTTGGGGAAGCTGGAGGCATCGGGCTCCTGCTGCACCAGCGCTGAACCTTTAAAGTTCTCGACCGGGCGGCCGTCGGAGTTCAGATCGAAAAAGGAGTCGTGCTTCTCGGCCGTGGAGCCCGTCAGGGGCTGGAACCAGTGCGTGTAGTGCGTGGCGCCCTTGGCCATGGCCCAGGTTTTCATGGCCGAAGCTACCGCATCGGCTACCGAGCGTTCTACAGGTGAGCCCTGTTTAATGGCGGCTTGGAGCTTTTTGAAGTACTCACCCGGCATGGTAGCGCGCATGGCGTCCAGGTTGAATACGTTCTTGCCGAAGCTGTCGGAGCGGCGCTCATCGGAAGAAACAACGGCCAGCGGCTTACGCTGGTCAACTAGCTCGAGAGCTTTAAAGCGAAGAATTGCCATGAAGTGTTAACGGGAACCAACGATGGAGATTGACAGCAGCAAATGTAAGTGGACCTACACGGCATTTGCAAATACCCCCTATCAAATAAAGGCATTTTATCGACAAACCCCCTGCTTTATCACACAAACACCTCCCAAACAGCGACACATTGTGCCGGTCAAGCTGTATTTTTAACTGAACACCCCTAAAACTGCAGAGTACCCTCCGCCATGTTCCTTCCAAAGGATTCCGGGGGCCGTTTCGGCACCACCGGCTTTCACCCTACCTTTGCAGGGTGAGAAACCGCTTTGCGTTCCAGCCCCGCTACTTTCTATTCTGGCTGGTATTCTTCGTCATCACGAAGGCTGCTTTTTTACTGTACCACTTCGCCAAAACCGCCGCTTTGCCCCCGGGCAGCGTCGCGCGCATCTTTGGCTACGGCCTGCGCCTCGATGCCTCGGCCACGGCCTACCTGAGCATAGTGCCGTTTGTGCTGTTTCTGCTGGGTAGCGCCCTGCCCAGCCGCTTTTTCCCCCGCCGCCTGCTGCTTTTCTATTCGGCAGTGGTAGGCGTGGTGGTTTGTTGCTTGTCGGTAGCGGATTTGGAGTTGTACCGGGCCTGGGGTTTCCGCCTCGATGCTACCCCGCTGCAATACCTCAACTCGCCGGGCGAAATGGCGGCTTCCGCCGGCAGTGCTCCACTCCTAGTATTAGCAGGAGTTCTGGCGGGGCTTTTACTGCTGGGCTGGTGGCTCTACCAAAAGCTAGTAGGCCCGATACCGGAGCTACCGCCGCAGTTCGGGCTGGGGCGGGCTATGCTGGCCAGCCTGCTGTATCTGGCCTTGCTGATTGTGCCGCTGCGCGGGGGCGTGCAACAGATTCCGATTAATCAGAGCGACGTGTACTTCAGTGCCCTGCCCTTTGCCAACCACGCCGCCCTGAATGTTCCCTGGAATGTGGCCAACTCCCTGCTCCTGACTGACGGCGGCCCCAACCCCTACCAGTTTATGCCCGATTCGGTGGCCACAGGTCTGGTCGGGCAGCTCTACACGCCGGCCCGCCCCCAGCCCGACACCACTCGGCTGCTGCGCACCACCCGTCCCAACGTGCTGTTTATTATTCTGGAGAGCTTCACGGGTAAGTTTGTCGAAAGTATCGGCGGCGAGCCCGCCGTGACACCTAACCTCGACAGCCTCGCCCGCACGGGGGTGCTGTTCACGAACATCTACGCGGCTGGCGACCGAAGTCAGAAGGGATTAGTAGCCTTACTCAGCGGCTACCCCAGCCAGCCGACCACCAGCATCATCAAGTATCCGCGCAAAACCGAAGGCCTGCCCCACCTGTGCCGGTCGCTGGAGCAGGTCGGTTATAAATCCCGCTATTATTATGGTGGGGAGCTGGCCTTTGCCAACATGAAAAGCTACCTGGTAGCGGCCGGCTACGACCAGTTTACCGAGCGGGCCGACTTTCCCCGCAGTCAGCAGAACTCGAAGTGGGGAGCTCACGACCATGTGCTGTTCGACCGGGTACTGCAGGATTTAAATGCCCAACCAACGCCCTTTTTTGTTACGGCCTTTACCCTGAGCAGCCACGAGCCGTTCGAAACCCCGATTCCGCGCAAATTCCAGGGTACCGACGAAACAGCCCTGTTTCGTAATTCGGTGTATTATACCGACTGGGCCCTGGGCCGCTTTCTGCACGCGGCCCGGCAGCAGCCCTGGTGGGACAACACCCTGGTGGTGGTGGTTGCCGACCATGGCCACACCCTGCCCGGCAACGACCCGAACGAGAGTCCGCGCAAATTTCGGATTCCGCTGGTGCTGGCTGGGGGCGCCCTGCGGCCCGAAGCCCAGGGCCGCGTCATCCGCCACGTCGGCTCCCAAACCGACATTGCCGCTACGTTGCTCACGCAGTTGCAACTACCCACCACGGAGTATACCTGGAGCCACGACCTCTTGCAGCCCCTGCGCCAGCCCTTTGCCTTCTACTGCTTTTCCGATGGGTTTGGGATGACGACCTCGGCCGGCACCGTTTCTTACGACAACATCGCCCGCCGTATTATTACTGGCGACTCAACCGTTACCAAGGAGCAATTGCGCCAGGGTCAGGCCTACGAACAAGTGTCGTTTGATGAGTTTCTGCACAAATAATTACGGACAGCCAATCTTTTCATCCAGGTAGATTCGTAAGTAGAGGCTATGCAGCAACTTGTTTTTGTGTACAATGCGGATGCCGGCCTGTTTGGCGCAGTGCTGGATCTGGCGCACAAGCTGGTTTCGCCCACTACCTATCCCTGCTCCTTGTGCGCCATTACCTACGGGGTGCGCATGCGGCCCGAGTGGAAGGCCTTTATTGCAGGCTTGCCCATAGACTCGGAGTTTTTGCATCGGGATGAGCTGGCCGCGCTGTATCCGTGGCTTTCTGACACTCCGCTGCCCGCCGTATTTATGAAGGACCGCCACGGGGAGCTGACGCCGTTTATTGCGGCCGCCGAGTTAAAATCAATTGACTTAACGGGGCTAATGCAGCTCGTTGAGCAGCGCTTGAGCATCCTGATACAGGCCCCAAGTCCGGCGCCCCGGCGGTAGGTAATAGATGCGCTTTTGCCGAGTTATTCGGGCAGCAGGGTGTTATTTCCGCTTGGGCAAAGGCTCTGAACCTAAGAAGCTGTATCTTTGCGGCCTTGCTTATGGAAACCAGAAAAGTTGCCTTTTATACGCTGGGCTGCAAGCTCAACTTCTCCGAAACCTCGGCCATTGGCCGGCAGTTTGAGGAACGCGGCTTCCGCAAAGTAGCCTTCGAGGAAGCGGCCGACATCTACGTCATCAACACCTGCTCCGTCACCGACCATGCCGACCGCAAGTGCCGCAAAGTGGTGAAAGAAGCCCTGAAGCATAATCCGGAGGCCTTCGTGACCATTGTGGGCTGCTACGCCCAGCTCAAGCCCCAGGAAATTGCCGAAATTCCCGGGGTGCATGCCGTGTTGGGAGCCGCCGAGAAGTTTCAGCTGGTCGACATCCTGGCCGGCTTTGAAAAGCCCGCAACGGGGCAGCCCGGCCACGTGCACGCCTCTCCTATTGCGGCGGCTACTGAGTTTCACGCGGCCCACTCCTACGGCGACCGGACCCGTACTTTCCTGAAAGTACAGGACGGCTGCGATTATTCCTGCTCGTTCTGCACCATTCCGCTGGCCCGGGGCAAAAGCCGCTCGGGCAGCGTGCAGACCGTGGTGGAGCGCGTGCAGCAGCTGGCCCAGACCGGCGTGAAGGAAATCGTGCTGACCGGCGTTAACCTCGGCGACTTTGGCTTGCAGGGCCCCGACCGGGAACGGCGGGAAAACTTCTACGACCTGGTACGAGCCCTCGACGAAGTAGAAGGCATCGAGCGGTTCCGCATTAGTAGCTGTGAGCCCAACCTGCTTACCGACGAGATTATCCGCTTCGTAGCCCGTTCGAAGCGCTTTATGCCCCATTTTCATGTTCCGCTGCAATCGGGCTCCAACAAGATCCTGGGGCTGATGCGCCGGCGCTACCGCCGCGAGCTGTACGCTGAGCGAGTGGCCTTGATTAAGGAGGTGATGCCCCACGCCTGTATTGGTGTCGACGTTATTGTGGGCTTTCCGGGCGAAACGGAGGCTGATTTTCTGGAGACGTATCAGTTCCTGAATGATCTGGACGTGAGCTACCTGCACGTCTTCCCGTATTCGGAGCGCGAGAACACCCTGGCTCCTACGCTACCTGGCCGCGTGCAGGACCGCCACCGGCATGATCGGACTACGCAGCTGCGCGGGCTCTCGGAGAAGAAGAAGCGTTTCTTTTACGAACAGCATCTAGGTGATGAAACCATTGTGCTGTTTGAGGACGACGTAACTAACGGGCAAATGGAAGGCTTCACTCCTAACTATATTCGGGTGGTGGCTAAGTACGACCCGCTGTTGGTAGGCGAGATGAAGCGCCTGCGCCTGACGGCCGTAAACCCGCAGAACCTAATGGAAGCCGAAGAAATTGGCATAGAAGTACTTCAGCACTAAAGTTTCTGACCGCATTTTTACAAAAAGGCCCGCTACTCTCGGTAGCGGGCCTTTTTTTTGCAATTACCCAAATGTTTTCTTGATCTATTTAAACATTTGTTGCTTCATTAAATCCATCATCTGCTGCATCATGCGCTGTTGTTCCTGTAAGTGCTGATTACGGAGCTCGGCCATAGCGAGCTGATGCGCCATTTGCTGCGTATACAAGGCTGTCTGCCAACTGGTAGTATCAACTGCGGGCGCTGCCGCAACCGGAGCGGGCATGAACGGGGTTTCTAGCTGAGCAGTATGAGCAACCGACGGGGCTGGGGCTGGGGCTGGGGCTGGGGCTGGGGCTGGGTTGGCAGTTACCTTCTCAGCAACGGTTTCTTCCGCAACTGTAGACTCAGCCATGGCTGGCTTTGCAGCTACGACTTTATCGGCACTGATTTTTAGGTCAGCAACGGGTGCTGTTCGTGAAGCTGGGTTAGGCAAATCACCCGCTGATAGCATTGGGCCTGTACCCTGTAACAACCAATCCTTAGACACATTTGGATATACTTCAAAAACCTTACACAAAAGGTCAAATCCGGGTTTATTTCGCTCATCCACAATGTGCTGGATAACAGTTGCCGTCTTGTCAAGGGAAGAGGCAAAGGCATTTTTTGATATTCCCAAATGAGCAATAAGCTGCGTAAATCTCTGCCCAACTGTTCCGGTAGCAACCATATCCAAATGTTTATTTACAACCCAAATGTAGCAAACAATTTATTCTTTATTATATATCCGCGGCTACTTTTTTGCTGGCCGCAGCCTGTACTACCGGCAGCAGCAAGGGTTGTGGCAGCCGGTGAGTGAAAAGCAGCATTTACGTTTCATGCTGCAGAGATTTGAAGGTATAATGCCCGCGTCATCGGATAAGAAGCGACAGCGCATCAGGCTGGCACGCAAATTCAGTTGATTAAAGCGCAGCATCAGTAACGGGCCGTTTCGCCTCTGTTTCCGGCCTCGTGGCGAGGGGACACTCTACACCCTAGTGTTGTGGCGTGAGTCACGCGTGATAGTAGATGAAGAATCGGCGCCGCAATTGCCCAAGCTCCAGGCCCTCTACCCCACTCCAAACCAAACCTACTCATGCCTGAATAGTAGGATAATTGCTGGCGAGGGCAACGCCAGTAGGGCCCCGTACGGATCTGCCTTGAGAAGAAGCTGCTTCAGCAGCCGGGGCGGGGTGGCTTCGTATCCATCGGAGTGGTAGCCGCGCCTCGAGAAAAGCAGGGTTATGCTGACGCAGGAACTCATTTACCTTCGTAGCCTCTTCGCCGAATTGTTGCTGCGCCGCATACCCATCCGAAATAGTGAGGGCAATAGTTGCCGGCGCTGCTGGGCCAGCGGCGCCTTACCGAAGCTGCACTTCATCGGTGCGACGCGTTCATCGTGGCCGCTCGGGCCGCGGCGCAGTAAGGCAAAATCGAGCCTTAGGCAGGGCTTATGATAGGGTTACAACCTGCCTGGCCGTAGGCATGCTATTCGTAGCGGAGCGACTCAATGGGGTCGAGGCCGGCGGCTTTACTGGCCGGGTAGTAGCCCGAAGCCAGGCCCACGCCAATGCAGATGGCCAGGCCCATTGTCATCCAGAACCAGGGCACTAGGAAGGCCCCCTCCCCGATAAAGAGCGAAATGGAGTTGCCCATCGTGACGCCCAGCAGGATGCCCAGTAGGCCGCCGAGTACGCAGATGACAATGGCTTCAATGAGAAACTGCTGACGAATCTGCCGGGAAGTGGCGCCCAGAGCCTTGCGGATACCGATTTCGCGGGTGCGCTCCGTCACCGATACCATCATGATATTCATCAGGGCAATGCTGGCTCCGAGCAAGGTGATAAAGCCGACCAGTCCGCCGCCCATGCGCAGATTGCCCGACAACGAATCGAGCTTGCCCGCCAGCGAGTCGCTGCGCTCTACGTCGAAGCTGTCGGCCTGCCCGAGCTGGTCGTGGCGCACGGCGCGCATAATACCGGTGGCCTGCCCGGTGAGAAAGGCCAGGTTTTCGGGCTGCAAAGTGGCCGTCTTGATATCGTAGGTCAGGGCCCGCTGCCGGGGCATCTGGTTGCCGGTTTCCAAGGGAATCAATACCATCCGGTCGGCGCCCCCGCCCCCCATCGTGCTACCGCTTTTTTCCAGCTCGCCCACCACCTGAAAGCGGCGGCCCAGCAGGTAGATGTATTGGTCGACGGGGCTCTGGTTGGGAAACAGCTTATCGGTTATTTCCTTGCCTACGATGGCCACATTAGAGCCGTTATCCAGCTCAATGGCGGAAAAAGCCCGCCCGCGCGACAGGTTGTAACTCTGAATCTGCAGGTAGTTTTCGTCGCCGGCCACGACATTCATATTCGGGTTGGTTTTTTTGCCGTTGGCTTTTACCTCGGCCGCTCCGGCAATAAAGGCGGAAATGCCGACCTGCCCTTCTTCCCCAATCTGCTCCTTATACTGCTTGGCCTGCAGGTAGGTAATGGCCGGGTAAACCTTGTCTTGCACCCCGCCGCGCCGCGAGCGGTTGTTGTAGCCCTTGGCTTTCATCTCGAATGAATTCGCGCCCAGGCTGGCAAAGGTTTGGTTCAGGGAGTACTTGATGGCGTCGATGGCCGTCAGGATGCCGACCAGCGACATAATGCCGATGCTCACAATCAGGGCCGTCAGGATGGTCCGCAACAGATTGCTGTGAATGGAGCGAAAAGCCTCCTTGATGTTTTCGAGCAGGTGCATGGAGCGACGAACAATAAACGAACGGGAGCAAACGACCAAAAGTGGCTTAACCAGGCGTAAACGCGGATTATAAGCTACTAACTGGTCCCGCAAGGTAACCGCTTTCCGGCAAACTCCGGCCCGTTTCGCTACATTTGTTTGGGCCTACCCTGCCCCAGCTGACAACCTAAACGGAATTCTCTGCATCGGTTTGTTGTACGGTTGTTTTACCTTCCTTCCTGACTTAGCAGAACCCAATGGCGCTGAAGCGAATTCTGCCCTTTTTCTTGCTGATAGCCTGCTGGCTCAGCGGTCCGGCCGCGGCTTGGGCCAACCACGTCTTTATTCCGATGGATCAGGGGCAAAAAGAGCACCTGAAAGCCTACGGCATTGCTTACTGGCTGCTGGCCCGGCAGGTGGAGGTCGACTGGCTGCTCAACTACCGCGGCGGCAGCTTTGCCTGCGACAATGCCCAGGGCCTGGAAAATGAGCTGGCCGTGCGCGGCATCAGCTACCAGGTGATTTCCGAAGCGCAGTACGGTAGCATTCTGGCCGAAATAGCCGATCCGAACGCTAACATGGACGTAATGAAGCTGGAAAAGGCGCCCAAAATTGCGGTCTACACGCCCAAAGGCAAGCAGCCCTGGGACGATGCCGTAACGCTGGTGCTGACCTACGCCGAAATTCCCTACACCGAAATCTACGACGACGACGTGCTCAACGGGGTGCTGCCTAAGTACGACTGGCTGCACCTGCACCACGAGGACTTTACGGGGCAGTACGGGAAGTTTTTCGCCTCTTACCGCAACCGGCCTTGGTATCAGCAGCAGCAGCGCGATGCCGAAGCTGCCGCCAAGCGCCACGGCTTTGCCAAGGTCAGCCAGATGAAAGGCGCTGTCGTGACCAAGATGCAGGAGTTTATTGCCGGCGGCGGGTTTCAATTCGCCATGTGCTCGGCTACCGACACCTACGACATTGCCCTGGCCAGCCTGGGCCTCGATATGGTGGAAAGCATGTACGACGGCGACCCGGCCGACCCCACGGCCGCTTCCAAGCTGAACTTCAACCGCACCTTGGCCTTCAAGGATTTTCAGGTGGTGCGCGACCCCTACCAGTACGAATACTCCAACATCGACATGCAGCCCGGGGAGCGGGGTGTGTACGAAGACAACGATTATTTCCAGCTTTTTACCTTCTCGGCCAAGTATGACCCGGTGCCGACCATGCTGACCCAGGACCACGAAAAGACCATCAAGGGCTTTATGGGCCAGACCACGGCCTTCCGTAAGCAGCTTATTAAGTCGGACGTGGTGGTGATGGGCGACAATAAAGCCTCGGGCGAAGTGCGCTACATGCACGGCACGCTGGGCAAAGGCACCTGGACCTTCTACGGCGGCCACGACCCGGAAGACTACCAGCACCTCGTGGAAGAAGAACCCACCGACCTCGCCCTGCACCCCAATTCCCCCGGTTACCGCCTGATTCTGAACAACATCCTGTTTCCGGCCGCGAAGAAGAAAAAGCAGAAAACCTAAGCGACGCGCGTTATACCAACAACACAGCCCGGTCCTAAAACGGCCGGGCTTTTTGCATTGTAGCCCCGACCAACTTTCCAGAATGGCTACAGCAAACCGACGCCGTTTGCAAGCTGGAGCGTATTGTTGACCTGGAATTGGGCCATGGTTTCCCCTAATTCCGTACGGAACCCGTATAGAAAGTCACCTTGGTCGGCGTGGCATCTTCCACCTGGCCCTTGTTTTACCAACAGCCTTCGCATGAACCCAGAGCACATCAACTATGGCCTGTCGGCCAGCAAGGAAGAAACCAAGCCTATTGAGGAAATGCCCAACCCGCTACCGCGGGCGGTGCTGCGCTTAAACAACCACGCCCTACTCGACGGGGAGTGGAATTTTGCCCTCGACCCCGACGACAGCGGCCTGCGCGACGGCTGGTACCTGGGCCACGACTACGAGTACAAAGCTCAGTGGCCGGGCTCTATTGAAACCCACATGGCCCAGGCCAAGGGCCAAACGCAGCCTTCGGTGTGGCACGACAAGGTGGTGGCCTGGTACGAGCGGGAGTTTACCCTGCCCGAAATCGAGGAGCCCTTGCTGCGCTCCATGTTCCAGCTCACCTTCGGGGCCTGTGGCTACGAAACCCGGGTGTGGCTCAATGGCCGGCAGCTGCGCACCATCGAGGGCGAGGATGTGCACTACGGCGAATACACCTCCTTTTCCTACGAGTTGCGGGAAGAAAACCTGCACCTAGTAAACCGTCTCACCGTGCGCATCGCCGACACGATGGACGCCGAAACCACCCGCGGCAAGCAGGAGTCGCACATTTACAAGCGGGGCGGCATCTGGTACCAGACCTACACCGGGGCAGTGCGCAGCGTATGGCTGGAAATGGTGGAGCGCAACCGTCTCCGCTCCCGCGTGGGCGTGGATAGTATAGTAGAAGACCAGCTCGTGCGCTTCAACCTCACTACCCGCGTGCATGACCCGGGCTGCTACACCCTGCGGCTACAGGTCTACGAGCGGGGCCGCAAGAACGGGGCACCGCCCCTGTTCAGCTCCGAATTTCCGCTGCGCCTGGAAGCGGGCCAGCGGCAACAACGCGTGGTACTAGAGATGCCCGGGGCGAAGCTTTGGTCGCCGGAAGCCCCTAATCTGTACCAGCTGGTGGCGCAATTAGTGGACACGGAAGGGTATGCGGCCCAGATTGAAACCCACTTCGGGCTGCGCAAAATTGAGTCGCGGGGCCGGCACGTGTATCTCAACAACGAGCCTACCTACCTCGACGGCATCCTGTACCAGCCCGGCACGGCCACCTACGAGGAAATGCAGCGCCACATGCACGCCATGCAAAAGCTAGGCTGCAACCTGGTGCGCGTGCACATTGCCGGCGTCGACCCGCGTATCTACAACCTGGCCGACGAGTTGGGCCTGCTCTTGTGGGTGGAAGTGCCGAGCCCGCATGCCTCCAGCCCCCGCAGCCGGCAAAACCACAAGGAAGAATTGCTGCGCATGCTGGCCCTGATTGAGTCCCATCCCTCGGTGGTTATCTGGAGCCTCTACAACGAAGACTGGGGCTGCCAGGACATTGCCACCAACCCCGAAACGCGGCGCTACATCATGGATACCTACCACTACATGCAGATCGAGCATCCGCAGTTTCTGGTGGTCGACAACGACGGGTGGCAGCATATTTCGCAGGAAGGACGCCTCAAATCGGACCTGCTGACGGCCCACCTCTACACGCCCGAGCTGCCGCACTGGCGCAACCTGCTGGACCGACTTGTGGCCGGCGAACTGGTCGGAGTGGCAGCTTTCCCGCTGGTCATTGGCGACGCGTTCTTCTACCGACGCCAGAAGCCGCTGATTGTCAGTGAGTGGGGCGGCTTTGGCTTTGCCGACTACGGCGGACCCCAGGCCGGAGAAGAGCGTACCGAGCGAATCCGGCAGTTCAAGCAGGAACTGCGGGCTCGCCCCATCGCCGGGGACGTGTACACCCAGGCCACCAACATTGAGGATGAGCGCAATGGGGTAATAGACTTCCATACCGGGGAGCTCTCGGTGCCGGCGGGTCTGCTGAATTCGCGGCAAGCCCAGCAGCCTGCCTCTTAGCAATAGCTGCCTCTCTCTAAAAAGGCCGCCTGTTGCTGAAGCAGGCGGCCTTTTTAGATAATATGGTTTGATTCCGCGAAGCTCAGCCTTTACGCAAAGCCTGTTTTTACGGGTGCCTTACTTATCCAAATGCACGAACTGCCGGGCAAACTCGGGGATTTCCTTGTTGCTATAAGGGTCCACGTCCAAAGTCAGCTGAATCATGACGGGCTGGCCTTTGGTGATGCCGTAAGCCAGAACATCATAGGCCAGGCCTTTTTCGGTCTGGTAAGCAAACTTAAACGCTTTAGCAGGTGTGTCCTGAATAAAACACGTGATTTCCTGCAGATCATTGCCCTTAAGTTTTTTCATCCGCTGCTTGGTGTATTCGGCCGGGGCCCCGTTTCGCAGGTCCGGATAATTGACGTAGATCAGCAACAGGCTATACTTGGCTGCCTGCACCTCGTATGGGGACAAAAGCACCGCATCGGCTGGCACCGGATACTGCTGACCGCAGAAATTAACCGTGGGCGGGGCTGCTTGACCGTAAGCCAACACCGTTGTAAAGAGCAATAAGGCTAGCGTATACAATGTCTTCATGGACGGGAAAATACAATGCTTTGAGGAAAGCCGAGCAGCCCAACCATAAATTATACCAAAAATCCTGATAATGAATGGTTTAATGCATTCTATCGTCGCGCACTGGCAGATTGGTGATGATTTCGCCTTCAATCTTGAGCAGTTCCTGCAAGCGGGCATCCACTTCTTTGGGGTCGCGGTATTCCTTCGCCAGATCAACGTAACTAACGAAGTGAGCCGCTTCCGATACCATCAGTTCGTAGTAAAATTTGCTGAGCTCAGGGTCCGGAATATGCTTCCACAACAGCTTGAACCGCTCGCAGCTGCGCGCTTCAATTAAGGCACTTACCAACAGCATATCCATCAGCTGCCGGTCGCGGTGGTCGCCCCGGCGCACGTGAGTCATTAGCTGCACCACGTAGTCGTCGCGGCGCTGCGGGCCGAGTTCGAAGCCACGCTTGCGCAGCTCCAACAGCACCCGCTCGAAGTGGGCCCACTCCTCGGCGACCAACAGCGTAAGCTCGTCGACTAAGCGGGTCTTTTCAGGGTATTTTACAATCAGGGATATGCCGGTGCTGGCCGCTTTCTGCTCACAGTAAGCGTGGTCGACTAGGATGTCCTCAATGTTTTTGCTGGCAATATCAACCCACCGCGGATCGGTATTGAGCTTGAGCTTAAGGATGGTTTTTTCTTTGGATTCGGAGGGTTCCATAAGGTTCAGGCGCCCGGCGGCGCGGGTTTGCAGGGTAGCTTAATCGAAGAACTGCCATTTAAGGCCCAGCTGAAAGCGGCGGGGCAGGCCCGTATAGTAGGGCGAGGCAAAGTAGCCGTTGCCAAAGTCATAGAAACCCTGGTTCAGATACGCTACTTTCAAAAACACCGATACGGTCTTGATGTCAGTAATCAGGAACACGTCGGCCACTGAGTAGTTGCGGATAATGAAGTGGTCCTGCAAATAGAATTGCTGGGTGCTGGGGCTATAATCGTAGCCCCGAAAGCGGGACTGGTAATACACCTCGGCGCCGATTTGGGTGAACATGGCCTTTTTGAACAGGTAATCCTGGTAATAGACCTTGCTGTTGGTCACCAGGCTCGGAATGCGCAGGCCTTCCCCGTCGCCCCCGCTGGTGTAGGTACCCTGGTTGTCGAAGAAGAACTTGCCCAGGTTGAAGCGGTGGCGCAGGGTCCCGATCAGCAGTACCTTGGCCTCCGGGAGCTGGGCGGGTTCGGCCTGCTGGTTGTAGTACACCAGGTCATTAATCGTGACGAAGCTGCCGGAGGCATCCAGGTAGTGCCGGCCCAGCTTCTGGCCGATACGGCCGGTTATCTGGTTTACCAACGTGTTGCGGAAGGCCGCGGCTTCGCTGGTATGCTCCCAGTTGTAGTGGTTGCCGCTAAACTGCTGCTGGGTAAGCGTAGGCGAGTAGGAAGCACTCAGAAACTCGCCGCTCAAAGGGCCCAGGCGGGCCAGGGCCCGAAACCAGTACTCGCTCAGAGCTTTTCCCTTGGGCTCCAGCTGGGCGGCCAGTACTTCGCCGGCGGTTTCCACGGCAATGAGCTTGCGGTAGCGGAATTCGGCCGTGCCGCCCACAAACAGCTGGCTGTAGTGGGGCCGGGGGTTGGGCAGCGTCGAAACCAGCGTAGACTGCTGATCCTGGTAGCTCCGGCTCACTTTAAGGAGGCCGTCGCGGTAGCGCCCGTACAAGCGGTAGCCCACGGCCGAGGTATTGCCCATGATGCCGACCGTATTGTCCACCTGCCGGTATTCCGCCCGGTCGTTGGTTAGGGAAACGCTCCGCACGGCGCGGGGGTAAAACTGCAACGGCGTCTGCAGTACATCGTTGTAGCGGTTGAACTGCCGTTTCCAATCGACGATATGGTAGGCCGTCAGGCCCTTGCCCAGCAGGCGGTAGGTCTGCACCAGGCGCACCTCGTCGCGGTCGTCCTGGTTGAGCGCCTGAGTCAGGTTAACGGTTTCCAGGTTGTATTCAAACAGGCCCCGCGGCCGGAAATTGCCGTTATCGAGTGTGTCTTCCGCCTGGTAGCGGATGCCGCCCTGCTCGGCCACTCGGTGCCGAGACGTGTTGATGTTGAACAAGCCGTAATACCGGTCATTCTTGCTCTGAAAACGTCCAAACAGCAGCACGTTGGAGTGCTCGGCCAGGCCTTCGCGGCCCCGGGGCTGCAGCACTTTGTTCGAGGCAAACCGCTCGTAGGCCAGGCCCACGTTGGCATTCTTGCCGATGCTGCGCGTGTACGACAACTCGAACACCTGTTCGCCATAGCCACTCTGGATAAAGCGAAAAAACGTGTAGGGCGAGCGGGTGTCGTAGTAGGGAATCGTGGCCGAGTTGCGCACGTACTTGTCGAATACGTTGCGGCCAAAACGGGCCCCCAGCTCCAGGTTGGGCTCCCAGAGCAAGCGGCGCGACGCCGTGCCCACGTTGCCCAGGTCCTGCTGGTAGGTGCTGTCGTGGAACCAGTAGCGGGCCTGCATCTGGTTGGTGAGCGTGGTATCAATGATGCGCCCTTCGTACTGTTCCCGCAGAATATCGGCTTCGCGCAGAATACGGGTAGTTTTAGCCCCGTACAGCACTTTGGTGGAGTCGTCGAGTACCTGCGCCCGCAGGGAGGCCGGACAGAACAGCGCTACTGCCAGCAGCAGAGGAGGGAAAAAGCGACTTAGCGAACGGAAATAAACCAACGGAACGAGCAGATCAGACAACAGCGTGGGGCTGAAATAGAGGAGAAAGCAACTGCTGCAACTGCGCAGCACCATCGGCCAGAAACTGAACCTGGATGGGAATATAAAAAACCGGTAGCGACGCTACCTGCTGGCGAAGGCCGGGCTCGAGCAAGCGTACCGCATCCTTTTGCGTGGTAAAAACGCATTGCCCCGGCCGTAATTGTTTGGCTACCGCCGTAAGGTCGGCCGAAGTAAATGCGTGGTGGTCGGCAAAGGCCACGTGATGGGTAATCTGGTAGCCGGCCTGGGCCAGATACTCTCGCAAGGGCCCGGGCTGGGCAATACCGGTCAGCAGCACGATTTCCGGCCCGGCCGGCCGGTTCCCGTCCCCCACCGGCACGGGGCTACCGTAGGTATAAGTCGAGAACAGCACGGGCACCCGCGGCCGGCTATAGCGTTGAATACGAGCCGTAATACCGGCCTGCTCGGCCGAGGAAAGGGCCGGGTTGCACTTAGTCACGATAACCACATCGGCCCGGGCGGCCCCGCGGCGGCTTTCGCGCAGGCGCCCGGCCGGCAGTACGTAGTCCTGGTAGAAGGGGCGCTGCTGCTCAGTCAGCAAAATACTCAGTTGCGGCTGCACGCGCCGGTGCTGGTAGGCATCATCGAGCACCACGGTCGTTACGGCGGGCTGCGCCCGAAGCAGGGTTTCCAGGCCGGTGCGGCGGTTTTCACATACGGCTACCGGCACTTGCCCCTGAAAGTCCTGGTAATGCTGCAGGGGCTCGTCGCCAATACTAGTCGCCGTAGCTTGGTTGTCGGCCAGAATATAGCCCTGGGTTTGGCGGCCGTAGCCCCGGCTCAGAATAGCGGGCTGCTGCCCGGCCTGCCGCAGTTGCTGCACCAGCCAGGCCACGTGCGGCGTTTTGCCCGTGCCGCCCGCGCGCAGGTTCCCCACCGTGATAATAGGCGTCGCAAACGTTGCGGAGGCCTTCAACCCAGTGTCATAAAGCCAGTTGCGCACGTGCATCACGCCAGCGTAGAGCCAGGCGAAGGGCAGCAGCAGCAAGGCAAATACGTGGGCCATACGGGGTGAGCAAGGAGGCGGAGGCGCAAAAGTACGCCTACTTACGTAAGCTACGAAACCAGACCGCCCCGGGGCCGCAACTTACGGCCCGGCTTGCTCTCTTCCGCCATGTCCACTTTTGCCGACCGTTTACTCCACTTTCTGACTGCGTTTCCGGTGCCCGCCGCGCTGCCTGATGAGGCGGTGGCGCTGAGCCCCTACGATGAGGCCACCCCACGGGAGCTGTTTACGCAATTTGCCCAGCAGTACTACGCCGACAACCAGCCCCGGATTGCGCTGCTGGGCATCAACCCAGGCCGGCTCGGCAACGGCCGTACCGGCGTGGCTTTCACCGACCCGGTAGCCCTGGCCGAAAACTGCGGCATTGCCAACCCCTTGCCCCGGCAGCGGGAACCATCGAGTCAGTTTGTCTATCAGGTTGTGGCGGCCCTGGGCGGAGCAGCCGCTTTCTACCAGGATTTTTTCCTGGGCTCCCTCTACCCGCTGGTCCTGCTACGCCACGGCCGCAACTACAATTATTACGACTCCGCTGCTTTAACCAAAGCTTTAGAGCCGGCCATTCGAGTCTCATTAAGTCAGCAAGTCATGAACGTTGGCCTTGTCCGTCAGACGGCTGTTTGCCTGGGCCGCCGCAACGGCCAGCACCTGCTGCGGCTCAACCAGGAGCTGCAGCTGTTCAACCAGATCCACGTGCTCGACCACCCGCGCTACCTGATGCAGTATAAGCGGCGCGACTTGGCCCAGCACGTGGCTGCTTACGTGGCCGTTTTGCAGGCGTGCCGCGCTACCGTTGCCGGGTCAGCGTAACAGTCCTGCTATCTTTGCCCTATGCCTACCGTTGCTGACCTCGCCCGCGTCCTTGAGAAAGTGGCGCCCCTCGCCTACCAGGAATCCTACGACAATGCCGGCCTGCAGTGCGGCGACCCGCACGCCCCGGTAAAGGGCGTGCTCATTGCCCTGGACTGCACCCCGGCCGTTATCGACGAGGCGCTGCGGCGCGGCTGCAACGTGGTAGTGGCCCACCACCCGGTGGTATTCCGGCCCCTGAAGCGTCTGACCGGGGCCAATGCGGTGGAGCAGACGCTGATAAAGGCCATTAAAAACGATGTCGCCATTTACGCGGCCCACACCAACCTCGACAACGTGCTGGCGGGCGTCAACCGCAAGCTGGGCGAAAAGCTGGGCCTGCAAAACCTGCGCATCCTCGAGCCCAAAAGCGGCGTGCTGGGCAAGCTCATCACCTACGTCCCGACTACCCACACCGAAACCGTCCTGCAGGCCCTTTATCAGGCCGGGGCGGGTCAGATCGGGAACTACTCCGAGTGCAGCTTCCGGGTGGAAGGCACGGGTACGTTTACGCCCGGCACCGGCACTACCCCGTTTATCGGCACGGCCCAGCAACCCGAAAAGGTGCGCGAAGAACGGGTGGAAGTGGTGCTGCCCCTGCACCTGCAGGGCCCGGCGCTGCGGGCGTTGCGGGCTGCTCACCCGTACGAAGAAGTTGCCTACGAGCTGGTGAAGCTGGAAAACACGCTCCAGGATGTAGGCTCGGGCATGATCGGGGAATTGCCCGAGGCCTTGTCGCCAGCCGAATTTCGCCGCTTGCTGCGCTCGGCCCTGCACGTACCCGTGGTGAAACACACCGAGTACGAGCAGCTGATCAAAACGGTGGCCTTGTGCGGCGGGGCCGGCAGCTTCCTGCTTAGCCACGCCCGCCGCGCCGGCGCCGATGCCTACGTAACCGGCGACTTGAAGTACCACGAGTACTTTGGGGCCGAGGGCCAGCTGCTGCTCTGCGACGTGGGCCACTTCGAAAGTGAGCAATTTACCGGGGAAATCTTCCAGGATTTGCTTACGGCCAACTTTAAAAGTACTTTTGCGGTCTTAATTGCTGAGACCCTCACCAACCCTGTCCGTTATGATTTCTAATCCTTCCACGGAAACCACCGTTGCCAGTAAGCTGGAAGCCCTTCTGAACCTGCAGCGCCTTGACTCGCAGCTCGACGAAATCCGGCGCGTCCGCGGCGACCTGCCCGAAGAAGTGCGCGACCTGGAAGACGAAATTGCCGGCTATGAGGTGCGTGTGAGCAAGTTTGACGAGGAAATTCAGGCCCTGAACGACCAGATCAAGCAGCGCAAGCAGAACGCCAAAGATGCCGAAGGCCTCATCAAGAAGTATGAGGACCAGCAGCAAAACGTGCGCAACAACCGCGAGTACGAGGCCATTGCCAAGGAAATCGAGTTGCAGCGCCTGGAAATCCAGATTTCGGAAAAGAAAATCAAGGAAGCCCAGTACCAGATTGAGCTCAAAAACAATGACATTGCCGGCACCAAGCAGCGCTTGGAAGAACGCAAGAAAGATCTGACCAACAAGAACACCGAGCTGCAAACCATCATCGGCGAAAGCGAAGCCGACGAGAAAAAGCTGCTCGACCAGCGTGAAGACGCCGTAAAGCCCATTGAGGAGCGCCTGCTGACGGCCTACACCCGGATTCGCGGTAACGTGCGCAACGGGCTGGCCGTGGTAATGGTAAAGCGGGACGCCTGCGGCGGCTGCTTCAACACCGTGCCTCCCCAGCGCCAGGCTGACATCATTTCGCACAAGAAGATTATCGTGTGTGAGCACTGCGGCCGGGTATTGGCCGACGTGGACGTAAAGCAGCCCGCTTAATTTTTCGTCTCGTTCTTTCGAACGTACCCCAAAAAAGGAACGGCCCCCAGTCGTTCCTTTTTTTTTGCCCTCGCCCGTCGTGCCCCACTCCCCGGCCCTCTTGCTCCCCAAAACCAAAGCCTGGCTACTCCTGTGGCTGGTGGGCTTGGTGCTGGGCGCCGCACGGCCCCCGCAGCACGATACAGCCGCGGCCCGGCAGGCCCCGGAAGCCACTGCCCCCTTTACAAACGAATTGTCGCCCGCGGCCCGCCGCGCCTATGCCGAGCTGCTCAAGCTGCGCATTGAGCCGGCCCGGGCCATCTTGCGAGACGAGCTCAACCGGGCCCCCATCAGCGCCGGCACCCTGCTGGTAGCCGACTGCATTGATTTTACCGAGCTGATGGTGCTGCAGCAAGCCAGCCGCTACGAGGCAGTGGTAGCGGCCCAGGACCGCCGCCTGGCCGCCCTGGAAAAATCAGCCGAACGGGGGCCGTTGCGGGAGTATGCCCGGGCGGAAATCCGGTTGCATCAGGCGGCGGCGCAGGTGACGTACCAGCACGAAATTCAAGGGGCCTGGAGTTTGCGCCAGGCCTACCAGCAGATGCAGGCGGTGGTGCAGCGCTACCCCAACTTTATTCCGGCCCGCAAAACGCTGGGCATGTGCCAGTTTATGATTGGCTCCCTGCCCGCCGGCTACCACTGGTTTCTTAAGCTGCTGGGGCTGCCGGGCAGCGTGGAGGCCGGCGTCAAAAACCTGCGCCTGGCCGCCCAGCAGCCCCACGACTTCCAGCCGGAAGCCCGTCTTATTCTGGCCTTGGTACAGGAAACCTACTACAAGAAAGCCGAGGAAGCCGCCCAGCTCGTGCAGCAGCTCGCCACGCAGCAGCCTGACAATCTGCTCTATAGCTACCTACTGATTAGCCTCAACAAACGCCTGCACCGAACCGAGTTGGCCCTGACGGCCTACCACCGTCGCCCCACCGGGGCGGGCTACCTCCCCGTGCCCTACCTGCACCACATGGCCGCCGACCTGCTTCTCTACCAAGGCAACTACGCGGCTTCCCTGCGGGCCAATCAGCAATTTCTGCGCGACTACCAAGGTGTGCACTACCGCAAGGACGCCGCCTTCAAGCTGTATCTGGCGGCTTGGCTAAGCGGCGACCATGCGGCGGCTGAGCGGTACCGCCAGCAAATTGGTGCCGGCGGCCGCACCGTGGTGGAAGAGGATGCCTACGCCCAACGGTTTGTGGAAGACAAGCTCCCGCTAAACCGCACCCTGACCCGGGCCCGGCTCCAGATTGACGGGGGCTACTACCGGGCGGCCCTGAACACGCTGCGTAGCTTTACGGGCTCGGGCCTGCTGCGCGACCAGCTGGAAGACCCCTACCGCCGGGCCCGGGCCTATCAGGGCCTGGGCCGCCTCGACTCGGCCCGGCTGTTTTATACCCGCACTATTGCGTTGGCCGGCAAGGCGCCCTATTATTTTGGACCGCAGTCGGCGCTGCAGATGGGCTACCTGTGCCAGGCCGAAGGGCAGCTGAACATGGCCCGGCTTTACTTCCAGAAGGCCCTGGACTCGCCCAGGCATGAGTACAAAAACAGCACCGATGCCAAGGCCAAGGTAGCGTTGGCGGCCTTGCCCACTGCCAAGCTTCGCTAGCGGCAGCTTATTTTTGCCGGCCCGGGCCCTTTCCCGTTAGTTGCTATTCCTGCTTTGACTCAAGTTGTTTTGTTTGCGGCGCTTCCGGTTTCGGCCGAGGTTTTTCGGGTCCGGGCCCTGCACTGGGCAGCGCAGTTCCGGTATTGCGCCTACTATGAGTCCAGCGCACTGCCCTACCCCCACGGTGCCTTCGACCAGCTGCTGGCCGTTGCCAACGTCACGCCCGCTTCTCCCGCTTCCCTGGCCGACCTGCCGGACTGGCTTCAGCAACCCACAACGGCCCCTCGCTGTGGCTTTGTAACCTACGACGCTAAAAACGAAATCGAGGCGCTGCACAGTGGCCATTTTGACGGTTTGCAATGGCCTGTGCTGCATTTCTTCGAGCCCCAGATCTGGCTGTACTGGCAGCCGGACGCCGTCGAAATTCACGGCGCAACGACGGGAGTACTGGCCGCTATTTTGGCAACTGCGCCCTCACCCCAAGCAGCACCAGCCGTGCCCTTTGTGCGCCCGCGCCTGCCCCGGGCGGAGTATCTGGCGGCAGTAGCGGCGGTGCGGGAAAATATTCTCGACGGGGAGGTGTACGAACTGAACCTATGCCAGGAATTTTATGCCGAGTCGGTCCAGCTCGACCCGGCCAGTACTTTTTTGCGGCTGAATACGGCCTCACCCACCCCCTTTGCGGGGTTCTACAAGTGGCAGGACCGGTACCTGCTCTGCGCCTCACCCGAGCGGTTCTTACAGCGCAAAGGCCTACAGCTCATTTCTCAACCCATCAAAGGCACCCTCCGGCGCGGTTCCACGCCGACGGAGGATGCGCACCTGCGGGAACAGCTGCGGCACGATGAGAAAGAGCAGGCCGAAAACCTGATGATTGTCGACTTGGTGCGCAACGACCTGGCCCGCGTGGCCCAGACGGGCACCGTGCAGGTCCCCGAGCTGTTTGGGCTGTACCCCTTCCGCCACGTCTGGCAGATGATTTCCACCGTGCAGGCCCAGCTTCGGCCCGGCACCGAGCTAGCTGATATTCTGCGCGCAACCTTCCCGATGGGCTCCATGACCGGGGCCCCAAAAATCCGGGCCATGCAGCTCATTGAGCACTACGAACGTACCAAGCGGGGCCTCTACAGCGGCAGCCTGGGCTACGTGCTACCCTCGGGCGACTTCGACTTCAACGTGGTCATCCGCAGCCTGCAATACCACGCCGGCACCGGCTACCTCAGCTTCCAGGTTGGCTCAGCCATCACCTACGACTCCGACCCGCACCGCGAGTACGACGAGTGCCTGCTCAAAGCCCGCGCCCTGCTCGAAGTGCTGGGAGCTGTGGTGAAACAGTGAATGGCGAGTTTAAAAGATGTGTCCTTGCGAGGCGTGAGCCGGCGCCACCCGGCCCACGCGAAGCTAGACGTGCCCCTTCACCACAAAGCCTTTTTCGCCACCAATAAAAAGCTGGTCACACAAGGAATCTTCGCACAGTTCAGCGGCTGGCTTCGCTCTGCTCGCCAGGACAGGCCAACTCACTAGTTCATCATCTCACCTTTCAGCCTCCGCTCGAAGGCCTGTAGAAACTGGCCCACGTGGTAGCCGTCGGCCAGGGCGTGGTGCACGTTCACGGCCACGTTCATATACGTGCGGCCGTTTTCCTCGTAAAGCTGGCTGAAGGAGATTTTGGGGCAGCTGTCGGGGTGCGAGAAGCTACGGGCGTGGGTCAGGCCGGTGAAGCGGACCCAGGGAATGGCCGAGCAGTGCAGCACATCGACGCGGGCGGTGGTGTCGCTCAGGCGCAGGCCGGAGCTGTTTTGCACGGCCTCCATTTCGGTCGTGGCCGCCGCCACGAAACCCGCCAGCTCGTCGTGCTGCTCGATAAAGGAAAAGGCGAAGGTGTGGTCGGGGCGGCCCAGGGTGGCCGAGGCGTGCACCCGCTCATACTGGTACACCTGCCCGTCCTCGATGCGGGTGCGCAGCTCGGGCACTTCGTTGGCGGCCTGCACGGCGTGGTAGAGGTAATACAGAAAAAAAGATACGCCCCGCCGCTTAGCCTCCGCCTGGGCGCCGGTACAGTCTACGGGGGCAACCAGCCCGAAAAAGGGTTCTTCAAAAGCCCCGAAGAAGGCAAAATGCTCCCGGCGGTTCCAGGTAGCAAGATCAATCAGCTGTTTCATGGGCGGCAAGTTCGGTAACTTTACCCGCCGGGCTGGCCTTTCCCGCCCGTTTTCTGCTTTTTTGCCCATGGCCGCTCCCCACCTCATTGCCTTCGACGCCGACGATACGCTCTGGTCCAACCAGCCCCACTTCGACCAGGTCGAAGCCCGGCTCCTTGACATCCTGGCCCACTGCGGCGACGCCCAGCGCATCACCGAGCAGCTCAACGCGGTGCAGCGCCAGAATATGAGGCTCTTTGGCTACGGAGCCAAATCCTTCATGCTGTCCATGATTGAAACCGCCATTCAGCTGACTGACAGCAAGGTGACCGGCGTTGAAATTCAGCAGATTCTGGATATGGGCAAGGACCTGTTGCGCTACCCCATCGAGCCGTTGCCGGGCGTAGTGGAGGTGCTCACCGAGCTGCGCCGCCGCGGCCACCGCCTGATGGTGCTCACCAAGGGCGACCTGTTCGACCAGGAAAGCAAGCTGGCCCGTTCCGGCCTGGGCGAGTTTTTCGACTACGTCGAAATCGTCAGCGAAAAAGACGAGGCCACCTACCAGCGCCTACTGGCCCGCTATAACGCCCTGCCCGGCGAGTTTTTCATGATCGGCAACTCCCTTAAGTCCGACATCCTGCCCGTGGCCCAGCTCGGCTTCCGGGCCGTGCACGTGCCTTTCTACGCCACCTGGGTGTTCGAGCACGTCGACCCCGAGAAGCTCGAAGGCCTGGAATTCCACGCCGTTACGGATTTGCGTCAGGTGCTGGAACTGGTGAAATAGTGAGGTGGTGAAATGGTGAGTTAAAACCGTGTCATTGCGAGGCGCAGCCGAAGCAATCCGTCCTCTGCGCAGTACGACCTGACCTTTTACCGCAAAGCCCTTTAGTCCAGCTGGAGTAAAGGGCTTTTCAGTTTAGAAGGTTCAGCACATTTCAGAGGACGGATTGCTTCGGCTTACGCCTCGCAATGACACGTCTTTTTCACTTCTCACATTCCCCACATTAGCACCTGAGCACATTATCAAGCTCTGCCATTCTGTCATTTTGGGGCAAAAACCGTTACCTTTGCCCTCCTTCTGTGTTTACGATACCTATGTCTCAGCCCCTGCTCACCCTCGACTTTCTGGATACGCCCGCCGCTCCCGCTGCTACGGCCGACCACCAACCGGCTCAGGATGTGCGCGTCAGCCCGGCGACCCGCACCGGCCGGCAGCGCAAGCTCTATATCGAGAGCTACGGCTGCCAGATGAATTTCTCCGACTCCGAAATCGTCTCCTCCATCCTTTTTGAGGAAGGCTTTGATACCACCGAGCAGCTCAGTGACGCCGACTTGGTCCTGCTCAACACCTGCTCCATCCGCGAAAAGGCCGAGCAGACCGTGCGCATGCGCCTCTCGCAGATCAACAGCCACAAAAAGCGCAACCCCGGCCTGCTGGTGGGCGTGCTGGGCTGCATGGCCGAGCGCCTGAAAAGCAAGTTCCTGGAGGAAGAAAAGCTCGTCGACCTCGTCGTGGGCCCCGACGCCTACCGCGACCTGCCCAACCTGATCCGCGAAGTCGACGGCGGGCAGAAAGCCGTGAACGTGCTGCTCTCGCGCGACGAAACCTACGCCGACATCACGCCCGTGCGCCTGAATTCCAATGGCATTACCGCCTTTGTGAGCATCATGCGGGGCTGCGACAATATGTGCTCCTTCTGCGTGGTGCCCTTCACCCGGGGCCGCGAACGGAGCCGCGACGCGCACAGCATCGTGCAGGAGTGCCGCGACCTGGTGGCCCAGGGCTACAAGGAAGTAACCCTGCTGGGCCAGAACGTGGACTCCTACAAGTGGACTTCCGAAGACGGCCAGGAGTTCGTCAACTTCGCCCAGCTACTGGAGCGCGTGGCCCTGATCAGCCCCGAGCTGCGGGTGCGCTTCTCCACGTCCCACCCCAAGGACATCACCGACGAGGTGCTCTACACCATGGGCAAGTACGAGAACATCTGCAAGTATATCCACCTGCCCGCCCAGAGCGGTAACTCCCGGGTGCTCAAGCTCATGAACCGCACCTACGACCGGCCCTGGTACGAGGAGCGCGTGCAGGCCATCCGCCGCATTCTGGGCGACGACTGCGCCATCAGCACCGACATGATTTCGGGCTTCTGCTCCGAAACCGAGGAAGAGCACCAGGAAACCCTGACCCTGATTGACTTCGTGCAGTACGACATGGGCTACAACTTCTTCTACTCCGAGCGCCCCGGCACGCTGGCCGCCCGCAAGCTGGCCGACGACGTGCCGCTGGAGGTCAAGAAGCGTCGCCTGCAGGAAGTCATCGACCGGCAGCAGCTCCACGCCCGGGCCCGCTATGCCCGCATGGTAGGCCGCGTGCACCGCGTACTGGTCGAGGGCCGCTCCAAACGGTCGGAAGAGCAGCTCAGCGGCCGCAACAGCCAGAACCAGGTGGTCATCTTCCCCAAAGGTACCGCCCAAAAAGGCGACTATGTGAACGTACTGGTGACCAGCACCACCGGCGCGGCGCTCTTAGGCGAAATTGTGTAGTTGTTTTTGGTTATTTGTTTTTGGTTTTTGGCTTGTTCTGCCAATTTCTGCAGTAGTCCATGAAGTATTGCTAACCGCCGATCGTCTTATTCTTAGTTTATGGAAAAGCCGGTTGGACAGCATAATTACAAGGATTTGCGGGTATGGCAGCACAGCCGAGAACTAGTGAAACTAGTGTATGTGCTCACCCAATCATTTCCGGCTGAGGAGAAGTTTGGTCTGACCAGCCAGATGCGCCGGGCTGCAGTGGCAGTGCCTTCTAACATCAGTGAAGGCAGCGGCCGCCAACATCCACGTGATACCATTCAATTTCTGGTTATTGCCCGGGGCTCATTATATGAACTCGAAACGCAATGCTACCTCGCTTTTGATTTAGAATTTATTTCCAATGCACAGCTACAAGCTATAGAAGAGAAAATCGCCAGCTGTATTCAGTTAGTGCAGGGCTTTATCCGCTACTACCGCTCATTGGGTTGATGGCCAAAAACCAAAAACCAAAAACCAAAAACCACCCTTGACACCTTCCGAAATACAATCCATCAAGCAACGCTTCGGCATTATCGGCAATGCGCCGGCGCTGAACTACGCCATCCAGGTAGCGGCCCAGGTGGCGCCCACCGATATGACGGTGCTCATCACCGGGGAAAGCGGCTCGGGCAAGGAATCTTTTTCCAAGATTATCCACGCCCTCTCGCCCCGCAAGCACGGGCAGTTTATTGCCATCAACTGCGGGGCCATTCCCGAGGGTACGATTGACTCCGAGCTGTTTGGGCACGAGAAAGGTTCGTTTACCGGGGCCCAGGAAGCCCGCAAAGGCTATTTCGAAGTCACCAACGGGGGCACGATCTTTCTCGATGAAATCGGGGAAATGCCGCTGGGCACCCAAGCCCGGCTCCTGCGCGTACTCGAAAACGGGGAGTTTATCCGCGTGGGCTCGAGCAAAGTGCAGAAGACCGACGTGCGCGTGGTGGCCGCTACCAACGTGAATTTGCTCGACGCCGTGCGCGAAGGCAAGTTCCGGGAAGACCTCTACTACCGCCTCAACACCGTCCCGATTACGGTTCCACCGTTGCGTGAACGAGGCGACGATATTTATCTATTATTCAGAAAGTTTGCCACCGACTTTGCCGAGCGTTACCGCGTCAAGCCCATTGCCCTGAGCCCGGATGCCGTAACGGAACTGCAGCGCTTCAGCTTCCCCGGCAACATCCGCCAGCTTAAGAACGTGGCCGAGCAGATGTCGGTGCTCGAAACCGAGCGGGACGTAGATGCCAACCGCCTGCGCCAATACTTGCCGGCCGAGCAAAGCAGCCGCTTGCCCATGCTGCTGAGTGCCTCCGGGGCCGGGGCCGAAGCCAACAGCTACTCCGAGCGGGACCTGCTCTATAAGGTGCTCTTCGACATGCGCCGCGACATGACGGACCTGAAAAAGATGGTGCTCGATATGGCCGCTGGTCAGCGCCCGGCCGAGGCGCAGGAACTGCTACGCCAAAACAGCCACTTATTTAATAACCTGAACGTGGCCCCGGTGTACGAAAACAACCGCCTGACCCGTTCTGCTCCTGCCGAAGGCGGCGCAACCGAATATTTCATTACGCCCCGCCCGGAAATAACGGTGGAAGACGCCGCGACTTACGAAGACGAGCCGCAGCGCGTGGAAGACATTCCGCACGAAACCGAGGAGGAAACCCTTTCCCTGGAGGCCAAGGAAAAGGAGATGATTATGAAGGCCCTGAAAAAACACCATAACAAGCGTAAGTACGCGGCCCACGACCTGGGCATTTCCGAACGCACCCTGTACCGCAAGCTGAAACAATATGACCTGGAGCAACTCTAAGCAACTGACCGTCTGGCTGGTGACTTTTCTTATGTTGCCGCTCTTGGCCGGTTGCAGTGTCTACTCCTTCACGGGTACCAGCATCGACCCCTCGGTGAAAACCTATTCGGTGCAGACGTTTCAGAACAATGCCAACAACGGCCCTTCCTTTCTGTCGCAGCGCTTTACGGAGGAGTTCAAGGACTATTTTCAGCGTAATACCACGCTCAAACTCGTGCCCCGCGACGGAGACCTGCAGTTTGAAGGGCAGATCATAGCCTACGACTTTGCTCCCGCCGCTATTCAGAGTCAGAACGGCGTCGACCAGGCGGGCGTGAACCGGCTGACCATGCAGGTGCGGGTACGCTTCACGAATACCAAAGACCCCAAGCAGGATTTCGAGCAGACGTTCCAGAGCTACGGCGACTTTCCGGCGGCCCAGGATATTGCCCGTATCAACAACGACCCGGTGGCCTTGCGCCGCATTACCACCAACATTATTACCGATACTTTCAATAAGTCGGTAGCGAACTGGTAACCGTCGGTTTTTCCTACTTAGTGGGTTTCCTGGGTAAATTGATGCACTTTTGCCGCCCCGCAAACCACCGGTTTTGTCCTGGTGCGTTGGCCGCCCCCGCCCTGGCGGCGCTGTTAACGCCTTACCCTCATTGTCCTGCCGTATGACCCGCGCGTCGCTGTTGCAAATTCTTGATCATGTAAGCGCAATTTCGGAGTCCGAGATTCGTGAGCTGGAGCAACTGGCGGCAGCATTTCCGTACTGTCAAACGGCGCATGTGCTGCTGGCCAAAGCCGCCCACGACCAGGGCAGTATGCTGGCCAGTCAGCGCCTGCGCCGGGCCGCCACCTACGCCACCGACCGCCAACTGCTGCGCCAGCTGATTGAACAGCCGACGCTCGTGGCCGAGCCAGTGCCCGCGGCTGCCCTATTACTGCCGGCAGCGCCACTACCGGTTGCGGAAGTGCCGGTTGCCCGCCTTCCTAACGAAGAAGTTTCGACAGAACTGGAAGCCCCTGTTGCAACTCCTCAACCTGCCGAAGCACAGCAGCCCACTACAGCCGCCCCCGATTCCAGCCAGTTGCCTGCTTTTTCTACGGAGCCGGAGCAACCGGCACCAGAAGCCGATGCTGCCTCTGGGCCCGGTAGCTCTGACGTTGAGGCGAGTGAAGCACAGAACCTGCCTGAGCCAGGTTTCCGGGGTGAGTTGGCGGAGAGCGAAGTAACCTCCACCCAGGAAGATGCGGCGCCTGCTCACTCGGAGCTAATTACGGAAGAGGCTACTGAACCGGTTGCTGACTTTTCCGCTCAGACGGAAACAGTAATAACATTCAACGCTCCGGAAGAAGAGCCGCAGGAAGCCGAAGGCGCAACGGTACTAGCTACTCCCGCCGCAGCTGAGGCAGGCGGGCCAGAAGCAGTGGAAACCGAGCACGAAACCCTCGTTGCTCCTACAGAGCCAGAAGCTCTATCAGAGGAAGCCGAAGTGCCGGCCTTAGTTTCCGAGGAAACAGACGCGGCGGCACCGGTGCTCCCGGAAGCGGCCGAGGAGGATATCTTGCCGCCCGTCGCCCCTCCGATCCGGCCACCGGTGGAAGCCGGTTCCTCGCGCTTTGAGTTTGGCTTAGGTTTTCCTGACCCTTCCGACGCTGTCTTGTACGAGCTGCCGCTGCCCAGTGAAGATGAGGCGCCCATCAGCTTACCGCGGCCAGCCGTAGCGGGCTTTGGGGGCGACGACATGGTGGGTTATGCCCTGGGGAGCGGTAGCCGCTACGGCTACAGCTTGCAGCCTATCGACGAATTCACCGTTTCGCTGCCAGACACCGAGTTTTTTCCGCCCGATGCGCTGCTGCACGAAGTGGCTCCTCGCTACCAGCCGGCCCCGCCGCCCCCGCCTTCCCCATTTGACCTGATCAATACCTTCTTGCGCAACCAGCCCCGCCTGCGGACCCCGGCAGTGGTGCCCGCCTCTGCCGAAGAGCAAGCCGATTTATCGGTGCGGAGCACGCAAGTAGTCCCCGATCTGGCCTCCGAAAGCCTGGCTAAAATCATGGTGCGCCAGGGCAAGCTGCACAAGGCAATTGAAATATATGAACGCCTAATGGTGCGTCAGCCGGAAAAAAAGGCGTATTTTGCCGACCAAATTCAACAACTGAAATCTACCGAGTAAATGTATTACGCTCTCATTGGCCTGATTCTGTTTATCTGCTTGCTGCTGGCGCTGGTAGTGCTAGCCCAAAACCCCAAAGGGGGCGGACTCTCGAGCCAGTTCGGCGCGGGCGGCGCAGCCAACCTGATGGGCGTAAAGCGTACCGGTGATTTGCTGGAGCGCCTCACCTGGGGTTTTGCTATTGGGCTGATGGTGCTGACCCTGGGCACCCACGTGCTCAACGGTACTTCCGAAGCCGCGGGCCCTGTTCGCAGCGTTAACCAGCAGAAAGCCCTGGAAACCAAGCTGCCCCCAGCCGCTCCGGCCCCGGGTGCTCCCGGCGCAGCCACCGCTCCTGGCGCTACGGCTCCGGCCACTGCTCCGGCGCAGCAGCCCGCTCCGGCCCCGGCTGCTACCACGCCGGCTCAATAGCCTGTTTTCACCGATTGTATAGTAAGCCGCTGGCTCCTTATGTGGGGCCAGCGGCTTCTTTTTTGACTCTACCAAGGCCGGGCCGAGCCTACTTGCCCTTTATCTACGCCAGCTCATCATACTGCCTTTTTCGGCCTTCACCCTGACACGTGGGCATCTGCAAGTGAAAACCTGACTGAGAATAGAACTAAAAAGGTTCATTCTGTCAGGTTTGGCTAGGCTGGCACAAGAAGTGTTGCCTGCGGCACAGGTTCATTTCAACCAACCCTTTCAACCAAAACGAACAATATGTCACTAAGCATGAAACCGCTGGCTGACCGCGTCATCATTGCACCGGCTGCTGCTGAGGAGAAAACCAAATCGGGCATCATCATTCCCGATACAGCAAAAGAAAAGCCCCAGCGTGGCGAAGTAGTGGCTGTAGGCGAAGGCAAAGTGGCCGACAGTGGCACGCTGATTCAGCCGCAGGTAAAAGTGGGCGACCAGGTCCTGTACGGCAAATATGCCGGTACTGAAATCACCGTGGATGGCCAGGACTACCTGATCATGCGCGAATCGGACATTTTCGCTGTCCTGTAATCCACCCTTCCCTTCCCGAAATCATCCTTTCTGTTAAATACGATGGCTAAGAACATCCAATTCGATACCGACGGTCGCGACAAGCTGAAGCGTGGCGTAGATAAACTGGCAAATGCCGTGAAAGTAACCCTGGGCCCGAAAGGCCGCAACGTGGTTATCGACAAGAAATTCGGTGCTCCCAGCATTACCAAGGACGGGGTAACCGTTGCCAAAGAAATTGAACTGGCCGACCCTATTGAAAATATGGGCGCCCAACTGGTAAAGGAAGTAGCTTCCAAAACCGCCGATCAGGCCGGTGATGGTACTACCACGGCTACCGTACTGGCCCAGGCTATCTACGCCGCTGGCTCGAAGAACGTAGCCGCCGGTGCCAACCCGATGGATTTGAAGCGCGGCATCGACAAGGCAGTTATTGCCGTGGTTGCCAACCTGAAGGCCCAGTCCAAAAAGATTGAGAACTCCTCGGAAATTGCCCAGGTAGGTGCTATTTCGGCCAACAACGACATGGAAATCGGCAAAATGATTGCCGACGCCATGGATAAAGTAGGCAAAGAAGGGGTTATCACCGTCGAAGAAGCCCGCGGCACGGAAACCGAAGTGAAAACGGTGGAAGGCATGCAGTTTGACCGCGGCTACCTCTCGCCCTACTTCGTAACCAACCCGGAGAAAATGGAGGCAGAGTTCGACAACCCCTTCGTGCTGATCTACGACAAGAAGGTGAGCACCATGAAGGAGCTGCTGCCCGTACTGGAGCAGGTAGTACAGACCGGCAAGCCCCTGGTTATCATTTCGGAAGATGTAGACGGCGAAGCCCTGGCGACGCTGGTCGTGAACAAGCTGCGCGGCTCGCTGAAAATTGCCGCCGTGAAGGCTCCCGGCTTCGGCGACCGTCGCAAGGCCATGCTGGAAGACATTGCCGTCCTGACTGGCGGTACTGTTATCAGCGAAGAGCGCGGCTACAAGCTCGACTCGGCTACGCTCGAGTACTTGGGCACGGCGGAGAAAATCATCATTGACAAAGACAACACCACGATTGTCAACGGCAAAGGTGAGAAAGAGACCATCACGGCTCGAATCAACGAAATCAAAGCTCAAATCGGCACTACGACTTCCGACTACGACAAGGAGAAGCTGCAGGAGCGCCTGGCTAAGCTGTCGGGCGGCGTGGCCATCCTCTACATCGGTGCTTCTACGGAAGTGGAGATGAAAGAGAAAAAAGACCGCGTCGACGATGCCCTGCACGCTACTCGTGCGGCCGTGGAAGAAGGTGTAGTACCCGGCGGTGGCGTAGCGCTGGTGCGCGCGCTGGATGCCCTGGAAGCGGTGGACACCCTGAACGGCGACGAGCGGACCGGTGTAAACATCATTCGCACGGCCATCGAAGCTCCCCTGCGTACCATCGTAGCCAACGCCGGTGGCGAAGGCTCAGTAGTGGTGCAGAAGGTGCGTGAAGGCTCCGGCGACTACGGCTACAACGCCCGCGAAGACCGTTACGAAAACCTGATGGCCGCTGGTATCCTCGACCCCACCAAGGTTACGCGTTTGGCTCTGGAGAATGCTGCTTCAATTGCCGGCCTGCTCCTGACCACCGAGTGCGTAATTTCGGATGAGCCCGAGGAAGACAAAGGCGGTGCCGGTGGTGGCAACCCCGGCATGGGCGGCATGGGTGGCATGATGTAATCAGCCCCGGCCAGCTCAGCTGACCTCGCTAATAAGAAAAGCCCCGCTGGACAGGTTCCGGCGGGGCTTTTCTTATTAGCGCACTACCTCTATCAGACTGGTTAGGAAGGCCAGATACTAGTGATTAAACCAGTAGCCAGTTCGGATGCTACAACGCTAAGAACCAGGCAGAGCGCCATCAGGCGGGCTTTGGCAGTAGCCGGGCCGTGGAGGCTAATCAGAATTGGGAGCAAGAAGAGCAGGCAAGCTATGGCCGTGTGCAGCCGTGCCCATTACCAGGGGCAACATCACGCTGGCCGAGGCAGCCGCCAAGCGCACCAGCAGAAAATCCCGAACCAGAACGCGCAAAGAAGCTCGCCCCAGCGCCCCTACTGCCACAAGCAAGCCGAGCAGCAGCAGCCCGCCCCCGGTGGCGAGCACAACCAGCAGCATCGGCAAGAGCAAGCTGCCATTTTCACCCAGAGCGGTTGGCCTACCTAAAAAAACACCAGCCAAAGCCCCATACCCAAGTGCGACGAGCAGCGTCCGCCGCACTCCCCAGTATAGATCTGTCACCCACCGACTAGCAGCATACTGGCATTGAGCAGGGAAAACCCGACGAGTAGTTCCTGCGTGGTAGAGAGCCTGTACCCAAAGGGAGCCAGCAGGCCCAGCCCTAGGATTGTCTGGATGGCCCCCAGCACCCAGCGTGGACTAAGTGGGGCGGAAGCCGGCACTTCGGGGGCGGCCAGCAGAGTAGAGTTATGCATATAGTTGGGGGATTAGGCCAAGAAAAAGCCCCACTGTTTTTTAGCAGTGGGGCTTTTTCTTGACACAGGAAGCAGCAGAAGCTTAAGCGACGGGCGCTACCGGCTCGGCCATCATCGTGTTGAGGCGCTTGTACAGAACAAACAGAATGGCGGAGGCCACAGCCGACAACCCGACGAAAATCAGGAAGAAGTCGTAGAGGCTGGTGATTTGAAAGCCCAGGAAAGAAGGCCAGTGCGAAGTCAGCTCCAACTCAGTCAGCTTGGCCGTTACGTCGGCGGTAGCCTGGGAAGTACCGTTCAGAATGCCGGGCAGGTCGATGCCAGCCTTGGAGGCTTTGGCAAATTCGCCGGGGCCGGGAGGATACAGGCCCGACAATACCCCGGCCAGCTTGTTGCCGGCGGCCGTAGCCAAGAACCACACGGCCATCAGCAGGGAAGCAAAGCGGGCCGGAGCCAGCTTGTTTACCAAGGCCAAACCAATCGGCGATAAGCACAGCTCGGCAAAGGTATGTACCATGTACATGGTAATCAGCCAAAACATGCTCACTTTGGTGCTGGCATCAACCCCGCGCACACCGAAGGCAATGATGAGGTAGCCAACTGCCATCAGCAGTAGGCTGATAGCCATTTTCAGCGGCGAGGAAGGTTCGGTGCCGCGCTTGCCCATCCACGTCCAGAGTACGGCGAAGATTGGCGCAAACACGATGATGAACAAGGCATTAGCCGACTGGAAGTACGAAGCGGGCACGGTATAAGAGCCCAGCTGCCGGTCCGTTTGCTCGTCGGCAAAGAAGGTCAGCGAAGCGCCGGCCTGCTCAAACGTGCCCCAGAAGAAGATTACGAAGAAGCTCAGAATGAAAATAACGTAGATCTTCTGCTTTTCGCGGGCGGTGAGCGTCGGGTCGGTCAGGATGGTAACCGGGGCCACAATCATGGCCGAGAATACGAGGGCCCCAATCCAGTCCCGGTTCATAATCCAGGCAATAGCGGCATACACCACCACGAAGATACCGATGAGCATGGGCAGCTTGCTGGCAAAGCTCTTGGTGGGCTGGGCAATGGTTTCGGAGCGCACCGGACCGTCGGTCTGCACGGGCACCACTGGCGAAGCTTCTACCGTGCGCTCGGGCTTGGCGCCCAGCGGGGCACCCTCGGCCGTTACGACGTACTTGTTTTTGAGCAGCTCGAAGGTAATGGAGCCCAGCAGCATGCCGAAACCGGCGGCCAGGAAGCCCCACTTAAAGTCGGCAGGGTTGCCGGTGTCGCCTAGCGTACCGCACACCAGGGGCGAGAAAAACGCGCCCAGGTTGATGCCCATGTAGAAAATGGTGTAGGCGGCATCGATGCGGGAGTCGCCTTTGGGATACAGCGACCCTACCATCGAGGAGATATTAGGCTTGAAAAAGCCGTTACCAAAAATCAGGCAGCCCAGGCCCAGAAAGAACAACAGCAGTTGGGAGGAGGGCACGGCCGTCTGGCCGACCTGGTACATGGAAGCGCTAAAAAACAAAGCGAACTGCCCTGCTGCCATCAGCAAGCCCCCAAACAGAATAGAGCGCCGGTTGCCCCAGTAACGGTCGGCAACGTAGCCACCCAGCAGCGGCGTCAGGTATACAAGGCTGGTATAGTTGCCATAAATGAGCGAAGACATCTCCTTGTTCATCAGGAGCGCTTTGATCATGTACAACGATAAGAGGGCGCGCATGCCGTAGTAGCTGAAACGCTCCCACATTTCGGTAGCGAAGAGCACATACAGGCCCTTGGGATGACCAGTCGACGCGGGCACAGTGGGTTGCTCACGTACGGCGGAGGCTGTTTGCATGAAGGGAAAATAAAAGTGGGGAAAGTGAGAAAGGACCGTCAGCAGTTGTCCGACGGAGGTTGGTAAAGCTACAAAACTTTCGCAATTGGCAACCGTAACGGCATTTTCGCGTTGACAAGCCAAGCTTACAGCGAATTTTCGCTAAGTTTTTCTAAAAACTAACGACTGTAAGCCACAGCAACGGTTTTTTGTCTATTTTTGTCCTGCAATTCCCCAATCTCCCACCCATTTCATTCTGTTTCCGGCCCCATGAAGGACACTGCCGCTACCGCCACTCTCCGCAAACGTTTGCAGCCGCTCGGATTCTCCCAAACCGGCGAAGTGCATCTGAACCTGACGCCCGCTGAACTCGTCGAGCATGCTCTGCGCCGGGGTGAGGGCACCCTCACCGACAACGGTGCGCTTATGGCCGACACCGGTAAGTTCACCGGCCGTTCCCCCAAGGACCGTTTCGTGGTGAAGGACGCCAATACCGCTGAATCCGTGTGGTGGGGCGACATCAACATTCCCTTCGACGCCGATAAATTCGACCAGTTGCACCAGAAAATGGTTGCCTACCTGGCCGACAAGGAGCTGTACGTACGCGAAGCCTACGCCGGGGCCAATCCTGATTACCAGCTCAAGTTGCGCGTAGTCAACGAAATGGCTTGGCATAACCTGTTCTGCTACAACATGTTTCTGCGCCCCGAAGCAGATGCCGACACCTCCTGGACGCCCGACTTTACCATCATCTGCGCCCCTGGCTTTGAAGCCGACCCGGCCGTAGACGGTACCCGCCAGGCTAATTTTGCCATCCTGAACTTCACCAAGAAGATGATTCTGATTGGCGGTACGGGCTACGCGGGCGAAATGAAGAAAGGCATCTTCGGGGTGCTGAACTACCTGCTCCCCCACGAGCACAATACCCTGAGCATGCACTGCTCGGCCAACGTAGGCAAAGACGGCGACACGGCCGTTTTCTTCGGTCTGTCGGGCACGGGCAAAACGACTCTGTCGGCCGACCCGAACCGGGGCCTCATTGGCGACGACGAGCACGGCTGGACGCCCGATGCGGGCATCTTCAATTTTGAAGGTGGCTGCTACGCCAAGGTTATTGACCTGAGCCGCGAGAAGGAGCCCCAGATCTGGGATGCTATCAAGTTCGGCTCTATCGTAGAGAATACCCGCTTTATCCCCGGCACCCACACGGTGGATTACGCCAACAAGTCGGTGACGGAAAACACCCGCACGGCTTACCCCATCAGCTACATCGACAACGCCATTGAGCCCTCGGTAGCGGATGCGCCTAAGAACATCTTCTTTCTGACAGCTGACGCCTTTGGAGTACTGCCTCCCATCAGCAAGCTGGACAAGAGCCACGCCATGTACCACTTCATGAGCGGCTACACGGCTAAGGTAGCCGGCACGGAAATGGGTGTTACCGAGCCCCAGACGACCTTCTCGGCCTGCTTCGGCGCCGTATTCCTACCCCTGCACCCCACCAAGTACGCCGAGATGCTGGGCCAGAAAATGGATGAGAACCCCGACGTGAACGTGTGGCTGATCAACACAGGCTGGACCGGTGGATCTTACGGGGTAGGCTCACGCATGAAGCTGGGCTACACCCGCGCCATGATTACGGCTGCCCTGAACGGTGAGCTGAATGACGTGGCCTTCACCAAGCACCCCATCTTCGGAGTGGAAGTACCCGCTTCGGTTCCCGGCGTGCCCACCGACATTCTGGATCCGCGCAATACCTGGTCGGACAAAGAGGCTTACGACAAAACAGCGGCTTCCCTGGCCGATAAGTTTGTCAACAACTTCCAGAAATACGCTGATTTCGCTAACGAGGAAATCCTAGCTGGTGCTCCCAAAGTGGCGGAGGCTACGCTAACGGCGTAACTAGAAGTCTTCCTACCCAAAAAAAGGCCCGCTGGTGTTTCCAGCGGGCCTTTTTTTGGGTAGGAAGACTTGCTATTCCACCCACTGGGCGCTGTGCGACTCCTGGACCTGGTTGTCGACTGATGGAGTAGAGCCGCCGTTTTTGGATCTTTTTACCAATGCGGCTACGCCTAGGCCAACGGCACCAGCCACGGCCGCCGTCACCAAGGGGTGCAGGGTGGCGGTGGTGTAATAGCTGCTTTCCCGGGTGTGGCCGGGGTAATTGCCTCTTTCTTCCAGGCGGCCAGCGGCATGATCGAGCCCATTCTGATTACGGGGCCGCGGGGCATAATCGGCCTTCTCCTGCTTGGCAAACACGTTTTCCATGAACTTGTCGAGCAACCGGGGCGCGAAGGTGGCCATGCTGGTAATCATTTTACCACCGCCGCCCACGGTAATTTCCCGCTCCGGTGTTTCGCAGCAGTGCAGAATAGCGCGGGCCACCGTTTCGGGCGCGTAGGCGGGTGGGGCATGCTGCGCTTCGCGCTCCATGTAATTCTTGGCGTGCAGCGGGTAGGGCGTATCAATAGCCGCGGGCTTGATGAGCGTCACTACGACCGGGGCTTCGTCCATTTCCAACTCCATGCGCAGGCCGTCGGTAAAGCCTTTCACGGCGTGCTTGCTGGCTGAGTAGATGGTTTGCAAAATGGCCGTGCTTTCCGACAAAATGCTGCCGATATTAATAATGGCCCCGCCGCGTTGCTTGAGGTGCTTGGTAGCTTCGAGCGAGCCGTAAATCAGGCCCCACACGTTGGTTTCGAACAGCTTGCGCATGTCTTCCACCGGTACATCCTCGATTTTACCGTAGATGGACACGCCCGCGTCGTTGATCCAGGTGTCGAAACCGCCAAACTTGGCCTGGGCCGCCTGGGCAATGCGACGCACATCATCCTGGTTAGCCACATCGGCCACCACGTAGATTGCCTGCCCTCCTTGGTCGTTGATTTCTTCGCAGAGCTGACGCAGCGCATGTTCACTGCGGGCCGCCACCACCAGCTTAGCCCCTTTTTCGGCCGCCATGCGGGCCGTAACCAAACCGATACCGGAAGAAGCGCCGGTGATGACCAGAATTTGCTGGGATAGTTTTTTGAGTTTTGGTGTCATAGTGCAGTAGAAGATTAAGGACAGATGAGTCTGTGTACGGCGTATGTCGGCTTGTGATGCCAAAAGCTTCGTTTTAGGCCGGTTAACATTACTGCTGACTGCTCTGTATGAAGGTCGCCAACTTAAGAAGAGTAGAGCGCACCCCTCCTACTAAGTTGTTTTTTGACCGATGCCCGCGTAGCGCCGCCCATCCAAATAAAGTGGTTGCCCTGGAGCTGGGAGGTAGCAAAAACAGCCGGTAGCCCGCTCATAACGGGCATACTCAGCCAGTCAGTGCCAACGCACCACGGATTCGCCGTAGTTTTGTGCCATGGCCCACACCTTCTACGCTCCCGACCTTACCGGCTCGACCTATACCCTGCCCGAAGACGAAAGCAAACATGCCGTGCGCGTGCTGCGCCTGGGCGTAAACGACCCGGTAGGGCTGGTCGATGGGCGCGGGGGCGTGTACCAGGCCGTTGTGGCAGATGCCAACCCCAAGCGTTGTCAGCTCCGGCTCACAGCCACCGAGCAGGTAATCCCGCGCTCCTACTTCACCCACGTGGCCGTAGCACCCACCAAAAATCTGGACCGGATGGAATGGCTGGTTGAAAAAGCCGTGGAAATCGGCGTGGAGCGCATCACTTTTCTGCGCTGTGCCCGCTCGGAGCGGCGGGAGCTAAAGCTGGAACGACTGGAGAAAATTGCGGTTAGCGCCCTGAAGCAGTCGGGCCAGGCCTGGCTGCCCCGGCTGGATGAGCTGACCGACTACGCCGCCTTTATCCCCACCGTGGCGCCGGCCACTACCTTTATTGCCCACTTGGAAGAAGGCGAGCGGACGGCCCTGGCCCGGGTAGCGGCGTTGGGAGCCGGCTGCTGCGTACTCATCGGCCCCGAGGGCGACTTTACCCCGGCCGAAATTGAGCTAGCCCGGCAGCGCGGCATTCGGCCCGTGACGTTGGGGGCCTCCCGGCTACGGACCGAAACTGCGGCTCTGGCGGCCGTGCACACGATACACGTAGTGCGGGAGCTGTAAGCCTAGCCCTTCCCTTATTCCTCCGCCACGGCCGAGCAGTCGGCCTGCGTATCTGCTTCTGCCGCCAGCCGGGCAGCTTCTTTGGCCAGCTTCTTCTTACGCCAGGGGGCGTCTTGCTCCCAGTCGCCGGCCATGATGCAACCGTAGGGGCGGATTTCGTCCACGGTAGTGGCCAGGTTGAAATCGGCAATCTGCCGCTTGACCTCCCCGGCATCCTTATAGGCACTGGGCAGCTCGGAAATATCAATCTGGTTGAAGAAAAACCGGGCGTCGATGCCCTGGGTTTCCTCGGCAAATAGTTCTTCCCTGGTTTGCCCCAGCTTGCTGTACTTGTGGCGGGTACGGCTCAGGTTGCGGCCGGCGCCGTGGGGCGCAAATCCCAGGTTGGTTGCGGTAGTGCGGCCTTCCACAATCAGGATGGGCTGGGCCATATTCAGCGGAATGATACGCGGCCCGGTAATATCGGGCATGAATTTCGGGTCGAGCGGCGTGGCGCCCTTGGCGTGGTAAAACAGGTCCCCGTCGCGAAACACGAAGTTGTGCTCGTTCCAGAAACGTTGCACTACGGCCGCCCCCAGGCGCGCGGCAATGGCCTCGTGCAAGCATAAGTGGTTCTGCTTGGTCCACTTTCGAATGGTTTGCAGCGCCGCCCAGTACTGTTCACCCTCGGCCGAGTCGCTGGGAATCCAGGCGTTGGCCGGGTCGGTGGCGGGCGAAATGGCCTGGCGGTATCGTTCGGCGACTTTCATGCCCTGGGCGTAGAGTGCCGCGCCGGGGCCGCGGGAACCATGGTGGGTCACGAGCACCGTGTCGCCGGTGTTGCGCGAAATGCCTACGTAAAGAAAGTGGTTGCCGTCGCCCTGGGTGCCCAGGTGTTCCCGGGCAAAGTTGAGGCTGCGCAAAGAGTTTAAAAAAGGATTGGCCCGAAATTCGGCCTCTATTTCTGCGGGCAGGGCAAACTGGCGCTCGGGCAAGCGGCCACCGGGGCCAAAGTGGGTAATCTGCTGGGCGGCGTCCAGCACGCGCTTGGGGTCTATTTTACCCAGGTTGGTCAGCATCACCGAACAGCAGATATCGGCGCTGTGCATGCCGGGGTGAATCGCGTTGCGGGTCACGACAATGCCCCCAACGGGAATTGTACCCATAGGACCCGCCGGACAGGCATCGGGCATGATGGCGCCGGCTACCACGGTGGGCGTGCGCATGAGTTGCTGCATCGACTGCCGCACGTACTCTATGTTGGCTTGCTCCACGGGCGAGTCGGCGCTGATGTTCTCGTAAAACGGCACCGGCTGGGCCAGCAGCGGAATTTCCGGGCCGGGCTTTACAGTAGCAAGGTAGGCGTGCAGGGCCTCGTGTTCCAGGCCGTGTTCGTTGATGTGCGCCAGTGCCTCCTTAAACCATTTGCCAGGCTTTAATCCCAGCGCTACTAAATCTTTGCCCGTTACCATCTATAAGTTCCGCTCAGCGGTTGAAAAGCTACCGTTCAGCAATAAACGATTTTTATAGTTGGGCTCGGCATCGGCAAACCAGCCGGTAGCGTTGCTCGGCCGCGTCGCCAACGGGCTAGTAACGGCAAACGAGTCGCGTAAGATTGCGTCGGCACTGAACTTTGCCACCATGGCGTTACTTTGTAGTCTATTACGAGTGCTCCCACGCTCCTTCTATCCCATGCTAAAGAACCTGCTGCTCCCGCTTCTGCTGCTTTTTTCCCTGACGGCCGCCGCGCCGGTAGCGCCCAGCTTCCGCATTGCCAAGCTCCACTACGGCGGCGGGGGCGACTGGTACGCCAACAAAACCAGCTTGCCTAATCTGATTCGCTTCTGTAACCAGACGCTCAAAACCAATATTGCCCCCGAGGAGGCCATCGTGGAGCTGGACTCGCCGGAGTTATTCACTTATCCCTTTGTGCACATGACGGGCCACGGCAACGTGTCGTTTACCGAGGCCGAGGCCAAAAACCTGCGCCGCTACCTCACCGGCGGCGGCTTTCTGCACATCGACGACAACTACGGGCTCGACAAGTTTATCCGGCCCGAAATGAAAAAGGTATTTCCCGAGCTGGAGTTCGTGGAGCTGCCCTACTCCCACCCGATTTACCACCAGAAATTCCAGTTCCCCAAAGGCTTGCCCAAGGTCCACGAACACGAGGGCAAGCGCCCCCAGGGCTTCGGGCTGCTTTACAAAGGCCGGCTGGTGTGCTTTTACAGCTTCGAGTGTGACCTGGGCAACGGCTGGGAAGACGTGGGCACCTACGACGACCCGCCTGCCGTGCACGAGGCGGCCTTGCGGATGGGCGCTAATCTGGTGACGTACGCGCTAACCCAGGATTAAAAGTACCAGAGCCCGGTGTACCTCTACACCAGGCTCTGGTACTTTTCGCGCCTGATAGCCGGGCTATTACTCAAATTTGCGCTTCAGGATTTCGCTCAGAATAAAGGCGTCCCGCAGGTCGGCGGGAGTGCGGAGCCGGTCAGTGACTACGCGCCGGGCCACCGGGGCCGGAGCCGTAGGCCGAGGGCGACGCAGCGGGTGGTCGGCAGCCGGGTGGTCCAGGCCGGTATTGCGGCGAGCCGGAGCAGTCGTTTTTTCCAAGGATATAGTCGTGGCCCGGCGTTCTTGTGACTGCGCTTTGCGAACGGGCTGTTCCAGGGTCCGGGCTTTCGGAGCTTCTGCCTCCTGGGGCAGGCGCCGTCCAGCCGGGGTTGTAGGCGTAGCCGATTCCAACGGGCGGTTGCCCCGTTCGTTTTGCTTTTGCATTTGTTTCAACAGCTCGTCAAACGAGGTACTGGGCAGCGGGATACGAGCTGCGGGCCGCTCCTGCTGCTCCCGGCGGGCCGTATTACGCATCTTCTGGATCATCCGCCACACGAAGATGAGCAGTCCTAAAAAGATCAGGCCGAGGGTTTGGAGCTTTTCCATAACGACAGGTAGCGGGCTTTACGCAGAAAAGGTACGCCTTTTCGGGACGTACCTTTTTGCTTTACAGACAATATTGCCGGATTACCGCACGCCTTTTTCCGGGAAGCGGCCCGCTTTGGTACGGTAAAAAGCCTTGATTTCCTCCAGGTCCTTTTCGTAGTCGCCCGTCGGCCAGAAGGCCGGGCCCACGCCGGCTTCCTTATTTTTATAATCCAGGTAGCCGAGCAGAATGGGGACATTAGCCCCCATCGCAGCGAAATAAAAGCCTTTTTTCCAGCGGGGCTGGTAGGCACGCGTACCTTCAGGGGTAATGAGAATGACTAGCTCTTCGCGCTCATCAAAGAGCTGCACCATCCCATCCACGAGGCTGTTGTTCTTTTGCCGGTCGACGGGCAGGGCCCCCAACGCCAGCATCAGCTTGCCGAGCACCGGAATATCAACCCAGGATTTTTTCACGGTAAAGCGCACATCCACGTCCATGAGGTAAAAAGCGGCCCGGGCAAACATGAAGTCCCAGTTGCTGGTATGCGGAGCGGCAATCATCATGCTTTTAGGAATACCAGGCGGCACCTGAGAACCTAAATGCCAACCAGTTATCCAAAACCAGAAGCGGGAAAATTGGTACCAGAACGTAGAGGTTTTGCGTGCTTTTTTCATGAAAGAGTAGTGGTTGCCACCGAAATGGTAGTAACCTGGGGTCAAAACTAAAGAAATTTCAATTCTGCAAGGGAGTTGAATCCGTGGCTAAGAGCTGGCGCAGCTGGCTGGCCTGCTCCATGGTATAGGCATAGCCAATGTCGAATATTTCACTGGCCCTGCGTAAATCCGTCACCCGAAAGCCGGCCAGCGCCGGGGGCTGCAGCACAAATTCGCACTGGGCCAGGCGGGGCTGCACGTTCATGGAAATAGCCAAATACGCCGTCCTTTCTCCGACTTCCCGCAGCGTCGTCAGGCGCGCCTCCGGGCTCATGGGGTTGCAGTGCACGCCCACCACGGCCAGGTCGGTTTGCCGCAGCAAGGGCTCCACGGGCAGGTTGTTCATCACGCCCCCATCCACCAGAAACTGCCCCTGCCACTCCACGGGCCGGCAGATAATAGGCACGGCGGCGGCCCCTACCAAAGGCTTCAGCAAAGGCCCCTGCTGAAAATACACCGTTTGGCCCGCCGCTAAGTCAGTGGCCACCAGGGTAAGCGGAACTTTGAGGTCAGCAAAAGTGGGCGCGGCGCCCAGGTAATGCTGATACAGCTTTTCTACCAGATCGAGCCGCACCAGCCCCAGCCGGAACGACGGGCGCAGCAGCCGCACAAAGCGGGTATCGGTCAGCAACTGGAATATCTGCCGGGGCGGAAAGCCGGCCGCGTAGAAGGCTCCCGCTATGGCCCCGGAGCTGACCCCGGCGATGTGGCCAATGGGCAAGCCCAGCTCATCCAAGGCCTGCAGCACCCCTAAGTGGGCAATACCACGCGCCGCCCCACCCGACAACGCTAATCCGAGCTTGCGCATGTAGCCGAGTGGTTAAAGGTCTTCGAGGCGGAAGGTTTCGGCCACGCGCACGCCTTTTTCGGTGTGCTGCACCGTGCAGCAGGGCACGGCCGGGTCGTGTTCCAGCAGCAGCACCCAGTTCTCGTCGGCAGCCCGCCGTAGTACGGCCTCTTTTTCACTCATCGTGACCAAAGGACGCATGTCGTAGCTCATCACGTACGGGAGCGGAATGTGGCCCACGGAGGGCAGCAAATCAGCCATGTAGGCCAGCGTACGGCCTTTGTAGTCGAGTACGGGCACCATCATCTTCTCGGTATGGCCGTCGGCAAAGACGATTTCCCGGAACTGCGGCAGTTCGGCCGGCACCCCCACGCCAGGGTCGACAAACCGCAGGTGGCCACTTTCCTGAATGGGCAGAATATTCTCCTTCAGAAAGCTGGCTTTTTCCCGGGGGTTGGGCTGCACGGCCCAGTCCCAGTGCGCTTCGTTGCTCCAGTAGGTCGCGTTAGGGAAAGCCAAATCCAGCTTGCCCGCCGCCGTGCGCACCACCGAGCCCCCGCAGTGGTCGAAGTGCAAATGCGTTAGGAATACGTCGGTGATATCGGCTGATGTAAAGCCGAGCTGCCGCAGCGACTTTTCCAGCGTATCGGCGCCGTGCAGGTAGAAATGCCCCCGAAACTTCTCGTCCTGCTTGTCGCCGATGCCGTTATCGACCAGCAGTAGCCGGTTGCCGTCCTCAATGAGCAGGCAGCGCATGGCCCAGGTACACATATTGTTGGCATCGGGCGGGTTGAGCTTCTGCCACATGGACTTGGGAACTACGCCAAACATGGCGCCGCCATCCAATTTGAACAGGCCGGTATCGAGGGTATGCACCGTCATATGAGGAAGGGAAAGTGGGTGGGTGAAGGGTGGGGAAAGGTAGTAAGGAATAAAAAAACGTCATGCCCAGCTCCGCAGAACTCAGCATGACGTTGGGGTTGCTCGCAGTACGTTTTTTACCGTCGGCAGTTATTCCAGGACAACTCCCATAGCGGAAAACTTGTCGATCCGCTGGCTGATGCGCTCCTCGGCGGGCAGGGCTTCCAGCTCGTCCAGGGTCTTAATCAGGGTTTTCTTGAGGGTGTCAATCATTTTGGCCGGGGCCGTGTGGGCGCCGCCCAGGGGCTCCTTCACGATGCCATCCACCAGCTTGGCGTTGAGCATGTCGGTGGCCGTGAGCTTGAGAGCTTCGGCGGCCTGCTCCTTGTAGTCCCAGGAGCGCCACAGAATGCTGGAGCACGACTCGGGCGAAATAACCGAGTACCAGGTGTTTTCCAGCATCAGCACCCGGTCGCCGATACCGATGCCCAGCGCCCCGCCGGAGGCGCCTTCCCCAATTACCACGCAGATAACGGGCACCTTGAGCATAAACATTTCCTTCAGGTTACGGGCAATGGCTTCGCCCTGCCCCCGCTCCTCGGCTTCCTGGCCCGGAAAGGCGCCCATCGTATCGATGAGCGTAACGATGGGCTTGTTGAATTTCTCGGCCAGCTTCATCAGGCGCAGGGCCTTGCGGTAGCCTTCGGGGTTGGCCATACCGAAGTTGCGGTATTGCCGCTCCTTGGTGTTGCGGCCTTTCTGCTGCCCGATGAACATCACCGAGCGGCCGTTCAGATCGGCAAACCCACCGACCATGGCTTTGTCGTCGCCCACGGTTCGGTCGCCGTGCAGCTCTACAAACTTGGAAGTCATGCCTTCGATATAATCAAAGGTGTAGGGGCGGTCGGGGTGGCGCGAGAGCTGCACGCGCTGCCAGCGCGTGAGGTTGGTATAGGTTTCCTTTTTAAGAGCCTTGATTTTCGCCTCGAGGGCGGTAACGGCCTCCGATACATCTACCTGGCTATCCAGGGCCAGTTGTTGCATTTCGCGGAGTTTGCCTTCGAGGGCAGCAATTGGTTGTTCGAAATCGAGGAGCATTGCCGGGGGTGAATGCGTCAGGGTGGCAGAAATGGAACAGTATCCGGGCTGCGGAGGCAGCTCCAGAGAAAAGCAAAGGTAAGCGAAACGCCTCCATACGTGCCGCCAGGCACTGAGAATCATTTTTTGAAAAAATAATGTCGCTGAACAACAGCCAGAAAGCTCGGCAGCGGTATTTTATTTTCAGAAAAAATGACCCCAGGGTTGCGTAATCTAAAACGAGCTTCTACTTTTGCACCACTTCAACGGAAAGCAGCTGGCTTTCCCGAAGAAATGGTTCGGTAGTTCAGTTGGTTAGAATGCCGCCCTGTCACGGCGGAGGTCGCGGGTTCGAGTCCCGTCCGGACCGCAAAAGGCTCTTAGCACTACGCTAAGGGCCTTTTTCGTTTTCGGGCGATGCGAACGGTCATCGTATTTCGCTACTTTGCCGCCATGAAGCCTCCCCTAAGCCTGCTGGCCGCCCCAGTCCCGGTAGTACCGCTGCTCGAAACACCCGACCTACTGCTGCGGGGTCCTCGCCCCAGCGACCTGCCGGCCGCGGCTGCGATGTACAACGACCCGGACTTTTACCGCTTTCTGGGTAATACCCCCCACTCCCAGGAAGACGTTTGGCGCCGCCTGCTGGGCCAGCTTGGCCACTGGGCCATGCTGGGCTACGGGTCCTGGGCCATTGAAGAAAAAGCGACCGGCCAGTACATCGGTGGCGTAGGCTTCTTCGACTTTCAGCGCGACCTGACTCCCTCTATCAGTGGTGAGCCGGAAGCCGGCTGGGTACTGACGCCCCAGGTGCACGGCCGGGGCTACGCCAGCCAAGCCCTGCAAGCAGCCCTGGGCTGGGCAGAAACGCACCTTACCGCCGAGCGCATCACCTGCATCATCGACCCCGACAATGTGGCCTCGCTACGCTTGGCTGCGAAGTTTGGCTTCCGGGAATTTGCCCGCACCACCTACCACGACGGGCCAATCGTACTGCTGGAACGCTGCCGTTCTGAATACCCTCAAAATTAATGTCGCTTAAAACCAGTGAGAACGGTGTTCAGCAGCATTTTTTTCGGTTAAAACAGCGGCTCTGGCTTGTGTAATCTAAAACGAGCTTCTACTTTTGCATCACTTCAACGGAGAACAACGGTTGTCCAGAGAAGAAAACGGTTCGGTAGTTCAGTTGGTTAGAATGCCGCCCTGTCACGGCGGAGGTCGCGGGTTCGAGTCCCGTCCGGACCGCAAAGGCCCTTCAGATTGTTCTGAAGGGCCTTTTGCTTTTACCGCCGTTCTGCTTCTGCCAGGCATTACGAAAAAGGCCGGACCTTATGGAGCCCGGCCTTTTTCGTAAAAAAAGCCTGCCTAACGAATTATCAGCTTCGTGGTAGCCCCGTCTTCAGCGCGCACCACGTACAGGCCCGGAGCCAACCCCGCCGCGTCGACCTGGGCCGTGTGGCGCAGTTCGCGCACCGGCCGGCCCAGCACGTCGCGCAGGGTGCCCGACACGGGGCGACTCAGCTGGACTCGGCCCCCGGCCGCCGGATTGGGATAGGCATACAGCGGAACCGATGGTGCTTGGCCCGGTGCGGTGGCCGCCGTAACGGCGCCGCGCAACCCGATGCCATACACGGCTACAGTACTGCTTACTTCGTTGGCCAGAATCACCAGGGGCTGGCGCGTGGGGCTGTTGGCGGCCGACACGAGCACAATACCTTCGGGGCCCTGGTCGCCGGTGCCGCTGCTGGTACTGCGGTTATTGATATACTGCACCAGGCGCGGCTGAGCCGGGTCATTCACGTTGAAGACGGCCACGCCCCCGATGCGCTCCAGTGACACAAAGGCGTAGACCGTATCGCGCAGCACGGCCGTGGCCACGCCCTCCGGTTCGGGGCCTTTGTCGTCGGAGCGGTTTTTCCGGACGGGGTTGCCGGTGGTGTTGCTGGCATTGAAAATAGTCCCGAAAGCCGGATCGGTGCTGGTCAGGCGCTCCAGCAAATCCCCGCTGTCATGCACCACAGCACCGGTAGTAGCCTGTATAATACTAAATGAGCGACCCCCGAAGGCATAGATCTGGTCGAAGTCGCCGTCGCCGTCCGTGTCGCCGAGTTTGTTGGTAACGTTGAGCCGGCCTAGCACCTGGGTATTCTTGAGCAGAGCCGCCTGCGGGAAAGTGGTGGCATCGAGCGGATAAGCCGCGTCGCCCAGGCGCACGGCTTCGGTCAGGGCCGAGTATTCGCGGGCGTCGCCTTCGTTGGCCGTCAGCAGGTACTGCTGCCCTCCCACCTCGAAAGCGGCCAGAGCGTCGGGCAGGCGCAGGCCGCGAATGGGCCAGTTGGCCACCAGCACGTCGGGCGTCTGGTCGGACGCATCCAGGCCCACCCCGGGCTGGCTATGGTCCTGAAAGCCGACGGAACGCAGGCCGGTGAACTGCTTGGTGACGAGGTCGAGCGTAGCCAGAGCGTTGTTTTCCTGCAGCGTGATATAGGCCGTGCGCGAATCGGCCGAAACGGCTACGTACTCGGGCTCCAGATCCTGGGCCACGGAGCTGGGCGCCCCGGCCGTACCGCCGTAGATGCGGATGCCGGCCGCCCGCAGTTGGGTTGCCTGCCCGTTGTAGCCGGTGAAGCCTACCGTCGTGACGCTGGCCTGGGTGAGGCTGGCCGCGCCCCCAGTTACGTCGATTACGGACACGGAACCCTCCGGATCGACGCTGTAGTCGGTTTTAGGCTCCCCTTCGTTGGCCGTAAGCAGAAAACGACCATCGGGGGAAAAGGTAATCATATCGGGCATGGGCCCCACCGTTACCTGGCTAAGCAACACCCCGTTCTGGTCGAACAGCACTACGCTGCCATTTTGCTGGGGGTTGGCATTCTCCACCGCGCAGGCCACCACCCCGTTGCGCACCGCGACTGAGTTGATGTTGCCATAGGGTTGCATGCTCACCGAGGCCTGGGGCGTCAGGGAGCCATTGCCGGCCAGACTCAGAATATCGAGCTTGCCCCCCACCGAGTTGGCCACGTACAGGCGCTGCGTAGTAGGGTCGTGAGCTACAATTTCGGCAGAATTAGTGCCCGCCGCCCCATTTTGGTAGCTACCCAGGTGCGTCAGGGTAAGGCCGCGGGACTGCCCGGGGGCAGCAGCGTTGTCCTTGATGTAGACCAGATAGTCGGTGACACCGGCCGCTAGATTGGCATTGGTGGGGCTCTGCAGGCGTATGGTGAAATACTCTGCCCCTTCCGCTAGCGCATCAGTAGTAATGGGAATAACCAGGTTCTGAGTCGCCGTAGCCCCGGCCGCGAAGGCAAGAGTGCGGGTGCCGGTCCAGGTGAAGTCGGTGCCGGTGCCGGCCGTAGCCAGGCTACCCAATGCTACTTCCACCGTGCTGGCCGCCGCGCCCGGGTTTTGAATGCTGACCGGAATAGTAACGCTACCCGCACTTTCGCCTACCACCACTGAGCTGCCAGTAAAGCCAATGGTAGGCACTACGGGCACCGTGGACCGGCTTAATTCTACTTCATCCCAGGCGGCCCAGTCGTCGTTGCCGTTTTGCTTGGCGGCCAGGCGCAGGCGCACATGGGTGCTGCCAGCCGGAATCGGAACGGTAACGGTTTGGAAGGCCCGGGTGTCTTTGCTCAAGGGCACGTAGGTTTTAGGAGCCGGCCAAGCGGTGCCGTTGGTGTATTGTACCACGTAGGCCAGGGAATCCGGGTTGTCGAAGCCATTGGTGAAATACTTAAAACTGACGGCGGTGGCTGCCGCGGCCCCGCTCTGCAGGGGGACTGGCGCAAAATCCAGGAAATGCCAGGTAGCTTCATCATTGGTAGCCGGGTTCTGCAAGTCCTGCATGCCCCACAGGGCCGCCCCCGCCGCCGGGGTAGCCTGCACACTAGCTGTGCCACTGGTGGTGCCAATGCTGGGCGCGGCGGCCCAGATATCAGTCAGACTGGGAAAATTGTAAGTAGCCGGCGAGGCGCTGAACGTCCAGGTGTCGGCGCTGCTGCCTTCAAAGCCCTGCCGCAAGGTCTGGCCCTGGGCCCGGGTAGGCGACAAACTCAAGAAGGCCAGGGCTATGGCCCCCAGGGCGTAAAATTTCTGCTGCATCAAACTGGTGCTTGGTAGATGGATAGGCCAAAGCTACCGGCCGCTTGTTACGACATGGTTATGAGTTAGTTACTGAATCATGAATAACCTTTACCCATATGGTTACCCAAATGGACATAATTTATTACCCGTTTTTTCGCTCCCCCGGGAGGCTTGAGCAACCGGCTCTGGGCCATCGCCCCGCAGAAATTGCCGGTACCAGCGGCCCGAGTCTTTCACCGTCCGCACTTGGGTCTTAAAGTCGATTCCAACCAGCCCGAAGCGAGGTTCGTAGCCTTCGGCCCACTCGAAATTATCGGTGAAAGACCAAGCGAAGTAGCCATCAACGGCCAGTCCTTCCCGTTTGGCCCGCAATATTTGCCCCATACAGGCCTGCAAGAACGCCTGCCGCTGCGGATCAGCAATTTGCCCCGGTAAGATTTCAGAATCGGGGAAAGCAGCTCCATTTTCGGTAACGATCAGCCGGGGTGCCCGCGGATAGGCAGCAAACTGCTTAAGCATATGGTACAGACTTTCGGGATACACCTCCCACCCCATTTGGGTGTGGGGCACCCCCCGCTGCTTGGCTCCTACCAACGTGGCCCAGGCCAAGGGAACGTAGGGAGAGTAGCGCACTACTTCCCGGGTATAATTCTGCACGCCCAGGAAATCGAAGGCAAACGGCAGCCGGGTTTCGTCGCCGGGACGCATGTAGCGCTCCAGCCAGTTGAGCACGGGCAGATCAGCCGTTGGGTAACCCAGCCCCAGGGCGGGTTCAACAAACAGCCGGTTCAGCAAGGCATCGGCCCGGCGCGTGGCCCGCACATCCCGGGGCAGCGCCGGTCGCCAAGGGGTCAGATACGAGCAGGAGAAGGTAGTGCCAATGTGGGCGGTGGCGGGCAGCGTGGCGCGCAGAGCCCTGCCTCCTTCGGCCTGGGCCAGGGCGGCATGGTGTACCGAAGCCAGAAAGCCGCCCAGGCTGCGCCGCCCCGGTGCGTGCAAGCCCAGCAGCTGACCCGCCCCCACGAACACCATAGGCTCATTGAGCACCATCCAGTGCCGGACCCGGTCGCCGAGCCGGGCGGCCACTTGCTGGGTGTAGTCGCAAAACCAGCCCACCACGTCCCGATTGGCCCAGCCCCCGCGGCGCTGCAGGGCGGCCGGCAAGTCCCAGTGGTAGAGCGTGAGCCAGGGCGTGATGCCCCGCTCCAAGCAGCCGTCCACGAGCCGGTCGTAGAAATCGAGGCCAGCGGGGTTTACGGGGCCGGTGCCGGCCGGCACTACCCGCGACCAAGCCACGGAGAAGCGGAAATCCGGAATTCCTAACTGCCGCAGCAAGTCCAGATCCTGGGGCCAACGGTGGTAGAAGTCGCAGGCCAGGTCGGCGGTTTCACGGCGGCGAATTTTGCCGGGGCGCCGCACAAACTCGTCCCAGATGCTAGCCCCCTTGCCGTCGAGGTTCCAGGCTCCTTCCGTCTGGTAGGCCGCCGCCGAAACACCCCAGTGAAAGTCCGGCCCAAAATCGGCCCGGGAGAAAGCAGCGGGGGCAGTAGCCGGAAAGAAGGCGGCAGGTAGCCCCGGAAAAGAATCAGTCATGTAGATAGAACGCATTGAACTCAACTCCCGACGGACTGCGCAGTTGCTTAGCGCGCCAGCACTGGGAGTTGCTCCAGCAGCAGCTTGTCGAGGACGGCGGCCGTTTGATCCGGATACTGCACCGGCACTGCCCGGCCGGTTCGGAGCCACTCATCTAACAGCGGCAACTGCTTGTCCTTCAAATTCTTTGCCACCGGCACCCCCAAGCGGGCCAGGGCCGCGGCATTACAACTCTGCTCATACTGGTTTTTCATGGGTATGACCAGCAGCTTTTTACCCAGGTACAGCGCCTCGGCGGGCGTTTCAAAGCCGGCGCCGCACAGCACCCCGGCGCAGCGGGACAAGCTGTCGGTGAACGCGGCGCCGCTCACGGGCCGTACCCGCACGTTGCCGTGCTCCGACTCCTGGGTGCTGTGCTTGGAAAACACCTCCCACCGGGTGCTTCCGCTCAGGTAGCGCAGCCGCTTGACTAACGTTTCTTCATCAAAAGCCGGCAGATACACGGTGTAGTGCCCCTCGTTGCGGGGGGCCAGCTCCCGCACCTGCCGCCGGATGACGGGCGTGTGGATGCCGGGCTCGTACTGGTCGAAATGAAAGCCGTAGTGGGCCGTGGCCGGAGCATAGTGCCGTAGGACGGCCCGGCCGATCAGGTCCTCTTTTTCGGGGCGCGGGGCATACTCACTGAGCACGGCGCTTTGGTGACTGAGCGCTACGCAGGGGACTTTGCGCAGGTGGCACGCCCAGGCCGAAACGGGCTCAAAGTCGCTGATAACCAAATCGTAGCCCTCTACGGGCAGCTGCCGGATTTCGCGCATAAAGGCGGCCGAGTTCAGCTGCCAAAAGGTCTTCACGAAATGGATTCCGCCTTTTTTACCGAAGATAAACCCCATCCCGTGGCAGCGGTAGCGCACCGGAAACGGCAATTCGATATCGGCCGGCGGGCCACTGAGCAGCACGTCTACGCGGCTAGCCCGCTGCTGCAAGAGTGGCACGATGTCGAGGGCGCGGCTAAGATGCCCATTGCCAGTGCCTTGAATGGCGTATAGAATACGAGGCATGAAGGTTGTAAAAAGAGCGCGGCTATGACCGAACAGCTATTCCGGTTTCCGTTGGTTCAGGTGAAATTCTACCAGCAAGTCGCTCAGCAGCTCCGCAACGGGGGCGTCGGCGGCCTGATCATGCAGGTCGGCGGGGCTAGCGGCCTGTTGCAGGGCAGCATCGTCGGCATAGCGGTAGAGCAGCCAGCCCGTAGCCGCCGAATACTCCAGAGCCGTTAGGTTTTCGACCCAGTCGCCGGAGTTCAGGTAGGTCACCGTCCCGCGGGGCGTGGTCAGTACTTTTATTTCGGGCTGGTGAATATGGCCGCAGGCCACGTAGCGGTAACCGCCTTCCACGGCCAGGCCAGCGGCGGTCTGCTCGAAATTGCTGATCAGGTTCACAGCGCCCTTGACCCGGTCTTTCACGGCCTTGGACAAGGCCACGCGGGGCCGCCCGAGCTTGTGCAGCAGAAAATTCACCACCCGGTTCAGCACTATCAGCAAATCGTAGCCGTGGGCCCCGAGCCGAGCCAGCCAGCGCGAGTGCTGCATGGTTACGTCGAATACGTCGCCGTGAAAAAACCAGGCCTTGCCTTCGGGCAGCTCCAGCACGAGCTTATTGTCGATGCGCAGATTTCCCAAATGGGTACCGGCAAACTTGCGCAACAGCTCGTCGTGGTTGCCGGTCAGGTAGTGAATACGGGTGCCTTTGGCGGCCAGGCCGGCCAGGTGGCGCACGACGCGCATGTGGGCGGCGGGCCAGTAGTTTTTGCTGAACTGCCAGATGTCAACAATGTCCCCGTTGAGCACAAGCGTTTTAGGCTTTATGCTTTTAAGGTAGCGCAGCAATTCGGTCGCATGGCAGCCATACGTTCCCAGGTGAATGTCGGACAGCACAACCACCTCCACTTTACGACGCCGGGGCAACTCACGCATGGCCGGGCCGCGTAGGTCGGCGCAGAGTGGAAACGTGCAGCGGCTTGGGTTGCTGGATGCGGCGGAAAGCCGACGACAGCCCCGCGGCGGAATGCAGCAGTAAGGCCAGCCCTAAAGCCAGTTGCAACAGCGCGTAGGCCAACCACCGCACCAAGCGGTACCCAACCGGAATAACGACAGGAGCGTGCATAACGACAGGACGATTAACTCACGACAAAGGTCGCCGTGGGCTATGACCAGGGCATTACGCCAGCGTTATGGCTACGTCACGTTTTGATTGGGCTCCCGATTCCCGGGCTGCGTCGTTCTGTTACCGGGTTTGAACGAAGCGGCGGCGGCTGGTGTCTCGCACTTGCGTACCTTTGCCCGACGGTAGCCTGCCGGCCACACGATTTACCTTTTGTTGCTTGATGAAAAAGCTTTTCCTGCTCCTTACCCTTCTTTCTTCCTTTGCCGCTTCCGCCCAAATGGTTACGCCGGAGCGCAAACGCTATATGCGCCCCAAAAAGGATGAAGAATGCGCCCTGGTCCTGAATGTGACCAAAAATACCGACGAGGATTCCCAAAAGGATGCCTCCATGACGCGGGTGGCGTATCGCCCCTACGCGGAGCTGCTCACGGCCCTGGATGCCATGCGGGAAATGAACCGCTGGGCCGACAGCACCTACCAGCGCCGCTTCAAAAACCTGCCCCCCGGTGGCGAGCTGCAGGTGACAATGTACCGCCGTGGCGCCCAGAATGCGGACCCGTCGGCTCTATCGCTGAAAGCCACTACCAAAGACGGCAAGGAAGTATTCGCCCAAACCCTCACGGCCGGCACCGGCCGCTTCTGGAATCAGGACCAGTATAAGAGCGAGCGAATCATACCATTTGTAAAAATGGAAACGCCCCAGCCGCTGACGCTCACCATTACTGATGCCAAGCTGAAGCAGGACTTTGAATACGTAATCAACGTGCAGTAAACAACTGACGCCTAGATCATAAGCAACAAGGCCTGGCGAGGGTTTTCTCCTTACCAGGCCTTGTTTTATTCGAGTTGTACAAATGGTAAAGCTCAGACGTTTACCGTAACTGTATCCACTGCGCAGCAATCAGGGTTTTGGCATCCTGCCAGGGCTCGGCAACCACCTCATCGTAGGTCAGATACACGACATCGATATTCTCGTGTTCATCGGCTACCCCGCCCCCGGGACCGTTCTGCCGGCTTACTTCGGCGTAGTAGAGCCAGAGCACCTCGGCACTGCCGCCCGGCGAGGAATAGAAATTGGTGATGTAGGTCAGCTGGTCGACCTCATAGCCCAGCTCCTCCTGAATCTCGCGGCGCACGGCTTCCTCCGGACTTTCTCCTTCTTTATCGAGTACGCCGGCCGGCACCTCCAGCAGCTCGGACTCGGCGCCGACTCGGAACTGTCGCACAAACACATAGCGTTGCTTGAGGGTATCAAACACCAGGGCGGCGACGGCCGAGCCGGGCTCAAACCGCTCCCGCTTGAGCTGCTCGCCCGCGTGCTGCACCAGCAATTGACTAAGTTTGTAGTGGCCGTCGTAGAGAATGTGGCGGTCGGTGATGTTCATAAATAGGTAAGGTTAGTGTCTTTTTCATTCTTCAGCGCGTACAACCGCTGACTTCTTGCCTGGCTTATACGCCTTTGGCACCAGCCGGCTTAACACTGGCCAGGCTTTCTTTTGTTTTTTCCGCCAAGTTAACACGCTTACCCAGCAGCCTGCTTCTAGAAAAGGGCTGCACCGGCCGTTTCAAATTGTGCCGCGGCCTTTTTTCCTTTCCATTTCCTTTCTGATGACGTTCGACGAACTCAATCTAATTCCGCCTATTCTGCGTGCCCTGCACGAGGAAGGCTACACCACCCCCACGCCCATTCAGCAGCAAGCCATTCCGCACGTACTCGACGGGCGCGACCTGCTCGGCGTAGCCCAGACCGGCACCGGCAAGACGGCCGCCTTCACCGTCCCGATTCTGCAGATTCTGACCCAAACGGCCAAGCTGCAAAACCAGTCGCACTCCCGCATCCGCTGCATGGTGCTCACGCCCACCCGCGAGCTGGCCATCCAGATTGGGGAAAGCTTTGCTGCTTACGGCCGTCACTTGCCCCTGCGCCACACCGTTATCTTCGGCGGCGTGGGTCAGCTACCACAAACCAATGCCTTGAAGCGCGGTGTGGAAGTGCTAATTGCCACGCCCGGCCGCCTGCTCGATTTGATGAATCAGGGCTTTGTGGACCTGCGGCACATCGAAGTATTTGTGCTCGACGAGGCCGACCGGATGCTCGACATGGGCTTTATCAACGACATCAAGCGCATCCTGCCCAAGCTGCCAACTTCGCGGCAGACCCTGTTTTTCTCGGCGACCATGCCCGGTGCCATTCAGGAACTGGCCGGCTCCATTCTGAAGCCAAACCCGGTGAAAGTGGCCGTTACGCCCGTTTCGAGCACTGCCGATACCATCACGCAATCGGTGTATATGGTGCAGAAGAACGACAAGCCCGAGCTGCTGGAGTTTATCCTCAAGGATAAGAGCATCAAGCGCGTGCTCGTGTTTACCCGCACCAAGCACGGCGCCGATAAAGTGGTCAAGACCTTAGCCAAGGCCAATATCCCGGCCGAGGCCATTCACGGCAACAAGTCGCAGAACCACCGGCAGCGGGCCTTGTCTAACTTCAAAGCCGGCAGCACCCGGGTGCTGGTGGCCACCGACATTGCCGCCCGCGGCATCGATGTGGATGAGCTGACTCACGTTATCAACTACGAAATTCCGAACGAGCCCGAAACCTACGTGCACCGCATTGGTCGCACCGGCCGGGCCGGGGCCGATGGGGTAGCCTTATCCTTCTGCGATGAGGAAGAGCGGGCCTACCTGCAGGATATTCAGAAGTTGATTCGCCGCCAGATTCCGGTGGTTTCCGACCATCCTTACTTCAGCGTGTTTGTGGTTCCGGTGCCCCTCACCGGCGGTCCAGCTATTCAGCGGCCCAAAGGCCCGGCTGGGCGTGGCCCACGCCCCGGTCGGGGTGGCGAGGCTCGGCCGCCCCGAACGGGTGGCGCCGGCCAAGGCTCTTCGCGAACTGCTGGCAGCTCCCCGGGGCGCCCGGAGGCCCGGCCGGCAGCAGCTGGTAGCGGCGGCGGACGCTCTACCTCTGCCAACGCCAACCGTCCGGCTGGCGGCCGCCCCAGTGCAGGAGGTACCGGCGGCCAGCGCCGCCGCTCCCGCGGAGGCAATGGCGGAGGCGGCCAGCGGTAGACGCTCCTAATTACAAAAAAACGCCCGGGCACAGGTCCGGGCGTTTTTTTGTGGCGTTTGGCAGCGGCTTTGAGAGGTCTTTCTCTCCTCATTACCTCGGGCAAACCAGATCAGAGGCCGGGTTAAAACGCTGAATACTTGAAACAAAAAAACTTGTTTACGGCTTATTATTTTAGCTTTCTGTAATCTTTTAGCTTGTCTTACCTATGGCCCAAAGCACTCTTCCCGTTATTCAGGCCCTGCGCGACACGGCTCAGCGCCTGGCTACCCAAGCACCCTACCAGTGGGGGCACATGGGTAGCTGCAATTGCGGCCACCTGGCCCAAACCATTACGCATCTGACGAAAGCAGAAATTCATAGCCGGGCCATGCAACGCTACGGCGACTGGGAGCGGCAGCTACTCGACTATTGCCCCACCAGTGGCTTGCCCATCGACCAAACGATTGATGAAATGCTGGCCTTGGGCTTCTCCCGCTCCGACTTGGCTCACTTAGAGCGGCTTTCAGACCCAACCATTCGGGCAGCTATGCCATTTGAACGACGCAACTCCCTGCGGCACAATTACCGGGATGACGTAGTGTTTTATCTGCAGACCTGGGCTCAGTTGTTAGAGGATCAGTGGCTGGGTACCATCCACCTTCCCAGCGAATTGGTTGCCCCCGTAAAACCCGTTTTAGCTACTGTAACGATTTAAACCGGGAAGACAGGAGCAACAACACGTTAGCGAGCTTAACCAGCCGAAAATACCAAAGCCCCGCCCGACGCAAGTCGGCGGGGCTTTTATATAGAGTTGCGGGTCAGCGGCCTAAGCCGGTGCTTAGTTACTCGGTAACGTTGCTACGCTGAGCTTCACGGTACAACTCAGCGCGGTGGTTACGCTTATAGGCTGCATCGGCGCTTGGATCCTTCTCGGGGTCAGGAGCTTGCTCGCAGGATGAGAGGAACAACGAAGTGCAGGCAGCAAACAAGAAGAGCAGACGGGACTTTTTCATGCCCCAAAGGTAAGCACCGACTTGAAAACAGCCAAGTATTCGTGGGTATCTCTGGCAGGTATTACTACGCTGGCTTGCATCAACCATTCTCATACAAATGTATCGGGCGGCAAGTACTAGCTGAGACGAAGCGTTGGAGCTTGAGTGATGTTACATTTGACAACTAAAAAAGATTAATACGAACTACTTCCTCCAGTATCTCACCGGAGTTCTTGCCTTTGTATCTCTTAATAACTACTAACGAACCCTCTTTCTGTCCTCGCTAACTGTATTAGCTGACCCTAGCTTATTGCTGTTTGTCTTTTTTCATTGCATCTATCTGATAATGTCCTTAGCAACGTCAGCTTTCCTATTCGCCTAAGGCCACCGCTTTATATGCCTTGCCAAAAACTAAACTAAACCTATACCTACCGGAGCAGCTTACTAAGACAATATTCTAGAATACATACTTTATACAAAATCACTTAACTATCTGACTATTAATAAAATAATTCACAACTCAATTATTCATTACTAGCTAAATTAACACAATAGCAATTAGCACTCCCACTGGTTTCACCTTACCCGCAAAGGGACAGAAATAGTGGTTATTCGCTGTAAAAACTAACGCTCACAAACGTTGCTTTCACAGACACTGCCAAATTGTATTTAAGTAGCAGAACTGCCCCATCTAAGGTTATTCGGGAGTAAAGTCGCTGAAGGTACCGTCGTGGTAGAAAATGACAATACGCCTTATCTTTTTACCGGGCTCTGCAAACGCAGCTACGGAGTTACTAGATGGAGTTGCTACTGTCGGCGTAGCTAACGGCAAAGGTGTTGACTCAGCAGTTTGTGTTGGTAATGATGGTGTGGAAGCGTCGTTTGGCCCCAAATTACCTGTATTCGCAGCTTGAGCCACCACCGGCGCGGGGTCTGCGACAGCTGGTACGGGCGCGGCAGCTCGAATACGTTTGGCGGGGGGCTCTGCCACGCTCCTGGTCTTATTCGAGGCCAGAGATGCCAGTTCTTCCAAAGTAGCCTCAGCAGGCTTGTTTGGCGGTAGCATGGGCCCCTGCCCATTGAGCAGCCAGGGCAGCGATAAGTCTGGGAAAGCCCCGATAATCTTCTGCACCACTTCCAGGCTAGGTTTGTTCCGGCCGCTAAGAATATGGCTGATAATAGGCCGGGCGACTCCAATGCTATCAGCAAATTGGGTAGGAGTCAGATTACGGGCTTGCAAAAGGGCTCTTATACGCTCAACCATCGTAGTTATCGGATGATTTACAAATGTACTGATTAATCTCAGCAGCCCGTAAAGACAGCTCCTGTTTACAACTAAGCATGAATTAAACTATATTAGTTACTTTTGTTACAAATTATTAAATACCCCTGCCCTATGTTTACATATGTAATACAATTGTAAATACTACCGCTCCTTTACTCTCGCCACCATTGGCCTACGATTTTCTATTTACAAGCATGAGAAGGCCTAGTGGAGAGGTGAAGCTGGACCATAAAAAAGGGGCTACTGACATTCGTGTCAGTAGCCCCTTTTTTAGATAGAAGGAAAATCGCGGCCTAGTGGCCGGAGTAGTTTAGAGCTAATCGAAATACTCGCGGGCTAGTGCCTTGTCATGAGCATAGATATCATCCCGGAAGTTCACGTTACCAGCCTCATCAACCCAGGCAGTGAAGTATACTAGGTAGACCGGCAGCTTCTCTTTCAGGGCTACGTACTTCTCCTTACGATTAGCAATCGTATCCTGAATAGTCTGCATGTCCCAACCGGGTTTGTCGCGCAACAGGTATTCAGCCAATTTAAGCGGCTCAGCCACCCGCACACAACCATGGCTGAAGCCACGCTTGGTTTGGCTAAAGAGTTCGTCGTGGGGAGTATCGTGCAGGTAGATATCGTTGGAGTTCGGGAAGATAAACTTCACCTCCCCCAAGTCATTTTTGGGCCCCGGACGACGACGCACGGTGTACTTAAAAGTCTCCTGGGTGATGCTTGACCAGTCGATAGAACCGGGGTTTACGGCCACGGCTTTCTTACCATATCCCTTTACCACTTCCATATCCAAGCGGTCCAGATACGACGGATTATTGATCAGCTTGGGCTTAAGCTCTTTCTCAATAATGCTCCAGGGCACGTTCCAGTAGGGCGACAAAACCACGTACTCCATCTTGTCGCTAAAGACCGGGGTAGCGTTCAGGGTCTTGCCCACGATAACTCGCATGTCAAAAACTTCACGATTATTTTCGATTACGTGAAGCTTGTAATCAGGAATATTCACCAGCAAATAGCTGGGCTCAAACTTTTTTGGAATCCAGCGCCACCGCTCCATATTCAGAATGATCTGGTCGATACGGGCGGAAAGCGGAACGTTCAGGGCCTTGAGCGTCTCACCGCTCACAATGCCGTCGGCTTTGAGGCCGTTCAACCCCTGAAACTGTTTCACTGCCTGCACCAACTCTCCCTCATATCTCTCAGCCGGCGCCGCGGCGGGAGTCGTGTTAGCAGTAGCTTGCACCGGCGTAGTGGTGGTTGGCGAGGCGGCAGGTTCGGTGGCAGCACCCGTGCCTAGCAGACGCTTGCGCAGCACGGCTACAACTGGTGACGTGTCACCGGGCTTGAGCTTGGTTGTAGCGGGCAAGGAAGGCCAGCCCCCATTGCGCTGCAGCGCACGATAGTCCGCCAGTGCCTTTTTCAGCCGGTCATACTCGGGGTGCAGGGGCTCGAATTCGTAGTACGGATACGTGCTTTCCCGCTCCTTGAGAATGGTCATCAGCGCCTTATGCAACTTGATCTTGTTGCGCTTGACTTGCCAATCAATGCTTTTTACTTCGCGCGGATTCACTGTTCCGCGGTAGAAATCGGAAGCCCAATTAAAGTAAGTGCCTGATAGAGCAACGTCTATCTCCTTTTCCAGAGCATTGCGCTTGGTCGAGTCCGACTGCGATTTTTCAAACTCGGCAAAGAGCTTGTCAAAGTCCTTTACTTTATAATCCCGGGGGTCAAGCCCTTCGTCAGCGGCCTTATTGATTACGTTCAGCAGCGTTTTAGCCTGGGGGACCAACTCATGGTTGCGAAACCAGCCCAGGCGGTAGTCCCGCTCGCGGTAGAATTTCTTGCCCCAGTCCAGTTGGTCTTTAAAGGCTGGCTCGGCGTTCATGTACCGAATAACGTAGGTACTGTCGAGCTTGGGCTGCGCCCCGCCGGCCTTGGTCAGGCCGCCGGGCAGCGCATCCTGGATTTTTTCCTTCTGATCCTGGCTGCACGCCGAGCCCATCATGGTCAGGCTGATCAGCCAGAACAAGAGGACGGTGAGGAAAGCCGGACGATTAACTTGGTTCATGTACATAGGTGTGATGAGAGAAGCAGAAAAGACTACTACCGGAACTGGCAACCCGAACGGAAACCAGCCTGCCGACGCAGCGCTCTGCGCGTTCTACTGCTTTCTGGCCCCTGGGGTTGTCGAGCAAGCAGAACTACACCACGGTGCAAGTTAACAGTTTTGAGCCTTTCGCGGCCCAATGACTAGCGGCAAATTCCCTTTGTCGTTCCCCTATATTTACCGCTTCGTCCTGCTTTTCCGTAAGCACAACCATCGTCTCTTTTCCTTGCCCTGCCCCATGTTCACCCCCGACCCGCACAGCTACGCTCGCCCATCTGAAATACAAGTTCGTCACCTTGCCTTAGCTTTAGAAGTTGACTTTGCGACCCGCACGCTGCGCGGGCAGGCTACCTGGCAGCTGACCAACCATACCGGCGCAACCGAACTCTGGCTGGATGCGCGCACCTTGCACATCGAGTCGGTACGGCTCGACGGCCCGACCGGCGAGCAAACCAAATTTGCACTGGGCGCCAACGACCCCATCCTGGGCTCCAGTTTGTGCATTACCGTCCGGCCCGATACGACCGTTGTCGTTATTCAGTACCAAACCTCCCCTGAGGCAGCGGCCCTGCAATGGCTCCAGCCGGAGCAGACCGCCGGCCGCGAACAGCCTTTCCTCTTCACCCAGTCGCAGGCTATCCTGGCCCGCACCTGGATTCCGTGCCAAGACTCCCCTGGCATCCGCTTTACGTACGAGGCCCGCGTGCGCGTACCCGCTCACCTGCTGGCCTTGATGAGTGCCGAGAACCCGCAGCAGCTCAGCCCTACCGGCGAGTACACGTTTCGGATGGAGCAGCCTATTCCATCGTATCTGATGGCACTGGCGGTGGGTAATGTTGAGTTTACTCCCTTGAGCACGCGCACGGGTATTTACGCCGAGCCCACTACCCTGCCCAGCGCTACCCACGAGTTTGTGGACCTGGAAAAAATGGTAGGTGCCGCCGAGGACTTGTATGGTCCTTACCGCTGGGACCGGTACGATTTGCTGGTGCTGCCGCCGAGCTTTCCCTTTGGCGGCATGGAAAACCCTCGTTTAACATTTGTAACACCCACAATTCTAGCTGGTGACCGGAGCCTGACTAGCTTGGTAGCCCACGAGTTGGCGCACTCCTGGTCGGGCAACCTGGTAACCAATGCCACATGGAATGACTTCTGGCTGAACGAAGGCTTCACGGTGTACTTCGAGCGCCGCATTATGGAGCGCCTCTACGGTCGCCCCTACGCCGATATGCTCCAGGTATTGGGCCACACCGATTTGCTGCACACGGTAGAAGAACTTGGCTCGACCAGCGCCGACACCCATCTTCACCTCAATCTGGCGGGCCGCGACCCCGACGAAGGGCTTACCGAAATTGCCTACGAAAAGGGCGACTACCTTCTACTTACCCTGGAGCATCTGGTCGGCCGAGCAAAGCTGGACACCTTTATTAAGGAATACTTTGCCCGCTTCAGCTTTCAGTCGATGGACACGGATTCTTTTGTGGCCTACCTGCGCCGGCAACTGCTGGATGACGAGCCGGGGCTGGAAGAGCAGCTGAGCCTCGAGGCCTGGGTTAACGGCCCAGGCGTTCCGGCAGTAGCTCCACCAGTGTCGTCGGAGCGGTTCGAGGCAGTGGAAGCAGCCCTCCAGAGCTGGCAGGCCGGCACCTCCGCTACTGCTCTGCCCACTACTACCTGGAGCAGCCACGAGTGGGTGCACTTTCTGCAGGGCTTACCCAAAACGTTAGCGGGAACTCAGCTGGCCGAACTAGACGCCGCTTTTGGGTTTACCAATTCGGGCAACGCTGAAATTTTGTCGGCGTGGTTTCCCCTCGCCTTGCGGGCCGACTATCAGCCCGCCGACCAGGCCGTGGAGCATTTTCTAACTACCGTTGGGCGCCGTAAATTTCTGGTGCCGATTTACAAGGCGTTGCTAACCCAACCCAACGGCAAAGCTCGGGCCCAACAAATTTATACCCGGGCCCGGCCCAACTACCATTCGGTAGCTACCAGCACCCTGGACACCATGGTTGGTCAATCTGCTTAAATTCCTGTGGTTTCTCGGAGGGTATGGCTTGAACCTTGCTTGCCCCTTTAGAGTTATTTTTCTTTTGTTGTCATTAATGTTGCGCTGCGCTTTGAAAGCACCTAAACCTCTCGGGAAATTAATTGCCATTGGCGGCAATGAAGATAAAGGCACCTATCCGAACCCGCGCACCAAGAAAAAATACTACCTCAACTTTTTTGAGCTCGGTATTCTGAAGCGCGTTGTAACGGAGTCGGGCAAAACCGATCCGCGCATTGAGGTCATCACCACGGCTTCCATGATTCCGGAGGAAGTAGCTAAGATTTACGTGTCGTCCTTCGCCATGCTCAACTGCATGAATGTAGGCATCCTCGATATTCGCACACCGGAAGACGCGCAGCAGCCGGAGTACTTAGCCCGTCTGCTCGAAGCCGACATCGTGATGATGAGCGGCGGCAACCAGTCGCGCCTGAAAATGATGTTCGGGGAAAGCGAATTTCTGGACCGGCTCACGACCCGGTATTACAACGAGCCCAACTTCGTTATTGCCGGTACCAGCGCCGGAGCCATGGCCATGTCGCACATCATGATTATGGGCGGCAGCGTACCCGACGCTCTCATGAAGGGCGCCGTTAAAATCGGCACTGGTCTTAGCCTGAACCGGAGCGTCGTGATTGACTCCCACTTTGTGAAGCGGGGCCGCTTCGGCCGGTTGATGGAGGCGGTAGCCTTGCACCCCAAGCTTATCGGCATCGGGCTGGGCGAAGACACTGGAGTATTGATTACGGAAGGCAATCTGATTGAAACTATCGGGTCCAACCTCGTCATTATCATGGATGGGCACAACCTTCAGCACAACAATGCCGCCGCGGCCAAAAAAGGCGCGGCGCTGTCGATGGAGAATATGACCCTGCACGTACTGGCCAAGGGCAATACGTATGACATTGAGAACCGGAAGTTCTACGCCGATAAAACGGCTTACGCTCCCGCGCCGACGGTTTCGCCCCAGAACGCTCCGGAAATTTCCTCACCAGCCCATACTGCTGCAGTCTGAGCAGACCCGCTACCCTAAATGCAGAACGCCGACCTTCTAGTTGAAAGTCGGCGTTCTGCATTTGACGGTTACAGATTCGGCAAAAGACGCTTTTTACTCCTTATATATATAGCACCAAAACTCGTCTGTTGGTAGGCGTGTTCTCGGAACTATCACTTGCCTACTCGAGCGGGCCAAACTCGGCCTTACCGGCAAGGCCGATACTGACTTAGTCCTTGTAAATTCCCACGTACAAAGAACCGTCGGAGCTAAGGCTGGCGCGGTACATACCATCGGAATTAAAGGGCAAAGCAATCTGTCCGGTACTGTCCACGGCAACCAGTCCACCTTCTCCCCCCACCGGTGCCAGCTTGTCGTGGACCACGATGCGGCAGGCTTCGGCCAGGCCCAGGCCCCGGTATTCCATCAGGCAGGCAATGTCGTGGGCGACGACAGCGCGCAGGAAAAACTCGCCGTGCCCGGTGCAGCTGATGGCGCAGGTGTGGTTGTCGGCAAATATGCCCGCGCCAATAATGGGTGAGTCGCCGATACGGGAGTAGCGTTTGTTGGTCATGCCGCCCGTGCTGGTGGCCGCGGCTAGGTTGCCGTGCTGGTCGCGGGCTACGGCTCCCACGGTACCCATTTTTTTCTTGGGGTCTTCATCCACAAAAGCAACGGGCTCTTCCAGCGGTGCCTGGGCGGCTTCGCTGTGGTCGAGTCGCATCCGGCCCTCGAGCAGGGCTTCCTGCAACTGGTCGTAGCGGTGCTGGGTGAAGAAGTACTCGGTGGGTTGCATGGGCAGTCCAAACTCGCGGGCCAGCTCCTCATTGCCGGGGTAAGCCAGCAGCACGTGTTCGGTTTTCTCCATCACCAAGCGGGCGGCCCGGATTGGGTTCTGGATCTGGCGGGCACCGGTGACAGCACCAGCGGCCCGGTTACGGCCATCCATGAGGGACGCATCCATTTCATGGTGCCCTTCGTGGGTGAATACGGCGCCGCGGCCGGCATTGAACAAAGGGCAGTCTTCGAGACTAACCACGGCGGCTTCCACGGCATCGAGGGCCGCCCCGCCGTGGCGCAGCACGTCGTAGCCAGTTTCCAGCGCCGCCTGCAGGGCCTGGCGGTAGTTGAGCTCAGCTTCGGCCGACATCAGGGTGCGGGAGATGGTGCCGGCACCACCGTGCAGGGCCAGAGCGAAAGGATACTCCATGGAGGAACAAGGTAATTTAGAGGACTGAGAGCAAGATCGAGAGGCAAAGATACGCAGCGCCGCGGTCCGGATTTTGGCCGGTCCAGGTAGCCATAACGCGTTTTTTTTCGTACGTTTGAACTACCGATTTCCCCACTTAACGTATTTTTTTATGGCTTACGACGCTACCGGCCGCCTGCACGAGATTTTTGACGAACAGCAGGTGAGTGAGAAATTCCGCAAGCGCGAATTTGTGCTGGAAGTTCAGGAGGGCCAGTACCCTGAGCATATCAAGTTCCAGTTGGTTCAAGATAAAACCGCCCTTATTGATGCTTACAAAGTAGGCGACGAGGTAAAAGTTACCTTCAACCTGCGGGGTCGCGGCTTCAACAAGAATGGCCAGATGCTGTATTTCACCAACCTGGAAGCCTGGCGTATTGAGGCTGGCGCGGCCGGTGGCGGTGCCCCCGCCGGTGGTGGCTACGGCCAGCAGGCGGCCCCCCGGGCTGCTGCTCCCGCCCAGAACCAAAACCCGAACCTGCGCGCTGCTCCGGCTGCGCCCATCGCCGGCGACGACGACAACGACCTGCCTTTCTAAGTAAACCTGTAAGGCTCTGCTGCCTTCGTAGATGCAAAAACGGAAGCTGGACCTCCTTGCTGGAGCGCCGGCTTCCGTTTTGCATTTAGGCGCTTCTGCATAATTTGCCCGCTTCGGCCAGCAAAAAGTAAAACTTCCCGGTATCGTTTTATCGTTTACAGGAGGGCCGGCTTTCCGTTCTAGATAACCCGCCGGTTGCTTTCCCTGGCTTCTCTCTGCCCACTCATGGCTGTGCTTCCCAACTTACCCCGACTTGATGGAAAAACGGTACTCATTACGGGCGCGTCCGGGGGTATTGGGCAGATAACGGCCCGGGAACTGGCTCGCCGGGGGGCCCACCTGGTGCTGGTGTGCCGCAACCCGGAGCGTGCCGAACAAACCAGGGCGCTGATTCAAGAGGCCAGCCCGCAAAGTGCGCCGGATATTTTGCTCTGCGACCTGTCGGTGCTGGCCGAGGTGCGCGTGCTGGCGGCGGAAGTGCTCCGCCGTTATGATACGCTGGATGTGCTCATCAACAATGCCGGTATTATGCCCGGGGCCCTTACTATTACCAACGAAGGCCATGAGCTAAGCTGGGTTACCAACCACCTGGCCCCGTTCCTGCTGACCAACCTGCTGCTGCCCCGCCTAGAAGCCGCCGGGCAGGCCCGCATCATCAACGTGGCCTCCGAGGCGCACTGGCTGGGGGAAATAGAACCGGCCCAGAATTTTCGCAACGACCGGGAGAAGTATAGCCCCTTTACAGCTTACTGCGACTCGAAGCTGGCCAACATTCTGTTTACCAATGAACTGGCGCACCGCCTGGATTTGACTGGCATTACGGCCAACTCCCTACATCCGGGCATTGTGGATACGGGCCTAGTGCACCCGGGCAGTTCCCGTTTGCTGAAGCTGCTGTGGCTACTGGCCCGGCCCCTGATGGTAACCGCAGAAGCTGGGGCTCAAACCAGTATTTTTTTGGCTACCGACCCCAAGGTAGCCACCATTAGTGGGCGCTATTTCAAGAACAACAAGCCGGCCCGCACCTCGAGCACGGCACAAAACCGGGCCGAAGCCAGCCGCCTCTGGCGTATTTCGGAAGAAGAAGTGGGCTTGGAGTAATTCCTCCGGGGCGCCACTGCGTAAAAGAGCCTGAAAACGGTACGTGCTGTTTTCAGTTGTCAATTGGTAGTCAACTTGTACATGACGGAACTGCAGGAACTCATCAAGCACGGCGAGGGCGAGCGGCTGGAATTCAAAAAGAAAACGACGCATCCCACGCGCATTTCCCGGACGCTGGCCTCGCTGGCCAACACCCACGGGGGCCGGGTGCTGGTGGGCGTCGACGACGATGGGCGCATCGTAGGCGTGCGGGATGCGGAAGAGGAAATGTACGTGCTGCGCCTAGCGGCTGAGCAGTATATCGACCCACCGATTACGCTCAATTTCAAGGAGGTAGAAGAAGAAAACCGGACGGTGCTGATTGTCACCGTGCGGGAAAGTACCCACAAGCCCCACCGCGCCCAGGTGGCCGAGGGCGACTGGCGGGGCTACGTGCGGGTGCGGGATGAAAGTGTGCAAACCAGCGGCCTGACGGAAAAAGTGCTGGAGCGCCAGGAGCCCCAGCGGCTTGAAAAACTGCCGCTCAACCGCCACGAGCTGGCCGTGCTGGACTACCTGCGCAAGCACCCGCGCATCACCCTGGCTCAGTACATGAAGCTCGGCAACCTGGGCAAGCGCCGGGCCTACCAAACGCTGATCAAACTGACGCTGCACGGCTACATTCGCCACCACGACAAGGAAAAGGAGCCGTACTACACGCTCTAGTCTTACTTTCTTTCACTTGCACCTTCCAGTATACCAACACAAAGCCCCGTTATCAGTAGTTGATAACGGGGCTTTTATCCATAACAGCGCAGCTTACTCGCTGCTGCTGTTTTTGGATTTTTTCTTTTCTTCCTTCGCGGCCTTTTTCTCTTTGGGAGATTTAGCCGGCTCCTTTTTTTTCTCTTTGCGGGCGTCTTGTGCTTTAGCCATGATGCAGTATGAATTGGGTAGAAGATGAATTCCAGATTCCTAACGCAATGTTACGCGTAGGTGTTGTGCGTTGATGCCTAGCTTAGGCCGGGTAAATACCGCTCCCGGAAAATGCTCAGGTGGTGCAGCTCGTGGCCGGGAATAATAAAAAGCAGGGCCCGCACGCTGGCCGGGCCGCCGTTGGCCGAGCCGGTTCGCTCCAGCTGGGCGGGCGAAAACGAGCGAAACAACGACAAGGTCGCGGCCCGCACGGAGGCGTATTCGTGCAGAATATTGGCCAGCGGCCGGTCGTTGGCTTCGGAGGCCGGCACGTAGTCGTCCTGCTCGAAACCGGGCAGATCGGTTTTGTCGTTGCGGGCAATGCGCAAGGCACGGTAGGCGAAAATCCGCTCGGTATCGATGATGTGCACCAGCACTTCCTTGATGCTCCACTTGCCGGGGGCGTAGGCATAGCGGGCCTGTTCGTCGGTGAGCTGCCCCACGGCCTGCTGCAGCGCATCAGGAAGCTTTTCCAGCATGTAGAGCGGGTCGGCACCCTCGGGAATGTGGCGGATGTAGGTGTCGTAGTAGGGCAGGTACTGGCCCTCGACGGGCCGCTCAGTGGTGGACATAGACGCAGGAGCTTGGTGCGGGGCGAAGGTAACCAACTTCCCGGGCTGCGGCTGCGTACACCCAGCAAATCTTCTTTTTAACCGTTCTTCTATGTCCTCACTCGCCGAAAAAGGGTTTTCCATCTCCAAAAATGCGCTGTTTAGCGTTTTCATGAACCGCGCCGGCCGGCTACTGGGTCGCCCCTTCAAGGTGGTGCTGGTGCTCAACGAAGTGGCCAACAAACTGGCCGATAAGAAAAGCGGCGACAACAAGTTCAAGCAGTTGCTGGACGTGATGCTGACCGTAGTGCGCCTGGTGAAAAGCTACGTCAGCGGCGCCTACCGGCAGATTGAAACCCAGACCATTCTCTCGGGCCTGGGCGTGCTGCTCTACACCCTCTCGCCCATCGACCTGGTGCCCGACTTTATCCCGGTGGTAGGCTTTCTGGATGATCTAAGCTTGATGAGCTGGTTTGTCGGTTCCTTCCAGGAAGAAATTACCCGGTTCCGGGAGTGGGAGCAAACGCACGCGGCCGAGGCCAACGAGGCCACCAAGGACGTACCGGCTGCCGTGGCCGTCGATACGACCAAAGCAACGCCAGCCGTAGCCGAACTGGGCCACTCCTAAGCGACGCCCCCAAATTTCCCAGCACTTGAACCCCGACCACTCACGTCGGGGTTTCTTTTTTGGTGACTTTCCGGTAGCTGGCAACCTGACCAAAAATCAACGAAATTTGCGTTGGCCGCCCGGCCCTGGTCTTTCCTTCACCCCCTCCACCTCTATGCACATTACGACCCGGCTGGCTTTGCTAGCCCTTACCCTCCTATCCTTTTTGCCCTCGGCCCGCGCCGATGAAGGCATGTGGCTGCCGCTGCTGCTCAAGCAGCTCAACGAAGCCGACATGCAAAGCAAAGGCCTCAAGCTCACCGCCGACCAGATCTACAGCGTGAACCAGGGCAGCCTGAAAGACGCCGTCGTCCAGTTCGGGGGCGGCTGCACCGGCGAAATTATTTCCGACCAGGGCCTGCTGCTGACCAACCACCACTGCGGCTACGGCCAGATTCAGCAGCACTCCTCGGTGGAGAAAGACTACCTGACCAACGGCTACTGGGCCATGAGCCGGGACCAGGAACTGCCCAACCCCGGGCTGACGGCCACCTTTATTGTGCGCATGGAAGACGTGACAGGCCAGATTCTGGCCGGCGTCCCGACGAGCAACATTGCCGAAGCCGACCGCGAAAAGCTGGTGCAGGCCAACATTGCCCGCGTAGCTCAGGCGGCGGTACAAAACACGCACTACCAATCGTTTATTCGGCCGTTTTACAACGGCAACGAGTACTACATGTTCATTACCGAGGTGTTCGAGGATATCCGGCTGGTGGGCGCCCCGCCGAGCAGCATCGGCAAGTTTGGCGGCGACACCGACAACTGGGCCTGGCCCCGCCACACCGGCGACTTTTCCATGTTCCGCATCTACGCCGGCCCCGACAACAAGCCCGCCCCGTATTCAAAGGACAACAAGCCTTTCAAGCCCCGCCACCATCTGCCCATTTCCCTGAACGGTATTAAGCCCGGCGACTTTACCCTGGTCTTTGGCTTTCCCGGCCGCACCAACGAGTACCTGACGTCCTGGGGAGTGGATGAAGTATACTCCTTGTCGAACCCCGCCAAAATCAAGGTGCGCGACGCCAAGCTGCGCATTCTGGATCAGGACATGAAGGCCTCCGACAAGGTGCGCATTCAGTACGCGGCCAAGTACGCGGGCATTGCCAACTATTGGAAAAAGTGGATTGGCGAAACCCGCGGCCTGAAAAAGCTCGACGCCGTGACCCGCAAGCAGGAGCAGGAAGCCACGTTTATGCGGTGGGCCCAGAACGGCACCGAGGCCCAGAAAGCAGCCTACGCCCCCCTGCTGCCCCAGCTCGAGCAGCACTACCGCGCCGTGCGCGACTATACCCTGGCCCGTGACTACGTCACGGAAGCAGCCCTGGGCGTGGAGCTAGTCGCGTATGCCAACAGCCTGCTGCCCCTGGTAGATATGGTGGAGAAAAAAGCCTCGGCCGAGGAGCTAGCCACCGCCGTAGCCCGGGCGAAGAAAGGCGTGGCGGGTTTCTTTCGCAACTATTCGCCGGCCACCGACCAGAAGGTTGCCGCGGCCCTGCTCCCGCTCTACGCCGAGGGAACTCCGGCAGCCCTGCTGCCAGCCTACGTGAAGAATCTGCAGAAGCAGTACCCTGGCAAAACCGGCTGGACAAGCTACGCCAACTCTCTCTACAGCAAGTCGAAGCTGACGACGGAGGTCAGTGCCCAGGCCGTACTCGATGAGGTAGGCAAAGGCAATGTGCGCGCCCTCGCCGACGACCCGGCCGCCCAGCTGGCTGCCGCTATTATTGCAAACTACCGCGCCACCATTCTGCCGGCCTACACCACCCACACCGACCAGATTGCCCTGCTGCAGCGCACCTACGTGGCCGGGCAGCGCCAGATGCAGACCGACCGGAAGTTTTACCCCGATGCCAACTCAACCTTGCGCGTGGCATACGGCCAGGTAGCCACCTACGAGCCGGCCGACGGCGTAAAGTACGACTACTACACTACGCTGGACGGCATCATGGAAAAAGCCGACCCTACGAACCCCGACTTCGAAGTACCAGCCCGCCTCGTGGAGCTCTACCAAGCCAAAGACTACGGCCCCTACGCCGTGAACGGGACGGTGCCGGTGGCCTTTATTGCCACCAACCACACCACCGGCGGCAACTCCGGCTCCCCGGTTATCAACGGCCGCGGGGAGCTGATTGGCACCAACTTCGACCGGAACTGGGAAGGCACCATGAGCGACATTATGTTCGACCCCGACCGGGTCCGCAACATCACCCTCGACGTGCGCTACATGCTGTTTGTCGTCGATAAGTACGCCGGGGCCAGTCATTTGGTGAAGGAAATGACGCTGGTGGGCGGCCCTAATGCCGCCGCTACCCCCGAGCCAGGTAAGGAAGTGAAAAAAATGAAGGTCAAGCAAAAGGCCGCCAAGCCAGGCGTCTAGCTTTTATTTAACGCCCACATGCTGTTACGCCCGCTGGAATGCCTAATTTCCAGCGGGCGTACTATTTTCCGGGCTTTATGAGAAACATCTTCGGCTTTGTACTAATCCTATGTTTACCGCAGCTGGCCTGGGCTCAGGCTCAGGCGGGCGGGCTGCGGGCCATCGAGCAACGCATTCTGCAGGAAGGGCTGGCCTTGTACCAGTCGGAGCGGTCTGCCTGGGTGGCTACCGATTTGCTCATGGCGCAGAAGCCCGACTTGACGGGCATGGTTGGGTATGTTTCCTATGCCGACGGTGACTCTATGCGGACCGTATTTTTCCAGCAGGCCGCGGAAACGGCGCCCCTACTGGCGCGCTACATTTTCAGCTTTCCCCACCACACCATAGAGCCCGGCACCGGCCGACAGCTGCGGCCCCGGCCCGCCTCGGCCACCGAACAGAAGTTTTTCACCGTCCGCCGCCGCGTGCTGGAAGAGTTGCAGGAAAACAAGGTGTCGGGCACTGCCTATGCGTTTCCGGAAAACACCCATCCCAACGTCGCTATTCTGGAAGAAGCCGGCGAAATTCGCGCCTACGTGTTTACCGGCCCCCAGGAAGGCGGGGTGCTGCCCATCGGCAACGACGTGCTGATGAAGATAGGGCGCAACCTGCAGGTTCAATCCACCGAGCGGTTGCACAGCACGTATGTGCCCATGAAACTGCCTCCGGACCAGCAAGTGTCGACGGGCATGCACACGCACTTGTCTGCCCACCCCTACATCACCGCCACCGACATCTGTTCCCTGCTCCTATACCAGGAGACGTTTCCGGTGCCGCGCCACATGGTCGTTGGGCGAGAGTATGTTTCTTTGTTTGACGCCAGCACCCGCGACATTCTTATTCTTACCAAAAAGGCTTTCGAGAAAATGGCTAAAAAGCAGCCTTAGCTGCCCGGCCAGCCTTGTAGCCTGACTCCGACTTCATGCATTTCTCCTTGAACCTGACTTCCGCCTTTTACCGCCTGTCGTTCAGCGCCTTGCTGGGCGTTGTGTGGGGTTCAGTTACGGCGCAAAACCCGCCACCCGCCCCTGCTTCCGCAATTGTTCTGCTGCGTCCGGCGGCCGTATTCGATGGGGAGGCCCTGCATCCCGGCTGGGCCGTGCTGGTGGAAGGCGACAAAATAAAGGCCGTTGGGCCAGCGGCCCAGGTAGGGACTCCGGCCGGGGCCCGCACCCTGGAGCTGCCGGGCCAGACGCTGCTACCCGGACTGATTGAAGGACACTCGCACCTGCTGCTCCACCCCTACAACGAAACCAGCTGGAACGACCAGGTGCTGCAGGAGTCGCAGGCGCTGCGGGTAGCCCGGGCCACCGCCCACGCCCGGGCCACGCTCTTGGCCGGCTACACCACGGCCCGCGACCTGGGCACCGAAGGCGCCGACTACGCCGATGTGGGCCTCAAGCAGGCCATTGATCAGGGCTTCATCCCGGGTCCGCGCCTGCTGGTGGCCACCCGGGCTCTGGTGGCTACGGGCAGCTATGGTCCCAAACTTTCGGTGGATGTGGATGTGCCCCAGGGCGCCCAGGAAGCCGACGGCGTCGATGGTATCGTGCGGGCCGTGCGGGAGCAAATTGGCAAAGGGGCCGACATTGTTAAAGTATACGCCGACTACCGTTGGGGCAAGGGCGAGCCTTCCCGCCCCACGTTTTCCCAGGAAGAGCTAACCCTGATTGTGCAAACGGCCAAGGGCGCGGGTCGGCCCGTCGTGGCCCACGCCTCCACCCCCGAGGGCATGCGCCGCGCCGCCCTGGCCGGGGTCGAAACCATTGAGCACGGCGACGCGGGCACGACGGAAGTGTTCAAGCTGATGAAGCAGCGCGGGGTAGCCTTGTGCCCCACCGTGGCCGCCGGCGACGCTATTTCGCAGTACCAAGGCTGGAAGAAAGGCTTAGGCCCGGAGCCCGAGCGTCTGCAGCAGAAACGGTTGAGCGTGCAGGCGTTTCGGAAAAGCGGTGGGGTTCTGGTTGTGGGGGGCGACGTCGGGGTGTTCCGGCACGGCGAAAACAGCCGTGAAGCCGAATTGCTGGTCCAGGAATATGGCTATTCGGCTCTGGAAGTCCTGCAGGCCCAGACCAGCGGCAACGCCCGCGTCTTCCATCTCCCGGACCGCGGCCGAATTCAGCCCGGCCTGCTGGCCGACCTGGTAGCCGTCGAAGGCGACCCAACCCAGCAGATTACCGCCTTGCGCCAGGTAAGGCTGGTTATGAAAGGTGGGGTAAGTTACCCTACGGACAAATAGCGTAATAAGCTGCAGCACTGACTTGACCTCAACCATTCAGCAGTCACTTCCTTACTTCGTGCCGGTAAATGCTACGGAAGAAAGCATGTATAAGAGTCTGACCGCGGAAGGAATTGACCCAACGCTGGCAGACCGCATAATCATTTTTACACCCATTGCCTTTGGTAGGGTATTGATGCGCCACTTGCAACTTACATTCCCATTACCCCGGCCGCTCCACGCCCAGCGCCCGTAGCTGCTCGGCATACTTGTCATAAATCACCCGCAGATCCTCGTTGTGCTTGCCCGCATCCACGCCGATGCTGACGTTGCTGCTGTGAAACCGGTGCAAGTGGCTGATATGGGGCGAAAGCACGGGCAGGTGGCCCGCCAGCAGAAAACGCACATACAAATCCAGGTCTTCGGCCATGGCCAGGTCTTCGTCGTAGCCCCCTACTGTATCGAACAGCGCCCGGCTGTAGCACACGTTGCCCTGAATAAAGTGTTCGGCCTTGAAAATGGCGTGCAGCATGGCCTGGGGCGAGTCGAAGCGCCAGGCGTAGTAATCTTCTTTGGGCAAGTAGCGGCGGTCTTGGTCCATGCGCAGGAAGTCGGCCACAAACCACGGCTGCGCGGGGTTCTTTTCAATCAGGGCGGCGTAGTGGTAGAGGCAGCGCTGCAGCAGAATATCGTCATCGTCGAGGGGCACGAGCCAGGCGGCCGGGTCGGTTTGCTCGATCAGGCGGTTGCGGGCCCGGCCGGCCCGTACTTTCTCGGGGTGGCTCCAGTAGCGCAGGGCCTGGCCGTCCTGCTGGGCGGCCTGCTTGAGCCACTCGAGGCTGCCGTCGGTAGAGCCGTTTTCATAAATGAGGTGTTCCCGGGAAAAGTCCAGAGGGGCGCTAATGCTGGCTTGCACGCTGGCAATGGCTTCGGGCAGGTACTGCCGCCGGTTATGGCTGGGGGTTATCAGGGCGAAATGCATACCCGCTATTCTGTTTTTCAGCGCAAAAAGTTGCCTCTGCGGCCGAGCAGGCCCAACTTTCCCCCGGGTGCTGGCGTTAAGCGTATACTATAGGTATACCGCATGGCTAAGTTTGTCGTCACCGTCCGTTTCCCGGATTCCTTTGATGAAGAGTTCATTGCCTTGATTCCGGAGCACCGGAATCTTATCAACGAGCTTATTGAAGCCAATGTCGTGGAGGCCTACGCCATCAGCGCCAACCGCACCCGCGGCTGGATTACGATGAACGGCAGCAGTGAGGAAGCCATCCGCTCCACCGTCGAGCAATTCCCGCTCTACCGCTTCTTTCTGCAGGTGGAAGTTGACGAGCTTTTCGTATTCGACAGCACCGCTTCGCGCTTTCCCCGAATTAGCCTTAATTAAGCTGGTATTCGCTGATTCTCAGCTCCGGCGCGGTTTTGGCTGAGGCCGCGTGGTTCTGGCTTATCTATCCTTATTTTTCGCTCTGCATGACTCGTACTTTGCGGTTTTCGGCTCTGGCGGCCCTGCTTGTCGCCGCAGGAGCCGCTGCCCCGGCCCCACCCGCCGATAAGATTACCACCGAACAATTACTGGCTCGCCTTACCAGCGCCATCGAAAACCTGAAGACCCTGCGCTGCACCGTGCGGGCCCAGGAGCGCCTGGAAGGCAATAAATACCAGCAGGCCCGCTCCAACATGAAGATTCAGTTTAGCCCGCTGAAGATTTATGTACGCAATCAAAAAGGCATCGAAGTGCTCTGGGTAACGGGGCAGAACAACGGCGACGCCTGGGTAAACCCCAACGCCTTTCCCTACGTGACGCTCAACCTGGACCCCAAGGGCTCGGTCATGCGCCGCAGCCAGCACCACAGCGTGCTCAATGCCGGCTTCGGCACCATTGCCGACCTGATTCATGGCTCGACGCTGCGCCAGGACCACGCCTACGAGAAAAGCTTCCGCTACGCCGGCGACTCCACGGTGGCGGGCCGGGCCTGCTACGTGCTGCGCTCCGACTTTCCGCAGTTTCGCTACGTAACCTACAAAACCACCAAGCCCGAGCCCGTTTCGCGTATTGCCGAGCGGTTTGGCTGCGGCGAATACCGCATTATGGAACGCAACGGCTTGTCGGCGGAGGAAACCGTGCCGGCGGGCAAAACCCTGCAGGTACCCAATGGCTACGGGCGCCGCACCATTGTCTGCGTCGACCAGAAAACCTTCCTGCCGGCCGCCGTGCAGGTGAACGACGACAAGGGCTTGTTCGAAAAGTTTGAATTCTCGGACGTGGTACCCAACCAGCCCATTTCGGCAGCCGAGTTCACCAAAGAATACAAAGACTATAAGTTCTAGGCGAAATCTGCTTCTCGGCTCCACGACAAAGGCCCTGGCTTCGGAAGGCTACCCTCCGCAACCAGGGCCTTTGAGCTTAGCCAGGCAAGGCGCCGGTTAGAAACCGAGCGTATGGCCGCCCCAGGCGTGCACGGCGTTCCAGTCGGGTGCGTACGCCACGGCCGTACCCAGCACGCTGTTCACATCAATACCGACCTGGTGCAGGCGCAACGACTCGCTGGAGGCAATAATCAGGCGCGTCAGGCTGGTCAGGAAGGCGGGTGTGTACGCGCCCCCGGCGTAGGCCTGCACAGTTTGTATCGACGCTTGCAGGTTGGCATCCGTAATCTGCAAGCCCCCAAACCCGACGGCGTAGCCCAGGCTGGCGTAGGACCCGTCGATGCCCACCAAGGGCACCGCGCCGGGGATGGGTCCGCCGGGAAAGGGCGCTAGGGCGAAGGTATACGTCCCGGTACCATTGATAAATCCCAGGACGTAGAGCGAGGCCGTCGCCAGGGGCATACTCCCGTTGGGCTGGTAGGCCAGGTTGATCAGGAGTTGAATGTTGCCCGCCACCAAGGGGTGGGTAATGGTGCAGTGGCTGACGTTCACGGCCGATCCGTTGGCCCGGATGGCGCTGCAAATAGTCGTCAAATCACTGGTATAGGCGCCACCTCTTAGGAATCGTAAACTTGTTGGCATGTTCTTCAGGTAAAAAATGACCGTAATAATTCGTGTAAAAGCAAGCAGCCTCCCGACGGCTTTTCTCCGGCCCGCTTCGCACAAGTCCCGCTTAGCCTAGGCAAGTACCCGGGCTACCCGCCCAGCAAGGACGTCCGAACAAAGGAGTTTGAAGCCGAATTGAAGCCGACCGTTACGTCTTGCGTCAGCGGAACGGCCAGGTATTGCCCCACGCTGAAACCGCCCCGTTGATTTACGCTGCTTCCTCCGATGGGCGTTAGGAGGGCCGCGGGCAGCACCTGGCCGACCGTGAGGTTAGAGGCCAGGAAAATTTTTATTTCGTCTATTGGCTCCAGGTAGCTAGTCTGGTTGGTGGGGGCCTCCATAATGGCCAGCGGCGCCGGAGCCGGCACACCGTTCACCCCCAGGTCCTGCGCAACACCAAAGCCAATGGGCTGCGCCACCGTGTTGTCACAGCCAAACACCGTGGGGCTATACGCGGGCTGCTGCTGACCAAAGATGCCAGCCGAAAAGGTGTACACAGTGCCCGCATCGACAACCTGGGCAGTGGTTGGGAGCTGGGGAAGCTGGTCGAAAGCGCTGGGAACAGGGGCGGCAAACACGTACCAGTTGGGGCCAAACTGCAGCGTAGTGGTTGGAAAAACGGGCACCGACGCGTAGCAGGCCACTACATAGTTGCCCTCGTTCTTCAGGCTTCTGACAATAATAATCTGCTGATTAAGCGAGAGGATGTAGCGTAAATCAGCACTCTGCAGTTGGATGGTAACGGTGGCGGATGTGCTGCTCATGCGGGCCAGAAACAAGAATCAGGTTGCCCAAGCCTCGCGCCAGCCCTCGCGTGCGGAGGCCGCCCCAAGAACCTGCACCAAGCTTGGGCACTGATTATTAGGAGTTCAGAATGCTCAGGGCGTCACCGGCGTTGATGACCGTCGTAATCGTGGAGCCGGTGCCAACGATGGCGAACGTGGAGTCTTGCACTTGCAGGGTGTAGTCCGTCACGGTAGGCTGAATGGCAAACGAGGAGCCGGGAGCCGTAGCATTGGCCGTTACCGAACCCGATTGCAGGGCCGTACGGGCGGCAAAGAAGGCGACGCTTTCGTGCGGGGTCATTTGCACCGCATTTTGCGGAGGGCAGGTGAAGGCGCAGAAGGGCGAGAAGACTCCGTTGATCATGGCTGCCAGGCCAACTACCAGCGGCGGGGTGCCGGCGGGGCGGTTATTGGTCAGGGCAATGCTGCCAGCGGTGCCGGCTCCGCCCTGCGTAAAGGTACCGTCGGCGTTGAAGACCAGGCTAGTCCCCAATCCCACTGGCAAGGAAGCCTTGGCCATGTTGATAATCGTGTTTGGCGCTACATTTAGCACACTGGATATATATACCTGGTACACAGGCGTATACTCGATATCAATCGGCGTAAACAGGTTGATAAAGGGCTGGGCAAACCAAGTCGGCATACCGGCCGAAACCTGGTTGGGGCCCGAGGCTCCTTTGTACGCCAATAAGGTAAAGTTCTGGGCCTGCAGTTCGCCCAACACAGTCGAAGTCGCATCTATTTCGATGGTGTAGGTTGTTCCGTTGGCAGTAGCTTGGATGGATTGCGCCAGCGGATGGTCGAAACCTTGCACGGCAGTCTGAGTGTCAATAACGGAGGATGATTTGGCGTTTTGCATGGGGATAATGAGCTTGAAGGGAATCGTATCTACTCTTTGGTCGGCTTTTCGATATCCGCCGTTGTCAGGGTGAAGCGCTTCGGTTGACAATTCAAAGGAAGCAGATGCCCCGGCGGCATAGCAGCGTAGAAGTGCCCGTTTTACAAACCAGGTAGTTCTACTCGGCTCCTGCCAGTGGCACGAAGCCCGCATACGCTCGGCCAGTATTTCACCCGTGGGACATAAAAAAAGTCCGGCGCCGGCACAAGGCAGGCTACCGGACTCCGGGACTCCACAATCTAGTCTGGGCAACTGGGGCTGCTCCTGCTTGTCTGCCTTAAAAAAGCACCTCGTGCAGCTGGTTTTTCACCGCAAATAGCACCAGACCGGCCGTATTACGGCAACCCGTTTTCAGCAGCAGGTTGTTGCGGTGTCCTTCAACGGTGCGCACGCTCAAAAACAGCTTTTCGGCAATTTCCGCGTTGGAGTATTGCTGACAGATCAGGTGGAGGACTTCCTTTTCCCGGTTGGTAAGCTCGGCCTCCCCCGGAAGCAGGCTGCCCGATGTGGGCCGGTAGCTGTGCGTTTGCCGAATGGCTCTGAGCACCTGCGGACTCATGTAAAAGCCCGTGCGGTATACCGCCCGGATGGCCAGCAGCAACTCATCTTTGTTGCAGTTTTTGGCCAGGTAGCCCACGGCCCCGGCGGTTATCATCTTGGCCATCAGCCGCTCCTGGGCATGCACCGACAGCACAATGACTTTCACGCTCGGGTACTGGCGTTGCAAGGCCTCGTTGAGCTCCACCCCGTTTAGGCCCGGCATGTTCATATCCATCAGCACAATGTCGGGCAGGGCGGGCAACGTAGCACACAAGGCCAGAAAGGACGCCCCGTCGCCGGCTTCGGCCACGTGCTCCAAGTCGGGCTCGGAGCCAATCAGGGCAATCAGACTTTCCCGAAACAGATTCTGGTCGTCGACGACGGCCAGGCGGATATTAGCAGAGGATTCCATGAGGCAGAATAGAATAAGAATAGCAGCTTATAGCGGCAGCCGGGCCACAATCCCGAACCCGGCATTCGGAGCGGTTTGGACGGAGTAGGTGGCGTGCAGAATAGACAGGCGGCTTTCGATGTTGTGCAGGCCCATGCCCTTTTTGGCGGCCGGCTCCCATACCATGCCCCGGCCATCGTCCTGGTACGAAAACACCAGGGCGTCGGGCTCCGACCAGAACCGAAGCTGCACCTGCTGCCCGGCCGAGTGCTTGATGGCATTGTGCAGCAGCTCCTCTACCACACGGTAGAGGGCTGTGGCCCGGGGCCCCGGCAGGGCGTCGAACAGGGCCGGCGCCTCATTATCCAAGCGGCAGCGCAGCTTCCGGCCGTTATTAAGCATATCGGCCAGCTCTTCCACGGCCTCCGTGAAGCCGTACAGGTGAAGGCTCACGGGAGAAAGATTGTGGGAAATATGCCGCACTTCTACCATCACCTTGTCGATAATGGTTTTGCAGGAAGTAACAAAGGCGCTGGGGTCGGCAGCCAGGCTGCCATTGCGGTGCTGATAGAGCTCCACCGTCATGCGCAGGTTGGACAAGGCCGTACCCACGTCGTCGTGCAAATCCTGCCCGATACGGCGGCGCTCGGCCTCCTGCGACTCTATCACGGCGGCCAGCAGTTCCTGCTGATACTGAAGGCGGGCGTGCTGCAGCTGCTCGGCCTGGGCCGAAAGCTTGTGCAGGTTCCGAAAGTGAATCAGCACGAAGGTCACAATCATGCTGAAGGTGCCGGCCATGCTCAGGATAATGAGCAGATAAATATTATCGGCTTGGGCGAGCATAAAAAAAGCCTAGAGCAAATAACAGATACATCAGTAGCACGAGCGTAGCGTGGGTAATACCCAGCACGTTCTGCCCCTGCGGACTGACGTGCTGGTAGATAATATTGGAAAAGGCGAACATAAACGCCGCGCTGCCAAAGTATTGCAGCAGGCCTACGTTAATCCAGCGGTTGGCTTGGTTGGCCGAAAAGCTTCCCTCTTCCCGGAAAAAGAAATGCAGGCTCAGGCCCACCACGATAACCGAGGCCAGGGCGCGCGGGTAGGAATTAAACGTGAAAATGCTCTGTAGCAGCAGAAAGTTGAGCACCGCTAGCACGGGAAAAAGCCAGTATAAGGCCTGGATTCCCAGCACCACGTACTTGCCCCGGACCAGGGTGCGGTAGTAGCGCAGCAGCAAGAGCAACTCCAGAATGGTATAGATGTGGAGCAGCGGCAGGTTGTTCAGGTGCGCCGCCCCCACGGCCCGCGCTACCACATTGGTAATGCCCCCTACCACCAGATACAGGTAGATGCTCTGCAGACCCGGCTGGGCGTAGGCGCGCGTATAAGCCCCTACGCCCAGAGGAATCAGGACGGATGCTGGCAACAAAACGCCAACATAAAATGCGCCCATTAGTGCCTACGCTCAGCTATTGTTCCCGTCGTAGGGCACGTACAGTTCACTGGCCGTGTCGCAGTAAATCGGGCAGGGCGCCGTAAAGTCGTAAACGGCCGTTTTTTCGGGGTCGTCTCCGCCCCGGATACGGTCCTGGTAGGTGTGGTCTTCCATCTGAATGACGGGGACGACCAACCCGGTGATTTCAGTGCTGCCTTTCTCGTTCAAGCCAAAATACACTCGGATGCCTTTGATATCAGGATAAGCCGCCATCAGTTCCGAAATGTCCTCCAGCTTGATGAAAATGGCGCGGGGGACAGCGCCAGGGTCGTCTTTGAACGGGGGCATTTTTCCGGCGGCGTGCAGCCACCACTTTACCCGCTCCTGGGCTTCTTTCAGCGGAATGGTCGTTTTCTCCAGCCCCGAGCGGGGCTGATCAGCATCAGTAGAAGATGTTTTCATAGTTGGGTCAGATAAGAGGGCAGGAATAGTGGAGAGCAGCTATTTGCTGCTCTCCAAGCACAACAGTACAACTTTATCTAGCAAAGGCAAGCGGCTTTAGCGATTCCCGCGCATGGCTTTTTCGATTTCGTCCCACATCGGGGCCGGAATCAGCTCCAGCTTGTTGAATTCGCCGGCACCGTTTAGCCACTCGCCCCCGTCGATGGTTACTACTTCACCATTGACATAAGCCGAGAAGTCGGACACGAGATAAGCCGCCAGGTTGGCCAGTTCTTGGTACTCACCCACGCGCTTAAGGGGCACGGAAGCGGCCGGATCCAGCTTCTGGGCCAGCGGGGCCGGAAACAGGCGGCTCCAGGCGCCTTCCGTTGGGAATGGACCGGGAGCAATGGCGTTGGAGCGAATCCCGTACTTGGCCCATTCCACGGCCAACGAGCGGGTCATGGCGAGCACGCCCGCTTTGGCCGCGGCCGAAGGCACCACGTAGGCCGAGCCCACGGAAGCATAGGTCGTGACGATGTTGAGAATCGTACCGGGCTTCTGGTCGGCAATCCAGCGCTTGCCGAAGGCCAGGGTGCAGTTATAGGAGCCGCGCAGCACGATGTCGACAATCACGTCGAAGGCCTTGTGCGAGAGGCGCTCGGTGGGACTGATGAAGTTGCCGGCCGCGTTGTTGAGCAGCACGTCGACGCCGCCAAACTCGTCGATGGTGCGCTGCAGCATGTGCTCTACCTCCTCGTACTTGCGCACGTCGCACTGCACGGCCAGCACGTTGCCCCCGGTTTGCTGGCGCAGCTCTTCAGCCGTTTTTTCCAGCACGTCGAGCTTGCGGCTGCTTATGGTCACGTTGGCACCCAGTTGCAGAAAATACGTGGTCATGGCCCGGCCCAGGCCGGTACCGCCGCCGGTTACAACGATGGTTTTGCCCTGCAGGGCGTTGTCGCGGAGCATGGGTTGAGAGTAGGCAGGCATAGAAAGGGGGAAGTAATAAGGGAAGGATGGGAAAGCTGCAAGAACGGTAATTGTTGGCTTTGCCCCCAAGTAAAACGAGAAGAAGGATTTTTTCCCACCTTTGGCCTCTCATGACGGCTCCTTCCTCTCCCTCTCTTCCTTCTGTTGCCGTGCTGGGCTGCGGCTGGCTGGGCTTGCCCTTGGCCAAAAGCCTGGTTGCGGCCGGCTACCCCGTAGTAGGCTCTACCACGACGCCCATGCAATTGCTCACGCTGCGCGACGCCGGTATTACGCCCTATCTGTTGCAGCTAGGCCCTGATTTTAGCGCCACCGATGCCGATACGCTGCGGGTCATGCTGACCGGCGTCGAGGTCTTGGTCCTGAACATTCCGCCCAGCAAAGCCGGCGCGGGCGGCTATCCGGCCCTGCTGCGCCCCGTCGGCAGCGCCGTAGCCGCCGCCGGGGTCAAGCACGTGCTGTTCGTCAGCTCGACCAGCGTGTATCCCGACGAGCCCCGCTGCATGACCGAAGCCGATGCCGTAGCTTCGGCCGAGGCTACTTCGGATTTGCTCCGGGCCGAAGGGCAGTTCACTTCGGCCCAGGGCCAGTGGCAAACTACGGTGGTACGGCTCAGTGGCCTGATCGGACCGGAACGCCCCCCCGGCCGTTTTCTGGCCGGCCGCCAGGCCGTTCCCAACGGGGATGCACCCGTCAATCTGATTCACCTTCACGACTGTATCGGCCTCCTCCTCAGCATTATTCAGCAGCAGCACTGGGGCTATACCTTCAATGCCAGCGCGGCCCAGCACCTGCCCCGCCGGGAGTTCTACCGCGCGGCGGCCCAGCAGCTGGGGTTGCCAGCCCCGGTTTTTCAGCCCGAATCAGCCGGCGGCAAAACCATCGACAGCAGCCTGATTCGGCAGACGGTCGGCTACGAATTTCAACACGACGATCTGCTGGCGGCGCTGCCCTACTGCTAAGTCGCGAATTCAAGGGTTATCTTTGCCTTTGTGAATACGACGAAACCGACGGTAGTGGTGCTGGGGGGCGGGGCAGCCGGCTTTTTTGGGGCCATCAGCTGCGCGGAGGCCAACCCGGCCGCCCGCGTATACTTGGTAGAAAAAACGGGCAAGCTGCTGAGCAAAGTGCGCGTATCGGGCGGGGGGCGCTGCAATGTGACGCACGCCTGTTTTTCGGCCGCTCAGCTGGTGCAGCACTACCCACGGGGTGGCAAAAAGCTCAAGGAGCCTTTTCAGCAGTTCGGTGCCCAGGATACCGTCCGGTGGTTTGCCCAGCGCGGCGTGGAGCTCAAGACTGAGGCCGACGGCCGGATGTTTCCTACCACCGACTCCTCCGAAACCATTGCCCAGTGCCTGTTGGAAGCGGCCCGCCAAGCCGGCGTGCAGATCCTGCTTAACACGAGTGCCGAGGCATTTGCGCCCCTGCCCGAGGGCGGCTTCCAGGTGCAGCTCACCGGCGCCCACGCCCAAACGATAACGGCCCAACGGCTGCTCATTGCCACCGGGGGCGTACCCAAAACCGAGGGTTACGACTGGCTGCGGCAGCTGGGCCACACCATTGCCGAACCCGTGCCCTCGTTGTTTACCTTCAACGTACCCGAGTCGCCGCTCAAAGAGCTGATGGGCGTGAGCGTACCCCACGCGCGGGTGGTTATTGCCGGCGAAAAGCTCGATTACGAAGGCCCGCTGCTAATCACGCACTGGGGCGTCAGCGGACCGGCCGTGCTCAAGCTCTCCGCCTGGGGCGCCCGGCGCCTGCACGAGCTTAGCTACACGGGTACCGCCCTGGTCAACTGGATTCCAACCTATAATGAGGAAACCCTGCGCCAGTGGCTGCACACCTTCCGGGATGAAAACGGAAAGAAAGTGGTGCTGGTCAACCCGCTGTTTGGCCTGCCCCAACGGCTGTGGAGGGCTTTGGTCGAGCAGGCCGGCATTGGGGCCGAAACCCGCTGGAGCGAGTTGCCCGCCAAGCCCCAGAACCGCCTGATAGAACTGCTATTGCGCATGCCGCTGGCCGTGCGCGGCAAAACGACCTTTAAGGAGGAATTTGTGACCTGCGGCGGTGTCGTACTGGGCGAAGTCAACATGAAAACCATGGAAAGCCGCCTGGTCCCGGGACTGCACTTCGCCGGCGAGGTGCTCGACATTGACGGCATCACCGGGGGCTTCAACTTTCAGGCCGCCTGGACCACCGGCTTTTTGGCCGGGCAGGCCATGAGCCAGGGCTAGCCGGCAGCCGTGGGGTTGTGCGTATGTACCAGCCCGATGAATTCTATTTTTTCCTCATCCAATAGCATTTAATTAAAGCAGGCTTCCCCGCTTATTGCAACCCTACGACCGTCCCGGCAGTAAAGAGAGACACAACCTTTGTTTCTACTACACATAATCTACTGACCCACTCTCATGGAAGCCAAAGCAACCCAAGCCCTGCTGAACGAATTGCTCGAAACCCTCAAAGACGGCGAAAAAGGCTACTCTACTGCCACTGCCGACGTTGAGGACCATGACCTGAAGCAGGTATTTAAGAAATATGCCGTGCAGCGCGACGGTTTCCTGACCGAGCTGGAAGACCAGATGCACCAGCTCAACCTGAAGGCCGACGAGGAAAGCTCCGTAACGGGCACCATCCACCGCGCCTTTATTAACCTCAAAGCCGCCATTACCAGCAAGAGCCGGGAAAGCATTCTAAACGAGTGCGAGCGGGGCGAAGATTACGCCGTAAAAGCTTACCAGACGGCTTTGAAAGCGGAAGGACTGCCCGGCCAGCTCAAGACCATTATCGAAAAGCAATACCAGGGCATTCAAGCAGCCCACAACGAAATTCGCTCCTTGCGCGATGCCTCGGCTTCGAAGTAAGCGCGTCTTAAACGTAAAAAGGCCCCGCCGTAATCCGGCGGGGCCTTTTTTGTATACCGTAAGCGGTGGGTATGACCAAAGCCCTACCCGCCTCCTATGCTAGCATCTATTCGTCGTAGTCCTGCCGCGGCCGGGGGGCCGGACCTTCGCTGCGGTTGCCGCCGCGGAAGCCGCCACCGTCGTTGTCGCGCTTGCCCTTATAACCACCACCGTAGGAGCTGCCCCCGTCGCGGTTGCCTTTGTAGCCCCCGCCGTAGGAGCTGCCGCCGCTGTTACCACCGCGGTAGCCACCTTCCCGGTTGCCGCCGTAGGAGCTGCCCCCGCGGTTGAAGCCACCTTCGCGTCGCTCGCCGTAGCTGCCGCCGCGGTTGCCGCCGAAGCCCCCTTCGCGCCGCTCCCCGAAGTTGCGACGTGGCCGGTCTTCACCGCCCCCGAAGCCGCCGGGCCCCCGGGTGTTGCCTTCCTGCTGCGCATCACCTTCCTGGCGGGGCGTGGCAATGTTGAACGACACGGGGCGCCCCTGAATCGAGGTGCGGCCCAGCTTGGTCGTGATTTCCTCGGCAAACTCCGAAGGCACTTCCACGAAGCTGAACTTGTCGTAGAGGGCAATGTCGCCGACTTTGCTGCCGGTCAGGGCGGTATTTTCGGCAATCAGGTCCACGATGTCGCGGGGATGAACCCGGTCCTTCTTACCCATCGTGACGAAGAGGCGGGTGAAGCCGGGGCGCACGGCGCCTTGCTGGCGGCCGGCTTCCAGGCTTTTCTCGGCCTGCTTGTCTTCCTTCATCGTCATACGGAGCAGGGCGGCCGCCACGTCCAACGACGTGATGTCCTCTTCCTGATCGAGCAGACGCTGCACGCGGGCTACGTATTTCTCCAGCTTGCCTTTCTCAATGATTTCTTTGATCTGAGCCAGGAACAGCGTGGTTTTTACCTCCGACACATCTTCAAACGAAGGAATACGCTCCTGCTTGATGTTGGCTTTGGTGTAGCGCATGATGTCGCGCAGCTTGTAGATGTCGCGGCCACTCACGAAGGTGAAGGCCTTGCCCAGCTTGCCGGCGCGGCCCGTGCGGCCGATGCGGTGCACGTAGTACTCCTCGTCGGCAGGCAGATCGTAGTTCACAACGGCTTCCACGTTTTCCACGTCGATACCACGGGCGGCTACGTCGGTAGCAACCAGGATTTCGAGCGTGCCCTTACGGAACTTGTCGAGGGTGTTCTGGCGCTGCTGCTGGCCCATGTCGCCGTGCAAACCGTCGGCGAAGTAGCCACGGGCCTGCAATTCGGCCACGCACTCGTCTACCATGCGCTTCGTGTTGCAGAAGACGATGGTCGACTTGAGGTTGTACATGTCGATGATACGGGACAATACGTCCTTCTTCATCGGGTTGCGCACCTCGTAGTACATCTGCTCGATGTTCGTAACAGTCAGTTCCTGATGATTGACTTTTACGATCTGCGGGTTGGTCTGGTACTTTTTGGTGAGCTCCATAATCGGCTTGCTCATCGTAGCCGAGAAGAACACCGTCTGGCGGTCTTCGGGCATTTTGCTCAGTACCACTTCGATGTCGTCGCGGAAGCCCATGTCGAGCATTTCGTCGGCCTCATCGAGGATGATTTTCTTTACCTGGTCCAGCTTTAGGGTGCCACGCTCCAGGTGGTCCATTACCCGGCCGGGCGTACCAATGACGATCTGCACGCCGCGCTCCAGGGCCTGGAACTGCCGGTCGTAGCTCTGGCCACCGTAGATCGGCACGACGGCCAAACCCCGCTTGTACTTGCCCAGTTTCTGAATTTCGCCCGAAACCTGCACCGCCAGTTCACGGGTGGGGCACAAGATCAGCACCTGCACGGCGCGGTTGTTGGTATCAACGCCTTCCACGGCGGGAATGCCGAAAGCGGCGGTTTTACCGGTACCCGTCTGGGCCTGGCCAATCACGTCCTTGCCTTCGAGCAGAACCGGAATGGCGGCCGTTTGGATGGGAGATGCTTCTTCGTAGCCGAGCTCAGCAATGGCGCGCTGCAGTTCCTCGGAGAGATTTAACTCTTCAAATTTTACTTTTTCCATGTCTATGTTAGATGGAATGGGAGACACTAGCTCTGAAAACAGCGGATTCAGCGACGTTCCTCTCCCACTCAACAACAACGACAAGCGACGGAAGCAACGGACGGAAGACGAAGGCGGCCAGCCTATTAGATTACTGCAGCCTATGCTGCGCGGAACATGGCCGTTCTCAATGCGGCTGCAAAGGTACGTATTTCCCGCGAGAAAAGATACCAGACAGGCATTTTTAGCTACTCTTATTCCTTTTTAAAACGAATTGATTGATCCAGCCGAGCTGAATTTTCAGCAGCTATCTGCTGCCTGTTCCGGCTGAGTTGGCTGTAACAGGGAGCCAGCAATAGAAGTTCGACAGTATAGAGATATATCTGCTATACCATTGGCTGTCAAGATGCTATTTGATCTGGCCTAAACGCAAAAAAGCCTGCACAAGGCAGGCTTTTCTGTTTCACTTGCGAGAAGTGAATAAGGTGATTTACACCAACGACACCTTTACGGCGTTCAGGCCTTTGCGGCCCTGTGCAACGTCGAATTGCACTTTGTCGTTCTCGCGAATTTCGTCGATCAGGTCGCTTACGTGCACGAAGATGTCCTGACCGTTTTCGTCAGATTTAATGAAACCAAAGCCCTTGGTGTCATTGAAGAATTTTACTGTTCCTGTTTGCATGAGGATATTGTATGGATGTCATTCAAGCAAAGTGGCCATGCAATCTGATGCAGCTCTTCGCAGAACGAATAACAGAATAGATGAAGCACATTATCTTAAACTTGAACCAAAGGTACGCATTTCGGATGTAACGGTTGACCCTACGCCTGGTGCAAGGTTCTGCTTGCCCCGCCACCCTTGCCGACAAAACCGCCTTGACACGCTGCAAACGGCACTTATCAACCGATGATTTTTAAAGATTTTTTTGTACAGCTCAACGTTACACCAGGCCAAAAGCGCGCAAACGGGGCTAGTATTGCCGAGCTTAGTTCCTTGCGGCGGCTGCGGAAGCAGAACGCTAGGGGCAATTGTTTAACCAGAGCCCCCTTTTAGCAGTACTTGCATTTGCCTAACCCAGACGTTGCCCGCATGACTAATTCCGCTGCCTCCTTCCGCTTCTCCCGCCTGCTTACCGTGGTCGAGTCCGACATTGACGAGTTGAATCACGTCAACAATGTACAGTACGTGCAGTTTGTGCAGGACACGGCGGCAGCCCACTGGCATGCAGCCTTTCCGGTGGGTGAGCGGGAGCAGTATATCTGGGTGGTCATGGAACACCGGGTGCGCTACCACAAACCCGCCTTTCTGGGCGAACAGCTGCGCTGCACCACTTGGATAGGCGAAGTACGCGGGGCCCAGTCTCAGCGCTTTGTGCGCATCGAGCGGGAAGCCGACGGCGGGCTGCTCTGCGAGGCCGAAACCCAGTGGGTATTGCTCGACCCGGCTACGCAGCGGCCCAAGCGCGTAACGCCCGAGGTGGAGCAGCGGCTGCGGGTGGCTGTAGGCTAGTCGTCGTAGACCATCTTTTTATTCTTCATGGAAGTTTGCCAGCCAGAAGGGAAAATAGCCAGGCCCGCGGCATCCAGGGCTTCCATCTTTTGCCTCACGGCGGCCTGCAGGCCGGCGGGCAGGGCGTAGAAGGCTTTGTCTACCTGCGTAGACCGGCCGTAGTCCAGCACGCTGTTCTGGTGGCGAAGGGCTACTTTTTGCCCCTTGTAGTAAATCAGGAACTTGAGGCGCCCGTCATCGTAGCCATTTAGCCCGGAGGTGCCATACACGATGATAGGCTCGATGAGACCATCCTGGTCGTAGTCTTTAAACTCGGCGTACTTAGTCCAGAACCAGATGGTTTCTTCCTCTTGCTCGTTCTGCAGGATACGGTCGTTGAGCTCCCAGGCTTTCACCAGCCCCTGCGGACTATTCTTGAAGACCAGGGCTTTGATTTGCTTATTCAACAACTCGCCTTCCGCATCCCGCGAGTCCTGGCTTTCCGTCAGTACGGCGTAATAGACGCCGGAAGTATCCGAGTACTTGTACACCCGAAAGATGGGCAGGGTAATGCCTAGTACGCTTTTTACCGCTGGTGTGAACCTGGCCGCTACCTGAGCCGGTGTCAGCAGGGAGCTGGCGGGCGAAGACGGCTGCGCTGATGCTCCGGTTATCGGAATTGCAAGCAGCAGGGTTAGGAGTAGATTCCGCACGAAGAGCACGTTGGCAGAAAATAGGGAAAAGGCAAAGGGGATATAAGCAGCCGCAATCTATCTAAAACCGGCTATTCACCGCCGCTTATCAAGTATCTTGCGGGCCGCTTTCCTCTCCTCCAATGCCTGCCACCTTCCGTATTTACTCGTCCTCCGCCGGCTCCGGCAAAACCTACCAGCTGACCAAGGAATACCTGAAGCTGGCCTTGGGCTCCGAAGACCCGGCCTACTTCAAGAGTATTCTGGCTATCACCTTCACCAACGACGCGGCGGGCGAGATGAAGGAGCGGATTATCAGCGCCTTGCGCAGCTTTGCTTACCCCGATGACGCACATCAGCAGGATGCGCTGCTGGGCGACATTGCCCGGGAGCTGGCCGCGGAAGGCCACTTGCCGAAGCGCGCCGAAACGCCCGAGGAACAGCGGCAGGAACTGCGGCGGCGGGCGGCGGCTACCTTCCGGCTGGTACTCTACCACTACGCCGACTTTGGCGTGAGCACCATCGACTCCTTCGTGCAGCGCATTGTGCAGGCCTTTACCCGGGAGCTGGGCTTGCCGGCCACGTTTGAGGTGGAGCTCGACGGCGACGCGGTGCTGCAAAGCGCGGTGGCCCTGCTGCTGGACCGCGTCAACCGGGACCCCAACGCGGCCCTGCTCAGCCGCTCCCTGGCCGACTACGCCCTGAGCAAAGCCGACGAGGGCCGGAGCTGGAACAACCTAAGCGACGAGCTGGTACAGTTCGGGCGCTTTCTGCTCTCGGAGCCCGTGCACGAGGCCGTGACCCAGCTGCAGAAAATGTCGTTGCAGGACTACCGGCGGCTGCACGAGACCCTGCGCAAGCGCAAGGAGGTGATTGAGGGCAAGTTTCAGCTGGCGGCCCTGCAGGCCATAGTAGCCCTGGAAACGGCCGGCGTGACGGAAGCCGACTTGTACCAGGGCAAAAACGGCATCATCGGCTACTTCACCAAGTGGGAAGAGCGGCTCTTGCCCGACAAAGAGGCCAACAGCTACGTGCGGGCCACCTTTGAGCAGGACAAGTGGTACAGCGGCAAGGTGAAAACGGCCGCCGACAAGCAGCGCGTCGACGCGGTGAAAGAGGACGTGACCCGCTACTACCAGGAGCTGGAAAACCTGCGGGCCACGCTGCTGGCGGACTACATTCTGGTGAACGGCATGCTGCCCTACCTGTTTCACGTGTCCTTGCTGAGCGAGCTGAGCAAGGCCGTGGACCAGCTCAGCCGGGAGCGGGGCGTGGTGCTCATTGCCGAGTTTAACCGCCGCATTGCCAGCATCGTGCTGCGCGAGCCGGTGCCCTTTCTCTACGAGCGGATGGGCGAACGGTACCTGCACCTGCTCATCGACGAGTTTCAGGACACGTCGGTTTTGCAGTGGAACAACCTGCTGCCCCTGGTCGAAAATGCCGTGTCGACCGGCAACCTGTCGTTGGCTGTGGGCGACGCCAAGCAGGCCATTTACCGCTGGCGGGGCGGAGAAATGGAGCAGATTCTGCGGTTGCACAAGAATGAAACCCACCACCTCTACGGCCGGGTGGCCGACGAGGAGCTGCGCGGGCTGCTACAGGACCGCTACTACACCCTGGACCAGGCCCTGACGCCCGAGCATTTGAACACCAACTACCGCTCGGCCCCGGAAATCATCCAGTTCAACAACGACTTTTTCGGGCAGGTCAGCCAAACCCACCCGCAGCTGCCGCTGGTGCAGAGCATTTACGATGAGCATTTTGGCCAACAGACGCCCGGCGGGGAAGCCGGCCACGTGGAATTGCTCTTTACCGAAGACGACGCCCCCGCCCGGCGCTACGACCCGGTAACGGGCGACTATACCCCGGAAACACTGCCCGGCGTGGGTCCCGACGAGGTATTTGACTACGAAGCCAGCACGCTGTATTTGACCTTGCAGCTGGTGGAGCAGGCTATGCAGGACGGGTTTCGGCTTCAGGATATTGCCGTGCTCTGCCGCCGCCGCGACAGTAGCCGCCAGGTGGCTAAGTTTCTGAAAGAGCGGGGCTACCCTATTATTTCGGCCGATTCGCTGTCGTTGGAGTTTGCCGAGGTGGTGAATTTGCTGGTGGCCTTGTTTCGGGTGCTGAACCGGCCCGCCGATACCCTGGCCCGGGCCGAGGCCCTGCTGCTGGTGGATAAGGTGGTGCGGCAGCTGGCCCCCACCCCGGCCCGGGCCCGCCACATTGCCACGCTGGCCAACGCCGAAAAAGCCCAGGACTTTTTTGATGAGCTGCGCAGCCTGGGCTACGACGTGCGGGAGCGGGAAACCGGCAACCTGGGCCTCTACGAGCTGACCGAGCGGCTGATGGGCACTTTCGGGCTGCTGGGCCGCAACGAGGAAAGTGAGTACCTGTTCCGCTTTCTGGACCTGACCCTGGAATATAGCCTGCGCTTTGGCAACAACCTCAACAACTTTCTGGCCTATTGGGAGCAGAAGAAAAGCGCGCTGAGCATCAACGCCCCGGCCGGGCGCGACGCCATTACTATTACCACCGTGCACAAGGCCAAGGGCCTGGCCTACGGGGTGGTCATCGTGCCCTTCGCCGATTGGAGCCTGACGCCCTACCGTGGCACATTGCTCTGGGGCCAGCTGCCGGAGGAGGAAAAGCCCGTGCCCGACATGCCGCCCATTGCGGTGGTCAGCCAAACCCAGGCCCTGCTGCGCACCCCGCTGGCCCAGCAGTACACTGAGGAGCTGGAAAAGACCTTTCTGGAAGGCCTCAACATGCTCTACGTAGCTTTTACCCGCCCCCGGCACCGGCTCTACGCCATTAGTCGGCGGCCCAAGCCCACCAAAGCCGCCAAGGAGTTTGAGGCGCCAACGGCCGCCGAGCCGGCCAAGACGGTGGCCGAGCTGTTGCACCGCTACCTTATGGCTACCGGTGCCTGGAACGATGAGCGCACGGCCTACACCCTGGCCGACAGCCACCACTTCGTGCCCCGGCTCAAGGCCCAGGAAGTAACCGAAACTTATTCCCTATCCAACCTGAGCAGCACGCCCTGGGAGGAGCGCCTGCGCCTGCGCCGCCACGCTAACACAATTTTTGACTTCAACGACCAACAGGCCCAGCGCGAGTGGAACCGCAAGCTGCACTACGCCTTGCGCCGCCTCGAAGTAGCCACCGACGTGGACCGGGTAGCCGCTCAGCTCGTGGCCGAGGGCCTAGTCAGCAGCAAGGAAAAAGGGACGCTGGTGAGCCTGCTGCGGCGCACCGTGGAAAACCCGCAGATGGCCCACTACTTCAGCCTAGCCGTGGCTGTGGAAACCGAGCGGGAAATCCTGGTGGGTGGCACCCGCCGCCAGGAGTATAAGCCCGACCGGATTGTGTTCGAGCCCAACGTGCAGCCCGCCCCGGGCCGCGTGACGCTGATTGACTTCAAGATTCCGCCGCCCGAGCCCCAGCACCGCCGCCAGCTCCAGCAGTACGCGGGTCTGTTTCGGCAGCTGGGGTACACCGAGGTGCAGTGCGTGCTCTACTACTTTGACTCGGAAGAGGTAGTGGTATTTTAGCGTGGGTGCTCTAGTAGACTTTCAAACAACTAGTTACCGCAGCCTAATAAATTCCTTGTTGTACTGCCGCACCGTTTGCCACTGCTGGCGGCTCCAGGCCGTAGCCTGGTTGGCTGGCGCCACTGAGTCGCGCAGGGCGCTGGTTATTTTGGCCGTGCCGGGCCCACCCGTGAGCGGGTTGGTGATGCGGAAGTAGGCGCTGTCGGGAGTGGTTTTGACGACCTGCATCAGCGAATAGCGGCCAGTACCCATCGGCATCAAGAACACTGCCCCGGCGGTGGGCATTTCGGCCGGCGCTTCCTCAGCTACTGAAGTGCCCGTGGCGGGTTCTACCGCGGAGGCCGCTTCGGGGTCTTTGTCGCTAAACAGCCCCACGCCAATAATAAACAGCACGGCTATACCGAGCAGAATAAGCATCAGGTAATTGGTAACCGGCAACCGGGCCTGATTCTGGGTAGCGGCTACCGGAGCCTGGTAAGCGGCGGGCATTTCCTTTTGCTCCAGCACCTGCTTGCAATGGCCGCACTGGGTCAGGCTAAACTTGCCGAGGGGAATGAACGGTAGCCAAAAAAGGTGAAAATAGCGCGAAAACACCGTGGCAGTCAACGATTCTGGGGTGCCGCAGTAAGCGCAGGCAACGCCAGAGAGGGCCGTTGTCGTAATTCGGGTTTGGCCTAATCCAAAGAAAACCAGCATAATGCAAAGAATAAGAAGTTGAGAATATAGGCGCAAGAAACCCAAACTTCCGGGCTTGCGCGCTTCAGCCCAGTACGGATCAGTTCAGGGGACGATACACTGTCAGGCAACTATATTCAACTTGACTACTGCAATTGCGTAAAAATTTAGTATTTTGCTTCGCCAAAAAAATTAGCAACCGAATTCGTTATGTCGGATAAACGCCAGGCCGCCCTCGGCTTCATCTTCATTACGCTGCTGCTGGATGTTATCGGGTTCGGCATCATCATCCCCGTGATTCCCAAGCTGATCAGCAACCTCACGGGCGGCACTATCAGCGACGCCTCGCGCTACGGCGGCTGGCTGATGTTTGCCTTTGCCAGCATGCAGTTTCTGTTTTCCCCGGTGCTGGGCAACCTCTCCGACCAGTACGGCCGGCGGCCCGTGCTGCTGTTTGCCCTGCTCGGCTTCGGCCTCGACTATTTATTCGTGGCCTTTGCCCCGACCATCACCTGGCTGTTTGTGGGCCGCATTATTGCCGGCATTACCGGGGCCAGCTTCACCACGGCCTCAGCCTATATTGCCGACATCAGCATTCCGGAAAAGCGGGCCCAGAACTTCGGTATGATTGGGGCTGCTTTTGGGCTGGGCTTTATTATCGGGCCGGTAATCGGGGGTGTGCTGGGGCAGTTTGGGCCGCGGGTGCCCTTTTTGGTAGCCGCCGCCCTGACCATGATTAACTGGCTCTACGGCTTCTTTATCTTGCCCGAGTCCCTGGACGAAGCCCACCGCCGCAAGTTCGACTGGCGCCGGGCCAACCCCGTCGGCTCGTTGCGCCAGCTGCAGAAGTACCCCGTGATTCTGGGCATGGTAGGCTCCTTGGTACTGGTCTACATTGCGGCCCACTCCACCCAAAGCACCTGGTCGTACTACACGATGTACAAGTTTAAGTGGAACGAGGCCTGGGTGGGCTACTCGCTCGGCGCTATCGGTACACTCACGGCCTTGGTACAGGGTCTGCTGATTCGGCGGCTCAACCCCTGGCTGGGCGCCAAACGCTCAGTTTTTCTGGGTCTGGCCTTCTACGCCCTGGGGTTTTCGCTGTTTGCGTTTGCACCAGTGGGCTGGATGATGTTTGTGTTTCTGATTCCCTACTGCCTGGGCGGCATTGCGGGCCCGGCGTTGCAAGGCATTATGTCGGGGCAGGTACCAGCCAACGAGCAAGGCGAGCTGCAAGGCGCTCTGACGAGCCTGGTAAGCCTTACGTCCATTATCGGGCCGCCGCTAATGACCAACTTATTTTCCTTTTTCACTGGGCCCAAAGCCCCCGTGCATTTCCCCGGGGCCGCTTTCCTGACCGGGGCGGTGCTCACCGTTATCAGCATGCTGCTGGCCATGAAGTCGCTGCGTCACTACGTGGCTCCGGTGGCGCCCACGGGCGTACCGGAAGAAGCCGCCGAAGTAGCCGTGGGGCACTAGGGCAGTTTAGCAACAGTCCCAGTAGAAGTAGGCCTTATCGAACTCGCGGTTTTGCAGGGCCTGGGCGCTGATGAAGAAGTGAGCTACGCCAGAGTCGCCGAACATGATGTGCTCGTCCAGATCGATTTGCAGCAGTTGCACGTCCTTGGCCATTTCCGGGGTGTAGGCCCGCGGGTCGCCCTGGGTGAACAGGGCGTAGCCGCCCAGCTTGTGGCCTTCGCCGCCGAATAGCTTGTTGAATTCCTGCTTCTGGGCCCGGGGTAGCCTCGAGTTGTAGGCGCGGGCCGTGCGGCCGTTAAAATCGACAGTAAAGCGGGCATCTTCCAGGCCCCCGTACTCCGTGGTCAGCGCAAACGCCAGCCGGTGTTCACCACGCACCGGGTTTTCGTTGTAGTGGTCGGCGGGCAGAAAGCTGAAATCCTGCTGCATTTCCTCTCCTAGCTGCTCGGGACCTAAGTAGAGCACCTGGGACTCACCTGTTTCGTAGCCTAGATCTGTTGGCACGTAAAACTGCAGCAGGCCCGCGGCGGGCAGCCACTCGGTAGCCGGCAGCTCGGCCAGGTTGATCTGGGCCAGTAGCAGCAGCGGCTTCCCGTTTTCGTCCCGCGGGTAGGCAACGCTCAGCGGTAGAAACGGCAGGCCGCCAAACTTGCTGGCCGCCGACCCCGGCCCGTTTTTTCCTAGCGGGGTTGCTTTGATTTTAATGCTTTGCAGCGCATGCTGCCGGAGCTGCTCGGCAAAGGGTGCTAAGAAGTCAGGAATCATGTGGTTAGCAGAAACGGTTGGTTGTTGCAGCCTCTACACCGGAGCGCCTTAGCTCTGGTCCGGTCCAAATCACCTGCGGGATATCCTGGCCCGCAAGGTATCTTTACTTTCTATGAATACCAGTGCCCCTTCCACCCTACCCATTACCACCACCGACTCGTTTCTGAGCCAGGCCGCCCGCGACCTGCTCACGCGCTTTCCCGGGCAGGACTTGTCGGACCTGGTAGTGGTGGTGCCCACGCGCCGGGCGGTGGTCTACCTGAAAAACGAGCTGAGCCTGGCCGCTGAAGCCGGCTCGGCGGTGTGGAGCCCGCGGGTGGCAGCCATGGAAGACTATATGGTGGAGCTCTCGGGCGTGCAGGTCGAAGAGCCCATTGCCCTGCAGCTCTTGCTCTTCGACATTCTGCGCGACATTGACCCCAAGCTCGATTTCGACCAGTTCGTGGGCTGGTCGGGTTTGCTGGTGCAGGACTTCTCCAACCTCGACCAGAACCTGGCCTCGCCCGCCAAAGTATTTGAATACCTGACCCAGGCCAAGGCCCTGGAGCGCTGGGAGCTGGCCGACACGCCGGCAGAGGTGAGCACCACGGCGGCCTACTTCCGCTTCTGGGACGACCTGGAAAAGGTGTACTGGCGGTTGCGCCGTCGTATGGAGCAAACCCACCTGGCCTACCCCGGCCTGGCCTACCGGCTGGCCGTCAACAAGGTGCAGAATCGCCTGGAACATGGCGATACGCTGCCGCGCCACGTCTTTCTGGGGCTGGGGTCGTTGTCGCGCTCCGAACAAAAGCTGATTCAGCTCTTGCTCAAGGAAGGCCGGGCCGAGGTGCGCTTCGACGGGGACGCCTTTTACCTGGAAACCGACTCGCCCAACCGCGCCGGCCAACACTTGCGCCAGTACCGCAAAAACTGGGAGTTGCCGTCCGATGCCTTCGGCGACACCGGGACGGGGTTACCGAATCTGCTACGGACGTTGGAGCGGGAAATCCAGTTTGTGGGCGTAGCCAACGCCAGCATGCAAGGCAAAGTAGCCGGGCAGCTGCTGGCCGCTTCCCGCCGCGAAAACCCGCAAGCTAAAGTGGCCGTGGTGCTCCCCGACGAAACCCTGCTCCTACCCGTGCTCCACGGCCTGCCCCCCGAGGAGGTACCCGAATACAACGTGACCATGGGCCTGAGCTTCCAGAGCACGCCCCTGTTCAACCTGGTGGATCTGCTGTTTGAAGTGCACCTGACCGGCATTCGGGAGGGCAGCGCCGAAACCGGCTACGGCGTGCCGCGCTACCACCACCTGGCCGTGAGCAAGCTGCTGGGCCACCCCTTCCTGCGGCGCTACCAGCAGTGGCTCGACAAGCAGCCCCAGAAGCAGTACCACGGCCTGCTCGACAAGATCTGTAACCAGATTATCAAGCGCAACGCCGTGCTGCTGCCCGCCAGTGAGCTGCTGGAGCTGGGCCAGCAGCACCCGCTGGTGGAGGCCCTGTTTGCTACCTGGGACACCTGCGACGATATTATTGCGGCCTGCTACACGCTGATTGACTTGCTCAAAAAGGCTTATCAGGACCAGCATTCGGCCATCGAAGCGGAGTACCTGTATCTGTTCTTCACGCTCGTGAAGCGCCTGGATTCGGTGTTCGACTGCCGGGAGCAGCGGCTGTCGGTGCGCTCCTTCCGCCGGTTCTTGTACGAGCAGATGACCCGCACCCGCCTGCCCTTCAGCGGGGAACCCATTGCCGATGTGCAGGTGATGGGCCTTTTGGAAACCCGGGCCCTGGACTTTGACCACGTCATTATTCTGAGCTGCAACGAGCGGGTGCTGCCGGCACCCAAGAACAACTCCTCGCTGTTTCCCTACGACGTGCTGACTCAGTTCAAGATGCCGACTTACGCCGACCACGAGGCGGCCACGGCCCACCAGTTCTGGCGCCTGCTGCAGCGGGCCCGCCGCGTGGACCTGCTGCACGTGCTGCCCGGCGCTGAGGGCACCCGCACCGGGGAGCGGAGCCGGTTTCTGCTCCAGATTCAGAACGACCTGCTGCCCCAGAACCCCCACCTGACCCTGCGCGACCTGACGGCCAGCGTCTTGGACGACGCGCCCGACTCGGCGGCCCGGCGCGAGTACGGCGGGGATTTGGTCTTGGAAAAAGATGCCGAACTGCTGGCGGCTTTGCGCACGTTGCTGGAAAAAGGCCTCTCGCCCTCGGCCCTGAATCAGTACCTGAACTGCTCCCTGCAGTTCTACTTTGCCCGCCTGGCCAAGTTTCAGGAGGCCGACGAGGTAGAGGAAAAGCTGGGCGCCGACAGCTTCGGCACGGTGGTGCACGAAACCCTGGAAATGCTGTTCCAGCCCTTCGTGGAAAAGCAGAAAGCCATTACGGCCGAGGATATCCCGGTGCTGATTCGCCTGATTCCGCAGGAGCTGGAGCGGGCCCTGCGCCACGAGCAGGACGAACGCCACGCCCGCCCCGACGAAGGCCTCAACCACGTGCTGGGCCAGGTGGCCGCCCAGCTGGTGCGCCGCTACCTGGAAGGCCTGCAGGAAACGCCCGGTGCGTTGCCTCTGCGCATCGTGGCCCTGGAAAAAATCCTGGATGCCCGGGTGCCGGTGACGCTGGAAAATGGCGAGTCCTTCGACCTGATTGTGTTTGGCTACACCGACCGGCTCGACGAGCTGGCCGACGGCCGCCTGCGGGTGGTTGACTACAAGACCGGCCTAGTGCAGCCCTACGACCTGAAGCTGCAAAAGCGCGGCGACGATGCCACGGCGGCCACCAACCGCCTGCTCCACGACGCCACTTCCTCGGCCGACAAGGTGCGGCAGCTTTGGCTCTACCGCTTCATGCTGGAACACGCCGGCCGGCCCGCCGCCGATGCCGCCATTATTTCCTTGCGTAACCTGACCGCCGGCCCCATGACGGCCGACATGGCCTTCCTGACCGAGGACGGCACCTCGTTCGTGGAAAAAGGCAAAGCGCTGCTCAACGAGTTTGCCCGCAAAATCATGGACCCGCTGGAGCCCATCCGCAAAACCGACGACTTGGAACGGTGCCAGTACTGCCCCTACCGCGGCATCTGCGCCCGGTAGTTGGTGGTTGTTTTGCCTTCCCCTTTTTGTCTGTCATCCTGAACGCAGTGAAGGACCTTAGGGGACATGAACGACTAGTGTTGCCACGACTTGTTCTCGCGTGATAAGGTCCTTCGCCAGGCTCAGGATGATACAGCATTTTTAGACAGACAGTTTTTAGCAAGCCCGAAAAAGCTGTCCAGGAACATTACTTTTGCTTTCTTCACCTCTCTCCACTCAAAACAGATAGACCATGGACGAATTCATGCAGGCCGCCATCGACGAGGCGCGCCAGGGCCGCCAGGAAGGCGGTATCCCGATTGGCTCGGTGCTGGTGCGCGACGGCAAAATCGTGGCCCGCGGGCGCAATAAGCGCGTGCAGGAAGACAACCCCATCAAGCACGGCGAAATGGACTGCCTCTTCAACGCCGGCCGCCAGCGCAGCTACCGCGACACGGTCATTTACACCACCCTGATGCCCTGCTACATGTGCGCCGGCACCATCGTGCAGTTCAAGATTCCGAAGGTGATGGTCGGCGAATCGCGCACGTTTGGCGAGTCGCGGGCCTTTCTGGAAAGCCACGGCGTAGAAGTCGTGGACCTGGATCTACAGGAGTGCGTCGATATGATGAATGAGTTCGTCGAAGCCGAGCCCACGCTCTGGAACGAGGACATCATGGAGCTGTAAAAAGGCTCTATTTGCTCGATATAGTCTAGCAGAACGTCATGTCGATCAGCGGGAGACATCTCGCGTGCAATGGTAATCTAATTACTACTGCACGCGAGATGTCTCCCGCTGATCGACATGACAGTCTTTTTTAAGTGTTTTTGGCAAACACCAGCCGGTCGGCCAGGGCTTCAATTTCGGGGCGCTTAACCAGCACGGCTAGCCAGTCGGTGGGGATTTGTGCCGCGCCGTAGCAGAGCCCGGCCAGGCCGCCGGCTACGGCCCCGGTGGTATCGGCATCATCGCCCAGATTCACAGCCGTCAGTACCGTGTCGGCGTAGAACTCCCCGCGCAGCAGGCACCAGAGCGCTGCTTCCAGCGTGTGCACCACGTAGCCCGACGACTGGATATCTGCTTCGGGAATCAAGGCCAGCTGTTCGTCTAGCACCCGCCGGTAAGAGGGTGCCTCCTTGGCGAGGCTCGGCAGCAGGCCGCGGGGTATTTCTGCCAGCACCCGCTGGTGGGCCTGAGCGGGGCGTAGGTCCTGCAGAAGCCCCCAGGCTAGTTCCAGGTAGAGGTAGCAGCCCAGGGTAGAGCGGTAGTGGCCGTGGGTAAGACTACACACTTTATGGGTAATCCGTTGGCGCTCGGCCGCCGCGGCTCGCTGCCAGAGGGGGTGAAACACCAGGGGCAAAATCCGCATCAGGGCCCCGTTGCCATTGTCGTACTCCCGGGTGCCGCCGGCTTTTTCGGGCGCCACTCCTTCCCGCAGCCGAACAATGGCCTCGCGCGTGGCCACGCCCACGTCGAACACCCGGCCGTGGGGCGTCCAGTAGCCGGCATCCAGCCAATTCATGAAGCGCCGGCTCAGATCCGTTACGTCGATGGCGTAGGGCCCCACGTAAGTCAGGGACTCGGCCAGGCAGAAGGTCAGGGAAGCATCATCCGACCAGGTGCCGGCGGGCTGGTGGTGGGTGCCGTATTCGCGCATACTCACCACTGGGTCGAGGCGGCGCCGGGCCCGGCTTTCAAACTCCACGGGCACGCCCAGGGCGTCGCCGACGGCCAGGCCGAGTAAGGCTCCCCGGCAGGTGTTCATGTTCATAGCGTAGTTGTTTGGCCACAAAGTAGCGGGAAATACCTCTACTACGCGCGGCAGACGGACTACCACATGATTGTGTCGGCTTCCGATGAGCCGTATCCGTCGTTAGTCGCTTACCTTTGCGGCATGCACGACGCGGCCCCCCTTTCTGCTTCCAAGAAATGTCCACACTGCGGGTTTTGGTCGTCCTGGCAGCAGAAGTCGGACGATACCTGTCAGCGGTGCGGCCAGCTCCTAGACCCGGTGCGCAACCGTAGTGAGCAGGCCCGGGAGCAGGAAGGCAAGGAGCCGCTGCCCCAGTTTATGCTCCTCGAGATTAAGCCCGAGGACCAGGGAGTGGTGCGGTTTTTCAAGCAGATCATCCGGGGCGGGCAGCTCGCTTTTGCGGCTACCGTGTCCTTTATTTTGTGGTTTCTCACGCTGGCGGCCGGCTAAATGGCGCTGTTTCCCCGCGAATGTTGGCGGCCGGCTTTCTGGCTGCCGCTGGTTACCTACCTGCTCTACCAGCTCAACGCCCGCTTCTGGCACCGGCCGCTGCCCCCGCCGCTCACAGCCTACCTGTCCGACCTGCTGGCCATGCCCGTGATTCTGACCCTGGCCCTGGTGGTGCAGCGGCGCTGGGTGCAGCGCAATCCGCAGTTTGTGCTGCCTGATTCCTGGCTGCTGGGAGCCTGGCTCTACATTTCAGCTTGGTTTGAGTTGCTGCTGCCTCTGCTCTCGGCCCGGCACGTGGGCGACCCGCTCGATGTGGCGGCCTATGCCGCCGGGACGCTGTTTTTCCGGTGGGTGCTGAATCGCCCCGCGTAAGGCCCGGAACCTTCCCTTGGGTGCCGTTCGTACAAGCGGGCTTGGGACCAGCCCCGGCACCGGCCGCGGCTGGTTCAGGTTGTGTACTTAATCCAAGGGCATGTTTTCCGATCTGCAGCGCGTACTGAACACCTATTGGCAACAGTTTCTCTATATTTCTCCCAAGCTTCTTATTGCTTTTGTCGTCCTGGTACTGGCCATTTTTGTCGCCAACCACCTGAGCAGTCTGCTCGGCGGCAAGCTGCGGGCCAAGTCGCACGACCCGCTGATGGCCGACTTCCTGACGCGCTTCAGCAAATGGGCGCTTATTCTGGCCGGCGTGGTGCTGGCTATGGAAGTGGTGGGGCTCTACGCCCTGGTGGGTGGCCTGGTCGCCGGCGCGGGCTTGTCGGCCTTTATCGTGGGTTTTGCCCTGAAAGACATTGCCGAAAACTTCCTGGCCGGCGTGGTACTGGCCTTCAACCGGCCCTTCCGTATTCATGATACGGTGCAAATCAAGGACTTGGTGGGCAAAGTGGAAGACCTCAGCCTGCGCGTGACGCTGATCAAGACCTTCGACGGCAAACACATTTTCCTGCCCAATGCCATGGTGCTGCGCGAGCCTCTCATCAATTTCACCCGCGACGGTTACATCCGCCAGGATTTTCTGGTAACCGTCGAGTTCGGCGAAGCGGGCAATGCCCAGCACGCGGCCGATTTGCTGCTCAACTACGTACGTTCCAACCAGGGCGTGGATACCAAAGACCCGCATACCCCTTACGTTATCCTGGAAAAAGCTACCGCTACCGGCGTCGAGCTGCGGGCCTATTTCTGGACTTACTCCGAAGACTACCGCCGGGGCACCCTGGAGTTGAAAAGCGAGCTGATGCGCGACGTGAAAGCGGGGCTGGCCGAGGAAGGCTACACCGTGCAGACCGTGGTGCAGTAGTTTTTTTCGGGTTTGCGGGCCCGGCTATACCCGTTTTTCGCTATCATGCGTTGAGGTAAACTAGTCGAGCTGCGGCATGCTCGCCCCCTTGCTCTGCGCGCCTTCTGCCAATGCCCAAAACTCTCCTACACCGAACCCTGAGCCCCCTGCTGCTGTGGCGTCTGCGTCACGTCAACGACCGGGTCTACCTGATTCTGGTGAGTGTGCTGGTGGGCGGCCTGGCGGGCCTGGCGGCCGTCTTCCTGAAAACCTCGGTGCAGAAGGCGCAGGAGCTGCTTTATTCCTGGGTACCCGAGCAGGATCGGGTGTTTGCGCTGTTTCTCTACCCCATCATCGGTATTGGCCTCACGGTGCTCTTCACGCGCTACGTGCTGGGCGGGGCCCTGAGCCGGGGCATTGGGCCAATTATCTACAACATTGCCCGGCAAGGCAGCATTGTGCCGCGCAGCAAGCTCTACTCCCAGCTGGTCACTTCTTTTCTGACGGTCACCTTTGGCGGCTCGGCGGGTTTGGAGGCGCCTATTTCCGTAACAGGCTCGGCCCTGGGCTCCAACGTGGGCCGTATTCTGCGGGTGGGGCGGCGCGAGCGGCGCCTGCTGGTCGGCTGCGGGGCCGCCGCCGGGGTAGCGGCCATCTTCAACAGCCCCATTGCCGGGGTGTTGTTTGCCGTAGAAGTCATTCTCTCCGAGCTGTCGGCCCCGTTCTTTATTCCCCTGCTGATTTCCTCGGCCACGGCTACCGTGGTTTCCAAGGCATTGTATGCCGGTCAGCCCTTTGTGCTGATTACGACCACTTGGCCTGTGCAGGCCATTCCGTTCTATCTCGTGCTGGGGCTCATGGCGGCCCTGCTCTCGGTGTATATGATTCGGGTGTACTTTCTGGCCGACAAGTACTTTGAGCGCAAAAAGGGCACCTTTAGCAAGGTGCTGCTCGGGGGCCTGGCCCTGGGTGTGATGGTGTTTATTTTTCCGCCGCTCTACGGCGAAGGCTACAACATCGTGCAGCTGCTGCTCAGCGGCCACCCCGAGCGGCTAACCGATGCCTCCCTGTTTTCGGTGTACCGCGACGAGAACGTGTGGACGATTCTGCTCGTAGCCGCGGCCAGTATGCTGCTCAAAGTGTTTGCCACCTGCATTACCGTGGGCTCGGGCGGCAACGGGGGCATGTTTGGCTCTTCCCTGTTTGCCGGGGCCTTGGTGGGCTTTATTACGGCCCGCCTTATCAACCTGAGCGGCCTGTACCCGATTTCGGAAGTGCATTTTATTGTGCTCGGCATGGCCGGTACGCTGGCCGGCGTGATTCACGCCCCCCTGACGGCCATCTTCCTGATTGCCGAAATCACGGGCGGCTATGCGCTGTTTGTGCCCCTGATGGTGGTTTGTTCGAGCTCCTACCTGATTACGAAGTATTTCGAGCCCTATTCAGTTTACACCCGCAAGCTCGTGACCCGGGGCGTGTACATGCACGCCGACCGTGACCGGAGCCTGCTGGCCCAGCTCGACCCTATGTCGCTGGTCAGTACCGACTTTGTGCCGGTCAGCCCCGAGAGCACGCTGGGCGAGTTGGTAATGGTATTTCGGCACGCCACCCGCGACTTGTTTCCGGTGGTCGACGAGGACGGCAACCTGGCCGGCGTGGTAGCCCTAGACGCGGTACGCGACGCGCTGTTTGATGATGAGCACTACACCACAACCCGGGTGCGCGACCTGATGACGCCCCCGCCCGCTTTCGTCAACCCCGACGATACCATGCTTGATATTCTGCGTTGCATGGATCAGCTCAACGCCTGGGCCCTGCCCGTCGTCAACCAGGGCCGCTACGTAGGCTTCATTCTCAAGTCGGCCATCCTGGCCAGCTACCGCCGCCAGCTGCTGAAGGAAACGGAGTAACCGTTACTATGCTAAAGAGAGGCATGTGTAGAGATATTAATGCAAACCACCTTAGCCTAGTATTCGCCTATATCAGGCTCTTTGCGGGCTAGCAGCAGGCCTATCATCATCAGGACGCCGGTGAGCAGGATGACGACAAAGAGGATATTTTCACTGATTTCGCCGATGAGGTGCTCAGCAGGAATGCTATAGAAGAGCAACACGGTTATCAGGCCTTTGGGGGCAATGAAAAGCTCGGGAACCAGGTCGGTGCGGGCCACAAAGCGAAGATACACGTAGCGGATAGCCGTCAGGACGGCCACAATCAGCAGGCCCTGCAGCAGCAAGGAAAAGCTCAGGATGTTGGCCAGCGTTATGGAATAGCCAAAGAGCAGAAAAAAGAAAGTGCGAATCAGAAAGGCCGACTCGGCGGTAATGCTTTTAAGCTGATGCAGTTCGCTGGCCAAGCGGTCGGGGCGGAACCACTGCTTAAGAGGGCCCTTCAGAAACAGGTCGGCATTGTTGATAGCCAGCCCAAAGACCAGCACCAGCAGCAAGGACGAGAGGTGCAGCTTTTTGGCCACGCTGTAGAGCAGAATCAGGAAGGCGAAGATCAGGAAGAACTTGATGTGCAGCCGGATCCGGTCGAGCAGAAAGGCCAGCATCAGCGTGCTTAGCACGGCCACCACCACGATGGCCAGCACGTCGCGAGAAAACGTGACAACCGATACCCCCTGGGCAAAGTCGTCCTGCAGGGCAAAGTTGAAAAACATGATGCCCAGAATGTCGGAGAAAGTGCTTTCGTAGACGATGAATTCCTGCTTTTCGCCCCACAGCCCCGCCACGCTCGGAATAGCAATGGCGCTGCTGATAACAGCCAGCGGAATAGCATTGACCAGGCAGCTCTGCAACGATACGCCCAGGTAGGCTCGCAGCAGAAAGGCAATAGCCAGAGCCTGCACGATTAGCATCAGGGTAGCGGCCAAGAAGGACCGGCGAATTAGGGGTGCTTTGTCGCGGCTGATTTTTAGATCCATAGCCCCTTCCAGCACAATCATAATCAGGCCAATAATGCCGAAAATCTGCAGCACAACTGAGGGCACCCGCAGAGCAAAGTCGAAGTAGTCGGCGGCCTGCCGCAGGGCAATGCCAGTGAGCAGCAGCATCAGCACGGAGGGCACCTTGGTAGCCCGGGCCGCCAGGTCGAACAGATAGGACAGGATGACGGCAATGCTTAACCCAATTAGAATAGAATACGGCCCCATACGCGCAAAAAAGGAGTGGCTAAAACTCGGCCTTACGGCTTTTGCAACCGGATAGTCGATCCAGAGAGTACAGAATGATACGGCCCAGCCGCTATTACCCCGTGCCAAGCCGTACCTTGCGGGCTGTTTAACTCCTATGATCTATGCCGTCCGAAATTGCCGTTATTGGTGGGGGCCCGGCGGGCCTGCTGGCAGCGCAGCGGCTCGCCGAAGCAGGGTATTACGTCACCATTTACGACGCCCAGCCTACCGTGGGCCGCAAGTTTCTGGTAGCCGGCCACGGGGGCTTTAACTTGTCCAATGCCGAGCCCCTGCCCACCTTTGAGCAGCGCTACGGGGACCGGCACGGCCATTTTCGGGATTTTCTAAGTTACTTCTCCCCGACGGCTTTGCGCGACTGGCTGCAGAGCCTGGGCATCAGCACCTTCGTGGGTACCAGCGGCCGGATTTTCCCCACCGACGACTACAAGCCCGCCCACGTGTTACGCGCCTGGCTAAACCGGCTGCACACGCTGGGGGTGCAGATCAAAACCCGGCACCGCTGGCTCGGCTTTGCCCCCAACCAGGGCCTGCAACTGCACGACGAGGCAACAAGCCAGCCCCTCACTATTTACCCGGCCGCCACGGTGTTAGCCCTGGGCGGGGCGAGTTGGACCAAAACCGGCTCGGACGGACAATGGACCACGGCCCTGACCCGGATTGGCATCCGCTGCGTCCCGTTTGGGCCGTCGAACTGCGGGGCGGAAGTGGCGTGGTCTGCTTTTTTCCGGGAAAAAGTAGGCCGGGCCCCGCTTAAGAACATTGCCCTGCAGGGCCAAGGCCAGACGGTGCGCGGGGAGTTGATGCTGACAGAATACGGTCTGGAAGGCACGCCGGTATATGCCCTTACGCCGGGGCTGCGCCGGGTCCTGGCGACCCAGGCCCCGGCCGAGCTGCTCCTGAACCTCAAGCCCGACCTGAGTCCGGAGCAAGTGTACCAGAAACTGCAGGCCCCGCGCAAGGGAAAGTCGCTGGCCGCCTACCTGGAAAAAACCCTGCGCCTGGGGCCCCCGGTGCCTACCCTGCTGCGGGAGCTGGCTCCGCCCGCTGCCGACGCTACGCCCCAGGCCCTGGCCGAGCTTCTGCAGCGCCTCCCGATTCCGGTTTCGGGCTTACGCCCCCTGGAGGAAGCCATTTCCACGGCCGGGGGCGTGGCCTGGGAGGAAGTAAACGAGCACCTGATGCTGCAACGGCGACCCGGGGTGTTTGTGGCGGGCGAGATGCTGGACTGGGAAGCGCCTACGGGTGGCTACCTGCTACAAGGCTGTTTCAGCACCGGAGCCTGGGCCGCCCGGGGCATAGACCTTTGGCTACGGCATCAGCAATAAGCAGCCCGGCGAAAGCCCTATTGCGGCTTCCTTTACTCCTCGTCCTTGATTTTCACCCCGCGGGCTTCGGCCTCATCGGCGGCCAGAATGGCTTTGGCCTCGGCCAGCAGTTGCTCACCGCGGTCCATTTCCTTGCGGTAGAGCAGGGCAAAAAGAAGGAAGAACGATACAATTGGCAGCACGCAGCCCAGCGCAAACCACAGCCAGAACGAGCGGCCGTAGCTGTAGGCGCAATATCCCGTCGTGAGCGGCAGAAAGGATAATGCGCAGAGGAAAGCCAGTATAATATCGATAAACATACCGGGAGCCGTGGGGGCGCTGACAGCGGGTGGATGCGGGTGCTTCGTATTCTAAGGTACGCTTCTGCCCGGCCATTGGCAAGAAGGACAAGGGCTTTTTGTGCTTATCAGAACCAGCCAGGTCCTCAGATGTTAGTAGCAGCCGCCAGAATGTTACGCCGCCCGATTACTACCTTCTGTCCGCTTTTACCGTACCTTCCCCAGTACGCCCCTTTTCTCGCCGTTTGCCCCGCCCCCTGAATGCCCATGTGGGACCATCAAAGCTTATTTCGTGTCACGGCCCAGCTCTTCGCCGATGGCATTTTCAACCTGCTCGACCGGAATCTTAAACCCGAAGTTTTTTTGCTTGGTTTGGCCTCAGCCCGCGAAGCCGACGAACCCCAGGCCGTCGTTATTGAGCCGGCCACGCACCGCTACTCGCCCACCGATTTTGCCCATGTAAAAGCCCAGGCCGCCGCCCTCGAACCCGATGGCCCCCGCGACATGGTGTATCACCTGTACTCCACCGACCAGGACCGCTACGAAAAGCTGCGCTGGTACGATTTGATGCGCCGCTCCACCCTGCACCTGCTCACCGAGCTGACCGAGCAGCGGCAAGAAGACCGAATCAGCTTCTGCTCGTTGCCCGTGAGCTTGCACGGATACTTGGTCGTGGTGGTGCTGCAGCTTTCCAGCGAAGCCTACCACAGCTACTATTCCCTGCCCGCCCAGCAACGCGGCACCCGCCCCCCGTCCTTGCTCAACGCGGCCGTATACGAGTTTTTGCAGGATTGCTCCCGGGCCCTGCGCGAATCGGACACGGATGAGGACCGCCCCGTGCTCGACCGGGACTACAACGAGGTGTTGCGCGCCGCGGGCCGCCGTTTTATGCTGCGCGCCGCCGCCGGCACCCACGGCCTCTACGATGCCTGCAACGGGGTGGCGGCCCTGCGCCACGAGGGCGACGAAGGCGTGGGCACGATGCTCGTCGCGCGTCGCCACCACCCGGCCGTAGTACCCGTACTGACGCTGGAAACGCCGATTCCGCTGCGCGACCACCGCTCGATCCGGAAGTTGCTAGAGCTCAGCGAAGGCCGCACTTCGCTTATCACCGACGCCTCCGATGTTTTCGGCCTGGGCCACGTGGTCGAGCCCAGCGACCCGCACTACGAGCCCCTGTTTACGGTGCATTTCACGAAGCACTACAGCTGGGAGCTCAGCCACGCCGGCCACGTGATGATGAAAGTAGTATCGAACACGCCCCGCCTGCCCCAGGGGCGCGTCGATGCCGAGAATTTTGCGCGGGCTGTGCAGCGCAGCTTCCCCCACGTCGACGAGCCTGGTATTGCCTACCTCTGGGAGCTGACTCAGAATGCCACTAAGCAAACCAATGGCACTATCCTGGTCATTTCGGAAGGCGCGGCCCAGGAAGCGGTGCGCCTTACCCGGCAGTGCTTCCGCGTGACGCCCCGTATTATGACGCCCTCAGTGCTGCGCTTGGTTACCAACATCGACGGGGCCGTACTGATTGACCCCACGGGCGTATGCTACGCCATCGGGGCTATCCTCGACGGCCTGGCCACGGAAAAGGGCGACTCCTCGCGTGGCTCCCGCTTCAACTCGGCCGTGCGTTATGTGGAAAGCAGCCGCTATGCCTGCCTGACTATCGTCGTCAGCGAAGATGGGTTAATTGACCTGCTACCGCCGCTGAAACGATAAGGTCTTGATGGGTATTCCGTCCGCGGAACTGGGCGGAGCTTTCTAACGTGAAAAGCCCTGACGTTAGCAAACGTCAGGGCTTTCTGGTAACAGGATGCTTGGCACTAGCAGCGGACGGATTGCCGCGCTTCGCTCACAATGACAGGCAATAGGAGCCTTTTCTTGTTACGCCCTAATACAGTAATAATTAGCCGTTTACGCTGCGCATCATCTGCTCGGGGTAGCGCTGGCCGGCGGCTACGCCTTTGGGGGCAATTTCGTCGAGCTGGCGGAGTTCTTCCGGGCTGAGCTGGACTTGCAACGCACCCAGGTTTTCTTCGAGGTAGCTGATGCGCTTAGTGCCGGGAATGGGCACGATTTCCTGACCTTGGGCTAACACCCAAGCCAGGGCAAGTTGACTAGCCGAGCAGCCTTTCTGGCCGGCCAGGTCTTTAATGCGGGCTACCAGGTCCAGGTTTTTCTGAAAGTTTTCCCCCTGGAAGCGGGGCGTGTGGCGGCGGTAATCGTCGGGTTCGAGGTCCTCGAACTGCTGGATCTGGCCGGTGAGGAAGCCCCGGCCCAGCGGGCTGTAGGGTACGAAGCCAACGCCCAGCTCCCGTACCGTGGGCAGAATCTCGTCTTCCGGGTCCCGGCTCCAGAGCGAGTACTCGGTTTGCAAAGCCGAAATCGGGTGCACGGCATTGGCCCGGCGCACGGTATCGGCAGCGGCCTCACTCAGGCCCAGGAAGCGCACCTTACCTTCTTCCACGAGGCGGCTCATGGCCCCCACGGTTTCCTCGATGGGCGTGCTGGGGTCGACGCGGTGCTGGTAGTAGAGGTCAATGTAGTCGGTGCCCAGGCGCTTGAGGCTGGCTTCGCAGGCCTGGCGCACGTACTCGGGCCGGCCATTAACGCCGCGCTTGGCCGGGTCGTTGGGGTCGCGCTGAATGCCGAACTTGGTGGCCAGCACAATCTGCTGGCGCCGGCCCTGGAAGGCGCGGCCCACCAGCTCTTCGTTCAGGTAGGGGCCGTACATGTCGGCCGTGTCGAAAAAGGTGACGCCCAGCTCCTGGGCCCGGTGCAGGGTGCGGGTGCTTTCCGCGTCGTCGCGCTGCCCGTAGAAGTCGGACATGCCCATGCAGCCCAGGCCCAGGGCCGAGACGCGCAGGCCCTGCTGGCCTAAATTGCGAGTTTCCATCGTGTGTGTGGTTGTGGTGAAACAGGTTTGAGCAGGTATAACCTACGAGCGGCCGATTTGATTGGCTGCGCGCCACGAATCGGCTTCGCCATTTTGGCTGGCCGTGCGTTAAAGGCTCAAACCCCTACGACTATGGCCGCCCCGACCCAACCCACGATTCCAAACCTTCCCGCCACCTTCGACCAGGACGAGCGGCTGCGCTGGGTGGAGCGCGTAGCCCGCCTGCTCGACAGCCAATTTAAGCTCCCGGGTACTAACTTCCGCTTCGGCCTGGACCCTATCCTGGGCCTACTGCCCGTCGTCGGTGGACTGCCTACCTTGGCCGTATCGGGGGTGCTGGTAATGACGATGATGCGGCACGGGGCCAGCGGGGCCGTGGTGGTGCGCATGGTGCTCAACATTCTGCTCGACACTATCATAGGTGCCATTCCTATCCTGGGCAACATTTTCGACTTCGCCTACAAAAGCAACGACCGGAACGTGGCGTTGTTGCGGGCCCACTACGCCGAGGGCAAGCACCAGGGCAGCGGCCGGGGCCTGCTCACGGTGGTGCTCATCGGCTTCCTGATCTTCCTGGCGGGCCTGATCTGGGGCCTCTGGACGCTGACGGCCTGGCTTTGGCAGTACGGGAGCCAGAACTGGTGGTAAACCTGGGCGGAGGCGGCCAAGGCCGAGACTGAAATAGGGCATCGACCAGATGCAATAACCACTTTACCCCCCATAACGCGTCATGCTGAGCGAAGTCGAAGCATCTCTACCGCCAAAGTAATGTTGATTACTGGCACGGTAGAGATGCTTCGACAGGCTCAGCATGACGTTCTTTTACCTATGCACTGGCCTACTCCTGCTCTTCCTCGGCCGAAATAGCGGCGAGGCCGTCCGGCAAATTCAGCAGCGGCCCCAGCAGCAGGGCGTTGGCAAACAGCCGGGACGTGCCGTGCCAGTAGTGGCGGAAGTTGGGGTCGTCGGCGAAGAGCACGACGCGGCCGGCGCCTACTTTGCTGACCACCACGGCGGCCGAGCTGCTGATCTGCTGCAGGTTAGCTTGCGACACGTAGCCGCTGACCAGGGGTTTGGCCGTGTACTGGGCCACGGTGGCGTAGGGGTTGCGGCTGGGTTTGAGGAAGGTCGTGCCGTTGCGGAACACGTAGAGGCGGCGGCTGGTCAGGCCGAAGCCAATAGGGTTGGAAATGTCGATGTCGGCCGAGTAGATGGAGCCGGCAATGGCGCGGGTGCCCTCCTGCTCCTGCTGCACAAAGTCGGCGCGGCGGGCCAGGGCGGCTTTGCCTTTGGCGCCGGCTGCCGTGGTGTCGGCCCAGCCGCCATTGGCCGGAATCAGCAGCTTTTCCTTGACGATACCCTGCTTGATGGCCCATTCGGAGGCGTTTTTCAGGGTGATGAGCGTGCCGCCGTCCTGCACCCACTGCCGCAGCCGGGCCACGGCGGCTTTGTCGAGGCTGGCGTAGGTGCCGCCCACCAGCACCAGGCTGGAGTAGCGACCCAGCGGAGCCCGGCCGAAATTACCGACCTCAATCCGGCTCAGGGGCACGCCCAGCTGCTGGCTGGCCACAAACCAGGCCTCACCCACTTCCGAGGCGTTGGTACCCTGCCCCACCAGAATAGCGGCCTTGGTTTCGGGCGCCGTGCGCACGTTGTTGGAACCCAGGTCGATACCCTTGGCGCTGAAACCAGTGCCGACGCTGGTAAACGTAACCTGGTTTTGGCGGCTGAGGCGACTTACAATCTGAAACACCGAGTCGGCTGGCAGCTTCTGGGCCGCCACGGGAATGACCAGGGTGCCGTAGCCAAAGTCGGTGGCGCTTTCGGCCGTGCCGGCGCTGAAGGGCTTGAAGCTGATTTTGGCCGTCAGGCCCGCCCGCTGCAGGGCCGTCAGGGTGCGGGGCGCGTTGTAGTCGGACCAGGGCAGCAGGTAGGCGTAGGCGCTTTGACCGCCGCGCACCGTGCCGTTCAAGGTTTTGACGGCCTGCACCGGGGCGCCCTGCACCAGGCTGGTATTTTTTTGCTTCGCCACTTGCAGACCGTAGGCATGGGCCTGACTCCAGCCGGTCACGTCGTAGAACACACTATCGTGAAAGGCCGTCAGCTCTTCAAACAACGAGTTGACGATGCGGTACTGGGGCTGAGCCGTGGGCACCACGTAGGCCTTGCCTTTCTCAAACGGCTGCTTGTCGAGTGTAACGGTTTTGCCCAGCTCGTGCACCTCGATTTTGTGCTGGAGCAGCAGGCTCAGGAACTTGTTGGTCAGCGTCTCGTCCTGGGCGTTGCCGAAGACGTAGGCCTTGGTCGGGAACTTGCGGGCGTCGGTCAGGGCCGAGGCGAAAAACTCGCGCTGGTGCTTCAGGTACAGCTCTTTTTCCTCTACCGCGCCGCGCACCGTGGCCAGGCCGGTAGCTACGTGGTTGCGGATGGTGAAGGGAAACGTGACGACGCCGTTCGAGCCTTCCTGGGCCAAACCCCGGGAGCTGCCCACTTCGAAGGTAATGCCCACGCCGCCCTGAAAATCGGGGTAGGTCGAGCCGTAAATGGGCGAGAGGTTGTCGAACTGTTCCTTGGTCCAGTACAGGGAGCCCAGGTTGTCGAGGGCCTTGGCGAAGTACTTGGCCAGGTGCACGTTGAGCACTTCGTAGGTAGCCCGGGGTATCAGGTCGTTTTCGGTGCTGAAGGGCTTGGAGGGCTCGAAGTAGTAGGTGCCGTTGGTGCCCATTTCGTGAAAGTCGATCATCACGTTGGGGTACCACTCGTGGAAAAATGCCATCCGGGCCCGGCTTTCGGGCTGGGTCAGGGCCAGCCAGTCGCGGTTCAGGTCGGTGTAGAAGTGGTTGGTGCGCCCCCCGGGCCAGGCCTCGGTGTGTTCCCTATCGAGCGGGTCGGTAGGGTTGGGCCACGACTTATTTTGGTCGAACCAGTGCGAGGCCCGGTCGCGGCCGTCGGGGTTTTCCAGCGGGTCAATCGTTATGACCGACTGCTCGAGCCACTGCCGGGTTTCGGGGCTGGTCGAGGCTGTCAGGTAGTAGGCCAGCAGCAAAGCCGCTTCCGACGACGAGCTTTCGTTGCCGTGCACCCCGAAGTTGAGGCTTACCACGACCGGCAGCTTACGGTAGTCGGGCGCGGGCTGTTTGGGGTCGACCAACGCCCGGCGGGCCTGCTGCAGCCCGGCCAGATTCTGCTGGTTCTGGGGCGCGGTGATGGTGGCTACCACCTGGGGCCGCTCCTCAAACGTCGTCCCAATGGTGCGCAGACTCACCTTATCCGACACCCGGTCCAGCTCCCGCAGGTAGGCCACAATCTGGTCGGTGCGGGTGTAGTGCGTGCCGATGGCGTAGCCCAGAAACTGCTCCGGCGTGGGGATATTGGGGTCGAAGGTGCTGGCCGGGGCGGCGGGGAAAAAGTAGCTGTTTTGGGCCGCGGCGGGCACAGTTAGCGCCAGGCCCAAGGTGAGCAAAGCGGCGGAAAAGGATGGTTTCAACATGGGTATAGCGGGCTAAGAAAAGCCAGTTAAGTTGTCAGTATAGAGCCTAGTACCCGGGGTTCTGCTCCAGGCTGCGGTCGGCGACCAGGTCGTTGAAGGGAATCGGGAACAGCCAGCGGCGCTGGTCGGTGACGCCGAGCACGGTGCCAGCCCGGCCCGTACGGACGAGGTCAAACCACCGGTCGGCTTCGAAGGCGAATTCCACGCGCCGCTCGTTTTCGATAGCCAGCAGCAGGGCTTCGGCGGTGGCCGCTTTGCTGGGCTCCACTCCGGCGCGGGCGCGCACGGCGTTCAGGTCATTCAGCGCGTCATTCAGCTTGTTTTGCTTGGCGCGGGCCTCGGCCCGGATGAGGTACTGCTCGGCCAGGCGCAGCACGTAGCTCGGGTCGTCGCGCTGGGCCGAGCGACTGTAGAGGTTGCCGTAGGTTACGCTGCTGCCGTTGATGGTCGTAGAAGCCAGCAGGGCCGCGCGGCTGCCGCCGGTAGTGGGGTCATTGAGCAGGGTAATGGCGGTGGGCAGGGGCTGGAAGTTGAACTGCCCGCCCAGGGCGCTGGGAAACCAGTTGTTCCACATGCTGTTGGCGTCGGAGTTGCTGAACGTCAGCTCCAACACCGATTCCTGGCTCAGAAACGGGGCCGTGGAAATGGCGCGGTAGGGCGTTACGAGGCGGTAGTTGCTGCTGCCAATCACCTGGGTGGCGTAGGTTTCGGCCTCGCTCCACTGCTGGCGGTAGAGGTGCAGGCGGGCGCGCAGGGCCCGGGCGGCGGCTTTTACGGCCCGGTTTCGGGTGGCGGTTTCGGGCAGCAGGCTTTCGGCCTGGGTCAGGTCGGCAAGGACCTGGTCGTAGGTCTGGGCCAGGGTGCTGCGGCCCTGGCCGGCCCCGTTTTCCTTGGTGCGCGTGGGCGTCAGCACCAGGGGCACCCCGCCCCAGCCCCGGCCCAGGTCAAAGTACACTAACGCCCGCAGGAAATAGGCCTCGCCGAGCAGCTGGTTTTTCTCGGCGGCGGGCAGCAGCGGGTCGTTGATGGCGGGCAAAGCGGCCAGCACGTTGTTGGCCCCGTTCACGGCCTGGTACATCTGGGTCCAGGCCTCGGTAATCAGCACGTTGTCGGCGCTGAGCTGGTTCTGGTCGATTTGCAGAAACTGGTTGAGCGTGCCGTTGAAGCGCACATTGTCGCCGGGCAGAAAGCCCAGCACGGGCCAGTTGAGCTGGTAGTAGGCCTGCACCCGGTCGTAGACGCCGATGGTGGCCGAGCGGGCACTGCCGGCGTCGGTAATGGCCTTGTCATCAGCCAGCTGCTGCACCGGCGTGGGTTCGAGCAGGTCATTGCAGGCCGTGATGCTGAGCGTGGAGGCACCGAGCAGAATGGCGAAAAACAGGTGATTAAGCGAGTATTTCATGGAAGTTGAAATCGTTGTGGGGGTAATGGCCGTCATTCTGAGCGCAGTGAAGCAGAGTCGAAGAATCTCACGTGCTGACGTTTCGCCTCACCCCCCGGCCCCCTCTCCGAGGGAGAGGGGGAGCCAAACGAAGCACGCGGGATGCTTCGCGGGGTTCAGCAGGACGGTCTATTAGGCTTTTTTACAAGCCGACCGTGACGCCTACCTGGAAGGTGCGGGGCTGGGGCACGGTGGCCCAGTCGAAGTTTTTGGTGTTGCTCACCCCGCTCTGGGAGTTGACCTCGGGGTCGAGGCCGGAGTAAGGCGTGAGGGTGAACAGGTTAGCGGCCTGCACGTACACCCGCACTGAGTTGAGGCGGGCCTTGGCCAGGGTTTCCTTCGGGATGGTGTAGCCCAGCGTGAGGGTGCGCAGGCGCAGGAAGGAGCCGTCTTCGAGGTACCGGTCACTGAGGTTTTGCACCACGCCGCCGTAGTTGTTGCTGGCCGGGTTGGTCGTTAGGCGCGGAATGTCGGTCTGGTCGCCGGGCTGCTGCCACCGGTCGAGCTGCTCGCGCAGGTAGCCGATGTTGCTCTGGGTGCCGCCGTGCACGAGGAAGAAGCGGTTCATGTTCATGATTTTGGCGCCCTGCTCGAAGTTGAGCGAAAAGCCAAAGTCCACTCCTTTATAAGTAACCGAGTTGGTCAGGCCCCCGAAGTAGTCGGGCCAGGCATTGCCCACTAGCTTCCGGTCGGCCACCGTGAGCTGTCCGTCGCCGTTCACATCTTCGTACTGGGCGTCGCCGGTTTCGGGGTTGACGCCGGTTTGGTGGTAGAGCCAAAACGAGTAGAGCGGCGCCCCTTCTTCGAGGCGGAAAATGTCGCGGGAGCCAGTAGTAATGGGCGCGGCCAGCTTCTGAATCTTGTTCACGTTGCGGGCCAGGTTCACCGTTGTGCTCCACTGCAGGGGGCCTTTCGCCAGCCAGTTCACCGTGGCCTGGGCCTCGAAGCCCTTGTTGCTGACGGCCCCGTAGTTTTCGACCACCGAGGCAAAGCCGGTTTTGCGCGGCACGGGCACGTTTAGCAGCAGGCCCGAGGTGTACTTATCGTAATAATTGAGCTCCAGCAAGAGGCGGTTGTCGAGCACGGCCGCGTCGAGGCCCACGTTCCACTGCCGGGTGCTTTCCCAGCTCAGGTTGGGGTTGGCCAGTTGCAGCGGGGCCGTGCCGGGCAGGTCGAGGTAATTGGCCCCACCCTGCACCAGACCCAGGGCGGCAAAGTCGCTGATGCCGGCCTGGTTGCCGGTTTTGCCGATGCTGGCCCGCAGCTTGAGCTCCTGAAACACGTTGAGGTTCTGGATAAAGCTTTCTTCGCCCAGGCGCCAGCCCAGCCCCACGGCCGGGAAGTAGCCCCAGCGGTTGGCCCGCCCGAAGCGCGACGAGGCATCGGCCCGCACGCTCACATCGGCGGTGTAGCGGCTTTTATAGGAGTAGGTCGCCTTGCCGAAAAACGACACCAGCCCGGCCTGGGAGCGGGACGAGGAGCCGGTTTGCGTAGCGGCCGAGGCTATGGTGGTCAGGTCGTTGCCGGGAAACTGCTGGCCCAGCAGGCTGGTGCGCTGGAAGGTGTTGCGCTGCAGCGTATTGCCCACCAACGCCTGCAACGAGTGGTTTTCGCCCAGCTCCACGTTATAATTCAGGGTCTGCTCGTTGAGCAGGGTGATGTCGCGGGAGAGGTAGGACGAGGCCGTGCCCCGGGGCTGGCCGGCCAGGATGAGGGTGTTGTTGAAGTTGTTTTCGTACATGTCGTTGAAGTCGATGCTCCAACTGCTGCGCAACGTCAGGTTTTTCAGGAAACGGTACTCCCCGTAGACGTTGGGAATGATGCGGGTGCCCACCGCGTCGTTGTTGAGGTTGTCAATCAGGGCCTGGTGGTTGTCGAAGGAGCCGTACTTGGCGTAGGTGCCGTCGGGGTTATACACCGGCAAATTCGTGCGCGGAAACAAGGCCGAGTTGATGACGCCCACCGGGTTGTTGTCGTTGCTGCTCACGTTGCGGTGGGTGCGGGCCAGAGCCGTGCTGGTGCCGATGCGCAGCTTGTCGGTCACGGAATTGTCGAGGTTGACGCGCAGCGAAAACCGGTCGAAGGCGCTGGGCCTCGCAATGGACTCCTGCTGGAAATACCCCGCCCCGATGTAGAACTGGGTTTTCTCCGAGCCCCCCGCGGCTGATAGTTCGTAGCTCTGGGTCTGGGCCGTGCGAAACACGTCCGAAAGCCGGTCGTAAGTTGGCTGCTCCTCGGGCAAGCCTCGCCCGCCGGAGGCCACGGAGCGGTAAGGCAATTGCGCCGGGTTGCCCCCGTCGTTCAAAAACCGCTCATTTTCCAGCTCGGCCAGCTCGGGCCCGGTCACCAGATCGTACTGCCGGGCCGCTTTCGACCAGCCGTGGTAGGTGTTGAAGGTAATGCGGGTTTTGTCGCCGGCCTTGCCGCGCTTGGTCGTAATCAGCACCACGCCGTTGGCCCCGCGGGAGCCGTAAATGGCCGTGGCGTTGGCGTCCTTCAGAATTTCGATGCTCTCAATGTCCTGGGGGTTCAAATCGGCCAGCGGGTTTGACGACACCTGATTGCCTAGGCCGGTGGCAATGAGGTTGGTGTTGTTGATGAACACCCCATCGACGACGTAGAGCGGGTCGTTGCTGGCATTGACCGAGTTGCTCCCGCGGATGCGGATGAAAATGCCCCCGCCGGGCACGCCCGAGTTGGCCGACACCTGCACGCCCGGCGCCTTGCCCTGCAACAGCTGGTCGGGGCTGGCGGCCGGAATATCCTTCAGCGCGTCGCCCTTCACGGAGCTAATGGCGCTGGTCAGGGTCTTGCGGTTTTGCTCGCTGTAGCCCGTCACGACCACTTCCGAAAGCTGCTTAACGTCGGCTTTCAATCGAATACGCACCGCCCCGCTCGTTGCGGCTACGGTCTGGCTTTCGTAGCCTACGGCACTAATGACTAGCGTATTACTACCCGTCGGCAGGCTCAGCGTGAATTGTCCGCTGGGGTCGGTAGAGGCGCCCACGGTGGTACCTTTCACCACGACCGTCACGCCGGGCAAGGGGCTGCCGTCGGCCGCGTCGGTAATGGTACCGGTAATGGGTTGCGCGGCGGTTTGAGCTGACGGGGCTGTTTGGGCCCAGGCCGGGCTGGCCACGCACACGATGCCAGCCAAGGCGGCCGGCACCGCCAGAAGAGTAGAGGATTTCATAGAAAAAGTTGGCTACCTGTGGAGCAAAAGCTCCCGGCCAATCCTCCCTTGTTTTGACTTTCCCTCACCTGTAACTACAGCAAGACAGGCAGTTACCTGCCAGGCCCAGCGTACTAGAAAGGCCGCAGCTTGCCCAGCGTAACGGTGCCAGCAGCGCCGAACGGGAAGAATAATGTCAGCAAACGGGGACTTCTCTGCTTGGGTCCGACTTGTGCACAGGCGGGCCTACGTCAGCCACCACCGCGGCCGAAATAGAACTATGAGCAGAAAAAGCTGATTGGCCAGAAAGAAAATCTGGGGATTCCGGCCGCCGAACCATACGGAACGGCCACGGCCTGACCCGCCCGGCGCAGACGCGGCCTAAGCGGGGGTGTAGCCGACGAAGGTGCTAGCTTCAGCGGCTACGCGAGCAAACAAGAAGGAAAACGAGGAAGTACCTGATCCTTAGCAGCTCTAGCCTAGCGCGGGCATACAGACCGCGCAACACAGCATGCCGCAACAGCCAAAAAACTGGGCGGTGCGTGGGGCAAGATGGGCGAGGGAGCTGGTGAAGGCTTTCACGGCGTTGTTGTTTTTATATGGTCAGGACTTGGCACCGTTCCGGATGTTCCGGGGGTTGTCGGCGTTTCATAGAGCCTGTCTCTCCACGCCTCTGTATAAAAACAATCCTTTGATGGGTAAAAGAATTGATGCTCCAAAGGTAAAGCGGCGGAATTCAGAAACGCAAATATTATTTTTTGACTGAGTAAAATCCTGAGTTGGCCGGGCCGGGCTCGGCGAGCCGAAAAACTTGCACTGCGGACCGCGCTGTCTATATTTGCCCCTGCCCGGCCTAGCTGCTCACTCGAAAAAACGGGTAGGTCAGGTCGCCGGATTTTCCTGCTTTTCTACCCGCATGCACCCCGTAAAGCCCATCGAAAACCGCTGTTGTTGTTGCCCCGCAACTACCTGACTTCCGCGTCGTGGGGGCCGTGCGTGCCGCCCGTTTTCGTTGCTTTTCGCTTTTTGCATGACCTCCCCTTCCGTTGCCGCCCCGCGGCCCGACCTCGTGCGGGGCATCCGCCGCTGGGACTTCGTGGCCCTGATTATCAACATCACCATCGGGGCCGGTATCCTGGGCTTGCCGGCCAAAATTTACGCCTTGGTCGGGGCCTACAGCCTAGTGGCCTACGTGGCTGCCGCGGCCATCGTCACGCTGATTATTCTCTGCTTTGCTGAGGTCAGCAGCCGCTTCAGCGGGGCCGGTGGGCCCTACCTCTACGCCCGCGAAGCCTTCGGGCCCCTGGTCGGTTTTGAGGTCGGCTGGCTGTTGTGGGTGTCGCGCCTGGCCAGCTTCGCCGCGCTCTGCAATTTGTTCGTGGACTACGCCGCCTACTTCTGGCCCGCCGTGGGCGCGGGCCTCGGCCGGGCCGGGCTCATGGCCGGGCTGATTACGGCCCTGACGCTGCTGAACCTGGTGGGCGTGCGGCAGGCTTCGCGGGCCAATAACGTGTTTACCATCAGCAAGGTCCTGGTGCTGGTAGTGTTTACCGTGGTGGGCTTGTTTTTCGTGGATTGGCGGGCATTTTCCTTTGCCGTGGCGCCTACCTACACCGGGTTTTCCAGCGCCGTGCTGCTGCTGATTTTCACCTTCTCGGGCTTCGACGTGGCTGCCATTCCGGCCGCCGAAATCCAGCAGCCCCAGCGCAACGTGCCCTTTGCCCTGTTCACGGCCATCGGCACCGTAGCCGTGCTGTTTCTGCTGGTGCAGGTGGTCTGCATCGGCACCCTGCCCAACCTGGCGTCCTCGGAGCGGCCCCTGGCCAGCGCCACCCAGCAGTTTCTGGGCCCCATCGGAGCGGCTTTCGTGGCGGCAGCGGCCATGCTCACGGCCCTGGGCACGCTCAACGCCCTGATGCTCACGGGCCCTCGCCTGCTGTTTGCCCTGGCCGAACAGGGCCAGATTCCGGCCTTTTTCGGCGCCACCCACCCGCGCTTTCGCACGCCCTACGTGGCCATTCTAGTGTCGGCGGTACTGAAGCTGGTGCTGGCCATTTCCGGCACGTTTATCTACGCCCTGACGCTGAGCACGATTATTCGCCTGGCTTACTTTGCCCTAACTTGCGCCGCCTTGCCGGTGCTGCGCCGGCGCCACCCCGAGCGGCCGGCCCCGTTTCGGGTGCTGGGCGGCACGGTCGTGGCGGCATTGTGCGTAGCCTTGTGTTTGTGGCTGCTCTCCAACAGCGCGGCCAACGAGGCGCGGGATGTGGCCATTGTGGCGGCGGCGGGTCTGGTGCTGTACTTTCTTTCCAAGCAGCGCGGCAGTACTGGGCCGCGTCAGTTGTAGCCTGGTTACCTCTTCGGCTGATTCTTACTCCGTCCTTATCCGGTTTTGCCGGACCTGACTCTTTCCGATGCTCTCCACTCCCATTTCCTCCGTCGCCATCCGCACCCCGCAGCGGGTGGCCGAAGTCTCCTGGTTCGACGACCTCTGCGGCGGCGACACCCAGTACCTGAGCGTACTCGACGGGGCTTACCGCAGCTCCTGGGCCCACTGCCGCGACATCGTGCTCCGGTCCGAGGAGCTGGGCTACTCCAACATCCTGTTGCCCACTTCCTACACCGTAGGCCAGGACGTGATGACCTTTGCCGCCGGCATTGCCCCCCAGACCTCGCGCATCAACCTGCTCACGGCCATCCGGACCGGGGAAATTCACCCGCCCATGCTGGCCCGGGCCCTGGCCTCGCTCGACCACATGCTGGAGGGCCGGCTGACCATCAACATCATCAACTCCGACTTGCCCGGCCTGCGCGAGGTGCCCGAGCTGCGCTACCAGCGTTGCGCCGAAACCATCGAAATCCTGCGCCAGGCCTGGACCCAGGAGCGCATCGTGCACAAGGGCGAATTGTACCAGTTCGACATGCCCGCCGACCCGGCCAAGCCCTACCAGCAGAACGGCGGGCCCCTGCTCTACTTCGGCGGCACGTCGGAAGGCGCCCGGGCCGTGTGCGCCCAGTACTGCGACATGTTTTTGATGTGGCCCGAAACCGAGGAAATGCTCTACGACACGATGCAGGACCTCAGCGCGAGGGCCGCCGCCCACGGCCGCCAGATCGACTTCGGCTTGCGCATCCACGTCATCGTGCGCGAAACCGAGGACGAGGCCCGGGCCTACGCCAAAAAGCTCATGTCCAAGTTTGACCCTGTGAAAGGCGCCGAAATCAAGAGCCGGGCCCAGGATTCGTGGTCCTTGGGCGTGCACCGCCAGAACCAGCTGCGCGAGCACGCCGACATGGAAGGCTTCGTCGAACCCCTGCTCTGGACCGACATCGGCAAGGCCCGCTCCGGGGCCGGCGGGGCGCTGGTGGGCAACCCCGACCAGATTGTCGAAAAGCTGAACCGCTACCTGGACATGGGTTTCCGGGCCTTTATCTTCTCGGGCTACCCCTTGCTGGGCGAGGCCGACTACTTCGCCCGCTACGTGCTGCCCCGCCTGCCCAACGTCTCCATGCCCCACTTCCAGGGCCGCGTGCCGCGCGAAACGCCCGTGACGCCGCTGACGACCGCGCCGCTGCGGTAGTACTAGTAGCTGGCCCAATCAGCACGTCATGCTGAGCTTGTCGAAGCATCTCTACTGCAACGCTATTCAATTGGCAATGCAACGAAGCGGTAGAGATGCTTCGACTGCACTCAGCATGACCGTTAGTGTGGCAACATCAGCACGCGGGATGTCTCGCGCTGCTCGACATGACGTTCTTTGTCTAACAACCGGCAACTGACAACGAACAACCCTGCTACTCCGGGCCGCGTGGCTTACCTTTGCCGCGTGTTTACCTTCCGTCCTTCCCTGCTGCTGGCCGTGGGCTGCGCAGCCCTGCTAGCCGCCTGCAACTCCGGCCCCACTGAACAGCAGCAAGTTGAAGCTGCCGAAAAAGCCGTGCTGGCCAGCCACGATACCCTCATGGCCCAGATGGGCCAGCTCTACGACCTGCGCCAGCAGCTGCAAAAGGCCCCGCTGCCCGATACCGTGCTGGCCGGCCGGCAGCGCCGCAACTTGCTCCGGGCCGACGCGGCCATGATGGGCTGGATGCACCAGTACCGCAAGCCCGCTGACACCGTGGCTACCGAGGCCAAGCTGCGCTACTTTGCCGTGCAGCAGCAGAAAATAGATTCGGTGGGCCGGCTCATGCGCCAGAACCTTGACTCGGCCAAGCTGGTTTTACAACAGGCTCCCCACGCCGCCGCTAACCCTTCCGCTCAATGATTTCCTTCTCGTTTTGCCGCTCTTTCCAGGTTGCCTTGCTGACCGTGGGCAGCGCCCTGGCTTTTTCTTCCTGCTCCGATAAACCCGATGCCGCCCAGACCCTGCCCTATTACGGGGAGCGGGACGTGCGCCCCCGGGCCGACGGCGGGCCGGCCGATACCATCTTCGCCGCCATTCCGACCTTTACCCTGACCAACCAGGAAGGCCAGACCATTACTAATCAAACCTTTGCCGGCAAGGTCTACATCGCCGACTTCTTCTTTGCCTCCTGCCCCAGCATCTGCCCCAAGATGCAGAGCGAAATGCTGCGCGTCTACGAGCAGTACAAGGATAACCCACAGGTAGTGTTTTTGTCGCATACCATCGACCCGGCCCACGACTCCATTCCGGTGCTGCGCGACTATGCCGAGCGCCTGGGCATCAAGGACGCCAGCCGCTGGCATTTTGCCACCGCCCCCCACGACACGATTTTCCGCTTGGCCCCGCGCTACTTCGCCGCAGCGCAGAAAGACAGCACCGTGGCCGGCGGCTACGCCCACAGCGGCGCCTTTGCCCTGGTTGACTCCGACCGTCACATCCGCGGCGTCTACGACGGCATGGTGAAGGAGAAGGTCGACCAGCTTATTAAGGACTTGCCCGTGCTGCTGCGGGAAGAGGCCGCCAAACAGAAAAAAGCGCAGTAATGAAGCCGCGGATCCAGCCCATTCTCGTTTTGCGCGCCCTGGCCGTTTTGGCCGGAGGGGCCAGCGTCGTGGGCTGTTTTTCCAACCGGCAGAACGAGGGTGCCAAGCTCTACGCCTCGCACTGCTCCAACTGCCACGGGGCGGCAGGAGAAGGCCTGCAGCGCCTGATTCCGCCCCTGGCCGGGGCCGACTACCTGGTTAAAAACCGCAGCGGCCTGGCCTGCCTGGTACGCAAGGGGATGCAGGGGCCGCTGATAGTTAATGGCGTGGATTACAACCAAGTGATGCCCGCGGCCGACACCCACCTGACCGACTCGCAGATTACCAACATCCTGAACTTTGTACAGACATCGTGGGGAAATAAGGGCGAGATTTTCACTATTCGGGAAGTATCTGAGCAGCTGCGGGGCTGCGGGGCCAGCGACGGACAGTAAGAGCCCAGCAAACCCGCTGGGAACCAAATTGCTACCATAAAAGTCATACGAAGGAGCATTTTTGGCGGTATTCTTCCGCAAACCTCCTTAGCTTGCGTATCCAATCCACTACGTCCTATGGGTCTCTTCGACTTTCTGAAATCCAACAAACCGGCGCCCCAGACGCCTCCTGCTACTCCGGCCCCGGCCACTCCCGGCGCCGCGTCTTCTACGCCTGAAACACCGGCCCCCGGCGGCCCCCGCTACAAAGGCTCCAGCTATACCTCGCCTACGCCGGCTGCCCCCAGCCCAGTTCCGCCCATGCCAGCCCCGCAGATGCCGATTCCGGAGATGCCGCAGATGCCGCACTTCGAGCCGGTCAATGTGCTGGAGCAGTTGCTCTTCAACGCGGCCACCATGCCCGAGTTTCGCCCCGGTTTTTACCAGGCGCTGCTCAACGAGGAGGTGTTCGTGGTAACCATTCCCAAGGAAGGGGAACCCATGGGCGAAGTAACGCCCGTGGAAGGCATGGAAATTCAGCTCCAAGTGCTCAACGACGGCAAAATCCCGGTTTTCACTTCTAAGGAGCGGATCTTTGAAGCCGATGGGCAGGAAGAGGATACCCTGCCCTACATGCGGCTGCGCGGCCTCGACTTCTTCCAGATGGTTCAGGGAGCCGACTGCGCCCTGAACCCTTTCTCCACCGTGGGCAAGCTGCTGCCCGCCGCCGAAATTGCTGAAATGCTCAACAGCAGCATCACCCAGGGTCCTCCCGGCAACGTGCAGGTAATGCTGGGCCCGCCCACCGAAGAGCACGCCGGCCTGATTGAGGCCCTGCGCGGCTTTGCCCTGAGCAAGCCCCAGGTAGAAGCGGCTTACGTGGCCATGGTGCACTTCCAGGACGGCACTTCGCCCTCCCGCCTGCTGCTGGCCTTCTACACGGCCGACAACGACCCGGCTTTCCTCGAGGAAATGGGGCCGGTGGTGCAGGGCAACATCAAGGAAAACGACCTGGTCGACGTGATGGTGCTCGACAAAAATTCCGACGAGCCTCTGAACCAGTACTTCCTACAGGCCGAGCCCGTGTATAAGCGCGCCGACGCTTAGCCTCCCATAACTTTCATAAAAAAAGCTCCGCTTAACGTCGGAGCTTTTTTTATGGCTACTTATTGGTCAATCACAAGGGCGTGGCAACCGTCTGCCGGGCCAGCAAACGCCGAAAAACGGGCTTGAGCGCAAAGTAGAGCAGCAGGCCCAGCGGAATGGATAGCACCACCCAGAGCAGCACGGCCCCCAGGCCCGCCCGCCACAGCAAAGCCAGGGCACTGGTCCAGTCGTGCTTGAAGAGGGTGCTCAGCTGGTCGATGGTCAGTTCGGGGCCTTGGCCGTTGCCCAGCAAGCGGGCCCCCAGCCGCATCAGCGGAATCAGCACGATTAGTTGAAACGGGCTCATCAGGTGGCTGACGATGAGCATGGCGGCCACGTTCAGGCGCAGGCGCACGGCCGTGAAGGTGGCCAGCAGCGTGGTAATGCCCAGAATCGGCACCAGGCCCATGGGTATGCCCAGGGCCATGGTTAGGGCGAGCTGGGGCGGGGTCAGGCCTTGCTTGAGGATGTTGCGCACCGGGTCCACGACGCGGCGGCGCCACCAGTTGCCGGGGCGTTGGGGCGGGGCAGAAGGCAGCACGGACGAAGACGGAGAAGACACGGGCAGGGCAAAAAAATGAGTCTGGGCAGTACGACGCCGGCACCTTACCTTCGCTCTTCGCACCAAACGGCCGGGCGCCGAAGTTCGTACGCGAAGCCGATGACAAATGTACGCCAGCCGGGGCAGCCCCGGCGAAAAGTCTGGACAGATTTCTTCCTGCTGCTAAAGCGGGCGGCCCGGGAATTTGCCCTGAATGACCCGCTCCGGTTGGGCGCGTCCACGGCCTTCTTCACTACGTTTGCCCTGCCGCCCATCCTGATTATCCTGATTCAACTGCTGGGGTCGGTGTATTCTACCTCGGGCGTGCGGCAGTTGCTGCTCAACAAGCTTTCGGCCCTGCTGGGTACCTCGGCCGCCGAGCTCGTCGAGCAGATTCTGCTCAACGTAACCAACGTGGAGCGCAGCCGCCTGCTGACTTGGCTGGGCTTTGCCTTTCTGCTCTTTATTTCTACCACCCTGTTCGTCGTCATTCAAAACTCGCTGAACCAGCTCTGGCAGGTGCGTACTACCCGCACGACAGGCCGCTTCAGCAAGATGCTCAAGGAGCGCAGCCGTTCTCTGGGCCTGCTCCTGACGACGGGCCTGCTGTCTTTGGTAGCCTTTCTGAGCGACGCGCTGCTGGCCTTTTTTGCCGACTACATCCGCGGCTTCGACCCCAATTTCGGCTATTTCCTGGTGCAGACGCTCAACCAGCTGGTGTCCTTGCTGATTCTGGCCGTGTGGTGCGGCGTCACGTTTCGCAACCTCAGCTACGCCCACGTGCCCTGGAAGGCGGTGCTGCGCGGGGCCGTACTGACGGCCGTGCTCATCGACCTGGGCGAGTTTGCCCTGGGCCACTTGCTGGTGCCCCGCAACCTGGGCCCAATCTACGGCCACGCCTCCAGCATCGTACTGGTGCTGCTGTTTGTGTTCTACTCGGCCATGATTTTCTACTTCGGTGCCTGCTTTACCAAAGTGTATGCGCACTACGTTGGCATGGATATTCGCCCCAAGAAAAACGCTGTGCGCTACCGCCTGGTCGACATTCCGGAGGAGAAAAAGCGCGGGGCCTCCGGCCGTTGGTAAGTAGGGCCAAACGCCCGTAGTAAAGCCACCAAACACCGGCAGCCGCAGTAGGCACCGCGCGGCGGGGCACGCCTTACGGCCGGCCCCGCGACCAGTCCCCAGGCTAGCTCCCCAGGCCAGCCGCTTGCTATCCACAGCCGACCCGCGGCGGCTGCCGAAATCCGGCGTACCTTTGCATTTATACTATACCGTTTCGCATGCCCTCTTTTGCCGACCTTGGCCTCGCGCCGTCTTTGATACAAGCTCTCGACGAGCTGAATTTTACCGTTCCTACGCCCGTTCAGGAGCAAGTAATTCCGATGGCGCTGGCCGGGCAGGACGTGGTGGGGCAGGCGCCCACCGGCTCGGGCAAAACGGCCGCCTACGGCTTGTCTATCCTGCACCAGGTTGACCTGAAGCTCGACGCGGTGCAGATTATCGTACTGGTGCCGGCCCGGGAGCTGGCCCTGCAGGTGCGCGACGCGCTGAAAAAGCTCGGCAAGTACACGCCCAACCTGCGGGTGGCGGCCTTCTACGGCGGCCACGCCTTCCGCGACGAAACAGCTTCCCTGAAGCAGGCGCCCCACATTGTAGTGGCCACGCCCGGCCGTTTGCTCGACCACTTCGAGCGCCGCACCATTATTCCCAACCAGCTCAAAGTCCTGATTCTGGACGAGGCCGACAAGCTCCTGGAGCTGGGCTTCCAGGACGAGCTGGTCGAAATCATCAAGCGCCTGCCCCGCCGCCGCCAGACTTTGCTGTTCTCGGCCACGATGTCGGACAAGGTGTTGGACTTGATTCGCAAGAACCTGACCCGGCCTCGGGTGGTGAACGCCGGGGAAGACGAAGGCACTCTGCCCGAAAACCTAAGCTTGCGCGGCCACGTGGGTCCCATCGAGAAGAAGCCCGCCGCGTTGCTACACCTGCTGCACCAGCCCGAAACCGGCCGGGCCCTGATTTTCTGCAACACCCGCGAGAAGTGCACCGAGCTGGCCCGCTTCCTGCAGGGCCGGGGCGTAGCAGCCGAGGTGCTGCACGGTAAAATGCCCCAGCCCGAGCGCGACAAAGCCCTGATGAAGCTGCGCAACGGCTCCAGTCAGGTGGTCGTCGCCACCGACGTGGCCGCCCGGGGCCTCGACGTAACGGCCCTCGACACGGTCATCCAGTACGACGCGCCCGACAAGGCCGATTCCTTCCAGCACCGGGCCGGCCGCACGGCCCGGGCCGGCGCCGAGGGCGTGGCCCACATCCTGGCGACGCCCCACGAGCAGAAGCACGTGCAGAAATGGCCGGTGGCCGAAACCATCCAGTGGCAGGACATGCACGCGCCCAAGCTGCCGCCCGCCGCGCCCAAAGCCCCCCGCCCCACCAGCACGACCCTGCACGTATCGGCTGGCCGCCGCGACAAAGTCAGTGCCCACGACCTGGTCGGAACCTTCGTGGCCCACGGCGGCCTGGAGCGCGACGCCGTCGGCCATATCGAGGTGTTTGACCACTACAGCTACGTGGCCGTGCCCCGGGAACAGGCCCAGGAAGTAGCCAACCGCGTGACGGGCGCCAAGATTAAGGGCCGCAAGATTCGGGTGTCGGTGGTGGAATAAAAGCAGATTATGGTGCGAGGACTTACCACATGAAAGACGAAACTATAACTCGTTTTACCGGTGGTCCTCGCACCATTTATAGTTTCACCGATACATTCGTTGTCGAGTGTCCACATTGCCGGCACCGGGCCGAAGTCACCAAGAATTCAGCGTCCGGCCAGTACGAATTTCATTGCTCCACGTGTCATCGGGGCCTTGCGCAACGGGGGCTCTATAAGGTATCTGTGAACCGATACTGTCCAGATTGCGGATATCGGGTAGAGGTTACGCTTCCAGCCGTAAAGCAGAAGACCAGCTTCGTCCTCCTCAAATGTCCGGCTTGCCGCCTTAGCAATAGGTTCACTCCCATTTACGAGGATTATGTACCACCCCAAGTGCAGGATGGAGAAACCGAGCCATATTTCGGCTCCAAGCTTTGGCTACAAGACTCGTTTGGTGCAGCAATTTTATGGGCCTATACCTACGAACATCTGCAGCATCTGAAAGAATATATTCAGGCAAAGCTGCGGCAACGGCAGACTACTACTTTCTCACCTATGGTTGAAAGACTGCCACCCTTTATCAAATCAGCGAAAAACCGGAAGGCGCTGCTCGCTTCCATCGAGAAACTCACGCTTAAAAAGTAGCTTACGTTATCAGCGCTTCTTTACAAACCTCAGCCTCTCAGCCCCGCCAACTGCTGTTTATCTGCAGCCAGAACCGCTGGCGCAGCCTCACGGCCGAGCGGCTCTTCGACGACCACCCGCACTACGAGGCCCGCTCGGCCGGCACCGAGCCGGGCGCCCGGGTGCGGGTGACGGCCGGCCAGTTGGGCTGGGCCGACGTCATCTTCGTGATGGAGCGGCGCCACGCTGATATTCTGCGCGACAAGTTTGGGGAAGCCCTGGCCGGCAAGCCTATTATCAACCTGCGCATTCCCGACAAATTTCAGTTTCTGGCGCCCCTGCTGGTCGAGCTGCTGCGCGAGCGGCTGCGGGAGCACCTCCCCCAACTCTAACACACCATTCATCAAGTACCTATTGCAACGTATGATTCGACGCTTACTCCTTGCCGCCTGCTTTAGCCTTTGCGCGGCCCACCTGCAAGCCCAGGCTTTTGAACCCGGCCTGCTGGTGCAAAGCAACGGCGACACCCTGCGCGGCCTGATTGAAAACAACTTCTGGACCGAGCCGCCTACGTCTATCCGCTTTCGGGCCCAGGCCGATAGTCCCGACCAAGTCTTCAAACCGCGGCAGCTGCGGGCCGTGAGCTTCACGCAAGGGCGTTACTTCCGCTACGAAGTGCTGCCCATCGACCACGCGGCCGAAACCCGGCTGGAAAAACTGACCCTGGGCTACAGCCCGGATGTCCGGCGCGACTCCGTGCTGGCGGATGTGCTGCTGGAAGGGCCGGTTATGCTCCTGCGGGTTGTTACGACAAGCACTCCCCACTACCTCATTCACCTGCCCGGCCAGCCCATTCTGGATCTGAGTGAGCGAAAATACCTGCGCAACACCACGGGCAACCGGGTTATTACGGACGGCAACAACTACCAAACCCAATTGAACCTGCTGTTTGGCAACTGCCCGGCCGCCGTCGAGCAAGCCAGCAAAATTCCTTTTACCCCCGAAGGACTGGCCGCCGTCATTCAGACCTATACCACCAAGTGCACACCCAACCAGCAACCCACCCGAAGCTGGCTGGCAGAGTCCCGGCCCCGCCGCCGGACCGCTTTTCAGGGGGGCCTCCTGGCCGGGGTGCGCTACAATCGGATTGAGAGTGTTTATACTCCTTTGTACAATCCCACCACCGACGGCGCCTGCGTGGATTGCCGCCCCCGCCCCTTTGGCGGCTTGTACGCCGAACTGTTTCAACCCGGCCGCCGGACTGCCGTGTATGGGGAGCTTAGCCTCAGCTCTTTTCGCAGCAAGGGGCAGCGGTACTTTGCGGCCGACCAAGGCGGTATTGTGTACGCTCCTTTCACGTACCAGGCATTACTGGGCACGGCCCGCCTGGGCGTCAGGGTTTTCTTGCCGCTGCCCCACGACCAGCAATGGTTCGTGGGCCTGGGCTATGAGCTGAATAAGGTAATAAAGCCGAAAGTCGTAGACAATGCCAACCCCTTGTTCACGCCCAATCCCCAAGACCTGGGATACGCGAGTACTACGCTGCTGCCTAATATAAGCACAGGGTGGCGGCATAAACGCTTGACAGTAAGCCTAGACGGGCAGCTTTACGTGACCGGTAATGTCGAGGATGACAAGGGCGCCCTTTTCGGTTCCAACTTCGCTCTGCGCCTGGGCCTGGGCTACCGCCTGGGCCGCAACCCCGACGTAGAGGCCCAGCCGAAATAAGAATTACCCCAACCTAACGCCTGCTGCCGCGTTTAGCCGCCCATGAATTATATCGTTTACCTAGCCGTGCTGGCCGGGATTGTCTTTCTGTTTTACCGCTACGCAACGCGCGACGCCCGCGTAAAAGCCGCCGCCCTGGCCGCCGATTTCCCCGAGGAGTGGCGCCAGATTCTGGCTACCCGGGTGGCTTTTTATCTGTCCCTCACCGTGGATGAGAAGAAGCGCTTCGAGCGGGAAGTGCAGGTGTTTCTGGCCCAGACCCGCATTACGGGCCTGCAAACCGAAGTCGACGACGTGACCCGGGTGCTGGTAGCGGCCTCGGCCATCATTCCCATCTTCGGCTTCCGCGACTGGGAATACGGCAACCTGGGCGAGGTGCTCATCGTGCCCGACTCCTGGAAAGAAGCCCGCGACCCGGACAAGGAAGTGGCCCCGCTGCAAGGCCAGCTGCTGGGCTCGGTGCGCAATTTCCAGAACCAGCACTACATGCACCTGTCGAAAGCCTCGCTGGAGCAGGGCTTCAAGGATGGCCTGGACAAGCAGAACGTGGGCATTCACGAGTTTGCCCACATGCTCGACGAGGCCGATGGCGTTATCGACGGGGTGCCGAAGATGGCCTTGCCGCCCGAGCTGCTCCAGCCTTGGGCCGAGGTCATGGCCCGCGAGATTGAGGCTATCCGGGAAGGCAAGTCGGAAATCAACGCCTACGGGGGCACCAACGAGGCCGAGTTTTTCGCCGTCGTGACGGAGTACTTCTTCGAGAAGCCTGAGAAGCTCCAGGAAAACCACCCCGAGCTCTACCAGCTCCTGAGCCGGGCCCTGCGCCAAAACCCCAAGAAACGCTTCCTGCGCTTCAGCGTCGACCCACGGGAATGGCTCAAAACCCTGCGCTCCAGGCGCAAGTTCGGCCGTAACGACCCCTGCCCCTGCGGCAGCGGCAAGAAGTATAAAGACTGCCATTTGCTGCAGCAAGAAGCTCAGGCCGCGTAACTCTTTCGTGTCATTGCGAGGCGCAGCCGAAGCAATCCGTCCTCTGCGCAGGTAGACACGCTCTTTAACCAGAAAGCCCTTTATCGTGGCCCGATGTAGAGACGCATACTTGCGTCTCGTCGTTGAACGACGGCGCCCCAACAATTCCGGGCTAAGCACCCTCAGCAACGATTGAGACGCAAGTATGCGTCTCTACACGCCAGCAATACAAAGCCCTTACTCGTTGCTTACGGGTAAGGGCTTTCTGGTAAAAGAGCGGGACTACCTGCGCAGAGGACGGATTGCTTCGGCTGCGCCTCGCAATGACACGAAAGATCCGACTTCGGCCGTTTTGTCGGCAAGTGGCTATTTTAGCCAGCGAAATACTTGTTGCCCTTTCCGCTCCTCTTCCCTTCCAATGAAAAAACCTTTGATTTCCGGCCTGGCCCTGGCTACGCTGGGTTCGGCGCTGTGGGCCTGCGCCCCCACGGCCAAAACCGCTACGGCTACTACCCCGGCCACCGAAGCTGTTCCAGCTCAGGCTTCTACCCCACCCGCGCCTATCGATTGGGGCCGGCAGGCCGATGAGTTTCTGGCCAACTATTCGGCCCAGTACCAGCAGCTTTACACCCGCTCGGCGGAGGCCGAGTGGCGCTCCAACACCCGCATCGTGGCCGGCGACACGACCAACTCGGCGGCTACGGCCCGGGCCAACGAGGCCATGGCCGCCTTCACCGGCAGCAGCCAGAACATTGCCGATTTGCGCCAGCTCTTGGAGCACAAGGACCAGCTCACCGACATCCAGGTGAAGCAGCTGCAAACGGCCCTGTATAACGCCGCCAACTCGCCCCAGACCATTGCCGACGTGGTGAAGCGCCGCATCAAGGCCGAAACCCAGCAGACCGAAAAGCTCTACGGCTTCGACTACAAGTACCAGGGCAAGTCGGTAACGACCAACGACCTGGACGAGCTGCTGCGCAAGGAAAAAGACCCCAAAAAGCGGCAGGCCATCTGGGAAGCCAGCAAGGCCATTGGCCCCACGCTCAAGGACGGCCTGCTGAACCTGCGCGGCCTGCGCAACCAGACGGTGCAGGCCCTGGGCTACCCCGACTACTTCACCTACCAGGCCTCCGACTACGGCATGAGCCGGGAGGAAATGATGACGCTGATGCGCAAAATCAACGAGGAGCTGCGGCCCCTCTACCGGGAGCTGCACACCTACGCCCGCTACGAGCTGGCCAAAAAGTACGGCCAGAAGCAGGTGCCCGACTACCTGCCCGCCTCCTGGCTGCCCAACCGCTGGGGGCAGGACTGGAGTGCCATGGTCGAGGTGAAGGGCGTGAACCTGGACGGCACCCTGGCCAAGAAGGGCGCCGAATGGCAGGTGAAGCAGGCCGAGCGGTTTTACCAGAGCCTGGGCTTTCAGGCCCTGCCGCCGGTGTTCTGGGAGAAAAGCAGCCTCTACCCGCTGCCCAAAACTGCTACCTACAAGAAGAACAACCACGCTTCGGCCTGGCACATGGACCTCAACAACGACGTGAGGAGCCTGATGAGCGTGGAGCCCAACACCGAGTGGTACGAAACGACCCACCACGAGCTGGGCCACATTTACTACTACCTCACTTACACCAACCCCGAGGTGCCGGTGCTGCTGCGGGCTGGGGCCAACCGCGCCTACCACGAGGCCATGGGCAGCCTGATGGGCCTGGCCGCCACCCAGAAGCCCTTCCTGGTGGGCCTGGGCTTGCAGGACGCTAAAGCCAAGACCGACCAAACCCAGACGTTGCTCAAGGAAGCCCTGAACTACGTGACTTTCATCCCCTTCTCCTCGGGCGTGATGAGCGAGTGGGAAAACTCCTTCTACGCCGACAACCTGCCCGCCGACCAGCTCAACGCCAAGTGGTGGGAGCTGGTGAAAAAGTACCAGGGCATCGTGCCGCCCAGTACGCGGGGGGAAAACTTCCTCGACCCGGCCACCAAAACCCACATCAACGACGACCCGGCCCAGTACTACGACTACGCCCTCTCGTACGTCATCCTGTTCCAGCTCCACGACCATATCAGCAAGAAAATCCTGAAGCAGGACCCGCACGCTACCAACTACTACGGCAGCAAGGAAGTGGGCTCGTTCCTGGCCGACATCATGCGCCCCGGCGCCAGCAAGGACTGGCGGCAGGTGCTGAAGGAGAAAACCGGCGAAGACCTCTCGGCCCGCGCCATGGTCGACTACTTCCAGCCCCTGATGGCCTACCTCAAGGAGCAGAACAAGGGCCGCAAGTACACGATGTAATGGGTAAGGAACTCCGGCTTAGCGGCCAGAATTTCAACCCGGAGGCGGCGCTGCAGTTTGTGCAGCGCCGCTTTCGTGTGGTGCAACACGAGGCCTCTCAACTCGGCCTTAGCCTGCCCATCACGCAAGAAAGTTCGGCTTTTTCCGGCAGCCTTGCGGCGTGGCCTCCGGTTATCGTGGCTGTGGAAGCCGATGGGTTCTACTACTGCGACAATCTTTCCAACGCTCCGGTAGCGGCTCTCATCTTCAAGCAACTATGCGAATTCATGCTCACTACGAATGAGGTAATTCAAGTAGCAGAACTCTAACATCTTCAAGCATGAACACCAGACATATTTTCTGCGGCTTTCTACTGCTGCTCCTCCTTTTCGCGGGCACTTTTGCTTCCTCTGCCACGGCCCAAAGCAAAGCCGAGCCCCTGGTCATCGGCCAGACCTTTACTATAGACTCCAAAGTCCTGGGCGAAAAGCGGCGCATCAACGTGTACCTGCCCGCCGGTTATGCCGAAACCCCGACCCTGCGGCTGCCGGTGCTCTACATGCCCGACGGCGGCCTGGCCGAAGACTTCCTGCACGTAGCGGGTTTGGTGCAGGTGTCGGTGGGGAACAACACGATGCGCCCTTTCATCGTGGTCGGCATCGAAAACACCCAGCGCCGCCGCGACCTGACCGGCCCCACGACCAACGAAAAAGACAAGCAGATTGCGCCCAAGGTGGGCGAGTCGGCGGCTTTCCGCAAGTTTATCCGCCAGGAGCTTATGCCCCAGGTACAGCAGCGCTACCGCACCACCCCGGAAAAAGCCATTGTGGGCGAGTCGTTGGCGGGCCTGTTCGTCGTCGAAACCCTGCTGCTCGAGCCCGACCTGTTCGACACCTACCTGGCCTTCGACCCCAGCCTGTGGTGGAACAATGAGCAGCTCGTCAAGCAGGCCGCGGCTACCGTCAAAGCGTACAAGGGACCGGCCAAAACTCTGTATATGACCTCCAGCGACGAGCCCGTCATTGCCGCCGCCTCGGCCCGCCTGGCCAAGCTTCTGCAGGACACGCCCAACCCCGCCCTGACCTGGCACTACGAATCGATGCCCACCGAAACTCACGGGACCATCTACCATCCGTCGGCGCTGCGGGGCTTTCGGGTCGTGTTTAAGCCCAAGGCGGAAGGAGCAGCTAAATAGTAGAATGTACTGGATCTGTAGCATAACTTACTTTTGCGCAATGAAGAAGCTGCTTGAGAAACCCATGCTTCTCTGGACCCTCAGCCTCCTGATGGCGGGGCTCAACCCCGTACTTGGCACCCTTAATGACATCCGGCGCCTTACGGCGCATGACTTCCTTTGGAGCTTCGGCCTCGCACTGAGTCTAGGCCTTCTTGCGGCTCTCGTTATGAGCCTGGCTCCACTGGCCAATAGATCTTACAGTAAGCGCCTGCTCTATTTGCTTCCCCAAACAACCTTCCTATATGTGAGCCTAGTCTTTTCGTACTGGATTATACTTCACGCAGTAGTACTTATCCATTAGGTATAGCCGGTTGGGGCCAGCTACTACGTTCCCGATGGGTACAAGTCCGGGGGCTCATTGGCTTTTACCGGGGTTTCGAGCGGGTGCAGGGCCGTGGTTTTATCCAGGTAGATAAAGGCGTCGTAGCGCTGCGGTATCACCGACGGCACGTAGTTACCAAACCGCTCGGTTCGTGGATTATATACCACGCCGATGGCCCGGTGGCCGAGGCGGCGCTTGAAATACGGATTGTCCCGCAAATCCTGGGAAAGAACTAGCTTATCGGCGGGGCCTACGGCGTGCAGCAAATCTTCCCAGCTGCCCGCCTTGGCTTCGGGCACCAGCATCTGCTTGATGGGCGCGCCCCAGGCATCGGCCGCAATTACGGAGCCTTGGTAAGAGCCAAAACCCACGATAAACACGTTTTCCCGGCCCAGCTGCTGCCGGGCTAGTTGCCCCACGTTTACTTCGGCACTGCTGGCCATGTCGGTGTAGCGGGCGTCGCCCACGTGGGTATTATGCTCCCACACAATGGCTTTGCTCTGCGGGCCGTGCAGCTCCAGCAGGCGCTGTAGGGTCTGCATCATGTGCTTGTCCCGAACATTCCACGACTCGGCGTTGCTGGTGGTCATGGCCCGGTAGTATTTCTCTCCATTCATGGCTACTAGCGCGTGCTGCTGGGCCACAAACAGCTCTTCATTCTTGGGCACGGCTCCGCCCGTGAGCTTCTCCAGGTACTTCCACAGCCGGTTGGTTTCCGTCCAACAGCTTTTATCGGCGCGTGCAATGGCCAGGGCGTATTGCTGAGCATCATTGCTGTAGGGTTTAAAGCACTGCTGGGCCCGCTGAGCTGCCTGGGCCGCCTGGGCATCCCGGCTTTCGAGGTGGGGCACAATATCGGCCAGCGACTCCCAGACACAGTACACATCCAGGCCGAAGAAGCCCACCTGGCGGGGCCGAGCTGCTTGCTGGTTGTGGTGGTTTAGCCACTTCACCAGCGAGGCTACTTCGTGGTTGCCCCACATCCAGGTGGGCCAGCGGTTGTAGGTGCGCAGCAGCTTTACGGCCGCCGCACTGTCCTGACGCGGGCCTTTGATGAAATTATTCACCCGGTACGAATCGGCCCACTCCCCTTCCACGGCAATAAAGCTGAAGCCCTTTTCCTGGATCAGGCGCTTACTCAGCGCCGCCCGCCAGAGGTAGTACTCCCGCGTGCCGTGCGAGGCCTCCCCGAGCAATACCACCCGCGCCTCCCCAATCTGGGCCATGAGTCGGTCAAGGTCAGCCGGGGAGCGGAGCGGATAATAGGGAATCTGCACCTTCTTCTCTTTCCCGCCCTGACTGGCAAAGTGCACCGGGGCTTCTGGTTCCGGCTTCGGCCCGGAGGCCTGCTCAAGCGGCTGTTTGTGGTAGTTACAGGCCAGGGCATGGACCGCAAACAACCCAACGGTCATCCATTTGGCCGCGCTATTAATGGCAATCATAAAGCCTCCTTCCGAATCAGGCACTCACTGCTGTGGGTGCATACCCAAGGTTTTACGGTTGTTTGCCAGGCTTCGAACTACGCATTTTTGGCGGTACTTATACGGAATTAGCTTGCGCTGACTCTCCTAATAAGGAGTTGGTATAGCCTATAAACACGACAAGCCGGACATAACTGTCCGGCTTGTCGGTAGCAGCGGGTACTTCTGGTTTAGTAGTTGGCTTCGGCCGCCGGCAGGTCAATCAGGATAAACTGCGAGTCCTTCGTGGCTCGAATCTGTACGACGTGCTCATCGGTCATGCGGGCTTGGTCGTTGGGACCCAACTCGGTGCCATTCACGTAAATCGTGCCTTCTTTGACGTAGATAAAGGTGTTGCGAATCGGGAAGGTTTTGAACTCGATTTCCTTGCCTTCCTTCAGGTTCGACCAGTAGATGGTACTGTTGGAGTTCATATAGACCACATCCTCCAGCACTTTCTGGCCCGAAACTATCGGCATTAGCTCGTTTTTGCTGTCGAGCAAGTCGAGGTCCTTCTGCTCGTAGCTGGGGGCCAGGCCTTTCTGGTTGGGCAAAAACCACAGCTGGTAGATATGCAGGGGTTTATCCGTGCGGTTGAACTCGGAATGGGCCAGGCCCGTGCCCGCCGTCATGCGCTGCACTTCCCCCTTGGGAATAGTGGTTTTGTTGCCCATCGTGTCCTCGTGGGTTACTTCACCGTCGAGCACGATAGTCACGATTTCCATTTCCGAGTGGGGATGCTGCGGAAAGCCCGAGTTGGGCGCAATGCTGTCGTCGTTAAAAACCCGCAGGGGCCCGAAATGCATGTTATTCGGGTCGTAGTAGTCAGCAAACGAGAACAGAAAATAGCTGTTCAGCCAGCTCACGGGCGAGGCGTGGTGACGGTCGGTGGCGGGGATATACTTCAGCATGGAGTTTCAGGGCGTTGGTGTGGTAGCAAATTGCCTAAAGCATACGCGCAAAGGCCGAGCGAAGTTAGACACCCCCTGAAAACAGCAAGGCCCACCCGCGAAATACGAGTGAGCCTTGCTATGATACGAATGCGGATCAGGAGATGAAAAAGCGTTACGCCTTTTTCAGCGTGCTCATCTGCTGCTGCAGGTCGAGCACGATGCTGGCCAGACGCGAAAGCGACAGATCGGCAATGGGGAAAGTGCTGCTGATATAGGACTTGGCCTCCCAGATTTCCACTACATCCTCCACCCCAATCTCGTACGGCGAGTACACGGGGTTGTCGGAGTGCAGGGAAAGCGTGGCGCCGTCCTTGAGCTTGTTGAAGATGCGCTTGAAGACAATGCCTTCCTTGCTGCTCACCACAATGCAGGGCGTTCCATCCTTAATGGTCATCCAATCCTCTACGTACTTGCCCACGATGACGGTGCCCGAAGCAATGGGCAGCATCGAGTCGCCGGCAATTTCGAAGGCCCGGTAGGTGCCGCCCGTGCTGAGCATGGGCAGGCGGAACTTGGGCAGATCCTCAATAAACTCGGGGTCAGCGTAGCCATTGAGGTAGCCGGCGCTGGCCTTCAGCGGCACAAGCTCGATGTTCTCGTTCTGCTCTTTATCGACGGTAAGAGCCAAAATGCGCAGGCCGTTGGCGGGGCGTGGCGTGGGAGGATCGGGGGAGGCATTCACGGGCTCGAGCTGGCGCAGGGCGGCTTTCTGGGCGCTCTTCTTGGTGAAGTCAGTGGTGACCAAAGCATCCAGGGAGATACCAAACAAGCGGGCCATGTTGACCAGGGTGCTGAGCTTGGGCTCGGCGCGCCCCTCCTCATAAGCACCTACTAGTGAGCGTTTGATACCTAGTTTTTCGGCCATCTGAGCCTGAGTCAGGGCCAGTTCGCGCCGCCAGAATTTCAGGTTGGTGTTAATCATCGCGGGTAGGGAGCCGGGAAAGGCTTCGACATCAAAGGGTTATCGGCTCGTGAAATTAGCAACAAACCCGCAGCTTTACTAATTCAATTAGCTTTAAATTTTTAGAAAAAAGTTCCGCTCTATTTTCCTGCACGCTAGCCTAAAGTCCCAGGCTGTCGGGCAAGGCCTGGGCCACGGCCGTACCGGGCTCCGCCCACCACTCCTCATTCGTCCAGTACTCGTTCCAGCCGAGCTTGGCGTACTTAGGATTGATAGCCATTTCCCGCTCCCCAATGCTGAAGTCGGCCAGCACGCCGCTGGCAATGGGCAGGAAATTGAAGGCCCACAACGCGGGCTTTTCCTGACGGTTTTGGTAGCTGCGCCACGTCCCCTCGTAGAGCAGGCCCGTGCCCCGGGTGGGCGAGGCTTGCACGGCCGGAATGTCCAGCGCGAACAGTTGGAGCCCATCGGGCCGGTTCGGGTCCATGCTAAAGTTTACGGCCATGCTGCCGGCGAAGGTACCGGCTCCTTTGCTGGCTGGCTCCTCGTTGAAAACATACGTTCCGGTAGCGGTATAGCCCTTAGCATCCCCGTTGTCGTCCATATACTCCCTGATATCTTTGCCCAGATCCTGCACGGTCTGTAGCGTAATAGTGCCCGTAAACGGGGTAATCCGGCCCTTAAAGCGGTTTTTACCCGTGACGTAGTACACCTCGGGCTGCAGCGTGTCTTTCCGGGCCGAGAGCACTACTACTTCCACCCGGTAATGGTCGGCACCCAGGAAGCCATTCATCAGGCTAATCCGGGTTTTATCATCCGGCGACCAAAGCTCCGACAAGTCGTATTGAGCGAGGAAGGTTCGCATTTCGGGCGTCAGCACCGGGGCCGGCGCGGTCGGCTTGGCGGCGGCCGGGCGAGCGGCGGCCATCGTTGGCGCCTCAACGGGGGCCGCGGCCGCTGTTGCTGAAGTGGAGGGCTGCTGGCAGGCCGCCAAGCCCAGGACCGATAGCAGGGCCGCAGCCGTTACTTGTTGTAGCGAATTCATATAAAGGAGACTAGTTTGCCCAACCAGCCGGGCTGTTATCAGGAGACAAAATACGGTTTTTAGGGCTACAAAACCGGCCCTTCGGCTTCGACCCACCACTCGTCGTTTTCCCAGTAGCGCGACCAGCCAACCCGGGCGTATTTGCGGGTGATGCCCGGCCCCCGCTCCCCCACGCTAAAGCCGCTGATAACCGAGTCGACGATGTTCATAAAGTTGCTGGCCCACACCAGCTTCACGGGCTGGGGATGCATCGCGCTGGTCCAGGTGCTGGTGAAGGTAGAGCCCTCCCCCGCCGGGCCTTCCGTCCACCAATACGGCCGGCCGGGCATGTACGACAAGCCCTCGGGCGTATGGGAAAACGTGGTGGTAAAGGTGCCCGTAAACGTGCCCGCGCCTTCTTGCTGAGCACTTTCGGTTAGTCGAAACCGCCCGGTGGCCTGGTAGTGCGCCGGGGCCTTCGAGGCCAAGGCGCTATTACCATACGTTACCTTTTTCAGGGCCACGACGGTGATAGTGCCGCTGAACGGCAGGAGCCGCTCCCGCTCCCGGCTTTTTCCCTGCACGTGGTAGACAGCCGGGTTCTTACTGTCGCGCATCACTTTTTCGTACACCAAATCGAAAGGCCGGTATTGCGGGCCCATGCACCCAAGCATGGTCTGGGCCTCGGCCGGTTTGGCCGACACCAGCCACAGCGGAGCCAGATTGAACTTGCGCAGCACAGCAGGGGCACTGGCTACCGAGGAGCTGCGTGGGGCAGTCCTGGCAGGACGCGTAGAAGGATTGCCGGCGGTGGCAGTGCCTAGCAGGAAAAGCAGCACCAGGAATTTCATAGGCAGAAAGGAAACACAGCAGAAAGAGGCCAGGACCACGGTTGGGCAAAGTTGTACTAGACGAGGCCGGTGCTTGGTATCGGCACTAGGCAACTACTGGTGGCACGGACGCCGAGGCTTTAAATACCTGCGCCTGCCGTAACAGTCGCCGCGCGGCCCCAGCCTGAATCAGCACTTCGGCCAGCACCAGGTTGCCCGTCCACGAGAGCCAGGTAACCGTCAGGTAGGTTTCAATGGGCTTGGTGCCAAAGACGTAATACAGCAGGTAGCTTTCCGAGCGCAGACTCAGAGCCGCCAGCGTCACGGCGAAGCTGCGCAGCATCCATTCGGTGTGAAGCTCCCAGCGGTGCTGCCGGGCCAAGCGGTATGCCTGCCAGGTACTGAGCCACCACACCAGGCATTGCAACCCAAAACCGGCCTTGGCCACCAGCCCGCCGTTCGCATATCCGGCCAGGATCAGTCCGGAGGGTGCGGCCAGGGCCAGAACGGAAATAATATAGAGCTTACCCAGGCGGTGGTGCCAGGCCACCCGGCCCCGAAACCAGCGGGGAAAGAACTGCACCAGTCCGGCCGCCAATACCCACAAGCTACTGGTAATGTGCACGTAGAATCCGAAGCGAAACAGGCCGCTGGCGTTGGTAGCCTCCGATTTGGTTGTTAGAAAGTGAATGCCCGGCTCCAGGTTCCGGTACGGCCACACTTTGCTGACCATCAGGAGCAGAAACGCAGCAACCAGAGCGCCAGCCAGCCAGTGCAGCAGGCGCGGAACAGATAAGGAGGAAGACATACAGAGGCGGGCAAAGCGCGAAGGCAATATAACGCGGCTGGCATATTCTTAGGGTGCCGCCAGCCAAGTATTTTCCCAGACCTTTTACCTCGCAAAATACAGTCGTAAAGCCTGCTTCTAAGGAGCCGCCCTCCTTGTCCTTGCGAGGAGGAACGAGGAAGCCATCCGTCCTCGGCGAAGTGCTAAGCTTCCTTCACTGAAAAGCCCCTTACTACGACATGGAGTAAGGGGCTTTCTGGGTAAGTGGCGTGACTACCTGCGCCGAGGACGGATGGCTGCGCTTTGCTCGCCATGACAGCGCAAAAAAGGCTAGCATATGAAGGATAAATCGTGGGACGCAGCGGATGAATTGCCTCGCGCTGCTTGCAAGGACGGAAGAACGTCAACTCATCCGTTCACTAACTCACCGTCTACCCTACTTTCCTCGCAGACGCTTTTGGTACATCACGGCCAGGCGGAGCTTAAAGTAGTCGTACTGCTCCCGCAAGTGGTCGAACAGGTCGCGCAGGGGCGGGTCGCCGCCGAGCTGGCCGATGGCGGTCTGGATCTTGGCGAATTCGTCCATGGTCAGAAACTCCTCCAGGCGGATGGGCTGGCCCTTGGCGTAGAGGGTTTCGATGTGGGCCCGAATGGTGCTCGGGCTCAGGCTGCGGCGCTCGGCAATGGCCTCCACGCTCAGGCCCGCGCGGTGGAGCTGCAGGGTGTTTTCGTGGGTGTCGCCGGCTTCGCGGGTGCGGCGGGCGGGCTTGCGCCCGGTGCTAAGCAAATCCTCATCCTCGTCGTCATCGGTGGTATCCGAAGGATTCGGGGCGCCCCCGTGCTCCAGAATAGCTTTGATAAAGACCTCCCCGTAGTTCTCAAACTTCTTCATACCCACGCCGCCAATAGCCAGCATGGCCGTGCGCGACACGGGCCGCTCGGCCGCCATTTCCTGGAGCGTGGTATCGGTGAAGATAACGTACGGGGGCACGTTCTGCTCGTCGGCAATGCGCTTGCGCAGCTGCCGCAGCCGGTCGAAAAGCTGAGTCGTGGCATCGGTGGGCGCCGCGGTTTCGCGGGCAGCCTTTTTGCCCTTGGCCTGCTTTTCGGCTTTTTCGGCAGGCTGGAATTTCTTCATCGGCAGCTGGCGCTGGCCCTGCAGCACCTGCTTGCCCAGCTCCGTGATTTTCAGCGCATAGCCCTCTTCGTAGGCAATGTAGAGCAGGCCGTCGTTGAGCATCTGGTGGATGTAGCTGTACCAGTCCAGATAGGGCAGGTCGCGGCCCGCGCCGTAGGTTTTGATTTGGTCGTAGCCGCCCTGCAGGATGGCCTGGTTGCGCATGCCCCGCAGCACGTCAATCAGCAGCCCGATAGAGGCCCGCTCGCGCATGCGCACCACGGCCGATAAGGCTTTCTGGGCCAGCTCCGTGCCATCGAAAGTGGTGGGGGGGTTGCGGCAGATGTCGCAGTTGCCGCAGTCGGTAGCCAGGGTTTCGCCGAAGTAGTTGAGCAGGATTTTGCGGCGGCAGCTGGCCGCTTCGGCAAACTGCTGCATGCGCTCCAGCTTGGCCAGACTAAGCTGGGACAGGCGCGGATCGGTATCCTTGGTGAGCATGTCGCGCAGGCTCATCACGTCGGCGTAGCTGTAGAAGAGCACGGCCGTAGCCGGGGCCCCGTCGCGGCCGGCCCGCCCGATTTCCTGGTAGTAGCCCTCGATGTTCTTGGGCAGGTTGTAGTGAATGACCCAGCGCACGTTGCTCTTGTCGATGCCCATGCCGAAGGCAATGGTGGCCACAATGACCTGCAAATCGTCGCGCAGGAAGGCTTCCTGCACGGCCCCGCGCTGGTTGGGCGTCATGCCGGCGTGGTAGTGGCCGGCGCGCACGCCCTTCTCCTTAAGCTTCTGGGCCAAAGTTTCGCACTGCTTGCGCGAGAGGCAGTACACGATGCCCGCCTCCGTGGGCCGGCCGGTTACGAACTCCACAATGCTACCCACCCGGTTCTGGCCGGGCCGCACTATCAGGTTGAGGTTGGGCCGGTCGAAGCTCGAGAGGAACACCTGGGGCTCGTGCATGCGCAGCTGCTGCTGGATGTCGCGCTGGGTGAGGCGGTCGGCGGTGGCGGTGAGGGCAATAATGGGCACCCGCGGAAAATGCTCCCGCAGCAGCTTGAGCTGGGTGTACTCGGGCCGGAAATCGTGGCCCCAGGACGAGATGCAGTGGGCCTCGTCGATGGCGAACATGCTGATACGCAGGCGCTGCAGAAACTGGATAAAGCCCGGGGAGACGAGTTTTTCCGGGCTCACGTAGAGCAGCTTGAGGTAGCCGTTGAGGCAGTCGGAAGCAATGCTGGTTTGCTCGCTCTGGCCCACGCTGCTGTTGATGTACTCGGCTGGAATGCCGTTGGCCTTGAGGGCCTCGACCTGGTCCTTCATCAGGGCTATGAGCGGAGACACGACCACGCACACGCCCTCCTGCACCACGGCCGGCACCTGAAAGCACACCGATTTGCCGCCCCCGGTGGGCATGAGCACCACGGTATCCTTGCCGCTCATGATGTTGGTAATGATACTTTCCTGCATGGGCCGGAAGGTATCGTAACCGTAATACTGCTTCAGGACGCGCCGGGCGGAAGCCAGCGTGGGCGCGAGGGGTTCGGGGGCAAATAACATTCGGTAAAAATACGGCTAAACCAGGACTTGACAGACGTAAATAAACCACGGCCACGGGGAAATAGTGCACGAGCTACGCACAATCCTGGCCTGCCCCGGCCGCAGGGTTACCGCAGAGCTTGGGAACGGCTTGTTAGCCACTTTCTCCGGCTTTTCGATGCACCTTTTCGCGCCGGCCCGCCTACTACCCACTCGAAATCTGCCGCCAGGGTGCCCAGTAGCGCCGCCAGCACCAGGATGCATACTTGCCAACAATGCGCCGCCGGCCGGAGCTGCGAAAAGCCTGCGAGGCTTCCCAATCAGCGACTTAGCGCTTCCACTATTTCTACTCCGCTTTGCCGTAGGGTCAGGTCGAGCGTGTACTTACGGCGGCCATCAGGAGTTTTGCCGGCTCGTTGCAGCGTAGCGGTGGCCTGCCAGCGCGGCACCCGCCCACCCCGGGGCGGCACGGCCGCCGCTACCACGCCTTGGGCAGCGGGCTTCGTCTGGCGGCGGACGAAGCCCTTGGCGTCGAAGTCACCGACCCACTGGGTGGTGCCGTAGCTGTAGTAGTCGTTATACACCTCGTAGGACGGGAGCGGGCCGCTACCTCGGACGGCAAACCAGTAGTAAAGCGGGGCTAGGTCGGGAAACGCCAGCCGCACCCCGAAGGACTCCGGCCGAAGCGGCCCCACGGCGCTGGAGCCAAACGACTCCGACAGCTCGCGGGTAAACTGCCCGGCTTGGTCGAGGCGAAACTCGTGCTGCCCGCTGCTCCGGTCCCAGAGCAGCAGCCGCTGCGGGGGCAGCGGCTGTCCCTGAGCGTCCAGCACGGTCAGCTTCAGTTCGTAGGCCACGGCCCGCTGCCCCAGAGAATACAGCAGCAGACCACCTACCGCCGCCACGACCAGCCCCCCGACGATATATAGGATTTTCAGCATCTGGCTTTTGGTAGATTTACGGCCCAAGGTAATTACATGCAGCAGCTCCCAACGCACAAAAAGCCCCGCCTCTTTGGGTAGCAGGCGGGGCTTTCTGTGCGGAACGAGAGTAGCCGGCTTACTTCATCAGCTCCAGCACCACCGCCGTTTTGGCCGGCAGTTGCAGGGTTGCCAAGCTGCTCAAGGTTTCGCCATTGAGTACGTTGCGGGCTTTGTTAAAGCCGCTCATCCGCTCCGCAAAACGGGCCGTGGGCAGGGCTGCCGCCTTATCGGTGGTGTTAGTCGCCACCATCACGGTACCCGAGGCATCGTAGCGGAAGTACACGTAGAGGCCATTTTCGGGCAGATATTGCATCAGCTTGCCCGAGTGCAGGGCGGGGTGGGTACGGCGGTAGGTAGCCAGGGTGCGCACAAAGTTGAAGGCCTCGTTTTCCTTCTGGCTGCGGCCGGCGGCGGTAAACTTATTCTCCTTGTCGCCGGGCCAGCCGCCGGGGAAGTCCTTGCGCACCTCGGCGTCGGTGGGGTCCTTGAAGTTCTTCATCAGGATTTCGGTGCCGTAATACAGGCTGGGAATCCCGCGGGTAGTCAGCAGCCAGGTCAGGCCGATTTTGTACCGGTCAAAGTCCTCCCCTACTTCCGACAAAAACCGGTTGTGGTCGTGGTTGTCGATGAAGGTCACCAGCTTGGTGGGGTCCTGGTACACGGCATCCTGGGCCAGGGCCTGGTAGAGACGCTGGGGGCCGTTGTCCCAGCCCGTGGCGGCCGGGGTGCCCACTTCCTTCAGGCCGGCCAGCATGGCGCCTTCCACCACAAAGTCGAGGCCGCCGGGTTGGTTGGATTTGAAGGGGAAGTCAATCTTGTTCTTGACGTAGTAGGCCTGGTCCACAATGCTGGTCACGGACGACTCGCCGAAGATGTGAATCTTGGGATACTCCGTGAGCAAGGCCGCGTTGCAGCGGTTCATGAAGGGCTGGTCGTTGTACATGTAGGTATCAATACGCCAGGCATCTACGCCAAACGTTTCCACCGACCAGATGGCGTGCTGAATCAGGAAGTTGGCCACGTAAGGATTCTGCTGATTGAGGTCGGGCAGGAAGGGCACAAACCAGCCGTCCAGAGTTACGCGGCGGTCAATCTGGGCGGCGTGGGGGTCGGTAATGGGCTGCTGCCGGTAGCTGGTGTTGGTGTAGGTGGGCCACTGGTGGAGCCAGCTTTTCATCGGCAAGTCCTTGACAAACCAGTGGTTGATGCCCACGTGGTTGTACACCGCATCCTGCACCACTTTCAGGCCCGCGGCGTGGGCCTGGCGCACGTAGGCCTTGTAGGCCGCGTTGCCGCCCAGGCGCCGGTCGACGGTGTAGTGGTCGGTGAAGCCGTAGCCGTGGTAGGCCGCGCGCATGGTGCCGCCCTCGTTGGTCAGGGGCTGGTCGTTTTCCAGCACGGGCGTAAACCACACGGCCGTCATACCCAAGTCCTTGAGGTAGCCAATGCGCTGGGCGGCCCCCTGCAAGTCGCCGCCGTGGCGGAAGAAGGGGTTGGCCCGGTCCATATTCGGGTCGGCTAGGTCGGCAAACTTGTCGTTGCTGGGGTCCCCGTTGGCAAACCGGTCGGGCATGGCCAGGTAAATCAGGTCGGCCTGGGTCACGCCCTGAGCTTTCACGGTGTTGTCGCGGGCCAGCAGCTCCCATTTCTGGGTTACAGTCTGGGTGCCTTTTTTGCCAACAATACTCACAGTGCCGGGTTTGGCCGTGGCCGCAATAGTCAGGTCCAGAAAGGCGTAGTTGGGATTTTCGACCGTGCTGGCTTTCACCAGCTTCACCCCCGGATAGTTAACTGTATAGCTCAGCGTGCCGGCCTGGGGGCCGTAGACGAGCAGCTGCACGCTGCCGTTTTTCATACCCACCCACCAGTTCGTCGGGTTCACGCGGGTAATAGACTGGGCTGAGGCCGCCAGCGGCAGTAGAGAAGCCGCCAGCAGCAGGCGGAGCATGGTTTTCTTCATGGTGGGAATTAGAGAGAGCAAGAGCCGGCAAAGGAGGCCCGCAGCGCGGCAGGACCTTGCACAATACTAGCAATAAATGACGCAACTAATTCACCCCGCGGGCAGAACAGTCGCGGCGGGGCGGGGCGCGAAACTGGCAGCGCCCCGCCGACCACGGGGGCCGACGGGGCGCTACGCGAAAATCCGGGCGCTGGCTACTCCGGACGGGCCGTTTTGCGGGTGCCCTGATACAGTTCGTACTTCAAGAGGCGGCAGTCGATGGGCCCGTTGAAGAGCGGAATGCGGCGGGAAGCTTTCAGGCCCACGCGCTTGGCGGCTTCGAGGTTGCCGGTAAACAAGTACGCGTCGTAGCCCTGGAAGCTGGTTTTGAGCGTGTCACCGATGGTTTTATACAGCGCTTCCATCTGGGCCTCCTCCCCGATTCGCTCCCCGTAAGGCGGGTTGGATACCACGATGCCGGCCGGCTCGTTCTTCGGAGCCTGGGCGTCTTTCACGTCGCGCACCCCCAGGCGGATAAAGTCCTCCAGGTCGGCGGCGGCCACGTTTTCCCGGGCCAGCTCGATGTACTCCCGCGACAGGTCGGAGCCGGCAAGGTAGGCCTGGGGCTCGTCGAGGCGGGCACTGCGGGCGTCCATCACCACCGAATCCCAGAGCTGCTGGTCGAAGTCGGCCCAGTTCTGGAAGCTAAACTTGCCCTGGTGATACAAGCCCGGGGCAATGCGCTGGGCAATCAGGGCGGCCTCGGTGAGCAAGGTGCCCGAGCCGCACATGGGGTCAATAAACGGCTTCTTCCCGTCCCAGCCCGTGAGCAGAATGATGCCGGCGGCCAGGGCCTCGTTCAAGGGGGCCACGTTGGTTTGCTGGCGGTAGCCGCGGCGGTGCAGGGAGTCGCCGGAGGCGTCGAGGCTGAGCACGACGTCATTTTCAATCATGTGCAGGTGCAGGCGGATGTCAGGGTTCTTGACGTCCACGCTGGGCCGCGAGCCGGTGCGGTTGCGAAACTGGTCGACAATGGCATCCTTGGTGAGCTGGGCCACATACAGGGAGTGCTCAAACGTGGACTTGTTGACCACGGCCGTAATGGCGAAGGTCTGGTCGGGGCGGATGTAGTTCTGCCAGTCGATGCGGCCGACTTCGCGGTAGAGGGCCTTTTCGTCGCGGGCGTAGAAGCCGGCGAAGGGCTTGAGGATGCGCACGGCGGTGCGGCACCAGAGGTTGGCCTCGTAGAGCAGCTGCTTGGTACCGGTAAACTCAATGGCCCGCTGCCCCACCTTCTCGATTTTGGCGCCCAGGTCCCGCAGCTCCTGGGCCAAAACTTCTTCCAGGCCAAACTGGGTGGTGGCGGTCATAAAGAAGGTGGCGTCGCGGCGGTTTTCAGACATAAGGCGGGGAGCTAAGGAAATGAAGAACCACAAAGGTCGGAGTTTTTTGCTGCCGCTCCCTCTTGCCCGGCCTCCTGCGTAGCCCCCACCCCGGACTAGTGCCTGGTCCGCCGCGGATGCGCCGGCGGGCGGGTCGAAAACAGCCTTACCCGCAGCGGCAGGCGCGTGGTATCCGTCACCACGACATCCGTCAGCAGGTGGGCCGGGTAATCAAACCGCAGGGTGTAGGTACCGGGCCCCGCGAGAGGCAGTAAAAACGTCCCCTCCGCATTCGTGGTGGTGCTGATGGCGGTGCCCGTCACCAGGACGCTCACGCCCGCCAGGGGGTGATGAGCCGCGTTTTCAACCTGTCCCGTCAGGGGTGGATACGGCTGAGCAGATTGCGCCTGCGACACCAGACCCGTGGGCCCCAGCACGACGAGAAGGACCCCAAGAAAAATACGCATAGTGGTTGCGACAAGTGGGTAGACGACCGGCGCAAAGATGCAATACCCCAACCCACTATCCTTATTATCAAACCATTACAGCAAGTACTACCCCGCAGACCCAGGGCGGCGGCGGGCCCGGCGCCACGGCCCCTACCTGCCCACGTAGCCTTAGGCTACCTGGGGCCGCGCCCCGGCTGCGGGCAGGCCCTCGTCGGGCAGCCAGGCATCGAGCAGGCGCTGGCACAAAGGCAGCAGGGGGGCAAACAACAGCACGCCGCCCACGTTGAACAGCACGTGGGCGTGGGCCAGCTGCCGGGCCACGTGGGTCCCGTCGGCCAGGTGCAGCACCAGGGCGGTGAAGGGCCCGATTAGCAGCAGGCCCAGGGCAATGGACAGGACGTTGAAGAACAGGTGAAACAGCCCGGTTTTCAGGGCGGGGCGCCCCCGGCCCAGCGTCGCCAGCAGCGTATCGGAACAGGTGCCCAGCTCGGCCCCGAGCATTACGGCTATGCCGGCCGGCAGGGTCAGCAGCCCTTTGTCGGCCAGCTTGATGGCCATGCCCAGCGTGGCCGACGACGACTGAATCAGCAGGGTAAGCAGGGCCCCGGCCCCGGCCCCGCGCAGGGGCGTTTCGAGCTGCAGCAGCCAGGCCTGCACGCCGGGGTAGTCTTTGAGCGGAGCCGCCGCTTCGCCCAGCAGAAACAGGCTGAAGAACAGCAGGCCAAAGCAGAACAGGGCCCGGCCCGCCGTGCGCCCCCCGCGTTTTTTACTCAGCGACAAGAGCAGCAGCCCCGGCAGCATGGCCACGGCGGCGTACTGGCCCAGGTCGAAGGCGAATAGCTGACTGGAAATCGTGGTGCCGATGTTAGCCCCCAGCACCACGCCCAGGGAGTTGCGGAACGGCAAGGCCCCGGCACTGACCAGGGCAATGGCCAGAATAATCACCACGGAAGAGGAATCGAGCAGGGTGGTAACGACCGTGCCGGTGAGAATCGCCAGGGGCACCGAGCGGGTGAAGCGGTGGAGGATGTCCTGCACCCGGGGGCCGGCTACCTGCCGCAACGCCAGGGCCAGGCGGTTGACGGAGTACAGAAATAACAGTAGCCCGCTGCTGGCAAACAGGCCTATTTCCAGGGGGGAGGAGTTCATGGCACGGGGCGCCGGCCTGAGTACCGGCCGTATGCTCAACGCTAGTTCTGGTCCCGGCAGCCACCGCCGGAAGTTAACAAATCATTACGCTGTGCAGCGGCGGCCCGGGCGCGGCCGGAAGCGCCGGGGCTACTTTCTCTCTTGCCTTCCCCGAACTGACCGGCCCGCCTGCTCGAAGCCGCCCCCGACGCCTTATTTTCCGAAGCTCCGGCCCCGTGGCGGCCGGGCCGCTGGCTGGCTGCCCGGCCGAAGGAGCCGCACCAGTGGCCCCTCTGGAAGTAGCGCGAACTTTGTAGTACGCGTGCCCCGAGCCGTTTCCACGATTAACGTGCTGATACGCACAGCCAAAGTTCGCGCTACTGGTCGGGCCACTGGCTTGCCGCCGCGCTTCGCCCGAATTCTTATCTTTAAGGCCTCACTAGTTCCACTCTCCCGCCTGCATGGCCGCTCCCGTTTCTTCCTCCTCTACTTCCGCCAGCACTGCCACCCGCTCCTACGCAGGTCCCATGCTGCTGATGACGACCCTGTTTTTTCTCTTTGGGGCCGTCACCAACTTTAACGACGTGCTCATGCCCTACCTCAAGGACGTGTGCCAGCTCACCGATCTGCAGTCGTCGTTGGTGCAGTCGGCCTTTTTCGGGGCGTACTTTTTGATGTCGTTGCCAGCGGGCAAGGTGTTGGAGCGCATCGGCTTTAAGCGCGGCATTGTGCTGGGCTTGCTGGTCATGGCGGCCGGGGCGCTGCTGTTTGTACCGGCGGCTAATTCGCGCACGTTCGGCTTGTTTCTGCTGGCCCTGAGTCTGCTTGGCGCGGGCGTGACGCTGCTGCAGGTGGCGGCCAATCCCTACGTGAGCGTACTGGGGCCGGCCCGCACGGCAGCCAGCCGGGTGAGCATCGTGGGCGTGGCCAACGGGCTGGGTGGCACCATCTCGCCCCTCATCGGCGGCCTGATCCTGTTTGGGGGCTCGGCCGTGCTCCAAGCCCAGCTGGCAGCCCTGCCCCTGGAGCAGCGCCTGACGCAGGAAGCCACGCTGGTCAAGCCCCTCTACTTGGGCCTGGCCTTGTTCCTGGCTTTGCTGGCGGTGCTGTTTTTCCTGGTGCGCCTGCCCGAAATCGAGAGTATTCCCGCCGACGAGGAAGCCGCCCTGGCTGCCGAAGCCGGCAGCACCGGCCGCCGCTCGGCCCTCGACTACCGCCATTTGGTGCTCGGTATCGGCGCCATCTTCATGTACGTGGGCGTCGAAGTAGGCCTGGGCTCCTTTCTGATTCGCTACGGGGAAAGCCAGAACATCAGCCAGCTCAGCGGCTTCACCCAGCAGTTGGTGCGGGGCCTGAGCGTGGCTACCGGCTGGGCCGCGGCCCTGTTTGGCCACTCCCCCGAGCCCATCGACACCAACACGGGCTTTACCAAGGCCGTGGGCGCGGTGCTGGTGTCGTCCTACTGGTTTGGGCTGATGGTGGGCCGCATCATCGGTATTCCGCTGCTCACGCGCTTCAACGCCCGCAAGCTGCTGGTGGGCGTGTGTGCGGCCGGCACTTTGTTTGTGCTGGCATCCTTGGCCAGCCGGGGCGAAACGGCCCTGTGGCTGGTGGTGCTCTGCGGCCTGTGCAACTCCATTATCTGGCCCGTGGTGTTTCCCTTGGCCATTACCGGCCTGGGCAAGTTCACCAAACAAGGCTCGTCCTACCTGATTATGGCCATTGTGGGCGGGGCCATCATTCCGCCCCTCATGGGCTGGATTGCCACCAACGGCGGCGGCCTGCGGGTGGCCTTCGTGCTGCCGGCCCTGTGCTACGCGTACCTGTTGTTCTACAGCCTGAGCGGGTACCGGGTGCGGTAGAGCGGCTTGATTGATTCGGCTCGAAGCCTGCTTGTCTACCCTACTTGCCTTTACCCAACTTTTGAAAGTGTTTCAGCTTATGGTTGAAACACTTTTTTAGTATTGCTGGTGGTCTCTGAGAAAACAGAAGCTATAGCAGGGTGAACGGCGCCTAGCGCCTTTTCAATGAAAACCACCGTTTAAGTGAACAGTTGCAGTAACACCTTAAGGCATGTGCTGAAAGAACCGAAACGTTTTCGTTTGGGTATTTAGCCGCACGTAGCCTCCTCGCAGGCCAATGCAGACCTCGTTGTTGTTGAAAACGGCCACGGAATTAGGATACAGACTGCTCCAAAAGGTCTTCTTCACAATGACCTCTTTCTGTAGATTCCGCAGTATGGTAAAGCCGTGAAATTGGGCAATGTATACGTCGTTGCCCACCACCGCAAACGCTTCTGGCGCGTCGTCGAAATCCGCTAATTTAGTCCACGTAAACGCCGGGGCCGTTCCGGTGATTTGGTAGAGCGCCCCGGCATTCAAACTCATGTGGGCTAAGCCCTCGATGAAGTACACGCAGTTATTGGCCTGGAAAATCAGGCGGATGTTGCCCTCTTTAATGGGCACCGGTTTGGTTTGTTTCGCGGCGGACTGAAACACCAACTTCCCGCCCCACTCGCCATGGTCTTCGCCAAGGAAAGTCCCGTCGGGCGTTTGCAACTGGGTGGCGTTCTGCTCGCTGCTTTTTCCGGTCAGGAGCTTCCCGTCAACGTTTTTCACAGAATACCCCGGCGCGTAGTTCAACTTCAACCAGGCCGAACTCCCAATTGCGGGTGGGGGCGTTTCGCGGAACGAGGCCGGTGCATAGGCTTGACCAGTGCTGGAAAGAACCCGGCTCCAAAGCAGCAAGACGAATAGCCAGCGAGTACGCATGCAAGAAGTATTTTTAGTGGAGCATAATGTTACGCTCCTTTTCCTGAACTGCTGCTTATGCACATTTATTGGCATGGCAAAGTCGTCCTACAGCCCAGATTGAGTTCAGGAAACTGGTTCAGTTTATCAAAGTACAGAAAACGCCCAGGGGCACGAGTTTCGTGAACTCCTAGCTTTCCGAAAGATTTGGGTAAGGACAAGCTAGTTCAACGAGTAGGCCTTTTCATTTCGCGCAGGAATTACAGGGTCATCCTTCTACCGACTCCCACAAGCGGTAAACGGCTAACTTTGCCGTTCCACGCATTTACTCCGCTTTGCTATGGCTTCGGCTCCCGTTTTAGAACACCACGTTTCCCTGCTGCCTTTCAACACCTTCGGCATCGACGCCCAGGCCCGCCTATTTGCCCGCTTCCGCTCGGTGGAGGAATTGCGCGCCCTGCTGGCTTTACCCGAGGTGCAGCAGGCCGAGAAACTGGTGCTGGGTGGGGGCTCCAACCTGCTTTTCACCCAGGACTTCGACGGCGTAGTACTCAAAAATGAAATCACCGGCCTCGAAATCATTGCCCAGGATGAAGCCCAGGATACGGCCCTGGTGCGGGCCGGGGCCGGCGAGTCGTGGCACGGGCTGGTGCAGTACGCCTTGAGCCAGAACCTGAGCGGCATCGAGAATCTGTCGTTGATACCTGGCACGGTGGGCGCGGCCCCGCTGCAGAACATCGGGGCCTATGGAGCGGAGCTCAAAGACACGTTCGACCACCTCGAAGCTGTGGAAATCAGCACCGGGCAGCTACGCACCTTCACCCACGAGCAGTGCGGCTTCGGCTACCGCGAAAGTGTGTTCAAGGGCCCCTTGCGCAACCAGTACATCGTCACGGGCGTGGTGTTGCAGCTGCGGCGCAAGCATCAGATCAACGTCAGCTACGGGGCCATCAGCACCACCCTGGCCGACATGGGCATCGAAGCCGACCCCACGCCCCACGACGTGAGCGAGGCCGTTATTCAGATCCGGCGCAGCAAGCTCCCCGACCCGGCCCAGATCGGCAATGCGGGCAGCTTCTTCAAGAACCCCGAAATTTCTCAGGCCAAGTACGACGAACTCAAAAGCCAGTATGCCGACCTACCCGGCTACCCCGTGCCGGGGGGCGTGAAGGTGCCCGCCGCCTGGCTGATTGAGCAGTGCGGCTGGAAAGGCCGGCGCTTCGGGGCCCACGGCGTGCACGACCGGCAGGCCCTGGTGCTCGTGAATCACGGCGGGGCCCAGGGCGGGGCCATCCGGGATTTGGCCCAGGAAATCATTGCCTCGGTGCGGGAAAAGTTTGGGGTGGAGCTGCACCCGGAGGTCAATATTTTGTAAGTATTGCTGATTCCTTGCATCAACCCGATCAGCTTCTCAAGGGTGGAGGTCATTTTGCGCGAAATCCGTAATTACAATTAGGCTAGAAATAGGCATATTTGTGTTTTACACGCTGACCTGAACTCAACCACTTGTTGCTTTTTAGCTTGATGAAAAACGTTACTTTCCTCGCGCTGCTCGTTGGTGGCGCAACTTCTGCTCACGCGCAAGCCCCGGTGACTATTACGGCGGCCCGCGCAGCCGGCCCGGGGGCAACTGTCGTGATTCGCGGTACCGTATCCAACGGCCCCGAACTCGGGGGTTTGCGCTACGTGCAAGACAAGGACGCCGGCTTGGCGGCCTACTCGCTCAACGCCCAGGGCTTTTCTTCCCTGGTGCTGGGCGACAGTGTGGAGCTGCGCGGCACACTGAAAAACTACAACGGCCTGCTGGAAATGGACCCTATTTCCTCGGTGAAAGTGCTGGCCAAAAACCGCCGCCTGAGCATCGTGGAAGTACCCGCCGCCGAGCTAGCGAAAGTGTACGCCGAAGCCTACGAAGGCCGGCTGGTGAAAATCAAGGGCGTCTCGACGCTGACAACGCTGAACGGCTCGCCGCTGACGAGCATGAACGGCAACAGCAACTATCTGATCAACGGGCAGAAAAGCAACCCGATTCGGATCAATGTGGCCTCGGCCGGCGAAACCGGCCTGGTGGGCAAAGCCGCCCCCGTCGGCGACTTCGACCTGGTGGGCGTGGTCAGCCAGTTTACCAACTCGGGCACAGGGGGCTACCAGATTCTGCCCCGTCTCTATACCGACTTCATCCTGGGTGGCGGCCTGCCCAATGTGATGGGCGAGCCAGTACCCACGGAAATGAGCCGCACGGGTTTCACCGTTACCTTTCAAACCCAGAACCCCGGGGATACCAAGGTGGAATACGGCAAAACCTCGGCCCTGGGCACGGTGGTAGCCAACGCCACTCAGACCACCAAGCACAACATTTCCCTGACCGATCTGCAGCCCGGCACCGTGTATTACGTTAAGGTATCGTCGACCAACTCGGTGGGAACCTCCTCCTCGCCGGCCGTGCCCATGATTACGGACACCAAAAAGCGCTCTACCTCCCGGGTACGCACCGCCGATGATGCGGAATAATCCGGCCCCCCGCCCCCTGCTTTCCATTCCTGAGTAGCCCTCCAGCGCCGGGTTAGCCATAACTTAACCTGTGGTTAACCCGGCGTTGTGTTTCTTTGTGCGCCTTTTTTCTCAGTGCCTCCTACCCACATTTCATGAAAAGAATTACTCTTCTAGGCCTGCTTGCTCTCGGGGCAAGCGTCCGGCCGGCCCTTGCCCAAACCGTGGAAACCATTGCCGCTGCCCGGGCCAAGGGTGTGGGCGCAACGGTAGCGGTGCGCGGCACCGTTTCCAACGGGTCCGAACTCGGTGCCATTCGCTATTTGCAGGATAAAGAAGCGGGGCTGGCCGCCTACGCCACCACGGCCGCTTTTACCGGCCTAGGCGTCGGCGACAGTATTGAAGTACGGGGGACGCTGAAAAACTTCAACGGCATTCTGGAAATTGACCCCGTGACGTCGGTTACGGTGCTGGGCCAAAACCGCCCGCTGACGATAACGGAAGTGGATGTGGCCACGGCGGCCTCGGTGTACGCCGAAACGTATGAGAGCCGCTTGGTTCGCGTCAACAGTGCCACCAGCATCACGGGCGCCAACGGAGCCGCCGTCACCGTTTTTACGGGCAATACCAACTACCTGCTCAACGCCCAGCCCACGCTGGTGATTCGCCCCAATACAGCTTCGACCGGCGCCAATGGCTTGGTGGGCAAGCCCGTGCCCCGGGGCCCGTTCGATATCATCGGCATCATGAGCCAGTTTTCCAGCACGGGCACGGGTGGCTACCAGCTGCTGCCGCGCCTCTACGCGGATATTATTCTGGAAGGTCCCAAGATTCTGAATGGCCCGGTGCCCTCGGCCCTGACCCGCAACAGCTTCACGGTTTCCTTCACCACGCAGTTTGCCGGCGACACCAAGCTGGAGTACGGCCCCACCCCCGCCCTGGGCACCGTGCTGACCACGCCCGCCGCTACCACGGCCCACGAAGTGAGCCTGAGTGGCCTGCAGCCCGCCACCGTGTACTACGTGCGCGTGTCGTCGACCAACGCCAACGGTACTTCGACCAGTGGCATCGTGCCCATGATTACGGTATCGAACTCGACCGGCAAAATTCGGAACTACTTTAACAGCTCCGTAAACACCAGCCTGGCACTGCCTTCCAACGCGGCCCTCTACCTGAATCAGACGGTGCCCGACACGCTGGCCCGCTACATCGACCAGGCCCAGGAAACCCTCGACGTGGCCATCTACAACTGGAACAACCAGACGATTACCGATGCCATTAACCGGGCCCAGGCCCGCGGGGTGAGAGTGCGCCTGATTTACGAGGCCACCAATACCAATGCCAGCGTGCGGGTGCTGAACTCGGCCATTCCCCGCATCGGCCGCGACTCGGACAGCGACGCCAGCAACCGGGGCATCATGCACAACAAGTTTGTGATTATCGACGCCAACAGCACCAACGCCAACCGCCCCTGGGTCTGGACCGGCTCGACCAACTGGACGCAGGCCCAGCTCTTTACCGACCCTAACAACGTCATTGCCGTGCAGGATCAGAGCCTGGCCCGCACCTACACGATGGAGTTTGAGGAAATGTGGGGCTCTAGCACCGCTACGGCGGGCACCCCGGTGTATGGCAACCGCAAAACGGACAACACGCCCCACTTCTTCGTGATTGGTGGCTCGCGCGTAGAGTCGTGGTTTAGCCCCACCGACAACGTCAACGCCCGCCTGCTGGAAAGCATCCGCACGGCCGACAACGATCTGCACGTTGAAACCATGCTCATCACGCTGAGCGAAATCGGCCAGGTAGTGCGCGACCAGGTGCAGCTGCGCACCATTGCCGGCTGCTCGGAAGTCCTGCTCAACGACACTTCCAACACGGGCACGGGCGCCATTTTCCGCACGATGCGCACGGCCCTGGGCAACCGCATCCTGGTGAAGAATACCAACGGTATCATGCACCACAAAACCCTGATTGTGGACGCCGGGGCGTCGCAGTCGGACCCGCAGGTATTCGTGGGCTCGCACAACTGGAGCCTGTCGGCCAACACGACCAACGATGAAAACACCCTGGTGGTGCACGATCCGCGGGTGGTGAACCGCTACTACCAGGAGTTTGCCGCCCGCATTGCCGACCAGAACCGCGGCATCTCGGTGTGCAACCTGGTGCTGTCCAACAAAACGGCCACGGTGCAGCAATCCTCTATCCAGGTGTACCCCAACCCGACCAAGGGCAAGTTCCAACTGCGCGTAGAATCGGCCAGCAAGGCCCGCACCGCGACCATCACCCTGCGCGACGCCACCGGCCGCGTAGCCCTGACCCAGACTCAGACTATTGGGGCCGGCGAGGAAGTGAAAGTAGACGCTTCGAGCCTGAAAGCCGGCCTGTATATGGTGCAGGTAGTAACGCCCGAATCGACGCAGGTTAGCCGCGTGGTCGTGGAATAATCCTTTACTATCAGACATAAAAAAGGCGGCCTCCGAGTTCGGAGGCCGCCTTTTTTATGGAGCTTAGGCCTTAGAATTACCGTGGCATAAGCTCAAAGCTGCGCTCCAAGTCCTGCCGCAGCAGTCGGGTAGAAGCCTGGTGCAGTATCCGCAACGCGCCCGTGCCTAGAATTCCAAAGCCCGCGCTCAGCCCCACGTGCAGCCAATGGCTATGCCGCAGGCAGGAAAAGCCCGACCACAGGGCCACCACGATGATGCCGTAGAACAGGGTCGGTAAGGACGCGGCCGGGGACACGGTCAGGTGCACCAGCGTTTCGCCGTTACCAGGCCGGAAGTCGAGCGTAGCCCGCTGCCGGCCTGTATATTTCAGGCCGCCCAAAGCCCCTTTCGGGGCTACTTCAAGCACCGTTGCCGACTGCCAGCCGGCCGAATACATCTTCGGATACTGCACGCTCCCCTGCCGGGCAACAAACTCGTCAGCCGAAGCGCGGAGGGCTTCGGCCGACAGGTTGCTGCGGTACGCAAAATGCTGGGGCTCGCTGACGAACATAAATTACTTCAGCACGGCCACGGTGGCGCCGTCGCCGCCCCGGTCGGCGTGCTCGTCGGCGACGCTGGCGGCGGCCCGCACCCGGTGCAGGTAGTCGCGCACGACCTGGCGCAGCACCCCGTTGCCACGGCCGTGCAGGAATTTGATTTCCGGTACGCCCAGCATCACCGCATCGTCGACGAAGGCCATTACCTTTTGCAGGGCATCTTCGGCCCGTTCGCCGCGCAAGTCGAGCGTGGGGCTGAAGTTGGCCATGCGACCGGTCAGGTCCATACCCAGGCTGGCCGAGGAGTTGAAGCTGGCTTTTTCGGCCTTTTTCTCCCGCTCCCGAATTTCAGCCCGGCCCACCTTTTCCAGCTGGTTGGCTTTGACGATGGTCTTCATACCGCCAAATAGCACCTCGGCCGTTTTGCCTTTGATGCTGATCAGCTCCCCATAGCCGTCCTGGCCAATGAGGGCCACTTTGTCGCCGGCCTTCAGCGTGGTAGCATCGGCCAGTTCCCGGGTAGCCTTGGGCTTGGGCGGCTCAATCTGAAGCTTCTCGCGCACAAAGGTGTCGAGCTTCTGCCGGGCATCCTTGGTTTTCTCCTTATCGGCCTGATTGGAGCGGATTTCGGCAATGGTGGCTTCAATCTGCTGGTTGGTATCCTTGAGCAGCAGCTTGGCCTTGGCCTTGGCATCGCGCAGCACGTCGAGGGTGGTATCGTCGAGGTGCTTCTTGAGGTCCTGGTATTCCTGGGCGGCTTTTTTCATGCGCCGCTCGGCCTTGGCGGCTTCGGCGGTGCGCTGCTCCAGGTCAGCCTTTTCCTTCTCCAGGCCCTCCAGCAGCCGGTCGTAGCGGATTTTGTCCTTGCCCACGAGCTGGGTGGCCCGCTCCACAATTTGCTTGGGCAACCCGATTTTGCGGGCAATTTCGATGGCAAACGAGGAGCCTGGCTTGCCAATTTCCAGTCGGTAGAGCGGCTGGAGCTGCTCGGGGTCGTAGCGCATGGCCCCGTTCACGATACCGGCGTTGCGCTCGGCAAAGTTTTTCAGGTTGGTATAGTGCGTGGTGATAACGCCAAAGCTGCGGGCCCGGTTGAGCTGGTCGAGCACGGCTTCGGCAATGGCCCCGCCCAGGGCGGGCTCGGTGCCGGTCCCGAATTCGTCGATGAGCACTAGGCTGCGCTTGCCGGCCAGGGTCACAAACTGCTTCATGCTCAGCAGGTGTGACGAGTAGGTACTCAAATCGTTTTCCAGGCTTTGCTCGTCGCCGATATCGAGGAAAATATCGTCGAATACGCCGGCCTCCGACCCGTCGCCGGCCGGAATCAGCAGGCCACACTGCAGCATGTACTGCACCAGGCCTACCGTCTTCATAGCCACCGACTTACCCCCAGCATTGGGGCCCGAAATCAGCAGGATGCGCTGGTCGGGATTGAGGTCCATATCCAGGGGCACCACCTCGCGCGGGTTTTCCTTGAAGTGCTCCTTGAACGTGAGGTAGAGCAGCGGGTGGCGCACCCGCTTCCACTGTAGCAGCGGGCGGGGGTGCAGCACGGGCATGGTAGCTTCCAAGCGGCCGGCCAGCAAGGCTTTGGCCCGGATGAAATCGAGCAGGCCCAGGTACTGATAAGCCTTGCGCAAGTCCGGGATGTGGGGCCGCAGCTGGCTGGTCAGGGCCGTGAGGATGCGGATCAGCTCCCGCTGGTAGGCATTCTCAAGGTCCTTGATGTCGTTGTTTAACTCAAAAACGGCTTCGGGCTCGATAAACACGGTCTGCCCCGAGGCCGACTCGTCATGAATCAGGCCCTTGACCCGGCGCTTGTGCTCGGCAATGACGGGCAGCACCAAGCGGCCCCCACGAATGGTAGGCTCGGCGTCGCCGGGAATCCAGCCTTCGGTTTTGGCGTGGCGCAGAATGCCCGCAATCTGCTTGCGCAGCATGCCCTGGCGGTTAATCAGCTCCTGACGCAGCTGCGACAAGAGCGGGGAAGCGTTGTCGCGCACCTGGCCTTCGTCGTCGATAACCTTGTCCAGGGCCGCCATCAGGTTGCGGTCGACCTGCACGCCGATGCCCAGCAGACGCAGCGTGGGATACAGGGTTTCCTCGGCGTGGGTAAAGAAGGTAAGCGCCTGACGGATAGTACGCAACGACATTTTAACCGCAAAAAAAGCGGGCACGTCGAGGTAGGCCCCGGGCAGGCTAGCGCGCACCAAGTGGGGATGTACGTCGTGGTAGTGCTGGCTGGGAAAGTCGGCGCCCGACTGGAGCAGGGCGCGGAACTCATCGGTTTGCAGCAGCAGCTTCTCTAGCTGGTCGTGCTTGGTCTGGAACTGCATCTTGGCCAAAAACTGGCGGCCCAGGGCACTCAAACACAAGCTTTCCAGCATCTCGCGCAGTTGCGCAAAGCCGATTTTCTGCTCGAAGTTATGGGGAAGAATCAAACTCGGTAGTGGGTAGTGGGGTCGTAATCAAACAAGAATGTAAAAGTAAACATCTGCGGCGAGGGGAAAGATTCAAGCAGGTTAATAAATGATGTTTTCGGGCTCTTTTGGCTATGTTCCGGGTATAAACACAGCATATTAAAATATTTCAATAAGCTCCACCGTAACACTCGTAAATCAGATATCTTTGAAACCATTTATCTGATTGCATGCATAAAACTCTACTAGCGTATCTTTTTGTTGGACTTGTAAGCGGCTGTTCTGAGGAAAAGTATATTCTTGACCGCTATTCCACTATGCGTTTCGAAAACCTGCCAGTACCCGCGGCGGCCGCCGGGCAGGACTTGTTGACGGTCGACTTCATTTCAGCTACTCAGGGCTTTGTGGGCGGCAATCAGGGGACTTTGCTGACGACCACCGATGGGGGGCAAAGCTGGCAAAACCGCAGCCGCTCCAGCCTGGGTGATATCCGGAAGCTGGTATTCAACTCGGCCACCACGGGCTGGGCCGGCACCAGCACGGGGCTGTACCGCACCGCCGACGGGGGCCAGAGCTGGACGCTGGTAAACTACTCGCCCACTTATGACATCCAATTTGTCAATAGCCAGGTCGGTTACGCCGTCGGGAGCCAGAACAGCATCCTGCGCACCAGCAACGGGGGCCAGAGCTGGGTGGCCCAGAACGCGTACAACTGGTATCCGCGCCTGGATTTGCACGCCGTTTCCTTTACATCGGTGGATTCGGGGGTAGCTATGGGTGCGGAACGCTCCCGCTACCAGACTACCGATGGGGGCCAGAGCTGGCAGCGCGACAGTCACGGCAGCCTGACCACTATTTACGACGTGATTCGCTACCGCAACGGCCGGGGCTTCGTGCGGGTAGGCGAGCCCCAGTCCTATGGCGACTCTCAGTCGGGCTTCGAGGATGCGTATCTGGTAGGGTCCACGCCGACCAGCTCGTTCTGGTCCTCGAACTACGCCTGGCCGAACAATACCTTTGCGGTGTATGGCCTGGCGCAGTGGCAGAATCGCATCGTGGCCGTGGGCAACTCCACCATTATCCGGCAGCACCGTGAATATGCCACGCACGACTCGCCCTGGGTACAGGTGCTGGGGCCGGATGCCACTACCATTCGCAATAACTACCACGCCGCCGATTTTTCCACTGCGGACACCTTTTATGCGGTGGGCGAAAAGGGCCTTGTTTCGCGCTTTCACTATAACTAAACATGAGTAAAGTACTATGGAGCGCCCTGCTGCTGTCGGCCGGGGTGCTGCCGAGCGCGCACGCCCAGGTCAGCAAGTTTTCGGGCTACTACGGCACCGGGGTGGTGCTGGTGCGCAGCACCGGGCCCGAAGTAGCCGAAACCTACGTTGTCACGTCGGGGGCCCAAAACGAAACCTACGATCTGAAAACGGTCAACTCGACGGCGCTGCACATTTCCGGCGGCATCAGCTTCGATACGCCCCTGTATAAGTTCAGCCCCGACCAATCCGTTGGAATTTCGCTGAACGCCAGCGCCGGGATTCTGGGCGCGCCCGAAGACATTGACGGGTTCAATACCCGCCTGCTGCTGGATTTCCCCGAATACCTTACCTGGCGCTACGGAGCCAAGGCGAGCCGAAAAACGAAGAAAACCTTCGGCATCGGGGCCGGGCTGGGCTACCGGTTTTCTTACTTCTTTGTGCCCTTCCACTCCCCCAGCGCTATGCTCGAGGGCGTGTATGCCGGAACCCGCGCCGACTGGTTTCTGCGCCTGAGTGGTGACTTGCGCCCGACCCGCTTCTACAATATGTACTCTAGTGAAGGCCCCGTTGAGGTACTCTCCCTGCGGGAGCTGCACGTGGTGGTTGGCCGCTCCTTTTAGTTTTTTGCCCTTTTTCTGCTTTACCTTAGATGAAACACCTATTACTCGTTGTAACCCTAAGCACCGTGGCGGGCCTGCCGCCGGCCCTGGCCCAGGCGCCGCAATCGGTGCGCACGATTACGCTGACCAAGGACGAAACTTTTCACGGCACCGTGCAGCTGGCCAACGCCAACACCGTTGCCTGGATTGGCAACGACGACGACCACACGGCCCGCCTGCTGGCATTGTCGGGCGGGGGCCAAACGGTCTGGGAAGCGAAAGTGCAGCGGCCCAAGAGCACGTATCTGCACCACGACCTGAGCCTGGAGGCCTGGGGCAACCGCCTGGTGGTAGCCGAAATCCTAACCCGCGACGACGACAAGCTCAAAGGCAAAACCGGTCAGCTGCTGCTGCACATTGTGGATGAGCAGGGCAAGGTTAGCCGCAAGCTGGTCAACCAACCCCCGCTGGATAAGCGGGAGGAGCGCACCACGTTTACGGGCTTCGTGGAAAACGACAACTACTATATGGTGTCGGAATACCGCAAGCCGCGCGACGTGACCGAGGAGTTTTTCCTGGACCGCTACGACCTGACGACCCACACCCTGCAGCACACCAAGCTGGAGCTGCCCGCCCGCTTCAGTGACAAGGAAGACAAAGACCGGTTTACCGACTGGGTATTTGGCGGCCACCAGCCCAACCGCAACTTCTTTTACCGCCACACCGGCACGCCCGGCCAGAAATCAAATTTCAAGGGCGACGAAGGCTTTGAGTTTGAAGTCAAAATTCTGGATAACGCCGGCCACGCGGTGGGGGGCTTCACCAGCGCCCTGCACCAGCAGCTCAAACCCGGCACCTACAGCTACTACTCGGGCAAAATGCCCCACTACGCCGGCCAGGGCCACACCCCGGTCTGGATAACGAAAACCAGCAGCACCGGCAGCGGCAAGGTGTACTCGACCACCTACGATTTGTACGACGTGAGCATGGGCGCCATCGGCGACTTTTACCTGGAGCCCACCACCGGGGAATGCTGGTTTTTGGGGGAATATGCCAACGAGAAGTACGGCCCCCGCCACGACTCGGAGCGCACCTTTGGCACGTTCCTGCAGCGCTACTCCGCCGACGGTAAGCTGCTCTCGGCCGTGCAGGCGCCCTACCCGCTGAAGCCCAGCGCCCAGATCCGGGAAGTGAATTATCTGCGGCGGGTCAGCTACCTGCGCGCCCCAAGCTCGGGCGCCCTGACCATGCAGTTTACCCCGGCGCGCTACCGGCAAACCCTTTTTGCGACCTACGATACCCAAGGTCAGCTGAAGACCACGGCGGCCTGGCCCAGCGAGGAAGTCAAGAACCTGGGCACCAAGCTGAGCCTTACGGCCGGCCGCTTCTGCACCTGGGAAGGCAGCGGTACCAGCCAGATGCGCCTCGACGCCCTGCTGGCGGCCGAGCAGGACGACCCCCTGCTGCGGCGCATAGCGCCCGTGGCCAAGCTGGCCGGGGAAGACCGGGACAACCCGGACTACCTCTTCCTATCTACTTTACCCGGCAACAAAGGCCTCATGCTGCGCCATCACGCCGAGCGTAAAGGGGGCTTTCTGCAAGTGTACACCCTGTAAGGCCGGACTTAACTCACAAAAAACGCCGCCTCTTCCTGGGAAGGGGCGGCGTTTTCTAGTGGTGCTAATAGCCAAATGGCCTACGTCTTCAGCGTTTTTCTTCAACACCCAGGCCAAACAAGGCAAAATCGTACTTCACCGGGTCCTGCGGGTCGAGCTGGCGCAGGTTGTCCGTCAGCTCTTCGGCGGCCCGCCAGTCCACGACGGGGCGCTCCAGCAACCCCAGCTGCCGGGCCTGGCGCTCGACGTGCACATCAATGGGGCAGACCAACTCGGCCATGGGCAGGCGGGTCCAGAGGCCGAAGTCGACGCCGTGGCCATCCTGGCGCACCATCCAACGCAGGTACATGTTCACCCGCTTGCAGGCCGAGCCCCGGGCCGGCGTGGCCACGTGCTTGCGGGTACGCTGGGGCGCATCCTCCAAGCTAAAAAACAGGTCGTGGAAGTTTTCGAGCCGCTCACGCTGGGTAGAGCCCTGCAAAAACGCATCTTCCAGCGTGTCGTGGGTGGCATAAAACCAGCGCAGCCAGTGCACGAAGTACAGCAGGTCGGTGTCGCAGAAGGTGCGGTGGCAGAAGCCCAGCAGCTGTTTCAGGTCCTCATCCTGGTGCTGGCGGATAAACTGGTAGGGCGCGTTGTCCATGCGGCGTAGCAGCTCCTGGCACTTGCTGATGATGGTGGGGCGCCGCCCCCAGGCCAGCAGGGCCGCAAACAAGCCGCTGATTTCGACATCCTGCCGCTGGCTGAAACCGTGCGGAATACTGATGGGGTCGTGCGCAATGAAGCTGGGCTGGTTGTAGCGCCGGTAGCGCTCCTCCAGCACTTCCCGAATCTTGTTGACTTGCGCTGCTTGCACGGAAAAAGGACGTTGGTAAATAGGTAGTAAACGATAAAGGCCATCGAATCGACAGCCTTTAGGGAAAATGCCTCGGGGAAGCCCGGGCTACGGCACGTAGGAGGTTTCCACACGGAAGCGCGAATCAGGAGTAGCCAGCTTTTGCACGGCGCGCTTGGAGAGGCGCACCAGGATGTTGCTGTTTTCACCCGTATCGGGCAGCTGCCCGATAACGCGCACGTACACCGACTGCCCATTCATAATGTTGCGCACCTGCATAATGGTCCCCACCGGCGCGGTTTTGTGCAGGGCCAGATACTTATCGGTTCCGCCGCCTTCAATTACGGCCGCCAAGCCGCCCTCCGTGACTTTACGCACAATCTCGCTGGCCCGCTCGGGGGCTTTCTCCTCCTCTTTGGCCGGAGTAGTCGGCGGGGTAGCCGGCGCGATTTCTTTTTCCTTGTCGGCTTCCTCGGCCCGTTCCGGCCGATTGGTAGGGGCCGGGGTTTTAGGCACCGGGGCTTTGGGCGCTGGAGCCGCCGCAACGGCAGGCTCGGCAGCCCCACTGCCCCCACTCGCAGGCACAATAATCAGGGTCTGGCCAATCCGGACGCCGGCATTTTCCGGCAGCTTGTTCAGCTGGGCCAGGGCATCAGGGGTGGTATTGAAGCGGCGGGCAATGGAAAACAGGGTTTGCCCCTTCTCTACCTTATATACTTTGTTGCCCCGGGCATCGGTGGTCAGCTCGCGGGTAGCGGCGCTGGGCGCGGCGGGCGTAGCCGCCGGTTTGGCCGCACCGGCGGTGGTCATCACAACGCGGTTGCGCGGGACCAGCACAATCTGGCCGGTTACGAGCGTGCCTTCCAGCTTGGGATTGGCCTCCACAATCTGGTCGACGGGCACCTTGTAGCGGCGACTAAGCCCGTAGAGCGTTTCGCCGGGCCCGACCCGGTGCTTGATCAGGATTTTATTATTGCGGTACTCAACGCCAATGGAATCAGGCAAGACCACGGGCCCAACGGCCGCACTGGCAGAAAAACCACAGGTAAGAAATGTGGCTACTAGCAAAGAAAAACGAGTCATACGGACAGGGCGCGAAAAACAGGCAACGGGCGAGAAGATGGGAACAGATGGCACGCTGCCAGCAGAGTAAACGCGCCGAAAGATAAATAAATAATCCTGGAGCCGACCGGGTAAGCCTGGCCAAACCAGGACTATCGGGTTATGAGCCGGCCGCGCCAATCGTTCCGAAACCCAGGGTTAGCCAATTTAGCGCCATATTGGGTGGAAGCCTACCTTTGGGCTACTTTCGGCCTGATTTTCTCCGCTTTCTTCGCCTTTGCCGCTATGCTCAACGCTGTTGGTATCATTCCCGCCCGCTACGCCTCCACCCGCCTGCCCGGTAAGCCGCTGACCGACCTGGGCGGCAAAACCATGATTCAGCGGGTGGTCGAGCAGGCCCGGCAGGCCCAGCTGAGCCGCGTGGTCGTTGCTACCGACGATGAGCGGATTCTGGACCACGTGCGCGGCTTTGGCGGCGAGGCCCTGCTGACTTCTCCCGACCATCCCAGCGGCACCGACCGGGTATTCGACGCGTATTGCCAGCTCGACGCCCCGGCCGACTGCATCATCAATATTCAGGGCGACGAACCATTCATTCAGCCCGAGCAGATCAATGCGCTGGTTCGCCTATTCGAAGCCGACCCGCGCACCCAGCTAGCTACTTTGGTAAAGCCCGTGGAAACCCAGGAGGAGCTGCTGAGCCCGCACATGCCGAAGGTAGTGCTCGACGCGCGCGGGCAAGCCCTGTACTTTAGTCGGCACCCCCTGCCCTACCTGCGCCAGGCCCCGCCAGACCAGTGGCTGCGCCAGCACCGCTACCTGCGCCACATCGGCCTGTATGCCTACCGCCCCGATATTCTGGCTGAAATAACCCAGCTTCCGCCCTCCCCGCTTGAACTAGCCGAGTCGCTGGAGCAGCTGCGCTGGCTGGAAAACGGCTACCATATTCTGACCGCCGAAACGACGGTAGCCACGCTGGGCATTGATACGCCCGAAGATGTCGAGCGGGCCCTGCAGGTGCTGGCCGGCCAGGCTCGGTAAGCCCAAAACTCAGGCCGCCGGGGGCGGTGCCTGCTGCGCCAGCCGATCTGTTTTTTGGCTTATGTGCTGCTCGCCCTCGGCCCGTTGCTCGTCTTTCATTTCCTTGGACAGGAAAAAATTCAGCGCCGTGCGAATCACGGCAATAGCACCCAGCTTACCGATCTGCTCCCAACTCGGCGCTATTGCCGTGGATAAGATATCGGCGCCCAGCTGAAACTCCAGGGCCAGAGCCAGGTAGCGCGCCAGCGTGAGCCGAATAGCCGTAAAATCGGCCGTGCGCCGGTGCCACAGGGCCAGCACAAACAGGCGCCCGGCCACCAGAATGCCCAGCCCGATGATAAAGGCCCCGACGGTTTCGATGCCAAGCTTGAGCCACTGTACGGCACTGATGACGCCGCTTTCGGCTACGCTATGAAGGGTTGTGGGTTCCAAAGGCAGAAGTCAGGAGCAGATAAGACAAGAGTTTGGTGCTAAGGCAGGCCGGTGGAAGGTTGTACGGTCCGCTGGTTTGCTCCGCCGACCAGCGCCCTTATCCCCCGGCCTTTTTCGCCTTGTATTTCTGCTCGAGCAGCACGGCCAGCACTTTGTCGCGGAAGTCGCCCTGAATCAGGATTTCGCCGTCCTTGGCATTGCCGCCCACCCCGCACTTGGTTTTCAGCAGCTTGCCCAGGCTCTGCAAGTCGGCGTCTTTGCCCACGAAGCCGGTAATGAGCGTCACCATTTTGCCCCCGCGGGATTTTTTATCGAGCTGCACGCGCAGATTTTGCTGCTGGGGCGGCAGGGTTTCGGCGTCCTCCTCGTGGCTGTGCTGGTACTCAAAGTCCGCATTGGTTGAGTACACCACGCCTTCCCGACTCTTGCGGTTTTTATCGGTTTTCATATAACCCTATGTGAAGTGGTAAAACGGTCCTGCCAGCTATTCTCGGCTGATTATGACAAAGTAAGCCCGGAGTTTGTGCTGCCCGCTGGCGTCTATCGGCTTTGCCCCGGAACAGCGACTTCCAGCGCCAGGGGCTCCAGCCGAACGTCAAACTCGCGCGCATCGCCCACGTAGTCGCCGTCGACGTGAAAACCCAGCGCCCGCGCCGCCTGCACCCGCACCTGGCTGCAGGTATGGTATACGGCGGCCCCGGAGGCGGGCAGGTTGCCCAGGGCCAACCCGATACCAACCCGCACGGCCCGCCGCAAAGGTAGCGCATCAATCAGGCACAAGTCCAGCAGGCCATCGGCAATATCGGCCAGGGGAGCAATGTAGGCGTTGTTTCCATACTGCGCCGCGTTGGCAAAAGCCAGCATGTAGCAGTTCGTTGCCAGCGTGTTGCCCTGCATGGTTACCTGAATGGGCGTGGGCTGGTAGCGCCGATACTCGCGCAGGGCCACCTGCACGTAGGTGCCCAGGCCCCGGGTACCAGCCACGGCAAAGCACTTGCTTACGTGCGCATCAAAGCCCAGCCCCGCCGTGCAGAAAAAAGCCCGCTCATTGATGTAGCCCACATCAATACGCTGGAACGCGGGAGTTGCCAGTTGCCGAATAGCCTCGGGCAGAGCCAACGGCACCCGCAAGTGCCGGGCCAGCCCGTTGCCCGAGCCCCGGGGCAGAATGCCCAGCGCCGCCGCCGTGCCCAGCAGCCCGCGCCCTACCTCATTAACGGTGCCGTCGCCGCCCACGGCCACCACAATGCGGAACCCATCGGCGGCGGCCTGCCGGGCCAGCTCCACGGCGTGGCCGGCGTATTGCGTTAGCCGCACCTCGTACGCCACGGCCTCGCCCGGCAGGTAACGGGCTATGAGGGCAGGTACGTCCTGGCGCCGGTTGGTGCCGGAGTTGGGGTTGACAAGAAAGCAGATGCGCAACGTATCGGACATAGACGGCAACAACGCAGGAGGTAGCGGAAAGTTGAGCAGCAAACGCGCTGCTTCACATAAAAAAAGCCCACCCAAGCGGGCAGGCTTTCTTTAGGTAGTCAGCAAAGATGCCGCCCTTACTTGCTCATGGCCTCACCCAGCTTCTGGATCAGGTCGGCGGTGCGGGTGCTGTAGCCGGTTTCGTTGTCGTACCAGCCGATAACTTTAGCCAGCGTACCGCTGGCAGCCGTCAGCTCCGAGTCGAAGATGCAGCTGTGGGGGTTGCCCACGATGTCGATGCTCACCAGCGGGTCGGTAGCGTACTCGATGATGCCTTTCATGGCGCCGTTGGCGGCCGACTTCAGGGCCTCGTTGATTTGCTCCTTGGTGGCTTCTTTCTTCAGCACCACGGTCAAGTCGGTCATCGAGCCGTCCGGCACGGGTACGCGCATGGCCAACCCATCGAGCTTGCCCTTCAGCGTGGGCAGCACCAGACCAACGGCCTTGGCAGCACCGGTGCTGGTGGGGATAATGCTGTAGGCAGCGGCGCGGGCGCGGCGCAGGTCCTTGTGGGGGGCATCCTGCAGGTTCTGGTCGGAAGTGTAGGCGTGTACCGTGGTGATGTAGCCTTTCTCGATACCGAACACCTCGTCGAGCACCTTAGCCATGGGGGCCAGGCAGTTGGTGGTGCAGCTGGCGTTCGAGATGATGGTCTCGTTGCCGGTCAGAATATCTTCGTTTACGCCCAGTACTACCGTGGGAATGTTGCCGGTAGCCGGAGCCGAAATCACAACTTTCTTGGCGCCAGCGGTGATGTGCTGACCAGCGCCGGCTTCGTCGACGAAACGGCCGGTCGATTCCAGCACCACGTCAACGCCCATGTTGCCCCAGGGCAACAGCTTGGGGTCACGCTCCGCCAGGGCGGCGATGCGCTGGCCGTTTACCGTCAGGCTTTCCTCGTCGTAGGTCACCGTGCCATCGAAACGGCCGTGTACCGAATCGTACTTCAGCAGGTGCGCCAGCGTTTTGTTATCAGTCAGGTCGTTGATGGCAACAACTTCAACGTTGTCGCGGCCAAGAAGAGACTTGAACGTCAGGCGGCCAATGCGGCCGAAGCCGTTGATGGCGACTTTAATTTTAGCCATAATAAAGGGAGATGAGGTTTAACGGCCCACAAGAGGCCGAGTGAAAACGCGGAGCGAAGGTACCGGGTCCGGCCAACTTCGCCAAATCAATATCCAACCAGAAAAAACACCCCGCATCGGCAGCTGCACCCCGCAACTTAGCACTTGGCTCCCGTACTGGCCAACACCCTCCGGGTTGTGAAGCTAGGACGAAGTATTCATTTTTTTAACCTGGAAATCAGCCTACTTGCTGTCCTGGCACATTTTTTTTTACGCCAGCTATTGCGCTGCAAGCTTCGCTATCTATCTTTGCAGCATCAAAACGGGATAGGACAGTTATCTGGTCCGTTCGTCTAGGGGTTAGGACTGCAGATTTTCATTCTGCCAACAGGGGTTCGATTCCCCTACGGACTACTACCCGTCCCATTTTGATATCTGGTCCGTTCGTCTAGGGGTTAGGACAGTAGATTTTCATTCTACCAACAGGGGTTCGATTCCCCTACGGACTACAAAGGTCAATTTATTTTGCCTGCCAAAAGCCTTCTGGTTCTCACCAGAAGGCTTTTTTGTTTTGGCCCCGTTCCTAGCTGCTCCGCCCCTGCGAATGGCCCCCGTGTGAACAATAGCGCCAGTGTCGGCAGCTACCAGGGGCAGGCGGTAACCGCAAGCAACCATGTTGCTGCTTGGTGGGTCATGTCAAGCAATAAGGGTAACCGAGTTGTTTTAGGCTTATATTTAGATAATCCTTAACGTTTCAAATAAAATATTAACCCTCACCAATACATCATCTACCTTATCAGCTGCTAGCCTACTCACTGTGCCCCTGGTCCCCTATCTAGTTGCTCCTATGAAGTCATTACGTTTGCTGGGCACATTAGCACTCTTCGCTTTAGAATCTACAGATCAGGCATTTGGCCAAAATAAAACTGCCGATTCCACCGCCTTGGCAGCCGCCACGCACCACCTGACCCACCTGCAACGCCAGCCCCTCGAAAATACCGCGGCCTTGTACAGTGGCCCCGAGTATCTGAATTACGAGAAAAATTACCGCAACGTCACAGGGCATCAGTTCTACCTGAGTTCGGAAGAGCAACTGGGCGACGTTTTCTATGATGGAGCATTGTACAGAAACGTGCCGTTGCTGTATGATATTCGCCTTGATCAGTTGGTGCTGAAATTCCCCGGGAGCCCCTTCAAACTCAGGCTCGTGGAGGAGAAGGTAAATTACTTCACGGTCAAGGGCCATCGGTTTGTGCGCTACGCCGGCCAGAATACAACCGGGGACTTGCCCACGGGCTATTACGACGTACTTTTTGAAGGCAAAACCCGCGTGTTGGCAAAGCGCCTGAAGAAGTGGAACGAGCAGATAACGGGCGGCGGAGTGCAAGTAGAGTTGCAGGAATCCAACCGCTTCTACTTGGAAAAGGACGGTAAGTTTTACCCGCTTACCAGCAAGGGCTCCTTGTTAGGGGCAGTGCCGGAAAAGAAAAAAGACCTACGCCACTACATAAGCGCGCAGAAGCTGAGCTTTGCCAAAGACCAGCAAGAACAATCCTTTATCAAAGTCGCTCGGCAGTACGACAGCCTGCCCTAGCCGAGCAGATTCACTTTTGCCGGGTTCCGCGTTTTTTGGCCGCATTTACGCTTCTATGAGAAATATTTATGCTCTGTTTTTTTTCTTTCTACTGTGGAGCTACCCAGGCAGCCCGGCCGTGGGCCAGCAACTTTCCGACCCGCTCGTAAGCGGAGAGTTCAATGCTATTCGGTTCCCCGAATTTGTCAGACAGCTGGAGGCCCAAACGGCATACCGCATTTACTACCAACCCGAGGCCCTGGACACGCTGCTCGTGCGGCTGCAGGTGCACGACCAGCCCCTGCAAGTCGTGCTACAAACGGCGCTGCGCAACACGTCCTTCCGTTTTGCCATCGATGCGGAACGACGTGTGTTCGTTACCAGCGGCACTGCCATTCAGCCCAATCTGCCCGACAATATCTTTACGCGGGATGGGGCCATGCTAGCCGCCGCCGCCGAAGCAGAACCTACTCCTACCGAAGAGGAGCCCCGTCCCGCGGGCACTTCCGAGCTCAAGCTGTATGAAATTGGGAAGAAAGGAGCTGCACCAGCCTCGGGCAAAGTAACGCTGGCCGGGCACGTGCGGGAGGCGGCCTCCGGGGAGCCCGTTATTGGGGCCGCCGTGTTTGTAGAATCGCCCAGTACGGTAGGCACCACCACCGACCAGTTTGGCTACTATGCCCTGACTTTGCCCGCGGGCCGCTACACGCTTAATATCCGGGGTATCGGCATCAAGAATACCCGGCGCCAGGTGCAGTTGCTGGCCGACGGCAAGCTGGAGCTGGAAGTGGAAGAAGACATTACCAACCTAAAGGAAGTCGTTATCGAGGCCGAGAAGGACCGCAACGTGGCGGGCTTGCAGATGGGCGTGGAAAAGCTCGACATCAAGACCATCCGGCAGGTACCCACGGCCTTCGGCGAAACCGACATTCTGCGGGTGGTGCTCACGCTGCCGGGCGTAAAGTCGGTGGGCGAAGGCAGCACGGGCATGAACGTGCGCGGCGGAGCCACCGACCAGAACCTGATTCTGTTCAACGACGCGACGGTGTATAACCCGGCCCACCTGTTTGGCTTCTTCTCGGCCTTTAATCCGGATGTGCTCAAAACCGTGGAGCTCTACAAAAGCGCCGTGCCGGCGAAGTACGGCGGACGGCTGTCGTCGGTGCTGGATATTACCACCCGCGACGGCAACAAGAAGAAGTTTTCGGGCTCGGGCGGCATTGGCCTGATGACCAGCCGCCTGACCCTGGAAGGCCCGCTAATCAAGGACAAGAGCGCCTTTATTCTGGCCGGCCGCACGAGCTACTCCGACTGGCTGCTGCACCAGATTCCCAACAAAACCTACCAGGAAAGCTCCGCCTCTTTCTACGACCTGAACGCCCACATAAGTCATCAGATCAACGACAAAAATGCGGTGTATGCCACCGGGTACAGCAGCCGCGACCAGTTCAAGCTGGCCTCCGATACGCTGTACCGCTATGTAAACCAGACGGCCAGCCTGAAGTGGCAGCATAACTTTAGCAACAAGCTGTACGGGGTGCTGACGGGCGCCTACAGCCATTACCGGTACAGCATCAAAAACGAGAAGAACGAGGTGAATGCCTCGGAGCTGGCCTTCGGCATCAACCAAACCAACCTGCAGGCTGATTTCAGCTACTTCCGTAACAACAAGCACACTATCGACTTCGGCATCAACAACATCTACTATTCCGTGGCGGCCGGTAGCTTAACGCCCATCGGTGGCGCGTCCCTGATTAAGCGCGACGTGCTGCCCCGGGAGCAGGCCCTGGAACACGCACTCTACGTGTCCGATAAAATAGATGTCACCTCGCGGTTTGCCGTTTCCCTGGGCCTGCGCTACTCCTTGTTTAATGCCCTGGGGCCGCGCGATACCTATGCCTACTTGCCCGGCCTTTCCAAGTCGGAGAATACGATAACGGACACGATTTCGCACAAAGCCGGGGCCAGCATTGCCACCTACCACGGCCCCGAATACCGGGTGTCGGTGAAGTACGCCTTGTCGGACAACGCCTCGGTGAAGGCCAGCTACAACCGTATGCGCCAATACATTCACATGCTGTCGAATACGGCGTCGATGTCGCCGACGGATATCTGGAAGCTGAGTGACGACCACCTTCGCCCCCAGGTGGGCGACCAGTATTCCATCGGTTTCTACCGCAACTTCAAATCCAACACGATTGAGACATCGGTAGAAACCTACTACAAGGCCATGCACGACTTTGTGGACTACAAGAGCGGGGCGACGCTGGTGCTCAACCACCACATCGAAACCGACGTGGTGAATGCCGAGGGCAAGGCTTACGGCGTGGAGGTGATGGCAAAAAAGCTGACCGGCAAGCTTAATGGCTGGGTGAGCTACACTTATTCCCGCTCCCTGGTGCGCGTCGATACGGGCCCGAACGGCGACGTTATCAACGGCGGCAAGTTTTACCCCAGCAACTTCGATAAGCCCCACGACTTCACCATGATTGGCAACTACCGCTTCAGCCGGCGGTTCAGCACTTCCCTGAATTTCACCTACAACACGGGCCGCCCCATCACCCTGCCCCTGGCCAAGTTCTACGTCGGCAACTCTATGCGGGTATACTACTCGGAGCGCAACGCCTACCGCGTGCCCGACTACTACCGCGCCGACCTGGCGCTGAATATTGAGGGCAACCACAAAATCAAGAAGCTGGCCCACGGCTCCTGGACCCTGGCGGTGTACAACCTGACGGGCCGCAAAAACCCCTACTCCGTGTACTACAAAGCGGAAAACGGGCAAATCAACGGGTATCAGCTGTCCATTTTCGGCCGGCCCATCCCGACCATCACCTACAACTTCAAATTCTAGATGAATACGCACGTGAGTTTACGGGTTCGGCTGCTGGTCTGGTGCACATTGGTGCTGGGCCTGAGCAGCTGCATCGAAACGTTTGAGCCGGACATCAGCAATGCCCCCCAGAGTTTTCTGGTGGTGGACGGCTTTCTGAACAGCGACGGGGTGACCACCATCCGGCTTACGCGCAGCCTGGGGCTGAAAGCCAAAACGCCCCCGCCGGTGGAGGCCAAGGCTACTATCTTTATCGAGGAGGAGGCCGGGCAACGCTACCCGCTCACCGAAACCACGGCGGGCACCTATGTTTCGGCCCGGCTGCAGCTCAACCCGGCCCGCAAGTACCGGCTGCACTTCAACACCCGGACCGGCCGGGAGTACGTCACGGACTACACCCGGGCAAAATTCACCCCTCCCATCGACGAGGTGGCCTGGGAGGTGGAAAACGCCGGGGTGCGGGTGCTGGTGAGTACCCACGACAACACTAACCAAACCCAGTATTACCGCTGGGATATGGACGAAACCTGGGAGTTTACCTCGGCCTACCGCAGCTATTACGAGTACGTTAATAACAAGATGCAGCAGCGGACGGTGAATATTTACCGGTGCTGGACCTCCCAACCCAGCGGCTTTATCAAGCTCAATACCACCACCAAGTTGAGCCAGGACGTGGTAGCCAAATATCCGCTGCTGACGCTGCCCTCCACCTCGGTAAAGCTGCGCTATAAGTACAGCGTGCTGGTGAAGCAGTACGCCCAGAGCGTGGAGGAATTTGCCTACTGGGAAGCCCTACGCAAGAACACGGAAAACATTGGCACGCTGTTCGACCCGCTGCCCAGCCAGCTTACGGGCAACATTCACTGCCTGACCGACCCCTCGGAACTAGTGCTGGGCTTTATCGGGGCCTACTCGGTGCAGGAAAAGCGGCTGTTCATCAGCCGGGAGGATCTGCCGGCCGCCTGGACCTTTGAAACCGGTTACGAGAACTGCGTGCGGCCCGACACGGTAAATTTTATAAACGTGTCTGTCTCCTTTACCACGGCCAACTACCTGCCGCTTGACTTTCTGGAAGGCCGGGGCTACACGGCTCACTACGCCGACTGCATCGACTGCCGCCGCCGCGGCAATAATACCCCCCCCGCTTTCTGGAAGTAATCCTTGCGCATTCAGCCCGTTCTTCTGTGAATAGAAGCTCTACCTCGTATTATCAACGTGCCGGACGTGGGTTTCTGGTTCGGGCCAGCCTGCTCACGGGCTTGCTGCTGTGGGCAGCGGGCTGGGGCACTGCCTACGGCCAAACCGATTCGCTGCGCGCCGTGAGCCGGCAACTGAGCCGCTACAGCCAGCAGCAACTGCCGGAAAAGCTGTTTTTGCACGTCGACCGGCCCTTCTACGTGAGCGGGGAAGTTATGTGGTTTAAGGTATATGCCGTGGACGGTATGCTGCACAAACCACTCACGGTGAGCAAAGTAGCCTACGTAGAACTGCTCGACCAGGACCAGAAACCCGTACTGCAGGGCAAAATTGGCTTGCAGCAGGCCATGGGCCAGGGCTCGTTTGTGCTGCCCAAAAATATGGCCTCCGGCACCTACACCATTCGGGCCTACACCAGCTGGATGAAAAACGCGGCGCCCGACTTCTATTTTCACAGCGCCATCACCATTTTCAACACCTTTGGCACCGGGGGCGGAAAGCCCGCTTCGGAAACCGCGGGCTTCGAGGCTCAGTTTTTCCCGGAAGGCGGTCAGCTGGTGAAGGGCCTGACGAGCACCGTGGCCTTCAAGGTAACCGACCCACTGGGCAAAGGCACGGAGGCCGCCGGCATTATCATTGACCAGCAGGGCCGCAACGTGGCCCAGTTCAAGACCTTGAAGTTCGGCTTGGGCTCGTTTTCCTTTACTCCGGCAGAGGCTGGGGCTACCTACAGCGCCATTATTCAGCTGCCCAACAAGCAGACCCTCACCCGCAAACTCCCCGCCGTGCAGGAGCACGGCTATGTGCTGCACCTAAGCCAGGACCAACCCGGGGCGCTGACTCTTTCCGTTCAGACGACCAGAGCGGAACTGGCGGCCGAGGATGTTTTGCTGCTGGGCCACGCCCGCCACGTGCCTTCCGTTGCTACCGTGGGCCGCTTTCGGGGGCAGCAGGCCGTGTTTACCATAGACCAGAACGACCTGGCCGACGGCATCACGCACTTTACCGTTTTCAACAGCGCCCGTAAGCCCCTGTGCGAACGGCTTTATTTCAAAGCCCCAACGCAGCGGCTCTCCATCAGTGGCAAGACCGACAAGACCACGTATGCAACCCGCGACAAGGTGACGCTGCAACTGGCCGCCGGGCCCGTTCCCGCCAGTTTATCCGTGGCGGTATACCGGCTCGATTCGTTGGCGGCGGCCCCGGCTGCTACAATCAGCAGCTACCTGTGGCTGGCCTCGGACGTGAAAGGATACATTGAAAATCCGGAATACTATTTCTCGGCTACCTCGCCCGACGTAGCCCAGGCGGCCGACAACCTAATGCTGACCCAGGGCTGGAGCCGCTTCCGCTGGGAAGACGTGGTGGCGAATAAAAAACCGGCCCTGCGCTTCTATCCCGAAAGCACCGGCCCCTGGATTCAGGGGCGGCTGACGCAAGGCGGCACCGGGCAGGCCGCGCCGGGGGTCACGGTGTATCTGGCCAGCCCCAGCCGGCAGGCCCGCCTCTACACCGATGTCAGCCAGCCCGACGGCACCTTCCAGTTCGACATGCGGGACTTTTATGGATTCAAAGAAATCGTTGTTCAGCCCAATACCCAGCTCGACAGCACTTTCCGCGTGGAAGTATACTCCCCTTTTTCCGCGGAATACGCTGCCCGGCAGGTGCCGTCGTTTCAGGTAACCGAGTTTTTTCGACCCGAAATTGCCCAGCGCCACGTGCAGAGCCAGGTGCAAACGGCTTACTTCAAAAAGCTCACGAACCGCTTCCGCTTCCCAGCCAATGACAGTATTCCCTTCTATGGCAAGCCGGGCGAACGGTATTTGCTGGAAGACTACACCCGCTTTAAAGTGATGGAAGAGGTGATGCGCGAGTATGTGCCGGGGGTGCTGGTGCGCAGCCGCAAAGGGCATTTTCACTTTCAGGTGATGGATCAGCTGACCAAAACGCCGATGACCGACGACCCGCTGGTGCTGCTCGACGGAGTGCCGATCTTCAACATCGACAAGGTAATGGCGCTGGACCCGCTCCAGATTCAGAAGCTGGAAGTGGTTACGAGCCGGTATTTTCACGGGCGTAGCATTCATCAGGGCGTGGTGAGCTACACCACGTACAAAGGCAACCTGGGCAACCACAAGCTTGACCCGCACGCCCTGCTGCAAGAGTATGAGGGCCTGCAGCTGCAGCGGGAGTTTTACGCGCCCCGCTACGATACGCCCGAAGCCCGGCAGAGCCACCTCCCCGACCTGCGCAACCTGCTCTACTGGAACCCGGACGTGAATACCACGTCCGCCACCCGCAGCACCAGCCTGGATTTTTACACCGCCGACCAGCCCGGCCGCTACGTGGTAGTCGTGCAGGGACTTGCGGGCAACGGGCTGGCCGGCAGCACCCGGTTTACATTTGCCGTAAAACAGGTTTTGTAGTCTGAACAGGGGCGACACAAGAAGGGGCGGAGTCTCCAACCGGAAACTCCGCCCCTTCTTATGCTCAGCTCAATCAACCGGCCGCCTAGATTTTCTCGGGCAGCAGCGTGGCCTCGGGGTAGTTGCCGAGCACCGGTTGGGCGGGGGCGCCTTCGGTCACGGCTTCCACCAGCAGCTTGCCACCCACAAAGGCACCCTTCCAGGATTCGCCCAGGCCGCCGAACACCTCTTCCCGGTCGCCGCGGGAGCGGAGCTTGTTGACGCCCACCTTAAAGGCGCGCACTTCGCGGGCCGTGCGGGCAGCCCACTTCGGGTCGTCGGAGGCCACGGCGGCTACCAAAGCCCCGTTGGAGATGTTCATTTCGCCCACCAGCTCCTCGACCCGGTCGACGAGCACAATGGAGTCGATGGGGCCGAAGGGTTCCTTGAAGTACAGCTCGCTCTGCCGGGGCAGGTTGACCAGGGCCCGCGGGGCGCGGTAGGTACTCCTGTCCTGGCCGGGCAGAAACAGGCTGTCGTCGAGCTTGCCGGCATAGATGGGAGTAGCGCCGGTTTTCAGCGCGTTGTCGTAGAGCCGGTCGAGGTCTTCGGCCTGGGTTTTATTGATAACGGGCCCGAAAGCCAGGTCGGGCAGGGCGTCGCCGGGGTTGTCGACCAGCGTGGGGTTGCCCACTTTCAGGCTCTTTACGGCCGCGTGGTAGGTTTCGAGAAACTCCGGGAACAGGCTCCGCTGCACCACAAACCGCACGTAGGCCGTGCAGCGTTGCTTGCCGTAGTCGTAGCCTTTCTTGAGCTGGTCGGCCAGGGAGTTCCAATCGGAGTAGTCCCAGATGCCGTAGGTGTTCACGCCTTCCATTTCCAGCATGTAGCGCTTGTGCTCCTGGCTCAGGGCGTCGGCAATGTTGCGGCCGTTGTAGCGCCCGCCCACAAAGCTCAGGCAGTCCACGGCTTCGTTTTTGACCAGCACCTCGCTCAGCTCGCCGCCCCCACCGCTGACCAGCGTCACGGGCAGGCCGCAGCGGCGGGCAATGGCAAAGGCGAAGCTCAGGGAGATAAAGCCGCCGTCGGTGGGGGTTTTGGCAATCACCGAGTTGCCGCACAACGCCTGCACCAGCACCGCGTGCAACAGCACTGAATGTGGGTAGTTCCAGGATGCAATGTTGCTCACCAAGCCCAGCGGGGTGCGGGAGCCCAGCATTTCCTCAATGTTGTCGACGTACCACTGCACGCCCTCGATGGCGCGGTCAATGTCGGTGAAGCCCAGCTTATAGGTTTTGCCGATTTCCCACATCAGCAGCTTGCCTACCAGCTCCACGTGGGGGCGCAGCTGATTAAGGCAGTTCTGGACCTTCTCGCGGCGGGCATCGAGGTCGGTGGCGGCCCAGGCGGTAGCTTCCTTTTTGGCAAACTGCACGGCTTTCAGGGCCTGCTCCCGGTTCAGCATGGGCATCCAGCCCAGCTGGGTTCCGTCGATAGGCGAAGTAAACTCGCGGGGGGTGCCGGGCTGCTGCCACTGGCCTTCCATCAGGTTCTGGAACTTGCCGTCCTGGGTAAAAATTTCAGGGGTAATCTGCTTAACCTGGTTCAGCAAAGAGCCGAATTCTACCGCGGGCGAAATGATTTTGGGCATGAAAGAATGTGTGAGAATGGTGGATTGGACCGGGCGGGTGGGAGCAGATGGAGCGTGCAATAGTAGCGTAAGCCGCCTAAGAAAGTTGTTTGATTTAACTTAGGCAACCTTGGACGGGGCCGTTCTTCCCTCCTGTTCCATGCAAGCCACCAGGTCGTCGACCATCTGCGAAGAGCCAATAAAGAGCGGGGCGCGCTGGTGGTAATCGGTGGGCACGATGTCGAGTACGGCTTCGGCGCCGACCAGGGCTTTGCCGCCCGCCTGCTCGATGAGAAAGGCCAGCGGGTAGCCTTCGTAGAGCAAACGCAGCTTGCCGTTAAGGTTTTTGGCCGTGGGCGGGTACAGGTAAATACCGCCCTTGAACAGGTTGCGGTGGTAGTCGGCTACCAACGAGCCGATGTAGCGCCCACTGTAGCGGCGCTGCTTGCACTCGGTCAGGTAGCGGCGCACCCACTCCGGGTAATCAAACCAGTTGCCTTCGTTGCAGGAAAACGTGGTGCCCTGCTCGGGGATTTTCACCCCGTCGTGGGACAGGAAAAACTCGCCCAGGGAATTCTCATAGGTAAAGCAGGCCACGCCGTGCCCGGTGCTGTACACGAGCATGGTGCTGGAGCCGTAGAGAATGTAGCCGGCCGCCACCTGCTTGCGCCCGCCCTGCAGGAAGTCTTCCCGGGTGGCCTTGGTGCCCATCGGCGAGACGCGGCGGTAGATGCTGAAGATGGTGCCGATGCTGACGTTGACGTCGATGTTGGACGAGCCGTCCAGGGGGTCCATGGCGACTACGTAGCGGCCCTGGTCGTTGCCGGTGTGGATGATTTCGTCGTCTTCCTCCGACAAGATGGCGCAGGCTTCGCCCCCGTTTTTCAGGGCCCGGATAAAGCGGATATTGGCCACCACGTCGAGCTTCTGCTGCTGCTCCCCCTGCACGTTTTGAGCGCCGTAGTTGCCGGTAATGTCCATCAGGCCGGCCCGGTTGATTTCCCGGTTCACGATTTTGGCAGCCAAGGCTATGTCGCGCAGCAGCTGGCTCAGCTCCCCGGTGGCAAAGGGAAACTCGGCCTGCTTGCGCATGATATAACGGTCCAGCGTCGTCCCGACGGGGCTGGCAAGGGTGTTTTCGTTAGGAGCACTCATGGGGGAGGTCAGAAAGTGGGGAGGGTAGAATTTGGGCAATAGGACGGCACTCCGCTCCTATTGGCGCGGTGCAGAGGATGATTCGAAGGCAAAGTTGACTGGCAGACGGCAGGTGAGGCCAGCAAAGTCGGGCGGAGGCGGCCGGACGACGGCTGTGGAAACGTTTGCGCAGACCGGAGGTTAGGAGCCGCGCGAAGTTGCCAAACCAAGGAGAGGAAATGGGGCAAGCGGCCCGGCGGGTTCCCCACCTCTGCCAAGGTGGGGAACCGCGCTAAGCAAAGAAATTTAGCTTTTGGCTTCGGGCTGCTTCTGGCTTTGCCAGAGCACCACCTGCCAGCCTTTCTTGGCGTCTTTCACCTGCACCACCACGTACTTGAGGTGGGCCACGTTGGGCGTGCCGTCGGGCTTATTGGGCTGGTAAATGGTGATGGTGCCGTTGACTACGGCAGCTTTACCGTCGTTGTAGGCGCGCACGTTCAGGGCTTCCACGTCAATCTTGTCGTAGACGCTCTTGCCGTCCCGGATGGACTGGATGTAGTCGGGCTTGCCGTTCTGCTTGCCGTTGGAGTGGGTGTAGACCAGGTCGTCGGCAAAGACTTTTTCCAAAAAGGCGTAATCCTTCTTGACCTGGGCCTCGAAGCGCTGCCGCTCCAGGGCTTCTACTTCCTTGACGGCGGCCTGATCTTTTTTATTGCCGGCCGACTGGGCCAGGGCCGTTACGCCGAGCACGAACAGCAGGGCAAAGGTGAGGAGTCGTTTCATGAATAGTGGTTGGTTGTTGGTTATTGGTTGTTTGCTTTGACACCAGTCGTTTTAGCGACCAAAAACCAAAAACGAACAACCAACAACCAGTCCTTATTCGATTTCAATAGGCTTCATGCGCGGCACCAGGAAGTGCATAATCACCCAGGCCAGCAGGTAGGCCCCGCCGCAAATCAGGAACATGATGAAGTAGGCCGTTTCCTTCTGCCCGATGCTTTCGTAGTAGACGAACATGCGCTTCTGCACTAGGGCCGAAAGCAAAATACCACCCAAACCGCCGGCCATGCCGCCGATACCGGTTACGGAAGCCACGGCCCGCTTGGGGAACATATCCGACACGGTAGTGAAGATATTGGCGCTCCAGGCCTGGTGGGCCGCCGCCGCAATGCCGATTACCAGCACGGCCAGCCACATGTTGATCTGCCCCAGGTACTGGGCAAATACGATGGGGAATACGCACAGGGCAATGAGCAGCATGGATGTTTTGCGGGCCCGGAACGGCTCCCAGCCCTTGCGGATAAAGTTCAGCGGAATCCAGCCCCCACCCACGCTGCCCACGCTCGACAGCACGTACACCATGGCCACGGGAATAGCCACGGCCGTGCCTTTCAGGCCGTACTGCTTGTTGAGGAAGTCGGGCAGCCAGAACAGGTAAAACCACCAGATCGGGTCGGTCAGGAACTTGCCCAGCACGAAGGCCCAGGTCTGGCGGAAGGTCAGCAGCTTAAACCACGACACCTTGGGCTGGGTCTCGATGGAAGCCGCAGCCAAATCGTCCACGTCGGAGTGGATGTAGTCGAACTCAGCTTTGGTCAGCTTGGCGTGGCGGGCGGGCACTTCGTAGAAGTAGAACCAGAGCACCAGCCACACGAAGCCCAGGGCCCCGGTGATGATGAAGGCCCACTGCCAGCCAATGGTTTCGGCAATGAGCGGCACGGTGAGCGGGGCAATGATGGCACCCACGTTGGAGCCGGAGTTGAAAATACCGGTAGCCAGGGCCCGCTCCTTCTGCGGAAACCACTCGGCCGTGGTTTTGATGGCGGCGGGGAAGTTGCCGGCCTCGGTGACGCCCAGAAAGGCGCGGGCCACCGAAAAGCCCAGGGTGCTGGTCACGAAGGCGTGGCCGATGGCAGCCAGGCTCCACAGGAACGTGGAAAGCGCGTAGCCCATCTTGGTGCCGAGCTTGTCGATGATGCGGCCCACGCCCAGCATACCCAGGGAGTAAGCCAGCTTGAAGGCAATTTCAATGTCGGCGTAGTCGGCGTCGGTCCACCGGAACTCGGTTTCGAGGTAGGGCTTGAGCAAGGAAATTACCGCCCGGTCGAGGTAGTTGACCGTGGTGGCAAAAAACACCAAGGAGCAGATGGTCCAGCGGTACTTACCGATGGTATCGTTTAGCGAGGGCGGGTTAGGCACGGCTGGGGGGATAACCGGGGCTGTTTGCATCAGGAAGCGCGAGAGGTGAGAAACTGCATGAGCGGCGCAATACGCGGCGCGATGACCGCCACGTCATCGGCACCTTTAAAGAGCTGGGAGCCAATCCCAACCACATTCACGCCGGCCCCAAACCACTCGGTGAGGCTGGCCTCGGTAGGCTCAACGCCCCCCGTTACCATCAGCTTCACCGAGGGCATGGGCCCGCGCAGACTCTTAATAAAATCCGGGCCCAGCACGTTGCCGGGGAAGATTTTCACCAGGCCCGCGCCGAGTTGCGTGGCGTTGTAGACCTCGGTCAGCGTCATAGCGCCGGGCACCCAGGCCACGTCGTGGCGGCGGCAGGCGTCGGCTACGTCGGTGGTCATGATGGGCTGCACCACAAAGTCGGCGCCGGCGCTGATGAACTGCTCGGCCTGGGCGGCGGTGTAGATGGTGCCGATGCCCAGGAGCATGTCGGGCAGATTTTCGCGTACGAAGCGTTGCAGCTGGGAAAACACCTCGAAGGCGTTGGCGCCGCGGTTCGTGAATTCAAAGACGCGGATGCCGCCCTCGTAGCAGGCCTGCACCACGCGTTGGGCGTAAGCCGCGTCGGCGTGGAAGAAGACCGGCACCAGGGGCGCCGCCAGTACGCGCTCTAGCACTTCGGCGGTAGAGTATTGGGACATATTTTTGGTTTTTGGTTACTGGTTTTTGGTTTTTGGTCTTCAGCTTCAAGCCACTTGGGCCACAACCAAAGACCAGTAACCAAAACCGACAGGCTTTTAACTATTGGCTTCCAGAGCTCAGCCTAACGGGCCAACAACCAAAAACCAATACCTAAAAACCAACTTACCGGAGCAGGCGCCCCGAGGTGTTGCCTTTCACGACTTCGTCGACTTCGGCCTTGGTGGCCAGGTTGAAGTCGCCGTGAATGGTGTGCTTGAGGGCGGAAGAAGCTACCCCGAAGGTCAGGGCCTGCTGCTGGTCGTTGAAGCTGAGCGAGCCGTAGATGAAGCCCGCAATGAAGGCGTCGCCACCGCCGATGCGGTCCACGATGGGTACGATGTCGTAGCTGGGGCTTTCCACGAAGCTCTGGCCGTCGTAGAGGATGCCCTTGAGCTGGTTATGAGAAGCGCTGAGAGTTTCGCGCCGGGTCGTAATGACCTGCTTCACGTTCGGAAAGCGGGCCATGAGCTGCTCGGCCATCGAAGTAAAGCTATGCGCGGCACCTTCTTGTGGTATAATGCCGAATAAATCCTCGGAATCGTTTTCGGAAGCCACGATGACGTCGCAGCCTTCGACCAGGCCGGGCATGACATCCTGGGCTTTCTGCCCGTACTGCCACAGGTTGCGGCGGTAGTTCACGTCGCCCGAAACGGGGATACCCAGGCGGCGGGCCGCCGCAATAGCGTCCTTACAGGCCTGGGCCGCCGAAGCGGAAATGGCCGGCGTGATGCCCGTCCAGTGAAACCAGCTGGCGTCTTTCAGAATCTCTTCCCAGTTGAAGTCCTCGGGCCACAGGTTGGCAAAGGCCGAGTCGAACCGGTCGTAAACCACCTTGCTGGGCCGCATCGAGGCCCCGACTTCCAGGAAGTACAAGCCCAGCCGCTCGCCCCGGAACACGGTGTGCGCCATGTTTACGCCGTAGCGCTGAAAGTGCTGGGTAGCGGCCTGGCCCAGCTCGTTGGCCGGAAAGCAGGTGACGTGGGCCGCGGGCATGCCCAGCTGGGTCAGGGAGGCGGCCACGTTGGCTTCGCCGCCGCCGTAGGTAGCCTCGAAGGTGGCGGTTTGGGTTAAGCGGTAGTTCAGCGGCGGCGAGAGCCGCAACATGATTTCGCCGAACGTTACTACCTGCTTCATCTAGGGGGTGGTTGTGAGTAAAGGAAAGGGAAAGAGCGGGGCCGCCGGTCAGCCGGCCCCGCCGCAAGCTAGGCTTTCTCGGCTACGTCGGCAGCTTCGACCGGCTCAGCCTGCTTTTCGAAGCCGAAGTACTGCCGGGCGTTGTGGTAGCAGATGTTCTGCACCATGGTGCCGAGCAGCTCCATATCGTCGGGCAGCTCGCCGTTTTCCACGTCGTTGCCCAGGATGTTGCACAGAATGCGGCGGAAATACTCGTGGCGCGGGTACGAGAGGAAGGAGCGCGAATCGGTGAGCATACCCACGAAGCGGCTCAAGAGGCCCAGGTTCGACAGGGCGTTGATCTGCCGCTCCATACCGTCCTTTTGGTCGAGGAACCACCAGCCCGAGCCGAACTGCAGCTTGCCGGGCACGGTGCCGTCCTGGAAGTTGCCAATCATGGTGGCAAACAGCTCGTTGTCGGCCGGATTCAGGTTGTAGAGAATGGTCTTGGCCAGCTTGTCCTGGGTGTCGAGGCGGTCCAGGAACTTGCTCATGGCCTGACCCTGGGCAAAGTCGCCGATGGAGTCCCAGCCCGTGTCGGGGCCGAGCTGGCGCAGCTGCCGGGCATTGTTGTTGCGCAACGCGCCCACGTGGTACTGCTGAGTCCAGCCCTTCTCCCAGTCGAGCTCGGCCAGGAAAACCAGCATGGCCGACTTGAACTGCAGGATTTCAGCTTGTTCGAGCTGCTCGCCGCCGCGCACTTTAGCGAAAATGCGGCTGATGTCGGCGTCGGTGTAGTCGGCGGCGTAGATCTGCTCCAGGCCGTGGTCGGAGAGGCGGCAGCCCAGGGCGGCGAAGTAGTCGTGGCGCACGCGCAGGGCCGTGAGCAGGTCCTGGTAAGTCAGGATTTCCACGGCGGCCGAGGTGCCCAGCTTGTCGAGGTAGGCGTTGTAGCCCGCGGGGTCTTCCGGCGACATGGCTTTGTCGGCCCGGAAGGTGGGCAGCACCTGCACCTCGAAGCCGGAGGCGGCCAGGGCGCGGTGGTGTTCCAGGGAGTCCGAGGGGTCGTCGGTGGTGCAGAGCGTCTGCACGTTCATCTTGCGCAGCAGGTTGCGCACCGAGTACTCCGGGGTGCGCAGCAGGGCCGAGCAGTGGTCGTAGATGCGGCGGGCCGACTCCTTGTTGAGCAGCTCCGTGACGCCGAAATAGCGCTGCAGCTCCAGGTGGGTCCAGTGGTAGAGGGGGTTGCGCAGGGTGTAGGGCACGGTTTCGGCCCACTTCTCAAACTTCTCCCAGTCCGACGCGTCGCCGGTGATGTAGCGCTCATCGATGCCGTTGGTGCGCATGGCCCGCCACTTGTAATGGTCGCCGTAGAGCCAGATCTGGGTCAGGTTCTCAAACTGCTTGTCGTCGGCAATCTGGTCGGGCAGCAGGTGGTTGTGGTAGTCGATGATGGGCTGCGGGGCCGCAAACTGGTGGTACAGCGTGCGGGCCGTTTCGGTCTGCAGCAGGAAATCCGCGTCGAGGAAGGGCTTTTTCATATTCACGGGGCCGGGTGGGAAGTCGGCCGTAAGAGGATGGTCTGAGTTACAATTTAGTTTTTGGTTAGTGGTTTACGGTTTTTCGCCTGCTGTTTTATATCGACCAAAAACCATAAACCACTAACCAAAACCCACTTACAAAGAAACGCCACGTTTCCAGGGAATGAAGTCGGTTTGGCCGTGGCGCACGGCGGCTACTTCCTCGCCGCTGGCCACGCGAATGACGTAGTCCAGAATCCGTTCCCCGGCCTGCTCGATGGTTTCTTCGCCGTCGATAACCGTTCCGGTGTTCAGGTCGATAATGTCGGGCATGCGCTGGGCCAGGGCCGTGTTGCTCGAAATCTTTACTACGGGCGCAATCGGGTTGCCGGTGGGCGTGCCCAGGCCGGTGGTAAAGAGCACGATGTTGGCCCCCGACCCTACCTCGGCCGTCGTCGACTCCACGTCGTTGCCGGGGGTGCAGAGCAGGTTCAGGCCCGGTTTGGTCACCAGTTCGGGGTAGTCGAGCACGGCCACGACCGGCGAAGAACCGCCTTTGCGCGCTGCCCCGGCTGATTTCATGGCGTCGGTAATCAGCCCGTCGCGGATGTTGCCCGGCGAGGGGTTCATGTCGAAGCCCGAACCCACGGCCACCGCCGACTCGCCGTAGGCCTTCATCAGGGAGCTGAACCGCTCGGCCGTCGGCTGGTCCACGGAACGGTCGACGAGTTCCTGCTCCACGCCGCAGAGCTCGGGGAATTCGGCCAGGATAACCGAGCCACCGAGGGCCACGAGCATATCCGACACATGCCCCACGGCGGGGTTGGCCGAAATGCCGGAGAAGCCGTCCGAGCCGCCGCACTCCAGGCCAATAGTCAGCTTACTCAGGGGCGCGGGCTGGCGGTGCTGGGCGTTGGCCTGCATCAGGCCGGCGAAAGTCTGGCGCAGGGCCGTGCTGATCAGGGCCTCTTCGGTGCCGATTTTCTGCTGCTCCAGAATGTAGAGCGGCTTATAGAACTGGGGGCTGCGCTTGTTGATTTCGTCCTGGAGCATGCTCACCTGCGCGTTCTGGCAGCCCAGGCTGAGCACCGTAGCACCCGCCACGTTGGGGTGGGTGATGTAGCCAGCCAGCAGGCCGCACAGGGTTTGGGCATCCTGGCGGATACCGCCGCAGCCGCCCTCGTGGGTTAGAAACCGTACGCCGTCCACGTTGGGAAACAGCCGGGGTTTCTGCCGGCTGGTTTCGGCGCCCTGCAAGTCGGCCTGCAGGATTTCCTCCACCGTTTTGCCGGCCTGCATCAAGGCAATCAGCTCCTGAGTCTGGGGCTGGTAGCTTTTCTTGCGGCCGTACCCCAGGTCGTCCACCAAGGCGGCTTCCAGGACCTGAATGTTGCGGTTTTCGCAGAATACCAAGGGAATTACGAGCCAGTAGTTGGCCGTGCCCACGCGGCCGTCGGCGCGGTGGAAGCCCATAAAGGTGCGCTCCTGCCACTTGGTTACGTCGGGCACGGGCCAGTTGAGGCGGTGCATGCCCGAAGTTTGGTCAAACGAATCGGTGGCGTGCTGAATGTTGGACGTCGTGAGCAGGCCGCCGAGCGGAATGCTCTGGCGCACTTTGCCCACGAGCACGCCGTACATGTGGACCAGGTCGCCGGGCTCGAAGGCCTGGGGGGCTACTTTATGCTTGGCCGGAATGGCCTGGGTAGTGGTAATCATGCCGTCCTTCCACGGCACGGGCGTACCGATGGGCAGGTCCGTGAGGGCTACCAGGACGTTGTCGTGCGGGTGAATCTGGGCTACTAAATGCTTCATGAGGCAAGGGAAACCTTTTGGGTGAAATAGCTGGCCAGCGTGGCCGGGGCGCCGTCCTGCAAGAGCTTGTGCAGGTACTTCTCGACGCGGGCCGCGAAGCCGGGCAGTTGGGCCAAATCGTGGCCCCAGAGGGTTTTATTACGCAGTACGGTTTGGATTAATTCCGCCGGCGCCTGGCGCTGCCAGAGGTCGGCGAAGTAGCCGGCCTTCTCGTCCTGAATCGGGTAAGCCTGGCCGTTCGCCTCGCCGTACCACACGTCGTCGTGCAGCTGGGTGCCGCGCATAAACAGCAGGTAGGCGGCAAAGCCCAGGGCCATGTAGTCGGGCACCACGGCCAGCTTCTGGTAGTAATGCAGCAGCGTGGGCACGTTGCGCATCTGAATTTTCATGGTGTAGTTGAGCGTAATGCCCAACCACCGGTGCTCGATGTAGGGGTTGCGGAACCGGTCCAGAACCTGCATGCCGAAGCGCTGCCCCACTTTTTCATCCACGCTGTAGGGAATGCCGGGCAACAGATCGGCCAGCATCAGGTTTTGGATAAAGCCAGCCAGGGCCGCGTCGTCCATGGCAGAGCGCACGGTGTCGAAGCCGGCCAGAAAGGCCAGGCCGCAGCTGAGCGTGTGGGTGCCGTTGAGCAAGCGCAGCTTCAGCTCGCGGAACAGGTCGATGTTGGGCTGCACGACAACGCCCGCATCAGCCTGCTCAAAGGACAGCACCGATTTCACGTGCGCGTCGCCTTCAATGGCCCAGAGCAAGTAGGCTTCCGACATCGTGAGCAAGTTGTCGGAGTAGCCCAGCTCAGCTTCCAGCGCGGCTTGCGTGGCGGCGTCGGGGCGGCCGGGCACGATGCGGTCCACGAGGGAGTTGCAGAACGAGTTGGCCGATTCCAGCCACTCGATGAACTCGGCGTCGAGGCCGTTGAGGTGGGCCAGCTCCAGCACGATGCTTTCCAGCTTGCTGCCGTTGTTGGGAATCAACTCGGTGGGCACGATGACCAGACCCTTATCCGGGGCGCCGCCAAACGCCTGGTAGCGGGCGTAGAGCACGGCCAGCAGCTTGCCGGGAAACGACTGGGGCGGGCTTTGCTGGATGGACTCCGAAACCAGCTGAATACCGACCTCCGTGGTGTTGGAAATAACGACCGTCAACTCCGGGTTCCGGGCTACGCGCAGCACCTGCTCCCACTGACTTTTGGCCGACAAGACCCGGCTAATGGCCGAGCAGACCACGTTTTCCTCGATGGTACTGCCATCTTCCACCCCGCGGATGCTGAGCGTGTAGAGCCCGTCCTGCCGGTCGAAAGCCGTAGCGTCGCCCCCGTCGGTCGACTTGACCACCACGATGCGGCCGTTGAAGATGCCCTGGCGGTTGGCTTTGTCGATGAGGTAGTCGGGCAGGCCGCGCAGCAGCACGCCCGTGCCGAACTGCAATACCTTTTCGGGCAGCTCAAAGTGCTCCGCCTCGGGCATAACGACGGCCGCCGACGAGAGGGCCAGTGCCGCTTGTTTGGATAAGTTGGCCATAATCAGAGCCTTAGATTTTACTTCCTTCTTTCTTCTCCCACTTCTGCTGCCACTTCGGATAGTCCTTGGTTAGCAATTTCTGCGGCCAGGTGCTGGCGTACACGTAGCCCGTCCGGCGCTCATTCTCAATCTCGCTGAGCTGGCTGCGCTTCTGCCCGTCGCGGCCCACGTACATCGGCTGGTTCGTATCCAGGTCGTAAAACCGGGCCCAGAGCACGCTGCCGGCTTCGGGCACAATGACCCGGTCACGCCCCGTGGGCTGGGAGGCATCTACCACGTCTTTCAGCACGAAGCCTTCCATCTTCACTTCCTGAAACCAGGCGATGGCTGCCTGAATCGACTTTTTCACCTCGGGCGAGGGGTTGTCGAGGCTCATCAGAAACTGCACGATGCCCACGCTCTCGGCCCCGCTGAGCGAGGCCAGCTCGAAGGCCCGGGCCTTTACCGGCAGCAGGGTTCTCCGGTCGTGCTGGGCGCACCAGGCCGTAAGCTTGCCGCGCTGCACGTACTGGGTTTTGAGAATGCAGCTCACGCCCTTGTCCACGGCAAGCTTCGCGGCCGGGGCCAGCGTCGGGTCCAGGGCGGCGTAGTCGGCTTGTTTCTCGGCTACGGCCTTGAGCAGAGTCAGCACCCGCACCATGGCGTTGTCGTTGTAGGTAATCTGGGCCCGGTAGCTGCTGCTGTCGGGGTAAAACTGGGGAAAGCCGCCGTTTTTATGCTGCATCTTGAGCAGGTAGCGGATGCCCTTTTCGGCGGCCGCGCGGTAGGCTGCGTTACCGGTAGCTTTGTAGGCCTTGGCCAAATACTCGATTTCCCGGGTCGTGGCGTTGTTATCGATGGTGGCGTCCTTGCGGTTAGCGTCGGCCAGGGTAGCGGCTTTCACGGCAGCGCTGAGCGGGGCCTTGTAGTCCACCTTCTTTTCCTTCACGGCCTTGGGCCAGCCCCCGATGCTGCGCTGATACACCAGCATTTTCTCGGCCGTGGTATCCACTGCTTCGGCCAGCAGCCCGCCCATTTTCAGAGTTTGGGAAGCGGCAGCCGAGCGGCTGCCAAACTGAGGCCAGCGACTACCGAACGTCCAGGCGGCGTCAATCTGCTTGGCTTTGGGCGCGTTTTCGGCGGTATTCAGGTTGTCGCGGTGCCAAGCGTAGTCGCCGCCCTGCCGGTGGCAGCCCGCGTAGTACACCCGGCGGCCCCACTGCGGCGCGCCCTTGCCCGACGGCGCCGGGTAGATATCCGCGTCGGCCATGTTCTTGGGGAACTGGCAGTCAATCAAATAGAACTGCGACTCGGTGTGGTAGCGGCCCAGCTTGAAGTTGTCGTCGCCCTCGAAGGTGCAGTTCTTGAGCACCGTTTTGGCGTCTTTGCTGCCCGAGCCGTCGTGCCAGATGGCGGCATTCATATTGTGGCAGATAAAGCGGCAATTCTCGGCAAAGGCCCAGCCGCGCGGACAGTAAAAGTCCACGCTGCCTTCCAGGGTGCAGTCTTTGAAGTAGTACACCCCGGCCTCGGCATCCCAGGGGCTCACCGTGTCGTTGCCCAGGGTCCGGAAAGTGCAGTTCTTCACCGTCAGCCGGGTCGTGCCCTTGCCGGTGTACAGCGCCATCTGGTGGTCCGACTTCTTGATCAGCTTCTTGCCCGTGGGGTCCGAGGGGCAGTCGATGGTGACGGGGCCGGTGGCTTCGGCGCCGTAGGTGTTCAGTACCGTCAGCTTTTCGAGCGTGATATCGGGGCTGTTGCGCAGGCTCAGCGTGGCAATGGTCCAGTCGTTGGCATTGGCCGGGTCGCAGCGGAAAATAGCGTTGGCCTGGGAAAAAGTCAGGATTACGCCCTTTTCCGATTCGCCCTGCAGGGTAAGGTGGTCCTTGCCGTCGATAAAGACCTTCTCTTTATAAGTGCCTTTTTTAATGCGAATCACCCGTTGCTGGGTGCTGCTGGCGGGCAGGCTGTTGACGGCGGCCTGAATGGTCGGGAAGTCGCCCGAGCCATCCAGGGCCACCGTCAAATGCTGGGCGTAGGCCGAGGAAACCTCTCCCAAAATTGCCCCTGCCAGCACCAGCATTGCCTTCAAATACCCTTTCATCAATTCTTTTTCTTTCAGTCGAGTTGCCCCTGAGTTCTACACAAAATCTTCCCGCATCGGCGAAAAGGCATCAATCAGCACGCCGGCTTCGAGGCAGACCACGCCGTGCCACACGTCGGAGGGCACGTAAAACGCGTCGCCGGCACGGAGCACCTGTTTCTGCTCGCCCAGCGTCACCTCGAACACCCCACTCTGGATGTAGCTCTGCTGCACGTGTACGTGGTGGTGCAGGGCCCCTACCCCACCGGTTTCGAAAGTCACTTTCACCAGCATCATCTGCGCGTCGTAGGAAATGATGCGGCGGCGCATGCCAGGCCCGACATCTTTCCAATCGGCACCTTCTTCCGAAATGAAGCTGGCTGGCATTTCTTTAAAGTCAATTGTCATGCTAGCAAGCAGTTAGCGAAGCTGGTCCAGCGCCACGGCGTCCATGTCGGTGTACTCGCGGTTTTCGCCGGCCATACCCCAGATGAAGGCGTAGTTGCTCGAGCCGCAGCCGGTGTGAATCGACCACGGCGGCGAGAGGATGGCCTGTTCGTTGCTCACCCACAGCGGGCGGGTTTCCGAGGGCTCCCCCATCAGGTGCAGCACCCGCTGCCCGGCGGGCAGATTGAAATAGAGGTAGGCCTCCATACGCCGGTCGTGGGTGTGCGAGGGCATGGTGTTCCAGACCGAGCCGGTTTTGAGCTGGGTCAGGCCCATCACCAGCTGGCAGCTCTGGATGCCTTCGGCGTAGATGTACTTATAAATGGTGCGCTGATTGGCCGTTTCCACGGCGCCCATTTCCACGGGCGTCGCTTCGGCCTGAGTTTTGAGCGTGGTCGGGTGCTCGGCGTGGGCCGGGGCCGACAAGAGGTAATACCGGGCCGGCTCATCGGCCGAGGCGCTCAGAAACTGTACGTCCTGCGCGCCTTTGCCGACATACAGGCAGTCCTGGTTGCCCAGCTCGTAGGTCGTGCCGTCTACAGTGACCTGGCCGGCGCCGCCCACGTTGAGGATGCCCAGCTCCCGGCGCTCCAGGAAGTAGTCGGCCTTCAGGTTAGCTGGGTTGGGCAGCACCAGGGGCTTGTCGGTCGGCACGGCGCCGCCCACAATCATCCGGTCGTAGTGGGTGTAGACCAGGGTAATATCATCAGCCACAAACAGGCGTTCAATCAGGAAATTCTCCCGGAGTTCGGTCGTATTCATGCCCGCAGTTTCGCGGGGGCTGATGGCAAAGCGTTGGGTCATCGGGGAAGTGGTGAGGTGGTGAGATGGTGAAATTGGAAGTTGATGGAGGTAGCGAAGCAGGAGTAGTTGAACAAAAAACTCACTATTTCACCACTTCCCAATTTCACCTTTTACCGGCCCATCCAGCCGCCGTCGACGGTGAGGATGGTGCCGTGGATGTAATTGGCGGCCTCGGAGGCCAGGAATACGGTGGGGCCCTTGAAGTCGGCGGGGGTGCCCCAGCGGCCGGCCGGAATGCGGGCCAGAATGCTCTGGCTGCGGTCCGGGTCGTTGCGCAGGGCCTCGGTGTTGTCGGTGGCAATGTAGCCGGGGGCAATGGCGTTGACGTTGACGCCGCGGCCGGCCCACTCGTTGGCCAAAGCTTTTACCAGGGAGCCGATGGCGCCCTTGCTGGCCGCGTAGCCCGGCACGTTGATGCCGCCCTGAAAGGTCAGCAGCGAGGCGGTGAAGATGATTTTGCCCGAGCCCTGCGCCAGCATGCGCCCTCCGATGGCGCGGGCCAGGCGGAAGGGCGCGTCCAGATTAATATGGAGTACCTCGTCCCAGAGTTCGTCCGAGTGCTCAGCGGCCGGGGCGCGCTTGATAGTACCGGCGTTGTTGATCAGAATGTCGATGCGGGGAAAATCCTGCTGCACCTTTCCGATAAAGGTATCCACGGCGGCGCGGTTGCTGAAGTCGGCCTGGTAGGCGTAGAAGCGGCGGCCCAGGGCCCGCACCTGCTGCTCGGTTTCGGAGCCGCTCAACGCCAGCGTGGCCGAGACGCCAATGATGTCGGCGCCGGCCTCGGCCAGGCCCAGGGCCATAGCCTGCCCGATACCCCGGTTACAGCCCGTAACGATGGCAAGTTTACCGGCGAGGCTGAAGCTAGGGGCAGTATGCATAGGACGAGGCTTTTCGTAATTTTTTAGGGAATCAGAATTGGTTTTGGGCACGATGGGCCCAGAAACCGGTTTGATAAGTTTACACGACTACCCAGGCAAAAGGAAGAATAGCACAATGTTTATTTGCGCAAACGTTATCGGGAACGTTGCCGATAGCGCTTTTTGCCGGGGGTCAAAACTGGGATGAAGAGAAATTCGGAATAGAACTCTACTTTAGGCCCCGAAATGGCCTCCTTTCCAGCCTTTCGCATAATTGCACTTTAACAAGCCCACCCCTTGGATAACGTTACTATAAAGGATATTGCCAAGGCGCTGAACCTGTCGACCTCCACCGTGTCGCGGGCCCTGCGCGGGAGCTATGAGATTAACGCTGAGACCAAACGGCTGGTCATGGAATACGCCGAGCGCCTCAACTATCGGCCCAACCCGATTGCGCTCAGCTTAAAGGAAAACCGCAGCCGCGCCATCGGCGTCATCGTTCCGCAGATTGCCAACTACTTCTTTTCCCAGGCCATCAACGGCATCGAGGCCATTGCCTACAACCGCGGCTACCACGTTATTATTTTCCAGACCCACGAATCCTATGAGCGGGAAGTAGTGAACATGCAGCAGGCCGTGTCGCGGCGGGTAGACGGGCTACTGATTTCCCTTTCCAGCGAAACCTCCGACGTTACGCATCTCAAGGAGCTGCAGGATCAGGGCATGCCGGTGGTGTTGTTCGACCGGGTTTCGTCGGAGCTGAACGCTACGCAGGTCGTGGCCGACAACTTTAAGGGCGCTTTTGAAGCTACCGAGCACCTGATCTGGTCGGGCCGGCGGCGCATTGCCCACCTCACCATTCCTCCCTTTCTTTCCATTACCCAGGAGCGCCTGGCCGGCTACCGCGCCGCGTTGGAAAAGCACGGCATCCCGTACGACGAAAACCTGATTCGCTACGGCACTTTCGGGCCCGATGAGGTCGGCCCCATGGTGGATGAGCTACTGGCCCAGAACCCACGGCCCGACGCGTTTTTCACCGCCAGCGACCGGCTCGCCGCCGGCTGCCTAGGGGCCCTGCAGAAGCGCAACCTGCGCATTCCCGAGGATATCGCCCTGATTGGCTTTACCAACATGACCGTGGCCGAGTTGCTTTCCCCGCCCATGAGCACCGTGGTGCAGCCAGCCCAGGAAATCGGGCAGGTGGCTGTCGAGCGCCTCATTGAGCTCATTGAGCGCAAGCAGAAAGCCGCCCCGCCGAGCGTGATTAAGATTCCGACGACGCTCGTGGCCCGCGACTCGACCCGCACCATTGTGGGATAATGTGGCTCAATACTCACCTTTACCTAGAAATGCGCTCCGGCCAGGTGCCAGGGCGCATTTTTTATGACTTCAGAACCCGGCTGACCATTATTCTTCCACCCGGGACACCAGCAGCACAACAACGAGCCCAAGCACGGACATCAGCGCCAGCGCCCAGCGCAGATTGGCAGCGGAGGCAATAAAGCCCACCACCGGCGGCACGATCAGAAAGCCTAGGTAGCCCACGGTAGAGACGCCCGCAATGGCCGCTCCCGTGCTCAGGGTGCCGGAGCGGCCCACCATGCTGAACACCATCGGCACCACGCACGACACACCCAGGCCGACCAGCGCGAAGCCTAAGCCGGCCGTAAGCGGCAGCGGCAGCAGGGCCGCCAGCACCAGTCCGCTGGTCATCAGCAGGCCACTCAGGCGCAGCAGGAGCTTCACGCCGTAGCGGTTCACGAGCCAGTCGCCCAGGAAGCGGCCGGTCGTCATGGCCACCATGTAGGTAGCAAAGCCGGCGGCTACCCAGTTTTGGGGGGCATGCACAGCTTTGTCGAAATAGACCCCGCTCCAATCGTACATCGTGCCCTCGCAGGCCATGGACGCAAAGCAGATCAGGCCGAATTTGAGGAGGTGCTTATCGGGCAGGGCAAACCGGGGGCGGGCGCGCTGGTCGGGAGACGGCGGGGCGGGCGCCAACTCCAGGCTGCGCGGGAAAAAGGCCAAGGCCAGCCCCGTGAGCACCGTACCCACGGCCACAAAATGGTAGCCCGGGGCGATATTCAGGCTAATCAGCAGGGCTCCCACGGCCGCGGCCCCGAAGCCAGCCACGCTCCAGACCCCGTGAAAAGTGGCAATGATGGACCGCTGGTAGAGCGCCTGCACTCCCACCGACTGCGCATTCATCGAAATATTGAGCAGATTGCGCGAGCAGCCAAAGCAGAACAGCACCGTTACGAGTTGCCAGGTAGTGGTTGCGAAGCCCAGCAGCCCCAGGGCCACATTGTAGAGCACGGCTCCAACCAGCATGATCTGCCGGCTGCTGAAGCGCTGCAGCAGATACCCCGTTACGGGCAGGGTCAGGAGCAGGCCGGTGGGCAGAGCCAGCAGCACACCGCCCAGCTCGGCCTCACTCAGGCCAAGCTGCTGCTGAATTGTAGGAATACGGGAAGCCCAGGTAGCGTAGCCGAAGCCGGATACCAGGAAAAATACGCCGATAGCCAACCGGGCCGCGGCAGCTCTAGGCTCTGAGGCAGCGGCCGTGTGCACCTCGGCCGCTGGTGGGGATACGCTCATGTACTTTGCTCTAATCACCGAATTAGCAGCCGTATACGCGGCGGCGGCCCCAACGCCGAATCTACTTGGCGCCAGCACTGGCTACGGTGGGACTTCTACCCAACAAAAACGCCGCCCGGCTTATGTCGGGCGGCGTTTTTTGGTACGCACGTAAGTAGAGTGGCGTTATTGCTTTACCACTTTGGAAGTGATGCGCTGCTGACCGTCCGAGTATTCGACCATGTACATGCCGGCCGACAAATTTGCCAGGCGCACGTCGGTGCTGGTCGAATTGGGCTGGGCCGCAAACGAGGCTACTTTCTGCCCGCTGAAGGAGTACACCGCCACCGTAGCGCCTTTCGGAGCGGCAGGGTGAGCCACCAGCAGGTTGTCCTGGGCGGGGTTGGGATACAGGTTCAGGGCCTGCTTGGCCACGGTGGCCTTGTTTGCCAGCGTCACGGCCTGCAGACTCTTGAGGGTTACGTTCTTCAGCAGCACGTAGCGGCCTACGCCGCTGCTGCCCGCGCCAAAGTACAGGCGCAGCGTCAGCGTTTGGCCGGCGGCCAGGGTTACGCCATCCGTACCGTTGAGGGCAAAGCGGAAGGTGCTGGGCACTCCACCGGTAGCGTACTGGGGCAGCACCGCGCCGGCCGAGGAAACCCCGCCCGTGGCCGATCCAAACGAGCCGTTGGCCGTGGCGGGCAGCACGCCGCCGGGCGTGATAACAGTAGAGTTGTTGATGGCCGGGCCTTTCGAACCAGTGATGCTGGCGGAGTCGGCCGTGAAGTTGCTCAGCGAGTACATCACCACGATTTTACCAGCGGCCGTGCTGACCATGGCTGCATCCAGAATTACTGAGTCGAGGCGGGTAGCGGCCGAAGCCGTGGCCGTGAACTGCTGATAAAATGTGCGGCGCGGGTTAGCCCCCGGACCGGGAGGCGTGTTGTTGGAGCTCCAGCCGCCACCATTGGCCAGCACGGCAAAGGCCTGCCCGGTAGCCGCCGAGTAAGGCGCGTAGGCAGCGGCACCCGTGGGAACCTGCCCATCCGAAAGTGTTAGGCGTCGAAACGTCGAAGGTGCTCCGGTCAGGCCAGCCGAACGCACGGCTGGGTTATCCTGGTTGTTGACCAGCAAGGGCCACTGGACAAAACCCCGGGTCTGAGCCACGGCTTTATCCGACAGGGCAACCGAGGCCAACAAGGCAAAACCAGTAAGTAGATTTTTCTTCATAAGGAAGGGAAACTGTTTGTGGGAATTTTACAGATAGATGCTTCCAGGGGCTGCATCAAGCCCTGAAGACGCTTTCTTAAATTTTCACTATTCGAAGCAGAATGAGAAGGATCCGGCTTCTTAAATTTGCGCAATCGTTACCGGGAACGTTGCCAGAACCACGCAGTTGCTCCACAAGCCGCCCGTTATGGGCAACTACACCGGGCTTGCGGCCTTGCTTTCACAGCTACTGACGCCTTTAGAGTCGGCCTACTCCGGCTCCTTTCACCACGATTTCCCGGACCTGAGCTGCCTCATGCAAAGCACTGGCGTAGGCATAGGGCGGCGTAAAGGAGCAGGAACTCGTTGTGGGCTGGGAGCCCGAGCAGCCCACGTACAGATTATCGGCGGCATCCCACTTGCCCGGCACACTGCTATTTTTGGTCGTAACTGGGTCCTTGGTGTCCTCAAAGTAGTTTTTCTCCACCCGCACGCAGGCATCCATGCGGCTGTTGATGCCGGTGCCGTAGACGTGCTTGTAGTAGTTATTGAAGACGTGCCCGGTTCCGAAGCGGTACACGGGCACCCGCTCGTGAATGTTGTTGTAGTAGTTGTGGTGGAAGGTCACCTTCCGGTCGCCGGTGTCCTTGTCGGAATTGCCGATCAGATGGGCCTTGTGGTGGTCGTGGAAGTAGCTCCAGGAAATGGTGATGTAGGCACTGGCTCCCTTGGCATCGATCAGGCCGTCGTAAAGATCCTGGTTAGGTTGGGTAGCAGGGTCCTGGTTGAAGAACTCACAGTGGTCGACCCAGATGTTCTGGCTGCTGCCCTGAATCGTGATACAGTCCCCATCGTTGACGGCTACCTGGGGCCGCTTCTCATCGTTGATCTTGGTGTTGGTGACCGTGGACATCGTGAACTTCAGGTTCTGCACAATGATGTTGCGCTTGCTGCTGATGTTGAGCCCCACTCCTTCCAGAAACCCGTTCTTGCCCACGCCCAACAAGGTTTTATTGGAATTCACGTTGACAGAAGCACCCTGAGTGCCGGCCGAAATCGGGCGGTCGATGGTAATGACCAGCGGCTCGCTGCTCTTGGCAAACTCCAGCAGCTCTGCCAGGGTACTGGCGGTCACCGTGCGCCCCCCAGCCCCGCCCGTCGTGCCCCCGTTTTCAGCGGCAAACCCAATCAAACCAGTCGCCGGCCCCGCTTCCACCGCCGCAGGGCTGGTAGCCGCCGGCAAGGTAGCCGCCACCGATTCTTGAGGCTTTTTGGCACAAGCTAGCAGGCCTAGCAGCAGGGCCGAGGCAAGCGCGGGCGAAGTCAGGGGCAACAGGCGGTGGTACCCACCGCGGCGCGCGGCGGTAAGCAAGGGTAACAGGTGGTGCTTCACAATTGGTGGTTCGTAAGAGAAAAAAGCCGGCCCAAGCGTCGCTCCGGCGGCCGTAAGAAGAGCGAAAACTTACCACGGGAAAGCCCAAACCCTCCACTGGCCGCCCGGCCCCGCGTCCCCTTCCGGAACGGGGCCGGGCTTTCTTCACCCCAAGGTCAGCTTCGGGTTTGCGCTACGTAGGCCTAGCGTTTAGACTGTTGCAGCAGCCAGGTTGCCAGGTCTTTGCCCGCTTGAAAATTCTCGTACTCAGCCGGAATCTTGCGGCCGTCGACGTATTCATTGTACAGCCACGGGTCGCCCACGGCCAGCACGGTGCCTTTGCCGAGCTTGGCGACGGCCACAATCTGGTCCTGGCCCTGGGTAATAACGGGTTTAGCAGGGTCCTGCAGGCTTAGGGGCGAGAGTTCTTTGATGTAGGCGGCGCGGGCGTTGGTAAAGACGGGGTTACCGGCTGGCAACACCACTTTGCCCTGCTCGAACTGGCTGCCTTTCACCATGTTCACGCTGCGGTTGGTGAACTGAATGCCGAAGTTCTTGGCCAGCTCGTTGAAATGCTTGATTTCGCAGTTCGCCGTGTCGTTGGCCATCAGCACCAGTACGCCACCATCTTTCACCCAGTCGGTCAGCACCTTGGAGTCGGCGGCCCCAATGAAGTTGGGCTTGGCCGTTTCTTTCTTGGTATCGGGGTCCACCAGGATGTACACATCCACGCCCTTAAGCGCGGCTTTGGTGGGCGCTGTCGGAATAGAAACCGTCTTGGCGCCTAGGTCACGGAAGGTATTGCCCCAGAGCCAGAAGCCCGAGTGCATCCGGTCTTCCCAGGTATAGTGAAACCGCTCCTGCTGGCCGGTAATGGCGCTTTTGCGGTATTCGTTGTTGAAATAATAGTCCAGGCCGATGGTCTTGTTCTTGCCCACGTTCTGGGTGGCGGCAATTTCCATTTCCAGACTAGCCATAATAAACGGACCCACACCCTTCAAGTCGTTCTTGCGCAACGGCTCCGAGAGGTAGTACTCAAAGCTGCCGTCGCGGTAGGGGTTGCCACCTAGGCCGCCCACACTCACGGTGCCGTTGAAAGCCAGGGCGCCGTTTTCTTCGGCCACAAACGTTTTAACCAGTCCGTCGTAGCCCTTCTTGGCCACGTCAGCGTACTTTTTATCGAGGTAGCCCATGCGCACACCTTTCTGCAGGAAGTAGACAAACATGCTGCTGCCCGAGGCCTCGGCGTAATTGCCCTTGCGCGCGGCCTGGTCGACGACAAGCGACCAAGTCCCGGTTTTCGAATCCTGGTACTTGGCCAGCACCGGGGCCAAGCGCTGCACATCCTTTATCAGCTGCTGACGCTGCGGATGGTTCTGGGGAAAGTAGTCGAGCACGTCCACCAGCGCCATAGCGTACCAGCCCATTCCCCGGTCCCAGAAGTTGGGGCTTTGGCCGGTGGTTTTGTTGGCCCACTTCTGCTCCTTGCTTTCGTCGTAGCCGTGGTACATGAGCCCCGTTTTGGGGTCGACCAGGTTCTTCTCGATCAACGCAAACTGCTTGGCCACGTCGTCGAAGCCCTCGGGCCGGTTGAAAACGGCGCTGTACTCGGCGTAGAACGGCTCGGCCATGTAGAGGCCGTCGAGCCACATCTGGTTCGGGTATACCTTTTTGTGCCAGAAGCCGCCGGCCTTGGTGCGGGGCTGCCCGTCGAGCTGCTTGCGCAGGAGCTGGGCCGCCTTGATGTACTTTTCCTGCTTGGGCACCGAGCTCTGGCTCAGCGTGAGCAGAGCGTGGCCGGTGGTCAGGTTGTCGAGGTTGTAGTCCTCGAGCTTGTAGGTCCGGATGGTGCCGTCCTCGCGCACAAACTGGTCGAGGTCCTTCTGAATGTAGGTGAAGTACTTCGCATCGCCGGTGCGGTTCCAAACCCGCTCCAGGGCCTTGAGCATCAGGCCCTGCTCGTAGTCCCAGCGGGCGGTTTTGCGGGAGCCAATCAGGATGGAATCGGGGTGCCAGCCGATAAAGGCATCAGCCATGCGCTGCGACATGGGCTTAGCAGTCGAGGCAGCGGTCTGGGCCTCGGCGGCCGAAGTCAGAGCCAGCAGGCTCAGGAGCAGAGAAACGGATTTCTTCACAGGGATTTTACAGCTTGGAAATGGTTACCGTTTTCTTCGAGACTTTGTCGCCAAACTCCAGGTCTTTCTTGGCCGCTTTGGTGTCGGTGCCCACCAGCTTCACGTTCTTGGCCCGGTCGCCCGTTACGCGCATCAGCAGCTCGGCGCCCGGCGTGTAGCGAATTCCGTCGAGGCTGATGTCTTTGCTGTTCTGGATTTCCATGACCGGCATGGTGTCCTTGCTCAGCAGGGTCACGTTTTTCAGCCGGATGTTCTCGGCCTCAATGCACACCAAGCCCTTTTTGCTTTGCAGCACGGCGTTTTCAATAGAAATGTCGCGCAGGGGCATTTCGGGCAGGCCGCGCATCATGATGCCGGTTTCGGCCCCGTTGCAGGTGATATTCTTGATGTCGATGCGGCGAAACTGGGGCGTGCCTTCCCCGAGCGGCTCGGCCTTAATCACGGGCGGGGCCGTCGACTCGCCGGCCAGGGGCACTGGGTCTTTGGCCATGTAGTAGAGGTCAAAAATCACGGCCTGGCCCACAATGTCCTTCATGTCCACGTTGTTGATGAAGATATTCTCCACCACTCCGCCCCGGCCGCGGGCGGCCTTGAAGCGCAGCCCCACGTCGGTGCCCATGAAGGTCAGGTCGTAGGCGTAGATGTTGCGGGCCCCGCCCGACATTTCCGAGCCAATCACGAAGCCGCCGTGGGCGTGGTACACTTTCGTGTCGCGGATGATGAAGTTTTCGGTGGGCATGCCCCGCTGCCGCCCCTGCTCGTCGCGGCCCGATTTGATGCAGATGCCGTCGTCGCCCACGTCGAAGGTGCAGCCTTCCACGATGCCGTTTTTGCACGACTCCAGGTCGATGGCGTCGGTGTTCTGCCCATACTCGGGGTTGAGCACCGTCACGTTGCGCACCGTAATATCCTCGCTCATCAGCGGGTGCAAGGACCAGGCCGGCGAGTTCTGGAACGTCACCCCTTCCAGCAGCAGGCGCTTGCAGTGGTCGAGCACGAGCATGTCGGGCCGCAGGAAATCCTTGATTTCCTCGTAGTCCTTCACGTCCTTCCCCGGCTTCAGGTAAAAGGCTTCGGGAATAGTTGAGCCCTTGAGCGAGGAGGCCGACGGGTACCAGGTATCTTTTTTCTCGTTGGTCACCCCGCCGCCTTCCACCAGGCGCTTCCACTGGGTTTCGGTCAGCTTGTTTTTCTTCACCGAGCGCCAGGTGCCCCCGTCGCCGTCGAACACCCCTTTACCCGTAATGGCAATGTTTTCGAGGTCTTTACCGTAGATCTGGGCCTGGTTGCGCACGGCGGCCACCCCTTCCCAGCTGGTCTTGATCAAGTGGTAATCAGCGCGCTCCTTGCTGAACTGGACCAGGGCGCCTTTGGCCAAGTGCAGGTTCACGTTGCTACGCATTTCGATGGGGGCCGTAAGCCAGTGCCCGCGGGGTACCAGCACGACGCCCCCACCGGCTTTGCCAGCGGCGTCAATGGCTTGTTGAATAGCCGTAGTTTTGGTCAGCCCGTCGGCCACGGCGCCGAACTTGAGAATAGACAGGGTATCGGCGCGAAAGGCAGGCGTTTTGACGGCCGGTAGATTAGGCTTGGGTTGGTCGGCGGCCGCAGCACTCAGGCTGGCAAGTAGCAGGCTAAAGGCGGCCGGGGAAGCAAAAGGAAATTTCATACGGGGTGGTTAACGTCTACCGGGGGTGGTGGGAAAGCAGACTACGAAAGGAAGCAACCAGGCAAGCAGACAACACTACCGAATTGCTTCCTTGATTACACTATTCCAAGAAGTAAGCCAGAAGATACCCTAGCCTATCCGTTCGTTAAGATTGAAGGAAATTCAGGATTCTTCACAGGAAGGTCTTTATTTTCTATGCAAACGTTACCGGGAACGTTCTCACTACCGCCTATATCTTCTGCTTTAATCAGCCTTTAATTTATCTTTTAAGAATAGCTGCCTGCTCGGCGTTCCCGCAGGCAGCAGCTGTGGGCTCAACCAATTGACTTTTCCCAACCTGCCGGTAACCAATACCCCGAAAGCAGGACGCGTGCCAAAAGCCCGAGGAGGCCTTTGGCACGCGTCGTAAAACTCACGAGAATTTTGCCGACCGCAGCAGCGGGTTTAGGCACCCGCTAGACGGGCTTTTCTACGGACCCGCTCCACAACCGGCTGTACGCTGAGGACCGTCGGTATGGGTGGAGCAAACCGCGCCTTCAAATCTTTCACCCAGAACTTCAGCCGTAGCTTGGCTCCGAGGGGATATTCCCGGCTGAGGGGGAAGTTGTAAAAGGTTTGCAAGCCTCGGACGCTCGAACTGCAATTATTGTAACAGGTCAGGAACCATCGTTCGGCAATGCATTTGAGCATTGTGGCCGAGTGAAGCGAAGTGCTGACTTGGGTATGCACATAGAGTTTCCAGAGCCAGGTGTGCACCTCTTCCAACGACAAATTGCCCAGGCGGAACGGGTAACTGCATACGGTATTATGCACCCGTAGCTCCCGCCGGGTAAAGGGAATGTTGATGTCGCGTAGCAGCCGCTCCCGGATTCGGTTGGCCTGAGCCAGGCGCGCAGCAAGAATTTTGGCTTTGACCGGGGCCGCCTGCGTCCGGTACTGCACCAGCACCTCGGGCTGATTCACCATCGTGACCTTTTGGGCCGCCCGGGAGATGAAGTCGTAATCTTCCGTCTGGGCCAGCGACTCATCATAACTCAGCCCATGCTCGCGCAGGATGCTCCGGCGGAAAAACACCGACGGATTACCAACCGGCATATCAAATAGCACCGCGCTGCGAATCTGGTCGGTGGAAACCGGGTATTCATACACCAGGCGCGACTCGCCGATACATTGCAGGAAACTGCCTGTTAGGTCCACTTCCGGATGTTGTTCCAGAAATGCGACCTGCGTCTGTAGCCGCTGCGGCAGGGCAATATCGTCGGCGTCCATTTTGGCGATGTAGCGCCCCCGGGCCAGCTGGGCCGCATAGTTGTCGCAGAAGGCCCGGCCTTTGTTCTCCGGCATGCCGAATACCCGCACACGTGGGTCGGCTGCGTAGGTCTGGGCTACCGCCCGGCTACCATCCGAGGAGCAGTCATCGACAATAAGCAGCTCGAAATCAGTAAAGGTTTGGTGCAGGACACTTTCTATGGCCGGTCGCAGAAAATGGCCGCCATTGTACACGGGCATGATTACCGATACCATTGGGGGTTGCAGCACATCCATCATGATGATTTGGGTTAAAGAGAACAACTCAACACTACCTACTTCTCTCCTCAAAGCGCCCTGTATCAGGCAGCTATACTTTTAACACGGCCAAAAGTACCGGTCCGAATTTATCTCCTGCTCGGTATAAACCCCTAATTTTAGATAAAAAATACCCCAAATAGTTCTACCAACCTCCACCGTAGAGGGCCACTTCTATAAAGTGGAGGAAGCGACGTGGGCGGGAATACTTAATTAAAATTATTCTAAATAACACTTGCTCTTCTGGGATTAGCCACTACATTTGGGTTATATCTAGACAAATTCTAAATAACAACCCACCCCGTTTTATGCGCCAGTACTTGCACCACAATGATTTCGGCTGCATTTCCCGCTGCCCCACGGGCTGCTGCTTACACGTCTACTTCGGCAATGTGGCGCTGTGCCTGCAAACCGATGAGCTCGAGGAATGGAGACGTATGACGGCCGAGCTTTACGGCAAGCACGCACCTTTGCTCTCCGACCCCAGCAGCCGGTGCATTACGCTACCAGGCCCGGTGGCGTATCAGGCCTTTGTGTTTTCCTTGGAAGAAGTGTTTCTACTTCACGACTTACTGATAAGCGCGGGGCTGCTGCTTGAAGCCGAGCTAATATTGGCCAGCAGCACGCTGTAAGTAACGAGAAGCAACGGGCGGCCTCGCTATTTTCCCTTGCATAACCCTTAGCATATATTACTGTATATCAGCTAGTAATGACGCTACCTAAAAGAATATTACTGTCGAGCCAGGAGGAGACTGGGGGCTTTTTTTTGGGCGCAAACCCATTTTCCTCCGTAAGCACAGGGCAAAAGAATACGAAGCACAACGCTTATGTCCCGCACGATTATCGTTTCCAACCGCCTTCCCACGAAAGCACACCGCACTGAGGAAGGCCTGCATTTTACCCCGAGTGAAGGGGGCCTGGCAACTGGTTTGGGCTCCATTTATCGGGCTGATGGCAACATTTGGGTAGGCTGGCCCGGCCTGGAAGTGGAAGACCCCGAGGAGCAGCACGCCGTGACGGAGGAGCTGCGCAACGACAGTATGGCCCCCGTTTTTCTGAGCCAGGAAGAAATCCAGAACTTCTACGAAGGCTTCAGCAACGAAACTCTGTGGCCCACTTTCCACTATTTCAGTCAGTACGCCGTGTATGAGCAGTCGTACTGGGAAGCCTACGTGAGCGTGAATGAGAAATTCTGCCGGGCTATCTTGGCATTGGCTGGCCCCGAAGACACCATTTGGGTGCACGACTACCAACTCCTGCTGCTACCCCAGATGCTGCGCCAGGCCCGGCCCGACAGCAGCATCGGCTTTTTCCTGCACATTCCGTTCCCTTCCCACGAACTGATTCGCGTGCTGCCCTGGAGCAAACAGCTGCTCGAAGGTATGCTCGGGGCCGACTTGATTGGCTTCCACACGTATGGCTACATGCGGCACTTTCTTAGCTCCGTGGCCCAGATTATCGGCTATCCCAGCCAAAACGGCCTGATCGAAGCCGGACAGCGCAGCGTACTCGTGGATGCTTTCCCCATGGGTATCGACTACGACAAGTATGCGCAAGTGGCCGAATCACCGGAGGCGCGCGAAAGTGAGGAGCTCTACCGCGAAGCCACCGGCGACGCCCGCGTGATTTTGTCGATTGACCGGCTCGACTACACCAAGGGCATTGCCGAACGGCTACGGGCCTATGAGCAGATGCTGCAGCTCTATCCCGAATGGCGCGAACGGGTGACGCTGCTGATGCTGGTAGTGCCCTCCCGCGACCAGGTAGAGAAGTACAAAGAGCTCAAGGTGGAAGTCGATGAGCTGGTGGGCCGTATCAACTCGCAGTACCGCACTATCAGCTGGACGCCTATTCAGTATTTCTACCGCTCTTTTCCGCTGGAGCACTTGTCGGGGCTGTATCGCTTGGCCGAGGTGGCGCTGGTAACGCCCATGCGCGACGGGATGAACTTGGTGGCCAAGGAGTTTGTGGCCAGCAAAGGCGACCAGGCTGGCGTGCTGATTCTCAGTGAGCGGGCCGGAGCCGCCCGGGAACTGTCGGATGCCATTATCATCAACCCAACTGATACCCGGGAGCTGGCCGAAGCCATGCACGAAGCCCTGGTGATGCCCGAAGACGAGCAGCGCCTGCGCATGAGCAACATGCAGGCGCTGGTAAGCCAGTACAACGTGTATCAGTGGGTGAAGCTGTTTATGGACCGCTTGGCTTATATCAAAATTAAGCAGCAGACCCTGGCTACCGAAACCCTGGGCGAAACAGCAATCCAGCAGATGCGGACCGATTTTGACAAGGCCCAGCGGCGCATCCTGTTTCTGGACTACGACGGCACCCTGGTTCCGTTTAGCAAAAACCCGCAACATGCCCGCCCCGACGACGAGTTGCGTTACCTGCTCAGCTCCCTCAGCGCCGACTCCCGCAACCGGGTCGTTATCATCAGCGGCCGGGACCGGAATACGCTCTTCAATTGGCTCGGCGACCTGCCCGTGGACTTTATCACGGAGCACGGCGTGTGGCTCCGGGCCGCCGGTGAGGGCGAAGACTGGACCATGCTGCAGCCCCTGACCGACACCTGGAAAAAGGAAATCCGGCCTATCATGGAGTTGCTCGTGAGCCGTACCGCCGGGTCTTTCATTGAGGAAAAGGAGTATTCCCTGGTATGGCACTACCGCCGCGCCGACCTCGAGCTGGGGGCCGTGCGGGCCCGGGAACTGACCAGCCACCTCAACTTCCTGGCTTCGAATACCGATTTGCAGGTGCTGGAAGGCAATAAAGTGGTGGAAATCAAGAACGCCGGCGTCAATAAAGGAGCCGCCGCGGCCCGCTGGCTAGCCACCTACCCCGCCGACTTCGTGCTGGCCATCGGCGACGACCGAACCGATGAGGACACGTTCCAGGCCATGCCCGAGGAGGCCTACACGGTAAAAGTTGGGGAAACCGGCCGCTCGTTTGCGCGCTTCCACATCAGGTCGCACCAGGATGTGCGCCATACCCTACGGGCGTTGCTATAGCCCCGCTGCCCTAAGCCACTGTGCCGGCCTGATGCGTATTGTATTACTCACCTAAGTAAGCAGACACGCGCCAGGCCGGCATGCTATTGTTCGAACGCACCCAAGCCCAAGTGCCGGAAGCGCCTTATTTGCCGGCTTGCCGTAGCAAGGGAGCCACGCGGGTACCCAGCAGCTCGATGGCCTGCAGCAGCTTTTCGTGCGGCAACGTGGCTACATCAAGCTGAAAGGTGACCCGCGAAATACCACCCAGGGCCTCGCTATGCCGCAGGATTTTGGCCGCCACCTCCTCCGGATTGCCCACTAGCAGCGCCCCGAGCGGCCCCACCTGCGCCTCAAACTGGGGGCGGGTGATGGGCGAGCCGCCCCGCTCCCGGGCCCGGGCCGTGAAGGTGCGGGCATAGCCCGGATAAAAACTCTCGTGGGCTTCCCGGGTGGTTTCGGCCACGTAGCCGAGGGAGTGCAAGCCCACGGGCAGCTGCTCGGGCGTAAAGCCCGCCCGGCGGCCGGCTTCGCGGTACAAATCTACCAGCGGGCGAAACCGGTGGGTTTCGCCGCCGATGACGGCCACCATCAGCGGCAGCCCCAGCATGCCGGCCCGGGCAAAGGACTGCGGAGTGCCGCCCACGCCCAGCCAAATAGGTAGCTGCGGCTGCACGGGCCGCGGGTAGATGCCCTGCCCAGTTAGCGCGGGGCGAAACTTGCCCTGCCAGTGCGGGCGCTCCTCGGCCCGGATTTGCAGCAGTAGGTCGAGCTTCTCGGCGAAGAGCGCATCGTAGTCGTCGAGGTCGAAGCCAAACAGGGGAAAGGCTTCGATGGACGAACCCCGGCCCACTACCATTTCGGCGCGGCCCTGGGAAATCAGGTCGAGGGTGGCAAACTGCTGGAATACCCGCACTGGGTCGGCGGCGCTGAGCACGCTCACGGCGCTGGTCAGGCGGATGCGGGAGGTGCGGGCCGCCGCGGCCGCCAGAATAACGGCCGGCGCCGAGTCCAGATACTCGGGGCGGTGGTGCTCCCCGATGCCAAACACGTCGAGCCCGACCTGGTCGGCCCGCTCAATCCGGTCGAGCAGGTGGCGCATGGCCTCTACCCCGCTGGGGGTCTTGCCGGTGCCATTGTCGAGCAGGGCCGCGGCGAAACTATCGATACCTATTTCCATACTGCCACTGTATACCACCAGGCTATAGGTTATGTTTTTTGACGCTGACCGCCGGCATGGTGGCGGGAATAGCACCGGTTTTTTCAACGCAAAAACCAGTAGACATCCTATTGACTATCAATTTATTGCTTCTTGCCATCCCCTAGTGCAGCCCAACCATTGAAAACCCTGGCGGCTGATTTTACTTACTACGTTGGCTGAACAGCACTACCCGCCGCGGGCTTTCTCACCTGCTTCATCCCCACGTCTCGGTTAACAATAGCAATAGCCCTATACTTGCAGCCGCCCGCTTGCCCTTCGTCTGGCAGCCTAGCTGCGGCTACTTTCCCGTACTACACCTCTGAAAATTATTTCTGATGAGCGTACCTCCGACTACTTTTTCCTTTGGCATGATTGGCCTGGGCACGATGGGCCGCAACCTGCTGCTGAACCTGGCCGACCACGACTTTGCCGTGGCCGGCTACGACAAAGACGCGGCTAAAATCAGTTTGCTGGCCGAGGAAGGCGCCGGCAAGCCCGTGCAGGGCTTCACCAGTCTGCCCGAGTTTATCGGCAGCCTGAGCACGCCCCGGGCCATTATGATGCTGGTGCCGGCCGGCAAGGTTGTCGACAGCGTGGTGGAGGAGCTACAGCCCCTGCTGGCCCCGGGCGACATTCTCATCGACGGCGGCAACTCGCACTTCACCGATACCAACCGCCGCGCCGCGGCCCTGGCCGCCGCGGGCCTGCACTTCTTCGGCATGGGTATTTCGGGGGGTGAGGAAGGGGCGCGCTTCGGGCCCAGCATGATGCCCGGCGGCGACCGGCAGGCCTACCAGGTGGTGCAGCCCATGTTTGAAGCCATTGCCGCCCGCGTCGACGGGGAGCCTTGCGTGACCTACATCGGGCCGGGCGCGGCGGGGCACTTCGTGAAAATGGTGCACAACGGTATCGAGTACGGGCTGATGCAGCTTATTGCCGAAACCTACGAAATCATGCAGCGGGGCCTGGGCCTGGATAACGCGGCCATCGGTCAGGTCTTCGCCCGCTGGAACAGCGGCCGGCTACAGTCTTTCCTGCTCGATATTACCAAGGACATCTTCACCTTCCAGGCCCCCGGCACCGACCATCTGCTGCTGGACGATATCAAGGACGAGGCCCGCTCGAAAGGCACCGGCAAGTGGACTTCCCAAGTGGCCCAGGACCTGGAAATGGCTATTCCGACCATCGACACGGCCGTGGCCCTGCGGGACTTGTCGAAGTACAAAGCCCTGCGCGAGCAGCTGGCCCAGCTCTACAGCCCGGCTCCGGCCCAGTTTACCGGCAACTCCGACGCCTTTCTGGCCAGCCTGGAGCAGGCCTTTTACTTCAGCATGGCCCTAACCTACGCCCAGGGCATGCACCTGCTGAGCAAGGCCTCCCGCGACTTCGGCTACGACCTGCAGCTGGCCAATATTGCCAAAATCTGGCGCGGGGGCTGCATTATTCGCTCGGAGTTCCTAACTCACATTTTCAACGCCTACCAGCACAACTCCACGCTCGCGCACCTGCTGCTCGACGAGCAGGTACGTGCCCTGGTAAGCGCGGCCGTGCCGGGGGCCCGCGCGGTGGTAAGCGCGGCCGTGGCCGCCGGGGTAGCCGTGCCGGCTTACGCGGCTTCCCTGAGCTACTTCGACACCATCCGCAGTGCCCGCATGCCTTCGAACCTGATTCAGGCCCAGCGCGACTATTTCGGGGCCCACACCTACGAGCTCATTGGCAAGGAAGGCGTGTTTCATAGCCAGTGGACGCCCGCCCACGAGGACGCGGCCAACAAGCAGGACACCGTGGTGGAGCCCGGCAAGCAGGGCGAGCAGCCGGTTATTCCCAACAAGTAGGCTGTCGATTTACTACCCCTTAACCTGATTTGTATGAAGGCCACACTCACGTCGCAGCCCACAATATTTGTCATTTTCGGCGGTACCGGCGACCTGAATGCCCGCAAGCTGGCACCGGCGCTGTACCATCTGTTTCTGGACGGCTGGCTGCCCGAGCAGTTTGCCATCATCGGCACGGGCCGCACGAGCTTGTCGGACGAAGATTTCCGGGCCAAGCTGCTCAAAGACATCAACCAGTTTTCGCGCACTGGCAAGGCCGACAAAGCCCAGTGGGGCCGGTTTTGTGAGCACATCGTTTACCAGGTAGCCGACGTGAAAGATGCGGCCACCTATAAGGAGTTCGGCAAGCGCATCGAGGCGTATGAGAAGGACTGGAAAACGGCGGCCAACGTCATTTACTACCTGGCCGTGGCTCCCGAGTTCTTTCCCATTATTGCCTCCAACCTGGCCAAAAGCAACCTGACGGCCGATGCCGACCGCACGCGCATCGTCATCGAAAAGCCGTTTGGCCACGACCTGGAATCGGCGCGGGCCCTGAACCAGCTGCTGGGGCAGATTTTCAACGAGCGGCAGATTTACCGCATCGACCATTACCTGGGCAAGGAAACGGTACAGAACATCATGGCCTTCCGCTTTGCCAATGCCCTGCTGGAGCCGCTGTGGAACCGTAACTACATCGACCACGTGCAGATTTCGGTGACCGAGCAGTTGGGCGTGGGCGAGCGAAGCGGCTACTACGACGGGGCCGGGGCCCTGCGCGACATGATTCAGAACCACCTACTGCAGCTGCTGTGCCTGGTCGCCATGGAGCCGCCCATCAATTTCACGGCCGACGAGGTGCGCAACCGCAAGGTGGACGTGCTGCGGGCCATGCGCCGCTTCGGGCCCGACGAGGTGCGCGAGTCGGCGGTGCGGGGGCAATACGGCTCGGGCTGGATGGAGGGTGAGCAAGTGCCCGGCTACCGCGAAGAAGTGGAAGCCAACCCTACCTCAAACACCGAAACCTTCGCGGCCGTGAAGTTTTTCGTCGACAACTGGCGCTGGCAGGGCGTGCCCTTCTACCTGCGCACCGGCAAGCGGATGCACCGTTCGTCCTCCGTAATTACCATTCAGTTCAAGGACGCGCCCCACTACATCTTCCCGCCCGAAACGGCCGAAAGCTGGCAGCAAAACCGGCTCATTATCAGCATTCAGCCCGAAATGAGCATCCGCCTGCAGGTGCAGGCCAAGCGCCCGGGCCTGGATATGATGCTCAACACCGTGGACATGGTGTTCGACTACAAAGGCACCTACACAACCCAGACGCCGGAAGCCTACGAAACCCTGCTGCTCGACACCATGCTGGGCGACCAGACCCTGTTTATGCGGGGCGACCAAGTGGAAGCAGCCTGGGACCTGATTATGCCGATTCTGAACTCTTGGGAGGGCCGGGCCAGCCAGAGCTTCCCCAATTACTCGGCCGACTCCTGGGGGCCGGAAACGGCCGAAGCCCTCATTGCCCGCGACGGGTTCCACTGGTTTACCCTACCCCTCAATGGCAAGAAATAGCACGCCGCAGCTCCACGTTCAGCCCACCCCCGAAGCGGTGCTGCACGACGTAGCCCGCTTCTTCGTGACCCGGGCCCGGCAAGCCGTAGCCGACCGGGGCCGGTTTACCGTGGCCTTATCGGGGGGCAGCTCGCCCCGGAAGCTTTACGAGCTGCTGGCCTCGCCCGCCTACCGCACCCAAGTAGACTGGGCCAAGGCCTACTTCTTTTTCGGGGATGAGCGCAACGTGCCGCCTACCGACGCGGAAAGCAACTACCGCATGGCGGCCGAGGCGCTGCTCACGCCGCTGGGCCTTGCCGCGGGTCAGGTGTTTGCCATCGACACTTCCCAAGGGCCGGCCGAAGCCGCTCGGGCCTACACCCAAACCATCCAGGAGTTTTTTGGTCCCGAACCGGCCATTTTTGATTTGGTGCTGCTCGGGCTGGGCGACAATTCGCATACCGCTTCGCTATTTCCGCATACGCCCGTGCTGCACGAAGCGCTACCAGCAGCCCGGGAAGTGTACGTAGAGGAAAAGCAGACGTACCGCATAACCCTAACAGCCCCGCTGCTCAACCAGGCCCGGGCCGTGGCGTTTCTGGTGTACGGGGCCGACAAGGCCGCGGCGGTGCAGCATGTGCAGCACGGCTCGCGCAACGTAGAGGAGTTTCCGGCCCAGCTGATTGAGCCGGCTGGCGAGCTACACTGGTTTCTGGATGTAGCTGCCGCCGCGTTGTTGGTGCCCACCCATGAGTAGCCCGTGGCCTTTTAGGGCAGAGTGCTAAATGCGGCAGCCGGTGCCATCATTTGCCCGGGGCGCAGCACCACTACGCTCGTGCCCCGGGCTACGACGGCCGCCTGGGCCATACCCAGAAACAAGCCGTGTTCAACCACTCCCGGAATGGTCTTCAGGTGAGCGGCTAGTGCCGGAGCGTCCGACACAACCTGAAAGTGGCAGTCTACCAGCAGATTGCCCTGGTCGGAATGAGCGGGCTCGGCACCCGTGTGCGGGTGCATGCGGAGCACTGGCTCCCCGCCCAACTCTGCCACGGCATCCAGCACCCAGGGCAGGGCAAAGGGCACTACTTCGAGCGGCAGGGGAAATTGCCCCAGCTTGATGACCTCCTTGGAAGAGTCGGCAATGATGAGCAGGTAATCGGAGGCGGCAGCCACTATTTTTTCGCGCAGCAACGCCCCGCCCCCGCCTTTCAGCAGTTGCAGGTCGCCGTCCAGCTCGTCGGCCCCGTCTACGGTCAGGTCAAAGCGCAGCCCGCGCCGGGGCTCGACCAGCGGGATGCCGACTTCCCGGGCCAGCTGTTCACTGGCCAGGGACGTGGCCGTGGCCTCAATCTGGAGCTGGCCTTCCCGCACGGCGTCGCCCAGCAAGCGGATAAAGCAGGCGGCCGTGCTGCCGCTGCCCAGCCCCACGCGCATGCCGCTGCGCACCCAGCGCAGAGCCACTGCGGCGGCTAGCTGCTTTTCCTGGTTGAGGTTTTCGAGTTGTGCAGATGCTGCCATAGGATGGACCCGTTAGGTTCTTTTTTTAGCGCGACCAAGTGGCAAGATTACGGCACGGAGTCGGTTTTGCAACCATTTTCGTGCCGCACTGCTTTCCGGACCTTACGGCACCGGCCCTCCGGCCAGCCCAATCACAGGGTGATGCTGCTACTTCGGCCGGCGGAAATTGTAGGCCAGGGCCAGTGTAGTACGTAGGCAACGGCCATTCAAAAACCGGTTGGCATAAGGCGTCAACTCAAACACGACCTGCACGTTACGGTGGCCCGGCAACGGCTTGATACGGGCCCCGGCCGTTACCGAAAAGCCACTATGCCAGGGAATATTTCTCATGCTTTCGTGGGGCAGAATGCTGGGCGGGTAATTACCGCGCCGCTTACTACGCCGGGGTAGCCGGGCGCATGGCCGCTAGCAACTGCTCGACCTGGGTGGTTAGCGCCGCCGGATCATCGGTTTGCAGCATTCGGGAGTCAACTCCCACGCAGGTAGCGCCGACCTGCATCCAGGCGGCTACGGTGTCCGGGGTGGGATGAATGCCGCCGGTAGCCATGAAGCGCACCTGCGGCAAGGGAGCCCGCACTGTTTTCAGGTAGTTAGGACCCAGCATGGCCGCCGGAAACAGCTTGGCGAAGGTAGCCCCCAATCGGTCGGCCTGGTAAATTTCGTTTAGGGTAGAAACCCCGGGCAGCCAGGCCAAATCGTGCCGGTGGCAGAGCTCGGCCACCTCTGCCCCAATTATGGGCTGCACGATGTAGTCGGCCCCGGCCTCAATAAACCGCTCGGCCTCTTCGACGGTGTAAATCGTGCCGGCTCCCAGCATCAGATCCGGGTACTCGGCTTCCACAAACCGCTGCAGGTCGGCGAAGTTGGCAAAGGCGTTTGCCCCCCGGTTGGTAAACTCAAAGAGGCGTACGCCACCCTCGTAGCAAGCCTGCAGTACGCGCCGAGCATACGGTATTTCGGCGTGGTAAAACACCGGAATCAAGGGGCCTTGCACTGCCTTCGTGACGACATCTGCTTTGGTGAAACGGGCCATATGAAGTAAGATGAGTTAAAGTCAGGAATAAGGCACCCCATGCCCCGGCGCAAGCCCAGGGCTTACAGGAAGTTGGGCCGGTCAAGCTTTTTAGCAATGCGGTAGGCCGCGTTGACGAGGCCCACATGGCTGTAGGCCTGCGGGAAATTGCCCCACTGGGAGCCGGTGCGGGCGTCCACGTCTTCGCTGAGCAGGCCCAGGTGGTTGGTGTAGTTGAGCAGCTTATCAAATTCACGAGTGGCATCTTCCAGGCGGCCCACGCAGGCCAGGGCCTCCACGTACCAGAAAGAGCAGATCAGGAAGGTGGTTTCGGGCGTGCCGAAGTCGTCGGGGTGGCGGTAGCGGTAAAACAGACCTTCGGGCGTCTTCAGCTCTTTTTCCAGTTCCCGCAGGTGGGTTTTGGCCCGCTCGGAGTTGGGGTCGAGGTAGCCCATCAGAATCAGCTGCAGGCCGCTGGCGTCGAGGTGGGGCGAGCCGATGGCGTTGGTATACACGCCCCGCTCGGCATCGAAGCACTCCTCGATTTTCTGGGCCGCGGTGCGGGCCAGCTGCTCGGCCATGTCCTCAATGTCGCGGTTGCCGAGGTAGCGGGCCACCTTGCGGGCGGCATGGGCCCCGGCCCAGTGGAAGAGGTAGGTGTAGCAGTGGTACTGGGCAATGTGGCGGAACTCCCAGAGGCCGGCATCGGGCATCTCCATGGTTTCCTTAATCAGGCGCAGGGCCTCGTACATCATCCGCTCGGAGTCGGCCCGCTCGGCCCCTACAAAGCGGCGGTCAACGTAGAGCGGCAGTAAGGCCACCAGCACTTGCCCGTACACGTCGTTCTGGATGTGGGTGTAGGCGTCGTTGCCGATGCGCACAGGCTGGTTGCCCAGGTAGCCTTCCAGGGGCAATTCCTGTTCGATGAGCTGCGAGGCCCCGCTGATGCTGTAGAGCGGCTGGTACTTGTCGCGCACCTTGGTCGAAATGTTGGCGATGTAGTGGAAGTACCGCTCCATTTCCTCGAAGTGCCCGATGTTGTTGAAGGCCGTCAGGATGTAGTACGTGTCGCGCATCCAGCAGAAGCGGTAGTCCCAGTTGCGGGTGCTGCCGGGCGCTTCGGGCAAAGAGGTAGTAGTGGCAGCAATGATGGCGCCGGTGTCTTCGTACTGATGCAGCTTCAAAGCCAAAGCCGAGCGAATAACCTGGGTCTGGTAGAAGTTGCTGATGCTGGTGCTTTTCACCCAGCGCTGCCAGTACTGCACGGTTTTGCGCAAAAACTCCTCGGCCGTGCTGTGAATGGCGGCTTCCAGCGGGGCCCCGTAGGTGAGGACCAGGTAGCGGGTTTCGTTGAGCACAAACCCTTCCCCGTCCAGAATGTAAGTCAGGGGAATGTCGGTGGTCAGGCGCACTTCCTCCTCCATGCCCAGGAAGGCAATGTGGTTGGAGCTGCGCCGCCGCGTGAGCTGCTGCTGCCCGTAGTCGGCCACGGGGTTGCACACCACCTTCACCCGCGGCAAACCGGCCAGGGGCTCGATCTTGCGAATGAACATCAAGGGTTTGTAGTTCCGGTCGTACTGAGCGAAGCGCGGGGCGAAGTCAGTGACGCGGTAGCGCCCTTCCGCGTTTTCAATTTCGGTGCACAGCACGTTGGTATTCTCCAGGTAGTACTGCCGGGTGCGGTAGTCGGCCTCCTCGGCGGGCTTGATGCTAAACTCGCCGCCCTTGTGGGTGTCGAGCAGGGAGCCGAAAACAAAGCTGCTGTCGAAGCGGGGCCAGCAGAGCCAGGAAACGGAGGTATCTTGCTTAATCAGGGCGAGGTAGGCGCAGTTGCCCACCAGGCCCATGTCATAGGTATGTTTGCTCATTGCCGAAGAGTCAGGTAAGGCCCCGCGGGGCGCTAGTGGCGGAGTTTCGAGCTCCTTAGTACCCCATACGTGCCGGTCGGGTTGCCCCCAACTACCCGCCGAAGCCTGCGTAAACAGAAATCCGTCGGCTGCGCCAGGCTACCCACCGCGTCATTTTCCGGCTTTCCCTCACTTTTTGCTTGTCCGCTTTGGCTGCTTCTCCTTCTGAATCCTACCCTAAAAAATCCAGCCGCCTGCCGCTTTACCTGGCCGGGGGCCTGATCCTGGCCCTGGTGGCTTGCTACTTTCTGTGGCCCGCCTTCCAGACCGGGGCCCGGGAGGCCTTCACCGTGCTCAAAAGTGGCGACCATGACAAAGTATCGGCCTGGGTGCAGCAGTTCGGCTACTGGGGGCCCATCGTCATTGTGGGCGGCATGGTGCTGCAGATGTTCTTGGTGGTGGTCAACGTGGTGCTGCTCATCCTGGTGGCCATTCTGGCCTACGGGCCGTGGTGGGGCTCGTTGCTGGCGCTGGCGGGCGTGGTGGTGGCTTCCTCGGTGGGTTACTGGCTGGGCCACTCGGCCGGCGAAGCCTTTATCGGGCGCCTGATCGGGGAAAAGAATGAGAAAAAGATGGTGGACGAAGTGCAGCGCTACGGCACCTGGGCCGTGGTTATTGCCCGCCTCTCCCCCGCCCTGTCCGACGACGCGGTGAGCTTCGTGGCCGGGGTGGCCCGCCTGGGCTATTTTCGCTTTATCCTGGCCACGGTAGCCGGCGTGGTGCCCCTGATTGCGCTGCTGGCCTGGCTGGGCGAAGACAGTGACCGGCTCAAAACCGGCCTGTGGTGGGTGTCGGGCATCAGCCTGCTGCTGTTCGTGGGCTACGTGTGGTGGGACAAGCGCCGGGGGAAAAACCAGCCGGAACCGGCACTGGCCAAGAAAAACTAATAAGTTGGACGAAAACCGCCCGGATAGGATTCGGGAGCTGCTACCTTTGCGAGCGTAACCGGAAGCCGACTTGCCGGCTTGCCCGCTCCCCTCACCTCTGATGCAGTGCCCCGTGCGTTTTCTTCCGGGTTGTAGCTGGCTCGCCAGCTTAGCCGTCCTTCTGTGCCTGTCCGGGTCGGCCCGGGCCCAGACCCTGCCCTCCACCCCGCTGCTGCGCGACCTGGTGCTGCGCACCGACACGACGCGCTACGCGCTGAGCCGCAATACCATCGGCGTGCAGGGGGAACCCAATCTGTATTTTTACTACCGCCAAGACGACGAAACGGCCGAGCTGCTGGTGTACCCGCTGAGTTGGCAGGCCAAGGCCCCGCTGCGCCTGCGCCGCTCGGCCGACTTCGTGCTGCTCGACTCGCTCTCGGCCGTGGGTACCCAGTTTTACCGCACTAAAATCCGGTTTAAGGACCTGCCCGCGGCCCGCTTCCTGCAGCTTACCTTCACCCAGGCCGCCGACAGCGCCGGGCGCCCCCCGCTGGTGCAAACCGTGAACCTGCTGCCCGTGACGCGCACCACCCTGGAATTCAAGCCCACCGATACCGAGCTGTTTGTGGGCGAGGAAAAGGTGTTCGATTTGACCAGCAACAACCCTAAAAACATCCGGGTATCGACGGAGTGGACCAAGGGCCAGGACATCGACTGGCGCATTGTGCAGGAAAAAGGCCAACTGCGCCTGCGCGTGGTACCCAACGAGCTGGGCACCCGCCTGCTCACGGTACGCCCCCAAACCGAGCGGCCCTTCCTGACCGACAACAACCGCCGCCTGAGCTACGGCCTGCCCCCGCTGCGCCAGGAATTCACGGTGAAGGCCTCCCGCCTACGCTTTTTGAGCGTGGACAAAAAGGAAATTACCATGGATGAGCTTTCCCGCCGCAAGGGCGTGGAAATCATCCTCGACAACGGCCGCACCTTCGACTTGAAGCGCACCTACCGCATCGAGGACCAGGAGGAAGCCGGCGGGGCCCTGATGGCCGAGCTTTTCACCCGCCAGTACCTGACCAACGACCGGGTGCTGTGCTGGCTGCGCGTGTACAACACCCACCGCCAGAGCGACAGTTACCTCTACATCAAGGAAAACGACCAGGCCAAGTACATTACCAACTTCAACATCTCGCCCAAAACGGCCATCAGCAGCGTGCAGGTGCGCCACCGCGGCGGCGACTGGGGCCCGAGCCTGAACGTGAACCCCGGCGAAACGGTGGATGTGCGCCTGGAAGGCGAATCCTTGCAGAAGGCGCGCTTCCATTTCGAGGATGTGGCCATCATCCCTTCCGACTCCTCTATTCGCTCGGATGCGGCCGTCGTCTACCGCGTGCAAGTGCCCCAAACCATTGACAAGCGCCGCGTTACGATCTTCAACGCGGGCCAGCCCACGGGCTATGCTTTGTCGGTTAAGGAGTTTCAGCGGCCCCACCCGCTCGATTTTGTGGCCGTCAACTTCGGGGAAAGCCCCCGGGTGATTAACCGCCTCAACGGCCCCGTGCTCTACGACCGGACCATCTCGGACGTGGTCTTCAGCTTCAACCCCAACGGCATCGACACGGAGAGCCAGCTCTACGGCAAGCAGTACCTGACCTTCGACATCCGGACCCAGAACGCCAAGGGCGAGCTGATTGAGATGCGCACCCTGGACAACGTGGTGGTGTGCCCCGGCGACAACTCGGTGCGGGCCGCCTTCTACCAGGACAAGCAGTGCCAGGTGGGCAACATCAGCCTGAATAACCTGCTCAGCTCCCGCAAAACCTACGACCTGGACGACTGGAGCACCATCATCATCACCATCCGCCACAACCAAAGCCAGTACTCGGAGCCGGGCTTCACCCAGAAGCTGGAGCTGGTGCTTAAGCGCCGCATCAAGTTCGACATCGACGTGAGCTTTCCCGGCGGCCTGCTCACCAAGTACAAAGGCGAGTCGAGCTACACCTCCTTCGGGGGTATTTCGTTGGCCATGCTGGGGCAGCTGAGCTTCTACCACCCCGAGAAAATCAACCGCCTGCGCCCGTATAAGGTCGGGGCCGGCTTCGTGGCCCTCAACGCCTTCGACCTGAGCAAAAACGGCGGCAACCGCGACCTGGGCGTCGTGATTCTGGGCTCTATCTACCCCACCCGCCGCGACGCCAAGCTCACCTTCCCCCTCTACCTGGGCGGCGGCTACCTGCTCTCCAAAGGCGCGCCCTTCTTCCTGCTGGGGCCAGGCATCGGGGTAAGGCTGTAAGGCGCTATTGAGAGGTGATGGTGCTTTTTGTGTCTTTGCGAGGAGGTACGACGAAGCAATGACACAAAAAGCATTGCCCCGCAGCACATAATTCACCTTGCCGGCTTTACTTCACCACAATTTCAATGGTGATGATGGAGCCTTTGCCGGGGCGGGAGTCGACGAAGAGGGTGCCGCCGAGCAGGTCGAGGCGGTTGCGGATGCCGGCCAGGCCGATGCCTTTGCTGGGCGAGTCGCCGGGCTGCTGGTTGAAGCCCACGCCGTTGTCTTCGGCCGAGATGTGCAGGCGGCCTTCCTCGTAAACCACGTGAATAAAGGCCTCGTGGGTTTGGGCGTGCTTGATGATGTTGGACAACAGCTCCTGCACAATGCGGTACACGGCCACGTCGTAGAGGCGGGGCAAGGGCCGCTCCAGGCCCTGCAGGTGCATCTGCACGTCGAGCTGCTGCTTGGGAATACGCTTGACGAGCTCCTGCAGGGCTATTTTCAGCCCAAAGTCTTCCAGGATGCCGGGTGTGAGCTCATGGGAAATGCTGCGGGTGGTGCGGATGCCTTCGTCGATCAGGCTCAGGGCGGCTTCCCGGTTGCGGGCAGTGGTCGAACGGTTTTCCAGGTTGAGCCTGGCCGCGTACAGCAGCTGGCCCACCCCGTTGTGCAGGGCTTCGGCAATACGCTTGCGCTCGGCTTCCTGGGTCGTCAGGATGGCGGCCAGCACTTCCTGCTGCTGCTGCAGTTTCAGGCGGGTTGCTTCCTCGGTCATGCGCACCCGGTCGGTTACGTCGCGGATGATGACCAAGCCCCCGCTGATGCTGCCACTCGGGGAGGCCAGGGGCACAAAGTAGGACTCGAAGTGCCCCTCCTGGTGGTGAAAAGGCATGTCGTAGCGCATCATGCGCATGCCCTGCAACACCTCCCGCAGGGCCCGTTGCTGATCTTCGCTGGTATATTCCGGGAACAGCTCCTGCACCGACTGGCCCAGCACCTGCTCTTCCGACCGATCCGACAGCACTTCCTGCACCCGGTTCCAGGCCGTGATGCGCAGCTCCCTGTCGAAGGCCAGAATCCCGTCGACGCTGTTGTCGAGCAGGCTACGGGTAAACTCCTCTTCTCGCCGCAGCTGGGCTTTCACCTGCTCCGACTCGGTAACGTCGATGCCAAACAGAACGCCCTGCTGGCGCTGCTCATCGAAAAACCCGTACTGCTGAAAATAGGCGCGCTGCCCGGCCTGTTCGATGGCGCTAACGAACGACACCGGCTGACCGGTAAGCAGCACTTCCAGCGGACCGGCCAAATCGGGGAATACGTCGTCGAGGCGCTGGCCTTGCCAGGCATTGTCCGGAATCTGTAGGGGCCGCAGGGCCGCGCCGGTCAGCTCCAGGTACTCGTGCTGGTGGTTGAAACGGCTCAGCACCACCGGCAGATTCGCCAGAATATGTTCCAGCAGGCGGGTTTTGTAGGTCAGCTCGTCCTGGGCTTCGCGCCGCTCGGTCACGTCGCGCATCAAGCCCACAAACCGCGTCGGCTGGCCGTTGACATCAAGCATAATCTTGCCCACTGCCGACACGTAGTGCAGGCTACCGTCGGGCCAGATAATGCGGTGCTCCAGGTCGAAAGGCCCCTGCTGGGTAACGGTACGCCGCATAGCGGCCGCCACCCCGGGCAGGTCGTCGGGGTGAATAGCCTCCTGTAGCACCTGGAAGGGCGTGGGGTTGGCATCGTAGGCTCGCCCAAACACTTGCTGGGCCCGGGCATCCCAGTGGACTAGGTTGGTGGTGTAATCAAGCACCCACACGCCGGTATGGGAACCACGGAGAGCCATTTGCAGCCGCTCCTCGCTTTCCCGGATGCGGAGGTTGGCCTGCTTCTCGTCCGTCACATCGCGCCAGGTGGCGTGCACCAGCACTTCGTCGCTGCCGGGGTCGGGAATGGCCGTGAGCAGGATGTCTTCCCAGAACTCTTCGCCCGAGGCCCGCAGGCGGCACCACTCAAAGCGGCTATGGCCCCGGCGCAGGGCTTCGGCCCAGTACGCATTGGCCTGCAGCATCGAAAACTGGCCGTTGGGCTGCTTCTCGGGCGAGTAAGCCGAGGCGTGGCGCCCCAGCAGCTCTTCCTTGTGGCGCAGGCCCAGCAGGTGCAGGGCCGCCTCGTTGCAATCCACAAAGCGGTTGTCGCGCATGAGCAGCATGCCGTCCTGGCTGCGCTCAAATAGCACGCGGAAGCGCCTTTCACTTAGTTCCAGGGCCCGGCGGGTTTGGTACTGCTCAGTTACATCGGTAAGGGCCAGGCGGCAGCTGCTGATGGCTTGGTCCGGCTCTCCTTCTACCGCCCCTCCTTCTATCAGCACCTGAATGCGGGTGCCGTCGGCCCGGAGCAGGGTGGTTTCGTGGCTTTGGCGGGCGCCGGGGCGCAAGGCCCGGGCCAGAAACTGCCCAAACTCCATCCGGGCTTCGGGCGCCACAAATTGGCCCAGCCGGCGGCCCTGCAGCTGCTGGCGCGGTTGGTTCAGCAACTGGCTGCTGCGCAGATTGAGCTGCTCGATAGTGCCGTTGGCGGCCACGGTGCAGTAGCCCACCGGGGCAAACTCGTAGAGGTCCGTGAAGCGGTTGCGGCTGGCTTCGGCTTCGGCCTGGGTCAGCAGCAGCTCCTCGTACTGCATTTCCAGTTCTATCTGGTGCACCTGCAAGTCCTGCACCAGGCGCTGCACGTCGGCGGGCAGCTCGTCGCTCAGGCTCTGAGTCACCAGGCTTTTGCGCTTCTCCGCCCGGGCCCGTAGCTCCTGCAGAGCCGCGTGCACCGAGGAGGTTGGGTGGGGAGTGGGCGTATCCATATCAGCAAGCTAGGCAATCTGGCCGCAAAAGCGAAGCTCAGCCGTGCACTTAAAAAAGGCTTTGCTTAGGTGTTCAGCCAGTTACAACTGCATAACCGGCTCTATTCGCTCCACTCCCAGCAGCACCCGCCCGGTGGGGCGCCCTTCGAAGAGCAAGGGCCGCCCATACAGCACCAGGCACTGCTGGCCCTGGCCGGGAAGATCCGCTACCACCGCCAAGTTATCGAACTCACTTGGGTTGAGCCGCGTGTCGAGCAGCTCGCGCACGGCCGCCAGCAGCCCGGGCTGGTCCAGGGTGCCCCCACCGATGGTGGTCAGGGAGGTGCCCTGCAAGTCGTTAATGGTGGAGCCGAAGATCTGGGCGAAGGAATGATTGACAAAGACCATACTCAGGTCGGCATCGAGGGCAGCCACGGGTTGCCGCATGGTTTCCTGCAAGCTGGCCTGCAGCTGGGCGCCGGCCTGCAGCTGGGTTTCCATCGTTTTGAGGGTCGTCACGTCGGAGAAGGTAATGACGGCCCCGCTGATGTAGTTGTCGAGGGTGCGGTAGGGCAGAATGCGCATGGTATACCACTCGCCGGAGGTAGCCTGAATAGTGGCTTCCACGCTGATAAGCCGGTCGAGCACATCCTGCACGTCGCGCAGCAGGTGGTCGTAGCGCAGGTTGGCAGCGAAGTGGCTGATGGGCCGGCCCAGGTCGGTGGGCAGCAGGTGAATAATGCGGGCCACCCGGGGCGTGAAGCGCTTCACGTTCATGTCGTTGTCGAGAAAGACAATGGCAATTTCGGTGGCGTCCAGCAGGTTTTTCATGTCGCTGGCCACCTGGCTCAGTTCCTCGGTTTTGGAGAGGTACTGCATGTTCAGGGTCATCAGCTCCTCGTTCAGGCTCTGCATTTCCTCCTTGTTGGTCATGGCCTCCTCGTTGGTGCTCTGTAGCTCCTCGTTGGCGCTTTGCAGCTCCTCGTTGGTGCTTTTGAGTTCTTCCAGGGAGCTTTCCATTTCCTCAATCGTGGTCTGGAGGCGGTGGCGGGTGTACTGCAGCTCCTTGTCGAGGGCGGCTACCACGGCGTCGCGGCTGAGCTCGTCGCTGGCGCCTTTGCCCAGGCGCACCTTGCGCGGGGTGGGCTGGTCTTCGAAAGCCACCAGCAGCAGGCCGGCCAGGGCTTCGGGCTCTTCCAGGTATTTCACGGTCAGGCGCAGCAGCTGCTGCTGGCCGTTATCGGTTTTCACCCGCACGTTGTCGGCCGTCACGTTCTGGCGCGACTGCAGGGCCCGGCGCACGGCAGCGCTGATTTCGTAGCTGAGCTCCTCGCGGGCCATGTCGAAGAGGTTCATGCCGCTCAGGCCCGGGGCTGGCTCCAGGTACTTGCCCGTGCGCCCGTTCACGAACAGGATTTCGCCCTTGGGATTGATAACGACGGCCGGCGGGGCGTAGGTACTAAGCAGGGTTTTCTGCACCTGGGCAGCAAACGGCCCGCCTTCGCGGCGGGTGGAGGCAGAAGCAGACATAAGGACAGAGGGATGCGGAGCCGGGGTCGTTTGCCGCGACAGGTCGAAGGGGAAGTTGATGAGGCGCGGCAGGGAGCTGGCCGTCTTGGTACGACGGGAAATCTTCCACTTGACGTCAAGGGGCTGGAACAGGTCCTGAAAGGAGGTGATATTCTCGCTGGGCCCCAGAAACAGCAAGCCTTCGGGATTGATGGCGTAGTGAAACACCGGCATCAGGTTTTTCTGCAGCTCGGCCGAGAGGTAAATCAGCAGGTTGCGGCAGCACAGCAGGTCGAGCTTGGTAAAGGGCGCGTCCTTGTTGATGTTGTGCAGGGCAAAAATCACGACGTCGCGCACTTCCTTGCGAATCTGGTAGTGCCCGTCGGTCTTGTGGAAGAAGCGCTGCAACCGTTCGGGGCTCACGTCGCCCACAATGTTGTCGGTGTAGAGGCCCAGGCGGGCAAAGTCGATGCCCTCGGTTGAAATATCGGTGGCAAATATCTGGAGCTTAACGTAGCCGGCGGTGTCTACCTCGTCGAGAAGCTCCAGCAGGGTCATGGCCAGGGAGTAGGCTTCTTCCCCGGTAGAACAACCCGGGGCCCACACCCGAATAACGCTGTCGGATTCCTTGGCCTGCACAATGGGCCGCAGGTGGTTTTTGATGCTTTCGAAGGCGTCGGGGTCCCGGAAGAATTTGGTCACCCCAATCAGTAGCTCCTTAAATAGTTGCTCGACCTCCTGGGGATTTTCCTGCAGGAAGCGTACGTACTGGGTAAACTCCTTGATCTGGTGGGAGTTCATGCGCCGCTCGATGCGGCGGAATACGGTATTGCGCTTGTAGTGGCTAAAGTCGTGGCCGGTTTGCTGGCGAATGAGCAGAAAGATTTTCTGCAGGGCGTGGGCCGGCTTGGCTTCGGAGGTTTCCTGCTGCTCGCGCAGGGGGCGGCTCATCAGGGGGCGCTCCACGTAGTCAAGCAGCTTGGCCGGCATCAGCTCGGGAGCCAGCACAAAGTCGACAAACTCGGTGGTCAGGGCCGCGCGCGGCATCGAGTCGAAGGCGGCCGTGGCCGGGTCCTGCACCATCACCATGCCGAAGCTCTCCATTACCAGCTTCAGGCCCAAGCTGCCATCGGAACCCAGGCCCGAGAAAATGATACACACGGCCCGCTCCCGGGCGTCTTTGGCCAGGGTTTGGAGGAAAAAGTCGATGGGCATGCGCCGCCCCGGGGCCTGGCTGGGCTTGAGCAGAAACAGGGAGCTGTGCATCACGCTCAGGTCACTGTCGGGCGGAATCACGTAGACGTTGTTGGGCCGCATTTTCAGCCCGTCGGTGGCCAGCTGCACGGGCAGGCTGGTGTAGTGCTGTAGCACGCCCACCAGGTTGCTCTCCTTAGTGGGCAGCTGGTGCACGATTACGACGAAGGCCATGCCCGAATGGGGCGTGAGGTGGCGAAAGAACCGCTCCAGGGCCTCCAGTGAGCCAGCCGAGCCCCCCAGGGCTACAATGGGAAACTTCTCGACCGAGGTGAGCACGCCGGCGGTAGAAGGGTTTTCACGAGTGCTAGATACCCCAGTTGTTTTGGGGGCTGTTATTCCTAATTCCTCAACGGAAACGTGGTTTTCCCCGGCTTCGGGTGAAGTCGGGTTAGCATCTGGATTCATACGGGCAAAGCAAACCGCTGCACCTACGCAGCTTTATCATCAACGGCAGCCGGTCGGCACAAGACAGGTCACAACGTCAAATTTATTGAAAAATGGGGCAAAGGCGGTGTTTCGCTCCTACCCGGTAAAAAACAACCTCAGCCGAAGCCTTCGTTTCTCATCCTACGTATCCTTGCGTAGCTAGTAGCATCAGCGCCGGCTCACCGGGCCGGGTTTACTTACCTTTTCGCTTTAGTCCGTGGCCAGACCTGCCTATCTCATTGTTATTGGAACTTCGGCGGGCGGCATGCCTGCCCTCACACGCTTGGTAGCCCAGCTACCGGCCACCCTGCCCGCCGCGGTGCTGGTAGTGCAACACTTGAGCCCCGATTCGACGGGGCAGCCGCTGGTAGACCGCCTAAGCGAACATACCGCGTTGCACTGCCAGCTAGCCCGGAATTTGGCCCCCCTCCAAGCTGGCTCGCTCTACCTAGCCCCCCCCGACCGGCATTTGCTGGTCAAGGATCAGCAGCTTTTGGTGACCAAGGGCCCGCGGGAAAACAACTTTCGCCCGGCCGCCGACTCTTTATTTCGCTCGGCAGCTGTGGCTTACGGCCCCAATGTGGTAGGCGTGGTACTGACCGGCATGCTGCACGATGGCACGGCCGGCCTCGATTATATAAAACGCTGCGGGGGCACGGCCCTAGTGCAGGACCCGTCGGAGGCCGAGTTTCCGAGCATGCCCGAAAGCGCCATGCGCAACGTGGCCGTGGACTACATTTTGCCCATTCATATGATGGGCCGCGTGCTAACGGAGCTGGTAGGGGCGCCGCCCACGCCCCCGGGCTCGGCACTCATTCCGGAAGATTTGCAAATGGAAGCCGCTATAGCCGAACGAGTTGTGGGAACTACCGACGAAGTTAACCGCTTGGGTCAGCAAGTGCCCCTCACCTGCCCCGACTGCGGCGGGGCTCTCTGGGAGCTGAAGCACGGCAGCCTGCTGCGCTACCGCTGCCACACCGGCCACGCCTTCACGGCCGATGCGCTGCTGGAAAAAACCCAGGAGTCGATGGAAGAAACCCTGTGGGTGGCCCTGCGCATGATGGAGGAGCGCAAAAATCTGCTCACCAGCATGGCTAGCCACGGTGCAGGCCCCTGGAACGTGCAACAGGCCGAAAAGCTGGAAGAAATCAAGCAGCACATCAACCGTCTGCGCGAGTTTCTGCTCAACGGCGGCCTCACCGCTCAGCCGGCCCCCACGTCCACCCCGGACCCTAATGCCGACTCTCCACTGCGCCTTTCGCCCAATTCGTAGGCTGGTAGCTTTACTCCTTTCGTAGCCCTCACAAAGCCCTTTAATCTTCGTATTAAGGGGCTTTTTTTGTGTTCGAGACGCACGGGTAGGCAGGTTTGCAATGAGCTACCCAGTGGTTGGTCTTATCCCCCCCGCCGGGCTAGTGCTGCAACAGGGGCTAGCGACACTCAAGCAACGAACTAGCCGCTGCCGCCGGGTACCCTACGAGCCGCCTCCTCCGACTATCTACCGGTAGCTGTTCTGGGAAGCTCCGGGAAGCACCTGCGCCTTGTACGCAGCTGAAAATCAGTGTTTACAGCCGGGCTTTTCCGTACTACTGCGGGAGCCAACCAAGGGGGTTCGTCGTTTAACTTTGAGAAAAGCAGCCAGCTCTATTCCCCCGCGTTGCTTTCCGGCCGCTGCTCCTATAGAAAGCAAAAGCCAGCCGCTCTACCTCCGTACCTCGACCACAGGCCTTTCTGACTATGAATCACCTATCTACTTCAGCCCTACCCTACGCCTTAGGCAGCGTTTCTTACCTCGATTTGGCCCACGCGCAGCCCAGCCAGGCCCGGGTATCGGTTCCGGCGCTAGGTGGGTCCCGGTTACCTGCTCCTGCCCAGGCCACAGCCCGGGGCCCCAAAACGCTGCGCGTCGATACCCTGCGTTACGTGCTGCACCAGGCGTCCTCGGGGGCTTCCTATCTGCATTTGTCTTTGTTTGATGATGACCGGGAATTAGCGCATTGGGTGCTACCGGGCGGCGTGGTACAGTCGGCGCTAGCCCCGCCTACGTACCTGGTGGAAGCTTCCCGCCCCCTGGCCCCGACGGCGGCGCAGATTCTGGATGAGGGCAGTTGCCAGCCGGTGGGCACGTATCGGTGCCATCCCCTGCACCAGCTCGAACAAGGCCTGCGCAACGGGCATCTGGAACTGCTACTGCGGGGCCAGGAGCTGCAAGGCGAGTTTTCGCTGCTGCGCCTCCACCCGCAGGGCCACACCTGGGAGCTGCACCGGCAGCAGCCCAGCTTGCTGACCCAGCGCCTGGTGGCCTGGGCCTAAACGGACGAGGTGATAAATACGGAGAAGCAGAACCGGTACTTACCCCGAAACAATGCGTGCAAATACGCTGGCGCTTTTCCTAACACCTTGACTATATTTAACTTCCACTTAACGCCACCCACCTACAGCAGGCGCCTACTGGGGCGGTAGCAGTTGTAGCCGGATTTGTGAAACACAAACTTTCCTTCTTTTTATGCACGGCCTTTCTACCTCTTCCACCGACGACTTTACTCCGTACATCATTCGGGTAAACTTCGACGAAATAAAACCCATGGAGCTGGCGCGTATGCTGATGCGCTATAACAAGCTGCGCCGCCCCCGCCTGCTCATCGACTGCCAGAGCCTGCGCTGCCTGCGGACCCGGGGCGTAGCCTACTTTGCCTCGCAACTGCTCACCCTGCAGGCCTCGGGCGCGAAAGTGCTGCTGCGCAACGTGGACCCCGTTCTGCACCGCACCTTGCAGGTATTGCACCTGGATAAGGTGTTCCAAATCGACTTGTCGGGGCTTGAGGCCTCCGCGGCGCATCCTACCCCATCGGTTTCGATGGGCGCCGCCTAGCCCGGTATTCTGATCCTGCTGTTGCCCTTGCCCAGCCTTTTCCACAACCTTAGTTACCAGCCACCTGCTGCCGACGGCAGGTGGGCAACTTTTTACTGACCGCCCGGTAGTTTAGCACTTCTGCTGCCCTACCGGTGGCAAGCCTCCGGGAAGCAATTTCTGGGGGCTTGTTCTTTTTCCGACCCTTTCCTCACTTTTCTTCCCGGCCCCACTCCCATGACTATTCGACCTTGTTTTCGTGTTGCTGGCTACCTATTTCTGACGGCGGCGGCTCTGGCCTGCGGCGACCAAAACACCAGCTCGCCCGTAGAGGCTCCCGGAGCCGAAAAAACAGCCAAGACCCGGGTGCTGGAAGCCGGAGCTGACATTTTGCAGGGCAAGGCGCCCCTGCAGAAGCTGAACATGTACCTCGATGGGTTTCACTTCTACAACGGGGCGCTGGGCCAGCAGATGGAAGCCCACCACTTCTGCGCCAAGCTCAACGAAGACGTAACCCAGTGCGTGATTTACGACGGCAATGGCCCCGACGCCAAAATTATGGGCATCGAGTACATCGTCTCCAAGAAGCTGTTTGAGCAGCTGCCAACCGAGGAAAAGAAGCTCTGGCACAGCCACGTGCACGAAGTGAAGTCGGGGACGCTGGTTGCGCCCGGCATCCCGGCCGTAGCCGAGCATGAATTGATGGAAGAGCTGGTGTCGACCTACGGCAAAACCTTCCACACCTGGCACACCGACCGGGACAAAACCCTGCCCCTGGGCACGCCCCTGCTGATGATGGGTTTCACCAAGGACGGCCAGATTGATACCAACATGGTAGCCCGGCGCGACCAGCGCCTGGGCATTTCCTCGCGCCAAAAGCGGCAGGAACGCGCCGATATTGCCGCCCCACCCGTAGCTCCCGGTGCCGATGCCTGGGAAAAAGGCGAAGTGCGGCAGCTGGGCATTGCAGAAGATGCCCAGGCAGCTCTGCATAAACACTAAGCGGCGGTTGCGGATTCTACTACAGCGCACAGCCAGAAGCCTAGCCAAAGGTCTGGCAGGGGCTTTCGGCTAGGCTCGCCCTACCCGTTGAAGCTAGCCTGACCTCCCTGCACCGGAACGGCCAGCTCAGCGGCCCGGTCGGCTGAGCTGGCCTTGTTACGTGAAGCGGTTGTGTGCAGCGGCTGCATCTAGTCGGCAACTTCGCGGCCCGGACGGCAGTATGGTTTGGGTATGCCTGCTTCCGCTTCTGTGGCTCCGGCCGCGCCCGTCAGCTCCTCGCCCTTCTCGCCCCTGCGGATTCCATTTTTCCGCATGCTCTGGATAGCCTCCTTCGTGTCCAACATCGGCACCTGGATGCAGAATGTGGGGGCCGTGGGCCTCATGACGGAGCTGACTCCTTCGCCCATCCTGGTGTCGTTGCTCCAAACGGCCTCGGCCCTGCCGGTCTTCCTGCTCAGCCTGCCCGCCGGCGCCCTGGCCGACCTGGTCGACCGGCGCAAAATGCTGCTCCTGACCCAGACCTGGATGGCGGCTACGGCCCTGGTGCTGGCCACCGTCACGCTGCTGGGCTTTACCACGCCCTGGCTGCTGCTGCTGCTCACCTTTCTGCTGGGCCTGGGCGGAGCGCTGAACAACCCGGTGTGGCAAACCGTGACGCCCGAGCTGGTGCCCCGCCCCGAGCTGCCCCAGGCCATTGCCCTCAACAGTGTAAGCTTCAACCTGGCCCGGGCTTTCGGGCCCGCCTTGGGAGGTCTGGTTATCGGCTACTTCTCGGCCGGCGCCGCTTTCTTGATCAACGGACTGTCGTTTCTGGCTACGATGTACATGGTCTGGAGCTGGAAACGGGAACCCCAGGCCACTTCGGCCCTGGCCACTGAGCGGGTGCTGGCCGCCATTCGGGGCGGCATCCGGTACGCCAGGTTTGCCCCGCCCGTGCAGAACATTCTGGTGCGGGGCGTCAGCTTTACTTTTGGAGCCAGCGCCTTGTTTGCCCTGATGCCCGCGGTAGTGGCCCGCCGCCTTCACGAGCCTACCTCGTTTTACTCCCTGCTGCTGTCCTGCATGGGGCTGGGCGCGGTGCTGGGCGCCGTAATTTTGCCGCGGCTCAACAAGTATCTGAGCATCAACTGGCGGGTAGCAGTAGCCACCGTGGCCTTTGCCGCAGGCCTGCTGGGCCTGGCCTTTGCCGACAGCCACTGGCTGCTTTATAGCCTGCTTACCCTAGTGGGGCTGGCCTGGATGCTGGTACTCAACTCCTTCAGCGTGGGGGTACAAACGGTAGTGCCGCGCTGGGTGCAGGCCCGCACTATTAGCCTGTATTTGCTTACGATTCAAGGCGGTATGGCACTGGGCAGCATTGTCTGGGGCAGCGTAGCCGAGCGGGTCGATATTGCCTGGGCCCTGACCGGCGCCGCGACCTGGCTGCTGCTGAGCACCTTGCTGGTTTTCCGCTTCGCCCTGAGCAGCGGCGAAACCATCGATTTCACGCCGGCCCGGCCCCGCCTCGAACCCGTGCTGGCCGAAGAACCCGTACCCACGCAAGGCCCGGTCATCGTGACCACCACTTACCACGTAGCCCCCGAGCACCGGCAGGCGTTTGTGTTCATCATGGACCAGCTGGCCGACATCCGCCGCCGCGAAGGCGCCATCCGGGTGGGCACCTACGCCGACTTAGCTGAGCCGAGCCGCCTGGTGGAATACTTTATGGTTGAAACCTGGGAAGAGCACGAGCAGCAGCACGAGCGGGGCGTAAGCCGGGAGGAAGCCGAGCTCAAGCTCCGGGCCCGGCAGTTTCACCTGGGCCCCGAGCCGCCGGTTATTGCCCACCTGCTGGCCCAGCACGCCCTGCCCTTGTCCCCGGCCGAGCCGCCCATGGTGCCCGGCAGCACCCGCCTCGTAGCCAGTACTGCCGGCGAAGCTACGGCGTAAGGCAAATGTAGTGGAATCTGCCTGGGTACTACTCATCTGTCCTGGCGAGGCGGAGCCGAAGCCATCCGTCCGCTGCGCAGGTAGTCACGGTCTTTTACCCAGCAAGCCCTTTCCCGGAACGAACAGGAAAGGGCTTTTCCCCTTAGAAAGCTTTGCACAGCTCAGCGGACGGATGGCTTCGGTCTTCCGCCTCGCAAAAACACGAGTTCTGCATCCGCACATTCTCCCCAGTATAGCCCCTGAGTTCATTATCCTTTTATCTTCCCGTAAACCTTCTGGGCAGCTTCCTTCTTTGTACCAAAGCTCCTCTCTCAACCCCACACATGAAACTTCTCTACAGTTACCTGCGCCACTACTGGGGCCTTTTGGCGCTGGCATTGCTGCTGGCTGCCATCAACCAGGTGTTTTCCCTGCTCGACCCGTATATATTTCGCCAAATCATTGACCGCCACGTCGTCAAGTCCGGTGAGTCGGCTTTTCATGACGGCTTCTGGGAGTTTCTGCGCGGCGGGGCGGGCATTCTGATCCTACAGGCTATGGGCGTGGCCATGGTGTCGCGCATTGCCAAGAACTTTCAGGACTACTACACCAACGTCATCACCCAGCGTCTCGGGGCCCAACTATATTCCGACGGCCTGCGCCATTCGCTAGATTTGCCCTACCAGGTGTTTGAGGACCAACGCTCGGGCGAAACGTTGGGCAAGCTGCAAAAGGTACGCACCGACGTGGAGCGCCTGATTCAGAGCTTCGTCAACGTGCTGTTTATTTCGTTGGTGGGCATCATCTTCGTTATGTGGTACGCCATCAGCGTGTACTGGCCCATTGCCGCCGTCTATTTCCTGACCATTCCGCTGCTGGGCTCTCTAAGCCTGTTTCTGAGTCGCCGCATCAAGGTTATTCAGAAAACCATTGTGGCCGAAACCACCGCCCTGGCCGGCTCCACCACCGAAAGCCTGCGCAACATTGAGCTGATTAAAAGCCTGGGGCTGGCCCAGCAGGAAACCAAGCGGCTGAACGCTACTACCGACAAGATCCTGAAGCTGGAGCTCAAAAAGGTGCGCTACCTGCGGTCCTTGTCGTTTGTGCAGGGCACGTTCGTGAACCTGATGCGCAACGTGATTCTGCTGATGCTGCTGTTTCTGGTGGTGCAAAAGGTCATTTCCGTGGGTGAGTTCTTCTCCTTTTTCATCTACTCGTTTGCCATTTTTGGGCCGCTCCAGGAAATGGGCAGCATCATCAACATCTACCGCGAAACGGAAGCCTCACTGGCCAATTACCAGCTCATTCTCGATACGCCCAAGGAAGTCAAGCCCACCCACCCGCAGGTAGTGGAGAAAATTGAGACCCTGACCTTCGACGACGTGCACTTCAAGCACCTTTCGGCTTCCACCTCGGCCCTGGATGGCATTTCGTTTGAAACCCGGCTGGGCGAAACCATTGCTTTCGTGGGGCCTTCGGGCTCGGGCAAAACGACCCTGGTCAAGCTGCTGGTGGGGCTGTATCCGCCGGCCAGCGGGCAGATTCGCTACAACAACATTTCCGGCATTCACCTCGACCTGGACCGGCTTCGGGAGCAAATCGGCTTCGTAACCCAGGACACCCAGCTGTTTGCGGGCACCATCCGCGAAAACCTGCTTTTCGTGGCCCCGCAGGCCACCGATGAGCAGTGCTTGCGCGCCCTGCACCAAGCCGCCGCCGATGGCCTGCTGGCCCGCGCCCCGCAGGGCCTCGACACCGTTATCGGGGAAGGCGGCGTGAAGGTATCGGGCGGCGAAAAGCAGCGGCTCAGCATTGCCCGGGCCCTGCTGCGCCGGCCTACCCTACTCGTGTTCGACGAAGCTACTTCCTCCTTGGACTCCTTGACCGAAGAAGAAATCAGCACGACGGTCCGGGAATTGTCGGGCTCCCGCCAGCACATTACCATCCTGATTGCCCACCGCCTGAGCACCATTCTGCACGCCGACAAGATCTTCGTACTCGAGCGCGGCCACATTGCCGAGCAAGGCCGGCACGACGAGCTGCTGGCGCAAAAAGGCTTGTACTACGCCATGTGGCGGCAGCAAATCGGGGAACGGCCCGCCCCAACGGCCGCCCCCAAACGCTTGGAAAAGGTGTAGTGTCGTTTCGTCAGTCAGAGATGAAAAAGAGTCATGTGGGGCCCCGCCCCGCATGACTCTTTTTGCATTGTCTACCACCCAGGCAACCATCGGGCCCGCCGCCGGCTCTTTGCAATACGGCTGGCTCTGACAAGGTCTGTTTTTGTCTTACTTCCGCGGGGCGTAGTGCTAGATTTCTTAGTGGATAAAGCACGAAAACAGTCGGGGTTTCGTTTACCAAATAGCCCCTTGCTTCCCAGCCAGCGCCTTATTTTCGGCAGGGTTCTTGAATTAGTAGTTGTATCAGCCAAAAGGATTTTTCCATGACCCACTACCGCACTTTCCGCCGCTTCGCAGGTTTGATGCTTGCCGGGTGGTTTTTGATTATACAGGCCGCTTCCGCCCAGAACGCCAGCCGCGACGTGCTGCGCGAAATCACGGATGTGGTAGGCCTCAAGCCGCGCTTCGAGCTGCAGGCCACTTCGCAGGTGCAGAATGCCGCCGCGGTGGTTTACAACGGTAAGCGCTTCTTGCTCTACAATCCTCAATTTGTATCCTCCGTAAACCGGGCCGGCCGCACCGACTGGGCGGGCATCAGCATTCTGGCCCACGAAATGGGTCACCACCTCAACGGCCACACCCTACGCCCCGGCGGCAGCCAGCCCGCCGATGAGCTGGAAGCCGACGAATTTTCGGGCTTTGTGCTGCGCAAGATGGGCGCCAGCCTCGCCGAAGCCCAGGCCGCTATGGCTGTCGTCTCGGATGAGGAAGCATCTCCGACCCATCCCGGCCGCTCGACGCGCCTATCTGCCATTGGCAAGGGCTGGCAGCAGGCGAATACCCAGATTGTGGCCAGCAGCCGCACGGCGGCCCCTTCGGCCGCGCCGGTAGCCATAGCCAGCACCCCTGCTCCCGTGCGGCCCGTGGCTAACACGGCCGTGCCGATGAACGTGGTAGGCCAGATTGTATTCCGCGACAACCCCGACCAGCGCTACTACCTGACCAGCAAGCTGAACGTGGTGCGCATGCAGAACAACTCCATGGGCCAGATTGTAGGCCGCGTAACCCGGTCGAACAGCAACAGCTTCCCCTATATTCTGGTCGATGGTCAGGACCGCCGCCTCTACATCAGTGCCAACGGTGGGGTGTTTAACAACCGGGGTCAGCAGGTAGGTCTGCTCTCCGACCCTTCCTAAGCTACTTTTGTCCTTTAATTCCAGGCCTGCTCTCCCCAGAGCGGGCCTTTTTGCTTTATAAGCCAAGCCGGATTTTTTCCAGCTTCGGCTCACGCTGGTATGCTAGCTTTGGGACTTCTACCCTAGTTGTTCCTTCTGTATGCCTACCTATCCGTTCCTGCTCGTCGACGCCTTCACTGCTACCGCCCTTGGGGGCAACCCTTGTGCCGTCGTGCTGGATGCCGACGATCTGTCGGCGGAAGCCATGCAGCAGTTGGCCCGCGAATTCAATCAGTCGGAAACGGCCTTTGTGCGGCGCTCAGCGGTAGCTGAGTTTGGGGTGCGCTATTTCACGCCCGCCGAAGAAATTCCGCTGGCTGGGCACCCCACCATTGCCACCGTTACGGCCCTGATTCACACTGGGCGCCTGACGTTAACCCAGCCCCAAACCGGCCTGCGGCTGGAATTGCTCCACGGCCCCATCGACATTGCCGTAGTGCCTCCGCAGGGCCAAGAACCCGCTCAGGTATGGATGACCCAGCGCAAGCCCGTGTTTGGCGCCGTGCACGACCCGGCCTTGGTACTGCCCCTCTTCGGCCTGACGCCCGACGACCTGGAGCCGGGCTCCTTGATACAAACCGTTAGCACCGGCACGCCCCAGCTCATGCTGCTCTTGCGCGACCAGCAGGCCCTGCGCCGCTCCCATATTCCGGATCCAGCAGCTTTTGCCCGCTACCGCGCCGGTAGCGACTTTTTCAGCCCCCATCTGTTCTGCCTGGGCGGCGCTACGGCTGCCGGGCACACCTTCGCCCGCCACTTCGGGACCCCGCCCGACATTGCCGAAGACCCCGTGACGGGCTCGGCCACCGGCGGTATGGCCGCGTATCTGTGGCACCACGGCTACGTATCCAGCCCCGAGTTTGTAGCCGAACAGGGCCACTGGATGGGCCGGGCCGGCACGGTGCACGTGCGCATTGCCGGGCCCCGGGAGAATATCGAATCCGTTACTATTGGCGGCCAAGGCCTCGTCGTGGTGGAGGGGCAGCTGAAGCTCTAGGCAGCGGCAATAGCTGAGCCGTAGTGCAACTTGGCGGGGCTCTGGCGTGTTAAGCAGAACCACCGTTCCTTACCCGGGAAATGGTGGTTCTGCTTTGTTTTCCGCCCTTACCCCAGCCCCGTGCCCGAACTACCCGAAGTTGAAACCTACCGTCGTTTCCTCGACGAACTTGTGTTGCACCAACCTATTACGGCTCTGGAAGTGCAGGACGCCCACGTACTAGGCACCGATGAAGAAACCCTGCGCCAGCGCCTGGTGGGCCAGCACGTAACGGCGACTCGCCGCATCGGCAAGAACTGCTTTCTGGAGCTCAGTGACGGGTCGGCCCTGGCCCTGCACTTTGGCATGACCGGCGACGTGGGGGCCTACCGCCACGCCCACGACGCGCCCCGCTTCACCCGCGTGGCCCTGCATCTGGCCGACGGCCTGCGCATTGCCTTTATCGACCCGCGCAAGTTTGGCCGCATCCGACACGCGGAAAGCGTGGGACACTACCAGAAAGCCAAGAAGTTGGGACCTGATGCGCTGGACGTAACGGCGGCCCACTTGCAGCAGGTAATGGGCGCCAAAAAGGTTTTGCTCAAGCCCTTGCTGCTCGACCAGAGCATCACGGCCGGACTGGGCAACTGGATAGTGGACGAGGTGCTATTTCAGGCCAAGCTGCATCCCGAACGCCGGGCCAATACGCTGACCGCTGAAGAATTTAACGCCTTGCACGCGGCTATTCAACTAGTACTAAGTACGGCCATCGGCCACGAGGCCACCTACCGGCATTTCCCAGCTTCCTTTCTCATTCATGCCCGGGAATGGGACACCTCGGCTACACCGGGCACGGAGCAACACCGCTTCTGCCCGCGTCACCCGAAAGTGGAGATAGAAAAAAGCTACGTTGGAGGCCGGGCAACCTATATATGTCCGCGCTGCCAACCGGCACCCGTTGATACAGAATAATACTATTCACCCTTACAAAAACCCTTTCTAAAACCTATTAGAAAGGGTTTTTGCGTATGTAACTAACCTGTAGCACAAAATCTTATGTTTGATTTGTCGAGTTGAACTTTGCTTACATAATGTTTGAATAATTGTCTTTTTCCGCGAAAGTACGAACTATGTTTTTTACCTTTGAGTTAGAACCACGACTTCGAGGCATGTGCGGCGGAGAGATTGTGAAGTTGGAAGAAGAAAACCCTTGCCTATGCCTGACGGCTACTACGCGTTTTTGCGTGTTGTTTCACTCACCAAATTGTCGTTTTCATGAAGAAACTGCCCATTTTCCTGAGCCTGGCGGCTGCTACTCTTTCGTTGGCAGCCTGTAACAAAGAGTTGGATGAAGTAAAGGAGCCTGTTCAGGAAACAGCAGCTGTGAAATCCCAATCAGCCACGGATTTGCTCTCGGCTGGCAACTGGCACCTCACGGACCTCACTTCGCGCACCGTTACGGCGGGCTCCACCGAAGTTCCTACCGTTAGCCTGCTGGCTCGTCTCAAGCCCTGGATGCGGGATAACACCACCGAATACAAAACAGGAGGTGCGTACACCGTCAATGAAGGAGCGCTGAAAATTTCCCCGACTACTCCCCAACTCGCAAGCGGTGCCTGGCAGCTTAACGCCAAGGGCGATTCGCTGACCGTGCGCCAGGACAATACCGTGCGCCGCTACTCCATTGCCGAGCTGACAGCCACCACCCTGCGTCTTAACTACTCGGAAGGCACCAACCCGGTGACTACCTACACGTCGGTGTTTGGCCACTAAGCCGGAGTTTACCACCGTTCGGATCAGTACTAAAAGAGCCTCAGTTACGGCCGGAACTGAGGCTCTTTTCTGTGCGCTTGGCTGGCCGGCTTACCCGTTGCTGGTCAGCTCGTTGTTTTCCCGCTCGGCTTTGCGCGTCAGCGTCGTCAGCCACGACTGGGACACTTCCGATTCGCTTTCGTAGCCGTGCCGCCGCTCATTGCCCAGGGCTCCGATAGGGTCGGGCAGGGTGCGGTTTACCCAGCTGAGGACGTTGCTGGTGGTGCCGGGCAGCAGCCCGTGCAGGCCCGAAAGCAGCTTGGCGGGTAAGCCCAGAATCACCTCCGCGTCGCCGCGGCGGCAGGCGTTCCAGATTTGGCGGGCCGCTTTTTCGGCGTCCAGCGTGAGGGCGGGCAGGGAGTCGGCTACGATGAAGGCGGCGTACTCTTTCTGGTGCTGCCCCTTGACCAGCGCATGCCGGGCGCTGCCGGTGCGCATCAGGCCCGGGCACACCGTCGTCACAAGGATATCATGCTGCAGGAGCTCCGAGCGAAAAGCCTCGGACAGGCCGACTAGGGCAAATTTGCTGGCGCAGTAGGGCGCCAGGTGCGGCACGGCCACTTTGCCGCCCACCGAAGCAATATTGACGATTCGCCCCTCGCCCCGGAGGCGCATGCCCGGCAGCACTGCCTGCATAGCGTGCAGCGGCGCCCAGAAGTGGGTATCCATCGAATCCTGGTAGTCGCGCAGGTCGGTGTGGTCGAGCGGGCCGGCCGTGATGATGCCGGCATTGTTGACCAGCACGTCGATGGTTCCAAGCTTTTGCTGCACTTCGTCGACCAGGGAATGGACTTCGGCCGCATCGGTCAGGTCGCGGGACAGGGCCAGCACTTCGGCCCCGCCGGCGGAGAGTTCCTGCCGGGCCCGCTCCAGCTCGTCGGCGTCGCGGGCACAAATGGCGACTCGGGCGCCTTCGGCCACGGCCTGCCGGGCCAGAACCAGGCCCAGGCCCCGGGAGCCCCCGGTAATCAGCACAACCCGGCCCTCCAGGTTGTAAGAACCGCGCCGGTTGGTCCACAAAGAGGCGGCGGCCACCAGGGCGCCTACGCCGACTGCCGTCAGCCAGTTGTTTCGGGTTTTTCGCTTCATACTCTCTTGTAAGCAAAGCACGGTGGAAAGGTTGCGCCGGCGGGCCAACAACCCGGACAAGAAAACATTCGGCGGCAACGTTATAGCCGCCACCGTGTCATTTTTGGCACCATCTTTACGTTGGCAAGGTTCTTATTCCACTTACCGAATTACCTTCTGCTCCCGATTCTGCCCTCATGATGAAGAACCCTTTGCTGGCCTCTCTCCTCCTTTTCCCGGCCACCATGTATGCCCAAACGGCCCCGGTCAAAACCAAGACCAAGACCGAAGTAGCCGGCACGACGGTCAAGACCAAGGCTAAGACCACGGCCCCGGCCGCTGCTCCCAGGCCCACCCCGACGCCTTCGGCCGAGAAAGTAGAAGCCAAGGCCAATGCCCTGACCGACAATATGCGCCAGGCCCTGAACCTGACGCCGGCCCAAACCGAGAAAGTGCGCCAGATCAACCTGACCAGTGTGCGCAATGTGGAAACGGCCCGCCTGCAGTACCGCTCCGATGTGCGCAAGCTCAACGCCGTGGTCGACGACATCGGCCAGTCGCGCCTGGCGATGCTGAAAGATGCCCTGGCCCCCGACCAGTTTGCCAAATACCAGCGCAAGCGCGAAGAAAAAATGGGCGTCCCGAATACGACCGGCAGCCAGGGCAATGCCGCGCCCGGCCTGCCGAGCCGCGACGAGTAAGCAACTAAAAATCAAGTAGCCGCGGGGTAGCCTGGCCAGGTTACCCCGTTTTCATGCAGGCTAATCCGCAGTTCTCCCACAACCCCGGTGAAGTTCAGCTTGCCCCGGTTCTGGATCAACAAAACGAGCCGGGCAAGGTTGTGAGGCCGATGTCTTGCTTGGGCAGAGCGTCGTTTTCACCTACTATCATTTGCATGCCACTTCACCTCGACAGCCTGATTTTTGACCTCGACGGCACCTTATGGGACGCCACGGCCACTGTCCTGGAGGGTTTTCACCAGGCCAAAAAGCGGGTCGACTTCGTTCACAACGACCTTACTCCCGAAACCCTACAGGCCGTGACGGGCCAGCCCTACCCAGTGGTGTACGAGCGGCTGTTCCCGCACCTGACGGCTGAGCAGCGCGAAAAGTTTCACGGTATCTGCTCCGAAGAAGAGCTGAACAGCGCCCGGCAGCAGGGCGGCCGGCTGTATCCGCAGCTGCTGGAAACGCTGGCGTATCTGGCAAGTAAATACCGCCTCTTTATTGTCAGCAACTGCCAGACGGGCTACATCGAAGCTTTTTTGCAGCATTCCGGAGCGGGCCAGTACATTGAAGGACACCAGTGCTTTGGCACCAAAAACCTACCTAAGGCCGACAATGTCCGCGAAATTATTGAGCAGTTTGGCTTGCAACACCCCGCTTACGTGGGCGACACCGACGGCGACTACCAGGCCAGCCGGGCCAACGGCATTCCGTTCCTTTTTGCCGCCTACGGCTTTGGGCAAGTGCCAGAATACGAAGCCCGCCTAGAGCAGCTCAGCGACTTGCGGAAGCTGCTGTAGAGAACTACTGTTAGTCAACAGAAAAGGGCCAACTGCTTATCCCTAGATAAATAGTTGGCCCTTTCATTTTTCTGCCCCGCCGCTACACGGGCTTAAAGGTTTCCCAACCCAGCTTGAGAATAATGCCGCAAACTACCACCAGAAACAGCACCCGCACGAAGCCCACGCCCTGCTTCAGGGCCAGGCGGGCGCCCAGCGTGGAGCCCAGCATGTTGCAGGCAGCCATGGGCAGGGCAATATACCAGAGAATCTGGCCGGTGTAGGCAAAGTAGGCCAGGCTGGTGAGGTTGGTAGCCACGTTTACCAGCTTCGACGAAGCCGAGGCACTCAGGAAGTCGTAGCCGAACAAGCCCACGAAGGCGAAGAGCAGAAAGCTGCCGGTGCCGGGCCCGAAAAAACCGTCGTAGAACCCGATAATCAGGCCAATCAGGGCGCCGTAGAGGGGCTCTTTGCGCTCGGGCAGGCGGGGCGCGTGAATGGCGCCGAAATCTTTGCGCCAGAAAGTGTAAATGGCAATAACCACCAGCAGCCCCAGCACCAGGGGCCGCAGCAGCTCGGAAGGCAGCAGGCTCACGAGCCGGGCCCCGACAAAGGAAAACACCCCGGCCGTGACGGCGGCCACGCCCACGGCCCGCCAGCGGATGGGCACCTGCCCCATGTAGCGGCGTAGCGCCGCCGCCGTGCCCGCTACCGACGATACTTTGCCCGTGCCCAGCACCGTGGGCACCGGCACGCCGGGCAGCAGCAGCAGCATGGCCGGCAGCTGAATCAGGCCGCCCCCGCCCACGATGGAATCAATAAAGCCGGCCAGAAACGCAAAAGCACAGAGCAGCGCCAGCGTGGCGTCGAGAAAATCCAGGTTCATAAGAAGGGGCAAAGATAGACGGCCCACGGGCATTGAGCGGCCCTAAAGCCCGGCTTTTCTTTTCGGGGAGTCAGGCAGTTGCCCAGGTGCCGCAGCCGAAACCCGTACCCCACGGGCAAATCTGCCGTACATTCGGCCCATGACCGAAAATCTTACCCAGCGCAGCAAGATGCTGACGTTTGCTGGGGTATTGCTAGCCCTTTTCCTAAGCTCCCTCGACCAAACCATTGTGGCCACGGCTTTACCGCGCATTGTGGCCGACCTGCACGGCTTCGACCGGTTTGCCTGGGTAGCTACGGCGTATCTGGCGGCCAGCACGGCCCTGGTACCGGTATATGGCAAGCTGGCCGACATGTACTCGCGCCGCAACATTGAGGTCACCGCCATCCTGATTTTCCTGACGGGCTCAGCCCTGTGCGGCTTGGCCGGTGAGTTTGGCTCCCTGCCTTTACTAGGCGACGGGATGAGCCAGCTGATCATCTTTCGGGCCCTGCAAGGCTTGGGCGGGGCCGGGTTGCTAGCCATGGCCTTCATCATCATTGCCGACTTGTTTCCTCCGGCCGAGCGAGGCAAGTACCAGGGTTTTGTAGGCGCTACGTTTGGGTTGTCGTCGGTGCTGGGCCCCTCGCTGGGCGGCCTGCTCACCGACCACGGCTCGGGCCTGCTACCGGGGGTGGCCGGGTGGCGGCTGGTGTTCTACGTCAATCTGCCGCTGGGCGCCCTGGCGCTCTGGTTTATCCTGGGCCGCATGCCCCGTCTGAAGCCCCGGGGCGAGAAAAAAGCCTTTGACTACCTCTCGGCTTTGCTGCTGATAGCCGCAATTATTCCGCTGGTGCTGGGCCTGCAGCTCAACAAAGTCGCGTACGGCTGGGCTTCGCCCCTAACGCTGGGCCTGTTTGCCACGGCTGCTGTCGTGCTGGTGCTCTTTGTGCTTCGCTCCCTGCATTCGGATAACCCGATTCTGGATCTGACCCTGTTCCAAAACCCAGTGTTTCGCACGGCCAACATTGCCACGTTTCTGCTGGGTGGAGCCTTTCTGAGCATCGTCATCTTCGAGCCCCTGTTTATGGTGAACGTGCTGGGCGTGTCGGCCACCCGGGCGGGCATCAGCCTGATTCCCTTGTCGTTGGGTGTGGTTGGAGGCTCGATGCTGGCCGGGCAGATGGTAGCGCGCTTCGGGCACTACAAGCGCTGGATGCTGGCCGGCGGCGTACTGCTGCTGACGGGCCAGGTGCTGCTGGCCACCATGCCCCCAACGGTTTCTTATGAGCAAGTGCTGCTCTACGTGCTGCTGTGCGGCCTGGGCTTGGGGCCCTGCATGCCGCTCTACACGCTAGCCATTCAGAATGCCATTGACCCGCGCTTTACCGGCCAGGCCACTTCGGCCAGTCAGTTTTTCCGCCAGATTGGGGGCGTCATAGCGGCGGCCCTGCTGGGTACCGTCCTGACGATGAGCTTGGCCCAGAACCTGCCCGCCGCTACCCAGCCTACTGCCACGGAAAGTCGCCCGGCTGTGGTGGAAGAAGGAGCCGCCGGGCTGCGGGCGGAGGTGCTTACCCGGCCCACCCCCGAAGTGCGGGCCGCTTTCACGCACGCCATTTCCCGGGTGTATTTCTGCACCTTGTGCCTGGTGCTCTGCGGCTGGGTTGCCACGCTCTTTATCCCCGATTTGCCCCTGCGTACTTCCAACACCGTGTGCCCGACTCCGGTGCGGGTGGCCGAACCCGTGAAGTAAAAGGGCTCACCCGCGGTTAGCCGCCGAAACCACTCGGCGCTAATCGGGTTTTACAGCCAGAAGTGTTCTTGGGGCCGCCTGCGCAGCAGGTTGACGCTCTTAATCGATTCTGCTTATGAACCACTCCTCACTCCGTCTGAGTATTCTGGATCAGTCGCCGGTGCGCCAAGGCGGAACGGCCCGGCAAGCCATTTTGGAAAGCGTGGAGCTGGCCCAGCTAGCCGACCGCCTGGGGTATAGCCGCTACTGGGTTTCGGAGCACCACAACACGCCCACGCTGGCCGGCTCGACGCCCGAGGTGCTCATTGCGCACCTGGCCGGCGTCACGCAGCGCATTCGCGTGGGCTCGGGCGGGGTGATGCTGCCCCACTACAGCGCGCTGAAAGTGGCCGAAAACTTTCGCATGCTCGAAACTCTGTTTCCGGGCCGCATCGACCTGGGCATCGGCCGCGCCCCCGGCTCCGACCGGCTTACGGCCTCCGTACTCAACCCGGCCAATACCTTTACCGAGTCGGATTTCATTGAGCAACTCATGGATTTGAGCCGCTACCTGACCGATACGGTGGAGCCCGATACGGTGCAGGAAAAGGTCAGAGCCACGCCCCTGGCCGCCACCGTGCCCGAACTCTGGATTCTAAGCTCCAGTGGCCAAAGCGGCTTGTTTGCGGCCTATTTGGGGATGGCCTTTTCATTTGCCCATTTTATTAACCCCGTGGGCGGCCCCCAGATGGTGCGTATGTACCAGGACCGGTTCAAGCCCTCGGCGCACTTGCAGGCCCCGCTGGCGAATGTGGCTATTTTTGTACTCTGCGCTGAAACCGAAGAAAAATCCCACCAGCTGCACGAGTCGATGGCCCTGCAAATGGTCCGCCTGGAGCGGGGTGAGCGGGTGCCGATGCCACCCTACGAGGAAATTAAAGATTACCAATATACGCCGGCCGAGCGGGAACGACTTGCTTATAACTGGCAGCGCATCATTAGCGGTACGCCCCAACGGGTAAAGCAGCAGCTAACCGAGCTGGCGCAGCAATACGGAGTCGAAGAAGTTGTGGCCGTGACCATTACCTACGACTTTGCCGACCGTCGTCGTTCCTATGAACTTTTGGCGGATGTTTTTGCACTTACACCAGCTTCCATTTCCACAGCCGCCGGGTAAGTACTTTTTTACATAGCCAGGCAAAATTATATGAAGCTTCGGATGGTTACATCCGGAGCTTTTTGTATTTTTGCCGTCTTCCCTATCTGCTGATTCTTCCTTAACTCTATGAAGAAGAGTTTTTTCCTGCTTTCCCTGCTGGTAAGCCTGGCCTCAGCCGCTTCGGCTCAGACTGCCAGCAAAGAGCTGTATACCGCCGTTGTAAAAAATAAGCCCGCTGATGCCGAAGCCCTGCTCAAAGGAGGCGCCGACCCCAATGCGGCCATCGAAGTAGTACCGGGCTTCCCTACCACCTTCCTGATTACGGCCGCCAACAACGGCAATCTGGACCTGGTTAAGGCCTTGGTGCAGCACAAAGCCCAGGTCAACAAAGCGGATGCCTTCAAAGGAACGGCGCTCATGGCGGCCGCCTCCAAAGGTCACAAGGCCGTGGTGGAATTTCTGCTGGCCAACGGTGCCGATGCCAAAGCCAAGGATGATGATGGCAAAGACGCCCTGGCCCACGCCAAGGAAAGCGCCAACAAAGAGGTAATTGCCCTGATTGAGCAAAAGATGATGTAAGCACCGTCCTGGCCGGGCCTGCCGGCTGGCACGCACCTTACGCTTCTGCTTCGCCCCCGCAGGCCCCGTTTTTGAGGCGGCTTGCGGGGGCGAAGTCGTGTTCCGGCTTTTCTTTGCCTGACCGTTGCTTTCCAAGCTTCGTACAAGCGCCTATGCCACATCCTGCCCCTACTGCCGCTCCCGTTGCTACCCCTCCTGCCCCCGGTTTGCTAACCCGCCTCGGCATCGACTGGTTCTTGGGGGCCTTGCTAGTGGCGGTTGGGCTGGCGTATGTGGCTCCCGGCATCGGCAGCAAAACCAGCCCCGTGCCGTGGTCGGCCCTGACGACAGGCGGCGTAGCGGTAATTTTCTTTTTCTATGGCCTGCGCCTGAGCACCGAGAAGCTACGGGCCGGCATGCGCAACTGGCATCTGCACCTGGTTACCCAGAGCGCTACCTTTGTGTTGTTTCCCTTGCTGGCCCTGGCCGTGCGGCCTCTTTTCGAGGGGGCCAAGGCCGAAGCCTTGTGGGCCAGTATCTTCTTCCTGACGACGCTGCCTTCTACGGTTTCGACTTCGGTGGTCATGGTTTCTATTGCCCAAGGCAACCTGCCGGCGGCCATCTTCAACGCCAGCATTTCCAGCCTGCTGGGCATTCTCGTGACGCCCGTATGGGTAAACATGGTCTTGCACACCGGGGCCGCGCAAGTAGGGCTGGGCGGCATGGTGGCGAGTCTGGGCGGCCAGGTAGTGGTGCCCGTGGCCCTGGGCATGCTGCTCAACGCCCGTTTCGGGGCGTGGGCCGAGGCGCACCGCCAGCAGTTGCGCGTGTTCGACCAGCTTATTATTCTGGTATTGGTCTACACCTCCTTCTGCGAGTCATTTGCCGAAAACCTGTTTCAGGACTACCGCGCGCTGGATATTCTGGGCCTGGCGGCGGGCATGATAACCCTGTTTCTGCTGATTTTCGGGCTGATTACTGTTATCAGCCGCCTGCTGCACTTCTCCGACGAAGACCGGATTACGGCCGTTTTTTGCGGCTCTAAAAAGTCGCTGGTGCATGGCACCGTGCTGGCGAAGGTCCTGTTTGCCAATACCATTGCCCTGGGCACCCTGCTGCTGCCCCTGATGCTCTACCACGCCCTGCAGATTATGCTGGCCAGCGTGATGGCCCAGGCCGCGGGCCGGCGCATGAAAGCCCAACACCAAGCCGCCCCCAGCTCAGTGGCAACCATCAATAAATAGCCTGCTAGCCTATGTCGGTGCGCGAAGCAGTGCTCTGGAGGCTGACGCCGGCCTGACTACACCCGCACTGGCCTACACCTACCAACTTATCCTACTCGCGTGAGCATAGTCCCGGGCTTACGAGTGCCAAGTATTCTGCAGGCTGCACTGCTTTTGCACCGGCTGGCTGCCGGGCTCCCCTGGCTAGGTTACGGGTAAATTATTTTTACGAATGCCGCCAGCAAAAACCGCGTTTCTGACGTATAGAAGCCAAGTTAACCCACAAATCAGAATATTTTTTCACCAGATATGAACTATCGAATGAAGAATATGATTGTGGCCCTGAATACATAAAACATTTACTATGCTTACGGTGCAGTTGGCAAATGCTGGTTTCTACGAAATTTCCTGGCCTACTCAAGTGGAGGAAGGTACCACATTTATCCGGCCCGGGGCCCGGGAATCTGTTCGGGTTTTTGTACCCCGCCATTCGGCCGAAGTTGAGGTCTACGCCGGGGCGCTGAAAGACGGCCGTCTGGTATACCAAGGCCCCGCCGATATGGCCGCGCAACTGACGCTGCTAGCGAACCGCGACAACTAACGCACGCTGTTTACCCTACTCCGCACGCTTGGTTTGCTTCAGCTTTGCCCACAAGTTTAGCCCAGAGCTTTACATGCCAAAAGGCGCCTGACGTATCTATCAGGCGCCTTTCTCAGGCTCGGCTGGCTCTAGCTTTAGCGTAGCTTTTCGTTAAAGAATGCCAAGGTAAGCGCCCAGGCTTCCTGGGCCGCTTCCGCGTGGTAGCTGGGCCGCTCGTCGCAGAGAAAGCCATGGTCGGCGTAGGAAATAACGGTGTTGAGGTAGGGCTTACCGGCCGCATCCAGCGCGGCCATCACCGCATCGACCTGCTCCTTAGGAATGTGCTTGTCTTGCCCGCCCCAGAAAAACAGATGGGGCGCGTGCAGCTCAGCAGCCCGGCCCGCCAGGTGATGCGTGCCACCGCCGTAGTACGAAACCCCGGCTGCTAGGGGCAGCACGGCATTCGTCAGGAACGACACGCGGCCTCCGAGACAAAAGCCAATGCTGCCGATTTTCTCCGTCACGTTGGGCTGGTTGCGCAGCCAAGTGTAGGCGGCCTGCACATCAGCCGTCAGCCCCTCGGGCGTAATGGCCTGGTAGTGGGGCGCCGCGCTGGCAAAGTCGGAATACGGAATTTCCAGACCGGCCGGGGCCGTCCGGTGAAACAGCTCGGGCGCAATTACTACATAGCCCGCCTGGGCCAGCCGGTCGGCCACGGCGCGGATGTGCCCATTCACCCCAAAGGCTTCCTGCAGCAGAATCATACCGGGATGGGGCCCTTCCAGGGTGGGGAAAGCAGTGTAGGCGCTGAAGTGCGAGTTGTCGGCGGCCGTCAGGGTTACGGCATTCGGGTAGCTCATAAGGGTTGTGTGGTTGGTGAAGTGCGGTTGGAAAAGCGAGGTATCGGGAATTTTGTTTTTAGCTGGCTACCGGTGGCATGCTTGGGTTTTGGTAGCAGGGAGGCAAGCTATGCGGTAGCTTTGGCGTATGCAACGACTCTCCCGTACTGCCTCTACCTTAGTAGCCCTATTGCTCATGGGGTTTGCCGCGCCCCAGGGCCCCACGGCCCCGCAGACAGCCGAAGCGGGCAGCACCATCAAGCTCCTGGCCCTGAATCAGCCACCCTGCGCTACCCTGTCCCGCGAATCGGTCGTGACGGCGAAGCTACGGTATCAGCTGGCCCCGCAGGAACAATCGGCGGAGGGCTTCGTGGTGTCCATCAAGTTTCAGAGTACTAACCCGAAGATGACGTTCTCCAGCACCCAGTTGGGCAGGGTGAAGCTGACGCAGCGCGCCGACACACTGACGCTGCGCTACCCCATGGCCGCCGTCTGGAACAACCCCCAACTGCGGCGCCCCCTGACCTGCTACTTTTACCTGCACCGCAATTTGGGCAATGGGCGCAGCACGGTCATTGCCCAAACGCCCCCGATTGTTTTTACCGAGTGCCAGTAACCGGCTGCCCGCCTTTGTGCTTACCCCTGCATCTGCAGCAGGCGCACAATTAGGCCCGTCCAGCCGGTTTGGTGGTTGGCGCCCATGCCGCGGCCGTTGTCGCCGTGGAAGTACTCGTGGAAGAGCAGGTAGTCTTTAAAGTGGGGGTCGGTCTGCAGCTTCTCGTTGTCGCCGAAGGCGGGGCGGCGGCCCAGCTCGTTGCGCAGCAGTAGCCGGGTCAGGCGGCCGGCCAGGGCCGCGGCTACGTCCTGCAGGTTGAGCAGCGTGCCCGAGCCCGTCGGATACTCAACGGTAAAGTTCTCGCCGTAGTAGAAATGAAAGCGCTGCAACGACTCGATAATCAGATAGTTAATCGGGTACCAGATGGGCCCGCGCCAGTTGGAGTTGCCCCCGAACATGCCCGACTCGGCCTCGCCCGGCACGTAGCCCACCTCAAAATCGGCCTCCTCGGTGCTGAACACGTAGGGGTGCTCGAGGTGGTAGCGCGACATGGCCCGGATGCCGAACTCGGAGAGGAACTCCGTCTCATCGAGCATGCGGCTGAGCAGGCGTTTGAGACGGGAGCGGCGCAGCAGGCCCAGCAGGTGGCGGGCCCCCTTGCCGGGTTCCTCCCAGCGGCTGACGAGCTGCGCCAGGTGGGGCCGGTTGTCGAGCAGCCAGCGTGCCCGCTCCGTAAATTCGGGCATGGCATTGAGCAAATCGTCCTCAATAATCTCTACCGCAAACAGCGGTATCAGGCCCACAATAGAACGCACCTTGAGCTTGGTGCGCTCCTCGTCGGGGGTGTGGAGCACGTCGTAGTAGAAGCCGTCTTCCTCGTCCCAGAGGTTGAAGAGGCCGTCGCCGCCCCGGGTCATGGCATCGGCGATGTAGAGGAAGTGTTCGAAGAACTTACCGGCCATTTCCTGGTACACGGGGTTGGTTTTGGCCAGCTCCAGGGCCATGCGCATCATGTTCAGGGCAAACATGGCCATCCAGCTCGTGCCGTCGCTCTGCTCGATGAAGCCGCCCGTGGGCAGCGGGGCCGAGCGGTCGAACACGCCGATGTTGTCGAGCCCCAGAAAGCCGCCCTCGAAGATGTTCCGCTCGCTCTTGTCCTTGCGGTTTACCCACCAGGTGAAGTTCAAGGAAAGCTTGTGGAAGATGGTTTCCAGGAAGGCTGTGTCGCCGCGGCCCTCCCGCAGTTTTTTGTCCATCTGGTACACGCGCCAGGTGGCCCAGGCGTGCACCGGCGGGTTCACGTCGGAGAAATTCCACTCGTAAGCCGGCAGCTGGCCGTTGGGGTGCATGTACCGGTCGCGGGTGAGCAGGCGCAGCTGGTCTTTGGCAAACTCGGCATCGACCATGGCCAGGGGCACGCAGTGGAAGGCCAGGTCCCAGGCCGCGTACCAGGGGTACTCCCACTTGTCGGGCATGGAGATGATGTCGGCGTTGTGCAGGTGGCGCCAGTGCCGGTTGCGGCCCTTGCCGCGCTCCACCGGCGGGGTTAGTACGGCCGGGTCGCCTTCCAGCCACTGGGCCACGTCATAATAGTAAAACTGCTTGCTCCAGAGCATGCCCGCAAAAGCCTGGCGCTGCACGTTGCGGGCGTCGGCATCGGGCAGGCTTTCCTGCAGGCAGTCGTAAAACTCGTCGGCTTCCTGGCGGCGGACAGCAAACAGGGCGGCAAAGTCGGCGAAGGGGGCTTCGTGCTGGCTTTGGCTCAGGCGCAGGCGCACGGTTTCCGACTGCCCGGGCTGCAACTCAAACGCGTACTGGGCGCCCACCTTGGTGCCCCGCTGCTCGTCGTTGATGGCCGAGGCAATGCCATCGACGACAAAGTCGTTGATGCCGTCTTTGAAGTGCATGCCGTCGGCGGTCAGGTCGTAGAGGCGGCGGCCGTTGGTGTCGTTTTCACAGAACAGCAGTGGGGGCGTATTTTCGCAGTAGAGGTAGTAGCGTCCCAGCTTGGGGTGCTCGGCCGCCACCGTGCCCAGGGCGGTTTCGCGCAGCACGGGCCGGGTGCTGTCGTAGCCCCAGCTCCAGGTGTTACGAAACCAGAGCTGGGGCAGCACCTGCAGCGGGGCCTTTTTGGGGCCGCGGTTGTGCACGGTTACCTGCACCAGCAGGTCGTCGGGCCCCGCTTTGGCATACTCGATGAACACGTCGAAGTAGCGGTTCTTGTCGAAGATGCCGGTATCGAGCAGCTCGTACTCGGGCTGCTGGCGGGTGCGGCGGGCGTTTTCCTTGATCAGCTTGCGGTACGGGAAGGCCTGCTGCGGATACTTATACAGCATCTTCATGTAGGAGTGCGTGGGCGTGCTGTCGAGGTAGTAGTACAGTTCCTTCACGTCCTCGCCGTGGTTGCCCTGCCCGTTGGTCAGGCCAAAGAGGCGCTCCTTGAGAATTTCGTCCTGCTGGTTCCAGAGGGCCACCCCAAAGCACAGCAGCTGCTGGTCGTCGCTGATGCCGCCCAGGCCTTCTTCGCCCCAGCGGTAGGCCTTGCTGCGGGCCATGTCGTGGGTGATGTAGTTCCAGGCGTTGCCCTCGGTACTGTAGTCTTCGCGCACCGTGCCCCACTGCCGCTCGGTGAGGTAGGGGCCAAATTTCTTCCAGGAAGCGGTGCGCGCGTTATGTTCGGTTAAGCGTAGCTGTTCTTGCGTCATACAATGTGGGGTGCTCCTGCGTCTGCTTACCTGCCCTTGCGGGCAAAGACAGAGCGGGCCTGCCGGCTTTTAGGCGGGTGCCCTAGCCAGGGAACCCGCCTCAGCCGTGCTGGGCCGGCCGAATGAAGTTCTGCCCTACTGCTTTTTCAGGCCTGGGGTTGCTACAGTAGAGGTTGGAGCAAAACTGCCAGGCAGCTTTTTCTTTGGCAACGGGGAAGCTATTGCAGCCGGTTCCTGGGGCCTTTTCCGGACTGCAGCCAACCGCTACCTGCCTTGTCGCAGCTGTACGATCATCGAATAGCATCTACGTATATACTTCTGTTTTTCACACAGTTACCTCCCCAACCCGCATTACACAAATAAAGAAAAAGCAATATACTCTACTGGTCAGCGTTTGCCTACGAAGCAAATTTCCTTGTGCATGGTTGTATCTGATGCGAAGCGGCAGGTAATACGCTCCCCCCTAGTTTCCCGGTATTTTCCGGCCCTGACGGGTCTGCGGGCCGTGGCCGCCTACCTGGTTTTCTTTACCCATTTCAATCCTTTTGCAACAGGCTCCCTGCCCTGGAAAATAGCCCACGAGGGAAATACGGGCGTAACCATCTTTTTCGTGCTCAGCGGCTTTCTGATCTGCACGCGCTACCTCGACAGCGTGCAAATATCACGGCCCTGGCTGATGAGGTATTTCCGCAACCGGTTTGCCCGGATTTATCCGCTGTACTTTCTGATAACTGCCACTACGTTTTTGCTGATCGGGCTGGGCTATAGCCAGGATATCAACGACCAGTGGCATCAGTACAAGGGATACGACCGGGAAATCGTCCTCTTCCTCAATTTCACGCTTCTGCGGGCCTTTTTCCGCGACATTATCTTCACGGGGGTACCGCCGGGCTGGACGCTGACGGTTGAGGAAACCTTCTACCTGCTGGCTCCTGTGCTTTTACTGCTCCTGGCCAGGACGCCGGCGCCGCGCCTGCGCTACCTGCTACTAGTAGCGGCAAGTCTGCTGTTGCTGGCCATCGGGGGGCTGTTTGTCTGGCAGGCCCCGCACTGGATGGGCTTTTTTGGTTCCTACCCCTATATGCTCACGTACACGTTTTTTGGGCGGTGCGTGGAATTTCTCAGTGGCATGGGGCTGGCCTTATTTATCCGGCGGCAGCCCGCACCGGCTCGGGCCCGCCATACTACCTGGGCCGGCTTGCTGCTGATGGTCGTCTGCATCGGGGCTATGGCCTACTCGAACCCGGTCAAGGAAGGCCTTGATTCCTTCAGCTTTATCAGTATCGGCATCAACAACTTTGTGCTTCCGGCGGGCGTCGTGCTGCTGCTCTACGGTCTGCTTTCAGAACCGACGTGGCTGCGGCGCCTGCTCGAAACCCGGGTGCTTGGTTTGCTGGGTAAGAGTTCCTACGCCTTTTACCTGGTTCACTTCAGCGTTATTACTCCTTTTATCACCACGTATATTTCGTCGCAGATAGCGGTGTGCTTTATTCTGCTGGTCCTGCTTTCCCTTCTGCTTTTCCGGTTTGTGGAAGAGCCCCTGCAGAAACTACTGCGAGCCTACTAGCTTGTAGCAGTCGCGGCAGCAGGTATTTTCCAAGTTAGGAGCAGCTTATCTTGTTCACAATGGGGCCAGTTCGAACCGGCCGCGCCAAGCCCGCCTGGGACGTGGTAATGCCCTGGCTTTTGCCCAGCACGGCTGCCCGCCGTCAGACCGGGCGCTCAGGCTGGTGAAAGGGCGGCCGAACTGGCCGGCTAGCGGCCCGCAGCAGCGGAACCAACGAAGGTCACTACTTTCGGGGCAAATCTGCGTATGAGAAAACGCCCTCATATCTCATCGTTGATTTTTTACTGCGAGCTACCGCTTATCGTAGTTACTATACGCACGAAATGTCTTCTTCCCCTGCTCTGCCGACCAAGCTTCCCGACTGGCTGCCGGCCGATGAAATGCTGCGCACCGTCTTAGACATGTCGCTCACCGGCCTGATTTACTACACCCCCATCCTGGATCCGGCCGACAAGCATACCATCGTCGATTTTGCCTTCGTGTACTTGAATCCGGCGGCCCAGCGCATGATGAGCATGCCCGAGCGCCCCACCCTGACGCATCTGCAGCAGTGGCCCCAGAGCAAGGCCCACGGTACGTTCGACTTCCACGTCGATGCGTTCGTGTCCGGGGAGCCACGCTCGTACAATATCAACTACCAGGCCGACGGCTACGATAATTACTACTGCTTGGTCGCCCGCCGCACCGGCCCGGGGCTGCTGGTCAGCTTTACCGATACAGCCGACCAGCCCCGCTCGCCCGTCGAGATTTCGCTACGCGCAAGCCAAGCCCGCGAACAGGTGGCCCGGGCCGAAGCCGAGGCCCAGCGCCAGCAGCTGGAGCGCATGATTATGCAGGCCCCGGCCTGTATTGCCCGCCTCGAAGGCCCCGAGCTGACCTTTACGCTGGTCAACCCTTTGTATCAGCAGCTGGTCGGTAATCGGGTACTCGTGGGCAAACCGTTGCGCGAAGCCTGGCCCGAATTGATTGAGCAATCCTTCCCCGAGCTGCTGCAGCAAGTGTACCGCACGGGCGAAACCTACTACGGCAATGAGCAGGTAGCCTACCTGGACCGCACCAACTCCGGCCGGCTCGACCCGGTGTATTTCAACTTTATCTACCAGGCCATCCGGGACAGCAATGAAACCATCATCGGCGTCCTGATCTTTGCTTACGACGTGAGTGAGCAGGTGCAGGCCCGCCAGCTGATCGAGGCCCAGGAGCTGAAAACGAATATCCTGAATGAGGAGCTAGCTGCTACCAACGAGGAGTTGCAGGCCTTCAATGAGGAAGCGCTGGCGAATAATGATGAGCTGAGCCGAACGCAGATTTCCCTGCATCAGCTCAATCAGCAATTGGAAAACCGCGTGGCCGAGCGCACCATGGCCCTGCAGACCGCTCAGATGGAAACGGAGCATCAGCGCCAGCGCCTGGAAACACTCTTCATGCAGGCCCCGGCCGCCATCTGCATCCTCGGCGGCCCCGACCTGGTGTACGAGCTGGTCAATCCGAGCTACCAGCAGTTGTTTCCGGGCCGTAGCTTGCTGGGCAAACCCTTGCTGGCCGCTTTGCCCGAACTGCAGGACCAGCCCGTGTGGCATACGCTGCGCCGGGTGTACCAAACCGGTATTTCCCACGAGGAAACAGCCATTCATATTCCCGTAGCGGAGTACGAAAACGGCCCGCTCAAGGATTTTTACTTTAACTATATTCAGCAGGCCCGCTACGATGAGCAAGGCCAGATAGACGGCGTGCTGGTATTTGCCTTTGAGGTGACCGAGCAAGTACTGGCCCGCCAGGCCAGCGAGGCCAGTGCCCACCGGCTGCAGCTGCTGACCGACGCCTTGCCAGTGCTCATCGGCTACCTCGACCGGGACCAGCGCTACCGCTTCGCCAACCAAGCCTACAAGAGCTGGTTTAACCGAGAGCCCCAGGAGCTGCTGGGCCAGCGGGTGGTCGATATTGTGGGCCAAGAGGCTTACCAAGGAATTGAAGGCTATATCGAGCGGGCCTTAGCCGGTGAAAACCTTGACTTTGAGGCCCGTATGCCCTACCGCAAGGATTTCGTGAAGTATATCCGGACCAGCTACGTGCCCGATGTGCAGCAGGGGCAGGTCGTGGGCTTCTACACGCTCATCAACGACATTACCGAACAGGTAATGGCCCGCCAGCAGGTTCAGAGCCTGAACGAAGAACTGGCGGCCATCAACGAGGAGCTGCAGGCCTCCAATGAAGAGTTACTGGACTCCAACCAGCAGCTCACGCGCACCAACGTGGACCTGGACAACTTCATCTACACGGCCAGCCACGACCTGAAGGCCCCCATCACCAACATCGAGGGCCTGCTGAATGCCCTGCGGGAGGAACTGCCGCCAGAGGTAGCCAGCACCGATAGTGTGGGGCCCATTCTGGCTCGTATGCTCGATTCGGTGAACCGCTTCAAGCGCACCATTGCCCATTTGACGGATGTATCCAAACTGCAGAAAGAGCATTCTCCCGCCAGCACCCCGGTGGAGCTGTCCAGCGTCATCGACGACGTACGCCTCGACCTGGCCCCCTTTCTGCACGAAACCCAGGCCGAACTACTACTCCATCTGGGTGACTGCCCGGCCATTGTGTTTCCGGAAAAAAATCTTCGCTCGGTGGTGTACAACCTGCTCAGCAATGCGCTGAAATACCGGGCCCCCGACCGCCCCCCCCGCATTGAGCTGCGCTGCCGGCGCGAAGAGCAGTACACCGTGCTCGAAGTGCACGACAACGGTCTGGGCATCGACGATATTCAGCGGCCCAAGCTGTTCAGCATGTTCCAACGCTTTCACGACCACGTCGAGGGCTCGGGCATTGGGCTGTACATGGTCAAGAAAATGGTGGAAAACATGGGCGGCTACATCGTGGTGAGCAGCCAGCCGGGCCAGGGCAGCAGCTTCTTCGTCTATTTTAGAAACTAATCATCGACGCCCCCCGGTTGGGCACCTTTCTTCCTTGTATGCACAAGCTTCCCGCCGTTTTGCTGGTCGATGACGACGACACTACGAATTACCTGAACCAGCTGCTCTTCCAACGCCTCGCCGTTACGGAGCAGCTCCTGACGGCGCTGAACGGGCAGGAAGCCCTGCGCGTGTTGCAGAACTGCTCCCCGCAGGGCCCCTCCCCCTGCCCCACCCTGATTTTGCTGGATATGAAAATGCCCGTCATGGACGGCTTCGAGTTTCTGGAGGCCTATGTGCGGCTGCCGGCCGTCCAGCGCGAGGCAGTTATCATTATGCTCACTACCTCGCTCAACCCCCTGGACATGGGCCGGATGCAGAACCTACCCATTGCCGGCTTTCTGAGCAAGCCCCTGACCAAGGAGAAGATTCGTACGGTGCTGCAGCGACACTTCGGGCAGGCGGTAGCGGACTAAGGGCGGGCTTCGGCAGACCCAGCCGAAGCCCCTACCTAAAACAACGAAGCCACCCAGACTGGGTGGCTTCGACAGAACACAGAAACAGGGAACTGGCGCTTAGCCAAATACGGCATTCAGCACGCCCGCCAACCGGATACCGGCCTGCAGCAGCCGGTCTTCTACCGTGGGCAAGTGAGCCGGCACGTACTTGTAGTCGAACGTGGCGCTTTTCTCGGTTTCGGCGTAGAGCTGCTGGCTGATGCTGTACGATTCCCAGAGCCACTTGGTGATGTCGTCTTTCTGCCACTGCTGCACCTGCAGGGGCGTGGGCTTGTCGAGCAGCACGGCCAGCTCCGAGTAGGTCATGCCTTCGTAGTCGAGCAGACCACTGTCCCAGAGGCTGTGCAGGTTGGTGTCTTTGCCCTGGTATTTCACCTGAATGGCATTGCCGCCCTTGTCTTCGGCCCGGCTTACGTGCATGGGCTGGTGCACGTCGCCCACGATGTGCACCACAAACTTGAGGGCCACCAGCTTCTGCTCCTTGGTTTTGCCCGGGTCTTTCAAGTCCTTCAGGTTCTGGGTCAGGGCAATGTAGGCATTGGGGTCTTTCAACTCTTTCACGACGCCCACATACTGGTCGAAGGGCAGGCCCAGGGGCGTGTTGATAAAGTGCCAGGGACCCGTGCCCTCAAACTCCGGGGAGTTGCGTACTTCGTCGGCCCAGCTGGCCGTGAGCGGAAACCGCTCGGAGCCCAGCAGCAGGGTAATCTGGTCTTTGGCTTTTTTGGACAGGTGATTCTCGGCAATCTTGGCCACCACCCGGTGCCCCTGCACGCCCCAGGCCATCAGGCTGAAGGGCAGAACACTCAAACAAAACAGGGCAACACACTTCTTCAGCATACGTCAGGAAAGGAAAAGCACGACCAGGTCGTTTTAAAAGATTCGGCCCAGGGACTGCGGCGCCCCCTGGCCGTTCGGGGAAACCACAAAAGTAGCACGAAAGCCAGAACTCCACCGGCTCAGGCGCCCACTCCTTTCCGCAAGCCGGGTCACCTGAGGCTCTCTGGCCCTAGGCCCACCGGTCCTTCCCGGGCCACCTACGGCGGCCGGCAAAGAGACTAGGCACGCAATAACACCGGAAGGCCGCCGCAGTTGCACGCCTCACCGTCGGCAATGCGGGTAAAGGTTACTTTGTGGGGGCGTCGCGGAGCTTACCGCAACTTGCTGACCAAGCAGCTTACCGACAGATAATACAGCCCGCCCACGCTGGGGCCGCCCAGAAAGGAGGTGTAGTAGTGGTTCAGCACGTTGGTAGCCCCCAGCTTGAAACGCAGCTCGGGCTGGGGCACTACGTAGGTCAGCTGGGCATCGAGGCTGTGGTAGGCAGGCACCTCGCCGCTGACCAAAAACGTCTGGGAAGAGTAATGCTGCTGCCAGTGGTAGCTCAGCCCGAAACCCAGGTGGTGGTACACGTTTTCGTGGCCCAGGCTCAGATTCAGCATCCAGCGCGGGGTGTTGAAACCGTCTTCCAGCCCGTCGCCCGATTCGGTGCGGGCCAGGCGGGCGTAGGTGGCATTGGCCCCGGCCAGCAGCCCAGCGGCCCGTTCGTAGCGCAGTCCCACCGAGCCACCGTAGTTATAGACCCGGGTTTGAGCGTTGGTCCAGAGGCGGTAGCGGTTCTGGGTGCTGCGGTTGGTAAGGTAAATGGCGGCCGAGTCGGGGTTTGGGGTCTTGGGCACGTAGGCTTCCACCTGGGCAATAAAGTCGCGGTAGGCGTTGTAGTAAAAATCCACGTCGAGCAGCAGCGCGCCCCCTGGCAGCAGGGCCGCCTTGTAGCCCACTTCCAACGACCGGATTTGTTCGGGACGCAGGTAGGTATAGGGGTTGCGCTGCAATAACTTCTTATTCTGCTCAATAGCCAGGCTTTGCTTCTGGGCCGGCGTCAGCGTCGTAGAGCTGTTGGCATTCACGCTGGCCGTTACGGCGGCGTTGAACGCGTCGATGCTGCTACGCAGGTAGCTGTTCTCAAACACCCCGTCGGACATAACCCGCAGCCCGCCGATGCGTTTTACCTGCCCACTATTCACGTTGGAAAACCCTTCGAATAGGCTTGGAAACCGGTAGCCGCTCTGGTAGCTTACCCGAAAGTTGTGCCGCGGGGCAGGCGAGTACACCGCCGTCAGGCGCGGGTTGAAGCGCAGGTCGAAGTAGTCGTTCTTATCGGCCCGCAGGGTGGCCGTCAGGCGTACTTTCTGGTCGAAAAAACGCGCCCCAGCCTGCACAAAGCCGCCCGTTTTACCATACACCAGGTTGTCGCGCAGCGGGTCCCTGCCTTTCTCCGGATTGATGAAATAGTTGCCATCGGGCACAATAAGGTAGGTGCGGTGGTCGGCCCCGGCCCGCAGATCCACGTTGGCCGGCAGCCACGTACGGCGGCCCCGGCGCAGGGCCTCGGCCACATCCACCTGGGTTTCGGCGTGCAGCAGGTTGGCCTGTACGCGCAGCGCCGCGCCCAGGTCCCAATTGTTAATATTCTGCAGCTCGCTTAGCTTCCGGCTGAACAAAGCCGTGCCTGGTTGGTAGCGGCCCGCATCGGCGGCCAGCCGGGCGGCGGCGTGCGCCTGGGCTACCGGCCGGCCGGCCCCGATGGTCTGGTCATAAGCCGTGCCGTAGTCGGCCAGCCAGGTATTGTCCGACTTGTAGTTGCGGTCCAGGTTCTCGGCCATGGAGCGCAGGTTGTAACTTTTGCCGGTGTTTTCGCGCGTGAGGTAGGCCCGGGCCTGCACCACGGGGCCCAGCAGCTGCAGGGCGTGCTGCTGCAGCCGGTAGTCCTGCAGCTGAAACCGGTTGGAGCGCTGATACACATTGTCAAGCACGGCCAGGCGGTAGGTGTAGGCCAACTCGGTGGCGGGGCCCGGCTTGTAGTGCAGCGCCGCATCCGCCTTAAGGGTTTGCAGGTGGTAGTCTACCACGTCCTGCTCGTCGTAGCCGGTGCGGGCCACGGAGTAGGTTTTGCCCCCGCGCCGAAACGTGAGCCGGTTCGACGACTCGTTGCCGTAGCTGTTCACCGGGTCGCGGGCGGGGTTGTCGGCCCCCAGCAGGCCCGTGGTAGCATTGCCGGTGGGGTTTAGCTCGGTTTGGTCGTCGGCAATCCAGTCGTAGCCCCGGCTGTAGGTGCCATTTACTTTAAAGGCCAGCTTAGAACTGAGCACCTGGGCGTAGCGCACACTGGTTTCGGCGTAGGCTTTCACGCCCACGTTCGAGTCATTCAAATGATTCACCCCGGTCTTCTGCTGCACGCTCAGGCCCGCCGCAGTAAAAGGGTTACGGGTGCTGAAGTTGGCCAGGCCGTTGATGGCGTTGAGGCCGTAAAGCGCGGCCGCTGCGCCGGGCACTATCTCCACGCTGGCAATATCCAGGTCACTAGGCCCCAGCGCGTTGCCGATAGGCCCGCCGATATGCGGGGCCTGATTGTCGATGCCATCCACGAGCTGCACGAAACGCACGTTGGTCGTATTGGCAAAGCCCCGGGCATTGACCACCTTAAAGCCCAGACTGGGCGTGATTACCTGCACGCCCTTCACTCCTTCCAGGGCGTCGAAAAACGATGGGGCCGGCGTCAGGCGCAGGGTCCGGGCGTTGAGCTTTTCTACCGTCACGGGCGACTGTAAAATGCTTTCCTCCACGCGCGAAGCGGCTACCACTACTTCCTGCAGCTGCACCAAACGCGGGGGCACCGTGTCGGGGGCAGCTTGCGCCGGGCGCATTTGGGCCTCGCTGCGGGCCGCTCCGGCCACCAGCAGGCTGGTTATAGCGATTCTCCACTTAGGCTGGCCGCGGGTAAACGTTTGCATAGGCACCACGATACGGGATTAGCGTTGTATTCCTGCAAACATAACGCCTAAACCGGCCGATGGTTTTCAGCCCAATCCCAGCCTACCGGTGTTTGTGCTAACTCTTGCAAGCAAACTGCCTCATTCGGCCAGCCGCTGGGTTTCCTCGGCCAGAAATGCCTGAAACCGCGCCTGCAAAGCCGCAAACTCCCGGAGCATCTGCTGCCCGGCTGCTGTCACTACGGCCCCCCCGCCCCGTTTACCACCGGTTTGGGTACTCACCAGCGGCTCCCGGGCCTGCTGATTCATGGAGCTAACCAACTCCCAAGCCCGCTTGTAGGACATTCCCATTTCCTGGGCCGCCTTGGAAATAGAGCCCAAACGCTGAATTTTCTCCAGCAGCTCCAGCCGCCCGATGCCCATAAACCGGTCGTCGGGGCCTTCAATCCAGAGGCGGCCGTTCAGGCGAAATGCTAAATCCGGGTGCAGCAGGTTTTTCATAGCTGCAATCTTAGCCAAAACGCGGGTTGCTTTAGCTTTGCTGGTTCGTTAGGGGTGCTTCCGAATGGGCCCTTGCCTTCCCTATTCTTTTCCTATGCCCCATTACCATCTTTTGCGCCGTGCGCTGGTTAGTACCCTGCTGCTCGCTGCCTGCAGCCACGACAACGTTACTTCTTCCGTTTCCTCGCCAGTTTCGGCTGACTCTACAGCGGCCGAAACGGCACCCACTGCCGCCCCTTTGCCTGGGGCCGCCCCAGCGGCAGGTGCTGCGCCGGCCGCTACCTCCCTCGCCCCCACTTCCACGCTGGCGCTACTGCAGGGAAAATGGCAAAGCACTCAGGATGAAAAGGATGTCATTGAGTTCAAGGACCACCGCTACCTCGACTATTACGACGGCCAGCGCCTGGGCAGCAAGCCCTTCGTGCTCGATAAAGCCTGCCCCGGGGAAAACGGCGCTGCCACTCCCGGCGACAACGAATCCTACCTGGTGGTGCCGGCCGACAACATGTGCTGGCACATTGCCTCCCTCGACGACACCAGCCTGGAATTGGAATACGTAGCCGGTGGCAACATACTGGTTTACAGCAAAGTCAGGTAACCGCCAGTTTCGTCCCTGTTGGCCTACCTACTCCGGCGCTTAACCCGCCGATGTGGTTCACCAACTACAAGAAAGCCCCCTTCAGACGCAGCGTCCGAGGGGGCTTTCTTGTAGTCATTGGCTACCCGGTCTTGGCTATTAACCAGCCATAAAGGTGCGCATGCTCAGGCCACCGTAGCTGACTTCCTCGAAGGCGTGGGTGATGTCCTCGTCTTGGTCGGCCAAGCCTAAACTGTAGAGCACGGGCAAGTAGTGGTCGGTAGTAGGCACCGACAGCTGGCCACTGGCGCCGGCCAGCTGTTGGTAGTTGACCAGGCTGGCAAAGTCGCGCCGGTCGATTCTGGTTTTCACCCACTCATCGAACTCGGTGGCCCAGTCGTAGGGTGTGGCGTCGCCCATCATGAGCTTGGGCATGCTCTGGCGCAGGTTGTGCACGATGTTGCCACTGCCCACAATGAGGACGCCCCGCTCCCGCAGAAACTGCAGCTGCCGGGCCAAATCAAAGTGCTGCTGCATGGACTTGGTCACGTCCAGGCTCAGCTGAAATACGGGAATAGTAGCATCCGGAAACAGGTGGTGCAGAATGGTCCAGGTGCCGTGGTCGAGGCCCCAGTCGTGGGAGCCGTGCACCTCGTGCACATGCTCGATGATGGACTGGGCAACGGCAGGCGCACCCGGGGCGGGGTACTGCATGTCAAACAGCTCCCGGGGAAAGCCCCCGAAGTCGTGGATGGTTTCGGGCTGGGCGTTCAGGCCGGCAAAGGTGCCGCGGGTCAGCCAGTGGGCCGAAACGACCAGAATGGCATGGGGCACCTGGCGCTGCCGGATTTCGCGGCCCAACTGCTTGAGGCGGCGGGTAAAGGCATTGTCTTCCAGGGCGTTCATCGGGGAGCCGTGGCCCACGAAGAGCACGGGCATCCGCTCTGATTTTGGGAAGGAAGTGGCCGTTTTATGAATGTCGCGGAGGTTCATGGCGGAGGCAAAAGGGAAGCAGAGCCCGCATTGGGAGAAAAGTGGGGCGGTGCATGCTGCTTCCGTAGGTATAACCCAAAATTACCGCCCCGGTTAGCCCCGCGCCTTGATGTAGGATAAGAAAATGGGTGAACGGGCGCAATCAAAGTGGGGGTCATGGCTTGCCTGCCCGGTGACACCCAACCTACTTGTAGCAAGTGGCCCTACTGCTACCTATGGCCCGCCAGCTCCTTGCGGATGCGGCTCAAACTTTCCGGGGTAATGCCCAGGTAAGCGGCAATCAGGCGCAGGGGCAGGCGCTGCGCCAACGACGGGTAGGTGCGAATAAAATCCAGGTAGCGTTCCTCGGCCGTGGCACTGAGCGTGGCAATCAGGCGCTTTTGCATGGCCTGCATGCTGTTCTGCTGCAACTCGTAGAAAAACGTCTGCAACGGCGGACCCAGCTGGGGAAGCTGCTGGTAGAAATCGGGGCCGAACAACAGCACCTGCGACTCTTCCAACGTATCGATGGAAAACAGGGCCGGCTCGTGGTGAATCAACCCGTACTGATCGGCTATCCACCAGTTTTCGGGGGCAAACTGCAGTACGTGCTCCTTGCCCTTCTTATCGACGACATAGCTGCGCAGGCAGCCCTGGGTAACGAAGGCTCCGTAGCGGCCCACCTCCCCCTGCTGCACCAACACCTGCTGCCGGGCCAGGTGGCGGGGCAGCAGCAACGGGGCCAGGGCATCAAACTGCGCCTCGGAGAGCGGCAGCTTGGCCTGCAGATAGTTCTTCAGGTGAACCAGCATACTAGTAAGGAGTTCAGGCGCGGTCAAGTTTACGAGGAAAGGACCGACTACCAACCTCCTTCGGGCAGATTGGGTAGGCTGGGCCCTGCCTTACGCTGAACACGTTGTAAGGCATTTCGCCTTCGTTACCTCGGCCCCGATTTCTGGAATCATTCTAAAAAGCTGATATTTTATTTGGATCCTTTCTAAACAAGCCCCAACTTTGCCTTAAGTTTAATCATTCTAAATAACCAATGCGCCGTTTTCTACTGCTACCGCTACTACTTCTCACTCTATTTCTGCCCACGACCAGCTGGGCCCAGGCAGTGGGTGGCTTGATTGTCGGTAAGATGATTGGCGCGGACGGCGGCCCGCTGGAGAATATTTCCGTGAGCCTGAAAAAGGCCGGTACCGGGGTCAATACGGCCGCTGATGGTAGCTTCAAGCTTAAAGCCGAGGCGGGAGTGCAGCTACTGCACATCAGCGGCCTGGGCTACGTAACCCAGGAAACTTCGGTGGAAGTGCTGGCCGGTAAAACCACGACCATCCCCACCCTTACCCTGCAAGTCAACAAACACGAGCTGGCGGAGGTGAAAATCACCGAGCAGCGCGGCCTCAACCAGCGCCCGGCCAGCATCAGCAAGATGCCCATTGCCCCGCTGGATCTGCCCCAGGCTGCCGTCACCGTCGACCGGCAGGTCCTCGAGCAGCAGCAGGTGCTGCGCCTGAGCGACGCGCTGGCCAACGTGAGCGGCCTGTATGTGACGAGCACCACCGGTGGTACCCAGGAAGAACTGGGCAGCCGGGGCTTCGCCTACGGCTCGAACAACACCTTTAAGAATGGGGTGCGCTTCAACAACGGCGTAATGCCCGAGGCCAGCTCCCTGGAGCGCATGGAAGTACTGAAAGGCAGCGCCGCCATTCTCTACGGCAACGTGGCCGCCGGCGGCGTCCTGAACCTGGTCACCAAGAAGCCCCAGTTTGAGCGCGGCGGCTCAGTAGGTCTGCGCGTGGGCTCCTTCGGCTTCTGGAAGCCCATGGTCGACGTGTACGGCGCGGTGGGCAACAGCGACAAAGTAGCCTTCCGCCTGAACGGTACGTTTGAAAAAGCCAACAGCTTCCGCGACAAGGTCGAGTCGGACCGCGTGTATGTGAATCCCTCCCTGCTGTTTGAGTTGACGCCCAACACGACCCTGGTTGTGGAAGGCGACTACCTGCGCGACAACCGCACGCCCGACTACGGCATCGGGGCCATCGACTACCAGATTCAGGACTCGCGCACCCGCTTCCTGAACGTGGACGGCGCCAAAAACGCTACCAGCCAAACCAGCACCACCGCCACGCTTAGCAGCCGCCTGAACGATACTTGGCAGATTCGCGGGGTGGCTGGCTTTCAGCGCTACGCCAACGAGCAGATGAGTGCCACGCGCCCCGTAGCCAGCGCCGCTACGGCGACCTACGGCGACCTGTCCCGCGGTTTGCAGCGCTCCGAAACCCAGGAAAACTACTTCCTGGCCCAGCTCGACCTGACCGGTAAATTTCGCACCGGGTTTTTGGAGCATACCCTGCTAGTGGGGGCCGATGCCGACCAGTACCAGACAACCGCCATTGCCTACACTACTCCGCAAACGGCGGCCGACGCCAGCAAAGCCATTGCGACCTTCGACATCATCAACATTCTGGACCCCAACAAAGTCATTGCCCAACCCAAAGAGCGGCTAACGGGCTTTCAGGATCTGGTGCGCAACACCTACACCAAAGGCAACACCCGCCGGGCCGGCTTTTATGTGCAGGACTTGCTGAGCGTGACGGAGAAAATCAAGGTGTTGGCCGGCCTGCGCTGGAGCTACCAGGAAACGCCCTCCGACGTGTACTACTACAACACGGTAGCCAACCGCAATACCCGCCCCGTGCCGCTGGCCGGCACCCTGGCCGACAACCGCCGCTTCGACAATGCCTTCTCCCCCCGCCTGGGCGTGGTGTTCCAGCCGGTCAAAACCACGGCCCTGTTTGCCTCTTACTCCAACTCGTTTACCCCCAACTCGGGTTTCGACCTGCAGAACAAGAGCCTGGCGCCTTCCATCATCGACCAATACGAAATCGGTATCAAGAATGACCTGTTCAAAGGCGCCTTGTCGGCCAACGTAACGGCCTACCGCATCGTGAACAGCAACCAGTCGCAGAGCGTGCTGCCCAATGACCCCCGCTTCGCCTCTTCCCTCACCAACAGCCCCCAGGAGCTGGCCGGCGAAGTAACCAGCAAAGGCGTGGAAGTGGATGTGCAGAGCAAGCCCATGAATGGCTGGTCGGTAATCACGGGCTACAGCTACAACAACACGGCCTACACCAACAGCAACATCTACGAAAACGGCAGCCGCCTGCGCTACAACCCCGCCCACACGGCCAACCTGAGTTTGTTCTACAACTTCGGCAGCGCCTTTGGCAGCACAAGCTTCCTGCGGGGCCTGAGTGCCGGCGTCACGACGTACTACGTGGGCGACAAGCTGGCCGGCCGCAACCCCCGCCTGGTGGACCCCGCTACCGGTGAAGCCTGGAAAACGGCGGATGCCAACAAGATGATCAGCATTCCCAACTACACGCAGTTCGACGCCTCGCTGGGCTACAGCTACGAGCGGTTCTCGCTGCGGGTGAAGCTGGCCAACCTCCTCAACGAGCTGAGCTATAACATGCACGACGACAACAGCGTGAACCCCATTGCGCCGCGCAATTTCTCGGCTACGGCCAGCTACCGTCTGTAAAAGTGAACTAAATAGGAAGTGAATCGGTGAAGTAAGCCCGGGAGGTTCCAGCTGCAACTGGTGGCCTTCCGGGTTTACTGCCGATACACCCTCCACCCCGATCTTTGTCTTTCCGACTCGACCGACCATTGTATGAAAATCCTGTTTCGCAACATTCACCTGTACCTAAGCTTAGCTTCGGGCCTTATCATTGCCATTGTCTGCTTCACCGGCGGCGTGCTGGTATTTGAGAAAGAGCTGGACCAGGCTTGGCACCCCGAGCGGTTCTTCGTAACCCCGCCGGCGGGCCAGCCGCGCCTCCCGCTAACCCGGCTGATTGAAAACGTAAAGGCCACTGACCCGAAAGCCAAAATCGGGGGAGTGAAAGTGTACGCCGACCCTACCCGTACCGTGGAAATCAGTCTGGCCGGTGGCCCGGGCGGCCCGGGTGGCAAGCCCGAAGGCGGCCGGGAAGGCAAGGCGGAAGGGGGCCAAGCCCGGGCTGAGCAACCCAGTGCCGAGCACGGCCCCAAAGGCGAAAAAGGCAAGGGAGAGAAGGGCAAAGGCGGTGGCGAAGGCGGCCGGGGCCCGGTGCTCTACGTGAACCCCTACACCGGCGCGCTGCTCGACAAAGTGAATTACCGCGACACGTTCTTTTTCACCATGATGGCCCTGCACCGTGGTATGGTGGGCGGGGCAGCCGGCAAGCTCATCGTGGGGGTCAGCACGCTCATGTTCCTCTTCATCATTGCTACCGGCATCGTGCTGTGGTGGCCGGCCACGCGCAACATCGTGCGGCAGCGCCTGACCATTAAGTGGGACGCCAGCTTCAAGCGCCTCAACCACGATTTGCACATCGTGCTGGGTTTCTACAGCGCCCTGTTCTTGTTCGTGTTTGCCTTCACGGGCCTGGCCTGGTCGTTTGAGTGGTTCAACAACGGCATCTTCGCCGTGACCAACTCCGACCCCAAAGGCCCCGAAGCCCCCAAATCGACCCTGGACCTGACCGGCGGCCAGCTCAGCTTCGACCAAGCCTACACCGTGGCCCGGCAGCAGGTGCCCGGCGCGTTGTCGTACGCTATTTCCCTACCCAAGGACTCGACCGAAGCCGTACGGGTGAATACAACCTCCGCCAACGCCGCCTACGAAGGCGCCACCGACGAGCTGTACCTGGATCAGTACACCGGCCAGCCCCTGGGCAAGCTCAACTTCGAAGACCGTAACCTGGGCCAGCGCGTGCGGCGCACCTTCAAGCCGGTGCATACCGGCGCCATCTTCGGCACCCCCTCGAAAATCGTAGCCGTAGTGGTGTGCCTGCTGGGCGTGACCTTCCCCGTAACGGGCGTTATTATGTGGCTCAACCGCCTGCGCAAAGGCAAGAAAAAGCAGCGCAAGCAAGCTGCCATAGCCGCCTAAGTCTTTTAGGGTGAATAATTTCGTGACCAGGCCCGGGCAACGCTGTTTGTCCGGGCCTGCCTGCTTTTCGGCCCTGGTCTGCTGGCTGGGTCGGGCCTGCAGAAGTGCTCATTTTCTCCGGTAGAAATCATAACGGCAACAATTAATTCCGCTGCACAACATGCGACAGTCCTATATTTGGCAAAAAACGACGTAATGATGGTTTCTAAAATGGCCGGCAGCCTGATAGGCTCCGAGATTATCAAGATTGGTAACGAGGTCAATGACATGATTCGCAAGGGCGAGGAAATCTGCAACCTCACCATCGGCGACTTCGACCCCTCGATTTACCCCATCCCCGACGGCCTGCAGACCGAAATTTCGGCCGCCTACGCCGCCGGCCAGACCAACTACCCGCCCGCCAACGGCATGGCCGACCTGCGCACGGCCGTGGCCGAATTCACCACCGAGCGCCTGGGCCTGACCTACTCCGTCAACGATATCCTGGTAGCTGGCGGCTCCCGGCCCCTGATCTACGCCACCTACCTGGCCCTGATTGACCCCGGCGACAAAGTAGTGTTTCCGGTGCCGAGCTGGAACAACAACCACTACTGCCACCTTTCCGGCGCCGAGCCCATCATGGTTGAAACCACGGTGGAAAACAACTTTATGCCCACGGCGGCCGAAGTAGCGTCCCACCTGAAGGGTGCCACCCTGTTGGCGCTCTGCTCCCCACTCAACCCCACGGGCACCGTGTTTTCCCGGGAAGACCTGGAGGCTATCTGCGACCTGGTGATTGCCGAAAACAAAACCCGGGCCGAGGGCGAAAAGCCGTTGTACATCATGTACGACCAGATTTACTGGATGCTGACCTTCGGCGAAACCAAGCACTACGACCCGGTAAACCTGCGCCCCGAGCTGCGCGACTACGTCATCTACATCGACGGTATTTCCAAGTGCTTTGCCGCTACCGGCGTGCGTGTGGGCTACGCCTTCGGCCCGAGCAACGTCATCGACAAGATGAAGTCCATTCTGGGCCATGTGGGCGCCTGGGCCCCCAAGGCCGAGCAGGTAGCCACCGCTAAGTACCTAAAGAAGGGCCCCGCCGTGGATGAGTTCCTGACGGGCTTCAAAGTGAAAGTGCAACGCAGCCTCGACGCGCTCTACAACGGTCTGCAGGATCTGAAAAAGCAGGGCTACCCCGTCGATGCCGTCGTGCCCCAGGGTGCCATCTACCTCACCGCCCAGATTAACGCCATCGGCAAAACCACGCCCGAGGGCAAGCTGCTGGCGACCAACAAGGACATTACTTTCTACCTCATTGCCCGGGCCCGCCTGGCGGTGGTGCCTTTCGGCGCCTTCGGCACCGACGAAACCTCGACCTGGTTCCGCATGTCGGTGGGCGGCGCTTCCCTGGAAAGCATGGAAGCGGCCCTGCCCCGCCTCAAAGAGGCCCTCGACGTGCTCCAATAATCCTCGCCGTAGGGGCGCGTTGTACGCGCCCGGTCGTTGAACGATACTCGTTCGGCTCAACAACGTCCGCAACGATTGAGACGCGAATACGCGTCTCTACACCCATATTTCCTGAATACGAGCTGGGGCAGGCCGCAAGGTTTGCCCCAGCTTTTTGTGTACTCCCTCCCCTATGAAAGCCTTTCTGTTTGACTTGAACGGGACGATGATCCACGACATGGATTATCATACCAACGCCTGGCACCACATCTTCAACCACGAGTTGGGCGGCAATTTCACCCGCGAGGAAGTGAAGCCCCAGATGTACGGCAAAAACCAGGAAGTCCTGGTGCGCATGTTCGGCCCCGACCGGTTCACCGCAGCCGAAATGGCCGAGCTGGCCCTGCGCAAAGAGCAGCGCTACCAGGAGGAATTTCGTCCCCACCTGGCTTTGCTGCCCGGCCTGCCCGAGTTTCTCGAGCGGGCCCACCAGCGCGGCATTCGCATGGCCATCGGCTCGGCCGCCATTCCCTTCAACATCGACTTCGTGCTCGACACCCTCGGCATCCGGCACTACTTCCAGGCCATCGTCAGCGCCGACGACGTGACCCTGAGCAAGCCCCACCCCGAAACCTTCCTCAAAGCCGCCGCCCAGCTCGGCGTGAATCCGACGGACTGCCTCGTCTTCGAAGACGTGCCCAAAGGCGCCGAAGCCGCCCTGAATGCCGGCATGAAAGCCGTAATCCTCACCACCACGCACCAGCAAGCGGAGTTCACCCACCTGCCCAACATCCTGCACTTCGCTCCTGACTTCCGGGACGAAGCAATAAAAAACCTCGTCTAGCACAAGGTAAGTAAGAGGAGGGATTTGTTACCGAAGTATGCTGGACTTCTCGGCCTAGTTGTATTGATCTTAGGGGTCTTTTTCATTCGAAATAGAATTCTGAATAAAGAAGAACAGGTCCGTACCAGTGGTATATATAAAAGAGCTTGTATTAAGGATGCGTATTTTATCAAAAATGGGTGGACTTTTACCTCCGATATAAGCTTAATGACGGCATTTATGAAGTTAAAGGCTATAGTTCTAACAAGCATTCGATAGGAGACTCTCTTCTTATCAAATTGCTACCTGATGAGCCGACTGGCATGGTACTGATTATTGAAAAAGATTCCTTGCCTTGATTAATCATGCCAAATACTGCCACCCTTCGGCACAGCTTCGGGAGTCATCGTCGGGCTTTCGAGAATCACCGTTGGTTAAGGAGTAAGTGCTCCTTGCCACTTTATCCTACCAGCCCCTCTGGCGGAAGTCTATAGGCCGCAGTCCTGACTTCTCGCCAGCTTACGCGGTCAGTTTTCAGACTGAAAACCAGGCGCAGACCTCGCAAGTTTGAAAACTTGCCGCATGCAAAGGCGAAAGTTCCGCGTCCTACAGCCGCTAAAACATCCACCAGGGGCCAGTTGTGTTTACAGCTTCCTACCAACAAAAAGCCTCCCGCAGCAGTGCGGGAGGCTTTTTTCATGACTATATCCAGGCTTAAAACGGCGGGTCGTCGTTGCCGAAGTTACTTTTCGGGAAGGGCACCGGCCCGGGGCCGCCCTCGTTGATCTTGCTGCCCAGGCGGATGGTGTTGGGCGCAAAGCCGGGCTCGTCGTCGAAGGTGCTGGCCGGGAAGGCGCCGGTGTTGTATTCGGCGTCCATACCGAAGCCCCCGCCGTCGAGGTCGGCAAACTTGGTGAACTTGCCGATAAACTTGAGCTGCACCGTTTCCAGGGAGCCGTTCCGGTGCTTGGCAATAATAACTTCGCCCGTGCCCTGGGTCGGGTTGCCCATTTCGTCCTCCGTAATCTTGTAGTATTCGGGGCGGTAGAGAAACACCACCATGTCGGCGTCCTGCTCGATAGAGCCCGATTCCCGCAGGTCACTGAGCTGGGGCTTCTTGTCGCCGCCCCGGGTTTCCACCGAGCGCGACAGCTGGGACAGGGCCAGCACCGGCACGTTGAGTTCTTTGGCAATACCCTTCAGGGCCCGCGAAATCGAGGCAATTTCCTGTTCACGGTTGCCAGCCCCTTTGCCCCCATCCGAGTTGCCCGTCATCAACTGCAGGTAGTCGATGATAATCATCTGAATGTCGTGGTGGGCCTTGAGGCGGCGGCACTTGGTGCGCAGCTCCCGAATGCTAAGGCCCGGCGTGTCGTCGATGTAAATCGGGGCCGACGACAAGCCGGCAATCTTGTGGTTGAGCTGGGCCCACTCGTAGTCGGCCAGGTTGCCCTTCTTAATCTTCTCGGAGTCCAGCTCCGCCTCGGCCGAAATCAGACGATTCACGAGCTGAATCGAGGACATTTCCAGCGAGAAAATCGCCACCGCCTTCTTGTGGTCCACCGCCGCGTTGCGCATGGCCGACACGACGAAGGCGGTTTTACCCATACCTGGGCGAGCCGCAATAATTACAAGGTCAGATGGTTGCCAGCCCGAGGTGACGCGGTCCAGGGCCGAGAAACCCGAGGGTACGCCGGTGAGGCCGTCCTTCTGGTTTTTCTTTTCCTCCAGTTCCTTGATGGCCTTGCCCATCAGGCTGCGCATGTCGTCGAAGTTCTTGCGGATGTTGGATTCCGACACTTCGAACAACGCCTGCTCGGTGCTGTCGAGCAGGTTAAACACGTCGGTGGTATCCTCAAACGCGTCGCGGTGAATGGTGCTGGCAATGTTGATCAGCTCCCGCTTAATGGCGTTTTCGGTGATAATACGGGCGTGGTACTCGATGTTGGCCGCCGAGTTCACCTTAAAGGTGAGGTTAGCCACGAAGTGGGCTCCGCCGCCGGCCTCCAACTCCCCCATTTCCCGCAGCTCGTGGGTTACGGTCAGGATGTCAATCGGCTCGGACTTGTCGAACAGATTGAGGATGGCCTTGAAGATGCGCCGGTGCTTCTCATCGTAGAAGCTCTCGGGCTTAAGGATGTCGATAACGGTGGTCAGAGCGTCCTTTTCCAGCATTAGGGCCCCTAAAACAGCAGCTTCCAGCTCCCGCGCCTGGGGCGGGAGCTTACCCGAGGGCGTGCCCATGGACAGCTGCGGGGGGCGGCTGTTCCAGGCGGCTTTGGCCCGCGAGGCAGATTGTTTTAGGCGGTCATCCATCCGGTCGTTCATCGGTACTCAGCAAATCTAACGCAAAAGGGGCACAAAGCTAACGGCTGAAACGCACATTATCTGATGGGCTCCATCCTTTCTTTTCGGTATATTCCCGGCCTGCTGCGGTGGCGCTTGCCCATCAGGCCCCGGTACAACGGCCCCGGTTTATTACCTTTGCCGCCCGGCTCTTAAAGCCCATCCGCCCCGATTTAGTTTTCTTAAATGGCTCCAACGCCCACTTCTCTCCAGCGTCTGCACCTGATTGCCACCGGTGGCAGCATCATGCACAACCTGGCGCTGGCCCTGCATCGTCGTGGTGCTCAGGTCACTGGCTCCGACGACGAAATCTTTGAACCCGCCAAAAGCCGCCTGGCCGCCGCCGGTCTGCTGCCAGCCCAGGAAGGCTGGTTTCCGGAGAAAGTAACGCCCGAGCTCGACGCCGTGATTGTGGGCATGCACGCCCGGGCCGACAATCCTGAGCTGCTGCGGGCCCAGGAGTTGGGCTTGCGCATTTACTCCTTCCCCGAGTTTATCTACGAGGCCTCTAAGGACAAGCAGCGGGTCGTCATTGGCGGCTCCCACGGCAAAACCAGCATTACCTCGCTGATCCTGCACGTGCTACGCTACCACAACCGCAAGTTCGACTACGCCGTGGGCGCCCAGCTCGAAGGCTTCGATTTGATGGTGCAGCTCTCCGAGGACGCGCCCATTATCATCATCGAAGGCGACGAGTATTTGTCGTCGCCCATCGACCGACGGCCCAAGTTTCACCTGTATCAGCACCACATCGGGGTTATTTCGGGCATTAGCTGGGACCATATCAACGTGTTTCCCACCGAGGAAGACTACCGGGAGCAGTTCCGCATCTTCGCCGAGATGACGCCCAAGGCCGGCGTGCTGATTTATGACCGCGACGACGAGCAGGTGCAGCTCGTAACCGTACCCAGCAGCACCGACGTGAAATACATCGGCTACGGCCCGCATGAGAACAAAGTGCGCAACGGCAAGACCGTGCTGGTGACCAAGAAAGACGAGGAAGTGCCGATTCAGGTGTTTGGTGAGCACAACCTGCGCAACATCTCGGCCGCCAAGGAAGTCTGCAAGCAACTGGGTATCAAGGGCAAGGATTTCTACGAGGCCCTGGCTACGTTTAAAGGTGCCGCCCGCCGCCTGGAGCTGGTGCGCGAAGGCAGCTCGTCGGTGGTTTACAAGGACTTTGCCCACGCCCCGTCCAAGCTCAAAGCCACGGCCACGGCCTTTAAAAAGCAATTCCCCAAGCGCCGCCTGGTGGCCTGCCTGGAGCTGCACACCTTCAGCTCCCTGAACCCGGCCTTCCTGCCCCAGTACGCCCACACCTTCGACGCGCCCGACGTGGCCGTGGTCTACTTCAACCCCCACGTGCTGGAACATAAGCGCCTGCCGGCCCTGCCCGCCGCGGCCGTGCAGCAGGCTTTCCAGCGCCCCGATTTGCGGGTATTCACCGACAGCAAAGCCCTGGCCGAGTTTCTGCACCAGCAACCCTGGCCGGACGCCAACCTGCTGATGATGAGCTCCGGCACCTTCGACGGCCTGGATTTGGCCCAGCTGGCGGCGGAAATCACGAAATAACTTGTTCTTGCGACAATAGAACGTCATGTCGGGCCCTGGCCAGACGTCTCGCCTGCAGTGGTAATCTGATTACTTTGGCGGAAGAGATGCTTCGGCTGCGCTCAGCATGACGTTCTGTTTATTCTTTCCTTATCCTTTTTCTCCCGCTCTCTCCCATGAAAGAAAACCTCCTGCTCCTGCACGGCGCGCTGGGCTCGGAAAAGCAGCTGCGCGGCCTGGCCCGCGACTTGTCGCAGTTCTACCAGGTCCACACCTTTTCTTTTAGTGGCCACGGCGGGCGGGAAATTGAAATAGAGGCGTTTAGCGTGTCAGCCTTTGCCCGCGAGGTTATCGGCTACATTCAGGAGCACAACCTGGGCTCCGTCCACATCTTCGGTTTTAGTATGGGCGGCTACGTAGCCTTGCTGGCCGCCTCGGAAGCGCCGGGCCTCATCAAGACCGTAACGACGCTGGGTACCAAGTTCGACTGGTCGGCGGAAACTCTGGCGGCCGAAACCCGGATGCTGGACGCCGCTACTATTCAGGAGAAAGTGCCCCAGTTTGCCGAGCAACTGGCCCAAACCCATGCCCCCACCGACTGGACGGCCGTAGTGGGCGCCACGCGCCAGCTACTGACTGGCCTGAGCGTGCAGCCCCCACTTACCCCGGCTCGACTCACCAAAATTAGTATCCCGGTGCAGATTCTGGTGGGTGAGCTAGACAAAACGGGCGGTGTGGACGCCTCTTCCCTCTACGCCTCGTACTTACCCCAGGCTACCTTCGAAATTTTGATGAACACGCCCCACCCCCTGGAGCGCGTAAACCCCGACGAGCTAGTGAAGCGCATCAGCCGCTTTATTCAGGGCGCAGCCTAAGCCGGCACCAGCCGGTGCGGAGCAAGCAGTAGCAGCCGTATAGCCCGATGCCCCAAAGCGCTCCATTCAGCACGCACAGCCAGAACCATGCGGCGGAGCTGCTGCCCGCATTCGGGTTAATAGGATTGTCAAGAAACAGCGAAACCAGCAGGACGTGCCCGGGAATTTTCGGGGCTCCCCAGGTCACCAGAAACGGCGTGGTAAACAAGAGCAGTGTATTCATAACAGCTCCGTAGACTCCACTGAGTACTAACCATGTATAGCGCATAACTTTCTTCGCAACTTTAATTGGTATAGGACCAAATTGCACAAAAAAGACCCGCTAAGCACTTAGCGGGTCTTTTTCTGGTGTGTCCTTCGGTTTGGGCGGCTCCGGTTCCGGCCGTGGCTGAGGCCTGGGCCGGCGGCGGTCCGTGGTTACGAGCAAGGCCAGAGCCGTCAGGCCCAGGCGCAGTAGCCAGTTGCGGTTCATTGCCGACGAAAGAGGTTGTTGCTATTTTCCACGACCATGTCGCAGCGGCTGCCCCCGCTGTTGTCGCCGCAGGTAGTGCCCGTAATCTGGTTTTTTTCGAAGGAAAAGTAGCAGAACGAGCAGCCCACGCTGGTAATCACGTACCGCTCGGCGTTGGAGCTCAGGTACAGGCTCTGGTCGGTGGAGGTGATGAGCGGAATAGCCATGGAGCGGAACATGCCGTCGCGCAGGCCCATACCCACCAGGTAATAAACCGGCTTGTCCTTGGCGCTTTCCTGCACCTTGCGGATCATGGTTTTATCCACGACGGTACCGTCGTTGAACTCTCGGATAAAGGCCGTGGCCAGCTGGGCCCGGGGCATGATGTACTCAACTTTGCCTTCGTTGATGCGGGCCAGCTGGGTACTGGTCGCTTCCCGCTTGCGCCGGGCGGCGGCATCCTCGGGGTCGTTGGTCGGGGAGCTCATTTCCGGAAAGCCCCGCTTGGTTGTTTCGCAGGAGGAGAGCGTGCCCAGAGCCGGCAAGGCCAGCAGCAGGGCACAGAAAATGGAGCGGGGTGATACGTTCATCAGGGAAGGGCGGTGCCCAGCTGTTAGCGGGCTTTGTAATACTTACGGGCTTCGGGCAATTCGCGCTGAATGTCCGCAATCCGGGTACCATTGGAGGGGTGAGTCGAGAGAAATTCGGGTGGGGAGGCTTGGTTTTCGCGGGCATCCATGCGCTGCCAGAACGTAATGGCGCCGTCGGGGTTGTAGCCAGCCATGGCCATAAAGATCAGCCCCAGGTGGTCGGCCTCCGATTCCTGGTTGCGCCCGTACTTGAGCAGGCCTACCGACGAGCCTACCCCGAAGGCCTGCAAGGCCAGTTGCTGGGTAGCGGCGGGGCGCGCCGACAAGGCCGCCGACAGGGCCTGCCCGCCGTAATCCTGCAGCAGGCCCTGGCTCATGCGCTCCGAACCGTGCTTGGCTACGGCATGGGCAATTTCGTGGGCCATCACCACGGCCAGGCCGTTTTCGTCCTGAGTGATGGGCAGAATGCCGGTATACACGGCCACTTTGCCGCCGGGCATGCACCAGGCGTTTTCCTGCTTGTCCTCAATGACATTGAACTCCCAGGCGTAGCCAGCCAGCTGGTCCTGCTGGTTCTGGCTGCGGAAGTACGTTTCGACGGCCTGTTGAATGCGCTGACCCACGCGGCGCACCATGGCTACCGAGTTGGCGTCGGAAGAAAGGCGGCTGGTGCGCAGCACTTCCTGGTACTGCTGCACGGCCAGAGCGTTGATTTCCGCGTCGGATACCAGGCTAAGCTGGCGGCGACCCGTAATGGGAACGGTAGAGCAGGCCGCCGCTACGAACAGGCAGCTGGCCAGCATGAGCTTCTTTATCATGGTAGCATCACGTTGAGAGGGAAAGTTGACGCGGCGAAGCATAACAGCAAGCGCCACCGTCGTCCGCTGTGCTGCTATACGACTGGGGCCGGGTAAAATGTTTAGGGCCGCCCAGCCCAACGCGGCCATTCGGGGTTACGTAGGCGGCATTTTGATTTTCCGGGCCGCGAATAAGCGCTATTTTTGGCCACGCACCTTTTTTCCTTCCGACTTCCCTCCATGAAAATACTCTGCATAGGCCGTAACTACGCCGAACATATTGCCGAACTCAACAACGAAACGCCCGACGAGCCCGTCATTTTCACCAAGCCCGAAACGGCCCTGCTGCAGCGCGGCATGCCTTTCTTCTACCCCGATTTCTCGACCGACATCCACCACGAAATCGAGCTGGTGCTGCGCGTGAGCAAAAACGGCAAGAACATCGACCCCAAGTTTGCCCACACCTACTTCGACGGCATTGGCCTGGGCATCGACTTCACCGCCCGCGACCTGCAAAGCAAAGCCAAAAGCAAGGGCCTGCCCTGGGATTTGGCCAAGGGCTTCGACGGCTCGGCCCCCCTGTCGCCTACGTTTAAGCCCGTTACCGATTTCCCCGACCTGGCCAACATCAACTTCCGCCTGGAAGTAAACGGGGAGGTAAAGCAGCAGGGCAACTCGGGCATGATGCTGCACAACTTCGCGGCCCAGATTGCCTACATTTCGCGCTTTATTACCCTGAAAATGGGCGACCTGATCTTCACCGGCACGCCCAGCGGCGTAGGCCCCGTCAAGATTGGCGACCAGCTGACGGGCTACCTGGAGGAGGAGAAGTTGTTGGAACTGTCGGTTAAATAGAGTCGAGTGCTGAATACGTTTTTTCGGCGGAGTAAAACCTCCGTTCTGTTGCTTACGCTGCTCACTACCATGAGCTTGCGCCCAGCTCCCATGGCCGGCCAGGAGCCCGACTCGCTGCCCAAGCCCCCGGGCAAGCCGGGCGACACCTCGCCCCGGCCGACCGTGGCCCCAGGCTACTACCTGTTTCCCATCAAGCCCGGTCAGCCCAACTTTCTGGCCGCCAGCATGGGAGAATTGCGCCCCAACCACTTCCACGGCGGCCTCGACATCAAAACCGATGGCCGCACCGACTTGCCGGTCTACGCCTCGGCCGACGGCTACGTGTCGCGCTTGAAGCAGTCGGCCTTCGGCTACGGCAACGTGCTCTACATCACTCACCCCAACGGCACTACTACCGTGTACGGCCACCTGAACCGGTTTATGGGCCCGGTGGCGGCGGCCCTGCGCGAAAAACAGTACGAAAAGCAGACCTACGAGCTGGAGCTGTTCTTTCCTAAAGACCAGTATCCGGTGAAGCGCGGTGAAATAGTGGCGTTGTCGGGCAATACCGGCGGCTCGGCCGGGCCCCACCTGCACTGGGAAGTGCGCGACGCCCAGGACAACCAGCTCAACCCCCTGCAGTGGGGCGGGTTCACCGAAATTCAGGACCACGTGGCGCCCACCCTGCAGGCGTTTGCCGTCGAGCCCCTCACGATTGAGGCCCGGGTGCAGGGCCGCTTCGACAAGGCCGTGTTTGTGCCCAAAGTGGCCCCGGCCGCCGGCGTCGCCACTGCCTGGCCCGATACCATCCCGGCCTACGGTACCGTAGGCGTGCTGCTGCAGGCCTTCGATAGGTACGACAACGCCTGGAACAAAAACGGCTTGCAGAAAGTCGAGGTCAAGGTGAACGGGCAGCCGCTCTATTCCCACGTAGTCGACAAGGTGCCTTTCCCGACCGGCACGCGCACCGTAAACCAGCACGTGGATTACGAATGGATGATGACCCAGGGCCGCACCCTGCAAAAGCTGTTCGTGGACGACGGCAATGAGCTATCCATATACACCACCGGCCCCACCAAGGGCAAACTGCGGGTAGACGACGGCCAGCTCTACGCCGTGGAAGTGCTGATGAGCGACTCCTACGGCAACACGACGCCCCTGCGCTTCGTGCTGCGCGGACAGAAGCCGGAGTACACCAAAACCCGCAGCGCGGCCGTGAAAAAGCCGGCCTTGCGCTGGGAAATCACCCGCAACATTCTCAAGGTCATTGCCGCCGACCCCGACACGGCCCGGCAGAGCGCCAACGCGGTGCTGCTGCGCGGCAACCGCCGCCTCGAGCTCAAGCCCAGCTACACCGCCCAGAGCCAGAACGTGTACCTCTACGACCTGCGCGCCGGCCTGCCCGACTCCATCCGTTTCGGCAACGTGACCAAGCGCTTCGACCGGCAGGCCCTGATTCCGGCCGGCACCGAGCAGGGCTTTACCGACAACTTTCTCAGCCTGAGCTTCGCGCCCCAGACCTTGTTCGACACGCTCTACCTGCAAACCGGCTACAAGGATGGGGCCTGGACCGTGCACAGCCCCCGGCAGTCGTTGTATTTGCCCCTGCGCATCACGCTTAAGCCCCAGACCGAAGTGGCAGATAAAGAGCACTCGGCAGTGTACCTGGTGAATGCCCGCGGGGGCCGCAGCTACGTGGGGGGTAAGTGGGACGGCAACCAGGTCACGTTTCCGGCCAAGGTGTTCGGGCAGTTCCGCATCTTCTCCGACACCATCCCGCCCTCGGCCCGCCTGGTGCGCAAAGGCCCGGGTGGCCTCACCTTCCAGGTCGGCGACAACCTCTCGGGCCTGAACAGCTACACGCTGCAGGTGGGCGGCCGGTTCCGGCTGCTGCGCTACGAGTACAAGAATTCCACGCTCTTCACCGAGCCCAACGATACGGTGGGCCCGCCCCTGCGGGGCCCGGCCACGCTGCGCCTTACCGACCAGGCCGGCAATGAAAAGGTGATAAGCTTTAATTTGTAGGAAAAGGCGGGCCGCGTGGTCCGCCTTTTTTGCTGGACATCTTTGCGGCAATTCTACCCGTAGAGCTGTAGCGCGAACTTGGTAGTTTGCGTGCCTGAACGACAACGGTTGAGGCTTCTCGTTCTGCCCCGCGAACTACCAAGTTCGCCCTATTCTCCCTTACTATGCCCTACCTACCCAAACGTCGTCAGCCTGTCATCCTCGGAGCCGCCGTGGCTACCCTTGCCACTGGCGTGGCCGCCTACGCCTACTTTCGGCGCAAGCTCTACCCCGACCTGCCCGTGTCGGCCCACGTGGATGTGCGCCGCTACATGGGCCTATGGTACGAAATAGCCCGTCTGCCCGCCCGCTTCGAGAAAGGCTGCGAGCATGTCACGGCCGAGTACAAGCTGCTGCCCAGCGGCAAAGTCAGCGTGCTCAATACCTGCCACAAGGAAGACCTCAATGGCCCGGTTGAAACGGCGAAAGGCACGGCCCGCATCGTCGACAGCCAGACCAACGCCAAGCTGCGGGTGAGCTTTTTCTGGCCCTTCGAGGGCGACTACTGGATTCTGGACCACGACCCGGAATACCGTTACGCGCTGGTGGGAGAGCCCAGCCGGCAGAACCTGTGGCTGCTGTGCCGTACGCCCCACCTGGAGCGCGCCATCCGCGACCGGCTCGTGGGCCGGGCCCATGCGCTGGGTTTTCCGACGGAAAACCTGATTTTTACGCCCCAGCCCGTCGCTGGCAAACCGTAACCGCCCTTATTCCTCGCCTCATGGCCCTCACTCCCGGCACTCCCGCCCCCGATTTTGAAGCCCTCGACCAGGATGGCAACCTCATTCGCCTCCAGGATTTGCGCGGCAAAAAAGTAGCCCTCTACTTCTACCCCAAAGACGACACGCCCGGCTGCACGGCCCAGGCCTGCAACCTGCGTGACCACCAGGAAGAACTCACCGCCAAGAACATCCAGGTTATTGGTGTGAGCGTCGACAGCGCCAAGTCGCACCAGAAGTTCGTCCTGAAGTACGAGCTGCCCTTCCCGCTGCTAGTCGACACCGACAAGAAAATCGTGGAAGCCTACGGCGTGTGGCAGGAGAAATCCATGTACGGCCGCAAGTACATGGGCACCATGCGCCACACGTTTTTAATTAACGAGGAAGGCATCATCGAAAAAGTAATCGAGAAAGTCGACACTAAAAACCACGCCGCCCAGCTGGTCTAGGGTGAATCTGCCCAGGTGCTAATGGATTGGAATAGGCTGCTATTCCCGTGTCCTTGCCAGGCGCAGCCGTGGCCATGCGTCCGCTGCGCAGTACAGAATGCCCTTTACCCGAAGAGCCCTTTATTCCAGCCGGAGTAAAGGGCTTTTCCCCTTAGAAGGCTGAGCACTTTTCAGCGGACGGATGGCTTCGCGTTGCTCGCCAGGACACACAGCCACGTTCAGCACATTACCCATATTACTAATTCCCACCTTACCCTCACCTATCGTCATCGGTTCCGATAAGAAGCCTTGCATTTCGGCTTCGGTGCCTTCGCCAAGACCATTACCTTTGTCTCATAAACCCTCTTCCTTATTCCATGTCCCAGGAAAATACCCTTACCTCCCCCACCCAGCAGAAAAGCGTGGCGGAGCTCAAGCAGATTGCGGCCCAGGTGCGCCGCGACATCGTGCGCATGGTGCACGCCGTCAACTCGGGTCACCCCGGCGGCTCGCTCGGCTGCGCCGATTTGCTGGTGGCTCTCTACTTCCGTATCATGAAGCACGACCCGAGCTTCAGCATGAAAGGGGAAGGTGAAGACCTGTTTTTCCTGTCGAACGGCCACATTTCGCCGGTGTTCTACTCGGTGCTGGCCCGCTCGGGCTACTTCCCCGTGAGTGAGCTGGCTACCTTCCGCAAGCTCAACTCGCGCCTGCAGGGCCACCCCGCCACGCATGAGCACCTGCCCGGCATTCGCATTGCCTCGGGCTCGTTGGGCCAGGGCCTGAGCGTGGCCATTGGCGCGGCGCAGGCTAAGAAACTCAACGGCGACAACCGTCTCGTGTACGTGCTCATGGGCGACGGCGAACTGGAAGAAGGCCAGGTGTGGGAAGCGGCGATGTATGCCCCCCACCACAAAGTCGACAACCTGATTGCCATCGTGGACCGCAACGGGCAGCAGATTGACGGCTCGACCGAAGAAATCATGGACCTGGGCAACCTGCGCGCCAAGTTTGAAGCGTTCGGCTGGCGCGTGCTCGAAACCGACGGCAACGACCTGGAGAAGCTGATTCCGACCCTGGAAGAAGCCGGTAAGCTCAGCGGGCAGGGCCAGCCCAGCATCATCCTGATGGACACTCAGATGGGCTTCGGGGTAGACTATATGATGGGTACTCACAAGTGGCACGGCACCGCTCCGAACGACGAGCAGCTCGAAAAAGCCCTGCAGCAGCTGCTGGTCGAGGAAGCCGGCGACTACTAAGCCGGGGGTACTACTGCAACTGTCAGGAGCTGCTGCTAGCACGGCAGTGTAGAGGGTAAAACGAATCGTATGCGCCACCTGGGCACTTTGCGCTGGATTGTAGTACTAAGCGGCCTGCTGCTTAGCACTACTTTCTTGCGCGCCCAGAACGTGCCACCGGAGAAGCCCCGGGTCACGCGTATTCTGTTCGTGCTGGATGCCTCGGGCTCGATGCTGGCGCCGCTGGAAGGCACCCCGCGCTGGTCGGTAGCCAAAGACCTGCTGGCCAAGATGGTGGATTCGCTCAATGCCTACCCCAACCTGGAGCTGGCCCTGCGTGCCTACGGCCACCAGCACGACGACAAGGAAAACAACTGCGAGGATTCGCGGCTGGAAGTGCCTTTTGCACCTAAAAATGCTAAGGCCATTAAAGACCGGCTCAAGACCCTCGAAGCGCGGGGCAATACGCCCATTACCTACTCGCTACAGCAGTCGGCCAACGACTTTCCCGCCGATAAAACCGCCCGCAACGTGCTCATCCTGATTACCGACGGGCTCGAATCCTGCAAAGGCGACCCGTGCGCTACGTCGGTGGCCTTGCAGCGGCGGCGGGTCTTTCTCAAACCCTTTGTTATTGGCTTGGGCAACGAGAAAGATTTTGGCAAGCAGCTCGACTGCCTGGGCCAGTACTACAACGCGGCCGATGTGAAAACCTTCCGCCGGGTGCTCGACAACGTCATTACCCAGACGCTGACCAAAACCACGGTGAGCGTGAACCTGACTGACGAGGCCGGCAAGCCAGTGGAAAGCAACGTGAACCTGACCTTCGTCAACAACGTCACGGAAACGCCGGAGTACAACTACGTGCACTACCGCGACGCGCAGGGCAAGCCCGACGTGCTCGACATTGACGCCCTGCAGAGCTACGACCTGGTTATCAACACGGTGCCCCCGGTGCGGCAAGCTAACCTGCCCATTCGCCCCGGCAAGGCCAACGTGCTGACTTATAAAACGCCCCAGGGAGTCTTGTCCTTACAGTCGCCAAATATCTCGCCGAATCCCTACGGCAAGGTGCAGGCGGTGGTACGGGCCCAGGGCAACCCGAGCACGGTAGTGAGCCTGAACTTTGGCACGAAGCAAAAGCTGCTGGCCGGCAACTACGAAGTGGAGCTGCTCACCCTGCCCCGCCTCGTGCGCCGCATCACCGTTAAGCAGGGCCAGGAAACGGCCGTCACCTACGAGGCACCCGGCACGCTCAACATCGTGACGGACCTGAAAGGCTACGGCAGCATCTACCGCCTCAACAACGACGAGTCGCAGACCTGGGTGTATAACTTGCCCGAGGGCAGCAGCAAAGTCAATTTGCCCATGCAGCCGGGCGCCTACCGCCTGGTGTTTCGCACCGCCTCGGCCACCGGCAGCAAGTTCACCGACGTGCGCAACTTCACGATTCGCAGCGGGCAGACTAGCTCGGTGAGCATGTTTAACAAATAAGATAGAACTCAAAAACTTCCCATACCAAGCATGAAAGATTTCCCCTACACCGAATCAAAAGACACCCGTTCCGGCTTTGGCGTGGGTTTGCACGAGCTGGGTAAAAGCAACCCCAACGTGGTAGCCCTCACGGCCGACCTGACCGGCTCGCTCAAGATGGACGCCTTCAAGAAGGACTTCCCCGAGCGGTTTTTCCAGGTGGGCATTGCCGAGGCCAACATGATGGGCATTGCGGCCGGCCTCACCATCGGCGGCAAGATTCCCTTCACCGGCACGTTTGCCAACTTCAGCACCGGCCGCGTCTACGACCAGATCCGCCAGAGCATTGCCTACTCGGACAAGAACGTGAAGATCTGCGCTTCGCACGCCGGCGTAACCCTGGGCGAAGACGGCGCCACCCACCAGATTCTGGAAGACCTGGGCATGATGAAGATGCTGCCCCACATGACGGTCATTAACCCCTGCGACTTCAACCAGACCAAGGCCGCGACCATCGCCATTGCCGAGCACGAAGGCCCGGTGTACCTGCGCTTCGGCCGCCCGGTAGTACCCAACTTCACCCCCGCCGACCAGAAGTTTGAAATCGGTAAGGCCGTACTGCTGAACGAAGGCGCCGACGTGAGCATCTTCGCCACCGGCCACCTGGTGTGGAAGGCCATCCTGGCCGGCCATATCCTGGCCGAGAAGGGCATCGACGCCGAAATCATCAACATCCACACCATCAAGCCCCTCGATGCCCAGGCCATCCTGGAGTCGGTGCGCAAGACGCGCTGCGCCGTCTCGGCCGAGGAACACCAGATGAACGGCGGCCTCGGCGACAGCATCGCCCAGCTGCTGAGCCGCGAGGAGCCCCTGCCCCTGGAGATGGTAGCCGTCAACGACTCCTTCGGCGAGTCGGGCACCCCCGACCAGCTCATGGAGAAATACGGCCTGATGGAAAACGACATCGTAGCTGCCGTGGAGCGCGTACTGGCCCGTAAGGCTAAGTAGGCTCTCAGATTGCTATTAAATAAAAACGGCCTCGGTTGCGCAGTGCAGCCGGGGCCGTTTTGTTTGCGGGAGATACAATGGCAAAACTATGGGCCATTCCCGACTCCTAGCATCCCCACTATTCTTTTCCGGTCTTCACCAGCCGACCAACTCCCGAATGGATACAAGGCCTGATTAACTATAATAAAACAGTTTTCGCCTTTGTAGCCTGTTATTATCTCTTGCAATTCAGTATTGCTTTTACCCGCCAACGTACGAGCGGCGGCAGTGCTCATCGTTACCAAAAGGTATTTTCTTTGAGCTTGAGTTATAATTTTCTCATCCTGGAGAATGCGCCAACCCAGTTCCTGATTTTTTTGCACTTCCTTCGTCACAATAGCCAGCAAGACAAGTCTGTTATCAACCGTGCGGCGGTTATTGGGGTTTAGTGAAATACATTTTTGGGCACTTTCAACACTTGTGTACGTTTTTTCACAGCACGTGCAGGGCTTATTTTGCCCAACGCTTATAACACCACAGTTGTGCAGACAAATGGTAAATATTAAAAAGTAGATGAGGCGCTTCATATTCGCTGGTATGTTGTCCAGGAATGCTGCATTAATTGATTAATGCTAGTTAAAAGCCTTGGTGTTTCCGGTATCTAACGCGTGGTGCCATCCCGACTCGAAAAGCAGTTTCCGTATCAATGGACCGAGGCCTTCTTAGCCGTTGGACTTGCTGACCGGTAGCAACAGCGCCAGCTTCGAAATGCCAAACAGCAGGGCGCGGCGGATATATGCATGCAGCACCAGGCCGATTAGCCCTAGCACGGTACCGACTATCGTAGGCAGCACCGCCCCAAAAGTGGAAGTCATTCCCAGCACAAAGCCGAGCAGGCACTCCGGCCGGTATATCGGAACGAAGAAGGCGAAGGCAAATAAGCCCAGCATCATGTTGCCCGCCATATCCGACTGGCCGGCCGTAAACAAAACTGATATCAATACCCCAAACGACAAAGCACCCACAAACCCAATCAGCGCGCGCCACAGCGGCTGGGGTGCTTGAGCATCTGCTTCGTTGCCAAAGGCTTGCTTCCGGACGCGGGACAACAGAAACCAGGTAAGCCCCGGCAGCAGCAGGGCGCCCCACCAGTTGGAAACGGCGGGCATATCCGGCCGGGCCAGGAAATGGTGACTCGGCACCCCGCCGTGGGTGTGGCTCCAGGCCAGCAGCACCCCGATACTTACCGTCACGAGTAGCGTGCCGTAGAGGCGGAGTCCGGAAAAGCTCTTTTCATTCATAGGTTCTGCCGTTGGGTTCGTGCCTGGGGACGAGGTGCGGTAGCAGGTTATTGCCCGCCGGCTAGCCGGCATCACTCATTCAGGAGCAATATAGGAGAACATCGATACTGTGAGCTATATACTTGGTTTGTGGCCGCATTAAGCACGAGTCAGTAAGCTAAAAAACGATGTCGTAGCGTCTATTCTGCTTTACTTGGCACGATGGGCTAGCAATGCAGCCTGATGCCTTTGCTTACCCAACCGCCCACCGGCGGCGCTACAGTAGCTCGAGGGTGCGCTGCACCTTGATTTGTTCGAGAAATACCTGGTCGTGGCTCACGACAAGCAACGTGCCCCGGTAGTCGGTGAGGGCGGCTGTGAGGATTTCAATGTTCTGAATATCGAGGTTGTTGGTGGGCTCATCGAGGATAATCAGGTCGGGTGCCTGGCTGCTGATGGTCAGGCAGCAAAGCATGAGGCGCATCTTCTCGCCGCCGCTGAGGCCGCGGCAAGACTTGCTCCAGTCGTCCTTCGGGAAGAGGAAGCGGCTGAGCCGGATTTTTATTTCGTGCTCCGGTAGCGCCGTGCCGTTGAAGCGCTGGGCCTGCTCGTACACCGTCAGTTCGGTAGCGAGCAGGGAGTACTCCTGGTCGACGTACACCACCTTGCCCAGGGCCCGGTGTATCGTTCCGCTGGCCGGGGCGGCGGCCCCGAGCAAGAGCTTAATCAGGGTGGTTTTGCCCGCGCCGTTCGGGCCTTTCAGGGCCAGCCTTTCCCCGCTGGTAATCTGAAAGCTCAGGTCCTGGGCCCAGAGCGGCGTTTCGGCGTAGCGAAAGTTGATGCCCGTGGCCGTCACCAGAATTTTGCCCTGGTGCAGGCCGGAAGAGTCGAACCCGAACTTCATCTTGTCGGTGGCGGGCAGCTCCTGACGCAGCTCGTGCAGCTCCTGGGAAATGGCCCCGATTTTCTCGGCGTGGACGCCCTGGAGCCGGGAAGTACTTTTCTCGGCGTTGTTGCGAAGCGTGTTGAGCATGATGGTGGGCACCCCAGCTTTTTCCTGCTTTTTCCGGCCCCGGGCGTCGAGCTTCTGCTGCCGCTCGGCGGTTTCGCGCTCTACTTCCCGGGCCTTGCGCAGGGCCTTTTCCTTGCCGCGCACGTCCTCCTGCAAAGCATTGCTGGCCAGCTGTTTTTGCTCCTGGTAAAAGGCGTAGTTGCCCCCGTACACCGTTATGCCGCGCCGGCTGAGTTCGTACACCGAATCGAGCAGGTGCAGCAGCGTCCGGTCGTGACTCACGACTAGCAGGGTGCTGGTCGTGGCTTGGATAAACTCGTAGAGCCGGCGGCGGGCGGGGGCATCGAGGTGGTTGCTGGGCTCATCGAGCAGGATGATATCGGGTTGATGCAGGGTCATGCCGGCCAGAAACAGCTTGGTTTTCTGGCCCCCGCTCAGCGCTTCCACCGGCTGGGTCAGGTCGAGGCCAGCCAGGCCCCACTGCGCCAGGGCGTCGGCGCTCCGCTCCTCCAGGGTCCAGTCGTCGTCGAGCAACGCCAGGTTGGCCTCGGTGGCGTGCCCGGCCAGAATATCGTGCAGCGCCTGCAGCTGCTCGGCAATGCCCAGGGCCTGGGCCACGGTCAGGTGGTTGAACTGCCCGACGAGCTGGGGCACATAGTACGGTGGAGAATCCAGCTTCACGACCCCGCTGGCGGGCGGCAGTCCGCCGGCCATTATCCGCAGCAGCGTCGACTTGCCGACCCCGTTGTTCCCAATCAAGGCTACTTTCTGCTGCTTTGTAACGCTCAGGTGGATGCCCGAAAACAGGACATCCTTATTGGGGTGAGCGTACCCCACATTCTGTAAAACCACCATGGCAATTTCTTTAAACGAATGAATAGCAGCTGCTAGGCCCCGAGCGGGGGCGGCAGGTCTGGTCGTCGAAAGAAATTAGCTATTACATAAGGCGGGTAGTCGTACGTGGCGGGGCAAAGCTACAAAAAATGACTTACCGCACGGCCCGGCAGCGGCTGTTCAGGGCCTTAGCGTAATCGGCACGCCGTTTCTTAGCGTCTTGTGCACTTCGGCAACCTGGTCGGTGTGCCGGATCAGGGCCTCGATGTCGGCCGCCGGGGCGTCGGCCGTGACGGTGGCCCGGTACGTGAAGTTGCGGCCGGCTTCTCCTTCCCCGTCAAAGTCGCCGGAGCACTCCACCTCCACTGCCGTTACCGTCAGGCTCCGCTTCGCTGCTTCCCGGTACAGGTCGTTGCAAAAGCAGGTAGCCAGGGCCAGCAGCAGCAATTCGCCCCCGTTTACCGCTGAGCCCGGCCCGCTGGTTTTGGGCGGCACGGCCAGCACCTGCACGACGGAGCCCGTCTGCACGCTGGTTTCGTGGCCGCTTGGGTGGCTGCTGACGCGGGCTGAAATTCTCATACAACGCCGACTGATTACGTTAGACTGCCCAGGTTCCGGGCCGACTGGGGTCCGGGGCCCATTAAGCTTTATGCAAGAGTCTAAATATAGCAAACTACCCAGAAAGCCCGGTACAACTTTACGGGCGGCTTAGTGCATACACCCCACGTACACATTCGCCTTCACCTTGAAGACGCCCTTGTCGGCTTTTCCCAGCACGGCCAGGGCGCTGTCGGCGGAGGCTTCTTTTTCGTAAATCCCCGTTACCAGGGCCATGGTTGGGGCGCCGGCCCGGTCCTGGTACTCGTTGAGGTATTCCAGGCTCAGCGAATGGGAAGGAAAGCGCCGGGGATAGTACTCGCCGGCGTACATGTCGTCCGCGTCGTTTTCGGGCACCACGATGCGGTTTTTCTGGGCGTTGAAGTACCGCCCCAGCGTATCGATAGGCAGCGTAAACTGCCGGCTCAGCCCCAGCATTTGGCTGCGCAGCGCGGGGTACGAGCGGCCGGTGTCGGCCACGACTACAAAATACGTGGCATAGTCTGCCGCGGCACTATCGGGGGCGGCTACGCCGGCCTCCTCAGCGCCGGGGGCTTGGGTCGGGGCGGCGGCTTGGGAGGCGACACCCGTGCCTTTCACGGGTACGGCGGAGGGCTCGGCCCCCGGGGCTGAGGCCGGGGCTGACTGACAGGCCAGAAACAGAACCGGGGCCAGCCGCAGCGGGCCGGCGAAGTAACGTGAGAGCATAGAAACGGAGCGGCCGCCCGGACCAGGTGATTTCCGGGCAAACCGGGGCAAACATAGGCAATACTGGATTCCTAGGCGGCAGCTCCCAAACTAAGGCGTTGCCAGCCTCTGCATTACAACGGCCCGATGGCCAAAGACAGCTCCACGGCCACGGTGTTGCCGGCCAGCCGGGCAATGCGGTCCACGGAGACAAAGCTGGGCAGCGTCTCGGAGCCGTACGCAATTTCCTGGCCGAGCACCAGGGCCTGGGCCTTATTGCCCTTGTGCCGGTCGAGGTAGGTGCGCAGGGCCCGGAGCCCGCCGGCAATATCGACCGGGGAGTCCAGGCCCGGGGCCGTTTCGGTCAGCAGTTGGGCCGCATTCCGAAACCAGGCGTCCAGGGCCGTCGGGCTTTGCCGAAACCGGGCCGTTTCGAAGTGGAAGCGCAGCACGTAGTACTCGCAGCCCTCGTGGTGAATTGTCAGCCGGTCGCCCAAGGGCAGGGCCACGGTTTCAAGCCCGGTGCGCTTGTCGGGCAGCCGCCGGAAGCTGGTTTTGGGAAAAACCTTCTTCCGGACGACCGGCTCGGCGACGCCCCGAGGACAGCTTTCGTCCTGCTCCGGCGGGGCGGGTACGAAAAGGGGCCGACTGGTGCTTGGCAAGCCTGACGGGCAGCTGAACAGCAGGCTGAACATAAAGGGGGTACGCAGCATGAGAATTACGTAGCATAAGCGGCCCGCAGCCGCCGGCCCCAGGCTCAATGAGGGCCCGGCAAGGTACAGAAGTTGCTGAGTCGACAACTTATGAGCTGGGTATGGGTGCCGACCACCGGCGGAGCGCGCCGGCCAAACTCCGGCAAGTAAGGCCAACGGCTTTGCCCGGGCCGTCCTACCTTTGCCGCTCACAACGGCCCCGGGGCTTGGCTTTCATGACGTTTCGTACCCTGCTCGGCTCAGCCATGGTGCTGGGCGCCTTTCATTCAGCCCGCGCCCAACAGGCCGATACCACCCTGATCCGTTACAGCGGGCAGCTGGCCGGGCAGTACTCGGCCGGGGGCGTCAACCGCACCCTGTTTTCGACTACCCATTCTCTAACCTTGCTACGCGGCCTGCATTTCGGCGCCCCCGTCACGGGCAGCTTCCTGTTCGGCAAGCAGGAACGACTGCTCAAGGAACGCGAGTGGCTTTTCAATACGACGCCCTACTACTGGAAAGGCCGGTTCCGCTTCTACGGCATCGGGGGGTACGAGCGCAGCAACCTACGGGGCATCGACAACCGGTTTCAGCTGGGCCTGGGGCCGGGCTGGGCCTTTTATTCCGACTCGTTGGGGCGGGAAGTGGCCGTGAGCAACCTCTTCATCCGGGAGGCCACGTATTTCCAGGGCGGTACCGAGCGGCTCGTGTCACGCAGCTCGACGCGGCTAAAGGTGGTGTATTCTTACCGGGTATTTTCCCTGAACGCCACCACGCTGTATCAGCCGAACCTGGCCAACGCGGCCGACTACCGGGCCACCCAGCTCACGTCCCTGGCCCTGCGGTTTAGCCCGCGCTTTGCCATTACGGGCACCTACACTTACACGTTTGAGAGCCGCGTACTGGAAGGCAAGCCCACCGACAATACCAATGTGACGCTGGGCGTGGCCTTCAGCACCAAGTAAGGGCCGGCTTACAGGGCCAGCCGCCGCAGGGTCGGTACTCCCTGCCACTGGGCCACGGGTTTGCCGGTGGCGTCGTACACGCCCAGCTCGGCCTTGTCCACGTCGGAACCGATACCAATCAGGATGGAGAAGTTGCGTGTGGGCGTTTCGTGCAGGTACTCGCTGGCGCCGTAGGCCGTCTGACTTTCGGTATCCTCGGGCACTTCGGCGGCCATGATGAAGCCGGGGTTCAGGTCGGCCACGCCCTCTTCGTGCTGGGGCCCATTTTTGCCACCCAGCATTTCCGCCGCAAACCGAATGCTGGTGTAGTTGAGGCGCGTAACGGTCAGGGTGAAAGTCTGGGAGCCTTGCTGGCCACTATAGGTCACGGCTTTGCCGGCGGGCAGGTCGGTGGGAAAATCGGCGGAGCCAAAGGCATCCATTACCAGGGTCTTCCCGCTTACCGTATACTTCTGGGCACCGGCTATGTCCTTCAGCCCCCGCACAAACTCCGGCGACAAGCCGGTAGAATCGGTTAGCGAAACTGCGGCCGTAGCCCCCGAATCGGCGGCGGGCGGCGGGGCGGCATCCGTATCGGCTACGGCCGCCAAGGGCTCGGCTGGCTTCGTGGCAGCTTGGTTGTTGTTCTCTTTAGACGAGCAAGCAGCCAATACGCTTAAGCTCAACGCGGTGCTCCAGAAAGTGATACGACGTAAATACACGCAGCAAGTAGAGTTGACAGGGTAGAAAAAAAGGAAAAGCTTTTCCGGCCGCAACTTACTCATCAAACAGCATCCCCATCTTGCCCATCCGATAATCGCGCATGGCCTCCATCAGTTCGGTCTGGGTATTCATGACGTAAGGTCCTTGCCAGGCCAGCGGCTCGTGGTAGGGCTGGCCGGTGCAGAGCAGAATTGTCGTTGGGGCCGTAGCCACCAGGTGAATGCCCGTATCCCCGGGCTCAAACTCTACCAGCGTATGCCCCTCAACGTCGCGACCATTGACGTGCACGGCCCCGCGCAACACGTAAAACAGCACGGTTTGCCCCGCTTCCACGTCGGCGGGCAGCTGCCCGCCGGCTGCCAACTCCACCACCAGAGCCCGCACTCCGGTAATTGACTCTATCGGCCCCGTAACTCCCTGCCAGTTCCCGGCCACCACCTTTACCGAACCGTGGCCGGCGGGCAGGGCTACCACCGGAATCTGAGCCGCGGCCGCCCCCTGGTAACGAGGCTGGGTGCGCTTCAGGCGAGCGGGCAGATTTATCCAGAGCTGCACGTACTCGATACTACCGCCGGCCTCGCGCAGCTCCCGGGAAATATTCTCGCTGTGCACAATGCCCAGGCCCGCCGTCATCCACTGCACGCCCCCGGCCCCGATAACGCCGGTATTGCCCCGGGAATCGTGGTGGCGCACGTCGCCGGCAAAAACAAAGGTCACCGTTTCGAAGCCCCGGTGCGGGTGGGGCGCAAACGGCAGGCCCCGTCCCTGGGGCTCCAGTTCCTCGGGACCGGTATGGTGCAAGAGCAGAAACGGGTCGAGCTGCTCGGCAAAGCGACTGGGCAGCGGCTGGTAGGTGGTCAGATATTCCTGCTCAAGACGCTCTGAGACGATGCGGCGGCGGACAACTTTTAACGCCATAGAGAATGCGGAAGTGGTGAGGCCCAACGGCCGGGCACAAGCCGCCCCCCGCGCAGAGCGGGCGGGCTTGCCTACGCGGTAAGGGGAAGGGCAGCTCGTCAAGGTACAACCCGCGGCGTACATGCGGCGGGGGAACTGCCGCAAAATTTTCTGCGCCCCCTGCTAAACCCTGGCGTACCTTCCTGTTCTAACCCGGCACAGCCCCGCCGCTCCTAACCCGCTCCCCTGCTTGGAAGACCAGGAAATCCTCGTCAAGTTCGCCGACCCTGCTACCCGTAACGTGGCCTTTAACCAGCTGGTGCGCAAGTATCAGTCGAAGCTGTATTGGCACGTGCGCAAGATGGTTATCGACCACGACGATGCCGACGACCTGACCCAGGATGTGTTTGTGAAAGTGTGGAACCACTTGGGCAACTTCCGTCAGGATGCCTCGCTCTACACCTGGCTCTACCGCATTGCCACCAATGAATGCTTGAATTTTCTGTCGTCCAAACGCCGCAAGTTCTTTCTGCCCCTCCACGACGTAGCCGCCGAGCTAACCCAGAAAGTCGAGGCTGACCCCGGCCTGGCGGGCGACGAAATCGAGCTGCGCCTGCAGAAAGCCATTCTGCGCCTGCCCGACAAGCAGCGGCTGGTGTTCAACATGAAGTACTACGACGAAATAACCTACGAGCAGATGGCCGACATAACGGGCACCAGCGTAGGGGCCCTGAAAGCCTCGTACCACCACGCCGTCAAAAAGATTGAGCAATACGTCAACGAAGAATCCCGCCACGATTAAACCTCTCGGCCTGAGCCGACTCTAAGCCTTATGAATACTCCTTTTCGTCTGGATGACCACACGCGGCGGCCCCAGCCGCTGGCTCCGCCGCCAGCCGACTACTTCGCCACATTGCCCCGCCAGATTATGGCCCGGGTGCAGCCCGAAGCGGCCCGGGAGGCGGCCCTGCTGGGTTGGCTTTCCGCTCTGCCGCTGCCGCTGCGCACGGCCCTGGCGTCGGTGGTGGTGCTGGGCGGCTTTGCCACCAGCTTTTTTCTGAGCCAGCCGGCCGTAGCGCCCGCCACCGCGGTTTCGGTAGCGGCCCTGGAAGCGGTGCCCCGTACGGAAATGGTCCAGTATCTGCTAGCCACCGACTCGCGCGTGAGCCTGACCGATTTGGCCGAGCTGCCCGCCGCCGACCACACCCTGACCGACAGCTTTCTGCAAGCCTCCCCCGATGAGCTGCAGGATGCCCTGGATGCCCAGCCCACCGACGAGACCTACTTATAACTCCTACTTTTGCTTCTTGCTTTTGCCTTCCTCTCCCATGAAATACCTTCTCCGTAGCGTTCTGGCCGTATTGCTTTTGGCAGCCGTGCACAGCCCGGGCCTGGCCCAGGGCGGGCTGGGTGGCCCGGGGGGCCGCCGCCCGGGTGGTCGACTCAGCCAGCTGGAAAACGCGAAAATTGCCTATCTGACCGATAAAATTGCCCTGACGCAAGACCAGGCCCAACGCTTCTGGCCCGTGTACAACGAGTTTTCGGACAAGCGCCGCGACGTGGCCCGCCGCATGCGGCAGCTGCGCACCGAAAACCCCGACGGCCTCACCGATCAGCAGATTAAGGACAACCTGACCCAGGCCTTGGCTTTGCGCCAAAACGAGGTGAACCTGGAAAAAGAGTACTTCGACAAATTCCAGAAAGTGCTTTCAATTCGCCAGGTTGGCAAGCTCTTTATTGCCGAGCGGGACTTCACCAAGGAAGTCCTTAGGCGCGTGGCCGACCGCCGCGGCAGCACCGCCGGCGCCGGACAGTTTACCGGTCCGCCGGAAGACTGATCTTTTCCTGCTTCAAGCCTAAAAAAGACTGCCTCGGCAGTCTTTTGTGCTGTCTGGCGGGTTAGGATACCGAGAGGCTGAATAGATAGGGCTTCTAGCTCCATCTTAGCCTAACCTGGTTTTTGCTGCTGGGAGTCTGCGTACCTTTGCAGCCCGAATTTGCCTATTGTCTACCCGTATGCTTACTCCGCGCCAGCTGTTTCTTCGCTACCAGGCCCAAACGTCCGACTTTCCCTTGCTCCTCGAAATTGAGCGGGCTGAGGGCGTGTATATGTATGGCACCGACGGCCGCCGTTACCTGGATTTGATTTCGGGCATCGGGGTGAGCAACGTAGGCCACCGTCACCCGCGCGTGCTGCAGGCCATTCAGAATCAACTGGATAAATACCTGCACCTGATGGTGTACGGCGAGCTGGTGCAGGCCCCGCCAGCCGAGCTGGCCTATGCCCTGCACCAAACCCTGCCCGAGCACCTCGACAGCGTCTACTTTACCAATTCCGGGGCCGAAGCCATTGAGGGCGCGCTGAAGCTGGCCAAGCGCCACACCGGCCGCACCGAGCTGATTTCCTGCCATAACGCTTACCACGGCTCCACCCACGGCGCCCTGTCCATTACGGGCTCCGAGAGCTTCAAAAACAGCTACCGGCCCCTGCTACCCGATGTGCGCCACATCCATTACAACGACCTGGCCGACCTGGAGCTGATTACCGAGCGCACCGCCGCCGTGGTCATCGAAACGGTGCAGGGTGAGGCGGGCGTGCGGGTACCGCGGCCGGGCTACCTGCCAGCCCTGCGGCAACGCTGCCGGCAGGTTGGCGCCCTGCTGATCCTGGATGAAATCCAGTGCGGCTTTGGGCGGACCGGCTCGTTCTGGGCTTTCGAGCAGTTTGGGGTTACGCCCGATATCCTGGTGTGCGCCAAGGGCATGGGCGGCGGCATGCCCATCGGGGCTTTTATTTCGTCCCAGGAAATGATGGCGGGCTTCAAGACCAACCCCATCCTGGGGCACTGCACCACGTTTGGGGGCCATCCGGTGTCGTGCGCGGCCTCACTTGCCACCCTGCGGGTTATTCAGGAGGAAAATCTGCTGGCGGGCGTGCACGAAAAAGCCGCTCTGTTTCGGCGGCTTCTGCAGCACTCGGCTATTCGCGGCATCCGGGGCCACGGCCTGCTGCTGGCCGTGGAATTCGACTCCTTCGCGGTACTCAAGCCCATCATCGACCACGCCCTGGCACACGAAGGCATCCTGACCGACTGGTTCCTGTTCTGTGACAACTCTTTGCGAATTGCGCCGCCCCTTACAATTTCGGCCGCCGAAATCGAGGAAAGCTGCGCGGCCCTGCTGCGGGCCATAGCGCACGTCACGGGGCAGCAAAGCTAGCCCCTACAGGCCGGTGCCTTTGGGGTGAGTGCCGTTGTAGTTCAGAAAGGATTCCGACTCGGTTTTGATTTGCTCCCGGGGTAGACCATCCTTTACGCCCACCGAAATTTTGCGCACCAGCACGCCCACAATGGCTTTGCGGAAACCCAGCTTTTCGGCCATATCAATGCAGAAGTCCATTTCGTGGTCATCGACAATGCCGTCGGCCAGCATCATATCTACGAGGTCGAAAATCTGGTCGAACCGCTCAGAGTCGTTGTCGGGCAGCACCAGGTTCACGTTGCCCGAGTTAGCCACTATGGTGCGTACATCATCCGCCCGCATGCCGTTCTTCTTCCCTACCGCTACGATGAAGCTCATTTCCCGCTCATCAATATGACCGTCGGCTTTGGCCAACGCTGCCAGATTCATGAGGTGGCTCTTTACTTTCTTGGTTTGCTCGTTTTCAAAAAAGCCAAACATATACGGCGTTGCTTAAGTAACGGTGAAGAAAAGAACAGGCCCCGCTAGGCCGCAAACTAGGCAGCTGTGGGGGGGTTAAGATACTCGGCAGGGGGCTTTTCTGCAATACGCAGTTCTAAAAAAAAGAGCCAGACCGCACCAATAATCTGCGCTGTTTTTTGCCTTTCCTGACTTCGAAGGCTTTGTTTTCAATTTGGATTTATCACCTTTGCCCCGCCCGCACTGGGCAGTTCCGATTACCTGAATTATGATGAAACGTATTGCAGTTTTCACCAGCGGCGGCGATTCGCCGGGTATGAACGCCTGCATCCGGGCCGTGGTGCGCACGGCCGTGTACCACGGCATTGAGGTGTATGGCATCATGCGTGGCTACAGCGGCATGATTAAAGGCGAATTTGTGAAGCTCGACTCGGCTTCCGTGGCCAACACCGTGCAGAAAGGCGGCACCATTCTCAAATCGGCCCGCAGCCAGAAATTCCTGACCAAGGAAGGCCGGCAGCAGGCCTTCGACCAGCTGGTCAACAACGGCATCGACGGCCTGGTCGCCATTGGCGGCAACGGCACGTTCACTGGGGCAACTATTTTCGAGCAGGAGTTTGGTATTCCGACCGTGGGTGCCCCCGGCACCATCGACAACGACCTCTACGGCACGGACTATACCATCGGCTACGACACGGCTGTAAACACGGCCCTGGAGGCCATTGATAAGATTCGGGACACGGCCGACTCGCACGACCGCTGCTTCTTTATTGAAGTAATGGGCCGCGACTCGGGCTACATCGCCATTCCCTGCGCCATCGGGGGCGGGGCCGAAATCGTGATGATTCCCGAAACCCAGATGTCGACTGAGGCCGTCATTGAGACCTTGCAGCGGGGCTGGAAACGCTCCAAAACCTCCTTTATCGTGGTGGTAGCCGAGGGCGACGAGGAAGGCAACTCCCACGCCGTCGCCAAACAAGTGAAGGAAGCCATTCCCGAGCTCGATACCCGCGTGACCATCATCGGCCACGTGCAGCGCGGGGGCTCCCCCACCGCCGCCGACCGCCTGCTGGGTTCCCAGATCGGCATTGCCGCCGTGGAAGGCCTCATGAACGGCATGCGCAACGTGATGGCCGGCATCGTGGACCGCAAGCTGGTCTACACCCCCTTCTCCGACACGATTCACAAAAAGAAGCTTATCAACCAGACCTTCATGCGCATGGTCGAGATTCTCTCGGTGTAGCGGTGAATGAGTTAGTACTTGAGTGAGTTCTCTATTCTCACCGCGCTAACGCTGTTTTACTTGTGGCACGAAGCCATCCGGCCTCTGAAATGCGGAAAGCTTCCTTCACTGAAAAGCCCCTTACTCCACGCGGCAGTAAGGGGCTTTTTCGAGTCGTACTTCGCAGAGGCCGGATGGCTTCGTCATGCTTGCTCGCAAGGACAGGTAAAATGGCGCCGCTCGAACAACAACACCCCGTTTCACCATTTCACCGCCTCGGGGTGCACCCACTGATACTCCGGGTCGCGGCGGAGCCAGGTGAGCTGGCGCTTGGCGTAGTGGCGGGTGTTGCGCTTGAGTAGGCGCACGGCCTCGGGCCAGTCGTGCAGGCCGTCGAGGTAATCGAATATTTCCTGGTAGCCCACGGTTTGCAGGGCGTTGTGGTGGCGGTAGGGCAGCAAGGCTGTTGCCTCTTCCAGCAGGCCGGCTGCCAGCATCTGCTCCACCCGTTGGTCGATGCGCTGATAAAGCTCTTCCCGGTCGCGGCTCAGGGCAATCTTGATGGTTTGAAAGGGCCGCTCCTTGGCTACTTTGGGCGTGTGGAAGCTCGAAAACGGCTGGCCCGTGCTGCGCGTCACTTCCAGGGCCCGCACCACGCGCTGGTGGTTTTGCCGGTCGATGCGGGCGTAGGTAACCGGGTCGAGGCGCTGCAGCTCGGCCACCAAGGGCGGCAAGCCGTGCTCGGCCAGCTCCTGCTGCAAAGCGGCCCGCACGGCCAGGTCGGCCAGGGGCATTTCATCCAAGCCCTCGGTTACTGCCTGCAGGTAGAGGCCCGACCCCCCGGTCAGAATAACCAGTTTCTTCTCCTGAAACAGCTCCGCCAGCAGCGCCAGGCAGTCAACCTCAAAACGCCCGGCATTGTAGTCCTCCGTGATGCTGTGCGAGTCGATGAAATGGTGTTGCACACCCTGCATTTCGGCCGGCGTGGGCTTGGCCGTACCAATGCTCAGCTCCCGGAAGAACTGGCGGGAGTCGGCGGAAATGATGTCGGTCTGGTAGTGCTGGGCCAGTTCTACGCACAGGGCCGTTTTGCCCACGGCTGTGGGGCCGGATATGACCAGCAAAGTAGGGTGCTGAGGCGGGGTGGCGGGAAGTAGAGAATTCATGCAGGAGTGGTGTGAGGAGCCCACAGGCTCTGGTAGAGGGCCAACAGGTGGTGCTCTTCCTGTTGCCAGTTGAAGGCCTGCCGGGCCCGGCGGCAGTTCTGGGCCAGCTCGTGGTAGCGGGCCGGGTTGTCGCGCAGCAGCCCGTTCAGGGCCCCAGCAATAGATTCAGGCGTCAGCTCCACAACCTCGGCCACTTCGTACTGCTGATTGAGGTAGCGGTACTCCGGAAAATCGACGATGAGTTGGGGAATCCCGGCGTGCAGGTAGTCGAAAAATTTATTGGCCAGGGAATAATAATAGCTCAGGCCCTGGTTTTCGAGCAGCATAATACCTACCGCCGCCTGGCTCGTCACCGCCCGCAGCGCCTCGGGCAGTACGTAGCCCCGGAATTCAACTTTACCGGAATCGAGCAGGCCCAGGCGGGCGGCGCGGGCACGCAGGTCTTCCGACAAGTCTCCTTCCCCGCACAGCACCAACCGGCCCGCCACCGCGGGCATGGCCTCGAGCAAGGCTTCCAAGCCCCGGCCCGCATTCAAGGCTCCCTGGTACAAAATATACCCGTCGGGGGGCGCGGCAACCGGCGCGGGGGGCAGTTCGGCCCCGAGGCGACTAATGTTGCGCACCACGGCAAAGGGCCGCTGGTAGCGCTGCTCGAACACCCGCGCCAGGGCTGGCCCCACGGTGTAGGCCAGCGTGGTGCGGGGCACCACAAACCGCTCGACGGCGCGCCACAGCCGCTGAATGCCGGGCCGGGCTACCACTTCGGGCACTTCCGTGAAAAGCTCGTGCGCGTCATACACAAAAGGCTGCCCGGCCACCCGGGCCCGCAGCCACACGGGCAGGGCCGTGTCCAGATCAATGGCGCACCAGGCCGCCGCCCGCTGCCCTAGCAGATAGAAAAACAGACGCAGGTTGAATTCTAAATAGAATAATTTGCCTTTATTGTTCCAGCAGCGTAAGCGGTGTTGCCGGTACGGTTGTACTGTCAGGGGTTGGGAGGCAGGCCATTGGCGTCCTACGAGCAACACCTGGTAGCCGTGCCGGGCCAGGCTGCCGCAAATTCGCTGCATGCGCTGGTCGTAGTTTAAGTCGGTGGTTACCGTGAAGATAAGGGTGCGCATAGAGCAATCAGCGGCCTTTTTTCGGAGCAGAATCGCCCTTGAAAACGCAGTATCTGGGATATTTTTGACAAATTTAAGGAGTTAAAATTCGCGTACTGGTCAGTAGTGGTGGGCCAAGCCCCGCCGCGGACCGCCTACCCTACCCGATGCCGATTCACTCTGTAACACCGGCTACCTCAGCGCCGGGAGCTGCCCCGGCTTCCAGTGCTGACTTTTACCGCGCCCTTTTTGAGGAAGCCTACGACGCTATGCTTCTCTACAACGAGCAGGGCGGGCTGGTCGACTGCAACCAAACGGCGCTGCGCCTGCTGGGCACGACCCGCCCGGAGCTGCTGAGCGCGGGCCTGATGGCCTTTGCCGTGCCCCCGCAGGAGGAACGGCACGACCACTGGCTGTCGGAGCAGATGCTGCACGAAGCGGTGCTGCACACGGCCCAGACCGGCACCAAATTCTCGAAATGGTGGTACGGCCGACACAGCGACTTTACATCACTCGATGCCTGGGTGACCCTGCACCGCGTGACCGTGGCCGAGGGCCAGCACCGGGTTCAGCTCACCCTGCGCGACGTTACCCAGGGCCAGCGCCGCCACGAGACGTTTACGCAGCAGCAGGTGCTGGACCGCACCCAGCAGCAGCTGCGCGACTTGCTGAGCCGCACCAACCTGAGCTACGTGCGCGCCGACCGCCATGGCAATATCGAGGACGTCAACGACTTCTTTCTGCACTACACCGAGTACACCCGGGAAGAAATTATCGGCCGCAATTTCCACGAAACCTTTACCCCGGCACCCGACCGGGAGAAGCTCTACAAGGCCTACCTGACCTGCATTGAAACCGAGCAGCTCCAGGATTTTTACGAACGGGCCATCATCACCAAGTCGGGCCAGACGCGCATGGTGTACTGGCACGCCGAGTTCTCCCGCGACTTCGACGGCCATATCACCGGCATGTTTGTGGTGGGCCGCGACTACACCGACCGGCACGTGGCGGCCCGGGCCCTGACCGACAACCGCCACCGCCTGCAGGACTTTCTGGACAACGCCCACGACCTGATTCAGAACCTGAGCATCGACAACCGCTTCCTGTTCGTGAACAAGGCCTGGAAGGAAAAGCTGGGCTTTACCGACGAAGACCTGACGCAAATGACGCTGGGCGACGTGGTGCACCCCTACTACAAGGCCAAGCTCCTCTACCAGCTACGCAACCTTTACAAGGGCGAAAAAGTCAACAAGCTCGAAACCGTCTTTCTGACCAAGACCGGCAAGCCCATTCACCTGATTGGCTCCATCAGCTGTTCCTGGCAGGACGACGAGCCGGTGAGCACCCGCGCTATCCTGCACGACATCACCGACCGGATCAAGGCCGAGCGCCTGCAGAAGGTATACTATAGCATTGCCAACCTGGCCATCAGCTCCAAGGATTTACAGTCGCTCTACGGAGCCATTCACCGGGAGCTGAGCAAGATCATCGAAACCAATAACTTCTACATTGCCCTCTGCGACGACGCGCGCACCCAACTGCAGTTCAGCTACTTCGTCGACCAGAACATCCAGGGCGAGCAAGGCCTCGTGTCGCGGCCGTTTTCGTCGGGCGTGTCGGAATACATTATCCGCACCGGGCGGCCCCAGTATCTGCTGCGGCCCGAGCTGCAGGAGCTCATTGCCAACGGAACCATTACGGCTTACGGGCTGATGCCGGAAGTCATGCTCTGCTCGCCCCTGAGCATCGGGGAGCGAATTATTGGCGTCATTGCCGTGCAGGACTACCACAAGGCCGATGCCTACTCGGCGGCCGACATCGAGATTCTGCACTTTATTTCCAACCAGGTGGCGCTGGCCATTGAGCGCAAGCGCAATGAGGTGCAGATCAACAAGCAGAATGCCCGCCTGAACGCCATTTTCGAGAGCGGCTCCCACCTGATGTGGTCGGTGGACATGCACTCGCGCCTGACCTCGTTCAACCGCAACTACTCGGCCTACTTCCTGCGCCGCAACGGCGTGTACCCCTCCCTGAACGTGAATCTCTGGCAGGCCGATCTGGGCATGATGGAGGAAGAAGCCCGCGAGGCCTTTGTGGAAAATTACCGCCGGGCGTTTCAGGGCCAGCCCCAGCGCTTCGAGGTGCGCGGGCGCGACCTGCGGGGCCAGGATACCTGGCGCGAAGTCTACCTCAACCCGATTTACCTGGACGACGGCACCTTCGAGGAAATTTCGGGCATGGCCCACGACATCACCGAGAAAAAACGCTCCCAGCTGGAGCTGGCCGCCCAGGAAGAGAAGTTCCGGGCCATTTTCGAGTCGTTCCAGGACGTGTACTACCGCACCGACGGCAAGGGAGTGCTAACCCTGGTCAGTCCTTCGGTGCACGACATGCTGGGCTACGAGCCCGAAGAGGTGATTGGCACGCCCATCATGGACTACTACGTGCACCCGGAGCAGCGCAACGACTTGCTGGCCAGCATTCAGCAGTTCGGGGAAGCTCGCAACATCGAAATCGACATGCGCCACAAGCAGGGGCATGCGGTCAGTGTGCTGGTGAATGCGCGCATGGTCAACGACGGACCGGCCGGCACGGAAGGCATCGGGCGCGACATTACCGAGCTGAAGCAGATGCAGGACGACCTGCGCCAGGCCAAGGAGGAAGCCGAAACGGCACTCGAAGCCAAGACGCAATTCCTGGCCAACATGAGCCACGAGCTGCGCACCCCCATGAACGGTATTATCGGCATGATTGACTTGCTGCACCAGACCGTGGCCTCGGAAGAGCAGGAAGAGTACGTGGACACGCTGCGCAAGTCGAGCGACGCGCTCCTCACGATTCTGAATGATATTCTGGACCTCTCCAAGATTCAGGCCGGCAAGCTCCAGCTCAATGAGTCGGGCATCGACCTGCACTACACCCTGGAAAAGATTCACTCGCTGTTTGCCAACCGCGCCAACCAGAAGCACCTCAAATTCACCTACCATATCACCCCGCACACCCCGCGCTTCATCATTACGGACGAAACCCGGGTGCTGCAGATCCTGAGCAACCTGACTTCCAACGCCATTAAGTTCACGGCGGCCGGCACGGTGAGCATCATCGTCTCGTCGGTATCCACGGACGGCATTGAGCATACCCTGCGCTTCGCCGTGCAGGACTCGGGCATCGGGATTTCGCCGGCTAATGCCAAGCTGCTGTTCACCAATTTCACCCAACTCGACACGACGCCCACCAAGGCCTTCGGGGGCACGGGCCTGGGGCTGGCCATCAGCAAGCAATTGGCCGAGCTGTTGGGCGGGGAAATCGGCATGATTTCCAACACCGACGACGGGTCCACCTTCTGGTTTACGATGCGCTGCCGGGTGGCCTACAACGAAGAGGAAATCGTGCAGGAGCGCGTGGCTTCCCGCGACCGGAGCCACGAAATCATGCGCCTGGAAACGGCCCCGCGGGTGCTGCTCGTCGACGACAACCCCATCAACCAGAAAGTGGCCGTGCGCCTGCTCGACAAGCTGGGCTGCCAGATCGACGTGGCCAGCGACGGGTTTGAGGCCATCAGCAAAGCAACGGCCCCAACCGGCAACTACGAGCTGATTTTCATGGACATTCAGATGCCCGAAATGGACGGCATCACGGCCATGCACGAAATCCGGCAGCGGTTGGGCCGGCAGTGCCCCCCCATTGTGGCCATGACGGCCTACTCGATGAAGGAGGACGCCGAGCGGTTTGTGCAGCAGGGTATGGACGACTACATCTCCAAGCCCGTCAAGTCGCAGGACCTCTACACCGTGCTGCTGCGCTGGACCGGGGCCAACGAGCGGCTGGCCGCCCTGCACCTCTCGGCCGCCCCCGACGCCCCCCCGGAAACGCCGGTGGCCGAGCCCGAGGTGCCCTACGATACGGCTGCTGCTGCCCCAGCCGAGCCCGAGGAAGTTGTCTTCATCGATCCGGAAGTACTGGACCAGTTGCGGCAGCTGGGCGGGGCCGAATTTGCCGCCCAGCTCTACGCTGATTTTGAACAGGAAGCCGGGCAGGTGCTCAGCGAAGCGCAGGCTTTGGTGGACCAACAGCAGTACGAGCAGATCCTGCCCCACCTGCACCAGCTCAAGGGTACGGGCTTCACGTTGGGCATCAATGAGCTGGCCGAACACGTGAAAAGCTTGGAACATGACCTAAAAAAAGGCCAACTTGACCACGTAGAACGGGATTTTCGCACTATCATGCACCACTTCGGCGTCTTTACCAAAACGTATCAGGCTGTTACCCAGAGCGAGTAAATGCCGTAGTAATTTGTAACCGACCCTTCCTTACCACTTCCGACCGTAAACTTTCTTTCCCATGGCTGATTCTAAAACCATCCTGATAGCAGAGGATAGCTCTGTTATTTTAAACCTGACCAAGAAAATTCTGGAGCTCCAGAAATACCGAATCGTATCGGCTAAAAATGGCGGGGAAGTAATCAAACAGGTCGAGTCGCAACCCATCGACTGCGTGCTGATGGACATTAATATTCCGGTAAAGGACGGCATGGAGTGCACCCGGGAAATTCGCCGCAACGCCGACCCACGCATTGCCCAGATTCCGATTATTGCCATTACCGGCAACGCCAATAATTACTCGATGGAGCAATTCCGCGAAGCTGGCGTAACCGACTACCTACCCAAACCACTCGACTTTGATGCCCTCGTACGCGTGGTAAAACAATACATCGGATAAGCTTTTACGTAAGAAATAGCAGGTAAGAATCAGGAATGAAGGAGCGCACGAAAGCGGAATCCCTTCGTTCCTGATTCTTACTTGCTAGTTGCTAATTCAGACGAAGTGCAAGTCACGTTTCTTGGTACCGGTACGTCGCAGGGGGTGCCCATGATAGGCTGCCACTGTGCCGTGTGCAGCTCAGTGGATTACCGCGACAAGCGCTTGCGCGTGTCGGTGCATATCCAGACGCAGGGCAAGAGCCTGATTATCGACTCGGGGCCCGACTTTCGGCAGCAGGTGCTGCGGGCCCGCATCGACCACCTGGACGCGCTGGTATTCACCCACGAGCACAAAGACCACACGGCCGGCATGGACGACATCCGGGCCTACAACTTCAAGCAGCAGCAGGACATGCCCGTGTACGCCGAGCCCCGGGTGCTGGACCAGCTGCGGCGGGAATACGCCTACATCTTTGCCGAGCACAAGTACCCGGGCGTGCCCAAGGTGCAAACCATGCCGATTCTGAGCGACACGGAAAGCTTTCTGGTGGAGGGCGTGGAAGTGCACCCCATCCGGGCCCAGCACTACAAGCTGCCGGTGCTGGGTTTTCGGATTGGCAACTTCACCTACATTACCGATGCAAACTACCTGTCGCCGGAGTCGATGGAGCGGGTGCGGGGCTCGGAAATAATTGTGCTGAACGCCCTGCGCCACGAGCAGCACATTTCTCACTACTCCCTGCCCGAAGCCGTCGACATTCTCACCGATCTGGCCCCGCGCGTGGGCTACCTGACCCACATTGGCCACCAGCTCGGCAAGCACCGCGAGGTAGAAGCCACCCTGCCCGACTTCATCCGCCTGGCTTACGATGGACTACAGGTGACGCTGTAGCTGGCAACGCTACCGATTGGCCTTGTCGACGTGAAACCAGAGCACCCAGTCGGCTTTGGCGGGCCCTTTGCCCTTAGCGGGCACCCGCTCGAGGTCCCACTGGGTATAGGTGAGCAGGTACCGGCGGCCGTTGGCCCGTATGCTGGCCGTGTCCAACCAGGTTCCGCTCCAGGTTCGAGCCTGGTTCTTGGGCAAGGTCAACTGCTGCTGCTGGCCGTTGGCATCCGATATGGTTAGCACCGGCCACGCCGACGGACCCACTATGCACATCATCCCCTCGGGGCAAAAGGAGGTATGCAGCTCTTCCAGCCGCAGGGTGAGTTCGGCTCCGCTGGTGGCGGGCAGCGTAGCCTGTTGCCGATGGTGGAGTCCAAAGTCCTTGTTAAAGTCTACGGCGAAATCCTGGGGGGCCGCTTCTGGGTCGATGGCCGTTTTCTGGCAGGCGGATCCCACCAAAGTGAGCGTAAGAAATAGTAGAGTTGATTTCATGGTACGAATAGCAACAGGTAGCGGTGGTCAGGCGTTGGCAGCCTTTGGCTGTTGCATGATTCAGTACTGGCCCAAATAGTTGCACCCCTCCCCTACAAAGTTTTCGCCCACCTGCTATTCTTGGCCCCGCCTCCGGCGTCTTGCCCAGGTGCTGCCGGTTGCCTGAGCCCCTTTTTTCCCCTGAGTATCCATGCACAATAACTATTACTTCCTGCGCCAGCTGGCCCCGGCCCTTACCCAGCAGTTGGCTGGTTTTACCGTAGCCACGTGTTTTTCGCAGGAAAAGGATGAGTTGGTTGTCGGGCTGACCAATGGCACGGCGGAGTTCTGGGTCAAGGCCCAGCTGTCGGCGGGCTTCACGGCCCTGGCCCTGCCCGAAACCTTTCACCGGGCCCGCACCAATTCGGTGGACCTGCTGCCCGGCCTGCTGGGCAAAACAGTGGCCGAGGTGAGCGTATTTCCCCACGACCGGGTCTTGCGCCTGCGCTTCAGCGACGACGCGACCCTGCTGTTCAAGCTCTACGGACCGCGCCCAAATGCGGTGTTTCGCTCCTCCCCCGAGGCCGGGGCCGAGCTGTTTCACCAGCGCTACCTGGCCGACGCCGACCTGGCCCCGGCCCCCGAGCCAGCCCCCGACCCGCTAAACCCGCTCCGCAGCTTCCCGGCCCTGGGCGACGTGCCGCCCCGCTACCTGCGTGCCCACGGCTACGACGCGGCCAACCCAGCACAGCGCCAGCAGCTGGTGCAGCAAGTGGTGGCCCAGCTGGAAAACCCGGCCCACTTCTACCTGACGGCCATTGAGGGCAAAACCCGCCTGACCTTGCTGCCCATCGGTGAAGTAGAGCAGACCCTGCCCCCCGACCCCGTGGCAGCCCTGCGCCTGTTTGTGCCCCTGACGCTGGGGCGGCGGGCCTACGAAACCGAGCTGCGACAGGTGCGGCAGGAACTGGAGAAACGAGCCGAAGAAGCTACCGTCAGCGCCAGCCAGGCCCGCACCCGCCTCTACGCGCTGGAGCACACGGCCGGCTACCGCCAAACCGCCGACCTGATTATGGCCAACCTGACGCAGATTCCGGCCGGCGCCACGCAGGTGGAGGTCGTGGATTTTTACCAGAACGACCAGCGGCGCACCCTCAAGCTCAAGGCCACTGAAACACCCCAGCGCACGGCTCAGAATCTGTACCGCAAGGCCAAAAACCAGAAGATCGAAACCGAGCAGCTGCAGGAGCGCGTGGAGCGGCGCGAGACGGAGGCCTTGTGGTGCCTAGAGCGCCTGGAGGAGCTAGCCAGCATCACGGACCTACGCAGCCTGCGCACTTGGCGCAAAACCCACGACCTGCAACCCGAAACCAAAGCCAAGGAGGCGGCCGAGCTGCCTTTCAAGGTGTTTACCGACAGCGGCTACACCATTCTGGTGGGCCGCAATGCCCAGAACAACGACCTGCTCACCCAGCGCTACGCCCACAAAGACGACCTGTGGCTGCACGCCAAGGACGTAACCGGCTCCCACGTGGTTATCAAGCAAAAGCCGGGGCAGACCACCCCCGAGCCCGTGGTGGAGCGGGCCGCCCAGCTGGCCGCCTGGTATTCCCGCCGCAAAAACGACTCCCTCTGCCCGGTAACCGTGACGCCCAAGAAGTTTGTGCGCAAGCGCAAAGGTGCCGTAGCCGGACAGGTAGTAGTGGAACGGGAGCGGGTGGTGCTGGTAGTACCCGCCAACCCCTTCGAGCGGGTTCAGTAAGAACCGGCCACCGAGAAGCGTATCGAATGGCGGCTGCCATCTGCCCTGTTGCCGGAAATGCTTCATCCAGGGCCAAACAAAAAGCCCAACCTGCTTCCAGGTTAGGCTTTTTGTTTGGCTATTTCAGCCGGTGTGCGCGCGGGGAGATTCGAACTCCCACACCCGAAGGCACCACCCCCTCAAGATGGCGTGTCTACCAGTTTCACCACGTGCGCAGAGGGGTAAGAAAGCGGTATTCGCAGCAGCAACCGGGGCTGCTGACTTCGCTGAGGCGGCGAAGTGGGGACAAAAGTAGCCGGTTGGCCCAAGCGGTGCAAGCGGAAAGGTGTTTTTTCTGCAAAAAAGAACCGTCCCAGGTGAGCTGCGAAGTCTGACAAGCTAAGAATCAAGGATAAAGCCCGCCGGAAAAATTTAAGCAACCGTTCCCTGCTCATGGCATCAGGCCTAGCCAGTGTCCTCAACTCCTGCTTTGCTCGCCCTGTTTTCGGCTTGGTCAGTTGGAGTAGCCTACAAAAAAGCCCGCCACCGGTTAGGAAGCGGGCTTTTTTGCCAAGTCTGGCAGCGAGGCTTACTCAGCGCGGGCCAGCGGAGTGTCGACTACGTGTTCCGAGACGAACCACACCTGCATTTCGTTGGCGCGCAACACTTCGCTTACCAGCAGGTCGTTGGTGCCATCGTCGCCGCTTTCATCGGCTTGTTTGGCAAACTCGTGGCAGTTTTTGAGGATAATCTGGTGCGCCTCCAGCAGCCGCGACACCTGAATTGGGGCCTCTTCCCGGTCGCGGGGCGGGCGTGGAATGCTGGCCAGCTCGGCTACGTCGTGGGCCATGGCTACGGCCACGCCACCCAGAATCTGGATGCGCTCGGCAATGGTATCAACGAGCACGCTTTGCTCTTCGTAGTGCTTGTCGTAGAGCAGGTGAAGCTGGTAGAAAGTGGGACCTACTACCTGCCAGTGGTGTTTTTTGTAAAGGTCGCGCAGGGTGATGGTGTCGGCCAGCATCTGGTTGAGGTTGTTGACGCTTTCCTGCCGGGTCTTTTCGTCCAGGCCAATCGGCAGGCGCTGCGACACAGTGCCGTACTTCTGAAGGGCGGCCGGGGCGTTGAACTGCTGGTTGAGCACGGGCTGCACACTAGGCCCATCTTGGCCGTTATTGGGAGTAGCGCCCGTGGAGGCAGTGGGCGAAACTTTTTTAGGAGCCGCGGCCTTGGCGGCAGCGGGTTTCTTGGCGAGGGTTGTGTCTTTGGTAGCCATTAGGTAGAGAAGCAGAAAGTACTATGGCCAGGGCGGCCACTACCGGGCTTTACGAGTGTCAACGCGCTAGGTTCCGGGTTTTGTGGCCCCCACCGGCTGCCGCTGGGCCCAGACAGTCCCAATCGGGTTCTATCTTGGCAACCTCCGTCCCGCTTTCCGGTTAGAAGTTTCTATGGCCGTCCACGCGCATCTGCACCCACACCCCGAAGACCACCTGACCAGCTCGGCGATGCTGCAGGACATTGTTATTGGCCTCTCCGACGGGCTCACCGTGCCCTTTGCCCTGGCCGCGGGCCTGAGCGGGGCGGTGCAGTCGGCGGCGCTGGTGATTACGGCGGGCCTGGCCGAAATTGTGGCCGGCTCCATTGCCATGGGCCTGGGGGGCTACCTGGCCGGCCGCACCGAGGTAGAGCACTACGAGGCCGAGCTGGCCCGCGAGTACCGCGAGGTACGGGAAGTACCGGAGGTAGAGCGGGCCGAGGTGCGCGACCTGCTGGCCGAAATCGGCCTCTCAGAAGCCACCCGGGAACTGGCCGTGCAGGAGCTGACGGCCGACCCCGAGCAGTGGGTCAGGTTTATGATGAAGTATGAGTTGGGCCTGGAGAAGCCCGACCCGCGGCAGGCACCCAAGAGTGCGGCCACCATCAGCCTCTCCTACGCCGCGGGCGGCCTGATTCCGCTCAGTGCTTATTTTGTTACGGCCACGCCCACTGAGGGCCTGCTCTGGTCGGCCGTTATTACGCTGGTGTGCCTGCTCATCTTCGGCTACCTGAAGAGCCGCCTAACCGGGCAGCCGCCCGTGGCCGGAGCCCTGAAAATGGCGGGCACCGGCGCGTTGGCGGCGGGGGCAGCGTATTTTGTGGCCCGGCAAATCGGCGGCTAATGCCCACGGGCCGCCCCACAACCGTACCAGGGCTGTTACCTTTTCAGCACTTATCCCTTTACTCTAGCCCCCGACCATGGCCTTCCCTTTTTTCGGCGACGATAAATCCGTCGTAACCCGCTTGCTCAATACCCTGCCCCAGGAGGGCCGCGTGGAGTGGATCGGCATCCGGCCCGTGCGGCGCGAACCGTTGGTGAGCTTATCCGAAGTAGAGGTGCTCACCGATGCCCGCCTGCAGGGCGACCATGCCCGCGTGAAGCCGGGGGGCAAGCGGCAGATAACTCTGGTGCAGCACGAGCATCTGGCCTCGGTAGCCGGATTTCTGGGCCAGTCCTCCCCCATCGACCCGGGCCGCCTGCGCCGCAACCTGGTCATCAGCGGCCTGAATCTGCTGGCGCTGAAAAACCGGCGCGTCCGACTCGGCGACGAAGTGATTCTGGAAATAACCGGGGAGTGCCACCCCTGCTCCCGTATGGAGGAGGAACTGGGCCCGGGCGGCTACAACGCCATGCGCGGCCACGGGGGCCTGACGGCCCGCATCGTGCAGGGCGGCCGGCTCCGGGTGGGCGACGCGGTACAGGTGCTGCCAGCCGAGCCAACTCCGTAGCTTTCGGACTGCTTGCCCGGACCCATTACGCGCCGGTGGCCTGGGGAAAGTCGTTGCGGGACCATTCGCTCCAGGAGCCCACATACAGGCGGGGCGTGCCGAGGCCGGCCTGGGTAAAGGCCAGCAGAGTGTGGCAGGCCGTCACGCCCGAGCCGCAGTGCACTATAACTTCCTGAGCGTCCCGCCCGGCCAGCACCGCCGCATATTTCTGCTGAAGCTGTTGGGGGCTCAAGTAGTGCCCGTCCGGGGTCAGATTGCCGGTAAATGGCACATTAACAGCCCCGGGAATGTGGCCGGCCACTAGGTCAATGGGCTCGGTTTCGCCCCGGTACCGGGGTGCTTCGCGCACATCAAGGATGAGGTGGCTACCGGTTTGGGAGGCGTGCTGCACCTCGGCGGCAGTGGCCAGGGGCAGCTGCCAGTTCAGGGCCGGGTAGGGCGCCACGGGCACGGGCTGCTCCGGGGCGTCGGTTAGCGCGAAGCCCGCGGCCACGGCGGCGGCCAGGCCCCCATCCAGCACCTGCACGCTGGTGTGCCCGGCGCTGCGCAGCATCCACCAGAACCGGGCCGCCGCGTTGGCGCCGCTTTTATCATCATACACGACTACCGTGCTAGCCGGCCCGATTCCCAGCTGGCCCAGAAGCCGGACAAAGTCGGGTAGGGGTGGCAAAGGGTGGCGGCCGCCCTGGGCCGCATCGGCCACCACCCGGGCCAGGTCCTGCTCCAGGTCCACGAAGAGAGCCCCGGGCAGGTGGCCCGCCTGGTAGCGTAGGCGGGCCTCGGGACCAGACCGGGCGTCGATGAGCACGAAGCTTTCGGTTTGTTGGCGCTGCAGCAGCTCGGCGGCATCGAGGAGGTGCTGATTGGGGGAGGGAGTTGGCTGCATATGCGGGGTGCTAAAACATGGGCACGCGCCCGTCGTCAGGACCGGCGCGTGCCCAAGATAAGCCGCTTCGGCCCAGTACCCCGCCCCGGCCCCAACTGCCCGGCTCGGCTTAGTCCTGCTGGGAAGGCAAGGACTCGGGCACGGGCGTGGAATTGCGGTGGGCCAGCTTGTAAATAAGGGTAACTACCACGTTGTTCTTGGTGGAGGTGGTCAGGGGCACTATTTGCCCCTGCTGCAGCCTCGGCTGCGTATAATTGGCTTGCCGCACCCAGCCCAGCTGCGCGCTCAAGTGCTTGTCGAACTGGTAGCCTACGCCAGCGTACACCCGGTTACGCTCAAACACCGGCCCCCTGGGGTTGAGAAATATTTCGTCGTAGACCGACAGAAACAGGGTCTTGTCGGTGATGGTGTGGTGAAACAGGGGCAAGAAGGCGTTGAGACGGTAGCGCAGGCGCTGCCGAAACGCCGTGCTGTCGTTGCCGCCGTCCGTCGGGAAGGTCTGCCAGCGCTGCTCCACGCGGTAGCGGTGCTCAAGCTTGAGGCGGTCCATAAACTGGCTCAGCACCAGCTGCTGCCACAGGCGCTTTTCCACGTTCACCGGGCCGGGCTCATCGTAGGTGTGGTAGCGCCCCGCGCCCAGCAGTACCGTGAAGTTTTTATCCAGATTGTAGCTGACGCCCCCCTTCAGCTCATTGTAGAAGTACTGGTTGAACAGCCGGTTGGAGCGGGCTTGCACCTCGGCGTACCCGCCCCACTTCTTCTCCACGCTGCCCGGCAGCACCACCGTACCAATACCCCAGCTGCCCCAGGGGCCCGGCGTTTGGGCGTGGGCGGCCTGATAGCTAACTAAGGCAGGAAGGACTGCGGCAAGGCACAACGCTTTGTTCATGGAGCAGGATGGTGATTGGGGCGGCGAAGGTAAGCCGGAAGCCGGGAAACCCGCGCCGGCCCGTTTAGCCGCCGGTACCGGCCGGCCCCCCAATACGGCGGCGCCAAGGGAAAGGTGGCGCTGCTGTAACAAGCGGCATTCGTTGAATTCGGCGGCGGCCGGTGCTGGCTACTACCGGGCGCGGGGCCAACCGAGCCGCTTCTGCTATAGCTAAAACGAAACCTCGGCCCCCCGCGGCGGTTATAGACTCTCGATAAGGGTAGCTAGCCCGCCTTTTCGTTTAAAAACACGGCATCTTCTTTCCGCAACGTGCTGACCGGCAAGCGGGTAACGTGCGGCCGTATGCCTACTAGCCTTTGGAAACACCCCTTCCCTGCCCCGCTCCCGGTACGCGGGCCCTGCCGGGCCGTATAGATTCGTTATGAAAAGACCCCACGTAATTTGCCACATGATGTCGTCGGTGGACGGCAAAATTCTGTCCAGCAACTGGCAGGACGAAGAAATCTACAATACGTTTGCCGGCTACTTCGAGAAGTACCACGAAACCTTTACCAGCCAGGCCTGGATGTGCGGGCGCATCACGATGGAGCGCGACTTCTCGGGCGGTGTGCAGCCCGAGCCCCAGGCCCCGCCCCAGCCTATTGCCCGGGAGCCCTTTATCGGCAACCCAGCCGCTACTTCCTTCGCCATTGCCGTGGATGCCCACGGTAAGCTGGGCTGGGACACCAACGAAACCGGCGGCGACCATATCATCGAGGTGCTGACCGAGCAGGTGAGCGACGAGTACTTGTACTACCTCCAGCAAAAGCAGATTTCCTACCTGTTTGCCGGGGCCCGGGAAATTGACTTTGCCGCGGTACTGGAGCAGCTGGCCACGCTGTTTCCCATCCAGACCCTGATGCTGGAAGGCGGCGGCCACCTGAACGGCTCGTTGCTGAACGCCGGCCTGATCGACGAGCTGAGCCTGCTGCTGCTGCCCCTGGCCGACGGCACGCCTGCGTCGCCGACGACTTTTGAAGTCAGTGACTACCTGACCAAAGGCCCGGCCACCCGCCTGAAGCTGACTCAGGTGAAGCAGCTCGATAACGACGTGGTCTGGCTCAAGTACCGCTTCGACCGCTAAAGGAAATTCTTTCCTGCAAGGGTAAAGCCCAAGCAAAACAGGTCGACGAGCTCAGCATGAGCGTTTAGTAAGCTTCCTGAAGAATCCTTTTTAACCACTTCCCCGCCGGCGGGGCCCCTATTTTTGTCGCTCCCAATCCCCATTCTACTTAACCAACCCTCTCATGATCCAAACCAAAGCCTACGCGGCCCAAAGCCCCGAAACCGACCTCGCCCCCTGGACTTTTGAGCGCCGCGACGTGGGCGCCCACGACGTGCAGATTGAAATCCTGTTCTGCGGCGTGTGCCACTCCGATTTGCACCAGATCCGCAACGAATGGTTTCCCGGCATCTTCCCCATGGTGCCCGGCCACGAAATCGTGGGCCGCATCACCCAAGTCGGCGACCATGTAAAGAAATTCGCGGCCGGCGACCTGGCCGGCGTCGGCTGCATGGTCGACTCTTGCCAGGTGTGCTACAACTGCAAAGACGGGCTGGAGCAGTACTGCGTAGAAGGCAACACTCAGACCTACAATAACCTCGGCCGCGACGGGGTACCCACGTACGGCGGCTACTCCAACACGATTGTGGTGCGCGAGGAGTTCGTAGTCAGCGTGTCCGACAAGCTCGACCTGGCCGCCGTGGCCCCGCTGCTCTGCGCCGGCATCACGACCTACTCGCCCCTGAAATACTGGGGCGTGGGCAAGGGCCACAAGCTGGCCGTCGTGGGCCTGGGCGGCCTGGGCCACATGGGCGTCAAGTTCGGTGTGGCCTTCGGGGCCGAGGTAACCGTGCTCAGCACCTCGCCCGCCAAGGAAGCCGACGCCAAAGCCCTGGGCGCCCACCACTTCGTCGTGACCTCCGACGAGGAGCAGCTCAAGGCCGTGCAGGGCTCCTTCGACTACATTCTCGACACCGTGGCGGCCGACCACAATATTCCGCTGTATCTGTCCTTGCTCAAAACCAACGGTACCCATATTCTGGTGGGCGCCCCGCCCAAGCCCCTGGAAATTCCGGCCTTCGCCCTGATTCCGGGCCGTAAAAGCGTGTCGGGTTCTACCATTGGCGGCATCGCCGAAACCCAGGAAATGCTGGACTTCTGCGCCGAGCACAACATCGTGTCCGACATTGAGCTTATCAACATCCAGGACATCAACCAGGCCTACGAGCGGATGGTGAAAGGCGACGTGCGCTACCGCTTCGTGATTGACATAGCCAGCCTCTAAACCCATAGCGGCCAAACCCAGCCGGCTCCGGCCCCACTGCTTTTCAGCACGGGCGGGAGCCGGCTTTTTTGTCTCCGACGCCGGCTGCGCCGGCGCCAACCATTCGGGCCGGGCGCGGTTAGGCGATGGGGCGGCCTTCGTATTTTGCCCACACGCTAGCCTTCCAGAATATGTACTCCTTTCCCAGTAAGCCCCCGATTCCGATATACCCTTCCGAGCGAAACGAAGCCGCCCAAACCAAACCCTTCACCATCACCCAATCGGAAGGCGCCCTGGTGTACGAGGAAGATTTGCTGATTCCGCACCGCAAGGCCTACTACCTGCTGGTGTTTGTGAAGCAAAACCAGGGCCGGCACTGGGTGGACATGAAATCCTACGAGCGCAAAAACCGCACGCTCTATTTCACGGCCCCGCACCAGATTCTGGTGAAGGAAGCCCCGACGCCGTTTTGGGGCACCTACCTCACGTTTACCAACGAGTTTCTGACCCTGCAGCAGCATGCGGCCCTGCGGGAGCTGCCCCTGATTCAGAACCCACACAACGGCCACGAATTGTTGCTGTCCGACGCGGACTGGTCCTTTGTGGAAGAAATGCTGGCCAAGCTTACGGCCGAGTACCAGCGCCCCGGCGAGTGGCAGCACCGCATGCTGACGGCCTACCTCACGCTGCTGCTCACCTACCTGAGCCGGCTCTATACCGAGCAGTTTACCGGGGGTCAGCCCTCGGCCGACCAGCTGCTGCTCAAAACCTACCTGGCCCGGATTGAGGAAAGCTTCCGCGAGCTGCACGAAGTAAGTGCCTACGCGGCCCTGCTCCACATTTCGGCCGGTCACTTGAGCGAGGTCGTCAAAGCCCAGAGCGGGCGGCCGGCCAGCAAGCACATTCACGAGCGCCTGGTGCTGGAGGCGCGCCGCCTGCTGTTCTACACATCCCTCTCGCTCAAGGAAATTGCCTTTGACCTCGGGTTTGCGGAGGCCTCCTACTTCAACCGCTTCTTCAAGCGCGAAACCGGCGCTACCCCGGCTGAGTACCGCGCCGCCATCCGTGAAATGTACCAGTAATACCGCAGAATAGGTGCCAGCCGCGCTAGGGGGTCCGGTAGTTTTGTGGTGTTCAAGCAAGTAAGCAATTGACCAACACCCAACCATGAAAACCGCACTCATTACCGGCGCCAACAAAAGCATTGGCTTTGAAACCGCCCGCCAGCTTCTCCAACAAGGCTACACCGTGTACCTGGGCAGCCGCGACCTGCTCAAAGGCCAGCAGGCCGCCGACCAGCTCCGGGCCGAAGGCTTCGCGCAGGTCGAGCCCCTGCAGCTCAACGTGACCGACAGCGCCTCCATTGCCGCCGCCCGCGCCGCCCTGGGGCAGAAAACGCCGGTGCTGGACGTGCTCATCAACAACGCCGGCATCCTGGGCGGCATGACGCAGCCGCCCCTGAGCACCTCTACCAGCGTGATTAAGGAAGTGTTCGAGACGAACGTGTTCGGCGTCATCGAGGTGACGCAGGCCTTCATCGACCTGCTGCGCCAGTCGCCCGCCCCGCGCATCGTCAACGTTACCTCGGGCCTGGGCTCCCTGACGCTGCACAACGACCCGTCCTGGAAATACTACGCCGTGAAAGGCGCCGCCTACCAGCCCTCGAAAGCGGCCCTGAACGCCTACACCATCATGCTGGCCTACGAGCTGCGCGACACGCCCTTCAAGGTCAACGCCGTGGACCCGGGCTACACTGCCACCGACTTCAACCACCACAGCGGCCCCGGTAGCGTGCAGGATGCCGCCGCCCGCCTGGTCAAAGCCGCCACGCTGGGGCCCGACGGTCCGACCAGCCAGTTTTTCAGCGACGACAACGCCCCGGAAACCGGTATCAGCCCCTGGTAAAACGTGGGGGCAGCCGCTTAGTCGTCCGTCCGAGCCCCGCGAGGCATCTCGCGGGCGGGTGCTGCCTACGTATCTGTCCTGCTTGCCCTGGCCTCCGCCAGAGCAAGCAGGACGTTCTTTTTTTCAACCAAGCCCCGTAGCGGCGCCCCGCAAGATTCCCTGGGTGCTGCCGCATGGGCAGAATACCCCGAACAACGCGCAGAACGCGTGTTCCTACACTTCCCTACCCCAACACGCCGTATTAGCCGGCTGCGCTGCCTAACTTGCAGGCTGTGTTGCTACGTCCCGTTTTCTTCCTGCTCCTGGTGGTCTGGGGCTCTGCCCAGCCCCTGGCCTGTGCCCAGAACTCCCAACCGGCCGCCCCCGCCGACAGCCTCCGCCCGGGCTCGGCCCCGCTGCCCTGGCTCGACTCGCTGCTGACGGCCGCCCCGGCCCTGCGCCAGCACCAGGTGGGCCTGAGTATTACCGACGCCTCGACGGGCGAGGAAGTGTATGGCCTGAATGAAACCCGCTACTTCACGCCGGCCAGCGTAATGAAGCTCTTTAGCTTTTACACCGGTCTGCGCCTGCTCGGCGACTCCCTGCCCAGCCTGCGCTACTTCAGCCGCCACGATACCCTGTTTTTCCAGGGCACCGGCGACCCCACCTTCCTGCACGGCGACGTGCCCTCGCGCCGGGCCTACACCTTTCTGGCCCGCCGGCCCGAGCGCCTGCTGGCGTACTGCGACATTGCTACCCCGCCGCCCTACGGCCCCAGCTGGGCCTGGGACGATTTCAACTACTACTTCCAGCCCGAGCGCACGGCCTTTCCGCTTTATGGCAACACGGTGCGCTTCTACGCCAGCACGCCCGTGCCGGCCCGGGGCAAGCTGCCCGCCCGGCCCCAGCGGGTGCGGGTGCTGCCCCGCCCCTTCGCCCCGCTCACCAGCCTGGCTACCGCCGACGACCTGCTGAGCCACAACCCCGACCAGCACGTAAGCCGGGGGCAGCTCGACAACCGCTTCACCTACTTCCCCGCCCCGAAGCGGTGGGTCGATGAGGTGCCCTACCGTACCAGCCGCACCCTGCTGCTGCGCCTGCTCGGCGACACCCTGCGCCGGGCCGTGGTGCACACGGCCTGGCAGCCCCGCCCCCAGGATTCCATCCGGACCCTGCCGGGCCTGCCCGCCGACTCGCTCTACCGCCGCATGCTGCGGGTGAGCGACAATTTCCTGGCCGAGCAGCTGCTGCTCATGTGCGCCACCAAGCTGGGGCCGCCCCGCGACTCGCTCAGCGCCTGGCGCGTCATTCGCCACGCCCGCCGCACCTACTTCAACACCCTGCCCGATAAGCTACCCTGGGTCGACGGCTCGGGCCTGTCCCGGCTCAACCTGGTGACGCCCCGCTCCCTGAATGCCCTGCTGGTCCTGCTCCACCAGCAAGTGCCCGAGCCCCGGCTGCTGAATCTGCTGGCCGGCGGGGGCGGACAGGGCACCCTGCACCGGCGCTACAAGGATGCCCAGGGCACCTGGTTCTGGGGCAAGACCGGCACCCTGACCCACACCTGCAACCTGGCCGGCTACGTGCGCACCCGCAGCGGCCGCCTGCTGGCCGTGAGCTTCCTCAACAACAGCATCGCCGGCGACGACCAGCCCGTGCGCAACGAGATGCAGCGCATCCTGGGGCAGGTGCGGCAGCGGCTGTAGGACCAGGAGTCTGGCCGTGGCTGGTGGCTCGGGTACTTTTGCCACCCCGCTGGCCCCCGAGGTCCCGGGCAATTTCCCAATCCGTCCGGGGCTGCAAAAGGGGCGTGCCGCCGGGGGCGTCAGAGCAGCTCTCTACCCCGGCCCGGCGCCACCCGCGTCTAAGCGCTGCTGGTGCTGCATGCCCCATACTCTCAAGACCTCAATCACCGGGTCGAGCGTGCGGGCATAGGGCAAGACGTGGTACTCCACGAGTACGGGTGGGCCCGGGTGTACCGTCCGGGCAATGAGCTGATGGGCTTCCAGATCCTTCAGCTCCTTGGCCAGCACCTTGGTGGAAATACCCGGAACGCTGCGCTCCAAGGCGCGAAAATGCCGGGTACCCGAGCGAAGCGCCACAATTATCTGGAGCTTCCACTTTCCGTTGACTACCAGTAGGGCGTGGCGCAGGCCCTGAATCGTCAGGGCGCATTGGGAGTGGTCGTGGTTGGTCATGAGAGCAGCGGGTACTGTAAGAGGGCAGGGTAGAAACCCTGATTACCAGCAGGTAATCAGGCTACCGCCACGTAATCTGAAGTGGGGGCAAGGTACGAACAAATGGCTAGCTGATTACTTGAGGTAACCAGAGTACCAGGCCACCAGCTGGGCTACTCCGTGGGCGGGCAGCCCTCCCGGGCTGGTAGGTCCGCGGGGGCCAACCCGTAGTTCATCACCTTTCTTACCCCCTCTTGTATGCAGATTCTGCAAATCATTTCCAGCGCCCAGGGCGCCGCCTCCTTCAGCACCCGCCTCAGCCAGGGCATCATCGACAAGCTCCTGGCCGCCGAGCCCGGCAGCCGCGTCGTGGTGCGCGACGTGGCCAGCCAGCCATTTCCCCACCTCGAAGAAGCCCACTTGCAGGCTTATCTTACGCCCACCGAAGGCCGCTCGCCCGAGCAGCAACAAGCTGTGCAGCACTCCGATGAAGCCATTGCCCAGGTAATGGCCGCCGACGTACTCGTCATCGGGGTGCCGTTCTACAATTTCAGCATTCCCTCCTCGCTCAAATCGTGGCTCGACCACCTCACCCGGGCGGGCATTACCTTCCGCTATACCCCCACGGGTCCCGAGGGGCTGATTACGGGCAAGAAGGTGTACCTGGCCGTGGCCAGCGGCGGAATCTACTCCGAAGGCCCCATGCAGGCCTACGATTTTGCCACGCCCTACCTGCGCCTCGTGCTTCAATTCCTGGGTCTCACCGACGTCACCGTGGCCCGGGCCGAAGGCGTCAAGCTGCCCGATTTCCAGGCTACCGCCTTGCAAAAAGGCATCGACAGCGTGCTGGTATAACGGCCTCCTTCTTACAGACACAACGGCCGCCCCCACTTCTGCGGTAGCGGCCCCGCCCCCGGCTGGCGCTGCATGGCCAGCGGCAGGCTACTAGCCTAAACGAGGTGGCATCTTACTTCTTCAGTCGGCCACCTCCAGGCCAACCAAAGCGGCTACCCTGTGCGGGGTAGCCGCTTTGGTTGGGTGCGTATGCAGGCAGCCCGGCGAGGCGGCTTGGCCGGTGGCGCTGGGAGTAGCCCGGGGTAATAGCGCGGCCAGAGCTGCGGCCCGGCCGGCGAATACTTGACTGTCACCAGCTGCGATACGCCGCTGCTACCACCGGCAACGTAGCTATGGCCGGTAGTATCTACCGGTATTGCCTGGGTTAGGTCCCTGGTTTGAGCAACATCAGAGTCATCGTAGCGGACGGCCCATTACCCGGTAACCTGCTGGGCCCGCAGCGTACTGCCCCACGAAGCAGGCCGCACGCTTTTGGTTAGCAGAGGCAAAGGAATCGGTATCTTTCGCCGACACTGCTGCTCCCTTCTTGCCGTACCCTATGTCCTTGCTTGATTTCTGTAAAACCCTGCCCTGGCAGGCGGCGCTGCCCCTTTTCCTGGTCGAAAACCTGCTGGTGCTGCTGCTGGCCGTGGGCCTGGGGTACCTGCTCCAGGTTGGGTTTGGCCGGGCCCGGGCGCTGGGCCCCTTGTACCAGCCGGTCAGCGCCCAGGAATTCCGTTTTGCCGCCTACACCCTGTTCCTGAACACCGGCATTACCTTCGTCGGCTTCCTGCTCTGGCGCCACGGCTATATCCGGATTCGGGAAGACGTATCCTGGCGCGTCCTGCTCGATTTTCTGGTGCTCTTCCTCGGCATGGATCTGCTGATGTACGTGTTCCACTACGGCATTCACCACTCGGTGCTCTACCGCTGGGTGCACGGCCTGCATCACCACTACACCGCGCCCCAGCCCATCGACCTGTTTGTGCTCCACCCCCTCGAAACCCTGGGCTTCGGGGGGCTGTGGCTGCTGCTGATGCTTGTGTACCCGGCCAGCCTCACGGCCATTGTGGCCTACCTGGTAGTCAACGTGCTGTTTGGGGCGCTGGGCCACTGCGGGGTGGAGCCGTATCCGGCCACCTGGGCCCGCCACCCCCTGCTCCGGCACCTGGGCTCCTCCGCCTTCCACTTTCAGCACCACCAGGACGACACCCACAACTTCGGCTTCTACACTTCCCTGTGGGACCGGCTGTTTGGCACCTATGCGGACGGGCCGGAGCAGAAGTAGTGTGGGCGCCTCACCCCCAGCCCCCTCTCCGAAAAGGAGAGGGGGAGCCACAGCGGACCTGCGGCTTGTATGAATGGTACTGTAAGCCCCTCTCCTTTTTCGGAGAGGGGTTGGGGTGAGGCGCCCCGCCGCATCTACTTTAGGCCCAGAACCCGAGGAGAGAGGGGGCCACGGCGGCTTTGGGCTTGCTTATAAGTTGGCTTTAATGGTCTGGAGGACTACTTCGGTTTCGTGGATGGCCTGCTCATTGGAGAAGCGCAGGATACAATAGCCGAGCCCGGTCAGGGTTTGGGAGCGGCCTTGGTCGTACTCGGCCTGGTTGGGTTCCTGGTGGCCGGGGCCGTCTAGCTCTACGATTAGCTTATGCGAGAGGCAAACGAAATCGGCAATGTACCGGTCGATGCTGTGCTGGCGACGGAACTTCACACCCAGCTGATTGCCCCGCAGCCGTTGCCAAAGCACTTCCTCCGCCGGTGTCGGCGCGTGCCGCATGCTCCGCGCCCGCCCTCTCAAATCTAGCTTCCCATACTGCTTCTTATCGGCGGTAAAGATTCTATCCTGCGGCAAATAAGAATCGTTCGTTTCCATATAAGAGTACAGTATCAATCAATATATCACTAAGTCAGTATACTCCAGTGCTCCAATACTCCACAAATTCTCCTTCCACTTATCGTCAGGCTCCCCCTCTCCTTTTCGGAGAGGGGGCCGGGGGGTGAGGCGCACGACAGAACGAAACGGCCCGACGAATAAGGCGCCACCCAAACCAAATTCCTCCTATCTTCCTACCCCCCATTTCTACCCTCACACCTACCCCCCACCACTACCCTTTACTTATCCCGAATTGGCAGCCCGTTGGCAGAGATTTGGCGATGAGACTAGACGGGCATTTGACTGCCGTACTCATTTCCATAACCTATGTTCCCCATTACGCAGCGCCGCCTACGCCATCTAGAGCGCAAATATGAGCGGGGTTCTCTGACCTACTCTGAATATGTGGAGCTACTAACCAAAGCATACCACGAGCCCGAGGAATTTGCCCAGCAGTCCTACGTAGGCTACCGGCACCGGTATGCTCCCCCCTACGGCCTAACCAAACTCTATTAAGCACCTGCTTACCCTCCACTTCCCACTTTTCTTACTCTATGCCCCTTTCCTTATCTGAGATTAAAGACCGTGCTATTCGCTTCGCCCAGGAGTGGCAGGGCGAAACCCGGGAGCATGCCGAAGCCAAGGCTTTCTGGGGTGACTTCTTCAACGTCTTCGGCATCAACCGCCGCCGGGTAGCAACCTTCGAGGAGCCCGTAAAGAAGCTCTCCGGCCAGCAAGGCTTTATTGACCTGCTCTGGAAAGGCACCCTGCTAGTAGAGCACAAAAGCCGGGGCAAAGACCTCGACAAGGCCGTGCAGCAGGCCAAAGACTACTTTCCTGGCCTCAAAGACCACGAGCTGCCCAAATACATCCTGGTTTCTGACTTCGCCCGCTTCCGCCTCTACGACCTCGACGAAGGCAGCAGCTTCGACTTTCCCCTCGAACAGCTCCACCAGCACCTGCACCTGTTTTCGTTCCTGACCGGCTACCAAAAGCGCCAGTATCAGGCCGAAGACCCGGCCAACATCAAAGCGGCCGAACTGATGGGCGACCTGCACGACGCCCTGCTGCGCGGCGGCTACCACGGCCACAAGCTGGAAGTACTGCTGGTGCGCATCCTCTTCTGCCTGTTCGCCGAAGACACGGCTATTTTCGAGAAAGATGCTTTCCGGGCCTTCCTGGAAGAGCACACCCGCGAGGATGGCTCCGACGTGGGCGCCCAGCTGGCCCAGTGGTTTTCGGTGCTCGACAAAGCCCCCGACCAGCGCCAGCGCCACCTGCCCGTTCACTTGCAGGTGCTGCCCTACGTGAATGGCTCCCTGTTCACGGAGTTCTTCGAGTTTCCGGCCTTCGACAAGGCCCTGCGCGAACAGCTTATCCGCTGCACTTACTTCGACTGGTCGCGCATCTCGCCCGCTATTTTCGGCTCCCTCTTCCAATCCGTCACCGACCCTGTGAAGCGGCGCAACCTGGGAGCCCACTACACCTCCGAGGCCAATATTCTCAAGGTTATCCAGGGCCTGTTCTTGGATGAGCTGCGCCAGGACCTGGCCCAGGCCGGGCAAAACCGCCACAAGCTCGACCAGCTCCACCGCCGCCTCGAAAAGCTGCGCTTCCTCGACCCCAGCTGCGGCTGCGGCAACTTCCTGGTTGTGACCTACCGCGAGCTGCGCCTGCTGGAACAAGAGATTCTGGAGCGCCAGTTTGCCGACAAAGTAGCCACCGGCCAAACCGTAGACCTGGCCCTCTACGCCCGCGTGCAGGTCGACCAAGCCTACGGCATTGAGGTTGAAGAATTCCCGGCCCGCATTGCCGAGGTAGCCATGTGGCTCATGGACCACCAGCTCAACCTGCGCCTCTCCGAAGCCTTCGGCAACCTCTACCTGCGCCTGCCCCTGACCCGCACCGCCAAAATTGTGCACGGCAACGCCCTAACCACCGACTGGGAAACCGTTGCCCCCAAAGACCAGCTCAGCTACATCCTAGGTAACCCGCCGTTTATTGGCTCTAAGCTTATGACTGAAGGTCAGCGCAAGGAACTATTGGCCGTAGCAGGACCGAAGTTGCAAGGCGCAGGCGTCCTTGATTACGTGGCGGCATGGTACCTCAAAGCAGCTCAGTACGTGCAGGGGACAGCTATAAGGGTGGCATTAGTTAGTACCAACAGCATAACCCAAGGCGAGCAGGTTAGCATTCTATGGGGTGAGATGCTACGGCTTGGGATGCATATTCAGTTTGCCCACCGCACCTTTAAATGGAGCAATGAAGCTAAAGGTAACGCTCAAGTATTTTGTGTGATTGTCGGCTTTGGTACCCAGGCTATTCTACCACGGCGCTTATTCGATTACGCGACCGTCAAAAGTGAACCGCAAGAACTGAAAGCGAAGAATATCAATCCGTATTTAGTAGATGCAGATAATGTAATAGTTGGTAAACGAAGTAAACCTCTGAGTAACGTACCTGAAATAAGCTATGGCAGTATGGCAAATGACGGTGGCAATCTACTCTTATCAGATGATGAAAAGGACGAGTTGTTAAAAAAGGAGCCTGAAGCGGTGCAATTCATTAGACCTTTTGTAGGTGCCCAAGAATTCATTAACAAAATTCCACGTTGGTGTCTTTGGCTCATTGATGCTTCTCCAAGTCAAATAAGGAGTTTGCCAGAAGTAGCTAAACGAGTGGAGGCAGTGCGATTGTACAGAAAAGCAAGTAAGCGCGCTGCGACAGCAAAACTGGCTGACTTACCGTCTTTATTTGGAGAACAGCGCCAACCTATTTCCGAGTATATTTTAATTCCAGGTGTATCATCGGAAAATAGGCGTTACATCCCAATAGGCTTTATGCTACCAGAAGCTATTGCCTCTGATTTGTGCCGCACGATACCAAGCGCGTCCATCTACCATTTCGGTGTTTTAACTTCACATATGCACATGGCATGGATGCGTGCCGTTTGTGGAAGATTGAAAAGTGATTTTCGCTATTCGGGTCTACTCGTCTACAACAACTTCCCCTTCCCCGCTTCCCCCACTGCCAAGCAAACCGCTGCCGTAGAGGCCGCTGCCCAGCAGGTGCTAGCCGCCCGGGCCCAGTTTCCTAATGAGAGCCTGGCAACGCTCTACGACCCGCTCACCATGCCTCCGGCCCTGGTAAAGGCCCACCAGCAGCTCGATAAGGCTGTGGACCTCTGCTACCGGGCTGCCGCCTTCCCTACCGAACTCAGCCGCCTGGAATTCCTCTTCGAGCAGTACCGCCTGCTGCAAGCTCCCCTGCTGCCCACCGCCCCCAAGGCCAAAGCAAGCCGCAAAAGCAAGCTGACGGCATAGCCTAGCTCCTCACCCTTGGCCTGCCCAGCCTATCATCCGTCTCCTTACTCGTATCCACTAATCCTCTCGTTATCCGATGCCTCCTGAGTTTTTCCGGGCTGCTGACTTGGCCGCCTTCCAAGACCGTATCCGCACCATCCCCTAATACAACAGCCAAGAACCGCTCGACCAAGTCTTCAAACATGAGCTACAGGCCAGCATCTTTGCCAAAACCATCCGCGCCAGCACTGGCTGTATATGCTGGCTGGATTCCTGCATACCCACGGTGCCCTTGATATGAGCTTGCAGGAAGCTTACCAATAGTTAAGCATTCTTCTCATCGACCAGCTTGACTGGCCCTCCGCAAAGTAACGCCCACTTTGGCCTCTCCTACACCCAAACGGCCGCCCCGGAATCCGGGGCGGCCGTTGGTCATTTTAGCATTTCTGCCGGATGCAGCGCTCAGGCTGGGTAAAGGGTGCCTATACAGTGCCTATACGGAAGCTATACGGCGCCTATTCAGCGGGCAAATCGCCGGAAATTGAACGAAACCAAGACTACTGCCTATAGCGTCTTGGTTTCCGTAGTCGGATTGCCGGGCTTGTCGGTGGCCCGGAAGGTGATTTTGTCGCCCTCCAGGCTGGTATTCGCTTTCTTGGCCGTAAACACCCAATCCACCGCGTTGGGCTGCTGCACGGCCGGGCCTTCTTCCACCAGGCTCCCGTCCCCGTTTTCGATCCGTACCGTGACGCCCACTACCTTAAAGTTGTCCGTCACCCGCGCCCGCATGGTGTCCCCCACTTTGCCGGCGTAGTTGCTCAGGTCCAGCTCCCGAATGTCGGGTGCCTGCATAAAGTCGGCCACGGCAATAGCGTAGGCGCTGTTGTTGTTTTCGTCGCGGGCGGCTTCGTACTCGGCCTTGCCTTCGGGCGTGGCCAGCTGGGCTTTGGCATACAGGGCCGCTTCCTGAAACCGCTGCTGATGGGCCAGCTGCTTGGGCGAGGGTTCCCGGTCCGTTTCCCGCGGGGCCGTCGAAACGATGGTCCGGTTGCCCGATTGCCGGAAGACCAGGGTGCCGCCCAGCGTACCGCTCAGACCCTGGGTAATAATGTTGTTGTTAACACGTGCCATGTGGCTTATTACTGGATAAAAGGTGAATAATGCCAATAAGCTATATATTTTCCAAGACCTTAAGTATAGCCTTTACTATATTTATTTTTCCGACTTCAAAAAGCTGCCGCATAGCCGGTTAACACCCTCCGCAGCTGCTCCGACGGACCCCCAGGTCCTGTATCAGCCTGCTCGTAGCGCTACGTTCCGTACCCGGCCCGCCACAACGGGTACTGCGGGGTGCCGCCCGGAACCGCCGTTTCGTTTTGGCCCGTCATGCGGGCGGTCCAGAGTCAGGTCCGTAGCCTGAGCTTCCTCCCAAAAGGGCCATGGAGGCGGCTGTAGTCGGCAAGGCGCCCCTGCCGGCCGCGGGTAGGTCGCCCCTGCCGTAGCCGCGGCCGGGCGAAAAATAGCGTTGCAAATATATAGTTGGACTAAGCCTATCCGGGGCCTGATTTATCTGACTAGCTTTGCCCGTATTTCCCCCTCCCTGCTCTTACCCCAATGGACAACTTTTACGCTTCTCTTGCCCGGCGGGCCGGGTTGTTCGGCCTTACGCTGCTACCCCTGACGTCCCTGCTGGCCCAAAACACCGACACCCTGCTGATCGTGCGCAAGCGCAACCCCAGCGAAGCCCGTTTCAGCGTGTTCAAATCCGGGGGCTTGCTGGCCGGCGGCACCTACGACGGGGGCAACACCTCCAACGCTATTCCGGCCGAAGGCAGCGGCACCCGCCTGATGTGGTATCCGGAGAAGGCCGCCTTCCGGGCCGGCTACATCAACGGTACCCAGTGGGACAACGCCAACATCGGTATCTACTCCACGGCCGGCGGCTACAACGCCCGGGCCTCCGGCGACTACGGCACGGCCTTCGGCAAAGACGTGACGGCGGCCAACCTTAGCAGCACCGCCCTGGGCGAGTTCTGCACCGCCTCGGGGGCGGCCTCGGTGGCCCTGGGCTACTACGCCCACACCAACACCCGCCAGGGCACCTTCGTCTTTGCCGACCGCTCGGTAGTCGACGACGGCAACTTCGCCACCGACGAAGCCTTCCGGGCCGAAACCAACCACTCGGCCACCTGGCGCGTCACCAACGGCTTCCGCATCTACACTTCCTCCAACCGCAGCAGCGGCATTATCTTCCAGTCGGGCACGCCCATTACCGGCACCAACTCGACGCCCTCCTGGTACCAGTCCAGCGCGGTGATTTCTACCTCTACCGGCGCCTACCTGAGCACGAGCGGGGTCTGGACGAACGTGTCGGACCGCCACCGGAAGCACCGCTTTGAAACCGTGGCCGGCGAAGACGTGCTGGCCAGGCTGCGCCAGCTGCCCATCACTCGCTGGAGCTACAAGGTAGATAAACACCACGTGCGCCACCTCGGCCCCATGGCCCAGGACTTCCACCGGGCCTTCGGCCTGGGCCCCGACAGCATCAGCATCGGCACCGTGGACGCCGACGGTGTGGCCCTGGCCGCCGCCCAGGCCCTCGACGCCCGCACCCAGCAGCAAGCCGCCCGGCTCAGCGCCCTACAGGCCGAAAACCAGGAGCTGCGCGCCCGCCTCGACGCCCTGGAGCGCCGGGCCTTGGCCGCTACGGTTGCCGCTACCCCCCAAAGCCCCGCCCCGGCGGGCCTCCCCCTGGCCGCGGCCGTGCTGCTGGCCGGCGGAGGCATCGGGGCGGCCCTGCTGCGCCGCCGCTAGCCCGCTCCTTTACTATGCCACCAGGGCCGCCCCGGATTCCGGGGCGGCCCTGGTGGCTTTACGGGGGTAAGGACTCAGCCCTTTGCTCAGACACCAGCAGTTGAATCGTCTAACCGCCACCCAGTGTAGAGACGCATACTTGCGTCTCAATCGTTGTTTAGCCCGGGCCGGAAACGCGTTACGAGTCGTTCAAGCCGGAGACGCCACTATGCGTCTCTACACCGGTCCGACGGACCTGCTACACCCTGGAATAGCCGCCGCGCCGACCAGAAGAACCTTATGCCTCAGCCCGCAGGCGGCAGCCGGACGGTGAGGTATGCAGCCCGGCGCCGTTACTGGGCGGCAGCTTCGGGGGTAGCCGGCTGCTGGGCGTAGGTGGGGTCCATGTACATCACATTCCAGAGGTGGCCGTCGAGGTCCTGGAAGTTACGGTCGTACATGAATTCCATTTCGTTTTCCGGCTGCTGCGGCACGGGTTGCCCCCCGGCGGCCAGGGCCGCCTCGGCGAGGCGGTCAACCTCGGCCCGGCTGTCGGCCGACAGACAGATGATAACTTCGTTGGCCTGGCGGGCGTCAACCAAGGGCTTGCCCGTGAACGTCTGGAAAAACGGCTCCACCAGCAGCATCACGTAGATGGTGTCGCTGATGACCATGCAGGTGCCCCGTTCATCAGTCATCTGCGGATCGAAGCGAAACCCCAGCTGGGTAAAGAAAGCCACCGAGGCGTTCAGGTCCTTGACGGGCAGGTTGACAAAAATATTAGTTGCCATATGGGTAGTAGTTAAGTGGGTACAAAGCAAATGTACCAGCTAAAACACCCCTGCACGGCGGCTGAATGCGACATCCTGCGGGGGCGTTTGCGACACGTTTTTTAGCACTTTGGAGCAGGGCCTTTTTGCTGCCCACGGGCTGCTGCGGCCCAGCTGGCCCCCACCCCACCCGCGGCCGGCTTATTTCACCTTCGCAAACACCGCCCCGTTGAAGCCGTAGCGGATCCGCTTGTCCGTGACCTTGCCATCGGCCCACACCACCGGAATGGCCAGCACCTGGGCTTTCGGGTCGTAGGTAATCAGGCGCACGGGCCGCTCGGGGCGGTCGACCACCGAGAAGAAGTCGAAGGCAAAGCCCAGGGTGTTGCGCAGCCCCGAGCCAGTCTGGATCAGCTTGGCCTCGGGGTTTAGCTGCCCGCCCTCCACGGCAAAGGCCTTCACGTGCTGGTAGGAGTCGTGGCTGGAGTAGATGCCCTGCCCGTAAGCCAGATAGTAGGTCTGGCTGCCCTTCTGCACCTGGAAGATGTCGAAGTACAGCTTGCCCGCGTCGTTGTCGGGGCGGGTGCCGGTCAGGCTGCGGGCAGCCACCTTGGCGCCGGCCCGGAACTGAAACACATTGTTGAAGAAGCGCATGGTGCCGCCCTCCTGCGAGTCCCAGGAGTAGATACGGAAGCGCCCGTCGGCCGAGGTCGTGATGGTAATGTGCTCCCGCCGCAGGGCCGCAAAGGCGTAGGTCAGGCTGGCGGGCTCGGTGGCGGTGTAGTGCAGCAGCCGGCGCATGAACCGGCTGTTGGCCCGGGCCAGGGAATCCTCCACGTGGGCAGTGCCCGTGCTGTCGTCATACTCGGCCCAGTACGAGATGCGCCGGGCCTCCCGGACCAGCTCCCGCTCGATGGCCGGCAGGTCTTGGCTGTATAGGCAGGTGGGTAAGAGAAGCAGAACGGCTAGGAGCAGGAGTTTCATTTGATAACGGATGGATAAGCCGGGAGCTGCCTCCCGCGGGCGGTAGCCCCACGCCGCGAAAGTCGGTAATTCGGGCGGGGATGCAAGCCAGGGCCCCTCAGGCAGTTCTTTTGCAGTCGGCCAGGACCGCCGACTTGCGCAGCTATCCTTCATTGGCAATCTTTGAGCATGCCTATTTCTACTCCCTCCTACTTGCTTCGCGCGGCCCTCGCCCTGGCCGCCTGTGGGGCTACCCTACCCGCAGCCCGGGCCCAATACGCGCCGCCTTCCTGGCTGAATGCCTACGCCCCGGGCTTTGCCCCCACTACCTCCAGCTCCCTGGCCACCGACGCGGCCGGCAACACCTACGCGGCCGGCTCCTTTACCGGCAGCATCACCATCGGCACCACCACGCTCACCGGTCAGGGTCAGAACGACGGGTTTCTGGTCAAGTACACGTCCGCGGGTGCGGTGGCCTGGATCTTTGCGTTCAGTACGCCCGGCAATGAATCGGCCACCGACGTCGCCCTCGACGCGGCCGGCAACGCCTACGTGACGGGCAGCTTCACCGGCCCCATCTCCCTGCCCAACGGGGTGAGCCTGAGCAGTACCAACACGGCCAGCAAGGTCTTCGTGGTGCGCGTGTCGCCCCAGGGTGTGCCCGAGTGGGCCCAGCAAAGCTCGGCCAGCGGCACCACCGTAGTCAATGGCCACTCCATCGGCGTCGACGACCTGGGCAACGTGTACGCTTCTGGCCTGTATACCGGCGCGGCCAATTTTGGCAACGGGGTTCCGGCAATCACGACCCGCACGGGCTTCGGCACGTTTCTGCTCCAGCTGCGCGCCGCCACCGGCGACGTCCGGGGGGCCGTAGCGGCCTTCGATTACCAGGTGCCCCAGGGCCCGGCTACCTACCAGGTGCCCCGCCTGGCCGCGGGGGCCAGCGGCAGCGTGTATCTGGTCAGCAGCTTCACCGTGCCCATCGACCTGAACGGCACTACCTACACCTCGCGCGGCAACAACGACCTGCTGCTGGTGAAGTTTAACGCTCAGGGCACGGCCGAGTGGGTACGCCAGGAAGGCGGTCCGAATGAGGACCGCATAACCGACGCGGAAGCAGACGCCAGCGGCAACCTCTACCTGACCGGCACCCTGAACGGGGCCTCCAGCTTTAGCAACACTGACCTGCCCGGGGCCGGCGGCCTCGACGGCTACCTGGCGAAGTATTCGCCCCTGGGGTCCCTGCTCTGGATACAGCCCCACGGGGGCCCCGGCTCCGATGGCTGGGGCAGCGTCAGCCTCGACGCGGGCGGCTCGCCCCACGTGGCGGGGCACTTCAGCACCGGCGCCCAGCTGGGCACCCAGAGGCTAACGGCGGTCGGCAGCAACGACATCGTGGTGGCCGCCTACACCCCCCAGGGCCAGCTCCAGTGGGTGCAGCAGGCCGGCGGCCCCGGCTCCGACGTGGGCTACCACGTCGGGTTCAGGCAACCCTACTTCTACGTGTTTGGCACCTTTGTCGGCTCCTGCACCTTTGGTTTCCAAACCGTCACCAGCACTACGACGACCACAGCCAACTTCCTGGCCCGCCTGGGCGACCCCACCCTGGCTACCCAGGCGGCCCGCTCCCAGCAGCTGGGCCTGTATCCCAACCCGGCTTCCGACCAACTGCACTTGCCCGCGTTGCCCGGTGGCACCCCGGTGCAGCTCATTGACGCCCTGGGCCGCGTAGCCCGCGAAACCAGCGTCTCGGCGGCGGCGCAAGTGTCGGTGCGGGGCTTGGTTCCGGGCCTCTACACCCTGCGCGCCACCAACGCCCAGGGCCAGCCCGTGACGGGCCGCGTGGTGGTAGAGTAACGTCCGGCCCGGCAAGGACCAGCCGGTAGCCTGGCTTACCTTCTTGCCAGGCGCTACCAGTTGTAAGTAGTGATGATGGAAGTCAGCGGCCCGGCGGCAGTAGCACACGCTACCGGCCGGTGCCGCTGACTTCCGCTTTTAATAGCAATTCTCCTATACTTGTCGGCGTACTTCGATTCTATCCTATGCCGAACCAGACTACCTCCCTCAAGCAACGCTTCTACTTTGGCCAGGGCTACGTGAGTGGCTATATCTCGATTTTCCTCTCGATGCTGGCCTTGTGCGCCGTGCTGTGCTTTCATTATCCGGAATACCTGACCACGCCCGAGTTTCGGGAAATCTATACCGGGGAAATGATGAAAACCCTGCTGGTCGCGGTTATTGTGGCTTCCTTCTTCTTTGCCACGCTGAGCTTTCTGCTGAGCCGGCGCAAGCAGCACGCCGTCATGGGCATTGTGCTGTCGGCCATGGCCGTGGTCATTGGGGGCTTTTCGGTGCAGCCCCGGGCCGTGGAGAAAACCTTCTGGCATATTGGCCTCGACTGGCTGCTGCTCGACCTGCTGCTGATGGCCGTGATTTTCGTGCCCATCGAAATGGCCTTTCCCCGCCACGAGAAGCAGGCCCGCTTCCACGCCGAATGGCGCACCGACCTGGTGTACTTCACCATCAGCCACCTGTTTGTGCAATTTTTCGGCGTCATTACCCAGGCCCCGGCCAAGCTGCTGTTTGGCTGGATGGGCCTGGCCCCGCTGCAGCACTGGGTGCAGCAGCTGCCCTTCGTGGCGGGCTTTCTGCTGGCCTTGTTCGTGACGGACCTGTTTCAGTACGCTGCCCACCGGCTGTTTCACTCCCACGTGTATTTGTGGCGCTTTCATTCCATTCACCACTCCACCCAGGCTATGGACTGGCTGGCCGGCTCGCGCACCCACTTCGTGGACATCTTCGTGACCCGCTCCATTTCCTTTATCCCGCTGTATGTGCTGGGCTTTTCGGAGCTGACGTTCAACGCCTACATCCTGTTTGTGTCCATTCACGCGGTGCTGATTCATGCCAATACCAGCCTCAACTTCGGCTGGCTGAAGTACCTGCTCGTCACGCCCCAGTTTCACCACTGGCACCACTGCGAAGACCCGGCCCACTACGGCAAGAACTTCGCCATCCACTTCCCCCTGATTGACCGGATTTTTGGCACCTACTACCTGCCCGGCAACGAGTGGCCGGCCGCTACCGGCGTGCGGGAGGGCTCCTACCCCAAGGGCTACCTGAACCAGCTGACCTACCCCTTCACCAAAAGCCCGTTCGATAAAAACCTGAACATGGAAGAGCAAAGCAGCCGCTAAGCCGACACTAGCCCGGCCGTCTCTCCATACAAAAAGCCCTGCCGACTCCCGGCAGGGCTTTTTGTATGGAGAGACGCTTAGGAACGGGCCCGCGCTTTTCTTCGCGACCTACTCAGCCACGGCCTTGAGGCGGGCCAGGGGGGTACCCAGCGTGTCGGCGGTAAACAAGGTTAGGGTATTGCCGCTGATGCGGTAGCGCTGGGCCTGGTTGAGGGCCTGCAGAAAGCTTACCTCGGTTTGAATATCGGGACAGGTGCTGCGGGTGGTGACCAGGGGCCCCAGGCGCAGGCGGCCGGCGGTAAAGAGCGTATACGGCCCGGAAAAGCGGTTGCAGCCGGCCCGGCCCTCGGCCCGGGCCCGGCCGCCCTGCAGCACCAGGTAAGGGGTTTGCTCGGCGGCGGTGGCGGGCTGTCCGGCCAGGTCTACCAGCTCCCAGCGCACTTCCTGCAGGGTAGCGGCGGGTACGGTCGTGGCCGTGGCGTCGTTGTTGGCGTTGGGGCGCTCATTCAAGTCGAAGCTACAGCCCACCGCACTGAGCAGCAGCAAGGCGGAGGCCGGCCGGAGAAAAGTAGATAACAGCATAGCAGCAGAACAAGGGTGGCACGTCAACCCGGTATACGTAGCCCGACGGCTTTGGTAAAGATTCCACCGGCCACGCTGCCATTCCATCCTAATGGGAATCAACCTTATTAATCTTTTTTTAATCCTTTTTTCTGCAATCCAAACCCGGCGCCACTTCCGTAGCTACTCTGCCCGTCCCAACGGCTCTGCTTAGCGTGGCGGCCCACTTCTCGTATTCCTTTCACCTCTATTTCTACTGTTTACATGCCAATACCCCTACTCCCGCCCCTGGCGCGTCCTGAAGGCTTACGTTTGTGGTGGCAGCGGGCCGCCCTGGGCGCCCTGCTGCTGGGGGCTGCCTCTCCGGTGGCCACGGCCCAAACCGTGTTTGGTCTTTCTGGCACCGACCTGACCTCCCTGGATCTGGCCAGCCCGACGGTCCGCAGCCGCAAGGCCATTACCGGCATCACGCCCGGGCAAATCCTGGTGGGCCTGGATTTCCGGCCCGCCACCGGGCAGCTCTACACCCTGGGCTACAACGCTGCTACCCAGCAGGCCCAGCTGTATACGCTGAATTTTGATTCGCCTTTGGCCGTGCAAACCACGGCCGCTACGCCCGTGGGCAGCGCCCAGACCCTGGCCCTGGGCGGCACGGCCGAGCGCATCGGCTTCGACTTCAACCCCACCGTGGACCGCATCCGGGTGGTGAGCACCAACGACGCCAACTACCGCCTCAACCCCAACGACGGCACCATCTCGGCTACCGATGGGGCCGTGGCCTACGCCGCTACCGACACCAACGCCGGTCAGAACCCGTTTATAGGGGCGGCGGGCTACACCAACAGCTTTATCGGCTCGACGGCTACCACGCTCTATACCGTGGATGAGCAGCGCTCCTTGCTGCTGATTCAGAACCCGCCGAACAATGGCACCCAGAACACGGTGACAACCATCAAAACCCCGATTCCGCTGAATACGCCCGGGGTCAGCACCGACCTGGATATCTTTACCAACCCCACTACCCGCGTCCAGAAAGCGTATCTGAGCATCAACGGCCCCGACCCGGACCCCACGCGGGCCGGGCAGTTTGTGACGGCCCTGTACGCGCTGAATCTGGCCGACGGCACCGTGACCCTGGAAGGCGGCATCGGGGGCGGCAGCCCCTTCGACCCACCCGTGAATGCCAACCCCGCCCCCGGCATCACCGACATTGCCATTCGCATCGAGCGGACGGCCCCCGCGCCCAGCGGGCAGCTGCTCTACGCTACCACGCCCACCGGCAACCTGATTTCGTTCTATTCCGGACGGCCCGACTTTTTGCTTTCCTCGACGACTATAACGGGCATTACGGCCGGACAAACCCTGGTGGGCACCGACTTCCGCCCCAATACTGGGGAATTGTTTGGCCTGGGCTATAACCCCACCACCGGCGAATCCCGCCTCTACATCATCAACCGCAGCACGGCCGTGGCCACGGCCGTGGGCCCGGGCCCGGTGCTCCTGGACCTGGGCAGCTCTCCCGAGGCGCTAAACGCGGTGGGCTTCGACTTCAACCCCACCGTGGACCGCATCCGGGTGACGGGCCTGAACACGCGCAACTACCGCCTCAACCCCAATAACGGCGCCGTGGCCGCCACCGATGGCAACCTGAACTTTGTGAGCGGGGCCACCGGCACGCCCTCCATCGGGGCAGTGGCCTACACCAACTCCTACGCGGGCAGCACCAGCACCACGCTCTTTGATATTGATGACGTGCGTAACCAGCTCTTCACCCAAAGCAACCCCAACGCGGGCCAGCTGTCGGGCTCCGGGGCGGGCAACCTGCTGCCCAGCAGCGGGGCGGTAAACGACCTGGACTTCTACTTCGACGCGGCCACCCAAACCAACCAGGGCTACCTGGTGTCGAATGCGGATGCGGCCACCACGACGGCTTCGTTCAGCACGCTCTATACCCTGAACACGGCAGCCGGCTCGGCGACGGCCGTGGGGGTTATCGGCCTGGGAATTCCGGTGCGCGACGTGTCGGCTACTATTGCGCCCCTGACGCAGCCCATGCTGACGGGCCGCCTGATGTACGGCCTGGCCGGCGGCAACCTGATTTCGTTTGACTCGGGCACGCCCAACAACATCCGCTCGGCCGTGAACATCACGGGCCTGCCCGCCGATGGCTCGCAGGTGCTCGTCGGGGCCGACTTCCGCCCCCTCGATGGGCAGCTGTACGCCCTGGGCTACAACGCCACGGCCCAAACTGCCCAGCTCTACACCCTGAACCTGAGCACGGGCGCGCTGACGGCCGTGGGCAGCCCGGGCAGCTACAACCTGGGCGCCGCCAGCGGCATCGGCTTCGATTTCAACCCGTCCGTCGACCGAATCCGGGTGACGGGCAGCAACGGCACGAACTACCGCGTGCATCCGCTGACGGGCGGCGTAACGACCGACCTCGCCACTGGCCGGGCTGTATCGGCTGCTGCCTACACCAACAACGACAACAACCCGGCTACCACGACCACCCTCTACGGCTACGACCAGACCACCAATCAGGTCGTGGTGTTCAGCGACCCCAACTCGGGCACCAATACGCCGGTGGGCAGCTCCAACATCACGGTGAACCCGGCCACCGGCGTCGAGTTCGACATCTACTCGGACCTTTCCAACCCGAGCAACCCGACCAACACGGCCTTTGCCGCCGCGGCCCCGACCGGCACCACCGCCGAGTCGCTGTGGGAAGTAAACCTGGCCAACGGCTCGTTTAACCAGCTGGGACGCATCGGCAGCGGCACCAACCTGAGCGGCCTGGCCGCCTTCGTGGCGGCGCCGGCCGCCGCGGGCCTCACCTGGACCGGCGCCGTGGATACCAACTGGGGCACGGCCGGCAACTGGAGCCCCAACCGGGTACCCACCGCCACCGACGACGTGACCATTCCGGACACGGCCAACGACCCGGTGCTGCTGGGCAGCCAGTTTGCCAACAACCTGACCCTGGGCAGCGGGGCCCGGTTTACCATTGCGGCCAACAGCATCCTCTCGCTCAGCGGCAACTTTACCAACAATGGCGGCACCACCGGGGCCGGCGACCGGGGCGAAGTGTACCTAACCAACGCCTCGGCCCAGCAAATCAACGGCACGACGACCTTCTTCAACACCCTTACCGTCAACGCCGGGGGCCTAGTACTGAACGCCCCGGTACAGATTCAGCGGGTGCTGGTAGTGAGCGGAGCGGTGGTAACCAACGGCAACCTGACGCTGCTGTCGAACCCCACGGGCACGGCCAACATCCTGCAGGCCGGCAACGGACCGGTTATCGGTACGGCCACCGTGCAGCGCTACATCGACGGGGCAGCCAACAGCGGGGCGGGCTACCGGCATTACTCGTCGCCGGTAACGGGCAGCACCGTGGCCGACCTGACAACTACCGGCTTTACGCCCGTGGTCAATCCGGCCTACAACTCGGCGGCTGAACCTAGCCTGGTAACGCCCTTCCCCACTGTGTTCAGCTACGAGCAAAGCCGCGTGCCTTTCACCGGCGACTACGTGATGGACTTTGACAAGGGCTTCCAATCACCGGCCGCGCTGAGCGACGGGCTGGAAGTAGGCCGGGGCTACACGGTCAACATCCCCGCTTCCCAGACGGTGGACTTCGTGGGCACTCCCAACAGTGGCAACATCACCCGCGGGGGCCTAGCCCGCAACGCCGCCCCGGGCGGTACGCCGGCAACCCAGGATGCCTCGGGCTGGCAGCTGCTGGGCAACCCCTACCCGTCGCCCATCGACTGGGACGAAGTGGGCCGCTCGAACGTGGATGGCGCCGTGTACGTGTACCGTTCCTCGGGGCAGTATGAAGGCACGTATTCCAGCTACGTGGCCGGCAGCGGCGTGGGCACCAACGGCGGCACCGATGCCATTGCCCTGGGTCAGGGCTTCTTTGTGCGCGTCAGCACGCCAGGCACCAGCAACGGGCAGGTGAGCTTCACCAACGCGGCCCGTATTACCGACGGTCGTACGCCCGGCTTCCAGCGCACCACCAGCCCCGACCCCTCGGTCCGCCTGGAACTGCGCGGCGGCAGTGGCCCGGCCGATGAAGCCCTGGTATACTTTAATGCTGGCGCTTCCCCGGGCTTCGACTCAGCTCTGGATGCGTACAAGCTCACGGCCGGCACGGCGCCCACGCTGGCAACGGAAACCACTGGTAGCCTGCGCTTGTCCATCAATGCCCTCCCGGCCCTGGGCAGCGCCGACGTGACAGTTCCCCTGCGTCTGCAGGTGTATCAGAACGGAACCTACACGCTGCGGGCCGCGGCTTTGCTGAACTTGCCCACCGGTACCTTCGCCTACCTGCGCGACGCCCAGACCGGCGCGACCATCGACCTGGCCCAGCAGCCTAGCTACTCGTTTGTGGCCACGGCCGGTTCGCAAGCGCCCCGCTTCACGCTGCTGCTCACCCAGAGCAAGGTGCTGGCCTCGGCGCCGGCTGCCCTGGCGCAGCTGGTAAGCGTGTACCCCAACCCCGCCTCGCGGACGGTGTTTCTGAGCCTGCCCGCCAGCCTACGCACCCAACCGGTGGCTGTTACGCTCGTGAACAGCCTGGGACAAGTGGTGCTGCGCGATACGCTTCAGTCCGGCCGCTCGGCCGCCGACCAACAGCTGCCCCTGACGGGCGTGCGCAAGGGCGTGTATACCCTGCGCCTGACCACGGCCGAGGGAGTAGTCAACAAACGCCTGGTCGTTGAATAAGCAAATTTCCTGTTCTCCCGGACGGCCTGGGGCCGTCCGGGGCTTAGGGTTTCTCTTTTCCAGCCTTCATTGTTTCCTATGAATCATATCTTCTTCTCGCTACGGCTGGCCATCGGCACCTTGGCAGTAGTGCTGCTTAGCAGTCTGGCCCAGCCGGCTCGGGCTCAGGGCCCCGGTACGGGCGGCCCCCGTCCCGGCGCTACGGCCGCGCCCATTGATGGCGGCGCTTCGTTGCTGCTGGCCGCCGGAGCCGCCTACGGCCTGCGCCGCCTGCGCCGGCACCAACAGCGCTGAGTAGTCGGCCGCTACTGGCGTGTTTAAGCCGACAAGGGAGGCACTACCGGGTAGTGCCTCCCTTGTTGTTTTAGGGATAGTTGGGGGATGGGGCCTACTACCAGGCGACTCCCTGGCACGCAGCTACTGCGGTACTTTATTGACGGGCAGCACTGCGCGGAATTGGGCCGTGCGGACTGAGGCGCCGACACCAGAGTAATTCTACCGGCTCCCCTCCGCTCCCTCGGGCCACTCCTCCTTTAGCACCGACATCACCAGCTTGTCATGAAAGGCGTTGTGCCGGTAGCAGGCCTTGCGCAGGCGGCCTTCCAGCTGAAAGCCGGCCCGCAGGTAGGCTTTTACCCCGCCCGCGTTGGGCTCAGAAACCGTGAGCATGATGCGGTTCAGTCCCAGCTCCTGAAAGCCCCGGCTGACAACCTGCTGCGTAACGGCCGTGCCGATGCCCTGGCCCCAGTAGCGCTTCTCGCCCAGCAGAATAAAGTACTCGCCCGAGCGGTTGACCCGCGAAATGCCGCTGATGCCCGCGTACCCGATCAGCTCGTTGGTTGCCGCCAGGTAAATACCCAGGTTCAGGCTTTTTGAATCCGCTAGCGTGTGCTTGAGCCACTGCGCTACTTGCTCCAGGGTTTTCAGGTCCTGAAAAGCCGACATGGAATAGACAATGACCTCGGGGTCACGCATCCAGCGGTGGAACGTGGGGGCCTGGTCAGGGTGCAGGGGCAGCAGTTGGATCATCGAAGGAAGGCAGGGCGAGCCGCCATAGTTGGTTAGTCCAGGGCCTGGTTCAGAAAGTAAACCAGCGGCTGCAGGGCACCAAAAGCTGCCGCAATCTGCCCGCTGACGCCCGGGCGTTGCAAGGCCGCATCAGCCAATGGATGGGAGGCCGTGAAGCTTTTGAGCTTGAGGTAGGTCAGAGCCGGATTGTTGGCCTCGTAGCCCTTGGGAGGGCGCTTCAGGCTGGTTTCCTGGCTTAGTCCCGCAAAGTGCCGCTGAAACTCCGGCGCGGTGAGCAGGGCCTCGAAAGCGGGCAGGTTGTAGTCGATTTCCTGGCGCAGCGTAGCCAGGGTTTTGGCCTCGGGCATGTACATGCCCCCCGCCACAAACGAGCCGCCCGGCTCCAGGTTAAGATAGTACCCGGCCGTGGGTGCGCCCTTGCCCCCGGCGTTGAACCAGGCGCCGAAGTTGGTTTTATAGGGCGTCTTATTCGTCGAGAAACGAATATCCCGGTTGAGGCGAAACACGCACTTTTTGGGCTGCAAGTGCGACTCGGCAATGGCCGGGTCGGCAGCTTCGAGCTGGCCCAGCACCTCGGTTACCAGGGCCAGAAAGTCATCTTTGGCCGCTTCGTAGGCCAGGCGGTTGGCGTCCAGCCAGGCTTTGTTATTGTTGGCGCGTAAGTCGGCGAGAAAAGTAAACGTGGCGGCGTGCAGCATGAGGGGCAGTATGATGCGAATTTCGGTAGTCAAAGTCAGCTCAACGGGCACCCAATATGGGCAATAACCAGAAACTGTCCGCCTTTATCCCCCCTTGCCTTTCCCTCCCCTGGGGTTTATCGAGCCGCCCTTTGCCTTCTTGCTTTATGCTTTGTTTAGGCTTCCGCTTATGTTCTTTTCTACTTTTCCGGTTAGCCGCCTCTGGCTGGCGCTTCTGCTCTGCGTATCCAATCTGACCCTGGTCCAGACGACGCTGCCGGCGGCCACTACTTTTTCGTTTACCGGTGCTCCTCCAACCTATACTGCCTATACTGTACCAGTGGGCGTGACCCGCCGGCCGGTAGTGGCCCCAACCCAACACCCGGCCACGGCCTGCTGACGGTGGAAGGCGCTGCCCCTGGTGTGCTCATCGAGGTGTATGAGGCCACCGGTCGCCGGGTAGCGCAGCAGTCGGCCGATGCGGCTGGTACCGCGCAGCTGCGCCTGCCCACCGACGTAGCGCCCGGTATCTACCTGGTGCGCAGCGGTACCCAGTCCTGCCGTCTCATCGTCGAGTAAAGTCGATACCCAAGCAAAAAGCCCGGCCGCGTCTGACAAACGCGGCCGGGCTTTTTGCTTGGGTATCGACTGCCAGCAGCACGCTGGTAAGGCGCTCAGAATAGGCTAGAAAAACTCGTTTTTAGGTATACTACTCCCCTCCTTTACCACCCTTGCCGCCGGCATCCATGCGCACAATTTTGGGTGTGAAGGAACCCAGCACATCCACTAGGTCGCGCTGGTGGGCCATTACCTGGTGAATGTCTTTGTAGGCCATGGGCGCTTCATCCAGGCCACCGCCCATCAGCTCGATGCCGTGGTCTTTGAGTTCCCGGCGCACGTCGCCTTCCTTCAGGGTTTTCATGGCCTGTCCCCGCGACATGCGCCGCCCGGCCCCGTGCGAAGCCGACTGTAGCGAGTCCCGTTCGCCCCGGCCCCGCACGATAAAGCCGGGCGCGGTCATCGAGCCGGGTATCACGCCCAGCACGCCCTTGCCGGCCGGCGTGGCGCCCTTGCGGTGCACAATGGCCTCGCGCCCGTCGGAAAGCGTTTCGCGCCAGGCGAAGTTGTGGTGGTTTTCCACCTTGGCCAGCGGCTTTTCGCCCAGGGCCCGGCTGATGCGGCGGTGAATCTGGTCGTGGCAGGCCGAGGCGTAGTCGCCGGCCAGGTTCATGGCCGCCCAGTATTCCTGTCCGGCCTGGGAGCCGAGGCTGAGCCAGGCCAAATGACGGGCTTCGGGTGGCAGCGGACAGGCATTCATGGCCAGCTTGGTGTAGTGCTGGGCCACGGCCGCCCCGATGCCCCGGGAACCCGAGTGGCTGAGCAGCCCCAGGTATTTGCCCACGGGCACGTCTAGCTCGTTGTCGGGGTCGGTGATGTCGACCACGCCGAACTCGACGAAGTGGTTGCCCGAGCCGGAGGTGCCGATCTGGTCGACGGCCGTTTGGCGCTTGCCGCGCAGCACGGCTATATCCTTGAACTCGGGCCGCTCGAAAATGGCATCGTCCATTTTCTTGTCAAAGGCCGGGAACTTGTTGCCGAAGCGGGTATTGGCCAGGATGATGTTGCGCAGCTCCTTGGCCCGCTGATACAGCTCGTGCTCGGGCAGCGGAAACACCGACAGGGCCATGCGGCAGCCAATATCCATGCCCACGCCGTAGGGAATGACGGCGTTGTCGACGGCCAGCACGCCGCCGATGGGCAGGCCGTAGCCCTGGTGGGCATCGGGCATCAGCGCCCCGTCGATGCTCACGGGCAGCTGCATGGCCACGTCCATCTGCTTGCGGGCCCCGTCCTCGATAAACTCCTCGCCGTAGCGGCGGTAATCCTTGATTTCGGGGTTGAGGCCCACGTTGTTGCTGGGTTGGGGCACGAGTTCCTTGGCCACGTCGCGCCAGGTTTCGTCGCGCAGAAACTTGTAGGGGTCGGCCTGGATTTGCTGGAGCAAAGCCAGGGCACTGCCTTTGTCGAGCTTTTTAAACTGGCGGTCGGCCAGCACGTCGAGGGCGCGGCCAATGGCGGGGCCTTCGGGAAAACCAATCTTGCGCAGGTCGTTGCCGCGCACCGTTTGCTTAGACATAACCGGGAGTAATGGGTGGTCCCGGTTGTAGCGCGGATTACGGGCGTGGGGTTATGGTTGAGGTGAACTAGTGAGCTGATGTTCGGCTGGCGCTGTCCTTGCGAGGCGCAGCCGCGGCCATCCGTCCGCTGAAATGTAGAAAGCTTCTCAAACTGAAAAGCCCTTTACTCCCGCTGGAATAAAGGGCTTTTTGAGTAAAGGACATTTGTCACATTTCCGCGGACGGATGGCCGCCGCTTGCTGCGCGGAATGTCGTGCCGCCTCGCCAGGACACAGAGAAAACGGCGCGCAGTTGATGCTCGAACGTCAACTCAGCATTTCACTAGTTCACCATCTCAGCACTACGCCTGGGGCTTGCCGCACTCGGCGCAGAAGCGCTGGCCGGGCTTGACGCTGGCCCCGCAGTCGGAGCAGAACTTTTCCTTGGTTTGGGCCGCGACGTTGGGGGTGCCGCACTCGGGGCAGAACTTCTTGTTGGCGTCGAGGGTAGCCTGACAGTTGTTGCACTGCACGACGCTGCCTTTGTTGAGGAAATCGAGGCTGCCGGTGTAGTTCTGCTCCCGGGTTTTGGTGTAAATCTGCTCTTTGGCGGCCTGGCGCTGCTGGGAGGCTAGCTCCTCGTGCTCGTCGGGGGCGCAGTCTTCGCAGAGGCCGGCTTTGTGGTTCCAGCATACGTCGGGGCACACCCAGTGGCCGCAGCGGGTGCACTGCTTGAAGTACTGCTTGCCTTCCTGCACGGCTTTTTCCAGGGCTGCGTCGTGGGCCTTGCCCCCGATGGCGCGCTGCACGTGGTAGGCCGCGTTGCCGGCGTCGGAGAAGTGGCCGCCGAAAAGGCTGCCGGCGGCCCGCATCAGCTCCCCGGCAATGCCGATGCTGTTGGGGCTAAAGCGCGACATGTGGCCGTTGCGACATTTGTCGCAGTAAAATTTAAACTGAAAGCCTTTGTCGGTGGACAGGTCGTCGTGGTTGGCGACAAACTGAATCAGGTTGCTCATGGCGGGTGTGGAAGGATGTTGGAGGCTTAAAAGTAGAGGATATAGCCGTATTGATATACCTACCCCACATGACTATGTGAGAGGAAGCCAGCGTGGCGGCCGTAATCCGGAGAAAACCAGGAGCTACCGGATGCTCCCCCCAGGCATTTACTTGCGGGTATTGAACCTACGGCGAAGCCGGCCCGGCCAGCAGCCCGCGCACGTCGGCGTCGGTGAAGCTGGGCGTGGCCCCTGCCTGCGTCGCTACCAAGGCCCCGGCGGCGCAGGCAAACCGCAGACACTCGCCCGACTCCTGCCCCTGCTGCCAGCCTTTGAGTAAGGCGGCCAGAAAGGCGTCGCCGCTACCGATGGTGTCTTGAACTTCGACCCGCAGGCCGGGGGCCTGATAGAGCTGGCCGTTGGTCCAGAGCAGGGCCCCGTCGGCCCCGCACGTCACGCACACGGCCCGCAGGTGAAAACGCGCGGCCAGCGCCTGCATGGCCATCGGCAGGTCGGTTTTCGGGCCAACCCAACTCATGATTTCGGCCAGTTCGTGGTGGTTCATTTTCACGAGCTCGGCCTTGCTGAGCAAGTATTCGACGACTTCTCTGGTGTAGTGCGGGGGCCGCAGGTTCACGTCGAACACACGGAACCGGGCGTGCTCCAGCAGGCGGTACAGCGTGGCGCGGGTAATGGGGCTGCGGGCGGCAAGGCTGCCAAAGACAAACATATCGGCCTGCTCCACTGCCGCATCCAAAGCCGGTTCGGGCTGCACGTAGTCCCAGGCTACGGGGCCGACGATATCGTAGCTTACTTCGTGGGTGTCGTCCACATTGACTGCCACGACGCCGGTCTGCTGGTGTTGGTCGCCCTGCACATAGGCAGTGCTTAGGCCTTTGGACCTGATAAAGTCGAGCAGCTCGGTACCCAGCTCATCGTCGCCGACGCGGCTGATGAGCCGGGCCGGTACGCCGAGCTGCCGCAGGTGCACAGCCACGTTGCAGGGCGCCCCACCCGGCTGCTTGCCGGTGGGCAGCACGTCCCAGAGAATTTCGCCGAAGCAGACGACATTATTGGCAGTCATAGACACGTATGTGAATCAGTAGATTAGCCGTTCCCCGTGCGCCCAACTCCCCCCGTCTTGACCTAAGCCTGGTTCCCGCCCGGCTCGTTCTGCGAGGCAGGGTACGGAGGCCGAGCCAACCGGCTAGTCATGCAGGCCCTTGCCCCGCAAGATCTGGGGAGTGTATTTCGCAATTCTGGCCGCCCGGGTTTTGGCTTGCTTGGGTGCCGCGAAATAAAGAAGATATCCGCGTTGCCGGCCGGGGGTCAAGGTATTAAAAGCGGCTTTCAACGCGGCGTTACTGGCCAAGGCGTGTTGGAGCTCCTCGGGCAGGACGTATTCTGAAGTTGGTTTGAAACTAACTTTCAACCCCGCTTTTTCCACTTCTATGGCCTCCTGAATATAGGCTTGCACAACGGCCTGCTGCCTGGTTATTTCCCGGACGTCGGTGAACCGAATCTGGCGGGTGGCCTGGGAGTTTTCGGTTTGTTGCATCAGCAGGCCGGCAGGGTCGGCTAGCAGGGCGCCGTGGAAGAAATTGAGGGCGCAATAGTCCTTGAAAGCGTGGATAAGCAGGACGTTCTTTTTCTGAAAGGTGTAGCAGGGCACTCCCCACTTCCGCTCTTCCGTCAGGCCACAGCCGAGCACCAGGGCTCTTAGCTCGCGCAACTCCGCCCTCCACGTATTGACGTTGCAGGCCGGGGTGCTCACCAGGGCGCAACGGCCGCAGCCGTCGGTGAAATAAAAGTCAACGGTTGTAGTCATTGTCAGTGGGGGTAGCAGCCATGGTTTTTCTGGGTGGGACGAAAATACCACGATTCAACCGTCAGGCCCCGCAGAAGCAGCAAGAAAAGACACTTTCCCGATAAGGTGCCCGGCGTCGGGCTCCGGCCGTGAATGTCCAAGCTTGTGGCTGTAGAACTATGCGGCGTAATTCGAACGGCAGGGACAAAAAAGAGGCCCCGGGCGGGGCCTCTTGTTGGCAAGGATCAACTCACGCGCCATCCATGCGCACAATTTTGGGCGTAAACGAGCCGAGCACGTCCACCAACTCCTGCTGGCTTTGCATCACGGCGTGAATGTCCTTGTAGGCCATGGGCGCTTCGTCTACGCCCCCGCCCTGCAGCACCACGTCGTGGGCTTTCAAATGCTGGCGCACCTGAGCGTCGGTAAGCTCCTGCTTGGCCCGGGTACGCGACATGAGCCGCCCGGCCCCGTGGGAGGCGGAGCCCAGGGCCTCCGGCACGCCCCGGCCCCGGACGATAAAACCGGGGGCCGTCATCGAGCCGGGAATGATGCCCAGCACGCCCTTGCCGGCCGGCGTGGCGCCTTTGCGGTGCACAATAACCTCGCGGCCATCCTGCAGCTGCTCTTTCCAGGCAAAGTTGTGGTGGTTTTCCACCTTGGCCAGGGGCTTTTCGCCCAGGGCTTTGGCCAGGCGCTGGTGAATCTGGTGGTGACAGGCCGAGGCGAAGTCGCCGGCCAGACTCATGGCCGCCCAGTATTCCTGCCCCAACTCCCCATCCAGACCCAACCAAGCCAGGTGCTTGGCCTCATGGGGGAGCTGGCAGTTTTCCATAGCCAGCTTGGTGTAGTGGTTGGCCACGGAGGCGCCCAGGCCGCGGGAGCCGGAGTGCGACAAGAGGCCCACGTACTGCCCCACGGCGAGGCCTAGTTCGTTGCTAGGGTCGGTGATGTCGACCACGCCGAACTCGACGAAGTGGTTGCCCGAGCCCGAGGTGCCGATTTGCTCGGCGGCCGTGGCTTGCTTGTTGCGCAGGAAGGGCACGGCGCGGAACGTGTCGCTGTCGAGCACTTCGTGGCTTAGTTTCTTGCCCCGGTCGAAACCGGTGCGGTTGCCGAAGCGGGTATTGTCGAGCAGCAACTTTTGCAGCTCCTGCACCCGTTGGCTGATAAACTTGGGCGGCAAAGCAAACACCGACAACGCCATGCGGCAGCCAATGTCGACGCCCACGGCGTAGGGAATCACGGCGTTATCGGTAGCCAGCACACCGCCGATGGGCAGGCCGTAGCCGTGGTGGGCATCGGGCATCAGGGCCCCGGCCACGGTCACGGGCAGCTTCATGGCCGTGTCCATCTGGTGCAGGGCGCCGGGCTCGATGTGCTCGGCGCCGTAGAGAGTGTAAGGCTTGCGGGCCACCAGTTCGAGGTGGCGGGACGGGGGCGGCAGCAGGGCGGCCGCTACGTGGCTCCAGTCGAGGTGAGTCGAGAAGTCGTGGGGAGCGGCCAGGATGTGCTGGAGCAGGGCCAGCTGGCCGGTGAGGGAAATTTTCTTGAGGTGCTTGCGCTGGAGCTGGGCCAGGGCCAGCCCGATGGCACGGCCTTCGGGGAAGCCAAGCTGGCGCAGGTCGTTACCGCGTAATTGATGGGCCATAAAAAAGGAGTCCGCAGACGAGAAGTTAAAGAAAAAGCGGCTGGCAATAAGGCGGCGGCACCCACATTTCGGTGCCGCCGCCGGCCGCGTGTTGTAGCCGAGAAAAGAAAAGCGAATCCGGACCGGAGCAACGGGCCGCCCGCGCCTGGGGCACTCGCGTGACTCCCAAATTGGCAGGTCGAAGCAGCGCGGACGTACGGCATCCGGCCGGAAAAGCCGCTGCCGGGCTAAGGAAACGGGTAATAGAGAGGGTAGTCCGATGGCGTATTTTCAGAACGAAGGAATACTACCCGACGACACCGTTTCCGGCCCGGCTCCTGCAGGGGGCAACCAGGCGGGCAGCCATACCTTACTGCGCCCTAACCACTAGGCTACTGCCAGTTGGCAGGCGGGATTCGAACCCACGACCTCAGTAACCGAAGAAAGGCGGCCCTACGGCACCACGACAGGAAAACCAGGCTGCTTACCGGGGCAACGGACGGTGGGCGTTGCCGCTGCGCCGTGGCCGGCGCAGCTCCCGCCGCCGAAGCGGCGGGGTGCGGGAGTTGAACCCGCTCTTCCAAAGAATCACCGAAGTAGCGCCTTCCTACGGCACCCGGTAAGCAGTACAAACAAAACTCGTTGGGGCAACTGGGTGCCCAGCCCGTTATCCTGCTCTACCCAGCTGAGCTACCGTCAATCCGGGGAGTGACGAGGGGGACTCGAACCCCCGACCCGGGCATTAAAAGTGCGAAGTAAGGCTAGGCTACGGCACCCAACGAGGTACTATTCTATTCTGATTTCGGGGCAACAGGCGGGGCGCCCTAACTGCTGGTGCGTCTACCTTTCGCCACCGGCGGCCTCGCGGCCACCGGGCGGGAGTTGAACCCGCACGCCTTGCGGCTTCCAGCCCGGAACGAAGGATTGCGCCCCTACGGCACCCGAAAAAAGAACGGATAAAACGCCCCATCCAGGGTAATAAAAGGGAAGCGCGGCCGCAGCCTTTCCGCTCTAACCAACTGAGCTACTCTCGCCGCTGAAGAACCAGACGGCAACAGGCGGGACTCGAACCCGCGACCCGAAGGAACGCTTCCCGACGACACCCGGCGGGATATTTTGCTTGCTAAAGTCAACCCAAAGCAAGGGCAACAGACGCCAGCGAATGTTTTCCTACGGCGGCCTAAACCACCGCGCGGGATTCGAACCCGTAACCGCTCGTTGCCGAACAGCCTGAAAACTCCCCGAAGTAACGCCCTGCTACGGCACCTGGCTAAGAGTTGGTTACCCAATAGTCGGAGGCGGGCCCGGCCCGATTGGCTATGCATTTAGGCCCCCGACTAGGTTGGCTTTAGAAGTGAAAGGGAGTGCCAGCCGCGTGTAGAGACGTATGCGTGCGTCTCCACCGTTGCGGCTGGTGTAGGATTGTCGTTCAACGAGGAGACGCACGCATACGTCTCTACAGCGGTCAACCCAGAGCTTACACGCCGGCCAGCTCGGCCTCAAACGCGCCAAGCACGGCGTGCGGAGCGTTGGGGTCGAAGATGGCAAAGTCGATGCGCTTGAACTGGTTGCGCCAGCCAGGCTGGGTCAGGGCTTCGGCAAACAGCCGGGCCACCTGAGCCGGGTCGTTGCCGAAGACGCCGCAGCCCCAGGCGCCCAGCACCAGGGCCTCGCAGCCGGGGCGGGCGGCCATGCCCAGCACCTGCCGGATGCGCCGCCGCATGGTGGGCTCCAGCTCCGGCAGCAGCTCGGGCGAATTGCGGCGCAGCGCCCCGGCATTCACGGCCGGCGAGGTGATGATGTCGACGCGGTAGGGCTCCGAAAGCCAGTCGCCAGCGTCGGTACGCAGCACCGGCACCCCGGGCGAGTAGATGGCGTAGTCGCTGTAGAAGCCGTTGAGGTGGGCGTTGTGCTCGTACATTTCCCGGAATTGGGCAATGCACGGATACAGGCCGGAGGAGCGGGCCAGGCTTTCTTCCTGGGCCTGGCTTCCGCCCAAAAACCCGCCGCCAGGGTTGCGGGCCGAGGCAAAGTTGAGCACCCCGACGCGGGCAAATTGCCGGCTCAGGGCCGCCGCCGCTTCGAGCGTGGTGGCCTGGTACACGCGCACTTCGCCCTGGGCGTTTCCGGCGAGTCCGGGTTCCTGCCCCACCGCTGTGGCGTCCGCCGGCCGGTAGAGCAGACTGCCTTGCATGGCAGCGTGTTGCCAGGCCTCGATGCTGACTTCCGTGCCGCTACCCGTATGGTAACGGCCGGTGTTGAGGGCTTCGAGGGTGAGGCGGGCCAGGTGTTGACGTTGTTCACGGTTCATAAGGGGGCAGGAATAGTCGGACTTCCTTAAGGCGAGGAGCAGCGGCCGGATTACCGCCGCTCCGTACCGCTTGAAGGGTCGTAGCGTTGGGGGGAGTATGGCAAGAGAAAAGCGGAACTCAATCAGGCCCTCTCCTACAGTTCAATTTTTTCAATTTCAGTTAGCGCCGAGCCCTGGTTTTCCAGCGCCTGCAGCACATCGAATACTTTATCCGACCAGCCGGCAATCAGCGCCACGCCGTGGCCTTCGCGCACTTCGAGCGGGGCCGAGCCGTGGCCGGCCAAGTCGAAGAGGTAAAGCCGGGCCTGGGGCGCCACGGTGCGGCGGTAGTCCAGCCAGGCCTGGGCCAGGGTGCCGCCGTCGCCGGTGCTGTTCCAGAGCTGGCAGTCAGTGAAGATCATCACCTTATCTACCACCTCCCGGCGCTGCACCAGGTCCTTGATGACCAGATGCCCGTTGGTGCTGTAGCCCACCTCGCCTTCGCGGCGGTAGAACTCCTGCACGTTTTGCAGGGTCCGGCCCCGGGGCAGGCTGATGCGCTTCCACGTGTCGCCGAACATGCCCGTCACGACGTGGCCGCAGCGGCTCTGCAACAGCATCCCGAGCACCAGGCCTACGTCGTAGAGCAGTACTTTGCTGCGCGCCGACACCGGCTGCTGCATCGAGCCCGACACGTCGCAGGCCACTACCACGCGGGTATCGGCCGCGAAGCCACGCAGGTTGACCACGCTGTGGGCAATGGCCGTTTCTAGGGCTTCGAGCACCACGCTCACGTAGCCCGACTTCAAGACCAGCACCTCGCGGTAGGCGGCCAGGAAGCGGAAGGGCAGCTGCTTGGCGCGGCCCACGGCCTGCTCGTTGCTGAGCGTAGCACACACCCGCTCCACGGCTCCAGCCGACACGCCGGCGTCGAGGATATTGCGCAGGTTGCGCAGCAAGGCCATGTAGCCCAGCTTGCCGCTGCTAATCAGGGTTTCCCAGGTGCTACGGAAAGCCGCGGCCCGCTCTTCAGCCGAGGCAAAACCCCGCTGGCCCAGGGCCGACAACTCGGTTTCCCAGGTGTAAGGGGTGGGCAAAGTACCCTGCACGAGCTGGTCGAACAAGGCTTGCTGCTCGGCGTCGCGGGCGGTGGGGTGCACCAGGAACAGGGCGTCGCGCAGGCGCACCGGCCCGGACCGGTCGTACTTGGCCAGCTGGTAGCCGTCGAAGCGGTTGAAGCTCATAGCCAGGCCCTTCTGCACTTGCTTGGAAAGACGGTTAAGGGTTTTGGCTCCGTCCCGCTCGTTGGCCCGGGCGTAGTAGGCCAGCAGCTCGGTGATTTCGTCGGCGCGCTGCACCACCCGGGCCACCAGGCGGCTCACGAGGCTGTTGCCTTGGTGCCGGCGGGCCAGCTCCACGGTCAGCACCAAGGGTACGGTGCGCAGGTAAAGCTGCTCGCGGGCGTACACGGCCAGCCGGGCCACGAATTCGGGGTCGTTGCGGGCTACCAACTCGCGCAGGCGTTGCAAGCGGGTGTCGGCTTTTTCGTAAAACTGGTCGCTCAGGGCGGCCGTGGCTACGGCCGCGTACAGCTCCAGCTGGGGCGTGAGGGTATAAGCTACCGCGCCTTCGTGGTTGAGGACCGGTTGCACTTTGCGGAAGGGTAGATTGAAGCGCATGACGGGGTGAAGTTGTGAGATATTGAGTTTCAGCGACTGACAGCTACCTAACTCAGCAGGTGCCTGGGCACCAGCAGGCGGTTATGGGCAGCCCAGCGTTGCACCCAGAGGGCTTCCTCATCGTTGGGGCGGCGGTTGAACAGGCCCCGGGCTTGCACCACGGTACGGTTGGCCTGCACTTCCAGCGTCACGGTGCGGGTGCCGTTGAGGGTCAGAGAAAAGATGCCGCTGCGCCCCCGCCGGCAGGCGTCCAGATAAGACGCCACGCAGTGCCGCAGGCTGCGGCCTTCCGTTAGCAACTCGCCGTAGGTGCGCAGCTGGGTGATGCGTACCGGAAACTTGCCGCCCCCGGCAAAGTCGGGCACCGGCAACGGCTCCCAGCTTGTGCTCAGCGTCAGGCTGGGCTCGGGCGGCCGGCGGGCGGCTTGGCTGAGGTGCTGGTGCCACTGCGCCGTGTGCGCCAGCAGACTATGCATGGAGCGGCCCTTGAGCGAGAAGCCCGGCTGGGCCTGCTCGTCGCCCAGGCCCACGGTCCGCTTCTGGTGAATCCAGTCGCACACGGGCCCCAGCTGGTAGGGGTCGACCATGGGGGCCGCGGCAAAAAAGTCCACCACGCGCAGCCAGAACTCATCGTCGCGCCCCAGGCACCGGCCCAGGCGGGAGTCGAGCACCGGCCCGAGCCAGCCGAGTTGGTCGCGGGCGGCGAGCTGGGCGTAGCGCAAAGCGTGCAGAAACGTGTAGCCCGCTGGGGCCAGGCGCAGGTAGTGTTCCGTCTTGCGACTCAGCGGCACTGGCAGCCCCGGAAAGGTGCGTAGCGCTTCTCCCCGCCCGAGGTGAACGGTCAGGGCAGCCACGTCGAGGCCGTCGTGCAGGCGGCCCGCCGTCCAGGAGTTGATCAGCCAGGCCGGCACGTCGCCGTACTGGTCGAAGAGGTGGCGCACCAGGCTTTCCAGCTGCCGAAACGGGTTGCGGCTGCGGGGGTGCCAGTCGGCCAGTTGCCGGCAGCGGTGGGGCATACACTTGGCCACTGCTGCCAGGGCTGGGGCCAGTTCGGGCCGCCACAATAGCTCGGTCCGTTTCTGGGCCAGGCCCCGGAGCAAGCCGGCGCACTGGTCACGCCACGGGCCTTGCTTTTCGTGCAGGCAGTGGCGGTAAAAGGCAGTCAGCGCCGATTGTTCACCCAATCGGGCTTCGATGAGCGGCAGCGGGCCGTAGAGGGAGAGCAGGTGCTCGACCTGCTCGGGGAGAGTCCAGCGGCGCCAGTTCAGGCGCTTAGACGCGGCAAGTACTATGCGGGCCTGTTGGGCTTCCCAGAGGGAATAGGGTACGGGCTTGTGGCGGTTAGACATCCGGGTGGATTCCCTGCACGAGGGATATTACCGATTGAAAAATCAGAGTGAGACGTGGCCTTGGCAGTAGGCGTAGCGAGTAAAATTCTGAAGCTTTCGTACATGATGTTTTATTTTAAAAGAGCGGGAAATTAAATTCGCATTTATCGCAAATTTGACGCGATTCTTAATTTAATACTTTACCAATTAGGCATAGCTTTTCCGCGTCGCGGGAAATTATTTTTCCGCGAATTTATAAGTATAAAAAAGCCCGGCTTCAGGGAGAAACCGGGCTTTTTTACGAATCAGTCACGTAGTATTTACCTACGAGAATTGTTCGACAAAAAATCCCGGCCGCACCCGTTCCAGTCCCGGCGCAGTGGCCGTTTGGATTCCGATTGGTGAGTAAAGCTGTCCTGCAAGAGGTACATGGCCGAAGGATATAAAGGGCTGAAAAACAAACCACCCGAACCTTCTGGGGTTCGGGTGGCGGAAGTATCAGGAAAACCTGCTGCTACTTAGCTATACCGAACCGAGGCGGAAGCCCCTGGCTTCATACCTTCTTGCTTGCTGGTGTAGTTAAAGGAGCGGAGCATGGTTTTGAGTTGTCGTTTAGTGGTTGAGTGATGCAAATATGAAGGGAGTTTTTGTATCCACCAAATAAGTTCGAAAAATAATTTAAATATTTTTTTTCAGCGCAAAACAGGTTCAATGATTGAGTTACGAATAGACTAGTTCAACGAGTATGCATATCGCTCAGGAACACTACATAAATTCAGCATGGCTTTCCTGTTCGAATAAAAAATAGTCACACAACAACGTGCGTTAGGCTGCCGCAGCAACTGAATATCGGGTAGAACAGGCGGTCCTAGTTTACCTAAGATAATCACCAATGCCCCTAGGGTAACGGCAGAAGCCATTTGCCCCCGCGGGCCGGCGCTGCCGTAGAAGGACGTTCCTGCCTCCCTGTTTTGCCGAGTTATGCCCTGCCTTGCCACATCCGAGCGTTATACGTTAGACTTACCCGCCGGCCACCGTTTTCCCATTGCCAAGTACGAACTGATTCGGGAGCAGCTGCTCTGGCAAGGCATTGCCCCACCCCACGACTTCTACGACCCGGGGCTGTGCAGTGAGGAAGACGTGCTGCGGGTGCACACCCCCGAGTACTGGCGCAGGGTGCGCGACCAGCAGCTTTCGATTCAGGAAGTGCGCCGCCTGGGGTTGCCGCAGAGCGAGCGGCTCGTGCTTCGCTCGTTGAGCAGCTCGGCGGGCACGCTGCAGTCGGCGCGGCGGGCTCTGCTCGATGGTATTGGCCTGAATCTGGCCGGCGGAACCCACCATGCCTTTGCCGACCGGGGCGAAGGATTCTGCGTCCTCAACGACCTTGCCATTGCCGCCGCCCACCTGCTGCACCACGGACTGGCACAGCAGGTGCTGGTCGTGGATCTGGACGTGCACCAAGGCGACGGCACGGCCCGCATTTTCCAGCACGAGCCCCGTGTGTTTACCTTCAGCATGCACGCCGGAGCCAACTACCCGCTGCGCAAGGAGCAGTCGGACCTGGACGTGGCCCTACCCCTGGGTCTTGACGATGCGGGGTATCTGCAGCAGCTTACGGCCGTGCTGCCGGGTCTGCTGGAGCAGGTGGAGCCTGATTTCGTATTTTTCCAGGCCGGCGTGGATGTACTGGCCACCGACAAGCTCGGCAAACTGGCCCTGACCCAAGCCGGCTGTCGGGCCCGGGACGAGTTTGTGCTGGGCCTGTGTAAGCAACACCGCCTGCCCGTGGCCGTGAGCATGGGCGGGGGCTACTCCGAGCGAATCGGCGACATTGTGGATGCCCACTGCAACACCTTTCGGGTAGCGTACGAGCTGTTTGGGTGAGCAAGTACGCTTACCAAGCGAAGCTGCATTTGGCAAGCCCTTGCTACTGCCCTACCGGTTGTCGTGCAACGATTCGCGAAGTGCCACTTCGCCTTACACCTGGTTTGCTGCGTTACCTTTGCGCTATGAACCTGCACAACCCCGCCACCGACTTGCCCGCTGCCAACGCTTTGCCAACCCGCGTACCGGAAACAGCCCCGGGCACGCCCGCTCAGCAGGCGTTCCGCCAGGCCATTCAGGATGTGGAAAACCTGCGGGAACGGCTGCGGGAGCTGGAAACCGGGCAAGCGGAGGGCCGGCGCCGCTACTGGCAGCAGGTCGGGCCCCTGGCGCAAACGGTAGTAGCGGCCCGCCGCGGCTTGTTTGAACCGCTGGAAGAAGCCCTGCTCCTGCCCTACTTCAGCCGCGCCGAGCACCGCCAGATTGAAGAGTTGATTCTGAACAATGCCAAGTCGCTGCAAAACCGGTTTGGGGAAGACGTAGCGGATATCGTGCAGCGTCACGCAGCTGCACGAGCTATGAATTCGCCGGAAAAAACCGCCGACCAGCCACCAGTCGATTCGGCGGCAACTAGCCCGGGTGCCTCCGGACCGCAAAAGCGCCAAGCCAAGAGCAAAAAAGCCCGGGAGGCCGAAAAAGCAGCGTTGGAAGAGCAGCAGAAGCTGCTGGGCAACACCAAGAATCTGTATCGGCAGCTGGCCCGGGCCAACCACCCCGACCTGGAGCGCGACCCCGCCCTGGCCCAGGAAAAAACCGAGCGGATGCAGCAAATCACCCGGGCTTACGAGGCCAACGACCTGTACACCCTATTACAGCTGCTTTCCGAGCACGCGCCCGGCAGCACCGACTCCGAGTCGGAAGACTTGCTGGCTCGCTATACCAAGGCCCTGCGCCAACAGCAGGACGAACTCAAGCAGCGTATGAATGAACTTAAATACGGCACGAGCAACGCCTTTGCGGCCACCGGCAAAAAGCAGGAAGCCGAGCTGCGTCAGGTGAAGCGCCACCTGCGGGCCGAAGCCGAATATCTACAGCGCATCCTGCCCCTACTCCAAGAACCCACCGAGATGCGCGACCTGCTCCGCCAACTCGCCGCCGAGGGCCATGACACTATTTAGTGTATCGAGGTGGTTGAATGGGAGCAATAGAAAAACGTGCCGTTGCGAGGAACGAAGCAATCCGGCCTCTGCGCAGTGACCAATACTCTTTTACCAGAAAGCCCTTACTACTGCGTGTAGTAAGGGCTTTTCAGTTAAGGTTGCTCCGCACATTTCCGCGGACGGATTGACGCCGCTTGATGCGCGGAATGTCGTACCTCCTCACAAGGACACGTGGTGTAGCACACTGCCCGCCGCAGCGGCACCTCATTCGGGCTGCAAAAACGCTACTACCTGGCTGATTACGTCCGGGTCGCGCATGATGCGGTTGTGACCCAGCCCGGTGGTGGGTCGGAAGTCGAGGCCGGGCCAACTGCGGGCAATGGCCTCGGCTTCGTGGAAAGGAATGGTTTCGTCGGCCCGGTCGTGGAGCAGCAAGGCCCGCTCGGCCGGCACTTGGTGGCCCACCTGGGTTAGGCTGTAGCTTTCGGAGCGGCGGCCGTGCCGGGCCTCGGCAAACTCCGTCATGCGGGCCAATACACTGCCGGGCAGCTCGAGCAGGTCGGCAAAGCGCTGAAACACGGCCGGCGTGCTGCCCGGCACACTCAGCAGCACTAGCCGTGGCAGCAACTGGCCATTATTAAAGTGCACTGGCAGCCCCGCCGTGGCCGCGGCCCCAAACGAGTGCGCCACCACGCCCCAGATTGGCCCTACTTGGTCAGCCACGGTCTGAATGGCAGCTCCAAACATGGGCAGGGTAGTGCGCCGGCCCGAGGAAGCACCGTGGGCCGGCCCATCAAAGGCTATTACCCGGTAGCCGGCCGCTACTAAGCCTTGGGCAAAGGCCCCCCAGAAGCTGGCCCGGTGTTCCCAGCCGTGCACCAGCAGCACGGTGCGCTTCCCCGCGGGGTTCCACTCGTAGGCAACTACGTGCCCCTGCTCAAACGGCACTTCAAACCGCCGAGCATCAGCCAGGGCCGCGGCTTCCCAAACCTTGACTGCTAGCTTACGCGGCGTGGTAAACAGCCGCCACGCTGATTGAAAGGCGACTGTGGTAGAAATAACGGTCAACAACCGAAACTTCAGCCGGAGCAGCTTTAGGGCCGTTGGCACCGGCGCCGGTGTAATGGGGGGTGTCATACGAGCAAATATCCGCACTCCCGCCGACTCTGGCTTAGTCCTCCTGCTCACCCAGGCGGGCCAGCAACTCTTCCACCTGCCGCTCCAGGCGCGTGAGCCGCTCTTCCATCGTGGATGGGGGCCGTAAATGAGTGGTAAATACGGCCTTTACCTCCCAGATTTCCAGGGCCTGGTCGAGGGCAAATTCCTCGGAGCCGTAGTCGGGGTTATCAGCCCGCAGCCGCAGACGGGTGTCGGAGAGGCGCTCGGAGAGGCGGCGCACCAGCAGCTTGCTCTGGGTGACGAAGGCGTAGATGCGCTGTACCCGCAGGTTGGGCGCGGCCAGATCCACGCGGCGGCACAGAATAACGTCCTGGTGGCGCAGCCCCTGCTGCTGGTGCTGCATTTCGGCCCCTACGATTTCAAAGGCCCGGGTAGCTGGCCCCAGGCTGTGCGGAAAAGTAAGCGGGGGCAGCGCGTCGAGGAAGGCCGCGCTGTGGTGCTGCACAATGTATTCGAGCAAACGGGCGGCTGGCACGAAGGGCGTCACGCTGGGCTGCTGGTCGGCCCGGGCGGCGGGCTGAGCGGTAGGTGCGGGCAGGGCTTCTTTCTGGTAAATATCGAAGTGGTAGAGCTCATTTACCGTTAGCTCTTTTGTTAGTAGCAAGTCGACGGACAAGCCAAAATGCTGAGCAATCTGAATCAAGGTCTCCATTTTGGGTTCGGAGCGGCCTTCTTCGTAGGCACCCACGCTGGGCCGGGCCAACCCAAATAATTCGGCAAAAGCCGCCTGACTCAGCTTCTTAACCGTTCGAATCTTGCGGATGTTCTTACCAACGTAGGACATAGCAGGGAAAAAATATTTCGCTCAAAACTTGAGCACCTCTCAAACTTTGAGTACACTTGCACCGTAAAGCTACCACATAACCACCAACTACATTTATCAATTGGCTATTTTCTTGAGCCATTAGCTAACAATCCTCCCTCCGCGCCGCCAACCGCCCAGCTTTCCTTACCTTTTACGCCTATTCTTCCACCTCAGTACTTGCTATGGCCGACGCCTACTTCCTCAAAATTTACCGCTACTTACTGGAGCTCGGCTTCGACATTCACCACCAGGACCCGGCCGCACATATTCTGGTCGTGAGCCGGCCCGAGCTGGGCATCGAGCACCTGGTGCTGGGCTGCGGCGAGCCCCTGCTGATTCTGGAGCAGCACCTGCTGGATTTGCCCGGCCCGAGCTGCGAGGTGTACCAGCGCCTGCTCCAGAAAAACCGCGACATCATCCACGGCGCCTTCGTGCTCGACGACTCGGGCCGCAAGGTCATTTTCCGCGACACCCTCCAGCTTGAGCACCTCGATTTGCCCGAGCTGGAAGCGGTGTTCAACTCCCTGGCTCTGCTGCTGAGCGAATTCGGCGACGAGCTGATTGCCTTTTCGAAAGCGTAAATCCCCGTAGCCCAACCGCCATGAACATTTTCAGCCGCCTCTTTAAAATCGGGCAGTCGGAAGCCCATTCCGCCGTCGACCAGCTCGAAAACCCTATCAAAATGACCGAGCAGGGCCTGCGCGACCTGCGCCAGGACCTCGATAAGAGCCTGCACGCCCTGGCCGAGGTGAAGGCCATGGTGATTCGGGCCCGTAACGAGGGCGAGGACTTCCGCGCCAAGGCCCTGGACTACGAAAACAAGGCCGTGCTGCTGCTCCAGCGCGCCCACAAGGGCGACCTGCCCACGGCCGAAGCTGACCGGCTGGCCGGGGAAGCCCTGCTGAAAAAGGCCGAAAACGAGGCCCACGCCACCCGCAGCAGCACCGACCAGGAGAAGTTTGCCGCCTCGGCCGCCCAGCTCGACCAGAACGTGCAGCAGCTCAAGCAAACCATCAGCCAGTGGGAAAACGAGCTGAAAACGCTCAAGGCCCGCGTCACGGTGAGCACCGCCACCAAGACCATCAACCAGCAGCTGGCCCAGATTGACTCCTCGGGCACGGTAAGCTTGCTGGAGCGAATGAAGGAGCGGGTAGCCGCCGAAGAAGCCCTGGCTGAATCCTACGGGCAGATTGCCCAGCAAAGCCGCACCGTCGACCAGCAAATCGACAAGGCCCTGCAGCAGAGCGGCGCCGGGCAGGCCGCCACCGACTTACAGGCCCTGAAAGACAAGCTGGGCCTGAATTCGCCCCCGCAATAAGCCGCTGATGGTTGACCCGCGCAGCCTTTTTTCTACCTTTAAGCTGCCCTCTTTATGCCCATGACCGAATTAGCCCAAGCCGCACTTTCCCCGCCTAATCTGGTGGCCACGAGCTTGCTGATTTTCGTGCTGCTCTACTGGCTGACGGTTATTCTCGGGCTGCTCGACTTTAAAACCCTGGACCTGCACCTCGACCCCGACGGCGGCCTGACCGAAGCGCCCAACGACCCGCACCTGAGCGTGGCCTGGCTCAACAGCGCCCTGGCCTTTTTCAACCTGGGCCGGGTGCCGCTGATGGTGTTCGTGAGCTTCGTGGCTCTGCCGCTCTGGGTGGGCAGCATCCTGACCAACTACTACACCCACAATACCTCCTGGCTGCTGGGTTTGGCGTTTTGCCTGCCGCTGTTTGTCGGCAGCCTACTGGTAGCCAAGGTGCTGACTACGCCCTTCGTCAAGCTTTTCGCCGTGCTGGAAAAAGACCAGGCGGGCACCAACCCCATCGGCAAGGTGTGCACGGTGCTGCTGCCGGCCTCGCACGAACACCTGGGCCAGGCCGTGGTAAAAGCCAACGGCGACACGCTGATGCTCAACGTGAAAGCCGCCTCGGCCGCCACCGAGCTGCACAAGGGCGACACGGCCCTGATTATCGACTACAGTGCCCGCAGCCGCTGCTATTTGATTGAGCCCTACGACCACGACGACGCCCGCTAAAGCCGGCTGACCTGGTCGTTTTTTACAATTCACCGCCTCTTCTACTGATTCTACTTTACTCCTCCCCTCCTATGATTGGTCAACTTTCCCTCGCCGTGCTGGTGCTGCTCGGCGTATTCCTGCTCGGCATCATTGCCGTGGTGGCGCGCATGTACAAGAAAGCCGTGCAGGGTGAGGCCCTGGTGCGCACCGGCATGGGCGACACGAAGGTGTCGTTTACCGGTATCTTCATCGTGCCCGTACTCCACAAGATGGAGGTAATGGACATCAAGCTCAAGACCATCATCATTCAGCGGGCCGGCTCCGAAGGCCTCGTGTGTAAGGACAACCTGCGGGCCGACGTGAAGGTGAACTTCTTCGTGCGGGTCAACAAAACCCACGAGGACGTGCTCAACGTGGCCCAGAGCATCGGGGCCCACCGCGCCTCCGACCCGGCCGCCCTGGAAAACCTCTTCGACGCCAAGTTCTCCGAAGCCCTCAAAACGGTTGGTAAGCACTTCGACTTTATTGAGCTGTATAATTCCCGGGAGCAGTTCAAACAGGAAATCCTGCGCATCATCGGCACCGACCTCAACGGCTACGTCCTCGACGACTGCGCCATTGATTACCTGGAACAAACCCCGCTCACGGCCCTGAACCAGGATAACATTCTGGACGCCGAGGGCATCAAGAAAATCATTGCCCTGACCTCGGAGCAGAAGATTCAGGCCAACTCCATCCAGCGCGAGCAGCAGAAAACCATCAAGAAGCAGGACGTGGAGGCTCAGGAAACCATCCTGCAGCTCGAAAAGCAGCTGGTGGAAAACCAGGAAAAGCAGAAGCGGGAAATTGCCAACATCAAGGCCCGGGAGCTGGCCGAAACCGAAAAAGTCTTGCAGGAAGAGCGCCTGAAGGGCGAAAAGGCCCGCATTGCCACCGAGGAAGAAGTGCGCATCGCCGAGCAGAACCGGGACCGGCAGGTGCTGGTAGCCGAGCGCAACAAGCAGCGCACCGACGCGGTGGAAACCGAGCGGGTAGCCCAGGCCAAAGCCCTGGAAGCCAACGAGCGGGAGCGGATTGTGGCCCTGGCCCAGATTGAAAAGGAAAAGGCCCTGGAAGAAGAGCGGAAGAACATCCAGACCATCATCCGGGAGCGGGTGGTGGTGGAAAAAGCCACGGTGCAGGAAGAAGAGAAAATCAAGGATACCCGCGCCCAGGCCCAGGCCGAGCGGGAAAAGCTCGTAGCCCTCACGGCCGCCAAGCAGCAGGCCGAAGCCGCCACCGTGGCCCTGGTGGGCAACGCCGACATGGAGCGCCAGGCCGCTGAGTTCCGCGCCAAGCAGGCCCTGATTGACGCCGAAGCCGAAAAGGCCGCCGCCGAGTTCAAGGGCCAGGCCATCCGGACCCTGGCCGAAGCCGAAGCCAGCAAAGCCACGGCCGTGGGTTTGGCCGAAGCCCAGGTGATGCAGGCCAAGGCCACCGCCCGCCAAAAGGAAGGTGAAACCCAGGCCAACGTATTGCAGCTCACCGCCGCCGCCGAAGCTCAGGCCATTCAGGCCAAGGCCGGCGCCCAGGCCGAAGCCGACGAGAAGCTGGGCCTGGTAGCCGCCAAAATCAACCGGGAGAAAGGCCTGGCCGACGCCGACATCATCCAGGCCAAAGCCGACGCCGACCAGAAGAAAGGTTTGGCCGAAGCGGCCGTATCAGAGCAGAAATTCGCCGTGGAAGCCAAGGGCATCGAAGCCAAGGCCGACGCCATGAAGAAGCTCGACGGCGTGGGCAAAGACCACGAGGAATTCAAGCTGCGCCTCGACAAGGACAAGTCGGTGGAGCTGGCCCAGATCAACATTCAGAAAGACATTGCCGCTTCGCAGGCCGAGGTGATTGGCGAGGCCCTCAAAGCCGCCAAAATCGACATCGTGGGTGGGGAAACTATGTTCTTCGACCAGATCATCGGCTCCATCACCAAAGGCAAGATGGTGGACCGTACCGTGCACAACAGCGAAGTGCTGGGCACCGTGAAAGACGCCTTCTTCTCCCAGGATGGCGGTGGCGACTTCAAAACCAACCTGCGCCGCTTCGTGGACCAGTTCGGCTTCTCGGCCGAGGAAATGAAGAACCTGAGCGTCTCGGCCCTGCTGCTGAAGATGATGCACAAAGCCGGCGACGATACAACCCGTAACACCATCACGGAGCTGGCTAGTACGGCCACGGCCCTGGGGATTGGGGATAAGCCGGCCAAGATGCTGGAGCTGAAGTAAAGAGCGACTACCTCTGCTAGAAACTAGCTCCCCTCCTCAGATGAGGAGGGGTTGGGGGTGGTTGACCAGCGCGTCTGAACATCCTACTAGTTCTAGTTTTCTAGCTCTAGTGCTTCAACCACCCCTAGCCCCTCCTTATCTAAGGAGGGGAACTAGTCTTTAGGCTTCTATAGCTATGCCCGATACAAATCACATTCATAACCTAGGCTATCAAGAGGCTACCCGTCGCACGCTCCGCAGCAACCTCACTCCGGCAGAAGCCTTACTCTGGAAAGCACTCCAACGCAGCCAGCTAGCCGGCCGCAAGTTCCGCCGCCAGCACGGAATCGGGCCTTACATCGTGGATTTCTACTGTCCGGCTGAAAAGCTGGTGGTAGAACTAGACGGAGCGGGACACTTCACGGCTAGCGGCGAGGCGCGGGATGCGGAGCGGGACGCTTACTTAAGCAGTCTAGGGTTGAAAGTGTTGCGGTTTGAGAATAATCTAGTCGTGCAGCATATCGAAAGTGTATTGGCTGCCATTGAAGCGGCCTTTCAGAATCCCTTTCTACCATCATCAACCACCCCTAGCCCCTCCTCATCTGAGGAGGGGAACTAGTTTCTAGCCTTAGCTCTAGCTGATGTTCGGGCTGCTTTTATGGAACAAACTACCCAACTCGAAACCGGCACCTACGAAATCCTGCGCAACCGCCTGCTCAAGAGTAGCACCGACTTGCGCCAGCGCCTCGATAAGCTGAATACGGAGCGCAAGCAGGTGTTTGGGGCCGTGGATACGCGCCTGCTAGGCACCGGCCGCATTACGACGGAAAACAACTGCGTGCCCTGGGACATGGTGTCGGTGGGGCAACGGTTCATCTTTGGGTATAACGTGGTGCTGGGGCTGAAGGCGGAGCCGGATTTAGCGGACGTGTTTGGGGTGTACGAGTACGCGGAGCACGACTTCCGGCCGCTGGGGCTGGAGCTGCTGCAGAACCCGCAGTTTCTGGAGGAGTTTCGCAACCTGTACCGCTACTACAAGAACACCCAGTTCGTGAAGTTTGCGGTGCTGGGCACGCACCTGTTCATGGTGTTTCGGGTGGGCAAGAGCGCCTCGGATGTGAAGACGTTCAAGTGGCTCGTGCAGGGCGACACGCTCACCTACCTCGACAACCGCTCCGACCACGAGTACACCTTTCCGCCCCAGCACGAGTTTCAGTGGAAGCGAGCCACCCGCGACATGCAGCGTGGTGGCAAGCACCCCCACATCAGCATCGAGGACAAGGTGTTCGTGGAAACCATTGGCGGCGACCTGACCATCAAAGTTGAGGACAACACCAGCACCGGGCAGGGCATTCTGAGCGAGCCGGTGGATGACAAGGACCAGACCCTCGACGACTCGGAAATCTACTTTGCGGTAGTGGGCAACCTGATTCTGCTCAAGATCCGGCCTTACCAGGAGCAGCAGTACCGCTACTTCATCTTCAACTTCAAGCTCAAAACCGCGCAGCGCCTCGATGCCCTGGCCGATGCCTGCGTGCTGCTGCCCGATGGGCAGGGCTTAATTTTTCCGCACGGCTTCTACCTGCAAACCGGCGACAACAAGCTCTTCGACAACGGCCTGCGGGAGATGCTGTTTGAAAAGCGCGTGGTGTCGCCGAACGGGGAGGATTTCCTGTACGTGTTCTACAACAAGGACCAGGGCACCTACCTGCTGCTGAGCTACAACCGCATTGCCCAGCGCGTCGACAACCCCATTGTATGCCACGGCTATGCCCTGTTTGAGAATGGGGAGCTGTGCTACTTCCGCGCCGACGACGAGCCCAAGAAGCACCACGCCGTGCAGATCTGGCAGACGCCCTACACGGCCCCGGATTTCGAGTTGCCCGTCACCTCCGATTCCTACCTCTACAAGCTGGGCAACAAGGAGATTGTGCGGGCCATGAGTGAGGTGCAGGAAGTCCTGACGCTGACCAGCAAGGACGATTCCTACGCCGGCCTCTACCTCGACCTGATTCGCCAGACGACCAGCCTCACCGACGCCTACCACTGGCTGCGCGAGCCCGCCGCTCAGGCCCTGGCTGAGCCGCTGGGCGACATCCGGCAGACGGCCACGGCCGCTGTGGAGGAGTTTGAGAAGGTGCAGAGCATCCGCAAAAACACCGCCCAGCAAACCCAAACCGTTTTCCAGAAGGCCGACGAGCTGGTGGGCCGCATCCGCCGCTCGGCGCCCGACACCGTGACGGAGTTTGTGCAGCTGCTGGGCGAGCTGCGCGGGGTGCGGGGCGAGGTAATTTCCCTGAAGGAGCTGCGCTACGTGGAGCTGCCGGCCGTGGAACAGCACGCCACTGGCCTAGGGGAGCTAAGCAAGGAAGTAGCCACCCAAACCGTGGATTTCCTGCTCAGGCTCGATGCCCTCCTGCCCTACGCCCAGCGCGTGCAGGCCATTGCCGACGGCGTGGAGCAGGTGCAGAAAACCATCGAGGCCGACCAGCGCGAGCAGGAAGCCACCGCCGTGGCCCAGGAGCTGGAGCTGCTGATTGAGGTAGTGAGCAACCTGCCCATCCCCGACCCCACCCAGACCACGGCCATCATCGACAACATCTCGACGGTGTACGCCCGCTTCAACCAGATTCGGGCGGCGCTGAAACGGCGGCGGCAGGCGCTGGCTGGCACGGAGGCCCAGGCGGAGTTTACCGCCCAGCTCAAGCTGCTGGAACAGGCCCTCACCAACTACCTCGATCTGGCCGACACGCCCGCCAAGTGCGACGAGTACCTGACCAAGCTCATGGTGCAGCTGGAGGAGCTGGAAGGCAAGTTTCCCGACTTCGACCAGTTTATTGAGCAGCTCACCACCCGCCGCGAGCAGGTGGTAGAAGCCTTCGAGTCGAAGAAAACCGCCCTGGTAGCCGCCCGCAACCAGCGCGCCACGGCCTTGCTGCAAAGCGCCGAGCGGCTGCTGAAAGCGGTGCAGAGCCGCCTCACCCGCCTGGAATCGGTGGCGGATATCAACGGGTACTTTGCCGCCGATGTGATGGTGGAGAAGGTGCGCCAGACCGCCCAGGAATTGCTTAACCTCGGCGACTCGGTGAAGGCCGACGACGTGCAGAGCCGCCTCAAAACCCTGCGCGAAGACGCCGTGCGCCAGCTCCGCGACCGGGCCGACCTGTTTGCCGATGGCGGCCAGACCCTCAAGTTCGGCCCCCACGCCTTCACCGTGAATACCCAGCCCCTGGAGCTGACCGTAGTGCTGCGCGACGACGCCCTGCACTACCACCTCACCGGCACTAATTTCTTCCAGAAGATAACCGACCCTACCCTGCTGGCCGCTAGGCCAGTGTGGGAGCAAACCGTGGTGTCGGAAAACCAGGACGTGTACCGGGCCGAGTTTTTGGCCTGGCGCATTCTGCAGGCGGCCCAGCACCCTGCGCCCGCCGATGCGGAAGCGGGCCGCCCCGCCGTGCTGTCCGTAACGGAGCTAGGCCACCTCAGCGCTGCCGAACTCCTGGCCTACGTGCAGCAGTTCATGGCCGCGCGCTACCAGGAAGGCTACCTCAAAGGCGTGCACGACCACGACGCCACCCTGCTGCTCACGGCCCTGGTGCGCCTCACCCGCACCGCCGACCTGCTCCGCTACCCCGCCGACACCCGCGCCGCCGCGGCCCTCTACTGGCTGCGCTTCGCCGACCCCGACCAGCGCGCCCACTGGGAGCGGCAGCTTCAGGGCATTGGGGTGCTGCTGCAGGTGTTCCCCGATTCGCAGGAGTTCGATGAGCTGAAAACCGAGCTGCAAGCCGCCGTGGAAACCTTTGCCCAGCAAACCGGCCTCTTCACCCTAGGCCAGGTAGCGGAAGCCGGCGACTACCTTTTCCACGAGCTGACCCACACCGGCACCTTCATCATTGCCGCCGAAGCCGCCGAGCTGTACCAGCAGTTCCAAAAGCAGCTGCAGGAGCGCCAGGCCACGGAGCTGTTCCAGCAGTCGGTGACGGGCCTACAGGACCAGCCCGCCGCCCAGCTGCCCCTGATCCGGCAGTGGCTGCAGGCCTACCTGCGCCAAGCCCCGGCCGCTGCTACCCTCTCCGATTTCTGCAACGAGTGCGCCGTGCTCCTGCTCACCGGCACGTATGATTCGGCGCGGGTGGTGCACACGCCCCTGCGCGAAATCCTCAGCGGCTTCCAGGGTAGCCACCCGCGCATTGAAACCAACAACCAACAACCACAAACCACCAACCAATACCACCTCAACTTCCCCGACTTCAGGCGCCGGCTACTGCACTACGATCGGGTGCTGGTGCCACAGTTCGAACAGTTTCAGGAGCTGAAGAAGCAGCTGCTGGTGCGGGCCGCCCAGGATATGCGCCTCGAAGATTTCCGCCCGCGGGTGCTTACCTCGTTCGTGCGCAATCAACTGATTGATAAAGTGTATCTGCCGCTGATTGGGGCCAACCTGGCCAAGCAGATCGGGACGGCGGGCGAGGGCAAGCGCACCGACCTCATGGGCCTGCTCCTGCTCATCTCGCCGCCCGGCTACGGCAAAACTACGCTCATGGAGTACGTAGCTAACCGCCTGGGCCTCATCTTCATGAAGATCAACGGGCCGGCCATTGGGCACGCCGTAACCAGCGTAGACCCCGCCCAGGCCCCCAACGCCGGAGCGCGGCAGGAGCTGGAAAAGCTGAACCTAGCCTTCGAGATGGGCGACAACGTGATGATTTACGTGGACGACATCCAGCACTGCAACCCCGAGTTTCTGCAGAAGTTCATCTCGCTCTGCGACGCCCAGCGCAAGATTGAGGGCGTGTACGAGGGCCGCGCCCGCACCTACGACTTCCGCGGCCGCAAGGTAGCGGTGGTGATGGCCGGCAACCCCTACACCGAAAGCGGCGACGTGTTTCAGCTGCCCGACATGCTGGCCAACCGCGCCGACATCTACAACCTCGGCGACATCCTGAGCACCGGCTCCGAGGAAGCCTTCCGCCTCTCCTACCTCGAAAACGCCCTCACCAGCAACGCCGCCCTGGGCCGCCTCGCCACCCAGAGCCCCCAGGACGTGCCCGCCCTCATCCGCCTGGCCGAAACCGGGCAGCAGGACGGCCTGAGCCTGGAGGGCAACCACTCGCCCGAGGAGCTAAACGAGTACGTGGCGGTGCTGCAAAAGCTGCTGCGCCTGCGCGACGTGGTGGCCCGCGTGAATGCGGCCTACATTGCCAGCGCCGCCCAGGCCGACGCCTACCGTACCGAGCCGCCGTTTAAGTTGCAGGGCTCCTACCGCAACATGAACAAGCTGGCCGAGAAGGTGCGCCCCGTGATGAACGACCAGGAAATAACCGACCTGCTGGCCGCTCACTACGAAAGCGAAGCCCAAACCCTGACCAGCGCCACTGAAGCCAACCTGCTCAAGCTGCGCGAGTTGCTAGGCTGGCTCACCCCCGCCGAGGAAACCCGCTGGCAGGAAATCAAAGCCACCTTCCGCGACAACCTCCGCAACTCCGGCGCCGGCCAGCTCCTGCAGATGCTGGATAAGCTCGAAAGCATTGCTGGTGGGCTGAGTGGGATTCGGGAGGTGTTAAAGCGGGAGTAATTCTACGACAGTGTATTCTATCGACACAATTCTTGATGCTCTAGCGCCAGGGGCACTGCTCTTAGCAAGCCCTGTATTCCTCTACACGGCTTTTAAAGACTGGCGTAGGAAGGTATACTTCCGTAGGTATGGCATTGAGGCGGAAGGAATTGTTGTTCGGGTTGAGGAGAGAAAAGAGGAGGAACACATTCTTCGTATTCCGATTGTGAGCTTTAGCACCCAAGATATGCATTGGATTACCCTTCCTTACGAGGGTGGCAACCTCGCCAATAAATTACAAACAGGGCAAACCATTCTGCTACGCTATGACCCAACCAATTACAAAGACTTTATTATCCCTGTAGATGAGTCAAGTACTACTATATGGCTTTGTCTACTAGCCGGTGCCAGCTTGTTCACAGCCGGAGTTGTTAGCTTGGCAAAAGCTCAGTAAACCAACAACCAACTTATTCGGCAACTCCGGCGCCGGCCAACTCCTACAGATGCTCGATAAGCTGGAAAGCATTGCCGGTGGCCTAAGTGGGGCTCGGGAGGCGTTAAAGCGGGGATAATGGACTTAATCTTTATTACCTGGGGTGCTTTTATTGTCCTGATGATGGCGTTTGCTCTCTTCTCTTCGAATAAAAAATCCTACGGCAGAATACATATTTTAAGACAGGGCATCCGCACGCAGGGCGAGGTTATAGCGATGGACTTTGTCGGTCTAGATCTACTCCACCGTTACCCTATCGTCCGATTTAAGACAACTGATGGTCGGATACTGACTCAGACTTCGAAGGAAAGAGTTCATGTTACCGACTTTCAAAAAGGCCAAACAGTAGAAGTATGTTACCTCCCAGCAGCACCCGAGCAGTTTGTGATAGTAGCAGGTCTTGATGTGTTGGTAAAATCTAGAACCCAACCAAAAACTTACCGCCTTGCCAAAGGGCAAGAACCCCGATCCGGAAGACGTAGCAAGTAAAAGCCTGTCATGTCGACCAGCGGGAGCCAGCTCACTTGGCTGACGTTGCCATGCTAACTGTCATGCTGAGCTTGTCGAAACATCTCTACCGCTGACGCTAATTACCAGCCGCGTCAACTTCCTTTCTAACCCTAAACTCACCTCGCATGAAGCCCCTTGATGTAATAAATGCCAAGCGTGTTCACCTGGCCCGCTTGGCCAACCAACAGGGAGCGGCCGGTGAAATCCAGGCGCTTAACAATATGAGTAATTGGATGCCAAGGCCCCGTGGTAAAGAGTTGAAGACTCTGCTGGCAGCCCTGCGCGACACTGGTATCAGTATAAAGGCCAGTAGCTTCGACGCTATTGAACTACCCTACGCCGTGCAGGTAGATTTTACGGATGAGGAAGCAGTACGAAAAGTACTGCCTCAGATGATATTCATTGAGGTGAAAACCGCCAACCAAGCTCGCGTAAAAGCAGATTTCTCCGGCTTCTTCTTTGCCCTGACCGAAAGCGAAATAGCTGCTGCCGACGCACTAGGTTCCCGCCATCGGGTAGCGCTGCGTAACAACCTCACGGGCGAAACTTATATGACCTCTGTGCCAGAAATTATCAGTCGGGCCAAGTCTTCCAGTTGGCAACTATCAGTGCAGCTATAGAAGCCTACGCCCACCTATCATAAGGGCGCATTTATTCATAATACCACAAGAATTTCAAGCTACACTAACGCTTCTATTACTGCGTAGGCTTGTTCTTGAATACTTGGTACCAGCCCGTCCCGGCCCTACCTTGCTCACCCACCAAACTCCTCTTCCTCATGGGCAAGCAATACACTACCATCAGCGCCGACATCCAAGCCTTTATCGAACAACAGCACATGTTTTTCGTGGGCACGGCCGCCGCGGATGGGCGCGTCAATATCTCGCCCAAGGGCCATGACACCCTGCGCGTGCTCGATGCCAACCGCGTGGCCTGGCTGAACCTGACCGGCAGCGGCAACGAAACCGCCGCCCACCTGCTGGAGGTAAACCGCATTACCCTGATGTGGTGCGCCTTCGAGGGCAAGCCCAACATTCTGCGCCTCTACGGCACTGCCACCGTGTACCACCCCCGCGACGCGGAGTGGGCCGAGCTGCTCCCGCTGTTCCCGCCCCTGCCCGGCTCCCGGCAGATAGTTGTGGTAACGGTGGATCTGGTGCAAACTTCCTGCGGCATGGCCGTGCCCTTCTTCGAGTACCGGGCCGAGCGCGACGAGCTAAACGACTACATGGAGCAGGGCGGCCCCGAGCAGGTAGCGCAGTATTGGCACACCCGCAACGCCCGCAGCATCGACGGCAAGCCCACCGGTATCTGAGCCGGGCCCACGGCAGGCTCCGCCCGCTAGGTGGCCGCGTTGGGGATGTACACCGAAAAGGTAGACCCCACGCCCAGCTCGCTTTGCACCTGCACCCGGCCCCCTAGGTTTTCCACGATTTTCTTGACCGTGTACAGCCCCAGGCCGGTGCCTTCCACGTGGTCGTGAAAGCGGCGGAACAAGGCAAATAGCGACGCCTGCTGGGTGGCATCGAGGCCCAGACCGTTGTCTTGCACGGTAAGATGCCAAAACCCGTCCTCGGTGCGGCAGTTCAGGCGCACCAGGGGCGGCCGGTCGGGGTGGCGGTACTTGAGGGCATTGCTGAGCAGGTTGTAGAGCACCGAGCGCAGACTCTTGGCCGGCATGGCTACCACGGGGCAGGCTACTGCGTCTACTTCCAGCTGCCCGCCGGTTTGCTGCAGGGCCGGCAACAGGTCCTGGCGCAGGTCGTCGACCACCGCGCCCAGCTCCACGGGCGGGGCCGCCGGGTCGTGGGCCTGGTGCAGCTGTAGCACGTCGCTGAGCTGAGCTAGGGTCCGTTGAAAGCGCCCCACCGCGTCCTGCATCATGTGCAGCAAAGGGCGGGCCGGGGCGTCGGGCGGGGCGGGCAGCTCCTCGCTCAGGGCCTGCACCAGTCCTTCCAGGTTGTTGATGGGCCCTTTCAGGTCATGGGCGGCCATGTAGACAAAGCTGTCGAGGTCGGCATTGACGCGGGTGAGCTGGCGGTTGGCCTGGTCGAGCTCCTGGTTCAGGGCCTGCACCTGCTGGCGGGCCCGCACCTGCTCGGTTACCTCAAAGGCAAACACGTACACGCCATCGACCTGCTCGTGCTCGTTGCGGCGGGCCTGAAACGTATAGTTGAAATACCGGTCTTCCCGCTGGCCATCGGGCGTGCTGTGGAGCGGCACCAGCACCTCGTGCGACTGGCGCGTGTGGCCGGTGCGGTACACTTCCCGCAGCTGCTCCCACACCCCCGTATCGCGCAGCTCGGGCAGGGCTTCCAGGATGGGCCGGCCTAGCAGCTGCCGGCCCGGAAACAGCCGTTCGTAACCCGGGTTGACGAGCTCATAGGTCAGCGCCGGGCCCGCGTGGATGCAGAGGGCGGCCGGGGCCTGCATAACCAGGTGGCTGAGCCGCAGCCGCTCCCGCTCGGCCTCGACCAGGGCGTCGTGCTCCCGGTGCTGGCTTACTTCCAGAGCCCGGCGGGCCTGCACCTCCTCGGTGATATTGACGCTGCTGTGAATGATGTAGTGCAGGCGGCCTTGCGAATCGAAGACGGGCGTGTTGAGCGGCTGCCAGTGGCGTTCCACGAAGTGGCCCGGCCGCTCGGGGTCGGGCACGTCGTAGTGCTGCTGGTCCATCTGGTGGGGCTGGCCCGTGGCAATAACCCGCTCCAGGGAGGCGCGCCAGTTGCGCACGGCATTGGCTTCGGGCGCGGCGGGGTTATCGGGAAAGACGTCGAACAGGTAGCGGCCCACCAGCTGCTCGCGCTGAGTCAGGGTATCGGCCAGGTAGGCGTTGCTGGCCGTGAGAATAATCAGCTCGGGCGATACAACTATGTAGGAATCGGGGACCGTTTCGAGGGCCTGCAGCTGCCGGGCAAGAGCCTCAGTAGAATTCATGACGACGGGAATCAAGCGCGGAAAAGAGAGTTTAACGCAGCCCAGAGGAAAGAAGCCGGGTTGGGTCCGCCGCTTAAATAGTATGGCCACCGGTTCAATTTAAAAAAAGCGCCCTGGCCGAAGCCGGGGCGCTTTTTTCGGAGCTTTATCCCGCTTGACAGCCCTCTTTCAGCGGCCAGAGCGACTTACTCCCAAATCTGGTTGGCCTCGGTCAGGATCAGGGGCGGGCCGTCGGTGATGACGATGGTATGCTCGTGCTGGGCTACGAAGCTGCCGTCTTTGGTAGCCAGCGTCCAGCCGTCATTGAGCTGGTGGGCAATGGAGGCGCGGGTGGAAATAAAGGTTTCGACGGCGACTACCGAGTTCTTCTTGAAGCGCTTCAGGTTGTGCCGGTCGTAGTAGCAGGGAATTTCTGAGGGCTCCTCGTGCAAGCTGCGCCCCACGCCGTGCCCCACCAGGTTCTTAATCACCCGAAACCCCGCCTTGCGCGCTTCACTTTCAATTAGTCCGCCGATGTCGGCTATGCGCACGCCCCCGCGGATACGGCTCAGGGCCGTGCGCAGAATCTGCCGGGAGGCATCTACGAGGGGCTGGTGGTTGTGCAGATCCTGGCCCAGGACGAAAGAGCCGCCGTTATCGGCCCAGAAGCCGCCCAGCTCGGCCGATACATCCACGTTCACCAGGTCGCCCTCCTGCAGCACCTTCCGCGCCGACGGAATGCCGTGCGCCACCTCGTTGTTGACGCTGATGCAGGTCCAGCCCGGAAAGCCATAGGTCAGCCGCGGGGCCGATTTGGCACCTAATTCTGCCAGAATGCTGCCGCCATAGTCGTCCAGCTCCTTGGTCGTTATGCCCGGCCGGGCGTACTCGCGCATTTGCTTTAGGGTAATACCAACGGCCTGGCTGATGCGCTGCAGGCCGGCTAATTCTTCTTGCGAGGTAATGGACATAAGGCAGAGTTTTTGAGCGCGCTAGCGGAGTAGAGCGTTGGCCAGCTAACAAGCAGAAAGCAGTGCCGGTTTTACGAAAGCCAGTGGCGGGCCTCAAGCTAGCCAGCTACGGTATTCACCTGTTTTCACCCTTGCTCCCGGCCGGAGCAGACCGGTTAGCTGCTTGGCCAGGAGGAGCACAGGCTGGAAAGCAAAGGTAAGTAGGCGCAAACTGTCTATTTTTTTTGTCATCATTGCCCCATACCCTTTTCCAAACCGCTGCCTTAGCATATTACAGCCTCCTCGAGCTTCTCAATACACCCCATGACCACTTGGCCCGCCGCCATCTGCGACAGGAACGGTATCCGGATCCACTACACCCGCACCGGGGGCGACAAACCGCCGATTGTTCTGCTCCACGGCTTAATGACGAACGGCCTGTGCTGGACGGAGTTGGTCCGGACTCTGGAGGCCGAGTACGACGTCATTATGCCCGATGCCCGGGGGCATGGGCAATCGAGCGTGCCCACTGCAGGCTACCGCTACGAAGACCACGCCGCCGACCTTATCGGTCTGATTCAGGCTCTCCGGCTTCCAACGCCCGTTCTGCTCGGCCACTCCATGGGAGGAATGACCGCTGCCGTGGTAGCCAACCAGGCCCCTACCTTACTTCGGGGCCTAGTCTTGGCGGACCCCACGTTTCTCAGCCCGCAAGTGCAACGCGAAGTATGGAACAGCGACGTGGCCGAGCAGCACCGGCAGATGCTGGCTTTACCCTTGGAGGAGGTAGTGGCCAGCGCCCGAGCCCGGCACCCGCACCGGTCGGCGGAAACGTTGGCGCTCTTTGCCCGGGCCCGCCGGCAAACCAGCCTGCGAGCCTTCGAGGTGCTCATGCCTCCCAACCCGGACTACCAGCAGCTGATGCGGCAGACAGACGTCCCAACCCTGCTTGTATTCGGTGACAAAGGGGTTGTCTCAGCGGCGGTTGCGAAAGACTTACAGCGGCTCAATCCTGCTTTACGAGTTGAACAAATCCAGGCAGCCGGGCACACGCTCCAGCTCGACCAGCCGGAACGCTTTGCGGCAATTGTGCTGGGCTTCCTGCGGGCCATTTAGAACAGCCGCTCCGTGCCTCTTTGTGGCAGCGCGACCCGCTTAGCCGATACTTGGCCGCGGTGCGCCGGCACTTCAACGAGTAGCTTTTGTGCCCGGCAGTCCCTATCGCACCGGCAGCTGGTGCCATCGGCGGGCGAGGGCGGGTTACTGCCATTTCTGAGCGATGCGCCGGGCCGTTTCCAGCATGTGAGGCTCCCACTCCTCAATTTTCCAGGCGGAGTGCGCCAGCGGTGAGGCCTGAAGTTGCCGCCGGGCTTCCTCGAAGGTAGGAGCCGTTTCCAAAATGCGGGAAAGCTGCTGCTGCTGGGCATACAGCGACTCGTCCTCGGCCACCGGTCCGGCAGCGCCGGGCTGCAGCGGCAGAAACAGCTGCCCCGCCCGACCAGCGGCCCGGGAGCGGTGCCGAGTTACCAGGGCCTCCATGCGGCAGAAGTCGGCGCGAAACTGGGTGTGCTGAGCGTCGGTTTTGAGGGCGTTGCCGAGTTGCTCCAGCACCACGTAGCGCAGGTTGGGGCAGCGGGGCATGGTCTGTTCCAGCAGTTGAAACACCTCTTCCGGCACGGCCCCATCGTGGGTGTCGCGCCGCACCGGCCGGCCGGGCGTCGGGCCCGAATCGTCCCAGCTGCCACCCGAAATGTGAATTTCCCGCACCCGGTCCAGGGGATAGCGCCTGATGAGCTCCTCGTACGGAACGGCAAAGTTGTGGAGCTGGCAGAACAGGTTGTGCACATCCAGAATCAGGAAACCATTTACCGGCTCCACCAGTTCATCAAGAAACTCGCCGTGCCGTTGCACTTCGTCCAGGGAGTAGGCAAAGGCCAGATTCTCCAGTCCCACCGGGCACCCGCAGGCCTGTTGGATACGCTGCAGCCGGTCTTGGCCCAGGTGCAGGGCCGAGCGGGTGTAGGGAATGGGAAGTGGGGCCCCGGAGTGAAAGTTCTGGCCCGTGAAAAAGCCAAAATGCTCGGTGATGTGGTCGAAGGCAAAGCGCTTGGTCAGCTCTTGCAACTGCTGCAACCACTGTTGCTGTTCGGCCGTCCACCGGCCCGAAAGCAGGGAGAAATATACCCCATGGCCTACCAGCCGCTGCTGCTGGCTGTAGGTGAGCAGCAGCTCGGTAAACCATTCGGGCACTTGTTCGGCCCAGAAAAGCGTATCGAACGACCATTCCAGGGCCTCCACCCGCCCGACTTCCAACAACGGAAAGGACGCCGACAGGATATCGGCGTCCAGGTTGCAAGCTATGGCCGACAGAATATCAGGAGTGCCGGCGCTGGCCCCTACCGGTTGTAGTTGCTCAGCCACGACCTAGCCCATGCCGCAGGCTGGGCAGTTATCGGGCACTTTTTTGCCTTTGACGGTCCCCTCCTCCTTCTTGGGGCCGGGGGCGTCTTTTTTGCAGCTCGTGGTGGTTTGGGCGACCATTCCCACCAAAATAGCGCCGAGTAAGGCTTGGGATAGTTTCATGGCGTAAGGGTAGTTTCAGAATGATAGAGTAGGTTTTGAGGCATTCGGAAGCCACGCCACCGGGCAGGCATCCCAGGGGAGGAGTCCAATACCGAAGGGACGGTTGCATGCGCCGCTTCAAGCCGGCTGCTTTTTTTAGTGAACGGGTAAAATGCAAGCCGGCTTATCTTCCCCGGGTCGTATTTCCAGTTTCGCTTAATTTGCCGCCTCCGTTTGTCTCAGATGTCTTTTTTCACGTTCCTGCTACCGTATCTGAAAGCTGTGCTGGCGCTCCTGCCCGGCACCTGGATCCTGGTTGCGGGCCTGCTGTTACGTCGGCAGAATCAGTATTTTCTGGCCCAGGGCCGCCAAACTACCGGCCGCGTTACCAGCATCAGCGCTACTCGAGGGCAGCGCGGCACCGCCTACCGCGCCCAGATCAGCTACCACCCGGAAGCCACTGCCCCCCTGACTACTACCCTGCTCGTCGACGCTGATTGCTTCGTGGGGGCCTACCTGCGCCTGTATTACGACCCGCGCCGCCCCCAGCGCGTAGCCCTGGCCGACGACGTGGCCCCACACAAAGAAATTGTTCCGCTGCTGGCCGGTGGATTTTTGTTTCTGAGTGGGCTGCTTTTCGCTCTTTCCTTAGTTACCGATTAGGCCCCGGACTCCATAAAAAAAGCGCCTCGGCTTCCACCAGGGCGCTTTTCCTACGAAAGGCAGGTTGCCTACGGCATGCCGGCACCGCCGCTGGCACCGTACACCTGGCCGGTGGCGTAGCTCGCCATGGGGTCGGCGAGCTGCACGTAGATGGAGGCCAGCTCGGCCGGCTGGCCGGGGCGCTTCATGGGCGTGTCGCCGCCGAACTTCACCAGCTTCTCCTGCGTGGCCCCGCCGCTCACCTGCAGGGGCGTCCAGATGGGGCCCGGCGCCACGCCGTTGACCCGAATGCCTTTCGGGGCGAGCTGTTTGGCTAGGGAACGAACGTAGTTGGTCGTGGCGGCTTTGGTTTGGGCGTAGTCGTAGAGGTTTTCCGACGGGTCGGTCGCCTGCTCAGAGGTCGTGCCGATAATGGCCGAGCCCGGCTTCAGGTGAGGCAAGGCCGCTTTAATGGTCCAGAACGGGGCGTAGATATTGGTTTTCATCGTCGCGTCGAAGTCCTCCGTCGTCAGGTCCAGAATCGACTGGCGCTGCTGTTGCCGGGCGGCGTTGTTGACCAGAATATCCAGGCCGCCGAGCTGCCGCACGGCCTCATCGACCATGCGTTTGCAGAAAGCCTCGTCGCGCAGGTCGCCGGGAATGGCTACGGCCTTGCGGCCTTCGGCCTTGATTAGGGCAATAACCTCCTTGGCATCGGCCTCTTCAGCGGGCAGGTAGTTGATGGCCACGTCGGCGCCTTCGCGGGCGTAGGCTATGGCCGCGGCCCGGCCCATGCCCGAGTCGCCGCCGGTAATCAGGGCTTTGCGGCCCTTGAGGCGGCCCGAGCCTTTGTAGCTTTTCTCGCCGTGGTCGGGCTTGGGGTCCATTTGCGAAGCCAGGCCCGGCCAGGGCTGCGACTGACTCTTAAACGGCGGCTTGGGGTAGGCAGTAGTGGGGTCTTTCAGAGGTTCGGCGGCCGTTTCGGCGGCATTGCTAGCATCATCAGCGCCCAGCACGGGGCTCACGGCGGCCACCGCCAAACTGGCGCCTAGCCCACTAATTACTTTGCGGCGGCTGAGCATGGTATCTTCTTTCATAGCTATAGGAGTTTTGGTTTGGTGTACCTGTTTACGGGCAGAAGTACCTTCGCAGTTACCCAAATACTGCCTATAAGCCCTGCTATTCGTCCTAGCGTCTCTGGCGCTCGGCAAAGCGCGTCTGTGGCCAGTTCGTGGTGGGCTTTCCGCAGGTGGCCCAAGCCCGCCCTTGCGGGTAGGCAACGCGGTGGCAGAGGCATCCTTGTTTCTAAACCCAGAACATTTAGTTTTTGTCTCGTCGACACTGCAAGCCCGTTCGGCTCCTGGCAGCTTCACCGAAAGTATGCCGCATAAAAAAAGCCCTGTACCGTTCGGCACAGGGCTTTGCTCAACGAGCTATCCGGCTTGGCTCATTCTTTACTTCTGCGTGGCGGCCCAGGCGTCCATGGTCTTCTCGGCCAGGTCGAGGGGCATGGCGGCATTTTCCAGCAACTCGTCGTGGAAGGCGCTGAGCTTGAACTTCGCGCCTAGCTGCTGCTGATACTTGCTGCGCAGGCCGATAATTTTCATCTGCCCGGTCTTGTAAGCCAACGCCTGCCCCGGCCAGGCCATATACCGCTCAATTTCGGCTGTAGCCGCCTGCTCGTCGATGGAACGGTTGGCCATCATGTACTGAATGGCCTGCTCGCGGGTCATATTCTTGGTATGCATGCCCACGTCGACCACGAGGCGAATGGCCCGGTGCATCTCCCCGTTCAGGGCCCCCATGCGCTGGTACGGGTCGGTGTAGAGGCCCAGCTCTTTGCCCAGGCTCTCGGTGTAGAGCGCCCACCCTTCGCTAAAGGCGCTGTAAAAGCCGAAGCGGCGAAATTTGGGCAGTTGCTCGTTTTCCTGCTGCAGGGCAATCTGGTAGTGGTGGCCCGGAATAGCCTCGTGCAAAAACAACGACTCCATGCCCCGGGTCACGTTGTACTTGGCAGGGTCGAGGATGGGCACGTAGAAAATGCCGGGCCGGGAGCCGTCGGCCAGGCCGCGGTTGTACTGGGCCGAGGCCGAGGCCGCGCGGAAGGCTTCCGTCTGCCGCACCTCGAAGCCGGTTTTGGGCACCCGGCCAAACATCTTCTTCAGATTGGGGTCAATTTTGGCCTGAATGCTCCGGTAGTTGTTCAGCACCTCGTCGGCCGTTTTGAAGGGCATGAACTTGGGGTCGGTATTAAGGTAGGCAAAGAAGGCGTTCAGGTCGCCTTTGAAGCCCACTTCCGCCTTGATTTTCTCCATCTCCTGCCGGATGCGCTTCACCTCGGCCAGACCAGTCTGGTAGATTTCCTCGGGCTTTTTATCCGTGGTAGTCCAGAACTTGACGGCGTAGCGGTACATATCGGGGCCGCCGGGCACGGCCGAAATGCCGGTCGTGGTACGGGCCTTGGGCAGGTACTCGTTTTTCAGAAAGTCGTGCAGTTTCTGGTAGGTGGGCACCACCTGCTCCTTGATGGCCTGCTGGTAGGCCGCAGTCAGGCGTTGCTGGTCGGCGGCGGGCACCCCGGCCGGAAACTTGGCTACGGGGCCGTAGAAAATGCTCTTGGTTGGGTCGGGCGTGACCATGGCCTGGAGCTGGGGCAGCATCTTTTCCACCAGCGGGCGGGGCATCACGACGCCAGCTTTCATGCCGCGGCGAAAGTTGCTGATGGCCGTATCGGCCCACACGGGGTAGGCCCGCACCCGGCCCAGCCAGTTGTCGTAGTCCTGGGTGGTTTTAAAGGGCTGGTTGCCCGAGCCGGCGCCGTACTGGGCCAGGGAAATCGGCAGGCCGCTAAACTGGGTGAAGGGCATCATCCAGGAATTGAGCTTGAGGCCTTCCAGGCGCATCTGCATCTCGTAGAGAAAGATGTCGTAGCTCACCCGGTCATTTTCAGAAAGCTTGGCGCGGTCAAACTTCTTGAGCTGGTCGAGGTACTGCCGGAAAAACTGCTGCTGGGCCTGGCGGTAGGCCAGGGTGCCGTCGTTGGGCAGCTGGTCGTTGTAGCGGTTGTCGCCCTGGGACGTAGCCTCCAGCGGATAAAGCCTGGCCCGCTCGTCCCAGTACTTGTCGAACAGAGTGGCCAGGGCCGGCGAGTCGGCCGCCGGGGGCGCAGTGGTGGTGCTCATCAGGGTACCCAGCAGGCTGGCCGCCAGGGCCGCCGACAGAATCAAGTGCTTCACGGCTAGAAAAATCAGGTTGGTGGAGCCTAAATGTAACGCCGTTTGCGCTTTTGATGGAGCCAATGTCCCGGGCAAACTAACTTTATTTCCCGCCGATTTGCTGATTTCGCCCTATCTTTAGTGGGATAGTTGACTGTTTTTTCTTGCGTTGTTTTTTCTGCTTCTCACACCTGCTTAATGAAACACATTTTACTGCTTGCCCTGCTGCTCACTAGCCTGGGCGCCCGGGCCGTGCAACTCACTTTCCGCGTCGACATGCGCCAGCAAACCGTGGCGGCCAGCGGCGTACACGTGGCCGGCAACTTTCAGGCCGCCGCCGGCTTCGGCGCCGACTGGAACCCGGCGACTACCCAGCTCACCGACGCGGACAATGACCGGATATATGAGGTGACGGTGAACGTGCCCGCGGGCATCTACCTCTACAAGTTTGTGAACGGCAATGCCTGGGGCGGAGCCGAACTGCCCCCCGCCAGCTGCGGCGTGGCCGATGGCGGCGGCAACGTGAACCGTCAGGTGACGTTGGGCAGCACAGCCCTGCGCCTGCCGGCCGTAGCCTTCGGCGGCTGCCCCACCCTGGTTACGTTCCAGGTGAACATGCGCGGGCAAACGGTGCCGCGGGCCGGGGTGCACGTGATGGGTAATTTTCAGACTCTGGCGGGCTACGCCGGCAACTGGGACCCTACTTCCATTGCCCTGACCGACACCAACGGCGACGAAATCTACGAGGCCCAGGTGGCCCTGCCCGCTCCCGGCCGCTTCCTCTACCGCTTCGTGAACGGCACCACGGCCGCCGACACCGAGACGGTGCCCGCCGCCTGCGGCCTCGACGACGGGACCGGAACCGGGGCCCGGGCCCGCGTCTACGAAGCGACGGCTGCTTCCAACACGGCCCCAGCGGTTTGCTTTAGCACCTGCCAGACCTGCAGCCCCACGCTTACCGGCTACGACACGCACTGGTGGAACGACGCGGTGTTCTACGAAATCTTCGTGCGCAGCTTCTACGACTCGAACGGCGACGGCAAAGGCGACTTCGTGGGCCTGACTCAAAAGCTCGACTACCTCAACGACGGCAACCCCAGCACCACGACCGACCTGGGCGTAACGGCCCTGTGGCTGATGCCCATGATGGAGTCGCCGAGCTACCACGGCTACGACGTGACCAACTACAAAGCCACCGAAGCCGACTACGGCACGATGGCCGAGTTTGAGGCGTTTTTGGCCGCGGCCCACGCCCGCGGCATCAAGGTTATCATCGACCTGGTGCTCAACCACACCTCCGACCAGCACCCCTGGTTCCAGCAGGCGGCCAGCTCACCGACCAACTCCTACCGCGACTGGTACCGCTGGTCGACCACCAACCCGGGCCTGGGCTGGTACCTGCGCAACGGCAGCTACTACTACGGCTACTTCTACAGCGGCATGCCCGACCTAAACTGGCGCAACCCTCAGCTGAAGGCCGCCATGTGGGATGCCACGCGCTTCTGGCTGCGCAAGGGCGTGGATGGCTACCGCCTCGACGCGGTGAAATTCCTGGTGGAAGACGGCACCGTGAACGAAAATACGCCCGGCACCTTCAGCGTGCTGGAAGAATTCCACGACTCGGTACGCGCCGTGAACCCCAACGCGTTTACCATCGGCGAGGCGTGGTCGAGTACCCCGCAGGTCGTGCCCTACGTGGTAAACCAGCGCCTCGACGCCTGCTTCGAGTTTGACTTGTCGGCCGCCATTGTGAGCAGCCTGCAAGCCGGCAACCCCAGCGCCCTGCGCAACCAGCTGGCCACCGTGGACGCCAGCTACCCCCGCCTGCAGTACGGCACGTTCCTGAGCAACCACGACCAGAACCGCATCTTCAATACCTTGGGCGGCGACCAAGCCCGCATGAAGCAGGCCGCGGCCCTGTACCTGACCATGCCCGGCGTGCCCTTCCTGTATTACGGAGAGGAAGTAGGTATGCTCGGCGCCGGCGCCGACGAGGAAAAGCGCAAGCCGATGCAGTGGACGGCGGGCCCCAACGCGGGCTTTACCACCGGCACGCCCTGGCGGGCCCTGAACAGCAACTACGCCCAGTTTAACGTAGCCACCCAGCAGGCTGACCCCACTTCCCTATTCAACCACTACAAGCAGCTGATTCGCCTGCGCAACACCCACGAAGCCCTGCGCAAGGGCTACGTGCTGCCCGTTACGGCTTCGGCCACGCCTTTGCTCGGCTACGCGCGCGTGTTCAACCAGGAGGCTGTGGTAACGGTGGCCAATATGGGTAACAGCCCGGTCAGTAACCCCGCCTTGTCGGTCAATATCTCGACGCTGCCGGCCGGTACGTACCGCGTTACGGAGCTGCTCTCGGGGCAGGCCGCGGGCACGGTCACGCTGAATGCCCAGGGCGGCTTCAGCACCTGGACGCCGAGCCTGAGCGCCCTGGGGGCCAACCAGACCTGGGTGCTGCAACTGGTCCCCGCCCAGCCAACCCCAACGGCCGGCGCTTCGGCGAATTTTGTGCCCCAGCTCTACCCCAACCCGGCCCAGGCGCAGGTTCGGCTGGAGTTAAGCCAGCCCGCGGCCAGCGCCCGGGTGCAGGTCTACGACCTGCAGGGGCGCCTGGTGCACACCGTATCTTTTGCCGGCAAGAGCCTCACCCTGAATACGAGCACCTGGACTCAGGGCGTCTACTTTTTGCGCATTCAGGCCGGCAGCGCCGTGTCAGTGCAGCGTCTGCAAGTGACTCACTAGTCAGTGAGCATCCGTAAGCGGCTAGCGGCCAACCAGGAGTAGCGCCGAAAAGAAATTTGACTCTTGTTCCAAGGCCGCAAAAAAAGCCCTGTACCACGTTGGTGGTACAGGGCTTTTTTTGCTTTTAGACCTGCTTCGGTGCAAAATAGCGGGTGGCGGCGCGCAGAATGGCTACGAACACTACCGCAGCTGGCCGCCCATTTCACCTCCTGCTGAACCCCAGTGGCTACGGCGCGTTAAACCAAGCCTACCTTATCCGCTACGCCCTGCTATGAAACCCCTGTCTCTTCGCCACGCCGTGGTGGTTATTACCGGCGCCACCAGTGGCATTGGCCGCGCCACGGCCCTCACCTTTGCCGAGCACGGTGCCACGCTGGTGCTGGCCGCCCGCCGGGCCCACGTCCTGGCCGAAGTAGTGGATGAGTGTGAGGAGCTGGGGGCCCGCGCCCTGGCCGTGCCTACCGACGTCACCGATGCTGCCGCCGTGCAGGACCTGACCAAAGCCGCCCTGGCGTTTGCGGGCCACATTGACATCTGGGTTAATAATGCCGGTAGCGGGGCCGTTGGGCGGTTTGAGGAAGTGCCCCTAGATGCCCACGAACGGGTTATTCAGCTCAACCTGCTGGGCTACCTCTACGGGGCCCACTGCGCCCTGCCCCACTTTCGCCGCCAGGGCTACGGCACGCTCATCAACGTTATTTCGCTGGGTGCCTGGGTGCCCGAGGCCTACACGGCTTCCTACAGCGCCAGCAAGTATGGCCTGCGGGGCCTGATGGACACGCTGCGCACCGAACTCAGCAACGAGCCCCGCATCCACGTCTGCGACGTGCACCCTTCCTATATCGACACGCCCGGCTTCCAGCACGGAGCCAACTATGTGGGCCGCGTTATCAAGCCCGCTCCACCGGTATTTCCAGCGCAGAAAGTGGCCGATACCATTGTGGCGGTGGCTAAGCGGCCACGCCGCACCACCATGGTGGGCTGGCCGGCCTATCTGCTGCGCTGGACCTATGCCCTGGCTCCCGGCCTCATCGACCACGCCGGCCGCCGCCTCTTCGACACCTATTTCCAGCAAGCCAAACCCGCGCCCGTGGGCGAAAACAGCCTGTTTGAACCCAACCCTGCCCCGCACGGAGCCGATATTTCCGGGGGGTGGCGGCAGCCCGCTACGCCGCGCAACGGGCAGTGGCTGGGGGCCGCCTTGGTAGCTGGCCTGGCCGTGGGGCTGCTGGCCTGGCCCCGCAAAGCCCACTAAGCAGCAAGGCCCCTGCATAATTCCTAGCGGACTTTCGCCCCCAGCATACCAGTAAAAAAGCCCAGCAGGCTGCCGGGCTTTATTAGTGAAATACTTTCGATAACCGGGAGGTAGCTCCACTGCCTCGCCGCTAAATCAGGTCGAAGGCGCGGGCGTACTCCATTAGGTCGAAGGCGGTGGTGGCGCCCAGCTTCTGACGCACGTTGCGGCGGTGGGTGGCGGCAGTCAGTTCCGAAATATGCAGCAGGCTTGCTATTTCGGGCGCCGAGTGACCCAGGGCCAGCAGGCGCAGCACATCCCGCTCCCGGGCTGTGAGGCTGGAAAAAGCCGTCCGGTGGCGGCGCAAAAACTGGTTTTCGTCGATCAGGCGCTGCACCTTGGCGGCGAAGTGGTTTTCGGGGTGCAGCGGAATGGCCATGCCCATTACCAGCAACGGGCCGCCCTGCTCGTCGGTCAGCAGGCGGCGCATGGAGGTCAGGTACCAGCTCCAGCCCTCCCGCTCGGTGGTGCGCACCTGCTGGTAGAACGTGTGCACGTCGGGTACCCCACTTTCGTACATGAGCTGGAACACCCGGGCCATGTACTCATCCGACTCCACGGGGTTGAAATACGTGGGCGAAAAGTCGGGCCCCAGGGCCATCAATTCCTCCAAGGTAGCGCCCAGTAAATCGAGGCCCCAGCGCGAAAGGTAGCGCACGGTGCGGGTCGGGACGTGGTGGATAATCACCACGGCCGGGTACTCATCAGCTGTGGTAGCAATTTCGGCGATTTTGGCAGTAATACGCTCTTCGTCGGTCATGCAGGGCAGGAAGTCAGGTAGTAAAAAAGTTCCATGGACTGGGCAAAGAAGTGCGTGCGGAAGTTCCGCAACTTACCATTGTTTCTGGCCATCTGTATTACCTGAGTACAAATTTTCCCAGGCTCTGCCAACCCGTCTGTCCTCTCCCTAGCGCCGCTGGGCACAGCGCCGTCTGGGAGGCTACCCATGCACAAAAAAGCCCCGGCAAGAACCAGAGCTTTTTCTTTAGGACTATAGCAGCGACTTACCGGCGACCCACTGCCTTGGCGTCCTTGCCCTTGGAAGCGGCTACCGGTGGCAACTCCCGTTTCAGGAATTCTTCCATTTCCGTCACCCGGTCCTGGCTGATGTTATCATTGACCAGAATGACGAAGCTCGTATTCTGCTCGGGATAGAGCACGAGGCGGGTATTAAAGCCGGGGAAGTGACCATTATGGAAGATGCGCCGCTGCCCGGCGGGGTCCGTATCCAGCATCCAGCCCAGCCCGATGCGGCCCTGCCAGGCCGGCTGATGGGTCAGCTCCACGGCGGGCTCCTTTTCCGAGAGGTTGGCCTGCGCGTAGGTGAGCAGGTCGGCGGGCGTGGAGCTCAGGGTGGTGCCGCCCCAGTAGCCGGTGTAATTGGTATGATGCTGGGCCCGGCTGCCTTCGTAGCCGACAGCAAAGCGGGTCTGCTCCTTGTCCGAGAGGATCCGCTTGGTGTCTTTCATGCCGAAGCGCGACTGGACGTAGCTAGTAATCAGCTGCTCGTAGGGCTGCTGGTACGCCCGCTCGAGGACCAACTGCAGCACCAAGATGCCCAGGTTGTTGTAGCGGTAGGTAGTGCCGGGCTTGGTGGCCAGCTGAAAGCCGTGCATGGCCTGCAGCAGGCTGTCGGCGGTGAACTGGTTGTAGTAGGCCGTTTTCACTCTAATATCCTGGTGCTCCTTGTCGAATTTCGCCTGGGTTTCCTTTGAATAGGTCCGGGCCCGGCCGGGAATGCCCGAGGTATGAGTGGCCAGGTCGAGCAGGCGCACTGGTTGCCCCTCAAACTCCAGGTTGGGATATTGCCCGGGCAAGTACTTGCGGATATCATCGGTGAGCTGCACTTTTTTATCCAGCACGGCCTGGGCCAGCAGCGTGGTCACGAAGGTTTTGGCCACCGAGCCCATGTTATAATAAGTGGTTGCCGAGGGCAGGCGGCCACTGCCTTTTTCTACCTCCCCATAATTGTAGAAGTAGCGCTGCCCCTGCCAAAACACCCCAATGGACATGCCTACCGCATCAGGATTCTGCATGTAGAGCGTAGCGGCCCGGTCGACGGCCTGGTCGAGCGGGGTGCGGCGGCGGTTGTCGGTCAGCACCGGGGTGGCCCGGGGCGTGGGCTGGGCAATGAAGTCGGAAAGGAAGTAGTCGTCGAGCGTGCCCGGGGCCGACGATACCCAGCGGACCCGCAGGTTCTGCTTTTCGCCCCGCCAGGCAAACTCGTGGACGTTCTGCCGCTCGGCCACCGGGCTGCTACCCAGGATACGGCCGGTTTTGGCCTGGAGGCGGCCCAGGAGAGCTGTCATGCTGCCGGCGGGTTCCAGCTTTTGCAGGGCCGGACTGCCGTAGGCCTCGATGGCCTGGAAGTCGCCCCGGTTGAAGCGGGCCACCAGCGTGTCGTTGAATTGGGCGTAGGAAGTGAAACCCGTCGTTGGGGCCTGGGCCAAACCCGAAAGCGGCGCCCCGGCCGTCAGCGCCAGGCAAGGCAGGAGTACTTTAAGCATAATGAGCTAGAAAGGATGGGTAGAACAAGAAGGATAGAGCAAGTTGCATATAGGTACCGGCAAGCTACACAACTAACCGCAGCTATGCAGCCGGAAGAAGGCTAAATCAGCGTGAGCCACGAGCTTCTTATCCTGTTTCGGCCGAGTCCTGTTCTACGCCTTCGCCGGTCCTTGCCGGCGTGCGGGGCCGGGCCCGGTAGTGTACTTACCTACTTGCCCCTACAGAAACAGCGGCCCCGGGTAGCTACCGGGGCCGCTGTGAAGGGCTCTAAAACAGATCTGGCCGCTACGGCAAGGGCTTACGCGACACGTATATCACGGCGGGCAGCTTGCCTTTTGGGGTAATCACCTCGCCGGTAGCCTCATCAAAGCGCAGGCCGGAGGCTCCTACATACAGGCGGTTGTTCGAGTCGAGGTACACCCCGTTAAGATAATGCCGGGCGGGCAGGCGCATGGCTTTCGATTCGTTGCCCGCTACGCGCAGCAGGTCGGAAGCCAATACCAGCCGGGAAGTGGAGTTGGGCTGGGGCTTGAAGTTTTCCCGCACCTGGTACGTAATCCCCGCCGCTTCGACGCGCCCGATAATCTGCGTCAGGTTGCGATACTGTCCTCTCGGATACGCTACACTCGTGTAAGTCCAGGTTTTGCCCAAATCAACCGTAAACATGTCGGCGTAGCCCGCCAGGGGCTCGCCCTCCAGCAGAGCGGGTAAGGCTCGCAGGGCAAACACGGTGTCGTGGCGGGGCAGCAGGTGCACGGGACCGAAAAAGTTGTACGACTCCTGCCAGGTTTTGCCCTGGTCGGCAGTCGAATACACTTTCTGATTGGTTGATACCAGCAGGGTTTTATCCAGGTCGCCCGCCATGGAGTAGGCTTCGTCGCCGGAAAACACGGTTGAAATTTCGAGCTTTATCCAATCCGGATCCGGCGCTTCGGCTGGCGCTACGGCTTCTTGTTTCTGGCAGGCCGTGGCCAGCAGGCCGGCAATCAGGAGTAAAGAGTACGGTCTCATAAGTAAAGCGGGCAAGAATGGGACACTATAATAAAGGCCTGGCAATTTCTGGCATAGGGTAGCAAGGTACTAGTATTGCATCCAATAGCAAGCCCGTAGCTAGTAGCTGAGCAGCGCCGGCCGGCCCCAATTGCCCGGCGACCCTTATCTTGACCGGCCCTGGCTCTTGAAAACTCGCCGACCACCACCGGGTGCAGTACCCATTTCCTTTCCACCACTTTTCTTTCCCTCTCATGGACCACACGACCCGAAACACACTGGTAGCCGAACTGACGGCCCTGCTCAGAAAAGGCTACGCCCACGCCTCTCTCGAAGAAGCCTGCGCCAACCTTCCCCTGCCCCTCGTGAATCAGCCCGTGCCGCAGGTGCCCTACACCATCTGGCAGCTGGCCGAGCACCTGCGCATCGCCCAGTGGGACATTCTGGAGTTCAGCCGCAACCCGGACTATGCGTCACCCGAGTGGCCCGAGGGTTACTGGCCCAGCGCCGACCCCGTGGACGAAGCTACCTGGCAGGCTACGCTGGCCAGCCTCACCCGCGACCGGGAAGCTTTTATTGCCCTGCTGCAGGATCCGAGCCTGGATTTGCTGGCTTCCTTTCCCCACGGCACCGGCCAATCATTGCTGCGCGAGGCCATGCTCATCGCCGACCACAACTCCTACCACATGGGCCAGCTGATTCTGGTGCGCCGTCTGCTGGGAGCCTGGGAGTAAGCGGCAGGGCTGTCAGTCATACGTCGGGCTGCTCACGCTGGCTGGGTTTCCGCCATCAGCTGCCACTTCATGCGGGTATAGGCCACGCGGAAGCCATTTTTCTCGGCGTTGCGCTGCGACTGGCTGCCCGGCAGCGCGCCCATCATGGCCAGCGTGCAGCCCTGCTGGGCCGCATAGTGCAGGCGGGCAGCCAGCAAGGCCGACTGAGCCCCCTGCCGTCGACCGGCGGGCACGGTGCTGGCGCCCATCAGCAAGGCTACGCCCTCGTGCATGAACAGGCCCCCGGCAGCAATTGGCTGCCCCTGCAGCTCGGCCAAGAACGGCGCGGCCCCTGCGCTGCTGGCGCTCAGCTGCCCATAGGCCCGCATGAATTCCTCCAGCCCGGGACTCTCGCTGGCCCAGCCCGCGGCCGAGGTCTGGGACCAGAGCGGTACCTCGTCGGGGCCGATGCGGCGGGTGCGCAGCTGCGGGGTGGGCAGCGAAGGCGCGGCCTCCTCTGGGCTCAGGGCGCGGTAAAGCACGTTGGTATACTCGATGGGAACGTAGCCGCGGGTGGGCAGCAGGGCCAGCAGCGCCGCATCAGCCAGAGGGCTTACTTCGTGGTAAACCGGGGCGCCGTGCCCGGCGAAAAACTGCTCTATCTGCGTTAGCTCGGCGGCGCCTACCGCCTCGAACAAGCCCAGGCCAAAGCTCTGAGTCAGGGGCGACTCTACCCCGTCGAACATGGCGTAGGCGCCGGCCACGGCTATCCAGTTGGCGCCGCTGCCGGGAAACAGGCGCTGCCGGGCCTCAACGAAGTTAGCGTTGGCCTGGGCTTCGGTACGCTCCAGCCGCCGGGCCAGGGCAAGGTCAGAAAATAGCATATGGGTACTATATTCAACGGGTTAGAGCACCAAGGTAGTGCTTCGGCTCTGCGTGGCAGTGGCCCGCACCTCAGTTGGGCCGTAAGCCGAACCACAGTACGGTCCAAGTCCTCCGTCTGGTTGTAGTCCCGACTAGGGTGGCTGGACGGCGGCCATAGCGGGCCGTTATTTACTCGACTCCCAGCTTCTCCATATTTTTCTTTCCTATGAACGCTCTGATTTTGCTTCTATTGAGTGGCTTGCTGGGCGGCGCCAGCCTTCCCGCCGCAGCTCCGGCTACCAGCCCGGTCCGGCAGCCAGCCATTCTGGTATTTCACAAAACGGCCGGTTTCCGGCACAAGTCTATTCCCGACGGGCTGCGGGCCTTGCTGAAGCTGGGGCAGGAAAACCGTTTCCGCGTAGATACCACTGCCGACAATACCCGCTTTACGCTGGCCCAGCTGCGCGCCTACCGCGCCGTGGTGTTTCTGAACACGACAGCCGATGTACTGAACCCGGACCAGCAAGCAGCTTTTGAGCAGTACATCCGCGCCGGCCACGGCTTTGTGGGGGTGCACGCCGCCTCCGACACGGAGTTTGATTGGCCCTGGTACGGCGGCCTGGTTGGGGCCTACTTCGTGAACCACCCGAAGGTGCAGCCCGCCACGGTGCGCGTCATCGACCAGCGCCACCCGGCCACGGCCCACTTGCCCGCCGCCTGGCTTCGCACCGACGAGTGGTACAACTTCCGCAGCCTAGCCCCCGACCTCACCGTGCTGGCCACCATCGACGAGACGACCTACTCGGGCGGGACCAACGGGGCGGCTCATCCTTTCGCCTGGTACCATCGCTACGACGGGGGCCGGGCGTTTTACACGGCGGGCGGCCACACTCCCGAAAGCTACCAGGAGCCGGCTTTTCTGCAGCATCTGCTGGGCGGTATTCGGTATGCCATGGGGAAGTAACGGCCGGCCTGGGGCAAAGCAGCCCGGGTCCCGAGTTAGCACATCAGCGGGCAAACCCTAGTATATTAGCAGGATTTTGCTCACCTGATTTCCCCTTTTACGCTTGCACTTGATGTCATTTTTACGCCGCAGCCTGTTTACCGCTGCTTTGGTAAGCAGCCTGACCGTCGGCAGCTTCGCCCAAACTTCCACCCCAGCGGCTCCGGCCAGCCCCGCCCCGACTTTGCCCACTCCACTGCTGCGGCCGGCCCAAGTGACGGGGGGACAATACAAGGACTACCTCACCAAGCGCTACGCCAACGACAAGGAGGCCCGGGCCGTTGTGCATCTCTTTGGTCGTAAAAAAACCGGCGGGGCCCTGTGGCTGGCCACTGGCGCGGGGGTCATTGTGCTAGTAGCTGCCCAGACCGGCTCAAAAACGACCAGCTCCGGTACCACCACCACGACAGTTACGCCCCTGGGTTATGGTCTGCTGCTAGGCTTGTTTGGCAGCGTAGGCATCGGCAAGCTGGCCCGCTTCAACAACGAGAAGCTGTATCAGTGCCTGGAAGCCTACGAAAAGGGCCACTCCTTCCCAGACTTTGTCTATGATTATCTGACCGAAAAGGACTATCAGTAGGACCAGTTCTTCGGCCTGGCCGTCTCTACTACAGCCCCAGCCGACATGACCGGGGCTTTTTGATGCTCCACTAGTTCCAGTATAAGCCACTACCGCGCCGGCGGAGCCAGTGCTAAGCCCGGAGCCGGCGGGAAAACTACCCAAGCCCCAGAGGCAATTACGTAAGCGCAAAATCAGGATTTAGACTCATAGCCGGGGCCAACTAGCTGGCTAGCTTTGCACTACCTGCTTCAACCATCTTGCTGCACGCATCATCTGGCTGCGAAAGCCGAGCAGCAGTGGTCTTGTCTTCACAGCCCCCTACCCCGTCTTGCCATGCGCTTCCCTCCCGTCACCTCGAAATTCTCGCCGCTGCCAATCCTGCCGGTCATGTCCATCAATCTGGACACCACGGCCGCCACCGAGCTAGTACGCACCTTACAGCGCACCCGCCAACGATACCCACGTCTGCTCATCGACTGCGGCAATCTGAAGTGCCTTCGTACGCTGGGCGTAAGTCACGTCATTTCCGAGCTGCTGATTCTGCACCGGGCCGGGGCCCACGTGTGGCTGCGCAATGTTACTCCGGTGCTGCACCACTGCCTGGCCTTGCTGAAGCTCACCGCCCTATTCCGGACCCTGCCCGCGGCCGCCTAGAAAAGCCCTGGCAGAGCGTAGCGGCTGCCGGATTACCACACATGCCGGTGCCGCCCTTCGTATTTTACTTCAGCAGCAGTTACTGACCGTACGCAAAAAGCCCCGGCCTGCGCAGGCCGGGGCTTTTTTGTAAACACCAGATAGTTCTGCCGGGCCTTAGCGCGTGAGTACCAGGCGTTGGGTTAGCGTATGCCCCTCCGTTACCAGGCGCAGCATATACACGCCCGCCGGATACGAGCTGGCCAGCAGGCTTACCTGCTTGGTGCCCGTGGCGGTACCGGTAGCTACCTGCCGCACCAGGCGACCTTGCAGATCGTAGAGGGCCAGGGAGTAAGCCCCGGCCTGCGGTAGCGTGAAGAACACCTGCACCAGGCCCGCGCTGGGGTTAGGGGCCAACTGCATTTCCGGCGCTGCCGCCGACAGCGTAGCCTCTGCCGTAGGCAAGGCGGTGCGCGCCTGCCCCGAGCAGGTAGTGCCCACCGTATAGCTGAAGGGGGTAGCCGCCGAGTTGCGCTCGGGGCCGCCGGCGCCCACTTGGTAGGTGAAGTAAAGGCTGGTCACCGTGCCGCTGGCAATGGCCTTGGTGAAGGTAAAATCCCCCGCCGCATTCTTGGTCATGGTGTAGCCCGGGTAGCCGCCCGCGCTGCCTTCGCGCAGATACAGAATAGCCAGGTTGCCGCCTACCGTAGCCCCAATCGGGTGGAAAGTAAACGTAACGCTGCCGTTGCTGGTCACGGCTCCGTAGCTGAAATCGGCCGTGGTGGCGCAGTAGCCGCCGGGCGTGGTGGTGCCATTCACCGTGACGCTCACCGCCGCGGAAGTCGTGACGGCACCAGCATTGTCGGTAGCCTTGGCCGTCAGAGAATACGTGCCGGCCGCTACACCGCTCCAGCTGAAGCTGTAGGGGGCCGAGGTGTCGGTGCCGAGTAGCGTAGTGCCCCGGTAGAATTCGACCTTACTCACGCTTCCATTGACATCGGCCGCATTAGCCGTGATGGTGATAGTAGCTGGTGCGCTGAAGCTGGCGTTGTTGGCCGGCGAAGTCAGGCTGACCGTCGGCGGGGTGTTGGTCGGCGGCGTGCTGCCGCAGCTGCCCACTACTACGCTGTGCGGCGTTTGGCTGGTATTTTTCTCCCCGCCTTCGGGCACGCTGTAGGTGTAGTAGAAATATACCGTCTGGCCCGAAGCCGCCGTCAGCGTGAAGGGCGTATTGGCCTGGACCGCGTAGCCCGGGTACGGCCCGGCAGCGTTGGTGCCGTAGTACAGCAACAAGGTAGTACTGCCCACACCCGTACGACCGGGCACAAAGGTAAGGGTGGGGTTGCTGCTGGCCGACGAAACCGCGTAGGTATAGTCGCCGCTGGTGGGGCCGCCGGTGCAGGAGCCGCCCGGGTTGGTGGTGCCGTTCACCGTGACGCTCACGGCGGCGGAAGTCGTCACAGCTCCGGCGTTATCGGTAGCCTTGGCCGTAACCGAATAGGTGCCGGCGGCTACACCGCTCCAGCTGAAGCTGTAGGGCGCAGTCAGGTCTTCGCCCAGCTTGGTAGCACCCTGAAAAAACTCGACCTTGCTCACCGTGCCGTTAGCATCGGCCGCGTTGGCCGTGATGGTGATAGTAGCCGGCGCGCTGAAGCTGGCATTGTTGGCCGGCGAAGTCAAACTAACCGTAGGAGGCGTGTTGGTGGAGGCGCCGGTGTAGGTGAACGTCAGACGGCCCACGTTCAGGCCCCCTTGCGTGAAGCTCAGGCGCAGCACATGCTCCCCGGCCGGCAGGTTCAGGCCGGTAATGGTTTTGGTGGCCCAGGTACCCCAGTTGCTGGTGGTCGTCACGGTCTGGTCGGCGCTGATGACGTTGCCGTCTACCGACAACGAGAACGGCCCGCCCCCGCTGGGGTTGCCGGCCGCGTAGCGCAGGGCCAGGGTGTGGGTGCCGGCCGTGGCCACATTCACAGTGTACTCCAGCCACTCACCGGCATCCACCCAGCCCACGGTAGCTCCTTCGGCCCCATCCGACACGGCATCCACGTTTTCATTGGTGCGGAAAGCCACCGTCGGGGCTGGCTCATACGTGGCCTGGTTGCCATCCGAGGCATCGTTGTAGCTGATGCCCTGGCCTTTGCCGCCCGGATACGTGTCGTACTTGCCCGCCTCAATGGTGCCCGGAATGGGTTGGGGCGTGCCCGTGTAGGACGCCTGCTTACCGACCTGCACCGCGGCAATATTGGTTACCTTAAACAGGGAGCCGGCGTACACTTTCGCGTAGAAGTTGTGAATAGCCACGGGCAGGTTGGCAGCCGTGCGGGTGTAGGGCGCGGCCGTTACCGTGCCCAGGGACGTGCTGCCATCGAAAAACTCCACGCCCGTAATGCCGGTGCCGGTGGTGGCTACCGTCAGCGTCACGCTGCCGTTGGCGGCTACTTCCGTTGCGTTGGCCCGGATGGTACCGGCCACGGCCACGTCGCGGCTGGTGGCCAGCTTGCGGGCGGGCACCTGGAGCGAGTAGCCATCCGAGAAAGTCACGGTGATGGGCGCGCTGGAGTAGTTATGGGCCACGTAGGTTTTCTGGCCGGCTTTGTTGAACACCACCGCTTCGGGGTTGTTGGCCGTCACGGTCGGGTCCAGCTGGCCCAGGGCGTTCATGGCGTGCAGCCAGTAGTAGGTCTGGGCATCCGACACCCCGAACTTAATAGCGCGGTTGGGGTAGGAATCGTAGAGCTGAATAGCTTTCACCGGGTCAATAAAGGCCAGATATTCCCACAAGAGGTCGTGCCAGGTGTTGGGGTTGGCCTCGTTCTGCAGAATACCGGTGTTCTGGGTAATTTCGGTCCAGAGCTTCTGCACGTAGGCCTTGTTCTGGCCCAGATACAGGGAGCCGCCGTGCATGGGGTAGAGCTGAATGCCATAGACGGCCCGGATGTCGGAGGTCCAGAAAGTGCCCGCATCGTAGCCCGCGCCCCACACCCGGCCCGTCGCGCTGTAGGCATAGTCGGGCTGGAAGGTACGGTCCCTCACGTCGAACCAGTACTCTTCAATGGCAACTTGCTCGGTAGCGTAGAGGTAGATGCCCAGGTCGCGGGTGGCCTTGTTGCCGGTGATGGCGCCCCAGTGAATCAGGGCCGAGTTGAACTGCATGCTCTCGGACGTCGACTCCTGGTTGTTGCCCATCGGCGAGCTGGCAAACCCGTCGGCCCAGGCGTGGCCGGCGTAGGGGTCGAAGTTGCGCAGGAAGGGAAACTTGGTGTCGGTCCGGCTCGGGTTGGCCGCGTCGCGGATCAGCATATTCACCATCTCGCTCCACTGGCTGGCCCAGCCGGGCTGATACTGCTCGACGAAGGCAGCGGCGTGGATAAAGTAGCCCCAGTGGAAGTGGTGGTCGTTCAGGTTGTCGTCCTGGTGGTGGCCGGCCGGGTAGCCCAGCAGCGTCGACCACTTGGTGTCGTAGTAAAACAGAAAGGCCTTTTCCCCACCTTCCACCGACAGCCAGTCTTCCAGCCGCGTCTTGATGGTGGTCAGGATTTTGTCGCGGGCCTCGGTGTTGCCGGCCTCATCGGCAATGCGGGCCGTCTGAATCAGCTTGTTCATTTCCTGGCCTTCGTTATAGGAGTCGGTCCACTCGGCCAAGCCATTGTTTTGCAGGGCTTTGACTTTCTCATTCAGCTTCACGGGGCTGAAGCCGGGGCTGTAGTTATCCAGATACGGCAGCGTAGGCAGAATGCCCCGGAACGTGTAGGCCGTCGAAAACGTGTTGGAGGCCAGCATCTTCAGCTGCCCCCGCACCGAGGGATACACCTGCCCCGCGGGCTGGGCCGAGCCACTGGCCAGATAGCCCCACTGGTGGGGCAGCAGGCCCTGGAGCACAACGTTGTTGGTGCCTTCCTTCACGGCGGGCGTCACGGTGAAAGTCGTTTTCAGCGCGGACGTAGTTTCCGTGTACTGCCAGTCGACCCGGGTGCTGCCGGGAAACACGTAGGCGTACTTCTTGTAGTCGTTGGCGGCGGCCAGCGCATCGGCGGCCGTCGGGTTCAGAAAGGCCATCGACCAGTACGTCTTCCCGTTCAGCGTCGAGGTGTAGGTGCCCGCGTTGTTGGTCCAGGTCGAGCCCACGGGCGCGTACACGGCATAGTCGGCTCCGTTGTAGGAGTCCCGAATGAGCAGCATTTCGTTGTTAATCGTCACTGTGCCCACTGTTACTTTCACCGCGGCTACATCGGCCGCCCCTTTGGTGAAATACACGAAAGGCATACCCATGCCGATGGTGGCGTTGAAGTCGTTTGAGTTGCTGCGCCAGTTCATGGTTACGGTCCAGTCGGAGAAGTCCGACACGGTAGCCCGCAGGGCGTTCAAGCTCTGCACGCCCACGGTAACGGCCATCACGTCGCTGTTGGGCTGCCGGTATTCCTTGGGGCCCGACGGCGGAATGATGTAGTTCACCACCAGCCCTGTTTCGTGGGTGCGCAGGGCCAGCGGGTAGTTGAAGATGTTGTTGACATGGTCCCGTTGCAGCTTGGCCGACCAGAACTCGTTGGTCGGTACCGGCTTGGTGGCGGCTACGCCACTGACGAGCGGAGAGCCCGGGGGCACGGCGTTGCGCCCGGCTTCGTCGGTACCCGGAAACTGGGTGGTGTAGCTGCCCGAGCCCACGGGCACTATTTGGCTCAGGGCGGGCGCGGCGCTCAGGCTCAGGCCCAACAAAGAAAGGGTTAGGGCTTTCCATGCGCGGAGCCGGAGCTTACGCGACGGAGCCAACTGCCCCGGCAAACTGCCGGGCAGGTGGTTAGGTAGGGATATACCCATAGAGTGAAGTGGTTGGTGGGGTTTATGAAAAGGAATAGAGCAGCGCACAAAAACCTGCCGGCGGCAGGCAAAGCCGCTCAACCACGGTGGGCGTGGAAGTAGCGGTACATAAGTTCTATGGCAGGTAGCGCCAGAGGACGGCACTACGCGGAGGTGCTATACTGATAGATATCCCAATTCACCCAACTTCTCTCCTGTCAACTTGCATCTGCAAAGCGTGTGCAGCAAGTGGCCGCGCGCTGAAACGAAGCTTTACAAAGCTAATTTTTTATCATTCCAGCCACACTATCTACTGAAAATAAACTCTTTACACACAATTTAGCACGAACTGCACACTTACAAACGGCTACTTAGCTACCGCCCACACTTTGTTACTCAAGCGTATACCGGGCCTTCCTCTACTTTATTGTCTATTCACACTATAATTTAACTTTCAGACAATTATGCAAAAAGGCCGTGAGCAATACCTGTATTGCCCACGGCCTTTGCCTTAGTTATAGTGCCATCATGCATTTGCGCTTACGACACACCCAGAAGAATTACGAGCTGCACGAGAGCGTGGCGCAACCCGGCTTCTCCCGAGCCCAGTCGGGGCGCTTGGCGGCTAAATCTTCGTGCTCGGGCTGCTCGGCAAACGGAGTTTTGAGCACTTGCATCAGCCGTTCCAGTACCGACAGGTTGCCGGCCTCGGCAGCTTCGATGGCCTGCTGCGCCAGGTAGTTACGTAGCACGTACTTGGGGTTGGCACTAAGCATCCGTTCCCGGATAGCCTCGGGTGCGGCCGTTTCCTGTTGCAGGCGCAGCAGGTAGCGGTGCAGCCACTGGGTCAGGCTCTGTTCTTCTTCCGGCGACGTGGAGTACGCCGCCGCTGCCAGCAGCTCCGGCCAGGCAGTGTCGGCCGAAGCCGGATGCCGCAGCACGGCTGGGGCCGCGTGCGAGAGGTGGCGGAAGAACAGCGTCATATCTACTTCGGCCCCGGCCAGGGCTTCGTGCAGGGCTTCAAACAAGGCTTTATCCTCCTCTGGGTTCTGGCTGGTCAGGCCCAGCTTGTGCAGCATCATCTCGTGGCGGGTCTGCTCGAACGTAGACGAGTACAAGTCCAGACCGGGGCGCAGCAGTTCAGGGTCGGGCACCAGGTGCGCCAGGGCGCGGGCCAGCTGCCACAGGTTCCAGAGGCCCACATTGGGCTGCTGCCCGTAGGCGTAGCGGCGGGAGCCAAAATCGGTGGTGTTGGGCGTCCAGTCGGGGTCGTAGGGCTCCAGCCAGCCGTAGGGGCCGTAGTCGATAGTCAGGCCCAGGATACTCATGTTGTCGGTGTTCATCACTCCGTGCACGAAGCCTACTGACATCCAATACGCAATCATGACGGCCGTGCGGCGGCAGATTTCCTCGAACCAGCGCACGTATACTTCCGGCCCCGTAGGCTCGCCCAACTCGGGGTAGTAGCGCCGAATGACGTAGTCGGCCAGGGCCCGCAGGTTGTCGAGTTCCCCCGCCGAGGCCATCATCTGGAAGTTGCCGAAGCGTACAAACGTAGGGGCCACCCGGGCCACAATGGCGCCGGGCTCGGCCTGGGGGTTGCCGTTGTAAAACATGTCTCGCACGACCAGGTCGCCGGTGCCCACCAGGCTCAGGGCCCGGGTGGTGGGTACGCCCAGGTGGTGCATGGCCTCACTGCACAGAAACTCGCGCAGGGACGAGCGCAGCACGGCCCGGCCGTCGGCGCGGCGCGAGTACGGCGTGGGGCCCGCGCCCTTGAGTTGAATTTCCCAGAAGGTGCCATCAGTGGCCGTTACCTCGCCCAGCGAAATGGCCCGCCCATCGCCGAGCTGCCCGGCCCAGGAGCCGAATTGGTGGCCGCCGTAGCGGGCGGCAAAGGGCTTCATGCTGCCCGTCACCAGGTTGCCGGCCAGGGCATCGACGGCCGAGCCCCGCTCCGTGGGCTTGGCCAGGCCCAGAAAAGCGGCCAGGTCGTCGGACCAGGCCAGCAGCCGGGGATCTTGCACCGGGGTGGGCTCCACGCGGGAATAATGGTAGCCGGGCACCTGCCGCGGGCGGTTCAGATTCGAGGTGTCGCCGCGCAGCTCCTCCACAAAGGAGTTCTGAAAAGAAGTCTGATCTATCGTCGGAAAAGCAGAAGACATAGCAAGTGGGTGGTTTGTAGAAATGAGGTAACCAGCAGATTTCCGCTGCCCCGGGCCGGCCGTTGGGGTATACTGGCAGCGTGCCGTAGGGGCTTAAACGTGGAAAGGAAGGCCGCAAGTTCGCCAACCCGCTTCCCGCCCTCTTGTTTTGTCAGCTAGTGTTGGGCTTGCCGCCGGCGAGTTTTTCGCGTGGCCGAGAATCGGTATTTTGCCTTCGCTATGAACCGCTTCGACCGTATTACCGCTCTTCTGATTCAGCTCCAGGCCAAGCGCGTGGTGAAAGGCCCCGAGCTAGCCCAGCGCTACGGCGTGAGCCTGCGCACCATCTACCGCGACCTGCGTACCCTGGAGGAAGCCGGGGTGCCGCTCTGCGGGGAAGCAGGCGTGGGGTATACGCTGGCGGAGGGCTACCGCCTGCCGCCGGTTATGTTTTCGCGGGAGGAAGCCACGGCTCTGCTCACGGCCGAAAAGCTGGCCGCTCAGCTCACCGACGCCCACACCGCCCAGCTCAACCAGACGGCTATGGACAAGCTGCGGGCTGTGCTACGCCGCGCCGACCGCGACTATCTAGAAGAGTTGGGGTCGCGCATCCGCGTCTTTGGGGGTACCCGTCGCCCCGCCCTACGCGCCCCGGCTGCCGGCACCCAGCAGCCCCTGCTCGATGCCATTGCCCGCCAGCGGGTGGTGCGCCTGGAGTACCGCGCCGGCCACCAGGGCACGCCCTCCCGCCGCGACGTAGAGCCCATCGGCGTGTATTTCGGGCAGCATTGGCACGCAGTAGCCTTTTGCCGCCTGCGGCAGGAGTTCCGCGACTTCCGCCTCGACCGGATAGTAGGCCTACAGGTGCTCGACGAAGCTTTTGCGCCCCGCCCCGATACGCTGCAGTCATACTGGGCCGAGCTGGCCAAGGAGCGCCAGACCCAAGTAGCCGTGGTGCGCTTCGGGCCGCAGGTACTCGGGCAGGTGCACGAAAACAAGCACTACTACGGCTGGAAGCAGGAACAGGCCCCGGACGAAGCTGGCTGGGTGGAAATGACCCTGGTGCCCGGCTGCCTGAAGCACTTCAGCCGGTGGCTGCTGCTATTCGCCGGGCAGGTGCAGGTGCAGGCGCCAGCCGAGCTACAAGCCCAGGTGCGGGAACTGGCCCAGGCCGCCCACGATTTTTTTTGCGTTCCGGTCGAAAGCTACTGACATAGAGCTGTCAGTAGGCGGTGCGAGGTTTGGGCTATCAATCACCCCTAACCCCCTACAAGCCCATGGAAACTACCCTGGTAGCCCCCCTCGCCGTAGCCTTCAGCACCGAACTGCTCGAAGAAGCCAAGCTCACCCGCCGCGTCCTGGAGCGCGTGCCCGTGGCCCAGTCCAACTGGCAGCCCCACCCCAAGTCGATGACGCTGGGCCAGCTCGCCCGGCATACCGCCGACCTCATTGGCTGGATCAAAGATACGCTCGACACCACCGAGGTAGACGTTGCCGTATTCGACGATGCGCCAGTGACGCCCATTACCAGCACCGAGGACTTGCTGGCCTACTTCGAGCAGCGCACCGAGGCTGCCTCCACGGGGCTGCGGCAAGCCACGCCCGAAAGCCTGGAGCAGCTCTGGACCATGCGTAGCGGCTCCCAAGTACTGGTTGCGCAGCCCCGGGCCGAGGTAGTCCGCCACCTCATCAGCCACATGATTCATCACCGCGGGCAGCTAAGCGTGTATCTGCGGCTGCTCGACGTGCCGGTGCCGTACATCTACGGCCCCACGGCCGACGAGGCTACCTGGTCTTAACTGGCTCGTCTTCCGTAGCTCTGGCTGGGCGTTGCAACACGTTGTTGGCACAGCAGCCGGAGCTACGGCAAGGCGCTGGGGCTGTGCGTCAGGGGCAGTTGCAAACGCTCCACGGTTTCGCCTTCGAAGTCGAATTCGATTAGAACAGCCGGCTCGTCGCCAACCACCCAGCCATCGTGGCCCGGCTCAATAGCCACGGCCTGGGGCGCCACAAATGATTCAACGACCCCATCGGCGTACTGAATGTTAATCTGGCCATGGGCCAGGAACCCTACGTGCGCGTGCATGCACAAGGGAGTGCCCACAATCTTTTGTAAATGGGTCGACCACCGGAAGCCCACTGGGTATACGATTCGCTTCACCCGTGCGGCCCCGGTCGGCACCACATCTACCTGTACGCCTCCCACTTCACGCCGCGTGGCCCCTTTCATGGGGCCCAGTAATGAGTCTGGCTGGTTCATAGGTTTGCATTGAAATACAAAGAAATAGGACAATTATTCCGTTAGCCAACACCTTCATTGGCAGCCTATGCGTAGGCAGCAGCGTTTTGAGGGCTACCTTCTGGTTCAATATAGAAAAAAATCGCAGCTCCAACCTAGCTATCTGCATTTTGCAACCCTCAAGCCGTTCCCTACCGTCCTCTTCACCGAGCAGCAACCACCCTAAACCTTGGCTTTTCTTCAGGGTTTGCCGATAGCAGGCGGCAAGGAATAATTCAAAACACAAAAGCCGTACCCTCACCAGGTACGGCTTTTGGCTGATGCAACATCCTACCGGATTCTTCTATTTGCTTTCGCCATCGACGGGCTTGCCTTGCTGGTGCATATTGGCCGCTACCAGGTCATCGGGAATGACGTTGCTGACGGCCACTTGCACCTTGTTTTTAAGGCCGGAGATAATCTTATCTTTGCCAGCTAATAGGGCTTCGTAGCCGTCCCTGGCTACCTTGGCCGGATCGGCTTTGGTGCTTTCGGCTACCAGCTTGGAACGCTCCATATCCGCCTTGCGGAAGAAATCAGTGTCGGTTACCCCGGGCAGCAGCGCCGTGATGGTCACGCCGCTATCCTTGGTTTCTTCCCGAATGGCTTCCGTGAAAGAGGTTACAAAGGCCTTGGTACCGTGGTAGACCGACTGCAGCGGGCCCGGCAGCTCGCCCCCGATAGAAGACACCTGCAGGATCTTGCCGCTGCCGCGGGCCACCATTTCCTTCAAAAAGCACTTGGTGAGCACCACGTAGGCCCCGATGTTAAGCTGAATGATATCCAACTCCCGGTTGATATCGGTTTCGATAAACTCCCCGTACTGGCCCTGCCCGGCATCATTCACCAGCACTTCCACTTCGAGGCCCTGGGCCCGCACCGTTTCGTACACTTCGAAGGGAGCTTCGCGCTGAAACAGATCCTTGGCCAGCGGCACCACCCGGATGCCGTACTCCTGCTCAAACTCCGCGGCCGTTTTGTCCAGCTCCTGCTGGTTGCGAGCCACAATCACGAGGTTATACTTATCCTGGGCCAGGAGCTTGGCCAGTTCGTAGCCGATGCCGCTGGTGGCGCCCGTCACGAGGGCAAATTTCTGTTCGTTAGCCATAGTTTTTTAGGTTAGGTAGTGGTACACAGAACTTTCCCTTACGGTGTATTCCACCAGCCGTTTTGAAAAAACAATGGCTGTTGAGCTTCCTGAGGGGCTTTTAAGCAGCTTAGTAAGCGCGGGCAGGGCGCCGAAGAACCCAAGAGGCCGGGCACAAAAAAATCCCCGCCAGATTAAGACTAGCGGGGATGTTACAAATGCGTTTAGCGGCCGTTGCCCACCAAAATGCCTGGCGACATCAGGCTGTAAAAGCTATTTCTTGTTGACCGGGGCTACTTCCAACACGGCATTGGCCGGCAGCGGAATTTCGCGGGACGTCTGAAACTCGGGCGCTTTATCAGCTTGCTCTTCTACTTTGCGCTGCACAATGCGCAGGGTGCGGCCACCTACGTTCATCACGGCCAAGTCGTAGCTGGTGCCCGAGCCGGGGTCGTAGCTGCGGAAGCCCATGAGCATGTCGTTGGGGAAACCGGCCAGCTTGGCCTTGTCCTTACTGACAACGTCAGGCTTGCCGCTGAACTGCCCCAGATCAATGTCCTGGTCCTTGGAGCCTTTCAGCAGTAAGTGAGCCGCCGTCTTGCGGTCTTCGCTGGTGGGGCCGGGCTTAAAGCTGAAGCTGAGACGAACATTTTCGGTGGTATTGGCGGGGGCGGCTGCCGGGGCCGCGCTGGGCGCCGCGGCGACGGTCGTGTCGGCGGGGGCAGGAGTCGTCGCGGCCGGAGTTTCCGTGGCAGCCGGAGCCGTGGCCGTTTCGGTGCCGGCTTGTTCGGCCGCGGGCGGTGTTTGGTTGCAGCTTGCCAGCAATACGAGGCCCGCTACCAGCGTCAGAGAGGAGAATTTCATCCGCATGAAGAGATAATCAAAAACACAACATCAGTTTGAGACTATAAGATTACGGATAATTAAGCTGCCGAACACCTCCAAAAGCAAATTGAATTTGCATTTTTCTCGTGTAGCGCCCCTTTCACCCCCGTGAATTCTGCCCTCGCTCAGCACCGGGTTAGCGGGCACCAGTGGGCTTCAAACGGGTTCCTACCACGGCCGATATGGACTGTTTCACGCGGCGCAGGCGCAGGGTATTGCCCCGGGCCGTATAGCTGAGCGTCAGGCTGTTGGGCGAGTATCCCAGCACAGTATAGCACCGGGGCGCGTTGCAGGCCATATCCACCACCGCCAAGTACTCGCCGCGGGCTACTTGTTGGGTGTCGAGCGACGCGCAGGTAGTAGCGCAGGTATCCGTTATGTGGAGCCGAAGCCGGTCGTCGTCGGCGCTGGTGCCACTCGTGACGTAGCGCATCGTGAGGCTAGTGCCCTGAATAATCCAGAACTCCCGTTCATCATCTACTGCTTGCCACTTGCCCTGCAGTTGGGCCTGGGTAATACCAGCCGGGCGCCTGTTGGACGCCTTTGGGAGTGCTTGGGCCGCTGACCCGGTTTTTGGTGCGGCCTTACCCGGGTTTCCCTGGCCAAGAGCCGACTGCGAAAAAAGACCGATAAGACTGACTAAGAGCGTAAACGAATGCTTCATTCAAGTGTGCTGTAAAGTAGAATGCAGAAAGCCGGACTGTGTTTTCTAGCAGAACGGCTTGTTGCAAGGTAGCTTCATGCAGGCTTGCCCCTGCTTGGCTACAACGGCTGGGCGTCGGAATTCGTGCTGGCTCCGGGGTCAGTAAGCTCGGACGGGGAACCCAAGGGGACTTCCTCCGGCCTTGCGGCGCTAGTCTTTTCCTCCGGCTCGGCGGCGGAAGCTGGAGCTGCCTCTGCCTCCGGATCTGTACTGGCGGGCTGCGGGTCGGGCCGGTCTTTCGGGCCGGGGATGGTGCGGGGCCCCGGCTGGGCGGGCGTCTTAGGTGCGGCAGGTTTCATACTTGGAAAAAAGAAAGCGGGGTAGTACAAAAGACCAGAATAGTTGAGCTATTAACGTAATGTCCTTGAGCATAGTTGAGTTTGGCAGGCCGAGCCCCACGCCGCCGCCCGGCCGGCCCGGCCGCCACTTGCCCGGAGCAGCTAAGTAGCTTACTTTTCCGTACTCCGGGTAGCTCCGACCAGCCCGGAGACGGTGGCGTAGCCCGCACACCCGGATTTAGCAGCTCTGCCCCTATGAAATTGTTACTTTTCCGGCGTTTTCTGCTGGCCGGATTTCTCCTGCTGCTGCTTGCCCTGGGCGGGGCTGGTTGGCTGCTGGGCACCCGCTGGGGTCGGCAACAGCTGGAGAACATGGTGCGGGAACAGCTCACGCGCAACTCGGAACTGGTGCTGGGGCCGTTTGAAGTGAGTATTTCTCCCTGGCGCGACTTTCCCCATGTCACGGCCTCCATCCAGCACATTCAGCTGACCGACACCTCCTTCCGGCAGCAGCACCCGGTGCTGAGCATCGGCCGGGCCGACATGCGCCTGGAGCTGAAAAGCCTGTTGCACAAACAGGTGCGCATTACTCGGCTTGTAGTCTGGAACGTGGATTTTCAGGAGCGGGTCGATTCGCTGGGGCGCAGCTGGGGCCTGCACGGCAAGCGCCGCCACACCAGTACCGGCGCCGGCCCGCCCCTGGATGTAGAGCTGGACTCTCTCGTAGTGCACAACTTCCGTATGCGCACCCGCAACGACTTTGCTCACAGCGCCTTCGGCGCCCAGGTGCAGCAGGGCCGCCTCGTCGCGGCCATTCGCCGGGGCGTGCTGCGGGCTCACGGCACCCTGCGCGGCGAGCTGAGCTACCTGCGCAACAGCCGGGGCACGCTTTTTCGCAAGAAGCCGGTATGGGCCTCGGTCAACTACAAGCTGGAATTTAAAAAACATCGGGGCACGTTGTTCAACACCCGGGGCACACTCAACGGCGACACCATCCGTATTCGGGGTACCCACGTGACGGTGCCCAACAAGCCCGGCACCCAGCTCCATTTTCAGTTTGAGGGGCAGCAACCGCTCATGGAAGTGCTGCAGGGGGCGCTGCCGCCGTCCCTGACGCCCTACCTTGCGGGAGCCACCAGCCCGAGCAAAGCCCGCATCCGCTATACCATATCGGGCCTGACCAGCCCCACCACCCGCCCACGCAATATACTTACCTTCAACTTGTTGCGGGCTAGCTTGCGCTGGCCCGACAACATTCGCCGCATCGACCACTGGGACCTGCAGGCGACCTACGACAATGGCGTGGCCCACAACCTGACGACTACGCAACTAGCGGTGCAACACTGCCGCCTTTACTCCTCGGCCGGCCGGCTGAACGTGGTACTCACACTGCGGGATTTTACCAAGCCGTTTATCAGTGGGCGGCTGCAAGGGCGCACTGAGCTGCCCCAGTTGGCGGCCGTGCTGGCCCCGGGTCAGTGGCAGGCCCGGCGCGGCACCGCCGAGCTGGATGTGCGCCTACACGGCCTGCTCCCGCCCACCGACGATGGGAGTCAGCTGCCCGCCGAGCCCCAGCCAAGCCTGTCGGTACGGGGCACCGTCACTCTGCAAAACGCCTCTTTTGTGATACTGGAGCGGCGCGCCGATTTTTCGGAGCTGAACGTGCGGCTTGGTCTGCGCGACAATATCTGGACGCTTTCCCAGGCCTCGGGGGTGCTCGACCAGATGCGGTTCACGGCTTCGGCCACCACCACCAACCTGTTCGATTACGTGACGGGCCAGCAACTGAGTATGGCCGTCCAAGGGAATTTTGCGGTGGATGAACTGCGGGTGCAGCGCCTCCGGGAGCTTCTACGGCCACCAGTGGCTACCTCGCGCCTGGCCGCCCGCCGCCGCGCCGCCAACGCCTCCACCCACATAGCTACGCTCGGGGGCAGCCTGATTCCGCAGGGAGTGCACCTCGACGTGGGCCTGCGCTGCCACCGCCTCGTGCTGGCGGCCGACACGATGGAGAACCTGGCAGCCACCGTGCGGCACGACGGGCAGCGCGTGGTACTGCGCCAGCTGGCCGCTCACGTGTGGGGAGCCGATGTGCAGGGGCAAGTATCGTGGCCGACCGATACCTTGCAGCAGGTTGCCCCTATTCGGTTTAATCTGGGCGTGCACTTCGACACCATTAACTACCGGCGCTTGGTAGCCCGCCTTTCCCGCCCCCCGCAGCGCGCGGCCAACGCCCCCCGCAGCCCGGCCCTGCGGGAGCTGCTGCTGGCGGCCAACGGGCAGCTGACCTGTGCCATTGGCACCCTGAAGCTCAACGGCAGTGAAAACCTGGAGCAGCTCCGGCTGCAGCTCACCAAAACCGGCCCCGAACTGCGCCTCCCTACCCTGGACTTTTCCACCACCCGCGGCGGCTCGGGCCATGCCTCGGCCGTGGTGCAGCTGGCGGGCATTCGGCTAACGGCGGCTGATGTTGATTTGAATCTGCACTACGCGACGCTTGATGTGCAACGCCTGCTGCAATTGCTGGCCAGCTTGAACCCGGAAGATAAATCGGTGCCCTTGCCCCTCAGCCTCGCCGCCCGGCGGGCCGAGCGCCGGGCCCGACGACCACAAAAGGAAGGCTCAATTCTTACCAATGGTACGCTGCAGGCAGTGGTACACGTGCAGGCCGACCGGGTAAACTACGGGGCGGTGCGGGGCCGCAGCTTCGAGTTGGTTTCCCACCTGCGCGACGGAGTGGCCCGCGTCGATAGATGCTCGTTGCGGGCCTTTCAGGGCATGATCGAGCTGCGCGGCCAGATGCTGCTGAACGTGGACCGCCAGCACCACCCGCTGCACGTGCAGATGCGCCTGCAGGATGTAGAGCTTACCGACCTGTTTTCGGCCGGCGCCTCCATTGGCCTCACCGTGCCCGACCGCCGCAACATCCGCGGCTCCATGCGCTGCACTACCGACCTGCACACCGACCTGGATTCGACCTTCCTGCCCCGCCTCGACCAGACCGTGGGCTACCTGCGGGCTACCATGCGCGGGCTGGAGCTGATGAATGTCGAGGCCCTGTCGCAAGTCCTGAAATTCATGCGGGAAAAGCGCACCAACCACCTGTTCTTTGAGCCGTTTAGCAGCGAGTTTGTTTTGAACCGCGGCCAGGTACTGATTCCCAACCTTAATCTGAACAGTAACCTGAGCAACCTGCAAGTCAGCGGCACCTACTCGCTTGATGGGGAAGCCAACCTCTACATTGGCCTGAACCCGATGCAAGCCCTGTTTGGCGATAACAAAAAGCGGATTGAGCGAATTAAGAAGAGTGAGCCGCTGCGCCGGCCCAATCACAAGCTCACCTACGTCAATCTGCAGCGCCCTGCCGCGGGCAGCCGCTACACCGTACGCTTGTTTAAAGGCCCCGAGCAACGCCAGCAGCAGGCCACGCTCCGCCAGCAGCTGCGCGACATTCTTACCATCCAGGACCTGGATACTACCCTGCACCTGCTGCGCTGAGTTCTTTCTTTTCCCTTTGCATGTTTCAACCTGATATTCTCATTATTGGCGCCGGGGCCGCCGGCCTGATGGCCGCCCGCCACCTTACCCGGGCCGGCCGGCGCGTGCTGGTGCTGGAAGCCCGCAACCGCCCGGGCGGGCGGGTGCACACTTTCTCCGACGCCAGCTTTTCCGGCCCGACTGAAGCCGGAGCCGAGTTTTTGCACGGCGAAGTAGCGCTTACCCAGGAACTGCTGCAGGCCGCCGCCACGCCCCTGCACGATACGGCCGGCCTTACCTATGAAGTAGAGCAAGGGCGGGTCAAAACCGCCGACACCTTTCTCGACGACATGCCCCTGCTGCTGGAAAAGCTGCACGCCCTGCCCCACGACCTGCCCTTGGCTGAGTTTCTCACCCGCTACTTTCCCGCCGAAGAGTACCGGGACCTGCGCGACACGGTCACCCGCTTTGCCGAAGGCTACGATGCGGCCGATGCCAGCCGGGCCAGCGCCTTTGCCCTGCGCGAGGAATGGTCGGGCGGGAGCGCCGAAGACTCGCCGCGGCCCCAGGGCGGCTACGGCCCCCTACTCGACCGGCTGGCCCGCGAAGTTGAAGCGGGCGGCGGCCTCATTCAGCTCTCAACCCGGGTTGAGCAAATCCGGTGGCAGCGGGGTTCGGTGCAGCTTCACTGCGACCAAAACCGCTCCTACACCGCTCCACTGGCTATTCTGACCGTGCCGCTGGGCGTGCTGCAGGCCGAGCCTGGCGTGCCAGGGCACCTGCCCTTTGTTCCCGAGCTGCCCCGGCACCGGCGGGCCGCCAGCGCGCTGGGGTTTGGGCCGGTCATCAAGATTCTGCTGGAATTCAAAGGGGCGTTCTGGGAGGGAAACCCCGCCGTCGGCCACCCCATGCCCGAGCTGAGCTTTCTGTTTTCCGACGCCGCCGTGCCTACCTGGTGGACCCAGCTCCCCGACCCGCGCCCCCTGCTCACGGGCTGGGTGGCCGGCCCCGCCGCCGACCAGCTCCGCTCCGCCCCCGACGAGGCCTTACTGACCCAAGCCCTGGAGTCGCTCGGGTATATTTTTGCCACCTCGCCCGAATTTCTGCGGGCCCAGCTCCGGGCCTGGCGCATTGCCAACTGGGGCGCCGACCCGCTGGCCCGCGGAGCCTACGCCTACGCCACCGTCGACTCGGCGGCGGCCCGGGCTGTGCTAACTGAGCCCGTGGAAAACACGCTGTTTTTTGCCGGGGAAGGCTTGTACGAAGGTCCGGCCATGGGCACCGTGGAAGCCGCCCTAGCCAGTGGTCAAGACGCGGCCGAGCGGGTGCTGGCTCATGGTCATTCATTAGCATAAACAGGCGCTATAACCCGGTTCGACACGAAGCGGAAGAAAACGTGAAGCCCTGCAGAATAGCAGCTTGCTTACACAAAATTGGACCCTGGTTGCAGGAAAGGCGCATCTGGATTTTTTCGCTTTCCTACACTTTTTTCCTGACCTGAAAGCCCAGACATTTGCCATCTTGTCTGTTCTCAATCTCACCGCAATGCAGCACTTTTATCGTCGTGCCCGCCGCTGGCTTTCCGTCACGGCCCTGTTTCTGACAACACCCTCCATCCTCTTTGCCTGGGGAACCTGGGGCCACGAGCGAATCAACCGCGCCGCCGTGCTGGCCCTGCCCCCAGCGATGCGCACGTTCTTCTACAACCACGTCGACTTCATGGTGCAGGAGTCGGTAGTGCCCGACCTGCGCAAGTACACGCTCAGCGACAAAGCCGAAGGCCCCCGCCACTTTATCGATCTGGAACACTACGGCGACCAAATCAGCCAGCTGCCCCAGACCTCGACCGAGGCCTACGCCAAGTACGAGCCGGCTTTCCTGGACAAAAACGGCCGCCTGCCCTGGTTTATTCAGGACATGCTGGGCAAGCTGACCCAGGCCATGAAAAACGGCCGGAAGGAAGATATTCTCTTCATTGCGGCCGACCTGGGTCATTACCTTGGCGACGCGACTCAGCCTCTGCACACGTCGCAGAACCACGACGGCCAGCTGACCGGTCAGAAAGGCATCCACGCGTTCTACGAGTCGCAGATGGTGGAGAAGTTTGGCAAGAGCTACAACTTCAAGCTCAAAGAGCCCCAGCTGATTCAGGATCCGGTGGCCGAAACCTGGCGTATCATTGCCCAAAGTCACGCCTCGGCCGATACGCTGCTGGCCGTTGAGAAAAAGTTGCAAACCGAAATGGGCACGACCAACATGCTGGAAACCGACGCCCAGGGCCAGGTAAAAAAGAATGTGTTTAACAGCAGTGTGCGGACGGCAGCTTACACCGAAGGCTTCCACAAGGCCCTGAAACGCATGGAGGAACGGCAGCTGCGCACCGCGGCGCAGGCGGCGGCCAACTTCTGGTACACGGCCTGGGTGAATGCTGGCAAGCCCGACCTAACCAAGCTCGACACCGAGTATACAACCAAGAGCAGCCAGGCCAACTTAAAAGAAGAACTCAAACTGCTCCAAACTGGCAAACTGGTCGACTTTTCCTCCTTCATGGAGTTCTAAGCTCTAGATCGGAACTCCCGAGTTCCTGGCGTAGTATGCTACGCCCTCAGTAGCCTGCTTACCCTCCCACTTGGGAGAGGGTAAGCAGGCTTTTTTGTGATTAACACCTCCTCCTTTTGGGCGTTGCCGCTCGGGTAAGTGTTTACTCACTTCTGTGCTAAGCAACTATTTTATCACCTACACGCAGCCTTGACCTACCGAAACCGATTGCATAATCGATTGCATAGTTTATCTGCTATCGGGGCCTTCTACGAGACATCAATTCAGCTGTGTAAGCTTCTATTTTTAGCATCGGAGAGTGGTCAAATATGACTTTTGCTATTCTCTCGCCAATCCCATTTTCTAACCTTCCCTTCTTCCCACATGCGTAAAAATCGACCCTCTTACTTGTCCGTAGTCTTACTATGGGCCAGCCTGGCCACGGTGCAGGCCCAAAATGCCCCGGTACTTCAGCAAGCCGAGTCGGGCACACTCGGGGCCGACTGGACTACGGCTACCCAGAACAGCGTGCAGTACATATCGGTTGTTCCCACCGCTACTATTGCGGCCCAGAACCCGGGTACCGCGGCCCGCGTGGCCACCTACACCGTCACTTTTCCGGGTCCCGGCACCTACGACCTGTACGCCCGCGTGCGGGTAGGCGCTGGCGCGGCCAACGACGACAGTTTCTACTACGGCAATGGATTCGGTACTAAGTCGCCGGCCAACGACAACGACTGGATTACCATCAATCAGGTAGCCGGCGTGGGCTATACAATTGGCTCTCAGGTGGTCGATGGCGCCGGCTCGGCCCAGAGCAATGTCTGGAAGTGGGTAAACATGTCCAAGATTGGCGGCGCCGAAACACCGATTTCCTTTACCATCACGGCCGGCAACCTGACGCAGACCTTCCAGCTTGGAGCCCGGGAAGACGGGTTCGACATCGACAAGGTTGTCTTTGGTACTACGGGCCTGTACTTCACCGTTACCAACCTCGACAACGGCCAGCAGGGCTCGGTCAATCCCCCGCCCCCACCCTTCACGCCGGTGGGGCCGCCGATGGCGACGGGCAAGCCCAAGTTTCTGGGTGGCGTACACAGCACCCCGCAACTAGCTAATTTCACGGCTTATTGGAACCAGGTAGTACCCGAAAACGCGGGTAAGTGGGGCAGCGTGGAAGCCACCCGCGACGTGATGAACTGGACCGAGCTGGACGCGGCCTACAAGCTGGCCAAGGACAACGGCTACCCCTTCCGCATGCACGTGCTGATCTGGGGCAGCCAGCAGCCCACCTGGATTGCCACGCTGCCCGCCGCCGAGCAGCTGGCCGAAATCAACCAGTGGTATGCCGCCGTGGCCCAGCGCTACCCCGCCATCGACTTTCTGGAAGTAGTGAACGAGCCCCTGCACCAGCCCCCGGGACCCAACAGCGGCGGCGGCAACTACCTCAACGCCCTGGGCGGCAACGGCACTACGGGTTGGGACTGGATAATTACCTCCTTTCAGCTGGCCCGGCAGTACTTCCCGACTACCAAGCTGATGCTAAACGACTACAGCGTCGAAAACACGGCTACCAGCGCCCAGCAGTACCTGGGCATCGTTAACCTGCTTAAGGCCCGCAACCTGATTGACGTGGTCGGCATCCAGGGCCATGCCTTCTCGACCCGCAACACGCCCGCCGCGTCGCTAACGGCTAACCTGAATACGCTGGCCTCAGCCGGCCTGCCGCTTTATATTACTGAGCTGGACATCGACGGCGTAAATGCCCAGAACCAGCTTGACGACCAAGTGCAGCTGGCTGAGTACCAGCGCGTGTTTCCCGTGTTCTGGGAACATCCGGCTATTAAAGGCGTTACCATGTGGGGCTACCGCCCCGGTCACTGGCGCACCGCCCAGGGCGCTCAACTGGTCAACGAAGACAACACGGAGCGGGCCGCTTTGGTGTGGCTCAAGAACTACGTAAAGTCCACGACGCTGGGCACGACCAAGGCCGATAACGCAGCCATTAGTCTGTTCCCGAACCCGGTTACCAACGGCTCATTTACGTTAAAAGGCATTGCGCACATCAACACGATTCGCGTACTAGATATTCGGGGCCAAGTAGTGCAGGAAGCAACTCTGCACAATCAAATTGCCGTTGACATGAAGTTAAATTTACGGCCCGGCATCTATGTAGTACAGCTGCTAGACGGCAAGACAGTGGCTTCAAAGAAGCTGATGATTAAATAACAACGACCCGAAACCCGTCTAAAGTTTGATTACTTTTTAAAGACACGAAGCGCATTATCACTACTTAAACTACATATCAATTAGTAACAAGAATAGCCGTGTAAATAATATACATGGCTATTCTTGTTTTAGGGATTTTTTATTAGAGCAGCTCTATTCCGCTAGCCGCTAATTCCTGGCGGACCGCCTCGGGCCAAATGCTGACTTGCACTTCGCCGATATGGGCTTTGCGCAGCATAAACATGCACACCCGCGACTGGCCAATACCACCGCCTATGCTTTGGGGCAGGCTGTCGGCAAGCAGCAGGCTGTGGAAGTGCAGGTCTTTACGCTCGGGGCAGCCACGCAGCTCCAGCTGCCGCGTCAGGGCCGTTTTATCTACCCGAATACCCATGGACGACACTTCAAACGCAGTTTCCAGTACGGGGTGCCAGAGCACGATGTCGCCGTTCAGACCGTAGTGGCCGGCTTCGTTCTGGGTGCTCCAGTCGTCGTAGTCGGGGGCGCGGCCATCGTGGATTTCGCCGTGGCTCAGCTCTCCGCCAATGCCCATCAGGAAAATAGCACCGTACTGCTTGGCGGCCTCGTGCTCCCGCTGCTTGGGCGTCAGGTCAGGGTAGCGCTGTAGCAGCTCTTCGGCGTAGAGAAACGTAATGACCTCGGGCAGTACCGGCTCAATCTCAGGGTATTGCTCGGCTACTTGCTGCTCCACAGCTTTCAGTGCTCCGTAGATTTTTTCAACAGTAGCTTGGAGGTAAGGAATAGTTCGCTGCTCGGGGCTGATGTGCTTTTCCCAGTCCCACTGGTCCACGTAGATAGAGTGAATCGGACTGTACTCTTCATCGGGCCGCAGGGCGCGCATGTCGGTCAGCAGACCTTTGCCTTGCTCGATGCCCAGCTCCTGCAGGCGCAGACGCTTCCACTTGGCCAGGGAGTGTACTACTACCGCCCGCCGCTCATCCAGAGCCTTGATGGGAAAATGCACGGGGCGCTCAATGCCGTTCAGATCATCGTTGATACCGGTACCGTCGAGCACGGCAATCGGCGACGATACTTTTACCAGGTTCAGCTGGCGGCTCAATTCCCGGGCAAAAGAGTCTTTGACAAAGCTGATGGCTTCCTCGGTTTTGAGCAGTTCGGCCGGGGTGAGGGTGCGGGCAGTGGCGATGGCAGTTTCCATACGTAAAAAGGGTTATGAAGTGAAGTAGAAAATGGCAGTTTTAGGACGCAAAAGGCAATAAGCAGCCAGCCGCCTTACAGGCAGTTTTTTATTTTCGAGAAAGGCCCGTTCGGGCAGCAAAGGCAAAAAAAAAAGCCTTCCGAATGATGGAAGGCTTCAATCAAATTGTTGTTCTTTTTCCTTTATATGAACAACAGCCTTCCGGTCTCGAACAAATTATTATTCGAGTTATTATTGAAAAGCACGTTGTTGAGCAGTTGCATGGCTTGCGCTAGTTGTATTTGCCTTGTCAAATAGAAAACAATATTTCAAATTTCCAAATACTGGATAAAAACTAGTGATTTATTTTTCATCTTTATTTTTCTACCTAACGTGTGTTAGTGTAGCAAAACAGCTATTCACGGTCACTAGACATCCCTTCGCGCACATCCCGCACGGCCTCGGTCATATAGCTGGGTACTTGGGCATCGGGCTGTAGCAGGTGTAGCAGCCGCAAGTACTTGGCCCGGCCCTCCTCCAGCATATGAGCAGGCACCTCTACGGTGAACAAGCTAAAGGGCTCTACTTTCTGAACCCCGACAAGTAGAAACCGGTCGGCACGGAGGGCATCGAGGTAAAAAGCAGCTTGCCGGTCGTAGTCATAGCCGCTGCACTGGGCCAAAAAATGGCTGTAGTCGCGGGCCATGGTCGTTTTGAAATCGATAATAGTATAGCCCCGGTCGGTATCGGGGGCAACCAAGTCGGCCCGCAGCTTACACACTGTATCGGTTGTGGGCTCGGTGAAGATGCAACTGGGCTCGGGCACCCCGTTAGCCAGCAGGTCACTCAGGTAGGGATTTAGTTTCACTCCTTCCACCATCCACCACACCAGCGAGTCGTTAATACCGGGCTGCCCGGCTTCGTAGAGTTCTGGCTCGAGCAGAGCCGTATGAAAGGCAGTACCCAAGCCTAGGGCCCCAGCCATCGAGGACGGCTTCTGATAACGCCCATTCAGCGCGTCGCGCAGGCGCGACAAATCCGAGTTGGCAATGGCGGGCAGAGCACGATAATCGTCGTAAGGCAGGCGCAGCAGATCGGGCCGCCGAAAAGAATCGGTTGTAGACATAGAGTATAGGTAACAACGGGAAGCACTACAATGTCCCGGTATACTTACGATATTTTGTTGAATAGAGTCCTTACCACGCCAAGCTAGGTGTGAGGCTGTCAGTGTACCACCTAAAAAGCTGGCAGGCTACAGGTGCAGATACCTATTGCTTCGCTGCCTGTGGTATGACCTGGATTATCCGTAACGAATAAGACTTGGCCTGCTCCACGCTCACCCAAGATTGACTGCTTGGAAAAAGCCAGTCTGCTTTTGCTATGTGGCCATCCTACCCCTAGCAAAACCTGCCAAAGCCTGAAGGCTTATGAACCAAGCCCAACACTACTGTACCATGCGGGCCGTCCCAGCTAAACCGTACCCTGACCGGCAGCAGCAGCAGCACGAGCTGCAAAGCAACGAAGTCTGCTGTGGCAGGGTATATTCCTTGAGGAGGTCTTTCAGAGCCTACTCCAGAACCTGCCGTACGCGCAACTCTTGCACCTCAACCATTCATCATTTCTTACTGCTATGAGAACTCCAGACCCCAACCCAGCCTCCAATAATACACAGGTCGTCCGGTATAGGATTCAGCTGCCCGCTATGGTAGAACCTGCCAGCTTAGCCGAGGTACGCGCCTTGCTTCAGGACCAGCAGTTAATAGTCGACCAACTAGTACCCGGTGAGGCCCGGGTAACCTCGGCAACCGGCTCCGTTCCCGACTGGGAAATGATCAAGCGAACTTTGCTTGCCGCAGGCTACCCCGCCGAGCATACCACCACGGAAGATGATTAACCCACGCCTTGTCTGAGACAACTTATTGTTTGGCCAGCTGCTCTGGTGGTTCCTCTAGCGAGCTGCTAGAGCAGACTCTGCTGCTAATTAAAAAGAAGTGATACAGTAAGTCTAGACCACTTATACTGTTAACGTAACATGACAGTCGGGAGGGGATTTCCACCATTGCTTAAAGGCGCTGCGTCGTTCAGGCTACACTCTGCGCTCTATTCTAAATGCCAGCCTAGTAACTACCCAAGAAAACCTCGAAAATGGAAACCTCGTGAGGTTTCCTCAGCGGCTGCTTTAGTAGGGCTTTTCCGCTCTTTCTACAGCACCTTAGTTGCGAATGCAATAACTAGTAAGTATTTGTAATAATTTAAGAGTAATCTATAGGGCGAGAACTAGAGGCTAAAAGTTATGGAGGCAAGGCTAGCTAACATCATGCAAGGTTACTGGAGCAAAGTTACCAATACACAAAACAGGGTAGTCAGCTCAACAAAAGCCCCAGCCTAATCGGGCTGGGGCTTTTGTTGAGCTGACTACCGGCACGTCATCAGGTAGCAGGCCAGTTGCTGGCAGTGATTAGTTATCAGCCTACCTGGGAAAAGCAAAAGACTGTGCCTAGTAAAGTTACAGAGCAGTCCCTAGTACGTGGCTCAGCCCTCACCCCACCTGCACTGGCTGCAGCACCCTTATCGAGCCCGACCACGAATCCAGGGTGGTCCGCTCAACACCCGCATCAGACACTCAGTGTATGCTTTTATTAAACAGCCTCGCTTACTCGTGCCATAATTTCGTCATAAGTGTGGTTCACGCGCAAAGTTACGCTCTCACCACCCAACGATGTTTCAAATAAGGTAATACTCGTTTCTCCTTTAGCAGTATCCTTAATAGTAATGACAGAGCTAATTGCTATAGCTGCACGCTTCTTACCATTGTCATAGGAAACTTCAATAAATCCTTTCATAAAACTCTAGTTAAGATGATTAAATTATGCTACAATATTTTATTTACGGCTTTAACTGGCACTTTCCGAACTTCACGTATCGTCAGTATGCTGAGCAAGAAGCAATCCATAAAAATATTATTCTTTTTGCATAATTCCACCATTACTGAAATATTTAGATGCCAATGGAAGTAGAATTCGTTCTATCGAATTTTACAGCATAGCTTCTGCTTCTGTATGAAGGAATACACTTGAACTCACTTTGTTCACATACCGTTGCGTAGTATAAAACTTATGTAGAAACTCATAAACAAGCAACTCATGGGTTCTCTCTTTATGCGTAATCAACCTATTGAGCATCATATGGATGATACTGGACAACAGATGAAAAAGATCTACTTCCAGCGACTTATCGTTATGAAGGCGCATTACATGTTGCATCAACGGCGCTAATGCGTTGGACTTCCAGTCTAACAGCTGCATTAGCTGAGCATGTTTACTTCTGTTTCCTTCACTCATCACCTCCTGTATCAATGCTTTATACGTAGTATATTTTGCATTAATACTATTCATCGAGTGCTTATTTGTATCAAACTCCTGCTGAAAGCTCTTTCTCACAACCTCCACAAATGCTGATTTTTGCTCAAGAGCAAAGCCACATGCGTTCAGGATATCGTCGATAAGCCGTAAGCTCCAGATTGATCTTAACACCTCGTTTTTATCGCCGCTGAATGCATTCAACAGTTCAACCGTTACCGCACTGTCGATAAAGAATACGGATTCGCATACCTCCATAGTACGGCTGCCGTATCGCTCGATTTCCCGGCTATATGTCTCAGGCTGAATTTTCCAGATCAAGTCGCAGTCCCGGGATTGCTGAATACCCTGCTGCAATAGCGCCAAAACCTTAAGCGAGTCCGAGGCATCCTTCAGATGCAGACGCAAGCGAATATGGAATTCAGGGTCTCTATACTTGATAAAGAACCACTTGTCCACCAGTTCTTGCTGCAGGACGGATTTCACCAGTGGCGTTATAAGCTTAGACAACAGTATATCTGCTGAGCCTGGACCACAATATAATTTGAGATACAGCCATTCGCTACCAATAGGAAAGTCTCGCTGCACTTCGGCAACCGATTCCGTGGTACAAGTACTGAGTATGGGAGTGCTGAATGTGCGTTTCTCGGTAGTCACAAGCGTCGCAATGTACTGATGTAAATAACTATGCTCCTGCGTGTTACTGGCCCACAAAAATTCCTTTAACAGAGCTGCTTTCTTGCTTTTAACCAAGCTTAGCCATACTTCCACGGAAGTAAGGTTTGAAAAATCAACCAGCAGTTCATTATCTCCTTCTGAATATAGAACCTGCACGGGCAGTTTATATTGCTCTCTCAACAGCTCTATCTGCGTCAAAAGGCTATCCGAGCTTGCTGAGCTCAACTGCTCGAGTACATTTTGATTGAGGTACCACATGGCTGGTGAGACAATCATGTTCTTGTAGCTTACTCTAGGCAGAAATGAGTACAGCTGCATCAAGCTTCCCCAGGTAAAGTTTATACTTCTATCCATGCCTTGGCTTTGCAAATCACCCAGAAAGTGATACAAAGGCAGTGAATTAGTATAATGATTATGCATATGGCTTTTACAAGGTATAATCCTCTTATTCAGCCTCTTGGAGAACAATATAATTTCATTATTCTCAACTTTAACAAAGAGGTCATTTATACCAATTGTAAAATCATCTTCGACGGAAGACTTGGCTAGGTATGGAATCTCATACTTTCTGAACACTGGATGCTTGATAATATTCGTTATTCTGTTATCAGGCATGTGGACCAACTCAGCAAACACACAATTTTCTAGTGCCTTCTCCTCAGCGGCTACAACTCGTTCAACAATATTGCCTATTTCCGGATTGCCATGGGCAAAACGCCCTAGGACAGAAACACCTGACGGTCCAAAAAAACCCTCAAATAGAATAGACTTATCCTCATCGTTCAGCAGACGAAACATTGCCGAAAGTGTAGCAGGAACGTCTCGGAACGAGTCATCTTGGTTGTATGTTGGCAGCTTTTGCTTATCCAAAGCAATGCTGTAGGCATCTTTATTTTCACGCTCTCTGAGAATTGTCAATAGCCATTTTTCCTTCGCATCAAGGCGGAAATGTGAATCCCGGACTTTCACATTGAATGGTATGTCATCCACCAAGGGTGCGGAGCCTGCCCTTTTATTTATCGGGTAGCCTATACCATAATCATTGTCTAGGACATCAGCCAGAAGAATGGCCTGTGAATCATATCGATGTACAAATTTTTTCTTGAATGATTCAAGATGATCGTTTACATCCCGTGCCCCAGCATTCAAACTCTTGAGGTATTGCAACAGCTCTATTAGCTCATCCTGGTGCTTCTTCTCAATCACAGGCTTTGCACCTACCTGATACGAGTCAATATGAAATGCTTTACTTTCTTCAATGCGGGGATTAATACTCCGCATTTTTTGAATGATATTCCTATATAGACGAACATCATTAACTTTATTATGATCAAGATTTTTTACATCCTGAATAATTTCTGAAAAAACATTCAACGCAACGTGAATTTCAGGGCTTCCGGAAGCATCATATAATTCTTGTAGATGTTTCTGAATTTGCTCTGCAAAGTCTACTTTACTTGTTAGAGCGACCTCAAAGTCGGAGACCAACAATTGCGACTGGATTAAATCATCAACAAACTGTTCACTTTGCTCCCTGCTAATTGCGCATGCAGTAATGAGGCCAACCATTTGCCCTCTAGAGAGACCACCGCGGCTATTCCCAAGTATTATATCAATATATTTATTCCTAGTGACACCAGATATTTTATATTTTCTTAGCCCATACTTGTATGTGTACTCGATGTATCGAACTTCACTTCCAATGGTGTAATGGCTACTGTTGGGGAAGTATTTTAAATGCTTCTGCACGTCAGGCAGAAGTAGTATTGGTGTAACTAAAGTGTACAGAAGATGCATATCAAGCCGAGTATGCCTTGCTCGGCTTCTCTGGATTTCTTGCGTTTCCTTCCCTTCGGAATCACCCCAAATAGCTACTCCACACGTGGAAAATAAGCCAAAAGGGGTACTTCTGGTCGTCATCCGAGTGATATACCGGTATAGACTATTTACAATCTTTGTTTTCTCCTTTGAAGTTTTTACTCGACCTTCCTTAAGCTTAACACACTCATCATGCAACAAAGGTGATGCTATGTAAATAGCCTCCATAAAGAAGCTATCTTCAAGCAACACAAGAACATCTTCAGAGTTAATTTTCTCCCTATAGGTATACACAGGGGATCGAACAATAACCTCATCAATAAACTCTAATGGAACGTTATTCATATCTTATTAGCTTTGAGCGTTAAAATAGTTGAATCGTATGTATTTCGTAATAGGCAGCTAAGAGCTATGGCATTCTGTACTATATAAATATTGGCAAATCTATACAAGTAGGTAATATAATTCGTGTTGGCCAGTAATAACCCACTCAGTGATGGTGACTTGTAAGACGCTTTGCTTACCCCCAATCGCAATTGCTTACTGCACTTCTTGGCCGGTTCTTAGATTTGCTATAAAGCACCCTGGTTAACACGATTAATATTCAGTGTCACTATACAGTGTCGTCTGTACCAAGTATCGCCAACAGTGACAATAGGCTTATCTTACCCATCTTTTCTGCACACCGAAAAGACAAGCATTGTTCTAAATCTGGTTCTTCCACAGGCTATAGTAATAGCTTTGTGAATTGACTAATGTTTCGTGCGTTCCTTGCTCCACAATTTTACCGTCTTTTAAAACAATTATCTGATCAGCATGGGTAATGGACGACAATTTATGTGTAATAATTACAATCGTTTTATTCTCCTCCTTAAGATCTTGGATGATGTCCTGAACGTAGGAATCACTGAAACCATCTAATGACGAAGTAGCTTCGTCCATTAGCAGAATATCAAAGTTTCTGTAAAGAGCACGGGCAATACCAATACGCTGCCGTTGTCCCTCTGATAATGTAGTACCGTTCTCCCCAATATAAGTATGATAGCCGTTAGGAAGTGACTCAATAAAGTCAGAGATACGAAGCTGACGGCACACTTTTATAACTTTATGAACATCAGGTTTAGGATCGCCAATCGTGATGTTCTCAAAAATATCCCCAGCAAATAGAACAATAGATTGAGGCACAACACTAATTGCTGACCGCAATGATTGATTCGACAAATTTTGCAAGTCGCAGTCACCTACGAATATTTTACCTGAACCAACTGGATATAATTTCTGGAGCAAACCTAAAATAGTGCTCTTACCAGAACCACTAACACCAATGATAGCTGTTATTTTATTCTGTGGAATAACAAATGATATATCTTCAAAAATTTTAGCTCTAGATCCATATCTAAACCCAACATTCTCGAAGCGAATATCACCCATAAGCTCTGGGGTTAGCTCTATTTTATTAATTTGCTTCTCATCTTGTTCTAAGTCCATAATCTCAAACAAACGATCGGCTGCAATTGATGCTTCTTGAATTTGTCTGTTAGAATTGACTAATGACTCGATAGGACCAGTAAAGAAGCCAATCAATGCATAGAAAGAGAATAGCTCACCAGGGGTTAATACATTTTTTGATATGTAGTAAGTCCCAGCCCAAAAAAGCACGACTGTCAGAATCCTTGCGAAAGCATCCCCTGCAAAGAAGAATGATATATTATTAGTATTTACTTTATACAAATTATTCAACAGGGAAATGAATTTCTCTTCAGTTTTAAGATTTGAATACTCTTCTAATCCAAATTGCTTAATAGTCTCCATTGCATTAATACTCTCCACCAATTGACTTTCTAAGTCAGCTGACTTCTCCATCACAGTCCTAACGCTTTTTTTATTCAATTTATTTGAAATAAAAAAAAGCCCACCATAAAATGGAATGCAAGTCGAAATCATCAATGCCATTTTCCAATTGTATGTATACATAAGCAAAAAGGAAAAGACAACGATGCAAATATTGATAAAAAAATTCACCGCTACTTCATTAATAAAGGAACGGATCTTAACCGCATCATTTATACGGCTTAAAATTTCACCTACCCGCATGCTATCAAAAAAGCTTTGCTGCAATTTCAACAGTTGCTTATAGTATCCGAGTATTAATCGAGCATCAAGAATTTGCCCTACTTTCATACTCAGTATATTTCTGAACAAGCCAACAATAAGCTGAATTATAATTATCATGAGCATGGCCGTGCTCATTAAATTCATTAGATTCCTATTATCGTTTGGAATAACAAAATCAGTTATCTTACCTATATATATGGAAGTTGTAATACCCAGAAGTGTATACAACAAGGCACCAATGATGATTTGTATCAGACTGCCGGTGTTTGGTTTGAGGAGAGAAAACAATTTCACCCTGTTGGATACACCGACAACGCCCGCTTTAAAAGTATCATCAGGTGAAAGAATCACGAGCAACCCCTTCCACTCTTCCTCAAATTCGGAATGCGTGAGTTTTTTAAACTCCCCAGACTCCGGATCCATGATTTTAATGTACTTAGATCCTACATGATAAATTACCACATAGTGAGGAAACTTTCCCTGCGCCAGTATGTGCGCTATAGCAGGCATTTGTACCTCAGAGAGGTTTGCTATTGAAGCTTTAACTCCTTTGGCAGCAAACCCTAGTTTTTTCGAGGCCTCGATGAGGCCCAGCATATTTGTGCCTCTTCTATCTGTGTTAGCATACTGCCTGACACGAGCTATTGGAATTTGTAACTTATAATGGATACAAACGCTTGCCAAAGCAGCAGCCCCACAATCCATAGGATCGTGTTGTTTTATCTTAACTCCCATAACGTTGCAAGCCTGATAGCAGGCAAAATATGATAAAATAAATAATGATTATAACAGCGCTTAGATCTTTTGCTAGGTCTAACAAAAGCTTAAGCGAAAGCAATAATAGTGGGTGAAGCCTAAATAGGCCTACTGGAAGGGCGAACTTTATAATAGTCGTTAGTCATTCGAAAAAGCTTAAAAGTACCCTAAATTGTATTATAAGAATAGTACAAGATACTACACAGAGCCAATGAATAGCTCAGCTGCAGCAGCTATATATAGACAAATATACATCGGATAGGCAATTTATACACTATTATAAGGAAGTATTGATCACTTTTTTTGAGTCATCTTAGCCTTCTACCACATTCAATACAACCACCTAATTAACAGCCTATTACCTAAATGCGGATAAGTTATCCGGTAGCATAATCTATAAAATATACTCATTCCTGTCGTATTCTCTTGTATGTATGCTAAGCTGGTGTATTCAGAGCCCAATTACTGGCTCGAGTAACAATAGTGTGCATCGAGCTCAAACAATGTCAGCCTGGCAGTGGCGCCCTGCTGAGCACCGTTAATATCAGTACTGCTTCATAAAAGCACTTGCTAGCCCCCGCATAAAAAATTACCCCTGTAAAGTTTTGCATAGCTCTACAGGGGTATATAACAATTTGATATATAATATCTTAAAACACACCCTGTCCCAGACTCATGCTTAGACGGGGGCCATGATCTAATCCTGCTTTGGATCCAGCCACTCATTAATGTTAGTGAACAAAAGCTGCCATAGGGTTCTATTTGTTAGAACAAAATTAGCTCTTCCAGTCATTCCTTTAAGCAGATTACCTCTGTATCCGCTTTTTAGGGTTAGGAATGTTTTGTCAGCTTTGCAATGAACAACGTAGAAGGGTTGGTTATCTACAATGCTTACGTCCTTTACTATTTCTAAAACTGATCCATTGATTGTTCCCCAATCATAGTAATTGTAAGCATCTATTTGCAAGCGGACCTTTTGATTTTCTTTGATGAATCCAATATCCTTTGGTGAAATCAAACAGATTGCAATTAAATCATTGTCCGGTATTATTTCTGCAATCTTCTGTCCTCCCTGCACGAAAGTGCCTGATTGAATGCCTTCGGCGTTGTACCCTGTGCCGGACATATTTGCAACAACTACGCTCTTAGTAAGTAGTTCTCGCTGCTGGGCTTCTCTTACGGCTAGATTGTCAAGCTCTTGCCGCAGAGAATATTTATCCGTTTGCCATTGAGACCGAGTGGTTGTCTCAAGAATCTTGAGGTCGATCTGCGCTTGCTTATGATCTAACTCATACTTTTCGTATTCACTTGAGGGAATGACTTTTTGTTTGAATAGATCTGAATAACGCAAATAGGCGCGTTCTGCATTGTCAAACTTTGCTGACAACAAGGATTTTTGCTCTATGTAGTGAGCATACTGTGATTGATATTGTGTTGTATACAACATTAGTGGCCTCACATCCTTCAGGTTATTCTGTAGGATTGTGATATCGTGCATATTTTGCTCAATAACTGCCTTCCTATCCTTTAATAGCTCTATTTCGTTTATGATATGAGCATCATCTAATACAAGAAGGGTATCCCCTTTTTTAACTGGACGGTTATTCTCTATTTTAAGAGTCGCTATTTTACCAGATAAGGGCGAGTAGATAGTCTGCTGATGCTTGTTGGTTTGTATAGAGGCAGGCGATGACGTAGTTACTTCTATCGAGATAAATGGCAGAGCTATAATTATTAAAATAACTGTAATTAGAATAAAATTATAAAATGCATTGGAAGGTCGAGACAATTTCTGTAAATAACCAAACTGGTTATTCTTCATATCATCTAATTCAGGTATATGTTTGTTATTCATAACAAGCCTAATTTAAAAAGACTGATAACATAGTTTATTTAAGACCTGAACTTACAAAATATTTATCATTTACGCAATACTAGATTATAAAAGAAGCACTGCAAGTTGCTTGCAGTGCTTCTTTTATAATCTAGTACCAGTAAGGTATTAGTTAGCTTCTGCGAAGTAGCCAACTACAACACCTGCCAGCAGTACGCCGCCAGCGATGCACCAGTTTGACGAAGCCACAGCAGCAGCGCATACTGGAGTCGTGCCACCGTCGATTTGCATCATCTCGAGTTCAGACAGCTCAACAATAGTACGCGATTCGAACATTGATTCGGTAGCAGGGGCGAAAGTGTAATTTGAGTTCACAGGATTGTAATTTAAGTATTCTTAACGCTTACTCTATCAAAGCTTTTCAGCATCCGCTTTTAATAATAATACTCACAACACATTGACCATTTTATCACCAGATATTGCTTCTGGTATAGGCCAAGTATTTATTTAGTCAGCGTGAGTTGCGTCGTAAATTGCGCGACCAATCTGAACACCAGTCCAGAAAATAGCAGCAGTGGCGCCAACAGCTACACAAGCTGGGGTTGTACCACCATCAATTTGCATCATCTCGTCAAGAGACAATTCAACGATAGCACGCTTTTCAAACAGAGCGGTTTGTCCACCGAAGTGAACTTGTGATAAATTGTTCATAATGTTTTTTGTAATGGTGAATGGATGTATCAAACATACTGGATGAAGTAAATGAAACCAAAACTTTTGAGCGATTTTTAAAAAAAAAATAATTTATATAACTTTTCAAGTAACAGCTTAACTAATTATTTACTGCTTAGTGACAGGTAGTCATAAATATTTTCACAGGCCGCCACCTCGTCAGTAATTAAATATGTTAGCAGGTATAGATTTACACTATGGATTTCTGCGCTTTCGACCTTATTTAAACGAAACACTAGAATACATATGTAATTAGTGAGGTACTGCCTCGTTCTTCTTTATCTGAGAGTTGCTGTGTTGCAGATGAGCGGCCCATTGCACCGTCCCGTTCAGCCAATCAGCGTAAAAGCGACAACTGCCTTTGTCAATGTTATAGTGTAGCTGACGTAAAGCAAGCTGAGCTTGAATACTCGCACTGGGGGCATCACCAACTAAGCGAGCCTGGGCGGCAGCCACTCGGGGAAGTACATCGGCGGGAGTAAGAGAGGACTGGCTTGCCCGTGCCAAGAATGCCCGTGCGGCTGACAAATCGTGCTCATAGGCCGCCGCAAAGAACGCCGACTCTAGCCATATAGCACTATGCATGGCAACAGGTATTTGAGCAATATCTTGTCGGCAAGCCGACAGATAGTAGCCGGCTTTGGCAACAAGACCTTTATCGAGAGCCGCCAAGTATAGATAATGGTATACGTAGAGCTTAGCAGACAATGAAAAGGGTAAGCTGGCGGCGGCTTCAAGGTCAGCTAGGGGCAACTCGCGTGGGCGCACGCCTGCCACGGAGCGTCCTACAACGGAAAGTAGCGTTATTTCAAGCTGACCCGCCGGAGTATTGCGCCACAGCTTCAGCACCTTTGCTCCGTCGCTAGCAACGCCCGCGGAGTGGACAGGCACTAACGTGAAGCAAGCAAGCAGCAGGGAAACTGCGCCACTCATCGCCAGGCCAATACTACTAGGCTGTGTCTGGACAGAGGCAGGCAAAAGCGCTTGAATTCCTAACGCCAGAACTGCCCACATTAAACTAGCCAATGGTCCTGCTGCACTATAGATAATGTAACGCCGGCGTAGATCATGCCCATCCAGCGGCACACTGAGTGTCATACCGCCAGCCATACCGAGGTTAGTGTTCCAGCAAAAATGCAACCGACCCTTTATCTGCTGCCACTTGCAAGGACCAACGACAAGCCACTGAAACCGAAAACCCTGCCATCGGCCTGCCAGGCTATGGCCTAGCTCATGTACCAATACGGCAAGCATCCAAGCCAGAGGCAGCAGCAATAAAACCAAGCCTACCTGCCACAGGGGCCATTTCCCAGGAGTTGCGGCATATGAACGGGCTACTCTGCCCACGCCCACGCTCAGCAGAAAGAGGAGCGCCGCCACGATAAATCTGAATAACGTTTTCATCTAGTATATAACACATAAGCTTATAGAAGCATAAGTCTAAGAAATTACTAGCACATTTACAGATCTACTTTTAAATGACGCGGCTTGCTTCCGCTTTGGTAGCTCAGAAGTCGAGTCATGTGGGATAGGGCTGGCTAGTAATGGGCTTAGGAGTCAGTAAATAAGCGTAAGCCGCAACCGTGGCCAGGTGCGTGAAGCGCAAGCCGCAAACTAGTTCTGCAGGCGCCCCAGTAAGGTTACATTACTCGTTATTGAAGGAAAAAGGCTGAGACTACGACTGACCGTATTGTAGCAGGATGCACAGCTAACTGTTACGCGTGGCAACAATTCACACTTATAGTTGGGCGACACGAGGACGATGCGCCCAACAACATTATTCGGCCAGTAGTACCGAAGCCATCGGCCCTGCCTAGGGCACCTATTAAATGTACCCAGCTGCCCTTAATGGCATCCTCTCCCACACGGGTCTCAAAACCACTGCTGGCGCGGCCCTTGGCACAAACGTGCTGTTCATCGAGGAACGTGACTACCTGCGGAAGGTGTGCGGCTTCACCAACGCCACTGCTCGACGTGACATGCAATGTGCCAGCCCGGAGCAGTTGAGGCTATTTACTCCCCGACTGCCTGCTACCCCGGTTGTACAAACAAGGGGTAATTAATGGCTCCTTGCACCGAACGCTCTAGTAGCTCACGTGCGGCAACACTTGCTTCTCACCTTTCTCGTTTTCCTTCCTCACGCGGACAGTGCTGCCGGTCAGCCTTTTCCCGCATATCTCCCCACCGAAAATCTATGGCCGCCATTTCTTGCATGCTGCCTTAAGTGTATTACCAGCAGCTGTAACAGGGCAAGCGCCGGGCCTTATACGAGCTAGCCACCACTGAGTAAGCAACTTAATACCGCACTATCTACGGAATAGGTATTGGTCAACAAAAAGCGTTGGAAGCGCCGGAGCGCGCCTTCGTCGCTTTTATCACAAGCCATAAGCAGGATTACGAGAGGGACCACAACGGCTTTAATGGCTTACAGACGACCTGACGACTCCACACGGAATGAATATTGCCGTTGCCACTGCCGGCCGCGCTTTGCCGCCGAGCCAACTCGTAGCGGGCCCTACGCCCCTCCCTCACTAGAGGCAGCCAAGGGAAAATGCTGGGCGAGCAGCGCCTTTACTTTCTCCGTGGTTAAGGGCTTGGTCAAAAAACCTGCAACGGGCAGTTCGCGGGCCCGGGCCATATCCCGCTCGTGCAGCGACGTGGTGAGCATCACGATAACAATAGCTTGGCGTTGGGCCAGGGGCAGGTGGGTGTAAGCTTCCAGAAAGCCCAGGCCGTTGAGCACGGGCATGTTCATATCCAGGAAAATAAGCTGCGGGCAAGTGGCTTCTTCGTTGTTGCTGCATAACTGAACCAGGGCACGCAGCGCCTGCTCCCCATTCTCCGCAACAAACACCTGCTGGCTCACCCCCATCTTGTCGAGCAGCAGTTTATGTAAGAAATTCGTCGTGCTATTGTCATCAACAAGCAGCACACTGGAAAGCAGGGCCATACAGAGAATACAAAAGGAATAGAAAGGTTGCGGGCCTTAGCCGGGAAAGGATACGGTAAACGTGGCGCCCGCGTCGGGTTGGCTGTGGATGGTGATACTGCCCCCGGCGTTTTCCAGCAGGCGCTTAACAATGTAGAGCCCTACGCCCGTGCCTTCTACATGCGTATGGAGCCGCTGAAAGAGCCCGAAAAGTTGGCGTTGCTGCAGTTCACTCACCCCTAAGCCATTGTCTTGTACGGTGAAAAGGACGGCTTGGTCGGTGCGCACGGCCCGCACCCACACCCGCGCAGGACGGTCGGGCGAGCGATACTTCACCGCATTGCTGAGCAGGTTATAGACAATAGAGCGCAGATTGGCCGGGGAAAAGGAGACGAGCAGCCCCGGCGGCACCTTTACCTCTACCTCGGCCTTGGCAGCCTGGATGGCCGGGGCCAGGTCGTGCAGCACTTCTTCGACCACGGCGGCTAGCTCGACGGCCTCGGCGGGACCCGTATGGGCTAGCTGTAGTTTGGTAATATCCGTGAGCTGGGTGATAGTGAGTTGGAAGCGCGTGACCGTCTGCTGCAGCATACCCAGCAACTGCGCGACCAGGACATCGTTCTGCAGGGGCTCTATCTCCCGCAGATGCTCGCGCAGGGCCAGCAGAATCCCTTCGATATTCGCAATGGGTTGCTTTAAGTCGTGGGAGGCGGTGTAGATGAAGGTATCCAAATCGATGTTGGTGCGGGTTAGCTGCTGATTAGTTACCAGCAGTTCCTTGTTGGAGGCCTGCAACTCCTCATTGATGGCGGCCAATTCTTCATTCAGCCCCTGTACCTGCTCACGCGCCTTCACCTGCTCGGTAATATCCGCTACGAGCGTGTAGAAGCCAATGACCTCGCCCGCCCGCACCTCCGGAATATAGTCCGTTTGGATATACTTCACCAAGTCTTCTCGGTAGGGCATCCGGGCGGTAAAAGACAGCCGCTCCCCGGCCAGGGCCCGGTCCATGTAGGGCACCACCACGGCATACGCCTCCTCCCCGATAATCTCCCGGGCCGGCCGCCCGAGCAAGGCGGCCGGGTTTTGGTTGAACCAGGTCCGGTAGGCTTCGTTGGTAAACTGATAGCGCCGCTCCCGGTCGACGTAGCTAATGAGTACGGGCAAGGCGTCGGTCAGCAGGCGCAGCCGCTCGGCGGTAGCTTCTACCTGCCGCCGGGTGTGCACCTGCTCGGTCACGTCGTGGGCAAAGACGCGCACGCCATCAATGCGGCCTTGTCCGTCGCGGCGGGCCTGGTAGGTAAAGGTCCAGTAGATTTCTTCGGGCGGGGCTCCTTCGTAGCGGGCCATCATCAGCGGTAACTCGCGCACCGTAACCGGCTCCCCGGTCTGATATACCCGCTGAAACAGGTCCGGAATCGGGGTGCCGACCAACTCGGGCAGGGCTTCGAGCAGGGGCTTGCCGGCCAGCTCCCGCCCCGGAAAAATGCGCTGGTAGGCCGGGTTCACCAATTGGAATACCAGCTCCGGGCCATCCAGAATAACAATTGGCGCCGGGGCTTGCAGGAAGAGTTCCTGTAGCTGCTGCTGGTACGCGTCGCGCTCCTGACGAGCCTCTACCTGCTCGGCCACGTTGTAGGCAAAGGTCGAAATGCCCACAATCTGGCCGTTTTCCCGGTAGGCCTGGTAGGTAAAGGTAAAGTACATCTGCCGCAACGAGCCATCGGGTTGGGCGATGAGCAGGGGCAGCTCGTTGCCGTAATAGGTTTCGCCGGTGCGGTACACGTGGTCCAGCAAGTCCACTACCCCACTTTCCACCGTTTCGGGCAAGGCCTCGGCGACGGAGCGGCCCAGCAGCGGCCGCCCGGGGAAAAAGTCATAATAGGCCTGGTTGGCGTAGGTATAGCGGTGCTCCGGGCCTCGTTGAATACAAATGGCCGCGGGAGTCATGGCAAAGACCTGGTAGAGGGTTTCGCGCTCCTGCACCTGGCGCTCGGCAGCAGCTAGCAGCTCCGCTTGCAGGGCCACCGCCTGCTGGCGGCTCCGCACCTTGTCCGTAACCTCAAAGCCGAACACGACCAAGCCATTAATGTGGCCGGCCGAGTCGTGGCGGGCTTGGTAGATAAAGTCGAAGTAGCGCTCTTCCAGCTCGTCACCACCGGGGCGGGCAAAGGGCATAAGCACTTCGCGGCCCTCGAAGGTCACCCCGGTTTCATACACCTGGCGGAGCAGCGCGGCGCCGGGCCCCTCGACGAGCTCCGGCAGCCCCTCCAAAATAGGCTTTCCCCCGAGGTTCCGGTCGGGAAACAGAGCTTCGTACTCCGGGTTTAGCAGCTCGACTACCCACTCCGGCCCGTCTAGCACGACAATGGCAGCGGGGGCTTCCTTAATCAGGCGCTCCAGGCGGCCGCTTTGCTCCTGAATCTGGCGGGTACGCTCCGATACCCGCGCTTCGAGCTGCTGGTTGAGGGCCACGAGCTCCTGCTGCACCTGGCTTAAAGCCTCATTGGCGGCTGAGTACTCTTCGTTGGCGGCCTGCAATTCTTCGTTGATGGCGGCCAATTCCTCATTCAGCGCCTGTACTTGCTTGTGGGCCTCTTCAGCCTGCTGCCGCGCCAGCACCTGCGCCGAAACCTCGTAGGCAAAGACCAGGATGCCGTCAATTACGCCCGCCACATCCCGCCGCGCTTGGTAGATGAAGTTGTAGTAACGCTTCTCCAACTCCTGGAGCCCCTCGTTCTGGTGGTCGAGCTGCACGAGCATTTCATGTGCGTAGAACGTTTCGCCCGTCGCGTAAACCTGGTCGAGCAAGTCGAAGATGGGCTGGCCGGCCAGTTCGGGCATGGCCTCGGCAATGGGTTTGCCTACCAGGGGCCGGTTGCCCACCAGGGCCTGGTAGGGCGGGTTGACAAACTGGAACACGTGCTGTGGCCCGGCCAAGAGGCAGATCATGGCCGGGGCCTGCTCAAACACGCTGTGCAACTGCTGGCGCTGCAGCTCGGCTTCGGCCCGGGCCCGCTCCACCAGCGTGAGGGCCGTTTCTAGTTCCTGATGCGCGGCTACGAGCTCCTGCGTTAACGCTTGGGCTTCCTCTGGCACTACGCCGGGCACCGCCGGGTCAGGCGTAAAACGAACCAACAACTGGTCGGCTGCTCGCTCTATCCGAAGCTGATAGGTATTGTCCAGACCGAAGGCCCCATTACTCGCGTTGCTCTCCGCCGGAGAGGCCGTGCCGAACGTGTGTTGTAGCAGCGCCCATGCCCGGCTGCTTTCCCCATCGGCAAACTGGCTCCGGTACGAAAACCTGGGCTGGGCGGGCAACTCGAGCAGGTGTTGCGCGGCCGGGTTGAGGTGAAAGAAGCTGAAGTCAACCACCTCGCCCGCTGCGTCATAGACGGGCTCCAACAGAAGAGCCGGCGTAGGCGAAAGATCAAAGAAGGCTTTGAACGGGCTGTCAGCAGCTGGCGGCGTAGGAGGCATAGAGAAGTACGAGAAGTACAGACCGTGAAACTACGGCGATACTGCCCCGCTGGTAACGAACTATACGGACGTGGTTTGGGCCAGTTTTTAAGATTACTTTCCTGGAATGTAGACGAACAGCTTGTTGCCGAACGGATATGCACGTCCCGGCAGGTGCTAGGCCAAAGCAAAGCCCGCCTACCGGGGCTACTTGAGACCTTTCGCTGTTTTCTCACGGCCACGAATGCCTTACTCGTAAGGACAGCGCTATGCCGACGCCCGCGGCAGCTCAATGGTTACCATTGTGCCCTGACCTTCGGCACTAGCGATGTAGAGGGTGCCACCGTGCCAGTCCACGATGGTCTTGCAGAGCGCCAGCCCCAGACCTCTGGTTGGCCCGCCGCGCAAGCCGGGCCGCCGGGCCTTGGTAAAGCGCTCAAATAAGCGGGGCTGGCTTCCGCCTGGTCCCTAAATACGGCGGCGAAGTTAGTCGCGCGGCGGAGCTTAGCAGTATGGGTATATAGGGAAGGGACGAGCCTTCGACACGGGTCAATTCTTACCGGTGCCGTTAGGTTCTGTCGTTGCCCACAGGAGTTGGCCTTGCAGGCTGAAAAGCGTAGCGCGTTTAGCTGCCGCCCAAAGCCACTTCAGGATGCGAGGTAAGTACAACGGCAGCACACTATGGAAAACACTGAATCCCGCGACAGAACCAGCTGCTCCCGCAAACTAAGCTGTGCATCCGTTCGTTGCAAGCTTTGCTCGCAGCACCTGGGCAGGTACTGAGAGTCGCTATCGGCAGGAATCAACTGGATAGGCATGCGGTAGGCCCAAATGATTCCGGCTTATTTTAACTCCATGTCCGCTGTATCCGTCCAGGAGCCCCGGAACTTCGTAGGCTTGCTATGACGGGCTCTCAGGAAAAGATTTTGACGCCGGGAACGACGCCCCGTCAGGGTAGTTCTATCGTGGCTTGCGCTTTACTTTGATGTACCCGCCCGGCCCTAGCACTTTTATTACATACGACCTCTTCTTTCTGCGAACAGCTTCTCGCAAACCACTCCCCCATGCCTTTGCCCGACTTTTTTACCCGTTTTATCGAGGAAGCTTCTCAGCTCTTTTTCGTTTATAACCTCGACAGCCACCAAGTCACCTACGTCAATCAGGCGTATCATACCGTGCTGGGCGGAAACCCTGCGCAGGTTAATGCCGAGCTGCCTGACCTGCTAGCCCGCTTGCACCCGGAGGATATAGCGTATCTGCGGCAGCAGGTCCAGCACTGGAGCCAGGGAGAACTGCCGGAAGCGGTGGAGTTTCGCCTGCTGCGGCCTGACGGTTCGGAGCAGTGGCTGTGCCTGACGCCTCACCTGGAGCAACAGGCGAACGACCCGCATCAACTCGGCGGTTTTCTTACCGACACCACAGCTTCCAAGGAGAGTATAGCCAACGCCAACAAGTTCAACAACAAGAAGAACGCCACGCTGGAGATTCTCTCCCACGACCTGGCAGGCCCCTTCACGCTACTCGAGCAGATGGGCGACTACTTCCTGGAGCAGGTGCAACCCCTGCAAAACGCCAGGCTCAATGAGATGCTGGGTGTTATGAAGGCCACCTGCGCCGACGGCGTGAACCTGATCCGCGACTTTGTGGATGACGAGTTTATGCAGTCGGTGAATGTGGAGCTGAAGCGGGAACGGGTAGACTTGGTCGAGAAGCTGGCCTTCATGATGGAAGAATACCAACGCTCGGAGCGGCATATTGCCAAGCACTTCGTCTTCGCTCCGGCCCAGGTGCCGATTTACGTACAGCTGGACGAGAACAAGTTCATGCAGGTAATGAATAACCTGCTCAGCAACGCCATCAAGTTTACCCACGACGACGGGGTTATCCAAGTAGGTATCGAGCCGCTGCCGGGCCAGGTACTCGTGACCGTCCGCGACAATGGTATCGGCATTGCCGATCAGCTCCATCCCATCCTGTTTGAGCGCTTCACCAAAGCGCGGCGGCCTGGCTTGCGCGGGGAAAAGACGACGGGACTGGGTATGTCTATCATCAAAACCATCGTCGAGCTGCACGACGGCCGCATCTGGTTCGACAGTGCCGAAAATCAGGGGGCCACTTTCTTCATTGAATTGCCTACCCTGGAGGGGTAGAATCTGAAGGCTTATAAGGCAGGCCAGCAGCACGTGTTGCGCACCCAAACCTTCGCTCGGCAGCTACCTTGCGCGGGTTATGGCTGCCTCCGAAAACCAGTTGCCGCTGCTGGCCTGCCCCAACTATGGGGTTCCCCGTACGTTGCCGGCTGGAACCCTGGCTTATACCTGCTCCCTTGACCACCTTTTGCCCCCGAGTAAGTAGAAGCCCTCTTGCAACAGCGCGCACGACTCAAGCTTAACCGTGACGTTCAATAAACGCAAGAACTAAACACGTGGCACAGCCGGTCGCCCAACGCCAGCTGATTGCCTTGCACCAGCCCGTGGTACTAGAATATAGCTATTACTACTCGGTGCAACCGGTAACTGCGGCCCTATTCCAGCTGGTGGGTTTCCCTGTTCAGTAGCGAGTATGCTTACTTAAGCTAAGGCCAACCAGCACCGGAACGAGGGCCAGCCAATGGGGCCACAGGGGTGCATCACCCTATCGGCGCTTCTGTTACCTGCCCGTACAAGAGGTGCCGTTGATATGCACCTAAGGATGGATGCGACGATTCGGCATAATGAGGTAAGGAAATAGTGGTGGGCTCACACGTGCCAAATACCCTTTACCACCTGTCATACCAGGCTACTGCCGATAGTTGCCCACACTTGCCACCGCATCCAGTATTTTCCACAATACACGATGCTTGCACAGCCCGCAATAACAAAAAAACCTCGCCTGCATTGCGCAAACGAGGTTGTTGGTGATCCCGCTGGGATTCGAACCCAGGACCCATACATTAAAAGTGTATTGCTCTACCAGCTGAGCTACAGAATCGTTTATTTGCACTTAGGAACTATCTTCCCTGATTGCGGATGCAAAAGTAGATGCCTTTGCCTAACTTTCCAAATGCTTTGCTAAAAAACGGCTTATTTTTTTTCTTATCCAGCTTCCTGTTCAGCCAGGGCGCTTGGAGTCAGACCTCTAGCGCGGCTATTCAAAAGGCCGACTCGTTGTTTGGCCGGAGTCAGTATGAGGCGGCCTTTCCTTTCTACCGGCAAGGATTGCGCGAAGGGCTGGCCTCTCCACGCATGTTGCTACGCATGGCCTATATTCAGGAGGGGTTGGGTCACTACCCGGCGGCCCTTTATTACCTGAGCTTAGCTCAGCGCCGAAAACCGACCTATGCTACGTGGCACAAGATGTCGGAACTGGCTCAGAGCTACCGGCTGGCGGGCTACCCCGATACTTGGCGGGCTCGCCTCCTGATTACGTTTCGGCGCTACTACTATTCGGTATTACAAGGCTTGCTCCTTGGGGCCGTACTGGGGGGCGTGTTGCTGCTGGTGCGCTACCGAACCGCGCGCGCCGGGTGGCTGGCCTACGGTGTGTATCTGGCCAGCGTGGGCTTTTACCTAAACTTTCTGCGCTCGAGCCAAGTGGGACTGGTGGCCCAACCCCACGCAGCCTTGATGAGCGGCCCCAGCGCCGGCGCGGCCTGGCTAACTACCGCCCGGGCCGGCGACCGGCTGCTCGTCCGCGACGAGCAGGATATCTGGTACCGCGTGGAATGGCGCAACCGCGACGCTTACATTCGGCGCAGCGACTTGCTTGTTATCCAATAACTACGCGGCCAAACTCGATGCGGGAGCTGACCCTAGCCGGAAACCAGCTACTTTACCGGCGAGCCTTCCTCTTTACGAAAATGATTCAGAACTAATGTATCGGCGAGGCCAGGCAGCCACTTGTTCAGAAATACCGTCAGCTTGCCCTGGGCCGTAAGCACCAAGTCGCGGCGGCGCTGCTGCACGGCGCGCAACAACTGCTGGGCGACTTCCTCGCTGGTCATCATCTTGCCCTCATCACGCGGCGATTCGCCCTGAGCCGAGCCGTCGGCAGCCAGAGCGGTCTGGCGAATATTGGAAGCCGTAAAGCCCGGACAAGCTACCAATACGTGCACACCCTGCGGCAGCAACTCGGTGCGCAACGCTTCTAAAAAGCCCTGCATCGCAAATTTTGAGGCCGAATACCCAGTCCGGCCGGGCAAGCCCCGATAGCCAGCAATGCTGGAAATCCCCACAATGGAGCCTTTCGATGCCAGCAGATGGGGCAAGGCGAACTTGGTGGTGTAGACCGTGCCAAAAAAGTTGGTTTGCATCAGTTGCCTGATAACGCTTAAGTCGGCGTCCTGAAACATGGCCCGCATAGAAATACCGGCGTTATTGATCAGCACGTCGAGGCGGCCGAAAGCGGCTATGGTTTCGGCCACGGCCCGTTCCGAATCGGCTTCCACGCCTACATCGGCGCGCACCGTGCGGTGCGCAATGCCATGCCGCGCTAGCTCCTCACCCGTGGCGCTCAGGCGAGCCTCGTCACGCCCCGTAACCACTACGTGAGCCCCCGCCTGCCCGAAGACCAGGGCGCAGGCCCGGCCAATGCCGGAAGTTGCTCCGGTGATAAGCACTACTTTACCTTTCATATGCTCTAAATAGGATGATTACCGGCCCCAATTCCGATGCCGATATTGCCCCAAAACTACAGTTTTTTGAGGTTCATGCATTTGACAAGCGGCCACTGATACGCTTTCCCGTTGAGCGGCCGCTATTTTCAAAATTGGATTTAGTCGCTACATTTAGGGACAAAATTTTCCTTCTTTTTCCGGGCGGCATATATGATGCAACTTCTACGCATAGGGCGCGGCGCGCCTGTTTTTCTGGGTGCTTTGCTGCTGGCTACCACTGCCCGGGCCCAGTGCCCGGCCGCCACTTCGGCCTGCACGCCGGGTGCTGCCCCGACCAGCAGTTACTCCTTTGCCATGGGCATTCTGAACGTGACGCTCGGCTCGATAAATAATACGACGGCCGGCGTCTCGGAGGGCTACCGCGACTACTCCTGCACCGGGGGCGCTGCGTTGACCGTCGGCACGGACTACCCTATTTCTATCCGGACGGGCAACAATGCCAACGAAAACGTGCGGGTATGGCTGGATTTGAACAATGACGGTACGCTGAACCCCACCACGGAGCAAGTATTCAGCTCAACCGACAAAAAAATTCATACGGGCACCCTGCGCCTGCCCGGGGGCACCACGCTCGGGACCCGGCTGCGGCTGCGCGTAGCGGCCGACTACGTAAATTCGCCCCTGCCCACGCCCTGCTCTACCCCCCAGTATTCGCAGACCGAGGACTATACCGTGACGGCCGTAGCCAACTCCACGCCGCCCGTAGCCGAGTTTGCCGCCGACCAGCCCCTGACCTGCTCGGGCTGCGTGCAGTTCACCGACCAGAGCCAGAACTCGCCGACCGCATGGCTGTGGAATTTTGGCGATAATACGACCAGTACCCTGCAAAGCCCCCGGCACTGCTACACCGCGGCCGGCACCTATACCGTGACGCTGACGGCAACCAACGCGGCCGGCACCAACCTCCGGACCCGCACCAACTACATTACCTACAACCCCTCGGTGCCCGTAGCGGCCAGCTGCACGCCCAATACCTCGGCGTACTGCTGCGGCTACGGTATCACCCAATTTACCCTGGGCACCCTAACCAAGACTTCTGCCAACGGGCAAGCCGGCTACGAGGACTTCACCTGCGCCAGCCGCGTAGAACTCACCGAACGCAATTCGTACGCCCTGAGCATGACGACCAGCCCAAGCAGCCCACAGGACACGCGGGTGTGGCTGGATCTGAACAACGACGGCAGCTTTAGCACAGCCGAGCTGCTCTTTACTGCCCTGAACCGCTCTAACCCGAGCGGCACGATTACGATTCCGGCTACGGCCGTGAAAAACCAGCCGCTGCGGCTCCGGGTGATATCCGACTACGTGGGGGCGCCGGCCGGGCCCTGCGTGGAGCCCCAGTTGGGCCAGGCTGAGGACTATACCGTGACGGTGAAACCCAACACCAACCCGCCGGTGGCCGCCTTCACCTCGAACTACGTGCCTACTACCTGCGTGAATCCGGTGCAGTTTACGGACCAAAGCCAGAATGCGCCGACCGCATGGCTATGGAATTTCGGCGACAATACGACCAGTACCCAGCAGAACCCTGCGCACCAGTACGCCGCTTCGGGCACGTATACCGTGACGCTGACGGCCACCAATGCTTTTGGGCAGAACGTGGCGACGCGCAACAACTACCTGACCGTAACGGTGCCGTGCGTGTCGTACTGCACGCCTTCGGGCCTGAACAACAACGTCTGGCTAACGAGCGTGGCCGTCACGGGCAGCACCACTTCCTTTAGCAATGCCTCCGGCGCCGACCCCTCGGGCTACGGCAGCTACATCAACCAGACAATAAGCCTGCGGCAGGGCTTGAGCTATACCCTGGCTACGACGGCCAACCAGGCCTTCCAACGCACGACCTCGATGTGGCTGGACTTGAACCGGAACGGGGTGTTCGATACCAACGAACTGCTGGTGAATACCGCCTCGGGCATCAGCTCCTCCAGCTCGTTTGCCATTCCCAATCTGGCCAGCGTGGTCGGCTTTACCCGCATGCGGGTGATGACCCGGGCCAATGCCAACCAGCCCCAGGCCTGCCTGCAAAACCAGGCCAATTCGGAAACCGAAGACTACTCGGTGCGCATTGAGCTGGTGAACGGCACGGCCGAGGCGCGCCGGTTGCCCTCGCTCAGCATTTTCCCCAACCCGGCGCCCGATGGCCAAGTGCACCTCCGCCTTGCTGATGCAGCCGCGGCCGGCACCTACTCGGTAGCCGTGCACACGGTGGTGGGCGCCCGGCTGCTGACGACTTCCCTGCGCCTGGGCCCGGCCGCCGACGCCCTGCTCGACCTGAGCAGCCTGCCCCGGGGCCTTTACCTGATTCATCTCACGGATGCCAACGGCCTGACCGCCGTGCGGCGCGTGGAGCGCAACTAACCCGTTCTGCTACGCTTGCCACCCTTCCCGGTAGCCCGCTATAATCTAGCGGGCTACGCTCTTTTCTCCTTTACAACCCTATATGCAAACACCTCTACTGCGCGGTTTATTCTTGCTGCTATTACTACTGGGGCTGCGGGCCACGCCGGCCGCGGCTTCTCACCTTGTGGGCGGGGAGATGAGCTATAAATACTTGGATGCCAATGGCAGCCCCGCCACCCCCTTCCGCTACCGCATTACGGTGTTGCTGTATATCAACTGGGAATGCACCAATTCTGCGGATGTGTCGAACGTGCCCGACGGCCGCTGCAACATCTTTGTCAACATCTACGACAAGCAGAATGGCCTGCGCCTGAACAGTGGGCAGGCGGCGCAGTCGTTTAACTGTGCTCAGGTGAGCTGCCCGGGCCGGCCCTCCCAGATCGATAATCAGCCCGCTGGCTCCTACCGCCTGCCCCGGATTACGAACCCCTCGATAACGCCCCCGCTCCCGGGTGGCTGCTCGCTGCCGGGCGGCCCGCCCCCGCCCGTGCGCCTGTGCCGCTACGAGGCCATTGTGGAGCTGCCCCGGTCTTTCGACGGCTACTACGTGGTGTATACCGACGGCACGCGCAACCGCTCCATCAACAACCTACTGCAGCCCGACAACCAGAACCAGACGATCTTCGTGGACATGGCGCCCCCGCTGCTGCCCAACACGTCGCCGACTTTCTCGGACACGGCCGTAGTCGTTATTTGCCAGGGTGATACCAGCATTGTGGTCAACAACGCGGTGGACCCGGACGGGGACCGACTGATTTACTCGTTTAGCACGCCCTATAATATTCCTGGACCAATAGGCGGGTCGCCGCCCAACAGCTTTGGCCCGCCGCCCCCGAGCGTCACCTACATTGCGGGTTATTCGGCTACCGCACCTTTCGGGCCAGGCAGTGGCAATTATGCTTTTTTGAATGCCAGCAACGGCCTGAGCCGCTACGCCACTTCCCAGCAGGGCCGTTTTGTGGTGTCGGTTGAAGTCAAGGAATTCCGCACCATCAATGGCAACGAGGTGCTGATTGGCTCCACCCGGCGCGAAATTCAGCTGGTTTCCCGGCAGTGCCAACCCAACCGCGCGCCTCAGTTTACGGCCGGCACCCTGGCCAATAAGGTGTTTACCATAGAAGAAGGCGAAACCCTGAATTTCAACCTGGCCGCCACCGACCCCGATGGCAACGCCATTAGCCTGAAGGTAAATAGTGTGCTGCTCGACGGCTCCGGCCCGTTCAACGCCAGCCTGAACGGCAACCAGGGAACCGTGCAGCCGGGCAACCCGACCGGCAGCGTAACGCTGACCGGTACCGGCGGCCTGGTGAATGGGACCTTCAACTTTACTTCCCAGTGCGGCAACGCCCGCAGCACGCTCTACGACGTAGTCGTGACAGCCACAGACCAGGCCTGCGGAGCCAAAAGCGTGTCCGATATCTTCCAAATTCGGGTAAACCGGGCGGCCGGCCCGACCAGCATCAGCGGCGACGCCATTATCTGTGACCAAAGCCAAGTGCGGACCTATGCGGCCGGCGGACCGACGGCGGCCACGTACCGCTGGAAAGTTCGGGGTGGCATCATCCAGGGTTCGAGCACGGCCAACACGGTGCAGGTGCGCTGGAACGCGCCGGGCGCCGGGCGCCTGACCCTGCAAGGCGTATCGAACCTGGGCTGCCCCTCCGACTCGGTCACCCGGGACATTGAGATTCGGCCCGCTAGTGCGTTGGCCGTAACGCCCACCAGCGCCTCCATCTGCGTGGGGGCCTCGACCACGCTGACGGCCAGCGGGGCCTCGTCCTACACCTGGACCGGGGGCAACCAGACCTTCACCGGCCCGACTATTACAGTAGCCCCCACGCAAACCACTACCTACACCGTCACCAGCACCGACGGCGTGTGTACTACCTCGCGTCAGATAACGGTTACCGTCAACCAAACCGCCGTAGCCAATGCCGGGGCCGATGCGGTGACTTGTTCGGGCGAGGCCCGCACGCTGGGCTCGGCGGCTTTGGCTGGCTATACCTACCAGTGGAGCCCGGCCACGGGCCTGAGCAGCGCCACGACGGCCCAGCCCACCTTCCAGCTGACCAATACCGGCTCCGCGCCCCAGCAGTTTACTTACACCCTCACGGCCACCACCGCCGAAGGCTGCACTAGCTCCGACGTTGTAGTGGTAACCCTCAACCCGGCCGCCGTGGCGGATGCTGGCACTAACCAGGTGTTTTGCTCCGGTGGCTCGGCGGTTCTGGGTAACCCTGCCTCCGCCGTGGCCGGCAGCACGTACCAGTGGAGCCCGGCTACCGGCTTGAGCAACGCAACCGACGTAGCTCCCACTGTTACGCTGACGAATACCACCTCGGCCCCGATTACTGTGACCTACACGTTGCAGGTCACTACGGCCCAAGGCTGTGTTGGAACCAGGACGGTACAGGTAACGGTGAACCCCGCCGCTGTGGCCAATGCGGGCACCGACGTAGCGGCTTGCTCGGGCGAGGCCCGCACGCTGGGCTCAGCGGCCCTCACGGGTTACACCTACCAGTGGAGCCCCGCTACCGGCCTGAGCAGTACCAGTGTAGCCCAGCCGACCTTTTTGCTGACCAATACTGGTACCACGCCGCAACAGTTTACCTACACGCTGACGGCCACCACCGCCGAAGGCTGCACCGCGACGGATGCCGTTGTGGTGACCCTGAACCCGGCCGCTGTAGCGGATGCGGGCACCAACCAAGTCTTCTGCTCGGGCGGCTCGGCAGTTCTAGGCAATCCGGCTTCCGTCGTGGCCGGTAGCTCCTACCAGTGGAGCCCCGCCACCGGGCTGAGCAGCGCCACAGCCGTGGCTCCTACCGTTACGCTGACGAACACTACCTCGGCCCCGATTACCATACTCTACACGCTGCGCGTGACCACAAACCAGGGCTGCGTAGCTACCCATACGGTGCGGGTAACGGTGAACCCAGCTGCCGTAGCCAACGCGGGCACCGACGTGGCCGCTTGTTCAGGCGAGGCCCGCACGCTGGGCTCGGCGGCTTTGGCTGGCTACACCTACCAGTGGAGCCCGGCCACGGGCCTGAGCAGCGCCACGACGGCTCAGCCCACCTTCCAGCTGACCAATACCGGCTCCACGCCCCAGCAGTTTACCTACACCCTCACGGCCACGACAGCGCAAGGCTGCACTAGCTCCGACGTTGTAGTGGTAACCCTCAACCCGGCCGCCGTGGCCAATGCCGGCGCTGATGCAGCCCTGTGCGACGGTGGCAAGGTGACGCTGGGCTCGGCAGCTTCGGCTGGCTACACCTACCAGTGGAGCCCCGCCACGGACCTGAGCAGTGCTACCACCGCCCGGCCCGAGCTAACGGCCGTAAACACAACGCAGAGCCCAATTACCCGCACCTATACCCTGACGGCAACCACGGCCCAGGGCTGCACTCAGACCGACCAAGTCGTGGTGACCATTAACCCCCGGCCCCTGGTCGACAATATTCAGGGGGCCCGCTCGGTGTGCCCCACCGTGCAAGGGGTGGTATATAGCATCGTAGATCCGCGCAGCAAGGAATACCGCTGGGCTGTGGCGGGTGGTACAATAACCAGCGGCGACGGCACGGCCAGCATCACCGTCAACTGGGGCCCGGCCAGTGCCACGGCCAGCGTGCAGGCCTACGCCGTCAACCAGTTTCAGTGCACCTCAGCCCCGGTAAGCTTCCCGGTCATTATCAACCAGCGCCTGGAAACGGAAACGCCCAAGGGCCCTACCAGTGTGTGTTTAGCCAATGGCCCTTACACCTACTCGGTAGCGCCAACTGCGGGCTCCATCTACGCCTGGCAGATTATTGGGGGCACCCAGATCAGTACGGGCCCTGGCTCGGTGCAGGTGCAGTGGAATGGTCCCGGCACGGGCAGCATCATCGTGACGGAAACCAGCAGCCCCGCCGGCGGCACCGTTACCTGCTTTGGCCAGAGCCAGGCCCTGGCAGTAACCATCCTGCCCTCACCCGCTGCTACCCTGACCATTGTCGGCCCCGACCGGGTATGCGCCGGTAGCCCGGCCAGCTTTACGCTGCCCGGCGCGGCTACGTCGGCGTATGTGTTCAAGCTGAACGGCACAACCATTGCCAACACCGGCAACACGGCGGCCTTTACCGCGGCGGCGCCCGGCCCGTACACCCTCACGGTGCAGGAAACCAACACGAGTGCCTGCGCCGGACCAGTTTTCACCAAGCAGTTTACGGTTGACCCGCTGCCGGTTGCGGCTATTATTTCGGGCCCAGCCAGCATTTGCCCCGGCCCGAACGGCTTTGGTACCCAGCAATATTCGGTACCCAACACGCCGGGCTCTACCTACGCCTGGACGGTAACGGGCGGCACGATTGAGAGCGGCACCGGCAGCAGCACTATTACTGTCAGCTTCCCGGCGGGCAGCACGGCCCGCACAATAACCGTTACGGAAAGCTCCGGCTTCGGCTGCGCTGGCCCAGTAGCCTCGCTCACCGTGCGCCCCGACAACGCCAGTGTAGCCTTGCGCACGGCCTCAGTGGCCACCGGCGACCGAAGCATTACCCTGAACCTGACGGTGCCCAACAACACGGGCAACGGAAACCAGGTGCGCATTCTGCGGCGCGACGCCGGTGCCACCGGCAGTTTTGCCGCGGTGGGCACTGTGGCCAACACGGCCACCACCTTTACCGATACGAATGTCGACGCTGACGCCCGCGCCTATGAGTACCGCCTGGAGCTGCTCAACAACTGCGGTACCACCCTGGCCAGCCAGGAGCACACCACGGTGCACACCACGGCCACCGCTACCGAAGGCAGCAAGGATGGCTACCAGGAAGGCACGGTGAAAGTTGCCTGGAACGCCTACAAAGGCTTTGAGGTAAAAGAGTATCAACTCTTCCGCACCGCCGACAACGGCTCCGCCCAGCTGCTGGCGACGGTGCCGGCCAGCACGCTGGAAAAGGAATTTGCCAGCAGCTCCGTCGGTTTCGACCAGTGCTTCCGCATCGTGGCCGTGAGCACCCAACCGGCGGCCGTCACCGCTTCGTCGAACGATGCCTGCGTCAACTTCGCCAACGACCTGGTGTTCTACAACGTCATTACGCCCAACAATGACGGCCTGAATGATGCCTTCTTTGTTCGCAACCTGGACCTGTACGCTAACTATTCCATGAGCTTCTTCAACCGATGGGGCAAGGAAGTGTACAAAACGGCCAACTACGCCAACAATTGGAAAGCCGAGGAACAACCCGCCGGGGTGTACTACTACCTGCTCAAGCTCAGCAACGGCAAGTCGTACAAAGGCTGGTTTGAAGTGGTTAAGTAAGCCAGTCTATTCTCTTTCTCGAAAAGGCGCTTCCCCGGAAGCGCCTTTTTTGCTTTTCAGCGCCTGGTTTCCAGCCGGGCCCTGACCACAAAATCCGCTTTGCCCGCAAAATCCGCTGGAATACCTCCTTACCTTTGCACTTGTGAGGAAATCGAAAAAATACCCGGCGGAAACGCTCCGCGAAATTGAAATCACCGACATGGTGGCCGAGGGCAAATGCCTGGTGCGGCACAACAACCTGGTCATCTTCGTGACGGGCGTGGCGCCCGGCGACGTGGTGGATCTGCGCATTACCCGCGCCAAGAAAAGCTTCCTGGAAGCCGTGCCCACCCATTTCCACAAGTACTCCGACCTGCGCGTGGAGCCGTTTTGCCAGCACTTTGGCACCTGCGGGGGCTGCAAGTGGCAGCACCTGGGCTACGACACCCAGCTTAAGTTCAAGCAGCAGCAGGTGCAGGACAATCTGCAGCGCATCGGCAAGGTGGCCCTGCCCGAACTGGAGCCGATTCAGCACTCCCCGGCTTTGCAGTACTACCGCAACAAGCTCGAATACACCTTCAGCCACAACGGCTGGCTGACCAACGAGCAGATTCAGGCCGGTGAGCAGATCGAGCGGCGGGTGCTGGGCTTCCATACCCCGGCCCGCTTCGACAAGATCATCGACGTGCAGCACTGCTGGCTGCAGCCCAACCCCTCGAACCAGATCCGGTTGGCCATCCGCAACTACGCCCTGGAGCACGACTTGCCCTTCAACAACCTCGTGACCCAGGAAGGCTTTCTGCGCAACCTCATCATCCGCACGGCTAACACCGGCGACCTGATGGTGATTCTGCAGTGCTACTACGCCCACGAGGCCCTATTCCCGCTGCTGGATTTCGTGCAGGAGAAATTCCCCGAAATCACCTCGCTCAACTACGTGCTCAACAACAAGGGCAACGAAACCTTCCACGATCTGGACGTAGTCTGCTACCGGGGCGAACCGCACATTCACGAGGAAATGGAAGGCCTGCGCTTCCGCGTGGGGCCCAAGTCCTTCTACCAGACCAATTCCGAGGGCGCCTACAACCTCTATAAGCTCACCCGCGAGTTTGCCCAGCTCACCGGCTCCGAGCTGGTCTACGACCTCTACACCGGGGCCGGCACCATTGCCAACTTCGTGGCCCGGCACGCCCGGCACGTGGTGGGCGTGGAGTACGTGGAGTCGGCCGTAAAAGACGCCTACATCAACTCCGAAATCAACGGCGTAACCAACACCGAGTTCTACGCCGGCGACATGAAGGACGTGCTCAACGCCGAGTTTATTGCCAAGCACGGTCGCCCCGACGTGGTCATCACCGACCCGCCCCGGGCCGGCATGCACCCCGACGTGGTAGCCCGCCTGCTCGAAATGCGCGCCCCCCGCATCGTCTACGTCAGCTGCAACCCCGCCACCCAGGCCCGGGACCTGGAGATGCTCGACGAGGCGTATCAGGTGACGCGCGTGCGGCCCGTGGACATGTTCCCCCACACCCACCATGTGGAGAATGTAGTGCTGCTGGAGCTGAAGTAAGGGTACCTATGCAAGTATCGGCAGAGCATAGCTTCTGGTGCTGGAAACACAAGCTGCAGGGCATCCTGCAGCTTCTTTCATTTCTTTCTGGCTATGCCTATTCAGAAGCTGATGCCGACGCCGTAGCGTACGGCCTGCACACCACCGATACGGATCAAAGGCGAGTGTTGCCGTATGACCTGTCCGGAATAAACGGACAGTGCCGGGTAGAACTCGCACTGGACGCGGACGACCGGGACATTGTCTTCATCACGACAACGGCATCCGGCGCACTACAGGAGCGGATAGTATTTCTTTCTCAGGTGCAGGAAGTGTTGAAAACAATCGAAGTCAATTTCACTTAGCCTGAATAAAGCGAATAAGCTCACGATGACCGATCCGCTAGCATACCTAGACTTTACAGCTCCGCCTGTGCTAAAGCAGATATTATGTTGGATGGACGGCGGCTCCGTAACACTTAATTTATGTGATTGTAGAGCAAAGCCTTTCAGCGTAGAGTTCAGTCAGACGATAAATTTGGACAAGGACTATGCAGCAAAATATTCCGACTCTCATATTCCAGGCAGCTTCTTACTGAATGATGCTGCCGTTCCCATCCGCTCGAATGATGAGCAGATTATACTCGACGCTTTGAAGCAGCTTAATCTCAAAAATCAAAGTGCCTTAGAGCAGCAAATACTCCAGGAGCGGATTGCCTTTGTTGAATCAGAGGAATACTTACGCGTTGCGGCCCTAATGGGCCGTATGTAGAACTAGCAACACACTCACCAATGGACTACGCCAACGACCCTGAACTGAACGGCAAATACCTCGGTACCATCTCCAAGGACTTCGCCATGGTATCCGACACCATCATGGAAGCGTCTTCCCAGGTGCGGAAGATGGACATTTCGAAGTACCCGATTTTTATCTTCGCCAAGCGCGAAATTCCCCTGGGCAGCCTGCTCGTCAACGCCGACGAGGCCCACCTGGAGTGGCACGTATTTGCCTCCTACCTGGAGCTGTTCGTGCAGCAGGGCATCGTGGGCCAGGAGGGCATCGAGGCCTTCCAGCAGACCTACAAAGACCCCAACGAGTACTGCTGCCTGTTCGTGCTCGACGAGGACTTCACCAACTTCGTCTTCATTCCTTACCCCGAGGACTAAGCGGCATCCGCAAGCAAATAAGTAGAACGTTACGTTGTTGCGCTGTAGATCTTACACACCCAATTCTGCCATATGCGCCTCGCCCACCTGCCCGCTCTACTGCCACTGCTCCTGCTAAGCTGCTCCTCGGCGCCCACCGGTGCTCCGGAAAACAGCTTCTCCCCCACGCCGGAGGTCAGCCAGTACTGGCAGCAGGGCAAGGCTGAGCTAACGAGCTATGCCCTGGAGCAGGCCCGCTACGGGGAAATGCGGCAGGGCGAGGCCGTGCTGGTGTTCGTGACGGAAGATTTGTCGAAGGCCAAGCAAGTGAAGCTCGACAACCCCGCCGCTACGCCCCAGGATGTGCTGCCGGTACTGAAACTCAATACCAGTGTAAAGTTCCTGACCGGCATCTACCCCTACTCCATCCTCTCCTCGGTTTTCACACCCCTTGCCCCCAAGCTCAGTACCGTCAAAGTCACGACCTCGGTGCAGGAGTGGTGCGGCAACGCCTTTACCCAGCTCAACCGGCGCGGCGCCGGCTACAGCCTGATGCAGCGGTCCTATTTCGAGTCGGAGGGCGACGTGGACAGTAAGCTGGGCCCGGCGGTGCTGGAAGATGGCCTCTGGAACCAGATTCGGCTGCAGCCGGACGCCTTGCCGGTGGGCCCGCAACAGCTGATACCCAGCACCATCTACTGCCGGCTGCAACACCAGCCGCTACGCCCCACCGCCGCCACGCTCAGCCTGACCGATGCGCCAAACGGGCCGTTCGGCCCCGCCCCGGCCCGGGCCTACACCATCAGCTACCCGGCTCCGCTAGACCGGACGCTGGTCATCTACTTTACTAAGTCTTTCCCTTACACCATTCTGGGCTGGGAAGAAACCTACCCCGACCGGGCCGGCACCGCCCAGCCCGTGCGCCTAACGACCCGCGCCACCCGCCGCAAAACCATTCTGCTCGACTACTGGCGCACCCACAGCAACGCCGACTTACGCTGGCGCGACTCGCTCGGCCTCAGCCGCTAACACAGAGAAAGGCCACCGCCGCGGTGGCCTTTCTCTGTGTTAGCGGGACTATCAAACCGGCCGGTTTCGCTCAGCACGACCGGGCGTTCTAAAAGTGCTGCCAGCCCTGGGCCCGTAGCGGAATGGGCTGGCCCTGCTTGGTTACCAGGTTCACGCCGTCGCTTTTGTCGGTCATGTGGCCGAGCACGGTGATGTCGGGGTGGTTTTTGATTTTGTCGTGGTCTTTGAGGGCAATAGTGAACAGCAGCTCATAGTCTTCGCCGCCGTTGAGCATGCACATAATGGGGTCGAGCTGAAACTCGTCGGCCACTTCCAGCATGGGGTTGGCGGCCGGCAGGTTCTCGGAAAACACCCGGGCACCGGTGCCGGACGCCTTGCACAGGTGCAGCACTTCGGAGGCCAGCCCATCCGACACGTCAATCATGCTGGTGGGCACCACGCCCAGGTCGCGCAGCTCGTGAATCACGTCCATGCGGGCCTCGGGGCGCAGCTGCCGCTGCAGTACGTAGGGATACTTGCTCAATTCGGGCTGCATTTCCGGGTCGGCCGACCAGGCGGCTTTTTCCCGCTCCAGCACCTGCAAGCCCAGGAATGCCCCGCCCAGGTCACCGGTGACACAAATCAGGTCGTTGGGCTGGGCCCCGCTGCGGCGCACGGCCTGCCCATGCGCGACCTGGCCCATGGCCGTGATGCTGATGGTCAGGCCGCCGCGGCTGGCGGTAGTGTCGCCGCCCACCAGGTCCACGTTATAGGCCTCGCAGGCCAAGCGCATACCTTCGTAAAGCTCATCAATGGCCTCCACCGAGTAGCGGCTGCCGATGGCCAACCCCACCACAATCTGAGTGGGCGTAGCATTCATAGCGGCAATATCCGACACGTTGACGGCCACGGCCTTATAACCCACGTGCTTGAGCGGGCAGAACGTCAGATCAAAGTGGACGCCTTCCACCAGCAGATCAGTACTGACCACGATGTCGTGGCCCGCTTCGGGGGCCAGAATAGCCGCGTCGTCACCGATGCCGAGGCTGGTGCTGGGCTGACGCAAGGTCACGGTTTCCTGAATCCGGCGAATCAGGCCAAACTCTCCAAGGTTTTCCAGGGGGGTGATATCACTCATAGCAGGCAAAAGTACGGCGCGGGATGAATAGAATGCTGCAACTGGTACGGATTTGCCGCGGGCCGCGCCGAAAAGCAGCTTCTAACAGTACTACCCCGCCTCGCCCCCTGGGGTCTCCAGTCTATGCTTTATGATTTTGACAAACCCGAAAAAGTAAAGCAAAATCGAAGTCGGAGTTGCTCTCCCTTTTTTATAACACTCGAAAAGTATAGCAACCCAGCCCCTTAGTAGTACCGTACTCCAACTAGCTACCGGAGTAACCATTCCACGCCCCACGCGGTTACTTGCCACGTATGCCGGACTTCACCACCTGTACCTATACTTCTGAACTCTACGAGCAGCCGGCCCTGGCGAGCAGCAGTGCCCTGAACTGGCCGGGCGTGCGCGTGGAGCGCTACCACCTGGAAGCCACAACCCTGCCCGCTCACACCCACGAGCACCACTTGCTCTTGGTGCACCTGGGCGCCCAGCCCGTGGTTTCGAGCCGCCGAACCGGGTCCCGCGTGGAAGAAGATCAGTTTCGAAGTGGGGATGTAGGCCTGTATCCGCGGGGGGAATACGGGCCCCTTGGCTGGAATGCTCCAGCCGATATTATTCACGTGCATCTTGATGTCCAAGCCCTGGAAACGCGGGCCCGCCGCGACCTGGACTTGCGCTACTTCACCCTGCGGGAGCGGTTTCGCTGTGAGGATGGCCTGCTGGCCCAGCTGGGTCAGCAGCTCCTGGCCACCGCCACCCGGACGCATACCCTGGGCCAACTCTACGCCGAGTCGCTGGTAACGACGCTCAGCTACCACCTCATCGAGCACCACGCCACGGCCGAGCGCCGAGCGGCCGGTGCTGCGGGCAGCCAGCTGTCGGCGGCAGTGCTGGCCCGCATCGATGCCTATTTGGAGGCTCATCTGGAAGGGCCCGTCACGCTGGACGCCTTGGCCGGCCTAGCTAATCTGAGCGTATTTCACTTCGCCCGGCGTTTTAAGCACACCACCGGCCGCTCGCCCTACCAGTACGTGCTGGACGTGAAAATCCGGCGGGCTCGTGCCCTGCTGCGAGCCCGGGAGCTACCAGTGGCTGCCATCGGCGATGCGCTGGGCTTTGCGTCCCCGGCCCATTTTGCAGCCGCCTTCAAGCGGGCCGTGGGGCAGAGCCCCCGGGCGTTTCAACAAAGCTAAGCCAGGCGAAAAAAGCGCAAGAATGTGTAAGTAAAGGGCAAGAATTGGGCGTACGGCCTGCTGCCGTTACGGGACCTTTGAAGTAGATAAAGCCGCGGCTTAATAGCGGCTGTTTCACTTCTCTATCCCTCCCTGTTTACCCATGAACTCTCTTATTATCGTAGCCGGTGCCACCGGCGACCTGGGCGGCCGCATTGTTCACGCTCTGCGGCAGCGCGGCGCCACCGTGCGGGCCTTGGTGCGGCCCGCCACCGACCCAGCCAAAGTTGACCACCTCACCCAGCAGGGTGTGCAGGTGCAGCACGTCGACTTTGCCGACCCGGCGGCCCTGACCAGTGCCTGCGCCGGGGCTAGCTGCGTGGTGTCGGCCCTGGCAGGACTGCGCGAGGTCATCGTTGACACCCAAACCGAGTTGCTGCATGCAGCCGTGGCGGCCGGCGTGCCCCGCTTTATTCCCTCCGATTTTGCCAGCGACTACACCCAGCAAGCCCCAGGGCTGAACCGCAACTTCGACCTGCGGCGCGAGTTTCAAGCCCGCCTCGACCAAGCGCCCATTGCGGCAACATCCATTCTCAACGGGGCCTTTGCCGAAGTGCTGACCTACAGCATTCCCCTGCTCGATTTCAAGCAGCAGCAAGTGGGTTACTGGGAAGACGCCGACTGGCACATCGACTTCACAACGATGGACGACACGGCCGCCTTTACGGCCGCCGCGGCCCTGGACCCGGCTACGCCCCGTTTCCTGCGCATTGCCAGCTTTCAGCCCAGCCCGCGCGAGCTAGTGACCATTGCCGAGCAGGCCGGCCGGGGGCAGTTTGCCCTGGTGCGCCTGGGTTCCCGCGCCGACCTGGCCGCGGCCATCCAGCACGCCCGGGCCGCCAACCCCGCCGGTGAGCAGCAACTCTATGCCAACTGGCAACAGATGCAGTACATGCTGAGCATGTTCAGCGTGCAGAACCAGCCCCTCGACAACAGCCGCTACCCCGACCTTATCTGGACTAATCTGCCTACTTTCCTAACCGCCTAGCGCCATGCAATCTGCTTCTTCCCCGACCCTGGCTGCTTATTCCGACGAGGAGCTCGTTAAGCGCCTGCCCGGCTTTACTAACCACTACGCTACCGTCAACGGGGTGCGCCTGCACTACGTCGAAGGAGGCAGCGGCCCGGCCCTGGTGTGCCTGCCGGGCTGGCCCCAGACCTGGTACTCCTACCACCCCATTGCCGCGGAGCTGGCCCGGCACCACCGCGTTATCATCGTGGATATTCGGGGCATGGGCAGCTCCGACAAGCCCGCCACCGGCTACGACAAAAAGACGATGGCCCAGGACATTTATGCGCTGCTACACCACTTGGGGCTAGAAAAAGCGTCATTATTGGGCCACGACATTGGCGGCATGGTTGCCAGCAGTTTTGGATTCAACTACCCGCAGGCCACCGAGAAGCTGATTCTGGCCGACGGCGCCCACCCCAGTGAAGGCATGCGGCAGATGCCCCTGCTGCCGGCTCCCGGCACCTTCACCGACAAGATGAGCGGGCAGCAGCCCTACGTCTGGTGGATGGCCTTCAACCAGGTCAAGGAACTGCCGGAGCAACTGCTGGCCGGGCGGTTTGAGTACCTGCTGGACTACCTTTTCCGCTACGTGATGCTGGACGAGAGCCGGATGCCCCCCTTCGACCGGGCGGTGTACGCGGCCGTTTACAACCAGCCCGAGAACATTCGGGCGGCCAACGCCTGGTACCAAGCCCTGGAGCAGGACATTGCCGACGCCAACACGTATAGCCGTCTGCCGATGCCGGTGCTGGGCATTGGGAGCCACGTGTCGTATAGCTACCTGCACATGAGCCTACCTTACATGGCCGAGAACGTCGAGGTCGTCGGCATCTTGGATAGCGGCCACTACATGTTTGAAGAAAAGCCGGCCCAGGTGCTGGCAGCGGTTCTAAATTTCCTGCACCCTTCTGCTGGCTAACGGGCGCATTCCTACTGGCAGGGGCAATGCCTTATGGCCCCCCTGACCAACATGGCTTACAGCAGCATAGCGCTAGGCCGGGGATTGCCGATTGGTACAGCCCTGCCGCAGACGTCAAAATTGGCTTTGGGCTTAACGAAGCTAGCCGGCACCCGTAAATTCCGCTCAACTTCCGTAGCCACGGAATATTTTAGGGATTATTGACGTTTTTGCCGCTATGAAAATTATCCTGCCCATGGCGTTGCTTGTGCTGCTAAGCAACCTGAACTCCTGCAAAACCGACCGTTCCAACAAAACCGTGGACCCGACTTCGCCCGCCGCCGCCAAGGCCCAGCTCGACGTACTGCGCGACTCCGTGGACGCCCGCTGGAGCCGCATGACGACCAGCGACGATGCGAAGATGAAGGCCACCGCCCAAGTATTGCAAGCCCTGGAAAAGCAGCCCGGCGCCGATAAAGCGCAGCTCAAAGCCCTAGCCCGGGCCAACGACAAGCTCAAAAGCCGCCGCTACGACCAGCAGAGTATGAGCGTTTCGGAACAGATTGATGCCTACGACTCGGCCCAGGATTCTGTGCTCCGGGCCGTTTACAACTTCGCCCAGCCGGCCGCCGGCCAACCCGACGCCACGGTGCAGCAGCTCACCAACGATATTCAAACGGCTGACGGGCAGGTGGTCGGCTACCGCGTCAACTACGACCGGGCCGCCAAGCAGTTCAACAACTACCTGCAGCTCCATCAGGAAACGCTAGGCAAACTCGGAGGCAAGTACGGCAAGCTGCAGCCTTTGCCACTGTTTGAGTTGAAGGAATAAAACGTTGCGGATGGTTTGTGCAATCGGGGCCGGGCCGGCATCGTGCCTGTAACGCCGTAACCGCCAGTTCCGGGCTGGGCGCGGCCCGCCTTCCGCCACGACATGTACGCCTATGAAAGATTTTCTCTTGCCTTTTTTACTAGTTCTGCTGAACGCATCCCTGGGGTACTCCCAACCGGCCGGGCAGCTGGTAGGGGGAAACAATTACCGGGGGGTCATTTTTCCAGCCGACTATAAAATCCAGCCCCTGGATACTATGCGCCGGTGGACTCCCACCGCGGCAGACATCCTGCCTCTGGAGCAAGACCTGGTTGTGTTTATGAACAAACAGCCCCGAAAATCGCTGGTTCATCAGACTACCTACGGGCCTTCGATCCGCAAGCAGTTAGGCAGGTATATCCGGCAATACGCCGGTTACATTTCTCCCAAAGGCGAGAAAATAATTTACGTGAATTGCCTTTGGGACAAAGGGGCTACGGGTTTTACCCAGGACTGGCCCACTCATTTCATCCAAGTACTCGACGGAGGAACCTCGTACTGGCGGATTTATTACGACACGGTCAAGCGCAAATTCGTGGGCCTGTCGACCAACGGCGTCGGGTAATACCTTCCGCTCGGAAAAGCCCACGCCGCATTCATCGCCCAGTAAGCAGGGTGCCCCGCTAAGCTACCACGTAAAAAGGCCCGTAGAATGTCCTACGGGCCTTTTTACGTGGTAGCTTAGCGGGGGCTGGTTACAGCTTGGCCATTTCTTCGCGCACGAAGTCGGCCAGGGTCCGCAGGTACTCCGTGCTGAAGTCGAAGCGGATGCCGGCGGCAGCGTAGATTTCGCCGATAGGCGCGGTGTAGCCCAGGGCCAGGGCCCGCTTGTAGGCGTCGAGGCCTTCCTGCGGGTTCTGGCGGAAGTTGCGCCACACGGCAATGGCGCCGAGCTGGGCCATGGCGTACTCGATGTAGTAGAAAGGCACTTCGTAGAGGTGAAGCTGCTTCTGCCACAAGTAGGGCTTGTAGTTTTCCAGGCCTTTCCAGCTCACGGTGCGCTGGTTGAACTCGTCGAACGTCTTGGTCCACTGGGCGTGGCGCTGCTCGACGCTGTGCTCGGGGTGCTCGTACACCCAGTGCTGAAACTTGTCGATGGTGGCCACCCAGGGGAAGGTTTCCAGCACACTTTCCAGGTGAGTTTTCTTGGCCCGTCGCAGCTCGTCGGCATCGGGGAAAAACAAGTCCCACTGGTCCATCGAAATCAGCTCCATGCTCATCGAGGCCAGCTCGGCCACTTCGGACGGCGGGTGCTTGTCGGCCGACAGCGGCAGGGAACGGGTCAGGAAGGAATGCACTGCGTGGCCGCCCTCGTGCAGCATCGTAATGACGTCGCGCAGCGAGGAAGTGGCATTCATGAAGATAAAGGGCACGCCGGTTTCGTCCAGCGGGTAGTTGTAGCCGCCCGGCGCCTTGCCCTTGCGCGACTCCAGGTCGAGGTGGCCCATCTGCCGCATTGTTTTCAGGCAGTCGCCCAGGTAAGGGTCGAGGCGCTGAAACACGGTAATGGTTTTCTCCAGCAGCTCTGCGCCCGTTTCGAAGGGCCGCAGCGGGGCTTTGCCCGTCACGTCCACGTCTAGGTCCCAGGGGCGCAGCTCGGGCAGTCCCAAGTCTTGGCGTCGCTCCAGGTCGATGTCGTCGATGAGGGGCACTACCGTTTCGCGAATGGCGCGGTGGAAGGCAAAGCAATCCTCGGGCGTATAGTCGAAGCGGCCCAGGGCGGCAAACATATAGTCGCGGAAGTTGGCAAAGTCCGCGTTGCGGGCCATCTGGTGGCGCAGGGTCACAAGCTCCGTAAAGAGCTGGTCCAGCGGTTTGGAATCCTGCAGGCGGCGCTGCTGCACAGCTCGGTAGGCTTCTTCGCGCACGGCCCGGTCGGGGCTTTTCAGTCGGTCGGAAGCCCGGGGCAGGGTCATTTCCTCCCCGTCGAGCGTAACCGTCATGGCGCCCACGGTGGCGGCATACTGCTGCTGCTTCGTGCTGATTTCAGTTTTGAGCGGAATATTCTCGGGCCGGTAGATTTCCAGGGCCTGCCGCACGGAGCGCACGAAAATACGGTAGCGCTGCGGGTCGAGGCTGTCCAGAAACGGCGAGCCAATCATTTTCTCGTTGAGCGCGTGGTCGTAAGGCGCTACGTTGGGCTCAATCTCGCTGACAAAATACTGAAACGAGTCGGCGCGCTGCTGGTCCTGCGTATCGCAGGTCATGCGAATGTAGCGCCAGGCTAGGTCTTCGCTCAGCACGCTTTCCAGCTCGCTGCGGTCGAGCAGCCAGCGCTCCAGCTCGTGGGCTGAGCCAACCTGCCGGTCGCGCAACTCGACGAAATATGGTTCGAGTGATTCCCAGTCGGTTACGGAGAAGGACTCGGGCAAATACTGACGCGGCGGGCGCTGCGTATCAGTAGCTGAGGCTAGGGTAGGTTCGGGGGCGGTATTCATCATGAATAGCAAGATACGTCGGTAGACGAAACAATGTAAGCTAACCAGTAGGAAGCTTTAGCACGCAGCAATTGGGTATAAACGCAAGACCAGAAAATCCTTCCCGTCGCGCAACCTTATTTCTACGGCCCGTGGAGAAAGTCGTTGACCTTCCTGGACCAGAAAAATGCTATAACGTTTAACCAGCAGCTCCCGGAAAAGTTGAGACGATCTGTGGTTGAAAAACGAACGTCATGCGGAGGACAAGCTCCGCATGACGTTCGTTACAATCTAGCAACTTCAGCCCGCGAGCTTCTGCGCTGGGCTCGAAATGACAACTGGCGAGTCGGTGCTCTGGCCTTAATCGATTTCGATAACAACGTCGCTGGTGACGGGGTGGCCCACGCAAATGAGCACGTAGCCCTGCTTCATTTCCGAATCCGACAGGCCTTCGCGCTCATCCAGATGCACCTTGCCCGAGAGGCACTTGCCCCGGCAGGCCGTGCAAAGCCCGGCCTGGCAGCTATACGGCAGGTCGATATCCTGGTCGAGGGCGGCTTCCAGAATCGTCTGGCTGGGCTTGACGGCTACTTCGTATTCGGCTCCTTCGTAGTGAATCGTCACGGTGTGGGCCGTGATTTTATCGTCTGCGGCGTCCGATACGTCACCATGGCCGTGGGGCTGCCCCGCCGCGGCTTCAATGGTTTCGGCCGCGGCCACAAAACTCTCCCGCTGAATACGAGCGGCTGGCACCCCCAGCAGGTCGAGGGCGGCGCGGGCTTCGGTCATCATACCTTCGGGGCCGCAGAGGTAGTATTCGGCCTGCTGGGCCGGAAACTGGTGGCGCTGCTCCAGAATGCGCAGGAGCGTGGTGCGGTTCAGGCGGCCGGTGTGGCGGTGGCCCGAGGTAGGGCTGGTGGGCTGGCTGAATACGTGCTCGACTTGCAGCCGGCCGCCGGCCTGATTCTCCAGCTGCTGCAGCTGCTGCCGAAAAATGACGGACTCCTCGTTGCGGTTGCCATACACCAGCAGCACGTGGCTCTGGGGCTCCTCGCGGACCACTGCTTTCAGGATGGACATGAGCGGGGTGATGCCGCTGCCCGCCCCGACCAGCACGATGGAACGCGCTGCTTTGGGGCTGGTTTTCAGGGTAAAATTGCCCAGCGGAGCCATTACCTCGATCTGCTGCCCGACGCGTACTGTGTCGAGCAGGTAGTTGCTTACCAAGCCGCCGGTCACGCGTTTCACCGTGACGGACAGGCGCGGAGCCTCCGAAGGCGTGCTGCTGAGCGAATACGCGCGCCGCTCTTTTTTGCCACCGGGGCCGCAGGGCAGAATCAGCGTCAGGAACTGGCCGGGCTCACAGGCCACGGGCTGGCGGTCGGGCCGTTCGAGGTGGATGGTGGCGGCGTCGGAGGTTTCGTGGGTGATTTCCACGACGTTAAGCATCAGGTACGGGCTGCTCATCGGGGCGAGGGACTTCGAAGATTAGAAAGGAGAAATCAGGGTTAACCGTCGCGCTTGGGCGACGGGCGTGCAAAGTACGGTAAATGGGGCGGCTTGGTCGGCATGCGCGAAGGGTTTAGCTTGCAGCCTGCCTTCCTACCTCCCTGTTGAAATAACGATTTTACCTATGTCTGGTTTTGACCTTGCCGCGTTGCTCGAACGCCATCAGCACGAGTTTGGGCCCGTGCTGCCGGTTGACTTGAATTCGGCCGAAGTTACCCGCCTCGATTTTACCGCCCAGAATCCTACGCTGGCCCAGGCCGACCTGCGCGACACCGAAGCCTTCGAGGCCCTGGTAGCCACCTTGCTGGAAGAAAAAAATGCCCTGATTGGCGTGGGCGGCTACCTCGAAAACCGGGTTATCTACCGCCGCAGCCCGGGCTTGTTTGGCGACCCGGCCGTGCCGGCCCGCTCCCTGCACCTGGGCGTGGATGTATGGCTGCGGGCCGGCACGCCGGTGCTGGCCCCCCTGGAGGCCACCGTGCACAGCGTGGCCGACAACGACAATTTCGGCGACTATGGCCCCACGGTGATTCTGCAGCACGAGCTGGAAGGTGTCCCGTTTTATACCCTCTACGGCCACCTGGGCCGGGCCGAAGTAGTGCTGCTGCGTCCGGGCATGACGTTGGAAAAAGGGCAGAAATTTGCCGAAGTAGGTCCCCACCCCGAAAACGGCGACTGGCCGCCCCATCTGCACTTCCAAGTTATTGCCAACATGCTGGGTCGTGAAGGCGACTTCCCCGGCGTGGCCCTGCCCGCAGAACGGGAGCAGTGGGCCAAGCTCTGCCCCGACCCGAATCTGATTCTGCAGAGCCGGTGGCTTTCGGCCTAATCCAGAGCCCCAAGTACCAGCAGCAGTAGCCCAATGCTGAAGAGGCCACCAATTACCTCTACCGCACCAAGCCCCAAGACGAAGAGAGCGGCCAGCTTACCCCCTAGGATACGCTGGCCGCTTTTGTTTCGGCTAAACAACTCAACTACTCCCAGTCCTACCGTTAAGAAGCCGCAGGGCAAAAGGCTCAGCAGAAACAAAACCCAAAAACGCATATTAGCATCGGCCCCAATCAGCTGCTCAGCTACGAAGGCCGTTAGGAATAGGCCCGGCAGCAAAGCAGCACAGAACGCAACCAACAGGCGGGGTCGTCTGAACATCCCAGCGGCTTAGTCGAACTTGATGGCCGCTACCGGGCGAATGCGCGAAATCAGGTAAGTCGGAATCAGCACGGCCAGCAGGGACGTGAGGAAGGTGGCAATGTTGAGGATGACCACCATCGTGGGGTCCCAGAAAATCGGCACGCGGTCCATGTAATAATTCTCGGGGTCCAGCGGGATGGGGTGGAAAAAGTACTGGATGGCGCAGAAGCCCAGCCCGATCAGGTTGCCGTAGACCATGCCGCGCAGCGTCAGGCTCAGGCCCCGGTAGAAGAACATGCTCCGAATCTGGTTGTCGGTGGCCCCCAGCGCCTTCATCACCCCAATCATATTGGTGCGCTCCAGAATCATGATGAAGATGGTGGCCACCATGTTGAAGGTAGCCACGAAGATGATCAGGATCAGGAAGATAACCACGTTACGATTCAGCAGCTTAAGCCAGTCGAAGAGCTGGGCGTACTGGTCGGTGATTTTGTCGAGCTTGAGGTCGTAGCGCAGGTTTTCGTACATGTTGTCCGAAACCGGGTCCAGCTGGTTGAAGTCCTTGAGCACGACTTCCACCCCGCCCACCAGCGAGTCGGGCCAGGCGTTTAGCTCCCGGATCTGACGAATGTCGCCGATGATGTAGACCTCATCAAACTCGTCGAGGCCAGTCTGGTAGATACCCTTGACGTTGAACTTGCGCACCCGCGGCGGGTTCTGAATAAAGTAGAACAGGGCCTCGTCCCCGACTTTGAGCCGGAGCTTATCGGCCACCTTGCGGCTGAGTAGCACGTCGTTGCTGGCGGCCGAATCCGGAAACGAGAGGAATTTACCGGCCACCAGATTGGTCCGCATGGGCGAGGCGCCGTCTTTTTCGTCGATGCCCTTGAGCACCACGCCCAGCACTTCCTCCTTGGTCTTGATAATAGCCGTTTTGCGGGCAAACGACTGCGTGGACTTGACCTGCTTGAAGCGGTGCAGGTCCTTAATTAGTCGGGGGCCACCGATGGGCTCTACCTCCAGCGAGTTATTGGTATCGTACTTGCTGACCTGCAGGTGGGCCCCGAAGGAAAAGATCTTGCTTTGAATCTCATTGCGAAATCCTTCCAGGATGGCAAACGACACAATCATGACGGCCACTCCCAGTGCAATACTGATAATGGCTATTTTTGTCACCGACGAGGTAAAAGACCCGGTGTCGGCTCCGTCAATCTTATTGGATATGTACCGCGAGATGTTCACTGGCGTAAAGCTACGCGTCTACGTTCAGTTTCCTAGCTTCGTTTCCTGATGGCATCTTCTATCTTCTCCGGGCTGCTTAGCCTGACCTTGTTTTTGGGCGACTGCAGCCGCCCGGCGGCCAGCACCGCTACGCCGCCCCTGCCCGCCCCAACGGCCCCGGTCAGCACTGCCCCTGCGGTGGCCGGGCTGCAAATGGGCGCGGCGCAGTTCGGCACGTATTTGCCCCAGCTTCAGGGCAAACGCGTGGGCTTGGTAGTCAACCAAACCTCCCTGGTCGGCCGCTCCCACCTGGTCGATACGCTGCTGGCCCAGGGCGTGCAGGTGAAAGCCATTTTCGCCCCCGAGCACGGCTTTCGGGGTGAGGAAGCCGACGGTGCCACCATCAAAGACGGACGCGACACGCGCAGCGGCCTGCCAGTGAAGTCGCTCTACGGCAAGAGCAAAAAGCCCACGCCCGAAATGCTGGCCGACGTGGACGTGCTGATTTTTGATATTCAGGACGTAGGCGTGCGGTTTTATACCTTCATCAGCACGATGCACTACGTGATGGAAGCCGCCGCTGAGCAGGGTAAAAGCGTCATCGTGCTGGACCGGCCCAACCCCAACGGCTTCTACGTAGACGGGCCCGTGCTGGAAGCCAAACACAAGTCGTTTGTGGGCATGCACCCGATTCCGGTGGTACACGGCCTGACGGTGGGTGAGCTGGCCCAGATGATAAACGGGGAAAAATGGCTGGCCGGCGGCAAGCAATGCCCCCTGACGGTGGTGCCCGTGCTAGGCTACACCCACGCCACGCGCTACGAGTTGCCGGTGCGGCCTTCGCCCAACCTGCCCAACGCCCACGCCGTGCTGCTCTACCCTACTATCTGTTTGTTTGAAGGCACCAACGTGAGCGTGGGCCGCGGCACCGAGGCGCCGTTTGAGCTGATTGGCGCACCCACCCAACCCACGACCCGGCCCTTCAGCTTCACGCCCCGCCCCACCGCCGGCTCGCCCCAGCCGCCCCTGAACGGGCAAAAGTGCTACGGCCAGGATTTGCGCAAGCTGCCCGCGGCCGAATCGGGCGGCTTTACCCTACGCTACCTCATCGACTTTTACCAGCAAAGCACGGCCAAGGACCAGTTTTTCGGCAAGTACTTCGAGCAGCTGACCGGCACTAATACCCTGCGGGAAATGGTGGTGGCGGGTAAGTCGGAAAAGGAAATCCGCAAGAGCTGGGAGCCGGCCCTGGGCCAGTACAAGGTGATGCGCAGGAAGTACCTGCTGTACCCGGATTTTAAGTAACAACTGGTGGAACAGACCTTGTTTGCTGAATTGATCAACCAGCAACTTAGCGCGGTAATCTTTGTCCAAGACTATCTGCAACTCGATTTCGATGGTAACAGGATGACCATGTACGAGTGGCCCACGCTACGCATGCCACAAGTAGACCGTAGTTTTGGCGAGCTAGAGTACCGGAACGACTTGTGCGGCTTTATTGCCAGAAAAATTTCGAGTGTTGTGCTAAGAGAGAACGAGTATTTAACTCTCGAATTTCATGACACCTCAGCCAGTATCGAGCTTAACTTAAGTACTGGGCGCGAAGCCATGTACTATGTCCAATACGACGGCAATTGGTTGTCCTTATAAACTTAGCTTCCGCAACCGTACTAACCGCCTTTCTATTTTCATGACTCCTCTCCGCCTCATCTTCATGGGCACGCCCGAGTTTGCCGTGCCCACGCTCGAAACCCTGCACACCTGGCCCGGCTGCGAAGTGGTGGCCGTTATTACGGCGCCCGATAAGCCGGCGGGCCGGGGCCGGCAGCTGGCCGAGTCGGCGGTGAAGCAGGCAGCCGTGGCCCGTGGCATTCCGGTGCTGCAACCCACCAACCTGAAGTCGCCCGAGTTTCAGGCGGAGTTGCACGGCTATGCCGCCGATTTGCAGGTGGTAGTGGCCTTCCGGATGTTGCCCGAAGCGGTGTGGAACATGCCCCGCCTGGGTTCCATCAACATTCACGCCTCCCTGCTGCCCCAGTACCGCGGGGCGGCACCTATCAACTGGGCCCTGATTCACGGAGAAAAGGAAACGGGCGTTACGTCTTTCTTCCTGCAACACGAAATTGACACCGGCAACCTGATTTTCCAGGACGTGGTGCCCATTGCCGACGAAGACGACTTCGGTGCTTTGTATGAAAAGCTCAAAGCGGCCGGCGCCCAGTTGGCCTTGCGCACCGTGCAGGCCATAGCCGCCGGCACCGCGCCCAGCATTCCGCAGGCTACCGGCCAGGAACTCCGCTCGGCGCCCAAGATTCAGAAGGAAACCGGCCGCCTCGAGGTGCAGCAGCCGGCCGCCACGCTGGTGAACCTAGTGCGGGGCCTCTCCCCCATTCCCACGGCTTTCACTCAGCTGCCCGATGGCCGCACGCTTAAAATCTTTACGGCCCGGGCCCTGGACGAGGACTCGGCCGCACCCGGCTCCTGGACCACCGACGGCCGCACGTATTTGCGGCTGCAAACGGGTCAGGGTCAGCTCGACCTGCTCGACGTGCAGCTGGAAGGCAAAAAGCGGCTGCCCGTGGTCGAATTTCTGCGGGGTTTCAACACTGCTGTTCTCAACCCTTCTGCCGTATGATAGCCGTAGTAGTTGCCGTAGCCGATAACGGCGTCATTGGCCGGGACAATCAGCTGATCTGGCATTTGCCCGACGATTTAAAGCACTTCAAGAACATCACCCTGAACCACCCCATCATCATGGGGCGGCGCACCTTTGAGGCCATTGGCCGGCCCCTGCCCAAGCGGCGCAACATCGTCGTGACCCGCCAGACCGACTGGCAGGCCGAGGGGTGCGAGGTGGCCTTTTCGGTGCCCGATGCGCTGGCAATGGCTCATGCTACCGATGCAGACGTCTTTGTTATCGGGGGCGGAGAAATCTACCGCCAGACCCTACCCACGGCCGATACCGTGTATCTAACCGAGGTGCACCACGATTTTGAGGGAGACGTGGTTTTTCCGGAACTCTCGCCCCTGGAATGGCGGGAAGAAGCCCGGGAGCGGCACGAGCCCGACGATAAGCACGCCTACGCCTTTAGCTTCGTAACGCTTCGTCGGCGGTAGCCAGCGGAGCCGAAGCTGATTGTGCCGCGCTGGGGTTTACGGCCGGTTGGCCCGGTCGAAAGAAGGTAGTATAGAGCCACTGCGCCAGCCGGATACCGGGCAAGTCAACCAGCCGGTACATAGCGTAGGATACCAGGGCCAGCACGGGCACGGTGGCCAGCACCGTGAGGCCTACGCTGGCGGCGTAGCTAAAATGGTTGTACAAGGCCAGGAAAACGGCGCTGGAAAATGAGCCCAGCACCAGAAAGTGCACCAGATAAAGTGAAAACGAAACCGCGCCGAGCCCCCGCAGCCAGCGGCCAGCCAGCAGGCGTTGGAGGCGGGGCCAGGCAACTACGGCCAGCAACAGGCAGGCAGCGCCGGCCAGGTGCCACACCTGAATAGCCCGCTCACTACCCAGCCAGCTGGGCTGCAGAAAGCGGTACATTGTATTTTCGACCCGAATCAGCTCGGCGGTGGGAAACGAGCCCAGCAACACGCCGACTGCCAACAGGCCCAGCCCCGGCCAGGGGCCGGCCGGTAACTTGCGGGAACCGTGGTGGCGCCAGTCGTTGAGCCAGACGCCCAGGATAAAGCCGGTGTAGTAAAAGTTCAGCTCGGATACGGCCAGAAACAGAATTGCCACGCTATACACTGCGCCGCGGTGACGCACGGCCCCGAACAAGGCCAGCAGCGTGAAGACCACAAACGAGCCAAACAGCTCGATACTCAGCGTCCAGAACACGGGGTTGTAGCTCGACTCGCCGCCGAGCGGAATACCGACCACAAGGTCGTGGAGAATCTGCTTGGCGCCCGGCAGCTCGGCCCAATATTCCCCGAAACGCTTGGCGCCGGTGATTTCGGCTACTTCCGTATTCTGATACGCCCCGGCCACCCACAAAGCCAAGGCTACCAGCGCGGCAAACGTGACGGGCAGCATCAGGCGCACGTAGCGGCGGCAGGCCTGGGAGCGAAGCACTTCCAGCTGCCCCGTGCGCCAGAATTTCTCACTGAGCACCAAGCCGCTTAACACAAAAAACAAGCAGACGGCAAAGTTACCCCCAATCAGAATGTTGGCCGGGCTACTGGCAATACCAACTTCCACCCCCTGCCCCAGCCGAGCCGAATAAGGGTCGCCGGACAGCAGCGTGGGGTAGAAAAAACCGGCTAGGTGGTGCACCACTACAATGGCCGCCGCCAAACCACGCAGACCGTCGAGGTAGCCCAGGGTGTGCGGTGAAGAAGACTGAATTGCTGACATGCAGGAAATGTCGTTGTTGAAATGCGTGCCTATCAGGCTTTAGCGGAGCAGTACAAGCTTTCCCCAGCCGTTCTTGAAGGCCTGGTCGGCCGCGGTGGCCCGGTGCTCGAGCTTCTGCTCGCCCTGGTCGAGCACGACCCGGTAGAGATACGTGCCGTTGGCCAGGCGCTGGCCGTACTCGTCGGTGCCCTCCCAGCGGTAGGCACTGATGTTGTGGCCGATGCGCACCGGGCCCAGCTCCTCGAGCAGGATCTGGCGCACGACCTTGCCCGTGAGCGTGAGAATCTGAATCTTCAGGTTGCGCGGCACCTGCTGGCCGGTCAGGGTGAAGACGAACTGGGCCGAGTGGGTGATGGGGTTGGGATAGGGATACACATGCGTGATGCTGGCCGCGTTGACAACCTCGAAGCTGACCTGGTAGCTGCTGGCCCCGGCCGCGCGCCCGGTGGCGTCGCGGCCCTGCACCTGCAGCGAGTAGTGGCCGTCCTCGAGCGGGGTGCTCAGCCCGGGCTCGTACTCGAGCTGGGCCGTGCCCTTGGCCGGGTCGGCGCGGAAGCGCACGTTGGCCCCGTTCAGGTTCACGGGCTGGGCCGCCCCGTTCTGCTTGGTCAATACCACGGAAAACGCAGTGCGGTCGGTAATGGGCCGCAGCTTGTCCTCATCGGTGAGCAGCACGGTGATAATGGGCCGGGGCGAGACGATGTCGCCGTTGAGAATGTGCTGCCCGTCGAAAGCCACATCCAGCACCGGCGGCACGCTGCGGTCCTCCACCCGGAAGGTAGGCAGCGTCAGCTCGTTGTTGAAGTAGTAGAGTTCGGGCAAGCGGCGCCCTTGCCGGTTTACATTCAGCGTGACCGAGCCGGTGATGTCGCCAAACAGCTCCAACACATTCAGGGTCGCCTCAAAGCGCACGGCCGCGTTGGTCCCGGGCGAGGTAAGGTCGATTTCCTGGGTGCTTTCTTTCGTGGCGCTGCGCAGGGTGAAGACGGCCGTGAGCGGGGTGCCAAACGGCAGACCTGCCACATTCTGGAAGATGACGGGCACTTTCACCTGGCCCGTTTCGGTGGCCTGCTTGGCCAGCCCGGCCGCCTCATAGGCAGCGGGCTGAGCGGCCAGCACCGAGTCGCGGCGCACCACGCCCTCGGGCACGCCTACATACGTCACCAGCAGCTGCTCGACTTGCGGAGCCGTGCGGGTCTGCTCGTCGCGCAGCTCCAGCTCCAGCTGCAGGTACGGGTACTCCTTGGCCGAAATACCCGCCAGGGAATACGCCGGGTCCTTGACGTTGATGGCCAGTACGCGGGAGGTGCCGTCGGCACTGATTCCAACCAGCTTCAGCGTATAGCTGTCGGATGCTTCGGTGCGGATCGTGTGCTGTAAGCTGGTCCACTGCTGGGCCGGGCCAATCCGCGTCGAGGTAAGCGTACCGCTGCTGCCCGATGCCGCTAAAATTCCGTTCAGCGTTACCACCTGATTGCTACGCGGTACCGGACTGTTGCTATCAGCCGTGGCCTCCTGGGCTACGGGCGCCCCGGCTACTTTGTGGCTAAACAGGACGTAGGGGTCACCATCTTGCAGCATCCCAACCTTCTGGGCGCCCAAGGCTGCAATAGCCGCTTTCAGGGCCGGGGAAAACGAAGTGAAATCGACTTTGTTGATGGAAACCAGCGCTACGTAAGCCCCCGCCGGAACGCGGCTCAGCAAGGCCAGCAGCTGGGCCTGACGGGCGGGCGTATTGATGTTATCCGTGGCGCTGAGGGCAAAATGGTAGTAGCGGTTGGTTGCCGCCCCGCAGGAGTCGTAGGGACCACCGCCCAGGGTGCGCAAGGGCCGCAGGGTGCTACCGTCGAAGACGCTGACCAGCATGTTGGGAAAGCCAATGCCACAATCCACGGCATCGACGGGCTCATTACCCAACCGAATACCGTAGCCTGGCTCGTAGGTAACGCCGCCCGTGCCCCCACCCCGGGTCGACAACGCCAGGCGTTGGGTAACCTCGCTGAAGCTCCACTTGCCCGAGGGCGCCGCCACGGCTACCTGCTTCAACTCGTCGCGCCGGAACTGCCCGTGGTGGCTCTGCGACCAGCCGCCGGTGGTACCGCGCACCACCCGGAACGAGCTGACGCTCCATTCGTTGGTTTCGTCGGGGGTAAGCTTGGTTTCGAAACGCATGCGCCAGTACCACACTACCCCGTCGCGGCCCGCCACCTGCGGCAGCTGGGGGCGCCAGTCGGCCAGCAGCGGGGCCTGTACCTTGGTCCGCTGCAACCAGGCGCTGTTGAACGTCGGCACCGTATCGAGCTCCAGCTCAAAGCCCCGCGGGGGCCCGGCCGGGTCGTTGGTCTGGCCCACGAGGCGTACGCTGCCGGGAGCCACTAGGGCAAATTCCGGCGGGTTGAGCAGGCTGATGCCATCCTGCAGAAACACGAAGTCGACCTGCGCCTGGTTGTTGCCCTCATTCAGCTCCTCAATCCGGTTCTGATAGTCGAGCTTGACGGTGAAGGTGCTGTTGCCAAATACCTTGGCCGGGCTAGCCGGGTTGGGCAGCGTGAAAGTGTACGTTACCTCGTCGGTCGTGGTGGGCGCCGCTTCGCTGCGGATGTAGGTATCGGGGGGGCGGTTGTCGGTGGCCGGGCCGTCGTATTTGCGCTCAATCAAAAAATCCAGCCGGTCAGAAGTGAGCTTGCCCGTGTTTTTGACCCGTACTACCAGGGTATAGCTCGTTGACTTGGCCCGCACGGGGTCCGGGCCAACGGGCTTGATTTCCAGGGCAGGAGCCCCGAAGGCATAGTCGGGCTTGAGCAGCGAATACAGGCGCAGGGCCGGATCGGCGTGCCAGGTCGTGGTGAGCATGTTGCTGATGGCCGAGGGTTCGGTGCGGCCCGCGCGCTGCAGTTGCCGCACGGCCTCGTTCTGGGCTTCCGCCACCGACCGGCCGTACCATGTGGCATCGTTCAGCAGCAGGTCGTACATCTTGGTCTGCAACACGTGCACGTTATCTTCGAAACCAGTGCTGGATTCCGACATAAAGCCAATCAACCCTTTCTGCTCGGCAAACAGCCAGCTCTGCGGATACGTCGCCCGCAGCCCGCGGTAGGCATTGCCGGCCGCGCAGCCATTCACGAACATTACCGGGTATTTGCCCCCGTTGTTGTACCCGTTGGAGGCATTGTTGATGTCGCCCAAATCGAGCTGAAGCAAGTCGGCGCCGCCGTGCCCGAAGTAGGTAATCAGACCCAGACCGGCATTCAGCTCGGCGGCAATGTTCTTGGTCGTAACAATACCGGCCGTGCTGAATGTGTTGATGACTTTGCCCCCGAACAGCGGCTTCTCAATCTGCCGCTTGTACTGCTCCAGGTAGGGGGCAAATTGTCGAAATTCGCTCTCCGTCTTGGCGCCCAGCAGGTTCAGAGCATTCTTGCGCCAGGGCTGGGTTTCCAGGGAGGCGTCCAGCTTGCTTTCGTACTCCTTCAGCTTGTTCAGGTAGGCCAGCACCTCGGCGGGGGTAGTAGCGGCCAGGCGGCCCGTGGCCATGCGGGCGGCATAGTCGCCGCGCGACCAGTCGGCCGTGAAAAAGGCATCCGAGGCGCCTTCGGTGCTGGTTGGTACCAGGTCGTGAGCCAGCGGGTCGCCGCTTCTGAGCAGGTAGCGTTTTGGCTGGTTCCGGTAATAGAAAATAAAGTAGTTGCGGTTGGGAGCCGTCGAATCGATGGCCTCGCCGGCCGCCACCCCGTGGCCCAGCAGCAGCAGCGACTTCGGACGCGCATCGGTGAGCATGAACTGAGCAAACTGCCGGACGGCCAGGGCCGACTTTTCCCCGTAGTGAAACTGGTCGTAGAGCTCTTCACTGGTCACGACCAGCGGGCTGAAGCGGGCCGCGCGGTAGGCGGCGTAGTCACTCACGGGGTCGCTCGAGCCGGGGGTGGGCTTCATCAGCGCGGCGCTGCTGACAATCAGAAAATTGTAGGCAGCCGGCGCAATAGCGCGAAATTGCACCCGATGCGCCGGCAGCGGCGTGCGGGCCCAGGCCAGGTCGGAGAGCAATAAGCGGCGCGTGGCCTGGGGCGTAGCACTGGGAAAGACGAAGCTGCGCCGGCTGCCGCTGCCGCTGCCTTCGATGCGCTGCACATTGTAGGGGTCCGTCACGTCGAAGCCGCGGACGGTAGCGGGCACGTTCTCCAGCTGGTAGAAGGCGGCCGCCGAGCCCAGGGTCGAATCATTGGTAAAGGGCACGTCGCGCCGGCCGGAAGGCCAGCCCGCTGCCGACGGGTAAATCAGGCGCTGGTAGACCATGCGAAACCAGTTCCGGCTGGCCGGGTTTACCGCGTTGTTGATGTCCACTATCATCCCGACAAACCCGTTGGGGTAGACATCAGAACGAAGAAACGGGTAACTCAGCTTGCGGGCTTCAAAGCCTTGCAGGACTACGGCGGGCCCCAGGGGCCGCACCACAATGGTAGTGGCGGTAGACGAGGTTTGCTGGGCCGAAACGGTCAGCTGATGTGGGCCCGAGCTGGCCCCGGTCAGCAGCATTTCCACCCGCGGAGCTGGTCCGCCGGCCGGGAGCATGTCCGACAGCGTATCGGGCTGCCAGGCAAACATTCGGCTCGGGTCGTTGCTGCCCCCGCCCTTACCGTAGCTGTAGGACATAAACCCTTCCCCGGCCTCGCCCCAGGGCTGGTACACTTTGTCGTCCTCATTTACGCGGCTGTACCGCTCGTTGCGCGCCCACAGCCGGTTCTTGAGCCAGTACGGATGGGCCCCGCCCGTGGGCGCTACGCTCGAAGAAGCCATGCGCTTCACCGGTCCGGTGGCCGCCCAGGTCAGGAAATAAGAGGCTGTGTCGGTGTAAAGGCTGTAGTGCTTCTGGTAATGGTCGGCGGGCGTTTTGTACATGCCCGCATCCAGGGCCCCATCGTTGCGCTGCCCGTAGAACTCGATGTAGGTTGTCGGTCCTAACGTGGTGGGGTTGTCCGGCCCGACAAAAATGGCGACTTGCTTACCCCGACGCCAAAGCTGGAAGCGTTGGGGGCTCACCCCGCTGATGCCGGCCTGGGTCAGGTAAGCGTAGTCGAGGCGGTAGATTCCGTCGCGGCTCACCTTAATCTTGTAGTACTGCTGGCTGGGCACTATCCACTCGTTGCCATACGGCCCCGACTGCGCCCGGCTCGGGCTAGCCAGCAGCAGTGCTCCTACCCAAACACCCAACCAGCACAGGAGATACCGAATGTGGTAAATATCTGTCATATACGTTGTAAGCAAGCCTCAATAGTACCACAAAGAAAAACAGGCAGCCGGACTTGGCTGCCTGTTTTTAGCATTTATAACTCAGATAAGTTAGCGGAGCAGTACAAGCTTCCCCCAGCCATTCTTGAAGGCCTGGTCGGCCGCGGTGGCCCGGTGCTCGAGCTTCTGCTCGCCCTGGTCGAGCACGACCCGGTAGAGATACGTGCCGTTGGCCAGGCGCTGGCCGTACTCGTCGGTGCCCTCCCAGCGGTAGGCACTGATGTTGTGGCCGATGCGCACCGGGCCCAGCTCCTCGAGCAGGATCTGGCGCACGACCTTGCCCGTGAGCGTGAGAATCTGAATCTTCAGGTTGCGCGGCACCTGCTGGCCGGTCAGGGTGAAGACGAACTGGGCCGAGTGGGTGATGGGGTTGGGATAGGGATACACATGCGTGATGCTGGCCGCGTTGACGACCTCGAAGCTGACCTGGTAGCTGCTGGCCCCGGCCGCGCGCCCGGTGGCGTCGCGGCCCTGCACCTGCAGCGAGTAGTGGCCGTCCTCGAGCGGGGTGCTCAGCCCGGGCTCGTACTCGAGCTGGGCCGTGCCCTTGGCCGGGTCGGCGCGGAAGCGCACGTTGGCCCCGTTCAGGTTCACGGGCTGGGCCGCCCCGTTCTGCTTGGTCAATACCACGGAAAACGCAGTGCGGTCGGTAATGGGCCGCAGCTTGTCCTCATCGGTGAGCAGCACGGTGATAATGGGCCGGGGCGAGACGATGTCGCCGTTGAGAATGTGCTGCCCGTCGAAAGCCACATCCAGCACCGGCGGTACGCTGCGGTCCTCCACCCGGAAGGTAGGCAGCGTCAGCTCGTTGTTGAAGTAGTAGAGCTCGGGCAAGCGGCGCCCTTGCCGGTTTACATTCAGCGTGACCGAGCCGGTGATGTCGCCAAACAGCTCCAACACATTCAGGGTCGCCTCAAAGCGCACGGCCGCGTTGGTCCCGGGCGAGGTAAGGTCGATTTCCTGGGTGCTTTCTTTCGTGGCGCTGCGCAGGGTGAAGACGGCCGTGAGCGGGGTGCCAAACGGCAGACCTGCCACATTCTGGAAGATGACGGGCACTTTCACCTGGCCCGTTTCGGTGGCCTGCTTGGCCAGCCCGGCCGCCTCATAGGCAGCGGGCTGAGCGGCCAGCACCGAGTCGCGGCGCACCACGCCCTCGGGCACGCCTACATACGTCACCAGCAGCTGCTCGACTTGCGGGGCCGTGCGGGTCTGCTCGTCGCGCAGCTCCAGCTCCAGCTGCAGGTACGGATACTCCTTGGCCGAAATACCCGCCAGGGAGAAGCTGCGGCTGGTCACATTCGGGTACCACACTTTGGTGGCACCCAGCGTGTCAATGCCGACTACGCGCAGGGTGTAGCTGTCGGATGCTTCCGTGCGAATGGTATGGTGCACGGCGGTCCACTGCTGGGCCGGGCCAATCCGCGTCGAGGTCAGTGTGCCGCTGCCCTGCTTGGTCCCGATGGTACCGGTCAGCGTAATGACCTGGTTCTGGCGGGGTACCGCGCTATTCAAGTCAGCCGTTTGCTCCTGCGCGGCTTGCCCGCCGGGGCCCTTCTGCCCGATGAAGGCATACGGGTCCCCATCCTGAAGCTGAGTTATTTTCTGAGCTCCGAGGGCGGCCAAAGCGGCTTTCAGCGGCGCGGGGAAAGAGGAGAAGTTTACTTTATTAACCGACAGCACCGTGACGTAGGCCCCGCGGGGTATGTTGGTTAGCAGGCTGAGCAGCTGCTGCTGGCGGGCCGGCGTGTTGATGTTGTCGGTGGCCGAAGCGGCAAAGTGGTAGAATCGGTTGGGCGCCGTGCCGCAGGAGTCGTAGGCGCCGGCCACGTTGCGCAAAGGCTTCAGGGTGCTGCCGTCGAAGACGCTGACCAGAATATTGGGGAACGACACCCCGCACCCCAGCACCGACACCTGGCTGTTGCCGACCTGTAGCCCGTAGGAAGTCTGAAACGTCACATCGGAGCCCGTGCCACCACCCGCGGTTTGCAGGGTCAGGTTCTGGGTAATATCACTGAAACTCCACTTGCCCGAGGGCGCTGCCACCGTCAGGTTCTGCAGCTCGTCGCGCCGGAACTGCCCGTGGTGGCTCTGCGACCAGCCGCCGGGGCTGTTCGGAATCATGCGGAACGAGCTGACCACCCACTCGTCGTTTTCCTCAGGGGTAAGCTTGGTCTCGAAGCGCATGCGCCAGTACCAGACCACACTGTCGCGGCCGGCAATAACGGGCAGGGTCGGGCGCCAGTCGGCCAGCAGCGGGGCCTGAATGCTGGTGCGCTGCACGTAGCGGCTATTGAAGGTTAGGGTCGTGTCGACTTCCAGCAGGAAGGTGCGCTTAGGGCCGACCGGGTCGTTGGTTTGGCCTACCAGCCGGGGCTTGGGCGTCGAGACAATGGCAAACTCCGGCGGGTTGAGCAGGGTAATGCCTTCCTTGATAAAGGCAAAGCTGGTAGTAGCCTGGTTGTTGGCTTCGTTGAGCTCATCCACGCGGTTGCGGTAGTCGAGCGTAACGGTAAACTGGTTGGTACCAAACACGTTGCCCGTGTTGCGCAGCACCAGCACGTAGGTCGTATCGCGCAGCACCTCCCGCAGGCCGGTGAAGGTGTAGGTCGTATCGGGCCGGGCGGGTTGGGTGTTGCTGTCGTACGCGCGCCGCACCGAAATATCCAGCTTGTCGTAGGTTACCTTGCCGGGGTTGCGCACCTGTACCAGCAGCTTGAAGCTCGGGGAGTTGGCGCGCACCGGCTGGGTACCCACGGGGGCAATGGTCAGGGCCGGGGCTCCGAAGGCGTAATCAGGCTTGTTAGGCGAATACAGGCGCAGGGCCGGGTCGGCGTGCCAGGTCGTATTCATCAGCTGGGCGTGGCCCAGGTCACTGTTCAGGGCGCCGTTTTGCAGGCGGCGGGCCGTTTCGTTCTGAATTTCGGCCACCGGCCGGCCATACCACTGCGGGTCGTTGAGCAACAGCTGGAAGGTTTGCTTCTGCTGAATGTGCAATTCTGACTCGAAGCCGAAGCTGGACTCCGACATAAAGCCGATCAGGCCTTTTTTGGCCACCAGCAGCCAGTCTTCCGGATACAGCGCGTTGTAGATGGTGTAAGTGTTGCCGGCCGCGCAGCCGTTCACGAACATGACCGGGTACTTGCGGCGGTTGTTGTAGCCCTTGGCCGGCTCGGTGCGGATGTTGCCCAGGTTCAGGTCCAGGTAGGTATTGGAGCCGTGGCCGAAGTAGTTGATGATGGCCAGGCCCTCGTTCAATTCCTTGCTCACGTTGATATCCACGGGCAGGCCCGGGTCGGTGCGGGAAATGGTGCGCACCACGCGCCCCCCGAACAGCGGGCTTTCAATCTGACGCTTGTACTCGTTCAGGTACTGCTCAAACTGGGTAAACTGGTAGGCATCCTCGCCCCCACCCAGGTGCAGGGCATTCTTGCGCCAGGCCAAGTCGGGCGAATCGGGCAGACTGATAATTTCCTCGTGTTCCTTGAGCTTGTTCAGATAATCAAGCACTTCCCGGGGCGTCTGGGCCGAAATCCGGCCGGTAGCCATGCGGGCCGCATAATCGTCGCGGTGCCAGTCGGCGGTGAAAAACACGTCCGAGGCCCCGCGGGTGCTAGTGGGCACCAGGTCACGAACGGTGGGCGAAAACCCGACGGGGTCTTTGCGGTGGTAGAGGTTGCCATTGCCGACCTCCCCGGTAATGAGCCCCTTGCCCAGCAGCAGCAGGTATTTCGCCCGGTTGTTGGTGAGCATAAACTGGGCAAACTGCCGGATGGCCAGGGCCGACTTTTCCCCGTAGTGAAACTGGTTGTAGAGCTGGTCGGTCGTCACCACGAGCGTGTCGTAGCGCCCCCCGGCCGTGGAAGCGCGGTATTTGGCGTATTCGCGCACCGGGTTGAGCGTGTCGCCGGCCGGCTTCATCAGGGCCTGGTGGCTCACGATAAGAAAGTTGTGCGCGGCCGGGGAAATGGACCGGAAGCGGATGCGCTGGGCAGGCTGCGGAACCAGGGCCTGGGCCACGTCGGCCAGAAACAGATTGCGCGCCCGGGCGCCGGCTATGGCTTGCGGAAACACGTAGCTGCGCTTGCGGCCGGTGCCGGCAATGCCCTCGATGCGCTGGATGTTGTAGGGGTCCGTCACGTCGAAGCCCCGCACGGTAGCCGGAATACTGTCGAGCGTGTAGTACGCCGCCGAGGAGCCCAGCGTGGAGTCGTTGCGGAAGCTGATGCTGCGCCGGTTGGCAAACCAGCGCGCGGTTTGCGGGTAGGTGACTTTCAAATAAGCCAGGCTGACAAAGTTGTTGTCGTTGCCGGGCGTAGCGGCCGTTACTACTTCAATCAGCATGCGTACCTGCCCGTTGGCTTTCACGTCGGTGCGCTGCAGGGTTTCCACGATTTTGCGCTGCTCAAAATTCTGCAGTACAAACGTGCGGAACACCCGCCACTGGGTGGTGCCTTCGGGCTGCACGTACAGATTCACGGTGTGGGGCGTGGCACTGGCGCCTACCACCAGGGTTTCGAGCACCGGCAGCGGCCCGCTTCCGGCCCGGCTGACGACGGAGTCGACGGTGTAAACATCCCCGGGCTGCACATTGCCGAAGTTGTCGCGCCCCTTGCCCCAGTGCTTCGACAAAAAGCCTTCCCCGGCTTCGGCCCAGGGCTGGTATACAAAGGAATTCAGGGCTACGTCGTTGTAGCGCTCGGCAATAATATTGAGGCCGGGCTTGCTCCAGTAAGGGTGCGCGCCGCCTACCGGGCCCACGGCGGGCTGGGCCATGCGGCGCCCGTTGGCCGTAGCCGACCAGGTCAGGAAGTAGGAAGCCGTGTCGGTATAGAGACTGTAGAGGCGCTGGGCCTGGTCGGCGGGGTTCTTATACATGCCCCGGTCCAGGGCTCCGTCGTTGCGCTGCCCGTAGAACTCGATGTAGGTCGAGTTGTCCATCACCGTCGGGTTGTTGCCACCCACGTAAATGGCCGTTTCCTGGCCCCGGCGCCAGAGCTGGAAGCGTTGGGGGTTCACCCCGCTGATGCCGGCCTGGCTCAGGTAAGCGTAGTCGAGGCGGTAGATTCCGTCGCGGCTCACCTTAATCTTGTAGTACTGCTGGCTGGGCACTATCCACTCGTTGCCATACGGCCCCGACTGCGCCACCGCCATGTTTCCGCCCAGGAGCAAAGCGCCCAGCAGAAAGGTAAACCAGCGCAGCATGTTCTGGAGTTGGTAAGGGTGTGTCATATACGCGTGTACACGGGTAAAAGAAGCTCGGGCCGACCAACACCAAAGTGGGCCGGCCCGTTCAGTTCAGGTTACTTAAAGCCGTAGCCCAACGACACGATAACGGAATTGGTCGAGCCCTGGTCGCCTACTTTCTCGATGGCCAGGCGCGTCAGAGCCATGTCCAGACGCAGGCCGCTGAAGGCCACCCCGACTCCCAGGCTGGGCTGGGGGCGCCAGCCGCCTTTGCCGTCAAATGACTTGGCCGCGTCGATCTTCTGAAAGTTGCTCACCCCGCCGCGCAGGAAAATCAGGTCTTTGTAGCCCAGCTCCACCCCGGCTTTAGGGTCCACGCTCACGGCGTTGCTCGACAGCAGGGTGTTGCGCTTGCCGTCGGTGGTCATTTCCAGGTCGAGGGCGGCCAGGGCCGTGAGCTGGCCGGGGAGCTTCACGCTGCGGCTTACGCCCAGGATGAAGCGGGGCAGGGTGATTTCGGTGCTGTTCGAGGGAATGGAGTCGGTGCTGTTGGCCGTGCCCTTGAACTCCTCGGCGTTGATCGACCAGGCGTTGAACGTGGTGGTAATGTCGCGGGCCATCAGGCCCATGCGCCAGCCGCCCCGGTCGTACTGCACGCCGGCGTCGATGCCAAAGCCCCAGGCATTGCCAAACTTGCCCACGTTGCGGTAGATAATCTTGCCGTTACCGGCCAGCTTCAGGCCCTCGATAGCGCCAATCTTGCGCGCGTACGACAAGAGCAGGGCGTAGTCGGCCACGGAGAAGTAGGTGATTCGGTCGTAGGAAATCTGGCCGTACTCGTTTACCAGGGCCCGGGTGTCGGCAATGTCGTCGACGCCGACGCGGATGAGGCTGGCCCCAATGGCACTTTGCTCGTCCAGGGGCATGGAAAAGGCCGCGTAATCGTTTTTGACGATGCCCGAAAACAGCTCCGAGTGCATGAGCACTCCGTCGTACTTGGTTTTCTGGTTCAGTAACCCCGCCGGGTTCCAGTAGCCGGCCGTGGCGTCACTGGCCAGGCTGACCTGCACGTTGCCCATACCCAGGGCCCGGCCCCCTACCCCAATGTTGAGAAAGTCGTTGCTGTACTTAGGAGTCAGGTCCTTGGATTGGGCCAGGCTCGTGGTGGTCAGGCCCAGGCCCAGACCAGCTCCGAGCAGTGCGGGAGCTATGCGGGAGAAGTGCAGCATAGAGATGAATGAATAGAAACGGGTTTAGTTCGCAGCAGCAACGCAAGATACTTATTAATAGTGCGCTGTTGCGTTTTGGCTTTCTGTGCGCTCGAGCTTTGCAAGTCTAAAATCGGCCTTAGAGCCGCAAAAAGGCTGTTTTTCAAGCTCTATCTACTCCCCTGGCCCGTGCTTTGGATTGCGGTTGGCAAAAGATTTTCGTTTCAGCCAGAGCTATGTAATACCTAGTACTAAAAATTATTTTGACAAGTACCTTGCGTCGCATAGTACCTTCTATTATCTTTGTTTCATTCTTCACCGATTTCTGCCACAGCCCATGAAAGTAGAGAACACCCAAGTGCAGATGCGGAAGGGCATCCTGGAGTTCTGCATCCTGGAAATCATTGCCCGCGGCGAGGTGTATGCGTCGGACATGCTCGAGGAGCTCACCTCCGCCCGCATGATTGTAGTGGAAGGCACGCTCTATCCACTGCTGACGCGCCTCAAAAATGCCGGCTTGCTTGATTATACCTGGAAAGAGTCCACCTCCGGACCGCCCCGCAAGTACTACACCCTCACCCAGGACGGGCAGGAATTCCTGCATCAACTGCGCCTGACCTGGGAGGAAGTGCAGGATTCGATCCGCATCATCCGCCAAAAGCCTCACCTCAATGGCGCCGCAACCCCAACGCCCTAGCGGCACCCAGTTGGCCCGGACCATTCCTCCATTCGAGAAATCTTGATTTGCAGCACTGAGATGAAAAAGAATATCAGCATCAACCTCCAAGGCCTCATCTTCCACATCGAAGAAGATGGCTACGACGTACTTAGCCGCTACCTGGCGGAAGTAAGGGCGCACTTTTCCGGCTACCGCGGACACGAGGAAATCGTAGCCGACATCGAGGGCCGTATCGCCGAGCTATTCGCCGCTCGCACGTCCTCCACCAAGCAGGTCATCACCCTGGAGGATGTGCAGGAGATGGTCGGCAAAATGGGCCGCGTCAGCGACTTCCAGTCGGCCGACGACGCCGAGGAAGAGGAAGAAGCCCTGGCTGGCGGCCCCGAGGTGTACACCAACTACGCCAAAGCCGGCAACGCCGCCGCGGCCGCCGCTGCTAGTGCCGACACCGACACGGAGCCCAAGCGCCTGTACCGCGACATGGCCAACCGCAAGATTGCGGGCGTCGCTGCCGGTATTGCCCGCTACTTCGCCGTCAATCCGCTCTGGATTCGGCTGGCTTTCCTGGGCCTGCTGATCTTCCCCCCCATTGCCTTCGATGACCACCACAATGACTTTGGCGGCAACGTGGCTGGCTTCTCCCTGATTGCCTACATCATTCTCTGGATTGCCCTGCCTAAGAAATACGACGCGACTTCCTCCGACGAGGACCCGACCTTCAAAAAGCTCTACCGCGACACCGACAACGGGAAAGTCGGCGGGGTATCGGCCGGTCTGTCGGCCTACTTCAAGGTGGATGTGGTGCTGATTCGGGTCTTGTTCGTGGCCTTCGTCTTCGCCGGCGGCTTTGCCATCCCGCTCTACATCGTGCTCTGGATTCTGCTGCCCGAGGCCAAAACCGTGTCCGACCGGATGCGGATGCGGGGCGACACGCTGACGCTTTCCAGCCTCGACAGCAACCTGCGCAACAACTCCTTTGATGCCGACGCCGACGCGGCGGGCAACAACCGCCCCGTGGGCACCTTTCTGGAGAACTTCTTCCGTAACGTGCGGCCCCTGCTCAACTTCATCGGCTCGGCCTTGCGCATCTTCATTGGCGTGATGATGACCGTCATTGGCTTCGGCATCCTGCTGGCCCTCATCATTGCCCTGCTCATCGGTGTCGGCCTGATTCCCGAAACCCAGAACTTCGTGCTCGGTGATGTGCCGGCCTACGTGCTGCTCAATGGCATCCCCGGCTGGGCCATTCTAGCCTTCTTCCTGGTAACGGCTATTCCGCCCCTGGCCATGATGCTGGCCGGCCTGGGTCTGCTGCTGCGCCGCTCGATTTTGAGCCGCACAGCCAACCTGACCATGTTTGGCCTCTGGCTCCTGGGCCTGGTGGGCTCGTCCATTGCCTTTGCCCGCATCAGCCACGACTTTCAGGAGGAAGGCCAGGCCGTGCAGAATCAGAGCTTCCCCGCTCTTTCGGCCGCGCCCAGCATCTACCTCGACGCCCGCAAGCTGGACCGTCCCTCCGACCAGTGGGTGAGCGTGGACTTGGCCGCGGCCGACAGCGGCGCCGTGCTGCAGGTCGATAAAACCTTCTCGGCCAACGGAGCCACGGAGGAAGAAGCCCGACAGACGGCCGTTAGCTCTGTGGCCTATGTCGTACGTCAGAGCAACGACACATCCCTGGTTTTCGACGACCACTTCAGCTTCCGCTCGGGGGCTAAATTCCGGGGGCAGGACCTGCACCTGCTCGTGCACCTGCCCCGCAACAAGACGTTCCGCCTCGGCGAGCAGTTTGCCTACATGCTCGATGACGAAAACTTTGTGAACGACCAGCGCCCCAAAGATCCTCAGAAGCACAGCTACCGCCTGCGGGGCAACCAGCTGGAGTGCATCGACTGCAGCGGCGACGACCTGCAGGACACCTTTGGCTCCTTCGACGATGAAGACCAGAACGACAGCGAGAACGAGGATATGGAGTCGGATAGCACCGACACGACGCTGAACGTGGACACGGGCGACGAGAGCTACCGCATCCGCGTCAACACCGACGATGACGAGGACGGCAACCCCAGCATCGACATCGACATCGACGAAAAAGGCTTCTCCTCCGACCCCAGCCGCTACGGCTCCTCGCGGCGCAGCTTCAACCTGCAGAATTTCCGCACGATTCAGGCCAGCGGCGCCTACCGCGTGTTTGTTCGCCAGGGCTCCGAGTTTAAGATTGAGGCCGCCGGCGACGAGCGGGATCTGAACAACCTGCGGGTAGACACCGACGGCGACGAGCTGGTTATCCGCAACCGCACCAGTTCCTCGTTCTTCCGCAACCTGCGCAACAACCGCCCCGTCCTGATCCGGGTGCAGATGCCTACCCTGTCGGACCTGTCGCTGACCGGGGCCTGCCAGGCCAACGTGGCCGGCTTCCGGGATGAAACCCTGCGCGTGCAGCAGTCGGGGGCCAGCCACGCCACCCTGAACGTGAATGTACCCCGCCTCGACCTGGACATGAGCGGCGCCTGCAAAACCAACCTGGTAGGTACCGCCAACGACCTGAACGTGGAGGGCTCGGGCGCCTGCCAGGTACAGGGCCTGCGCATGACAACCCAAACTGCCGACGTCGACATGTCGGGCATGAGCAAGGCCCGGCTGAAAGTAGCCGACCGCCTGCGGGCCGAGCTGAGCGGGGCCAGCCGCGTCGAGTACGCCGGCTCGCCCAACAAGGTGCAAAAGTCGGTGTCGGGTTCCTCCCGGGTTACCCGCCTATCGGGTCAAGACCAAGACAACGAGTAGCCTATCTGCCAGCAGATACTTACTCCCATACTCAGGGTACTGAGCCTCTAGTTGCTCGACTTCATGCCCGTATCATGTTGCCAGTCCTAGCTTTGGCACAATTATTAAGAACATAAAAAAAGCCGGCCAGGCAACTCTTGTCACCTGGCCGGCATCTTTCCCGCAACGACACGAGAAAATGGGTTTACTTATTGGTGAGTGAAAAGGTGACCCGGAGGAAGTCCTTTTGCCTGGCCGAGCTGCAACAGGTAGGCAAAGGCTTCCTCATACTCGTTCCGAATCTTGCCATCCAGAATAGCCTCTAGTACGGCTTCCTTCAGCTCGCCCACTTCGCGGGAGGGCTTCAATCCAAAGGTTTCCATGATGACTTCCCCGGTAATGACGGGCTTGAAGTTGCGTAGATGATCCTTGGCTTCTACTTCCCTTAGCTTGTCTTCCACCAGCCCAAAGTTGCGCAAGTAGCGCTCTTTGCGCTGGTGGTCTTTGCTTGTAATGTCGGCCCGGCACAAGAGCATCAACCGGTCGATATCGTCGCCGGCCTCGAACAGCAGGCGGCGCACGGCCGAGTCGGTCACAGTTTCCTTGACCAGGGCAATGGGCCGCAGGTGCAACCGTACCAGCTTTTGCACCATGCGCATCTCCTCGCCCTGGGGCAGCTTCAGGTCAGTGAAAATGCCGGGCACCCAGCGGGCCCCCTTGTCTTCGTGGCCGTGGAAGGTCCAGCCTACCTTTTTGTCGTAGCGCTTGGTCGCCGGCTTGGCAATGTCGTGCAGAATGGCGGCCCAGCGCAGCCACAGGTCGCCGCCAGCGGCCACCACGTTGTCGAGCACCTGCAGGGTGTGGTAGAAGTTGTCTTTGTGGGCGTGCTGCCCCACTTTCTCGACGCCGTAGAGCTGGGCCATCTTCGGAAAAATCAGCTGCAGAAGGCCCGTCTGAAACAGCAGCTTGAAGCCGTAGCTGGGCTTAGCGGCCTCGATAATTTTGTTCAACTCGACGGTAATGCGCTCCTGCGACACAATCTTGATGCGGTCCTTGTTGCGAGCTATGGCGTCGAAGGTATCGGGCTCGATGTCGAAGTCGAGCTGGGTGGCAAAGCGTACGGCCCGCATCATGCGCAGCGGGTCGTCGGAGAAGGTAATGTCCGGGTCGAGCGGCGTGCGGATGGTTTTCTGCTGCAGGTCGCGCATGCCGTCGTAGCGGTCTACGAGCGCACCGAAATCCTGGGGGTTGAGGCTCAGCGCCAGGGCATTGATGGTAAAGTCGCGACGGGCCAGGTCTTCCTCCAGGGTGCCGGCTTCTACTTCGGGCTTGCGGCTCTCGGCCCGGTAGCTTTCCTTGCGGGCTCCCACAAACTCCAGCTCAATGGTTTCGGTGGGCAGCATGGCCGTGCCGAAGTTCTTGAACACCGTCACCCGGGGCTTGCCCGGCAGCTTGCGGCCCACGGCCTGGGCCAGCTTGATTCCGTCGCCCACGCACACCACATCGACATCCTTGCTGGGTCGGCCCAGGGCCAAATCCCGCACAAAGCCCCCGATAACGTACGCCGGGTAGCCTAGCTCACCGGCGGCCTCGGCAATAGTTTGGAACAACGGGTCGTCGGGAAGTTGAGGAGTATTCATACGCAATGCTGACAGGTCAAACGGCCGCAAAGGTAAGGAGCCGAGGTGCCAATGTGGTTGAAAGTGCTAACGGGCTGTTAATGTGCTGAAGGGGAAAAACGTGCGCAGGTGCTGGAGTCGTGTCCTGGCGAGCCGCGCGAAGCCATCCGTCCGCTGAAATGTGCTCAGCCTTCTAAGGGGAAAAGCCCTTTACTCCGGCTGGAATAAAGGGCTTTCTGGGTAAAGGCCATTCTGTACTGCGCAGCGGACGCATGGCCACGGCTGCTTGGTGCGCGGAATGTCGTACTTCCTCGCCAGCACCGACCATTAGTACATCAGCACAGTACCAATACGCTACTCCCGGATTACCTCCAGCCCGCCGTCGGGTAGCACCCGGACGATGCGGGAAGGTTGAGAGCGGGTTTCGTCGTCCTGCCGCCAGTTTACCACGTAGTCGGCGGCCCGCACCACGGCCGGACTGATTTCCGAGTAGATAGCGGCCGTAGGCTCGCCGCTAATATTGGCGGAAGTGGAAACCAAGCCGTGACCCAGGCGGCGCACTACCTTGTGGGTAAATTCATCCTGCTGCACTACCCGCAGGCCGATGGTGCCATCGGGGGCCAGCAGGTTGGGCGCCAGGTGGCGGCTGCCTTGCACAATGTAGGTAGTAGGGCGCTCTTGCGTGGCCAGCAGCTCCGCCAGGTGGGGCGGCACCACGGCAGCGTACTTGGCAAACATGGCCTCATCGGCGACTAGCACGATGCAGCCCTTCTCGGCCGGCCGGTTCTTGATCTTGTAGATCTTTTCCACCGCCGGCGGCACCTCGGCGTCGCACCCCAGGCCCCACACCGTGTCGGTGGGGTAGAGAATAACCTGCTGCAGCAGCAAGGCATCCACGGCCGCATCGACCTCCTGGCGAAAGAAATTACTGTTCGTATTGCTATTCATGGTCGGTGGGGGGAATAGATTGGCAGAGCTCTACCAGTACGCCGACGGCGCTTTTGGGGTGCACAAAACACACCAGCTTGTTATCGGCGCCGCGCTTGGGTTCCTCATTTAATAAGGTGAAACCCGCCGCCCGCAGCCGCTGCATTTCGGCCCGGATATCGTTTACTTCGAAAGCCACGTGGTGAATGCCTTCGGGTTTCTTGCTTAGGTACTTGGTGATGGCACTATCGGGGGAGGTACCGGCCAGCAGCTCAATCTTGGAGCCGCCCACTTGAAAAAACACCGTATCGACGGCTTCGCTGGCCACATGCTCCTTTTTGTAAGGGCCCTGACCGAGCAGCGTTGTGTACAAGGCGGTGGCGGCTTCAAGATCGTGTACGGCCAGGCCTAAGTGCTCCAGATTGGTAAACATGAAAGTTGGGGTGGGAAGCTGGTGAACTCTATTTGGAATATATCTACTTTTGTGGGGCAAAGTAAAACCTGTTTACCGGTTTTTGTGTTCTACCTGCGAATCATTCTCCACTAGGATTCGCCCCGCTTACTCTGGTTTTTCGCTGATTTACATACTCCGAGCCATGCTCAAGCTACCTATTTACCTCGACAACAACGCTACCACTCCGCTGGACCCACGCGTGTTGGAGGCCATGATGCCCTACCTGACTGAGGTGTTCGGCAATGCCGCTTCTCGTAACCACCCCTTCGGCTGGGCTGCGGAAGAAGCCGTTGACTATGCGCGGGAGCAGATTGCTTCGCTCATCAACTGCGACCCGAAAGAAATCATCTTCACCTCGGGCGCTACCGAGTCCGACAACCTGGGCATCAAAGGGGTGTTTGAGATGTACGCCCAGAAGGGCAACCACATCATTACGGCTACCACCGAGCACAAGGCGGTGCTGGACACCTGCAAGCACATCGAGAAGCTGGGTGGCCGCGTAACCTACCTGCCCGTTAACGAAGAAGGCCTGATCAGCCTCGCGGACCTGGAAGCGGCCATGACGCCCCAGACCGTGCTGGTAACGATTATGTACGGCAACAACGAAACCGGTACCATTCAGCCGATTCGCGAAATTGCCGCTATTGCCCACAAGCATGGCGCCCTGTTCATGACCGACGGCACGCAGGCCGTAGGCAAGATTCCGGTTGACGTTATTGCCGACGGCATTGACCTGATGGCCTTCACGGCCCACAAAATGTACGGTCCTAAAGGCGTCGGTGCCCTGTATGTACGTCGTAAGAACCCCCGGGTGAAGGTGACGGCACAGATGGATGGCGGCGGCCACGAGCGGGGTATGCGCTCCGGTACGCTGAACGTTCCCGGCATTGTAGGCCTGGGCAAGGCCTGTGAGCTGGCCCGTCTGGAAATGGCTGCTGATACGGCTCGTCTGTCGGCCCTGCGCGACAAGCTGGAGCGCGAGCTACTGACGTTGGAAGAAAGCTACGTGAATGGCTCGCGCGAGCACCGCCTACCCCACGTGACCAACATTTCCTTTAAGTATGTGGAAGGCGAAGGCCTGATGATGGGCGTGAAAGATCTGGCGGTATCGTCGGGCTCGGCCTGTACGTCGGCTTCCCTGGAGCCTTCCTACGTGCTCAAGGCCCTGGGCTTGAGCGACGACCTGGCCCATAGCTCCCTGCGCTTTGGTCTGAGCCGCTTCACGACGGAAGAGCAAATCGACTATGCCATCAATCACGTAAAAGAAGCCGTGACCAAACTCCGCGAAATGTCGCCCCTGTGGGAGATGTTCAAGGAAGGCATTGACCTCAGCAAGATTGAGTGGGCTGAGCATTAATTTTTAGCGCTTAGAATTGAAAGCCAGAAACCAAGTTTTTGGCGTTAGGTCTAAGTTCTGAGTTCTAAAATCTGACATCTAAATTTCTTCAAAGCCATGGCTTACTCCGATAAAGTTATCGACCATTACAGCAACCCCCGCAACGTGGGCACGCTGGACAAAAGCAAAAAGAACGTAGGCACCGGTCTGGTGGGCGCTCCTGAGTGCGGCGACGTAATGCGTCTGCAGATTGAGGTAGACGAAACGACCAATACCATCACCGACGCCAAGTTCAAAACCTTCGGTTGCGGTTCGGCAATTGCTTCTTCTTCCCTGGCCACCGAGTGGCTGAAGGGCAAAACCGTTGACGAGGCCCTGGCCATCGACAACATGGAAATTGTGGAAGAACTGGCGCTGCCCCCCGTTAAGATTCACTGCTCGGTGCTGGCTGAAGATGCCATCAAGTCGGCCATCAACGACTACCGTGTGAAAAACGGCATGCCCGCGCTGGAGGAATCGAAGTCGCACCACTAGTAGCTACCGAGTCCGTCGAAGTGAGAAGTTGGTCCCGTTGGGTGGCCCGGCTTCTCACTTCTGAGTTCTACCCTCTCCCTTCTAGTTCATGGAAGTATCGCCCGATATTCACGTTGAGAGCAGCCGCATTCAGAAGCAGATCGAAGACCATCTGGGCATGGGCGCGGGCAACCTGCTGTTCGAGTTTCGCCAGGTAGACGGCCTGGTGCGCCTGGATTTGATTACGGTCAATCCGCGGCACCACCAAAGCTTTCTGTTCCGCTACGAAGAGGGCTACGACAAGCTGGATGCTCTGCGCAAGATGCTGACCTACGTGCAGCGCCTGCGTGACACGGAAAGCTCGTACACGATTCAGTGGCGGGCCCACGGCGAGAAAGAGTTGCAGACTTCCTATTTCCGGGCGCACAATGCCTACGAGGCGCTCGACAAGCTCTATTACGGGCGCGACCTGAATACCATCACCGTGTTTAGCGTCGTACTAAACCCTTCTTCCTAATTGATTGTTGATGGGGCGTAGTTGATTGCTTGACGCAAGTCGCAGTCGGTCCGCTTCACACTCAGCCAGTAACTTGCCATGATTACCGTTTCTGATAAAGCCAAGGAGAAAGTAGAGCGTCTGATGTCGGATGCTCAGCTTGACGATACCTACCGCCTTCGTGCGTCCGTAGCGGGGGGCGGCTGCTCGGGCCTGTCTTACAAGCTCGACTTTGATAATGAAGTGAAGCCTATGGACCAGGAGTTCGAGGACAAAGGAGTCCGCGTCGTGGTTGACATGAAAAGCTTCCTTTACCTAGCTGGCACCCAGCTTGACTTCTCGGACGGCCTGAACGGCAAAGGCTTCTTCTTTGACAACCCGAATGCCTCGCGCACCTGCGGTTGCGGGGAAAGCTTCTCGGTATAGAGCAGTACCTTACTTGCTGTCGCCAACAAAAAGGCCCCTCCACTTAGTGAAGGGGCCTTTTTCGTTAGCACTTGCGGTTTTTCTATTTGCGCATAAATCGTTGCACGGCCCGGTCGCGCCCGGTTCCGGTTTCCAGAAAGTAGTTGCCCTCCAGCAAACTCTGCACACTGACAGCGCCAGAAGCCGGCACGATGCCTTGCTGCAAGGTTTGCCCCAGGCTGTTGTAAATCCGGAAAGGCGTACCGACCACCGCCGCCGGCAGATTAAGTACGTCGTAGGTAGGACTGGGGTAGACCGTAGTCAGCAAGGGTGCCACTACCCGCACGGGCGAGTACGAAAAGCTCCCATCCTGGTCGACCTGCTGCAGGCGGTAGTAGCTCAACCCAGCCAGGGGCTCCGTATCCTGGGCAGTGTAAGCTGTGCTTTTGCCGGTAGTACCAGTGCCGCGGACTGTGGTGATGGTCGTAAACTCTTGGCCGTTGGTGCTGCGCTGCACATTAAACCGGTCGTTGTTCTTTTCACTGGCGGTAGTCCAGTTCAGCTGCACTGCTCCTGATTGGCGCGTGGCATCAAAGGAGGTAAGCTCAATGGGCAGGGGGCCGTTGCTACCGACACGCACATCATCAATAAAAATGGCCGTCTTGTTGGTCGCAGACATGAATATCTGTACCTGAACACTCGTTATGGCGGCGCCGAAATTTATTCGAACAGTGGAATATCCAACTCCCCCGGATGTCGGAACAGTACCGGCATTGGTTAGATCATTAGGTGAAGTAGAAATTGTGGGTGAAGCCGGGGCGGCATTTATGGCAGCTGCCGGGGCGGCAACACCGCCAGCATTGAAATCGAAAACTGAGCCGTTATTTCCTCCTCTTACTTCCAGGGTGTTGGTAAAGGTAGCAGAGCCATTATAGGCAATGCGCACCACAATGCCGTTGCTAGTACTCCCCCCCACCACTGAGTTATCTATTCCTCCGTTATTGTTCGTAGCATATGAGGCGAGCCGTAGGGAAAGATAATTTCCTGTTGTGGTAGGAAAAGTTACAGGTTCAAATGTTAGAGTAGCAGATTCGGATCCTCCACCCTTGTTGTTGACAACTCCGAAACCAGTGGTTCCCTCTGAGAAAACATTAGCCGTCAGAGGTGCAACGTTGTTATTATTTGCGGAGGTAGCCTGTGCCAGAGTACCCGTAAAAAGCCCTGAGTTAGCCGTTCCGGTACTTGTATACACCAATTGAGTTCTGGTACCAACCGGGTTGGTGTTGCCATTGAGTTCGAAGCTTTGTTGGAGGTACGATTGGCTCCATCCTAACAGAGGAGCGAAAAGTCCGGTAAGCAGAAGGCTTGTTGCAGGTAGTCGATTCATCGGCAGGTGTGTTAGAATGCTATTTTGAACCAGGTCAGCTTACTAGTAGGTTGAGTAGTTTCAGCGCGTCTTCTTATGCTCAACAGCTTGTTCACGTCCGCATGGATTAGCAATATATAAAAATATTGCCGCAAAGTACCAAAACTACCCGCACGAGTTCCGTAAGCTGCACAGTATAAGTAAAAAGGCAAGCATTCTTGGTAGAATGCTTGCCTTTTTTTATCCTATTGGCACAAATATTTACAATCGACTAACGCTTCACAAGCGTACGGGTTATGCGGCCTATTCCTTCACCGATATGAATCAGATACGTGCCTGGCGGCAGCCCACGCACATCCATCTGTCCAGCGCCATCAAGTATCGACTGAGTAACGAGCCGGCCCGTCAGGTCGGTGATTTGTACGTTTACCCCGCCAACAGACTGCGGCATTTGTATCTGGACCACATCCTCCACCGGGTTAGGATACAGTTGCACATCCACTATGGGCCGCACCGTAGCCACTGGGGAGAAGGCGGCCGTTCCGTCCAGGTCTACTTGGCGCAGGCGGTAATAGGCCAGTTGGGCGGTAGCCTGCTGATCCAGTGCTTCGTACTGCGTGCTTCGGGTGCTCTGCCCCTGCCCAGCAACGGTTGTCACTACCTCGAAGTCTTTTCCGTTTACACTACGCTGCACCTCAAAATGAGCACTGTTGCGCTCAGACGAAGTAGTCCAGCGTATAACGACGGCGGCTTTCTGCCGCTCAGCTGCAAAGCGCGTTAGCACGACAGGCAACACCACCGGGGAGCCAGGCGCGAAGGCTACACCGCGAAAGGCCTGGTTCGTAGCACTAGTGGCTAAAGAGGTGAGAGTAGAAGTGCGCGGGGCGGCGTTATAAGCCACATCGTCGAGAACGGTGTAGAGGGTGCTGGCATTGGTGGCAAAGAGCCGAATACCAGTAGCGTCGCGGGAGCCAGCCAAGCCCCGCAGGCCCGTGCCAGCCGTAATTGCCGCCCCATTCTGTACCCAGTTGCCATTAGCCAGCAGCGAGTACTTCCGGATACCGGAGTTGCCGTCGGCGACATATACCACATCGGGTCCGGCCACGGCATCTGTCAAATCGAAGAACACATAGCCGTAGGCATCCGCGGCGTTCAGCCCCGAAGCCAAAGTGGTTGACTGCCCACTGGCAGTGGGCATGCCCGTACCAACGCTGTTTACCCCAACGTTGCTGCCAGAGGCCGTGCTGACGTAGAGTTGGTCGAAATATATGGCAGCCAGGCGCGTGTTGGCAGGGGAAGAACTGACCTGGGTAGAGACTCCACTGCTGCCCAGCGCTACGTAACGGGTGCCGCCGGTAGCCGTATTGGCACCACTGCCCCCGCCGTTACCGGCCGTCCAGAAACCATTGCCATCCGTCGTTACTGCCGAGCGGATATCTCCACCCAAGTAGCCATCGGTAATCCGGGTCGAGGTGTTTACGGCGCCGTTGGCCGTAACCAAACCGACTACCCGCTCCACGCCGGCCGCACTGGCTACGCTGCTTGTGCCAGGGGCCGCATTGAAACCTGCCAGAGTGATAAACTGCCGGTTGGGCGACATCATTATCATACCGTTAGTGGTAGAAGAGCCGTTGGCGGTAAGCGCATAGTTGCTGCCGCTGGTACTGGTGGGCAGCGCGATACTGCGCACCAAGTCGCCGGCCGGTGTATACTCATCAATAAATACGGGAGCGGCGGCGGTGGTCAGCGCCGTGCTGCCATCCCCTACCCGCACCACGGCCAGATTACCCGGTCCGAAAGCCGTTGTCACCGGGGGCGGGGTTGCCTCGCCGGTTATGGTTACCGGAGCCGACAAAGCCCCGCTGGTATTGCTAATAGTGGCCGTGGTGGTACCCACAGCGGCCGGTGCCGTGAAGCGCACCCGGACTACCTGATTCACAGCGCCCGTATTGCTGGCCGTAAGCGTTGCGGCGGCGGCATAGCTAGCCCCCCCGTTGAGGGAGAAGTCCATGGCGGCGTTGTTGCTACTCAGCTCTACTGTCGCATTAGCAGGCAGGTTGCTACCCTGGAGCTGGTAGTCGCGAGTGGCCGACTGGTTTGTGGGAGCCGTTAGGGTCAGGGTGCTGGGGGTAGCGGTGAGGGTAGCAACCGGCGCGCTTACCGTAATTACGACTGGGTTGCTGGTCTGGCTACCACAGGCCGCAAAAGTGGATACGACGGTAACGTAGTAGGTTCCGGCGGCAGCGAAATTGGGCGTGTAGCTTACGCCGGTGGCGTTGGCAATAGCCGTTACAGGGCCATTGGCAACGGTAGAGTAATACCACTGGCGCGAAATTGCCGCGGGGGTTTCGGTAGCCGTAAGCGGGGCCCCATCCGTGTTAACGACCAGCGTTTGCGCGCCGCCCGGGGCCACCGACACCGTAGGGGAGTTGAGGATGGTAAGCGCTGCCGAGGCCGTGCCAGTTGTGCCGGGGTCATTGGCCACGACCCGCAGCTTATACCCGGTGCCGGTGGCCGTGCCGGCCGGAATCGTAATGCTCACCGCGACTGGGGCTCCGTTGGTTGCGTTGTCCGAAACAGTGCCGACTATTACGGGATTAGCAAAGGAGCCCGCGGCATCGGATAGCTGAACCAGGAAGTCGTTGGCAGTGGCAAAAGTGCCCGTTGGCGTAAACTCAGCGTTGAATGAGCTAGCCGTAGTGCTGCAAAAGCTGGTTCCGCTGAAGACAGGAGCACTAATAGCGGTACCGGTACCCGCAAAATCGGTGATGGTGATATCGTCAATGTTCAAGCGCGGATTGCTGCCTACTGTTCCGTCGGCATGCCGCACCCGCAGGCGGATGTTGCCGGCTATGTTTACAGTAAAGGAGGTGGCTGCCAGCGTGCTGCTTACCAGCGTCGCTGGTCCATTGTAGGCGGTAAACGTTGTCCCATTATCGGTGGAAATGTCCAGAGCATATGATGAGGGCGCATCCGAGCCGAAGGCAGCCCCATTGATGGTAACCGTACCGGCCCCGTTGGCCTTGTTGAAATTCATATAGACGCTTCCGCCGCGCAGGCGGGCCGCCTTGGTGCCGTTTTTCTTGTCATTAGCCAAATTACCCACAGCAGCTTCGTCGAAAGTCCAGCTACCTGTAGCAGTAGCCACCGTTCCGATACCATAGCCTGTTTTCGTTGGCGTCGTTACCTCAAAGTCTTCAAATAGTCCGGTTGGCGGGGCAGCAGTCGTGAAGGTCTGGTCGGTGGCGTAGGTCGTACCAAATTCGCTGCTGGCGTAGGCCGCCACATAATAGGTCGTAGCGGCGGTTAGTCCGGTCAGGTTGCTGGTAAAAGAGCCGGTCGTACCCGTTGCGCTTAGCTGACCTACGCCAGGGTTGCCAATGCGGGGAGCTGGGCTGGTGCCGTATACAACGCCGCGTCCAGTGATGGTCGCATTATTGCCAACGACTGTGCCGCCCGAGGTAGCGCTGGTAGTTGCAATAGATGCTACTGCAGCCGTTGTAACAGTTGGGGCAGCCGTCAGGGTGAAACTACCGGGGACGGTGTAGGAAGCAGTGCCATCAGAGGCAACTACTGCGTTGGCTCCAAGCGGGGTGCCGGCCGCTACGGTAGCTGTTACGGAGGAGGGGGCTGACGTTACTGCAGTTGCTGCTACTCCTCCTACGGTCACGCTGGTAATGGTGCTCAGGTTGTTACCCGCTATGGTAATCGTGGTACCGACGGGCCCCGAGCCCGGGGTGAAGCCACTGGCGACGGGCGGCGGAGCTGGAGTAGTTACGGCCAGTGTAACCGGCGTAGCCTGCAGATTCGGCACGGCGTCTTCGGCCACTACATACACCTCATACGATGTGCTGCCCGCCAAGCCACTGACTACGACTGTTGCGGCAGTGCCGGCAGTAGGGTTTGCGAAAGTACCTCGTACTACTGCCTGGGTCCCCGTAGCATCTTGTCCGGCTTTCACCTGGCCGGCCGAGGGAGCTGCGGCACCACTGGCAAGTACTACATAATAGGTAGCGCCAACTTCGTCAATCGTGGAAGACAACGTAAAGCCCGTGACCGTTACGTTCGAGCTGATTGGTGAGCCAGCGGCAAAAGCGGGCGGCGTGGTGTCTGCAACAGCCAGTGTGGCTACCTCTACTTTAACGACTGTGGTCTGGGTGTTTGGCGTCGGGGTCACATTGTCGGCCGCCACAAAATACACATCATAGTTAGTGCCGGCGGCCAGTCCTGTTACCGTACTGCTTCCTTCAGCCGTAGCTCCCGTGCTAATGGTTCCGCTGGCTAGGGCCGGGGCGCCTCCACTCTGCTGAGCCGCTTTTACTTCGGCTACCGTTGGAGCCGTTGCATTATCGGCCACGACTACAAAGTAGGTCGAACCTGCTTCACTGAGCTTGGTTACGGCGGCAAATCCACTAGTTGTAACGCTGTTGACAGCCGGGTAACCAGCAAGAAATGCAGGGGCCCCGGTGTCTGTACCTTTCAACTCAACATCATCGACCCGCATTGATCCAGCTGTCTTACGAAACCGAATCTTGAGTCCGTTGATTTGGGCTGCTACTGGTAGCTGTACTCCTGTGATAAGGCTCCAGCCAGCACCCGAATTGGTAGCCGGCAGACCGGTAACGGTTAAGGGCTGGTAAGCACTACCGTCCCAGTATTCAACCAGCAGCGTTCCAAAAGACGTACCGGACGCTGATTCCTTACGCACGGCAAAGCTTAGCGTCAGGCCGCTGAAGCCTCGAGCCTCAATGCCTTCAATAGCAAACCCCCGTTCGTTGGTAGTGGTGAAGAACACATTGGCGCCTCCGCTGGCACCGGAATAGGCTCCAGTTGAGGCAGATGATGAACGGATATCCGCTGGATTTGCAGCTCCACCATCGGTCATGGTGTACGCATCATTATCAAACCCGTTGTTTGACTCGTGCACGCTGATAGCCGTGTTACTGCCCACGGTACCCATAGTTTCCCGAAACAGCGTGCTCTGCCCCCAACCAGCCAATGGCGACAAAACCAACACCAAAAAAAGTGACCATAGCGCCAGGCGCCATGGTCGGAAATGAGTACTTGTTGTACGCATGCAGTAAAAAGCTTAGGGTCAGGGGATGAACGAGGCAATGTAGCCATTAAAGGTATAGCCTAAGCCGACTATTGTTTAATTAAGTCATTGTTAAGTAATAACGATACCTACACCAGAGGCACAAAAAAAAGGCCTCCCGTACGTGGGAGGCCTTTTTCAACTGAGTGGTTCTAGTTAGTCTTTGATCAGCTTGCGGCTCACTTTCGCCTCGCCTTCGCCAACTACGACAATGTAAGTACCTGCTTCCAGGTCCCGAACATTGAGTTCACCCTGGCTACCCAGGCGAGCTTCACGAATCAGACGACCGGTCAGGTCGGTGATGCGAACAGCCATGCCTTCAGTCGAGCCGGAGGGCAGTGCAATGGTTACAACATCACTGCCTTTGGTTGGGTTGGGATATACGCTTACGTCGGTCAGTTTCGCTTTTACAACTACTGCCTTCGAGTACGAAACCGTACCGTCGTTGTCGATTTGCTTCAGACGGTAGTAAGAAACGCCAGCCAGGGGCTTCGTATCTACAGCTTCGTAGCTAGTCCGGGTCGTGGCATTACCTGCACCTTCCTTATAGAGAACGGTCGTGAAATTCTTGGCATCAGCGCTGCGCTGTACTTCGAAGCCACGGTTGTTGTTTTCGCTAGCCGTAGCCCAGTTCAACACAACACTGTTATCACGCATCTTGGCCGTGAACGACACCAGCTCCACGGGTAGTGGGTTCTGGGGCTCGTTGTTCGGTACGCGGTAGTTTTCAGCGTTCAGTACACCGTCGTTGTTGAACTCGAAGGCGAAGAAGTAGTAAGTCAGGTTCGGGTCCAGGTTAGACACGGTGAAGTTATCCGAGGCAGCGCTGAACACAACGTACGTGTTGGTCGAGGCTTCGATAGCCGTGCCACTGCCAAACTGGTAAGCACCGTTCACTGTGGTACCAGGGTTGAAGTTCTGCTTATCGCGGGGGAACAGGCTAGCGGGCAACTGCTGGTAGGTGCTGCTGGCAATTACCAAACGGTTCTGTCCATAGCTAGTGCCGGCGGGTGGGTTCGACAGGTTGAAGGTAATCGTAGCCGAACTGCCGTTACGTACGATCGAAGCCGTCGACTGTACCGTAGGCTCAGTAGCAATCGAGAAGCCTGAAGTACGACCGAAGCCGCTGGTCAGAGCGAAGAAGTTACCGTTGAAGAAGCTAGCGTTGCTAAACTGCAACTCCTGAGCTGCATTACCAACCCGGGTTGGAGCGTAGCGCACCAGTACGTTGCGGGTGAAGTTACCCTCACCATCAGGCGTAATAGAAGCGCTTTTCACGTACGTCACACCGTTATCCAGCGAGAACTCAAACTGAGGAATCTGAGTGGGGTTACGGGTCGGGTCGTTAGCATCAGGCGGGAAACGCAGAGTAACGTCACCAGCCAGCAGGAAACCATCGAGGCGAACCGAGGTGGGCGACGACTGCGTGCCTTTTACGATGTTGTCGGGGAAGGCACCAATGCCACGGTCCAGACGGATCGTTGGTTCGCTGATACCGGTTACGGACACGTCGAAATCGGGAGCCGGAGCACTCGAGTTACGGATGTTGGCGCTAACAGTCACGGCATTTACGCCAGGCACGAAGCGTACATAAATAGGGCGCTGCGTTACGTTGCCCTGGCCGTCAGGCGTGAAGGACAGACGCGATACGAAGTTGACGTTATCGGCAGAAACCTGGAAATAGCCGGCGTTCGGGCCAATAGGCTCTACAATCAGCGGATCAATCAGGTTGGTGCCGGCTACCAGGTAAGACTGGGATACCGACTGCGTGGTAGGACGGGTAACGAAAGTAAATTCGTTGCCATTGGGGTTCGATACCGAGATATCCGAAATCGCGCCGCTGGTATTAGTAGCCGTTACCGATACCAAGGTTGGCTGCGCGCCCGTGCTGGTTACGTCGATCCGCTCATTGAAATTACCAGCTGCTACTAGAGCTACCAGACGTACTTCGATGATCTGAGAAGCAACCGTGCCATTAACCGGATTGATGGTCAGGGGAGCCGACGAGAAAGTACCACCGGCCGAAGCATTGCGAATCTGGATGTTGCTAATGCTAGGCGTCAATACAATGCCAGCCGTTAGGTCAGTGCCGCTTACCTCGAAGCTGCGGGTGCTTGTGCCACCGCTGCTAGTTACCGTGCCAAAGTTGATTGCGCCGGGGTTCACAGCCACAACCGGAGAGCCTGAGCTAGGAGTGCCTTCACCCGTTACGCGTACAAGCTGCGTTGTGGCGTTGGTAGATGCTACCGTGATGTCGCTAGCATACGTTTGTACTGCCGTGGGGCTGAAACGCACGTCGATTTGTGTGCTGGCTAACGAGCCATCAGCAGCGGGATTCAGAGTGATGGCACCAGTAGAGAAGAAGTTCGAACCGATACGAATCCGGAACCCGGTGGGAGGCGTGATAGTAACAGGACCTTGCAGGTTCTGGCCACTCACAGAGAAAGAACGGATTGCTGCGCTCGACGAACCAACGGTAACCTGGCCGAAATCAGCCAGCGTGCTCGGAGTAGCCGTTAGAATAGGAGTAGGCAGAACACCTGTACCCGACACACCAACATTTATAGTGGTAGCACCAGGGCTCGAAACCGTAACGTTGCTAACGTAGCCTTGGGCAGCCGTTGGCAAGAAGCGGATGTTAACCGTAGTAGAGCTAACCGTACCATTGACAGGGTTCAAGGTAACCGACGTGTCATAAGCACCATTTCCCACGCTTACTTGAAAGCCTGCGGGAGCTGTCACCGTGATGGGGCCCGTCAGGGAAGTTCCCGAAACAACGGTTGTTTGTGGAGCAGAGGCAGTATTGACCTCCTGGTTGCCAAAGCTACGCGAGGTTGGGTCTGCAGTTACGGTAGGGGTACCCGCGGCACGGGTGCCGGTAAGGGTGAAGCTAACCGTAGGCGCTTCATCTGAAGTAAAGTTCAGCGTGCGACTAACTACACTTCCGGCAGCACCTGCCGTCGGACGGAAGCGCGCATACACTGTAGTGTTGATATCACCATTGGCATCAGGGGCGAGGTCAAAGGCGCTACCGCTAAAGGTTACATTGTCACGGCTGATTTCGAAGCTCGTGCCACTGAGAGCTACCGTAACTGGCATCGTAAGACGGGAACCCGTAACCACGTACGACTTCGAACCGGACGCCGAACCAACTGCTACTGACCCAAAATTCTGGGGAGAGGCAGGATCCGAGGGAGTAACCGAAAACGTCTGGGCACGTCCCACAAAAGGCAAGGCCAATAACAGCAGAAGCAAAAACCGCAGGTGCGGCTTTCGTGCCCACTGTAAGGCACTCATGTAAGTGTTTTTCATAGTATGTTCAGGTAAAGGTTACGAAAGGAAGGTGAAAAGCAAACGGGTAAAGACTATGGTTTTAAACTCAACGTCATTACGGGAGAACCCAAGAAATAGATTACTAAATTTCACAGGTTCCATAGTATTTTTTAATGACAAAAGAGGATTGCTGCATTTTTTGAAGTTGTACATTCCGACCATAATTCGTGCCAAACATGGCCTATGTGAAAGTTGTTTACCATATTACACAAAAGCGTAACAAGTATTCAAATTTAACTTTATAGGTAAATTATAGTATTCCACTAAATATGCATTTAACATGATATTACCTCTGAACGCACAAAGTTGCATCATTTTTCGTACATCCGTAGCATGCATTGAGCACGAAAGTATAAGGCAAAGCATCAGAAAGTAGCGCTCAACCTTAGCTCTTGAGGCCGGGGTTATACAATTACTGAAGTAGTCTGGTTCGACCTAGACGACAATTTTATTCCTCTTAAAGTCTATTAGTTTGGCATGCAGCCTGATACAGCAAGATTAGAATTGTGATTCTTCGCAGTCTGATTTGTTTGCCAACGCCAAGCCCATGGCTCGACAGTGGCAACTGCTACTGCTGAACCATGGGCTTGGCGTTGACTTTCTTTTTAATCGAGTTCTATTTCCAATCCGGCAAAGTGGCGTTTTGAAATAAGCGGGTACGGTTGCGTCCATCAAGATCCATCACCCAGACTTCGGGGGGCGACTGATTATCGTTGCTCATATTAACAAAGATGACTTTTGCCCCATCGGGTGAAAAGCGGGGAAACAAATCATTGGTACCAGCGGGCTTACCGGTATTGGCCGTTGTGCCGGCCGGGGCGGCCGATAGGTCCACGAGCCCGGTGCCATCGGGTCGTTGCAGCAGGATGTGAGCATTAAGCTGACGACCACTCACGTTCTCGTAGCCATCTATATCGCGGCTGTATAAGATTGTGCGGCCATCAATACTATAAGAGGGAGAGTCGAGTCGCCCCGGCAGGTTGCCGACTAGCTGGGTCAGGCCGGTGCCATCGGCATTCATGGTGTAGATTTCAGCGTCGTAGATATTAGCTCCAACAGTCTGGACCAAGATACGGTTGCCTTGGGCAGTCCAATCACATTCGCGGAAGTGACGTCCGGCGGGAGCAGTGGCCAGGTGCGTCAGGCCAGTACCATCCCGGTTAATACGCCACAACTTGTCGTAGCTAGCATAAATGAGTTGGGAACCATCGGGCGACCAATGGAAAGCAACTCCAAAGTTGCTGTAGCCTTCCAGGGGCACCATATCCGGAGTTATTTGGCGCTGGTCGGAGCCGTCCCGATTCATGGTGTAGAGCTGATAGCGCCCCGTTGCATTGGAAGCATAAGCAATCCGGTTGCGAACAGGGCTAAGCTGCGGGGCCGTCTCAACAAAGGCCGAGTTGGTCAGCCGCAGTAGGTTTGCGCCCGTGTTGTCGCTCGAATAAATATCGGTATTCCCATCCACCTGACGGGCGTACAGGAAACGGTTGTCGGGCAAGGGGCCGGTTTGAAAACTCCAGACATCCCCTTTTACTGTTTCCCCGGCCTTGTCGCGCACGGTTACCTGCCAGAAATATATTGTATTGTACTTCAGGTCACTGATGGCCACGGCGGTGTCGCGGGCGTTAGTCAGCAACTGTCGGCGGTCGGTGGAATTGCTCTCAAACAGCACCACATCCGAACGCAGAGAATCGCCTTTGTCAGGATCCGTGACGCGCCAGCGCAACGTCAGGCGGGTTGCCTGGGCCGTAGCCCGGTCGGTGGGGGTCGGACTGCTGGGGGTGTTGGGACGACGATTGGAGCCAGTCGCTTTTTCCAGGGGAATCCGCACCTGGGTCAGATTACCCTCATCCACCTGCACATTGACATTCTCGGTCTTGAAATCGGTTTTGCGCACCGAAATGGCATACTTACCAATTAGTATATTCGGTAAATAAAATTTACCCTCCGTGTCGGTCGTAAACGAGGAAGTTGCCGGATTGGTCGTTACCACGGCATTTGCTAGCGGGGTATTGGTGCTGGCATCGAGCACCACCCCTTCTATAGAGCCGTACTGAACTGGCTCGACCGTATCGTCCTCACAAGCCAGCAGAGTCTGCCCTATTACTAACATGAGCAACAGGCGAGACAGCGCGCGTAGAGAAAAGAGCATATAAGATAAAAGGAAGGGCGGGAAAGGGTTACAACAGGGCGGATTATCTGAAAATGATCAGGCGGCTATCTAAGGGCGGTGCACAAGCGAGTCTTCTGCCACAACCCGGCCCTGCAGATCGAGCACCCGCAGGTTGATCTGGTAGAAATCGGTGGCGGCGACGCTCATGGTAGTTTGGGATAGATTGGCCGTTTGCTGCGGGGCTACCGTAAAGCGGCCCGATTGGGAATTACGAGAACTGCCAGCTTGCCCTCGTTTATTAGCAGATAACTCGTATTGCAGCGTCAACGGCTCATTGCCCGCATTCTGACAGTGCCCAATTACAGTGAGGCGACCAGCCTCCAGCTTCGATTCCAGGGTGGCACGACAAGGCGCCCCGTCCAATCCGGTTGCTCGCCCCTGCCCTAGCATGGCAAGGATAGGCCACATGGCCAAGAACCAATAGTGATTCATAGGTAAAGGTCTGAGAGTCTAACGAAAACGCAATAATTCAACCGCGGGGCGCGGGTAAAACACTCCGGTTAGCTGTTGCAACCGGAGTGTTCTTTTCCGGGTTATGGCATGGTTGAGGCCCGGCCTTGCTCGATAATGATGCGGATGCCGTTGCCCTTCATGGTGACTTCATAGCCAGGGGCCGTGCTGCCGCTTTCGCGCTGAACCAGGTTGTTGTTATTCCCCATTTGCTCAACGCTGTAGCGCCGGTCGTCTACGTTCAGCCGCTGATCCACCCGATTGCCGTTGCCTTTCTGCAGTATCTCCGACTCGGTATTATAGCCATTGATTTCGCTGCTGGCAACATTGTTGGCCCCGGCTTGGGAGATGATAGTGCGGCTACCGGCCCCGTTCTGCAAAATGGCGGCTAGGTTGCTAGTCCCATTCTGATTGATGCTGGCCGTGTTTCCTTGCCCAACGCCAATTATGCGCTGATCGATGCTGGCCTGGTTCTGGTTGCCGAGCTGTAGCAAGGCTGCCTGATTTTTTCCCAAGGCCGCCTGCTGCGTACTACCGGCGAGAGTTTCGGTTTCGAGTCGTTGTTCCAGGAGCTGGCCTGTGCTGATATCTTCAGGGTCCCGACTGGTTTGTGCCTGCGTGCGGTGAGCCCCCGTAAGAAGCCCCACGAGCACACCAATGGCAAGTACTCTTTTCATAGTTAAGAATGAAAAAGTAGAGTGAGAGATGATAAATAAGGTATTAGCTCTCTAAATGGCTCATGGAGCACTTCTAGCATCTGTATAAAAATAAGGTTATTTATTAATAATAAAATACAATAGGCAATATTTATTTCCAGCGCATTCCTCGCCTGCAACGACAAAGAGCATCTTACAAGCAGCTGCCTGTTAAGATGCCCTTTTTGTCATAGGTGAGCGGTAGCGCCGAGCTTATGGGTGGTTTTGCTTTACCACGCTGGTGTTGTTGTTTCCGGTTTGGGTCACGTCGCTGCTATTGCCGCTGGCTCCTTGCCAGGTGTCGGCTTGGTTGCCCACGCCGGTCTGAATCTGCCGGGCGAAATGGCCGTCTCCATCCTGGTCGATGTAGGCACGGTTGCCGATACCCCCGATGCTATTGCCTTGGGTTTGGATGGCGATGTTCAGATTGCCTTCCTGCTCGATGATGGCCCGTTGGTTGTCACCGTTCTGAGCCTGCGTGGCTTTGTTGGTATTACCGAGCTGGTTGATCGAAGCAGTAGTGCGGAAGCTGCCATCGAAGTTGCTGCCCTGCGTTTGGGTAGCTTCGTTGAAAGAGCCATTCTGAATAGCAGTAGCCCGGTTCTCAACCCCGCGCTGCTCTTGGCTGCTCTTGTTGTAATTACCCGTCTGCTCGATGAGGGCTTTGTTGTCGTTCGTGCCATAGCCCGAACTAGCGTCGCGCTGCACTTGGCGGGCATTGTTGAAGTCCCCGCCCGTTTGCGTCACCGTAGCCTCGTTGCGGGAACCATCACGCTGCTCCTGATACGAGATGCTCGTGCCGCCCAGCTGCGTGGCCGTAGCCTGGTTGCGCTGCCCAATCTGAAGTTGGGTTGCTTCATTGCCGTTGTCACTGGGAGTTCCGTCGCCCTGGGTCACAGTAGCCTGGTTGCGCGAGCCGGACTGTGACTGCGTCACGATATTGTCGTTGCCACGCTGAGTGGATACGGCCGTATTCAGGGTATTTCCGTAGCCAGCGGCAGCTCCTTGGCTCTGAGTCAGCTTGTTATTGTTGCCAAGCTGGGTGGCAGTGGCGGTGCTGAAGCTACCCGACTGCGTTACGTTCCCGGTGTTGCCACTGCCAGTCTGCGACAACGACTGGATGTTGCTTTGCGCTTGGGCTGCCCCAGTAACGAGCAGAGCAGCTGCTATAAGTGAAAGATTTTTCATGGAAGGAAGGATAAAACCAATTGAAACTGACCTTGTGTAAAAAGCAGATAGCACCTCCCACATCAGCTGATGGTAAGAAGGTGCTATCTGGACTTAGCTAGGAGTGGCAGATAGCTGCGCCCAGCTTATGGATGATTTTGCTTTACTACGCTGATGTTGCTGTTGCCGGTCTGGGTTACGTCGCTGCTGTTACCGCTCAGGCCCTGGTAAGTGTCAGCCTGGTTACCGATACCCAGCTGGGTCTGACGAGCGAAGTGGCCGCCGGCATCATCCTGGTCGATGTAGGCACGGTTGCCGGGCTGCACCAAGTCAGCACCGGCGCTCTGGTTCTGAATGGCGGTGCTACCGTTACCGGATTGCTCGATTGTGGCATTCTGATAGTCGTACTGCTGGGTTTGGGTAGCAGTGTTGCCATTGCCAATTTGCTCAATGGAGGCAACCGAGAACCAGCTTGCCGAAGGGTTAGTGCCTTGCGACTGCGAAGCGCTGTTGGAATTGCCTAGCTGATAAATAGTGGCTTTGTCCTGCAGACCGCGCTGATACTGCGTAGCGGTATTACCCGAGCCCAGTTGCGTAATGTAGCCCTGCTGGCTGCTTCCGAGCTGGGTCTGCGTGGCGGTATTGCCTTCGCTGGTGCTCTGGAAAACCTGTCCAATGTGGTCGTTGCCGCTCTGGGTCTGGGTCGAAACGTTTGCTCCGCTCAGCTGCTCCGCTCTGGCGCTGTTCCGGTCGCCGGTCTGAGTTTGCGTGGCGGTGTTACCATTATCCAGCGGAATCCCGTCGCCTTGCTTCACATAAGCAGCATTTGAGTTACCAACCTGGGTCTGAACCGACGTCTGGTTGTTACCCCGCTGGAGAGAGGTAGCCGAGTTAAGGGCACCACCCGACTGAGTTTGCGTCAGAGCGTTGCTATTACCCAGTTGGGTTCCAACGGCCGAGCTGCTACTACCCGATTGGGTAACGGTTACGGCGTTCGAGTTGCCTGTAGAAGTTGAAGACTGGGTGTTGTTTTGAGCATAAGCGCTACCGGCAACCAACAACGAGGCTGCGAAAAAAGAAATCTTTTTCATGAGTGGGATTAAACAAGGTTGAAGAAGGGGGTGCCTCAGCCGGCACGTAGCTAACATAGATTATTCCCTCCGGAGGAATAAGACAAATATATATTGAAAAAAGTAAATGTCAAGACCTGTTCAATAAAAATTGTTAAATATTTTATTGACTTATTTATATTAAATTCATCTAGTCTTCATAAATACAGAAAGCGCTATTCTTAGCGCTTTCTGGTTCAACTAGTTATAGCATCCTGGTAAGACTATGGTGTGCTAGGCTTGGAGAAGTTGGCACCACGGCCGAGGTAAAAAATCATACTAGCCTTGAGGCTCCAATACGAGTCGTTATACTTTCCAAGTTTGATATGATCTAGCTTATCAGTCATATAGTAGCGGTTATCGATACCAATGCCAATACCGAGGTGGTCAGTGGGCAGATATTCTACCCCAAGCCCCGTGGTAACATGACCAAGTACAGCCCGCATATCGGTTGACTTGTTACGGGAGGTGATGCCGGCCCCGGCCAGTATGTACGGAGTAAACCGGTCACGGGGGAAAAGCCTGTAGAGCCCGCTTAGCTCGGCGTAGTTGAAGGTTTCGCGGTAGAAGTCGCCAGCCCCTAATTGAAACCGGCCGATATTAACGGCCGCCGAAAGCTTGGCAGCCGGCTTGGGGGCATAGCGTATCGTCAGCTCTCCCCCACCCCGCAGCTGCGGCTTGCTGAAGTCGCCGCTGTAGCGAGCCGTAGCCGCGCTGAGGCCAATGCCAAGCGTGCCGCGCCGGTCGCGCTGCACCCGGCCCAACACATCGATATCCTGGTTTTCCCGCTTTTCCTGCTGATACGCTGCCATGCCGGCTCCAGTACGGTCGGCCTCATTCTGGGGCGACCACAGCCGCTCCTGAATCCCTTCGTACACCAAGGCTTCGACGGCCTTCTCAATAGCTTCCTTCACAGCCATTTCGGTTGGCTCGTTATAGGTAAAGCCCGTTTCGGTTTCGAGCAACCGTTTGAAGTCGACGAAGCGGAACAGGCTGGCATCGACCTGCTGCGACAAAATGGTTTTGGAAGTGTAGACCGTTTTCAGAATCTCGCCGGTGCTGGTACTTATAGCCCGCAGATACACAGTAACCCGGTCTTGGCGGTATTGCCCCGAAGCGCCGGCACCAAAATAGCGCAGTCCGGCCCCGCCGGTTATTACGTTGGCATCGTAGGAGATAATACCGCCTTCGAGAATAATGCCGGCAAACAGCAAGGACGGCAGCATGGGTTGGCGCTGGCCGGTTTGCTCCTGGTATTCAGCCCGACTAGAGCGGATAATTTTGCGTTCGTTTAACAGGTTGCCCAGGTTTTCGCGCTCAATGGGATTAAACCAGCGTGATTCCTCCAGGGCGCGCAGCAGGATACTGGTGCCTCCTTGCGTAATGGCCGTAGAAAAGCTGGAGCCGTTCTGGCTAGGTTTGTATTGCCCAGTTTGGTCGCGAAACTTGTACACAGCGGCTACAATTCGCTCCCGGGGCTGGGGCAAGCCGCGCAACTCCTGATTGCCGCGGATATCCGCTCCAAGGCGGGCCTTTTCGGCGGCGAAGGGCTGGTGAAAGTAAGGGGCGCAGCCCGCCACCCCGCCTACTGCCAGGCAGCCCAGCAGCAAACGACGACAACTAGCAAGAAACATGGGTGGGGAGGAACAGGATTAGAAATAAGGGATGGTAACCGTGGTCTGGTTGCCGGTATTCGAATCAGTTATCTGCACCGAAAATCCGCCGTTGGTCGGTACCACATTGATGCGGTAGGCTCCTACGGAGTAGCTCCCTTCCTGCAACCCCTGGCTCTGGCTACCAAGCTGATTGCCGATCAGGCGCTGCGCCAGCTGCCCCAGAATCTGCTGATTCAGGTTTTGCTCGAACTGTTTGAGCGGATCCTGCTGAAAGGGGTTGCTGGCATTCGACGTGGCGGGGTCAGCAATGGTGTTCTGGGCCTGGGCCGAGCTGAGCATCCAGGCGTAGTTGAAGGTATTGCCGCCGCCGAATGAAGGGTTCTTAGGCTCATACACAAAATCCTGGGCAGCCGCTTGGTGAGCACCCAGCAGCAATAAGAGGAGCAGTAGGGGCCAGCGAAGTAGAAATTGCTTCATATATGTTGGGGAGAAATACATGGCCGATTAGAAGACTTCGAGGGGGTGGCGCCCCCCTTGCTGCTCTAGATGTTTACTATCGTTGCGCAACTGCACCAAAAAGTTGGTCGCCACTTCAAAAGCGTAGGCCGCAGTTTCTTCAATAACTTCCGCCTTGGGCTGCAGGGGTAACTCTAGCAACTCATTCTCATTCACTTCCACCGAAATTAACGTGCTGGTACCCCGGGCTGGCTTTTCGTGAATAATAATGGTATAGTCGCCTACCTCCGCCGGCACCTCCCAGATGCTGTAAAAGGCATCATAGAAGTCGTGGCCTACTTTCGTAATGGTCTGGTCCATCACCAGGCCCTCTATTTCAGTGGGCCGGAAGCGGCGGCGCTGGTTGTTCACCTGGCTGCTGTCCTTGGTAGTGACTTTTAGCAACAATTGCAGAGCTTCTTCCAGCTTTTTGGCCGGTAAGGGCGCGGCCTCCGATTCCTTCTGCACTTGTGGTTTGCTGGCCGGAACTTGCTGAGCATAGCTAACGGAAGAAACGAACAGTAATAGCCAACAGCCCAGGCCCATCATCCAGGGGCGCCACCACAGTACCATCAAGGTTTGTGGCGTAGGAGGCACAACAGGGGTTACCTCAATTTTTGGTGTGGAGGCACGGTTGTCCATAGCTATAGAGCTGAGCGGAATGAAAGAAATGTAATAATGAGAACCACCGGCCCAGTTTGTGGCGGCCAGCTATTTTGCGGAATAAACTTAATTATTTAAAAGAATTATCCAAAGACTGAACGCCTTTATTTCGTAAAAATATTTAATGAAATTTTTATATAATATTACAATACGCCCTTAAGCGGCTCGCCCGCCTAGACGTAACTATGTATCTGTAAGCGGGTTGCTAAAAACAGCAAACTTGGCTAGCCATTGCCACCCTCGTTCAGTAATGCGGGGCACCCGGGCCGAACTCTCTACTTGGCGCTTGGCGTACAAAAGCTGGCCTACTATTCCAGAATATGGGGCACAAATTCGGACAGGTTGGTAATGACCCCGGATTCGCGCCGAAAGCTGATGGCACAGGCCTCCCCGGCCCAGAATACGCCGGCTTGGTACTGACGGCGCTGAGCATCCTGGGGCAGTTCGACCCAGCGCTGCCGCACCTGGGGCTGATGGGCAAAGTCGCCGGGCTGCTCCTGCACCAAGCGGCTACCGTCTACCTGAACCACGTTCTGTCCTTCCCGGCCCAGCAGAGGCTTACGGACGTAACGGCCCGTCAGGTCGTCCAGAGAAGCTTCCAGCAGCAGCGGGTGGTGCGGATACACCTGCCAGAGCCAGGCCAGCAGCCCTTTACTTTGGAATAATAAGGTATAGGCGGGGTTGGCAATAATAAGGTCACGGCTTTGCAGTAGCTGGCAGAGGTCGGCCGTCAGCTCGGGTTCGTCTTCGGCCAGAATTTCCCAGGGCACAAGTTTGAACAGAAAGCCAAACCGCACCCACTCACCCGGCTTCACTTCCGCCCAGGCGCCGCGCTCCTCGCCCGCCACGGATACCTGCATAGCATCAACCGGGCACACGTGTACCTGGCGGAAGCCCGCGGCCCGGGCGGCTTCGGCCAGCACCACACAATTGGCCTCATCTTCGGCGCTGTCGGGCAAATACACCAGCAGCAAGGAGTTGTCCAGGTCAGCGTTAAGCCCCAGCCAGTGGCGGAATTGGGCCTCCAGCCCTTCAAACAACCCATTGGCCTGACGCTCATCATCGTCTTGCTGGGCGGCCACCAGGCTAGCCCATTGCACGACGGCCGTTTCGGGAATACTGGTAGCCGTATCGGCGTTGAACTCAATCAGCTTGGGGCCATCGGGCGTGCTGGCCAGGTCGAAGCGGCCATAGAGGTGCCAGTGCCGGTCGTCGTTCCAGGAGTGGCGCACGGCAGCCCACAGGTTTGGGGGAATAGCCAGCAGTTGCAACAGATCCTCGGGCACGGCGTCGGGAATAGCCCGCACCATCATATCATAGAGGGTGTCGGCGGCGGCCAGCAGCGCATCGGCTTCGGCCTCGGGCAGCAGCACGGCTTCCCGGGCCACGTAGTTTTCGCAGGCTTCTTCCACGGCCCAGTCCCAGCCCAGGGCACGCACGGCCGGCCCGACGTTACCGGGCAGGGGCAACAGCTGAATCATTTCCATACCCATTACGCTACATTACCCACCAAATCCGCCCCGGAAACCCCCGCGGCTCCCAAACCCTGAGCTACGCGCATTACGCGGGCCCGAGCTGCGTACCGCCGAGCGGTAGGCCGAAGTGCTGGGCCGAATGCCGGAAGCAACCCCAGCGGCGCCGGCCGCAGTGCTGGTAAAGCCCCGCCCAAAAAAGCCCCGCCCCTGCCGTCGTTCCTGTTCTACCCGCTGCCGCCATCCGCCATTGCCTTGCATAATGCCAGGGTTGGCGTAATACCCGGGGTTGGGCGTCAGGAAGCGGCCCGCCATGTAGCCAATGCCACTCCACATCAACACATCCATCATGCTGGTGCCGCCCACCCGGTTTTCGGGGTACTGGCGGCTATAATCCTGCATTTGCCGCTGCAGAGCCGCGCCCTGCAGGGTATCGATTTTGCCATCGTAATGACGCATAATGGCGGCCACTTCTTCTTTGCCAGCCGGCCGCTCAGCCGTAATTTTCCACTGGCCGGGCGAGGTTTCGGTCATTTCGGTAACGACACCCTCCGAGTAGCTGCCCTCATTGCCGCTGCCCCACTCGGCCTGGGCCCCGGCGTTGTCGGAGCCCGAATCGGAGGAGCAGGCGGGTACAGCTAAGCCAAAGCTGGCGGCGGCGGCGGCCAGCAGCACGTTGCGGCGCCAGTCGCCGAGACGGTAATAGTTCTTTTTCATGGCGGCGGGAGAGGTCTGGAACGAGTTGAACAGGAATGGTGGCAAGAACCGGCAATATAAAAGTCCTCTGGCAGAGTATACGGGTTGCACCCGGAAACGGCAGCCGCTGCAGCTGTGCTGATCAGACCAGGAAGACCGTATGGCTGCTGGCTCCGTGGCAAGTCCCTCGCCGTTTATTGCAAGGCATGCAGCAAGGCGGCCCGGGCGTAGGCATCGGCTTGGCGGGTCGTTTCTGGTTGGCGCACGGCCTCACTCATGGCCAGCACCAACCCGGCCGCCGTGGGTAACGCAACGCGGTGCCCGACGGATACAAAGAGCGGGTTGATGCCGGGCTGGGTACGCACCACCAGCCCCAGCACCTCGCCGGTGGCTTCGTCGGTAAGCGGCGCCGTGGAGCCCCGCCCCGCGGCCAGGTTTTCATATTGGCCCGTTAGCCGGGTTTTCCCGCACCCAATGGTAGGAATATCCAGTTCCACCCCGATATGGCAGGCTAAGCCAAACCGGCGCGGGTGGGCCAGGCCGTGCCCGTCACAGATCAGCACGTCGGGTTGTTGGTGCAGCTTCCCGTAAGCGGCCAGCAGTGGCGGCATCTCCCGAAAGGAAAACAACCCCGGAACGTAGGGAAACGATACTGGCATGACGTGGGTAGCTACTTCCACCACCGCCTTCGTATCGGCATCGAGCAGCACGATGGCACCGGCAATGAGCTCCGTATGCGGGTTGTACTCGACATCGGCGCCGGCGACAAGGCGTATTGGCCGGGGGAAGGCGTCGTGCTGGATTACCCGCTGGCGTAGGGTTTGCTGCAAGGCTACCGCCTCCGGCTCGGTTAGCATACAATTAATCAATTGATTAGCAAGCGACTAGCATAGCTCAGACCCACCCCTAAAGATGCTCGCGCATTTCCGCCAGGTTATACCGGATACGCTCATCCTGCCCCAACAGCTGCTCAAACTGGGTTACCTGAGCCAAGGCATACGCAGTGTCGTATTTGGCCAAGACGGGCAACAACTGACTGGCCTGGTAGTAGCGCTTGTGCTCCAGAGCCAACTGCACCGCTTGCTTTATAGCCGGCAGCAAGGCCGAAGCATCTAGGCGCAGCAACGTAGCCTTTAGCCTGCTTTCGAAGTAGCACTCCCCGTACAGCGCCAGAATCCGCCCTAGAATCAGCAGGATCTGGTGCTGGTCGTACTCCGACAGAACGGCGATTCCCAGGGCCTCGGCAATTACATCGTAGACGTTGTCCTCACCCGACAACCGGTGCGGCTCCAGTTCCACCAATTTGTCGATTCGGGTGTCGACCAACTGCCCCAGATACTCAACCCCTGCCTCAACGCCCCAGGCGGCCAGTACCAAGCCGCACTGGTAGGCCAGATACACATCATCACTGGCCAGTAAGGAGGTCAGCTCCGGGATGCGCGCCGTCGGAACAGGATCCAGCAGCTGCACTTCATCGAGGCCGATGACCTCGCCGGCTTCATCGGTGTAGAGCGCCTGGTAGATGTGAGGAGGATATTCAGCTGGCTTAGCCATGTATTAGGGCTTCTTCTTGGTTACTTTCACATACTTGGCGGGCACCGTGCCTTTCACCAACACTTCTTTGTCGCGCGTGGCATTGGCAATGTCGCCTTGTGCCCGCTCGAGGCTCAGCTTATTCTTGGGCGTGGGGTTCTGGTCGTACTTAGCCTGGGCTTCCACCCGCTTGGCTTCCAGCTGCCCCACTACCGCATCATTCTTGATGATTTCCACGTCCTTGACCTTGCCGCTCTGAATGTCGCGCTCCAGGTCCTTGGCGTTTATACGAATCTCGTGCTCCCCGTACGCTTTACCGGTGTTGCGCTCCGCCGAGGTCGACGTGTACGGGCTGTCGCTTTTGCGCGGCTCCGACCCACGGACGTGGTCCTGAATGGTGGCCTTGCCATTGGGGTTGGCCGGCCGGAGGTTTCCGTCGGCGTCTACGTGGGATTTCACGCGGTCCGCGGTTTTGCCCTGACTCGAGTACGGGAAGTTATCCTCCCGGTACAAGTACTTCCCTGGCACCGGCCGGGTCGCGACGCTGATGCCCTTGGCCGTAAGGCCCCCGGCCAGGATGCCGGCTCCGGCCCCGACCAGCACCAGGCCGTTTTCGCGGCTGGGATTGTGGTAGTACGCTTTACCCAGAAATCCTAAGCTGGCCACGCTGGCCCCAGCGGCACCCAGCGCCAGGGCCCCCGCTACCACGCCGGCTCCACTGGCTACGGCTATACCGCCCAGGGCCCCGAAAGCGGCCCCCTGGAAAAAGCCGCTGATGGCTCCTTCGGTGCCCCCGCTAATCCCCCCGGCCACGGCCCCGCCTACGCCACCTACCGCGGCGCCGGTTGCCGCGGCAGCTCCCAGCACCGCCAGGGCCGCCCCGCCCGTCCCGACGATAATAGCGGCCGTACCTACTACGGCGGCGGCTACCAGCAGGCCCTTGCCCACATTACCCCAGAAATTAGCATCTTCCTTAGCCTCCTGCTCGGCGGCGGCATTGTCGGCGGCCTGCTGCTGAGCGGCTCCGGCGGCCAGCGCCGCCTGCTGGCTAAAGAAGATTTTGATGGTACCGCCCACCGTACACCGGCAGGTCGAGGTGTCGAGCAGGGGTTTTTGGCCCAGTACGCTGACGTTGTCCATCACATTTTCCCACAGCACCGTCAGGGGTGCGCAGGGCGTGCGGGTTATCAGGCAAACTCCAAAGCTGGGAATATTGACCAAAGGCACGGCATCGAGCTGAGCCGCCCAGTCTTTGCCGTAGAGCTTCACATTCTTGGGCAATATGGTCAGGGCGCCCGGGGCCGGGCCCTTGTCACAGAGCAGCCACACGCCACTGGTGATGTACTTGTCGCCGGTGCTTGCCATGCTACGCGAGTTTCAGCTCATGCTGAATATGTTGGTGGTAGAAGTTCTCGATTGTAAAGGTCAGTTCCTGGCGGGCGGCCGTGAGCCAGCCGTGCTCATCCAAGGTATACTCTTCCCGGCAGTTGAGGGAGTGGGCAACCCGGAAGTTGAGCATGTCCATGGCTTGCTTGACCAACGCCTGCAGGCCGGGCTCATCGAAGCGGGCCGCATCCAGTTCCCCGCTTACGCGCAGCTGACACTCGCCCGGCACCGCGCTACTGGGCACCACTTCGGTGTGCAAGCGCAGCGGCAAGTCGAGGCTGCCGAAAAAGCCGGCCATTACCCGCTCACTGTACCCCGCTCGGACGGCGCCGGCCGGCCCAACCGGACTAAACAGGCCCGGAAACAGAACCCCGTAGCCTCCTTTATGCCGAAAACTATCCAGGAGTGTGGGCGAGGTCAATTGCTGCTCGAACCCCTGAATAAACGCTTGGCCCTCCCGGGTGGTCCCATACGTGTGTAGGATGTGGGGCCGCAAACCCAGCCACTGCTCTTGCACCTGCTCCCGGTTGCGAATAGCCAGCAAGTCGCCATAGGTGCCGACTTCCAATAGCAGCTGGTTGTTCACCGGGTTCAGATCGGCCAGCAGCAGGGCCAGGGGCGACTGGTCGGTTTGGGCAAAGCTGAGTTGCTCGACCAGCACCGCGTGGGTGCCGGCGGGGCTGCGGCCCCCGTAGGTTTGCCGCAGCGTGGTGGCAATGGAATTGCTGACCGTTTGCCCTCGTACGCGGGTGCTGGTGTCGCTCTGAATCTGAAACGTGCGCGACGTCTGCAGAAGCGGTACTGCCGCCGGGGCCGGTAATGGCTGCATAGACTCCGAATAAGATAAACACTAACTAGAAGCCGTAAACTTAGTATTTTCCCGTAACCACGAGCTTTATCCCCCTTCTGGGCCGGCCCAGAAGGCCTACCGCACCCCAGCCTTGGGTAGTAGGCGCACGCCTGGAAATACAAGCTAAGTTCAATATAGAACCGGCCCTATCGCCGAACAGCCCGGTGTAGCCCGTAATAAGTCTATTCCCAGAGCGGGTAATGCTCCAGGTGCACTTCCTGTCCGAAAAAGATGCGGGTGCTTTCCTCAAATGAGCGGGTGAAATCGGAAACGTAGAACTGATGACGCGGCGGCACTTTTTGAGCCTTGACGGCCAGCCCGTTTTCTTCCAGATACTGCTTCACGTGGCTGGCTACTACATCGGACGCGTCGAGCACGGCCACGTCACCTTTATAATAGGCCTTAATCTGGTCCTGAATCAGCGGGTAGTGGGTGCAGGCCAGCACCAGGGCTTCGATATCGGCCAGCACGGGCTGGGCCAGGTAGGAGCTGATGATATTCTCGCTGATGGTATTGTTAAAAAAGCCTTCTTCTACCATGGGCGCCAGCAGCGGGGTGGCCAACGAGCGAAGCTCCACGCCCGCATCGAGGTCGTCAATCTTCTTTTTATAGACGTTGGAGTTGACCGTCTGCTTGGTGCCAATCAGGCCCACGGTCCGGTCGGCGTAGGCCTGGCCCACGTGGGCCACGATGGGGTCGATGACGTTGAGCACCCGCGCCTTGGAGCCCACGTATTCGCGCACCAGTTCATAGGCCGCGGCCGAGGCCGAATTGCAGGCAATCAGAATAACCTTGCAGTGCTGGCGCAGCAATAAGTCACAGATCTTGACGCTGTACGCTTGAATAGCGGCCGTCGATTTGTCGCCGTAGGGCAGGTGGGCCGTGTCGCCGAAATACACGAGCTGCTCGTGGGGCAGGACGCGGTTGACGGCCCGGGCCACGGTGAGGCCGCCAATGCCGCTGTCGAACACGCCAATGGGGCGGCTGCTGAGGTCGGAAGAAGAGGAAGGTGCCATACGGGGCGAAGGTAAGGCCTTTTTTGGCGGCGCTGCTGGGACTACGGCAGCAGCCAAGCAGTACAATTTATTCCGGAATAATTTTATATTGTCGCACCCTGCACTCCCACCGTATACCCCATGAGTAAAATACTGGAAGAAATTGACCGCGCCCTGGGTGCCTTCGATTCCAGCCACGGCCGCCCGGTTGCCATTGAGCTCGGGGAGCGAAAATACACCCAGCTCGTGCTCGACGTAGCCGACCGCCACAGCGCCGGCGGCGACCTGACCACCAACACCGGCCGCCCCCTGGCCTACCGGGGCCTGGAAATTCTGCGCGACGAGCGTAACGTGGACCGGATTCGGGTTATCTGAGGTAGCTCAATGGGACAGGTTGCTTCTCTTCATAGTGTGCCGATAGCGCGCTTCCAACGCCTGGCTGATACTGCAGCACCATTTGTCTATGCAGTTGATGTCGAGGAAAGCGTATACTTCGACCAAACCTTTCAGGGCCTTACCTATACCTTGGCCAAAGCCTGTGACAACACGGCTGCCCCGGGGCTGATGGAACACCTGTTTGAGTCCACTGAATTTCTGGGTGAGGATTTCGACCTCGCGAAAGTTGACTGGGATTCAGACGCGGACTTGGACCATTATATGGCGCTGGAAGAGGCCCGCATATACTACCATTCTCCCGACAAGGTCCAGGCAATTGCGGCCTGTCTGGCAACGGTAACGGATGAGGCGTTTTTGGCGGCCTTCGACCCGGCCGACATGAACCGGCAAGGCGTCTATCCGGGAGTCTGGAATAGAAACACCGGGCCGGACGAGGCATTTAATGAACAGAATACGCTCCAGGAATTTCACTTTCTGCGGGACTTCTTTGCCCGAATCAGCAGCGGCGCCTATTACTGCGTGTGCTATGTAGGCTGAGCTGCCCGGTAGAAGGTCCGGTCGAAAACACGCCTCCAGGTGCTGGCAAGGCCGTATAGCGCTTATTTGGCGGTTGGTTCTGGCTTCCCGCATTTAGCGCCGTACCTTTGCCCCATGAATCTGCTTTCCGGAGAAAACCTCTCAAAAAACTACGCGGACCGCTGGCTCTTTCGGGAGCTGGGCTTTGGTCTGAATCAAGGGCAGCGCGTGGCGCTGGTTGGTATCAACGGTACCGGCAAAACCACATTGCTGCGTATTCTGGCCGGCCTCGAGCAGCCCGACACCGGTTCGGTGAGCGTGCGTAAGGGCATTCGGGTAGCCTTTCTGGGTCAGCAGCCGGTGTTCAATGAGAACCTGACGGTGGAAGAAACCATCTTCGCCTCCCAGAACGACACGCTGGCTGCCATCCGCGACTACGAGCACGTCGTGAACGACCCCAACCACAAGCCCGACGACTTGCAGCGGGTGATGGAGCTCATGGACTCGCTCAACGCCTGGGACTACGAAGCCCAGGTCAAGCAGATTCTGGGCCGCCTGGGCATTCTGGGCGAGCTGCTGGAACGTAAGGTGAGCATGCTCTCGGGCGGGCAGCGCAAGCGCGTGGCCCTGGCCCGGGTCCTGATTGAGGAGCCCGAAGTGCTGATTCTCGACGAGCCTACCAACCACCTCGACCTCGACACCATCGAGTGGCTGGAGGGCCGCCTGGCCTCCCCTTCTCTGACGCTGCTGATGGTGACCCACGACCGGTATTTTCTGGACAAAGTCGCCAACGAAATCGTGGAAATGGACCAGGGCCGGGTGTTCCGCTACCAAGGCAACTACTCCTACTTCGTGGAGAAAAAAGCTGAGCGGGAGCAGATTGAGGTGGCCGAAGTAGAAAAGGCCCGCAACCTGCTGCGCAAGGAGCTCGACTGGATGCGCCGCCAGCCTCAGGCCCGCGGCACCAAGCAAAAGGCCCGCATCGACGCCTTCTACGAAACCCAGGAAAAGGCCAAAACCAAAATCAGCGGCCCCCAGATGGAGCTCAGCGTGAAAACCACGCGCCAGGGCGGCAAAATCATCGAAGTCGAGCACCTGCATAAGCAGTTCGGCGACCATGTCGTGCTCGACGACTTCAGCTACGTCTTCAAGAAAAAGGACCGGATTGGCTTGATCGGGCCCAACGGGGCGGGCAAGTCGACGCTGCTCAACATGCTGACCGGCAAGCTCCAGCCCGACTCCGGCACCGTGGACGCGGGTCAGACCACCGTGTTCGGCTACTACACCCAGACCGAGCTGGAGTTCGACGAAACCCAGCGCGTGATTGACATCGTGAAGGAGGTGGCCGAAGTGGTGGAAATGGCCAACGGCGAAGTCGTGACGGCCTCGCAGTTCTTGCAGCACTTCCAGTTTCCGCCCGCCCAGCAGTACACCATGGTCAGCAAGCTCAGCGGGGGCGAAAAGCGCCGGTTGCAGCTCTTGCGCGTGCTCATCAAGAACCCGAACTTCCTGATTCTGGACGAGCCCACCAACGACCTGGACATCATCACGCTCAACATCCTGGAGGACTTCCTGCTGAATTTTGCCGGCTGCATCCTCATCGTTTCGCACGACCGGTACTTCATGGACGCCTTGGTGGAGCACGTCTTCGTGCTGGAGCCCGGCGGCCACATCCGCCAGTTCCCCGGCAACTACACCGACTACCGCGAGTGGCAGAAGGAGCACCAGGCCGAAGAATACGCCCGTGAGAAGGCCCAAACGGCCAAGGCCGCGGCGGGTGTGGCTCCGGTGGCAACTCCGGTAGCGGCGCCAGCTGCCGCGGCGGCCGGTTCGGCCCCGAAGCGCAAGGCCACTTTCGCCGAGAAAAAGGAGTACGAAACCCTGGAAAAGGACATTGAGAAGCTCGAAACCCGCAAGCAGGAGCTGATTGAAAAGCTCAACGCCGGCACCGGCTCCCACAAGGAGCTGGCCGACTGGGCCGCCGAGCTCAAGCAAACCGACAAAGACCTTGACACCAAGGGGGAACGGTGGCTGGAGCTGGCCGACTTCGTGTAGTCATTCGAACTCGAAGACGTAAGCAAAACGCCCTGGCCGAGTTATCGACCAGGGCGTTTTGCTTAGCGGACCGGAGCGCTAGGTGCGGCCTCCGAAGGGGCAACGGTAGCCGTAGGCGGTACCGGCGGCGCTACAGGGCGGGGCGTTGGGGGCGCGTAGTAGCCCTTGTTTCGCTCCTGATCAAAGTCATAAATCAGGGTTCGTTCCCCGATCGGCATTGAAATGCGCAGGAGCAGCGTTTGATCGAAGACGGGGAAAACAACGTAGCCGTGGGCCATTTCACCGGGCCGGAGGATGTTTTTACGCAGCATTTTCACTTCCCACAATTCCTTTTCGTTAAAGGCCCGATCGGCCTGCTCAGCATGGTTTAGGCGTTGCTCCTCGAAATAGATTTTATTGTCGATCCGCGCTTGCTCGCGGCGCAACTCTTCAGCCTGCTTTTCTTTTTCAGTGCCTTTCACCGGGGTCAGGTCTTCGGCCACATTGCCAATGATTGAAAACCATTCCAGGGCGCTGACGCCGTTAGCTTTGCGGGCCTCCTTGTCGAGGCGGGCACTGAGCTGCTGAATGCGCGCTTCCGGGTTGATGGCATATACCATGGACGGAACGTAGCTGACATTGGGATTCAGCTTTACCGCATTCTTTTTGGCCGTGGCCCGATCCATCATCACGGGCTGGTAGTAGAACGTGCCCGGATTGATAGCCACGGCACTGTCGGAGCCGTTGCGGATTTCTACTTCGAACATCAACTCCTTGTCGCGCAGGTGCGAGTACGCTAGCTGCACTTCCACGCTGTCGAAGTTGGTGCTGACGGCCGGGCGGCCATCGTGCCACTCACTGTCGGGCTGACTGGGCTTTACGGTTAGATAGTAAGAGGGCCCGCAGCTGGGTAGGCCAGCCGCCAGCAGAGCCGTTGTGGCCCCCAGCGCCAGAGTAGACCGAAGGTTCATACGCACGAAGAATATAGTTGGTAGAGCCAGAAAAGATGTATAAGGTGGCAGCGCCAGCCGCTTTTTAGGGCCCGGCGGCACCACTTATCAAACATAAGCAGCGCCGGGGAAACTTATAGCTTTTCTTCGGATCTTGTTATTGCCCTAGCAGCTGCGGCGGCAAGGAAAAATCGCCCGCCGCATCGGCCAGGAGCGGCCAGTGCCGCACCACTGCGGGTAGCGGAACCGGCCCAAAGACGTGGGCAAAGGTTGCCTGGCGCGTGGCTACCCATTCGCGCTCCACGCGCACTCCGGCCGCAATCAACTGTTTATCATCGAGTTCGAGCAGGATAAGGTTAGGGTGACCGGCGTAATAGCGCCGGGCTGTTTCAAGCACCTGCGGCAGGTCGGAGGTGTGAATGAAGCCCTCAGTGGTCAGGTCATTACTGGCAAAAAAGCCGGTTTGCTGCGCCTGTAGCCAGTCGGCTGTTTCGGCCAAACGGTAAATCATCCGGTACCAGGAAAAAGTACTACCTAAAAAAGTCATCCTAAACACCGCGAGTTCTGGCCCCGGTCCCCAGCAAATCGGGACGATTTCGCTGGGACCGGGGCCAGAAACGTAGCAGTGCTTAGGATGACCAAAAAGGGGTGGCAACGGCTAGCTTAGGCCTTCCACACTTCCTTGCGCACGTTTTTGCCAACCGACAAAATCAGGCGCGTGGGGTTCGGCACCAGCACGAGGCGGGCTTCTTTGCCGGGGAACTCGTCGGAGTCAACCCAGACCCCTTCCTTGTGGGAGGGCAGATAGCCCGTGTCGCCCTTGATATCGTTGGGCAGGTAGGCCGTGGGCAGCAGCACATCGGTATCGGGGCAGAGCTGCTCGTGGACTTTCTCTAGCACTTCTTCCAAATACTGGCCGTACTCATCATTAAAATCGTCTTCCAGATCGTGCAGTTCTTCTTCCACGTCGTCGTAGCGGGCATCGTCGTAGGTCAGCTTGTGCAGCTCCTGCTTTTTTTCGATCAGCGCAACGAGGGCACGGTTGAGTTCCTCCTTATTCATAGCTACGGGAAAAAAGGGTTAATGCGCAAAGGTGCGTAGGATTCTGCAATTGTACGCAGCAAAAGCGGCAAACGCCACAGGGAGTCACGATTTGCGGCACGGGCCGAAATAGGAACGAATTGGGGCAAACGCGTATTTTTACCCAAACAACCCCTCTTCCACCCGTATCCTTTCTTCTATACGACCATGCAAACCATGACTTCGCCTGAGGTGCAGGCCCACCCCGCCCACGACTTCCTGCCCCTGAAGGGCACCGACTTCATTGAGTTCTACGTCGGCAACGCCAAGCAGAGTGCCTACTACTACCAGGCGGCTTTTGGCTTCGACTTGGTGGCCTACGCCGGCCCCGAAACCGGTCTGCGCGACCGGGCCAGCTACGTGTTGCAGCAAGGCAAAATCCGCTTCGTGCTGACGACCTCCCTGCTGCCCGACTCCGACATTACGCGCCACGTAGCCCAGCACGGCGACGGGGTAAAGGTCATGGCCCTGTGGGTGGATGACGCCCGCAAGTCGTGGGAGGAAACCACCAAGCGCGGCGCCAAGTCGGCCTTCGAGCCCTACACCATCGAGGATGAGTTTGGCAGCGTCACGCTGTCGGGCATTTACACCTACGGCGAAACGGTGCACACCTTCGTGGAGCGCACCACCTACACGGGGCCCTTCATGCCGGGCTTCGTGGCCAAGAAAGGCCTGGTACCCCAGCCTACCCAGGTGGGTCTGCTCCACGTGGACCACTGCGTGGGCAACGTGGGCTGGGGCGAAATGAATCAGTGGGTGAAGTTCTACGAGGAAGTAATGGGCTTTAAGCTCCTGCTCACCTTCGACGACGAGGACATCAGCACCGAGTACTCGGCCCTGATGAGCAAGGTGATGAGCAACGGCAACGGCTACGTGAAATTCCCCATCAACGAGCCGGCCGAAGGCAAGAAAAAGTCGCAGATTGAGGAATACCTCGACTTCTACCACTCGCCCGGCGTGCAGCATATTGCCATTGCCACCAAGGATATTCGGGCCACCGTGGCCGAGCTGCGGCGCCGCGGGGTAGAGTTTCTGAGCGTGCCGGCCTCGTATTACGAAGACCTGGTAACCCGCATCGGCACCATCGACGAGGAAATTGACTCCCTGAAGGAGCTAAACCTGCTCGTCGACCGGGACGAGGAAGGCTACCTGCTGCAGATTTTCACCAAGCCGGTGGAAGACCGCCCCACGGTGTTCTTCGAAATCATCCAGCGCAAGGGGGCCAAAAGTTTCGGCAAGGGCAACTTCAAGGCCCTGTTCGAAAGCATCGAGCGGGAGCAGGCCCTGCGCGGCAACCTGTAAGCTTTAACGTGTTCTTGCGAGGCAGAGCCGAAGCCATCTGTCCTCTGCGAAGTACGACACGGCCTTTTACTCACAAAGCCCCGACGCCTGCCCAGACGTCGGGGCTTTTTTACGCCTGTACAGGACAATCTCACACAGCTTCACCTCACACAAAAAGGTGTGAGGTGAAGCTGTGTGAGGCAGCTACTGACCTAACAGCTTTTTACCTTACAAAAAAAATTCTTAGGTCGAAACGTGTTAGGTCGCCTACTCCCCTGCTATGAAGGGCTTCTCTGGCAAAAGGAAGTTTGTCACCAGCCGAGGACGGATTAGCTACGCGCTGCTCGCAATGACACGGAAAAACCTCTTTTCTTTACGCTCGTTCTTTACCCGCACACAACCTTACCCATCCCATACATGGCCCTGACCTCCGACATCCAAGCTAAAATCAACACCTGGCTGACCGGCAACTACGACTCCGACACCAAAGCCTCTATTCAGCAGCTGCTCGATTCCGGCGACGAAGAAAGCCTCAACGATGCCTTTTACCGGGACCTGGAGTTTGGCACCGGGGGCCTGCGCGGCATCATGGGCAATGGATCCAACCGGATGAACCGCTACACCCTGGGCATGGCCACCCAGGGCCTGTGCAACTACCTGCTCAAGTCGTTCCCCGGCCAGGAAATTAAGGTGGCCCTGGCCCACGACTCGCGCAACAACAGCCGCGAGTTTGCCCGCATTGCGGCCGGCATCTTCTCGGCCAACGGCATTCACGCCTACCTCTTCTCCGACCTGCGCCCCACGCCCGAGCTGTCGTTTGCCATCCGGTACCTGGGCTGCCAGAGCGGCTGCGTGATTACGGCCTCGCACAACCCCAAGGAGTACAACGGCTACAAGGTGTACTGGCAGGATGGCTCCCAGGTGGTAGCCCCCCACGACAAGAACATTATCCGGGAAGTCAACGCCATTCAAAGCGTGGACGAGGTGAAGTTCCAGGCCAACGAATCCCTGATTCACCTCATCGGGGAGGACATTGACGCTGCCTACCTGGCCCAGGTGAAGGCCCTGAGCATCAACCCCACCGCCATTCAGCGCCAGCACGATCTGAAAATCGTTTACACCCCCCTGCACGGCACCGGCATTACCCTGGTGCCCAAGGCCCTGGCCCAGCTGGGCTTCACCAACGTGAGCATCGTGGAAGCCCAGGCCACGCCCGACGGCAACTTCCCCACGGTTCAGTCGCCTAACCCCGAGGAAAAGGTAGCCATGCAGATGGCCCTCGACCAAGCCAAGGCTCAGGACGCCGACCTGGTTATTGCCACCGACCCCGACGCCGACCGGGTGGGCATTGCCGTGAAAAACAACCAGGGCGACTGGGTGCTGGTAAACGGCAACCAAACCGCCGCCCTGCTGACCCACTACTTGCTCTCGGCCCGCAAGCAGGCGGGCAAGATGCAGCCCAACGACTTTATCGTCTACACCATCGTGACCAGCGACGTGCTCGGCGACGTAGCCCGGGCCCACCAGGTGAAGGCCTATCAGACCCTGACCGGCTTCAAGTACATTGCCGGCATCATCCGCGACCTGGAAGGCCAGGAAAACTACATTGGGGGCGGCGAGGAAAGCTACGGCTACATGATTGGCTCTTTCGTGCGCGACAAGGATGCCGTATCGGCCTGCGCCCTGCTGGCCGAAATGGCGGCCGTCGCCAAGGACAACGGGCAGACGCTCTACCAAGCCATGGTGGACATGTACGCCACCTACGGCCTCTACAAGGAAGACCTGATTTCGCTGACCAAGAAAGGCCAGCGCGGAGCCGAGGAAATCCAGGAAATGATGGCCAGCCTGCGGGCCACTCCCCCCAAGACCATTGCCGGCTCGCCCGTGGTAGAGCTGCGCGACTACAAAACCGGCGTAATCCGCAACCTGCTGACCGGTGAGGAAACGGCCACCGGGCTGGAAAGCTCCAACGTGCTGCAGTTTATCCTGGCCGACGGCAGCAAGGTCTCGGCCCGCCCCTCGGGCACTGAGCCCAAAATCAAGTTCTACTTCAGCGTGAAGCACCCCCTGCAGTCGGCTGTCGACTTCGACCAGGTCAACCAAAAGCTGACCGACTACATCAACCTTATTATTGAGGACATGCAACTGAAGTAATCAATCTTCCTGCTGCTACTTTTACAGCCCGGTCTACTCCCTAGGCCGGGCTGTTCGTTTTTGGTCGACCCGAATGGTAGCCCGGCTTTGGTATCGACCTCTGCTACATGACATTTTTTGAGGTAGGTCCACTCCTAAATAAGAGGCCCGTTACGGCAAGCGTTTTTTATTCGCACCTAGGTAGGCATTTGTGGACGTAGTAGGGGTCTACCGTCTCCCCTACCACTTTACAAGCGGGTTTTGCTTGTGCTAAATACAGTCAGAAAACTACTCGGCACTCCCTCGTTTGGCTCTACGTGTCAGCTAGCAGATGTACCCGCTGAGCTTGCTTAACCCGTCATAAAGAGGTTAGTTACAGCTTCGTATCGGGCTTAGGCCGTAAGCTACGGCTACCATCTGGCCAGAAGTGTTGCTGTAGCAGCCGAGCACCAGAAGCTTCCTCTCCCTAATTCTGCGTCGCCATGCCTGCTCCTTGCCTACCCGCAGACGCCGGCCCGGGCTTTGGCCCCACGGCGGCCAGCAACGTTGGCATTAGACGGCGCCCCACCCGCGGCCGGGTGGCCCTGCTGGGTGGCACCGTCGAAACTGGTTCCTCGCCTAATCACGGAACTCACCTGCGCATTCGTATTCCTGTACCTGCTACTTCCATTACCCATGATACGCCTTTTTCTAGTAGATGACCACGCTGTGCTGCGTGACGGCTTGCTCTCCCTGCTGAACGACGAGCCGACCCTTACGGTCGTAGGAGAAGCCTCCAACGGGCAGGAACTGCTGGAGCTGCTGCCGACTACCCCGGCCGATGTCGTACTGCTCGATTTGCACATGCCCGGCCTTAATGGTCTGGCCACCACCCAGCGGCTGAGCCAGGAGTTCCCCAACGTGCGGGTGCTGATCTTGTCGATGGTGGAAAACGAGCGCAGCATCGGGCAAGTGCTCGAAGCCGGGGCCCACGGCTACGTCCTCAAAAATGCGGACAAGGGTGAACTGGTCGTTGCCATTCAGGCCGTTGCCAACGGCAAGCGGTTTTTGTGCTCCGACCTGGGCCTGGCCATGCTGGATAAAGTACTCCGCTCGGTGCCAGGCAGCCTGGCTACCCTGCCGGGCAAGCAGCCCGGCGACCTTTCCCAGCGGGAGAAAGAAGTGCTGCACCTGCTGGCCGAGGGGCTCACCAACTAGGAAATGGCCGACAAGCTCTTTACCAGCAAGCGCACCATAGAAACCCACCGTCAACACATTCTGGAAAAAACCGGCGCCAAAAACACCGCGGCCCTGGTCAAGTACGCCCTCGACCAGGGCTGGTTGGCCAAGCAGTAACAGGCAGATTATCGGCTACGCAATTCCAGAGGTTGTTGCGGCCCGTTTGCCCGCCGGGCACCGAAGCATAGCTACTACGTGCAAGTATGGTTTGGGAAACAGACTGAATTCGTATTTTGCGGTATCTATGGTTGTTATCAGTAGTGCCCTATCCGGCTAGCTGACTTATCTCTTTCTACGTACTTGAAACATTTTTACTTAGCTACGCTGCTACTCTGCGGCACTGTTGGTGCGTCTGCCCAAGGTTTACCAGGCTACGTCATTACGCCTGCCGGCGACACGCTACGAGGTATTGTGGCAGAAAAGTCGCCGCAACGCATCGGCCTGTATCGGCCCAACGCCCCCATCGCCCTGTATCGGCCGGAGCAGCTGCGGGGGTACGGCGTGGGCCGCCAGGCCGCCTATTTGAGCCGGATAGTGCACCTCAGCACCGGTGCCGATTCGGTGCGCTTTGTGCATCCAGTGTTGCAGGGCCGGGCCAGCCTCTACACCTCCGGCACCGACGCCCTGTTGCAGCCGGCCGGGCAACAAGAGTTGTACGAGCTGACGCCCTTGAACTGGCATTTGCTTTTCCATCGCTACTTATCGGGGTGCCCCAACCTGGCGGTTTCTACCCCGGAAGCACTGCAAAAGCCCTTTTCCAAGGAAGAAGTTGAGCGGCAAATCATTCTATACAACAGCTGTGGCCCCACTGGTCAGTCCCTGACTTTCACGGAAGACCACAGCCAGGGTTGGCTGGCTCGTTATGGTTTCTGGGGTGGCACTACCCTGACATCGATGAAGCTGAATGATAATTTCCGGGATTATCTGCCCTCGCGCACAAAGCCCGGCTCCGGGTATGTACTGGGCCTGGAAGCTATGGCCGTGCGGGCCAACGGCTTGTTTTTAGGGGGTCAGGTTGTTTTCAGCCAGCACCAGACCGAGACAGCGCCCTACACCTACTCACTGTATGCAACTCCGGCTCCGCAAACGTTCACCGAAACCCTGGCTTTTCGGTACCTGCAAACGTCTATCCGGGGCAGTATCGGCAGCAGCTTCGGGCCGCCCCGACTTGTTACTCCTTTCGGGTCGGTTGGCTTGGCCATGACCAGCACCTACCAGACCAAAGAAATCATTACGCAAACCAGTAGCCCGACGGGCCCCCAAACCCTGGAAAAGGACTTGGAAAACGGCGGCAACTTCTACCTGGAAGGCAACCTGGGCATTTGGATTAGAAGCTCGGCTACCACGAGTGTGCGCTTGTCGCTGCAATACGGCTGGGGCTATCTGACGAATCATACCTTCAATGCCGGCAGCACCCAGGTACTTATGGGGCAGGTGGGGTATTTCTTCCTGAGCCACTAAACCCGTGCAATGAGCTTGCTCAGCCGCTTTCCTCCAATCAGAGCGGCGGAGCAAGCCCGTTGATTTTAGAACACGAAGTTGAATGAAGCCTGCCCCAGGATACCGCGCAGGTCGCGGCTGTGCTCGTAGAGCGGCACGAAGTAGCTGGCTTTGGTATCGAGCAGAATGTGCCGGGTTTTGATTAACTCCAGGCCCAGCCCCAGGTTGAGGTTGGGAATAAATTCGTTGCTTTCCTCCGCATTCCGGTTCAGAATAAAGCCGCCCAGCTGGTAGCTGGTGTAGAGGTTGAGAAACTTGCGCCGGCCCCGGCCGAAGTTGCGCGGGTAGAAATCCTGGCCGAAGTTGATGACAAACAGCTCATTCACAAAATCAGGCTCCTCGCCTTTCACCAGGGGCTTGTACACGCCCAGGTTGAAGTAACTCTTGCCGCGGGTAAACATGTACTTGATGGCGTAGCCCTGGTAGGCGCGGCTGGTCAGGCCGGGTTTGGGGTTGTCGAGGCGCAGGTAGCTATACTCCACGCCGGGCATATTCACAAAGCTCACCTTGCGGTTGCCGGTCGGGAAGCTGACCTCGTCGTAGAGGCGCAGGGTCACGTAGGCCTGCCCGGCGTGGCTCTTGATAGTCTGCTGCCGTTGCCGGAGCCGACTCAGGCTACTGCTTTGCCGCTCGAGCTCGGCTTCCAGGCGCTGCCGGTCTACTTCGCTCAGCCGGCCGGCCTGCAGCTCTTTTTCAACGCGGGCCAGCTGGGCAGCCGTCACTTCCTCCTCGGCGCTGAGCTCCTGCAGGCGCGAGGTCAGGTTTTGGGCATTCAGGTTGTTTTCCAGCACGTAGCCCAGGCCCGCCGTCAAGGAGTCGAGGCTGCCCAGGGCGGGGGTCGGCAGCGCAAACTCGGCCGTCAGCTGGTCGGGCGTTTCCTCCTGCTTCTGCACCCACACGGCCCGGCGGCCGATAAAGGCCTTAAGCGCGGTGCGGGCCTCGGCAAACTTGGTGACGCCGACCGTCAGGCGCTTCTGGGTTTCAAACAGCTCCTGGTCGTGGCCCGACTGAGCTAGGGCCGGCAGCAAGCTGCCACTCAGGAGCAGCGTGGCCGCCCAGCGGCGTATGGCAAAGGGAGTAAGCGAATACATGGGGTTGGTCGTCTAAATGCACTCTACCAATCAGCGGTAGACGGGGGCAAGTTGAGCGACATTCACCAATAGCTATATACTTTTCGGCGGCAAAAGCTGCGTTTTTCAGACTTTTCAACGACCCAGCATACCAAGTATTACCCACTAGCAATCAAGGTTTTACTAGTAAATATTTCGACTTAAAATACATCAATCCTTACGCTTCTTGGTGCCCAGAATCAACAGGATCAGGAACAGAAACCCGGTAATTCCGAGGCTCCACCAGGTAATGACCGGAATGCCGTGCAGGTAGCGCATGTCGGGCGAGTAGCGGCCCAGTAGACTCAGGCCCGAGAACAGCAGGAAGGCCACGGCAATGAGGGCAATGATGGTGCGCGAAACGAGCTGGTCGGCCGTGCGCATCAGGGCCTGGTAGCCGCTGAGCTCCACTTTCAGGCGCAGGTCGCCGCGCGAGATTTTGCGCATAATCTGGCGCACGTCGGCCGGCAGGGTCTGAATCAGGGCCAGCAGCTGGGTACCGGTGTACTGGGCCTCGCTCAGAATGTTCTCGGTCGAATACTGCTCGGCAATAATCCGGGCGCCGTAGGGCCGCACAAACTCGAAGGTATTGAAGCGCGGGTGCAGCACTTTGCCGATGCCTTCGAGAATTACCAAGGCCCGCAGAATGAGGAATACCGCGCCGGGCACCTGCAGCTTGTAGTCGTAGATAATTACTTGCAGGCGGTCGGCCAGGTCGCTCATGCTCATCTCCTTCACATCGAGCGTGGTGAAGTCCTCAATCAGGTCGTTGAGGTCGGCTTCGAAGGTACGCATGTCGGGAATATCGGCCGTGAGGGCCAGGCGCCGGAAATTCAGGGCCATGCTGCGCGCGTCCTGCCGGGCCATTCCGATAAATACCCCCGCAAAGGCATATTTCTGCTGTTTGGTAAGCTTGCCCACCATGCCAAAGTCGATGAGCACCAGCGTGCCGTCGGGGCGCACCAGCACGTTGCCCGGGTGGGGGTCGGCGTGGAAAATCCCGAACTCAAAAATCTGGGTCAGGTAGATATCCATGCCGGTTTCGGCTACCTTCTCCGGGCTCAGCTTCCACTCCAGCAGCTGCGCCTTGTCAGTAATTTTGCAGCCGCTGACGAACTCAATGACCAGGATTTTGGCCGAGGAAAGCTCCCGGTAGGGCTTCGGAATGTAGAAGGTTTCGTAGTTCTCGTAGAGCTTGCGAAACTGGTCCATGCTACGGGCTTCGGAGGTGTAGTCCAGCTCCTTCATCATGCTCCGCTCGAAGGCATCGACAATGTCCTGGGGGTTGCTCAGGCCGTGGTTGCGCAAAAAGCCGGCCGTCAGCCGTACTAGCTCGTGCAGCAGGCTCAGGTCGGTGCGCACCTTTTCCTGCACGTCGGGGCGCTGCACCTTCACCACCACGTCTTCGCCCGTGAGCAGCTTGGCCTTGTGCACCTGCCCGATGCTGGCCGAGCCCAGGGGCTTCTCTTCAAACTCGCTGAAGACCTCGGTAATCGGGCGGCCCAGCTCCCGCTCGATAATGGTGCGGGCGACGCGCACGTCGAAGGGCGGCACGTCGCTCTGCAGCTTCTGAAACTCGTCGATGAGGGCTTCGGGCAGCAAGTCGGGCCGGTTGCTCATGGCCTGGGCCAGCTTGATAAAAGTCGGGCCGAGCTCCTCAATCACCATGCGAATTCGCTCCCACCGGCTGGTTTCAAATACGGCCCGCTCGGCGTGCTGCCACGACAACCGCCGCTTCTGGGTAATCAGGCGGCGCAGGGCCGTGTTGGTTACGACATCCTCGAATCCGTAGCGCACCAGCACCTCCACGACCTGCCGAATGCGGGCCAGATTAGAAATCGTGTTTTTGAACATGCGGGCGGTAGCGGAAAAGGACGAGTTTAGGGCTGCAAAATACGCGCTGCGCCCGAGCAATTCCGGCGGCAGCACGAAAAAGCCAGCACCCCACGGAGCGGAGCGCTGGCTTGTCGAATGCTAGAAAGCAAGGGTATTAGGAAGCCGACGAATCGGAATCGGCGGCTGGTGCGGCCGGCGTGGCCTTCTTGGCGCCCGACGACTTGCTGCCGCCCGACGATTTGGACGCCCCGGCCTTGGCTGCGGCCGACTTCTGGGCCGTACCGGCTGCGCTGCTCACGCTGTCGGCGGCCTTTTTGGTAGCGCCCGCCGCTTTGGCCGTGCCGCTGGTAGCCGACGACTTGGCACCACCGCTTTTGGCGGCCCCGGTCGAACCAGCGCCCGAGGTGGCAGTCGACGACTTAGAGCCGCCTTTCACGCTGCGCTTCAGTTCTTCCACGTCGGAGTTGGAGGCCACGCCCACGCTCTTCATCAACTTGGTAGCAATGCTGCTGAACTGCTTTTCCAGCTCCTTGCGCTTGGTCTCGGAGTTCTTTTTCAAGTCGTCCATAATCTTCTTCCCTTCCTCCTCCGACAGCTTGCTTTCACGTACCAGCGCATCAATGGTGGTTTGCACCCGGTCACTGGTCAGCGACACGAAGCCGACGCCGGCATTGATGAATTTTTTAAACAAATCTTCCATGGTGCTAAACGGTTAAAAAGAGTTGAGGTGAGTGGGAAACAACATTATGGCCGCGCTAGGCAGGAAAAGTAGTATGCAAGCCGAGTACTTTCAGCAAACCTACAAAAACATAGCTATATAGTTGGTTGTGAGGTGCAATTTTTTCCGAATACACTTCCATACGAGCTTTTCAGGCGGTGCATACAGGGCTTGTTCATCTCAATTACTATTGAATACTATTGAACACCAGTGAGGTTGGTCTTACAGCCGGGCCCGGAGCCGGGCATCGGAAGACAACTTTTCAGCTGGCCGACGCACGGTTTTCAATACCTGAGCAGCGGCCTGCTGAGCGGCCCAGATACCGGTTGTGAAGCAGGCTACCTTGTCGAGGGCCTCCCGGGCTTCGGGCACGTAGCGCCAAAACAGGTGCCACCAGTGCACCAGGCCCGAAAAGGATTGCAACGTAACGGGGACGCCGGCCTTGGTGGCTTTGGCAGCAAAGGCCAGCACGTCGTCGTAAAGCACTTCCGCATCCGAGGTCTGGAGCAGCAAGGGCGGCAACTCGTGCAGGCGGGCCCGCACCGGCGACACCAGCGGCGAGGTCAGCGGCACGTCGCCGGCATAGAGGCCGCCCCACCCCCGGATGGCCAGTGCTTCGACCAGTTGGATTTCCTCGTCGGCTACGCGGCGGATGGTGCTGGTAGGGAGCACGAGGTCCGTCCAGGGCGAGAGGCCGATACCGGCAGCGGGCAGCGGAAGGTGTTGGTCGCGAAGGGCCAGCAGCAGGGCCAGCATTAGACCTCCTCCGGCCGAGTCGCCGGCGACTATGATATTGTGCGCCGCATAGCCCTGGCCTAACAGCCAGCGGTAGGCCAGCAGGGCGTCCTCAAGGGCGGCCGGAAATGGATGTTCGGGGGCTTTTCGGTAGTCGATAGCCAGGGCCTGCATGCCGCAGCGCTGGGCCAGGGCGCCCACCATGCTGCGATGGGTATTCAGGGAGCCCAGCACGTAGCCGCCGCCATGCAAATACAGCAGCACCCGCCGCGAATCGGCTATTTCGGGGCGAATCCACTCGGCGGCCAAGCCTTCAATTTGCAGACTGTCGAAGTGGACGCCCCAGGGCATAAACTGGCCTAGGCTACCGAGTTCCAGGCTTAGGCGCATGGCCGCAATACTGGGCCGGCGCCGAGCCAAGGGCATGGTAGAGGCCGTCAGAAACTGTTTGAGGAGCAAATGCTGGGGGGAAGGCATTTGAAAAAGAAAAAAGCGGGGAATCGGAAATCAGAGCAGCGGGGCCACGCTGGCGGGCGTGGTATTTTGGCAGGCAAAAAGGCCGCCGTATGGGCAGCACTCAGGTAAGATATTGTCTTTTACTGACTGAGACAGAACAGGTTTCGAGATTAGCGCCCGATTTACATTTTATAGCCTTTCAATCACATTTTTTTACCGATCCGGTGGCCTTTATACCCGCGAATGGCAATCGGAATCCAGCCCAGAATAGGAATGAAGAAGCTGATGGTAAACGGATTGCGCCAGATCATGCGCAGCCAGCTCCCCGGGCTGGTCAAATCCAGACTGATGTCGCGCTGGCCTTTGCGGGTGTACTGCTTCTCAAACTCGGTAAAGACGGCCGGCCAGGCAAAGGGCAGAAAAAACGGGAAGTAGCGCCAGTTCTGCTTGATGCGCTGCCACATTTCGGCCCAGCGGTAGGGCTTTTGGCCGTATTGCTGCACGGCCGCATCCATCTCCGCTTGCATACGGGCCCGCACCTGGTTGGACAGTTCCTCGTATTCGGCCCGGCTCAGCTCATCGTGGGCCTTGTCGGTCAGTTCGTAGGGCTTGATGCGGGAGCCGAGCACGAAGGTGAGCTTGGCGGGAAAGGCCATGTAAAAAAACCAGGGCTGCAACAGCACCATGAGGATAATGGGCCCCATGGGGATAAAGGGAATCCCGATTTTCTTGCTCAGGTTATTGATCCAATCCCAGCTGTAGGCATAGGGGTTGAGGTATTCCCCGTTGATAGTATAAAACGGGATGATGTCGGTGCGGTGCTGAATGCCCAGGCGAATGATGCTGGTAGCCAGGCGCTGGAGCTGATACTTGCGGTTGAAGCCTTTGCCGATGCCCGGCACGCCTTCCGGGTAGAGCATCAGGTTGTGCTCCTGGTAGTACATCATCGTTTCGAAGTTCAGCGTCGTGGCATCCACGCAGCCGCAGCGCTTCCAGAAGTCGCGCACCAGAAACGGGTTCATCAGGGCCGACTGCGACAACATGGGCGCGGACAGGGGCCGGGGCAGGTCCCGCAGGCTGGGCAACTTGCGCCACAAGTGCGACAGGGCCACCATAGCATCCCAGGGAAAGGCCATGCCCGAGTGGTTAGAGGCAAAAATCAGCGGGGTATCCGGGTTATTGCGCTGCGGGTAATTTTCGAACCCCACCAGCTCGGAGCGAAACCACACCCGGTCGAGCAGCTGCAGGATGTTTTTGTCGAGCTGGTAGACAAACTCCTCGTCGAAGTAATCAGAGTAGATATGCTGATTGGCCCGGATTTCGGGCGGCGGGGTCGGCAGCGCGGGCGAAGGGGCCGTGGGCATCAGGCAAGATCGGACGAGAAAGTGGGTGGCAAGGAGAAGGTCGGGCTTCTAAGGTAGAAAAATATACGGTTGAACGGCCCTGCGGGCTGCTTTCCTGCCCTTCCGTCCCAGCGCAGCCTGCCCCGCAGGTGGGCCTACGTTAAATTTCCCGCTTGAGCTGTACCTGCTTGGTGGCCAGCTCCCCATCGGGGCGGCGCACAATGAACAGCACTTTTCGGCCGTCGGCCGAGTGCAGAATCCGGCTTACCTGCGTCAGGGTAAGCGCCCCGGCCGGCAGCAGGTTGATAGACAGAATCTCATCATTGACCTGCAGGCCGGCTTTGGCCGCGGGCGAGTTGGGCATGACCTGGGTAATTACGTAGCGCCGGTAGTCGGGGCCGGCCGCCACAATGTCCATGCCGCACATATCGTGCTCGAAGGGCTCCCGATACAGCATGTTGGGGCGCAGCAGCAGGTAGTTCTGGCTGTAGTTGATAATCACATCAAAGCGCTTGAGCAGCTCAAACCCGATGTTGCCGTTGCGGGGCACGTCGGCCCGCATGGCTACGTCGGTCGAGTCGGGGAAGGAAGTCAGCAGGGAGTTGAGCTGGTAGCGGCCCAGCTGCAGCCCCGACACGCGGCCCAGGTAGCCGTTGATAAAGCCATTGAGGCCCTTGCCCAGCTGGGAGCGGAGCCGCTTGGGGGGTACGCGCAGCTGGGAGCTGGAGGTGGTTTCGATTGACAAGGCGTGGCCGGCCCCGGTATCGAGCACCAGCTTCAGGGGCAGCTGCAGGGAGTCAGTTATCTGCACCTGGGTGGTGAGGTAGGGCTTATTGCCTTCCAGGTCGATGGGGAGGTGGGCCCAGCGGCGGCCCCGGGGCTTACGGAAGCTGGCCGGATCATGAAAAACCAGCATGCTTTCGGCCGGTTTCACCTCTACTACGAAGCTGAGGAAAACATCGGCCCCCAGAATACCGTGGATGGGCATCCCGACGTAGCCGGAAAGGTTGAGAATGTCTTCCGACAAGGTCAGAAACAGCATGGACGGGGCAACGATGCCGGGTATTTCCACGCGTACTCCGTTGGTTTCAAAGGCTTCCAGCGGAGCCTCATTGCCGGCCCCGGCCACCCGAAAGCTCCGCCCCACGCGCAGGTTCAGGGTCTTGGTGAGCGAGGGGTCGGTAATGAGCGAGGTGCCCACGCCGGTGTCCAGCAAAAAGTTAAACGGCCCCTGCCCATTCAGTAGTACATTGACTACAATCAGGTTACGCTCCAGCTCAAAGGGAAATTTCACTTTATGCGCTTTCGCCCGGGCAAAGCGAAACGGAGCGGCCGACTGCCCCGCCCCGGGCAAAGCCAGCAGGCAGCAGGCTAGCAAAAACACCAAAATCCCCACCCGGGGCCTGAAAGGGCTACGGCAGCAGAACGTATGTACGGCTGAAGAGGACATAGAAACAACGTGGCGGCCTGGTAATATAGCAAATTTTCACCGGGCTACCGTGGCTGTCGGTATGGTTATTCTAAGTCGCCCCAGGCCCTATTCTGCTCGTAATGCAACTGGCCTCGGCGAATCGTGAGGGGCGATTCTATGTTGTTGGTATAGAGCTGGCCCGTACCCAGGCCCTGGGGAAAATCGGTGGTGGCAAACCGGGCGGCAAACTGGCTGATGGCGTTCAGCCCCACATTGGACTCCAGGGCCGAGGTCAGCCACCACCCGATGCCCCGGGCCTGGGCCAGGTCAATCCAGTGCCGGGAGGCCGCCAGCCCGCCCAGCAGCGTCGGTTTGAGAATAATATAGGCTGGCCGGATGTGGTCGAGCAAGGCCTCTGCCTGCCCGGCCTCGGTTACCCCAATCAGTTCCTCATCGAGGGCCACGGGCACGGGCGAGGTGCGGCATACGGCGGCCATAGCCTCCCACTGCCCGGCCCGGATGGGCTGCTCAATGGAATGTAGGTCGAAGCGGGCCAGCTGCTCCAGCTTTTGCGGGGCTTCGGCGAGGGCAAAGGCCCCGTTGGCATCGACGCGCAGGGTCAGCTGCTCGGGGCCCGCCACGGCCCGGATTTCGGTGAGCAGCCGCAGCTCGGTGGCAAAGTCGATACCCCCGATTTTAAGTTTCAGACAGGAGTAGCCCTCGGCCAGCTTTTTCTGAATCTGCTCCCGCATAAATTCTGCGTCGCCCATCCAGACCAGTCCGTTGATGGAAATACCGGCCTCCCCCTGGCTAAACGCCGAGTCGTAGAGCAGGCGCCGGCCACCCTGCTGCCAGTCGAGGGCGGCCGTTTCCAGGGCAAAGCGTAGGGCGGGCAACTCAGCGGGCACCAGGGCCGCTGCCGCGTCCGGGCTCAGGGCGGCGTGTTGCTGCTGATTGAACTGCTGGCAGAAGGCGGCAATCTGGGCTTCCGTGCCGGGGGAATAGTCGGGACTGAGGCCAGCCAGTGGGGCCGCTTCGCCCACCCCCTGCCGCCCGGGCTGGGTGGTATCGGTCAGGCGCAGATAGTAGGCGTAGTGCTCGGTCAGGGCGCCGCGGGAAGTGCGGGCCGGGAAGTTGAAGCGCAGAATACGCTTGGAGTAGGAAAGATGCAGCATGATGCGGCAGCGAAAAACGGGTGGACAGGCAAATAACAGAGAAATCAGCGGCCTGGCCCGAAACTACCGGAAAAGAACAAGCCCGCGTGCAGAACACGCGGGCTTGTCGGCTTGATGGCAACCGTTATAGCTGCCGATACTTCAGAGAGAAACTATCGGGTGGCACCGCCCTGGTTGCTCCGTCCGCGACTAGCCTGGCCCCCCTTACGGCCGGCTTCACGGGCTTCTTCTGAAGTAAAACGATGGCCGCGGCCACTTTCATGCGAGGCCTTGCCTCCTTCACTGGCTATGCGGCGCTGTTCGGCCGGATCCATGGCGGCAAAGCCCCGGAGGCTTTTGCCGGCTGGCGTCGTTTTGCTGTTCGTGGCCCGGGCGCCCTGACGGCCGGCTTCGCTCTGACGGGAAGAGCTGTTACGGGAAGTGTTGTTCGTAATCATAGTGTTGTAGGGTTTTGGAGAACGGGGGTTGTGACTTGCCCTCTTCAACGGGCGTTGCTTAACAAGGATAGGCATTCTGGCAGCTAATTCGCCCTCTAAACTCCAAAATACCAACTACTACTGATGAGCTGCTGCGTAGTTACAGAGGGGCCTGCGCGATAAGTACCCACTCCTCCTAGCTGTCGAGCTTTTTTTGCGCCTAATCCCTTAAAAAACGTATAAGACGCACCCGTTCAACCTGGGCCCCAAAACTCGGTGTGGCTTTTCCGGTTACCTTACCACCTCCCTACCCCTGCGCTATGACTGCTGCTACCCTGCTTATCCCGTCCCAGTCTGCCCCTGTCCCTGCCACTGCCCCGCTGGTGAGCCGCTACCAAGCAGTACGGCAGCAGACCGAAGCCCTGTGCCGCCCGCTGCTGCCCGAAGACACCGTGGTGCAGCCCATGGTTGATGTGAGTCCGCCGAAGTGGCACCTGGCCCACACCACCTGGTTTTTCGAGACGTTTCTGCTGGGCGAATACCAGCCCGGCTACCAAGTATTTCACCCCGACTACGCCTTTCTGTTCAACTCCTACTACAACTCCCTGGGCAGCCGCGTCAACCGGGCCGACCGGGGCACGTTGTCGCGCCCGGCCCTGGCCGACGTGTATGCCTACCGAACCCACGTCGATGCTCAAATGCTGGCCCTGCTGCAGCGACAGGCGGAGTTGCCCGAGTCGTTTGCGGCCCTTCTGGAGCTGGGCCTGCAGCACGAGCAGCAGCACCAGGAGCTGCTCGTCACCGACATCAAGTACATTCTGAGCACCAACCCGCTGGCCCCGGCCTACCTGCCGGCTTCGGCCGACGCGCCGGTTTCGGACGCGCCGGGCCCGCCCGCTGCCTGGCTGCCCGTGCGGGGTGGCGTACACCGCATTGGCTACGAAGGCGCGGGCTTCTGCTTCGACAACGAGCAGGCCCCCCACGAGGTGTACGTAGCCGACTTCAGCCTGCAAAACCGTTTGGTAACCAACGCCGAATACCTGCAGTTTATCGAAGCCGGCGGCTACTCGGATTTCCGCTACTGGCTCGGTGAAGGCTGGGAGCTGGTGCAGCAGGCCGGCTGGCAGGCGCCGCTGTACTGGGTACGCCGGCCCGAGGGCTGGTTTCGCTTCACCCACCACGGCCTGCGCCCGCTTGATCTGGCTGCGCCCGTTACCCACGTGAGCTTTTACGAAGCCGACGCCTATGCCCACTGGGCCGGAGCCCGCCTGCCTACCGAACAGGAGTGGGAAATTGCGGCCCGCCAGTTTCACCCCGAAGCCGCGGCCGGCACCTTCCTGGAAAGCCGTAGCTTCGACCCCCAACCCCTGCCCGCGGATGCGGCCCCCGACCAGTGCCACCAGCTGCTGGGCGACGCCTGGGAGTGGACCTACTCGGCTTACCACGCCTACCCCGGCTACGAGCGGGCCGCCGGGGCCCTGGGCGAATACAACGGCAAGTTCATGATCAACCAATTGGTGCTGCGCGGGGGCTCCTGCGCCACGCCCGAAAGCCATATCCGCCTTACCTACCGCAATTTCTTTCACGCCGATAAACGCTGGCAGTTTACCGGCATCCGCTTGGCTCGCTAAGCCTCCGCCCCTTTACCTCTCTCCTTACTGTTCCTTGCATGTCTGCCCCCTCTCTCCCCGCTGTGGCTTCTCCTGATCTGGCCCGGCACGTTGCTCAGGGCTTAAGCCGCACGCCCAAAACCCTGTCGTCGATGTACTTCTACGACGATGCCGGCAGCCAGCTGTTTCAACAGATTATGGCCCTGCCCGAGTACTACCCTACCCGCACCGAGTTTAGCCTGCTGACCACGCACCAAGCCGCCATAACCCAGGCCCTACGGCCCGCCGCTACTGAGGAACCTTTCTTTCTGCTGGAATTGGGGGCCGGCGACGGGCTGAAAACCAAGATTCTGCTGCGCCACTTGCTCGAAACCGGGGCCAACTTTACGTATGTACCCGTCGATATTTCGGCGGCGGCCATCGACGGGCTGGTGGCCAGCCTGCAAGATGAGCTGCCCACGCTGCAGGTCGAGCCCCAGGTGTCGGACTATGCTGCGGCCCTGGTGCTGATGGCTGCCCGCCCCGGCCGCAAAGCGGTGCTGTTTCTGGGCTCCAACATCGGCAACTTCCTACCCGCCGACCGGCGCGAGTTTTTGCGCCAGCTGGCTGAGCCGCTGTCCGCCAACGACCGGCTGCTGGTGGGCTTTGACCTACAGAAAGACCCGCGCCAGATCCGGGCCGCCTACGACGACTCCCAGGGCGTGACGGCCGCCTTTAACCTGAATCTGCTGACGCGCCTGAACCGGGAGCTGGGCGCCGACTTCGACCTCGACCATTGGCAGCACTACACCGATTACGACCCACTCAGCGGGGCAATTCGCTCTTACCTGGTAAGCACCCGCGACCAGCAGGTGCAGGTAGCGGCCCTGCAGCAAAGCTTTGCCTTCCAGGCCTGGGAGGTTATTCACACGGAGAATTCTTACAAGTTTACCCGCCATCTGATTGAGCAGACGGCTGCCGAGGCCGGCCTGGAAGTGCAGCAGTTCTTTACCGATGCCGACAACTATTTTGCGGATGTAGTGCTGGCTCCCGTGGTCTAAGCCGGCGGGGTGCTACTTCAATAGCTCTTTGACAATAGCGTTGCGCATGACTTCTTTTCCCGAGACGATTAGCCTGGCTTCCGGCTACGGCAACTTTCAACCGCCGACCGTGGCCGTGCAAGCCGCCGCCCACTTGCTGACGGCCGGCCCGCTACCGATAAGCCCCGTTGAAGGTCTGCCCGAGGTGCGCGCCGCCATTGCGGCGCGCTACCAGCGGCAGGGGGCAGCGGTTCAGCCCGAGCAAGTAGTACTGACGGCCGGGGCCAAACCGGCCCTGCTGGCCGTGTTCCAGGCCTTGCTCCAGCCCCAGCAGGAAGTACTGCTGCTGACACCCAACTGGTTTGGCTTTCGGGGCCTGGTGGAAAAGGCCGGCGGCACGCTCCGCACCCTGCCCCTAGACCCGGCCACCGACTACGCTCTTGACCTCGAGGCCATCCAAGCAGCCCTGACCCCACAAACCCGGATTTTGCTGCTGAGCAACCCCAACAATCCGACGGGCCGGGTCTACACCCGCCCCGAATGGCAAGGCCTGCTCCACCTAACCCGCCAGTGGCCCAACCTAGCGGTAGTATCCGACGAGATATACGACGGTATCAACTTCGGGCCCGAGCGGGTGGTTTCCTTGCTGGAGTTTGCGGACCCACACCAGCAGCACATAGTAGTCAGTGGCTTTTCCAAGTCGCTGGCTCTCATTGGCTGGAGCGCCGGCTACCTGGTGGCCCCACTCCCCCTGGTGCGCCAGGCTACGGCCTGGCAGTTTGCCACCAATGCCGCCGTGGCGGCCCTGTCGCAGGCGGCCGCGCAGGCCGTTACCGAGCACGCCGAAACCATTAGCCGGGAGCTGTGCCAAGGGCTGGCTGCTACCCGGGAGCTGATGCAAACTGCGCTAGCGGCCCTGCCGGGGGTGAAAAATCAGGTGCCAGCCGGCACGTACTACTTCTTTCCTGATTTTCGGGCTTATCTGAACCCGGCCCTGGCGCCCGGGCCGGCCTCGGCCGAGTTGGTAGCCCGGCTGCGGGCGGGTGGGGTGGAAACGGTAGATGGCGCCAGCTGCGACGCGCCGGGCTTTTTGCGTCTTTCCTACGCCCTGCCCGAACCCTTGCTACGGGAAGCCCTGCGCCGGCTGTCGACCGTGCTGGTGGGCAGCTCAGCAGGCTAATTTCGAGGTGGTGACGGGTAGGCCCGCCGGGGGTTGTACCTTTGCGGCTGTTTTTGCCCCGCCTTATGCCCTTCGATCAGCTTCGTCCCCATATCAAACCAACCCTGCTGCTAGCCTACCCGGTAGTGCTCAGCCAGCTCGGCCACATTCTGGTCAGCGTTTGCGACAGTGTGATGGTGGGCCAGACGGGTAAGCTGCCCCTGGCGGCCGTATCGTTGGGCGTCAGCGTCAGCACCGTAGTCATGATTTTTGGGATGGGGCTCTCCTTTGCCATCACGCCGCTAGTCGCGGCGGCCGACGGGAAGCGCGACGTTTCGGCGTTGGGTCATCTGCTCACGGGCGGGGTGTGGCTGAGTTCGGTGGCGGGCCTGGTGCTGGCCGGCGTAGGCTTTTTGGTGGCCCCATTTCTGAAGTATCTCGACCAGCCCGCCGAAGTCGTGGCCCTGGCGGCGCCCTGGGTGCGGGTAATGTTCCTGTCCCTGTTTCCGCTGATGATATTCCAGGGCTTCAAGCAGTTTGCCGAAGGGCTGGGCCTCACCCGCCAAGCCATGATCTTGTCGTTGCTGGCCAACGTGGTGAATGCCGTGCTGTGCTACGCGCTGATTTTTGGCAACCTCGGAGCCCCCCAAATGGGCATGATGGGTGCCGCCTGGGCCACGCTGGTTGCCCGCATGCTGATGGCCGTGTTGATGGGCACCTACGTGCTGCGCGCCAAGCGCCTGGCTCCCTACCGGGCCGCTGCCACGCATTGGCTCCGCCCCGCCGGGGCTACCCTGCGGCGCCTTGTGGGCCTGGGCGCCCCCATTGGCGGACAGATGATGTTTGAGATGGGCGCCTTCAGCTTCTCAGCCGTTATGATTGGCTGGCTGGGTGCTACCTCCCTGGCTGCCCACCAGATTGCTATCAACGTGGCCTCCGTAACCTACATGGCTGCTAGTGGTGTAGGGGCGGCGGCCACCATTCGGGTTGGTAATTTCCGGGGACACGGTGATGCAGCCGGAGCCCGGCAGGCGGGCCTCGCCGCGTATCTGATTACGTTCCTGTTTATGAGCACCATGGCGCTGGTGCTTATCGGGGGGCGCCATAGGATTCCGTACTTCTACAACCACGACCCGGAAGTAGTAGCCCAAGCCTCGCTGCTCCTGCTCATTGCGGCCCTGTTCCAGATTTCCGATGGCCTGCAGGTAGTTGGCTTGGGGGCTTTGCGCGGGCTGGAAGACGTAAAGATTCCCTCAGTAGTGGCGCTGTTGGCGTATTGGGCCGTGGCCCTGCCCTTTGGATACTGGCTCAGCACGCGCCTGCAGATGGGCGCTACCGGCGTCTGGATTGGCTTGCTGACGGGCCTTACGCTGGTAGCCGGCCTGCTCCTGTGGCGCTTCCGGCAGCACAGCGCCTCCCTCGTTGCGCCGGCCCAGGCTTCCCTGGCGAGGTAGTGAGCTGATGCGTACCGCACGAGATTTTACGCGACAAGGAATTGAAAAGCATCCAAAATAGTTGTTCAGCCAACCCGTAGCCCCCTACCCTGACAATTGTACTTTTCAGTTATTTCTGATGCCTTTTCTCTCTTTTATCCTCTCCTTCCTGGTCTTGGCGCCAGGGCCGCAGCAGGGCACGCCCAAACCAGTGGCCAAACCACAGCCGGCACTGCTGGGCTGGTCGGCGAACCGGCCCCTGACCTGGGACGATTTTCAGGGCAAACCCATGCCCACTGAGCAGCTGGCAGCCCTGACGGCGGCCAACATCGACGTGCAGGTAGCCTGCAAAGACTATGTTTTCTCCTCATCGGTAAAAGCGGTATTCATTCCTCAGGAATCCTGGACGCGCGACAAGAAAAAGGCTACGCCGGAGCTGCTGCGCCACGAGCAGCTGCACTTCGACATTACCGAGCTGCACGCCCGCATGCTGCGCCAGAAAATCAGCTTGGTTAAGTTCGACTGCGAGCGTCTGAATCCGGCGTTTAACAACCTGACCAACGCGGCCTTTGCCGCCTGGAAACGGGAGGAATTCAACTACGACCGGGAAAGCAACCACGGTCTGAATGCCACAAAGCAGGCTTTTTGGGAAACGCAGGTTAAGCAGCGCCTAGCCCTGCTGGAGAAATTTGCCTCCCAGCCTTAGGCGTTTCGGTGCTATGTTGCGGCATGAACCCTGCTGCCACTACTACGATTTCCTGGGCCGACTTTGCGCGGGTCGACCTGCGGGTGGGTACCATTCTGGAAGCCCGCGAATTTCCCGAGGCCCGCAAGCCCGCCTACCAGCTCCTGATTGACTTGGGGCCGGAGGTAGGCCAGAAACGCTCCAGCGCCCAGATTACGCACCACTACACGCCGGCGGCACTGGTAGGCCGCCAAGTGCTGTGCGTGGTCAACTTCCCGGTTAAGCAAATCGGGCCCTTCCGTTCGGAAGTACTGGTAACGGGCGCAGCCGACGCCGACGGTCATATTGTGCTGGCGGCCCTGGCCGGGCCGGTGCCCAATGGCAGCCGCTTGATCTGACCCCGGAAAAACTTACTGGGGTGGCAGGGTCTGCAGCCGGACTTTGCGCATGGCAATGCTGTCGAGCACGATGCCGTACATTTCGTCCAGGTCCTTGTCGTGCACGGCGTAGTAGCGGTAGCTCTGCCAGAAAGTCGAGTCCGACACGTCGTGGCGCCAGAGCATATCTTTCTGCAGCTGGTTGAACAGAGCCTGGGCCGAGTCGGCGCGCAAGCCCGAGCCCTGCACGCGGCTTTCGTTCACGTGCAGTTCTACCAGCATCTGCACCATCTTCTCTTTGGGCAACAGGTTGGCAGGCGGCGCGGCTTCTTCCGGCCGCTGACAGCTGGTCAGCAATGCACTCAGAATCAAGGCCAGGCAGATGGGGAGCTTTTTCACGTGTGCAAAGTTAGGAGGAACCCGTAGTTTAGCTGAAATGAATTCACCGGCCCTCACTCCTTTCCAACAACTTGTCCGGAAGCTACGGCAGATGGAAATCCGTATACTGAAAGCAGCGGATGCACAGTTGCAGGGCGATTTTCATTCCGTTTTCAAAGGCACGGGTCTCGAATTCGATGATGTGCGCCTCTACCAGTACGGCGACGAGGTGCGGGCCATCGACTGGGCCGTGTCCAGCAAAGGCCACGGCACCTTCGTCAAAACCTACAAGGAAGAACGGGAACAGTCGGTTTTATTGCTGCTCGACGTCAGCGCCTCCCAGCAGGTGGGGGCCGAAGGGCGCCGCAAGCTGGACGTGGGCCGCGAAATCTGCGGCATTCTGGCCCTGGCCGCCGCCCGGCAGGGGGCTCAGCTGGGCATTCTGGCCTTTTCCAGTCAGAAAGAGCTGTATCTGGCCCCGGGCAAAGGTATTCACCACGCGTATTCGCTTATCAAGCGGTTGTTTGAGCTGGAGCCCCGCTCCCGCCAGACGGCCGTGGGGGCGGGCATCAAGCAGGCGCTGGGGCTGCTCAAGCGCCGCAGCATCATCCTGCTCATTTCCGACTTTATTGACACCAACTACGAGCGGGAACTGACCATGCTGGCCCGCAAGCACGATTTGGTGGTGCTGCAGCTGCTCGACAAGCGGGAAAAAGAGTTCCCCCCCCTGGGCATCGTGCCCCTGCTCGACCAGGAAACGGGCCGCACGGTGTGGGTGAATACCTCGGCCGAAGCCTTCCGCAAACGCTACCGGGCCACCTACGAGCAAAACCGGGAGCAAATCGGGCAGATTTGCCGCCGCCACCGCACCGAGTTTCTTTCCATTGCCACCGATACCGATTTTGTGCCGCAGCTGGTCCGGCTGTTTCGGCGGCGCAATCAGCGGGGAGGCCGGGCCTGATATGCAGCGCGCTTCTCCGTTTTTGTTGGGGCTGGCCCTGCTGCTCCTCGCTTCGGCCGAGCCCGCCGCCGCCCAGGCGCCGCGCAGCCGCTTTATGCGCCCGGGCACCCGCGTGGGGGAAATTGTGGACTATGAGCTAAGCTATGCGCACGCGCCCGGGCTAGAGGTAATTTTTCCTGACTCCACGGCCGAGTTCAAACCCTTCGAGTACGTCGGCAAAACCTACTACCCCACCCGCACCCGCCGGGGCCAGAGCCTCGACCGGACCGTGTACCACCTACGCACCTTTGCCCTCGATTCGGTGCAGCGCCTGAGCCTGCCCGTGACCTTGCTGCAGGGCAACGACACGGTGACGGTGCCCAGCACGGCGGCCAGTGTGCGGCTGCAGCGCACGGCTCCCGCGCCCGGCCCCGAGGCCCCGGTGCTGCGGCAGAACACGACGGCGCTACCGGTTGCCACGCAGTTCAACTACCCGTATTGGCTGGCGGGCACGGGCTTGCTGGCGCTGGTCGCCGGCGGCTTCTTTATTGGCTTCCGTCGCACGCTGCGCCTGCGCTACCAACGCTACCGGCTCCGGAAAAACCACGCCTACTTTCTGGCCCAGTACGCCCGCCATATCGAGCGGTTTACGCTTTCCCGCTCCCTGACCAATATGGAGCGCGCCATTACCCTCTGGAAAAACTACCTCACCGGCCTGGAAGACAACACCATTAACAGCCTGACCACCCGCGAGATAGTAGCCCACTACGAAAATGACCACGACGTAAATACGGCCCTGCGCATTACCGACCGGGTAATCTACGGCAACCAGTTTACCGAGGAGGAAGCCGAGACGGACATGGCCTTTATTCTGCTGCGCGACTTTGCCCAGCGCCGCTACGACCTGGTTTCGGCCCGGCCGCGCGCTTAGCTTGCCGCCGCCTTTTCTTCTTACCTTTCCGGCATGAATCAGCTCTGGCACCGCTTCCTGGCTCCCCTAGTGGATGGATTGCGCTATGCCACGCTCACGAGCTACACCTGGCAGCAGCCCCGACTGCTGCTGCTCATTGCCCTGATTCCGGTACTGTTTCTGGTGCGCTGGCTGCTGGTACACCGCCGCCGGCCCCGCCTGGGCGTGGCCTTCGTGACCGGGCAGGTGCGCCGCGACTACAGCGCCGGCCTGCGTTTTCTGCCCGATATTGTGCTGGGGTTGAGCTTGGCGTTTGGCATCGTGGCCCTGGCCCGCCCCCAGCGCACCGACGAGCGGGTGGTGCAAACCGGGCAGGGCATTGATATCCTGCTGCTGGTCGATGTGTCGTCATCGATGGAGCTGCAGGATTTGCGGCCCAACCGCCTGGAGGCCGCCAAACGCGTGGCGCGGGAGTTTCTCGACGGCCGCACCGGTGACCGAATCGGCGTAGTGGTATTTGCCGGCGACGCGTACTCTATTGCGCCGCTCACGACCGACTACGAGCTGCTGCGCGAAAACCTGAACAGCCTGAAGCTGGGCATGATAGCCAACGACGGCACGGCCATTGGCACGGCCCTGGGCGTGGCCACCAACCGCCTGCGCGACTCCCGCAGCCGTACAAAAGTCTGCATTCTGATTTCGGACGGAGAGAATACCGCGGGCAACCTCGACCCGCTCACGGCGGCCCAACTGGCCCACGCGTACGGGGTCAAGATCTACACCATCGGGCTGGGCAAGGACGGTTTTGTACCCTACGGCCGCGACGCCAACGGGCGGCCACGCTACGTGGAAACCCAGCTCGACGAAACCACCATGCGTCAGCTGGCGCAGGCCGGGGATGGGCAGTTCTTCCGCGCTACCGACAACGGGGCCCTGCGCGGGGTGTTCCGCCGCATCGACCAGTACGAAAAGTCCGAAATCAAGCAGACCCGCTACCGCAATACCAAAGACTATTACCGCATTTATCTGTTCTGGTGCGTAGGCCTGTGGCTGCTGTGGCTGGGTTTGAAAAACACATTTTTAACTAACTCTCTGGAAGACTGAGGGCAGTGTGCGCAAGGTGCTGATGGAAGTACTACACGGTGCCTGTGAAACATATGAACTCGGGCAAGGCCAGCTTCTACACCCCGTAAACCGGTACATCTACCTCTTGTAGTATCCTTGGGACTAGCCCCCTTCCCACTTTCCAACACAGTAGCCCCTTTACAAAATGCCTGTTGCCGACAACCTTCACTACTTCGAAAACGAATTGCGGGGCACTCCGGCCCGGCTGGTAGCCGTTACCAAAACCCACCCCGTGGCCGTACTGCAGGAAGCTTATGACGCCGGCGGGCGGCTATTCGGCGAAAACAAAGTGCAGGAGCTGGTGGCCAAACAGCCCGAATTGCCCGCCGACATCGAGTGGCACCTCATCGGGCATTTGCAAACGAATAAGGTGAAGTACATTGCGTCCTTTGTTCACACCATTCAGAGCGTCGACAGCCTGAAGCTGCTGCAGGAAATTGAGAAACAGGCGGCCAAACACAACCGGGTAATTCAGTGCCTGCTGCAGTTTCACATTGCGGCTGAGGAAACCAAGTTTGGGCTTTCCCTGCCCGAAGCAGAGGAAATTCTGCAGTCGCCGGCCTACCAGGCTATGCGCCACGTGCAGCTCACCGGGGTGATGGGCGTGGCCACCAATACCGACGACGAGCAGCAGCTCCGCCACGAGTTTGGACTGTTGCGCAGCTACTTCGAGCAGTTGCAGGCCCGCTACTTCGCCGACCAGCCCGCTTTCAAGGAAATTTCCATGGGCATGAGTTCCGACTACCGCCTGGCCCTGGCAGAAGGCAGCACGCTGATTCGGGTTGGCAGCGCTATTTTTGGGGCCCGCAACTACGGAAATGCCGGTTAACTGCTGGCAAAAGCACGGCTGCATCTTGAGGCAACTCGTCATAAGCAGCTTCCCTAGTAGCAACAAACGACCACCCACCACTAACCAAATATGACTGCTCGTTTAATCATACAAATTGCGGCGCTGCTGGGCGGCTCCGGCGTAGCCATCGGGGCCTTCGGAGCCCACGGCTTGCGCAAGATGCTGGAAGCTTCCGGCCGCTTCGATACCTTCGAAACCGCCGTGCGCTACCAGTTCTACCACACCCTGGCCTTGCTGGCCGTGGGCATTCTGCTGGCCTTCCGCCCCGATTTGAAAAGCCTGGGCACCACGGCCTGGCTCTGGCTGGGCGGCGTGCTCATCTTCAGCGGCTCGCTCTACACGCTGTGCTTCACCGGCATCACCAAACTGGGCGCCGTAGCTCCCATCGGCGGCCTGCTGCTCATTGCCGGCTGGATCAGCCTGCTCCTGGCCGCCCGGCAGGTATAACTACATAGCAGTTTCTGAATCGTCGGGGGCCCCCAAACCCGTACCCTTGCCAGGCGCCGCCGAATCCATCCGTCCTCTGCGGAGGTAGGCACGGTCTTTTACCAGCAAGCCCTACCGTCTGCTCAGGCATTAGGGCTTTTCACAGCAGAAGGCGCCGCACAGTTCAGCGGACGGATGGCTGCGTCTCGCCATGACGTGGAGAAAAGAGCTTCCTGCGCCGCGGGCGGCTAGCCGTACTTCTTTCACTGCGGCAAGCCAAAACAAAAAAGGCGTCTCGCAGCTGCGAGACGCCTTTTTTGTTGCTATACAGTCTGCTTACGAAGACTTGCGCTTGGCTTTAATCTTGTTCTCGCCAATCTTCGACTTCTGCTTGGCATCTTTCTCATCCATGATGCCGTTGGTTTTCGACTCGGCGCTCATGGTAGGCGCGGCATTAGCCGAGGCGGCATCTTTTACTTCGCCCACCAACGATACCATAGCGTTGCCCCCGGCCGAGTTCGACTCAATGGTCAGCACTTTGTTTTGCATGCCCATCTTGCCGGCGCTGTTGAATTTGGCGGAGATGATACCGCTCTTACCGGGCATGATGGGGTCCTTGGTCCAGTCGGGGGTGGTGCAGCCGCAGCTTACGCCGATGTTGGAAATCACCAGGGGCTGGGTACCAACGTTCTTGAACTTGAACGTGTGGTCGACCACGTCGCCCTGCTTGATGGAGCCGAAGTCGTACTTCACTTCTTCAAACTGAATCTGGGGACCAGCTACTTTCTCCTGCGCATTGGCGGGCTTTACTGCGGCCGACTGCGCCTGAGCGGCCAAGCCCGTCAGCGAAAGCGACAAAGCCAGAATGAGTGCCTTTTTCATGGGTAATTTCGTTAGTAAGTTGAGGTAAACAAATTTAAGAATTTCGAGGTGCGGGCCAACTATCCTGCCAGTTTTATGCCCGGTGGCCGGGAATTGCCTACCGGTAACCAGGCGGCCAGCACCAGAGTTTACTGAGCCAGCAGTTTCGAGTTGAAATTCAACAGAAACAGCCGGTCGGACGCCCGCGTGACGGCTGTGTAGAGCCAGCGCGTAAACTCGGCGTGTATCATATCCTCCTTGAGAAAGCCGTGGTCGACGAAGACGGCCTGCCACTGGCCACCCTGGGCTTTGTGGCAGGTTAAGGCGTAAGCAAATTTCACCTGTAAAGCGTTCAAAAACGGGTCTTTACGCAAGGCGGCACTCTTGTCCTTCTTGGTGGTCAGGTGGGCGTAATCCTCAGAAATGGCTTGGTAGAGGGCATTGCTACGGTCGGCGGGCAGGGCCGGACTTTCGGTGTGCAGCGTGTCGAGCAGCAGCTTGATTTCCTGCTCCTCTTCGTCGGGGTAGTCAACAAAGCGGATGCGGGCATCGGCAAAGCGAAACCCGAATTCTTCCTGCCGGCGCACGATTTTGGTTACCTGCACAAAGTCGCCGTTGGCCAGAAAGCCCATTTCCGAATCCTTGGGCAGCCAGAAGTAGTTGTTGCGCACCACCATGAGGTAGTCGCCGGCCTCGATTTCCTCCTCGGCGTCGAACAGGGTGCGCCGGATCATCTGGTTGTAGAGGTTGGCGTTTTTGTTCGAGCGGCAGATGATGGTCGTGTTTTCGTGGCCGAAGTTCTTGTACGCCCAGCGCAAACCGTCCTCCAGTTTGTCGCCGCCCACGGGAAAAATATCAGGGTAGCCTTTGGTATAAAACTGAATGCTGGGCGTTTCCTGACGGAGCTCCTCGCGCAGGGCCGTGGCGTTCATCAGAATACCCGACTCCTCGGCTTGCCGCATCACCTGGCGCAGCTCCACGCCATCGACCTTGGCCCGGAACCGGTGCATCAGCAATTCCGGGTCGAGGGCCGGCGACAACATCTGCCCCACGGGCGGTAGCTGGGCCGTGTCGCCGATGAGCAGGAGCTTGTTGGAAGGTTTCTCGAACACGTAGCCCATCAAATCGTCGAGCAGACCGTTTTCACCAAACGACTTTTCATCCGAAATCATGGAGGCTTCGTCGACAATGTAGAGCGTGTCGGTGGTGCGGTTGGGCTGGCGCTGAAAGGACAGGCTGTCGGAAGGCGTGCTGGACGTCTGCCGGTAGATTTTTTTGTGAATTGTGCTGGCGCCCACGCCCGAGTAGGCACTCATCACCTTGGCGGCGCGGCCGGTGGGGGCCATCAGAGTGTACTTGCGCTGCATGCGGTGCAGCCACTGCACCAGGGCACTGACCACGGTGGTTTTACCCGTACCGGCGTAACCGCGCAGCACGAACACCTTGCGGCCCGGCAGGTCGTCTTTCAGAAACTCATCCAGCTTATAAAACAGCGTGGCCTGGTCCTGGGTGGGGTCGAAGGCAAAAAAGTCGCGGACAGATGGAGTGCGAACAGAAAGCATAGGAAAAGAAAAATAGGCGGGCCACGAAGGCCGTTTAATCGAGCAGGGCCGGATTGACCTCGCTCAAAATCTGCTGCAAGAACACCATTTCGGCGCTAGAAAGTCCCGTGCGGCGCGCACTATCGAGGCTGGTTTCTGTAAAACGGGCCAGGGCCTGCGCCCGGTCTTCTTCAGTGCACAGGCGGGCGCTCAGGCCCCAGATCAGCTGGGGCCTGAGCAAGGACTTGGGGTGCTGGTAGAGGTAGTCGAGCAGCAAGGTAAACTGCTGGTCCCAGATAGTAGCCGCGGCCGCATCCACTGCTTCCGTGATGTAGCCGTCGCTGATGCAGGCCATCGAGTCGAGCTTCAGCAGGGCGGCCCGCGACTGGTGCTGGGTCACGGCCAGCTGCAGGCTGTCGATATAGGCCAGCACCTGGTCATCGTTGGCCACCGGCGGTGGCACGGCCACTACCGTTTCCGGCCCCGACTGGGCGGGCTTCTCCTGCTGGCAGCTGGTTAGTAAAAATGCGAATGGCAGGAATAGATACTTGCCCATTGATAAGGGACCTCCAACTGCACCTGTTTACTGCGGCTCTACTACAGCCATCGTGGCCGAGGCTTTGGCTACCAGCACTTCGTCGCACCACACCTCGGCCTCGCAGAAATGCAGGCGGCGGCCCGGCTTGAGCACCCAGCCCACGGCCCGCAGCGTGCGGCCGGTGCCGGGGCGCAGGTAGGTCGTTTTCAGCTCGGCCGTGACGACGCCCGTGCCGTCGGGCACCAGGGTTACGGCGGCAAAGCCGGCGGCCAGATCGGCCATGGTAGCCACCAGGCCCCCGTGGGCAAAGCCCAGATTCTGGAGGTGGCGCTGCTCCAGCGTTAGCTCGAATACCACCCGGCCCGGTTCAACGCTCGTGAGGTCGGCACCGATCAGGTGCATAAAATGCTGGCGTTCCAGCTTGCGGCGAATGCGAACTTCGAGGGTTTCGACGTTCAGATCAGGGTGCACAGAAGTACTCATTGCCCAAAGGTACGCACGGGGCGGGCGGCAGCCGCAATCCGCTGGCTTACGTATCTTCCCGGCACAGCTTTTTCCCGTTGCCCTGACACGTTATGACAACACTCGACTATCTGGTAGCTGGCGGACTGGGGTTGGCCCTGGCCGCTTGCAGCGGCTTTCGCATATTTGTGCCCCTGCTGGCGGCCAACCTAGCCTATCTTACGGGCTTTATGGCCCCCTCGCCGGGCTTCGAGTGGCTGGGCACCTGGCCGGCGCTGGGGGTGCTGGCTACGGCTACCCTGGCCGAAATGCTGGCTTATTACGTGCCCGTTATTGACAACTTTCTGGATACGATTACGACTCCGGCCTCGTTTATAGCCGGTACCCTGCTCATGACGTCGGCCCTGCCCCACCTCGACCCTATGGTGCGCTGGGGCTTGGGCATTCTGGTGGGCGGGGGCACGGCGGGCATGGTGCAGTCGGGCACGGCGCTGCTGCGGGCGGGTTCTACCGCTACCACGGCCGGTTTTGGCAACCCGATTTTGGCAACGCTGGAAAACATTCTGGCCGTCGCTGGTTCTGCACTAGGCTTGTTTCTGCCGCTGATTATGGCCGGACTGGTCATTGTACTGTTGCTTTACCTTGGGGGGCGGTTTTGGCGGCTGATTTTCCGTCGTTCTGCGCCTACTCCTAATTCCTAATTTCCTACATCCGTCTTCTATGTCAACCTCCTCCGCTGCCCCCGATACGGTTTCTGATTCGTTGCTGCAAGCCTACACTGGTCAGGTGCGGGTGCGGGTCTGCGGCATGCTGATTCACCAGGGGGCGATGCTGCTGACGGCCCACCGGGGGCTACTGGCCGGCAACGCGCCTTTCTGGTCGCCGCCGGGTGGGGGCTGGCAGTTCGGAGAAACCATTCAGGAGTGCCTGCGCCGCGAGTACCGCGAAGAAACTGGGCTGGAAGTCACCGTAGGCCGTTTTCTGCACCTGCACGAGTTTAAAAGCGACTCGTTGCAGGCCTTGGAGCTATTCTTCGAAGTAAAGCTGCTCAACGAAAAAGCCACACCTAGTCTAGGCTCCGACCCCGAGCACAGCCCCGACACGCAACTCCTGACCGAGTTGGCCTTTCTCACGCCCCGGCAACTGGGCGAGTTGCTGCCCACGCAGGTGCACCCCATTATGCGCCACGTCATCAGCCCCGACGACGTGTTTATTCCCCATATTCTGTTCCAGCAGCCCAGCAGCAGCTTGTAACAACGCATCGGGCGGTTTGCGGTCCTTTCGTACCTTTAACGGCCTGATTGCTCTTTTTTGCTTGCTCCGCCGTGTCTTCCAACGCTTCCTCAGCTGCCACCTTGCCTCTTCCCGCTCCGCCCGTTGCCTTGCAGTCTTTGCGCGATGAAACGCTGGAAACAACGTCGCCAGCCAGCTGCAACCTGTACCTGACGGCCGGGGCCAACGGCCTGCGGGTAGGTGTGGCCGACATGCGGCGCAACAAGTTTGTGGCCTTGGAAGATTACGCGTTTAACAGTCAGGCTTCGTGGGCCGAACAGTTTCAGGCCTTGGCCCAGGAGCACGACTTACTGGGCCAGACCACCTGGAACCAGGTGCGGCTGGCCGTGCAGAACCGTCATTTCACGCTGCTACCCGCCCCGCTGTTCCGGGCCGGCGACGAGGCGGCCTACCTGCGCCTGCACCATTCCGTCGACCCCGATTACGAAACAGTAGACCGCTACGTGCACACCAGCCTGGAAATAGCCAGTGTATTCGCTACTGAAAAGGCCCTGGCCCAGTGGTTTCACCGCACGTATCCTACGGGCAAGATGCTGCACCAAACCAGCGCCCTGCTGGAAGGCATTGTTCACCAGAGTGAGGTGGCGGCGCCGCGCCGCCTGTACCTGAGCCTGGGTCACCAAGAAGTCACCATCGTGGCCGTGCGCGACAAGCACCTCGAGTTCTGCAACGTGTTTGCCTTCAGCACCGCCGAGGACCTGATCTACTTTACGATTCTGGTAATGCAGGAGCTACAGCTCAACCCCGACCAGGATACGGTAGTGGTGTGGGGCGACCTGATGCACGATTCCGAGCTGTTTACCATCCTGCGCAAATACATTCGTAATATCCGCTTCGGCAACCGCCCCTTCGACCTGGCCTACAGCTACCGGCTCAACGACGTGTTCGAGTACCGCTACTTCGAGCTCTACAGCCTGCATCTGTGCCAGTAGGGTACAAGGTCCGTACTACGAATACGCTGCCGAATCTTTTTTCGGTCATGGCGAGCGAAGCGTGGCCATCCTTCCTCTGCGCAGTACGACCTGTTCTTTACCCAGAAAGCCCTTTATCAAACCACTGATGAAGGGCTTTTCTCAGTAAGCACTTGGCTCCTTTCTGAGGGCGAAGTTCTTCGCGTTTCTCGCAAGCACAAAGCAACAAGGAGTTCAGCCCGCCCAGCGCAAGGCACGTTCTTACCACTGCACTTGAGCTCAGTAACGGAAGGTTTTCCCATCTTCGCAGCAGTGTATCACCATTTCTGCGACGCATGAAGCGCATTGCCCTCTTTCCCGGCTCTTTCGACCCCTTTACCAACGGCCACCTCGACGTAGTGCGCCGCGGGGCTACGCTCTTTGATGAAGTCATCATTGCCATCGGCAACAACAGCAGCAAGTCGCGCTACCTGCCCGTCGAGCAGATGGTAGGCCTGATTGAGGACGTATTTGCCGGCGAGCCGCAGGTGTCGGTGCAGGCCTACAAGGGCCTGACGGCTGATTTTGCCCGGGAAGTGGGCGCCAAATTTCTGCTTCGCGGTTTACGCAACACCACGGACTTCGAGTACGAAAACACCATTGCCCAGGCCAACCGCCACGTGAATCCCGAGCTGGAAACCGTGTTTTTAATTACGTCCCCCGCTTTGGCCGCCATTAGCAGCACCATTATCCGGGAAATTCACCGCTTTGGGGGCAACGTCGATGACTTTGTGCCCTTTCCGTTACCGGCTTACCCGACTCCCACTGGCTCCTAGCGCCGCGACACCATCCGGACGCCCGAAATAGCCTGCGGGCGTTTCGGGTCGGGCACGGGCAGTACGATGTACTCGGGCGCAGTCATGACCAGGTTGCCACGGCGCATCAGCTCGTCCTCATCTGAGCCGATCAGCACCATGTCCAGCACCTTGCGCGACTTGGCGTTGAAAGTCACCACGATGGTGGAGCCATTTTTCTCGAACGTATTGATCCAGTCGGCGCCCTTGGTGCTCTTCATCTGCTCGGCGGTAGGCTCCAGGCCAATGGGCTCGTCCTTGCTTTCCAGTGGCGTGCCCAGTGCCCGGCGTACCTGGTCGATATTTTTACCTGCCAGGGAAGGCAAATCCAGCTGGCTTGGGTTGGCCGCCGTGCCCTGCTCCGTTTTCGGACCGCTGTTTTCGGAAGCATTCTGGCTGCCGGTGCAGGCGGCTGCGCCACCTAATAACAATGCGAAAGACAAGTAGCTACATGGGCGCATAAGCGGGGCGGTGAGGTGGGTTATTTTTCTTTGGCTGATTCCTTGGCCGACTCCGTACCCGAGGTTTCGCCCAGATAATGGCGCACAACCAGGGCAATAGAAGCGTAGGCTTCGTCTAGTACGGCTAAAGCCTCCTGTGGGGTCATCCACCGAACTTCTTCGATATATTCCTCGGCCTGGGGCTTCATCAAGGAATCGTCCGAACAGCTCATGATATACCAGTTCGTCTTTTTCAGGATTTTGTTGCCGTTGTAGGCATACGAGTGCCAGGTGCTGGGCAACTCTTCGCCCATTTCCACTTTGATATTGCACTCCTCCTCGACTTCGCGCAACGCGCCCAGGCCGGGGTCTTCATCCTTTTTGAGCTTGCCTTTGGGCAAATCCCACTTGCCGAGGCGGTAAATCATCAGCACCATGCCGTCCTTCACGACCAGGCCGCCGGCCGCTTTCACAATGCGGAACTGGTCTTTCAGGTGCAGAATCAGCCGCTTCTTCTTGCGGGCCAGCAGCGTGAGCGACTTAAGCTTCTTGAGCTTCTTGACCTCCATCAGCCGCAGAATCCGGTCGATGAAGGGGTCGGTCACGTCGCGTACGAGCACGTCGCCGATCAGATCTTTGGAGCTGAACTCATCCTCCGCGTTCAGAATCAAATCGTAGCGGTGCTTGTATATTTTCTCGCTGTTCTTTTTGATGATCAGCGGAATATCGTTGATGAATACGTTCATCGCAGGGTAATCAGAGGGGCAGAAAATGAGGAAGTGGCGCCGAGGTCCATTGCAAAACACAGCATAAAAATCGGCAAACGGAAATCGGGTAAAGCTGGGCAAGATACGGGATGCAGCCGGTTCTGTTGCCGGGCTGTAGCCCAACGGTGTATTTCCAAAACCAGGATTTATCGTAAGCTTCAGACTAGCTCTACTTTTACGCAGCAATGAGAAAAATCGGTTTACTTTCGGACACCCACAGCTACTGGGATGAGCGCATCCTGCACCACCTGCAAGGATGTGACGAAATCTGGCACGCGGGCGACTTTGGCACCGCCGCCGTAATTGAGGCCCTCGAGACCGTGGCGCCGCTGCGGGGGGTGTACGGCAACATCGACGGCCGCGACGTGCGCCAGACCCAGCCCCTCGTGCAAAATTTTGAGATTGAGGGTCTGCACGTGCTCATGACCCACATCGGTGGCTACCCCGGTCACTATTCGCCCGCCGCCCGCTCCTTGGTGGCGCAGGAGCGGCCCGGCCTGTTTATTTCCGGCCATTCCCACATTCTGAAAGTAATGCCCGACCCCAAGCTAGGCCTTTTGCACCTAAACCCGGGCGCAGCCGGCATGCACGGCTTTCATAAAGTCCGGACGATGCTGCGCTTTGCAGTAGCCGATGGCAAAGTGCAGGACCTGCAAGCTATTGAACTGGGGTTGCGCGCCGCCGTGCGGTAAGCCGACTCGGGTACCGGCCAAGGGCACGTGATACCGCGGGGCCAGCACCAGCCTGCGTTTTCGTGTCATGGCGAGCAAAGCGCGGCCATCCGTCCGCTGTTAGCCACCAACGTCCTTTTACCCAAAAGCCCTAACGCCTGAGTAGACGTTAGGGCTTTTCACATTAATAGGCTCAGCACCTTTCGGAGTACGGATGTCTTCCTCGTGCCTCTTCGCGGGGGCACGACAAAGCGGGCTGCTAAGAGGAAGGCGGCCTCTGCCCCGCAACAAAAACGATGCTAGCACAAACGCAACAAGCGCCTTTCTCCGCGGAGAAAGGCGCTTGTTGTAGGTCTACTTGAAACACACCGACGCGGAGAGCGGGCCGCTGTACGGGCGCTTTCCGACCTGGAATTTCTGCCTGCTCACCGGTGTGGCTTACGGGCGGTTGGCATCTTTACGATGCCAAGCACTTATGCTTCAGTAGTGGTGGTCGAAGTGGTGCCGCCGTTGAAGCGGGACTTCAGTTCATCCAGGTCCACGTTCTTCAGAACGGGGGTCAGCAGCAATTGCTTGATGATGCGCTGCTTGTTATTGGCGCGCGCAATGTTCTTGCGGTGCTTACGCTTCAGTCGGGTGACGCTCATATCCGGGTCGGTTAAGTCTTTTTGTAAAGGAGGGGCAAAAGTAAGTCTTATTTTTGAATCGGGAAACAGTGTATTACTTCTTCCTGTTCTTCTTCGCCTTCACTTTGCCCCTAGCCCATGTCTGAACCCATTATCGATTTACGCTCCGACACCGTTACGCGCCCGTCAGCGGCCATGCTGCAGGCCATGCTCCACGCCCCTACCGGCGACGACGTGTACGAGGAAGATCCCACCGTGCGCGAACTGGAGGAGGTTTCGGCGGCCCGCTTTGGCCTCGAGGCGGGCTTGTTTTGCCCCTCCGGCACCATGACCAACCAGATTGCCATCAAGGCCCACACCGAGCCGCTGTCGGAAGTTATCTGCGAGCAAACGGCCCACGTGTATTTGTGGGAAGTGGGCGGCATTGCCTTTCACTCGGGGGCCTCGATGGCCCTGCTGCCCGGCGACCGGGGCCGGGTAACGGCCGCGCAGGTGGAAGCGGCCATCCGGCCCGCCAACAACGTGCACTACCCCACTTCCAACCTGATCTGCCTGGAAAATACCAGCAACCGGGGCGGGGGCAGCTGCTACTCGATGGAAGCCCTTGCCAGCATCGCCGAAGTGGCGAAGCGCCGCGGCCTGGCCTTGCACCTCGATGGGGCCCGAATTTTTAACGCCCTGGTAGCTACCGGGCAGAAAGCCGAAGACTATGGCCAGTATTTCGACTCGATTTCGGTGTGTTTGTCCAAAGGCCTGGGCACGCCGGTAGGCTCGGTGCTGCTGGGCAGCAAAGCCTTTATCCACAAGTGCCGCCGTATCCGCAAGGTGATGGGCGGGGGCATGCGCCAAGCCGGTATTCTGGCCGCCGCGGGCCTCTACGCGCTAGAACACAATGTGGAGCGCCTGGCCGATGACCACCGCCGGGCTCAGGAGCTGGGCGCCGTATTGGCGGCCCAGCCCTACGTGGCCGAAGTCCTGCCTATCGAAACGAACCTGGCTATTTTCCGCCTCCGCGACGAGATGCCGGCGGATGCTTTCCTGGCTCAGCTCGAGCAGCAAGGAATTCGGGCCTCGTCATTTGGCCCCCAGATGATTCGCTTCGTGACCCACCTCGACGTGGACGACACGATGATTGAGCGGGTAAAAACTACTCTGCAGGAGCTGAGCGTGCCCGCCTAGGCAGGCTATTCCGGCTCAATAACAAGGTCGGCGGCAGCGGGGCTGTCGTCGGCCTTGTCGGCCAGGTGCAGCACCAGCATCCCGACCAAAGCCGCCAGCAAGGAGCCCGTTATGACGGCAATCTTGGCCAGGTCAATCCGGTTGGGGTCTGTGAACGACAGATTGGCAATGAAGATGGCCATGGTAAAGCCAATACCGGCCGTAAAGCCCAGGCCCAGCAGTTTAAACCACGTTACACGCTCCGGCAACGCAGAAATTCCGGCTTTGACGGCCAGCCAGGTGGCCCCGAAAATCCCGAGCGGCTTGCCCAGCAGCAACCCCAGGCCAATACCCAGACCAAGCGGACTAAGCAACTGGCCGACCGACTCGGCGGATATGACGATGGCCGTGTTGGCCAGGGCAAAAATGGGCAGAATCAGGTAGCTAATGGGTTTGTGCAGGGAAGCTTCCAACCGCTCAATGGCATCGGTGGGAATGGTCAGGGCCAGTAGTACGCCGGCAATAGTGGCGTGCACCCCGGATTTGAGCACGAAAAACCACAGGCCAATACCCAACAGAAAGTATAAGGGCAGCCAGCTCACTCTTAACCGGTTGAGCCCTGCTAACACCGCCAGGATGGCCCCAGCAGCCAGCAAATACGTGGTCTGCAGCTCGGCCGTGTAAAACAGGGCAATGATAACTACGGCTATCAGATCGTCGATAATAGCCAGGGCCGTGAGGAAGATGCGCAGGCTGGGGGGCACTTTTTCGCCCAGCAACGAGAGGATGCCCAGCGAAAAGGCAATGTCGGTGGCCGTAGGCACGGCCCAACCCTGGCTAGTGGCCGTACCGGCGTTGAAGAGCAGGTAAAGTCCGGCCGGTACGGCCACTCCACCGGCCGCGGCCAGAATCGGCAGCAGGGCCTGGCGAAAATCCGTCAATTCCCCGTAGAGCACTTCCCGCTTGATTTCCAGGCCTACGGAAAAGAAAAATACCACCATCAGGCCGTCATCCACCCAGTGAGCTGTGGTCTTGACCAAGGGCCCCCAGCCCAACGACGTTTCCCAAAAATGCCGGTAGTGACTGGCCCAGCCAGAATTGCTAACCAGCATGGACAGCAGCGTTGCTACGAGCAGCAGCAAACCCGAAAGCTTCCCACTTTCCGAAAGCTCCCGGATAGGCACCAGTATTTTGCGTAGCGGCATTAGAGCGAATTTAGCGTGGCGGGTAACGGAATCAACCCGGGAATTCTACGGGAGCCGGCTGGCTTTTGCCCCTGTTATGGCCTCTTCTGCCTGCGCAGCGGGGAAATAACCTTCGGCGTAAACTTACAACTAAGAACTTACTAGCATCTTTGCCCCGTGGCGGCCCAGCCCCGTGGCTTCTGTCGTCCGTCAGCTCCCGGTCTACCCTATGAATCTGTTTGTAATTGGTGATGTGCACGGCTGCTACCACACGTTTCTGGAGCTGATTCAGCACTGGCAGCCCGAGCAGGAGCTCCTGATTCAGGTCGGCGACCTAATGGACCGGGGCAACTTTGCCCCCGATACGGTGGGGCTGGCCATGAGCCTGAGCGAAAAACACCCGCAGCAAACGGTTTTTCTGAAAGGCAACCACGAAATGGGCATGACGCGCCACTACGGTCCGCAGGGTCCTTATCCCAACTGGCTGCAGTGGGGCGGCCGCCACACGCTGGCGCAATACAGCCTCCACCAGGAGTTACTGGCCAGCCATTTGCCCTGGCTACTGCAACGACCCTTGTTCTGGGAAAATGACCACGTCTTTGTCAGCCACGCGGGCCTGGCCGATACGCCCGACCCGCTGAACGAAGACAACCCGGACGGAATCTTGTGGCGGCGCGGACTGCTGCGCAACATTGGCAAGCTGCAGATTATCGGCCACACGCCTACTTCTGGCCGCCCCGACTTCGACCCGATTCACCACGTGCTCAACATTGATACCGGCGCCGTGTATGGCCGGGCCCTGACCGGGGTGAAAATTCGACCAGACGGGGACGTGTTCCACGTAATTTCCGTGCCTACTCATCCCATCGACAGTGACCGAACCTAAGCTGAACTCCGCCCTGCCAGCCTATTCGCCGGCGCAAGCCCTGGACCACTTAACCCAGGCCGATACCGTGCTGGCTGGCCTTATTGCCCGGGGCCGCCCCATTGAGCCCCGCCCCCACGAGGACTTGTATCTGGCCTTGCTGCGGGCCATCGTGAGCCAGCAGATTTCCACCAAGGCGGCGGCCGCCATCTGGAAGAAAGTACAGGCCCTATTTCTGCCCGACGGCTACCCCGAGCCAGCCGTGTTGCTGCAACTCTCCGATGAAGAACTGCGGGCGGCGGGTATTTCGCGCCAAAAGGCCGGCTACCTGCGCGCCATTGCCGACTTTGCCCAGCAAGGTCAGCTCGACCACGCCCAACTCAGCCAGCTCGACCCCGAAGCCTTTACCCAGCACCTGACGCAGATCAAAGGCGTGGGCCGCTGGACGGCGCAGATGCTGCAAATGTTTGCCCTCGACCAGCCCGACGTATTTCCCGAAGGAGATTTGGGGATTCAGAATGCCATGCGCAAGCACTACGGCCTGCAGGAAACCGGCCGGGCCCTGCTGCGCCGCATGACCGAGCTTGCCGAGCCCTGGCGCCCCTACCGCACGCTGGCCAGTAAGTACCTGTGGCAGTCGTTGGACAACACGCCGGAGGACTAATCAGCGCCGGTCTGGTTCGGAGTCCGATTTGTCGGCCGCGGCCCGCTTCTGGTCGTAGTAGGTCACAATCATGGCCACAAAAATTGCCACGAAGGGCACGCAGAAACCAAACAACAGCCAGCGCCACAAGGAGCGGTTGTTCATGTGGGCAATGTAGGCCGTTATCAGGGCCGAAGGAAAGCACAGAAACAGAAGTGCAAAGAGGTAATCTATCAAAATCAGAAGTTTTTAACGGGTACTATAAAGTCCCTAGCGGTACTTTTCCGGCACATAGGCCAATTGTTCCTCCAACTGCCAGTCGGCGGGCTGCAACTTGGGGTAAAACCAGGAAGAGCCGGTACTGAGCCACTGGCGGCGGTAGGCTTGCGCGCCCGACACAGTGTAGTCGTCAATGCCAAACTGCGCGCCGCAACACTCGCAGATGCTATAATCGGGTTCGTCGTCATTCGGCCCCCAGGGCGAATAGTCGTAATCCAGACCGCAGACGCGGCAATACCAGAGTGCCATACTACCGGACTTTGCCCCGCTTCACCAAGTAGGCATAGAGCACCTTGTCGAACGGCTCCCGAATATCGACCGGCACGAAGTCGATGCGGTACTGCCCGCAGCGCAGGGCCAGCTCCTGCTCGTACTGCTGCATGGCGGCCCGGTACTGCTCGCGCACCTGGGCCGGCTGCAGCTTGATCTGCTCCCCGGTTTCGACGTCTTCGAACAAGTAGGGCCGCTCGGCAAAGGCAAACTCCGACTCGGTGGCGCGGTCCATGATGTGGAATAGCAACACCTCGTGCTGGGCGTGGCGCAGGTGCTGCAGGGCGGCCAGGCTGGCGGTTTGCTCCTCGGGGTTGCGGCCCAGCATGTCGGAGAAAAGCACCACCAACGAGCGTTTGGGAATCTGCTGGGCAATCTGGTGAATCACCCCCGACACGTCGGTGGCCCGGCGTGGGGCGGGCGGCCGCTCCAGTAGCTGCTGGAGCGTCAGCAGCAGGGTATGGCGGTGAGACGAGGTAGAGCGCACGGGCGTTTGCAGTTCAATCTGGTCGGCAAACGTGACCAGGCCCACCGCGTCGCGCTGCTTCTGCAACAGCGTCGTTAGGGCAGCAGTACAAAGCACGGCAAAGCGGAGCTTGTCGTGGCTGGGGGCCGGATAGTACATGCTCGGGCTCACGTCGAGCAGGATGTGGCAGCGCAGGTTGGTTTCCTCCTCGTAGCGCTTCACAAACAGCTTATCCGTGCGGGCCAGCACTTTCCAGTCGATGTGGCGGGTGCTTTCGCCGGGGTTATAGAGACGATGCTCCGAAAATTCCACCGAAAAGCCGTGGTAGGGCGACTGGTGCAACCCGGTGATAAAGCCTTCCACGAGCTGGCGGGCCAGAAACTCCAGGTTCTCGAACGAGCGGACAGCGGCCAGATCAAGCGGTTGGGCCATGGGTAAGGAAATAAAGTGGTGAAGACAAGGGACGACGAGGGGCAACGGTCAACATAGGCTTTGCTAGATATAATCCAGATTTAAGCATTTGCTCAACTTTTTCTTCTCCCCGTCCTAGAAACCCGCTCCTAAACGCAGGACGCCCTTAAACAAAGATACCCGGCATTTTGTGGAAAAAAGTTGACCTCAATATTTTTATATACGGCTGGAACACTTTACTTTGGGTTGCAATTCAATCATCTTGGAATAAATCAACCTATTTGAAGGCACCGTGGAAGACCGTCACGATCAGGAAGAAATCTACTCCCAACGCATTAAAGCTGGCAAACGCACGTACTTTTTCGATGTAAAAGCAACGCGCGGTCAGGACTATTACCTCACCATCACCGAAAGCAAGCGCAAGCTGCGGGATGATGACACGTTTTCCTACGAGAAACACAAAATCTTCCTCTACAAAGAAGACTTTGCCAAGTTTGTCGATGCCCTGCAGGACGCCGTGGATTATGTGCGCGAGGAACTGCTGACCGAAGAGGAAGTAGCCGAGCTGGACCGTCCCCGCCCCGCCTACGACAACTACGAAGGCGACAACGGCTTCAACCCCAACCGCTCCGACGACAACTACTAGCCCCGAAGCTTAGCGAAACACTGCTTTACTCTCTTTTCAGTACGTCAGAACCTTCGCGCGGCGCGCTTTGACTCTCGGGTCGAAGCGCGCCGTTTTTTGTTGCACTGCGGTCATTTTTTCATCTGCCATCCTTGATCTGACGTCCGCAAAGCGAAGGACCTTATCACGGAAGCACGATAGTCGAAATAACGACTCGTTCCAGCGTAATAGGGGCCTTCGCAGGCACAGGATGACCGATAGAGGCAGACGGGGCTAGTCTACGCCGGGTTACGCCAAGGATTCCTTGAAAAACAGCCGTACCTTTGCCCCTCGAATTACGCCAACAGGTGCTGATTCACCATTTCACAACTTCACAATTTCACCATATGGGTCTCCGCTGCGGAATCGTCGGTTTGCCGAACGTGGGTAAGTCCACGCTGTTCAACGCCCTTTCGAACGCCAAGGCCGAATCGGCCAACTATCCTTTCTGCACCATCGAGCCCAACGTGGGCGTGATTACCGTGCCCGACGAGCGTCTCCAGATTCTGGAAGCCCTGGTAAACCCCAAGCGCGTGCTGCCCACGATTATTGAGTTTGTGGACATTGCCGGCCTGGTAAAGGGTGCTTCCAAGGGCGAAGGCTTGGGCAATAAATTCCTGGCCAACATTCGCGAAGTCGACGCCATCATCCACGTGGTACGCTGCTTCGACGACCCCAACATCGTGCACGTCGCCGGCGGCGTCGACCCCGTGTTCGACAAGGACGTTATCGACACCGAGCTGCAGTTGAAGGACCTGGAAAGCATCGACAAGAAGCTGCAGAAGTCGGAGCGCTCGGCCAAGGCCGGCGACGCAGCAGCCAAAAAGGAAGTGGCCGTGCTGCAGCGCTTTAAGGCGGCTCTGGAAGCCGGGCAGAACGCCCGCGCCGTGCAGGCCGACGAAGTAGAGCTGGAGGCCGTAGCCGATTTGCAGCTGCTCACCATCAAGCCCGTGATTTACGTGGCCAACGTGGACGAAGCCAGCATCAAGACCGACGGCAACAAGCACGTAGCTGCCCTGCGCGAGCATGTGCAAGCTGAAGGCGCCCAGGTAGTACTCGTATCGGCGGCCATTGAGGAGCAGATTGCCGACATGGAGGACCCCGAGGAAAAGGAAATGTTCCTGGCCGAGTACGGCCTCACCGAGTCGGGCCTGAACAAGCTGATCCGGGCTTCCTACGAGCTGCTGAACCTGATTACCTACTTCACCGCCGGCGTGCAGGAAGTACGGGCCTGGACGATTCATCGTGGCGACAAGGCGCCGCAGGCGGCCGGCGTTATCCACTCCGACTTCGAGAAAGGCTTTATCCGGGCCGAGGTGATTAAGCTGGCCGATTACCAGGAGTACAAGACTGAGGTAAAAATCAAGGAAGCCGGCAAAATGGCTGTGGAAGGCAAGGACTACGTGGTGCAGGACGGCGACATCATGCACTTCCGCTTCAACGTGTAATCGTTGACGAATAACCAAGCATGGACGTAAAAGACAGCAACGGCAACCTACTCAACGAGGGCGACTCAGTGACGCTGATTAAGGATCTGAAAGTGAAAGGCTCGTCGCTCACGCTCAAGCGCGGCACGATGGTGAAGAACATTCGCCTGACCAACAGCCCGGCCGAAATCGAGGGCCGCGCGGGCGGCTCCACGATGGTGCTTAAAACTGAGTTTCTGAAGAAGGCTTAGTTTAAGCTGGCTTACTTATAACTTCAACGCCCCGGCCGATATTCAGTCGGGGCGTTTTACTTGAATTAAAGTCAATGCAAATAAGGCTGCTCATACCCTTAGCCGCTAGCCTTTTAAGTGGTTGTCAACAAAGGCCCAAGACAATTCAAGAGACAGGCCTACTGGTCATGAGCAATGCTCGCAACGACACAAGTTTTGACTTCTTTATTCCTTGCAAAATAAACGACAAGGGCTTGTTCAGTGAAAATATTGCGGCAATACGGTCGCACCGAGCCTACCGTGTTTTTCCTGGAAGGCTTGAATTTTCTTTAATGAATGTTTCCTGGCCAAGTTCTGCTGACTCATTTTATGTGCAGGACCACAGAAATTATCGGTGGTATTTATGTCCTGCTGAACTTACCCTTGAAGATGATGGAGATGGATCCGTTACTACAATGGATACTATTGAGCCTATGCGCGTCGCAAGAACAATTGTTGTGAACCAGATGCATCCGGGATACTATCGAATAACAAGAGCGAGGAAAATAATTTTGCAGGAATAAATAAGCAGAAAGGGCACTTGGTAAACCAAGTGCCCTTTCTGCTTATTTATTAAGGGCTATCCTTACTTGCCCACCACCTTATAGAGCGTACCAGCTGGCATTTTGGTCGTTAGCTGCATGCCGTTCAGGATGGCCAGCTCCTCGCGGCGGGACGAGGGAATACCGTTGGCCGTAAGGGCTGCGCCCAGTGTAGTGGCAGTTTTCACCGTTTTGATGCGGATTTTCTCTGATTGCCGGTTCAGCTTATTCGCGTCGGTGAGGCGGCTGAAACCCTGGGCCACTTGGGTGAAGACCGGGGCGTAAGAGGCAAACGTCGAGGGCGAGGACAGGCCGATAAAGGCATAAATGCTCTGGCCATCCTGAATCAGGTAGCTCAACGTGCGGGCCGACTGCTCCTGGGTTACCTGGTCGGCCTGAATGGCTACGGCGGGGAAGCCGTTGATGGTGGTGCGGCTGGCCTGGGCATTCTGCAAGCTGAGCTGCTTGACGAGGGCTTCGGCGGCGGCGTCGAGCGAGGAGCCGGGAGCCGGTACCAGGGCCATCAGGGCTTTGCCGCTGGGCTCACCCATCTGGAATTGCGACGGGGAGTTTTGGGTTTTCCAGCCGGAGGGAACGGGAAAGCGGAACTTCAGGTCGGGGTGGTAAAACACGCCGCCTTCCACGAAGCCCTGACGCGGGTCTTCGCCGTAGGGCAGGCCTTCGATGGAACGCAGGTACCCGTCGCGGTTCACGGCCAGCTTAGCCGAGCCGGTTTGCTGCTTGGCCTGGGCGGCCAGGCCTTTCACCCGGGTGTAGCGGTCCGCGGAGTTGGGGTGAGTAGAGAGAAACGTGGGCACCCCACCCGCGCCGCTTTGGGCCTCAGTACGCTGCAGGGTTTGGAAGAAATCGGCCATGTTGGCCGCGTCGTAGCCGATTTTGGTCGAGTATTTCACGCCCAGCACGTCGGCCTCATTCTCCGCGTCGCGGCCGTACTTAAGCAGGCCCAGGCCCACGACCTGCGACAAGGGCTGGGCAAAGCGGCCCACCAGATTCGGCGATACTACCGAGCCCAGCAGCAGGCCGATGTTGGCAATGGTGGAGCGGCTCTGCTGCTTCTGGCCGTGGCGGGCTGTGATGTGGCCCAGCTCGTGGCCGAGCACCCCGGCAAACTGCGCCTCGTTATTAAAGTGCGCCATGATGCCCCGGGTAAAATACACGTGGCCATCGGGGGTAGCAAAGGCGTTGATGACGGGCGAGTCGACGATGGTAAAACCATAGTCGCCGGGACGGTCCGACACCTTGTTCATCTGCTGGCCTTTGGTGTCAATCAGCCGCTGCAGGGTAGCATTGTTATACAGCCCGAACTGCGCAATAACGGCCGGGTCGGGCTTGGGGCCCTGCCAGGCACTCAGGTTGAGCGTAAGGGGCTTTTCGGCCGGAGCCGGATTGGTGGAGCCGCCCAGGGGCAGTAAGGAGAGCAATAGGGCGCTGGTAGTCAGGCCGCGCGAGAGGGAAGATTTCATAGGTCAGAGAAGCGGCAGGGGCCGCGTAGCATGGGAAAGGATGAGCTTGCAACGGCCGGCCGGCGGGCAGGGTTGCAAGCCGGGTGAACCATCACCCTGGCTGCTGGTAGTAGAGGCAGATGAAGGACCTAAGCCAAAAAACCTGCCAACCTACTGCAACCAGGGTTGGCCCTACTTGCCCACCACCTTAATCAGGGAGCCGGCATTGACCTGCTCGTTAAGCTGCATACCGTTGAGAATGGCCATTTCCTCCAGGCGGGCATCCGGCACGCCGTTGCTTTTCAGGGCCTGGCTCAGCGAGCTGCGCAGCTTCAGGGTTTTGACGCGCACGTGCTCGGGCTTACGGTTGAGCTTGTCGGGGTCGGTGAGGCGGGCAAAGCCTTCCATCGTGGTGCTGAACGTGGGCTGGTAGCTGGGGAAGTCGGCCGGGGCCGAGGCGCCGAGCAGGGCGTAGATGGTTTTGCCGTCCTGAATCAGGTAAACCATGGTGCGGATGCCGGCTACCTGCTGCCCGGTTTGCGGGTCCTGCTGCACCTGATCGGCCACGAAGGCCAGGGCCGGGAAGCTGTTGACGGTGGTGCGGCGCGAGTCGGTGGGCTGCAGACTGAACTGCTTGACCAGGGCCTGGGCAGCCTCATCCAGGGAGGTGCCGGGCGCCAGGGCCAGCATCATCAGGGCCTTGCCGGCCGGGTCGGCCATCTGAAACTGCTGGGGCGTGTTCTGGTGCTTCCAGCCCGCGGGTACGGGGAAGCGGAATTTTAGCTCGGGGTGATAAAAGGCGTTGCTTTCCACGAAGCCCTGGCGGGGGTCTTCGCCGTACACGATGCCGTCGATGAGGCGCAGGTACTGGTCCCGGTTGATTTTCAGGTTGGTCGGGTTGCCGTTTTGCTGCTTCCACTGGGCGGCCAGCTGGTGCACGCGGTTGTAGCGGTCGGCCGGGTTGGGATGGGTCGACAAGAAGTCGGGCACGGGCTGGGCCGCGCTTTTCTCCTGCTCCCGCTGCAGGGTCTGGAAGAAGTCGGCCATCTGGGAGGCATCGTAGCCAATTTTCGAGGAATATTCCACTCCGAGTTCATCGGACTGGCTTTCGTCGTCGCGGCCGAACTTGAGGAAGAGCAGCTGCATGCCCTGGGCGGCCTGCTCCCCAAACTGGGCCAGCTTGGGCGAGGCTATCATGGCGCCCATCAGGCCCACCTGTCCGATAATGGCGTTGGTTTGCTGCTTGGCCGAGTGCCGGGCCGTGACGTGGCCGATTTCGTGGCCGAGCACCCCGGCAAACTGGGCCTCGTTGTTGAAGTGCGCCATAATGCCCCGGGTGAAGTAGACATAGCCCCCGGGAATGGCAAAGGCATTGATAACGGGCGAATCGACGACGCGGAACTGGTAGGTCAGGTCGGAGCGGTGGGAAATGGCGCCCATGGCCTTGCCCTTCTCGTTGATAAAGTTCTGCAGCTTCTGGTCCGGATACAGGCCAAACTGTGCCGTCACGGCTGGGTCGGACTGCTGGCCCATGGCTAGCTCCTGCCCTTTCGAGACGAGCATGACTTCCTTTTTGCCGGTAACGGGGTTGGTAGAGCAGGCCGAAGCCAGCAGTAAAGCAGTTGCAAGAGGCAGGGTTGGTTTCATGGGTGGGTGGCGGAGTGAGAGTCGTGTTTTGCTGCAACGCTTCACCTAGGGTTTGGTTACAGCGCAGCTTGCGGCGGCTGCTTTCGACGGGCAAACCTAGCCACAAATATGCCATATGGCCTATATAGAATCAGCTGACCTCCGTGAAAGTGCTATGTTTGCCCGGTGATGCGGCTTTGCTTCCCTCCTGGCACTTGTATACTTCTTCATGACTGATAAGATTTTAGGGGTACTCCGATCCTTGCACCTGCTTTCGGCCGAGCAGGCCGAAACCATCCGCGTGTACGAGCGGAACAAGCCCTTTTCGCTGTACTACGAGTTGCGCACCCTGCTCTCGTTGGGTGTCACGCTGCTGAGTACCGGCCTGGGCCTGCTCATTTATAAGAACATCGACTCGCTGGGCCACGGCGTGATTGTGGCCCTCATTGCCCTACTTTCGGCAGCGGGCTTCGCCTACGCGCACCGGCAGCGGCAGCCGTTTACCTGGCAGGCCGCCCGCAACTCGGCCAGTGCCGACTACGCCCTGCTGCTGGGCTGCCTCACCCTGCTCACGCTGCTGGGCTACCTGCAGTACCAGTACGACGTGTTCGGCACGCGCTACGGCCTGCTGGTGCTGCTACCCACGCTGGTGTTCTTCGGCTGCGCCTACCGCTTCGACCACCGCGGGGTGCTGTCGATGGCCATTACCGGTTTGGCGGCCTGGGTGGGCGTGTCCATAGCGCCGGTGTCGGCCTTCACCTCCAACAACTACGCCCTGCCCCACCTCGATGCCGTAGCCATAGTGCTGGGCCTGGGGCTGGCGGCCGTGGGCTTGGCCTCGGAGCGTTATGACCGCAAAAAGCACTTTGGCTACACCTATCTGCTGCTGGGTAGCAACCTGGCCCTGGTAGCCCTGCTGACCACCATGTTCCGCAACAGCTTCGAGCCGGGCTTTCTGCCGCCCGTGCTGGCCGCTCTGCTGATTATTGGGCTCAGTGCGGCCCTGTACTGGTACGCCCGCCGCACCCACTCCTACGTGTTTGTGCTGCTGGGAGCATTGTATGGCTACATAGCCGTAACCTACCTCTACTTCCAATTGGCCGAACTGGACCGGGACTTTGAAGTGACGGGCTTCGTGTATTTTCCCCTGTCGACGGTGGCGGTGATATTGCTGTTATTGAATCTGAAGAAAATAGTGGGAAGCCATGAGCAAGAAGGCGTATAACGAGGAGTGGATTTTCAACCGGCTGGTGCAGGACACGGCCCGGCGCTGGGGCAAAAGCGGCCTGCTGACCGCCGAGCAGGTGCAGGCTATCCGGCCGGCGTTTCCCAGCGGATTCTATGAGCCCCACCTGTTCATCCGCATTGCCTTGTTCATTTTCACCTGGATTGCCAATATAACGGCGGCCGGGCTGGTGTTTCTGGCCGTGATGGGTATAGGCGAATACCGGAGCGGCTCGGAGGAAGCGCGGGTGCTGCTGGGCTGCCTGCTCTGCGGCGGGGGCTCGTTGCTGCTGCTGGAGCGGCTTATTTCGACTAACCACCTCTACCGCTCCGGAGTAGACAACGCCTTGCTTTACCTGGGCGTGAGCTACTTGGTCGTGGCCCTGGTTATCAGCTACAGCCTGCTGCTGCCCCATACCGTCGACATCGACGATTTGCAGGAGCTTGGGCTGCAATGGCCGCTGCTGGTGCTGCTGGCCGGGGCCATGCTACTGGCTATCGTCCGCTACGCCGATCCGCTGGCCGCCGCCCTAGCTTTCCTGCTTTACCTGGACATTGTGGGCGTAGTGGTGCTCCGGCTGCCGCTGGGCAAGGCCCTGCTGCCGTTTGCCCTGATGCTGGCCTGCGCCGGCAGCTACTGGGTGCTGCAGCGCCTGACCCGCCGCCCCGACTACCTCTACTACCGCCCGGCCGTGCGCACCGTCAAAGCCCTAACACTGGCTTGCTTCTATCTGGCCGGCAACTACCTGATGGTGCGCGAAGGCAATGCCCTGCTCAACAACCAGGACGTTTCAACCCAAATTCCCTTTGCCCCGCTGTTCTACCTCTTTACCGTGGGCATTCCCCTGCTCTACCTCTACCAGGGCCTGCGGCGCGCCGACCGGCTGGTGCTCTACGCGGGGCTGCTGAGCCTGGCTTTTTCCATCTTCACCTACCGCTTCTACCGCTCGGTGCTGCCGCCAGAATGGGCCCTCACGCTGGGCGGCGTTTTCCTGATAGCCTTGTCGGGCTGGGCCCTGCGCTACCTGCGCCCGGCCCGGCACGGCCTCACCTCCGAGCCCGCCGACAGCCCCTCCGCGTTCAGCCAGCTGAATCTGGAGTCGCTGGTGATGGCCCATGTTACGGAGACGACCATGCAGCCCCACGAACCCGGCTTCCAGTTCGGCGGCGGCTCCTCGGGTGGCGGCGGGGCTGAGGGCCAGTATTAGGTGGGAAACTAGTGAGCTAGCAGGTTGTCGTTCAAATAAACGTGTCCTTGCGAGGACGCAGGACGAAGCCATCCGTCCGCTGCTCGTGACAAACGTTCTTTTACCAGAAAGCCCTAACGCTAGCGCAGGCGTTAGGGCTTTTCACTTTAGGGCACTCAGCACACTTCAGAGGACGGATGGCTTTGCGTGGTTCGCCATGACAGGGAACAAGGAGCCACCAGGTAAGGCCAGAACGACAACTTACCATCTCACCACTACCCTAGGGCCGGCGGCTGTTCACGTCCAGCATCTGGTAGCCGATGAGCAGGTCGGCGCGGGTGCCGGGCGGGCGGTAGTACACCAGCAGGTCGTACTGGTTTTCGGTTTCCTGGTGGCTGCCTTCGAAGTAGACATCATCCGGCGCCCCGGCCGTTTTGCCTACGACGTAGTAATAATTGTAGTAGCCTTGCTTGAGCAGGGCCGTGCCGGTGTACTGCTGCTGCTCGGCGTTGTAGGTGAGCTTAAACTCGTCTTTGAGCTGCCAGTCGGTGAGGGCCCCGAACACGTAGACCGGGCCCGGGGCCGGCTGGGCGGCCCGCAGCTGAAAGGTGACGTTGGCGTAGTCGCCGTTGGTGGCGCCGTTGCCGTACTCCCGGCTTTCAAAGACCCGCTGCCCGTTGATATCGTCGAACTGGGAATAGGCCTGCCCGTTGCGGGTTGCTTCGGGGCTCAGCCGCACGGCCCGGGGTGCGGCGGTGGGGTCTAGCTCGGCAATACCGGCCCCGGCCACGCGCAAGGAGCGCATGTCGAAGTAGCGAAACTCGCTGCTGGCCGGAAAGGCATTTTCAAAGTTGAAGTACTGGTAGTCGAGCCGGCGCTCGGCATCGCGCACAAAGGTGGGGCGCAGGTTCGTTTTGGCATTGTCCCAGCGAAAGTTCTGGCGTAGCATCACCTTCACCTCCTGGCTGGGATTCACCAGGTTGGTGCCCCCGTAGCCAATGGAAAAGTCGACCTGCTGCATTGTGTAGCGCTCTTGCCCGGCCACCGGAATTCCCTGCCGAATAGCTATTTCCACCCCACTCTGGTACACGAGCAGGCGGCGCGTCAGCACGGGGGTGTTGCCCGCCCCCTGCACCACCAACAGGTAGTTGCCGCTGATTTTGACCCGCGGCACCTGCATCCGGTAGTGGTAGTAGGGCACTTTCACGTTGACGCCGGTGCGGTAGTCGGTAATCAGAAACTCGTTTATCTCGTTGAGAAACTGCATGTCGGTCAGCACCGAAGGCTTCCAGTCGGCGTCGCAGTGCACGAGCTTGGCCGTGAGCCGCTCCGAGCCACTGCCCAGCAGGTCGAACTCCAGCACAATGGGCTGCTGCTGGCTAAGAGGCACTACGGGGGGCTGAAATATTTCCGTATTTTGACCGGTAGCCACGTAGCACTGCACCGAGCGCACGTCGGGGCTGTAGGTATAGTCTTCGTAGCGCAGGGTTTTGTCGGCGTAGTACTCAGGGGGGCGCTGCTGGCCGCCGCGGGCGGCATTGGGGTCGGTAATGGGCGTACCCAGGGGCACACAGGCCGTGGCCAGCAGCAGCACAGAAGCTAAAAAAGAGGAATGGGGCATACAAGCGAAGATAGCGCGAACTTTCAGTGTACGATGGTACGGCCCCAACGCATCAAGGGCGGCAATATTTCCCGGCGCGGCCGGGTAACATTTTCATCATCGGCGGGTGATTTACTCTTAACGCAGTGGTAAACCAGACGAAATAATGCATGGCGTACTTGCGGCGCAATTCAACCACCACGCAAGCTCCTATGAAATACACTCCTACTCTCCTGGCAGCCGCGCTGCTCAGCGGTGGAAACGCCCTAGCGCAAAGCTCCTGCCCTACCCTGCCGGCCGACCACATCAGCCGTTTCACCTCGGTGCAGCCCTCTACCCAGCCCCAGGATTTGCGCCTGCCTTCCACCCACACCTTTCAGATGTTGGTGCAGGGTGGGGCGGCCTACTCCACCCCGGCCGAGGGCAACGTGAAAGAGTCTTTCGACTTTACGGGCTACGTGCCCGCGGGCACCAACACCGGCTACCTGTCCATCAACCACGAGGGCTCTTCGGCCGCTACCTCGGGGGTGAGCATGCTGGATCTGACTTTTAATCCTACTACCAAGCTGTGGCAGGTGACGGCCAAGAACCCGGTCAACTTTGGGCCGGTAGTGGGCACGTTCAACAACTGCTCGGGGGGTACCACGCCCTGGAACACGGTGATTACCTGCGAGGAAAACACACCCACGGCCCCGACCGACAGCAACGGCGACGTGTACCTGGACTTTGGCTGGAACGTGGAAATGGACCCGGCTACCCGTACCGTGAAAGACCAGAACGGCGACGGCAAGCCCGACAAGCTCTGGAAAATGGGCCGCTTCAAGCACGAAAATATCGTAGTGGCGCCCGACCGCAAAACGGTATACGAAGGAGCCGACGAAGGCTCGACGCTGAGCTTTGTGTACAAGTACGTCGCCAACACGGCCGATAAGCTGGCCGAGGGTACGCTGTATGCCCTAAAATTGGACGGCGCTATCGGCACGGCCACCACCGGCACCTGGATTCAGGTTCCCAACGGCACGCCGGCCGACTGCAACAACACTTCCAACCTGGCCCTGGCCCTGGGCGCTACCAGCTTCAACGGGGTGGAAGACATTGAAATCAGCCCGGTAACCGGCCAGGTGTACTTCACGGCCAAAGGCCCCGGCACCACCTACCGCTTCACTGACGGGGCTACGGTCAGCAGCTTCGAAGTCTTCGTGGGCAACTCGCCCGGCGTTACCAACCGCACCTACCCTATCAACTACGGCACGGCTACCGTGAACGAAGCCTGGGGCACCGGCAACGACAACCTGACCTTCGACTCGCAGGGCAACCTCTACGTGCTGCAGGACGGTGGCCGCAACCACGTGTGGGTGGTTAAGCCCTGCCATACCCAAGCCAACCCGGCCGTGGAACTGTTTGCCGTGACGCCCGCCGGCTGCGAACCTACGGGCATGACCTTCTCGCCCGACGAGAAATTCATGTTCATTTCCATGCAGAACCCCGACGCCGCCAACACGCTGGCAACTACCGACGCAGCCGGTCAATCGGTCGTGTTCAATAAGTCGACGGCGCTGGTTATCAGCCGCAAAGGTGTACTGGGCACCACGCTGGGCACCACCAAAAGCCAGCCCGAGCTAGCCCAGGCCGACGTATTCCCGAACCCCACCGCCGGCACCGAGCTGACCGTGGAGCTGAGCAGCAGCCGCAAGGAAGCCGCCACGCTACAGGTATTCAACAGCCTGGGGGCCCGCGTACTGGAGCAAAGCACCGTGCTGAACCAGGGCCTGAACCGCCTGAAGGTGCCGGTAGCCAAGCTGCACGGCGGCCACTACACCCTGGTCGTGACCACGCCTACCACTTCCACGACCCGTACTTTCATTAAGCAGTAGTGAGGCAACTCCCCGCTCTTTTTCTTCTACTCGTTGTTGCCCTGCAGAGTCTGCAGGGCAACACTTGTTTGGCTCAGTGCGCTACGCCGGCGGCTTTCACGCTTACCGATGCCCTGAGCCGCCCGGGCTGCATCCGGGAGCTGAACCTGCGGGGCCAGGGCCTGGAGCAGCTGCCCGCCAGCCTGGCGCAGCTACCGGGCCTGCGCCGCCTGTACGCCCACGAAAACCACCTGCGCCACCTCCCCGAATCGGTAACCCGGCTCGACAGCCTGCGGGTGCTGTTTGTGAACAAGAACGGCCTGCTGGATTTGCCGCCCACGCTGGGCAACCTGCACCGCTTGCAGCAGCTGCAAATTGACCAGAACGCCCTGACCGAGCTGCCGCCCAGCATCGGAGGCCTCGACAGCCTGCGGTTTTTGCTCTCGGCCTGGAACAACTTCACCTCCTTGCCCGAGCAGCTGGGGCAACTGGCCCAGCTCGAGTACTTCGACAGCTCCCACAACCAGCTGCTGTTCTTGCCCGCTACCTTGGGCCGCCTGCACCGCCTGCGCTACGCCTACCTCAACGACAACAAGCTCCAGCACCTGCCCGAGCAGCTCGGCACCCTGACCCGGCTGGAGGAGCTGAACCTGGCCAACAACCAGCTCGAAGAGCTGCCCGCCAGCCTCGGGAGCTGCCGGGAGCTGAAGGTGCTCATTGTGTCGGGCAACCAGCTCAAGACCCTGCCCAAGACGATGGGCCAACTGCACAATCTGGAAACCCTGATTGCCAACGACAACCAGCTGACGGCCCTGCCCCGCTCCTTGGGCAAGCTCAAAAAGCTGAAAACTATCATTGTCAAGGGCAATGCCTTTACTCCCCAGGCCTGCCGGGAGGCTGAAGCCCGGCTGCCGGGTGCTAAAATTTACTTTCAATGACCCGCCGCCCTTTGCCCTACCAATCCCTGATCCGGCCCCTGCTGCTGGGGTTGGCAGGCGTGCTGTTCTCGTTTGCAGTGCTGCACAAAACGCCTGCCGACCAGGTAAAAGACCACTACACCCACCACCTGCGCCGCCTGCACGCGGCCCTGACCCACTTCCAGCAGCTGGCTTACCAGGCCGATACGACTGCCTTGCGCCGGCAGTTTGCGGCTTGCCGCACCGAGTATAAGCACTTGGAGTTTGCGGTGGAATACTATTTCCCGCACGTGGCCCAGCGCCTTAACGGGGCCAACCTGCCCGAGACTGAGCCCGGTGAGCCTGGTCAGGTAATTCCGGCCACGGGCTTTCAGGTGCTGGAGGAATACGTGTACGCTGCGCCGGCCCTTGACCGCGCTACCCAGGACCTGATTCACCAGGAAATTGACAACCTGCTCTTCGAGGTGCGCCACCTAGAACAGCAGGTGCCCCTGCTCAGCTTTTCCGACGCGGAAGTATTCGATGCCCTGCGCCTGAACCTCTACCGCCTGGCCGCCAAGGGCCTCTCCGGCTTCGATTCGCCCGCCGCCCACGCCTCCCTGCCCGAAGCAGCCGTGACGCTGCAGGCCACCCGCGAAGTACTCGCGCTGTTTGCCGTGCCCGAAAAGCTACTCGGCCAGCTGCGCCGGAGTGAGGCCGCCGTAGCAGCGCCCGGCACCGATTTCGACAATTTCAACCGGGCCGGCTTTTTTGTCCGCCACTTCACCCCTATGCTGACGACGCTACGCCAGGCCCAGCAGCAGCTGCAGATTCCGGTGGTAGCGGCCCGGCGCGCGGTGCGGCCGGCGGCCGGCAGCTTTTTCGAAGCCGACGCTTTTGAAGCCTCCTTTTTTGCCCCGGCCGATGCCGCCCCGCCCACCCCGGCAGTGCTGGCCCTGGGGGCTGCCTTATTTCAGGAACCCCTGCTGTCGGGCCGCGGGGGCCGCTCCTGCGCCAGCTGCCACGTGCCCGGCCGCGCCTACACCGACGGACTGCGGGTGAACAAGTCCTTGCTGGCGGCCTCGGAGCTGGAGCGCAACACGCCCACCCTGCTCAACGCCGCCCTGCAGCCCGACCAGTTTGCCGACAGCCGGGTGCACTTCCTGGAAGACCAGGTGCACGCCGTTGTTTCGAACAAAGCGGAAATGGGCGGGCAGCTCAGTCAGGCCCCCGCCCTGCTGCGCAAGAAAGGCGGATACGGCAAGCTGTTTACCCAGGCTTTTGCCACCGAGCAGCAGCCCCTTACCGAGCGAAATATCCGCCGGGCCGTAGCGGCGTACGTGCGCAGCCTGGTACGCCTCAACAGCCGTTTCGACCAGTACATGCGCGGCGACACGACCGTACTGACCCGGCAGGAAGTGCTGGGGTTCAACTTGTTTATGGGCAAAGCCCAGTGCGGCACCTGCCACTACATGCCCTTGTTCAACGGCTCGGTGCCCCCACTCTACGACAAGGCCGAAAGCGAAGTGCTGGGCGTACCGGCTACCGCGGATACGCTGCACCCGGTTTTAGATGCCGACGCGGGTAAATTCGGCCTCTACGGCATTGCCCACCAGCGGCACGCTTTCAAAACGCCCACGGTACGCAATGCGGCCCTTACGCCTCCCTACATGCACAACGGCGTGTACCAGACGCTGGAGCAAGTGCTGGACTTCTACAACAAAGGCGGTGGGGCGGGCCTGGGCCTAGCCGTGCCCAACCAAACGCTGGGCGAGGACAAGCTGAACCTGAGTGCCGCCGAGCAACAGGCCGTTGTTGCCTTCATCAAGGCCCTCAACGACGCGCGGGAAGTAGCCTATTAGCGGCTAGCGGTGTAAGCAGGTCGGGGTAGGTAACGGAAAGACATTCCCACTCAACACCCGGTATGCCGCGGCGCTATGGCATCGCACGGCTACGACGGTGGTCTTGGGCATGAGGGGGCACCGAGCTTCAGGATTTTGCGTAAATTCCGAGTAGCAACGGTGCTGAAATTCCCGTCTCCGTCGGTACAACCCACGCAGTGAGCTGTGCTGAGCCAACCCGTAGAGAATGAAAAGCTACCTGGTTACGTTGTATTGGCTGACAATCTGTTGTGCCGCCTACGGCCAGGAAAGTCGGAAGCTTTATAGCCTGACTACCACCGCCGGTCTGACGGCGGTGCACGTGCAGGTGAAGCCAGCAACGTACCAGGGCAAAAAATCAGTAAGGGTCGCGGATACGGCGCGGGTAATTACTCCGGAGCTGAAATATGCCAAGCTGCCAGAGGTTACTTTTCACAACGGCACCATCGAGGTCGAAGTAGCGGGCCGGCCTTTGGACACTGCTGCCGAAACTGCGCGGGGCTTTGTTGGCATTGCCTTTAGAATCAACGAAGACGATACAAAATTCGAATGCCTCTACCTGCGCCCGACCAACGGACGAGCCGAAGACCAGGTACGCAGAAACCATTCGGTGCAATACATTTCCTACCCTGACTTTCCGTGGCAAAAGCTACGCCAGGACTCTCCCGAGAAGTATGAGTCCTACGTTGACTTGGAGGTAGGCAAATGGACGAAAGTAAAAATCGTGGTAAAAAACGGTACCGCCAGATTGTATGTCAACGAGGCTTCGCAGCCCTGCTTACTTGTCTCCGACTTAAAGCACGGCGCAACTTCCAGGGGAGCCGTCGGCCTTTGGGTGGGCTCGGGCACAGAAGCGTATTTTAGAAGGTTGCTGATTACACCGGCCGATTGAATACTTGATTAGGCGGAAGCTCATTTTATAATTCCTCTGAACCTCACCTTTACACAAGTGCTTATCCGCAACAACTCGTGAATCTGAATAACCCCGAAGAACCGCTGCAATTTGCGCTGCGGCGGTTCTTCGGGGCCGGTTAGAAACTTACTTTTTCAATACCTCACCCCCCTTTTTTCCTTGGTCATCAGGACAATTGAGGTAGGTGGTGCCTGCTCAAACAGCACCGCAGCACTTTTCAGCTAGCGTACCGAACAGCTATATTTTTTAATTATTTGTATATTTATTTGTAAAATTATTATTTACTTAGGGATATACATTCACTCCTACCCTTATCCTATGAGAAGTCTTACCCCTTCCCTACTGGGGGTGTGCGCGCTATTGCTGGGAGCCAGCAGTGCCCACGCCCAAAACAACACCAGCGCACTGCAGCAAAGCGGCGGCGACAACCGGGCCCAGGTGATGCAGGTGGGCAGTACCAGTAGCTCGACCGGCTTGCAGCTCGGCGACCGAAACCGACTGGACGTAACCCAAAGCGGCAGTCAGAACACGGCTGCGGCTGCTCAATCGGGCAACCGTAATACAGTGACCCAGGACCAGGGAGGCGCATCCAGCCAGATGAATGCCATTCAGCTCGGCGACCGAAACACCATTAGTCAAAAGCAAGCCATTGGTCCCTTTAATCGGGCCGTAGCAACGCAGGTCGGCAACAATAACGATATCGTGCAGGACCAGACCGGCGGCGGTAATTTGGCCCTGGCTACCCAAGTTGGGAACCGCAACACCGGCAGCCAGCTGCAGCAGGGCCGGGTAAACCAAGGCACTATCACGCAGCTGGGCAACGACAACGACGCGGTCCAGACCCAGGCGGGCCTGGGCAGCATTGCCAGCATTTCCTCGACGGGCAACAATAATAAGTCGACCCAGCGGCAGGGCGGCTCCAACACGGCCACCGGCCTGCAGCTCGGCAACCAGAACGTGCTGCTCCAGCAGCAGGGCGGCATGAACAACCGGGCCGAAGCGACGCAGATCGGGAACCGCAACCAGGCGGAGCAGCAGCAAGCCGACGGGTCGACCAGTTTCAATATGGCTACCATCGAACAAGAAGGCAACAACAATGCGGCCTACCAAGGCCAGGGCACCAGCGGCGCCTTTAGTGCCCAGAACAACGCCTACATCGACCAGGACGGCAACAGCCACCTGGCCCGGCAAGAGCAGAACGGCCTCCGCAACGGCGCCCAAACGTTCCAGGGAGCCAGTGGCCAATCCAGCAATACCATTCAAAATGGCTTGGACAACACCGTGCTGGTAAAGCAGAACCACCCGTAGCCGCCCTTTCTGAGCTTGAAATTGAAAATCCCCGCAGCCGCCCGTTTGGGTAGCTACGGGGATTTCCGGTTCGGTGTGGCCCTGCGCACACTGCATTCCCAGCATGGTAGCTTGGCCTAAAAACCACGCCCGGCTCTGCTACGACGCAAGCAGGACCGGGCGTGGCTTCTGGGACTCGGGCGGTTGCTTACACCAATTCCTCCCACCGCTTGTTTTGGGCGGTCAACTCCTTTTTCACCTGCTCAAATTTCAGCGTAGCATCCTTGAGTTGGGCGGTATTGTTGTAGATAGCCGGGTCGGCCAACTGGGATTCGTACTGGGCCAGCTCTTTTTCCAGCTGCTCAATGCGGGTTTCTACTTCGGCTAACTCCCGCTTCTGCTTGGAGTTGCTGGTGGAGGTGGCCTCTTTTACCGGCTCGGTCTTGGGCAGCGGCTTGGGCGCCGACGGCGAGGGCAGCCCCGCCTTCTTGGCCGCCTTTTCCCGGTCTTCCTGCCACTGCTCGTACTCGGCGTAGGTGCCGGGGTACTCCTTGAGCTGGTAGTCTTCGATGTACCAGATCTTATTGGCCACATTCTCCACAAAGAACCGGTCGTGGCTAATCACGATGTAGGTGCCTTCGTACTGGTCCAGGGCCTGAATCAGGATGTTCACCGACTGCATGTCCAGGTGGTTGGTCGGTTCGTCGAGCAGCAGGAAGTTGGCCTCCGAAATCAGGGTTTTGGCCAGGGCCACCCGGCTTTTCTCACCCCCGCTGAGCACTTTGATTTTCTTGTAGACCTCGTCGCCGGTGAAGAGGAAGGAACCCAGCACCGAGCGCAGTTCCATTTCGGTGCGCTTGGAGCCGGCCTCCACCATTTCCTGCAGAATCTCGTTGTCGATGCGCAGGCTCTCGAGCTGGTGCTGGGCGTAGAACGACATGATGACGTTGTGGCCCAGCTGGTGGGTGCCGCTGGTAGGTGCCTCCTGCCCCGCCACCAGGCGCATCAGCGTGGATTTACCCTTACCGTTGGCCCCGATCAGCGCAATTTTGTCGCCCCGCTCGATGTGTACGTGGGTGTCGCGGAAGATGAGCTTCTCGCCGTACTTCTTGCCCACGTGCTCCATGCGCAGGATGTGGCGGCCGGGCGTGACGGTGAAGTTGAACTTGATGTTCACTTTGGCGTCGTCGGCGGCCACGTCCTCGATGCGCTCCAGCTTGTCGAGGGCTTTTACCCGGCTCTGGGCCTGCTTGGCCTTGGAGGCTTTGGCCTTAAACCGCTCGATAAACCGCTCGGCCTGGCGAATCTGGGCCTGCTGGTTTTCGAAAGCACCCTTCTGAATGGCGTTGCGCTCCTCTTTTTCTTCGAGGTAGAATGAGTAGTTGCCGGCGTAGGGCACCAGCTTGCCGCCGGTTACTTCCACGGTCGTGTTGGTGGTGCGGTCCAGGAATTCCCGGTCGTGCGACACGATAATCACGGCGCCTTCGTAGCCGGCCAGGTAGTTTTCAATCCACTTGATGGAGGGCAGATCCAGGTGGTTGGTCGGTTCGTCGAGCAACAGCAGGGAGGGTTGCTGCAAGAGGATTTTGGCCAGCATCACGCGCATGCGCCAGCCGCCCGAAAACTGCTTCAGCGGTTTCTGCAGCTCCTCGGTCGTGAAGCCCAGACCTTCCAGGATTTCCTCGGTGCGGGCCTGCATGGTATAGCCGCCCAGGGCCTCGAAGCGCTCCTGCAAGTCGGCTAGCTTCTCGACCAGGTCGTCGGTGTAGTTATTCTCGAACTCCACGAGCACCTCGTCGATTTTCTTCTGCACTTCCAGGGCCTCGCCGAAGGCCTGCATGGCCACAATCAGGATGGGCTCGTGGGAGTCGTAGCTGAGCAAGTCCTGGTTCAGAAAGCCCAGGCTCACGTCCTTGCTCATGGAGATGCTGCCGCCGTCGGGCTTGTACTCGCCCACCAGAATGCGCAGCAGCGTGGATTTGCCCCGACCGTTGAGCCCGATCAGGCCAATCTTATCCTTGGGCTTAATATGGAGGCTGGCCTTGTCGTAGAGGGTACGGGAGCCGAAGTGAAAATCGAGGTCAGTAATGGAAATCATCCTACTTTGCGGGGCTTTGAAGCCGCAAAGGTACGGGTTTCTGAGCGCTACTATAGCGTATGGGTTTACAATCAGTTACAATAAAGCATCAAGTCGATTGGCTATCCGCTTCAACGCTTCGTCATGAGTCGCCCTTGAAGGAAGCTTTACCGCCAGGTTTCGCCGTTTATCTTAAAATTCTGACGCCACTGGGCATCGACCGGCGCATTCCATTGGCCGATTATTCCTTTTCCACCCGGTCTATTGAGGCCTTGAATAATAGAGTAAACTTCTGGAATACCTATCAGATTGTGGGTGGTTTCCCAGCGCCTGAAAATCTGGAGCCAATTACCTATCATGAAATTGCTACCAGTCTGGGCGTACCCTACAACGCATCTTTTGACACTGCTGCCATTCGACAGCAGTACAACGGACACTGGCCGCCAAACCTGGGCTCCAGTAATGCTTTGGAAGCTGCTTTTGTTCAGGAATTGGTTGCCGTTCAGGGTGCTACCACGCCAACATATTTTTACGGCACCATAGATGACGGCAACTACCGTTTTACTGATGATAACGATGTAGTAGACTGGCTCGAACTCGGAATAGCAGCCGATTTAAGCCCTATCATGCAGCGCGACCCAGACTATCCTAGCTATGTCTTTGCCGCCGACCATTCGTGGTGCCTGCGGCATCCGGAAGATGCCGGTTGGCTGCTACTCGTCTGTTCAAAGCAATTGTATAATGCCATTTATACCCACTCTACTCTTGAGTACTTCAACCTTACATGAATTATTAATAATGAATATTCTAGACCTCTTCACCATTCTGTTTGATGCAGCCACAATCGGCACAAAGCCTGATAAGCCGAAAAGCTTCTGGAAAATTACTCTGCCAGTATTTATGCTTTGCTGCGAGCTACCGCTCACCATTGGCTATTTAAGTACCAGTGGCAGTTCACTCTCTAATTTGTTGCTTTATTGGCTAGCAGCCTTAGCATTGACACTTCTTATTGCTTATTGCCTGTTCCTGGCACAAGTTTTCAGCAGCGTCAAACCTTCGACATTCGCGTTGTGGATCATTGCTCTAGCCGTTTTTCTAGGGCTGTCAACCGCATATTGTCTCGGCTAATCTTCTAAGCCTTTACACTACCTCAAATCCTCCACCTATTCCAGCCGCAGCTCCGGCAGCGGAACCACCACAAGAGCGCCGGGCAGGTAGAACCCGCAGTAAAGCCGGTCATCAGCGTATTCTACCCGGGCATAATCATCCAGTATCCGTGGACGCCGTTTTTCTAGGAAAGGTCAAACTTATCCGTGGTGCCTTGGGCCACAGTGTCGAAGCCAGGGCATCTGGATAGTTGCGCGAAGTATATCTATTCCTGGATTTACTGTCCTGCGCGGTTTTCGAGCACTATGATATTTCAAAGAAACATATTTTACTATATCATCAACAAAAGTATTGTGTTACTGCTAATTCCTCATATAATACAGAGTTTTAATATTGAATCCTTAAAAATATTCTAAAAAAACGGAATCCATTAGGGGAGATGTGCCGTAGCTCTTCATGAAATCTTCATAAAGCCCACCGCCTCTCCATTTATGAAAAAAACTTTACTAGGCATGCTGCTCTGGATGGGCAGCTCCGCCGTTGCTTTTTCTCAGGCCTTCATCGACTCTCACCTGCAGTCGGCGCTGGCTAATGCCACGACCCTGCACCAGGTGGTAGTCACTTTCCGGGGAGAAGGCGCTCCATCCGCCTCCGACCTGCAGCTGCTCAAAACGCTGGGCATCACCCACGGCCGCACCATGCACGCCCTGCCCGTGGCCGGCGTGCTGGCTACTACGGTCCAAATCAATCAGCTAGCCGCCAACCCCAACGTGGTGTCGGTCTATCTGAACCGCTCCCTGCAGCGGGATAATGACGGGGCCACCGCCCTGACCGGGGCCCAGAAGGTGCGTCTGGAGCCCAGCTTCACCCAACGCAACGGGGGGCTGCCGGTATCGGGCAAGGGCATCGGCGTGCTGGTCAACGACAGCGGCATCGACGGCACCCACCCCGACCTGAAGCTGGGGCAGAACCTGAAGCAGAACGTGCTGGGCACGACCAACCTGAACGCCCAGGACCCGATGCTGCCCATTACCTACCTTGAAGACGTGCCGAACACCGACCAGACCGGCGGGCACGGCACCCACGTAGCGGGCATCGTCGGCGCTACGGGCGCCGCTTCCAACGGCAAGTATGCCGGCGTGGCCCCCGGGGCCGACCTGATTGGCTACGGCACGGGAGCTGGCCTGTTTATACTAGACGTCGTGGGCGCTTTCGACTACGCCCTGGTGCACCAGTTTCAGTACAACATCCGCGTTATCACCAACTCCTTCGGCACCACCAGCGACATTGCCACCAGCGTCAACCCGGCCGACCCGATTACAATAGCCACCAAGCGCTGCGTGGACCGCAACATGGTGGTGGTATTCTCGGCTGGTAACTCGGGCTCAGGCTCGGGCACGATTACCGGCAACTACAAAAAAGCGCCCTGGGTTATTTGCGTGGCCAACTCCGACAAAGCCGGCGTGCTGGCGCCATCCTCGTCCCGGGGCCGCAAGGGCGTGGGCGGTTCCTTCACCCAGGACGGCCAGTCGTTTACCTGGCGCGATGAGCCGACCGTAACGGCCCCCGGCACCGACATTGTCTCGACGCGCACGGTTTCGCCAGTGGGTGTGCTCAGCACCCAGCAGGACATCGAAACCATTGCCCCGGCGCACCTGCCCTACTACACCACCCTCACGGGCACCTCGATGGCAGCCCCGCACGTGGCCGGCATTGTGGCCCTGATGCTGGACGCCAACCCCAGCCTGACGCCCCTGCAGGTAAAGGAAATTCTGGAACAAACCGCTACCAACCTGCCCAACCGCGAGTCGTGGGAAACGGGCCACGGCATGGCTAATGCCTACGCCGCCGTCGACCGGGCTTTCCGCCTGGCCGGCTACGGCCCCACCGTCAATGCCGACCGCACCTTCTTCAGCAGCGTGAATACGGCCGTGGCCAACTCGACTTTCTCCATCAACTACAGCCCCGCCACGGCCGCTACCAACAGCCGCACCTTTAGCGTGCCGGCCGGCACGACGTCCCTGGAAGTGAGCTGCAAAGTCAGTGGCCTGCTGGGCGAAACCGGCAACCCCATCAACTTGGTGCTGCTCTCGCCCAGCGGGCAGCGCTATGCCTCGGGCATTTCCGTGCTCTTCGCCACCAGCCCCGGCCGGGCCGTAGCGGTGGCTAGCCCCGAAGCCGGCACCTGGACCGTGCGCCTGGACGGCTTGCAGGGCGTGGCCCTGCCCGAGACGGTAAACGGCACCATCTCGCTCAACCAGGCCCAGGGCTCTACCGGCCTTACCGACGTAGCCACACACCCGGCCAAGGCTTCCATTGAAATGGCCATCAGCAAGCGGTTGATGGACGGTCTGTCCAACGGCTTTAAGCCCGACCAAAACCTGACCCGCATTCAGCTGGCCGACTACCTGCTCATGGGGCAGGCTATCCGGCAGTTTCTGCCCCTGAACGGTGCCGCTCCCTTCGGCGACGTCAGCGCGGCCCAGCAGCTGCTGGCTACCTCGGTAACCACCCCGGGCGCGGCCCTGCGCGACCGGAACTATGCCCAGAACGGGGTGATGAAGGAAGTGGCTCCCGGCTCTTTTGGCCCCGAGCAGGCCGTAACACGGGCCAGCCTGACGTATTCGCTGGTGCAAAGCCTGGGCCTGCAGAACAAGGCCCAGCAAGCTACTGGCGCCCTGACGGTAGAGGTAAACGGCAAGCGCATTCCGATTGAAGACGCCGCCCAGATTCCGGCCGGGCTGGCGGGCTACGTGCAGGTAGCCCTGGACATGAACATCATCAATGCCTACTACAGCGTAACCCAGGGCCCCTACGACCTGCAGCCCACCGTGCACGCCACCTTCAAGCCCAGCCAGCCGGTAAAGCGCGCCGACTTCGCCGTAATTGTGACCCGCACCCACGACCAGTGGACGTCGGCCCCGGTGGATGCAGCCACTACTGCCCCGGCTTCGCAGTCATCTGGCACTACGGCAACGGCCGTGGCCATGGAGGCCGTCGTAGCCCCGAACCCCTTTGCCACCCAGGCCGTGCTTGGCTACAGCCTCGCCCAGGAAGGCCCCGTGCAGCTGGAGCTGTTCGACATGATGGGCCGCAAAGTGCAAACCGTGCTACAAGCCCAGCAAACGGCTGGCTACCACGAGCAGACTCTGGACGCGGCTAAGCTGCCCGCTGGCACCTACCTCTTTAAGCTGCAGGCTAACCAGAAAACGCAAACCGGCCGCGTAGTCGTAACCCACTAAGCGCACCAACATTCTCCGGACCCGAAAAGGCCCGACTCAATGAGTCGGGCCTTTTCGGGTTAAAGCCTCGAAGTGCTGGCTGCCTACCCGACAAACGGCGCCCGAAACTCGGGGGCCACGCGCTTCTTACTGGCTTGCTCGTAGGCATAAGCCAACGTCAGCAGGGGGCCTTCCTGGTAAGCTCCGCCCACAAACGACAGCCCGACGGGCAACCCGTGGGCCTGGCCCATGGGCACGGTGATGTGGGGGTAGCCGGCCATGGCCGCGGGCGAGGAAAAGCCTGGCCCTTTCCAGGAGTCCCCGTTGATCAGGTCGAGGCAGGGCGCGGGGCCGTTGGTGACGGCCACGATGGCGTCGAGGCGGTTGTCGCGCAGGGCCGCGTCGAGGGCCTGCCGGGCGCCTTGGTGCGACTTCTTCCGGGCCGCCTGGTACTTGGCGCTGCCCAGCCCGTCGGTTTTGTTGGAGGCTTCCAGGATTTCCTGTTGGAAGAAAGGCATGGCTTTAGCCTTGTTCTGGGTGTTGAAGGCCATGACCTCTTCAATGGTTTTGACCTGGGCGCCGGCCGTGCTCAGGTACTTATTCACCCCGTCCTTGAATTCGTAGAGCAGCACGTCGTACTCGGCCTCGCCCAGCGGGTCGATTTGCTTTTCCAGCTCGACTTCCACAATGGTAGCTCCCTGCGCTTTAAGTTGCTCCAGGGCCGCGTGTAGCAGCGCAATAGCGTCGGAGCTGCCTTTCAGGTGGTTTTTCTCCACGCCCAGGCGCTTGCCCTGCAAGCCGTCGGTCTTCAGAAAAGTGCTGTAGTCGGCCGGGGCCTTACCGGTGCTTTCCTGGGTTACGGCATCGGCCGCGTCTGCGCCCGTGAGGGCGCCGAGCAGCAGGGCTGCGTCGCGCACGGTGCGGGCCATGGGGCCAGCCGTATCCTGGGTAGCCGAAATCGGAATAATACCCGACCGGCTGAGCAGGCCCACCGTGGGCTTGATGCCGACAATGCCCGAGCACGAAGCCGGCGACACGACCGAGCCGTCGGTTTCGGTGCCGATGGCCACGGCGCAGAGGTTGGCCGCCACGGCCACGCCCGAGCCCGAGCTGGAGCCGCTAGGGGTGCGGTCCAGGATGTAGGCATTCTTGGTTTGGCCGCCCCGGCTGCTCCAGCCGCTGGTCGAGCGCGTCGAGCGGAAATTAGCCCACTCGCTCAGGTTGGTTTTGCCCAGCAGCACGGCTCCGGCGGCCCGCAGCTTCTGCACGATAAAGGCATCCCGCTGGGCCTTGTGCCCGGCCAGCACCAGGGCCCCGGCCGTGGTCTGCATCTGGTCGGCCGTGTCGATGTTGTCTTTAATCAGCACCGGAATGCCGTGCAGGGGGCCGCGCAGCTTGCCGGCTTTGCGCTCCTTGTCCAGGGCGTCGGCCATGGCCAGCGCGTCGGGGTTTACTTCAATCACCGAGTTGAGCCGGGGGCCGTTTTTGTCGATGGCCTCGATGCGCTTTAAGTACAGCTCGGTGAGGCTGCGGGCCGTGCGCTGCCCGCTGCTCATTTGCTGCTGCAGCTCGGCAATGGTAGCTTCCTGCAGCTCGAAGCTGTCGGAGGCCGGGCCGGCGCCGTCCGCGGCCTGCTGCGGGTCTTTGGATTCAGAGGCGCAGGCACCAAAGGTCAGGGTAGAAAGGGCCACGCCCGCCAGGCTGCCGTTACGGAGAAACAGTCGTCGATTCATTCGTCAGAGTTTGGGCTTCAAGTTACAGCTCCCATCCCGACTTCAGCAAGGCCCTTACTACAGGACCTAGTCATCTCATGAACTTGCGGGGCGGGTCGGCTTGTTGCGTTGGCACCGCTCCCCGCAGTACTTTACCTCCTCCCAGCAGTTGCGCCATTTCTTGCGGTATTCAAAAGGCCGGCCGCAGGTGAGGCATACTTTGGTAGGGAGGTTACCTTTGACCAATTTTGCGGGGCGGGAAGCAGTTGACCGGGGCATATGCGAAAAGACGGGCGTCTTCGTTAACTCCCCTGCCCCGGGATTGTTGCAGTAGCATCCTTTCCAGATTTCCGCTGTTGCCTTATTTGGCCTTACCCTATCTCATTAACTCCTTTTTGCTGATGTCCTTCTTGCGTACTTCCTTGTTTACGTGGTCTTCTCTGCCCAAAGCCTCGGCCCTGCTGCTGGGTTCCGTGGGTCTTTCGGCTTGTCTGAACTCGAGCGAGCCGGCTATTATTCCCGTGCCCGACGGCCCCGATGTCGTCACCTTTACCCAAGCCAACCTGTATCCGGAAGGCCTGGAGCTGGACACCAACAACGGCCGTTTCCTGGTCAGCTCCCTGACCACTGGCACCATCGGGCAGGTCCTCGGCGACGGGAGCTACTTCCCCTTCGCCACCGATACCAGCCTGGTGTCGTCGGTGGGCCTGCAGATTGATGGCCTGCGCAACCGGCTGCTGGTCGCCGTATCCGACCCGGGCTACAACAAAACCAGAACCAAGGCCGCTACCCAGGGCAAGCTGGCCGCGCTGGTCAGTTTTGGGAGCACGGGCCAGCGCCTGAGCTACACCAACCTGGGTAGTCTGCGCCCCAACCTGAGTCATTTTGCCAACGACCTGGCGGTAGATATCGACGGCAACACCTATGTTACCGACAGCTTTGCCCCCATCATCTATAAAGTAAACGCTAGCGGGGTCGCCAGCGTGTTTTTGGAGGATCAGCGCCTGGCCGCTCCCGCTGGCCAGTTTGGGCTCAACGGTATCGAAATTCACCCCGATGGCTACCTGCTGGTGGCTAAAACCGATGATGGCAGCCTATTCAAAGTACCCCTGGCCAGTCCCAAGGATTTTGTCAAAGTCGGCATCAGCGAAAACCTGATTGGTATCGACGGAATCCAGCTGCAGGACGTGAATACGCTGTACGTGGCCGTGAATGCCCAATCCAAGGTGTACCGGCTGGCTACGACCAAAAACTGGACGGACGCCTCGGTGAGCGGCACGTTTACGACTCCGCCCCAGTACCCGACCACCATGGCCCGGCGCACGGCCAACGAAACCTACGTGCTCTACTCTAACATCAACGCGCTGCAGGCCGGCCAGACGCCGCCGGTGTCTTCCTATAGCACCGCAAAACTGAAGTTCTAAGTAGGCCCACTACCGCGCGCAAGAAAGTAGCCCAGTGCAATAGCCAGGCTTCCTTAAGGAGCTTCGCTGATGCGCTGGGCTACTTTTTTGGGGGCGCCAATGCTGTTGAGCAGCCCGCTAACCAGCCCTTGTCGCCACAAAGAGAACACCGACACGCGCAAGTCGCGCCGGCTTTGCATCGAGCCGGTCTTGAGCTTGTTGCCCCCCAGGCCCCGCGGGTTGTCATCCCGGATGACGACGCCATTAAGAAGCTTGGAGCCAAGCTTGGTGAAAAGGGTTTTCTGATCGGGGCCGCCCTGCTGGCTAAGCAGGGTCATTTTCAGGTCGGAATACTCGGCCCGCATGGTACCGGAAATTTGCTGGCGGTTGCCCCGAAACTGCACCGTGGCCCGCTCCACATTGCCGCTTTCAAACCGCACCAGGCGGCTAGGCTCGGTTACGGAGTTGAGCAGGGTAATGGAGCCCCGCCCAAAGGAACCCTGCCCGCTGTGGCTCCCGCGGGGGTCGAGCAGCGGAATGCGGAACGAGGCCTGGGCATACCAGCTGTTCTGCATCCAGCCGCTGGCCTGGGCCACGAGTGGGGTGGCGGCCGTCATCAGCCGCGGGTCGTTGGTAACGTTGCGCAGACTCACCCGCAGCCGGTTGAAGGTGATGTTGCCGCTTTTCCCGGTTTTGGGCCCTACGTAGGAAGTGGCTACGTAGCCCTTGGTGAGCGTAACCCGCCGCACATTGAGCCGGACCGGCAGCTTGGCCAACGACTCCTGGGTGACCAGAGAAGGATTAGGATTCAGGGGAAAGCGCCCGTCCCCGGCAATGAGCACACGCAGGCCCGACAGCTCCAGACTGTTGGCCAGCAGTGCGTTGTGCTGGCTGAAGGCGGCAAAGTCGAACCCGGCAACCTGCACCCTGGGCGCCCGCACGGTAATGTGGGGCGTCTGATGGCCTTTGAGGCGGGCCAGGGCAGCGGGCGTCATCGTGGGGCGCAGGGTAATATCGTTGGCTCGAATCAGCCCCGTGCGGGTCAGCAGCTCGGTGCTCCGAATACCCAGCCAGTACACCGGCGCCGACACGTTGTTTTGAATCCGGCCCGTGCGCAGCGCCCAGGCACGGGCATACCAGATTCGGGCCGGGGCCCGGGCGCCGGCGGCGGTGAGCAGCACGTTGTCGGCCCGCAGATGAATATCCTGAATGCGCGGCCGGGGTGGAATACCCGTCAGGTGCAGCGTGCCACCGCTGACCGCCACGTGCGCCAGGGCCAGATACGGCACATAGGGCGCCAGCGCCTCGTGGATGGGTGGCGGGGGCTGGGTAGGCAGGGCGGCGGCCACCCACGGCCGGCGTAGCACCACCGAATCGAGGCGGAGCTGCCTGCGCCGCAGCTCGGCACTGCTGATACCGGTGAGGCGCAGCCGGGGCAGCAGCATCTCTACCCGAATGGTTTTGCCCCGCTCCTGCACGCCGAGCAAGGAGCGAATCCGCACCGAATCGAGGGTAAGACGCTGGCTTTGGGAAGAAAACTGCGCGTTGCCTATCCTGAAGCGGTGCTGCGCTACGGTTCCGATGACCCCGGCCACTCGGCCGCCAAATGCGGCGGTGTAGGCAAGCCGTTGGGTATCGGCAGCCCCGGCCCGGCTCAGCAGGATATCCTGGGCGGTAAAGTTAACCTGACGTACGCTGGCCGTGGGCCGGGCTAGGGCTCCGTAGGCCAGCTGCACCCCCTGCAAGGCCACGTAACCAATGCGCAGGCCGTTAATACGCCGGGGCAGCTGCTCGTGTAAGGGGCGAGCATCGGGGCGGGGCCTGGGCCAGTGCAGCACCCGTACCCGCCCACCGCTGACTACCACGGAGCCCACCGGCACCTCGGCGCCGCGCAGCAAAGCCCATAACCCGACGCCAGCAATGCGAATTTGCTGCACGTCCGCCAGCAGGCGGGGCAAGGGGGTTGCCTGCCACAGGGCAGCCGCTTTGGCGGGCCGTAGCCGGACGTCGCCCAGCGTTATAGTCCCACTACCCAAGCTGGTATGCAACCGGCCGATGCGCAGCTGGTAGCGACCCTGGCTTTTCTGGGCCACCTGCTTTTCCAGGGTCCGGCGCAGCCAGGGGTCGAGCAGCTGACTGGCTGTTGCCAGGGCCACGAGCAGCAGGAGCACGATGCCTGCCATCCAGTAGGGCCAACGGCGCTTTTTTCGGCCGGCTGAAGCCAACAACTCGCTTTTAGCGGGGGCAGATGAGGTTGGATTCACGGAGAAGAAAAGACAACGGAAAATGACCTTAACGCAGAACGGGCCGGCCACGGTTGTATCCGGCTCCGGTCGGCCTGCAAGCGAAACTCAACTATATGCCCCTACTGGGCGCACTGGCACAAACGGCGCGGTAGCAACTCCAAACTCTCCTGTCCGGGCTAGCGCATTCTTATTCGTTAGGCCGCGGGCGGCTCCAGTCAGCAACCAAGCGGGCAATAAAAAAAGCCCTGCCAGCTGGCAAGGGCTTTCAAAGGGAAGGGGCGCGCGGAGTTACTCGCCCAGGCGCTGGCGCAACTCCTGCATCTGGCGCTCGAGCTCCAGGTTGCGGAAAGTCACTTTCACTTCCAGGTCGGCGTAGGCGCGCTCCAGCTCCTGCTCACGACGGCGCAAGGTCAGCTCGGTCAGCTTTTGGTCGTGAATATCAGTGCAGGTACCAAACCACTGACGGATGGCGCCCGCTTCATCGTACTGAGGCTGGGCCTGGCCCAGAAACCAGCGGTAGTCACCGTTTTTGCTTTTGAAGCGGTACTCGATTTCGTAGAACTCGCCGGTAGCCAACGAATGCCCCCAGATGTCGCGGGCCCGCTGCCGGTCGTCGGGATGCAGCAGGTTGTTCCACATATCGGGCCCTACGCTATCCTCGAGCGAGTAACCGGTAAAGTCGACCCAGCGCTGGTTGAAGTAAGTGTGGTAGCCCTGCGGATCCGTAAACCACACCAGCTGCGGGATAAAATCGGCGAACAATCGAAACTGCGCTTCCGCCTGCCGGCGAATCTGCTCTTCGTTGGATAATAATTCAGCGTTTGCCATAGCAAAAGAAATCAACAGGGTTGGGCGAGCTGCAGCTCCATGCCCGACTGAAAATATAAGTTAAGCTGGCTCTGCAAGCCATCGGCTGAGCGGCGCAGGCGCGTAATCAGGGCCCGGGTTTCTTCCTGCAGAAGTTGCAGTTCCAGGTAAGGCCGATTCAGCAGCCCGTCGCGCTCCACCGACCAGTGGCCGTTGTCCTGCTGCGTGGGCGCGTGTACCTGCAGCGTGCCGGGCTGCAGCAGCAGGCGCGTGGCCTGGGCCAGGGTGCTATCCGGATTACTCCGATTCAGCACCCGGTCCGACACGCACCACTCCCCGGTGAGGTACTCATCGGGCAGCTGTTGCAGGTTGACGTCAAATAAGATTTCGTCCATACTTCAACTGAAGTGTATCAATTTGAGTAGCCTTGGCGGCTGGGCCATCCCCTACCGGGAGCCGCTGTCCGCTAAAACTGATCTATACAAATATACTATTGTGCCCAACGTCTGCCACCCCTGAAAGTTCACTCTACGGTCGAGCTTGCAGACCCATATTCGGTTCTTATTGATTTTCACAGACATATTTTTTACCATACTTATTCAGCGTTTAAGACCACACGCCGTTGACCTAGTTAGGACGAGTCAGTTTCCCATATTTGAATAATACTAAATCAAGTAAGCTCCAACGTTATCAATTGGCAGCGGGGCAGGCCAGCGAAGCGGTGCTTGTTAACGCATGCATTGGTGCCTAGGCTTGCTGCACTATAATTATTTTACCATTCCAAGCAACCTATCCGGAAGCGGCCTAGTCTTTCGGGTACTTCACTCCTCCCCTACGCTTATTGGAATAATTTATATACGAAATATATCGTATGGTTTCTTTCAAAATACGAATTGTTTCGTATATGTTTGCACTACGAAACAATTCGTAAACCCAAGATGCCCGCGCGATGACTGACACCCCCTACCCCGCTTCCGGCCTGTTCAGCGCCCCATTTCTTTCGCGTAAGACCTCTACCAGCCGTCCTTGTTTGCTGGTACCCACCCTGGCCTTGCTGGCGCAGCTGGCAGTAGCCGCCCCGGCCCGGGCCCAGACGCTGGCCGCCCCGGCTGGCAGCAGCATAGCGTCGGCCGCGGCGAAGGGACGCCTGCTGGGCAGCGTGGTGCACGAAAAAACCGGGGCGCCCGTAGAGTTTGCCACGGTGGCGCTGTTGGAGCAGACGACCGGCAACACCGTAGACGGGGCTATCTGCGACGACCAGGGCCGGTTTGTGCTGACCAAAGTCAAGGCGGGCCTGTATAAGGTGACAGTCAGCTTTGTGGGCTACCAGCCCCGCACCGTGGAAAACGTGGCATTTAACACCAATGAGTCGGTGGTGGACCTGGGAGTGGTGAAGCTGGCGCCCAGCGTGCAGCAGCTCGGGGAGGTGAAGGTAACCGGGGAGCGGGAGCTGGTAGAAAACAAGGTGGACCGCATCGTGTACAACGCCGAAAAAGACCTGAGCAACGCCGGCGGCACGGCCAGCGACGTGCTGCAGAAAGTACCGCTGCTTTCCGTGGATTTGAACGGCAACCTGCAGCTGCGGGGCTCCACCAATATTCGGGTGCTGGTCAACAACAAGCCCTCCTCGATTCTGGCCTCCAACCTGGCCGATGCCCTCAAGCAGATTCCGGCCGACCAGATCAAAAGCGTGGAGGTCATCACCTCGCCCTCGGCCAAGTACGACGCGGAAGGCTCGGCGGGCATTGTCAACATCAACCTGAAGAAAAACAACCTGGAGGGCGTCAACGGGTCGGTGAATACTTCACTGGGCACCCGCGGGGCCTTTGCCAGCGGCACGGTAAACAGCCGGCAGGGCAAGCTGGGCCTGAACACCAACGTAGGCACCAATCTGTTTCTGAACCTGGCCCGCAACCAGAGCCGGCGCACCGACTTTCTGCCCGGCGGCCAGCAAAGCACCCTGGAGCAGCGCGGCGACTTCACCAACTTCGGCGGGGGCTACTTCGGGCAGCTGGGCCTCGACTACGACCTCACGCCCAAGGACGCGCTGAACGTAAGCGTACGGGGCAACGTGTTTAATTTCACCAACTCCCGCGCCCAGTTTACGCGCTTTGTTCTGCCCACCGTGCAGGATGAGTACAACCGCGAAATTGAGAACCAGAACGGCAGCCACAACCTCGACCTGAACTTTGGCTACACCCGCACCCTGCCCCGGCCGCGCCAGGAGCTGAGCTTTCTGGCCTTGTACACGGTCAACAACGGGCAAACCAACTACGACCTGGACCAGCAGCGCTACACCGACGTGAGCAGCTACATCGACTACCGGGAAAAGGGCCGCAACGACAACCGCAACCAGGAAACGACGTTCCAGACCGACTACGTGCAGCCCCTGGACAGCACCAAAACGCTGGAAATCGGGGTGAAAAGCATTCTGCGCAACGTGCGCAGCAACTACAGCATCGAAGCCGACAGTCTCAACGGCCGCGGGTTTGAGCTGGTGCCCAGCCGCTCCAACCAGTTTCGCTACGACCAGAACGTGTACGCTGGCTACCTGACCTATGGCTTTGCCGTGGGCAAGACGCTGACCTTCAAGGTAGGTGGCCGCCTGGAGCACACCCGCATCGACGGCGACTTTATGAGCGACCAGGCCCGGCTCCAGACCGACTACACCAACCTGGTGCCCAGCGTGCAGGCCGCCTGGGACGTGACCAAGGACCAGAAAATCAAGCTCAGCTACAACCGCCGGATTCAGCGGCCCAGTATTTTCTACCTCAACCCCTACATCAATACCAGCAACCCGCGCAACGTGCTGGTGGGCAACCCCGGCCTCGACGCCGAGCTGACCGACGCCTACGAGCTGGGTTATAACACCTATATCAACAAAAGCTCGATTACGTTTTCGGGCTACTGGCGCCAGACCAACAATGCCATTGAGGCCATTGCGCGCACGGTGCGGGCCCAGGACGTGCTGCCCATAGCTGATACTACCCGCCTGCTCTACACTACCTTTCAGAACGTGGCCCGCAATGCGACCTACGGCCTAAGCGTGTCGGGCTCGACCAAGCCCCTGCCCAAGTGGAACCTGACGGCCAACGTGAATATCTACTACATGTGGCTGCGCAGCCAGGCCCTGAACCTGGAAAACGGCGGCCTGATGCACAACGCCAACATCACCTCTTCCTGGGAGTTCGACAAGGGCTGGAGCGCCCAGTTTACGGGCCTTTTCAATTCGCGCCGGGTGCAGCTGCAGGGCTTGGCGTCGGGCTACCGGAGCTATAACCTGGCCGTGAAAAAGGAAATCCTCGACAAGAAGGGCAGCTTCACCCTGGCCGTTATCAACCCCTTCAACCGCCTGCTGATCTTCCGCAACGACCTGGCGTCCGACCAGTTTACCTACACCGACAACTCCTACTTCCGCAACCGGATTCTGCGCATCAGCTTCAACTACCAGTTTGGCAAGCTCGAAAACCGGCCCGCCCGCCCCAAAAAGAGCATCCGCAACGACGACCAGAAGGAAGGCGGCGGCCAGGGCTAAGCCGCCGGCGCGGGCCGCGGCAGGGAGTCCGGCCGGAGCCGGATAACGGTGAGCTTGTCCAGGGTCCAGATGACGGGGTAGATGGGGTCCAGCTCCCACCACTTCACGCCGAAGTTGACGCGGCTGGGCAGCTTGTGGTGGTTGTTCTGAAACAGCTCCCCGCCGGTCAGGAAATCGAAGAACAGCGAATTGCGCGACTTATCGTGGTTATCGAAGTTCTGGTAGCCGTACTTATGCCCGCTCCAGTTGACGATGGCCCCGTGCACGGCCCCCATGGAGAAGTGAATGGGCAGCAGCAGATACTGCCACCACGCGGTGGCAAACTGCACGTAGAACAGGATGTAGAAAATGCCCCAGCCCACGCGGGAATACCACTTGTTGCCGAAAGTATCCAGGGTGGTCCACTCGGGGTAGTCGCCGTGCCGGAACCGCTCGGCCACCGCGGAGCGGCCGTAGAGCACGTCGTGGTAGATGGCGCGGGTTTTCCACATCATCAGAAAGGCATTCGAGGAGTAGTGCGGGGAGTGCGGGTCGCGCTCCGTGTCGGAGTAGGCGTGGTGCATGCGGTGCAGCAGGGCGTAAGCCCGCGGCGAGAGAAAGGAAGAGCCCTGGCAGAGGTAAGTGAATACAAAAAAGACCCGCTCCCAGAGCCGACTCATGGTAAACATTTTGTGGGCGGCGTAGCGGTGCTGGAAAAAGGACTGGGTAAACAGCGACGCGTACCAGTGCACCAGAAAAAAGGCGAGAATAGCCATATACAAACCAGCAAAAAGGTGACTACCGGCTGACAGCACGCCCAGGCTCCGAACCAGACGCCTCGGGGCAGCTGGGGAAGATAGGCAATGTGCTGCATTTCAGCGGGTGGTTGCCCGAAAAAGCAGCGTACCGGCCGGCGACAACTGCCGGTTTTTGCTTTTCTTGCCCCCGCTTTCCGGTTCGCGCTTTTCTGGTTTTGCTATGTCGACTACCGATACCCTGGGCCTGGCGGTGCTGGCCACGCTGCGCCACAACTTCACCACCTACAAAACCCTGACCGAGCGGGCCCTGGCCCAGCTGACCACGGCCGAGTGGCTCGTGGAGCCCGCACCCGGCGCCAACAGCGCGGCCGTTATTGTGCAGCACATGAGTGGCAACCTCCGCTCCCGCTTCACCGACTTCCTGACCACCGACGGCGAAAAGCCCGACCGGCAGCGCGACCAGGAATTTGTCCAGCCCAGCACCGAGGCCGAAGTCGAGGCCCTGCAGCAGCGCTGGCACGCCACCTGGCCCATCCTCTTTGCCCTGCTCGACTCGCTGCAGCCCGCCGATTTGCTACGCACCGTCACCATTCGTGGGGAAAGCCACACGGCCTTGGCAGCGCTGGAGCGCCAGGCCACCCACTACGCCTACCACAGCGGCCAGGTGGTGCAGCTGGCCAAGCAACTGCGCGGCGCGGCCTGGCAAACCCTGAGTGTGCCCCGCGGCCAGAGTGAGCAGTTTAACCAGCAAATGCGGGCCCGCCTCAACCCAACGGCCCCTTCCGGAGTTTAGCCAGTATGCTCGCCATTACCACTTTGCTCACGCCGCAGTACGCGGCCCGCATCAACCGCATCATTAAGGGGCTGGAAATGGAGTTCGGCCTCGACGACGTGCAGGCCACCCCCGACCCGCACATTACCTACCAGCTGGCCGGGGTGCGCAAGCTCTCGGCCCTGAAAAGCGTGCTGAGCGAAGTGGCCAGCACCACCGAGCCCTTCGAGGTGCACACCACCGGCCTGGGCGTATTTCCGGGTCCCAACCCGGTTATCTACATTCCGGTGCTGCGAACCGACGAGCTAAACCGCCTGCACCAGCGCATCATTAAGGCTACGGCCCCGCTGTGCCTGCGCACCGACAAGTTCAGCGGCCCCGACTGCTGGCTGCCGCATATTTCCCTGGCCCTGCACGATACCACCCCCGAGCTGCTGGGCCCGGTGCTACAGTACCTGAACCAGCAGACTTTCAACCTCAAGCTCATGCTCGACAACCTGGCGATTCTGCGCCAGGAAGGCGAGCTGTTTCTGTGTGAAGAGCTGTTCCCGTTTGATGGCGCCCCGGCTCAGCCGCCTGCACCGCACGAGCCCGAAACCACTGCCTGCCCCGTGCCGGCTGCCCTGGCTCCGCCCCAGCAAACGTAGCGCGGGAGCCCGCACCGGGTAGTATATACCGCCGCGCCCCGCACCCGCACTTTTTGGCTGCCGGGCGCGGCAATCTGGTTTTCGCACCCGACCTTTACCGCTTCACTCTTCCTTTCTGCTTATGTACAACGCCGTACTTACTCTTCACTCCTGGAGCCGCTGGCTGGTGGTAATTTTTGGGTTGATTGCCGTATTCCGCGCCCTGGGTGGGTGGCAGGGCCGCAAGCCCTACGTGGGCGCCGACAACGGCATGGGCGCCGCCTTTGTGGGCTCCATGCACCTGCAGCTGCTGCTGGGCCTGCTTCTGTATTTCGGCCTGAGCCCGTTCGGGGTGAAAGCCTTTGAAACGGCCGGCAGCGCCGTGATGAAAGACCCCATTGGCCGCTTCTGGGGCGTCGAGCATATTGCCACCATGATTCTGGCCGTCGTTGCCGCTCAGGTGGGCCGCTCTCTGTCCAAGAAGGCTGCCGACCCCGTTCTCAAGCACAAGCGCGCCTTCGTGTGGTTTACCGTGGCCCTGCTGCTGGTGCTGCTCATGATTCCGTGGGGCATCTGGAATCCGGCCCGGCCCCTGTTCCGCTTCTAGCGGTATAGCGCATCAGTAACCTCATGCGGTATTTACAGCGGCGCCCGGGTAAACCCGGGCGCCGCTGTGTTTATCGGGCGGCAACGGGCGTCCGGCGCCTTTTTGCACTGTTGAGCTTGAGAAGCTCCGGCTCTTCTGCTGATCTTGCGTAGAATAAATTGCTATTATTGCACTTTACGCTCCTCCTAGTTGCAGCATTTTTTCTCTTTCTGACTGTGCAAAAGCCCGCCCCAGTATCCCGCTTTTCGCGAGACGAGTTTTGCGACCTGATCAACCACCAGCTGCACCAGCTGGAGTCCAGCCAGGATGCCAAACGCCAGTATGCGGCCGTATTAGCAGCCCTACGCACTAGCTTTGATGCCTATCAGAAGTCCCGTTTGCGGAGCGCCTAGTAGCCCTTTCCAAGCCAGTGGTAACTGCCAACCCTGCCCAGGGCTGGCAGTTTGTGTTTATACGGGCTCGGCGCCGACAAAAAAACGGCCCCGCTGAACTTCAACGGGGCCGTTTTAAGCTACTATTCTTTCTAGAGCGCGTAGCCTCCGGAGGCTTCCAGGCGCTGGGCATTCACCCAGCGGGCGGCGTCGGAGCAGAGGAAAGCCACTACCCCGCCCACGTCGTCGGGCTCCCCAATGCGGCCCAGGGCCGTGTTGCCGCTCATGTACTGCTCCAGCTGCGGGTGGGCCGCGCGGGCCGCCGCCGTGAAGTCGGTTTTGATAATGCCCGGTGCTACCACGTTGGCCCGGATGCCCCGGCTGCCCAGCTCCTTGGCCATGTACTTGGTCAGGGTTTCTACGGCGCCTTTCATCGAGGCGTAGGCTGCGTACCCGGGCGTGGTAAAGCGGGCCAGGCCCGTGGAGAAGTTCACGATGCCGCCCCCATCGGCCAGCAGCGGCAGCAGCTTCTGGGTCAGGAAATACACGCCTTTGAAGTGGACGTTCAGCAGGTTATCAAAGTCTTCCTCGGTGGTTTCGGGGAAGGGCGAGGGGGCATCGATACCGGCGTTGTTAATTAGAAAATCGAAGCTGGAGCGCTGCCACTTCTGCTGCAGCTGCTCCGAAACCGCAGCGACGAAGGCCGGAAACGTGGCGGTTTGGCTCGTGTCGAGCGGCAGGGCCACCGCCCGGCGGCCCAGGGCTTCAAGTTGCTGAACGGTAGCCTGGGCTTCGGCGGCTTTGCTGCGGTAGGTAATGATCAGGTCGTGGCCGGCTTGGGCCAGCTGCAGGGCGCTGTTGTGGCCCAGGCCGCGGCTGCCACCCGTGACGAGGGCAATTTTGGAAGTACTCATGGCTGTGTCTTGGTTTCTAGGGTAGAACAAGACAAAGGTGGCGGCTTCAGCTACCGAAAGTATGGTGAGAGCTTCCGTTTAAATGGTGACAGTTTCCGATTTTGCCAGGCGCTGCGCTTCCCACGCCTGCTCCCGGTACTGCTTGGGCGTGAGGCCGGCAAAGCGTTTGAAAAACTTGGTGAAGTTCGACGGGTCAAAGGTCAGGCCCATGGCAATGTCGGCTACCGAGCGGCGGGGGTCCAGTAGCTGCTGCCGGGCCACATCCATAATGCGGGCCTCGAAAAAGTAGCAGGGCGCCTGCCCGGTGGTGAGCTTGATGGTATTGCTCAGGTGGGTGGGGTGAATGTGGAGCTGGTCGGCAAAATCCCGGATTTCGAGCATTTCGGTAACCCGGCCACTGGCAATATCGGCCAGATGCTCGTCGATGAGGCGCAGAAAGTCGGCCGTAATTTCGTGCTGCCGGGCCAGCAGTTTCTTCGGAATGGGCGTGGTAGGCATGGCGTTGTGGTGCGGGTAAGGGTTGAGATACTGCCGGGCGACGACAGACGGAGTTTCGCGCCTTTGTTGGGGCTAATCTACGGGAAACGTACGTACCCCCTCTTAGAACAGCTAGCCGGCATGCCTGTTACTTGCATGCTCCTGCCGTTTGATTCTCGTAACTTAGTCTAATGAGCCAAGCTGTAACCCTCGAAGATTTTTACCAGCAGAAGATTCACTGGATGCCCGATAATCTGCAGCAGGATATCGGCCACTTCAATGTCTTTCGCCTCGACGACTTTGTGGGCCCTAAGGCCTGCCACCTGCCTTACAGCCGCAAGGACTTTTACAAAATAACCCTCGTAACCGGCCGCAGCACCTACTATTTCGCCGATAAGACCGTGGAAATCCTGGGGCATGCCCTGCTGTTTGCCAACCCCATGGTGCCCTACGACTGGGAGCCGCTCGACGACAACCAATCGGGCTACTTCTGCATCTTCACCGAGGCTTTCCTGCACCGCTACCTGCAGGCGGCCGCCCTAGAGCTGCCCATGTTTCGGCCCGGCGGGCAGCCCCTGTACGCCCTCACCGACGCACAGTTTGCCACTACCCGGCAGCTGTTCGAGAAGATGACCGCCGAAATAGATTCGGACTACGCGTATAAGTATGACTTGCTGCGCAACTACGTCTTCGAACTGCTGCACAGCGCATTGAAGCTGCAGCCAGCCACTGTGTTGTATAAGGACAGCAATGCGGCTACGCGCATCGCCTCCCTGTTCACGGAGCTGCTAGAACGGCAGTTCCCAATTGAAACCCCGGGCCAGCAGGTGCGCCTGCGCACTGCCAACGCCTTTGCCGGGCAGCTGGCCGTGCACGTCAACCACCTGAACCGGGCCCTGAAGGAAGTAACCGGCAAAACCACCACCCAGCTGATTGCCGCCCGCCTTACGCAGGAAGCCCATGCCCTACTGCAGCACACCACCTGGAGCGTGTCCGAAATCAGCTATTGTCTGGGCTTCGAAGAACCGGCTCACTTCACCAACTTCTTCCGCAAGCAGGCCGGCACTACTCCAACGGCCGTGCGGGCTGTTTGATTTTCGCAAGCATCGGTTTGAATGCGGTAAGCCCGGCGGCGGCCGGCCCCGCTACTTTTGCGCCATACCAACCGCGCAATTATGACAACGTCCAACGTATGGTTTGTGACCGGGGCCTCAAAGGGCCTGGGACTGACCCTGGTGCACGAACTACTAGCCCGCGGCTACGCCGTAGCCGCCACTTCCCGCAACCTGACGGAGCTGCAGCAGGCCGGGCCGCTCGACAATGACCGTTTTTTACCCCTGCACATGGACCTGAGCCAGGAAGCCAGCGTGCAGCAGGCCCTGGCAACGACCATCCGCACCTTTGGCCGCCTGGATGTGGTGGTCAACAACGCCGGGTACGGGCAGGTAGGCGCCCTGGAAGAGCTGTCGGACCAGGAAGCCCGCCAGAATTTTGAGGTCAACGTGTTTGGCCTGCTCCACGTGCTGCGAGCTGCCACGCCCTATCTGCGGGCCCAGGGCTCGGGCCGGGTGTTCAATATTTCTTCGGTGGGAGGCTTTTTTGGAAGCTTTCCGGGCTGGGGCATCTACTGCGCCACCAAGTTCGCCGTCGATGGCCTTACCGAGTCGTATGCCGCCGAGGTGCAGCCATTCGGCATTCAGGCCACTACTGTGAAGCCCGGCTACTTCCGCACCGGCTTTTTGTCGGCCGGCTCCATGGGTCAGCCCCAGGCGCCCATCGGGGCCTACCAGTCGGTGCGCGACTCTCAGATTCTGCACGCCGAGCAGATCAATGGCAACCAGCCCGGCGACCCGGCCAAGGCCGCGGCCGTCCTGATTCAGGCCAGTGAGGCCGAAACCCAGCCCCTGCACCTGTTTCTGGGCGAAGACGCTTACCAGATGGCCGCTCAGAAGATTGCCACCGTGCAGCGGGATATGCAGCAGTGGCAGGCCCTGGCTACGGCCACCGGCTTTGCCTAACCGCCTCCCCTCCTCTGTCATTGCGAGGACGAAGGACGAAGCAATCCGTCCTCTGCGCAGGTAGACCCGCTCTTTACTCAGAAAGCCCTAACGTCTACTCAGGCGTTAGGGCTTTTCACTTTAGAACACTCGGCACATTTCAGAGGACGGATTGCTTCGCGCTGCTCGCAATGACAGAACAATGGCTTTGTGGGTAAAGAACACGTCGTGCTGCGCAGAGGACGGATTGCTTCGGCTACCGCCTCGCAAGGACAGAATGGCTATTTTATATTCACTATTCTAAAGATTTACCCCCTCTTTTGTAGGTTCGTATAGGCAATAAACGGCCGAACCACGTACGCAAGGCTTTTGCGCGTCGTCGGCAGCGGCCGGCGGCCCTGGTTTTGTTGCCCTCCCATAAGGCTTTGCCGAGCCTTCCTACATTTTTTGCTTTTGCGCACCGTCTACCTACTCGCTCTTTGCTGCCTGCTTTCGTTGCAGGCCCTGGCCCAGTCTTCTTACCGGCGCGTGAAGGCCCGCAACGGCGACGGGGTGGAAACGCTGCTCATCCGCTACGGCCTGAACCCGCGCCTCTACAGCCGGCAGTTCAAGCAACTCAACCAGAAGAATTTGCGGCGCGGCAACGGCCTTATTACCGGCCGTACCTACCTGCTGCCCAAAGCCCAGGCCACGCGCAAAAACGCTTCCCGCTCGGCTGCCCGTACCACGCCGCGCCGCGCCCGTACCACTGCCCGCGCCGTTACCCGCCTGCCAGTCAGCAAGGCACCTATATCCAGCGCCCAGCTGTTTGGGCCCCGCATTGGCACGCCCCGGGCCCAGAACGGCACGCTGCGGGGCGCGGTATTTTACCTGTCTTCCGGCCACGGCGGCCCCGACCCCGGCGCCATCGGCAAGTACGGCTCCTTTAAGCTGGCCGAAGACGAGTACGCCTACGACGTGACCGTGCGCCTGGCCCGGGTGCTCATTGAGAACGGAGCTACCGTGTACGTTATGGTGCAGGACCCCAACGACGGTATCCGCGACGAAAACGTGCTGCCCATGGACTACGACGAGGTGCACTACCCCCACCGCCCGATTCCGCTGAGCCAGGTGCAGCGCCTGCGCCAGCGCATTGCCCAGGTAAATGCCCTGCACGCCCGGCACAAGGGCGCCTACCAGCGCCTGCTGGCCTTGCACGTCGACAGCCGCAGCGAGGGCCAGAACATCGACGTGTTCTTTTACCACCACCCCAACAGCCCCACCGGCCTGCGCCTGGCCAAGAACATTCACCGGGTGTTTACCTCCCGCTACAAGCGCGCCCAGCCCAACCGCCCCTACTCCGGCAACGTGTCGGAGCGCGGCACTCTGTTTGAGGTCCGCAACAGCCACGCCCCGGCCGTGTTCATGGAGCTGGGCAACATCCGCAACCAGAAAGACCAGCGCCGCTTCGTGGTGGCCGACAACCGCCAGGCCCTGGCCAACTGGATAGCCGAGGGCATCATTGCCGATTACCGGGGGAAGAAGTAACTTTTTTCGGGTTTTAAACCGCCTAGGCTGCTCATGCGCGCTTATATCAACCAGGACGCTTCCGGCGAGTGGGCTAATACCAACTGCTTTGCCGCTGCCGACGGATTTCGGCAGATGGGCTGGGAAATCGTGCCGTTTCACCGCTTTGCGGAGCTACCCAGTACTGAGCCCGCGGATATTGTCGTCAGCCACATCGACGATGTGGAAGGCGCGCTCCGGGCTCTGGGCTGTCCCGTGCCGCCCGCCCTGGACTACCCCGAGCAACTCCAGCCGTTTCTGGGGCGGCGCATGTGGCTCTCGACCATCAACGAGGTGGCCGCCGACCCGGCCCAGTGGCCCGTATTTGTGAAGCCCCGCCTGGCCCGCAAGAAGTTTACCGGCGTACTGGTGCGCCACTTCCGCGACCTGCTGGGCTGCGGCGACCAAGCCGAAAACACGCCCGTGTGGTGCGCCGAGCCGGTGCAGTTCGTGGCCGAGTGGCGCTGCTTCGTGCGTTACGGTGAGGTGCTGGCCGCCCAGCCCTACCGCGGCGACTGGCGCGCCCACTTCGACCCACACGTGGTGGAAGCCGCCGTGGCCGCCTATTCCGCCGCGCCCAAGGCCTATGCCCTCGACGTCGGCCGCACCGCTGCTGGCGCCACGCTGGTTATTGAAGTCAACGAAGGATATTCGGTGGGCAGCTACGGCCTGCCGCCGCTGCGTTACGCCAAGTTTCTGAGTGCCCGCTGGGCCGAGCTGACGGGCACTGCTGACGCCTGCGACTTTTAAGCTACGGCCTGCTCTGCTGCCCAGACCTTATGAACAAAAAAGCCCGATTTGAGCAGCTGCAAGCCCGTGTCTTTGCTGGCAGCTGGCTCGAAACTCAACAGGCGTGTGACCAGCTGCTGCGCTTCGGGGGCGGGTTCAGTACGACAATCCAACGCCGCAGCCGCCGGTTTCTGCTGGGTTTGCTTGCGCACGACAACGCCCACATCCGTAATGCGGCGGCCCTGGCCTTCAGGAAGAACCGGGCCCATTGGGCCGTAGCGGCCCTGCTGCGGGCATTGCTCCATCCAGCCAACCTTCGACACCGAGGCACCTTAGCCTACGCGCTGGAAAGGCTAGACTGCCGCCGGCACCTGAGTGGCTTATTCACGGTCTTGTTCAGCGCGGCGGGTACCAACTGGGAAGTGCAGATGCACATACTCACCGTGCTGGACACGCAACGCTTCACCAGTTCCCCGGAACAGCGCCGCGCTATTCGGCAGCAGTGGGAAAGCCTCAAGCCAGATTGGAACCGGCTGAATAAGATTGACGAGACTAGTGCATCAAAAACCGCTTTGAATGCTGCGCTGGTGCAATCCTTTGTCGACGCGTTGGCCGGAGCGGAGTAACCCTAGTACCACCATAGGGCAGCTGCGGTAAGGCTGTGCGGCCGCCACCCAACTCCGCCGCCCGCACCTACTTCCGGAGAAAAGCTACCTTCGTGGGACCCAATCTTCCCTCCCACCCAATCCTTTTCTCATGACTAACCCCCATGACCACGCCTGTATCAACGGGCAGCAACTCCACCCCGAGAGTTTGATGATGAGCTACGGCTACACGCCGGCCTGGAGCGAAGGCGCCATCAAGCCCCCGATTTTCCAGACCTCGACCTTCGTCTTTAAGAACGCCGAAGAAGGAAAAGCCTTTTTCGAACTAGCCTACGGCCTGCGCCAGCAGGGCCCCGACGAGGAAATGGGTTTGATTTACTCCCGCCTCAACAACCCCAGCCTCGAAATCCTGGAGCACCGCCTCACCCTCTGGGACGGGGCCGAGGAAGCCGCGAGTTTCGCCTCGGGCATGGCCGCCATCAGCACCACCTTGCTGGCCCTGCTGCAGCCCGGCGACGTGGTGCTGCACTCCGAGCCCGTGTATGGCGGCTCCGACTTCTTCCTCAAAAACGTGCTGCGCAAGTTCGGCATCGAGGCCCAGGGCTTTTTGCCCACGGCCACGCCCGAGCAGCTCGAAGCCCAGGCCGCGGCCATTGCTCCCGGCCGCCTGGCCATGATTTTTGTGGAAACGCCCGCCAACCCCACCAACCACCTCGTGGATTTGGAAGCCTGCGCCGCGTTGGCCCGCCGCTACGGCTCGGCCGAGAAACCGGTGCGCCTGGTAGTGGATAATACCTTCCTGGGGCCCGTGTTTCAGCACCCCTTAAAGCACGGCGCCGACGTGGTGCTCTACTCAGCCACCAAGTTCCTGGGCGGCCACTCCGACCTGATTGCGGGGGCGGCGCTGAGTTCCAAGGCCCTGATGAAGGAAATCAAGGCCATGCGCACCTTTATGGGGACCATGTGTGACCCTAACACCGGCTGGATGCTGATGCGCAGCCTCGAAACCCTGAAGCTGCGCATGGAGCGCGCCGCCACCTCGGCCCAGGTCATTGCCGACTGGCTGCGGGCCCACCCCCTGGTAGCGCGCACCTACTACCTGACGCACCTGGAGCACTGCCCCGTGCAGCAGGATATCTACCGCCGCCACTGCCTCTCGCCCGGCTCCATGATTTCGTTCGACATCCGCGGCGGCGAGGCCGAAGCTTTCCGCTTTCTCAACGCCCTGCGCCTGATTAAGCTGGCCGTGAGCCTGGGCGGCACTGAAAGCCTGGCCGAGCACCCGGCCACCATGACCCACTCCGACATCACCCCCGCCGACCAGCTCGAAATGGGCATAACGTCCCAGATGATTCGCCTCAGCATCGGGGTGGAAGATGCCCAGGACCTGATGCTGGATCTGAGCCAGGCCTTTGAGGCCGTAGGTGTGCCGCAGCAAGTACGGGAGGTGGAACTGGCGTAGGCCGCCGGATGCGTAAACTAATTGACCGAACAACTCGAGGGTAGCCGAGTATTTGCAGGGCCTATACGCCCAATCCGTTGTCTACACCATCATCAAAGCCCGCCGCTGAAGTTCAGCGGCGGGCTTTTTTGCTTGCTATTTTTGAATTAACTGGCTTTATTTCAAAAATATCCACTCTATCCTATATGAAAACCGACTCTACTCCCGCCGTTGCGATTGACGCCAAGCTGGCCCGCTCGGTCCACGATACGGTGGCCCCTTCGGCAGAGCACGGACCCGCTGCCTGCCTCAACTGCGGTACCCTGGTAGCCGACCGGTTTTGCGGGCACTGCGGGCAGGATGCCCACCACACCCACCGCTTCACGATGCGCTACCTGCTGCTACACGATTTGCCGCACTCCGTCTGGCACGTCGATAAGGGCGTGCTCTATACCCTGCGCCAGATGCTGACCCGCCCCGGCTTTGCCATTGCCGAGTACCTGGCCGGCCGCCGGGCCCAGCACTTTCGGCCCGTGGCTTACCTGCTGCTGGTTGGGGGCCTAGGCGCGCTGCTCATGTCCATGCTCCACGTGCAGCCCTTTCCGCCCGAGAAGGTCGCGACCATGCCCAAAGTGTTTTTACTGGCCATGGACCGGTATATGACCTCGCTCTACAAGTACCCGTCGCTGATTTACACGGTGCTGCTGCCTATTAACGCACTGGTAGCGTGGCTGCTGCTGCGGGCCACGCGCTACCACTACACCGAAATGCTGGTTGCACAGGCCTTTATTACCGGTACCGTCACGGTCCCGGCCGTGGCCCTCACCGTGCTGCTAGCCCTGCTGGCCCGGCGCCTGCCCGCGCTACACAATCTGTCCTTTGTGTTGGCGCTGCCGTCCCTGGTGTACCCTATCTGGGTGTATTGGCAGATGCAAGCGCACACGCAGCTGTCGGCCACCAGCCGGTGGGTACGGGCCGCCGGGGCCTCCCTGCTGCAGTTCCTAGTCCTGATGCTGGCCTGCTTTATCTACATAGCCTTCCTGATAACATCGCTGCTGCGTCAGGACCCGAGTCTGCGCCAGGATATGCAGCAGAAGCTTAAGGCAAAACCCACTACTACCCAGGTCGCGCCCGGGCGGCCGTAGCACGGCGGGCTTTAGCAGGCAGCCGATTGCCGGTAAGTCCGCCGCTGGGTTCAGGGGCGGACTTTTTGTGGCAGCTTACCCGATCTTGATGGCAGGCAGTTTGCCAAGCGCTACTCTTGGCAAAGACATACTGTCGGCTCTTAGCTAAACAAGGTTGGGGTAAACAATTTGAAATTGTTTACCCCAACCTTGTTTAGCTCAACCCTATTTAGCCAATATAATGAACACCAGCGCCCTTCGCACTCTTTTCGGCCTTAGCCAGGATATGCTGGCCGACTGGCTGGGCATAGCCCGCTCGAGCCTGGCCCTGACTGAGCGAGGCTATCAATCAACTACTCCGGCTACGGGGGTGCAGCAGCTACGCCTGGAACTGGCGGCCCAGGGCCTCGTGTATGATGGGGCAGGTGGTACTTTTCCGGCCCCTCCGCCCCTGCCCGAGCCGGAGCCCAATCTGGAGGAGTTGAGATACTGCCTGCGCGTATGTCGGGCCAAGATACAGGGCCTAGAGCTGGAGCTGGAAACCCTGCGCCGCCGGGCCGACCCGCTCAAGGCGCGACTGGTGGCCGTGCCAGCCCTGCGGGCTTACCCCGGCCCCGTCGAAAACGCGGAAGACGACCAGGACTGGATTACTCTCTTTGAACTGCAAGCCCGCAAGCAACTGCGAACTACCTGCGGGGCCACGGCTAAACGGCTGCTGGAGGCCCGACTGGCTGGGCTGCGCTGCGAGGCGGAGATGTTGGCTGGAAGTTTGGAAGATGAAGCAGCTACTCTCGACTAACCCAAGCCGGTACCGGGCCGAATGATGGCAACGGATGAGCTCAGCTCGTTATGATTGAGCATTAATGACCCATAAAATACCTGGAAATAGGTATTGGTGGGGACAAAGGCCCGGACGATCTTTGTCAATCATTCAACTCAAATTCCGTGAAAAAACTCTTGCCCTTGCTTTGGCTGTTGGCCGCTACCTTATTCAGTATTCCTTTCCAAGGCTGTAAAGAGGATTCGGAAACACCGGCCCCTGCTACCAATGACTCCGCTGTAATCGGGAAGTGGACGGCCGATAAAGAAACCATTTTCTGGAGAAATCCACCAAGAACCGAGGTGATTACCATGGCTCAGAGCTTTACTTTCCAGGGCAATACCGTAACCCAGGTGCGCAATGGTAACACGCGTACCGGGACGTATGTCTTTAATCAACAAAAGATGGAAATACTCATGTCTTGGTCGAGCGTACCATATAGAGTGGTATCGTTGAGTGCAACCGAACTAATGTTGGAAGACCTGACCGATCAAAGCTTCGTCGTTCAGATTGCACTGAAAAAGTAAATACGAAGTGTGCTCAACTAAGAGGTTCATTGTATTCAGTTTCCTGGCCACTGGTGATGACTATGCCCCCACCTGTTGTGCACAATAGGCTGTTTGCAAGGCATCATTCAAATACAGGAAACTCCGTCGTCAGTGAGTGATTTAGTGTCAAATCGACATTTTATAATCCGTACTTGAAGTAGTCTACCAGTTATAACTAAAAAGCCCGCCGCTGAAGCTCAGCGGCGGGCTTTTTAGTTAAACGGTGAAGGCAATTATTGGCCCAGCACCATGGCAAACACCAGCGGGGCGACGATGGTAGCGTCCGACTCGATGATGTACTTGGGCGTGTCCTGGCCCAGCTTGCCCCAGGTGATTTTCTCGTTGGGCACGGCGCCGGAGTACGAGCCGTACGACGTGGTCGAGTCCGAAATCTGGCAGAAGTAGCCCCACAGCGGCACCGAGGTGCGCTGCAAGTCCTGGTGCAGCATGGGCACCACGCAGATGGGGAAGTCGCCGGCAATGCCGCCGCCAATCTGGAAGAAGCCTACTTTGCTTTCCTCCTGGGCGTTCTGGGTGTACCAGTCGGCCAGGTAGATCATGTACTCGATGCCGGTGCGCACGGTGTGCACGTTCTTAATGTCGCCGCTAATCACGTGGCCGGCAAAGATGTTACCCAGCGTGGAGTCTTCCCAACCGGGGCAGATGATGGGCAGGTTTTTCTCGGCGGCAGCCAGCATCCAGGAGTCCTTGGGGTCAATCTGGTAGTACTGCTCCAGCTCGCCCGACTTGAGGATCTGGTAGAAGAACTCATGGGGGAAGTACCGCTCGCCGGCTTTGTCGGCCTGCTCCCAGAACTTCAGTACCGAGTGCTCCAGGCGGCGCATGGCTTCCTCTTCGGGAATGCAGGTGTCGGTCACGCGGTTCATGTGGCGCTCGAGCAGGGCCTGCTCGTCGGCCGCCGTCAGGTCGCGGTAGTTGGGCACCCGCTCGTAGAAGTCGTGGGCCACGAGGTTGAAGATATCCTCTTCCAGGTTGGCACCGGTGCAGCTGATGATTTGCACCTTGTCCTGGCGGATGAGTTCGGCCAGCTGGATGCCCATTTCGGCGGTGCTCATGGCCCCGGCCAGGGTAATCATCATCTTGCCGCCTTCGGCCAGGTGCTTGTTGTAGCCTTCGGCGGCGTCAATCAGGGCAGCGGCGTTGAAGTGGCGGTAGTGGTGCTTGAGGAAGTTCGTTACGTTCATCGAATCGTAGGTTCAGTGGGTAAGTGGGTGTGCGGTTTACAATCAAATTACAACCGGGAATCGTTCAATGGCGGGGCGCTATATCCAAGATTCTGCATAGCGTACCATTGCGGCTGGGTTGCTCACAAAAAAGGCCTCTAGCCGGGCTGCTCAATCATCAGGTTGTGGTTGGTGTAGATGCAGATGTCGGCGGCAATGTGCAGGGCATCTTCCACCATCTGGCGAGCGGTGAGGTGGGGCGCGTGCTTCTTCAAAGCCAGGGCGGCGGCCTGGGCATACATGGCCCCAGAGCCGATGGCGGCCACGTCGGAGTCAGGCTCGAGCACGTCGCCGGTGCCGGCAATGATGAGCAGCTCGTCCTTGTCGGCCACTACCATCATGGCTTCGAGCTTGCGCAGGTACTGGTCTTTGCGCCACTCCTTGGCCAGCTCAATGGCGGCCCGGCGCAGCTGCCCGCCGTAGCCGTTGAGCTTTTCCTCAAACTTGTCGAGCAGCATGAAGGCATCGGCCGTGGAGCCGGCAAAGCCCGTCACGACTTTACCATCCTGGAGCTTGCGCACCTTACGCACGTTGCTCTTGGCCACGTGCTTGTCCATAGTGGCCTGGCCGTCGGCGCCGAGGGCAATTTCGCCGTTGTGGCGGATGCCGAGCACAGTCGTGGAGCGGATTCTCATATGCTAGTTGTCAGTTGGTGGTGGTTCGTTATCTGGTGAGCGGATAGCAAAGAAGTCAGCCATCGGTACGTTGCATACCTACGGCTGACTCCCCATTCTATATTATCAAACAGGCATCAGCTGACAACGAGCAGCTGATGCCTGACAACTCACATCAGAAACGGGCCTGCAATTTAGCAAAGTAAAACCGACCGTTCGCGCCCATCTGCACCGGGTCCCAGGCGCCGCCGGTTTCGGTGAGCTGGGGGTTGAACAGCGTGGGGTACACATTGCCCAGGTTGGAGCTGCCAATCGCCAGCTGCACATGGTCGCTGAGCGAGTAGCTCAGCGTCAGGTCGGTGGTGGTGCGCGCCTTGTAGTTCATTGGGTCGCCGTTCCAGTCGATGAGCTGCACTTTGTCGAAGCGCACGAAGCGCAGCAGGGCTCCGAAGCGGCTCACTTTGTAGTCGAAGGTCAGGTTGATTTTGGACGGCGGGGCCGAGGCCTTCACAAAAGCCTGCTCCCGGGCCCCGAAAAACTCTTCTTCCCGGCCCGTGAGGCGGCCCGACGTCTGCACCCGGTCGATGCGCAGGCGGTTGAAGTTGGCGGCCAGCGTCGAGTTCAGGCGGCCGCCCGCACCCAGGGCCAGGGCGTGGTTCAGCACTACGTCGAGGCCGATGGAGCGGGTGTCGGCCGCATTGGCAAAGAACTGGGCCTGGCCCACGTTCAGGGCCTGCAGGTCCTCCCCGATAACCGGGTCGTCGGCGCTGAACTGGCTGGTGAGCACCACCCGGTCCTTGACCTTGATGTAGTAGCCGTCCAGCGTCAGGCTCAGCGAGGAGCCGATGCGGCTGGTCAGGCCCACGTTGGCGCTGTTGGAGGTTTCCTGCTTCAAACTCGGAATACCCAGCTTCCGGGTCACGGCGCTGTTGTTGCGGGCCAGCAGCACTTCTACCGGCTCGCCGCCAATGAAGTTGGTGAAGGTCGAGTTGAAGTTGATCTGAGCCAATGACGGCGCCCGGAAGCCGGTGCTGTAGGTGCCGCGCAGGGTCAGAAACTCGGTCAGGTTGTAGCGCGTGGACGCTTTGTAATTGAGCGTACTGCCAAAGTCGGTGTAGTTCTCGAAGCGTAGGGCCCCGGCCAGCAGCCACTGCGGCGTCAGGCTCAGCTCGGCGTCGACGTAGGCCCCGAAATTGGAGCGCTTGGCCTCAATGGCATCGGTGGGCTGGAACCCAGGAAAGCCCTGGGAGCCGCTGGCTACTTCCACATTAGGGTCGGTGTTGTAGTTGCGGTACGACTTTTCCTCGCCGGCAAACAGCGAATACCGCTCGCGCCGCCACTCCGCCCCGGCCGCCACGTTCAGGCCCTGCAGCACGGTTTTGAAGTTGCGGGTCAGCCCCAGGCTCACGATGTCCTGCGAGAGCTGGAAGCCGCCCGCGTCGAAGGAAGTCGGGGAGCTGGCGCCCAGCGAGGCATTCAGCGAGTTTTCCACCCCGTACTCGAAGCGGTTGGAGCCGAAGTTCTCGCTCAAATCCAGCTCCCAGCCGCCCAGCGAGGTGCGGAAACCAGCCACGGCCGACACATCCCAGATGTCGCTGGTAATGATGGGGTCGAAGCCGTTGGGGTAAATGGCGGGCACGTTGCGGTCATCGTCGGCAAAGCGCGTCCAGGCGAAGGCGTCGCCCCGGCGCTTGTTGGCCCCGCCAAACACGTAGATGTGGGATTTGTCGCTGAGGGCAAACTTGGAGTTCAGGTAGCCCGACACGTTGGTTACTTCCGGGTCGCCGTATTCGCGGCGGGCCAGGCCGTCGGGCGAGGGCACGTTGGCTCGCTGGGTATGCTCGCGCTTGTTGTAGTCGAGGGTGGCATTGATAAAGCTGCCCCGCTCGCCCAGGCCCAGGCCGTAGTTGAGGTTGGCGTTGAAGTTGCCCCCGTCGAATTTCTCGTCATCGAAGCGGTATTTGGCGTCGTAGGCGCCGTAGTTCACGCTGGCCGTGAGCTCCTTCACCGAGCTTTTCAGCACGATGTTAATCACGCCGGCAATGGCATCGGAGCCGTATTGGGCCGCCGCCCCGTCGCGCAGAATCTCGATTCGCTCGATGCTGGCGGCCGGAATAACGTTCAGGTCGGTGCCGGTGTTGCCGCGGCCGCGCGAGCCAAACAGGTTCACCAAAGCCGACTGGTGCTGGCGCTTGCCGTTGACGAGCACCAGGGTCTGGTCGGGCCCGAGGCCGCGCAGCGAGGCTGGGTCTACGTGGTCGGCCCCGTCGGAGCCGGTCTGGCGGTTGGAGTTAAAGGAAGGCGCCACAAACTGCAGCAGCTGATTCACGTCGAGCTGGCCCGTGCGGGTGGTTACTTCCCGCAGGTCGATGATGTCGACGGGCGAGGGCGAGTCGGTCACGGAGCGGTTCTGGCTGCGCGAGCCTACTACCTGCACGGTACCCAGGCTGGTCGTGGCCTCGGCCAAACTCACGCTGACCTCCCCGCTGCCGGCCGTTACTTCCTGGGAGGCAAAGCCGATGGAGCTGATAACCAGCCGGGGGGCGGCAGCCCGGGTCGAGAGACTAAACCGGCCGTCGTTGTCGGTAGCCGTGCCGTTGTTGGTGCCTTTTTCCACCACGGTGGCGCCAATCACAGGCCGGCCGGCGGCATCCAGCACCCGGCCACTCAGGGTTTGACTCTGTGCCCAGGCCGTAGCACTGGTCAGGCACATGGCTACTGCTACTATAGTAATTTTCCGCATGCTCGGGTTGAGTTGGTGAATACCCGGGGAATCGTGTTGTATCCCCTATTTAGCAAGTATAGTGCTTTTACCATGAAATAGGCGAGCGAACAAAAAAACCAGCCGGTTGGGGCTGGTTTTTTGTTCGTGGCAATAAAAGCCGGTATCTCTTATCAGATCAGCATCCGCATGGGATCTTCCAGCAGGCTTTTCAGCGTCTGCAGGAAGGCCGCACCCGTAGCGCCGTCTACCACGCGGTGGTCGCACGAGAGGGTTACTTTCATCACGTTGCCAATGGCCAGCTGTCCGTCTTTTACCACGGCCGTCTGCTTGATGCCGCCCACGGCCAGGATGCAGGCATCCGGGGGGTTGATAATGGCCGTGAATTCCTCAATGCCGAACATGCCCAAGTTGGAGATAGTGAAAGTACTGCCCTCCCACTCGGCGGGCTGCAACTTCTTGCTCTTGGCTTTGCCGGCCAGTTCTTTCACCTCGGTGGCAATGGTCGAGAGGCCTTTGCCGTCGGCGTTGCGCACTACGGGCACCAGCAGGCCTTCGTCCACGGCGACGGCCACGCCAATGTTGACCACCTTGTTCTGACGGATTTTGTCGCCGAGCCAAGAGGAGTTGACAGCCGGGTGCTGCTTCAGCGCTACGGCGGCGGCTTTGATAACCAGGTCGTTGAAGCTGAGCTTCACCGGCGACAGGGCGTTGAGCTGGGTACGGACCTCCATGGCCCGGTCCATCAGGATTTCCATCGTCAGATAGAAATGCGGGGCCGTGAAGAGGCTTTCCGACAGACGGCGGGCAATAACTTTGCGCATCTGCGACACGGGCGTGTCGGTGTAGGTGCCGTCGGCGGGCTGGGCGGCCGGAGCTGCCGCGGGAGCCGGAGCAGCCGGGGCTGGCGCAGCAGCAGCCGGGGCCGGGGCCGCCGAAGGCGCGGTAGTGGGAGTAGCAGTGGGCTGGGCAGCCGGAGCAGGCGTTGCCGAGGCGTTTTCCAGGTCGCGCGACACAATGCGGCCGTTTTCGCCCGAGCCTTTGATGGTAGCCAAGTCAATCCCTTTTTCGCGGGCAATGCTCTTGGCCAGCGGGGAAGCAAACAGACGGCCGCCGGTGGTAGTAGCCGCCTGGGGAGCGGCGGCCGCGGCCGGAGCTGCTTCGGCCGGGGCGGGCGTGGTAGCTACTGGGGCCTCGGCCGGAGCGGCAGCAGGAGCCGCGGCCCCACCCGACTGCCCACCGAGCAGGGCCTGCACGTCGGCACCCTCTTCGCCGATGATGGCCAGAATACCATCGACGGCTACGGCTTCTCCTTCTTTCGGACCGATATAGAGCAGGGTGCCATCGTCGTAGTTTTCCAGCTCCATGGTAGCCTTGTCGGTTTCGACCTCCGCCAGCACGTCGCCGGATTTGACTTTGTCGCCGACCTTTTTCTGCCAGGAAGCAATGGTGCCTTCGGTCATCGTGTCGCTCATTTTGGGCATCCGGATCACCGTGGCTTTTTTGCCGTTGCCGGCCGGAGCGGCGGGGGCTGCCGGAGCGGGAGCTGGCGCAGCCGGAGCCGGAGCCGGAGCCGCTGCTGCGGGAGCCGGCGCGGCGGGAGCTTCTTCAGCCTTGGGAGCTGGCGCCGGGGTGCCACCGCCCTGAATCTGGCTTAGCAGCGCCGAAATATCTTCACCTTCCTTGCCCACAATGGCCAACACCCCATCCACGGGTACGGCTTCGGTTTCTTTGGGACCAATGTAGAGCAGGGTACCGTCTTCGTAGTTTTCCAGCTCCATCGTGGCCTTGTCGGTTTCTACTTCGGCCAGGACGTCCCCGGATTTGACTTTATCACCCACCTTTTTGAGCCACGCCGCAATGACCCCCTCGGTCATGGTGTCGCTCATTTTGGGCATTTTTATGATTTCGGCCATCTGCGTCTTCGAGTGTATTGTGTAGGGTCAAAATTAGCCCGAAAATCTTCGGGTGCAAACAATAACGTAGCCGCAAAGAGCCTAGGCACTTCAGCGAATCTTCGCCCCTGCCAGTAGCAGGCAGAGTATTAGCAAATTGCTATTAGCCGGGGCCTGCTTCCGGGCTTTTTCAGCGGGCGTTGCGTGGCGGCATTTTCGCCCCACAGCTTCCCTTTAGCTTTTCTGCTGGATTACCCTGCTCACGGGCATTCCGCCAGGTGCGTCACGTCCAGAAAGCTGCTGACGGAAAACTGGCTGCCGGTAAAGTGAATTTTATACAGGCACAGGTTGCGGTGCTCAAAGGCATCCATGCAGCTGAGCGGGTAGTTCAGCAACTGGCACAGAATTACGCGCATGGCCCGCCCGTGCATGCACACCAGCACGTTTTCCTCCTCGGGCCGGTTGCGCAGCAGCTCAATAAAAGGCCGCTGCCGGGCCGCTACCTCATCGGGGCTTTCGCCCCCGAGCAGGCGGGCGTGGGTTTCGCCCCGCTGCCACTGCTGCAATACGCCGTTGTACTCGGCATCTTCCTCGGGCGTGATGCGCAGGCCTTCGCGCACGCCCCAGCTAATCTCGTTTAGCCCGCTGTGCTGCTCGTGGGGCAAACCCAGGTCCAGAAAGCCCTGCACCGACTGCTGCGTGCGTTTCAACGTAGAGGTATACACCTTATCGAACGGCAGGTGCCGATAGGCCGCAAAGAAGCGAGCCGCCTGTCGGTGGCCGGCCTCGTTCAGATCGGAGTCGACGCCGCTGCCCTGCACGATGCCGGCCACGTTGAAGTCGGTCTGCCCATGCCGGATAAGGTATATTTTTTTGACGCTCACTTTCCCGCTAGCTTTGTTGTTTGGGCCCGAAAGTAGCGCTTTTGGGCCCCCAAATCCGTTTACTCACCGCATTTCCTGCATGTCACACCCTACCGCCGACCTGGCCCAGCTCAACGCCTGGTGCCGCAATACGCTGGGCGAACACCTTGGTATTGAAATCACTGAAGTAGGCGACCAGCTGCTGGTAGGCCGCATGCCCGTCGACCGCCGCACCCACCAGCCCATGGGCCTGCTGCACGGCGGGGCCTCGGTGGCCTTGGCCGAAACGCTGGGCAGCATTGGCGCGGCGCTTCAGGTTGACGTACGCAAAAAGGCCTGTGTAGGGCTGGAAATCAACGCAAATCATCTGAAGGGCGTGCACTCGGGCTGGGTGGTGGGCCGGGCTACCGCCCTGCACGTGGGCCGCAGCACCCAGGTGTGGGAAATCCGCATTACCCACGAGGAAACCGGTGTGCTGGTGTGCGTAAGCCGTATTACCATGGCGGTCATTGATTTGCCCGCCAACGCGGAGAAAAAAGCATGAGTGTGCCGCAGCCGCGGATAGTGTCCTGGCCTGGCCCCATACCGGCCGCGTCGGAACAGCTGTTCCAGCTACTCACCTTTGGCCTGCAGCAGCAGCTCCCGGTGGCGGCCTGGCGCCTGCCGGGCACCGAGCACGTTCAGCTTTGCCTGAGCCTCTCGGCCGAGGCGGCCCTGACCGGGCTGCCCCCGGCCCTCTCGCCCGAGGCTCCCGCGGGCTTCGCCTTTTTTCCTTTTCGGGACTCCGACCACAATCCGGCCCTGTTTCTGCCCGCCGACATCTACTGGCACGCCGAGCAGCCCGACCAGCTCCACCTCGACGCTACCGACAGCCGGGCCAGTCAGCTGCTGGCCTTCCTGGCGACCGAGCACGCCGCCGACCCGGCCCCACTGCCCTGGCACCTGAGTACCCAGCCCGTGCCGCATACGGCTACGCAGGCGGAGTACTTCCAGCTGGTGGAAACCGGGGTCGAGGCCATCCGGCACGGGCAGGTGGTAAAAGTCGTGTCGTCGCGGGCCGCCCGCCGGCCTCTGCCCGCCCACTTCGACGTGCTGCGGGCCTTTAGCGACTTATGCGCCCGTTACCCGCGCGCCTTCGTGTCGTTGGTCAGCGCGCCGGGGGCGGGCACCTGGCTGGGCGCTTCGCCGGAAGTGTTGGTAGAAATTGACGAGCAGGGCATTTTCCGGACCATGGCGCTGGCCGGCACCCAGGCATTGGCCCCGGGCGCCCTGCCCCACCACGCTATCTGGCGGCAAAAGGAAATTGAAGAGCAGGCTCTGGTGGCGCGCTATATCGTGAGTTGCTTTAAGCAGCTGCGCCTGCGCGAGTACGACGAAACCGGACCGCGCACCGTGGTAGCCGGGCAGCTGCTGCACCTGCGCACCGACTTTGCCGTAAACCTGCGCCAAGTTCCTTTCCCCACCCTGGGCACCGACATGCTGCGGCTGCTGCACCCGACTTCGGCCGTGGGCGGCATGCCCAAGCAAGCGGCCCTGAGCTTTTTACAGCAGCACGAAGGCTACGACCGGGCCTACTACAGTGGCTTTCTGGGTCCGGTCAACCTGCCCCAGAGCGGGGTTTCACGGCTGTTTGTAAACCTGCGCTGTTTGCAACTTCGCTCCCAGGAAGCGGTTCTCTACGCGGGCACCGGCCTCACCGCCGACTCCGACCCGGAGCGGGAGTGGCAGGAAACCGAAATGAAACTGAGCACCATAGGCGCCGTCTTACGGTGAGCCGGTGAGTTTGTAGTTCCGTCGGCGCCCAGTTGCGCAAGCGGCACGACACCTCACCAGCTTACCTCTTCACCACTTCACCGATGCAGGCTGTATATAATATTGCGGAAATTTGTGCGCAGATGGGCATTACCGACGTGGTGTTGTCGCCCGGCTCCCGCTGTGCGCCCCTGACGATTTCCTTTGCCCGCCACCCGCGCATCACGGTGCGTACCGTGCCCGACGAGCGGGCCGCCGCCTTTATCGGGCTGGGCCTGGCCCAAACGCAGCGGCGGGCGGTGGCCCTGGTATGCACCTCCGGCACGGCCGGTTTGAACTACGCCCCGGCCGTAGCCGAGGCTTATTTTCAGCAGATTCCACTGGTGGTCTTTACCGCCGACCGGCCTCCGGAGTGGATAGACCAGCTTGACGGGCAAACCATCCGGCAAACCGATTTGTACGGAGCCCACGCCAAGGGTACTTTCACCTTCCCGGCCGATACAAGCCACGCCGACGCCAAGTGGCACTCGGCCCGTATCGTATCGGAGGCCATTAACCTGGCCCAGCAGTTTCCGGCCGGGCCGGTGCAGGTGAATGTGCCGCTGCGGGAGCCGTTCTACCCCAAAGCCGGTGAAGAGTTGCGCTTTGAGGCGGTGCGCGTGATTCAGGAAACGCCCAGCCGCCCTACCCTGCCCGGCCCCGACCTGGTGGCCCTGCGCCACGCCCTGCGCCAGACGCCGCGGGTGCTGGTGGTAGCCGGCCAGCACCACCCCGACGAGGCCCTGCTGCTGGCTCTGCGCCAGTTCACGGCGGCCTACCAGATTCCGGTGGTCGGCGACATTATTTCCAACCTGCACCAGCCCGTGGGCGCTACCTACGACCTGCGCACGGCCCCGCTTGGCAAGCAGGACGTGTTTATGGCCGTGCCCGAGCGGGGGTTGAAGGAAGCCCTGCGGCCCGACTTGCTCATTACGTTCGGCCAGTCGCTGATTTCCAAAGCCCTGAAGCTGTATCTGCGCGACTCCCAGCCCGTCCAGCACTGGCACGTGCAGGCCGCGGGCCCCGTGGCCGATACATTTAAGTCGCTCACGCGCATTATTCGCCTGGAGCCCATCACGTTCTTTGAGCAGCTGGTGGCCACTGATTACTCCCCGTTTGGCGGCCTGGTTTCGGCCGAGGATACCGCAGCGGCCAAAGAAGCGGGGCACACAACTGCCCCCGCAGCTACCAAGGCCGCGGCTCCAGGTTCGACTCCTAGCGTAACCACGCCACGGCTGACCTGGCCGACCAGCGGCTGGGCGCTGAGTGAGCAGGACGCGGCGGCCAAAGCCGCCTACGCTACACCCTGGTCCAAGGCCGAGAGCTGGGCCAAGGGCTTCCTGCACGATTTTCTGGCCCAGCCCGACCAGCCTTTCAACGAATTCGCGGCCTTTCACCACGCCCTGCGCCACCTCGAAGACGGCACGGCGCTGCATTTGGCCAACAGCATGGCGGTGCGCTACGCCAACATTTTGGGGTTGCCGGAAAACCGCCGAGTCGAGGTATTTGCCAACCGCGGCACCAGCGGCATCGACGGCTGCAACAGCACGGCGGTGGGCGCAGCCCTGGCCCAGCCCGCGCGGCCTGTAGTGCTGATGACCGGCGACGTGGCCTTCTTTTATGACCGCAACGCTTTTTGGCAGAATTATCCGACGCCCAACTTGCGCGTAATCCTGTTTAACAACCACGCCGGGGGCATTTTCCGCCTGATTGACGGTCCGCGCCAGCAGCCCGAGCTGGAAGAGTTCTTTGAAACCCACCAGCCCTTAACGGCCGAGAATACCTGCCGCGACTTTGGCCTGCGCTACTTCACGGCCAGCACCTTTGCCGAGCTGAAGTTGGCGCTATCCGCTTTCTTTGCACCGGTAAGCGGGGCAGCTCTGCTAGAAATCACCACTGACAGCGCCACCAACGCCGCTTTCTTCGAAGAATACCGCAAAGCAGTTCGTACTTCTTTTTCCTGAACAGCTCGGCGCCTTCTGTGTTTTTCCTCTGCGTCCTCTGCGGGAACCATCGTTCAACGATTTGGCCCGCAGAAGGCACCGAGAAAAACGCAGAAGACGCTAAAGCAAATCTGACCAACTATGGCCGAACAAATCACCTGGACCCCGATTAAGGAGTTCCGCGAAATCCTCTTCACCTTCCACGAGGGCATCGCCAAAATCAGCATCAACCGTCCGCAGGTTCACAACGCCTTCACCCCGCTCACGGTGCAGGAAATGATTGAGGCCATGGACATCTGCCGCAACCGCACCGACATCGGGGTGGTAATCCTGACCGGTGAGGGTGGCAAGGCCTTCTGCTCGGGTGGCGACCAGAGCGTGCGGGGCCACGGCGGCTACGTGGGCGAAGACACCGTACCCCGCCTGAACGTGCTGGACTTGCAGAAAATGATTCGCTCGATTCCCAAGCCCGTGGTGGCCATGGTCGCCGGCTGGGCCATCGGCGGCGGCCACGTGCTGCACGTCGTCTGCGACCTGAGCATAGCGGCGGAAAACGCCCGTTTCGGCCAGACCGGCCCCAACGTGGGCTCGTTCGACGGCGGCTTCGGGGCTTCGTACCTGGCCCGGGTAGTCGGGCAGAAGAAAGCCCGCGAAATCTGGTTCCTCTGCGACCAGTACAACGCCCAGGAAGCCCTGGATATGGGCCTGGTCAATAAAGTGGTGCCCCTGGAACAGCTGGAAGAAACCACGGTGGCCTGGTGCAAGAAGATTCTGGAGAAAAGCCCCCTGGCCCTGCGCATGCTCAAATCCTCGTTCAACGCCGAGCTCGACGGGCAAGCCGGTATTCAGGAGCTGGCCGGCAACGCCACGCTGCTGTACTATCTTTCTGAGGAAGCCAAGGAAGGCAAGAACGCCTTTATCGAGAAGCGCAAGCCGGATTTCTCGAAGTTTCCGAAATTTCCGTAACCAACCCGTTGTAGTTGGTTTATCTTTAGCTGCCCACCCGTATACAGGTGGGCAGCTTGCTTTTCTGGCCTTTCAGCGTCCTTTGCCTGCCAGCCCCTACTTACCTCAAGTTTCTACTCTATGAAGATCCTGCTGTTCTCGCTGCTAAGCTTTTTGATGGCTTCGGCCGGCTACGCGCAATCGGCGGCCCCGGCGGCCAGCCCCCCCGGCCCCGATCCAGCCAAGGAAATCTTGCTCGTTGATGCTTCCTGCGGGCAGTGCAAGCTGGGGCTGCCGGGCAAAAGCTGTGACCTGGCTATTCGCCGCGACGGTAAAGCGTATTTCGTGGACGGCACCACTATCGACTCGCACGGCGACGCCCACGCCAAGGACGGTTTCTGCCAGGCCATTCGGCAGGCCAGGGTGCAGGGAGAAGTGGTTGACAATCGTTTCAAAGCAACCTACTTCCAGCTGGTTCCGGCCCCGACCTCTGCCAAGTAAGGCAACGCCGGGGCAGCCTGGCTTATAGCCGCCTGGTGACTTGCGCGGTAAACGCGCCTATATTGGCGCCACCTTTAGCTGCCGGGGTTTGCTAGTATTTTCAGCCAAGGCCCGAGCGGATTCACCATCTTCCCTTTGCAAGCCCATGGCCCACTACCTGATAAAATCGACTGATACCCGCACGTTTACGCTGGTGGCCAATGCCGCCGTGCTGGGCGAACTGAAGTACACCGAGTGGTTTACGTTTAAAGCCGTGCTTTCGCTGACCAACGGCCCATTGCTGCGCATCGAGCCCCGGGGCTTCTGGGGCACCACGATTGAGCTCAAAGACCAGGAAGAAACCGTTTTGCTCAGCTTTAAAATGCACTGGAACGGCAACATCGTGCTCAAGTCGCGGCTGGGCGGGGTGAACAACGCATTTGTGCTGAAAAACCAGAGTGTGCTGAAAGGCAGCTACGTGCTGCTCGACAAGAAAGAACAAGAGCTGCTCACGATTCTGCCCGATTTTAAGTGGAACAAAACCAACTACGATTATACCGTTACCAGCTCCGAGCTTTTCGAGTCCTTGCCTCAGAAAGATATTCTGGTGCTGCTGGCCGTTCATTGCACCAACTACTACATGACCATGGCCTCCAGCGTCATCGTCACCACCATGGTGTAGCCCGGTGGTAGCCGGGCGGTTCGGCGCCGGTACATATTTCCGCTCTTTTATTCAGCCCTGTGTTCCAGCCACATGTTTTGCCTCACTTAGTCCGGGGCCTTGGCCCGATGAAACGTTATGCCAGGACCCTGGCCTTGCTGCTGTTGCCGGCCGGCAGTTGGGCCCAAACACCCCTGCCGCAGCTGGCAGTACGCCCTATCTCCCTGCCCGCGGAACTTGCCTACTACGACAATCAGTTTTCCGGCCTGGCTATCCGTCAGAAGGCGCTTTTTCTGCTCTCGGAAAGCCGGTTGCAGGATAAAGCCGAGGGCAAGCTCTACCGCATCGAGTTGGCCGACCTGGAGCGCCAACTCGCCGACACGGCTTATACGCTGCCCTACCGCAAGTACCCGCTGGTGAACCTGGCCGTGCTCCAGGGCAAAATCAACGCCCAAAACCAGGAATACGAAGGATTGGAGGCCCTGGCCTTCGACGGGAAGCAGCTCTATTTTAGCGTGGAAACCACCACGCTTTCGCCCAACTGCTACCTGCTAAAAGGTACGCTGCAGGACTCGGCCGTGGTTCTGGATACCGGGTTTCTGCTGGCCCTTCCCAAGCCCACCCGGCCCGACGGCTCCCACATCTACAATGCTGGCTTCGAGGCCATCAGCAAGGACCGGAACACGCTGCTGAGCTTTTTTGAATACAATTATTTCGATTCCCAAAACTACGCCTACCAACACACTCTTTCTGCTGCGGCCTCACCGGCTACGGCCTTGCCGCTGGCCCGGCTGCCGTTTCGAATCACGGACATAACCCGCACCACAGGGAGGCACTTCACGGCCATCAACTACTTCTTCAAGGGGGAGGGCGAAGACACGGTTTACCGCACCCCTGCCACCGACCCGGCCAGCACGGCCCTTATCAGGACCGGTGCCGCTTACCACAACTACTGCCGGCTGGTGGCTATCAGGCGCCGGGGCCGGGAACTTAGCTGGCAGCCCATCGGCGAGTTGCCCGGGCCCTACATGGGTTACAACTGGGAAGGCCTAGCGGCTCATAAGAAGGGCTACTTTCTTATTAATGATAAGTACACGCCACAAAAGCCGTTTACGTCCACGCTTGTATACATCAGGAAGCCGTGAGTTGGTTGTAGGCTGGAGCCATGCCCGGGCACTGCTTGCCGTATGCCAGTCAACGGCTGCTGCAACCAGCCCCGAATAAGCCGCGCCACTTTGACTAGGGGTGCGGCTTGTTATCTGGGAGTTCTTTTAGAAGATCGAGCCGTAGGCCTCACAGCCGGCGCACCAGCCGAAGAAATTGCGTAGCCGCTCGTGCTTGGCTTCTTTCTTACGCCGCTTACGGGCTTTGCGGGCGGCCTCGGCGGCGGGGTCGGTGGCCAGAGCAGCACGACGAAGCGTGATGTAGCGCCGGAAAACAAAGGTCCGGACCAGAGCAAACGAATTGCGGGAGGCTGCGTGCATGGCGCATACGGGGTTGGTGGCTTCCCTAAGTTACAACTTTAGCTCTCTATAAGTCAAGCAGAACCAGGCTCCGGTTTTCCCAGCGCCGCCGCTAAAAGGTGTGCGCTTTGTGGCGGGGCGCCTGACGTGGGACTTGTCCAACGGCAACCACGCGGATATTGCCGAAGTAGCCCGCTTCCTGCTCCAGGGCCGGGCCGGCCGGTGGCGCAACATCCCCTGGCAACCCTATCCGGTGCCGGCGGGTGCGTAAAAGCTTTGATCTGATTTCCAGACACTACCGCCCGAACCCAGCTTTCTGCCGGGCCCTGCGTATGCAGTTGCGGTTGTATTCGGTGAATCTTTGCCCCTTGTCATTTCTACTTTGCCTATGTCTGCCTCTGCCCTGCTCCCCGACTCCCTGCTGCTCAACGGCCGCGAATTCCGCTACGCCGACATCAAGCAGTACCCCGCCAACAGCCCCGTAGACCTGAACGGCTACGAGGCCAAGGTGCTGGACTTTTGCCGGCAGTGGCTGAACGGTGCCCTGGAGTTTGGGCTGCGCACCTCGGGCTCCACGGGCAAGCCGCAGTCGGTGACGATGCGGCGGCGGCAGCTGGTGGCTTCGGCCCGCCGCACCGGCGACTACTTCGACCTGGGCCCCGGCGACCGGATGCTGGTGTGTTTGAACTGCGAGTTTGTGGGCGGCATGATGATGCTGGTGCGCGGCCTGGAGCTGAACCTGCACCTGACCATTGTGGAGCCCCAGGCCGACCCGCTGGCCCTGGTGCCCGCCACCGCCGAGTTCGACTTTGCCTCCTTCGTGCCCCTGCAGATGCGCGAGGTGCTCACGCCCGCCTACCTACCCCGGCTGAACCGGCTGAAAGCCATTCTGGTGGGCGGGGCCACGGTGGAAAGCAGCCTGGAACAAGCCCTGCAGAAGCTGAAAGTGCCGGTGTACCTAACCTACGGCATGACCGAAACGGCTTCCCACATTGCCCTGCGCCGCCTCAACGGCCCCGAGGCCACCACCACCTACCGCGCCCTGCCCGGCATTCACATCGACCAGGATGCCCGCGGCTGCCTTACCGTGCGGGCCGACGTAACGGATGACCGCCTGATTACGACCAACGACCGGGTACACCTGCTCGACGAGCACACCTTCGAGTGGCTAGGCCGGGCCGACTTCGTCATTAACTCCGGCGGGGTGAAGGTGCAGGCCGAAAAAGTGGAGAAAGTGCTGGAAGTGGCCCTGGTGGAGCTCAACCTGCCGGGCCGCCGGGCCTTCGTGGCGGGCCGGCCCGATGCCCGCCTGGGCGAGCAGGTAACGGCCTACGTGGAGGGCGCGCCCCTGACGGAAACTCAGAGCCAGCGGCTGCTGGCCCTGCTGGCCGAGCGACTGGAGCGCTACGAGCGGCCCCGGGAGCTGGTGTACGTACCGCAGTTTCGGACTACGGCTTCCGGCAAGCTCGACCGGCTGAATACGCTGCGCAGTACCGGCGCCCCTACCCGGCCCGAGGAGCCGCACCGCTAGCCCGCCCCGGCTAGTTAGCCGCCGGAAAGCCCACAACCGAACCTAAACAAGCTGCGGATACGGAATTGGCGTCTCAACTATGTGAAAAAAGACGTTGATTTGTACAACTTTCCACCCGCAATTCCTGCAATGAAGCGTACCTATATTTCGGTGGCGGCCCTGCTGCTGGCCGCCCAGCTGGGCGGCGGCTGCGCCAGCACTACCGCTACCACTTCTTCTTCCACCACGGCTACCACTACCGACGCGGCCGACGACGCCAGCAAAGCCTCGGCGCGGCAGATGGGGGAGGCTCTTTCCCTGGGCAGTGCCCCCATTCAATCCACTACTCCGGCTAACGCCCCGTTTCAGGTAGTCAGTGAGCAGTTTGCCGACCTGCGCGTGCTGCGCTACCAGGTGCCCGGCTTCGAGGAGCTGGAGCCCCGGCAGAAAGAGCTGCTCTACTACCTCTACGAAGCGGCCCTGAGCGGCCGGGATATTTCCTACGACCAGAATTATAAGCACAACCTGCGCGTGCGCCGCACCCTGGAGGCCATCTGGCCGGCCAATCAGCAGCAGATTACGGCCACAACCAACACCCAGCGCGTGGATGAGGCCAACAAACTGAACGTGTACACCAAGCGCGTGTGGTTTAGCAACGGGGTTCATCACCACTACTCTACCCGCAAGTTTGTGCCCGAATGCTCGCCCGCCTACTTTGCCCAGCTGGTGAAAAGCGTGGACCCCGGCACCCTGCCCCTGGAAAAAGGCGAGTCGGTAGACCAGTTTCTGGCGGCTATTACCCCCATTATCTTCGACCCGACCGTGTCGGCCAAGCGCGTCAACCAGGAAAAGGATGCGGACCTGGTCGTGTCTTCGGCCAACAACTTCTACGAGGGCGTAACGCAGAAGGAAGCCGAGGACTTCTACGCCAAGAAGATTGATAAAAAAGACCCCCGCCCCATTTCCTACGGCCTGAACTCCAAGCTGATGAAGGACGAGAAAGGCCAGATTGTGGAGCGGACCTGGAAGGTGGGCGGCATGTACGGCGAAGCCCTGACCCAGGTGGTATACTGGCTGGGCAAGGCCGTGGACGTGGCCGAAACGCCCGAGCAGAAACTGGCCCTGCAGCGCCTGGTGCAGTACTACACCACCGGCGACCTGAAAACCTGGGACGACTACAACATTGCCTGGGTGCGCGACACCAAGAGCCGCACCGACGTGGTGAACGGCTTTATCGAGGTCTACGGCGACCCGCTGGGCTACCGGGCCTCCTACGAGTCGGTGGTGTCGTTCAAGGATCAGGAGGCCACCAAGCGCATCAAGGCCATCGGCGACCAGGCCCAGTGGTTTGAGGACAACTCCCCGATTCTGCCCAAGCACAAGAAAAAGAACGTGGTGGGCATCACGGCCAAGGTCATTACGACGGTGGTAGAGTCGGGCGACGCAGCCCCGGCCACGCCCATTGGCATCAACCTGCCCAACGCCACCTGGATTCGCAAGGAGCACGGCTCGAAGTCGGTGAACCTGGGCAACATCGTGGACGCCTACGGCCTGGCCGACGCCGGCGGCTCGCTCGACGAATTTGCCTACTCCGACGAGGAAAAAGAGCGGGCCCGCAAGTACGCCGGCCTGGCCGGCAAGCTCCACACCGACATGCACGAAGTTATCGGCCACGCCTCGGGCCAGATCAACCCCGGCGTGGGTACGCCCAAGGAAACGCTGAAAAGCTACGCCTCGGCCATCGAGGAAGGCCGCGCCGACCTGGTGGCCCTCTACTACCTGATGGACCCCAAGCTGGTGCAGCTGGGCGTGGTGCCGAGCCTGGAAGTGGGCAAGGCCGAGTATGACAACTACATCCGCAACGGCCTGATGGGCCAGCTCGTGCGCCTGCCCCTGGGCGAAACCGTGGAGGAAGCCCACATGCGCAACCGCCAGATGGTAGCCAAATGGGCCTACGAGAAAGGTAAAAAAGCTAACGTCATTGAGAAAGTGACCAAAGGCGGCAAAACCTACTTCAAGGTCAACGACTACCAGAAGCTGCGGGGCCTGTTTGGCCAGCTGTTGCGCGAATTGCAGCGCCTGACCAGTGAGGGCGACTATGCGGCGGCCAAAAACCTGATTGAAACCTACGGCGTGAAAGTCGACCCGGTGCTGCACAAGGAAGTGCTGGCCCGCTACGCCAAGCTCAACATTGCCCCCTACGCCGGCTTTATCCAGCCCCGCCTGGTGCCGGTGCAGCAGGAAGGTAAAATTGTGGACGTGAAGGTGGAATATCCTTCCGATTTTGCCCAGCAAATGCTTGATTACAGCCGCAAGTACAAGTTCTTGCCTAATTACAACTAAGGCTTTCGGCCTGCCTTTTGACACCTATGAAAAAACTTCTCTTTCCGGCCCTGCTTCTTTCCTTGTTGGCAGGCCGCGCTACGACCTCGCTGGCGCAAACCACCAACCTCAACGCTGCTCGCTACGAGTACTGCGAACTGCTGAAGACCGAATTTCTGAATGAACCCACCAAAACCAAGGGCGGCGACATTTTCGTGGACTTCGGCTTCGGCTACGAAAAGCTCGGCGATAGTGACATGGCCAAGCGGGAGGTCGGCAAGCTGGAAGTTTTTTCGACCCCGCTGAGCACCCTCAACTACATGGGCAAGCTGGGCTGGGAAGTAGTGCAGGTGTATTCTTTGCCCAACGGGGTGAAAAACCAGCAGGCCACCCACATCCTGCTGCGCCGCCTGACGACCTCCTCGGGCCCGAAGTAACCCGGGCTCTTGGACAGCATAAAAACGCCTGCCTCTTACCGAGAGCAGGCGTTTTTTTATGGTCGATGGCCCGGGTTAATTCTGGTAGCGGAAGTGCTGCTGGGAAAAGAGCTTGCGCTTGAAGCGGGCCGTTTTGTATAAGTCGCCCAGAAACAGCTTGACGCGGCCGTAAAAGATGGGGCCGTCCAGGGCTTCGTCGAGGCTGTGGTCGACGAACAGGGTTTCGCGCCAGCCGGCCCCCACCCCAATGCCAAACCAGGGAAACACCCGAAAGTGGCTCGAAGCCGAGGGCTCCAGCAGCCACACCGTCGACTTGGCATCCTTGCTTTTGTTGCCGTCGGGGTGCTCGAAGCTGGTGAAGAAGCGGCCCACGCCCAGCTGCAGGGGCGCGCTCAGCTCCCAGCGGTTGGACCGGATGAAAAGATATTCGGCGTAGGCGGCCACGTAGCGGAAGCGCAGCTCGGCCGTGGTGCCGGTGGGCAGCCCGGTGGGCACTTCCTCCTGGGAGGGAATCCCGTTGCTGAGCAGGTAGCCCCCGGCGCCGGCCCGCAGCCGTCCTTTCCACTCCACGGCCAGCTTCAGCCCGTTGATACCCACCAGCTTGCCATCAATTATGGAGTAGCGGTTGTCGAACTGAAATACAACGCGGCGGTGGGCCTGCCGGACGCGGGAAGAGTCATCCGCGGTGGCGGCCGGGGCTACTACCGGCAGCCCCCCCATCAGCAGGCCCAGGCCCAGCCATTTTTTCAACAAGTGGTTCACGTGCCCAAGGTACGAACGGTGGCAGTGGGAGTTATGCCCGGGCAGCGGGCAAGGCCCGAAGCTCACCTGGTTAATTTGGCCGGTTCACCCCCGGCCCGGGCGGTTTCACCCAGTTTACGGCTACACAACCGGGCGACTTTGCAGAAGTTTAGACATTCTTTCTCGCCTGGCTATGACGCTTACTCCCGAATCCCTGTTTTTGCTGGCCAATAATCTGGTGCTCCCCGGCTGGCTGCTGCTCGTGGTGGCGCCGCGCTGGCGCGTAACGCGCTGGGTAGTTGGTAGCGAGGCCTTGCCGGCGCTGCTGGCCGTGTTTTACGCGGGCTGCATTGGCTGGCACTATGCCGGCGGCGCGGCCAGTCAGGGCGGCTTCAGTTCCCTGCCCGAGGTAGCAGCCCTGTTTCAGGACCCCTGGGCCCTGCTGGCCGGTTGGGTACACTACCTCTGCTTCGACTTGGCCGTGGGCACCTGGATTAGCCGGGATGCCCAGCGCCGGGGCCTGCCCCATCTGTTGCTGCTACCGGTGCTGCTGCTGACCTTTTTGCTGGGTCCGGTGGGCTTTCTACTCTACTTCGGGCTGCGCCGGGCTTATCCGCTGGCGGCCATAGAGGCTCCGGCCGCCACCGTCTGACCCATTCACCGCGGCTTTCTTCTTTTCAGACCTTACTCTTTCTAAGCTATGAAAACGCTAGTATTCTCCGAGCCTGCCCGGACCCAGCCCGCCCCGACAACCGCCCCCCAGCCGGCCGGCGCGGTGCGCCAGTTTCTGCGGGTGCTGCACCGCTGCAATCCTGTTCTGTCGGGCGCCGGCTGGCTGCACGTGGCGCTGGCCGCGCTGGCCCTGGCCCTGCTGCCCCTCGACGACCGGCTGGTGCTGGGGCTGCACGCATGGTTTAAACCCCTGAAGTTTGCCGCCTCGGGCCTGATTTACCTCTGGACGCTGGGCTGGCTGCTGGCCGACCTACCGGCGCCTACGGAGCGGGCGGTACGCCGCATCAGTTGGGGCGTCGCCGTGAGCATCGTGGTTGAAACGGTCATTATCTTTCTGCAGGCCGCCCGGGGCACTACTTCGCATTTCAACATCAGCACCCCGCTGGATGGCCTGCTGTTCAGCGCAATGGGCGTTTTCATCATGCTCAACACGGTGCTGCTGGTGTGGGCCTTGGTGCTCATGCTGCGCCACCGGCCTTTTGGCTCGGCGGCCTACGTGTGGGGCATGCGCCTGGGCTTGGTTGTGTTCCTGGTGGGCAGCGCCATTGGGGGCAGCATGATTCATCACCTGGGCCACACCATTGGCGGGGCCGATGGGGGCCCGGGCTTGCCCGGCCTGGGCTGGAGCACCCGCTACGGCGACCTGCGCGCCGCCCACTTCCTGGGGCTGCACGCCCTGCAGGTTTTGCCCCTGTTCGGCTGGCTGCTGGGCCGCTCGGCTCTTGCACTACCCAAGCGGGCCCAGGTCCTGGGCATGCTGGGCTTTACCCTGCTCTACGTGGGGGCCGTAGCCTGGCTTTACTTTCATGCCCTACAAGGTCGGCCCTTCTGGAAGCTGAGCTAACGAAGTCCCATTCCTACAGTTGTTCCCATGCCCCGCCTCTCCGTTAGCGCCGTTGCCTTGCCCAGCAGCAGCAGTTTGCAGGCTGCCGCCGCCCCCGACCACACCGATGCCTACCGCCTAGCCCTACCCGCCGGGGCGGCTGCCGACGCCACCGCCCTAACCTGGCGGCTGTTTGGGCAGACTCCGGCCTGGATCCGGTACCTGATGCGCCTGCGCGACTGGCTCGTGCGCCCCCTCCGCCTCACGACGTTTCCCGAAACCATTCGTCCGCCCTACGGCACCGCCCTGGTACCGGGCAGCAGCCTCGGCGCCTTCCGGGTTTTCGCCACCGCCCCCCACGAAGTCGTGCTGGGCCTGGATGACCGTCACCTCGACTTCCGGGTTTCGGTGCTGCTGGCCGAAGACGGCCGCGCAGCGGTCGTCTCAACGCTGGTGTGGTTTCACAACTGGGTGGGGCGCTGGTATTTTCAACTTATCCAACCCTTTCACCACCTAGTTGTCCCGGCGTTGCTGCGCCATGCCCTACGCCAGGAGCCCAACCACCCGCCGGTGGGCCACCCTGGCCGCTGAGGGCGGCTGCTTTTTTGCCCGTCACCCGGCATCTTTGCCCTATGAACGACCGTCGACTACGTTTGCTGGGTATCCCGCTGCTGGCCCTGCTCATCACCCTGTTTACCCTCGACGAGTTGCCCGCCGAGCCGCTGCCCAGCATGCTGCTGGTGCACCTGGCGGTTTCATTGCTCTTCACCGCTACGCTGTGGCTGGGCACGCGCACCATTTGGGCCGGGCTGCTGCGGCGCTACCCGGCCGTGGAGCAAACCCGACGCCGGCTTTGGCTGCTGGCTGCTACCGGGCTGCTGTACACGGCGGTGGCCACGGTAGCTCTGGTAGCCTTTATGCACCTGCTCATGCCGCCCTACTTTTCCCTGGCCCCCCGCGACCTGCTCAACCAGATTATCTTCAATCTGATACCGGGTACGCTGGTACTCATGCTCTACGAAAGCATCCATTTTTTTGAGCAGTGGGAACACAACGTACGCCGGGCCGAGCAGCTCACCCAGGCCGGGGTGCAAAGTCAGCTCGAAGCCCTGCAAAATCAGCTCGACCCACATTTTCTTTTCAACAGCCTCAATACCCTGGCCGCTTTGATTGACGAGGCCAACACGCCCGCCCAGCAGTTTGTGGAGCAGCTGGCCGATGTGTACCGCTACGTGCTGCTCAGCCGCGAAAAGGCCACGGTGCCCCTGGGCGAGGAGCTGGCTTTCGTGGCAACCTACGTGGCCCTGCAGAAAACCCGTTTCCGGGATAATCTGCGGGTGCAGCACCGCATTCCGGCCGAGCTGCTGACCCGGCGCGTGGCCCCATTGAGCGTGCAGCTGCTGGTGGAAAATGCCCTAAAGCACAACGTGGTCAGCCGGGAGCATCCGCTGGATATCACCATTTCGGCCGACGAAGCCAGTGGCTACCTGCAGGTGCAAAACTCCTTCCGCCCCCGCGCCGCCGGGCTCGGGCCCAGCACCGGGCTGGGCCTGCAAAACACGGTGCACCGCTACGAGCTGCTGCAGGCCCCGCAGCCGGTACGCATCGAGGCCACGGCGGCAGCCTTCACCGTGGCCCTGCCCCTATTGCCGACAGCTTAAGCCATCCTGTTCCCGATGAAGCCTCTGGTAGTGTTAGTAACCGTTTTCGGCCTGCTGGCGGTGGGGTCTTTGCTTTTGGCGGGCCACCCCAACTACGTAGTGGCCGGCACGGGTGCCATGGCCGCCATGCTGCTGTTTACCGGCGCGGCGCACTTTGCCTTTACCCGGGGCATGATGCAGATGCTGCCCCCGTTTGTACCGGCCCGCCAGGCCCTGGTCCTGCTCACAGGGGGGCTGGAAATAGCGGCGGCCGGGGGGCTGCTGCTCCCCAGTTTTCGGACGGCCACGGCCTGGCTGCTGCTGGGGTTTTTCCTGCTGATTCTGCCGGCTAACATCTACGCCGCCCGTCACCGCCTCAACTACCAGACCGGCACCTTCGACGGACCCGGCCCGGCCTACCTGTGGCTGCGCATCCCGCTGCAGCTGCTCTTTATGGCCTGGACCTGGTACTTTGCGCTCTACCTGCCCCTGCTGGCCTCGTTGAATACCGCCACCCCATGACCGTACTGCTGCTCGAAGACGAGTACCCGGCCGCCGAACGGCTGCAGCGCCTGCTGCTCCAGGCGGCTCCCGAGGCCCGCGTGGCCGCCGTGCTCGACAGCGTGGCCGGGGCCGTAGCCTGGCTCACCGACCACCCCGCCCCCGACCTGATTATTTCCGACATCCAGCTGGCCGACGGCCTGAGCCTGGATGTATTCGACCAGATTCTGGTGCGCAGCCCAGTCATTTTTGCCACGGCCTACGATGCCTACGCCCTGCGCGCGTTCAAGGCCAACAGCATCGACTATCTGCTCAAACCCATCAAGCTGGCCGAATTGCAGGCCGCTTTGCTCAAGCTGCGCGAATGGCGGCAGCCCACGGCCCCGGCCCGGCAGCTGGAAAGTCTGCGCGACAGTCTGCCCCGGGCCGAGCGGCAGTACAAAACCCGGTTTTTGGTGCGCAGCGGGGAGCAGCTGCTGCCCCTGCCCGCCGGCGCCGTGGCCTGGTTTCAGAGCCGCCACGAAGTCACGACCCTGGTAGCCACCGACGGCCGCCGCTTCGTGGTCGACTACACCCTGGAGCAGCTGGAAAGCCTGCTGGACCCCGGTCAGTTTTTCCGCCTCAACCGCCAGTTTATTGCCCACCTGCAAGCCGTGCAACGCCTCCACCCTCACTTCAACGGCAAGCTCAAGCTAGACCTCACGCCAGCCCCGAGTGAGGAGGTGATGATCAGCAAGGAAAAAGCCGGCGCGTTCAAAAACTGGCTGGAAGGCTGAGGAGGTGATGTGCCACTGCGAGGAAGGTGCTAAACTCGTGTCCTGGCGAGCAACGCGAAGCCATCCGTCCGCTGAAATGTGCTCAGCCTTCTAAGGGGAAAAGCCCTTTACTCGTCGATGAGTAAAGGGCTTTCTAACTAAAAGAATATTTCGTGCTGCGCAGAAGACGCATGGCCACGGCTGCGCCTGGTAATGGCACGGCGATTCTCCTTCGTTCTCACCTTTGGCCTATTCAACCACATTCGCACAGCAACACCTCACCTTTCCAGCCAGGCGCGGAAGGCGGGGACTCTTTCGCGGCTAATGAGCACGTCGCCTTCGGGGGCGGCGGGGGCCAGCACGGTTTTCAGGCGGCTGTTGGTGTAGTGAATAATGTCTTGAATGGCGTCGTGCTGCACGAAGTAGGCCCGGTTCAGGCGGAAAAATTCGCGCGGGTCGAGTAGCTTCTCGAGTTGCTCCAGCGTCTGGTCGACCACGAAGCGGCGGTTTTCGCGGGTTTGCAGGAAGGTGGCTTTTTCCAGGCTGAAGAAGTAGCTGATGCTTTCCACCGGAATTACCTTCAGATGCTCCCCTACTTTCACCACAAACTGCTTTTTATACTGATTCTGGGGCTGGAGCTGCTGCAATACCTGGTTCAGCAGCGTGGCGTCGAAGCTGGGGGCCGGGGCAGCCGCGGTACGCTGCAGATTCTGGAGCTTGTGCAAGGCGGCCTGCAGCTCCTCCTCATCAATGGGCTTGAGCAAATAGTCGATGCTGTTCACCTTAAAGGCGCGCAGGGCATAGGCATCGTAAGCCGTAGTGAAGATAACCGGGCAGCGCACCTCCGTCTTCTCGAACAGCTCGAAGCTCAGCCCATCGGAGAGGTGAATATCCAGAAACAGCACGTCGGGCGGCGAAGAAGCCGTTTGCAGCAGTACTACGGCGGCTTCCACCGAGTCGGCGGTGGCGCGCACCTGCACGGGCGGGTTCTGGCGGCGCAGCAGGTCCGTCAGGCGCTTGGCCGCCAGCGGCTCGTCTTCAATCACGAAGGCGTTCATTGGAATGGGCTAATGTGGTTGAATAGGCGCAGGCGCTCCTGTCAGAATTAACAGATTGACAGCACGGGTAAGGTTACTATAAATTCGGCCTCGGTGCGCTCCACGCGCACGGGTTCGGCGGTGAGATGGGCGTAGCGGGCCGTCAGGTTGGGCAGGCCAATGCCCAGGGATTCGCCGGGCCCGAGGCGGCGCGGGCGCAGCGTGTTGCTTACCGTCAGGCATTTGCCGGCGCTGTCGATGGCAATGCGCAGGTGCAGGGGCTGGCTTATGCTGGCCGCGTTGTGCTTCAGGGCATTTTCCAGCAGCAGCTGCAAGCTCAGGGGTGGTACTACCCCGTTGGCCGGCACTGCGCTGCTCTCCGGTAGCTCTACCCGCAGCGCCTCGCCGTAGCGGATGTTCTGCAGAAACAGGTAGGACTGGGCAAACTCCAGCTCGTCGGCCAGGGGCACCACCTCCCGCTGCCGGGCATCGAGCACGTAGCGGTAGACCTGGGAAAGCTGGCGGATGAAGCGCACGGCCAGCTTGGGCTCCTCTTCCACCAGGGAGGTCAGCGCGTTCAGGGCGTTGAACATAAAGTGCGGGTCGAGCTGCTGGCGCAACGACTCGGCCTCGGCCTGGGCCATTTCCTTTTGCAGCCGCTCGTTGCGCACCACGGCCTCGCGCCAGCCGAGCAAAAACGAGCGGCTGTGCATAAACAACGAGCAGATAACGGTGATGACCAGCGGAAAAATATAGCCGTCGATATAGGCCGCCGAGAACAGGCGCCGTGGGTCCTGGCCCCGGTAGAGGATGTAGCCCAGGCGGACGAGCACAATGACGGCCAACGACCCGACCAACGACACCACCAGGGTCAGCACCAGCCGCTTGCCCGGGGCCTGCTTCCAGCCCACGTATTTGTTTAGCCAATCGACGGAGTAGCCGTTGGTCAGCCACAGGCCAACGGTGTACAGGGCCGTCAGCAGGAAGTTGATCAGCAGCTCCCGGGGAGTATCGAAGCACTGCCGGCAGGTGAACAAGCTGATGGCAGCCGACACGGCCAGTAGCATCAGCATCAGCCGCAGCCACGGCCGGGAAGCTTGCGCGGGAGATACAGTAGAGGCGGGGGCAGACATAGAGAAAGTGGCGCCGAACGAAAACAACGAAGCAGGCATGGCAAGATACGGGCTGGCGGCGAAGGAAGTAGCAAGAACACGGGTTACCCGCACAACGCCGTGCCCCGCCTGGAAACTGCTGAGCCAGGCGGGGCACGGCACTGGGTAGCTGGGCCTTACTTAGCGGCCGGCGCCGGGGTGGCGGCCTGCGCGGCGTAGGCCTTCAGGCGGCCTTGCACCTGCCGCTCGCCCCAGTTGGGCATCAGTGGGGTGGCTGGCTTAAAGGCGGCGTACCGGGCCTGGGCTTCCTCAAACACGGGCTTGGCTACCTCGGGCCCGCCCCCGAACATCTTGGGCGTGAAGTGCAGGTTGTTGCCCTCCACGAGGTAGATGCGCGGGTTGGCCGGGTTCAGCTTCTTAGCCTGGGCCAGCGTTTCGCTTACCATCTTCGAGTACTTCATGGAGCGGGCCATGGGCGAAATGCCCAGCCGGGCCTGGTAGATGTAGGCCTGCAGCACCAGCAGCTCCGACTCTTCCCCGCCCAGCTTGCGGGCCTGGGCCAGCGCGGCTTCGGCCTGGTCCAGGTATTTGTCTTTCACCTCGCCTTCCTCCTTGCTTTGAAAGCTAACCAGCAGCCGACCGTAGGCCTGGTAGTACTGGGGCAGCCAGTCGGTGGGCACGGCCGCGGCGGCCCGCTCAAACTTGCTGACGATTTCCTGAAGCTGGGCCGGGTCGCCGGTGCTGTTAAGCTCCTTGATGGTGGCGGCCATCATGTCGGCGTAGCCGGCGGGGGCGGCAGTCGTCGTGGCGGGAGCCGCCTTAGTGGCGGGAGCCGCCTTAGTGGCGGGCTGCTGGGCAGCGGCGGAGAAGGAAGCGGCGGTAAGGGCGAGGATGAGCAGCGTGTTGTTCATGGCGAAACGTGGTAAGGATGAATGATTTCTGGTGAGGCGAAAGAGTATGATCCAAAGGTGGCCGGCCGCGGCCAGCGCTGAAACTAAAGGTTGCCGAAGCGTCGGATCAGCCGGATGAAGCGTCGCGGGGCGGGGCCCAGCTATTCCGGGGCGGTGTTGGTGTCGGCGGGGTTCTTCTTGTTGATGGAGATGAGCAGGGCCACGAACACCATGCGGGGAGCCGAAGGCAGCACGGCGGTACTGGCGTACTGGCCGCTGGCATCTTTCGTGGCGCTATAGCGGTAGCCAAACACATTCTGGCGGCCCAGCACGTTGGTGCAGCTCACGTGCACGATGGTGAAGTTATGCCAGAGCTTGGTCAGGTAGCTGGCGTTCAAACTGAAGTCCTGGAAGCTGGGCAGGCGGTCCTGGTGGTAGCTGTCGGGGCGGTTGGGGTTGTAGTAAACGCGGGGGCTGTTGTAGGTGTAGGTAGCTCCAAACTGGGTGTGGATTTTGCCCACCCAGTACTTGCCCACTACGTTCAGGTTGTGGCGCGCCGCGAAGGTGGGCACGGCCAGCTCCGGGTCGAAGCGCTGCTGGCGGCGGGTGTCAATAAAGCCGTAGCTCACCCAGTAATCCGCGTTTTTCACCGTTTTCCTGTCGCGCCAGAGCATGTCTACGCCCCGGGCGTAGCCGGTGCCGGTGCTGCGGTAGCTGGCCGGGTCGGCGGGCATCCACTGCTGCGGGTCGTAGACGCCGCCCTGCAGGTCGTAGCGCACCAGCTGGGCGTAGGTTTTGGAATAGGCCTCCAGGCGCAGGGTGCGGCTGGCGTAGCTGCGCAAGTAAGTCAGCTGCAGGTGTTGGGCCCGCTCGAAGCGCAGGGCGGCGGGGTCGGCGGCCCGGAGCAGCAGGTCGTTGCCGGGGTTCTGAAAAAAGTAGCCCCAGGCCCCCGACAGCTGCGTTTTCTCGTTGAGCTGGTAGGCCAGTGCCAACCGGGGAGCGGCATTCCAGCGGCCCAGCACGGCCGAGTATTCACCCCGCCCGCCCACGCGGCCCACCAGCTTGTTGCTGAAGGCAATATCGGACTCGGCAAAGCCCGCCACGCGCTGCTCATTCAGGCCGAAGATGGTCCGGTAGGGTTCGGCCACGAAGCGCAGCTCGTTGCGCTGCACCAAGCCCTCCAGGCCCAGCTTCAGGTTCCAGTAGGCACTGGCCGAGTCGTTGGTGAGTACCAGGCGCCCCACCACCGACTGCTCCAACTCGCCCATGCTCTGCTCCTGGGTGTCGGTCGAGTTGGCCTGGCGCGTGGTGATGCCCGAGGCCTGGTAGTCGCGGGTAGCTGCCACGCCCGTCTGCACCGACCAGCCCCGGGTCAGGGCACTGCGGAAGGTGGTGTTGACGTAGGTATTGTTCGAGTTCAGGCGCACGGGCTGGCCCCCGGTCCACTCGGCGTTGGGCTGCCGGGCCCCGATGCGCTGCTGGGTATAGGCCCCGTACACTTTGAGCATGCCCATTTCCCCGGTTTTTTGCCGCAAAGCCACCGAGCCGCCCACCGACTCGTAGGCCGTGAGCATGCGCTGGGGCACCAGCCCGAAGTAGGGCCGCATGTTCAGGTAGTCGGCCGTGACGGCCACCGAGGCCCGCTCGTAGCGGTGCTGGTGCGAGAGGCTCAGGCTGCCCAGGGAAAGCAGGGAAATGCCGGTCTGGGTTTCCGGCGCCAGATCTTCCGAGGTCAGGGCTACTACCGCCGAGAGGGCCTGGCCATATTCGGCCGAGTAGCCGCCGGTGCTGAAGGCCATGCCCTTGAAGAGCATGGGCGAAAACCGCCCCCGGGCCGGCATCCCCGACACGGCCGCATTGTAGGGGCTTTGCAGGGGCACCCCATCCAGGTACTGCCGGGTTTCGCCGGCCCCGCCGCCGCGCACAAACAGCTTGCCTTCTTCCCCGTTGCGGGTGGTGCCGGGCATCGTATTCAGGGCGCCGGCCACGTCGGCCGAGGCTCCGGCCGTCGTCACCACGTCGCGGGCCGAGAAGGTGGTGTTGCGCTTGGTGTCACTGGCTTCGAAGGTGCCCGAGGTGATGACCACGTCGCCGAGCTGGTTGCGCACGGCTTTCAGCGTGAGGGCAAAGCGCTGGGCCGCGCCGTTCAGCACTACGGGCTGCTCCTGGGCCTGGTAGCCCAGCAGCGTAACCACCAGCGGCAGGGTACCGGTCTGGCGGGTGCTGAACTTGAAGCGGCCCAGCGTGTCGGTGCTGGCCCCGTCGAAGGTGGTTTTCAGAAAAACGTTGACCCCTGGCAGCGCGTGGCCATTGGCGTCGCGGACGGTGCCGCTCAGGGTAGTAGGGGTGGTTTGGGCCAGCGCGGCGAAGGCCGTAGTCAGCAGCAGCAGCAGCAGCAACAGGGGTAACAGTCGTTTCATCGGGGTAGCGGCGAAGTGATGCTCAAAGGTGAGCGGCCGCCGGGCCCGCAGAAACTAAAGGTTGCCGAAGCGTCGGATTAGGGGGATGAAGTGTAGAAGGCGGCTCAACAGAGGCGTTGGAACCGGTGCGGGTAATGTGATACGGTGGCCCACAGCAACTCAAATTCGGCCGCGTCTATAGCGTAGCGCTCAAAATCATCCTTGTCCAGCGCGCATTCGGCCAACCCGCCAAATAGGTCTTCCACAAACTCCGTCGTGTATTTCAGCGCGTTGCCGTTGTCGAAGAGCTGAATCTGGCGGGTGGGCCAGTAATCTGCCGCCGTTTCGAAATAAAAGCAAGAGGTTCCCCAGCTACCGGTCCACTCATTGCCGGTTGTTTCGTCCCAGAAGCGTTTGAAGTAATACATGCTTCCCGTTTGAAAGATAACCTTACCCTACCGCTGGTAGAACAAGGAATTATGGATGCCGCGCACCGTGGCCAGCCACTCGGCATCTTCTATCACCATCAGATCAAGCGGCACGGTCAGGCTTTCGTTCTGCAGGGACGTATTCACGGCGTGGTGCAGGGCGGCCGTGGCATCGTCGGAGGCAGTAGCCAGCACGATGCCCAGCACAATGCTCGTTTCGCCGTTCAGCTGCTGGGCGTACTGGTAGGCTTCTTCCACGACCCCAATCCGCTGGAAATTGGCGCTGAGCTTGGCCAGCACCGTATCGGGCAGGGGGTGCTGGGGCGTACCCACCAGCACCTGCGTGGGTTCCTCGATAACGGTTTCCCGAATATTCTCCCGGCTGCGCTCCATTACAAACATGCTCGGCAGCCCGCTGTTGATGACCACCCGATCAATGAGGTGCTGCTCGCAGAACTCTACTACATCCTGGGTGCGCAGGGCCGTGTACTCGGTGGGCTGTTGGGTCCAGTGCAGCAGGGCGCTTTCGTCGCTGAAGGCACCCAGCACCTGTAGGCCATCCTGGTTGAAAACCGAGGCCAGCGTCAGCTTCGAGCCGCTTTCCAGGGTCTGCCAGCCTTCTTTTCCCGCCCCGCTATTGACCGAAGGCAGCAGCAAAAAGGAATTCCCGGCTAGTATTTCCTGCAGCACGGCCCCGTAGTTTTCAGCCGTTGGCTTCTGGCCGAAAGTGGTGAGTAGGGCAAGCAAACGACTATTATCCGGAGTGGGAGTTGAGGTAGGAACAGGAGCCGCTGCCGCGGGTGAGTCGGGACGACGAAATAGCTTCTTTAAAAAATTCATCTGCGTAGCGTTGGGGTATACCCTGTGCTGCTAACGCCCCGGAGCCCCGGGGCCAGCGGCGCAACTACGGCATTCCGGCCCGGACGCCCAAGCTACCGGCGCCAAGGCCGGAAGCATACTTCCCTAACAAGCTGAACGGCTGACGAATCACTTGCACGGGCTACCAGGCAGTAAACATTTCGCCGCTGGCTTTTCTTCGTATAGCAACCAAGCACAGCATCCGACCAGCCTTTCCATGAGCACCACCTTTCGCAGAATCTTCCAGGTTATCGACGGCAACAAGAAAATCGTGGGCGACGGCTTCGACGTGACCAGCCCCATGCCCGGGCCGCGCATCCGCCAGCTCAGCCCCTACCTGCTCATCGACCACACCGGCCCCATGCCGGTAGCGCCGACGGACAAGCCCCTGGGCACCCCGCCCCACCCCCACCGCGGCTTCGAAACCGTGACGGTGGTGTACGAAGGCGCCCTGGCCCACCGCGACACGGCCGGCCACAGCGGCACGCTCGGGCCCGGCGACGTGCAGTGGATGACGGCCGGGGCGGGCCTGTTGCACGAGGAGCGCCACGAGCGGGAGTTTGCCCGCCAGGGCGGCACCCTCGAGCTGCTCCAACTGTGGGTAAACGTGCCCAAGCGCGACAAAATGGCCCCGCCCCGCTACCAGAATATTCGGGCTGCGGCTATTCCAGCCGTGCCGGTAGCCGAGGGCCGGGGCACCATCCGCGTCATTGCCGGCAGCTACGAACACGTCATTGGTCCGGCCGAAACCTTCTCCCCCATCACCCTGCTCGACGTGCAGCTCAGCCAGGGCGCCGAAACCATCCTGCACCTGCCGGCCGACTACAACGTGGGTATCTACGTGGTCAAGGGCAGCGTACTGCTGCACGGCAACCGCCCGGCCACCACCAAGCAGCTCGTGGTCTTCGGCTGGGACTCGCCCGCCGTGCAGCTCACGGCTACCGAAGACGCGGTGCTGCTGGTGCTGGCCGGCGAACCGATTGAAGAGCCCCTGGCTACCTACGGCCCGTTCGTGATGAACACCAACCAGGAGCTGGTGCAGGCCATTGCCGACTTTGAAAGCGGCGGCATGGGCAAGTTTGAAGACGATGAATAAGCCGGTTAGGTGGCTGTAGAACCCAGACTGGCAAGGGCGGCGCGGGCGTAGTGTCCGGGCCCGCCCGACCAGGCTCAAGCATAACATAAGCCCGGAACCCGGAGTAAGTATTCCGCCTGTCAACTGGAATACTTACTCCTGAAATCTTAGGTTCATGCGGCTACGACTTCTGCTCCTGTGGAGCCTGACCGCCTTGTTTGGCCAACGGGCCGCGGCCCAAACCATCGTGACCGGGCCGCTGGGCGAACGGTTTGCCCGGCGCATAGTGGTGCAGCAGCTCAGCGACCCGTGGGAAGTGGCCTACGGCCCCGACCACGCGCTGTGGGTCACGGAGGCCCGCGGCTACCGCGTCAGCCGCCTCGACCCCATCACCGGAGCCCGGCGCGTGGTGCTGGACCTCAGCCGGGAACGGCAGTTTCCGCGCTACGACAAGATTCCCGACTCCCTCGACGGCGGCAAGCCCTGGCCCCAGGGCGGGCTGATGGGCCTGGCCGTGCATCCGCAGCTGCTGCAGGGCAAGCCCTACGTGTACCTGGCCTACATCTACCAGTTTGCCGGGGCCGGGCAGCCGGGCAAGGGCAGCGCCCCCCACCACGGGGGCAATTTCTTCACCACCCGCCTGGTGCGCTACGAGTACGACGCCGCGGCCCAGACCCTGCGCCGGCCCCAGGTGCTGTGCGACACCATTCCGGGCAGCAACGACCACAATGCCGGCCGCCTCCTAGTGGCCCCGGTGGCCGGGCACGACTACCTATTCTACACCGTCGGCGACCTGGGAGCCGGGCAGTTCGACAACGGCGGGCGGCCCAATCACGCTCAGCAGCCCGAGAGCTACGAGGGCAAAGTGCTGCGCTTCAACACCGAGCCCGACGCCGATGCGGCCCCTGCCGACCAGTGGATTCCGAACGATAATCCTTTCAACAAAAAGAAAGCCCAGAATGCCGTCTGGAGCCTGGGCCACCGCAACGCCCAGGGGCTGGCCTTTGCCGTGGTGGGCCGCACGGGCCGGCTGTACTCGTCGGAGCACGGCCCGTATTCCGACGACGAAATTAACCTGATTGAGCCGGGCAAAAACTACGGGCACCCCCTGGTTATCGGGCCGGCCGATGGCAACTACAATGGCCTGAGCGCCGGGGCCTCTCACCACGCCGACCTACCCGGCCGCTGGCACACCACCTACCCCACCATCAGCAGTGAGAAAGCCAACGTGGCCGTTATTGGGCTGAGCTACCGCAACCCGATTTTCTCGCTCTACCCGCTGAGCCGGGAGTTTCTGACCACCGTGCTGACCCGCACCCGCGCCCAGGCCCCCGACGCGCCCACCTGGAACTCGGAGGCGCCCAGCAGCCTGGACGTGTACACGGCGCCCACTATTCCCGGCTGGCAAAGCTCCCTGCTGCTGCCGACCCTGAAGAAAGGCAAGCTGGTGCGGCTCCAACTGCGGCCCGACGGCACCGGCGTGGCCTCCGACACGCTGATGTATTTTCGGGGCCCCGTGCGCTACCGCGACCTGGCTATTTCGCCCGATGGCCGCAAGCTCTACCTGGCCACCGACAGCACCTCCGTTACCTCGGGCCCCTCGGAGGAAGCGCCCCAGGGCACGGCTTGCAAGGGCTGTATTCTGGAGTTTACGTACCTCGACGGGGGTGTGGCGGGCCCCGCCCCGAGCAAGCAAGTTCTGACTCCCGAGCAAGCCCTGCGCGAGGCTACCACGCTGGCGCAACAGCTTAAGCCCCAGGACCGCCGGGTAAAGCGCGCCGGCCTGCCGCCCGCTCAGCAACCCTTATTTGACCTGCTGCTTCAACCGAGGCTTACCACCCAGCAACAGCAGCAGGTGCTCAAGAACGCTCCGGCCTTGCTCAGCGGCCTGCGCCAACAGTAGCCCTAAGTAGTCAGTTGCCTTATGCTTCCCACCCAACTTACCTTTCTATGCTAACGCGCCTTATTCCCGCCAGCCAGGAGCAGCTGCCCGTTGTGGGGCTGGGCACCTGGCAAACCTTTGATGTGCGCAGTCCCAGCCAGCACCCGCCGCTGCTTCAGACCCTGGAAACCCTGCACCAAGCCGGGGCCAGCGTCATTGATTCCTCGCCGATGTACGGCCGGGCCGAAGAGGTGGTGGGCGAACTAACCAAGCCGCTGCCCGCCCAGGACGAGCTTTTCTACGCCACGAAAGTCTGGACCCGGGGCCGGGAAGCGGGTATCCGGCAGCTGCAGGACTCGATGCGCAAGCTGCGGCGGCCCCGCCTCGATTTGCTCCAGATTCACAACCTGCTCGACTGGCAAACCCACCTGCCTACCCTGCGCGACTGGCAGGCGGCGGGCAAGGTGCGCTACCTGGGCATCACGCACTATACCGACTCGATGCACGCCGAGCTGGAGCGGGTGCTGCGCCAGGAGCCGTTCGACTTTGTGCAGTTCAACTACTCCATCCTGGACCGGCACGCCGAGCAGCGCCTGCTGCCCGCCGCGGCCGAGCTGGGCGTGGCTACCCTCATCAACCGGCCTTTCACGGAGGGCAACCTGCTGGCCCGGGTGCGGGGCCAGCGCCTGCCGCCCTGGGCTACGGAGGTGGGCATCAGCAGCTGGCCCGAATACTTGCTCAAGTTTATCCTCTCCCACCCCGCCGTTACCTGCGTGATTCCGGGCACCAGCAACCCGGCCCACCTGGCCGACAACCTAACAGCCGGTACCGGCCTGCTGCCTGATGCGGCCCTACGGGAGAAAATGGCGGCCTATGTACGGAGCTTGTAACCTCCTGAAAAAGTAGTAAGAAGCCCTGCCACGGCTGGGCTTCCCGGTTCTGGCAACGCCCAGCCGTGGCCATTTTTGCCTTACTCGACTTCGTACCGGGCTGCTTGGCGCACCTCAGCACCTAGCCATCAGCAGCCTGGCGCCGGGCATACGGTGGTAGCTCTGGGTGTGGGGTGCTGCCCATCCTCGTTAATGGGCTCAGCAACCCTACTCCGGCCGCTCGGGCGCCGGGGCAATACATATCGGCAACGCTTGTGGTAGGTGGCTTCGCAACCCACAGAGGCATAGCACGGTACTATCCCTGACAACCAAGCTACCTACGCTATGAAATCGATAGGCCATCTGTCCGCCGCCTCGCGCCGTGAATTTCTTCGTACGCTTTCCCTGGGCCTGGGCGCCACGCTGGTGGGCTCGTCGGCCGTGGGCGGGCCGCTGTCGTGGCTCGAGGAGCTGCGCTACGGCCCGGCCAGCCTGGAGGCCCTGCAAACTGGCAAGCCGCTGGGCGTCGCGTTGGTCGGCCTGGGCAAATACAGCACCGGGCAGCTGGCCCCGGCCCTGCAGCAAACCAAGCTCTGCAAGCTGGCCGGCATCGTGACGGGCACGCCGGCCAAGGCCGCGCAGTGGAAAAAGCAGTACGCCCTTCCCGACAAGAACGTCTACGACTACAAGACCTTCGACCGGATTGCCGACAACCCCGACATCGACATTATCTACATTGTGCTGCCCGTAGGGATGCACGCCGAATACGTGGAGCGGGCGGCCAAGGCCGGCAAGCACGTTATCTGCGAAAAGCCCATGGCGCCGACGGCCGAGGAGTGCCGCCGCATGATTTCGGCCATGCAGAAGGCCGGCAAGAAATTCAGCATCGGCTACCGCCTGCACTTCGAGCCCCACCACCAGGAAATGATGCGCCTGGGGCAGAAACAGGAACTGGGGCCGATTAAAAGCCTGGTGGCCGACAACGGCTTCCGTTTCAACAACGACACGCCCTGGCGGGTGGACAAGGAGCTGGCCGGCGGCGGGCCGCTGATGGATATGGGCATCTACTGCGTGCAGGGTGTGGTGTATACCAAGGGCGAAATTCCGGTATCCGTCACGGCCAAGCTGGCGCCCAACCCCGACCCCCAAGGCCTGTTCAAGGAAGTGGAGGCGGGTGTGAACTGGCAGATGCAGTTTGCCGACGGCTCGGTGGCCGACTGCCGCACCTCCTACGCCGAAAACCTGAACAGCCGCCTGCGGGCCGAAACGGCCAAGGGCTTTCTGGAGCTGCAGCCGGCCTTCGGCTACGGCGGCATCCAGGGCCGCACCAGCCAAGGCCCCATGAACCTGCAAAATGTACCCCAGCAAGCCCGGCAGATGGATGACTTCGCCGACTGCGTGCTGAACAACAAGCCCACCCGCGTACCGGGCGAAATGGGCCTGCGCGACGTGCAGCTGCTGCAAGCCATCTACCGCGCCGCCGCCACCGGCCAGAAAGTATCAACCAAGGATGTAGTAGCCGTGCTGGACAAAACCAACAGCCGGTAAGTAAGTACGTTTGGCATAGGCTACGCTTTTCCTTTGTGTCCTTGCGAGGACGCAGGGCGAAGCCATCCGTCCGCTGCTCCTGATAAACGCACTTTACCCCAAAAGCCCTTTCTCCCTTTTGCGGGAAAGGGCTTGTCACACAAGGAAGCTCGGCACATTTCAGCGGACGGATGGCTTCGCAAGCCCGCAAGGACACGAGCATTCCCCCTATCACATAAAAAGCCGCCTGAACTTGATTCAGGCGGCTTTTTATGTCCTTGGCAAAAGTGCCATTACGGGTTAATGGTCGCAATGCTGCCGTCGGCGCCGCGCTTGAGCTCGGTGACTTTCACGTTGCGCAGCCAGGTCTTATTCGACAGCTCGGTGTCGTGGTAGAAGATGTACCACTTGCCCTTGAACTCAATGATGGAGTGGTGCGTGGTCCAGCCCTGCACGGGGTTCATGAAGTTGCCCTGGTAGGTGAAGGGGCCGTAGGGCGAGGTGCTGGTGGCGTAGGCCAGGAAGTGGGTGTCGCCGGTCGAGTACGTGAGGTAGTACTTGCCGTTGAACTTGTGCATCCAGGCGCCTTCAAAGAAGCGGCGGTTGTTGTCGCCCGAGAGCAGCACTTTGCCGTCCTTATCCACGATTTTCACTTCCCGCACGGGCTCGGCAAACTGCTTCATATCGGCCCCCAGACGGGCTACGCGCGGGCCCACGGAAGGCTCGGTGGCGGCGGGTTCCTGCTCCTTGGGCTTGCTGGCGTCGTACTTGCCGGTGCGCCAGCGCTGTAGCTGTCCGCCCCAAATGCCGCCCATGTACATGTAGGTTTTGCCGTCGGTGTCGGTAAACACGGCCGGGTCAATGCTCAGGCTGCCCTCCATCGGCTTGGGCTCGGCCTTGAACGGGCCCGTGGGCGACTTGCTGGTAGCTACGCCAATGCGGAAAATATCCTGCTTGTCCTTGACCGGGAAGTAGAGGTAGTACGTCCCGTCTTTAAACGCCGCATCCGGAGCCCACAGCTGGCGGCCGGCCCAGGGAATATCCTTGATATCCAGCGCCACGCCGTGGTCGGTTACCTTGCCGCCCACGCTGTCCATGGACAGAATATGGTAGTCGCGCATGGCAAAATGGTCGCCGTTGTCATTCTCGGGCATGCCCGTGTCGATGTCGTGCGAGGGGTAGATGTAGATGCGGCCGTTGAAGACGTGGGCCGAGGGGTCGGCGGTGTAAATATCTTTTACCAGGGGCGCGGCCAGGTACTTCTTCTTGCCGGCCGAGTCGGGCGGGGCGGTGGCAGCGGCGGCGCTAGAGTCGGCCGCGGCAGAGGTCGTGGTAGCGGTTTCCGTGGTGGTGGAGTTGCTTTGGCAGGCGCCGAGCAGGGCAAATGGGGCCAACAGGGCCAGCTTGGGCAAACTAGACAGCGGGAATTGGGGCATGGGTTTCAACAGCGAAGATTGGGCAGTGGTAGAAGGACAGAAGCTACGCGCAGGAATTCACCACCTATCGGTACTCGTTGCGCAGCCCGGCGGCCAGGCCCGCGCCGCAAAGAACCGCAGATGGTGGCAAGGCCAAATATAGGCGCCTCAGCTGCTCGCTAGGCCACTTTTGGCAGCCGCCCCGCGCAGATAAACTATCTAATCGTTTGCGGTAGCAACCCTATTTTCAGGCGGCTTTCAGCCCGGCCCAAAAGCAAACTACCCCGGCCTTATCGGGCCGGGGTAGCAACAGAGGTTGAGGGCGGGTACCTAGTCCGCGTTGCCCGTAGCGCCGTCGTCGGTGAAGTCGGCGGCGTGGTTGGGGTTGTGCTCGGTGTAGCTGGCCACCTCGTTGGTCAGGGCCACGTCGACATCGGCCTGCCCCTGGCCCGAGTTGCTGAGCTTGGCCCCGGGCGTGCTGCTCGCGGAGCGGCCCTTGAACGGCCAGCTGCCCTGGGAGTAGCTGAGGTAGGCAGCCGCGCCGGCTACGGCGGCAATGGCCCCGCCAATCAGGGCCGTGTTGTTGGATTTCTTTTTCTTGGTCATCGTCAGGAATAGGTTAAAAGGAAGGTTGTTGCGCTTAGCAGGCCCGTCGTCGGGCAACGGGCTTTATGGAAGGTAGTACGAGCCTAGCCCCGGTTTGGTGACTGACCACGGCAGTTTCAGCGCTTTATTGGGGGCGCACGGGGTACTCGGCAAACATGGCCGTAATGCCTTCGTTGATACGCTCGACCAGCTTTGCGGGGTCCTTGCCGATGGTGCTGGCCGCCACGCCCTGCCATACCCGCTCGTTGCGGGCCGCATCCACGACATCCACCGTGGCGGTGCCTTCCGTGTAGGCCCGCACCGGCACCTGCTCCCGCTGCCAGCGGTAGCGGCGCTGCCCGATGTAAAGGGGTGCATCCTGGATGTTGGTTTCGCGGGTTTGCACCTTCTCCTGGCTTACCACTCCAATATTCACCCACAGGTCGGGGGCGTCGGCGCGTTGGTAGCCGCGGCGCTCCATCTCGCGGGCCACGGCCTGCTTCAGATGGTCGATGCCCAGGCCGCTGCCCCCGGCAAAGGCGGCCTCGTTGCGGGCCGTCACGTCCAGAAAGTTGTAGGTTTTATAGGCCGTAAAGTCCACGCCCGGCGTCTGGCTCGTCGACTCGACCCGAACCGGCGAACAGGCTGCCATACTGAGCAGCAGGGCTACAAGAAGCAGTTTGAGTTGCATAGCAGGAAGTTAAAAAAATGGGGAGGCCGGGCTTAGGAAAACCCCAGTACGGGGTGGGGCTGGTAGGGCTCTTCCAGCCGGTTGATTTCCTCTTGGGAGAGGCGCACCGCCACGGCCGCTACGGCGTCTTCGAGGTGGCCGGGCTTGCTGGCCCCCACGATCGGAGCCGTGATGACGGGCTTGCTCAGCAGCCAGGCCAGGGCCACCTGGGCGTTGGGCAAACCCCGCTGCTGGGCTATTTCCGTCACCCGGTCAGCCACCTGAAAGTCGTCGTCGCGGCCATAGAGGCTTTTGCCGAAGGCGTCGGTGCGGGCCCGCTCGGTTTCGTTGCGCTCCTTGCTGCGCCCACCCGTGAGCAGCCCCCGCGCCAGCGGCGACCAGGGAATCACGCCGATATTCTGGTCCTGGCACAAGGGCAGCATTTCGCGCTCCTCCTCCCGGTACACCAGGTTGTAGTGGGGCTGCATGCTCACGAAGCGCGTCCAGTTGTGCTTGTCGGCCAGGTACAGTGCCTGGGCAAACTGTCAGGCGTACATCGACGAGGCCCCGATATAGCGGGCCTTGCCGGCTTTTACCACGTCGTGCAGGGCTTCCAGGGTTTCTTCAATCGGCGTGTCGTAGTCCCAGCGGTGAATCTGGTAGAGGTCCACGTAGTCGGTACCCAGGCGCCGCAGGCTGGCGTCGATGGCACTCAGAATGTGCTTACGCGAAAGGCCTTTCTGGTTGGGCCCGGGTCCCATGGGGTTATACACTTTGGTGGCAATCACCACTTCGTCGCGCTGGGCAAAGTCGCGCAGGGCCCGGCCCACCACTTCTTCGCTGGCGCCGTTGGAATACACGTCGGCCGTGTCGAAGAAGTTGATACCCAATTCCAGGGCTTTTTGAATGAAGGGGCGGCTTTGCGCTTCCTCCAGGGCCCAGGGCCACCGGTCGGTCGGGCGGCCGTAGGTCATGGTGCCCAGGCATATTTTAGAAACTTTCAGGCCGGTAGCCCCCAGGCGTACATAGTCCATACAACAAGGATAAAGGTAGAAAAGGCCCTGCAGGCCGGTTGTGGCAGCGGGTGGTATACGTACGACCGACCGGAAATGCTGTGGTTCAGGTTGGTGAAGCGGCTCTTGCTGCTAGGTAGCCCGGCCAGTCCGGCCTTTTTTCGGGCGCCGAGTTGATCTTTACCAGCCGCCGAGCTACCTTCGGGAAGTACAATTTTCTACCCTGAATCCACTCAATGTATGCAGTTATTCAACCCTACCGCCAGCGTGGCGCCCGGCGACCGGCTGACCCTGGGCTGGTTGAAATCCGGCTGGCTGTACCTGATGCTGCTCCCGGCCCTGTGGTGGGGTTGGTCGTCGCTGTCATTGTCGCGCAGCGTGGCCTCGATTATGCTCACCGTGGTAAGCGTAGGCCTGGGGCATTCCATCGGGCTGCACCGGGGTATTATTCACCGGGCCTACCGCTGCTCCCGCCTTACCCGTGGCCTACTAGCCTACTGCTTCGTGCACTCGGGCCTGGGCGGGCCGCTGTCCTGGATTCGGGTGCACTTCTACCGCGACTACTGGCAGAACCGCGCCGACTGTCCCGCCTATTTCCGCTACGACCACTCGGTGCTACAGGACTACGGCTGGAACCTGCACCTGGCCCTCACGCCCGCCGATGAAGATCGGTACGCCATTCCGCCGGAAGACCTGCACGACCCCTGGCTGGTGTTTCTGCAGAAAACCTGGTACTGGCATGTGCTGGGCGCGGCCGGCCTGATTTGGGCCATCTTCAGCTTTGAGGCCATGATAGTGTGCGTTTGCCTGCGCATCAGCGTCACTATTCTGGGGCACTGGTTTGTCGGCTTCATCTCCCACAAGTACGGCTACGCCCGCTACGACATCGAGGCCGCGGCCGAGCACGGCTACAACAACTTTGTGCTGGGCGCTTTATCGTTTGGCGAGGGGTTTCACAACAATCACCACGCCCACCCCAGCTCGGCCCGCATGGGCACCGAGTGGTACGAGGTCGATATGGGCTGGTACCTGATTCGGGGCTTGCGGCAACTGGGCCTGGTATGGGACGTGCAGGTAGCGGGCCAAACCAACACCCAGAAGCCTACTGCCAAGGCCCGGTCATACCGCTGGCGCTGGCCCTGGCAGGACTAAATAGATAACAGACAACAGGCTAGCCTGTTCTGGCAGTTGATTTTCTCGTTCTCTCTAGCTCTGCAGCGGCACACGGATGGTAAACTCCGTGCCCGCTTCTTCCGTCGACTCTACCGTGAGTGTGCCGCCGTGGCCGGTGCTGACAATGTCGTGGCTCAGGGAAAGCCCCAGGCCGGTGCCTTCGCCCACGGGCTTGGTGGTGAAAAACGGCTGGAACAGCCTGGCCCGGACTTCCGGCGACATACCCGGGCCATTATCACGCACCCGGATTTCGACCCGCCCGGGCTGGTAGTGGCTGCTCACCGTTACCTCGGGCTGGTAGCCGGCCGCGGCTTCCTGCTGCCGCTGGCGTACGGCATACAGCGCGTTGGAGCACAGGTTGAGCAGCACCCGGCCCAGGTCGGGCGCCACCACGGGCACCAGGGGCAGTGCCGGGTCGAGCTGGCGCCGCAGCGTGGCCTGAAAGCCGGGGTACTGGTTTTGCATACCCTCGTAGGCCAGCTGCAGGTTGTCCGCAATCAGCTTGTTCAGGTCGGTGGCCTCGCGCGGGGCCTGGCCGGTGCGGGCGTGTTCCAGCATGCCTTTGATAATGGCCGTGGCCCGCTGCCCGTGGGTGCTGATGTTCTGGATATTCTGCTTGAGACCATCCAGAATCTCCCGCTCCAGGCGCCCATCCCGGGCCAGGCGCTGGGCCCCGTTGATTTCATCCACCAGATCGGTACTGACCTCGGCAAACTTCTTGACAAAACCCAGCGGATTTTGCAGCTCGTGGGCCACCCCGGCCGTTAGCTCCCCCAGAAACGCCATTTTCTCGCGCTGCACCAGCTGGTGCTGGGTACTCTTGAGCTCGGCCAGCGAGGCTTGCAGGGCCTCATTCGTCCGCTGTTGCTGGCGGTGATGGCGCACCAGCAAGGCCACCAGGGCCAGTAGCCCGGCCAGGCCGGCCAGCAGGGCGTAGGTGCGGTAGCGGGTTTTGAGGGCATCCTGCGCCGTGGCGGCCTGCTGGGCGCGCTGCCGCTCCTGGTAGTTCACGTTTTGCAGGCGCATCACTTTTTCCTGACCAAACAAAGTGTCCTTCATCGTCAGCAGCAGGCTCTGGTACTTCAGAGCACTGTCGGCGGGGCCCCGGGTCTTAAAGTTCTGCGTAAGCAGGCTGCTGGCATTCAAAACGCCGCGCAGAAAACCGTTGTTCCGGGCGGCCTGACAGCCCAGGCGGGCGTAGTAAATGCTGGAGTCGAGGCGGCCCTGCTGCTGATACAGCGTAGCCAAGCCCACATAGGCAAAATTGCTGCTGCGCGCATGCCCCAGCGCCTTCGATTCGGCGATGCTGCGGAAGTAATAGCTCCGGGCCTGGGCCAAATGGCCCTGCTTGCGAGCCACCTGCCCCAGCCCGTACAGAATGTAGTTGGTGGGCGTATGCAGGCGCTGAGCCAGCTGATAGGCGCGCTGCTGGTAATACTGGGCCGAGTCCAGGTTATTAAACAGGTCGTAGGCCAAGCCAATGTTGCTTAGCTCCAGCACCATCCGCCGTTGGTCGTGCAGCTTTTCCCCGATGCGCAGCGCCTGAAAATAGTAGGACAAGCCCTGCTGCCGGTCGCGCAGATACACGTAGATAATACCAATGCTGCGCAGGTTCTGGGCCTGCAGGCGCAGGTCGTGCGCGGCAATGGCCAGGCGCAACGACTGTTGGAACAGCTCCAGGGCCTGGGCCAGGTTTCGCTCGCGCAGGGCGGCCCCCAGGCGGTTCAAGGCTTCTCCTTCCCCGTGACGGTAGTGCGTGCGGCGGGCCAGGGCCAGGGCGCGGCGGGCATAGGCCTCGGCCGAATCGGTGCGCAGGGCCCAGTACTGGTCGCTGATGGAGCAGAGCAGCAGCACCCGGCTACTATCGGGCTGGGGCTGCTGCGTCAGGCGGCGCAAACTGTCCAGGGCCGGACTCTGGGCAGCTGCCGGTAGGGCTAGCAGCAAAAAAAGAAACAGCGTCCAGGCGGGACGAAACCGGGAAAACATGGAAAGTAAAAAAACAGGGCGGGGCAATATAGCCCAGAGGCCACCAGGTAGCGGGGCAATGCACATTCAGAACTGCGAATATCCGGCTAAATAGATAAATACCCGCTATCAGCTTTTGTTTCTGCCTCTGAACGCATTAACCCTGCCTTCTTGCCCGCCGTTCTCGCCCGGCATTGCAGCATTAGCCCGACCTACTTGAATCGGCTCTTGCTGCCGGCCGTGAGGATGAGCAGGAATTAGGCATGTCGCCGGGGCGGATTAGCAGACAAAAATTCTCCCGGCGCCGGCCCAGGCGTCCTTTTCGCCGTATAAGAAGTTGCCAGGCAACGTAAGGCACGAAGCCGGGGGCAAGAGCCCTTCTCCTATGCAAGGACCAGGATTGGCGCTAACATCCCTGGCCCGAAGGCCTGACTTTCCGTTTTTGGTCCGGCAACGTGGGTTTGCATCTCCTCCCCCGATGATACCTGTTTCATTGTTATAGTCTGCCTATCATTTCTCTTCGTCCTCGCCTTTCGAGGACAACACCTTGTAACTTGCCTACCCAGTTTTTTTACCGCCGTACAGTCGAGCTTACACCAATCATTTGGCTAGTTTTGTAGTGGCTCTGGCCCCCGGCCAACTACCAGTTCCTGCCCTTTTGCTTTTACCCCATTATGCTACACCCCCAGCTTCCGGTTGATTATCAAAAGCTATTCCGGGCCCTGCCCGAGAACTTAATGCTCATGTCCCCTGATGTCACCATCATCGACAACACCGATGGTCATGAGCAGGTCTCGTTGAAAAAGCGCGAGGAGATTGTGGGGCGGGATTTTTTTGATGCCTTTCCCTCGGTCGACCAAAACCAGGGCGACATTATTTTTCAGTCCCAGGAGTATGTGCGCCAACACAAGCAGCCGCACACCATGCCCGTCATCCGCTACGATCTGGAAGTGCCCACCGAACGCGGGGGCGGCTTCGAGGAGCTCTACTGGCAGGCGACGCACTACCCGATTCTGGATGAGCAGGGCGAGCTGCTCTACATTCTGCAGCGCACCCAGGATATTACCGAACAGTACCGGGCCGAACAGCGCAACCAGGCCATGCAGCGGGAGCTAGCCGAAAACCAGGAGCGCACCCGCTTTATTCTCGAATCCTTGCCCGTGCTGATCTGGACGGCTACCCCCGATGGGCAGCGCGACTTTTTCAACCAACGCTGGCTGGCCTTTACCGGCCACGAGCCCGAGGAAGTACTGGGCACGCAGTGGCTCCAATCGGTGCACCCCGACGACCGGCCCAACGTGGTGCGGATCTGGCAAGAATCGGTGACCAAAGGCACGGTATACCAGATTGAGTACCGCCTGCGCCGCCACGACGGGCAGTACCGCTGGGTGCTGGTGCGGGCCACGCCCCGCCGCAACAGCGCCGGCGACATCACCATGTGGGTTGGCTGCGGCACCGACATCCACGACCAGAAGCAACTGGTAGAGGAACTGCTGCAAGCCAATGAGCAGCAGTCGGCCCTCTCGGACCAGGCCTACACGGCCTACCAGCTCGCCCAGAGCCAGAAAGAAACCTTCTACACCCTGTTTCAACAGGCCCCGGCCCTGATCTGCATTTTGCGCGGTAGTGAGCACCGCTTCGAGTTTGTGAATCCGCGCTACCAGGAGTTGTTCAAAGGGCGGGAGCTGGTCGGCAAAACCGTCGTGGAAGCCCTGCCCGAGGTTATCGAGCAAGGGTTTGTGGGCCTGCTCGACAACGTGTACCAAACCGGTGAGACCTTCTACGGCAACGAAATCTCGATTATGCTGGAAGGGCCCGACGACTCGCCCGCGCGCCAGCTCTACCTCAACTTTACGTATCAGCTCTTCCACGAACACGGAGCTAAGGCCGGCATCACGGTATTCGCCTACGATGTGTCGGACCTGGTACTGGCCCGCAAGGCCGTAGAAAGAAGTGCCGAATCGGCGGCCGACGCGTCCTAGTTCATGGTTTTGTTCCTTATGCCCTCGGGCTCAGCCCCCTTCCTGCGATGGACATAACCACCCTGGATTTTCAACAGGCCCGCATCAAGCAGGTTCTATTTAAGTCGCGGCTCCGCTCCGTGCTCTACGGAGTGCGCGAAGCCGACTCCTCTTTGTTTTCTCTCCGTGATAACCCCTTGGCTCAGTGGCTGCAAACCGTAGTAAAGCCGAAGTACGGGGCTCGGCCCGAAGTGCTGGAAATAGAGCGCGCCCTTCAGAACATGCTCAGTACCAGCCAGAAGCTGGCTACCCAGTACCAACGCGGCCACATTGAAGAGTCGCGCGCCGGCCTGGAGCAGGTCGATGTGTACGCTAACCAGATTGAAAAGCTGCTGCAGCAACTCGAGCGCGCCAGCGTGTAGCTGTTGTTTTCAGCCTTCCCGCACCAGCCTCGAAGCCCACCCGGTTTCGAGGCTTTTTTTCGGCCGCTGGCTTGGTACAAACCGGCTTCACAACACCTCCCAGCCTACCCCAAAGGCGGTGGCCAGGCGACTTCTCTTACCTTCGCAAACATACTTTCTATTCATTCCCGGGGGGGCTAGGCGCCACTCCAATCTGCCGAGTCAGGCAGCGCCTTGCCTTTCGACCTTCTTTCAGCCCATTCCCCATGACCCTGACCTGGATCAGCAAACCATTCACGGATTTAACCTTGCGCGAGCTGCACGACGCGCTGCAGCTGCGGGCCGAAGTGTTTATTGTGGAGCAAAACTGCGCTTTTCAGGACATCGACGGCCAGGACGCGGCGGCTCATCACCTGTTGGGCATCACGCCGGAAGGCCAGCTGGCAGCTTATGCGCGCCTGTTTGCGGCGGGCCAGTGCTACGAGCAAGTCAGCATCGGCCGGGTGGTGGTGTCGCCCGCTTTTCGGCGCTACGGGCTGGGCAAGGAACTGATGCGCACGGCCATTGCCCACTGCGAGCAGCTGTTTGGCGCCCAGCCCATTAAGATTGGGGCTCAGCAATACCTAACCAAGTTTTACCAAGGGTTTGGCTTCGAGCAGCAGGGGGAAATGTACCTGGAAGACGGCATTCCGCATATCTACATGCTGCGCGCCTAGCCCGGGCGGCTTTTCGGAGCCGGGCGTAGCGGGAATGTTTCCGGTTTCTGGTAAGTTTAGGAGTTAAACCAAGTGCTAAGCCGGTGGCGAAGTGCGGATTTGACTTCTGACCGGATGAAATACGTTGTACTGTTTTGGCTGCTGCTTGCGCCCTTGGTTGGCCGGAGCCAGCAGGCTTTGCCGCCGCTTACGATTGCCGAGCGTTTTGTGGCGGTGCAGGGCTGGCCCGCTATGCGGGACTACCTGTGTTGCGAAGCCCAGCAGCAGGCCAAGCGCCAGAGCCTGGGCCAGCAGATACCCGCCCACCTAAGCCGCACCTGTGAAGTAGTACAGCAAACCGATTCCACGGCCGTCGTGGCCGTGGAGCTGCGCGACTCCGTGGGCGGCAACGACTTTTACCTGCACTTTGTGAAACAGGCCACCTGGAAGCTGCGGGCCGTGCGGGGCCTGGGCATGACCAACTTCGGCCGCCAGATGCTCACGGTGCTTGAAGGGCTGCCGGCGGCCGAGCGGGCCCGCTACAACCAGACCCACCCCCAGGCCGAGTACGACTTTACCGTGGGCAATATCCGCCTCTGGATTGCCTCCGACGCCGACATTGAGGCCCATTTCAACCAGCGCCAGGCCGACTTCGAGAAAACCGTGCGCCTGCTGCAGGCCCGCCCCGATTTTACCTCCGCCGCCCCCGACGAAGCCGCCGCCAACGCCGACCCGACCATCAACGCCCTGCTCAAGTCGCTCTATATCAGCAAAGTCACCCGCCAGGCGGCCGACTGCGACGCCTGCGTAGCCTTTGTCATTGGCGGCCTCATCGACAATACCGTGGGCCTGCTCTACGAGCCCGATGCCAGCAAAGTCCCGACCATGAACCCCGGGTCCCTGATTGTGGTCAAGCCTCTGGGCAAGGGCTGGTACTTGTATAAAACCACCTGATAAGCCGGGCTGGGGTAAAGCGCCACAGCTCCCATGCCGCTACCTGTGCGTACAGGCAGTAGCGCGGGAGCTATGGCGCGAAAAGGGATTGGTACACCCCCCAGGCCCGGGTAGCAGCGCCTACCCTTACCCAAATTTTCCGAAGAGCGAGGAGTGCAGGAAACTCATTGCAAATCCGAGTTTTCTGTACTTAGCAAACTGAACCAGTTTCTTGAACTCAATCTGGACCGTAGGCCCACTTTGCCACCCCTTTAATGGCTTACGAATAGCGGTTCACTTGAAGGAGCGTAAAAACATCCGCTCTAGCTTAGGGGGCGAGCAAATCCTCAACTCGGTAGGCGTAGTGGCCCGCGTTGTGTTCGGCGAAAAGGGTGCAGCGCAGGACCAAGTCGCTCGGGCCCCCGTCAACACAGAGTCGGATGTCGGCGTAGAGTTCGGCGGACTCCCCTTCCCCATGTGTCAAATAGGTTTTAGGCGCTTTGGCCGGCAAGGTGAAGCGTTGCCCGTGTTCAGCCAGTACCGCGTTCAGGTCCTCGGTAGCGCATCGGCTGGGTTTGCCGCCCTGAAGCACCTGCTCCAAGCCCCCACTACTCAACAGGTGCACGATGTGCTGGATGGTTGCCGACACCTGTTTCTTGTTAAATCCATGCATACAAGCAAGATAATTCTCGTTCAAGAAAACGGTCATTTTCATTTAAAGAGCGAGGTGTGCTGCTCACAGTGCTACCCCTCCGTTTTTGAGAGGTCGTCAACAATAATAAAAAAGCGTTTCAGCTTGTGGCTGGAACGCTTTTGCAATTTGGGTAAAGACAAGGTAGCGGCGTAGGAACTATACTGTGGCCAGAGCCGGGGCTTTTACTTTGCCGTAGCGGGCTTCCCACTCGGCATCGAGCATGCTCATTTCCGTCAGGCTCCAGTACGAGCCGTTGTAGTAGAGAATGTCGCGGGAAGTACCTTCCACGACCATGCCGGCTTTGGTGTAGCAGCCGATGGCGCCCTTGTTGAAGTCGTACACGCCCAGGTCGATGCGGTGCAGGCCCAGTTCCTCGAAGCCAATCTGTAGCACGGCCTGAATCATGCCCTGGCACACACCGCGGCCCCGCTGCTGGGTGTCGCCGACCAGCACCCGGCTGATGCGCGCCGAGCGGTTTTTACGGCTGAGCCCACCCAGGGAAATATGGCCCACTACCTCGTTGGTATCGGTGTCAATGGCTTTGTACACAAAGGCATCGGAAGTCAGCGGATCATTGGTGTCTTCGATGTACCAGGCCAGGCTGCTCTCGGTCAGGGGAAAAGAGAACAGCGACCCAGACCAGTTCATCAGCAACTCTTCATCTTTAATCCACTCAATCAGCTGTTTGAAATCGGCTTGGGTGAACTGTTCTAATTTTATCATAAATGGTACTTTTTTCGAATTTTTCAACAAACCAAGGAGACAAGCGACCATGCTCCAGCTGGGCCGTAAAGCGCCTGGAGAAGGTAAAACAAGAAGAATCAGGGTTTAATTCCGGACCGGAGCTACCTAGGCGCAAGTTACATATTTCCTAGCTCAACTACTAACTCCCCAGGCCCGCTTCCCGGCCTTTACCGGGATTCTGGCAAAATTTTCTGACCGGTGCCGCCTTTTGCCGTTAAATACTCTTCTTGGGCATTACCAATGGAAGTAAGCTCCACGGTAGGACCCGCATTTTCCGCTCCGTTTTTTTCCTATGCGCCTACTTTCTCCGCACGCGTTGCTGCTGGTTCTCAGCAGTCTGGTTTCCCAAGTTGCCCCTGCCCAAGCGCTTAAAGTCGATAAAAAAGTGGCTAAAGTCCTCAAGCAGGTCCGCCCCGACGATGTGAAGGCCCACATTCAGTACCTGGCCGATGATAAGCTGCTGGGCCGCCGCCCCGGCACCCCGGGCTACCAGATGGCTGTTGACTACGTTACCGGCCAGCTCAAAAGCCTGGGGGTGCAACCCGCCGGCGACAATGGCTCCTATGTGCAGCGGGTGCGCCTGCGCAAAGCCTTCAGCAACCTGGCCACCACTACCCTGCTGCTGCGCACCGGCGCGGAGGCGGCCGTGCCCCTGGCGGCGGGCAAGGAATTCGTGCTTTACCCCCATCCGGAAGAGGCGAGCGTGACGCTGGAGGCCCCGCTGGTGTTTGCCGGCTACGGCATCAGCGCCCCCGAGCTGCAGTACGACGACTACGCCGGCCTCGACGCCCAGGGCAAAATTGTGGTAGTGGTGCGCGGCGCCCCCCAGGCGTTTCCGTCCACGGTAGCCGCCGCCAGCCAGGATGTGCTGGCTATTCTGCAGAATGCGGCCCGCCACGGGGCCGTGGGCGTATTGCTGGCTTCGCGAAGCGCCAAAGCGCCCTTGCCCAGCTTTAAGGCCGGCGTCTTCAGCGTGCTGGGCGAGGACGGCAAAACGGCGGCTTCCCGCACCTTTGCTCCGGGCATCAAGGCGCTGGGCGTGGTAAACGCCGCCACCCTGCACACCCTGTTCCGGGCTGCGGCGGCCGATACCGGCACGACCTACTCGGCCCTGCGGAACGGCAAGCCCGCTTCGCTGGCTTTGCGCAGCACGGCCCGGCTTACCAATGCGTCCACGTATCAGGACCTGGACAGCTACAACGTGGTGGGCAAGTTTTCGGGCTCCGATGCGCGGCTGCAGAACGAGTACGTGGTGCACAGCGCCCACCTCGACCACCTCGGCGTGGGAGCCCCCGTGAAAGGCGACTCGATCTACAACGGCGCCCACGACAACGCTTCCGGCGTGGCCAGCGTGCTGGAAATAGCCCGCCTGTATGCCCGCCTGCCCCAGAAGCCCAAACGCTCGGTGTTGTTTGTGCTGCAAACCGGCGAAGAGCTGGGCCTGCTGGGCTCGGCGTATTTTGCGGCCCGGCCCACCGTGCCCAAAGACCAAATCGTGGCCGACATCAACACCGATATGCCCACCATTATTGCGCCGCTCTTGTCGGTGGTGCCTCTGGGCGTCCAGCATTCCACGCTGGCCGAGCCCACCAACAAAGCCGCCGCCTACCTGGGCCTGACCGTGGAAGCCGACCCCGAGCCCGAGCAAAACCGCTTTATCCGCTCCGACCAGTACAGCTTCGTAATGCAGGGCATTCCGGCCCTGCACATCAAGTACGGCAACAAAACGGCCGACGGTAAAAACGACCTGAGCAAAACTGTGCAGGCCTGGCGCGCGGCCACCTACCACAAGCCCCAGGACGATATGAGCGGCACTTTCGACTTCGAAGCCGGCAAAAAGTACGTGCAGCTCAACTTCCTCATCGGCTACCAGGTGGCCCAGGCCGAGCAGCGCCCCAGCTGGAACCCCGGCGACTTTTTCGGCACCCGTTTCAGCGGCAAGTAGCGGGGTAGCGGAAAGCTGGACCTGCTTTCAACACGGTGGTCATTCTAAGCACTGGGCAGCAGCTTCCTCCCCTGCGTGACGAGCCCCATGCAACAGACCAACGCCTTTTACTGCACTAGCGGTAAAAGGCGTTGGCGCGTTCCTAAACGGCGACGCAACCGACGAGAAAAACTCGGCGCGGTGCGCGGAAAGAGCCTACCTCACACCTCCGGCAGGCGGATATTCTCCAGGTAGGGCGTCAGGCCCCGGGGATGTTGAAAGAGGTGAATAAACAGGATGTGCTCCTCGCCTTTGCTGCGCCATACTTCGGCGTAAAAGTCGCCCAGAGCGTAGAGCTGCAACTCAAAACTATCCTGCCGCCGGTCGGACAAGAGGTGGCCGCGCCGACAAAGCAGGTCGGCTTGCTGGCCCATGGGCAACCGTTTGAAAGAGACTAGACGCATAAGGAGCTGACACAACCGGCCGGGCCCGGCGCGGGTTCCGCCGGCAGGTACTTCCCCGGAAAGTTCGGCAGCAGCTCGCGGATAACTTCTATTTTTCGCGGATTATTGCCCGCTCGTTCACCTTAGCTTCCTTGATGAAGACCCTCCGCTTCCCCCACCCGCTTGTCCTCTTAGTCGGGTTTATCCTGCTGGCTACGCTGCTGAGCTACGTGCTGCCCGCCGGCGAATTTACCCGCCACGCCGACGCCGCCACCGGCCGCGACGTAGTGGTGCCCGGCTCCTACCACCGCGTCCCCGCCACCCCGGTTTCCCCCCTCGACGCCATGGTGGATATTCCCAAGGGCATGGCCGATGCCGCCAGTGTTATCTTCTTCGTCTTTCTGACCGGTGGGGCCTTTACCGTGGTCGACCAGACCGGGGCCCTGCGCCGCGGTGTCGATTGGCTATTGGGCAAGCTGCGGGGGCAGGAGGTGCTGGTCATCCCCATCATTTCCCTGCTCTTTGCCACGATGGGCGCGCTGGAGAACATGCAGGAGGAAATCATTCCGCTGGTGCCGGTACTGCTGGTCCTCATGCGCCGCCTGGGCTACCCGGTCATTACGGCCGCCGCCGTGAGCATCGGGGCGGCCGCCGTGGGTGCGTCATTTAGCCCGCTGAACCCCTTCCAGGTAGGAATTGCCCAGAAATTGGCCCAGCTTCCGCTGCTGTCCGGCGCGGGGTTCCGGCTCACGTTTCTGGCCCTGGCCCTGGTACTCTGGATTGGCGGCACGATGCGCTACGCCGCTAAAAACCGGGTCGTGCCCGAGCTGACCGACGACGAAGCCGCTACCACCGGCGCGGGCCGCCACGGCCTTATCCTGCTGCTGTTGCTGCTCACCTTTGCCGTTTTCACCTACGGCGTGCTGAATCTGGGCTGGGAATTTGAGCAGATGGGCGCCTTGTTTTTCGTACTGGGCGTGCTGGCGGGCCTTCTTGGGGGCCTGGGCCTCAACGGCACGGCGGAGGCATTTATCCTGGGCTTCCGCGACCTGGCCTTCTCGGCCTTGCTCATCGGCTTTGCCCGGGCCATCTTCGTGGTGCTGGAGCAGGGCCATATCGTCGATACCATCGTCCATGGCCTGTCGGCGCCCCTGGCCCAGCTGCCCGTCACGCTGTCGGCCCTGAGCATGATTGGCGTCCACACGGCCCTACACCTGCCCGTGCCCAGCGTAAGCGGCCAGGCCGTGCTGACGATGCCCATTCTCACGCCCCTCTCCGATTTGCTGGGCCTGCCGCGCCAGGTAACGGTGCTGGCTTACCAGTACGGGGCCGGCCTGTGCGAAATCATCACCCCCACCAACGGGGCCCTGGTAGCCATCGTGGCCGCCTGCGGGGTGCGCTTCGACCAGTGGTGGAAATTTGTATTGCCCCTATACTTCGGCCTGCTCGCCCTGGCGGCTCTGGCCGTAATTATCGGCGTAGCCATCGGCCTGAATTAAGGAGCCGCTGTGCTACTTCTCCACGGTTCTTGTGAGTAAAGCAATTCGTCCTCTACGAAGGTAGCTACATGCTTCAACCGTCAAGCCCTAGTGTTGCTCCCTCATTACACGGCGCTCATTTATAACAACCAGCTCTTTTCTGTTAGAAGCAAAAAGGGCTGGTTGGTGTACTCAAGGGGCTCATCATTCATTGCTAAGCCGGCAGGGCCCAAATACTCAGCCTACCATCATACGAAGCACTAATAAGCTGACGGCTTTCCCTGAGCCAGGCCGTGGACTGCACAAAATCGTTGTGGGCCATTTCCTGCTGGCAAGTCCCGGTGGCCAAGTCCCAGACCTTCACCTTGCTGTCTTCCCCTCCACTAACCAGTCGACCATCAGGCAGTAACGTCAGCGTGCGGACGATTCCGTGATGAGCAGCCAAGGTGGTCAACACTTCCCAGTGCTGCAGACTGGCATCAGCTTGCCATATCTGAATCTGGCCGGCGTAGTTGCCCGCCAACAATCGTCGCTGCTCGGGGTCAAACAGCAGAGCGTGTGCCGGGGGTAAGCCGTGCCCGATACATTGTAGGCCGGTATTGCGCCGCCAGTTCCATAACCGCAGGGTGCCGTCTTCGGAAGAGGACACCAGCAGTTCGGCGGCCACGGGCACAGCTTGCCAAACCCAGTCGGTGTGCCCGGCTAACGAGTGGTGCACCTGCCCGAGCTCATCACTGATTTTGATAAGCCCATCGGCGGCGGTGCTGACAAAAAGCTGATCGGTAAGCCGGTGCAGGGAAAGAATGGTCGCAGGGTGCAGGTCCAAACTCCGCCGCAGCGTAAACCCCTGCGCATCCCGCCCCCACACTTTAACGGTCATATCCCGGGAGCCTGAGAGCAGCGTTTGCGCATTAAGCTGGCATAAACTCAGGATAGAATTCTGGTGGCCGGCTAGGTGCTGGCGCAACTCTCCGGTCCTGCCCCAGACCTTGATGAGTTTGTCGCGGCCTGCACTGAGCAGCTCTTCCCCGAAAGGCAGCACCTGCCAGATATAGCCCAGGTGGCCCGGCGCGAAAGGCACGGACTGGGGCACCGGTTGCGGGGTCGTTTCATAAAGAATGTCACTGCGCAGCACATATTTCTCCCCGGCTTCCAACTGCTCGCCCTCATGCCAGAGCCGATGGTCGAATACGATTAGGTCGCCCTTGGCCGGGTGGTATTCAGCCCACACCTGCGCATCGTCCTTGTTGCGGTAAAACAGGGTGCGGCCCCCGCTGAAGTCAGCAGCGTCGTTTAGATACACCATAAAGGTCAGGCGCGACTGCACGGTTTCCGACTCGTGGTACATCCCATCCAAATGCCGGTGAAAGTACTGGCCGGCGGCGTAGCGGCAGAAACGAAGCCGGGAATTAAGCTGCTTTAGTCGCCAGGGCTGGCCGGCGGGCTGCTCAGCGGGCAGTTCTGAGGGCAACATCGGCTCAATCACCGTAAAAAGCTGCCGAGCCAGGGCCTCACTATCGACAATGCACCGTTCGTTATTGCGGTAGTAGGTTGGATAATGCGTAGCCGCGGGCCGCAGTTGAGCCTTGATAGCAGGCGTCAGCAGCGCGTCGCAGGCGGCCGCGCTGAAGGCCCCAGGCACGATAAAACAGATCAGCTCAGTATCAGTCAACAGGTGACGCACTTGGGGAAAGGCCGCTTTCATAACCGAAGATGGGTAATTGTCAGCGTGGTTGCCCGCTGTACGAAATGAATAAGTCATTTTTCGAAAGCCCTGCTGGTGTTCTGGCGTGGCGCAAGTCCAAACCCGCCGTCCTCTGCAAAGTGCGAATCCTTCTAAACTGAAAAGCCCTTTCTCGTTGTGTCCGAAAAAGGGCTTTTTGGTTCTGATTAAAAGCAACGTAGCGACCCGCCGATTATCCCAACCGCAGCTCTTCGGCTTCGAAGACGCGCTTGACTTTGCGCTTCTTCTCGACTAGCTGGAAGCTGGCCCGGTGCTGGGCTTCGTTCCAGTACACGTCCGAAATCAGGCCGCGGTGGGCCGGGCGGCCGGGCTCGGGGTTGGCTTCTTCCACCAAGTCGCCGAAGCTGAATGGGGGCTTGTCGTGGAGCTCGGTGAACAGCTCACCGCTGACTTTGAACTGCTGCTCGTCGTAGCGGAGCAGAATCCAGTCTTCGGTTTCATCGATTTTCTCGAAGAGTTTGCCCATCGGCTCCAGCCACTCGAAGGTGCGCCGGTTGGCCGGATGAATGTAGCGGAAGCCGTAGTCGGGCGTCCAGGAATATAGACCGTAAGTGACGGGTTTCGGACGGGCCATGCAGGAGGAATAAGAGAAGAAATAAGCCTGGTACCGCCGCCTAAAGCGGGCTAAGCGGTGCCTAGGAAGGCTATTGACAACAACAAAACTCCGTCAATTATTCCCGTGAATCAATCTTTCCAGCTCACCCCCAGCTGCTCTTCACCCAGAACCGGGCAAGGACCAGAACCCGTTTTTGTACGGAGTAAAATCCAACTATATCCGCATAACTCCACTCTACCTCCTTGCCGTTCAAGTAATTCTGCTTTACCCGTGGGAGGGTCGAGTCAGTAATTGCATTCGTTAAACAAAGGGGGAACAATGAAAAAAGAAGAAATTCACTTAGGTGACTGGCAACGCATTATCCTGGGCAATGCCCCGGGCGAGTACATGGTGGAGGTCGTGCTCCGAACCCTGCTTATCTACGTCGTATTACTGGTGTTTATCCGGCTGCTGGGCAAGCGCATGGGGGCGCAGCTCACCATTACGGAAATGGCCGTGATGCTCACCCTCGGGGCCATTGTGGCCGTGCCCATGCAGATTCCCGACCGGGGTTTATTGCCGGCTATGGTCTTGCTGGGCACCGTGCTGCTGCTGCAGCGGGGCGTGAACCTGCTGGCCCTCAAGAACCGCAAGGTGGAAGTTGTGGTGCAGAGCGACGTGAGCCTGCTCCTGAAAGACGGCGTGCTGAATACCGAGGAAATGAAAAAGATGGGGATTTCGCACGAGCAGGCCTTTGCCCACCTGCGCTCCAAGGATGTGCTGCACCTGGGTGAGCTGCGCCGGGTATATCTCGAGTCGGGCGGGCACTTCAGCGTCTTCCGCTTCCCCGAGCCCCGCCCGGGCCTGAGCGTGCTGCCCGAGGCCGATGACCGGTTGCACAAGGAAGAGCACCGGGCCTCCGACCTGAGCGCCTGTCAGCACTGCGGCACCGTGGAGCCGGCCGCCAGGGCCCGCACCAGCTGCCGCAGCTGTGGCCACAAGGAGTGGACCTCCGCGGTAGTAACCAACGAACCAGTCCATGCCTGACCCGGCTAGGGCCAGCTAAATCCATTCAACAGTAACAGTCTTGTAGCCAGTAGTTATGAAGCCCGAAGAAATTCATCTGACCGATTATATGCGCATTATTCTGGGGCAGGTACCCTGGAGTTTCCTGTTGGAAGTAGCCATCCGCGCCATTTTCCTCTACGGCCTGATTATCGTCTCGATGCGCCTGATGGGCAAGCGCATGTCCTCGCAGCTGAGCCGCCACGAGCTGGCCGCCATTTCCTCCATTGCCGCCGCTATCGGGGTACCGATTCAGGCCCCCGACCGGGGCCTGCTGCCCGCCTTGCTCATTGCCGCCGTCATTGTGGGGGTGCAGCGCCTGGTATTTCGGGAGTCGTACCGCAACCGTACGTTTGAAACCGTGACCCAGGGTAAGGTAGCCGCCATGGTAGAAGACGGCTGCCTGCAGTACGATGCCATGCGCGAGTCGGTCCTCTCCCAGGAGCGCCTCTTTGCCGAGCTGCGCCAGAAAAGCATTGACAATCTGGGGCGGGTGAAGCGCGTGTACATGGAAGCCAGCGGGGCCTTTACCATCATTCCCCAGAGCCCGCCCCGGCCCGGCCTGACGCTAATTCCGAGCTGGGATGAGGACTTCCTCAAAGACCAGCACCAGGAGCCCGACACCTACGCCTGCTGCAACTGCGGCAATGTGCAGCACGCTCCCCAGTCGCCCACCACGGCCTGCCCGCGCTGCGAGCACCAGAAATGGACCCCGGCCATCTTGTGTGAGTAGCCCCGGCACTAGGCACGTAAATAAAAGCCGCGCAGAATGGCTCTGCGCGGCTTTTTCATGCGCGGCCGACTACTTGTTGGGCCTGGGCCACTAGCCGGTCGCGGTGCGCCGGGCCGTCGTGCAGGTGGGCAAAGGACAGGTGGTGCCGGGTTCCGTCGGTGCACTCTACAAGCAGGTCGGCCGCCCCGCTGGGCTCCACTGCGGCTACTTCGGCCCACGTAAACTGAAATTTCCGCCCCAGGAGGCGCAACCGGCCCCCAAACCCTTCGGCGTGCAGATGCAGATGACGCCGCCGGTTGATGTGGTAACTATTGAAGGCCAGCACCACGAAAAGCACCGCCAGCAGAAAATACAGATACGGCAACAGGTGAAATGTCTGGACGCCGCGGGCCTGATCGGCCACGTGGTGCCGGTGCAGAATGTGGTAGCCTTCCAAACCCAGAATGCCCGCCGCCGCCAGCTCCAGCCAGGCAATTTTTTCCTGGTGATGCGCGTGGTGCTGCAGGTGCCGCAACTCCCGCACCATCAGCCCCAGATAAGCCGCCCCGACCACAAACTCCAGGACGGTAACCGGAGTCAGCGGCTCTTGGCCCGTTACGGCTCCAATGGCGGTAGTCAGCAGCACCAGGGCCGGTACGATGTGCGACAAGGCCTTGCCGCGCTGCCGCCGGACGTGACGACGGTCGAAAAGCGTAATTCGTTCGGGGGCAGCAGGATCGGGCGCATTCATAGAAAGCAAGCACGGCATTTTCCGGCAGCTCCACAATGGCTGAGCCGGGCTAAAACGACAGTTTTATGGTTCAGCATCAGATGCTTTGCGGGCCGGGCATAACCTCAACACTATATTATCAGTTAGAAGCCGGTAACGACCCGCTGATCAGGTCGCCTTATCTGTTGCTTCCAATGCCCCAAACTGACCTATCTCCTGCCCCCACGCTGCAAGCCGGCATGGGAGCCCTGCCACACCCCCTTGGTACTACCTTTCGTGTATGGGCTCCGCACGCCGATGCCGTTTCCGTAGTTGGCCCCTTCAACGACTGGACCCCTACTGCGCACCCGCTTGCCCACGAAGCCGACGGCTACTGGGCCGCCGACATTGCCGGCCTCCAGCCGGGTACGGAATACAAATTCTGGCTGCGCACGGGCAAGCACGAGCTGACCCGCCACGACCCCTACGCCCGCGAGGTAACCCACTCGGCCGGTAACTCAGTGGTGCCCCGCCACGACTTCGACTGGGCCGACGACCAGTTTCAGATGCCGGCCTGGAATGAGCTGGTCATCTATGAGCTGCACGTAGGGACTTTCCACGCCCCCGACCCGGCGCGCCCCGGCACTTTTCTCGATGTGGTTGAGAAACTGGACTACCTGCGGGAATTGGGCATCAACGCCATCGAGATTATGCCGCCGACCGAGTTTCCCGGGGGCCGCAGCTGGGGCTATAACCCGGCCCACCCCTTTGCCCTGGAAACGGATTACGGCGGCCCTCAGGCGTTCAAGGAATTGGTAAAACAGGCCCACCGCCACGGCATTGCCGTGATTCTGGACGTGGTCTACAACCACTTCGGCCCCGGCGACTTGGACCTGTGGCAGTTCGACGGCTGGAGCGAAAACGACGGGGGCGGCATTTACTTCTACAACGACTGGCGGGCCGAAACGCCCTGGGGCCATAACCGCCCCGACTACGGTCGCCCCGAAGTGCGCCGCTACATTCGCGACAACGCCCTGATGTGGCTGGAAGACTACCGCGTGGATGGCCTGCGCTGCGACTCGATTTCCCACATCCGCAACGTGGATGGCTCCAACGACCCGGCCCGTGACCTGCCCGAGGGCTGGAGCCTGATGAAGTGGATCAACGAGGAAATTCAGGCCAAAATGCCCTGGAAAATCACCATTGCCGAAGACCTGCAGGGCAACCCCTACATCACCCGCGCCACCACCGACGAGGGTCAGGGCTTTTCGGCGCAGTGGGATGCCGCCTTCGTCAACATTGTGCGCGACGCGCTAACGACGCCCCACGACGCGGACCGCCACCTGCTGGCCGTGGCCGAAACCCTCGGGCAGACCTACAACGGCGACGCTTTTCAGCGGGTTATTTACACCGAATCGCACGACGAGGTGGCCAATGGCAAGTCGCGCGTGACCGAGGAAATCATGCCCGGCGATGCGCACAGCTGGTTCCCCAAAAAGCGCGCTACGCTCGGGGCCGCTTTGGTTTTCACGGCGCCCGGCATTCCGATGATGTTTCAGGGCCAGGAAATGCTGGCCGACGGCTACTTTTCCGACGACCAGCCCCTGGAGTGGCAGCACGCCGAGCAGCACCCGGGCCTGGTACACCTGTACCGGGACCTGATTCGGCTGCGCCGCAACCTCGACGGGCATACGCGGGGCCTGCTGGGCCAGCACACGGCGCTACTGCACGTCAACGACACGGATAAAATCCTGGCCTTCCGCCGCTGGGACCAAGGCGGGCCCGGCGACGACACCATCATTCTGGCCAACTTCGCCGACCAGACTCACCCGGCCTACACCATCGGGCTGCCCGCGGGCGGCCAGTGGCGGGTGCGCTTCAACAGCGACTGGCAGGGCTACGATGAAGAGTTTGGCAACTTCGAAAGCATCGATACCGAGGCCGCTGAAGGCGAATACGACGGGCAGCCCTTCCACGCTTCCTTTGGTTTGGCGCCGTATTCGGTGCTCATCCTTTCGCAGCAGGCAGCAGATTAGGGTTTTCGTGAGATAAACCGACCGTAGCGCGAACTACAAAGTTTGCGCTACGGCGTTTTAAACCTTGGAGCGAACAGCAAAAAATGCCGTTCAGGCGTATATCTTGCCGATCCACGCCAAAACCCACCGCATGCAAGTTCCGCTCCCTACCCCCGAAGCCACTTCGCCCGATGCCCTGCTTGTCGAAGTGGCCTGGGAAGTCTGTAATCAGGTTGGCGGCATCTATACCGTTATCCGCTCCAAGGTGCCGGCCACCGTCCTGGGCTGGGACGACCGGTATTGCCTGCTCGGCCCCTACTTTGCCCAGCAGGCCCAGAGCGAGTTTGAGCCCCTGGACGCCTACGCTTTCGACCAGCTACCGGCCGACGACCCATTTGCCTCGGCCGTGCGCCAGATGCGGGCCCAGGGCTACGAGGTGCACTATGGGCACTGGCTCGTAACGGGCAAGCCCCGCGTGGTGCTCATCAACCCCTACCAGGCGTACGACCGCCTTGGGCAAATCAAGGCTGATTTGTGGAATCACCACGGTATTCCAACGCCCGACCACGACGACTTGCTGCACCAGGTCGAAGCCTTTGGCACCCAGGCCAAGCACTTTCTGCAGTTGCTGGCCGGGGCGGTGGTGCCCCCATTCCGGGTTATTGCCCACTTCCACGAGTGGATGACGGGTGTGGCCATTCCGGATCTGCGGCGCGAGCAGGTGCCGTTGCACATCGTGTTTACCACGCACGCCACGCTGCTGGGCCGCTACTTGGCCATGAACGACCCCAACTTCTACGACCACCTGATGCAGGTGAACTGGGCAGCCGAGGCCGTGCATTTCAACATCGAAACCGCCGTGCGCATCGAGCGGGCCGCCGCCCACGGCTCCCACGTGTTTACGACCGTCAGCGAGCTGACCGTGCGCGAGTGCATCTACCTGCTCGACCGGATTCCGGACGCGGTACTGCCCAACGGCCTGAACATCGAGCGGTTTGTGGCTTTGCACGAGTTTCAGAACCTGCACCAGCAGTACAAGTCCAAGATCCACGAGTTTGTAATGGCCCACTTCTTCCAGAGCTACTCATTTGATCTGGACAACACGCTGTACCTCTTCACCTCGGGGCGTTACGAATACCACAACAAGGGCTTCGACCTGACCCTGGAAGCCCTGGCCCGCCTCAACTACCGCATTCAGCAAAGCGGGCTGGAAGGCCAGGTAGTCATGTTTTTCATCACTAAGCGCCCGTTTCACAGCATCAACCCGCAGGTGCTGCAAAACCGCGCCATCCTGGAAGAAGTGCGCGAAACCTGCGAGGCTATTGAGCGGCAGGTGGGCGAGCGGCTCTTCTACGCGGCGGCGGCCAGTGCCAGCACCGACCACCGCCTGCCCGATTTGAGCAGCATGGTCGACGACTACTGGAAGCTGCGCTACCGCCGCACCCTGCAAAGCTGGAAAACCACGAACCTGCCCCCGGTTATCACCCACAACCTGGTGGACGATGCCAACGACGACATCCTGAACTTTCTGCGCCGGGCCAACCTGGTCAATAACCAGCACGACCGGGTTAAAATCGTGTACCATCCCGATTTTGTCTCTCCCACCTCGCCCCTGTTCGGCATGGAGTACGGGCAGTTTGTGCGGGGCTGCCACCTCGGCATTTTCCCGAGCTACTACGAGCCCTGGGGCTACACCCCGCTCGAGTGCGTGGCCCGCGGCGTACCGGCCATCACCTCCGACCTGTCGGGCTTCGGCGACTACGTGATGGAAACCGTGCCCGACCACGAGGCCAAGGGCATCTACGTGGTAAAGCGCCAGGAAAAAAGCTTCGATGAATCGGCGGAGGAGCTGACCAACATGCTCTGGAACTTCGTGCTGCTCAATCGGCGGGAGCGAATTATGCAGCGCAACAATGTAGAGAGCTCCGCGGAACTCTACGACTGGAAAAACCTGCGCATCCACTACGACCGGGCCTACGCGTTGGCCTTGGAAAGACAGTAATTTCAGTAGATTAATACGGAAATTGCGCTCCGTATTAATTGCGTAAGCGCCGGTAATTGAATTAAACACGGGGTTGTTTTTATTCAATTACCGGCGCTTCATTATCTCTTACTTTTTTAAGTTGTATTTCCGTCTGTGTTTCGCCAACTCCGAATAGCATCCTTGTGCATTTTCCTGAGTGCGGGGGCAGCTGTTGCGCAGGAATTTTGGCTCTTACCACCCCGTTTTTTTGTAGAAGCAGGCGCTAAAATAAATCTGCATGTTTTTGTGGGCGAGAATTTTACTGGCAGCCGGTGGCCTGGTAAGCCCACTCGGCTCACCAGCTTTGTGCACTACGCCCCCAACGATACACTTGACCTTACCAAGACGGCCAGCCAGCATGACACGCTCAGCACCTCCGTAGAGCTCGTCCGGCCCGGGGTGCACCTGCTGGCTTTTAGTACCACCAACTCTTTTGTAGAGCTGGACGCTGAAACATTCAACACCTACCTGAAAGCAAATGAATTAGAGCGGGTTACGCATCTACGGCAGCAGCGCGGCGAAACCAGCAAGCCCGCCCGGGAGCTGTACCGCCGCTGTGCCAAAACGCTCGTGCAGGTGGGGCCCAGCCGCCTCGACACGGTCGGGACGCACGCTTGGAAAACGGGTCAACCCCTGGAAATTATTCCCGAGCAAAATCCCTATTCGCTTAAACCCGAAGCCTCCCTGACCTGCCTGGTGCTGTACCAGGGCACCCCCTTGCCGGCCACCCAGATCCAGATTTGGCAACGCGTAACCGGCCAGCCGACCCGGGTTAGCCGCTTCCATACTAACAAAAACGGCCGGGTGCTGTTTCGACTAAACGGTCCGGGCAACTACCTGGTAAGTTCGGTGTATATGGAACCGGCCGCCGACCGCAAAGCGGCGGATTGGCAGAGTACCTGGGCCACACTGACCTTTGGAATTGCCGGACGAGGCATGAAATAATTTCTATTTTTTGCCTACCTTGAGTGCCTTACAGGCCCTCTGTACTCGAATATTTTTTTCTTACCTTCGCAACTCTATTAAACTCGAACCACCGACGGCATGAAGTACTCGATTGATAAAAAGGAAACTTACACGATTATCACCATTGACGAGAAGAAGCTCGACACCACTGTAGCTCCGGACCTGAAATCGGAATTCGTGAAGCTGAATGCTGAAGGCATCAATAACCTAATCCTGGATTTGAGCAACGTGAAGTATACCGATTCGTCGGGCCTGAGCTCTATCCTGATTGCCAACCGGCTGTGCAACTCCACCGGCGGCCTGCTTGTACTCACCGGTCTGCAAGACCACGTCATGAAGCTTATCACCATCTCCAAACTGGAGTCGGTCCTGCACATTCTGCCCACCGTGGAAGAAGGCATCGACCGGATTTTCCTGCACGCCATCGAGCGGGATTTGACTAGCAAAGAGTAGTTTTTTAGAAGCTGTGAGCTGTTGGCAGTTAGCTGTTAGTTTTTTCAGACTAGCGACTAACGGCCAGCAGCTTTTTCTTTTTCTCATCTTTAAAAAAGCGAACAGCCATCCGCTACTAGCTACCAGCTTATTTTGGAGTTTGAGTTGAAAATCCTGGGCAGTGCCTCGGCCACTCCCTTTCTCAATCGGCATCACACGGCGCAGGTGCTCACCGTCGGCAACCAGTCGTACCTGATTGATTGCGGCGAGGGCACCCAGCGTCGGTTAGTAGAGTACAAAGTGCGGCATCAGCGCCTGCACACCATCTTTATTTCTCACCTGCACGGCGACCATTTCTTCGGCCTGTTCGGGTTGCTGTCGACCATGCACCTGCAGGGCCGCACCGAGCCGGTGCAGCTTTTCGGCCCGGCCGGCCTGGACGAGGTTCTGACCACGCAGTTCCGGCACTCCCACACCCAGCTGTCCTTCGACCTGCAGTTTACCGCCGTCGACCCTGAGCAGCACGCCCTGGTGTACGAAGACCGCCTGCTGACGGTGCACACCCTGCCCATGCGCCACCGTATTCCGTGCTGCGGCTACCTGTTCCGGGAGAAGCCCAAGCGCCGCCACCTCGACAAAGCCCGCCTGCCCGAAGGCCTCTCGCCGGCCCAGCTCAGCCGCCTGGCCCAGGGCAACGATGTGGTAGATGAGCACGGCACGGTGCTGGTCAGCAACCAGGCGGTAACCACCGCGCCCAACCATTCGCGCAGCTACGCCTACTGCTCCGATACGCTCTACACCGAAAGCCTGGTCCCCCTGGTGCACGACGTAGACCTGCTTTATCACGAAGCCACTTTCCTGGATGATATGCGGGAACGGGCCGCCACCACGCACCACTCCACGGCCCGGCAGGCCGGCTTGTTTGCGCAAAAAGCCCGGGCCCGCCGGCTGCTGATCGGCCATTTCTCTTCCCGCTACCGCGACCTGGAACCGCTCTTGCGCGAAGCCCAAACGGTATTTGAGCCGGTCGAGCTGGCGACCGAGGGCAAAACGGTCAGCATTCCGGAGTAGGAGCAGAACCTAAAATTGATAATTAGGGTGTATGCGCAACAAGGGGAAGTTTTACATCATTGTTTTGGCAGCAGTATGTATAGCCGGCGTAGCCGAGAGTGTTGTTGAAGCTCTCACTTTCGATGATGCGCGTTATAACTACCTCAAAACGCACCTGCCCAGAAATCGTGACCTCGCCTCTATTTGCGGGCCGAATGCTTCGCTATCAGCGCTGCCCTCCCACAGTATCTATTTAGACTCCGCCATTTACAACACCAATGCTACTGGCCCTTGGGGAGAGGCATATGTGAAAGCCACATTTCTCAGACAAGCCAACAGCTGGGTATTAAGATCCACTATAATTTCTCATCGTTGATTCTGGCTGACTCTCTATTGTCGGCCTGCGTTCCTGCCAAAATACTCCCTCTTGAAAACCTACGCCCATAAAAAGACGCAGCTCTACCTCGTGCTCAGCGGCATTTTCATTGTCAATGCGTTGCTGGCGGAAATCATCGGGGTTAAGATTTTTTCCCTGGAACCCCTCATTGGCCGCGCCGACAACCTGACGGCAGGGGTGCTGATCTGGCCGGTCGTGTTTGTCACTACCGACATTATCAATGAGTATTTCGGCAAGGAGGGCGTGCTGCGCGTGAGCTATCTGACCGCCGCCCTGATTCTGTTTGCCTTTCTGGTAATCTACGCCACTACCAAGCTACCACCGGCCGCCTTCTGGCTCGACGTCAACAGCAAAGACCCCCAGGGCCAGCCCATCAACATTGACTTTGCCTACCAGATGATTTTCCGGCAGGGCCTGGGCATTATTGCCGGCTCGCTCACGGCTTTTGCCGTTGGGCAGGTGCTCGATGCTACCGTGTTTCAGGCCCTGCGCCGCGCTACCAAAGGCCGCCTGGTATGGCTGCGCGCCACCGGCTCTACGCTCGTGTCCCAGCTCGTGGACAGCTTCGTGGTGCTGTTCGTGGCGTTCTACGTCTTCGGCAACTGGAGCTTCGACCAGGTGCTGAGCGTGGCCAATACCAACTACTGGTACAAATTCGCGGCGGCCATTCTGCTCACGCCCGTGCTCTACCTGGCGCACTTCCTGATTGACCGCTACCTGGGGGAAGAGGAAACGGCAGAGCTGCAGCAGGAAGCAGTAGCGGATGTGAGTGTATAGTCAAGTAAAGCTTTTCTAATTTTTACGTTTTGATGCGCGCAACCGCAATAGTAATCGTTCTTGGGCTGCTGCCCCAGGTGGCCCTAGCCCAGATATTCAATAAGTATAAACCTGGCTCTTACATACTGGCCGACAACCGCCAGGCGCGGCACTCGGGCCAGCTGCTTCTGGCCGGCGACAAGTTGCTGGTCAAAAACCCAGACGGTAAGAAAATGCGTTACGAACCGCTCGACGTGTATTCTTTCCAGATTGAAGGACAGAAATACACGGTTGCCAGCGGCTTTAGCATTGGCTCGGGACTGCAGTCCGATTACCGGGGCCGCAGCTTCGTGGCCCTGCTGGACAGCGGCCAGGTGCTGCTGATGCGCTACAACTACGTGCTGGGCGCTACCCGGGTCAACAGTAACGGAACCGTCGATGGGCCCGGCCCGGAGCAGCACGTCTACTTAGTGCGCGGGGCCCAGAGCTACAGCTCGCCCACGGTCATTTCTTCCCGCGGCTCCGCCAAAGACCAGGCCGCCCTCAAGGCGGTCTTAAGCTCGTATGTAGCGGCCCGGCCAGATCTGGCGAAGCTCTTGGCCGAAGACAAGGTGTTTGTCGGTAACCTACGGGCTTTTATCCATGCCCTGAATACCAACCAGCCTTTTCGTTAATACTGCTGCCCAGCACCGCTGCTTACGGCTTGGCAGCGGCCCCCAAGAGCTGTAAAGTCTAATTCCTGGTTTAACTTCGTGGCACCTGTTCTGCTTTAGCAGGAGCATATACCGCTTTTTTCAATCGGCTTTACGCCTAGGCAAGCCCAAGGATCAACTTCAGAGGCCGGCATTTATTTGCTCTTTCCTATTGCCAATGCGCACGTTTTTGCTGTTTGCCGGTCTGCTTTTTCCCCAGCTGGTGTGGGCCCAGTTCAACTCGTTTGAGCCCGGCTCCTATGTATTGGTCGATAACCCCACGCAGCGGCTGGAGGGCGACCTGAAGCTGCGGGGCTGCACTGAGCTACTAGTGAAGAATGCCAAGGGCAAAACTACCCGCCTGTCGCCCGAACAAGTGCAGTCGTTTCGGCTGGGACGGCAGAAATTCATTACCGCCGGTGGCTTTCCTGTCGACAAAGGCCTGGACGGCGACACGATTCCCAACGCTTTCGTCGAGCAGCTCGACAGCGGCCAAGTTGTGCTCATGCGCCTGCACTACATCGTCGATGGCCCGATGATGCTGGGCACCAATGGCAGCCCCATGGGCGGGGGCAGCAAATCCTACACCCTGCACTTGCTGCGCCGGGCCGGGGAATCGGTCATTACGCCCCTGCCGGCCAGCGGCTTGAGCAACGGCGGCCAGAAATTTCGGGATGCGCTGATACCCTATCTTACCACTCGTCCTGATCTGGCGAAGCTGGTAACGAACAAGCTTGTCAATACCGATAACCTGCTGGTCATGATTCGGGCTCTTAATACGGGGCAGCCTTGCGACTGCGCCATCTCCTACACCCACTAATCCAGCTTTTTTCTTTTCTCCCATGTCCCGCATCCTTACTGGCATTCAGAGCACCGGCCGCCCGCACTTAGGCAACCTGCTCGGCGCCATCCTGCCTGCTATTGAGCTGTCGAAAAACGCGGCCAACGAGTCGCTGTACTTCATTGCCGACCTGCACTCCCTGACCACCGTGCGCGACGCCGAACTGCTGCGGCAGAACACCTACGCGGTGGCGGCCGCCTGGCTGGCCTGCGGCTTCGACACGGAGAAAAACCTGTTCTACCGGCAGTCGGATGTGCCCCAGGTAACGGAGCTGACCTGGTACTTGTCGTGCTTCACGCCCTACCCCATGCTGGCCAATGCCCACTCGTTCAAGGACAAGTCGGACCGGCTTTCCGATGTGAATGCGGGCCTGTTTACCTACCCCGTGCTCATGGCGGCCGACATTCTGCTCTACGATGCCGAGGTAGTACCCGTGGGCAAAGACCAGATTCAGCACCTGGAAATAGCGCGCGACATTGCCTCTACCTTCAACAACCGCTACGGCGAAACCTTCGTGCTGCCCCAGGCCCGCGTAGACGAGCAGCTGATGACCATTCCCGGCCTCGACGGACAGAAAATGAGCAAGAGCTACGGCAACATCATCGACATCTTCCAGGATGATAAGGCCCTGCTTAAAACCATCCGCGGCATCATCTCCGACAGCACCCCGCTGGAGGACCCCAAAAACCCGGATACCGACACGACTTTCAAGCTATTTTCCCTGTTGGCGTCCCCGGCCGAAGTAGAGGAGATGCGGCAGAACTACCTGCGCGGCGGCTACGGCTACGGCCACGCCAAAACGGCGCTGTACGAGGTCATCCGCACGCGCTTTGCCACCGAGCGGGAGCAGTTTAATTTCTACATCAACAACCTGCCCGAGGTAGACAAACGCCTGGCTGAAGGTGCCCGCAAAGCCCAGGCCTACGGCAGCGACGTGCTGAATAAAGTCCGCGAGAAAGTCGGCTACCTGCGGCGGTAGGCGGCAGCCCGCGTGTCATGGCGAGCGTAGCGAAGCCATCCGTCTTCTGCGCAGTAGACACATTCTTTTTACCAGAAAGCCCTCAACCGTACCAACGATTGAGGGCTTTTCACTTTAGAAGGCTCCGCCCATTTCAGCGGACGGATGGCTACGGCTTACATCTCGCCATGACCCGTCTGTAGCACTCCACCACAACCTCTAATAAAGCAGCCCGTCGACGGAGTGGTGCTGCTCACTGGAGAAGCTGAAGCCGACTTTGCTGCCGCGGCTGACCTGCTGGTTTTCGACTTTCTGCTTGACCGTGATTTTTTGAATGTCCTGCATGGGCGGGGCAATCAGGTCGTTGTTGACGGCCGCAATCATGGCGCTTTCCACGAACAGGCGCAGCATATCGGCCGTAATCAGGTTATCGGCCATGTCGTTGTCGGGCAGTTCGAGCTGCTGCACACCTTCGAGGTAGTAGTGGTTTTCGATGTTGATCAGCAGCCGGCCTACCAGGTAGCCCGGGTCATTCATGCGCTGATACTTGATGCTGTCGGCCATGAAGTTGTAGGCCATGATATGCCCAAAAAACCGCCGCCGAAAGTCTTCCTCCACGTATTTCGACGCCATCGGGCCGTAGTCTTCGGCAAACGTCACGATGTTGGAATGCATTACAAAGATGAGCAGGTCGCCGCTGAACTTGATGTGGAATTCCATGTCGTTCACGGGCCGGTATTCAATCAGCACGTTCGAATCAACGGGCGTGATCTTGCGGCTGAGCTCCACGACGAGCTCCTGCGACACGAGGCGCAGCATGTCGAAAGCGGCGCGGGTGTTGCGGAAAATGGCTTGCTTGGCAATCGACTTCTGCTGCAACCCCTCGAAAATCTGGTCGAGGCGGTCGGCGGGAGCTTCCGTAGGCGAGCCGGGGGCGGCCGTGGGCAAGTTGTCGGTAGCCGTGGCCCCTACTGTCGCTTCGGGCGTTTTCTCAACGATAGGTTCGGGAGCGGGAGCAGTGGGCGTGGCGGCCGGATTTTCGACCAGGGATGTTACAGTTGGCGGGGTCGTATGGGGCATGAGACAGAGCAGTACGATGAACAAAAAGGCTCCTTTACAACCGGCAGCAGCCTGATTCTAAGGTGTCCAAATGGGAATTTAAGAACCCGCAACCCGTAGTTGCAAGGCTCTTCACTGCTTTTACCTACGCAAATAGACAGTTTCGCAGTTGTATCCAACTTCTTATTCCTGGCCTGCAATTGCTCTGTCAGTGTGCTCACCCAAGTGGGGCGGCGGCGACAGCACCGGAGCTACTGACCAGGCCGAGCTTCGAAACGCCACCGTACGAAGCCCCTGAAAAGGAGCTTCCCCGGCCGGCAGCAGCATCGGTTGTCCGGACTCGGCCGCCAGGGCCTCTCCCACCGTGCGCACGGCGCCGGCCGGCACCCCAAGCTGCTCCAACGCCGACAGCAGTTCGTCGCCATCTACTTCGGCTATGCGCGCTTGCAGCAGGCTTTCCAGAGCAGCCCGGTGCGTTACGCGGGCCTCGTTGGTCTGAAACCGCGCTTCCTGGGCCCACTCCGGCCGGGCCAGCGCCTGGCACAGGTGCCGAAACTGCCGGTCGGCCCCCACGGCCAGCACTAAGCTACGGCCGTTGCCCGCCTTGTAGACGGTGCCGTAGGGCACAATGCTCGGATGCCCCGAGCCCAGGGGCTGCGGGTCGCGGCCGGTAACGAGCCAGGTTGCGGCTTGGTTGGCCAGCGAAGCCAGGGCGCTATCAAGCAACGATACCTGCAGCAGGGCGCCTTCGCCGCGGCGGGCCCGGTGGTACAAGGCCGTCAGCAGCCCTTGCTTGAGTTGGTGGGCCGCCAGCAGATCGATCATCGCCACGGGCATTTTTTGGGGCGCCTGCCCGGGCAGAGCATTCAGGTACATAAAGCCCGCTTCGGCCTGCAGGACGGCATCGTAGCCCGCCCGAGCCGTACGAGGGCCGTAGCCGGTAAGGTGGGCGTAGATAAGTTGCGGGTTGCCCTGCCGCAAGGTGGCGTAGTCCACGCCCAGTTTCTCGGCGTCGCCGGGCTTATAGCTGGCCAGGACGATGTCGGCCTGGGCGGCCAGCTGCTGCACCTGCTGCCGGCCCGGGGGCGTCGTCAGGTCCAGCACAATGGAGTGCTTGCCCCAGTTGGCGCAGCTGAAATACGCCGATACATCCGTGTCGGGGGCTTCAGCGCGGGTTTTCCAGGTGCGGGTCACGTCGCCGGCGGGGGCCTCCACTTTTAACACCCGGGCGCCCAGTTCAGCAAAGAATTGTCCGACCTGCGGCCCGGCCAGGACGCTGGCCAGCTCCAGGATGGTGAGGTCGGCAAAGGGTAACGCCGAGGCCGGGGCCTCGGTAGAACTGGAAAACGACATGGGGTGTTTACCTGTTGAATACGGTTGTAGGGAGAACGACCAGGCCAGTACCGGTCCACCAGTGTTTGGCTTCCGGCCTCTGAACACAAATCTACCCGGTTTGCCGTATTGCCGACCGCCGTCGGCAGAGCTGGGCAGTCAGCCTTGGAAAACCTGTATATTTACTCCCAAATCAAGCTGTTTGCTGGCCGAAAAACAGGGTCAGCCTTTTCTCACTACTATTTAGCTGAACCTTGAAGTTTTCTGATTTTAATCTCCACGACGACCTCCTGGCTGGCGTGGATGCCATGAACTACGAGAATGCCACGCCCATTCAGGAGCAAGCCATTCCCAAAATTATTGAAGGCAAAGACCTTATCGCCTGCGCCCAAACCGGCACTGGCAAAACGGCGGCCTACCTGCTGCCCCTGCTCGACAAGATTTCCCACGCCAAGCACGGCAATACCTCCACCCTGATTCTGGTGCCCACGCGCGAGCTGGCTACCCAGATTGATGAGCAGGTAACTGGCTTTGGCTACTTCGTCGAAGCCAGCAGCATTGCCATCTACGGGGGTGGCAAAAGCGAAAACTGGGAGCAGCAGAAGCGCGCCCTCACCAGCGGCGCCGACATTATCATCGCCACGCCCGGCCGGCTGATTGCCCACCTGCAAATGGGCTACGTCAAGTTTGACCAAATCAAGTACCTGGTGCTGGATGAGGCCGACAAGATGATGGACATGGGCTTTTCGGACGATATTCTGAACATCGTGCGCCAGCTGCCCAAAGAGCGGCAGACGCTGCTGTTCTCGGCCACGATGCCCAATAAAATCCGGGATTTCTCGAAGCAGATTCTCAACGAGCCCGAGGAAATCCGCCTGGCTGTATCCAAGCCCGCGGCCGGCATCGACCAGCAGTTCTACATGGCCTTCGACCGCCAGAAGATCTACTTGCTCGAGCACCTGCTCAAAACCCAGGAAGTGCAGAGCATGGTGCTTTTCACCTCGCAGAAGGCCGCCGTGGCCGGCATTGTGCGGGCTATTAATAAGCTCGGCTACGTGGCCCAGGGCATTTCTTCGGACCGCACCCAGGAGGAGCGCGAGAAGATTATGCGCGACTTCAAGAACAAGCAGTTCCCGATTCTGGTAGCCACCGACGTGCTCAGCCGCGGCATCGACATCGACTCGCTCAGCCACGTGGTGAACTACGATATCCCGCGAGCAGCGGAGGATTACGTGCACCGCATTGGCCGCACGGCCCGCGCCGCCACCAAAGGCACGGCCATCACCTTCATTGCCGATCAGGACCAGGACCGGGTTGTCAAGATTGAAAAGCTGATTGAGCGCGAAGTCGAAAAGCAGACCATTACCGAAGAACTCGGCCTGGGTCCTGCTCCCGAGTTTGACCCCAAGCGCTTCAGCGGCCTGCGCGGCAAGATCGGGGGGCGCCCCGACGGCCGGAGCGGGCGTGACGGCCGGGGCCCGCGCCGCGAGGGTGATAAACCTCGCGAAGGCGGCGAACGGCGCCCGGCTAGCCGGGGGCCGCGGCGCGAAAGCCACCCCGCCCCCGCCGCTGAGGCAGGCGCTTCGGTAGCCGAAGCAGGAACCCCAGCAGTAGCCCGGGAAGCCCGGCCGCCGCGCCCACCCCGTGCCCCGCGGCCGGAAGGGGAGGCCCGCCCGCCACGTGCCGAAGGAGAAGCCGGCGACAAGCCCAAGCGTCGTAAGCGCGGGGGGCGCAACCGCAGTGGCCGTGGGCCTCGCCCCGAAGGCGCTTCGGCTGAAACCACGCCTCAGGCCACGCCTGCCGCTCCTAGCGCTGAGTAAATACCTTTCCGCACAAAAAAGCCCCTGACTGCTCGGGGGCTTTTTTGTGCGCAGACAGCGCGAAATATCGAGTTTCGGCGCCAGGTGTACGCGTGCTTACAGCTTGAACTGAGCACAGACCTTTACCCCAAAGTTGTGCACACCGGGCAGGTCGCGGTAGGTTAAGCGGTGCAGGAAGTCGACTCGGATAAACTTCAGGATGTTTTCTACGCCGTAGCCCACTTCCACGTAGGGGGTGCTGCCCAGGCCGCGGTACGTAGGCACCAGGGCGCCGGCCGCATCAACGTCGGGAGTAGTACGGCGGTTGGCTTCCCGTAGGCTGCCATACAGCAGGTTACCCGAGGCAACCAGGCGCCAGTCGAGCTTTTTCAGCAGTGGCACCGTGTTTACGAGCAAGCCTTCGAAGTAGTGCTCGGCGTGCAGGGAAGCGTACCGGTCGCTGACAAACTCGAAGTAGCGCATCAGGTTGTAGGCATTGGAGGTATAAATGGGCGACTCATTGCCCAGGTGTGCCTTCAGCACCGGGTAGGGCACCGTGCTCGGAATGTAGCCCGCGTCGAGCACGTATTCGGTGCGGCCCAGCTGGCCCAGTTGCACACTTTGGCTGATGGTCAGGTTGAACTTGTGGTAGGCAAAGTCGCTGCCCAGCACATGATTCAGCCCTAGCGTGTAGCGCCCGGTAAACACCGGCCACTTCCGAATCCCGACGGCCGTGCGGTGGTTCTGGTTTTGCACCATGACTTCATCCGGGGCGTAGCGCGACTCAAATACCACCTCGGAAAGCTGGAACCGGTGGGCGGTGGGGGCTTCCGGCGTTTGGTCCGGGCTGGTATAATAGGCGAAGTTGTAGAGCGGATTGAAGCGTTGGTGGCGAAGCGTGAGCTTCTGCGTGAAGTTGTGAAACAGGTCGGTTTGGGCCGACAGGCTGCTCACTTCCCGCCACAGCGGCAGCAGGGGCTTAATGTTGCCGAAGCGGGCGGCCACCTCAAATAGTGGGCTTTCCAGGGCTATGTCGTTGTCGAGCAGGGCCACCAGATCCAGATCCTGGCTATGCTTCAGGCTGACTACGGTCCAGTTCGCCCGATTCACGATGCGGTCCGCGGAAACCCCGTATTTAAACTGTCCGTCGCGGGTGCCGTAGGCCAGGTACCCCTGGGCCAGCCAGTCGGGGCTCAGGGCCGGGGTGTTGCGCAGGCCAATGCGCAGGCGGTTGCCTTCCACATTGTTCCAGTTGTAGCTGTAGAGCACGGGGCCCAGCTCCACCAATTCCCGCTTGCCCAGCGGCTGATACCCGTTGACCACCAGGTCGGCAACTTCCAGGAAGGTGCGAACCGAGGGCAGCTTGCCGACTGAATCCAGCACGGTCAGGGTGCGTGCTTCCTGGGCCGAAAGCGTATCGGGGCGGTTTTTCTCCCAGAAGCCCGCCGGAATTTTCAGGGCGTCGGCGGCGGTAGCCAGGGGCTGGTCGTAGAAGGGTAGCTCGTGGGGCTGCTGCACCACAAAGTTGGAGTTAATCGTGGTGAAGCGTACCAGCAAGCCGGTTTGCTTGGGCGTGGGCTTCAGCCCTACTACTACTTGGGTACGGCTGGGCAGCCAAGGGCCGGCCGAGGAAGGCGCCAGCTCCTGCATGATGCGGATTTGGTCAACAAAGTTGATGTTGGCCTTGGGGTCCACGGTCAGGTCGAGGCGGCGCAGGGCGTAGGAGTCGGTCGTAATCCAGATGCGGCCGGTGAAAGCCAGGTCCTGGGCCCGGCGCGGAAACACCTTCAGCTGATAGCAGCGGTCCTGGCCTACCATCACCGAGTCTTCCAGGTCGTAATCGTAGGTGATGCGCCAGCCGTCGGCAATGGGCGAGATAAAGTCTTTGCCCATCACCACCTGCCAGTTGGGGTAGAAGTCGTAGTCCTGGAACGAGGAGCCCAGCAGCTGCGACAATACGGTACCGTCGCGGGGGGCGGCGCCGTAGAGCTGCGAATGTTGCACCTCCTCCCGCTCCCGGGTAGGGCGGTGCCGCACGTAGTAGCGCGAGAGCACCTCCGAACCGAACACGGGCACGGTAGGCTTGCCAGCCGCATTGCGTTCCATCTCGCCCACGCCGCTGGCTACGGCCGTCATATCCCGAATTACCTTGCGGCGGGCCAGGCGGTCGGTAATGTCCGACAACGAAGCTTCGATACGGTTGTAGCTGTCAAACTCAAAGGCGGAGAGGCGGGCCTTGTCGTTTTGCCGCTTGTGCTGCTGCACCTTGCGCAGAATGGCGAAGGCCGGATTTTCGGTGGAGCGCACCACCACTTCGCCCAACGACACGGCCGTGGAGGCCAGGGCGAGGTTGATGGTTTGCGCCTCCTGCCGGCTCACGGCCCGGCTTTTGGGCCGGTAGCCCATGGCTGATGCCGACACGGAATCGACCGGGTGCGAAATCGTCAACTCGTAGCGGCCCTCCTCGTCGGCGGTGGCACCCAAGCTGGTACCTTTCACAAACACCGAGGCAAAAGGCACGGGTTGGCCCGTAGCCGCCTCCGTTATGCGTCCTTTCAGGACCAGCCGTTGCGCCAGCCCGGCCGAAGGATGCAGGAGCATACTTAACCCAAGAATCAGCAGCAGTAAATATCGTTTCATGGAAAGCAAAATGCAGAAGCAGCAAGCCACGTGGGGGCGCTTCCTGGCAAGGAGAATGGGCGCGTAGGCAGTTTCAGCCCGGCGTTGGTTTGGCCCAGGAGCTCAAATCGCGCCGGATTAGTTGCACCAGCCCGGCCTAGTCGGCCAGCAGTTGGATAAGGGGCGTGAAGAAGATGGACAGGCCGATGAAGCTCAGCAGGCCCGCATAAAACACCACGAAATACAAGGTTGCGGAGTGAGGTTCGGGTTGAGAGTGACTTGCCCGTTGCATAACACAGCTCATGGAAAGTTTATAAATACCCTAATGCTCCTGCGCTAACGAACGGTGACGCGGGAGCATCAAGGGGAAAAGGAGGTACAGCCGAAAAAAGGATAATGCTGCCCGCGCACCTTTTTCTAACTCATGTTTCACCAGGCTATTTTGGTGAAATTCGTCGAAAAGAAGGCATGCCTGAGCCGGTGAGCCAAGACGGGGCAGCAGCGTAGGAATTGGTGGAATAACGTAGAGCGGAGAATCGGGCGCAAAGGTACACCCTAAGAATTACACTATTTGCCGCGGCCCAATAGTCTTTACTATTTTTTCGCTCAGGGGCGAAACAGCCGGGCCGAAATAGTGCGTCAAGTTACCGTCGGCACTGATAAGGTATTTAGAGAAGTTCCAATCGGGCGCCTGCTCGTTCCAGCCATTCTGGCGGGCTTGCGTCAACCACTGGTAAACCGGATTCTGAGCGGCTTGTTTGACGACCACACTTTTTTTCATCAGCGGAAACGACACGCCGAAATTAACCTGGCAAAACTGCTGGATGGTGTGGTCGTCGGCCTGCTCCTGCTCCCTGAAGTCGTTGGCCGGAAACCCCAGGATGACCAGGTTGTCGGCAAACTGCTCGGAAAGCTGCTGTAGCTCCTCATACTGGTTGGTATAGCCGCAGTTGGAGGCCGTGTTTACCAGCAACACCTGCTTGCCCCGGAGGTCGGCAAACGGCAACGACTGGCCCGTGTTGAGCTGGCCAGCGAGGTCGTAAAACGACACGGGCGCGGCCTGAGCAGACTTGTTTTCCAGCACCTTGCCGCGGCTACCGGACTTGGATAGGCGCATAATCAGCGGATACAGCGCTTTTAGGAGTTTCTGACGAAATGAAGACATAGGCGTAGGAAGCCGGGCAACTACCGCTAAAGGTGAGGGAAAAAGCGGCCCTCGGTGAAAAAGGACCTGCGGTACTCCCCGGTTTTTTCTGTAGACGAATACCCCGCCCGGAAACTTTACGCCCACGCAAAGTTTCTGCGGTTTGGCTCCAAATAATTGCCCTTCCCGGGATTAGCTAAACCTAGCTCCCAAGAAGCCCACGGCCATATGCGTTATACAAGGTGCCATAATACTCTTCGTAGAGCTGCTGTTGCACGGGTTGCAGGTTGGCATTCAGCCGGGTAATGTCGGCGGCTACCTTTTCCGGGAAACCGAGGCTGATGCAGAAGCCGCCTTCGGCCGACGACCAGTTTTCCTTGTTCGTGCCCTGCACGGTGTGGGCTAGAAAAAGTTGTACCTCTCCTGCGCCAGGGGCTTTGCCTACCCGCTTGTAAGGTCGGAATGCCTACTGCACCGGGTTGCCCAGCTTCTCCAGCACAAACGAGCGGCGGACTTCGAAGGGTAAGTGCTCTGGCCAATCGGGCAGGGCTGTAAAGTGCCCCAGCTCCCGGAAAAGCTCTTGTAAGTGCTGCTGCTCGGTGGCCGTGTAGCCGGGCTTTGTTACCGATCTAGAGCTCAAACTTAGCCTCAAAAGCCGTATCCGGGTTAAGTACTACCGGGCGGGGGGCAGCGCCAGGCAAGTGCTTGCTCCACACCAGGCGGGCCAGCACCAACCCATCGGGGGGGGCACTTATGCCGCCCAGCGGCAGCATCTCGGGGCTGGTAAAGAGGGGCGTAAAGGCCTCCCCGTCTTTGGAAAAAGACTGAATAACGAGCTTTTTCTGCTCCAGCTGAGCCTTGTGGACCAGGGCGTATACGCCCTGGTCGCGGACGGTACCGACCAGCTCAGCCCGGTCGCGCTGCTGATCAAACAGGCCTTTGAGCAACTCCTGCTCGATGCTTTGCTCTGCCTGCCGGCTGAAAAATTGCAGACCCTGCTCCTGCACCGTGGCAAATAGCTCGGCATCTTCCTCGGAGGAGGCAAAGAACATGGGCGCCTGCGGCAAATAAACCTGCTTAATAAACAAGCTCATCTTTTTGATGCCTTCCAGGTCGCCCGCGTGCTCGACGCCCAGAAACAGGTCGTGAGTCTGGCTGACGGAGCTGTAGAGAAAGGCAAAATACGCGGCCTGTACTTCCAGCTTTTGGGTGAAGTAACTAACCAGATCATCAATAAAGCTGCGGGGGGACTGAGATTCCATAACGGAGAAAAGAGGAAACGAGGACAAAACTAAAGATACGACGGGTCGCGGGGCCCTGGAGCGGCTTGCCGCGCAGCCGGGCTAGGAATGGTTTTGCGCCTGACGAAAGCAAGCAGCCGAGTGGTTAACCGGCAATCATGCGGTTGTAGTGAATTGCCGCCTGCTGCGCGCGGCCAATACGACTCTGTAATGCTTGCTCGTCGGCTACTTCTACCTGCACAATTTCGTAAATGTTAACACGAAAAAACGCACGCTCTGGTGCTTCCACATCGTATTGATAGTTCATCTGATACAAGGCTAAAAACTGCGCGGTACGGGTCGTATTAGTGTAGTAATGAACCCCGGGAAAAGCCACCTGTTCTGCTGACAGTGGCTCTGCTCCGGGTCGGGCAACGAGGTGATACTCATAATACTGACCCATGGGCGTGTCTTCGTCATACGGCTGCACCCATGTAAACATGCTAGCCAACTCGTCCAGCAAGGGCTGGTCGCGCAGCTTGTAGGTGCTCAGGGCCTGACCTTCTTTGAACCACTCCTTATACTGCCAGTTCCATTCAACCCACTCCCCCGTGCTGGGGCAGCGGTGTGCCAGTTGCCAGCCCTGGGCCGTATTGAACTGCACAGGTAGGGCTACGTCCAGCGGCTGGTCCGACACGAGGGGTTGATTAGCCACTGGCACCGGCGTAACAACGACCTGCTCAACCGGAGACAACCGTCGGAGTAAAGGCTGATGAGATAGAGCTTCCATAGGAAAGAACAGCAGAATGAGAGTGGCACCAGTGGTACAGCCAAGGTGCCAGGTGGTGCTTTAGTAGAATGGCGTACTGTAAGCCGCTTCCAGGGCCTGACGGACCAACTGCAAAAACTGATCTTCCTCCAGGCGCACCTGCACGATTTCGTAGAGGTTTACAAAGCTGGCATCCTCAATTCCTCGCTCGTTGACGGCATAGCGCTGAGCGTACAAAGCCAAGTATTGCTCGTCACCAGCGGTGTAGTAGTGCAGATTGGGAATGCCGCCGAAAGCTTTCAACGGGGCCGCCGGCGGCACTACCTGGTAGCCGTGCGGCATAGGTCCGGTAGCATACAGTGGCTTGGCTGGCTCCACATGCAGAAAAACGGCGGCCAGAGTATCCAGTAGCGCCTGATTCGCAAAGCCTCGGGTGCTCAGGCAAAGCCGCTGCATGTAACGGGTATCCCGAAACAACTCCACCTGCCAGTTCCATTCCACGGGCTGCCCCGTCGTGGGCGAATCGTGCGTGACTACCCATTGGCGGCCCATAAAGAACTGGGTGGGAAGCACCTGCTGGGTCACGGTAGTTTCGCGCTGCCAACCCAGCGCTTGCAGTTCCTTATCCGGCTCTACGAGCACGGTAATGCGGTTCACGATTTCCACTCGTTCAATCGGCAGCGTTTCTGTCGGGATAAGCGCGGGCCTTGTCATTTCAACTTTTTCGCCCGGTTATTAGGTAGTACCTCATACTCGCCGCTGGGAGATGACTTAAGGTTAACCTTCAGGAACCGTTGGTCTTGCATCTGCTTCCACTCTTGCCGGCGCCACGTATCGTCCTTGAACAATAGACGCATCTGGGTACCGCCCCCCGGCTGCCCATACCAGGGAATCACTTCTGCCAATTCTCCTTCTACAAGATCCACAGGCACGTCGTTGAGAACCTCCGCAGTGTATGCTAACGGGTACTTCGCCTCCGCCCGGTCCAAGGCTCGGGACTCAAATGACTGCGGCACGGTGGGTGTACCAGCTGTGCCCATCGGCGATAGGAAGGTTCCGATAAACGTAACCGGAAATTCGTCGCCGACTTCCAGGGGCACCTTATTGGCAGGATTGGTTGGGTCCGGCTTCTGGTCGATCATGTCGCCCTGATACCGGTCGAATACGTCTCCTTTCTTCAACTGCACCATCCGGCGCTGGTACCCACCATTAGCCGGGGGCCAATGCCCGTTCAGCGGTTTACTCTGGCCGTCGCTTGGGTCCACGTAGTGGCTGCTACACACCAAATCCTCTACGGCTTTCCAGTGCGGGGCGGAAGGCTTACCGGGTGCTGAAGCAGCGGAGGCAGCGTTGAACAGATCATAAATCTGCTCGATAACCTCCGGCGGCTGCATGTGCTCAGCTCCTTTGATGGTTTTGGCAAACTCGGCCAGCGTATACTCAGCTACAAAGGCCTTAGCTGCCGCCGGCGAAGCCACCGCCGCCGCCGCGGCCAGCGCCAGGGAGGGCACGGCCGCCAGACCAGGCATTTTAGCGGCGCTGATAGCTGCTGCCAGAGCCGGGGCGGCCGGCCCGCCGGCGAGCAGCTCAAACTCGGGCGCGGTGATGGTCAGCTGGCAGGTGTAGGCCCCACTTTCGGCGTCGGAGGTGCGAAAGGTTTCCTCGTAGTGCACGCATTGACCGGCGGCAAATTGAATGGTTTCGCGCGGCAGGCTACCCAGGGAGTCATCGTAGAAAATAACTTGCCCGGCCATGGCCTTGAAGGGAGTGGCCGCCCAACTTAGTAGCAAGTCGGCGCCGTTATCGGGCACGTCGAGCAGCAGCTGCAAGGGGCCCTGCCGGACCCGGGCGCTTACCCGGCCCCGGGCGTCGGTGGTTTGCTGGAAGCTGTACGAGCATTGCAGCATCGGAATAACGACACCTTCCAGATGGAGCTCAGCATAAAAGGAAGCCATAGGAAATCGGGATAAGCGTAAGAATAGCGTTGGCAATATAGAAACTTGCCGGCACCTGAGGGCCGGCAACGGCCGCCGAGCTATTCTAGTGCCGTATCACCAGGGGCCGAAAGCAGCCCGGAAAGGTCGTCGAGAAAGGCGCGCAGGTCTTCAGGGGACGTGAGCACGACGCGGGGCGCTTCGGCGGGTACCTCGGCCCCAGTGGCCGGGCTGTAGTGCCGATGGCCCAGGCTGGGCTGGAAGTACAGCTCGTAGCGCGGCAGCTGATGCACCACGTGGGAGGAAATGTGCCAGCGGATCAGCTCGTGCATCACCCGGGGAAAATCAGGACTGAGTTCGTAGCGGGTATTGTCGGGGCCCAGTACCAGGGCGGGCCGGCGACTGAACATCGTCCAGAGAACCGGCTCCTGGATAGCAAACCGAATCGTTGCTTCCCCGGCAGCCAAGCGGGCCCGCACGAGTAGCAATAAGTCCCATTCATTTTTCACCATCACGCTCCCTCCTCTCCTGTTCCCTTACGTGCCTACCCCAGCACCTGCCCCAACCCAAACAACAGGGTGAAGGCCAGGGTACTCATGGCCATTTGCTTGAGCAACGGGTCGAGCTGCATCGACTCCTGCCGCTGCCCCACCTGCCGGCCGTTGAAGACCAGCAAGGGGGCGGCCAGCAGAAACAGCCACTGCCAGAAAGAATGATACGTAAGGGCCACATAAACGATGGCCGCCCCGAAGCCCAGCACCAGCAGCAGCCAGTGGTAGCGCCGGGCCCGCACCGCGCCCAGCCGCACCGGAATGGTGATTTTGCCGGCCAGTTCATCGGAGCGAATGTCGCGGATGTTGTTCACGTTCAGTACGGCCGTGGCAAAGCAGCCCAACGCGGCGGCGGGCAGCAGCACCGGCAGCGGCAGCAGCCGGGCCTGCAGGTAATACGTGCCGCAGACGCCCACCAGCCCAAAGAAAATAAATACCGACAGGTCGCCCAGGCCCGCATAGCCGTAGGGTTTGGCGCCGGCCGTGTAATTGACGGCGGCCCAAATGGCGCTCAGGCCCAGCACCAGAAACGAGAGAAATACCCAGACGCCCGAAAAGCCCAGAGCCACCCAGAGCAAGCTGATACCGGCGGCAAACGACAGGACCCCAAATACCACCATGCCTTTTTTCATCTGAGCCGGGGAAATAGCGCCCGACTGCACCGCCCGCTGCGGCCCTTCGCGGTGTACGCTGTCGGCCCCGTTCTGGGAGTCGCCGTAGTCGTTGGCCAGGTTGCTCAGGATTTGCAGCAGAATAGTTGTCAGCGCCGCCAGGCCCACGACGGTGCCCCGAAACTGCCCGTGGGCGGCAGCCAGAAAGCCCCCCATCATAATGCTGGCCAGCGCCAGGGGCAGGGTGCGGGGACGGAAGGCAGAAATCCAGGCTTTGGCCGGGCTGCCGGGTGCCGCCGCGGAATCGGAAGAAGGAACGGAGGAAGTCATAGAAAGCAAAAGAACGTCATGCCCGGCAGGTAAAGCATCTTACCAGCCTCCCGGGTAGCGGATGCTACCCGGGAGGCTGGTAAGATGCTTCGCGGAGCTCGGCATGACGTTCGAAAAAAGCGAAGAAATTACTTCAGAATAGCCGCCACCAGCTCGTCGCTCATGGGCTTGACCTTCGAGGGGTAAAAACCCACGACATGCCCCTGCTCATCGACCAGGTACTTACAGAAGTTCCAGTCGGGCGCGTCGCTGATAGCGCCGTTCTGGGCTTTACTGGCCAGAAACTGGTAGAGCGGGGCCGTGTCGTCGCCCTTCACCGATACCTTGGCAAACATGGGGAAGGTCACGCCGTAGTTCTTTTCGCAGAAGGTGGCAATCTGCTCGTTGGAGCCCGGCTCCTGCCCCCCGAAGTTATTGGCCGGAAAGCCCAGCACGGTCACCCGGTCACCGTGCTTTTTGTAGAGCTCCTCCAACTCCTTGTACTGGGGCGTGTAGCCACACTCCGAGGCGACATTCACAATCAGCAGCTTTTTGCCTTTGAACTGATTGAGCTGCACGTCTTTGCCATCAATGGATTTTACGGTAAAGTCGTACACGGTGCGGCTGGCAGTGGTTTCGGAGGTGGTAGCTGGCATGGCGTTGGAGGTCGAAGGCGAGGATGGAGTGGTCGTGTTGGAGGATAAACCGCAGGCGGCCAGGGTGCCGAGCAGGAGTAAAAACGAAGCTTTCATAAGACGCTGTGAGGTCGGCAAAAGCTGGGGCGGCACGCGGCACCAGCGTAACTCTCCGGTTAGGAGCAATGTTTCAGTTAGCCAAGGTAGGTGGTTTACCGCGTTGGGCGGTTGCGCGGAGCTGGCCAAACGCCCCGGCTTGGCCACCCAATCAGGTCCGGTTGGCCGTCAGCCACTTTTCCAGGTCGGTGGGCACGTAGGCCAGCATCTTATCGAGCAGGCCGGCGGGCAAGGCATCCTGCTGGAGCTGGGCGCGGTTTTCGGGTCGCAGAAAGCCTTCCGTCACCATATGGTCCAGAAACTGGAGCTGGTGGTCGTAGAAACCATTTACGTTGAGTACGCCGCTGGGCTTTTTGTGCAACCCCAGTTGCCCCCAGGTCAGGACCTCAAACAGTTCTTCCAGCGTGCCGAAGCCGCCGGGCATGGCCACGAAGCCTTCGGCCAGGTCGGCCATCAGCAGCTTCCGCTCGTGCATGCTTTTCACCACGTGCAGCTCGGTGAGGCCCCGGTGGGCCAGCTCTTTGTCGGCCAGGAAATCGGGAATCACGCCGATGCTCTTGCCGCCGTGGCGAATGACGCTGTCGGCCACGGCCCCCATTAGGCCTACCCGGCCCCCACCGTAGACCAGCGTAATACCGCGCCGGGCCAACTCCTGCCCCATCAGGTCGGCCTGCTGGCGGTACACCTCATTAAATCCGGGGCTGGCCCCACAGTAAACGGCAACGCTTTTCATATCGGTAGTGGTGTGGTTAGATTCTGAGTGAACAACAAAACGCCCCTCCTTTCGCAAAGAGGGGCGTCTTTCGTGGAGTTACATCCGCTCCGGCACTGCTATGCCGAGCAGCTGCATGCTGGCCTTGATAGCGCGGCCCGTCTGGGCCGACAGCGCCACGCGGAAGGCCCGCTTGGCTTCGTCGGGCTCCTGCAGCACCTGCACTTCGGCATAGAAGCGGTTGTAAGCCTTGGCCAAATCGTAGGCGTACTGCGCGACAATGGCCGGCGAGAAAGTGCGGGCGGCCTCCGTTACCACGTTGGCGTAGCGAGCCAGCTCCTCTATCATCTCCCGCTCCGACTTCTGCAAGTCGCCCAGGCTGGAGAAATCGGCGGTAATGTTGATACCCATTTGCTCCGCCTTGCGACGGAGCTGGGCAATCCGGGCGTGGGAATACTGAATGAAGGGCCCGGTGTGTCCTTCCAGGCTCACCGATTCCTCGGGATTGAACAGCATCCGCTTCTTGGGGTCGACCTTCAGCAGGTAGTACTTCAACGCGCCCAGGCCCAAGGTGTGGAATAGCTCGGCCAATTCCTCTTCGGTCAGGCCCTCGATTTTCCCTTTCGCCAGGGTGGCGGCTTTAGCGGCTTCCACCACTTCGCGCACCAGCTCGTCGGCGTCTACTACCGTGCCTTCCCGGGTTTTCATCTTGCCCGTGGGCAAATCCACCATGCCGTAGCTCAGGTGGTGAATGGCGGCGGCGTAGGGCTTTTCCAGCTTCTGGAGCGTGGCCTGCAGCACCTGCATGTGGTAGTTCTGCTCGTCGGCAATGACGTAGATGCTCGAGTCGTAGTGGAAATCGGCATACTTGAGCTCGGCCGTGCCCAGGTCCTGGGTCAAATACACGCTGGTGCCGTCCGAGCGGAGCAGAATCTTCTGGTCCAGGCCTTCGGCGGCCAAATCCACCCAGGTCGAGCCGTCTTCCTTGCGGTAAAACAAGCCCCGGTCGAGGCCTTCCTGCACCCGCTCCTTGCCCAGCAGGTAGGTGCCCGATTCGTAGTAGAACTTGTCAAAATCGACGCCGATGGCCGCGTAGGTGGCGTTGTGGCCTTCGTAGACCCAGCCGTTCATCTGCCGCCACAGGCTCACGACTTCCTCGTCGCCGGCCTCCCACTTCTGCAGCATGTCGCGGGCTTCGAGCATTAGCGGGGCCGAGGCCTTGGCCTTGTCTTCGGCCACGCCTTCCGCGACGAGCTGCTGTACCTGCTCCCGGTAGTGCTTCTCAAACAGCACGTAGTACTTACCCACCAGATGGTCGCCCTTGATACCGTCGCTTGCGGGCGTCTCGGCGTGGCCGAAGCGCTGGTAGCCCAGCATCGACTTGCAGATGTGAATGCCCCGGTCGTTGACCAGGTTCACCTTCGACACCGTGGCGCCGGTGGCTTTCAGAATCTCGGCCACGGAGTAGCCCAGGAAGTTATTGCGCAAATGGCCCAGGTGCAGGGGCTTGTTGGTATTGGGCGAGGAATACTCCACCACCACGTTCTGGGGGCCGCCCGTCAGTACGGGCGTATTAGCGGGCTGCTGTACCAAGTTTTGGAACAGGCGCAGCCACTGCTGGTCGGCCACTTCCAGGTTCAGGAAGCCTTTTACCACGTTGAAGCCGCTGATGCGGGCCTCGTTAGTAGTCAGCCACTCGCCCAGGCCCTGCCCAATCTGCTCGGGACCTTTGCCCAGGGCTTTGGTCAAGGAGAACGTAACGAGGGTAAAGGAGCCCGCGAATTCCTTGCGCGTGGGCTGAATCACGAGCTGGTCGGGCCCGACCGTAACGCCAAAAACCTGCTGTATGGCCGCGCTCAGCGCCGCTCTGATATCCTGTTCGAGTTGTTGCACGGGGTGCTGCTTAAAGGGAGCTCCGCCGTGGGCTCCGGGAAAATGCGGCGGAAAATGCTGGCACAAAAGTAACGGAAGCCGCGCCGGGTTCAAACTCGAACGTGAGACACGCCCCGCGGCCGGCTCCTAACCGGCACCAGGCCTGCTATTCTGAGTCTTGCGAAGGACGTGTTCCTCTACCCTACTACGCCTGCTACCAACGCGAAAAGCCCTCTTCCGCCAATGCGGAAAAAGGCTTCTGCACATTGAAACATGCCTGTCAGGGCATGGGCAAAGGTCCTTCGCAAGGCTCAGGATAGCAGATGACCTGTGTCAGACGTACGCCCGAAACCCGAGTACCAATCGGTATACACGCAACGTTTTAGCTATACATTGATTACCTCGGCAAGGTATACTTACTACTCACGTTCAAATAAAAGTATACCAACAAGTGCAGGAAATTGGTATACTTAATGAACGATTCTAATAATATGCTTACCTGGACCAATCCCGACGAATAGCCGTGATTTGTTACCGGCTGGTCACGTCTTCCATGCGCAGGCGCTCCAGAATGGCGTCGGTGGAAGCTTCCAGAATATCGAAGGCGTTTTTGGCCATGGTATTCTCGTTGTCCAGCGTCGGGTTGATTTCCACCATTTCAAAGCACACCACCCGGTCGTTATCCAGCAGGGCGCGGCACAAGCTCACGGCCTCGTCCACGTTGAGGCCATCGACGACGGGTGTACCGGTGCCTTTAGAAAAGCGCGAGTCCAGGGAATCTACGTCGAACGACACGTACACTAGGTCGCAGAAGCGCAGCCGCTCGTAGATTTCGCGGGCCACCTGCCGGGCACCCTTGGCTTTAAATTCGGGCAGCTTGAAGTTTTTGATACCGAGCCGCTCAATCACGGCGTCTTCCTCGTGCTCGGTATCGCGCACAACGACATACACCAAGTGCTCGGGGCTGAGTTTGGGGCCTTCTTCACCCAGGTTTTGGAGGCGGCGCCAGAAAAACTCGGTTTCCGGATCCAGCTCGTTGCGCTGGCACTCGCGGTTGTCCTCGTTCAGGGCCATGGCCAGGGGCATGCCGTGAATGTTGCCGGAGGGCGTAGTGTAGGGCGAGTGGATGTCGGCGTGGGCATCAATCCAGACGACGCCCAGCGTCTTGTAGGGATTGGCCGCCTTGATGCCGGCAATGGTGGCGGCGGCGTTGCTATGGTCGCCGGCCAGCACCAGCGGAAATTCGCCAAACCGGAGCGTTTGCTCGACGGTGTTGGCAATGGCCTTTTGCACGGTGTACACCGAATCGATGTGCTTGGCAAAAGGGAAATGGTTTTTGTCGAACAACACCTGGTTCTGATCCGGCACGGCAACGGCGTTGAAGCGGCGGAAATAGTCGGAACCTTTGTTCAGGCAGGCAATCCGAAGGGCATCAACCCCCAGACTGGCCCCACGAGTACCGGCTCCGAGTTCGGAGCGGACTTCGATGAGCTTGATGCGGCGCATATTTACATGGGCAGAATAAAGTTAAATGGTTCTGATGCTTGCCGATTGATGGGTCCCCCCGACCCCCTCAGGCTTGGCGCGGACGGACCTTCCGCCGCGGCCAACGAACAAAGCACAACCAAAACCCCGCGGGCGGGGTATCTTTGCGGGCACTAAGTTCGACAAAAGCTCGACCAGTTGAAAATCTCCGGCACCAGTGCTTTTGTAAATAATCTTTTTCCCGCTGTACTACACTTGTAACAACAAGTGTTGTGGCGTGTTAATGCGCTTTATCTGGCTCCGTTGCCACTTTTTTACATCCGTTTCTCCTCTTTCTTCCTCGAATGGATACCTACCACGACCTGATTTCCCAAACCTTCGATTTTCCAACCCAGGAGTTTCACGTCGAGCAGAACGAGCTGCGCTTCCACGACATCGACCTGATGGCCCTGGTCGAGAAGTACGGCACACCGCTGCGCCTGACGTATCTGCCCAAAATTTCGTCCCAGATTCAGCGGGCTAAGGAGTGGTTCCGGGTCGGCATCGAGAAAACCGGCTACCAGGGCCAGTACTCCTACGCCTACTGCACCAAGGCCTCCCACTTCAGCTTCGTGGTGGAAGAGGCCCTGAAAAACGGCGTCCACATCGAAACCTCGTCCTGGTTTGATACCAACATCATCCGGGCCATGTACGACAAGGGCCGGGTGACCAAGGACACCTACATTATCTGCAACGGCTTTAAGCCCGAGGCCTACAAGTCGGAAATTACCCGCCTGATCAACGACGGGTTCGTGAACTGCATGCCCATCCTGGACTCGCCCAACGAGGTGGAGTACTACCACGACAACGTGCGCGAGAAGTGCAACCTGGGCATGCGCCTGGCCTCCGACGAGGAGCCCCGCTTCCAGTTCTACACCTCCCGCCTGGGCATCCGCTACGCCGACGCCATTCCGCTCTACGAGCAGAAAATCAAGGACGACCCGCGCTTCGAGCTCACGATGCTGCACTACTTCATCAACACCGGCATCAAGGACACCTCGTACTACTGGTCGGAGCTGAGCCGCTTCGTGCACAAGTACTGCGAGCTGCGCAAGGTGTGTGATACGCTGACCACCATCGACATCGGCGGCGGCTTGCCCATTCAGACCTCGATTCAGAAGGAGTACGACTACCCCTACATGATTGAGGAGATTCTGCGCACCATCAAGCGCATCTGCGGCGAGGAAGGCGTGCCCGAGCCCCACATCTTCACCGAGTTCGGCATCTTCACCGTGGGCGAGTCGGGGGCTACCATCTACAGCATCCTGGACGAGAAGCTGCAGAACGACAAGGAGCTCTGGTACATGATTGACGGCTCGTTTATCACCAACCTGCCCGACACCTGGGCCCTGAACCAGCGCTTCATTATGCTGGCGCTGAACGGCTGGGAAAAGAAGTACAAGAAGATTCAGCTCGGCGGCCTGACCTGCGACTCGCAGGACTACTACAACGCCGAAAAGCACATCTACCAGGTGTTTTTGCCCGAGCGTAAGCCCGCTACCGATGAAAAGCCGCTCTACGTGGGCTTCTTCCACACCGGGGCCTACCAGGAAAGCCTCTCGGGCTACGGCGGCATCAAGCACTGCCTGATTCCGGCCCCGAAAATCGTGATTCTGGACCGCGACGCCGACGGTACCCTCACCGACCGGGTGTTTGCCGAGCAGCAGGAAGGCGAATCGATGATGCGGATTCTGGGTTACCAAAATTAAAATAGCGCCGTAAATTTCTGGTCCGGATGCGTGAAGGTCCGGACCAGAAATTGTACTTTTGGTGCTGAACTAGTTTCTCTTACAACACTTTTGGTTTTTCTTGGGATGAAAAAGCTACTCCTATTGGCCTCCGTGGCCCTCGTTGGTCTGAGCGCGTGCAACAAGACGAAATGCCCCGCTTACAGCAGCACCAAAGCCGCTAACCGCGTTTCGTCGACCATCACTGCTTCGGCCGCTACGCCTGCTGAGCGTCAGTAGTTTTCGGTAGCTTTTCAGCTACTTCCGGCTTTATACACGCCGGCTTTCTGCCCCGCAGGAAGCCGGCGTTTTGCGTTCTACTTATTGCCTGCCGGCTTTTGAACGAATGAGTACAATTTGAAGGTTACGGAATCGTTACCAGTTGGTAAATCATTTCCCACTTCATCCTTTCGCGTATCGCCCAATACCGAAGATTGTACTCAAGCATGAAAAAACTGTTGATTGTAGCTGTTGGATGCCTCTCTGTCTTCAGCTCCTGCCGCACCAAGTGTCCGGCTTACTCCTCTACCAAGCCGGCCACCCAGGTTGCGTCGCCCGTTATGGCCAGCGCTGCGCAAGAGCCGGTTCGCCAGTAGTTTGTTAGCTTGCTCTTTACCACAACAGCCAGCCTCTTTTGCAGGGGCTGGCTGTTGTGGTTTTATGGCTATTACGCCGTTACTGAGCTAGAATAATATCAGTGGCAGCGCGCAAATCGGGAGCGTACAGCGCGGGGCGGCTCTCTTCGCCCTCGCCTACCAGAATGCCCCGTACCCCAACCTTGGCCCCAGCGTGCAGGTCGCGGAGCCGGTCGCCGACCATCCAGCTTTGGGCGGGGTCGATCTGAAACCGGGCCAGGGCTTTTTCCAGCATCAGCGAATCGGGCTTGCGCATCAAGGACTCGCTTACGCTGGGGTGGCCGCTGGCGAAGTACAAGGCATCAATAGCGTTATTACAGGCCTGCTGCAGCTTCTGGTGGCAGGCCTGTACTTCGCGGGCAGTGTACAAGCCTTTGGCAATGCCGGCCTGGTTGGTCACCACAATCAGCCGGTAGCCGGCCGCTTTCAGGCGGGCCAGGCTTTCGGGTACGCCGTCGGCAATGACAAAATCGTCGAGGCGCCACACGTAGTGGCCAATTTCGTGGTTCAAGACCCCGTCCCGGTCCAGAAACACGGCCTTTTCGCGGCGGGGCGGCGTGGTTACGGCTGCATTCATACGCTCAAAGCTACGGATTTCGAAGGCGCGGGCCGTTACTGGATTCCTGGGGTTACCTTTGCTTGTTCTAACCCCAGTGTACCATGCGGATTGCAATTCTTGGTGGCGGTATTTCGGGCCTTACGCTCGCCTTTTACCTCCAGCGGGCCGGAATAAGCTACGACCTGTTTGAGGCCAGCCCGTTGCCGGGGGGCAACATCCGCTCCGAACACCACGACGGCTACCTGCTCGAAACCGGCCCCAATTCCTTGCAGCTCAGCGACGAGCTCCACGACCTGCTGCGGCACCTGAACCTGACCGACCAGATTCAGGAGACGGCCGCCGTAAGCGCCAACCGCTACGTGCTGCGGGCCGGCAAATACCAGAAACTACCCGGTTCGCCGCCTGGCCTGCTGCTAAGCGGCTTTTTCAGCCTGAAAGCCAAACTCAACATCCTGCGGGAGCTGAGCCGGCCAGCCCAGCCGCCCGTAGCCGAGGAAACCCTGGCCGCTTTTTTCCGCCGCCGCTTCGGCTCCGAAATCGTGGACTACGCGCTGAACCCGTTTATTTCCGGCATCTACGCCGGCGACCCGGAACAGCTGCTCGTGCACAAGACCTTTCCCAAAATGGTGGAACTGGAGCAAACCTACGGCTCGGTGCTCAAGGGCTTGGCCAAAAGCGGCACTCCCGGTACCCGTCGCCGCATTATTTCCCTGCGCGAAGGATTATCGACCTTGCCTAAAACTCTGGCAGCCCAGCTCACCAGCGCCTATTTCGGCACTACTGTCACGAGCCTGGCCCGCACTACCGACGGCAAGTACCAGCTCACGACCAGCGGCGAAACACCCGCTGCGGCGGCCTACGATGCCCTGGCACTGGCGCTGCCCGCCTACGCCGCGGCGCCCTTGCTCAAGCCCCTGTTTCCGGAGGCTGCCGCCGCGCTAGAAGCCGTGTACCACCCACCTATGACGGCCGTGTATACGGCCTACCAGCGCGCCGATGTGGGGCATCCGCTGGATGGGTTCGGGGCTTTGCATCCCAAGGTAGAATCCCCGTATGCGGCCGGCAGCATCTGGACCAGCTCCATCTATCCAAATCGGGTGCCCGACGGACACGTTTTGTTCACCACGTTTGTTGGAGGTACGCAGTACGAAGCGCAGGCGCGGCAACCGGCCGCCGAGCAGTTGCAGCAAGTCCACCTCGAACTGGCGCGCTTCTACGGTATTCGGGCGGTGCAACCCGTCTGGCAATACCGGTACTCTTGGGAGCGGGCCATTCCGCAGTTCGACCACCGAATTGTGGCGGCCCACACGGCCGCTGATGCCCTGGAAATAGCCGGCATTTACAGCACGGCCAACTGGCGCGCCGGGGTGGGCGTGCCCGACTGCATCCGGCACGCCCGGGCGCTGGCGGAAAAAATTGCGAAGGGCGCAAACTGAATCTTTATCTTTGGCCAATGAATACGGGGCTCGTCTTAATACCAACCTATAATGAGCGTGAAAACGCGGAGCTGATTATCCGCAAGGTGTTTTCGCTGCCCAAAGGGTTCGACGTGCTCATCATCGACGACGGCTCGCCCGATGGCACGGCCGACGTGGTGCGCGGCCTGCAACAGGAATTTCCCGACCAGCTTTTTTTAGAGGAGCGCAGCGGCAAGCTGGGCCTGGGCACGGCCTATATCCACGGCTTTCGGTGGGCTCTGCAGCGCAATTACCAGTACGTGTTTGAGATGGATGCCGACTTCTCGCACAACCCCGACGACTTGCTGCGCCTTCACGACGCCTGCGCCGTGGAGGGCTACGATATGGCCATTGGCTCGCGCTACATTCAGGGCGTAAACGTGGTGAACTGGCCCATGGACCGGGTGCTGATGTCGTGGTTTGCCTCGGCCTACGTGCGCATGGTCACGGGCATGCCCATTGCCGACGCCACGGCCGGCTTTAAGTGCTACACCGCCCGGGTGCTGCGCACGATTCCCCTGGACCGGATTCGCTTTGTGGGCTACGCCTTCCAGATTGAAATGAAGTGGCTGGCCTACAAGTATGGCTTCCGCATCAAGGAGGTGCCGATTATTTTCACGGACCGGACCCGCGGCACGTCCAAAATGACCAAGGGTATCTTCCAGGAAGCCTTGTTTGGGGTCGTGCAGATGAAGCTCAGCAGCCTGTTTCGCTCGTTTGAGCGGGTGAGCCCGGCCGCAACAGCGTCTGCCGTTTCAGCTCCGGCCGCAACCCCGGCCCGCGAATCCCGGTAAGTCCACTATACGCCGGCATCGTTGGCCGCGTATTTTGGTCTTATGGAAAACACTCCTGCGTTCTGGGTTGGCTTCAACGCCTTCGTGCTCGTGATGTTGATGCTGGATTTGCTGGTATTCAACCGCAAAGCCCACGTGGTCCGTATTCGGGAAGCCTTGAGCTGGAGCGCCTTCTGGATCGTGCTGTCGCTGTGCTTCAACTTCTTGGTGTACCGCACCATGGGCAAGCAGGCCGCCCTGGAGTTTCTGACCGGCTATCTGATTGAGAAGTCCCTGAGCGTCGACAATCTGTTTGTCTTTCTGCTCATCTTCACCTACTTCAAGGTGCCGCAGCAGTACCAGCACCGCATCCTGTTCTGGGGCGTTATCGGGGCGCTGGTGCTGCGGGCTATTTTCATTCTGGCGGGCGCCGCTCTACTGGCCAAGTTTCACGTGCTGGTGTACGTGCTGGGCGCCTTCCTGGTGTACACCGGCATTCGCATGGCCTTCAACTCCGGCGGCCCCGACATCAACCCCGACGACAACCCGGTGGTCAAGTTTCTGAGCCGCCACCTGCCCATCACCAGCAAAATGGAAGGCGGCAAGTTTTTCGTGCGCAAGGAGCGGCTGCTATTTGCTACGCCCCTGTTTGTGGTGCTGGTGATGGTGGAAACTACCGACGTGGTGTTTGCCGCCGACTCCATTCCGGCTATTCTGGCCGTTTCGCGCGATACATTCATCGTCTACACCTCCAACGTTTTTGCCCTGCTTGGTCTGCGCGCCCTGTATTTCGCCCTGGCCGGCCTGATGCAGCTGTTTCACTACCTGCACTACGGCCTCTCCCTTATTCTGATTTTTATTGGCGGCAAGCTGCTGATAGCCGAATTTTACGAGCTGCCCATGAGCTGGTCGTTGGGGGTAGTGGGCTTTCTGCTGCTGGGCTCAGTGGTGCTGTCTTTGCTGTTTCCCAAAAAGGATAGTCCGCTGATTCCGCCGGGTAGCTAGCCTGCTCAACGGCCCGCTAAGGGCCGCTTTACCCTTTAGCAAATCATCACGAAAAAGCCCCGCCGAATGTATCCGGCGGGGCTTTCTGTTGTGTGGTGCTACTGCTTTGGCGGTGTGGCCGGAGCCGGTGGGGGCGTGGCATTGGTGTTTACGCCGGCGTCGGGCGCTTCCCCGCCCAGCAGGTCGATCAGGTTCAAGGGCTCAAACTGGGTCGAGTCGGCTGCGAAGGTCACGCGGGTAGTATCGGGGCGCACGGCCCGGAAGATAGAGCCGTGGGCCCGGCCCGGGAAACTCAGGCTGTAGCTGACACTCTCCCGCTCATTTTCCGAAATCATGCCCTTACGCTCCATCAGATCCGCAATCAGGCGGTGAAAGTAGCGCGCACTGCTGCGCATCTCCCCGTACTGGTTGAAGGAGGCCTGGTAGCGTTTGGGTCGCGGGATGATGCTGGCCAGGTACAGGCTCTCCGACAGGTTCAGGTTGCTCGGCTGCTTGTCGAAGTAAAACCGGGAAGCCTCGTGCACCCCATAAATTTTCGGTCCCCACTCGATGATATTCAGGTAGACCTCAAACATGCGTTCCTTCGACACCAGACGGGTGTTTTCAATCAGCCACACAATCAGGGCCTCCTCAATCTTGCGGGTAACCGTCTTTTGCCGGGTCAGAAACACGTTCTTCACCAGCTGCATCGACAGGGTACTGCCGCCGCGGGCAAACCGTTTTTCCTTGATATTCTGAATGGCTGACTTCACGAAGGCCTTCTCCATAAACCCTTTGTGGGTCATGAAGCGGGGGTCTTCGGCCGTCTGGATGGCGCCCTTCAGATAATTGGACACCTCATTATAGGGCGTAAACTGCGGGTTGGACGGCCCCACGGTAAAGGTCTTAATCGAGTCGCCGTTGTCGTTGTAGGCCGTGTAGGCAAAGTCCTCGTTGAGCTTGTTTAGATTTTCGCGGCCGAAGCGGCTGATGCGGAAATTCTTAGGCGTCAGGCTGGAATTGAATTCCAGGCTGTCGAGCTGGTTCATGTCCAGGTTCAGATGCAGCCGGTAGGTGAGCGAGCCTTCACCCTGCATGCCTTCCAGGGTGTTGAACATCCCCTCGGGCAAGGCCTCAAAGAACGTGTTGGCGGCCGTTTCGGCCGATTCGACGTCGGCTTTCACCTGCAGGCCCGCCAGGGCTTCGCCGCGGCTACGCACGCCGTTGATCATTTTGCCAATCACCCGCTCGTTTACCGGCAGCTTCCGCACGCTCACCACCGGATAGAACTCCATGCGGTTGAGCGTTACCTTGGTGCCCTTTTCCAGGGCGGCAAAGGCCTGGCCCAGGCGGGCCACAAACTCGATGCCCCCGCGCGGGAAGCGCACGTCCCGGTCAGCCAGCTTAGGGTGGTTCACAATAAAGTTGGCGGCCGAAGCCGTTCCGCGCACGGTCAGCTCCTCGTCGTCCAGGTCTTTATCAGCCAGGCTCATACGCAGCGTATCGAACTGCACGCGGGCCCCGTAGCGACGCAGCACGTAGGGCAAGGTCACGGGCCGGCGGTTCAGGCCAAACACTTCGGCGTTCAGCGCGTAGTCGCCGGGCTCGATGTGGCCCTGCACACCCACGCGGTTTTCCACCGAGTCGACCACGGCCGTAAGCTGCCCGCTGATGTCGCCATCTTCAATGGCCAGGCGGGGCATGGTGATGCGGGCCCGGTGGCGGGGGCTGTCGTAGGTGACCAGAAAGTTGCGAAAGTCCGCTTCCTCCGGCATGTTGTCGAAGCTGGCTTCGAGCAGCTGGTTGGCCAGCAGGCCGTAGTTTACGCCCTTGGTCGTATCGCGCGGTACGGTGGGCTGCTTGCCTTTCTTTTTATAGAGAAACGAGTAGTTGTCGGTGCTGCCGCTCTTACGGGCCGTGAGTTGCGCATCACTGATTTCGAGGTTGCTAAACACGGGCCGGCCGGCAAACAAGGACCGCACGCTGAGCGACACGGTCATGCGGCGGGCCTGGAGCAGGGTATCGGCGGGCGTAGCCTTGGGCACCATGCTCATCCCGCTGATTCCGACGGTGTTGAGGTCGGTGAACTGAGCAGCCCCCAGGGTCAGGGTTACGGGGTATTTCCGCTCTACTTTGGCTTTTACCTGCTGCAGAGCATAATCCAGCAGCTCCTGCCGCTTAAATAGAAATACGCCCAGGCCTATGCCCAGCAGCACCACCAGGATGCCCAGACCAATACCTATTTTTTTCTTTGTAGCTGAAGTCACGCGCACGAGGAGAGGAAGATACAAGCGGCAGGCGGATGCCAGTTTCGTGCCGAACCTGCCGCCACTCGGATAACAAAGGTAGCGAAAAGCACCGCGCTTGCCGTAGCTGCGCCGCCTCATTCGCTACCTTTGGCCCACTTCTGGCCAACTTTCTTCTACGCATGACCGCTGCTGCCGACTACGCCGCCCTTTCTCCCCTCACTGCCGTTTCGCCGCTCGACGGCCGCTACCGCCGCCAAACCCTGCCGCTGGCGACCTACTTTTCCGAGCTGGCCCTGATTCGCTACCGGGTCCTGATTGAGGTCGAATACTTCATTGCTCTCTGCGAGTTGCCCCTGCCCCAGCTACAGGGCGTGGATACCACCTTGTTTGGCCCGCTGCGCAGTATCTACACCGCATTCAGCCTCGCCGACGCCGAGGCGGTGAAAGCCCACGAGAAGGTAACGAACCACGATGTGAAGGCCGTGGAGTACTTCCTGCGCGACAAATTTACGGCCCTGGGCCTGGGCCAGTATCTGGAGTTTATCCACTTCGGCCTGACGTCCCAGGATATCAACAACACAGCTATTCCGCTGAGTTTGCAGCATGCCTTGCTGCACACGCTGCTGCCCGCCTACGCCCAGGTGCGCAACCAGCTGGCTACCCGCGCCACCGACTGGCAGGCCATTCCAATGCTGGCCCGCACCCACGGCCAGCCCGCCTCGCCGACCCGCCTGGGCAAGGAAATTCAAGTGTTCGTAGCCCGGCTCGACGCCCAGGTGGAGCTGCTGGCCCAGGTGCCGTTCGGGGCCAAGTTTGGGGGCGCCACCGGCAACTTTAATGCCCATCAGGTTGCGTACCCCCAGGTCGATTGGCGGCAATTTGCCGACGTGTTCGTCAACAACCGCCTGGGCCTGCACCGCAGTCAGCCCACCACCCAGATTGAGCACTACGACCACCTGGCCGCCACCTGCGACGGGCTCAAGCGCCTCAACAACATCCTCATCGACCTGGCCCGGGACGTGTGGCAGTACATTTCGATGGGCTACTTCCGCCAGACCATCAAGGCCGGGGAAGTGGGTTCGTCGGCCATGCCCCACAAGGTAAACCCCATCGACTTCGAAAACGCCGAAGGAAACCTGGGCGTGGCCAATGCCGTGCTGGAGCACCTGGCGGCCAAGCTGCCCATCAGCCGCCTGCAGCGCGACCTGACCGACTCGACCGTGCTGCGCAACCTGGGTGTGCCGCTGGGCCACATCCTGATTGCCCTGGCCTCTTTGCAGCGCGGCCTCGACAAGCTGGCCCTCGACGAAGAAGCCCTGCGCCGCGACTTGGACGCTAACTGGGCCGTGGTAGCCGAAGCTATTCAGACCGTGCTGCGCCGCGAAAATTACCCCGACCCCTACAACGCGCTGAAGGCCCTGACCCGTACCGGCGAGGCCATTTCGCAGACCAGCATCCAGGCCTTCATCGACACGCTGACGGTGCAGGAGAGCGTGAAGCAGGAGCTACGGGCCATTACGCCCCACTCCTACGTGGGCATTTAAGCCCTGAATCAGCCCGGGTAGTCCGCAGAACTGGCTACCCGGGCTGATAAATACCTACATCTGGGTATTGCAGCTGGGTTCGGTGGAGGGGACCTTTGAGGTTACACCTTAACCTCTAACCTCATTTGCCCGTGCGACACATTTATCTCACTGTTGCCTTTGCTATAACCCTAGGCTTGCCCGCTGCCCATGCCCAAACGCCAACCTGGACAGCCGCCGTGCAGCCTGCCAATCCTACCCCGACCGACGACACCGGAGCCCTGGGCCGCAGCCTAACGACCGATGCCGCTGGTAATCAGTACCTAGCTGGCGTATTGCAGAACGGTGGCGGCAGCGGTGCTCCCGCTACCCGCGTGTTTGGCAGCACCAGCCTGACGGGTGGAGGGGGCTTTGCCAGTGGTTTCGTAGCCAAACTCTCGCTCTCCCAGCAGTGGCTGTGGGCGGTGAAAGCCACCGGCAACGGTGAGGCCCTGGGCTTCGAGCACGTAGTCGTCAATCCGGCCGGTGACACCTACGCCATCGGTGCCGTCAATGACGACGGATCAATTTCACCCAACGGGGGCACGGTGGTTACGGTGGGCTCCTATACGTACACGACCACCAAAGCCGAGGCCAACTTCATTACCCGTCTTAACGCCAATGGGCAGCCCCAGGCGCTAATCGGACTATCCGGCACCCGCATCCTGGCGGCGGGCTGGGACGCCACAGCAGGCAACCTGGTGGTAGCGGGCGAATACACCGGTACCGTAACCCTGGGTAGCACGACGTTGCCCGCAGCCCCTAGTTCGGGCTTGTTTGTCGCCCGCCTGAATGCTGCCGGCCAATGGGTAAGTGCCGTGGGCGCTACCACCACCGGCACGGCCAGCAGCAGCCGCTTTGTTGTGAGCCAGACCGCCGTGGGCCCACAGGGCCAGGTAGCCGTAGCCTTCCGCATCCGGAACGGCTCCGTGACGCTGGGCAGCACCACCGTCAACTCGACCAGTGCCACCCAGGCTACTCACGTAATTGCGCAGCTCAGCGCTACCAACCAGTGGACGGCAGCTACCCAGGTTGCAGCTCCGGGCACCAGCTCAGTGGCCTACATTACCAACGAACTGCAATACGACCGGACGGGCAATGTGTGGCTGGCCGGAGAAGGAGGAGGCCCCGGCCTGCAACTAGGCAGCAGCACGGTGAACGAGGACGAATTTGTAGCCCGCCTCTCGCCTGCCGGCCAGTGGGGAGCCGTCGGCACTATCGGGCACAGCGGCAGCCCCAGCGCAACGAATACGTATGGCCTAGCCGTCGACGCACAAGGCAACGCCGTTCTTGTCGGGGAGCTACCGAACGTCATCACCTACACCTTTGGCACGCGCACCCTGGCCAACCCCACTGCGGGCCGGAATTTCGTGGCCCGTTTTAATCCCACGACCCAGAGCTGGGACTATGCTCAGCTCGCGCCGGCTATCAGCACAGACGGCCAATTCTATTTCGAGGCCATTACTCTGGATGCCGTTGGAAACATGTTTGCTACCGGCACCTTCCGTGGGAACATCAGCTTTGGCGCTACCACTCTGGCCTATCCAGCATCGTTTGGGGGCAATGCCTTCGTGGCCAAACTCAGCAATGCCGGTCTGCCCCTGGGTGTGCGGCCGACGGCTGGGGTAGCCCCGCTGGCCCTGTACCCAAACCCTGCCGCAGCAGGCACCCCAGCTACGCTGCGCCTGCCGGTGGCGGCCCCTGCCGGGCTGCCCGTAACCTTGCGCGACGCCCTGGGCCGGGCCGTGCGGACCAGCACCATCCCCGTCGGCAAGCTGGAAGCCACTGTGGCTACGGCAGGCTTGGCTCCGGGCCTCTACCTGCTCGAAGCCGGCGCACAGCGCGCCCAGCTAGTGGTTGAGTAAATCTGCTCCAGCAAGCTTAGCTTACTGACATAAGCCCCGGTTCACCTTCGGGTGGGCCGGGGCTTTTCGGTGCTCCTAAGTAGGGAAAGACCCAGCTTTGCAGACAAGGAAGTAGCTGCTATTCAGAAACGGGGAAGTGACTTAACGAGAATTAGTACCGGTTGGTCGGGTAGAGCCGACTGCCAGCGGGGAATTGACCGAATAGGCCTTATACTATATTAATAAAAATCTATTTTTATCTAGAATTACCCTACTCTGCTCCACTCTCCACCTATGCAGCCCAACTCGTACACGCTGATTGCGGCTAAAATTGCCGAGGTTGCGGCCACCGCCGACTACTATCCTGGCATCGTTATAATTCATAACATCCGGAATCAGTGCGTAGAGTACATGTCGCGCCCGGGCCTGCAGGTGCTGGGCACCACCTTGGCCGAGATAATTGCTCTGGGACCGGAGTACCACACCCGCTTTTTCAACCAGCAGGAATCGGCCGAGTATGTGCCCAAGATTATGGCGCTGCTCGCACAAAACGACCTGAATCAAATCGTGACCTTTTTTCAGCAGGTGCGCATACTCCAAAGCCCCGACTGGAGCTGGTACCTGAGTTCAATCCGGATTCTGTTGCGCGGCGACGACGGCCTGCCGCTGCTGGGTCTGTGCTTTGCCTGCCCCATCGACCCCACCAGCTCGGTTTCGATTAAGGCAACCCGGCTGCTGGAGGAAAACAATTTTCTGCGCCGCAACCACGGCAAGTTTGGCCAACTCACCAAGCGCGAGTGCGAAGTGCTACGGCATCTGGCCCTGGGCCGCAGCGCGCCAGAAATTTCTCAATCCCTGTTTATTTCGGTGCAAACCGCTGAAACCCACCGCCGCAATATCAAGCAAAAGCTCCACCTGGAATCAGGCTATGATTTGGTGCAGTACGCTCAGGCCTTCGATCTTATCTAGGTCGCTTCGCCTGGCTACTGCCGGTAAACCACCCGGCCGGTCAAACTGGAATAGCGGGTAGTTACCCCCGAATAGGCCGATCAGGAGCCCTGGCTTGCCTACGCGCGTGCTTTATCCCCTAAAGCCTGCTAATTTTAGCGGCTAATCTGCCCCTGAATTTCTCATGCCCGACCTCAACGGCATCCTCGTTCATCCCGACTGCCGCCATTTCCGCGGTGATATTCCTTGCCGCCCCAATAAAGAGCACGGCTACCAGTGCGCCGGCTGCCCCGAGTATGCCCCGGTCCAGCAGCGCATCCTTATTATCAAGCTTGGGGCTATCGGCGACGTTATCCGGACTACTCCCCTGCTGCGGCGGCTGCGTCAGGAGTATCCGCAGGCCAAAATCACCTGGCTTACGCACACGCCGGCTATTCTGCCGGCCGGTGCCATTGATGAGATTCTGAAGCTGGAGCTGACCAGTGTGCTGCACCTGCAGGCCCGGGAGTTTGACCTTTTGCTGAACCTGGACAAAGACAAGGAAGCCTGTGCCCTGCACGACACGATTCGGGCCAAGCAAAAGTTTGGCTATACGCTGCTGCCCAATGGCGTGGCCTGGCCCAGCAACGAACTAGCCAACCATAAGTTTTTGACCGGCGTGTTCGACGAGCTCAGCCAGCGCAACCAGAAGCCCTACGTCCAGGAAATCTTCGAGCTCTGTGGCTTCGAATTTCAGCACGAAGAGTACGTGTTCGATACCCACCAGGATAAGGGCTACGACTGGAGCGCTCTACCCGTTGGCAAGCCCCGCATCGGCCTGAATACCGGCTGCGGCGACCGGTGGACGACCCGCCTGTGGTCGGATGACAAATGGCTGAGCCTGATCGGGCAGCTGCAGCAGGCCGGCTACGCCCCGGTGCTGCTGGGCGGCACGGCCGAGGATGAGCGCAACCGACGTTTGCAGGCCGCCACCGGTGCTACGTATCTGGGTACTTTCCCGCTGGAGCAATTTATCAACCTGATGTACCAGATGGACGGCATCGTGACCCAAGTGACGATGGCCATGCATATCAGCATTGCCCTGCAAAAGCCGACGGTGCTGATGAACAACATTTTCAACCCCTACGAATTCGACCTCTACGGTCGGGGCCAGCTCGTGCAGCCCGACCGGCAGTGCGTGTGCTTTTACCGGGGCACCTGCAAGCTGGGCACCAGTTGTATGGAAGAGCTGCCGGCCGATAAGGTATTCGCGGCCGTGCAGGCCAGCGTGGCAGTGTAATATCACCTGACTAATAGAACAGCCTGCTATTGCGCTACCGCCTTCAGGGCGGCCACCATCTCACTCCACGAAAACTCCTTTTTCTTGGCCCACACGCCCGCCGCCAGCTCCGACTCACGCTGGTGCTCATAAAAATCAACCAAGGCATCGGCTATGGCTTTGGGCGTGGGCTTCACCACGTAGCCCACTTCCCCGTCGGGAATCAGTTCGGCCAGGCCGCCCACGTCGGTGACCAGCATGGGCCGCTCGAAGTGGTAGGCAATCTGGGATACGCCGCTCTGCGTGGCGTTTTTATAGGGCTGCACTACCATATCGGCCGCGCAGAAGTAGTCGGCTACTTTCTCGTTGGGGATGAAGTCGGTGGCCCGTATTAAGCGGCTTTCCAGGTCGTACTGCTTGATTAAGGCTTCGTAGGGCGCGGCATCCTCGTAGTACTCCCCGGCTACAATAAGCTTCACGGGCAGCTGGCGCAGGCGCGGGTCGGCAAAGGCTTCGAGCAGAATATCCAGCCCCTTATAGGCCCGGATAAAGCCAAAAAACAACAGATAGTCGTACTGTGGGTCGAGCTGTAGGGCCTGCAGGGCGGCCGGTTTGGCTTTAAGCGCCCCAAAATTATCGTACAGCGGATGGGGCTGGTAGTGGGCGGGTTGCTTGAAGTGCAGGCGGCGCAAGTCGGCTAGTACGGAGCGCGACATCGTCACGAAACCATGGCACGCGGAAAGAAAGTAACGCGTCAGGGGCCGGTCACCGGGCCGCTTTTCGTGGGGAATAACGTTGTCGGTAATGGCCACGACGCGCGTGTGGCGGTTGCGTCGGACCAGCCGGGCGATGGTGCCCAGCGCGGGGCCCATGAATGGCAGCCAGAAACGAAAAATAACTAAATCCGGCTTTTCCCGCCGCAGCTTCTCCCCCACTGCCCACCACGAGAGCGGGTTCACGGAGTTGATACTGACCTCAATGTTCAGGTCGGTGGGGCCGGGCTCGGTGCTAAACTGCGTCTGTCCGGGAAATAGAAAATCGGGGTATTGTAGGCTAAAGGTCACAATCCGCACCTCGTCGCCGGCTTCGCGGAAGGCCCGGGCCAGCCGCTCATTGTACGTAGCAAGGCCGCCGCGCAGCGGGTAAGCCGGACCGATAATGACGACGCGTGCCACGAGGAGTTAGTCTGGTAAGTTGATTTTGTCCCGAATCAGATAGTCGTTGCGCCGCGGACCGTTGAGCTGCACCATTTCGGCCAGAAAACCGGCTAAGAACAGTTGCATACCCACAATAACGGCTACCAACGCCAGAAAAAACAGTGGCTGGTCGGTTACGTCGCGGGCCCGGAGGTTGTAGTGCGCCAGATATACCTTTTCAACTACCAGCCACAGCGTTATCAGCATACCCACCAGAAACGAAACCGAGCCCAGGGTACCAAAAAAGTGCATGGGCCGCCGCCGGAACCGGCTGACGAAGGTGATGGACATCAGATCCAGGAAGCCGTAGACGAAGCGTTCCAGCCCAAACTTTGTTACACCGTACTTACGTTCCTGGTGCTGCACGGCCTTTTCACCAATGCGCCCGAAGCCGTTCCACTTGGCAATAACCGGAATATAGCGGTGCATCTCGCCGTACACCTCAATGCCTTTGACCACGCGCTGGTCGTAGGCTTTCAGGCCGCAGTTGAAATCGTGCAGGCTAATGCCCGAAATCCAGCGCGTGGCGCCGTTAAAGAGTTTGGTGGGGATGGTCTTACTCAGTGGGTCGAAGCGCTTCTTCTTCCAGCCGCTTACCAAGTCATAGCGCTCCTCTACAATCATGCGGTAGAGCTCGGGCAACTCTTCGGGGGAATCCTGCAGGTCGGCATCCATCGTGCACACCACCCGGCCGGTCGTTTCGCGAAAGCCCGTATTCAGGGCCGCCGATTTCCCATAATTCCGGTTGAAGCGAATCCCCCGCAGGTGGGTATCCGTTTGGGCCAGTTCCTCAATCACCTCCCACGATGCATCCGTTGAGCCATCATCCACCAGGATTACCTCATAGGTTAACCCATGCTGGCTGAGCACCCGGTTGATCCAGCGCGTCAGCTCCGGCAATGATTCCGCCTCATTGAGCAGGGGGATGACAATGGATAGCTCAACGGGAAAATGAGACGTCAAACGCTTACTCAAACTCAGGGCGGTTATGCTTGGTGAAAGCAGAGGTAATCAGGGAAATAATCAGGCCCCAGAAGAGCATCGACAGCAAGACCGTACCAATTACAATCGGGCCGCTCATCATCTTGGTCATCCAGCCCACAGTCGTTTCGATCTGCTCGGCACTGCGCCCTTGGGTTTCCATTTGGGTGCGCATTGCTTCGATAATAGTGCTCATATACTCCGGGTCAATATACTCGGCATAGATATAGGAGAAGAGGCCCGTAACCAGTCCGGCGACCAGAGCTGTTAACAACCCCAGGCCTAAGCCCTGGCCAAAGGAAAGGAACCCTTGGTTTTGAGCTTTATAGTCCCGATGAGCCAAGATAATTCCAACAATCAGCACCACGTAGATGATGTTGTTAATCGGACTGTTGGGGTCCGTTATAAGCAACCGGATAATAAAGGAGGCTAGGCAGATGATGAGCCCGACCAGAAGGCCATAGCGCAAGCCAATGCTAGTAGCGGAAGGAGCAGCAGAGTTTTCCATAAGCTGAAAAGGGTGAGTGTAGAGAGCAACAGCGGCAGCTATTTGCGCAGAAAGATTCCGCCGGGCAAACTTAGCAGCAAACCGAAAAGCAGTTTCTTCATAAAATCATCTGTTGCTAAACCTTTGGCCGTAATGCTCTGCAGCCCTTGGATGGTACGCTCGTACTGCTCTTTACCACCCGGCTGCCGCAAGTAGTCGGCGCGGGAGCCCTCCGCAATTTTGAGCATCTCGGCTTTACTTTTCGCAATCTGCTCGGGACCGGCTAGCTGAGCCACCCCGTATACGCCCATAGCCGACACTGTCGCGGCTATTACGGCTGTCAGTATCCCCGTCCCTATGGCTCTTTTGAGTCCGGGACCCTCAGGCTGCAGTTGCTTTCTCAAGAACCACTGCGCGGCGAGTACCGCTATTGGGGGCAAAAAAATGACCATCAGGCGCTTCGGCCCGAAGGGGTCGTTCCCGGTTAAGAGTAGGCCAACCAGCCAAAGCGTACAGATTACACCAGCCCCTACGCCAAAGCGCAGGGCCATTCGCAACACAGAATTCGTAGGGGAAACTTCAGTTGGCACAGATTAACGGCAAGTGAGGTGGCAAGATAGATACTTTGCCCTAACTCTGCATTTAGGCCGCCATTGCCGGTACCGGAGCAGGCTTGCCTTTGCCAGCAAAGCGGAGCAATAGTACCTCGGTCAGCAAACAGGCCAGCGCCATTAGCAGGCAGTAGCGCCATAAGGGCGTCCCAACCCGCTGGGCTTTATAATGAGCGGCTACCGAACGGTCGGCCCCGTGTTCGTACACTTGAATGGTAGGATGATTTGACCCAATAAGCTGCCGGAGTTCCGCTGCGGAATAATAAGCCAGCTCTGATTCTGCTTTGTCAATATTCAAGGCTAGCGTGGTCAGGATCTTGCCATTATAAATTACCTCATAGAACCCCGGAACCTGCACTGCAGCGGGAATAGTCAGGCGCAACGTCCCGGACTCCCACCGCTGAGCCGGAATAGCCGTCAGGCTATCTTTACGCAAGCTCACTACCGGTTCATCTCCTTGAACCTTTACCTCCGACGCCAGCCGCAAAGCTATATTAGTCTGATTTAGTCGGTACGCCACCCGCTGCTCCGTCTGATAGCTTAGCATGGCCAAACGATACATTACCGGCACAAACAAGGCATGCTGGGTGAAGTCGGAATACGCATTTTGGAAGGGAGCCGCAAACAGATACACTTTCCCTTTGCCACTAGAGAAAGAACCTAAGTATCCATCACCGTTGCGCATCTTCAGAATATCGGCTCCCGAACGTGACCAGCGCAGCACGGGCGCTACTTTGGGCATTACAGCCCGCTGATTAGAGGAGGTAAAGACATCTTGGAAGAAGGGGTTTTGCAGGTCAGGTGCGGCTACGTCCTGCAGAGCAGGTGCGGCTGACGCAACATTTTCCCATTGAACACCCGCAATTCCCAAGTCCCGAAAAAAACCACTGTAGTCCTGCTGGACTTTTGCAACGCCCGCGGGTGGTATAATCACCAGTGTGGCGCCCTGTCCCACAGCCCGCCGCAAATTTTCCCGCATTGCATTATCGAGCCGCGTTACCTCTTCTAGCACAATAAGATTGGCAGTATTGAGCTGACTATAGTTCAGTTGCTGCGCAGAAGAATTTGTATACGCGAACATCTCTTCATTATTATACACACGTCCCACCGCGGCAGCTTGCTGAGAGGATATGTCCAGAATGCGTATCTGTGGGGAGGCCTGCAGTGTAAAGTAATAGGTATTGTCAAAAACGACGGGGAAATCCTCCACCTCAACCCGGCACTGTTGAACCGCCGGTCCATCTAATCTGAGGCGCACACTAGACACAACACTTTCATGAGCTTTTACCGTTGCCTGATAAGCAGCAACCTGCTGAGCCCCAACAAAGACTTTTACCTGACAGTTAGCAGCATCGGCTACACCACCATTCCGCAAACGTACCCGCAGATTTATATCAGCACCCGGGCGCACGAAAGCATCATCGAGAAGCACACTATCAATAAACACGTTAGCAGTCTGCTTCCCCGTTAGCGGAACGAGGTACACCGGGTTAATAGTATCCGCTAGCAAAGCCTGAGGAGCAAAACTACCCTTTTGAAAGTCGGAAAAGACGAAAGTTTGTGAGGAACCCTGGCTACTCGTAGCACCACGCTCCAAGGAGCTTTTTAAGCTGCGAGCTTGACCAGAAATTGTAAGCTGCTGGACTGCATTTTGAAAAGCAGAGGCTGTTAAAACGGTGCCAGATGTAGCCGGTAATAGATAACGCGCAGACGCTGGATACACACGAGGAAGCTCTTGCGCCTCTTCTACCGCCTCATCCAACAATGCTCCTCCCTTTTCGCCCTCCACTATCATGCTAGGGGAAGTATCAACTACAGCTGCTACTGTGGCTACTGTGGTGCTTTGCTGTTCAGGCGCGGGAATAAAAGGTTGACAAAAAAGCAGAACCAGAAATACTAAAAACCCGATTCGAGCAAATAATATAAGGAGGTGTCTAATCTGGCGTTGGCGCGCGGTAACCAGCTTTATTTCCCGAATGAACCCAACGTTCGTAAACAACAAGCGCTGAGGTTTTCGTAATTCAAAGAAATGAATTATAACCGGTATGGCTATCGAGAGCAGTCCAAGCAGAAACCAGGGATAAGTCAGGGTCATCAAAAGCTAAATAAGTCTGTCTGTGAAGGTAGTAACAATGAAAGACACCTCACTTATTCAAAATAGGCATCGTTTTCTACTCCATTCCAACATATTTAGCTCGACTATCAAATTATGCTGCCTAATTGAAGATTCATACAAATTCGTCTTTCTACAGGAGCCCGGCACGGACCCACGCCCGCGTCCGGCCGTCGGGGCACCCGGGTGCGGGGGGCTGGAAACGACGACGCCCCCTCGCAGCACAAGGTCGCGAGGGGGCGTGGTAGAAAAAGGTTGGCGGCGACCGACTCTCCCACCGGTGAAGGTAGTACCATAGGCGCTACGGGGCTTAACTG
>NZ_SRMB01000015.1 GCF_004745645.1 Hymenobacter metallicola | reverse complement strand
AAACGGTGGTTCTAGCGAAAGGAGGATAGAGTAGTACCTGTAGTGGACACCCAAGATGAACTCTGCTAGGCAGCGTTGGCGAGCGGCCGCACGCTTACTTGATTTTCAATTCTGGAATCAGCGGGTCGGTTTCTACCAACTCTAGTTGCTGTACCATAGCTAAGGTGCCCTGTTTATACTTCAAAAAGTGGGGAGTTATAATGTGCGCCTGATACGCAGCTTCGTCCGCGTATACCTCCAGGATGGTTACATGGTTTGGGCGCTTTTTTTCGAATACCGCGTAGAGCGTTAACACGCCTGGTTCTTTCTTCATGGCGGCTTCTACTCCCTCTTGCAACAGCGCCTTATAACGAGTGAGTTGTGTAGAATCCACCACAATGCGAGCAAGTCGGACCTTCTGTGGCTTTGGTGCTGGTTTCACATACCAGTTGACCAACGCCAACGCCAAGCTGGACAGCATCGCTATTTTTAAGATGGGTTGGAATACTTTCATGACAAGGGTCTTAAAAAGAAGAAAAGAGAGTAAGAGGAGGAAGGCTACCTGTTTCCGCAACAATAATTAGGCTGCCTGAATGGTTTACGCAAACGGT
>NZ_SRMB01000014.1 GCF_004745645.1 Hymenobacter metallicola | reverse complement strand
GTGTGCCCTTCGTTACTTCTGTAACTTCCTGATTACTCAGGAAGAGCTCTTGGTCTGTCTTCGTATTGCTACGAAGCAGATGCTTTGTTTCTTCTTACTCGTTTTCCTACGTCAAAGAACTTATGAAACCTCGTTCGGCTTCAAAGGTGAAGTGGCCTGTTACCAGATTCACTTCAATAATTTGTATTCTCACCGATGAACACTCATTTAGTGTTACACCTTAATGGTGGAGAATAACGGATTCGAACCGTTGACCCCCTGCGTGCAAGGCAGGTGCTCTAGCCAGCTGAGCTAATCCCCCGTTTCTTGTCCAATTGGCAATCCCAACTGTAGACTGTGGGCCTGCCTGGACTCGAACCAGGGACCTCTACATTATCAGTGTAGCGCTCTAACCACCTGAGCTACAAGCCCGGTTCCTACTCTGCTGCCAGAATAGATCCGATAAAAACGTTGAATAGTGGAAATGACTAATAGGTAATATAGAAGTCGAGCAACGAGGAGGACTCTCTCACGAGTCGGACCGCTCCAGAAAGGAGGTGATCCAGCCGCACCTTCCGGTACGGCTACCTTGTTACGACTTAGCCCCAGTTACTTGTTCTACCCTAAC
>NZ_SRMB01000013.1 GCF_004745645.1 Hymenobacter metallicola | reverse complement strand
ACCGATTTCCTAAACTACCCTCAAGCGAGAAGGCTTCACTGTCTCTAGATTGGGGTCTCTTCTACTTCCGTGAGGATAACCAAGCTGTGGGCTCTCTTCTGTTTCGTCATTTGTGGCGGGCTTCCGTCATTGGCACAGCCGCGCACGGTACCGGACAGTCTATTCATGACGCCTGCGCAGAACAACCGCTGGTTGGTAGCCTTGCAAAAACAGGGGGTAGCGGACCAATGGGCTCAAATTCGAAGCCGGTATTTTTTAGTGTCGCCCCAGGTATCCTCCCCCACTAGCCCAGCGGGTAACGTTCCCATATTGGTTGTGGAGGGGATTGTCGTGGAGGTGACCGATGCCGGCGACCCTATCCGGGACGTGTTGGCAAGCCAGTTGACACCGGCCAAGGTGAAGGCCATTACGGTTCTGGAGCGCGAACCAGCAGGGCTGTACGTCAACAAGATCTCTACGGGGTGGATTATCATTTCAGTGGCTGATAAACAGTTACGCAAAGCCCTGCGCAGGACAGATAAGCGCGCCCATTAGCCGTGACCGGCGTTGTTCACCAACCGAGCGGGGCTTTATGACTAGCAGAACGCTCCTTTTCCTGAACTGCTGCCCATGCACGTCTACTGGCCTAGTAAAGTAGTCCTACAGACCAGATTGAGTTCAAGAAACTCGTTCACCTTTCAACGTTCATTTAACTCAGGATGGTGATGAGTTTCCTGAACTC
>NZ_SRMB01000011.1 GCF_004745645.1 Hymenobacter metallicola | reverse complement strand
TTCATAAGTTCTTTGACGTAGGAAAACGAGTAAGAAGAAACAAAGCATCTGCTTCGTAGCAATACGAAGACAGACCAAGAGCTCTTCCTGAGTAATCAGGAAGTTACAGAAGTAACGAAGGGCACACGGGGGATGCCTAGGCTCTCAGAGGCGATGAAGGACGTGATAAGCTGCGATAAGGCCAGGGGATGGGCACATACCAAGTGATCCTGGCATTTCCGAATGGGGCAACCCCTTGCAGTGAAGCTGCAAGACCATATCGTAAGATACGGGGCAAACCCGGGGAACTGAAACATCTAAGTACCCGGAGGAACAGAAAATAACAATGATTCCCCAAGTAGTGGCGAGCGAACGGGGACGAGCCCAAACCGGGTTGGTTACGGCCAGTCCGGGGTTGTAGGACCTCAAGATCTGATTGATTTACATTAGCTGAACGACGTGGGAAAGTCGATCATAGAGGGTGAGAATCCCGTAAGCGACCTTGTAGATCACGGTAGAGGATTCCTGAGTAGGGCGGGGCCGGAGAAACCCCGTCTGAATCCAGCGGCACCATCCGCTAAGGCTACATACTCCTGAGAGACCGATAGTGAACTAGTACCGTGAGGGAAAGGTGAAAAGAACCGGGAATACCGGAGTGAAAAGAACCTGAAACCGTGTGCTTACAAGCGGTCGGAGCCCTTAAGTGGGGTGACGGCGTGCCTTTTGCATAATGAGCCTACGAGTTACTCTTCTCTGGCAAGGTTAAATGTGTGAACACATGGAGCCGCAGCGAAAGCGAGTCTGAATAGGGCGCAGAGTCAGAGGAGGTAGACGCGAAACTTTGTGATCTACCCATGAGCAGGATGAAGGTTGGGTAAAACCAACTGGAGGTCCGAACCAGTTTCCGTTGAAAAGGATTTGGATGACTTGTGGGTAGGGGTGAAAGGCCAATCAAACTGAGAAATAGCTCGTACTCCCCGAAATGTATTTAGGTACAGCGTCGGCGTTGAGTTACATGGAGGTAGAGCTACCGATAGGACTAGGGGGTGTCATAGCCTACCGAATCCTGACGAACTCCGAATGCCATGTAATATAGCCGGCAGTGAGGCTTGGGGTGCTAAGGTCCCAGGCCGAGAGGGAAAGAACCCAGACCATCTGCTAAGGTCCCTAAATTCGGACTAAGTTGAACAAAGGAGGTCCACTTGCTTTGACAGCCAGGAGGTTGGCTTGGAAGCAGCCATTCCTTTAAAGAGTGCGTAACAGCTCACTGGTCGAGCGAGAGGGCATCGATAATACGCGGGCATCAAGTCCGGTACCGAAGCAATGGATTTACGCTATGCGTAAGTGGTAGGGGAGCATTCTCGTCAGCGGTGAAGGTGTGCTGTCAGGCATGCTGGAGCGGCGAGAAAAGCAAATGTAGGCATGAGTAACGATAAGGCGGGTGAGAAACCCGCCCACCGATAGACTAAGGTTTCCTGATCAACGCTAATCGGATCAGGGTTAGTCGGGACCTAAGGCCACGCCGAAAGGCTACGTCGATGGACAGCTGGTTGATATTCCAGCACTTACGTAAGGAAGTGATGCAGTGACGCAGAAGTGAAAGTACCGCGGGCGGACGGAAGTGCCCGTTAAAGTGTGTAGGTATAGAGAGGGTAGTTAAGTACGCCCTTTTTGCTGAACCACGATAGTACCTGGCGGCTTCGGCCAACGGGATAGTGTACCTAATCAGACTGCCAAGAAAACCTGCTAAGCGTTTTAACCCTTATGTAACCCGTACCGCAAACCGACACAGGTAGTCAAGGAGAGAATCCTGAGGTGCTCGAGTGAATCACGGCCAAGGAACTCGGCAAAATGGTCCTGTAACTTCGGGAGAAGGGACGCTTCCTTGTAGCAATACAAGAAGCCGCAGTGAAAAGGCCCAAGCGACTGTTTAACAAAAACACATGGCTTTGCGAACTCGCAAGAGGAAGTATAAGGCCTGACACCTGCCCGGTGCCGGAAGGTTAAGAGGGGAACTTAGTCGCAAGGCGAAGGTTTGAATCGAAGCCCCGGTAAACGGCGGCCGTAACTATAACGGTCCTAAGGTAGCGAAATTCCTTGTCGGGTAAGTTCCGACCTGCACGAATGGTGTAACGATTTGGGCGCTGTCTCAGCCGTGAGCTCGGTGAAATTGTAGTCTCGGTGAAGATGCCGAGTACCCGCCACGGGACGGAAAGACCCCGTGCACCTTTACTATAGCTTGACATTGACGCTGGGTAACACATGTGTAGGATAGGTGGGAGACTATGAAGCGGTGGCGCCAGCCATCGTGGAGTCAACGTTGAAATACCACCCTTGTGTTGCTTGGCGCCTAATCTCGAATCGGGAAACAGTGTCTGGTGGGTAGTTTGACTGGGGTGGTCGCCTCCAAAAAAGTATCGGAGGCTTTCAAAGGTTCACTCAGTACGCTTGGTAACCGTACGCAGAGCGCAATAGCAGAAGTGAGCTTGACTGTGAGGCCTACAAGCCGAGCAGGGTCGAAAGACGGATATAGTGATCCGGTGGTTCCGCATGGAAGGGCCATCGCTCAAAGGATAAAAGGTACGCCGGGGATAACAGGCTGATCTCCCCCAAGAGCTCATATCGACGGGGAGGTTTGGCACCTCGATGTCGGCTCGTCACGTCCTGGGGCTGGAGAAGGTCCCAAGGGTTCGGCTGTTCGCCGATTAAAGTGGCACGCGAGCTGGGTTCAGAACGTCGTGAGACAGTTCGGTCCCTATCTGTGGTGGGCGTTGGAAATTTGACAGGACCTGACTTTAGTACGAGAGGACCGAGTTGGACCAGCCGCTCGTGCACCGGTTGTCCCGCCAGGGGCAGCGCCGGGTAGCGACGCTGGGATGAGATAAGCGCTGAAAGCATCTAAGTGCGAAACTCACCTGAAGATGAGATTTCCCATAATAAGAGTCGTCGTAGACTACGACGTTGATAGGCAGCAGGTCGAAGGTCCGAAATGGCCGAGCCGAGCTGTACTAATGACTCGAGCGCTTCTAGTAAACCAAGTTCTGCTTCTTTCTTCTTACCCGTTTCCTGCGTCAACGATATTGACTATGCAACTTGCATGGACACCAGTAATGGTGGCTTTAGCACGGGTGTTCACCTCTTCCCATTCCGAACAGAGCAGTTAAGCCCCGTAGCGCCTATGGTACTACCTTCACCGGTGGGAGAGTCGGTCGCCGCCAACCTTTTTCTACCACGCCCCCTCGCGACCTTGTGCTGCGAGGGGGCGTCGTCGTTTCCAGCCCCCC
>NZ_SRMB01000010.1 GCF_004745645.1 Hymenobacter metallicola | reverse complement strand
CACCTGAAGTACGGCAAGTACCTCTCGCTGAAAAACTACCTGGCCAAACTACAGCGGCAGCCGAGCCGGAACGCGTCAGCCTAATGGGACGAGTCGGAGGTTTTCCCCTATTTGTTTAACAACACCCTCCTTAGCAGGATAGACAGCATAGTACAGTTGTTGCGATTCGACAACATATGCTCATTTCGCTTTATTGACCCGTTCCACGAATAGCTAGAACTCCGCTATTCTACTTATGATCAATTAAGCAATCACTTCGCCTCGGCTTAAATCACTGCATAAGTCTTTGCTACCCAAGGCCCCCATAGCAGCGTTGGAATACCTTAACTCGAATCTTGGTAATGAACTAAGAGTGAATGGGGGGTTCGCTATGTGATTTGACCAAAACCTTCCCATTTTGGTAATAGACGTATTTTCTATGATAACCGGGGTCCTAGATAAGACAGCTTTCCTGGCTCTCGTCCGGTATTCTCTAGGCCTCACACTATCTTTAAAATTTATAATATCAAGGAAATTATGTAGATAGTTACTCTTACTTTTAAAGGTTTATCGTAGGGCCGCTTCTTCTCTATGACATCTGAAAGAGACTTTCCCCTTTACTAATTCGCTTTTCCGGTAGCTTATCCAGCCGTATCACTTTGTCCTTATCTCGCCTCATATGGCAAAACCACTACCGTCTCAGTACCAGCTACTAGCTTCTCGTCTCTTCCTACTTGTTTGTCTGTTGGTCCCTGCATTCGTGTCCAACGCTCAACAAGGCAACGTACCCGATGTCGTCGAAGTAGCCGCTCTGCGAGATTTGTATTTAGCGACGAACGGTGATCAGTGGAATAACCACGACGGTTGGCCCTCCAGTACCTTCTGGACGACGCAAGATTGGTCTGGGTTGACGAGCAATGATTTCAAAGACTGGCCGGGAATTACGGTTAGTGGCGGAGATGTCTACACACTTACGTTAAGTGACAACCATCTAGTCGGGACACTACCTGCCTCCTTGCCGAATCTGACCAGTCTGTGGCGCCTGCAGCTGAATAAAAACTCGCTCAGCGGCCCCTTGCCTCAGAATCTACACCAGTTTCAGAGCATTGCGTCCTTCGACGTTTCCGAAAATCAACTATCTGAGCAGTTGCCCGCCTCGCTGGGGCGTATGAGCCCAGCTTATCATGTTATTCTAAACGACAATCAGTTTACGAGCTCGCTGCCGACGTCCTTAGGGAGCCTCACTCGTTGTGTGCTGTTTGATGTGAGCCACAATGAGCTAAGCGGTCAACTACCCGCCGAAATGGGTCTGATGTCCCAGCTGACGTATTGCTTCCTAGCCAACAATCACTTTACCGGCACTGTGCCAGCGGAGCTAGCCAATGCTAAATATTTATTACAATTGGTAGGATCAGACAATGAATTTGAAGGAGAATTACCAGCTTCGCTAACCTCCTTACCCAGTATCGGGTATCTACTTTTCAATCGAAACCATCTGACCAAAATCCCTAGCTGGAAAGGTGCCGCGAATGTGCCTACCATTGAGGTAAGCGAGAATCATTTGGACTTTGGCACTATTGAGCCAAATTTCTACGGGGTGAAGCAACCCATCAATGCCTCCTTTGCCTACTTTCATCAAACCAATCCGGCCCCGACGGAAGAGATCACGTTTCGCCAGGGAGGAGAGCTGACGACCACCCAACGCATGCTTGGGGAACGGAATCATTACCAGTGGCAACGGTTAGTCAATGAGGGCTCTCCGACTGCGTTTTGGCAGGACCTGAATCATGCTGATTCACCTACGCTATCCATTACGGCGGCCGATGCCACGCACCAAGGTTCCTACCGCGCCCGCATTACCAATGACTGGGTTCAACACGATTTCTCTTCTCTAAATCTGGTTCTGTACTCCCGTGTGGTCAAGGCCACCATGTTGCCCGCCTTGGCCTGGTGTGCACCGGTAACGGTAAGCGCCTCCCCAGATGTGCGAATTGCTGCTGGAACCAGTACTACCTTGCAAGCGCAGGTTACCGTTGGCGGCAATGCACTGCACCTCAATGGCCTGACGGATCTGGTTGCCTTTGCTCCGCTCCCGGCCGCTGTGGTAAACACCTTTAGTATCGAGGCCTGGGTCCGTCCCACCCAGCCCCACGAAGTGGATGAGCAATTGGCAATAGGGGCTGCTGGTACCGTGGGGCAGCACTACCTAGTGCACCCCGCCGATGGGGCCCAACAGTGGGGCCCGGATCATGCCGGGCTGGGAATTTCAGTCGGCACCAATGGAATCAGTGTCTATGCCCGCAGTGGCACCGAACTGCCAGCCTTGCTTGTCTGGCAGTCCCCCACGACCTTGACCGAGTGGGTCCATATCGCCGTTGTCTGTACGCAGGGAACCCCGCGACTGTATGTGAACGGAGAACTAAAGGCAACCGGTTTGACGAGCAGCCGACAGCTGCACATCTCCTCAAGCTTGGGAGGAGGGGAGTACGGCCACTTTCAAGGAGCGGTAGATGAGCTGCGCCTGTGGGATATTGCCTTGAACGCTACCCAGCTCGCCACGAGTTACGCGCAGCTTATTCTGCAGCCAACAGAAGACTTGCTGGGCTATTACCGCTTTGATGAGGCCGCGGGAGGTACAGTGAATGACTTACTGAGCCCCGCCCGGAACGGCACTTTCTCTGCCTCGTCTTCACCGACCTGGGTCAGCTCCACCGTTCCATTTGCGACGCCGGCCCTGCAGTGGAGCCCGACAGTCTCTTTGTCGGCAACCTCCGGTACAGAGGTGACTGCTACTCCTTCCAGCACCACGTCCTATGTGGTGTCGGTCACCGGGACGGGGGAGTGCCCGCAGGCCCAGGCCGGGTTAGTCGTTCAGGTCGTGTCCCCAACGGTAGTACCGCCTGCGGTGGCAGCGGAAGACTTAGATAAAAACTGGACCCTGTCGCGCTCGTTCGCGGGCGCCGACCACCTGCTGGGAGAATCTAAACAGTTTGTGGATGCGTTGGGGCGAGGTACACAAGCGCAAGTCAAGAGCTTGAGTCAGGGACACGTGCTGGCAATTCAAACCGTCTACAGCTCCGGCGGCAAACCCCTGCTAAGCACCCTGACGGCCCCGACGTTTAATCAGGAGTTCAAGTATACCCCCGGCTTTTTGTTGTCAGCTAAAACAGGGCAGGAGTACCGGGCTGCCGACTTCGAAGCGGATCCACTGGCGCCGGAAAAGGCTGCCAGCACGACGGGCCCGGGCACGGTTGGCTACTACTATAGCACGGCCAACACACTGGAGCCGCAGACAGCCACTACGTCTTATCCCTTCAGCCAACAGGAGGAGTATGGAGGCCCGCTAGGAGGCATCAAGCGCAGTGCCGGACCGGGCGATGCCTTCCGAATGGGAGCCGGTCATGAGGTGCGAAGCCGGGAATTGCCGATACTGAACGAGCTTACGCACTACCTGCGTGTACGGCACTACTTTGTAGAGGGCACACCCACGGGCGCCGACCTGCGCAATAAGGGCGAAAAGTCGGTAAGCCGGAATGCGGATGGCATTGAAAGCATCTCATTCACGGATCAGGATGGGAAGTTGCTGGCTACTTGTCTGAGCGGCAAGCAGTATACGGGCCTTTCACTGAGCTTTGCCGTCAACGCCGATGAACAAAATTCGGCAGGCTCCCCCCGCTATCAGGACGTCCATATCCCGGCCGCCGACAATGCCACGCTTACCTTAAGCGGGACAGGCTCTTTTCAAATTATTGACTTGGTCACCGAGACAGCGACCACCTACACCAGTGTACCCCCTTCCTTGTCACTGGCACCGGGCTTTTATCGCATTCTCTCAACGAGCGGCGGCCAGCAGATGGAGTATGTGGCCCGTTATGGCGACTTTAGTTATTCCTATTACGATGATGCCGGCCGGGTGGTCGCCACCGTGGCGCCCCGTGGCGTAAACTTCGCCAACGACACGTATCCAGCGTTTGTCACGCGCAACCGCTACAGTGGCGCGGGTACCCTGTTAAGTACAGAAGGCGCGGACGAGGGGCTGACCGAGTATGTGTATGCTCGGGACGGCCGAATTCGCTTTTCGCAGAGTGCCCAGCAAAGAGAAGATAAGCGCTTTTCCTACTCGAACTATGACGAAGTGGGCCGCGTGGTGGAATCCGGGGAGTACACGATGGCTACCAACCCTACGTTGGGCTTTGTATTTGAAAACCAACAGACCGAGCAGCCCGCGGTTAATAGTGTGTTGACGCTGCTGGAGGATCGTACGCGGAGCGGAGGGTTGGATGTAACTCGCTGCCACCAGCGCAATCAGGTTTGGTATGATCTAGCCGATGAAACCCTGGCTGGCCGTAGCCAGGAGTTTGTCTTGGGTGCCGTCGCAAAAACGCAGAACGAGCAGACGACCAGCTGGTATAGCTATGACGAGCTGGGACGGGTGGCGTGGCTGGTGCAGCAGACTCAGGCTTTGGGGCAGAAAATGGTGGAGTATACTTATGACTTGTCAGGTAGCGTGTTGGAAGTAGCCTACCAGAAAGGGCAGCCGGATGCTTTCTACCATCATTACGAATACGATCAGGACCAGCGCCTGAACCGGGTATATACCAGCACAAATGGACTTACCCGCTCGCTGCAGGCGCAGTACTATTACTACCTCCATGGCCCCCTGAAGCGCGTGGAGCTGGCCGGGCACCTGCAAGGCATTGACTATGCCTATACCGTACAAGGGTGGCTCAAGAGTATCAACAATGTGGAGAAACGCCTGGATGCCGGACAGGACACCCCTACGGGCAATGGCATTCTGAAGGACTTGTTTGGCATGCGCCTGGATTACTTTGACGGAGACTACACCAGTCGCCAGCTAACGGCCCCGGCCTTGCGTAGTGCTGCCAACCAAGACCGGGTTCGATATGATGGTACGGTGCGGGCCAGTACCTGGCAGACGGCTGCCGCTCCGACTATCCATGGGTATGCTTATCGCTACGATGCGAAAGGTCAGTTAGAGGAGTCTAACTATGGTCAACTGATCAACGGTAACACGTTAAGCTACGATCCGGTGAAGAATCCCTTTGAGGAGGGAAATTTGCGCTATGACGCCCACGGCAACCTGAAAAGCCTCCGTCGCCGGGATGGCGCAGGGTTTGCGACCGATGATTTTGCGTATCACTACTTCGGCGCAACAAATAAGCTGGAAGCGGTCAAAAACCAGAATGGGGTAAATGTCCTGAGTTATGCTTACGATTTGAACGGCCAGATGACGCGTGAGTCGGAAGAAGGAAAGGGAACCAAGTACCTCACCTACGATGTGACGGGTAAAGTGTCGGGAGTATACCGTAAAGCGGATCATACCCTACCTTTGGCTACCTATACTTACGATGATCGGGGCTTTCGCAACAGCAAGGTTGTATATAATGAGGCTGGTGCTGCCCAGAAAACAACCTATTATGTTGCCGACGCCCAGGGCAACGTGCTGAGCACGTACGAGCAGGTGCCAGGCCAAGCCTTGCTACTCACCGAGATACCCTTATATGGTTCGGGGCGTATTGGTACTGTTACCCGTCTTGACCAGGGGGCAAGTACCCTGGAGCCGCGCTATGAACTCAACGATCAGCTAGGCAACGCACGCGTTATTTTCCGCAAGCCAAAAACCAAGAAGTATGTAGCGACACTAGCCGCTACTCAGGCAGAGCAAGAGGAAAAAGAGTTTGTCAATCTGGCTGCAACCCGTTGGCAAGATCCGATCCGAGCCTACGAAGGCACCCATGTTGCTGCCTTATTTACCCCTGGGGTTGGCCCCCAAAAGAGCGTATCCGTAGAAAAGGGCGATACCATCACCTTTTCTGCGCAGGTTCGGTACTATTCGTCTACGACAGAACGACCCTCTTCCCAGTTGCAAATCGTTCCTTTCGTAACTCCAGCGACTAGTCTGCCTCCATCAGATAGAATATCACTTCTTGAGAAGAACCATCCCAAGCAGCCCTTGTTGAATAGCCTTTCGGTGGGAATTGCATTAACTGGATTTAGTGGAGGAAAGCAGCAGCACATAAATGCTCGTTTCTCTGTTCCTGACATCCTGATCCGCTACCGCTATTATGATAGCAATAATCAACTACAAGCCGAGGAGGTTAGAAAGGTAAGCACAGTGCCTGAAGACTGGCAACAGCTACAATTAGGCTTCCGGGCTCCTGGTTCGGGGCGGATCGAGTTAACCACAGAGAGCGCAGCTAACGATTATGTAAGCTACTTCGATCTGATTGAAGTAGAACATACCAATAGCACCATTGTGCAGGAGCAACATCAATATGCATTTGGCTCCCCACTCACGGGCCTCAATTACAGCATTGGTGATAAGCGTTACCGGCACGGTTACCAGGGGCAGTATGCCGAGAAGGATGAAGAAACAGGATACGATAGCTTTGAATTACGGCTCTATAATAGCCGTATTGGGCGCTGGATGGCTCCAGATCCAGAGGGGCAATTTTATTCCCCTTATGTTGGCATGGGTAACAATCCCGTCTCAGGCATTGATCCTGATGGAGGCTGGTCTGGCCCCCGCCCACATGTTAGAGGAGCTGCCGGGAAGTTTAGAGCCCTGAGTCAAAAGGCTTTCACTAGGGGTGCAACTAGCACTAGAGCTTTAGGAGTTGCTGCTCAAGGAGCAAGAAGTGCAGCAAGAGCGCAAGGAGCAGGTGCTGCTACTAATAAGCAGAACTCTCCTCCCAAAAGCAATGAGCCATCAATTGCTGATAACCTAAAACGTACTGCTTTACTACTCATAATCAATCAGGTATCTCAACTAGATATTTTACAAAATGCAGCAGAACACGTATTTGATGACTTTACTGAAGGAGTATCCGAATTTTTAGATTGTGGCTGTCCTGATGTAACTCCCAACCCAGGAGTTAACCCCTCTAATAAGCCAATTTTGCAAATGTCAGGCGCTGCCCGCAATGCAGCTGAAGGTAGATCATTTGCAGACCTACAGAAGTTTGCGAGAGAGCATGCAGATGACATGAATGCTTTTTTTAAATCAGGGGGAAAAGTAACCCCGAGTAAAGCAATCCTTGAGAATTACAGAGAACTTGCCAAAAGGATTCTGAATGGAGCAGGAAAAAAATTAAATGAAACTGCAATAGAAGTACAAACACAACGCATCAAGATGATTGATGAGGTCCTTAGTAAAACGAAATAAAATGAGTCAATTATTAAGTTTTCAGAAATCTCTTTGGAAAGAAGAGGGTATCATAAACCCAGAAAAAGCTTCTGAGGATGATATTAGTAATTTTAATAAAACTAACAATATTCTCATGCCATATGAGTTAAATTTGTATTTCAAAGAAATAAATGGGACAAGTGGTGAGTATGACAATAAATTCTTTTGCTTTTACTCTATCAATAATTTCAAAAATATTGAAGAGAAATTTAAAGAATGGGATGACGAAACATCATTTAAACAATTGAGTCTTTATATGAATAATTCAAAAAAATATTACGTATTTGCAGATTATCAATGCCACCTTATTGCATATGCGGTATTAATTGACGAAAACCATTCAGATAAAAACAATGTAATAGCCATATGTGGTGATACTTATAAAGAAATATCACCATCATTTATGGAATTTTTAAGAATGTACATTGATGACGATGAAAAAATTTATCTAAACTAAATATGATAAGAATATTATTTTGCTTCTTTGCTTTTTTAAGCACTGCTTGTAAAAGCGGTACTGTATACATTAACTCTAATAAGATAATAGAACAATACCACGGTGCAACTGGCAAAAAGCAAGCTTTCATGAACCAAGTTAAAACTTGGCAAGCCAATGTAGATTCACTCATGGCAGAAGTGCAGGCCCTGAAAGGCACCCAAGCTGCTGCCAAAGAGCAGCAATTGCTGCAATACCGCGAGGCTATTCAGCAAAAGGCGCAGGCAGAAGAAGCACGGGTTAGTCAGGAAATTCTGACGGAAATCAATGCATACATCAAGCAGTATGGCAAGGAGAAAGGCTATGACTTCATTCTCGGCGCTACCGACAATGGCAATATTGTGTACGCAGCCGAGAGCAAAGACATTACTGAAGAAGTACTGGCAGGACTGAACAAACAATACGATCAGCAACACGCTGCTGGGAAATGAGCCGACCGTACCATCTCGGGCTGTTCATCCTGGGGACCATCACGCTTGGGAGCTGCCGCAAGCAACTCGAAGAGGCCGAATACCGCGCCTATCTGCAGGATGCTGCACATGGCTTAACCCAAACCCGCGCAGTAGGCTCGGCTACCGTGATGTGCTCCTACCGCCCTACGGACTTGCTGGTCGCCCAGGAATTGGCCGGTGCGCCACGGACATCCCCTGCCATGCTGGATTCACTGCGCCATCACTTCGCCGGTAAAACCTACTTCTCGCTTTCCCTGGCACAGAATGGAACTGAGATTGAAAACCAGTACATCCGTGACGCAACAGCTTTCACGCAGGCAGTCGTCTATTTGGGATCTGGCATTGCCCACGATGTGTATCTGGTTAACGCTACCGATTCGGTGGTGGCCCTAACCGCTCTCTACCCCCGACAGTACGGTTCCACAGGTCGCTCCACTGTACTGCTGCTCTTCGATACCACGCGCCTCGACCTAAGACAGGGCTTCACCCTGAGTTATCACGACACCCGGTTTCAACTCGGCACTGTTCGCTTTGCTTTCGAGGGCGAGGATATCGACCGGTTACCTACTTTGAAATTCTAGTTTTCCATTTGCAGCCTTTTTACGCGTAGTCCCATGTTGTTTCGTAATCGCCGCCTAGTGCAGGCCGTTTCCTGCCTGCTGCTGCTGGAGACGGTAGGAAATATTGTCGCTCCCACCATTAGTTGGGCCGCGATGGGTCCGGGACAGCCCGAATTTACTAGTTTCGAGTCCCCCGGCGCCACGGACATGGTGAATCTAACCACTGGGGATATGACCTATAACATTCCGGTGATTGATGTACCCGGGCCAGAGCGCAGTTTCTCGCTGCCGCTTACCTACCGGGCCGGCATTCGGCTGGAACAGGAAGCCTCCTGGGTCGGCCTGGGCTGGTCGCTGAACCCCGGAGCCATTGCCCGCAGCCTGAACAATTATCCGGATGATGCTTCCTCGGAGAGTTATGCGTCCGTATTCAAAAAAGAGGTAGACCGGGGATGGTACGGCGGGGTACCCGGCCTCTTGGACCTGACCTGGGATTCGGAAACCGGGCATAGTGGCACAGCGGATCTGATTGGCTTAGCCAGTGTGGGCTGGGAAAATGGCCAGCTGAACTCCGGTGATTTAGTGGGCATCAAGTATACGAAAGGCGAGGGCGTCAGTGCTGACCCCGTGCGCATGGCCTTTGCGGCCGTTACAATTGCCTCCATTGGTTCGGCAACGGCTGTGACCAGTTCCAAGTCGGTGGCCACAAAAGCAATTGCCATTGGAGGCGAAGTAGGGACCAGTGTGGGCACCTCGGCCGCCATTGGTACCGCTATGGGGATGGTGGGCCGGGCAGGGGGCTCCGCCGGCGGAAACAGCCGCCCGATTGTCCGCATGCAAAATAAGCTTCTGCACACGAATTACTGGGTCTTCTTCAACGATAACAAAGAGGAATCCATGTACGGCTCGCTGTATTTTCAGGACATGAGCCAAAACGTTGCGGGTGCCCCGGCCATTCCCGGCGTAGACCGAGGGCCGCTAGTGTACAACGGCTCACTGCAAGGGCCGGCAGAAAAAGCGCCCGTGTATCTGTACTCCCGGCGCTACAGCGATGAGAGCACCGTTGAACGCGAGGTAGGAGGAGATCTTCATCAGCACGTGGGACGTGGAGAAAGCGAGTACCGCGTCACCAGTCTGCGTCCCATCAGCATTGCGCACGATGATTTCTCGGTCATGGGAGCCGGGGTATCCGGTTCTATTCGCCCCCAGCGTCTGGAGGTCGGCAGCATCGCCTTTCCCAAAAAGATGGGTGACGAGCATGACAAGTACAGCCTGGTGCCGTTCTTGAATGACTATAAAGTCGGTTTCCGTTACGAAAACAGTGCCTCCAACGGCTACGACTATCATCGCTACGAGACCCCGCAAGGAGAGTCGGAAACCGGCATCACCCATGATGCGCAAGGTGAGGGCTCCCTAATCGTGCGCGACGAACGCCTCAAAACCCGCTTTACGGTTGCCAGTACAGGCGCTCCGGCAGCCACGGCACCCGCCCGTAAAGGCGTGCGGAATCGTGTGAATGAAACGACCGGAGCCCGGGAGCGGGCCCTGCTGCAGGGCAAGCATGTGGAGTGGTACTCCAATGAGGAGATTGAGAAACAGATCTACCACACCTCGGCTGAGGGGAATGGCGAGCAATTCCTGGAATGCTACAAGCCCACACTTCGATCCGTGCGGCGTCAGCAGATTGTCGGCTACACCTTGGATACCAGAAAACCGTTCGCAACCCGTCATTATATTCCCCGTTACGACAGCGTTGACGCCGGCACGTCCTTTAATGCTTTCCGCATCCGCCTCCCCGGCAAAGGCATTGGTGCCTTCCGCGTTACGGCAGAAGACGGGACCACCTACCACTATTCGCTGCCGGTGTACCATTATGCTACCTATAGCGAAGCGAACGAGAAAACGACTGATCGTCCCAGCTTTTCTTCGTCCCGGCTCGGGGACGGAACCGGGCAGTACATTTATGCCACCACTTGGCTGCTGACTGCCATCACCTCGTCGGACTACGTAGATCGGCATCACCTCGGGGTCGTGGATGATCAGGACTGGGGCGGTTGGGTGAAATTTGAGTACGGACGGTTTGCGCCCCATTACAAATGGCGGCAGCCTTACGTAGGAGAGGCCTATCCGGAGCCGGCCGGGCCACAGTTCGTGAACGAGAATTCTACGGGTAGCTTTTCGGAAGGAGCCAAGCAGACGTATTACCTGAACTCCATCCGCACCCGGTCGCATACTGCCTTATTCGTAAAAAGCGTACGTCAGGACGGCCGGGGCCATTTTAGCGGTCGGACGGCAGACCAGTCTCCCTTAGGCCTGGATGAGCAGAAGCCCTCCTCTTCCCTGCGCCTGGATGAGATTATCCTGCTGACAAACCAGGATGCCGATAAACTAGCAACGGCCAATGGGATTCTGCCGGCCGGCAGTACTGCTGCGCCCGTCCCGGCTCTAACGGCTAACACCGCCGATAATGCACATGAACAGGATACGCGGACCTTGGCCAATGGCGATACCTACCGGTATGTGCTGGATGCTCAGGATATAGCCGCTGATGCGAGGATTCGGGACTACATTAACCAGCGGGCGTTGAAGCGCGTCGTATTCCACTACAGCTATCGACTGTGCGTGGGCACACCCAACTCGTTTGCCTCCCTCTCTCCCTTGCCTAAGATGGGTGTCGACGAGGCGCACCTGGGGCGCAGCGGCAAGCTTACCTTGGAAAGCCTGTCGACGTTTGGTCCCTTGAATACGAAACTCATCCCCGACTTTAAATTCACCTATGGATCCAACCCCGCTTACGGCCGCGGGAAATGGGATGGCTTCGGGATGTACAACAGCCGGGCTACGGATACGAGAGACGGGCATGCGATTATTGACAATCACCAAGCTGCCTCGGAGGATGGAGCGGCTTGGTCGCTGACGGAAATTCTGACGCCCTTAGGCAGCCGTACGCGTATCGCCTACGAGCGGGATCAGTACGCGATGGTGTCTGAGTACGGCACGAAACAGCTCACCTTCCGCAATTCGGATTGTTCTAATACGCTGCAGGTACAGCAGTTTCCCGTCCCACTGACAAGCTATCTTCGAACAGGGGATACGATTACCATTACCGGTCGTGCCCTCTATAAGATGCAGTGTACGCTTGGCGCGCGCGTGCAGGATCAGTTTTGCGAGAATGAGTTTTTCTATAAGCGCGTTCCGATAGCGAATGTAACGGATCAGTCGATTACCATCCATCCGGCAGATTGGCCTTCCACCCCTCCGTGTACGGGGCCGGGAGAGTGTACCAACAATCCGATTGCCCAGGGCGCTGAACTGCGCGTTTTGCTGCCGCAGACCCAAGAAGGAGGAGACGTGCGCGTGGCCAGTGTCACGACCCTGGATGAAAACAACACTCCCTACCAGATCCGGTATCGGTATGAGTTAGCCACTAAAGCACCTCGGTCGACCTCCACAGGCGTTATTTCCAAGCTGCCTGAATTTGTAGATCGGGATAAGGATATCCCGATGTATGGCGTATATGATTATCCGGGGACGTCGGTTTTATATGGGCGGGTAACGGTATTACGGGGCCAGTTCCGAGCTGGGCAGGACGATGATCATGATCAACGGGAGGTCTACACCTTTTTTACCCCGGTATCCCGAATGATCAGCCTTACGCAAAAGGGAGACTTTAAACTTGGCGTGTATCTAGGGAAGAAAGACTACTCGCCCCCATTTCAACCCACGGCTTCCACGGTGGACACACGGGTTCTGAGGCAACAGGACAATCGGATTACGGTTGACGTGGGCAAGATTGGGCAACCCATAGCCATTGAAAAATACAACCGCCGGGGCGAACGAGAGATGGTTTCCCAGTTTGGCTACAGCCGTACGCTCCCCAATCCAGATGGATTAGCCGGGCAAGGCCGTTTCACCGAGGGCTTGCTCACCAGCGAGCTCTTGGATCGAGTAGCGTATCATCTCAACCGCACCACAAAGGAATACCTCCCCCTTACGGGCTCCTCGACCACGACAACGGCCAATGGGATGCAGACGACTTCGTGGAAGACGCTGTATGATTTCCTCACCGGACAGCTGGTCGAAACGGTTTCTAAAAACTCATTGGGGGATACGTACGTGACCACCACGGTGCCCGCCTATACCCTTCCCGGGCATAGCAGCATGGGCCTGAAAGCAGAGAATCCGGCAAATCGAAATATGTTGACCCAAACCGGGGAGACCTATGTGTACAAGCAGTTGCCCTCCGGGGAGCGCCGCGTGGTAGCCGCCAGCGTACAAACCTGGAATGCAAGCTGGGCCACCTATCGGGGCTATAGCAATGGGGAGTATAGGGACGAGGGAGCGGCCAAGCCGGTATGGCGCCAGCAGGCCAGTTACGTGTGGAACGGTGCGCAGCTGCACGCGGACGGCACGTATGCAGGTTTTATCTCTTTTAACTGGAGTCAGCCTACTCCCACCGGTCAAGCGGCCGGGTGGTTAAAGGCAGGCGAAGTGCTGCGGTACGACCATTTTTCTAAGCCGTTAGAGGCCGTCGACCTGAATGGGCAGTATGCATCTACCAAAGCTGTGCAGGCTACCGCGCGGACGCTGGCGTCGGCAGCCAATGCCCGGTACGTGGAAATGGCATATTCTGGGGCAGAGGACGAGGTGCGACCGGATGCCTCCCAGCCGAATGTGGTGCATTTTGAGGGCGAGGTTCGTGCGGGCGGACAGCGCGATACATTACATCATACCGGACAGTACTCCAGTAAGCTGGCAGCCGGCGAAGAAGGTTTCCTCTACCATGCACCGGTCGGGGGAGCCGGTGTTCGCACGGGACGTCAGTACCGGCTCAGTGCCTGGGTGCATCGCAGTGATGCGGGTTCGAAAGCAGCTCGCTTGTTTGCCAAACTAAATGGAACTCTGGTGGGGGAAACGTCCATTAGTGCTCCCACCACCAAGAAGTCGGGTAACTGGTATTTACTTAATCTGTACGTGACCGTTCCGGCCGGGGCCTCCGGTACGCTTTCGGCGGGGTGCCGCAATACCGGCCTGGGTGTTGTGTACGTGGATGACTTCCGGTTTCATCCCCTGCAAGGGCCCCTCACCGCCTATGCATATGATCCCCATACGGGAGCGGTAACCTACGTGCTGAATAACGACAACCTTTACACCCGGTATTTCTATGATGCGGCGGGCAAAGTCACCCATGTATACAAAGAAGTGCTGGACCGGCCCACTGATGCGTCTCCTACGCCCAAGCTGGTACAGATCACCAGCTATAACTATGCGCGTATGCGGGAACCCAACTGGGTTCGGACCGGAGAATTCAAGTGTGAGGAGTCTACGGAAGGAAATTACAGCACCGGTTACCGGTTGTATCGACGCAAGGATGTAAACCCGAAAAGCGGCACGTATAGCCAACTGGACTGGGAGAGAGGGGAGCTTACGCAGGATTGTCCCAGCTGCTTGGGGTACTTTCAGCCGAAAGTTATCAATGGGGTGTGCGAGGAACCCTTACTGATGCCGCATAGCTGTCGCATCACGCCAGCTGGACAGGACAGTCAAGGAAGACCGCTATTCAAACACAGCTACACCTACCGGTATAGCGATAATACCACGACGGTCTATTCGTTTGTAGACAACAGCGATTTCTGCGACGATACGTTTGATCCCCGTCGAGCAGCCAAGGCAGCTGATTCGCCGAAACCGAACGGGAAGCAAAAGTTAAGGCGTCTATAAGATTACGACCATAAGAAAAGCCCCTGCAGCCGCTGGGGCTTTTTTTATTACCTGCCAGTCGCTTTCAACAGGAGCTTAGCAATAAGCGAATCATAGCAAGAGGGGCATCACCTGGCCCTTGAGATTGTAGATGTATTAAATTCCTCGTTTAGCTTTACGACCGTTTCGCTGAACTAGGACGCGCAACGGTATGGGTGAATCCGTCCCTTCGGTACTCCTAAGGTTGTGTTTCGTACACTATTTTAAATCCTCCTGCGGCAGTCCTCTGGTAGTAGAGCACCCCGAGGAGCGTTTCACTTTCCGTTGTGTAAAACAAGTTCGCGACTGGCGGGGCATTGAACCCAGTCCCGTCTGAATGTGGCCGTATGAGGGACAACCCATCCACGTGCTCGCAACGGGCTTGCACGACAGCCTCGAGCAGGGCGGCCGTGCCTCGTATGACGCGCCCCTGGTCCAGGCTGTGGCTATGCCGGAGGCACATGTTGCGCAGCAGCTGGGCTTTATCATGCGTAGTGTGTTGAAAAAGGAAGGAAACAAGGGGGCTTCGGCCAAGTGTTGCTGCAAGGCGGGATACTGGTCCATCGCGGCAACCCAGCGGCGCATTTGTTTCTCTTTCGTCATGATGCAAACATGACAAAAGAGAAACAAATAACCCTCCTTTCCCTGAACAGCTACCTTTATGAGCCTACAGAGCCGATAAACCCGCTCCACCGTCCAGATTAGGTTCAAAAACTTGTTCAGTTAAAAGCCTATGTGGGAGATGAGTTATGAGAACTTTTCGAACGACTTATTTACACGGCCTCTCCAGCACTAGAAACTGTTGTCTCTTTTGTTCTTATGGTTTAGGAAAAGGGATAGTATGTTTGAGGATGATTCCGGAGCAGCCAGCCTACTACTTTCCTTTCCCCACCGCCCCAAAATTCTAGTTAAGCGTTAAGAGTTTCCGCTTTTGATAAGCGGACATACCCGGTTTTCTGGTAAGGCTTAATCCAGGTTAATTTCAAGTCCGCGTTGCCTTTGCCATGTCGTTGCAAGCGGAAGTGACCAGAGACCCCGAAGCCTTCCGTGCGGACGATGTATTGATTCCAGGTGCTATCAACAATGATTATGGGAAGCGACGTAGCATTGTAATGGCCCTTTTTGCGTGTGCCATATTTCTTACCAGCAGCGAGATGGATGATCTCAGGCTCGGTTAACTTCAGGAAGATAAGGCACTTGATGGCATCGGCTAAAGTGGCGCTAAACACTTTAGGACTGGATTTTAAGGAAGCCAGAAGCACATTGCGTTCAACTACTCCTGTCGTAACGTCTCTGCGTAAGTCTATTATATACAATTCGTTATTGCTCCATAGGCAACCAATAAATCTATCTTTTCCATATAAGAATTTAAAAGGAAGCCTTTCGTTCGTGGGTAGAACCCGTAATATATCTAAGTCAAAAGATTCAGTAACCTTAATATTATTAATCACCTCTTGAGCTGTTTGGGTAAACAGGTGATTGCCAATCGATGAATCTGACAAAAAAACTTGTATGTCGTTCCTAATTAACTCTTTTTCAGCTAAGCTACAATCTCCTAACGCTTCTTCATAGGCATCCGCTGCGATGCTTGCTGTCTTTCTCAAGACATTAGCCTTCGAGGGATTTTTAAGCTCTAATCCAAAGTAGTGATTTTCTATAATGTGCATGGGTTGGTCTATAAAAAGATGTGCAGTAACGAAGTTAAGTAGTATAATTAGGTTTCAGGAGAGCACCAAATTGCTACTACTGCCGCTGTCCTGGAAGGCCGGCGGCTGCGGGGAAATAAAGGAACCGCGCCAGCAGATGGCGGCCTAACCCCAGCCTTATTTTCCGCGAACGGAAACGGCAATAGCCGAGTTGAACAGTGGATCTAAATAGCTAACCTGTTCCACGTCATGTGTGGCATATAGCTCTGCTTGAGCCGTAAGAAGTTCCTTATAGGTTAAGCGGACAGAAAGAAGTTACTCAGCGCATCGAACTAGTAAAAAGTCTTTTCTTATTTGATAAGCCTGCTAGTTCCTGGATGTTCGCCGAGACCTTCAACCCGGTCTGCTCGGGAAAGGCCTGTAGCAACGGAATGGTAAAGCCCCCATCAATATCACCCACCTACTTCGGGGTTTGAGTCAAGCCCAGGCGCTGCGCTTTGGCTCGTACCCGTCCGGCAACCTCGGCCATTAACCCTCCCACTTCCACCGGACCAGTCGCAGCTCGCAGAGCGCCGGTCAAGGCCGAAGTCAATAAACCATGGCCTGCTGCCTCCCACGCCTCTTCATCGACGTTGGCCGAAGCCAAGAGCATGCGTCCACGTCCGAAAAAAGCCTACTCCAAGGAAAATCCGATGCCGCGCGGCTGCAGCCCATCCTCAATCACTTTCGCCGGTGCCCCCCGCTGAAACAGCAGTCCAGGACCAGCAAAATATGACGCGCCTTGCTTTGGCGAAACCGTTCGGCCAGGTTCGCCATGGCAATGGTTGTATCCGCCAGGTTTTCGAGGTTGGTCTCGTGGGCTACCAAGCGGTGGTTGTGCGTGCCGTGGCCCGAAAAAGTCAGCAACATCACGTCCTGCTCCGTAGCCGCGTCCAGGGTCTGGGCCAGCAGTTCATCGATACGGGACCACGTAGCCTCTTCATCCACGAGCAGCACTGGGCTGGCATCCGGGAGGTTGTCCTACCAGAGTGCCCAAAGGGCCGTGGCATCCCGGCGGGCGCAGTTCAGATCGGAAATGTTTGGGTCGGAATGGCAGTTAATGCCAATGAATCCGGATAGAAATAGGGCGGCCATAAGCTTTCGTAGTGGAAATGAATTCAGTGGGGCACCACCAAGCGCAGTCATCCTGGTTGGAATGCTGCTATCGCTGCTGTACTCAGTAAGACCAGGTAAATCCGTTCTACTATGGCCGGAACCTACTTTACTACGATGGGCAGTTTGTAAAATTTTTGCTCCTGTTTATCCAGGTAGATGGCAATGCCCTGCTCCAGCATCGTCGGCCGCGCCAGTCCCACGTACCCGAAAATTAAAAACACCGGGTCGGTATCATCCCGGCCATGGGCAATGGTGAAAAAGGACTGATAATCTTTAGGACTGGGTGCTGGGTAGCGCTGCGGATGGGAGTGCCATTCTCCGGCGTAGCAGTGCCGGCCCTTGGAGTTTGCATATTCCAAGTCAATTTCCATTTCCACGTACGGGTGGTCGGCCTCAAAGTAGGCTACTTCGCGTACGGCCTTGGGCCCACCTAAAATGCACTTGCGGATGGTTAATATCCCGCCTTGTATTTCCCCCATCAGGGCACCACCGGTCTCTCGTGGTTGATAGCGGCTGATGTCTGTGTAGAGTACATCCAGGCATTCTTGGGAGATTACAACACGGTAAATCATGTGGGCGAGGTGACAGCTGTGCGACAGACCGAACAGTCAGGATGAGGGCCTAAATGTAAGATTTCCCAGGCGAAGGGGGCGTGTTCCGCAGAGCCAGCAGGACCGTGCCACCGGAACTGATATCCCGGTAGGGCAGGATAGAATGGCTGGGGTAGTTCGGTGAGCAGCCGTTGCAAGGCTACCCGGCTGGTTTGCAGCGCAATTTCCCGCGTGTCGACTCCAGCCCCGGGAAAGCTGGGGGCTGCGCAACCAAGTTGAACGGTCTTTAGGGCAGCCATGTGGGCCGTGTCCAGTCGTGAAACAGGCAGATCTGATTCGGGGTGGCGTACCAAACAACGCAAGCACGCGGAAATGCCGGGCTCGACGAGCTGCACCACGCCTGTAAGCGCCCCCTTGGAAGCCCGGGCGTAAAGAAACGGTTTGCGCAGGCGTTTCAGGTTTAGGCGGTTCGTTGGAAAATCAACGCTGTTCTCAGCCGTCAGGACGATGACGATATCGGAGGCCGCCGCCGCACGCTCGAAGGCAGAGATGACATCGCCCACGAGCTGCGGGTACACCTCACACTGTACGTTCGGGTTGCGATTCAGCATTAGATTCCGCACGGCGTGCACCTTGTGCTGGCCTATGGTAGACAAATCCGCCGCGCTGCGAACCGAGTTGCCTAAATCCATGAGTTCCGGGTCAAACAGGTGAAACCGCCCCACTCCATTACGTGCCAGTTCGCATGCTACCTCCGACCCAAGAGCTCCTAAACCTACAATGGTGACCGTTTTAGTGGCCAAAATCGCGGGCTCAAAAATATCCTGCACGCGTAGGTACAGTTCGCTTTCCAAGTGCCGGGTTATGAAGAATTCAATGGCACCACCCCCGTTCCCGTTGGGACGTACCCGAAGCATGAACCATTGTTCTTCTTGGCCCAAATAGAAGCCAAAAAATAGTTCTGCGCCGGCAGCCAGCGATGCTTGTAATATACCCCCATCCGCTGCAAGACGTTGTTGCACCAGCCCGATGCGCGTAGCCACGGCTTGCGGGAAAGATATGCCGTCCAAGCGTTGCCAGTGCACTTCCACGCCGGGCTGACCGGCTGGGTTCAGGAAAGAAGGGCTGGCTTGCCACCGGCGTCCTTGTACCTGCCGCGTGTGCAGGGATGTCGGAGTAGGCGAAGCTTCACTAAACTCCAGCAGTGTGTAGAGGTTGGGCCCCACCGGCAGCAGCCGCCCATGCCCCCCAGGCGAGCCAGCCGGCACGTCTACCGCAAACGGGAAGACGACAGTGCCAGCCGGAGGAAGGACAGGAACGTTCTCCTCCACGATCTCCGACGCAGGGAAACCTGTGGCCGACGTAGCAAAGGTCAACCAGCGCGCCGCTCTAGTCAAAGCATATGCTCCGTCGTGTAGGTCTGCATCCCAGGTGTGCTTGGCAAAAAGGCACATTTTGCCATCACCGTATTGCTGCCCTTTACCAAAGTTGATGCTGCGGCACACCAACATGTTGCCCTGGAGCTGAATGTCAGCGACGGGGTAGATGGCAACGGGTTCATCCGGGTAGGTCGCGGGATATTCTAGCAGCACTTGGTGTACCTGGCCTTCGCCGTAGTGCAATTGTCCCGCTGCAAACACGGCGCCGTCAATGGCTAAGCGCTGGCCATTGGCTAGGTCAAGCTTCGCTTGAACTGCCGGATACACCTCCAGCAGTTGAAAGCGGCCAGCCACCCCCTGGCGCAGGAGGGTCATTTCCACTTGGTACCGTTCTGGGTACTCCTCGTGCCACCGGTAACTCATTACCGGCAGGGGCTAGCAAAACCTTCCTCGCGAGGCGGGCGCGGGGCTTTTTTCAAGTACTTCAGTACTTCTCCCTCGAAAATGCCGCTTTCCGTTATGGTTCGCTGCAAATCGGGCAGTTCGGTGCCGTCCGCACGCCGCAGAATGCGCTCGGTGCCGTCGATGTGAAAGTGAGCTTCCGTCTTGTTGGTGATGACATGAAGCTTCTGGTTGGGCAGAAATTCATCGGTGAAAACTTGGTTGTCTTCAATGAGCACTTGCAAGGTGAGCTTGCGGTCTGCAGGTTTGTCGGGTTTTTTGTCAGAGGAGGCCATAAAAAAGGAGTAAAGAGTTGCTCAATTCACCCGTGAGCAGGTCGGGTTGAAAATCTTGTACTTACTGGCCGAGCTACTACACGGCCGGCTCGGAGGCCGGGCCGCCACTGGTGTTGCGTAGGTTCAGGTTGACCTCGTTGCGCAGCTGGATGTTGTTGTGTTGAAAATTGTTGAGCGTCAGGCTGCGGGTCACGGAGCTGTACACGTCGTGGCGCTGCAAGGGGTCGCGAATGGTCACAATCAGGCAAAACTCCTGCGAGAGCACTTCGCCGTCGGCCGCGGCCGCGGCTTCCGCCGCGTGTGAAAACAGGCCCTTGAGCTCGATGTACCATTTCTTGGGCGCCGTCAGCCCGCGCACGCGGTGCGCTTCGGTCATTTCCTGCAGGTTGATGGCGTACTTCTTGATCGGGTGGTACTTGCCTAAATCGTCGCGCAGCTGCCGCTCGGGCGTGAACGGGTGGTCGATGTAGCGCTGGAACCGGGCGGCGTAGTTGCTGGAGAGCAGCAGGTTGTAGGGGTTGAGCTTGCCGATGGGGTTCGACACGGTGCGCTTGGTGGTGTCGCGCAGGCGAATTCGGTCGTAGGTGCCGAAGGACACGTCGATGTTGGACTGGCAATATTCGGCGCCCTGGTTGCCGTCCAGGCGCGGGTCCGTCACCAGCGTGACGGTAACCTCGCCGTAGAACTGGCCCTCGTCGTTGATTAAGACGTCCGGAAACGGAAAGTCCAGTATCTCGATGTAGCCCCCGCGCAGGATGTTGTCCTGCAGAATCAGCGTGCTTTCGTGGGGCGAATTGAAGATGATGTCGTCCACGGAACCCGGCAGGCCGAAGCCCAGCTCGCGCAGCCGGTCGCTGGGACTCAGGCTTAGGCCCGGGTGATACTTGGCCGAGTGAATGGCCAAGGCTTTCAACAGCAAGGGGTTGAAGTCACCGGCCACGCGGTGGGAAAGGCCGGCCATCAGGGCCGACACGCGCGGGGTGGAAAAACTCGTACCCGCTTGTTGCACTACGCCCCCGGTAATAGAAAAGGAGTTGACGCCGGTCAGCTTCATGCGGCCAGCGGCCGTTACGCCGCCATTGCCGCCATAATGCACCAGTTCGGGCTTGATGAGCTTGTTGGGGCCAAACCCACTGCGCGAAAAGGGTGAGGCGTGGCCCTCGGGAACCAGGTCATCTGGCCCTTGGCAGTGGGCCACACTGCCCACTACCAAGGAGCGCACAGAGTCGGCCGATACGGGGATGCGCCGCTTGGGGGCAGCCGAAACGAAATTGGTGCAGTTGCCGGCCGATTTACAGATCAAAGCACCCGTGCGCTGCTGCAGCTCGTCGAGCGACTTGCCAAAGTCCGAGAAGTCCCGGGCGCTGCATTCCATCGTGCCACCGCCCGACAGGTTCCAGAGCTGCACGTCGGGGTGGGCCAGTACCGCATTCTGGATGTTTTCCAGCAACTCGTCTTCGTCAATTTCCAGCCCCGGACGCGGAAACACGGTGGCATCCAGCAATTTGAATTCCCCAACGCCCACCCAGTTGCGCTGCTCCAGTTCGTCGCCGTACAGCAGCACGCCGGCCACAAAGGTGCCGTGGGAGCGGTCCACTTCGGGCTCGTTGTAGGCCGAATACCGGCGCGCATCCAGCCACGGCGCCAAGTGCGGGATGGGGGCGATGCCCGAATCCAGCACGCCTACGGTCAGGTAGTCCTGACCCGCTACCGGGGTTTTCACGGGCAGTTCCAGGCCGCTGCTCAGCTCATCGAGCGTGATGCGGTAGGCCGGCATGGGGTCGATGGAGTACAGCGCTTCGAACTCTTGAACCGTCACGAGGGCATCGGGCCGGACGTGCTCCAGCTTGAAAACGGTCAAGCCTGAGGTGTACCGGGTTTTGCGGTAGTCGATTTGGCCTTCCCGCAGGGTCTGCTCAAAGGCGCCTTCCACCTGGGCATTCATCTGCCGGTCCTGGTAATTCACCAGCTTCACCTTCAGCGGCGTAGAAGCATCCTGGGGCAAATCAATACGTGGCTGAAACGGTCGAATCTCGTCAATGGCGGATAAGCCGATGGAGAACGCCAGCGGCCGCTCCAGGTTGTGGTCGATGAAGGCCACATGCTCTGGGGATTCCACCTTCACCAAAAAGTCCAGGTCCTCGGATAACCCAATAAAGTTGTACTCTTCCTTGCGGTTGAAGATCTTACCCACCTCGCCCCGGTGCGACTTGGCCATAGCATCTTCCCGCACCGTTACCTGCACCACGGCCGGAATGAAGCTACGCTCAGGCCGTCGCGTGGCGATGGTCTGGGCCGTGGTGCCTAGTGCCTGCCGGAACTCGGAGGCGCGAACTTCGAGCAAGTCTTCGGGCAGCAGCCAACCGGGCAAGGTACTGCCGCCCCCGCCTTCGGTCTTGCGCTCGTCCTGGGTGCCGCGCTTGCTGAACAGCTTGATGGGAAGATTCTTGGGTTCCATGGCTAGCCTTTCGGATTAAAGTAGTTGCGCACTTGGCGCAGGGAAATGTCGAGTAGCTCCGCAATGGCGGCCTGTGACACCCCGTGGGTGTTCAAAAAACCGAGTAAGGCTTCTTGGGAAGCGGCTTCGTGGTGCTTGTAGTAGTAGAATTGCAGCAGCAAATCCTCGTAGTCCAACTTTGGCTTTTTGGCCAGCACATTCTGGGCAATGGCGTTCTGGCAAATGGACTTGATGTCCGCCGGGCTGTTGCCCTGCATCAGTTCCGCCAGCGCTTCGCCCTTCTTGCTGTCCAGATCGAACCCCAACTCCACTGACTTGAGGAAGAGCTGCAACAGGCGTTGGATGTCGGACGGCTGGGGCAGCGACACGTCGATGATGCTGTTAAACCGCCGCCAGATGGCTTTGTCGAGCAGCTCCTGGTGGTTGGTGGCCGCAATCAGGATGTTGGATTCTACGAACTCGTCAATGTTCTGCAGCAGGCTGTTGACCACGCGCTTCAGTTCGCCGAGCTCGTGCTGGTCATCCCGGGCCTTGGCGATGGCGTCAAACTCGTCCAGAAACAGAATGCAGGGCTGCCGGCTGGCGAATTCGAAGATTTTGCGGATGTTTTTGGCCGTGTTGCCTAAGAGCGACGAAACCAGTGAGTCGAGGCGGGCCACGACCAGCGGCAACTGCATTTGCTGGGCGATGTAATGGGCAATGGTGGTTTTGCCGCAGCCGGGAGGGCCGTAAAGCAACAGCGAGGCCTGGGGGGCTACGCCCGCGGCCTGGAGTTCGGACCGGTGCTGCAGCCGGCCTACGAAGCCGTCCAGCTTGTGACGCAGATTATCGGAAAGAATGACGGGGAAGTCCAGGCCCTGCTGGGGCATCACCAGGTCGGCGATGTTCATGCGGGTCTCTTGGTCGACCGGAGCCGTCAGGAGCTGGTCAAGGTATACGGGCTGGGCCTGCTTACTGTGCAGGGCGCGCAGGATACGGTCGGCGGCTTTTGTATCGCCGGCTTTGCTGAGGTTTTCGGCAAGCAGCTTGGCGTAACTAAGCACCTTTTGCGGGTCCTTGCTGAGGCCGCCTTCGATGATTTTTATGATTTCTGTGAACATGTGTGTTTTTACGTACGCAAATATATAATAAACGTTTCTAAAAATCTGAATATCGTTTTAAATTATTCCAAAAACGTTTCTAACAATATCTTTTTCTTTGTAAAAAGCTCAGGGCAGACTCCAGTATGGTGTACTGGAGCCTGCCCTGAGCTTTTGGGTCAACCCTTTATTCTATATAATCCGCTTGAATGAAGGGAGGATAACTAGAGACCTAAATGCTGTGCAGCATTAAACTCCTCCACATCATTGAGGCGAGCGTACCGCTCAATCATCGCATCGGTCTTTTGCTTGGTCTGGTTTTTAATGGCTTTATTGGATTGCCCTTTCTGGACGGCCACCGTCACAAAGGAAGCCCGTAAGGAGTGGGCCGTAAAGTGGGCCCCAAAATGCTTTTGCACCAGCTCATTTATGCCTTTCGCTGTTAACCGGTGCTTGCTCAGGCGCGAAGGCTCGCCGGCTGCACCCCGGCTCAGGCGTACAAACAAAGGACCCGTGGTCCGGCCCAGCAGCTCTTTCCATTCCAGTACTGCCCGCACCGGGCAAAACAACTCCACCGGGGCGTAGAACACGGCCTTGTTTTCCAGCTCCCCGTACTGGTTGGTTTTGCTGCTGCCCATATCGATCAGCAGGGATTTAGAAGTCAGGTGTACATGGTCGACGTCCAGAGCTTCAAGCTCGGAGCGGCGAAAGGCTCCGGCAAAACCAAGCAGCAACAGCGCTCGGTCGCGCAAGCCCGCGGGCGTGGCCCGGTCCAAGCCGCGAATCACTTGCTTGAGGTGGTCGACCGTGAAGGCCGGCGCCTGCTTTTGGCGTTTTCCCTTGAGGCGGGCGATGCCATCGAGCACCGCAGCCAGTTCGGGTGCTGCGATGGCCGAATCGTAACCGTGTAGCTGGTGGTTTTTCTGAATGGCGGCCAGGTGACGCTTCAGGGTCGCAAACTTGCGCGGGGGCCGGGGTGCCGTGGTGGGCCGAGCCGTGGCGCGGGGTTCGGGTGGCGTGTCGGCTAGGTAGGTCACGTACTCGATGAGGGTTGCCACGTCGGCCGGCAGCGGACAGCGGTTGCGCTCGGCGCAGAACCGGTCGAACACGCCCAGGTCCGACAGATACGCTCGGCGCGTGTTGTCCGCACCCTGCAGGCCAGCGTCCAGGTACGCGGCCGCGGCTGAGGAAACGGTGGTGGACAGACCGGCCCCGAACGGTTGGGGCACTGGTGCGGGCAGCTGGGACATATATATAAGGAGTGGCCACCTGGGTAGCCAGCCATAGGCGCAAAACGCGGGTGTCTTCAAAAGTAACGAATTAGCGTTGATAAGTATTAATTATCGACGCTAATATTTTCAAGCTTGTCAAATCCTGTGGATACTTGTTAAGATGCTTATTATGATACTGACATAGGCCAATATTACTGTCAAGCCCTAATTGATTTTAGCAGAGGAAATTTTGCTGTTTCTCAAGGGTCCGTTTGTTGTATGTTATAGACGGGATTTTCGCCAGTTTCTATTCATGCACTCCTTATACTAAGGAGTCTTGAAGAAACATGATGTCTAGTAGGAGGTGAACATGAGCAGGTAGGAACAATCAGGATTGAGAGCCATAGCTGTTATTTTCTCCACGGTGACGAGTGCTTTATTCATAGGCGACTGCCAATGGGCAACATGCGTACCTCGACGGCGCAAAAACCTTTCCCCACACGTGCTGTTGTCCTAGTATGCCTAATTTTGCCAAACGCCCCCGAGTGCGTAAACCCGCTGAACCGCTTGCCCAGCCTTTATCCTCTGCCGAACAACGAGAAGCGTTGCAGGCGCGTGAAGTCGGCAAGACGGTGATGTATCAAATCGATGCTTGGGGCCATGTTGAGACCCGCTTCGTGCGCTCACAGAATGTCGCAACTTGGGAGGCCAAAGGCTTCTTCGTTCGATAACCTACTGCTATCTTCTTTTACTTCTAAAAGCCCTACGTAGCGTGAGGGCTTTTTTTACGTCTACTTGACTGTTTTATAAAGACGCATTTATGTAATGATACACGTCCCACTTCGACCTGTTCGGGCTTGGATTGTTAGTATTGTATAATTTATAGAGGGTCATTTATGGTCTGTTATAAGCATAAGTTACATGCACCGAAGAAGCACCTTTAGATGTGCGCCTTTGCTTATGGATGCAAAAGAGACATTCCGTTTTGCCACTCATACCACGTCAATAAAAAGAATGGCTTTGGCCATAGCCATAATATTTTTAAGCAAATTTTTCATCTTATCAGATTTGTAGGCAATTGCTGTGAAATTGAAACCTGAGTGTTTGAATTTGATCTAATGGGCCCATAATTATTCCTCAGTTACGATGTGAGTGAGTTCGATTACTATCCTAAGCCTGAATTAAAGCATGTATCCGGGCCAATACTTTATCCCGCTTCCGCTCCCATTGGTCATCATGGCGGGGACCGCTAGCTATGCCAAACCGCTCAGCAACTTGAATAGCGAGCTCATTCAACTTGAGCTTGTCATTCACTTTAAAGCCCTGAGTAAGCGGAATGACACCCTGGATATCTTTGTATTCTAATGGTGGTACCACCACCGGCACGTGGCTTTGCGACAGTACCCAGGTAGCACCCATTTCACATAAGCATATTTTGCTGTCAAAGAAATTAGGCGTCAGAAGGAAGAGCACCATTACTTCCCCACTTAATTCCTGTTTTAAACGTTCCAAAAAATTCTCTCCCAGCGGGATGCCATAGCCAGGCATAGAAGAGCAGAAAATGTGGTCCTTGGTCAGACCCATCATTTCAAGTAATTCAACAAATTCTTCTACCAAGGCACGGTCTTTAGTTGCGTGACTCACAAAGAGGCGCTTGAGCATAGTGTGTAAGGGTCTAGTAGTGGACCTGTGTATTATTGAACTTGGAGTACTACCTAGCTCATCTTGCAATTCGCGCAAATAATCAGTAAATACCATCACTGCTGTACTGAGAGACTTCTTGAACACCTTGGGCTTCTCCTCCTGATAAGCCGAAGAGCCTTTCACCATTCGCCCGGCAGTTACTGGCAGAAAGTGTAACCCTGCGAAGTGCTGTACCGGTCGTGAGTCAGCACCATAAAGCTGCTCTAAGGTGCGAGTCGTCAACTCCCACCAAGCTTTAAACTCCGAGCTTGTCGCAGTAGTATTCTCCAGCTGCTCGGCCCGCTCTAGCACTACTAGTAGTTTGTTGATTTTCTGAGCAATGACCATGTTTTCTTGCGTAAAATCTGATAAAGCAGGAGTTTCGACGGGTGACAATAAAGGCTTTAGACTCACTACTAACTCTTGTTCGTGACGCAACCACTTACGCATTACTGTGAGGTAGCGAACTTCCCCCTTCGTATAGGGGTTCCACTAGAGTAGGAACGGAAAACAACGCTAAGGAAATTCGGCCAGCCGTTCTTCCCAGCTGGCGGGGTTGCGCAAGGGGTGCATTTCGCCGGCAGCAATGTGTTCGGGCAAGCTAAAATCG